>CAWFLC010000009.1:0-128431 GCA_963816625.1 uncultured Actinomycetota bacterium | reverse complement strand
GGTCGCAGCGGGACGAAGTCCCGCGTCGCTCGGGTCGCGGTGTCATACAAGCGCAGCGTCACGGATGCAAGGGTACTTGCCGAGGAACCCGCCCGCCTCGACCCACCCACCGCGATCACTCGCCTGCTCACCCAGGCTCGCTGCGCCGCGCCTCAACCGTCCGAACCCGCGCCGCGATCGGTGACCACCTGACGCGCAAGCGCGACGAGGTCACTCGCCATTTGCACGGCTCGACTCGCCTGGTCGTCGGTAAATTCCTGAAGCCCGTATTGCGCGCGGTTTTTCATCGGCAGCAACGACTTCAGTAACTGCGCTCCAGTGGCACCGGTCGGACCGGCGGCCGCCAGCAGTCCGACGGCGCCGTTGTGATCATCACCGGTCCAACGCCGGGAAAGCGTGGCCGCACAGATGGCGTCCGATGCTCTGATCCCGGCGATGGGACGCCGATGAGGCCGCCGCATCGAAATGCCGGCCGTCCAGCAACAGGGCGGCCGCGCCGAGGTATTCCTCGGCTTTGGCCAGGTGCAGCGCCTCGTTGCCAGGGTTGGTCGGGCGGACAGGACTCATTGGCCGTCGGCAATGGCCGGCTCGCCGGCGAGCACGCGGGCGCTGAGCTCGTGCGGGGTCAGTCCGACGAGGGTGATCCCGTCGCGTCGGATGTCGTCGAGGAAAGGGTCCGCGAGCCGCAGGCTGTTGCGCCACTCCTCGACCGAGTAGTCGACAAGGCCGAGCGGGCGGCCGGACCAGGCCAGCGTCTTGTCGTAGAGCTCGCCGAACTGTCTGGGCCAGTCGCCTTCGAAATAGTCGACATCTGACTCCCGAACCAGCAGCACGTCAACGTCGGATTGGGCGTGCGCCTCGCCGCGCGCGACGCTTCCGAACACGACAGCTGAGACCGGCTGAATCCGCCACGAAATGATCAACTCTCGCATCCGACCGAACAGTTCCTCTCGGAGTCCCTGCAACGCGAGGAGATGCGGCACGGCGAGATGGTCGGGGTTGAGTGTGTAGAGCGCCGTCGGTGGATGGTCGCTTCGGCGCACGACCCCCGCCTGGACGAGAGCCTGCAGCACCCGCCGGACCCCCTCCTGGCTTCCTCGATCGCGGATCTTGTTGGCGATCTGCCGGCCCGAGAGTGGCTGGCCGTGTATGTAGTCGACGAGCACGGTCAACACGTCGCCGTGCAATGAGGGGCTGATGTCGATGATCGGCTTGGAAAGACTCATGACTACTCCATCGGTCGTACGACTATTTTATCAGTCATAGCCCCTCGCGTCAGCCCGCTCCCGTTTAATTGAGCGCGTGGCATCGGAGACGGCACAGACCCTCGACCGTGGGCTGCGGCTGCTGCGGTTGGTGGCCGACGCGCCCGGCGGGCTGAGCATGACCGAGGCGGCCGCCCATCTGGGCGTCGGCCGCGCCGTCGTCTACCGGCTGGTCGCCACGCTGGCCGAGCACGGCATGCTGCGCCGCGACGCCGGTGGGCGGCTGCGGCTCGGGGCCGGGGTGCTGAGCCTCGCACGGCGGGCCCAGCCGCTGGTCGCCGACGCCGCGCTGCCGGCGCTGCGGCGGCTGGCCGAGCGGGTCGGCGCGACCGCGCACCTCACCATCGTCGACGGGGGTGAAGCGCTCGCGCTCAGCGTCGTCGAGCCGACCTGGACCCAGTTTCACGTCGCGTACCGGGCGGGCTCACGTCACCCGCTCGAGCGCGGCGCGGCCGGTCAGGCGATCCTCGCCGGCCGCCGGGGCGATCACCGACCGACGTCGAGCGTCGGCGAGCTCCAGCCCGGCGCGTACGGCGTGGCCGCGGCCGTACCCGGCGTGGACGGCTTGGAGGCGAGCGTGGGCGTGGTAGCGCTGGCCCCGCTGGACCCGGAGACCGCCGCCGCCGAGGTGGTAGCCGCGGCAGAAGCCGTCGCCAAAGCCCTCACAACTCCCCCGAAGTAGTGGCCTCCCGGGCCCCCCGAGGGCACTACTTCCCCGAAGTTGTGGCCACCCGGGCCCCGCGAGGGCACCACTTCCCCGAAGTAGTGGCCACCCGGGCCCCCCGAGGGCACCACTTCCCCGAAGTTGTGCCCTCCCGGGGCCCGCGGAGGCGTCAGGGGTGCGTCATGCTCAGCACGTCGAGCGCGTCGTCGAGCTGCTCCTCGGTGAGCTTGCCGTCTTCGAGGTGGCCGCGCTCGATCACCACCTGGCGGATCGACTTCTCCTCGGCCAGGGCCTGCTTGGCGATCGCGGCCGCCTCGTCGTAGCCGAGGAAGCGGTTCAGCGGGGTGACGATCGCCGGAGAGCCTTCCGCGTACGAGCGGGCGACCTCGACGTTGGCCTCCAACCCGGCGACGCACCGGTCGGCGAACAGCCGGGCCACGTTGGTGAGGAGCCGGATCGACTCGAGCACGTTGCGGGCGATCACCGGGAGCATGACGTTGAGCTCGAAGTCGCCCTGGGACCCGGCGAACGCGACCGCCGCGTCGTTGCCGATGACCTGAGCGGACACCTGCCGTACGGCCTCGCACACGACCGGGTTGACCTTGCCCGGCATGATCGACGAGCCGGGCTGCAGATCGGGGATGCGCAGCTCACGCAGGCCGGCCCGGGGACCCGAGCCCATCCAGCGGATGTCATTGGCGATCTTGTACAGGCCGACGCGCGATGGTCCGGAGCTGGCCGGAGGCCTCGACGAGGGCGTCGCGGGCGCCCTGCGCCTCGAAGTGGTTGCGCGCCTCGGTGAGCGGCAGTTCGGTCGCCTCGGCCAGCCGCTCGATGACGGCCGGTGCGAACCCGGGCGGCGTGTTGATGCCGGTACCGACGGCCGTGCCGCCCAACGGAAGCTCGGCCACCCGGGGCAGGGTCGACTGGATGCGCTCGATCCCGTAGCGGACCTGCGCGGCGTAGCCGGAGAACTCCTGGCCCAGGGTCACCGGGGTGGCGTCCATCAGGTGGGTACGGCCGGACTTCACCACTTCGGCGAACGCCTCCGCGCGACCGTCCAGGGTGGACGCGAGGTGGTCCAACGCCGGTACCAGATGAAGGGCCAGCGACGACGCGGCCGCGACGTGGATGGAGGTCGGGAACACGTCGTTGGACGACTGGGAGGCGTTGACCTCGTCGTTCGGGTGCACGGCCCGGCCCAGCCGCCGCGACGCGAGCGTGGCGAGCACCTCGTTGGCGTTCATGTTGGACGACGTACCGGATCCGGTCTGGAAGACGTCGATCGGGAACTGGTCGTCGTGCTCGCCGCCGGCGACCTCGGCCGCCGCGGCGACGATCGCGTCGGCGACGTCCCGGCCGATCACCCCGAGGTCCGCGTTGGTGGCCGCGGCTGCCGCCTTGATCTGGGCCAGGGCCTGGATGTGCGAGCGCTCGAGGTGGCCGCCGGAGATCGGGAAGTTCTCGACCGCGCGCTGGGTCTGCGCCCGCCACAGCGCCTCGGCCGGCACCCGGACCTCGCCCATCGTGTCGCGTTCGACCCTGAACTGGCCATCCGTGTCCATGTCAGCGCCGTCCAATCGTCAGTACGGGCTTGGTCACTTCGGCGAAGAAGTCGTTGCCCTTGTCGTCGACCACGATGAACGCCGGGAAGTCGACGACGTCGATCTTCCAGATCGCCTCCATGCCGAGCTCGGGATATTCGAGGACCTCGACGTGCTTGATGCAGTCCTGGGCGAGCCGGGCCGCCGGGCCGCCGATCGAGCCGAGGTAGAAGCCGCCGTGCTTCTCGCAGGCCTGCGTCACCTGCTTCGAGCGGTTGCCCTTGGCCAGCATGACCAAGGAGCCGCCGGCCGCCTGGAACTGCTCGACGTACGCGTCCATCCGCCCGGCCGTTGTCGGCCCGAACGAGCCGGACGCATAGCCCGCGGGCGTCTTCGCCGGGCCGGCGTAGTAGACGGCGTGATCGCGCAGGTACGACGGCATCGCTCCGCCCGCGTCGAGCCGCTCGGCGATCTTGGCGTGGGCGATGTCCCGGGCCACGACGAGCGGCCCGGTGAGCGAGAGGCGGGTCTTGACCGGCAGCTCGGACAGTACGGCGCGGATCTCGTCCATCGGCCGGTTGAGGTCGATCGGTACGACCTCGTCGTCAGCGGAAAGTCGGACGTCGGGGAGGAAGCGCGCCGGGTCGCGCTCGAGTTGCTCGAGCCACACGCCCTCGGCGTTGATCTTCGCGACCGCCTGCCGGTCGGCCGAGCAGGAGACCGCGATGGCGACCGGGCAGGAGGCACCGTGCCGGGGCAGGCGGACGACGCGGACGTCATGACAGAAGTACCGGCCGCCGAACTGCGCGCCGATGCCGAAGTTCCGGGTCAACTCCAGAACCTCGGCCTCGAGTACCAGATCGCGGAAGCCGTGCGCGGTCATCGAGCCCTCGGTCGGCAGCGTGTCGAGATACTTCGCCGAGGCGAGCTTCGCCGTCTTCAGCGCGAACTCCGCTGAGGTGCCGCCGATGACAACCGCCAGATGGTACGGCGGGCAGGCGGCCGTCCCGATGAGGCGGAGCTTCTCCTCGAGAAACTGCATCATCCGCTTCGGGTTCAGCAGCGCCTTGGTCTCCTGGTACAGGTAGCTCTTGTTCGCCGAGCCGCCGCCCTTGGCCATGAAGAGAAACTTGTACGCGTCGTCGCCCTCGGCGTAGACCTCGATCTGCGCGGGCAGGTTGGAGCCGGTGTTCTTCTCGTCCCACATGGAGATCGGCGCGAGCTGCGAGTACCGGAGGTTCAGCCGCGTGTACGCGTCGAAGACGCCCCGCGCGATCGCCTCCTCGTCCCGCCCGTCGGTCAGTACGAAGCGGCCGCGTTTGCCCATGACGATCGCGGTACCGGTGTCCTGGCACATCGGCAGCACCCCGCCGGCCGCGATGTTGGCGTTGCGCAGCAGGTCGAGCGCGACGAAACGGTCGTTCGGCGACGCAGCCGGGTCGTCGATGATCGAGCGCAGCTGGGTCAGGTGCGCCGGGCGCAGGAAGTGCGCGATGTCGTGCATCGCCTCGTCGGTGAGCCTGGTCAGCGCCTCCGGCTCGATGGTGAGGAAGCGGCCGTCGCGGCCGACGCCGTCGCTGGTGAGCAGCCGGTATTCGGTGGTGTCCGGGCCGAGTGGCAGCAGCGGCGAGAACGCGAAGTCGGGCATGCTCGGAGCCTATCCCCGAGCGATCACGCCACAACTCCGGGCAAGCAGTGCCCACCCACGCCGCCGAGACCACTACTTCGGGGAAGTAGTGGTCAACCACCCCGCCCGAGGGCACAACTTCGGGGAAGTAGTGGCCACCCGCGCCTCCCGAGGCCACTACTTCGGGGAAGTTGTGGCAATCCCTGGGCTGGCGGTCATAGGCCGAACAGGCGTAGTAGCGCCGCGGTCGCCGCGGCCGACACCACCACGACGACGAAGGGGAGGCGGCGCCAGGCCAGTACGGCGCCGACCACCACGCCGGCCGGGCGGGCCACCCCGGCGAAGCCGCCGTCCTCGATCAGCGCGGCCGTGGCGATCAGCGCCGCCAGCAGCGCCACCGCACCGAGCGAGAGGTAGCGCTTCACCGACTCGGACATGGTGATCCGGCTGCGCAGCAGCGGGCCGGCCAGCCGCATCGCATAGGTACCCGCAGCCAAGACCCCGATCGCCAACCAGCTCATGACGGCGCCCCGACCCGAGGCCGCGACGGGAGCGGTACGGCGAACACCAGGCCCAGCAGCGCGACCAGCACGGGCAGGCCGGCCGGCAGGAACGGGGCGGTGACCAACGCCACCACGGCGGCCGCGACCGCGACCCGCAGCGCGGGCTTTTCGCGCAGCGACGGCAGTACCAGGGCCAGAAGGCCGGCCGGGAAGGCCGCGTCCACGCCGAACGAGGCCGGATCACCGATCGTGCTGCCGACGACCGCGCCGATGACGCAGGCGACGTTCCAGGTGCAGAACAGGCTGACGCCGGTGATCCAGTACGCGCGCCGGCGGGCGGCGCCGTCGCGCTGGGCGAGCGCGAACGCCACGGACTCGTCGGTCATCAGGTGGCTGCCGACCAGCCGGTGCCGGTGGCCGGTCGCCGATGACGTCCCCGATGGCCAGGCCGAACGGCAGGTGCCGGGCGTTCAGCAGCAGCCCGGCGGCGATGATCGCCAGCGCGCCGCCGCCGGCCGAGACGATGCCGACGGCCAGGAACTGCGCGCCTCCGGCGTAGATGAACGCCGACATCGCGACGATCTTGACCAGTGGGATGTGGGCGGCCGCGGCGATCGCGCCGAACGAGAGCCCGACGACGAACCCCGCGGCGCACAGGGCGGCCACGCTCCGGACGATCGGATCACTTGTTCGGAGAATCGAACGCATGGTTCTATATGTTGAACGGCTGACGCGGGTTCGTCAAGCCGAACGTAACGTCCGTGGGAGCGAACACACATGGAACGCAGCAAGGCGCCGCTCGACGTGATCGCCGCCGCCGTACGGCAGGAGCGCGAACGTGCCGGACTGTCACTGAGCGAGGTCGCCAAGCGCGCCGGCATCGCCAAGTCAACCCTCCACCAGCTGGAGGCCGGTACCGGAAATCCCAGTGTGGAGACGCTCTGGGCGCTCGGCGTGGCGCTCGACGTGCCGTTCGGGCGGCTACTCGAACCGGTGGCGGCGTCACCGCGCGTGATCCGCGCCGGGGATGGGCCGGCCATCCGCTCCGAGCAGTCCGACTACGTCGGCACGCTGCTGGCCACCTGCCCGCCGGGGGCCCGCCGGGACATCTACCTGATCACCATCGGGCTCGGCGCGGTTCGCCAGGCCGAGGCGCACCTGGTCGGCTCGATCGAGCACGTCCTGGTGATGAGCGGCGCGGTGCGCTGTGGCCCGGTCGGCCAGACCGTCGTCCTCAACCCGCGCGACTACGCGTCGTTCCCGGGCGACGTGCCGCACTACTACGAGGCCCTGGCCGAGGACACCGCGCTCGCTCTGGTGATGGAGCACTCCTCACGCTGACGCGGCGTGCAGCAAGGGCAGCGTCCGGTAGGTGATCTGCTCCTCGAGGGCGATGTTCGTCGACGCCCGCACGATGCCCTCGAACGACATCACCTGGTCGATCACCCGTTGCAGGTCGGCGTTCGAGCGCGCCACGATCCGGCACAGCAGGTCGCCGAGGCCGGTGATCGTGTGCGCCTCCAGGACTTCCGGGATGCCGGCCAGGTGCGTGGTGACCGGCTGGTGCCCGTACCGCTGGCGAATTTCCAATGTCACGAACGCCATCACGCCATAGCCGAGCGCACCCGGCACGATCTCCGGGCCGAACCCGCGGATCACGCCGCGCTCGGTCAGCTTGTCCAGCCGAGCCTGCACGGTGCCCCGCGCGACCCCCAGTCGGCGCGAGGACTCCAGTACGCCGATCCGGGGCTCGGCGGCGAGCAGGTCAATCAATCGAGCATCGAGCTCGTCCACGCTGGACAATTTGTCCACCACACCTTTCCGGATGGCGCAAGAAGGTCAGCCAAATTCGTATCCATTGCACAATAAGGTAAAACGGAGTCACGCTGACAGGCATGACGCGGGCACTCGACGACACCGATCGGCTGATCGGCGCGATCGCACACGATGTGACGCAGGATCCGTTCCCGGTCAACGGGATTGACCACCTCCGCTTCTACGTCGGCAATGCCAAGCAGGCCGCGCATTTCTACTCGACCGCGTTCGGGATGACTCTGGTCGCCTATCGCGGGCCTGAGCAGGGGCAACGCGACCACGCCGAATACGTGCTCCGTTCGGGCTCCGCCCGGTTCGTGCTGACCGGTGGCGTGCACCGGCAGGCGCCGGCCACCCAGCACTACGAGCGCCACGGCGACGGGATCGCCGACATCGCGCTGGACGTGCCGGATGTCGACATGGCATACAAGTACGCGGTGGAGCAGGGCGCGACCGGCCTCACGGAGCCCCACGACGAGCAGGACGAGAACGGCGTCGTCCGGCTGGCCGCGATCGCCGCGTACGGCGAGACCCGCCACACCCTCGTCGACCGCTCCCGCTACTCGGGCCCGTGGCTGCCCGGCTTCGTCGCGCGGCAGCCGATCGTCGCGCCCGGACGGCGCTTCTTCCAGGCCATCGACCACGTCGTCGGCAACGTCGAACTCGGCGCGATGGACGACTGGGTCGAGTTCTACCGCCGGGTCATGGGCTTCACCAACATGGCCGAGTTCATCGGCGACGACATCGCCACCGACTATTCCGCTCTGATGAGCAAGGTGGTCGCGAGCGGCAGCCGCAAGGTCAAGTTCCCGCTCAACGAGCCGGCCGCGGGGCGCCGGAAGTCGCAGATCGACGAGTACCTCGAGTTCTACGGCAGTCCGGGCGCCCAGCACGTCGCCCTGGCCACCAACGACATCCTGCGCACGATCGACCAGATGGCCGCGGCCGGCGTCGAGTTCCTCGACACCCCCGACTCGTACTACGAGGACCCGGAACTGCGGGCGCGCATCGGCGACGGTCCGGGTGCCGATCGAGGAGCTCAAGGCCCGCAAGGTGCTCGTCGACCGGGACGAGGACGGCTACCTGTTGCAGATCTTCACCAAGCCGGTGCAGGACCGTCCGACCGTGTTCTTCGAGCTGATCGAGCGGCACGGTTCGCTCGGCTTCGGCAAGGGAAACTTCAAGGCGCTCTTCGAGGCCATCGAGCGGGAACAGGAACGTCGCGGAAACCTGTAACACTGTCTTCGTGACGTATCCACCCCAACAATCGGGCCAGCCCATGCCGCCGGTCGCGCCTTATCCGGCCGGCTACCCACAGGGTGAATATCCACAGACTTATCCACAGGCCGGTTTCGCGGTCCCGTCCAGCATGCGTCCGCCCGCCCCGAAGCCGACCACGCCGGACGGCCGGCCGCTCGCCGAGTTCACCGACCGGCTGCTCGCGTTTCTGGTCGACGTGGCCGTCTTCTTCGTGGTCTCGCTGATCCTCGTCGTGCCGGCGATCATCGGGACGTTCGTCGTGCTGTCCGATACGGTCGGCAACATCGAATACGACGCCGACGGCAATGCGATCAACGAGCCGAGCCTGGGTGCCGTGTTACTGCCGTTGCTGGCCATCTACGGTGGAGTGCTGATCCTGAGCGTTCTCTTCAGTTACCTGTACGAGGTGGAGCACGCACTGCGCAGGCGGGGCACGACGTGGGGCAAACGGGTGATGAAGATCAGAATCGTGCCGCTGGACGACTCGACCGTGCCGGTCACCCGCGGCATGCTGGTGCGGCGCTGGCTGGTCTGGTACGTGTTGGGGGCGTTCGTCCCGTTCTTCCGGTGGATCGACGGGCTCTGGCAACTGTGGGACCAGCCCTACAAGCAGTGCCTCCACGACAAGTGGGCCACCACGGTTGTGATAAAGGACGGCCCGTGACCGAGGTAGCCCCTGGGTGGTACAAGGACCCCGTTGACCAGGAGGTCCAGCGCTATTGGGACGGCGAGGGCTGGGTCGGCGAGCCGATCCCGGCCGATGCTCCGGCGCCGGCCGGCCCGCCGAAGAGCACCGCGCCGACGATCAAGCCTCCATCCCAGCCCGCGCCGCCGACCCAGCCCGCGCGTCCGACGCCTCCGGTCGAACCGCCACCAATCGAACCGCCGGTCGTCGAACCGCCGGTCGGGTCAGCGCCGTTCGGAATGCCGCCGGTCGGATCGCCGCCGTTCGGAAGGCCGCCGGTCGGGGCCGGGGCGCCGCCGCCGAGCCAGCCGGGCGCTGCGTGGCCACCCGGGGTCCCGCCGCTGCCGCCGGGCATGGTCCTGCCGCCCGGGGCCATCCCGCTACCCCCGGGCACGCCGGTCCCACCCGGCCTCTTCCCCGGTGACAAGTTGCCGCCCGGCGCGATCCCGGTGCTGCTGCCCGGCCGGCCCGTGCCGACCCTGGTGTCGATCGTCCCGGCCGCCGTGGCCCACGGGCTGCCCATCGCCCCGATGTGGTCACGGTTGCTGGCCCGGCTGATCGACATCTGCGCCGTGCTCGCGCTCAACATCGTGGTGAACGGCTGGTTCGTGTACCAGTACTGGCAAGAGATCTACCCCGAGGTCTCGGCGGCCTTCCGCGCCTCGATGGCCGGTGAGAAGGTCGAGCCGCTCGCCTCGTCCGCGCGGCTGAGCTACCTGGAGATCGTCATCATCGTCCTGGCGGCCGCACTGTGGTTCGCCTACGAGGTGCCCGCGATCGCCGGCAGCGGGCAGACGCTCGGCAAGCGCGTGATGCGCGTCAAGGTCATGCGCCAGGAGAGCACCGACGCGATCGGCTTCGGCCGGGCGATCCGCCGGTGGAACCCGCTCGGCCTGCCTACCCTGCTGTGGTACTGCGGGATCGGCTTCATCCTGCAAATCATCGACTGCCTGTCGCCGGTGTTCGACTGGCCGCTGCGCCGCGCTTTCCACGACCGGTCGGCCGCGACCGTCGTGGTCCGCATCCCGCGTGTCGAGGAACCCGCGGATGAGCCTGTGAAGTCTGGAGAGACGAATGACTCGGTTAACTCGCGCTGACCTCGACGCGCTGCCCGGCGTACGTGCCGGGCCGCGCGGTTCCCGGCGCGATCAAGCTGGCCAGCAACGAGGTGCCGTACGGCCCGCTGCCCGGCGTGCTCGAGGCGATCACCGCGGCGGCGGCCAACGTCCACCGCTACCCGGACATGGGCGTCGTCGAGCTGCGCCAGGCGCTGGCCGACCGCCTCGGCGTCGAACCCGAGCGGATCGCGACCGGCTGCGGCTCGGTGGCGATCTCCGAGCACCTCGTCCGCACCGTGTGCGTGCCCGGCGACGCGGTGCTCTACTCCTGGCGCTCCTTCGAGGCCTACCCGATCATCGCCGCCACCAGCGGGGTGACCAGCATCCGGGTGCCGAACACGGTCGAGCACGGACACGACCTTCCGGCGATGGCCGACGCGATCACCGACCGGACCCGCCTGATCCTGGTCTGCAACCCCAACAATCCCACCGGTACGGCGGTCCGCCGGCGCCGACCTGGACGCATTCCTGGCGCGGGTGCCGGAGGACGTGCTTGTCGTCCTCGACGAGGCGTACAGCGAGTTCGTCACCGACCCGGACGTGCCGGACGGCATCGCCGAGTACGGGGATCGGCCCAACGTGGCCATCCTCCGCACGCTGTCCAAGGCGTGGGGGCTGGCCGGGCTGCGCCTCGGCTATCTGGTGGCCGCACCCGAGGTGGCCACGGCCGTGCGCAAGGTGGTCACCCCGTTCTCCTCGTCGATGCTGGCGCAGGTGGCCGGCCTGGCCGCGCTGCGGGCGGACGACGAGATGCGCCGGCGGGTCGCGATCGTGGTGGCCGAGCGGGAGCGACTGCTGGACGGCGTACGGAAGCTCTACCCGGAGGTACCGGAGAGCCAGGGCAACTTCGTCTGGCTGCCGTTGCGCGACCGGACCACCGAGGTGGCCGCCGCACTGGAGAAGTCCGGCATCTACACGCGCGCGTTCGCCGGCGACGGCATCCGCGTCACGGTCGGCACCCCGGAAGAGAACGACGCCTTCCTGTCCGCCCTCATCTAGGCCGGTCCTCCCCAGGCCGGTCCGGTCCGCCCCATCTAGGCCGGTCCGGTCCGCCCCATCTAGGCCGGTCCGGGACGCCCGCACCCAGGCCGGTCCGGGACGCCACAACTTCCCGGAAGTAGTGGCCTCCTGGCCCCGCTGAGACCACTACTTCCCCGAAGTTGTGGCGGCCGAGCCGGGCTTGGGAACGCGGACGCCGGGATTTCTGGCGGGAGCGACGGTCGTGCCCTCGACGGACCCGAGTCATCGATAAATCAGACCCCGACGAGGACCACCGTCGTGGCGCTGAAGTAGTAGCGCTCGTCCACGTCCGACAGGGTGTTGCCGGGCTGAAGGCGCTCGATCGCGAGATAGCCGTCGTGCAGGTAGGTGTACTTGAACACCCACTTGTCCTCGGGCCGGATGCGCAGTTCGGTGCTCGACGTGACCGCGCCGGTCACCAGGTTGAGCACGAGCAACTGGTATTCGCGGTTGATCAGGTAGACGTTCTTGGCGTCGGCGGCGATCAGCGTGCCGGCGACCTCCGAGCGCCACAGTTGCCTGCCGGTGGTCGCCGAGGTGGCCCAGATGTAGTCGGTGACGACCTGCTGGACGAGCGTGTCGCCGACGACGAAGACGTTGTCCTTGTCGAGGTACGGCTGCGGCGCGATCGCGCCGTTGGCGGCGACCTTCCAGTACGTCGGGGTGATCTTGCCGACGCCTTCCGCGGCGGCGGTGAAGCTCACCACATCACTGGTGGCCGCCGCCTTGAACAGCGCGCACCCGGAGACGCCCTGTTGGCACGAGGACGGCTGCACGTACCAGTTGGACACGTTCGGCGGGCCGATCGACGCGCCCGGCGGGCGCCACTGCGACAGCTTGATGCCGGTGTCCGCGTCGAAGATCTCCAGCAGCGCGGGCCGGACGCAGCTGTCCTTCACGAGGTACGTCGTCGGCCCGGTCCACATGGACGTGTGGCAGCCCGAGCGGCCGATGAACGTGCGGGACCACCGGATGACGCCGGTCCACGGGTCGAAGGCGACCGACTTGTCCTTGCCGGTGACGATCACGACCGGGCGCTTGGTGATCGACGACGCGCTGGTGAAGATCCCCTGCGGCTGCCAGACGGTCGTGGCGGCGGTCCGGCGGCCCTGGAAGGTCTCGCCGCTGGCCGGTTCGATGCGCGCCTGCCAGATGCTGTCGCCGGTCGACGCGTCGAGGGCGGCGACCACGCCGTCGGACCACTTCGTGATCACGACCGAGACGCTGCCGCCGGTGCTGGACTTCTCGATCATGGTGATCGACACGACCTCGGCCGGCCACCGCCGGAACGCCCAGTGCGGGGTCATCTCGCGGTTGGCGGTCACCGGCGTGTCGGCGTACACGCGGCGTTGGTCGGCGTACACACGAACGGTGCCGTCGACGATCAGCGGGGCGGAGTGCAGTTCGCCATATTGGATGGACTTGACCGGCCCGGGTGACTCCAGCGGGCGGGTCGCCTTGGTGAAAGTGTCGGCCGGCTTGAGAGTGCGGTAGGCGGTCATGGTCACCGCGAAGGCGACGACCAGCACGGCGAGCGCGGTCAGCGCGCGTCGCAGGCCTTTCCCCATCTCCACCTCCGCTCGGGACCATACCTGGCGATTGTCGCGAATTCTTCACGGGTCTACCCGGTCGTGTCGGCACGTATGCTCGGCGTAGGCGGACACGTACGTCCGATAAACGGACACTCGAGGAGGCAACAGTGCCGTACTACCGCAGCGCCGGCGAGGTGCCACCCAAACGGCATACCCAGTTCCGGCAGCCGGACGGCAGCCTGTACGCGGAAGAGCTGATGGGCCAGGAGGGCTTCTCCAGCGACTCGTCGCTGCTCTACCACCGCCATATGCCGACCGCGATCGTCGCCGCCGACGAGTACGACCCGCCGGCCTGGTCGCGCGCCGCCAACCGGCCGCTCAAGCCGCGGCACTTCAAGACGCACAAGCTGGACACGACCGGCGCGGACGCGGTGCTCGGCCGCCAGCACCTGCTCGCCAACGACGACGTCCGCATCTCGTACGTGGTTGCCGACCGGCCGTCGCCGCTGTACCGCAACGCGATCGGCGACGAGTGCCTCTACGTCGAGTCCGGGCGGGCGCGCCTGGAGTCGACGTTCGGCCACCTGGATCTCGGCGAAGGCGACTACGCGATCATCCCGACCTCGGTCATCCACCGGATCGTCCCGATCGACGGTGCGGTCCGCCTGCTCGCCATCGAGGCGACCGGCCACATCGGCCCGCCCCGCCGCTACCTGTCGGTGCGCGGCCAGTTCCTCGAGGCCTCGCCGTACTGCGAGCGCGACCTGCGCGGCCCCGACGGCCCGGAGCCGGTCGCCGACACCGACGTCGAGGTCTACGTGCAGCACCGCCGCGGCTGGACCCGATATGTCTACGCGCACCACCCGTTCGACGTGGTCGGCTGGGACGGCTGCCTCTACCCGTGGGCGTTCTCGATCCACGACTTCGAGCCCATCACCGGGCGGGTGCACCAGCCGCCGCCGGTCCATCAGACGTTCGAGGGGCCGAACTTCGTGATCTGCTCGTTCGTCCCGCGCAAGGTCGACTACCACCCGCTGTCGATCCCGGTGCCCTACAACCACCACAACGTCGACTCCGACGAACTGCTCTTCTACACCGGCGGCAACTACGAGGCCCGGCGGGGCTCCGGCATCGAGCAGGGGTCGATGTCACTGCACCCGAGCGGCTTCACGCACGGCCCGCAGCCGGGTGCCGCGGAGCGCGCGATCGGCGTCGAGGCCTTCGACGAGTTGGCGGTGATGGTCGACACCTTCCGGCCACTCGACCTCTGCGAGCCCGCCCTCTCCTGCGAGGACGCCGGCTACGCCTGGACCTGGGCCGGCCGGAGCATCTAAGTCCGCCGAGCCGGCTGGCCGGCTGGCCGGCCGGGCGGCAGGCCGGACGGCCGGGCGGCCTCAGGTGGCCACAACTCCGGGGAAGTAGTGGTCTCCGCGGCCCGGGAGGCCACAACTCCGGGGAAGTTGTGGCCTTGCCCAAGCGTCAGTAGAGGATGTCGTCCGCCGGTCCGCTAGCCGATGCCCTGGTTGGAGGGCACCGGGTAGATCAGTGCCACGGCGATCGCGGCCAGCCCTTCGCCCCGGCCGGTGAAGCCCAGCCCGTCGGTGGTCGTACCGGCGACGCGCACCATGCCGCCGACCGCCGCCCGCAGTACCCGTTCGGCCTCGCCGCGCCGGGTGCCGACCTTGGGCGCCACGCCGACGATCTGCACTGACACATTGCCGACCGCGAAGCCGGCGTCCCGGACCCGCTTCGCCGCCTCCTCGAGCAGCTTCACGCCCGACGCCTTTGCCCACTCGGGGCGGTTGGTACCGAAGTTGGCGCCGAGGTCTCCGAGACCGGCCGCCGACAACAGTGCGTCACACATTGCATGCGCTGCGACATCTCCGTCCGAGTGGCCCGCCAGCCCATCGACGCCCTTCCATTCCAGACCGGCCACCCAGCAGGGACGACCGGCCTCGAAGGCATGGACATCGGTACCAACGCCAACCACCGGAATGACCACGATCGGAGGGTACGCGACAGGTGCACAGCCGTGAACTTCCGGTAGCAGGCCCCTTTTGGGGGTCGGCAGGCTGGCAATCGCCCCCTAGTCTTGGTCGGGTGCAGCTCGAGACCCTGGAACGCGAGACCGTTGTCGACGTCGCCCCCATCGCGGGGCGGACGCGGCCTTCCGCCACCGTCGCGCAGCAGCGGCCCTGGTACAGGACCCGGGCGGCCTATCGCTTCGGTGTTCTCACCGTGCTGCTCACCGCCCTATTCGTGATCATGGTGGTAGTTCACCCGACCCGCCATTCGCTGGCCAACGCGATGGACACGGAGGGTGTGTTCGCGCCGCTGATCGCGGTCGGCGCCACCGCCCTGCTGACCACGGCGATGGTGCCGCGGACCGTGCTCTCCGCGGTCGGCGGGCTGCTCTTCGGCTGGATGCCCGGCGCCGGCTACATCCTGATCGGCGTGACGCTGGGCGCCGTCGCGGCCTACACCGTCGGGCACTTCCTCGGTCGCGAGTTCATGGCCCGGCACCTCAAGGGCCGCCTGCTCCACATCGAGCAGGCCGTCGCCAACCGCGGCATCCTCGCCGTCGCGGTGTCCCGGATGGTCCCGATCGTGCCCTTCTGCATCTCCAACTACATCTTTGGTACGACCTCAGTCCGGTTCCTGCCGTTCGTCGCCGGTACCCTGTTCGGCGCGATGCCGGCCACGCTGGCGTATGCGGCGCTCGGCTCGGCCACCGCGCACCACAACGCGACCGGCATGACGATCGCCGGCGCCGTGGTGGCCACGCTGGGAATCGGCGGTTCGATCGGCACCTTCCTGATGTGGCGCCGCCGTCCGCGCCGCACCGCGGCTGCCCTGCCCGCCGCCTGAGCCTGGCCGTCGCCGAGGCCACTGCTTCTTACGAGGCAGTGGCCTCGTTCTGTAGAAGCAGCTCGGCCAGGGCCAGGTCGACCGGGCGGGTGATCTTCAGGGCCGCTTCGTCGCCGGGGACGCAGTCGCACCGGTAACGCCCAGCTTCTCGACCATGCCCGCGTCGTCGGTGTGCTCGTCGACGGCGGCGGCGTGCGCGGCCGCGCAGCACCGCCCGCCGGAAGCCCTGCGGGGTCTGCACGGCGCGCAGCACCGAGCGGTCGACGGTGCCGAGCACCACGCCGTCGGCGTCGACCTCGCTTGATCGTGTCGACGACGGGCAGCACCGGGATGACCGCGTCGTGGCCGGCCCGGACCGCGGCCGCGACCGCGCTCGACCAGCTCGGGCGGCGCGAGGGCCCGGGCGGCGTCGTGCACCAGCACGATCGTCGAAGCCCGTCGGGTACGGCGGCGAGCGCGGCGGCGACCGACTCCTGCCGGGTCGCCCCGCCGGCCACCACGGTCACCGGCGCGACCGGCGCGAGCAGCGCCGACACCGCGTCGACCGTCGTCGGCGGGAGCGGCGACCACGATCGCAACCGACGCACGGCGCCGCGGCGCAGCCGGCGGACGGCGTGCACCAGCAGCGGCTCGCCGCCGAGCAGCCGCAGTGCCTTGGGGCCGCCCGGGCCGAGCCGGACGCCGAGACCCGCCGCCGGAACGAGGACCGCGACGTCACCGCGCAATGGTTGAGCTGCGCGGTCACGTCGCGGTCCTCGGTTGCGAAACGCGCTGGCCGGGAACGTTCAGGCCTCGGTCAGCACCTTGTCGAGGAGGATCTCCGCCTCGTCCTTGGTGCTCTTCTCGGCGAGCGCCACCTCGCCGACCAGAATGTCACGGGCCTTGGCGAGCATGCGCTTCTCGCCGGCCGACAGGCCCCGCTCGCGCTCACGACGCCAAAGGTCACGCACGACCTCCGCGACCTTGAGCGGATTGCCGGAAGCCAGCTTCTCCAGATTTGCCTTGTAACGCCGCGACCAGTTGGTCGGCTCCTCGGTGTGCGGAGCGCGGAGGACGTCGAAGACCTTGGTCAGGCCCTCTTCGCCAACCACTTCGCGCACGCCGACGATCTCGGCATTCTCAGCGGGCACCCGCACCGTCAGGTCACCCTGAGCGACCCTGAGGACGAGATACAGCTTCTCCTCGCCCCTGACGACCCGAGTCTCGATTGCCTCGATGAGTGCGGCCCCGTGGTGGGGGTAGACAACGGTCTCGCCGACACTGAAAACCATAGGTTCGAAACCCCTTTCGCTGTGTCTAGCGTAACACGGTCACGCCCTGTCGGCCCACCCCAGCGGGCCGCGTTAGCGCAGGTCAGAACGCATGTGAGTCCCCTTTCTCCCGCTTGACAGGACGCGCCGAAGCTGCCGTGTAATGGATCGAGGACCCGTCGCGGTCAGCAAACGCCCAGCTAAGCGGACATTTCCGATAGGTAGCTGTGGGTTCGCGAGCGTTCTGGACGCCACTAGGGGTCGCTACAGAACGTCATTGAAATCACACTCTGCGCCGATTTCCGGACGCACAGATCTCGATGTCTGGACCTCTGGCGCACAGCCGTCCCTTAGGGGAAAGTGGAGGCAGGCTTGAGGAGAAACGGCGATGGGCACCCTCCGCGGAGACAATGGGGGCGGCGAGACGGCCGCAGGAAGGTGGCGGGCTGCCGGACCTCCCACCGGAGTGGGGGACGGTCATCGTCCCCGACGACGCGTCCGCGCTCGATGACGAGGGCGTGTCCATTCGCCGAGACCTTTCGCCGCGAGGCAATGCGGCGCCGGTGGCGTCGCCGGCTGCACTTGCAGGAGAGGCCACTCGGGCGTGTCGACGACGACTCGCCCGGCCTCGCCGTCCCTCTCCTGATCATGACCGTGGCCGTGATCGCCACGCTGACCAGCCTCTTCGCCGTCGCCTGGCCGGGCCAGCGCCCCCGGACGGTGCCGCCCGCAGCCCGCAGCCCGCAGACCATCTCGATCTCTGACGTCGCCCTGATCGACGCGGACGGTGGTCGCGTGCTGCTGCGCGACGTCGCGCCGGCCGTGATCCTGCTCGTGGAGAACTGCCCCTGCGACGCGTTCGTGACCGCGACGTTCAACGTCGTCAACGCGGCCCGCCGGCCGCCACACCGAGCTCGGGCACGGGCAGCACGCTCGCCGGCACCACGGCGGCCACCGGCAGCGCCGCCGCCGACCGGCCACCGTCGGGCCACGTGTCGATCCTCGTGATCGGCACCAAGATCTCGAGCGTGCCAAACCTGTCGACGCCGGCCGTTCCAGTTGCCGGGCTGGCCGACCCGGACCGTTCGCTGCGCACGGCGATCCCGGCGCTCGCCCCGACCTCCGACGGTGCCGCCATGATGGCCGCCGCGGTCCTGATCGACAGCACCGGCGCCATCGTCAAGGTCGTCCCGAACGTCAGGTCGGTCCAGGACTTCAAGGACGACGTCAAGCGCCTCTGGTGATCCCAAGCCACCAAGATCGCCCCCCACCGCCACAACTTCCCCCGAAGTAGTGCCCACCCGCCCCACGCGAGGCCACTAGTTCCCCGAAGTAGTGCCCACCGGGGCCTCGGGAGGCCACTGGTTCCCCGAAGTTGTGGCCTCCCGCGCGCCGAAGGGCAATGGTTCCCCGAAGTTGTGGCGTCCGGGGCTTGGGAACGCGGGCCTGGCAGCGGAGCGAAGCGGAGCGGTGTCTGGCGGGAGCAGCGGTCGTGCGCTCGACGGACCCGAGTCATCTACAAAGAAAGCAACGTGGCGTACAGCGTGAGCCCGGGGCCGAACGCCAGCACGACGATGCGCTGGGGAGCGCCGGACGGGCGGCGGCGGATCGCGTCGATGATCATGAGCACGGTCGGCGGACGAGCAGTTGCCGTGCTGCGGCGAGCACCGCGCGGGACGCGGCGAGCGCGCTCGGCGGCAGTTCGAGGCGGTCGCGGACCACGTCGAGGATCTTGGGGCCGCCCGGGTGCACCGCCCAGCCGTCGACGTCGGCGACGGTCAGGCCGTGCCGGTCGAGCAGCTCGTCGCACCAGATCGGCGACGTAGCAGCGACAGCACGCCGGGCACCTTCGGCGACAGCCCCATCCGGAAGCCGAGGTCGGTCACGTCCCAGGTCATGTGGTCGGCGGTGCGTCGTGTCGGTGACCGCGGTGACCTCGCAGGACCGCGTACGCCGGGCCGCGTCGGGCAGCAGTACCACGGCCGCCGCGGCGTCGGAGAACAGCGCGTGCGCGACGATCTGCTGCGGGTCCGCGGTCGGCGGCTGCACGTGCAGGCTGGTCAGCTCGACGCAGAGCAGCACCGCCGGCCGTCCGGCGCGCGGCGACGAAGTCGGCCGCCGCGCCGAGGCCGGGCAGCGCGGCGTAGCAGCCCATGTGCCCGATGAACAGCCGCTGCGTCCGCGGCGACATGCCGAGGTCGCGGGCCAGCAGGATGTCCAGGCCCGGGCGTGACGTAGCCGGTGCACGAGCAGACCGCGAACAGGCCGACGTCGGCGGCGGGCGAGCCCGGCCGCGTCGAGCGCGCCGCTGACCGCGTCCTTGCCGAGCGGCAGCGCCTCGATCAGGTAGCGGCGCATCCGGCGCTGCGGTCGACCAGCCGGAGACGTCCTCGAGCAGCGGGTTGACCGCGCCGTGCCGGCGTGACCACGCCCGAGTTGCGCGAAGATCCGCTTGGCCAGCGCCGCGCTGGACGCCGGCGTAGTGCCGGTCGAAGAAGCCCTCCCAGAGCTCGTCCTGCCCGACGGACGCCCGGGTATGCGCATGCCGAAGCCGGCTCACCGTGGCTCACCACCGCGGCGCCGACCCGTCGGAGTCCGGATCGCCGCCGAGCGCGGCGACGCCCAGCCAGTCGGCGCACACGTCGGAGGTGGCCGGCTGCAGCGAGCCGCACCGGGCGTCCCGGTACAGCCGCTCGAGCGGATGGCCGCGTCGCGTGGCCGAGGTGCCGGCGGCCTCCAGCATCGACGGCGGCCACGTCGGCGGCGGTCGTGCCGGCGAGCAGCTTGGCCCGCCACACCCAGCGGTTGGTCTCGGCTCGCCCGGGCGCCTCGTCGACCCGGCGGGCGGCCTCGGCGACCGCGAGCCGGGCGGCCGCCACGGCCGCGTCGGCGCGCCCGATCCGGGCCCGTGACCGCCGGCAGGTTGCCCAGCCCGCGCTCGACGGCATGGGCCACGGCCGCGTCCACCGCGGCCTGGGCCACGCCCACGTAGACGGCCGCGTAGCTGGCCACCAGCCAGTGCGGCATCAGCTGGGCGACCAGCAGCGCCAGCCCCTCCACGCCGCCGAGCAGGGCGCCCGCCGGCACGGTCACGTCGAGGTGCAGGTCGTGCGAGCCGGTCGCGCGCATGCCGAGCGAGTCCCAGGTCGGCTCGACGGTCAGGCCGGGCGTGTCGGCCGGCACCAGGAACTGCGAGACCGACGGTCGGATCGGCGGCGCTGCGCGCGGCGACCAGGTAGGCGTCGGCGTGCCCGGCGCCGGAGCAGAACGTCTTGGTGCCCTTGATGGTGAAGCCGCCGTCCGGCTCCACGGTGTACGAAGTGGACAGTTGCGACAGCCGCGAGCCGACGCCGCGCTCGCTCATCGCCACCGCGTACCAGGCGCCGCTGGCGGCGGCGCGACAGTATCTCGTCGCGGGCGGCGAAGAACGTCGTCGGGCACGCCCAGCGTGTCGGCCAGCGCCTCGGGGATGCCGGCCAGCGCGCCGGTGACCGAGGCGTGCATGTTGAACACCAGGGCGGTGGCGCCGTTGCCGCGGGCCAGCTCGTACGCGACCGCGGCGTAGTCGGCGAAGCCGGCGCCCAGGCCGCCCAGCCGCTCCGGCACCAGCAGCCCGAACAGGCCGGCGCCGCGCAGGTCGGCGAAGTCGTCGACCGGGAAGAGTCCGTCCCGGTCGTGGGCGGCGGCCCGGGCGGCGAACCGTGGCGCAAGGCGGATCGCCGTCTCAACGCTGCCGTCATCGGTGCTCCTCTCTCACGCTTTTGCGCCCTATCCCCTGGTAGAGCACGGCCGTGGACCTGGTCGGCACGATCGGGACCGCGTTGCGCCGGGTCGCCACCCAGCGCGGCGAGGCTGGGCAGCGTCGGCCGGACTCCACGGACCTCGAGCGCCACGCCGTGCCGGGCGCATTCGGACGTCAGCGTGCGCGGGATCGACGAACAGCGCCGGGTCGTGCATGCCTCGGATCGACGGCGAGCGATGCGTTCCCCGATGTGGACGGTGAGCAGCGCGGCCAGCGCGGTGTGCGTTGAGCGTGTCGAGCACCAGCCAGCCGCCCGGGCGCAGGATGCGACAGGCCTCGGCGACCGTGCCGGGCACGTCGGCCACGTGCTCGAGGAGCTCACCGGCGCTGACCACGTCGGCGCAGCCGGTGGCGAACGGCAACTGGCAGACGTCGGCCAGCACCGGCCTCGACGCCGTGCGCAGCGAGCCTGTTCGAGCGCGGAGCGGATCCAGGTCGACGCCGACGTGCCGGTAGCCCTTGCCGGCCAGGTGCGGGGCGAGCAGGCCGCCGCCGCAGCCCAGGTCGACCAGGATCGCGCCCTCGCGCGCCGCGGGCGGGATGAGCTGGGCGCGAGCGCGGGCCAGCCAGTACAGAAAGGCGAAGGGGACTGCCCGGACGCCACCAATCTCCGGCCAGCTCATCGAAGTGAGCTGGGTCGTTGCGCACGCGTACGGCCCGGGCCATGCGTTGAGCCTGACACGGAACCCTGTGGGCGGCCAGACTTGCCGGATGGTCCGAGCATCGGCGCTGGTACGCGCCAGTCATCCGGAGCCCGCGGTAGCGGTGACCGCCGTCGCCGCGCTGCTCGCGATCGGCACCGGGCGATCGGCCTGGGGCGTCGTGGCGACCGCGGCGACCGTCCTCGCGAGCCAGGTGGCGATCGGCTGGGTCAACGACGCGATCGACGCACCGCGCGACGCGGCCGTCGGCCGATCCGACAAGCCGGTCGCGACCGGTGAGCTGTCCCGCCGTACCGTCGCGATCTTGGGCGCGGCCGCGGCGGTGGCCGTCGTGCCGCTGGGCTTCCTGTCCGGCGTGGCCGCGGGCCTGGTCGCCACCCTCGCCGTGACCTCGGCCCTGCTGTACGACTGGCCGCTCAAGTCGACGGTGGTGTCGGTACTGCCGTACGCGGTGTCGTTCGCCTGCCTGCCGTCCTTCGTGCTGCTCGGCGCGGGTAAGACGCCACCGCCGTGGCTGATCGCGGCCGGTGGCCTCCTCGGCGCGGGCGCGCACTTCGTCAACACGCTGCCGGACCTGGCCGACGACGCCCGGACCGGGGTACGCGGGTTGCCGCACCGCCTCGGTCCCCGCGGATCCCTGGTAGCCGCGGCCGTCCTTCTCGTCGCCGCGACCGCCATGCTCACCTTCGGACCACCGGGGCCGCCCGCCTGGCCGGGCTGGACGGCGTTGGCTCTAGCTTTAGCGGTACTGGGGATCAGCGGCCTTTTCGTACGGCGCGACCCGTCGTCGAAGATGCCGTTCCGGGCGGTGATGGTGGTGGCGGTGCTGGACGTGGTGCTGTTACTGGTCTCGTGACGGCGTATGTGTGGGTCCGGCGTTAGCTGCGGATCTCGTGCCTCTAGGCTGTAATCCGGCCGCATACGGGACACCGAGGTGGAGGATCCAAAGGTGATGCTCATCCGTCGTCGCACGTCGCTCGGTGCCGTGCTCGTGGGCGCCTCCCTGCTGACCGGGATCGCGGCCCTGTCGGCCTGCAGCGCCGGGCAGATCACGCAGACCGATTCGCAGGTCGCGGCGGTGCCCGGGGTCAACGTCAACAGTGCCGACGGCCAGATCGCGCTGCGCAACGGGACGATCGTCTACGCCGAGGAGTACCAACCCAACACCACGGTCCCGTTGGACGTGCGGCTGTTCAACAACAGCGTCCAGACCGCCCGGCTGACCGGCGCGGCGCCGGCGGACGGCAACGGCACCGTGGTGCTGATCGGCGGCCCGACCCCGTCGGCCGCCGCTCCTCCCGCTGCTCCGCCGTCCATCGCGCCGTCGTCATCCGGTTCGGCTTCGCCTTCGGGTGCGGCTTCGCCATCCGCCGCCCCCTCGCCGACCGCGGTCGGGTCGGCGCAGCTCAGCGTGGAAGTGCCGCAGGGCGGGCTGCGGGTGCTCGACCCGAACGTGCCCGGGGGATACCTGGCGCTCATCGGCCGGTCGGCGATCATCCAGGCCGGGAAGACGGTCACATTCGTATTCACGTTCACCTACGGGGACGGGTCGACGACGACGCTCAGCGCAGCCCTGCCGGTCGGCGTGCCGCTGTCGCCCCCGTCGCGCGAAGCGCCGCCGCCGGCTGAGTGAGTGCCGGCTGAGTAAGTGTGTGTGACGAGCCGGTTTTGTCGTACGGGTCGCGTAGCTTGCGGGTGTGACGAACAAGGGCAAGGGCACGGCCTACGAATGTGACGTCTGCGGGCACCGGCCGCCCAAGTGGATGGGCCGCTGCCCGGAGTGCGGCGAGTGGGGCTCGGTCATCGAGTCGCACGGCACGCCGGTCGGCCCGGCCGCACTCCGCTCGGTGCAGTCCCGCGCCCCGCTCGAGCCGGCCCGCCCGATCGCCTCGATCAGCGCGGCGCCCGCGCAGGCCCGGCCGACCAACGTCCCGGAGTTCGACCGGGTGCTCGGCGGCGGCCTTGTCCCCGGCGGGGTGGTCCTGCTCGCCGGCGAGCCCGGCGTCGGCAAGTCGACGCTGCTGCTCGACGTCGCCCAGCACTGGGCCGCCATCGGCGACTCGCCGTCGCTCGTGATCAGCGGCGAGGAGTCGGTCAGCCAGGTCCGGCTGCGGGCCGAGCGGCTCGGCGCCCTGCACGAGCGGCTCTACCTGGCGGCGGAGACCGACCTCGCGGCCGTGCTCGGCCATCTCGACGCGGTCAAGCCCGGCCTGCTGGTCCTCGACTCGGTGCAGACCATCTCCGCGCCCGGCGCCGACGGGGTGACCGGCGGCGTGACCCAGGTCCGGGCCGTCGCGGCCGCACTGGTGGCCGTGGCCAAGGACCGCGGCATCGCGACCGTCCTCGTTGGACACGTCACCAAGGACGGCCAGGTCGCCGGCCCGCGCGTGCTCGAGCACCTGGTCGACGTGGTGCTCAACTTCGAGGGCGACAAGCACTCGTCGCTGCGGATGGTGCGCGGTCTGAAGAACCGGTTCGGCGCGGCCGACGAGGTCGGCTGCTTCGAGATGCACGAGGGCGGCATCACCAGCCTGCCCGACCCGAGCGGGCTGTTCCTGACGCGATACGCCGATGCCGGTGGCCGGCACCTGCGTCACGGTCGCGATGGAGGGCCGCCGCGCGCTGGTCACCGAGATCCAGGCGCTGATCGGCGCGCAGACGGCCGGCTCGCCCCGGCGCACCGTCAGCGGACTCGACTCAGCCCGGCTAGCCATGGTGCTCGCCGTCCTCGAGCGACGCGCGCAGGTCAAGCTGCACGACCGCGAGGTGTTCGCGGCCACCGTCGGTGGCATGCGGGTCGTCGAGCCGGCCGCCGACCTCGGCATGGCGCTGTCCACCGCCTCGGCCGCCCACGACCTGCCCCTGGCGCCCGACCTGGTGGCGATCGGCGAGGTCGGCCTGACCGGCGAGGTGCGACGGGTCGGCGCCGTCCCCCGCCGACTGGCCGAGGCGGCGCGCCTCGGCTTCCGCTACGCCCTGGTCCCGCTCGGCTGCGGCCCCGCCGCGACCGGCTCGGTCCCACCCGGGATGAAGGTGCTCGAGGTCGCCGACGTCCGGATGGCCCTGCACTACGCCGCTCGAGCCAGCACCGACGCCTGACCCCATGGCCACGACCCGACCGCACGTCGCCCGGTGGCCACTACTTCCCCGGAGTTGTGGCCACCCGACCCCGCGCACGCCACTACTTCCCCGGAGTTGGGTCCACCCGACCCCCCCGAGGCCACTACTTCCCCGGAGTTGTGGCCTCCGCCCGCGGCGGGCTTGGGGGCGCGGACCTGGCAGCGAGGAGCGCAGCGACGAGCGGTGTCTGGCGGGAGCGACGGTCGCGCGCCCGACGGGCCCGAGTCATAGGTAAAAGAACGGGGTTCAGGCGTTGGCGATCAAGACGTGGTCGGGAGCGAAGGCGGCCAACGCGCTCATCTGGCCGTCGACGGCCGGGGTGAAATCGCGCAGGCGCACGGCGAGGTCGAAGCGTTTGGCCTTCCGGGAGCCCTCGCGGGCGATCGCGCGGAGGACGGCCTGATCCACCCAACTGGGTGTGTCGCCCATGCTGTCGAGGCCGGCGCGGCAGCGGACCAGGAGGTAGCGCTCCCCGGCGATATCGGCGGTGGTGACCTCGGCGACGCGCGACCAGGGAAGGACGAGGGTGCGGACCCAGCCGGGCCGGACCGTCAGGGCGAAGTGGTTGGCGGCGACTCGGGGGCGGCGCACCACGGCGAGAACGAAGGGGATCGCGCCTATGCCGACGAGTACCTCGGCCCACATGGGAATGTTGGCCAGCGGGTTGGGGCCGCCGGTGTCCAGCGTTTTCGGCTCGCTACCGAAGAGCAGGAGGACGGCCGCCACTATGAGGACGGCGACGATGACATACCATCCGAGTCCGGCGAGTGACCGCGAAGGAAAGCTTCTGCGCCACTCAATCCGCTCTGGCCCGGCCACCGGTGGCCCTTTCACACATACACATTGATCCATCAATAGGTGACGTTGGCCAACTCTACGGGTTGGGGTCGATACCGCACCAGCACCACTCGTACGAGCATCCGTAGACTGTGCGGGTGCCGATCGACCGCGAGCCCAGCAGAGGCGGGTCAACTAACGGCCTCGTCGGGGGCTGGGCCGGTGGCCTGCCCGGGACCGACCCGCTGCGGGCCAACCTCGCCCTGATGGCACCGGGCACCGCACTGCGCGACGGATTGGAGCGGATCCTGCGCGGGCGCACCGGTGCGCTCATCGTGCTCGGCCACGATCGAGTGGTCGAATCCTTGTGTACCGGCGGCTTCGCGCTCGACGTCGAGTTCTCCGCGACCCGGCTGCGCGAACTGTGCAAGATGGACGGTGCCGTGGTGCTGTCCAGCGACGGCACCAAAATCGTTCGTGCCGCCGTGCATCTGATGCCGGACCCGACGATTCCCTCGGAAGAGTCGGGCACCCGACACCGTACGGCGGAGCGCGTCGCGAAGCAGACCGGCTTCCCGGTCATCTCGGTGAGCCAGTCGATGCGGATCATCGGGCTGTACGTGAACGGGCAGCGGCACGTCCTCGACGACTCGGCCGCGATCTTGTCCAAGGCCAATCAGGCGCTCGCCACGCTGGAGCGCTACAAGCTGCGGCTCGACGAGGTCAGCGGCACGCTGTCCGCGCTGGAGATCGAAGACCTGGTGACCGTGCGCGACGCGGTCGCGGTGGTGCAGCGCCTGGAAATGGTACGACGCATCGCCGACGAAATCGCCGGGTACGTGGTGGAGCTCGGCACCGACGGCCGGCTGCTCGCCCTCCAGCTCGAGGAGTTGATGGCCGGCGTCGAGGCCGACCGGACTCTCGTGATTCGCGACTACGTGCCCGGCGGCGGCCGGATGCACTCGCCCGACGACGCGCTCGGTGAGCTCGACGCACTGTCCGCGACCGACCTGATCGACCTGGTCGCGGTGGCGAAGTCGCTCGGCTACCCGGGAGCGACCGACGCCCTCGACGCGGCCGTGTCGCCGCGCGGGTTCCGGCTGCTGGCCAAGGTGCCGAGGCTGCCCGGCGCGGTGGTCGACCGGCTGGTTGAACACTTCGAGCAGCCTGCAACGGCTGCTCGGCGCGACCGTCGAGGACCTGCAGGCGGTCGACGGTGTCGGCGACGCCCGGGCCCGCGGCGTCCGGGAAGGCCTGTCCCGGCTGGCCGAGGCCTCGATCCTCGAGCGCTACGTGTAGGGGCGCTAGGTCAGCTGCACCGACGCCGGCGCGCTGATCTTGGTGTCCAGGCGCGCGATCAGGTCGTACTTGCCGATGCCGGGCGGCTTGCGGTTCGTGCAGCCGGCGTTGCTGGCCAAGCCGTTCCAGTTGACGCTGTACGAGTGCTCGATGTTGGGCTGCATGGTCACCAGCTCGCTGCCGTGCACCGGCTGGCAGACGTCCGACGACCAGGCCTTGTTGGTACCCGACTGGAGGTAGAGCTCCTGGTGGTCGGCGCCGAGATTGCGCGTGCAGGGCCGGCCGGACGTGTTCTTGATCTTGAGATAGAACTTGATATAAGCACCGTTCGGCGCCAGCGCGGTCTCCGGCATAGCCGTCAGCAGCAGGTCGGTGTCGGTGCATTGCGTGAGCGGCACGGCCGTGCCGGCCGGATCGGCCGAGCCGACCGGCGGCACGAGACTGGTCGGCGCCGGACTGCCGGTCGAACTGCCGCCGATCGTCGGCGTCAGGATCGTCGCGTCGGTGGACGGCTGCGGATCCGGCGAGGCCGACGTGTTGACGGCCACGCCCTTCGAAGCGTCCGACTTCGAGGGACCCGAACACGACGTCCACAAGACAATCACAGCGAGTAGTACGGCTCCGAGCACGACTGCCCGACGCCGCCAATAGACGGAAGCGGGTAGCGAGCCAACCGTCAGCCTCATAGCCGTCAGCCTCATGATGGCTTCACCGTATCGAGAGATCGGCCCCCGGCCACGGCGGCGCGCCGATCACTCAGCAATCCCCGTGTCGCTCGGTCGTGCGGCGCTTTCGAGCGCCAACTCCGTCGCGCACCTTTAGAGATACACCTGCCGCGCGTAGATGGCGTGGGCGCCGGCCACCCGATCGAGGAACAGCAGCCCGGCGCAGTGGTCGATCTCGTGCTGAAGGGCCCGCGCCTCGAAGGCGTCCGTGGCGATGCGCGCCTCTTCACCCGTACCGGGGAGCGCACCGACGACGACGAGCCGCCCGGCCCGCTTCACGTCACCGGTGAGATCCGGTACTGACATGCAGCCCTCCCGGCCCTTCTGCCATTGGGAGGCCTCTTCGATGCGGGCATTGCACAGTACGAGGGGGCCGTGGCAGGTCCTCGCCTTCGGATGACCGGTGACGTCGACCACGAACACCTGGGCCGAGACGCCGATCTGCGGTGCGGCCAGGCCGACGCAGCCGGGCGAGACACGCATGGTGCCCAGGAGATCATCGGCAAGCCGTACGGTCTCCGGATCGGTCGGGTCGACCTCCCCGCCCTTCTCGGCGAGGACGGCCGCGGGCGCCACGAGTACGGGGCGGATCACAGCAGATCGGCCTCGGCCGGCCGGAGCGTCGCCTCGACCCCGAGCTGCCGGGCCGCATCGCGGAGCGTACCGGCCAGGGCGGCACCGTCCACGGTGGACGGAAGGTTGAGCTCGGCGATCACCACGTACAGGTCGCCGGACAGCCGGGTGCTCAGGTCGGTGATGTTGCCACCGGCCCCGGCGATCACCCGGCTGAGCGTGGCGACGATGCCGAGGCGGTCGGCGCCGTGCACGGTCAGTACGTGATGGCTGCCGGCCGGCTCCGGTGCGGCTTCGTCGGCGACCCGCCGTACGGTCGCGACGAGCGCCCGGTCCCCGGTGAGCGGTTCGAGTGCCGCTTCCACCTGCGCCACGTCGGGCGGCCCGGCGCAGACCAGGGTCATCGCGAAGTGGCCGCGGAGCCGGGTCATCGTGGAGTCGGTCAGGTTGAGGCCGAGCCCGGCGAGGATCTCCGTGACGTCGGCGATGATCCCCGGCCGATCCTGGCCGATAACGGTGACGGCGATGTCGTTCACCCGGGCTATCTTGCCGCACGCCATCGCGCGGAACCCGCACGCCATCGGCGCGGAACCGCACGCCATCGGCGAGGAACTCGCGGTCGGTCACAACGCGAGCCGGCACAAGCCCGAAACTCCCGGCAGGTACATTCGGCGGCGATGCGTGACACGAGCCTCGCCGACACGGTCACCCGGTGGTATGACGAGAACGCCCGCGACCTGCCGTGGCGGATCCCCGGCGGATCGGCCTGGGGTGTGCTGGTGAGCGAGGTCATGCTCCAGCAGACGCAGGTCAACCGGGTCGAGCCGGTCTGGCGCCAGTGGATGGCCCGGTGGCCGTCGCCGGCGGCGCTCGCGGCCGAGCCGGCGGCCGAGGCGATCCGCGCCTGGGGACGGCTGGGCTATCCGCGCCGGGCCCTGCGCCTGCACGCGTGCGCGGTGGCGATCGTGGCGCGCCACGACGGCGCGGTGCCGGCAACCGTCGAGCGAACTGCTCGCATTGCCCGGCATCGGCACGTACACGGCGCGGGCGGTGGCGGCGTTCGCCTTCCGGCAGCGGCACCCGGTGGTCGACACCAACGTACGGCGGGTGGTCGCCCGGGTCGTCGAGGGCGTGGCCGACAGCGGTACGGCCACCACCGCGGCCGACCTGGCCGCGGTCGAGCTGCTGCTGCCCGGACGATCCGGAGCGGGCGGCGCGGGCGTCGGTGGCGTTCATGGAGCTGGGGGCGCTGCTGTGTACCGCCCGCGCACCGGCCTGCGCGGACTGCCCGCTGTGGACGGCGTGCGCCTGGCGGCGCGCGGGCGCACCGGCGCTGGCCGGACCGGCCCGGCGGACACAGCGGTACGCGGGCACGGACCGGCAGGTCAGGGGACTGCTGCTGGCCGTACTGCGGGAGGCGACGGTGCCGGTCCCCCGGGCCCGGCTCGACGTCGTGTGGCCGGACGAGGTACAGCGGACCCGCGCCCTTTCTGGCCTGATCGACGACGGCCTGGCCTGCGAGCTGGACGGCCACTACGCCCTGGGGACGGCGACACACAGCGCCGCAGACGCCTGAGGGGGCGTCTTCCATCGAAGACGCCCCCTCAGAGCCGAACAATAACGCTTACTCCTCCGCGGAACCGGCCGCGTCCAGCTCGGCGGGCACCTCGTCGGGCACCTCGGTCGGCCGGTCGGCGCCGCTGAAGGTCAGCTTCGAATTCTCGAAGTCGACCGGGTCGCCCTCGCACTTGACCACGACGATCTGGCCGGGACGCAGCTCGTTGAAGAGGATGCGCTCGGACAGGTTGTCCTCGATCTCGCGCTGGATGGTGCGGCGCAGCGGCCGGGCACCGAGCACCGGATCGTAACCCTTCTTGGCCAGGAAGAGCTTGGCCTCGCGGGTCAGCTCCAGGCTGATGTCCTTGTTGCGCAGCTGCGTCTCGATCCGGGCGATCATCAAGTCGACGATCTTGAGGATCTGCTCTTCGGTCAGCTGGTGGAACACGATGGTGTCGTCGATGCGGTTCAGGAACTCCGGGCGGAAGTGCTGCTTCAGCTCGTCGTTGACCTTCTGCTTCATCCGCTCGTAGTTGCTGCTCCTCGTCCTCGCTGGCCTGGAAGCCGAGCGAGACCGCCTTGGCGACGTCACGCGTGCCGAGGTTGGTGGTCAGGATGATCACCGTGTTCTTGAAGTCGACGATCCGGCCCTGGCCATCGGTCAGGCGGCCGTCTTCCAAGATCTGCAGCAGCGTGTTGAACACGTCCGGGTGGGCCTTTTCGATCTCGTCGAAGAGGACCACCGAGAACGGCCGGCGGCGCACCTTCTCGGTGAGCTGGCCACCCTCGTCGTAGCCGACGTAGCCGGGAGGAGCACCGACGAGCCGCGACACCGTGTAGCGGTCGTGGAACTCGCTCATGTCCAGCTGGATGAGCGCGTCCTCGCTGCCGAAGAGGAACTCGGCGAGCGCCTTGGACAGCTCCGTCTTTCCGACGCCCGAGGGGCCGGCGAAGATGAACGAGCCGGACGGGCGCTTCGGGTCCTTCAGGCCGGCCCGGGTGCGCCGGATCGCCTTGGAGACCGCCTTGACCGCGTCGTCCTGGCCGACGAGCCGCTTGTGCAGCTCCTCCTCCATGCGCAGCAGTCGCGACGTCTCTTCCTCGGTCAGCTTGTAGACCGGGATGCCGGTCCAGTTGGCCAGGACCTCGGCGATCTGCTCGTCGTCGACCTCGCTGACGACGTCGAGGTCGCCGGCCTTCCACTCCTTCTCCCGCTGCGCCTTCTGCCCGAGCAGCTGCTTCTCCTTGTCGCGCAGCTGCGCGGCCCGCTCGAAGTCCTGCGCGTCTATCGCCGACTCCTTGTCGCGGCGCACCTGGGCGATGCGCTCGTCGAAGTCCCGGAGGTCTGGCGGAGCGGTCATCCGGCGGATGCGCATCCGCGCGCCGGCCTCGTCGATCAGGTCGATCGCCTTGTCCGGCAGGTAGCGGTCGGAGATGTAGCGGTCGGCCAGCGTGGCCGCGGCGACCAGGGCGGCGTCCGTGATGGACACCCGGTGGTGCGCCTCGTAGCGGTCGCGCAGACCCTTGAGGATCTCGATGGTGTGCGCCAGCGACGGCTCGCCGACCTGGATCGGCTGGAACCGCCGCTCGAGCGCGGCGTCCTTCTCGAGGTACTTGCGGTATTCGTCGAGCGTGGTGGCGCCGATGGTCTGCAGCTCACCCCGCGCGAGCATCGGCTTGAGGATGCTCGCCGCGTCGATCGCGCCCTCCGCGGCCCCCGCGCCGACGAGCGTGTGGATCTCGTCGATGAACAGGATGATGTCGCCGCGGGTGCGGATCTCCTTGAGCACCTTCTTCAGCCGCTCCTCGAAGTCACCGCGGTAGCGGGAGCCGGCGACCAGAGCGCCGAGGTCGAGCGTGTAGAGCTGCTTGTCCTTGAGCGTCTCGGGCACCTCGCCCTTGACGATCCGCTGGGCCGAGACCCTCGACCACGGCCGTCTTGCCGACGCCGGGCTCGCCGATCAGGACCGGGTTGTTCTTGGTCCGGCGGGAGAGCACCTGCATCACCCGCTCGATCTCCTTCTCGCGCCCGATGACCGGGTCGAGCTTGCCCTCGCGGGCCGCCTGGGTCAGGTTGCGCCCGAACTGGTCGAGCACGAGGCTCGTCGACGGGGCGGCCTCACCCGGTGCGCCGGTGCCGGCCGCGGCCGGCTCCTTGCCCTGGTAGCCGGAGAGCAGCTGGATCACCTGCTGACGGACCCGGTTGAGGTCGGCGCCCAGCTTCACCAGCACCTGGGCGGCAACGCCCTCACCCTCACGGATCAGGCCGAGCAGGATGTGCTCGGTGCCGATGTAGTTGTGGCCGAGCTGCAACGCTTCACGAAGCGACAGCTCGAGCACCTTCTTGGCGCGTGGCGTGAACGGGATGTGCCCGCTCGGCGCCTGCTGGCCCTGGCCGATGATCTCCTCGACCTGCTGGCGGACGCCCTCCAGCGAGATGCCGAGGCTCTCCAGAGCCTTGGCGGCCACGCCCTCACCCTCGTGGATGAGGCCGAGCAGGATGTGCTCGGTGCCGATGTAGTTGTGGTTGAGCATCCGAGCCTCTTCTTGGGCCAGGACGACAACCCGTCGTGCTCGGTCGGTGAACCGCTCGAACATCCCTGCTCCTCACGTGCCGTGTCCGTCGCCGCCGCTTCTCACCTCGACCGATCCCTCTGGCCTTGCCTCGAAGCTCTGTCGGACGTCAACGTGACCGTGCCATCACTGTATCGCCGCGGGCCGACACAACGAGGGTGTGCGGCGCTGCCGCATCCCTCGACGAAGCCCGCGTGTCGTCTACCTACTCATCGGGCACCCTGTGTACCCGGTGTATGTGCCCAACACCAAGCCTTGCACCGGTGTTCCGCCGAGCGCCGCCCTACGCCGAGAGCGAAATCGGCCCGGGGCTGCACTCCACCTCTCCAGTGTCCCTCACTCGGAGCGTCAGAGGATGCCCAAATGCGCCGCACCCACCGCGACCGACGGTCGCGGTGGGTGCGAATGGCGTGGGACCAAGCGTGCGAGTCGAGTTAGCGACCGGCCTCCGCATTGAAACGGTCCACGATCTCCTGCTTGATCCGGCCCCGGTCGGACACCTGGATGCCCTTGCCCTGTGCCCATTCCCGAATCGCTTTGTTTTGTTCCCGGTCGGCCGCGGCTCCGCCGCGCACCCGGGCCGTCGCCGCCCGCCCACCGACCACTACTCCGCCGCGCCCGATCTTCGTGCCCGCGGCGAGGAATGGCGAGAACGCGTCGCGAAGCTTCGACGCGTTCTTCTTCGACAGGTCGATCTCATACTGAACGCCGTCGAGTGCAAACTTCACGGTCTCGTCAGCGTCTCCGCCGTCGATGTCGTCAACCAGGACATGGATGGTCCGCTTGGCCACTGTGGTATCCCCTTCGAGGAAGTCTGTCCCCGCATCTGCGATCGCAAAGATAACGCAGTATAGGACCGCTGCGGACACCTTACGCCGAAACCACTCCGGCCGCACGAGCGGAATGCAGATTTGTTTCGCCGAATCCGTGGATGTGCGCTGCGCCCGATTCCGAGGCTAACGTTAGTCGCGGTTAGTCAGGCACAAAGCCCCGGCCGGGGTCCTCCGAATAGGTCGGCGTATCGAGCGGATTGCTTTCGGTGACGAATGTCCGCCGCGTGCACCGCCAGCGTGCAGTTGCAACTAGTCGAGAAAGGCCCGTCCGGGCTGTGAATCACACAAACCACGCAGCGTTTGCCTAGGAGGCAGGCAAACTATCAAATCGACACATCGCAGTTGTACAGGAGTCTCACACCGAAAGAAGGGTCCGGATCTTCTCGGCCCCGACGGCGAGCAGCAGGGTGGGCAGCCGCGGGCCGGTGTCGCGCCCGACCAGCAGCAGGTATAGCAGCGCGAAGAAGCTGCGCTGGGCCGCCTTCAGCTCCGGAGTCGGCTTTGTATCGGGGGGCAGGCCGATCATCTTCTTCGGCACGCCATAGACGAGCGTGGTCAATCCATCGAGCGACCAATTGTCATCCAGGCCGTCCAGGAGAAGTCGGACGGATTCGCGCTGCGTATCGTCGAGCGAGGCCAACAACTCCTTGTCCGGCTCATCCCGGACCCGCGTACGGGCGTCGGCCGGCAGCTGCGTGTTGACCCATTGCTGGGCCCGGCCCAGCCGCGGCTGCACCTCCGCGAGCGTGCCGATCGGCTGGCTCGGGTCGAGGTCCCGCAGGATACGCAGGGTCTGCTCCTCGTGCCCAGTGGTGATGTCGACGATCGAGGCGAGCGTCCGGTACGGCACCAGCCGCGGCGTGCTCGGCAGCACCTGGGTGGCCGTGCGGACGGCCCGGTCGTGCGCCAGCTCGTCGGCCGGCGGGGCGCCGCCACCAGCGATCTTCCGCTCCAGCGCGTCCCATTCGTCGTACAGGCGCTGGATCTCCTGGTCGAAGGCGACCTTGAAGGACTGGTTGGGCCGGCGGCGGGCATAGAGCCAGCGCAGCAGCGGTGCCTCCATGATCTCCAGAGCGTCGGCCGGCGTCGGCACGGCCCCCCGTGAGCTGCTCATCTTCGCCATGCCGCTGATGCCGACGAACGCGTACATCGGGCCGATCGGCTGCCAGCCGCCGAAGATCTCGCTGACCAGGTGCCCGCCCACCACGAATGACGACCCCGGCGACTGATGGTCGACGCCCGACGGCTCGAAGTGCACGCCCTCGTACGACCAGCGCATCGGCCAGTCGACCTTCCAGACCAGCTTGCCCCGGTTGTAGTCGGACAGCAGCACCGTCTCGGTGTGCCCGCAGGTGCAGGTGTAGGTCATCGCCGTCGTCTCGTCGTCATACGAGACGACGGTGGTGTTGTCCTTACCGCAATCCCCGCAGTACGGCCGGTACGGGTAGTAGCTGGCGTCGTCGTCGGGCGGGGTGTCCTTGGTCCGGTAGCGACCCAGGATCGCGTCGATCCGCGACCGCTCCCGCATGGCCAGCAGGATCTGCGCGCGGTAGGCCCCCGACGTGTACATGTCGGTCTGGCTGATCCCGCGGAAGCCGACGCCGAGCTCAGCCAGCGACTCGATCATGGCCGCCTTGAAGTGCTCGGCCCAGTTCGGCTGGGTACTGCCGGGCGGCGCCGGTACCGCGGTCAGCGGCTTGCCGATGTGCTCCGCCCAGGACGGGTCGATGCCATTCGGCACCCGGCGGAAGCGGTCATAGTCGTCCCACGACAAGATGTGCACGACGTCCCGGCCCCGCCGGCGGATCTCGTCCGCGACCAGGTGCGGCGTCATGACCTCGCGCAGGTTGCCGAGGTGGATCGGGCCCGAGGGGCTCAGCCCGGACGCGCAGACGATCGGCTTGCCGGGCGAGCGGCGCTCCGCCTCGGCGATCACCTCGTCCGCGAACCGCGAGACCCAATCGAACGCGACATCCTCTGCCATCTCTCTATCCTCTCCGACTCCGCGTGCGCGACCACACGCCGGGTAGGTTGGGCGCCGTGGATTGGGACGCTCAGCGACTGTCGTTCGGACCCGCCGCCGGCCTCTACGACCGGGTCCGCCCGCGCTATCCGGTCGAGGCGTTGCGCTGGATGCTCACGGTGGAGCCGCACGAGTCGGGACCGCTGCGGGTGGTCGACCTCGGCGCCGGCACCGGCATCTTGACCCGCCAGCTTCTCGAACTCGGCCACGACGTCATCCCGGTCGAGCCCGATGCCGGTATGCGCGCCAAGCTCGACGACTCGCTCGGCCGCGTCATCGCCCGCGACGGCTCAGCCGAGCGCATCCCCCTGGCCGGCGGCGAAGCCGACGCGGTGGTGGCCGGCCAGGCGTACCACTGGTTCAACCGCGACCTCGCCCACGACGAGATCGCCCGCGTCCTGCGCGCCGGAGGTGTCTTCGCGCCCGTCTGGAACGAGCGCGACGAGCGGGTGGACTGGCTCAAGCGACTCTCCGAGATCACCGACGGCATCCAGGACGACACCAAGGTCGACGAGCGGCACCTCGACGACGAGCTCGGCTTCGGCCCGAAGTTCACGCCGGTCGAGCAGGCGACATTCCCATTCGTCCGCACCAGCGACGAGCAGATGCTGGTCGAGCTGATGCAGTCGCGCTCCTACTACCTCTCGGGCACCGCCGAGCAACAGCAGCGGATGACCGGCGAGATCCATCAACTCGTGCGCGAACACCCCGACCTGGCCGGCCGGACCGACTTCCCGCTCCCTTATGTGACCTACGCGTACCGCGCTTACAAACGCCCCACCTAGTCGATCAAGGAAGTACACGCCGGGAATTGTCCGAATCCCGGGCGCGTACTTCCTTGATCGACTGCACGCGGACGCGTGTCAGGCTGTGTTGCGCTCGAAGATCATCCGCAGGCCGACCAGGGTCAACATGGGTTCGTGGTGGGTGACGGTCGCGCACTCGTCGATCACGATCGGGGCCAGCCCCCCGGTCGCGACCACGGCGGTCACCGAGCCGCCCAGCTCGGCGGTGATGCCGCGAACCACGCCGTCGACCTGGCCGGCGAACCCGTAGACGATGCCGGACTGCAGGCACTCCACGGTGTTCTTGCCGATGACCCTCGGCGGCTTCACCAACTCGACCTTGCGAAGCTGGGCAGCGCGGGCGGCCAAGGCGTCGACGGAGATTTCGATGCCGGGTGCCAGTACGCCGCCCAGGAACTCGCCCCGGGCCGACACCACGTCGAAGTTGGTCGAGGTGCCGAAGTCCACGACGATCGACGGCCCACCGAACTGCGTGAAGGCCGCCAGGGTGTTGACGACCCGGTCGGCGCCGACCTCCTTCGGGTTGTCGATGGCCAGTTGCACGCCCGTGCGCACGCCGGGCTCGACGATCACGGTCGGCGCGCCGCTGTAGTAGCGCTGCAGCATGGTCCGCAGCGAGCGCAGCGCCGCCGGTACGGTCGAGCAGGCGGCGACGCCGGTCAGCGCGACCGCGTCCGTGGCGAGGAGGCCGCGGTAGAGCAGCCCCAATTCGTCGGCGGTGGCGCGCGCGTCGGTCTTGATCCGCCACGAATGCACGAGCTTCTCGCCCTCGAACGTGGCCAGCACCGTGTTGGTGTTCCCGATGTCAATGCACAGCAGCACGAGAAAGACCTTAAACGGACCGGCGCAGATCCAGTGCGATGTCGAGGATCGGCGACGAGTGCGTCAGCGCGCCGACCGACAGATAGTCGACCCCGGTCGCCGCGTATTCGGTCGCGTTGGCCAGCGTCAGCCCGCCGGTCGCCTCCAACTCGGCCCGATCGCCGACGGCTTCGACAACCGAACGCAGCAGCCCGGGTGACATGTTGTCGCACAAGAGGAACGTCGCGCCGGCGCTGACCGCTTCGACGGCCTCCTCGACGGTGGTGACCTCGACCTGCACGGGAATGTCCGGGAACGCCTGCCGCACCCGAGCGTAGGCGGCGGCGATCCCGCCCGCGGCGAGCTTGTGGTTGTCCTTGATCATCGCCACGTCGAACAGGCCCATGCGCTTGTTGGTACCGCCTCCGGCGCGTACCGCATATTTCTCCAAGATCCTCAGCCCGGGGGTGGTCTTGCGCGTGTCGAGCACCTGCGCCTTGGTGCCGGCCAGCGCGTCGACCCACCGCCGCGTGTGCGTCGCCACCCCGGACACCCGGCTGAGCAGGTTGAGCGCCGTGCGTTCCGCGGTCAGCAACGCCCTCGTCGGCCCGGTCACCGTGGCCAGGATCGCGCCGCGGGCGACCTGCGCGCCGTCGGCGACCTTGGAAACCCACTCGTCGGTACCGTCGGAGGCCACGTCGAACACCGCCGCGGCGACGGCGAGCCCGGCCACCACACCATCGGCCCGGGCAACCACGTCGGCCGTGTCGACCTGCGCGGCCGGGATGGTCGCAAGGCTGGTCACGTCGATCCGGTTCGGGCCGAGGTCCTCGGCGAGCGCCCGGTCGACGATGTCGAGCACGGCGACCGGGTCGAGCCCGTCGCGTTGCAGCGCGTCCGTCGTGGCTTCGCGCAGTTGCGTCACTGCTCCCAGCCCTCCGTGAGCACGCCGTCGTCGTCGATGCCGGCCAGGAAATGGCCCCGGAACTCGTCCCGGGCGTCGGGAAAGTCCTCCCGCCAGTGGCATCCGCGGGTCTCCTCGCGCCGGGTCGCGGCCGCGACCAGCGCGCTCGCCACGGTGACCAGGTTGGTCGCCTCCCAGCTGGCCAGGTTGGCCGGCACGTGCCGGTCGCCGAGCTTGCCCAGCTCGGTCGCGGCCGACTCGAGGGAGTCGGCGCTGCGCAGGACGCCGGCGTCCCGGCTCATGGCCGCCTGCAACGGCGCGCGGATCTCGGCGTCGACCGCCCAGCCCTCGACCTTCTCGCTGGCCGGGTCGGACTGGGCGGGCAGGTCGCGGGCGATGTCCTCGGCGATCCGCCGGGCGAAGACCAGCCCCTCGAGCAGCGAGTTGGAGGCGAGCCGGTTGGCGCCGTGCACACCGGTGCAGGCGGCCTCGCCGCACGCGTACAGGCCGGGAATGCTCGACCGGCCGGACAGGTCGGTGCGCACCCCGCCGGAGGCGAAGTGCGCGGTCGGCGAGACCGGGATCAGCTCGGTGGCCGGGTCGACGCCGGCGGCGCGGCACGAGGCGACGATCGTCGGGAAGCGGTGTTCCAGAAAGTCTCGGCCCAGGTGGCGGGCGTCGAGCCAGACGTGGTTGGTGCCCTCCGCGCGCATCACCCGGTAGATCGCCTTGGCGACCACGTCGCGCGGGGCCAGCTCGGCGAGCTCGTGCCGGCCGAGCATGAAGCGGTGGCCGTCGCCGTCGCGCAGGTAGGCGCCCTCACCGCGCAGCGCCTCGGAGACGAGCGGCTGCTGACCGGTCCGGCTGCCGGCCAACGCGAGCGCGGTCGGGTGGAACTGCACGAACTCGACGTCGGTGACCGCCGCGCCGGCCCGCAGCGCCAGGCCGACACCGTCGCCGGTCGACACGATCGGGTTGGTGGTGGCCGCGAAGACCTGGCCCATCCCGCCGGTGGCCAGCACGACCGCGCGGGCCAGCACCGCGCCGGCGCCGTCGTCGGTGCCCTCGCCGAGGACGTGCAGTGTCACCCCGGCGGCCCGTCCCGTCGCGTCGCGCAGCAGGTCGAGCACCAGTGCGTGTTCGATCAGCCGGATCCACGGATCGCGGTGGACCGCCGCGTGCAGCGCCCGTTGGACCTCGGCCCCGGTGGCGTCGCCGCCCGCGTGGACGATGCGGTTGGCGTGGTGGCCGCCCTCGCGGGTGAGCATCAACGAGCCGTCGGCGTGCCGGTCGAACTCGGCGCCCCAGCGGATGAGCTCGCGGACCCGGGCCGGCCCCTCACGGACCAGCACGTCGACGGCGGCCGGGTTGCCCAGCCCGACCCCGGCCACGAGCGTGTCCTTGGCGTGCGCCTCGGGCGTGTCGAGCGGGTCGAGCACCGCGGCGATGCCGCCCTGCGCCCAACGCGTCGACCCGTCGTCGATGTTGACCTTGGTGACCACGGTGACGTGCAGGCCGGCCTCGCGCAGGTGCAGCGCCGCGGTCAGCCCGGCGATCCCGGAGCCGACCACCACCACGTCCGTCGGCTCGGCCCAGCCGGGCTCGGGGGCGCGCAGCCGGCGGGGAAGCAGCGGCAATGTCATCCCCACAGTCAACATCAGTCCGCGCCGCACCGCTTCGTGATGCCGAGCACCCTGCTGAGCACAATGCCGAGCACTGCCGAGCACCCTGCCCGTTCTTCGAAATTTGGGATCAATCGGCAACCCCGGGCGATAACCCGCCAGTAACTTACGTAGCCTGAACGGGTGAAGAGGTTGGTGCTGATCTTCGGCACGCTGGCGATCGTCATCGGCGGTCTGTACTGGCTCAGCCGCGCGACCGCGGAGCGGACGATCCCGAGTACGCCGCCGGACAACGCGCCGGCCGTCGGGTCGTGCTGGCAGGTCGACGAGGCGACGGCCAAGCAGGCGCTGCCCTGGCCCGGCACCGCGGCCGAGTGCTCAGGCGAGCACACGATCGAGATGTTCCAGGTCGGGCAGGTCGGCCACGATCTGATCCGGCGCATGGACAGCGCCAAGGGCGATGACGCCAAGATCGTGACCAACCTGCTGCAGGCCCAGGTACGGCGGGCCTGCGTCGTCCAGGCCTCCGTGTACCTCGGCGGCGGCTGGCACAACGCCCGCCTGATGGTGCTCGCCTCGTGGATCAAGCCGACCGGCAACGGCTTCTACGGCTGCGCGCTGGCCGAGGTCGACGGCCCGGGCGCGCAGAACTTCGTCCACCGCAAGGGCAGCCTGAAGGGCTCGCTCAAGGACGGCGACGCCGCGCCGCTGGCGATCGGCTGCGTCAGCCGGGGCGCCGGGGACAGCACCGACGCGCTCACGTACATCCCGTGCGCGCAGCCGCACGACGGCGAGTTCGTCGGGTCGTACACGATCACGCCGCTCGACGCGCCCTTCGAGGACGGGGCGGTGAAGAACACGGCGCAGCGCGGCTGCAGCGAGGTAGCCGCCCGGTACCTGGGCATCCAGGGCACCCCCGGCCGCACCGACCTGAACGCCGGGTCGGTGGGCCCGAAGACCGCCTCGGACTGGCTGGGCAGCGACCAGACGTTCTCGTGCTACGCCATGGCCGCGGACGGCAAGGTGGTCGGCTCGATCCACAACCTGGGCATGAAACCGCTGCCCAGGCAGTGAGGGCCGGCCGGCTCAGCCGTAGTTGATCGGAAGGCCGCCGGTGCCGACGCCCTTGAGCGAGTTGCTGACGTTCTTGTTGAGCCAGATGTAGCAGCGCACCCCGCGGTTGCCCAGCTCCCACGACGCCTTGTTGAATGGCGTGGCCACCTGACCAGTGCGGTACGTGAAGTTGGCGTCGTTGGGAATGCCCGCGTAGGCGGCGACCACGCCGCGGCAGCCGTTGAGGTTGGCGGTCTTGCGCGCGGTGGCGTCGGTCGGATAGGCGCCATCGGGGGCGTCCCACACCCCGGCGAACTCGCCGTTGTGCGTGGAACTGCAGGCCACCGGGAGGATCTTGTCGATCTCCTGTGCGGCCGTCTCCGTGATCGTCATGCAGCCGAGCTTGAGGTCGGCCCCGCTGACCAGGCCGCCCTTGACGCTGGCGGTGCGGTCGACGACCTCGTAGTTCTGCAGGTCCTTGTATTGCTGGACGTCGCACCGGTACCAGCGGGCGCCGGCCTCCCACTGCTGGGTGATCGGCACGTCAAGGGTCAGCTCGAGCAGGCCACCCCGCCAGTCGGCGCCCATGTAGGTCTTGGCCTGGGCCGCACACTTCTCGTAGGCCGTCCGGCGGCCCGGGCTGCCGGAGGCCGGCGGCCCGCTGGAGCTGTCGGCGTCGGAGCCGGAGAACTGCCCGACATAGATCAGCTCGACGTTGTGCGCTTTCGTGCAGTCGGTCGCCTCGGGCCACTTGGTGACCGCGGTCAGGTCGTCTTCGTCGCTCGTGTAGCAGGCCGGCGCGGTCGGCACGACGATCTTCGCCTCCGGCAGCATGGCCCAGCCGTTGGCGAGATCGCCGTCGGTGCCGGCCGGCTTGCCGCACCCGGCCAGCACCAGCACCGCGGTGGCGGCCAGTGCTATCGCACCGAGGACCCTCCGTGTCACCAAGACCTCCCCAGATCACGAGGACACCAGCCCGACCACCTTAACGGGTACGGACAAACGGCCAGAACTACCGGATGTCCAGGGCAATGTTGTCGATCAGGCGGGTCTGACCGACCCAGGCGGCCACCAGCAGCCGAGCCGAACCGTGGTCCGGTACGGGTCCGAGGAGTGGATCGGTCACCGCGAGGTAGTCCAGCTTGGCTTCGGGCGTACCGGTGAAAATGGCGCTTGCCGCGGCGGCCGGATCCTCACCGTGCTGAGCCGCCTCGGCGCCGGCTCGCAGCGCCCGCGACAGCGTCAAGGCGGTCTGCCGCTCGGCCGGGCTCAGGTAGCGGTTGCGGCTGGACAGCGCGAGGCCGTCCGGCTCCCGCACGATCGGCACGCCGACGATCTCGACCGGCAGGTCGGTGTCGCGCACCATCGAGCGGATCATGGTGAGCTGCTGGAAGTCCTTCTCGCCGAAGAAGGCCCGGTCGGCCCGGGTGAGGTTGACCAGCTTCAGCACGACGGTCAGGACCCCGTCGAAGAATCCGGGACGGCTGGCGCCCTCCAGGATCTGCCCGAGGGGGCCGGGATCGACGCGGACGGCCGGCTCGCCGAGCGGATACATCACCGCACGGCTGGGCGCGAAGACGACATCCACGCCCTCCGCGCGGGCCATTTCAAGATCTTTTTCCAGCGTACGGGGGTAGCGATCGAAGTCTTCGTTGGGACCGAACTGGAGCGGGTTGACGAACAGCGTCATGAGCACGGTGTCGGCCGTGGCCCGCGCGGCCCGGAGCAGGCTCGCGTGGCCCTCGTGCAACGCGCCCATGGTCATGACCACGCCGACCGTGCCGGTCGCCTCGGCGCGGGCCTGCTTGAGCTCGCCGCGAGTGGCGACGACCTTCATGCGACCTTCTCCTGAGCGGGCCCCTTGGCGTGGTCCTTCGCCGTGTCCCGAGCCTGCTCCTTGGCCGGGTCTCGGGCCGCGAGGACGTCGAGGAGGGGCGCCGCATCCGTGGTCTTGAGCCGGCCCGCGGTGATCGCCCGGTCGGCGGTGCGGCGAGCGAGCGACAGGTAGGGTCCGACCGACTCGGGCGCGGCGGCCTCGAGGACGGCCAGGTGCTTGGCGACGGTGCCGGCGTCGCCCCGGGCGACCGGGCCGGTGAGGGCGGCGTCGCCGAGGCGCAGCGTGTTGTCCAACGCGGCGCCGAGCAGCGGGGCGAGCACCCGCTGCGGGTCCTCGACGCCGGCGTCGCGCAGCCGGTCCATCGCCTCGTTGACCAGCGTGACCAGGTGGTTGGCCCCGTGCGCGAGGGCGGCGTGGTAGAGCGGCCGGTTGGCCTCGGCGATCCACTCCGGCGTGCCGTGCAGGTCGGCGACGAGACGGCGGGCGACCGCCCGGGTCTTGTCGGTCGCGGTGATGCCGAAGGACACGCCCGCGGCCAGCCGGTCGAGGTCGGCCTCGGTGCCGGTGAACGTCATCGCGGGGTGGATGGCGAGAGGGTACGCGCCGCGCGTCAGCACGGGTGCCAGAACGGCGACGCCGTGGGCGCCGGACGTGTGGGCGACGATCTGGCCGGGGTTGATCGCCTCAGTTTCGACAAGGCCGGCGACGAGCCCGGCGAGGGCGTCGTCGGGCACGGCCAGGAGAACCAGATCGGCCAGGCGTGCGACCTCGTCGGCCGGAAGCAGCCCAATGCCGGGGAGCATCCGCTCGGCCCGATCCCGAGAGGCGGTGGAGACGGCGGCGGCCGCGACCACGCGATAGCCGGCCTGGCTGAGTGCCGCGCCGAGCACTGCTCCGACGCGGCCGGCGCCGATGACGCCGATCTTGAGACGGCGAACGTGCATATCGATCCAGTCCTCGTCAGTGGGGTACCGGTCGATCAGAAGTATGCCGCGTCACCCGGCAAAGCGGACAGCGTGTGTGGGATTGTCAACAACCCGTTTCCGTACCGTTGCGGATGCCGGGGCGGCCTCTCACTCGGGCCGCCCCGACACGCCTCAGACCACGCGGTGGTGCAGGTAGTCCTTGATCAGCGCCTTGGCCTCGTTCGAGCACCGCGCGGGTCGCCGTCGGGCGCCGCGGCGGAACGCCATCTTGATCAGCGCGTCGGCGGTCTCGACCGCGATCGCGAGCGCGAACTCGCAGCCGCTGGCCGCCCTCGATGCTCGAACTGGTCGACCAGCAGCGCGGCGAGCTGCGACGACGATCACCGCGTTGTTGTCCCGCTCGTCGTCGAGCAGGTGGATGTCCACGACGTCGCCGAAGTGCAGCGTACGGAAGCCGGGCACGGTGCGGTGCATCTCGATGTACTCGTCGATCGCCGCGTCGACGGCGTCCCACCAGTGGGCGAGGTTCTCGTCGGCGAGCCGGGCGACCGAGCCTGCTGAGGTACCCCTCGAGGCTGCGAAGTGTGAGCGCCTGGACGATGGCCCGTTTGTCCGGGAAGAACTGGTACACCGAGCCGATCGCGACCCCGGCCCGCTCCGCGAGCAGCGTCGTGGTCAAGCCCGTCATACCCGACTTCGTCGACGAGGCTCGGCGCAGGCGTCGAGCATCCGCCCGACCCGAGCCATGCTGCGTCCCTGCACCGGAACCCGACGAAGCGGCTTGGCACCTGCGCCAGCCACAGTCTGTGTCGCCACCCGGCCCTCCCCCTAGCATTGCTTGTACCTGCTGAAACCTACTCACATCAACGAGCGGGCACGATCGACGCAGCGGCCCTGCCACCAACGTGATTGACGGGCGGCATATGTGAAGGGTACTCAGGTTTCCGTGAGCACTCCGTGGAGCAACTGGTCCGGCAACCGCGACGGCGACGGCGACCCGGGTCGCGCGCCCGGCGAGCACCGAGGAACTGGCCTCTGAGCTGCGCAAAGCCGCCGCCGACGGGCTAGCGGTCAAGGCGGTCGGCGCCGGGCACTCGTTCACGCCGGCCGCGCTCACCGTCGGGCGTGCGGGTCGAGCTCGACCGGATGACGTCACCCGTCCGGGTAGACGCCGGCACTCGTCAGGTGACCGTGCCGGCCGGGCATGCGGCTGCACGACCTGAACGCCCTGCTCGCCTCGCATGGGCTGGCCATTGCCCAACCTCGGTGACATCGACGTGCAGACGGTTTCCGGCGCGCTCGCCACGGGTACGCACGGCACCGGCGCCGGGTTCGGCTGCCTGTCGACCTTCATCGACGGGCTCGACCTGGTCACCGCGGCCGGCGAAACCGTCCGGTGCGCGCCGGCGCTCGGCGCTCTTCGATGCCGCCCGGGTCAACCTCGGCGCGCTCGGCGTGGTCAGCGAGGTCACGCTGCAGTGCGTCGAGGCGTTCACGCTGCGGGCCGACGAGCGTCCGGCGCCGCTGGCCGACGTGTGGCCGCGGCTCGACTCGCTGATCGCGGAGAACGACCACTTCGAGTTCTACTGGTTCCCGTACACCGACCGGGTGCAGATCAAGCGCAACAACCGGGTGCCGGCCGCCGACGCGCCGCTGCCCGGGTGGCGGCGCTGGCTGGACGACGAGTTCCTGTCCAACACGGTGTTCGCCGGCGCTTGCCGGCTCGGCCGGGCCGCACCTCGCCTGGTGCCGTCGATCAGCCGCGTCTCGGCGCGGGCCCTTTCGGCGCGCAGCTACACGGCGGCGTCGCACGACGTCTTCTGTACGCCCCGGCGCGTGCGCTTCGTGGAGATGGAGTACGGGTTGCCGCGGGACGCCCTGCGCGAGACCTTCGCGGCGCTGCGGCGCGTGATCGCCGGCCTGCCGTACAAGGTGCATCTTCCCGGTTGAGGTGCGGTTCACCGCCGCCGACGACATCTGGCTGTCGCACGGGCACGGGCGGGACTCCGCGTACATCGCGATCCACCAGTACGTCGGCGCGCCGTACGAGGACGTACTTCCGCGCGCTTCGAGGCGGTAGGCCGTGGCGGTGGGCGGCCGGCCGCACTGGGGCAAGATGCACTACCGCGATGCCGAGTCCCTGCGCCGAGGTCTACCCGCGCTTCGACGACTTCGTGGCGCGTGCGCGACCAACTCGACCCCGGCCGGCTGTTCGCGAACGACTACACCGACCGGGTCCTCGGCGCTTAGCTCGCTGTCCGGGCCACTACTTCCGGCGGAAGAGTGGCCTCCGGGCGCCACGGAAGCCACTCTTTGCCGGAAGTTGTTACTCGGCGGCCCTACTCGGCGGCTTTGCGCGGGGTGGCCTTGCGTGGCGCGGCCTTCTTCGCGGCTGTCTTCTTGGCGGCGGTTGTCTTCTTGGCCGCGGTCGTCTTCTTCGCCGCCGCGCCCTCGCCGGTCTTCTTGGCCGCCGTCTTCTTGGCCGGCGCCTTCTTGGCCGGCGCCTTCTTCGCCGCCCTCGGGGCCGGACCCTTGGCCCGCTTCTCGGCGAGCATCTCGCTGGCCTCGGCTCGAGGGTCAGCTCCTCGACCGTCTGGCCGCGCCGCAGCGAGGCGTTGAACTCGCCGTCCGTCACGTACGGGCCGAACCGGCCGTCCTTGATCACCAGCGGCTTCTCGGTGGCCGGGTCGACGCCCATCTCGCGCAGCGGCGGCGCGGCCTGGCCGCCGTCCCCGCGTCTTCGGCGCCGCCAGCAGCGCCAGCGCCTCGTCGAGCGTGACCGTGAAGATCTGGTCCTCGTTGGCCAGCGAGCGGTAGTCGTCGCCCTGCTTCACGTACGGCCCGTAGCGGCCGGGCGAGGCGACGATCTCCTGCCCGTCCGCGGTCCTTGCCGACCACGCGCGGCAGCGACAGCAGCTTGAGCGCCTCTTCGAGGGTGAGCGTCCTCGGGTGACTGGTTGCCCAGCAGCGACGACGTTCTTCTCGCCGGTCGACACGTACGGCCCGTAGCGACCCGACTTGAGCACCACCGGCTCGCCGGTGTCCGGGTGCTCGCCGAGCTTGCGCTCGCCGCTGGCGCCGCCGACGAACAGCTCCGACGACCTTCTCCGGGGTCAGCTCGTCGGGCGCGAGGCCCTCGGGGATCGCGGCGCGGTCACCCTCGTCGCCCTCCCCGGCGTCCGGGACGCTGCGCTGCAGATAGGGCCCGTACCGGCCGACGCGCACCACCACGTCGCGCCCGGCGTCGTCGCGGAACAGCGGGATCGAGTTGATCCCGCGCGCGTCGATCTCGCCGAGGCGCTCGGTGACCAGTCTGCTTCAGCCCGCCCTGCCGCGGCGACCGAGTCGTCGTCGCCGCTGTCGCCGCCGAAGTAGAACGGGCGCAGGAAGTCCACCGCGCTCTCGTCGCCGTTGGCGATCTCGTCGAGTGACGTTCTCCATCGACGCGGTGAACTGGTAGTCGACCAGCCGGGGGAAGTGCTTCTCGAGCAGGTTGATCACGGCGAACGCGACGAACGTCGGGATCAGCGCCTGGCCGCGCTTGAACACGTATCCGCGGTCCTGGATGGTCTGCATGATCGACGAGTACGTCGACGGGCGGCCGATGCCCAGCTCCTCCATGCGCCTTGACCAGCGACGCCTCGGTGTAGCGGGCCGGCGGCTGGGTGGTGTGCCCGGCCGCGGCCAGCTCCTCGGCGGTCAGCGGCTGGTCCTTGACCAGCACCGGCAGCCGGCGCTCGGCGTCCTCGGCCTCGGCGTCCTCGTCGTCGGAGGACTCGACGTAGGCGCGCAGGAAGCCGGGGTCGGTGATCGTCTTGCCGGTGGCGCCGAAGTCGCACGACTCCTGCGCCGGTGGTCACCGCGTTGATCCGCACCGAGATGCTGTTGCCGACGGCGTCGGTCATCTGCGAGGCGATGGTCCGCCGCCAGATCAGCTCGTAGAGCCGGAACTCCTCGGCGGACAGCTCCTTGGCCACCTCGCCGGGGGTCCGGAAGGTGTCGCCGGCCGGGCGGATCGCCTCGTGCGCCTCCTGGGCGTTCTTGACCTTGCCGGTGTACTGGCGGGGCTGCGGCGGAACGGCGACGTCCCCGTACAGGTCGCCGGATCTGCTGACGCGCGGCGGCGATCGCCGACTCGGACAGGTTGACCGAGTCGGTTCGCATATAGGTGATGTAGCCGTTCTCGTAGAGCCGCTGGGCGATCCGCATGGTCTGCGCCGAGGACAGCCGCAGCTTGCGGGCCGACTCCTGCTGCAAGCGTCGAGGTGATGAACGGCGGGTACGGCCGGCGCCGGTACGGCTTCTCCTCGACCCGGGTGACCGTGAACGGACGGCCGTCGAGCCGGGCGGCCAGCCCGCGGGCGCCGCTCTCGTCGAGGTGCACGACGCCGAGCGTTGGGCCGGACCTTGCCGGTCTCCGGGTCGAAGTCGCGACCGGTGGCGATGCGGTCGCCGTCGAGCGCGATGCAGCGTCGCGTTGAACGAGCGCGTGTCGTTCTCGGGCAGCAGCTTGGCCAGGATGTCCCAGTACTCGGCGGAGCGGAACTTCATCCGCTGCCGCTCGCGCTCGACCACGATGCGGGTGGCGACCGACTGCACACGGCCGGCGGACAGGCCGCGCTGGACCTTCTTCCACAGCACGGTCGACACGTCGTAGCCGTAGAGCCGGTCGAGGATGCGCCGCGCCTCCTGGGCGTCGACCAGCGCGCGGTTGATCTCGCGCGGGTTGGCCACGGCCGCCTGGATGGCCGGCGGGTGATCTCGTGGAAGACCATCCGCTTGACCGGCACCTTGGGCTTCAGCGTCTCCGACCAGGTGCCAGGCGATCGCCTCGCCCTCGCGGTCCTCATCTGTGGCGAGGTAGACCTCGTTGGCGTCCTTGAGCGAGCGACTTGAGCTTGGTGATCTGCTTGCGGCGGTCCGGCGAGATGACGTAGACCGGCTCGAAGTCGTTGTCGACGTCCACGCCGAGATAGGCCCAGGGCTTCTTCTTCAGCGCCTCGGGCATCTCCTTCGCGCCGACCGGAAGGTCCCGGACGTGGCCGAAGCTCGCCTCCACGACGTAGCTCGGGCCCAGATAGCCCGAGATCGTCTTGGCCTTCGCCGGCGACTCGACGATGACCAGTCGCTTGGCATTGGCAGCGTTCGGCACAGCTCTCCCCGGAACGGTCGACAGACGTCAAACGTAACGTGTGTCCGTCACACCGAGTTGCGCGGCGGTGGCCCTGAGCCGCCGTCGGCACGACCGACACACACGAGACGTCGAACGGCGCCACCGTACACCCCTACCGGACGAAAGCGCGGTGATCTCCTCGTCACAGGCGGACGTCTGAGGCTTTTGTCCGGGTTTTTCGGGCGAAATACACGCCCTGACCTACACCGGCCACTGGTCCGGCGGCGCCTGGGGAGGCGGCTCTCCGATCAGCTCCGCGAGTCGGGCCAACCTCCGCCGTCCAACAATACGGTACGCGGGACCGCCGGCTCGAGGACCGAGCAGAACCGCTGGTAGTCCGGCCGCGGCGAGCGCACCGCCGACGGCGTCCCAGACCGGCTCGGTGGCCTCGACGAACTCCGGCAATCGGGTCGCATCGGACGCGCCGAGCCGCAGGAAATAGGCCTGGCTGCCGTCGGGCCGGCCGCCCGCGATGACCCACAGGCGCAGCCGGCGCCCGTCGAGCGCGAAGCCGGCCGGCGGGTACTTGACCGCGCCGCGCAGCCAGCGCGAACCGAGCGGAGCGAGAACCGCGGCGTACGCGGTCCGGAACGCGAGGTGGTCCTCGCCGGTCGATTCTCGCCGCTCTCCCGGCCCCGCGCCTCCGGCGCGGAGCCCACCCTCATGCTCGTCGCTTTGCGGAGCCGTCTTTCGATAGACCGCCGACGCCTCCCAGGTCGAGGCCAACCCGCGCAGCGCACACTCGGCCCGCAGCGCGGCCACCCGCCAGGCCGCGTCGACCACGATCGAGACCCGGGCGGTGCCACCCATTCGCGTGACCTGACCGGCCCCGGCGAGCAGCCCTTCCAGGTCGAGCGGGGTGGGCGGGCGCGCCTCGACGCCGAACAGCGACAGTTGCCGGCCACGCGGTCCTGGCCCGGTCATCGTCATCACCGACACTCAGGGACCTCGTCGAACGCCTGCTGCAGGTCCTTCGAGCCGACGTTTCCGGTGTCCAGGGCGCTCTTCGCGTACTCGTCCTTCAGCGTGTCGAAGGTCGACTTCACCCCGGCGTAGAAGCTCTTCGAGTTCTTCGTCGGCAGGGCGGAGACGGAGGCTTTGGCGTGCCCGTACGCGTCGCGGGCCTTCTCCAGCGAGACGGCGAACTGCTTGGCGATCTCGGCGCCGTGATCAACGGCCGGTACGCCCGCGCCGGTGACGCCCTGCCGTGCCTTTTCGCTGGACTGCTCGGCGCCGGCCAGCAGCGCGACGACGTTGGCCTTGGTCTGATCGGCGGTCGTCGCGCTGTTGAGTTGCTGCTGCGCCTTGGTGGTCAGCGAGGTGATCTCGGTACGCCAGGGGTTGAGCGCAGTGCATACCGCGCGCGCCCACGACTTGGCCGCGACGCCGTCGGTTGACCCGCAGCCGCTCGTACCAATAAGAAATGCCAACGCCAGAAGCGCTGAGGTCGACCGGGAGATCGTCGGCATGAGGTGCAGCGTAGGCGACGGCCCCGCCGAACAGCTGTTCGACGGGGCCGTGTCCGCCGAGGTTTCGCGTGAAACCTATTGATCGGTTACGCGGTCACTTTTTCCGGCGCACTCTTCTCCGACTCGCGCACCATTGCCGTCGTCGGCCATCGATACCGATTTGCGCTTGCTGAACACGACGGCGGCGACGATGATCGCGACCGCGACGATCGCGATCACGGCTCGGAGCACGACGTTCTTGGTCTCGCCGTAGCTGTACAGGACGATGGCCGGCGCGATGATCACCGACACCAGGTTCATGACCTTGAGCAGCGGGTTGATCGACGGTCCGGCGGTGTCCTTGAACGGGTCGCCGACGGTGTCGCCGATGATGGTCGCGGCGTGGGCCTCAGAGCCCTTGCCGCCGAACGAGCCGTCCTCGACCAGCTTCTTGGCGTTGTCCCAGGCGCCACCGGAGTTGGCGAGGAAGACCGCCATCAGCGTGCCGGTACCGATCGCGCCGGCCAGATAGGCCGCGAGCGGGCCGACGCCGAGACCGAACCCGACCGCGATCGGCGCCAGGATCGCCAGCAGACCGGGGGTGATCAGCTCGCGCTGGGCGTCCCGGGTGCAGATGTCCACGACCTTGCCGTACTCCGGGCGCTGCGAGTAGTCCATGATGCCCGGGAACTCGCGGAACTGCCGCCGGACCTCGAAGACCACCGCGCCGGCCGAGCGGGCCACCGCGTTGATCGCCAAACCGGAGAACAGGAACACCACGGCCGCGCCGATCAGCAGGCCGACGAGGTTGCGCCGGGTTGGCGACGTTCAGGAGACTGTCGATCGACAGGGTCTCCTTCGCATCGATGAGCGCCTTGCCGATCGTGTCGGTGTACGACCCGAAGAGCGCCGTCGCGGCCAGCACGGCCGTCGCGATCGCGATGCCCTTGGTGATCGCCTTCGTGGTGTTGCCGACCGCGTCGAGTTCGGTCAGCGTGCGGGCGCCCTGCTCGTCGATGTCGCCGGACATCTCGGCGATGCCCTGCGCGTTGTCGCTGATCGGGCCGAAGGTGTCCATCGCGACGATGACGCCGACGGTGGTCAGCAGGCCGGTACCGGCGAGCGCCACCGCGAAGAGCGACAGCGTGATCGAGCCGCCGCCCAGGAGGAACGCGCCGTACACGGCGGCGGCGATCACCATCGCCGAGTAGACGGCCGACTCGAGGCCGACGCTGACGCCGGCGAGCACGACGGTGGCCGGGCCGGTCAGCGCGCTCTTGCCGATGTCCCGCACCGGGCGCCGGTTCGTCTCGGTGAAGTAGCCGGTCAGGGCCTGGATGATCGCGGCGAGCACGATGCCGATGATCACCGCGACGATCGCGACGACCCGCGGGTTCTGCGTGGCGGTGGCCAGTGCGGAGCCGTGCAGGCCGGAGAACTTGCTGGGCAGGTACAGCACGGCGGCCACGGACACCAGCACCGCGGAAATGCCGGCCGAGATGAAGAACGCCCGGTTGATGGCGGTGAGGCCGTTCCGGTCGGATGGGCGCAGCCGGGTGATGAACACGCCGATGATCGCGGTGAGCACGCCGATGGTGGGCACGATCAGCGGGAAGACGAGGCCTTCCTCGCCGAACGCGGCCTTGCCGAGGATGAGCGCCGCGACGAGCGTGACCGCGTAGGACTCGAAGAGGTCCGCGGCCATGCCGGCGCAGTCGCCGACGTTGTCGCCGACGTTGTCGGCGATCGTGGCGGCGTTGCGCGGGTCGTCCTCGGGGATGCCCTTCTCGATCTTGCCGACCAGGTCGGCGCCGACGTCCGCGGCCTTGGTGAAGATGCCGCCGCCGACCCGCATGAACATGGCCAGCAGCGCCGCGCCGAAGCCGAAGCCCTCGAGCACGGTGGGCGCGTCGCTCTGGAAGAGCAGCACGACCAGCGCCGCACCGAAGAGGCCGAGGCCGACGGTGAGGAAGCCGACGACGCCACCGGTGCGGAAGGCGATCTGCATCGCCTTCTCCCGTCCGCCGTCCTCTCGGGCCGCCGCGGCGACGCGCAGGTTGGCCCGGGTGGCCAGCGCCATACCGGCGCCACCGATGAAGGCCGAGAAGACCGCGCCGACGACGAAGAACGCCGACCGGCCGATCTTGACCAGGGTCTCGTTGTCGCCGGTCTCGCTGACCGGCAGCAGGAACAGCACGACAACGGCAATGACGACGAAGATCGACAGTGTCTTGAACTGGCGAACGAGATAGGCCGAGGCGCCCTCTTGAACCGCTCCGGCAATTTCTTGCATCTTCGGGGTGCCCCTGCCAGTCGCCAGCACCGCTCTCACGAGCGCCGCAGCGAAGCCCAACGCGACGAGCGCGATGACCATCGCAACCACGATGTAGGTCAGGTTGGCACCGGTAAGGGAGATCTCGCCGGCAGCGGCGAGTGTTGCGGACATTCGTTGTCCTCCTGTACCGACACATGACATCGCCGCGAGCGGTCAGACCGGCGGCGTTTACTCCACGCTTACTGCGTGCCTGGAGTTTGCAGACATCCGAGGTACCCACGACTTGGGATGTCAATACACGACCGCAGTACTCTAGCGGTCCGTCTACCGCCTGGTCACACCGACGACCTGCTGTGTCGCACAGTGACACTTTTGAGAGCGCTTCCAGGGGCTTGGGTCCCCGCCCTCCCGACCTGCGCCTCCGGCGCAGCCCGAGCCTCCCCTCCGACCTGCGCCTCCGGCAGCCCGCCCTGGGTCAGCCCTCTTTTGCTGCTCCTTTGGCCGTCGCCGCGCCGGTCAGCGGCCAGGACATCCGGACCTCGGTGCCGATGCCGTCGGCCAACTCCGAGACCTCGAGATCGTCGACGAGCCCGGCGAGCAGGGCGAGACCCATCTTGGCCGCGACCTCCTCCTCGGCCAGCACATCGGGACCGGCGGTCAGCGGCAGGGCCGGATCGGAGAGGAACACCTCGGCGTCCTCGCCCGACTTCGTCACCGTCGCACCGTTGGCGGCCCGGTCGACGACCCGCACGGTGAAACGGTCGCCGTCGGCCATCGCCACGTCGACGAGGTCGACGATGCCGTGCGAGCGGTGCAACGCGACCGCACGAGAGCACGCCTCGCCGATCGCGAGGCGTACCTCTTCCAGCAACTCCTCCGCCACGCCCGCGCGCCGCGCGACGGCCACACCGACCAGGCGGGCGGTGCGCACATGCGCCGCCGCTGGAGAGAATGACAGCCGGACGGTGGGCATGACCCTACGCCGAGGGTTCAGTGTCCGAGCCGGTCGCGGCGGTAGCCGCCTCAACCGTGTCGTACAGCTCGAAGACTCGATCGAGCGCGGTGATCCGGAAGATCTTCAGGAGCCTTTCGTGTGCACAGACCAGCTTGAATGTGCCGTTGACCGCCCGCAGCCGCTTGAGTGCGCCGACGAGCACCCCGAGGCCGGTCGAGTCGAGAAACTCGACCCGACTCAGGTCGACCACGACGTGCCGCGCACCCTGCTCGACCAACTCGACGAGCCGCTCTCGCAGGCGGGGGGCGGTGTAGACGTCAACCTCACCGCCGACTTCGAGCACCGTATGGTCGCCAGAGTCATACGTCGACAGCGACAGCTCCATGCGGACCTCCCTTTCCGGCGATGACCCTCCCGACCGGCACTGTTGCGCCGGTGACGAGTCCCACCGGGAATCTAACCATCGAGCGAGCCGACCGGCGACGCGTCCACCCCCTTTTCCCGCATGCACGGGTCCAGCGCTGTCGGTCATACGTCCTCCTGTCCGCTGCGGGCGGCCCGCCCTTACCGTCACGCCGGCTCGGGCCGGCCCGCCCTATCCGTCACGTCCGCTCGGGGCCGGGCCGGCCTTTCCGTCACGCCCGCTGCGGGCGGCCCGGCCTTTCCGTCACGCCCGCTGCGGGCCGGCCCGGGCCGATGCCTTGGCGGCGCCCCAGCCGCTCGGCCCGTCGACCAGTGCCGTGATCACGACGTCGAGGCCATCGACCCGGCAGGCGAGCATCCGAGCACCGTTGGCCCGCACGATCCGCTCGGCGGCGGCGCACGCGGCGTCGGCTCCCTCGACCGCTCGTACCGCCCCGGCCAGCGCACCCAGGTCCGCGGCGGACTGGGCCCGGTGGCGGGCGACCAGGAGGCCGCCCGCCATCGCGACCATCCCGGCGAGGAGCAGCACCGCGAGCGCCACACCGAGCAACCAGAGGGACGCCGAGCCCCGGTCGTCGGTCCAGCACCGCGGCCGCCGGTTCACGACGCACCACCGGGTTCGGTGGCGGCCACCGCGTCGGCCTCGACCGTGACCGTGGGCAGCAGCGGCACCAGTAGTCGCACGGGCGCCCGTACGACCGCTCGCACCGTGTCACCCTCCACATCGACCGAGATCGAGGCACCGTCCGGCGCGGCACGCTGCCCAGCCTCCGGGCCCGGCTCCCCCCGCGCGGCGGCCCGCGCAGCCTCACGGGCCGCGTCGACGCACCGCAGCTTCGTCAGCACCGCCCCGACCGCGGTGATCCCGACGAGAAGCAGCAGCACGACGACGGGGAAGGCCATGGCCAGTTCCGCGGTCACCGAACCCCGGTCGCGTCGCTTGGGCGCGTTTCTGGCATGACCGCGGTCGGCTGGCTGCGCAACCCCTCGTCGGGCGCCTCGATCCCGGTCGAGGGTCATCCGATCGCCCGCTCGATGACGTGCCCGAGGGCCGTACGGATCGAGTCGGACGTCACGACCTTGAGCAGCACGCCCGCGAAGGCGACCGCGGCCAGCGTGCCCACCGCGTACTCGGCGGTGTTCATGCCCGCATCACCCCGTAGTCGTGTCCACAGCTTGCGCACGTTCTTCTCCTCTCAAAAGGGGGGTCATTGGCTTCGCAGGAGGTCGCCGAGCACCGCGACGACCACCGGCACGACGCCCGCCAGCAGGAAGGCGGGCAGGAAACACAGTCCGAGCGGCAGCACCACGAGCACGCCGGCCTTGCGGGCCGCCGCCTCCGCCGCCGCGGCCTGCGCGGCGCGCAGGTCGACGGCCTGCTGCTCGAGCGCCCGGCTCAGGGCGGAACCCCGCTCGGCACTCCGCGTGGCCACGCTGACCATTCGCGGGCCGCCGGGCAGGTCGGCGAGGTGCCGCCAGGCCTCATCCGACGGCGCGCCCCGCCGGAGGGCCTCGCCGACCCGGACCAGGCGCACGCCAACCGGCCCGCCAAGGGCCGAGCCGACGGCCAGCGCGGCACGCTCGGGTGGTGCGCCGGCCCGGGACGCCGCCGCGAAGAGGTCGGCCGCGATGGGAAGGTCGGCCAGTGCACGGGCCCGCTCCAGCCGCACCGCCTTCGGCTCGATCCGCCGCAGCGCCACCGCACCGCCGCCGACCGCGAGCAGGCCAACCGCGATCCCGCTCCGACCACCGACGAGCACCCCGATGATCACGGCTGCCCCGATCAGCAGTACCCGGCCCCGCCAGCCGCTCATCGGGTGCCCGGCGGCTGCGCAGCGGTGGCGTTCCTGACCAGCCGCGCGGTCCAGGCCAAACCGGCGCACTGCAGGAGCACGGCGGTCAGCCCGCAGCCGGCGCCGACCGGCGTGTGCAGCAGTTGGTCGACCGGGTCGAACCCCATGCTGACGCCGAGCCCGAGACCGACGAGCGGCAATCCGGCCAGCAGCATCGAGGTCGCCTGGGCACCGGCCGTTTGGGCCCGCACGTTCATGCGCAGCCGCTGCCCCGCGCGCAGATCGGCGTCGACCCGGTCAAGCAGGTCGGCGAGCGGCGTACCGAGTGCCTCGCTGATCCGGTACGCGGCGTCCAACCGGGCGATGGCGGTCGCGACGGCCGCGTCGGCCATGAGCGGACCGGCGGGCGTCGCCTCCGGGACGAGACCGGCGCGCAGGTCGCTCGACGCGTTCTCGATCGCGTGGAGCATCTCCTCGTACGTGTGGTCGAGCCGCCGCCGGGCCACCCGCAGCCGCCAGGCGTTGGCCGCCACCGTCACGTAGACGGCGGCGATCGTCGCCGCGACCGGCCCGCCGAGCAACCCGCCGGCGCCCAGCGCGACCAGGCCGGCGAGGGCGACGCCGAGGCGGGGACGGGTGCCGAGAAGACGCGCCAGCGCGTTGCGCCGATCCTCCGAACGGTGGCGACTGACCGTCCTCTCCCGTGACCCTCGCAGGATCAGCCCTAACAGTCCACAAAGGACGATTCCGGCGGCGCCGGTCAGCACGGCCACGCTCATCGCAGCACCGCCGGTGGCTGGACGCCCGCGGCGCCGAGCAGCCGGGCCAGGTGCAGTGCGCCCGGCCCGGGCCCGGCGACTCGCTGCCAGGCCGGCACGACCGTCACGGTCAGCCGGTCGCGGTCGGGGGCGACCACGCAGATCTCGGTCAGCAGCCGCGTGCCGCCCCGGGTCCGGTACAGGTGCACGATGACCCGCAACGCCGCCCCGAGCAGAGCTTGCAGCGCCGCGCGGGGCACCCCGCCGAGCAGGCCGAGCGCCTCGAGCCGGGCCGGGACATCCGCGGGAGCGTTGGCGTGCACGGTCGCGGCGCCGCCTTCGTGGCCGGTGTTGAGCGCGCCGAGCAGGTCGACGACCTCGGCGCCCCGGCACTCACCGACGATGAGCCGATCGGGTCGCATGCGCAGCGCCTGCCGGACCAGGTCACGCAGCGGAACGGAGCCGGCGCCCTCCACATTGGACGTACGCGCCTGCAGCAGCACCGTGTGCGGGTGGGCCGGGCGCAGCTCCGCCGCGTCTTCGACGACGACCACCCGCTCGTCGGGCGGCACCAGCGAGATCAAGGCGCTCAGGACGGTCGTCTTGCCCGAGCCGGTACCGCCACTGATCAGGTACGGCAGCCGCGCCTCCACGATCGCCGCGAGCAGCTCAGCGGCAACCGGTTCGACCCCGCCGCCGGCCACCAGCTCCTCCAGGGTCAGGACGCGACGCCGGAACGTTCGCAGCGAGAGGTACGGCCCGCCACGCGCGATCGGCGGCAGCACGGCGTGCAGGCGGGTGCCGTCGGACAGCTGCGCGTCGACCCAGGGCGCCGCGTCGTCGAGCCGCCGGCCCGCGGCGGCCGCGAGCCGCTGGGCAAGCCGTCGCACTTCACCCGTACCGCCGAGATCCATCGGCGTGCGCCGCAGCCCGCCGCCCCGGTCGACCCAGACGTCGGTGCCGTTGACCAGGACGTCGGTGACGTCCGGCTCGAGCAGTAGCGGGGTCAGGGGCCCGGCCCCTCGTACCGGCTCAGGAGCATGGAGCAGGCGGGGCAGGCCGTCCATCGCTCGCCGCTTGCCGTTCATGCCGTCTGGGCCAGGTCGCCGTGCAGGTCACCGATCAAGCGCCGGCAGAGCAGCGCCAGCGGTCCGCGCCCGGAGCCGGCCGGCGGGGCACCCCGCTCGAGAGCCCTGGACAGGCCCGGTTCGCTACGCAGCGTGCCGGCGACCGGGAGGTCGAGCGCGCGGGCGATCTCCCGGGTCCGCAGCCGGCCCGGCCCGGGAGCGCGAACGATGAGCTCGAGCGCCTCGGTGTGCAACCCCGCCGCCTTGGCCACCCGCGCCGCCGCCGCGCAGGCCCGCAGCTCGGCCGGCACGAGGAGGAAGACGCGATCGGCGGCCTGCAGCGCTACCACCGCCGCGTCGTCGAGCCGGCGCGGCAGGTCGGCCACGACCAGGTCGCACAGGGCACGGCCGTCGTCGATCGCCGTACGCATGGCATCGGCCGACAGTCCGGCCAGGCCGGCCTGGGCGCAGGAGAGGACGGTCAGATCGGCCCGCTGGGCGTCCCAGCCGACGGCCAGGTCGACCCCGCCGCCGAGCGGATCGGCGTCGACGAGCATGGTCCGCAGGCCGGCCCGGCCGGCGGTGACGGCCAGCCCAGCAGCGAAGACGCTCGCGCCGGCGCCGCCCCGGCCGCCGAGCACGGCGACGAACTGACCCGTTCGGGTAGCGAGCTCGGCGGCCAACTCCGCGGCCGCGGTGAAGCGGCCCAGCAGCATCTCCGTGCCGCGCGGCAGCGGCACGACCCGCTCCGCCCCGAGCAGGCGGGCGATCGGCCGGAGCCGCTCGACGCTGGTGTCCCGTGTCACCACGAAGACGCCGGAACGGTGGGGCAGGCCGGCCTCGGCGCACGCGCCGGTGGATCGGTCGCCGATCACCACGAGAGGCGCGTCGGCGTACTCCCGGCGGACCTTCCTCGGATCGGCGGTGACCTCGAGCTCAAGCCCGGCCTCGGCGGCCAGGCCGAGCACGTCGTCGAGCAGGTTCGGGTCGTCGGTGATGCACAGCGGGCGCGGTGGCGCGGCGCTTGATGACGCCATGTCGGTTCTCCACAACTGAGGCCACGAGTGAGGCGGGCGAGTCGGAACGGCAACGCGCATACCGTCCCGCCGACCGACCGGCGGACCAACTGCCGTCAGGCCGATCTGTGGACAACGAGGGTGGGTGTGGACAACCCCGGTGCGACCAAGTGGATCTGTTATAGAAACCCCGTCAAATGCCCCGAAGGCCGACTCAGCGTCAGGTCACTCGTACCCAAAAAAATGTGTGGGTGCCGACCGGAAGCCTTAGGGCCAGAATGTGCCCGACACTGTGATGGGAGCCAATGCCTTTGCCCGGAGAAGCGCAGCTCAACAGGCACAAGGTGGAAAGGGGACGACCCCCGCCGGGGGGTGACGGGGGTCGCCGTGGGGTCCGGCTCCGGGGGGGTCGAGCCGAACCCACTCAGCGGTCACGGGGGGTGCAACCGCCGAGGGTCAAAAACGGCTCATCGCCTGAACCAGACATGAAACCGTATCGCGAATACAAGCATGCCTGAGCGAACCACCGCACGTCGAGTAGGCCCGCTGGCAACACGTCGAACATTCGTCAATGTTGGTAGCTTACCGTGATGGAGCGTCACCGCCCATACCCGAAGCGTGATCGAATAACTCGACCGTGAAGGCGCTTACCCAGCGGTTAGACTGCCCGCCGTGGACCGCAGCGCCGCGTTCTTCGACCTCGACAAAACGGTGATCGCCAAGTCAAGCGCATTGGCGTTCGGCCGACCCTTCTTTCGCGACGGCTTGATCAGCCGGCGTGATGTGATTAAGGGCGCATACGCACAGCTGATGTTCCGCATCGGCGGCTCCGACGAGCAGTCGATGGACCGCACCCGCGACTACGTCGCGCAACTGTGCACCGGCTGGCGGGTCGACCAGGTCCAGCAGATCGTCCGGGAGACGTTGGCGGAACTCATCCAGCCCTACGTCTATGCGGAGGCGACCGCCCTCATCGCGGAGCATCGCGCCGCGGGCCGAGATGTGGTGCTTGTCTCAGCGTCCGGCGAAGAGATGGTCCGACCCATCGGCGAGCTGCTCGGCATCACGGAGATCATCGCCACCCGCATGGTCGTCGCCGACGGTCGTTACACCGGAGCGGTCGAGTTCTACGCCGCCGGTGCCAACAAGGTCGCCGCGGTGCGCGCGCTCGCCGCGGAGCGGCACTACAATCTCGACACTTCCTACGCGTACTCCGATTCGGTGACCGACGCCCAACTGCTGGCCACGGTCGGTCGTCCGACGGCCGTCAACCCGGACCGCGCGCTGCGCCGGATCGCGCTGGAAAAGGGCTGGCCGACCGTCGAGTTCCGGCACCCGATTCCGCTGAGTCGCCGCCTGCGCGACCGGCCGGCCGTTCCGGTCGCCGCGGCGGCCCTCGGTGTTGGCCTCGGTGTCGCCATCGGCCTGGTGCTTTACGGCCGAGCCCGGCGCGCGCGAGCCGCTGTGTAAGACCTTTTCAGATACTTATGACTCGGGTCCGTCGAGCGCGCGACCGTTGCTCCCGCCAGACACCGGCGCTTCGCGCCTGCCAGGTCCGCGTCCACAAGCCCGCCGAAACCTCACCTGTCACATCTTTCGTTGAGGGGTTCCTTTGCCGACGTGACCGGCGTACAAAGAAGGGGCGAGCCGGTGCTGGCAGAGATGCGAGGATCCGGTTCGTGCACGGCCACCGGGCACCCACGAGCGACCAGCCGCGGTAGGCGCGTTGCGGCGGAACTGCTTCGGCGGACCGCCGACAACGGGTGAGAGGTGCACGCCTGGTAACCCGGGTTGGACGTGTTTGACGGCGCTCCCGAGCGGGGCGCCGTCCACGTTTTCCGGGGCAGCGCACTAGGTTCGGACCATGACGGTTGCGATCGTGAGCCCCGGACACATGGGCTCCGGCCTCGGTTGGGCACTCCAGCAGGGTGGCGCGCGCGTGGTGTCCACTGTGGAGGGACGCTCGGCCCGCACGGCCCGCCTCGGCGCGGATCTGGAGTTGCTGCCAACACTCCGGGACGTGGTCGCGGCAGCCGACGTCGTGCTGATCGTGACGCCACCCGGAGCAGCGATCGCGGCCGCGCGGTCGGTGGCGGCGGCCGCACTGGCGACCGGCGCACGCCCTCTGGTCGCCGACCTCAACGCCGTCGCGCCCGCGACGATGGCGTCCATTGTGGACGCTCTCGCCCCGCTCGACGTCGTCGACGGCTCGATCTCGGGCCCACCGCCCACCGTACGGCCCGGAGCGGCCCTCTACTTCTCCGGTGCACGCGCCGACGAACTCGTCAGCCTGCCGTGGGGCGACCGGGCCCGGCCGAAGCGGATCGGCGACCGCGTCGGCTCGGCCAGCGCGCTCAAGATGAGCACCGCGAGTGTCTACAAGGGACTCAACGGCCTCATCACGCAGGCGCTGCGATCGGCCGCCTTCCACGGCGTCCTGGACGAAGCCCTCGCCGACCTCGAGCGCGCCGGCCTCGACGCCGAGGGAGTGGCCATCGCCGCCACCAAGGCCGACCGCTACGTCCCCGAGATGCGCGAGATCGCCGCCACCCAGGCCGGCGCCGGTCTCACCCCCGCACTCTTCGAGGCGTTCGCCGCGATCTACGAGGACGTCTCCGGCTCGGCACTGGCCGAGAGCGACCCGGAGACGATTGACCCCCACATGCCCGCTTCGGAGGTCGTTGCCGCTTTGACGAGTCGGGTTTCGGCCGATTAAGGGGACAGATTTCGTCGTACCCCTCCCCTATGGTGGCGTTTGGCTGTTCCCCCACCCCGGAGGGTTCTCGTGGTCCCGGCAACTATCAGTCTCGATGGCACGGGCGGCGAAGTCCTGCTACTCGCCTACATCATCGGCGGCATCATCCTCGCCGCCTCGGCGCTGCTGCCCGGCAACAGCGCGGGATGGCGCGCGCTCAGCATCGTCCTCGGCCTGGGCTTCGCGATCTGGGCCGGATACGTGCTCCTGTTCGGCGGCTGGATCATCATCAGCGCCAAGGTGCTCCTCTTCCCGATCATCCTGATCATCCGCTCGATCGTCTCGGCCGTGAAGCGAAGCAAGACCAAGCCGGCTGACCCGCTCGGCCAGATCCCCCAGTTCACCGCCCAGCCGGGCTACCGTCCCCCACCGACCGCCGGCGGCTACGCCGGCCCCGGCTTTGCCCCTCAGTCCAACGCGGCCTTCCCCCACTCACCAGCCCCCGGCGCCCCGTTCTCGCCCGCCCCGCCCTACGCCCAGCCCGGCCAGGTCTTCGGAGCCGCCCAGGGCCAGCCGTGGGGAGCCGCCCAAGGGCAGCCGGGCCAGCCGTTCGGAGCCGCCCAGGGCCAGCCGGGCCAGCCGTTCGGAGCCGCTCAGGGCCAGCCGGGCCAGCCTTACGGAGCCACGCCAGCTCAGCCGGGACAGCCTTACGGAGCCCTACCGGGACAGTCCGGTCAGGTCCCTGGGGCCGCGCCGCGTCAGCCGGGCCAGGTCTACGGCGCTGCAGCGGGCCAGCCGGCGCAGGACTACGGGCACCCGCAGCCGTTCGGCGGCCCGCAGGACCAGTCCCCGCCCTACGGCCAGTTCCCGCCCTATGGCCAGCCCCAGACCTACGGCGAGCCCCAGACCTATGGCCAAGCCCCGGGTCAGCCGCACACCTACGGCCAGTCACCCGCGCAGCCCGTTTCGCCAGCGCCGTTCGAGCCGCCGGCCCAGCCCGGACCCCCGCCCGCGCAGGGCTTTCCGGCGCCGGCCCAGGGCTACCAGCCGCCGGCCCAGACCTACCAGCCACCGGCTCCGCAGGGCCCAGCGGCGTTCAACTCCACCGCCGACCCCTACCGCGCCCGGCACCACCAGCAGTAGGCCCCGCTTCAACACCTCACGAGGCCATTGCTTGCCGTAGATGGCGGCCTCCGCGAGCAAACCATTGGTTGGAAGACGTCAACGTCCACGTCTTCTCCACCGCGCGGCCAGGTGGCCAAAGTCTCCGTCGACGGCTCCACTAGCCGGCTCTGAAGATCCATGTCGAGAACTCAGCGATTTTCGGCCCGACTTGTCGCTGAGTTCTCGACATGGATCTTCAAACCGCCAGTCCAGCCGGCGATCTTGGACGGTCGGGCCACGACCGTTGACATCCATAGGAGCATCGCCGGCGCTTCGCGCCCGCCGGGTCCGCGGTGACAGCCCGAATATCTCCATGGCGGTCGGTGGGCACCACTTCGGGGGAAATGTGGCCTCGGGCTGGTCGGGAGGCCACTACTTCGCGGAAGTTGTGGCATCGTCTGGCGGCTACGTTGAGGCGTTGGCTATTTCCGTCAGGTCGGCGGCGGCTATCTCTACGGCCGTGGCGTAGTGGCGTAGCCAGGACCGTAAGCCGTCCGGGGTGCCGGTGGCGAAGGCACCCGCGGCTCCCACGTACTCGGGCTCGCGCCGCTGGTGTCCGACGTCTACCGCCAGCAGGCCGCGCGGGTCCAGGCCGCCGGCGATCAGCGTCAGGCGGGCCGCGGCGCGTGCCAGTACGCCGCCCGGGCCCTCGAAGGCCCGCAGCGCCAGGAGTTCCCCGTGCACGACTGCGGCCAGGAGAAGCGCCGGTCCCCCCGTACCGCTGGAAAGCAATTCCATCAGGGTGTCCAACCGTGGTCCGCTCGAGTGGGGGCGGCCAAGCGCGTCGGGGGGTACGACGTCGCGGGCGATCAGGGTGTGCAGCTTGGCGAGCACCTGGCGGGGCGCGCGCGTCCAGGTCGAGGCGAGGCCGTCAAGGGCCGCGGTGGCTCGGAGGGCTCCCTGGACGACAGGGTCGGTGACCACGCCGTCGCGTACTGATTCGAGGTCGTACGGGTGGCCCTCGAGTGCGGCGCTGGCCACCGCCGAGCGCAGGCCGACCTCGGCGGCGATAGGCCCACCGGAGCGGCGGAAGGCCCGGTGCCCGAGTGCCTGGTCGACCGCCGCGCGCGCATTCTCCAGGGCGGGGGCGACGTCGGGCAGGTCGAGGAGCGGGTCGAGCGGGGCGAGAGACACCCACGGACCGTATCCCGAGCCGGCCGCCGAGCCCGAGCCGACCGCCGAGCCCGAGGCGAACCGGACGCGGACCGGACACGGACCGTATCCCGAGCCGGCCGCCGAGCCCGAGCCGGCCGCCGAGCCCGAGCCGGCCGCCGAGCCCGAGCCGGCCGCCGAGCCCGAGGCGAACCAGACGCCGAGCCGCCGCCGACCGTATTCTGTGCCTGACATTGCGCGATCAGGTGCCGATCAGCCAGTGCCGCAGCTCAATCCCGCTACTAGTGTTCGGATTATGAGGAGCACCCGTCGATGAGCGACACGTTGGAAAACCTGCTGAACGAGACGCGCCAGTTCCCGCCGCCGGCCGAGCTCGCCGCCGCGGCGAACGTGACCGCCGAGGCGTACGAGGAGGCGCGCGACGACCGGCTCGCCTTCTGGGCGACGCAGGCCCGCCGGTTGAGCTGGGCGAAGGAGTGGGACCAGGTTCTGGACTGGTCGAATCCGCCGTTCGCGAAGTGGTTCGTGGGCGGGCAGCTCAACGTCGCGTACAACTGTTTGGACCGGCACATCGAGGCCGGGCGGGGCTCGAAGGTCGCCATCTACTGGGAGGGCGAGCCGGGCGACAAACGCACGATCACGTACGCCGAGCTGCACCAGCTGGTGTGCCAGGCGGCCAACGCGCTGACCGACCTGGGCATCGCCGCCGGTGACCGCGTGGCGATCTACCTGCCGATGATCCCGGAGGCGGCGGTCGCGATGCTGGCCTGCGCGCGGATCGGCGCCACGCACAGCGTGGTCTTCGGCGGCTTCTCCGCCGACGCGCTGTCGGGCCGGATCGTGGACGCGAGCGCCAAGGTAGTGATCACGGCCGACGGCGGCTACCGGCGCGGCAACCCGAGCGGGCTGAAGTCGATCGTCGACGAAGCGCTACCGCGCTGCCCGAGCGTGGAGCACGTGCTGGTGGTACGCCGCACCGGCCAGGACGTCGACTGGACCGACGGGCGCGACCTGTGGTGGCACGACACCGTCGAGAAGGCCGCGACCGAGCACGTCGCCCAGCCGTTCGACGCGGAGCACCCGCTCTTCATCCTGTACACGTCGGGTACCACCGCCAAGCCCAAGGGCATCCTGCACACCACGGGCGGCTACCTGACGCAGGCGAGCTTCACGCACTCGGCGGTCTTCGACCTCAAGCCGGACACCGATGTGTACTGGTGCACCGCCGACATCGGCTGGGTGACCGGGCACAGCTACATCGTCTACGGGCCGCTCTCCAACGGCGCGACCCAGCTCATGTACGAAGGGACGCCGGACACCCCGCACCGCGGCCGCTTCTGGGAGCTGGTGCAGACGTACAAGGTGACGCTGCTCTACACCGCGCCGACGGCGATCCGTACGTTCATGAAATGGGGCGACGACATCCCCGCGCAGTTCGACCTGTCGTCGCTGCGGCTGCTCGGCTCGGTCGGCGAGCCGATCAACCCCGAGGCCTGGATGTGGTACCGCGAGCACATCGGCGGTGACCGCTGCCCGGTCGTCGACACCTGGTGGCAGACCGAGACCGGCGCGATCATGATCTCCCCGCTGCCGGGCGTGACGGCGACCAAGCCGGGCAGCGCCATGACCCCGTTGCCGGGCATCGTCGCCGACGTGGTCGACGACCAGGGTCAGCCGGTGCCCAACGGCGGCGGCGGTTTCCTGGTGCTCATGGAGCCGTGGCCGTCCATGCTGCGCACGATCTGGGGCGACGACCAGCGCTTCATCGACACGTACTGGTCGCGCTTCGCGAACATGTACTTCGCGGGCGACGGGGCCAAGAAGGACAGCGACGGTGACCTGTGGCTGCTCGGCCGGGTCGACGACGTGATGCTGGTCTCCGGCCACAACATCTCCACCACCGAGGTGGAGTCGGCGCTGGTCAGTCACCCCAAGGTGGCCGAGGCGGCGGTCGTCGGCGCGACCGACCCGACCACCGGCCAGGCCATCGTGGCGTTCGTGATCCCGCGAGCCAGTACGAAGATCGACGGCGAGGCCGGCGAAGCGCTCATCCAGGAGTTGCGCGGCCACGTGGCCAAGACGCTCGGGCCGATCGCCAAGCCGCGGCAGATCATGCTGGTCGCGGAGTTGCCGAAGACCAGGTCCGGCAAGATCATGCGGCGGCTGCTCCGCGATGTGGCCGAGAACCGGTCACTCGGCGACGTCACGACGCTGCAGGACTCGACCGTAATGGATCTGATCTCGGAAGGCATGCAGTCCGGAAAATCCGAGGACTGACCAAGACCCAGTCGATCAAGGAAGTACACGCCCGGGAATCGGACAAATCCCGGCGCGTACTTCCTTGATCGACAACGGGTGCTATCCGAAGAGTCCGGCGAGGCGAATGTCCACATAGGACTCGACCCCGCACGGAGGGCCGGTGGCCACGGACAGGACGCGCTCGTCGAGGTTCATGATGACCGAGTAGAGCGTCTCGGAGCGATCGGCGTCGATGTCGGTGCCGTCGTCGTGCCGGCAGATCGCCCGCGGATAGCCGCCGTGATCGGCCAGCACATCGGCGAGGACCTTGTCGTCGATCGGCCCATCGCCGAGCAGCCGGCGCGCGCGGTCGGCGCGGAAGAACGACGAACTGCCGAAGTCCTTGAGCGTGTCGTGGATCGGCAGCGCGGTCTCGAAGTGGTTGGCGTGCGTGATGACACCGTCGACCGGGTAGCCGAACCCGACGTCGCCCGGGACGATCTCCAGATCGATGACCTCGCCCGGGATCCGATCGCCGAACGCCTGGCCGAGCAGGATGTTGATGCTGGCGCTGCGCGGATTGCCGCACGCGGCGACGAGCGCGGTGTGCAGGGTTGGCGACTCCAGCACGGCCCGCAGCAGCACGTGGTAGGGCACGCCGCCGGGGCGGCCGTCGCGATCGGAGGTGAGCATGTTGACGCAGACGCCGAGGCCCTCGCTGTTGAGCCCGGCCTTGGCCAGCATGCCGGCCTCGACGAGGGTCACCACGTCGAAGCCCGACTCGTCGCGGGTGGCCAGTACCAACGTGTAGGGCCGTTGGTCGGGGTGCCAGTCCCAGTTCTGCGCGAGGAGGGTGTGCGCCGGTCGCGCTGCGGGTGTCCAGGACGCCGATGGCTGTGCACTCGCTCTGCGGGGTCGCCCCGGTGCCGTATAGCAACTCGGTGCGGGCGTTGAGGGCGTAGATGTCCGCGACCGCGACGTGTGCGCCTTCCGCGACGCCGTCGAGCATCGCCGCGATGCGCGGCAACCGCTCCCGCGTGGTGGCGCGGAAGCGGGCGCCGGCCCGGCGCGCCGCCTCCAGGCTGATGCCTGACTGTGACGAGAACCTCGTTAAATATGTCGCGGTGTTTTCGGTTATCAACTCCGCGGCAGCCTTGCCGTAAGCGACGCCACACTCACTCGGCGTACCGGAAACGGCAACTAATGGCAGCGGAAGGTCCATGACTCGACGCTATGCGTTACCTACCCTGATCCGCCACTGGACTTTCGCCGCACCGGGTCGGGGTGATCCCTGGTTTTCTGCGATGAATTCACTGGCTGGCCCTACGCTGACGGCATGAAACCCGCGGTCGACGAGTCATGCGTGATGCTCGATGGCCCTTGGACGCATCGTTTTGTCAGCGCCAACGGCAACCGATTTCACGTCGTCGAGGCCGGCACCGGTCCCCTGGTGCTCCTATTGCACGGATTTCCGGAATTCTGGTACGCCTGGCACCATCAGCTGACCGCCCTCGCCGACGCCGGTTTCCGGGCCGTGGCCGCCGATCTTCGGGGGTCCGGCGCGAGCGACAAGCCCCCACGCGGATATGACGGCTACACCATGGCCGGGGACGTCGCCGCCCTCATCCGCGCCCTCGGCGAGCGCAGCGCGATCCTCGTCGGCGCCGGCTACGGCGGGACGGTCGCCTGGACGACCGCCGCGTTCCACCCGCAGATGGTCCGCCGGATGGTCGTGGTGGGCGCCGCGCACCCATTGCGCCTTCGGACCGGCCTGGCCGCCGATCCGCGCGGACAGCTGGCGGCCGCCATGCCGATGTTGAAGTTTCAGATACCGCGCTATGAGCACGCGTTGACTCGCGACAATGCCGCGATGGTCGGCGACTTTCTCGCCAAATGGGGCAGCCCGGCCTGGGTGGCGTCGCCGGAGTTCGCGGAGTACGAGCGGTGTTGTCGCGAGGCGATACGCATTCCGCAGGCGGCCTTCTGCGCGATGGAAACGTATCGGTGGGCGGTTCGATCGGTGCTGCGCTTGCAGGGGTACCGGTTTGTGAAACTGCTCCAGGAGCCGATCGTGGCGCCCACCCTGCAGTTGCACGGTGGCCTGGACACCGCCGTGTTGCCGCGTACGGCGCTGGGCTCGGGGCGCTATGTCATCGCCGAGTACGAGTGGCGGCTGATTGCCGAGTCGGGCCATTTCCCGCACCTGGAAACGCCGGACGTGGTGAACGGCGAACTGATCCGCTGGGCCAAGGCGGCCTGAGTTACACGCGGTACTCGCGGAGCTCGCCGACCTCGTTGCGGGGCGCCCAGCCCTGGTAGACGCCGTAGTCGAACTCCTCGAGGCCCAGCTCGGCCGCCTTCGGCGCCAGGCCGCCCGTGTACTCGACGCGCAGCCATCCGTCATGCTCGCCGAGGACGATGAACGGCTGGCTCTTCCACGTACAGGTGGTGCGCACGTAGACGAGGTCGTCGACCTCGGTGGCCGGTACGACGCGGCGGTAGCGGCCGGGCCGTACCTCCTCGAAGCCGTCGTCGGCGTCGGGCCGGTAGAGGCGCACCGCGTCGCCGTCCGGGCTGGCCTCGTATTCGGTACCCTGCCAGCGGGCCGCGTACCCGTCCCGGATCATGACTCGCCAGCCGGGCGCCATCTCGGGCCATCGGCGTCGAGCAATGCGATCAGCTCTTCCTGGCCGCCGCTGTGCAACCGCCAGATCTGGGCGTTGTGCGGGAGCCGGGCGCTGTCGACCTTGAACTCGGCGATGACGTCGTTGGTTTCACTGGGTGCGAAGCCGTTGCCACGGAATGGCGGGCGTTCGATGACCCAGCCTTCCATCGCGCGCATGCCGGCCTCGTGCGGCCCGCCGTACGGGATGCGGTAGAGATTCGCGCGGTACGCGCGCCAGCGCAGTACATAGGCCTCGGTCGCCTCGGGGTTGAAGGACGATCCGGCGTAGTTCAAGCCCAGCGCGCGGTAGAGCTGCTCCGGTGCCCGCAGGTGGGCGACCTCGCCGGCGCGGTGCACGAATCCGGAGACGCGGTCGTAGCCGCGCTCGAGATAGTACGAGAGCTGCTCGGGCGAGATCGGCTTCTGCATCATGACCGGGCCGTCGTCCGTCTGCGGCTCGAACGTCGGCCGGGCCGGCTCGTCCGCGGCCGGAGCGACCACTGCCTCTTCGGGCTCGTCGCCGCCAAGGCCCGACTCGGCCGCCCAGCTAGCCAGCTGTACGACCTCGTCGCCGGGCAGCGTCGCGCCGATCTGCGAATCGGGGTTGACCGCGAACCCGAGCGACGGTCCGGGCCACGAACGGATCAGCCGGGTGAACTTGACCCAGCTGCCGTGGACATCGGCGCCGAGGCGCTCGGCCATACGCTCGTGCGAGGTGAAGACGATGAGGTGCAACCCGCCGGGCAGATCGCTGGTGCCCCACGCGGCCGGCTCGACCGGACCTTCGCCGTCCCAGCCCGGAATCAGCACCCGGGCCAGCAACAACGTAGACAGGAACCGGTCGGTACTGCCCGCCTCCGCCGCCTCCTGCAGACTCTCCTCGACCGAGTTGGCCGGGGCTATGGGCCGTGGGAGTTCCTTCTGGCTTTCTCGGGCCGGGGCGTCGTGTGGCACCTCCCGCGCTGGCGGGGGCGGCTCGATGCGCGTTGCTGGCGGGGGTGGCTCGATGCGCGTTGCTGGCGCGGGCGGGTCGATGTGCGGTCCTGGAGCCGGCGGCTCGCTGCGCGTTGCTTGGGCCGGCATTCCGTATGGCGGCGTGGACGGCTCGGTGATGATCACGGCGTCTACGGGTGGCTCGTCGAAGCGCGCGTAGGCCGGCTCGGTGGTCGGCGTCGCGACGATCTCCGGCTCGACGATTTCACCGTCGATGACCTCGGGCTGCCCGACCGCGGGATCGACGACCGGCGTATCGATGACGGACGGCTGCGGGACGCGACGCGGCAGCGGCCCGCTCGTCGGATTCCAGCGGGTCTCGACACCCGGCTGGGGGTACCCGCCGATGCCGGTCTCCCGCATTTCCGGGGGTGGGGACAGTGGGTCCCGAGTCAGTGGGTCCCGAGTCGGCGGCTGCGACGGGTCGCCGGGTCGAGCCGCGCTCACCGGATACGACGCGCTCGCCGACTGCTCGGGGCCGACCGGATATGCGGAGCTCGCCGGGTGCGCGGGGCTCGTCGGATACGCCGAACTTGCCGGGTGCGCGGGGCTCGTCGGATACGCCGAGCTCGTCGGATAGGCCGGGCTCCCCGGATACGCGGAGCTCGCCGGCTGGGTCGCTGGCGGGGCGGGTGCCGGAGTCGACGGCGGAACCGGCGGCGGACGCCAGCCAGCCGGCACGATCGGCTCGGCGTGCTCGACCGGTGGGACGTCGAACAGTTCGCCAAGGCTCCGGCCGGGTTCGCGTCGGGGCCATGAAGCGGCCTCGCGTGCCGTCTCATCCTGAGTCGGCCCCTGCTGGGTCGGCCCTTGCTGGGTCGGCCCCTGAACCGGCTCTTGCCGGGGGTCCCGAGTTGGCGGTGCGCTCGCCTGGCCGCGGCTGCCCTGACGCGGCGGTGCCGCCACATCGCCGAACAACTCGCGTTCGTGCGGCGGCTCGACGTCGTTGAAGAACTCGCGAGCACGCGACGGTCGCGAATCGGCGAAGAATCCACTCGAGTACTGCGCGTCTCCGGGCTCCGGAGCGGTAGCCCGGCCCACATTCGACGGTGGGCTGCTCGACGATCGCGAGTCGGGCTCGTCGCGGTAGTACCCCCGCATTTGCCCGACGTCTTGAGTTTCCTCCTCGGGCTGCCCAAAGCGACTGGGCTGATCGAACGGACCGGGATCGGCCCGGAATTGCCCACGCGCCGGAGTCGGCTCGACGACCGGGTAGCCCTCGGGCGGCACAGGTTCGGACGGGAAGTAGCCGCCCGGTGGTGGTGCCGTGGAGAACCGGCGCTCACGGAACGGGATTTCGGCGTTCAACCGCCCCGAACGGTTCGCGTCACCCGTGCCGCCGCCGCTGGTTGGCGGGAATGCCGTACCACCGCCGCTGGTCGGTGCAAAGCCCGTACCGCCGCCGCTGGTCGGTGCAAAGCCCGTACCGCCGCCGCTGGTCGGTGCAAAGCCCGTACCGCCGCCGCTGGTCGGTGCAAAGCCCGTACCGCCGCCGCTGGCCGGCGCAAAGGACGAACCGGTACCACTGGTCGGCGTGAACGCCGAACCGGCACCGCCCGTCGGCGCGTTCGCGGACCCGGGCGTACGGCGCGGAAGCCCAGCCGGGCCATTGCTCGACGGAGTCGGTGGAATCGGCGGAGGCACATACGCTGCCGGCGGCCCGCCCGGGCTGCCCGGGCGCGGAAGGTCGGCGTCCGAGGCGGCGCGTCCAGCCGGTCCACCGGGGCCCGAAGGGTCGAATCCGGCCATTCCGGCCGCCCGGGGAGGCTCGAGCTCGCGCCTAGCCAGCCCCAAAGGCTCGCTCCCGGCCTGCCCCAACGGCTCGCGCGCCGCCTGCCCCAAAGGCCCCAAAGGCTCGCGCGCCGCCTGCCCCAGAGGCTCGCGCCCAGCCAGCCCCGCACCCTCGCGCCCGACCTGTCCCGAAGGCTCACGCCCGACCAGCCCCGCACCCTCGCGCCCGACCATCTCGGCCTGCCCCGCCGCGCGCGGGTCGAGCCCACCCGGCCGCGTCACCTCGGGCTCGCGCGGCGGCAGGCCGGTCGCCTGAGCCCGGCCGGAGGTCGCGCCCGGCACGCGGGTGGGCAACCCAGAGTTCGCAGGCTGCGGGATCGTGGGCGCGGGCGGCAGGTTCTGCGGCACCGACGCCGCACCGGTGTACCCGCGCGACGGCCCGACGCCGCCGTTGGCCGGCGCACCGTTGCCCTGCGGACGCGCTACCGCCGGCTCGCCGACCTCGGGACCGTCGGCGCGCGCGCGGGGCGCGGCGGCGGCTGGGTCGCGCGCCTGGTCGGCGTCGCGTCGAGCGCGCTCGATCGAGGACAAGGGCGGCTGCGTCGGGACGGTACGAAGGGGAATCTGCGCGACGGCCCGCGCCCGCGCCGTCGAGGCGTGCTCGATGCGGGCTCGTGCGCCGAGCGTACGGCCGGGAAGCCGCACGTCACCGCGGCTGATCTGGGTGACGAACCACGACGGAAGGTAACCCTCGATCGGCAGTCCGGGGTTGACCGCGAGCCACCATTCGACGTTGGGCCACGTCATCGCCAGATCGCGGAACGTCACGCGGCGGAAACTGCCCGCGTTGCCGGCCAGGCAGATGTCAAACGCCTGCGGCGAGGTGAACCCGAGGACGTGCGTGCGGCCTTCGGTCGTCCACGTACCCCAGCCGGCTTCGCCGGTTGCGCCAAGTGCGTCGGCGGCGACCGGCAACAGAACTTCGCCCCTGGCGAGAATTCGGAAATACTGCTCTTGATCGTTGACCTTCAGGGCCTCGCGCATGGCGGCCTCGGCCTCGGTAGCCGGCTCCCATTCGCTCACGGCCACCCCCTCTTCGGGCTTGGAACACGCCGCGCTCGCGAAACTAACCTACAGGCCACAGCATTTCGAGGGGTAAGTCGCCACCGGTTAGCTTCGCCAATCCACGGCAGATTACAACCAGTCACGATTTCGGGACACCATGCGGAAAGCCACCTGGCTAGCATCGGTACATGCGCCGGGCCGGGCCGCTCTTGATGTTGTCGGTACTGGTGGCCACGCTCACCTGCACCGTCCTCACCATCCCGGCGCGCGCCGCCGCGTTCGCCCCAGGCTGCGCGCCGGGCGCCGGATCGGGCGCCGAAAATTCACCCGCAGCGGGCACACCGGCCCAGACGCCCTGGGCTCAGGCTCGCCTCGGCGCCGACCGGCTGCCCGTCATCGCCACTGGCGCCGGGATTGTCGTCGCGGTCATCGACTCCGGCGTGGACGGCACCCACCGCGCGGTCGGCAAGGTCATCGGCGGTGGCGACCTGCTCGACACCGCCGGTGACGGCCGGCTGGACTGCGTCGGCCACGGCACGGCCGTCGCCAGCCTCATCAACGGCGGCTTCCACGGCCTCGCACCCCAGGCGACCGTACTGTCCGTTCGCGTTACCGAGCAGGAAGAGGTCGACGGCACGACGGTCGGGCGGACGGCCGGTTCGGCCGGCTTGGCCGACGCGATTCGCCGCTCCGTCGACGAAGGCGCTCAGGTGATCAACCTGTCCCTTGTGTCCTACACAGACAATCCGCGGGTACGGGCGGCAGTCGCGTACGCGGTGTCGAGCGACGTGGTGGTCGTCGCCGCGGTCGGCAACCGTGCCGCCGAGGGCAATCCGACGCCGTACCCCGCCGCGTACGACGGTGTGCTCGGCGTCGGCGCCATCGGGCTGGACAGCAGGCGCCTGGCCGGCTCCCAGGTCGGCCCGTACGTGGACCTGGTCGCTCCCGGCGCCCAGATCCTTGCGGCCGGCCTCCCGGACGGGTTCACGGTGCATGAAGGCACGAGCTTCGCCACGCCGTTCGTGGCCGCCGCAGCCGCACTGGTCCGCCAGTACCGCCCGAACCTCACCGCGGCTCAGGTCGCCAGCCGCCTCCTGGCCACGGCCGACCCGTCGCCCGGCGGCCCGCACAGCCCCGAGTACGGCGCCGGCCTGGTAAACCCCTACCGGGCGCTCACCGACCAACTGGGCGCCCCGACCGGCCCGGCCCGATCGACGTCACCGATCGCGGAGAAGCGCGCTTCGAACGGGGCGGCCGGCGACGATCACGCCCAAGCGTTGACGATCGCGGGAGTCGCCGTCGGACTGGCGCTGCTGGCCCTGCTCGGCGCGGCCATCGGGCCGAGGGGACGAAGGCGGCGCTGGCGACCCGGCACGCCGAAGCTCCCGACCGCCGCCGAACTGAACACACCAGACCCAGCCGCCCCAGCCTTCGGTGACCCGCTTCACGCCGGCGACACGAAGCCGGCGAACCGATAGCGCCCGCAGGCCCCCGCCAAGACGCGAAGCCCACGGCCGCCCGGGCTCATAGCCAGCACGCCGACGGCCGCAGCCTCACGAGTGCGAGGCTGCGGGGGGCGGCGGAGCGAGTCAGGAAGCCGGGAAGTAACCCGTGTTGCGCTTCTCCGTCTCCAGGTATCGGTGCATGGCGTTGGTGAGCGCGATCTGGATGTCCTTGAGCGTCATCGACATGTCGTTGGCCGCCTGCTGCCACCCGGCCTGCCGCGACTGGTAGGCCTGCTGCGCGCCGCCGGTCCAGCCGGCCGAGAGCCGCCGGCCCATCTTGTCGATCTCCTCGAGTCGCGCGTTCAACGTGCCGAGCGCCCGCTGGATCGACTGGCTCGCGTGCTCCATCGCGCCGAAGTTGACCACCATCGTATTGTCGTTCATCGTTGCCCTCCCCGTTTGTCGATCAGAGCGGCAGCACTCGGCTATTGCCACCGCGCGTGGCGCTCATCATCTGGCTCGCCTCCATGTCGGTGGCGTCGTAGTTCTGCCCCGACGACTTGATGCCAGCCGCCGTTTCCAGGAGGTTGGTGTTAAGACTCGCAAGATCGGCCGACCACGCCATCTTGACCGCCTCGAAACTCCGGCCGCCCGCACCCTGCCACTCCTGCCGCATGCTTTCCAGCTCGCTCATGAGCGTTTTGAGCATGCCCTGCAGCTCGCCATTGACCTCTTCGAATCGCTTGGCGGCCGCGTCGAGTTCCGACTGCGTCACCTGCGTGGTCTGCGCCACCGCGCGTCACCCCGTTTCTTTGCTTCGATTGCGGGCGGCGCGCAACGCGACTAAGCGCCTTGCGGAAATCCGCCGCCCGACTGGTGAAATCGAAGGTATCGGCCCGCTCCAACCCGTCGCCAGACCCAAAGCTGAGCTGTGGATAACTACCGGCAAATTGGACATCTAGCGTGCCGCTGGAGTCCGCGCCGCGACCGGGTCCAGCGCGGGCCCCTCCGGTAGCAGCGCCAGCACGTCGGCCGGCACCGCCACTGGCTCCACCCCGCCGTACCCCAGTACCCGCAACACATCCAGGCTCGGCACCGAGTGCCGTATCCCCAGGTCGGTGACCAGCGACAGCCCACCCGCCGACGCGCCCGGCGCCGCTACCGCCGACACCACCGCCCCGGAGCCCGGTCGTACCAGGATCGCGTCGCGGGCTGCGGAAGACGCCGCGGACGACGACGGTATCGGCACACCGATGCTCAGGTCGGCACCGCTGCACACCGCGCCGCCCGAGGCATCGACGATCTCTGGCACCTCAGCGGGCAAGGCACCAGCCGAGTCCGAAAGATCCGGCGAGTACGGCGTTGCCTTTTCTCCGCCGAGTCGATCGAAATCAGCCAGCGAAAGCGCGGTCACCGTCCCGGTATGCATGAGTTGATATTGGAATGGCGTCAACGCCACGAAGCCCCCTGCCACCGCGACAAAGTAGCTGTTCTCCACCCGATAGAACCGCGCGAGACGATCGAGAGTGGGTCGTCGTAGATCGACGCCGGTCGGCAGCGCATTGACGAGGGCCGAGGCGATGCGCGCCTTCGGCTTGGTATTCCAGGAAAGCTGGATCAGCACCGAGGCCGCCTCCCGGATGAGATGTTTATGGCCCCGGAACAGCAGATACGTCGCGCCGTCCGCTCCGGTGGCGAGCACCGCACGATCCCCAAGCGGACGGCCGACGGCCGAGCCGGAAAGGCCGCCGACGAAGAGCACCGACCGTTCTGCGGCCGAACAGACGCTCCACGCACCGGTGGACAGGCTCGCCGGCGGCGGTAGCGTCGCGGGCGCACCGGCAATCCCCACCGGCGCATTCTTCGGCACCCCGGCGATCGCGGAACGGCCCACGATGACCGTCGCCGGATTGGCGGAATTGAGGATGAGCAGTGCCGACGTGTAGTTCAGGACCGGTTGGAGTCGCTCTTCCCGGTACACATAAAGGGCTCCGGTCTCCTTCTCGACGATCACCGCGTTGTCGTTGCGCCATGCGGTCGTGCCGCCCGGCGAAATGACCGCATATGCCGCCGCCCCGCCGAATCCGAGCGCCGCCAGCAACGCCCCGATCAATGTCGCGCCGGCCAGCCGCCGAAATGGCGATCTCGGCGGATCGGTCTCCCGCATGACGAGCGCGGAAACCACCCGCTGAACCATGAATTGGTACGAATGCAGCTGATCCTGCCGCGACGGCATTTCGGCCTCCCCGATGGACGCGCCGCGCCTACGATAAGCGTCGATGTCACGTCTTGAGGGTGCGGTGCCAACGCCACAGATCGTCGTCGGTCAACTCGCGGTGGCGCTGGCGATCGCCGGCCTGGCCGCCGGAGTGGCCTGGGCGGTCCCGTCCCTCTTCGTCGCTTTCCTTTTATTGGTACTGGCGGCAGGGCGGCTCCGCCGCCGTTGGACCTACGAATGGCTCGCCCACGGCACCCGATACCTGACCCGTCAGCGGGCCCTGGCGCCCGGCTCGGACGCGGCCGACCTGCTCGGGTTCGTGCGGCCGGCCGCGACCGTCACCTCGGTCGAGGTCGACGGCGCGAGCGTCGGCGTGGTGGAGGACCCGCTCGGGTTGAGCGCCCTCGTCGAGGTCGGGGACACCAGCGCGCTGCTCGGCGACGCCGGCCTGACCGTGCCCGCGCTGACCGCGCTCCTCCCCGTACACGTGGGTCGGCAACCGACGATCCGGATCCAGCTGCTCATCTCGGGGGTGGCCGCGCCATCCGCCGACAACGGCTCCGGCGCCTCGGCCACGTCGTACCGGCAGCTCACCGAGGGTCGCATCCTCGCGCAGCAGCGGGTGGTGATCGCGGTCCACGCCCGGCGCGCCGGTGGGTTCGCCGACGCCGACCTGCGTACGGCGCTGGTCGGCGCACTGCGCCGGGTACGGCGACGGCTGGACCGCGACAAGCTGCCCTGCCGCCCGCTGGCCGCCGAGTCGGTCCTGCGCGTGATCGCCGAGACCGCGCTGCACGATCCCGCGCATCCGGTGCGAGAGAGCTGGACCGGCCTGGAGATCGGCGGCCTGCGCCAGGTGACCTTCCGGCTCAGCAACTGGCCGCGGCACAGTGCCGAACTGGCCCGCTCCCTGCTGCCCAGGCTGATCGTCCTGCCCTGCTCGGGCGCCACGGTCTCGCTGACCGCCGAACGCGCCGAGCCGGCGACGGCCGGCGAAGAGGTCCGCGGCGAGCTGGCCATCCGGCTCGCCGCGCCCACCTCCGCCGCCCTCGCCAACGTCGTCGCGGCGCTCCGCCGCCTGCTCGATACCACCGACGGCACTCTCGAGCGTCTCGACGGTGCCCAGCTCGACGGGCTCGGCGCGACGCTGCCACTCGGTGGCGTGGCCAGCGCCACCGACGCGGCCCTGTCCGGCCTGGTCGTCGGGCACGAGGCGCTCGCGGTCAACGGCTCGAAGCCGGCCGAGGTCCCCACCGGCACGCTCGCCGCGATCAGGCCGGCCGTCGGGGGCGAGGGGCTCATGCTCGGGCTCAACCGTGCCGGTGAGCCGGTCGTCGTCCGGCTGTTCCGGCCCGAGCCAACCAGAGCGGCCCTGATCGGCGGTCTGCGCTGCGCGGAGACGGTGGTTCTGCGCGCGCTCGCCATCGGCGCCGAGGTCATCGTCCTGTCCGGCCGCCCGTACCGCTGGGAGCCCTTCCTCCGCGGCCTGTCCGGGGCCGAGCAGTTCACGCTGATCACGTCCGGCCGGATCCTCGACCCGGCGCCGGCCACCTCCGGCCGTCCGCAGCTGCTCGTGGTCGACGTCGGCCCGGTCGGCGCGACCGGCATCCCGGTGGTCGAGTCGCCGTGGCGCGCGACGCTGCTGGTACGCGACGAGCTGACCCCCGCTGACCTCGACGTTCTGGCTCGGGCCGACCTGGCGCTGCTTCAACCGCTGGCCGAGCACGAGGCGGCCCTCGCGGCCAAGGCGTTCGGGCTGGGTGACTCCGCGAGCTGGCTGACCCGGATCAAGGGCGACATGCTCGGCGTCGTGGTGAGCCGGAAGACGGTCCGGTGGGCGCAGCTGTCCAGTACGCCCATCGAACATCAACTGATCGGCGCCGCCACCCGGTAGATCACCGACCCGGGGCATTTCAGGTGGCCGAGGCATGGCACGATCGCGGGCATGGGACTCATCGTCCGGCTGGCCGTCACCGCGTTCACGCTGTGGCTGGCCACCCTTCTCATCGACGGGATCACGGTCGGGGGGACGCCCGGCCGCAAAGTGCTTACGTTGGTGCTGGTCGCGGCCTTGTTCGGGGTCGTCAACGCGGTGTTGCGCCCGATCATCAAGTTCTTCGGCTGCTGGGCCTACCTGCTGACGCTCGGCCTCATCTCGCTGGTGGTCAACGGTGCGCTGCTGATGCTCACCAGCTACGTGGCCGGCCTGCTCGACCTGCCCTTCCACGTCGACGAGTTCTGGCCGACGGCGGTGCTCGGCGCGCTGTTCATCGGCGTGGTCAGCTGGCTGATCAACCTGGTCATCCCGGACGGCAAGGACAAAGACCGCAAGAATGAGCGGCGCCAACCGCCGGGCGACCCTCGCTACCAGTACCGGTGACGCCGCTCACTCGATAAGGAGTGCCGGAGGCGGAACCCCTTACCGTGTAGTTCGTGAGCGCCGTACGCCGTGGTTACCTCTTCGCGTTTCTCGCCTACGCGTTGTGGGGCGTGTTCCCGATCTACTTCAAGGCGCTGCGCCCGGCCGGCCCGTTCGAGATCCTGGCCAACCGGGTGGTCTGGTCGGTCGTCTTCGTCGCCATCCTGCTCAGCATCGCCCGGCGCTGGCGGGTGGTCGCCGCGCTGCGCCACCAGCGCCGCAAGCTGGCCGGTGTCTGCCTCGCCGCGGCGTTCATAGCGGTCAACTGGGGTGTCTACATCTACGGCGTGAACAGCAACCACGTGGTGGAGACGTCCCTGGGTTACTTCATCAACCCGCTGGTCACGGTCCTTTTAGGGGTACTGGCTCTGCACGAGCGACTCCGCTCGGCGCAATGGGTCGCCGTCGGCATCGGCGCTATCGCGGTCATCGTGCTCACCGTCGACTACGGCCGGCTCCCGTGGATCGCGCTGGCGCTGGCGTTCTCGTTCGGCGGGTACGGCTTCGTCAAGAAGTGGCTGGGCCTGCCCGCGACCGACGGGCTGTTCCTGGAGTCGAGCGTGCTGGTCCTGCCCGCGCTCGTGTACCTCATCGTGCTCGGCGCGCAGGGACACTCGACGTTCGGGCAGGGGTCGGCCTGGCACACGGCCGGGCTGGTGCTCACCGGGGTGGCGACCGCCATACCGCTGCTGCTCTTCGCGGGCGCGGCGAACCGCCTGACGCTGACCGCGCTCGGCATGGTGCAGTACCTGGCGCCCACGCTGCAGTTGCTGATCGGCGTCGCGCTCTACCACGAGCCGATGCCGGCCGCCCGGTGGGCCGGGTTCGCGCTGGTGTGGTTCGCCCTCGTGATCTTCACGTGGGACGCCGTACGCGCCAGTAGGGGCCGCCGGCGCAGCGCCGCCGTGGCCGAGGAGCCGGAGCTAAGCGGCGTTGTAGGTCAGTAGGGTCTCGTTCGAGGTGTTGCGGATCTCGACGCGGGCGATGTCCGATCGCGCAAGCGCGGTGTGCCCGACCATTGCGTACTCGTCGCCGGCGCCCGCTGTCCATTCGGCCAGCTCTTCGGCCTGGCCCGACTTCGGCACGGCGACCAGCTTGAACGACCACTCGTCCTCGCCGACGCCCTCGTGGTACTGGCAGTGCATCCGGATCCGCGTGCCGCCGTCGTAAGACTCAAGCGCGACGCTCGCGGTCACCGGTGAGTCGGTGACCGCCGCCTGCATGTCGGTGAGCCGCGGTTCGAAGGCGGCGCGGACGCCGAACAGGGCGAGGGCACCGAGACAAGCGGCGACCAGCAAAGCCCCGACGGCCTGCCAGTGGCGCCGCCGGCCCTCCACCCTCCGCTGCTTGGCGGTGCGTTCGAGCAGCCGGGGAAGCAGCGGATCGCGCGCCGCGACCGGTGGCGGCGATCCGGGCGCCACGGTCGGACCCGCCCAGGCGGTCGGACCGGCCCAGCCCGGCTCACGCGAGGTCGGCATCGCCTCGAGCACGGCCCGAAGGGCGTCTTCGCCACCGGCGGCGATGGCCTGGGCGGCGGACAGGTCGAGCCGGCCGAGCAGCGTCGGCATTTCGGCGAGGTCGGCGACCTCGTGGCGGCACTCCGCACACTCGGCGAGATGCCGCTCGTAGCTCTCTCGCTCGGATGGCGCCAGCGCGCCGAGCACGTACGGACCGGAGTCCTGGAGGTGCTCACACCTCACTGCGTCACCCCCAACTCCTCTAGAACCAGCTTCAGCGATCGAAGCGCGTAGTGCGTCCGCGACTTGACCGTGCCCGGCGGTACGCCGAGCTCGTTGGCCGCTTCAGCAACCGATCGGCCCTGGTAGAAGCACTCCACCAGCACCTCACGGTGCGGTCGGGACAGTCGGGAAAGGGCCTCGGCCACGACCCAGGACTCGACGGCCCGCTCGGTCTCGTCCATGACCACCGGCATCTCCGGTGGTGCGTCGGTGATGACCTCACCAACGCGGGACGAGCGCCGGCGCCACGCGTCGATCGCGAGGTTGCGAGCGGTGGTGAACAGCCACGCTCGCACCGAACCCCGTTCAGGGTCCAGTGCCTCGGGATGCTGCCACGCGCGTACCAGCGTCTCCTGCACCAGGTCCTCAGCCCGCTGACGGTCTCCGCCAGTCAGGCGCAGGGCATGCGCAAACAACGCTTCGCCGTGCTCGTCATGCAGGGCGCGAAGCAGGTCCTCGTCATATCCAGCCACGCTGTGGCATCTTTCCGTTTCCATCCAGTCCGCTCCACGCACAAATACGCAGAGCGGTTCAAGTGGTCGGGATCACAACTGTGCCAACAATACGACCACTAGGACGCTTGGAGGATCCCGGCCAACTGGTGGGCATGTGCGAGCAGTCGAGTGCGCACGATCTTGGCCGATGCCATGAGCTCGGCCGGCGGCAGAACACAGCACAGGACGACCCGGCGCTCGGGGTCGCGGTCGTTGACCACGATCACCGCGGCACCGGCAACCCCGGGCCGGTGCTGCCCGATCTCGATCTGCATGCCCCGGCGGTCGCCGGCGAGGAGGTCGGCGTCGAGCGCTTCGGGCGAAGTCAACGTCGCCGAGGTGAACGGCTTCATGCCCGCCTCCTTGAGGAAGCGCCAGCGCTGGTCGGGGCTGAGCGTGGCCAGCAGCGCCTTGCCGAGTGCGGTGGCGTGGGCCGCGTCGTCGAAGCCGGGCACCAGGTCGTCGCTCGGCGGCGTACGCGTGCCCTCGGCGCCGGCGATCACGGCAACCCGGCCACCGATGAAACGGCCGAGATAATGGCTGTAACCGGTCTCGGCGGCGGCGCGACGAAGCCGCTCGATCACGCTACCCGGACCGCGGAATGCCAGCACCAACTCGCGATATCGGTCGGCGATCTGCAGGCCAACGACATATGTGCCATTTTCCCGGCGGATCACGTAACCTTCGTAGGCCAGCGTTCGCACCAGGTGATAGGTGGTGGCGACGGTGAAGTCGCAGCGGCGGGCGATCTGTTTCACGGTCAGCCCACGCGGGGATTGGCCGACCGCTTCGAGCACGCGGAGCGCGCGGGAAACGCTGCGAATGAGATCCGAGGGCTCGGCCTGTGGATCACGCACCGCGGCCTCCCCCAGTCCCACCAGTAACTCGATTCACACCATATGAAATCGGGGAGTGTTCGGGGAACTGTTCGATCATCGAGGACGCCAGGTGGAGAGACGCCACCTGTCTGAGCACATCGATGAACGGATGAATTTGGACACTCCGATCGTGCAACACGGGCCGCGACACGCCGATCGCCTAGGAGTAGAGGCATTTACCAGCCCGATTATTACAGTAACGGCGCCGTTTCGTTCGGTGAGCTTCCTCTAGTTGCGATCATGAGAATTTCAGCAGGAAATTGATGCCAATCTTTGGAAGACTCTTGACATCGTTGGTTTAGTAGGCATGGGCCGGGGTCCTCCCCGGACTGGTCCTCGCTCCGACAAGACGGCGCGCGTTTGCCCCGGCCCGGCCGCGCGCGCTCGACCGACTCGAGGGTCAAAGCCGAAGAATCAGCCCGTCCGGTCCGCGATGAAGTCGCAGAGCGACTCGAGGGCAACGCGCGCGGGCACCTGGGGCAGCGGGGCGAGCGACGAGCGCGCCCGGTCGGCATAGCCACGGACGGTTTCGCGGGCCCGCTTGAGCGCCGCCGATTCGCGCAGCAGCCCGAGGGCCTCGGCGTGCAGCGCGTCGTCGGTGACCGGACCGGCCGCCAAGATCTCGCGGAGGCGGACCGAGGCGGCGTCGTCGTCCTCGGAGGCGAGCGCGTAGAGCACGGGCAGCGTCGGCACGCCCTCACGCAGATCGGTGCCGGGCGTCTTGCCGGACTGGACGCTTTCGCTGGCGATGTCGAGCAGGTCGTCGGAGAGCTGGAATGCGGTGCCGAAGGTCTCGCCGTAGACCGCGAGAGCCTCGATCTGCTCAGGGGTGGCGCCGCCGAACATGCCGCCGAAACGGGCGCTGGTGGAGATCAGCGAGCCGGTCTTCTGCGAGATGACCCCCAGATAATGCGAAATGGCATTCTCGCCCGGGAGCGGGCCGGCGGTCTCCGCGATCTGGCCGTGGACCAGCCGGGAGAACGTGCGCGCCTGGATGCGGACGGCCTCGATGCCCAGAGCGGTGACAACGTCGGCGGCGCGGGCGAAGAGATAGTCGCCGATGAGGATCGCGATCGAGTTGCCCCAGTGGGCGTTGGCGCTTGGCGCCCCGCGGCGGACGGTCGCCTCGTCCATCACGTCGTCGTGGTACAAGGTGGCGAGGTGGGTCAGCTCCACGACCGACGCGGCCAGCTTGACCTGCTCGTTGTGGGGGTCGGCGAAGTGCGCGGCCAGCGCCACCAGCAGCGGCCGGAACCGCTTGCCGCCGGCGTCGACGAGATGCCGCGCGGCCTCGGCGACCAGTGGATTGGCGCTGGCGACCGCGTCGACCAGCAGCCCCTCGACGTCCCGGAGGATCGCCGTGACGCTGCCCTCCAGTTCCGGATCGGCGAACGTGAGGCCGATCGTGGTGCTGAGGCTCTCGGTTCCCGTGATTACCACGGCGTCAACGATGCCATAGCGACGATGACCATAACCCCTGACCCTGGTCGCGGCGTTATCGGATGAAGTTCGCGGCGTTTTGCGTGACCTCGAGCAGTGAACTGCGGCCACACCCCCAGCAGGAGCGTGGCCACCACGCCGATGACCAGGGCGGCGGCGGTCAGCGCGCCCGGGATCGACACCGTGGGCGTGTTCTCCGCCGGCTCGGACAGCCACATCATCACCACGACCCGCAGGTACGGGAACGCGAGGATCGCCGAGCTGATCACGCCGGCGATCACCAGCCAGGTCTGGCCGCCCTCGATGGCCGCCGCGAACACGCCGAACTTCGCGGTGAAGCCGCTGGTCAGCGGCAGGCCGGCGAAGGCGAGCATGACGAAGGTGAACAGCGCGGCGTAGACCGGCGAACGCCGGCCGAGGCCGGCCCAGCGCGACAGGTGCGTCGCTTCGCCGTCGGCGTCGCGGACCAGCGTGACCACCCCGAACGCGGCGAGCACGGTGAAGCCGTAGGCCACCAGATAGAACATCGAGCTGGACAGCCCGGTCTTGTTGAGCGCGAGGACCCCGACCAGCAGGTAGCCGGCGTTGGCGATCGACGAGTACGCGAGCAGGCGCTTGATGTCGGTCTGGGTGACCGCGAGAACCGCGCCGACGATCATGGTAAGCACCGCGATCCCACCGAGTACCGGCCGGAAGTCCCAGGTCGAGCGCTCGAAGCCGACCGAGAGCACGCGCAGGAGACCGCCGAACGCGGCGACCTTGGTGCAGGCGGCCATCAGCGCGGTGATCGGCGTCGGCGCCCCCTGGTAGACGTCCGGGGTCCACACGTGGAACGGCACCGCGGCCGCCTTGAACAGCAGACCGATCGCCACCAGCGACAGGCCGACGTAGAGCAGCGTCGGACTCTGCGTCGAGGTCAGGATCGCCGCGTCGATCGACTTGAAGTCCACCTGGCCGGCGTAGCCGTAGATCAACGCGATGCCGAACAGGAAGAAGGCCGACGCGAACGAGCCGAGCAGGAAGTACTTGAGCGCGGCTTCCTGCGAGAGCAGCCGGCGGCGGCGGGCCAGGGCGCACAGCAGGTACAGCGGGAGCGAGAACACCTCGAGCGCGATGAACATGGTCAGCAGGTCGTTGGCGGAGACGAACAGCAGCATGCCGGCGAGCGCGAACACGGTCAGCGGGAAGACCTCGGTGGAACCTCCGGCGCGGACGGCCTGGTCGCGGTCGGCCTCGGTGTTGGCGGTCACCGCGGCCTGCGCCACGAACGGACCGCCCACCTCCAGCGACCGCTCGCCGATGAGCAGCATGGACACGATGCCGAGCACGATGATCGTGCCGGACAGGAAGAGCGCCGGCCCGTCGATCGCCACCGCCGACGAGGCGCTGACCACGTGCTTGCTGCCCTGGAGGATCACCATGACCAGCGCGGCGACCAGCCCGAGCAGGGCCAGCGGCAGCTGGACGCGGTTTCGGTAGGCCCGGGGCACGAAGCCCTCGACCAGCACGCCGACTGCCGCGACGCCGAAGAGAATCAGCATCGGCGAGAGCGCCGCGTAGTCCAGGTTCGGCAGCTGCAGCTTGTCATTCACTTGCCGGCCTCCGGGTTCACCAGCGTCGGCTGGGGGTCGGTCTTGCCGACGTCATGCAGCGTCGCCTGCACCGCCGGGTTGATGACGTCGAGCACCGGCTTCGGGTAGAAGCCGAGGAGCAGGATCAACGCGATCAGCGGCGTGACCACGACCGCCTCGCGCACGGACAGGTCGCGGCGCATGCCGTCGACCTTCTCCAGCGCCGGGTTGGGCGTGCCCTGCGTGGTCCGCTGGATCATCCACAGCACATATCCGGCGGCCAGGATGATGCCGGCCGTCGCGATGACCGCGACGGTCTTGTTGACGCTGAACGTGCCGATCAGGACCAGGAACTCCGACACGAACGGCGACATGCCCGGCAGTGCCAGCGAGGCGAGACCGGCGATGAGCAGGATGCCGGCCAGCTTCGGCACGTATCTTGCCGGCGCCGCCGAAGTCGGACACGAGCGCGCTGCCGCGGCGCGCCACCAGCATGCCCACCACCAGGAACAACAGGCCGGTCGCGAGGCCGTGGTTGACCATGTAGAGCACGGCGCCGGTGCCGGCCTGCGTCGTGAAGGCGAAGATGCCGACGCCGATAAAACCGAAGTGCGCAATCGAGGTGTACGAGACGAGCCGCTTCAGATCGTTCTGGCCGACGGCGAGCAATGCCCCGTAGATGATCCCGACGACCGCCAGTACCAGAGCCAGCGGTGCGAAGTACTTCGACGCGTTCGGGAACAGCGGCAGGCAGTAGCGCAGGATGCCGAACGTGCCGACCTTGTCCAGGACGCCGACGAGCAGCGCGGCCGAACCGGCCGGGGCGGCGGCACCGGCGTCGGGCAGCCAGGTGTGGAACGGGAAGAACGGCGCCTTGATCGCGAAGGCGAGGAAGAAGCCGAGGAACAGCCAGCGCTCGGTGGTCGTCGCGAAGTCGGCGCTGACCAGCTTCTGCCAGTCGAAGGTGTGCCCGCCGACGACCCACAGCCCGACCACCGCGGCCAGCATGAACAGGCCGCCGACCAGCGAGTAGAGGAAGAACTTCACCGCCGCGTACTGCTTGCGCGCCCCGCCGTACGAGCCGATCAGGAAGTACATCGGCACGAGCATGACCTCGAAGAACACGTAGAACAGGAAGATGTCCTGGGCGGCGAAGACGCCGAGCATCGTGCATTCGAGCGCGAGCAGCAACGCGAAGTACGCGGGCACCGAACGCCGGGACTCGTCCGCGTCGTGCCAGGACGCCAGAATGACCAGCGGTACGAGGAGCGCGATCAGGGCCAGCATCACCAGCGCGATGCCGTCCGCGGCGAACGTGAAGCTCACGCCCCACTGCGGAATCCACTCGTACGACTCCTTGAACTGGAACCGGTCACCACCCGGCTTGAACTGGGTCCACAGCACCACGGTGAGCGCGAGGACCGCCACGGACCAGCCGAGCGCGATCCGCTTGGCCAGTTCCGGCTTGTCCTTGGGCGTCGCGGCGACAACCGCGGCCCCGACGAGCGGCGCGACCGTCAGGACGGTCAGATACGGAAAACTCATCCGAAGGTCACCGCCAACATGGCCGCCACCACGAGCAGCGCACCTCCCAGGATGGACAGAGCGTAGGACCGGACGAAGCCGGTCTGACCGCGCCGCAGCCGGCCGGATCCTCCACCGATGGCCGCCGCGAGCCCGTTGACCAGGCCGTCGATGCCGCGCCCGTCGAGGTAGACCAGGGCGCGGGTGAGATAGCGACCCGGCGCCTCGAAGACCGCCTCGTTGAAGGCGTCGTCATAGAGGTTGTTCCGCGCGGCGGTCACCAGTTGGCCCGCCGGCCGTTCGACCAGCGCGGTGCCGTGGCGGAAGAGCACGGTCGCCGAGCCCGACGCCGGCCAGGGTGACCAGGAGGGTGACGCCGGTGACCAGCCAGTTCTCCGGCTCCTCGGTCATCTCGCCGAAGGTCGGGGTGAGCCACTCGACGACCGACGTCGCCAGCAGCGCACCGGCCGCCACCGAACCGATCGCGAGAAAGACCAGCGGGCACGGTCATGATGGGCTTCGACTCGTGCGGATGCTTGATGTCGTCGGTCCACCGCTTCGGACCGTGGAAGGTGAGCACGAAGAGCCGGGTCATGTAGAACGCCGTGAACCCGGCGCCGATGAGCGCGGCGGTGCCGAACAGCGGGCCGAGCCACCCGCCGTAGTCGTAGGCCGCACCGATGATCGGCTCCTTGGTGAAGAAACCGGACAGCGGCGGGATGCCGATGATGGCCAGATAGCCGAGGCCGGTCGTGATCCAGGTGATCGGCATGTACTTGCGCAGCCCGCCGAAGCGCCGGATGTCCGTCTGGTCGTTCATGCCATGCATGACCGAGCCGGCCCCGAGGAACAGCCCGGCCTTGAAGAAGCCGTGTGCCAGCAGGTAGATCAGGCCGAGCGCGTAGCCGACGCCGCCGAGGCCGACGGCCAGGAACATGTAGCCGATCTGGCTCACCGTCGACCAGGCGAGGATCCGCTTGATGTCGTCCTTGGCGCAGCCGATGATGCACCCGATCAGCAGGGTCAGCGCGCCGACGGACATGACCACGATCCGGGCCGGCTCGGACGTGTCGAAGATCGGGTGCGACCGGGCGATCAGGTAGACCCCGGCGGTCACCATCGTGGCCGCGTGGATCAGAGCCGACACCGGGGTCGGGCCTTCCATCGCGTCGGGAAGCCACGCCTGCAACGGGAACTGGCCGGACTTGCCGCACGCCCCGAGCAGGAGCAGCAGGCCGATGGCGAGCTGGATGCCGCTGGACGCCCCGCCGATGCCGTTGAACACGTCGGCGTAGCCGACCGAGCCGATGGTCGCGAACATCAGGAAGATGGCGATCACGAAGCCGGCGTCACCGACGCGGTTCATCAGGAACGCCTTCTTGCCCGCCGTCGCCGCGCTCGGCCGCAGATACCAGAAGGAGATCAGCAGGTAGGAGGCCAGGCCGACGCCCTCCCAGCCGAGGTACAGCATCACGTAGTTGTTGCCGAGCACCAGCAGCAGCATCGCGGCCACGAAGAGGTTGAAGTAGCCGAAGAAACGCCGGCGCCCCGGGTCGTCCTCCATGTAGCCCACGGCATACAGGTGGATGAGGAAGCCGACCCCGGTGATCAGCAGGACGAACATCGACGACAGCGGGTCGAAGAGCAGCCCGAAGTCGACGTTCAGCCCGCCGACGTGGAAGAAGTTGAAGAGCTTCAGCTCCACGCCCTCGCCCTTCGGGCTGCCCTTCAGCGCGAAGAAGTACGAGAGGCCGAGGACGAACGAGACCCCGACACTGAGGACGCCGAGCCAGTGGCCCCAGCCATCGGCCCGCTTGCCGAGGAGCAGCAGCACGGCCGCGCTCCCCAATGGTATGGCGAGGAGCAGCCAGAAGGTCCCGAGCCAGCCGTCAGCCGCGGCGAAGACGACGTTTTCCACCACCCGCTCCTTTAGTACTTCAGCAGGTTCGCGTCGTCGACGCTCGCCGAGCGCCGAGTCCGGAAGATGGACATGATGATCGCCAGGCCGACCACGACCTCGGCGGCGGCCACGACCATGACGAAGAACGCCATGATCTGGCCGTCGAGCGTGCCGTTGATGCGCGCGAACGTGACCAGCGCCAGGTTGGCGGCGTTGAGCATGAGCTCGATGCACATGAACAGCACGATGGCGTTGCGCCGGATGAGCACTCCGACGGCGCCGATCGTGAACAGGATCGAGGCCAGGACGATGTAGTACGTGGGAGTCATCGGCTCACTTCTCCGTTGCCTTGGGGGCCGCCTCGGCGGAGGTCAGCTCCCGCGTCGGGAGGATCTTGGAGATACTGCGCTCGGCCGGGCTGCCGTCGGGCAACCGGGCGGGCGTCGCGACCGAGTCGGAGGTCGCGAAGACGCCCGGGCCGGGCTTCGGCCCCGGGTAGTTGCCCGGCGCGAACCGAGCCCGCATGCGCTTCGGCTGGGTGACCTTGTCTTCGGAGCGCCGCTCGACGTGCGCCAGGATCATGGCGCCGACCGCGGCGGTGATCAACAGGGCCGAAGTGACTTCGAAGCCCCAGACGTACTTGGTGAACAGCAGCCGGGAGATGCCCACCACGTTGCCGTCCGCGTTGGGCCCGGCCAGCCCGGCCGCCTCGGTCTGGCCGAGCGCCCGGTAGAGCGCGGTGCCGAGCAGGACCGCGAGGCCCAGCCCGAGCACGATGGCGGCCATCCGCTGACCTCGGAGAGTTTCGATGAGCGAGTCGGACGAGTCCCGGCCGACCAGCATCAGCACGAAGAGGAACAGCATCATGATCGCGCCGGTGTAGACGATGATCTGCACCAGGCCGATGAACGGGCCGGACTGCAGCACGTAGAAGACGCCCGAGGCAGAGCATGGTGGTGACCAGGAACAGTGCCGAGTGCACGGCGTTGCGCGCGGCCACCATGCCGATCCCGCAGACGACGGCGATCGGGGCGAGGATGAAGAACGCGGCCTGTTCGCCGCCTTTCACCGCACCGGCCCCGCCCGCGGCCAGCTGGTAGGCGAGTGTGCTGGTCATTGCTTGGCCTCCTGCCCGTACTGGACGGCCTGGGCGTGCTCGATCGGGGAGACCTCCACCCGCTCCGCCCCGGCCGAGGTGCCCGGGTTGGTCAGCGCGCCGAGGTAGTAGTCCTTGTCGGAGTCGCCGAGCCGCATGTCGTGCGGCGGCTTCTCCATGCCCGGCAGCAGCGGCGCCAGCAACTGCTCCTTGGTGAAGATCAGGTCGCGCCGGTTGTCGCGGGCGAGCTCGTACTCGTTGCTCATGGTCAGCGAACGGGTCGGGCACGCCTCGATGCACAGACCGCAGAAGATGCAGCGCGCGTAGTTGATCTGGTACACCGCCGCGTAGCGCTCACCGGGCGAGAAGCGCTCGTCCTCGGTGTTGTCGGCACCCTCGACGTAGATCGCGTCCGCCGGGCAGGCCCAGGCGCACAGTTCGCAGCCGATGCACTTCTCGAGGCCGTCTGGGTGCCGGTTGAGGATGTGCCGGCCGTGGAAGCGCGGCGCCGGGGGCTTGCGCACCTCCGGGTACTCCTCGGTGACGACCTTCTTGAACATGTGCCCGAAGGTGACGCCGAACCCCTTGAGGGTTCCACCGAAACTCATGACTCAGCTCTCCTTGCCGGTTTTGACCGGCTCGCGCTCGACGATGACGCGCTTGGCCCGCGGGCTGGGCGGTATCTCGAGGTCCATCGGCGGCAGCGGGAAGCCCTCGGAGCCGCCGACGCGGCCGCGCGGGTCCAGTGCCGGTGCATCCTCGTTCTCGGCGTTGCGTCGGCGGCTCGGCCAGAACTGCAGCACCCCGAGGACGACGATCAGCGCGACCACGAAGATGATCGCCTTGGTCAGGAACGTGACGTTCTCCCGGCCCTGCAGCAGGCGGATGCCGGCCAGCGACAGGATCCAGATCAGGTTGATCGGGATGAGGACCTTCCAACCGAACCGCATGAACTGGTCGTACCGGAGCCGGGGCAGCGTGCCCCGCAGCCATACGAAGACGAACAGCAGCAGCAGCACCTTGATGGTGAACCACACCACCGGCCACCAGCCGTGGTTGGCGCCGTCCCACAGCGACAGCGGCCACGGTGCCCGCCAGCCGCCCAGGAAGAGCGTCGTGCACAGCCCCGAGACGGTGACCATGTTGACGTACTCGGCGAGGAAGAACAGCGCGAACTTCAGCGACGAGTACTCGGTGTGGAAGCCACCGACCAGTTCGGACTCGGCCTCGGGCAGGTCGAACGGGGCCCGGTTGGTCTCACCGACCGCCGACGTGAAGTAGATCAGGAAGCTCGGGATGAGCAGGATCGCATACCAGCCGGGCGCGTCGAACGTGAACGAGCCGATGCTGAGCTTGCCGCTGGTCGCCTGCGCCTGCACGATCTCCGACGTCGACATGCTGCCGGACATGAGGAAGACCGCGACGATGGACAGGCCCATCGCCACCTCGTACGAGATCATCTGCGCGCCGGAGCGCAGGCCGCCGAGGAGCGGGTACGTCGATCCGGAAGCCCAGCCGGCCAGCACGATGCCGTAGACACCCATCGAGGAGCAGGCCAGCACCAGCAGCACGGCGACCGAGATGTCGGTCAGCTGCAACGGCGTGTGGTAGCCGAGGACCGAGACGGTCGGCCCGAACGGGATGACCGAGAACGCGGTGAACGCGCAGACCGTCGAGATGACCGGGGCGAAGAAGAACACCACCTTGTCGGCCATCCTCGGCATGACGTCTTCCTTGAACGCGAGCTTGAGCCCGTCGGCGAGCGACTGCAGCAGCCCGAACGGCCCGTTGCGGTTCGGGCCCGGACGCACCTGCATCCGGGCGACGACCTTGCGCTCATACCAGATCGCGAAGAGCGTCATGACGACCAGGAACACGAAGATGACGACGACCTTGATGAGGACGAGCCACCAGGGGTCCTTGCCGAACTGGTCCAGGCTGGCGGCGAGGGTCACCGCACACCTCCCGTGCTGATGTCTACGAGCGCACCTTCGGTGACGCCCAACGTGCGCCGCACCGTCGAGCCGGGCGAGTTGGTCGGCACCCAGACCACCCCGTCGACCATGTCGGTGATGAGCACCGGCAGTGTGATCGCGCCACGCTGGGTGCCCACGGTCAGCGGGTCACCGTCGGCGATCGCGAGGTCGGCCGCGGTGCTCTTGGAAATCCGTACGACGGGGACGCGGGCGGTGCCGGCCAGATGGCCGTCGCCGTCCTGGAGCGACCCCTCGTCGATCAGATGGTGCCAGGTGGCCAGAATGGCCTGGCCACTGGCCGGGCGCTTGGGCTGGGCGGGCGACACGTGCGGGGCGGGCGCGCCGAGCACGCCGGGCCCCTTCTCGATCGCGCCGACCGGGCTCGTGGTGGGCATCGGCATGCGCGCCAGCGCGGCCAACTCGGCCCGGACTCGGGTCACGTCGCCGGCGGCCAGCTCGACGCCCATCTCGCGGGCGATCGCGTCGAGCACGCGGGCGTCGCTCATCGCAGCCGTCTTGAGCACCGTCTCGAATGGACGGACCCGGCCTTCCCAGTCCACGTACGAACCGGCCTTCTCCACCGACGGCGCGATCGGCAACACCACGTCCGCCCGGCGGGTGACCGAGCTGGTCCGCATCTCGAGGCTGACCACGAAGCCGGCCCGGTCGAGTGCTTCCTCCGCGGCGCGCGGGTCGGCCAGGTCGTTGAGGTCGACCCCGGCGATCAGCAGCCCGCCGAGGTCACCGGCCCGGGCGGCGGCGATGATGCCGTCGCTGTCGCGGCCGGTCCGGCTGGGCAGGGCACCGGCCTCGAGGTCCCAGGCGTGGCCGAGCTCGCCGCGCCCGGCCGGGTCGAAGACCTGGCGGCCACCGGGAAGCAGGTTGGGCAGGCAGCCGGCCTCGACCGCGCCGCGGTCGCCGGCGCGCCGGGGCACCCAGGCGAGCCGGGCGCCGGTCTCCTCGGCCAGCCGCACGGCCGCCGACAGTCCACCCGGGACGGTCGCCAGCCGCTCGCCGACGAAAAGCAACGCGCCTTCGGCGCCGAGCGCCTCCCGGAGCTGCGCCGAGTCGCCGAGCAGTGCCGCCTCGTCGCCGGGCGCGGTCAGAACCACGGTCGCGCCCAGCTTCTCCAGCCCACGCGAGACGAACGGGGCGACCGCGAACGTGTGCAGGTGGCTCTTCAGGTATGCCTTGCGGAGCCGCAGGTAGAGGATCGGGCACTCCTCCTCCGGCTCCAACCCGACGAGGACGGCCGCCGGAGCGCGCTCGACATCCGCGTATGTGACGTCGGCCAGCCCCACCACGTCGGCGGCCAGGAAGTCGGCCTCCTCCGTCGACAGTGGACGGGCGCGGAAGTCGATGTCGTTGGTCTGCAGGGCAACCCGGGCGAACTTCGAGTAGGCGTAGGCGTCCTCGACGGTCAGCCGGCCGCCGGTCAGCACGCCCACGCCGCCGGCCGCCCGCGCCCGGGCCAGACCCTGGGCCGCGAAGTTCAGCGCCTCTGGCCAGTCCGCCTCGCGCAGCTCGCCGTTCTCCCTGATCAGCGGGCGCAGCAGCCGGTCGGTCGCGTTCGCGTACTGGAACGCGAACCGGCCCTTGTCGCAGTTCCACTCCTCGTTGACCGCGGCATCGTCGCCGGCCATGCGGCGCATCACCTTGCCGCGCCGGTGATCGGTGCGCTGCGCGCACCCGGCCGAGCAGTGCTCGCACACGCTGGGCGTGGAGACCAGGTCGAACGGCCGCGCGCGGAACCGGTACTGCGAGCTGGTCAGCGCGCCGACCGGGCAGATCTGGATGGTGTTGCCGGAGAAGTACGAGTTGAACGGCGTGTCGTCGCTCGGGTCGTCGGGATCGCCGCGGAAGACGCCGATCTGCTCGTTGGACGAGCGCTCCATCAGGTCGATGAACTTGTCGCCGGCGATCTCGTCGGAGAACCGGGTGCACCGCTGGCACAGCACGCACCGCTCGCGGTCGAGCAGCACCTGGGTCGAGATCGCCAGTGGCTTCGGGAATTCGCGCTTCTGCTCGACGAACCGCGATTCGGGATGCCCCGCGCTCATCGCCTGGTTCTGCAGCGGGCATTCGCCGCCCTTGTCGCACACCGGGCAGTCGAGCGGGTGGTTGATCAGGAGGAACTCCATGATGCCCTCCTGCGCCTTGCGGGCGACCTCGGAGGTCATCTGGGTCCGCACCACCATGCCGTCGGCGACCGGCTGCGTACACGAGGCCACCGGCTTGCGCTGGCCCTCGATGTCGACGAGACACTGCCGGCAGGCACCGGCCGGCGCCAGCAGCGGGTGGTCACAGAAGCGCGGGATCGAGATGCCCAGCTGCTCGGCGACCCGGATGACCAGCGCCCCCTTGGGCGCTTCGACCTCGATGCCGTCGATCGTGAGCTTTACCGTGCCGACCTCGGCCATTTAGTGGGCTCCCACCAGCTCGCCCTCGAACATCGGCGCCGTGCGGCCCTCGATGTAGTCCAGGTAGTCCTGCCTGAAGTACTTGATCGACGACTGCACCGGGCTCGTCGCCCCGTCGCCGAGCGCGCAGAACGAGCGGCCGAGCAGGTTGTCGCAGATGTCCAGCAGGGTGTCGAGGTCGCTGTGCGTGCCCTTGCCGGTCAGGATGCGGTGCAGGATCCGCACCATCCAGTAGTTGCCTTCGCGGCACGGCGTGCACTTGCCGCACGACTCGTGGTGATAGAACTCGATCCACCGGTACGTGGCGTAAACGATGTCATCCTGGTCGGAGAAGACCTGCACGGCGGTCGTGCCGAGCATGGTGCCGACGGCCGACCATGCCCTCGAAGTCCATCGGCGCGTCGAGATGCTCGTCGGTGAGCATCGGCGTCGACGACCCGCCCGGCGTCCAGAACTTCAACTGGTGCCCGGGCAGCATGCCGCCGGCCAGCTCGATGAGCTGGCGCAGCGTGATGCCGAGCGAGCACTCGTACTGGCCGGGGTTGACCACGTGGCCGGAGATCGAGTAGATCTTCGGGCCGGGCGACTTCTCGGTGCCCATGCTGCGGAACCAGGCCGAGCCGCCGAGCACGATGTATGGCACGCTGGCGATCGTCTCGACGTTGTTGACGACCGTCGGGCGAGGCGTAGAGGCCGTGCGTCGGCCGGGAACGGCGGGCGCAGCCGGGGCTGGCCACGGTAGCCCTCCAGCGAGTCCAGCAGCGCCGTCTCCTCGCCGCAGATGTAGGCGCCCGCGCCACTGTGGACGACGACGTCGAGGTCGAAGCCGCTGCCGAGGATGTCGGCGCCGAGGTAGCCCTTGGCGTAGGCCTCGTTGACCGCGTTGCGCAGCCGCCGGGCGGCGTGCACGGCCTCACCGCGGACGTAGATCGCGGCGAAGTTGGCCCGGATCGCGTATGAGGCGATGATGACGCCCTCGACCAGCGAGTGCGGGTCGGCCATCATCAGCGGCAGGTCCTTGCAGGTGCCCGGCTCACCCTCGTCGGCGTTGACCACGAGGTAGTGCGGCTTGCCGTCGTTCTGCGGGATGAAGCCCCACTTCATGCCGGTGGGGAAGCCGGCGCCGCCCCGGCCGCGCAGGCCGGAGTCCTTGACCAGCTGGATCAGGTCGTCGGGGTGGGCGGCAAGCGCCTTGCGCAGGGCGGTGTAACCGTCCAGCCGCTCGTAGTGTCCATGGTGAACGCGTCGGGCGAAAGCCAGCGCTTGGTGAGCACCGGGGTCAGCTTGGCCAGCGCCTCCTGCGACGGAGCCGTCATTACTTGGCCACCTCTTTCTGTGGCGTGGGGCCATCACCGGCCGGCTTGCCGTCCGAGGCGGCCTTCGGCGCGGTCTCCGGCTTGTTGTGGCCGGGACCGGTGCCGCTGCTCTCATCCTTTTGCTTGATCGGCGTCTCCGGGTCGAAACCCGGAACTGCGATGCCGTAGCGCTCGGCGAGCCGGTTGCCGGCCAGCGTCGGCTCGCCGGCCGGGCCGTCGGCCAATGCACCGTCGCGCTCGTCGGCGAAGCCGGCGAGCTGGACCGCCATCTCCTTGAGCGGTGCACAGGCGGGACCCGCGGGTGGGCCGTGGGCGCTCGCCGCTCTGCAACTGCTTGACCAGGCTGAGCGCGGTGTCGGCGTCGACCTTGTCGAAGAATTCGTAGTTGACCGTCATCACCGGGGCGTAGTCGCACGCGGCCAGGCACTCCGCGTGCTCGAGCGTGATCTTGCCGTCGCCGGTCGTCTCGTCGTGCCCGACGCCCAGGTGGTCGGCAAGGGCCTTGAACGCCGCGTCACCCCCGAGCACCCCGCACATCGTGTTGGTGCACACGCTGACCAGCCAGTCGCCGGCCGGGCGCCGCTTGTACATCGTGTAGAACGTGGCGACCGCGCCACCTCGGCCTTGGTCAGCCCGAGCATGCTCGGCGCAGAACGCGATGCCGGCCGGCGAGACGAAGCCCTCCTCCGCCTGCACCAGGTGCAGCATCGGCAGCAGCGCCGAGCGCGAGCGGCCAACGGGATAGCGCGCGATGATCTGCCTCGCGCGATCGCGAGTGACTTCCGAGAACTGCATTAACGATCACACCCACCCATGACGGGGTCGAGAGAGGCGCCCCCGACGATGACGTCGGCGAGCAGCCCGCCCTCGGCCATCGCCGGAATCGCCTGGAGGTTGACGAAGCTTGGCTCGCGGTAGTGCACGCGGAACGGGCGGGTGCCGCCGTCGGAGATCGCGTGGACGCCGAGTTCGCCGCGGGGCGACTCGATCGGCACGTAGACCTGGCCGGCGGGCACCCGGAAGCCCTCGGTGACCAGCTTGAAGTGGTGGATCAGGGCCTCCATCGACTGGCCCATGATCTTCGCGACGTGCTCGAGTGAGTTGCCGAGGCCGTCGCTGCCGATGGCGAGTTGGGCGGGCCAGGCGATCTTCTTGTCGGCGATCATCACCGGACCCGGCTCGAGCCGGTCGAGCGCCTGCCGCACGAGTTTGACGGACTCGCGCATCTCGTTGATGCGCACCTGGTAGCGGCCCCACGCGTCGGCGTCCTGGCTGACCGGGACCTCGAAGTCGTACGTCTCGTAGCCGCAGTACGGCTGGGTCTTGCGCAGGTCCCAGGGCAGGCCGGCAGCGCGCAGCACCGGGCCGGTGATGCCCAGCGCGACGCAGCCGGTCACGTCGAGCGAGGCCACCCCCTGCGTACGCTCGCGCCAGACGGTGTTGCCCGACAGCAGATCCTCGTACATGTCGATGCGCTCGGGCATCCAGGTCAGGAACTCGCGGATCTTCACGACGGCCTCGTCGGGCAGGTCCTGCGCGAGGCCGCCGGGCCGCACATAGGCCATGTTCATCCGCAGGCCGGAAGCGAGCTCGAAGATGTCGAGGATGTATTCGCGCTCGCGGAAGCCGTAGATCATCATCGACAGCGCGCCGAGCTCCAGACCGGTCGTCGCCAGCCACACCAGGTGCGAGGCGATGCGGTTGAGCTCCATCATCAGCACGCGGATCGTACGAGCGCGCGGGGTGATCTGGTCCTCGATGCCGAGCAGCTTCTCGACCGCCAAGCAGTAGCCGGTCTCGTTGAAGAGCGGCGCGAGGTAGTCCATGCGCGTCACGAACGTCGTGCCCTGCGTCCAGTTGCGGTATTCGAGGTTCTTCTCGATGCCGGTGTGCAGGTAGCCGACGACCGTACGCGCCTCGGTGACGGTCTCGCCCTCGAGTTCGAGGATCAGCCTGAGCACGCCATGGGTGGACGGGTGCTGCGGGCCCATGTTGACGACGATGTGCTCGTCGCTGCCCACCTCGCCGACCATCGTGTCCCAGTCGCCGCCGGTGACGGTGAAGACCCGGCCCTCGGTGGTTTCCCGCGCTGATGCGTAGTCGGTCGTCACTGGTAGCTCCTGCGCTGGTCGGGAGGCGGGATCTCCGCGCCCTTGTATTCGACCGGCACGCCGCCCAGCGGGTAGTCCTTGCGCTGGGGGAAGCCGTCCCAGTCGTCCGGCATGAGGATGCGGGTGAGACCCGGATGTCCGTCGAAGATGATGCCGAACATGTCGTAGGTCTCCCGTTCCTGCCAGTCGGCGGTCGGGTAGATCGCCGTGACGCTGGGCAGGTGCGGATCCTCGACGGTCACGGCGCATTCCAGGCGGATGCGCCGGCGGTAGGTCATCGAGGTGAGGTGGTAGACGGCGTGCAGCCGGCGGCCGTCGGAGCCGAGGTAGTCGACCCCGGAGACCGACGAGCACAGCTCGAAGCGCAGCGCCGGGTCGTCGCGCATCGCCTGGCAGACCTCGGCGATCCGCTCCGGCACGATGTGCAGGGTCAACTCGCCCCGGTCGACCACGATCCGCTCGACGGCGTCGTGGAAGCCCGGGTAGGCCTCCTCGAGCGCGTCGACGACCTCGTCGAAGTCGCCGCCGAACGGCCGCGGCGAGCCGTGCACGACGGTCCGGCGCCGCTGCAGTCCACCGAAGCCGGAGGTGTCGCCGGTGCCAGTGACACCGAACATGCCGCGGCCGGCCTCGGTCGACGGCGGGAAGTCGGCCGGTGCGCCGGTCTGGGCGCCGGTCGGCGGCGCGTCGACGGGCACGCCGGTCGGCGCTACATCGCTTGGCGTGCTCACTTCGATCCTCCGGCGGTCAGCCTCGCGCGCTCTTCCATCCAGTCGCGGATGCGGAGTTGCTCCTCGCGGCCCTGCTCGGCGGCCTTGATCCACTCGGCCCGCTTGGTCTTGTCGAAGCGGTAGCTCGACGGCATCGCACCCGGGGCGACGGCCGGCGCGCCCTCGCGCTCGATCTTCGCGGCGATCGCGAGGCGGCGGCGGTCGCCGAGCGGCTCGTGCATGATCTTGTCGTGCAGGCGCAGGATCGCGTCGATCAGCATCTCCGGCCGCGGTGGGCAACCGGGCAGGTACATGTCCACCGGCACCACGTGGTCCACGCCCTGGACGATCGCGTAGTTGTTGAACATGCCGCCACTCGACGCGCAGACGCCCATCGACAGCACCCACTTGGGCTCCGGCATCTGGTCGTAGATCTGGCGCAGCACGGGGGCCATCTTCTGGCTCACCCGGCCGGCCACGATCATGAGGTCGGCCTGGCGGGGGCTGGCCCGGAACACCTCCATGCCGAAGCGCGCCAGGTCGTAGCGGGCGGCACCGCTGGCCATCATCTCGATGGCGCAGCAAGCCAGGCCGAAGGTGGCGGGCCAGAGGCTCGCCTTGCGGGTCCAGTTGACCAGCTTCTCGACCGTGGTCAACAGAATGCCGTTCGGAAGCTTTTCCTCGATACCCATGCGCTATCAGTCCCACTCCAGGCCGCCGCGGCGCCACACGTAGGCGAACGCGACGAACACGGTCACGATGAACAGCACCATCTCCACGAAGCCGAAGAGGCCGAGCGCGTTGAAGTTCACGGCCCACGGGTAGAGGAAGATGATCTCGATGTCGAAGACGATGAACAGCATCGCGGTCAGGTAGAACTTGACCGGGAAGCGCCCACCGCCAACCGGCTGCGGGGTCGGCTCGATGCCACATTCGTAGGCGTCGAGCTTGGCCTTGTTATACCGGCGGGGTCCGACAAAAGGCGCGACGGCGACCGAGAAGATGGCGAACAGAGCCCCGAGGGCGAAGAGCCCGAGAATCGGGATGTACGGCGCGAGCGACATGATCTTGCTGCTCCGTCCTTTCGGCGAGCCCTCCGAGGCGTTTTGCCTGGCGGGACCACTTAAGCAATGCAGTTAAACACTATTCGGTGAGGTACGGACCACTTCGTCCGGGACCCCAAGCGCGTCAGGCGGCGGGCGCCAAACGCGTCATCGCGTTGATCACGCGGTCCATGGCGTCGCCACCCCTGGGGTCGGTCAAATTGGCCAGGAGCTTGAGCACGAACCGCATCAGAGTCGGATGGGGCATGCCGTGTTTGGTGGCCAGTTGCATCACCTGCGGCTGGCCGATGAGCTTCACGAAGATGTTGCCGAGCCGGTAGTAGCCGCCGTAGCGGGCCTTCAGCTCGGCCGGGTAGTGCGCGAGAGCCCGCTCGCGAGCAGGGCCCGGAGGACGGGCGAGCGCCTGAACCGCGATCTCCGCGGCCAGTTCGCCGGACTCCAAGGCATAGGCGATGCCCTCGCCGTTGAAGGGATTGACCAGGCCGCCGGAGTCGCCGACCAGCAACACACCCCGCGTGTAGTGCGGCACGCGGTTGAAGCCCATGGGAAGAGCGGCCCCCTGTGGCTTGCCGTCGGCGTTGGCCGGGTCGGCCATCCCCCAGTCCTCCGGGGTGTTGGCGACCCACTCGGCCAGGAGCGTGCGGTAGTTGGTCTTGCCGAACGCCGCGCTGCTGTTGAGCACGCCCAGCCCGACGTTGACCCGGCCGTCGCCGAGCCCGAAGATCCAGCCGTAGCCGGGCAGGAGCTTGTCGCCCGACTCACGGCTGCGCAGCTCGAGCCACGACTCGAGGTATTCGTCGTCGTGGCGGAGCTCGCTGCGGAAATATTGCCGGACGGCAACACCGAGTGGGCGGTCCTCGCGCTTGGCGATGCCGAGCGCAAGGGCGAACCGGCCGGACACACCGTCGGCGGCGATGACGAGGGGTGCGTAGAACTCCAGTGGTTCCTTGTCGGGGCCGGTGGCGCTCACCCCGACGACCCGGCCGGACGGGTCGAGGATCGGACCGGTGACGTTGGTGCCGCTGCGGAGCATGGCGCCGGCATCGGTGGCCGCGGTGGCCAGCATGTGGTCGAAGTCCAGCCGCGTGCGGGTCAGGCCGTAGTTGGGATAGGAGGCGAGGTCGGGCCAGTCGAGTTCGAGCCGGACACCGCCACCGATGACGCGCAGGCCGCGATTGCGCAGCCAGCCCTTGTCCTCGGTGGTATCGATCCCCATCGTGATCAGCGACCGGACGGCGCGGGGTGTCAGGCCGTCACCGCAGACCTTCTCGCGCGGGAACTCGGACTTTTCCAGCAGGAGCACTCGCAGGCCGTGCCGCGCGAGATGGAACGCCGCGGAGGAGCCTCCCGGCCCAGCCCCGACAACGACGACATCAGCGTCCGGGGAGTTGGCGGCCACGGTGATCACCTCCCACTTTTCGGGCTCGTGAAAGTCTTCACAAAGTCGTCCGTCGTGAGTCTAGAACCGTGCCGGGACACACCGACAGTTAGGCGACCCTAAGCAGAAAATCCGACCCCTTTCAATGATCGCGAGTTCGGGCAGCCGACCCACCGAAACCCCCAAAGTCCGCCCAGCAAATCGAGATCTTGCTACGGAGTTATCCACAGAAGATTTTTCCGGGTCGACGTTCGGCGATGGGCTGGCGATTCTCGGTAGCTATGGAATCCCCGGTGCCCGACCGCGATGCGCTCGACAAACACGCCGCCCGACAGCTCGGCCTCTTCACGCGCGGGCAGGCGGTCGACTGCGGCTTCACGGTCGCACAGATCGCGCGGCGGCGCCGGGAGGGCGACTGGGTCGACGTCCGCCGCGGCGTGCTGGCCGAGCGCGGGCTGGCCGTCACGCCGAAGGTCCGCGACATGGCGGTGCTGCTCTGCGTTCCCGGCGCCGTGCTGGCCGGCCCGTCGGCGGCGCGCTGGCACGGGGTCGATCTGCCGGACACCGGCACCTGCATCGCGTTGAGCCCGACGCGGCACTCACGGCCGCGGGGCGTGGCGATCTTCCGCGAGGAGGTGCCGGACGAGGAGGTCGTGCTGTTCGACGGGGCGTGCGTGACCGAGCTCGAGCGCGCCATCTTCGACAGCGCGCGGATCCTGCCCGACGTCGCCGCGCTGGCCCTGCTCGAGCAGGCCCTCGAGCAGGGGTGGATCACGCTCGAGCGGCTGGCCGACCGCCTGAGCGCCTTCACCAACCGGCACGGTGCGCCGCGGCTGGTCCGGCTCCTGCAGCACGCGGCCAAGGGCAGCCGGGCCAACTCGCACCGGCTCGCCAAGCGGCTGCTGGAGCAGGCCGGCATCTGGGGTTGGTCCGCCAACCGGCCGATCGACGACCGGTGGGGTCTGGTCTGCCTCGGCGACCTGGTGTTCGACAAGCAGCGTCTGCTGATCCAGCTCGACGGCACGACGGAGGAGTTCGGCGGCGAGCGGGCCGCCCGGCTGGAGGAGCGGCGCAACCGGCTCCGGCTCGCCGGCTGGAGTGTGCTCACGTTCGGCTGGCACGACCTGAGCGGACGACCGGAGGAGGTGCTCAGAGCGGTGCGACTCGCCCTCGACCGAGCCAAACGCTGATTAGGAGGGACTAGGCCCTTATCCCTCGGTGCAGCGCGACGATGCCGCCGGTCAGGTTGCGCCAGGCGACCTTGCCCCAGCCGGCGGCGCTGATCCGCGCGGCCAGGGTCTGCTGGTCGGGCCAGGCCCGAATCGACTCGGCCAGGTAGACGTAGGCGTCGGGATTGCTGGAGACCCGTCGCGCGACGCCGGGCAGGGCCCGCATCAGGTAGCCGAGGTACGCGCCACGGAAGGGGGCGAACACCGGATGGCTGAACTCACACACGACCAGCCGCCCGCCCGGCCGCGTGACGCGGGCCATCTCGCGCAGCGCGGCGTCCGGGTCGACGATGTTGCGCAGCGCCAAGGAGATGGTCACGGCGTCGAAGCTGTCATCGGCAAAGGGCAGCGCCAGCGCGTCCGCCGCCAGCAGCGGCACCTCCGGCCGCGCCTGCCGACCCACCCGCAGCATGCCCTGCGACAGGTCGGCGCCGGCGGCGAAGGCGCCGGAGCGGGCCAGTTCCTGCGTCGACACACCGGTGCCGGCGCCCAGATCGAGGACCGCCTCACCCGGCTTCAGGTCGAGCGCAAGCCGGGTCTCCTTGCGCCAGATCCGGTCCTGGCCGAAGGAGAGGATCGTGTTGGTCCGGTCATAGCGGGCGGCCACCCCGTCGAACATCGCCGCGACCTCATGCGGCTCCTTGTCGAGCGAGGCGCGGGTCACCGGACCGCCACGACGGGCAGCGCGATCGAGGAGAAGTGCGACCGGACCCGGTCGTCGGTCGGGTCGTCGGCGGGGGTCCAGTGCACGCGCAGGTGACGGTAGAGCGTGTCGCGCTGGGCCGGGATGCGATCGGCGGTGCGGATCATCTGCACCAGTTCGGTGAGGCGCGACCGGTGGCGCGCGCCGGCCGAGGAGATCACGTTCTCCTCCAGCATGATCGAGCCGAGGTCGTCGACGCCCATGTGCAGCGACACCTGCCCGACGTCCTTGCCGGTGGTGAGCCAGGACGACTGCAGGTGCGCGACGTTGTCGAAGAACAGCCGGGCGACCGCGACGAGACGCAGGTATTCCAGGTTGGTGGCCTGCGTGCGGCCCTTCAGGTGGTTGTTCTCCGGCTGGTAGGTCCACGGTATGAAGGAGCGGAAGCCACCGGTGCGGTCCTGCACGTCCCGGATCATCCGGAGATGTTCGATGCGCTCGGCGTTGGTCTCGCCGGTGCCCATCATCATCGTCGCGGTCGACTCGATACCGAGGTTGTGCGCGGTCTCCATCACCTCGAGCCAGCGCGCGCCCGACTCCTTCAGCGGCGCGATCGCGGTGCGGGGGCGATCGGGCAGCATCTCCGCGCCGGCGCCGGCGATCGAGGCCAGGCCGGCGGCCCGGATCCGGCGCACCGCCTCCTCGATCGACACCCCGGACACCTTGGCCATGTGCAGGACCTCGCTGGGCCCGATCGAATGGATCACCAGGTCGGGGTAGGCGTCCCGGACCGCCGAGAAGAGCGCCTCGTAGTACTCCACGCCGTAGTCCGGGTGGTGGCCGCCCTGCAGCATGACCTGCGTCGCACCCAGGTCGACCGCCTCACCGCACCGGCGCAGGATCTCCTCGGTCGAGTGCGTCCAGCCCTCGCTGTGCTTCGGCGCGCGGTAGAACGCGCAAAACTTGCAGGCCGTCACGCAGACGTTGGTGTAGTTGATGTTGCGGTCGATGATGTACGTGACGATGTTGTCCGGGTAGCGCCGGCGGCGCACCGCGTCCGCCGCCTCGCCGAGCGGGTGCAGCGGCGCGTCGGTGTAGAGCAGCAGCGCCTCCTCCGGGCTGATCCGCCCGCCGTCGGCCGCGCGCTGCAGGATCTCGCTGGTCTCACGGTTCGTCGTCACGCCTTCGAGCCTACGACCCGGACCGGACCGAGCCCGAACCCGCCCGAGATCGATCAGCTCAGGCTCACCGAACCGACGACCTGGGTCGGAGTCGTTGAGCCGCCACTGACCTCGTTGCTGACCGCGAAGTCCGTCGCCCCGCGAAGCCCGTCGATGTACTGGCGGGCGTTGCCCTCGCCCGACTGCAGGACCTTGAGCGATCGGGCCGGAACGGTCTTGGAATCGCCGGTGACCATCCACAGCTGGTAGGTGCGGTCGGGCGGCAGCGCGTTCAGCCCGGTGACCACCGCAACCGCGGCATCCCGGGACTCGGACACGACCAGATTGACCTCGCCGCCGGCCATCTGCGTCTTGATCAGTCGCGCGTCCGGCGCGGACAAGACCGCCTGGAACTGGGCGTTGGCCTGGCGTTCGGCCTTGAGTCGCTGCTCGGCGACGGCCCACGTGCCGGCGCCGACGCCCAGGCCGAGCACGCTGGCCGCGACCGCCGCCGCGGTCCACCGCCGCCACTTGGTGACCGACGTGGACGATCCGCCGGAGCCGGACCGGGAAGCCCGCTCCTGGGGTGTTCGGGAAACCTCGGCGAGCACGGCCGCGCGCAGTCCCGGTGGGGCCGGCTCGGCGACCGGGTGCGACAGCCAGGCGACCGTCTCCTTGAGTTCGGCGACCTCCAAGCTGCAGGAAGCGCAGCCGCGCAGGTGCCGATCGAAGGCCGCCCGCTCCAGATCGTCGACGGCGTCGAGCGCATATGCCCCGGCGAGCGCGTGAATGTCAACCATCTCGGCCATCAGATGCTCACCCCCAGGCAGTCGCGCATGCGGATCAGCCCGTCACGCATTCTCGTCTTGATCGTCGGTAGTGCGGTGTCGAGGAGCGTGGCGACCTCGCGGTAGCTGCGGCCCCCGTAGTACGCCAAGGTGATGGCCTCGCGCTGCAGGTCGGTGAGGCCGCCAAGACAGCGGCGCACCTGTTGCTGCTCGATGCGGGCGGTCGCGGTCTCGACCACGTCGTCGAACGGGGTCTCCGCGCTGCTCGCCGCCACCTTGCGCACCCGATCGGCGCCGGCCTGCTCGGCTCGGACCCGGTCGACGGCGCGCCGGTGAGCGATGGTGAACACCCACGCGGTCGCCGAGCCCTTCTGCCGATCGAAGCGGGCCGAGGTTCGCCACACCTCGACCATGACCTCCTGGGTCACCTCTTCAGCCTGGGCCGGGTCGCGGAGGACCCGTTTGATCAGCCCGAACACCCGCGCCGACACCTGGTCGTACAGTGCCTCGAACGCCTGCTCATCCCCCCGCCCGACCCGGATGAGCAAGTCGTCGATGTCGACGCGCGGCTGGGGAGCCGCGACCGGGATGGGCTGGGTGGGCTCCTCGCTGCCTCTCATGCGTGCCTCCCGCCAGGACCGTACCGCCATGACCCCGATTCGGGGCCGAAGCACGCACGGATGGGTCAGGCGTCGTAGTCGACCCGCAGCGTTTTCGAAAGGGGGCTGGCCTGGCAGGTGAGGACGTATCCGGCGGCGAGTTCCTCGGGCTCGAGCGCGAAGTTGCGGGCCATCTCGACCTCGCCCTCGACGAGCCGCGCCCGGCAGGTGGAGCACACCCCGCCCTTGCACGCGTATGGCAGCTCGGGCCGGCTGCGCAGCGCCGCGTCGAGGACCCGCTCGTGGCGGGACATGCTGAACGTCGAGGCTCGACCGTCGAGCAGGACCGTCACTTCGGCGTCGACCTCGCCGGTGTCAACCTTGATCGGGGCGCGGGTCACCGGCTGGTCCTCGACGTGGAACAGCTCGGTGTGGACGGCGCCGCGCGCAACGCCGCGGCCGCTCAGCGCGGACTGGGCGTCGAGCACCATCCCGTAGGGCCCGCAGAGGAACCACTCGTCCACGTCGGAGGTCGGCAGCAACGTATCGAAGATCTTGCCGAGGCGAGCCTCGTCGATCCGTCCGGAGAGCAGCTCAGACTCCTGCTGCTCACGGGAAAGGATGTGCGCGACGTGCAGCCGGGCCGGGTAGCGGTCCTTCAGGTCGGACAGCTCCTCGGTGAACATGACGCTGCTGGCCGTGCGGTTGCCGAACAGGAGGGAGAAGCGGCTCCCGGCCTCCACCTGCAGCGCGGTGGTGATCAACGAGAGCACCGGGGTGATGCCGGAGCCGGCCACGATGCCCGCGTAGTGCCGCCGGCGAGCCGGGTCGAACGCGCTGGTGAAGTGGCCGAGCGGGGGCAGGACCTCGACGCGGTCGCCGGGGCGCAGGGTGCCGGTGGCGAAGGTGGAGAACGCCCCGCCGACGATCTGCTTGATGCCGACCCGCAGCACACCGGAACGCCGCAGCTCAAGCGGGGTCGAGCAGATCGAGTAGGAGCGACGGACGTCCCGCCGGCGGACCGTCATGTGCTGACCGGCGCGGAACGCGAACGTGTCCCGCAGCGCGGGCGGCACGGCGAAGGTGACCGCGACCGACTCGTCGGTGATCCGGTCGAGGGCGGACACCTCGAGCTCGTGGAAGCTGGCCATCAGAACGCCTTGATCGCGTCGAACGGCTCGCGGCAGGCCCGGCATCGCCACAGCGCCTTGCACGCGGTGGAGCCGAACCGGGAGAGCTGCTCGGTGTCCGGCGACCCGCAGCGCGGGCAGCGGACGGACAGGGAGAGCCGGACCGTCTTGCCCGGTGGCGCGATGCCGGCCGCGGCCAGCTTCTCCAGCCCGGCCGGGTCGATCCAGTCGGTGGACCACGCCGGGCTCAGCACGGTGGTGATCTCGACGTCGTCGTAGCCGGCGCGGTGCAGCGCGGTCGAGATGTCGGCCCGGATCACGTCCATCGCCGGGCAGCCGGCGTAGGTCGGGGTGATGGTCACCGTGACGTGTCCGTCGCGAACCGCCACGTCGCGCAGGATGCCCAGCTCAGCGATGGTGAGCACCCGGATCTCGGGATCACGAACGGACGCGGCGGCGGCCCGAGCGGTGATCAGTGCGGCGGTCACCAGCGCGCTCCCGGGTGGGCCCGGTGCAGCACCTGCATCTCGCCGATCAGGTAGGAGAACCCCTCGGTGTGCACACCCCGGCGGCCGCCGGTCGGCGCGCGTGAGTCGGCGGGTCGATCGAGAGTCGCCCGGGCCAGCACCTCCTCGACGAACGACGTCCACTGCGGACGAACGTCGAAGGATCTCGAACAGCTCGTAGGTGTAGGGCCAGAGCTGGTCGACGGCCACCTGCATCCGCCGGTGTGACTCCTCGGTCCCGTCACCGAGCCGGATCGTCCACTGTGCGCTGTGGTCGAGATGGTAGGCCGACTCCTTGCGAGCCTTGCCGGCGATCCCGGCGAGGCGGTCATCGGGCGAGTCGGCCAGCGCGTCGTACAGGGGTTTCTGGTAGGCCGACAGGAACAGCAGCTTGGCGATGGTCACCGCGAAGTCGCCGTTGTCCAGCTCGACCAGGTGCACGTTGGTGAACTCGCGCTCATCGCGCAGATAGGCCAGGTCGTCCTCGTCGCGGCCCTTGCCCTCCAGCTCGCCCGCGTAGGTCAGCAGCAGGCGCGCCACCCCGAGCTGGTCGAGGGCGATGTTGGCCAGCGCGATGTCCTCCTCCATGGTGGGCGCGCGGGAGCTCCACTCGCCGAGCCGCTGCGCCGCGATCAGCGCGTCGTCGCCGAGCCCCAGGACGAAGGCGAGGTCGGTCATATGTGCGCCGCACCCTCCGGCACCTCGTAGAACGTCGGGTGCCGGTAGACCTTGTCGGCGGCGGGATCGAAGAAGGCGTCCTTCTCGTCGGGGCTGCTCGCGGTGATCGCGCTGGCCGGCACGACCCAGATCGACACGCCCTCCTGCCGTCGGGTGTAGACGTCGCGGGCGTTGCGCAGCGCCATCTCGGCGTCGGGCGCGTGCAGGCTGCCCACGTGCCCGTGCGACAGCCCGCGTCGCGGCCGGACGAACACCTCCCACAACGGCTCCGAGCCGCCATCGCTCCTGGTCATGCCGCCGCCAACCGCTTCGCCGCGTGCGCGGCGGCCGCCTCGCGGACCCAGGCGCCGTCGTCGTGGGCCCGGCGCCGGTGGTCGATCCGCTGGCGGTTGCACGGCCCGTTGCCCTTGATCACGCGGAACAGCTCGTCGTAGTCGGGCTGGGTGTAGTCGTGGGCCTGCCGCTCCTCGTTCCACCGCAGCTCGGGGTCGGGAAGGCGCAGGTCGAGGATGGTCGCCTGCTGGACGCACATGTCGACGAAGCGCTGCCGCAGGTCGTCGTTGGAGAACCGCTTGATCTTCCAGGCCATCGACTGCTCGGAGTGCGTCGAGTCGGTGTCCGGCGGCCCGAACATGGCCAGCGACGGATACCACCACCGGTCGATCGCGTCCTGCGCCATCGCCTTCTGCCCGGGCGTTCCGTGCGCGAGCGTGTGCAGGATCTCGTAGCCCTGCCGCTGGTGGAACGACTCCTCTTTGCAGATGCGGATCATGGCGCGCGCATAGGGACCGTAGGAGCACCGGCACAGCGGCACCTGGTTGACGATCGCGGCCCCGTCGACGAGCCAGCCGATCGCGCCGACGTCGGCCCAGGTCAGCGTCGGGTAGTTGAAGATGCTCGAGTATTTCTGCCGGCCGTCGATCAGCATGTCGACCAGCGCTTCGCGGCTGATCCCGAGCGTCTCCGCCGCCGCGTAGAGGTAGAGCCCGTGCCCGGCCTCGTCCTGCACCTTGGCCAGCAGGATGGCCTTGCGCTTCAGCGACGGCGCGCGGGAGATCCAGTTGCCCTCCGGCTGCATGCCGATGATCTCCGAGTGCGCGTGCTGGGCGATCTGCCGGATCAGCGTCTTGCGGTAGGCCTCCGGCATCCAGTCGCGCGGCTCGATCTTCTGGTCGGCGCCGACCACCGCGGTGAAGTAGCGCTCGAGATCGTCATCCCGCTCGACGCTGCGATCGAGCGCAGCGTGCAGGTCTCGCTCCGCGCTGTCGACCTGATCGAGCAGCGCCTCTCCGAAGTCGTTGCCGTACACCCCCTCAGTGTTACAGCTACCCGCCGATTCAGCAAGATGCTGTAACACCTAAGGCAACTCTAAGGCAGCCTTGAGGCACCTGGTCTCGCGGACCAGGCCCGATCGGCCGTTAGAGTTACCGCGTTCGAGGAACAACCGCCCACCGGAGGTCACCCGCTGCATGCGTAAGCGGATCGCAGTCGTCGCCGCCGTCTTCGCGGTCGCCCTCGCGGCGACCGCATTGCCGTACCTCTGGAAGATCGGCGTCTTCGACGGCATCCGCTCCGACGCCGCGCCGACCCACCTCACGGGCTCCCCGCCGGTCTCGCCCCGCACCACCCGCCTGGCCGCGCCGCCGCCGGCCGCGCCGGTCAAGACCGTCCCGCTGCTGCATCCGGAACCGGTCACCGTCAGTACCACCGGGTTCTGGTCGTGGGCGCTCATGGACCGGACGACCGGGGTGATCACCGCCGCATCGCCCAACGCCGCCGCGACCAACGTGACCGCCTCGATGATCAAGGCCTGGCTGGCCGCCGACTTCCTGCGCCGCTCGGCCGAGAAGAACGACCCGCCCGGATCGTCGGACATGCACGAGCTCACGATCATGATCCGCGACAGCGACAACAACGCGGCGTCCTACTTCGCGCGCATCAACGGCTACACCGGGTCGATCAGCCGCCTCAAATCGATGTGCGGTCTCACCGACAGCAAGGCCGGCGTCGACTGGGCGCACACGCTGGTCTCGGCCCGCGACGCCACGCGCATGGGTGCCTGCATCGGCGACGGGCGCGCCGCCGGACCGAAATGGACCGCCTGGCTGCTCAACGAGATGCGCAACGTGCGCGGGGCCGGCAAGTTCGGCATCATCACCGCGCTACCCGCCGAGGTCGCCAGCCAGACCGCGATCAAGAACGGTTGGGTCGCCAAGAACGACAACAAGTGGCACGTCAACTGCATGGCGATCGGTCCCGACTGGGTGCTGTCGGTGATGACCGTCTATCCATCCGTCAAGGGCATGGGTCATGGCGTGAGCATCTGCAAGAGCGTCGCCCAGCAGCTCATGGTCAAGTAGAAGATCTTTCTTCAGCCGATGACTCGGGTCCGCCGAGGGCACGACCGTCGCTCCCGCCAGACACCGCTCCGGCCCAAGGGGCCTCCGCTGCCAGGTCCGCGGGGCCAAGCCCGGCACGGGTAGCCACAACTCCCGGGAAACAGTGCCCTCAGCCCGACCCCGTAGCCACTATTCCGGGGAAGTAGTGGCCTCAGCCCGACCCCGTGGCCACTATTCCGGGGAAGTAGTGGCCTCAGCCCGGCCCCGTGGCCACTATTCCGGGGAACTAGTGGCCTCCGACCGGGCCCGAGGGCACTCCTTCGGGGAAGTGGTGGCCTAGCCGTGGAAGAAGGCCGGACCGTCTGCCGGCAACGGGGGCACGACGCCCAGGTCCGCCGCGCGCCGGGCGAACTCGCGTACCCCTTCAACCTGGCGCTTGCCCAGCGAGAAGTCGAGCGTGCGGAAGTACTGCGCCAACGTCGGCGCGTCGAACGGCTCCCACCGCGCCGCCGCCGCGGCCACGTCGTCGAGTTCGGCCAGGCACAGCTCCCGCGAGCGCAGGAACGCCTCGTGCACGTCCTTGACCAGGCCGGGATGGGCGTCGGCGAAGTCCCGGCGGACCGCCCAGACGGCGAACACCATCGGCAGGCCGGTCCACTCCCGCCACGCCTGTCCCAGGTCGGTGACGATCAGCCCGCGCGGCGGCGCGTCGTACGTCGCCCGCAGCGCCACGTCCCCGATCACCACCGCCGCGTCGGCCTCGAGCAGCATCTCCGTCAGGTCCGGTGGGCAGCGGAAGAAGCTCGCGTGCACCCCGTAGCTGGACTCGAGCAGCATCTGCGCGAGCAGGACTCCGGTGCGCGAGGTCGAGCCCAGGGCCACCTTGCGCCCGTCCAGGGCATCCAGCGGCACGGTCGACACGATGTTCACCGACAGCACCGGGCCGTCGCTGCCGACCGCGATGTCCGGCAAGAGGAGCAGGTCGTCGGCGTTTCGCAGGTATTCCACCAGCGAGATCGGTCCGATGTCCAGGTCACCGGCGACCAGCGCCGAGTTGAGCCGGTCCGGTGTGTCCTTGTGCAGGTCGACGTCGAGCAGCGCGCCGGAGCGCATCAGCCCCCAGTAGATCGGCAGGCAGTTCAGGAACTGGATGTGCCCAACTCGAGGTCGTTGTAGAGATCCCACCCGACCCATGGTGCTCCTCGCCGGACGGCGTCGAAGCGGTGGGCGGTTTTTGTCACAGGCGCCCGCTACCTTGGTTCCCGTGCATCGGAGGTTCGCGGTCGTCGTGGCGGTGATACTGCTCGCCCTGTCCGGCTGCATGCAAAAGCCACCGTCGACGCAGAGCGCACCGCAGCCGCCCGCGTCCGCGTCGGCCGGCTCGGCGGCGAGCCCGAGCCCCGCACCGAGCCCGTCGCCCAGCGGGCCGCTCTTTCGCATCAAGCCGGTGAGTCTGCCGGTCACCGGCTTCTGGTCGTGGGCGTTCCTGGACTTCGCGACCGGCAAGGTCGACGGTTCGACCCCGGCCGACTCCACGAGCGACACGGCCTCGATGACCAAGGCCTGGATCGCCGCGGACTACCTGCGCCGCTCGGCCGAGCAGCACAAGACGCCGAATTCGACCATCATGGCCGAGCTGACCACCATGATCCGCGACAGCGACAACACCCACGCCTATGAGTTCCACGTGGCCAACGGCAACCTGGCCTCCATCCAGCGCGAGATCAAGACGTGTGGGCTGACCGACACCAAGGGGCACCAGAATTCGTGGAGCCTGACGCTCATGTCGAGCCGCGATGTGGCCCGGCTGGCGAAGTGCATCTCCGACGGGCGGGCCGCCGGCCCGAAGTGGACGGCCTGGCTCCTCGAGCAGATGCGCAACGTCCGCGGGGCCGGCCGCTTCGGCGTCATCGAGGCTCTGCCGCCCGAGGTGGCCAAAACCACCGCGATCAAGAACGGCTGGCTGGCCCGCGACGACGGCCAGTGGCACATCGCCTGCATGGCGACCGGCGCCGGCTGGAGCATCGGGGTGATGGCCCGATACCCGAGCCGGCTCGGCAAGGACTACGGCGCCAAGACCTGCCGGGAGGTGACCAGGTCGCTGCTCTCCTGACGCGGTGGCTGCCGCGCGGCTCGCCAGGCGGGCCCGGCCAGGACGGCGATCGCCAATAGGCCGGCGAGGCCACCCCCGGTGATCACCGAGCCGGGCGTGAACCGGTTGACGAGCACGCCCGCCAGCATGAAGCCGATCAGGTTGCAGCCGTTCACCACGGCGACGAACCGGGCGAAGAACTGGCCGCGCATCGCCTCCGGCACGCGGCGGGCGGCCAGCACGCCGAGGAAGTTGTTCTCCACACCGTTGGCGAGACCGCCGAGCGCCCAGAGCGGGAAGAGCCAGCCATACGCGGGGACCAGTCCCGCGGTCACGATCAATACGGCCATGACCAGGTGCGTGCCGATCACCGCGCGGCCGAGGCTGGTGTCGCCGCGCACAAAGAAGGCCGCCACCCAGCCACCGATCAGCAGGCCGCCGGTCCAGGCCGCCTCGATCAGCCCGTACGACGTGGCGGAGGCGCCGAGCGTCCCCCGCGCGAAGAAGACCAGGGCGACCATGGTCGTGTTCACCGTCAGGGTCAGCGCGCCGACCATCGCGATCGTCATGGTCAGCAGCGGGTCGGTCCGCGTCCGCCACGGCGGGCCGGACGGCTTGGACCCGCTCGTCACCCGGCCGATCCGCCGGGTCCGCAGGAGCAGACCGGCCCCGACCACGGCGAGATAGCTGACCGCGTCGACCAGGAGCGGCACGCGCAGCCCGTACAGGCCCACGAGCACGCCGGCCAGCGCCGGACCGGCCAGCGCGCCGCTGGCGGCGGCCGTCTGGGAGATCGCGAGCGCCCGCCCGACGCCGGCCGGTCCGGCCATGTCGGGCAGCAGCGCGGAGAACGTCGGCATGGTGAACGCCAGGCCGGCCGCCAGCAACGCCGTCAGCAGCACGAGCAGCCACGGCGAGCGCACGTACGCCATGAGTGCACAGCACACCGCCTGGGCCACGCCGACCACCGTCAGGATGACCCGGCTGTCGAACCGGTCGACGACCCGCCCGGCCAGCGGGGCGAGGACGACGGTCGGCAACGCGGCGGCGGCCAGTACCGCCGCGACCGCGTACGCCCCCGCGCCCCGCTGCTGCAACGCCAGTACCAGCGCGGTCGCGGCCAGGAAATCGCCGAGCTGCGAAACGCCCCGGGCGCTCGCCGCGAGGTACACGTCGCGCGGAGATGTGAAGGACATACTTCGAAGATATTCCTTCACATCTGATCGCGCCAGCCGGAAAGCGATGCCAATCTGGCGGGAGCGCTAGTCGGTGGGGAAGGCGCGGTAGATCATCTGCACCTGCCGTGCGGCGTCCGGGGCGTGCTCGCGCTGGGTCAGGTTGTACGGCGCGAGCACATCGCTGATCTTCTTGTTGAGGTCGTTCAGCTCCTCGGCCGTGACCATGAGTCGCATGCCGATGAAGCCGGCCGCGTCGTACCACTCCTGCGTCTCGTCGTTTCGCCGCGCCAGCCAGTCCTCGGTACGGGAGTTCTCCAGGTCCACGTACATCGAGGTCAGCTCGCGCTCGGCGACCTGCTCGGCCATCGGGGCCGACGGACCGGAACTGACGTTGAATCCCCGCAACGGCGACTGCCAGACCCGCTCCCGGCCGTCACCCCGGTTCGGCGCCTCCTGGATCAGGTTCACCTTCGCGAGGGCGCGCAGGTGGTAGCTGGTCGCGCTGGGCGACAGCCCGCAGACCTCGGCCAGCTCGGTGGCGGTACCCGAGTGCCCGGCCAGGAGATACTCGAGAATCGCGATCCGCGCCGGGTGAGCGAGCGCCCGCATGACCGACGCCTCCCGCACATCGAGGCGCCGTGGATCATCCGTCTCGTACCACCGCTCAGAGGTCACCCCGTCACTCTAAATTCGGCGGAAGCCCGACGAGGACCAGCCTGATCGAGCATCACGTCGACGGCGGCCCTTGACGCGGCGATGAGATAGCCACTGGACCGGACATCGGGCACAAATCTACGGAGCTACAAAGCATTCGTACTACAAACTGTTTGTAGTACATACTCACCTACCCCCACCGGGTCGAGTTCCAACCCAGCCGGCCGTCCGTCGATATTCGGTGGAAGCCCGGTGGGCGGCGCGCGTAGTGTTGACGACCCGCACGACGGCCGCTGGTGAGATCGCACCGCAGCGGACGTCCCGCGCCAGAAGCCGGACGGGCCCGGCCTGGATACGCGAGCGAACAGACGACCTTCTACAAAAGGATCACCTGTGCCCGCACAACTGGAACTCGAAGAGGATCTCGAAGCCGAACGCAAACACCTGGCCGAGTCCCGCCAAGCGCTCAAGCGGATGCGTGAGCACGCCGAGGAGCTCTTCTCGACCGGCGACAAGGTGGCCGGGGACTCGTACGCGGCGGAGACCCTCGGCCGCCACCTCTCCCGCCGGATCGCGGAACTCGCCGACAACCCCGACACGCCCGCTGTTCTTCGGCCGGCTCGACTTCGGCGCCAGCGACGTAGACCACGCCGGCGAGCGCTACCACGTCGGGCGCCGGCACGTCACCGACGACGCCGGCGAGCCGATGGTGCTCGACTGGCGCGCCCCGCATCTCGCGCACGTTCTACCAGGCCAGCGCCCGTGACCCGCAGGGCGTCGCGGTCCGGCGCCGGTTCGGCTTCGTGCGCGGCCGACCTGACCAGCTTCGAAGACGAGCACCTCGACCGCGGCGAAGAACTCGGCACGTCGAGCCGCATCCTGACCGAGGAGATCGAGCGCCCCCGCGTCGGCCCGATGCGCGACATCGTCGCCACCATCCAGCCCGAGCAGGACGAACTCGTCCGCGCCGACCTCGACGAATCCATCTGCGTGCAGGGCGCGCCCGGCACCGGGAAGACCGCCGTCGGCCTGCACCGCGCCGCCTACCTGCTCTACCTGCACCGCGAGCGCCTGCGCCGCTCCGGCGTCCTCATCGTCGGCCCCAACACCGCGTTCCTGCACTACATCGCCGCCGTCCTGCCCGCGCTCGGCGAGATCGAGGTGCAGCAGTCGACCGTCGACGAACTCGTCGCGAGCGTCGCGGTCCGCGCGATCGACACCCCGGCCGCCGCCGAGGTCAAGCAGATCCGTGGCCTTTTCAGCGGTACTGGCCAGAGCACTGCACGCCAAGATCCGGCAAACCGGTCGAGTCCGATGACGGTGTCCGACGGTTCATACCGTTGGCGGATCTCCGTCGACGCGTTGCGCCGCATCGTCGACGAGGTCAGGCGCGAGGCCCCGCCGTACGGGCTCGGGCGCGAGCGGGTCCGCGCCCGGGTCGTCGCCCTGCTGCAGCGCCAGTCCGAGGCGCGCCGAGGCGACTCGCCGGGCGAGCCCTGGCTGCGCAAGATGGGCAAGATCCAGCCGGTGACCCAGTTTCTCGACCACGTCTGGCCGGCCGTGACGGCCGAGCAGCTGGTCTGGGAACTGCTCGCCGACGCCGATGCCCTCGCCGCCGCGGCGGACGGCCTGTTGACCGGCGAGGAGCAGCGCGCGGTCCTCTGGCCGAAGCCGGCCAAGTCGCCGAAGTCCGCCCGCTGGTCGATGGCCGACGCCGTACTGATCGACGAGGCCGGCGGCCTCATCGACCGGCTCCCCTCGTTCGGCCACGTGGTCGTCGACGAGGCCCAGGATCTTTCGCCGATGCAGGCGCGCGCGATCGCCCGGCGCAGCGAGCACGGCTCGCTCACCCTGCTCGGCGACCTGGCCCAGGGCACCGCGCCGTGGGCGGCCCGGGACTGGCGCTCCACCCTCGAGCACCTCGGCAAGCCCGACGCCCGGATCGTGCCGCTGACCACCGGCTTCCGCGTACCGGCCGCGGTCGCTCGAACTGGCCAACCGGCTGCTCCCGGCGCTCGGCGTCGACGTGCCCGAGGCCCGATCGCTGCGCGCCGACGGCGCGCTCTCCCTCCGTACCAGTGCGAATGTCGGGGTTGAAACCACGAACGCGGTGCGCGAAGCGTTGGCGTTCGACGGATCGATCGGCGTGATCGCCGCCGACGCGGCGGTGCCGGGCATCGTCGACTCGCTGCGGGCGGCGGGCATCGAGGTGGCGGCGGCCGAGGACGACGCGCGGGTGACCGTGCTACCGGCGACACTGGCCAAAGGTCTGGAATACGACCATGTCATCGTCGTCGAGCCCGCAGAGATCGTCGCCGCCGAGCCGCGCGGCCTGAATCGCCTGTTCGTGGTGCTGACGCGGGCCGTTTCCCGGCTGGACGTGATTCATGCCCGACCGCTTCCTGCCCCTCTGGACGGACTGTCCTAATCCGCCGAGAGATGCAACTATCTCGAAACACAGACATCTCTCGAGGAGAACCCAACGATGCGAGTACGGGGTTACCCGGACGGCACGCCATGCTGGGCCGCGGTAGCGACCTCCGACCTCGAGGCGAGCCGCACGTTCTACCGCGCGATGTTCGGCTGGGGCTTCGCCGACGGCCGGTTCGTGCTGGACGGCCGCGCGGTGGCGGGTGCGCGCGAGCGGGGTCGCGGCCCGGCGGCATGGCTGATCTCGATCTCTACCGACAACTGCGAGCAGCTTGCGCGCTCGGTCGAGAACGCGAGCGGCCGGGTACGCGGCGCGCCCGAGGCGGTCGGCGACGCCGGCACCGGCGCGGTCTTCTCGGACCCGTCCGGCGCGTTCTTCGGCGCCTGGCAGCGCGGCTCGTTCGGCGGCGCCCAGGTGTCGATGGAGCCCGGGGCGATCTGCTGGTACGAGCTGGCCACGCCCGACCTGTCTTCCGCGGACGACTTCTACAGCGAGGTCTTCGGCTGGCGGGTACTGGAGGCGGAAAGCATGCCCGGCGACCCGTACTTCGAGTTTCGCCACAACGGCAACGCCGTCGCCGGCCTCTTCCCGATCGATCACCGGTTCCCGTCGCGGGAGACACCCGCGCACTGGACGGTCTGCTTCATGGTCGACGACTGCGCGAACGCCTGCGACCGGGCGGCTGAGCTGGGCGGGACCGTCGCGCGCAAGCCGATGGCCGTGCCGAGCGGCTGGTACGCGCGGATCGCCGACCCCGACGGCGCCCACTTCGCGATCGTCGAGTTGACCGACGAACTGCGGATGGCCTTCTGACCGCCGGCTCGCGTGGGGTTAGGCTGGCGCGTGATGAGCCCGTTCATGAAGTACAGCTTTGCCCGGCTGGGGATCTTCGTCGCGGCGGCCGCGGTGCTGTTCTTCCTGCCGATCCCGATCGATCCGCTGCTACGCCTGATGGCGGCCTTGCTGATCAGCGCCGTGCTGTCGTACTTCCTGCTGGGCAAGCTGCGCAACCAGGTCGGCGAGCAGGTCGCCGGGGTCGCCCAGCGCCGGATCGAACGCAAGGATCGCCTGCGCTCGGCCCTGGCCGGCGACGACGTGCGGGATGACGCCGACCAGTAGCTCAGGCTAGGCCCAGACCTGCTGGGGTTCGGCACGGCGCTCGGCGAGCGGAACCGGTGCGCTGTATTCGCGGACGATCTCGTAGCGGGTGTTGCGCTCGACCGGCTGGAAGCCGGCGTCCCAGATCAGGTTGAGCAGGTCTTCGCGGTGCATGGTGGTGGGCGTGCCGTATGAGTCGGCATCGTGCGTGATCTTGTATTCGACCACCGAGCCGTCCAGGTCGTCGGCGCCGAAGTTGAGCGAGAGCTGGGCCACCGAGAGCCCGTGCATCACCCAGAAGCACTTCACATGCGGGACGTTGTCGAACATCAGCCGCGACACGGCGAAGGTCTTGAGCGACTCGGCCGGCGAGGCCATCGTGGTGCGCTCCTGGAGCCGGTTGCGCACCTTGCCGTCGGCGGAGTCGACGAAGTCGTGCTGGTAGCGCAGCGGGATGAACACCACGAAGCCGCCGGTCTCGTCCTGCAACTCGCGCAGCCGCATGACGTGGTCGACCCGGTGCCGCGGCTCCTCGATGTGCCCGTAGAGCATCGTCGCGGGAGTGCGCAGGCCCTTCGCGTGGGCGATCCGGTGGATCCGGGACCAGTCTTCCCAGTGGGTCGCGTGGTCGACGATGTGCTGGCGGATCTCCCAGTCGAAGATCTCCGCGCCGCCGCCGGTCAGCGACTCAAGACCGGCGTCGATCAACTCGTCGAGGATCTCGTCGGCCGGCAGCCCGGAGATCTTCTCGAACCAGTGGATCTCGGTCGCGGTGAACGCCTTGAGCTTGACGTCCGGCAGTGCGGCCTTGAGCTCGCGGAGGACCTTCGGGTAGTACTTCCACGGCAGCGTCGGGTGCAGGCCGTTGACGATGTGCAACTCGGTGAGCTGCTCGTCCTCCATCTCCTTGGCCTTGGCGACCGCCTCGGGATGCGCATCGTGTAGGCCGCCTTCTCGCCCGGCTTGCGCTGGAACGAGCAGTAGGCGCAGCTGGCCGAACAGACGTTCGTGAGGTTGAGGTGCCGGTTGACGTTGAACATCACCCGGTCGCCGTTCTTCTCGGTGCGCACCTGGTGGGCCAGGCGCCCGAGCCAGGCCAGATCGTCGCTCTCGTAGAGCGCGACGCCGTCTTCCCTGCTCAGCCGCTCGCCCGCCACGATCTTGGCTTCGAGCTCACGCTTCAACCCCTCGTCCACGCCCGCCAGACTACGTCGGCCCTCCGACATTTCCCGGCGGGGTGGGAACCGATGACGTCCAACTCACGTCAAACCCCTTGCGGAGTTCCCAGTTTCCGTCAGACCCTCGTTCACCTGCGGGAAAATAAGTCTTCCCCGGCCACCTCTCGACTGACCTTGTGTGAGTGGGGTAAGACATTCATGGGGCTTCCAAAACGGCCGAATCGATTTGATGGCGGTGGCGATGGGTCCTGAACAACCGACGGGGAAGGCGGCGATGAGCGTCTTGAGGCTTCGGTCGGCGAGCTATCCGGCTGGCTGGACCCCGGAGCTCGAGGTGTTGCCCGCCCCCGCGATGATGCCTGAGCCCGCGAGCCCGCGCCGTCCGCGCGCTGCGAAGCGACCGCCGAGAGTCCGTCCCCTGGCGCTGACCGCAACGGTGTGCACGATGCTCTGCGCTCTGGTGGCGCAGCCTGCCTACGGCGATCCGGGCACCTCGGTGCCCGACAGTGGTCAGCGGCCCCTTCCGTCCGGGCAGATCGTCTGGCCCGGCGCCGGCACGACGGGCACCACCGGTAGCGCCGGCAACGCCGGCTATGTCGCGACTCCGGCGATCGGCCCATTCGCCAGCCAGGTGATGGCCGACGACATCGCCGTCCAGTCGCTCGGTGAGCAGGTCAAGCAGCTGCAGATCGACCTGCAGGCCGCCCAGGACGCCGCCAAGGCCGCCGCGGCGACGTGGCACAACGCGCAGACTGACGTCGCCGACCTGCAGGCCCGGGCCGACAGCGCGGCAGCCGATGCCTACAAGGCCGCCGCCGGCCTCGGCCCGCTCGGCGAGTACGCCAGCGACCTGCACAACCTCTCCGTTCTCGCGCCGGGTGTCGGCGGCCAGCCGGGTGGTCAGGAGGCGGCCCGCGACCTGCTGCGCGCGCAGCAACAGGAGAAGTCGGCCAACGACGCCTACAAGATGGCGGTCAAGGTCACCCAGGACATGCAGGGCAAGTTCACCAACCTGGACGCCCAGTTCAAGCAGCTCAGCGCCGCCCTGGTCAACCTGAAGACGAAGAACGCGAGCGAATACGCCAAGGCCGTCGCCCAGAGCGACGCCTACGAGCAGAGCCTCGGCGGCAACCTCCCGGTCAGCCAGAACATCGACGGGATGCAGGCCAACCCGAAGGCGATCCAGGCGGTCAACTGGGCGTTGAGCAAGCGCGGCAGCCCTTACGTCTGGGGCGACGAGGGCCCGAACACGTTCGACTGCTCCGGCCTCGCGTACTGGTCGTATGGCAAGGTCGGCATCCGTGTGCCGCGCGTGGCCAACCAGATGTACCACGGCACCCAGGCCATCGTCGCCACCCGCTACTCGCGCGGCGACCTGCTACTCCCCGGTGACCTGGTCTACTTCGCGACCAACATGAGCGACTGGCACTCGATCTACCACATGGGCATCTACATCGGCGGCGGCTACATGGTGCAGGCGCCGTCGACCGGTGACGTCGTGAAGGTCTCGCCGGTCAGCTGGTCACGCTTCTTCGGCGCCACCCGCATCTTCCAGCCGATCCCCAAGCCCGGCGCGACGATCCAGCCGCCCCCGCCCGGCGGCGGCACGCAGGGACACCCGACACCGACCGGCGGTGCGACCTCGCACCCGGCCTCGCCGGCGCCGACGCACTCGACGACTCCGTCGACCCCGCCGACGCAGCCGACGCCCTCGACCCAACCGACACCGTCCAACTCGCCGACGCCGGCCGCCAGTCACTCGAACGCGCCGTCAACCACGTCGTCGGGCCCGTCGGCCGACGCGAGCACTGCAGCCGACCACTCAGCCAGCGCAAATGCGACATCTCCCTCGCGGACACCGTCGCCCTCTGGATCCTGATCCCACCCGATAGTTACCTGGACGGTCCCGCGCAGCACGACGTGACGTGATATGGCACCGTTGACCCGTGACCGCGGGCTGACCCCGCGGACGCTGGTGCACGCCGGTCGGGCGAGTCGTGGAGGCAGCGATGCAGGAGCAAGACCCCGTGCGGTGCAGCGCGTGTGGCGAGTCGGTGCCCTCCGGCGCGACCGTGTGCCCGAACTGCGACGCGCCAGTCCCGGCCGCGGCGCCGACCCGTGGCCAGGACCCCTCCTGGAACAACATGCAGCAGTCGTACGCCCCGCAGTCCGCACCCCCCGCGACGGCTCCTGGGCCGGTGCCCCCCGTACCGTCGGAATTCGGTCAGTCGGGTCCGAGTGCGGACGAGGAAGGCATGCCGCCGTTGCCACCCCCGCCGCCGGTCGGCGCCGACCTGCCCGACGCCGGCGACGAGGAGGTGCCGGACGACGCGTTCGAGCTTCCACCGACCCCGGTCGATGGAGCGTTGTGGCCCGGCATGGCGCCGGAGGCTCCACAGGCCGCGGACGACGAGGAAGAGGACCTGGCCAAGCTCTTCGAGCATGGCATCAACGCCGGGGAACCGGTGCCTTCGTCGTCGCCTTCGCCTTTGTCGTCTTCGCCGGTACCCATGTCGTCGTCGGTTTCCGCGTCGTCGTCGGCGCCCGACCAGGCTGAACCCGCAGGGCCCTATCAATCCGGAACATCTCCGGCGTACGAGCCGGCGCGCGCATTCGACCCGGCTCCGGCGTATGAGCCGGCGGCGGCGTACCAGCCGGACGCCTCCTACGGCTCGGCCGTCGAGCAGGGTCCCGACTCCGACTCCGCGCCGGCGCCGTTCGCGGCCCCGGTCACTGGCCGCGCGTCGGTCAGTACCTTCGCCGCGCCCGAGGGCGAGGTACCGGTCGGGCGGGTCGAGGCGCGCACCTACCGCGCCGGGGACTTCGGCGACTCCGGAGGCAACGCTGGCGGGCTGTCCAACGACCAGTACCGTCCGGTGTCCGCCGACCCCCTCGCCGCGCCGGCCGCGCCCGATCCGCTCAACATGTCCTCGGCTGACGCGCTTGGCGGCTCCTCGGCTCCGTCGGCGGCCGACCCGCTGGCAAACTCCTCGGGGCCGTCCGAAGCCGAGTTCGCCGCGCCACCCCGGCCGGAGCCGTCCGGCCTGCCCCGCCTGGTGATGGCACCGCCGTCCGAGGCACCACCGCTGCCCAGCCGGATCCGTGGGGCCAAGCCGCCGGTCGAATCGTCGTCGTGGGACGCGTTCGCCAAGCCTTGGACCGGCAGATCAGACGACGCCGGCGCGTCTTCAGCCAGCGAGCCACCGCGCGCCGGAGAGAAGCCCGGACCGACTGGTACGCCCGAGTCGTTCGGCTCGTTCCGAGCCGATCCGGGGCTGGCCAGCGCGGTCATCGGCGGTTCATCGGCCGGTGGGCCGCCGGCTGGTAGCGCGCCGGCCGGTGGCTCGTCCGATGTACCGCCGGCGCAGGACGCGTACGCGCCCGGCACCTACGCGCCGCGCGGGGAGCCTGGTGGCTACTCCACGCCTTCGGAATACTCACCGTCCAACCAGCCCGGCGCGTACTCGTCGCCCGGCGACTCCAGCGGCTACCCGTCTCCAGGGCCGATCGCGGGCGGCTCGCCGCTGGGCGAACCGGCCGGATACTCCTCGCCCAGCGAACCAGCCGGGTACAGCTCGCCCAGCGAACCGGCCGGGTACTCGCCGAGCGAGCCGGCTGTGTACTCCTCGATGGGTGCACCCGAGTCGGAATCGTCGTCGAGTGACGTCGATGAGGACGCTCTCGAGATTCCCGCTCGCGCGCCGGGGCAGCCGTTCCACGCACGCTCCGAGCCGGTTGCCGGAGCGCCGCTTGCCGGGGATCCTGCCGGAGCCGAACCCGTGGCACCGGTCTCGGCGCTGCCGGTCGAGGTCGCGCAACCGTTCCGGCCGGAGACCGACCAGGCCTTCGAACCGGCGGCGGCCCGATCGTCCGAGCCGCAGCCGGTCGCGCCGGCTCGCGCCAGTGCCTCGGTACCCGGGGCCATCCGCCTCAGCCCGGAGGAAATGGCGCAGTTCGTCGGCCTGTCGGTCGTCGAGCCCGCCGTTTATCGGTCCAACCAGGACGCGGCGTCCCCCGGACTGACCGAGCCGCCGGTCCCGCCCGAGCCGGTCGGACCGCCCGAACCCATCGGGCCCCCGTCGCCGCTCGAACCGCAGCGCCCGCCGAGTCCGTTCGAGCCCCCGCCGGTTCCGGCGCCGCCGGTGCCTCCGGCTCCACAGCCACCGGCGCCCGAGCCATATCCACCCGCTCCGCCGGCGCCCGAGCCGTACCCACCGATCCCGCCGATGCCCGAGCCGTATCCGCCGATGCCCGAGCCGTACCCACCCGCTCCGCCGGCGCCCGAGCCGTACCCGCCGGCGCCCGAGCCGTATCCGCCGGCGCCCGAGCCGTATCCGCCGGCGCCCGAGCCGTACCCGCCGAATCCGCCCGGACCTCCGGTGCCGGGCCCGCTCCCTCCCCAGCCATTCCCGCCCGCGGCGCCGTCGCCATTCCAGCCGCCCAGCCCTCCGGCGTACCAGGAGCAGGGTGGCTCCTCGCCGTATCCACCGGTGGCGCCCACGCCGGGTTCGCCGTTCCCGCCCGGCGAGCCACCCGCGTATCAGCCCGGGCCACCCGCGGCGTCGTACCCGCCGGTCGCGCCCGCGGCGAGTTCGCCGTTCCCACCGGCGGAAGCGTCGGCTTACCAGATGGCTCCTCCCACCTCTGGACCACCGCAGTCGGGCTCTTCGCCTTACGTACCGGGAGTGCCGACCTCGGGGCCACCGCAGACGCCGCCGACTCCGACGCCGCCGTTCTCACCTCAACCGGGTTCGTCGGCCAGCCCCGGTCAGACACCGTCCAACGGTGAGAAGGACGGGGAGGTGCCGTCGCCGTCGCTGCCGGCGTGGCCGCCATCGGCGATAAGCCCGTCCGGCCCGACGCCCGACGCGCCGGCGCCGCCCGGACTGCGGGCGGTCGGGACGATCTATCCGTCCAGCGGGGGCGCGCCGAGCTACCCGCCCTCGAGCGGTGGGGCGCCCGGTTACCCGCCGCCAAGTTCGGCGCCGCCAGCTTCGGGACCGCCGATGTCCACGCCGCCGACCTCTGGTCCACCGTCGTCCGCGCCGCCGTACGGCCAGCCCGGCCAATATGGCCAGCCCGGCCAGTACGGCCAGCCCGGCCAGTACGGCCAGTACGGCCACCCGGGCAATACGGCCAGCCCGGGCAATACGGCCAGCCCGGGCCGCCCGGGCCGCCCGGTCAGTATGGCCAGCCCGGGCAGCAACCCGGTCAGTATGGCCAGCCCGGCCAATTCGGCCAGCCGAGCCAACCCGGCCAATACGGTCAGTACGGACAACCAGGTCAATATGGCCAGCCAGGCCAGCCTGCCTCGTTCTCGGCGCCCGGGATTCAGGGTGCCCAGGCCGAGCCGGGGGCCTCGCAGGGCGAGTTACCGGCAGAGCAGCCACGCCCCCCGTCGGCCGGGTACGGCGAGTGGGCGCGCGGTCAGCGTCCACAAGGGACTGTCTACGGTGGACCTGGCGGGTCGGCCCCGACGAGTGGTGCCGGGGGCTCGAGCGGCTCGAATCTGCCGATGCATCCGGGTGCCGGGCCGATGGAGACGTCGGGGTCGCTCACCGGGCACATCCTGAGTCAGGGCAACGAGGACGCACCGGCGCCGAAGTCGCGTACCGCCAAGGTGATCCTCATCATCGTGATCATCCTGGTGGTACTCGTCGGTGGTGGGCTCGCCGTCGCGTACTTCTTCCAGGACTACATCACCGAACTGTTCAACAACTTCACCAACGCGAAGTAAGCGAACCGACGTGGTGTGGCCGGCCTCGCCGAGGGCGGCGCGGGCGTCGCCGGTGCCGTGCGCGGCGTCGGCGAGCACCTCGAAGGGTCCAGCTTCGGTGTCCGCGTCCAGCAGCGCCGGCCCGACGACCGCCTCGTGGTTGTCCTCGCCGCAGGCCTTGGTCCACCGATCACCACCGGCGCACCGGCACGCCGCATTACTCAAGACGCTCCTAAGCACCAACTGGCGATGCAAATCATTCTCGGATTGAGATGCGTTTCATGATCCATGTCGAGTTGACGGTGCAAATCCGGCCCGATTCACACCGTCAACTCGACATGGATCATGAGGAGCTGGCAGTGGCCAAGATCAAAGGTGAGTACTCACCTTTTGGCCACGGCCGTCCTAGCTAGGAGACTCCTGACCAATCCGGTTTCCTGAGGTAGGCAGTTGGCTGTTGGACGGGGAAGGTGCGGTCCGGTCAGTCGAGCGTCCAGCGGCCGGCTGGTCCAACGACCGACGCGAACCTCGCCACCGCCTCGCTCAGGATCTCCGGGGAGGTGGCGAAGTTCAGTCGTACGAAGCCGTTCCCCGGTACACCGAACGCCGGGCCGGAGGAGAACGCGACCCGGCCCCGCTCCAGAAGTACCGCGGCCGGGTCGTCGCCCAGACCGAGGGCGCGACAGTCGAGCCAGGCGAGGTACGTGGCCTGCGGAGGCCGGTACCCGACGTCGGGCAGGGCGTCCGCGAGGAGCTCCGCCAGGAGCGCCCGGTTGGCGTCGAGCCCGATGAGCAGTTCGTCGAGCCAGGGCCCGCCCGAGCGGTACGCGGCTTCCGCGGCGATGACGCCCAGCAGCCCAGTACCCATGTAAACCTCGTGGGGGACGGCGGCGAGGTGGCGCACGGACGCGGGGCCGGCCACGGCCAGGGCCGCCTTGAGCCCGGGCAGGTTCCACGCCTTCGAGGCGGAGACCAGCGCGAATGCCTCGGCCGCGGCCTCGGACTCGGCGGCGAGCGACAGGATCGGGACGTGGACGGCGCCCGGGTACACCAGCGGGGCGTGGATCTCGTCGACCAGCAGCCGGACGCCGTTGCGCGTGGCGATGTCACCGATCGACAGCAGCTCCGCGCGAGTGAACACCAGGCCGGTGGGGTTGTGCGGGTTGCTGAGCAGGCAGGCGGTCGTGGACGGCTCGGCGAACGCGACCTCGAGGCGATCCAGATCCACCTCGTACCCGGCGGAATAGGACCAAGCCAGCGGCGCTTCTACTATTTGGCGTCGGGCTAGACTGAGGCGCGCGAAAAACGGTGGATAGACCGGAGTGGTGATCACGACCCCGTCGCCGACGTCGGTGACCTGGTCGAGGATGGCCGAGACGCCGGTCATCACGTCGGGAACGACGAAGGTCGACTCCGGCTCGATCGCCCAGCCGAAGCGGGCCAGGGCAAACTCGCTGAAGGCCGCGCGCAGATCACCCGGTGCCACATAACCGGTGTCACCGATTTCGACGGCGTCCGCGAGGGCCTGCCGGATCGGCGGCGCCAGCGGCGTATCCATCTCCGCGACCCACAAGGGAAGGACATCCTCGGGAAACTCGCGCCACTTCGCGCTCCGGCGACGACGCAGATCCGCCAGGGTCAGCTCGGTGAGGGGGCTCGGCGGCACGCTGGGCATGGTGAACCGTGCCACGTTAGCGCGACGTAGATCAAGGTATCGGATACGCTGAACCGTTCTCAATCTGGAAGGCTTCGCCAGTTCATGCTGCCCGCTGATGTCAGCTCGCTCCCCTCAGTCTTCGACGGCCCTGCCATGCGCGAGGTCTTCAATGCCGTCCCCGTGACCGGCGAGGTCGTCCTCGCCATTCGCGAGGACACCCCCGCTGCCAGCGAGGGCTTCGGCTCCCTTGGCCTCCCGCGCAAGCTTGTGCGCGCCCTGGCCACCGAAGGCATCTCGACGCCGTTCCCCATCCAGGCGGCGACCATCCCCGACGCGCTCGCCGGCCGTGACGTGCTCGGCCGCGGGCAGACCGGCTCGGGCAAGACGCTCGCCTTCGGCCTCCCCCTGCTGACCCGGCTCGCCGCGAGCGGGCGGTCCAAGCCGCACCACCCCAAGGCGCTGGTGCTCGTGCCGACCCGTGAGCTGGCCATGCAGGTCAGCGACGCGTTGACCCCGCTCGCCAAGGCCTTCGGGCTCTTCTGCAAGACCGCGGTCGGCGGCGTCCCCTACGACCGGCAGATCTGGTCGCTCGAGCGCGGGGTCGACGTGCTGGTCGCGACGCCGGGCCGCCTCGGTGACCTGATCAAGCGCGGCACGGCCAGCCTGGACGCGGTCGAGATCACCGTGCTCGACGAGGCCGACCAGATGGCCGACATGGGCTTCCTGCCCGACGTCACCGAGTTGCTCGCGATGACGCCCGACGGCGGCCAGCGGCTGCTCTTCTCGGCGACGCTCGACAAGGACGTCGACTCGCTGGTCAAGCGGTTCCTGACCGACCCGGTCGAGCACTCGATCGAGCCGGCCATGGCGTCCATCGACTCGATGGACCACCACGTGCTGCTGGTGCCTCCGCACGACAAGTTCGCCGTCACCGCATCGATCGCCGCGCGGTCGGGTCGCACGCTCCTGTTCGTGAAGACCCAGCAGGCGGTCGACGAGTTGGTGGCGCAGTTTGCCTCGGTAGGTGTCCGGGCGGGCGCCCTTCACGGCGGCAAAACCCAGCGGGTGCGCACGCGAACCCTCGCCGAGTTCCGCGAAGGAACCGTCGACGTCCTGGTCGCGACCGACGTGGCGGCGCGTGGCATCCACGTCGACGACGTGTCGCTGGTGGTGCACGTGGACCTGCCCCGCGACCAGAAGGACTACCTGCACCGGGCCGGCCGCACGGCGCGGGCCGGTGCCGCCGGGACCGTCGTGACGCTGGTCATGCCCCGGCAGCGCAAGCGGGCCGCGGCGATGCTGGCCAAGGCCGGTGTGACGCCGACGGAGTCGCGTGTGCGCGTGGGCGACCCGAAGCTCGCCGAGGTGACCGGAGCCCGCCAGCCGAGCGGGGTGCCGGTGCCGCCCCGGCAATACAGCGCCGACGGACCGAAGCGCGCGCCCCACGGCGAGCGCCGTCCGGCCCGCCGCCCGCGCTACGAGGGCGGCCCGAAGAACATGGACACCCGCCGTCCGCCGAGGCGCCGGCACGTCTGACCCGCTGCCCCGGCGCCGCCCCGAGAGGGCGCCGGGCCCCGGCGAACCCACAGCCAACATCAAACTGTGTCACCCGACCCGTCTCATGGGCAGTAGCGTCAGGCCCATGAGTGTTCTTCCGCGCGCGCTGGCCTGGCATCGAACGGACACCAACGGCGCCGAGTTCACCGCGTACGACGATCGGCGCGGGTTCGTGGCTCGAGGCACCGCGATCAGCAGCGACCCAGTCACATACGCGTGCCGGTACGAGTTGATCACCGACGACGGCTGGGTAAGCACCCGGTTCGAGGCCTCCGTCGAGGGGGCGGGGTGGCTTCGCACGGTACGGATGGAGCGGGCCGCCGGCCGCTGGCGGGTGACCACGGCGGAGCAGGGCAACCTCGACGCGCTGGCCCCGTCATCGCCGTTTCCGGGCAGCGAGGACCCGGACCGGCTGACCGACGCGATGGACGTCGACCTCTACGCGTCGCCGTTGACCAACACGCTGCCGATCCGCCGGCTGGGGCTGATCGGCCGCCCGCCGGGGACCGAGCGCACCATCACCGCCGCGTGGATCCTGTTGCCGAGCCTGGCCGTCCTGCCGCTCGAGCAGACCTACACCGTGCTCGGGCCGGGCAAGATGCGCTACGCCTCCGAAGGCTTCACCGCCGACCTCGACGTGGACGACGAAGGCTTCGTGACGTACTACCCGGGCCTAGCCCGCCGGCACAAAAACTAAGGACGGCACAAGAACCGAACGCCTAGGAGCAGATCTGCCGCCGGCCCTCCCACTTGGTGGACAGGGCGATCGCGGTACGCGTACGAGAGACGCCCTTGGTCCGGTTGAGCTCGATGATGAGCCGTTCGAGCTCGGTGATCGTCGACACCCGCACCTTCAGCAGGAACGACTCCTCGCCGGCCATGAAGAAGCAGGACTCGATCTCCGGATGCTCCCGAAGCGACTCGAGGATGCCGTCGCTGTCGCCGCTGCTGTCCTGCACGACGCCGATGATCGCGGTCACCGCGAGCCCGACCGCCTCCGGCGCCACCTCGGCGCGGTAGCCGCGGATGACGCCCGAAGACTCGAGCTTGCCAACCCTTTCGTGCACGGCCGGCGCGGACAGGCCGACCTTGCGGGCTAGCTCCGCGTAGGGCGTGCGAGCGTTCTCGCACAGAAGATCGATGAGCTGGCGATCGATGGCATCCACACCCGATAACCCTACTGAGGTGGCGTTATCACGGCTATTTACTCAACATGTGCGTTTTCTGTGTTTCACGGACACCACACAGCAGCGGTGTTGTAATGGGCGTACATCCCAGGATGACTCGCGTCTAAACGGGCGCCGCGGCATGGGGGCTGCGCGGTAACCGGCGAGCTGCCCATGGGTTAAGGAGGGGGCCGTGGAGACGGGAGATCGTCTGCTGACGCCTGGCGAGGTCGCCGCGTTGTTTCGCGTCGATCCGAAGACCGTGACGCGTTGGGCGGCCGCGGGCAGGATCAGCAGCATTCGGACCCCGGGGGGACACCGGCGATTCCGGGAGTCCGAGGTTCGAGCACTGCTCGAGGGCGATGAGGCCCTCGATGAGTCGGCTAACGGGAACGGCCGAGCTCACCAGTCCAACGAGTGAAGAGATTGTGGGATACGCCGACCGCGTCGAGCGTCTTGCCGGCTACGAAGTCGACGAGCTGCTCGGCGGTCGCGGACGCCCCTGACGCGTAGAAACCGGGGCTGGCCGGCAGCACCACCGCACCCGCATCATGCAGGGCGAGAAGGTGCTCGAGGTGGCTGCGCGTCACCGGTGTTTCACGGGGAACCACCACGACCGGGCGCCGCTCCTTGAGGTTCACCTCGGCGGCGCGCTGCAGCAGATCCTTCGACAGGCCGATGGCGATCCCGGCGCACGCCGCCGTTGAGGCCGGGATCACGATCATGCCCTTGGCCGGGTACGAGCCTGAGCTCGGTGCGGCGGCGAGATCGCCCGCGGGCCAGTGCTGGACGTCCTCGATCGACCGTTTGATCCAGGTCGCCAGGTCGTCTTTCCAGTGCGCGTCGCGAAACGGCGCGCCGGACTCGTCGAGGATCGTCAGCCGGGCCGCCCGCGAGACGATCAGGTCGACCGCCTCGCCGGCGTCGAACAACGCTCTGATCAGGGACGCGGCATAGGGTGTGCCGGACGCGCCGGACACACCGACGACCCAGGGCTTCCTCATCGGAGTCCACCATTGACCACAAGATCGGCAAGCGCAAACGCGAACAGGGCGATGCCGACGAAGCCGTTCGCGGTGAAGAACGCGCGGTTGACGCGGGAGAGGTCGTCGGGGCGAACGATCGCGTGCTCGTACACGAACGCCACCGCGGTCACGAGCAGGCCGATCCACCAGAGCCAGCCGAGGTGGGCGAGGACGCCGAACCAGACGAACAGGGCGAACGTCACGACATGCGTCGCGCTCGACAACCGCAGCGCGAACCGCACGCCGTACCGGGCCGGCACCGATCTGACCCCGATCTGGCGGTCGATCTCG
>CAWFLC010000008.1:0-476181 GCA_963816625.1 uncultured Actinomycetota bacterium | reverse complement strand
GCGTCCTGGCAGGCGTAGATCAGGTCGAACCCGCCGATCCACAGGCCGACCGCGACGCCGAGCACCCACGCCGGCCCGGATCCGCGCAGCTCGCCGGTCACCGCGAGCCACGCGCCGACCGGCCCGACCAGCTGCGCCACGGCGAGCAGCGCGTGCGGGTAGTCCGTGAACCGCTTGGCGTAGGGGTAGACGATCAGCGGCACGACGGCCAGCGGCGACAACACCAGGCACAGCGGGTTGAGCAGCGCCGCCGCCCCGAGGAACACCACCAGCGCGACCACCGCGCCGGTCCAGGCCGTCCGCACGCTCACGGTCCCGGTGACGAGTTCCCGTTTCGCGGTACGGGGGTTCCGCGCGTCGATCCGTCGATCGATGATGCGGTTGGCGGCCATGGCGAACGTACGGGCACCGACCATGGCGACGGTGATCAGGATGAGCTTGGTGGCGCTGAAGTCGCCGTTCATCGCGACCAGGGCACTGAGGTACGCGAACGGCAACGCGAAGACCGAGTGCTCGATCGCGACGAGTCGCAGGAACGCCTTGGCCGGAGCGGTTCTGCCAGTAGCGGCGGTCACTTGAATCCGTATTCCTTCCACCGCCGGTCGACCCGCTGCACGACCTCGGGTGACATGGTCATCGGCTCCGGCCAGCCCCGGCTGTATCCCTCGGTCGGCAGCTTCCGCGTCGCGTCGATGCCCGCCTTGCCGCCCCAGAACTGCTGGTAGGAGGCGTGGTCGAGATGGTCGACCGGCCCCTCGGTGAGCAGCAGGTCCCGGCCGTAGTCCACGTTGCCGAAGGCGCGGAAGGCGACCTCGTGGTAGTCGTGCACGTCGCAGTCGTCGTCGACCACCACGATGAGCTTGGTCAGCGACAGCAGGTGTGCGCCCCAGACGGCGTTCATCACCTTCTGCGCGTGCTTCGGGTACCGCTTGTCGATGGAGACGATCAGGCAGTTGTGGAAGACACCCGGCTCCGGCATGTCGTAGTCGACGATGTCCGGCACGAGCAGCTTGATCAACGGCAGGAAGATCCGCTCGGTCGCCTTGCCGATCGGCCCGTCCTCCTGCGGCGGCTTGGAGGTGATGATCGAGTGGTACACCGGGTCGCGCTGCATCGTGACGCACTCGACGTGCAGCACCGGGAAGTCCTCGACCGGCGTGTAGAAGCCGGTGTGATCGCCGAAGGGACCCTCGGGTGCCCGCTCGCCCGGTTCGACGTACCCCTCGAGGACGATCTGCGCGTGGGCCGGCACCTGCAGCGGGACCGTGACACAGTCGACCATCTCGACGCGGTCGCCCCGCAGGAAGCCGGCGAACAGGTACTCGTCGATGTCGGACGGCAACGGTGCGCTGGCCGCGTAGCTGACGACCGGGTCACAGCCGATCGCCACCGCCACCGGCAACCGCTGCCCGAGCCGCTCGGCCACCGCGTGGTGCGCGGTCGAGTCCTTGTGGATCTGCCAGTGCATGCCGAGGGCGTTCGGGCTGTGCTGCTGCAGGCGGTACAGGCCGAGGTTGCGCTTGCCGGACTCCGGATGGCGCGTGTGGGTCAGCCCGTAGTTGTGGTAGATCCCGCCGTCGTCGGGCCAGACCTGCAGGCCCGGCAGCCGGTTCAGGTCCACCTCGGCGCCCTTGTGGACGACCTCCTGGCAGGGTGCGGTCTTGACCTTCTTCGGCGGCGCCGACTTGAGCTGCATCAGCTTCCCCAAGCCGTCCCGGATCCCGGCCCAGCCGACCGGCAGGTCCGGCTTGACCAGGTCGCCGATCCGAGCCCCGATGTCGTCGAGCCGCTCGACGCCGAGGGCCATCGCCATCCGGCGCTGCGTGCCGAAGAGGTTGATCGCGATCGGCATGTCGCCGCGGGTCGGCCGCTCGAACAGGAGCGCCGGGCCGCCTTGCCGCACGGTCCGGGTGACGATCTCGCTCACCTCGAGGCTCGGGTCCACCGGTGCCGCCACGCGATGCAGCTCGCCCGCCTTGTCGAGCGCGGCGAGGAAGTCCTTCAGATCCTCGTACGGAAACCCACGGGCCATGGTCTACTTCAGGCCCGAGTACGAGTGGAAGCTCGACGCGAAGATGTTCACGCCGTACAGGTTGATGAGCATGGCGAGCCAGCCGGCCACGGCGATCCAGGATGTGACGCGGCGGCTGACGCTGGGGGTCGAGCGGGCGTGCAGGTAGCAGGCGTAGACCACCCAGGCCACGAAGGACCAGGTCTCCTTCGGGTCCCAGCCCCAGTAGCGGCCCCAGGCCGCCTCGGCCCAGATCGCGCCGCACATGATGGCGAAGGTCCAGATCGGAAACGCGAACGCGTGCACCCGGAAGGTGAGCCGCTCGAGGGTGTCGGCGACCGGGAGGCGCTCGCCCAGCCCGTACGGGAAACGCCGCGAGCCCCGGTCGTAGCCGGTGCGGATGAGATGCAGGACGGCGGCGACGAAACCGACCAGCAGGATGCCCGACGCGGTGATCGCGGCGGTCACGTGGATGACCAGCCAGTACGAGTGCAGCGCCGGGACGAGCGGGCCGGCCGGGGTGTAGAGGGACATGCCGGCCACGGCGAGCAGGATCGCAGCGGCGAGGGAGACGAACAGGCCGAGGTGGCGCAACTGCGGGAAGCGGGTCAGCACGACGAGCCAGGCCACGGTGCCGACCAGCGACACCGCGATGACGAACTCGTACATGTTGCCCCACGGCACGCGGTCGGCCGCGATGCCGCGGGTGACGAGGGTCGACGCATGGGTGACCACGCCGAGAACCGTCAAACCGAGGCCGACGGCGCCGATCCGGGCGGGCAGTGGTGAGACCGGAGCCGGCTCCTCCGAAGCCGGGCCGCCGGACCCGGCCGTCACCGCCACCTTCGCGATCACACTGCGGGTGCCGAACGCGTATTCGATCGCGTAGCACAGCATGGCGAACACGTAGAGCAGGATCGTGACGACCAGCAGCTGGTTGGATAGTGCACCCATCACCGCTCCTCAACTGATACCAGCGACGGCTCGGAAGTCCCCACTGACCGTACGACCTCGTCGAATTCGGCTTGGAAGCCGGGGTAGTCACTGCGCGGCAGGCCACCGGCCGACACGTCGTCGCCGCTGATCCGGAACCAGATCCGCCGCCGTTTGCCGGTGAGCGAGATGAGCAGCCCGATCAGCAGCGCGACCGCGCCGGCCAGCACGACCTTCTCGCCCGGGTCGTGCCGGATCGACAGGCTGACCCACGGCCGGGTGCCGACGAACTCGACCGTCGACCCGTCGGGCAGCGTCTTCGTGTCGCCGGGGCGCATCACCAACTGCGGGCCGAAGGTGACCAGCCGGCCGGCCGACGATCTGCCGCGGATCCAGGTTGTAGACGGACAGCGGCGCACCCGCGTCGTAGCCGAGTTCCCCCCTGTACGGCTGGAGGAACAGCCGCGGGTCGCGCTCGACGCGGATAGACGGACGTGCGCACCGAAGTATCTTGCGAGATGGTCGGCAGGTAGACGCCGCGGAAACCGATCTGGGAGCGTTCGTCGCGCTCGCGCGTCGTCGGGTTGATGTTGACGTCGGGGAACGTCGCGACGCCCTCGCGACGAGAGTTCGTTGTCGGTGTTCAGGAACGGCGCGACCGTGGTCTGCGAGTGGCCGTACCGGTCGGTGTAGCGCAGCACCGGCGCGTAGCCGTGGCCGAGCAGGTAGACGTTGGCCCCGTCGAGCCGCAGCGGCTCGTTGACCTTCAACGATCGGGGCGTCGGCCGGCCGTTCTCCTTGACGGTCATCCGCGCGTCGAAGGCCGTCGCCTGGCCATCGTCCAGATAGGACCCCCGAAACTCGTCAAGCCGCAGGCAGAAGGGGGGCAGGTCGGCGTCGCCGACGCGCGCGCCGAGCCCGTGCTCGTCGTACTGCAGCAGCGTGTCGCAGAACGCCTGGTCCTCACCGGCCACCAGAAGCCGGTTGCCGTGCCAGCCGCACCACGAGCCGAATGCGACCCCGATCAGCAGCGCCAGCAGGGCGAAGTGGAACAGCAGGTTGCCGGTCTCCTTGAGATATCCCTTCTCCCCGCTGACCGTGATGCCGTCCGGTTGCTCGCGCACCACGACGCGGAACCGGCGCGCCCGCAGGATCGCTTTCAACCTCTCCGGGCCACCGTCCGGCGACAGGCCGTGGGCCGAAACCGGCAGTCGGTCCAATCGCCTCGGTGCATCCGGGGGTACGCGAATGAGCGCGATCACATGGGAGCGGAGTCGGGGCACGAGGCAGCCGACCAGCGACACGAACAGCAGGATGTAGATCGCCGAGAACCACGGCGACGCGTACACGTCGAAGAAGCCGAACCGGTCCAGCCACGGCCCCGACTTCGGGTGCGTGGCGAGGTAGCTGGTGACCTTCTCCTGGGCGACATTGCGCTGCGGCAGTACCGAGCCCGGGACGGCGGCGATCGCCAGCAGCAGCAGCAGCACCAACGCGGTGCGCATGCTGGTGAGCTGGCGCCACGACGCGGCGGGCCAGCGAGAAGGCTTCTGTCGCGAGTCGGCGCACCATCAGATCGGCAGGCTCACGTCGGTGCTCAGGTACTGCAGCCAGAGCACGAAATGCCACCACACGCCGGTGACCAGCAGGACGCCGACGACGACCAGCATGCCGCCGCCGATCCGGGTGACCCAGCGGCTGTTGCGCCGAACCGCCTTGACCAGGCCGAGCATCCGCCGGAAGCCGAGCCCGAAGATCAGGAACGGGATGCCGAGGCCCAGGCAGTACGCGACGGCGAGGGTGACGGCGCGCCCGAGCGAGCCGGTGGTGGTGCCGAGGGTGATCACCGCACCGAGCGTCGGGCCGAGGCACGGCACCCAGGACAGCGCGAACACGGCGCCGAAGACGGGCGCACCGACCAGCCCGGCGTTGGGCAGCTTGTGGATACGCCACTCGCGTTGCAGGCCGGGGATGAGCCCCATGAACGCGAAGCCGAGCACGATGAGCAGAACCCCGCCGATGATCTGCAGGGTGCGGCGGTTGGCGATCAGCTCGAGTGCGGCCCCGGCGACGAGGATGTTCACCGCGATGAAGATCGCGGCGAAGCCGGCGATGAACAGCAGCGTGCCGGCCAGCACGCGGCCCCGCCGCTGACCCGCGTCGAGATCCGCCCCGGCCAGTCCGGTCATGTACGAGAGGTAGCCGGGCACCAACGGCAGCACGCACGGGGACAGGAAGCTGGCCAGCCCGGCCAGCACCGCGACCGCCATGGCGATCAGCAGAGGTCCGCCCGACGGCGATCGACGAGAAGGTGCTGCCCATGGCTAGGACGTTTCCGCGAGAAGCTGGCGGATGACCGGCTCCAACTGCTTCTGGTAGACCACGCCGAGGAAGACCGCGGCGAGCCGCCCGTCCCGGTCGATCACCAGGGTGGACGGGATCGTGGTCGGCGGCACCTTGAAGTCCAGCGCGATCTCGCCGGACGGGTCGAAGAGGCTGCCGTAGGGCGCCTTGATGTCGGCGAGGTAGGACAGGGCCTTGTCCCGCTCGTCGCGGACGCTGATGCCGACGAAGGCGACCCCGTCGGCCTTCGTCGCCGCGTAGGTGGCGTCGAGTTCGGGCGCCTCCGTGCGGCAGGGCGCACAATTCGAGGCCCAGAAGTTGATCACGACGACCTTGCCCTTGTGCGCGGCCAGGTCGAACGAGCCCCCCGTCGAGCAGGTCACCGTGGACCGCTGGCGCGACAGTCCGCTTACCAACGGAGATAAGCGGCCCGCGATCCGTCTTAGCACCGCCGCCGCCACACGCGGAGAGCACGAGCGCGAGCGACCCCAAAACCGCGACGATCAAGGAAGTACGCGCCCGGGAAACGGACAAATCCCGGCGTGTACTTCCTTGATCGACTCGACGGGTGGTCATGCGCCCTTCGCCGTCCTCGCAGATGGACTAATCGCGATCAGGTGGGCGGCGGGCTCGGTGTAGCCGATGCCCACGATGCGCGCGTCCTCGAAGTGGAAACTGGTCAGGCTGGCCAGGGCGCACTCACGCTTGCGCGGGTCGTGCCACAGCCGCTTGCGCTCGACGTGCCGGCGCAGCGTCCAGATCGGCAACTGGTGCGACACGCACAAGCGCCTCGTGTCCCTCGGCGGCCTCGCGCGCGGCCAGCAGCGCCGCGAACATCCGCGTCGCGATCTGCGTGTAGGGCTCGCCCCACGACGGGGTCACCGGGTTGCGCAGCTTCCACCAGTTGCGCGGGTCGCGCAGCGCGCCGTCGCCGACGCCGACCCGCTGGCCCTCGAAGACGTTCTCGCTCTCGATGAGCCGCTCGTCGACCGCGATCGGCAGCTTGAACTGGCTGGCGATCGGCTCGGCGGTCTGCTGGGCCCGCTCGAGCGGGCTGGCCACGAGGTAGGTGATGTCGCGCTCGGCCACCGCCTGCGCGGCCGCCTTGGCCATCTGGACGCCCAGTTCGGAGAGGTGGTAGCCGGGCATCCGTCCATAAAGGACCTTCTCCGGGTTGTACACCTCGCCGTGGCGCAGCACGTGCACGACGGTCTTCATCGCTGCCCGCCGCCCGGGCCGCGTGCGGCAACGCGGCCGCGATGGTCTCCAGCGCCTGCGTCGTCGAGCGCGGTCGAGACGAACCACGCTTCGTATGCGCTCGGCGGCAGGTAGACGCCGCGCGCGAGCATCGCGTGGAAGAACGCCCGGAACGCCGCGACGTTCTGACGCTTGGCGCCGTCGTAGTCGTGGACCTCGTCGCCGGTCAAGAAGACCGAGAACATGCTTCCCGCGTACGAGAGGAAGTGCGGAACCCCGGCGGACCGCAAGGCGTCGGCGGCCAGATCGCCGATCGTCTTGGCCACCGCGTCGAGCCGCTCGTAGACGTCGTCGGTGGCGAGGCGCAACGTGGCCAGCCCGGCGGCGCAGGCGAGCGGGTTTCCGGACAGCGTGCCGGCCTGATAGACCGGGCCGGACGGGGCGAGCAGCGCCATGATCTCGGCGCGCCCGCCGAACGCGGCGGCCGGCAGCCCGCCGCCCATGACCTTGCCGAAGGTGAACAGGTCGGCGTCAACGGGCTCGAGGCCGGCCCAGCCGCCCCGGTGCACGCGGAAGCCGGTCATCACCTCGTCGACGATGAGCAGCGCGCCGTTGCGGTGCGCCAGGTCGGCGAGCTTGCCGTTGAAGCCGTCGCGGGGCGCGACCACGCCCATGTTGCCGGCGGCCGCCTCGGTGATGACCGCGGCGATCTGCGGCCCGTGCTCGGCGAAGGCCGCCTCGACCGCGGCGATGTCGTTGTAGGGCAGGACGATGGTGTCGCTCGCGGCCGCGCCGGTCACCCCGGGCGAATCGGGCAGCGCCGAGCGTGGCCACGCCCGAGCCGGCCGCGGCGAGCAGCGCGTCGACGTGCCCGTGGTAGCAGCCGGCGAACTTGACGACCCTCGGCCGGCCGGTGAAGCCACGGGCGAGCCGCAACGCGCTCATGGTGGCCTCGGTGCCGGAGTTGACCAGGCGAACCTGGTCGACCGGGGTACGCGGCGACAAGCTCCTCGGCCAGCGCCACCTCGCCCGGCGTCGGGGTGCCGAAGCTGGTGCCGCGCGCGGCGGCGGCGCTGATCGCGCCGATGACCTCCGGGTGCGCGTGGCCGAGGATCAGCGGGCCCCACGAGCAGACCAGGTCGACGTAGCGCCGCCCGTCGGCATCGGTGAGCCAGCAGCCCTGGCCGCTGACCATGAACCTGGGTGTGCCGCCGACCGCCCGGAACGCCCGGACAGGTGAATTCACCCCGCCCGGGATGATTGCCTGGGCGCGGTCGAACAGGGCCTGCGAGGCCGGGGCATCGGCCGGATATGGAGTGCTCACAGCGCCTCCCATTCTGACAGCGAGGGCCGCTGAGCGCCTTCAGCACCCTCTGAGTCCTACCGCTAGGCTGTCCACCGTGGATCGTCCTGATCTTTCCGTCTCGGTACGCCGTACCGGTGGAGAAGCCGTCGTCACCCTCGTCGGCGAGATCGACATGTCCACGGTCCAGCGCCTGGCGAAGGTCGTCGATGAGATTCTCCTCACTGACCCACCGCCGCGCATCGTGCTCGACCTGACCGGCGTGACGTTCTGCGACTCGCAGGGCCTGGGCACTCTTGTCGTGCTCAGTCGCAAGGCGACGATGGCGCAGAGCTATCTGCTCCTGACCAACGTCGGCGACTTCCTGCTGCGGGTGCTGGACATCACCGGCCTGCGCGGCGCCCTGGCGATCCAGGACTGACCTCCCAGGCCACTACTTCGGGGAAACAGTGGCCTCCGGGCCACCTGACGCCACTACTTCGGGGAAACAGTGGCCTCCCGGGCCGGCTTAGGCCACTACTTCGGGGAAGTTGTGGGCTCGAGGCGCGCTCTTGCCTTGGCCAGCAGGGTCATCGCCTTCTCGACCTGGTCGCGGCCGAGTTCGCCGTCGGCGACCAGCGCGGCCTTGAGCGAGGCGTCGCCTCGTCGATCGCGGCGCCGGTGGCGCGGCTCTCCGCCTCCCGGATCCGCACGGCCGCGGTCTGCGCGTGCAACTGCTGCGTCTTGGTCCACAGCTCGACGAAGACCGACACCTTGGCCCGCAGCACCCACGGGTCGAACGGCTTGGTGAGGTAGTCGACCGCGCCGGCCGCGTAGCCGCGCAACGCCAGGTGCGCGTCACGGTCGGCGGCGGTCAGGAAGATGATCGGCACGTGCCGGGTGCGCTCCCGGCGCTTGATGTGCGCGCGCGGTCTCGAAGCCGTCCATCGTCCGGCATCTGCGCGTCGAGCAGGATCACCGCGAAGTCGTCGACGAGCAGCTGCTTGAGGGCCTCCTCGCCGCTCTCCGCGCCGACCGGCTCGCACCGGCAGGCCCTGCAGGATCGCCTCCAGGGCGAGCAGGTTGTCCCGCCGGTCGTCGACCAGCAGCACCTTTGCGAGCGCCGTCATGACAACGCCTGCTCCTAGACCGCCCGGCCCTCGCCGTTGACCCAGGACGCCATCGACGTCGAGCAGCTCGTCGAGGTCGACCGGCTTGGTGATGTAGTCGCTCGCGCCGGCGGCCAGGCTGGACTCCCGGTCGCCGGGCATCGCCTTCGCGGTCAGGAACACGACCGGCAGCTCGGCGAAGCGCTGGTTCCGCCGGATCGCCCGGGTGGTCTCGTTGCCGTCCTGCTCGGGCATCATCGCGTCCATCAGCACGATGTCGACGTCGGGATGCTCGGTGAGCATCCGTATGCCGTCGGCGCCGTTGTCGGCGTAGAGCACCGTCATGCCGTGCATCTCCAGCGCGCTGGTCAGCGCGAAGACGTTGCGCACGTCGTCGTCGACGATGAGCACGGTGGCGCCGTCGCAGCTGGCGCGCGGCCGGGGTCGAGCGCCGCTCCGGCTCCGCGACCGGGCGCAGCATCGGCGGGCCGCTGACCCGGGCGATCGCCGGGCGGCGGCGCGATCGCCAGCGAGCTCAGCATCGGCGGCCCGACCTCGGTGGCGAGCACGTCCGGGAGGTACAGGGTGAAGGTCGAGCCCCGGCCCGACGCGGATGCCACCGTGATGGTGCCGCCGAGCAGCCGGGCCAGCTTCGCGGCTGATCGACAGGCCGAGGCCGGTGCCGCCGTACCGGCGGCTGGTCGTGCCGTCGGCCTGCTGGAACGCCTCGAAGATGAGCGCCAGCTTGTCGTCGGAGATCCCGATGCCGGTGTCGCTGACCGCGAACGCGATCACCCGGCGGGCACCGCGCCAGGGTCGGCGGCTCGAAGATCACGCCCGTCGGGTGCCGAGGCCGATGCGACAGCGTCACCGAGCCGCTGTCGGTGAACTTCACCGCGTTGGAGAGCAGGTTGCGCAGCACCTGCTGCAGCCGCTGCGGCGTCGGTGACGATCGTCGGCGGCAGTTCGGTCGGCCCACCACGACGAAGTCGAGGCCCTTCTCCTCGGCCTGCGGGGCGAAGGCCTGCTCGACGTACGCGCGGATCTCGTCGAACGACGACCTCGCCCGGCTCGACGTCCATCCGGCCCGGCCTCGATCTTGGACAGGTCGAGGATGTCGTCGATGAGCGCGAGCAGGTCGGAGCCGGCGCTGTGGATGGTGCTGCGCGAACTCGATCTGCTTCGGCGTCAGGTTCGTGTCCGGGTTGTCGGCCAGCAGCCGGGACAGCAGCAGCAGCGAGTTGAGCGGCGTACGCAGCTCGTGGCTCATGTTGGCCAGGAACTCGGACTTGTACTGCGACGCCTGCGCCAGCTGCTGCGCCTTCTCCTCCAGGCCGAGGCGGGCCATCTCGATCTCGCGGTTCTTCATCTCGATGTTGCCCTTCTGCTCGCGACAGCAGCGTCGCCTTCTCCTCCAGCTCGGCGTTGGTGCGCTGGAGCTCGGCCGACTGCTCCTGCAGCTCGTGGGCCAGCCGCTGCGACTGCGACAGCAGCTCCTCGGTGCGGCGGTTGGCGATGGATCGTGTTGAGCGCGACGCCGATGGTCACCACGAGCCGCTCGAGGAAGGCCAGATGCAGCTCGGTGAACGCCGCGACGGACGCGAACTCGATGACGCCGAGCAGCTCGCCCTCGAACAGCACCGGCAGCACGACCAGGTCGGCCGGCGGGGTCGGCGGCGAGCCCGGAACGCACCACGCAGGTGCTCGGACGGCGGCGCGCGCACCCGGATCGTCCGGCGGGACACGGCGGCCTGGCCGACCAGGCCCTCACCCGGCGCGAACATGACCTTCGTGTTCGGGGCGACGTACCCGTACGAGGCCTCGAGCCGCAGCCGCAGGGCGGCGTCGGCGTCGGTCCCGGACCAGGAAGAACGCGCCGAGCTGGGCGTCGACCAGCGGCGTCACCTCGGTCATGATCATGCGGCAGACCTCGCCGAGGTCGCGCTGGCCCTGCAGCAGGCCGCCGATGCGGGCCAGGTTGGAGTCGAGCCAGCCCTGCTCGCGCGTTCTTCTTGGTGGTCTCGCGCAGGGTGACGATCATCTGGTTGATGTTGTCCTTGAGCTCGGCGACCTCGCCCTGGGCCTCGACCGCGATCCGCTGGGTCAGGTCGCCGCGGGTCACCGCCGTCGACACCTCGGCGATCGCGCGCAGCTGGGTGGTCAGCGTCGAGGCGAGCTGGTTGACGTTCTCGGTCAGGTCGCGCCACGTACCGGAGACGCCCTTGACCTGGGCCTGACCGCCGAGCTTGCCCTCGGTGCCGACCTCGCGGGCCACCCGGGTCACCTCGTCGGCGAACGACGAGAGCTGGTCGACCATCGTGTTGACCGTGCTCTTCAGCTCCAGGATCTCGCCGTGCGCGTCGACCGTGATCTTCTGCGACAGGTCGCCCCGGGCGACCGCCGTGGTCACCTGGGCGATGTTGCGGACCTGGCCGGTCAGGTTGGACGCCATCGAGTTGACGTTGTCGGTCAGGTCGCGCCAGGTGCCGGCCACGCCCGTGACCTGGGCCTGGCCGCCGAGCTTGCCCTCGGTGCCGACCTCGCGGGCCACCCGGGTCACCTCGTCGGCGAACGACGAGAGCTGGTCGACCATCGTGTTCACCGTCGACTTCAGCTCCAGGATCTCGCCGTGCGCGTCGACCGTGATCTTCTGCGACAGGTCACCCTGCGCGACCGCGGTCGCGACCTGGGCGATGTTGCGGACCTGGGCCGGTCAGGTTCGACGCCATGAAGTTGACGTTGTCGGTCAGGTCGCGCCAGGTGCCGGCCACGCCGCGCACCTGGGCCTGACCGCCGAGCTTGCCCTCGGTGCCGACCTCGCGGGCCACCCGGGTCACCTCGTCGGCGAACGACGAGAGCTGGTCCACCATCGTGTTGACCGTGCTCTTCAGCTCCAGGATCTCGCCGCGGGCGTCGACCGTGATCTTCTGCGACAGGTCGCCCTTGGCCACCGCCGTCGCCACCTGCGCGATGTTGCGGACCTGCGCCGGTCAGGTTCGACGCCATGTAGTTCACGTTGTCGGTCAGGTCCCGCCAGGTGCCCGGACACGCCCGTCACCTGCGCCTGACCGCCGAGCTTGCCCTCCGTGCCGACCTCGCGGGCCACCCGGGTCACCTCGTCGGCGAACGACGAGAGCTGGTCGACCATCGTGTTCACCGTCGACTTCAGCGCGAGGATCTCGCCGCGGGCGTCGACCGTGATCTTCTGCGACAGGTCGCCCTTCGCCACCGCCGTCGCCACCTGGGCGATGTTGCGGACCTGCGCCGGTCAGGTTCGACGCCATGCTAGTTCACGTTGTCGGTCAGGTCCCGCCAGGTCCCGGACACACCCGGCACCTGCGCCTGACCGCCCAGCCGGCCCTCGGTGCCGACCTCGCGGGCCACCCGGGTCACCTCGTCGGCGAACGACGAGAGCTGGTCGACCATCGTGTTGACGGTGTCCTTGAGCTCGAGGATCTCGCCCTGCGCGGCCACCGTGATCTTCTGCGACAGGTCGCCCTGCGCCACCGCCGTCGCCACCTGGGCGATGTTGCGGACCTGGCCGGTCAGGTTGGACGCCATCGAGTTCACCGCGTCGGTCAGGTCCTTCCAGGTGCCGGCCACGCCCGGGCACGTCGGCCTGCCCGCCGAGCTTGCCCTCGGTGCCGACCTCGCGGGCCACCCGTGTGACCTGCTCGGCGAACAGCCGCAGCGTGTCGATCAGCGAGTTGATCGTGTCGGCCAGCTCGGCGACCTCGCCCTTGGCGCGACACGGTGATCTTCTGGGACAGGTCGCCGCGGGCGACCGCGGTCGCCACCGCGAGATCGACGCGGACCTGGCCGGTCAGGTTGGAGGCCATCGAGTTGACCGAGTCGGTCAGGTCCCGCCACGTGCCGGCGACGCCGCGGACGTCCGCCTGGCCGCCGAGCTTGCCCTCGGTGCCGACCTCGCGGGCCACCCGGGTCACCTCGTCGGCGAACGAGGACAGCTGGTCGACCATCGTGTTCACGGTGCGGCCGATGCGCGAGGAACTCACCGCGCAGCGGCCGGCCGTCGATCTCCAGCGCCAGTGCTGGGAGAGGTCACCCTCCGCAACGGCCACGATCACCCGGGCGATCTCGGTGGTCGGCCGGCCGAGGTCGTCGATGAGCGAGTTGACCGCGCGGACGCCGCTCGGCCCAGGCGCCCTCGAAGCCCTCCTCGTCGAGGCGCTCGGTCAGCCGGCCTTCGCGGCCGACGACCCGGCTGATCCGCAGCAGATCGCGAGTCTCGCCGCTGCTTGCAGTTCAGCCACGTCGTTGAATCGCGTCGACCACCTCCCCGGCAGCCCGTCCCTGGCGCGCCAGCCGCACCTTGAGATCCCCGATCGCCAGGTGATCCAGCGCGTCGGAGAGCTCGCCAGAGCAGTTGCGTCTCCGGAGTGGCCGTTTGGGAGACGTCTTCGACAGTGGTCATGTCGTCCTCACCGGTCTCGGGGGCAGGCCGTGTCACCAATCGTCGTACCGTTCCGTCGATTGGGCGAGCGCCCCGGTTGGATTGTTACCACCGTTCCGGGGGACACTGCGATGTGTGAGTGCCCAGATCGTGCGACGGACCCGGCTACCGGCCGACCATAACTCGCCCGGTCTGGCCCGGGTCGCCGTGCGTGGTGCGCTGCAAGAGGCCGGCCTCGGTCGCGTCGTCGACGAGGCGCTGCTGCTCACCACCGAACTGGTCACCAACAGTGTGATTCACGCCTGCACCGATGTCGAATTGGAGATCATCGCCGGCGACGGCTCGATCACGGTCACGTGTTCTCGACTTCAAGGCCGGGCCGCCTGCTCGAGTTCCCCACCGGGAAATACCCAGACGGGTGATCTGCCCGAACGCGGGCGCGGCTTGCTCTGGTCGACGCGCTCGCCGCTTCCTGGGGCACGCTGCACTTTCCCGGCGGCAAGGGCGTCTGGTTCCGGCTCGACGCGACCGGCGTCACGCCGCCCGCGACCGGGGTGCGCAACCCGCTGCAGGCGCCGCCGCCGGAGGCGTTGACCGCGCTCGGCACGTACGGCGGGCGGGCTGCGCGAGAACGCCGGGCTCGGGGAGGTCGCCGAGGAGCTGCTGCGCCGGCTCTGCGAGATCGTCGGCGCGGCCGGCATCGCCGTGGTGGCTCGACGAGGGCGACGGCCCCCGAACGATCGCCGCGGTCGGCCGGGTCGCCGCGTCCGGTGACTCCGGGCTGCGGCTGCCGCTGCGGCTCACCAGCCGTGGCGGGGCGAACTGGTCGTCGCCGGCGGCGACCGGGATGCCTACCTCGAGCCGCTGGCCACGCTGACCGCCGACCGGGTCGCGCTCCTGGTGGAGAACGACCGGCTGCGCCGCGCCGACTCCGAGCGGCGCACCTGGCTGACCTTCCTCGCCGAGGTCAGCGAACTGCTGGCCCAATCCCTCGACGTCGAGCTGACCCTCGCGCTGATCCCGCGCCTGGTGGTGCCGCGCCTCGGGCAGTGGTGTGCGGTTCACATCGCCGAGGACAGCGGCGACCTCCGGCTCGCGGCGGCGGCGCACGCCGACGAACGGGAGCTGCCCGAGCTGCTCGATCACCTGGCCCAGGCCGGGCCGCAGCTCAAGGAGGCGATGGGCACCGATGCCGTCGTGCCGCTGAGCGGCCCGGTCGAGGGCTACGCGATCGCGCTGATCGCGCGGGCGCAGCAGCTCGGCACGCTCACCGTCGGCCGCGAACCATGACGCGTGGCAGCGCACCGAAGAGGTGGCCGTGGTCGAGGACGTCGCCCGCCGGGCCGCCCTCGCGATCGACAACGCGCGGATCCACGCCGAACGCCGTACCGTCGCGCGGGCCCTCCAGCGCTCGCTGCTGCCACCCCGGCTGCCGAAGGTCGAGGGCATCGAGTTCGGCGCCGAATACGTGCCGACCGGCGAGGCCGTCGACGTGGGCGGCGACTTCTACGACGTCGTGCCGCTGTCCGACCGGCGCTGGCTGGTCGTGGTCGGCGACGTGTCCGGCAAGGGTGTCCAGGCGGCCACGGTGACCGGCCTGGTCCGCGACGTCACCCGCGTCCTCGTCCGCGACGGCCGGCCGCTACCCGAGGTGCTCAACCGGCTCAACGAGACGCTCGTCGAACGCGGCGGCGGCCGCTTCTGCACGCTGTGCCTGGCCGCGGTGAGCCGCCGCTCGGACAACCTGCTCGACGTCACCCTGCACCTGGCCGGGCACGACCAGCCGGTCCTCGTCCACGCCGACGGCTCGACCGCGGTGGTCGGCACCAACGGCACCGCGCTCGGGCTCCTCGACACCATCAAGTGCCCGGCCACCGAGGTGCCGCTCGGCCCCGGCGACACGCTGATCTTCTACACCGACGGGGTCACCGAGCGCCGGCGCGGCGCGCGAGCTGTTCGGCGTGGACCGGCTGCGGCGGGAGGCAGCGGTGCTGGCCGGCTTCCCGGCCGAGGTCGTGGCGGCGCGGCTGCGCGCGGCGACACTGAGCTACTCGGCCGAGCCGCCCCGAGACGACATCGCCATCTTCGCCGTCCGCAACGACGCGACCGGCTAAGGGCGCAGGCGGCGCAGCGCCTCTTCGACCTCGGCGCACGGGGCGTTGAGATCGTACGTGCTGAACAGGTGCACCGACTCACCCGCGTCGATCTCGAGCATCTCGGTGCGCAGGCCGAGCCGGCTGTGCTGGTCGACGCGTACTCGCTCGACGGTGGACCACGGTAGGCGCTGCTTCCCCGCGTACCCCTTGATAACGGTGACGCCCTCGCGGTCGGCGGCGAGGCGGACCGGCGCGATCAGGTCGCGGGCCGCGTAGACGCCGAGCAAGACGGCGCCGAAGGCCGCGGCGTAGGCCTGGGTCGGCTCGTTCCGGTAGATGACCGCGACCAGGACGAACGCCACGACGGCGGCGATCTTCGCCCAGGTCAGCGGGGGCGAGACGCGCCAGGCCTGTGCCGACGGCGCCGGGATGGCCGGCTCGGGTAGACCGCTGCGGAGATCCATCCACTCAGGATGCCAGTTTCGACCGGGTAGGCGCGTCCCCGCCACTGCCCGCAGGGGGCTGCGGGAGCGGCGGGGACGCCGGAGGCCGAAAACTGGAGCCAGCCGGGCACGGACTGGCAAGAGTTGCGTCGGCCCCAACCAGGAAGGTCCTATTTGTTGCGGGTGATGCTGGTGGCGGTGACGGTGTTGTTGTCGTTCTGGCCCTGCACGGTGACCGTCTGGCCGGCCTTGAGATCGCCGAGCGCACCCGGGACCGTGACCGTGGTGGTACCGGAGGTCTTCACGGTCACCGTCGTACCGTCCGCCTCGACGATGTAGACGGTGTTCCCGTCGACGAGCTTGACCGTGCCGGTAATGCCCCGACCGGCACCGGTACCGCCCGTGCCAGTGCCGTTCCGGTTGCCGAAGCCGCCGGTGAAGCCGCTCGGCAGCGCGGTCGGGAACGCGCCGCGCGGCGACGACGCGCCTGAGGCGGCCGAGGTGGCGCCGTAGCTCTTCTGCACCTGCGCGCCGGCCACGAACCCGGCCACCCCGATGACCAGCGCGACCAGTACGTAGGTCGCCCGGTTGGCCAGCTTCAGCGGCGCCGCGGAGCGCAACCGCTCGTCGAGGTCGTCGTCGAACGGGTCCTCGAACAGCTCAAGGTGCTCTTCCGTCGGCGCCTCGTCGATCGCGAGGTGCCGTGGCTCGTCCGAGTCGGCGGTGCCGGACGGCTTCCAGACAGAATCATCACTCATAGCGCAGCGCCTCGATCGGACGAAGGCCGGCCGCGCGGCTGGCCGGGTAGCTACCGAAGAACAGGCCGATCGCGACCGAGACGCCGAGCGCGAGCGCGACGGAACTCGGCACGATCACCGGTTTGATGCCGTAGATGGTGAACATGCTGCCGATCAACGCGGCGGCCACGCCGAGCAGACCGCCGATGACGCTCAGGACGGTCGCCTCGACCAGGAACTGGGTGAGCACGGTCCGCTTGGGTGCGCCGAGCGCCTTGCGGATGCCGATCTCGCGGGTTCGCTCGGTGACCGTGACCATCATGATGTTGGTGATGCCGATCCCGCCGACCAGAAGGCTGATCCCGGCGACCGCGCCGAGCAGCGTGGTGAACGTCTTCGCCGTGTTGGCGCGGGTCTCGAGGAGCTGGGACTGGTTGAGGATGCGGTACGCGGTGGTGGTGCCGCTGGCGACGTGCAACTTGTCGTCGAGGATCGTGGTGACCTCGGCCTGCGCGGCGGTCACGTCGGTCGGCCCGGTCGCCTGGATCAGCAACTGGTTGAGCGGGCCGTACCCGGTGAGCGACTCCTGTACGGCCGAGACCGGCGCGATCGCGATGTCGTTCGGGTCCTGGAAGCCGGCTCCGCCCTTCGCGGCCAGTACCCCGATGACGGTGAAGAGCTTGCCGCTGACCGTGATCTGCTTGCCGATCGGGTTGACCGTGTCGAACAGGTCCTCGGCGACGGTCGAGCCGATCACCACCACCTTGCTCGCGGCCGTGACGTCGTCGGTGGTGAACATCGCGCCCTTGTCGATCTTGAAGTTGGACGCGGTCGCGTAGCCCGGGTACGTGCCGACGAACTGCGCGATCGTGTGGTCGGTGCCCTCGAACGTGGCGTCCTGCGAGCCGGTCACCACCGGCGAGACGCTGTGCACGTGCGGCGCCTGCGTCGGGTCGGACAGCGCGGGCACCAGATCCATGGTCAGCGACGTGTTCTGCGTCGACGCGCCCCCGCCGCGCAGCCCGCCGCCGCCGCTGATCACGGTCAGCGTGTTGGTGCCGAGCTGCTCGATCGAGTTCTGGATGGTCTGCGCCGAGCCGTTGCCGACCGCGACGAGCAGGATGACGGCGGCGACGCCGATCAGGATGCCGAGCACGGTGAGGCCGGAGCGCAGCTTGTTGGCGGTGAGCCCGCGAAGGGCGAAACGGATGGTCTCGAAGATGTTCATGGGACCACCGTCAGTGCGTCTTCGACGATGTGGCCGTCCACGAGGCGGATCAGCCTCCGCGCGTGCGCGGCGACGTCCCGCTCGTGCGTGATCAGGACGATCGTGCGTCCCGAGCGGTTGAGCCGGTCGAGCACGGCGAGCACGTCGGCGCTCGACTGGGTGTCGAGGTTGCCGGTCGGCTCGTCGGCCAGGACCAGAGCCGGCGCGGTGACGAGCGCCCGCGCGACCGCGACGCGCTGCTGCTGGCCGCCGGAGAGCTGGTTCGGCTCGTGACCGGCCCGATCATCCAGCCCGACCATGTCGAGTGCGGCGCGGGCCCGTCGCCGCCGTTCGCCGACCTTCATCCCGGCGTACGCGAGGGGAAGCTCCACATTGGCCAGTGCGGTCGTGCGGGCGATGAGGTTGAACGCCTGGAACACGAAGCCGATGCGGCGGTTGCGGACCAGGGCGAGCTGCCGGTCGCTGAGCCGGCTCACGTCGACGCCGTCGAGGTGGTACGTGCCGGTGGTGGGGATGTCGAGGCAGCCGAGGATGTTCATCAGCGTCGACTTACCGGAGCCGGACGAGCCCATGATCGCGACGTAGTCGCCCCGATCGACGGTGAGCGATACCCCGCGCAGGGCGTGGACGGCGGTCTCGCCCTCCCCGTACACCTTCGTGACGTCGGTGACGTCGAGGACCGGGTGGCCCATCAGTTGCCCCCACCGCGGCGCGTACCGGTGCCGCCCGTACCTGCGCCGCCGTTGCCGCCGAAGAACCCGCCGCCGCCTCCCGGGAAGTTCCCGGTGGGGCCGTTCGTACCGGTCGTCGACGTGCTCACCGTCGTGGTGATCACCACGACGTCGCCCTCGTTCAGGCCCGACGTGATCTCCACGAAGTCGTTGCCCAGCACGCCGACCTCGACCGCCCGCAGTTCGGTCTGGCCGTTGCTGGAAACCTCGACCGCGCGCTGGCCGCCGGCGGTCCGGAGCGCGGCCGCCGGGATGCGCAGCACGTTGTCGGCCTCGGCGATCGTCACCACGGCGGTGGTGCTCTGCCCGATGCGCACCCCGGCCGGGAGCGTGTCGAGGCTGATCACCACCGCGTACGAGTTGACGTTGTTGGACGTCGTCGCGGTCGGCGCGATCGTGGCGACCTGGCCGGTCGCGCGGGCGCCGGTCAGCGCGCTCCATGTCACGTTGGCGACCTGGCCGGCCTTGAGTTTGGTCGCGTCGGCCTCCGCGAAGCTGGCGTTCACCTGCATCTTGGTGAGATCGGCGAGGGCGATGAAGCCGGAGGGCGTTGAGGACGACGACGTCGACGAAGACGACGAGGAAGACGACGAGGAGGACGACGACGAACTCTGCGCCGCGGCGTTTCCCCCGGCCCCGGAGTTCCCGGATGACGACGAGCCCGACGACGACCCGACCGCTCCGTTCACCGCCGTCACCGTCCCGGCGATCGGCGCGATAAGCACCGTACCGTCAACCGCCTGCTGCGCCGTGGTGACCGCCGCCTGGGCCGAGGTCACCTGCGCGGAGGCCGAGGCCAGGGTGGCCGCGTCGGCGTTGGCGTCCTCGGCGCGCGTCTCCGCGGCGTACGCGGCGCTGCGGTTGGCCTTGGCCGTGTCCAGTTGGGCCTGGGCGGCGGTGGCGTCGACCTTGGCCAGCACCTGGCCCTTGGCCACCGGGTCACCGACCTTGACGTCGATCTCGGTCACCGTGCCGGAGGTGACGAAGTTGGCAGTTGCGGTGGATGCGCTCGCCACCGAGCCCGACGCCGATACGGTCTGGGTCACGGCGCCCACGGTCACCGGCACCATGCGCGTGCGCTGGTTGGTGCCGGCCGCGGCGGCCTGCGAGCCGCCGTGCACGACCTGGAACGCCCAGAGCCCGCCGCCGACCGCCAACACCGCGAGTGCGGCGTTGATCAGAATGGCTGGCCACTGGCTGTCCCGGCCTCCAACGAAGGGCCGCCACAAACGCATGGCGCGATCGTCGCCGCACGGGCTATGAGCGACCCACAGGCTTCCTCGGAATAACCTCGGAATCAGCGCCGCAATCAGAAGTCGGGTGGCTCGGCCGGCAGCAGCACCCGGAACCGCGCACCCGCCTGCGGCGCCGTCCACAGCTCGACCCGCCCGCCGTGGGCCTGCACGATCGCCGCCACGATGGCCAGCCCGAGCCCGGCCCCGCCGTGCCGCCGCGACCGGCTGCCCTCCGCCCGGTACAGCCGCTCGAACACCCGCTCGGCGTCCTCGGTCGCCATGCCCGGGCCGGTGTCGCTCACCTCGATCGCCGCGATCGGCTGGCCGGGGGGCAGCTCGTCGCCGACGACGACGGTGGGTGGCGCGGACACACCGCCCGGGACGACCCGGCCCACCCGTACGACGACCTTGCTGTCCTCGGGCGTGTGCTGCAGCGCGTTGCTGACCAGGTTGGCCGCCACCTGCCGCAGGCGCGGCTCGTCGCCGAGCGCCGCCACCGGCTCCCAGGTCGCCGAATCGTCGTCGAGGCCGGACAGCTGGACGAACCGCGTCGGCACCCGCAGGTGGGCGTCGCGCACCGCGTCGGCCGCCACCGCGAGGAGGTCGACCGGGTGCAGCGCGAGCGGGCGTTCCTCGTCCAGGCGGGCCAGCGTCAACAGGTCGTTGACCAGCAAACGCATCCGGCTCACCTCGGCCTCGATGCAGCCCATCGCCTCGTCCAGGGCGGGTCCGGGGGGTGCGCCGCCGCGCCGGTACAACTCGGCGAAGCCCTGGATCGAGGTGAGCGGCGTTCGCAGTTCGTGGGCCGCGTCGGCGAGGAAGCGTCGGAGCCGCCGTTCCGAGTCGGCGCTGTCCTCGGCCGCGGCCTCGATGCGATCGAGCATCGTGTTGAGCGCGGTGCCGAGGCGGCCCGACTCGGTATGGGGGTCGGCGTCGGCGACGCGGCGGGACAGGTCACCGCCGCCGGCGATCTCGGTGGCGGTCTCCTCCATGCGAGTCAGCGGCCGGAGCCCGACCCTGACCACGGTGGCCGCGGCCGCGGCGATGAGCAGCAGCACGGCCGAGGTCACCGCGATGTTGATGATCAACAGGTTGTCGCGGATGTCCTCGACGTCCTGCAGCGAGACCGCGGCGAAGAGATACGTCGCGTTGTCCCGGTCGATCGCGACGACCCGGGTTCGCCAATCGCCGGCCGAGGTCTTCAACGTGAACGGGTTCTGGTCGTCGACGTGCGACTGCAGGAACGCCAGCGACGGCGCCGGGTTCGGCGTCTCCCCCGTGGGGGCCACGAGCTTGCCATCGGCGTCGAAGAGGTACACGCGGAAGTCGGGGCCGGGCCGGAACCCGGGCGCGCGCTGCTCGCGGGGCAGCTGGTTGGACCGGTTGAAGGTGAGCTGCCGGTCGATCCGGCTGACCAGGTAGTTGTTGAGCGCCGTCATCCCGGCCGCGTCGGCGGCGACGAGGGCGACGGCGCCGAGCGCGGCGACCACGAGCACCATCCGCGCCCGCACCGTCCAATGCCGCCACGGGCGCACAGCTACTCGTCTTCCCCGCGCGGCAGCCGGAGCGAGTAGCCGACGCCGCGGACCGTGTGGATCAGCGGCGGATCCCACTTGTCGATCTTGCGGCGAAGGTAGTAGACGTACGACTCGACGATCCGCCCGTCCCCGCCGAAGTCGTAGTTCCACACCCGGTCCAGGATCTGCGCCTTGCTGACCACCCGGCCGGAGTTCGTCAGCAGGTACCGCAGCAGGTTGAACTCGGTCGGCGACAGGTCGACGCGCTTGCCGGAGCGGCGGACCTCGTGCGCGTCCTCGTCCATCTCCAGATCGGCGAAGCGCAGCACGCCCCCGTCGACGAGTTGCTGGCTCTCGCCCAGGCTGCGGCGCAGGATGGCCCGGATGCGCAGGACCACCTCCTCGAGGCTGAACGGCTTGGCCACATAGTCGTCGGCGCCGACGGTCAGCCCGGATATCCGGTCCTCGACCGAGTCCCGGGCGGTCAGGAACAGCACCGGCACAGGCTGCCCCGACGAGCGCAGCCGCTGCGCAACCTCGAAGCCGTCGAGATCGGGCATCATCACGTCGAGCACGACCAGGTCAGGCGAGTACTCGGCCGCCGCGGCGAGCGCCTCCCGGCCACCGTTGGCCACCCGGACGTCGAAGCCGGTCAGCCGCAACGTGGCCGACAGCAGCGCGCAGATGCTGGCCTCGTCGTCCACGACGAGCACCTTGGCCGGCCGGCCACCGTAGTCGGACCCTTGCTGCATCGGGTCTATGGAATCACCCCCCACGGGATCACGTCGCAGCGGAGGTCAGGACTTCGTCACCCTCGGCGAGGCCACTCTTGACTTCGGTGTTGACGTCGCCGCGGAGACCGAGTTGCACGGTGCGCTTCTCGATCCGCCCGCCGACCTGGACGGACACGCTGCCGGTGGCACCGTTGCGGTCGCTGATCGCGGTCGACGGTACGAAGAGGACATCGCTCACCGAGGCCGTCGTGACGGCGACGTCGGCGCTCTGGCCGTACAGGAGATCGGTTGGAATCTTGTCAAACGAGATCAGCGCGCCGTAGCGCACCAGTCGCGCGGAAATGGTCCCGGCCGGGTCGATCTGGATCACCGATCCGGTGTACGAGGTGCCGGCCTGGTCCGGCAGCGTGATCTTGGCGGTCTGCTTGAGGGCCAGATGGGCGATCTCGGCCTCGGTGAACTCGGCCCGGACCACCACGTCCGAGGTACCGGCCAGCACCAGGAAGTTGGCGCCGCCCGGCGCGCCGATCGAGCCGGACACCGACAACACCTTGCCGGCGATCGGCGCGGTGATCACCGTGCCGTCGCGCTTGGCCTCGGCCTGCGTAAGTGCGAGTTCGGCGTTGTTCAGCCGCTGCTGGGCACTGAGCAGCGCGTCGGTGCCGGTGGAGCCCCGCTGCGCTGGCGACGTCGCGCACGGCTTGGCGCTGGCCGGTCCGCGCCCACCGGCGGCCGGCGCGCTCGGGCACGCGGACGGTGTCGCGGCGAGCTCCGCCTCGGCGTTGTCCACCGCGGTCTGCGCGGAGTCGACGGCCTGGGCGGCCGAGTCGACGGCGTCCTGGGCGGCGCTGTCGTCAATCTTGGCCAGCACCTGCCCGGGCGTCACGTTGTCGCCGGGATTCACGTTCAGCTCGGTGACCGTGCCGGTCGAGCTGAACCCGAGGGTACGGCTGGCCTGCGCCTGGACCGTGCCGGCGGCCGAGACGGTCGTGCTCACGTCGCCCCGGGTGACCTTCGACGTGCTGGGGGCGGCGGTCGCGCTGTCCCCGCCCCGCATGGCGCCGACCGTCACGACCACGGCCGCCACCACGACGATCGCAGCGGCCGTGATCCACCCGGCCCGGCGGCCCCGCACGCTCATGGTTCGACAGTCTGCGGCGACCTGCTCCCGATTGCCTCGGCCGCACCTCGGAGCTTCCTCAAAGCCCTTTCCTTATTTCATGGCTCGGGTCCGCCGGGCGCACGACCGCCGCTCCCGCCAGACAACGCTCGTCGCTGGCGCTCCTCGCTGCCAGGCCCGCGTCCCCAAGCCCCGTCGCCACAACTTCGGGGAAGCAGTGGCCTGCCGGCCGATGGATGCCACTACTTCGGGGAACGAGTGGCCTCCGGCGCCCCGGGAGGCCACAACTTCGGGGAAGCAGTGGCCTCAGCGCGGCCTTGTCAGGGCCGACCTAGCTGGCCGAGGGGCGGGGGGTCGGGGTCGGGCGGAGCGGCGCGCAGGCCTGCAATGCGGCGGCGGTCTTCGGGTCGGCGGTGTTGAGCTGATCCCCCTGGCCGTTCACGGTCACGCCGTGGTCGCTGAGGCAGTTGCGGTACGCGGCGAAGGCGCCGTTGTCCCCGCCTCGGCGGCCCTGCGGGTTGAAGCTCGGCTCGAGCGAGGCGCAGGCCTTCCGGGCCTTGTCCCAGGTCTCCTGGCTGACCCCGCTGGGTGCACTCGAGCCGAAGATCCCACCGAAGCCGCCACCACCCGGAAAACGCCCGGGGCCATTGCCGGGGCTGCCGCTCGGCCGGGGCTGCCTCGACGGCCGGACACTCGGGCGCACCGTCGGGCGCACCGTCGGGCGTCCGGACGGGTTCACTTGGGGCACGTTGACCCCGTTGTCGCGCAGGCAACTGAGGTAGCCGGCCATGGCGTTCCCGCCGGCCGGGGTCGCGCTGGTCGGGGTCGTCTTGCCGGCCGAGGCGCAGCCCGCGGCGAACGCCGCGACGGCGACGAGTGCGAAAGCGACGCCGCCAAGGCGACTGCGGTGCGACACAACGACCTCCGTGTGGACAGCGGCAACTGACCCATGCAAGCTGCCACACCTCGACGGGGTGTCAGACCAAGCTCGGAATTCGCTAGAAGCGCTCACCTTTCACCGCCCCCCGACGCCGATTTCACGATTTCTCGCCGCGAAACCAAACTCACACAGGATCCACCGTTCGGGTGCCGCGTCGTAGCCAGGTCGGCGTCGTTGCTCCTGATATGAAGCTGCTGCACGACGCGTTCTCCCGCACATACCTGCCGGCGGCCGCCGAGGCGCAGATCCCGATGGCGACGGTCAACCGGCACGCCGCGGTGCTCCGCCGCTGCGCCGGGACGCGGGACAGTGTCACGATCGTCGCGCCGTGCTCCCGTTCGAACCGCTCGTTCGGCTGGGGCCGCCCGAGCAGCCTGCTGATGGTCACCTCGCGCCGCCTGGTGGTGACCACCCAGTCGCCGGTCCTGCGCCGCCTCGGCCTGCACCTCAACGCCGAACTCGCCCAGCTCGCCGACGTCACCTGGACGGTCGAGCCCGGTGAGAACTCGATGCAGCTCGCCCTGACCGCCATGGACGGGGTCCGCGAGCACTTCACGATCCGCATGGGCACCCGCGAGCAGTTGCAGCGCCTGAACGACACCTTCACCGTGCTCTTCCGCCGGGGTACGCCCCGCCGCAAGCCGGCGAAGCCGGTCGCGCTCGGCCTCGCGGCTTAACACTCCTCGTACATGCGCCGGTGGCAATACCCGGCATGATGTCTTCGTGGTGGCTCAGGGAGGGCAGTCGGGGGGCAAGGGCCTCGTCCTCGTCGTCGAGGACGAGCGGCCGATCGCCGACCTGGTGCGCATGTACCTCGCCCGCGACGGCTTCGGCGTCCACGTCGAGCACGACGGCTCGGCCGGGCTGTCCGCCGCCCGCAAGCTCCGCCCGGTCGCCTGCATCGCTGGACATCGCCCTGCCCGGCATGGACGGCACCGAGATCTGCCGGCGGCTCCGCGAGGGCGGCGACTGGACCCCGGTCCTCTTCCTGACCGCCCGCGACGACGAGGTCGACCGCATTCTCGGCCTCGAACTCGGCGGCCGACGACTACATCACCAAGCCGTTCAGCCCGCGCGAGCTGGTGGCGCGGGTCAAGGCGGTGCTGCGCCGTACGGACGGGCCGCCCGACGTCGAGCGGGTCCGCTCGCTCGGTCCGCTGATGCTGGATTCGGCCCGCCGGGAGGTCACGGGCGGCCGGCGACCCGGTCAGCCTTACCCCGACCGAGTTCGACCTGCTCGCCCACCTGATGCAGCGGCCGGGCCGGGTGTTCACCCGGGAGGAGCTGCTGGCCAGCGTCTGGGGGTACGCGGCGCACGCCGGTACCCGTACCGTCGACGTCCACGTCGCCCAGGTGCGCGCCAAGCTGGGCGACTCGGCCGCGGTGATCCGGACGGTCCGCGGCGTCGGTTACACCGCAGATGCGTAGGAGCACCCTGACCGTCCGCGCGGTCATCGTCACCTGCGTGGTCGCGCTGATCTCCGTCCTGGTCACAGCGGCCGTGGCCCTGCCGCTGACGGCCCGCTCGGCCAACCGGGAGGCGATCGACCGGCTCAACGACGAGGCCGTCCTCACCGCCGAGCTGCTCCGGCCGCGCATCGCCAACCGCGCGCCGGACAAGCGAGCTGGTCCTCGCCCAGCGGCTACGCCAGCGCGGCGTCGACGTGTACGTCATCCGCAACGGCGTACGCCGACCGCGCCGGCCTGCCGGAAAACGTCGTCAAGCAGATCTCGGCCAACAGGCCGATCACCGGGCGGCGTGCGGTCGTCGACGGCACGGTCAAGCTGATCGCCGGTCGGCCGCTGCCGAACAAGCAGCGGGATCGTCCTGGCCGAGAAGCCGGACAGCGCCTCGTTCGGCGCGGTACTCAAGCGGCTCTGGCTGGCGCTGCTCGCCGGGCTGGTCGCCGGGCTGGTCGCCGGGCCGCTGCTCGCGCGCCGGGTCGTCCGCCCGATCCGCGAGGCCGCGCAGGCGGCGGCTCGCTTGTCGACCGGAGATCGCTCGGTACGCATAAGAACCGAAGGGCCGACGGAGGTCGACGATCTCGCCAGTGCGCTCAACGAGCTCGCCGCCGCGCTCGCGACTGAGCGAGGGCCGCGAGCGCGACTTCCTGCTGTCGGTCTCGCACGAGCTCCGCACGCCGCTGACCACGATCAAGGGGTACGCCGAAGCACTCGCCGACGGCGTCGTCGGGCCGGACGGGGCACAGCGGGCCGGGCAGACGGTACTCGCCGAGGCCGAGCGGCTGGACCGCCTGATCGCCGACCTGCTGGTGCTGGCCCGGCTGGAGGCCGCCGACCTCCCGCTCGAGGTGCTCCCGGTCGACCTGACGCAATTGGTCATGGCGGCCGGCGAGGCCTGGGGCGCCCGGACGGCGGCGGACGGTCTCGTGCTGCGCGTCGAAGCTCCGCCGTACCCGGTATCGGTCCGCACCGACCCCGGCCGGATCCGGCAGGTCCTCGACGGGCTCTGGAGAACGCGCTGCGGGTCGTGCCGACGCGGCGCCCCGGTGGTGCTGGCGCTGTACGCCCGCCCGGGTACGTGGCGTCTCGAGGTCCGCGACGGCGGCCCCGGCTTCACCGACGACGACCTGGCGGTGGCGTTCGAGCGGGGCGCGCTGTCGCAGCGGTACCAGGGCATCCGCAAGGTCGGCAGCGGCCTCGGGCTGGCGCTGGCCGCGCGGCTGGTCCGGCGGCTGGGCGGCTCGATCGAGGCCGGGCACGCGCCCGAGGGCGGCGCCCGGTTCACCGTGCACCTGGCGTCCTGACGTTATTCGTACATTGCGCTGACTGTCCGCGTTCGTTGGGTCGCCATCGTTGGGGTCGAACGGTGAAGTCGACCAACTTGGAGGATCCCGTGACACGCTCACGAATGGGCCTGGCCGTGGCCGTGCTCGGACTGGCCGGCCTCGTTGGCCTGGCCGGCTGCGGGCGCCTGGCCGATAGGGCCGGCGCGGCCGGCGCCACCGGCACCGTGGAGGTTTCGGCCGACACCAGCGCCGAGGGGGTCGCGCTGACCTCGATGGGCTTCGACACCGGCGAGGCGTCCCTTGAGCCGGCGAACGCCCCGACCGCGACGCCCTCACCCGATCGGGCCCCCGGGCTCGGCGGCAAGCGCCACGCACTGCGGGTCAAACTGCGCAAGAACCTGCTGCACGGCGAGACCGTCGTACAGACGAAGGACGGCACCAAGACGGTCGTCGTCCAGCGCGGCCAGGTCACCGCGGTCACCGCCACCTCGGTGACGGTGAAGTCGGCCGACGGCTTTACGCAGACCTGGACCTTCGGCGACAAGTTCACGGTCGTCCGCGACCGCGCCAAGCTCCAGCCCAGCGACATCAAGCAAGGCGCGCAGATCGGCATCGCCGGCACCAAGGCTGGCGACACGTCAACCGCCCGCCTAGCCGTCCTCCCGTAACCCTGCGCCACAACTTCCGGCAAACAGTGCCCTCCGGACGGCGCTGATGCCGCTACTTCGGGGAAACAGTGCCCTCCGGACGCCTCTGATGCCACTACTTCGGGGGAACAGTGGTCACCGGACGGTGCTGAGGCCACTGTTTCCCCGAAGTAGTGGCCTACCCTCGATATCCACAGGTGGCGAAGCGAGGGTCCGGGAGCCGGCCGATCCGGGGCACGCTGGCGCGATGCCGCACTCGCCGTACCGTCCGCCGCAACTGCGAGGACAGATCTTCCGCGGATCCGACGCGACCGAGGAAGGGTTGCTGACGCGCAATCAACTGCGCACGACGGCGTGGCGGCGGCTCTTCCGCGACGTCTACGCGGACTGGCGACTCGAACCGACACACGCGCTGCTCTGTCACGCCGCGTCCCTGATCACCCCGGTCGAGGCCGCCATCTCCGGGCCTTCCGCCGCAGTGCTTCATGGCGTGCCGTATGCCGTCAGGCACGACGACCAGGTCGACGTGACCGTCCCGACGAAGGCGGCGTTCGGCCCCGTCAAAGGCCTGACGATCCACACGACCGACCTACCCGCCGACGAGATCACCGAGCGGCTCGGCTTGCGGGTCACGACTCCCCACCGAACGGCCTGGGATGCGGCGAGCCGGCTGGACACCGTCTCGGCGGTGGTGATCATCGACGGCTTGCTGGCGGCCGGCGCGATCTCGATGAACGACATCCGCGACATCGTCGCGGCTCGTGGCGGTGGCCGTGGCTGGCACCGGGCCGTCAGCGCGTTTGACCTCGCCGACGGCCGGGCCCAATCGCGGCCCGAGTCGACCATGCGAGTGCGGCTGGTCCAGGCCGGCTTGCCGCGACCGGAGGCGCAGCTTCCGATCCTGGTGCGCAACGGGCTGGAATACGAAGGCGAATTTCACGGCGGTGTCGAACGGATGGAGCACGACCGGTCGCGCCTCAACCAGTTGGTCTCCCACGGCTGGATCGTGCTGCACGCCACGCGCCGGCACCTCGGCCAAGAGTTTGCCGCCCTGCTACGGCAGACGGAAGCGGCCTTACGCTCGCGAGGATGGAGCCGCACCGCCACAACTCCGGGGAAGTAGTGCCCTCAAGGGCCCCAGGAGGCCACGGTTTCCCCGGAGTAGTGGCCTCAACGGGCCCGGGAGGCCACAACTCCCGGGAAGTAGTGGCCTCCTCCGCCGGGCCGGGAGGGGCCTCAGCTAAGTGCGCGCAGTTCGGCGACGCAGCACTTGACGCTGCCGCCGCCCTTCTTCAGCTCGGTCAGCTCCACCGGTACCGGGACGTAGCCGGCCGGCCGACAGCTTGGCCGCCAGCGCCGGTCGCCTCGGCGCTGAGCACCACGTTGCGCGCCGTCGCTGACCAGGTTGAGCCCGAAGGCCAGCGCGTCGGCCTCGTCGGCGAGCACCGCGTCCGGGAAGAGCTGGGCGCAGCACCCGCTGGGACGGCTCGGAGAACGCCCCCGGGTAGTAGGCGATGTTGCGCGTCGTCGAGCGCGGCCAGCGCCACGTCGAGGTGGTAGAAGCGCGGGTCGACCAGGCGCAGCGACACCACCGGGCGGCCGAGCGCCTCCTGCGCCTCGGCGTGGGCGGCGGGCTCGGTGCGGAAGCCGTGCCCGGCCAGGATCAGCCCGCCGTACGCCGCCGGGCAGGTAGGCGAAGTCGCCCTCGCCCTCGTTGACGTCGCTCGGGCTCGACGAACCGCCACGCCGCGGTCGCGCCTCGTAGAAGGCGCTGGTGCGCCGCCGGCCTCCGCGGTCCGCTGCGGGTAGCGGAACCGGGCGCCGTAGACCGCGCCGTCGACCGATGAAGGCGCCGTTGGCGGCGTAGACCATGTCGGGCAGGCCCGGTCTCGGGCGCGAGCACGTGCACCGTCGTGGCCGAGGCCGACCAGGGTCTCGCGCAGCACCTCCCACTGCTTGACGGCCAGTTCGGTGTCGACCGGCGACGGTCGTGTCCATCCACGGGTTGATCGCGTACTCGACCGCGAAGTGCTCCGGCGGGCACATGAGATATGTCCGCTTTCGCGGCATCCGCTCGTCGGCTCATGATCACTAAGGTAGGTAGGCTGTGGTGCATGAAACAGCGCAGAAACGTTGCTTTCGAGGAGGCGATTCGTTGCAGCTCGACGACGATGACCAGCGAATCATTGCGTTGCTGCCGGCAGACGCCCGCGCGTCGTACGCCGAGATCGGGCACGGGTGTCGCTCTCCGCCCCGGCGGTGAAGCGCCGCGTCGACCGGCTTCGATCGGCCGGAGTGATCAGGGCTTCACCGCCGTCGATCGACCCGGCCGCGGTCGGCTGGACCACGGAGGCGTTCGTCGAGCTCTTCTGCACCGGCCGTACCACCCCGGCAGCAGATCGCGCGCCGCCGCCCGGCGCCATCCCGAGGTGGTCGGCGCGTACACGGTCTCCGGCGAGGCCGACGCGCTCGTCCACCTGCGCGCGGCCGACATCGCCGCACCTCGAGCAGGCCCTCGAACGGCTGCGCGCCGAGCCGTTCGTCACCTCGACCCGCAGCATGATCGTCCTTTCCCGGCTGGTCGACACGGCCGGCGCCGTCCCACCGGTGAAGTCCGGAACCTGACCGCCCCGACCGCCGTCCAAGCGCCATGACCGAGTGCTCGAGCGAGGTCGGCGTCATGACCCGACGCGCCTTGGCGCTCGCCGCCGCCGTCACCGCTGCTTGCCCTTTCCGCGTGTACGGGGCGAAGCCCGCAACCCGTGTTCACCGACCGGGGCGTCCCGCTGGACTCGTTCGAAACTGGTCGCCTTCGACTCACTGCGCCGACCTGCTCAACGGCCTGCGCGGCGCGGCGAAGATCGCCGTCGGGCCGTACGGCTTCGGCGGTGGCCGGTCGCCCTCGACGCCGGCGGCATGGTGCCGGGCATGAAGCGCGCCGAAGGCAACGCCGACTCGGCGGCGGGGCCGGCCCCGGCGGCCGCGCCCAATGCGAACCCCGACGCGTACTCGACACCAACACGCACGAGGCCGGGGTCGACGAGCCCGACCTGGTGAAGACCGACGGCCAACGGATCGTCACGGTCGCCGGCGGCGTGCTGCGGGTGGTCGACGCCGCGAGCCGGGCGATCACCGGCACGCTCGTCGTCTCCCGGACAACCAGGCGGACCGGTACGGCATGCTCGACCTGCTGCTCTCCGGCGACCATGTCCTGCTGTCTCGGCCACGCGTACCAGGAACGGCACGGTCGGCTCCGACCTGACCCTGGTCGACATCAGCCGGAGCGCCGCGAGATCCTCGGCCGGTACGCGATCGACGGTGACCTGCTCGACGCGCGCCAGATCGGCTCGACCGCGCGGGTCGTGGTGCATTCGCAGCCGCGCATCGACTTCGGGCCGGTGCCGGACCGTCCGCCAGCTCGACAGCATCGAGGCGAACCAGCGGATCATCGACGAGGCGCCGGTCGGAGACTGGCTGCCGCACTACACGATCACCGACTCGGCCGGCAAGGTCACCGCGGGCCAGGTCGGCTGCGGCTCGGTCAGCCGGCCCGCGCAGTACTCGGGCACGAGCATGCTCACCGTGCTGACCTTCGACCTCGCCAACGCCGGACTCGGCTCCGGCGAGCCGGTGTCGATCGTCGCCGACGGCGCAGACCGTCTACGCCAACGGCCCGAGCCTGTACGTGGCGAGCGACCAGCGCTGGCGCTACATGTGGGGCATGCGCGAGCCGGCCGGGATCCGGCGGACTCAGCCGTCGAGCCCCCGACCGAGCTCTACAAGTTCGACATCAGCGGCTCGGGTAAGCCCCGCTTCGTGGCCGGCGGCCAGGTGCGCGGCTGGCTGCTCAACCAGTACTCGCTGTCGGAGTGGGACGGCGCACCTGCGCGTGGCGACGACGGCCGGCCAGCCGTGGGACGGGGCCGGATCGACCGAGTCGACGGTCTACGTGCTGACCGAGAGCGGTGGGCAACTGCGCCAGCTCGGCAAGGTCGGCGGCCTCGGCAAGGGCGAGCGCATCTACGCGGTGCGTTTCATCGGTACGACCGGCTACGTGGTGACCTTCCGGCGACCGACCCGCTCTACACGCTGGACCTGCGCGATCCGCGCGCGCCGAAGGTCACCGGCGAGCTGAAGATCAACGGGTACTCGGCCTACCTGCACCCCGCGGGCGACGGGCGGCTGATCGGGGTCGGGCAGGACGCGACCAGTCAGGGACGGGTGCAGGGGCTGCAGGTCTCGCTGTTCGACGTCAGCGACACCGGCCCAGCCGGCCAGGCTCGCCCAGTACACCTTGAAGGGCATGTCCTCGGAGGCCGAGTACGACCCGCACGCGTTCCTGTACTGGCCGCCGACGCGGCTGCTCGTGGTGCTGCCGGTGCATGACCGGGCTGGTGGTCGTCTGTCGATGCGCGAGACGGCGATCAACCAGGCCGGCGCCGTCAGCCAGCCCGGCGATCAGCAGTTCGCCGATCCAGCGGTCGCTGGTCATCGGCGACACACTGTGGACCGTGTCGATGCAGGGCCTGCAGGCCAACGATCTGACCACGCTCACAAGGTCGGCCTGGGTGAACTTCACCTAGGCCCCGCCGGGAGCTGTCCCCTCCGCGCTGGCGGGAGGGGACAGCTTCCGGTCAGAGGTACATGCCGGTGCGCTGGTCGCCCCCGTTGGCGGTCTTGGAGTTCGGCTTGTCGCCCTCGCCGAAGAAGCGCTTGCCGCCGAACTCGCCGTGCAGGCGGTCGTCGAGCTCGTCGGCCAGCCCGGTCATCACCTGGACGGCGAGCATCAGGTGGGTCGCCTGGAAGTCGCGGCCGAAGACCGGCACGGACGCCCATACGGTGTCGTTCGTGCAGTACAGGCGGCCGATCGGCATCCGGTTGGTCAGCTCGGACAGCTTCATGTAGAGCTGCTCGGTCGGCTCGATCTCGGTGAGGATCGGCGAGAACACGTCGACCAGCGGCGGGTTGTCCCGGACCCGGACGAACACCATCGCCGAGCCGGAACGGATGCCGATGTCGCCGTCTGGGTCGACCGGCAGGGCGTCGGGTGTGGTCTTCAGCAGCCGGGCGACCACCGTGGTGACCTTCTCCTGCAGTGGCAGGCCGTCGGCCTCGTCCTGATCGTCGCCGATGCGCACGAGGGCGCCACCGCTCCGCGGCTCGTCGTCATCGTTGCTCAGGTCGGCGATGGACACCAGGGACCGGGCAGCACCGAGCGGCGCGATGGTGGCGAGCTGGCTGTGCAGGTCGTGCGCCAGGTACGTGAGGAAGGCCGGGTGCGGCGCGCCGTACACGTCGCGCAGCGTCCGGGTCATCAGCACGCCGAGACGGCGCGCGTCCGACCTGGGCAGCCGGGTACCGAACGACTCGCCCGCCCCCGGAACCACACCGGGCGGCGACCAGCCCAACGCGACCAGCGCGCCGATCGAGGTCCGGTCGAGCCGGTACGCCTGCGGCAGGTCGGCGTTGCCGACCGCGGAGGCGCTCAGCGTGTCGTCGTCCTCCGCGGTCACCTGTACCGAGTAGATGGCGTCGCCGGTCCCCGTGGCGGTCGGGTCGAGCGTCAGATCGAGGGTCGTACCCGCGGGCAGCTCCCCCAGTACACCCAGCAGGTGGGCGGCGAAGTCCCGCCACGCCTCGTCGACCTTGTCCTTGAGGTTGCCCCCCGCCAGTTCGTCGTCGTCGAACAGCGCAACCTCGGTCGGCCCGTTATCAGCCATGATCGCCTCCGTCTTCCCCTCGCCCACCCTACCGAGATCCGGGCTCCGCTCACGTTGGGAGGGCAAGCCTCGAGCCGGCGGCGCCTCGGAAGGCCACAACTTCCGGCAAATGGTGGCCATACGCCCGCCGGACGCCACAACTTCCGGCAAATGGTGGCCATACGCCCTCCAGACGCCACAACTTCCGGCAAATGGTGGTCTTACGCCCGACGGAGGCCACAACTTCCGGCAAATGGTGGCGTCGGGGCGATGGCGGGTGGCTCGGTGGCGGCTACGGTGGGGCGGTGGGTTACGCGGCGGTCATCCTGGCCGGCGGTGCGGCGACGCGCCTCGGTGGCCGGGACAAGCCGGCGCTGCCCGTGCAGGGCCAGCCGATGCTGCACCGGGTCCTCGACGCCGTAGCCACCGCCGACCAGCGGATCGTCGTCGGCCCGCGCCGCGCCGGCCTGCCGCGCGACGTGCTGACGGCCCGCGAGCGCCCGTCCGGGGGCGGTCCGGTCGCGGCCACCGCCGCCGGACTCGATCTGGTTACCGCCGACCTGGTCGCCCTGCTCGCCGCCGACCTGCCGTACCTGACCCCGGAAGCGGTCGAGTCCCTGGTCAGCGCCGTCGACTCCAGCAATGACGGCGCGCTCTTCGTGGACGGCGCCGGACACCGGCAACTCCTCTGCGGGGTGTGGCACACCGCGGCGCTCCACCGGGTACTCGACGATCTCGGCGACCCCGCGGGCCGCTCGATGCGCGCACTCTTCGGCGCACTGCACGCCACCGAGCTCATCGCGCCGGCGGGCAACGGGCACCCGCCCTGGTTCGACTGCGATACAGAGGAAGACCTGCGGGAGGCGCACCGGGGATGAACGTGCTCGACGAGTGGCTCGGCGACGCCTGCGCCGCACTTGACCTGCCCCCGCTGTCCGGCGAGCAGCAGCAGACCGTGCTCAACCTGGCCAGAGACGTCGCCCACGGCGTGGTACGCCCGGCCGCCCCACTGACCGCGTTCCTGCTCGGGCTCGCCGTCGGCCGGGGCGTCGACCTGGCCACGGCCGGCGCGACGCTCGCCCAGCTACTCCCGGAGCCGGAGCCCACAACGCCCGACACCTAGCCACGCCACGCGCCCGACACCACTACTTCCGGCAACTTCCGGCAACCAGTGCCATCCGCACCCCGGCGAGACCACTACATCCGGGAAACAGTGCCATCCGCACCCGGGGAGACCACTACTTCCGGGAAACGGTGCCATCCGCGACCCGGGAGACCACTACTTCCGGCAAACAGTGCCGTCCGTGCCCCGCGCAGACCACTACTTCCGGGGAATAGTGGCGGCGGGGACAGCACCGGCCTGCGCGGCACCGGCCGGGCGGCATGATCGGGGGCAGACTGGAGGGCGGAGGTGGCGCGAGATGGGTCGGGTGACGGATCGGCGCAGCATCGTCCGGTATGACCTGAGCGGTGCGGACGTCAACGTGCGCCGGCGGCCGGACAGCCTCGCCGCCGAGGAGCCGCTGGAGATCCGGGTCGGCCCGGCCGGCACGCCCCGGACCCCACTCGCGGTCACGATGCGCACACCCGGCGACGATCTGGACCTGGCCGTCGGATTCCTGCTCACCGAGGGCGTGATCCGCGGTACCGACGATGTGCGCACGGCTCAGCTGTGCGCCGGTGACGACGCTCCCAACACCTACAACGTCGTGGATGTCGCCCTCGCGCCCGGAGTGCCCGCGCCGGTCACCGATCCGAGCCGGAACTTCTACACCACCTCATCGTGCGGGATCTGCGGGAAGGCGAGCATCGACGCGGTGCGGACCAGGTCGCAGTTTGACGTCACGCAGGACGCGACCACCGTCGAGGCCTCCACGCTCGTCGGGTTGCCGGACGCCCTGCGCGAGCGGCAGAAGGTCTTCGCCACCACCGGCGGGCTGCACGCCGCCGGCCTCTTCACCGCCGATGGCGCGCTGGTCTGCCTGCGCGAGGACATCGGCCGGCACAACGCCGTCGACAAGGTCATCGGCTGGGCGGTCAAGCAGCGGATGCTCCCGCTGACCGGCCACGTGCTGACGGTGAGCGGGCGGGCCAGCTTCGAGCTGTGCCAGAAGGCGTGGATGGCCGGCATCCCGATCCTCGCCGCGGTATCGGCGCCGAGCACCCTCGCCGTCGACCTGGCGACGGAGGCCGGCCTGACCGTGGTCGGCTTCCTGCGCGGGCCGACCTTCAACGTCTACGCCGGCGAGCAGCGCCTGACCGCGTCTGGTTTCGCTGGCGGCGCACCTTCTGCAGCGCCGACGGCGGCACCGCGTTTTGCAACACGCTTGCCATGAGGTGCGCCGCCGAATACTCCCGGTCGGCGATGAGTGCCCGACCGACCGCCACGCCGGCGCGCAGCCCCTCGCCCGAGCGCCACAGCGTATAGGCGAGCAGCACGCCGACCGGCGCGGCCAACTCGGGCTCGCAGCGGGTCAACATGTCGATCCACAGCCGCTCGTGCACCGGCCAGTGCGCCCGCCCGTCGCTGTCGATGCGCAGCCAGGCGAAGTCGCGCACGGTCAGCGTCTGCAGCAGCAGGCTCAGCCAGGCGACCTCCTCGTCGTCGAACCGGCCGCCCTCGTCGCGGTAGCGCGCCAGCCCGTCGAGGACCGCCCGCTCACCGGCCGCGTCCAGGTTGGCCTGCGGATCGCGGCCGTCGAGGAGCCCGCACAGCCGGATTCCGGCGCGGTCGGTCGCCACCCGCATCGCCTCGAGTGCGATGCCGACCGGCGGGTCGAGGGTGCGCACCACCGCCTCGCGGTTGGGCAGCACGACCCGGCCGTCGACGGTCGCCATCGCGGCGAACGCGGTGTCCGCGATCTGGTAGGGCGTGCCCTCCGGCCGGCAGCACAGCGGCTCCTTGCACGTGTATGACCAGAATCGCCCGTCGGCCGCGCGCAGCATCTCCCGGATGTGGATGTCGCGCCGCCGCATCTCCCGCTCGGTCGCCATGATCGCCGGGCCGACCGTCGACGGCGGGCCGTAGCCGACCAGGACCGTGCTGTCGATGCCGCGCGAGAGCATCAGCTCGGCGACGTGCACGGCGAGCTCCCGCACCTCGCCGTCCGGCGCGCCGGCCGGCAGCAGGTCGCTGCGCACGTGGAACACCAGCTCGGTGCCCCGGCAGCCGAAGAGCACGAGGCTGTCTTCCGGGTGGAAGCCGAGCAGATATGGCGTCGCCGAGAGAACATCCTGGGGGCTGCGCAACGAAACGCGGGGACGGGTCGAAACATCATCCATACCATCGAGCCTGCCGATCGCCACGGCTCGGCGGAAGAACGAGTTTTTTCTGTGGATAACCCGCTGTCCACAGAAAAAATCAGTACTTGAAACGCAGCTCGTGCAGGTCTATCCCGTCCTGCCAACCCTGGCCGCGGCGACTCAGATCGATGGCGAGCGTGACACTCGCCAGGGCGTCGTATCCGGCGGCGTGCAGGCAGCGAATCGCGTCGACATTGCGCGACGCCGGCGAGATGGTCAGCTGGCGCAGGCCGCGCCGGGCGGCCTCCTTGGCGATGTGACCGAGCAGCGCACGCCCGATGCCCTCGCCCCGCCGGGCCTCGCTGACCACGACCGGCTCGACCTCGCCGCCCCGGCCGCGCAGGATCAGTCCGACGAGCCCGACCACGCCGACGCCGGCATCCTCGGCGACCCACATGCCGGAAAGGTCGAGCCGGGTCAGATATTCCTCGAAGGCCGCGCCCGGGTCTACTCCCTCGGGCAGCGCGTCGTCGGCGTACAGCGCCTGATGGTTCTCGGTGAGCTCGGCCCACAGTTGGCGGCAGTCGCGATGATCGGTCGGACGGTAGGAACGGATCGTCACCGTCGCAGCACGTGGGGTCTGCAGCATCGTGTCTGCCATACGGTCATCCTTACTCCGTGCGGCCCAATTGCGACAGCCACATCCGGGTATTGCTCCCGAACCCCACGCCGGGGCGGCAGTTACCGGGCCGCGGATTAGCAGCTACGATGAGTGTGGCTCGCAGCACGGAACGAAGGGGCGATCGGTCGGGATCGCCCCTTCAGTTTGTCCTGGTCACCCGGTGTTTAGTGGAGTCTGAACTCCCCGTCGATGTCGACCGCATCGATGAAGGTCTCCCACTCGGCGCGGGTGAAGCGCACCGTGCCCGCGTTGGGGCTGTTGGAGTTGCGAACCTCGACGACGTCATCGACGAAGCGCGCCTCGACACACTGTCCGTTGTTCCCGCTCCGGGTGGGCTTGTGCCACCGCTCATTTAGCGCAGCCATTCTGCGCACTCCTTTTTGGTCAGGCCACGCCGTCCTCCGCCCGCTCGATCATTTTGATCGACTCGAGCGGACTGAGCGCGGCGGCTCGCAGACTTTCAAACACGCCGTGGTACCGCTCGACGTCGCCGGCTTCCTGGTAGATGTCGCCGGCCAACGCTTCCGCGAACACCACGCTTGGTGCATCGAGGAAACTGAGGATTGCAAAAGATCCCGCCATGCCGGCGTAGGCACCGCCGTCAAATGGCAGGATCTGGATGATCACATTTCGCGAGTTGGACGCTTCGATGAGGCGTTTCAATTGGGATCGCATGACGTCGTGGCCGCCTATTTGCCGGCGGATGACGCTCTCGTCCAGTACCGCGATGAATCGTAAGGGATTATCCGCTTTGGAGAGCAATTCCTGGCGCTCGCGACGGGCGTTGACGTGCGCCTCGATCGCATCGTCCAATGAGCCGTCCGCGTCGGGCGCGCGGGCCTGCAGCAGCGCTCTCGTGTATTCCTCGGTCTGCAGCAACCCCGGGACGATCAGCGCCTCGTAGTCGCGCATCTCGTGCGCCGCCGCCTCCAGGCCGATGAAGCGTGAGTAGGCCGCCGGAAGATCACCGTAGCGGGCGAACCAGCCGCGCCGCTTGCCTTCCTTGGCAAGCGCGATCAATGTCTCGCGGTGCTCGTGGTCGGTAAGTTCGTAAATGTCCAGCATTTGCTCGAGCGTGCTGCGCCGAATGCCGACTTTGCCGCCTTCCATGCGGCTTATCGTGCTCGGCGAACAGTCCAACTGGAGGCCCACATCTTCGGTGGTCAACTTTGCCTGTTCACGCAGGAGGCGCAGCTGCTTGCCCAGCTGAAACCGCGGAAATGTGGGGCTCTGCGCGCTGGACACGGCTCACCTCCGTCATTACTCAAGCCCGAGTGTTCCCGTTACGGAGTTGCTACGCAAGCTTGTCCCCCTCCTAGCGACACGCTTGCTCTACTCAACTTCGCGAAGGCGTATTGCGCCGTGAAACCTGCACGTGCATTCTGAGGCGGTCAGAGGGCTCTCCTGTTCGGAGGGGGACTGCGAAGTGTCCGAGGACGAGGTGTTGTTACTCGACGGCGCACCCCGGTTGTTCGGGATCGTGGCCGACTTCGAGGACGACGACAATCCACAGATCGTCGCGTGGGGTCACGAACTCCCGGACCAGGCCGTGTTGACCTGGCGCCTCGGCGACGGCACGTCGGAGGTCGCGATCTTCCAGTCTGCGGAGGCGGCGCTCGCCACCGCGCAACTGCTCTACCCTGCTCGCCTGCTGTGGACCGCCTCGGCGGCCGAGGGAGTCTGAGGGCCGGCCATGCGCATCGTCTACGACCACACCATCACCGACGCCCGGCGCACCGTGAGCACCCACCGCCCCGACAAGACCACTCACGAGGCGACCTGCGCCACCTGCGGGAACCTCTGGCCGTGCAAGGCGTTCTCCGCGGCGTTCGCCCTGATCACGCGCAACTCGAACAGGCGTGCCACCCGCTAAACCGATTTAAAACACCGTCACGCGGGCCGCAGCAGCGGCGGATAGAGCACCGACGCCGCTCCTCGCGAGTACAGCTGGGCCGGTCGGCCCCGCTCACCGGCCGTCGACTGGCCGGTCGGCACCACAAACCCCTCCGTCGACGTCGCCTTGCGGTGGAAGTTGCGCGGGTCGAGGGTCGCCCCCCACACCACCTCGTACACCTGGCGCAGCTCCGCGATCGTGAACACCGGTGGACAGAACGCCGCGGCGAGTGACGTGTACTCGAGTTTCGCCCGGGCCCGCTCGATCCCGTCGGCGAGGATCCGGTCGTGGTCGAACGCCAGCCCGTTGCGGCCGGCCACCGGTTGCCAGGCCGCTCCCGCGGCGTCGCCGCCGGCGAGCGGGGTCGGCTGGTCGGGGATGAGGGCCAGGTAGGCGACCGTGACCACCCGTCCGCGCGGGTCCCGCCCCGGCGTCCCGTAGCTGGCCAGCTGCTCGAGATGGCCGGTCGCGGTCAGCCCCGTCTCCTCGGCCAGCTCCCGCTCCGCCGCCGCGGGCAGATCTTCCTCGGGCCGTACGAAGCCGCCCGGTAGCGCCCAACTCCCCTGGTACGGCTCGATCGCCCGCCGCACCAGCAGCGCGCACAGCGCGGAGTCGCGGATCGTGAGCACCACCAGATCGACGGTCACGGCGAAGGACATATTTATCACCACATTGACGAGAAAGGGTCGAAGGCTATATCGTCAGCATGACGATATACGAAGCGGGAGGACCACACATGGCCGACGTGACACGGCGCTTCTTCCTGCGCCACCTGCGCGGGGCGCCGACCAACTGGGTGCGCCACCACGTGAAGGGATCGACGAAGCACGAGGGGGTCGGCCAGTCGTTCTGGTACCGGCCACTCAACGCCGTCCTGTCCGAGGTACCGGTCGACGACCGCGAGCTGCCGCTGCTCTTCCACGCCCGGACCAGCGACTTCGCGGACGTGACGGTGCAGGCCACGGTGACCTACCGGATCAGCGAGCCGGCGACCGCCGCGCAGTGCCTGGACTTCTCGGTCGATCCCGAGCGCGGCACCTGGCGGGCGCAGCCGCTGGACCAGGTGGCCACGCTGCTGGCCGAGCTCGCCCAGCAACCGGCGCTCGACCTGCTCGCCCGACTGCCGCTGACCGAGGCGTTGACGGCCGGCATCGCGCCGGTGCGGGAGGCGGTCTCGTCGGCGCTGCGCAGCGACCCACGCCTCACGGAGACCGGGGTCAGCGTCGCCTCCGCCCGGGTGGTGGCGATCCGGCCGGAGCCCGATCTCGAGCGGGCGCTGCAAACGCCGACCCGCGAGGCGGTGCAGCAGGAGGCCGACCGGGCGACCTACGCCCGCCGGGCGCTCGCCGTCGAACAGGAACGGGCCATCGCCGAAAACGAGATGCAGAGCAAGATCGAGCTCGCTCGCCGCGAGGAGCAGCTGGTCGAACAGCACGGCACCAACACCCGCCGCAAGGCCGAGCTCGACTCCGCGGCCGCGCTCGTGGCGGCGACCTCGTCCGCGGACCGGTCCCGGATCACCGCCGCGGCAGAAGCACAAGCCGATACGGTACGGGCGGAAGCCCGCGCATCCGGAGTCCGGGCGGTGGGCCTCGCCGAAGGCGACGCCGAAGCGGCCAAGCTCGCGGCCTACCGGGAGATGCCACCGGCCATCCTGCAGGCTCTTGCCCTGCGGGAGCTCGCCGGCCAGCTTCCCGAGATCGGCCAGCTCACGGTCACCCCGGACGTGGTGACCGGCCTGCTCAACCGGCTGAACCACAACGCATGAGCGACGGAGTTGGCGCGGCGGCGTCTGGACCTCGGGACGCGCTTGCGCGGCCCAATCGGAAGACGTCGCTCGAAAGCGCCGCACGACCGAGCGATGCGGGAGTTACAGCATGAACACGCTGTCACCGCGGGTGGTGACCGTGTCGCGGCGTAGCGAGCTCGACGAGCTGCTCGCCCAGCACGGCACCCGGGCGGCGGCGGCCTTCTTCCTCGGTCAGCGGGGTCGCGATCTCGACGAGGTCGCGGCCCGGCACGCCGCCCAGCAGGCCGCGCTGACCGAGGTCGGCGCGGCCATCCCGACCGACTGGCGACGGGGACACCTCGACCGTGGTGACTTGTCGCGGTTTCTGTTCGGCCCGGAAGACATCGTCGTCGCGGTCGGCCAGGACGGTCTGGTCGCCAACGTGGCCAAGTACCTCGACGGCCAGCCGGTGATCGGGATCAACCCCGAGCCGGACCGCAATCCGGGCGTACTGGTGCGCCACCCGCCCGAAGCCGCCCGGCGGCTGCTGCGCCCGGCCGCCGACCTGCCGCTCGAGGAGCGGACCATGGTCTCCGCCCGCCTCGATGACGGCCAGGAGTTGCTCGGCCTCAACGAGGTGTACTTCGGACACGTGACCCACCAGTCCGCCCGGTACGTGATCTCCACGGCGGACGGCCGGCGCGAGCGGCATTCGTCGTCCGGGCTGGTGGCCGGGACCGGTACCGGCGCCACCGGGTGGTGCTCGTCGATCGCCCGGCAGCGGGCCGACGCGCCCGAGCCGCCGGCCCCGGTCGAGCCGGCGGTGTGCTGGTTCGTCCGCGAAGCGTGGCCGTCACCGGCCACCGGGGTCGCGCTGACCGCCGGCCGGCTCGACGACGGCGAGCGGCTCGAGCTGACCGGCGAGGGCGAGCGGCTGGTGATCTTCGCGGATGGGTTGGAGACCGACCGGCTCGAGCTGGCCTGGGGTCAACGGGTCAGCATCGGTGTGGCCGAGCGTCACCTGCGCCTGGCCGTTTGAGCCGCCCACCGCCGGTGGTGATGGCGGTCATGGCGGCGATCGCTGTGCGCTCTTCAACCGCCGAAGTTCTGGTCCCACCCCGGCCACGCGTCGTCGTCGATCCGCGAGGAACCCTGAGTGGGCGCCGGTACGGGGGTCGGGCAGTCCTCCGTCGGATGCGGGTCTGCTTCGCCGCCGTTCGAGGCGCCACCGTTCGAGGCGCCGCCGGGCGCGGTGTTACCGCCGGGCGCGGGGGCACCACCGGTGCCGGATTGGCCGGCGGTACCGCCGTTGTTGGGCGGCCGGTTGCCCGCGGGGCCGCCCGGCTGGCCCGCCGTAGGCGGCTGCCCGCCGCTGGTTGACCGGCTGGTACCCGTACCAATGGAAAAAGCGCCACCGCCACCGGAGCCGGCGGCCGGTGACGAGCCGTGCTGTGGGGGAAGGCCATGGGCGTACTCGCTGGCCAGCGGCGGATGCTCGCGAAGGCCGGCGCTCGAACCCGGTTTGACGACAACCGGACCGCGGTTCGGATCGGCGATCGCCGGCGGCCGGGACGGCTCGCGATCATGCAGAGTTGCGGTGCCGGCGGCAACGACGATGATGGTGGGTATAGAGGTCAACGCGACCAGGATCGCGCTGATCAGGAGCGGTCTCCGATTCGGATACATGATGCGATGGGTACGAACGTTCGGTTCTTGCGTCGGATCTTCATCCGGCGTAGGCGCTGGGCGCGACACGGAAGAGCGCTCCTCGTGAGTGCGGGGGATGGCCACGGAGCTCAGTGGGACTAACGCGCGTGACGCGCCGGAGGATCTGCCCGAAGTGGGCGGACTTTTCGGGTATACGACAGGATCAGTTTTGTCGGTGGGTGGTGCGACGATGACGGTCGCTTCTGCGATGCTGGACACACAGCGGCAACGGGGCCGCGAGCCTCCGCATACCCTGCGAGGCAGCAGCCCCGGGGCCGGCTCCCGGATCGGGCCACCATGGCCCGGCCCGCCGCCACGCACCGACCCCGATCGGGCGGTCGCGCGGCGCCACCCCCGCTGCGCGGCAGGGTCACCCCGCTGCCGACGCGAGAGACGACAGGGAGAAACGGATGGCGACTGGCGAAGACGCGCCACACGTGCCGCAACCAGAGTTCGTGCAGTTGCTCAGCCCCGACGGTGACCGGGTCAGCCACCCCGACTACGACGTCGACTTCAGCGACGAGGAATATCGCTCGCTCTACCACGACCTGGTCGTGGTCCGGAAGCTCGACACCGAGGCCACCGCCCTGCAGCGCCAGGGCGAGCTGGGTCTCTGGGCCAGCCTGCTGGGCCAGGAGGCGGCCCAGGTCGGTTCGGGCCGGGCACTGCGGCCGCAGGACATGGCCTTCCCGACCTATCGCGAGCACGGCGTTCTCTACTGCCGCGGCATCGACCCGATCATGCCGTTCGGCCTGTTCCGCGGGGTCGACCAGGGCGGCTGGGACCCCAACGAGTTCAAGTTCAACATGTACACGATCGTCATCGGCGCCCAGACGCTGCACGCGACGGGCTACGCCATGGGCATCACCATGGATGGCAAGGTCGGCTCGGATGACGGCGAGGCCGTGATCGCCTACTTCGGCGACGGCGCCACCGCGCAGGGCGACGTCAACGAGGCCTTCGTGTGGGCGAGCGTGTTCAACTCGCCGCTGGTCTTCTTCTGCCAGAACAACCAGTACGCGATCTCCCAGCCGTCGGAGCGCCAGACGCGGGTGCCGCTCTTCCAGCGCGCCCACGGCTTCGGCTTCTCCGGGGTGCGGGTCGACGGCAACGACGTGCTGGCCTGCTACGCCGTCACCCGGCGGGCCCTCGACGACGCGCGGCACGGCCAGGGGCCGTCGCTCATCGAGGCATACACCTATCGGATGGGCGCGCACACCACCTCTGACGACCCAAGCCGCTATCGCATCGCGAGCGAGGTCGAGGCCTGGCAGGCCCGTGACCCTCTCCTGCGCATGCGGCTCTACCTGGAGAAGCAGGGCATGGCCGGCGAGGAGTTCTTCGCCGAGGTCGACGAGGAGGCCCGCGTGACCGCGCTGCACCTGCGCGAACGGGTGCTGAGCATGCCCGACCCGGATCCGTCGGTGATCTTCGACCACGTCTACCCGCACGGCTCGCCCGAGCTCGACGAGCAGCGCGCGCAGTTCACCGCATATCAGGCCTCGTTCGAGGGGGGCGCGCACTCGTGAGCACGTTGACTATCGGCCGGGCGCTCAACGAGGGCCTGCGCCGCGCCATGGAGCGCGACCCCAAGGTGCTGATCATGGGCGAGGACGTCGGCAAGCTCGGCGGCGTCTTCCGCATCACCGACGGCCTGCAGAAGGACTTCGGCGAGGACCGTGTCATCGACACCCCGCTGGGCGAGTCCGGCATCATCGGCACCGCCGTCGGCCTCGCCATCCGCGGCTACCGGCCGGTCTGCGAGATCCAGTTCGACGGCTTCGTCTACCCGGCCTACGACCAGATCGTGTCGCAGGTGGCCAAGATGCACTACCGGTCACAGGGCAAGGTGCGGCTGCCGATCGTCATCCGCATCCCCTTCGGCGGCGGGATCGGCGCGGTCGAGCACCACTCCGAGTCGCCCGAGGCCTACTTCGCCCACACCGCCGGCCTCAAGGTGGTCACCTGTGCCACCCCCGAGGATGCGTACTGGATGATCCAGCAGGCGATCGAATCCGACGATCCGATCGTCTTCATGGAGCCCAAGCGGCGCTACTGGGAGAAGGGCGAGGTCAACACCGATACCGCGACGCTCCCGCTGCACGAGTCGCGGGTCGTCCGGGCCGGCACCGACGCCACCGTCGTGGCCTACGGGCCGATGGTCCGCACCGCGCTCGACGCGGCGACCGCGGCCGACGAGGACGGGCGCTCGCTCGAGGTCATCGACCTGCGCACGCTCTCGCCCCTTGACATGCAACCGGTCTACGAGTCAGCGCGGCGCACCGGCCGGGTCGTCGTGGTGCACGAGGCGCCGTCCAACCTGGGCCTCGGCTCCGAGATCGCCGCGCGCGTGACCGAGCAGTGCTTCTACTCGCTCGAGGCGCCGGTGCTGCGCGTCACCGGGTTTGACACCCCCTACCCGGCAGCGCGGGTCGAAGACGAATACCTGCCGGACCTCGACCGGGTGCTCGACGCCGTCGACCGCACGTTCGGGTTCTAGGAGGCGCGTGGTGACCCGAGTCAAAGAGTTCAACCTGCCCGACCTCGGCGAAGGCCTGACCGAGGGCGAGATCCTGAAGTGGCTGGTCTCGGTCGGCGACACGGTCGCGCTCAACCAGCCGATCGTCGAGGTGGAGACGGCCAAGGCCGCGGTCGAGATCCCGGCCAAGTGGGCCGGCCAGATCACCCAGATCTTCCACGGTGAGGGTGAGGTCGTCGAGGTGGGCTCGCCCATCGTCGCGATCGACACCGACCCGGGCGGGGCACCGGAAGATCCCGAGGCGGACGCGGCCTCCGCCAGCGGGCGGACGCCGGTCCTGGTGGGTTACGGGCCACGGACGGCGGCCGCGAAGCGGCGGACGCGGGCGTCGGCTGCCCCTGTCGCTGCCCCTGTCGCTGCCCCTGTTGCTGAGGTCCCCGACGCTCCCCCCGTATCAACCCCGACTCTGGCCAAGCCTCCGGTGCGCAAGCTGGCTCGAGATCTTGGGGTCGAATTGAGCGGGCTGACCGGCTCCGGACCGAGCGGGTCGATTACCCGTGAGGACGTGCTGGCCTCGTCCTCGTCGGCGCCTTCATCGCCGCCGGCGGCCGTTTCGGCCGCGCCCGCTTTCGGACCGGATCGCGAGCAGCGGGTGCCGGTCAAGGGCGTGCGGAAGCTGACCGCCGAGAACATGGTGGCCAGCGCGTTCACCGCGCCGCACGTGAGCGAGTTCCTGACCGTCGACGTCACCCGGTCGATGCGGGCGCTCGACCGGCTCAGGACCCGGCCCGAGTGGCGGGACATGCGAGTGTCGCCGCTGCTGCTGGTGGCCAAGGCGGTGCTGGTCGCGCTGCGGCGGCACCCGATGGTCAACTCGACCTGGGCCGGCGAGGAGATCGTGGTCAAGGAATACGTCAACCTGGGCATCGCGGCGGCCACCGAGCGCGGCCTGATCGTGCCCAACATCAAGGACGCCGGCCGGCTGAGCCTGCTCGGCCTGGCCGAGGCGCTCAACGCGCTGGTCGGCACGGCCAAGCAGGGCCGCACCGCGCCGGCCGACATGACCGGCGGCACGTTCACGATCACCAACGTCGGGGTGTTCGGCGTGGACACCGGCACGCCGATCCTGCCGCCCGGCGAGGCGGCCATCCTCGCGCTGGGCGCCGTTCGAGAACAGCCGTGGGTGCACAAGGGCAAGATCAAGGTCCGCCAGGTGACCACGCTCGGCATCTCGTTCGACCATCGGATTATCGACGGCGAACTCGGGTCGAAGTTCCTCCGCGACGTCGGCGATTTCCTCGTCGATCCGGAGGCGACGCTGCTCGCCTGGGGCTGACGCGAAGGGGACACTCGGAGGGGACGACTTCTGCGGAGGTCGTCCCCTTTTGTGCACTTCGTCGGCAGGCCAACTGTCGTGGATTGGACGTTGACGAAGTTACGGAATCGGCGGTTGATTCGCACCACTGCCGAAGAATCGTTGGCCTGGTGGCGGGCATCACCACATAATCGCTGGCGTCGGTCTTTGGGTCGAGGTGTAATGGATGGGTAGGGATCCACCCCATTACACAGCCAGGAGCCGGACATGAGCAACTTCGTCGAGCGTTACCGCGCCCGCCGCACCGCAGCCCGTCGTCGCAACGCCATCGAGCGCGCGATCGCCATGAACCCGTCGCAGGCCCTGCGACAGGAACTCACATCGATGATGAGTCGACACTGAAGCTTTAGCCGAGACGCGTTATCCGAGACGCCCTGGAGCCGGTCCCCGGCTCCGGGGTGTCCGCGCGTCTGCTGGCTCACCGCGGCCTTGCTCCTCCAGGTAAGTTGGGGCATGTATCGCATACCGGTCCCGGCGAGTTTCCCGGGGCCGGTGTGACCCATCAGGAGGCCGCGAATGACGTCCGAGCAGCACCGGCCGGCCGGCGACGAAGGTGACGGGAGCGCGCCCGCGCAAGGCGGACGACCCAACCCGCCCCCGGCTGGCCGGGTGCGCGCGTCCGCCTCGGTACCGGTGCCCAACCGCGCCCCACCCCCGCCACCGGAGGACGTTCCTGGGCCCCCTGAGGAACCGGCGCGGCAGGGGCCGTTTCCTCCGTCTGGACCTCCGCCGGGTGGCCAACTCCGCCCGCCGCCGCCACCACCGCCGCCGTCAGCCGGCGTAGCGCCGGTACCCCCACCACCGGTACCCCAGTCACCGGCACCCCCGCCACCAGTACCCGCTCCGGCCACGCGCCCGGTGCCGCCGTCGTCGTTCGAGGCGCATCCCGCCAGCCCGCCTGGATCGTTTCCGGGATTCGCGCCGGCCCGCCCGAGCGACGAGGGTGGCTCCCAAGCACCCCCGCCGCCACCGGGCGGGATCGGTCGCGCGCAGGTCTCCGCGCCACCCGCCGCGGCCGGCCGCGCCCAGATACCAGGTCCTCCGCCCGCGGCTGGAGGCCCCCAGATGCCCGGCCCGTCGGCTGGGGTTGGAAACGCCCAAATGCCCGGCCCATCGGCCCCGGCTGGAAACGCCCAAATGCCCGGCCCATCCGCCGCGGCTGGAGGCGCCCAGGTGCCTGGCCCATCGGCCGGGGTCGGACGCGCCCAGGTCCCGCCGCCGAGCGCCGGCCGTGCGCAGGTGCCCGGTCCGCCGGCGCCGCCGGTGCCGGGCGACGGGCCACCGGCGTTCCGGGGCGAGGGATCACCGTTCCCGAGCGACGGGCTGCCGCGCCGGGGCGATGGCCCGCCACCGTTCCCGAGCGAGGGTCCGCCGCCGTTCCGCGGTGACGGGCCACAGCCGGCACCACCGACCGGGCGCTTCCCCGCTTCCGGGCCGCCGAGTGCGGGCCGCGCGCAACTCTCCGGGCCGCCGATGCCCGCACCAGCCCCGCCCACCACCGGCCTCCCCGCCCCGGCGCCGCCCACCACCGGCCGCGCGCAAGTCTCCGGGCCGCCGATGCCCGCACCAGCCCCGCCCACCACCGGCCTCCCCGCCCCGGCGCCGCCCACCACCGGCCGCGCGCAGGTCTCCGGGCCGCCCATGGCCCCACCAGCGCCCGGCTTCCCGGCATCCGCGCCGCCCACCACCGGCCGCGCGCAGGTCTCCGGGCCACCCATGGCCCCACCGGCGCCCGGCGTCCCGGCATCCGGCCCGCCCTACGGCGGTCCATCCGGACCCCCGTTCGGCAGCGAAGCCCCACCAAACGCGCCGTCGAGCGGCTACCCGGCCAACGCGCCGTCGAGCGGCTACCCGGGCAACGCCCCATCCGGCGGCGGCCCAGGCGACGCCCCTCCCACCGGGCGCGTGCCCGGCGCGGCCTTCCCAGGCAGTCCCGCCGACGGGCCGCCGACCTCGACGACCTACGGCACGAGCCAGCGGTACGGCGATAACCCGCACTTCAGTGACCTCGTCACCCACCCCGGTGACGCGCCGCCGCCGGACGTGGTGCTCGGCCCGCTGCCGGGTAGCGACGAGCCGGCCGGACAGCCGCGCAAGAGCCGCAAGTCGCTGGTCGTCAGCCTGGTCATCGTGGCGGTCGTGTTCTTGCTCGCGGTGGCCGGTACCGGCGTGGTGGTGGCGTTGAACAACGCCGGCGACGGCACGTACGCGGTGAATTCCTGTGTCAAGCGCGACGGCGACAAGGCGGTGGAGGCGAGTTGCTCGGAGAGCGGCGCCTTCACGGTGGTATCGAAGCAGGACAAGCAGGAGGACTGCCCGGACCCGAACCAGCCGTTCGTCGTGCTGGAGCACAAGGGCTCGAACGACCAGGTCCTGTGCCTGCGGCCAGCGAACCAGAAATGACCCAGGCGAGGGTACGAGCGCCGAAACTGCGCGGCCGCGGCTGGCTGAACACCGACGGTCTGAGCCTTGACGATCTCAAGGGCAAGATCGTCTTGCTCGACTTCTGGACGTTCTGCTGCATCAACTGCCTGCACGTCATCGAGGAGTTGCGGCCGCTCGAGGAGCGGTACGCGGACGTGCTGGTCACGATCGGCGTCCACTCGCCCAAGTTCGAGCACGAGAAGGACCCGGCCGCGTTGGCCGCCGCGGTCGAGCGGTACGGGGTGACGCACCCGGTCCTGGATGACGTCGACATGCAGATGTGGCACCAGTACGCGGCGCGCGCCTGGCCGACGTTGAACGTCATCGATCCCGAGGGCTACGTCGTGGCGACGATGACCGGCGAGGGGCACGCCGAGGGGCTGATCCGGCTCATCGACGAGCTCGTGGCTAAGCACGAGGCAAAAGGCACGCTGCGCCGGGGCGATGCTCCCCTCGTACCACGGCCAAGAGACGACACGCCGTTGCGGTTTCCCGGCAAGGCGCTGGCGCTGGCGGCCGGCACGTTGCTGGTGGCCGACTCGTCGCATCATTCGCTGGTGGAGCTCGCCGACGACTGCGAGACCATCGTCCGGAGGATCGGTACCGAAGAGCGCGGCCGCGACGACGGCACGGCGCCGAGCTTCAACGAGCCCGGTGGGCTGTGCCTGCTCCCGCCGCACGTGGCGGCGATCGCCGGCTACGACGTCGTGGTCGCCGACACGGTGAACCACCTGCTGCGCGGCCTCAACCTGGCCACCGGCGAGGTGACCACGGTCGCCGGCAGCGGGCGGCAGTGGCGCGGCACCGTCGACTTCGAGGCACACGACTCGATCGCGGTCGACCTGTCGTCGCCGTGGGACGTGGCTTGGTACGACGACCGCGTGATCATCGCGATGGCCGGCATCCACCAGCTGTGGTGGTTCGATCCGGTAAAGCGTACGGCCGGCGTCTACGCGGGTACGACCGTCGAGGCGCTGCGCGACGGGCCGCTCGAGCAGGTATGGATGGCGCAGCCGTCCGGCCTGTCGACCGCGCCCGACGGCGGCCGGCTGTGGATCGCCGACAGCGAGTCGAGCTCCGTACGGTGGATCGAGAACGGGGTGATGCACACCGCCGTCGGCCAGGGGCTGTTCGACTTCGGGCACGTGGACGGCAAGGCCGAGGACGCGCTGCTGCAGCACCCGCTCGGGGTGCTCGCGCTGGCGGACGGCAGCGTGCTCGTGGCGGACACGTACAACGGGGCGATCCGGCTGATCGACGACGGGACGGTGTCGACGGTCGCCGACGGGCTGGCCGAGCCGAGCGACATCGTGCTGACCCCGGCCGGCGACATGATCGTGGTCGAATCGGCGGCCCACCGGCTGACGAGGCTCGCGCCAACCGTGAGCCGGCGGCGACAAGGCCAACGGCACCACACCGAACGGCCGCCGACCATGCTCGCACCGGGCGAGGTCGAGCTGGACCTGATCTTCCAGCCGGCGCCGGGGCAGAAGCTCGACGAGTCGTTCGGCCCGTCGACGCGCCTGGAGGTGTCGGCGTCGCCAGCGGAGTTGCTCATCGAGGGCGCCGGGATCACCACCGACCTGCGCCGGAGGCTGGTCATCTCGCCCGACGTCGCCAACGGTGTGCTGCAGGTGATCGCGCAGGCGGCGACCTGCGACATCGACGCCGAGTTTCCGGCCTGCCACCTCACCCGGCAGGACTGGGGCGTCCCGATCCAGGTGGTGGCCGACGGCGCGGTCCGACTGCCCCTGATCCTCAGAGGGCTGGACGAGTAACCGGGATCCCGGCCGCCTCCAGCGCCTGCCGAACAGCCGTCGCCATCGATACGGCCCCCGGCGTGTCCCCGTGCACGCACAGCGACTCGACCGGCATCGGGATCGTCGAGCCGTCCACGGCCTCGACCACCCCGTCGGCGGCCATCCGCACCGAGCGGGCCACGACCGTGTCGATGTCGTGCAGGACGGCACCGGGCTGTGAGCGCGGCACGAGCCGCCCATCCGGCAGGTATCCCCGATCGACGAACCCCTCGGCCACGACCCGCAGGCCAGCGGCGGCCGCCAGCGACGCGAGGACCGAACCCGGCTGGCACAGCACCGGCAGGCCGCCGACCGCGGCCACGATCGCCTTGGCCTGCACCTGGTCCACCGCCGCGGTGTTGTAGAGGGCGCCGTGCGGCTTCACGTACGTCACCGGGCCGAACGCCGACAGCGCCCCGATCTGGTATCGCACCTCGTCGGTCAGCTCGACCGGGTCGACGTCGATGCGGCGCCGTCCGAAACCCGCCAGGTCGCGGTAGCTGACCTGCGCGCCGATCGCGACGTTGCGCGCCAGGGCGGTCGCGCAGACCTTCCGCATCGTGCTCGGATCGCCGGCGTGGAAGCCGCACGCCACGTTTGCGCTGGTCACGATGCCGAGGAGCGCGTCGTCGTCACCGAGCTTCCACACTCCGAAGCCTTCGCCGAGATCGCTATTGAGGTCCATGGAACCGCACCGTATCCCCCGGTCTCGCCTGCGCCAGCGCCGGCAGGTCGGCGCCGTCCACCACGGCGATCACCGGGTAGCCGCCGGTCGTCGGATGATCCGCCAGGAACACCAGCGGCTGCCCGTTCGCCGGTACCTGCACGGCGCCGAGCACGATGCCCTCACTGGCCAGTTCGCCGGCCACCGCGCGGGTCAAGGCCGCGCCGATCAGCCGGGTTCCGACCCGGTTGCTCTCACCACTGATCTCGTACGGGTGAGCAAGGAGTTCACGGATGGCGGACTCGGTGAACCAGTCGGCCCGTGGGCCCAGCCGCACCCGGAGCCGGATTTCCCGCTGATGGGACGCGAGCGGCGCGACGTCCACAGTGGACGGCTCGGCGGCCGGGCCGAGCGGCAGCGTCGCGCCGTCCCGCAGTACCGGCGGCCCGAGCCCGGACAGCGTGTCGGTCGAGCGGCTGCCCAACACCGGTGCGACGTCGATGCCACCGTCCACCGCCAGGTACGCCCGCAGCCCGGCCACCGCCGACCCGACCTCGACCAGCGCGCCGGCCGCGACCGGCACCGGGGCACCGAGCGGGGCCGGCCGACCGGCGACCCGCAGCGGCGCCGCGGCGCCGGTGAGCGCGATCGTGCCGGCCCGCGCGAGCCGGCCGGCGAACCCGCCGAGTGTGATCTCCAGCCCGGCCGTCGACTCCGCGTTGCCGACCAGCCGGTTGGCCAGCCGGAGGGCGGGCTCGTCGAGTGCGCCTCCCCGCGGTACCCCGAGGTGTGCGAAGCCCGGCCGCCCGAGGTCCTGCACGGTGGTGAGCGGACCGGCCCGCTCGATGAGAAGGCTCATGCCCGCACCAGCCTGACCCGTGTGCCGGGCGTGAGCAGCGCGGGCGGGTCGTCGTCGACGTCGAAGAGCCGGATGCCGGTGCGGCCGATCAGCCGCCAGCCGCCGGGCGAGGCGGTCGGATAGACGCCGGCGAAGTCACCGGCCAGGGCGACCGAGCCGGCCGGAACCTTGGTACGCGGGCTGTCCAGGCGCGGTACGGCCAGCTCGGCGGGCAGGCCGCGCAGGTAGGCGAAGCCGGGCGCGAACCCGCAGAACGCGACCGTGAACCGTGTGTCGACCAGCCGCTGGACGGCGGCCTCGACCGAGACGTTCCAATGCTCGGCGACGAAACCGAGGTCCTCACCGCGGTACTCGACCGGGACATCGACGCTGCGGCCCGCGGCCTCTTCGCGCTTCGGCGGCGGCCAGGTTTTGAGCGCCTCGGCGAGCGACGTTGGATCTTGGACACCGTCCAGCAGGACGGTCCGCGCACCCGGGATGATCTCCGTTGCGGTGAACTCCCCGGCGTTGCGCCGCTCGACCAGCGCGCCGAACCACGCGATCGGGTCGTCGACCTCGATCATGAGCGCAGCGGCCCCGACGCGCCGGATGTCCATCCGGACATTCTGTCGAATGCGACGCTCTTTCCAAGGCGACGCCGAGAGAATCCGCACATGCCAATCTGACCGAACGTACCAGCAAGTAACTTACGGCACCGTAACCTGGAATCGTGACTGCTCCAACCCGCCTGCGCCCCGTTGACCTCGGCAAGCCGCGGATGCGCGGCTGGCTGCATGCCTACGCCGCCGGCGTGTCCGTGATCTGCGGGATCGTGCTGACGTCGCTGGCCGCGACCCGCCCCGGCTGGGCGCCCTTCGTCAGCTGCCTGATCTACAGCCTTACGGTTGTCGCGTTGTTCACCACGAGCGCCCTGTACCACCGGAGGGTGTGGTCCCCGCGCGGCTACAAGATCATGAAGCGGCTTGACCATGCCATGATCTTCGTGTTCATCGCCGGCACGTACACGCCGTTCAGCGTGCTGTTGCTGCCCACCCGTACGGCGGAGATCATCCTGGCGGTCGTGTGGGGTGGCGCGCTGGTGGGCGTGGCCTTGAAGCTGATCACGCCGTACGCGCGGCGCTGGGTCTCCGCCCCGCTCTACATCGCGCTCGGCTGGGTGGCGATCGCCGTGCTGCCCGAAATCTACCGTTTCGGCGGTGTGACGCCGCTCGTGCTCATGCTGGCCGGCGGCGCGGCCTACACGATCGGCGCGATCTTCTACGCGCTGCGCCGCCCGAACCCGTGGCCGACGGTCTTCGGCCACCACGAGTTCTTCCACGCCTGCACGCTGGTGGCCGCCATGTGCCACCAGATCGCGATCTACTTCGCGCTGTACGCGTAGAGCCACCACCTCCCGGGAGGTGGTGGCTCTGCGGCCGTATCGAGCGTGGTTAGTAGTTGTCGCGGCGTTCCGTGTAGCGCTGCTCGTGCACGACGCGCTCACCCGGCTCCGGCGGCAGGCTGCCACCGGCCGCATATGGCGGCTGGGCGGCCGGCGGCGGAGGCGCGGCGACCACGCGGGTGCGGCGGCTGTTCCACACCCAAAGCGTCAGGACCAGGCCGAACAGGCCAGCGAGCATCAAGATCCAGCCGATCGTGTCCAGGTTGAACGGGCCGAGGTCCTTGTTGTCCAGGCCAAATGCAAGGATGGCGCCGACCACGAGCAACAGGATGCTGCCACCGATTCCCATCGAGGACCTCCAGGGCTGTGGGACGTGTCTGGGTGACTTCTGGGGATTGGTTACCCCACCACGGCCGGTCTCAATCAGGCAGGCTTGAACGCATGAGCGAACGCACGCTGGTGCTACTGCGCCACGCCAAGGCCGAGCCGCCCGACGATTACGCGGAAGACTTCGACCGACCCCTGTCCCGGCGGGGTCGAGCCGACGCCAAGGCGGCCGGAATTTGGCTGGTCAAGTCGGGTCTGGTGCCCGATCTCGTGCTGTGCTCGGCGGCCGTGCGTACGCGCGAAACCTGGCAGGCAGTGGCCGCGGTCGTCGGCGAGGTACCGGTGACCTACGAGCAGAGCCTCTACCTCGGCGGCGCCATCGGCGCGCTCGAACTGATCCAGGAGACCGACGCGACCGTGTCGACGCTGCTGGTGATCGGCCACAACCCGACGATGTCGGTGCTGTCGTCGCTGCTCGACCGCGACGGCGGCATGTCGGACGACGGCCTGCGCACGTCGGGGATGGCGGTACACCGCTTCGACGGCGCCTGGAGCGCGCTCGACGCGCACGGCGCTGCCATCCGGGAGGAGCACACCGCAAGAGGCGCCAGGTCGGCGACGTAGTGGCCACTCGGCCGCCACTCGTTCGGGGAAGTAGTGGCCATGCGCTTCCCGGAGGGCACTACTTCCCCGGAGTTGTGGCATCGGCGGGCCCGGGTGGGCACTCTTTCGGGGAAGTAGCCACCCGGCGGGTGGTTAGAAGGCGTCCTCCGGGAGGTCCATCGCGTCGAGGGTGGTCGACTCGATCACGCGCCGGTCGGCGCCGACCCGGGGCAGGACCTCGTGGGCGAAGAACCGCGCCGCGGCCACCTTGCCCTCGTAGAACGCCTTGTCCGCGGCCGAGACCGAGCCCTGCAGCGCTTTCAGCGCCACATCGGCCTGCTTCTGCAGCAGCCAGCCGACCAGCAGGTCGCCCATGGCCAGCAGGAGCCGGCGGGAGTTCAGCCCGACCTTGTAGAGCGCCCGCGGGTCGTCGCCCTGCGCCTCGCCCATCCAGCCGGTGAAGATGCCGATGATGTTCTGCACCTCGGCGAGGGCCTTGCCCAGCGCGAGCCGCTCCTCCTTGAGCTGACCGTTGCCGCCCTCGGCCTCGAGGAACGCCTGGATCTCCCCGGCGACGGTCATGAGCGCGACGCCACGATCCCTGGCGATCTTGCGGAACACGAGGTCGAGGCTCTGGATCGCGGTCGTTCCCTCGTACAAGGTGTCGATCTTGGAATCCCGCACGTACTGCTCGATCGGGTAGTCCTGCAGGAAGCCGGAGCCGCCGAAGGTCTGCAGCGACTCGTGCCCGAGCAGCTCGTAGGCCCGCTCGGAGCCGACGCCCTTGACCAGCGGCAGGAGCAGGTCGTTGACCCGCGTGGCGAGCTCCGCCGCCTCCGTGTCGCCGGCGGCCTCGGCGAGGCCGACCTTGTCCTGCCAGGTCGCCGTGTAGCAGACCAGCGCGCGCAGGCCCTCGGCGTAGGACTTCTGCAGCAGCAGCGAGCGCCGTACGTCCGGGTGGTTGATGATCGTGACGCGGGGAGCCGTCTTGTCCGAGCTGCGCAGCAGGTCGGCGCCCTGCACGCGGCTCTTCGCGTAATCCAGCGCGTTGAGGTAGCCGCTGGAGAGCGTGGCGATCGCCTTCGTGCCGACCATCATCCGCGCGTACTCGATGATCATGAACATCTGCCGGATGCCCTCGTGGACGTCGCCCAGCAACCAGCCCTTGGCCGGGGTGCCGTGCTCGCCGAACGTCACCTCGCAGGTGGTCGACGCCTTGATGCCCATCTTGTGCTCGACGTTGGTGATGTAGACGCCGTTGCGCTCGCCGAGGTCGCCGGTCTCCGGATCGAAGTGGAATTTCGGCACGACGAAGAGCGACAGCCCCTTGGTACCGGGGCCGCCGGCGCCCGGCGTGTCGACCGGCCGGGCCAGCACGTAGTGGATGATGTTGTCGGTCAGATCGTGCTCGCCACTGGTGATGAACCGCTTGACGCCCTCGATGTGCCAGGAGCCGTCGGGCTGCGGCACCGCCCGGGTACGGCCCGCGCCCACGTCCGAACCGGCGTCCGGCTCGGTCAGCACCATCGTCGAGCCCCACCGCTTCTCGGCGAAGAGCTTGGCCCACTCCTTCTGCTCCGGCGTGCCCTCGACGTAGAGGGTGCGGGCGAAGGACGGGCCCGACGCGTACATCCAGATCGGCGCGTTCGCGCCGAGCACCATCTCGGCGAACGACCACCACAGAGCGCGCGGCGCCGGCGGTGCCACCGAGCGCCTCGGGCAGGTCGAGGCGCCAGAACTCGGCGGCCATGAACGTCTCGAACGACTTCCGGAAGCGTCTCCGGCATCTTCACGCTGAAGGTCGCCGGGTCGTAGACGGGCGGCGTCCGGTCACCGGCGGCGTAGCTCGCGGCGAGATCCTCGCGGGCCAGCCGGTCGGTCTCGGCCAGGATGCTGCGAGCGGTGTCCGCGTCGATGTCCGCGTATGGCCCCTTGCCCAGTGACTGTTCGACGTCGAAGACCTCGAACAGGTTGAACACAAGGTCCCGCAGGTTGCTCCGGTAGTGGCTCATGTGGCCCCCGCTCTTCCAAGATTGTTCAGTTCCCCGAGCCCGCCGGACCGTGGTTACCGGCCGGTAACGCAAGGGTATTACCCGCAAGTAACCACCGGCAAGGATTCCGAACGGGTGACAACACTCACAGCTCGATCGTCGTGTTTCCGCTGGTACGCGTGGTCATTGAGTAGATCCGTGACACTGAAGAGTGGAGCGGTGAGTAGCGCATCTCACTGAATGGCGCGTGGCGGCACCGTCACTGCGGTAAGAGGCCCTCGTTGGGCCGGTTACCTCACCCCGCTGGAGGGTTCTGCCACGAACCAAGGAGCCTCACATGATCGTCGTACGCCTCATGGGTGCCCTGCTCACTCCGAAACAGCCCCGCTTCTACACCGGCCGGCACCGGGCCCGCCTGCGCATGCGTCCCCCGATCGAGGTTCGTCACCCCGCTTCGTGACGCGTCGTTGGTCGAGGTAGTCCCTTCTGAACAGGGAGGACGACCCCGGCCATGATGTTCCTCCGGCTGATCGGCGCGGTCTTCGCGCCCAAGTACCCCCGCCACTACACCGGCCGCCATCGCGCCCCCGGCCGCCTCTGGCCCGTCATCCCCCGCCAGCGCACCGAAGACTTCGACTTCGCCACAACTCCCCGCAAGTAGTGGCATCGCCGCCCGCTGGAAGCCACTGGTTCCCCGAAGTTGTGGCCTCGCGGGCCGCTCGAGGCCACTGGTTCCCCGAAGTTGTGGCATCGCGGGCCGCTCGAGGCCACTGTTTGCCCGAAGTTGTGGCTGCTTAGCCGACCGTCGTGGCGCCGGCGCCGCCGATCTCCCAGCTCGGCACCGGCGAGTTCGCCTTGGTGCCGGCGTACTCGACGACCACCAGCGCGATGTCGTCGTCGACCCGGTTGCGAACCCAGTCGGAGAGGGCGCTGTCCAGCGATGCGAGGCCGTCGGCGACGGTGCCATGCCCGAGCAGTTGCCGGGCCCGCTCGGCGGTCGGGAAGAACTGCCCGTCCCGGCGCGCCTCGGTCAGTCCGTCCGTGAACAACAGCAGCCGGTCGCCGGGCTCGAGCCGCTCGACGCGCGGCCGTACGACCGGCATGAAGCCGAGCGGCGGCGCGTTGGACGGCGGATCGAGAGTGATCACCTCGTCGCGGCGTAGCAGCAGCGGCGCCGGGTGTCCACAGTTGACGATCGTCAGGGTGCCGCCGCGCTCCTCGATCAGGGCCGCGGTCACGAAGTCCTCGTCGCCCACCGAGCGGGCCACCGCCCGGTCCAGGTCGGCGACGATCGCCCGCAGGTCGGCCCGCTCGTAGGCGACGTGCCGGAACGAGCCGAGCACGATGCTGGCCAGCCGGACCGCCTCGATCCCCTTACCGCGCACGTCGCCGATGATCATCCGGACGCCGTACGGCGTATCGAGCGCCTCGTACAGGTCGCCGCCGATGTCCGCCGCGTCAGTTGCGGAGATGTATCGCGCCGCAATGGTGAGCGGCCCCACCTTCGGGCCGAGCGGCCGCAGCACGGCGCCCTGCGAGACGTAGGCGATGCGCGACATCTCGTTGAACTTCTTCATCTGCCGCGCCCGGATCGCCCCGACCGCCGCACCGATACAGGTCGCGAGCATCACGCCGGCCAGGTTGATCAGCACGGCCAAGGTCCGGTGCTGGTCGGACACCGGCTGCATCAGGTCGATGGCGCCGAACACGATGGCGAGCACGGTCGCCACGATGCCCACCGCGAGCACCTGCCGCCAGGACGCGAACGCCGCCGCCAGGAACGGTGCGGCCGCCATCAGCCCGATGTAGTTGGCTCGCGGGCCGTCCGCGACCTCGACGGCCAACACCAAACAGAGCAGCACGAAAGCCGCGCCGACACCGGCGCGGGCTTCGGGAGGCAGTTGGCGCTTCATGGGTACGGCCAACAGCATGCCACCTGGAAGCCCCCGATCCGGTCAAACAAACGGCCGGGTCTTGGCTTACTTGAGTACCTCATACCGGGCATCAATCACGCCGGCGCCGGTCGAGGCGATCCTCGTGAACGCGCCCCGGGCCAGGTCCAGGCAGCGGCCGCTGACGAACGGGCCGCGGTCGTTGATACGCACAGTCACCGACTTGCCGTTGGCGAGGTTGGTCACGCGGACCATCGTGTTGAACGGCAACGTCTTGTGCGCGGCGGTCAGCCCGTCCGGATCGAAGGACTCACCGTTGGCAGTCCGGCTGCCGTCGGCGTAGAAGGACACCCCACACGTCCCGGTACTGGCGACGCCACCCTCGGTCGGCTGGGTCCTCGTCTTCGTCGGGGTGGGCTTGGGCGTCGGCTTCTTGGACGGCCGCGCCGAGGGCGTCGGGCTGGGCGTCGGACCTAGTCCGAGCTGGCCGAGCCCGTTGTCTTCGGGCCGCGCGGCCCGGTCGGCGCGCTCCCCGGTCGTCCGGTCCAGGATCGGGGCGGCGTCGGTCGACGCGGGCTTCGCCGGGCCGAGTTGGAAGGTGGCGAACGCCGCGCCGATGAGCAAGGCGGCGACAATGGCGCCGACGGTTCCGGCGATGACGTTACGGCGGCGCTTGGGCGAGTCTTCGGTCACGAGATGCCTCGCGGCACGATGGCCGGACAACGTCCTACCCTTCGTCGATGGCTGGGCCGTTGCCGACCGTAGCGGCCGGGCTGAGCGGCTCGTCAAACCGAAGCGCCCTGCTTGTGGGGATTTACGGGCATAGGTCTGGCCGAATGGACGATGCTCGAGCTGCCCTATCGACTGACCCGGCGGCCGCGAGGACCGTTAGTACGAATCCTGCTATTTCCCGCTATCACGACAATCACCGTGAAACGATGGACGTTGCGGCCTGTCCGACCGCCTTTTGTGCGGCGCCGGCCGTCGATCACCGCCGAGTACAGAGGACCAGGACTGGACATGCCCGCCGAACACCAACCTGACCACCAGCCAGCCGCGAAGAGCGGTGACCAGCGCAAGCGGTCCGGGCCTTTGCACCGGCTGCGGGCACAGCGCCCGTGGCAGGAACGCAAGTACCAGGTGGCGATGGCCGTCGCGGCAGCCACGCTCGTCAGCGTCGGCGGGTTCATTGCGCTTGGGTCCGTCGGCCACAAAGCCGGCAGCACCACCGGGATGCCGGTTGGTGACGCCACTGCCAAAGCGGGCTCCGCCGAGCCGTCCGCACCCACGAACTCAACCGTCCGGGCACCCTCGGCCGCGCCCGGTCCGAACCAGACTCAGCCGCATAGGCCGGCGGATGACGTGATCCACGTGACCAACTCCGGCACGATCAAGGACGATCGCCGCACCTTGCGGATCGTCTCGGCGCACGGGGATCTCACCGGCCAGCGGGAACTGGCCTGGGCCGCCGACGCCGGCCACCCGGTCGGGGCGGCCCGGTGTACGCAGAACTTCAAGTTCAACCCGGGAACCCGGGTCGGCGAGCGGCCGACGATGTTGCTGTGCTGGCGCACGAGCCCGACCAAGAGCGTCTACACGATTGCGGTTGACCTCACCCACCGCCCGTCCGAGTCGGCAAGCGTCGCGAGCATCGACAAGGTGTGGCGACAGATGGGCTGATCCCAGGAGCTAACCAGTCGACGAAGCGTGAGCGCCGGTGCACGGCACTCACGCTTTGTGCTTTGCGCCGCGCCAGCTGCGCCCCGCCCGAACTTCGTGACTATCAGAAGTGAATCAAATACTGTCAGTTACGATTCGCTGGGGATGGTCCGCGCCTGGGGGATACACGCGGGGGACCACCAAACCGAACTACACCGTGCGTACCCACCAGTAGGAGGACCACGAATGCGCACCCGGAGTATCAGATCCCGATCTCGAACACCAGTTCGGATCGGGGTCGTCCTCGCCCTGACCGCCGCGGGCCTGTTTGGGCTGGCAAGTCCTGCCCTTGCCGCGAACGACGCCTCGACCATCTCGCCGGCCAAGGGCCCGAGCGGTGGCGGCAACACCATCATCGCGACGAACACCGCCGGCGCCAACTGGACGGCCGGGACGACCTACTACCCGGAGTTCTCGACGTCCAGTTGCGGGACCACCTACGCCGCGCCGGTCGACATCACGACCTCGTCGGCGACGGCCAACAGCGCCGGCATAATCGCGGCGGCACCCGCAATCGCGACCAGCACGACCAAGATTCCGATCGTCGTGCCGTCCGGAGTTCAGCTGAAGACCTCCGGTACCGCGCTACAGACCAGTTCGACCTGGTACGTCTGCATCTACGTCGGCAGCACTGCTACCTCCAGCGCGATCGCCGGCTCGACGAGCGCCGCGGCCTACCAGGTCGCCAACCCGGGCCTCACGCTCTCCGCTATCTCGGGTCCAGCCGGTGGCGGTAACACGCTCACCGTGACCACGAGCAGCGGCACGATCAGCGCGGCCACGCCGATCGAGTTCCAGTACTACAACCCGGCCGTGCCCGCGCCCTGTGCGGACAAGTACGTGGCGACGGCGGACATGAAGGTCGTCAACGGCGTGCAGACCGGTGTCATCGGAGTCCCGACCGCCAGCGTGACGGTGCCGGCGGGCACGACGGGCAAGCTGAACGTCGTCGTGCCGGCTACCGTCGCACCGGCGGCCGGACAGGCCGCAGCGACGTTCAACGTCTGTGTCTACGCGGGCAGTACCGCCGGAACGAGCCTGTTGGTGTCGGGCGCCGGCACCCCGTACACCGCGGCGGGCAGCAACCTGACCGGCGTCGCGACCCAAGGCCCGAGCGGCGGCGGCAACACCCTTACCGTGACGTCCAACGCGGCGATCCCGACCGGCGCGGCGGCCGAGTTCCAGTTCGCCGGCCCCGGCCCGGCCGCCGGCTGTTCCACCACCTACCGGGCCTACCAGGCAAAGGACTTCGATCCGGCGTCCTCCGCGCAGTGGGGCGGTGTGTTCCCGGCGTCGCTACGCAACCTTGCGCCCACCACGAAGGCCGCGATCACGGTGCCGTCGACGGCGTCGACCGGTAGTGCCGCCAAGGCGCTCGCCCTGAACGCGTCGGCCCCGTCACAGACCACCGCCGACTACTGGTTGTGCATCTACTCCGACTCCGTGGTGGGAACGAGCACGCTCGTCGCCGCCGCACCGCAGGTCTACACGATCTCCGCGCCCGCGACGGTCACCAGTGTGTCGCCGGCGGCGGGTGCGGCGACCGGCGGCACGGTCATCACCGTGGTGGGCACGAACTTCCCGGCCAACGTCACTGCCTCGATCGGCGGCGCCGCGCTGGTGATCCAGTCGGTTTCGCCGAACGGCAAGAGCTTCACCGCTACGGTGCCCGCCCACTCGCCGGGCGGCCCATATGCGCTCTCGGTGACCACCGCCGCTGGTGTCTTCAACCAGGCGAAGGCCTTCACGTTCACCAACGGCATCGTCGTCGTGCCCAACGTGGCGTCCAGCAAGAAGTTGACGAACACCGACATCGACGTCACGGGTACGGGCTTCTCCAGCCTCGACTGGTCGTCAGCGGGGTACACCGACGGCAGCACGCCAAACGCCTCGGCGGCGCACGTCTACCTAGTCGATGGCATCTACGATGGGACGAGCGCCACCCCGGGCAAGATCAACGGGCAGGTCGGCGAGTGCCTCAACCCGCTGATCGTGGCCGACAACGAACTCGTCTGCCAGATGAACGTGGCGACCAGCCTGACGAACGCCAACACTCCAGCATTCAACACGAACCACATCGTCTACATCGCGTCGGACAGCGGACCATCCGCGACGGTCACCGCGGTGAACGGCACCTACTTCTCGTCCTCCGATGTCGGCATGGCGATCGACGACTATGGCGCCGGCACCGATCTTCCGACCACGACGGTTGCCTCGGTGATCGACTCGACGCACGCTGTGCTGACCGCCGCTCCCAGCACTGCTGACTTGACGGGTGCACCTGCGGCGATCACCGGCAACCACACAAACACCGCCGACACGACTGACGGCTCCGTGACCGGCTCCAACACGATCCATGGCCAGGCGAACTTCACGGCGATCGACATCGGCCGGATCGTCACCGGGACCAACATCCCGCCGGGCACGATTCTCACAGCCATCAGCACCGCGGACCCCAAGGTCGCGACGATCTCGCAGCCGGCGACCGCCAACACGACATCGGGTAGCTTCACCCTCACGACGACGAACCCGGTGGCCGACGGCACCTACACCATTACGGTCGTCAGCAACGGTGCGAGGGGCGCGAACACCACGGACACCAACTTCTCGCAAACGGTCATCTCCAGCTTCTCGACCTTCACGGTCGCGGACTACTGATGACTGACGCCTGATTGACCGGATCACCCGCGACCCGGAGCCCACAAGGCTCCGGGTCGCGCTTCGTTTAGCACACCGCAACGCGTTGGTGGCGACCTTCGCCTTGACGAAGGCGAGTTGCGGCCGGTTGACCGGCACGCCGTGATCGACGAGCGTGGCCGACTACGACATCGCGTTCCAGGTCGCGTTCAGTGTGGCCACGCTCGCCCGCTCCGAGGGCTTCTGCGTGATGTCGACGGCGAGGGTATAGACGCTCTTCGTCGCGCTGGTCCGCCAGCAGAGCAGCATGCTCGGCCGGACACCGGCCTTCGACTGGGGGTTGAAGCGGAAGTTCTGCGTGCACCGCGCGGCGCCCGCGGCGTGGCCGGCGTCGGCAGCCCAGGCCAGTTCGCGCTGGCCAGTCAGGTCCCCATGCGCCGAGACGATCTTCATGGTGTGCTTGTCCATCGACAGTGAGCCCGAATTCACCACCGTGACCCTGGCGGCCGACTGCCTCTGTGTGTCGATGCTCGTCGGTGATCCCGCCTTCTTGGCGGCCGGCGGCGGCGTCGCTGCCCGGGACGGAGCCGCGTTGGACACGGCCGCGCTCGGACGATCCAGCTTGACCGCCGCGTCGTTCGAGTGATGGCCATCATTGCCATCACGGCCAAGGCCGACGATCAGCGTTGCGGCGGCCATAGCCGCACCGAGTGTGGCACGGCGGCAATCTGAACGTTACGCTGCACGCTTGCATCCCCCGTTGACGGTCGGCATTAGTGCGGAATTGTAGCTTAATGTGCTTGCACAATAGCTCAGAGTGATGGGCCGGCCGGTTCTTGGCTCCTATTCCGTGCACCCGGACACCCGGACACCCGGACACCCGAAGACGGTGGTCGATCTGCCCCCAATCGGCCAGACGGTGGTCGATCTGCCGACATCGCGCCGGCGTGTCGCGGTGGCACATCGACCACTGGGACGTCACGTGCGGCCCATCGACGGTGGCCACTATGAGGCGTCGTCGCTGAGGCGTACCCGAGTGCTCAATGAGTGGTCCGGGGTGCTGGTGGCCTTCGTCGGCGAGGCCGCTCGACCGGCCTCGAACGCGATCTTCGCCGACGCTGGCCGCTCATCGCCGATCATGGACACCAACGGCCGCCCCAGCGACTGTTCGTGTCCAAGGTTCACCGCCCCGAACCCCACGGTGGCGCCGACCAGAGAAAAGACCCGTCGAGCGCTCGCCCCAGGCCGAACAGTCCGCCACCTCAGGCCACTACTTCCCCGAAGCAGTGGCCACCCGACCCCGCTGAAGCCACTAGTTCCCCGGAGTTGTGGCCACCCGACCCCTCTGAGGCCACTAGTTCCCCGGAGTTGTGGCTTCCCGCGCCGGCAGAGGGCACTCCTTCCCCGGAGTTGTGGCGAACCGGGCTTGGGGACGCGGACCTGGCAGCGGAGGCGCCCAGCGCCGGAGCGGTGTCTGGCGGGAGCGACGGTCAGGCGCACGACGGACCCGAGTCAGGAAAAGCCAGAAGGTCAGCTCTGGAACAGGCAGAACGGGTGCCCGGCCGGGTCGAGGTAGACGCGAACGTCCTCCTGCGGCTGGAAATCGGCGAGCTGCGCCCCGGCCGCGGTCGCGTGCGCGCCGGCGACCGCGAGATCGTCGACGCCGATATCGAGGTGGACCATCATCTGCTGGTCGCCGTCCTTGGCCGGCCAGACCGGACGCGCGTAGTTCGACTCAGTCTGGAACGAGAGGCCGGCACCACCACCGGGCGGCTTCAGCGTGACCCAGTCCGGCTCCTCGTCCTGAATCTTCCAGCCGAGCAGCCGCTGATAGAACGCGGCCAGCTCGCGCGCGTCGGGCGAGTCGAGCACGACGCCCGACAACTGCAACCGTGGCTGTTCAGTCGGTGAATCCACGGTTCAAGGTTACTGAGCCGGATCATCCGGTACGAGCGTGAGTTGCGGCACGATGCACGCATGAAACTGCTGTTCGCGGACGACTTCGACGAGCCGGACCTGGACCTCGGCGTCTGGCTTCCGCACTACCTGCCCGCCTGGAGTTCCCGCGCGGCCACGGCGGCCAACTATGAGATCCGGGACTCTTGTCTGCGCCTGTTCATCCCGCCGGAGCAGGGCCGGTGGCTTCCCGGCGACCACGCACCGCTGCGGGTCTCCGGCGTCCAGTCCGGCAACTTCTCCGGACCGGTGGGCAGCACCATAGGCCAGCAGCCATGGCGCGAGGGCATCACCGTCCAGGAGGAGCAGCCGACCTTCTGGGGCTACACCCCTGATCACGGGTACTTGGAGATGCGCGCTCGCGGGGTGGTCACCAAGCGGTCGATGGTCGCCTGGTGGATGAGCGGGCTCGACGACACGCCGGAGCACTGCGGTGAGCTGTGCGTCACGGAGATGTTCGGCAACGCGGTGGTACCCGGGACGTCGACCGAGGTCGGCGTGGGCATCAAGGCGTTCCGCGACCCATCGCTCGCCCAGGACTTCGCGGCCGTACCGCTGCCGATCGACATTACCGAATTCCACACGTACGCGGTGGATTGGACGGCCGACAAGGCGGACTTCCTCGTCGACGGTGAACTTGTGCGCAGTTGCGCGCGCCCACCCACGTACCCGATGCAGATGATGATCGCGGTCTTCGACTTTCCGGACGAGTCCACCGGCGACGACGACGATGCCGTGCCCGAGTTCGTGGTGGACTACCTGCGAGGGTACGAGCAAGAGCGCCCCTGACCCGGCTGCCGGCCGACATCTCACTGGAGACTCGATGGACTACGTACGACTGGGCGGGACCGGACTCAAGGTCAGCCGCCTCGCACTGGGCTGCATGAGCTACGGCGATCCCGATGCCCCGGGTGCGCACCGCTGGGCGCTCAACGCCGACGCCGCCCAACCGTTCTTCCAGCAGGCAGTCGAGCTGGGCATCACCTTCTGGGACACGGCCAACACCTACCAGAACGGCACGTCGGAGACGCTCGTCGGCCGGGCGATCAGGCAGTACTCCCGCCGCGAGGACATCGTGCTGGCCACCAAGGTGTTCGGCCGTATGCACGACGGCCCCGGCGGGCAGGGCCTGTCCCGCAAGGCCATCCTCGAGCAGGTCGACGCTTCGCTCAACCGACTGGGCACCGACTACATCGACCTCTACCAGATCCACCGCTTCGACCCGGACTCGCCGGTCGAGGAGACCATGGAGGCCTTGCACGACGTCGTCAAGGCCGGCAAGGTCCGCTATCTTGGTGCGTCGTCCATGTACGCATGGCAATTCGCCAAGCTCCAGCACTCCGCCGCGATGCACGGCTGGACTATGTTCGTCTCGATGCAGAACCAGTACAACCTGTTGCGCCGCCAGGACGAGCGCGAGCTGATGGCGATGTGCGCCGACATGGGTGTCGGCCTGGTCCCGTACTCGCCCCAAGGCAAGGGACGACTGGCACGCCCGTGGGGAGAGCAGTCGCACCGCTCCGACGTCGATCACGTCGTCCAGTCCTTCGACTCGCCACTCGACGAGCCCGTCGTCGACGCCGTCGAGCGCCTAGCCGGCGCCCGCGGCGCCACCATGGCCCAGATCGCACTCGCCTGGGTGTTGAAGCATCCGGTCGTCTCCGCGCCGATCGTCGGGGCGACCAAGCCCCACCACCTGCCGGAGGCGATCGCAGCCCTGGATTTGCGTCTCAGCGATGAGGAGGCCCAAACGCTCGAACAGCCCTACACGCCGCACGGGCCGTCCTGGTTCTGAGACCATCCGGTCAGCGTGCCGCCGCGAAGATGACGCAGGCGGCGAGGAGCAGCGACCCGATCGCCAATACAAGACGCGGGACCCATGCCTGTCGCAACATCGCTGGACCTCCTAGACGAAGTCGAAGCGCTCGGTGTTGAGCCGGCTTGCTGGGACGCCGATCGACAGCAGCAGCTCCTCCATCGCATCCAGCATGGCCGGGGCGCCGCATATGAAGTACTCGAGCCGCTGGTACTGGCGCGCGGGGACGTGGCGCCCGATGATGTCGGCGTCGATGCGGCCGCGTTCGCCGGTCCAGCCGTCGGGCGGTTGGTCGAGCACGTGGACCACGCGCAGGTTGGGCATCGAGTCCTGGAGTTCCTGGAGCTGCTCGCGGAAGGTCACGTCCTCCCAGCTGCGGTTGGCGTAGAACAGAATCACCGGTCGGATGTCCTCGCGCGCTTGCATCGTGAGCAGCATGCTGTACAGCGGCGTGATGCCGACACCGCCGCCAATGAAGACGTAGCCCTGGGCCTGATGGGCGTCCATGGTGAACACGCCGTGGGGTCCGTCGACGTACACCCTGGTGCCCACCGGGAATGAGGCGACCTGGCTGGTGAAGTCGCCGCTGGCCTGATCGTGAGGGCAAGCAGACCGCCCGGGCCGACGTCCCCGCAGGACGAGAACGAAAATGGGTGGTGAACGCGAGCGAAGGGCGAGCGATCGACAATGACCCAGCCGAACTGGCCCGGCTGGAAGCTGAAACCGGCATGGCTGACCGGCTCGATCACCATCGTGGTGGTGCGGCCTCGTTCGGGCACGATCGCCGCGATCCGCCAGGGACGCCGTAGCCGGATCAAGCCATCTGGGCCAACCTGGCGGCCGCAGCTCACTCCAGGTCGGCGCCAAGCTTGCCGGCCTGTAGCGCCGCCATGGCTCCCGCTAGGTACGAGCACTCGCGTCACCGTCGCAGTGTGCGGCGATGGATGCCGATGGAACATCATCCTCGACGGGTTAGTAGGCCCGACGTCATGCCGCAACGATCGCTTAGCCCAGGGCGTGGCCGAAACGATGGTCGCGAAGACCTACCGGCTGCTGCGCGCCATGCTCAATACGGCGATCGATGATCTCGATATTGCCGTTAGATGAGGCTCCGAGCGGCCGTTCTCTCAGGTGAACACGTTGACCGCACGGGCCACCGCCAGTCCCAGTACGGCGAGTGAGATCAACGACTGCACGCCCATGGCAATCTTGGCCCACGGCGCCAGAGGGAACACGTCCGTCGGGCTGAACGCCGTGGACGACGTCAGACCGCGATACAGGTCGTCGATGAAGGCGCAGGCGCCGCGTGGCGGTCTACCTGTGCCTTAACTGTGGAGCGGTGAAGGGAATCGAACCCTCACTGTCAGCTTGGGAACCGCATGCAGTGCCGCGCTCCACGCTGCCAGCCGCAGGTCATATCTGTACCGAGCGGCCTGAGTGACCTCCACCGGCCTCGGCTAATGGCACGCTAGTGGCACGGGCACCGAGGTCAGGCCGCCGCTGGCTTCGGCGCAAACCCGACCGCCAATTGGACATCGAGCGCTCGTGCAAGACGCTCCAGCACCGGAAGCGTCGGCACGGTCCCGCCGGCTTCGAAGCGGGCCACCGCCGACTGGGTCATCGACGCCGCCTCAGCCAACTCCGCCTGACTCCAGCCGTGCCGCTCCCGCAGCTCACGAACCGCCCGTCCGAGCTCGAAGGCGAGACGGCTCGCGTCGTATGCCTCTGCAGCGCCCGGCTCGGACATCCGCCGGTCCCGTAGCTCCGACCAGTTTCCACGATCACTCATCAGTGTTCCTCTTCTTCAGCGGTGTGAGCCTCAGCTTCACAGCGTGCCAATGCTCGGCGCGCCCGCTCGACTTCACGATCTTCACGTTGTCGGGTCTTGCGGAAGACGGTCAACAGCACGATCCGTCGGCCAGAAGCAATCCAGTAGGTCACCCTCACCGCGTCTCGCTCGACGTAGAACCGCAATTCTCGAAGCTTGCCGTCCAATTGCTTGGTGTACGGCTCGCCGAGCAGTGGTCCCTGCTCCGCAAGGAGGTCGACATAGAAGGCGGCTCGTGCGAACTGCGCAGTTGGCAACCCCTCCAGCCATCCTCGGACCTCCGGCTCAAGCTCCACGGTACCCCAGGCCATAGCACAGATGCTATACCGACCCATGGTAGGAGTGGCCACACCACGCAGTCGCGAGCAGCCGAGCGCCAAAGGCGAGTGCTAATGGCACGAGGCAGCAATTGAGTCTCTGAGATAAGAAACGCCTGGCCTAGGCATATGCCTTGCCAGGCGTTTCTCTGTCTGAGCGGGTGAAGGGAATCGAACCCTCACTGTCAGCTTGGGAACCGCATGCAAAACCCGCCCAGCGCCGCCGGCCGCAGGTCACGGCGGTCCCGAACGGCCTGGAGTGACCTCTACCGGCCCGGGCCAAAGGCACGCTAGTTGCACGGCGATGCGACCTTGCAGCGAGACGGGCGATGGAAAATATACCGAGGACGGTATATCATGGTCGAGTGGACGGTCGCTACGTCATCGAGCTGGAACCCGAGGTCCGGGACTGGCTTGAGACGTTACGACTCGTCGAGTACGCGAAGGTGGAGGCGATGGCCGACATCCTTGCCGAGCGGGCCGAGACGCTCGGCGAGCCGTACTCACGCCACCTCGGCGGCAAGACTCGGGAACTGCGGTTCCACCTAGATCGATCTGCCGCACGGATCAGCTACTGGCTAGCACCAGGCGCACGGGTCGTACTGCTGACCGTGTTCCGCAAAACTCGACAAGTCGAGCGGGCCGAGGTAGCGCGGGCCATCGCAGCGCAGCAGACCTGCGCGACAGGACACGACGCCCATGCGCCCGCCACCGAGACGTACGAGCGGAAGTGGCTATGAGGCGCAGCAAGGGAAGGACGAGACGATGACGACACGTCACACTCGCTGGGAGCGCAGGGGGGCCGACGAACACGCAGCCGCCTACGAGGAGGCCCGAGCTTCGCTGCTGCTCGGCCAGATGGTCCACGACCGGCGCACCGAACTCGGACTGACCCAGGCCGACCTCGCCGAACGCGCCGGCATGACCCAGCCGCAGCTTTCCCGCCTCGAATCCGGCGGAGCCACACCAACCGTGCCGCTCCTGGCCCGCCTGGCGACTGCCCTCGACGCGGACCTCGACATCACATTCAAGCCACGCACCGTCGCCGCCTGAAGGTGGCCGCCGCATCGGGCCGGGATCGGGCACGCTGACCGCTTCCGTGTGAACCGTCGGCGGACAACCTGGGCGGATACTGGCGGGATGCAACAGCCCGGGCACGAAGAGGTCGCCGCATTCCTCGCCCAGCACACCGGCGGCACTGCCAGCGATCTGGAGCCCCTCATCGGCGGGCTGTGGTCGTCGGCATGGGCCTACCGAGCGGGCGGGGAAGAGTTGGTGATCCGCTTCGGGCGCGAACGTTCCTGGTACGAAGTCGACCGGATGGCTATGGCCTTCAGCGGACCGGACCTGCCGGTACCGCAGGTCAGGGAGATAGGGACCACACCGACCGGACAGGCCTACGCCATCTCGGTACGTCATCACGGGCGGTTCCTGGAGGACACGCCGGCCGAGCGCGCCGATGCCGTCGCCCCCACCCTCACCCGCTTGCTCGTGGCGCTCTACCGGGTACCCGCATCCCCCGGTACCCCGGTGATGTGGCACCCGGCAGGCGCGCCGGTCCGCAGTTGGCGGGAATTTGTCCTCGCCAAGCTGGTGGACGATCCGGAGAATCCGGTGCACGGATGGAGCGCCGCCCTAGCGGCCGACCCGAAGCTCGCGGCCCTGTCCACGGCGGTCTGCGACCGGGTGAGGACGCTGATAGCGGCCTGCCCTGAGCGCCGCGATCTCATACATGGTGATCTCCTGCACGGCAACGTGCTGGTGAGTCCGGACTGTCGCCGGGTTCAAGCGGTGTTTTCCTGGAAGCGTTCGGTACGCGGTGACTTCTTCTACGACGCCGCCTGGTGCAGTCTCTGGGCGCCCGTGTTCTACCCGGGGATCGCAACCATCGACCCACTGTCCGGTCTGCTCCAGGACCAAGGCTTACGAGCCGACAAGAGCGCCCTCGTCGACGCCGCCGTACGCCACCACTGCTACGAGCTGCAGATCGGCTTCACCAACCTGAGGTGGAACATACAGACCTGGAACCAGGAACATCTCACCGCCACCGCCAGGCTCCTCGACGAAATCCTCGAACGTGGTCCCCGGCCCTCGACCGGCGCCTGAGCAGAAAACCCCCTCACCCGGCAGCGCGATCGGGCACGCAACGGGCACGAGCGGAAGGGGCAGTGATCGGCATCGATTAAGGCCCAGGCACCGCATGGCGGTCTACCTGGGCCTTCGTCGTGGAGCGGGTGAAGGGAATCGAACCCTCACTGTCAGCTTGGGAAGCTGATGTTCTGCCATTGAACTACACCCGCGAGCGGCCCTACTGTACCGAATCGGCCGCCGTGGCGCACGGACCACTCCTTCGCCATTGTCTCAGTGGCCGAACGGTGGCCAACGGCCCGTCCCGCTCCGGGTCGCGCCAGACGACTTTGCGGGGAGCCGGGGACGGCGACGAGGACAGCCCGCGCCGGACCACCATCGCCACCTCGATCGACAGCTCGAACAGTTTCCAGTCCGCCGCCGGGTCCGCCCGCATCAGCCGGGACAGCCGCTCCCGCTGGCCGGCGTCGGTCACCGCCTTGGCCCGCCCCGACACGTACGCCTCGTCGTCGGACTCCTCCGGCGGGAACGTGTGCAGGGCGTAGCGCCCGTCGCGGTCGAGGTCGTGGCGCTTCGGCGACCTGATGACGAAGCAGAACAGGCCCTCGTCGGTGATGACCGGGGACACCGGGTGCACGCGAGGGCCGCCGTCGGGGCGCACCGTCGCCAGATAGCCCAGCCCGGCACCGTATTGACACATCAACGACCGCACGTCCGACGCCAGCGAGGGCTCGACTTCGGCGAATTCCACCCACGAAACCATGTGTTAAGCTTATCGAACGTACGTACGAATACCGCCCGAATACCCGACCGGGTGAAACCCGTTACCCTCGTCCAATGCTGCTTTCCGATCGTGACCTCATCGCGGAGCACAAGGCCGGTCAGTTGTCGCTCGAGCCCTTCGAGCCGGCGCTGGTCCAGCCGTCGAGCATCGATGTGCGCCTCGATCGTTGGTTCCGTGTCTTCAACAACCACCTCTACACCCACATCGACCCAGCGATCCGTCAAGACGACCTGACCGCCCTGGTCGAGGTCGACGACGGTCAGCCGTTCGTGTTGCACCCGGGCGAGTTCGTGCTCGCCTCCACCCTCGAGGTCATCACGCTCGGCGACCAGCTCGCCGGCCGCCTCGAGGGCAAGTCCAGCCTGGGCCGGCTCGGGCTGCTGACCCACTCGACCGCCGGCTTCATCGACCCGGGCTTCTCCGGCCACGTCACGCTGGAGCTGTCCAACGTGGCCAACCTGCCGATCACGCTGTGGCCGGGCATGAAGATCGGCCAGCTCTGCATCTTCCGGCTGTCCTCGCCGTCCGAGCACCCCTACGGCGCCGCGGTCTACGGCTCGCGCTACCAGGGCCAACGCGGCCCGACCGCCAGCCGCTCGTGGCAAAACTGGCGCACCTGGCCAACCCAATAATCTTTTTCGCCGATGACTCGGGTCCGTCGAGCGTGCGACCGTCGCTCCCGCCAGACACCGCTCCGGCGCGGGGCGCCTCCGCTGCCAGGCTCGCGTCCCCAAGCCTGCGTCGCCACAACTTCGGGGAAGGAGTGGCCTCAGAGGGGTCGGGAGGCCACAACTCCGGGGAAGTAGTGGCCTCAGCGCGGGCCGGAGGCCACTACTCCGGGGAAATGGTGGCCTCCCGGCCGGACCTCAGCGCAGAGCGCCGGGAGCCGACGGCTCCCGGCGCTCCAGCTCGCGCATGGTCAGTACTTCGGTCGGCCGTATCCGGCGATCGGCATGCCGTCGATCTGTTTCATCCGCACCACGTCGCCCGTGTGCGGGGCGTGGACCATCCAGCCGTTGCCGACGTACAGCCCGACGTGGTGCCGGTCGCTGTAGAAGAACACCAGGTCACCCGGCTGCAACTGGTCCTTGGTGATGCGCTTGGTGTCGTCGTACTGCCACTGGGTGTAGTGCCGCAGGTAGGTCACCCCGGCTTGGGCCCACGACCACATCGTCAGGCCCGAACAGTCGAAGTGGTTCGGCCCGGCGGTGTTGAAGACGTAGCTCTTGCCGATCTGCTTGCAGGCCGCCTGCGCCGCCTTGACGCCCGGCCCGCCGGTGTACGTCGCTGGGCAGGCCACCGGCCGGAGGTTGCCGGTGCCGGCGTCGGTCCCGTACGCCGCGAGTCGCATGGCGTTGAGGTTCTTGATCTGCCCGTCGATGGACGCCTTCTTCGCGGCCAGTTCCGCCTTCTGCTTGCCCAGCTTGGCCAGCAGTTCGTCAAGGGGCTTCTTCTGGGCGTCGTACTTGGCCTTGAGTTCGACGACGCCCTTGATCTGCAGCTCTTCCTTCATCGCGATCCCGTTGAGGGTGATCAACTGGTCGGCGAAGTCGGCCGCGGAGCCGGTGGTGAGCAGCGCGTTGAACGCGGAGGCACGTCCGGACACGTAATACTGCACCGCGATCGAACTGACCCGGTTGAGCGCCACGTCGACCTGCAGGGCCAGCGGGCGGATCTGGTTGGCCAACTGCGCCGCCTTGGCCGCGTTGACCTGGTACTCGGAGTCGGCGGCGTTGTACTGCTCCATGACCGGCTCGAGCTGATTCCACTGGGCGTCGATCTGCGCCTCGATCTCCGCCGGGGTGGGGCCGGCGTTGGCCTGTCCGGTCGCGCCGAGCGCGAGGACAACTCCCCCGATGATCGCGAACAGACCCTTGCTGAGCCGAGAGCGATGAAGCCGCCTTACACGGAGCGTCACCGAGGAGGAACTCCTTCTTCCACAGCCGCCTACCGGGTTAGCTGACGGGTTCGGGCGGGAAGTTCGCCCTACCGCAAATTCGCGGATTCACCCCACTTGGTGATTTGGTTCCCCGGCTCGGTATTTCGATTCGGCGGTGCCAAGTGAGGCGCCCATCGGTGGGCGCCGACGTCCACTCGGCGAAGAGTCACGTTATGGCGCTACTCGACAGTGAGCAAGCCCAGGGCGCATTCCCGTCCGTTTTGACCGAAAAAGTCAGGCAGTCCGAGTGACGAACACATCGTCGATGGCCCCCGCGAATTGGTCGTTGTTGGCACTGGTTCCCTTGCCACCAATACAGAGCGGATCCTTGTTGGCGATGGACAGTGACGGTGGAATACCTACCTGACCGTAGGATTTACCGTCTATTGAAATAGTGAGCGTCGCGTTACCGCGTGTGCACTCAATTTTGTGCCATTGCGAATTCGCCACCGTTGTGGAAGACAGCGCGACATAGATGGTTGGCGAACCAGCACCGACCAGTACGCAACTCGGGCGCCCCTCGTACCCGTCGACCTGCAGCTTGAACTGAGCGTCGCGGACCGAGAACCCTTTCTGAACGACATTGGCGCCTTTCGAGGTTTCCGAAGGCGCCATCAATACCGACGCTCCGTAACGGAACGGTGCCGAACCGGGGTTCAAGAACCCGGCCGGGCCGCTCTGCAGGATGGCGCGCTGGCAACTCTGCGTACCGTACTTGGCGCACGGCTTCGGGAAGCGCACTGCCAGTCCGGTGCCGTGCGGGGTGGTGGTCAGCGAGCCGCCGGCGGCGACCCGCGCCCGCAGGGAGAGCCGCCCCTCCAGGGAGTGCACCGAGTCGCCCACCCCCTGATCGAAGCCGTACCGCACGGTGACCGGCGCCGGAGGCGACGGCGGCGAGCCGACCGCGGCCGTCGCCGGCGAGCTCGGCGGCGACGGCGCGGGCCCGGAGAGCCGGAACGCGGTCGGTCCGAGCGAGTGGTCACCCCGGAAGGCCACAACCAGCAGCGGTACGGCGAGCAGGCCGGCGAAGACGAGCACGAGGATTCGGATGCGGGTCCACGTACGCATAACGCACGATTATGCCGTTTGTCCGACTTCCGCAGCTGTAGGACGGTCGAATCCGACGACCGCGGTCAGCACGTCGTCGAGCGTGACCACGCCGAGGGGCACCCGGCCGTCGCTGACCAGGACGATGTGCCGGCGTTCGCGGCGCATGGCGAGCAGCAGTTCGGCGAGCGTCCGGGTCGGCGGGACGATGGCCAGGGGCCGGATCAGCTCCGCCGGAATCGGTGCGCGCCGCTGCGGCCCGACGATCCCCAGCACGTCCTTGACGTGCACGAAGCCGAGGACCCGGCGCGAGGACCGCTCGACGACCGGGAAGCGCGACCGGTTGGTCCGGGTGGCCAGCACCTCGAGCGACGCCGGGGAGACGTCCTCGGCCACCGTGGTGATCTCGCTCCACGGCCGGAGGGCGTCCTGCGCGGTGCGGCGGCTGAGCGCCAGCGCACCGGCGATGCGGGCGTTCTCCTCGGGGGCGAGCAGCCCTTCGCTGGTCGCCTCGGCGGCCAGGCCGGCCAGTTCCTCGGCGGTGAACACGGTCTTGACCGCGTCCGTGGCCTCGACCCGCCACAGGGAGAGGATCGCGCGCGCCGCCCATTTCATGGCCACGAGCAGCGGCTTGGTCGCCATACAGAAGGCCAGCATCGGCGGCCCGAGCCACAGCACCGCGCGTTCGGGCCCGGCCAGCGTCAGGTTCTTCGGCACCATCTCGCCGATAACCGTGTGCGCGAAGACGACGATGCCGAGGCCGACGACGAACGCGACCGCATGGACCGCCCGGTCGGGCAGGCCGATCGCCTCGAACGGGCCCACGAGCAGGTGCGCGAGCGCCGGCTCGGTGAGCGCACCGAGGCCAAGTGAACAGACGGTGATGCCGAGCTGGGCGCCGGCGATCATGATCGGGATCTGGCCCATGGCTCGCAGCGCGGTCCGCGCCCGCCGGGAGGTCTCCGCGAGCGGCTCGATCACCGTCCGGCGCGACGCGATCAGCGAGAACTCACCGGCGACGAAGAAGGCGTTGCCGAGCAACAGCACGACGGTGATCAGGAAGCTAGTCATCGTGCGGCTCCGGCCGGACCACGCGGACCTGCTCGATGCGGCGCCGGTCCACCTCGACGACGGTGAACTCCCAGCCGTGCTCCTTCCAGGTCTCCCCGACGGTGGGGATGTGCCCGAGCCGCGCCATCAGGAAGCCGGCGAGCGTCTCGTACGGGCCCTCGGGCATCCGGAACGCGGTCTGCTCGGCCAGCTCGTCCTCGCGCAGCACCCCGTCGACCAGCACGGTGCGCTCGGCGCCCGGCGCGGTCAGGTCGGGCAGGCCGTGCGCGGTGGTGGTCTCCTCGACGTCGTGCTCGTCGGAAATCTCCCCGACGAGCTCCTCGACCAGGTCCTCGATGGTCACCACGCCGTCGGTGCCGCCGTACTCGTCGATCACCACGGCCATGTCGGCGCCGCCCTTGCGCAGCGCCTCCAACACGCCGTCGAGGTCGAGGCTTTCGGGTACGAAGATCGGCTCGCGGGCGACCGCCGCGACGTTGGTGGTCGGCCGGCGCACCGGTGGCACGCCCAGCGCATCCGTCACCGTCGCGACCCCGGTCACCTGATCGAGCGTCGTCATGTACACGGGGAAGCGGCTCAGCCCGGTCTCCACCGCCGCCGCCAGAAGGTCCGCTACCGACGCGTCGGCGTGCAGGGACACGACGTCGACGCGAGGCGTCATCGCCTCGGCCGCCCGCTTGTCGCCGAAGCGGATCGTGCGCTGCAACAGCACCGCGGTCTCCCTGGGCAGCGCCCCGGCCTGCGCGGAGATCGCGGCCAGCAGGCCGAGCTCCTCCGGCGACCGGGCGCTGGCCAACTCCTCCTGCGGCTCGACGCCGAACTGGCGGACCAGCCAGTTGGCCGTGCCGTTGAGTGCGCGGATCAACCACGCGAACAGCATCGAGAAGGCCCGCTGCGGACCGGCCGTGGCCCGCGCGATCGGCATCGGCCGGGCGAGCGCGGCGTTCTTGGGCACCAGTTCGCCGAACAGCATCGAGATCAGCGTGGCGATCCCCAGGGCGAGGATGTGGTCGACGCCGTCGGTGGCGCTGCCCGCGATCGGCCGGATCAGCGGCTCGATGAGGTGGGCGAGGGCCGGCTCGGCCAGGTAGCCGGCCAGCAAGGCGGTCAACGTGATGCCCAGCTGCGCACCGGAGAGCTGGAAGGACAGCTCGCGCAAGGCGCGCCGCACCGTCCGGGCTTTGCGGTCGCCGGCGGCGGCCTGTCGCTCGATCTCCGACCGGTCGACCGTCACCAGCGCGAACTCGGCCGCAACGAAACCAGCGTTCGCCGCGGTCAGCAACGCGAACGCCAACAAGGGCAACAGTGTGGTCAACACGCTCGCGCCGATGATCCCTTCGCCTAGACAGCAATTGTTTCACGACACGGGTACGCCGGCCGCCGAAGGTGCCGAGGCATCGGCCAAGGTAGATCACCCTACTCCTTTCGGGGGGTTGTTCCCGCACGTGAGCAGGGAGAATGCTGTGCCGAATGGTCGGCGGCACCCGCGTTGGAGGGTCGATGAGTTCGGCAATAGTAGGCGTCGTGATCGCGCTGGTCATCGGCGGCTTCGTGGGTAGCTCGAGCCAGCGGGCCAAGCGCGCCCGCCTCGACTACCAGCGCACCAAGGCCCTCATCCCGGCCGCCCGAAAACTCGCCGTCGAAGAGACGATGCGCGGGCTCGGCGTCGTCGCCACCGGGCTGGCCTTCGTCGCCGCGCTGGGCCTGGTCATGTATCTCGTCGGCAAGCAGTAGCCGCGATTAGCGCTGCAAATACCACACGACCCCCTCCACACACGCCAGCCGCGCGCGGGGAGGGGGTCGATCAAATCTGAGGGGTCGGTCCTAACGCCACTTCGACAGCAGGCCGAGGGCGGCGACCATGCAGCCGAATCCGATGGCGAGGTTCCAGTAGCCGAGCTTGCCGAGCGCCGACAGTGCGTCGACGTCCAGGAATCCGTTGGTCAGGTAGTAGATCACCAGCCAGGCGATGCCGACGACGATGAGCGCCACCGCGGTAATCGGCAGCCAGATCGGACTCGGCCGCTTGGCTGCGGCGGTCTGCTGCGGCCGGAGTTCAGCCGGCGGCGTGTAGACCTTCTTCTTGCGGACTTGTGACTTTGGCACCGCGAGTCTCCTGGGAGGGGTTCCGTGTGGCAACACTACCCAGCGAGCGCTGCCACCTCCGAGCGCGCCGACCGGAATAATGTCTCCGACTAGCGTAGTCGTGTCGGTACACGCGTGGGGGAAGGGGTGGTGGTGCGGCCCCTTCGCGCGGTATTTTCCGCCGCAATCTCCGCCGTCTGCCGACCCCGGGGCTGGTCCTGGTTCACGCCGGTGGTGTTGCTGCTGGCCGGCTTCCTGTTCACCACCAGCGCCACCACCGCCAAGGGCACCGACCTGCGCGACGACCGGCGAACCGAGCTGACCGGGCTGATCGCCCAGCGTAAGCGCGAGGTCGCCGACGCCAACGCCCGCGCCTCGGCGCTCCGGCACGAGATCGAGGACACCTCCCGGGGGAAGGCCGCCACCGACAACCGGGTCGCCGACCAGCGCGCCCGTGGCGACGCCGAGCGCGCGGCGGCCGGGCTGACCGCCCTGCGAGGCCCGGGCCTGACCGTGCGACTCGACGACGCGCCCCGGCGCGCCGACGGCAGTCGCCCGGCCGGCGCCCGGCCGGACGACCTGGTCGTTCACCAGCAGGACGTACAGGCCGTGGTCAACGCGCTGTGGTCGGGCGGGGCCGAGGCCATGACGATCATGGGTGTACGGGTGATCTCCACCAGCGCCGTGCGCTGCGTCGGCAACACGCTCCTCCTGGACGGGCGGGTGTACTCGCCACCGTTCGTGATCACCGCGATCGGCAACGCCGGCGAGTTGCAAGCCGCGCTGGATGCGGCGGAGGGTGTCCGGCTCTTCCAGGAAGCGGCGTTAAGCTTCGGTCTGGGTTATCAGGTGAAGCCGGAGAACGACGTGGTGGTTCCCGCTTACGACGGTTCCATCGCGCTGAGGTCGGCACGGTAGGACGAGCTGAAGGGGGACGCCCGACAGTGACGGACTCACCCCGTAGCCAGCATCGGCCCCGGCATGCCGCGGCCGAGCCGGACGACGCGGCCACCGCGATGCTTCCCAAGATCGCCAATGCGGACGAGACCTCCGTTCTCCGCCGCCTGCCCTCCCGGCCGCCGCCGTCCCGCCCGATCCGCCCGCCCATACCCGAAGAGGGCATCACGACGTTTATCCCGAAGACCGCGCTGATGCGCCCCCCGCCAGCGACCGAGCCCGACGTCCGCGAATCAACCCCTCACGACGAACCGGACACCGCGAAGGACAAGGACGACAAGGGCGTCCGGGTGGTCCCGCTGCGGCCGGTGCGCACCGAGGAGGGGTACCGCAGCGTGTATTCGGACCTGACCCGCACGACGTTCGGCAGCGTCGTACGCGCCGTCAGCCGTACGGCCGGCGAACTGCTCATCACGTTCGGCGTGATCGTGCTGCTGTTCGCCGCCTACGAGGTGTGGGGCAAGGCGGCGATCGTCAACGAACACCAGAGCGAGCTCAACCAGGAGCTCAACCAGCAATGGGCGCAGCCGACGGTCGCCCCGTCGACGCCGGCCAAGGTGGCCGACGGCAAGGTCATGGCCGCGCTGTTCATCCCCAAGCTCAACAAGCACTGGGTGGTCGTGCAGGGCGTCAGCCCGGCCGACATCCGGTACGCCCCCGGGCACTATCCCGACACCGCGATGCCCGGCGAGGTCGGCAACTTCTCGATGGCCGGCCACCGCACCAAGGCGATCTTCTGGGATCTCGACAAGCTCACGGCCGGCGACCCGATCGTGGTGCAGACCGCCGACACCTGGTTCGTCTACAAGGTCACCGGGCGGCAGGTCGTCGCGCCCACCGCGGTCGAGGTGGTCGCCCCGGTGCCCAACCAGCCCGGCCAGCCGCCGACCGCGGCCCTGCTGACGCTGACCACCTGCAACCCGAAGTTCAACAACTACCAGCGCCTCGTCGTGCACGCCGAGCTCGACCACGAGCAGCCCCGCACCGCCGGCAACCCCGCCGAGCTGGGAGGCTGACTCGCGATGTACAGCTGGATCTGGCGGCACATCCCGGTCCGCCAAGCCAAGTTCAAGGCGCTCATCTCCCTGGTACTGGTCGCGGCGGTCGGCGCCCTGCTCTGGTACAAGGTCTTTCCCGCGATCGAGCCGATCCTGCCGTTCGACGACGTGCAGATCGAGAACAGCAACGGCTCACCGGCCGACGGCGGGGGCGGCGCGCCCGCGGACAACGTCCAGTCGCCCACCCCGGCCGGGCCGGCGTCGGTGCCGGTCGTGATCCCCTCTTGACCCTGAACCCGAGCAGGTGAGCCGTGCGCATCCTGGTGATCGACAACTACGACTCGTTCGTCTTCAACCTGGTCCAGTACCTCGGCCAGCTCGGCGTCGACTGCGACGTCCGGCGCAACGACGAGATCACCGTCGACGAGGTGGCTCGCACTCGACCCGGCCGGCGTGCTGCTCTCACCCGGCCCGGGCACACCGGAACGCGCCGGCATCTGCATGGAGGTCATCAAGCGACGTCGGCGGGCGCCGGCCGATCTTCGGCGTCTGCCTCGGTCACCAGGCGTTCGGCGCGGCCTACGGCGCGACGGTCACCCGGGCCCCGGAACTGCTGCACGGCAAGACCTCCCTGGTCACCCACGCCGGCGCCGGCGTGCTGGCCGGGCTGCCCGACCCGTTCATCGCCACCCGCTACCACTCGCTCGCCGTGGTCGAGTCGACCCTGCCGCCGGAGATCGAGGTGACCGGGCGCACCGAGTCGGGCGTGGTGATGGCGATGCGGCACCGCGAGCTGCCGATCGAGGGCGTGCAGTTCCACCCCGAGTCGGTGCTGACCCAGGGCGGCCACCTGATGCTCGCCAACTGGCTGGCGCTGTGCGGCTTCCCCGAGGCGCTGGACCGCGCCCCGGCACTGGCCGCCGAGGTCGAGACCCGCCGCCTGGCCGCCTTCGCACTGAAGCCTCGAGCCGGTGTCCGCCGACGCCGAGCGGCGACGGGCTGCTCGGGCCGGCCGGACGGCGAGCGGTGGTCCAGCTTGCCGACGAAGACGGTGATCGTGGGTCGACTTCTTGTACGGCTGGCCGGCCTTCTGATCCGTCGACCGACCACCTTGCCGGTCGGTCGTCCGGGTTGGCTGACCGTCCGGTTCACGAACTTCGGGTTGCTCGTGAAGCCCGCGTCCCGCAGCGCCTTGATCGCGCCGTCCTGCGTCTGTCCGGTGACGGTCGGGCAGCAGCGCCAGGTTGCCGTTGCCGACCTTGAGGGCGACGGTGTCGCCCGGGTTCAGCAGAGTGCCGGCCGGCGGGTCGGTGCTGACGACCTTGTCCTTGTCGACCGCGTCGACGGCCTCCGTCCGGGAGGTCAGGCCCTTCTCCTTCAGCGAACTCCTGCGGCGTCGGTGACGCTGAGACCGATCAGGGACGGGCACCGCCACCGGTTGGGAGCCGGCGCACACCGTGTAGTCGACCTGGCTGCCCTTGTCCACGACTTGCGGCCGAACTTCGGGTCCTGGTCGATGACCGTGCCCATCGTACAGCCGTCGCTCGGTGGCCGGGTGCGGCGTCACCGCGCAGGCCCTGCGCCGCGAGCGCCGCGTCGGCCTGCGCCGCCGTCTTCCCCGACAGGTCGGGGACCTGCACCGACGGCGTCTGGTTGACCAGATAGAGCCCGATGGACAGGGCGGCCACCGCGAGCACGCCGAGCAGCACCAGCACGACCACGATCGCGGCGGAGCTCTTGCGCTTGTTGCGCTGGGCGGCCCGGGCCGGCTGGCGTGACGGCGGCCCGGACGGGCGGTAGCCGCGCCTGGCGCTGCATCACGGTCGCCATCTCGTCCTCGGTCATCACCGGCGGTGCGCGAGACCGGCCGGCCGGCGGCCGCGCGCAGCACGTCGGCGCGCATCTCGCCGGCGCTCTGGTAGCGGTTGAGCGGGTTCTTGGCCAGCGCCTTGAGCACGACCGCGTCGAGGTCGGGCGTGACGTCCCGGTTGGACGTCGCTCGGCGGCCGCGGGTCCTCCCGGACGTGCTGGTAGGCGACGCTGACCGGGTTGTCGCCGACGAACGGCGGGTGGCCGCAGAGCAGCTCGAAGAGCACGCAGCCGGTCGCGTAGACGTCGGACTGCGGGCGTCGACCGCCTCGCCGCGGGCCTGCTCGGGCGACAGGTACTGCGCGGTGCCGATCACCGCGCTGGTCTGCGTCATCGTGGTCGCGCCGCTGGCCAGCGCCCGCGCGATGCCGAAGTCCATGACCTTGACCTGGCCGGTCTGGGTGAGCATCACGTTGCCGGGCTTGATGTCCCGGTGGATGATGCCGTGCCGGTGGCTGAACTCCAGCGCCGCGCAGATGTCGGCGGACGATCTCCAGCGCGCGCCGGGGCATCAGCCGCCCCTCGGCCGTGAGCACCTCCTTGAGGGTGCGCCCGTTGACGAACTCCATGACGATGTACGGCAGCGTCTTCGCCGGTCGGCCCGCGTTCCTCGCCGGTGTCGTAGACGGCGACGATCGCCGGGTGGTTGAGCGAGGCGGCGTTCTGCGCCTCGCGCCGGAACCGCAGCTGGAACGTCGCGTCGCGGGCGAGGTCGGTGCGCAGCATCTTGATCGCGACGTCTCGACCGAGCCGGAGGTCACGCCCGCGGTGCACCTCGGCCATGCCGCCGTAGCCGAGCAGCTCGCCGACCTGGTACCTGCCCCCGAGCAGGCGGGCCTGGGCGGTCATGTCGTCGTCGTCCTTCGGTCATCGGCTCTTACCTTGCCACGTCCTGCCCGCGCGAGCTCACGCGCACCAGCTGTCGCATCAGTTCGGGAGGCAGAACCCGGTAATGGGCTCTGGGTTGGCGCACGAGGGTGACGTCGAGGGCCCGCGGGTCGCCCGGCTGGGCTCTGGTCCCCTCCGGCCTGGCTGGGAGCGTTGTTGGACGGGAAGCCGGGCAGGCCCGCGCTCTTCACCACCTTGAGGGTGATCGTGGAGCCTTTCGGTTGCTTACCGCACGGGCTGATGTCCGTCACATTGTTAGGTATCGCGCCGGTAACCTGCTGCGTTACGACCTTGAAGCCGGCCTGCTCCAGCCCGCGTTGCACGAAGGAGAGCTGGCGGCCCTTCAACCGCTCACACGGAACGTTGACGAGCTCGGCGCTCGGCTGCGGCGCGGCGGTCGTGGGGGCGTTGGTCGGCGTGGTGTTGGCGCCGCCGCCGTCGCCCGAGCCCTTGGTGAAGTACCACACCGCGCCACCGCCACACAGCAGCACGACGAGCACGCCGAGGACGACCGCGACGATCGCGAGGTTGTTGCGGCCCTTGGTCGCCGGCGCACCGCCGCCGGGTGGCCCGGTCGGGCGCAGCGGCGCGGGCGGGTGTGGCGGTGGCGGCGCGGCCGAGGTCGCCCCGCCCCCGTACGTGTAGACGGTGTCGTTCGACGACGACGGCGGCGGCGGTACGCCGGCCGCGCCCCGCGCCGCGTGCTGGGTGCCGGGCGGCCCGGAGACCGGCGGCCCACCCGGAACCGCGCCGGGCATGATCCGGGTTCCGCCGGCCGCGACCGGACCGGCGCCGGGTCCGATGCCGGGCGACACCGGGGAGGCCGGCGGGACCATCGGCGAACCGGGCGGCATCTGGTACTGCCGGGACGCCGGTGAGCCGGGCGGGCCGACCGGTGCGCCGGCGACCGGGCGGCGGCGGCCGCGACACGGCCGGCGACACGGGCGCGACCGGCGAACCGGGACCGGTCGGGCTGGCCGCGATGCTGGCCATGCCGGTGGCGCTGGTGCTGCCCCCGGCCAGCTGGGCGGCGGTCCGCCGGGCGACCTGGGCGAGCGCCGCCGCGGTCGGGCCAGCGGGCGGCCGGGTCCTTGGCCATCGCCCGCTCGACGATCGCCCGGACCGGCCGGCGGGATGTCCGCCGGCAGCGGCGGCGGGGCGTCGCGCACGTGCTGCATGGCGATCTCGAGCGGGTTGTCGCCCTCGAACGGCCGGTGCCCGGAGAGGCACTGGTAGGCGACCACGCCGAGGGCGTACACGTCGGACAGCGGCGTCGCGGCCGCGCCGGAGGCCTGCTCCGGGCGAGATGTACGAGGCGGTGCCGAGCACCGAGCCGGCCGCGGTCAGCTGGCCGACCATGCGCCGAGCGGGCGATGCCGAAGTCGGTGAGCACCAGCGTGCCGTTCGGGCCGTACCAGCAGGTTGCCGGGCTTCACGTCGCGGTGCACGATGCCCTTGTCGTGCGCGGCCTGCAGCGCGTCGGCGGCCTGCGCGACCAGCGCCATGGTGCGCGCCGGGGTGAGCCGGCCGACCCGGCGCAGGGTGCGGGACAGCGCGTCGCCCTCGACGTACTCCATGACCAGGAAGGCGATGCCGCTGGTCGCTGCCGTAGTCGTAGACGTCGACCACGCCGGGGTGGTTGATCGTCGCCATCGTGCGCGCCTCGCCGCGGAAGCGCTCGGCGAAGCCGGGCTCGTCCAGCAGCGCGGGCAGCAGGATCTTGACGGCGACGGTACGGCCGAGCACCTCGTCGGTGCCGCGCCACACGTCGCCCATGCCGCCGCCGGCGATCCGCTCGTCGAGGCGGTAGCGGCCGCCGAGCGTGGTGCCGGGGCTCAGCATGTCGGTCACCTCATTACTTGCCCCGTTCGTCGATGACGCCTTCATGATCAGGCCGCCGATCCGGGCGGCCTCGGCGCTGCCGCCCCGACCGGCCGTTCTCCAGGAAGACCGCGACCGCGGCGATCGGCTTGCCGTCCTTCATCGCGAAGCCGATGAACCAGCCGTGGTCCTGCGCGGCCTCGCCGTTCTGCGCCGTACCGGTCTTGCCGCCGACCGTCGAACCCGTTGATCTGCGCGTTCTTGCCCGGTGCCGTTCTGCGACGACGCTGACCATCATGTCCTGCAGGTCGCTGGCGACCTGCGCCGTTGATCGGCGTGCCGCAGCTACCTTGGGCTGCGGCCGTGTAGTCGACGCTGGCAGGTCCGGCGGCCGAGCAGCTGTCGCACCAGGTACGGCCGCATCTGCTTGCCGCCGTTGGCCACCGTCGCGGCGATCAGCGCGCCCTGCAGCGGCGTCATCCGCGACGTTGCGCTGGCCGATCGCCGACTGGGCCAGCGCGGCCGGGTCGACGCTGCCGTCCGGGTCGGTGATCGTCGCCGGTGTGGCTGGCCGCGCACCGGCAGGCCGTCGTCGTCGTCGTCGCCGAACTGTCAGGTCGTCGTGCTCGAAGCCGAACGCCTTGGCCATCGTCTTGAGCTTGTCGCGCGCCGAGCTGCTCGACGCCGAGCTGGGCGAAGCCGGTGTTGCAGGACTCGGTCAGCGCCTCGTTCAGCGTGATCTGGTCGCCGGGCAGACCTCGCCGGTCGGCGTTGCTGGATCGTGCGTGCCGGACTGCGGCGGCGTGTAGCTCGGCGCCGGCCGGGATCACGCGTCTGCCGTGGTGTAGCCCGCTGGTCCAGCGCCGCCGCCGAGTCGATCACCTTGAACGTCGAGCCGGGCGGGTAGGTCTCCGACGAGCGCCCGGTTGAGCAGCGGCTTGTCGGGTCCTTGTCCAGCTTGTTGTACGCCGCGGCCGCCGCCGTCGGTGTCGTGGCTGGCCAGCGGGTTCGGGTCGTAGCTCGGCATCGACACCGAGGCCAGCACGCGCGCCGGTGCGCGGGTCGAGCGCGACGACCGCGCCCTTGGTCGACGCCCTTCTTGTTGTTGGTGAGCTCCTTGTACGCCGTCTCCTGCGCCGCCTTGCGACAGGGTCAGCAGCACGTTGCCGCCGGCCGGTCTTGCTTGCCGGTGAACATCGTCGCGTGATCCGGTCGGCGAACAGCTGGTCGCGCGTGCCGGCGAGGAAGTCGTTCTCGCTGCTGCTCGATGCCGGTGGCCGCCAGGTTGACCGGCTTGTAGCCGACGACGTGCGCGTACGCGCTCCTTGAACGGGTAGACTGCGCAGGTACTTCAGCGTGTCGTCGGTCGGCTCGCTCTGGCGCGGTCGCCTTGCCGCCGGCCTCGATGATCTTGCCGCGCGGCGCGCTCGTACTCGGCGACCTGGACCCGGCCGTTGTAGTCGCTGGTGCGGTAGTCGTCGGCCTTGTAGGCCTGCACCCAGTTGAGGTTGGCGAACAGCAGCCCGAACAGGACCAGGACGACGACGCCGACCCGGCGCAGTGGGGCGTTCACCGGCTTGATCACCTCCGTCGGGCAGCTCGTGCAGCTGGTCCGGCGCGCTGCCGTCGTCGACCGGCCACCGACCGGCGCGACGGCCGCGGCGCCGCCGGCCGGCCGGCGGGCCGCGTCGGAGATCCGCAGCAGCAGCGCGATGAGCAGCCAGTTGGCCATCAGCGACGAACCACCGGCGGACAGGAACGGCGTGGTCTGGCCGGTCAGCGGGATCAGCTGGCTGACGCCGCCGACGATGACGAAGACCTGCAAGCCCAGGGTGAACGCGAGGCCGCCGGCGAGCAGCTTGCCGAACGAGTCGCGCACGGCGATCGCCGCGCGCAGCCCGCGCTCGACGATCAGCAGGTAGAACACCAGCAGCGCGGTCAGGCCGAACAGGCCGATCTCCTCGCCCATGCCGGCGAAGATGAAGTCGTTGCGCACCTCGGGCACCTTGGCTCGGCGTAGCCGGCCGCCCGGGCCCGGTGCCGAACAGCCCGCCGGTGCCCAGGCCGAGCAGCGACTGGACGAGCTGGTAGCCCTTGTCGTTCGGGTCGCGCGAACGGGTCGAGCCAGATGTCGGCCCGGTCGTAGAAGTTGGCGAACGGGCCGCCGACCGTCTCGCCCAGGAAGTAGGCCGAGGAACGCGCCGCCGAAGAACAGCAGCAGACCGATGATCAGCCAGCTGACCCGCTCGGTGGCGATGTAGAGCGTCACCACGAACATGCCGAAGTAGAGCAGCGAGGTGCCGAGGTCCTTCTCGAAGACCAGCACCAGCAGGCTGACGCAGCCAGACCACGACGCACCGGGCCGAGGTCGCGGCCGCGCGGGAAGTCGATGCCGAGGAACCGCCGGCTGGCCAGCGACAGCACCTCGCGCTTGCGCACCAGGTAGTAGGCGAAGAAGGACCAGCAGGGCCAGCTTGGCGAACTCACCCGGCTGGATCGAGAAGCGCGCCGAACTTGATCCACAGCTTGGCGCCGTTGATCTCGGAGAACCGCGCCGGCAGCACCGCCGGGATCATCACCAGCACGATGCCGACCAGGCCCAGGGTGTACGCGTACCGGGAGAGCGCCCGGTGGTCGCGCACGATCAGCAGCAGCGCGGCGGCCAGCGATCACCGCGACCAGCGTCCAGAGCCAGCTGGCGGACCGCCGTCGCCGGCGAAGATCGGGTAGGTCGGCGCCGGTCGGCCGGCTTGGCGCGTGGCCAGGTCGAGCCGGCGCAGGAAGCGCCACGCCGAGCCCGTTGAGCAGCGCCACCGCCGGCAGGAGCACCGGGTCGGCGTACGGCGCGAGGAACCGGACCACCACGTGCAGGCCGAGGAAGATCGACGCGTCAGCATCGCCGGCCGGCACCCAGAAGTCGGCGGTGACCGTGCCGATCAGGTTGGCCTCGACGGCCGCCGACGTAGACCAGCGACCAGCGCCATCGCGAACAGCAGCAGCGCCAGCTCGGCGTTGCGCCGGGTCTGCGGCCGCGGCCGACGCGCGGACGCTCGCCCGGCGTGCGCGGGCGGCGGGCGCGGGCGACGGCGGGCGCGGTCACGGCAGATCCTCTCAGACGTCGGTCAGCAGTTCGCTGGTCGGCGTGGGCGCTCGGGGTCGGCGGAACGCTGTCCGGGCCGGTCGGCGGACGGGAGGCTGTCGGGGCGCCGACGGCGGCGCGCCGGACTGCCCGGCGGCCGGTGCGCTCGGACTGGCGGCGCCGGCGGCGGCAGCGGACGCCGGCGGCCGGACGCGGCGCGGCGCGAGCAGGTCGGCTTGCGGGCCGGGTTGGTCGGGTCGGTCAGCTCGGCCAGCTGTGCGCTGGGCGTCCGCCTCGTTGTCGGCCTGGATGCCCTGCTTGACCTTGTCCTGCGCGACCGTGGTCAGGTCGTCGAGCCTGGGTCGCTGGTCGTCGTGCACCTTGGACAGGTCGAGCCCGGCGATCTGGCCCGGGCACGCCCTGGAAGACGGCGACGTGGCCGTCGTCGGTGGCGCCGACGTAGTACTGCGACTGGGTGTACGCTCCAGCCGCCCCACAGGCCGCCGCCGAGGATGGCCGAGCAGCACGCACCAGCAGCACGGTGCGCACCGGATGCCGGCGGGCGCGCTCGGCGTCGTCGCGGTCGTCGTCGCGGCTGGCCGGCGGCGGCTCCGGGCGCGGCGGCCCGGCGGCGCGGCGCAGCGCGCGAGGCGCGCGCGCGGCCGGGCGTCGAGTCGTCGGCCGAGGTCGCCATGCCCGCGGTCGCGGGCGGCCGCGCCGCCGACGATCGGGCGCTCCTCGACGATGTCCTCGTCGGTGACGTCGGCGACGATCACGGTGATGTTGTCCGGGCCGCCGCCGCGCAGCGCGAGCTGCGACGAGCCGCTCGACGCACTGGCTGCGGGTCGACGTACTCGCGCAGGGTCGCGCGATCGTCTCGGCGCTGACCACGCCGGAGAGCCCGTCGCTGCAGATCAGGTAGCGGTCGCCCGGTAGCGACCTGGCGCACCGAGTACTCCGGGTCGACGTCGCGGCCGTCGAGCGCCCGGGTCAGCAGCGAGCGCTGCGGGTGGCTGCTGGCCTCCTCCGGGCTGATCCGGCCCTCGTCGACCAGCATCTGCACGTAGGTGTCGTCCTTGGTGATCTGGGCGAACTCGCCGTCGCGCAGCAGGTACGCCCGGGAGTCGCCGATGTGCACCATGCCGATCTTGCTGCCGGAGAACAGCATCGCGGTCAGCGTGGTGCCCATGCCCTCCAGCTGCGGGGTTGGCGTCGACGGTGTCGCGGAGCTGCTGGTTGGCGGTGTCGACGGCGCCGCGCAGCGCGTCGACCAGGGCGTCGCCAGGGACGTCCTCGTCGAGCGGCGCCATGGCGGCGATGACGATGTTGCTGGCGACGTCACCGGCGGCCATGCCGCCCATGCCGTCGGCGACGGCGAGCAGCCGCGGCCCGGCGTAGACGGAGTCCTGGTTGCCGTCTCGGATCAGACCGCGGTCGCTGCGGGCCGCATAGCGCAGGGTCAGGGTCATGGCCGTAACTCGAGGGAAGTGCGGCCGATGCGGATCGGCACGCCGAGGGGGACGGGGGTGGGTCCGGTGACCTTAGCGCGATCGAGGTAGGTGCCGTTGGTCGAGCCGAGGTCCTCGAGGAACCACTGGCCGGCGCGGGGCACGAGCCGCGCGTGCCGGGCCGAAGCGTAGTCGTCGGTGATGACGAGCGTCGAGTCCTCGGCGCGGCCGATCGTGATCGGTGCCTCACCGAGGGTGATGCGGGTGCCGGCGAGGGCCCCGGCGGTCACCACGAGCTGGTGCGCGGCCCGGCCGCGCTTGACCTTCGCCGGCCGCGCCCGGCCGCCGTCGCCGCGCCGACCCCCCGGGGCGCGGCGACGAGCCGGCTCGACCGCGAGCCCGGCGAACAGGTCCCGCCGGATCACCCCGACCACCGTGAACACGAAGATCCACAGCAGGACGAGGAACCCGAACCGGGCGACGGTGAGGACGAAGTTCCTGCGGCAAGGCGGCTAGCCGTCCACGCGGAACGTCAGCGTGGTGGTGCCGAGCTGGATCATGTCGCCCGGGTTGAGCGCGACCGCCGAGACCCGCTGGCCGTTGACCATCGTGCCGTTGGTCGAGCCGAGATCGGTCAGCACGACCTGGGCGCCGTCGAAGTCGAGCCGGGCGTGCCGGCGGGAGATGCCGACGTCGGGCAGGCGCAGGTTGGCCTGGTCGCCGCGGCCGATCACGGTCGAGCCGATCGACAGCGGGTAGGTGCGCCCGTCGCCGGAGACCAGCCGCACGTTGCGCGCCGCCGCCGGGCCGCCGCCGGGCGGCCCTGGCTGGTAGCCGCCGCCCTGGTCGTACGGCGGGTACTGCGGCGGCGGCGGCGTCGTAGGACTGGCATGCGGCGCCACGTCGCCGCCGGTGTAGACCTCGGCGGTCACCCGGAACATGCCGGTGTCCAGGCCGTCGCCGCGCTCGATCTCGACGATCACGTCGCCGTAGACCGTCCAGCCCTGCTCGCCGATGAACTCGGCCTGCGACTGGGCCAGCTCCTGGGCCAGCGCGGCGGCGTACGGCGCCAGCCGGCTGTGGTCGTACGGCGAGAGGTCGATCACGTAGCGGTTCGGCACGAGCGTGCGCCCGCCGGCCAGGATCGCCTTGTGCGCCTCCGCCTCCCGCTGCATGGCGTTGAGGATCTCCACCGGGTGGACGACACCCTTGAAGACCTTGGCAAAGGCCCCTTCGACCAGGCCTTCCAGACGCTTCTCGAAGCGTTGCAGCACGCTCACCGGCTCCTCCTCGGGTTCCGAGGTCATGATGGTATCCGGACGCCGCACGCCGCCGCATCGCAGCCGCCGATCCGGTCGAGCTCGTGCTACTCTTCCGTCGCGCCACAGGGCAGCGTAGTGCCGTCGTCCAGGCCGGTTCTGCTGACAGCGGGATCACGCAAGCCGCGGTTGCCGGGGAAGTGGCGGAATGGCAGACGCGCACGGTTCAGGTCCGTGTGCCCGAAAGGGCGTGGGGGTTCAACTCCCTCCTTCCCCACCAGCACAACGAGCGACGGCTCCGGCGATGTCGGCGGGCCTTCGTCGCGCTTCGGACTGGTCAGATCGCCACCGGCTACCCGCGTAGCCAAATGGGCCGTGGTCGCCGGACGCGACGGCTATGCTCCGGATCGGCTGTCTGCCGGCGCCGGACCCTGATGCTAGCCCGGTCGAGTGCCAAGGAGTCGTCACGGTGAGCGTCGCGCTGGTGACCGGGTCGGCCGGTCTGATCGGCTCCGAGGCGGTCCGGCACTTCGCCGGCCTCGGGCCTGGACGTCGTCGGCATCGACAACGACATGCGCCAGCAGTTCTTCGGCGCGGAGGCGTCGACCGCCTGGAACGTGCTGCGGCTGACCAGCGACCTGGGCGACGTCGTACACGCACCACGACGTCGACATCCGCGACCGGGACGCGCTGGCCAAGATCTTCCGCCGGTACGGCGCGCGACATCGCCGTGGTGATCCACACCGCCGGCGCAGCCCTCGCCACGACTGGGCGGTGCGCGACCCGTTCACCGACTTCGACGTCAACGCCGGCGGCACGCTCAACGTGCTGCAGAACGTCCGCGAGCACTGCATCGAGGCGCCGTTCATCCACTGCTCCACCAACAAGGTGTACGGCGACCGGCCCAACCGCCTGCCGCTGGTCGAGCTGGACACCCGGTGGGAGATCGAGCCCGGCCACCCGTACGACGCACGGCATCACGCGAGGACATGTCGATCGACGCCTGCCTGCACTCGGTCTTCGGCGCCTCCAAGGTGGCCGCGGACGTCATGGTGCAGGAGTACGGCCGCTACTTCGGCATGAAGACCGCCTGCTTCCGCGGCGGCACGCTGACCGGCCCGGCGCACTCCGCCGACCGAGCTGCACGGCTTCCTCGGCTACGTGATGCGCTGCAACATGGAGCGGCGCACCTACAAGATCTTCGGGTACAAGGGCAAGATGGTCCGCGACGCGATCCACTCGCCACGACGTGGTCACCGCGTTCGAGGCGTTCTTCCGCAACCCGCGCTCGGCGGCGGTCTACAACCTCGGCGGCGGCCGGCACTCCAACAGCTCCCACCTCGAGGCGTTCGCGATCGCCGAGCAGATCACCGGCCAGCCGATGATCACCGAGTACCACGAGGCCAACCGGGTCGGCGACCACCAGTGGTGGATCGGCTCCAACGCCGCGCTTCCAGGCGCGACTACCCGGACTGGAAGCAGGTCTACGACGTGCCGATGATCCTGCAGGAGATCTACGAGGCCAACGTCGACAAGTGGGTACCGGCGACGTGATCGACCAGGGTAAGCGCAACGTGCTCGGCGTCCTGGTCGACGCCGACCGACTACGACGAGGCGACCGACGCGGTCGCTCGCCGCCGCCCGCGACGGCCGGCCGCTTCGCGCTGACCGCGCTGGCCGTGCACGGCGTGATGACCGGCGTGCAGGACCGGGCGCACGGCGCCCGGCTCAACGCCTTCGACCTGGTCACCCCGGACGGGCAGCCGGTGCGCTGGGCGCTCAACTCGCTGCACCACGCCGGCCTGGCCGACCGGGTCTACGGCCCGACCCTGACCCTGCGGGTGCTGGAGCGGGCGGCCGACGAGGGCCTGCCGGTCTACCTCTACGGCTCGACCGACGCCACGCTGGACCGGCTGGTACCGCACGCTGCAGCGAGCATGTTCCCGGCGCTGAAGATCGCCGGCCGCGAGCCGTCGAAGTTCCGCGCCGCCGCGGCCCGGCGAGGCCGACGAGATCGCCGGCCGGATCATCGGCTCCGGGGCCCGGATCGTGCTGGTCGGGCTGGGCTGCCCACGGCAGGAGATCTTCGCCTACGCGATGCGCCCGCTGCTGGACGATGCCGCTGCTCGCGGTCGGCGCGGCCTTCGACTACCACGCCGGGCTGCTGCGCAAGCCGCCGCCGTGGATGCAGCGGCGCGGGCTGGAGTGGCTGTGGCGGCTGGGCCTGGAGCCGAGCCGGCTGTGGCGGCGCTACCTCCTGCTCAACCCGGCCTACCTGGCCCGGCTCGCGGCGCAGAAGCCGCGCCTGTGGCGGGCGAGCCCGCCGCCGGCCCGCCGACCGACGCGGCTGGACGCCGTTCGCGGTCTGACCGCGGTCGGCGGCCGCTACTGCCGGCCGGTCAGCGCGCCGACCGCGTTGCCGCGGCGGCGCAGACGTGCCCCGCGTCTCAGCGCCGCGCTCGGCCGGTACCAGCATGAGCGCCAACGGCGCACGCGAAGTACCAGCTTGCTCGAGCACGGTCAGGCCACGATGTCCAGCAGCACGCCGAGCGCTGTAGAGCGCGATGAGCCAGGTCGACCCGGCGCGCGGCCGGGTTCGCGCTTGTTGAAGGCGTCGAGCAGGCCGAACGCGCCGATGACCAGCGCCAGCGGCCGACGCCGCTCAGTCATGCCGAACGATCGATCTCGGTCAGGTCCATGTGGATACCGTGCCTCCCCGAGCGCTACGTACTGACAACGCGATCTCAACCTAAGCGGACATTTCCCGAGCAGCCATCGACTTTGCGACATCCGACCAGCGGAAAGTCCTCAGCCGCATCGGCCTATCGGCCCATGCCATCGATCAACGAGATGAGCCGCTCGCGGGTCGCGTCGTCACAGCACGCCCCGGCCACCCCGGCCGCGTAGGCGTCCGCCGCGCTCACCCCGAGCGTGGCCGCCACCTCGTACTCGCGGCCCAGATCGGTGCCGAACATCGCCGGGTCGTCGGTGTTGATCGTGCACGGCACGCCGGCGGCGCGCAGCGCCGGAAGCGGGTGCTCGCTCGATCGAGGGCGACGACGCCGGTGCGCACGTTCGAGGTCGGGCACACGTCCAGGACGAGTCCCCGGTCGACGATCTCGGCCAGTACCCCGTTGATCCTCGACGGCGCGGATGCCGTGGCGGATGCGGTCCGGGTCCATCCCGAGGACCTCGCGGATCGAGTCGGGGCCGGCCGCCTCGCCGGCGTGCGGCACGATGGCCAGCCCACCCTCCCGGGCGATGTCGAAGGCCTTGGCGTATGGCGCCGCCGGACGCTGCCTCCATGCCGCCGAGCCCGAGCCCGACGACCCCCCGGTCGCGGTAGCGCACCGACCACGCGCGCACACTCCTCGGCCGATCGACCGGTCGCAGCCGCGGTAGAGGTCGGGCGTGAAGCGGACGGTCACGCCGTGGCGCTCGGCGGCCTCGATCGCACCGTCGCATGTAACCCTCGAAGATCTCCTCCCAGGTCAGCCCGCGCTGGACCCGTTCGCACGGCGAGAAGATCCCCTCGAGGTACACCGCGCCGAACGACGCCGCCTCGGCGGCGTAGTCGACCACCACCTGCCGGAAGTCGTCGGCCGTACGCAGGCAGTTGGTGGTCAGGATCCAGACCTCGATGAAGTGCGCGAAGTCGGTGAACTCGTAGAGCCGCTCGAGCCCCTCCACCGTGTCCGACGGGCAGCGGCTCGCCGTTGCGCGCGGCGATCTCCAGCAACGTCGCCGGCCGGATCGACCCCTCGAGGTGGCACGTGCAGCTCGATCTTCGGGAATGTCATGGCATTATTTTTCCTCACTCGGGTCCGCCGAGGGCGCGACCGTTGCTCCCGCCAGACACCGCTCCGGCGCAGGGCGCCTCCGCTGCCAGGCCCGCGTTCCCAAGCCCGCATCGCCACAATTTCGGGGAAGCAGTGGCCTCCGAGGGGTCGGGAGGCCACAACTCCGGGGAAGTAGTGCCCTCAGCCGGGCCGGAAGGCCACTACTTCGGGCAAGTTGTGCCCTCCCGGCCGACTGAAGCCACTACTTCGGGGAAGTTGTGGCCTCCCGAGCCATCCAAAAAGCAGGTCCCCTCCCAGTTGCGGGAAGGGACCTACTTTGCAGACACGATCAGAGGCGCAGCGTCCAGGTGTCGATGGTGCCGGCGTCGCCGGCGTACATGTCCTGGACCTTGAGCCGCCACGTACCGTTGGCCGCCTCGGCCGACACGTTGACCTTGTAGGTCGCGTCGACGTTGGTGCCGTCGTCCATGACGTCGGCGGCCTTCAGCTTGTACGTGGTGCCGTCCGGCGCGACCAGGTCGATCTTGAGGTCACCGCGGTACGAGTGCTTGATGTGCACCTCGGCGGTACTGCTGTCGGAGGCGTTGCGGTCGCAGTTGGCGATCGGGATGTCGCTGTACACCGCCGATCCGGCATCCGGGATCGCCACGTCCCGGTCGCTGGTCGCGACACACCCGGTCGTGTTCAGCCCGGCCACGGTCAGGGTGAACGTCGCCGTATGCGAGGCGGTCGCCGACGTACCGGTGATCGTCACCGGGTACACACCGAGCGGCGTCAACAGGTTGGTGTTGATCGTCAGCCGCGCCGAGCCGCCGGAGGTGATCGTCGCCGGATCGAGTGTCGCGCTCGCCCCGGACGGCAGGCCGGACACCTTCAGGTTCACCGGTTGGGGGTCACCGGCCGCGACCGTCGTGTCGATCGACGCCGAGACCGAGCTGCCGAGGAGCGCGACCCCGAGCGCCGGCGTGGCCGCGATCGAGAAGTCGCTCGGTGTCGGGGGTGGCGGCGGCGATGGCGACGGCGGCCGCACCGGCGGCGTGTTGTCGATGTAGAGCAGCCGGTTCGGCGATCCGTCGCCGACGTTGATCAGCGTGTCGGAGGTGGCGTTGCCGACGAGTTGGTCGCGGACCTGTTGTGGAGTGAGACCCGGGTCGGCGCTGAGCAGCATCGCGGCGGCGCCGACGACGTGCGGCGTGGCCATCGAGGTGCCGTTCTGGGTGATGTACTGCGAGTCGCTGGTGTTCCACGCCGACGTGATCGACGTACCGGGCGCGAAGATGTCGACGCAGGTGCCGTAGTTCGAGAACGAGGAGCGCCGGTCGTACGTGTTGCTGGAGCCGACGGTGATGGCCTGCGCGAGCCGGGCCGGCGACTTGACGCACGCGTCGCCGCTGTCGTTGCCCGCCGCGATGCCGTACGTGATGCCGGACGCGATGGAGTTGGCGACCGCGCTGTCGACGGCGTTGTCCGCGTCGCCGCTGATGCTCAGGTTGGCCACGGCCGGACGGATCGCATGGGCGGTCACCCAGTCCACGCCGGCGATCACGGTGGCGGTGGTGCCATTGGCGTTGCAGTCGAGCACGCGCACGGAGACGATCTGCACGCCCTTGGCCACCCCGGTGGTGTTGCCGCCGAGGGTACCGGCGACGTGCGTGCCGTGCCCGGCGCAGTCCGAGGCGTCGTTGTCGTTGTCGATCGTGTCGATCCCACTCGTCGCGCGCCCACCGAACTCCTGGTGGGTGAGGCGGACGCCACTGTCGATCACGTACGCGTGGACGTTCGACGCCGCGTTCGGGTAGGTGTACGAGTCGTCCAGCCCTTTGTCACGCTGGTCCACGCGGTCGAGGCCCCACGAGGGTGGATCCTCCTGGGTACCGGCCGCGTGCAGGACGGTGTTGCGCTGCACGAAGGAGACCGACGGATCCGCGGCGAGTTCGCGGGCCTTGTCCTCGTCAAGGGAGTCGACCTCGAAGCCCCGCAGCGCGCTGCTGTACCGGTGGCCGACGCGCCCGCCGTACCGCCGGCTGAGGTTGTCCGTCGTCGAGTCCACGCTGGCACCGGAGACGGTGTTCTTCAGCACGACCACGTAGCTGTCCGCCACGGCTCCGGCCGAGTCGCCGTGGATATCGCCCATATCCGGTGGCGTAGTCGGTGACGCGTTCGCCGGCCAGGCGAGGATCGCGGCCACGACGGTGAGCGCGGCACCGCCGACGCCCGCCGCGAGTAGCCCGCGTCGATCCGCGGATGCCTTACGGCGTCTCCGCGACCCCTTGGCTGGGAGTTGCATCTCCCGTCCCCTTCCCTTCGGGCGGACGGCGCTGGGCACTTGAGGGCAAGGGCAGCACTCAGGTGTCAGCGTCCGGCCGACAGGGGAAGAGGTTATGGGTCAGGCTTTCAAATTCATAGACATGGAAAGCCCTAGCTAATTAGTGATATGAGCGACTTTCGGCTAGGACCGGGCCTCTTGTGAGTAGATCAACTCGAGGATGGAACGGGCGGCCTCAAACCAGCGATCGAGCCAATCTTGCTGGGGCATTGTGCCTTTTGGCGGCAATTCCATCAGTAGGCCTCGTAACAGAGGGTGGTCGGCGAGCGAGCCGCTGGGCGCGTCGAGCCAGGTGTCCCGTCCGAACATAGGTTCGGAAAGTGGTCCAAGATCCGACAGAGCGGGATCGGCAAGCTTTGGCGCTGTGAGGGATGCCGCAATCGGCGAAGCGTCCAGGGGCATACTCACCCGATCGATGGAGGAACCGTTCCGTGGGGACAATTCGTCGACCGGATGGTCCAGGGTGTCGCGCCGGCCGCCGCCACGGTAGGTGCCTAACGAACCGGAGAATCGGTCGTCGGTCTTCGACCCGTTGCCGAAGTTGTCTGGGCCAATGTTCATCTGGGTGTTCGCCTTATCTCGCTCGGCCCGTCGGGGGCGTTGGGTTTCGCTGTGTTCTCGCCATCACTCGGCGTGTTGGCCAGGACACCAGCCTCACCTCTGGTACCGCTCTGCCGTACGTACAACGACGGTCAACCGCACTGGCCACGCCTCACGGCGCAAAAGAGCGGCGTAAAAGAGCGGCGTAAAAGAGCCCGGCCAGGCACCACCTGACCGGGCCGCCGTCGTAGGGATTAGAGGTCGAACTCGCCGTCCTTCGCGCCACCGACGAATGCCAGCCATTCTTCCGGCGTGAACACCAGGACGGCTCCGGACGGGTTCTTGGAGTCGCGCACCGCGATGGCCCCGCCGACAAAGGCGACTTCCACGCAGTTGTCGGAGTATGGACCGCTCCGGGAGCTCTTGCGCCAGGCGACACCCGGGATGGCGGTCGCGATGCCGGAGCCTGCGGAGGCATCGCTCGGCCGCGCTCCTGGAGTTACCGCTTCGATTTCCACTACCGCTGCTCCTTTGCCAGTTTCACGATCATCGACACCGAGTCGTCCGGGCGCAGCGCGTGTGCTCGCAAGTAGTCGAAGATGAACCCGTATCGCTGGAGCTCCTCGTCCTTCTCCAGGAAAAGTCCACCGGCCGCGTTGGAGGCAAACACGAAGTTCTGCTCGGCCGACTCGTCGTACAGCAAAATCGTGAATGTTCCGTCCATCCCGGCATGTGCACCGGCGGCGAAAGGAAGGACCTGCAGCGTGACGTTGGCCAGTTCGGCCATCTCCGCCAGGTGCAGCAACTGCCGGCCCATCACCTCGGCGCCGCCGACCGGACGATGCAGGACAGCCTCGTCGAGCACAACCCAGAGATCGAGCGGATCATCCTGTGTGAGTAACGATTGACGGCTCGTTCGGACACGGACGCGTTTGTCCACCTCGGCCAGGCTGATGTCCGGTCGAGCGGTGTGGATCATCGTGGAGGCGTAGTCCTCGGTCTGCAGCAGCCCGGGCACCACCAGCGCCTCAAACGAGTGCAGCTGGTCGGCGGCCGCCTCCAGACCGACGTACGCGCTGGTCAGGACGTCGCCGTAGAGCTGCCACCAGCCCTTCTGCCGCGCCTCGCGGGCGATGCGCAGGAGCGTCTCGGCATATTCGACCTCGACCCCGTAGATGCTGAGCATGTCGCGCACGTCGCGAGGGGTCACGCCGGTCTGGCCGGTCTCGATGCGCGAGATCTTCGACCCGGAGCACTCGAGCCGCTCGGCGACGTGGTCGATGGTGACGCCGGCGGCCTCCCGGAGCCGCCGCAGCTCCATACCGAGCTGACGCCTGCGCAGCGTTGGACTCCCCCGACCGCTCACCACGGAGCCGCACCTCCACGCACGCAGGTCTGTGCTGTGTCCACCATTGCAGGATGTCATCACGCAACTTCCACCGGTTGGTGGAATTTCGGGTTGCAAGTTGCATTGGCGCGTGGAGTGGTGCAACCTTTCGGTGTAGAACCTGTAACTCACTGTTCATAAAGCACGGCGAGTGAAGCAGTCATTGGCGGACAAAAGGGTGCATGGGTGTGCACTTGTTCGGTTGCCGACCAACCGAAGCCCAACGATTTCCCGAGTGACCGGATATGGCTCGAGTCCGGAGCTTGCGAAATCGCAACGGTTCGAAGATCTGTTTCCCCACAGATGGCGAGGGAGTCGGAGTTGTTACCCAGGTCTGGCGATGTGCTGCGCGTGACAAAGGCCGCGAGCGTGCAGTTTTCCCAGCCGTTGCTCTTCCGGGTGATCCGCGTGCACGACTGGAAGACGTACGACGGGTGGGCATGGCTCGATGGCTACCAGCTCAACTCGGCGGGTGATGCCGTCGAACGTCGATCGATTTTTGTGCAGCTCAGCGGGCTGCAGCCGGGCTACTTGGCGCGCCAGCGGATCCCGGCCGCGCGCGTGCCGGCCATGGTGTAGGGCGGCGCCGGTCCTACGACGCCGAAGGTGACGGCGACGGCGAGGGCGAGGGCGAGGGCGCGACCGCCACGATCAGGACGACCGTCGAGTTGGGCGGCACACTGGTGCCCGGCGGCGGCACGGTCCCGATGACCCGGCCGGCCTCGACGCTCGGGTCGACGCGGTGCTGGACGACCACCTTCAGCCCGAGAAGGCGCAACTGCTCGGTCGCGGACTGCTCGGTGTCCCCGCCGACCGGCGGGATCGGCACAAGTACCGGAACCGGTGAGGTGTCCGACGGCGACGGGCTGGGCGACGGGCTGGCACTGGTCGGCGGGGCCGAACTCGGCGCGGGCGCGCTGCTGGGCACCGAGGCCGACGGTGCGGGCACGACATCGGACGTGCTGTTGCGATAGATCAGCCAGACCCCGACGCCGACGGCCGCGATCAGTACGGCCGCGATGATGGCCACGACCACCGGGGTCAGCCAGGATCGGCCGCCGTAGGGGTCGGGCTCCTCGGGCTCGGTCGGCCAGACCGGTCCGGAACCGGGCGGCGGCACGCTGGCTCGGGCCGTCCACTGCTCCGGCGACGGCCCCACCCTGGACCGGGTGGCGTCGTCACCGCGAACCGGCGGAGTCACCTGGGTTGCGTCGTCACCTCGGACCGGGGGCGTCACCCGGGTGGCGTCGTTGTCGATCGGCGGATTGATCCGCGTCGCGTCCGGGTCGGGCCAGTTCTGGTCATTGACCATGACTTCATCAGACCACGCCGACCGACATTTACGTCGGAAGCGGGAGATTGACTGAAGGCTCGCCCGCCTGGACAGCTGGGCGTACGCTGCGCGGCATGGCTGGACGTAGCTGGGCGGCATCCATCGCGACCACGATCGGCGTGGCCGCGGGTGCCGGTGCGGCGCAGCTCGGGATCGGCTACGGGCTGGGCGTCATCTCCTGGCAGGTGAGCGCGGGCAGCGCGACCACCTGGATCAACAGTCTCACCTGGGTGACCTGGATGGCCGCCACGTCCACCGTCATCGGCGCCCTGGTCGCCGAGCGCCTCATCGGGGACGAGCCCCGAGGCGATGAGCATGCGGCGCTCACCTTCGCCTGGAAGGTCGTCATCGCACTGTCGGCCGCGGTCGGCGCGCTGATCACGGTTCCGCTGGTCGCGCTGCCGTCCCGGGCGCCCCGGCCGGACAACATCGCTCCCTACTTCACCACCGGCGGCTATGCGATCGCCGGGGTGATCATCGGCGCGATCGTGACGCTGGGCGCGCTGTCGGTCCGCGCCGTCGCGGCCAATGTCATCGCGTCGACCGCCTGGGTGTGGACCCTCGCCGTGGTCGCGGTGGCCGACGTCGTCCGGGCGGGCGGCGACGTCGCCGGCAGCGCCCAGCTCGGCACCTGGCAGTTCACCAACGCCGTCTGGGTGCGCAACATGGTCAACCTGCCGGGCGCCCTGTTGATGCTCGCGATCGCGTTGATCATCGGGTTCCTCGCGGCCTGGCCGGCCGGCCGGCGCGGCGACAACCGGGTCGGGGTGGCCGTCTCCGGCGCGGCCGGGCCGGTGCTCGTCGCCGCCGCCTACTTCCTCGCCGCCCCGGTGAGCGGCGACAGCCAGCACATGTCCGCGTTCGTGATCGCGCCATACGCGGTGCTCGCCGGGCTGGCCGGGTCCGTGCTCGTCTCGGCCATCGGGCCGAAGGGCTACCGCGCCCAGGTCAAGGAGCAGCGCCGCGCCGAGAGTGCCGAGCGCGCCGCCCGGGACGCGGCCCAGTACACCGACTGGACCCATGCGCTGGCCGAGGCCGAGCGGAAGTCCGACCAGGCCGAGCACAACCCGCCACCGCTCGAGCCGATCCCCGGCGACTACGAAACCGAGACCGAGAAGCTGCCGGCGGCCAACGACATCGAGGAAGACGCCTACGCCCCCTCCCGGGCGTACTCCCCGACGACCTCGACGGCCCGGGCCTACGCCGAGGACACCGCCGAGCCGGAGCCACCGGTCGCGGGGGCCACGAGCGGCACGGCGACGGCCACGGCGACCGGCCGCGCCGCGGTGAAGGAGCCGCTCTGGCCGGAGGCGACGACGACCGAGCCGGCCGACAAGCCGAAGCGCAGGTTCCTGGGCGGCGGCAAGAGCGACAGTTAGGGCCTAGAGCGGCCAGCAGTGCACGGGCTCGTTGTGCTGTAGGCCGTCCGCGTAGGTCCGCAGCATCTCCCGCAGCGCCGACCGCCGGCCGAGATGGTGCCGGCGCTCGAGCCGTTCCACCGTCTCCGTCTGCCAGACCGCGCCGTTGCGTCCCGTCGTACACCGGCCGGCGATGACGCCGAGCAGGCGGTCGCGGATCGCCGGGTCAACGCCGAAGCGGTCGAGGCCGTCGGAGGCGATCGGCAGCAGTTGGTCGAGCACCAGCTCGGCCACCCGTACCTCGCCGAGGTGCGGCCACCAGACGCGCGCGCTGAGGCCCTCGCGGGCGGCGGTGTGGAAGTTCTCCTCGGCCGCGGAGAACGGCAGCTGGGTCCAGATCGGCCGGTCGTGCTCGGCCAACTCGCCGACCAGGCCGAAGTAGAACGCGGCGTTGGCCACCTGGTCGACCACGGTCGGCCCGGCCGGGAGCACCCGGTTCTCGACGCGCAGGTGCGGGCGACCGTTCATCACGTCGTACACCGGGCGGTTCCAGCGATAGACGGTCCCGTTGTGCAGGCGCAGCTCGCCCAGGTGCGGCACGCCACCGGCGTTGAAGACCTCGACCGGGTCCTCCTCCTCAGTGATCGGCAGCAGCGGCGGGAAGTAGCGCACGTTCTCCTCGAACAGGTCGAAGATCGACGTGATCCACCGCTCGCCGAACCACACCCGGGGCCGGACGCCCTGGGCGCGGAGTTCCTCCGGCCGCGTATCGGTCGCCTGCTCGAACAGGGCGATCCGTGTCTCCGCCCACAACCGCTTGCCGAACAGGAACGGCGAGTTGGCGCCGACCGCGACCTGCACGCCGGCGACCGCCTGCGACGCGTTCCAGTACGTGGCGAAGGCGTCCGGCGACACCTGCAGGTGAAACTGGAGGCTGGTGTTGGCCGCCTCGGCCGCGATCGAGTCGACCGAGGTCCGCAACCGCTCGTTGCCCCGGATGTCGAGCGTCATGTCCTCACCGCGGGCGGCGATGATCTGCTCGTTGAGCAGCAGGTATCGCGGGTTCGCCGACAGGTTGTCCAGCACCGCGTGTTCCCGCCGAAGCGTGGGCAGGATGCCGATCAGCACGAGCTGGGCGTCGGACTTGCGGGCTCGTTCGTCGGCGTGCAGCAGGCTGGCGAGCAGCTCGCGCTCGTAGATGTCCAGGCCCTTGCCCTCGATCAGCCGCGGGGCGACGTTGACCTCGAGGTTGAACCGGCCGAGCTCGGTCTGGAACGACGGGTCCGCGAGATCGGCGAGCACCTCGGCGTTGCGCATGGCCGGCCCACCGGACGGGTCGATCAGGTTGAGCTCAAGTTCGAGCCCGGTCATCGGCCGGTCGGCGTCGAAGCTGAAGTCGTGCAGCATCAGGGCGAAGACGTCGAGACAGCGCCGGACCTTCTGACGATAACGGGCGCGATCCTCCCTGGAGAACGCGCCCGTCGTAACGTCCTTGCCCATGTGGTTTCCATCCCGGCGTAGCTGTGACCCTTCACGTTAAGAGGGGGTCTCGCATCTCGCTAGGGACAAAAGGGACACTTGTTGAGCCGAAAGTAAGCAAAAATGTGCGGAGGGTGGCACAAATCCGTCCACCCTCCACCGTTGACGGCACTTACTGGCGAACGCCCTCGGCGCCGATCTCGATCTTGACACGGGGCCCGACAACCACGCCGCCGGCCTCGATCGCCTGGTTCCAGGTGATGCCGAAGTCCTCGCGGTTGATCTCGGTCGTCGCGCTGAACCCGATGACCTCCTGGCCCCACGGGTTGACGATGTGACCCTCGAACTCGACATCCAACTCGACCGAGCGCGTCACGTCGCGGATGGTCAGGTCGCCGATCAGCCGGAACTCGTTGCCCTTGGGCTCGAGCACGCCGGTGCTGCGGAAGGTCAGCGACGGCCACCGCTCGACGTCGAGGAAGTCGGCGCTGCGCAGGTGGTTGTCGCGGTCGGTCACGCCGGTGTCGATCGTCTTCGCGTCGATCTCGATCTCCACACTCGACTGCGTCGGGTCCTCGGCGATCGTGATGGCACCTTTGGTGCCGGTGAATCCACCACGGACCTTGCTGATCATGAGGTGACGGGCGATGAAGCTGACCCGGGTGTGGTTCGGGTCGATGGTGAACACGCCGGCCGTCGGGATCTGCATGCCCTCGAAGTCGCGAGTGTTGGCGGGTGAAGTCATGATGTCCTCCAGATGAGCTGCACTCTAGATGATTGCGCTGTCAACTATACGCTCAAAAGAATCTGCGTTGTCAAGCGCAGCTTGATAGACTTCACACTGTGGGGAACGAAGCGTTGGATGATCCGCGAATCACCGCTGTCGGCCTGTTCGTCGAGGCCTACACCGGCCTGACCGCGCGCCTGAGCAGCCAGATCGCCGAGCACAACCTCGGCATGGTCGACTTCGAGGTGCTCATGCGCCTCGCCCGCTCCACCGGCGGTGAGCTGCGCATGACCGACCTCGCGGCGCAGACCGGCCTGTCCACCAGCGGCGTGACCCGCGTCGTCGACCGCCTCGAGCGCGACGGGTTCGCCACCCGCCGCGCCTGCCCGACCGACCGCCGTGGTGCGTTCACCGTGCTCACCGACGCCGGTCAGGCCAAGATCCTCGAGATCCTGCCCGGCCACCTCGAGTTGATCACCGAGTGGTTCACCGGCCGCCTCGAGCCCGATCGTCTCGAGCAGATGCTCGACGGCCTCCGCGCCGTCCGCGATGCCGTCCGCCCCGGCGCGACGTCCGGCACCTGACCGTTGGTCTTATCTACATAGATGGCTCGGGTCCGCCGAGCGCGCCGCCGGGGTCCCCGGCAAAACGCGCAGCGTTTTGTTGGGGTGGCTGTTGCTCCCGCCAGGAATCCCGGCGTCCGCGCCCCCAAGCCCAGGTCGCCACAACTCCCGGGAAACAGTGGCCACCGAGGCCCCCGGAGGCCACAACTTCCGGGGAAACAGTGCCCACCGACGCCCCCGGTGGCCACAACTCCCGGGAAACAGTGGCCACCGACGCCCCCGGAGGCCACAACTCCCGGGAAACAGTGGCCACCGAGAGGCGCCGGCGGCACCGGGGGACATAACATCACCGGCAGGATGACCGGCAGATCTCCCCGGACAGCCGGACAAACTGCGGTCAAATCGGACCAACTCCGCAGGACTTTTGGATAGTCTGCACCGCCGGGAGGCACCCGAGGGGGCCGGCACGGACGACGTTTGGTGGGGGGCGCCATTCGCCCCGGGGGACTCGTCCGTGCCGCTCAACACTTAAGCGAGCAACGCGCGGTCGCGCGGGAGCAGTCGCAGGCGAGTCCGCCGGCACAGGGCGTCGATCTCGGCGCGGGCCAATCGCCGCTCGTCCGGATCTCCGGCACAAGCGGCCGCGCCGACCAGGCACTCGAGCACATCCCGCGCCTCGTCCCGGCCGGCCAGTTCGCGGCCGGCCTCGACAAACGCGGCCCGCGCGACCTCCCGATCGCCCGCGTGCAGCGCGACGTAGCCGAGCACCATCGACCGGGGCCCCGGTGCCGCCAGCTCGTCGAGCACCGGCGAGGCGTCCCGGCCCGACTCGGCCAGCGCGCAGCCCAGCGTCGACAGCAGCCGGCCGCGGTGTCGCGGGTCGCCCAGCTCGCTGAGCTCGGGCAGTACCTGTCGGGCCAGGTCGGCCGCCTGCTCGTGGCGGCCGTCGAGGCGCGCGACCTCGGCCCGGGCGGCCTGGGCGATGACCCGCAGCCGGGCGTCGTCGGTGCGGGTCATCGCGGTGTCGAGCCGTCGTTCGGCCCCGGCCAGATCACCGACGCACGTGTCGTGCCAGGCCAGGTTGATCTCGGCGGTGACGGCGTCGCGGGCGTGCTCGGTGCGCAGCGCGACCGACAGGACGGCCTGCGCGTGCCGGCGGGCCCGCGGCAGCCGCCCGATCGCCCGCCACACCACGCTGAGCAGACTCCGGGCGGCAAGCTCGCCGCCGATGTCCTGGTGCTCCTGGAAGGTCGCGAGCGCGGCCTCCACGGAAGCCAACTGGGCGACGCCCGACCCGTGCGCGAAGGCGAGCATCCCGGCGCCGACCTCGCCCCAGGCCCGCAGGATGGGGTCGGCGCCGGCGGTACGCGGGTCGTCGAGCAGCCCGCGGAGCAGGCGAAGCGCCTCGCGGTCCCGCCCGCGGAAGCGGCACCAGCGCGGGATGGCCGCGGCGATCCGCAGTGCCGTATGCGGATCACGCTGGACGGTGAAGCGAAGCGCGGCGCGGATGTCGGCGCTGAGCAGGTCGAGGCGGTTCACCGCGGACAGCAGGCTCGGCCCGGCGAGGTCGGTGGCGAGCCGGCCGACGGTACGGGCGATGACGCGCGCGTGCTGGGTACGGGCGGCCGCCCGCTCGCCGATGTTCGCGGCCTGCTCGGCGGCGTAGTCGGCGACCACGTCCAGCATCCGGAACCGCATGTCGCCCGGCCCCCGGACACTCACCAGCCCGAGCGCGACGAGCCGGTCGAGAACGGCCTCGACGTCGGTGCCGGGCCGGTCGCCGAGGAGGGCCTCGGCCAGCTCCAGCGACCACCGGCTCTGGAAGCTGGACAGCCGCCGGAGAACGTGCTGCTCGTCCGGGGCGAGCAGGCGGTACGTGGCGGCGACGGCGTCGCGGATCTGCCACGGCGACGGCTCGCCGACGCCCAGGTCGAGGACCCGGCTGCCGTACCGCTCCAGCAGCTCCGGGATCTCGAGGATGCGGCCGCGGGCCGCGGCGAGCTCGATGGCCAGCGGCAACCCGCACAGCCGCCGGACCAGCTCGGCGAGCGCCGGCACCTCGTCGTCGCGGATCGGCTCCCGGCGCACCTGCCCGAGACGGGACAGGAACAGCGCCACGGCCGGGTACTCGCCGAGCGCGGCCAGCTCGAGGTCGTCCTCGGGCGGCAGGTCGAGCGGCTCGACCCGCCAGTCCAGCCCGCCGACGCTGCTCAGGCTGGTGGCCAGCAGCTTGACCGCGGGCGCCCGGCGGCGCAGCCAGGTGATCGCCTCCCGGGCGGCGTCCGGTGAGCGGTCGACGCCGTCGAGGACCAGCAACGCCTCGCGCCGGGCCAGCTCGTCGGCGCGATGGACCCCGAAGACGGCCGCGACCGCGGCGAGGACGTCGTCGACGCCGGCCACCGCGCTGACCGAGACGGCGACCGCCTCGCGCCCGGCCGCGGCGAAGCGGTGCGCGACCGCGAGGGCGAGGGAGGTCTTGCCGACCCCGGCCAGCCCGATCACCGAGACCAGGTCGGCGGCCGACAGCCTCTCGGTGAGCCCGGCGATGTCGAGTTCGCGACCGATCAGATCGGGCTCGGTCGGCAACGGCAGCGACCGGCTGAGCGCGACCCGCCGGGAACTCGCCGCCGCGACGAACTCGTCCCGAGCCTCACCGGCCAGCTCCAGCGCGTCGGCGAGCAGCATGACCGTGCCGCGCTGCGGGCGGGCGACCCGGCCGCGCTCGAGCTCCCGCACGGTACGAACGCCCAGTCCGGCCCGCCCGGCCAGGTCCTCTTGCGTGAGGTTGGCGGCGCGCCGGCGACGGCGGAGGATGCCGGCGAATCCGACACCCGACGACGCGGCGTCGTGGTTCGCTGACATGGTCGGGAAGGGTAACGAGACGGGCGGAACCCGAGAACCGTTGCGTCGGACCTGCGACGGTTATCAATGCGTTACGAACGTCTCACAATCCGAGCGACCGGGCGATGACCATGCGCTGCACCTCGGACGTACCCTCACCGATCTCCAGGATCTTGGCGTCGCGGTACATGCGCCCGACCGGCGTCTCGTTCATGAAGCCGTATCCGCCGTGCACCTGGCTCGCCTCGCGGGCGTTGGCCATCGCCGCCTCGCTGGCGTGCAGCTTGGCGATCGCGGCCTGCCGCTTGAAATCCTTGCCGTTGACCAGGCGGGAGGCCGCGTCGTAGTACGCGAGCCGGGCGGTGTGGGCCCGCATCTCCATGTCGGCGATCTTGAACTGGATCGCCTGGAACTGGCTGATCGGCTGGCCGAAGGCGTGTCGCTGCTTGGCGTAGGCCACCGACTCGTCGACGCAGCCCTGGGCGAGGCCGACGCCGAGGGCGGCGAACGCGACGCGCCCCTCGTCGAGGGTGCGCAGGAACTGGGCGAACCCGCGACCGCGGTCGGCCGAGCAGGTTGTCGGCCGGCACCCGTACGTCCTCGAACGCCAACTCGTGCGTGTCGGACGCGCACCAGCCGACCTTCGAGTAGGCCGGCTGCACGGTGAAGCCCGGCGTCCCCGACGGCACGATGATCGCCGAGATCTCCTTCGACCCGTCCGGGTTGGTGCCGGTCACCGCGGTCACCGTCACCAGCACGGTGATGTCGGTACCGGAGTTGGTGATGAAGGCCTTCGTGCCGTTGATCACCCATTCGTTGGTCCGCTCGTCGAGGACGGCTCGGGTCGCCGTGCCGCCCGCGTCGGAGCCGAACCCGGGCTCGGTCAGGCCGAAGGCGGCCAGCGACTCCCCAGTGGTCAGCCGGGGCAGCCACTGATGCTTCTGGGCTTCAGTCCCGTACCGGAAAATGGGCATGGCGCCGAGGGAGATCCCGGCCTCGAGGGTGACCGCGACCGACGAGTCGACCCGGGCCAGTTCCTCGAGCGCAACGCAGAGGGCGAGGTAGTCGCCGCCCATGCCGCCGTATGTCTCCGGGAAGGGCAGCCCGAACAGGCCCATCTTGCCCATCTGGCGCACGATGTCGTAGGGAAAGGCGTGCCGCTCGTAGAAGTCTCCGATGACCGGGGCAACGACGTCACGGGCGAAGTCCCGCACGCTCTCGCGCAGTGCTTCGTGCTCCTCGTTGAGAACGAACATGGAAAGCGCTCCTTATACCGGTGTCACGCCATGACGGCGTGTCGAGAACGAACGAGGCTTGTCGTGGGCCAGCCGGTAGCGGCGGATCAATTCGCCGCGCAGGTCGGCCGGGTCGATGACGGTGTCGACGACGAGTTCGCTGGCCAGGCGCATCACGTCGATGTCCTGCTCGTACTCCTCGCGCTTGGCCGCCACGAAGCCGGCGCGCTCGTCTTCGGGCAGCGCGGCGATCTTGTTGGCGTAGACGGCGTTGACCGCGGCCTCGGCCCCCATCACGGCGATCTTCGCGGTGGGCAGGGCGATCGTGGCCTCCGGCTCGAAGCCGGGGCCGGCCATGGCGTAGAGGCCGGCGCCGTAGGCCTTGCGGACCACGACGCAGATCTTCGGCACGGTCGCCTCGGCGACCGCGGTGATCATCTTGGCCCCGTGCCGGATGATGCCCTGCTTCTCGACCGTCGCGCCGACCATGAACCCGGGCACGTCGGAGAGGAAGAGCAACGGGACGTTGAACGCGTCGCAGAGTTGGATGAAGCGGGTGGCCTTGTCGGCCGAGTCGACGAAGAGCACGCCGCCCTTGAACATCGAGTTGTTGGCGACCACCCCGACGACCTCGCCGTCGAGCCGGCCGAACCCGACCGTGAGCTCGCGCGCCCACAGCGCCTGAATCTCGAAGTACGAGTCCGCGTCGAGTAACCCGCGAACGTAGCGGCGCATGTCGAACGCCTGCCGCTCGTTGGCCGGCACCATCGACCGCGAGATCGGCGCGCGGATCGACGCCGGGCGAGACGACCGGCGGGGACAACGTCCAGTTGGACGGCAGGTAGGACAGATAGCGGCGGACCGTCTCGATCGCCTCGACCTCGGTCTTGCACAGGAAGTGCCCGACGCCGGACTCGGCGGTGTGCACCCGCGCGCCGCCCATCGCCTCGAGCGTGGTCTTCTCGCCGGTGACCATCTCGACCATGCGGTCGGAGCCGAGGTACATCGACGCGTTGCCCTCGACCATGGCCACGACGTCGCAGAACGCGGGAATGTAGGCACCGCCGGCGGCCGACGGGCCGAAGAGCGCGCACGCCTGCGGGATGCTGCCGCTGGCCTTGACCTGGCTGTAGAAGATCTTCCCGGCACCGCGCCGGCCGGGGAACAGGTCGACCTGGTCGGTGATGCGCGCACCGGCCGAGTCGACGAGGTAGATCATCGGCACGCCGGAGCCGTAGGCCTTCTCGATGATCCGGATGATCTTCTCGACCGTGCGGGCGCCCCAGGAACCGGCCTTCACGGTCGAGTCGTTGGCCATCAGGCAGACCGGGCGGCCGTCGACCGTGCCGGAGCCGGTGATGACGCCGTCGGCCGGAAGCCCGTCGGCCTGCACGTTGGCGAAGACCCCGTCCTCGACGAACGAGTCCTCGTCGAGGAGCAGCGCCACCCGTTCGCGGGCGAAGAGCTTGCCGCGCGCGCTGTTGGCCGCGTGGTATTTCTCGGCTCCCCCGGCGCGCACGCGCTTGCCGAGCTGAGCCAGAGCCTCTTCGTCGATAGACACCAGCGCCTCCGCATCAGCTACCTGAACGATCGTTAGGGTAGCCGACGCGGAGGCCGTGGTGCCACAAGATGTCGCAAAGTTTCGATCTCGGTGTTCCATGCCGGCTCGCGGTCCACTGGATCACGTGGCGCCACGCTACCCAGCGGACCGGGTCAACAAACCAAGATCTTCATTTGGTACCGGCGTCAGCAGGCGTTCGCGACGGCGCCGCCCTGGCTGGACGCGTTCGCGAAGCCGAGCACGCCGATCGCGTTGCCGCTGATGTTGATCGGCAGCTGGACGGTGTTGCTCAGCTGGTTGCCGTTGAGCAGACCCGCGTTGTAGCCGGTCGTCCAGTCACCGCACGAGCCGGCGTTGGCGCGCGCGCCGCCGCCGTTGCCCATGCCGTTGTCATCGCCCGAGCCGTTGCCCCAGCCGCCGTGGTGGTGACGGCCACCGTTGTCGTCACCGGTGCCGTTGCCGTTGCCGTCGTACCCGCCGTTGCCGCTGCCGGTGCCGCCGTAACCGTCGTCGCCGTTGCTGTTGCCGGTGCCGCCGTAAGCGTCGTCGCCGCCGTTGCTGTCGGAGTAGCCGTTGGACGCCGCGGCTCCGTAGCCGTTCGCGTCCGCGTCACCCATCGGGTCGCTGTTGTCGCCCCAGGTGCCGTGCTCGTCCGCCGCCTGGCCGACCGCGCTGGTCGCCACCGTCTTGGCGGCCTTGTTGGTGCTCTTGGCCTTGTGGCTCTTGACCCCGGTCGCCCCGGCCGACTGGCCGGCCGCGTCGTAGGCACCGCTGTTGCTGCCGTTGCCGTAGTCGCCGCCGCCGTTGCCGGCACCGTTGCCGTCGTTCCCATCACCGTCGTGGTGGTGGTGGCGACCGCCGTTGCCGGTGCCGTTGCCCATGCCGCCGGTGTTCGCGACCGCGCCGCCACCGCAGGACGCGCTGGCGAAGCCGAGCACGGCCACGGAGTTGCCGCAGATGTCGATCGGGACCTGGATGGTGTTGGAGACCTGGTTGCCGTTGGCGACACCGGCGTTGAAGCCGGTGGTCCAGTCCTCGGTCCGCGCCGACTCGGTCGACGCCGACTCGGCGTTGGCCCACGAGCCGCCCGAGCAGGACGCGTTCGCGAAGCCGAGGACCGCGACGGAGTTGCCGCACAGGTCGATCGGGACCTGGATGGTGTTCGAGGCCTGGTTGCCGTTGAGCAGGCCGGCGTTGTAGCCGGTCGTCCAGTTGCCCCCGCCGTTGCTGTTGGCTCCGGCGCCACCCCAGCCGTTCGCCGCGGCCATACCACCACCGTTGTGGTGCCGGCGCTCGAGCGTGCTGCTCTCGCCGCCGCGGTGCGCGTGCATGCCACCGGTGTTGGCGACCGCGCCACCGCCGCAGGAGGCGTTGGCGAAGCCGAGGACGGCGATCGAGTTGCCGCAGACGTTGATCGGCGCCTGGATGGTGTTGCTCAGCTGGTTGCCGTTGAGGATGCCGCCGTTGAAGCCGGTCGTCCAGCTCTCGGTCGAGTTGGCCGACTCCGTGCTGGCCGACTCGGTGTTGGCGACCGCGCCGCCACCGCTCTGGGCGTCGGCGAAGCCGAGCAGGCCCAGGGCGTTGCCGCTCACGTCGATCGGGACCTGCAGCTTCGAGTCCAACTGGTTGCCGTCGAGGAGACCGGCGTTGTAGCCCGTCGTCCAGTCAGCGTGCGCGGCCCCACCCGAAACGAGCAGGAAGCCCGCGGAAAGCACGCCGACATTCAGCGACTTGCGAACCCACGTCTTCATGGTTGAAAAGTGACCTTTCGTAGATGTTTCGTCATTCAGATGCTGCGTACGAGTTCGGGCTGGTTGCCGCGTCTCGGGTAGGCGATCGCCCAGTTCCGCCGCAGGCGGATGCCGGGGATCGCGGCTCCTGCCGTACCGGCAGATGCCTAGAAGTGCTGCTTGCTCCGCTGTGGTCGTGCCGGCCCAGGCTGGACCTCGCCCCCGTCGAAGGGGACGCACAGCGCGTGAACTGCCCGGACTAGTCCGGTGAGATGGTCGGGGATTCGGAACTCAGCGTCCGAACCTCGACGTCGTCGGCCGTGTCCGGCCGGTCGGTTGCCGCCGTGGCGGCACCCGTCGCGACAGGCACGATGGCCGGAGCGCCACCGTCCTGGTTCAGGCCCGAGCCCAGGCTCGGCACCCCACTGGTCAGACCCGCACCCGGCAGCACCGGAGCGGGCGCCGGGCGGGGCAGCAGCGGCACGTGGTGCGTGCGCCGCGAATCGATCGAGTTCCCGGCATCAGCCGGGTGTGTGCCGCTTCCGGCGCGGTGCCGGGAACCGGCGCCCCGCAGGATCGCGGTCTCCTTCACCGGGCCGTCTTTCGCGGCTCCGGTGAGGGTGGTGAGGCCGGCGATATCAGTCCCGGCGGTGTCCGTCCTGGCGATATCGCTTCCCGCGCTCACCGGGATGGTGGTACCGGCGGCGTACGGCCCGGCGTGCGGCGACCTGGTGTGGCCTGCCTTCGCAACCGAACTCCTGCGCGCCGGCACCGGCACGGTCGTCGCCGTCTTGGCGGTGGCCCCGCCCGCACGGCCGACGGTGCTGGTGATGGCCGCGAGCGGGCTCGTTGCGGCGTCTACCGGTTGGAGCACCGGCAGCCCCGCGCCGTTGAACAGGAGCCCGTCCACGGCGTGTGTCGTGGTGTTGGCGCGCTCCTGACCGGCCACCGAGTTGGCGGTCGTCGTCGGGAGCACGTGCGTGAGCGTGCCCGCCGCGGTGGTGAGGACCGCGCCGGAGCCCTGGTAATCCTGGTAATCCTGGCTCGAGTCGCCGCCGAGCACGTTCACCAAGCTGGTCAGCTCACTACCGCCACCGGCGCCGAGCTGCGTCGTTGTCGACGCGTGCGCGGCGGATGACGCCAGTAGCCAGGCCACGCCGGCGAAGCCGGCGACGACCAGGCCACGAACGGCCAGCCGGGTGTACCGCGACCGGGCGTGACGCAGGGACGACGTCGACATCGAGCGCGGGCTGCGCTCGGTGCTCGACCCCGCTGTCCCCGTCATGTCCGCCTCTCTCGTACGCCCGATGTGGTCTAAATGCCCCACAAGCGACCCTTACCGTACTGAGCAACGAATCGACCGACCGGTGGACACGCCACAATCCCGGGAATAGCCGCGAAACGGACTTCTCCCCCTCAACGCGCTGGGATCAGGCGGCCGGGAAGGGAAGGCGGGGACCCGCGCGGAGCACCCCGGAGGGCAGTTCCCGGCCGACGATCTCCTGCGCCACGCGGGCCGCCTCGATGAGCGCGCGGAGGTCGACACCGGTGTCGATACCCATGTCGTGCAACATGTGCACGACCTCCTCGGTGGCCACGTTGCCGGTCGCGCCCGGCGCGTACGGGCAGCCGCCGAGCCCGCCGACACTCGCGTCGAACTCGGTCACGCCCAACTCGAGCGCGGTCAGGATGTTGGCCAGCGCCGTACCGCGGGTGTTGTGGAAGTGCAGCAGCATCGGGATGTCCGGCTGCCGCTCGCGGACCAGCCCGACCAGGTCCCGGACCCGCCGGGGGGTCGCCATCCCGGTCGTGTCGCCGAACGCGATCCGGTCCGCGCCGTCGGCGACCGCCCGGTCGACGATCGCGGCGACCCGCGCCGGGTCGACGTCGCCCTCGAACGGGCAGCCGAAGCTGGTCGAGACGATCACCTCGACGGTGGCGCCGGCACCGTGCAGCAACTCGATCAGCGCGGTGATGTCGTCGAGCGACTCGGCGGTCGACCGGTTGACGTTGCGCTGGTTGTGCGTGTCGGACGCCGACACGACGACCTCGATCTCCCGGAACCCGGCGTCGAGCGCCCGCTGCGCGCCGCGGGAGTTGGGGATCAGCGCGGAGTAGCGTACGTCCGGGTTGTGCACCGCGGCCGCCCACACCTCGTCGGCGTCGGCCATCTGCGGGATCGCCTTCGGATGGACGAACGAGACGGCCTCGATGCGCTTGACGCCCGTCGCGGAGAGCGCGTCGAGCAGCCGGATCTTGGCCTCGAGCGGGACCGGGTCCTCGTTCTGCAGCCCGTCGCGCGGCCCGACCTCGCGAATCGACACCGCCGTCATGGCCGCATCCGTCCGACGATGCCGGTGTCGTAGTCGCCGGACACGAACTCGGCGTTGTCCAGCAGCTCGGCGAAGAACGGCAGGTTGCACTTCGGCCCGGCGACCTCGAAGCCGGCGACCGCCGACCGCGCCTTGGCGAGGGCGTCTGCCCGGTCGGTGCCGTGCACGATCAGCTTGGCCATCAGCGAGTCGTAGAACGGCGTGACGGTCGTACCGGCGGCGTAGCCGGAGTCCACCCGCACGCCGTCGCCGGTCGGCTCGACCCACGTCGAGATCGCGCCGGGGCCGGGCAGGAACCGCTTCGGATCCTCGGCGTTGACGCGCAGTTCGATGGCGTGGCCGCTCGGGGCGAGCGCGTCCGGGTCGAAGTTCGGCGCCAGCCCGGACGCCACCCGCAACTGCTCCTCGACCAGGTCGATCCCGAGTACCGCTTCGGTGATCGGGTGCTCAACCTGCAGCCGCGTGTTCATCTCCAGGAAGAAGAACTCGCCGGTGGTCGGGTCGAGCAGGCACTCGACCGTGCCCGCGTTGCGGTAGTCGACGGCCTGACCGGCCAGGACGGCGGCGGCGAGGAGTCGCTGGCGCAGCGCCGGGGTGACCGCCGGCGACGGCGTCTCCTCGACGAGTTTCTGGTTGCGCCGCTGCACCGAGCAGTCCCGTTCGCCGAGCGCGACGACCCGCCCGTCGGCCAGCCCGAGGATCTGCACCTCCACGTGGCGCACGCGCGGGAAGTACCGCTCGATCAGCACCGACCCGTCGCCGAACATCCGCTCGGCGAAGGCGCCGACCTTCGCGTGCTCGACGCGCAGGGCGGCCTCGTCGGCGGCGACCGCCATGCCCATGCCGCCACCGCCGGCCGCGGCCTTGACCATGACCGGGTAGCCGATGATCGCCGCCGCGTCGAGGGCCGCGTCGATCGTGGTGGCCGGGTCGGTGGTGCCGGGCGCGACCGGCACACCGGCCGCCGCCATCAGATTCCGGGCGTTGATCTTGTCACCCATCGCGGTGATCGCCGCCGCGCCGGGTCCGACCCAGATCAAGCCATTGGCTTCAGCGGTACTGGCGAAGCCGGCGTTCTCGGAGAGGAATCCGTATCCGGGGTGGACCGCCTCCGCCCCGGTCGACTTGGCCGCGGCCAAGATCGCCTCGGCGTTGCGGTAGGACAGCGCCGGGTTGGCCGGCCCGACGAGCACCGCCTCGTCCGCCTCGGTCACGTGGGGCAGACCGGCATCGGCCTCCGAGTAGACCGCGATGGCCCGGATTCCCAGTCGCTTGGCGGTGCGGATGACCCGGCGGGCGATCTCTCCGCGATTCGCGACAAGGAGTGAACCGATCATGCCCCTCTCCCTGTGGATAACTCTGTGGATTGCGCTCGACGCTGTGGATAACTTGTGTGGTCAGCGTGTGGGAACGCCCTGAAGTGCGGAAAGGGTCGCGTTCCGGAGCAACTCGGCTCGCCGGACCCGGTCCACGTCCCCACCCATGAAGGGGGTCGCGTTCATCAGACCGAACGCACCATGGGCGAGCACGCGCGCCTCGTTGGCGTCGAGGTCGGGCCGCAGGGTCGACAGCGTATTGACCCACTCCTCCACGTACAGGCGCTGGAGCCGGCGGATCTGCCGCTTCGGCTCCTCCGGGAGCCGGTCGAGCTCGTGCAACTGCAGGGTGATCACCGCGGGGTTGTTGAGCGCGAAGTCGACGTGGAAGTCGACGAGCGCGGCCAGCGCCGCGTGCGGCTCCGGGTGTTCGGCGGTCCGCGCGCGCCCGCCGACGAGGAGTTGCTCGCTCACCGGGATCAGCGCCGCCGCGAGCATCGCCTCTTTGCCGGCGAAGTGGTGGTAGAGGGCCGGGCCGGTCACCCCGGCCGCCGAGCCGATGTCATCCATCGAGACCCCGTAGTAGCCACGGCTGGCGAAGAGGCCGACCGCGATCTCGAGGATTTCGTCGCGACGCGACCGCCGCCGCGCCTGCGCCGGAGTTTTGCCCGACGTCGCGGCCGGAGCCCCGCGCTGATCCACCGTCATGCCGAAAGCCTAACCTACTGTCAAGTAGGACATGAACGATCGTTCAGTAATCTAGAAGCCGTTGTCCCGCCGCAGTCGCTCGGCCTCGTCGGCGCGGCCCTGCATCTCCAGCGCCTCGCTGAGCAGCCAGACCGCGTTCTCGCGGAGCTGCGAGTCGTGTGGCGCGGCACCCATCACCGAGCGCAGCATCGGCTCGGCCTCGCCGGCCCGGTCCAGCCGGAGCAGGAGCTCGCCGTGCAGCAGGTCGGTCTGCAGCGCCTCACCGAAGGCCTCGATCCCGCGGAACGCGTCGGCCACGCCGGCGATCCGTTCGAGGGCGTCCGAGCCGCGGTTGGCGCCGATCAACACCCGAACACCGTCATAGGCCAGCATCGCCCGTTCCCAGATCAGGGCCGGCTCGTCGCCCGTGAGCGCGCCGGCCAGCGTGTCGGCCTCGGCGAGCGCCGCGACGGCCCGGTCCGGCTCCTCGGCCCAGCGCAGCGAGATCGCGCACCAGCGCCGGGCGCGGAGCTCGTCGAAGGTCAGCCCGGCCGCCCGGAAGGCGTCGGCCGCGGCGGCGAAGCTCTGCGCCGCCTGCGCGTCCCGATCGGTCTCGTACAGCGCCTGGCCGGCCTCCTCGAGCATCTGCCCCCGGCCGGGCAGGTTGTCGAAGCCGTCGAGGTTGTCGGCGATCTGCTGGAGCAGGTCGACCGCCCGGTCGTTCTCGCTCAGCTCACGGTAGATGCTGGCCAGCAGGTAGCGGGCCCGATCGGCGGAGTCTTGCGCGCCGAGCCGGTCGAACGTGTCGACCGCGGACTCGCCGACCTCGGCCGCGTCGAGGAGTTGGCCGGCTGCCCGGTGCGCCGCCGCCAGTTCGTACCGGAGCATCGCGGCCGGGCTGTCCTCGCCCGCGGCGACATGCACGGCGACCGCCTCGACCAGGTCGCCGACCGCGGCGAGCGGGTCGCCGTCGGCCTGGTGCGTGCGGGCCCGGCCGACCAGGGCCGAGAGCCGGATGCTCCGGTCGGTGGCCAGGCGTACGGCCTCGTTGAACGCCTCGATCGCCTCGTCGAAGCGTTCCAGGTTGGCCAGCGCGTGCCCGTGCACGATGCAACCCATGGCCGCGATCGGCGGGTCGTCGAACCGCGCGTACCGGCGTCGCGCCTCGCCCGCCGCCCGGGCCGACTCCTCGTACCGCTCGAGCGTGAGCAGGCAGTGCGCGCGGCGAGCGGCGATCTCGGCGTGCAGGAGCGCCCGACTTTGCCGCCCCCCCGACCCCGCGCCTGCGGCGCGGGCCCCACCCTCATCCGGCGCTTCGCGGGACGCCTGGTCGAGATGCTCGAGGGCCTCGTCCAGCCGGCCACCCCGCGCGTAGGCGTTGGCCAAGCGCAGGATCGCGGCCGCCCGCGTGTCGGCGTCGGCGACCCGCAGGATCTGCTCGGTGAGCGCCTCGACGATGCCGACGGCCGGGGCGTTGCGGTCCTCGTCGAAGGCGGCGAGTGCGGCCGCCCGCACCTCGGCGATCAGGGCCGGGATCTCCGCGCCGGCCAAGCGGTAGGCCTCGGCGGCCGACCGGAACGCGGTCTCGGCCTCGTCGGAGCGCTCGTCGGCGGCGAGGACGAGCGCGCGGCCGTCCGAGCGTCGGGCGGCGAGCGGAGGCTCCGGCTCGGGGAAGCGCTCGTCGAAGGCGCGCCAGGCGGCCTTCGCCTCGTCGGTACGTTGCAGCCGCAGCATGGCCTCGGCGTGCGCGAGGAGCGCCGCCGGCTCGGCCGGCAACGGCTCGGCCTCGCGGGGCGGCCGGACCACCGGGCGGCGCCGCGTATCGGACGCGACCAGCGGCAGGTGCTCGACCAGCGGCCCGGCGGCGAGCCGAGCCTCGACCCGCGCCCCGACCGCGGCCGTCCCGTTCCGCGCGTCGAAGCGAGTGGCGAGCTCGCGGGCCTTCGCCTCGAGTTCGGTGGCGAGCACGCTCGCCGGTACCTCCTGGCTGCCGCGGCGCACCGTCACCGGGCTCACCTGGTTCACCGGGCTCACCAGGCTTACCCGGTGCAACAGCAGCGCGGCGGACGCGGTGAACCACATCTCCGCGTACGGCGACGGCGGGGTGCCCAGCCAGCCGAGGTGCCGCTCGAGGATCTCCAGGCCGCGGTGCTCGTTGCCGGTCAGCGCGCAGAACGCGATGTGGTCGCCGATCGAGCTCATGTCGGCGAGGTTGCCGCGCAGCCTCCGGTACGCGCGGCGGTGGGCGTCGGCCGCCTCGGCCAGCCGGCCGGTCCGCAGGTACGGCCAGAGCAGCTCGGTCAGGATCGACTGCGGCTGCTCGACGCAGGTCAGCTGGCCGCCGAGAACGGGGGCGGCGAGGGCGACCGCCTCCTCGTCCCGTCGGCGGGCGACCAGATGCTCCACCTTGGACGTCGGGTCGCAGCCGACACAGTCGGAGTTGTCGTCGCGGGGCGCGGCGGACCACCGGGCGAACCAGTCGTCGGCCGCCGGGTCTCCGATGTGCTCGGCGACGACCCAGCGGTACTGGTAGACGGCGTGCAGGCTGTGCCCGCCGGCGCGGAAGCGGCCCTCCATGTCGTCGAGCACGTCGAACGCGCGCTGCAGCGGCACCTGCGGAAACCCCGTCATCCCGCTGACCATGTACTTGAAGTGCCACAGCAGCAGGTGTTCGTCGGCGCGGTCGTGCCGCTCCGGGTGCTCGTCGTACTCGGCTCGACACCACGAGAACGTCACGAACGACTTGGCCGGCTCGCCGCCGTGGACGTACGCGTTGGTCGCCTGCATGCGCGCGGCGAAGCGCAGCTCGTCGTACTCCTCGGCGTCGGCGTGCTGGATCACCCGCTCGATGAGCGCGATCTGCGCGCTGCCGAACGGCATCGAGGCCGCCTCGCGCAGCAACGACCAGAGCTCGTCCTCGGTCTTCACTCTCCCGGTACCGCCTTGTTCAGCAGGCCCAGGAACGAGCTGTTGAGCAGGGCCGCGTCGGCCGGCCGGATCGGGTGGTGGCCGAGCAGCAGCGCCTGACCGTAGAGCGCCTCGATGGACAGCCGCACCAGGTCGTCGTCGGCCAGCTCGCTGATTCGCCGTACCAGTGGATTGCGGTAGTTGAGGACGAGCTGGGGGCGGTCGGTGTCGTCGGTCTTGGCCAGGGCGTCCAGGACGTCGGCCCAGACGTCGTCGACCCGGTCGCGGGTGGCGCGCAGTTCCGCGGCGAACGCGGCCGAGCTGTTGACCAGGTAGAGGGCGGGCAGGCCGGCCGGGTCGAACGAGCGGAGCACGACCTCGCAGCCGAGCCGGTCGACGGCCCGCTGCGCCCGCGCGACGAATGGCCGCTGGGCCAGCTCGACGTTGAGGTCGAGCTGGTCGAAGTGGGTGGTCAGGTCGCTCGGCTCGACCCGCTCGATCAGCGTTCCCGGCTCGGCCTGCGGCAACCGCTCGATGATCTTCGTGTCGAACTCGTATCCGGCGTTGATCAGCGGCATACCCTGCGCCGCGGCGACGCCGCCGATCTGCCGGAAGTCCTCGACCTGCACGACGTAGCGGATCACGTCGTGCGCGGCCCGGAACTCGGCGAGCGTCATGCGCCCGACGTTGGTCTCCATCGGCCAGTACCGCTCGACCAGGTGCAGCATCTCGTCGTCGTGCACGGCGAGCGCCTTGACCCCGAGCCGGTGGACGTTGAGGAACTCGGTGACCCGCCGCCGGTCCTCGGTGGCCAGCCGGACCAGCCAGTCGCGCAGTTGGTCGCCGAGGGCGGTGCGGGTGTCCTCCAGCAGCGTGTCCTCGTAGAGGGCCTCACGGCTCGCGGTCGGGCGCAGTTCGGTGGTGTCGATGACGCAGCGGGCGAAGAAGGCCCACTCGGGGAGCAACCCCTCGGCGCCCTCGGCGAGCAGCATCCGCTTGAGGTACACGCGGTGCCCGGCGCGCGCGGCCGGGTTGGCCGGCATCGGCAGCACGAACGCGATCCCGGTCAGGCCGGCGGCCGGTACGGCGAGGTCGATGACGTCGAGCGGGGTGAAGCCGAAGACCGTCTCGCAGTAGCGCACGAGTTCGTCCGGCTCCGGCCGGAGCCACGGCGGCTCACCGACGCTCACCGTGGCCGCGCCGACCCGGACCGTCACCGGCAGCAGTGAGCCGTACAGCGTGGCCAGGTCGGTGACCGTGGCCTGGCTGAGCCAGTGTTCGGCGCCGAGCCGGGGCACGAGCGTGACGGTCGTTCCGATCTCCGGCCGCTCAACCTCGGCCGGCTCGATGCTGTAGCGGCCGTCGGCGTACCCGATCCACCGTACGGTCGGCGCGTCGGCCGCCCGGGTCTCGACATGGATCTCGTCGGCGACCAGGAAGCAGGAGAGCAGCCCGATGCCGAACTGGCCGAGGAAGTCGTGCCGGGCGAAGCCGAAGTCGTCGCGCTTGGAACTGCGCCCGATCGTGGCCAGGAACTCGTGGACCTGCTCCTCGGTGAGCCCGATCCCGGTGTCGGAGACCCGCAGCGTGCCGCCGGTCAACTCGGGCGGCTCGATGCGGACCAGCGCCGGACCACGGTGGAGGCCGCGCGCGGTTATCGCGTCGACCGCATTCTGCAACAGCTCACGCACGTATACCCGGGGGCTCGCGTAGAGGTGGTGGCTGAGCAGATCGACCACGCCGCGCAGGTCTACCCGGAACGTCCGATCCACGAGGGGCACGCTACCGTGCGTACCGGGAGCGGCCACACGACGATCGCCGATATCGACGCTCGCGCATCTGGCACGCCGGCCGTGAAAGTTGCGCGAATCGCCCGGACCTGCGGGTATCGGCGCGATCGAAACCCACATATCCGGACATAAACCACGCACTCGGGGAGCTTGGTGATGTACGTCGTGTCCGGGAGTATGAGGTTTCTGTGCGTGATCATGCGGTAACAATGGGCTCATGCCACACCCTGCCGCGACCCATCGCCTCGGCATCGTGTCGACCTATCTGCCTCGCCAGTGTGGGCTCGCCACTTATACGGCTGACCTTCGCGAGGCACTTGGGGTGGCCACCGACAACCTGCAAACGGTCGTGGTGGCCATTGACCGTGACGGGCACGAATACGGCGACGAAGTCGTCGTGACCATCAACCAGGACAACATCGACGCCTACACCGCCGCCGCGCGCACCCTGCGCCAGGCCGGCGTCCAGGCCGTGCTCATCCAGCACGAATACGGCATCTTCGGCGGCCCCGACGGCTCGCACATCGTCCACCTCGCGCGTTCGCTCACCGACTGGGGCATCCCGTACCTGGTGACGCTGCACACCGTGCTGTCCCGCCCGTCCGCCGGGCAGGCCGCCACACTGCGCGACCTGTGCGCCGGGGCGGCCAGGGTCACCGTCTTCACCGAGACGGCGCGCCAGGTCGCGATCCGTACCGGCATCGCCGCCGGTCACCAGCTCGTGGTCCTGCCGCACGGCTCGCCGGTCGCGATGCGCACGGCCCCGGACCCGGCGACGCTACGCCCGGAGCTCCGCGCGCTGCTCGCCGAACTGCACGGCAAGCCGACGCTCACCACGTTCGGGCTGCTCAGCCCGGGTAAGGGCATCGACGTCGCGATCGACGCGCTGGCCGAGGTGGTGCGGGCGCACCCGACCACGCAGTACGTCGTGGCCGGCGCGACCCACCCGGAGGTCAAGCGGCTCGAGGGCGAGGACTACCGCCGGCGGCTGCACGCCGACGTCGACCGGCTCGGCCTGACCGGCAACGTGCACTTCGTCGACGCGTTCCTCGCGCTCGACGAGCTGGCCGCGCTGCTGCACGCCAGCACGCTGTTCGTCACGCCGTACCGCTCACCGGAGCAGATCTGCTCGGGGGCCTTGACCTTCGCGCTCGGCGCCGGCGTGCCGGTCGTCTCGTCCGACTACAGCTACGCCGCCGACATGCTGGCCGGCGGCGCCGGACGGGTCGTGCCGTGCGGCGATCCGGGGGCCCTCGCCGCCGAGATCACCGGGCTGCTCGGCGACGCCGAGGCGCTGGCCCGGGCCAAGGGAGTCGCGCAGACGCACGCCGAATGGCTACAGTGGCCGACCGTGGCCGCGCGCGAGGCGAACCTGGTCCGCGAGGTCATCGCGGCCACGCACACCACGTCGAGCCGGCCCGGGCACGCCACCGCGCAGGCGCCGGCGCTGGACCTCACGCACCTCGACCGGCTGACCGACGAGATCGGGATCATCCAGTTCTCGACCGGACCGGAGCCGTGCCTGGACAGCGGGTACTGCGTCGACGACGTGGCGCGCCTCGCGATCGTCGCGGCCGACCTGCTCGCCGTGGGCATCGACGCCGGGCCGACCGCGCTGGCCACCCGCTGGCTGCGCCAGTCGGTCCGGTTCCTGGTCGCCGCCCACGATCCGAGCAGCACCGTTGGCGCCTGGCACAACGTGCTGAGCTACGGCGGTACCTGGCAGGACGAGCCGCACCTGGGCGACCACGTCGGCCGGGCGATCTGGACGCTGGGCGTGCTGGCCGCGTCGCCGGCCGTGCCGCGCGACATCGCGGAGACGTCGGCCCACCTGCTGGATCACGCCGCGCCGCACGTGGACCGGCTCGCGAACCTGGGGCTGCGCTCCGGCGCGTACGCGCTGATCGGTTTCGCCCGGGCGGGCCGCGTGGAGCCGGCCGACCGGCTGCTCCGGCGCCTCGATGCGGAGCTGACCGGGCTGACCGGCACCGCCGACCCGGACTGGTACTGGTTCGAGCCCGAGCTCACGTACGACAACGCCCGGCTCGCCCAGGCGATGCTGCTCGGGGCGACCCTGCTCGGCGACGAGGGTGCGGCGACCCGGGCGGTGACCGCGCTGCGCTGGTACGCGGAGCACGTCGGGCTGGCCGCCGGAACCCTGCGGTGCGTCGGGAACAAGTGGCACCACCAGGGTGAATCGCCCCAGCTGTGGATCGGCGACGACGGCGACGAGCAGCCACTGGACGCCGCGGCGATCACCGAGGCGCTGGTCGACGCCTGGCAGCACACCGGTGACGCGACCCTCGCGCGGATGGCCGGCTGGGCCTTCGCCTGGTTCCTCGGCCGCAACCGCACCGGTGTCCCGCTCTATGTGGAGGCGACCGGCGCGTGCCAGGACGGTCTGTCCGCTACTGCGCCAAACGGGAACCAGGGTGCCGAGTCCACGCTAGCCTATTACCAAGCGTTGCTTAGCCTGCTTCGTGCCGGTTTGGCGGCATTACCACATGCACCGTTGCCGCCGGTCAGCCGTTCACTCAAGACACCGAACGTGGGGCGCACGACGCCGACCAGGCTGACCTCAGGTCGCCGCTTCCGCACCACGGAGGGCCACACCGATGCACGTTGACGCGGAGCTGTTCCATCGGGCACCCAGCAATCCACTGCTCTCGGCGGCGGACTGGCCATACCCGATCAACAGCGTCTTCAACCCGGGCGCCGCCCTCCACGGGGGCGACACGGTGATCCTCGCCCGGGTCGAGGATCGACGGGGCATCTCGCATCTGACCGTCGCGCGTAGCAACAACGGCCGGACCGGCTGGGTGGTCGCCCCCAAGCCGCTGATCGCCGACGACCCGACCGACGTCGGTAGCTGCTGGGGAGTCGAAGACCCGCGGGTCACCTACGTCCCCGAGCTCAAGGGGTACGTGATCGCCTACACGGCCTACGGTCCGGGTGGGCCGTGCGTGGCGCTCGCCCGTACGGAGGACTTCCAGAGCGTCGAGCACCTCGGCGTGGTCATGCCGCCCGAGGACAAGAACGCGTCGCTGCTGCCGCGGCGCATCGACGGCCAGTACGTGCTCTTCCACCGGCCGGTGTCGACGCTCGGCGCCCGCGCCGACGTCTGGCTGTCGAAGTCGGCCGACCTGCGCTCGTGGACGACGCCCGAGCCCGTCCTGCAGTCCCGGTCCGGACCGTGGTGGGACGCGACCCGCATCGGCATGGGACCGCCGCCGATCGAGACCCCGTACGGCTGGCTCGCGCTCTACCACGGCGTCAAGCAGATGGTCGCCACGTCCATCTACCGCGTCGGCATGGTGCTGCTCGACCTGGAGAACCCGACCAAGGTGTTGCGGCGCACGCCGAGCTGGGTGCTCGGCCCGGACGCGGACTACGAGCGGGTCGGCGACGTGCCCAACGTCGTCTTCCCCACCGGCATGGTGCACGACGAGGAGCGCGACGAGCTCCGGGTCTACTACGGCTCGGCCGACCTGACCGTGTCGATGGCCAGCGCCCGGATGTCGGAGGTCGTCGACTACCTGGTCAGCCTGCCGCCAGAGAACGAGTGAGCGGCGGTACGGTTCGCTTATGCCCGTACCCTCTGATCCGGCTCCGGACCTCGCTGCCTATGCGCATCCGGAGCGGTTGGTCACGACCGCTTGGCTGGCCGACCATCTCGACGACCCCGACGTGGTGATCGTCGAGTCCGACGAAGATGTCCTGCTCTACGACACCGGGCACATCACCGGTGCCATCAAGGTCGACTGGCACACCGAGCTCAACGACCAGGTGACCCGCGACTACCTCGACGGTGAGGCGTTCGCGCGGCTGTGCCGGGCCAAGGGCATCAGCCGAAACAGCACGGTCGTGTTCTACGGCGACAACTTCAACTGGTGGGCCACCTACGCGCTGTGGGTGTTCAGCCTCTTCGGCCACCGCCGACGTCCGGCTGCTCAACGGTGGACGGGCCAAGTGGGCGGCGGAGGGCCGCACCCTGACCCGTGAGGTGCCGGCCCGGGCCGACGACCGACTACCCGGTGGTGACCCGCAACGACGCGCCGATCCGCGCGTTCCGTGACCAGGTCATGGGCACATCATGGCCGAGCGGCCGCTGGTCGACGTGCGCTCACCCGGCGAGTACACCGGCGAACTGCTGCACATGCCCGACTACCCGCAGGAAGGCGCGCTGCGCGGCGGACACATCCCGGGCGCGGTCAACAAGCCGTGGAAGCAGGCCGCCCTCGACGACGGCTCGTTCAAGCCGGCCGACGAACTGCGCAAGATCTACGCCGACGAGCTCGGCTTGGACACCGCGGATGACATCATCGCGTACTGCCGCATCGGCGAGCGGTCGTCGCACACCTGGTTCGTGCTCACCCACCTGCTTGGCTATCCACAGGTGCGCAACTACGACGGATCGTGGACCGAGTGGGGCAACCTCGTGCGAGCCCCCGTCGCCAAGGGGCCCTCACCGTTCTAGACCCAGTCGATCAAGGAAGTACGCGCCGGAATTTGTCCGTTTCCCGGGCGTGTACTTCCTTGATCGACTCGAAGAGGGGGCGGCGGTAGCCGCTAGCGCAGGGGGCGGCGCGATCGCGAACACCGACTGGCCGAACGGCGGCCGCACGATCCGCTCCGCGAACCGCGTCACCGGCGGCACGAGCCGAGTCGTAGACCTTGACCATCGGCCCCGGCCCGGCGTCTGCCTGAAGCAGGCTGGTCGACACGTAGTAGCCGATCAGGCCGAGCGAGTTCGCGTAGTGCAGCCGCTCGATCTCCAGGCCGGCCTCGGTCAGCGCCGCGCGCATCGTCTTGCGCGTGTAGCGGCGGACGTGGCCGGTCGCGATGTCGACCGGGCTCATCGCGAACATGAACGCCGGCACGACGATGATCGACGTAGCCGCCCGGGCGGACCAGCGCGCCGCATGCGTCCGCAGCGCGCCGACGTGGTCCTCGATGTGCTCGAGCACGTTGTAGGAGACGGCGGCGCTGTGGTCGGCCGTCTCCTCGCTGGGCAGCAGCATCTCGCGGACCGTCGACGGCCGGGTGGTCGGCCATCCGCTCCTTGAGCGCGCAGCAGCCGGCTCCGGGTCGGCCTCGGTCAGCGGTGAAGCCGCGGCGCGTGCTCGCGCCACTCCGCGCGCGTAGTCGCCGAGCCCGGCGCTCGACCTCGATCGGGTCGTCGCCCGAGGTACGGCATCGCGAACGCGACGAACCACCGGCGGTGGTTCTTCGCCATCGCGAGGCCTTCGAGCACCTCGGACTGGACAGCTGGATCACCGAGTATCCCGTCGATCGACGGCATCTCCTCGTGACTCGGCAACGGCAGGCCTTCTCGTCGCGTCGACGGCTCGGACAAATGGGTCCGGCCAGTTTAACGGCGTACCGGTCGGCCCCTGGTAGCGCTGAGCCCGGCCACTACTCTATGACGCGTGAAGATCGGCGAGCGTATCCGTGCGCGTCGGCCCGGACGCGCTGGCCGTGGCCAGCTACGTCGTCTTCGCCGTCGTGCTGTTCGGCCATCTGTGGCGGGACCCGCAGACGCGGATGCTCGCCGACAACAACCAGGACCAGATGTTCTTCGAGTGGGTGCTCACGCACGCCGCTCGCGTGGTCACCCAGGGTGACTCGCCGATCTTCACCGACGAGCTCAACGCACCGCTCGGCGTCAACCTGATGGCCAACACCTCCGTCCTCGGACTCGCCATTCCGCTCAGCCCGATCACGCTGCTCTTCGGCGCCGCGGTCACCTTCGCGATCATCACCACGCTGGCCCTGGCCGGCACGGCCGCCGCCTGGTACTTCCTGCTCTCCCGCGACGTCGTCCGAGTCGCGGGCGCGCGGCGTACCTGGGTGCGCTGTTCTGCGGCTTCGCGCCCGCGATGGTCTCCCAGACGACCGGCCACCCCAACATCGCCGGCCAGTTCGTCGTCCCGTTCATCGTGCGGGCGGTGTTGCGGCTGCCCAAACCCGGTGTCGCCGGTGCGCCGTGGCCTGGTGCTCGGCCTGCTCGCGGTGTTCCAGTGCTTTCATCAACGAGGAGGTCCTGTTCCTCACCGCCCTCGCCCTTGCTCACGTTCTTTCTCTGGTACCTGCGACCGCGCGAGATGCTCCCGACGCTCCGGGCGGCGCTGCCGGCGCGCGGGCATCGCGGTCGCCGTCGCCGTGGTGCTGCTCGCCTACCCCCTGTGGCACCAGTTCACCGGCCCGCAGTCGTACCGTGGTCTGCCCGACTTCGTGCTCGGCCTGAGCAGCGACCTGGCCTCGTTCAAGGAGCTCAGCCGGCGCTCGATCTTCGGCGACGTGGCGCGGATCGACCAGATGGGCGGCCCGACCGAGGAGAACACGTTCTTCGGCTGGGGGCTGCTGCGTGCTGACCTTCGCGGCCGGCGTGGCCCTGTGGCGGCAGCGGGCGGCCCGGGCGCTGTTCCTCACCGCGGTGATCTTCGGCGTGCTGTCGCTCGGCCGCGGATCCGCTACAACGGTCGAGCTGACCGACGTGGTCGGGCCGTGGACAGCTCCTCGCCGACCTGCCGCTCTTCGACTCGGTGGTGCCGACCCGGCTGGCGCTGGTCGTGACCCCGCTCGTCGGCGTGCTGATCGCGCTGGTGGTCGACCGGTACGTGGCGCGCCCGCCGGTGCCGGCCGGCCGATCCCGATTCCGGCCCCGATCCCGGCCCTGCTCCAGGCTCCGCCCCGGGTTCTGCTCCGGGCTCCGCCGAGCCGGCCGCGAAGCGGCTTCCGGAGCTCGGCCTGTCCGGGCGGATCATCTGGTCGCTCGCGCTGCTCGTCGCGCTGTTCCCGCTGCTCCCGACGCCGCAGCCGGTCGACTCCCCGCGACCAGTTGCCGCACTTCTTCACCAGCGGCCAGTGGCGCGCGCACCTGCCCCCCGACGCCACCGTCGTACCGGTGCCGGGCGGCTGGTTCGAGTATCTCGAGGCGATGGAGTGGGCGACCAGCGCCGACCTGAAGTTCAACATCGTCGGCGGCTACTTCCTCGGCCCGGACACCAACAGCCCGGATCGGGTGGCCACGTTCGGCCCGGTACCCCCGCCGACGATGCAACTGCTCCAGGACGTCAGCGGTACCGGAACGGTGCCCCTGATCAGCGACGAGCAACGAGCCCAGGCGCGGGCCGACGTCTCGTACTGGCACGCGACCACGTTCGTCCTCAGCGACCGGCACGGCAACGGCGAGCAACTACGCCAGACCGTCGACCAACTCTTCGGGGCCGGCCAGCACGTCGACGACGTCTGGCTGTGGGACGTTCGCACGAAGGCGTAGGACGTGGTTGCACGTGAAACCGTAATGTCAGAAGCGTCGGCAAGCTCGGATGGCCTCGCGCCGACCACCTGCGCGCGCACCTGGCGCTGCAGCCGGTTCAGGATCGCGGTGCCGCCCCGCACGCGCAGCGGGCTGATCGCCGTGGCGAGGCCCATGCGCTGGTAGAGGTCGGACGGGACGGCCAGCACCTGCTCGGCGGTCGCGCCCTCGAGGCCCTCGGTCAGGATGCCGGCGAACGCGCGGGTGGTCGGCGCCTCGGGCGGGCAGTCGAACCACACGTCGACGACGCCACCCGCGGTGACCTCCGCCTTGAGGAAGAACGGCGTCTGGCACTCGGGCACCTGCTCCATGCCCTCGTGCCCGGCGAGCGCCGCGGGTAGGGGCTGGACCGCGTCCGAGAACTCGAGCAGCATCTCCAGCACGACCTCGCGGGGTGCGGAGGCGAACTCCTCGACGATCGCGGCGAGCTTTTCCGGCATCTCCATCGGTACCAACCCTACCCACGGGCTCTTCAGTTGTTGGGTGTCGCCTTGCTGATCCCGCCGAGGACCGACTCCGGGTCGATCTGCTCGGCCAGATCGCCGATCGAGACGATGCCGACGAGGCCCTTTTCGTCGTCGCACACCAGTACCCGGCGGACCGCGTTGTCGCGCATGAGCAGCGCCGCCGCCTGCACCGAGTCGTCGGGCCGCACGGTGACCAGGTCGCGGGAGACGATCTCGCCGATCGTCGTGCTGGCCGGGTCGAAGCGCTCGGCGACCGCGCGGACCACGATGTCGCGGTCGGTGACCAATCCGGTCAGGGCCGGCCCGTCGGCCACGACCACGTCGCCGATGTCCTGCTCACGCATGGTGCGCGCGGCTTCCGCAAGGGTGGTTTCGCTTGGTAGGTAGACCACATTCGTGGTCATCACGTCCTGGACGGTCTGTCGTGGCCATACTTCGCCTCCGAAGGACATTAGGGATCGATTCCGTGGTGGTACCCGAGCGCGTGGTTGCTAACCAGCGGCGGATTCGGGCTGTGTTCTTGCCCAAACTCGCTTTCACCCGGTACCGGGAGCCTGTAAGGATGCGAACCGTGGGCGGGTGGCGCAGTTTCGTGGCGGTGGGTGACAGCTTCACCGAGGGCATGGACGACCCCTATCCCGGTGGCCGGGGCTATCGCGGCTGGGCCGACCTGGTCGCCAACCACCTCGCGCAGGTCGTCAAGCCGGACGACTTCCGCTACGCCAACCTGGCCGTCCGGGGCCGGCTCTTCAACAACGTCGTCGACGAGCAGGTGCCGCTGGCCATGGCGATGAAGCCCGACCTGGTCAGCTTCGCCGCCGGCGGCAACGACGTGCTACGTCGCAACTTCGACCCGGAGGTGCTCGCCGAGCGCTACGACCGCACCATCGAGCGGATCCGGGCGACCGGCGCCGACGTGGTGATCTTCCGGTACGCGGACGTCACCCGGCGCCTGCCCGGCGCCAAATACGTGCGGCCGCGGGTCGACTTCCTCAACCAGGCCGTCGACGCGACCGCGAAGCGGCACGACGCCCGGCTGGTGGACCTGTGGCCGGACGGGGAGTTCTACAACACGCGGTTGTGGAGCGTCGACCGGCTGCACTTGTCCAGCCTCGGGCACCGCCGGGTCGCCGGGCACGTGCTGCGCATGCTGGACATCGAGCCGCGTGAGGAGTGGATGACCAGCGCTCCGCCGCCGGAGGCGATGTCGTGGATGTCACGCAAGGCGGCCGACGCGCGGTGGGTGCGCCAATACCTCGCACCGTGGGTCAAGCGCCGGCTGACCGGCCGTTCGTCCGGCGACACGGTGACCGCCAAGCGCCCTGAACTGGTGCCGCTGGCCGAGATCGACGAGAACTGACGCGGCCCGGCCCGGCCGGGTCGGCTCAGCGGGCCGAACCGCCTCAGCGGGCCAGGTCGGTGATGATCTCCGCGCCGGGCAGGTCGGCGAGCGCCGCACCGGGCAGAACGATCTTGCTCCGCCGCACGCCACTGCCGATGATCACGTCCGGCACGTCGACGACGCGCGCGTCGATCAGCACCGGCCACGACTTCGGCAGGCCGATCGGCGTGATCCCGCCGTACTCCATGCCGGTCTCGGCCGTCGCGGCGTCCACCGGCGCGAAGCTGGCCTTGCGCACGTTCAGATATCGGCGCACCGCGCCGTTGACGTCCGCCCGCGTGGTGGCGAGCACGAGACAGGCGGCGTAGCGGACCTCACCCTCCCGCTTGCCGGCGATCACCACACAGTTGGCCGACTCGTCCAACTTCACGTCGTACGCCTCGCAGAAGGCAGCCGTATCCGCGAGCCCGGGATCGATTTCTGCGACCAGTACCCGGGAAAGATCACCGGACCAGGCGCGCAAGGCGTCGACGACTGGCGGCGCGAGCAGGTCGGTGCGGTCAAGAGCGGCGGTGGTGTGGAGTTTGCCGAGCACGGCGCCCATCCTAAGGCGGCGTCTCAGGTGCCGGATCGCAGCGCCAGCGAGCGCAGGAAGATGTCGCCGATCTTGGACGGGTCGGGGGCGAGGAACACATCGCCGCCGGTCGTCGTCGTGATCCGCTTGAGGTCGGGTGCGCTGACGTCGGTGCCGATCCCGATGATGATCACCTGGACCGGCTGGTCCGGGTTCTGGATCGCCTTGAGCTTGCCGACCAGCTGGTCGAGGCTGAGGCCGCCCGGGTCATCGTTGCGACCGTCGGTGATGATCACCAGATCGTTGACGCGGTCCGGATCCCAACCCTGAAGGACGGTCTTGTACGCGTCGAAGACCGTGTCGTAGAGGCCCGTATTGCCGGTCGGGTTGGGCGCGATGGCGCCGAGCGCGGAGTCCAGTTCGTCGCGTTGCTTGGTCAGCGGGCCGATCGGCACAAGTTGCCGGTAGTCGCGGTTGCCGTCCATCTTGGTGGAGAACACCCACAGCCCGACCGACCAGGAGTCGTCGAAGAGCCCGAGCCCGGCCCGCGACGCCGCCACCGCGACCTGCTGGCGGGTGGCACCGCCGGCGGTCGGCACGGGCGTGCTCATCGAGCCGGAGACGTCCATGACGGCGAGCATCCGCGCCGGCCGGACGATCTCCACCCAGAGTTGTAGCGCCTTGGCGATCACGTCGGACTCGGGGATCGGTGTGACCGGGCTCTCCGCCGGCGCGCTCGGGCCGAGCGTCAGGCCCGCGCCGGCCGTACCGTCGGGCGCCCGGAGCCGCTGCTGGGCGAGCAGGTTGCGGAAGGTCGGCGCGTTGAGCTCCTGCCGGAACGCCTCGGCCGCGTCCGCGCGGTCCGGCGATAGGCGCGGCAGGACCGTGTACGGGTAGTCGAGCGCGATCGGCGCCGGATCCGGATAGGCGGCCGCGAGGGGCACCGGCGGGCTGTTGGCGTTGTACGTCATGAGCGCCTGTTCAGACAGCGGCGCGAGGGTCAGCGCGCGGGACAGGGTGCGCGGTGACGTGTCGCGGGGGAACCGGGCGACCAGCGCCGACTGGAGGTCGGACTTGCCGATCAGCAGCGACTTGATCGCACTGACCGCGAGTTCGTCACCCTTGGCGCCCAGCGTCGGGCGGGCCTCGGCCAACGCCACCAGCGTCGACACCCCGACCGCGTCGCGGGTCGGGTCGACCATGCCCGGTCGCATGCGCGAGTCGGTGGCCATCCGCTGCAACACGGTCGACCAGGTCAACCGGTGATCGATCCAGCCGAGCGAGCGGGCCGTCGGTTCGGCCATCGCCAGTACCACCGGGCTCCGCGCGATGGACGGCGCCGCCGACGGGACGATGTCGTCGCGGACCGCGCGCATGCGCTGCAGCCAGGTCGAGGAGTCCGGGATCCAGACCTGCGGCACCTGGACGCGGCCGTCGGCCTGGCCGACGCCGTCGAGCTTGACCCCGTGGTCCTGCATGATCGCGGCCGCGGCGTCCGGCGTCGGCACGCCGACCACGTCGACCTTTACGCACTCGCGGGCGACCTTCGGGGACGTCTTCACCCAGCGGTCGGCGGCCGCCGCCACCGCGGGGGCGATCTCCGGTGCGGCGGCGACCGAGATCCGGACGTCGCCGGCGCAACTGGCCGCGGCGACCGCCTTGTAGCCCCCGTAGACCGCGCCGATGACGACAAGCGGAAGCACGAGGCCGGCGGCGAGCGCCATCAGCCCGTTCGACCGCAGGTCGTGTGCGCAGTGTCGTCCTTTCACTCATACGACTATCCCCCAGCCGGGGGAAGCATGCCGACCAACTTTCGGTCAATTCGATGGTTAAAGCAGTATTAAAGGAGTACACTGCGCACTCCTGCGCTGACCGAGCGTGTACAGCGCTGCTCAGTCCCACCACAATGTGACGACGTTCGCGCCTTCCGGCACCTGGATCGGCCACCGGGGCGGGCGGCCGTTCCACCAGCCTTCGCCCGGTTCGTCGGCGTCGAGGGGCTTGGCCCACTCGGCCACCTCGGCCGGCGCGGCGGTCGTGATCACATACACGTGGCTGCTGGACGGCCAGTCGCCGTTCTCGAAGACCTCGCTGATCCCGACCAGGACGTCGTCGACGTCCGGCCGGTCGCGGATCGCGCGCAGCACGGCGTAGAAGGTGGCGATCCCCGGGTGCGGGTCGAGGTTGCCGCCGATCGAGCCGAGGTCGACGTTGTCGTTGAAGAACTGGTCAAGGCTGACCACGGGCTCCGGCCCGACTCCCTCGTAGCCGCCCTGGAGCTCGATCTCGGCGAGTAGATTCGCCAGACTCATGGTTGCCCACCCCCGCGTTGACTACCAGGGAAGCATGCGAAGGGTGCAACCCGGCACGAATGGCCGCAACGGCTCGATTCGATCCCGGCGGGAAAGTTACATAGCTGTAGTTTGTCCACAAGGTTGTGCACATTGTGGACAACCTTGCTCGGGTTTTGGCCCGCCTCCCGGCGGGTAGACACGGGGGCGCGTGAGTGGAAGCGAGGGGACTCGAACCCCTAACCCCCGCCTTGCAAAGGCGGTGCTCTGCCAGTTGAGCTACGCCCCCGAGCGAGACCGGCTCGGAGCCGGCCGGTGACCGGCTAGCGCAGGTCCGGCGAGGCGCTGGTGGTGGCCTCGTGCCAGAGCGCGCGCTCTTCGTTGGCCGTCCGGACGCGCTTCACCACATAGGCAGCGGCACCGAGGACAGCGACCAACAGAATCAGCTTTTTCATCATGTGGGGCTAGCTGGAATCGAACCAGCGACCTCAGAGTTATCAGCTCTGCGCTCTAACCGACTGAGCTATAGCCCCGTCGCCCCAACGGTTTCCCGTCGAAAGCGGCGCGACGAGCAAGGCTACCGTATGAGCCGTCGCCCACCCAAACCGGTATCCCACTGTCCCGACACTCGCTGCAACACGCGGTCGTGGCTTGCTACTCCTTCTCAGCCAGCGTCAGTTCGATGCCGCCGACCAGGTCGGCACAGACGTTGTAGATGAATGCGCCCAGGGTCGCCAGCGCCGTGAACAGCACGACGTTGACCAGGCCCAGGAGGGCGGCGCCGCCGATGACGCCCTTGGCGGTGATGCGGAAGTTGCTGCCGCCGCTGTCGCTGCCGGTCGCGCCGATCATGTCGCTCAGCGTCTTGTTGACGCTCTCGAACACGCCCATCGCGTCGAGGGCCAGGTAGAGCACCGAGGTGGCGACGATCACCACGACGAAGAGCACGAACGACACCGCGAACGAGAACTTCATCACCGACCACGGGTCGATCCGCTTGACGTGCAGCCGGGCGCGCCGCGGGCCCCGGCCGGCGGCCGCGCTCACTGTCTTACGAGCCGCACGGACAGCCTCGGACACCCGGGCGGAGCCGGTCATGTTGGCCGGCCCGGCCGAGTCCTCCGGGCGCATGCCGCGCAGGCCGAGCACACCGGTCGTCGCGGCGGACGTGGCCGCACCGGTGACCGTGTTGTTGCCGGGCACCCGCACGCTCGCGCGCGCCACGGCCGGCGGACCGCTGGAGGGCGCCTCGGCCGGCACACCGCCCATCGGGATCTGCGGCACGGACACGGTCGCCGTGCCCTTGGCCGCCGCCGGCGACTGCAGCGGCACGGTCAGTGAGTCCGGCGGCGGCACCATGCCGGGCGCGCGCACGAACTTCGGTGAACTGTCTGCGGGCACTGCCGCCCGCCCGGCCGCCTTCGGATCCGCTCCGGACGCTGCTGAAGCGCCCGAGGCTCCCGAAGGAGCGCCCGTGCCTGCACCGCTCACCGCTGCCTCCGCCCCGCCGGCGCGCTCGCTCGCGTCTGCCCTGCCGTCGGCCGGCTGGCCGGCCTTCGCAGTGTCGGCCGACGCGGTCGCGGCGTGTGTGTCTGTCATGAATTAATCCTGTTCGTCCGGCTCATCGGCATTGCGGGCGATCGCCACCAGCGTGACACCCTCAGGCAGGTCCATGAGCTTGACCCCCATTGTGTTCCGGTCCCTCGTACGCCGTACAGGCTTCACTGGAGTCCGGATCACGCCACCATTGGAGGTGATGGCGAACAGCTCATCATCCGGACTTATCACCACAGCGCCGACAAGGCCACCCCGGCGCGACGTGATTTTAGCGGTGAGAACGCCCTTCCCGCCGCGTCCTTGCACCGGATATTCCTCGATCGGTGTCCGTTTTGCGAATCCACCATCGGTTGCGACCAGCACATCCATCCCCGACATGTCGCCGCGCACCACTTCCATCGAGAGCAGTTCGTCGCCGTCGGTGAAGCGCATGCCGATCACCCCAGACGTGGCGCGGCCCATCGGGCGCAGTGTGTCGTCGTTGGCGGTGAACCGTATTGCCTGCGCCTTCTTGCTGACCAGCAGGAGGTCGTCTTCCGGACCGATCAGTGCGGCGCCGACCAACTCGTCGTCTTCGGGCAGGTTGACCGCGATGATGCCGCCCGTGCGGTTGGAGTCGAACTCCTCGAGCTTGGTCTTCTTCACCCGCCCATTCTTGGTGGCGAGCACCAGGTAGGGCGCGACCTGGTAGTTCGGGATCTCGATCACCTGGGCGATCTGCTCGTCGGGCTGGAAGGCCAGCAGGTTGGCGACGTGCTGGCCCTTGGCGATCCGGCTCGCCTCCGGCAGCTCGTAGGCCTTGGCCCGGTAGACCCGACCCTTGTTGGTGAAGAACAGGATCCAGTCGTGCGTCGAGCACACGAAGAAGTGGCTGACGATGTCGTCCTGCCGCAGCGTCGCGCCGGAGACGCCCTTGCCGCCCCGCTTCTGCGAGCGGTAGAGATCGGTCTTGGTGCGCTTGGCGTAGCCGGTCCGGGTGATAGTCACCACAACGTCTTCGCGGGCGACGAGGTCCTCCATCGAGACCTCGCCGTCGAACGGGATAATCTGCGTGCGCCGGTCGTCACCACGGCGGGCGACGATCTCGGCCAGCTCGTCGGAGACGATTTTCCGCTGCCGCTCGGGCTTGGCCAGGATGTCGCGGAACTCGGCGATCTCCAGCTCGATCCGGCCGAGCTCGTCGAAGATCCGCTGCCGCTCCAACGCGGCCAGCCGGCGCAGCTGCATATCCAGGATCGCGGTCGCCTGGACGTCGTCGATCTCCAGCAGTTGCATCAGGCCGGATCTTCGACTCCTCCGCGCTGGGCGAGCGCCGGATGAGGGCGATGACCTCGTCGAGCATGTCGAGCGCCTTGACCAGGCCGCGCAGGATGTGCGCGCGCTCCTCGGCCTTGCGCAGCCGGTAGCGGGTGCGCCGGACGATGACCTCGATCTGGTGCGCGACGTAGTGCCGCACGAACTGCGCGAGGTTGAGTGTGCGCGGCACCCCGTCGACCAGCGCCAGCATGTTGGCGCCGAAGGTCTCCTGCAACTGGGTGTGCTTGTAGAGGTTGTTCAGCACCACCTTGGCCACCGCGTCGCGCTTGAGCACGATGATGAGGCGCATGCCGGTGCGGCCGGAGGACTCGTCGCGGATGTCCGCGATGCCGGCCAGCTTGCCCTCCTTGACCAGGTCGGCGATGCGCTCGGCCAGGTTGTCCGGGTTGACCGTGTAGGGCAGTTCGGTGACGACCAGGACGGTGCGGCCGCGGGTGTCCTCGTCGACGTCGACGACGGCCCGCATCCGGATCGAGCCACGGCCGGTGCGATAGGCCTCCTCGATCGCGGCGGTGCCGACGATGAGGCCCCGCGTCGGGAAGTCCGGGCCCTTGACGATGCCGATCAGCGCTTCGAGCGTCTCCGCCTCGTCGGCCTCATAGTGATCGAGGCACCACTGCACCGCGTTGGCGATCTCGCGCAGGTTGTGCGGCGGGATGTTGGTCGCCATGCCGACCGCGATGCCGGTGCTGCCGTTGACCAGCAGGTTGGGGATGCGCGACGGGAGGATCGTGGGCTCCTGGGCCCGGCCGTCGTAGTTCGGGACGAAGTCGACGGTGTCCTCGTCGATGTCCTTCAGCATCTCCATGGCGAGCGGGTCGAGGCGCGACTCGGTGTATCGCATGGCGGCCGGCGGGTCGTTGCCGGGCGAGCCGAAGTTGCCGTTGCCGTCGACCAGCGGGTAGCGCAGCGACCACGGCTGGGCCATGCGGACCAGCGCGTCGTAGATCGACGAGTCGCCGTGCGGATGGAACTGACCCATCACGTCGCCGACCACGCGCGAGCACTTCACGTAACCTCGGTCGGGCCGGTAGCCGCTGTCGTACATCGCGTAGAGGATCTTGCGGTGCACCGGCTTCAGACCGTCGCGGACGTCGGGCAGCGCCCGCCCGACGATGACGCTCATCGCATAGTCGAGGTAGGACCGCTGCATCTCGACTTCGATGCCGATCGGCTCGATCCGGGAGGCGATCCCTCCACCGCCGCCGTTGGAATCCGAACCGTCAGCGACCGGACCAGACGTTTCCGTCACGCGTCAACCCTTTTCGTTGCCTGTGGACTGTGGACAAACGACGCGAGCGCTCCTCAGATGTCGAGGAATCGCACGTCCTTCGCGTTGCGCTGGATGAACGACCGCCGTGCTTCCACGTCCTCACCCATCAGGACGCTGAAGAGCTCGTCAGCGGTTGCAGCATCGTCGAGAGTGACCTGACGCAGCATCCGCGTTGCCGGATTCATGGTGGTTTCCCACAGCTCCGGATAGTTCATCTCGCCCAGACCCTTGAACCGCTGGATGTCGTCGGGCCTCGCGTTCGGTTTGGTCTGCTGCCGAAGCTCGATGAGCCCGTCGCGCTCGCGGTCGGAGTACGCGTACTGCGCGTCGTCACCCTTCTTGTTCCATTTGATCTTGTACAGCGGCGGGGCCGCCAGATAGACGTGACCCAGCTCGACGATCGGCCGCATGAACCGGAACACCAGCGTGAGCAGCAGCGTTTGGATGTGCTGGCCGTCGACGTCGGCGTCGGCCATCAGGATCAGCTTGTGATAGCGCAGCTTCTCGATCTCGAACTCGTCGTGGATGCCGGTGCCCAGCGCCGTGATGAGCGCCTGGACCTCGTTGTTCTTCAGCACGCGGTCGATGCGCGCCTTCTCCACGTTGAGGATCTTGCCGCGGATCGGCAGGATCGCCTGGGTGCGCGGGTCGCGGCCCTGCTTGGCCGAGCCACCGGCCGAGTCGCCCTCGACGATGAACAGCTCCGACTCGCGCGGGTCGGTCGACTGGCAGTCGGCGAGCTTGCCCGGCATCGAGCCGGTCTCGAGCAGCGACTTGCGCCGGGCGAGCTTGCGGGCCTGCGCGGCGGCGAGGCGGGCCCGCGCCGCGGCCGAGGCCTTGGTGATGATGATCTTTATCTCGCCGGGGTTGCGGTCGAACCAGTCGACCAGCCACTCGTTGCAGGCCTTCTGCACGAAGCTCTTCACGTCGGTGTTGCCGAGCTTGGTCTTGGTCTGGCCCTCGAATTGCGGGTTGGCCAGCTTCACCGAGATGATCGCGGCGAGGCCCTCGCGGATGTCCTCACCGGACAGCTTGTCGTCGCCCTTGAGCAGCTTGCGATCGGTGCCGTACTTGTTGACCACGGTGGTCAGCGCCGACCGGAAGCCCTCCTCGTGGGTGCCGCCCTCGTGCGTGTTGATCGTGTTGGCGAACGTGTAGACGCTCTCGCCGTATGACTCGTTCCACTGCATGGCGATCTCGAGCGACATGCCCTCGCCCTCGGCCTCGAACTCGATCACCGACTTGTGGATCGGAGTCTTGGTCTGGTTGAGGTGGCGCACGAAGTCGGCGATGCCGCCCTTGTAGCAGAAGGTGACGTCGCGCTTCTCCTCCGGCACGTCGGGCCGGATGTCGCGCAGCGCGATGGTCAGGCCCCGGTTGAGGAACGCGTATTCCTGCAGCCGGCGGTAGATCGTCTCGTGGTCGAAGTCGATGGTCTCGAAGATCGACGGGTCGGGCCAGAACGTCACGCTGGTCCCGGTGCGGTCCGTCGTCTCGCCCCGCTCGAGCGGACCGGGCTTGGTGGCGGTGTAGGTCTGGCGCCAGACGTGGCCGTCCTTGTGGATCACCAGCTCGATCCGGGTCGACAGCGCGTTGACCACGGAGATACCCACGCCGTGCAGACCGCCGGAGACCGCGTAGGCCTTGCCGTCGAACTTGCCGCCGGCGTGCAGCATGGTCAGCACGACCTCGACGGTCGGCCGCTTCTCCACCGGGTGCATGTCGACCGGGATGCCCCGGCCGTTGTCGACGACGCGGACCCCGCCGTCGGGCAGCAGCGTAACCTCGATCGTGTCGCAGTAGCCGGCGAGCGCCTCGTCGACCGCGTTGTCCACAACCTCCCACACCAGGTGGTGCAGGCCCCGCTCGCCGGTCGAGCCGATATACATACCCGGGCGCTTGCGGACAGCCTCGAGGCCTTCGAGGACGGTGATCGACGATGCGTTGTAGTCGCCCTGATTCTGCTTTGGCGCTGCCACCCTCTGTCGCTTTCTCCGCTCGCCGGACGCCGCGAGGCGCCTGGTCGGGCTGGTGATCGTGCGGCACGTCGAGCCGTGGCGGGCACGCCGGTCGCCAGCACCCATGTCGAGATCCTCGGCGGGATCCACGACCTTGGCGTCGGCGTCTAAGGCGGGCCGACCACCGCAGCGTGCGCGCGGGTCGTGATCGGCTGTTTCTCCTACGTCAATCCTACTGTGCCGAGCCGACATTCTCTCGCACCGGGAGGGCATCTGTGGGCAACGGAGGCGAACGAACGGGCCCGGGCACAACATCCCCTACGCGGAAGGGGGGTCCAACCCGGTTTTCCGACCCCGCAGGAGGGTCCGAAACCCTGGCTGGCACCCCGGCAGTCGAGATCGGTCCGTTCCGGGGGTCGCGCGAGGGCTATATCTTGCCGTATGTTCCCGCCGCGCGCACGTGCGTGTCGCTTGGAAGGGTCAGGTCGCGCTATGGGACTGGACAACGTCGCAGTGCAGTGGCCGCGCACCGGGCGGTTCTACGACCCCGTGGCACCGGCCGAATTCGTGGACTTCGCCGATCTTGCCGAACGGCTGCCCATCCACGCCGGGCCCGCATCGGCCCTGGCCGATCACGTCGCCAAGACCGGCACGGTCCGCGTGACCGGCTACACCGAGCTGGTCGACCTCCTTTTCGGGCTCAACGGTGTGCTTTTCGCCACCGATGCCGCCGCCGAGGACGAGGATCCGGTGATCAGCCCGGACGACTGCGCCTGGATCGCCGGCGGCCTGGAACGCTTCGTGATCGGTCACTACGACTTCGGTGACGAGGTGACCTTCGACAGCGTCAGTACCGTCCTGCGCCAGGCCCTCGAGGGCTCCCGCCTCGCCGACCAGCAACTCCGCTGGCTGCAGAGCCGGCTCGACGCGCTGCGTGACGACTCGGGCAACGCTCCGCAGTGGAGCTTCTCGCTCGCCGAACTCGACGTCCTGGCCAAGTTCTACCGCCGCTGCGCCGACCGCGGCTTCGCCGTGTATGCCGACTTCTAACCGAGGTGGCATCAGCCGCCCCGGCAGGCCACAACTTCCGGGAAGTAGTGGCATCCGGTGGGCCGGGAGGGCACAACTTCGGGGAAGCAGTGGCCACGGGGGGCGATCTTGGTAGGGCCGCGGCTCAAGGGCGGGTGGCGACCGCGATCAAGTTGTCGACCTGTACGTAGGTCCACGTCGCCGGGACACCCGCTCGGCAGTCCCGCGCGATGCAGACCACCGCGTCCATCTCCGACAGTTGCGGGGCGCGGACGCCCGGTACCCACGACTGCACGCTCTCGAACCGCCGGCCGGGGAGCATGACCCACAGCGGGTACTCCCAATGGTCCCCGCCGACAATCAGGCCGATCCGCCGCGCGCCGCTGGCCTTGAGCACGTCGGCCACCCGCTCGTACGAGGCGAGCTTGGTCGGCTGGCGGGCGAAGCGCTGCTGCAACTCGGTCTGAGTGAACACGGAGCCGTGCCCGACGAGCCGGCGCGGCTGACCGGTCAGCACGCTGGCGTACCCGCCGGCGAAGCACACCGCGACCGTCGCGGCGACGAGCGCCCGGAGCAGCCGCCGCCGGTGCTCGAGGACTCGCTCGAGCCACCAGCCGACCAGCGGCACGCCGATGACGATCTCGGTCAGCAGCAGCCGGTTGCCCCACAGTTGCCATTTGACGACGGCCACGGTCAGCACCAGGGCCAGCAGGGTCACCCCGGCGTAGATCCGGACCGCACCCGGCACCCGGCGGGCGGCCAGCGACGCGACGACCGCGCCGACGATCAGCAACGACTGCACCGGGAACGGCGCGTGATCTTCGTCCGGCCCCCAGCGCGGATCCGGGTACTTCCCGGACGCGAGCGTGATCGCGGGGTCCTGCGGGTTGATCCCGATGCCGCGCGCGACGGCCATCACCGCCTCGGCGACCGCCGTGTTCACCGCCGGTGCGGGGATGACCACAGTGGACGATGCGATCCGCAAGCCGTTGACCAGTACGGCTGCTGGATCATGGCGCTGCATCGCCAGGCCTTCGGTGTAGTACGCCGGGCCGAGCGGTGAGCCGAAGACGCTCTGCATGCGCAGCATGAACGGGCCGTAGATGACCAGGGCCACGCCGACGATGGCGAGCGCGGCTCTCGCCGTACCGGGAAGAAACCGGACGCCCAGGCGGAGTTGGGCGATCCCCCAGACGGCGAGGACGGCGGCCAGACCCATGAGCCCCGTGGATTTCGTGGCGGCGCACAGGCCGGCGGCGGCACCGAGCGCGGCGACGTCGAGCGGGAGGCTGCGCCGCCGCCGGCCGTCGAGGGCAAGGGTTGCGGCGCAGCCGACCCAGGCGGCCACGATCAGATCGGTCTGGGTACTGGTCGACTGCAGCACCACCATCTGGGTGGTGAGCAGGACCGCGACGGTGAGCAGTTGGCCACGCCGGCCGGCGCCGAGCTGGGCGGCGATCCGCGACACGGCGATGGCGGCACCGAGCCCGGCGGCGAACTGGACGAGGTTGTAGACGTGGTCGCCGCCGGTGAGCACCCGCAGGTGCAGCAGCAGGTACTCGCTGCCGGGCGCGAACGCGACCTGCTGGAGCTGGGTGGTCGGGTACACCCCGACGTTACCGTTGGCGACCCAGTGCTCCACTTTGGACAGATGGTAATAGTTGGAGTCGTAGTTGTTCGGGGCCGAAGCGATGGCGAGGACCAGCTCGCACAGCACCAGCCCACCGAGCAGGGCGATGATCAACCGCGCACCAGGCCGCCAGAAATCGAAGCCAGGAAAGGCTTTGGGCCTTCTCAGGATGGCGCCCGCCACGGCCAGAGCGGTCACCGCGACCCAGAAGATCACCATGCCGGGCCGGTCGACCCGGTCCATTGTGGACAGCAGCTCGACCCCGGCGACGGCGACGCCGCCGATGAGCACGCCGGCCCGGACGATCGCCGATCGGATGGGTGCGACGGTGTGCGGGTTGCGCGGGCGCAGAGCGATAGCAGCGGCGACGGTGGCGATGAACGGGAGCAGCGCGAGCGTCAGCCGGGCGGCATCAGCCATACGTGTCGCGTGGGCCTCTGCCGTTGACCCGGCGGGGTCCCCGGCTCCACGACGGCGCGGACGGCCCGTGGATGTGCAGTCGCTTGACGACGTTGTTGCCGACCTCGCCGGCGATGCGCACGAGGAGTTTGCCGGCGAGCAGCCGGAGCTGGGTCGCCCATGCGGTCGACTCGGCCTCGACGGTCAACTCGCCGTTCTCCAGCTTGATCGGCCGGGAGTGGGAGGCCACCTCGGCCCCGACGACGCGCTCCCAGTGGCCGAGAACGGTCGCCTCGGCCGCCGGCTGCTGCCAGCCGCGGGCCTTCATCATGCGTTCGAGGACGGTGCCGAACAGTTGCGGGTCGCGCGGATCCGGGCCCGGCCCGGAGTAGCCGCGGGCACGACGGCCCTGCTTGCCGGCGCCGGAGCCGGCGCCGTCACCGCGCGGTCGGGCGGTCGCGCGGCGCTTGGCGAGCGCGGCGTCGAGGGCGGCCCGCGCCAGCGCCGGACCGGTCTCGGCGGGCGGTGGCTGGCCCGCGGACGCGGCCTCTGACGCGGCGTCCTCAGACACGTCGCACCTCGCCTCCGCCGACCTCGTAATGCGCACCGCGCAGGGCGCGCGGCACGTCCGCGTCGACGGCGCAGGTCACGATCACCTGGCTGGCCGGGCTGACCAGTTCGGCGAGGCGATCCCGCCGGCCGGTGTCAAGCTCGGCGAAGACGTCGTCGAGCACCAGCACCGGCTCAATGCCGTCGGCGCGCAGTAGATCGTACGCTGCCAGCCGGAGCGCCAGCGCGTATGACCACGACTCGCCGTGGCTGGCGTAGCCCTTGGCCGGCATCTCACCGAGGGTGAGCGTGAGGTCGTCGCGGTGCGGGCCGACCAGGGTGACACCGCGCTCCACTTCGGACGGTCGGGCGTCTTTGAGCGCGGCGGCCAGCGTGGCCTCGATCTCGCTCTCCGGCACCGGTTCGGTCGTCCACGATGGACTGTAGGTGATGCGGGCGTCGCCTCGGCCGGCGCTGACCGCGTCGTACGCCTTGGCCACGTGCGGCGCGAGCGCGGCGGTCAGCTCGAGGCGGGCGGCCAGGAGCGCGGCGCCGTGCTGGGCCAGGTGGGTGTCCCAGACGTCCAGTGTCGAAAGGTCGCCGCCGCGCGTTCCGCCGGTCTTGCGGGCCAAGTACGAGCTGCGCAGCAGGGCGTTGCGCTGCTTGAGCGTACGGTCGTAGTCGGCCCGTACCCCGGCGAAGCGGGGCTGGCGGGTGACCAGCAGGTCGTCGAGGAGGCGCCGGCGCTCGGCCGGGTCGCCGCGCACCAGGGACAGGTCCTCCGGAGCGAAGAGCACCAGCCGCAGGGCGCCGAGGATGTCGCGCGTACGGGTCACGTTGGACCGGCCGAGCCGGGCCTTGTTGGCCTTGCCGGGCTCGATCGACAGCTCGACGAGCAGTTCCCGGCCGTCGTGGCTCACCATGCACCGGACGACCGCGCGGGCCGCGCCGAAGCGGACCAGCGGCGCGTCGGTGGCGACCCGGTGCGACGACAGGGTCGCCACATAGGCGAGCGCCTCGATCAGGTTGGTCTTGCCGACCCCGTTCGGGCCGACGAGCACGCACGGTCCAGGCTCGAGCTCGACCACCACCCGTTCGTAACTGCGGAAATCGACGAGCTCGAGGCCCTGGACGTACAAGATCAGTCCCTCTTGACCGCGTGCCCGCCGAACTGGTTGCGCAGCGCGGCCACCGCCTTCATCGCCGGCGAGTCGTCCTGGCGGGAGGTGAACCGGGCGAACAGTGACGCGGCGATCACGTTCATCGGCACGGCGAGGCGGATGGCCTCCTCGACCGTCCACCGGCCTTCGCCGGTGTCATCCGCGTAGCCGCGCAGGTGATCGAAGGTCGGGTCTTCGTCGAGCGCCCGGTCGAAGAGGTCGAGCAGCCACGACTGGACGACCGACCCCTTGCGCCACGACTTGATCACGCCCGGCACGTCGTCGACGAACTCGGAGGCGAGCATCAGCTCGTAGCCCTCGGCGTAGGCGTGCATCATGCCGTATTCGATGCCGTTGTGGACCATCTTGGCGTAGTGCCCGGCGCCGACCTTGCCGGCGTGCACGAAGCCGAATTCACCCGCGGGCTTGAGGGCGTCGAAGACCGGCTGGGCCTTGGCCACGTTTTCGGCCGAGCCGCCGACCATGAGCGCGTAGCCGTTTTGGATGCCCCACACGCCGCCCGAGACGCCGACGTCGAGGTAGCCGATGCCCTTCTCGCCGAGCATCCGGGCCCGCGGACCGTCGTCGGTGAACCTGGAGTTCCCGCCGTCGATCACCACGTCGCCCTCGCCGAGCAGGTCGCCCAGCTGATCGACCATCCCGGCGGTCACCGGGGCCGGCACCATCACCCACACCACCCGCGGGGTCGCCATCTTGTCCACGAGCAGATTGAGGGTCGATACATCTGAGATATCCGGGTTGCGGTCGAAGCCGATGACCTCATGCCCGGCGGCGCGCAGCCGCTCTCGCATGTTGAAGCCCATCTTGCCCAGGCCGATGAGTCCGAGCTGCATCTGCGCTGCCTCCGTACGTCAGCTGCCGATACGAACCGGCATGATCAGGTACTGATAGCCGGGGATTACCTCCTCATCATCCTTGGCTGGCAGCATGACCGCAGGCTTCTTGGGATCGGTGAACGACAGAACAGCGATGGAACTTCCGAGCGCGTTGAGACCATCGAGCAGGTACTGGTGGTTGAAGGCGATCGTCATCGGCTCGCCGTCGTAGCGGCAGTCGAGCGCCTCGCTCGCCTTGGCGTCCTCCGAGCCGCTCGCCTCGACGATGAGGCCGTCTGCGCTGAACGACAGCCGCACCGGCGTCGAGCGCTCGGCGACCAGGCCGACGCGGCGGACCACCTCGGTGAGCGCGGTCACCGAGACCCAGGCCCGGGCGGTGTGGGTGTCCGGCAGCAGGGCCCGCACCTTGGGGAAGTCGCCGTCGAGCAAGCGGGAGGTCGTGCGGCGGGTGCCGCCCGTGAAGCCGATCATGCCCTCGCCGAGCCCGCCCCGGGACAGCGCCACGGTGACCGAGCCGCCGAGCGGTCCGAGCGTCTTCGCGGTGTCGTTGAGGGTACGAGCGGGAACGAGCGCGGCGAGCGTCATGTCGGGAGAGTCGGGGCGCCATTCGAGCTCGCGGACGGCGAGCCGGTAGCGGTCGGTGGCGAGCAGGGCCAGGGTGCTGCCCTCGAGTTCGATCCGGACACCGGTGAGCATCGGCAGCGTGTCGTCGCGGCCGGCCGCGACGGCGACCTGGGAGACGGCGGCGGCGAATGCCGCCGCGTCGACCGTTCCCGCCATTTCCGGCATCTCGGGCAGCGCCGGGTAGTCCTCGACCGGCATGGTCGGCAGCGTGAACCGGGCGCTGCCACAGGTGATCTCCACGTGGGTGCCCACGGCGGCGACGTCGACCGGCTTGGCCGGGAGCGCCTTGGTGATCTCGGCGAGTAGGCGGCCGGAGACCAGCGCGGCGCCGTCCGCGTCCGCCTGGACCTCCACGGTCACCTGGCTGGAAACCTCGTAGTCGAAGCCCGACACCTGGAGCCGGCCGTCCTGCACGCGCAGGACCACACCGGCGAGCACCGGCACCGAGGGCCGGCTCGGCAAACTCTTCGCGGTCCACGCCACCGCGTCGGCGAGCGCGTCGCGCTCGACTCGGAACTTCATCGCGGTCCTCCCGCGTCGACTGGTCTCAAGCTTTGTGCTCATCGCACCTTATGGCGTCCCACCCGCTGCTGTGCACCGACCCCACCAAAATTCGAAGGCCAACTTTTCCCCAGCCCGATGATTGGTTTTTTCTCTCTTAGAAGAGATATTCAGTCGTCATAGTCGGTGTTGTGGATTCTGTGGAGAACTCACGTTTTGCCTGCTCAGTACCGTTCGCGTGCGGTGGACAAGTTGTGCGGGCCGGGGGTGTGGATCGTGGACCGACTGTGCATAACGTGAGAAGCCCACACACTGTCCCCAGGTACCGATGAGTTGTCCACCGTTGTTCCACAGGGTTCGTCCATAGCCTGGGGACAAAGGACGGTGCCGGTGAGTCACTCTTTGTCACCCGATTCGCTACCCGTTGGCGAAATCCACACGACGTCCACAGTTCTGTCCCCAACGGTTATCCACAGGCTGTGGACGTGGGGTGTGCGTAACGCAAGCGATCGAGGACGCCGAGTCCGGTTACAGGGTGTGTTATCCCCAGCCGATCTGGATCTCTGTGGGCAACGCGCGGCCCGCGATCGTCGCCAAGATCACCCCGCCAGGCCACTCGTTCCCGGAAGTAGTCGCCTCAGGGCACCCGCGAGGCCACTCGTTCCCGGAAGTAGTGGCTCCGCGCCCGCGAGGCCACTCGTTCCCCGAAGTAGTGGCTTCCGGGGCCGCGGAGGGCACTACTTCCCCGGAGTTGTGGCGGCCGAACCGGGCTTGGGGACGCGGACCTGGCAGGCGCGAAGCGCCGGTGTCTGGCGGGAGCGACGGTCGTGCCCCCGGCGGACCCGAGTCATCAAAAAAGCGACCCGGGTCATCGAAAAGCGACCCGGGTCATTGAAGAACGGAAAGGTCAGGACGTCTGCTTGATGCGGTTGGTCAGCTCGGCGATCTGGTTGTAGAGCGAGCGCCGCTCGGCCATCTGCTGGCGGATCTTGCGATCCGCGTGCATGACCGTGGTGTGGTCGCGGCCGCCGAACGCCTGCCCGATGCGGGGCAGGGAGAGGTCGGTGAGCTCGCGGCAGAGGTACATGGCCACCTGGCGGGCGTTGACCAGCACCCGCGAGCGCGAATGCCCGCGCAGGTCCTCGAGGCTCACGCCGAAGTAGTCGGCCGTCGACGCCATGATCTGGTCGGCGGTGATCTCCGGGCCGGAGCCGTCGGGGATGAAGTCGCGCAGCACCTCCTCGGCGAGGGACAGCTCGACCGGCGAGCGGGTCAGGTTGGCGAACGCGGTGACCCGGATGAGGGCGCCCTCGAGTTCGCGGATCGAGGTGGCGACCGCGCGAGGCGATGAACTCCAGCACGTCCGGCGGCGCGAACAGCCGCTCCTGGGCGGCCTTCTTCTGCAGGATCGCGATGCGGGTCTCGAGGTCCGGCGGCTGGATGTCGGCGAGCAGTCCCCACTCGAACCGGGTGCGCAGCCGGTCCTCGAGGGTGGCCAGCTGGCGCGGCGAGCGGTCGGAGCTGATCACGATCTGCTTGTTGGCGTTGTGCAGCGTGTTGAAGGTGTGGAAGAACTCCTCCTGCGTCCGCTCGCGGTTCTCCAGGAACTGGATGTCGTCGATCAGCAGGATGTCGACGTCGCGGTAGCGCCGCTGGAACGCCTGGGTCTTGTCGTCGCGCAGCGAGTTGATGAAGTCGTTGGTGAACTCCTCGGTCGACACGTATCGCACGAAGCGCGCGTTGCCCGAGCATCGTCGCGTAGTGGCCGATCGCGTGCAGCAGGTGCGTCTTGCCCAGCCCGGAGCCGCCGTAGATGAACAGCGGGTTGTACGCCTTGGCCGGCGACTCGGCCACGGCGACCGACGCGGCGTGGGCGAAGCGGTTGGACGAGCCGATGACGAAGGTCTCGAACGTGTACTTCGGGTTGAGCCGGTTGCCGCGTCGCGTCGGCGCCGCGCCTGGGTCGGTGCAGACCGCCGGCGGTCGTCGCCGGCCGGTACCGAGGTCGTCGCCGTGGTGCGGCGCGGGGGGCGCGTCGTCGGCCGTCGGGAGCCAGTTCCGGCGGCCGAGGCGTCTCCGGCGACGGCCGTTGCCTCGTCGGCGGCTCGACGCGCGGCGCGGCGCGCGCGGCCGTACCGGCGCCGGAGGCTCGGTGCAGCGGCTCGCGAGCCGTGCGTTCGCTGGGCATGTTCGAACAGGCGTTCGTTGTCTTCGCGGGCGCGAGGGCACGCCGGCCGGTCGGATAGGGCGCGGCCAGATTCGTGCGGCGCCGGCGGCGACCGTGCGCGAGTGCGAGGGCGGCGCTGGCGGCCGGTGCCGTCCTCCGGCGGCCGGACGGTCACCGCGACCTGGATCGGCCGGCCGAGCCGGCGGGAGAGCGCCTCGGTGATCGCCGGGCGCAGCCGGGACTCGATCACGTCGCGGGTGAAGGCGTCCGGCACCGACAGCAGCGCGGTGTCCTCGACGATCGCGCGCAGCCTGGTCAGCCGCAGATAGGCACGCTGCTGAGCCGACGACGATCTCGTCTGCGAGTTCGTCGGTCGCCGCGTGCCATACCGCGCCAAGGTCGGTGTCGGTCACCGTCGCGCCACCCCCATCGCTTCGCCGGCGCCCGCGGTGGCCTTGTCCGGCCGTCGTCGCCGTCTGCCCCCACTCGCCCGCTGGTCGTCCGCGACCTGTGGACAACTCGAGCCGGCGCCGCCAAGCTGCACGGCTGTCGATCACCGGCTGTCCACAGCGTTATCCACAGCCTGTGTATCAGCGCAGTCACGTGCCGGCCGACCGCAGCGTCCGGAGCCGCGGCGCGATTGCCTCGCTGTGCGAACGATCTGGCCCGCCCAGTCGTGCGGCTGTCCGGCCGTGCGACGGTGGCTGCTGTCGCTACCGGCAACCGGGCACGCTAACAGCGTTGTCCACAACCACTCAACCGTTGTCCACAACTCAATCGCTCGGGGGCGCATGACGGGGTTCAGGCATAGCCGACGATCATTGACGCAGCCGGTGCCCGCGCGTACCCTGATTCGGCTGCGGCGCCTGCATCCTGATACGCTGCATCATAGGCGCGCGCCTAGGTCGAGCCGTTCCTGCTGAGCTCGACCTGAAGCCGACGACCTGGGCGCGCTGATGCCCGCCAGCCATACGAAGACGGAGTCCTGACGTGAGCAAGCGCACCTTCCAGCCGAACAACCGCCGGCGCGCGAAGACCCACGGCTTCCGGCTGCGCATGCGCACCCGCGCCGGCCGTGCCATCCTCTCGGCGCGCCGGTCCAAGGGTCGCGCCCGCCTCTCGGCCTGAGCCAGCGCGGGCGGGCCGAGAACTCGGTAGTCGTGCTGGCCGCCGCGCAGCGTCTGCGGCGGCGCGGTGACTTCGCCGCGACCGATCCGCGGCGGTCGGCGAGCCGGTCGGGCGTCGCGTGGTCGTGCATCTGATGCTTCAAGCCGAGCGAGCCGGCGCGTGCAGAGCACGTCGCACGGCGCGCGCCGGCTTCGTCGTGTCCAAGGCGGTCGGCGACGCGGTGGTCCGCAACAAGGTCCGGCGCCGGCTGCGGCACCTGGTCCGGGCGCGGCTCGGCGACCTGCCCGACGGCGCGCGGCTGGTGGTCCGGGCGTTGCCCGCGTCGGCCGGCCGGTCGTACGACGGACCTGGGCCGCCGATCTCGACGCGGCGCTGGCCGCGCGCCGACGGCGAGGCGCCCATGAACCTGGTCGACCGCATGGAACGCTGCGCCGCCCGGATGCTGACGCGCACCGATCGTCGCGTACCGTCGTTGGATAAGCCCGGCGTTGCCGGCGCGCTGTCGGTTCTACCCGTCGTGCAGCGCGTACGCCCTGGAGGCGGTCGCCGACGCACGGCGCGATGCGAGGGAATCGGCCTCGCGATCTGGCGGCTGCTGCGCTGCCACCCCTTCCACCCTGGTGGGTTCGACCCGGTGCCACCGCGCCGGGCGTCCCCGACCCGATCGACGTGACTGGAGCATGTCGTGAATTGCAGCCTGATGCTGGATCTACTGGGCTATCTCGCGGATCCTGCTGTGCTGGCACACCGTGTGGGATCGCATCGGCATCCCGGACGGCCAGGTCCTCGGCACCAACTGGACCTGGGTCCTGGCGATCGTCTTCCTGGTGATCACGGTCCGCGTCATCCTGTTCCCGGTCTTCGTCAAGCAGATCAAGTCGCAGCGCGCCATGCAGGCGCTCCAGCCGAAGATCAAGGAGCTGCAGGACGAAGCACAAGGGCGACCGGGAGACCCTCCAGAAGGAGATGATGGAGCTCTACAAGGACGGAGAAGGCCAACCCGCTGATGGGCTGCCTTCCGATGTTCCTGCAGATCCCGGTCTTCCTCGGCCTGTTCCACGTGCTGCGCCACCTGCGCCCGGCACCTGCCCGAGCAGCCAAGACGCTGTACGGCTGGACCGTCGACGCAGTTCGACGAGCGCGGCGCAGGCGCGGCTCTTCAACGCGCCGATCGTCGTCGAAGTTCGGCTCGACCGCCGCAGGAGCTGGCCGCGATCGGACGCCAACGGCACCACGGTCAAGATCGTCGCGCGGCATCCTGGTCGCGATCATGATGATCACGACGACCTACCTGACCAGCCGTCAGATGATCCTCAAGACCGGCTGGGCCGAGGACCCGCAGCAGAAGATGATCCAGCGGCTGATGCTCTACGGCATCCCGTTCTTCGCTGCTGATCTCCGGCGTGGTACTTCCCGATCGGCGTGATCATCTACTGGGTCACCAACAACCTCTTCACGCTCGGCCAGCAGTACTGGGTGCTCCGCAAGTACCCGCCGCCGAAGACCGCCAGCAAGAGCCCGTCGGCCGCGGCAAGGCCGGCGCCAAGGCGAGCGGTGGCATCCGCGCCGACGTCCGGGCCGCCCGTAAGGCCGTCGGTGGCTCCAACGGCGGCAGCGCCCGGACCAGCTCGGCCCGGCCGGCCAACGGCAGCAAGCCGAAGACCGACGCCAAGCCGGGCACCGGCGCGAAGACCGACGCGAAGGCGCGGCGCCACACCCTCGGCGCCACCGACGGCAAGGCGCTGGCCCCCAAGCCCGGCGCGAAGCCGATCAACCCGAAGAAGGGCGGGGCCGCGAAGCGGCAGTCGGGTTGACGCGACGCCGCCGGCGCACCTCGCGCCGGCCGGCGGCGCTCCCCTCGCCTACGTGACCACCCACCCCTCACCGACGTCCTGGGACGGCGCCTCGGCGCCCCGAACAAGCGGAGATGAGTTTCGTGACCGACACCAGCGCAGACGAGATCTCGACTCGGCCGACCGACAAGGCTGACCTCGACGAGATCAGAGACGCCAACCTCGACGACGTCGAAGACGACGAGGTCGAGGACGACGAAGATGCCGAGGCGCCGGCCACCGGCGGCGGACGGCCCTCGACCTGTTCCGCGCAGAGCGAGATCGCGGCCGACTACGTCGAGGGTCTGCTCGACATCCTCGACTACGACGGCGACATCGACGAGCTGGTCGTCGGCGGCCGCCCGGTGGTCGAGGTCGTCGGGCGGCGACGGCCTGCAGGCGCTCGTCGGCCAGCGCGGCGCCACGCTGGAGGCGCTGCAGGAGCTGACCCGGCTGGCGTCTTCCGGCAGACCGGTTCGCCGAGCCGGCTGCTGCTCGACGTCGGCGGCTACCGGGCGGCGCGCCGCAAGGAGCTCGGCGGCGATCGCCAAGAACGCGGTCGAGAAGGTCAAGGAGTACGGCGAGCCGGTGCGCCTCGAGCCGATGTCGCGCGTTCGAGCGCAAGTGCGTGCACGACGTGATCAACGCGCTCGCCGGCGTGGAGAGCGAGTCCGAGGGCGTCGAGCCGGCCGCCGGATCGTGGTCCGGCCAGTCTGAGTTAGCCCGTAAGGCGTGGGCCATACCGCTTCGCTGCGGTATGGCCCGCTCTCATGGGGTCTGGGGTCTATCGCCGGGGGTTGGTGTGGACGCGCCGGAAGCGTTGTTCGGTGCGCGGCTTGCCGCTCGCCGCGGCAGTACGCCGAACTGCTCGACGACCGACGGCGGTCGTCCGGGGGCTGATCGGTCCGCGCGAGGCACCGCGAATCTGGGAGCGGCACCTGCTCAACTGTGCGGCCGTCGCCGAGCTGATCCCGGACGGGCGCAACGGTGGTCGACGTCGGCTCCGGTGCCGGCCTGCCCGGTATCGTGCTCGCGGTGGCTCGACCCGACCTCACCGTCGACTCTGGTCGAGCCGCTCGCACGACGTACTGCCTTCCTGACCGAGGCGGTGGCGGCCCTCGGTCTCGAGCAGACCGACCGTGGTCCGCGCGCGGGCCGAGGAGTGCGTCGGGAAGCTCCCCGCCGCCGACGTCGTCACCGCACGGGCGGTCGCCCCGCTCGACCGGCTCGCCGGATGGTGTCTCCCCCTCGCCACCGTCGGCGGCCGGCTGCTCGCGCTCAAGGGCGCGTCGCGCCGCCGCGGAGATCGCCGAGCACGCGGCGGCCCTCGCCCGGCTCGGGGCCGGCGCGTCCGCGGTGCGGTCCTGCGGCGACGGGGTCCTCGAGGAGCCGACCACCGTCGTCGAGATCGTCCGGGAGCGCGACGTCGTGCCCAGGAAGAAGGTCGCACCGAACGCGCGTCGCCGCGGCCGGTGATGCGGAGCTGATGCGTTGGCGGGGGGTCACGGTCCCCCGGACGGGGGAATGGCGGAGATTCGATGACGTCGAATGGTCAGGGTGGGGCCGCGGCCGGAGGGCCGAATGGTCTTGGTTGGCCGGCGCTGGCTGGCATGCGATGGGGCGGCCGCCTGCGCCTCAGAACCGGATTCTGGGTCTTCAACTGGCCAGATCGGCGTGACACGGACAACCGCCGCGCCGTGAAGCATGGCCCCGTGCGCTCCTCGGCCGTAGGCTGGCCGCGCGTTGTTCGTGCGGAGTCTCGCTCTGATGGGGCGCGGCCGGTCCCCGACCCCCGGGCCGACTGGTCGGCCCCCGGCCCGGAGGCCGACCGGAGCTTCGCCGGACCACAGAGACCGCCTGAGGCGAGGGACGGGACTAATACGGTGCGCGAAGACCATACGGCAAACGATGTTTCACGTGAAACGGGGATCGAGGGCTGGGGGGTACGGCCAAGCCCGGTCCCCCATCCGCGAGACGAGGTGGCCACCCCGACCCGGCCGGACGACACCCGGGTGGTGCCGCCGAACGCGCCACCGCCAACCGGTACCGTTTATGGCCAGGGCGCGGGGGGTGCATCCAGCGATCAGGGCAGCGGTGCGGCGTCCGGTAATGGCGGACCGACTCCCGTGCCTTCGCAGCCAGCCGTCACCCCGGATGCCGAGGTCGCCGTGACCGACACTCATGTTTCACGTGAAACCGAAGACCCACCGTTGGCCCAGGAGGCAAAGCGCGCCGTGGAGATCCTCAACCCGAGCGGCGAGATCACGATGCCGCGGCCACCCCGTCGCCGGATCATCTGCGTGGCGAACCAGAAGGGCGGCGTGGGCAAGACGACCACCGCGGTGAACATCGCGGTGGCCCTGGCGCTGCACGGCAACCGCGTGCTCGTCATCGACCTCGACCCGCAGGGCAACGCCTCCACCGGACTCAACGTGCCGCACCACTCCGGTGTCCCGGACGTCTACGACTGCCTGATCGACGGCGCTCCGCTCGACGAGGTGAGCCAGCAGGTCGAGGGCATCCCGAACCTCTCCGCCGTGCCGGCCACGATCGACCTCGCCGGCGCGGAGATCGAACTCGTCTCCGTGGTGGCTCGCGAGTCGCGCCTCAAGCGGGCGATCGACGCCGGCAGCGAGGACTTCGACTACATCTTCATCGACTGCCCGCCGTCGCTCGGTCTGCTGACGGTCAACGCGCTCGTCGCGGCCGAGGAGGTGCTCATCCCGATCCAGTGCGAGTACTACGCGCTGGAGGGTGTGCAGGCCCTGACCAACAACATCGAACTGGTCCGCTCGCACCTCAACCCGACGCTGGACATCTCCACGGTCCTGCTCACCATGTACGACCGGCGGACCCGCCTGGCCGACCTCGTCGAGCAGGACGTGCGGACCCACTTCGGCGAGAAGTGCCTCAACGCCGTGATCCCGCGCAACGTGCGGGTCTCCGAGGCGCCGAGCTACAGCCAGTCGGTCATGACCTACGACCCCGGATCCCGGGGTGCGGTCAGCTACTTCGAGGCGGCGCAGGAGATCGCGCTGCGGGGTGCGCAGGGCGCACAGGTGGGAGGAGTGGTATGAAGCCAACCGACGTGGGGGGTCTGGGTCGAGGGCTCGGTGCCCTCATCCCCACCGCCGCGCCGGGCGAGGGCACGGCGGCCACGATGGCGCCTTCGCCCTACGGTGCGTCGAATGGTGCCGGCGTCGCCGTGTTGCCGGACGACGCCGGCGACGACCGCCTCGCTCCCGGTTCCCGGCGCGCGGTTCGCCGAGATCCCGGTGGCCGCGATCGCTGCCGAACGCGAAGCAGCCGCGGCAGGTCTTCGACGAGGAGGCACTCGACGAGCTGAAGATCTCCATCGAGGAGGTCGGCTTCCTGCAGCCGATCGTGGTGCGTGAGCTGGCGCCCGGGCAGTACGAGCTCGTCATGGGCGAGCGCCGGTGGCGGGCCGCCCAGGCGTTGGGCAAGGAGTCGATCCCGGCGATCGTGCGGGAGACCCGCGACGACGCGATGCTCCGCGACGCGCTGCTGGAGAACATCCACCGGGCCAACCTGAACCCGCTCGAAGAGGCGGCCGCCTATCAGCAGTTGCTCGACGAGTTCGGCGCGACCCACGAGGAGCTCGCCAAGCGGATCGGCCGGAGCCGCCCGCAGATCTCGAACACCATCCGGCTGCTGAATCTCCCGGCGCCGGTCCAGCGCCGGGTCGCGGCCGGCGTGCTGTCGGCCGGGCATGCGCGGGCCCTGCTCGGGCTCGAGGACTCGGAGGAGCAGGAGACCCTCGCCCACCGGATCGTGGCCGAGGGGCTCTCGGTCCGGGCGACCGAGGAACTCGTGGCGCTGGCCGTCGCCGAGGGTGGCGCGGCCAAGAAGGCGTCGTCTCCACAGCGGCGGTCGAAGCCGCACGCGCCGGCGCTGTCCGATCTGGCCGACCGGCTCTCCGACCGGTTCGACACCCGGGTGAAGGTCGACATCGGCCGGCGCAAGGGCACGCATCACCATCGAGTTCGCCACGGTCGACGACCTCGAGCGCATCGTCGGCATCATCGGGGTGCAGGACAAGTCCCAGGAGCAGTAGTTCAGGTCTCGATTGAAGGCGGCGCGGCCCGGGTGGGCTCCGCCGCCTTCGTTGTCCACAGCCGTTGTCCACAGGCGGCCTTCGTTTCACGTGAAACCAAGTGTCAGACGGGGTACGGGCCTGTGGACGAAGGGGACAGCGGCGGCCCCGGTCCAGTAGGGTCGGCTGGTGTCCGAGCCGCAGCATGACCTCCCCGGGTTCACCGCCTGGCCCACGTTCCCGTTCGAGGGCGACCTCCGCGTCAAGAAGCTCCACGATCCGGTCGAGACCGAGCCGCCCCGGCACGGCGACAACCCGAGCGAGTGCCGGGCGTGTGCGGCACCCGACGAGGCCTACATCTGGGTCAGCGAGCGGTGGCGGGTGCGCAGCCTCGACCATCCGACCGGACTGCCCGCGGTGCTGATCCTGGAGTCCCGGTCACACCTCGACCTCGGCGACCTGCCCAACATGCTCGCGGCCGAACTCGGCGTGATGACGGTGCGGCTCGAGCGGGCGATCCGCTCGCTCGACGGCGTCGCCCGGGTTCACGTGAACCGGTGGGGCGACGGCGCGGCCCATCTGCACCTGTGGTTCCTGGCCCGGCCCTACGGCCGGCTCCAGTTGCAGGGCACCTTCCTCGCCCTGTGGGACGACATCCTCCCGACCATCCCCGAGGACCGCTGGCGGGAAAATCTCGCCCTCGTCGCCGCCTGGCTCGCCGAGTTCGGCGGCCGGCCGTTGGCCGAGCCGCCGCACATCGACTGGAAGTCGCCGGCTCGCCTGGCCGAGGCGGAAGCCGGCGCCATCGGCGATCCCGGCACCCACGAGGAAGACGCGCCCGTCGGGTAAAGAACGCCGAGATGTCTCCCCTACCGCTCGGTCGAGCCGTACCATCAATACGGCTTGTTGGTCGGGTGGGGGATGGTCAATGTCGCGACGGCTGGTGAATCTCACGCTGGACACGCTCGAGGATCTGCCTCGGCCCTGCCGTGGATGTGTCTACTGGGAGCTCGATCCGGTCGCCGCCGAGCGGGCCTGCTCCGCCGGCGACACCGGGCTGGAAAAAGAGGCGTGGGTCTCGCAGACCCTCCTCGAGTGGGGCTCCTGCGGCAAGCTCGTCTACGTCGACGGGATGCCGGCCGGCTTCGTGATGTTCGCGCCGCCGGCCTACGTGCCGCGGTCCATGGCCTTCCCGACGTCGCCGGTCTCCCCCGACGCCGTGCTGCTGATGACGGCCCACGTCGTCGCCCCGTTCGCCGAGCGGCGGGCTGGGCCGGATGCTCGTCCAGGGCGTGGCGCGCGATCTGACCAAGCGCGGCGTGAAGGCGATCGAAGCGTTCGGCGACGCGAAGTTCGGCGAGGTCGACGAGTCCGGCCGCAACGAGAAGGGCTGCCTCGCCCCGGCCGACTTCTTCCTGTCGATCGGCTTCAAGACGGTCCGGACCCACCCGCGCTATCCGCGGCTGCGTCTGGAGTTGCGCACGGCGTTGTCGTGGAAGTCCGACGTCGAATACGCGCTGGAGAAGCTGCTCGGCTCGATGAGCCCGGAAGCGCTGCTGCGCCCGGTGCGCCCGGCGACCCGATCGATGCTGTAGTGCCCTAGCGCCCTAGTGCTCGGCCGCGGCCAGTGACCGCAACTGGCTGACGTCGATCGACCCGGTCGGCACGTCGGACTCGACCGGGATATACATCCGCTGCACCGCGGCCATCATGGCCTCGACGACCAGTTCCCGGAAGGCCGGGTCGATGAGCCGCTCCCGGTCGATCGGCGACGTCAGGTAGCCGATGTCGACCCGCACGGCCGGCATCGTGCGTCAACCGCAGCAGCTCCCAGGTCTTCGCGTGGGTGTGGCAGTCGCGCAGCCCGGTGCGCACCACGATCTCGCGCTGCACGAGCCGGGCCAGCCGCTCGCCGACCGTCGACGTCGAGCCGCCGCGTCGGAGCCGTAGTGGTAGGTAGCGACGCCGTCGGCCGCGGGGTTGTGGTGCCCGTCGAGGTGCAACGACATGCAGAAGGTCGGCGCCGAGCTCGTTGGCCAGATGCACCCGGTCGCGGTCGTGCAGGGGCTGGGCCGGAGCGGGTCCGCGCGTCAGGTGCACCCGCATGCCCGCGGCGGCCAGCCGGCCCTCGAGCCGGGCGGCGATGTCGAACACCAGGTCGGCCTCGATCCAGCGCAGCGCGATCGTCGGGCACCACGATGCCCAGGTCGTCGACGCCGCCGTGGGCCGGGTCGATGACGATGCGCTTGCCGAGCAGCATCGGACCGGACGCGCGGAAGGCCTCGGCCTCCCGGAGCAACTGGGGTTGCCCGCCGACGACCTTGCGGCCGAGCCGGCGCAGCGCGCCCACTGTCTCCGGACCGCATTCGCCGTCCGGGCGCAGGCCGACCTCGCGCTGGAACTGCGCGACCGCATGCGCGGTGAGCCCGCCGTAAATGCCGTCGGCCCGCCCGGCGTTGAAGCCCATCTCGAGGAGGCGCTCCTGCAACTGCCGGACGTCGTCGCCGATCAACGGGTCCGCCACGGTGCGGTAGAGCGCGCGTTGACCGAGCCGCCACCGGGCGGCGTCCAGGGCGCGCCAGGTCTCGTCGCCGACCTGGCCGTCGACGCTCAGCCCGCGGCTCTGCTGGAAGGCGCGGACGGCTCGCTCGGTCGCCTCGTCGAACTCGACGGACGGTGCGGCGTCGAGCAGATCGAGCACGACAAGGATCCCGCGGATCTCGGCGACAGCCGCTCCGCGAGCCCCGCGGCGGATCGAGCGCATGAGGACCTCCCTGAACCAGAACCGGCCGCTACGGGGCGAACGAACCGGAGCGTACCGCCCCGCAGTGTGCTGCGCGCGATGGCGGGTCGGCCATCCGACGCGCCGATGATCTCGGTCGCACAAAAAGCTGCGCCGGCAACCAGGGACGGTCACCGGCGCGACGAAACAGCGAGATTCAGACGGTCTCGAGCGCCGACTCGATCAGGCGGACAAGGTCGCCTTTGGGCCGCGCCCCCATGACCGAGCGGAACGGCTGGCCGTTCTTGAAGACGGTCAGCGTCGGCACCGACATCACCTGGTAGGCGACGGCGGTCTCCGGGTTGGCGTCGATATCGAGCTTCACGATCTTGACCTTGTCGGCGAGTTCCCCACCGGCGATCTCGTTGAGCATGACCTCGATCTTGCGGCACGGCGCACACCATTCCGCCCAGAAGTCCACCAGAACGGGAATATCCGACTTCAATACATCCGCCTCAAAAGTGGCGTCTGTCACGGCCTGGGCACCCATGCGGCCCTCCAAATCCTGAAGAAAACTCAATCATCCAACGACAAAATGAAGCGCTCGGCGTCCAGCGCCGCGGCACAGCCGGTGCCGGCCGCCGTGATCGCCTGACGGTAGGTGTGGTCGACGACGTCCCCGGCGGCGAACACGCCCTCCAGGTTGGTCCGGGTGCCCGGCACCTGCACCTTGACGTAGCCCTCGTCGTCCAGTTCGATCTGGCCGCGGAACAGCTCGGTACGCGGGTCGTGCCCGATCGCGACGAACACGCCGGTGGTGGGTAGCTCGCGCTCCTCGCCGGTGGTGAGATCGCGGACACGGAGGCCGCCGACCTTGCCCCCGCCGTCGAGAATCTCGGTGACCACCGTGTTCCAGGCAACCTTGATCTTGGGGTTGGTCAGCGCGCGCTGGGCCATGATCTTGCTAGCGCGGAACTCGTCCCGCCGGTGCACGATCGTCACCGAATCGCCGAAGCGGGTCAGGAACGACGCCTCCTCCATCGCGGAGTCGCCGCCGCCGATCACCGCGATCTGCTGGCCCCGGAAGAAGAAGCCGTCACAGGTCGCGCACGACGAGACGCCGTGGCCGAGGAGTTCCTGCTCACCGGGCACGCCGAGCGGGCGCCAGGCCGAGCCGGTCGCCAGGATCGCCGCCCGGGAGCGATATTCGGTCTCTCCGACCCACACAGACTTCACGGGACCCTCGAGGGTCACCCGGGTAGCGTCGTCGGTCAAAAACTCAGCACCGAAGCGTTCAGCCTGCTTGCGCATGCTGTCCATCAGCTCCGGACCGAGAATCCCGTCCGGGAAGCCGGGGAAGTTCTCCACCTCGGTGGTTGTCATCAACGCCCCGCCGGAGGTGACACCCTCGATGACGAGCGGCTTCAGGTTGGCCCGCGCGGCGTAGACCGCCGCGGTGTATCCGGCCGGCCCCGAGCCCACGATGATCAGGTCGCGGACATCGTCCACTTCAGTCCCCACTCCTCAGAACGCTGACGATGGCAGAACGCCATCCTATGAACCGGTGATTCCCGGAGAAGGGTGACGGGTGCATCACATCAATACTGCCGCTTAAAGGGCCTGCTTGTAACGTTCGTCGGTCGTGTTGTTGGTGCCGCACTGCGGCCCGACCACGACGGCGGCCCGCGAGCCGGCGGCGAAGTTCGCCCCGTCCAGCAGCACCACGAGCGCCGGCGCGCCCTGGAAGTGCGCATAGTCGATCAGTACCACATGCCCACCGTAGGCGGCCTGGATCGCGTTGACGCAGTTGGCCCGGGCGACGGGATCGCTCAGCCGGGCAAGTCCGTCCGGCACGGCGGTGGGTTCTTGGGCCCGAAACGGCACGGAGCCGGGTCCACTGCCCTCGCCCTCGGCCATCTGCGCCGGCGATTTGCCGACCCCCAGGCCGCCCAGCAACGGCAACCCGGGCAGCGAGCCGGCGGTGTAGTCCGTGCCGCTGCTGAAGACCTCCGCCGCGCTGCTGTCCGTCGCTGCCTTGGGCGGGGCGGCCGCCGGCCCGCCGGCGTCCGAGGAGGATGTGGCGTTCTGGCTGTAGGGCGCCGATCGCAGCACCGCGACCCCGACGGAGCCGCACACGAGCACGGCCGCCGCGGTGGCCAGGCCGACCGTCCAGCGCCGCCTCCGCTGCCGCCGTTCGGCCAGTTCGTCCCGCTCCTGCGGCACCAACCGCACTTGCGGGGACCTGGCCCCGGCCAGCGCCGCGTCCAACCGCTGCAGAACATCATCCGGTACGGCGGGAGCCTCGCTCCCCATGGCCTGGAGTTGCTCGCGGACGGTCGCATCGGCGCTCACCAGCGCGGCATAGGCGTCGGCCCAGCCCGGATCGGTCGCGATGAGGTGGCGGACGCCGGCCGCGTCCGGGGTGCCGTCGAGAGCCCCGCCAACGAAGTCGGCGAGACGGTCGAGGTCCACCTCAGCACCGCCCGCGGTCATGCGCCACCCTCCTTCCGAGCTTGTGATGGGACGTTGCTGCCCACGTCCGGGTTCCGTAGATAGCCGAGCAACACGGCCAGGCGGGCCCGGCCGCGGGCGCATCTGCTCTTGATCGTGCCCTCGGCCACGCCGAGGATCTCGGCCGCCTCGGCCACCGGATAGCCCTGGATGTCCACCAGGACAAGGGCCGCGCGCTGCTCGGCGGGCAGCGTGGCGAGCGCGTCACGGACGACGAGCGCGGTGTCGCGGTCGGTCGCCGGCGCCGGTGTGACATCGGTCTCGGGCAGCGGCACGGTCGGCCGCGACTGCCGCCGGCGCATCCGGTCGAGGCAGGCGTTGACCACGATGCGGTGCAGCCAGGTGGTCACCGCTGAGTCGCCACGGAACCGATCGGCGGCCTTGTATGCGGACAGCAGCGCGTCCTGCAGCGCGTCGGCGGCTTCCTCGCGGTCGCCGACCGTGCGCAGGGCGACCGCCCACAGCCGGTCGCGATGCCGGCGCACGATCTCCCCGAACGCCTCCGGGTCTCCCTCGGCGTGGGCGCGCAACAACGCGACGTCGTCACGCATGTCTGCCTCGCCGCTCACGGCACGCACTGTATCGAGCGTCGGCTCGCCGCGGGGTCACTGCACGCTGACTGCGATCTCCCCGATGCTGATCCGGTATCGGCCGGTGCCGTCCGGTGGCAGCTTCGTGATCCAGACGAGCAGGTAGCGGGTCGGCTGGTCCGGTCCGGGGAACACGACGCGGGTGCCCAGGTCCGACTTCGGCGCACCGACCGCGGCGTACTGCGCGACCAGTTGGGTGTCGCCCTGGGAACTGTTGCCCGGGTCGGTCGCGCCGGCCCGCAGTTCGGCGGTCGCGCCGCCGGTGTTGAAGTCGACCTGCACCGAGATGACCCGCTGCGGCGTCTTCAGGTCGATCAGCACCCCGAGGCCAGGCTTGATGTTGCCGAAGTTGGGGTAGTTCCGGTAACCGTCGGTCTTCCAGACCGTGGCCGTGTTGCCGTCGACCATCTTGTCGACGTCGTCGAACTCCGAAGTCCGGTCGCCCTTGGGCGCCACGATGCGCAACTGGTCGGGCTTCAGGGGCACGGTCGCGGGCGTTCCGTTGCCCGGCGGCTTGGCCGGCGCGGAGACAGTGCCGCCGTTGCCGCCGCCCGGCGACACGCCGGCCTGGGTGGTCTTGTCGTCGCCGCCGAGGACCTTGGCCGCCGCGAGCGTGCCGAGCAGTGCGAGCACCAGCAGCCCGACCACGCCGACCGCGAGCTTGCGGCCGGCCGAGCGGGCCGGCGTGGTCGACTGCGCGGCCACGTCGAAGGCGTCGAGGCCAACCGATGCGCGAGCGGGCTCGGGGTCGGTCTCGGCCTCGTAGGCGATGTCGTCCTCGCTCTGCCCGAAGCTGGCGAGCTCGCTGGCGAGGGCGTCCGCCGGAGGCAGCGGAAGATTGGGGTTGAGCAGGTCGGACGCCAGGGCGTCCAGATGGGTCGGTATGCCGGCCCGGACCTGACGGGGCGCGATCAGCGCACCGCTGTTGTCCCGCACGCCGTCCGGCACCGACGACGGGCCGACCTCGGCGTGCGGCCAGTAGCCGGTGAGTGAGCAGTAGAGAATGGCGCCGATCGAGCGGATGTCGGTTTCCGGCGTCGCGGCGTCATCCGTGCGCGCGTCCGTGAGGACCACCCGCCCGTCGTGCGCGACCAGCACCGTGCCGGGGTGGATGTTGCCGTGGGCCATGCCGGTCGCGTGCAGCGCCGCGACGGCGTCGGTGACCGCCCAGGCCACCGCGACCGAACGTGGGGCGTCGAGCGGGCCGGGCGCGACGATCTCGCGCAGGGCGATGCCCTCGACCCACTCACGAACGACGTAGGCCCGCTCACCCTCGTCGATCGCGTCGTAGACGCCGACCAGATGCGGGTGGACGATACGGCTGGCGGCGACCGCGGCGCCGAGCATCTCCCGCGCGGAGTTGCCACCCGGATAGCGCAGCACGACCGCGACCGGCCGGCGCAGGATCACGTCGATGCCACGGTAGAGCTGCCGACCGAGAGAATCGTTACCGATATGCTCCTCGAGTTGGTAGCGATCGGCGAGAATCTCACCGACGGACGGTGAGCCGTATGTGAGGACCTGGGGCGCCGCCGGCACGTCATGGCCTTCGCCCAGCTCTGCCACCCGTCCTCCCCCTCGCTCATTGTGCTGTTCGCTTGTCATCGAGCGCTCATCTGTCCGTTGGTCCGTCTGGTCCGTGCGGATATGTGTGTGGCTGTCCGTATGGTGGTCCATCTCGCGCTGGCCGATCGTCACTAAGCCTAAGCGCTCCGGCGAGGCCCCGAGGTTGACCTTACCGGTCAGATGCTTGCGTTCCGACATGTCATCTTCGCGGGACCACCCCTCGAGAAGCCAATCGATCACCCTGCCTCACTATTTATCCGGCATGGGGGGATTTCAAGGCCTAACGGCGGATCCGGCGGCGGATCATTCCGGCGAACTGGTCCACCTCGCGCACGCGCAGCATCGTGGCCAACACCGCGTACGTGGCGACGAGGACCACACCACCCACCGCCAACTCGACGATGCTGGCGATCTTGCCGTCGCCGAGGAGTTCGGTGAGGAGCCAACTGGTGCCGAACGCGAGGATGCCGGCCACGACGCCGGCGAGGGCGAGCCGGATCAGCGTGTCGGCGACATGCCGCAGACCGAGCCGGCCGATCTTCCGCCGCAGCACCACGTACCCGAGGACAAATGCGACGACGAACGAGACGGCGGTGCCGAACATCAGCGACGCGGTCACGATCGAGGCCGGGAGGACGAAGTAGAACAGCACGTCGATGCCGATCCGCACGCCCACGACCGGGACGTTGAGCAGCGCCGGCGACCGGGTGTCGCGCAGGGCGTAGAGGGCCGAGGTCTGCAGCATGGTGATCGCGTAGGGCACCAGGCCCAGGCCGGCCATGGTGATCACCCAGCCGGTCGCGACGGCCTGGTCGTGGGTGTAGTTGCCCCAGGCGAACAGGGTGACGCCCAGCGGCCGGCCGAGCGCGATGTAGAGCGCGGCCGCCGGGACCAGAACCACCGCGGCGAGCCGGGTGCCCTGGGACAACTGCTCGGCCACCTCGCCGGAGCGTCCGTCGACGGCGGCGGCCGCCATCCGCGGCATGATCGCCGTGATGACCGACACCGCGACGATGCCGTGGGCCATCATGAAGATCAGGAACGCGTTGTTGTAGACGATCGGGCCGGCCACGCCCTGCTGGCCGACCAGCTTCGCGATCTTCAACACGATGATGATGCTGACCTGGTTGACCCCGACGTAAAGCAGCATCCACGCGCCGAGGTGGGCCAGCTCACGCAGGTGCAGCCCGCGGAAGTCCCACCGCCACTTCCAGCGGAAGCCGACCCGGCGCAGGGCCGGCCACAACCCAGTGGCCTGCACGACGATGCCGAGCGTGGTGCCGATGCCGAGCACGAGCACCTCGGCGAGGGTGATGTTGCCCGGCGTCGGGTCGGCCTTGCCCAGGCGCATCACGGCGAACGCCCCAGCGGTGACGATCACCACGATGTTGTTGAGGATCGGCGTCCACATCGGCGCCGCGAAGTGCCCGCGCGTGTTCAGGATCGCGGCGAAGATGCCGGCCAGGCCGTAGAAGAAGATCTCCGGCAGCAGCAGGTAGGCCAGCGTGGTGATGAGCTGCCGGTCGTCGGGCGGGGTCGACCGGTTGGCGACCAGCGCGGTGAGCAGGGGCGCGCCGAGCACCACCACGACGGTCGCGCAGCCGATCGCCACCACCGCGAGGGTGAGCAGCCGCTGCGCGTAGGCCTGGCCGCGGTCCGGGTCGTCCTTGCGCGCCTTGACCAGCACCGGGATGAGCACGCTCGCCAGGACGCCGCCGAGCAGCAGCTCGTACACCATGTTCGGCAGGTTGTTGGCGAGGTTGTAGTCGTCGCCGACGGTCGCACCGCCGATGGCGGCGCCGATCACCGCCACCCGGAGGAACCCGGTGCCCCGGCTGACCAGGCTGCCGATCGCCATCGTGCTGCTGTTGCGGGCGACCGCACCGGTGCTCTCGTCGAGGTCGCCGGTCGGCGGTTCAGATCTCCCGCCCTCCCGACTCGGCGCCTCCGGTTCGGATGTCCCCCACTCTGGCGGTGGCGGCGGCGCACCGGATTCGACCATGGGTGCGGTCGACAGCTCCGGCTGCGCGGGCGGCACGATCGGCAGCACCACGGTCGGCTGGGAGGCGAGGTCGCCGGCCGAAGGGCCGTTGCCCATCGGGGTGCCCACAGGGTTCATCGGCACGGTCGGCTCGTTGCTCCAGCGCGTGCGATCACCGGGGGCGCTCATGCGTTAGAAGATAGCTGTACCCACCGAAGGAAGACCGTCGACCGGGAATCGAGGCGACCCTGCACTCCCGGTCACGATAGGCTGGCCGACCGATGTCCGAGACCAGATCCCACCCCCCGGCCGACGCGCTGAGCAGTGCGCAGCGGCACGCCGTGCATGAGCTTCTCCGCGTGTCGCCGGTCGCCGACGAGCTCGGTCGCCGATTCGCCGCCGCCGGCCACGAGTTGCACCTCGTCGGCGGCTCCGTCCGTGACGCCCTCCTCAACCGGCTCGGTGACGACCTGGACTTCGCGCACCAGCGCCCGGCCCGAGGAGACCCTGCGCGATCGTCGACGGCTGGGCCGAGGCGATCTGGACGACGGGCGCGGAGTTCGGCACGATCGGCGCCCAGCGCCACGGCATGCGGCTGGAGATCACCACATTCCGGGCCGACGCGTACGACCGGGTCGGCCGCCACCCGATCGTCCGCTTCGGCGACAACCTCGTCGACGACCTGAGCCGGCGCGACTTCGCGGTCAACGCGATGGCCGTATCGGTGCCTGGTCACGAGTTCACCGATCCGCACGGCGGCCTGAACGACCTGGCCCAGCTGCGTCTGCGCACCCCGGGTGCGCCGGAGGACTCCTTCGCCGACGACCCGCTTCGCATGCTGCGCGCGGCCCGCTTCGCCGCGCAGCTGCGCTTCACGGTGGCCCCCGAGGTGATCGCCGCGATGACCCGCATGGCGACGGACCTGCAACGGATCACCGCCGAGCGGATCCGCGACGAGTTCACCAAGCTGCTGAGCGGCGCCGACCCGGTGACCGGTCTGCGGCTTCTCGTCGACACCGGCCTCGCCGACCAGTTCCTGCCCGAGCTCAGCGGCCTCAAGCTGGAGATCGACGAGCACGCCCAGCACAAGGACGTCTACGAGCACACGCTGATCGTGATCCGCAACGCGATGAGCCTCGAGGACGACGGCCCGGATTTCACCCTGCGGATGGCGGCGCTCATGCACGACGTGGGCAAGCCCGCGACCAAGGCGGTCGGCCCGGACGGCGGGGTGAGCTTCCACCACCACGAGGTGGTCGGCGCCCGGCTGACCAAGCAGCGGATGAAGGCGTTGAAGTTCCCGAAGGACGTCACGTCCGACGTCGTCGAGCTGGTCGCGCTGCACCTGCGCTTCTACGGGTACGGGCGGGGCGAGTGGACCGACTCCGCGGTGCGCCGGTACGTCACCGACGCCGGCCCGCTGCTCCCCCGGCTGCACAAGCTCACCCGTTCGGACGTGACGACCCGCAACCGGCGCAAGGCGGCCCAGCTGGCCGCCGACTACGACGCCCTCGAGGAGCGGATCACCCGGCTGCAGGCCGAGGAGGACCTCGCGCGGGTCCGGCCGGATCTGGACGGCAACGCGATCATGCAGCTGCTCGGCATCCCACCCGGCCCACTGGTCGGCAAGGCCTGGCGGTACCTGAAGGAGATGCGCCTCGAGCGCGGCCCCCTCGAGCACGACGAAGCCGTGGCCGAGCTGATGCGCTGGGCGGAGGCCGAGGGCATCAGGGTTCGGCCCGAGAGCGGCAAGATCAGCCCACCGTGACCTCGTCGATGTGCACGGCGAGCTTCGGGTGCCCGTCGGTCGTGCCGTTGTCGGTGCCAGCCGCGGCGATCCGGTCGAGGAGGTCCATTCCGGACACCACCGTGCCGAAGACCGAGTAGTCCGGCGGGATGTCGCTGTTCTTGTACACCAGGAAGAACTGTCCCCCGTTGGTGCCCGGCCCGGCGTTGGCCATCGCGACGGTGCCCCGCGGGTACGGCGGGTCGAACGTCGGCAGGTTCTCCTCACCGAACTGGTAGCCGGGTGAACCGGTGCCGGTACCGCTCGGGTCGCCGCACTGCAGCACCCACAGGCCGTCGGTGGTGAGCCGGTGGCACTCGGTGTCGGTGTAGTAGTCCTGCCGCGCGAGGTGGACGAACGAGTTGACCGTGCACGGCGCCCGGTCCGCGAGCAGTTGCAGGGTCAGGACACCGACGCCGGTCTTGATGTTGACGGTGACGTGCCCGGACACGGTGGCCGTGGCCGGCGGCGGGTCGACCACACGCGCGTCGCCGGAGCCCGGGTCGGCCTGGGTGTACCGGCAGGCGGCCCCGCTCGGTGGCACCGGGTGGGACGGGCCGGCCAGCGGGCCGCCGTTCGGGCCGGTCACCCGCGGGATAGGCACCGCGCTCTCGCTGCCGAGCGCGGGCACCGGCGCGGAACTGGAGCGGGCGAGGCCGGACGCGGTCTGTACCGCCGGAGAGCCGCTCGAGTAGAGGTAGAGCCCGCCGCCGCCGGCCGCGATGAAGACGACGGCGGCGATCGTGAGCGTGATCCACAGCCAGGTACGGCGACCTCGGGAAGACGGTACGGACGACATAAAATGAGAATAATGTCCACTTAGTCGAGTTCTTGGGAAATCACCGAGCCGTTTCGGCCGTGTCGGAGTTCTGACGGGTGTCACGGCGAGCGTGTGCCGATTCGGTCGGTTCTGTACATCGACCGCGTGGGCTACCGTCGGCTGGGCCCCCACGCCCGCACATTCGCCCTTTGGAGGAAGCATGCAGCCGTGTCCGACCTGCGGCGGCATGGGTATAGACGCCAACGGCTACTGCACACAGTGCCAGACGTATCGCGGTCTGCCCCAGACGCCATCCAGCGGCGCGCCGTACAGCGGCCCCCCATACAGCGGCGCCCCGTACGGGCAGCAGCCGCAGAGCGGGCCGCCCTACGGCGGCTACCCGACCAGCGGCCCCGGCTACGGCCAGCCGACCAGCGGCCCGGCATACCAGCCGCCGGCCGGCGGCCCGACCGGATATGCGCAGCCGACCAGCGGCGGCGCGCCGATGGCCTACCCGGCCGCGACCTACGGCGGCTCATACGGCGCACCGCCTGCGCCGACCAAGAAGCGCAGCGGCTATATGGTCCCGCTCCTGGCCCTGTCCGGCGTCCTGGTGCTGCTGGTAGTCGCGATCGTGGTGGTCGTGCTGGTGAAGAACAGCGGCGACTCGGGCGGCACGATCACCGACCCGCCGGTCGCCGGCGGCGAGACGACCCCGGGCAAGTCTTTGGTCGACGAGTGCGTGGTCGGCACCTGGGAGATGACCGCCTACACCGAGAGCGTGCCGGTGGACGGCGTCGGCAGCGTGCCCTTCAAGCTGGACGGCAAGGGCGCGACCATGACGTTCACCAAGGACGGCAAGGGTGTGCAGGACTTCGGCGACGGCACCAACTTCGTCGGCACCGTCACGGTCAGCGGCACCAGTGCCGACGTCAACCTGAAGATCAGGGGCCCGGTCCGGTACGACTTCCGCACCAACGACGGCGTGATGTCCTACTCCAACCTCACCAGCGAGGCGAAGTACACGGTCTCCTCGCCCGCCACCACGCAGACCGAGGAGGACGACCTCCCGGGCAGCAGCGACCCGTCGAAGTACAGCTGCAACGGCTCCAAGATGACGATGTCGACCAGTTCGTACAGCACCGAGCTGCACAAGACGAGCGACACCGTCAGCTGAACCGCACGAGAGAGGCCCGGACGCTCAGGCGTCCGGGCCTTTCTCGCGGCCGTCGACGCCAGCGGCCGGCGGCGTAACAATTGGAGGATGCGCTGGACTGAGCTTGCGACGCCGATCGATCCGGTCGGGGTCGCCGTCGACGACTCCGGGGTGTGCTCGGTGCGGTTCGGCGGCGCGCCCGTCGAGGCCGGTCCGCTGCTGGAGGCGGCGCCGGACGGAACGCTGGGTCGAGCGCTCGATCTGCTGCGCCGCTACTTCGCGGGTGAGCCGATCGACTTCGACGCCCTGCCGATGTCGGTGCGGCGCGGCACCGACTTCGAGCGGGCGGTGTGGAAGGCGCTCGCCGCGATCCCGTACGGCGAGATGCGCACCTACGGCCAGATCGCCGCGGAGGTGGGCGAGCCGGATTCGGCCCGGGCCGTCGGGACCGCCTGCAACCACAACCCGTTGCCGATCGTGGTGCCGTGCCATCGGGTGGTGGGCGCCGATGGGAAGCTGGTCGGCTTCGGTGGCGGCGTGTGGCGCAAGAGGGTGCTGCTCGAACTCGAAGCGAAGGTCCGCATCGAACGAGAGTTCGCCGGCTGAGACCACTGTTTCCCCGAAGTCGTGGCCTGCGGACCCGGTTGAGGCCACTGTTTCCCGGAAGTTGTGGCGTGCCGGCCCGGTTGAGGCCACTGTTTCCCGGAAGTTGTGGCGTGCCGGCCCGGGCTTGGGACGCGACCCGGCAACGCAGCGAAGCGGAGCGGTGCAGCAGGAGCTGCCATGGCAGATCGACCACCGTCTTGGGTGCACCGTCGACGGTGGTCACCATGAGGCGTAAGAGCCGTGCGCACCCCGGGCCGCGAAGATCAATGGTGAGTACTCAGCGATTCGCGACCCGAAAATCACTGACAAGTCACCTTTGATCTTGCCGGCTGGGTCAGCGTGGAACTTTGGGCGACATATTCGGGGGTCAAAGTTCCACGATGAGGCCAGGCGGAGTCGGCTCCGGCGTTGGACCGACGCGGAGCACGTAGTAGGTGCTGCGGGACCGGCTGATCAGGCCACTGTTTCGCCGGAGTTGTGGCCTCAGCGCGGGCTTGGGGACGCGAGCCTGGCAGCGGAGGCGCCCCGCGCCGGAGCGGTGATGCTCCTATGGATGTCAAGCCTGCGGATCATGCCAAGGCAAACGCGCGGAGCTCATCGCCGATCATGGACACCAACGGCCGTCCCAGCGACCGTTCGTGTCCAAGGTTGACAGCCCGGCCCCCACGGTGGCGCCAACCACTAAAGAGACCCGTCGAGCGCTCGTCCCAGGCCGAAACAGTCCGCCACCTCAGGCCACTACTTCCCCGAAGTTGTGGCCTCCCGACCCCTCTGAGGCCACTGTTTCCCCGAAGTTGTGGCGGCGGGCTTGGGGGCGCGGGCCTGGCAGCGGAGGCGCCCTGCGCCGGAGCGGTGCCTGGCGGGAGCAACGGTCGCGCGCCCGGCGGGCCCGAGTCATAGAAGGTCTAACGGCCCTCCCACCCAAACTGACAGGTCGGAGGGCCGTTAGGGAGACCGGGGTCAGCGCTCCACTTCGCCGCGGATGAACTTCTCCACGGCTTCGTGGGCGTCGTGGTCGCTGGACTGGATCGGCGGCGACTTCATGAAATAGCTGGACGCGGACAGGATCGGGCCGCCGATGCCGCGGTCCTTGGCGATCTTGGCAGCGCGAAGCGCGTCGATGATCACGCCGGCCGAGTTGGGCGAGTCCCAGACCTCCAGCTTGAGCTCCGCGTTGAGCGGCACGTCGCCGAAGGACTTGCCCTCGAGCCGGATGTAGGCCCATTTGCGGTCGTCGAGCCACGGCACGTGGTCGGACGGGCCGATGTGGACGTCGGACTTGCTCATCTCGTGCGGGATCTGCGAGGTCACCGACTGGGTTTTGGAGATCTTCTTGGAGACCAGCCGGGTGCGCTCGAGCATGTTCATGAAGTCCATGTTGCCGCCGAAGTTGAGCTGGTAGGTGCGCAGCAACTCGACCCCACGGTCCTCGAAGAGCTTGGCCAGGGCGCGGTGCACGATGGTCGCTCCGACCTGGCTCTTGATGTCGTCGCCGATGATGGGCAGGCCGGCGTCGGTGAACTTCTGGGCCCATACCGGGTCGGAGGCGATGAACACCGGCAGCGCGTTGACGAATGCGCAGCCCGCGTCGATCGCGGCCTGGGCGTAGAACTTGTCGGCCTGCTCGGAGCCGACCGGCAGGTAGGACACGACCACGTCGACCCGCGCCTCGCGCAACTCGGCCACGACGTCGACCGGCTGGTCGTCGGACTCCTCGATGATCTCGCGGTAGAACTGTCCCAGGCCGTCGTAGGTGTGCCCGCGCTTGACGGTCACCCCGGTCGGCGGGACGTCGGCCAGCTTGATGGTGTTGTTCTCGCTGGCCACGATCGCTTCCGCGAGATCGCGCCCGACTTTCTTCGCGTCGACATCGAATGCCGCCACGAACTCGACGTCGGAAACGTGGTAGTCACCGAACTTGACATGCATCAGACCAGGGACTCGATCGTTGGTATCGGCATTGCGGTAGTACTCGACGCCCTGAACGAGGGACGAGGCGCAGTTGCCGACACCGACGATGGCTACTCGAACGGAGCCCATCGCGGATGCCTCCTTCTTGAACTGTTCACGATGACCGCTCCGGCGGATCCGAAGTCGGTATTTCCGGGGTACTCAGGGATTCCGGGGTATTAGGGGTCAGACCGGAGCGCTCATTCGCGATGAGCTCCTCCAGCCACCTGACCTCACGCTCGGCGGCGTCGAGGCCATGACGCTGAAGTTCGAGGGTGTATGAGTCGAGGCGCTCGGCCGCGCGCGTCACGACCTCACGCAACCCCTCCCGGCGCTCCTCGACCCGCCGCCGGCGGCCCTCGAGGATGCGCAGCCGGGTGGCGCGGTCGGTGCGGGCGAAGAACGCGAAGTGGACGCCGAACGTGGCTTCGCTGTCGTAGGTCTCCGGGCCGGCGCTGCCCAGCAACTGCTGGAAGCGTTCCTTGCCGTCGGCCGTGATGGTGTAGACGACGCGCCCGCGCTTGCCGGTGAGCAGGGGGCCGGTCTCGGCCGCCTCGCCCTCGGTGATGTAGCCGCTGGCTTGCAGCCGGCGCAGAGTGGGATAGAGCGATCCGTAGCTGATCGCCGCACGGAAGGTGCCCAGTTTGGTGGTGAGCTGCTTGCGAAGCTCGTAGCCGTGCATGGACGATTCGTGCAGGAGACCGAGGATGGCGAGATCGAGCATGGCGCCTCCTCCCCCGTGCCCGCGCTTGACGACTCGATGTATCGAGCCGATACATCGCAAAGCTAGCCCGCGGACCGATCGGATGCAACCAATGTGTCCGGGTGGCCTAGGACACACCGCACCCGGTCCATCGATCCATTACTCATCGTGACGGTAGTCGCCGTCTTGCGCCGGACCGCGTACCCTCTTGGCCATGCGTACCCAGCGTCAGGTCGTCGACTTCTCCTTGCGTCGACGCGCGCTGCTACGCGAGGTCCACTCCGGCCGGGTCGGTACGTATGAGGTCTGCGATGCCTCGCCATACCTCAAAAGCGCGGCAAAGTTCCACGGCGAGCCGTCGGACGAGCGGTGCCCGGTCTGCCGGAAGGAAAACCTCACGCTGGTGCATTACATCTACGGAGATGAACTGAGGCATTCGTCGGGCCAGGCCCGCCGGCTCGCTGAACTTCCCATGATGGCGATGACACTGCGTGAGTTCCAGGTGTACGTGGTAGAGGTGTGCCGTGGCTGCGGATGGAATCACCTCGTCGAGCAATATCTGCTGGGCCGGGACGGCCTGGACGAGCGGTCCGGGAGACCATCGTCCCTAGCACAAGGAGGGGCGGTCGAGTGATTCACGCTCACCGCTCCACATACGGCATGATGTTCAGTGGTCTGGACGCCGCCGAGGCGGTTCCAGGCGGGCTGGCGGCGGTGACGGCCTTCGATGGACCGGTGGCACAAGGGCCACCGGTTGGGGTGACAGTGGCAACGACTCCCAGCAATACGAAACCACATCCGGGAGCGTTGCCCGCGCGGGCGTTGAGGTCCACCCCCGCTACCGACGAATGAGTGGTTTGGCTCACGACATGACGGCTACGAAGCATGCGATCGCGACGCAACCGGCAAGGTGGGACGAATGACCTACGGCGACCCGAACGACCCCCCCACGGGGCGGGCCCAAGTTCCGGGCCCTCGTCCGCAGGCGCCCACCGGTCGGGCGTCCGTTCCCGGCCCGGCCGGCCCTGGTTCCGGTAGCTCTGGTTCCGGCGGCTCTGGTCCCGGCCCTTCCCGTTCCTCGGGCTTCTCCGGATCGGCGTCGGTCCCGAGTTCGGGTGCACCCGGCACCGGTGCGACCGGGCGCGCCAGCGTCGGGCGCGCCAGCGTGCGTCCCGGGTCACCCTTTGACGGCCCGGGCGACATCCTCGAGGGCGGTCCGGGCGTTCCGGCCGGCGGCGGTGGTCCGCGCGGTCCACGGCCACCCCGCTCGGCGAAGGGCAAGGTGCGCCGCCGTCGCCGTCGCAACATCTTCATCGTCGGCATCGCGGCGTTCATCATGCTCGCGGGCGTCGGCATGGTCAGCGGGACGTACTACTTCGACAAGGTCGAGTTGCCGCAGGACATCTCGATGAAGGAGTCGACGACGATCTTCTACGCCGATGGCTCGCAGATGGCCAAGATCGGCGAAGAGAACCGCACCATGATCACCATCAAGGACGTGCCGATCGACGTCCAGCACGCGGTGGTCGCCACCGAGGACAACAGCTTCTACACGAACAGCGGCGTCGACTACAAGGGCGTCGCGCGCGCGGCGTGGAACAACCTCACCGGTGGTCAGACCCAGGGTGCCTCGACGATCAGCCAGCAGTACGCCCGGCACTGGGCCGAGCTGTCCGGCGTCACCTATGGCCGCAAGCTGCGCGAGGCGGTCATCGCGATGAAGCTCAACAAGCAGTACCCGGGCAAGGCCGGCAAGGACAAGATCCTCGAGATGTACCTGAACATCGTGTACTTCGGGCGCGGTGCATATGGGATCGAGGCCGCCTCGGAGGCGTACTTCGGCAAGCCGGTCAGCAAGCTCGACATGGCCGAGGGCATGGTTCTGGTCGGCATGATCAAGGATCCGGAGGGCAACAACAAGAAAGGCAGCCCCTACGACCCGACGGTCAACAAGCAGCAGGCCCAGGACCGCTTCAACAACTACATCAAGCCCAACATGTTGAAGCTGCGCTTCATGACCCAGCAGCAGTACGACGCGATGAAGTACCCGACGACGGTCAAGCCGAAGTCCAACGCCGCGCAACTGCAGGCGCAGTGGGGTCTCGACAAGCCCGAAGGGCTGATCGTCCACCACGTGATGGAAGAGCTGTCGCAGATCAAGCTGCCCAACGGCAAGCTGCAGTTCGCCGACGCCGACGGCGACATCGAGAACGGCATCAAGAACGGCGGCCTGCGCGTCTTCACCACGATCGACCGGCAGGCCCAGGCCGATGCGGTCGAATCGGCGGGCGGAGCCAAGGGCCACCCGATGTACAACCAGAACGCGAACCTGCAGGCCGCATTGGTGTCGGTCGAGCCGAGAACCGGGCGGGTGCGCGCGTATTACGGCGGCCCCAACGGCTCAGGCAACGACTACGCGGCCTTCTACACCGACCCCGTGCTCGGCAGCGGCAAACCGAGCTGCTGCCCGGGCCACCCGGCCGGATCCTCGTTCAAGATCTACACGCTGGCGACCGGCCTGATCGACGGGTACAGCGTCAACAGCTACTGGAACGGCAAGTCCGGTCAGAAGTTCCCGGGCCGCGACACCCTGGTGAAAAATGCCGGCGAGGGCGGCGGCCACGACGGGCGCTGCCAGTCCGGTGACCCGACCAAGTGCATGCTGTGGGAGGCCGCCGAGCAATCGCTGAACACGCCCTTCTACGGGTTGACCGTCAAGGTCGGCGCGGACAAGGTGCTCGACACCGCCAAGGCGGCCGGCATCAAGTGGATGTGGGCGACGGTGAAGGGCAAGAGCGAGGCGGTGCCAATGGACGTCACCTCGGCCCCGTCGAGCAAGTTCGTGCCGAACTACTTCCAGAACGAGATCGGCTTCGGCCAGTACCCGATCCGGGTGCTCGACCACGCGGCCGGAGTGGCCACCCTCGCGGCCGGCGGCTGGGCCAACCCGGCGCACTTCGTCCAGCGGGTCGAGGTCAAGGACCCGACCTTGGGCAAGGAGAAGGCCGTCTACGGCGAGCGGATCGCGCCGAAGCGGATCCCCGGCTACACCGACGGCGTCGCCGCCGACCTCGACTGGGTGCTGCAGAAGATCCCGGTACACAACCACCAGACGCTCGATAAGGGTCGCGAGTCGGCCGGCAAGACCGGCACGTGGCAGTTGGGCAACGAGAACAACGCCGGCAACGCGCACGCCTGGATGATCGGCTACACCGCGTACGGCGGCCAGAAGTCGCCCGGCCTGGCCACCGCGGTGTGGGTCGGCAACAAGGCCAACGAACAACCGATCAAGCTGAAGAATGGCAAGAACATCGCCGGCTCGTCGCTGCCCGGTCCGATCTGGCAGGACTTCATGGACAACGCACTCAAGGACATGAAGATGCCGAAGTCCGACTTCCCGGAGGCCCAGTTCCTCGGGGACAAGTTGGAAGGCACCGGCACCTCGCCCGCGCCCACGCTGCCCCCGGCCAACCCGGACCCGAACAACCCGGGGAACAACAACCCGTTCCCCGGCCTGCCTGGGATCACCCCGACCGCCTCGAACGGGCCCGGTGGTGGCGGTGGTGGCGAGCCGGCCCCCCGCCCGTCCCGCTCCCGGAAAAACTGATCGATACGGTGCCTGAGAACGCAACGGTCCACCGCAGTGCACCCCGTGCGCTGCGGTGGGCGCTTTTGACGGTCTTCGTGGCTGGCGTCGTCGCCGCCCACCTCTGGTACGGCAACCGCCACCAGTTCTACGACCTGACCATCTACCGCCAGGCGGTCAACTGGTGGCTGCACGGGCACGACATCTACACGTTCGCCAAGCCCGACGCCACGCAGGGCCAACTCGGCTTCACGTACCCGCCGTTCGGCGCGGTCGTCCTGGTGCCGTTCGCGGTGCTGCCGAAGGGCCTGGCGATCGCCCTCTACACGGTCCTCACCGTGGCCGCGGTGATCGTCACGACCTACTGGCTGGTCCGGCCGGTCGCCCAGCGGCACGGCTGGTCGCTGCCGTTCGTGATGATCCTCGCGCTCGCCGTCATCAGCACGCTCGAGCCGATCCGCGAGACGTACACGTTCGGCCAGATCAACGTCCTGCTGGCCATCGCCGTCCTCTTCGACCTGCTGGTCCTTCTGCCCCGCGGCAGCAAGTGGGCCGGCATCGGCATCGGCCTGGCCGCCGCGGTGAAGCTGACACCCGCCATCTTCATCCTCTACCTGCTGGTCAGCCGCCGTCGCCGCGCTGCCCTCACCGCCGCGGCCACCGCCGTCGCCGCGTCCCTGGTCGCGTTCGCGCTGATGCCCCGCTCCTCCTGGCACTACTGGACCGACACGCTGTGGAACGGCAGTGGGCTCGGCAACGTGGCCTACACCTTCAACCAGTCGATCTACGCCATGCTCGCCCGTTTCAGTGCCCCGGACCTGCCCAACCGCCTCCTGTGGGCGGCGCTGGTGCTCGTCGCGGTGGTCGCCGGGCTGTGGCGTGCGCGCCGGGCCGCACTGGCCGGCGACGAGGTCACCGGGCTCACCATCGCCGGCCTGGTCGGCTGCCTGGCCAGCCCGATCACCTGGGCTCATCACCTGTACTGGTTCGTGCCGGCGCTCGTGGTCCTCGTCGACGTCGCGTTCTCCTCGCGCCGTTCGCACGTCTGGTACGGGGTGCTGGCGGCCGTCCTGACCGTGACCGTCGGGCTCGGCATGGTCTCCTGGTTCGAGCAGGGCTTGCCGCTGGACCCGTGGAGTCACGGCCTCCAGGGATTTTTGATCAAGAATTGGTACTTGTTGATGACGGTCCTTCTGGTAGCGGTCCTGCCGGTCCGGGCCCCGTTCCCGGCCAGCACTTCCGGTTTCGTCGGGGTGTCTCCGGCGGCTGAGTCGGCGGCGGTACGGTAACCGGCATGCCGCCGACTGTCCGCCCGATCAGCGACGAACCCGGCCACTCGGACCCGTTCATCCGTGGCCTCTCCGAAGCGATCGGCGGACCGTTAGGCGAGCATGCCGTCCGCTCACCGGCCCGGCTGCCCGGCGGCTCCAAGTTCTGGACGCCGTTGCGGATCATCCTCGCGCTGGTCTGCGCGACCCTCGCGTTGGGCTGGGTCCAGAAGTCGCCGTGCAGCGACGGGCAGTGGACCGATCTCAAGCAGTACAAGTACTTCTGCTACACCGACGTCCTCGCGCTGTACTACGCGGAGCACCTCAGCGACGGCGCCGTGCCGTACAAGGACCACCCGGTCGAGTACCCGGTCGTGACCGGCATTTTCATGGGCGCAATCGGCCTGCCGATCCACGCGCTCGGCAGTTCGATACCGGGCGGCAACGCGGGACAGGCGTTCTACGACGTCAATGCGGTCGCGCTGGGCGCCTTCGCCGTCGCGGCGTGCGCCGCCATCGTCTCCGTGCGCCGCCGACGACCCTGGGACGCCGCGCTTTTCGCGCTGGCCCCGGCGCTTTTCGTGTGCGCGACCGTCAACTGGGACCTGCTTACCGTCGGCCTGACCGCGGTGGGCATGGCCGCCTGGGCGAAACGACGACCGGTCCTGGCCGGCGTCCTGCTGGGGCTGGCCATCGGGGCGAAGTTCTACCCGCTGCTGATCTTCGGGCCGATGCTGCTCCTCGGGCTGCGGACCAAACGCTGGCTCGACCTCGGCTCGACCCTGGCCGCGGCCGTGTTCACCTGGGTCGTCGTCAACGCGCCGATCGCCGGGTTCTGGTGGGGCTCCTGGTCCACGTTCTTCAAGTTCAACAGCGACCGGGGCATCGACTGGGGCACGCTCTGGTACATCGGCGCCCACTTCCCGCGCGGCGCCGGCCGGTACGGCTTCGACTTCTTCCGCAACCTCGACACCGACCCGACCCACAGCACGCTCAACCAGCTGTACCTGCTGCTGTTCATCATCGGCTGCGCACTCATCGCGGCACTCACGCTCGCGGCACCGAGACGCCCGCGGCTCGGCCAGTTGGCGTTCCTGGTCGTCGCCGTATTCTTGATCGTCGGCAAGGTCTGGTCCCAGCAGTACGTGCTGTGGCTCATCCCGCTCGCCGTTCTCGCCCGGCCCAAGTGGGGCGCGTTCCTCGCCTGGCAGGCCGCCGAGGTGCTCTACTTCGTCTCGTTCTACGGCGAGCTCATGGGCGCCTCCGGCAAGCCGGTGTTTCCCGAGGGCGTCTTCGTGCTCGCCTCGATCCTGCGGCTGGTCACGCTGAGCGTGCTGGTCGGCTTCGTGGTCCGCGACATACTCAAGCCCGGAGCAGGACGTGGTCCGGCAAACGTACGCGGACGACCCCGACGGCGGGGAGTTCGACGGAGCCCCGGACAGCCCGCTGGTGGAGTCGATACGCAGGTTCTTCGGCGGCCCGTCGGCGGCCCTGGTACCGGCCGGCGGCGGCTCGGCCGGCGGCGGCCCGTCGGCGGCCCTGGTATCGACCGGCGGCGGCTCGACTGGCGCCGGCCGGTCGGCGGTTGACGAGAGGCTGCCCGAGGTTGGGCTGCCCGAGGCCGGGCCGCCGGAGGCCGGGTCGGTTGAGCCCGAGACTGTCGAACCGGGCTCCTACGAGCAGCCCTCACCGCCGCCCAACTAGGTCGTTCGCCGCCCATGCCGGGACCAGGCGGTTAGTTGAACTTGTAGGTCACGATGTCGCCCGACTCGGTTCGGGTCAGATTGAGGCCGTCGATCGGCGCGTCGGCGGCGCGCTCGTATGGTGTCCCGATGATGCGGCTGCGGATCACCACGACCGACTTGATGTGCAGCTCGCGGAGCCGGTCGACGCTGGCCTGGTCGGGGAAGGTGGCCAGCAGCGTGCGCAACTCCTCCTGGGTCTTCGGCTGGAAGCCGCTGCCGCCGTTGATCATCTTGGGGAAACCGTCGGTGCTCCACAGCATCACGTTCATGTCGCCGAGCTCGTCGGTCGGCAGGATCACGGCCGGTCCTTCGACGGTGTGCATCGCGATCGGTGACACCGGAACCACCGGGTGTGGCGTGGTGTGCACGCCCTCGAGCAGCACGAGAGCGAGCGGGATCAGCGCCGCGAGCCGCAGCGCTGGGCTGGGCTCACGGACGTGGACGCTGCCGCCCTGCCGTTCGGCCTCCAACTCGACGCCCCGCTTGGCGAACGCGCTCACCGCCCCGGCCGCCAGGATGGCGAGGAACAGCGTCGTCCACAGCACGAACCGGCCCGAGGTTCGGATGCCGTCGAAGCCCGGGAAGTGCCGGTAGAGGAACAGGTAGCCGAGCTTTCCGTGGTCTGGACCGTTGGTGCCCATGGCGAGGGCGATCGTCACCACGACACCGACGCCGAGCAGCGCCCGCTGCCGGACGCTCCAGATCGACACGAACAGGCCGGCCAGCGCCAGTCCGTACAGGAAAAAGCCGGGCAGCAGCGTCATCTCCGGCGCCCACGGCAGGGCGGCGCGCGCGTTCGCGTAGAGGTCGCCGAACTCGTGCGACCACAGCCAGGACTCGGGCGGCGCGATGAAGAAGCCCTTGAGTGGTGGCGAGAAGATCGCCAGGTAGTCCTCGCTGCGCCGCGCATAGGGGTGCAGCTTGAGCACCTGCAGGTAGGGGTAGGCCATGAGCACCGCGACCGCGGCGAAGACGAGCCCGCCCGCGGCGTTGGCCAGCAACAGCTTCAGGCCGAACGGTCGGCGCACCTTCCAGAACCAGGTGCGCTTGACGAGGAACGTCACCGTGCAGACCACGACCAGGCCGAGCAACAGGTAGGCGTAGGGCAGGCCGATGCCGAAGCCGAGCGTGATCTGCCAGGCCGAGACCAGCCAGCCGGCCAGCACCCAGCCCCACCGGCTCAACTCCGGCCGGTAGCCGTCGCGCAGCGAGAAGCCGTGCCCGCGCGCCAGCATGGCCAGCGCGAGCGCCATCCCCCCGACCGACAGGACGTGCAGGTGGCCGGCCTGGCTGAGGCGCCACGGCGCGAACGCGAAGGCCGCCGCGCCCACCGCCGACCCGACCCGACCGGCTCCCAGTTGCCGGATCAGCACGTAGCCGCCGAAGAACGCCAGCGCGAAGATCAGGACGAAGACGATGTTGTAGCGCAGCAGCGCCGCCACCGGCCCGTTGCCGATCATCCCGAACGGCGCGTAGCCGAGCAGCGTGTCGGAGAAGGCGTAGCTGTAGCGATCCGGATAGAAGGCGTTGCCGTCCCACAGCGACGACGGGTTGGTCGTCAACGCGTGGCCGGCCCACGCCATCTGCCACGCCTGCAGCGTCGGGTCGGCGGTGTCCTGCGGGATCGTGGTGGTCGGATGCCGCAGAGTCGGCCAGGTCATGATCACCGACAGGAGCAGCGAGCCCAGCGCCGCGAGCGTCCACTCGTGGGTCAGCACCCGCCCGATGCGGGCGGTAACCGTGCTCGTGACGGCCTTCGTCCGGGTGGGCTTGGCCGCCTCGGCGGGGGCGAAGGCCGACCAGCGCTCGCTGCCCTCCGGCTCGCCGTCACCGCCCTCGTCCGGACCCGTGATGATCGCGGTTTCGGCGTTGCTGGCGGTTTCGGCGTTGCTGGCGGCTTCGCTGGACGCGGCCCGCGCGGCCTGGTCCGGACCCGCGATGATCACCGTCTCGGCATCGCCGCCGGTCGAACCGGATGCGGGTCGCTCGGCCTCGCCGGGCGCGGTGACGATTTCCGTTTCGGCCTCGCCGGGCGCGGTGATGATCGCCGTTTCGGTGTCGTGGCCGGCTGGGCCCGGTGCGGCTGGCCCGGCGTCGTCCGGCGCGACGATCGTTGTGGTTTCGGTGTCGTCGCCGGCCGCATCGGGCGCGGCCACCTCGCCGGCGGGCTTCCCGTTGTCGCTGGCCGAACCGTCGATCGCCGTGGCCTCGTCGCCGGCGATGGGCTCGATCACCGCGGTGCTCTGCTCGTCGGGCTTCTCGCCGGGCCTGTCGTTGTCGGTCGTCTGGCTCGTCTGGGCCGAGTCGCGATTGCTCACGCCAACTGCTCCCGCAGGTAGGCGATGTCGGCGCCCTGACCGTCGGCGCCGTTGGGCGTCTCAACCACGACCGGTGCCCCGGACGCCCGGATCACCCCGACGATGAGCTTCGGATCGATCGTGCCGGTCGCAAAGTTGTCATGCCGGTCGCGACCCGAGTCGAATTCGTCCTTCGAGCTGTTGGCGTGGACCAGGTCGATCCGGCCGGTGATCGCCTTCACCCGATCGACGATGTTCTCCAGCTCCTCGCCGCCCGCGTGCGCATGGCAGGTATCCAGGCAGAAGCCGACGTCGAACTCGCCGATGGCGTCCCACAGCCGAGCCAGCGCGTCGAACCGCCGCGCGATGGCGTTGTCACCGCCCGCCGTGTTTTCGATCAGCACCGGAGTCTTGAAGCCACCCGACTCCTGCGCGTAGGCGAAGGTCTTTCGCCAGTTGTCGACGCCTTTGGCGAGGTCGTCGGACTTGTTCAGGTGGCCGCCGTGCACGATCAGGCCCTTGGCGCCGACCGTCGCCGCCACGGTCGCGTGCGCGAGCAGGAACTTCCGGCTGGGGATGCGGATGCGGTTGTTGAACGTCGCCACATTGAGCACGTAGGGCGCGTGGATATAGACATCCACATCGGCCTCGCGCAACGCGGCGGCGTCCGCGCGTTCCTGCGGCTCCTTCCAACCCTGGGGGTCGGAGAGGAAAAACTGCACCAGATCAGCGCCACGGTCGCCGGCGGCGGCCAGCGGGTCCGCGGGATCGACGTGCGCCCCGATTCGCATGCCGGAGAGCCTACGACGCCCCACTGACAAAACGCTCGACGGCATCCGTAATCAGGCGCTGCCGGCCGTACAACGGAGCGGGGTTACGGGTGGTCCGGTGATGCCGCCGACGTCCCGGCGTGACCCTTTTGACCAGCACCTCGTTACCCCGATTGGCCACGCGCGATCGGGTGGCTCGATGCAGCACCTGCCGATGAAATCGACACTTTTGGATGGCGAACTTTGTCTGGACATCGAATGGCAGCCCGTGTGGCGACCGCCGCCGGAGCGCTGCTGGCCGCCGCCCTGACCGTGGGCGCCGGCCCGGTGTACGCGGCGCCGAGTGGCGGGCCGACCGTCGAATTCAGCGGCGGCAGCATGCTGAACCTGCTCGTCTGCAAATCTTCACCGAGTACCGGCAAGGTGACGGTGCCGGCGGACACCCGCGTCACGTTCGTCAACCGGCTCGGGCAGACGGCGACGCTCAAGGTCGACGGCAAGTCGGTGTCGCAGATCGGCGCCAACCAAGCTGTACCCGTCGTGTTCCACTACGGTCCGGCCGATGTGTCGATGACCTTCTCGTGTGGTGTCGGCGTGGTCGAGGAGTTCAAGTCCGTCGGCGTCGCGGTGACCCCGGTCGCCGCCACGAAGACGGCACCGACATCGACATCCGGCGGTGCGACGGCGGGTGGGGCGAGGGGCACCGGCGGCATCGCCGCTCGCAACGGCGCAGCGCCGACGGCCAAGTCGCCGCACGGCGGCAGCGCCGGTACGAAGACCAGCGGCGCGACCGGAGCCGCGGCCAACGATCCGGCGGCCACCGGTACCAACAGTGAAGGAACGGAACCGATCGATCCGTCGCTTCTCGGCCCGGGTGCGTCGTCCGCGCCGTTGGCCGGGGCGGCTCCGTCGGCTCCGGGCGACGATCAGGTCTACGTGGAGGCCGCGGTACCCGCGTCCGGCACGCCGCGCAACGGCCCGGCCGGCCTGCTCGCGCTGATCGCCGCGGTGTGTGTCGTAGGCGTCGGAATCGCCGCAATCCGGGCTATTATTGCCCAGCGGTCGACTCGGGCGAGTTACGCATAAGGTACATTTTTCAGCTCCGCGGGGCGTTGTCATCCAGTTCGTTCGGTGTGGTCGTTCCTCCCCAGGTCCCACCCAGAAGACTCGGATGGCACGCCCCGCGGTCTTCGATTTGGTACGAGGGCGGCCCACTCGGCTATCCTTGGCCGGTTCTCTGATCTGGACCTCCAGTTCAGGGCGACGCACGACCTCCTGCCGCGGAAGGACCGCGGCCGCTTAGCCCAGAGGAGGTGAGCACGTCTTGCGTCATTACGAAATCATGGTGATCCTCGACGGAAGTCTCGAGGAGCGCACCGTCGCACCGTCGCTCGACACGTATCTCAACGTGATCCGGACGTCCGGTGGCTCGGTGGAGAAGCTCGACGTTTGGGGCCGTAGGCGCCTCTCGTACGAGATCAACAAGAAGACCGAGGGCATCTACGCCGTCATCGACCTGCAGGCTCAGCCTGACGCGGTGGCAGAGCTGGACCGGCAGCTGCGACTCAACGAGTCTGTGCTGCGCACCAAGGTCATCCGGCCCGAGGTCCGCTAAGCGGAATCGGGCGAGTTCGATCTGCGCCGGGGAGCATTCTGTCGCACCCGTGTGGCAGCGTGACCCCCATAGCGACCAGTGCGCAAGGAGTTGAGCTATGGCAGCAGGAGACACCAATATCACGGTCATCGGCAACCTGACCGACGACCCTGAACTGCGTTTCACCCCGTCCGGTGCGGCGGTGGCCAAGTTCCGCGTCGCTTCCACGCCGCGTTTCATGGACCGCACCACCAACGAGTGGAAAGACGGCGAGCCGCTGTTCCTGGCGTGCACGGTCTGGCGGCAGGCGGCCGAAAACGTCGCCGAGTCGCTGGTGCGAGGCTCCCGGGTGATCGTGTCCGGGCGACTGAAGCAGCGGTCGTACGAGACGCGTGAGGGCGAGAAGCGCACCGTCATCGAGCTGGAGGTCGACGAGATCGGCCCCTCGCTGCGCTACGCGACGGCCAAGGTGCAGAAGATGTCGCGCAGCTCCGGCGGCGGTGGCGGCTTCGGCTCCTCCGGCGGCGGCGGTGGCGGCGGTGGCGGTGGCGGCGGCTTCGCTGACGACCCCTGGGCCAGCGCGACACCGGCCAACGCCGGTGCTGGTAGCGGCGGCGGATCGAGCTCATCCTTCGACGACGAGCCCCCGTTCTAATGGCATCAGGAGCACGAGCAATGGCGAAGGCTGCGGCACTACGCAAGCCGAAGAAGAAGGTGAACCCTCTCGACAAGGAGGGCATCGCCTACATCGACTACAAGGACACCGCGCTGCTGCGCAAGTTCATCTCCGACCGCGGCAAGATCCGCGCGCGGCGGGTGACCGGGGTGACCGCCCAGCAGCAGCGGCAGATCGCGCGCGCCGTCAAGAACGCACGCGAGATGGCCCTCCTTCCCTACACGACCACGGCGCGCTGAGGGGAGGTCTGACGTATGAAGATCATCCTCACTCAGGAGGTCTCCGGCCTCGGCACCCCCGGTGACGTGGTCGAGGTCAAGGACGGCTTCGGCCGCAACTACCTGCTCCCGCAGGGCTTTGCGATCCCGTGGACCCGGGGTGGCGAGAAGCAGATCGCGCTGATCAAGCGGGCGCGTTCGACCCGGGAGATCCGCGACCTCGGGCACGCCAACGAGGTCAAGGACCAGCTCGAGACGCTGGCGGTCAAGATGTCGGTCCGTGCCGGTGACGGCGGCCGGCTCTACGGTTCGATCACGCCGGCCGAGATCGTCGACGCGGTCCGCCGCGCCGGCGGCCCCGAGCTCGACAAGCGCCGCGTCGAGCTGCCCGGCCACGTGAAGTCCGTCGGCGACTACAAGGTGCGCGTCAAGCTGCACCCCGACGTCGCCGCCAGCTTCACGCTGACCGTCACGGCGGCCAAGTAACGTTCGACGAGCAGAGCGGCATCCCCGGTTGGGGGTGCCGCTCTTTCGTGCCGTTCGGTGACGGTGGTTAGCTGCTCACCACCGTGAACAGGACCGTTGCCGCGCCGGCGCCGACGACGGCTGAGGCGAAGCCGATGGTGAGGATCCGCCACCCTGACGCCACTCTTCGCAGTACCAGGGCAATGAGAATGCTCACGGAGACGGTGATCGTCACGAGGGGCACATTGCCGAAGAGATTGTGCAGGGCCTCGGCTCGCGGGGTCAGGCACTCCGGGGTGCCAGCGCCGTTGCAACCGGGTGGGGGCTGGTCGTCGAGGAAGAACACGTAGCCGAGGTAGACGGCTAGCGGAATGATGAACCAGCCGAGGGCCGCGAGCGCCGCGGCGACGTAGTTGGTCGGGCGCGGGGCGTCGTCCTCGTCGCCGTCCGGGTCGTCCCAGTCGGCGTAGTCGTCGCCGGCACCGCGTTGCCCGCCGCTGCGCCATCCGCCCTGGTCGTTGCCGCGGTCGGCGGTCCGCCAGTCCGCTTGCTCACCGGTGTGCCAGTCACGTTGCGTGCCCGAACGCCAGTCGCTTTCACCGCTGGTCCGACGGTAGGCGTCGAATCCGGACGGTGGCGAGGGCGGCACCGAGCGTGGCGGCGGCGACATCGGCCGGGCCTGGGGCGGCACACGTTGCGGCGGCGACATTGGCGGCGCCGGCATGGGCGGGACCGAACGTAGACGCGGCGGTGACATCGGCGGTGACACGGGCGGTGACATCGGCGGCGCCGACATCGGCGGGACCGAACGCAGGCGTGGCGGCGACATCGGGGGGGCCGACGTCCGCGGACGCTGGGGCCGGGTGAACTTCGGCGGCTGCGGGGGTGCCGGCTGCGGCGCGCCCCAGTACGGGTAGCCGATCGGCGGTTCTTCCGGCTCCGGTGGCGGGGTCGGCGCGCCCCAGTACGGATTGTCGGCGGGTGCCGGCGGCGGGTCGGTGCGCCTCGTGGTGCTCGACGAGTAGACGGTCGGCCGGCCGCTCCAGAACTCGTCGTGGTCGAGAATCTGGCCCTGGCCAGGCTTTTCCGGCGCGATCGCCATGTCGCCGGTGTCATCGACGAACCGCTTGATCCGGTAGTCGGTGTCGTCGCTGGCCCGGGACTGCGGGATCCAGCGATCCTGGCGGGCGCTCCACCGGCCGGTTTCCGGGGCTGGCCCGCCACCGCCGGCCCGGTCATCGCCGTAGCCGGAGGAGTCGGACGGCGGTGTCCAACGCGAGCGGGCGCCACGCGGGCCGCGATCAGCCGACTGATCGCGATCGTCGCGAGACCGGTCCCACCTGCCGTCGGCCACTCTTCGAGCCTCACCCCTTCCGAGATCGAGACGTCCGCCTCGATTATTCACGAATGTCCACGTCTGGCTAGCCCCCCGCCGCCGCGCCCGTCACCTGTTCGAGGCGACACGCCGACAAGCATGCCCCAACTATTTTTCGTCCACAGCATGGGGACTGTAAAACAGCAGCTCATAAGGCTTGTGCGGGCAAAATTAGTGACTTATCCACAGTGCCGTACACAACATTCCCCCCGCCGTACGCGATCAATCCACAGGTTGTCCCAAGGTTGTCCACCGGCGTAGTTTGAGCTCAAGCCAGTCGCTCCATAACGTTGCGCGCGGCGCTCCTGCGCCGGGCGACGTTTTTGTCGTACCCCTGCGGTTTCATTCGTACGGGGGTGGCGATGGAGGAGCGAGTGTCAGTCACTGACGAGCGGTCGGACCTGTGGGCCGGTGAGCCCGCTGGCGGCGACCCCGGCCGTGGCGACCAAGGGCGAGGCGACCAAGGACGGGGCGACCAAGGACGGGGCGACCAAGGACGCGCAGAGCCGCGCGGGGAACAGCGCGGCGGCAGCGACTCCTTCGAGCGCACCCCACCGCAGGACGTGGCGGCCGAGCAGTGCGTGCTCGGCGGCATGCTGCTGTCCAAGGACGCGATCGCCGACGTCATCGAGATCCTGCGGTCGCCCGACTTCTACCGGCCGTGCACCTGACGATCTACGAGGCCATTCTCGACCTCTACGGGCGAGGCGAGCCCGCCGACGCGATCACCGTGGCGGCGGCGCTGGCCGACTCGGGCCTGCTGGCCAAGGTCGGCGGGGCGCCCTATCTGCACACGCTGATCTCGACGGTGCCGACCGCCGCCAACGCGTCCTACTACGCGCGCATCGTCGCCGAGCGAGCGGTCCTGCGCCGGCTGGTCGAGGCCGGCACGCGAATCGTCCAACTCGGCTACGGGACCGGCGCCAACGGCCGCGACGTCGACGACATCGTCGACCTGGCCCAGCAGGCCATCTACGACGTCACCGAGAAGCGGGTCAGCGAGGACTTCGCGGTGCTCGCCGAGATGCTGCAGCCGACGCTCGACGAGATCGAGGCGGTGGGTGCGCAGGGCGGCGTGATGACCGGCGTGCCGACCGGGTTCAGCGACCTGGATCGGCTGCTCAACGGGCTACACCCGGGCCAGCTGATCATCGTCGCCGGCCGACCCGGGTTGGGAAAGTCAACCGCGGCCATGGACTTCAGCCGGGCGGCCGCGGTGAAGCACAACATGGCCAGCGCGATCTTCAGCCTGGAAATGTCCAAGGTCGAGATCGTCATGCGGCTGCTGTCGGCCGAAGCTCGCGTGCCACTGCACGTGCTGCGGTCTGGGCAGCTGTCCGATGACGACTGGACCAAGCTGGCCCGGCGGATGGGCGAGATCAGCGAGGCACCGCTGTACGTCGACGACACGCCGAACATGAACCTCATGGAGATCAGGGCCAAGGCGCGCCGGCTCCGGCAGCGGCACGATCTGAAGCTCATCGTCGTGGACTATCTGCAGCTGATGACCAGCCCGAAGCGCACCGAGAGCCGCCAGCAGGAGGTCGCCGACCTGTCCCGTGGGCTCAAGCTCCTCGCCAAGGAGGTCGAGTGCCCGGTGGTGGCGGTCAGCCAGCTCAACCGTGGCCCGGAGCAGCGAACCGACAAGCGCCCCCAGCTGTCCGATTTGCGAGAGTCCGGTTGCCTCACCGCCACGACACGCGTGCTTCGAGCCGACAACAACTCCGAGGTCACGCTCGGTGAGTTGCTTGCCGCGGGCCTCCGGGAAATCCCTGTCTGGGCCCTCAACGATCGCCTCCAATACGTCGCTCAACCCATGACGCGTGTCTTCCCGAGCGGCCGCAAGCCGGTGTTCACGCTTCGACTCACCTCGGGTAAGGAGATCGAGGCGACGGCGAATCATCCATTCCTTACTTTCACCGGCTGGACCGCATTGGAAAAGTTGCAGGTCGGGGACCGTCTGGCGGTTCCGCGACACGTGCCGCCACCGATGTTGATCCGGCCGTGGGTCGAGGATGAACTTGTCCTCCTCGCGCACCTCCTCGGCGACGGCTCGTTCGTTAAGCGGCAGCCGATCAGATACGCCAGCCGCGATGAAGAGAATCTTGCCGCGGTCGCCAAGGCCGCCAAGCACTTCGGCGTGACCGCCGTCCGCGACGACTATGCGGTTGCTCGGGTTGTCACCTTGCGCCTACCGGCGCCGTTCAAGTTGGCGCGGGGGCGACGCAATCCCATCGCCGAGTGGCTCGACGGTCTGGGCCTCTTCGGACTCCGTTCGCATGAGAAGTTCCTTCCGGAGAGCGTCTTCGCGCTACCGAAAGAGCAGGCGAAGCTCTTCTTGCGGCACATCTGGGCTACCGACGGATCGGTCACTTGCCGACCCGATGGCGGAGGCCGGGTGTATTTCGGGTCGACCAGCCGAATCATGCTCGAGGGGATCTCTAGGCTCTTGCTCCGGTTCGGCATCAGCGCACGACTGAAGTGCGTCGTTCCCGCGGCTCACCGAAACCAGTACACGCTGGATATCTCCGGACGAGACGATCAACTGCGTTTCCTGCGAGAGATCGGCGTGTTCGGCGCGCGCGGCGCTGCCTGTGCGCAGTTGCTCGAATCGCTGGAGGCGGTCCGCAGCAACACCAACGTCGACACCGTGCCTCGTGAAGTCTGGGACTCGGTCAAGAAGATCCTTCTCGACAAGGGGATGTCGCATCGCGATTACGCCAATGCCATCGGGACGCAGTTCTGCGGTAGCACCCTGTGGCGGCATGCCCCGAGCCGGCAGCGGCTGAGCCGGATCGCGGCGGTGCTGGAGAGCGCCGACTTGGAGCTCCACGCCACCAACGATGTGTTCTGGGATGAGATCGCATCAATCGAGGCTCTTGGTGAGCAAGAGGTCTACGACGCGACGGTCGCGGGAGTGCACAACTTCGTCGCCAACGGCATCGCCACGCACAACTCGATTGAGCAGGATGCCGATGTTGTCATCCTTCTGCATCGCGACGACTACTACGACAAGGAGTCGCCGCGGGCCGGCGAGGCGGACTTCATCGTGGCCAAGCACCGAAACGGACCGACCGACACGGTGACCGTCGCGGCCCAGCTGCACCTGTCAAGGTTCGTCGATATGGCGATCTGACAGGAGGGCCACGACCTCGTCGTCGCTTACCTGGTGGAAGGAGTCGTAGAACCGGCTCACGGCGTCGAACTGCCTCGGCACCCAGGGGCAGACGACCTCGTCGGCGATCTCGTGCAGTTGTCGGATCGCCTCGCCGGACCCGACCGGCACGGCGAGGACGACTCGATCGGCGCCCAGTCGCCGGGCGACCTCGACGGCGGCGCGGGCGGTCGCGCCGGTGGCCAGCCCGTCGTCGACGACGAGAGCATCGTGGCCCGTGAGGTCCAGCGGTGGCCGGCCGGCGCGGAAGATCTTTTCGCGCCGGGTCAGTTCGGCCGACTCGTCGCGGACCACCGCCTCGATCTCCGTCGTCGTCAGGTACGACGAGGTCAGCTTGTTGAGGACGTGCACGCCGCCGGGGCCGAGGGCACCGAAGGCGACTTCCGGCGCCCAGGGCACGCCGAGCTTGCGGACGACCAGAGCGTCGAGCGGCAGGCGGAGCTTCCGGGCGACGGAGGCGGCTACCGGTACGCCGCCGCGGACCAGGCCGAGCACGATCGCGGACGAGCCGGCGTAGGAGATCAGGCGCCCGGCGAGCATCGCGCCGGCCGCGCTCCGGTCCGGGTAGGTCACCCGTCCTGTGTACGCCCACTCGCCGGATCCCGCGAGACGGCAACCGGGCCGGTCGCACCGGCGTCGGGTGAACCAGCGCCGGCACCGGAGAGGCCATACCAGGTGGCCACGTACGCGACCGGATACAGCAGGTACCCGAAGCGTGTCGTCGGGTTGAGCACGATCGCCGCCGTCAGGCCCACCGCGCTCACCAGGGCCGAATCGGCCGCGGTTCGCGGTGGTCGCCGGATCAGCCAGACGGCGATCGCCAGCCCCGACGCCACGAGCAGGCCGAAGGCGATCGCGTGGCCGCCCGGCACGGTCGTGGCGATGACCCGGCCGAGCAGCGGGGACTGGGCCGGGCTGGTGACCAGGCCGTTGCCGCCGGGAAACCGGATCACGTTCTCGACGAACGCGCCGGCGTCGATCAGCAGGGCCGGCACCAGCACGAGGATCGGAATGCCGAGCGCCGGCAGCCCGAACCGAACCGGCGCCGCCAGTCCAGCCCGGGCCGGCGCCGCCAGTCCAGCCCGAACAGGCGCTTCCAGTCCAGCCCGGGCCGGCGCCGCCAGCCCGGCCCGAACAGGCGCCCCCAGCCCGGACCGAAAACGGGAAGACGAGCGGCGCCAGGCCAGTACGAGCAGGACGACGGCCACCGGCCATGCGAACAGCTTCAACGCCCCGGCCAGCCCGATCGCGACGCCGGCGGCGGTCCACCGGTCACGGGCCGCGTATGCGAACGCGAGCAGCGACAGCGCCAACACCGGGATGTCGTCGCCGCCGGTGGCCAGCGTCAATGCACAGAGCGGCAAGACGGTGACGGCTTGGAGGATCCGCACCAGGCGAGCCGGTACGAAAAAGCCGGCGAGCAGCCGGTACCCCAGTACCAGACACGCCACCGTGGCCAGGCCGAACCAGATCCGCGCGTCCGTCAACCAGAAAGTGCCGAACACCGCCCGCGGCAGCCCGAACACCGCCATCCCCGGCTGGTACGGGGCATAGCCCAGCAGCCGTTCGTCGACCGGCAAGGCGGCGATCGAGGACCGCGACAGGTACGGCGTACCGGTCTCCAGGAGCCGGGCACCAGCCCGTTCGACGACCGTCACCTCCTCCTGCCGGTGGGGAAGGGCCGAGGCTTCCAGGATCAGCGGCAGCCACGCGACCACGATCCACGTGGCGATCGTCAGCCCGGCCCGGCGGACCACGCCGGTGCGGAAGAGCGCGATGATCGCGGCTACGGCGTACCCGAAGAAGGAAATCTGTCCCCAGACGCGGTGCGGCGTCAGCGTGGACGTGAGCGCGGTGACCCCGGCGAAGATCGCCGAAAGTGCGTAGAGCGCGAGGTCACCGTAGTCGCGACGCTGGTCAGCCACCCGTATGAGTCTGCCCGAGCCGGTTTCGCCGGTTCAACGGCATCCGGATCACCGAGCCCTGCTCGTGCAGCGGCGGTGCGAGGGTGCCGGCCCGGCCGCCGCAGCCCCGGTGCAGCGCCGCGAGCAGGCGGTGGGCGGGCATCGCGCGGGCGAAGAGGTGGCCCTGGCCGGCCGGGCAGCCCAGCTCCCACAGCTGCATCCGCTGGTCTTCGGTCTCGACGCCCTCGGCGACGACCATCAGGCCGAGGCTGCGACCGAGTTCGATGGTCGAGCGGACGACCGCGCTGGGCGCCGAGAGGTCCAGCTCGCTGACGAACCCGCGATCGATCTTGAGCTCGTCGACGGGTACGCGGGCCAGGGTGGCGAGCGAGGAGTAGCCGGTGCCGAAGTCGTCGAGCGCGAGCCGGACGCCCATCAGGCGCAGCGCGCCGAGCACCTCGTCGACGACCTCGAGCTGGCTCAGCGTGACCGACTCGGTCAGCTCGATGACCAGCAGCTCGGCCGGGAGGTGGCGGGCGGTCAGCCGGCGGGCGATGGAGTCCGGGAACGCCGGGTCGAGCAGGCTGCGCGGCGAGACGTTGACCGCGACCGGGATCGGGAAGCCGGCCTGCCCCCACTCGTATGCGGCGGCGAGGGCCTGATCGAGCACCGCGTCGGCGAACGCGGCGAGCTGCCCGGACCGCTCGACCGCGTCGAGGAACCGGTCCGGCATGAGGTCGCCCCGGTCCGGGTGGTGCCAGCGGGTCAGCGCCTCGGCCGCGATGGCCTCGCCGCTGCCGAGGTCGACGATCGGCTGGAAGTTCACGGTGAACTGCTGCTCGGCGACGGCGCGGGCGAGGTCGCCGCCGAGGGTGAGCGAGCCGACGTCGGCGGTGTCGCGGGCGTGCGAGTAGGCGACGACGCGCTGGCCGTCGCGCTTGGCCTGGTACATGGCGACGTCGGCCCGCCGGAGCAGCTCGCCCATGCCGCCGGTGCTGGGTGCGGTCGCGACGCCGCCGCTGGCCTCGACGCTGATCCGCATGCTGTCCAGGTCGATCGGCGCGGCGAGCGCGCCGAGGACGGCATGCGCGCGGGCTTCGGCGACGGCCGGCGCGGAGAGCCCGACGAAGAGGACCGCGAACTCGTCACCGCCGAGCCGGGCGACCAGGTCGTCCGGCCGGACGGCGCCGGCCAGCCGCTGGGCCACGTCGACCAGGACCACGTCGCCGGCGGCGTGCCCGAGCGTGTCGTTGACCTCTTTGAAGTGGTTGAGGTCGATCAGGAGCAGCGCGGCGACGCCCCGGGCCGGGACCTCGGAGAGGATCTCCGAGCCGTACTGCAGGAGCCGCCGGCGGTTGGCCAGCTGCGTGAGCGGGTCCTGGGCGGCGGCGCGGGCGTGGCTGTCGGCGAGCCGTTCGGTCTCGGCGAACGTCTCGGCGTTGCGTACCGCCGTACACAGGGCGGCGGCGAAGGTCCGCAGCGTGTACCGCTCGCGCTCGCGCAGTTTGACCTCGCCGCGGAAGCGGAGGCGCAGTTCGCCCAGGTCGGCGTCGCCCTGGTAGCTCTCCAGCGCGATCGGCAGGACGAACGTTGACGTCGACGGGGGCGCCTTCTCCGGTGGCCCGTCGTAGGACACCCGGTCGCTGTTGCCCCGGACCAGCCGGGGATCGCCGTCCGAGGCGCGGACCTCGACCTCCACCTCGTCGGCCCGGAAGATGCCGGCGGCCCGGAGCACGGCCGTGGTGAGCACCTTGTTGAGGTCGACCGCGTTGAGTTCGTCGGTGGCCTGGGAGAGTCGTTGCCAGGCCTCCGTCTCCTCGTGGCGGCGCACCCGGTTGGCCGAGGTGAGGTGGATGGCGTAGACGCTCGGGATGACGATGGTGACCAGCCACGGATTGATCGAGTAGAGCCAGACGGTCACGGCGGCGAGCGCAAGGGCACCGAACCGGCCGAGGAGGCGGGCGTCGAGGTGCATCAGCAGCAATTTGCGCCCGGGCGTGTGGGTCACCAGTGAGTACAGCCGGTTGGAGACGATCTCCTCGAGCACGCCGTACGCGACGGCTCCGGCCGCCAAGCCAACCAACGTCGACGGGATGTCGATCGAATACTCGACGCCGCCGGCGAAGACGGGACGCAGACCGACCGCGCTCGCGGCGATCGCGGCCGCAGCGGCGGTCAGGGTTTCCTTGCCGACGTTGAAGAACAGCTTCCTGGGCTCGCGCTGGCCTTGCACCAGCCGGGCTACCGTCTCGCCGAGGAACGCCGCGACGACGACCACCTGCGGTAAGACGAACGCGACGCAGACCAGCACTCCGGCGGAGGCGGGTGAGAGATCGAGCTGATCCGCGCCGACCCGCACATAGATCATCTGAAGCTGCGCGATGGCGATCAGTGCGGCGAAGATCGCCACGAGAAGTAGGTCTTGCGGGTCGAAGGAAGCGCCGAGGCGGATGACCGCCAAGCCGAGCACGGGAACCGCGAACACGACGATGAGACCAACAAGCAGCTTTAACCGCCGGTTGGTCACGTCGTCTTGATCACGCGCTGTGTCGTGGTCGTCGCTTGCCATCCCGATGCATGGTCTCCGATACCTGGGTACCGGTGTCAACCCATCGGCGTCAGCTTTGTCAGGTCCAGCCCTGGTCGCGCATGTCGGCCCCCTCACTCACTTCGCGGTCCGCGCTTGACCACGAAAGATCCTTCGACCCCCATATCGAAATGGATCTACGTGTCGTTGATTGGGAGGAGCGTATGGCCGCAGGACGCCAAATACCTAAGAGATTTGTCGGTCGATTCGCCATTTGCGAAGACTGCACACGCTTGTCACGATTTGACGAGATCACGATGACGCTGCGTAGACCGGAATCGACGCAACTCTGCCACGAGCGTGCATGATCAAACGATGCCATGCCCCAACAGTCAGCCAAGTGGCCGACCCCGAATCAGCCGCGTAGCGCCCGTACTCCGGTCACAATGGCACTGACGACGAGCGCCGCGAGGACCACTCGGCGGAATTTTGCCGCGGCTATCCGGGCAAACAGTCTGTTACCGGCCAGCCAGCCGAGCAGCGCGCCCGGGACGGTGCCCAACCCGATCGCCATGGCCGCTCCGCTGATCTGTCCGGCCACGACAAAACCGATCAGGCCGAGCGCTCCGGTGAAGGTGAACACCGCGCCGAGCGTGGCCCGGAATTGCCTCGGGTCGTATCCCATCGCTTGAAACGCGGCGACCAGCGGCGGACCGTTCGTTCCGGTCGAGGTGCCCAAGGTACCGCTGACGAAACCGGCGATCGCCACCACGGCGGGATGCTCCGGCAGCCGGACGCCGCGCCAGACCTGGGCCGTACAGAGCAGCACAACCACCGCGATCAGGATGCGCAGGGCGACGTCGCTGAGGGCGGCCAACAGCACCAACCCGAGCGGGATGCCGATCGCGCCGAAGAGCGCCAGCGTCCCGGCGGCCCGCCACTGCGCATGCACGCGCTCCGCGGCGACCGTACCGAGGTTCAGCGCCATGCCGGCGATCGCGGCGGCCACCACCGCCGTCTTCGGATCGAGGATGATCGCGAGCAACGGCACGGCGAGCAGCGAGTAGCCGAATCCGGTCAATGCCTGGGTCGCCGCTGCGACCAGTACCACGAGAAACGCGACTGCGAAGGGCACCATCGGGCTCCAGGCTAGGCTCCTTCGTGTGGCTGACGAGTTAACCCATGTCGACGCGACCGGGGCCGCGCGCATGGTCGACGTCGCGGAGAAGGCGGTGACCGTGCGTCGCGCCGTGGCGGCCGGCACCGTCCAGACGACCGCCGAGGTGATCGCGCTGTTGCGGCGGGATGCCCTGCCCAAGGGTGATGCGCTGGGGGTCGCGCGGGTCGCCGGGATCATGGGCGCCAAGCGGACGCCCGACCTCATCCCGCTCTGTCACCCGATCGCGCTGCACGGTGTCGACATCGAGCTGACCCTGCGCGACGACGCCGTCGACATCGAGGTGGCGGTCCGCACCGCCGACCGCACCGGTGTCGAGATGGAGGCGTTGACCGCCGTGGCCACCGCCGGGCTCGCGGTGATCGACATGATCAAGGCCGTCGACCCTTCCGCTCTTCTTCAAGCCATCCGCGTACTGCGAAAAGAAGGCGGAAAAACCGGCACCTGGGTGCGTCCGGCGTGAGGGCGGTCGTGATCGTCGCCTCGAACCGGGCGTCCGCCGGCGTCTACGCCGACACCAGCGGTCCATTGCTGGTCGAGGGCCTGCGGGAGCTCGGCTTCGAGGTCGGCCCGCCGATCGTCGTGCCGGACGGCGACCCGGTCGAGGCGGCGCTGCGCGCTGCTGCCGCCGCTGCCATCGACGTGGTCCTGACCAGCGGCGGGACCGGCATCACGCCGACCGACGTGACCCCGGAGGCGACGAGCCGGGTCCTGGACTACGAGATCCCCGGCATCGCCGAGGCGATCCGCTCGTACGGGCTGCGGACGGTCCCCGCCGCGGCGCTCTCGCGCGGGCTGGCCGGGGTGGCCGGCCGTAGCCTGATCGTCAACCTGCCCGGCTCGAGGGGCGGCGCGAAGGACGGTCTCGCCGTGCTCGGCCCGATCTTGAAGCATGCGGTGGAGCAACTGCACGGCCGCGACCACCAGCGCGGCCAGTAGGCCCAGCAGGCCCAGTAGGCTCAGAGCGTGACGCAACCGATCGGGTGGGTTGACGCCCGCCAAGCGGTCTTCAGAGCCGGCTCGGCGGCGCTGGAGCCGGCCGTCCGCGTGCCGCTCGTCGACAGCGACGGCCTGACGCTGGCCGAGCCGGTGACCACCCTGACCGACCTACCGGCCTTCGCGACGTCGAGCGTCGACGGCTGGGCCGTCCGGGGTGGCGCGCCGTGGCGGATCGTCGGCCAGATCCTGGCCGGCGGGGTCGCCGAGCCGCTCGTCGAGGACGGCACCTGCGTGGAGATCGCGACCGGCGCGATGGTGCCGCCCGGCGCCACCGGGGTCGTCCGCATCGAGGACTCCACAGTGGACGGCTCGCGGGTGACCGACGGGTCGTCGCGGACCCCGCCGGACTGGCGCGAGCCCGGCGAAGAGGCGAAGCGGGGCGAGGAGCTTCTCCCGGCCGGTACGGCGATCACCCCCGGCGTCATCGGGCTGGCCGCCGCCTGCGGCTACGACGCGGTGTCCTGCCGCCCGGCCCCTCGTACGGCCGTGCTCGTCTTCGGCGACGAACTGCTCACCTCGGGACCGCCCGGTGACGGCCGCGTCCGGGATGCGCTCGGCCCGTCCCTGCCGTCGTGGCTACGCCGGGTGGGCACCGACGTGGTGCACGTCCGGGCGCCGGTCGCCGACACGCTCGACGACCACGTCGAGGCGATCCGCGACGCGGTCGACGCGGGCGCGCAGGTCGTCTGCACCACCGGCGGGACGATGCACGGTCCGGTCGACCACCTGCACGCGGCGCTCGAGCGGCTCGGCGCCGAATACGTGGTGAACACCGTCGCCGTGCGTCCGGGCTTTCCGATGCTGGTGGCGCGGCTCCCCGGCGGCCAGTTCGTCGCCGGCCTCCCCGGCAACCCGCAGTCGACCTTCGTCGCGCTGGTGTCCCTGGTGATGCCGCTGCTGGCCGGGTTGACCGGCCGCGAACTTCCGGTGCTCGCTCCCGTGACGCTCGGGGCCGACGTGCCGGGGCGGGGCGGCTTCACGCACCTCGCACTGGTCCGGCAGGACCCGGTCGACGGGCGCGCCTATCCGGTGCCGCATGTGGCGTCGTCCATGCTGCGCGGACTGGCCCGCTCGGTCGGCTTCGCCGTCGTGCCCCCGAACGAGATCGGACGCGCGGGAACGCTTGCTCCCCTCGTACCATTGCCGGTTTTGGACGGAGAACTGCCGTGACCTGGGCCGTCGTCACCACCAACCCGCTCGATGTGGCCGCGCACGAAAGCGCCGTGGCCGACGCGCGGGCGGGCGCGGTGGTGAGCTTCCAGGGTGTCGTCCGCGATCACGACGGCGGCAACCAGGTGCTCGAGTTGGAGTATGAGGCCCATCCGAGCGCGGGCTCGGTGCTGGAGGAGATCGTCGCGAAGTTCGCGGCCGACCCGGCGGTCTACGCGGTGGCGGTCTCGCACCGCGTCGGCCAGCTCGCGATCGGCGACGCCGCGCTGGTCGCGTCCGTCTCCACGGCCCACCGCGCCGAGGCGTTCCGCATTTGCGCGAACCTGGTCGACGAGGTCAAGGCGCGGCTGCCGATCTGGAAGCGGCAGCGCTTCGCCGACGGCACCGACGAATGGGTCAACTGCCCGTAGGCAGCGCGTCCCTCGCTACCAACAGCGCGATCTTCGCCTGCCGCTTCGCGGTCTTCAGGGCCCGCTTGGTGCCGCGCTGGGCCGCGTGTGTCTCCCGCTTGGCCCGTCGCTGCGCCCGCCGGGACAGGTCGCCGGCGCGCCAGGCGAGACCGGGACGCCCCTCTTTGTCGAGGGCGGCGAAGATCAGCCCGCCGAACAGGCCGACGTTCTTCATGAACATGGTCCGCTGGAGCCGGCGCTGCTCGGGGTCTTCGATGTTCCAGAAGGCGTGCCCGGCGAGCGTCGTCGGCACCAGCGTGGCGGCCAGTGCGACCGCGGCCGGCGCCGGGGCGCGGCCGGCGGCGAGCAGCACACCCGCGACGACCTGAGTGCCGGCGTTGAGCCTGACCAGGGTCTTCGGGTCGGTCGGGAAGCTGGGGTGGATCTTCTCCAGCGTCGGCGTGAGCCGATCGGTGACCGGCTTCGCCTTCGGCACCAGACGATCCGGGTGGCGCAGGGCGTTGATCCCACCGGCGACGAAGATCCCGGCGAGCATGCCGCGTGCGAGAGTCCGCAGTGGAGTCATGCGTCATGCATACCCCACCGGGAGTTGTCGTACCCCCTGGATACGCTCCAAGTATGTCGACGCCGACGCCTACCGATCCCACGGTCGTCCGGTGGACCCCCGAGCAGGTGCTGGCCTTGGCCCCGGACACCTCCGCGCAGCGGGCCGCCCGGGGCCTGACCGGCGCCAAGCCGTGGCTGGAGACGGCGGTGAGCGCGGGAGACGACGTCCCGCCGACGGTGTGGGGCCTGTGCCAGGGCAGTGTGCGGGCGCCCTATCAGATCGCCGTCGACCTCACCGAGCCGGCGTTCAAGTGCAACTGCCCGAGCCGCAAGCTGCCCTGCAAGCACGTGCTCGCGCTGCTGCTGCGCTGGTCGGCCGGTTCGGTCGCCGACGGGGCGGCGCCGGCGTGGGTCCGCGAATGGCACATCGGGCGGGCCGAGCGCGCGACACGGGCGGCGGCGCGCAGCTCACCCGAGCACGGCGGCACGGCCGACGGTCGGGCGCCGAGCAAGGTGCCGAGCGAGAAGGCGCAGGCCCGCCGGGCCGACCGGGTCTCCGGCGGCCTTGAGGAGCTCGACCGGTGGCTGGCCGACCAGGCGCGGGCCGGCCTGGCGAGCGTGGCCAAAAGCGGTTACGCGCACTGGGACACGATGGCGGCCCGGCTGGTCGACGCGCAGGCGCTGAGCGCCGCCAACACCCTCAAGCGGATGGCCGGCGTGACCGGCTCACCCGAACGGCTCCTCGGCGAGCTGGCCCAGCTCCGGCTGCTGGTCAGCGGCTATCGCCGGATCGAGGAGCTGCCCGACGACCTGGCCGCCAGCGTCCGCATGCGGATCGGCTTCCCGATCGGCACGGAGGCCGTGCTCGCCGGACCGGCGCTGCGCGACCGGTGGCAGGTGCTCGGCATGAGCGACGAGATCGAGGACCAGTTGACCGTGCGCCGCACCTGGCTGCAGGGCGCCGGCACCGGTCAGCTCGCGATCGCGCTCAACTTCGCCGTCGCCGGGCAACTGATCGCCACCGAGTTGCTGGTCGGCACCCAGCTCGACGCCGAGGTCTGCTTCTACCCCGGCGGCCAGCCGCCGCGCGCCCTGATCGCCCAGCGCCTCGGCCCGCCCGAGCCGATCCCGTCCCGGGAGTCGCTCGCCGCCACCTCGATCGGCCACAATCTCCGAGCGCATGCCGCCGCGCTGACCGCCGACCCGTGGCTGGAGCGCTGGCCGATGGTGCTCGACGGGATCGTGCCGGTGCGCACCGGCGGCGGCTGGCACGCCGTCGACGCCGACGGGGACGGACTGCCACTCGACCCGGCCGCCGGCGAGCCGTGGCGGCTGGTCGGCGTCGCGGCCGGGCACCCGGTCACCCTGATCGGCGAGTGGTCGGCGGCCGGGCTGCGCCCACTCAGCGCCTGGTCCGACGGAAGGCTGGTCCGGATATGAGCGCCGCGACCGATGCGGGCTCGCTTCCGTCGTGGAGCGACGTGCTGGCCACGGCGCTGGTCGGCACCCAGCGGCGGGCGCTGCCCGGCGTCGGCACCCAGCGCCGGGCGTTGCCCGGCTGTGAGTCCACAGTGGACGATCCCGCCGAGGCTCTGCTCGACGCGGCGGCCGCGCTGACGCTCTATCGCCGGGCCGGCGTCGCCCCGGAGACCGGCCTCACGCTGCCCGCGCCGGCCCCCGACGACTCGGCCATCCCGCCGGTTCCCGGCCCGGCCGCCACCCGCCTCGCCGACCTGCTCGCGATCGACCGGGCCAGCCGCGCCGACGCACCCGTCCGCGACCTCGACGGGCGGCTGGAGCTGCTGGCCGAATGGCTCAACGCCGTCGTGCGTCGCGACGCCGCCGGCCAGCGGGTGCTCACCCGCCGGATCCCCGGTGAGCTGCTGCCCTCGCTGCTCGAGATCGGTCGCCGGCACCGGGCGTTGCGACCGCTCATCGCCGCGGCCGGGGGCGCCCGGGCGGCGTGGCTCGCCGATCAGCGGCCGGAGTGGGGTTACCTGCGCGGGGAGGCCGCCGAACCGGTCGTCGACACGGCCACCGACGCCCCGCGCGGCGGCGCCGAGCCGACCACCCTGTCCGGGGCCGAGCGCGACGCCTGGGAATTCGGCGCGATCGGCCGGCGGGTCAGCGCGCTGACCGTGGTGCGCCGGCGTGACCCGGCCACCGCCCGCGCCATGATCGAGGCGGTCTGGGCCGGTGAGACGCCCGACGACCGGGCCGCCATGCTGACCGCGCTGTCGACCGGCCTGTCCACCGCCGACGAGTCGCTGCTCGAGGTGGCGCTCGACGACCGGCGCAAGGAGGTCCGGATCGCCGCCGTCGAGCTGCTGGCCCACCTGCCCGACAGCGCGTTCGGGCAGCGGATGACCGAGCGGACGGCCGCGTGCGTCACGGTGATCGGCGGCCGGATCGTGGTCAACCCACCGGCCGCGTGTGATCGGGGCATGCGCCGCGACGGCATCTCCCCGCGCCCACCGGCCGGCCTGGGTGAGCGGGCGTGGTGGCTCGAGGAGCTGATCACCCGCACACCGCTGCGGGTCTGGGGCGAGCCGCGGGCGTTCCTGGCCCGGCCGGTGACCGACGAGTGGGCTCCGGTGCTACGTCGGGGCCTGGCCCGGGCCGCCGCCGCGCAGCGCGATCCGGCCTGGGCGACCGCGCTGACCGGCCCGCTGACCGAGGAGGTCGCCGCCGGCGGGCGGCCCGACGATCGGCTGCTGCTCGAGGCGCTCTACGACGCTCTGCCGTCCGACGCGCTCGCCACGCTCGCCGTCGACGTGCTCCGGCGCGGGCTGGCCGGTGCGGCCGCCGTCGGCGTGGAGCACGTGCTCGAGCTGTGCCCGCGCCCGTGGCCCGACGCGCTGGTGGAGGCGGTGTTCGCCGCGCTCGGCGACCGCACGGGCCGCCGCTCGGCCGGGTGGCGCCTGGCCGGGCTCTGCGAGCTGGCCGCCCTCCGGCTGCCGGCCCAGTTCACCGACCGCGCCGCCGCCCTGGTCGCCGCGATGCCCAGCGGCGACCCCCTGACCGCGATCGTCGGCCGCTTCGCCGACACCCTTCGGTTCCGCAACGACATGCTCGAGGAGCTCTCTTGACGACCACGACCACCCCACTCGCCGAGTCGGTGCTGCGCCCGCACGCCGAGGACGAGTTCGCCGCCGAGCTGGCCGCGCTCGCCGCCGGCGACGACCGGCCCCGGCCGCCGGGCTGGCGGCTCTCGCCGCAGGCGGTGGTCACCTACCTGCTCGGCGGCACGCGCGCGACGGCGCCGATCACCCCGAAGTACGTCGGCCCGCGGCGGCTGATCGAGGTCGCCGTCGCCACCCTCGCCACCGACCGGGCGCTGCTGCTGCTCGGCGTGCCCGGCACCGCCAAGACCTGGGTGTCCGAGCACCTGGCGGCCGCGATCAGCGGCGACTCGACGCTGCTCGTCCAGGGCACCGCCGGCACGCCGGAGGAGGCGATCCGCTACGGCTGGAACTACGCGCGGCTGCTCGCCGAGGGCCCGACGCGCGGCGGCGCTCGTGCCGAGCCCGGTGATGCGGGCGATGGCCGACGGGCAGATCGCCCGGGTCGAGGAGCTGACCCGCATGCCCGTCCGACGTGCAGGACACGCTGATCACCATCCTGTCCGAGAAGACGCTGCCGATCCCGGAGCTGGGCGACGAGGTCCAGGCGCGCAAGGGCTTCAACGTCATCGCCACCGCCAACGACCGCGACCGCGGCGTCAACGAGCTGTCCTCGCGCGCTGCGCCGCCGGTTCAACACCGTCGTGCTGCCGCTGCCGGCCGGCGCCGACGAGGAGGTCGACATCGTCACCCGCCGGGTCGCCGAGCTCGGCCGCGCGCTGGAGCTGCCCGACCGTGCCGCGCCGCGCGTCGAGGAGATCCGCCGGGTCGTCACCGTCTTCCGCGAGCTGCGCGACGGCGCTGACCGAGGACGGCCGGACCAAGCTCAAGTCGCCGTCGCGGCACGCTGTCCACCGCCGAGGCGATCTCGGTGGTCACCAACGGCCTGGCGCTGGCCGCCCACTTCGGCGACGGCGTCCTGCGCCCGGCCGACGTGGCCGCCGGCATCCTCGGCGCCGTCGTCAAGGACCCGGTCGCCGACCGGGTCGTCTGGCAGGAGTACCTGGAGACCGTCGTCCGCGAGCGCGACGGCTGGAGCGACTTCTACCGGGCCGCCCGGCAGGCCGGGTGACCTCCTTTGCCGCCCTCCCGACCCCGCGCCTGCGGCGCGGGCCCCACCCTGACTTGATGGCGGAGCCGCTGCTGCTCGGGGTCCGCCACCACGGGCCGGGCTCGGCGCGGGCGGTGCGGCGGGCGCTGGCGGCCTATCAGCCCGGACGTCGTGCTCATCGAGGGGCCGCCCGAGGCCGACGCGCTGGTCGCCGCTGGCCGGCGACGAGGGCATGCGGCCGCCGGTCGCGCTGCTGGCCTACGCGGCCGACGCCAAGGATCCGAAGTCCGCGGGCCGCGTTCTGGCCGTTCGCCGAGTTCTCGCCGGAGTGGCAGGCGATCCGCTGGGCGGTCGCCCGCGAGGTGCCGGTGCGCTTCATCGACCTGCCGGCGAGCATCCGGTTCGGCATCGGCGAACCCCGAGCCGCCGGCGCGGGCGAGGCCGACGGCGTCGCGCACCGATCCGATCGGCGCGCTGGCCGAGGCGGCCGGCTACGACGACCCGGAGCGCTGGTGGGAGGACGTGGTCGAGCACCGGCTCGACCTGCCCGGCGACGACGATGAGCTGACGGCGGCCGCCGCGCCGTTCGCCGCGATCGCCGAGGCGATGGCCGAGGTCCGGGCCACCGCGCCGGCGCCACCGGAGGCGGAGCGCGTCGACGAGGAGCGGCGCGAGGCGCACATGCGGCACCGCGCTGCGGCGGCGCACTCAAGGAGTACGAGCGGGTCGCCGTGGTGTGCGGCGCCTGGCACGTGCCGGCGCTGACCGCGCCGCTGCCGCCCGCGCCGGCCGACGCGGCCGTGCTCAAGGGACTGCCGAAGGCCAAGGTCGCGATGACCTGGGTGCCGTGGACCCACGGCCGGCTCGCGTCGTGGCAGGGCTACGGCGCCGGCGTGACCTCGCCGGGCTGGTACCACCACCTGTTCACCGCGCCCGACCGGCCGTCATCGAGCGGTGGCTGGTGCACGCGGCGCGGCGTGCTGCGCGAGGAGGGCCTGCCGGTCTCCGAGCGCCCACGTCATCGAGGCGATCCGGCTGGCCGAGACGCTGGCGACGCTGCGCGGCCGGCCGCTGGCCGGGCTGGCCGAGGTCACCGAGGCGACCCGGGCGGTGCTGTGCGACGGCGACGAGCTGCGGCTGCGCGCTGATCAACCGGCGGCTGGTGGTCGGCGAGCGGCTCGGTCGCGGTGCCCGACGACGACGCCGAGCGGTGCCGCTCGCCCGCGACGTCGCGGCGAGCCAGCGCCGGCTGCGGCTGCGGCCCGAGGCGCTCGAGCCGGAGCTCGACCTCGACCTGCGCCGCGAGATCGACCTCGGCCGCAGCCGGCTGCTGCACCGGCTGCGGCTGCTCGGCGTCGACTGGGGCGAGCCGGCTGGCCGGCCGCGCGCAGGGCCAGGGCACCTTCTGGGAGTCGTGGCGAGCTGCGCTGGCAGCCGGAGTTCGCGGTCGACCTGGTCGAGGCCAGCGGCTACGGCACCACGGTGCGCGCGGCGGCGACCGCCCGCGTCAGTCGAGACAGGCCGCGGCGGCCGAGGCGCTCGCCGACGTCACCGCGCTGGTCGAGCGGTGCCTGCTGGCCGACCTGCCCGACGCGCTGCCGGCGGTGCTCGGCGCGCTCGACGACCGGGTGGCCCTCGACGCCGACGTCGCCCACCTGATGGACGCGCTGCCGGCGCTGGCCCGCACGCTGCGCTACGGCGACGTCCGCGGCACCGACGTCAGCGCGCTGCGCGCGGTGACGCACGGGCTGGTCGACGCGGATCTGCGTCGGGCTGCCCGGCCGCGGTCGGCGCCCTCGACGACGAGCGCCGCGGCCGTGATGCGCGACCGGATCGACGCGGTGCACGGCGCGCTCGCGCTGCTCGACGACGCCGAGGCTCACCGACCGGTGGCTGACGCGTCCTGGATGCGACTGGCCACCCGGGACGACCTGCACGGGCTGCTGGCCGGCCGGCTCACCCGGCTGCTGCTCGACGCCGGCCGGGTCGAGGCGCCGGACGAGGTCGGCCGGCGGATGGCGCTGGTGCTCACCGTCGGCGTCGCCGCCGGCCCGCGCGGCGGCCTGGATCGAGGGCTTCCTCGCCGGCGGCGGGCTGCTGCTGGTCCACGACGAGCGGCTGCTCGGCGCTGGTCGACGGCTGGCTCGCCGGCATCCCGGCCGACACCTTCGTCGAGGTGCTGCCGCTGCTGCGCCGCACGTTCAGCGGCTATCCGGCGCCGGAGCGGCGGACGATCGGCGAACGGGCCGCCAGCATCGGCCAGCCCGGCCGGGACCGGGCAACCGGCGACGGCGAGGCCCTCGACCCGGCCCGCGGTGGACTGGTCCTGGTGACCGTGGCCCGACTGCTCGGCTGGCCCAGCGTCCCGCGGATCCGCACGAGCGGCGGCGCTCGACGGCAGCGGCACTCGAGTGACAGCGGGACCGAGACGACGGCGGCACCGAGGATGGTCGATGAGCGACTTCGACGAGACCAACGAGGAGCACGGCGACGACGCCGAGCGGCTGCGGCGCTGGCGGCTGGTGCTCGGCGGCGCGCCCGACGGCGAGGGCACCGGTCACCGGCTCAGCGGGGCCGACGCCGCGATCGACGCGGCGCTGGCCGCGCTCTACGACGCCGCACCGGCCGGCGCGGGCGACCGGCCGGCGCCCGCGGTGCCGGGCTCGGCGCGTCGGCGCCGAGGGTGGCCCGCTGGCTCGGCGACATCCGCAGCTACTTCCCGTCCACCGTCGTGCAGGTCATGCAGGCCGACGCGATCGAGCGGCTCAACCTGACCCGGCTGCTGCTGGAGCCGGAGATGCTCGACGCGGTCGAGCCCGACGTGCACCTCGTCGGCACGCTGCTCTCGCTCAACCGGGTCATGCCGGACAAGACGCAGGCAGGCCGCCCGCGACGGTGGTGGCGCAAGGTCGTCGAGGACCTCGAGCAGCGGATCGCGCAGACGCACCCGGGCGGCGGTGACCGGCGCGCTCAACCGGGCGGCGCCGGATCAACCGGCCGCGCCACCGCGACATCGACTGGGACCGCACGATCCGCGCCAACCTCAAGCACTACCAGCCCGAGCACCGCACGATCGTCCCGGAGCGGCTGATCGGGTACGGCCGCACGGCGCAGCGCCGTGCAGCGCGACGTCGTGCTCTGCGTCGACCAGTCCGGCTCGATGGCCGCCTCGGTCGTCTACTCGAGCGTGTTCGCCGCCGTGCTCGCCTCGATGCGGTCGCTGCAGACGTCGCTCGTCGTCTTCGACACCGCGGTCGTCGACCTGACCGACCAGCTCGCACGACCCGGTCGACGTGCTGTTCGGCACCCAGCTCGGCGGCGGCACCGACATCAACCGCGCCATCGCCTACGGCCAGCAGCTCATCACCCGGCCCGCGCGACACCATCTTCGTGCTGATCAGCGACCTCTACGAGGGCGGCGTCCGCGAGGAGATGCTGCGCCGGGTCGCCGCGATGATCGCGGTCGGGGTGCAGGTCATCGTGCTGCTCGCGCTCTCCGACGAGGGCGCGCCCGCCTACGACCACGAGAACGCGGCCGCGCTGGCGGCGCTCGGCGTGCCGGCCTTCGCCTGCACGCCGGACGTGTTCCCCGAGCTGATGGCGGCGGCGATCGAGCGCCGCGACCTGCGCGGCCTGATCGAGCGCCTCACGGCCACGCGAGCGCAATGAGGCGCCCGGCGAGACCTCAGTCGGCCGCCGGCTGGGACCGGAGATAGCGGCCGAAGTGCGGCACGGTGAACGCGACCGTGCCCCGTTCGCCCGAGTAGATCAGGCCCTTCTTGATCAGCGCGTCCCGCGCCGGCGACAGGCTCGCCGGCTTGCGGGCCAGCGCCTTCGCGATGTCCGCCGTCGATACCGCGGCCTGCATGTCGTCCGCCCCCGACCCCTCGGCCGATGACGACAGGGTGGCCATCGTCCGCATGTATTCGCGTTCGGCCGGCGTCGCCCGCTCGTAGCGGGATCCGAAGAACCCGACGGCCAGCTCCGCCTCGGCCTCCGGGGCGGCGACCCGCACGTCGGCCGGGGTGATCGGCGAGCGCGGGCGCGTGATCCCAGGTCGCCTTGCCGTAGGCCTGCACGAAGTACGGGTAGCCGCCCGACGCCTCGTACAGCGTGTCGAGCGCCTTGGCCTCGAACTCGACCTCTTCGCGCAAGGCCGGCGCGCACAGGGCGAGATCGGCGGCGATCCGGTCGAGCCGGTCGATGCGCTGGTAACGGAACAGCCGCTCCGAGTACGACTTCGACGCGGACAGCAAGGCCGGCAGGTGCGGCAGCCCGGCGCCGACCACGATCAGCGGCGCGCCGGTCTGGGACAGCTCGTGGCAGGCGGCGCACAGCGCCGAGATGTCGTCCGGCACGCAGTCCTGCATCTCGTCGATGAACAGCGCGACGCCGCTCCCGACGTCGGTGGCGATGCTCGCCGCGTCGGTGAACAGTTCGACGAGGTCGATCTCGATGTCACCGGAGTCGGCTCGGCCGATCGCGGCCGGCACGTCGATGCCCGGCTGCCATCGATCGCGCAGCTTGGTCGACTGGCCGGGCCCGACGCGGAGCGCGAACGCCTTCAGTACGCCGAGAAAATCGTCGATCCGGTCCGGCGCGCGGTGGTGCGGGGCCAGCTCGCGGATGGCCATGTGCAGGGCCGCCGCGATCGGCCGGCGCAGCGACTGGTCGGGCCGGGCCTCGATCTTGCCGGTGCCCCAGAGGACCGCGATCGCCTGCGAGCGCAGCGTGTTGAGCAGCACGGTCTTGCCGACGCCGCGCAGGCCGGTGAGGACGAGGGAGCGCTCGGGCCGCCCGCGCGCCACCCGCTCGAGGACGACCTCGAAGACCTCCAGCTCGCGGTCGCGGCCGGCGAGCTCCGGGGGGCGCTGGCCGGCGCCGGGCGCATAGGGATTGCGAACCGGATCCATGACTTGGACCGTATCGGGCTTTCTAGCGCCAGCCGTAGAACCGGCTAGAAGAAGCTCGACGGCGTGTCGGGAAGATCCGGCCCGCCGTCGAGGACGATCTACAGCTATCTAGAAAAAGTACTAGAGAGCCCGAGACTATCGAAGTTTCATGCACAGGACGAAGCTGAATTCTTCGGCCTTGGTCTTGTAGAAGTAGTTGTGGGTGTAGCCGGACACGTTGTCGCACTTCTTGATGTCCGACGTGCCGTCGAACCGCTTGAGCACCTGGAACGTCCCGGACGCGCAGTTGGTCTTGCGCAGCACCGGCTTGTCCGACGTGCCGTCGTTGATCAGGCAGTCGCCGACCTGGGCGTCCTTGGCGTCACCGACGTTGGACGCGGCCGACGCCGAAGCGTTGCCCGACGGCGCCGTCGACGGCGCGCCGGTCGCGGAGGCCGCGGCGGTCGGGTCGGAGCCCGAACCGGTCGACGCCTTCGGAGTGTCCTTGTTCTGCGACACGTAGTAGATGCCGGCTGCGCCGCCGCCACAAAGCAGCACGGCGAGCGCGACCACGACCGCGATCAGCGCGCCGGACCCCCGCTTCTTCGGAGGGGGCGCGACGGGAGCGGCGTATGGGTCGTAGCCGCCGGGCTGGTTATAGTTGCCGGCCTGCGTCGGCGGGTAGTTGCCGGCCGAGGTCGGGAAGTTGCTGGTCTGCCCGTACCCGCCGCTGCCGTAGGGACCTGGCGAGCCGGGGGGCGCCGAGGACGGCGAACCGCCCCAGGGATCTTGCTGGCCGTAGGGGTCTTGCTGGCCGTATGGGTCCTGCGGCTGCCCGCTCTGCCAAGGGTCCTGCGGTTGACCCGGGTACGGTCCGCCCGGCGGTCCGTACTGTGACATGTGATCCTCCTGGTCATGGCCACTTCCAACAAAGCGGTCGTCAAGAAGCCACCGTAGCGTCCCGGCCTAGGGACCTCACCTCCCGAAAACGCGCCAACCCGATCGGGTAGGCGGTATGTGAGCTTTGTCCAAAGCCGGATTGGCGACAGTCGAAGCGGTCAGACGAGTCAGATGAGGCGCAGTTGGCGGTCCTTCGGCTTGCGGGTCTCCCCTTCGCCGCGGCGTTCGAACAGGCCAGGGTCGATCGACGTCAGGAACGGCGTCGGCGACATGTCCCGCTCCGTGCCGTGCCGGAACCGTCGCCGGCGTGTGCGAGACGAACAGCCGGTCCTGCGCGCGGGTCAGGCCGACGAAGAACAGCCGCCGCTCCTCGGCGATCTCGTCCTCCGACCGGCCCTGCCGCGCCGGGCAGCCGCAGCGGCAGCAGCCCGTCCTCGCAGCCGACCAGGAAGACCACCGGGAACTCCAGGCCCTTCGCGGCGTGCAGGGTGAGCAGGGTGACCGCCTCGGCGCGCGGGTCGAGCGCGTCGACCTCGGCGCCGGTCGCGAGCTGCGGCCAGGAACGCGTCCAGGTCGTCGCCGCACCGCTGCGCCAGCGGGGTGAGCAGATCGACCGCCGTCCAGATGTCGGCCGGCGGCGAGCCGCGCTGTCCAGCAGGTCGGTGTCGAGCTGGTCGAACCGCTCGGCGAGGACCGTGCCGGTCAGCTGGACGCCGGGCCGCAAGCGAACCGCCGAGCCCGCTGGCGAAGCGCAGCTCCCGGGCGATCGCGGCGACCCCGGGCCGGTCGCGCAGCCGGTCGTGGGAGCGCTTCTGCACCGGTACGCCGGCCCGCGGCGAGCGCGTCCACGATCGGTGCGGCCTGCGCGTCGGTGCGGTAGAGCACGGCGATGTCGGAGAACGAGATCGCGCCGGCCGGCGTGGCCGCGCGAGTCGACCCGGCTGTCGAGCGAGCGGTGGGACAGGCCGCCGACCAGTTCGTCGACGGTACGGACCACGAAGTCCGCCTCGTCGGCCACCGAGCGCGGCCGGGTACGGCCCGACCAGCGGCGCCTCCGGGTCGAGCCGGGCCGGGTCGAGCCGCCGGCCCGGCACCAGCGTCGACGGCGCGATCGCCTGGACGGCGGCGGCCAGGATCGGCGCGGACGAGCGGTAGTTGCGGGTCAGCCGCACGACGCGGGCGCGTCGGTACGAAGTCCTGGGTGAACCGCAGGAAGAACCCGACGTCGGCGCCGCGGAACGAGTAGATCGCCTGGTCCGGGTCGCCGATCGCGCACAGGTTGCCGTCCGGCGGGCAGAGCAGGCGCAGCAGCTCGTACTGGACCGGCGTCGACGTCCTGGTACTCGTCGACGAAGATCCACTGCCAGCGTCCGCGGTAGTGGTCGACGAGGGCCGGTCGGCTCGGCAGCAGCGCGACCGGCAGGCTGAGCAGCTCGTCGAGGTCGACCAGATCCTGGGCCCGCAGCACCTTGGCCACGTCGAGCCGTCCGCCAGTAGCCGCCGCGCGGCCCGCTCGTCGAGGGCCCCCGGCCTCGGCGCAGGCGGCCGCGAGGACCTCGTCGTCCTCCGCGATCCGGAACGCCGGGGCGAGCCCGACCGCCGTCGGCGTGCTCCCGCAGGATCGACAGCCCGAGCGCGTGGAACGTCGACACCGTGACGTCCTCGGCCACCGGTCCGAGCAGCGCGGCCAGGCGCTCGCGCAGCTCCTCGGCGGCCCGCCGGGTGAAGGTGATGGCCAGGCACTCGCTCCGGGAAGACGTCCAGCTCGGCGCACAGGTACGCGATCCGGTGGGTCGAGCGTCCGCGTCTTGCCGGTGCCGGGGCCGGCCACGATGAGCAGCGGCCCGCCCGGCGCGGACGCGGCGACCCGCTGCATGGCGTCGAGCCGGTCGAGCAGCCCGGTGCCGACCTCTTCCATGCCGGCGAGCATCGGCTCGAACGGCTCATGCGGGAGACGGCGGCGGGGCGATCGGCGGACGGTGCGTACCGGCGCTGCGACCCTCTTCTGGCGCCGGCCGGGCGCCGGCCGAGGCGCGGCGCTGCCGGCTGCGGCCGGGACCGCGAACGAGGTCGAACAGGGCGTCGGCCGTCGAGCGCGCAGCTCCGCCGGGCTCGAAGAGGCGGATCACGCCGTACTCGCCGTCGTAGCCGGGGATCCGGTGGACCTCGCCGCGGCGCAGCCGGGCGATCGCCTCGCCGAGCAGCTCGCCGCCGGCCCGGGCGATCTCGTCGAGCGGGACCGTCGCGCAGGATGTACAGCTCCGAGCCGAGCGCCGGCGACGAGGGCGTTGAGCTGCGCCTCGACCGTCTTCGACTTCGGCGCCGACGCCGTCGATCTCGCCGAGGATCTCGGTGCAGCTGGATCAGGTGCGTCGACCGCCGGCGCGCGCGCCGGTACGAGCCCGGCGGCCGGTCGGCCAGCTCCTCGACCCGGTGCTAGCACGCCGACGGTGAGCGGCTTGCCGCACTCCGGGCAGCGTCCCTGGCCGCCCGGGTCCGCGCCGGCGCCCAGTTGACGCCGCAGGCGCGGTGCCCGTCGGCGTGGTACTTGCCCTCCTCCGGGAAGAACTCGAGCGTGCCGGCGAGGCCGTCGCCGGTCGCGCAGCGCCGTCCCGTACCGCGAAGTAGTCCAGGGCGGTCGTCAGCAGCGGTGGCCTCGCGGGCCAGCGCCGGCGGCGGAGTGGGCGTCCGAGTTGGACACCAAGCGGTAGCGGTCGAGCGCTGGAGACCCGCCAGTTCATCTGCCGGGTCGGAGGACAGCCCGGTCTCGACCGCGAAGATGTGCTCGGCCAGGTCGGCGTAGCAGTCGGCGATCGCGTCGAAGCCCGACTTCGAGCCGAGCGCGGAGAACCACGGCGTCCAGATGTGCGCCGGCACCAGGTAGCCGTCCGGGTCGACTCGAGCGTGATCTCCAGCAGGTCCCGGGAGTCCAGGCCGAGGATCGGCCGGCCGTCGGAGCCGAGGTTGCCGATCCGGCCCGAGCGCGGTGTTGAAGCGCTCGACCGCTGTCGAAGTCGGGCAGGTAGATCAGGTGGTGGACCTTGCGGGTACGGTCGTCCCGCTTGTAGATCGTCGAGATCTCGACGCTGAGCATGAACCGGACGTCGGCTGCCGGCGACGCTGCGGCGGCAGCCGCCGGTCGACGTCGGCTCGTCGTCGGGCGAGCCGGAACAGCCCGGGCTCGGCCGGCACCAGGGTTTCGCGCAGATGGTCGAACCAGGCCGGGTGCGTGAAGTCGCCGGTGCCCAGCAGCGTGATGCCCTTGCGCCGGGCCCACCAGGCCAGCGTCTCGCAGGGTCAGGTCCCGGCTGCAGGCCCGCGAGTACTTCGAGTGGATGTGCAGATCCGCGACGAATGGCGTGGCGACCGGGTCGTGCGTTACGGGGGCACGCGCCGCATCCTGTCACGCATCCGCCGCACCGCCGACCGCGGGCGCGCGCGGGTCACGACGCTGAGTATCGATCGCAGCTCGACGAGGTGACCTCCGGCGGCGCGCCGACCCGCACCGGCGGCCCCCAGAACCCGGCGCCGTTGGTCACGTAGACCTGCGTGCCGTCGATCGTCGCCGCAGTCCGACCACGATGGGCTGCTGCAGGCCGACGACCAGGTTGAACGGCACCATCTGCCCGCCGTGGGTGTGCCCGGACAGCTGCAGGTCGACGCCGTGCTTGGCGGCCTCGTCGGCCTGGACCGGCTGGTGCGCGAGCAGCACGACCGGCCGGGACGCGTCGCGGTCGCCGAGCGCGGCGGCGTAGTCCGGCGGCGTCGCCGCTGGCCGCCACCGGTCGCGTCGTTCACCCCGGCCAGGTCGAGCCCGTCGATCTCGACCCGCTCGTTGCGCAGCGGCCGTCAGCCCGAGCGCCGGACCTCCTCGATCCACTCCTCGGAAGCCCGAGAAGTACTCGTGGTTGCCGGTCACGAAGAAGCTGCCGTGCTGCGCCCGCAGGTCGCGCAGCGGCTCGGCGGCGGGACCGAGCTCGGCGACGCTGCCGTCGACCAGGTCGCCGACGACCGCGACGAGGTCCGCGTCGGTCGCGTTGATCATCGTCGACGATCCGCTCCGTGTGCGAGCGGCCGAGCAGCGGACCGAGGTGGATGTCGGAGACGACCGCGATGCGGAAGCCGTCCATGCTGGCGCGGAAGCTTGCGCGAGGGGGATCGGGCACGCGCTTGAGGTCCGGGCGGCCCGAGCGCCTGCGACCCGTCGCCGGTGATCCCGGTCGCCCGCGAGCCGACGGCGACCGCCGCGCCGTTAGTCGCGACCGCCGACGCGCCCGAGCAGGCGATGCCGCCGTCACGTCCGGCGTCGGCCGCGAGCGTGCCGGCGCGCGGCGTCAGCCGGATCGACCAGACCGCGGAATCTCCAGGATTGCCAGCAGTGACGAGCAGGTAGAACATCAGCGCGATCCACACGTACCCCGGCCAGGCGAGCACCGGCCGGACCCGCCTGCGGCACCAGCCGCTCCGCCGATCAGCGCCAGCGGGATCGACAGCGCCAGTACGATCACGCCGATCCCGCCCAGCCGCCGCGCCCGCCCGGTCAGGGTGTCCCGCACCAGCCGCTTCCACAGGTACAGGTGGATGCCGGTGATGATGGCGAGGATCACAAGCACGGCGATCACGATGAACACCCCGAGATCCTTTCAGATGACTCGGGTCCGACCGTCCCCCACGAAGTCGATCAAGGAAGTACACGCCCGGGAATCGGACAATCTCCGGCGTGTACTTCCTTGATCGACTGCGACAGGGTGGGGGCAGCCGGCGGGGTCAGCCGCCGGCGAAAGGCGGGAGGACGTCGACCGTCGCCGTCGCCGGCAGGCTCGACTCGCGATCGCGCCAGGCCAGGCCGTCGACGAGGAAGCTGCACGCGCGCAGCACGTGACGCCAGCTCCGGCCGGTCAGCCGACAGCCGGGTGAGCAACTCCCCCAACGTCGCCGCCTCGACCTTCTCCTCGGCCGTACCGGCGGCGGCCCGAGCCGCGGCGAAGTAGCGCACGAGCAGCATGCTCAACCACCGATCGCGGACATCGGCCGGGCCGGCTGCAGGAACGACGGATCGTCGATGCCGTGCCCGGCCCGCTTGCCCCACATCGCCTTGCCCCACAGCGTCCGCGAGCTCGTCGTCGCTGGCGCCGGCCCGCAGCGCGCCCCGCAGGTCCGTCTCCTCCGTGCTGAACAGGCAGTAGCGGACCTGCGCCGTCGGCGGTCAGCCGGGTGCGGTCGCAGTCTCCGCAGAACGGCCGCGATGACGCTGGCGATCACGCCGACCCGGGCCGGGCGGCCGTCGGCCCGGGCCGGCACCAGCCAGGTCTCGGCCGGCGCGCCACCGCGCTCGACCGGGTCGGGCTGCAGGTCGAACGCCGCTCGCAGGCGCGGCCAGGATCTCCTCGGCGGTCACCATCTCGCTCGCGCCGCCAGGTGTGCTGGGCGTCGAGCGGCATCTGCTCGATGAACCGCAGCTCGTAGCCGTGCTCGAGCGCGAACCGGAGCAGCGGCGACGCCTCGTCGTCGTTGACCCCGTGCATCAGCACCGCGTTGATCTTGACCGGCACCAGTCCGGCGGACGCCGCGGCGGTCAGGCCGGCCAGCACGTCGGCGTGCCGGTCGCGCCGGGTGAGCGTGGCGAAGCGCGCCGGGTCGAGCGTGTCCAGCGAGACGTTCACCCGGTCCAGTCCGGCGTCGGCGCAGGGGTCCAGCCAGCCGCTCCAGGCCGATGCCGTTGGTGGTGAGCGATCGTCGACGGGCGGGGCGACAGCCGGCGACACCGCCGCGCACGATCTCGACCAGGCCGCGCCGCAGCAGCGGCTCGCCGCCGGTGAACCGCACGTCCCGGACGCCGAGCTGCGGTCACCGCGACCCGCACCAGCCGGACGATCTCGTCGTCGGTGAGCAGCGTCGGCTTGGGCAGCCAGTCCAGCCCTTCGGCGGGCATGCAGTAGGAACAGCGCAGGTTGCAGCGGTCGGTCAGCGACACGCGCAGATCGGTCGCGACGCGCCCGTGCTGGTCGGCCAGACGCCGGCCTATGGTCATGCTCGAACGTTACCGCGTTCGCCGATCTTGCGAGCGGTAGCGAGGACCGAATCTCGGTACGCGACGCCGAACATCGCGGTGTGGGCCAGCAGCAGGAAGAGCTGGTGCAGGGGCACGCGGGCGCGCCAGCCCTCAGCCAGCGGAAACACCTCGTCGTACGAGGCGAGCACCCGCTCGACGTGCGGCGCGCCGCCCCAGAGTTGCAGCATGGCCAGGTCGGTCTCGCGGTGACCGCCGTGCGCGGCCGGGTCGATCAGCCAGGCCCGATCCACGCCCCACAGGACGTTGCCGGGCCACAGGTCGCCGTGGATTCGCGCGGGGGCCTCGGCTTCGCCGTACCCATGGAACTGTGAAATCGCCAGTTCAACCCGGGTGACGTCGGGGGCGGTGAGCGCGCCGCGGTCGTGGGAGAGGCGCAACAGGGGCAGGAGCCGCCGCTCGGCGAACCACTCCGGCCACGGGCCGGCCGACGCCGTGTTGTCCACCGGGAGTGAGCCGATGAAACCGGGCCAGGAAGCGCCGAAGGCGTCCGCGCCGGCCGAATGCAGTGCGGCGAGGTCGCGTCCGAGCTGCTCGGCCTTCCGCGGAGTCGGGGCGCCCTCGTCGACCCATTCGAGCGCCAGCAGTTCCGGCAGCGCCACGATCACCTCGGGCACCGGCGCCGCATCGGCCTCCCGCAGCCAGCGCAGGCCGGCCGCCTCAGCGGCGAAGAACCCCTCGGGCGCCCCGGCGCGAGACTTGGCGAACACCGACGCGCCGTCCTCGAGCGTGAGCCGCTGCGCCGTGCAGATCGACCCGCCACCGACCGGTGTCTCGCGGATGCGCTGGTGGGTCAGGAACGTCGGCAGGTGCTCCGGATGCGCCTTGAGGTAGGCCAGGTCCATCAGGCCCGCCGGAGGTGATGGGTCGCGGCGAGAGCGGACGGAAGGAGCGCGCCGCCGATCAGGCTCAGGATGCTCAGCGCGCGGTCGGCGCCGCCCATCGTGCCCGGGTGCAGCGCGTGAAAGCCGAAATGCAGCGTGCCGAAGGTGCCGGTGCCGACCGCGACGACCCAGCTCACCGTGCGATCGTCGAGGACGGCCGCCAGCCCGAACAGGACGCCGAGCGTCACCAGCGTCGCGCCAAGATCGAAGATCAAATGCTGATTGTACGGGGGGTAGGCGCTCGTCCAATGGAATCCGAAACCGGGGAACGTCCGGAAGAAAGCGACCGGCGCGACCAGAGCCCAGCCGCCCCAGGCCAGGTTGACCAGCGCCAGCAGTCCAAAGCCGGCCCGTCGCAGGATCCTCACTTCGACGCGGTCTCCAGGCCTTGGCGCGCGTCGGCGAACGAGGCGAGCACGTCCCGGATCGGCGCCACGATGTAGCCCTCGGCCACCTCGGCGATCGACGCGCGCAGGCGCCGTTCGGCCCGCGTGCGCGCCCGGCGGGCGCCCGCCCCGACGATCGGGAGGACCACGACGCTCAGCAGCAGGCCGAAGAGCAATCCACCGATGAACAGCAGGGTCGGCAGCGGCACCCGGCCGATCTCCGGCCCGCGCAGATCGGGCAGGCCGAGGAAGAGCAACACGTAGCGGACGATGAGCCAGGTCAGGCCGGCCAGCGCGGCGAGGGCCGCGAGCCATTGCAGGAAGCCGACCGCCCGCCACCAGAACGGCTTCTTCGCCTGGCCGAGGTCGGTCCGGGCGACGGCCACGTCGAGCGCGTCGGGCACATCGCGCAGCCGGGACCGGGCGGCCTCGAGGACCGCGTCCGGCCAGGGGTCGGGCAGTCCCTGGCCGGCGTCCGCGGCGAGCCGGCGCGACGCCATCGCGACGGCCGCCCGCTGCGCCGCGCTTGACTCGGGCAGGGAGGTGGCGGCCGGAAGTCTCGGCCTCGGTGGCGGGCTCGAGGTGTAGCCGGCGCAACGGGTCGGGGCGGAACCGCCGGACCCAGCGCAGCATCGGCCAGCCGAGGGTGCCGGCCGCCCGGTGCCGGTAGGAGCGTTCGGTGGCGTCGGCGACCGATCGGGCACGCCGGCCGCGGCCGCCAAGCGCCTCGGCGAGCCGGTCGACGGCCGGCCGGTCGACGCCGGGCTCGGTCGGCGTCGGCATCGACGAACGGCCGCAGCGTGTCGACCACGCCGTCGACATCGCCGGACAGCCGCGCAGCGCGGCCTGCCGGTCGGCGACCGCCTTCTCCAGCTGGCCGCGCAGCTGGGTCAGGCCCGGCTGGCCCTTGGCCGACGTGGTGAGCGACGGCACGCCGGTCGAGGCCGTCGGCGTCGAGCAGGCCGACGCAGGTCGCCGAGGCAGCGCTCGGCGTCGGCGCGGGCGAGCCGGTCGGCCTGGTTGAGCACGACGACCGTGACGTCGCGGTGCCGGTGCGAACTGCCGCAGGTACTGCTCGTGCACCACCCGGTCGGCGTACTTCTGCGGGTCGACCACCCAGACCACCAGGTCGACCAGGCCGCAGCAGCCGGTCCACCTCGATGCGGTGGGACCGCCTCGACCGAGTCGAAGTCGGGCAGGTCGAGCAGGACGAGCCCGCGCAGCGACGACTCGTCGTCGCCGTCGAGGGCGCTCTCCCGGATGAAGCGGCGGCTGGGCGGCACGCCGAGCCAGTCGAGCAGACGGTCGCGGCGCCGTGCGGTACCCCAGACGCAGGCGTGCGCGACGCCGGTGGTCGGGCGCCGGACCCCGACCGGCGAGAGCTGCAGTCCGGACAGCGCGTTGAAGAGGCTGGACTTGCCGCTGCCGGTGGCGCCGGCCAGCGCGACCACGGTGTGCGTCCCGGGACAGCGCCAGCCGCTCGCCGGCCCGGTCGACGAGCGTGCGCGCGGGCACCAGGTCGCCGCTCCGGCAGCTGGCCCTCGGTCGCGCGTGACGAACCTGCGACCGCGTCCAGCCGCGGCGACCAGCGCGTCGGCGTCGACGCGGCCGTCGGCGTCCGACGAGCTGGTCCCGGCCGCTGCCGCGCAGCCGGTCAACGATGCTCATCGGCGCGGCCGCTCTGCCGGGCGCCTTCCCGCCGCGGCTGCCCGGCGCAGCTCGGCGCCGGTCGGGCGTCGATGCCGGCTGCCTCGATGGCGCCGTAGTAGCGGTCCGCCTCCTCGTCGAGCAGCTCGTCGACCCGCTGCAGCAGGTCGGCGCGGGCGCGCTCGGCCAGGCTGCGGACGGCCTGGTCGCCGAAGATCGCCTCGAGCACCTTCTGCGCCGCGATCGTCGTGCCGCCGGCGACGGCCATCTCCGCCCCGGTCGGGATGAACGCGGTGGCGGCGAACACCGCGATCATCACGAGCAGGCCGGTCGCGTTGACCGCGTACGCGCGCTGACGCGCGCCACGATCCGCTTGTCGCCGGCCTCCTCGCGGACCAGATCGAGCACGGCGCGCTGCCAGTCGCGGACCAGCCGGTCGGCGCGCTCGGCCAGGTCGCGCCGGGCGCGCTGAGGTCTGCGCCGGCCGGCTCGAGCAGCGCCGCCGCCGGCCGGGTGGGCCTGCCAGGCCGGTGCCGGCCTGCTCGGCGGCGTCGGTCGCGACCCCGCGGAGCAGCGTGACCAGCCCGGACTCGAGCGCCGTCCTGGAAGCGCTCGCCGGGCGCCGGCCGGCCGGTCATCGCGGCGACCAGCCGGTCGCGCAGCCGGCCGACCCGGGCCTGCAGGGCGCGCATGATGCTCGCCGGTGCCGACGAACTCCTGCCAGCGGGCGAGCACCTCGCCGCGCAGCAGGCGCGCCGTCGTGAATGCCCTGCGCGACGGTGGACTCGGCCGCGCGGTAGGCCGACCGGACCACGCTCGTCGCAGCACCGTGGCCGCGGTCGACCTGGTCGTCGGCGGCCGTCGGCGAGGCCGTCGACGGCCGGGCCGAGCGCGTCGACCGCGCCGTCCGACGGTCTGGCGGACCACCGCCGCCCGGGCCGCGGCGTCGCGCGGCCAGCTCGTCGAACCAGTCGCGCAGCCGGCGCGACGACGCCGCTCGGTGAGCAGCCCTGCGCCGTCGAGCCGGGTCTCGGGCAGCACGAACAGCGGCGCCCCGCCGAGGTCGTGCTCCGCGAGCATCTCGGTCAGGTGGGCGGCGATCTCGTCGGCCGCGCCGCCGCCCGGCACCCGGTCGAGCACGAGCGCGATCGCGGTGCCGCGCCGCTCGGGCGGTGCTGCAGCATGCTCCCAGGGCACCGCGTCGGCGTACCGGGCGGCGGTGGTGACGAAGAGCCACAGGTCGGCGGCGGCGAGCAGCTGGGCGGCGAGCGGCCCGGTTGGCGTCGACGACCGAGTCGATGTCGGGGGCGTCGAGCAGGGCGAGCCCGGGCGTGAGCGCCGGTGCGGAGACGACCTGCAGGGTGCGTGCGTCGGATCCGGCCGCGCCGGCGCTGGTCGTACGCGGTCAGTCCGGGCAGCAGGTCGCCTCGGTGAACCACGGCATGTCCGCCGGGTTGCAGACCAGCACCGGCGCGCGGGTGGTCGGCCGGAGCACGCCGGCCGGGCTGACCGGGGCGCGGACCAGGCTGTTGACCAGAGTGGACTTGCCGGCGCCGGTCGAGCCGCCGACCACCACGAGCAGTGGAGCGTCGAGCCGGGTCAAGCGGGGCAGCAGATAGTCGTCGAGCTGGTCGACCATGCCGTCGGCGGACCGCTTGGCGCGATCCGCACTCAGCAGTGGCAGGGCGAAATGAGCGGTCCGCACCGTATCGCGAAGTTCGGTGAGCGCTTCCGACCAGCGCCGGGATGCGTTGAGGCCGGCGCCGGACGAAGGGTCAGTGGACGGCGGCTGAGCGGCCGTCGACTCGCCCTGAGTGGTCACCGGTTAAGCGTGCACGATCGTGTCATCTGACGCTATACGTGCCACCCACCGACCACCGACATTTCCGGCCGAACTTGCGTCCGCTAGACTCAACCCGGACTTGACGATCGTGGAAGCCGTGGCATCATTGAGTCCAGTTCACTCAACTTCGCAGCCGGCCAGAGCGCCGGTCGCCTTCGGGAGGATCAAACAACCATGGCACGTGCGGTCGGCATCGACCTCGGCACCACCAACTCCGTGCGTCAGCGTCCTGGAGGGCGGCGAGCCCACCGTCATCGCCAACGCCGAGGGTGCACGGACGACGCCGTCGATCGTCGCGTTCGCCCGCAACGGCGAGGTGCTCGTCGGTGAGGTCGCCAAGCGCCAGGCGGTGACCAACCCCGACCGGACCATCCGGTCGGTCAAGCGGGAGATGGGCTCGAGCTGGTCCATCGACATCGACGGCAAGAAGTACACCGCGCAGGAGATCTCCGCGCGGGTGCTGATGAAGCTCAAGCGCGACGCCGAGGCCTACCTGGGCGAGCAGATCACCGACGCGGTGATCACCGTGCCGGCCTACTTCAACGACGCGCAGCGCACAGGCCACCAAGGAGGCCGGCGAGATCGCCGGGCTTCAACGTGCTGCGGATCGTCAACGAGCCCACCGCGGCCGCCCTGGCCTACGGCCTGGACAAGGGCTCCAAGGAGCAGACCGTCCTGGTCTTCGACCTCGGCGGCGGCACCTTCGACGTGTCGCTGCTGGAGCTGGCCGAGGGCGTCATCGAGGTCAAGTCGACCTCGCGGTGACAACCACCTCGGTGGCGACGACTGGGACGAGCGGATCATCGACCACCTGGTCAAGACCTTCCGCGGTCAGCACGGCATCGACCTGTCGCAGGACAAGATGGCCATGCAGCGGCTGCGCGAGGCCGCCGAGAAGGCCAAGATCGAGCTGTCCGCCGCGACCACCACCAGCATCAACCTGCCCTACATCACCGCCGGCGCGGCCGGCCCGCTGCACCTGGACACGTCGCTGTCGCCGCGCCGAGTTCCAGCGCATGACCCAGGACCTGCTGGACCGCTGCAAGGCGCCCGTTCGAGCAGCGCGATCAAGGACGCCGGCATCAAGCGTCGCCGACGTCGACCACGTGATCCTGGTCGGCGGCTCGACCCGGATGCCGGCCGTGTCCGACCTGGTCAAGCAGCTCACCGGCAAGGAGCCCAACAAGGGCGTCAACCCCGACGAGGTCGTCGCGGTCGGCGCCGCACTGCAGGCCGGTGTGCTCAAGGGCGAGGTCAAGGACGTCCTGCTGCTCGACGTCACCCCGCTGTCGCTGGGCATCGAGACCAAGGGCGGCATCATGCACAAGCTGGTCGAGCGCAACACCACGATCCCGACCAAGCGCTCCGAGGTCTACACGACCGCCGACGACAACCAGCCGTCCGTGCTCATCCAGGTCTTCCAGGGCGAGCGGGAGATGGCGGCCTACAACAAGAAGCTCGGCACCTTCGAGCTGACCGGCCTTCCGCCGGCCCCGCGCGGCGTGCCGCAGATCGAGGTCACCTTCGACATCGACGCCAACGGCATCGTGCACGTGTCCGCCAAGGACCTGGGCACGGGCAAGGAGCAGTCGATGACGATCACCGGTGGCTCCGCGCTGCCGAAGGACGACATCGAGCGCATGATGCGCGACGCGCAGGACCACGCCGACGAGGACAAGCGCCGCCGCGAGGAGGCCGAGACCCGCAACCTGGCCGAGGCCGCTGCAGTGGCAGACCGAGAAGTTCCTGGCCGAGAGCGGCGACAAGATCCCGGCCGACGCCCGTGACGAGATGAACGAGGCGCTCGGCGAGCTGCGCAGCGCGCTCGGCGGCAACGACATCGACAAGCATCAAGGCGGCCCACGAGAAGCTCGCACAGGTGTCGCAGAAGGCCGGTTCGCCCTCTACAACCAGCAGCAGGCGGCGGGCAGCGCCGACGCGGGCCCGGGAGCCGGCGCTGACGCCGGTGCGCAGCCCGGCGCCGGGGGCGGCCGGTGCGGCGCAGGGCGGTGCGGAGGACGTCGTCGACGCCGAGATCGTCGACGAGGACGACAAGAAGTGAGTGGAGAACACCGTTCGGCCGACCAAGAAGACGGTCAGGCGTCGAGCGCGTCGTGATCCGAGACCGACGGAAGATCGACGTTACGCCGGAGGCGGAGAAGCCCGCCCCGGCGAGCGCCGAGGCGGCCCGCCATCAGGCGTCCGCCGAGGCGCCGGCGGCGGTCGCCGCGGCCGAGCCAGTAGTCGACGCCGAGGTGGTGGACGTCATCGACGACGCCGAGGAGACCGGTGGCCCGACCCCGTTCGGCGCCGAACTCGAGGCGTTGCGCAAGCGAACTCGACGAGCGCACGACCGACCTGCAGCGGGTGACCGCCGAATACGCCAACTACCGCAAGCGGGTCGACCGCGACCGGACCGCTGGTCGGCGAGCAGGCGACCGGCGCTGTGCTGTCGGCGCTGCTGCCGGTGCTCGACGACATCGACCGGGCCCGGGAACACGGCGACCTGGTCGGACCGTTCAGCTCGGTGGCCGAGCAGTTGACCGCCGCGCTGACGGCAAGTTCGGGCTCACCCCGTTCGGCGAGAAGGGCGACCCGTTCGACCCGACCCGCCACGAGGCGGTGGCGCACCTGACCTCGGCCGAGGTCACGGAGCCGACCTGCATCGACGTGATGCGGCGGGGCTACCTGCTCGGCGAGCGGCTGCTGCGCCCGGCGCTGGTCGCCGTGGCCGACCCTGAGTGAGCGATGTCTGAGTACCTGAACGAGGACAACGGCAGTGGAGGAGGTGACGCGATGAGTTCCAAGGACTGGCTGGAGAAGGACTTCTACGCCGTCCTGGGCGTCACCAAGTCCGCCTCCACCGACGAGATCAAGAAGGCGTACCGCAAGCTCGCCCGTGAGCTGCACCCCGACCGCAACCCGGACAACCGCGGCGGCCGAGGAGCGGTTCAAGGCGGTCTCCGAGGCGTACGACGTGCTCTCCGACGAGAAGCAGCCGCAAGGAGTACGACGAGATGCGGTCGCTGTTCGGCTCGGGCGCGTTCCGGCGCAACGCGCGGACCGGTGGCGGCGGCACGGGCACGTTCGACCTCGTCCGACATGTTCGGCGGCATCGCCGGATCGGGGTGCCAGCCGCCGGCACCGGCAGACCGGCGCTTCGGTGGGGCCGGCTTCTCCGACCTGTTCAGCTCGATCTTCTCCGGCGGCGGGCGGCGGCGCGGCCCGCGCGGGCCGGCCGCGGGCCGCGACGTCGAGACCGAGGTGACGCCTCGACTTCGTCGACGCGGTGCAGGGCGTGACGCTGCCGCTGACCCTGCGCACGCCCGGCGACGTGCGACACCTGCCACGGCAACGGCGCGAAGCCCGGCACCGCAGCCGCGCACCTGCCCGACCTGCCACGGCGTCGGCCTGATCAGCACGCAACCAGGGCTCGTTCAGCTTCTCCGAGCCGTGCCGCGAATGCCAGGGCGTCGGCACGATCGTCGACGAGAAGTGCCCGGAGTGCCACGGCACCGGCGGGGTCACCAAGACCCGCACGCTCAACGTCCGGATCCCGTCCGGCGTGGCCGACGGGCAGCGGATCCGGCTGGCCGGCCGGGGCGAGCCCGGCGACCGCGGCGGTCCGCCGGCGACCTGTTCGTGCATGATCCAGGTGCGCCCGGACGACGCTGTTCGGGCGCACCGGCGACGACCTGACGCTGACCGTGCCGATCACGTTCGCGGAGGCGGTGCTCGGCGCCGACCTGCGGGTGCCCGACGCTGGACGGCGTGGTGACCGTGCGGGTGCCGCCGGGCACGCCGAGCGGCCGCACGTTGCGGGTCCGGGGCAAGGGCGTGGCCCGGCAGAACGGGCAAGGTCGGTGACCTGCTCGTCACGGTCGACGTGCAGGTCCCGCCGGAGTTGACGGACGAGGCACGGAAGGCGCTGGAGGACTTCGCCGCGGCGGCACCACCCGCTGCCTGCGTGAGCGCCTCGGACGCCATGGCACGGGAGCGGATGAGCTATGAGCGATGACGGTGTGACGAGATCGGCATCTCGAGTGAGCGTCCTCCGACGCCAAGGTGCTCGATCATCTCGGTGGCGGCCCGACTGGCCGGGATGCACCCGCAGACCCTGCGGCAGTACGACCGGCTGGGCCTCGTGCAGCCGGGCCGGGCCGCCGGGCGGCGGGCGCCGCTACAGCGAGCGCGACGTGGCGCTGCTCCGCGAGGTGCAGCGGCTCAGCCAGGAAGACGGCGTCAACCTGGCCGGGATCAAGCGCATCATCGGCCTCGAGCAGTTGGTCGCCGACCTGCAGCAGCGGATCGCCGAACTGGAGCACGACCTGGCCTATGCCCGGCAGCGGCTGGCCGACCTCGAGGCGGCCGGCTTCTCGCGAAGCGACCTCGTGCCGAGCCGGCCGACGGCGCTCGTGGTGTGGCATCCACGCCGCGCCTCACAGAGCTGATCGAACCGGGCTCGAGCGAGTTGGCCGAGCGAGGTTTCAAACCGTCCGGGGGCGGGCATGCCACGTTCAACGGGAATGGTACGGATGCGTCCGGAGGCTGACCGGAAGCGTGCGTGCGCAAGGGGTGTGGTCAAAGAGGTGGGTCGCGGTTGCGGCCCACCTCGCCTTGTTTGCGAACGTCAGCTGATCCGCCGGGGCTGGCGGACCAGGCCGCCCTCGCACCAGTCGTGATACTGGAACAGCTCCGGGCGCGCCAGCAGCATGCGCGTGTTGTGCGCCCAGGTGATCAGCGGATCGTCGCCGCCGTCTTCAGCCTGCTCGACGAACTTGCGCAGCTTGCGCTTCGGGTGCGCGCGGAAGTCGGTGCGGATGCCGTCGGCGGCGTAGATGTAGAGGCAGTGCAGGGCGAACCGGCGCGCCGGGCAGGCCGGGTCCATCGCCAGCTCGAACAGCGTGCCGATCAGCCGGTCGCCGGACACGAGCAGGTCCCAGTCGGGCGGCATGGTGGAAAGCACCCGCTCGTCAGGGTTGTAGGCCCACCCGCGCAACTCCGCGGGGGTGGGGTCGACCGGGTTGGCGAAGCCCTGAAATGCCGCCTGTTGAAGAGTCACCGTTTGCTCCCGTGGCCAACGGGTGATCACCAGTCATCCCTGGTCGGCGCCAACTTAGCCCGCTACCAGGACGAATGGGAAGGGCCAAACGTGCAATGTACCCGCCGGGTACGGGCGCAATTGCGGAGATAGGCCCGCCAATGCCGCAACACGAGAGGTTATTGTCGCGAGGTGCGCCGTTGGCGGGCGATCCCGGTCCATTTCGCCGCCATGCTGGCTGTGGCGGCGCTCATCGGCAGCGGTTGCCGGCCTCGGGAGGACGCCCAGCCGGAGCAGTCCTACCCGGCGGTGGCTCCGCTGCCGTCCGGCCCGGACGACCCGCTCGATCGTCGCGCCATCGCCCCCGTGCCCGCCGGCTACCCGATCACCGACCTCGAGTTCGTCGACGCGGACGAGGGCTACGGGCTCTTCCAGCGCTGTGACCAGCCGCGGGCCTGCCAGGTGGCGCTCGCCGTGACGCTCGACGGCGGCAACAGCTGGCTCGTGCGTGCGCTGCCGTTCACCCCGCAGAACCGGGTGGCGCTGCGCGTCGGCCCCGGCCACCTGCTGCTGTTGCGGGCCGAGCCGACCGGCTGGTTCGTCTCCCGCGACTACGGGCGCAGTTTCGAGCAGCGCCCGCTGCAGCCGCCGCCGCTCGAGGTCAACCTCACCGGCCCCAAGTTCGTGCACCGGTGCCCGGTCAGCAACCCGGCGTGCACGGCGCCGCGGCCGATCATCGAGATCGGCCCGGACGGCACGGAGACGGTCCTGCGGGCGATGCCGCCGGTCGGCGACGTCGTCAGCCTGCAACTGGGCGGCAACGGCCGGCTGTGGGCGGCCGGCACGCAGGGCGCCGACGTGCTCGTCGCGGTCAGCGCCGACGCGGGTCGCTCCTGGACACCGGCCGGCGTCATCACTCTCGGCCGGACGCTCGCCACGCCCCCGATGCTGGCCGTGTCGGACTCGGGCGCCGACGTATGGCTGGCCGGCGACGGCTACGGCTACCGGCGGGCGCCCGACGGCCACTGGACCCCCGTACCGGCGATGAAGGACGCCACGGACCTCAAATCGGCCCTCGCCCTCGGTGACAACGTCCTGCTCCTCGCCGGTACGAGGGGAGCTTCGACGGTCACCCGGGACGCATGGGTACCCGACGCGCCGCCGGAGGTGTCGACCGTGCGTGATCTGGGTGACGGCGTCATTCAGGGGTATGTAGTGAGCGGCAGCGCGGACACCGTATGGCTGTGCCGGTGCCATGGAACCAGCCGGCAGTGGATCCGGGTGGCGGTCTCGACGCCTTGACACTAAAGTTGAGCGGACAGGACTCAACCTCTCGTCCGCCCTCGATGGGGAGCCCATGAACGCCGAACGCCTGACCACCAAGAGCCGCGAGGTCATCACGGCGCCGTCGCCGACGCCACGCGGCGCGGCCACGCGACCGTCGAGCCCTGGCACCTGCTGCTGTCGCTGCTCGACACCGGTGGCTCGACCGCGGCCGGCCTGCTGCGCGCGGTCGGCGCCAACCCGGCCGACGTCCGCCGCGCGGCCGCTGCACGCCGTCGAGCGGCTGCCCAGCGCGGCCGCGGCTCGAGCGTCGCCGAGCCCAGCCTGTCCCGCGAGTTCGTCAACGCGATCGGCGCCGCCGAGCAGATCGCCCAGCCGCTCGGCGACGAATACACCTCGACCGAGCACCTGCTGGCCGGCCTGGCCCGGGTCGGCGGCGCGGTCGCCCGGCTGCTGGCCGGCGCCGGCGCCACCGAGGAGCACCTCGTCGCCGCGTTCCCGCCAGGTGCGCGGCGGCGACCGGCGGGTCACCACCGCCGACCCCGAGCAGACGTACCAGGCGCTGGAGAAGTACGGCGTCGACCTGACCGCAGCGGCGCGCGACGGCAAGATCGACCCGGTGATCGGCCGCGACTCCGAGATCCGTCGCGTGATCCAGGTGCTCTCCCGCCGTACCAAGAACAACCCGGTCCTGATCGGTGAGCCGGGCGTCGGCAAGACCGCGATCGTCGAGGGCCTCGCCCAGCGCATCGTCGCCGGCGACGTGCCCGAGTCGCTGCGCGACAAGCGGCTGGTCACGCTCGACCTCGGTGCGATGGTCGCCGGCGCGCAGTACCGCGGCCAGTTCGAGGAGCGGCTCAAGTCGGTGCTCGAGGAGATCAAGAACTCCGACGGGCAGGTCATCACCTTCCTCGACGAGCTGCACACGGTCGTCGGCGCCGGCAAGGGCGAGGGCTCGATGGACGCCGGCAACATGCTCAAGCCGATGCTCGCCCGCGGCGAGCTGCGCATGGTCGGCGCGACCACGCTCGACGAGTACCGCGAGCACATCGAGAAGGACCCGGCCCTGGAGCGGCGCTTCCAGCCGGTCCTCGTCGGCGAGCCGACCATCGAGGACACCATCGGCATCCTGCGCGGGCTCAAGGAGCGCTACGAGGTGCACCACGGCGTGCGGATCACCGACGCCGCGCTGGTCGCCGCGGCCACCCTGTCCGACCGCTACATCACCGACCGGTTCCTGCCCGACAAGGCCATCGACCTGGTCGACGAGGCCGCGTCCCGGCTGCGCATGGAGATCGACTCCCGGCCGGTCGAGGTCGACGAGATCGAGCGGGTCGTCCGGCGCCTCGAGATCGAGGAGATGGCGCTGGCCAAGGAGCCGGACGCCGCCTCGGCCGAGCGGCTCGGCCGGCTGAAGGCCGAGCTGGCCGACCGCCGCGAGCAGCTGACCGCGCTCACCGAGCGGTGGCGCAACGAGAAGCAGCACATCCAGAACATCTCCACCGCCAAGGAGCAGCTCGAGCAGCTGACCGGCGAGGCGGAGCGGGCCGAGCGCGACGGCGACCTGGCGCGCGCCTCGGAGCTGCGCTACGGCAGCATCCCGGCGCTCAAGCAGGAGCTCGCGGTCGCCGAGGAGCAGCTGAACGCGCTGCAGCTCAATGGGGCGATGCTCAACGAGGAGGTCTGCGCCGACGACATCGCCAGCGTGGTCGCCTCCTGGACCGGCATCCCGGCCGGCCGCCTGCTGGAGGGCGAGACCGCCAAGCTGCTGCGCATGGAGCAGTCGCTGGCCTCCCGCGTCGTCGGCCAGCCCGAGGCGGTCGACGGCGGTCGCCGACGCGGTGCGCCGGGCCCGGGCCGGCATCGCCGACCCGGACCGGCCGACCGGCAGCTTCCTCTTCCTCGGCCCCACCGGGGTCGGCAAGACCGAGCTGGCCAAGGCGCTCGCCGAGTTCCTCTTCGACGACGAGCGCGCGATGGTCCGCATCGACATGAGCGAGTACGGCGAGAAGCACACGGTGGCCCGCCTGGTCGGTGCCCCGCCCGGCTACGTCGGCTACGAGGAGGGCGGCCAGCTGACCGAGGCGGTCCGCCGCCGGCCCTACACGGTCGTGCTGCTCGACGAGGTGGAAAAGGCGCACCCGGACGTCTTCGACATCCTGCTGCAGGTGCTCGACGACGGCCGGCTGACCGACGGCCAGGGCCGCACCGTCGACTTCCGCAACGCCATCCTCGTCCTCACCTCCAACCTCGGCTCGCACCTGCTGGCCGACGATCCGACACTCACCGAGGAGCAGCGGCGCGACGCCGTGATGTCGGTGGTGCGCGGTCACTTCAAGCCTGAGTTCCTCAACCGGCTCGACGACATCGTGGTCTTCGGCGCGCTGTCGACGACCGACCTCAAATCCATCGTGGACATCCAGCTCGGGTTGCTGGCCCGGCGGCTGGCCGAGCGGCGGCTCGTGCTCGACGTCAGCGACGCCGCCCATGATTGGCTGGCCAGCAACGGGTACGACCCGATCTACGGTGCGCGCCCACTACGGCGGCTCGTCCAGTCGGCGATCGGTGACCGGCTGGCCAAGGCACTGCTCTCGGGCGACATCCGTGACGGCGACCATGTCGTCGTCGAGCTCGCGGACGACAAGAAGGGTCTCCTGGTAACGGCAGCGACGCCGCCGGCAGCGCTTGGCAGCGCTTCTGGCAATTCAGCAGCGACGCCGCCGGCGGCGCCGGGTGACATCGCGGGGTGATCCCAAGGAGGGGACGAATGGGACTGTTCAGGAAGGATCCACTCGACGTACAACTCGGCGAGATCGCCCGGGCGGATGCGGTCGCCTTCGGCGGGGTGGGCATCGCCGGCACGCTGCTGCCGGCGACGCAGGCCTACTTCTCGATCGAGGAAGCGCTTCCACTGCACAAGCGCGAGCTCAGGCCCCGGCTGGAGCGGATGCTCGAGCACGCGACGCCGGCCGGTCGGATCTACGCCGCCGAGCTGCTCAACCACGTCGAGGCGGCGGCCGGGCAGGCGGCCTGGCGCCGACTCGCCGGCCAGAACGCCGAGGTAAGCACGTTCAGCGGCTGCATCATGGGCAAGACGACACTTCATCGGTACGCCTCTGATCGGCTCGGCGACTGAGCGACGGTGGCGGTTCACCGATACGGTGATCCTCAACGTTCCTGGAGGAGTCGCGATGGCATACGCCGCACCGTCCCCAGCGCCCGCGCCGCGGGCGCGACCGGGCACCGTCAACATCGCCGTGATCTTGCTTTACGTCGCCGCCGCACTTGAGGTCATCAGCGCGATTCTCGCGATCGTGACCTACGGCGACTTCAAGAACGCTTACGAGAAGGCCTACGCCGGCACCAGCCTCGAGGGCCAGGCCGGCTCGGCGACGATCACGTTGGGCGTGGGCGTGGCCATCGCGCTCGTGCTCGCCGTGGTCTTCCTGGTGCTCGGCGTCCTCAACGGCCGGGGCAACCGGGTCGGCCGGATCCTCACCTGGGTCTTCGGCGGCCTGGCGCTGTGCTGCCTGGGTTCGTCCTTCACGCTCGGCGCGATCGGCAAGAGCGCCTACGACGCCAACCGCAAGAACAACCCCGACCTGCCGAGCTACGACCAGCTGCAGAACACCATCAAGGACGAGCTGCCGAGCTGGTACACGCCGGTGACCACGACACTGAGTGTCCTGGTTCTGATCATGATCGTGGCCGTGATCATCCTGCTCGCGCTGCCCGCGTCGCACCCGTACTTCCGCAAGGCCGCCGACGTGCAGTGGGAGCCGCCCGTGCCGTCGTCGCCGGATCCGTACTACGGGGCGCCGACGTATCAGCAGCCGGCGCCGCCGCAGGGTTCGCCGCCGGGTTCGGCGCCGTACCCGCCGGCCCCGGAGGACCCGCCGCCTCCGGCCGGTCCGCCCGGCCCGACCGGCCCACCACCCAGTTGGCCGCCAAGTTCCTGAGAGTTCCGGCCCCGGTGCCCACGTGGGCGCCGGGGCCGCGTTCCATCGGCTACGTTTGCCGGGTGAGGCGACTGGCTGTAGTGACCGGCGCGACATCCGGCATCGGCGCCGCGTTTGCCCGGAGGCTCGCCGCCGATGGATATGACCTTCTTCTCGTCGCCCGCGACGAGGAGCGGTTGAGCAAGCTCGCCAGCGAGCTGGGCGCCCGGGGCGGCGAGGCCACGGTGCTGACCGCCGACCTGGTGACCCCGGAGGGCTGCGACACGCTCGCGGAGCGGTTGTCTGACGAATCGCATCCGGTTGATCTGTTGGTGAACAACGCCGGCATGACGCTCAACACCTCGTTCCTGCGTTCGACCGTGGCCAAAGAGGAGATGCTGCTCCGCCTCAACGTCAACGCGGTGATGCGCCTGACGCTCGCCGTGCTGCCCGGCATGGTGGCCCGGCGCCGCGGCGCGGTGGTGAACGTCTCCTCGGTCTCCGGCTTCGGTGCCCTCATGCCCGGCTCGACCTACCCGGCCAGCAAGGCCTGGGTCACCAACTTCACCGAGTCGACCGCGCAGTTGGTGCGCCGCTTCGGCGTGCGCGTGATGGCGCTCTGCCCGGGCTACACCCGTACCGAGTTCCACCAGCGGGCGGGCATCGACATGTCGAAGACCCCGGACTTCCTGTGGCTCGATGCCGACACCGTCGTCCGCGACGGGTTGCGCGACCTCCGCCGGGGAAAGATGGTCAGCGTGCCGGACTGGAAGTACAAGACGATGGTCTTCGCGGTGCGTCACATGCCGCGGCCGCTGCTGCAGCGCGTCGCCCGTGACACGCGTGGCCGGATCGGCAGGGATCAGGACCGATGAGCGACCCGAATTGGGCTGCGCCGAGCGGGAGCACCGAAGACAAGGTCGAGCCCCTACATCCAGCGGTGCCACCCGCCGAGCCGACTCCCCTCTTCGTCTACGGGCAGCAGCCCACCTACCCGGTGATGGACTCGACCCAGAACTGGGGCATGGCGGTCCCGAGGCTCAACTACGCGGTACTGGTGCCGCGCCCGCCCCGGCCCGCCACGGTGAGCCTCGCGCTGCTGCTGGCGTACGCCGGCGTCGGCGTCGCCACGGTCACCGAAACGGCCAATGGCATATACCAATGGACCAATCGCTCGCAGATCTTCAGCAGCGTCGAATCGACGGCACCGACCGGTGTCGACGCCCGCCGGCTGGTTGACGCGTCCGCCACGCTCGGCCTCGTCATCGCCGCCCTCATGTACCTCGTCGTGGCGGCCGGCGTGGTCACCTGCGCCGTGCTGGCCAACCGGAAGAAGAACGGGGCCCGCGTCACCCTGGCCGCCGCCATGGGCGTCGTCGGGCTCTACAACCTTTGCAACCTCGGCAGTTCCTTCGTTGTCGGGTCGCTGACCGACCGGCTGGCACGGCAGTCGAACTCGACGTTCAACTTCTCGGCGGCATCGGTGCAGGTCCCTTGGTGGTCGCTGGTCGGCCAGGGGGTGCTCGCCGTCATCGCGTTGGCCGTGTTCGTGCTGCTGCTCCTGCGCCCGACCAACCGATATTTCGTCGCAGGTGCGGGTCGTCGATTCGCGCCGGAGGTTTGACCAGTACCATTTTCTCTATGACGGACCGTGACGACCTGCTCAAGCTTGTCGTTGATCTGGCCATCGTCCGGGGCAAGGTAACGCTGTCATCAGGACAGGAAGCCGACTGGTATGTGGACCTACGTCGTTTGACGCTCCACCATGCTGGTGCACCCCTCGTTGGCCGAGTCATGCTTGAGCTGGTTGACGATCTGGACTTCGACGCCGTGGGAGGGCTGACCCTCGGCGCCGATCCGGTGGCCGCCGCGATGCTTCATGCGGCTGCCGCGCAGGGACGGGCGCTTGATGCGTTCGTCGTCCGAAAGAGTGACAAGGCTCACGGTCTGCAACGGCGAATCGAAGGGCCCGACGTTGCGGGGCGCCGTGTCCTCGCGGTCGAGGACACGTCCACGACCGGGGGAAGTGTGTTGACTGCGGTCGACGCATTGCGCGAAGCCGGCGCCGAGGTGGTGGGCGTTGCGGTTATCGTCGATCGAGACAGCGGTGCGGAAAAGGCGGTCCGCGCCACTGGGCTGAACTACCGGTCAGCATTCTCGCTGACCGACCTCAACCTATAGGGCTGGAAAATTTGTCGATTCGGACCTGCGGATATGCAGGCGGGTCGATGCTGTTGGTGGAAGGATGGAATACGTGGGAACTGCGCTGGCTGAGATGACCCTGCCCCAGATCTCGCCGCTTGCTGGCGAGCCAATTGACCGCGCCGACGCCGAGCGACTTGCCGGTGTCCTCAAGGCGCTAGCTGATCCTGCCCGACTGCGTCTGCTGAGTCTGATTCAGTCTGCCCAGGATGGTGAGGCGTGCGTTGCCGACCTCACGGCTCCACTCGGGCTTTCACAGCCGACCGTGAGCCATCACCTGCGGATCCTGACCGAGGCTGGACTGCTCGAGCGGGAGAAGCGTGGCGTGTGGGCGTTCTACCGCCTCGTGCCGCCGGCGATCTCGACGATCGCTGACCTTCTGACGCCGCCGCGCAAGCGTGCGACCAAGAGGTCTCCGCGATAACTGAAAGGCCTTGAACTACGTCGCCGGCGATCTGCGCGACCAACTAGCCCATGTGGGCCATGCGGTCGTGCAGGCCGGCCTCGTGGTGGGGTCTGGTGGCAACCTGTCCGCGCGTGTGCCCGGCACCGATGAGTGCTGGGTGACGGCGGCGGGCACCTGGCTCGACCGGCTCAACCGTCCGTCGTTCGTTCGGGTCCGAATATCCGACGGCGTGCTGATGGATGCTGCCGATCGCGCCGACCACCCGATCCAGCCTGCGGCGGGCCCCGCGAGCGGGGCCCGGCCGACCTCTGAACTCGGGCTGCACCTCGCCACCTACCGGGTGCGCTCCGAGGTGAACGCCGTCGTGCATTTGCATCCACAGACGGTGCTGCTGCTCGATGCCCTGGCCCAGCCGATCCGGCTGATCAGCACCGATCACTCCTTCTATCTGCGGCGGATCGCGACGGCGCCCTTCCATCCGCCCGGCACCCCGGCGGTCGGCGAGTCCGCGGCTCGCGCCTGCGCCGACGGCACCGACTGCGTCGTCCTGTCCAGGCACGGCTGCTCCGTGCTCGGTACGACCGTCGAACTGGCTCACAAGCGCGCGATGTACCTCGAAGAGGCCGCGCTGCTCACCTATCGCGCGCTGAGCGTCGGTCGCGTCGACGACCTCACGGACTGCCCGACCGGCTGGCTCGACGACTCCGGACGGTCGTCCGTGTGACCCGCCCCGAAACGCCCCAGGCCAGATGCAGGCCAGATGCAGGCCAGATGTAGCGCTGTGTCGATACTCAACAAGCACGCCGTGATAGCCGGTGGTCCAGTCCGGACTCATCCTCTTGCGCTGCCGCGCGGTCGCCATAGGCTGGCGCGGAAGCACTGTCTCAGCAGGGGGAACAGTTGCCCGGACGGCACAGTCGGCACCGAGGTCCCGCCAGTGGCACGCTGCGCACGCCGGTCGCGATCGCCGCGGTCGTGGCGCTCGTCGCGGTGGCGGCGGTAGCGGTGCGTGCGGTCTCGGCCGACGCCCGCGGCTGCGACAGCGACCTGCGGCTCAACGTCGCCGCCGCGCCGGACATCGCGCCGGTCATCCGCGAGTTAGCCACCCGCTGGACCGAGAACAACCCCAAGGTCGACGGCGACTGCGTCAACGTCCAGGTGCGCGCGGCCGAGCCGGCCGACATCGCCAACATGCTCACGTCGCAGGCCGGTGGCACGATCAACGTCGCCGACGATCCGGCACCGACGCCGAGCGATGCCGACATCCCGGCGGTCTGGATCCCCGACTCCTCGTCCTGGGTGGTCCGGATGCAAGGAGTCAACCGCGACGCGTTCGAGGGCGACAGCCGGTCGTTGGCGCTGAGTCCGGTGGTGTTGGCGATGCCAGACGGGCTGGCGCGCACGCTGTTGCCCGCGGGTACGAAGCTCGGCGCGAAGGAACTCGTCGGCCTGATGCCGAAACTGGCCACCGGCGGCCTGAAGCTCGCCGCCGTCGAGCCGCGGCGCAACTCGGCCGGCCTGATCGGCGCGACGCTGCTCAAGTACGCCATCGTCGGCAGCCCGGCCGACCTGGTGAACATGGTCAAGGCCTACCGCGCCGTGGACGTCGCCCCGGGCACCAGCGACCTGCTCAACACGTACGACGAGAACGAGGTCGCGCCGCTCACCGAGCAGGCCGTGGCCGCCTACGACCGCACCACGCCGTCCGTACCGGTCGCCGCCGTGCCGATGAACCCGTCCGTCGCGCTGGACTACCCGTACATCAAGATCGCCGGCAAGTCCCGCGCCACCGTCCAGGCCGCCGACGCGTTCCAGGACGCGCTCACCGCCGACACCAACCGTGACGTGTACTACAAGAACGGCTTCCGCGGCGCGGACGGAACCGCCGGTCAGGGCTTCCCGACCGGCCACGGGATCACCACCGCGCAAGTGGCGGCCCAGCCGTTCGTCGACAGCGCGACGATCAACGAGATCCTCGGCTACTGGACCGCCACCAAGTCGCCGTCGCGCATCCTGACGCTCGTCGACGTCACCAGCTCGATGACCAAGCCCTTCGTACTGAACTCCGGGGTACAGACCGCGCGCATCGACGTCCTGCGGGCAACGGCCCGCGACGGTCTCAAGCTGTTCACCGACGACAGCGAGCTCGGGCTGTGGGCATACGCCGCCGGCCCGCCGGGGGCCAAGGACTACCAGGAACTCGCCCCGGTCGCCACGCTCGATGCGACCCAGCGGGCCCGCCTCAAGACCGTCCTCGACAGCACCGCCGTCGCCTCGACCGACGTCTGCGGGCTCTACCAGACCGTGCTCGCCGCGTACAAGACGTTGCGCGACGGCTACCGCACCGGCCGATCCAACACCGTCGTCGTCTTCACCGACGGCCGCAACACCAAGCCCGGCATGTCACTCGAGGACTTCGAGACCCAGCTCGAGATGGCCACCGACCCGACGCGGCCGGTCCGCGTGGTGCTCCTCGGCATCGGCCCGGACGTCGACCAGAAGGAACTCGCCGACATCGCCCACCGGACCGGCGGGCGTGCGTTCAGCGTCCAGGACCCCGCGCAGATCGGCACGATCTTCCTCGAAGCGCTCCTCCGCACCAACAGCTAGCGCCATCCAGGTGGGGTTCAGCCGACACACAGGGTCACCCGATACCCTTTCCGCCGTGACCCGTGCATTCGCCGAGACGCTCGCGCTCAATCCGCTCAACCCGAGGGAGCTGCTACAGACGTTCACCGTGTACGGCGTCTGGGCGATCATGTTCGTGGAGACCGGCCTGCTGGTCGGCTTCTTCTTCCCGGGCGACTCGCTGCTCTTCCTGGCCGGCATCGCCGCCTCGCCGGCCGCGGCCGAGATCGTCGGCGTGCGCCTGTCCCTGCCGTTGCTGCTGATCGGAGCGCCGATCTTCGCGATCCTCGGCGCCCAGCTGGGCCACTATCTGGGTGCCCGATACGGCCGCCGGCTGTTCGAGCGACCCAACTCCCGCATGTTCAAGAAGGAGTACGTGGACAAGGCGGAGTACTACTTCAACAAGTTCGGGCCGGCCAAGGCGGTCGTCCTGGCCCGGTTCATCCCGGTTGTGCGGACCTTCCTCAACCCCGTGGCCGGCATGCTGGAGATGCCGGCCCGCCGGTTCTTCGTCTGGAACGTCGTCGGCGGCTTTCTGTGGACCTGGGGCGTGCTGCTGGCCGGGTACTTCCTGGCCACCCGGATCCAGAGCGTGATCCCGCCGGACAAGATCGACACCTATCTGTTGCCGGCCATCCTGCTCATCGTGCTGCTGTCGGCGAGCCCGATCTTCGTCGAGATCATCCGCGGTTGGCGCGGCCGGCGCCGCCAGTCGGAGAACAGCAGCTCGGAAAGCTAGAGGCGCGGGTCGACCGGCTCGCGACTCGCAGGCCAGGATCGCGAACACCGGCTCGTGCACCCGCCACAGCGGCGCCGTGCCGGCCAGCCGGTCCAGCGCCGCCAGGCCGAGCGCGTGCTCGCGCAGGGCGAGGCCGCGCTTGCGGCCGAGCCCGCGCTGCCGCAGCCGGGCGAGCTGGTCCGGCTCGGTGTAGTCCGGGCCGTAGATGATCCGCAGGTACTCCCGGCCGCGGCACTTGATCCCCGGCTGGACCAGCCGCGCGGACCGGCGTCGCCGGCCAGCGCCGGCGTACGGCTTGACGACCATGCCCTCGCCGCCGGCCGCGGTCAGCTCCAGCCACCAGTCGGTCGCGGCGGCCGTCGCCGACCGGGTCGGCGAGGTCGACGATCGAGCCGCCGGGTCGTGCGTGAACAGCGCCGGGTCGGCCGCGACCAGCCGGTCGACCAGGGCCAGGTGCCAGCCGTGGTCGCGGCGCAGCGTGGTTGGCCCCGGCGCGGGCCAGCACCTGGAACGGCGCGAGCCGCACGCCCGTCGAGGCCGTCGGTCGGCCAGCAGTACCGGCGGTAGGCGGCGGTGAACCGCTCGATCGCCAGCGTTCGCCCGGCGAACCGGTCGCGGCAGGTCGCCGACGTCGAGCCCGCGGGCCGCGGCGGCGTCGAGCACGGCGACCGACGGCCGGCAGGGCGGCGCCGGCGGCGGCGGCGCCGACCGCGGCGTACTGCTCGCGGATCAGCCCGCTCGGCCTTGGCCGACCAGGGCAGCAGCTCGGCGTCGAGCAGCAGCCAGTCGGTGTCCAGCTCGTCCACAGAGCCCGGCCGCGGTCGACCGCCGGCCGGACCCGGTCGAGCAGCGTCGACGTCCGCTGCGGTCGGCGAAGAACGGCCGGCCGGTGCGGGTGTAGACGGCGCCGAGCCGGCCGTCGACCGTCTGCCGGCGGTCGGCGTCGCGGCAGACGACGACGACCGCCCGCGAGCCCATGTGCTTCTCCTCGCACACCACCCGGTCGACGCCGGCCGCCGCGTAGTCGGCGAACGCCTCGGTCGGGTGCTCCAGGTAGCCGTCGACCGTCGACGTCGAGGCCGGCGCCATCGTCGGCGGCAGCCACAGCAGCCAGCGCGGGTCGACCGCGAACCGGCTCATCACCTCGAGCGCGGCGGCCGCGTTCTCGGCCGGCACCGTGACCCGCCCGTAGCCGGTGTCCGAGCGACCGGCGGCCGATGACGTCGGCGAGGTCGAGCGGCCGTCGCACGCGGTCGGCGCCGAGCCGGCGGCGGACGCAGCGGCCGCGCCGGCTCGTAGTACTCCCGCTCGGCCGGCACCGACACCAGCTCGCGCGACGGGTAGCGCAGCGCGGTCAGCGCGCCGCCGAACACGCAGCCGGTGTCGAGGCAGATCGTGTTGTTGACCCACTCCGGCCGCCGGGATCGGGCGTGTGGCCGTAGACGACCATCGCCGCGGCCGCGGTAGTCGTTCGCCCACGGGTAGCGCACCGGCAGCCCGTACTCGTCGGTCTCGCCGGTCGTGTCGCCGTAGAGGCGAAGGAGCGCACCCGGCCGGACGCGCGGCCGTGGTAGGCCTCCTTCAGCCCGGCGTGCGCGACCACGAGCCGGCCGCCGTCGAGCACGTAGTGGCTGATCAGACCGTCGATGAAGGACGTCACCGCGGCCACGAAGGACGGGTCCTCGAGCGCCAGCTGGTCGAGCGTCTCGGCCAGGCCGTGCGCGACGCTGGACGTTGGCGCCCGCGCAGCTTGCGCAGCAGCTTGGCCTCGTGGTTGCCGGGGACGCACAGCGCGTGCCGGCCGCGACCATGCCCATCACCAGGCGCAGCACGCCGGGCGAGTCCGGGCCGCGGTCGACGAGGTCGCCGACGAAGACGGCGGTGCGGCCCGTCCGGGTGGGCGGCGTCGACCGGCCGGCCGGCGTCGTCGCGCGTCGATCGCGTAGCCGAGCCGCGCCAGCAGCGTCTCCAGCTCGGCCCGGCAGCCGTGCACGTCGCCGATGATGTCGAACGGACCGGTGAGGTCCCGCTTGTCGTTGTAGAGCTTCTCGTACGCGATCGAGCGCGCCGTCCACCTCGGCCGGTCCGCGCAGCACGTGCACCTTGCGGAAGCCCTCCCGCGCCAGCCGGCGCAGCGAGCGGCGCAGGTCGCGGTGCTGCCGCGTGCACCACCGGGCGGCCGAAGTCCCGGTCGGGCCGGGCCTGCGGTCCGCGCCCAGCACACCTCCTCGGGCACGTCGAGCACGATCGCGACCGGCAGCACGTCGTGCTCCCGGGCCAGCTCGACCAGCCCGGCGCGGGCGTGCGGCTGCACGTTGGTGGCGTCGACGACGGTGAGCCGGCCGGCCGCGCAGCCGCTTGCCGGCGACGTAGTGCAGCGCGTCGAACGCGTCGGCCGAGGCGGACTGGTCGTTCTCGTCGTCGGCGACCATGCGCGCGGAAGGAGTCGGAGGACAGCACCTGCGTCGGCGGCGAAGTGCCGGCGGGCGAACGTGGACTTGCCCGAGCCGGTGACGCCGACCAGCGACCACGAGGCAGAGGTCGGGCAGGTCGATCGCCGCAAGCTCGCTCATGCCGCCACCTCGCTCCGCAAGCTCGCTCATCGGGTGAACACCGCCATCTGGGTCGGGCGGCCGACGTCGGGTCGTCCTCGCCGACGCCGGACAGCGTCGACCGTGTAGCCGTGCGCCGCCGCGACGCCGCCGGCCCACGCCGCGAACTCGGCCCGGTTCCACTCGAAGCGGTGGTCGTGGTGGCGCACGTGCCCGGCTCGAGCGCCTTCGTAGCGCACGTTGTACTCGACGTTCGGGGTGGTCACGATGACCGTGGCCGGGCGCGGCGTGGCCGAAGACGGCCGCCGACGAGCGCGGGCAGCCGCGGCGGGTCGACGTGCTCGATGACCTCCATCAGCACGGCGGCGTCGTAGCCGCGCAGCCGGTCGTCGCGGTAGGTCAGCGCCGACTGCAGCAGCCGGATGCGGCCCCGCTGGCGCTCGGGCAGCCGGTCCAGCCGCAGCCGGCGCGCGGCCATCTCGCAGCGGCGCGGCCGACACGTCGACGCCGACGATCTCGGTGAATCGCCGGTCGCGCGATCAGCGCGCCGAGCAGCGCGCCCGGCCCGCAGCCGAGGTCGAGCACGCGGCGCGGCGCCGGCGGCGTCCAGCGCGGCCAGGACCGCGTCGCGCCGCTGCGCCGGCCAGCGGCAACCGCTTGGCCGCGGCGGGCAGTTCGGCGTCCTCGTCGACGGTCGTCGACCACGTCGACGGTGTCGGCGGTCGTCCACATCGGACAGTCGCGCCAGGCGCCTCGTTCGGTCAGCGCCGCGCTGGTGGGCCAGGTAGCGCCGGGTGATCAGCGCCTGCTCCGGGTGGCCGGGCCAGCCAGCCCTCGCCGGCGCGCAGCAGCTTGTCGACCTCGTCCGGCGCGACCCAGTAGTGCTTCGCGTCGTCGAGGACCGGCAGCAGCACGTACAGCTGGTTGAGCGCGTCGGCGAGCCGGACCGTGCCGGACAGCGTGCAGGTCGACGTAGCGGCTCGGCGCCCCACTCCGGGCGCGTCGACGTCGAGTGGGATCGGGGTCGGCCTCGACCGTCCAGCCGAGCGGCGCGAACAGCGGCTCGGCGAGCGCCGGCGCCGCCCCGGCAGCGCAGCGCCGGGATGCGCAGCTCCAGCGGGATCGGCGTCGCCGGCCAGCTCCGGTCGGTCCGGCGACTCGCCGCGCAGCGCGGTGCGGAACACCTTCGTGAGCGCCGCCGACAGCAGGCTCGACGCGGCGTACGGCCGGTCGTTGACGTAGCGGCCCAGCGTGAACCCGTCCGGCGCGTCGCGAACCGGCCGATCGCCGTGCGGGTCGACGTCGAGCAGCAGCGCGGCCGTGCACCGCTCGGCGGTCGCCTCCGGGTAGAACACGTGCGCCGGCCGCCGGTGACCTCGAAGGACTGCACCCGGTCGGGGTGCTTGACCAGCAGGTAGCCGAGATCGGTGGCGGGCCGGTGGGTCGTGGTGAGCGTGAGGAGCACTCACACATCGTCCCAAACGCGTCTACTGTAAAACCTATGGCCGAGGCGCTCAGTGGCCGGGCCGCGGGCCCGGGTCGGGACAGGCTCAGTCTTGCCGACCCGCATACCGTGCCGACCACGCATTGGCATGCGCTGCCGGACGGCCGCATCCAGTGCGACGTCTGTCCCCGCAACTGCCGCTTGCACGAGGGTCAGCGCGGCTTCTGCTTCGTGCGCGGGCGGGTCGACGACCAGATCGTGCTGGCCAGCTACGGTCGGTCCTCCGGATTCTGCGTCGACCCGATCGAGAAGAAGCCGCTCAACCACTTCCTCCCCGGCTCTTCCGTCCTTTCCTTCGGTACGGCGGGATGCAACCTCGGTTGCCGTTTCTGCCAGAACTGGGACATCTCCAAGAGCCGCGAGATCGACACGCTCGGCTCGGCGGCGTCGCCGGAGGACCTGGCGTCGACCGCGGAGCGGCTCGGCTGCCGGTCGGTCGCGTTCACCTACAACGACCCGGTCATCTTCATGGAATACGCGATGGACGTGGCCGACGCCTGCCGGGCGCGCGGCATCCGGACCGTCGCGGTCAGCGCCGGATACATCAACCCGGCGCCGCGCGCGGAGTTCTACGCACACATGGACGCGGCCAACATCGACCTCAAGGCGTTCAGCGAGAACTTCTACCGCAAGGTCACCTTCGCCGACCTCGACGTGGTGCTCGGAACCCTCGAATACCTGCGCACCACCGACGTCTGGTTCGAGATCACCACGCTGCTCATCCCCGGCCACAACGACGGCGACGCCGAACTGCACGCCCAGGCCGAGTGGCTCCTCGAGCACCTCGGCCCCGACATCCCGCTGCACTTCACCGCCTTCCATCCCGACTTCAAGATGCGCGACGTGCCGCCGACGCCGCCGGCGACCCTCAGCCGGGCTCGCCGGATCGCCCTCGACACCGGCCTTTCCTACGTGTACGTGGGGAATGTGCACGATCCCGCCGGCCAGACGACGACGTGCCCGGGGTGTGCGCAACCGGTCATCGTGCGCGACTGGTACGAGATCGGCCGATACCGCGTCACCGCCGACGGCGCGTGCATGGACTGCGGGACCGCGCTGCCGGGCGTGTTCGACGGTCCGGCCGGGGGCTGGGGTGCGCGGCGGCTGCCGATCAGGATCGGCCGTGCGTGAGCCGGCGGTAGGTGAGCCGGCCGTTCGGGAGCCGGCCGTCGCCGGCCTGTTCTATCCGGAAGATCCGCGAGTCTTGCGGGAGACCGTTTCGCGGCTCGTCGACGCGGTGGACGTGCCCGCGGGCGACCGGCTCGCCGCCGCCTACGTGGTGCCGCACGCCGGCTACCGGTACTCCGGGCCGACCGCCGCCCATGTATACGCCCGGCTGCGCAAGCACGCGGCGCAGATCCAGCGGGTGGTGATCATCGGGCCGGCCCACCGGGTGCCGCTGGTCGGCGCGGCCGTACCGGTCACGGGCACCTGGCGCACCCCGCTCGGCGAGGTGCCGATCGACGTCGCGGGCGCGGCCCGCCTCGTCGAACAAGGGCTCGCGGTGGCGACCGACGAGCCGCACACGCCCGAGCACTCGCTCGAGGTGCAGCTCCCGTTTCTGCAGCTCCCGTTTCTGCGGCCCCCATTTCCGGGGCCTGCAGCGGTCGCGCAAGCGGAGCAGGGGGCAGCAGCGGTCGCGCAAGCGGAGCAGGGGGCAGCAGCGGTCGCGCAAGCGGAGCACGGAACAACAGCGCTGCCGCCGGTCCTGCCGATCTGCGTCGGGCGGACGCCGGCCGACTCGGCCGCCGCGCTCGTCGCCGCGCTCGTCGGACCGGGGGTGGTCGTGCTGTGCAGCACCGATCTCTCGCACTACCTGACCGAGGCGGAGGCACGGGAACGGGACGCACGGACGGTGCGTTCGGTCGTTGAGCTGACACCCGAGAGGCTGGAAAGTCACGACGCATGTGGCTTCTTCGCGCTTCGCGGCCTGCTGACCTGGGCCGGGGCCGCACAATGCGCGGTAGCGGTGCATCATCAGTGCACATCTGCGGACACCGCCGGGACACCGGATAGAGTGGTTGGCTATTGTGCGGCATCGGTACATTGCCACGCAGCGTAACCGGGCGAAACCAGCCGAACGGACGAGAGACTCGACGTGCGCGCAGCACGTCATTCTCTTTGAGGACGTTCCCGTAAGCGACAGAGAGAGTTGGTGCAGCAAGCATGACCGTTACGACGGCCCGTTCCCAGACTTGGGCCGCGATGAGTGATTCGCAGCGCGAGCAGTTTGATCAGGACGGCTTCATCATCCTGCGGAACCTGCTGTCCAGCGACGAGGTCAGCTTCTACGCCGGCGTCCTCGACCGGGTCTACGAGGAGCAGAAGGCGGTCGGCGGGCTCTCCCCCGAGGGGGCGCTGCACATGCTCAGCGCGGTCACCAGCGCGCCCGAACTGCGCGGCCTGATCGACCACCCGGCCGCCTTCCCGCTGGTCTGGTCGATCCTCGGCTGGAACGCGCACATCTACCATTCGCACCTCGATGTCCACCCGGGCATCACGGTCGAGAAGCCGTTCCGCTGGGAGTGGCACCAGGACGGCGGCCGGCAGAACCGGGAGATCGAGGTCTCCCCGCGCCCGCGCCTGTCGGTGAAGCTCGGCTTCTGGCTCTCCGACGTGTCGGAGACCGGTCGCGGCAACCTGATGGTGATCCCCGGCAGCCACAAGACCGACTGGCTGCCCGGCCCGCCAGCGCGGACCGTCGAGTGGCCGGCGCCGGAAGGTGCGATCGAGGTCCAGGTCGGCCCGGGCGACGTGATCTTCTTCGACCGGCGCATCTGGCACGGGCGTTCCAACAACTACTCCGACGTGACCCGCAAGGTCGTCTTCGTCGGCTATACGTACCGTTGGATCGCCATCCGCGACGACGTCGCCGACCTGCCGCAGCAGCCGTGGTGGCAGGACACCAACCCGGTGCAGCAGCAACTGCTCGGCGGGACCGGCATCGGCGACGGCGACCACCATTGGGGCCACTTCCCGGAGGACACACCGCTCTACGTGGCGCTGCGTGACGGCGGACACCTGACCAAGGACCACCCGCCGCTGATCCCCTGATCTCGGCCTGGTCAGAAGGGGTGCCGCCGGTGCGGCACCCCTTCTTCTGGCGCGGGACGCGGCTGCGGGATACTGCGGGGGGATCCCAGTCACAGCCAAGGAGCGCCCGTCATGCCCATCGCCTCCCCTGATGTCTACGCCGACATGCTCGACCGAGCCAAGGCCGGCGCGTTCGCGTACCCGGCGATCAACGTGTCGTCGTCGCAGACGCTGAACGCGGCAATTCGCGGATTCGCCGAGGCGGAGAGCGACGGCATCATCCAGGTCTCCACCGGTGGCGCCGAATACCTCGCCGGCCCGACGGTCAAGGACATGGTCACCGGCGCCGCGGCGCTCGCCGCCTTCGCCCGCGAGGTCGCCAAGAACTACCGGGTGAACATCGCCCTGCACACCGACCACTGCCCGAAGGACAAGCTCGACAAGTTCGTCCGGCCGCTGCTGGCGATCTCCAAGGAGCGGGTGGCGCGCGGCGAAGACCCGCTCTTCCAGTCGCACATGTGGGACGGCTCGGCCGTGCCGGTCGACGAGAACCTGCAGATCGCCGAAGGGTCTGCTCGCCGACTGCGCCGCGGCCAAGGTGGTCCTCGAGATCGAGGTCGGCGTCGTCGGCGGCGAAGAAGACGGCGTCGTCGGCGCGATCGACGACAAGCTCTACTCCACCGTCGAGGACGGTCTGGCCACCGCCGAGGCGCTCGGCCTCGGCGAGAAGGGCCGCTACATGGCCGCCCTGACCTTCGGCAACGTGCACGGCGTCTACAAGCCCGGCAACGTCAAGCTGCGCCCGGAGATCCTCAAGGAGATCCAGGACGCCGTCGGCGCCAAGTACGGCCGGGAGAAGCCGCTTCAACCTCGTCTTCCACGGCGGGTCGGGCTCGCTGCTCGAGGAGATCCGCGCCGCGCTGGACTACGGCGTGGTGAAGATGAACGTCGACACCGACACGCAGTACGCGTTCACCCGGCCGGTCGCCGGGCACATGTTCACCAACTACGACGGCGTGCTGAAGGTGGACGGCGAGGTCGGCAACAAGAAGGCGTACGACCCGCGGTCCTGGGGCAAGGCCGGCGAGGAGGGCATGGCGAAGCGCGTCGTGCGCGCCTGCGAGGACCTGCGCTCGGCGGGCACCTCAGCTAAGTAGGTGCCGTCGCCTCGTCGAGATCGTCGGTGATGTGGATGAGTCCGACTCAGGTCGCCGGCCGGCGAGGCGGCGAGCAGTGGCGTCAGCACCTCACGTACCGGCAGTCGGCGGGTCCAGTGCTCCTCGTCGAGGAACACGAAGGGCCCGCTGACTGCCGTCGGTCGCGTAGAACGTCTTGGTCGCCGCCTGGAAGATCTCCTGCACCGTGCCGGCCAGGCCGGGCGCGAAGACGATCCCGCCCCGGGACAGCCGCAGGATGGTGTCCTCGCGGATGGCGTTGGAGAAGTACTTCGCGATCTGGGCGGCGAAGAGGTTCGCCGGCTCGTGGCCGTACAGCCAGGTCGGGATGGCCAGGCCGCCGTGGTCGCGGCGTTGGCGGAACCGTTCGCGGACCCGCAGCGCCACGGCCGTGTACCGTCGTGGTCGCGGAAGTCGGGCGCGACCGCCAGCTCGTCGATCGCCCCGGCCAGGGCCTCGAGCGGGTCGGCCGGCCAGGAACGCGCCCAGGTTCGCGGCCTCCATGACGCCCGGGCCACCGCCGGTCACCACCAGCCGGCCGGCGCGCGCGAGTCGCCAGCGACAGCTCGGCCGCGGCCCGGTAGTCGGCGGTGGCCGCGGGCTACCGCGTGGCCGCCCATCACCCCGATCGCCTTGCCCGGGCCGTTCGCCGCCACCCAGGCGGTCACGAAGGTCGGCGAGGGCGTTGTCGATGCCGTAGTCGTGCACCCGCTGGACGAGCGCCTCGCGGACGTTCGGCACCGCACCGCCGGCCGCCCGGAAGTGGTCGTACACCACGGTGTCGAACATGCCCGACGAAGCCGCCCTCGGCGAAGCCGGCCGCGAGATCCTCGGGCGTGTACAGCCGGGACGGGTGCGTCGGGTACGGCACGCCGACGAACGCCGGCACCACCACGGCGCCTCGGCGCAGCAGGTCGACGGCCGTGTCGACGTCGTCGAACTGGCAGCCGACGAACAGGGTGTTTCGCACGTCGACCGTCTGCAGCGGCGGATCGGTGCGTCCGCGCAGGTCGAGGCCCTCCACCACCTTGCCGGCGAGCGTGTTGGCCCGCAGGTGCCCGGCAAGCTCGGCGAGCGACTCGATCTCGTCCGGGGTGTGGTCGTGTAAGCGCGATCACGTCTGGCGGTGGCGGTGTCGGCACGCTCGCCATCCTGCCGGTCGACCTTGCCCGGCGCCCGCGGGGGTGCGTCCGCCTCGGACAGGACGATGGCCCGACCAGGAGATCGGGCCATCGCCTCAACCGGGTCCTGGGGAGGCTCCGGACTCTTATTTGTAGTCCTTGCGGCCACCCGACACACCATCCGGTCGCGTGACGAAGACCTCAGCCGTTCAGTCAGCCTTTGCGATTGAATGGCGGGATGCAAAATCTGATGTCACAGCCTGATCCAACGCTGCTACCCAGCGAACCCGAGGCCGACGCGGGCCGTCGACGCCGTCGAAGACTTCACCGGCGCCCAGGCCGTGGCCGCGCGCTTCCCCGCGTCCAGCGCCGCCTGGGGCCGCCTCGCCGCGCTCGCGCTCGAGGCCGAGCGACCCGGTTGCCGCCTACGCCTACGCCCGTACCGGCTATCACCGTGGCCTCGACCAGCTGCGCCGCAACGGCTGGCGGGGCAGCGGCCCGGTGCCCTGGTCGCACGGCCCAACCAGGGCTTCCTGCGCTGCCTGTACGCGCTCGGCGCAGGCCGCCGACGCGATCGGCGAGGACGACGAGGCGGCCCGCTGCGCCCAGTTCCTGCGCGACTGCGACCCGGCGGCGGCCGACGCGCTGAGCTGGCGCTAGAGGCCCTCGGCGACCGCAGCGGCGATCTTCAGCCAGGCGTCCCGCGTGGCCGACGACAGCTGCGCGTAGCGGATCGGCTCGCCCGAGTCGATGAGCCGCTCGTACGGCGCCAGCAGCACCGCTCCGGGTCCGCGCGGCGAAGTGCCGCGGATCGCCGGCAGGTCGAGGTCGCGCCGGCTCGGCGGCATGGACACCACGGTGACCGCCTGCCGGACCAGCCGCTGCCGGCCGCTGCTGCTCGAGGTGGTCGAGCATCCGCGCGGCCGTCTCGGCCGAGTCGTTGCGGGCCGACATCGTGACCACCAGCTGGTCGGTCGCGTCGATCGCGGCCTGCCAGTTCTGTGCGCGGACGTTGTTGCCGGTGTCCACCAAGATCAGCTTGTAGAACCGGCTGACGACCTCGCGGATCTCGCCGAACGAGCTGCGCGGTGAGCATCTCGCCGGCCGTCGCCGACTCGTCCGAGGCCAGCACGTCGAACATGCCCTCGCCCTGCGCCCGCACGTACTGCGACAGGTCGCCGACCCGGCCCTGCGCCCCCCGGAAGTGATCCAGGTCGCGCAGCAGGTCCCGGACCGTACGGGTGTGGAAGTCCTGCTGACGCCCGCATCCCGAGCGTGCCCTGGGTCTCGTTGTTGTCCCAGGCCAGGACGTACCCGCCGCGCTTCTGCCCGAACGTCATCGCCAGCAGCAGCACCGCGACGGTCTTCCCGGCGCCGCCCTTCGGGTTGACCACGGTCACCTGGCGCAGGCCGCCGAAGTTGCGCCGCACCATCTCGACGTCGTGGCGGTACTCCTGCTCGTGCCGCCCCGGCGACAGCGTGACCAGGCCCAGCGTGCCCTTGGTGATCACGCCCCGCATTCCCATCGTCGCGACCGGGTCGCTCGGCCGGGTCGCCCGCCGCCGCGCGAAGTCGTCCGCCGTCGGGGTCGGCCCTTCGGGCCGGGGCGGGGCCGGTGCCGGCTGCCGGTGGTTGACGGGTGGAGCCATGGGTGGCGGGCCCACGGGTGGCGGCCCCATCTGGCGCGGCCCGACCTGCGGCGGGTCCACATGCTGAGGCCCCATGTGCTGCGGTCCTGGTGGCTGCGGTCCTGGTGGCTGCGGTCCTGGTGGCTGCGGGATTTGCGGCTGTGCTTGGGTCGGCCCGTATGGCCCCAGCGCCGGGTCGTATGAACCATGCGCCGCCTCGTAAGGCCGGTTCGCCGGGTCGTGCGGCGCCGGATCGTAGGGCCCGTTGGCCGGATCGTATGGGCCGCGCGCCGGATCGAGTGCTGGTCCGGGCGGCGGCCGGTGACCGGGGTCGAGCGGCGCACCCTGCCCGCGGTCATATGGCTCAAGTGGCGGGGGCGCATGCATCGGCCCTCGAGTCGGGTCGGTCATCGGCCCGTGCACCGGGTCGAGCGGAGGTCCGTGCAGCGGCCCATGCATCTGATCCAGCGGCGGCCCATGCATCGGCTCGTGCAACCCCAAGGTCGGATCGCGGAGCGGCCCCGGCGGTGGATCCGGGCGGCGTCCCTGAGTGGGATCGCGCAATGGTCCCGGCAACGGCGGTCCCGGCACAGGCGGGCGCTGCGCCGGCGGTCCCTGGACCGGCGGTACCGGGTCGGTGTGGTGTCCGATTGCTGGGCCGGCGACGGGCGTATGCGGCACGGGCTGGCCATGCTGCGCGAACGGCTGCGGCGACGGCACCGGTTCGGCGTGGCGGGGCCCATCGGGCGGCGACGGCACGGTCCGGGACGTTCCACCAAGGCCGTCTCCACCATGGCCGTCTCCACCAGGCCGTCTCCACCAAGGCCGTCTCCTCCCGGCCGGTCTCCGGCCGGCTGGCCCGGCACCGAGTGCCCGGGCGGCGATGGCGGCCCGGCCGGTCGCCCACCGAAGGGCTCCGAGCCCCCGTTGAGTGGCGCCGACCCGGGCATCGACGGCGGCCCCTCACTGGACCGCCCGCCAGCCGGCGCTGACGGTCCGGGCTGCGGTGGGGCCGGGAAAGAGGCACCAGGCTGCGCCGGGTAAGAGGCACCGGGCGGCGCCGGGTAAGGGGCACCGGGCGGCGCCGGGTAAGGGGCACCGGGCGGCGCTGGCGGTCCGGGCGGCGGAGACGGGTAGGGGCCGCCACCGGGCGGCGCGAACGGCGCCGGGGTGACTTTGGCGGTCGTGGCCGAGGCGGGTGAAGCGGGCGGCTGTGACCATGGGGATCCGACGTGCTCGTCGGGGCCGCGGCCGTTGCCGTTTTCCGATCCGGTGCGGTCGTCGTCTCGTGGTCCGACGACGATCTCGTCCGGCGGCCAGATCGGCTCGTCCAAGGCACTTCCCCCTCTCCCTGAATACCACCGTATGCGACTGATACGACACGCTCCACCCCGCGGTTCACGAAGAGGGCGAGTACACCGCCCAGGCGCCTGCCTCCATCCACCACGATCGCTTGTGGGTGAGCTTGCCTTCGATGCCGTCGTCGACGTACGGGATCTCCTCGCGCGGGGTCACCGCCACCGCCCGGCCGCTGGCTCGCCGGACCTCCACCTCGGCGCGGATCCCGCCGAGGAGCCGCCGTTTGGTATGCGGCAGCGCGATCGCGACGTCGATCGTGCCGTCGGCCTGGTCGGCGCGGGTGAGGAGGGGCAGGCCGTCGAACGTCGCGTACCGGTCCGTGTTGCCGACCACGGCCACCAGTACCCGCTCCATCCCGTCGGTCAGTACCGCGTCGTCGACCTCGACACGGGCGCGGAAGCCGGCCGCGTTGCCGTGGTCGTCGACCCCGCCGAGCAGCGCACCCTCGAGCGTGACCGACCCGGAGTCGGTACGCAGCAGGTCCAGTCGCCGGGTCGCCCCGCCGAGGACGGCCGCGGCCACGTCCGCGGGAGAGGTGCCAGAAGACGGGTCCAGCGGCAGCACGCCGAGCGGGGGCAGATCGGGCATGGTGCGGTCCGGACGCAGATCCGGTGGGCGTTTGCTCGGCGCCGGGGCGTACGCCTTCACCAGCCGGCGCACGACGGCCCGCAGTTGCCCGTCGGCGGCGGTGGCGACGACCAGGCGGGACGAGCCCAGCGAGGCGATGACGGCGTCGATGTCCGCGTCGGCGGTGGCGGTGACGATCGAGACCGAGGCGCCGGCCGTGCGAAGGGCGTCCTGGCACGCCAGAATCGGGGTGCGCACACCGCACCCACCAGGAACCACGCCGTTTTCGCCGAGCGCCAAAAGCACGACGTCGACCACGGTTGTCAGCCTCCAATGGCAGTGTCGGGTCAAGCGGTTGTTAGCCTTAGAGATCGAGGCATGACCGCAGGTCACGCGGCGCCCCGAGCCTCAAGGAGACGAGCAGCATGCCAGCGATCGTGCTCATCGGTGCACAGTGGGGCGACGAGGGCAAGGGCAAGGTTACCGACCTGCTCGGCGGCCGCGTCGACTACGTCGTGCGCTACTCCGGCGGCAACAACGCCGGGCACACCGTCATCACCCCGGACGGGCAGAAGCTACGCGCTGCACCTGATGCCGTCCGGCGCACTGTCACCCAACGCGGCCATCGTGATCGGCAACGGCGTGGTCGTCGACCCGAAGGTGCTGCTCGGCGAGATCGACGGGCTCACCGAGCGCGGAGTGGACGTGTCGCGGCTGCTCATCTCCAGCGACGCGCACCTGATCATGCCGCACCACCGGGCACTGGACCGGGTCGTCGAGCGCTACCTGGGCTCGTCGCGCATCGGCACCACCGGCCGGGGCATCGGCCCGGCCTACGGCGACAAGGTCGCGCGGATGGGCATCCGCGTCCAGGACCTGCTCGACCCCGGGCATCCTGCGCAAGAAGCTCGAGCTCGTGCTGCGCGAGCGCAACCAGGTGCTCTTCAAGGTCTACAACCGTAAGGCGATCGACGTCGGAAGCCGTCGTCGAGGAATACCTGACCTACGCGGAGCGGCTCAAGCCGTACATCGCCGACACCCGGACCGATCCTCTGGCAGGCGCTCGACCAGGGCGAGATCGTGCTGCTCGAGGGCGCGCAGGCGACCATGCTCGACATGGATCACGGCACGTACCCGTTCGTGACGTCGTCCAACCCGACGGCCGGCGGCGCCTGCGTCGGCGCCGGTATCCCGCCGACCGCGATCACGCAGGTCATCGGGGTCACCAAGGCCTACACCACGCGCGTCGGCGCCGGCCCGTTCCCGACCGAACTGTTCGACGAGATCGGCGTGCACCTCCGCAAGGTCGGCCAGGAGTACGGCACCACGACCGGCCGGGAGCGTCGCTGCGGCTGGTTCGACGCCGTCGTCGGCCGCTACGCCACCCGGCTCAACGGCGATCACCGATCTCGTCGTCACCAAGCTCGACGTGCTGTCCGGGCTCGAGAAGGTGCCGATCTGCGTCGGCGTACGAGATCGACGGCGTGCGCACCGAGGACATGCCGATGACGCAGACCGCGTTCCACCACGCCAAGCCGATCTACGAGGAGTTCGACGGCTGGTGGGAGGACATCTCCAAGGCGCGCCGCTTCGAGGAGCTGCCCGCCAACGCCCAGCGCTACGTCGAGCGCCTCGAGGAGCTCTGCGGCACCCGCGTCTCCGTGGTCGGCGTCGGTCCCGGCCGGGAAGAGAACGTCATCCGTCACGAGCTGATATAGCGGCCCGGGCGATATCGGGATTGTCCGTGAACACGCCGTCGACGCCGAGCGCGAAGTACGAGCGGTAGTCGGCGACGGTCGCGTCGGCGAACGTGAAGACGTGCACCTCGAGCCGTTCGGCGTGCGCCTGCCGGACCACCGCCGACGTCACCTGGGCCCGGTCCACCCCGATGCCGGCCGCGTAGGCCCGCACCGCAGCCAGGCCGGTCGGTACCGGGCCGGACAACAACTGGATCAGGGGTACGGCCAGCAACGAGTGCACGGTCTGCAGGCTGGCCGCCTCGAAGGACTCGACGAACACCGGAATGTCCGTCCGGGGCAGGTCGTTCGCCCGCAATGCGGACACCAGGATCGGCTCGGGGGCGAGGTGCAGGCTCGCGAAGTACGACGGGATCTTCAGCTCCAGGTAGAGCCCGACCGGGTACTCACGGGCCAGGTCGATGATGTCCTGCAGGCTCGGAAGGCTCGGCATCGAACCGACCGGCTCCGGCCCGGCGCTCGGCAGCGGTGATCGCGAGCGGGCCCGCAGCGTCTTGAGCTCGGCCAGGGTGAAGTCCTCGGCGAACCAGTCGGTCGAGGTGACCCCGTCGATCGTCTTGGTCCGCTTCCGGTCGGCGAACTCCGAGTGCAGCGCCACGTCGGTCGTCCAGGACAGCTGGTCCTCGTGCCGGGCGACGAGCTGCCCGTCGGCGGTCACGACCAGGTCGGCCTCGATGTAGTCGGCGCCCTGCTGGATTGCCAGGCGGTAGGCGTCGAGGGTGTGCTCCGGGCGGTACGCCGAGGCGCCGCGATGGGCGATCACCAGCGGCTTCGCGCGCGGCGGCAGCGGGTGCAGGATCGGCTGCACGATGACGCTGCGATAGGGCGTGGGCTCCGCCGCCGCCGCGACCGACGCGGTGGCCAACAGCGCCGCCGCCGTGCCGAGGACCGCCACCGCCTGGACCCGTCTGCGCAACCCCAACCCCCCACCTCGACACCAGTACAACGAGCCGGCCGCCAAAGGAGGTCACGTACGATCTGTCACCGTGCGCGTGCTTCTCATCGGATCCGGCGGGCGCGAACACGCCCTCGCCACTGCCCTCGCCGCCGATCCGGCGGTCGACGTCCTGTTCTGCGCGCCGGGCAACCCCGGCCTAGCCGAGCTGGCCCGGACGGTTCCCGTCGAGGCCACCGACGTCGCCGCGGTTGCCGCGCTGGCCGTCGACATCGCCGCCGACCTGGTGGTCGTCGGCCCCGAGGTGCCACTGGTGGCGGGTCTTGCCGATCTTGTCCGGGCAAAGGGTATCGCCTGCTTCGGCCCGGCGCAGACCGCTGCGCGACTCGAAGGCTCCAAGGCGTTCGCCAAGGACATCATGCGCAGCGCGAACGTGCCGACCGCGGGTTCGATCGTGTGCACCGACGCCGAGGAAGTGGCCAAGGCGCTCGACGAGTTCGGTCCCCCGTACGTGGTGAAGGACGACGGCCTCGCCGCCGGCAAGGGCGTGGTGGTCACCGACGACCGGCCGGCCGCCCTCGCGCACGGTCTGGCCTGCGGCCGGGTGGTCGTCGAGGAGTACCTCGCCGGCCCCGAGGTCTCTCTGTTCGTGGTCACCGACGGCGTGGCCGCCCGCCCTCTCCTGCCGGCGCAGGACTTCAAGCGCATCGGCGACGGCGACGTCGGCCCGAACACCGGAGGCATGGGCGCCTACGCGCCGCTGCCGTGGGCGCCGCCGGCGCTCGTCGACGACGTCATGGCCAGCGTGGTCGAGCCGACCCTTGCCGAGATGCGCCGGCGCGGTACGCCGTTCGCCGGCCTCCTCTACGTCGGCCTGGTCCTGACCGCGGACGGCCCGAAGGTGATCGAGTTCAACTGCCGGTTCGGCGACCCGGAGACCCAGGTCGTGCTGCCGCTGCTGGAGACGCCGCTCGGCGGCCTGCTGCTGGCCGCGGCGACCGGCCGGCTGGCCGAGCACCCGCCGCTGCGCTGGCGGGACGGCGCCGCGGTGACCGTGGTGATCGCCTCGGCCGGGTACCCGCAGACCAGCAGCAAGGGCGACGTGATCGAGGGAGCGGACGGTGTGCCGGGCGTGCTTCACGCGGGTACCGCTCGCCGCGAGTCGGACGGCGCGCTGCTCACCAACGGCGGGCGGGTGCTCTGCTGCACCGCGCGCGGGGCCGACCTCGCGGCGGCCCGGGAGGCGGCCTACGCCCTGGTGGACAACGTCCGCCTCAGCGGCGGCCAGTTCCGGACGGATATCGCGAAGCGCGCGGCGCTGGAAGGCGCGGGCCGCCCCGGCTAAAGGGCGGCCCACTTCCCGTGGGCCGCTGGCTGCCCACGGGCGTCAATGGCGATAAATGCGTATTCATAGGGGATGCCGCCCCTATGGCGGACCAAAATTACGCGTGACGATTGTCAAATGTCAACGCCTGTGAATCCGTCCGGTCGCGGAAGGTTACGGTGGACGCCTCGCCGGTCGCGTTTTGGGTAGCGCGTCGATGAAAGAGACATCCCTCGGCACCGGCGAAGATCCGCCCGCGGCGCGGTCAGCGAATGTACGTTCCCGAGATGGCGCGGGCCACGACGAGGCGCTGGATCTCGCTCGTACCCTCGAAGATGGTGTAGATCTTGGCGTCGCGGTACCAGCGCTCGACCGGGTGGTCGCGCAGGTAGCCGGCGCCGCCGAGGATCTGCACCGCCTTCTCGGTCACCGACGACGGCCGACCTCGCCGGCCTTGAGCTTGCTCATCGAGCCCTCGCCGGCCGCGAACGACGCGGTTGTTGCGGCCCATCCAGGCCGCCCGCCAGACCAGCAGCCGCGCCGCGTCGATCTCCGTGCGCATGTCGGCCAGCGCGAACGCGATCGCCTGGTTCTCGATGATCGGCCGGCCGAACTGCACGCGGGACCTCGGCGTACTCCAGCGCGTACTCGTACGCGGCCCGGGCGACGCCCGAGCGCCTGCGCGCCGACCGTCGGGCGGGACAGCTCGAACGTGCGCATCGCCGCCTGCCCGCTGGCCCGCTTGCCTTCGCGCGCCTTGGCCAGCCGCTCGTCGAGGGCTTCCTTGCCGCCGAGCAGGCAGCGGCCGGGCACCCGTACGTCGTCCAGGAAGACGTCGGCCGTGTGCGAGGCACGCAGGCCCAGCTTCTTGAGCTTCTTGGTGCCGGTCAGCCCGGCGGTGCCGGGCGGCACGACGAACGCGGCCTGGCCCCGGGAGCCGAGTTCGGGGTCGACGCTCGCGGTCACCACGTGCACGTTGGCGATGCCCGCCGTTGGTGGCGTACGCCTTCTGCCCGTCGAGCACCCACTCGTCGGTCGCCTCGTCGTAGCGGGCGCGGGTGCGCATGGCGCCGACGTCGGAGCCGGCCTCCGGCTCGGTCGTGCAGAACGCGGCGACCTTGGGCTCCGAGCGCGTCGCCGAAGCACTGCGGCACCCACTCGACCAACTGCTCGGGTGTGCCGCTGCCGTAGATCGCGGCGACGGCCAGACCGGTGCCCGAAGATCGACAACCCGATGCCGGCGTCACCCCAGAACAGCTCCTCGCTGGCGATGCAGCAGCGACAGCCCGGTCGGGTCGGCGTAGGTGTTGGCCAGGAACTCGAAGCCGTAGAGGCCGATCTTCGCGGCCTCGGCGATGATCGGCCAGGGGGTCTCCTCGCGTTCGTCCCACTCCGCCGCGGCCGGGCGCACGACCTCGCTGGCGAAGCCGTGCACCCAGTCGCGCAGGTCCCGCTGTTCCTCGTTCAGGTCGAGCGAGAACTCGGGCATGATCAGGCCTTGGGGATGTCGAAGAGGTTGCGCGATGTTGGCGGCCAGACCGAGGTCGCCCTTGGCCTTCAGCTTGCCGGTCATGAACATCATCATCGGGTTGCCGTTGCCGGAGACGACCTTGAGGAAGTCGACCGGGCCGACCGTGATGGCGAGCTTCGGGTCCTGGTCGGCGCTCGGTGAGAGCACGCAGGCGCCGTCGGCGATGACCAGCTCGTAGGTGTCGGCCCCGCCGTCCGGGCGGCCGGTGATGATCCAGTGGATGACCGCGTTGGTCGAGCCGGCGCGGTCGGCGCGGAAGAGCTGCGGGAACCGGGTGAAGATCGAGTCGAGGATCTTGCCACGCGCGTCGCCGCTCATGAGCTCGGCGAGCTGGGCGTCGGGCGTGGACTTGACCAGCTGCGCGAACTGCTTGGGCTCCACGTTGGCAAAGTCGCCAAGGCTCTCGAGGTCGGTCATGATTTCCTCCGTACGTAGCGGACAAGAATGCTACTCGCGCGTAACATTACGCACGAGTAGGTAAGGGGGCAAGGTGTCGACCGCATCGATCAAGCGCCTTCCCCGTGCGGTGCGCGAACAGCAGATGCTCGACGCCGCCGTGAAAGTCTTCGCGCGGCGCGGCTTCCACGCCGCCTCGATGGACGAGATCGCCGAGGTCGCCGGCATCTCCAAACCCATGGTCTACGCATACCTCGGTACCAAAGACGACTCTTCCTGGCCTGCCTGCGCCGCGAGGCGACGCTCCTGATGGAGGCGGTCGCCTCCGGCGTCGAGCCGGCCGCCGAGCCCGACCAGCAGTTGTGGAACGGGCTCCGCGCGTTCTTCGGGTTCGTCGGCGCCCACCGGGACGGCTGGCGCGTCCTGTACCGGCAGGCCCCGGCGCCGTTCGACAGCGAACTGACCGGCATGCGCGGCCGGATCATCGAGGTGGTCACGGGGCTGCTCGAAGGAGCCTGCGCGGGCGCGCCGGTGCAGGCGACCCTGAATGACCTGGTGCCGGTCGCGCACGCCCTGGTGGGCGCGGCCGAGTCGATGGCCGACTGGCTGGTCGACCACGAGGAGGAGCCGCCGGAGAACGCCGCGACGCGGCTGATGAACCTCGTCTGGTTAGGGGCCGGCGAACTGCTGCAAGGTCGCACCTGGCACGCCCTTCCCCCGCGAGAACAGCCGACCAGCCCGCAGCCATAGCTCGCGCCGTGAGGCCACTACTTCCCCGAAGGAGTGGCCACCCGACCCCCTGAGGCCACAACTTCCCCGGAACAGTGGCCTCGCGACCCCGCTGAGGCCACTACTTCCCCGAAACGGTGGCGGGACCGGAGTCGGGCCGCGGTCAGGCGGGTGGGGATATCGACAGCGTGGCGCTGTGCCAGGCCGTCAGGGCGAAGAGGATCAGTAGCGTCGCCCCGACCGCGGCCACCTGGACCTTCGTGCGGATCTGCTGCGGCGCGTAGGCGAGGCCGGCCGCGACCAGGCCGCCGGTGACGAGGCCGCCGAGGTGCCCGGCGATCGCGATGCCGGGCACCGAGATGGTGAAGATCAAGTTCACGATCAGCACCGGAACCACGCCGGCGATGCTCATCCGCATCCTGCGCAGGAGCACGATCAGCGCGGCGAACAGGCCGAAGATCGCCCCCGACGCGCCGGCGGTGTATGAGTGCGGGTTGGCGAAGAGGAACACCGCGACGCTGCCGCCCAGGCCCGAGACCAGGTAGAGCGCCAGGAACCGCGCCGGCCCGAGCATGGCCTCCAGCGCCCGGCCGAGGACCCACAGCGCCCACATGTTCAGCAGCAGGTGAATCAGGCCGTAGTGCAGGAACATCGAGGTGAACAGCCGGTAGTACTCACCGTCGATGAGGCCGCCGGGCAGGACGACCACCTGGCCGGTCAGACTGTCGCGGCCGAGCGGCTGGGTGACCAGCGCCCCCCACTGGTGCAGCGGGGTCAAGCCGCCCATCAGCCCGCCGAGGCCACCGCCGCCGAGCGAACCCGAACCGCCGCTGATCAACGCGGCCACCCCGACCAGAACGTTGATCGCGATCAGCGCGATCGTGGCATAGCCGCGCTGACCGACGCTGCTTCCGCCGAACGCGGTCTGCGGGCGCCGTTGCGTGCGCCGCCCGTCGGCGACGCATTCCGGGCACTGGTGACCGACCGACGCCTCGCGCATGCAGTCGGGGCAGATCGGCCGGTCACACCGGACGCACTTCACGTAGGTCTCACGCTGTGGGTGCCGGTAGCACACCGGGATGGCCGTCGGCGGCGGCTGTGTCATGTATCAAATGTAGCCAGCGGCTATGACGCCTTCTCGATCGAGACCCGCTCGATCACAATGTCCTGCAGCGGCCGGTCGGCCTGGGTCTGCGTGGTGGCGATCGTGTCGACGACCTTCCGGGAATCGTCGTCGGCGACCTCGCCGAAGATCGTGTGCTTGCCGTTGAGGTGCGGGGTCGGGCCCACCGTGACGAAGAACTGTGAGCCGTTGGTGCCGGCGCCGTTGCGGATGCCGGCATTGGCCATGGCCAACAGGTATGGCCGGTTGAACTGCAGGTCGGGGTGGATCTCGTCGTTGAACGTGTAGCCCGGACCACCCCGGCCGGTGCCGGTCGGATCGCCACCCTGGATCATGAAGCCGCTGATCACGCGATGGAAGAGGACCCCGTTGTAGTACGGCCCGCTGCCCGGCTGACCGGTGCGCGGGTCCGTGTACTCCTTGGTGCCCTCGGCGAGCTCGATGAAGTTGCGGACGGTCTTCGGCGCGTGGTTGGGGAAGAGTTCCACGCGGATGGCCCCGACGTTGGTGTGCAACGTCGCGAACGTTTGCTCAGCCACCAGAAGTCCCTTCTGAGTCGTTTCGTGTGCGGCGCAACGGCTGTGATGCCAGAAGCGCCGACCTCACCGTATCCGACCGCTGATCTGCCAGTTCGGGGTGTACGGAGGACCACCAACCGGCACGATGACCAAGAGCGGACGCGAATGCCCGGTTCCCGAGCGTGATTTTGGGTAACCGTATGGTGAACCGCACAGGAGGTGGAGTTTAAGTGTTTCGACGGCGTCAGGTGAAGACTCACACTCGGCTCGCGCGGGAAGAGCTGAACGAAAGCTTTGGACACCTGCGGCTGGCCGCGGCGCACGCCGCCGACGGCGCATCAGGTGCCATGGCTCCCCGCGTCGAGTCCGCCCGCAAGGCGGTCCAGCCCAGCCTGACCAAGGCCCGCGACGTGACGGTGGACAGCATGGACACGCTGCTCAGCGCCGCGCTCGACGGGTCGCGGCGGGCCAGGAAGGATGCCAAGAAGCTGGCTCGCAACGGGAAGAAGAAGGTCCAGAAGCAAACCGGTCTGGGCGGCAACAAGAAGCGGCGTTGGCCGATGGTGCTCGGTGGCCTCGTGGCTGCGGGCGCGGTGGCCGGCGCGGCAACTGCGTACGTGAAGCGCCGGCAGGCCAACAACGCGTGGGACGAGTACGACGCCACGCGGACCACGAGCGACACGCACGCGGTGCTCGACAAGGCCAAGTCGACCATGGATGCGGGCGTCGACAAGGTGTCAGCGGCCGCGAAAGACGTGAAAGAGCGGTCGTCCGATCTGATCGGCTCCAAGAGCACGCCGGACAGCCCGACAAGCGGTGTTGGCTCGGTTGGCGTGGACAAGACCTCGCACAACGGCCGTTCGTAGTTTCTCTGCTTCAGACGCTCCGGTGCGCTGTTCTCACAGCCAGCCGGAGCGTCTGAACGCGCGGTACAGGACCACGGACACGCCGAGCATCACGCCCAGCGTGATCGGGTAGCCGTAGATCCAGCGCAGTTCCGGCATGAAGTTGAAGTTCATGCCCTCGACGCCGGCGATGGAGGTCCACACGGCCGCGATACCGGCCCAGGCGGCGATCTTCCGCATGTCGTTGTTCTGGTCGATGCTGACCTGCGCGAGCCGCGCCTGCATCACCGAGTTGAGCACGTCGTCGAGGTAGAGCACCTGCTCGACGACGCGGGCCAGGTGGTCGTTGACGTCCCGGAAGTACCGGCGTACCTCGGTCGGCACCTCGGCCAGTTGACCTCCGGCCAGCGACGCGAGCGGCCGCTGCAACGGCAGCACGGCCCGCTTGAACTCCATCAACTCCCGCTTGAGCTGGTAGATCCGCTGGATGCGGTTGGTACCGGTGGTCTTGGTGCGGGAGAACGTGAAGTCCTCGACCTCGGCGATGTCCTCCTCGATGCCGGTAGCGACCTCCACGAGCAGGTCGACGACCATGTCGTAGACCGCGTAGGCGACCACCCACGGCCCCCGGGCCAGCAGTTCCTGCTTGCTTTCGAGGTCATGGCGCACCGGGCTGAGCCGACAGGCGTCGCCGTGCCGGACGGTGATCACGAAGTGTTCGCCGATGAACATCAGCACGTCGCCGGTCTCGACGACCTCGCTGGTCTCGGTCAGCTCGGAGTGCTCGACGTAGCGGGCGGTCCGCATGGTGACCAGCGTCATGTCGCCGTACCGCTCGACCTTGGGCCGCTGCGACGACTTGACCCCGTCCTCGACCGCCAGTTCGTGCAGGCCGAAGGTCTCCCCGATGTCGGCGAGCTGGTCGGCGCTCGGCTCCCTGAGCCCGAGCCACAGGAAGCTGTTGCGGTGCCGGCGGGCCGCGACGAGGGCCTCGGCGTAGTGCCAAACGCCTGGCTGCCGGTGGCCGTCGACGTACAGCGCGCAGTCGATGATCGCATTGCCATGCACCGGTCTCGAGCCCGCGTCCGGGCCGTTGAGGTTGGCGTTGTTGCCGAGCATCTGGCTCATCGCCCGCAGCGGCCGGGCGAACGCCCGGGACAGGGATCGCTGTTCATCCGCCATCACGACACCTCCCGAGGTCGGCTTCTTGCCAGGTGACCGTACGCCGACAAAGGTGGCACCGGGCGGGTCGACCGCTGGTGGGGGGTGGGGCGCGGCCGACCCACCCGGTGCCGTTGGGGGGCGGGGGGTGAAGTCTTCGGGTTCAGCGGCCTTGTAAGAAATTACGCCGCGCTGGATTTTGATCCATCCAGGACCCGCAGGCATAGCACCCCACGATCACGTTTCTATTTCTTTTGGGCCCGTACGACTTCAATGGCGCCGGCCAATCGCCGCACTCCTTCTTCCACCTGATCCGTCGTAACCGCCGAATAGGCGAGCCTGAGTGCGTGCGTGCCGCCCTCGAGCAGGAAGTCGCTGCCCTTCACCACGGCCACGCCGTGCTCCGCGGCGACCGGCTCGAGCGCGCGGGTGTCGATGTCGTCGGGCAGCTCGATCCATAGGAAGTAGCCGCCGTCCGGCTCGATGAACTGCACGCCGGGAATGTGCTTGCGCAGCGCCTCGGCCAGGAGCGTGGCCCGCTCGCCGAGCGCCGAGCACACCGTCGCGATCGAGCGGTCGAAGGCGCCGGAGAGGCAGAACTGGTGAACGATCGCCTCGGACACCATGCCCGGGGAGATGTACAGGTTGGTCGCGCGCTTGGTGATCGGCGCGATCACCGCCTTGGGCCCGATCAGATATCCGACTCGTACGCCCGGGCAGACGGTCTTGGTGAACGAACTCGCGTGCACGACCACGCCGGCGGCCGCCCCAGCCGCGATGTCCAGCGACAGCATCGACGGCAGCTTCTCGCCGCGGAAGCGGATGTCCGCGTAAGGGTCGTCCTCGAAGATCACGAAGCCGTACTCGGCGGCCAGCGCCACCAGCGCGCGGCGCTTCTCAGCGGACAGCGTGATCCCGGCCGGGTTCTGATAGTTGGGGATCACGTGCGCGAGTTTCGGCCGCAGCCCCGATTCGAGCAGCGCGCGGAGCTCGTCGACGTCGATGCCGTCGTCCGCCAGGGTGACCTGGTGCACGTCGGCCCCGAGCGACCGCAGGCCGAGCAACGTGCGGTCATAGCTCGGCTTCTCGACGACGACCGCATCACCGGGCTTGACCAGGTGCTCGAACAGCAGGGCATCGGCCTGCAACGAGCCGTTGGTCACGATGACCTGATCCGGCTCGACGCCGTGCCGCTCGGCGATCCACGCCCGCAGCGGCAGATAGCCGACCGACGTGCCGTAAGCGGTGACGCCGCCCGGATCGACCTCGAAGGCGCGCACGGCCGCGGCCTTCAAGCCGTCGATGTCGATGATGTCCAGGCTGGGCGCCCCACGCGCAAACGAAATGAGCTGCATGGCTCATAGCCTACGAGAGCGTCCAGCGGTTAACTCTCGCAGAGAGGGTGATGACCTCCATGAGGGTGCGGGTACTGGGCGGGCTGGCGGTCGAGGGCGTCGATCTGACGCGGCTCGGCAGCCGGAAGGCGCGTCGTCTCCTCGGCCGGCTGGCCCTGGCCCGCGGCGCGCCGGTCGGCGTCGATGCGCTCGTCGACACCGTCTGGGGCGACGAGCCGCCGGCCCAGCCCGCCGAGCAGCTGTCGGTGTTGATCAGTCGGCTCCGATCGACGCTGAAGACGGCTCTTCCCCGTACCCCGGCCGGTTATGCCCTCACCGCCGACTGGCTGGACGTGACCGCGCTGGCCGAACTGGTCGCGGAGGCCGGGATCCGTCTCCGGGCCGGCGCCGCGGCTCCCGCCCGAGCCGCCGCGCAGGCCGCGCTCGACCTGCTGCGCGGCCCGCTGCTGCCGGACGAGGGGGACGCGCCGTGGCTGGAGGCCGAGCGGGCGTCGGTGGCGCGGGACGCGGCGACGGCCCGGCTGATCGCCGCCGAGGCGGCACTCGCGGTCGGTGATCCGTGGGCGGCGGCCCGCCTGGCCGACGAGGCACTGGCAGTCGAGCCCTTCGACGAGGCCGCGCTGCGCGCCCTGATGACCGCGCACGCCCGCACCGGCCGGCCCGCGCTCGCCCTACAGGCATTCGCCGACATGGCGGCGCGGCTGGCCGAGGAGCTCGGCGTCGACCCTTCGTCCGAGACGTCCGAGGTCCATCGCTCCGTCTTGCTTGGACAGTCCACAAGCGACATGGCCGGCCCGGCCCCCGGGCTGCCGGGGCGCGCCGATGAACTACGAAGGCTCCTCCTGTTGTCCGAAGAGCCGGCCGGCCGGTTGATCGCCGTCGACGGCGAGCCGGGCATCGGCAAGACCCGGCTGCTGAACGAGTTCGCGAGCCGGCTGGATGGGGCGATCGTGCTGCGCGGTGCGGGCGAGGAGTTCGGCGGCGGCCTTCCGCTGCAGCCGATCCTCGACGGGCTGGCCAACCACGTCGACCCGGCCGAGCTGACCCTCAGTACGCAGGAAACGGTGCCGGCCGCGCAGCTGTCCGGGGCGGCGGGCAACCTCCTGACCGTCGCACTGGACCGGGTCATGGCGCGGCTCTGCGCGGAGCATCGCGTCGTCTGGCTGCTCGACGACGCGCAGTGGGCCGACCGCGCCACGATCGCCTGGCTGCACCACATCGTGCGGCGGCTGCCGGTCCTCGTGGTGCTGGCCCGCCGGCCGGAAGAGGGGGTCGTACCCCGTCCACATGAGACCGTCCACCTTGGACCCCTGAGTCGCGAGGCCGTGGCCGAGGTCCTCGGCGAAGGATCTCCGGCGCGGGTCGATGACCTGTATCAGCGCAGCGGCGGGCACCCGATGTTCCTGCTCGAGTTGTCGCGGTCCACCGGAGAACTGCCGGACTCCATCCGCGCGGCGGTGGCCGAGCGGTGTGACCGATCGGGCCCGGACACGGCGGCCACGCTGCGCGCCGCCGCCGTGCTCGGCCCCGACGTGGATCTCGACCTCCTCGCCGCCGTCCTGTCGGCCGGCCCGGCCGAGCTGCTCGACCATCTCGAGGAAGGGGTACGGCGGCATCTGCTCGTCGAAAGCGGCACCGGCTTCGCCTTCGCCCACCAGCTCGTCCGAGCGGCGCTGCGCGCGTCGACCAGCAGCGGCCGGGCCGCGCTGCTGCACCGGCAGGCCGCCGCGTGCCTGGCCGAGCGCCGGGGCGCCGACCCGGGCGCCGTCGCGTTTCATGCCCTCCAGGGCGGCGATCGGCGGCTCGCCGCTCGGGCCCTGGCCAACGCGGCGGAGATCGCGTCGAGCCGCTTCGAGCACGAGGAGGCGTGCCGCCGGCTCGACGAGGCGCTGGACCTTGCCGACGAGCCGACCTTCCACGTCGCCCGCGCACGAGCCCGACTGCAGGCCGGCCGGCTGGCCGACGCGTCGGCCGACGCGGCCGAGGCGCTCGCCCTCGCGGTCGAGCCGACCGAGCGGGCCGCGGCGTTCGAGGCCGGTGCGCTCGTGGCGTATCACACCCGCGATGTCGATCGCGCGAGATCCCTGGCCGAACAGGGCGCGGCCGAAGCGATGCGGGCCGGCGCCGCCGAGCTCGCCGCGAGCTGTCTCACGATCGCCGGGCGGGCCGCGCAGATGACCGGCGACATGGCCACCGCGGCCGTGCTCCTCACCCGGGCCCGCGAGCAGAGCACCGGGCCAACCCGGCCGATCGCCGACCTGTACCTCGCCTGGCTGCACGCACAGACCGACGAGCCGGCCGAGGCGTTGCGGGTGCTCGCCGGCACCGAACTGGTGCGCGCCAGCCGCCTGCCGTTCCTCTATCCACAGCGCCACCTCGCCGCCGCCCATGCCTACGCCCACCTGGGCCGCGTCGCCGAGGCGTTCGCCGAGCTCGACCGCCTCGAGGAGGCGAGCGCCCGCGAACACACCGAGCGCTACGCCGGCCGCGCCGACAACTACCGCGGCTGGATCCTGCGCAACCTCGGTGACTTCGCCCGCGCCGACGACTCCAACGCGCGCGCCCTCGACGCGGCCCGCCGGATCCGCATGGGCGAGCCGTTCGCGCACGCCGCGCTCGACCTGTGCGACGCGGCCCTGCGCCGAGGCGACCCGTCGACGGCCGCCGAGATGCTGACCCGCGCCGCCGACACCGGCGACATGCCGCACGCCTACCGCTGGCGCCACGAACTGCGCGCCCGCCTCCTGTCCGGCCGGTGCGCCATGGCCCAAGGCGACTTCGCCGCCGCCGCCGAAGACCTTCAAGGGGTACTTGACGCAGCCGGCCGGATCGGTCTCCGCCGCTACCGCGCGATGTCGGCCGTCCTGCTCGCCGAGGCCCGCTGGCGAGCGGGCGAGCCGGTGGCCCCGGAGTCGATAGCGCCCGCGGTGGAGGCCCTCGACCAGGTGGCCGCGCTGGAGTCGTGGTGGATGACGGCGTCGCTGGCGCAGGCGTCGGGCATCGACGCGTGGCACCGGCTGGCCGAGCGCCGCGTCGCCCGGCTGGCCGAGCTGGCCGGCGACCACGCGGCCTCCCTCCAGACCGCGTGGACCGCCGTGACGACGGCTAGGTGAACTCCGCCGGATCGAGGGTCAGCGGGAACGGGTCCGGCGTGGTCCACTGCTCGCCGGCCTTGACCGCCAGCTCCCGCCGGTAGCCGTCGCCGTAGGGATCGAGGAGCACGGTCATCGTGCGGCCCCTGAGGTCGACGATCCAGTGCTGCGGGATGCCGGCCGCCCCATAGTCGTGGCGCTTGAGCACAAGATCGACGCGCGCGTTGCTGGGTGAGAGCACCTCGATCACCAGCGACACGTCGGCGGCGACCAGGACCTGCTCCTCTTGTGCGAGCGCCGCCTCGGTCGTCACCAGCGTGTCGGGGATGTAGCAGGTTTTCCGGTTGCCGAGGTCGATGCCCGCGCCGACGGAGAGCACCACCTGGCCGGCTGGACAGGCGCGGTTGAGGATGCGGTCGAGGCGTGCGTTGCCACGAACGTGAGGCAGGCTCGGAGGCGGATTCACCAGGAGGCTCCCGTCGACAAGCTCATACCGATTGCCGTCGTCGGGGGTGCCCATCAGGTCGTCGATCGTCCACCCATGCGTCTGGCTTGGCAGAGAAGCGGTCATCGTCATGCTCCGATCCTGCGAGCCAGGACTGACAATTCCTTCGGGTTATCCACAGGCTAGACGAGTGCGCGGGCCACCGGTCACGTCGTCGCCTCCATCGGCATCGGCTCGATCTGCATCTGCTCGATCGTGGATTGCTCCATGTCGGCCATGAGATCCGCTGCCCATCGTCCGCCGCACCAGACCTGGTGCGCCACGATCCGGTCATCGTCGACTCGAAGGAAGTGCACCTGGTGGGCGGCGTGCGGTATGCCCTGCTCGGTCCAGGTGAGCAGGAACCGGACGATCGTGCCGCCGAGGATCGGCAGCTGGTCGAGTTGCTCGAACTCGCCCTCGTCGGCGTACCACTTGGAAAACTCGGCTCGGATGGCGTCCGCGCCACGTATGGTCATCCGCCAGTTGGGCACGGTCGCGTCGAGGACGGCGTCGTCGGCCCAGAGGTCGGCGGAGGGGATGGTGGCGGCGGTGATGGCGTCGAGAAGACGGTCAACTGTTGTCATGCCGAGAGCTTTCCGGGGGAGCCTTGCAACGGGTTTGCAAAGTCACTGCAGGGCGATCGGCGCACGGTACCGGCATGACTGATCTCGATGAACTCGTTGGTAAGACGGTTGGCGACCTCGCGGCCGCCTGGTCCGCGTCCCTCGTGACGCTGGGCGACAAGCTCGGACTCTGGAAGGCGCTCGTGGGCGCGGGACCGATCGGCCCGGCGCAGCTCGCCGCGGCTACCGGCGTACGTGAGCGCCACCTGGTGCCATGGCTCGCCGGCGTCGCCGCGGCCGGGTACGTGGACTACGCCGACGGCCTCTTCTCGCTGAACGAAGCGCAGGCGACCGTATTCGCCGACGACACCAGCCCGGTCTTCCTCACCGGTCTGGCCCAGGTGCTCGACTCGGTGCACCAGGACCTCGACCAGATCGCCGCGGCGTACCGGTCGGACGACGGCCTCGGTTGGCACCGCCACGACAACAACCTGTTCGCCGGTACCGAGCGGTTCTTCCGGCCCGGCTACGCCGCCAACCTCGTGTCGTCGTGGCTGCCCGCGCTGGTCGGCGTGGTCGGCAAGCTCGAGCGCGGAGCCCGGGTCGCCGACGTGGGCTGCGGGCACGGCAGCTCAACGATCGTGCTGGCCGAGGCGTACCCGGCGGCGACCTTCGCCGGCTTCGACTACCACGCCGCGTCGATCGAGCGGGCCACCGAGCTGGCCAAGCGGGCCGGCGTCGACGATCGGGTGCGCTTCGAGACGGTGGCGGCCGACGCGATCACCGGCGGCCCGTACGACCTGATCTGCCTCTTCGACTGCCTCCACGACATGGGTGACCCGGTCGCCGCGCTCGCACGGTGCCGCGCCCAGCTCGCCGCGGACGGCACCGTACTGGTGGTCGAGCCGGCCGCCGGGGATCGCATCGAGGACAACCTCAACCCGGTCGGGCAGATCTTCTACGCGGCGTCGGCGACGATCTGCGTGCCGCACGCGGTATCCCAGCACGGGCCGGACGAGCCGCTCGGCGCCCAGGCCGGCCCGCGCAAGCTGGTCGAGACCGCCCACCGGGCCGGCTTCAGCGGCGCGCGGGTGGCGACCTCGACCCCGTTCAACCTGATCGTCGAGCTGACGCCCTGACCGGCCGCCACAACTTCGGGGAAGCGGTGGCCTCAGCAGGCCCTGGAGACCACAACTTCCCCGAAGTTGTGGCGGTAGCCTTGTGGGTACCATGCGATTCCTCAATGACCTCGTGCCCGAGCACGAGTTGACCTACGACGACGTATTCATGGTCCCCAGCCGCTCGGCCGTCGAGTCGCGGCTCGCAGTGGACCTGACCAGCCACGACGGCAGCGGTACGACGATACCGATCGTGGTCTCCAACATGACCGCCGTCGCCGGCCGGCGGATGGCCGAGACCGTCGCCCGCCGGGGTGGGATCGCGATCATCCCGCAGGACATCCCGATCGACGTCGTGTCCGAGGCGGTGGCCTGGGTCAAGCGCCGCCACCTGGTGCACGACACGCCGATCAAGCTCGCCCCGACCGACACCGTCGCCCTCGCGCTCGACCTGCTACCGAAGCGCGCGCACGGCGCGGTCGTGGTGGTGTCCGACGGTCGGCCGGTCGGCGTGGTTACCGAGAGCGACTGCGCCGACGTTGACCGGTTCACCCAGCTGGCCAGCGTCATGTCGCGCAACCTGCTCACGCTGCCCGACGACGTCTCTCCGGAAGAGGCGTTCAACCGGCTGGTCGGCGGGCATCACAAGCTCGCGCCGGTGATCGACGAGCAGGGCCGCCTGGTCGGCATCCTCACCCGCAACGCCGCGCTGCGCGCCACGCTCTACCAGCCCGCCGTCGACCGATCCGGGCAGTTGCGCGTCGGCGCCGCCATCGGGGTCACCGGTGACGCCGCCGGCCGCGCCGACAAGCTCCTCGCCGCCGGCGTCGACGTGCTGGTCGTGGACACCGCGCACGGGCACCAGGAGCGGATGATCCACACGCTCAAGGCCGTCCGTGCGCTCGACCCGCCGGTACCGGTCGTCGCCGGCAACGTGGTGACCAGGGCGGGCACGCTCGACCTGATCGAGGCGGGCGCCGACATCGTCAAGGTCGGCGTCGGGCCGGGGGCCATGTGCACCACCCGGATGATGACCGGCGTCGGCCGGCCGCAGTTCTCCGCCGTGCTCGAGTGCGCCGCCGAAGCCGGTCGCCACGGGCGGCACGTGTGGGCCGACGGCGGCGTGCGCCACCCGCGGGATGTCGCGCTCGCGCTGGCCGCCGGCGCGTCCAACGTGATGATCGGCTCCTGGCTGGCCGGCACGCACGAGTCGCCCGGCGACCCGCGCCGCGACGCCGACGGCCGGCTCTACAAGGAGAGCTTCGGCATGGCCTCGGCCCGCGCGGTCAGCCGCCGTACCGCCGAGGACAGCCCGTACGAGCGGGCCCGCAAGGCGCTCTTCGAAGAGGGCATCTCCAGCTCACGCATGTACCTCGATCCGCGCCGGCCGGGCGTGGAGGACATCCTCGACGCGATCGTCGCCGGGGTGCGCAGCGCCTGCACCTACGCCGGCGCGGCCAACCTCGCCGAGTTCGCCGAACGGGCCCTGGTCGGGGTGCAGAGCGCGGCCGGCTATGCGGAAGGCAAACCGTTGGATGTCAGCTGGTAGACAATTGATGTTTGGGTGGCGTTAACCTCTACTCCATCTGGAGAGAGGTAGGCACCGTATGTCGCTCAACGTGGTCATCCTGGCGGCCGGCATGGGCACCCGCCTCGGGCGGCCCCATCCAAAGCCGCTGACCCCGCTCGCGGACGGCCGCAGCATCCTGCGCCAGCAGTTGGACCATCTGCACACGACGTTCGGCGATAACGTCCACATCAGCATCGTCGTCGGGTTCAAGATGAACCTGATCATGGAGGCCGCGTCGGCCGACGCGTCGTTCGTCTACAACGAGCTCTACGACCAGACGAACACCAACAAGAGCCTGTTGAAGGCGCTCCGCCTGGCGCCCGAGGGCGATGTGCTGTGGATGAACGGCGACGTCGTCTTCGTGCCCGGCCTGCTGGACTCGCTGACCGAGCACATCGAGGCCGGCCGGTCGTTCGTCGCGGTCAACACGGCGAGCGTCGCGGAGGAAGAGGTCAAGTACACCCTCGACGGCGACGGCTTCGTCAAGGACCTGTCCAAGCAGGTGGTCGGCGGGCTCGGTGAGGCGGTCGGGATCAACTTCGTCACCGCCGGCGACCGCGACGTCCTGATCCGCCACCTGGACCGGTGCGCCGACAGCGACTACTTCGAGCGCGGCATCGAGACGGCGATCGCCGAGGACGGCATGCGGGTGAAGGCCATCGACATCTCCGCGTTCGACTGTGTCGAGGTCGACTTCGCGGCGGATCTGGCCCGCGCGAACGAGCTGAAAACGTCATGACCGAGCGCTCGCGCGAGGTCCGGAAGCGCGTCAGCCTGGCTCCTCGGGAGCCTGCGACCGAGGAGGCAGCATGACCGCGGTACATGCGCAGCCGACTGCCGCCGACTTCCTCGCCCGCAACCGCGGCGGCGGCCTCTTCACGATGACGATCAGCCAGCGGCTGGGCGCCTACCTCAGCGTCGTGGCCTACCGCCTCGGCCTCGCACCGACCATCCTGACCATCGGCAACCTGGTGATCGGGCTCGGCGCCTCGATCGCGGTGCTGGTCATCATCCCGCGCGCCCACCAGCTGCACCTGGTCGTCGGCTTGGCCGCGCTGATCCTGTGGCACCTGGCCTACGCGCTGGACTGCGCCGACGGCCAACTCGCCCGGGTGACCGGCCGGACCAGCCCGGCCGGCAAGCGGATCGACATCCTGTGCGACGTGGCGATCCAGATCGCCCTCGTGGCATCGGTGGTCGCCGTGGCCAGCTCGTACGTGCACCTGCCCACGTGGCTGGGCGCGCTCTTCGCCGGCACCTGGATGGTCAACCTGGTCACCTCGGTCCTCCAGCAGGACGAGACCGCGCACAGCCTCGTCACCAGTACTTCACCGGTTGTTCAGGTGGTGAAGCTGGTGCGCGACTACGGTGCGGTGGTGACCGTGATCGGCCTGACCCTCGCCTTCGCTCCACAATGGATGGTGTGGGTGCTGGTCGCGTTCACCGTCGTCAACGGCGCCTTCCTGCTCGCGAGCATCGCGGCGACGGCCCGGACCAGCCTGGGTCAGCGCTGAACAAGATCCTGAACCGGATCCGCGGCGCCCGATGGGTCGGCGCGGGCCTTCTCGACCAGCTCGTCATCGCGACCGCCAACGCCGCGAACACCCTGCTCGGGCCGCTGCTCCTGCCCCGTGGCCGGGCCGGGCTCATGCTGCTCTCGCTCGGCATCGGCTACCTCGTGATGTATCTCAACCGCGCCTTCGTCGGCGACGTCCTCATCGCGATGGCGTCGCGCTACGACGGCGAGCGCCGCGATCGCCTGGTCCGCAACGGGCTGACCACGGCCGGGATCGCCGGGATCGCCGGCGGCCTGATCTTCGTGGTCATCTGGCTGGTCCGCCCGCGGGGCGGCGACACCGACCTGCTCGACCTGATCTGGCTCGCGCCCTTCCTGCCCGCGATCCTGCTGCACGACACCGGTCGCTGCGTCTACCTGTCCGACCGCAAACCGGAGAAGGCGCTGTTCATCGACCTGATCTGGGCCGGTACCCAGGCGGTCCTGGTCACCCTCGTGATCATTTTCGATGTCGTCAGCCCCGCGACCCTCCTGTCCGCCTGGGGCCTCGGCGCCGTCGCCGGTTGCACGACCTTCCTGGTACGGGAGAAGCTCCGGCCCTGGCGGGGAAAGCCACGCGAGTGGCTCGCCGAGACCAGGCATCTGTCGGGCTGGTTCACGGCCACCGCCGTCGTCGGGCAGTTCCAGCTGCAGGCGGTCAACTTCCTCGTCGGCATCCGGTTGAGCGCGACGGAGATCTCCGGCCTCCGGTTCGTGCAGGCGATCGAGATGCAGCCGGTGCAGAACTTCATCACCGCCGTGCAGGGCCTGCTCGTGCCGAGGGCGTCCCGCAAGGCCGGCGACGCGGCGCACCTCCCCGGCCCCGACGGCGACGCGGCCGCGGCGGCGCTGCGCCGGCAGATCCGCCAGCTCGCTCTCGTCTTCGCCGGGCTCGGCCTGCTGTGGGTCCTGATCGCCTGGCCGCTCATCTCGTACGTGCTGTCGCACACCACGAAGTGGGCCGACGTGGCCTCCCTGGCCCTGCCGATCGCCCTGCAGGGCGCCGTCTACCTGATGCAGGTGCCGTTCACCGCCGCGATCCGCGCGATGCACCGGGCCAAGCTGCTCTTCGCGCAGTACCTGGTGTTCTCGGCGGTGTCGCTGACCGGGCTGGTCATCGGCGCGACCCAGGACGGCCTGCCCGGCGCGGTGTGGGGCCTGTTCACCGGCTCGGCCACCGGCCTGCTGTGCATGATCGCTATGTACTGGTACGCGGTGCGTCGGCTACGGGCGTCAGCGCCGCTTCCGGAGGCGACGACGACGGCCCCGCGATGAGGTAGGCCTCGCCGGCGACCAGGAGGATCCACATCGTGCCGCCGGTGCCGCCGAGCAGCCACTCCGTGGTCGCGATCGTCGGCAGGGCGCTGAGCACGGCGATGACGAACCAGGTGGGTACCTTGTCGCGGCGCCGCCACACGTTCCACAGCAGCAGGCCGAGCCCGATGAGGAAGGCGAGCACGCCGAGGACGCCGCCGTGGCGCAGGGCGCCGAAGAGCGCGTTGTCGACGGTCAGCTTGATGTCGCTACCGCTGCTCGAACGGGTGACCGTCGAGCGCACCGAACTCGTGTCGCCGAACGCCTTCTCGACCACGCCCGCGTGCCGGAAGTCGGTGAGCACCTGCTTCCAGGTGTCGAGCCGTCCGCTGGTGACGCCGGCGTCGCTGCCGTATCGCTCCTGGGTCAGGAACTGCACGCCGTGCGCCGATACGAGTACGAGGGCGAGGGCGACGAACGGCACCGCGGCGGCAACGAGGCGGCCCCTCGTCGATGGGTAGTTCGGCCGCCACCACAACGCGATCGCGTGCAGGACGGCCGCGGCGAACAGGAAGATGAAGCCGGTCCGCGAGTTGGTCACGGTGACCAGGAACGCGGCCAGGGCGATCACCCCGACGCGCTGCCACGCGGCGAACGCGCGGTCCGGCCCGACCCGCAGCGCGATCAGCACGCCGACGCCGGCGATCGAGTTCGGGTGGTAGAGCAGCCAGGGACCACCCCAGAACCGGTACTGGAAGCCCTTCCCCCAGTCGTTGGCCGGCACGGCGTGCACGTCCTGGAAGAGATTGCCCGAGCCCACCAGCAGCAGTACGGCCATCGCCACCAGGAAGGCGGCGACGATCCCGACGCTCAGGTCGCGCTTTGACTTCGCGAGTACCGCGAGGACGGCGAGGCCGAACACGCCCGCGTAGAGCAGCCGCTGGGCGGCCATCCCGGCGTGCAGCATGAGCAGGGCGCCGATGACGCCGAGGAGCCAGTACGAGGTGCCGAGCCAGGAGGTGCCCATCCGGACGCCGGTGCGCAGGTGCGCCAGCCACGGCCGGCTCCACACCACGAAGAGCAGCCCCTCGACCAGCAGCACGCTCCACACCACCGCCGGCCGGTCGGTGAACGTCCAGCTCAAGATGCCGGCGCCGACGAATAGGCCGCCGAAGACCACGCCGTGCCAGTCGACGCCCGGCAGCGACACGGCCAGCGCGCCGACGGCGGCGGCGATCAGCCCGGCCAGAGTTGCCCAGGCCGCGGACCCCACGCTGCCCGACACGGCCAGCTCGACCCCGCCGGCGACCAGAGCCACCAGCGCCATCGGCAGGGCCCAGAGCCAGCGCGGCGTCACCGCAACACCTCGCCGTAGATCTCGATGAGTCGTTGCGTCAGCCGTTCGGGAGCGAAGTGCTCCTCGTAGCGCTTGCGTGCGGCGTCGGCGAGTCCCGTCGCCTCGGTCGCCGCCCGGGCCAGCCCGTCCGCCATCCCGTCGACGGTAGGCGGCACGATCCAGCCGGCCGCCCCGACCAGGTACGGCATGCCGCCGAGGTCGGTGGCGAGCACCGGTCGACCGCTGGACAGTGCCTCGAGAATGATCGTCGGCAACACGTCGTGCCAGGTCGAGGCGGCTATGACCGTGGCCGTTCGAGCGAGCTCCCCCCGTACACCGGAAGAATCGAGAGGTCCTAGGTAACTGACGTCGGCGCGTTCGGCCGCGGCGGACTCGGCGAGGTCCCGGAGCGGGCCGTCGCCGGCGATGCGCAACGGCCCGAGCGCGCCGTCCGGGTGCCGGCGCCAGGCGTCGAGGAGGAGGGACAGACCCTTCTCCGGGGAGAGCCGGGCGGCGTAGAGGAAGCCCTCGCCGGGAGGGGACGGCGGACCGGGGTCGGGAATGCCGTTCGGCCGGACAGAGATGTGTTCGTCGGAAATGCCGTAATCGCGCAGATGCTCGGCGATGCGGTCGGTCAGCGCGATGTACCGGTCGACGCTGTGCCAGGTGCCGCGGTGCACGGTCAGCGTGGTCGCCATGATCGCCGACTGCGCCTTCGAGTCCCGGTAGCAGGCGTGCGTGATGGCCGGCATCGGGAACGCCTTGCCGCGACACTCCATGCAGATATGCCCGTCGCGGAAGTACAGGCCCGGCGCGCAGACCTGCCGGTAGTTGTGGACGGTCTGGATCACCTTCAGGCCGTGCTTGTGCGCGGTGCGGACCACCCACGGTGACAGCAGCGGGTACGGGTTGTGCAGGTGCAGCAGGTCGGGCTTCTCGCGCTGGATCACCGCTTCGAGGTCCTTCTGCGACCGGCCGTTGCGGATCGGCGAGACAGCCAGCAGCGCCTTCTGCGCCTTCGAGTAGCCGGCGATCTCGTCTGAGCTGCGCAGGAACGGCAGCACCTCGACCCCGGCCGCGCGCAGTTGGGCGATCTCCGCGTCGACGATGACGTTTTCGCCGGAGGGCTGGGCGGAGGCATACCGGTTGTGCGCGACGACGACCTTCATGACGTCCCCGAGCCTACTGTTGTGCCACCGCGCCGGAAGTAGGCTGGGTGGGTGCCCGAGCTTCCCGAGGTCGAGGCGCTCGCCGCTTTCCTGCGCGAGCGCGCGGTCGGCCACCAGATCCAGCGGATCGAAGTGTCCGCTATCAGCGCGCTGAAGACGTACGACCCACCGGTGAGCGCGGCCGCCGGCCAGCCGGTGACCGGCGCGTCCCGGCACGGCAAGTTCCTCGACCTGCACGTCGGCGACAACCTGCACCTGGTCGTCCACCTGGCTCGCGCCGGCTGGCTGCACTACCGCGACTCGTTCCCGTCGGCCGGCCTGCTCAAGCCGGGCAAGGGTCCGATCGCGGTCCGGGTCCGCCTCGACGACGGCTCGGGCTTCGACCTGACCGAGGCCGGAACCCAGAAGAAGCTGGCCGCCTACTTCGTGACCGATCCCCGGCTGGTGCCCGGCGTGTCCAAGCTGGGCCCGGACGCGCTGAGTGTCGACTACGACGGCTTCGCGGCCGCCGTGCGGTCCCGGCGCGGTCAGCTGAAGGGGATCATCACCGACCAGTCCGTGCTGGCCGGCATCGGCAACGCCTACTCCGACGAGATCCTGCACGCGGCGAAGCTCTCCCCGTTCGCGATCAGCGACCGGCTGACCGAGGAGTCGATGGCCCGCCTGTACGAGGCGACGCAGAAGGTCCTGACCGACGCGAAGAACCGCTCGGTCGGGCAGAAGGCGGCCACGCTGAAGTCCGAGAAGCGCTCCGGCCTGGCCGTCCACGCGCGGACCGGTCTTCCGTGCCCGGTGTGCGGGGACACGGTGCGTGAGGTGTCGTTCGCCGACTCTTCACTCCAGTACTGCCCGACCTGCCAGACCGGCGGCAAGCCGCTCGCCGACCGCCGCCTGTCAAAACTCGTCCGCTAGCCCACTCCGCGGTGCTGCCCGCGCAGTCGATTCCGCGCCGTCGATTCCGCGCCGTCGATTCCGCGCCGTCGATCAAGGAAGTGCGCGCCGGGATTTGTCCGATTCCCGGGCGTGTACTTCCTTGATCGACAGACCGGGGGGCGTTGTCGGCATAATGGCCGGGTGTCGACGAAACGGGTAGCCCTGCTGGCTTTCGTCGGGTACTTCCTGCTGGGCTCCGCTTGGGCGCTGGCGTTGCCGGTCAACGGCACGTACGACGAGAAGCAGCACCTCGTCCGGGCCTACGCGGTGTGGACAGGGCAGTTCGTCCCGACGGAGCAGATCACCGACGCGAGCGGCCGGCCGACCGATGCCATCGAGGGGCCGCGCAGCCTGCTGCCCGAGAACCCCGACTGCACCTGGCGACCCAAGCCATACAAGCCGGCCTCGTGCCAGCGGCCGGTCACCGACCGTACGAGAACGCTCCTGCCGACGTCGGCCGGCCGGTACAGCCCGGTGTACTACCTCGCGGTCGGCTTGCCGCTGCGGCTGAGCCCGGATGGGACGGGTCTGATCTGGGCGCGGCTGATCTCGGCGGCGCTCGGTGCGGTGTTCCTGGCCGTGGCCACCGCTATCGCGGCCCGGCTCGGCAAGCGACTCCTGATGGCCGGGATCGTGCTGGTCAGTACCCCGTTGGCGATGGACCTGAACGGTTCGATCAACCCCAACGGCCTGGAGATCACCTCGGGTGTGCTGCTGTTCGTGGCCCTGCTGAGCGCGCTGCTGGCCCCGCCGGAGGCGAGTCCGTGGCGGCTGTGGCTGATCGCCGGCGTCGCCTTCGCCGTACTCGCCGCCGCGCTGCACCTGGGGATCGTGCTCGGCGGCCTGGCGGTCCTCGCCTGCCTGCTCATGGCCGGCCGCCGGCGGGCCTCGGAGGTGCTGCGCGACCGCACCGCCTTGCTGTATTTCGGGGTACCGGCGATCGCCGGCTCGGCCTTCGCGGTCACCTGGCTGCTGGCCTCGAGCGTCGCCGACATCGCGACGCCGGTCCGGCCGGCGCATCCGCTGGGCCTGGTCGAGATCGTCAAGGGCCTGTTGACGTCGCGCGCCGAGTTCTATGCGCGCCAAGTCATCGCACAGTTCGGGTACGGCGAAACCACGGTTTCGTTGGCGATGATCGGCCTGTGGTACCTGCTCGTGGCGGCCGTCATCCTCCCCGTGCTGTGGCGACCCGCGGTCGCGGTGCCGGAGCCTGCGGAGGCACCGCTTGGCCGCGCTCCTGGAGTTACAGCGGCCGCGGTGCCGGAGCCTGCCGAGGCATCGCTTGGCCGCGCTCCTGGCATTACCGCTTGGCGCGTCCGGATCGCGATCGTCGGCATCCTGGTGGCCTCGTACGCCATCCTCGCCGGGCTGGAGATCCACTTCGTGCCGCTGGTCGGCTGGTACGCCCACAGCCGCTACATCATGCCGCTCGGCGCCGGCGCTGTCCTCTGCGCGGCATTTGTCGGCCATTTGCCCGACCGGCTGATACTTATACTCGTTGCGCTGACCGTGCCGCTGGACCTCTACGCGCTGGCCCGCGTGATGACCCGCTTCCAAGTGGGTATCGATGCTGGGCTGCATCCGTTCGGCGGTTCATGGCATCCGCCGCTCGGTTCCGCGGTCCCCCTGGTCGCCACTCTCGTGGGCGGCGTACTACTGACCGTGATGGTAAAGATCCCTACTGTCCGAGGTGTGCCAGAGGACTCGACAGCCAACACGCTGAGCAACTAGTGTCGTCGGTCGTCACCCGGACAGCTTGGTCATGTCACACTGAGGGCCGAGTTTTGGTGGCGGTACTGGTTTTTTTCGAACGGTCGAGGTTTCATCCGGACGAGCAGTTCGGCGCCGCCCAGGCGACAAAGCGGCGCGGGAGGACGCACTGAGGTGACCACTAGTCTCCAACGTCCGCCGTCCCGACCGAGCCGGGGAACAACAGTGCGTGAGCTCGATAGCTTCGAAATCCTTCCGGATCATGCGGCCATGCCGCTCGGTCCCAACGGGGTGCCCCGGTCGGCCTGGCAGCGGACCCGCCGGGCGTCGACCTGGCACCGCCCGTACGCGATGCTGCTCGTCGCCCTCGACTACGTGGCCGTCGCGCTGGCCGACCTGACCGCGACCTCCGCGCTCAACCAGGCCAACGCCGGCTTCCAGACCAACCATGGCCTGTTCATGCTCATCGCCTGGGTGTTCCTGCCGCTGGGCTGGGTGACCGCGCTGTGGGGCCAGGGTGCATACGACCGCCGGTACCTCGGCGCCGGCACCGACGAGTTCAAGCGGGTCGTCCGGGCGTCGTGGACGGTCGTGGCGGTCGTCGCCTTCCTGGCCTTCGCCACGAAGGCCGACGTCTCGCGTCTGACCGTCGGCGTGGCGCTGGTCGGCGGCCTGGCCTATGTGCTGCTGCTGCGCTATATCGCGCGTCGCCTGCTCTACGTGGCCCGCGCGAAGGCCGGCATCGCCACCCACCGGATGCTGCTCGTCGGCACGCTGCAGGAGGCGCTCGAGGTCTACGCGACGATCGCGCGCGACCCCACGGCCGGGCTGGTGCCGGTCGGCATCCACCTGACCGAGGGATACGCGCCCAACCCGGCCGTGGCGCCGCCGGTGCCGGTCCACGCCGGGCGCGACATCCTCTCGCTGGTCCGCGAGCTCAACGCGGACACCATCGCGGTGTGCGGCTCGGCCAGCGCCGAGCCGGGCGAACTGCGCCGGCTGGCCTGGCAACTGGAAGGCACCGGCATCGACCTGGCCGTCGCGCCGCAGCTCACCGACATCGCCGGGCCCCGCGTGCACATCCGCCCGATCGAGGGCATGCCCCTGCTCTACGTGGAAGAGCCGACCCTCTCCGGCCTCGCCTGGCTGGCCAAGAACGTGATGGACCGGCTGTTCGCGCTGATCGGCCTGGCTATCGCGCTGCCCTTCTTCCCGGTCATCGCGCTGGGCATCAAGCTCTCCGACCGGGGCCCGGTGTTCTTCCGCCAGCCGCGCGTCGGCCGCGAAGGCAAGACGTTCCACGTGTGGAAGTTCCGCACCATGTACGTCGACGCCGAGGACCGCCTCGCCTCCCTCGTCGACGAGAACGAGAGCGACGGCCTGCTGTTCAAGATCCGCAACGATCCGCGGGTGTTCAAGTTCGGCAAATGGCTGCGAGCCACCTCCATCGACGAGCTGCCCCAGCTGATCAACGTGCTGGTCGGCGAGATGTCGCTGGTCGGGCCGCGCCCGCTGCCGGCCGAGGACGGCGACTTCCTCGGCGACGTGCGGCGGCGGCTGCTCGTCCGCCCCGGCATCACCGGCCTCTGGCAGGTCTCCGGCCGCTCCGACCTGTCCTGGGACGACGCCGTCCGCCTCGACCTCTACTACGTCGACAACTGGTCGCTCGTGCTCGACATCCACACCATGTGGCGGACGATCTTCGTGGTGTTCTTCCGCAAGGGCGCCTACTGAAGCCCGCCACCACACGGGCCGTGAGGCGACAATCCGCCTAGAGGTACGACACAATCCCCGCGTGGGTGGCAACCTGGCGGCGGCCGTAGCGGTTCTCGTGCTGCTGGCCGCCCTGGTCGGCGCCGTGTTCGCGGTAACTCGGCTGCGCGCCCGGCGGGGCATCGCGACCGCCACCCAGCGGGCCACCTACGAGGTGCTGCACATCGCGGGGCTCGCCGCCGAGCCGCTGCGCGCCGGGCTGAACGCCGCCGCGGCCGGCAAGGCGGTCCGGCACCTGCGGACGCTGACCGGCGCGGCCGGCCTCGCCGTCACCTCGGCCCGGGAGATCCTCGCCTTCGACGGCGCCGGCGACCACCACCGCGACCAGATCGCCGTCGGCCGCCGACAAGGCCACCACGGCCGGCCGATCGAGCGTGCTGAGCAGCGCCGACCTGCCCTGCGACCTGGTCGACTGCCCGGTCCGCGGTGCGATCGTGGTGCCGCTCGGCCCGTCCACCGGGGGCGCGATCGTCGCGCTGGCCGACGGGCCGCCGGCGCCCGGGCTGGTACAGGCCACCATCGAGACCGGCCCGTTGGGTCGGCACCCAGCTCGCCCTGGCCGAACTCGACACGTCGCGGGCCCGGCTGGCCCGGGCCGAGGTCCGGGCCCTGCGCGCGCAGATCAGCCCGCACTTCATCTACAACGCGCTGACCGCCATCGCGTCGCTTCGTCCGTACCGACCCGGAGCGGGCCCGCGAGCTGATCCTCGAGTTCGCCGAGTTCACCCGGTACTCCTTCCGCGCGCACGGCGAGTTCACCACGCTCGCCGAGGAGCTGCGCTCGATCGATCGCTATCTCACCATCGAGCGCGCCCGCTTCGGTGAGCGCTTGCAGGTACGGCTGCAGATCGCCCCCGAGGTCCTGCCGGTCGCGCTGCCGTTCCTGTGCATCCAGCCGCTGGTCGAGAACGCCGTACGGCACGGGTTGTCCCCCAAGCCCGGAGTCGGCACGATCAGCATCGTGGCACGTGACGCGGGCGCCGAATGCCACATCACGGTCGAGGACGACGGGGTCGGCATGGATCCGGCCGTCCTCAGCCGGGGCGAGGCGACCGGCGAGACGATGCTCGATGCGGTCGAGGCCGGCCAGCACGTCGGGCTGAGCAACGTCGACGACCGGCTCCGCTCGGTCGTTCGGCGACAAGTTCGGCATCGTGGTTGAAACCGCGCCCGATGCGGGTACGAAGGTCAGCATGCGCGTGCCGAAGTTCCACGCCGGCGTCCGGAGCTCAGGGTGGGGCGGCGGTCGGGAGGGCGGTGGGCCACCATGACCTCGATCGTGCCGTCCCAACCGACCTATCAGCAGGGTTACCTGCGCATCCTCGCCGTCGACGACGAGCCGCCGGCGCTCGACGAGCTGGCCTACCTGCTGCGCGCCGACGCCCGGGTCGGCCGGCTGCACACCGCGGGCGACGCCACCGAGGCCCTGCGCGTGCTGCGGGACACCGACATCGACGCGGTGTTCCTCGACATCCGCATGCCCGGCCTCGACGGCATGGAGCTGGCCCGCGTGCTGCGGCCGCTTCGCGAAGCCGCCGGCCGTGGTCTTCGTGACCGCGTACGACGACCGGGCCGCCGAAGCCTTCGACCTCGGGGTGGCCGACTACGTCCGCAAGCCGGTGCAGGCCGACCGGATCGCCGAGTCGCTGCGCCGGGTCCTGGCCAGCCGCGTGCTGACCGCCCAGCCGGGCGGCGCCGGTCATCGCGAGCCGCAGGACGATCCGAGCATCCCGGTCGAGCTGGCCGGCACCACCCGCATGCTGCCCCGCTCGGCGGTCCGCTGGGTCGAGGCGCAGGGCGACTACGCCCGGCTGCACACCGCCGACGCTTCCCACCTGGTACGGGTATCGCTCGCCACCCTGGCCGAACGGTGGGCCGACGCCGGCTTCGTGCGCGTACACCGCTCGTATCTCGTGCAGTTGCGGCTGATCACCGAGCTCCGGATGACCAACAACGGCTACGTCGTCCTGATCGACGGCCACGAGCTGCCGGTGTCCCGCCGGCACACCCGCGAGCTCAAGGACAAACTGGTACGCGCGGCGAAGCAGCCCTGGTCCCGCTGACCGGCTGCCTTCGCGGGGGGCAGGAAGCCACTACTTCCGCGAAGTAGTGGCATCCCGGTGGCCCCGAGGCCACTCCTTCCCCGGAGTAGTGGTGCTACTTCGGCGACGGCGAGGCCGGCTGGACGGGCGGCGAGGCCGGCGGGACCGCGGCCGGGCTGGCCGGCGCCGACGCCGCGGCCGACGCCGCCGGGGACACCGGGGACGTGGTGCCCTCGCTCACCCTGATGCTGCCGGAGTCGCTGTTCAGGTCCAGCAGGTGCGTACCGGTCGGGCTCTGCGGGATCTCGATCTTGACGCTGCCGCTGTCGCTGTGCCCGCGCACCTGGTACGAGCCGCCGCGGGGCACCGTCACCTCGATCCGGCCGCTGTCCGTGTCGACCTTGACGCCCTGCTCGCTGACCAGGTCGACGGCGACCGACCCGGATTGCGTGCGCACGGTGGTCTGGCCACCCGCGACGCCGTCGGCGCGTACCGATCCGGAGTCGGTCTGGACGACCAGCGTGCCGCCCACCCCCGAGGTGTGCACCGATCCGGAATCGGTCCGCAGGCTGACCCGCCCCTTGATGCCGTTCGCGTCGATCCGCCCCGAGTCGGTCGTCGCGGTGACATCTCCGGAGGCGCCGGCGATGCTGACGCGCCCGGAGTCGGTGCTCAGGGTCGCGGTGGTCACATCCCGGACGTCGATCCGCCCGGAGTCGAGACGACCGGTGATCTTCACCGACGACGGCACCTTGACGTGGTAGTCGATGTCGCAGGCGTGCCGCGCGCAGGTCGTGTTGAGGATCAGCACGCTGCCCTCGACCCGGTCGAACCGGTTTGTCGGCTTCTTGTCGTCGTAGTACACGGTGCGGTCGATCTGGGTCGCCGTCCCGCTGTGCTCGACGGTCACCGCGCCGGAGCCGCCCTCGATGCGGACCTCGGTGATCGATGCCTGCTCGGTGCGTGAGTCGCTGAAGCTCTGGTTGAGGGCCCGGCACCCGGTGAGCGTGGTGAGTGCGGCCAGGCCGACGAGTGCCGTACCGGCGACGAGGTAGCGCATCGACATGCCGCTCACCGTACGGGCCGGCGCCCAACCGGACATCCGGGATCGAGGTGGGGACAAACCCCGGGGTTACCCCGAGCCGGAGCAGCTCGTCCGGCGCAGGGGTTTCTCCACGAACTGTTCACAACACGACCGAGCGCTCTCCACGACGTAGCACCTACAGTGCCGGGGTATGAGCGAACGAAGACGGGTGCTCGTGGTCGAGGACGAGCGGACGATCGCCGAGTCGATCGCCGCGCGGCTGCGAGCCGAGGGCTTCACGGTCGACCTGGCCGACGACGGGCCGTCGGCCGTTGCCGCCGCCCGCCTGATCAAGCCCGACCTGGTCGTGCTCGACATCATGCTGCCCGGCTTCGACGGGCTCGAGGTCTGCCGCCGCATCCAGGCCGAGCGCCCGGTCCCGGTGCTCATGCTCACCGCCCGCGACGACGAGACCGACCTGCTGGTCGGGCTGGCCGTCGGCGCCGACGACTACCTGACCAAGCCGTTCTCGCATGCGTGAACTGGCCGCCCGGGTGCAGGTGCTGCTGCGCCGGGTCGAGCGGGCCAAGGTCGCCGTCGACCCGGAGGCGGCCCCGATCGTCGTCGGTGACCTGGAGATCAACCGGGCCGAGCGCCGGGTACGCCGGGCCGGTGCCGAGGCCCAGCTGACCCCGACCGAGTTCGACCTGCTCGTGCTACCTCGCGAGCCGTCCGCGCGCGGTCGCTGCCCCGCGAGCGGCTGCTCGCCGAGGTGTGGGGCTGGGCCGACGGCGCGGGCACCCGTACCGTCGACAGCCACGTCAAGGCCCTGCGCCGCAAGCTCGGCGCCGAGCTCATCCGCACCGTGCACGGTGTCGGTTATGCACTAGAGGCGGCGGCGTGATCCCGGTCCTGTCGCGGCTGTTCGACGTGCTGCCCCGCCCGCTCGACCCGGTACGGTCGATCAAGCTCAAGCTGGCCATGCTGCTGCTCGCCGCGGGCGGCGCGGGCGGCCGATCTTCATCATCGGCATCGGCTGGATCCCCTGGTACACGGCGACCATCGCGATCGTCGTCGCCCTGCTGACCTCGCAGGTGCTCGCGCACGGGATGACCTCGCCGCTGCGCGAGATGACCGCCGCCGCCTGGGCGATGGCGCACGGCGACTACACCCGGCGCGTGCGGGCGACCTCGACAGGACGAGGTCGGTCAGCTCGCCCAGGCCTTCAACCAGATGTCCGCCGAACTGGCCGCGGCCGACCGGCAGCGCCGGGAGCTCATCGCCAACGTGTCGCACGAACTGCGGACGCCGATCACCGCGCATGCAGGGCATCCTCGAGAACATCGTCGACGGCATCGCCGAGCCGGATCCGGTGTCGCTGCAGGCCGCCCTGGCCCAGACCGAGCGCCTCGGCCGGCTGGTGAGCGAACTGCTCGACCTGTCGCGCATCGACGCCGGCGTCGTGCCGCTCAACCGCGAGGAGTTCAAGGTCGCCGAGCTCTTCGCCGAGGTCATCGCCGAAGCCGAGGTGGCCGGGGCGGCGAGCGGCCGCGACGTCGACTACGTCACCTGGATCGCCCCGGACATCACCGCGATCGGCGACCGCGCCCGCCTGCATCAGGTGGTCACCAACCTGGTCGACAACGCTGCGCGGCACAGCCCGCCGGGCGGCACGGTCACCGTGATCGGTCGCAACGACGCGGCCGGGCTGACCCTCGAGGTCCGCGACGAGGGTCCGGGCATCGCGCTCGAACTGCGCCACCGGGTCTTCGAGCGGTTCACCCGAGGCGAGCGGGCCACGGGTGGTGGCACCGGGCTCGGCCTGGCCATCGCGCACTGGGTCGTGCAGTTGCACGGCGGCACCATCGCGGTCGTCGAGCCGCCGCCGGGCGGTCCACGCGGCTGCCGCATCCGGGTCGTCCTGCCCAACTGAAGCCTGACCGGCAGAGCCCGACCGACAAAGCTCAGCCAGCACCAACCAAGCACGCGAGCGGCGGCGTCCACTCGTGTGACACCCCGTGCCAAAGGAGCCCACTATGCAACCGAACTTCGCCCCACCGTCGGCGCCGCTGTCTACGGCCAAGCCGCGGCGCCGCCCGGCCCGCCCGGCCCGCCCGGCCCCCGCAGCCGCCGGGCTCGCCCGGGCCGCAGCCGCCGGGCGTGCCGGGACTGCGGCCGCCGGCCGTACCGCCACCGCCGGCCCTGCTCGCGCCGGTGCCGATCGGGCCGCTGCCGCCCACCGGCTTCCAGCGCCACTGGCCACTGCGCACCGTCGCGGCGAGCCCGGGCGCGCTGCTCGTGGTCGTCGCGGCGGCTCTCATCGCCGCGCTTACCATTCCCCTGGACCGGCCGGGCCTTGGCTGGCTGATCACCGCGTGCGCCTCGGCCGGTGGACTAGTCCTCGTCGGCGCCAAGGACGCCCGTACGCCTAAAGCCAGCGTCGCCTGGGGAGCGGCCGTGGTCGTCCTGCTGGGCGTCGGGACGATCCGCGCATCCGGCTGGCTTTTCGCTCTCTGCGTACTGGCGGCCATCGGGTGCGCCGCCCTCAGCGTCGCCGGCGCGCGCACGTTCACCGGTATCCCGATCGCCGTGTGGTCGCTGGTCGCCGCGGTATTCCGGGCGTTGCCGTGGGCCCGGCGGGGCGCGGCGCGCGTCAAGCTCGGCCGCGGCGGCGGTACGGCGCTTCGGCTGGCCATCTCGGCCGGGCTCGGGTTGGTGCTGCTGATCGTGTTCGGCGCGCTGTTCGCGAGCGCCGACCCGGCCTTCGAACGGGTGATCTCCGCCGCCTCGCCGGACTTCAAGGCCAGCTCGGCCGTGCGCTCGATCTTCCTGTTCTTCCTGTTCGGCGGGGGCCTGCTGGGCGCGGTGTTCCTGCTGGCCAACCCGTCGACGCTGGGCGAGATCGGGGCCAAGGCGCCGAAGACGGTACGGCGGCTGGAGTGGGTGGTGCCGGTCGGTGCGGTACTGGTGGCCTTCGGCGCGTTCGTCGCCGTCCAACTCGCCGTACTGTTCGGCGACCGGGACTACGTCATGCGCACGGTCGGGCTGACCTTCGCCCAGTACGCGCGGCGGGGCTTCTGGCAGTTGCTGACCGTCACGCTGCTGACCCTTGTGGTCATCGCCGTCGCCGCGCGCAAGGCGCCGCGGGTCGATCGCGGCGACCGGATCGTGCTGCGGGTGCTGCTGGGCGCGCTCGCGGTCGGCGCGCTGGTCGTCGTCGCCTCGGCGCTGTGGCGCATGTCCGTCTACGAGGAGGCGTACGGGTTCACCCGGCTGCGCGTGTTCGTCAGCGCGTTCGAGATCTGGTTGGGCGCGCTGTTCGTCCTCGTCCTGGTGGCCGGGGTCCGGCTGCGCGCCGCGCTGGCTGGCCCAGGCGGTCGTGGCCACCTGGGTGCTGACGCTGATCGGGCTGGCCGTGCTCAACCCGGACCGGTTCATCGCCGATCGCAACGTGGACCGCTATCACCGGACCGGCTACGCTCGACGCCTGGTACCTGAGCACCCTGTCCTCCGACGCCGCGCCGGCGCTGGACCGGCTGCAGCGGTTCGATGCGGACGTGCGCACTGTCCGGGATCGCCGCCGACCTGCGGGACGAGCCGGACGACTGGCGCTCGTACAACGTCGCCCGGCCCGACGGCCGCGCCGATCGTGGCCGACCTCGACGCGCCCGGCCTGGACTGCTACCGCCGCTACTAGCTCGCGCTACCCGGGATCGCCACAACTCCGGGGAAGTCGTCCCCTCCACCACGGGGGGAGGCGACTACTTCCCCGAAGTTGTGGCGTCGGGCAGACTGCCGACCATGGCTCCAGATCGGGCCCCGGACCCGGCCCAGCGCGTACGTGTCGTGCTGGCCGACGCCACCCGGGCCCGCCCGGTCGGGCCGGCCGAGCCGGCTCGGGTCGAACTCGAGGAGCAGAGCCCGATCGGCGAGGCGCTGGTCCGCGGCCTGGTCCGCGCCCAGCTGGCGCTCGCCCTGCGGCTCGCCGCGGTGGTCGCGGTCGGGCTCGGCGGGCTGCCGCTGCTGTTCGCGTTCGCGCCGCCGCTCGCCCAGTTCCGCCTGTTCGGGGTCGCCCTGCCGTGGCTGCTGCTCGGCGTGCTGGCCTTCCCGTTCCTGTTCGGCGTGGGCTGCGCCTACGTGCACCTGGCCGAGCGCAACGAGCAGGACTTCACCGACCTGATCGAACGGCGGCGACGGGTGAGCACGTACGCCCTGCCGGCGATCGTCGCGGTCACCCTGGTCACCGTCGGCGATCGGCGTCTACGGGCTGCGGTTGGCCCGCACCACCTCCGACTTCCTGGTCGCCTCGCGCATGGTCAGCCCGACCTGGAACGCCGCCGCGATCGGCGGGGAGTACCTGTCGGCGGCGAGCTTCCTCGGCGTCGCCGGGCTGGTCCTCAAGCACGGCGTCGACGTACTCTGGTACCCGGTCGGCTTCGCCGCCGGCTATCTGGCGCTGCTGCTCTTCGTGGCCGCGCCGCTGCGCCGGTCCGGCGCGTTCACCCTGCCCGACTTCTGCGAGGTGCGGCTCGGCTCGCGCCGCCTGCGCAGGCTGGCCACCGTGTTCGTGATCTTCATCGGCTGGCTCTACCTGCGTGCCGCAGTTGCAGGGCGCCGGGCTGACCCTGCAGACGATCACCGGCGCGCCGTACGCGCTCGGCGCGCTGCTCGTCGGCGTGGTGGTCACCGCGCAACGTCGCGCTCGGCGGCATGCGCTCGATCACCTTCGTGCAGGCGTTCCAGTACTGGCTGAAGCTCACCGCGCTCGCCGTACCGGTGATCTTCCTGGTGCTGCACTGGCAGTCCGACGGTCGCCCGGAGCTCACCGCCGCCGACCGGCCCGACGTTTCCGGCCGCGACCGAGGTGACGATCGAGCACACGGCCACCCTCGCGGTCGACCGACCGTCCACAGTGGTCGTCCACGGTACGCTGGATGATTCCACAGTGGACGGTCCGCGTCGTCCTGCGGGCCGGCGAGCACCGGGCCGGCGACGGCACGCGGCTGGAGTTCGCGGCCGGCGCGCCGGTCCCGCGCGTCGACGCGGTGGCGGCGCGAGTCGCCGCTGGACTGGCTGCTGCCCGGGGAGCGGGACGACGCCGAAGGCGTCTTCGCCACGTACTCGCTGATCCTGGCACGTTCCTCGGCACCATGGGGCTGCCGCACGTGCTCGTGCGCTTCTACACCAACCCCGACGGCGCGGCGGCCCGGCGCACCACCCTCGTCGGTGCTCGGCCTGGTCGGCGCGTTCTATCTGCTGCCGACCCTGTACGGGGTGCTCGGCCGGATCTACACCCCGCAGTTGCTGATGACCGGGCAGACCGACGCGGTGGTGCTGCTGCTGCCCGGGGCCGCGCTCGGCGGGCTCGCCGGGCAACTGCTCGGCGCGCTGGTCGCGGCGGGCGCGTTCGCGGCGTTCCTTTCCACCTCGTCCGGCCTGCTGACCAGCGTCGCCGGGGTGCTGTCGACCGACGTGCTGGGCGGCAACGGTTCGGTGCGGGACTTCCGGCGCTCGGCGCTGGTCGCCGGCGTGGTGCCGCTCGTGCTCGCGCTGCGCATCCCCGACCTCGACGTCTCGCAGGTGGTCGGCCTGGCCTTCGCGGTCGCCGCGTCGAGCTTCTGCCCGCTGCTGGTGCTCGGCATCTGGTGGCGCGGGCTGACCGCGGCCGGCGCGGTGGCCGGCGTCGTGGCCGGCGGCGGCGCCGCCGTCGCGGCGGTACTGGTGACGCTGGTCGCCGGGCCGCTTGCCCGGCTGGCTGGCGACGCTCACCGCCCAGCCGGCGGCGTGGACGGTGCCGCTCGCCTTCTTCGTCATGGTCGTCGTGTCGATGGCGACCCGGCAGCGGGTACCGGCCAGCGTGGGCGCGACGATGCTGCGACTGCACGCGCCGGATGCACTGCGTCTCTAATTGACTACGCCTGGTAAGGCCCTCAGTTGCCGCCCTCCCGACTCCGCACCTGCGGCGCGGACCCCACCCTGATCGCATGACGCGAAACTGGACAGCCCGACTTACATTCGGTGGCGTGATTGAACGCGAGCAGCATTCGGCTCTTGCGCTGCGGGGGCTCTTCAAGGCTTCGACGGCGTCATCGCGGTCACCACATCGACCTGGACGTCCCGACCGGCTCGTTCTACGGCCTGCTCGGCCCCAACGGCGCCGGCAAGACCACCACGCTGTCGATGGCCGTCGGACTGCTGCGGCCCGACGGCGGCCACGCCTACGTGCTCGGCCACGACGTCTGGGCCGACCCGGTCGAGGCGAAGCGCCTGCTCGGCGTGCTGCCCGACGGCGGCGCGGATGTTCGACCGGCTCACCGGCGCCGAAGCTGCTCGCCTACACCGGCCTGCTGCGCGGCATGGCGCCCGACGTGGTCGACACCCGCGCCAAGGAACTGCTCGACGTGCTCGGCCTGGCCGACGCCGGCCGCACCCTGGTCGTCGACTACTCGGCCGGCATGAAGAAGAAGATCGGCCTGGCCTGCGCGCTGCTGCACGCGCCGCGGCTGCTCGTGCTCGACGAGCCGTTCGAGGCCGTCGACCCGGTGTCGGCCGCCCTGATCCGCGACATCCTGCACCGGTACGTCACCGGTGGCGGCACGGTCATCTTCTCCAGCCATGTCATGGAGGTCGTCGAGCGGCTCTGCACGCACATCGCGATCCTCGCGGCCGGGGCGATCAAGGTGGTCGGCCCGATCGATCAGGTACGCGGTGAGCCGCGGCCTGGAGGAGGTCTTCGTCGACGTGGTCGGCGGTCGAGTGGCGACCGGCGCGGAGCTCTCGTGGCTCTGACCACCCTGAGCCTGCTCCCCGACCTGCGCCTGCGGCGCAGACCCACCCGAGCTCCACGTCCGGCCGCCGCAGATCCGTCACTTCGTACGGCTGAAGCTGCGCATCATCGGCAACGGGCTGCGGGGCAAGGGCTGGCGGATCGCGCTGTTCGTCCTCGGGATCGTCGGCGGGCTGTGGGCCGCGGTACTCGGGTTCGCCCTGTTCGCGGCGAGCAGCTTCGCGTCCAGCGAGACGCGGATGGCCTACGCGAGCTTCGCCGGCGCCGGCATCGTGCTGGCCTGGGTGTTCCTGCCGCTGCTGTTCTTCGGCGTCGACGAGACGCTCGACCCGGCCCGCTTCGCGCTGTTGCCGCTGCGCCGCCGCACCCTGGTGGTCGGCATGCTCGCCGCGGCCGTCGTCGGCATACCGCCGGCGGTGACCCTGCTCGCCACGCTCGGCGCGGTGCTCGGCGCCGCGGCTCGCGGCGGCATCGGCGGCCGCGCTGGTCGCCGTGCTCGGCGCGGTCATCGGGCTGCTGCTGTGCATCTCCGCGAGCCGGGCGGTCACCAGCGCGTTCGCCGGCATGCTGCGCTCGCGCCGGGTACGGGATCTCGCCGCGCTGGTGATCGCGCTGCTCGGCGTTTCCTGCGGCCCGCTGCAGAGCCTGTTCGCGGCCGCCGTCTCGGAGGGCGACAGCCGCGAGGCGCGCGCGGTGGCGAACGTGCTGCAGTGGACGCCGCTCGCCGCGCCCTACGTCGCGTACGTCGACGCGATCGACGGCAACTGGCTGCTGGTGCCGGTCCGGCTGGCGATCGGCCTGGCCGGGGTCCTGCTCCTGCTCTGGTGGTGGACCCGCACGATCGAGTCGGCGATGCTCGGCTCCGCCAGTACCGGTGGAAAAAAGCGCTTGAAGGTCGACGCCACGACGCCGGTCGGCTCGCTGTATCCGCGGCTGCTTCGCGGGCTGCCCAAGACCCGGTTCGGCGCGCTGGTGGCCCGCGAGGTGCGCTACTGGTGGCGGCATCCGCGCCGGCGCGCCAGCCTGATCTCTTTGCTCGCGGCCTCGATCGTGATCCCGTTCGGCCTGCGCCTGGGTACGGGCGGGCAGGGCGGCGGCGGGCTGCCGTTGCCGATCGGCATGATGTTCGCCGGCCTGTTCGTCGGCCTGGTCCTGGCCAACCAGTTCGGCAACGACGCGACCGCGTACTCGCTGCACCTGCTGTCCGGTGTGCCGGGCGGGGTCGAGCTGCGTTCCCGCGCGGTCGCGCTGATCCTGCTCACCGGCCCGCTCCTGGCGCTCGGCGCGGTCGGCGCGGCCTGGTTCACCGGCGGTCTCGACGAACTGCCCGCGTCGTTCGGCATCGCGGCCGCCGCGCTCGGTGTCTCGGTCGGCGTGTCCGGTTTCACCTCGGTCGTCGCGCCGTACGCGATGCCGGACTCGCCCAACCCGTTCGCGGTCAGCAGCGGCGGAGCGACGTCCAAGGGCTTGCTGTCGTTCGTCAGCATCCTCGTCGCGGCGGGCCTGGTGGCGCCGCTGATGATCGCGTACTTCGTGATCCCGCAGGATGCGCGCTGGGTCCTGTTGCCGATCGGCCTGGCCTGGGGCGTGCTCGGCGGCGCCCTGGGCACCTACGCCGGCGGCGCCCTCCTCGACCGCCGGGCCCCCGAGGTCCTGGAGGCGGTCACCCCCCGCCGCTCCTGACCCCGCCGATCCAGGGTGGGGCTGCGCCGGAGGCGCAGGTCGGGAGGGCGGAAGCTCTGCCCGGCCTATGTGCTCCGGCCCTTCGTGGTCAAAGCTCCCGGTAGCGGCCGCGGTAGTGCAGCAGAGGCGGCTCGTCCGGGCCGACCTCGAGGTGCTCGATGGTCGCCTCCAGCAGGAGCGCCCAGCCGAACGGCCGCGACGCGTCGATGCGGCAGCCGACCCATGTGCTGCGCCCAGCCAGCAGCGGCCCCCATTCGGTCGAGCGCCACTCCTCGGCGGCGAAGAGGCCGCCGGGCGCCGGAAGCAGGCCGGCGAACCGGTCGGCGAGCTGCCGATCCTGGGCTCCGAGCGGCAGCATGAGGAAGCGGCCCGATTTCCCGGCGGATTCCCAGAACTCGCTCTCCTCGTCGACCAGCCCGAGCAGCCGGCCGGGGTCACCGTCGACGATCTGGGTCGAGGACACGGTCAGCCCGGCCCGCGGCTCGGCCGAGGTCCACAGCGTGACCGCCGACGGCAGCCGCCCCCGCAACCGCCGTACCGGCGAGCGCAGGTCATCGGGCGTCGCGAACGGATCCGACGAATGAATCGTCACCAGCGGACTCTACGTCCCCAGCTCGGAAGGCGCGGCCGGGGCCGGCTGAGACCACTACTTCCCCGAAGTAGTGCCCACCCGACCCCTCTGAGGCCACTACTTCCCCGAAGTTGTGGCCTCCCGACCCCTCCGTGGCCACTACTTCCCCGAAGTTGTGGCGGCGGGCTTGGGGGAGTCATCAAGGAAAGAAGAAGCGGTGAGCGGCGTCACAATCGTCACCTGGCGCACAGAACGGGCCGCTTAGCGCAATGAACGGTCGGGCATCGGTGGGCGCCTTCACGGGGCATCGACAGGTTTCTACCGTGCGCGCATCAACCTCACTTCTGAAGCTGGTGGTGATCGCGCTATGAGCACCGAGACTCCGGTGCCACCCGGCACCGATGAGCTGCATAGTCCGGAAAACCGCTACCTCGAGATCGCGAATGCGCCGGATTTCACCAACCTTCGCCGGACGTTCCGGCGCTTCGTGTTTCCGGCGACGGCCGCGTTCCTCCTCTGGTACGCGTTGTACGTCCTGTGCTCCGCGTACGCGCGCGACTTCATGGACACGAAGGTCGTCGGGCACATCAACGTGGCGCTGATCTTCGGGCTGCTGCAGTTCGTCTCGACCTTCCTGATCGCCTGGCTGTACGTCCGATACATGACCCGCAATGTCGACCCACTCGCCGACGCCCTGCGCGCCAAGATCGAAAGCACCCCGATCGAGCGGTCACCCGGCAGCGCCGTCGAGACTGCAGTCGCGAGCCCGGTTGAGAGCCCGGTTGAGAACCCGGTTGAGAGCCCAGCCGAGGAGCCGGTCGAGAGCCCGGCTGCGAGCTCGGCTGAGGAGCCGGTCGAGCACCCGGTTGACAGCTCCGATGAGAGCCCGGTCGATCCCACCGTCCCGGAGGCTGGTGACAAGGAATGAACCACGTCGACTACCTCGCGATCTCGCCGAGCGGCACGCGCGCGCTCACGCTGACGCTCTTCCTGATACTGGTCGCGGCCACCCTGGGCATCACCGTCTGGGCGAGCCGGCAGACCCGCAACGCCACCGACTTCTACGCGGGCGGCCGCTCCTTCACCGGCTTCCAGAACGGCATGGCGATCGGCGGCGACTACATGTCGGCGGCGAGCTTCCTCGGCATCGCCGGCATCATCGCGCTGAACGGCTACGACGGCTTCCTGTACTCGATCGGCTTCCTGGTGGCGTGGCTGCTCGCTCTGCTGCTGGTCGCCGAGCTCATGCGCAACTCGGGCCGGTTCACCATGTCGGACGTGCTCGCGTTCCGCATGCGGCAGGTGCCGGTGCGCACCGCCGGCTCGATCTCCACCATCGTCGTGTCGATCTTCTACCTGCTCGCGCAGATGGTCGGCGCGGGCGCCCTGGTCGCGCTGCTGCTCGGCATCAAGCAGGGGCAGACGTTCCTGGGCATGAGCACCGACACCGCCAAGGTCGTCACGATCATCCTGATCGGCATTCTGATGATCGTGTACGTGGTCGTCGGCGGCATGAAGGGCACCACGTACGTGCAGATCATCAAGGCGTTCCTGCTGATGATCGGCGCGATCCTGCTCGCGTTCCTGGTCCTCATGTACTACAACTTCAACCTGTCGGCGCTGCTCGGCGCGGCGGCGGACAAGTCAAACCGGGCCGAGGCGTTCCTGGAGCCGGGCCTGCGCTACGGCCGGGACTTCCCCGGCAACGCCACCGCGACGCTGGTCAGCAAGCTCGACCTGATCTCGCTCGCGCTCGCGCTCGTGCTCGGCACGGCCGGCCTGCCGCACATCCTGATCCGCTTCTACACGGTCCCGAACGCTCGGGCCGCCCGCAAGAGCGTGGTCTGGGCGATCGGCATCATCGGCACGTTCTACCTGTTGACCCTCGCGCTCGGCTTCGGCGCGGCCGCGCTCGTCGGCCGCGCGGCGATCGTCGCGCAGGACCCGGGCGGCAACACCGCCGCACCACAACTCGCCCAAGTCATCGGCACGCACTACTTCGGCGACTTCGGCGGATCACTACTCTTGGCGTTCATCGCGGCGGTCGCCTTCGCGACGATCCTCGCGGTGGTCGCCGGCCTGACCCTGGCGTCGTCGTCGTCCCTCGCGCACGACCTCTACGCCAACGTCATCAAGCGCGGCCAGACGACCGAGCGGCAGGAGGTGGTCGTCGCCCGGTACTCCGCGTTCGTGATCGGCGCGATCGCCATCGTGCTCGGCACGTTTGCCCGCAACCTCAACGTGGCGTTCCTGGTGGCGGTGGCGTTCGCGATCGCCGCCTCGGCCAACCTACCGGCGATCCTGTTCTCGCTCTTCTGGAAGCGGTTCAACACGCGGGGCGCGACCTTGGGCATCTACGCCGGGCTCATCGCCGCGGTCGGTGTCGTGGCGCTCAGCCCGATCTGCTGGGGCGGGGCCAGCACCGCCCGCCCGCCCGCGACGCTGACGCCGGCCCAGGCCAAGACGTGCGGCGTGCCGGTCACGTCCAAGGAGGTCTCCAACGCGACGGCGCTGTTCAGCTGCACGACCGTGGCCCCGATCCCGCTGGAGAACCCCGGGCTCATCTCGATCCCGATCGGCTTCCTCGTCGCCGCGCTCGGCGCCATGAGCAGTCGCGAGAAGGACGAGGAGAAGTTCGCGGAGCTCGAGGTCCGGTCGCTGACCGGCGTGGGCGCCCACTGACCGACCAGCAAGAGAACTGACCGACCAGCAAGAGAACTGACCGACCAGCGAGAGAGCAGAGCGGCGGGCGGCCCATGCGGCCGCCCGCCGTGTGTTCGTTTAGGCTGCGCTCATGGTCGTGGCACAGCGGTATGGCGAGGGGCACCGGGTCCTGATCACCGGCGGTGCCGGCTTTGTGGGCTCTCACCTCGTGGATGCGCTGCTCGCCCGGGGCTCGACGGTCGTCGCCGTCGACAACTTCATCACCGGTGGTAAGGAAAACGTCGCCCATCTGGCCGACCATCCGCGGTTCACGCTGGTCGAGGCCGATGTCACCGAGCCGCTGCCGGCGATCGAAGCGATCACCACCCGGTTCGACGTGATCATGCACTTCGCGTCGCCGGCCAGCCCGACCGACTTCACCGGCGTACCGATCGAGATCATGCGGGTCGGCTCGATCGGCACGCTCGCCATGCTGGCGCGGGCCGAGGCCGACGGTGCCCGGTTCATCCTCGCTTCGACCTCCGAGGCCTACGGTGACCCGTTGGTCCACCCGCAGCCCGAGACCTACTGGGGCAACGTCAACCCGATCGGCATCCGCAGCGTCTACGACGAGTCGAAGCGCTTTTCCGAGGCCGCGACCATGGCGCATCACCGCTACCGCGGGGTCGACGTCGGCATCGTGCGGATCTTCAACACGTACGGGGAGCGCATGCGCCCCGACGACGGCCGCGCGATCCCCACCTTCGTCACCCAGGCGCTGCGCGGCGAGCCGATCACCGTGCACGGCTCGGGCGCGCAGACCCGCTCGATCTGCTACGTCGCCGACCTGGTCGCCGGGATCCTCCTGCTGCTCGACTCGCACGAGACCGGGCCGATCAACTGCGGCACGGAGTTCGAGATGACCATGCGCGAATTGGCCGAGACGATCGTGCGGCTGGCCGGGAGCGGATCGACGATCAAGTACCTCGACCGGACCGCCGACGACCCGGAGAAGCGCCGGCCGGACCTGACGCTGGCCCGTGCGCGGCTCGGCTTCGAGCCCGCCGTCTCGGCCGAGGACGGTCTGCGCAGGACCATCGCGTACTTCGCCGGGTGAGAACTCTCCCGTCTTCGTGCCGCGGTCGTCGTGGCAAACCGGCCGGGTAGACGAGCCTACGTAGGCTTGAAGCCATGTCCACTACGACTCCTTCGACCGGCCGGCCCAGCGGGCGCGCCTCCGTCCCCGGTGCTCCTACGTCGGGTGCTGGCTCGTCCGCGAGCGCCCGAGCGCGGGTGTCGTCGCCGTCCGGCCGCCCCAGCGTCTACGGCGGCGGCGGTTCGAGCCTGCCGCCCCGCACCGGCACGCCCTACCGCGGCGGCAAGAAGAAGGGGCCGCACTGGGGCCGCATCGCCCTCGTCGGCGGCCTGGTGCTGCTGATCCTCGGCGCGCTGACCGGCGGTGGGATGTTCCTCTACTACAAGTCGCTCGACAGCGGCCTCAACCGCGACGACCCGTTCGCCGAGTTGACCGGCGGCCGGCCGGCGAAGACCGTCGACGGCGCGCTCAACCTGCTGATGCTCGGCAGCGACTCGCGCGACCCGGACAACAAGGGCAAGGCCGGCGAATGGCGTTCGGACACGATCATCGTGATGCACATCCCGGCGTCGCACGACAAGGCCTACCTGATCTCGGTGCCGCGTGACCTCTACGTGCACATCCCCAAGAGCAAGTCCAACCCCCAGTACGGGAACACCAAGGCCAAGATCAACGCGGCCTTCGCGTGGGGTGGCACGTCGCTGACCGTGCAAACGATCGAGGAGTACACCGAGGTCCGGATGGACCACGTGGTGCTGATCGACTTCGGCGGCTTCAAGCAGGTGATCGACGCGCTCGGCGGCATCGACATGAACGTCGAGCAGGACGTGAAGTCGATCCACAAGCCGTTCCGCCAGTTCAAGAAGGGCATGAACCACCTCAACGGCGAAGAGGCGCTCGACTACGCGCGGCAGCGCTACCAATTCGCCGACGGCGACTTCGCCCGCATGCGGCACCAGCAGCAGATGATGAAGGCCATCATGGACAAGGCGGCCAGTTCGGGCACGCTCGGCAACCCGGGCAAGCTCAACTCCTTCCTGAAGGCCACCACCAAGGCGATGACCGTCGACAAGGAATTCTCGCTGGCCGATATGGCGGTGCAGTTCCACGGCCTGCGCAGCAACGACCTGACCTTCCTGGTCAGCCCGAACGAAGGCGGCAAGAACGTCGACGGCGAGAGCGTGGTCGTGCCGGACAAGACCAAGGCGACGGCGCTCTACGACGCGATCAGGAACGACAAGATGACCGACTGGACCGCCAAGTACGGACCGGCGCCGGCACCGTCCAAATCGGCACCGTCCAAATAGGTGCCGTCCAGATCCACCTCGTAACCTCGCCGGTCCAAAAGGCGCCGCGCACTCCGGTGCGCGGCGCTTCTTTGTATGACGGCGGTGAGCCCTCATTTTGTTGCACCGGCGTCGCGTGGGATACATCTCGGCGGCCGTTTGGTTCGGGCCCGTCGGGGTACCGCCGAATGTACGTAGACTGAGATGGATTCACGTCCGGTTGCGCGAAGCGCGCAAGACCGGCGTGCGCAAGGGGTCTCACGCGGGAGGAAGCCACGTCCGACGCCGACACCTCGACCATCGACGTGGCCGAGCCGGAGTCCGAAGAGGACGCCGAGCACCACGCTGCGCCGGAGGATGAGCACGCCGCCGCCGATGATGAGCCGGCGGAAACCGCGCCACCTTCGGACGGTCCGCCGCCGGATGATGCCGCCCCGCCGTTGCCCGGCCGTGACCCGATCTGGGCCCGCATCATGGTGGCCTTCGGCCTGGTCCTCGTGCTGCTGTCCGGCACCGCCGTCGTGGGCAGCCGGGTCCTCGCCGGCCGCTACGAGTCGAGCGTCACCAAGGAGAACCTCCTCGCCCCGGCGGCCCGGGTCACCGACGCCCCGGCCGAGCGGCACAGCACGATCGTCGGCCCGCTGAACTACCTGCTGATCGGCTCGGACCTGCGCGCCAACAACCCGGAGGACGGGCAGCGCTCGGACACGATCATCATCGTGCACATCCCGGCGTCACTCGATCGGGCATACCTTCTGTCGATCCCGCGGGACCTGCGCGTGCACGTTCCCGCATTCGCACCGACAGGCTTCGGCGGCGGCACCGAGAAGATCAACGGTGCCTTCCAGCAGGGTGGCGGCGGGGTCGGCGGGGTGCAGTTGCTGTCACAGACCCTGACCGAGCTCCTCGGCATCCGCTTCGACGGCGCGGCGATCATCGACTTCGGCGGCTTCCAGAAGGCGGTGCAGTTGCTCGGCGGCGTCGACATGTGCGTGGACGTGCGCACCGAGTCGCACCACATCGGCTACGACAAGAACGGCAACTACCTCGCTCCCTGGGACGGCCCCGACGGCGAGCACCGCAACCGCGACAGCACCCCGGTGGTCTACGAGCCGGGCTGCCAGCACCTGGCCGCCTGGCAGGCGCTCGACTATGTGCGGCAGCGCAAGAGCCTCCCCAATGGCGACTACGACCGGCAGCGCCACCAGCAGCAGTTCCTGCGCGCGGTGTTCGAAGCCGCCCAGGCGAGGCACCTGACCAGCAATCCGATCGCCTTGGACGGGTTCATCCGAGCGATCGGGCAGTCGCTGACCGTTGACACCAACGGGGTGGCGATCGACGAGCTGATGTTCGGTCTGCGCAACGTCAGCCCGGCCCAACTGACCGGGGTCGAGCTTCCGTCGGCGCCGGAGGGTCGCGGCGGCATCGCCTACGTGATCGCGAGGCCGGAGTCGGAGGGGCTGTTCGCCGCGCTGCGCAATGACACGCTTTACACGTGGGTGCTCGACAACTCCACCTGGGTCAACCACATTTAGGTCAGGGCCTAAACTCCTCCCGTGGTTTGGGGTCCGCAGGTTCCGAGCGTGTCGGTCGACGACGTTCCCGACGGTGCGTTCCTGCTCGATGTGCGCGAGGACGACGAGTGGACGGCCGGGCATGCGCCCGGCGCGGTGCACGTGCCGATGATGGAGATCCCGGCCCGCTCGGACGAGGTGCCCGAGGATCGCGACGTCGTCGTGGTGTGCCGCGTGGGCCAGCGCTCGGCGCAGGTGGTTGCCTACCTGCGCCAGCAGGGCTGGGACCGGGTGGTCAACCTCGACGGTGGGATGGCCGGGTGGGACGCCGCGGGGCGGCCAATGGTGAGCGAGGACGGCGGTGCGGCTCGAGTCGCCTGACGGCGCCAGCGGTGACTACGTCCCGCTGGTGTTCGCGCATCGTGGATCCTCGGTCAAGCACGCCGAACACACGTTAGAGGCGTATCTGGACGCGATCGAGGAGGGTGCCGACGGCCTCGAGTGCGACGTACGGCTCACGCGCGACCGCCAGCTCGTCTGCGTCCACGACTCGAAGGTCGACCGGACCAGCGACGGCAAGGGCCGGGTCAGCCTGCACACGCTCGAGGAACTCAATCGGCTGAACTTCAGCGCCCGGCACCTCGACAGCGCCGGCGGCCGGGTCCTGACCCTCGAGCATCTGCTGTCCGTCGCCGTCGACGCCGGGCGCCCGATCGAGCTGCTGATCGAGACCAAGCACCCGAGCCGGTACGGCGCCGAGGTCGAGGACGGGGTCGTCGCCATCCTGCGCCGGTTCGGCCTGGACCGCCCGAAGCCCGACGACGCCTTGCGGGCGACGGTCATGTCGTTTTCGCCGACCGCGGTCCGGCGCATCCGTCAGGCGCTGCCCGAGGTGCCGACCGTCATGCTCATCGAGATTCCGGCGCTGACCGGCCGCACCGGTTGGCTGCCATTCGGCAGTACCATCGGCGGCCCGGGAATCCGCGTGCTCAGGTCTTTTCCGGACCTCGCGAATCGGATTCACCGCCGCGGCCACAAGGTGTTCGTGTGGACCGTCAATACCCCAGAAGACCTTCAGCTCGTACTGGGGTTGCACGTCGAAGGAATCATCACGGACCGGCCGGGATTCGTCCTCGACGAACTGCGGCGGCTTGAACTCCGTTCGTAGTCGGCATGTCACCCATAGGCGTTTTGTGAATCAGATATTGCGTTGCCCTTCCTGTAACGCCCGTCGCGAGGCAGACTCGCATCATGGTCGATGTCGGGACCGCCGGCGCCGCAGTTCCGGTTGGGCGCCCGGCCGTCGATATCTTCGGCGAACTCACCAAGATCGGTGACCTGCTCAACGCGGGCGACGGCGGTTTGATCGTCCTGCAACGGACCGTCGACCTCGCGCTCGCTGCGGCCGGTGCGGCCGGTGCGTCCTTCGTCGAGTACGGGTCGACCGGCGGCCGGGTGGTCGCCGCGGCCGGCACCTTGGACTGGGGCCTGGGCCTGCCGATCGACCTGCCCGAGCCGTCCGTGATCATGACGAAGGCGCACGCCCCCGACCGGGCGCGCGAGTTCCCGACCAGCGCGATCGGCGGCAGCGGCGGCAAGCGGCTCGCCGGGCTCGGCATGCACCGCCTGATGGTGACCACCGCGATGGTCGGCGCGCTGCCGATCGGCGTCCTGGTGGTCTGCTATCCGGACGAGCACGGCGCGGCGTCCCCCGAGTGCCGCTCGGCACTGGTGTTCCTGGCCGGCTACATCGCGATGCAATACGGCCTGGCCCGGGGCCTGCCGGTCTACGAGGACGGCCCGAGGCCCAGCGACGGCGACGAAGCGGTCGCCCTCCTCGGGCCGAACCAACTCGTGCACTACTGGAACCCGGCCGCCGCCCTGCTCACCGCCCGGTCGGTCGACAGCGCGGTCGGGCAGCCGTGGCCGTTCCCGCTGCCGGCCGGCGACGAGGTGGTCGAGCACCAGATGACCTGCGGGACCTGGATCGAGATCCGGGCGTTCCCGATGCCCAAGTCCGATGCGATCACCGTCCGGTTCCATGCGCGCGCCGAATCGCGGGCCGACGAGCGCGACCTCTTCATCGCGCTGACCGGGCACGAGTTGCGCACCCCGGTGACCGTCATCCGTGGCTACGCGGACACGCTGGCCGAGCACTGGGACTTCCTCGACGAGGACGCGCGCCGGGAGGCCGTGTTCGTGGTCGGCCAGCGCGCCCGCGAGCTCGCACGGCTGGTCGACCGGCTGCTCAACGCCGTGAGTGACGACCGCCCGATCGCCGACATCTCCGCGATCATGCCGTTCGACGTGGTCGACGCGCTGCATGCGGCCACCGACGAGCTGCCCGCCGACCTGCGGCGCTCGCTCAAGGTGGCACTGCCCTTGGGGCTGCCCAAGGCACTCGGCGACCGTGCCAGCCTTGCCACAGTTCTTACCGAATTGGCCACCAATGCGGGTAAATACTCGCCGAATTGGGTAGAAGTCGAGTTGACCGCAGGAGCGGACGCGCAGACCGTCTGGTTCCGGGTGGCCGACCGGGGGGTCGGCATCCGGCCGGAGCATGTCGAGCGTGCGTTCGAGCGGTTCTGGCAGTTGGAGACCGGCGATCAGCGCACGTACGGCGGGGTTGGACTGGGGTTGTATCTGGTGCGTCGCATCATCGAGCGGCAACACGGATGGGTATCGTTACGCCCACGTGAAGGCGGCGGAACCGTCGCCGAGGTGCGACTTCCACGGGCCGACGCGAGCCATGGGGAGGCTTGACAGCGTGTCGACGACCGTTGCCGAACGAGCTTGGTGTGTGGTCGTGCCGCACCACCCGCGTGGCGCGCACGTGGCGCGGCACCGCCTCGCCGACGAGCTCCGGTCGCTGGTGAGCGCCGATCGGCTGGCCGACGCCGCGGCCATCGCGGCCGAGCTGGTCGGCAACGCGGTCCGGCACGCGGCACCCCTTCCCGGTGACGTGATCCGGGTGGCCTGGCGCCTGCTCGCCTCGGGCGGCCTGGAGATCCGGGTGACCGACGGCGGCGTCGCCGGCCGGCCCCCAGCTGCGCGTCGCCGAGCCGGAGGCGGTCGACGGCCGCGGGCTCACCATCGTCGCGGCGCTCGCCGATCACTGGGGAGTCGAGCGCGACGGCTTCGGCCAGTGCGTGTGGGCCTCGATTTCCTGAACTTCCGGAGTGCCGCGTGCGACGCGACCTCGGTGAGCGCCTAGGCTGAGTCGCCGTGAGCAAGCGTGCGAAAACCCCCCGTGGCCGTGGCACCTCCGCCGACGGTGAAAAGCGCCAGAAGGTCCGCGACGTCTACGTCGGTCGTCCGTTCGAAGGACTCGCCGACGAACCGGAGTGGATCGCCCTGCGTGAGCTGGTGCCGGCGGCCTCCGCCCCACTGAAGCTCGCGCCGGCCGTCATCGAGCGATACGGCGACCGCCCGGTCACCCTCGCGACGGTGCTGCCGATGGCGTGGCCGGCCATGACCAAGCCGGACGGCCGCGTGTTCATCGGCCTGCAGCGGCACGTCCAGTCCGGTGATGTGTCCCGCGACCTCTCGGTCGCGCTGATCTGCGCGCTGGAGACGCCGCCCGGCCAGACGGTCGGCGTGCCGGCGCTGCCCGGGCTCGGCCCCCGCCTGCAGGACGTACTGGAGAACGCGCCGCTGGACATCACCGTGCACAGCGGCTTCGAGTTCTGGCTGGACGAGGACGCCGGCGACGACCCGGCCGTGCGCGCGTCGCTCGAGCGTGCCAACAACAGCATCTTCCCGACCGTCCGGCTCAGCGCCGCACCCGCCGCGTACTGGTGCCGCGTGACCGACCGCGCCCACGTCCGGCTCGTGCTCGGCGACCACGAGGACGCCGCCCTCGACGCGCTGTCCCGGCTGTCCGCCGGTGGTGGGCTGCTGCTCGGCGACGGCACCAAGTTCGCCGGTATGTTCCGTGCGCACGGTCTGCTCGCGCCGGTGTGGGACCTGCCGGTGGCGCCGGAGGCCGACCAGTGGGAGGTGGCGGTCGCGGAGTTCACCAAGCGCTACGCCGAGGCATTCGCGGTGTCGGGCGACCTGACTCCGGCCGAGCGACGCAGCCGCCAGGGTCTGATCGGCCGGCTTCAGCCGCTGCGCTGATCCGGCGTGACGTTCGATCAGGCGCGTCGTTCCGGTCGGGCGTGACGTTCGACCGGGCGTCAAGGTGTGATCGGGCATGAATACGTGAACATTCGCCGATCGGAAGGGACGCGGAAACCCGGGGCTGACCTGGCCATCGGCCGATCATCTGCGAATGAATCCGACATTCATGGCAGTCATTTCAGCGTTCATTCCATGATCCAACGCTTCTGGGTGCGCACACGAACACGTAGGGTTGCGGGACACAGAAAAGTCTAGCCACGCAACCGGCGACCTCGGAGGTGTGCGATGACAGAACTACTGCACCGAGGCGGATCGGATCCGCGTTCCGAAGGAATGACCATGACTGGGACCGACGAGCGGATCGCTGTCGATCCGATTCGCCCCTCCCCGATCGACTGGGTGCGGTCACGGCGGGCCGAGCGGGAGAGCCGCCGCGCCGAGGCGGCGCACCACCGCCTCGCCCAGCGGATGAGCAACCTCGGCGACGACTGGCACGTCCTCGACCTCAAGGAGGCCACCGGCAGCGACCGGGAGAGCTTCCTCGCCGTCGGCCCCGGTGGCGTCTTCGCGGTCACGGTCAAGAACCACGGCCGCAGTCGCGTCGCCTTCGCCGGTGACATCGTGCAGATCGACGGCCGCCGGCCCAAGTACGTGGAAGAGGCCCGCACCAACGCCCGCATGGCCGCGGAGGCCCTCTCGCGCACGGCCGGCGTCTCCATTCCGGTCATGCCCGTGCTCGCCTTCGCCGGCAGCGGCAAGATCTCCTTCTACGGCGTGCCGAAGCGTTGCCTCGTCACCCCGTACCAGGATCTGGCCCGCGTTCTCAGCGCCCGCGGCATGCGGCTCGCCAGCGACACCGTCGACAAGGTCTTCGCGCTCGCCACCCACCCGGCAACGTGGATGAACCCGCCCTACGTCGCGCTGGCCGAGCGCTACCGCTGGTATCCGGACGAAGGACATGCGACCGACGGAACCGGCGCTGACAAGCGGACGTCTTCCCGGTAACCTTCGCCGCGTGGGGAATCTTCACCGTCAGTGCACAGTGCTTGGCCGTGCGGGGTCGACTTGGACCCTTCGCCGGGCGATGATTGGGGCACCGTTCTCATACATCAGCACGGGTGCCTGAGGAGGCGCTGTGCCGCACGTCGAACTTTCGGTGTCCGAGTCCGCCTTCGCCCGTCCCCGGCAGACCTTCGACTCCTCCCTGGCCAAGTGGGCGATGGCCGCGGCCGACGCCGAGGAGCACTGCCTCGTCATCGACCACGGCGCGCTGATCGTGGCCATCTCCGCCTCCTTCGAGGCTCTGCTCGGCCTCACCGTCACCGCGATCGGCCGGCCGATGGTCGGCAGCGTGATGACGCTGCTCGACTTCGGCGACGGCCTCGAGCTCGGTGACGCCGAGATCGGCAAGACGCCGCCTCTGCTCGCCCTCTCCTCCGGGCGCCTCGCCCGCGGCCTCATGCGCGTCCGCGGCGCCGGCGACACCTGCTGCACCCTCGACGCGATCTCCACGCCGCTCATCGAGCAGAGCGCGATCACCGGCTCGCTCACCTTCTTCAGCGAGGTCTGATCCCGGCCGCTGGACCCCGATGCCCGGGCCGAGCGAAGCCGATCACCATCTACGATGTCCACATGCGCCTCGGGGCCGCTGCGCTCATGCCCTTTGCTCTGCTCGTTGTCGTGACCGGAGCCACCGGATGCATCCGCACGTCCGACGACGACGGCTCGCTGCTGCCCACGCCACCCACATCGTCCCCGCTGCCGCCCCCGCCGGCCATCAACGCCCCCGCGCCGACCACCGCCCCGACGACGTCGACTCCGCCGCGCAGGCCGACGTCGTCGCCGAGCGGCTTCTCCGAGTCGTACGTGGTGCCGTGCAAGGGGCGCCCGAGCGCCGGGCAGGTGGTCTCGGTCGTGCGCCGGCACGGCTCACTCCTCGACGCGCGATCGTCGCCCAGCGCGACGACCGGCCCGCTGTGCTCGGGCACCTGGCAATACACGGTCTTCGCCGTTCGCGATCACGAGCCGCTCCAAGTGATCACCAAGGGCTCCCCGTCCTCGCTGACGTTCGTCACGGCCGGCACCAACGTGTGCACGGTCGAGGTACGCGCGGGTGCGCCGGTGGCGCTGCTCACCGCCGCGAACTGCTGAGGACCTAGGCTGAACGTCATGCGCTACGTCTATCTCGGTCCGGAAGGCACCTTCGCCGAGCAGGCGCTGCGTAGCGTCCCGGGCGCCGGCGAGGGCACCTTGGATCCCGCGCGAAGTGTCCCGGAGGCCCTTGACGCACTCCGGGCCGGCGAAGCCGATGCTGCCCTCGTACCGTTGGAGAACTCGATCGGCGGGCAGGTCGGCGTGACGCTGGACGAACTGGCCGGCGGGGCGCCGTTGATCATCACCCGGGAAGTCGTACTGTCGGTGCAGTTCGTGCTGGCGGCGCGGAACGACCGTCCACTTGCGACAATCCGGACGGTGGCCGCGCATCCGCAGGCGAGCACCCAGTGCCGGGCGTGGCTGCGCGAGCACGTGCCGGACGCCGAGGTGCGCGACGTGCTGTCCAACGCAGCCGCGGCGATCGGGGCGGCCGCGGGCGAATACGACGCCGCGGTCTGCGCGGAGATCGGCGCGACCCGCTACAAGTTGGCCGTGCTGGCCAAGGACATCGCCGACCACGCCGACGCGGTCACCCGCTTCGCGCTCGTCTCCCGGCCCGGCCCGCCGCCCCCGCCGACCGGCGACGACCTGACCACCCTGGCGGTCTACATCGCCCACGATCGGGTCGGGGCGCTGCTCGCCGTGCTCACCGAGCTGTCCGTGCGCGGCGTCAACCTGACCCGGATCGAGTCGCGGCCGACCGGTGAGCGACTCGGCCGCTACGTCTTCTTCCTCGACTGCGCCGGGCACGTCACCGAGATCCCGATGGGCGAGGCGCTCAAGGGCCTGCACCGGATCTGCGCGGACGTGCGCTTCCTCGGCTCGTACCCGCGGGCCGGGCACGACAAGGCACCAAAGCCCCTGCCCGGCCTCGCCGACCGCGACTTCATCGAGGCCGAGACCTGGCTGTCCCGCGTGCGGTCGGGCTCAGCCGCCGAGCAGGCCGCCGAGCATTCCCTGGCTCTGCTGCTGCTGGCCGGCGCCGCGCCCGGAGATGAAGCCGCCCGGCGGCTCCTCCGACGGCTGAACGACCACGAAACCCTGCCCGGCGAAGCTCATCGTGAACGCCTCACCGGTGCTGCGGCCCAGCAGCGTGCCGAGGCCCATCTGCTCGGCGCGGTGGTAGCCGGTCTGCAGGTTGGCCGACCAGCAGATCGCGGCCTGCGGGTCGACGTAGGTCGGCTGGTCGATGGTGAGCACCACCGGCGTGCCCTTGGTCGTGATGGCGAGCCGGCCGTTGCCGGTGAATACGCAGTTGAACAGGCCCGAGGACGACAGCATGCCCATTCCCTGGACCATTTTGATGTCGTACTGGAGGGTGGTGTCGAAGGCGAGCACGTTGGCGCCGTTGATCGAGATGGCGTCGCCCTGGCTCGAGGTCGATGAGGTGGATGTCGGACGGCCCGGTCGGCGAGGAAGACGTCGCCCCGGCCGGCCACCTTCATCAGCGGCACGCCTTCGCCGGTGACCTTCTGCTTGAGCCACTTGCCCATCCCGCCCGAGCCCAGCGCCTGGAACTGCATCTGGCCCTGGTAGGCCACCATGCGTCCCGGTCCGGGCCATGATCTCGCCGTTCAGCTCGACCTTGAGCATCTTCGAGTTCTGCAACCGCATGCCGGGCTGCTGGGACTCCTTCTCCAGGTTCTCGGCCGCGAACAGCGCACTGCGCATGATGGTGTCCTCTCCGGGTCGTCCATAGGTTGTGTCGCGACGATTAGACGACGCACGCAAGCCGTGCGGGCTCATCCCCAGCCCAGAGCGTGCAGCCGGGCGTCGTCAATGCCGAAATGGTGGGCGATTTCGTGGACCACCGTCACGGCCACCTCTTCCACGACATCGTCCTCGTCGGCACAGATCCGCGAGGATCGGGTTGCGAAAGATCAGGATGCGGTCCGGCAGTACGCCGGTGTAGTCCCAGCCCCGCTCGGTCAGCGAATACCCCTCGTACACGCCCGAGCAGGTTGGGCTCGTCGCCCGGGTGGGTCGTCGACGACCAGGATCACCACGTTGTCCATGAGGTCGAGCAGCTCCTGCGGCACTTCGTCGAGCGCATCGGCGACCAACTCCTCGAAGCGCTCGGAGCTCATCTCGACCGGCATGTTGAGAGAGTCCCCTACCGGCCGGACTCTCTCAACATCGCTGGTTCCTCAGACCAACTGGGCGTCGAGTGTGATCTCGACCGCGGCGAGCGCCCTGGAGACCGGGCAGGTCGCCTTGGCGTCCGCGCCGATCTTGTCGAACTCGGCGGCGTCGATGCCGGGTACGTCGGCCCGCGTCGTGAGGTCGATCTTGGTGATGCTGCCGTTCTCGAGGTGCACGGCCGCGCTGGTCTTGACCGAGTTCGGCGTGTGGCCGGCCTGCGAGAGCATGTTGGAGAAGGCCATCGAGAAGCAGCCCGCGTGGGCCGCCGCGATGAGCTCTTCGGGGTTGGTGCCGGCGCCGTTTTCGAAACGCGACACGAAGCTGAACGGTCCCTCGAAGGCGCCCGACCCGAGCGCCATCGTGCCGGAGCCGTCCTTGAGGTTTCCCTGCCACTGGGCAGACGAGGTACGAGTTGGCATACCCCCGACGCTAGCCCATGCGGCTGAGCGAGGCGCCAGCCACCTGCCGGCCGGCCGGCCGCTGAGTCCCGGTCAAGATCATATGCTTCAGCGCGGCGTACACCCCGGCTCGATAGACGTCCGCGAGCGTGATGACGCCGGCGTTCCGGTTGAGCAGCCGGCGGAGTTCCGAATTCATGCCGGGAGGCTGCACCACGACAGCGATCGGCGCTATTCGCGAGACGCCATGTTGTGGATAACTCGATGGCCTGTGGATAACCGGTCGGCCACGTGGGCTGGAGAATGGGCGCATGTATGACGTAGTGATCATCGGTGGCGGGCACAACGGGCTCGTGGCGGCCGCCTACCTGGCCCGGGCCGGTCGGAAGGTGCTCGTGTGCGAGCGCCGGCCGGTCGTCGGCGGCGCGGCGGTCTCCGAGCATCCGTTCGGTCCGGACTACACGGTCACCTCGCTGTCGTACGTCGTGAGCTGGCTGTCGCCCGACATGGTGCGCGATCTTCAACTGACCGAGCACGGCTACCACGTCTACCCGCAGGGTCCGTACTTCGCGCCGCGCCGGGACGGCGCTACCTCGCGCTGCCGGACGATCCGCAGCAGCGGCACGAGCAGATCGCGAAGTTCTCCAAGCGGACGCCGACGCGTACGAGCGCTGGGAGGCGCTGGATGGCCGGCTCGGCAGGTTCGTCGGCCCGCTGCTGCGACGAGATCCCGCCGAAGCTCGGCTCGAAGCAGCCGGCCGATCTGCTGGCGCAGGCCGGGCTGGCGCGCAAGCTGCGCGGCGTCGACGTCCGCGCGGCGTTCGACCTCACCCGCCTGTTCACGTCCAGCCTCGCCGACATCGTCGAGGACCGCTTCGAGTCCGACGCGATGCGCGGCGTGCTCTCGGTCTCCGGTGTCATCGGCATGTGGGCCGGTCCGCGCAGCGCCGGCACCGCGTACGTGATGCTGCACCACCACGTCGGCGACGCCGTCGACGGTCAGACCGGCGCCTGGGGCTTCGCGCGCGGCGGCATGGGTGCGATCTCCGCAGGCGATCGGACAGGCGGCCGCGCGGCCGGCGCGAGATCCGGACCGAGCGCGCCGGTCGCCCGGATCGACACCGCCGACGGCCGGGTCACCGGGGTGACGCTGGAGTCCGGCGAGGAGATCACCGCGCCGACGGTGATCACGACCGCGCACCCGAAGATCGCGTTCCTGCGACCTGATCGACGCCGGCGAGCTGCCCGCCGACTTCGTCGCCGACATCGGTCCTGGCAGCAGCCGCTCCGGCACCGTGAAGGTCAACTTCGCGGTGGACCGGCTGCCGATCTTCACCTCCCACCCGGAGTTCGACCCGCAGATCCACGGCGGCACGATCGTGCTCGTCCGAGTCGCTGGACGACGTCGAGCGGGCGTTCCAGGACGCGGCCGGCCGGTCGCGCCGGCCGAAGCTGCCGTTCGCCGACATCTGCATCCCGTCGGTCTTCGACGACTCGCTCGCGCCCGAGGGCCACCACATCGTCTCGATGTTCACCCAGTGGGTGCCGCACACGTACGCCGACGCGCCGCACGCGGCGGCGACTGCAACGCGTACGCCGACCGCGCTGACCGCCCGGATGGAGGCGGTCGCGCCCGGTTTCACCGACTCGATCGTCGGGCGCCAGGTGATCGGGCCGCACCAGATGCAGAACGAGTACGGCCTCGTCGGCGGCAACATCTTCCACGGCGAGCTGACGCCGGGCCAGATGTTCCACGCCGGCCGGCCGCCGGGTACGCCGATCTGCGTACCCCGATCAAGGGCCTGTACCAGGCCGGATCGGCCACCCACGGCGGCGGCGGGGTCACCGGCGTACCGGGCCGCAACGTGGTCAGGCTGGTTCTGAGGAAAAGGGCCTAACATTCGCCTCATGGCGGACGACACCATCGAGTGGGGCGATACGCAGCCAGAACGGCGCGGTTGGCTCGGGCGGTTGACCGCGGAGCCGCCGGCCGACGGGGCGACACCCAAACAGCGCCTCAACTACCCGGCACTGGTCCTGACCGTGCTCGGGTTCCTGGGCGTCCTCGCGGCGCTGTATCTGCCCTGGATCCACGTCGACCTCGGCGCCGGCACGACCGTCGGCCAGGACACCATCAACCAGGCCGCGCGGCGCACGTACGACCTGCGGTTCAGCTCGATCTACACCTACTCGGCCCTGGCCTACGGCCTCGGCGTGCTGCTGGTGCTGGCCGGGGCGGCCACGGTCCTCACCGTCACGGCCCCGGCCCTGCGGCGATCGCTGGCCGCCGCCACCCTCGGCGTGCTCGGCGGCCAGTTGGCCCTCCTCGTCGGTCTGGCCGGTGCCGTTCCGGAGGGCGCGGGGCTGAACCTGCCGTTCGACGTGTCCAACCTGCCCGCCGGCGCCGTGTCGCTCGGCCTCGGCTACCTCCTGGCGATCGCAGCGATCGCGCTGCTCGCCGCCTCGGTCCTGGTCGCGGCCAGGGGGCCGCAGTCCCGCCGTACCAACCGGGCGGCGGTCGAATCGGTGACCGTTGACGAACCGATCGACCTTGTGGTGACCCCGCTGCCCGGTGAAACCGTCGATATCCGATCGGAGCATCGACAGGTGGGCGGGTAAGCTCACGCATCGTGATTGACCTGCGATTGGTGCGCGAAAATCCCGACCTGGTCCGCGCGAGCCAGCGGGTTCGCGGCGAGCTCCGAGGGGCTCGTCGACGAACTGCTGTCGGCGGACGAGGCGCGCCGATCGGCCGTGGCCACGGTTCGAGGCGCTGCGGGCCGAGCAGAAGCAGCTCGGCAAGCAGATGCCCAAGGCCGCCGGCGACGAGCGCGCGGCGCTGATCGCGCGGACCAAGGAGCTCTCCGACCAGGTCAAGGCGGCCGAGGCGGCGGTCACGCAGGCCGAGGCCGAGCTGCGGCGCGGCCCACCTCGCGGTGCCGAACGTCGTCGAGGACGGCGTCGCCGGCCGGCGGCGAGGACGACTACGTCGTGCTGCGCGAGGTCGGCCACCCGCCGGCGATCGACAACCCGCGGGACCACCTCGAGATCGGCGAGACTGCTCGGTGCGATCGACACCGAGCGCGGCGCGAAGGTGTCCGGCTCGCGGTTCTACTTCCTCACCGGCGTCGGCGCGCTGCTGCAGTTCGGCCTGCTGCAGCTGGCCATGCAGCAGGCGGTCGAGAACGGCTTCATGCCGGTCGATCCCGCCGGTGCTGGTCAAGCCCGAGTCGATGGAGGGCACCGGCTTCCTCGGCGCGCACGCGAGCGAGGTCTACCGGCTCGAGGCGGACGACCTGTACCTGGTCGGCACCTCGGAGGTGCCGCTCGCGGCGTACCACTCGGGCGAGATCCTGACCCTCGACGCAGCCGCAGCGTTTTGCGGGCTGGTCGTCGTGCTTCCGGCGGGAGGCCGGCTCGTACGGCAAGGACACCCGCGGGCATCATGCGCGTGCACCAGTTCGACAAGGTCGAGATGTTCGTCGTACTGCCGGCCCGAGGACGCGGCCGCCGAGCACCAGCGACTGCTCGCCTGGGAGGAGGAGATGCTCGCCAAGGTCGACATCCCGTACCGGGTGATCGACGTGGCCGCCGGTGACCTCGGCATCATCGGCGGCCCGCAAGTTCGACTGCGAGGCGTGGGTGCCGTCGCAGGGCCGCTACCGCGAGGTGACCTCGACGTCGAACTGCACGACGTTCCAGGCCGACGGCTCAACATCCGCTACCGCGACGCCGACGGTAAGCCGCAGACCGCCGCGACGCTGAACGGCACCCTCGCCACGACCCGCTGGCTGATTCCGATCCTGGAGAACCACCAGCAGCCGGACGGCTCGGTGCGGGTACCCAAGGCGCTGCAGCCGTACCTCGGTGGACGCGACGTGCTCGAGCCGGTGACGGTCAGGTAGTCGTCCGTTCGGTCGGAATTACGCCTCACGCTGTGGGGTCTTCGCGTAACCCGAGGTACCGTTGCTCCCCCGCGTTGGCGGAAGGAGGCATCAATGGCCAGGCCAGGCCTGCCCAAGCTGGTCGCGACGGACCTCGACGGCACGCTGGTCCGCAGCGACGACACGGTCAGCGCGTACACCCACGAGGTCCTCGATCGGGTCAAGGCCGCCGGCATTCGCGATCGTCGGCGCGACCGGTCGCGGGCCGCGGCTGACCGAGCTGATCCGCAACGACATCCCGGCCGCCGACTTCCTCGTGCTGGCCGGCGGCGGCCGGGTGGTCGACCTGAGCGACCCCGACCGGCCGGTCGTCCTGCGCGACGAGCGGCTGTCCGGCGACGCGCTCGCCGAGCTGCTCGCCGCGATCGAGGCCGAGGTCGGCGGCACCCTGTCGGTGCTGGTCGAGGCGGTCGACGCCCACGACGTCGCCGCTGTGGGGCGACCCGATCCGGCCTGGCGCTACCCGGACGTGGTCGAGGCGCCGCGTCCGCGCCGAGTGCCTCGCCGGCGCCGGTGATCAAGGGCTTCGCGCGACTCGTCGACTACGACGTCGACGAGCTGCTCGCGATCGCCCGCCGGATCGTACCGCCGGAGGTGGCGACGGTCACCCAGGCCGGCCTCGGCTACATCGAGATCTGCCCGCCCGGCGTGGACAAGGCGACCGGGCTGGCCGTGGTGGCCGACGCGCTCGGCGTCGACCCGAGCGACGTGCTGGTCTTCGGCGACATGCCCAACGACCTGCCGATGTTCGGGTGGGCCGGGTTCGGGCCGGGTGGCCGTGGCCAACGCGCACCCGGAGGTGCGGGCCGCTCGCCGACGAGGTGACCCTGCGCAACGACGACGACGGGGTGGCGGTCTACCTGGACGCTACTGTCGGGCGGTGAGTGGGACGTCACCCTTACGCCCCGCCTCGTCGCCACCGACATCGACGGCACCCTCGTCCGCGACGACCGCACGCATCAGCGCGTGCACCGCCGACGTCCTCGCCGGGTCGCCGCCGCCGGCATGCCGGTCGTGCTGGTCACCGGGCGGCCGATCCGCTGGCTGCCGACGGTCTACGACCAGCTGGCCATCCGCCCGCTCGCGGTCTGCGCCAACGGCGCGGTCGTCTACGACCCGGTCCCCGACGAGGTCGTGCGCGCCGACGCCGCTCGCCGCCGAGGCGCTGGCCGAGGCGGCCGCGCGGCTGCGCGCCGCGGTGCCGGGGGTCGCGTTCGCGGTGGAGGTCGACGGCGGCCGGGAGATGCTGCACGAGGCGCGCGTACCCGCTCGGCGCTGGGAGTCGGACCACGAGGACGTACGCGCCGTCGAGCCCCACGCCGAGCTGATCGCCGCGCCGGCGGTGAAGCTGCTGGTCCGCGCCGGCCGGAGGCACGGTCGCCGCCGACGAGTTCACGGCGCTGGTGGGCACGACGCTGGCCGGCATCGCCGAGGCGACCCACTCGTCCTCCAGCGGCGTGGTCGAGATGTCCGCGGCCGGCGTGACCAAGGCGGCCGGCCTGGCCTGGGTGGCTGCGACCGGCTCGGCATCGCGCCGCGGCGACGTGATCGCGTTCGGCGACATGCCCAACGACCTGCCGATGCTCGCCTGGGCCGGCCGGGGCGTGGCGATGGCCAACGGCCACCCGGCCGTGCTGGCCGCGGCCGACGAGGTCACGGCGCTCACCAACGACGACGACGGCGTCGCCGCCTACCTGGAGTCGCTGCTGCTCTGAAGCTCGGCCAGGGTGGCCGTCAGCACGTCCAACGCGCCCTCGACGATGCTCGGCCGGACCTGGTTGCCGATCGCGTGGGCGACGGCGACCGCCACCGCCGCGTCGGCCAGCCGTTCGAGGCGCACGACCGACCGGTTGAGGTTGTGCAGCCGGCGGTCGAAGAGGCTGAACCGTTGCCGACGGGTCGGCTTGTAGCTCGGGTCGGTGTGCCGCGACCGGGTGAACGGGATGTACCTCTGGGTATCGCGGCCCAGTTCGACGAGCCGGTACGCGCGGGCGAGCTCGGCGTCGACGGTCGGCAAGCCGTTCTTGAGCCGGGCCGCGGCCAGAGAGCTCGCCGGCAGGCCGGCCAGCGCGCGGTCGTAACGCAGTGCCGCGTTCTCCGCGAACCTCGCCCGCTCGTCGAATTCGTTCACCGCTCGTACGCCACCGGGATCCAGCCGGCCTTCCGCGCCGCGGCGATGCCGGCGGCCAGCCCTTCGAGCCACTCGGCCAGATCGGTCGCGGCCGGATTCTCCCGGGTACGGAGGGCCAGGCGAGCGGCGTCGTCGGCGACCTCGCGGAGCCGATCGCGGAGGTCGAGCAGCGTGTCGCGCAGCAGCCCGGTCGGCGGCGGCCCCAGCCCGCCCGACAGATCACCGATCGGGTCGGCGGCGAGCACCTCGAGCAGGTCGGGGTCCCGGACCGGTCCGGCCGGGTCGAGATGCGCGCCGAGTTCGGCCAGGCTGCGAGCGCGCTCGAGGAGCGGCAGCATGCCGTCGCGCAGCCCGGCAACCTCGTCCCGGAGTGCCCCTTCGGGCAGGGTCGCGCTGACCCGGTCGTACGCGAGCAGGGCGTCGCAGCACTCGCCGTACCAGACCCGCCAGAGCCCGGAACCGAGCTGCGGCTGCCAGGCGTCGCCGCGGACCAGCGCCGACATCCGTGCCTCGGCGCGTCGCTGTGCCGGCCGCGCTTGCCACGCTTGCCATGGCCACCTCATGGCGGGGGCGTCGCCGCGAACAGGGCGGCCAGCCGTTCGCCGGTCACCTGCGGGTCGGCCAGCCCGGCGGCGGCCTGAGCGATCTGCTCGACCGCCCGTGCCACCGTGGTCAGGTGCGCGACCGCGCGGCCCAGCCGGGCATCGATCTCCGCGGCGGCACCCTCGAGGACCGGCGGTTCACCGGGCGCGGTGCCGTCGGCGAGCGTGGTGTCGTCGTCGGGTGCGACCGCCTGGCCGAGGACGGCCATCTGCTCGTAGCGGGCGGCCCGCAGCCGCATGACGTGCAGCAGCCGTTGCAGCTCGTCGCGCACGCCGCCGGACGGCACCTCCAGCACCGCCGCCTCGCTGCGCCGCAGGGCCGCGGAAAGCTCGGCGACCGGGCGTCGCCAGTGGCCGGTGCCGGCACCCGGGCCCGGCCGGTCGGCCGGCTCACGCAGACTGACCGGCACGCCGGGCAGGCCCACCCGCGCGGCGAGCTCACGCACCGCCGCCGGGTCGACGTCCGACTCGGCGCGCGGGTCGGTCACAGATACTGCCCGGTCCCCGTCACGCTGGACTGGCCATTGGTCTGCTCACCCAGGACACCGGGACCGCCCGGTCCGTGTGGGCCGCGCATGACCATGCCGGGTGGCAGCGCTGGCCGCCCGCCGCGCATCTGCTCGAGCTGCGCCCGGGCGGCCATCTGCTGGGCCACGAGCGCGGCCTGGATGCCGTGGAAGAGTCCTTCGAGCCAGCCGACCAGCTGGGCCTGCGCGATCCGCAACTCGGCCTCGCTGGGCAGCCGCTCGCCGTCGAATGGCAGCGTCAGCCGTTCCAGCTCTTCGCGCAGCTCGGGTGCGAGGCCGTCCTCCAGCTCAACGATCGATCGCCGATGGATCTCCATGAGCCGTTGCCGGCCGGCCTCGTCGAGCGGAGCCGCCCGTACCTCCTCGAGCAGCTGCTTGATCATCGTGCCGATGCGCATCACCTTCGCAGGGTGCTCGATCAGCCGACTCGGGTCGTCCCGGTCCTCCTCGCCGCCGCTCTCGCCGGTGGACATCGTCCCGATCGGCCGCCCGTCCGGGCCCACGACGACTACCGTGCGCGCCTCTTCTTCAGGGTGTTCGCGCTGCGCCTCTTCTGCCATACAAGCCAGTCTTGCCTATGCGCGAAAGGTCGCCCACCCCGGGCAGTTGTAACGCGACGGCTACTTTTGGCGACTTTTGGCCGCTTCTGTTCATGGGTCGGGTTTTGAATACGGGTCGGGCGAGATACCGTCGCCGCGTGATCGGCAATCCCCGCGACGTGCTCGACCGCCCCGCCCCTCCCCCCGACTTCACCCTCCGCTACGGCGAACACCCGGATCAACTGGCCGATGTTCGCCTGCCGGTGGCCGAGAAGGCCGGTGCGCCGCTCGTCATCTTCATCCACGGCGGCTTCTGGCGCGCCGCGTTCGACCGTACGCACGTCGGGCCGCTGGCCAGCGACCTCGCCGAGCGTGGCTACGCCGTGGCGGCGATCGAGTACCGGCGGGTCGGCCAGCCCGGCGGCGGCTGGCCGGGGACGTTCTCCGACGTCGCCGCGGCGGTGGCGGCCGTGCCGGACCTGCTCGGCAAGGAGCTCGCGCACCGCGGCCTGCCCACGGTCGACGTGGACCGGCCGGTGCTGGCCGGGCACTCGGCCGGTGGTCAGCTCGCCCTCTGGTACACGGCGGTCGCGCCGGACGCGGTCCGTGGTGTGCTCGGGCTCGCCCCGGTGGCCGACCTGATCACCGCGCACCGGCTCGGTATCGGCGACGACGCGGTGGCGAGCCTGCTCGGCGGCGACCCGGCCGCTCGGCCGGAGCTCTACGCCTCGGCCGACCCGATGGCGCACCTGCCGTTGAACGTCCGGACGGTCATCGTCCACGGCGCGGCCGACGACCGGGTGCCGATCGAGCTTTCCCGGCAGTACGTGGCGGCCGCCCGGCGTTCCGGCGACGACACCACGCTGGTCGAGTTGGCCGGGGTCGAGCATTTCGCCGTGATCGACCCGCTGTCCAAGGCCTGGCCGGCGGTGCTCGACGCACTCCGGTCACTGTGAGTTAGCGCCGTTGCAATTGACGAAAGCGGAGTAAAGGCGGTACAACGCCAGACGGGTCGCCACCCGGCCCGCCACACGCACTGGAGGAACGCACGTGTCCCAGCTTGACCGTCGAGGTGTTCTCCGGCTGTTCGCCGCACTCGGCGCGGGCGGTGTGGCGATGCCGGTCCTAGCCGCGTGCAGCGGCGGCACCGGCGCCGACAGCGATGACAACGAGCCCAGCGTCGTCAACACCGGACCGCCGATCAAGGTCGGCATGGTGGTGCCGCAGACCGGCGCGCTCAAGCCGTTCGGTGACGAGATGGCCAACGGCTTCCAGCTGTACCTGCGGCAGAACGGCAACAAGCTGGGCGGCCGCTCGGTCACGCTGATCTCCGTCGACGAGGGCGAAAGCGCCGACTCGAGCCGTGCGGCCGCGGAGAAGCTGCTCAAGCAGGAGAGGGTGGTCGCGCTCACCGGCGTCGCCAATTCGGCCGGCATGCTGGCCATGAAGGACCTCGTCGAGAGCAGCCAGACCCCGCTCATCGGCTCCAACGCCTCGCCGGCCAACCTCGGTGGCGTGTACATCTGGCGCACATCGTTCATCCCGTCCGAGCCGAGCAAGGCGCTCGGTGGATACCTGGCGACCAACGGCGGCCAGGTCGCGGTGGTGACCGGCAACTACAACGGCGACGGCGCCAGCCAGGACGAGATCAAGGCCTTCTTCGACTCGTTCACGGCCGGCAACGGCCACCTGGCCGGCACGACCCACGTCACCTCGCTGTCGAGCAAGAACTACGCCGACACCTTCACTGCGATCCGTAACTCCGGTGCGACCTCGATGTTCGCCTACTACACCGGCGCCAACGCGGTCGACTTCGTCAAGCAGGCCGCGGCGTTCAACTTCGGGGCGAATTTCCAGGTCTACGGACCCGGCGCGCTCACCGAGGGACCGCTGCTCAAGCAGCAGGGTTCCGCGGCGAGCAACGTCTTCACCGCGATGAACTACTCGCCCGACCTGGACAACCCGGCCAACCGCCGGTTCGTCGCCGACTACCAGAAGGCCTTCCAGATCGTCCCGTCCGCCTATGCGGTGGCGTCCTACGACGCGGCCATGGTGATCGACAAGGCGATCGACGGGGTCGAGACCGACCTGACCGCTCAGTCGCTCAACGCGGCGCTCGGCCGGCTCGGCCAGGTCGATAGCCCGCGAGGCCCCTGGCAGTTCACCGCCAGCCGCGCGCCGCTGCAGAAGTGGTACCTGCGTCAGGTGCGCAAGGACGGCATGGTGCTGTCCAACGTCCTGACCGCCGAGCTGACGACGCTCGGCTAAGGATCTCTGGACAGCTGTCGGGTCCCTGCTCGACAACCACGGTTGAGGTGGCGGATTATGTCGGTCCGCCCCTCGAACGACCGGTAGGTATCGTGACGGATCCCTCGACTTTGTCGACCGCGTCGGCACTGTCGACAACGTCGACAACGTCGACTCCGTCGACGACGTCGACGGAACCGGTCGCGGTCCCCGCACCCCGTCTGCCGGTCTACGACGCCGTCATTGTCGAGCAGCCCCCGTCGATCCCGCACCAGTGGGTCGGGCCGCCACAGCCGCTGTTGCCGCCGCCGCCCCGCCGGAGCCTGCTTTGGCCGGTCCTCACCAGCCTGCTCGTGGTGTGCATGCTGCTGGCGCTGGGCGGGGCCGCCGCGGCCGTCATCACGCTCCGCGGCGCCAACCAGCCGACCGACGCGGTCACCGGCTGGGTCGACATGCGCCCGGCGGCCCGCGACACGGCCCTCAAGGCGATGCTGGGCCGGCTGGAAGCCGCGGTGAAGGCGAAGAACCGTACCGCGTTCCTGGCCGAGGTCGACCAGACCGACCCGGCGCTGGTGAAGCGGGAGCAGATCCTCTACGACAACCTGGCCAAGATCCCGTTCGCGGAGTTCCACTACGAGCTCCAGCCCTGGCGGGACGACCTGCAGAGATTCCTCACCAAGCAGGTGCGCGCCAAGTACCACCAGAAAGCCCACATCGGCGCGGTGACCATCCGCTACCGGATCGCGGGCGTCGACTCCACGGCGGTGACCACGCCCTGGCTGCCGGTCTTCGTCTACCGCGACGGGCGCTGGGAGATCGGTGGGCAGGCCGCCGACAAGGAACTGCCGTACGGCGCCAACGGCCAGCCGTGGGACGCCGCCGGGCCGATCGTGGTGCAGCGCAGCAAGCGCGTCGTGGCGGTGCTGTCGGCCGACGACGCCGACCGCGGCAGCTACCTCCTCGAACTGGCCGAAGCCGGCCTCGACCGCCTGGCCCGCACCCGGCCGGACGGTTGGGACGGCAAGGTCTTCGTGACCGCCGTGCAGGACACCCGCATCTTCGACACATATTTCGCCGACTCCCCGGAGCGGGTCGCCCGCGTCGCGGCCATCGCGGTGCCCTACTACGACCAGGTGCCCGACTGGGCGCCCGGAGAACCCGCGTACGCGGCCACGCGCATCGTCTTCAACCCGCAGGAGCTGTCCGCCCAGCCGGACGAGCTCGCGCACGACCTGACGCATGAGTTCACCCACGCCGCGATGGGCCCGGTGACGACCGGGTATACACCGCGCTGGCTGGTGGAGGGCTTCGCCGAGTACGCGGCGTACAACGGCACCAACGTCCCGAACAGCTTCGTCCGGCGTGACCTCGGCGACCTCGACGTGTCGAAGGGCCTGCCGGCCGACGCCGACTTCTACAGCGAGTCGCGCAACTACGTCGGGGCCTGGCTGGCCTGCCGATACATCGCCGAGAAGTACGGGCAAGCCAAACTCATCGCGCTCTATGCAGCGTTTCAGCGCGAAACGCAGCCGGAGGCGGCCGTCAAACAGATCCTCAGCGTTGACTTGAGTGCACTCCAGACAGCATGGGAGCGCTATGTCAACGGCCTGGAAGGCTGATGCAATTCCCTGATTCCAGTCGCTAGCGTCTATCCGGTCGAATCGGAAGGGACTTCATGTTCGCCGGAATCGGGCGTTTCGTCACCCGCTTGCCGTGGCTGGTCATCACCGCCTGGATCCTGCTCGCTACCGCTGCCATCCTGACCTCCCCGGGCCTCGGCGGGGTCACCAACTCCGACCAGTCCGCGTTCCTGCCAAGCGACGCCGAGTCGACCCGCGCGGCCAAGCTGGCCGAGCGCGTCCTGCCGGCCGGCACCGGTGTGACCGGCGTCCTGGTCGTTTCCCGGCGCGACGGTGCCGAACTCTCCGACTCCGATGTCGCCTCTATCGGCCAGTTGGCTCAAGAGCTCAACGCCAGCCGACGGCCGATCACCAGGAGCGTCTTCTTCGACGCGGCGCAGACCGTCTCGCCCAACCACAAGGTCGCGATGCTCGTCGCCCAGTTCGACGGGGTCGCCGAGCGCGGTGACGTGCAGAGCGCCGTCAGGGCGATGCGCGTGCAGGTCGGCCGGGCGCTCGCGGACACCGGGCTGAGCGCCGGCATGACCGGTCAAGCGGCCATCGTGGTCGACAACCAGCAGGCGTTCGTCAACGCCGAGCTCATCGTCACCGTGGCGACGGTGGCCCTCATCATCACGCTGCTCCTGCTGATCTTCCGCAGCCCGATCGCGGCGCTTGCTGCCGCTGCTGGCCGTCGGCCTGGTCTTCGGCGTGTCCGTGTCCCTCGTCGCCACCATCGCGAAGGCGCTGGACGTCAAGGTCGGTCAGGAGCTGCCGACCATGCTGACCGTGGTGCTCTTCGGCATCGGCACCGACTACATCCTGTTTCTGCTGTTCCGGTACCGGGAACGCCTGCGCGCCGGGGACGCGCCGCGGGATGCGATCGTGGCGGCGGTGGCGCGGGTCGGCGAGGCGATCTGCTCGGCCGCGTTCGCGGTGATCGCCGCGTTCGGCGCGCTCGTCCTCGCCGCGCTCGGCTTCTTCAAGACGCTCGGACCGGCCCTGGCGATCGGCGTGGCGGTGATGCTCCTCGCCGCACTGACGCTCGTACCGGCCATCGTCGCGCTCCTCGGCCGCGCCGTGTTCTGGCCGTCCCGGCTCACCCGTTCGACCGAGGCGCGGCACCTGGCCCGCTCGACCCGCTTCGTGGCCGTCGGCCGGGTCGTCGCCCGGCGACCGGTCGCCGTCATCGTCGCCTCGGCGCTGCTCCTCGGCGGGCTCGGTGTCGGCCGCCTACCGCTTCCAGCCCGTGTACGACCCGATCGCCCAGCTTCCCGCGAACACCGAGGCGACCCGCTCCTACCAGGACCTCAAGCGCGGCTTCCCGGCCGGCGCGCTCAACCCGACCACGGTCTACCTGTCCGCCGACGAGCCGATCGAACCGGCCGCCGTCCACGACTTCGTGACGCGCATCGCCCGGGTCAAGGGCGTCGCCGCGACGATGCCGCCGCAGTCCGCGGCCGACGGCAAGACCGTCGCCGTGTCGCTGGTGCTGTCCGTGGAGCCGTACGGCACCGCCGGGCTCGACCTGGTCTCCGGCCCGCTGCGGCGGGCCGCCCGGGCCGCGGCGCCGAGTGGCTCGACCGTGCTGATCGGCGGCCAGAGCATGGCCTTCGCCGACGTACGCGCAGCCACGAACCATGACCTCATGGTCATCTTCCCGGTCGCCGGGCTGCTTTTCGTGCTCATCCTCGCCGGGCTGCTCCGGGCGATCCTCGCCCCGCTCTACCTGGTCGTGATGGTGGTGCTCGGCTTCGTGGCGACCCTCGGTGCGACCGCGCTCGTGTTCCAGGACGGTCTCGGCGCCGACGGTCTCGGCTTCATCATCCCGATCATCCTGTACCTGTTCGTGACCGCGATCGGCACCGACTACAACATCCTGATGACCGCGCGCCTGCGCGAGGAGCTCAAGGCGGGACACGACCGGCGGCGGGCGGCGGCGCTGGCCATCGAGCACGCCGGGCCGTCGATCGCCGCGGCGGCCCTGATCCTGGCCGGCACGTTCGGCGCGCTGCTGGTCTCCGGCGTGCCGTTCTTCGCGCAGATCGGCTTCGCGGTGACCGCGGGCATCGTGCTCGTCGCCTTCGTCGTGTCGATGCTGCTGGTGCCCGCGATGACCGCGCTGAGCGGTCCACGGCCGAGCCCTGCGGTGCCGTCCCTCGATGACAATCCGTCCATGGACATCACCGTCGAGACGGCACCGGCGCTGTCGGCCCAGTAGCAGCCGGCCGCTGGCGGTTGTCCGGCCTCAGGCGATCGTCGGGGGAACGCCGCCGTCGCCGTCGACCACGGTGTCCGGCTTGCCGTCCTGGTCGAGGTCGACCATCGTGATATCGACCTTGCCGTCACCGTTGGTGTCGAACTGGAAAAGGTCCGCCTTGCCGTCACCGTCGGTGTCTGAAGCCCACAGGTCGGGCTTGCCGTCGTTGTTCGTATCGCCGACGATCAGGTCCACGCGCTCGTCGCCGCGGGTCTCGACGGTCTCGTTGTCGCTCATGCAGCAATCCCTCCAAGCTCGGTATCGGGTTCACCGTAGGCCCGCACCCGCCGCAACGCGAACCCGCCGAACGTTTGGTCATCGCGGGCGCCGGTCGCTGTCCTAGCTGTCGGCCCGGTGGATTCGTCCCTCGCCGGTGTTCTGGTCGCCCTGGTGGCCGCTTTTGCCGCTTTCGTGGCCGCTTTGATGCCTGCTTTTGCCGCTTTCGTGGCCGCTTTCGTGGCCGCTTTGGTGGCCGCCGAACCGGTCCGGGACGCCGTCGTAGTTGGTGTCGGCGATATAGCGGTCGATGCGGCCGTCGCCGTCGAGATCCTCGGCCTCGTAGTCGATCCGGCCGTCCGCGTTGGTGTCCCGGACCTGCAGGTCCGGGCGGCCGTCGTCGTCGCTGTCGATGATGCCGGCATCGAGCTGGTGATCGCCGTCGGTGTCGACGAACGCGCGGTCGATGTAGCCGTCACTGTCCAGATCGACCGCCACCACATCGGCGTAGCCGTCACCGTCCTGGTCGATCACGTAGGTGGTCGACCCGTCGATGCCGTGCTCGACCGTGACGCTGTGCGGATTCGGCTCCGGCTGCGGGTCCGGACCGGCCGCGTTCAACCCGCTCGTGTCCTCGTCGAAGTCGGTCATCCGCTAAGACTGCACCTTCACACCCGCCGCGACCATCGCCTTGATGACGAACGCCGACTCGTCGAAGCCCACGAGCAGGACGCCGTCGGCGCCGAAGTTCTTCACGTCCTTGGCGATTGGCGTGAATGTCCCGTCGAGGTCGGCCTTCGGGTCGTAGGTGTCCTTCGCCTTGTACAGCGTCACCTTGAGGTTGTCCGGCTTGATGCCGGCCGCCCGCAGGTTGGCCTGGACGTTCTCGGCCAGGCCCTTGCCGTAGCTGTCGTCGCGGGCCACGATCGCGATCTTGGTCCGGCCGTCTCGCATGATCGTGTCGTTGAGCGCCTTGGCCTGCAGAACGTCGGGCGGCGACGTACGGAAGAACAGCCCGTGGTCGTCGATGGTCGACAACTCGTCGGACGTGGCCGACGGCGAGATCATCACCCGGTTGGTGGCGATCACCTTCGGCAGCACGGCCTTGCTGACGCCCGAGGCGGCCGCACCGATGACGACCTGCACGCCCAGGCCGACGAACCGGTCGAAGGTGCGGCCGGCCACATCCGGGCTGGTGCCGTCGTCGCCGTCCTCGACCAGCACCTGCTCGTCGAGCACCCCGCCGGCCTCGTTGATCTCCTTGATTGCGAGGTGCACGGCGGCGAACATCGGTGCACCCTGGAACGCCAGGCCGCCGGTCTTCGGCAGGAGGACGCCGATCTTCAGCGGGACGGTGGTCTTGGTCTTCGTTGAGCTCGGCGGGGCCGGGGCGGTCTTGTTCTCGTTCTTGTCGTCGCCGGCGCTGACGAACTCGGTCTTCGCGTCCTCAAGCTTGTTGTCGCGGCCGTAGGTCTCCACCGCGTACATGGCCGTCGACGGCTCGCCGGTCTGCGTGAAGCCGCTGCGCTGCAGCGAGACCCCGCGGTACTTGACGTGCCGGCCGGCCTTGACCGCCTCCAGGCAGGTCGCGATCGTGTCGCACGAATCGTCGCCGCTGGTGACGCCGACTATCTGCTTCGCGATGGCGCCGGGGTCGACCGAGTGCGCCGCGGTAGCGGCCAGGGCGGCGACCACGACCGCGTCGTATGACTCCGCTGAGTAGTTGTAGTCGGTCAACGCCGGATCCACGGCCCGCAGCCGGCGCTTGAACTCTTCGGTCAGCGGAGTCAGCGGCACGGTGCCCTTCATGCCCGCGAGCATGCCGGGCGCGTCTTTGAAGGAGTCGCCGAAAGAGTTGGCCATGTTGCCGTCGGTGCCGTAGAAACGGACCTCCGGAGTGGAGCTGGTTTCTGCCTGCCCACGTGCGACAACACCGCATCCCGCAGCAGACAGTGACAGCGCAGTAGCCGTCAGCGCTCCAAACATGGCTCGCCATGCCCGTCCCCGCATTGATGCGTCTCCTCCCAATTCGGTAGCGCACGCGCCGCCGTGCGCACCTTAGCGCGGCATCGGCGGGGCGTGTCGAGCGGTTGTGCCCACTCGGCCTACTCCGGTCGTGGTAAAAGAACGTGATCACGTTGTGCTGATGTGACCGACGTCGCTGGCGGCGAGAGTACCGGGCGGTAACGTCCTTGTGCATGGTGGCACCTGACGCGGTTGCGTCCTTGGGCTCTATGACCTCGTCGGATTCGTCCTCGGCTTCATCGGTCGATCCCGCGGCCGTCGGTTCGTCAGCGGTCGATTCGTCGGCGGCGGCCCGCATGCCGGCCGTCGCGGGGGGTCCGTCGGTCGTCTGGGACGGCACACTGCCCATGCGGATGGGTGTCGTCATCACCGAGGCGTCGCCGGAGCGGGTCGTCGGCACCATGCCGGTCGAGTCCAATACACAGCCATACGGGCTGCTTCACGGCGGCGCATCGTGCGTCTTGGCCGAGACGCTCGGCTCGGTCGGCGCGGCGATGCACGCGGCCAGGCTCGACGGCAGCATCGCCGTCGGTGTCGACATCAACGCCTCCCACCACAAGGGCGTGGCGTCGGGCACGGTGACCGGCGTCGCCACGCCGCTGCGGCTGGGCCGGGCAATGGCCTGGTACGAGATCGTCATCACCGACGAGCAGGGCGAGCGCGTCTGCACCGCCCGCCTGACCTGTGCGATCCGGCCCGCTCGGGCCACTTGATCCTTTCCGCGTTCGGTGGTCACTCCTTGACCTGGCGACATACGGTGTGCCACGTGGGTGACCATGCTGGCGACGCTGACGAAGTGCGCGCGGACGCGACACTGGTGATCCAGTCAGCGCTCGTGGGCGACGGCGACGGCGTGGTCGGCACCTTCGACTCCGTGGTCGACCGCCGTGGCATGGGAGCGGCCTACGACGTGGCCTGGCACCTGGCCGGCGAGATGGTCGGCGGCGGCACCCTCCACGGCCCCTGGCGCCTCGACTTCCCCGACATCGACGACGCCAGCTACGACGCCCGATGGGTGGCCCGTTTCGTCAGCGCCTACGTCAACGACGACGCCTCAACCGCCACGGCCCTGTTCACCGTGGCTCTGGTGGACGGCCGGCTGCCGGAGTGCCTGCTGACGCTGGCCGGCTCGACCGTCGCGACGCTCCGCCGTCGCGAGAGCGCCTGAAGCGCCCCCCACCTGATCGTCGAGGCTGGCCGCCGACAACGTGAAGCGAAATAGCACCTATGGCGACCAGAATCCTTCACGATGCGGCGCCCGATAGCAAAGCGGTGACCGCTTTCAGGTCGCGGCACCCGTGCGCCAACGGCCCGATCGCAGGGCTGTGGCTGCTGCGGCGCGCCGCTCGAGCCAGCGACGTATGGCGCTGTTGCTACACCCGTTGCTACACGAGATGGCGATCAGGCGATCGCGGTGATGTCGCCATCATCGAAGTAGATGGCTTGATGAAGCCGGCCACCGAGGGCTGCGGCGAACCGTGCCAGCACGTCCTGACCCGAGATCTTGCCTTGCTCGATCTGGGAGACTCGACCCTTGGTAATTCCCATGCGGTCAGCCACCTGCTGTTGGGTCAGGCCGCGGTTGCGACGCGCTTCGGCGAGGCGGTGGCCGGTGACTTCGGCCAGTAGTTCCTGCTTGCCGGCCGCGACGGCTTGTTCGCCGCCCGCACGCGCGACGTGCTCAGCTCGGATGTCGCTCCAGCGGACGTAGCTGCTCATCGCTGGCCCCCTTCTTCTTGTGCCCGTTCCTTCAGGTAGGTCTCGTAGCGTTGCTCGGCGAGCGGGATGGCCTCTCGGTACCAGGCATTCCACTGTCCGGCCTTGTCTCCGGCGACGAGCAGGATGCTCGAGCGCCATGGATCGAAGACGAACAGTATCCGCACGGTGCCCGGTCGCAACTCTTTGAGGTTGGCGATCGAGGAGCCGGTGAGGGTATCCACGAGTGGCCTGCCGAGCCCTGGACCGCCCTCGGCAAGCGCATCGAGGGCTTGCACCACGCGAGCGTGAGTCAAGCAAAGCGGTGACCCACGTTTCTGCGGGTCACCGCTGCTAAAGCCCGGCGAAGAGCTTTGTGGGCAGGGGCGGGGTCGAACCGCCGACCTTCCGCTTTTCAGGCGGACGCTCGTACCGACTGAGCTACCTGCCCGTGATGGGCTTTGCGGTCCTGACGGGACTTGAACCCGCGACCTCCGCCTTGACAGGGCGGCGAGCACTCCAGCTGCTCCACAGGACCTGGTCGGGATGGACCCGGTCGTGCCCCCAACGGGATTCGAACCCGTGCTACCGCCTTGAAAGGGCGGCGTCCTGGGCCGCTAGACGATGGGGGCGGCTCCGCAATCATCGCACACTCGACAACTCTCGCGGTTCATGCACCCACCCGGCCCCGCCGGAGGCTCACAGAGCATACGTGACCCCTGACCGTTCACCAAACGGGTATCGACTCCTCAAACCGGCATCGCTACCAGCCTGTACTTCTTGGTCAGGTCGGGCAGGAGGGCCTTGTAGGCCGCGACGGTGCAGTCGCGGTGGCCGCCGCCGTCGTGGGACAGGACGATCGCGCCGGGCTTGATGTGCTTGCGCAGCGTGGCCTCGATGTGTCCGGTCATCGGCGCGCCCTCGGGGTACTTCTTGGTATCCCAGTCGTCCGGGTCGACGCTCCAGCCGAGGGGCGCCATGCCGAGTTCCTTGGCGACCTGGACCGAGGCCGGGGTGAAGTTGCCGCCCGGGTTGCGGAAGTACTTGATCTTCGCGTCGGGGACCGCGCGGTGGATCTCGTCGTTGGTCATCTGAAGGTCGGCGCGGATGGCATCCGGCGATTTCCGGCCCAGATGAAGATCGTGCTTCCACGAGTGATTGCAGAGTGTGTGGCCGTCGGCCACGATCTGCTGGACGTAGTCATGATGCGCGCGGACATTGACGCCGATCAAACAAAATGCCGCCTTGATGTGGTACTGGCGGAGCACCGCGAGGATTTCCGGAGTGAACGCCCCCGGGCCGTCGTCGAAGGTCAGCGCCACGTCGGTGTTGCCGGTCTTGAGCTGCGCGAGCTTCAGGTCCTCGGCGGGCAGTGGCGGGGGCGTCGACGGCGGCTTGGACGGCGACGCCGACGTCGACGGCTTCTTGCCCGGCGCCGCCGGCGACGGGGTCGTGCCGGGGTGATCAGGGGTGTTGTCCGCCGGATCGCCGGCGCCGCCGCGGCCCTCGGCTCCCGGCAGGCGCGAGCCGTGCCAGGTCGCCCGCGGCGCGGCGGTCCCGCTGCAGCCGGTCAAGGCCAGCACAGCGGCGCCGAACAGCGCGAAGAGGGCGAATATCGGGCGGCGCACCATGGAAAAACTCCGGGGGTCGGGTTCCGGGTGGACCGCCAACACGCTAATAGACAATTGTCCGTGCCTTCCACCCCGCGTGGGATGTGGCACGAATAAGTGAGATGAAACAGAATGGCCGACGAAAAATAAAGAAGAATTAAGGGTACGGGCGACAACCGTGTTACGTCGCTGCGGTCAGTTGGTCGATCGCTTCGCTCAGTGAGCGCGGTCGGGCCACGCCGCTCGGCAGCTTCGCGGGGTCCCAGCCGGGGCCGGCGGCGGCCACCACCACGGGCCGGCCGCGCTCGGCCAACACCGCCTCGAGCTGCGCCGGGTCCGCGGTCGGCTGGTGATGCGACCAGATCAGCAGGGCGGTCGGCCCGGTACGGCGGACGGCCGCCAGCAACGCCGACGTCGGCACGCGGGCGCCCAGCATCCGCGCGGGCACGCCGGCCGCGGCCAGGGCGGCCGAAAGCGCCTCGATCGGCAGGCTGTGCTGCTCCTCGTCCGCGCAGGCCAGCATGATGCGTAGCGGCAGGGTCGGCGACGGCCGCGGCACCGCGCCGAGGATCGCCGAGACGCAGGTCGACAGCAGGTGCTCGACCTCGACCAGACCGCCGGTGGCCGCATGCCGATCGCCGACCCACGACAGTACGGGCCGCAGGATCTCGTCCCACGCACCGACCACGCCGAGCCGGCGGACCGCGTGCGCCACGAGTTGCCGCACGGTCGCCGTGTCGAGCCGGACGGCGGCACGGTACAGGCCGCGGACGGACAGGCGGACGTCCTCCGGCGCGATGTCGACCGGGGAGATCGGGTGCGCCTCGCGGGCGCGGGTGACCCAGCGGGCCGCCTCGCCCGGCGCCACGCCGCTGGCGATCAGCGTCTGCATCGCCTCGAGCCGCTCGATGTCCTGCTCGGTGTAGCGGCGGTGGTGACCGGGTTGGTGCAGGCTCGGGCCGAGCCCGTATCGCTGGTGCCAGGTCCGCAGCGTGGTGACCGCCACCCCAAGGCGACGCGCGACCGCACCGGCTGAGTATGCCGCCGCCGAGCCGTCCACCATGCCCCCGGGCCTAGCCATCATGCGACATCACCAATGTCGATCAACGCCACCATCGCCGACCTCAAGACTCGTGCAGGTCCGAGACGCGCAGCGAGAACGTGTCGACGACGCCGCCCAGCCAGGGTGCGAACCGGTCGCCGTGCACGCTCAGCTCGGTCGCCAGGTCGCGCCGGTGACACCCAGGTCACCGTGGCGACCTCGTCGGGATCCGGATGCACGGGCGTCGCCGGGTCGAGCCGTCCGAACAGGACATGGTCGTACTCGTACTCGATGCGTCCGCTGGCCGGGTCGGCGGCCTGGTACACGTGGACGCCGATCTCGGTGAGCGGTATCACCGGGATGCCCAACTCCTCGGACAACCGGCGCTCGGCGGCGACGGTCACCGGCTCGGTCGGCCGCGGGTGCCCGCAGCAGGCGTTGGCCCAGCGCAGGGCGAACCGGGTCTTGACCGCGGCCCGCTGCTGCAGCAGCATCCGGCCGGTGTCGTCGACGAGCACCACCGAGAAGGCGCGGTGCAGCAGCCCGGGCGGGCGATGGGCGATCGTCCACAGTGGACGAGCCGATCGGGTGGCCGGCCGCGTCGACCAGTTCGACCACGTGGGCTTCACGAGCGATGGTCATGTCGCCGCTCCGGTGATGCGCTCCGCGGCCAGCCGGCCGGAGATGAGCACCATCGGCACGCCGACGCCCGGCTGGGTGCCCGATCCGACGAAGACCACGTTGGACAGTGTCGGGTGCAGGTTGCCCGGCCGGAACGGGCCGGTCTGCCGCAGCGTATGGGCCGCGGCGAACGGTGTGCCGGCCGCCATGCCCTGCTCGGCCCAGTCGGCCGGGGTGACGAACCGCGACACCTCGACCGCGTCGCCGAACCCGACGTAGCCGCGCTGTTCGAGCGTGGCGATCAGTTCGCTGCGGTACGTGCCGGCGAGGCTCCCCCGCCAGTCCAGCATCCGCGCGGACAGGTTCGGAGTCGGCGCGAGCACGTAGTAGGTGTGCCTGCCGTCGGGCGCGAGCGACGGGTCGGACCGGGACGGGTTGGTCACCAGCAGCGAGGGGTCGCTCATCAGCCGGCCCTGCCGGATGACCTCGTCGAAGGTCGAGCGCCAGGACCGTCCAAAGTGGATGTTGTGGTGGGCGATGTCGCCGTATCCCTGGCCGGATCCGACGTGCAGCACGACGCACGAGGGGGAGTAGCGCAGCCGGCCGCGGCTGCCGGGAGGGCGGCAGCAGATCGCGGTAGGCGACGGGAAGGTCCGGATTGAGCACCACGACGTCGGCGGCGAGGCGCCGCCCGTCCGCCAGCACCACCCCGGTCGCGCGGTCGCCGGAGACCTCGACGCGCGTCGACGGTCGAGCCGTACTGGATGTTCACCCCGTGCTTCTCGGCGACCCCGGCGAGCGCACGGGGCACCGCGTGGATGCCGCCCCGCGGGAAGTAGACGCCGGCGACCGAGTCCAGGTAGGCGATGACCGCATACAGCGCGAGCGCGCGGTGCGGCGCCACCCCCGCGTACATGGCCTGGAACGAGAAGATGCGGCGGGTCCGCGCGTCGCGGAAGAAGCTGTCCACGCGGCGCTGCAGCCGGCCGAACCCGCCCGCCGCGACGAGCCGCAGCAGGTTGGCGTTGAGGAGGTCGCGCGGGCCGTCCAGGTTGCGGTCGATGAAGTCCTTGCGCTGCAGGTGCCACAGGTTGCGGGTGTAGTCGACGAACCGGAGGTAGCCGTCGGCCTCCCGCGCGCCGCAGACCCGGGCGACCTCGCCGGCCATGCGGGCCGTGTCGGCGATGACGTCCAAGGTCGAGCCGTCGGCGAAATGCGCCCGGTAGGCCGGGTCGAGCCGGCTCAGGTCGAGCCACGCCGGCAGGTCCTCGTCGACCGTTTCCAGCACGTCCGCGATGAGTGACGGCATGGTCAGCACTGTCGGACCGGTGTCGAACTCGAAGCCGTCGAGCGTGAGCCGCCCGGCCCGCCCGCCGGGCACCTCGGCGCGCTCGACCACGCTCACCGTTCGCCCGGCCGCGGCGAGCCGGATCGCGCAGGCCAGGCCGCCCAGCCCGGCGCCCACGACGACCACCCGATCGGTGGGGCCGCTGACGTGTCGTGTCACTGGAGACCTCGTTCCGCTATCCGTACGCCGAAGCATAGCGTAATATTGCGTCGATTGCTGCGTCGATTGTGGGTGGGCGAACGCCATGGACACGGACGAAGAGCCACTCGGCAACGCCTACGAGCGCTGCCGCGAGCTGCACAAACGCTATGGCCGCACGTACTACTTGGCGACCCGGCTGCTGCCGGCCTGGAAGCGTCGGCACGTGCATGCCTTGTACGGATTCACCCGGTACGCGGACGAGATCGTCGACCGTACCGGGGACCGGCCGGCGTCGGAGCGGGCGAACCAGCTCAAGGACTGGTCGGAGCGGTTCGTCGCCGGCCTCGGCGGCCACCCGACCGACGACCAGTTGCTCCCGGCCGTGCTGCACTCGATCCGCGTGTTCGACATCGACGTCGAGGACTTCCGCCGCTTTCTCGACAGCATGGCGATGGACCTGACCGTCACCGACTACGCGACGTACCCCGATCTGCTGGCCTATATGGAGGGCTCGGCGGCGGTGATCGGCACGATGATGCTGCCGATCCTCGAGGCACCCGATCGGATCGCCGCCCGCGAGCCGGCCCGCCAGCTCGGCCTGGCCTTCCAACTGACCAACTTCATCCGCGACGTCGCGGAGGACGTCGAGCGGGGCCGGATCTACCTGCCGGCCGAGGACCTGGCGGCGTTCGACGTGACCCGCGCCGACCTGGAGGAGGCCGTCGTCAAGAAGGCGAGCGGCACCAAGATCCGCGAGCTGATCGCCTTCGAGGTGCAGCGGGCCCGCGCGCACTACGTCGCCGCCGCGCCCGGCATTCCCCTCCTCGCGCGGACCTCGCAAGGCTGCATCCGGGCCGCGTACCACATCTACGGCGGCATCCTCGACGAGATCGCCGCGCAGCGGTTCGACGTCTTCACCCGCCGCGCTACCGTGCCCAACCGCCGCCGCCTCGCCCTCGCGGTCAGGTCGCTGGTGGCCCGCCCCGGTTCGCCGGTCGCGGTGCCGGGTCCGGCTCCCGACCCGGCGCAGACCCCGCGCGCGGCGGCGCTCTCCGCGTCGTTTTTTCCGTTGGTACCCGGGCCGCGCGCCTCAGATGCGGAATGGGTCTGCACGTAAAGATGGCAGGCGCCCGATGCTGAACCCGGGGCGCGAAGCCGGCACCGCGAGGTGGCACAGAGGCCTCGCAGGGGTCGCGCCCCGGGCGTGCGCACGGTGAAACACGCCCGCGCACACCCGGGATAACGCGGCACGGGACGGTCGGTTACTCCGCCGGTCACTATCGACTATTCGGACACCGACCCACCTCTACGAACCCTATTCGTTGCGATCGGACGTCCGTACTTTCCCCTTGATGTGCGAAATGCGAGAGTCTCACATCTTCCGCGCCGGTGCGCTGCATGGCATCTTGTGCACCAGGTATTTCCGCGGTGCCGATACCACCGCGGGACTGCCGTACCCCCGTTTTCGCAACAAGCCACCCTTGAGAGGGGGCAGAATGAGCCGACGGAGATGGGTGCCCGCCACGTTGGCGGTCGCACTCGTTCCGCCTCTACTCGTCATTGGCTCGGCCAGTCCGAGCCAAGCCGCACCAGTACAGGTCGGCAATTACAAGCTGGTGCAGAGCCTCACCCCGAGCGGTCAGATCACCGCGGCGAAAACGCCGACCAGCCGGCTGGCGCAAACCGACAAGACACTGCTCAATCGGACCGACAGCGCTCCTCTGTCGATCGCCGTGAAGCTCGCCTACGACTCGACGTCCACGTACGACGGCGGCCTCGCCGGATTCGCCGCGACGAGTCCTTCGGTTACCGGGAAGGCGTTGTCCCGCAATTCGGCCGAACTGCGGTACGAAGACCATATTGCCGGACTTGAGAACTCGTTCATCGGGGAACTGAAGAAGCGCGTACCGAGCGCGAAGGTCGGCCAGCACCTGCGCACCGTGTACGGCGGGCTCGCGCTGACCGTACCGGCCAACAAGGTGAACCAGGTCCTGTCGATCCCCGGTGTGGTGGCGGTCCAGAAGGACGCGGTCAGCCAGCCGCAGACCGACTCCAGCCCGGCCTTCATCGGCGCGACGGCGCTCTACCCGAAGCTCGGCGGTACCGCCAACGCGGGTAAGGGCGTCATCTTCGGCTCGTTGGACACCGGCGTGTGGCCGGAGCACCCGTCGTTCGCCGACAACGGCAACCTCGGCTCGCCCCCGGCGACCGCTGACAATCACGCACGCGCGTGCAACTTCGGGGACAACCCGCTGACGCCCGCGACCGACGTGTTCCAGTGCAACCACAAGCTCATCGGCGGCCAGCCGTTCCTGGCAACCTACATCGCGAACAACCCGCCCGAGGTCTACACGACCGCCCGTGACTCCAACGGGCACGGCTCGCACACGTCGTCGACCGCCGTGGGTGACCCGGTGTCCTCGGCCCAGATCTTCGGGGTCGAGCGCGGCCCGATCAACGGCATCGCGCCCGGCGCGTGGCTGATGGTCTACAAGGTGTGCGGGCTCAACGGCTGCTACTCCAGCGACTCGGCGGCCGCCGTACAGCAGTCGATCCTGGACGGCGTCAACGTCCTGAACTTCTCCGTCGGCGGCGGGGCGACCCCGTTCACCGACCTCACCGAGCTGGCGTTCCTGGACGCGTACGCGGCGGGCGTCTTCGTCGCGGCCTCGGCCGGCAACGCCGGTCCGGGCGCGTCGACTAGCGACCACCTGTCGCCGTGGGTCACCACGGTGGCGGCCTCGACGCAGAAGCGGGAGTTCGACTCGACGCTGACCGTCACCTCCAGCGACGGTTCGTCGGCGACCTTCACCGGCTCGTCCATCACCGCGGGCGCCGGTCCGCTTCCGGTCGTGCTATCCACGGCTGCGCCGTACAACGATGTGTTCTGCGGTCATCCCGCCGCGCCCGGCATCTTCGTCGGCAAGATCGTGGCCTGCCAGCGTGGCGGCACGGTCAACGGTGAGGCCATCGGCCGCGTGCAGAAGGGCTTCAACGTCCTGCAGGGTGGTGCCGCCGGCATGATCCTGTACAACAGCCCGCTGGCCGACACCGAGACCGACAACCACTTCCTGCCGGTGGTGCACCTGGCCGACGGCACGGCGTTCCTCGCCTTCGCCACCGGCGCACCCGGGCATCACGGCGTCGTTCACCGCGGGCCAGAAGGCCACCGGTCCCGGCGACGTGATGGCCGCGTTCTCCTCGCGCGGTCCGGGCGGCAACTTCATCAAGCCCGACATCAGTGCACCCGGCGTGCAGATCCTCGGCGCCAACACACCGACGCCGGACGAACTCGCCGTCGGGCCGGCCGGCCAGTACTACCAGGCCATCGCCGGTACGTCGATGGCGTCGCCGCACATCGCCGGCTCCGCGGTCCTCGAGAAGGCGCTGCACCCGACCTGGACCCCAGGTCAGGTGAAGTCCGCGCTCATGACCACCGCGACCACCGCGGTCGTCAAGGAGAACCTCACCACGCCGGCCGACCCGTTCGACTTCGGATCGGGTCGCGTGCAGGTGAACCTGGCCGGCAACCCGGGCCTCACCTTCGACGAGACGGCGGCCCGGATGGCGGCGCTGGGCAACGACCCGGTGCAGGCCGTGCAGCTCAACACCCCGTCGGTGAACGCTCCGGTCATGCCGGGCACGCTCACCGCGGTCCGCACGGCGACCAACGTCACGGACAAGACCCAGTCCTACAAGGTCCAGACGACGGCGCCGAAGGGTGCGAGCATCACGGTGTCGCCGAGCAGCTTCTCGGTGGCTCCGGGCAAGTCGGTCAAGCTGAGCATCACCATCAAGTCGAGCGCGCCCGAGGGCCAGTTCTTCGGTCAGGTTCGGCTGGTGCCACAGCGCAGCGGCCTGCCCACCCTGCACCTGCCGGTGGCCTTCGTGCCCAAGCAGGGCGACGTCAAGGTGGCGCAGACCTGTGACCGCACCGAGGCGCGCCTGCTGCAGACGACGACCTGTACCGTCTCGGCGCAGAACACGTCGTTCATCGACACGACGGCCGACTTCACCACCACGACGACCCTGAACCTTCCGGTCATCGGGGCGAGCGGGGCGACCGTGGTCAACCCGTTCAAGGTGCAGAAGAACGGGGCGGCACTGGCCGGGGCCCAACCCGGTACGCCGTCGATCGCGCCGGGAACCGTCGGCGGGCTACATCCCGCTGGACGCCTTCGGCGTCACGCCGATTCCGGTCGGTGACGAGCAGTTGCTGAAGTTCAACACGCCGGGTTGGAAGTACAACGGCGTCACGTACACCGGTCTCACGATCGACTCGAACGGTTACGTGATCCCGGGTACCGACGCCACGGCGGAGGACAACAACTGCTGCGCGCTTTCGCCGATCCCGAATACGGCTCGGCCGAACAACGTGCTCGCGCCGTTCTGGACCGACCTCGACGGGTCGGCCGCGCCGGGCGTGTTCATCACCGAACTGACCGACGGGACGGACTCGTGGATCGTCGTCGAGTGGCGGGTCAACGTGTTCGGCACGAACAGCCAGCGGGTGTTCCAGCTCTGGCTGGGTGAGGCCGCGACGCAGGACATCGCGTTCGCGTACGACCCGGCCAACATGCCGGCCGCGCCCAGCGGTCAGGATTTCGTGGTCGGAGCCGAGAACGTCAACGGCAGCGGTGGCCAGGGTCTGCCGTTCAACACGGTGCCGACCGGGGACCTCCGGGTCACCAGCACCGACCCGGTGCCGGGAGCGACCGTCTCGTACACGGTGACGACGCTCGCCATCCTGCCGGGTGACGGCAAGGTCACCACGTCGGTGAACACGCCGGCGGTACCGGGAACGACGGTGGTCACCAGCACCGTGAAGGTGCTCCCGCCGTCGCATCGGTAATCAGCTAGGAGATCGCGAGGGGACAACTTCCACGGAGGTTGTCCCCTCGTCTACGGTCGGGGTAAGGGTTCAACACACAAAAGGGGTGGCCATGCGCACGTTCGCGAATCCGGACGAGTTGGCGAAGGCGGTCGGCGAGCAGCTCGGATACAGCGAGTGGCGCGAGATCGACCAGGACCGGGTCAACGGCTTCGCCGACGCGACCGACGACCACCAGTGGATCCACGTCGACCCGGAGCGGGCCAAGGCCGGCCCGTTCGGCACCACGATCGCGCACGGCTTCCTGACCCTGTCGCTGGTTCCGGCTCTGGCCGGCGCCGTCTACCGGGTCGATGGTGTGCGGATGGGCATCAACTACGGCCTGGACAAGGTGCGCTTCCCGGCGCCGATGCCGGTCGGCGGCCGCGTCCGGGCCGGCGTCGAACTGCTCTCGGCCGACCCGACCTCCGACGGCGGCACCCAGGTCAAGTGCCGCGTCACCATCGAGCGCGAGGGCGGCGACAAGCCGGTCTGCGTGGCCGAGACACTGTCCCGCTTCTACGTCTGACTCAGAGGTCGATCAGCTCGGCGAGGGCGGCACGGTGGCGGTCGGGCGTGCCGAGGGCGATCGCCGAGCTCTTGGCGCGCTTGAGGTACAGGTGGGCCGGGTGCTCCCAGGTGAAGCCGATGCCGCCGTGCAGCTGCACGCATTCCTCGGCCGCCTTGACCGCGACCTGTGCGCAGAAGGCCTGGGCCAGCGCCGCCGCGACCGGGGTGTCCGGGTCGCCGGTGGCCACGCAGTCGGCGGCGTAGCGGGAGACCGCCCGGGCCTCGGAGATGGCCACCCAGAGGTCGGCGAGCCGGTGCTTGATCGCCTGGTAGGAGCCGACCTGCCGGGCGAACTGCCGGCGCGTCTTCACGTACTCGACCGTGGTGTCCAGGCACCACTGGGCGACGCCGAGCTGCTCGGCGGCGAGGAGCGCGGCGCCGACCGTCAGCGCCCGCTCGACGGCCGGACCGGCCGGCGCCGATCTCCCGCCCGGCGACGTTGTCGAACGCGAGGTCGGACACCGGCCGGGTCAGGTCGAGCGAGGTCACCGGGGTCCGGGCCGCGTCGCCGGCGTCGACGACGTACAGCGCGTCTCCCGCCGGTACCAGGTAAAAATCGGCGATCAGGGCATCGGCCACACTCGTAACGGCACCGGAGATCCGGCCGTCCGTCACCGAAAGGTCGGGGCCGGCTGAGCCCGGTGCGGTCGAGAACGGCACGGCCAGGGTGGCCGTCTTCGTGCCCGACGCGAGCGTCCGGCAGGAGCGTCTCGTCACCGGCGGCCAGCAGCGCCGCCGTGGCGAGGACCGCGCTGCCGAAGAACGGCACCGGCGCGACCGCCCGGCCGAGCTCCTCCAGCACGACGGCGGTCTCCCGCCAGGACGCGCCCGCACCGCCGAGCCGCTCCGGCACCGGCAGGCCGGCGGCGCCGAGATCGGCCAAGGAGCGCCACAGCTTGGCGTCGACCGGGTCGTCGGTCTCCGCGCGGGCGAGGACCGCGGACGGCGCGGCCCGGTCGGTCAGCAGGGCCCGGACGCTCGAGCGGAGGTCCTCCTCCACCTCGCTGTAGAGCAGGTCGCTCATTTCGGGATGTCCTTCCAGGCGACGTCCTTGTCGAGCCGGATCTCCGGCGGCAGGCCCAGGACCCGTTCGGCGATGATGTTGCGCAGGATCTCCGAGGTGCCGCCCTCGATGGAGTTGCCCTTGGCGCGCAGGTAGCGGTAGCCGGCGGTCCGGCCGGAGAAGTCGACCGTGGCCGGCCGGCGCATCGTCCAGTCGTCGTAGCGCAGCGCCTCCTCGCCGAGCAGCTCCAGTCTCGAGCCCGAGATCTCCTGGTTGAGCCGGGCGAAGATGCAGCTTCGCCGGCCGAGCCTTCCGGGCCCGGCTGCCCGACGGCCAGCTGCTGGCGCAGCCGCATGCCGGTGAGCCGGGCCGCCTCGGCCTCGACCCACAGCCGCAGCAGCGCGTCGTGGATCGCCGGGCGAGCGCAGTTCGGGCCGGTCCCGCCACAGCCGGGCGACGACGCCGATCATGCCGCCCTCGCGCGGCACCGAGCCGCCGCCGATCGACGACCCGCTCGTTCATCAGCGTGGTCTGCGCGACCTTCCAGCCCTCGCCGACCTCGCCGAGCCGCTGGTCGTCGGGGATCCGGACGTCGGTGAAGAAGACCTCGTTGAACTCCGCCTCGCCGGTGAGCTGGCGCAGCGGCCGTACCTCGACCCCGGGTGCCGTCATGTCGAGCACGAAGTACGTGAGGCCCTGGTGCTTCGGCACGATCGGGATCGGTACGGGCGATCAGGATGGCCCACCGCGCCTCGTGGGCCATCGACGTCCACACCTTCTGGCCGTTGACGATCCAGTCACCGTCGCCGGTGCTCGCGTCCTCGCGTACCGCCCGGGTCGCCAGGCCGGCGAGGTCGGAGCCGGCGCCCGGCTCGCTGAAGAGCTGGCACCAGACCTCCTCGCCGGTCCACAGCGGACGCAGCCAGCGTTGGCGCTGCTCGTCGGTGCCGTGGCGCAGGATCGGTCGGCGCCGCCATGCCGAGCCCGATGCCGATCCGGCGCGGGTCGTTGTCCGGCGCGCCCGCGGCGGCGAACGCCTCGTCGACGACCGACTGCAGCGCGCGGGGCGCGCCGAGCCCGCCGAGCCCGGGCGGGAACGTGCACCCACGCGAGGCCGGCGTCGAACCGGGCCCGCAGGAACTCGATCTTGCCGTCCTTGTCGTGTTCCTTGAGGAAGGTGCCGACCTGCTCGCGGAGCTCTTCAGCTGTGACAGCCATGTGCGGACTCCTTAGTCCAGTGGTCCGCCGGCGATGTAGATCACCTGACCGGAGACGAAGCCGGCGCCGTCGCTGACAAGGAAGGAGATGAGGTTCGCGACGTCGGCCGGCTGGCCGACGCGGCGCACCGGGATCCGGGCCGCCGCCTCCTTCTGGAAGACGTCGAAGTCCATCTTCACGCGGGCCGCGGTCGCCGCGGTCATGTCGGTCGCGATGAAGCCGGGCGCGACGGCGTTGACGGTGACGCCGAACTGGCCGAGCTCGATCGCGAGCGTCTTGGTGAAGCCCTGCATGCCGGCCTTCGCCGCGGAGTAGTTGGCCTGCCCGCGGTTGCCCAGCGCCGAGGACGAGGAGAGGTTGACGATCCGACCCCACTGCTGACCGGTCATGTGCGCCTGCGTCGCCCGGCTCATCAGGAACGCGCCCTTGAGGTGCACGTCGAGCACGGTGTCCCAGTCGTCGTCGGTCATCTTGAACAGCAGGTTGTCGCGGATCACGCCGGCGTTGTTGACCAGCACGGCCGGCGGGCCGAGCTCGTCGGCGATGCGGTCCACGGCCGCTTTGACCTGCTCGGCATCGGAGACGTCGGCGCCGACCCCGAGCGCCCGGCCGCCGGCCGCGGTGATCTGCTCCACCGTGTCCTTGCAGGTCGATTCGTCCAGGTCGACGACGGCGACGGCGAACCCGTCCGCGCCGAGCTTGATCGCCGTTGCCGCCCCGATGCCTCGCGCCGCGCCGGTCACGATCGCGACGCGTGAAGTCGTGTCTGTCATACCCACGATCCTGCCTTGAACCGGCCGATCAAGAAAAGGCACTGGGAGTGCATGAATTTCTGTGAGGGTTTCGTTTAGGTGCCGGATGGTTGCTCCGATGTCATCGCCGACCGCAAACGGGGAGCAATACGGGGGTCTCCAATGAAGCGCACGACGATCAAGTGGGCAGTCATCACCGCGGCCGCTCTTGCGGGCGGGGCTCTCGTCGGTGCCGGTACGGCGCACGCCGCGGACCCCAACCCGACCATCGCGTACGTGCGGAGCGGTGCGATCTACGTCACCTCCGGCGCTAAAGAGACCCGGCTCACCGAGGACGAGGTCAACAGCCGGCCCCGGTTCTCCCCGGACGGGCGGCGCATCGCGTACGTGCACAACGCCACCGTCTGGGTCATGAACGCCGACGGCTCCGGCAAGCGCCAGGTCAGCGACCGCTCGGCCGGAGGCCCGTCGTGGTCGCCCAACGGCGCCTCGATCGCCTTCTCGGCGCTGTCCTGCACCGGCGGCCCCGGTGTCTACCGGGTGTCGAGCACCCAGGTCGCCCCACGGGCCGAGGTGCTGTTCCCGCGGTCCTGCCGCACCGAGCCGCTGCCCGAGGTCGCCTCGATCTCGTCCTTCGGGTCGGAGCAGGCCCGAGGCCGGGCCGCGACCTCGCTCACCGAGAAGCTGAGCGTCGACGCGGCGGTCGCCTGGTCGCCGGACGGCACCAAGATCGCCTTCCCGGGCGGTGAGTGCGACAGCATCGCCGACGCCTGCCTGACCGTCGGTACGGTCGCGACCGGCGCCGAGCGCGCGATCGACGTGTACGGGGGCGGCGGCAACGGCGCGAGCGGCTTCGGCGTCGTGCCCGCCTGGAGCAAGGACGGCAAGAAGGTCGCCTGGACCGCGTACACGGAGAACGCCGCACCGGTCCACGTCGAAGAGGCCGATGCCACGGGCGCGAACCGGCACCCGGTCGGCGCGTCGCAGGACCGCGAGATGGTGTACGCCGGCGCGCACCGGGCCGTGCTCACCGCCACCCGCAACGGCCGCTCGACGATCACCGTGCTGGACCTGCGTACCGGCAAGCGCGTCGCCGTGCGGACCGGTTCGCAACCGACCGTCGCCTGAATAGAATACTCTGTTCCGCTGTGAGTGGACGCCAGGCTCAGGCCGCCCGCAATGATCAGATCATCCTCGACGCGGCCCGCGCGGTCTTCGTGGCCGATCCGACCGCCCCGATCTCCGCGGTCGCCGAGCGCGCCGGAGTCGGCATCAGCGCCCTGTACCGGCGCTACCCCAGCAAGGAAGCGCTCCTGCGCAAGCTCTGCTTCGACGGTCTGCGCCTCTACAACCGCCTCGTCGAAGAGGCCCTGGACGACGACGGCGACCCGTGGGACGCCTTCGCCGAGTGGCTGCGCCGGACCATCGACGCCGACACCCACTCGCTGACCGTCTCGCTGGCCGGCACGTTCACGCCGACCGAGGAGATGCGCGCCGAGGCCCGCCGCTCCGGGGAGCTCAATGACCGGCTGCTCGCCCGGACCAGGAAGGCCGGGGTGATCCGCCCGGACGTCGAGCTGGCCGATCTGGTCATGATCCTCGAGCAGGTGGCCGCGCTCCGCTTCGGTGATCACGACCGCCAGGCCCAGCTCCGCCGCCGCGCCCTCGCCCTGCACCTGGACGCGCTGCGCTGCCCCTCGCCGACGCCGCTGCCCGGTCCGCCGGCCACCGCGGAAGAGATCAATGTCCGCTGGCGGTCCTGATATCTGGGATAGCGCGGATATGGCACATTTCTTTAGGTGCGCCTGGCGACGTTTAACCTCATGAATGGCCGATCCGTGCGGGACGGCCTCGTTGACCTTGACCGCCTGCGCACCGCGGCGAAGACCCTCGACGCCGACGTGGTCGGCCTCCAGGAGGTCGACAAGGGCCAGCCGCGCAGCGGCCACGCCGACCTGACCGCGGTCGTCGCCGACGCCCTCGGCGCGTCGCACTCCTATTTCGTACCGGCCGTGGTCGGCACCCCGGGGGAGTCGTTCCGGACGGCAACCGACGCCGACGGGGCCAGCACGGCGCCGCTCTACGGTACGGCGCTGGTCAGCCGCTGGCCGGTGGTGCAGTGGCGGGTCGTACGGCTGCCCGGCGCCCCGATCCGGTCGCCGATCGTCGTACCGGGCCCGAGGGGCGCCCGGCTCATGTTCGTGCGTGACGAGCCGCGCGTGCTCGTCGCCGCGGTCGTCGAGTCGCCGATCGGCCTGATGACGATCGCCTCGACCCACCTGTCGTTCGTACCGGGCTGGAACGTGCGGCAACTCCGCCTGGTGATCAAGGCGATGCGCGCGATGCCGGCCCCGCGCCTGCTGCTGGCCGACCTGAACCTGCCGGGCCGGCTGGCCTCGATGTTCTCCGGCTGGCGGCGGCTCGCCCGGCGGCCGACGTACCCGTCTCTGACGCCGCGGTTGCAGGTCGACCACATCCTGCTGGACCCCCGCGACGGACCCGCCGTGCCGCCCGTGATCCGGGTCGCGACGCCCGACGTACCGGTCTCGGATCACCGGCCGTTGATCGTCGAACTGTAAGGCTGAGCCCAGCGGAACCGAACGGATCGTCTTGGACACCGCTTAAGGCATCCCTAATGAGAAATCAAAAGTCCCGTGACCTGGGACGACGCGAGTAGCACACGTGAGCCGTCCTCATCTAACTGCGATCCTTCGGCGCCTTGTAGATTGGGCGTTCGTTTGTTGGGATGCGTACCGTCCCATGAGACACGACGGAAGGGTTCGCCCGGCCGGGCATCGGAGGATATGACGTGAAGGGTCGCCATCGCCCCGTGGCGTCGGCAGGCGTCCGCGGGCTGCGGGTCGTCGCAGCCGCGGCCGCGGTCCTCGTCGTCCTCGGCGGCAGCTACTACGCGTACGGGAAGGTTTCCAAGGCGGGCTGTTCCACGACGACGCCGATCACCGTCGCCGCGGCGCCCGAGATCGCCTCGACGCTCAAGGCGCAGGCGACCGACTGGGCCGCCGACGCCCGGGTCGACGGGCGGTGCGTGTCCGTCGACGTGGTGAGCGCCGACTCGGCCGATACCGCGGCCGCGATCGCCGGCCAGGCCAAGGTGTCGCTCTCCGGGGTCGGCCTGGCCAGCGGCAAGACCAAGGTCCCGGACGCCTGGGTGCCCGACTCGTCGGCTTGGCTGCTGCGGCTGCGCAGCGCCAAGGCCGCGAAGGTGCCCGCGGCCGGTACGTCGGTCGCGACCAGCCCGATCGTGGTCGCCATGCCGGAGCCGATCGCCGCGCAGACCGGCTGGCCGAAGGCCAAGCTGACCTGGCCCGACCTGCTCAAGAAGGTCACCACCCCCGGTTCGCAGCTCAAGGTCGGCATCGTCGACCCGACCCGCGACACGGCCGGTCTGGCCGGCCTGCTCTCGCTCGGCGCGGCCGCCCAGGCGGCCGGTCCGCAGGCGACCGAGACCGCGACGGCGGCGCTTCGCGCGCTGGTGGCCGGCTCGTCCACGGTCCGTCAGGAGATCCTGCAGCGCTTCCCGCACGCCACCGACGCCGCCGCGCTGACCAGCTCGCTCGCGGCCGCGCCGCTGTCCGAGCAGGCCGTGCTCTCCTACAACCAGGGCCAGCCGCCGGTCCGGCTGGCCGCCCTGTATGTGCAGCCCGCGCCCAACCCGCTGGACTACCCGTTCGTGAACCTGGCCACCGCCGGCAAGGGCGCCGTCGCCGCCGCGTTCGGCAAGTCGCTGACCGGCACCGCCTTCCGTGACCACCTCGCCTCCGCCAACCTGCGCGCCGCCGACGGGAGCACCGGAAAGGGCTTCCAGTTGCCGGCCGGTGCGCCGACCGCGTTGACCAGGGGCACCGCCGTCGACGGGGCCACGGTCGAACGGGCGCTGCAGACCTGGCTGGCCCTCGCCCTCCCGGCGCGCATGCTGGCCGTCATAGACGTGTCCGGCTCGATGCTGGAGAAGGTGCCGACCGCGCAGAATGCCACGCGCATGCAGGTCACCGCCGAGGCGGCGCGCCGGGGCTTGAGCCTCTTCGACGACAGCTGGGCGGTCGGCCTGTGGATCTTCTCGACCCAACTCGACGGCAACAACGACTACAAACAGTTGCTGCCGATCGGCCCGCTGAGCGCGCAGCGCACCCAGTTGCTGCAGGACCTCGCCACGATCGCGCCGAAGCAGAACGGCGACACCGGCCTCTACGACACCATCCTGGCCGGCTACAAGGCGGTGCAGGAGGGCTACGACCCGGGCGCGGTCAACACGTTGATGGTCATGACCGACGGGCAGAACGACGACAAGAGCGGGCTGACGCTCGACCAGCTCATCACCGCGCTGAAGAAGGTCGCCGACCCGAAACGCCCGGTCAACGTGATTCTGATCGGCATCGGCACGTCGATCGGCCAGGCCGATATGGAACGGATCACCAACTCGGTCGGCGGTGGCACCTTCGTCGCGCCGGACCCGGCCAAGATCGGCGAGATCTTCCTCAAGGCCGTCTCGCTGCGCACCGCCCCGAAGCCGATCAACTAAGCCGGCGGCCGCCGGGCACCGCGCCGGCCGCGGACTACCACGACGCTTTGCGGGCTCTCGCCTCGTACAGCAGGATCGACGCCGACACCGAGACGTTGAGTGAGTCGCCCGAGCCGAGCATGGGCACGGCGACGCGGGTGTAGTCGCGCTCGTACCACGGCTTGGCGACGCCGTAGCGCTCGCTGCCCACCACCAGCGCGGTCCGGCCGGAGTAGTCGGCCTGCCGGTAGTTGACCGCGTCGTCGGTGTCGGCGAGCAGCACGGTGAACCCGTTGGCGTCGAGCCAATCGGCGGCGTCGGGCACCTCGTCGAACTCCACCGTCGGCACCGTGAGGATGGTGCCCTGGCTGGCCCGGATCACCTTCGGGTGGGTGAGCCGGGTTCGCCGGTTGGTCAGCACCAGGCAGTCGGCCCGGCAGGCGTCGAGCGTGCGGATCAACGTGCCCAGGTTGCCGGGGATCTCCAGCCCGTCGGCGACCAGCACCAGCGCGGTGCGGCCGAAGCGCACGTCGTCGAGCTCCCACCGGGGCAGCGCGGCCAGCGACAGCAACCCGTCGGGCTTGTCCCGCTCGGAGATCTTCTCCAGCGTGCGCGGCGAGATCCGGTAGGCCCGCTCGGCTCGTTCGGCGATCTGCCGCGCCCGCACGTGGGCCTCGTCGGCATAGATCGCCTCCGGGCACCACAGGAACGTGTCGATCGGCGCGCCGCTGTCCAGCAGCATGTTGTGCGCCCACAGGCCCTCGGCGACGAAGAGCTTGTAGCGGTTGGGCGCGGTGTTGTGCTGGATGTGCTGCACCTGCTTGACGGCCGGGTGCTGCACTCCGATCGGCTGCAGATCCACGGTTCCTACAGTGTCACGGTCGCGGTCAGCGAGTCGGCCTCGGTGACCACCACATCGCGGACGTTGCCGGCCGCGACCACGTCGCCGCGCACCTGCTCGAAGACGGCCGCGTCGCCGAACACCTGCAACGTCGCCACCTCGGCCCGCATCGACTGCTTGGCCGCCGACTTGGCCTTGCGGATCGCGCGGAGCACCTCGGACGCGACGGTCAGCGCGCGCCCCTCGCCGCCGTGCGAGCCCAACGCGGCCGCGCTCGGCCAGGCGGCCCGATGCACCGAGCCCTCCCGCCACCACGACCAGACCTCTTCGGTCACGAACGGCAGGAACGGGGCGAAGAGCCGGAGCACGGTGTCGAGGGCCAGCGCGAGCGTGGCCCGGGCGGACTCCACTTCGGACGGTGTGCCCTCGCCGTAGGCCCGGGCCTTGACCAGCTCGACGTAGTCGTCGCAGAACGACCAGAAGAACTGCTCGGTGCGCTCGAGCGCCCGCGTGTAGTCGAACGCGTCGAACGCCGCCGTCGCCTCGTCGACCACAGTGGACAGGGTGGCCAGCAGTGCCCGGTCGACCGGCGCGGTCACCAGCGAGGCGTCAAGCGAACCCGAGAACCCGAGCACGAACCGGCTCGCGTTGAGAATCTTGACCGCGAGGCGGCGGCCGATGCGCATCTGGCCGGTGTCGAAGGCGGTGTCCACGCCCGGCCGGCCGCTGGCCGACCAGTAGCGCACCGCGTCGGAGCCGAACTCCTCGAGCAGGGTCAGCGGGTCGCCCACGCTGTTGCCCTTGGACTTGGACATCTTCTTGCGGTCCGGGTCGAGGATCCAACCGGCGATGACCGCCTGCCGCCAGGGCAGCACGCCGTGCTCGGTGTGCGAGCGCAGCACGGTCGAGAAGAGCCAGGTGCGGATGATCTCGTGGGATTGCGGCCGCATGTCCATCGGGAACACGTGCGAGAACAGGTCCGGGTCGTCGAGCCAGCCGCCGGCGATCTGCGGTGTGAGCGATGACGTCGCCCAGGTGTCCATCACATCCGGGTCGCCGATGAAGCCGCCGGGCCGGCCGCGCTGGTCCGCGGTGTAGCCGGGCGGCGCCTCGCTGCTCGGGTCGACCGGCAACGACGCCGGCACCAGCGGTGGGTCGTAGACCGGCTCACCGGCCTCGTCCAGCCGATACCACAACGGGATGGGCACGCCGAAGAACCGCTGGCGGCTGATCACCCAGTCGCCGTTGAGACCCTCGACCCAGTGCTCGTAGCGCGCTCGCATGTGCGGCGGCTGCCAGCGCAGCTCCCGTCCGCGAGCCAGCAGCGCCGCGCGCAGCTTCGGGTCGCGCCCGCCGTTGCGGATGAACCACTGTCGCGTCGCGACGATCTCAAGTGGACGGTCGCCGCGCTCGTAGAACTTCACCGCGTGCGTCACCGGTCGCGGCTCGCCGTCGAGGTCGCCTGAGGCGCGCAGCAGCTCGACGATCTTCGCGCGGGCCTGGTTGACGGTCAGCCCGGCCAGTGGCGCGTAGGCCCCGGCCGGCACGCCCGCCGGCGGGTCGGCGGCCAGCCGGCCGTCGCGCCGGATCACCGTGCGGGTCGGCAGGTCCAGCTCGCGCCACCAGGTCACGTCGGTCAGGTCGCCGAACGTGCACACCATGACGATGCCGGAGCCCTTCTCCGGGTCGGCGAGCGGGTGGGCGAGCACCGGCACCGCCACGTCGAAGAGGGGCGTGCGGACGCTCGTACCGAAAAGGGGTTTGTATCGGTCGTCGTCCGGGTGGGCGACCAGGGCGACGCAGGACGGCAGCAACTCGGGGCGGGTGGTCTCGACGTGGACGGTGCCAAAGCGGAGCCGGTGGGACGCGCCCGGCCGCTCGCGGTCCTCCAACTCGGCCTGCGCGACCGCCGTGCCGAAGGTGATGTCCCACAGCGTCGGGCCGTCGACGGCGAAGGCCTCGCCGCGCTCGAGGTTGTTCAGGAAGCCCCGCTGCGCCGTAGCGCGGGCCCGGTCGCCGATCGTGGTGTAGAGCAGGGACCAGTCGACCGACAGGCCGAGCCGCCGCCAGATCGTCTCGAACAGTCGCTCGTCGAGCTCGGTCTGCCGGTGGCAGAGCTCGACGAAATTGCGCCGGGAGATGTGCAGCGGCTTCTGCGGCGGCGTCTCGGGCGGGGTGAACGACGCATCGTAGGGCAGCGACGGGTCGCACTGCACGCCGAAGTGCAACTGGACGCGGCGCTCGGTCGGCAGGCCGTTGTCGTCCCAGCCCATCGGGTAGAAGACCGCGCGGCCGCGCATGCGTTGGTAGCGCGCGATCAGGTCGGTCTGCGTGAAGGAGAACACGTGCCCGACGTGCAGCGAGCCGCTGACCGTCGGCGGTGGGGTGTCGATCGAGAAGACGGCCGCCCGGGGTGCGCCGCGATCGAAGGTGTAAGTGCCCTGCTCGTCCCATACCCGCCCCCACCGCTCCTCGACGCCGTCGAGGTTTGGCCGGGCCGGGATGCGAGTCGATTCGGACATGGCGTACATGCTAGGGCGGTGGTACGACAACTCGCATTGAATACCCGCCTCGCGGGCGCTTTGGTGTTCTTGTCCAGTGGTGCGGTCCTGGTGCTCGAGGTCGTCGGGCTGCGCCTGGTCGGCCCGTATGTCGGCGTCACCCTGCAGACCAGCAGCGCGGTCATCGGGGTCGCGCTGGCCGCGATCGCCTACGGCGCGTGGACCGGCGGCTGGCTCGCCGACCGCCGCGATCCCCGCGCCGCTGCTCGCCCCGTTGCTCCTGCTGGCCGGCATCGCGACCGGGCTGACGTTGCCGATCGTCCGGGCGGCCGGCGGGTTCTTGCGGGGCAGCGCGGCGACGAACATCCTGCTGCTGGCCATGCTCGCGCTGTTTCCGCCGGCCGCGCTGCTGTCCGCGGTCACCCCACTGGTGATCAAGCTGCGCCTCGGTGATCTCCGGGAGACCGGTCGCGTCGTCGGCCGGCTCTCCGGCATCGGGACGCTCGGCGGGATCACCGCCACGTTGGGCACCGGATTCGTGCTGATCGCCGCCGTGCCGACCAGCGTGATCGTCCTGGCCCTCGGCGGCCTGCTGGTCGTCTGCTCACTGTTCCTTTATTGGTACGGGGGGAGCCGCCGTTTCCTGGCCTCGGGTCTGGCGGGCGTGCTCCTGAGCGGCCTGCTGGTGGTCGTCGCGCCGGACCCGTGCGACGTCGAGACCGCGTACCACTGTGCCCGGGTGACCGTCGATCCGCAGCGCTCCTCCGGCCGCCTGCTATGGCTCAACGGCGCCCAGCACTCCTATGTGGACCTGGCCGACCCGCGGCACCTCGAGTTCGCGTACACCCGCTGGATCGGCGCGTACCTCGACGCGCTCCCGGCCGGGCCGCTCGACGCGCTGCACCTCGGCGGCGGCGGGTTCACGCTGCCCGGGTACGTCGCCGCCACCCGGCCGGGGAGCCACAGCCTGGTCCTCGAACTCGACGCGGCCCTCATCGCGCTGGATCGGCGCCGCCTCGGCCTGCGCACCGGCCCGGACCTCGCAGTGCGTACCGGCGACGCCCGGATCAACCTGCGCGCGGAACCGCCGGCCGCGCGCGATGTGGTCATCGGCGACGCCTTCGGGCACCTGGTCGTCCCCTGGCACCTGGCCACCCGGGAACTGGTCGAGGACGTGCGGCGGGCACTGCGGCCGGGCGGCGTCTACGCCCTGAACGTGATCGACCGGCCGGCCCGCCGGTTCGTCCGGGCGGAGGTGGCCACCATCCGGGCGGTCTTCCCGTACGTCGCCCTGGTCTCGACGCCCGCGGCGCTGCGCGGCGACGTCGGCGGCAACTTCGTCATCCTGGGCTCGATGGCCCCGCTGGCCTCATTCGCCCCACCGGACGCGCAGGTGGTGCGCGGGCCGGATCTGGACGCCTTCGTCAAGCGCGCCAGTGTACTCACCGACGACTTCGCTCCGGTCGACCAATTGCTTGGTTCATCCACCTAAAGGTGATCGTGGAGGCAACTTTCCCCTGCCGCAACTGTTTGCTTGCACGATCGAGGGTCTTGACAGGTTTGCCCCGGCCGTGATGGGGCAACCGGCCAACCACCATCGTTTTGAACACGCGGGGGAGTCCCAATGCTCGTACAACCGGATGTCACGATCGCCGCGACCGGACGGCGCGCCCGCGCCGAGCGCACCGACGACCTGCGCGGCGCGTTGCTCGATCGCTTCGAGGAACTGCGCGTCGAGTACGAGGACGCGGTCGCCGACATGACGCTCGCCGGTACGGCCGACGCCGGGGACGACGTCGCCGACCTCGGCACCAAGGCGTTCAGCCGGGAGCAAGAGTTCGCCCTCGCGCTGACCATCAAGAACCGCATGGACCAGGTCGAGCACGCCCTCGAGCGGCTCGAGGCCGGCCGGTACGGCTCGTGCGAGACGTGCAAGCAGGAGATCCCGGTGGCCCGGCTGGCCGCCTATCCGGCCGCCACGCTGTGCGTCACCTGCAAGTCCGCCGCCGAACGCCGGTGACGGCCCGGCCCTAGTCGGCGAGGCGGTCGACGAGTTGGAGAGCGCGGCGTGCGGCGCTCTCCAGATGGGGCAGGTACTCCCGCGCCGCCTCCGAGGTCGACAGATCCTCGCTGAGAAACGTGCTGTAGTTGAGGACGGCGCCGAGCGCGTTGGACAGGTCGTGCGCCGTCTTCGCCACGTTGGCCCGCAGCTGCGCGAGTTCCGCCGCCGGCTCCGGCATCGCGGCCGTGGAATCGGTCGCGGCGGGTATCTCGGTGGTCATCCGGCTCACCCCAAGCCCCTTACTGATCTCGGCCCCGTGTGCAACGGGTCATGGCTACAGTAAGTTTGACCGACATTACGGGGCGTAGTCGCATGCTTACTCTAATCGCCGAGATCCTGTTCGCGGTGATCTTCTTCCGGGCGCTGGTGATCTACCTACGGGACCGGGATCCGCTGCAGCGTGACGTTGCTCTGATCTTCCTGCCGCCCATGGCGATCTTCGTCAACAGTGTCTATCGCCAGTTGGTCGGGCATCCGAACCCGATCGCCTCGGCCATTGCGACCACGTTCATCCTGGCGCAGCCGTACCTGACGCTGCGGCTGACCGCGCGCCTGCGACCGATACCCCGCTGGCTGTCGGCGCTGATCCTCGCGTTGTACCTGGCCAGCGCGGTCCCGCTCGCCCTCACCCCGCGGCCGCTGCCGCTCGGGCTGGTGCTGATGATCGTGGTGTTGTTCGTGGCGACCGAGACGATCGCCGCGACCTACCTCATCACCGGCGCGCGGACGCGGACCGGCGCCGCCCGGGTTCAGCTGATGCTGACCGGAGCGGCGACGTACCTCTTCGCCGCCATGATGGTGATCATCGGTATCGGCTCGGTCGTGGGTGGCGCGGCGAGCGCGAGCTATACCGCCGCGTCCCGGATCGTCGCGCTCCTCTCCGCGATCGGCTACGTCATCGCCTTCATGCCGACGCGCGGAGTGCGCCGGATGTGGTCCGCGACGGCCTGGTACAGCGCCAGCGAAGATCTCCGGGAGCTTCCGGCGTCCGCGACGGCCGATCAGATCTGGCAACGCTACGTCGAGATCGTCCGGTACACCGCCGGTGTCCAGGCCACCGTCCTTTTAGCCGGTACGGAGGGGGAGTCCGTCCGCCAGGTCGCCTGCGACGGCATCCAGGTCGCCGCGCCACCGGGGCACGGCCGCGCGCAACTCGACCAGCTCGTGCGGGCGAGCCAGCCGGTGGCGGTCCCGGTGCTCGCGTCGGCCTCGGCCACCTCCTCGTCGGCGATCCCGCCCCTCGGTGTGCACTACACCCACGCGGCCGGCGCGCGCTACGTCACCACGGTCGCCCTCGAACTCACCTCGAGCGGGCCGCCGACGTATGCCGCGATCCTCCTGCTTGACCGGCACCGGAACCTCTTCAGCGCGGACGACCTGCGGCTGGTGGCGGTACTGGGCCGGCAGGCCGGCGCCCTCGTCGAACGCGGCGAGAACATGCGCGAGCAGGAGCGCCTTACCGAGGAGCTGAGCGCGTCGGTGGACGCGCTCACCCACGCCAGCCAGGCCAAGAGCGACTTCCTGGCCGGCATGAGCCACGAACTGCGTACGCCGCTCAACGCCATCATCGGCTTCAGCGACCTCATGCGGGCCGAGCGGCCCGACGGCGACAAGCGCAGCGTCCCGGCCGACTGGGTGGACCACATCCACAGCAGCGGCCGGCACCTGCTCGGACTGATCAACGACATCCTCGACCTGGCCAAGGTCGAGGCCGGGCGGCTCGAGCTGCGCCCCGAGCCGCTGGCGCTCGACGAGGCGATCAGCGATCTCATCACCGGCCTCGCCCCGCTGACCGAGCGCAAGGTGCTCGACGTGTGGGTCCAGGTGCCGCACGTCGGGGTCCTGGCCGACCCGCTGCGCTTCCGGCAGATCCTCGACAACCTGCTGTCCAACGCGATCAAGTTCACCCCGGAGGCCGGCCGGATCTCGGTCAACGCGGCCCGGGACGGTGGGGAGGTCGCGATCGTCGTCGAGACACCGGTGTCGGTATCGCGGTCGACGACCACGCCCGGGTGTTCGAGGAGTTCCAGCAGGTCGGCGACGCGGCGCAGCGCAAGGCGGGCACCGGGCTCGGCCTCGCGCTGACCCGCCGGCTGGTCGAGGCGCACGGCGGGTCGATCGCGCTCGACTCGCGGCTCGGCGAGGGAAGCCGCTTCACGGTGCGGCTGCCGCAGGCCAAGTTGCCGGCCAAGGCGGCCGCCGAAGCCGGTCTGGAGGAGCCGACGCCGATCGACGCCGACTGCCGCGGCCGGGTCCTGATCATCGACGACGACGTCCGCGCGGCCGAGCTGCTGCGGACATACCTCGAGAGCGCCGGCTACGAGGTGTCGTCCGCGACCAGTGGCGAGGTCGGCCTGCAGGCGGCGCGGAGGTGGCGGCCCGACGCGGTCCTGCTCGACGTGGTGATGCCCGGCATCGACGGCTGGGACGTCATCCGCGAGCTGAAGGCCGACCCGCTGCTGTGCGACATCCCGGTCTTCTTCGCCTCGATCATCGACGACCGGCGGGCCGGCATCGCGCTGGGCGCCGCCGACTTCTTCGTCAAGCCGGTCGACCACGACGCCCTTCTGGCCCAGCTCGCCCGGCATGTCATCCCAGCGCGGCCGGACGTCATGTCCTCGGTCCTGGTCGTCGACCACGACGAGAACACCCGGCGGGTCGTCGCCGATCACCTGCGGGGCGAGGGGATCGACGTGGTGACCTGCCCGGACGGCCGGGACGGCCTGCGCCTGAGCCAGGAACGCCGCTTCGACCTGATCATCTGCGACCTGCAGATGCGGGACGTGGACGGCTTCGAACTGCTGCGCGGGTTGGACAGTGACCCGATCACCCGGGGCATCCCGGTGCTGGCGCTCACCGCGCCGGACCTTTCCGACGCCGACCGGATCCGCCTGACCGGCAAGGTCATCGGCACCATGCCCCGGGGCATCGCGGAGAGCACCGGGTTGCGCGAGTGGGTCGAACTGGCGGCCGTGGCCAACGCCGTGAACCTCAGTCAACCGGTGTCGCCCGATGGGGAGCTTTCGACATGACCACCGTCCTGCTCGTCGAAGACGAAGAACTCAACCGCGTACTGGTCCGCGCCATCCTGGCCCGCGCGACCAACGACGGGATCCGCGATGTCCAACTGCTCGAGGCGGCCAGCCTCGAGACCGCCCGTTCGGCGCTCGACGAGCAGCCGGTCGACGTCGTCCTCCTCGACGTCAACCTGCCCGACGGCAACGGTCTGACTCTCGCCACCGACCTTGCCTCGCGGTCGTCGCGGCCGCAGGTCATCGCATTGACGGCGAGCGTTCTCCCGCACGAGCGCGCGGCCGCCATGTCGGCCGGTTGCGATGCGTTCCTCGACAAGCCGTACGCGGCTCAGGACCTGCTCAACGTGCTTGCGGAACACCTGCCGCATTAAGTTCGGCACCGGCGCCGGCGCAGTTCCGCTAGCGTCGGCGCATGTTCACGTCATGGGCGGATGTCGCGCCGCAACCATCGGGTACCCAGGTCGGTGTCTACGTCGCCGTGGCCGGCTTGTGCTGCCTGCTCGTCGTCGCGGCCATCGTGCTGACCGTCGTCCTGATCCGCCGGTCGAGGCGCCCGGGACCTCCGGCTAGCTGAGGAGCAGGCCGATGAGGACCGAGCACGCGTTGGCGGCCACGCTCAGCAACGCGAGGAGGGCCGGCTCCCGCCGGATCGCCGCGAAGAGCAGCAGCGCCTCGAAGGCGCACACGGCGACCTCGGCGACCGCGGTGCGGGGCAGCGTCGGATGCGGGGCCAGAAACCACCACAGCATGGGGTGGCTGAGCGTGTTGATCAAGACGCCGAGCACGAGGGCCCGGCGCCAGCCGGCGAGGCGGAGGGTGACCAGGCCGGCGACGAACCACGGCAACTCGACGGCGAGCGTCAGGCCGAAGGCGGCCAGCTGGGACACGCCATGACTGTAAGGGTGATCTGGGGCTTCGTTTTCGCCGCCGCGGCCGCGCTGGCCATCGCGATGCGGGCACCGCTCGCCACGACCGTGCTCGGGTTGATGGCCTTCGGCGTGCTGCACAACGTGCTCGAACTGCGCTACGTCGCGGGGCGCTTCGCGCCGGTACTGTCCGGCCGGCTCCTGCTGGTGTTGCTCGGCCTGATCACGGCGATCGTCCTGTGCCGGCTCGCCGCGATCGTGGTCGGCCAGCCGGCCCGCATCGCGGAGATCATCGTCGGCTATGCGGTGCTCGCGGCCGCCTGCGTCGCGGCGCTGCGCGGGCCGCCGCTGATCCTGGCCGGGGCCACCCTCGTGTTCGCCGCCACCGCGTCGGTGACGTGGCCGGCCTACCACTTCGTGGTGCTGGCCCACCTGCACAACGTCGTACCCCTGTTCTTCCTCTGGGAATGGTCGCGGCGGCTGCCCCGTCCGGCGGCGCGGCGCTGGTTTCGCGCCGTACAGGTCGGCTGGGTGCTCGGTGATCCCCGGCCTGCTGCTGGCCGGCGTTTTCGACCGGTATCTTCGCCGCGGTGAGCTCGGGCGTGGCCGCGTTCGCCGGCAACCCGGCGCCGATCGTCGCGGCCAGCGCGCCGCCGCCGGCCGTGGTCACCGAGGTCGGCGTGCGGTTCCTGGTCGTGTTCGCGTTCCTGCAGACGATGCACTACTTCGTCTGGGTGGCGTTCCTGCCGCGGTACGCGCCCGACGCCGCGCGGGCCTTCGAGGCGCGGGTGCCGTGGCTGCGCGGGTGGCGCGCGTGGGCGCTCGGGGCCGGGCTCGGCGGGGTGCTCGCCGTGCTGTTCGCGATCGACTACGCCTCGGGCAAGGCGCTCTACGCCGCATTCGCCAGTTACCACGCGTACCTGGAGTTTCCGGTGTTGCTGGCGGTGCTCCTCGGCCTGAGGGGTCCAGGCGGTTCACAGCTCGTTGCCAGGAAAAGCGGACGCATCTATCAGCCGGCGGCGGCAAGCTAGCTAGGTAGACAGGACCGCTCTCGGTGGGAGAAAACACATGGCAGCCAACCAGACACCTCAGGCGCGGCTGCTCGTCGTCGACGACGAGCCGAACATCCTCGAGCTGCTGGCGACCAGCCTGCGGTTCGCGCGGCTTCGAGGTCACCACGGCGACCAACGGGCGCGAGGCGCTGGCGGAGGCCCGCCGCTTCCGGCCCGACCTGGTCGTGCTCGACGTGATGATGCCCGACATGGACGGCTTCGACGTCGTGCGCCGGATGCGCGGCGAGGGCGCCCGCACGCCGGTGCTGTTCCTGACCGCTCGCGACGCCACCGAGGACAAGGTCGCCGGGCTCACGGTCGGCGGCGACGACTACGTCACCAAGCCGTTCAGCCTCGAGGAGATCATCGCGCGGATCCGGGCCGTGCTGCGCCGCGCCGGCGGCCGCGGCCGGCGGCGCCACGGCGGCCGTCCCGGCTGATCTTCGCCGACATCGAGCTCGACGACGACACCCACGAGGTGTGGAAGGCCGGCGAGGAGGTCGCCGCTGTCGCCGACCGAGTTCAAGCTGCTGCGCTATTTCATGCAGAACGCCGGCCGCGTGCTGTCCAAGGCGCAGATCCTCGACCACGTGTGGCACTACGACTTCGGCGGCGACGCCAACGTGGTCGAGTCCTACGTCTCCTACCTGCGCAGCAAGATCGACACCGACGAGCCCCGGCTGCTGCACACGCTGCGCGGCGTCGGCTACGTGCTGCGGGTGCCGCGGACGTGACCGCCGCGCTCGCCCGGGCCCGGGGCTTCTCGCCCGCACGCCGCTGCGGGTCCGGCTCGTCGCTGTTGATGCTCGTGCTGCTCGCCGTCGCGCTGGTCGTCACCGGCGTCGCGGGCACCGCCCAGCTCCGGCGCTACCTCGTCGCAGCAGGTCGACGCCCAGCTGGCGCAGACCGCGATCCCGGCCTCGATGGACTGCCAGAGCCACCGGATCGACGACCTGGACAGCCACGGGGTGGCCCAGCTCAACGGCTTCGACGCGCTTGTGCGTCAGCCCGGCCGGCGAGCACCGCCCAAGCCGGCTACCTGACCAGACGAGCACCGCGCAGACCGCGCCCGCGCTGCCGAGTCCCCTCAATGCGACGATCGGTGGCCAGCCGGCTGACCAGCCGTTCACGGTCGCCGGCGAGCAACGGGGCGACCGGACTGGCGAGGTGCTCGTCGCCAAGCCACCGCGGAACGCGGCGGAACCGGTCCTCGTGGCGTTCAGCCTCGACGAGGCCGACGCGGACCGTGCACCAGCTCGTCGTGCTCGAGCTGCTCGTCGGGCTCGTCGTGCTGGTCCTGGTCGGCGTCGCTCGCGTACGTCGTCGTCCGCCGCCTGCGTCCGCTGGTCGAGGTCGAGCACACGGCGGCGGCCATCGCCGCCGGTGACCTCACCCGGCGGGTGCCGGAGACCGACCCGCGCACCGAGGTCGGCGGCCTGTCGCGGGCGCTGAACGGGATGCTCGTGCAGATCGAGTCGGCGTTCCGGCGCGCCGGGCAGGCCTCCGAGGAGGCCGGCGCGCGCGTCCGAGGACCGGATGCGCCGGTTCGTCGCCGACGCGAGCCACGAGCTGCGGACCCCGCTGACCTCGATCCGCGGCTTCGCCGAGCTCTACCGGCAGGGCGGCGCCGACAGCCCGAGGATCGCCCGGGTGATGCGCCGGGTCGAGGACTACGCGGCCCGGATGGGCGTGCTCGTCGACGACCTGCTGCTGCTGGCCCGGCTCGACCAGCAGCGCCCGCTCGACCGCGCGCCGGTCGACCTGGTCGCCCTCGCCGCCGACGCCGTCAGACGCGCGGGTCGCCGCGCCCGACCGGCGCGGCTCAGCCGGGTCGCCGCGAGGCCGACGGCGACGCCGCCGCCGTCGTGCTCGGCGACGAGGCTACGGCTGCGCCAGGTGCGTCGGCAACCTCGTCTCCAACGCGCTGAGCCACACGCCGGCCGGCACCGCGGTCGACGTCGCGGTCGCGGACCGACGGCCGCGAGGTGCATCCTCGCGGTGCGCGACCACGGGCCGGGCCTGACGCGCGGAGGACGCCGCCCGGATCTTCGAGCGCTTCTACCGCGCCGACCCGTCGCGGACGCGGGCGGCCGGCGGCACCGGTCTGGGCCTGTCCATCGTCGCGGCGCTGGTCGCGGCGCACGGCGGCCAGGTCTCGGTGTCCGCGGAAGAGGGTGAGGGTGCGACCTTCATCGTGCGGCTACCGCTGCAGCACGCTGCGGCTCCGGCGCCCGACCCGGCGGCTACGCCAGCTTGATCGCGTCGCCGTCCACCGCGATCGCCACCGGGGCGAGCGGCTTCGGGGCCGGACCGGCGGCGACCGAGCCGTCGGCGATCTTGTACTTGCTGCCGTGGCACGGGCAGTTGATGGTGCCGCCCTTGACGTCGCCGACCGTGCAGCCGGCATGGGTGCAGATCGCGGTGAAGCACTTGAACGTGCCGTTCTCCGGCTGGGTCACCACGACCTTCTGGTCGGCGTAGACCTTGCCGCCGCCGACCGGGATGTCGCCGGTGTGCCCGAGTACGGCTCCCGCCGATTGCGCCGGAGCGGTGCCGGTAGCGGCTCCGCCCGACGTGTCCCCGTAGGTGGCGCACCCGCTGAGGGCGAGCGCCGCGCCCGTGCCCGCGAGCAATCCTCGCCGCTGCATCGCCGTACCCCTCAGAATTTGAACCCGGACGTGGTGAAGAACCACAGCGACGAGGTGATGAACAGGCCGGCCAGCCCGGTGAAGACCAGCCCGCCGAAGAGGGGCAGCGCCCAACCGGGCGTGTTCTTGCGGGTGAGCACGAGCATCTTCGCGGTGAACGCACCGAAGAACATGGTGCCCAGGACCGAGTGGATCAGGACCCGGGTGCTGTAGGACTGGAAGCCCAAGGCGTACAGACAGTGCATGGCCACCGGCACGGTGACGAGGAAGGCCACCCGCCCGGACCACCGATGCAGTGTCCCGATCCAGCTCGGTCCTTTGACGCCCGGAAACTTGCCGTACATGATCAGCGCCGACACCAGCTGGACGATCGCGAAGAGCATCGCGACCGTGGCCAGCCAGACCTTGACGGTCAGCGGGCCGGAGAAGCCGGCCAGGTTGATCGCGAACCCGGCCGGCTTGTGCAGCGATCCGTACGTGCCGATCGCGGCGGACACGGCGCACCCGACGAGCGCGGGGACGATGAGGACCGTCGCGCTCTTGTTGGGGGTGATCGCCGGGGCGGACACGGTTATGGCACCTCGGTCGGGTCGACTTGGACGGGGGTGCCGTCGACCATAGCGGTATTGGTGGTGGTGTCGAGCACCGGTGCGGGAGTGGCCACGCCGTTGATCCAGCGGACGCCGAACTGCTTGACCCCGTCGCCGCTGGGAATCACGGCCCAGCTCGCGTCGAGCCGGTTGCGGACTTTCGCGGCCGAGCGGTAGAGGCCCGACGGCGGCTTGGCGATGTGGATCGTGAAGCGCCACGTCTTCGTGCCGGCGGTGACCGTGCCGACGGCCACGCCGTTCGCATACGTGCCGGTGAGCGTGCCGGTGCCCTTCGCGCTCCGCAGGGTGATCTTGCCGCCCTCGGCGGTGCCGCTCATCCAGGACTCGGCGGCCTTGCCGTCGCACACGTAGGCGATCGCCTTCCCGCCGTTCATCGCCAGGGCCAGGCCGGCCTGCCCCCCGTCGGTGGCGCCGGCGTAGGTGTTCTTGCCTTCCGGCGGCTTGCTCGGCGCCAGGCTCGGCGCGAGGCTGGGTGGTGCCGCGGCCGATGGCGAGGTGGACGGCGTGATACCCGTTGTCGCGTTGGCGGCAGCATTCCGCGCGGCAGCCGTCTTGGCCGCATCATGACTCACGTTGACATTCAGCCCGTAAAGCACACCAGCAACCACGAGCCCGGCGAGCAGCGTGATGATCGGACCTTTGTGCTTCATCGTGTGCTCCCAGAGAATCAAAGGCACCGGCCGGCGCCTCGCGAATTATGAAACCGAGGTTTTCGGGTTGTGTCTGTGGCCTTTGACTCATATACGGATCGATATGGAACCAGGATCTGTCGGCTAGCTGACAGTACGGAGGAGGTGGTGCGGTGGCATCCGGGATCCAGCCAGCGCGCGGCGTCATCTGGGCGCTGCACCTCGCCCTGCCGCTGGGCGGGCTCTGGCTGTTGCTCGCCCGGCCCGGCATCGACGTCCTCTACAACCACGCGTACTTCCATTTCTGGCTGGTCCTGATCGTTGCCGCGGTCAACGTCATGCTCGGCGTGGTGATGGGTACGGCCGCCAAGCAGCGCAACGACGGGCGGCTCTTCCTCGTGTCGCTGGTGTTCCTGACCAGCGCCGGATTCCTCCTCGCGCACGCGCTCGCCACCCCCGGCGTGATCATCCACCACCCCAACAACGGCTTCGGCACGGCGACGGCCATCGGCCTGGCGATCGGTTCGGTCTTCGCGCTCCTGTCCTCGCTCTCGCTGGCGGCATCGATAACCCGGTGGCAACTGCTGCTCCGCATCGTGGTCGCCCTGGCCCTGGTGGCCTGGGTCTTCGTGTCCGTGCTCGACCTGCCGCCGCTGCGTGACCTGTCGACCGAACGGGAGGTCCAGGGTCCGCTCGTCGTGGTCGCGGTCGCCGCGGTGATCCTCTACGTCGTGGCGGCCGTGCGCTTCTACTTCCTGTACCGCCGCCGCCCGAGCGCCGTGCTGATCAGCGTGGTCACCGCCTTCGTGCTGCTGGCCGAGGCGATGGTCGCGGTCGTGCTGGCCGACAAATGGCGGCTGTCCTGGTGGGAGTGGCACGTCATCCTCACCTTCGCGTACGGCTTCATCGCCTACAGCGCGTACGTGGAGTACCGCCGGGAGGGCAGCACTGTCGGGCTCTTCGACGGGATCACGCTGGCCGAGACCACGCGGCAGATCCGCGTCGAGTACGAGACCGCGCTCGAGGAACTCGTCACCGCACTGCAGGACCAGGAGTCCGGCGATCGCGACGCCGCGCCGATCGCCGCCCGGCTGGCCGACCGCTTCGGCCTCACCGAGAAACAGACGGCGGTCCTCGACCGCGCCGGCGCCGCCCTCGCCGCCGAGCGGGACACCTCGGGCCGCCTCGCCGCGCTGGTGGCCGTGGGGGAGCAGGCCCGCGTGGGCGCCAACGAGGCGGCCTTCGTCAAGAACGCCGTCGAGGCCCTCCGGTCGGCGTTCGGAACGGTCCACATCGGACTGGTTTCCGACGGCGCGCTGCGGGTCAACGGGGCGTACTTCGATCCGTCCATATTGGAGCGTGACGGGGTCCGCCGCTTCGAGGGGCGGATGCTCTTCCCGCTGACCGTCAAGGGCCGGGTCGCCGGGGCGGTCGAGGTGCCGGCCATCGCCGGCGGCGACGACCTTCTGCGTACGCTCGCCAACCAGCTGTCGATCTCGCTGGAGAACGCCCGGCTCTACCGGGAACTGGAGACGCTCTTCCGCCAGTACATGTCGCCGGACGTGGCCGCCGCGCTCCTGGCCGATCCCGATCAGGCCGCGCTCGGCGGTTCGCTGGTCGAGGTGACCGCGCTCTTCGCCGATCTGCGCGGGTTCACCACCTTCTCCGAAGACGTCGCGCCGGACGAGATCGTCACGATGCTCAACCGCTACCACGGGGTCGCCGTGCCGAGCATCCTCGACAACGGCGGGACGATCGTGCAGTTCGTCGGCGACGCCCTGCTCGCCTTGTTCAACGCGCCCGCGCGGCAGCCCGACCACGCGGCCCGGGCGGTCCGCGCGGCGCTGGCCATGCAGGCCGCCGTCAACGAGATCGCCGCCGGCAAGCCGGACTGGCCGCAGTTCCGGATCGGCGCGAACACCGGCCCGGCGCTCGTCGGCAACATCGGCAGCGACGCACTGCGCGGCTTCAACGCGATGGGCGACGCGGTGAACGTGGCCGCCCGGCTGCAAACCCTGGCCCAGCCGGGGCAGGTGGTGATCGGCTCGACGACCCGGGACGCGATCGGCTCCGCGCTGAGCGTCGAGCCGCTCGGCGACCTCGAGGTCAAGGGCCGCCGGCAGACCGTACGGGCCTTTGTCGTGATCGGCCTGACGACAAGCGGGCCCGGCACATGAACCGCTCCCGCCCGCTGAACGTGTCCAGCGCATGAGTGAGTTCGGCGAGATCCTCACGCCCGCCGAGACGGCGGCGCTCGAAGCGGTCGGCGCAACCCGCCAATGGTCGCGCAGCGAGATCATCCTGCGCGAGGGTGAGCGCTTCGAGTGGGTCGTCGTCCTGCGGGCCGGCCGGGTGAAGGTCGCTTCCAACAGTGCGAGCGGCACCGAGGTGGTCCTCGCGCTGCGCGGCCCGGGCGCGCTTCTCGGCGAACTGTCGGCGATCGACCGCTGGCCGGTGTCGGCCACGGTCACCGCCCTGGAGGCGGTGACCGCGCTGGTCGTGCCCCACTTCGAGTTCGAGCGGTACCTGCAGAACAACGGTCGCGTCGCGTTCGAGCTCATGCGGCAGCTCACCGTGCGGCTGCGGGACGCCGACCGCAAACGGATCGAGTTCGGCTCGTTCGACACCACCGGCCGGGTGGCGGCCCGGCTGGTCGAACTGGCCGAGCGCTTCGGCACCCAGACCGCCGAAGGCCTGCGCATCGGCCTGCCGCTCTCGCAGGACGAGTTGGCCGGCTGGACCGGTTCGTCCCGGGAGGCGGTCACCAAGGCGTTGCGCACCCTGCGCGAGGAGGGCTCGATCCAGACCGGGCGGATGCACGTCATCGTGCACGACCTGGCCGCGCTGCGCGCACGAGCGCAGTAGCGCCCGCGCCCGAGTCAGGAAGCCAGGAAACCCTACTCGGACCCCTCCAATGCATGCACATATAGCGACTTGTCTTCATGCGCCCTAGGGTTTGGCGGCAGATGCATCGATGGATCGGCGCGTTCCGTCGCTGCTTGGCCCCACCAGGGAGGTACCTGTGCGCAAAGTGACCGTGGGACTGCTCAGTCTCACGCTGGCGTCGGGAATGGGGGTGCTGTTCACCGGTGCGACCGCACAGGCTGCGCCGGTAGCGAACGCACCAACAGCGTCCGAGCCGAAGACCACCACCGACGAAATGCCGAACCCGCTCGAGGACGAGCGGCGGGCCGCGCGGGAAACCGCTATCAAGCAGGTGATCAACGGGACCGCGAAGGTCGAGACCCGCGGCGGTAGCAAGGTTGTCAAGGTCGGCACCAAGTCGAAGTCCGGCAAGGGCCAGAAGTCGACTGGCAAGATCGACAAGTACGTCGAGTTGAGCCGGGAGAAGACCGACAAGATCTTCGTGGTACTGACCGAGTTCGGCGACCAGCGTCACCCGAGCTACCCGGATCAGGACACCGACCCGAACACGCCCGGCCCGGCCGTCTTCAACGGGCCGCTGGTCAACCAGATCCCGCAGCCGGATCGCACCAAGGACAACTCCACCTACTGGCTGCCGGACTTCAACCGCCAGCACTTCCAGAACATGTACTTCGGCACGGGTCCCGGCGTCGAGTCGCTGAAGACCTACTACGAGAAGCAGTCCTCGGGCCGGTACAGCGTCGACGGCATGGTCACCGACTGGGTGAAGGTGCCGTTCAACGAGGCGCGGTACGGCCGCAGCAACGGCTTCCCGTGCGCCAGCACCATCTGCAGCAATACCTGGTTCCTGCTGCAGGACGCCCTGGCCTCGTGGGTCACCAGCCAGCACGCGCAGGGTCGCACCGACGCGCAGATCAAGGCCGACCTGGCCTCGTTCGACCAGTGGGACCGTTTCGACTTCGACGGCGATGGCAACTTCAACGAGCCCGACGGCTACATCGACCACTTCCAGATCGTGCACGCCGGTGGCGACCAGGCCGACGGCGACCTGCAGCAGGGTGAGGACGCGATCTGGAGCCACCGCTGGGCGGCCTTCCAGAACAGCACCTCCGGCCCGGCCGGCAACCTGCGCGGCGGAATCCAGGTCGGCACGACCGGCCTGTGGGTCAGCGACTACACGATCCAGCCCGAGAATGGCGGCCTGAGCGTCTTCGCGCACGAGTACGCTCACGACCTCGGTCTGCCGGACGAGTACGACACCTCCGGGGCCGGCGGCCTGGCCGAGAACCCGGTCAACTGGTGGACGATCATGGCGCAGAGCCGGGTCAGCAAGCCCGGCGACAACGCCATCGGCACCCGCGCGGCCGACTTCGGCGCGTGGGACAAGCTGCAACTCGGCTGGCTCGACTACGAGATCGTGGTGGCCGGTCAGAAGAAGACCCTCGACCTCGGCCCGCACGAGTACAACAGCAAGAAGGCCCAGGCCGCGGTCGTCGTCCTGCCGAAGAAGGTGGTGACAACCGCGCTGCAGGTGCCGCCGGAAGGCACGCACGACTGGTGGAGCGGCAGCGGCGACTCGCTCGAGAACACGCTGACGAGATCGGTCAATGTGCCGGCCGGCTCGACGTCCCTGACGTTCCAGGCCAACTGGAGCATCGAGGACTGCGGCCCGGACCCGTGCGACTACGCGTACGTCGAGGTCGACGACGGCACCGGCTTCAAGGCCATCCCCGGCTCGATCACCAAGCCGGCCGAGGGCAACGGCATCGACGGCGCCAGCAGCGGCTGGGTGCCGGCGTCGTTCGACCTCTCCGCGTACGCGGGGAAGACGGTCCAGCTGCGGTTCCGCTACTCGACCGACACCAACACCGGCGGCTTCGGCCTGTTCGTCGACGACATCAAGATCGGCTCGACGTTCAGCGACGGCGCCGAGGCGGGCAACCAGGGCTGGACGGCGGACGGCTTCTCGATCCAGACGGCGACGCTGACCCAGCAGTTCGACAACTACTACATCGCGTCGCACCGCACGTATGTGTCCTTCGACCAGTACCTGCACAACGGCGTGTACCACTTCGCCTACGCGAACACGAGGCCGAAGTTTGTCGACCGCTTCTCCTACGAGACCGGCGTCGAGGTGACCTACTGGGACACCTCGTTCCGGGACAACAACACGTCACAGCACTTCGGTGGCGGTCTGATCCTGCCGATCGACGCTCACCCGGATCTGGTCTACAAGCTCGACGGGCTGCCGTGGCGGCCCCGGATCCAGGGCTATGACGCGCCGTTCTCGCTAGCGAAGGCCGACTCGTTCACGCTGCACGACCTGGGCGTCGCGAACTACATCCGCGGCCAGAACGGCGTGTCGACGTTCGACGACAGCAGGAACTACTACCGCGAGGATGCCGCCAACGGCGTGCACTACGGCGTCAAGGTGCCCAACAACGGAGTGAAGATCAAGGTCCTCTCCGAGAACGGTACCTCCGCGACGATTCGCATTTCCTAGTTGTACGAGGTGAGCGCCGGTCCCGCGAGGTGGGGCCGGCGCTCATGTCATGTCATGGTGGGACGGAACCGTTCACGCGCCGGGGAGGTCAGAGTGGGTATGCGTCTGACCGGTCTCTTCGTGCTCGTCCTGGTGCTGGTGGCCGGCTGCTCGGGCCCGGCCAAGCCCAAGGCCGCCGATCCGGCCCCGGCTGGACCGGCGGCGCCCTCGGCGGATGCGTCCCCGGCGCCGGTCTCGCCGTCAGCCGGCCCCGCGGATCCGTCCGGCGCGACCGCGACCGCGCCGCCGCCGCTGAGCAGCACGGTGCTGCCCACGATCGGACCGGCCCGGCCGCCGAAGCGACCGACCGACAACATCAAGCCGATCATCGCGAGCGGCCGGGTGCGGGTCACGCCCGGCTGTGTCGACCTGGTGACCAACAGTGTCATCTGGACCATGCTCGGCGGCCCGGTCAAGGCCCTGAAGGACGGTGACCAGGTCCAGGTGACCGGCCTTCCCGGGATCCAGATCGAGACGGCCTGCTCGGGCAGCCCGCTCGCGGTGCTCACGGCGAAGAAGATCTGAGGGGACAACCGGAGTCGTCCCCTCGTCGTGCGTTTTCTACAGTTCGCCGCGTTTGGTGCCGGCGATGAAGGCGCGCCAGCCGGCCGCGGTGAACTGCAGCACCGGTCCGCCGCGATCTTTCGTGTCCCGAACCACGACCGAGTCACCCAAATCGGCGAACTCGACACAGTTGCCGTTTCCACTACTGCGCGTACTCTTACGCCATTCGGGTGATGGCGAAATCGACATGGCCATTTACCACCTCTTATGCGATTTGTTGGATTGCGATGAGGGTTACCTGAAGTTACGAGACGCATCGTGTATGCGCGTCACCGACTCCTCGGGGGCGAGGGCCAGTTCGCGTAGCTTCTCGTGCACCATCGTATACGTCGCAACGTTGTCAGCGTCACCGAACGCCTGTCCGAGCGTCAGATTGTCCAGATAGACGACCGACTCATCGGCCGCGTCGGCGAAGTCGATTATTACGTACGGTGTTGTCATGGCCGGATGGCCACCAACCGCGAACGGCAGGACCTGAATTGTCACGCTCGGTAGTTCCGCCAGCTTCGCCAGGTGTTCGAGTTGGCCGGCCATCACCAGCGGGCCGCCGACCGGGCGCAGCAGGACCGCCTCGTTCAGCACGGCCGACAGTTCGACGGCGGGCTGCCGGTACAGCAGTTCCTGGCGCTGCATCCGCGCGGACACCTTGCGTTCGATCTCGCCCTCGCCGGCGGTGACGCGGTACATCGCCCGGGCGTACTCCTCGTGTTGCAGCAGCCCAGGTACGGTTTCCGGCTCGTACGTGCGCACCGTGGCCGCCTCCGCCTCCAGGCCGACGTAGAACTCGAACCAGTCGGGCAGGACGTCGCTGTACCCGTGCCACCAGCCGCGGAGTTGGGCGCCGCGGGCCACCTCGATGAGCGACTCGGCCGCGTCGCCGGTCAACCCGTACAGCGCGAGCGCGGCCCGTACGTCCCGCGGCTTGATGCCGATTTGACCGTTTTCGATGCGCGACAGGTTGCTTTTCGACATATCCAACTGGCGCGCGGCCTGCTCGAGTGTCATATTGGCTTGTTCGCGAAGTGAACGCAGCTCACGAGCGATCCGTCGACGCCTCACCGTCGGGCTGGCTGAGCTGGAAGCGCTGGTCACGGTGGCGAGTCTGGCATCTAAGGGATACTGACGGAGGCCATTTGCACAACTTGCGTTTCTGGGAGTTGCGTTTCGCATCTGGCAACGGCATGCTGTGCCCCGGAGGGGCCGATCTTTCGGACCCGGCCGACCACGACCGGGCGCCGTGGATGGGATGGGACCGACAGTGGGAGTTCGCGCGACTCATGGTTACGCGGGACGCATCGGTCTGTCTGTTGCCCAAGGAAATTGTCTGATTCACCACCAGCGTCACGCCGGCGCGACATGCGGCATGTCGCCGGGGGAGTCGCGGACGAGCAGCCAGGTCATATGAGGAGACAGCACGAATGCTGCTTGCCGATGACTTCTTCCTGATCGCCCACGACGATCGTGATGGTCGTGCGCGTCTTTCCCCGAAGTCCGTCGAGTTAGGCCTGGCCGGTGCGCTCATCGGCGAGCTGGTGCTCGAGCAGCGGATCCTCGTCGAAGGTCCGCGGCTCCGGTTGATCAGCCGCGAACCACCCTCCGACGCGCTGGCCCATACCACCCTGGCGACGATGCTCGCCGAGCCGCAGCACCGCGAGGTGCGCACCTGGCTCGCGTACCTCGGGCAGACCGCGACCGACTCCATCGGCCAGCGTCTCGTCCGGGCCGGCATCGTCGAGCAGCAACAGGTCCGCAAGCTGCTGCGTACCACCGTGCGATACGTCGCCAGCGACATCAACCTGCCGGCCGGTCGCGTGGTCCGGCTGCGCCGCCTGCTCACCAGCGGCGAGCCGATGCGTGTCGCCGACACCACCCTCGGCGGCCTGGCCGAGGCGACCGGTCTCACCGGACACATCCTCTGGGACAGCGACGCCACCAGCGTGCGTCGCCTGCATGCCATGGTTGCCGCGTTGCCCCCACCGCTGCGCGACCTGATCGTGCAGGTCGAGGCGGCGGTCGGCGACGCGGTGCTCGCACAGCGCACCTAGCGCCGAAGCCTTCAACCCACCCCTTCCCCCTCAAAACCCCTGGAGGAACGATGTCCACAGTGTCGCCCCCGCGACCGAGCGCGGTATCCCAGGCACTGGCCCGCGACCGGCTGGGCGTGCCGTCCGTCATCATGTTCGCGCTCACCGCCGCGGCCCCGCTCATGGTCGTCGGCGCCCTGATCTCCACCGCGTGGGGGCAGCTGGGCATCACCGGCTTCCCGCTCGCGTTCGTGCTCATGTTCATCGTGCTGGCGGTCTTCAGCTTCGGCTACGTCGCCATGTCCCGGCACGTCCGCAACGCGGGCGCCTTCTACAGCTACATCACGCAGGGGCTCGGCCGCCCGCTGGGCGTGGCCGCCTCCCTGGTCGCGCTGCTCGCCTACAACATGCTGCAGGTCGGCCTGTACGGCGCGTTCGGCGCCTTCCTCGCGCCGTACCTGCAGCAGAAGTTCGGTTGGACCGTCGACTGGTGGGTCCTCGCGCTGATCCTCTGGGCGTTCGTGGCGGTGCTCGGCCTGCTCCGCGTCGAGGTCAACAGCCGCGTGCTCATGGTGCTGCTCGGCGCCGAGCTGCTCGTGGTGACCATCTTCGACGTGATCTTCTTCACCCACCCGGCCGGCGGGACGATCAGCTTCCAGCCGTGGACGTGGGGCGCGCTGAACGGCCCGACGCTCGGCGCCGCACTGGTCGTGTGCATCACCGCGTACGTCGGGTTCGAGGCGGCCCCGGTGTTCTCCGAGGAGTCCAAGTCGCCGGGGCGTACCGTCGCCGTCGCAACCTTCCTCGGCCTGTTCGTGATGGTGGCCGCGTATGCGATCACCGCATGGGCGGCCGTGGTCAGCATCGGCCCGGACAATACGGTCAAGGCGTCACAGGACACGCTCGACACCGGCGGCCCGTTCTTCCCGACCCTGGCCCAGCACGGCGGCGCCTGGCTCGTCGACCTCGGCCAGATCCTGCTGCTCACCAGCATCGCCGCGGCGGCCCTGAGCTACCACAACACGACGGCCCGCTACGCGTTCGCGCTCGGCCGTGAGCGGGTGCTGCCGTCGTTCTTCGGCCGTACCCGGGCCCGGTCCGGCGCGCCGCAGGCCGGCTCGCTCTTCCAGTCGGCGATCGGCCTGGCCGTCATCGTGGTCTACGCGGTCAAGGGCTGGGACCCCCTCGTCCAGCTGTTCTTCTGGCTGGGCACCACCGGCGGCCTCGGCATCCTGTTCCTGATCACGTTCACCTCGCTGTCGGTGATCTTCTTCTTCGGTCGCGACCGGCGCGGTGAGAACGTCTGGTCCTGGCTGATCGCGCCGGCCCTGGCCACGGTCGCCCTGGGCTACATCATCTACCTGGCGCTGGACAACTTCTACGGCCTGCTCGGCCTCGACCCGACGTCGAACCTGCGGTGGCAGTTCCCGCTCGCGTACGGCGTCGTCGCGGTCATCGGCTTCATCTGGGCGTTGATCCTGCGGGTCACCCGGCCCAACGACTACGCCGCGATCGGGCTGGGTCAGCGGGCCGTCACCGCGCGCACCGAGGCGCATACCCCGTCCCACTACGAGAAGATCAGGTAGCCGCATGGCTGAACCGTCGCTCCGCCGGGCCGAACCGGTCGAAGGCAAGGTGCTCGCACAGGTGATCGCCGACGCGTTCCACGCGTTGCCGGTCAGCCGGTGGCTGGTACCCGACCCGGCGGAGCGGCGGCAGATCATGCCGGCCAACTTCCAGCTCTTCGTCGATCACGCCGTCCAGCACGGGACCGTCCACACGACGGATGAGCTCGACGCTGTGGCCGTGTGGTTCTCCGACGCGCCGGAGGGGATTCCAGAGATCCCCGACTACGGCGCACGGCTTTTGGCCATCTGCGGCCCGTACACGTCGAAATTTCGGAGTCTCGATGAGACCTTGGCGCGGGCCCACCCGCTCGGGCGGCCGCACGAATATCTCGCACTGCTCGCGGTGAATCCCGACGTGCAGTCGCGGGGCCTCGGCGGGCGGCTGTTGCGGGCGCGTCACGACGAACTCGACCGCGCGGGCGTGCCGGCCTATCTGGAGGCCAGCAGCCCGCGCAGTCGGCAGCTCTACCTGCGCAACGGCTACACCGATCTCGCCGCGCCGTTCACCACGCCGGGCGGTCCGGATCCCGCCTTCTGGCCCATGTGGCGTTCTTAAGCGACGTTCTTGCCGTAGGCACTTTCCTGCTGTTAGGCACGTTCTTGCTGTTAGGCGACGGCGCAGCGGTTCTTGGGCTCCACCCGGTCCGCGGTGCTCCGCAGCGTCCGCGCCACCGCCAGCCGCAGATCTTGTACCGGCTGACGCCGCTTCGCGAGCGCTTCTGGTGACCGTCCGTCGTCGACCACCGGAGCGTCGGGGAGGGCGGACGTGACGAAGCGCTGGTGGGCCTTGTCGGAGATGACGATTCCGGCCAGGTACATGATCTTCCTCCTATGATGCGATGGGTGCCGGCCCGGTGGTCGCCCTGACCACGAGCGAGGTCGGCAGGACGCGGCGGCGCCGCGCCGGGTCTTCGGGCGGGTCGAGCAGCAGCTCACCCGCGATGCGTCCACGATCGACGCTTTCCTGGTGGATCGTGGTGAGGCCGGCGGTCGCCGCCTCGGGGATGTCGTCGAAGCCGGTCACCGACACGTCCCGCCCGGGCTGCTGGCCACGCACCGCGAGGGCATCGAGCACGCCGAGCGCGAGCACGTCGGAGCCGGCCAGGATCGCGGTGGCGCGATCGCGGCGGTCGAGGGCGAACGCGGCGGCCTCCGTGCCGGCCCCACGCGAGTTGTCGGCCGCGTTGATCAGCGTGATCCGCTCCCACGGCAGGCCGGCCTTCTCCAGCGCGTCGCGGAAGCCGCGGACCCGCTCACCGGTGACGTAGTAGCGCAGTTCCTCCGGCGTGATGCCGGTCACCACGCCGGCCGGCATGCGGTAGCGCACCATGTCGGCGATGATCGCGACCTTTTCGTGGCCGAGGTTGGCGATGTGCTCGCCGATCTTCTGTGCGGCGGCGCGCTCGTCGATCCCGACGAACATCGCGCCCGACTCGGTCGCCGGCAGCTCGTTGACCACCACCGGCAGGCCCCGCGAGCGGATCACGTCGAGGGCCGGGTGCCAGTGCGCGACGCAGTACACGCAGAAACCGTCGACGGCGGCGCTGCGCACGGTGCGGATCGCCGCGTCCTCGTCTTCCGGGATGGTGATGAGCAGCAGCGAGGCCTCCTTCTCCTCCGCCGCTTGGGCCAGTCCGCGCAGGTAGGCCACGGCGTACGGGTCGGAGAACGCCATCGAGAGGTCGGAGGTCAGGACCACGCCGAGCGCGCCGGACTTGCCGCTGCGAAGGGTGCGGGCGCTCGGGTTGGGACCCGGGTAGCCGAGCCGCTCGGCGGTCTCCAGGATGCGGTTGCGCAGTTCGGGGGAGAGCTGGTCGGGGCGGCTGTAGGCGTTGGAGACCGTGCTGCGTGAGACGTTCAGCTCGTCCGCGATGGTCTGCAGGGTCGCGCCCATTGGTCCGGCTCCTCTGTATCGATCCAGAACCCCTTCTAAATCGATACAGTACGCCGGCGGTTCTGAGTCGTCCAGGCGATTCGGGTCACGTTTTGCCCGGCTCCTTGGCGGCTCCTACGCGGCCCGCAGCGGTCCTACGCGATGGCTTGCCACCAGCCGTCGACGGCCGCCGGGTCGTCGACGTCGATGCGCTCGCCCGGGCGCGGGACGGCCAGCTTGATGTCGCGGGCCTTCGCCTCGGCCCACAGCCGGTCGGCCGGCTCCGACCAGGCGTGCAGGGCGAGGTTGAAGGTGCACCAGTGCAGCGGGATGAGCAGTTCCCCGCGCACGTCGACGTGCGCCCGGGCGCCGTCTTCCGGCGTCATGTGGATGTCCGGCCAGCCGGGCCCGTAGGCGCCGATCTGGATCAGCGAGACGTCGAACGGGCCGTGCTGCGCGCCGATGTCCTGGTAGCCGTCCCAGTAGCCGGAGTCGCCGGTGTAGAACACCCGGCGCTTCGCGCCGGTCACCACCCAGGACGCCCAGAGCGTGTCGTCGCGGGAGAAGGTGCGGCCGGAGAAGTGCCGGGCCGCGGTCGCCACGAAGTGCAGGCCGGCGACGTCGGTGGTCTCGTCCCAGTCGAGCTCGACGATCCGCTCCGGCGGCACCCCCCACCGGTCCAGGTGTGCGGCCACTCCCAGCGGCACCAGGAACGGCGCCCGCTGGCTGCGCATGAGCGCGCGGATCGTCGGCATGTCGAGGTGGTCGTAGTGGTCGTGCGAGATGACGATCGCGTCCAGCCGGGGCAGCTCGATGAGCGGCGCCGGGACCGGGTGCAGGCGGCGGGGCCCCACCAGGTGCGACGGGGAGCACCGGTCACTCCACACCGGGTCGAAGAGGATCCGCTTGCCCTCGATCTCGACGAGGGCCGAACTGTGCCCGTACCAGACGACGCTGAGGCCATCCGGGGACAGCGCCGGGTAGTCCGGCTTCACGATCGGGACGGCTGACGACGGATGGCGGGGTTGCTTGCCGAAGATCAGGTCGTGGAAGGTCTGACGCATCCCGCCCGGCGGCAACAGCGTCGCGGGCACCTGGTTGCGGAACTTGCCGTCGCGGAACTGTGGCGACCGGTTCACCCGCTCGGTGCGAGGGCCCTTGGACTGTCGCGCGCCGAACTGGACGGGCAGTTCCTGGGCGGCCCAGGCAAGTGCCGCGGCGCCCGCACCGAGCGCCGCCAACGTCAGAACCTTCGCAGTCTTCCCCATGCTTGGCCGGCCTCCTGGGTTGTGGGTTGTTCCTCAATGTTGCCACCCGACCAGGTGACTTCTCTTGATTGAGCAATTCGAACACGTGTACTATAACGGCATGGACGGGTGGGAGCCGGGGCTCGCCGTTCGCCGAGACTGGCCGGACGGTTGTCACGAGTTGGTGGGGTTCAGCGTCGAGGGCGAGGGGGTGGAGCGGTTCGTGCGGCGCGACCGGGCCTACTGGCGGCGTGGGCCGGTCCGACCGGCATCGTGGCAGGTGGTGCGCGTGAGCCGGCGCGATTTCTCGCTGCACGAGCAACGTCCGAACTGCCGGGCGCCGGACTGCCCGACGGCCGCCGAGGCGGATCGGGCTCGGGACGAGTCCCTCGCGGGGGGACGGCTGATCGGGTCACTCCGGTGGGCGTTGGAGGCGCGAAGGAACCGCGCCGGTCGATGAGTTCGGCTCTTCGACCTCTGTTGCGGCCGATCGAGGTATGCAAAGCTGCGGCGAGTTTTTCTCGGTACGCGTTTGCGAGCTCGGTCGGAGGTCTTCCGTGGCCTGGTTTCTCGGCCAGTCACTCCTGTTCATCGTGTTGGCGTTTGTTCTCGGGTTGTTCGTTGGGTGGTTGATCTGGGGCCGCCGGCGGGTGGTCCAGGTGTCGTCGTCGGAGGCCGCGTCTTCGTCGGCGATTCCGGCGCCGGCGGTTGAGTCGGTGGTTGAACCGGCGGGCGCTGACGCCGAACGCGCGCCTGCTCTTGTGGGCGCGTCGAGTTCCTCGGGGTCATTGGTGGAGGGCGGGCGGGACGGGGGACCGGAGCGTCTGTCCACGATGGACGTCGCGCGTGCCGCCACGCCGGAGCCTGTCCTCGCGCCGGAGTCGGCGTCCACTGTGGCCTTCGAGCCGGCCTCCACGTCGACGCACCTTGCCGATGGCGAGCCGGCCGCCGACTCGGCCTGGGCGTCCACTGTGGACACCGAGCCCGGGCCGGTCTCGGCGCTCGAAACCGAGCCGGTCGCGGCGACCGAGGCGACCGAGGCGACCGAGCCAGTCGAGTTGGCGGCGGAGGTGGACGGCGCGCCCGAGCCGGCCGCCGCGACGGACGCCTCGCCCGCGGTCGTCGCAGCGGTGGCGGCGGACGTCGCGCCCGATGACGATCTGAAGCGCATCGAAGGCATCGGCCCGAAGATGTCGGCGGCGTTGCACGCGGCCGGGATCCGCACGTTCCAGCAGTTGGCCGAGGCAGACGTGGCGAGGTTGCGGGAGGCGATCCGGGCGGCGGGACTGCGGTTCGCGCCGAGCATCGTCACCTGGTCGAAGCAGGCCCGGTTGCTGGCCGATGGCGACGAGGACGGGTTCGGGGTGTTGACGCGGCTGCTCGTCGCCGGGCGTGAAGCACGGCGTGGCTGATGGCCGCGCCGGCTCGCGGCCTGCTCGTGCCCGTGCTGGTCGGGGTGGTCGGGCTGGCGGCGATCAGCCTCGGGCAGGGCGTCCCCAATCGGCACGGGATCGAGGGCGACCTCGGGGAGCGGTCGCGGCACGCGTTGCAGGCCGCCGGGATCGAGGGCGCGCGGGTCAGCTTCGTCGGCCGGGACGGCACCGTGCGGGTGGCCTCGGCGGCTGACGGCGCTCGCGCGCTCAGCATCGTGCGCGGAGTCAACGGGGTCCGGGTCGCGCGCGTCGAGGTACCGGGCGGATCGGCGCCGACCGTTGAACCGACAGAAGCCGTCCCGAACCCCAGCGAGAGCCCGAGTGAGAGCCCGAGTCCAAGTGAGAGCCCGAGTCCGAGTGCCGGTCCGGGTGCACCGCCCGTACGCGCGCAACTCGATGCGCTGCCGCAGGTCACCTTCGAGAACAGGAGCGCGACGCTGACCCCGCAGGGGCTGGCCGTCGTCGCCAAGGTGGCGGCGATCATGAAGGCAGAGCCGACGGTACGGATCAGCATCGAGGGGCACACCGACTCTCGGGGATCGGACGCGTCGAACCTGGCGTTGAGCCAGGCTCGGGCCCGGGCGGTGCTCGACGCGTTGCGAGCGCTGGGCATCGCGGCCGACCGGATGAGCGCGGTCGGCTTCGGCGAGCGCCGGCCGAAGGTACCGGACACCGGCGCCGCCAACCGCGCGATCAACCGCCGCGTGGAACTCATCGTCGTCAGCCAGTAGGAAAGGGGCCGCTACCGAAGTAGCGGCCCCTTCATTTGAGCTGAGCGGCACTAGTGGGTGACGGGGAAGAACACCGGCCGCGAGCGGCCGCTGCCGGTCGTCACCGACGTGCTGGACGCGCCGGCCGTCGTCGCCGCGGCACCGGCCGTGGCGGTCGGGTCGGGCTGCGGCAGCGGGTCGCACAGAGTGTCGGCGCGGTTGCCGGGCTTGCGGGTCGGCAGCTTGCCGGTCGCGCAGGTAGTCGGCGATCTGGTCGTCGACGCAGGCGTTGCCGTAGAGCGTGCCGGCGTGCGTCGTGCCGCCGGGCTCGGCGATCAGGCTCGAGTTCGGGAACAGCTTGCGAACCTCGAGGCTGCCCGGGAACGGCGTGGCCGCGTCGAGGGTCTCGTCGATCAGCAGGACGCTCGGGACCTTGCGACCGTCGACGTTGACCGGCGTGTGCGCCTTGGCCGGCCAGTACAGGCACGGCGCGTTGAACCAGGCGTTGGCCCAGGTCTCGAACGGCGCCTTCGCGTAGGTCTTCCAGTTGTCGTCCTGCTCCACTTGCGTCCAGCTCTGCGGCCACTGCACGTCGGTGCACTGCACCGCGTTGTACACCGCGAAGCCGTTGTCGTCGCCGATGCGCCTCGGCGCCCTCGTACTCGCTCGAGCAGCAGGTCGTCGTCGTGGTCGTTGACCCAGCCGACGAACGTGTCGCCGAGGTCGAGCCAGGTGAGCTGGTAGTAGCCGGCGTACAGGAAGACGTCGGTCCACTCGTCCGCCGCCGACGACGCCGCCGGCCGGGTGCTGCGCGCAGCTTCGTCCTGCTCCGCGTACCAGAGCTTCTCGACCGCCTTGGCCGGTCTTGCCGAGGTGGTAGACGCTGTCGTACTTGGCGAGCCAGCCGAACCAGATCTTCGATGTTGCGCTCGAACGCGACGTCCTGGTTGAGGTTGGCCTGGTACCAGACGTCGCGCGGGTCGACGTTGCTGTCGAGCACCATGCGGCGCACGTGGTTCGGGAACAGCGTCGCGTAGACCTGAGCCGAGGTACGTGCCGTACGAGAAGCCGTAGTAGTTGATCTGCGTCTGCGCCGAGCGCGGCGCGGATGCTGTCCATGTCCTTGGCCGCGTCGATCGTCGTCAGGTGGTTGAGCAGGTCGCCGCCGTCCGCCCCGCACGCCTGCGCGTACGCCTTCGACCGGGCGAGCCAGGTCTTCTCGAGTTGCCGCGTCGCACGGGACGTACTCCGGGCGCGGACCCTGGAAGTAGTGCGGGTCGCAGCTGCAGCGCCGGAACGCTCGAGCCGACGCCGCGCGGGTCGAAGCCGATCCAGTCGTACGCGTCGCCGGCGCCGTTCGGCACGTACTGCGCCGAGGGTCGACAGGCCGAGACCGGAGCCGCCCGGGCCGCCGGGGTTGACCAGCATGACGCCCTGGTACTTCGAGTCCGGGATCTTGTGCTTGATGCGCGAGACGGCGAGCTGGATCGTCGCGCCGTTCGGGTGGTCGTAGTCCAGCGGCACCGTGAGCATGCCGCACTGCGCGCCGGCCTGCTGCAGCCCGGTGCTTGCGCAGGTGCCCCAGGTGATCGGCGTGACTCGCGCCAGAGCGTCTGCGGTCGCCGACCCCGCGGGCGCGGCGGATGCTCCGGAGCCCAGTCCGGCCACGGCCAATCCGACCGTGGAGGCGAAGAGGGCAATCCTCTTCGCGGATGTTCTGATCACGAACCCTCCCTGTTGAGCCTGTGAGGCGACGCTATGGGGACAACCCGCACGTCATCCGTACCGCAGGGCATCTTTTCGCCTTCCGCCGCAGGTGGGAAGCGCTAGCACCCTTTCGCTTGCCCGAAAGGCCTGATGAATGGGAGCAAAAATCCGGTTTAGCCGCTTATGTGACGTGACTCGGCCGAGACTTACCATCGTGAGGTTTTCCGGCACCGCACTCGGCCTCGTCGCCCTCGCCACGGCCGTCACGGGCGCCGCCGCCATCACGCTCACCGCCGGCGCTACGACCGGGTCGCTCCAGGAACTCAAGGTGTACGGGAGGAGCGACGAACCCACGCCGACAGCCTCGGCGAGCGTGCGCCCTTTGCGGACGACGAGTCCCGGACCGGCGGCCGGTCTTCAGCCGAGCCGCGCAAGGAGCAGGTCCCGTACCCCGACAATGTCCCGTGTGGACCTCTTCGACCCGCACAAGAAGGACATCGCCATGCAGCTGGTGTCCAGCGCGGAGAACTCGTCGCTGGACTGGAGGGCGCAGTACGCGTACATCGAGGACATCGGCGACGGCCGCGGCTACACGGCCGGCATCATCGGCTTCTGCTCCGGTACCGGCGACATGCTCGAACTGGTCGAGCTCTACACCAGCCGGGTGCCGGGCAACGTGCTCGCCAAGTACCTGCCGGCGCTGCGCAACGTCAACGGCACCGACTCGCACGCCGGCCTGGACCCGGCGTTCGCCGCGGACTGGCGTACCGCCGCCAGGGACGCCGCCTTCCAGCGGGCGCAGAACGACGAGCGCGACCGCGTCTACTTCAACCCGTCGGTGAACCAGGCCAAGGCCGACGGCCTGCACGCGCTCGGGCCAGTTCAGCTACTACGACGCGATCGTCATGCACGGCCCGGGCGACGACCGCGTCAGCTTCGGCGGCATCCGCCGCACGGCGATGGCGAAGGCGCGGACCCCGGCCCAGGGCGGCGACGAGGTCGACCTACCTCAACGCGTTCCTCGACGCGCGCAAGGCCGCGATGCTGACCGAAGAGGCACACCGCGACACCAGCCGCGTCGACACCGAGCAGCGGGTCTTCCTGAACAACCGGCAACCTCAACCTGGATCCGCCGCTGAGCTGGAAGGTCTACGGCGACCCGTACGTCACCGCTTCGGGAAAGTAGTGCCCTCGCGGGCCGCTGGAGGCCACTACTCCGGGGAAGTTGTGGCCTCGTGGGCTGCCGGAGGCCACTACTTCCCCCAAGGTGGGGCCTCGTCCGCGCACAATGAGGCATGGAGCAGAGCGTGCCCGCGCTTGTGGCGCGGATGGAGGCCGACCTCGCGACCCTCGACGACGGCCGGCGGTTCTTCCACGCGACGTATCTGCGGACAACCAGGGCCGTCGCCGAGGAGATCGACCGGGGCGGCTTTCTGGACAACGACTGGCTCGAGCGCTGGGACCTGGTCTTCGCCGACCTCTACCTGCAGGCGCTGGCGGCGGAGACGCCCCCGGCGCCCTGGCGGATCGCCTTCGACACGGCATGGCACCGGGTCGACCTGCCACCGCTGCGGCACGTCCTGCTCGGCATGAACGCGCACATCAACTACGACCTGCCGCAGGCGCTGATCGCGGTGATCACGCCGGACGAGTTCGACGACGCCGACCTGCTGGCCCGGCGCGAGGTCGACCACCGGCATGTCGACGAGGTGCTGCTGGCGCGGGTCGGGGCCGAGGACACCGAACTGGGCGAGCGGGCCGACCGGCGGTTGATCGACCGGTTCCTCGGGCCGGCCAACCGGGCGGCCACCAAGCGGCTGCTCGTCGAGTCCCGCCGAAAGGTCTGGCACAACACGCGCCGGCTGGACCAGGCCCGGCGCGACGGGACGTACGACGAGGTGCTGAGCCAGCTGGAAGAGCTGTGCGCGGCGAAGGTCGCCGAGTTGACCGCGCCCGGGCAGGTGCTGCTCAAGCTGGCTCGGCGCGGCTTCGGCGTGACCCTCGACGTAACCGACACCGGCTAGGCTGCACCCGTGGGCATGGTTCACACCGTCGGGCTGGTGCTGCACCCGCAGCGCGACTCCTCGCCGGCGATCGAGGCGATCATCAGCTGGGCGACCGCGCGCCAGGTGACGGTGCTCGGGCTGCACGACGAGGTCGGCCGCATCGACTGCAGCGCGGTGGCGGTCGGCATCCCGGAGCTGATCGACCGGGCCGCGCTCCTGGTGAGCCTGGGCGGCGACGGCACGATGCTGCGCAGCATGCGGATGATCGCCGGGCGGGACACCCCGGTGCTCGGGGTCAACCTGGGCCGGCTGGGCTTCCTCGCCGAGATCGACGTCGACGAGCTGCCCTCGGCGCTCACCGCGATCGACGGGCACAACTTCACCGTCGAGCCGCGAATGGCCGTGCGGACCACGCTGCCGGGCGGCGAGGACGTTATCGCGTTCAACGACATCGCCCTGGTCCGCGAGCCGGGACACGGTTCGGCGGCGGTGGGAATATCCACGCTGGGCCACCCGTTTGTACGGTATGCGGCCGACGCGGTGATCGTGGCCACGCCGACCGGCTCGACGGCCTACAGCTTCTCCGCCGGTGGACCGATCGTCTCCCCGATGGTCGAGGGCATCCTGGTGGTGCCGGCCGCGGCGCACTCGTCGTTCAACCGGGCACTTGTGCTCTCGGTCGACGAGGCGTTGCAACTGGACCTGCTGCCCAGCAGCGGACGGCTCGCGGTCGAGGTCGACGGCGGCGTCGCCGGTTACGTCCAAGCGGGCGACACGATCGTCGTCACGGCGGTTCGGGCCGCGGCCAAGGTGGTGCGGCTCGGCTACACGACGTTCTACGAGCGCACGCGGCGCAAGTTGCGCGTCAACGGCAGCGCCGAGGTCGACTGGATCCCGATCAACGCGTAGGTGTCGCAGTGCCGACGGTTGCCACTATGAGGCGTCGTTGCTGGGCGCACCCAGGCCGCGAAGATTAATGGCGAGTACTCAGCGATTCGCGGCCCGGAAATCACTGACGAGTCACCTTTGATCTTGACAGCTGGGTCAGCGTGGAACTTTGGGCGACATATTCGGTGGCCAAAGTTCCACGATGAGGCCGGGCGGAGTCGGCTCAAGCATTGGACCAACGTGGGAGTGGTGAACCTTGGACCATCAAGGGCTGCCCCAGCGACCGTTGCGGGAAGCCCCCCAGGGCCGGAGCGGTGATGGTCCTATAGATGTCAAGCCTGCGGATCGTGCCAAGCGCTGGCAGCTCATCGCCGATCGTGGACATCAACGGCTGTCCCAGCGACCGTTCGTGCCCAAGGTTGATCCCCCCGGCCGCCAAGGTGGCGCCGACCACTGAAGAGACCCCGTCCAGCGCTCGTCCCAGGCCGAACGGTCCGCCACCTTAGGCCACTACTTCCCCGAAGTTGTGGCCACCCGATCTTGCTGAGGGCACTGCTTCCCCGAAGTTGTGGCGGCGGGCTTGTCGCTGCGGGCCTGGCAGCGGAGGCGCCCTGCGCCGGAGCGGTGTCTGGCGGGAGCAACGGTCGGGCCCTCGGCGGACCCGAGCCATGGAATTCAGACGGAAACGACTCTCGGTGCGCCTACCGAGTCGATGATCTCGCCGAGCACCCGCTCGGCGTCCTCGTGCGGGACCTGGCAGGTGCCGGCCGCGATGTGACCGCCGCCACCATAACGCAGCATGACCGCGCCGATGTCGGTCGGCGAGGTGCGGTCGAGGATGGACTTGCCGACCGCGAAGACGGTGTTGAGCTTTTGCCTGCCCCAGATCACGTGGACGGATACGCGAGCCTCCGGGAAGAGCGCATAGACCATGAACCGGTTGCCGGCGAAGATGGTCTCCTCCTCGCGGAGGTCGACGACCACGACATCGCCGTAGCGGCGGCTGGCCCGGCGCAACTGGTCGACGAACAGGTCGGTGTGCGTCCGGAAGAGCTCGGCCCGCTCGGCGACGTCGGGAAGCGCGAGGATCTCCTCGACGTCGCTGTGCTTCATGCAGGCATCGATGAGCATCATCATGAGCTGGTAGTTGGAGATGCGGAAGTCGCGGAAGCGGCCCAGTCCGGTGCGGCTGTCCATCAGGAAGTTGAGCAGTGTCCAGCCGGTCGGCTCGAGAATCTCCTCGATGTCGTATGCGGCGGAGTCGGCCCGGTCGACGGCCTCCATGAACTCCGGCTCGATGTCGGGGAAGCGCTCGGCCCCGCCGTAGTAGTTGTAGATGACACGCGCGGCGGACGGTGCGTCGGCGTCGATGACGTGGTTGTCCGGGGTATCGCCGAGGCGCAGCGTCTCGGAGTGGTGGTGGTCGAAGACCATGTAGGCGCCGGGAGCGTAGGGCAGGTTGGTGAGAATGTCGTTGCCCGTCACCTCGACCGCGCCGTCCTGGACGTCCTTCGGGTGCACGAACGTGATGTCGCCGATCAGGCCGAGTTTACGCAGCAACACGGCGCACACCAGGCCGTCGAAGTCGCTGCGCGTCACGAGCTGGTACGTCACGAGGTCCCCCTTGGCTCAGCGCATGCCCGTCCAACGGTTCCCGATCGGCACCCGACCGGCCGACCTGAGTGTTATTGCTGCGGTGACCGCGGCACGCTACAGTAAGGCCAGCACATCCGGGATGCCGGCATTGTCGAGCCGCCCCAGTTTTCTCTCAGTTCACTTTTGTCGCGCTGTTCCAGCGCACCGCCCCTGCCTATCGAGGCTGTTCTGCGGAGTCGGGGCCCGCTGTCTTCGAAGGAGAACAAGTACATGAGCAACGAAGAATCCGTATATCCCGTCGGAGGCATCGTCGACGTCGTTGGCAACAACGCGTTCCTCCGCACCGACGGCTACGCACCGAGCCCGGACGACCTGCACATCCCGCCCGCGCTGCTGAAGCAGTTCGGCCTGCGGCGGGGTGACGAAATCGTCGGCGCCGCGCGGCCCCGGGACGAACGGCCGGTCGGCCGCTCGGACAACCGCTCGGACAACCGCCCCGACAACCGCTCCAACGGCCGGGGTGACAACCGCAACACCCGGCGCGACAAGCACGACCCGCTGGTCCGCGTCGACACGGTCAACGGGCAGGACCCGCGCGACGCGCGTCGCCGGCCCGACTTCTACGACCTCACCCCGCTCTTCCCCCAGGAGCGCCTGCGGCTGGAGACCGAGCCGCACCACCTCATCCCGCGCGTCATCGACCTGGTCATGCCGCTCGGCAAGGGGCAGCGGGCGCTGATCGTCGCGCCGCCCAAGGCCGGCAAGACGACGATCCTGCAGTCCATCGCCAACGCGGTGAGCCGCAACAACCCCGAGTGCCACGTCATGGTGGTGCTGGTGGACGAGCGGCCCGAAGAGGTCACCGACATGCAGCGCTCGACCAAGGGCGAGGTTATCGCCTCGACGTTCGACCGGCCGCCGGCCGAGCACACCGCGGTCGCCGAGCTCGCCATCGAGCGGGCCAAGCGGCTCGTCGAGCTCGGTCAGGACGTGGTCGTGATCCTGGACTCCATTACGCGGCTGGGTCGCGCGTACAACAACTCGGCGCCGACCTCAGGGCGCATCATGACCGGCGGCATCGACTCCTCGGCGCTGTACCCGCCGAAGCGGTTCCTCGGCGCGGCGCGCAACATCGAGAACGGCGGGTCGCTGACCATCATCGCCTCGGTACTCGTGGAGACCGGCTCGGCCGGCGACACCGTCATCTTCGAGGAGTTCAAGGGCACCAGCAATGCCGAGCTCAAACTCGACCGGAAGATCGCCGACCGCCGGGTGTTCCCGGCCATCGACATCGATCCGTCGGGCACGCGCATGGAGGAGATCCTGCTCGCCCCCGAGGAGCGGGCCGTGGTCACCAAGCTGCGCAAGGCGCTCAGCGCGATGGGCAGCGAGCGCGCCATCGAGCAACTGCTCGACCAGCTGAAGGCGACCGGCAGCAACGCGGAGTTTCTCTTCCGGATTTCCAAGTCGACGGGTTGACTTTTAGTTAAGTTTATTTATCGTAATCCTTCAATGGTTCTCACACGCCTTGGAGGACGCGATGGCTCGACTTCGGCTCCTGTTGGCGGCCGCTTCCGTACTAGTGGCGTCGGCGGGCGTCGCGGCAATCGTCACCCCGGCTGACGCGGCCGGCTCCCTCACCGCGACGCTCACCTACGACTCGGACTGGGGGACCGGCTATCAGGCGAAGTACACGATCGCCAACGGCACCTCGTCCACCGTCACCTCGTGGACGGTGACCTTCGACCTGGCCGCCGGGGCCGCCCTCGGCTCCTACTGGGACGCACTCATGTCCCAGTCCGGCACCCACGTGACCGCGACCGCCCGCACGTACAACGCGACGATCGCTCCGGGCGGATCGACGAGCTTCGGCTTCCTCGTGTCCGGCTCGGCCAAGCCGACCGGATGCAAGATCAACGGCGCGTCGTGCGCGGGCGGTGGCTCCACGCCGTCGCCGTCGGTGACGCCCACCGCCACGCAATCGCCTCCGCCCCCGCCGCCCCCACCCCCACCGGGGTCCGTGTTCGTCGCGCCCTACGTGGACATGGGTGCCTGGCCGACCCCGTCGCTGACCGACATGGCCACCGCCGGCAACCTGAAGAACTTCACGATGGCCTTCGTCAACAGCGCCGGCTGCCACGCCTCGTGGTTCAACGCGTACGACCCGCGCACCGGCTGGTCACGCGATCAGGTCGACGCGATCCGGGCCCGGGGCGGCGACGTGAAGATCTCCTTCGGCGGGGCGAGCGGGATCGAACTGGCCCAGGCCTGCTCGACCGCGGCCGCCACCGAGGCGGAGTACCAGGCCGTCGTCGACGCCTACGCGCTGAGGTACATCGACCTGGATATCGAGGGCGCCGCGGTGGCCGAGCCGGTCACCATCGCCCGCCGGTCGCAGGCGTTGAAACTGCTCCAGACCGCGCGACCCAACCTGCGCATCTCGCTGACCCTGCCGGTGTTGCCCGAGGGCCTCACCGCGGACGGTCTCAACGTGGTGCGTTCGGCGCGCGACGCCGGGGTCAACCTCGACCTGGTCAACATCATGGCGATGGACTACCAGCGCTCGAGCGGCGACTACGGCAACTTCGCGGTCCAGGCCGCGCAGTCGACGTTCAGCCAGCTGAAGGGGCTCTACCCGAGCCGGACCGACGCGCAGGTCTGGCGGATGCTCGGGGTCACCCCGATGCTCGGCAAGAACGACGACGGCGGCACGTACGACCAGAACGACGCCCGGCAGATGGTCACCTTCGCCAGGACGAACCACCTCGGGATGCTCGCGTTCTGGGAGATGACGCGGGACCGCAACGCGTGCAACGGGGCCCTCTATATGTGCACGAACGTCCCCCAGCAGCCGTACGAGTTCAGCAAGATCTTCGCGGGTTATACAGGTTGACGGCATTTGTCCCCCGGCTCCGTGGGTAAGGGGCCGGGGGACAAACTGTCCCGGAGCCGACTGGTTGAACGCAAAGGCCTTTTCAAACGTGGATAGTCCAGAGGGGTTGGGTTTCACGGGCGGGAGGCACGGGCGGTGGAGGGCGCGCTAGGTCTGGTCGAGAATGCGTCGTCCCTGCTGACCAGCGGGGATAGGGCTCTACTCGACGACGGAAATCTGCACGCGAGTCGGCAGCTGTTCGACTCGGCATTTGTGACGGCCGAATTCGACGGCGACGCCGAGGCGATGGCCCGAGCGGCGCTCGGCCTCGGCGGACTGTGGGTGCACGAGCACCGGTCGGTGTCCGCGGCGGCGCTCGTGCAGGCCCGCCAGCGCCAAGCGCTGGCCCTGGTGCCGTCGAAGTCGACGCTGGCGCTGCGGCTGCGCATCCGGCTGGCGGCCGAGGCCGACTACCGGGCCGGCGGCCACGGCGACATCTTCGCGCTCCTCGACGAGGCCCGCCGCTGCGGCGACCCGGCCGTCTGGGCCGAGGCGTTGAGCCTGGCGCACCACTGCGTCCTCGGCCCGGGCCACGGCGAGCTGCGCCGCCGGCTGGCCGAGGAACTGCTCGACGTGGCCACCACCAGCGGCCGGCGCATCGACCGGCTGATGGGCCTGCTCTGGCGGACGGTCGACCTGTACCTGGATGACGACCCGCACGCCGGGCGCTGCTTCGGCGAGCTGCGGACGGCGCTCAGCGGCGACAGCAACCTCGCCGTCGGCTTCGTCGCCCGCGCCATCGAGGTGATGCTCACCATCCGCGCCGGCCGGTTCGACGACGCCGAGGTGCTCGCCCGGGACACCGCCGAGCGGGGCGCCGAGGCCGGCGACATCGACGCCGCCGGCTGGCACGGCGCGCAGATGATCGCCACCCGCTGGTACCAGGGGCGCATCGCGGAGCTCGTGCCGATGCTGCACGAGCTGGTGCACTCGCCGACGCTCAGTGCCGTCGACAACTCGTACTTCGCCGCGCTCGCCGTGGCCTCCGCGAGCGCCGGCGACCGTCGCCAGGCCGCCGCGGCTCTGGCCCGCCTGCGCGGCCGCGACCTGGCCGAGCTGCCCCAGTCGAGCAGCTGGCTGGTGCTGATGAACGGCGTCGTCGAGACGGCCAACCTGCTCGACGACCGGGACACCGCGGCCCGCGCGTACGCGCTGATGGCCCCCTTCGGGCAGCTGCCGATGGTGGCCAGCCTCGGCGTCGCCTGCTTCGGCTCCACCCAGCACGCGCTGGGGGTGGCCGCGCTGACCACCGGCGACCTCGACCGCGCGGTCCAGCACCTGCACACCGCGATCCACCGGAACCTCGCCATCGGGCACTGGCCCGCCGCCACGTTGTCCCGCTGGCGGCTCGGCCGGGCCCTGGCCCTGCGCGACGGCTCGGACAACGTGGCCGCGCGCCGCGAACTGCTGACCGCCACGCAGGAGGCGGCCGGCCTCGGCATGCGGCTGCCGGACGACCCGCGGATCGAGCGCATCGCGATCGCCGACGACGTGCCACCGACCGGCTTCGGCGAGGAGCAGCGGCGCGTGCAGTGCCGCCGGCGGGGCCAGCAGTGGCGGCTCGAACTGGGCCGCCGCAGCGTCCATGTCGCGCACAGCGTCGGCATGGTGCACCTGGCGACGCTCCTGGCCAACCCCGGATACGAGATCCTGGCCGTCGACCTGGTCGCCAACGCCGGGGTGGCCACGCCGGCCAACGCCGGGTCGACCCAGTCGGTGCTCGACGACGTCGCCAAGCGCGAATACCGGCAGCGGCTGGCCGAGCTGCAGGCCGAGATCGACGAGTTCGAGTCGCTGAACGAGCCGGAGGGCGCCGCGCAGCTGCGGGCCGAACGGGACTGGCTGGTGGCCGAGCTCGCCGCGGCGACCGGGGTCGGCGGGCGGTCCCGGCAGTTCCCCGGCAGCGAGGAACGGGCCCGGATCGCGGTCGGCAAGGCGATCCGGCGGGCCCTCGCCCGGATCAACGAGGCCGACCCGGTGATCGGCGAGGAGCTGCGGGCAACCATCCAGACCGGCCTGCGGTGCTGCTATCGCCCGTCGTAAGTTGATACACCGTGATCAGGAGTTTGGAACGCGTCGTCCCCGCCAAACCCGGTAAGCCGATCCGTCCCGAGGCCGTCGCGACGCAGGCGCGCTCGCGCACGATCGCCGAGGACCCCTCGACGTGGTCGGCGCAGTGGGCGCGGGAGACGACCGAGCGCTTCACCGAACTGGCGCCGCTGTGGGACGACTCGCGCGGGCAGTACCGGCCGATCCCGCTGACCGACGCACTCGTTCGCGGCGGGCCGTTTCCCGACGGGCTGTGCGTCGAGATCGGCTGCGGCACCGGGCTGCTGACCCACCTCGTCGCCGGCGTCTGGCCGCGGGTCGCCAGCCTCGACCTGACCTGGGAGATGGTGCGCCGGTCGCCCGCGCCGTGGCGGCTCAACGCGGACGCGGCCCGCCTGCCCTTCGCCGACGGGTCGGCCGCCGCGGTGGTCATCGCCGACGTACCGCTCTTCGCCGACGAGGTGGTTCGCATCCTCGCCCCCGAGGGGGTGGTCGTGTGGTCCAACGCGCTCGGGTACGACTCTCCGCACCACGTACCGGTCGAGGTCGTGGCCGGTGCGCTCGAGCGCGCCGAGCCACCCGTAGGGTGGGACGCGGTGACCGCCGAGGCCGGCTGGGGGCTGTGGGCGGTCCTACAGAGACACTGAGCCTCCGCCCTCCCGACCTCCCGACCTGCGCCTCCGGCGCAGCCCCACCCTGAGATGAGGTGCCATCGTGAGCATCGACCATGACCACAGCCGGACGCACCGGCTCGACCTCGAAGACGTCACCCTCCGCGAGTGGGACTGCACCGTGCTGTGGTCTGACCCGGCCGATCCCGAGGCCGGCATCGTGCTGGACCGGTCGGCGTTCTATCCGGGCGGCGGCGGTCAGCCGCCCGACCACGGCGTGCTGCTCTGGTCGGGCGTGCAGACCCGGATCGTCGGCACCCGCAAGGGCGATGACCTCTTCCTGCTGCCCGCCCCCGGCGACCCGGTCCCGCCGGCCGGCACCGCGGTGCGCGGCGCCCTCGACGACGATCGCCGCAGCACCCTGATGCGCACCCACTCGGGCCTGCACGTGCTGTGCGGCACGGTGTTCCGCGACTTCGGGGCGCTGGTCACCGGGGGCAGCATGGAACCCGGCGAGGCCCGCATGGACTTCAACCTCCCCGAGGTGCCGCCCGGCTTCAAGCAGTCCCTCGAGGACGCGGTCAACGCCGAGATCGTGGCCGACCGGAAGATCGAGGTACGGTCGTTGCCCCGCGAGGAGGCTCTGGCCATCCCGGACATCATCCGCACCCAGTCGGTGGTGCCGCCGGAGATGGCGCAGATGCGGCTGGTCGAGATCGTCGGCCTCGACGTGCAGGCCGACGGCGGCACGCACGTCGCCTCGACGAGCCAGATCGGCCGGATCCAGGTCGTCAAGGTCGAGAGCAAGGGCCGCCAGAACCGGCGGGTCCGAGTCAAGCTCGCCTAACTGGTCCAGACGATGATCCCGAGACACATCTCGTCGGTCGTCCCGTCGCCCCAGACGACATAGCGCGCCGGCGTCGTCCGCAGCTGCGGCAGCTGTTTGCGGAGCCCGGCGTCGTGCGTGCAGGTCACCCGCAGCGTGTCGCCGGCCTTGATCGCGACCGGCCCGGCCAGCGGCCGGATCGACTGGTCGTCGAAGTTGTAGCTCGGCACGTCGAGGAGCGTCTTCGCCTTCGCCGTACCGGGGTTCAGCTCGATCTTGATCGACCGGCCGAGCAGGTGCATGTGGCCGGCCGCGGCCCGGATCGTCGCGTTGCCCGGTGACCGCCGGTCGCAGTGCTGGGTGGTGCCGGTGTCCGGGGCCCGCCCGGCGTTGCAGTACTCGTTGAGCCCGGCCACCATCGCGCCCGCCTCCGGGCCGAACCGGTGACTCACGTCGGCGACCGCGGCCGCCCGGTCGCAGAGCGGACCCGACTCACCCTTCGCGCACGGTAGCTCCACGGGCGCGGCCAGCAACGTCGTCTGCAGCGGAACCATGCCGGCGGCCTTCGTGCTGAGCCGGAGTCGGATACCCGACTGGTCGGGAGCGGGCGCCCGCCCGCCGGTCGCCAGCAGGTTGTAGTGCACCTGCATCACGAGCAGGCTGCCGGGCGGCATGGCGTAGCCGAGATTGGCCCCGAGCAGCACTTCCCGGGCTCCTGGCGCCCACGAGGCGACCCACGGCGCGTCCCGCACGCCGGAGTCGCCGAAGCAGGTCCAGCCCTCGCCTGGGCTGTCCTCGTCGAGCTGCTTCGCCTGCGCCGCGTTGTCCGGGCCGATCCGGAAGAAGATCGCGTGGTGGACGATCGCCGCGTTTTGCGGCAGGAACTGGCTGCCGGTCAGGAATTCGTTCCTGGAGATGCCGGGATCGACGAGGAAGCAGCGGTATTCGTCCGTGCCGCCGTTCGGCGCCTTCGGCGTGTAGGGCTTCGGCATCGAGATCGTGGTGAAATGTTCACCGGCCCGCAGGGGCGCCGCCGGCGGCGGCGAGTAGGCGGTGTGACCGGCGTGGGGATCGACCACCGACGATCCGGCCGCGGACGTTGCCGGGGCCGGGCTCGACGGCGACGCCGGGCCGGATGCGCACGCTGCCATGAATATCATCGACGCCAGCGCAACGACCGTTCCGGTGATCCCGCGCGCCGCTTTCATCGTGAGCTCCCCGTTTCTGGTCAACGAGCACCATTCTCCACAGTTTCCCGGAACGCGAAACCGCCCAGAATCATCGTCACCGGACGATCACGCTCGTTGGACCTCGCGAGGGGTCCAGCAAGCCTTCAGGTTTTCGGGGTAACCTGACCCGCCGTCACCGGTTGTACGAGTTGATCGTGAGGAGTGTGCGTGTTGGATCGGGCCGGGCGAACCGACGCTTCCGTGCGTACATACGCCGACGCTTCCAGACGGTCACGCTCTGACACTGGACGCACCTACGGCGGCGGCCACCCCCGCCCCGGACCGCGCACCCAGACGTACTCGAGCGACAACGCCAGCGGTGGCGACCAGGCTCGGCCGGCTCCACCCGTACCGCCGAAAAAGGCCGCTGGAACGAAGCGGCGGAAGCGGCGCAAGAGCCCGCTCTGGGCGAAGCTGGCGGTCATCCTCGGCTCGCTGCTCGTGGTGGCCAGCGGCGGCACGCTCGCCGGCGGCCAGCTGCTGCTGTCGCACTACAGCAAGGACATCACCCACGACGGCGGGCTCGGCAGCGCCGCGGCGGCCGGGAAGAACATCGACGGGCCGATCAACCTGCTGATGGTCGGCATCGACGAGCGCGCCGACAACCCGGAAGACGGCGCCCGCGCCGATTCGATCATCATCGCGCACGTGCCGGCCGACCACGCATCGGTCTACCTGACCTCGATCCCGCGGGACACCCGCGTCCGGATCCCGGCGCATACGTCGACGAAGTACAACGGCGGGTACGACAAGATCAACGCAGCGTTCCAGTTCGGCTACCAGAACGGCGGCGGGCGCGACGGCGGTCTCGAACTGCTCGCCGAGACGGTGAGCGACCTCGCCGGCGGCCTGAAGTTCAACGGCGCCGCGATCGTCAACTTCGAGGGCTTCCAGGGCCTGGTCAAGGCGATCGGCGGGGTCGACATGTGCGTCGACGAGAAGACCACCTCGATCCACGTCGGCTGGAACACCAAGACCGGTCAAGAGGGCGTGCCCTACAACATCAACTCCGACGGCACGCCGGGCCGGCTCAAGCCGAACATGCGCCCGATGGTCTACTACGTCGGCTGCCGGCACTTCTCGGCCTGGGAGGCCCTCGACTACGTGCGCCAGCGCGACCTGCTGGCCAACCACGACGCCGACTACGGCCGCCAGCGTCACCAGCAGCAGTTCATCAAGGCGATGATGAGCAAGACGATGAGCACCGGCGTGCTGACCAACCCGGGCAAGGTCAACGCCGTGCTGAAGTCGGTCGGCCAGGCGGTGTCGTTCTACAACAACAACGTCTCGCTCGCCGACTGGATCTTCACGCTGAAGGGCATCACGCCGAGCGAGATGTTCACGCTGAAGGTCAACAACGGCCAGTTCCACTCGGAGACGATCGACGGGCTCTCCTACGAGATCCTCGACGACAACAGCGTGCAGTTGCTGAACGCCATCTCGACCGACCAGGTCCAGTCGTTCGTGACCACCCACCCCGAGGTGGTCAGCAACGACGCCGCGACACCGGCGACGAAGTAGTTAGTCCTCCAGGAACGGCCGCAACAGCCCCGGCACGGCCGCGTCGGCCAGCGCCACCGCGTGGCCGACGTCGACGTCCGGGACCTCGTAGTGCTGCCGGCCCGCCGCCGTCGTCGCGGTCAGCGTGGCCAGGCCGGCGCGGCGCTGGAAGAACGACCGGTTGAGGTTCCAGCCGATGATGCCGTCGCCGGCCAGGGCGCTACGCCGCCGGACCAGCGAGCCCTGTTGGGTCACCAGCCAGCCACCGGCGTTTCCGGTCGATCCCGCGCCGTCGTCGCCGTCCGCGCTGTCGTCGCTGTCGTCGCTGCCGTCGCGGTCGTCGCCTGCGGATGCGGCGGCTGGTCCGGCGACGAATGCGTGCCCGAGGTTGCGGGCGCGGTCCACGGCGAGGGCCAGCCCGATCGGGATGAGCGCCAGCGCCGTCTGCCACATCCAGCCCGGCCCGTCGATCAGCCAGCGCAGCGCGACGACGAGCACGATCAGCACGACGACGGCGGAGAGCGCCCGGGTGAACCGCCGGCGCGTCGCCCGCGGGCCGTGCGCGGTCAGCGGCGTCGTGATCGGCGCCTCGACCTTCAGGACCTCGATGGCCACCCGCTCGGCCTCGGCCGCCGGGGCCGGCGGGAGCAGCAGCGTGCCGCCCCGCTCCGCACCCCGCCCGACGCGCAGCCCGGTCGCGATCGCGATGCACCGGGCACCCCCGACCGCGCGCAGCGAGAACGGGGCGCTGATCTCCAACCCGCGCAGCCGCCGCTCCTCGATCGAGGTGGCGCGCGAGGTGATCAGGCCGCGGGTGACGTGCAGGGTACCGGCGGAGTGGCGGGTCAGCCGGAAGCCCCAGAACGCGAGGATGTAGCCGGCCGTCGAGGCGATCGCCACGAACGCGAGGCAGGCCACGACCACCTCGGTGACGGCCACCCCGAGCGGTGTGTGCTCGAGTTGGATGCCGAGGGCGCGCAGCGGGCCGAAGCGGCCGAGGTCGACGTGCGCCTCGTTGACGATCCGCGACAGGAAGGCCGCGATCACGCCGACGGTGACGAACCCGGACAGGGTGAACGGCCCGTACCGGATCCACCCGAGATCGAGCTTGGCGATGACCTCCTCCTCAGTCTTCACCTCGGTCGTCGTCGTCGCGACGGCGGTTGGTCGTAGATGCAGCAACTCCACCCGCAGCCGGGCCGCCTCCTGCGGGGTCAGGCCGTCCAGCTTGATCCCGTCGTCCTTGCGATCGGAGCGCCCGGTGCCGACGTTGACCCGGGTGAGCCCGACGATGCGATGGATTGCGTGCGCGGTGACGTCGACCGTCCGTACCCGGTCGCGCGGCACGGACAGCGCCTGGCGCCGGAACAGCCCGCGCCGGACCTGCACGAAGTCGGGGGTGATCCGGTACGTCGTGGTGAACCAGCGCAGCACGCCGGCCGCCATGACGAGGACCAGGGTGGCCAGGCCCCACCAGGCGTGCCCGTTGGCGCTGCCGGCCACGAGTATGCCGATGACGGCCGGCAGCGACCGGGGAATCTCCTGCACGGGGTGGACCAGCAGCATCCGCCGGCTCAGCCGCCGCCAGGCCGGGTCGATCTGTGCGGTCTCCACGACGGTCACGTCGCGTCCCCCCGGGTGGCCTGGGTGTTGGCCGTCAGGTCGTCGACCAGCCGCTCCGCGGTCTCCCGGTCCAGTCCGTGGATCTTGATCGGCCCGGCCGCCGACGCGGTCGTGACCGTCACGTTGGCCAGCCCGAACAGTTGCTCGAACGGGCCGCGCTCGCTGTCGACGGTCTGGATGCGGGAGATCGGAGCGATGCGGCTCTCCTGGTTGAGCCAGCCGGAGCGCATGTAGACGGCCTCGTCGGTCGCCTCCCACAGGTGCACGCGGTAGCGCCACTGCGGCATGACGATCAGGTGAGCGGCGGCCAGCACGGCGGTGGCCGCGAACCCGGCGGCGCGCAAGGCGAGGTGGCTGTCGTCGTTGAGGAGCCAGATCACCTGTACCGCGACGACGATCAGCCAGCCCGGCACGGCTCGGACGGTCCAGTAACCGATGGCCTTGCGACTCACGCGGTGCTGTGGCGGGCGGAGACGCAGTGACGCAGAAGGTTCCACGAACAAATCGTGGCACGTTCATCGCCGGTCGTGCTCGCCCACCCTCGTCCTGACCCTAGCGCCGGAACCCCGCCTGTGGACATAAGCGCAGGTCAGAGGCCATTCGGTCGCCTAAGGCAACCTTGCGGAACGGCGAATATGTCGATTTGCTGCAAACGACAATCTTTCCCATCACGACGGAGGACCTTGCGTGGGAAAACCCCTCCTGAGCCGGCGTACTCTCCTCGCCGGTCTCGCGGTCACGGCCAGCGCCTTCACGGTGGCCGCGATGAGCTCGCCTGCGGTGGCGGCCCCGAGCCGGCACCAGATCACCGGGAGCGCACCGAAGTGGCTGGGTAAGGCCCGTGCCCTCGGTGCGACTCCAGCATCCACCCGGGTCGGCTTCGGCGCTGCTGCTGAACATGCGCGACGGCGACAGGCGCTCTCCACCCTGCAGAGCGTCTCGGACCCGGCCAGCGCCAGCTACGGCAAGTGGCTGACCGGACGCGCAGTTCAGACGCGCAGTACGCGCCGGCCGCCGCCGACGTCAACGCCGTGCGGCCTGGCTGACGTCGCAGGGCTTCGCGGTCACCAAGACGCTGCCCAGCGGCATGTACGTCGAGGCGAGCGGCACCACCGCCCAGGTCGAGAAGACCTTCGGCACCACGCTGAAGAACTACTCGTACCAGGGGCAGACGGTCCACGCGAACAGCGACGCGCTCTCGCTGCCGGACCGACGCCCCGGCCGCGGTAATCGATGTCGTCTCCGGCGTGCTCGGGGTCGACCAGGGCTCGCAGATGCTCAAGTCCGGCCGACACCGAGCCCGGGCCGCCGGACACCGGCTGCGCGCTTCGGCGTCCAGCCCTGCTCGGCGTACTACGGCCGAGAAGATCGCCATCGGACAGCCGGCGGCGTACGGCAAGCACCAGCCGTACACGGTCTGCGGCTACGGCCCGCAGCAGTACCAGGCCGCGTACGGCGAGTCAGCGACCTGCTGCGCCACGGCATCGACGGCCGCGGCGTCGACGGTGGCGATCACCGACGCGTTCGCCGCGCCGACGATCCTCGCCGACGCGCAGAAGTACAACCAGGTGCACCGGCCAGCCGGCGTTCCGGCCCGGCCAGTTCCGGCAGATCATCCCCGGCCCGAACGGCTTCAGACCGTCGACGAGTGCGGCGGCAACGGCTGGTACGGCGAGGAGACCCTCGACGTCGAGGCCGTGCACGCGATGGCTCCCGGCGCCAAGGTCGTCTACGTCGGCGCCTCCGACTGCCTCGCCGGTCTGGACAACGCGTGGGCCGAGACGATCGACAACCACGTCGCCGACATCATCACCAACTCGTGGGGCAACGGCACCGACGACATCGGCCTGCTCGGTGCCGACGTGGTCGAAGTTCTACCAGCAGTTCTCGCTCGAGGCGGCGCTGACCGGCATCACCGTGAACTTCTCCAGCGGTGACGCGGGCGACGAGACCTCGGGCGGCGCCGACCCGGCGGCCAAGACGGTCGACTTCCCGGCCGACCTGCCGTACGTGACCGGCGTCGGCGGTACCAGCGTCGGCATCGGCAGCACGGCCAGTGGCTGTGGGAGTACGGCTGGCAGAGCGCGTACTCGACGCTCGACCGACGGCGCGTGGGACCCGGCTCCGCCCGGCAACTACGTCTCCGGCGGTGGCGGCGGTACGAGCGTCCTGTTCGCAGCAGCCGTTCTACCAGAAGGGCGAGGTGCCCGACTCCATCTCGAAGTACTTCGGCGACACGCGGATGCGCGCCGTGCCGGACATCTCGATGCCGGGCGACCCGAACACCGGGCTTCCTGGTCGGCGAGACGCAGGTCTTCCCGGACGGGACGTACTGGGACCAGTACCGCATCGGCGGCACCAGCCTGTCGTCGCCGTTGCTGGCCGGCGTGGTGGCGGTGGCGAACCAGGTCGCTCACCACACGCTCGGCTTCGTCAACCCGGCCGTACTACAAGCTGCTGAACTCGCCGGCGCTCCACGACATCGTGGCCCCGACGAGCCCGGTGGCCCAGGTCCGGACCAACTTCATCAACCGGTCGACGCCTCCGACGGCAAGACGTTCACCGCTGCAGACGATCGACGTGCAGAGTTCGACGATCCACAGCACGCGCGGCTACGACGACGAGACCGGCGTCGGCACGCCGAACGGTTCGCTGTTCTTCCTCGCCTTGCCGTTCGCCGCAAGGCACTAACACCGCCAGTCGCGACGGCCCGGCGCTCCCCGTCCCATGGAGCCCGGGCCGTCGTCACTCCTTCGGGGAAGTAGTGGCCTCCCGACCCCTCCGAGGCCACTGTTTCCCCGGAGTTGTGGCCGACGCGGGCTTGGGGACGCGGACCTGGCAGGCGCGAAGCGCCGGTGTCTGGCGGGAGCAGCGGTCGTGCGCTCGACGGACCCGAGTCAGGACTAGAGGGAAGCGACGGCCAGGACCGTGCCGGTACGGTCGGTGATCTTGATCGAGCTGACCGTGGGGAGGGGGATGGAGCTGGCCCCGGTGACCTGTGCGCCGCCGCTGGCGGTGGGACCCCAGGTGGCGGCCTGCTCGACGTGGCCGTCGCGGTCGACGACCTGCAGGAAGTAGGGGCCGCTGGGGGGCAGGCTCTTCAGGCGGACCGCCACCGATGTGCCCCATTGCCGGCCGGTGAGGATGGCCTGGCCGGTCAGGCCGACCGTCGAGCTGAACTCGACCGTGGTACCGGCGGCCTGCGTCGCGGGTGGTGGGGCGGTTGGCGTCGGGGTGGGGCGGGTGAGGAAGAAGAGGACGCCGCCGGCCATCAGGACGAGGACCGCGGCCGCCGCCGCCAGCCACTGCAGCCGCGCCCGGCGGCGGCTCGCCCGGTGGCTGGCGCGCACCTCGCGCAGCAGGTTTTCCAGGTGTACGGGCGACGGCTGGGCCGCGGGAGCCCGCCGGAGGCTGTGCGGAAGGCGCTGCAGGAGCCCCGGCACGACGCCGAGGTGGTCGAGTTCGCCGCGGCACTCGGCGCAGCCGCGCAGGTGGGCGTCGACGGTCCGCATGTCGTCTTCGTCGAGGCCGCCGAGCAGGTAGCCGCCGAGCAGCAACCGGATCGCGTCGTGTTCGGCGCTCACCGTAGGACTCCCATCTCCTCGAATGCGACTCTGAGCGCGCGCACCGCGTAGTAGGCGCGCGACTTGACCGTGCCCTCGGGCAGCGCGAGGCGCTGCGCGGTGTCGGCGACGGTGCGTCCCTCGTAGTAGAGGGCCCGGACGACCGCGCGATGGTCGACGGAGAGCCGGTCGAGAGCCTCGCCGACCAGCCAGCCTTCGATCATCGCGTCGACGCTGTCGTCGGTGGGGAGCGAGTTGATCGTGGCTTCGCCCTCGACGAGTTGGGGGCGGCGCTGGTCGGCCCGCCAGGCGTTGGTGACGCAGTTGCGGGCGATCGTGAGCAGGTAGGCCCGCGTACTGCGCTGGTCCGCCTCGCCGGTGTCGATGCGGTCGATGTGCCGCCAGGCGCGCAGGAGCGTCTCCTGGACGAGGTCCTCGGCCCGGTGCCGGTCGCGTACATATCGGGAGATGAAGCTGAGCAGGACACCGTAGTGCTCGGTGTACAGCGCGGTCATCAACTCCTCGTCGCCTGTCACACCGAGAAGTACGTCATATTCGGGGTATCGGTTCGACACGGCACTAGTGAGCCTCTGGAATTATTGACGCGTCAGAGACGTTGGGAGTGCCATGCAGTTCGGGATCTTCACCGTCGGTGACGTCACGACCGACCCGACGACGGGCCGGACGCCGACCGAGCACGAGCGGATCAAGGCGATGGTCGCCATCGCGCTGCAAGGCCGAGGAGGTCGGCCTCGACGTCTTCGCCACCGGCGAGCACCACAACCCGCCGTTCGTGCCGTCGTCGCCGACCACCATGCTCGGCTACATCGCGGCGCAGACCGAGCGGCTGCTGCTGTCCACCGTCGACGACGCTGATCACCACGAACGACCCGGTGAAGATCGCCGAGGACTACGCGATGCTGCAGCACCTGGCCGACGGCCGGGTCGACCTGATGATGGGCCGCGGCAACACCGGCCCGGTCTACCCGTGGTTCGGCCAGGACATCCGCGACGGCATCCCGCTCGCGATCGAGAACTACGCGCTGCTGCACCGGCTGTGGCGCGAGGACGTCGTCGACTGGGAGGGCAAGTTCCGCACCCCGCTGCAGTCGTTCACCTCGACGCCGCGCCCGCTCGACGGCGTGCCGCCGTTCGTCTGGCACGGCTCGATCCGCAGCCCGGAGATCGCCGAGCAGGCCGCCTACTACGGCGACGGCTTCTTCGCCAACCACATCTTCTGGCCGAAGGAGCACACCCAGCGGCATGGTCGACCTCTACCGCGCAGCGGTTCGAGCACTACGGCCACGGCACCGCCGACCAGGCCATCGTCGGCCTCGGCGGCCAGGTCTTCATGCGCAAGAACTCGCAGGACGCGGTCACGCGAGTTCCGGCCGTACTTCGACAACGCCCCGGTCTACGGCCACGGCCCGTCGCTGGAGGAGTTCACCGCGCAGACGCCGCTGACCGTCGGCAGCCCGCAGCAGGTCATCGACCGGACGCTCGGCTTCCGCGAGTACGTCGGCGACTACCAGCGCCAGCTGTTCCTGATCGACCACGCCGGCCTGCCGCTGAAGACCGTGCTCGAGCAGCTCGACCTGCTCGGCGAGGAGGTCGTCCCGGTGCTGCGCAAGGAGTTCGACGCGCTGCGGCCGGCGCACGTGCCGGACGCGCCGACCCACGCGTCGCTGCTGGCCGCACGGCCGCGCCGGCAGCGCCGACGCGACGGCCGGAGGCGGCCGATGAGCAACGCACGATCGCCGTGGTCTCCGGCCGGGCTGAGCCAGCCGTCGTCGACCCGGCTGCTGGCCGACCGGCTCGCCGCGGCCACGGCGGCCGAGCTGGACGGCTCGGCGCCGCGGTCGACGTCGCGCGTGGTCGAGCTGCGCGAGCTACGCCCACGACATCGCCAACAACCTGCTCACCGGCTTCCCGCCGGCCGCGCTGCAGGACGGCGCTCGACGCGGTCGCCGGCGGCCGACGGGCTGATCGCGGTCACGCCGATCTTCAGCGCCTCCTACAGCGGGCTGTTCAAGTCGTTCTTCGACGTGCTCGACGACGACGCGCTGGCCGGCAAGCCGGTGCTGATCGGCGCGACCGGCGGCACGGCCCGGCACTCGCTGGTGCTCGAGCACGCGATGCGGCCGCTGTTCGCCTACCTGCGCGCGGTGGTCGTGCCGACCGCGGTGTTCGCCGCGTCCGAGGACTGGGCCGGAGCGTCGACCGGCGGAGCTAACGGAGCTAACGGAGCCGGCGGAGCCGGCGGAGCACTCCGGGCCCGCATCGACCGCGCCGGCCGCGAGTTCGCCGAGCTGGTTCAACGGTACGAGCGCAAGCCGGTCGCCGACCCGTTCGCGCTGACGACCAACTTCGAGGATCTGCTTTGACCGTCAGCTGTCCTGGACGACCGACATCACGTTGCCGGCCGGATCGGTGAACCAGGCGATGGGCGGGCCGCCGTCCCGGTTGATGCCGCGCTCGTCCTGCTTCGAACCCGTGTACCGCTCGAAGGTCACGCCCTTGGCGACGAGCGCGTCCACGTCCCGCTCGATGTCGTCGGTGGGGAAGTTGAGGATCGTGTAGGTCGCCGGGGTGTGGTTCGGCTTCGGGTAGACCAGGATGTCGCGGGTCCCGTCGATGTGCAGGTGCAGGAAGCCGTTGGTTTCCTGGGTGACGTTGAGCCCGAGGATGTTGGCGTAGAAATCCTTGGCGGCGGTCGTGTCGTTCACCGCGAAGCCGCTGAACGCCTTGCTGTGTTCGAACATGGCCTTGACCCTACTGCGTGCCGCACCCGAAGGTGTCGCCACGAGAAGCAGGGCCACCCCGATCACCACACCAACTGCCTTGCCGGGGCTGAGTGCGCTGATCCGGGACAGTGGGCGGCCCTGTCTTCTCGCGGCGCGTCCGCGCTCTACCCGCGGACATCATCTGGTACGGGAAGCGGACTCCCGATGGTTCAACGCGTGCGCAGGTAGGTTTCCAGCTGGTCGACGAGCTCGACCGGGTGGCTCAGCGCCACGAGGTGGCCGCCGGGGATGACGTCGGCGGTGATGCCGAGCCGCTCCTTCGCGACCCGGCGCTGGAAGTCGACCGGGAAGAAGCGGTCGTCGCGGCCGGCGATGACGCGGGTCGGGACGTCGGGCCACGCGGTGAGCGGGTTGGGCTTGCCGAACACGCCGTCGGACTGCGGCGCGTCGTCCTTCAGGACCAGCTCGGCCACGTCGGGCGGCAGGTCGTGCAGGAAGTAGAAGCCGAGGTCGAACCCCGCGTCGGGGTCGCGACCGAGCCGCTCGTCGCTGGCGCGCCGGGCCTCGGTCGAGTTGACGTTGTCCCACCAGGCGCCGGCGGTCTCGCCGGGCTCGGGGATCATGGCGTTCACCAGTACCAGGAGAGTGACCGGCAGTCGATCGGCCACAAGTGGCGCGGTGAAGCCGCCCATGGACTGCCCGACGACCACCAGGTCCTCGGTGCGCCGGCCGACCGCCTTCACGACCGTGTCGGCGTACTCGGCGAAGCCGGCGTCGTCGTCGCCCGCGGGAAGACCAACGCTGATCGCCTGGTGCCCGCGGCGCTCCAGCTCCGGCGCGACGAGCTGCCAGTATTCCGCGACGCCGCCTGCTCCCGGGATGAGTACGAAGGTCGTCATGGTCCAAAACTAACACCAGCCAGGATCGTTCACTGCCAGTGCATATTTACTCCGGTGCCTTGACGTCATCACGAACTTCGATAAGGCTGCAGGCTGAGAGAGCGCTCTCTCATTGACACCCCCACGGCTTGGAGCTGCCATGCCACCTCTCGCTCACTCCCTCGTCCGTCCTCACCGCCGAACACTCACGACGCTCATCGCCGCCCTGGTGATCGTCCTCACGGCCGCGTTCGCCGTGGCCGTGGCCGGCCAGGCCCGTGCCGCCGAGCAGCCTGCTGTCCCAAGGCAAGCCGGCCACCGCGTCGTCCACCGAGAACGCCGGCACCCCGGCGTCCGCGGCGGTCGACGGCAACACCGGCACCCGCTGGTCGAGCGCGTTCAGCCGACCCGCAGTGGATCCAGGTCGACCTCGGCGCGACCGCCACCATCGACCAGGTCGTCCTCAACTGGGAGGCGGCCTACGCGCGCGTCGTTCCAGATCCAGATCTCGGCCAACGGCACGACCTGGACCACCGTCTACAGCACCACCACCGGCGCCGGTGGCGTGCAGACGCTCACCGTCAGCGGCTCCGGCCGGTACGTGCGGATGAACGGCACCGTGCGCGCACCGCGTACGGCTACTCGCTCTGGGAGTTCCAGGTCTTCGGCACGTTCGGCGGCACCGCGGCTGCGGCACCGCCAACGCCGCGCAGGGCCGCCCGGCGACCGCGTCGTCGACCGAGAACGCCACGCTCCCGGCCTCGGCCGCGGTCGACGGCAACACCGGCACCCGCTGGTCGAGCGCGTTCGCGACCCGCAGTGGCTGCAGGTCGACCTCGGCGCGCCGCGCACCGTCTGCCAGGTCGTGCTCAACTGGGAGGCCGCGTACGCGCGGTCGTTCCAGATCCAGGTCTCGGCCGACGGCACGACCTGGACCACCATCTTCACCACCACGACCGGCACCGGCGGCACGCAGACGCTCAACGTCAACGGCACCGGCCGCTACGTGCGGATGAACGGCACCGCGCGCGGCCACCGCGTACGGCTACTCGCTGTGGGAGTTCGCCGTCCACACCACCGGGACGGTCACCGCCCGACCGCCGTCGCCGCCGACCCGCCCAGCCGACCCGGACGACTTCTGGGGCGACACCAGCAACATCCCGGCCGCGCAGAACGTGGTGATGCTGAAGATCCTCAACCGGACCAACGGCCACTACCCGGACAGCCAGGTGTACTGGAGCTTCAACGGGGAGGCCCACTCGATCGCCGAGCAGCCGTACCTCGACATGCCGGTCAACTCGGCCGGCCGGATGTACTTCTACCTCGGCTCGCCGAACAGCCAGTACTTCGACTTCATCGAGTTCACCGTCGGCGCCGGCGGTCTTCAACGGCAACACCACCCGGGTCGACGCGTTCGGGCTGAAGATCGCGATGCGGCTGCACGCGCACGACGGCTACGACGTGCAGGTCGGCGAGGACCAGGCGACGTTCGCCGAGGACCGGGCGGTCGACCTTCCAGCAGGTTCATCAACGCGGTGCCGGCACGAGTTCAAGGTCCTGGCCCAGACCCAGGCGCCGTACCGGATCATCGCGCCGGGCAGCGACCCGACGCTTCCGGGCCGGCGGGGTCAACCAGAACTACTTCACCGCGTACGCCAGCGCGAACGGGATCAACGCCGCGACGTCGGACATCTTCGGCTGCGCCGGGCGTCCTGGCCAACGACCCGGGCCACTGCGCCGCGCTCAACCGGCACGTCGCCCACCTGCCGCAGTCGCAGTGGTCGACGCCGAGCCTGTACTACCAGGCCGCGCCGGCGAACTACTACGCCAAGTTCTGGCACGACCACGCCATCAACGGCCTCGCGTACGGCTTCCCGTACGACGACTACGCCGGCCAGTCCTCGTTCATCTCGCACGGCAACCCGCAGTACCTGCTGGTCGCGGTCGGCTGGTAGCCCGCAGACGCCCAGCGGCGGCCCTTCAGCAGGGTCGCCGCTGGCGCCTATACCGGCTCGCCGTCAGGGCGTGTTGCGCTCGGTGAACGAGCTCTCTTCCCACGACTGCTCGCGGGCCGTGCCGTCGTCGGAGACGACCACGCCGTCCTCGTCCGGTCCACGCTCGGCGCGGGCCTTGTCGAGCTTGCCCTCGGCCTCCTCGCGGGTGGCCTCCATCTCCTTCTTGATGTCGTCCATAAAGCTCATAGCGCGTCCTCCTCATGCGTTGTGCTATTGAGGTTCCCTGGTCGCCACCAGCCAAAACAACGGCCAAAAGGGCCAAACGAGTGGCGTTCTACCGACACAACGCCAGGTCCCGGTGGGTGATCCGGCCGCGGCGCCGGTGAACGACGCGAACGGGTGATGTCAAGAATCTGACCCCTTAGGGGAACTTGTCGCCTCACGGTATTGTCGCTAGTCCATGCCCGACAACGGTGGACATGGGTGGCGACAATCGGATTGTGGGGCTTGGGGTGCGTGTCCGTATCCGGGTCGAGGGCGAAGACCCGGAGACCCTCCGATCCCTGCGGGGCTGGCTGCACGACGACCCGGCGGTCCGCCGAAGCGCCGACCTGAGCTGGGCCAAGGCCGAGTCCACCCGGCAGATGGGCGTCCTGATCGACGTGCTGACCCTGGCGCTCGGCACCGGCTTCTCCGCTTCGCAACTCGTCGTGGCGATCGTCAACTGGCGCCAGTCGCGCCACCCCGCCCCGGTCGTCACGGTCAGCCGGGAACTGCCGGACGGCACGACGGTCCGCATCGCGACGTCCGATCGGGAAGCGCTGGAGCGGGCGGTGGCGGCACTCGAAACGACCCATGAATGAGCTCGCCGACCCCCGCACGTCGCGGGTGGTGCTGATCGGGGCCGCTGAATACCAGCACCTCGACCCGCTGCCGGCCGTGCGGCGCAACATCGCCGACCTGTGCGCGGCGCTGACCGACCACGCGCTGTGGGGGATACCGGAGGAGAACTGCCACCCGGTCGTCGACGAGGTCAGCCCGACGACCGTCGGGCGGGCCGTGCGGCAGGCCGCGGCCAGCGTCGGCGCCGACGGGCTCCTGCTCGTGTACTACGCCGGGCACGGCCTGATCGACCCGGCCGACGGCAGCCTGATCCTCGCGCTGCCCGAGTGCGAGCCCGAGGTGCCGCACGAGGCCGGCCTGCCCTACGAGTGGATCCGCCGGGCCGCCGCGTCCAGCGGCGCGACGCGGCGCGTGGTCGTCCTGGACTGCTGCTACGCCGGCCGGGCCAGCCCCGAGATGGCGGCGCAGACCACCCCGACCGACGCCGTCGCCGACCGGGCCGAGATCGACAAGACCTGCCTGTTCGTCTCGGCGCCGGCCAACCGTACGGCGGTCGCCCCGGAAGGCGAGCCGTACACGGCGTTCACCGGCGAGCTCCTGCGCGTCATCCGGTCCGGCCTGGCCGGCGGCGAGCCGCTGCTCACCATGGACGTCATCTGGCGGCAGGTGCGGGCCGCGCTGTCCGCCCGGGGGTACGAGCGGCCGGAACTGCGCGAGCGCAACGCCGGCGGCAGCATCCCGCTGGTGCGCAACGCGGCCGCCCGGCGGGAGAACCTGACCGGCGCGATCCTGGTCGCCGACCCGACCGCGGCCGACGCCGACCTGCACCAGGCGTCCATCCTGGTCCTGCGCCACGACCCGACCGGCGCGATCGGGGTCCGGCTCAACGGGCGGCTCATGCCGCTGCCCGACGAGTTCGGCGAGGACTGGCGGGAGCGCCTCGGCGAGCCGGCCCGCGTCCGCGACGGCGGCCCGGTCGCCCGCGACGGCTACATCGCGCTGGCGCTGATGCGGCCGGGCAGCCGGCCGCCGCTGCGCTTCACGACCGTACGAGGCCGGCTGGGTGTGCTGTCGCTGGCCAACCCGGCCGAGAGCGTGCAGCACACGTTCGCCTGGATCCGGCTGTTCTCCGGGTACTTCGGATGGGGGTCCGGCGAGCTCGAGTCGTACGTGGATAGTGGAGCATTGAAGCTGACCGATCAGCGACCGTTTGGATGGTTCTGAATCGATGCTGCCCGATCATCCGCCGCCTTCGGAAGAGCGCCTCGTTGCTCGGCTCATGGCATCCCTGCGCAACGAGGAGCAGGTCACGCTGATCCTCGGCTCGGGGATCGGCGGGGACGCGACCCCGCGGGTGGCCAATGTGCTGCGGCTCGCCGAGCAGTACGCGGCCGGGCGGAGCGACAACGGCGACCTGCGCCGGGCGCTCGAACAGGCCCGCGACCGGGCCGAAGGAACCTCCCCGACGGAGATCTACAGCGCGTACCGGCAGGTGTTCGCGTCCTGGGTGTCCGGCGACGAGTTCGACGTGATCGTGCAGCAGGCCGTCCTGGAGAAGTACCGCCCGCCGGACCGCATGGCCACCCCGCTGGCCACCCACGGCATCTGGCAACGGGTCGCCCGGGACCTCGGCGAGTGGCTCGAACGCGACCTCGGCTCGTGGCTGCTGTCGCCGGCGATCGAGGCGCTCGGCGCGGTGCTCGCGCGCCTGCCCGGCCCGTTCGACAACCGGATCATCACCACGAGTTTCGACCCGCAGCTCGAGGTCGCGATCCGCACCGCGAACGGCCGGGCGATCAGTACCCCGTTGGACGCCGACGGGCACTACGACCGCACGACGACCGCGTACGACGGCGCGGTGCGGGTCTTCCACCTCAACGGCTTCTGGCGGCCGATCGACGACGACCGGGCCACGCTCATCCACGATCCGACCCGCTTCACCGGCAAGCAGTCGATCGGCCCGATCGCCGAGCTGATCACCGGCGACACCGTCTGCATCATCGGTACCAGCGACTGGGCCGGCGCCATCTCCAGCGCGCTGGTCCAGGTCGCGCGCCAGCGCCCGCTGACCGTTCTGTGGGCCGCCCACCCGCTCGACGCCGACGAGGCCTTGCGCCGCTGCGCGCTGCTGGTCAACGAGGGGGTTCCCACCGTCGAGTGCTACCCGGGCGTCGACAGCGAGCGGATGCTCTCGCTGCTCGCGCGCGACCTGCACGTGACCGTCATCCCGCGGACCGCCGGCCCGCGGCACCGGCTGCGGCACCCGATCTGGGAACGGGAGTTCGTCTCCCACCCGGACAGCGCCACCCCGGGCACCATCCTCGGCCTGCTGCGCCAGCTCGAGCGCCGCTTCGGATGGCGGTTCCAACCGGCGGCGTCCGGCACGCCGAGCCTCATTTTCTGGCCGGTACGGCTCAGAGAACAGGCATCCGTGATCCACATGGCGCAGGCGCTGGCCGCGGGAGCCCTGGCGCACCGCGGTTCGGGCCTGGTCGTGTCGCTCGACGACTTCGGGCTGCGCGACCCGCAGGCGACGCGGGAGCCGTTCGAGGCCGACCTGCGACGCTGGATCGCCCACACCGGCCCGGACGTCGAGCCGGACTTCGTCTCCCTGTCCCAGTTCATCCGCGACCAGCGGGAGAACCCGTCGCCCGATCAGCTGTTGCGCCCGGTCGACCCGTGGACGGTCGCCCGCGAGTTCTACGGCGAGCACAACCCGTCGCTCTACAGCGTGCTGGCCGCGATCAAGGCCGTCCCCAACGTCGCCCAGCATGAGCTCGAGGAGAACGCCTGGCCGATCGTGCAGGCCCTGCTGCGCAAGAACGCCAACCGGCTACTCACCCCGATGACGATGTGGTCGTTCCTGCACCACCTGATGCTGCGGTACCCGGCGCAGTCGATCATGACCCTGGGCGGGCGGGACGAGGCGCTGTTCTGGGAGCAGTGGCGGGAGGTCTACCGGTTCGGCATCGCGCAGCTCTACAACCCGCACATCAAGAGCCTGTCCAACAAGTCCGAGATGCTGCGCTGGTCGTCGGTCGAGGACCTGCGCATCCACCTCGCCGACGTGTGCGAGATGAGCGGCTGGGACGAGGACGGCAGCTACGTACCGTGGTTGTTCCAGAACGCGCTGCTCCTGCCGATCTACCTCACCGGTGCCACCCCACCGCAGACCGGCGACGTGCCGCTCGACTCGTGGGCCGCGTTCATGGCCGCGCTCGACTCCGGCCTGCCCGCCCTCGACGTGCTCGCGCAACAGGCGACCCTGCTGTACCGGGGAGCCGATGCCCGCCCGGCGCGCCCGGCGCGCCCGGGGTGACCGGGGTGACCGGGGTGACCGGGGTGACCGGGGTGACCGGGGTGACCGGGGTGACCGGGGTGACCGGGGTGACCGGGGTGACCGGGGTGACCGGGGTGACCGGCGTGACCGGCGTGACCGGGGTGACCGGCGTGACCGGCGTGACCGGGGTGACCGGCGGCACTCGCTGGGTGTTGCGGGCGCCGGTAACCTCGGTGGTATGGCGTACCCGAGAACGGTGAACCGCCCCCGGACCAAGCCGACCGGTGATCTTGGGTTACTTGCGAAGCAGTGCGTCCGTGTCCTCGGCGCGGACCTGACGGCCTACCTGGCCGGGGCCGATTCACGGGGTCAGTTCGAGCGGTGGCTGGACGGCACCGAGCCGGCCTCGAAGGAACTGGTGACCGTGCGCCTCGCGGCCGGAGCCGAGGTCATCCGGATCTTCGCCGCAGAAAACTCACTGTCGGTTGCCCGACACTGGCTACGGGAAATCGGCGACTACGCCGAGGCCCCGGCCCGCACGATCCGCGGCGCCGGCTTCGACGACGACACCATCAAGGACGTCATCCAGGCCGCGACCTTCTGGGTCAACGGACGCCGATTCGCTGCGGCCTAGGGTCTGCGGCTGCCGCGCCTGCAGGGCCGCCGCGTCCGGGGCCGCCGCCTCGGTGGCCTCCGGGATCGACGGGTCTAGCGTGCCGTTGAGGTAGCGGCTGGCGTGGCCCTCGAGATCGACGTGCGCACGGAAGCGGCGCAGGATGCTCCGGCGGGCGCCGAACCGGGGCACCGCCATCACCGTCTTCTCGCCGCCGTGCCGGCTCTCCACGCTCAACTCGCCCTTGGCGCTGATCAGCAGGGTCGAGTTGGGCGCGCGATGGGTGCTCGTGACCCGGATGTCGATCGGTACGTCCTCCGCCGCGGATCGGCGGACCAGTTCCGCGAGGGTCGCCTGGGTGTCCGGGCCGGACAGCAGCCGCGAGCGGCTCGGCTGGGCCGCCTTTCCGGCCGGTACGACGACGTGCAAGGCCCAGGTGGTGACGCCCAGGTCGACCAGCGCGTCCCGGAATCGCAGCAGCGCCTCGAAGGTGCCGTTGCGGGTCGTCACCACGGTCTGCACGCTGCAGGCGAGGCCGGCGCCGACCGCGCGGCGCACCGTGTCCCGCGCGTGGGCGAGCGCGCTGCTGCCGAGCGGCAGGTAGCGCCGGTTGATGGGACGGAGGGCGTCGTTGACCGCCGCATCGGGGCTGTCCATCGAAACGCGTACGTGTACCCCGTACCGTAAAAGGATCTTGATGAGCCGGGCGAAGTCGCCGACGCCCGAGGTGTCGAGCACCACGGCCTTGTCCTCGGCGAGCGCGGCGATGAGACGCTCCGCGCGGTCCGGCCGGGTCAGCGGCTCGCCCCCGGTGACCACGCCGACCATCGCGGGCGTTGCGGTGGCCACCCGGATGACCTCGCGGAGCCAGGCCTTGTCCTCGCCGGCGCGGTAGCCGGTCATGAGGTCGTCGGCGTGGCAGTAGGTGCAGCGCAGCGGGCAGTGCGCGGTGGTGAAGCAGTTGACGACGAGGGGTCGACCGCTGACCGGCAGGCCGGTGAAGTCGCCGACCAGCGAGCGGCCGTCGACGGCGCGCGGCCGGGTGTCGAGGTCGCCGAGCCGGCGCAGCCGCTCCAGGTCCTCGGGACCGCCGGGCCGGCGGGTGCCGAGCAGCAGGTCGGTGTGGCGCCGGTCGAGGGCGAAGAAGCGGTCGCGGCGCGGGACGTAGACGATGGCGCCGAAGGGCTCACGTCGGACACGCACGCCGGTCATCAGCCGTCCCCAAACAGCGCAGGAATCGTTGGCCGCGATCTTGCTCGCGGTGGTCACGGCGCGCAATCGTTCGGGCCGTGTTTCGGGCGAAAGACGGGTAAATTCGCGCCACCTGTAACGCTCAATTACACAGCGTCGCGGTGCCCCGGTCCCGATTTTGCCCGGACCAGGCCCACCACAGGTCGTCTGGGCCGGGCCCAACGTAGGCAACGCGCCGCCGGAGATAGGTGCTTTGACCGATGACCGGCCGGCCCGGACCGGCCACGCTTTCGATGTCCCACCGGTAGGCGAGTAACGGAGAAACCACGATGCCGAAGTTCATGGATGTCCACAGCGGGTTCGTGGGCGTCACCGACGAACAGTTGCAGGCCGCGCACGAGGCCGACCTGGCGGTCGAGGGGGCGGAGGGCGTGCACTTCGAGCACGTCTGGCTCGACCCCGGGTCGGGCAAGGTCTTCTGCTTGTCCACCGGCCCGAACAAGGAAGCGGTCATGCGGGTGCACGAGAAGGCCGGACACCCCACGACCGAGGTGTACGAGGTGCCGTTCGAGGCGTGACGGGGCGGGGTGGTCGGGGTACGTCAATGACCTGCGGCGGTTGAGCCGCAGGTCATTCGTGTGGTCAGGATCTACGACGCGGCGCGCAGCACGGCCGCGGTATGAACCGCGTCGTAGTCCGCTCCGACGCCGTCGGCCAGGATCGTGTCGCCGGCGATGCTCTTCGTGCGGAGCGGGAGGATCGCCTGGTACGCCGGTGACGCGTACCACTCGCGGGCCGCCGTCAGGTCCGGGAACTCAAGGACGACCACGGTGCCCGGCCAGTCGCCCTCCTTGACGTCGATCGCACCGGCGTGAACCAGGAACCGGCCGCCATACGGGTCCATCGTGCCCTGGATCCGCTCGATGTACTCGATCGTGTCGTCGTTGATGGCCGGGGTACGCAGGTGAGCCAGCGCATATGCCGACATGGGTCCCTCCTTGTTGCCCCTCGGGGCGATGTGTTGTCTGGCAACGATCCTGACCCGCGGCCGGCCGACCGTCGATGACGTCAGAGGTAATGGCGACGGCTACCGAGGACGATGCCGGCACTGGTCACCCAGACCATCAGCAGCGGCAGCGAGACCCAGGCGGCGAGGGCCAGGCCGTTGAGCAGGAAGAGGTAGCCGACGCCGGAGGCGATGATCGCGACGGCCAGCGCCACCCCCACGTACCGCAGCCAGCGCGGCAGCACCCCGCTCAGCCCGGCGCTCACCGCCAGCGCCGCGAGGGCGAACATCTTCACGCCGTCCAGCCGGCTGATCGCGTGGTTGATCATTTCCGCGGTACCGGCCGAGCCCTCCGTCACCACGGGACCGGTCAGGTACAGCCCGAGCCCGCACTGCACCAGCGCGATGGTGGCCGCGACCAAGCCGGTGACCAGCACCGGGATGCGGGCGCGGCGGGCGGCGCGAGCGAGGGGCAGCACCGGGATGCGGGCGCGGCGGGCGGCGCGAGCGAGCAGCAGCACGACAGCGGCGAGGGTCAGCCCGGCGATGCCTTCCGTGAACACGTACTGGACCGCGGCGATGCCCTGGTGCCCGGCGTAGCCGGCGAGGACGTCCGCGCCGGTGGCCCGGACTTCGGTGGACGACGAGTAGATGCTGAGCCCGATGATCCAGGTCAGCGAGAATCCGATGCCGGCGAGCACGGGGGCGACGGACCGGCGAGTGGCGGGGCGCGAGATCGCTGAGGTAATGGTCATAGCTAAAAGGCTAATATGCTTAGCCGACGTTGGCAAGGCGATGTGCAGCCGGGTTGAGGTGGGGTAAACCGAACCTTCGATGCGCGTGTGGGCACGATCGATTCCGCACCGTCGCGACGCGAGCCTGAGCGTATGGCTGCTGTCCGTACGCTCCTCAACCGCTTCCTCGTCGGCCTCGCCGGTCTCCCGCTCGCCGTCGCCGCGCTACCGATGGCGCTGCTCGGCGCCGCGGTCCCCGCGGCGGGCCGGCAGGTCCGCCTGGCCAGCCGGGTCACCGCCGTACCGCTCGAGGTCCGCCGGGCCGGACCGGGCCGTGTCGTGGGCCACACCGTCGTCGTGTTCCTGCCCGCGCTCATCTCGCTGCTCGCCGCGTTGATGATGGTGTACCTGGTCGGCGCGGCCTTCCTGTACCCGCTGCGACCGGACGCCATCTCGACGATCGGTCACCCGTTCACCCCGGACCATGCCCTCGACGGCTCCTGGGGTGGCACGACGCTCGTCGGGGCGTGGATCGCCCACTCGGCCGTCGGGCTGGGCCTGGAAGTGGCGTCGGTGCTGGTGCTCTGGGTGTCGTCGGCGCTGCAGGTGCGGGTGACCCGGCGACTTCTGGCCGTCGGGGCTTCTGACCGGGTCGGGGCTATAGGGGCTTCCGAGCGGCTCGGGGGGTCTGATCGGGTCGGGGCGGCGGACCTGGTCCGGGGCACCGATCGGTGAACAATGGGATCGTGCGCATCCGCGACTGGTACTCCTTGCGCCATTTCGCCGCGCTCGCCTACCTGGTTCTGGCCCTGCTGCTCGGCGTGGTCGGCGCATTGTGGACACTCGCGCTACTGCTGGTAGGCGCGGTGCTGTCGATCACCACGATCGGGCTGTGGATCCTCGCGTTCGCGCTGCGCGGCGCCCGCGCGTTCGGCGCCGCGCACCAGTCGCTCGCCCACACCCTGCTGGGCGCGCCGGCGCCGAGCGTCCAGCCGTACGACGCGGCTCCGGCCGGGGTGTTCGCCTGGCGTCGAAGCGTGCTCACCGACCGGAACGACTGGCGGACCGTCGGCTTTCTGATGGTGAAGCTGCTGCTGGCGCCGATCATGTTCGTAGTGGCGTTGGCGCCCAACGTCTACGGTGTGCAGTTTCTGGCCTCCCCGCTGCTCGGCCAGAGCCGTTCCGTCATCTGGATGCTTCCGCTGCTCGGGCTGGTACTGCTGGTGGTCGCGCCGCCGGTGACGAAAGGTGTCGCCGCCCTCGAGCGCGCGCTGGTCCAGGGGTTGCTCGCGCCGCACCCGCTCGCCCAGCGGGTACACGAGCTGGAGGAGCGGCGCACATCCGCGGTGGACGACGCGGCGGCGACCGTACGGCGTATCGAGCGCGACCTGCACGACGGTACGCAGGCTCGGCTGGTCGGGCTCGGTATGACGCTGGCCATGGTCAACGAGCTGCTCGCGTCGGGCGCACCGCCGGAGAAGGTCCGCACCCTCGTCGACGCCGCACAGGGCAACGCCAAGGAAGCCATCGCGGAGCTGCGCGACCTCGTACGCGGCATTCACCCGCCGATCCTGGACCGCGGGCTCGGGGAGGCGGTGACGACGCTCGCCGCCGGCGCGTCCGTGCCGGTCACCGTGCGGTTCGACCAGCAACCCGAGAAAGTGTCGCCGGCCATCGAGTCGATTGCGTACTTCTGTGTCGCCGAGATGCTGACCAACGTGACCAAGCACAGCGACGCCCGGCACGCCGAGGTACGCGTCGATCAGCACAACGGCATGCTGCGGCTCACCGTCTCCGACGACGGCCGCGGCGGGGCCACACCCGCGGCCGGCGGCGGCCTGGCCGGCCTGATCGAACGGGTACACACCGTCGACGGCGTCCTCCGCGTCGAAAGCCCGCTGGGCGGCCCGACCGTCGTGACGGTAGAACTACCGGCGTGAGCAGATCGAGCACTCCCGCGTTGCGCGTCGTCATCGCCGAGGACTCGGCGATCCTGCGTGAAGGCCTCGCCCAGCTGCTTGCCATGCGCGGTCACGAGGTGGTCGCGTCGGTCATCGACGCGGACGCGTTGCGGACCGCCGTCCGCGAGCACCGGCCGGACGTCGCCGTGGTCGACATCCGGCTGCCCCCCGGCTTCGTCGACGAGGGGCTGCGGGCCGCGGTCGAGCTCCGGCGCGAGCTGCCCGACCTCGGGGTACTGGTCTTCTCGCAGTACGTGGAGCGCAGCTTCGCTGTCGACCTGCTCGCCGGCGGCTCGGCCGGGGTCGGATATCTCCTCAAGGAGCGGGTCGTCGACCTCGACGACTTCATGGACGCCCTCGCTCGGGTCGCGGCCGGTGGTACCGCCCTCGACCCGGAGGTGATCGCCCAGCTGTTCGGCTCCAGCCGCAACCGCGACCGGCTCGACCAGCTCACCCCGCGCGAGCGCGAGGTGCTCGGCCTAATGGCCCAGGGCCGCGCCAACTCCGCGATCGCCGCCGCGCTGACCGTGTCCGAACGGGCCATCGAGAAGCACATCGCGAACATCTTCACCAAGCTCGACCTGTTGCCGTCGGCCCAGGACCATCGCCGCGTGCTCGCCGTCCTGCGCTACCTGGAGAGTTAGGCCGCTTCGCTGATCGGTGTCGTCGCTGCCCTTGCTGGCGTTCGCTGCTTTGGTTGACTCGCGTTGTTAGTTCGCCGAATGCGGCTTTGATCGCCTGGTTGTTCTTGGCTGGCCTTGATCCGACAACGCCAAACGCCGGCCCACTCCTCGTCGAGTGGGCCGGCGTTTCGCGGTAGTCGTTGTCGCTACTTGGTTCGCGGTCGTTGTTACTTGTTGACGGCAGAGAGTTCCTGCTCGCCGCCCGCGTAGTCCTTGCCGTAGTCCTTGTTGTCGTAGTCCTTGTTGTCGTAGTCCTTGTTGTCGTAGTCCTTGCCGTAGTCCTTGTTGTCGTAGTCCTTGCCGTCGTAGCCGTGGTCGGCGTACTCCTTGCCCTCGTAGCCGTGGTCGGCGTAGTCGGCGTGGGCGTACTCGGCGTCGAAGTGCTCGCGCAGGTAGTCCAGCTCCGCGTACGACGCGTCGTGCTCCTTGGCCTCGTAGTGCTCGCCGTAGGCGGCGCTGGAGTCCGAGACGTGGCTGTCGGCCTCGGTGTACTCAGACTCCTCGTAGTGCTCGCCCTTCGGGCTGTCGTACTCGACGTGGTGGCCGTTGGCGTAGTGCTGGTCGTTCTCGTAGTTGTGCGCCTGGGCATAGGCGTCGTAGTTCTGCGAGGCGTCGTGCTCGTTGGCGTAGGCCTGGTGGTTGTGGTCCAGGTCGTAGTTCTGGTCCGCCGTCTCAACGTGCCCGTAGTTGCCGCCGTCGTAGTCGCTCATGGTCTGGATCTCCTCATTCAAAGTTTGTGTGTTGCCGTTGAAGAGAACAGTAGGGAGAGCTGGAGCTCGGTTGCTCCCGGAAACGTGCCACGCCTGCGAGTGGGCTCGAGAGGTCTGGGGCAGGCGTCGCGGGCTTGTCATCGTGACCCGGGTTGGCGACCTTGAGGCCCGGTACCCCGAGCTCGACTTGTCGACGGCGCCATGCCATCGCCGCGACGAGCGACCGCCGCCTAACCAGGACACCGCCGTGCGGAACGGGAGGCCGCCGATGCCGTAGCCGGGGCCGCCGCCGGGCTCGCGGCGCGCGTGCCTATTCGGGCCGGGAGTCCTATTCGTCCGATGGATGGTTGCGCGAATCCGTCGACCTGCGACACCGCCGCGCACTAGTGTGCGGAAGGATTACCCCTCGTCATACCTGGGAGAATGCGATGACGTCTCGTCTCAACCCTTACATCAGCTTCGGTGACAACGCCCGCCAGGCGATGGAGTTCTACCAGAGCATCTTTGGTGGTGAACTGACGATCAGCACGTTCGGCGAGTTCGGTGCGCCGGATCCGGCCACGGCCGACCTGGTCATGCACAGCTGGCTGGTGACTCCGAGCGGGTACAACATCATGGGTGCGGACACGCCGCCCGGGATGGATCGCCAGGCTGGCAACAACATCACGATCAGCCTGAGCGGTGACGATGCCGATGAGCTGCGCGGGTACTGGGAGAAGCTTTCTGAGGGCGGCACGGTGGCGACCCCGCTCGAGAAGCAGATGTGGGGCGACGAGTTCGGCCAGTGCGCCGACAAGTTCGGCATCAACTGGTTGGTCAACATCGGCCAATCCGCCAACTGACTGTCTCAGGCCTTCGCGGAGCGGCGCTGGGCAGGAGGCCACAGCTCCTGCCCGACGTCACCCGTCTTCGAGATCGTCCTTGAAACGCCGGCGGTCCTCGATCAGGATCTGGCCGAGCGGGCTGGTCCACTGGTAGACGCCGGTGTCCACGACGTCGTACCGCCAGCCGCCTTCGTCTTTCGCCCGGTGGTGGCGCCTGCACAGCGGGTGCAAATTGTCGGCCGTCGTCGTGCCACCGTCCGAGACCCGGTGCTGATGATCCAGGTCGCACTGGCGAGCAGGCCGCCAGCATCCGGGGAAGATGCACTGGTTGATATTGGCCCGGACCGAGGCGGCCATCGGGGCCGGTGGCCGGCGCCGGGTGATGCCGTCGTGGACGACGTTGCCGTCCTCGTCGTACACCGTGAACCGCGTCGTGGTCTTGGGGTCGCTCTGCTGCAGCATCTTCTCGGCCGTCTGCCGGGCGATGTCCGCGCATACCGCGCCCCATCCGGCGACCTCGCCGGGGAGGTCCTGCAGATCCATCAACGTTGTTAGCGGCACGGTCAACTCGATGACGCCGGCCCGGTAGATCGGATCCGGCCCGTCCCACGTGCCTTCGAGGAGGCCCACGACGATGTCGGCGCGCAGCTGCTCGAGGGTTCGCGCGTCACCGACGTTTCGGGCGCCCCGCGCGAGGGAGTCGACGCGCTCGATCGCCGCAGCGGCCCGGTCGACGGCCAGCCCGGACACGCGAATCGAGCCGATGCCGTCGCCCTCTGATGTCGAACGCACCCGTCGTTCCACCTTCTTCTGCTCGCCGCGTTCCTTACTCGCCGCCGGATCGAGCCTGGCGATCAGCCGATAGAGCCGGCGAGCGATCTGGGTGGTGGTCAAATCGGGCGCCTTCGGCAGCACAAGATCGACGATGCGTCGCGCCTGATCGGTGTCTTGGATCGAGACGGTCGCTTTCACGATACGCAGGGCCTTGGCATAGTCGATCTGCCCGGCCCGCATCGCGGTGAACACGGCCGGAAGGCGATGTCGCAGATCCTGCACGAACTTGAGTTGGTGGCCGGCCACAACGTCGGTCCATCGGTAGACGTTGGCAATCTCCTGCTGGGCGAACTCCACCGGTTGTTCGCTGCGTCCGGCGTCGATGCCCGTGCAGCGGGCGATCTGATCCACGTTGGTCAGGTCGAGCGATTCAAGGTAGGCCACCATCCGGTGCGTGGCCTTGGCATACGCGGACAGGTCGACACCGTCCAACGTGGACGGATCAATGCTCTCCAGCTCGCGGAGCAGCTTCCAACCGACCGGCATCACGGCCAGTCGCTCTGCCAGTGGGACTTCTTCGAGGACGCTTGTCATGGTCCGGAAGTTAGAACAGGGGTACGACAGTTTTGGTGATGTCCACAGTGGAGGGACAAAATCCGATCGCCATCGGCCGGTCGCGCGGGTTACATTCGCCGGATGATCGCTACGCATGCTCTCCTCGCGCCGGCGTTGACGTCGGTCATGCGGGGGTCGCGGCAGCCGTTCCGCCTCCGCTTCCGGCGTCGTGCCCTGGTCGGCAGAGTCTGACGCCTATCGCCTTTCGTTAGTTCAGCTTCGCCCCAGGGCCCTTCCGAGTCCTCATCCGAGACGGACGGGCCGCGATGATGCCTGTCCGCAATCCGCCACCGACCCGGCAGCCGAATCCGGCTAGACCGGTGCCGACGCCCGGAACCCCGGGTAACGGAAACCGAAGATCCGGACGACCCGGAGACCGGTGGCAGGCAGGACCAGCGGTCATGGCGCGAAGCCGGAATACCCAGAGACTCGAGCACGCCCGGACACGGCGCGTACTCTCCCAGAACTTTCTCGCCGATCCGGCCGCCGTACGCCGGATCATCGAAGCGGCCGAACTGAATGGCCAGGACCTCGTCCTCGAGGTCGGTGCCGGTCGAGGCCGGCTGACCGCCGCGCTCGTCGAACGATGTCGCCGCGTCGTCGCATACGAGGTCGATCCCGCGATGGCGGCGGTACTTCCCGGACGACCCGGGCTGACCGTACGGGCCGAGGACTTCCTGCGAGCCGTCCTGCCGGATCGGCCGTTCTCGGTGGTCGGCAACCCGCCGTACTCGTTGACGTCCCCGGTCGTCGACTGGTGTCTCAACGCACCGGAGCTCGTCGCCGCGACGTTGCTCACCCAACTCGAGTACGCGCGCAAACGCACCGGCGACTACGGACGCTGGACGCGTCTGACGATCAGTACGTGGCCCACGGTCGCCTGGCAGTTCAAGGGGCGGATTCCCCGCACCTCGTTTCGGCCGGTACCCCGCGTCGACAGTGGCATCCTTCGCCTCGAACGACGCGAGACGCCGTTGGTCCAACGTTCGGTGCTCCCGTCGTACCGAGCCTTGGTCGATCTTGGTTTTAGCGGCGTCGGCGGATCGCTTCATGCGTCGCTTTCCAGCCGATACGGCGCTCGCCGGGTAACCGGTGCCTGCCGCGCGATTCGGCTTGCGCCCGACGTGCCGGTCGGGTTCGTCTGGCCAGAGCAGTGGCTCACACTCTTCCGCATCCTCGAGCGGTAGCGGCGTGGAGCCCAACGGCGCATTGCCGCCTCGGTAGCCATTCTGTTACCGTCGCAAATCTGTTACCGATCGAGATGGGAGACTGGCCATGCGGGGTTTCGAGGCGCGTTCGGTGATCAAGGCAGATCCGGCCGCCATCTGGTCGGTGCTCACCGACGGCGCCGGCTGGACCACCTGGGACTCGGCCGTCGTGCGGCTGGATGGCACGATCGCGCCTGGCGCGAAGGTCACCGTGTACCCGGAGGTCAACCCCAAACGCGGCTTCGCCGTCAAGGTCGTCGACTTCGTCCCGCCGCGCCAGATGACGTGGCGCGGCGGCATGCCGTTGGGGCTGTTCACGGGTACCCGTACCTATCGGCTGACCCCGGACGCGGACGGTACGGTGCACTTCGACATGCGCGAGGAGTACACGGGTCCGCTCGCCGGCCCGATCTTCAAGTCGATCCCGGACCTCGGGCCGTCGTTCCAGAAGTTCGCCGACGGGCTGAAGGCCCGGGTGGAAAGCGCGTGAGCGCTTCGGCCGGGCTGGCTGGGGATCCGTTCAACGCGCTGGGCGATCCACACCGGCGGCAGATCGTCGAGTTGCTCGGCGCCGGCAGCCGCTCGGTACGGGAGATCGCGGACGCCCTGCCGATCAGCCGGCCCGCCGTGTCGCGGCATCTGCGGTTGCTCAAGGACGCTGGGCTCGTGGTCGAGGAGCCGCGCGGTACGCAGCGGATCTACCGCCTGCACGACCAGGGCGTGGCCGCGGTCCGTACCTATCTCGAACACGTCTGGGGCGATGCCGCCGCCCGCCTGCGAATGTTCGCCGAGAATACGAGCGTGAACGCTGCCGATAACACCCACGACAGCGCCCCCGCGAGCCGTGCCGTGGGCCGTTCCGAGAACAGCGGCGAATCGGGCGGCGAATCGGGCGGCGAATCGGGCGGCGAATCGGGCGGCGAATCGGGCGGCGAATCGGGCGGCGAATCGGGCGGCGAATCGGGCGGCGAATCGGGCGGCGAATCGGGCGGCGACGCCGGATGATCGATCCACTGCGTACCTCGTTCGAGGTCGGCCGTCCGGCCGATCAAGTGTTCCGGATCTGGACCGTCAACTTCGCGCAGTGGTGGCCGCCGAGCCACACCGCCAGTGGCGAGGACGGCGTCCAGGTCGTGTTCGAGGCACGGCTCGGCGGACGCATCTTCGAACGGACCGCGGCTGGAGTCACCCACGAATGGGGTGAGATCACGCTGTGGGAGCCGCCGCGCCGACTCGGTTACCGCTGGTTTCTGCGTCGCGACCGGGCCGACGCCACGGATGTCGAGATCACGTTTCACCAGCATGGCATCGGTACGCGGGTCGAAATCGAGCACCGCGGCTGGGAACGGCTCGGCGCTGACGGCCCGGGCTGGCGCGAGGCGAACAAGGCCGGCTGGGGCGGGCTGCTGCCGCACTTCATCACGGCATGCACGTGAAGACCGGCCGTGCACCTGAAGACCGGGCGTGCACGTGAATATCGGCCGTGCACCTGAAGGTGGGACACGCACGTGAAGACGGGCGTGCATCTGACCGGCGGCCCGGCCCCTGACAAATATCGAACTCGATGCGCCCCGTAACCGGTTGATGACCGTTCTCGTTTAGCGGCACGTGAGAACCGGTGTCGGTGGCGCACATCGATCAAGGCCGAAGTTGTTGACCGACTCGGCGCCGGTGGCACTGAGCGTTTCCGGTGCCGTTCTCGTCGGCGGTTCCGCGCTGGGACTGCCCTCGCTGCTGGCGGTGACCGCGGTTGCCGCGACGGCCTGCGTCCTGCATGGTGCCTGGCTGGTTCGACTGGCAGTCGCCGTGCGCCGTGACGGCAACGTGCGGGCCAGCCGGACCCTGGCCGCGCTCGCCGGCGCGCTCCTGCTCAGCGCCGTGTGCGCGGTGGCGGTACCGATCGCGCGACCGGTCGGCCTCCTGACTGTTCTGGCCGGTGGGCTGGTCGTCGCCGGTGTTCTCGCGCTGCCGGGCATCTCGTCCGATCGCCCCGCCGGACTGCGGCGCGGCCTCGACGGGCTCTGCGTGGCGCTGTGGAAGTTCCTGGTGATCTGGATCCTGATTCTGGAGGGCCGCGGTGGCCTGAGTCCCGTCGCCTTCACCACCAGCCTGCTGGCCTGCATCGGACTCACCATCGCGGTGGTCAGCGGCGTGCGCGCCACCTACCCGCGGGTCGCGACGCTGTTCACGGCCGGTGGCACCGCCGCGGTCGTTTTCGCACTGGCCGTACTGATGCTGCTGCCCGCGGACGGACCCGCCCGCGATGGATGGCTGCTCGGTGCGGGCGCACTGCTCGTCCTCGGTCCGGTGCTCGTCTGGGCCGGCGCCAGTCATGCCGTCGTCGAGCCGAACTCCGGTCTGCCCGCACCCAAGATCACCGACGGTACGCTGGTCGGCGATCCGCTCCTCGTCGCACCGGTGCTCGCCGGGGTCGCGGCCGTCGGGTACGACTTCTACGTCCACGGCCGCCTGGGCACGACCACCGTCGCGCTCGGCCTGACCGCCGTCCTCGCGGTCACTGTCCGGGAAAGCCTAGAGACCTTGCGGGTACGGCGGTTCGCCGGTCAACTCGCGGTCCACGAGGCGCACTTCCGCTCCCTCGTCGCCGGGTCGACCGACGTCATCATGGTGCTGCAGGCCGATCTGTCGGTGCGCTGGCAGTCGCCCGCGGCGGCCCGCCAGCTCGGCCTGTCCGACCAGGAGGTGTTGGGTCGCCCGTTCACCGATCTGGTCCACGCCGACGACCAGGACCGGGTCCGCGACTCGTTCGGCGAACCGGGCCGGCTGGTGCCGGCGCGCGTATGCGACGGCTCCGGCGCATGGCGCCCCGCCGAGTTCACCGTCAGCGACCTGCGCGACAGTCCCGAGGTCGACGCGTACGTCGTACACCTGCGCGACGTCAGTGAGCGCCGCGAGTTGGAGGAGACACTGCGGCATACCGCGCGGACCGACTCGCTGACCGGCCTGGTCAACCGGGCCACCTTGCTGCACGAGGTCGGTACGGCGAACGCGACCGGCATCCTGCTCGCGATCGGCCTGGACGGGTTCGCCGCGATCAACGACGTGCACGGCCCCGACTTCGGCGACGCCATGCTCGTCGAGGTGGCCCGCCGCATCCGGACCGCCGTCGACTCCGGCGATCTGGCCGCCCGTCTCAGTGGCGACGAGTTCGCCGTGTACACCCGAATCAGCAAGGTGCGCGCGTACACGCTGGCCACCCGGTTGCTCGGCGAATTGAGCGAGCCGTACCGCCTTCCGGGTGTCGAACTCCGCCTCTCCGCCGGGATCGGGTTGGCCCCGTGCGGATCGGAGGATCCGCTGCACCGGGCCGGTCTCGCACTGCGCCGCGCCAAGGACTGCGGACGCGGTCAGGTCGAGTGGTTCGACGAAGCCGTCGAGTCGACCTTCATCCGCCGGGGCCTGATCGAGCAGCAACTCCCGGCGGCCATCAGCGGAGGCCAGTTCGACCTCGCGTACCAGCCCGTGTACGACCTTGTCGAAGGCCACCCGGTCGGCGTCGAGGCCCTCCTCCGCTGGCGCCACCCCCACCTCGGTACGGTGCCGCCGCTCGAGACGGTGGAGATCGCCGGCCAACTCGGCATCGCGGGCGACGTACAACGGTGGGTCCTCAACCAGGCCTGCCGCCAACTGGCCGTCTGGAGGCTGGAGGGCTACCGCCTCTGGTTGTCGATCAACGTCGGCCTCGGCGAGCTCGTGGAGCCGAACTTCGCCGCCGAGCTGAGCCTCGTCCTCGACAGCCACCAGGTCGAACCGTCGGACGTGGTCATCGAACTGTCCGAGCACGAATTCGGCCCGTCGCTGCAGGATGCGATCGGACCTCTGGTCACGATCCGGGACATCGGCGTCCGTACCGCCCTGGACGGCTTCGGGGCCGGCTCGACCTACCTGGCGCACCTGCGCCGGATGCCCGCCGACCTATTGAAGGTCGACCGTTCGCTGTTCATCGACCCGCCCGGCCACACGGGCAGCGCAGCACCGGTGATGGAGGCCGTCGTCGGCCTGGGCAACAAGCTCGGCATCATGGTCGTCGCACACGGGCTGGAAGCCGAGAGCCACGTCGAAGTGGTGCGCAAGGCCGGCTGCCGGTACGGCCAGGGCTTCATCTACGGCAAGCCCGGCCCGGCTGAGCGCGTCGAGGCCGAACTCGTGCACCAGCCCATCGTCTGACGAGCTCAGACCCGGAAGCGGGCGACGAGGTCGTCCATCACCGCGTCGAAGTGGGCGTCGACCTGCTGCCGCGACGGGTCCTCGTCGTGCCAGTCGACGATTTCGCGGGCGCCCTGCTCGAACGGGATCGTCGCCACGAACCCCGGCGCGACCGCGCGCACCTTCGAGTTGTCGAAAACCATCGAGTGCGCCTTGTCGCCGAGCAGCGCGGCACCCCAACCGGCGTCGGCCACGGCGATGGCGTCGGACGGCACGTGCACGATCCGGGCCTTGGTCCCGGCCGCCGACGCGAGGGCTTCGACGATCTGGTTCCAGGTCAGCACGTCGTCGGAGGTGATGTGAAAGGCGTCGCCAATGGTGCGCGGATTGCCCAACAGCGGCACGAAGCCCTTGGCGAAGTCGTCGTGGTGGGTCAGCGTCCACAGCGACGTACCGTCGCCATGCACCACAACTTCTTTCCCCTGACGCATCCGTGCGACCGACGTCCAACCCCCGTCGAGGGGAACAGCGGTTTTATCGTACGTGTGGGAAGGACGCACAATCGTCGACGGGAAGTCGCCGGTCTGCTGGAGCAGTGTCTCGCAGGCGATCTTGTCGCGCGAATACTGCCAGTACGGGTTGCGCAACGGTGTCGACTCGACGACCGGCACCCGTAGCGGCGGCGTCTGATACGCCGACGCCGAACTGATGAACACGTACTGCCCCGTCCGCCCCCGGAAGAGCTCGATGTCGCGTTGCACCTGGTCCGGCGTGAACGCGATCCATTCGACCACCGAGTCGAACGTGAGGTCGCCGAGCGCGTCCTCGACCGACCCGGGTTCGCGGATGTCCCCATGAAGAACGGTGGCCGAAGCGGGCAGCGGCCGGTATCGAGTCTCGCCGCGGTTGAGCACGTAAAGGTCGATGCCCCGCTCGACTGCCAGGCGCGCACACGCCGAGCTGATGATGCCGGTGCCACCGACGAAGAGCACCTTCATCGCCGTCATGGCCCCACCCTAGCGAACCCCGGAATGTCGGCGGGCATGTCTCCTGTGGACCCTCCGGGAAAGCCGGTCTGCCGGGTCGCCGGTGCCGAAGCGGTGGATGTCGGCTCAGCACACCGATCAACTCAGCGGGCCGAAGAAAGCCCGCAGATCCGCCGCCAGGTCGACGGGGGCTTCCATCGCCGGGAAATGCAAGCCACGCTGGAATTCGGTCCAATGTGCGTCGGCGGGTGCGAACACGAGCTTGCGTACCGTCTCGTCGGCGCTGAAGACCGCGAAGCCCTGCGGCACGACCGGCGGCGCACTCCAGTCCGACGAATGCGCCGTTTCATAGAGGACGTGCGCGGCCGTGGCGCCGCAGCCAGTGAACCAGTACAAGCTCACCGTGGTGAGGAGCTGGTCGCGATCGACCGGAAGGTCCGTCCACTCGTGTACCTTCTCAGCGATCCACGCCAACTGCAGCACGGGGGAGTCCGTCAAGCCGTATCCGATGGTTTGCGGGCGGCTGTTCTGGATTGCCAAGTAGCCCGAGCCCTCTTTCCTGAATACCTCCATCCGATCCATGATCAGCCTGTCGACCGGGTCGCTGCCGTCAAGCCGGTCGGCCATTCCGGGAATGAACGTGGCCACGTTCGCGGCGGTGAGCGGATCAGTCACCACATGCATGCCGATCACATGCTCGCTGTCGAGGCCGGCCACCGTGCCGGACACACTGGCACCGATGTCCCCGCCATGGACCCCGTACCGTTCGTAGCCCAGTTGGCGCATCAGCTCGACCCAAGCGCGGGCGGTGCGACCCAGCGCCCAGCCGGTCGAGCGCAAGGGTGTCGAAAAGGCATAGCCGGGCAACGACGGCGCGACGACGTGGAAAGCCTGGCCCTCCAAGGGGTTGACCAACGGGTCGATGAGGTGCAGGAACTCGGCGACGGAGCTCGGGTACCCATGGGTTATCAGCAACGGCTTCGCGTTCGGCTGCTCAGATCTGACATGGAGAAAATGGATGCATTGGCCGTCGATCTCCGTCGTGAACTGAGGGTACTGGTTCAGCCGCGCCTCCTCGGCACGCCAGTCGTACTGCGTCCGCCAGTACTCGGCGAGCTCCCGTAGGTAACCCAGCGGCACGCCGCGGCTCCACCCGACGCCGGGCAGCTCGCCGGACCAGCGGGCATTGGCGAGCCGGTTGTGCAGGTCGTGCAGGTCGCCCTGAGGCATCTCGATGCGGAAGGGCCGGATCGCGTCGCTCATCGCGTTTCTCCTTTGTCAAGGGGGCTGGTAGAGGGGGCTTCGCTAGGAGCTGAGCAGAATGAGAAGAGCTGGGTGGCCTGCACGCCGATGACGTGCCGCGGGTCGAGCCGTCGAAGACAATCGGTCACGCGCTACGCGCTTCGCGCTTGCTTGGGCAGGTGGAGTGTCAACGCGACGACGACGACCAGAATCCCGATCAACGCGGCAAGCGACACCTCAAAGGCGTGTACAAAGCCGTCCGGGGACACCCGGTCGGCAAGGGGAACGACGAAGGCGACGCTGACCGCCGCGACGCCGACGGCGATGCCGAGCTGCGTCACCGTGTTGCTCAGTCCCGACGCGGACCCGGCCGCCTCGGTGGGGGCGTCCTGCAGGACGACAACGGGCAAGGGCGCGGCGACCAGCCCGAAACCGATCCCCATGACCACCAACGGCGCGATCAGGTGCCAACTGCCGATTCCGGTGCCGGCACTGTGAACCATCCATGCCAGCGTCGAGACACCGAGGATCTCGACCAGAACGCCGGCCGTGAGCACCGTCCGGCCGAACTTGCGGAGCAGCACCGTGACCGCCACCGCGGAGGAGAGGAACGCGCCCGCGGCGAACGCGATGGTGGTGAACCCGGCCCGCAGCGCGGTGAACCCGAGTCCGGCTTGCAGGTAGATGTTCCAGGACAGGAAGAACAGGCCGACCACGCAGTAGAAGCCCAGCTGAACGCCGAGGCCCGAGGAGAAGCCGCGGGAGCGGAACAGGCTCACGACGATCAGCGGTGAACCGCCGGCCCGTTCCTTGTGTCGCTGCTGGCGGACGAGTGCGGCGAGCACGCCGACGCCAGCCATCATCGACGCGTACGTCCACAGTGGCCACCCGAGCTCATGACCCTGCACCAGCGGGTACAGCACGAGCATGAGGCCCAGTGCGGACAACACCACGCCGGTGAGGTCGAGCCGGAGCCGCTGCGATGACCTGGATTCGCGGATCGCGTACCGGCCAACGATCAGGCTGATCACGCCGACCGGCACATTGATGAGGAAGATGGTCCGCCACCCGAGGCCGAACAGGTCCCCGCCGATCAACAGGCCACCGGCGATCGGGCCGATCACCGCGGCGAGACCCGTGATCGCGCCGAAGATCGCGAACACCTTCGGCCGTTCCCGGGCCGGGAACGTCGCGTGGATGATCGCCATCACCTGCGGCACCATCAACGCGGCCGCCGCACCCTGGAGCACCCTGGCGCCGGCCAGGACCGTGGGGCTCGGCGCGAATCCGCACAGCAACGATGCCGCGGTGAAGCCGGCAACACCGAGTTGGAAGCTGCGTTTGCGGCCGATGATGTCGCCCAACCGGCCGCCGGTGATCAACAGGAGGGCGAAGGAGAGCGCGTAACCGGCGGTGATCCATTGCGTCGCCGCGTACCCGGCGCCGAGATCGTGCCGGATGGACGGGATCGCCACGTTGACGATCGTGGAGTCCAGCAGATCCATGAATGTCGCGGTGAGCATGACCGCAGCTGCTAGCCAGCGGCCGGGGTCGGGCGCGCTCGTCGGCCCTGGTGGCGGCGCCGCATCGCGCGGCAGGTCGGCTTGGAGGGTCATGTTCCTCTCCGTTCTCATACAGTGTTAGAGTCTCCCTAACACCGTATGACAAACTCGTACAGTGTTCAAGTCCCGGCTATGATGGATCGGTGGCTGACACACCGACCGCCGGGCTGATCTGGACCCGGGCCACGCGACAGTCGCGAACGGCCCGGGCCACACTCGACCGCGACACCGTCGTCCGCGCCGCGATCGACATGCTCGACGCGGGCGGAGTCGACGGGCTGTCGATGCGCAAGCTCGGCGCCACACTCGGTGCCACCGCCCCGACGCTCTACTGGCACGTCTCGAGCAAGGACGAGTTGCTCGATCTCGCCTTCGACGAGGTGATGGGCGACCTGCCGGACATGCTCGCGGTCCGCTCTGACGACTGGCAGGCCGACGTCCGATCAGCCCTCGACGCACTACGCGCCATGATGCTGCGGCACCGCTGGTACCCCACGCTCTACGCCACCCGCCCGAGCATCGGGCCGAACGCGCTGCGATTCTGGGGCGGCCTGCTCGACGTCCTCGCACAGGCCGGATTCGCCGACGCCGAACTGGACAACGCCTTCTGCATGCTCTCCGATCACGTGGTCGGCAGCACGGCAATCCAACTCAGCTATAGCGCCTGGTTGACCAGTCCTCCGGCCGACATCGAAACCGCCCATGCCTACGTACGCGACGCCGTCCGCCCGAACGCGGCCTACGCGCAGTACATCGACGGCTACATAGCAGTCACGCCGGCCGCCGAGCGCCGAAAACGGCGGTACGAGTACGCGCTGGACCGCATGTTGGACGCCCTCCAATGCCGCCTGCGCCAGTGATGCATCGCCGCGGCCGTCCACGATCAGCCGGAACCGGCGGAGTCGCCCATCGGCGACCTCATGGTGCCAACAGGACCAGGGCCTGAGCAGTCAGCGCGGTCCGTACGAGGGAGCAGGAGCCACGCGGTGAGCGATAGCGCCGTCGCGGGGGTGGCGGTGGCGAGAAACAGCAGCGTCGCTCCTGCGGCGTATAGGCCAGCGGAGCAAAGTAGTACTGACACGTACGTGTCAAAGCGGGCGGGTTCGAGGCCAGCCTCACTTGCGGCGGCGCCCTCACCGATGCCAGGTTCTCGCTGTGGCCCAGCTCGTCAAGGTCGAGCGCCCTACTGGACGAACGACCTTGAGGAGCTGGGCCACAACGTTAGAGAACATCGTGTCGCAGTCCGCTTGACGTGTTACAGGTGGGCTTCACTGCGTGACACTCCGCCATGTGCCGGTGCAGTTTGAGGCCCGGCCACCACGGCGACCAGTGTCACCCGGTGCAAATAGGGCCCCGCTACGCAGGGCTCCCCGCCAGGGCCTTGGCTTTCAGCTGCTCGTATTCGCTCGCGTTGATAGCACCGGAGTCGAGCAGTGCCTTCGCCGACGCGATCTCATCGGCGACGCTGCCTGAACTTCCGCTCGTTGTCGCCACCGACTTGATGTAGGCCTCCTGCTGCTTCTGGACCTCGGCCTGGGCGGCCATCGCGCGCTCGGTCATGCCGCGGCCGCGGGCGATCAGATAGATGAACATGCCGAGGAACGGCAGGAAGATGATGAACAGGACCCACAACGTCTTGGCCCCACCGCCGAGGTCCTTGCTCCGGAAGAGGTCCCCGAAGATCCAGAACAGGCACATGAACCAGGCGACGAAGACGAAGAACTCGAACAACGCCAGCAGGAACGAGCCATTGTCGTTGAACATGTCGGTAGCCTTCCGCATCGGGCGCCGCCTACGTAGGCGGAGTCAGGGATCAACTTCTCGTTCGCACAGCAAACCGCATGTTGGTCATCCCGGCCTCATCCGCTACGGGCTATTCGGGTGCCCGGGCCGGTACGGCCGCCTACGCCGCCTGGCCCACCCTGACCGCGATGGCGCACAACCTGCTCTGCGCCGCCGGCCGCCTCACCACCGCCCATCACGCCATCGCAAGGGCCGCCACCTGCGCCGCTACTCGTTTGTGGGCCGCCGGGGACTCGAACCCCGAACCTATGGATTAAAAGTCCGAATTCTAGGGGTTACGACGCATACCGGAGTGTAGTCCGACTCCGTACCGGCCCGATGCGCATAGTCCAGCCGTGTCTCTACAGGTCCGGCCGTTGCAGCGGAGCGTGTCGATGGTCGCGATGATGCTCATCGCCTCGCTGTCGGCCGATCGTGGGCCGATGAGCCCCAGCTGTATGTCGGCGGCGAGCTGCTACTGGACATCCACTGCGCCGACCTCAGACACCATGGCGGCGGGGCTGGCCGGCTACCTCGCGGACAGCGTGGCCAATGAGATCACGGGCCAGATGCAACAGAACGGGCGTCTCACGCGTGTGCTCAGCAACGGGAGGTGCGCGTGGTCGACGAATTCGAGGAGTTCGTGCGGGCACGGTCGGTGGCGTTGATGAAGTACGGACACGCGCTGACCGGTAACCCGCATGACGGGGCCGACCTGGCGCAGGAGGCGTTGGTGCGGCTGGGTGTGCGGTGGTCGAGTGTGCGCAGCAAGGGCGACGTCGAACCGTGGGTGCGCACGGTCATGGCGCGGCTGCACGTCAGCTGGTGGCGCCGGCGACGACGGGAGCTCCTGTTCGGCACGGTGCCCGAACGGCCCTACATCGATCAGCGCTTCGATCGTTCAGACGCCGACGCCGGACTGTGGGCCGCGGTCACCGCCCTGCCGGCCCGACAGCGGGTCGTCCTGGTGCTGCGCTACTACGAGCAGTACACCGACGAGGAAATCGCCCAGACGCTGGGCATATCGCGCGGCACGGTACGTAGTCAGGCCGCGCGCGGCCTGACCAAGCTGCGCCAGCCGGCGCTGATCGCGAAGGAGCAGACGCATGCCACCGACGTTTGAGGAGCGGCTCGCCGCCGTGATCGCGGCCGCCGTCGATGAGACTCCCGCGCCACGACCCGGCTTCACCGAGGGGGTGCTGGGCCGGCGGCGGCGCCGTCAAGCGCGCCGCACGGGCACGGTCGTCGTGGGGGCGCTGGCCCTCGCCGTCGCGATCCCGCTGACCGTCCAGGCGGTCAACCGGCCGGACCCGACACCGGGTCAGCCGAGCACGGCGAAACCACCGAGCATCAGCGTGCGCACGCTCAAGCCGGCCGCGCAGGTGTGGCCGGACGCGGTCGTGACCCTGCCGGCCACCCTCGACAACGGCGAGAAGTACCGCGTCCTTCGCCTCCTCGACGAGGAGCATGCACTGGTCAGCCCGCTCGTCAACGGCAAGACCAACACCTTCCCGGCGATGCTGGCGCTCGCAACCGGCGAACAGACGCCGCTGATGCCCGACGAGCCGGGAGCGGTGTTCGGCAATGCGACCGTCGACGACCACGCGATCATCTGGACCGCCTTCGGTACGCACGGCTGGGAGGTGTTCAGCGCCCCGATCGACGGCACCACGGTCGGCCCGGCCGAACTTCGCTCGGGCAACGAGTTGCACGGCAGCGGCATGGTCACGGTGTTCGGCACCGGCAGCGCGTCCTTCGCCCTCGCCGACTACGGGGACGCGAGCCAGGTGTCACGGCTGTTCCGCGTACCGGCTCAGGGTGCACTGCAACGTGTTCCACAAGCCGACGGCACGCTGTGGACGTGGACCGAGCACGGTCCATGGCTCGCACGGGTCGAGCCACCGACGACACCGTACGGGCTGCCCTACCGCAACGTCTGGAACCCCGAGACCGGGGAACACCGGACCATCAAACCCCCGCCGGGGGCCGGTAACAACATCGACTGCGATCCCGACTTCTGCTTCAGCCACACCTTCGATCCGAGCTGGGACTTCGTCGCCTACCGCCACGATGGCACCCCGATTGCGCACCTGACCGGCTTCGTCGTCGACGACGTCAACGGCGGCACCACCATCGGCCTGGACGGGCGGTTCATCATCATCGGCTCGTTGAACGGTGCAATCGTCCTGGACACCCAGACCGTTCAGGCCGCCCGGCTCAAGTACACACCCCCGCAAGATGAACTACCCCGCCCGGTTCTCGACCTCGATGACAACGCGACCAGCCGGACGGTACTCGACCTGTCCCAACTGTGATGCGCCGCAACGAAGCGGTGGACCCGGGTCCGCCGCCGAGTAGCCGCATTCCGCTCGCTGCGACGCCATCGGCGGTCGAGCCGGCACTCAGGGCAAACACCGGTCGTGGGCCCTGGCCCGATCCGAGCATCGAAATCATCTGTCGTGATCCTGGCCGCGCTGGGCGTCGGCGACCTGCTGGAGCCGGTAGTCGCGCTGCGCCTCGATCAACTTGGCTTGATCCACCCGCTCAGTCGTCGACGGCCTCTACCGCGGCGGCGATCGGCTCGAGCCCCGCGACCAGCTCGTCGAGCTCGTCCGCGCTGAGCACGTCGTACGCCGGCGCCGCCAGCTCGTCGGTGAGGGCCTCGATCCGCTGCCTGGTCTCCCGGCCGGCGTCGGTGAACCCGCCGGCGGCGTCCACGAGGCCGCGGTCGCGCAGCCCGTCGACGACCGCGGCCAGCTGTGCCTTGGGCAGGTGGTGGATCCGGCCGAACTCCTCCGCCCTCATTCCGAGGGAGACAGCGAGCAGGACGTGGGCCTCGGTGCCGCCGATGCCGTGGGCGAGGAGGGCGGCGTTGTGGCCATCCCCGCGGTGCTCCCGCAGCAGCGTCGCCGCGTGCCACAGCCTGGCCACCGGTTCCTCGGGCACGTCGAGCGCCCGGAGCCCGGCGTACAGCGCTCGACCCTCGGTTGGCGCGCTGACCGCTGCTCGGGTGGCGAGGTCGGCGACCCGCACCAGAGCGGGGGAGCCGGCGAGCTCCCCGATCATCTGCCGCAGCGCGGCGGCGCTGCCCCGCTCGCGCACGGCGATCGCCTCCTGCGGGGTGGTCTTCCCCCAGACCCACGGGATGTGGCGCGCCACCTCGCCGTCGGCGAAGTTGTAGAAGACCGCGTGCACCACCCCGGCCGGTGCCAGCCCCAGCGGCGCGGCCCGGCCCGCGAAGTATCCGTCCCAGTAGTTGCGCATGCCGAGGGCCAGGAACTCCTCGTTCGGCACGTCGGAGAAGGTCACGGTGGCGATCGGCTCGACGAGCTCGAACATGCGGTGGACCTTGGCCTGTGGGTGCGGCATCGGTCGTCATCTCCTGCGTTCGCGGCAGCGCCCTCGTGGGCGGCCTCTCAACCTACCTACGAACAACGCGGCCCGGATCCGACAACTCCGGTCGACCTCAACCCAGTCAAGATCAGCCTTACTCTGCGCCGCTGTGTGGGCTGCCTTCTGGGGCTGGTGACGTCAGCCGTCCGTTGGTCGCATCGAACTTCAGCCCGCTTGAGGTCCCTGTGCGCTCACATGGCCGCGACGACACCTGCCATCGGATGAGACCGAGCCCGACCCGGCCGGCGAGGCCGCCAATGTGCGGGTGGGGATCGAGACCGATCGTGTCGGCGATCAGCGCGTGCAGCCGGGTGATCCCCTCCGCGCCTTCGGGCAGCCGCCGGCGGGCCAGCCGCTGGCCGGCGTCATCGACGAGCTCGACGTCAGCAAGCGGCCCGCGGCCATCCGCCGCCGATCGCTTGCTACACGCTGTCACGGTGATCCCTTGAGATGGCGCGGGTCGTGCCGACGCGACTGCGTCATCCGGGTCGTGTGGCCGGGCGGGAAGCCGATGGCTGGCGAAATTCGGTGTCGCTACCGTTCGAAGCCCGGTACACACGGTGGATGCGCGAAGAAGCCCTGCCCGGCGGCAACACCACCGGCGCCGTGTTGATCGACGGTGTCGTGCACAAGCGGGCCTCGCCGTGGACGGCGACGGTGCACGCGGTGCTGCGGCATCTCGAGGATGCCGGGTTCGATGCCGCTCCCCGCGCGCTCGGGTTCGACGACCAGGGTCGCGAGATGCTCACCTATCTGCCGGGAGAGACGATCGGCGACCGGGAACCCTGGCCCAGCTGGGCGTCGGCCGACTCAATGCTGGTCCAGGTCGGCCGGTGGCTGCGACGGGTCCATGACCTGACAGCCGGCTTCACGCCGCCGCAGGACGAGTGCTGGTTCATCGGCGGCACGATGGGTCCCGGGTTGATCGTCGGGCACCAGGACGCGTCGCCGTTCAACGCTGTGGTGGACGGTGATCGGCTGATCGGGTTTTGCGACTGGGACATCGCCGGTCCGTCGTCACGGGACTGGGATCTGGCGTTCTCCGCGCTGACCTGGGTGCCGCTCGCCTCGCCACGCGACGGCATGCCGTTGAGCGACGCCGACCTGCGGGAGCGGTTCCGCCGCCTGCATCTTTTGCTCGACGCGTATGGCTACGACGGCAACCGAGGTGATTTCGCCGCCGCAGTGCCGCAGCGGGCCCGGCGGCAGGCCGAAGTGATCCGCCACATGGCCGACGCCGGGGACGCCGCGTCGACCGCGCTGCTGCCCATCGCGGAGCTCCTCGAACGGTCCGCGACCGACGTCCAGGCCCTCCCGGACACCTTCTGGACGCGTTGATCGAGGTCCCACCACCTCCGGCAGGTAGCCGCAGCCCGTATCCGCTCATAGCCGCAACCGCGCGTTTGTCCGGGGTGCAGGCTGAGGGCATCCGGTCTGATCGTTCGTTTGTGCTCGGCTCGGACCGCTATGGGTTGGACACTGAGTCTCAGATGGTGCGCGACAAGATCCGCCGCCGCAGCCGCAAAGATGGCACCTCCCGGCCGTCGCAGAAGTCCACCCCCACGGGTCCGGCAGTTGCCGCGAATCAGCAGGTCAGCCTACCCGCCAAGGGTCGGAATTGGTCCACGAAGGGCAAGCCACGGCGAGCCGCCAACGAGCAACCAAAGTCCACACAGGACAAACGATGACGTAAAAGCGCAGGTCAGAATGTGGGCCGCCGGGGACTCGAACCCCGAACCTATGGATTAAAAGTCCACAGCTCTGCCATTGAGCTAGCGGCCCGCGGCTGTCAGGGTACCTTCCGACCCGTCGCGGAGCCTACGCAGTTCCGCGTGGCGCGTGTTTGTCCAGCTCAGCCGGCCGCACATCGCGTCATCGCACCGTTCCGCTACCTGATCGTCCACCCGGCTCTGACCCGCCAGTGGGAGCGCGCCTGGCGGAGTGCGCGGCGAGGGTGCGGGCACTCGGTCGTGATCCACGCCGCCGCGTCTACCGTGGTGCGGTGCGGGTAGCCACGTGGAACGTCAACTCGATCAAGCAACGGGTGCCACGGTTCCTGCCGTGGCTGGTCCAGCGTCGGCCGGACGTCCTCTGCGTGCAGGAGACCAAGCTCGCCGACGATGCGTTCACCGAACTGCTCGGTGAGCAGCTCGCCGACTGCGGTTACGCCGTGGCCCATCACGGTCAGGCGCAGTGGAACGGGGTGGCGATCCTGTCCCGCGTCGGCCTGGACGATGTGGTGACCGGCGTCGCCGGAGCGCCCGGATTCCCCGACCCGGAGGCGCGAGCGGTGGCGGCGACCTGCGGCGGGATCCGGATCCACTCGGTATACGTGCCCAACGGGCGGGTGCCCGACTCCGAGCACTACCGGTACAAGCTGGCCTGGCTGGCCGCGCTGCGCGAGGTGGTCGCCGCGGGCCCGGAGGCGGCGATGGTCTGCGGCGACATGAACATCGCACCGACCGACGCCGACGTGTTCGACCCGGCGGCCTACGCCGGGCAGACCCACGTCACCGCGCCGGAGCGGGCGGCCCTGGCCGAGCTGCAGGCACTCGGCCTGCGCGACGTCGTGCGTGACCGCTGGCCGGCCGAGCGCGTCTTCACGTACTGGGACTACCGGTCCGGCATGTTCCCGAAGGATCTCGGCATGCGGATCGACCTGGTGCTCGCCACCGACCCGGTGGCTACCAGAGTGCGGGCGGCCTGGGTGGACCGGCACGCCCGCAAGGGCACCCGGCCGAGTGACCATGCGCCGGTCATCGTCGACCTGGACGAGGCGCCGGATGGTGACCTCGGGCCGGTCGTGCCGCCGCCGTCAGCGCCGGCGACCCGGCGCGGCTTCAAACTGCCCCAGGCTTGATGAGAGGGCTGGTCGAGCCGCGTCAGCGCCTCACCACTTCTCCCAGGCGACGGTCCAGTCACCGATGCCGTCGCCGAGGCCCATCTGGCGCGGGGTGTTCTTGACATCGACCACGTCGCCGGGGCCGAAGTTCGCATAGAACCACTTGGCGTTGTCCGGACCGACGTTGATGCAGCCGTGCGAGGTGTTGACGCGGCCCTGCTGCGGGATGTTCCAGTCCGCGAGGTGGACGTACTCGCCGGAGTAGGTGATGCGGCAGCAGTAGGTGATGTTCTCGTCGTAGTAGTTTGGGTCCTTGGGATCGGTGATGCCGTAGCTCGCCGAGGTCATGCGTACGTTCGGCGCCTTGTCGAGGATCACGTGCACCCCGGAGCGGGTCCAGTAGTTGATGACCTGGCCCTTGTTGCCCTTGACCGTGCCGCCCTTGCCCATGCTGATGGGCATGTTCTTCACCAGCTGCCCGTCGATGAAGACCTGCATGTGGTGCGACTTGGCGTCGGCGACCGCGATCTTCGACGGGCCCACGGTGAAGCTCGTGCTCGCGTCGGCGCCGCCGTAGACGCCGTCGCCCAGGTCCACCCCGAGCGCGTTGACCCGGACGGTCACCTTCGTGCCGGGCTTCCAGTAGGTCGGCGGGCGGTAGTGCGCGTTCCGGCTGTCGATCCACCGCCAGCGGCCCTCGACGGCGGGCTCGGCCCGTACCGTCATCACCTTCTCGGCCGCGGCGCGATCCTTGACCGCGTGGCTGAAGTGGACCATGACCACCTGGCCGACACCGTAGGTGCCGCCGTTCTTCAACGCCCGCACCGCATTGGCGCGAAACGCGACGGTGGCCACTGCCCTGGGCTTGACCGTGCTGAAGCTGCTGGTCCGCTCGGACCGGGTGCCGTGCTCGTCGACGACGGCCGCGTCGACCGTGTACGTCTGGCCGTATTCAAGCAGACCGGTGGACCGCCAGGTGCGCTGGTCGTCACCGAGCGTACCGGCCAGCGTCTTCTTCCCGGCCGTGACGGTGACGCTGCCGAGCGTGCCGCCGTGGAGGGTGACGCTTACCGGTTCGGTGAGGGCGACGTTGGCCGAACCGCTCGCCGGTGCGAACGTCACCCCCGGTGCTGCCGGTGGCGCCGAACTGGGCGCGTCGGGCTGGCCACCGTCCGTGACGGAAGCCGCTCTGGCCTGGCCCGACTTGTCTGCGCCGCACGCGGCGCTCGCCCAGACCCCGGCCGTTCCGGCCGCTGCCGCCAACACCGTTCGCCTACGGACCATCGATTCCTCCCCGGAAGGACCGTAGTGACATCCGCCGAAATCGCAAGCCCCCTACGAGGACGGTGTCCGCGCCAGGAGCCGTGGGGAGGACTCGCCCGCCGGCCGGTCGCAGGCATGTCGGCTGGACGACGGCGGGCATTCATAAGGACGGACGCCGGTCGAAGACCGGCGCCCGCCCCTCCCCCTACTACGGAATCAAGCCGTGTGTTGTCGTGTGAGGGTCTCGCGGAAGAAGGTGGCGAGCGTCCTCGTATCGAGCCGGGTGCCGATGCCGGCGGCGAAGAGTGCGAACGCGTTCATGCCGAGCAACGACCGCTGGCGCTTCGCGTCGAGGATCGACCTCTTGTCGAACTGCACGAGCCGGCGCAGGCCAAGGCCTTCGGCGGTGGCGGTCAGGATGTTGGCGATGTCGATGACGGTGACATCGGGCCGCAGTTCGACGGCGAAGTGCTTGAGCAGCCCGTTGTACACCTCGAGCCACATGCGGTCGATGTTGTCGTACATCCGCTCGAGTGCTTCCCGGATCGCCTCCTCGCTTGGCGCCATCGCCTGCATGACCAACTGCACGCGGTACAGCGAATCCTCGAAGAGCTGCAGATCCTGGATCGCCAGGTGCTCCAGTACCCGATCGATCTTGTCTGGATCGTTGGTGAGCTCGGCGAGCGCGGTCTTGGCGATCACGTCGCCGGCGAACCAGGCCGGTTTGGTCAGTGTGTACATGGCCAGGTCGGCGCGGTACCGCTCGAGCCGTGGCCAGGTCCGGTCGAAGGCGTTGCGAGCGGACCGGAACTCGGGCGTACCAATGGGGGAATTAGGAAAGATGTCGGGGTTCCGCGGAACGACCCGCGGCACGAACGGCGGCATTCCCGCCGCCTGCGCGCAGACGACGTCGGCCGATGGGAAACGAAACGGATGCTCCATTCCGCCGCTGACGCTGTCGATCAGCTTCTCGGTGCCGGCATCAAGGAGGGTCTTGACCTTCGGGTTGCGCAGCCGCCGGCCACAATCGACGCGTGTTTGATCGGTAACAAACGGTGAGACGTCATCCTCGTCGCCCGCGATCATGCCCCGTCCGCCTTCCCTGATGGCAGACTTCAGTATCTGCTCGCGGCCCACTCGCGAAAAGGCTCGCCGGGGGCCCCCAATTGGGGGCCCCACCACAACGTGCGGGGGCATCACCGGCATCACGCGTCGAGGTACTCCACGATCGCCCGCAGGGCGGCGACGGTTTCGGCGTCGCGGTCGTCGTCTTCCTCGACCGGCCAGGCGCTGCATTTGACGATGACCACGTCGGCGACCGGATCGACGAAAAGATACTGGCCGTGAATGCCGACGCCGGTGTACGCCCGATGAGGGCCGCCGAGCGTCCACCACTGATTCGAATAGCCGTAGTGCCGGAGACCGATTTCGCCGAGCGCGCCGACCTGTAGATGGGGGAGGTCCCGCCCGCGACTGCGTTCCACCCAGCCGGCCGGGACGAGTTGGTGGCCGTCGACCGCGCCACCGTGCGACATCAGCAGGCCGAGGCGGGCGGTGTCGCGGGCGGTCGCGTTGAACGAGCCGCCGCCGATCGCGCGGCGCGGGCGTCCGCGGCTCAGCCAGTAGTACGCGTCGGTTTCCGCGCCGATCCGGCTCCAGATCCGATCCGTGACGAGTTGCGCGAGGCTCTTGCCGCTGGCCGCCTCCAGGACCCAGCCGAGGACCTGCGCGTCGATCGTCGAGTAGTTGAACCGTACGCCCGGGATGCTGGCCCGCTGTACCGAGCGCACCACCTCGGTCAGGGATGCGCCGGTCGTGATCGCGTTGGTGAAGCGGGCGATGTCGGTGTCCGGATCGCCCCAGGTCTCGCGGTTGCCGGCGCCGCTGCTCATGTCCAGCAGGTGTTCGATCGTCGGCCCGTCGTACGCGGTGTCCAGCAGGTCCGGCACGTACTTCGTGACCTGGTCGGTCGGGTCACTCAGCACGCCTTCGTCGAGCGCGATCCCGACCAGCATCGAGGTGAGCGATTTACTCAACGAGAACAGCTGGAACCGTACGGCAGGTCCGGCGAAGCGGCCTGGATAGGTTTCGTGCACCAACTCGCCGCGGTGCAGCACCACGAATGCCGTCGTGTTGGTGCGTTTGTGCAGCTGAGCCAGGTTCCACTGGTGGCCTTGAAACCAATACGTGGCGTCCAGCGGGCGGGCGCGATTCGGCAATGGCGTCGGACGCGCGCTGCGCGGTACGTTTTCGCAGGGCAGCAACCGATTCATGTGCGTAAATGCCCATTCGTTGAACGGGCGTTTGGTGATGAGCTCGTCCTGGTGACGCCACACCCACGTGGCTCCCGCCGCGCAGGCCATTCCCGCGCCGCCCATCGCCCACTTCCAGTTCATGCCGGGATGATGCACCGTGCACGCCGCGCCGAAAGCCGGCGATCAGGGGCCCCCAATTGGAGGCCCCCATCCGTACGCCTCAGTTCGGCACCTGTACAACGCGGGCGGCCCGCGCACCATCGTCCCCGTCGAACCGACTACCGGCAGGAGCGCGTGGCATGGAGCAGTGGGGCGGAATCGTCATCTTCGGCGTGGCGTTGGTGGCGCTCGGCGTCGCGGTCATCGACATCGTGCGGAGTGGTTTGCAAGGCAGGAAGTCCGACCGCCGCTAGGGTCACGGTATGGACGATCCGTACCAGCTCTCGCGTTTTGTCGAGGCCCAGAAGGGCGACTACGACCAGGCCGTCGCCGAGCTGCGGCGCGGACTCAAGACCGGCCATTGGATCTGGTACGTGTTTCCGCAGATCGCCGGCCTGGGAATGAGTCCAACATCCCAGCGGTACGCGATCAGCTCGCTCGACGAGGCTCGGGCCTACCTGCAGCACCCGATCCTGGGACCACGGTTGGTCGAGGTCGCGTCGGTCATACTCGGCAACACCGATTCGACCGCGGTGCAGATCTTCGGTGAGCTCGACGCGATGAAGCTCCGCTCGTCGATGACGCTCTTCCAGCAGGCCGAGCCGGAGGAGCCGGTCTTCGGTCGCGTGCTCGACCGGTTCTTCGAGGGAATCCCGGACGCGGAGACGATGCGGCGTCTCTAGGCGCCTGCGCGCTCGCTTGCTTGCTTGCTCGCTGGCTCGCTTGCTTGCTTGCTTGGGTGCGGCGACCGCGGCCGTGACGGCGCTGGCTTGACACCACCCTCGGCCGGGACCTTCGATGGTGGCGGACCAGCGGGTGGCGTCAGGCGAAGTCGGGGTGTGCCGTGGAGCTCGGGATCGACCTCGGCACCTCGAACACCGTCGCCTTCATGCGCCGCGACCCCGCGTCGGGGCTCCAGCCGGAGCCGGTGCTCTTCGAGGGGGCGCCGCTGCTACCGTCGGCGGTCTTCTGCAACAGCGACGGCACCCTGCTGGTCGGCCGCGACGCGCTGCACTCCGCGCGGGCGCGACCGGAACGCTTCGAAGGCAACCCCAAGCGCCGCATCGACGACGGAACAGTCCTCCTCGGCCAGGACGTACCGGTCGGCGACCTCTTCACGGCCCTCTTCCGGCGGGTCGCCGGCGAGGCCGAGCGGATCGCCGCCCGTCTGGTCGTACGGAGCACGATCTCGCACCCGGCCAGCTGGGGCCCCGGCCGGCGCAGCGTCCTGCAGCACGCGGCCGAGAGGGCCGGCCTCGGCGAGGTACGGCTGGTGCCCGAGCCGGTCGCCGCGGCCGCCTACCACGCCCGACGGCACGGACTGCCGCCCGGCCGGGTCGCCGACCTTATGGTGTACGACCTGGGCGCCGGCACCTTCGACGTCGCCATCGTGCGCCACGCACCCGGTACCCCGATGCAGGTGTTGTCCAGTACCGGCCTGGACGACACCGGCGGACAGGACATCGACGCGGCGATCGTCGGGCTGTTGCGCGCCCGTACCGCCGATCATCCGGGCTGGCAGCGGCTGGAGCGCCCGGTCACCGTCGCCGACCAGCAGCTGCGCCGGCAGCTCTGGGACGACGTACGGGCGGCCAAGGAGATGCTCTCCCGTACCAGCTCGGCCGACCTCTACCTGCCGCTGCTCGAGACCGACGACGTCCTGACCCGCGACGAGCTCGAGGCGCTGGCCGCGCCGCTGTTGCAGCGCACCCTCAACACGATCCAGGGCGCGATCGCGGCCTCGCCGGTGCCGCTCCAGCCTCTCAGCGCGGTGATCCTGGTCGGCGGGGCCACCCGGATGCCGCTCGTGGCGACGATGTTGCACCGGGCCTTGGGCCTCGCACCGACGGTGATCGAGCAGCCGGAGGTCGTCGTGGCGGCCGGCTGCCTTGATCCGCTGGTTGGCGGCTTCGTTCCGGGCGCGGTCTTTGATCCGCCAATGGTCGGGGTCGTCGATCCGCCGCTGGCCCCGTCGACGCGGTCTTCGCCTTCGCCGATGTCGCCTTCGCCTTCGCTTTCGCCTTCGCCGCAGCCACCGATCAGTGGGCCACCGGTGAGCCAGCCGATGAGTGGGCCGGTGTTCACGGCCGTGCCGGTGGCGCCGCACATCGGGCCGTCGTATGGGTCGCCGCCGCCCGCGTACCAGCCGTCGCCGTATGGGTCGCCGCCGCCGCCCGTGTACCAGCCGCCGCCTTACGGGTCGCCGCAGCCCCCGTACCAGCAGCCTCAGGCGCAGCCGCCGCCGTATACCGTCGCGCGGTCGCACACGGTCGCCTCGCCGCCGGTGCGGCAACCCCTCCCGTCGCCGGCGGCTGGAGTCCAGTTCGGGCTGGTTCAGCTCGTCGAGCTGTCCCTGCCGGCTCAGCAGGGCGTCACGCTCCGTGGTCAGCTGTGGGGCGGCGCCGGCGAGGTCCAGTACGCGTTCCCGACCGACGGCGACGGGACCTTGCTGCTCTTCGCCGACACGAACGCACTCGGCCGGTACGCGGCGGCGCACCGCGATGATCCGCTGCTCGCCACGCCGCCCTGGCAGGTACGGGCCGAGGAATCCGGGGCACTGAGCTTCGATTTCGACCTCGTCGTCGAGCACCTCAGCGCGCCGCCGGAGAACTGGCTGCCGGCCTTCCTCTGCCGGTGCCGGGACCTGGCCGCGCAGCTCGCGCTGTACCTCGACCTGGAGGAGGCGCTCGACCTGCTCGATCAGTTCGCGCCGATCGACCAGGCCGACACGGTGTTGCGCAACGCGGGCGAAACCCTCGGCTGGGCGGCCCGGCGGCAAATGGCCAAGGTCGACCTGCCATTCCTGCGCGACGAGTGGGCGACGCTGGTCGACCTGCTCGACGCGGCGACGACGACCGTCGGCTAGGACCCGGCCAGGCCTTCGCCGTCAACTGACGCCCCAACACAGCGAAGCGGGCCGCCCCTCAGGGGACGGCCCGCTTTCGCGTATTTCAGTTACTCGGCGGAGTCGATGGCCGGGGTGGCGGCACCGACGGTGACGGCGATCCGCTGCGCCTGGCTGCCGGCGTAAGCACCGGCGACCCGCACGCTGAGCACGCCGGCGTCGTAGGACGCGGTGATCGCGTCGGCGTTCACATGCTTCGGCAACCCGAAGGTCCGGCTGAACGAGCCGTAGCGCACCTCGCGGAGGCTGCGACCATCGTTGTCCTCGGCCCGCTCGTCGCGGCGCTCGCCGCGCACGACCAGGCGGCCGCGGTCTACCTCGACGGTCACGTCGTTGGTGAAGTCGACACCGGGCAGCTCGAGGCGCACGACGGCGTCGTCGCCATCGCGGGAAACCTCAGCGGCCGGGGTGAAACCCTGCAGGCGTCCAGCCGGGCCGAACGCGTTGCGCACGACAGCGTCGAAATCCGCAAACGGGTCGCGCCGAGCCCACAGCGACACAGTCTTCATGGTGATCTCCTCAGATTCACTGTGACGGCCAGGTCCGGCCGACATCTAGTAGAACTTGAGTCACCTCGACTCAATTCCCGATCGTCCAAGATCTTTCAGAGAGGCGACCTCCGTCGGCCGTGAATGAATTCGGAAATCGAGTGTGATCACCGCGCCTTCTTCCGAGACTGGACGAACGTCACTCGTTTGACACGGGAGGTCACCGTGCGCACGCAGTCCGACCCGCCGGACACCGATGACGAACTCGCACTGCCCGAATTGGCGCAGGACGGCTGGCTGCACCACGCGGAGGCCTTCGCGCACACCAGCTTCTGGGCGGTCGCCCGGCGGCTTCCGGCGATCCTGCGGGAGGCCGTCGGCCTGGCCTGGGCAGCGAACCGGCGCGACACGGTCGTGGCGATCGGCCTCAATCTCGCCGCGGGCGGCTTGACGACGCTGGGGCTGCTCGCGACCAGCGGGGTGCTCGCCCAGGTCTTCGCGGCCGGACCGACCCCGGATCGCATCCGCGCTGCGCTGCCGGCCCTGTTGCTGGCGGCCGCGGCGGTGAGCGTGCGTGGTGGCCTGATGATCGCGGCCGGGTGGGCCCAGGCCCGGATCGCACCGCAGATCAACTACCAGGTCGAGTTGCGACTGTTCGAGGCGACCACCGCCGTGGACCTGGGTGCGTTTGACGATGCCGGCTTCGCCGAGGAGATGGACCGCGCCCGCAACCGGGGCATGATGGAGGCCGCGTCGATCGTCGACACCACGGTCAACCTGGTCACCGGTGTCGTCGGGGTGGTGGCGACGGCTGCCGCGGTGACCGTCATCGAGCCGATCTTGCTGCCGTGCCTGCTGCTGGCGGCGGCGCCGTCGGCCGCGACGGCCGTGCGGATGGCCCGGCGCGAATATCTCGCGATGCTCGCCCGGATCACCCGGCGGCGCCGACTGTGGATGCTCGCGCACTTGATGGCCAACCGGCACACCGCCGCAGAGGTCCGCACCTATCAGATGCGCGGCTTCCTGCTTGGCGAGTATCGGCGGATCATGGCTGTGGAGACCGGGGCGCAACTGCGTCTCGTGCGCAAGCAGACCGGCACGAGGCTTGCCGGCACCTTGCTGACCGGGGCCGCGACCTTCGCCGTCTACGCCGTCCTCGGGGTGCTGCTCTTCGCCGGCTGGGTGCCGATCGCCGCGGCCGCCACCGCGCTGCTCGCCCTCCAGACGGCGCGGACCAGCCTCAACACCGCGATCCATGCGGCCAACTCCCTCTACGAGGACGCCCTCTACTACGGCGACTTCCGCGACTTCCTCAACCGAGCCCGGAAGCGGCTGCCGGGCGAAGGTGGCCAGGCGATCGACGACTTCCGGGAGATCGTGCTGAGTGACGTGCGCCTGTGCTATCCGGACACCGACGAGCCGGCCGTCGACGGGGTGAGCCTCACGCTGCGCCGCGGGCAGGTGATCGCGCTCGTCGGGGAGAACGGCTCCGGCAAGTCGAGCCTCGCGAAGCTCATCGCCGGGCTCTATCTGCCCAGCGCCGGCACGATCAGCTGGGACGGCATCGACATCACCGACCTCGACCGGAGCAGCCTGGCCGCGCAGGTCGCGGTGATCAGCCAGGACTGGTGGCGGTTTCCTTTCACCGCTGCGCAGAACATCACCCTCGGCCGTCACGACCGTGGCCCCGACATCGAAGGCCCGACCGTGATCGGCGCCGCTTCCGCCGCTTCCGCCCACGACATGATCACGAAGTTACCGCGGGGGTACGACACTCTTCTGGACCGCGAGTTCAAGGACGGCCAGGAACTGTCCGGCGGCGAATGGCAGCGCCTCGTGTCCGCGCGCGGGCTGTACCGCGACGCCAGCCTGCTCATTTGCGACGAGCCGTCGTCGGCGCTGGACGCGCGGGCCGAGCACGCGATCTTCCAGCAGTTGCTGGGCGACCGGGACCGGACCACGGTGCTCATCACGCACCGCCTCGCCAACGTACGGCACGCCGATCACATCTATGTCCTGCATCACGGCAAGGTCATCCAGCACGGCACCCACCCGCAGCTCATCTCGGCCGGCGGCCTCTACCAGGAGTTGTTCCACCTGCAGGCCAGCGGGTACGCCGACTGACACGTCGCCCAAAGCCCAGCAGGCTCCCATCGCCGTTCGTCGTGACGAGAATTCTGTCGTACCCCCGTCGCACCATGGGCGGCATGAGATCTGCGGGAGGGCCTGACCTGGCGGGTCCTCTCTACGGTGCCGCGTTCAGCAGGTCGAGCGCGCTGTGCTGGCGGGCCGCGTCGAACGAGTCGAACGGACCGGCCCAATGCACGCCGTAGCTGTCGAACGGGGTGCGGTCGGCGGCGTAGGCGCTGTTGGCGTTGCGCTGCAAGTACGAGGAGTAGGGATGATCGGACAGGAACGCGTTGAGGGCACCGAGGTCGCGAGCGTAGATACCCTTGAACGAGGTGCCGTCGCCGCCACAGTCGCCGTTCTCGCACGGCTCGCGCAGGATGCCGTTGGGATTCAGCGAGCCGGTCGTGCTCGACGCGTTGGCCAGGTTGCGCGCCGTCGCCAGCAGCGAAGCGTCGCCGGTCGCCCGGTAGAGCTCGACCAGTCCGGCGAGCGGCACGCCCTGGTTGTAGGTCCACGCCGTGCTGCCGTTGTTGCGGCAGGTGGACAGGCTGATCCCGTCGTTGATGAGGTTCGAGCTGTTGATCATCCCGGTGCCGGCGAACCAGGTCCACTCGGCGCGCGCCCGCTGCAGGTAGGCGGTGTCTCCGGGGATCCGGTTGTGCAGGGCGGCGTTGACCTCAAGATAAAGGCTGTTCGTGATGGCGTTCTTGTAGCTCTTCGCGGTGCTCCACCAGACGCCACCGCCACACACGCCGTCCCAATAGGTCGCCATGTAGTCGGCGGCGATCCGCGCAGTGGTGAGATAGCGGGCGTCGCGGGTCAGGTCGTAGGCGTCGATCCAGGCGAGTGCCCACCAGCCCGTGTCGTCGATGTACTCGTTTCTGAAGTTACCACTGTGCGTGTTCACGTTCAGGTCATAGGTCCGCCCGATCGCATAGCGGTAGCTGCCCATGCCGGTGACGCGAATGTTGTCGATGATCGCGGTGAGCGCGTTGGCGTTGTTCCACCAGCCGGTCGTGGCGAAGAGCCCGGTGTTGTTGTTGTAGAGCGCCATCAACGCGGTCGCGGCGGCGGTACGGCGGGTGCCCGCGTTCCAGGTCGTGCGGGCCCAGGCGGTGCAGGCGATGTCCGGCCGGTCGCCGGCCTTGCCGCAGGCGCGCAGCGCGCCGACGCCGTTGGCGTTCCAGTCGTCGACGTTGTACATCAGTGTGCGCCAGCCGCGGTTCCCGGGCGGGATGGTGGTGTCGCCCAGCTTGCTGCCGGACGCCCAGGTCCGGCCGCCGTCGAAGGACCGGTCCAGCCAGACCTCGTCGGTCGGGCTGCCGTTGTCGATCGCGGCCCAGCCCATGGCGTCGGTGTCGTCGAAGTGCAGGCTGATCCGGCGGGAGAAGACGGTCGCGCTGACCGGCGACCGGTCAGTGGGGGAGAGCGCGGGATCACGCCCGTCGCAGTAGCGGTTGCAGACGGCAGCGGCGATCGCGGCGGTGGAGCCGCCGGAGCCAGGTGTTGCCGCCGCCGTCGCCGACCCGGAGGCCCGGATTGTCGCCGCCGTCGCGGCGGAGCCGGGCGAGCGGAGGGCGGCCGGCGCGACCGCTCCCACGGCGGCGAGGACAGCGATGGCGGAGACGCTGACCGAGAGTTTCATAGGAACCTCCGAGGACGAGAGCGCTCTCTCGTAGGCTTCCTAACAGAACGAGACGCATCGGTCAACGTCCATGTATGGTCACTCCGCGACCATCTCGGCCCGCAGGTGCTCCGCGACCGCTTCAGCCGGCTGCTATTCCGCGACCACCTCGGCCGGCTGCTACTCCGCGACCACCTCGGCCGGCAGCGCGCGGAGCCGGGTGCCGTCCTGCAGCACGACCTCGGTCCGACCGTCGTCGCCGACCAGGCCGACGGCGTGCACCCGAGCCCCCGCGCGAGCCCGGACCGTCGCCGGCCACGACCCGTCCGGCCGGAACACCCACGTCAACTCGGTCGCCTGATTCGATCCACTCATGGCCGATCCCCCCGTCTCGTCGCCAGCCACCCACCCTAGAGCGGCTGTCGTCAGGTCAGCCGAGGCTCGCCGGTACGAGTAACAGCAATGCCGCGACGCAGGACTCGACGCTCTCCGCGGCCGTGTCGAGGACGAGTCGCTCGTCGGTGCGCGGCTCGTACTCGTGGCGCGTGATCTCGGCCCACGTCGGCCGGCGCTGGCCGGACACGTCGCGATCGGTGGCGCGTCGTTCGTGCTCGGCGGGGTCGGAGCAGACCACCTCGACGTCGACGTGGGCCACCCCGGCCCGGGCTGCGACCGCGTGCCACTCGTCGCGAGTGACGGCGAGCGGGTTCACAGTGTCGGCGACCACGGTCAGGCCCAGCCGCAGTTGCTCTTCGGCCTGCGCATACGCGATGACGTAGCCGACCGGACCCACCGGATGTCGCAGTGCGCCGGAGTCCACGATCGCCTGCTCGATCGTGTCGACGCGCAAATGCACGGCGCGCCGAGCCCGGGCGACCGAACGGGCGATCGTCGTCTTGCCGGTCGCCGGCAGCCCGCCCATGATGATCAGCACGGCGCCACTCTACGCGGCAACGATCGGCGTTCGCGCCAGACGGCGCGCCACTCTACGCGGCAACGATCGGCGTTCGCGCCAGACGGCGCGCCACTCTACGCGGCAACGATCGGCGTTCGCGCCAGACGGCGCGCCACCCTACGCGGCAACGATCGGCGCTCGCCGAGCCGTGGCTGGCCGGTGCGAGTCTCGCCCACTGAGTTCGATGCGCCTAGTCGCGGGCCGCGACCAGTACGCCGACCCCGTCGAGGATGCGCTCCAGGCCGAAGTCGAACTCGTCCTCGAAGTCACTAGGCCCGTCGAAGATGCCCGAGGCGATGGTCGCGGTGAGGGCGGGGAAGTCGGCGGGGTCGAGGAGCCGGTTCAGCGTCTTGCCGTAGTTGGCGGTGACCCGCGGCCATTTGTCGTCCGGGCCGGAGGCGTTCTGCATGTCGATCGCGAGGGTGGTGTCGCGCCAGACGTACCCGCTGATCAGCAGGACCACCGACATCTTCTCGCCCTCGTGGAGCTTGGTGTCGCGGAGGAAGCGCAGGGCCTGCTCGAGCCACGCGATCTGCTGCGGGGTGATGGGTGGTCCGCTGATCGGCAGGTGGACGACCCACGGACTGCGGATCATCGCTTCGCGCACCGCGCGGGCCCAGAGCGTCAAGCCGTCCCGCCAGCCGATGGACGGGTCCGGGAAGGCCGGTGGCGGTCCGGTGCCGGCGTCGAGCATGAGGGCGAGCAGTTCGTCCTTCGCGGCCACGTACCGGTAGAGCGACATCGTCGACGCGCCCAACTCGCTCGCGACGCGGCTCATCGACACGGCGGCGAGTCCGTCCGTCGCGGCGACCTTGACCGCGGCCTGGACGATCCGGTCGAGGTCGAGGCCGGGCTTGGGGCCCCGACCGCGCCGATCGTGCACCCCCCAGGCCGCGGCCAGGCTGGCGGGCAAGGCGAGTTCGTCCATGAGTTTGAACTATGCCAGGTTGACATCGGTTGACTTTATGCGTATACCATACGCAATGCAGCGTAGCCCATACGCAGATTGCGGGGAAGTGATGGAACTTGCGATCGAGGCGACCGCCGTCCACAAGTCGTACGGTGCGGTCGAGGTCCTGAAAAACGTCGACGTACTGGTGCCTCACGGCACGGTGTTTTCGCTGCTCGGGCCCAACGGCGCGGGCAAGACCACGATGGTGCGCATCCTGGCCACGTTGACCGAGGCCGATGCCGGCAGCGTGCGGGTCGCGGGCTTCGACGTGGTCCGCCAGCGCCGCCAGGTGCGGCACCGGATCAGCCTCACGGGTCAGTTCGCGGCGGTCGACGAGCTGCAGACCGGCGAGGAGAACCTGTGGATGATTGGCCGGCTGCTCGGCCTGTCCGGCCGCCAGGCGCGCGGCCGCGCCACCGAACTGCTGGGCCGGCTCGACCTCGTCGACGCCGGACGCCGGCGCGTCGCCACCTACTCCGGCGGCATGCGACGCCGCCTCGACCTCGCCGCGAGCCTCGTCGGCCAGCCCGAGGTGATCTTCCTCGACGAGCCGACCACCGGCCTCGACCCACGCAGTCGCCAGGCCGTGTGGGGACTCATCGGCGACCTCGTCGACCGGGGGGTGACCGTCTTCCTCACCACGCAGTACCTCGACGAGGCCGACCAGCTCGCCGACCGCATCGCGCTGGTCGACGCCGGCCGCATCGTCGCCGAGGGGACGCCCGCCCAGCTCAAGAAGGAGGTCGCCGAGCAGCGCCTGGTGCTCCAGTGCGCCGACGACGCCGCGTACGCATCGATCGTGGATCTTCTAGGGAGACGGGTTGAGCACGGCGATCCGGGCCGTCTGACCGTCGAGGTGGCGATCGACGGAAGCGCGGCCGGTGTACGACGCGTGCTCGACGAGGTCGACCCGCACCGCGACCTGGTGCGCACGTTCGCGTTGCACACGGCGACGCTCGACGACGTGTTCATGGCGCTGACCGGGCGCGAGGCGGTGGCGCATGTCTGAGCTCGTGTACCGGCGTCCGGCCACGATGGTCGGCCGCAGCATCCGGATGAGCCGGCGCAACATCGACGCGCTGCTGACCTCGCTGATGCTGCCGATCATGCTGATGCTGCTGTTCGTCTACCTGTTCGGCGGCGCGATCAACACCGGCACCAGGTACGTCACGTACGTCGTACCGGGTGTCCTGCTCCTGTGTGCGGGGTTCGGCGCGTCGATGACCGCGGTGAGTGTGAGCCACGACATGGCGGGCGGCATCATCGACCGCTTCCGGTCGATGGACATCGGCGGTACGTCGATCATCGCCGGGCACGTCATCGCCAGCGTCGCCCGCAACCTCGTGTCCACCGCGCTGGTGCTCGCGCTGGCCTTCGCGATCGGGTTCCGGCCGCACGCGAGCGTGGCCGAGTGGTTCGCCGCGATCGGCGTCCTGGTCTTCTTCATCCTGGCGATCTCGTGGTTCTCCGCGGCGATCGGGCTGGTGGCCCGGTCCCCCGAGGCGGCCGGCGGCTTCACCTTCTTCGTGATGTTCCTGCCGTACCCGAGCAGCGCCTTCGTCCCGGTCGCCACGATGCCGAGCTGGATTCGCGGCTTCGCCGGTCACCAGCCGGTCACCGTGGTCGTCGAGACCGTACGCGGACTCCTGCTCGACCTGCCGTACCGGCACAGCGGCGGCCAAGCGGTCGTGTGGTGCGGCGGCATCCTGCTCGGGTCGATGGTGCTGTCCGCCGTGCTGTTCAAGCTCCGGACAAAATGAGCCGTCCTGTTCAAGCTCCGGACAAAATGAGCCGTGCTGTTCAAGGTCCGGACAAAATGAGCCGTCCTGTTCAAGGTCCCTGAGGGGGCGGCCTCCAACGAGGTCGCCCCCCTCAGCGTGGGTCAGGCCGTGGTGTCGAGAAGGTCGCCGCTGTTGAGGACGGACCTTAGCTTGCCGAGGTCGACGCCGTTCTGCTGGAGCGTGTCGACCAGTTCCTTGGCGCTCGACGCCGAGTTCAGGGTCTCGGAGTCGATGTCGTAGAGGCTGCTGAGCTGGCCGAGCTTCTCCTGGTCGCCGACCACCGAGGGCGGCGGACCACCCGACTCGACCCGGTCGGTCACGCTCCGGCTGGTCGGCGCCTGCGGAGGGGGACGCAGGCCCGTCTGCTGCGCGCCGTACGTGCTGGCGCTGCTGATGTTGTTGAAGCTGATCGCGCTCACCTTGAGATCCATCTCTGCTCGCTCGTACTCGGGTCGAAGGGTCGTCCTGACGAGGGAAGCGTCGGCAGCCGAACCCCCAACCTGCGTGCTTGCCAGCGACCTGCCTGGCTTCACAGCCGATCGGAAGCGGACCCGCGCCCGACCGCCCGGAAGAATGTCCGAACGTCGGACACCAACAGGTCAGGTGCTTCCAGCGCGGCGAAGTGCCCACCGCGGTCGAATTCGGACCAGTGGACGATCGTGTTGCTCTTCTCCGCGTACTGCCGGATCGCCACGTCGTCGGCGAACACCGCGACCCCGGTGGGCACCTTCGACGGCGCCGGCCAGTGCTTCGAGTGCATCGCCTCGTAGTAGAGGTTCGCGGCCGAGCCGGCCGTACCGGTCAGCCAGTAGAGCATGACGTTGGTCAGGATCCGGTCGCGGTCGATCGGCTCCAGCGCCCACTCGTGAAACTTCTCCACGATCCAGGCCAGCTGGCCGACCGGGGAGTCGGTCAGCCCGTACGCCAGGGTCTGCGGCCGGGTCGCCTGGATCTGGAAGTAGCCGTTGCCGTCGGACAGGTAGCGGTCCTTGCGGGCCAGCCGCGCGTTCTCCGCCTCCGTGAACGTCGCGAGTTCGTCGTCGGTCGGCGCCGCGAACGGGATGAAGCCCATGGTCGCCGCGTTCACATGGATCCCGACGACGTGGTCCGGATCGACGCGGCCGAGATCCGGCGCGATGAAGGCGCCGAAGTCGCCGCCCTGCGCGCCGTACCGCTCGTAGCCGAGCCGGGCCATCAGCTCGGCGAACGCGCCGGCGATCCGGTGGCTGTCCCAGCCGGGCTCGTCGACCGGACCGGACAGCCCGAAGCCCGGGATCGACGGGATGACCAGGTGGAATGCGTCGGCCGGGTCGCCGCCGTGCCGGCGCGGGTCGGTGAGCGGGCCGATGACGTCGAGGAACTCGACGATCGAGCCGGGCCAGCCGTGCGAGAGCAGCAGCGGCAGCGCGCCGGGTTCGCCGGAGCGTACGTGCAGGAAGTGCAGCCGCTGCCCGTCCACCGTCGTGGTGAACTGCGGCAGTTCGTTCAGCGTCGCCTCGTGCGTGCGCCAGTCGTACTCGGCGGCCCAGTACGAGGCGAGCTCCCGCAGGTCGTCGACCGGAACACCGCGCTCCCACGGTGCGCCGGGCAACGGCCCGGCCCAGCGGGTCGCGGCGAGCCGACGGCGCAGGTCGTCGAGGTCGGTCTGCGGGATGTCGATGCGGAACGGCGTGATCGCTTCGTTGGTCATACGGTTCACGCTAGGCGCTATTGCGGACAACTTCGGTCCGCGTTGGCTGGCAGGATCGGCACCATGCTGGAGACCTCGGCAAGGCTGCTGCGGCTGCTGTCCCTGCTTCAGGCGAGGCGGGAATGGACGAGCGTCGAGCTCGCCGAGCGGCTGGCCGTCACGCCGCGGACCGTCCGGCGCGACGTCGAGAAGCTGCGCGGGCTCGGCTACCCGGTCAACGCCACGCCGGGCGTCGCCGGCGGATACCGGCTGGGCCGCGGGGCGTCGCTGCCGCCGCTGCTCCTCGACGACGAGGAGGCCGTGGCCGTCGCCGTCGGGCTGCGGACCGCCGCCGGCGGGTCGGTCACCGGCATCGCCGAGACCAGCCTGCGCGCGCTCGCCAAGATCGAGCAGCTCCTGCCGGCCCGGCTACGGCACCGGGTCAACGCGGTCCACTCGGCGGTCGTACCGCTCCACGCCCGGGGACCGGCCATCGACGCCGAGACGCTCATCGCCCTGGCCGCCGCCTGCCGTGACCACCAACGAGTCCGCTTCGACTACAGCGCCGCGCCAAGGACGGCCGCGAGCACCGGCAGCACTGAGACCAGGGCGGCCGCGAGCAGCGGCGACGCTCAAACGAGCACCGGCGACACTCAAACGAGCGCCCGCGACACTCAAACGAGCACCGGCAACACTCAGACCAGGCGCGATGCCGAGCCGCACCGGCTCGTGCACACCGGGCGGCTCTGGTACCTCATCGCTTTCGACCTCGACCGGCAGGACTGGCGCACCTTCCGGGTCGACCGGATGCACCTGCGCACCCCGGCCGGCCCGCGCTTCACCCCGCGAGAGCCGCCGGAAGACCTCCCCGGGTACGTGTCGCAGTCGGTCTCCTCCGCGCCCTACCGGTATCAGGCGAAGATCCTCATGCACGCGCCCCTCGCCGTGGTGGCCGAGCGGTCGTCGCCGAGTTCGGGCCGGCTGGAGGCGGTCGACGAGCACTCGTGCCTGCTCTACACCGGCTCGCACGCGCTCGACGAGCTGGTGATCTACGTCGCGATCAAGGGCGTCGACTTCGAGGTTCTCGAGCCGCCCGAACTGCGAGAGCACCTCGAGACAGTGGCGGACCGCCTCCGCAGAGCAAGCCGCCCGCCCGCGACGGAATCGGCCAGGAGCTGAGCTACAGCGACCTTCACCGCCGGAAGGATCTTCTGCGCGACGAGCTCCACGAACTCGGGCGGGTCGCGGTCGGGCATGAGCATGATCTCCGACGTGCCGAGCTCGGCGAACGCCCGCGCGTCGGCGAGGAACTTCTCGGGGTCGCTGACCGGCGAGACCATACAGACCGTCTTCTCGATGCGGTCGTAGTCGCGGCCCTCGGTCTCGCAGTGCCGGCGCAGCACGTCGAACTTGTGCTCGACGTCCTCGGCCGAGGTGCCGAAGATGTTGCACGAGTCGGCGTACCGGGCGACCAGCCGCAGCGTTTTCGTCTCGCCTCCGCCGCCGACCATGATCGGCGGATGCGGCCGCTGTACCGCGGCCGGTGAGTTGAGCGTCTCGGCGAGTTGGTAGTGCGCCCCCTTGTACGGCCCGTTGTTGTCGCTCCACATCTGCAGGCAGATCTGCAACGTCTCCTCGAGGCGCTCGAAGCGCTCGCCCATCGGCACCACGGGGACGCCGAGGCCGTACTGCTCCCGCTCGTACCAGGAAGCGCCGATGCCGAGGCGGGCCCGGCCGCCGGACAGCACGTCGAGGGTGGAGACGATCTTCGCGAGCAGGCCCGGGTGGCGGTACATGACGCCGGTGACCAGCACGCCGAGGGTCATCCGTTCGGTGACGCCGGCCAGGTAGCCGAGCGTGGTGTAGGCCTCGAGCATCGGGTCCTCGGCCGGTGCCATCCGGTCCATCTGGAAGTAGTGATCCATGACGGTGAAGCCGTCGAAGCCCGCCTGCTCGGCGGAGCGGGCCGTGTCCGTCAGGGTCGGGGTGATCAGGGACGGGTCGGCCGGCTTGGAGAAGTTCCAATAGTGCAGGCCAATTTTCATGGTGGTCCTCCAGCGCACGCCCAGCGGTTGTCGCTGCCGACGTTACTTCTTCAACTGGACGATCAGTGCACCGATGAGGGCAACAAAAGCGCCGATCGAGCACACAGTGCGCGCAATGTTCCACCGGACCCAGACCAGCTCGAAGCTTTCCCGTACGGCGGAAAGGTTTGTGATCTTGTTGACGTCGCCGGCGTCGTTGAGCTTGTTGTTGAGCGGCACGTTCACGGTGCCGGTGATGACGATGACGGCGAGGTAGAGCACCAGCGCGACGAGAACCCAGGGCAGGACGCGGCGCGAACCGCCGCCGAGGTGCACCGCCGCGGCGATGATCGTGGCGATCAGTGCGCCGATGAAGAAGAGGAAGAACCGGCCGTTGAGAATGGCCACGTTGATCTTCTGCATCGCCTCGACGAACGTGTGGTCGTCGCTGTGCCGCAGCGCGGGCATCACCGAATTGGAGTACGCGAAGAACAGGCCGGCCATGACGCCGACGGTCAGCAGGGAGACCGAGAGGATCGCGGTTCGAATGGTTTCCATGCCGACAATTCAAGAGCCGGACGGCCCGCTGAGCCATGGTTGAACAACTCGGGTGCATGTTCGAGCGTCTACGATGACGCCATGGATGCCCTCGGTGCTCTGCTGGCCGGGCCGCGGGCCCGGGGCGCCTTCATGCTCCGCGCGGTGATGGACCCGCCGTGGTCGATGCGGGTCGAGGACGAGGCGCCGCTCGCCGTCGTCACCGTGGTCAGCGGCACAGCCTGGGTGGTGCCCGACGACCGGCCGCCGACCCGGATGGGCCCGGGGGACGTGGCGATCTTCCGCGGGCCGGATCACTACACGGTCGCGCATGACCCGAGGCGGGCGCCGGACGTGCACATCCTGCCCGGCCAGCGGTGCACCACGCCGGGCGGCGACGACGTCGCCGAGGCCATGAGCCTCGGCGTGCGGACCTGGGGCAACAGCAGCGACGGCGAGACGGTGATGCTGGTCGGCACCTACCACCTCGACGGGGACGTGAGCCGGCGGCTGCTCAACGCGCTGCCCGCGCTGCTGGTTCTCGCCGAGGACGAGTGGGACTGCCCGCTGATCCCGGTCCTCGCCGGCGAGATCACCAAGGACGATCCGGGTCAGGACGTGGTCCTCGACCGGCTGCTCGACCTGCTGCTCATCGCCGTGCTGCGGACCTGGTTGTCGCGGCCGGACGGCGGCGCGCCGGGGTGGTACCGCGCGCAGAGCGACCCGGTCGTCGGCCGCGCGATCCGCATGCTGCACCACAACCCGGCCCACCCGTGGACGGTCGCCGACCTGGCGGCGCAGACGGGAGTTTCCCGGGCGGCGTTCGCGCGCCGGTTCACCGACCTGGTCGGCGAGCCGCCGATGGCGTTCCTGACCAGCTGGCGGCTGGCGCTCGCGGCCGACCTGCTCCGCGAGCCGAGCGCCACGGTGGGCGCGGTCGCCCGGCAGGTCGGCTACGGCAGCTCGTTCGCGCTGAGCACCGCGTTCAAGCGGGAGCGCGGTCTGAGCCCGCAACGGTTCCGGGAGAAGGTCGCCTAACCGCTTTCTTCCTGACTCGGGTCCGCCGGGCGCACGACCGTTGCTCCCGCCAGACACCGCTCGTCGCTGCGCTCCTCGCTGCCAGGCCCGCGTACCCAAGCCCGGGTCGGCCACAACTACCCCGAAGTAGTGCCCAAAGCCGAGCCGGGACGCCACTGTTTCCCGGAAGTAGTGGCCAAAGCCGGGCCGGAGGCCACTGTTTCCCGGAAGTAGTGCCCAAAGCCGAGCCGGAGGCCACCGTTTCCCGGAAGTAGTGGCCAAAGCCGAGCTGGAGGCCACTACTTTCCGGGAGTAGTGGGCAAGGCCGAGGCGGGCTTAGGCCGACGCGTCCCTTATCCACGAGCCGATCAAGCCGCGGAAGTGCGCGACGAACCGGTCGTGCTCGGCCGGCGGGTACGTCGCCCGGACTGTGTCCAGCAGCAGCGCGTCGAAGTCCGGCGAGCGCACCCAGTCGTAGACCATCTCGTCCACGTGCGACAGATGAGTCGAGCAGAACTCCCAGTACTTCTCGGTCTCGAAGTACTCGTCGGCGAGCTTGCGGTGCTCGGCGAGCTTCTCCGAGTACGAGAGGTCGTCGCGGTCGGCGATCGCGAAGTAGCGGGAGCTGTCCATGTCCAGGCGGGGCTTGCGGCCGGTCACCACGCAGTACGTGGTCCAGCGCAGCAGTGCCTTCATCGCCCACGGGAAGTAGTAGTGCAGGGAGGTCACCGCCACGTCCGGGCAGGCGTTGGCGTAGTCGATCGGATAGACCTCAGTGCCGCGGACGAGCGACTCGCAGGAGTTGAACTCCCACCGGAAGAACGCGTTGACCACGCGGGAGATGGTGACGACCTCTTCACCGGTACCGGGGGACAGGAAGTCGTGCTCGACCGCGTATCGGTCGTGCATCGGCAGGTCCGGCCGGAACTTCATCACCATCGTCTCCGGGCCGATGGACAGCGACCGGGCGAACACGTCGTACCCCTCGACCGACTGCTGCAGGTGCATAAGCCGTTCGCCCGACGCGTCGTACGCGCTGTGCAGTTCGTCGCTGGTGCGGATCTTCGACACCCCGACCCAGGCGCCGCCGTCGAACGGCTTCATGTACATCGGATAGCCGATGCGCTCGGCGACCTCGTCGAGGTCGAACGACCGGTTGTAGCGGGCGGACGTGTAGGCCCAGCGGGAGTTGTCGAGCGGGTTCTTGTACGGCACGAGCGCCGTCTCGGGGATCTTGAGGCCGAGCCGCATCATCGCGCAGTACGCCGAGTGCTTCTCCATGGACTGGAACGTGAACGGGCTGTTGAGCAGGTAGACGTCGTTCATCAGCGACGCCTTCTTCAGCCACTCGCGCGGGTGGTAGTACCAGTAGGCGAGCCGGTCGATGACGAGCGAGTGCCGGGGCTGGTCCCGCAGGTTGAACGGCTCGATGGTGACCCGTTCGGTCTTCAGCTGGTGGTCCTCGCCGTTGAACGACACCGGGCCCAGCCGGCTCACCAGCGTCTCGTAGGCGCGTGGCCAGTCGTCCTCGGTGCCGAGGAGCAATCCGACGATGTGATCCACAATGGACCCCCAATCAGCAGAACCGTGGCAGGTGGTGCGCAAATTGCGAACGCCAGGAAGGCCAGTCGTGCGGCACGTCGTATCCCCACAGGTCGAGCTCGCACCGGATGCCCTTCTCGCCGAGCAGGTGCGCCATGTGCCGGGTGGATTCCAGCGCCCCGGTCGTGTCCTCCCACTGACCCTGGCCACAGACCAGCAGGACCGACAGTTGCCCGCGCAGCCAGTCGAGATGGTCGCCGTGCAGGTTGGGCACGTAGTCGACCGGGTTGTTGAAGTACGTCGCCTCGCCGCGTTCACCCCAGCCCCGCCAGGCCGACGGGTCGTAGTTGCCGGACATGCCCATGGCCAGCGGGAAGAGGTCGGCGCGTTTGAGCGCGAAGTTGAGCGCGTGGAAGGCACCGAGCGAGATGCCGACCGTCATCACGTCACCGCCGGTGTCGGCGTGGATGAACGGCACGACGCGGTCGACGATCCACGCCTCGTAGCCGCCGTGCCGGCGGGCGCGCTCCTCCATCGGCAGGTCGCCGGCCGACCAGGTGGCGCCGTCGTTGGAGTCCACGCAGTAGAGCTTGACGCGCCCGGCGTCGATCAGCCCGGAGACCGCGTCGACCATCCCCTGGTTGGCGAAGTCGTAGGCGCTGCCCCCCTCGGCCGGGAAGGCCAGCACCGGCCGGCCCCAGTGTCCATACTGGACGATACGGCCATTGTCGATCACCGTCTCACGCATCGGCGCTCCACACGAATCGCAGCAGTTTGGTCAGGTGCGGGTCGAACGAGTCGCGCCACGCGGTGAAGTTGTGCCCATCGGGCACCTCGGCCAGCGACGCCGGATAACCCTGGGCGCGCAGCGCTGCGGCCATCCGCCGGTTGTTGTCCAGATTCTCCTCGACCAGCCCGCACGACATCCCGACCGGGACCGGCGTTCCGGGAGTGCGCAGCACGGTTCCCACGAAGCGGATGATCTCCTGGTACTGGGCGAAGCCGCGTTCCTGTGGGTCGGTCCGGGGGAGAAAGTAGCTACCGGACTGCAGGAACAGCCCGGCGAAGGCGCTCGGGTCCTGCCGCTGCGCGTGCAGCAACGACAGCGCGCCGAGGCTCGCGCCCAGGGCGACGACCGGCCGGCCGGTGCCGAGTTCGCGGGACACCTTCGGCAGCACGGTGCCGACCAGCGCCTCCGCGTAGGCGGGGTTGGCCGAGTACCACGCGTTGCGCAGGCCCAGCGCGGGCGCGACCAGTACCAGATGATGGGCCGGAAGGTCGCCCGCGCGGATCGAGGCGGCGCAGAACCGGCTCAGGGCGCCGAGGCGGTCGAACTCCGGGCCGTCGTGGGCCATCAGGACCAGGTCGGTCGGCCGGTCCGGGCTCCAGACCCGCACGTCGACGTCGCGGCCGAGGCTGGGCGCGGCGACGGCCAGGTCCCGCCAGGTCCCGTCGGCGGTCGGCGCGGTCAGCCAGGCCGGCGGCGCGTAGTCGGGGCATTCGAGCACCGACTTGTCGCCGAAGGCGCCGCCGACCCGCCGCGGATTGTCCGGATCGTTGACCGTCTCGACGCGGCCGTCGGGGTGCACCAGCTCGAGCTGGTATTCGACGCGCCACGCCCGTGGCCTCGGGGCGACGAGCGTCCAGGCGTGCTGGTCCGGGTCGAAGCGGAACTCGGTCGGCCGGAGGCCGCTGCGCTGCTGGAGCCGCACCCCGGCCAGGCTGCGGCCGGGATCGGCGAACCGGAACCGCATCTCCTCGGCGTCGCACCCGATCCCGTCCATGAGATCACCCTATGGGACAACCCCGAGGAAGGCAGTGGCCTCAGCCAACGACCGAGGCCACTGCTCCCGTTTCGTTGGTTTATGGATGGACCACCCCGGCCGAGCCGCTGCCGCGGCGGACCGGTTCGGCCGCGGCCACGAGCTTGCCGTGGCCGAGGAACTCGACGCCGGTCGCGGCGCCGATCTCCGCCATCGAGCGTGAACATGTGGCCGAGCGCGGCCAGCGCCGGCCGCCTCCGGCGAGCTGATGAACGCCGGCTCGGCGGTCACGGTCGCCGTGTTGCGCTGCGACGGCGCGCGGTGCCGCGATCGCCTCCGGCAGGCTCATGCCGAGGTCCAGCCGGTTGACCAGGATCTGCAGCACGGTCGTGATGATCGTCGAGCCGCCCGGCGAGCCGACCGCGAGGAACGGCCGCCCGTGCGCCAGCACGATCGTCGGCGCCATCGAGCTGCGCGGCCGCTTGCCCGGGCCGGGCAGGTTGGGGTCGGGCGCCGGCCCTGCGTGCGGGTGAAGTTGAAGTCGGTCAGCTCGTTGTTGAGCAGGAAGCCCGCGGCCCGGCACCACCATCGCGTTGCCGCCGATCTGCTCGATCGTGAGCGTGTACTCGACGACGTTGCCCCACCGGTCGGCGACGGTCAGGTTGGTCGTGTGGCTCGTCGGTCGCCGCCGAGGCGCCGCCGCTGGTGGACGCAGCAGCTCGGTAGGAGCCGTCGGGGACGCCGGGCGCGACCGGCTTGGTCAGCGCGTGCGGTCGGGTCGATCAGGCAGGCCCGCTCGCCGGCGAAGCCGTCGGTGAGCAGTGCGTCGAGCAGCGCGCCGCGGGCGTGTCGTCGCCGACGTAGCGGTTGCGGTCGGCGAAGGCGAGCGCGCTCGCCTCCAGGTAGCGGTGCAGGGCCTGGGTCTCGGACAGGTCGCGCAGGTCGGAGCGTCTCGAGGATGTTCAGCGCCTCGCCGACGGTCGATGCCGCCGCTGGACGGGGTGGCCATGCCGTAGACGTCCAGTCCGCGGTAGTTCATGTGGGTCGGCGCGGGCCGCCGGACGTCGTAGCGCGGCCAGGTCGGCCGCGGTCATGCGTGCCGGGCCGGATCGGGAAGGCCCAGGTGCCGATCGGTGTCGCGGCCGAGCGGCGGGTGCTGGACGGTGTCGACGATGTCCCGGCCGATCGCGCCGCGGTAGAACGCGTCGATGCCCTTGCGGGCGATCAGCCGGTAGGTCTCGGCGAGGTCCGGGTTGCGGAAGGTCGAGCCGACCGCCGGCGGCGCACCGCCCGGCAGGTAGAGCGCGCTGGTCGAGCTGAACTGGCCGAACGCGGCGAGGTTGTCGCTGATCTGGCCGCGGAACGTCTCGTCGACCGGGAATCCGCGCTCGCGCGACGTCGGTCGCGCGGGCGCAGCGACGTCGCGCAGCGACCGGGTGCCCCAGCTGCTCGCAGCGCGGTCGTGCCAGGTCGGCGAGCGTGCCCGGTACGCCCGACCGAGATGCCGCTGACGCGGGCCTCCTGGAACGCGTACGGCAGCCCGGTGGCCGGGTTGACGAAGGCGTCTGCGCGCATCGACGCCGGCGCCGGCCTCGCGGCCGTCGATCGTGTGACACCTTGCCGGTGCGCGCGTCGTAGTAGACGAAGAAGCCGCCGCCGCCGATGCCGGACGAGAACGGCTCGGTGACGCCGAGCGTGGCGGCCGCGGCCACCGCCGCGTCGACCGCGTTGCCGCCGTGGCGCAGCACGTCGAGGCCGACCTCGGTCGCGGTCGCGTCGACGGTGGCGACCGCGCCGCCATAGCCGGTCGCGGTCGGCGCGAGGCCATCCGAGCTTGCCGACGCCCCTGGCGATACTGTCGGCCCGTTGATCTTGGCGGCCTGCGCTGGTGCCGATTGGGTGAACAGTAAAGCACCCACGGTAACTATGGCGATCATGGTCCGGCGCACGGAAACCTCCCGCGAGATCGACAGTGTTAGTTCTCTGCCTACCGTGCCGCCGGGGGTGACACAAGCCGGAAGGTCCGCCGGTACGCCGACGGTGCGACGCCGATCGTGGTCTGCAGGTGCTGCCGGAGGGAGGCGCCGGTGCCGAGGCCGGACTGCCGGGCGATCTGGTCGATGCCCAGGTCGGTGGTCTCCAGCAGGTGCCGGGCCCGGTCGATGCGCCGCTGGAGGAGCCACTGCGTCGGACTGATCCCGGTCTCCTCGCGGAAGCGCCGGGTGAAGGTGCGCACGCTCATGTTGGCGTTGGCCGCCAGCACCCGCAGCGTCAGCGGCTGGTCGAGATGGTCGACCGCCCAGGCCCGGGTGGCCGCGGTGCTCGCGTCGGGGGCCTTGGGCATGGGCCGCTCGATGTACTGCGCCTGGCCGCCGTCGCGCCACGGCGGGACCACCGAGCGGCGGGCCGCCCGGTTGGCGACCTCGCTGCCCTGGTCGCGCGCGGATGACGTGCAGGCACAGGTCGATCCCGGCGCCCACCCCGGCCGAGGTGAGCACGTCGCCGTCGTCGATGAACAACACGTCCGGGTCGAGCTTCACCTGGGGGAACAGCCGCCGGAACCGATCGGCGTGCCACCAGTGCGTGGTCGCCGGCCGGTCGTCGAGCAGGCCGGCCGCGGCGAGCACGAACGCGCCGGTGCAGATCGACATGATCCGCGCGCCGCGCTCGTGGGCCGCGGTGAGCGCCGCGGTCACCGCCGGCACCGGCACGCCCTCACGCAGCGTCGGGCCGCCGTGGATGCCGGCGACGATCACCGTGTCGGCGTCCTCGGTCGCTTCGAGCCCATGGTCCGGCAGCACCTGGAAGCCGGCCGACGAGCGCACCGGCCGGCCGTCCGGGGTGCAGGTGGTGACCGTGTAGTTGGGCGTGCCGTCGGCGTCGCGGGCCGAGCCGAAGATCTGCGCGGGCGTCCCGAGGTCGAAGGCGACCACGTCCCCGAGGGCGACCACGACGACCCGGTGCAACTGCTTCATGGCTCGATTCTTGCGCACGATGGCTTCCGGGCCACTCGTACCGGCGGACAAATTCTCGAAGACTTGATCCCGTGCGAAGGTTCCATCCGGCCTGGTCGGTGGCGGCCGTGGCGTTCGTCGCGCTGGTCGGCGCCGCGGGCTTCCGCGCGACGCCCGGTGTCCTCATCCATCCCCTGCACGAGGAGTTCGGCTGGTCGACCGCGACCATCTCGACCGCGGTCTCGATCAACCTCATCCTCTACGGGCTGACCGCGCCGTTCGCCGCCGCCCTCATGGAGACGTTCGGCATCCGGCGGGTCTGCGCGTACGCACTGCTTCTGGTCGCGGCGGGCAGCGGGCTGACAGTCTTCATGCGGCACAGCTGGGAACTGATCTTCTGCTGGGGGGTGCTGGTCGGCCTCGGCACCGGCTCGATGGCCCTCGCCTTCGTCGCGACCGTCACCGGCCGCTGGTTCGTCCGCCGGCGCGGGCTGGTGACCGGCGTCCTGACCGCCGGCGGCGCCGCCGGTCAGCTGATCTTCCTGCCGTTCCTGGCTTACCTGGTACAGGTGAGCAGCTGGCGCGCCGCGGCGCTCGCGGTGATGTCGGCGGCGCTGCTCGTGGTGCCGCTGGTCCTGCTGGCGGCTGCGCGACCAGCCGGCCGACCTGGGCGTGACCGCCTACGGCGCGCCACCGGACGCGGTTGAGCCGCCGCCGGTCGCGACGTCCGGGGCGGCCCGGCGGGCGCTCTCGGCGCTCCGGCAGGCCAGCCGGACCAAGGCGTTCTGGCTGCTCGCCGGCGGCTTCGCGATCTGCGGCGCGACGACGAACGGTCTGGTCGGCACGCACTTCATCCCGGCCGCCCACGACCACGGCATGGCCGAGACGGCCGCGGCCAGCCTGCTCGCGCTGATCGGCCTCTTCGACATCGTCGGCACCGATCGCCTCCGGCTGGCTGACCGACCGCGTCGACAGCCGGCTCCTGCTCGGCATGTACTACGCGCTGCGCGGCGCGTCGCTGCTCGTCCTTCCGGTGCTGTTCGCCAACCAGGTGCGCCCGAGCATGGTGGTGTTCATCCTCTTCTACGGCCTGGACTGGGTGGCCACCGTGCCGCCGACCGTCGCGCTGTGCCGGGAGTACTTCGGGTCGAGCGGCGCCGTGGTCTTCGGCTGGGTGTTCGCCTCGCACCAGGTCGGGGCGGCGATCGCGGCGACGGCCGCCGGCGTGGTCCGCGACCGGCTCGGCGACTACAACCTCGCCTGGTACATCGCGGGCGCCCTGTCGATCAGCGCGGCCGGCCTGTCGCTGCTGCTCCTGCGCCGGCGCACGGCGGTCACCGCCGCCGTGGTGCCCGTTCCCGCGTAAGGCCGCGCGGGATCAGCCGGTCAAGATCATAGTCCCGGATCGGCGGCGGATCCGCCGGATCGACCGCCGATCCGGAACTACGATCTTGACCCGCCAGGCGGCTACAAGCGGTAGTCCGGGTCCGGCTCGATCCGCAGCGTGTCCATCTGGGCCCGCTGCAGCCGTCCGGAGTAGTCCCAGTTCATCGACTGCCAGCGGGTGAACTGGTCGAGCACCCATATCCCGGACTGCCGGCTGCCGTTGCCGGAGCGCCCGTTGCCGCCGAAGGGCAGGTGCGCCTCGGCGCCGGACGTCGAGTTGTTCACGCTGACCATCCCGGCCCGCGTACCGCGCCGGAACGCGAACGCCTTCGCCGGGTCGGTCGTGTAGATCGCCGCGGACAGCCCGTAGCCGGGTGCGTCGGCCAGCCGCTGCGCCTCCTCGAACGTGTCGTAGCGGGTGAGCCCGATGATCGGGCCGAAGGTCTCCCGCTGGAAGAGCCGGTCGTCGGCCCGCACGTCCTTGACGATCGCCGGGTGGAAGAACCAGCCGGCCGCCGGGTCGCCGACGAAGCCGCTCCGCGGGTTGCCGGTGCTGATCCGCCCGATCGCGGTCGAGCCCAGCACCGTGTGGTGGTCCTCGATCCAGCCAAGATAGGTCTGGTACTGGCGGGCGAAGCGTTCGGACATCATCGGTCCATACAGGACACTCGGGTCGGTGGGATCGCCGACGGTCGCCTCGTTGACGGCCAGGTCGAGCCGGCGGGTGAAGTCCTCGTAGATCGACTCGTGGGCGATGACCGTACCGAGCGAGGTGCAGCGCTGCCCGGCGGTGCCGAAGCCGGAGAAGAGCGCGCCCTCCACGGCCAGGTCGAGGTCGGCGTCCTCGGTGACGACCATCGGGTTCTTGCCGCCCAGCTCGAGGCAGGCGGTCTGCAGGTGCTTGCCGGCGAGCGCGCCGATCAGCTCGCCGACCGCCGACGAGCCGGTGAACCCGATCTTGTCGAGCACCCCGGCGTCGAGCGCGCCCTCGAGCCCGGCGAACGTGGTGGCGCCATCGGCGTGCACGATGTCGAACACGCCGTCCGGCACGCCCGCGCGGCGCACCAGTTCGGCGAGCGCGTCGGCACACGCGGCGGCGTACTCGGCCGGCTTCCACACCACGGCGTTGCCGCAGAGGAGCGCCGGCACCAGGTACCAGCTCGGCACGGCGACCGGGAAGTTGCCGGCGGTCACCACGGCGACCACGCCGACCGGCACGCGGAAGGTGAACAGCTGCTTGTCGTGCATCTCGCTCGGCACGGTCTGCCCGTAGAGCCGCCGGCCCTCGCCGAGGAAGAAGTCGCAGGTGTCGACGACCTCCTGGACCTCGCCGCGCGCCTCGGTGAGCGTCTTGCCGACCTCGCGGGTCACCAGGGCGGAGAGCGCCTCGAAGTTGGCTTCGACCAGGCGGCCGAGGTTGGCGATCACCCGGCCGCGGACCGGCGGCGGTACGTCGGCCCAGGCCTTCTGCGCGGCGTGCGCCGAGGTACAGGCGTCGACGATGGTCTGCGCGTCCGCGAGAGCGACTTCGGCGACGACGTCGTCGAGCCGGGACGGGTTGAGTGACCGGATGCGGGTGCCGAACTCGGTCGGCTTGCCGCCGACCGTGGAGAAGAGCGTGCGGGTCATGTGGCGGCTTTCACGGTCTGAGTCGTCTGGGGGCGGGTCGCTCGTGGCCTGCGTGAACCTTCGCGCGCAGAGCGCCGTCGGTCGACACCGCCTCACCATACCGCTGCCCGGGACGGCCCCGGGTCCGGGCGACGTCAGTCCAGGTTCGCGCGGACCAGCAAGAACACGAACGTCAGCGCGGCCGCGACGCACATGACGAGCATCGAGGCGGCGACCACCAGTACCCAGGCCAGGGCGCCGATCCGGCGCGCGGGGGGCGGGGCCGGTTCGTCCTCGGGTACGAGTGGTGCGGCGGCGTGCTCGGCGCCGTCCGGGTGGCTCGGGTCGCGCTCGTGCGGGCCGTCGCCGCGGTCCTCGTCGCCGAAGAGCTCGAGCAGGTCGCTCAGCTCGCCCTCTTCGCGCACTCGGGCGCGCCGGGCCGGCTCGGCCGCGCGGCGCAACTCGACGCGCCGGGCCGCGACGCGCTCGCTCAGGTTGGCGAGCAGCTCGCGTCGGCGCCCGGCCGGTACCTCGGCGAGCGCCTTCTCGACAGCACGAAGGTAGGCGTTTATGTCAGAGATAGTACGTTTTGCCGCATAGGCGAGGGGCCGAGTTCCGGGAAGTCCAGGTCGGTCCCAAGAGGGAGGCGCGCCAACCGGGTGCCCCGCGATACTGACCAGATGTTCGCCACCCTCCGCGCGCGCCGGGTCCCGCCGGTGGTCGTCGACGTGGTGATCACGGTTGCGGTGTTCCTGGCGACGGTCTACCCGTCGCTCAAGCTGTCGTCGGCCGGGCTCCAGACGCGGTGGTGGTGCCTGCCGATGGCCGCGCTCGCCTCGGTGCCGCTCCTGTGGCGCCGGCAGGCGCCGGTGCCGGTCGCCCTGCTCACCGGCATCGGTACCACGGTCCTGGCGATCACCGACTCGCTGCCGGACATGCCGTACGGCCAACTCGTCGCCACCTACACGTTCGCCGAGCTGAGTGGGCCGATCTGGCGCCTGGCCGCGGTGCTGGTCACGATCGTCGGCATCGTGATCTCGCTGACCGTCCCGGGAGAGGGCGCGGGCACCTTCGGCTACACCGCGCTCGCCTTCGTCACCGCGTACGCGCTGGGCACCGGCGTGCGCGCCCGGCGCGCCCAGATCGCCCTGCTCGAGGAGCGCACCAGGCGGCTGTCCGAAGAGCAGTTGGCCGCGGCGGCGCAGGAGCGCGCCCGCATCGCCCGGGACATGCACGACGTGCTGGCGCACTCGGTCAGCATGATGGTCGTGCAGGCCGAAGGGGGCGCGTCGATCGTGCACGCCAGCCCGGACCGGGCGCAGGCCGCGTTCGAGGCGGTCGCCGAGACCGGGCGCGAGGCGCTGGTCCAGTTGCGGCACACTCTTGGCGTGCTGCACGAGCCGACCGCGACCGACGGGCGCGGCGCCGTCCGCGAGGGTGAGCGGACCGCTCCGCTGCCCGGTCTCGAAGGCATCGAGACGTTGCTCAGCCGGACCCGGCGCACCGGGCTCGACGTCCGGCTCACCCAGCACGGCGTACCGGCCGAACCGCCCCGCGAGGTCGCGGTGACCGTCTACCGGCTCGTACAGGAGGCGCTGACCAACGTCGTGAAGCACGCCGCGGCGAAGACGGTGACGGTGTCACTCGACTGGACGCCGGATGCGCTGGCGGTGACGGTGGTCGACGACGGCCGGGGCGGAGCGAAGCGACTCAACGGCGGGCGCGGCCTGATCGGCATGCGCGAACGGGTCGACGCCTGCGGCGGCGAGCTGTCCACCGGGCCGGGCCCGGACGAGCAGGGCTTCCGGGTCAGCGCGAAGCTGCCGGTAGAGCGGGCGTGAGCCTTCGGGTCCTGGTCGCCGACGACCAGGCGCTGGTCCGCAGCGGACTGTGCATGATCCTCGAGTCGCAGCCGGACATCGAGGTCGTCGGCGAGGCGTCCGACGGGGTGGACGCGGTCGCCCGGGCCGGTGAGCTGGATCCGGACGTGGTTCTGATGGACGTGCGGATGCCGAACATGAACGGGATCGAGGCGACCCGCGAGATCACCGCGGCCACCGGCGCCCGGGTCCTGGTGCTGACCACCTTCGACCTCGACGAGTACGTCTACGACGCCCTGCGCCGCCGGGGCCAGCGGCTTCCTGCTCAAGGACATGCACCGCGACGAACTGGTCGCCGCGGTCCGCACGATCGCGGCCGGCGAGGCGCTCCTCGCGCCGACCGTGACCCGCCGGCTGATCGCGGATGTCGTCTCGGCCCGCGGTACGGTGCGATCCACAGTGGACGACGCGCGGCTCAAGGCGCTTACCGCCCGCGAGACCGACACGCTGCGCCAGATCGCCCGCGGGCTGTCCAACGCGGAGATCGCCGAGGCGCTCTTCGTGACCGAGCACACCGTGAAGACCCACGTCTCCAACCTGCTCACCAAGCTCGGCCTGCGCGACCGCGTCCAGGCGGTCGTCCTGGCCTACGAGACCGGCCTCGTCGTGCCGGGTTCTCACTCCTGAGAGCGAGCCCGTATCCCGGTCCTGTCGGCGATCCGATGAGGAGCCTTCCAGGCGTTGCATGGCGTCATCACTGGTTCGTCTGGGAGGGAAGCCGCCATGCTTCGCAGGATCACCGGGGTCGCGATCCGCCGGCCCGTACTCGTACTGCTGCTCTGGGCCGCGGTCGTGGTCATCGGCTACGGCGTCGGCACCGGCGTGTTCGGCAAGCTCACCAGCGAGGTCGGCACCGTACCCGGCAGCCAGTCGGAACGCGCCGAGGCGATGGTCCGCGCGGCGTCGCCGGGCGAGAACCATCTGACCGCGGTCGTCACCGGCCGGCCGGCCACCGACGCGGCGCTCACCGCGGCCGTCGCCGACGTCCGTGCCATGCCGGGCGTCACGAGCGTCAGCGACGCGCAGCCCTCGGACGACGGTGCGGCGCTGCTCTTCGACATCACGCTCGAGCCGCACGCCGACGCGGACGCCGTCGCCGATCGGCTGCACGCCGTCGACCAAGACCAGAGCCACGTCGTGGTCTCCGGCGGACCGCTGACCGACCACGACTTCGGTACCCAGGCGCAGGCCGACGTCCAGCGCGCCGAGACGCTCACCATGCCGGTCGTGCTCGTCCTGCTGGTCCTGGTCTTCGGCGGGCTCCTCGCCGGCGCGGTGCCGCTGGTCGTCGCCGCGGTCGCCGTCGGCGGCACGTTCGGCCTGCTGTACGCGTTCAGCTTCGCCACCGACGTGTCGGTGTACTCGATCCAGGTCGCCACGATGCTGAGCATCGGCCTCGCCGTCGACTACGGCCTGCTGCTGATCAGCCGGTTCCGGGAGGAGCGGGTGTCCACAGAGGACGTCCACACCGCGGTCACCCGGACCATGGCCACGGCCGGCCGTACCGTGGTGTTCACCGGGCTCACCGTCGCCGTCTGCCTGGCCGGGCTGACCATCTTCCCCGACGCGTTCCTGCGCTCGATGGGCCTCGCGGGCGCCGGTGTCGTCGTCGTCGACATGCTCGCCGCGATCACGCTCCTCCCGGCGATCCTGTCCCGGTGGGGTCACCGCATTTCGCCGGCGAAGACCCGTACCAATGACGGCGTTTTCGCGAGACTGGCGACCGCTGTGCAGCGGCGGCCCGTCATCACCATGCTCGCCACGGCCGGCCTGCTGGTGCTCCTGGTCGCGCCGGCGGTCCACCTGCGACTGTCCAACAGCGACGCTCGGGCGCTGCCGACGTCGACCCAGACCCGGCAGTTGTACGACCAGCTGTCGGCGCACTACCCGACGCTGGTGGGGACGCCGCCGATCGTCGTCGTCGCCGGCGCCGACCAGGATCCGACCGAGCTGAGCGCCCGGATCGCCGGGATCGCCGGGATCGCCCACGTGGAGCAACGCGACGTGCCTGGCCTCACCGTGCTCGAGGCGACCCCGACCGGCACCGCGTCGAGCGCCGCCACCGCCCAGGCGGTGGCCGACATCCGCGGCATCTCCGACGACCTTGTCGTCGGCGGCTCGGCCGCGCACCTGGCGGACTACCGGGCGATGCTCCGCACGTACGGGCCGTGGGCCGGCCTCGCCGTCGTACTCGGGACCGTCGTGCTGCTGTTCCTGTTCACCGGCTCGGTACTGCTGCCGATCAAGGCCGTACTGACGAGCGCGTTGAGCCTCGGCGCCGCGTACGGCGTGGTGGTGTGGGCGTTCCAGGACGGCCACCTGGCCGGCCTGTTCGGTACTCAGCAGACCGAAGGCATCGACCTGACCATCCCGGTACTGGTGGCCGCGATCGCGTTCGGGCTGTCCGTCGACTACGAGGTGTTCCTGCTCTCGCGCATCCGCGAACAGTGGCTGAGCGGGTCCTCACCGGAGCGGGCGGTGGCCGAGGGGCTGCAGCGCACCGGCCGGATCGTGACGTCGGCGGCGCTGCTGCTGGTGGTCGTGTTCGCGGGCTTCCTGGTCGGCGGCTTCGTGCCGATCAAGGAGCTGGGCCTCGGGCTGGTACTGGCGGTCGCGCTCGACGCCACGATCGTCCGCATGCTGCTAGTTCCGGCGACGATGACGCTGGCTAGGAAGTACAACTGGTGGGCACCGGCTCCGCTGCGCCGCCTGGTCCCCGTCCTGACCGACTAGGTCCGCGGGTCGCCGCCTCGCCCGTGAGGCGACCCCCGCGCAGTCGATCAAGGAAGTACGCGCCGGAATTTGTCCGATTCCCGGGCGTGTACTTCCTTGATCGACTGCTAGTTGGAGATGCCTACGCCGCTGCGCGTCTGTGCGCCGTAGCGTTCCTTCTCCCTCGCCAGGTCCAAGCGGCCGATGCGCTTGCGGGCGTCGCGGGCCTCCGGGGTCTGCTGGTCGGCGGGGATGATCCAGACGATCTCGAACTCGAGGCCGTCGGGGTCCCTGCCGTAGAGGCTCTTGGTGGTGCCGTGGTCGGAACTTCCGACGAGGGCGTTGGCCTTGGCCAGGGCCTGCGCGGTCTGCTCGAGTGTCTCCAGCGTGTCGACTTCCCAGGCCAGGTGGTAGAGGCCCACTGTCGAGCGTCCGGCGGGTGACGCCGCGGCGGCCGGGCCCATCTCGAAGAGCCCGAGGTCGTGGTCGTTGGTCGAGTCGGGGGCCTGCAGGAAGGCGGCTCCGGCGAACCCGTCGGGTGTCATCTCGATCTTGTGGAAGCCAAGCGTCTCGGTGTAGAAGCGGACGCTGGCCGACAGATCGCGCACGTACAGCACCGCGTGGTTGAGCCGAAAAATCCCCATACCCATATGGTACATGTAGTTGAGCGCTCAACAAAGTATTCTTAGCCGGTGACCGTGAGCACAGAGCCGCGCTGGCTCGATGATGAGGAGCAGCGAACGTGGCGGGCGTTCTACAGCGCCGCCACTCTTCTACTCGACCGCCTCGACCGTGAGCTGCAGCGTGACGCGGGCATGCCTCATGCGTACTACGAAATTCTCGTCGTGTTGTCCGAAACGCCCGGACGGTCGCTGCGAATGAGCGAACTGGCCACGAAGACCCGCTCGTCGCGCAGTCGCCTGTCGCACGCGGTGGCCAAGCTGGAGAAGACCGGCTGGGTGGAGCGGCGGGACTGCCCGGGCGACAAGCGGGGCCAGCTCGCCGAGCTCACCGACGACGGCTTCGCCGCGCTGGCCGGCGCCGCGCCCGGACACGTCGAGGACGTCCGGACGTTCCTGTTCGACCGGTTGACCCCGACGCAGATCAAGCAGCTCCGCACGATCAGTGAGGCGATGGTGTCCGGCCTCGCCCAATGAGCGCAGGCCAAACGTCGATGGCGGATATCGTTCGGGGTGTGGCTGATCAGTTCAATCTCGGCACGGCCGACGCGCAGTGGATCGACCGGAACACCGTGGCCTGGCGGGTGGGCGCGACCGACGGCCGTGACTTCCAGCTGTGGTCGACTGTGGACGGCGTTCGAACGGTCCTGCGGCTGCACCCGGTTCCCGATGGGCTGACCGCCACGCAACGGGCGAAATACCCGCACCTGTGGGCCTATCAAGCGTTCAGTGTGGACCCGGACGATCGGGTCAAGGTGGCGGACGCGGTGCGCGGTCAGGTCGTCGCGGTCGCGACCGGCGGGATCGCCGACTCGACCGGAGTGCAGCTTCCGGGTGTGCTCGACGACCTCTTCGCGGCGGCGGCCGACGCGTGCGCTCGGGGTCACCTTCGACGGCGGCCGGCCGACGCCTGTCGGTGTGGGCGCCGACCGCGCAGTCGGTCGCGCTGGAGCTCTTCGACACGCCCGTCGTCGCGAGGCCGTGCCGCAGCCGATGACCCGCGACGACGACACCGGCGTCTGGTCGGCGACCGGCGACGCGGCGCTGGACCGGCAAGTACTACCGCTACCGGGTGACCGTCTGGCAGCCCGCCGTCGAGCGGGTCGTGACCGCGTCGGTCACCGACCCGTACTCGGTGTCGCTGGCCGCCGACTCGACCCACAGCCAGATCGTCGACCTCGCCGACCCGGCGCTCGCGCCCGGCCGGCTGGGACGACGCTGGCGCAAGCCGCCGGCGCCGGCCGCCAAGCCGCAGATCCAGGAGCTGCACGTCCGCGACTTCTCGATCGCCGACGCGACCGTGCCGAGCCGAGCACCGCGGCACCTACCTGGCGTTCACCGACCCGGACACGGCCGGCATGAAGCACCTGCGGCAGCTGGCCGAGGCCGGCGTGACCCACGTGCACCTGCTGCCGGTGTTCGACATCGCGACCGTGCCGGAGCGGCGGGCCGACCAGGCCGAGCCGGACTGCGACCTGGCCGTCGCTGCCGCCCGACTCCGACGCAGCAGCAGGCCTGCGTGGCCGCGGTCGCCGACCGGGACGGCTACAACTGGGGCTACGACCCGTGCCACTACACGGTCCCCGAGGGCTCGCTACGCGACCGACCCGGACGGCCCGGCGCGGATCGTCGAGTTCCGCCAGATGGTCGCCGGCGCTCAACGCGCGCCGGCCTGCGCGTGGTGATGGACGTCGTCTACAACCACACCGACCGCGGCCGGCGCCGACCCGAACTCGGTGCTCGACCAGATCGTGCCCGGCTACTACCACCGGCTGCTCGACGACGGCACGGTCGCCGACTCGACCTGCTGCGCCAACACCGCGCCCGAGCACGCGATGATGGGCAAGCTCGTCGTCGACTCGATCGTGCACCTGGGCCAAGCAGTACAAGGTCGACGGTTTCCGCTTCGACCTGATGGGCCACCACCCCAAGGCCAACATCCTCGCCGTGCGGGCGGCGCTGGACGAGCTGACGCGTCGCGCAGGACGGCGTCGACGGCAAGAAGATCCTGCTCTACGGCGAGGGCTGGAACTTCGGCGAGGTCGCCAACGACGCCCGCTTCGTGCAGGCCACCCAGGCCAACATGGCCGGCACCGGCATCGGCACCTTCAACGACCGGCTGCGCGACGCGGTGCGCGGCGGCGGCCCGTTCGACGGCAACCCGCGCATCCAGGGCTTCGCCTCCGGGCCTCTACACCGACCCGAACGGCGACGCCGGTCAACGGCATCGGCCGGCCGAGCAGCGGGCCCGGCTGCTGCACTACCAGGACCTGATCAAGGTCGGGCTGACCGGCAACCTGGCCGACTACCGGTTCGTCGACGCCGCCGGCGCGCACGGTCACCGGCGCGCAGGTCGACTACAACGGCTCGCCGGCCGGCTACACCGACGCGCCCGGCGAGGCGATCACCTACGTGGACGCGCACGACAACGAGATCCTGTACGACGCGCTCGCCTACAAGCTGCCGCCGGCACCTCGGCCGACGCGACCGGGCGCGGATGCAGGTGCTGGCGCTGGCGCACCACGGTGCTTCGGGCAGGGCACCGGCTTCGTCGCGGCCGGCACCGACCTGCTGCGGTCCAAGTCGCTGGACCGCAACTCCTTCAACTCCGGCGACTGGTTCAACCAGATCCGCTGGGACTGCGGCCAGGGCAACGGCTTCGGGCGCGGCCTGCCGCCGGCCGCCGACAACGAGCGACAAGTGGCCCTTCGCCCGGCCGCTGCTGGCCGACCCGGCGCTGGTGCCCGGCTGCGACGCGATCAACCTGGCGGCCGCCCGCTACCAGGAACTGCTGCGGATCCGCAGCGGCATCGCCGGTCTTCGGCCTCGGCACCGCGGACGAGGTGCAGGAGCGGCTGTCGTTCCCGCTGTCCGGCCCGCGACGAGACGCCCGGGCGTGATCACGATGGTGCTCGACGGCGAGGGCGTGGACCCGAGGTGGGCACGGGTGGTGGTCATCTTCAACGCCACCCCGTGGACGCTGACGCAGACCGTCGACGGTCTTCGCGGCTCGCCGCTCCAGCCGCACCCGATCCAGGCCGCCTCCGCCGACCCGGCGGCTCGCGAAGCGGGCTTCGACCAGGCGTCCGGCACGTTCACGGTGCCGGGCCGGACGGTCGGCGTCTTCGTGGTCTAGCCACCTGGTCCGGACCCTGGCCATCGTCACCGTGTTCGGGCGCCCATTCGCCATTGATTTATGCATTCGTATTTTGTTGACGCCTAATCCTTATTCGGTCCTTTGTAAGGCACCTCTTTGGTGCTCGGTCGTTCGGGTATGTCGTGACCGCCGAACGGACCGACTTGGCCGCCGAACAGCCCTCTGACCTGGGATATGACGGCCGCGGCAAATAGCACAGACCTGCTTTGCGCGCACAAAACGTGGACCCAACGTGCCGTTTGGCTCCAAAGCCCCGCCGTCTATCGATGAAGACTCTTTAGCTCTCGCCGTGGATCGTTCTGTCGCGTAGCGTGCGATCTCGGCGTTCCCATGCCCGGTCGGTCACTGGCCGGTAGCTCGACAGGGCAAAAGGCGCGCTCACCAAGGTGTGGGTGGTGTGCAGCTCGTCTCCGGGGGCGCGGGCTGGCACCGGAGAAGCCGGAGGCAACGGGCATGGCAGGCAGCGGCTCGGGCGGGGGTTCGGCCCGGGTTCCAGTGCAGCGCGTGGGGGCGTCGCGCCGGACGCAGTTCACCGACACGTCCGTGCAAGGACACCGGAGGGGCGGCTCTCGCGGCGCTCCTCGCACCAGCCGCCTGAAGTCGGTGCGCGCCCAACTTCTCGCCCCGATCATCGTGGCGACGATCGGCCTGGCCGTGCTCGGTACCGCCCAGGCCAGCACCGCGATGTCCGCGGCTCGGGACGCGCAGCGCGCCCGGACCCTCGCTACGACGGCCACCGGCACCGTCCGCTTCGTCCACGAGCTCGAGCGCGAGCTCGCCGAGACCGCCGCCCTGCGCCAGCGCGGCGGCACGGCCGGCCTGCCGCTGGTCACCGCGCAACGGCAGCGCGCCGACGTCGCGGCCGCGGCCTACCACGACGACAGCCAGGCGGCGCTACGGGTCGCGCCCCAGCTCGCCGGGCCGATCCAGGCCGCCGACGACGCGCTCGACCAGTTGCCGCTGGCCCGGCAGACCGCCACCAACACCGCGACCGGTCCGCCCACCGACGCGGTGTATCGGTCGATCGCCGAGTCGCTGCTGGCCGTGGCCGACGCGCTGCCGGCTCAGATCGCCGACATCGGGCTGGCCAATGCCGCCCGGGCGGTCGGTGCGATGGCCGCGGTCGAACACTTCGCCGCGGTCGAGCGGGACCAGCTGCGCACCCTCTTCGTCCGCGGCACCCTGCTACCGGGCAACCTCACCGAGGTCGCCGAGGTCGTCGGCGCCCGCGAGCAGCGCGAGTCCGAGTTCAAGCGGGTCGCCACGGCCGACGAGGCGAGCATCTACGAGGACGAGATCCGCGGTCCCGACATCGACAACGCGACGAAGATGAGCGCGGGCGCGCTCGCCGCCGACCAGGATCCGGCCGGCCTGAAGGTCGACGCCGACGCCTGGTACACCGCGCAGAGCAACGTCATCCGCCGGATCAACCTGGTCGGCCTGCGCATCTCCGACGAGCTCGACGCGCACGCCGCCAAGGTGGCCCGCGACGCGGTCACCCGGGCCTGGGCCACGGCGATCGGCACCGCCCTCGTCGGCCTGGCCGCCCTGATCACCGCGAGCCTGCTGGCCGTACGGACCGCTCGGCGACTGCGCGACCTGCGGGCCGCCGCGCTCACCGTCGCCCGCCGCGACCTGCCGGAGGCGATCAACTCGGTGATCACCGGCACGATGCCGGACACCACCTCCGTCTCCGGACCCTCGGCGGCGGCGATCACCCGTACCATCGCGTCTTCCAACGACGAGATCGGTCAGGTGGCCGACGCCTTCGCGACCGTGCACCGCACCGCGTTGCGACTCGCCGGTGAACAGGCCGAGCTGCGCGTCGACATCGGGCGGATGGCCGAGGTGCTGGCGCGGCGGATCCGTACCCTCATCACCCGGCAGCTGCGGCTGCTCGACGAGTTCGAGCGGGACGAGATCGACCCGGAGGCTCTCGCGCGGCTGTTCGCGCTCGACCACATCGCCGCCCGCCTCCGGCGCAACGGCGAAAACCTCCTGGTGCTGGCGGGCGGCGAGCCTGGCCGGCCGGCCAGCCAGGCGGTACCGCTGACCGCCGTGATGACCGCGGCCGCGTCCGAGATCGAGGACTTCCACCGGGTCGAACCCGGGCCGAGCGACGTGTTCGTGGCCGGCCCGGTGGTCGGCGACGTCGTGCACCTGCTCGCCGAACTCCTGGAGAACGCGGCGACCTTCTCCCCGCCGTCGAGCCCGGTCCGGGTCGACGCCAGCCGGTCCATCGACGGCGCGCTGCTGCGCATCCACGACAGCGGCATCGGCATCAACCAGAGCCGGCTCGCCGAGATCAACGCGCGGCTCGACAACCCGACCGTCCTGAGCAGTGCGGCGGCCGGCACGATGGGCCTGCACGTGGTCGCGCACCTCGCGTACCGCCACGGCATCCGGGTCCAGTTGTACGCGACCGGCAGCGGCACCACCGCGCTCGTGTCCCTGCCCCACCATGTGCTGGCGTTGCCCAGCGCGCTGCCGGCCGGGTCGTGGCGGGGTGGACCGGATCCGGTGGTGATCGTGGACTCGGTGGCCGCCCCGGCGAGCCCGGGGCCGACGTTATCGCGGATCCGGCCCGGCCTGCATCGCAACGGAAACGGCACCGGAAGCGGCCGGTCCGGGTCGACCGGGAACGGGCACGTGCCGTGGTTCCGGCCGTACCTGAGCGGGGGCGAGATCAACGCCGCGGCGCCGAAGCCGCCGCAGCACCCAGGCGCCTGGCCGCCCCGGCCGGTCACGCCCCCGCCGGCCGGCGGTGTTCCGGCGGAAACCGTGCCGAGCGGCCTCGTTCCGGCGCCGGCGGCGGTGCCGTTGCCGCCCCGCGACTCGTCGGGGCTTCCCCGGCGCCGGCCCGGTGAACGGTTGCCGAGCACCGAGCGCATTCCCACGCCTCGACCGCCCGTCGACGACTCGGCCGCCGTCACGGTGGGGCTGGACCCAGAGAGGATCCGGGCCCGGCTGTCGGCCTTCGCCGAGGGCGTCTCCGCCGCCGCGCGCCGTGGTGGCAGTGCTGTCGCAGTACCGAAGGATCGATGATGGCAATGGATCAGCAGCAGCAGCAGGCGGCGGCCTCCGGCCTCGATTGGCTCATGGTCAGTTTCGCCCGGCAGGTCCCCGACGTCGCGCACGCCATCACCGTCTCCGGTGACGGCCTCCGGTTGGCCTGCTCGGCCGACCTGCCGATCGACCAGGCCGACCATCTGGCCGCGGTGATCAGCGGGCTGGCCAGCCTGACCGGCGGCGCGGCGCGCGTGATGATGGCCGGTACCGTCCGGCAGACCATCGTCGACATGGACGGCGGCGTGATGTTACTGATGGCGGTGGGTGACCGGGCGCTGCTCGGCGTGCTCGCCGCACCCGGCTGCGACCTCGGCCAGATCGGGTACGAGACGGCGATGCTGGTCAACCGGGTCGCCGACGCCCTTGACCCACGGCCGAGAAACGTGGTGTTCGGGTGAGCATCTCGCGGCGGGGCTTCCTGAAGACCACGATGCTGCTGAGCACCGGCGCGCTGGCCGCCTGCGGTGACTCGGCCTCGGCCAAGCCGCCGGCCTGGCACGACGGGCGGCTGTTCATCGCGACCGGCAACACGACCGGCGTGTTCTACCAGATCGGCGGCGGCTACGCGGATCTCATCACCCGCTACCTGCCCGGGTACGAGGCGCACGCCGAATCCAGCGGCGCGTCCGGCGAGAACATCAAGCGGGTGGCGACCGGCGACTTCGACATCGGCTTCTCCAATGGCGACACGGCGGCCGACGCGGTCGCCGGGAAGGCGCCGTTCGCCGGTAAGCCGCAGAAGATCGTGGCGCTGTCCCGGATCTACCGCAACTACGTGCACTGCATCGTGCGGACCGCCGCCAACATCAACACGTTCGCGGACCTGCGCGGCAAACGGGTCTCCACGAGCTCGCCCAACTCCGGTACGGACATCCTGGCCGGGCGCATCCTGGCCGCCGGGGACCTCGATCCCGACAAGGACGTGCTGCGCCAGCGCCTCTCGCTGCCGGAGACCACCAAGGGCATGCAGGCGGGCACGACCGACGCGCTCTTCTTCACCGGCGGCCTGCCGACCCCCGGCATCAGCGACCTCTTCAAGAGCGGGCCCGACCTCTACCGCTTCTTGCCGCTCGAGGCCCAGCTTCCGGCCCTGACCAGCAAATACGGCTCCGTGTACGGGGTCGCCGCGCTCCCCAAGAAGACATACAGCGTGCCGGCCGACACCCAGACGATCGTCGTGTTCAACATGATCATCGTGTCGCCGAACATGCCGGACGACGTCGCCTACGGCCTGACCAAGGTGCTGTACGAGCACCAGCAGGAGTTGGCGAAGGTGCACCGCGAGGGCGGCAACTTCGACAAGGCCAGCGGGCCGAATACCGAGCCGGTGCCGCTGCACCCGGGCGCTCGGCGGTACTTCAACGGCGACTGATCGCGACTTTGTGCACTCTCGGTGCACTCTTGTGCCCGATCAATTTCGGTAAGGCCCTTCAACCGTTGTCCACAGGCTGTGTACCGCCCTGTGTGGACAACCCGCCGTGCACCTGTCGATATCCCCATTCACGGCTGTGGACAGGCAATTTCCTGGCCCACAGGATGTGCACAGCGCGCGGAAAGTTATCCACAGCCTGTGGACGACACCCTGTGCACAACCACGTGCGGGTCAGGCGGCAAGGACCCGGCGGAACAGTTCCGGGTCGATGTTGCCGCCGCTGATCACCGAGACGACCCGGCCGGCCGGCAGTTCGGAGCGTCGGTGCAGGACGGCCGCGGTCGCCGCCGCGCCGCTCGGCTCCACCACCAGCCGAGCCGAGCGGGCGAGGGTGCGGATCGTGTCGAGCATCTCGTCGTCGGTGACCGAGATGATCGCGTCGACGTACTTGCTCAGGTGGGCCAGGGTCAACTCCGACAGGCTGGTGCGCAAGCCGTCGGCGACCGTGCTCAGCAGCCGTTCGACCGGCCAGTGCCGCACCTCGCCGGCCGCCAGGCTCTCGGCCGCGTCGGCCGCGTCGGCCGGCTCGACCCCGATCACCGCGACGCTCGGCGCGAGCGCCTTGACGGCGGTCGCGACGCCGGAGGACAGCCCACCGCCGCCGACCGGTACGACGACGACGTCGACGCTGTCCAGGTCCGCGACGATCTCCAGTCCGACGGTGCCCTGCCCGGCGATGATGTCCGGGTGGTCGTACGGCGGGATCATGGTCAGTCCGCGCTCTTCGCGGAGCGCCTCGGCGGCCGACTCCCGGTCCGCCTGCGCCACGAGCACCACCTCGGCGCCGTAGCTCCGGGTGGCCTCGATCTTGATCGGGGCGGACACGTCCGGCATGACCACGGTCACCGGCACACCGAGGGCCCGGCCGGCGTAGGCGAGCGCCTGCGCGTGGTTGCCGGACGAGTGCGTGATCACGCCGGCCTCGCGTTGAGCCGCGTCCAGGCGATGCAGCGCGTTGGTCGCCCCGCGCAGCTTGAACGCGCCGATCGGCTGGAGGCTTTCGGGCTTCACCCACAGGTCTTCGGCCCAGGGGCAGGGCAGCAGCGGGGTACGCACCACGAGACCGTCGATGCGCTCCGCGGCGGCGCGGATGGCGGCCAGGTCGACGAGTTCGACGCTCATGCCGCCAACACTAGGTCAGTTCTTTCTGTCATGACTCGGGTCCGCCGGGCGTAAGACCGTTGCTCCCGCCAGACACCACTCGTCGCTAGCGCTCCTCGCTGCCACGTCCGCGGTGCCAAGCCCGTCGCCACTATTCCGGGGAAGGAGTGGCCTCAGCGGGGCCCGGATGCCACTATTCCGGGGAAGGAGTGGCCTCAGCGGGGCCCGGATGCCACTCCTCCGGCGAAATAGTGGTTCCCGGCCGGGTTGGCAGGTGTGCCGAACCGGCGATGCGTACCGGGACATCATGATGTTCTCCGGCGCATCACCGTTTCAACACACACCGTCCTCTACCCGGTTCCAGCATCTGGGACCGCAGCCCGCACAGTCATGATCCGGGAGCCTTTTGGGCGCTCGCACACCCATAACTCTTCTGCATCACGACCGAGCGGCGACGCCGGTTGAGGCGCGGACCTCGACGACGACGACGTTGGTCAGGGCTTCGCCAGGCCGACCTGGTCCAGGATCCAGGCGCATGACGAACGCCTCCTCCTTCCAGGCGTCGTAGCGGCCGCTCGGGCCGCCGTGCCCGGCGCCCATCTCGGTCTTCAGCAGCACGTCGGCGTCGCGGCGACAGCCGGCGCAGCCGGGCCACCCACTTGGCCGGCTCGTGGTACAGCACGCGGGTGTCGTTGAGGCTGGTCACCGCCAGGATCGCCGGGTACGGCCGGTCGGCGACGTTCTCGTAGGGCGTGTACGACTTCATGTACGCGTACACCTCGGGGTCCTCGAGCGGGTTGCCCCACTCCTCCCACTCGATGACGGTCAGCGGCAGCGACGGGTCGAGGATCGATGTTGAGCGCGTCGACGAACGGCACCTGGGCGACGATGCCGGCGAACGCCTCCGGCGCCAGGTTGGCGACCGCGCCCATCAGCAGGCCGCCGGCCGAGCCGCCCCGGGCGACCAGCCGGTCGGCGCTGGTCCAGCCGGCCTTGACCAGGTGCTCGGCCGCAGGCGACGAAGTCGGTGAACGTGTTCTTCTTGGCCAGCAGCTTGCCCTCCTCGTACCAGCGGCGGCCCATCTCGCCGCCGCCGCGGACGTGCGCGATCGCGAAGACGACGCCCCGGTCGAGCAGCGACAGGCGCGGCGATGGAGAACCACGGGTCGATGCTGAGCCTCGTACGAGCCGTAGCCGTAGAGCACCAGCGGCGCCGACGCCGTCGCGCGGGGTGCCGTGCGCGGCAGACGATGGAGATCGGCACGCGGGTGCCGTCCGTCGGCGGCCGCCCACTCGCGGTGCTGCTCGTAGTCGGCCGGGTCGAAGTCGCCGAGCACCGGCTTCTGCTTGCGCAGCATCAGCTCGCCGGGTCGGCAGGTCGCAGTCGTAGACCGAGTCGGGCGTCACCAGCGACGTGTAGCTGCAGCCGGAACGACGTGGTGTCGTAGTCCGGGTTGGCGTCCGGGCCGACCGATGTACAGCGGCTCGGGGAACGCGATGTCGTACGTCGCGGGCCGCCGTCGAGCGGCATCACCCGGAGGCCGGTCAGCCCGTCGCGGCGCAGCGACACGCACGAGGTGCCCGGCGAACGCGTCGACGTCCAGCAGCCGGGTGCCGGGCGTGTGCTCGATCAGCGGCGTCCAGGCGCCGGGCGCGGTCGACCGAGGTGTACGCGAGCGCGAAGTCCTCGGCGCCGTCGTTGTGCAGGATCAGGAACCGGTGGCCGTGGTGCTCGACGGAGTACTCGACGCCCTGCCGGCGGGGCGCGATCGACCATCGGCTCGGCCGTGCGGCGTCGTCGGCCGGGATCGACCCGCACCTCGCTGGTGATCTTGCTGTGCGATCTCGACCAGGATGAACCGCTCGCGAACGGGTGAGCTCGACGCCCACCCAGAACCGCTCGTCGGTCTCCTCGTAGCACGATCTGCGTCGTCCGTGGCCGGGGTGCCGACGATGTGCCGCCACACCCGGTTCGGCCGCCAGGCGTCGTCGACGGTCAGTGTAGAACAGCGTCGAGCCGTCGGCCGACCAGGCCGCGCCGTAGAAGACGCCCTCGATCTCGTCGGGCAGGAGTCTCGCCGGTGGTGAGATCCTTCACCCGCAGGGTGAAGCGCTCGTCGCCGGCGAAGTCGGTCGAGTACGCGAGGCAGCTGCCCGTCGGGGCTCACGTCGAAGGTGCCGAGTGCGAAGAAGTCGTGAGTCGCCGGCCAGCGCGTTGCCGTCGAGCAGCACCTGCTCGCCGGGGAGCGGGCCGCCGTCGCCGAGCGCGGGCGGGGCGGTCTCGCCCGGGGTCACCGGCACGCGGCAGTGGATGCGCGTACTGCTTGCCCTCTTCGGTGCGCGTGTAGTACCAGTACTCGCCCTTGCGCGACGGGCACCGACAGGTCGGTCTCCTGGGTGCGGGACTTGATCTCGGTGAAGAGCGTGTCGCGCAGCCCGCCGAGGTGCGCGGTCGTGGCCGGCCGTGTAGGCGTTCTCCGCCTCGAGGTAGGCGACCGTGTCCGGGTCGTCCTTGTGCTGGAGCCAGGCGTACTCGTCGACCACGGTGTCGCCGTGGTGGGTGCGCTCGGGTCGGGACCTGCTTCGCGATCGGTACCTTCTCGACCTGAACCTTCTCGACCGGCTGCTGCTCACTTGTCACGACCGCCAACGTTACCCGGTCGCCGGGACCCAAATGCGTGGGCGGCAAGATAGTCGGCAACCATCTGCGGATGTCGGTGGTCCGTATCAGTAGGAGATATGGCGCCGCACCGTTTGATGGCTTGGAGTTCGGCCAGGCTGTTGGAGGAAATGCGGTGCGGCGTCGTGGGGTGTTGCACATCGGGGTAACCGGACTGGCAGCAGCGATGTTGGCAGACGGTTGCGGCGGGGGGTCGGACACGGTAAGGCCCACCGGCGGAGTGACCAGCGCGGCCGCGCCGGTCTCGCCGTCGGAGGCGGCACCGACGTTCGACCCCTCGACGTTTTCACCGCCGAAGATCCCGTTCAGTACGTTGAAGAAGCTGTACTCGTACGACAGCCACTCGTTCCTGGACGCGGTGCTCACCGACAGCCGCACCGGCGACGGGGTGGGCATCGAGGTCATCACGTACAGCGATACCAAGGGCGGGACCATCCCGGCGTACGTGGTGACGCCGCAGCAGCCCAAGGGGCGGATGCCCGGCGTGGTCTACGCGCACGCCGCCGGCGCCAACCGGGACACCTGGCTGCCCGAGCTCTCCGAGATCGCCCGGCACGGCGTCACCGCGATGGTCGCGGAGGTTCCGTTCAAGGTCACCGGCGACCCGAACGCCGACTCCGCCATGGTCGTCGCGGCCGTGCTCGCCCAGCGACGCGCCCTCGACCTGCTCGCCCGCCGCGACGACACCGACCCGAGCCGGCTCGCCGTCGTCGGCCACGGCTGGGGCGGCGATCTGGCCCAGGTACTGACCGCGCTGGAGAACCGGCTCTCCGGCGTCGTCCTGGCCGGTACCGGCAGCCGGCTGTCGCAGACCATGATCGTCTCGACCGAGGCCGGCGCCGCCCGCGAGCCGGCCAAGCGGGACGCCTACCTCAAGGCGTTGACCCGCTTCGACGGCGCCCGGTACGTGTCGGTCACCGGTACCAAGCGGTCGGTGCTGATGCAGTTCGGTGCCCCGGATGCCGCGGCCCCGAAGAGTCAGGTCGACGAGCTCGTCACGGTTACCGCCGGCAGCAAATCCCGCAAGGATTATCCGACCGGCGATGACCTGGTGAAATCCCCGGCCGCCGTCGCGGATCGATGGACCTTTCTGCGGAGGGTGTTGCGGGTCAACTGACACCCGTCTAAGCTTTCGAACGTGTGTTCGACTCTGGTCGAGCATGCGCTTTCGCTGACGCACCATCGCGCGCTTCCCCCGTCAGCTCACACCGTCGACATCCAAGACACCGTCGGCGGACGTATGAGAGCCGGATGCGAGGAGCCAGCGGCGGTGAGCGTGATCGACGCCCTGAAAGAGGCGTGCGGGCCGGCCAATGCCCGTGAGGCGAATGCCGCTGACGCGGTCGGCGGGGTGGTGCCGGGCTGGGTGGCCGCACCGGCCGATGCCGGCGAACTGTCGGCGGTGCTGCAGGTGGCCGCCGAGGAGAGCCTGTCCGTGGTGGCCGTGGGCGCGGGCACCAAGCTGGACTGGGGTGCCACCCCGACCGGCGTGGACGTCCTGATCGACGTCGCCCGGCTCTCCGGCGTCTACGACCACGACGCGGTCAACGAGCTGGCCACGATCGGCGCCGGCACCCCGCTCCGGGCGATCCGGGCGGCGCTCGGCCCGGCCGGCCAACGACTCGCGCTCGATGTCGGGTCGCCCGGTGCGACGCTCGGCGGCGTGATCGCGACCAACGAGGCCGGACCGCTGCGGCTGGCGTTCGGGCCGCCGAGCGACTTCGTGATCGGCGTCCGGGCCGGCCTCGCCGACGGCAGCCTGGCGCGGCAGCTGTCGGGGTTCGACCTGCCCCGCCTGTTGTGCGGGTCGTTCGGCACCCTGGGGATCCTGGCCGAGGCGACGGTCCGGGTGCATCCGGTGCCGGCCGGCCGCGCCTGGGTCATCCGTCCGGTGGCGACGCCGCGCGACGTGCAGGAGCTGACCTACGCGCTGCTCGCCTCGTCGTTCGCCCCGGTCGCGATCGAGTGCGACCTGCCGGGCAGCGCCGCCGGCACGCGGTGGTCGGCCGGCGGCGGCGCCGAGGCGCGCACCGGCGAGCTCGCCGCGCTGGTTGAGGGCGCGAGCGCGACCTCGCGGGCGCAGGCGATCGCACGGATCCTCGGTGGTGGTGCGACCGTGGCCGACACGCCGCCCGAGTGGTGGGGAAGGTACCCGTTCGACGGGTCGGACGTGGCGCTGAAGATCAGCGCGCCGAGCAACGAGCTCTTCGCGGTCATCTACGCCCTCCGCGATGCCGCCGGGGTGCCGGTGCCGGTGCGCGGGTCGGCCGGCGTCGGGGTGGCCTACGCGGCGTTGCCCGCGAGCCTGGGCGCCGGCCGGATCGACGGCGTCCTGACCGCCGCGCGTGCGGTGATGCTGGGGCGGGGCGGTGGTAGCTGCGTCGTGTTGCGGGCGCCGGAGCCGCTGCGCTCCGCGGTCGACATCACCGGCCCGGTGCCGTTGACGCTCGCCGACCGGCAGGCCAAGGCCGCGCTCGACCCGACCGGTCGCCTGGCCCCCGGCCGCTACCCGCTCAACGGCCTGCCCTAGTCAACGGCATCAAGCGCCCAGGAGGCTCTGCCCGCAGACGCGGACGACGTTTCCGGTGACCCCGCCGGATGCCGGATTGGCCAGCCACGCAATGGTTTCGGCGACGTCGACCGGTAGGCCGCCCTGGGACAGGCTGTTCATACGGCGGCCGGCTTCCCGGATCATCACCGGCATCGCCGCGGTCATCTTCGTCTCGATGAAGCCGGGTGCGACCGCGTTGATGGTCATGCCGCGCGAGGCGAGCGTCGGCGCCATGTATTCGACCAGGCCGATGACGCCGGCCTTCGAGGTGGCGTAGTTGGTCTGGCCGCGGTTGCCGGCGATGCCGGAGACCGACGACACGGCGACGATACGGCCGTTGCCGCCGAGCAGGTTCTCTTCGAGCAGGACGTCGTTGATGCGCTCCTGGCTCGCCAGGTTGACGTCGAGCACCGTGTCCCACTGCTCTTCGGTCATCCGGCCGAGCGTCTTGTCGCGGGTCACCCCGGCGTTGTGCACGAAGATGTCGGCGTGCACGTGGCGCGTGGTGATGAAGTCGGCGAGCCGGCTGGGCGCCTCACCGGCGGTGATGTCGAGCTGCAGCGCCGTGCCCTTGAGGTCGTTGGCCACTGTGGACAGTGCGTCGCCCGCGGCCGGCACGTCGAGGCAGACCACGTGCGCCCCCTCCCGGGCCAGCACGCCGGCGATCGACTCACCGATCCCCCGAGCGGCGCCGGTGACGATGGCCACCTTGCCGTCGAGCGGCCGGTCCCAGTCCTGCGGGAGGTCGAGCGCGGCCGGACCGACCCGGACGACCTGCCCGGAGACGTAGGCGGAGCGGCCCGAGAGCAGGAACCGCACGGTGGACTCGAGCGCGTCCTCGCCACCCGGGACGACGTAGACGAGTTGCGCGGTCGAGCCGCGGCCCACCTCCTTGGCCAGCGACCGGGTGAAGCCCTCGAGCGCCCGCTGCGCCGCGGCCTCGCGGGAGTTGGCGCAGGTCTCCGGCGGCGTACCGAAAACGACCACGCGACCGTTCGGCGCGAGCGTACGGATGACCGGGTGGAAGAAGTCGAAAAGTGCGCGCAGCGCGGTGCAGTCGGGCACGATTGTCGCGTCGAACAGGATTGCGCCCGGCCGGCCACCGCTCTGGCTCGGCGCTTGGATCGCGGCGCCGAGGCTCTCGACGAGCTTGCCGACGCGGCTCGACGATGCGGCCGGCCCCGCCGATGAGGACTGGTCCGGCGATGGCGGAGTCGCCGGCTTTATGGCGGCGCAGGCGAGGCGGATCAGGAAGACCGAGACGTCGCACGAGGAAACGTCCCGGCCCGGAGTTGGCGAAGTTGGCGTAGCGGTCGGTCATGTGCGTGCCTCCCCAGTCGCGACGAGCGCGCTACCTTACCCAGGGGTAGGTTAGCGCCAACTTGTCCGATGTGCGTATGGAGGATGCCCGATGGAAACCCGTCGTGTGGCGATCGTCGGCGGCAACCGGATTCCGTTCGCGCGTTCGGGCGGTGCATATGCACGTGCGTCCAATCAGGACATGCTCACGGCCGCCCTCGACGGCCTGGCGTCAAGGTTCGGATTGGCTGGTCAGCGCCTTGGTGAGGTGGTTGCCGGGGCGGTGCTGAAGCACAGCCGCGACTACAACCTGACCCGCGAAAGCGTGCTCGGCTCGCGGCTGGACCCGCACACCCCGGCCTACGATATTCAGCAAGCCTGCGGCACCGGGCTCGAGGCGACGATCCTCGTCGCCAACAAGATCGCGCTCGGCCAGATCGAGGCCGGGATCGCCGGCGGTGTCGACACCACGTCGGACGCGCCGCTCGGCGTCAACGAGGACCTGCGGCGGCGCCCTGCTCGAGCTCAACCGCGCGCGCTCGCTGGGCGACCGGCTGCGCGCCGCCGCGAAGATGCGCCCGACGCAGCTCAAGCCGGACGTCCCGCGCAACGCCGAGCCGCGCACCGGCCTGTCGATGGGTGACTCGGCGGCCATCACCGCCAAGGAGTGGGCCGTCACCCGCGAGGAGCAGGACGAACTCGCGCTCCGGTCGCACCAGCGCCTCGCCGCCGCCTACGAACGGGGCTTCTTCGACGACCTCGTCACGCCGTACCTGGGACTCAAACGCGACCAGAACCTCCGCCCGGACACCAGCCTCGAGCGGCTCGCCAAACTCAAGCCGGTTTTCGGCCGCGGCCCCGACGCGACGATGACGGCCGGCAACTCCTCACCCCTGACCGACGGCGCGGCCGTGACGCTCCTCGCCAGCGAGGAGTGGGCGAAGAGCCATCGGCTGCCGATCCTGGCGTACTTCGAGACCGCCGAGACCGCCGCCGTCGACTTCGTCCACGGCGGCGAGGGGCTGCTCACCGCGCCGGTCTTCGCGGTGCCGCGACTCCTCGCGCGGGCCGGGCTGACACTGCCGGACTTCGACTTCTACGAGATCCACGAGGCGTTCGCCGCCCAGGTGCTCGCCACCCTCAAGGCGTGGGAGGACCCGGCGTACTGCAAGGGCCGCCTGGGCCTCGACGCTCCACTGGGGACGGTCGACCGCGCGAAGCTCAACGTGAACGGCTCGTCGCTCGCCACCGGTCACCCGTTCGCGGCGACCGGCGGGCGGATCGTCGCGACGCTCGCCAAGCTGCTCGCGGAGAAAGGCAGCGGGCGCGGCCTCATCTCGATCTGCGCCGCGGGCGGCCAGGGAGTGACCGCGATCCTGTCGCGCTGAAATGGCGTCCGACTCATAAGCTGATCCGCATGTCACCCTCGTCGGAGCCGACCGAGCCTTCGCAGACCGCGCCTCCGCAGACCGCGCCTCCGCAGACCGTAGCGTCCGCCGATCGAGCCCCTCCAGACCGGTACGCTGCGGCCGACCATGATGCGCCCGCTGCCGCCGAAGCCGACCTGGCAGATCGTCGTCGGCTTGGTGCTGGTCATCCCGGCGTTCGTGCTGCTCATCGTCTCCTACGTGGGGCCGCTCATCTGGACGGTCAACAGCAGCTTCCACAAGGTCAACATCCTGCGCACGATCCACGGCGAGAACGGCGACGGCGGTGGTTTCACCGGGGCCAACTACAGCCGGGCCGCCGACGCCGGCCTCGGCCGTTCGCTCGGCTACGCGCTGTCGCTGGCCATCGTGCCGATCCTGGTCGTACTCGTCGCCGGACCCGTCCTCGCCTGGGCCGCGCACACCGGTGGTCTGGTCGCCCGCTGGGTCACGCGGGCACTGCTGGCGGTGCCGCTCGCCGCGTACGCGCCGACGGCGATCGCGGTGGCCCAGTTCGCCAGCCGGCGCGGCCAGGTGAACGGCGAGAACGTCAACAGCATGGCCCGCGCGCATGTACTGGTGGGGCACCTTCGGGCTGTTCGCCGCCCTGGCCGTGACGCTGTTCCTGGCCACGCTGCGGCGGCGCGACCCGGCGCGACGCGCGTACCCGGCCGTTGTCGTGGCCGCGATCATCGCGCTCGCCGCGACGCTCGCCGCGACGCTGCAGGAGTTCGTGTTTCCCTACCTGATCACCTTCCACCGCGGCGCCACGCCGGTCACGCTGATGTTCCAGCTCGGCTTCCAGAACTTCGACTTCGGCACCGGGGCGGCCGTCTCCGTGGTGCTCATGGTGCCGCTGATCCTCCTCGGCGTCGGGGTCACGCTGCTCGTCGTCGTGAGCGGGCTGCGGATCGAGTTCGACAAGCCGTGGCGCTCGGCCGACGAGCGGACCACGCCGCCCACCGTGCGGGCGATCGGCCTGGTCGTCGGCGGCGTCATCCTGCTCGCCGTCTTCGTCCTCACGCTGATCGGGCTGTGGCCGTTGCTCGGCCACCTCGGCGACGGTACGGCCGGTGGTCGGTCGCCGTCGCCCGCGACGGTCGCGGTCAACACCTGGGTTCCGACGCTGATCTCGGCGTTCGTCGGGGTGCTCGTCGCGACCCTCGCCGCGGCCGGGATCAGCTGGCTGCGCCCGTTCGGGCGGCACAGCGAGTGGCTGCTGCTGCCGTTCGGCCTGTTCCTGTTCGTGGGGATCGGGCCGCTGGCGCTCCGGGCGTACGCGAACGGCGCGGTCGCCGGGCGGCTGAACAGCCTGCTCGGGCTCATCCCGCCGGTCTGGGTGACCATCCCCGCGCTCTTCGTGCTCGCGCTCATGCTGCGCGGGCAGGCTCTGCGAGGTGAGGCGCTGCGGCAGGAAGGCCGTTCAGTCGCGCCCGCCCGCCTGCTCCTGCCGGTACTGCCGATGCTCGGCGTGGTCTTCGGCGTCACCTGGGTGGTGCAGGCGCAAGACCTGATCTGGCCGCTCATCTCCGCCGCCAACCCGAAGCACATGCCGGCGACGGTCGCGTTGGTGCAGTACGTCAGTGGGCCGGGCGCCATCGACCAGATCCCGTACTCACTGGTGCTGCCGATCGGCGGGTTCGTCCTGCTGCTCTTGCTGGTGATCGGCGTGCAGCTCGCGTACCTCGATCGGGTCGCGCTGCGCGTCGGACTGCCCGAGCGCGACTACCCACCGCGAACGTAGCCCGGCCTGTAAGACGAACGTAGCCCGGCCTGCAAGACTTGACGCGTGGCCATTCCCAACGTTCTCGCCAGCCGGTACGCGTCGCCGGAGCTCGTCGACCTGTGGTCGCCGGAGGAGAAGATCCGCCTCGAGCGCCGGCTCTGGCTGGCCGTCCTCGAGGCGCAGCGCGACCTCGGCGTACCGGTCCCGGACGGCGTGGTCGAGGACTACCGGCGCGTGCTCGATCAGGTCAACCTGGCCAGCATCGCCGCCCGCGAGCGGGTCACCCGGCACGACGTGAAGGCGCGCATCGAGGAATTCAGCGCGCTCGCCGGGCACGAGCACATCCACAAGGGCATGACCTCGCGCGACCTCACCGAGAACGTCGAACAACTGCAGATCCGCCGGTCCATGGAGTTGATCAGGGATCGGATCGTCGCCACGCTGGCCCGGCTGGCCGCGCGCGCCGCCCAGTACGAGTCGCTGGTGATGGTCGGCCGGTCACACAACGTGCCGGCGCAGGCGACGACCCTGGGCAAGCGGTTCGCGTCGGCGGCGGAGGAGCTGCTCCTCGCGTACCGCCGGATGGAAAGGCTCATCCAGGACTACCCCCTGCGGGGGATCAAGGGGCCGGTCGGCACCGCCGCCGATCAGCTCGA
>CAWFLC010000007.1:0-17566 GCA_963816625.1 uncultured Actinomycetota bacterium | reverse complement strand
CCGCGCTGGTCTGGGGTTCTGCGTCAGAAGTCCGACCGCGTGGCGTCTGTGTGGCGTCCAGGATCAGCCGGGTGACCAGCTCTGGCTTTGCAACTGCACGTGATGACACGTTGGTCGTCCTAATTGGACTCCGCTCCTAGTTGCTGGAGCAACTGTCCGTCCGCAACTTGGTTGGTCTTGACATCCCCGCCGAACGGTGGGAGGACTATCGCGATAACGACCATCACCAGCTTCGAAACGGAGTTGCCATGACAAATTGGATCGCCGCCGTCGTCATCGGCGTCGTCATCGGAGGCATCGCCGGCCTGATCCTGGGTCGGCAGTCGGCCAGCGCCCGGTGGATGGCGCCCACGCTGTCGGTTGTCGGCGCGCTCGTCGCCGCCGGCCTCGGCGCGGCCCTTGGTACGGCCAGCATGTATGGCTGGAAGAAGGCCGTGTTGCAAATCGGGTTGGCGCTGGTCGGTGCGGGCGTAGCGGCCCTGCTGTCACGGCGCGCCGCGAGCAGCGGACCTACTACGCCTGTCGGGTCCTGATCCCGGCGGATGCGGTGATCCCGGAGCCGACCTCCGCCGAGCCATCGACCTCGTACTATCTGTCCCTGTGAAGGTGGTCGTTGTGAAGATGGTTGAAGATGTCCTGCGGTTCACGCTGGGCGATCGCGCGATCAGCGTCGCCGACGGCGCGGTTTGAGACGCAGTCCAGCCAGGCTGGGAGCCGGCGCTGACACAATCGACTGTTTGATCGTGCGAGGCAGATCCGAGTCGAGTGAGCGAGGGAGATGCAAATGTATAGCTGTGTACGCATGAAGTCCCGGCCCGGCGCAGCCTGTCGAAGACTCCAGGATCGTCTGGCGATCGTGGCCGCAGGGCCGTCCGGCCGCGCGCTTGTCGGCCGAGTCCTGGCCAAACTCGGCCCCCGCGACCGCGTCCAAGCCGTGATCTTCGCCTACGACCTCGGGGCTGACCCGCCCGAACCCCCTCGGCTGAGCCGGTTCCGCCCGATCCCACAGCGTTGATCAGGTTTCGTGCCGTGTCGACCACCGATGGCCGATCAGCGGCGCCCGGGCGGTTGCGATTCGGATGGTGGGGCAGTCGTGCCGCGAACGGCGAGTTGGACGCCGAGCAGGGACTGGCCGACCTGGCCGTCGGGGACCGCGCCGTCGATCTCGGCGAGCAGGATCCGGGCCGACAGCGCGCCGATCTCGGCCAGCGGAAGCCGGACCGTCGTCAGCGGCGGCGTCAGCTTGTCCACCATCGGCAGGTCGTTGAAGCCGATCACCGACATCTGCGTCGGGGCAGCGGATGCCGGCCTCGGCGAGCACGGCCAGCACGCCCGAGGGCGATCAGGTCGTTGCCGGCCACGATCGCGGTGAAGTCGCGGCCGGACGCCGAGCAGCCGGCGGGCCGCCTCGGCGCCGGCCGCCTCGGTGTACGCCGTGCAGACCCGGATCTGCTGGCGGCCGCGTCGGCAGCGCGTGGCTCCGGATCGCCTGGCGTGAAGGCGCCCGAGCGCTCGCGGCCGGTCGAGGTGTCCTGCGGGCCGGCGAGGTAGGCGATCCGCCGGTGGCCGAGCTCGACCAGGTGGTCGACGGCGAGCTGCACGCCGGTGCGCTCGTCGCCGCCGACGTAGGGCAGCCGCGCGGCTGGCCGTGTTCCGGTTGACCAGCACCGCCGGGATCCCGACGTCGGCCAGCTCGTCGAGGATCGGGTCCTCCCACCGAGCGGTGGCGACGATGAAGCCGTCCACGCCGCGGGCCCGCAGTTGTTCGATCTGCCGTCGCTCGGTGGCCGCGTCGTTGTCGGTGTCGGTGAGCACGAGCGTGTAGCCGGCCTCGCTCAGCACCTGCTCCGCGCCGCGCACGATGGGCGGGAACAGCGGATTCGTCACGTCCGGCACGACCATGCCGACGATGTACGAACGGGCCGTGCGCAGACCCCGGGCGAGCGGGTTCGGGACGTAGCCGAGCTGCTGCGGCCACCCGGGCGACCCGGCGCGACGTCTCGCGGCTGACCTGGTCGCGGGTCGCCGGGTTGAGCGCGCGGCTGGCGGTGCCGGGATGGACGCCCGGCCATCCGCGCGACGTCGGTCAGCTTGACCCGGTGCATGCGCCAAGAGTAGGGCACGATCGCCGAGATCTCGGCGCCGACCCACAATCGATTGCTCGCCGGCGGGTCGCTTCGGCCGGGCCAGACACTGCCTGCGCAACAGGATCGGCAACGATTCCTTGACATCTCGCAAGCGGCGGGGCAATGCTGACCGCAATCGTTTGTGCCATGCTGTCGCAGCTCGGGTCTGGCCGCTGGCGCCCGGCTCGGGGATCTCCAAAGCCATTGCCACGGAGGAGCGGGTCATGTCTGGTAACAATCGTTTGCGGCGCAGCGCCCTCGCTGCGCTCGCCGTTGTCCACCATGGTGGTGGCGCTCACCGCGTGTGCGTCCAACTCCACCAACACCGGCGCGAACTCCGTCGCTCGACGGCGCCGCTCGTGATCGGCGCGTCGGTGTCGCTGACCGGCGACTTCGCCGACTCGGGCAAGGCCGTCAAGGCCGGGTACGAGCTGTGGGCCAACACGGTCAACGCCAAGGGCGGGCATGCTGGGGCGTCAGGTCGCAGATGAAGATCGTCGACGACACGTCGAGCCCGACCAGGTGGTCACCAACTACCAGAACCTCATCAACAGCGACAAGGTCGACCTGGTCTTCGGGCCGTTCTCCAGCCTGCTGACGGTCCCGGCCTCGCAGGTCGCCAAGCGGTACGGCTACGCGTTCCTCGAGCCGGCCGGTGGCGGGCCCGCGGTCTTCGCGCAGAAGCTGGACAACCTCTTCTTCGTCCAGCCCGCGCCGGTGGTCAAGTCCGGTGACGTCTTCGCCGACTGGGTGCTCTCGCTGCCGGCCGCGGCGCAGCCGAAGACCGCGGCCTACGCCGAGCTCGACGACCCGTTCGCCGCGCCCATCGCGGAGAACATCCGCGACGCGCTTCGAGGCGGCCGGCATCAAGACGGTCTACAAGCAGGTCTACCCGGCCGAGACGCAGGACTTCTCGGCGATCATGGCGAAGATCGTCGCGGCCAAGCCCGACGTCCTCGTCAGCGGCACCCAGAGCGACGACGCCTACGCACAGGTGAAGAGCCTGGTGCAGCTGAAGTTCAGCCCGAAGTTCATGTTCATGTCCAACGGCGCCAACTCGCCGGTCGAGTTCCCGGACAAGGTCGGCGCGGCGAACGTCGCCGGCATCATGTCGGCCGGCGACTGGTTCCCCAACTCGACCGCCTTCGGTAGCGCCGACTTCACCGCCGCCTACATCAAGGCGTACGGCGGCACGGCGGACACGATCGACAACAGCAGCGCCGAGGCGTACGCCGCCGGCCAGCTGCTGGAGGCCGTGGCGAAGCAAGACCGGGAAGATCGACAACGCAACGATCATCGCGACCCTGCACCAGGGCACCTGGCCGACCCTGCTCGGCGACCTGTCAGCTGGGACGCCAACGGCGCGCCGAACGGCAGCTTCAACCTGATCCAGTGGCAGGACGGCAAGCTCGTCCCGGTGTTCCCGGCCGCGACCGCGAAGGCCACGCCCGTCTACCCGAAGCCCAACTGGGGCGGGTGAGGATGCACGCCCTCATCCAAGGCGTGATCCTCGGGGTTCTGACCGGAGGCGTGTACGCGCTGATGGCCTCCGGTCAGACCCTGATCTTCGGGATCATGAAAGTGGTCAACCTGGCCCAGGGCGCCATGGTGATCCTCGCGGCCTACCTGGCCTACCAGCTGTTCACCTCGTTCGGCCTCGACCCGTTGCTGGCCATCCCGGTGACCACGGTCGTGATGTTCGGCGTCGGCGTCGGCGTCGAGGTGGCGTTCCTGCGGCCGCTGCGGCGCGAGGACCGCTCGGAGCTGAGCCTGCTGGTCACGTTCGCCGTGGCGCTGCTCATCGAGGGCGTCATCAGCGTGACCTGGAAGACGACCCGCCGCAGCGTCAACACCAGCTACGCCAACTCCAGCTGGACGGTCTTCGGCTACCAGGTCACGGTCGTGCGGTTCCTGGCGTTCGTGCTGTCGCTGGTGGCGCTCGGGCTGCTGTACCTGCTGCTCAACCGCACCCGGTTCGGCCGGGCGGTTCGGGCGACGGTGCAGAACCCGGAGTCGGCCCGGCTGCTCGGGGTCCAGCACGCAACGGGTCTCGGCCCTCGGCTTCGGCCTCGGCGCAGCGACCGCGGCCGCGGCCGGCTCGATCTACGGGCTGCTCTACCCGTTCAACGCGGGCAGCCACTACGACCTGATCTCGCGCCTGCTGTCGATCGTCGTGCTCGGCGGCCTGGGCAGCATCGGCGGCGCGGTCGTCGCCGCGGTCATCGTCTCGACCTCGTCGGCGGTCGTCGCGTCGACGATCTCGCCGGCCTGGTCGGAGATGACGTTCTTCGTCATCCTCATCCTGGTGCTGTTGATCCGGCCGCAGGGCCTGTTCGGCACGGTCGGGCGGGGCGCGATATGACGGTCGGCCGGCCTGGCCCGGGGCGTGGTGTTCTTCGCCGTGCTCGATCGGCGCGCCGTTGCGTCGGCCTGCAGCACTGGGTCGCTCAACATGCTCGTCTTCACGCTCATGTTCGCCGTGATGTCCAGCGCGTGGAACCTGGTCGGCGGGTTCGCCGGCTACCCGTCGCTGGGCCACGCGGCGTTCTTCGGCATCGGCGCGTACGGCGTCGGGCTGCATTTCCAGGGCCAACACCTGAGCACCGGGTACGAGCCGTTCCTGTGGCTGCCGGTCATCGGCGCGGTCGGCGCTCTGATCGGCTGGCCGATCGCGCTGATCTCGATGCGCACCCGCGCCGACGTGTTCGCGATCGTGACCATCACCTTCCTGTTCGTGGTGCAGACGCTCGCGTTCAACCTGCGCGGCCTCACCGGCGGCTCGCAGGGGCTGGCGTTGCCGGTGGCGCCGTTTCCCGCCGCGACGTTCGAGCGACCGTTCTACTACGTGCTGGTCGTCCTGCTCGCGCTGGCGATGGGGCTGACGTTCGCTCACCATGCGCAGCAAGGTCGGCCTGGCGCTGGCGTCGGTGCGTGCCGACGAGGACAAGGCGCGCGGGATCGGCGTGCCCGTCACCGGCGCGAAGGTGCTGGCCTTCTCGGTCAGCGTCGGGCTGACGACGATGGTCGGCGGCGTCTGGGCCTACTACGAGAGCTTCATCTACCCGCAGTTCGCGGTGGATCCGCTCATCACCATCGCGCATCGTGCTGATGACGTTCCTCGGCGGCCGGGCCACGCTGTGGGGCCCGGTCCTCGGCGCGTTCGTCCTCGAGTCCGGGCAGCAGTACCTGGCGTACCAGCCTCGGTGCCAGCCAGTTCTACCTGATCGCGTACGCCCTGGTGTTCCTGCTGATCATGATGGTGCTGCCGCGCGGCGATCCTGCCCACGGTCGCCGACGCGCTGCGCCGGCGGCGCCGCCGGGCGCGGGCCGCGAGGGCCGACGCGCCGGCTGGGCGCACTACCCGACGGGCCGCCGCCGGCGACGGCGGCGAGGTCGCGCTGCCGGGAGGTGGCGCGGGTGAGCGCGCTGCTGGAGGTCGACCGGCCTCACGCAAGACGTTCGGCGGGGTCCGGGCGGTCGACGACTGCTCCTTCTCGGTCGAGGAGGGCACGATCACCGGGCTGATCGGCCCCAACGGCTCCGGCAAGACGACCGTCTTCAACATCATCACCGGCTACCTCAAGGCCGACGCGGGTCGGGTGCGCTTCGCCGGTCGCGAGGTGACCGGCCACGACACCGGGCGGCTCTACCGGCAGGGCCTGTCCCGGACATTCCAGCAGGCGCGCGTCTTTCCGCAGCTGACCGTGGTGGAGAACCTGGTCGTGGCGGGCGGCTACCGGCTGGTGGCAGCTGTTCACGCCCCGCGTCAGCCGCGCCGACCGGGACCGGGCCGACGCGCTGCTCGAGGAGTTCCAGCTCGCGCCGGTGGCCGACGCGCTCGCCGCGGAGCTGTCGTACGGGCAGCGCAAGCTGCTGGAGTTCGCGGCCGTGCTGATGAGCTCGCCGCGGCTGGTGCTGCTCGACGAGCCGACCGCCGGGGTGAACCCGATCCTGGTCGCCACGATGGAGCGGCACATCCGCGACCGGCACGCCGCCGGGGTCACCTTCCTGATCGTCGAACACGACATGACGTTCGTGATGCGGCTGTGCGACCCGGTCATCGTGCTCGACGCGCGGCCGGCCCATCTTCACCGGGCCGCCGACCGAGGTGCAGGACAACCCGCTCGTCCTCGACGCGTACCTGGGGGCCTGAGCGTGCATGGCACCGATCCTGCGACTCGACGGCGTCGTCGCCGGCTACGGCGCCGGCGACATCCTCAAGGGCGTCGACCTGCGGGTCGACGCCGGGACGGTCACCTGCCTCATCGGTCCGAACGGCGCCGGGAAGTCCACCGTGCTCAAGACGGTCAGCGGGCTGCTGACGCCCAGCCGCGGCCGGGTTATCTTCGGCGAGCGGGAGATCAACCGACCTGCCCACGCGGGCCCGGCTGCTGCTGGGCATCGTGCACGTGCCGCAGGAGCGCAGCCTCTTCCCGGCGATGACCGTCTGGGACAACCTGCTCATGGGCGGCTACCTGGTCAGGGACACCAAGGCCGTGCGGGAGCGGCTCGAGCGAGGCGGTCGAGGCGTTCCCGATCTGCACGGCCCGGGCCGCCGAGCACGCCGGGTCGCTGTCCGGCGGCGAGCAGAAGCAGGTCGAGCTGGCCCGCGCGCTGATCCTGGACCCGACGTTGATGCTGCTCGACGAGCCGTCGATCGGCCTCGACCCGAAGTCGCGCCAGCTCGTGTTCGACAGCATCCGGACGCTGTCCGCGACCGGCCGCACCATCCTGCTGGTCGAGCAGAACGCCCGGTCCGGGCTGGCCGTCTCGCGACCTCGGGCGCCGTCCTCGAGTCGGGCGTGGTGCGCCTCGTCGCCAGCGGCCAGAGCCTGCTCACCGACCCCGAGGTGGCCCGCCTCTACCTCGGACGCCGCCGCAGTCGCGCACCGTCGCGCCGATCACACCCGGACCGACGCCGGAACGAGACCTGGTAAGGAACCTGCCTCATGACCGCACAGCACAGCGTCGGTTGGATCGGCACCGGCCGGATGGGACACGCGATGGCCACGCGGTTGCTCGCCGCCGGCCAGGACGTGCACGTGTGGAACCGCACCCGCGCGAAGGCCGAGGACCTGGCCGCGCACGGCGCGACGGTCGTGGACGACGGTGGCCGACCTGGCCGGCCGCGACGTCGTCTTCACCATGGTGGCCGACGACGCCGACCTGCTCGAGGTGACCCTGGGCGAGGGTGGCCTGCTGCGGCAGGAGAAGCGTGCCCGCGTACCTGGTGGACTCCAGCACCGTGTCCGCCGGAGACCTCCGATCGGATCCGGCGGGTCGCCGCCGAGCGCGGCACCACCCTGCTCGCCGCACCGGTGAGCGGCAACGCCAAGGTGGTACGGGCGGGCAAGCTGTCGATCGCGGTCTCCGGGCCGGAGGACGCGTTCCACGAGGTCGAGCCGCTGCTGCGGCTCATCGGGGCATCCGTCACCTACGTCGGGACCGGGCGACGTCGCGCGGCTGGTGAAGCTGGCGCACAACATCCTCCTCGGCGTGGTGATCCAGTCGCTCGCCGAGATCACCGTGCTGGCCGAGCAGGGCGGCGTCTCCCGATCGGCGTTCCTGGAGTTCATCAACGGGTCGGTGCTCGGATCGGTCTTCAGCCGGTACAAGACGCCCGCCCTGGTCAACCTCGACCTCACGCCGACCTTCACGACGACGTTGCTGCGCAAGGACTTCGACCTCGGGCTGGCCGCCGCCCGCGCAGCTGCAGGTGCCGCTGCCGGTCGCCGCCGCCACCCACCAGCTGGTGCAGGCGGCGGTCGGCCGCGGCCACCAGGACGAGGACTTCGCCGCGCTCCTGATCGAACAGGCCCGCAGCGCCGGGCTCGAGCTGGAGCCGGAGGACGTGGACGTCGACGACGGCCTCGAGGTCCCGGTCGACCGTCGCGAAGTCGGCCACGGCTCACGCGCGACCGGGGAGGTTCAGGTGCCCGCACATCTCGGCCGTGTCCCGCCCAGCCCCGGCCGGATGGCCGTGGACTTCGAGGAGCGCGTCGACTTCGACCGGCTGCGCCGCTACCGGCTGGCCCGGGCCCGGGCCGCGCTCGAGGCCTCCGACCTCGGCGCGGTCCTGCTGTTCGACATCAACAACATCCGGTACGTCTCGGCCACCATGATCGGTGAGTGGGCCCGGGACAAGGTGGCCCGCTACACCCTGCTCACCCGCTCCGGCGACCCGATCGTGTGGGACTTCGGGTCCGCGGCCCAGACATCACCAGCTGCTACGCGCCGTGGATCGAGCCGGCGAACAGCCGGGCCGGCATGCTCGGCCTGCGCGGCGCGGTCGCCCCGGACGCCGGGCTGATCGCCGCCGCGGTCGCGGAGATCCAGTCGATCCTGCGTGAGCACGGCGTCGCCGATCTCCCACTCGGTGTGGACATCGCCGAGACGCCGATGCTGCTGGAGCTGCAGCGGGTGGGCATCGAGGTGCGCGACGCCCAGCAGGTCATGCTCGACGCCCGGCTGATCAAGTCCGCCGACGAGATCGCTCTGCTCTCCACGGCCGCGGCCATGGTCGACGGTGTCTACCAGGACATCAGCGAGGCGCTCAAGCCGGGCGTGCGGGAGAACGAGATCGTCGCGCTGGCCAACAAGCGGCTCTACGAGATGGGCTCGGACGATGTCGAGGCCATCAACGCGGTCTCCGGCGAACGGTGCAACCCGCACCCGCACAACTTCTCCGACCGGCTGATCCGCCCGGGCGATCAGGCCTACTTCGACGTCATCCAGTCCTTCAACGGCTACCGGACCTGCTACTACCGCACGTTCGCGGTCGGCCGCGCCACCCAGGCCCAGCGCGACGCCTACACCCAGGCCCGGCAGTGGATCGACGCCGCCATCGACATCGTGCGCCCCGGCACCTCCACCGACCAGATCGCCCGGCTGTGGCCGAAGGCGAACGACTTCGGGTTCGCCAACGAGATGGCCGCGTTCGGCCTCCAGTTCGGACACGGGCTCGGTCTGGGCCTGCACGAGCGTCCGATCATCTCCCGGCTCAACTCCCTCACCCACCCGGTCGAACTGCGCGAGGGCATGGTCTTCGCCCTGGAGACCTACTGCCCGGCCAGCGACGGCTACTCCGCGGCCCGGATCGAGGAGGAGGTGGTCGTCACCGCCGACGGCGCCGCTGTCCTGACCCTGTTTCCGGCCGAGGAACTCTTCGTCACCAACAGATACTGACTCCCGAGGAGGGGGATGTCATGTCCGGACCGCCCGGCGTAGACCCGGCGCTGCTCTACCGGCCACCGGGCACGGTGGACCGGCCGACGGCGCTCGCGCTGTACCGGCAGCAAACGCGCATGCGCCGCTTCGAGAAGCGCGCCTACGACCTGTTCATGCAGAACCTGGTGAAGGGCACCAGCCACCTGTCGCTGGGGATGGAGGCGATCGCCGCCGGCTTCGGCGAGGCGATGCAGCCGGGCGACTACACGTTCGCCACCTACCGCGGCCACGCCCACACCCTGGCCCGCGGCGCGTCGATGACCGCGGTCATGGGCGAACTGCTCGGGCGCGACAACGGTCTCCTGCACGGAAAGGGCGGATCGATGCACCTCACCGACGTCGAGCATGGCGTGATGGGCTCGTACGCGATCGTCGGCGCCCACCTGGCCATCGCGCTCGGCGCGGGCTGGTCCGCGCAGTACCGGCGCGAGCCGCGGGTCAGCGTGGCGTTCTTCGGCGACGGCGCGACCAACATCGGCGCGTTCCACGAGGCGCTGAACTTCGCCGTGATCGTGGCGGCTGCCGGTCGTCTTCGTCTGCGAGAACAACCTGTACATGGAGTACACGCCGATCGCCGCCGTGACCGCCGTGGCCCGACCGGCGGCCGACCGCGCCGCCGCGTACGGGCTGGAACACATCCTCATCGACGGCAACGACGCCGACGCCGTCTACCTCACCGCCCGCGAGTTCCTCGGCCGCGCCCGCACCGGCGGCGGCCCCGCCCTGATCGAGGCGCAGACCTACCGGTCCGGCGGCCACTCGCGGGCCGACCCGGGCAAGTACAAGCCGGACGACGAGGCGTCGGCGTGGGCGGCGTACGACCCGCTCGACCTCTACCGCCGTCGGCTGCTCGACGACGGCGTGCCCGAGGCGGAGCTCGACGCGATCGAGGCCGAGGCGCAGCGCGAGGTGGACGAGGCCACCGCGGCGGCGAGGTCGGCACCGCCGCCCGGGCTCGACCGACTCATGACCAACGTGTGGGCCGACGGAGGTGCGGCATGGCGGAACTGAGCTACCGCGACGCGGTGGCCCGCGGCATCGCGCAGGAGATGGCGAGGGACCCCTCGGTGGTCTTCCTCGGCGAGGACATCGGCGCCGCCGGCGGCGTCTTCAAGGCGACGCCCGGCCTGCTCGAGCGGTTCGGGCCCGAGCGCGTGCGCGACACGCCGATCTCCGAGCAGGCCATCCTCGGAGCGGCGATGGGCGCCGCGATGACCGGGCTCCGGCCGATCGCGGAGATCATGTTCTCCGACTTCTTCGCGGTCTGCTGGGACCTCGTCGCCAACGAGATCGCCAAGACGCGCTACATGACCGACGGCCAGGTCAGCCTTCCCTCTGGTGATCCGATCCGGCAACGGCGGCGGCCTGCGCTTCGGTGCCCAGCACTCGCAGTCGGTGGAGAACTGGGCGATGGCCGTCCCCGGCCTCAAGGTGGTGGCTCCGTCCAACCCGGTCGACGTGATCGGGCTGCTCGCCGCGGCGGTACGCGACCCCGACCCGGTGCTGTTCTTCGAGCACAAGGGCCTCTACGCCAGCCAAGGCGGAGGTGCCGCGACGGCGAGATCGTCGACTCGCTCGGCACCGCCACCGTGCTGCGCGCGGGTGGCGACGCGACGATCGTGGCCCTGGCCGCGATGGTCCCCCGCGCGCTCGAGGCGGCCGAGCGGCTGGCCGCGGCCGGCATCGAGGCGACCGTTGTCGACGTCCGCAGCCTGGTGCCGCTGGACACCCAGACGATCCTGCGGGAGGTCGTCGCGGACCGGCACGACTGTTCACCGTCGAGGAGAACCCGCGGCTGCTCGGGTGGGGCGCCGAGATCGTCTCGATCGTCGCCGAGGAGTGCTTCTGGGATCTCGACGGCCCGATCGTCCGGATCACCACCCCGCACATCCCGCTGCCGTCGGCCGACGCGCTCGAGGATCTCGCGATCCCGTCGGTGGAGCGGATCGTCGACGTCATCACCAAGGCGATGCAGTCATGACCGACCACCATCCTCGGCTCCTCCCGCGCCAGCGGACATCGCGGTGCGGAGACCGCGGCGCTCGTCGCCGCGGTACTCCCACCGGGCTCTTCATCGGCGGCCGGTGGGTCGACTCCGGCGACGGCCGGCGCATCGACGTGGTCGACCCGGCCACCGGCGACGTGCTCGCCTCCGTCGCCGACGCGACTGTCCAGGATGGACTCTCGGCGGTCGCCGCCGCGCACGCCGCGCTGCCCGGCTGGGCGGCGACCGCGCCCCGCACGCGCGGGGAGGTGCTGCGCCGGGCGTTACGAGCTGATGACCGAGCGCGCGGAGGACCTGGCCCGGCTCATCGTGCTGCGAGAACGGCAAGGCGCTGCCCGACGCGAGGGGCGAGGTCGCCTACGCCGCCGAGTTCTTCCGCTGGTTCTCCGAGGAGGCGGTGCGCGTCCTCGGCGACGTGCGGCACGGCCCCGGCCGGCACCAACCGGATCCTGGTGACCCGTCAGCCGATCGGGGTCTCGGTGCTGGTCACGCCGTGGAACTTCCCGGCCGCGATGGCGACCCGCAAGATCGGCCCGGCGCTCGCGGCCGGCTGCACCGTGATCCTCAAGCCGGCATCGGAGACGCCGCTGACGGCACTTGCCATCGCCGCGATCCTCGCCGAGGCCGGGGTGCCGGACGGGGTCGTCAACGTGCTGCCCTCCCGGCGCTCCGGCGCCGTGGTCTCGGCGATGCTGCACGACCCGCGCGTGCGCAAGCTGTCCTTCACCGGCTCGACCGAGGTCGGGCGGGCAGCTGCTGCACGAGGCCGCGGACACGGTCGTCAGTACCGCCATGGAGCTGGGCGGCAACGCGCCCTTCCTGGTCTTCGACGACGCCGACCTCGACGCCGCGATCGCCGGCGCGATGTGGCGAAGATGCGCAACGGCGGCGAGGCGTGCACCGCGGCGAACCGCTTCTACGTCCAGCGCGGGATCGCCGAAGCGATTCGTCGGCCGGCTTCGCCGCGGCGATGGCGGCCGTGCGCGATGGGGCCCGGCCTCGCCGAGGGCGTCCAGCTGGGCCCGCTGGTCAACGCGGACGGCCGGGACAAGGTCGCCGCGCTGGTCGCCGAGCGCGGTCGCGGCGGGCGCACGGGTCGCGACCGGCGGGGAGACGCCGGCGGGCGTCGGCTTCTTCTACCCGCCCACCGTGCTGGTCGACGTGCCCGGCTCAGCGGAGATCCTGGCCGAGGAGATCTTCGGCCCGGTCGCCCCGATCGTCGTCTTCGACACGCGAGGCGGAGGCGGTGGAGCTGGCCAACCGCACCGAGTACGGCCTGGTCGCCTACGTCTACACCGGCGACCTGGGCCGTGGTCTGCGGGTCGCGGAGGCGCTCGAGTCCGGGATGGTCGGCCTCAACCGCGCCCTGGTGTCCGACCCGGCCGCGCCGTTCGGCGGTGTCAAGCAGAGCGGGCTCGGGCGCGAGGGCGGCCACGAGGGCATGCTCGAGTACCTCGAAACCAAGTACGTGGCGGTGCAGCTGGTAGCTGATGAACGGCGAAGAGCCGTCGCCGGCGTGGGACGACATGGAGTGGTCTCGTAGCCCTCGCCTCCGTCGCGTTGCGGTCGGCATTGGCGGAGCCGGTCAATGGTCGCTTCATGAAACGCTGGGCGGTCGGATCAGCTCGTTCGGTCGGAGGCTCGTGGTCGACCGGCGGTGCACTAAAGGATCTTGGGGCATGGTGAACCTGCGGCCGCTGGTATGCAATAGAGCAGCGATGAACGACGAGGAGCTGGTGGCCGCGGTGGCCGCCGGAGATGACACGGCGCTGCGGGAGTTGTTCTGCCGGCATGCGCCGTGGCTGGCCGCGCGGCTGCGGTCGGTGCTGGCCGCCGCGGATGTCGAGGATGTCGTTCAGGAGACGTTCATCGGCGTCTGGCGGGGCGCGGCGGGGTACCGGCCGGACGGCCCGGTCGGTGGCTGGATCTGGGGGATCGCACGCCGCCAGGCCGCGCTGTTGCTGCGTCGTCGTGGTCCTGCCGCGCTGGTCTTGCCGGCGGTTGGTCCCGTGGATGCGCGGTTCGCCGGGGATCCGGCGGAGGCTGTCCTGTCCCGTGCGGTGATCGCCGAGGCGGTCGCCGCGCTGGGGCCCGGACGGCAGCCCGGAACGCGAGGCCTGGCGGCTGATGTACGTCGAGGACCGGCCGGTCGCGGAGGTGGCGGAACTGATGGGAGTGCCGGTGGGCACGGTGAAGAGTCGGGCGCACCGGGCCAGGCGGCTGCTTCGCCTGGCGCTGCGTGGTGGCCCGGCGGCCGAGGGAGGTGGCCGATGAACGACGACGTCGACCTGGACCGGGTATGGCTCGGGGTCGCCGCGCACGTCTGGCTGCGGCGTCCGGGCCGGTTGAGCGGGTGGCCGCGCGTCTTCTTCGCTCGCCGGGTCTGGCCCGGGCGCTGGTGACGACACCATCGCTGCTGGTGGGCTGGGTGATCGCCACCGTCGTTGTGGTGGCCGCCGGGTTCGCCGCCACGGTGACGACCGGGACGGCGTACGTGCCGCTGCTGGCCCCCGCGGTCGCCGGGGCGGGCATCGCCTACGCCTACGGGCCGGGCATCGACCCGGCCTGGGAACTGGCTGAGTCCATGGCGGTCAGCGACCGGATAGTGCTACTGGTACGGGCGTTGGCGGTGTTCGGGCTGAACGCGGTGCTCGGCCTGGTCGCCTCAGCCGCGTCCGGGGCCGCAGCCGCGTTGACGTTCGGCTGGCTGGTGCCGATGGCCGCGGTCTGTGCGCTGGCGTTGGCCGCGGCGACGCTGAGCCGCTCGGCGAACGTCGGCGTGGCCGCGGGGCTGGCCGGTTGGAGCATCGTGGTGCTCGGCGGGCGGGCGACGACCGGCTCGCTGGTGGCCGCGGTGACGATGTCCTCGCTTGTTCTGCCCTACCTGCTGTTCGCGGCGGTGTGCGGTGCCATCGCCTGGTATGCGACCCGGATTCCGAGGAGAGCGTCATGAACGTCGAGTTGGCCGACCTGACCCGGCGCTTCGGCCGCACCCGGGCGGTGGACGGGGTGAGCCTGCAGGCCGGGCACGGGGTGTTCGGGCTGCTGGGCCCGAACGGGGCCGGCAAGACCTCGCTGCTGCGGATGATGGCGACCGTGCTGGCGCCGACCTCGGGCCGGATGCGGCTGCTCGGCCGCGACCCCGGTGCGTTCGCGCCGCGGCGGGAGATCCGGCGCCGGCTGGGCTATCTGCCGCAGAGTCTCGGCTACTACCCGGGGTTCACGGTCGCCGAGTTCGTGGAGTACTTCGCGCTGCTCAAGGACATGCCGCCGGGCCAGGTGCCGCGGGCGGTGGCGGCCGCCATCGAGCGAGTGGGGCTCGGGGACAGGGCGAGGGCGAAGCTGCGCACGCTGTCGGGCGGGATGCTGCGCCGGGCGGGAATCGCCCAGGCGATCGTGAACGACCCGGAACTGCTGCTGCTGGACGAGCCGACGGCCGGGCTCGACCCCGAGCAGCGGGTGGCCTTCCGCGCGCTGCTGCGCGACCTCGGCCAGCGCGCCACGGTGGTGGTCAGCACGCACCTGGTCGAGGATGTCGGCGCCGTCTGCACCGAGGTGGCGCTGATGAACGCCGGGAAGATCGTCTTCCACGGCACTCCGGCCGAGCTGACCGCCCGCGGCGAGCAGAGCGGCGCGGCCGGTGATGCGCCACTGGAGCGCGGCTACAGCGCCGTGCTCGCGGCGACCCGGTCCGCTGCGGCGGCACAGTCGTGACCGCCGCCACCGACGCCCCGGTCCGACCCGTACCTGCCGGGGCGGCGCGGTCCGCGCCGCTGTCGTTTCTGCGGCTGCTGCGCATCGAGCTGCGCCGCAGTCCGATGGTGATGATCCTGCCGCTGATCGCCGCGCTGTTCTGGTTCGACTCGTACCGGCCCAGCACAGCCCAGCAGCCGTTCTGGGTGCTGCGCACGTTCTGGAACATGGGGCAGGGGCACACGATCGTCGACTTCGGGCCGTTCGTGGCCGGGATGGCCGCCTGGATAGGATCCCGCGACCGGCGCCGTGGCACCGCCGACCTGGTCACCACCATGGTCCGCCCGCGCTGGACGGCTCAGCTCGCCGCCTGGGCGGCGACCGTGATCTGGGCGGTGGTGGCCTACCTGGTCTTCGTGGGCGTCATGTTCGGCGTCTACGCGCACCAGGGCGTGCAGGGCCAGCCGCCCTGGTGGTGGGTCGCGGTCGGCGGCACGGCGGTGGCCGCGTTCAGCGCCGCCGGGTTCGCCGTCGGCACCCTGTTCCCGAGCCGGTACGCCGCGCCGCTGGCCGCCTTCGGCGGGTTCCTGGCGATGGTGATGTCCTCGCAGACCGGGTTCCGCAGCCAAACGGGCTGGGCGCTTATCCTGCCGACCAACTCCAACGGCAACTACGAACAGCAGGACTCCGGGATCTTCTACCCGTACCTGCCGGACCTGCCGATCGCCCGGATCATCTTCCTGGCCGGGATCCTGGCCGCCTGCCTCGGCCTGCTCGGCCTGCCCGCCCACGCCGGCGGGCGCTGGTTGCGCCGCACCGCCGCGGTCGTCACCCTGGCCGGGCTAGCGGCGACCGGCACCGCGGTCGGGCTGGCCAGTACCGCCCGGCTCGACCCCCCAGGGCATGGCCATCGCAGCGCTGCACGACGCCGCGAACGACCGCCCGATCGCCTACACCCCGGTCTGCGGCCTCGCCGCCCAGACGCCGGTGTGCCTGAACCCGGCCTACCGCCGCTACCTGACGGACGTGACGGCCGCGCTGGCACCGGTGCTCGCCGAGGTGGCCGGCCTACCCGGCGCGCCGGAGCGGGCCATCCAGGTCGCCGCCGCGTACGACAGCGGCGACGACGGGGCCCCGCCGTGGATGACGATCAGCGGCAGCCCACCGGTGCTGCGCATACCGCTCGGCGCGGAGAGCTCCCTGCCCGGCAGCAACGGCTTCCAGGACACCATCACGACCACGACGCAGTTCGTCGACATCGTGCGCGCGCAGTTCGCGCAGGCGTTCGTGGGAGCCGCCGGGACCACCGACAACAACGACGCGCAGCAGGCGGTAGAAGCGGCCCTGCTCCAGCGCACCGGCATACCCTTCGCCGACCAGCCCAAGCTGAAGGCCATGGCCCAGGTAGGGCAGGGACCCGAGCCCGGTCCGGCCACCGGTCCCGCCTACGCCGCGGCACAACGGCTCGCCGCCCTGCCCGACACGGCCTGGCACGCCTGGCTCGCCGCCCACCTGGCCGCGCTGCGCTCCGGCGACCTGACCCTGGACCAGCTGCCGTGACCGCCGCAACCCGAAGCTCACCCACCGCGGGCCGCGCCCGGTGCGATGGCGTACCGGCCGGCCGGCGCCGGCCTGCGGCTGGTGCGGCTGCACATGGTCAGCCGGCGGGTACCCGCCGCACTCGGCCTGCTGGCCGCGTTCGGCGTCCTGCTCGGCACCGCACTGCACGACCACTGGACCATCGCCGGAGGCCTCGCCGGCACAGATGCTGGTACCGCTGACGATTGAGACCGGCGCCGCCGCGGTCGTCGCCGTCAGCACCTACGGGCCGTTCGGCGAACCGGAACGCGCCACCGGCCGGTGGCTGCCCTGGCTACGGCTCGGTACCGTCCTCGCGCTCACCGCGGCCGCATTCGGCGCCCTGGCCGCGGGAGCCACCGCGGGGGCTCTGCCCGGCGGCACGCTCGCCCTGCTCCGCAACCTCGCCGGGACCGCCGGCCTCGGCCTGCTCTCCGCCGTCGCGCTCGGCGGCGCGTTCGGCTGGGTCGGCCCGATGGCCTACCTACTCATCACCGAAGTGGCGCTGAACGGCGACCCGACCACGCCGTGGGTCTGGGCAGCCCGCCCACCGCACGACCACGGCGCGGCACTCTGCGCGGGCGTGGTCTTCGCCGCGGGCACCGTGGCCATCACCGTGCTCGGCTCCCGTAACGCAGGCGGCCCCCGGCCCCCACTAGGCTCAGATTGCCCGCAGCCTAGAACGGTGGCGTCGGCGCTGGAGCGCGCCGGACGGCGGCGTCGACGCATGCGAATAACCGCACGTCGATACTTGGCGGAACGGCTGGGACGGCTCCGCCTCGTCTGTAACAATGTCCCCATCGTCGCCGGCCCACCCCCGGTCGCCGGTGCGTCGAGGTAGTACGACGACGAAACGCTTCACCGCATTGGAAGCCGGAAGGCATCGGGCGAACGTGTCACCACGGTCGCGTCGGTGGTGGCTGCTGCGACCTCCGCT
>CAWFLC010000006.1:0-2655875 GCA_963816625.1 uncultured Actinomycetota bacterium | reverse complement strand
ACTGTCGGTGTACACCTTCGTTCGTTATTGCTGAAGCGATTGTCGTCCGCGACATGACCGGTCCGGACGCAGCCTGCCGCTGCGATATCGCCTGGAAGGGCGGCGAGGCGGTGGGCATCGTCACCTGGTTCTGGACCTATAAGAGCTTTCGCGCCCGGCGCGGGCTTTATCTGGAAGACCTGTTTGTGCGGCCGCCTTTCGCGGCCGGGGCCTGGGCAAGGCGCTTCTGGAGCATCTGGCGGACAAGGCGCGCGCGGCGCATGGGCTTCATGGAATGGCAGGTGCTGGACTGGAACGCGCCGGCCATCGCTTTCTACCAAAGCCTGGGCGCCAGGCCGGTGCCGGAATGGCTGAACTACCGGCTGGAAGGCGAGGCGTCTGGAGAAGCTGGCGTCATGAGCGAGATCGTGCTGGTGGTGGCCATCGCCGACAATGGCGTGATCGGCAAGGATGGCGCCATTCCCTGGCGCATCTCCGACGACATGAAGCGCTTCAAGGCGCTGACCATGGGCCACACCGTGGTGATGGGGCGCAAGACCTGGGACTCGCTGCCGCAAAAAGCCGCTGCCGGGCCGCGTCAATGTGGTGGTGACGCGGCAGAAGGATTGGCAGGCCGAAGGCGCGGTCACGCGTCGCTCGCTGGGGCAGGCGACGTCGGGCACGTCCGGCACGGTGATGGTGATTGGCGGCGCGGAAATCTATCGAGCGCGCCTTGCCGCTGGCGTCGACGCATCGAACTCACCGAAGTGCACAAGGATTTTGACGGCGATGCGCGGTTCGCATTCGACCGCAGCGGCTGGCACGAAACCGCGCGCGAAGATCATGTCACGCCGGACGGGCTGCGCTACAGCTACGTGACGCTGACGCGCACATAGCGCGGCATCTACTCGATAACAATCTTCGGCGCCGGCCTGCATTGGCCGTCTTCCAGCGCCGCCGCGACCTTCTTCCGCCACCTCCAGAAACGCCTTGGCTTCCGGGCCGTCGGGCGCCGACACGCTCACCGGCGTGCCGGCATCGGAGGTTTCGCGGATGCGCGGCACCAGCGGAATTTCGCCCAGGAAGGGCGCGCCCAGTTTTTCCGCCGTCTCGCGCGCGCCGCCATGGCCGAAGATGTGCATGGGCATGGACCGCAATCGGGGCAGATGAACATCGCTCATATTCTCGACCACGCCCAGGATCGGCACCTGGGTCTTGTTGAACATGGCGATGCCCTTGCGGGCGTCGATCAGGGCGATGTCCTGCGGCGTGGAGACGATCACCGCGCCTTTCAGCGGCACGCGCTGGGCGATGGTGAGCTGGGCATCGCCGGTGCCGGGCGGCATGTCCAGCACCAGCACGTCCAGCGGCGCCCACGGCGACATCGTTCAGCATCTGGGTCAGGGCGCTATTGCACCATCGGCCCGCGCCAGATCATGGCTTCGTCTTCCTTGACCAGGAAGCCGATCGACATGGTCTTGATGCCGTATTTCTCGATCGGCTTGAGCGTCTGGCCGTCGCTTTCCGGCTTTTCGCGTGATGTCCAGCAGGCGCGGCACGCGAGGGGCCGTAAATATCGGCGTCCAGCAAGCCCGACCTTCAGGCCCAGCCGCGACAGCGCCAGCGCCAGATTGACCGCGACGGTGGATTTGCCCACCCCGCCCTTGCCGCTGGCGACCGCGATGATGTTGCTTCGACGCCGGGAATGCCGGCCGGCGGCGGGCGGCGGCTGGCGGTTCACGCGCGGGCTTGGGCGCGTGGTGATGATCGTGATGGCCGCCGTGCTGGCTGCGGCATGGTCCTCATGCGCGGTCAGCACGGCGGTGACCGATTTCACGCCCTTCACGCCCAGCGCCATGGCTTCGCAGATCTTGCGCAGCGGCTCGGACTGCGGCCCGCGCGCCGGCGGCGACTTCCAGCGCAAAGCCGACATGGCCGTCCTTGACCACCAGGCCCTGGATCATGTCCTGCTGCACCACGGTGCGCCCGCTGACCGGATCGATCACCTGGTCGAGCGCCTTCAGAATATCGTCGCGGGCTGACAGCTCATGGGGCGGGATATAGCCGCCGCACTGGCGAAATCCTAGTAGGCAGCGGCAGGTGCCCGGGTCTGCGAAAAAACCCTGGCCAAGCGGCTTTTCGCCTGTTTGTTCCCGTTGTGCCGCTGCCTAAACTGCGCGGCCGATTCCGCTTCTCAGCCTTGCGGACTGACGATGCGCCGCCTTTGCCAGTCTGTTTGCCGTTCTGGCGCTTGCTGTGCCTGGCCACTGCCCGGCCTGGCGCGGCCGGCGCCGGATTCCTTTGCCGACCTGGCGGCCAAGCTGCTGCCCACGGTGGTCAATATCGCCACCAGCCAGACCCTGAAGGCGCCGCCGCCGCAGCGCCATGCCGCAATTGCCGCCGGGCTCGCCGCTGGACGACCTGTTCAAGAATTTCCTGGGCCCCAAGTCCAACACGCCGCGTCACGTCACCTCGCTGGGCTCCGGCTTCATCATCGATCCCGTCCGGCTACATCGTCACCAACAATCATGTGATCGAGGACAGCGACCAGATCACCGTCACGCTGCAGGACGGCACCCAGCATGCCGGCCAAGGTGATCGGCCGCGACGACAAGACCGATCTGGCGCTGCTGAAGGTGACGCCCAAGAAGCCGCTGCCCGCCACCCATTTCGGCGACAGCGACAAGGCGCGCATCGGCGACTGGGTGATCGCGATCGGCGATCCCTTCGGCCTCGGCTCGACCGTGACGGCGGGCATCGTCTCGGCGCGCAACCGCGACATCAATGCCGGGCCCTATGACGATTTCATCCAGACCGACGCGCCGATCAATCGCGGCAATTCCGGCGGTCCGCTGTTCGACATGGACGGCAATGTCATCGGCATCAATTCGGCGATCTATTCGCCCATCGGCGGCAGCGTCGGCATCGGCTTCGCCATTCCCTCCAACCTGGCGCGCGAAGTGGTCGGCGCAGCTGCGCCAGTTCGGCGTGGCGCGGCGCGGCTGGATCGGCGTGCGCATCCAGCAGGTGACGCGAGAGATCGCCGAAGGCCTGGGCCTGCCCACCACGCAGGGCGCGCTGGTGGCCGACGTGACCGACGGGCGGCCCGGCGGCCAAGGCGGGCTTGCAGCAATGGCGATCTGGTCACCGGCTTCGACGGCAAGCCGGTGCGCGACGACCGCGCGCCTGCCGCGCATCGTCGCCGACACGCCGATCGGCAAGACCGTCAACATCGATGTGCTGCGCAAGGGCAGGAAGCAGACGCTGCAGATCACGGTGCAGAAGCTGGCCGACGACGCCAAGCCGGACAAGCCCGGCAAGGCGCCGCCGCCGCCGCCGGCAAGAACCAGTCCAAGCTGTCGCAGCTGGGCCTGTCGCTGGGCGCGCTGGATGCGCGCCGCGCGCGCCAAGTTCAAGATCGGCGGGCAATGTGCAGGGCGTGGTGGTGACGGCGGTCGAGGCCGGCAGCCCCGCGGCGGAAAAGAATCTCCGCCCCGGCGATGTGATCGTGGAAGTGCAGGGCCAGGCGGTGAAGACGCCGGACGATGTGGCCAAGCGCGGTCGATGCCGACGCCAAGGCGGGCAAGAAGGTCGAGCTGCTGCTGGTCAACCGCGACGGCGATCTGACGTATGTCGGGTTGCGGCTGAATTAGCCGCAATCCTGCACCCCATGCCCTTGCGCCGCGAAGGCGCAGCTGCGAGCGATCTTCCGCGCCAGGCTTCCGATCGCGCTGGAAGCTGACGGATGCCGGGTCTGCCAGATGATCAGCCACGCACGATCTCGCGTCGCTATAACCCTGCAGATAGAGCAGCGCGGTCAGATCGTTGTGATCGATGGCCGCGCCGGCGGCCTGCGGCCACCACCGGCTTGGCGTGATAGGCGACGCCCAGCCCGGCGCGCTGGATCATGGCCAGATCGTTGGCGCCGTCGCCCACCGCCAGGCGTCTCGGCGAAATCGATGCTTCAGATGTCGCGGCGGCTTCTTCCAGCGCCTGCAGCTTGGCTTCGCGGCCCAGGATCGGCGTGCCGACTTCGCCGGTCAGCGCCGCGCCGTCATCCAGCAAGCGTGTTGCCGCGCTCGACATGAAAGCCCGCCGCCTCCGCCACGCGCGCGGGTGAAATAGCCGAAGCCGCCGGAGACCAGCATGGTGTGGGCGCCATTGGCGCGCATGGTGGCGAGCAGCGATTTGGCGCCGGGATTGAGCCGCACCCGCTCGGCATAGGTGCGTTCCAGCGCGTCCAGCTTCAGGCCCTTGAGCATGCCGACGCGTTCGCGCAGCGCCGCCTCGAATTCCAGTTCGCCGCGCATGGCGCGTTCGGTGATGGCGGCGATCTGCGGCTTGAGGCCGGCCATGTCGGCCAGTTCGTCCAGGCATTCGACATTGATGATGGTGGAATCCATGTCGGCGATCAGCAGCTTCTTGCGGCGCTTTGCGGCTGGCGACCAGATTGATGTCCAGCGGCGGCCTTCGCCGCGCACGCGCGCGCCGCGCCAGCAGCGGCTCGCTGTCCGGCGCACCGGCAGGTCGAAGGCGTGGCCGGGCGACAGGATTGTCGCCGGCGCCGCTGCGCCAGCGCCGCGAACAAGTGCCGGGTCGGCGCCCTTGCCGATGACATTCAGAACAAACATTGTGCGGCCAAGACAGGCATAGACGATGATTTCGACGCCGTGCTTATTGCAGGCCCCACCGCGAGCGGCAAGTCGGCCGCGGCGCTGGCGCTGGCCGAAGAGATCGGCGGCGTGGTGATCAATGCCGATTCCATGCAGGTCTATCGCGAAGCGCCGATCCTGACGGCGCAGCCCGGCGACGCCGACAAGGCGCGCGTGCCGCATCTGCTCTACGGCCATGTCAGCGCGCGCGAGGTTTATTCGGTCGGGCCGCTGGCGCGACGATGCCGCGCGGCGCTGGCGGAAGCGCGCGCGATGAAGCGCGCGTCCCGATCTTCGTCGGCGGCACCGGGCTCTATTTCATGGCGCTGACCGAGGGCTTGGCCGATATCCCGCCGATGCCGCCGGAAATCCGCGATGCGGCGCGCGCGCTGCTGGACGAGATCGGCGTCGAGGCGCTGCATGCGCGAGCTGGCCGAGCGCGATCCGCTGACGGCGTCGCGGCTTCGCGCCCACCGATCCGCAGCGCGTGCTGCGCGCCTTTGAAGTGTTCGAGGCCACCGGCCGGCCGCTGGCGGAATGGCAGAGCGACGCCGGCGAGCCGGTGCTGAAGGACATGAAGCTCGCGCGCTTTGTGCTGGACCCGCCGCGCGCCGAATCTGCGCGCCCGCATCGCCGCGCGGTTCGAGGCCATGGTGGAGCAGGGCGGGCTGGAGGAGGCGCGGGCGCTGGCAGGACCTGGATCCCGGCCCTGCCGGCCGCCAAACTGCTGGGACTGCGGCCGCTTCAGGCCCTGGCGGCGGCGAACTCTGACCCAGGCGGAGGCGCTGGACGCCGCCATCACCGCCACGCGGCAATTTGCCAAGCGCCAGATGACGTGGTTTCGCCACCGGATGCCAGATTATATCTGGTTTGACCCACTTGATTAGCAATTTATTACACAATATGAGGCAAATTTCTGCATGAAATTGCTTGACGCCGCAGTCGCAGCATCTTTAGCGTTCCGCCGCGCATGAACAGAACGCTCGTAGTTATTCAGGCCGCTCGCCCGGCGAAGCTGACACTTCGCGATCCGGCATGGCGGTCATGCGGACAAGGGGCGGAAACGCCCCTTTATCTTTGGTGCGATTACGAGCATTGGAATTTCGAGGGACGGACGATGGACAAGGACGACACATTGACGCGGGACGCCGCCACAAGCCGGCCGCCGAAACCATGACCGGCGCGCGAGATGGTGATCCGCGCCCTCAAGGATCAGGGCGTCACCCATATCTTCGGCTATCCCGGCGGCGCGGTGCTGCCGATCTATGACGCGCTGTTCGAGGCCGAAGGCATCACCCATGTGCTGGTGCGCCACGAGCAGGGCGCGGCCCATGCCGCCGAAGGCTATGCCCGCTCCACCGGCAAGCCCGGCGTGGTGCTGGTGACCTCCGGTCCCGGCGCCACCAATGCGGTCACCGGCCTGACCGACGCGCTGATGGATTCCATTCCGCTGGTGGTGCTCACCGGCCAGGTGCCGACCCACCTGATCGGCACCGACGCCTTCCAGGAATGCGACACGGTCGGCATCACGCGGCCCTGCACCAAGCACAATTGGCTGGTGAAGGACGTGAACGATCTGTCGCGCGTCCTGCACGAGGCGTTCCAGATCGCCACCACGGGCCGTCCCGGTCCGGTGGTGGTCGACATCCCCAAGGACGTGCAGTTCAAGAACGGCGCCTATCATCGGCCCGCAGTCGATCCATCACCGCACCTATCGGCCCAAGACCGATCCCGACCTGGCGCGCGATCGTGAAGGCGGTGGAGATGATGGCGGCGGCCAAGCGGCCGATCTTCTATACCGGCGGCGGCATCATCAATTCCGGGCCCGGAAGCGAGCCAGGCTGCTGCGCGAGCTGGTCGAGCTGACCGGCTTTCCCATCACCTCGACCCTGATGGGCCTGGGCGCCTTTCCGGCGTCGCGACCCGCAATGGCTGGGCCTGGTGGGCATGCACGGCACCTACGAAGCCAATCACGCCATGCATGATTGCGACCTGATGATCTGCCTGGGCGCGCGCTTCGACGACCGCGTCACCGGCACGCGTCGACGCCTTCTCGCCGGGCTCGAAGAAGATCCATCTCGATATCGACGCCTCGCAGATCAACAAGAATCGTGCGCGTCGATCTGCGGCATCGTCGCCGACGCCGCCAAGGCGCTGCGCGAGATGATCCGTTTCTGGAAGACCCAGAAGCACAAGGTCCAGATGCGCGGCGCTGAAGGACTGGTGGAAGCAGATCGACGCATGGCGCGCGAAGAAGTCGCTGTCCTATCAAGCAACTCCGACACGCATCATCAAGCCGCAATATGCCATCGACCGGCTCTATGAGCTGACCCGCGGCGCGCGATGTCTACATCACCACCGAAGTCGGCCAGCACCAGATGTGGGCGGCGCAGCGCTTCCATTTCGAGGAGCCCAACCGCTGGATGACCTCCGGCGGGCTGGGCACCATGGGCTATGGCCTGCCGGCGGCGGTGGGCGTGCAGATGGCCCATCCCGACGCGCTGGTCATCGACATCGCCGGCGAAGCGTCGCGTGCAGATGACGATGCAGGAAATGTCGACGGCGGTGCAGTACGACCTGCCGATCAAGATCTTCATCCTGAACAACGAATATATGGGCATGGTGCGCCAGTGGCAGCAATTGCTGCATGGCGGGCGCTATTCGCATTCCTATTCCGAGGCGCTGCCCGATTTCGTCAAGATGGCGGAAGCCTTCGGCTGCGTCGGCCTGCGCGCCGACAAGCCGGCGGAGCTCGACGCCAAGATCCAGGAGATGATCGACGTCAAGCAGCCGGTGCTGTTCGACTGCCGCGTCGATCCGACGGAGAATTGCTATCCCATGATCCCGTCGGGCGCGGCGCACAACGAGATGATCCTGTCGCGCCGATGATGGCGGCGAGATCAGCGACGCCGGAAAGATGCTGGTCTGATGCACGATACCAAAGTCAAAGCCTCGACCGAGATCGAGCGCCACACCCTGGCGGTGCTGGTCGACAATGAGGCGGGCGTGCTGGCGCGCGTGGTCGGGCTGTTCTCCGGGCGCGGCTACAATATCGAAAGCCTGACGGTGGCCGAGGTCGATCCCATGGCCGCGCACACCTCGCGCATCACCATCGTCACCTGCGGCACGCCGCAGGTGATCGAGCAGATCGAGGCGCAGCTGCGCCGCCTGGTGCCGGTGCATCGGTCACCAACTGGACCACGGCCAAGGCCGGCATCGAGCGCGAAATGGCGCTGGTCAAGGTCGCGGGCACCGGCGAGAAGCGGGTCGAGGCGATGCGCATGGCCGATGCCTTCCGCGCCCGCGTCGTCGACACCACCCATTCCAGCTTCGTCTTCGAGATCACCGGCGCGCCCGCCAAGATCGACAGCTTCGTCGACCTGATGCGGCCCTTGGGCCTGGTGGATGTCTCCCGCACCGGCGTCGCCGCCATCAGCCGCGGCCCGGAGGCGATGTAATGCCGTCGGCCGTCGGCCAACAGTTCCAAGCAAGGCCCACCTGGCCGACAGGAGGGTGAAGAAGACTAATGCGCGTCTATTACGATCGGGATGCCGATCTCAATCTGATCAAGAACAAGAAGGTCGCCATCATCGGCTTCGGCTCGCCAGGGCCATGCCCATGCGCAGAACATGCGCGACAGCGGCGTCAAGGATGTCGTGATCGCGGTCGCGTCCCGGCGCGTCAGCGCCAAGAAGGCGGAAGCCGCCGGCTTCAAGGTGATGAGCGTCGCCGACGCCGCCAAATGGGCCGATGTGATGATGATGGTCACGCCCGACGAGCTGCAGGCCGACATCTGGAAGAACGAACTGCAAGAACAACATGAAGCAGGGCGCGGCGCTGCTGTTCGCCCATGGCTTCAATGTCCATTTCAAGCTGATCGAGCCGCGCGCCGATCTCGACGTGCTGATGGTGGCGCCCAAGGGCCCCGGCCACACCGTGCGCGGCGAATATCTGAAGGGCGGCGGCGTGCCCTGCCTGATCGCGATCCATCAGGATGCCAGCGGCAATGCCCATGATCTGGGCCTGTCCTATGCCTCGCGCCATCGGCGGCGGCCGCGCCGGCATCATCGAGACCAACTTCCGCGAAGAATGCGAAACCGATCTGTTCGGCGAGCAGGTCGGTGCTGTGCGGCGGCCTGGTCGAACTGATCCGCGGCGGCTTCGAAACCCTGGTCGAGGCCGGCTATGCGCCGGAGATGGCCTATTTCGAATGCCTGCACGAAGTGAAGCTGATCGTCGACCTGATCTATGAAGGCGGCATCGCCAACATGAACTATTCCATCTCCAACACCGCCGAATATGGCGAATATGTCACCGGCCCGCGCATCATCACCGCCGAGACCAAGGCCGAGATGAAGCGCGTGCTGGACGACATCCAGACGGGCAAGTTCGCCCGCGACTGGGTGCTGGAGAACAAGGCCGGCCAGGCCTCGCTTCAAGGCCACCCGCGCCCTGGGCGACGCGCATCCGATCGAGGAAGTCGGCGCGAAGCTGCGCGCCATGATGCCGTGGATTGCCAAGAACAAGCTGGTGGACATGGCGAAGAACTGATTTTCTTTTTCCGCCAGGAAAAGAATTAAGACGGGACAGGGCCTGGCGATCCGCCGGGCCCTGTTGCGTTTGGGGAGCATGACATGACCGCACGTCCGCCCATTCCCGATCCGCCCTATACCGGCAGCTGCCTCTGCGGCGCGGTGCGCTATTCGGTCGGCGCTCGCCCTCTTCAGATCAACGGCCTGTCATTGCGATGCCTGCAAGAAGATGTCGGGTGGCACCAATCTTCTGGTCTTCACCACGCCGCGCGAAGTCGTTCCAGCATCTGCGAGGCGAGGTGCTGCGCTTCCGCCGCACCGCCGACTCCGGACGCCAGAGCGATGTGGTGCATTGCGCCATCTGCGGCACGCGGCTGTGGCATGAGCCGCAGGCTTTTCCCGTCATGACCATCGCCGCCGGCACCCTGGACGATCCCAGCTGGGTCGTGCCCGCCAGCCATATCTGGATCGAGCAGGCTTCTCCCGCCGCGCTGATGCATGACGATGCGGTCAAGTTCGACCGGCCAGCCGCCGCGCGAAGCCCAGATCGCGGCCTTCCAGTCGCTGTACGGCGACGGCCATGAAACTCGGCACGCCGCTGTCGCCGGCCGCCATCAAGGTGATGCTGCTGGGCTCGGGCGAGCTGGGCAAGGAAGTGGTCATCGAACTGCAGCGGCTGGGGGTGGAGACCATCGCGGTCGACCGCTATGCCGACGCGCCCGGCGCACCAGGTGGCGCACCGCGCCCATGTCATCGACATGACCGACGCCAAGGCGCTGCGCGCGCTGGTGGAACAGGAACGGCCGCATCTGATGGTGCCGGAGATCGAGGCGCTGGCCACCGACGAACTGGTGCGGATCGAGGCCGACGGGCTTGCCACCGTGATCCCCACCGCGCGCGCCGCCCATATCACCATGAACCGCGAGCGCATCCGGGTGCTGGCGGCGGAAGAATTGAAGCTGCCGACCTCGCCTTATGCCTTCGCCTCGTCGCTGGAGGAATTGCAGGCGGCGGCGGCGCAGCATCGGCTTTCCCTGTTTCGTCAAGCCGGTGATGTCGTCGTCCGGCAAGGGCCAGTCGCGGCTGAAATCCGCCGACGATGTCGCGCCGGCCTGGGAAAAGGCGCTTGAGCGCCGGGCGGGTGCGCGAGGCGCGCGTGATCGTGGAAGGCGAAATCCAATTCGACTTCGAGATCACCCAGCTGACGGTGCGCGCCGCCGACGGCACGCATTTCTGCGAACCCATCGGCCATGTCCAGAAGGACGGCGACTATGTCGAAAGCTGGCAGCCGCAGCCGATGAGCGCGGTGGCGCGGCACAGTGCGCGCGACATGGCCGCCGCGGTCACCGGCGCGCTGGGCGGGCTGGGCATTTTCGGCGTCGAACTGTTCGTGAAGGGCGACGAGGTCTGGTTCTCGGAAGTCTCGCCCCGTCCGCACGACACCGGGCTGGTGACCCTGGTCTCGCAACACCAGACGCGAATTCGCGCTGCATGCCCGCGCCATTCTGGGCTTGCCGGTCAATCGACCGAGATGGCGTCGCCGGGCGCCTCGGCGGTGATCTATGGCGGCGTGGAGGCGGGCGCGCTGACCTTCGACGGCGTGGACGAGGCGCTGAAAATTCCCGGCAGCGAATTGCGCCTGTTCGGCAAGCCGCAATCCTTCGTCAAGCGCCGCATGGGCGTGGCGCTGGCGCGCGGCGCGAACACCGACGAGATGAGGCGCGCGCGAAGCGCGCCGCACCATCAAGACGCAGAGCTGAGCATGCGCGTAACGGACGCCAAGCTCGCGAGATCTGGGACCGCGGTTACGCCGTGGCCGAGAACTTCATCGACCAGGAAACGTTCGGCGGCGCGCGAAGCGCTGTGGACCGTCTATCCCAAGCCGGAGACTATTTCGCCGACCGGCGAATATCCGAAGTTGGACAGTCGCAATTCCGGCATCGACCTTTCCTGTGCGGCTGGCCGATCTGGGCGCCACCCTGCTGGTGGAAAATCCCGATGCCCTGGTCGAGTGTTTTGTCGTGACGCGCAAGGGCCGCTATCTGGGCGTCGGCACCGGCGAGGCGCTTGCTCAAGGGCGAGGTCAGGCTGCTCCAGGCGCGCGAGAGCAACTGTCCGAGGCCCTGAAGGCGGAAACCCGCGCCAATACCGCCAAAAGCGATTTTCTGGCGCTGATGAGCCATGAGCTGCGCACGCCGCTGAACGCCATCATCGGTTTTTCCGAAGTGCTGGGCACCGAGATGCTGGGACCGATCGGGTCATGCCCGCTACCGGGAATATGCCAATGACGTGCATGGCGCGGGCAAGCATCTGCTGGCGCTGATCAACGACATTCTCGACCTGTCCAAGGCGGCGGCCGGCAAGTTCGAACTGGTCCTGCGAGGAGATCGCTCCCGCCGACATTGTCGCCGAATGCGTGAGGCTGATGCGCGGCAAGGCGCATGAAGGCGGGCTGCGGCTGACCTGCGACATGGCGCCGGGCTTGCCCGGCCTGATGGTGGACCGGCTGCGCTTCAAGCAGGTGCTGCTCAATCTCTGCTCCAACGCCATCAAGTTCACGCCCGCCGGCGGCAGCGTGCATATCATGGCCTATCAGACGGGCGAGGCGGAGCTTCGTCCTGGCGGTGCGCGATACCGGCATCGGCATGACGCCGGAACAGATCCCGCTGGCGCTGGAGCCGTTCCGCCAGATTTCTTCGCCCTTTGCCCGCAATGTCGAGGGCACCGGGCTTGGCCTGGCCTTGGTCAAGTCGTTGATCGAATGCCATGACGGCAGGCTGGAAATCGAAAGCGCGCTGCACCAGGGCACTTTGGTGCGGCTGATATTGCCGCCGGAGCGGACGGTGCAGGCGCACGGACAGCGCTATGCTGCTTAAGTCGGATTTTCCAGACTGAACAGCGCCGCATCGTCGTCATAGGAGAACAGCTCGCCGAAGCGGGCCCAGCTCACCACCGTCTTCAGCGTCTCTTCCGCCGCATCCTCGGCCATATGGTCTTCCAGCTCGTCCAGGAAGCGGGTCTTGGGCGCGGAGTGGCTGGCGCGTTCGTCCAGCACTTTGCGGATATGGGCGGCCAGCGGCACATTGCTCATCAGGGCGCGGGAGAAGATTTCCTTGCGCTCGTTCAGGTCGGCGTCGGCGAAGCGCTTGCCCATATGGGTGAGCTTGATGTCGCCGCCTTCGACATCGGCCAGCCGCAGCAGCTGCATGGCTTCGGCGACGGGAAACAGTTCGTCCACTTCCAGTTCCTGCTCATAGGCGATGTCGGGCAGGTCGGCCTTGCCGTTATAGGGCGCCGCCGCCAGCGCCTCGATCAGGCCGGAGATCTGGTTGGGCGAGACATGAGTGCAGCGGCATCTCGATGCCGGCTGGCGCCGCGCCTGGGTCTGGCGCATGCGCTCCACCCGCCGCGCGGTCATTTCGACATAGATCTGGTCGACATAATCCTCGAATTGCGGCGAGGTGCGGTCGCGCGGCTGCGGCAGGTCGATCGTGATTTCGGCGCTGACCCGGCCGGGATTGGAGGAGAACAGCAGCACCCGGTCGCACATCAGCACCGCTTCCTCGATATTGTGGGTGACCAGGATGATGCCCTTGATCGGCAGCTTGCGGTTGCCCCACAGCTCGACCAGGTCGGTGCGCAGATTTTCCGCCGTCAGCACGTCCAGGGCGCTGAAGGGTTCGTCCATCAGCAGAATGTTGGGATGCACCACCACGGCGCGGGCAAAACCGACGCGCTGGCGCATGCCGCCGGACAATTCGCGCGGATAGGCGCTTTCATAACCGTCCAGGCCGATCAGATCGATGGCGGCCAGGGCGCGGCGCGCGGATTTCCGCTTGCGGCAGGTCCAGCGCTTCCAGGCCCAGCTGCACATTCTCCAGCACCGTCAGCCAGGGAAACAGCGCGAAGCCCTGGAACACCATGGCGACGCCCTGGGCCGGGCCTTCGATGGGCGCGCCCATATAGGTGAGGGTGCCGCCCTGCGGCCGCGCCAGGCCGGCGATCAGGCGCAGCAGGGTGGACTTGCCCGAGCCGGAACGGCCCAGCAGGCCGACAATCTCGCCCTCCTTCAAGGTGAGATTGACGTCGTCCAGCACCAGCAATTCCTCGCCGCCGCCGCGCGGGAAAGGAGCGGCGGACATTGTGCACTTCCAGAAGGTTGTGTCCATGCTCACCCTCACGTCAGACGGTATTTGCGTTCGGCGTACCAATAAAGCGGCTGCCAGAACAGCCGGTTCACCACCACCACAAAGAAGCTCATCACCGCCATGCCCAGCACGACATGGCGGAAATCGCCGGACGTCGTCGCGTCGGCGATATAGGCGCCCAGCCCATGCGGCGCGCAGGGTGCGTGCTGCCCCAACTGGCCACTTCCGCCACGATGCTGGCGTTCCAGGAGCCGCCGGAGGCGGTGATCGCGCCGGTGACGATAGTAGCGGAAACACCGCGGGCAGCGCGACCCTTTTCCACCACAGCCAGCCCTTGACGCCGAAATTGTCGCCCGCATCGCGCAATTCCTTGGGCATGGCGCTGGCGCCCGCGATGACATTGAACAGGATGTACCATTGCGTGCCCCAGCACCATCAGCGGCGACAGCCAGATATCGGGATTGAGCTTCCAGCAGCACGATCAGCGACACGACCAGCGGAAACAGCAGGTTGGCGGGAAAGGCGGCCAGGAATTGCGCCACCGGCTGCACGATGCGCGGTCAGCCGCGGCCGCAGGCCGACATAGATCGCCGATCGGCGTCCAGATCAGGCTGGCCAGCGCGATCAGCACCATCACCCGCAGCATGGTGAGACAGCCCAGCCCAGACGGTCAGGCCGCAGATCGCCCCAGGTCAGGTTGGCATCGGCGAAGGCATAGATGCGCCAGGCGCAGTAGAGCGCCCAGCGACCGACAGCAGCACGTACCAGAGGATGTCGGCGAGCGCGGCTGTCCACTTCGCGCGTGCGCGCCGCGCAGGCCGAAATGCGGCGGATGCCAGTCGATAGCTCCAGCGCATCATCTGCTCGAAGGGCGCGGTCATCCGGTCCATCAGGCGCGAGCGGCGCAGCATGGTCAGCGACCCAGGCTTTGCGGCTGGTCGTCGGACTGGTCTCATCTGCCGACGCGGAAGCGGTCGGCCCAGGCCACCAACGGGCGGAACAGCAGCTGGTCGTAGATCAGGATCACCACCAGCATGGCGCAGATGGCCTAGAAGATGGCGGGCAGGTTCTTCTGCGCGATGGCCACCGCGATCTAGGAACCGATGCCGGGCAGCGCGATGGTGGTCTGGCCCACGCTGATCGCCTCGGACAGGGTGACGAAGAACCAGCCGCCCGACATGCGACATCATCATGTTCCAGATCAGCGGCGGGGTGGCGAAGGGCGCCTCGATGCGCCAGAAGCGCGCCCAGGCGGACAGGCCGAACATGCGCCCGGCCTCGGTCAGCTCCTCCGGCACGGTGCGCAGCGACTGGTAGAAGCTGAAGGCCATGTTCCAGGCCTGGCTGGTGAAGATGGCGAAGACGCAGGCCAGTTCGGCGCCGAACATCCGCCCCGGCGACAGCGACAGGAACCACACCACCGTGACCGACAGAAAGCCCAGGATCGGCACCGATTGCAGGATGTCCAGCAACGGCACCAGCAGGGTTCCGGCGCGCGGGTTCTTGGCCGCCCAGGTGGCGTAGGTGAAGGTGAAGGCCAGCGACACGCCCATGGCGATCAGCATGCGCAAGGCCGGTGCGCAGGGCATAGCCGGGCAGAGTCAGCGGGATCGAGGCTGCAGGTGATCGCCGCGTGATGGACCGACAGCGGCTGCGACCAGGAAGCGGCTGGCATCGGCAAAAGCGACGATGAAGCCAAGCACCAGCACCGCCGCCAGCAGGTCCCAGCGGCTGGGCAGCAGGCGGCGTGCTTCGATCGAGACGGGCGGCAGGATTTTCATGTCCGGCGGGCCTCGAGGGCGGGAGCGTGGTTGAGACGATTATTGGAGTGCGCCCGGATAGGCGGGTTCGCGCGGCCGTGGCAACCACTTTGAATGCCGGAGAGCTTGCGGCGGGCGCCTTGGCCGCGGGGCGACCATGCGCTACCGCCCGAAAGGGCGCGCCTAGGATCGTAGAGCTGGCCAAGCATATTGTTTACACTGGTAATTTAAGCGCTATGGGCAGGCGCCGCTATTCTCCGGCATGGACGCTGTTGCACTTGCGCCACCCCACAAAATCAGCGTAAAACCGCGCAAACGCTGGGAAAAACGGTGGATTTATCCGCTGCTTAGCCGGCGTTCGGTATCGTACAATTTCACGGGCGGAACGGCGACAGGTCAATGACGAAAGGCGTGCACAGCAAGATCGCGAAGGGTGGAATTTCCGCCCGCGTGTCTGCGCGCGCCTACGATCAGCCCCGTCCTTCCCTCGGTTCTTCGCACGCGCTTCTTCTTCTTAGCTGCCCCTAGGCGCTGTCGGCGCGCGAATGGTTCGCGCGTCCGGTGTTTAGGGGATCAAGGCGAAAGGAGAATCGAAGCCGCAACTGCGGCGAACAGAAGGACATTATTGTCATGACCAGCACAATACCGAAACCACGCCGATCCAAATCTTCGACACCACCTTGCGCGACGGCGAGCAATCGCCCGGCGCCGCGATGACGCTCGAGGAAAAACTCGCAGATCGCCGAACTGCTCGACGAGATGGGCGTCGACATCATCGAGGCCGGGTTTCCCGATTGCCTCGCCCGGCGATTTCGAGGCGGTGCAGGAGATCTCCAAGATCGTCAAGCGCGCAGTCGTCTGCGGCCTGGCGCGCGCCGGCTTCAAGGATATCGACCGCGCCGGCGAAGCGCTGAAGGGCGCGCAGCGGCCGCGCATCCACACCTTCATCTCCACCAGCCCCGTCCACATGAAGCACAAGCTGCAATATGGGCGAGAATGCGGTGCTGGAAGCGGTCGGCGCCTCGGTCACGCGCGCGCGCAACTTCACCGACGACGTGGAATGGTCGGCGGAAGACGCCACGCGCACGGAGCCGGATTTCCTCTGCCGATGCGTGGAAGTGGCGATCACATGCCGGCGCCACGATGATCAATATGCCCGACACGGTGGGCTATTCCACGCCGCAGGAATATTTCGAGATCATCACCATGCTGCGCGAGCGCGTGCCCAATGCGCGACAAGGTGATCTTCTCCACCCATTGCCACAACGATCTGGGCCTGGCGGTCGCCAATTCGCTGGCCGGCGTGCTGGCGGGCGCGCGGCAGGTGGAATGCACCATCAACGGCATCGGCGAGCGCGCCGGCAACGCCGCGCTGGAAGAGATCGTGATGGCGCTGAAGGTGCGCAAGGACATCATGCCCTTCGCCACCGACATCAACACCACGATGCTCGACGCGCGCCTCCAAGCTGGTCTCGCAACGTCACCGGCTTTCCGGTGCAGTACAACAAGGCGATCGTCGGCAAGAACGCCTTCGCCCATGAGAGCGGCATCCACCAGGACGGCATGCTGAAGAATGTCGAGACCTACGAGATCATGCGGCCCGAGGATGTCGGCGTGAACGCCACCTCCCTGGTGCTGGGCAAGCTCTCGGGCCGCCATGCCTTCCGCGACAAGCTGGAGAGCATGGGCTACGAGCTGGACGACGAGCGCCTTCGACGACGCCTTCCGCGCTTCAAGGACCTGGCCGACAAGAAGAAGCATGTCTTCGACGAGGACATCGTCGCCCTGGTCGATGACGAGATCGTGCGCGGCCAGGACACCGATCTCGGTCAAGGCGCTGCGGGTCGAAACCGGCACCGGCATCATCCCGGCGGCCGAGCTGACCCTGACGGTCGAGGGCGAGGATCGCGAGCGTGACGACCACGCGGCGACGGCCCGGTGGACGCGATCTTCAAGGCCATCCGGGAAGCTCTATCCCCACACCGCCACCCTGCAGCTCTTCCAGATCAACGCGGTGACCGAGGGCACCGACGCCCAGGCCACGGTCAGCGTGCGGCTGGAGGAAAATGGCCGCACCGTCACCGGGCAAGGCGTCGGACACCGACACGATGGTGGCCGCGGCCTATGCCTATGTGAACGCGCTTAAACAAGTTGTTGGTGAAACGCGAAAAGCAGGCGCCGGAAGCGTTAACCGTCGCGCAGATGACTGAAGATCGGCCCCGGCGGGACGAGCGCGCCGGGGGCCGGTTTCGCGGCAAGGGCGTTGCAGGTATTGGCCTGGCTTCGACAGGATTAGGCAGGTAATTAGCATGTTCGGCAGTCTTCTCGGCGCGCTGTCGAGCGACATGGCCATCGATCTCGGGACCGCGAACACGCTGGTCTATGTCAAGGGCCGCGGCATCGTGCTGAACGAGCCCTCGGTGGTCGCCACCATCACCACACGCGGCGGCAAGAAGCAGGTCCGCGCCGTCGGCAACGACGCCAAGATGATGCTGGGCCGCACGCCCGGCAACATCGAAGCGATCCGTCCGATGCGCGACGGCGTCATCGCCGACTTCGAAGTCGCCGAGGAGATGATCAAGCACTTCATCCGCAAGGTGCATAACCGCCGCTCCTTCGCCAATCCCATGATCATCGTCTGCGTGCCGTCGGGCTCGACCGCGGTCGAACGCCGCGCGATTCAGGAATCGGCGCTTGTCGGCCGGCGCCCGCCGCGTCTTCCTGATCGAGGAACCGATGGCGGCGGCGATCGGCGCCGGCCTGCCGGTCACCGAGCCCACCGGCTCGATGGTGGTCGATATCGGCGGCGGCACCACCGAAGTCGCCGTGCTGTCGCTTGGCGGCATCGTCTATTCGCGCTCGCGTGCGCGTCGGCGGCGACAAGATGGACGAGGCGATCATCGCCTATATCCGCCGCCATCAGAATCTGCTGATCGGCGAAGCCATCGTCCGAGCGCATCAAGAAGGAAATCGGCTCCGCCGCGCCGCCGATGGACGGCAACGGCGTGACCATGGAGATCAAGGGCCGCGATCTGCTGAACGGCGTGCCGAAGGAAATCACCATCACCCAGCGCCAGATCGCCGAAGCGCTGGCCGAGCCGGTCGGCGCGATCGTCGAAGCGGTGAAGGTGGCGCTGGAAGCCACGCCGCCGGAACTGGCCGCCGACATCGTCGACAAGGGCATCGTGCTGACCGGCGGCGGCTCGCTGCTGGCCAATCTCGATCAGGTGCTGCGCGACGAAACCGGGCTTGCCGGTCTCGATCGCCGACGATCCGCTGTCCTGCGTCGCGCTGGGCACGGGCCGGGTGCTGGAAAATACCAAGGGCATGCGTCACGTGCTGTCGACCGCGTTCTAAGACGCGCGGGCTGAAGGGGCCGCATCGTCATGGCCAACGGCACCTGGAAGATCGCCCGCAACGAGCAATGCCCAGCTTCCGCTGGTCATCGTTGATCGCGCTGGCGGTCGTCCTGGTCCTGCTGGGCAAGGCGCAGAGCGGCGCTGTTCGACCGCGCCCGCGCCGACGCTCACCGACTGGATGGCGCCGGTGCTGCGAGATGGTGCGCGCGCCGCTGGTCGCGGTTTCGACCGCTGGATCGGCTCGATCGGCGAGATCTTCTCGCGTCTATCGAGGAGAATCTGCAGCTCAAGGAAGAGAATGCCCGCCTGCGGCAATGGCGCAATGTCGCCATCGTGCTGCAGGACCGGGTGAGGCGCTACCAGGCGCTGCTGCATGCCGTGCCCGATCCGCAGCTGAATCGCGTGCTGGCGCGGGTGATCGGCCGCGCCAACCGGCCCTTCCTGCAGACCATGATCCTGGATGCGGGCCGCGCGCAACAGCGTCAAGCCGGGCCAGGCGGTGATGGATGCGCGCGGCATGATCGGGCGCATCTATCTGACCGGCCAGCGCACCAGCTGGGTGATCCTGCTGACCGATCTCAACAGCCGCATTCCCGGTCACCATCGCGCCGCGGCAACGTCCAGGCCATCATGACCGGCGACAACACCGCCACGCCGTCGCTGGACATGCTGTCGCCAGACCGTGACCCTGCATGCCGGGCGACCAGGTCGATCAGTTCCGGCGATGGCGGGTTGCTGCCGCCGGGCCTTGCCGATCGGCACCGTGGTCGGCCGACGGCGCAGGCGGCTGGCGCGTCGCGCTGCTGGCCGATGCCGCCGCCAGCCAGGATGTCGAGGTCCTGAATTTCCCCAAGCCGCCGGAAGCGCCGCCCGCCACCGCCCAGATTGCCCGCCGAAGCGGCCGGGCTTGAAGCCGCAGCGCCGCCGCCGCCCGCGCCGGCGCAGCCGCCGCTGCAGCCGCGCCGCCGCCGCGCCGCCGCAAACCCAAGCCCGTCCGCGCCGCCGCCAGCGCCGCAACCGCCGCCGCGCCAGCGCCGACGGAAGATCGATGGACCGCTGACCATGGCCACGCCTGGAACGCGCCGCGCACCCATCCCGCTTGCCGCTTCTCTGATCGCCATCGTCCCGGTGCTGTGCGGGCTTGCTGGGCGTGCTGATCGCCAATATGCCGATCTCGCTGCTGGGCGGGCTGGTGCCCGCCGCCGCTGCTGGCCCTGGTGCCGGTCTATTTCTGGTGCCTGGTGCGGCCCGACCTGATGACGCCCGTGCGGTCGCCTTCGCCATCGGCATTGCTGGAAGACGTTCTGTCCGGCGGTCCGCCCGGCGTCTGGACCCTGGCCTTTGTCGTCGACCTATGCCCTGATCGAGCGCCAGCGCGACAGCTTTGCCGGCCTGTCGGGCCTGGCGCGCGGTGCTGGGCTTCGCCGCCGCCGCCGCTGATTGCCTGCGCCGTGGCCTATTTCATCGTGGCGGCCTTGCTATCTACTGGCAGCACTGCCGCCGCTGGCGCCGATCGCTGGGCGAACTGGCGATGACCGTGCTGTTCTATGTTCCCGGCGCCTTGGTCGTGGGCTGGTTGCATCGCCGACTGGTCGGCCGCTTCGCGGAGCGATTTCTGATGCCGCTGTTCGATAAGAAGGACAAAAGCCGCTACGCCACCTTCACCCGCCGCTCGCTGGGGATGGGCGGCGGCATGACGGCGGTGTTCGCGGTGCTGGCCGGGCGGCTCTATCAGCTGCAGATCCGCGACGGCGACCAGTATATGGTCGAGGCCGAAGACAACCGCGTCATCGAGCGCCTGATCGCGCCGCCGCGCGGCCGCATCATGGACCGCTTCGGCGTCGAGCTGGCCAACAACCGGCGCAACTACCGCGTGCTGCTGGTGAGCGAGCAGGCCAGCGAAGGCGTGCGAGGCCGCGCTCGACACCATCGGCAAGGTGATCCTGCTCACCGATCAGCAGAAGAAGAAGCGTCCTGCACGACATCGCCATGAACAAGAAATTCGTGCCGGTGCCGGTGGCGGAGAATCTGACCTGGGAGGAATTCTCCCGCATCAATCATGCATCTGCCCTATCTGCCGGGCGTGCAGCCGCGATGTCGGCGAGACCCGCGACTATCCCTTCGGCGACGAGCTGGTCGCATATCCTGGGCTATGTCGCCGCGGTGTCGCCCGAGGACAAGAAGCATGACGACGATCCGCTGCTGAGCATGCCGGGCTATCGCATCGGCAAGCGCGGCATCGAAAAGACATTCGACAAGGAAATCCGCGGCAGGCCGGCGCCAGCCGCGTCGAGGTCAATGCCTATGGCCGCGTCATCCGCGAGCTGGGCAAGGATCCGGGCGAGCCGGGCGAGGATGTCTATCTCACCATCGACCGCGAGGTGCAGAGCTTCGCCGACCAGAAGCTGGGCGACGAAAGCGCCGCCTGCGTCGTGATGGACGTGCACAACTGGCGACGTCATCGCGCTGTCCTCGACGCCGGGCTTCGATCCCAACCTGTTCAATGTCGGCCTCACGCGGCACGCAATGGCGCGATCTCACCACCGACGATCACAAGCCGCTGCTCAACAAGGTGATGGGCGGCATCTATCCGCCGGGCTCGACCTTCAAGACCGGCGGTGGCGCTGGCGGCGGTCGAAGCGGGCATCGCCACGCCGGACTATCGCGTCAACTGCAACGGCGTGTTCACTCTCGGCAACCACGCCTTCCACTGCTGGAAGAAGGGCGGCCATGGCACGCTCGATCTGCGAAGGCGGCATCAAGAACAGCTGCGACGTGTTCTTCTATGAGACCGCGCGCCGGCTCGGCATCGACAAGATCGAGGAGGCGGCGCGCAAGCTGGGCCTGGGCGCGCCCACCGGCATCGAACTGCCGGGCGAGCGCTCCGGCTTCATTCCCAGCCGCGACTGGAAGCAGAAGACCTACAAGCGTGCCTGGCAGCAGGGCGACACGCTCAGCGTCGGCATCGGCCAGGGCTATGTCACCGCGACGCCGCTGCAGCTGGTGCCAGCATGGCCGCGCGCATCGCCAGCGGCAAGGCGGTCAGCGCCGCGCCTGGTGCATTCGGTGGGCGGCAAGCTGCATGCCGCGGCCCGAAGCCGGCCAAGCTGGATTTCACCGACGAGGCGCTGGCCGCGGTGCGCGAGGGCATGAACGCGGTCGATGAACGAGGGCGGCGGCACCGGCCTATGCCTGGCGCATCACCGAGCCGGGCTTCGAGATGGCGGGCAAGACCGGCACCGCCCAGGTGCGCGTCTATCACCCAGGAAGAGCATGCGCGCGGCGTGCACCAAGAATGAGCGCCTGGACTGGAAGCTGCGCGACCATGGCCTTGTTCATCGGCTTCGCGCCGGTCGAGCGATCCGCGAATATGCCTGCGTCTGCATCATCGAGCATGGCGCGGCACGGCCATCCCCAGGTCGCAGATGGCGCGCGACGTGCTGCTGTTCTGCCAGCAGCGCGATCCCTCGGCATGCCCGCCGCCTATCCGGTGCCAATTCGCCAGCGCGCGCCGCAGACGCAGGCGAGCCGAGCCATCGCCGCAGCAAGGCGGCGGCTGATGGCGCTCGTCCCTATGCCGCCGCCAAGCGCACCCTGTCGGCTCGCCGACAAGCTGGGGGAAGTGAATTGGGGCCTGGTGCTGCTGATCACGCATGATCGCCATGCGCCGGCATCGCCATGCTCTATTCGGTGGCGGGCGGCCATTTCCAGCCCTGGGCGCTGCGCGCAGATCGGCGCATTTCATCCTGGGCCTGATCGTCCTGGTGGCGGCCGCGGTGATCGACATCCGGGTGTGGATGAGCCTGGCCTATCCGGCCTATGGCTTTGCGCTGCTGCTGCTGATCGCGGTGGATGTGGTGGGCCATGTCGGCCTGGGCGCGCAGCGCTGGATCTCGCTCGGGCCGCTGGACCTGCAGCCCTCCGAGCTGATGAAGATCGCGCTGGTGCTGGCGCTGGCGCGCTTTCTGCACGGCAAGAGCATCGAGGAAGTCTCCAAGCCGCTGCCGCTGGCCATCGGCGCTGGCGATGATCGGCATTCCCGCCGTCTTCGTGGTGCTGCAGCCCAATCTGGGCACCACCCTGATCATCGTGGCCGATGGCTGTTCGCTGCTGTTCCTGGCCGGGCCTGTCCTGGTGGTGGATCGCGCCGACCCTGGGCGCGGTGGCGGCGGCCGTGCCGCTGGCCTGGCGCTTTGTGCTGCACGATTATCAGAAGGCGCGGGTGGATGACCTTCCTCGATCCGGAATCCGACGCGCTGGGCGCGGGCTGGAACATCACCCAGGCCAAGATCGCCATCGGTTCGGGCGGCGTCGGCGGCAAGGGCTTCCTGCAGGGCACGCAGAGCCGGCTGAACTTCCTGCCCGAAAAACAGACCGACTTCATCTTCACCAGCTTCGGCGAGGAATTCGGCTTTGTCGGCGCGCATGGCGCTGCTGGTCCTGTTCGCGGTGGTGATCTTCTACGGCGTGCAGATCGCGATGAGCGCGCGCAGCCAGTTCGGCCGCCTGCTGGCGATGGGCATCACCCTGAACTTCTTCTTCTACATCATGATCAACGGCCTGATGGTGATGGGCCTGATCCCGGTGGTGGGCATTCCCATGCCGCTGCTGTCCTATGGCGGCACGCGCCATGCTGACGGTGATGTTCGGCTTCGGCCTGTTGATGAGCGTGCATGTCCACCGCCAGGTCGAAATCCCGCGCCATTCCGGCGGGATTATCTAACCCCTTATTTTCCGACCAAAATCCGCCCACAGGCGGTTCGCAGGCTTTGTAGACAGGGGGGATACCCCTCTGCTATGAGGCCGCTCCCCGAAGGTGAAACCAAGCCCTTTGGACAGTGTGTGGGTGATTAGCTCAGTTGGTAGAGCAGCTGACTCTTAATCAGCGGGTCGTAGGTTCGATCCCTACATCACCCACCATTTTCTCATTGATTTTGTTACATAAATGGCGACGGGCCCAGCTTGTCGTTATTCAATGGAACGCGAAATAACCAAAGCACTCTCAAGGGCCGCGGCTCGCGAGCTGCCTTTTGCGTCGCATCGCCGCTGCGCCCGTCAAGCGAGCTGAGAAGAGCGACAGCGTGACGGGTTCCGGCACTGGCGTGAAATTATAAGTCAAAGTTGAAGTGAGGATTAGTTTGTTGGACATGTGGCATGCGACCTGAAGTCCCGAATCGCAAAAGTCGGAGTCCTGATTGATCCCGTTCACGCCAATTGTTCCCAGGCCGATGTAAGCCGAAAGGAATGCGGGATCAGCAAATAGTAGTCCTGATCCAATGGAGCGCGGCCCCGACGTCTGGGGAGAAAAATCTCGGATGAGTTGCACTTCCAGCCCAATTCGCAACCGCAAAGAAGGGGGCGTTATTGGGGATCGTTATCGGGAAGCTGGGCGCGTTAAAATTGTATCCCGTGCTGAAGCCAAAATTTGCACTACAGGGCACAATTATGCAGCCTTGTTCCGTGGGCGTGAAGCTTATGAAGTACGTAATTTAGCCGAGAAGTTCAAGCTGACAGAGTCTAGACTACCGAATGCTGGATCGAATTGATCAAAGCTGCCACCGAAGGAGCCGAATTGGAATGCTGGCGCCAATTTTGTGGTAGACTGAGTAATCACGTTGGCATTGGACGTTCCAGCCGCCGCGAGCATCGGGACGGCTACCCAAAGCGCTGTTTTGAAAAGTTTCGTCTCGCGCTTGTCCCCGCTGAATTAGATCCTGGTTTTCTTACGGCGACGCATTGCGGCAAGCGCCAAGGTCCCTCCACCAAAGAGCGAGAGCGTCAACGGTTCAGGCACGGTCGCTACGCGGATGTTGCTCCAATGAACATCTCCGCCATTGTCGGTATGCGCCGCCACCGTAATTGTTATCTTTGAAGTGGGCTCAATTAATCCAAAGAAGTTCCCCCGAAAGTATGAAGTCTGGAACCAAATATCCGTTGGCTCTCAAGTCCGCAAAAAAATTGAAGCTTCTGCTGTGTCCCCAAACCCAAGAATTGGCTGATCGAGATCAATGATGACTTTCTGAGCTCGCGTACAGTCAGTGCAAAATGTCGGGTAGCTCATAACGGCATCGAGATGATCGAGCCCGATGATATGCGTCGTCGTTACCGTGGTACTGATCACGCAAAAACCACCAAACCCCGGACAATCAGGTGCCCCGCCGGTAGATATCGTGTCGGAAATAACGGTCAAGGTCGCCCCGGCGGTGTAAGCGCCTATAGTTAGGCCAGCGACATCAGCATCCCACGAAGCCTTATCGGTGTACGGGTTTATGGGTGTTGCGTTCGATCGGTTGCACATGACGACTAGCGCAACGATCGTAAATACGCACCAAAATGTACTTCGCATATCTAAGCCCCCACCCAAAACGGCCCGAAGCCCAGGACGGGGACGCTAAGTCCAACGTGGCCCGGAGTCTTGGTTAATGGGCCGTTGTCGCGTTGGTTTGTCAGAATGAGCCCAGGCAAATCGTCCTACTTGAAGCAACGCTCGAGCGCAGCCAGTGATGAACTATGCCTTGACGGACCGTTCACGCTCTCGCCAACTGAATGGGGAAGCATCCAATCGGATATATCATGTTCGTCTCTGTCTTGAGCCTCGCGCTTACGACTTAACAGCTTCGCGCTTGCGGCCTTGCGCCTGGGCGCGTTGGGGGCGGCGGCCTCCGCCAGCGAGGTATTGTCCAGAATGGCGGACGCGGCGTCGCGCACTTCGCGCATCAGCCGGCGGACTTCGCAGGTCTTTTCGTCGTCGCAATCCGAGCAGCGGCGATAGAATTTGACGCTGGCGCAGGGCAGCGGCGCCAGCGGCCCGTCCACCGCGCGCACAATGGCGGCGATGGAGATTTCGGCGGCGGGCCTGGCCAGCGAATAACCGCCTTCGCGCCCGCGGGTGCTCTGTACCAGCCGTGGCGCCGCAGTTCGAAAAAAATCAGGTCCAGGAATTTCTTGGGAATGTTCTGGTCGGCGGAAATATCCCGCGCCTGGACCAGCAGGTTTTCATCCTGCGCCCGCGCCAGCACCAGCAGCGCCTTGATCGCGTATTTCGCCTTTTGCGACAGCATGAACCGGCCCGGCAAATCCCCCTTCCATGTAGGGGCTTCGCCGGGCCGCTGCAAGTGGAGGCTGCTACAGATTGGCGCGGAAGGTGGCGCCGATCAGGCGGGGTGCGCCCGGCTGGCCGGTGACGCCGAAGGACGAGGCCCCCGGCAGCGAGGCCAGCGCGGTGGAGGTATAATAGGTCTGGTCGAGCAGATTGCTGACCCAGACCACGACATCATATTTGCCGCCGGCCAGCGACGCGCCGGCGCGCAGATTGACCAGCCCATAGGCGGGTATCTGGGTATAGGGCGAATCGTCGATGGTGCCGTTGTCACGATCTGGACCTTCGCGCCGGCCACCGTGGACCGGCCGGCCACGTCGAGACACTTGTTGCCGTACACCATCAACTGTCGTCCGGCGGTGAAGGTCCAGGACTGGTTACCGCCGCCGTTGCAGTCCCAGATAACGGTCTGGGTACCGTTGGCCGTCGAGGAGTTGGGCACGTCCAGGCACCGGTTGGAGCCGACGCCGCGGATGATCGTCGTGCCGGCGCCACCGCCGCCGTCACCCACCGCGCCGGTGCTCGTGTCGATCGTCCAGCTCGATCGGCAGGTCATCGACACGGTGGCGCCGCTGATGGTCAGCGGTTGCCAGACGTACCGGGAATCGGTGAGGTTGCTCGAGTTCCAGCGGTCGCCGAGGAAGACGTAGCTCGTCGTGCTGCTGCCGGACACCGGCAGGATGGAGGTCGTCTGCGAGTTGCAGGTGTTGGTCCCCGACGGCGCGAAGCTCCGCCACGAACTCCAGGTGCCCGTGATCGAGGTGGCCGTCGTGTACTGGTTGTCGTTGGTGGACCAGCCGGTCAGGTGCGAGCCGAACAGGTAGTACGTGCCGCCGATCTTGACCATGGCCGGCGACTCGTACTGGTTGAGGGTCTTACCAGCGACGCGACGCTGAGGAAGTCCGCGGATAGCCGGTAGATCTGCAGCTTGGCGCTGGTGCGGTCCTCGCTGATGAAGTAGCCGGTGCCGCCGTCCAGGAACAGGTTGTCGTCGAGGCTGTCGTGGCCGAGCGGCTTGAAGCTGCCGCGATAGGTGTAGCTGCCGCAGACGCTGCCGCTGGTGGCGACGCCGGCCTTGCGCTCGGAGTAGTTGGTGTTGTCGATGTGCATGTACATCACGTATGTCGACGTGCTCGCGTTGAAAATGACGTGCGGGCGCTCGACGATGCGATTGGGGCCCAGGTCACCGCTCGACTGCCGGGTCAGGACGTTGGCCACGAACCGCCACGACCGGAGGTCGGTCGACGAGTAGCACTTGACGTTCTGGAACGGCGAGCCGTTGGTCTTGTCCTCACCCAACCAGTAATAGGTATCGCCGACCTTGGTGATCCCTTCGCCGTGCGCCTGAATCACGTTGCCGGCGGTGTCGGTCCACACCGTGCCCGGGGTGATGGTGACGGTGGCGGCCGAGGCCGGCGTCGCGAACAGCAACAGCCCGGCGATCGCCAGCGCCACGACGGCGAGTCGTCTCATGCGGACGCTCCTCTCATCCGGTACACGTGGACCGTTCCGGCGGGGGTTACGGAAGAGCTACGAACACATTCGAACACAGCCGGACAGAAACAACCATCGATGCCGGGCGCATCGGCTGGCCGAGCTCCACGGCATGGTCGTCGAAGTGCGTCCGGACACCCCGGCGGTGTGCAGCGCCGATGAAACATTCAAGTTCGGGCGCCGCGTTCGGCGTTGCCGAGACCCATTGATTTCTTTTATGACTCGGGTCCGCCGGGCGCTTGACCGTTGCTCCCGCCAGACAGCGGCGCTTCGCGCCTGCCAGGTCCGCGTCCCCAAGCCCACATCGGCCACAACTCCGGGGAAGGAGTGGCCTCAGCGGGGCCGGGAGGCCACAACTTCGGGGAACGAGTGCCTCATCGCCGATCGTGGACAACAACGGCTGCCCCAGCGACCGTTCGTGTCCAAGGTTCACAACCCCGACCCCACGGTGGCGCCGACCATTGAACAGACCCGTCGAGCGCTCGTCCCCGGCCGAACAGTCCGCCACCTCAGGCCACTACATCCGGAGAAGTTGTAGCGGCGGGGCAGGATGGCTGCATGAACCTGGAGCCTTCACGCCCCGAATGGGATGACCTTGGCGACCAGCTTGCGGCTCGGGCGATCGCCGACGGCGACCCGACGGGATGGTTTGATCGGCTGTACGCCGCCGGCGCCGCCGGCGAAGTGTCGATGCCATGGAGCCGTCGCACACCGCATCCGCTGTTGGAGCAACGCAGTCGCGGGCTGGATGGGCGGGGCAGAAGCGCCGTCGTCGTCGGCTGCGGCTTGGGCGCCGACGCCGAATACGTTGCTGCACTGGGTTACCACACGGTGGCGTTCGACATCTCCGCAACCGCGATCGACACGGCCCGGCGGCGATATCCGCGCACCTCGGTGCAGTACCAGACCGCGGATCTTCTCGACCTGCCAGCGATGTGGATCCGCGCCTTCGACCTGGTGGTCGAGGTCATCACCGTGCAGGCGCTGCCCGATCCGCCACGGCGGGCCGCCATCGTCAACGCGGGCCGCCTGGTCGGTCCCGGCGGCACCTTGCTCGTCATCGCCGCTCGTCAGGACCCGGCCGCCACGGACGTCGCTGGGCCACCCTGGCCGTTGACCCGCGCCGAGATCGACGCCTTCACGACCGACGGCCTCACCCCGGTTTGCATCGAGCAGGTCACCGATCCGCGCCACCCTGACAGCCTGCGCTGGCGCGCGGAGTTCCACCGACCGGCCTGATCCTGATCATGCTCGCTCGCCGGCACGAGTGAACGCCAAGGCCACCCGGGATCTCCGGTAACGAACGTAACGCTCCACCCGTGTCAGGCCGGCCGCGGGCCTTTGCTCATGTCCAGCAGGCATACCGTGTTCCCGAACGGATCCTCCAGCACCGCGCACATGCCGATCGGTACGTCGAACGGCGCCTCCCGAACAGCGCAGCCGGCCCGCCGGGCCGTCGCGACGGCGTCATGCACGTTGTCCACCAAGTAATGCACGCTGCGACCGCCGGGCAGGTCCATCGTGTGTAGCACGATCTCCGCGTCGGTTTCCGCCATGCCCATACCGACCGATGTCTCGTCGCGCCACAACGGCCGCAGGCCGAACACGCGGGTGTAGAACTCAACCGCAGACGCCAGCGTAGGAACCCGCACCATCACGCAATCGATCTTCCGTAACACATGTCCATCATGCATCGGTGCCGCAGCGTTCGCCTTGGGTACTCGCCCGCGTCGCACCCCACCCGCACGGCGGGTGGGCGGCCAAGCTGGATTGCGGTCCATGCCGGCCAGCCTCAGCACTGCAGGTGCTTCACCCAATCAAGGACGCGGTCGACATCCGACCAGATCCAGCCGACCATCGGGTCGATCGACACCAGCAGGGTCGGCGCGGGCCGCTCAGCGGCCCATCGCTGCCCGGCGATGGTGTGGTTGTCGTCGATCCAGGCCGCCGGACGATCGCCGACCACAGCATCGACCGCCGGTACCTCACCCTCGAAGAACACGCGCTCCTGGTAGCCGTCCGGGCAGACTGGCGCGGCGAAGGGGTTCAGCACGCCGTCGAGGTCGAGCAGGAGCACCGGTGCCGTCTGATCCACGCGCTCCACTGTATGGGTCAGCGGCCAGACCTGCGGTCCCCGCAGCGGACGGAACGCGGCCCGGAGCTCCGCCGCGAACAGCTCCGGCTCCTCCCAGGCAGCGAAGTGGCCGCCCCGTTCGGCCTCGCCGAAGTAGCTGAGCGTGGGGTAGGACTTCTCGGCCCAGCTGCGCGGCGTCCGCCAGATCTCGCCGGGGAACGTGCTGAAGCCGACCGGGATCCGGGGCGGCGGGAGCGGCTGGCTGCCCGCGGAGGGCGCGTCCGCTCCGTAGGCCTCCCAGTACGACCGGGCCGCGGACGCGCCCGTGCCGGTCAGCCAGTAGGCCGTGACGTTGTCGAGGATGTGGTCCCGGGTGAGGTTGCCCGAGGGCTGGCCGTCGACGAACGCGCGGGCGATCTTGTAGTAGGCGTCGGTGTCGTGGTCGATCATCCAGGCGGCGAGAGCGGACGGCGAGTCCAGCAGCGCGTACCCGATCGTCTGCGGCCGGGTGGCCATCTCCACGAAGTAGCCGTTCCCGCTGGTCTGGAAGGTCTTGATCGCGGCGAGCGCCGCGCGTTCCGCTGTCGCTGTCGTTCGGCAGCGACGCCGGGTCGTTGAGCGCCGGCACGAGCAGGTTGGTGTGGATACCGACCAGCCCGTCAGGGCCTAGCCGTCCCATCGCGTCGGTGACGCCGGCGCCGACGTCACCGCCCTGGGCCACGTAGCGGTCGTAGCCGAGCCGGCGCATGAGCTCCGACCATGCCCGCGCGGTCCGGACGAGGTCCCACCCGACCTCGGCCGGCTCTCCCGAGAAGCCGTACCCGGGCAGTGACGGCAGCACGAGGTGGAACGCGTCCGCGGCGGTGCCGCCGTGCGCGGTGGGGTCGGTGAGCGGGCCGACGGAGTCGAGCATCTCGATGACCGAGCCCGGCCAGCCGTGGGTCATGATCAGCGGCAGCGCGTCCTGGTGCTCGGACTTGACGTGCACGAAGTGGATGTCCACGCCGTCGATCTCAGTGGTGAACTGAGGCAGCGCGTTCAGCCGGGATTCGACCCGCCGTCCGTCGTACTCTGTCGCCCAGTACTGGCGCAGCGCCTGCATCGTGGCCAGCTGCACACCCTGCGAGCGGTCGCCGACAAGCTCCCTGCTCGGCCAGCGCGTCGTCGCCAGGCGGCGCCGCAGATCGTCGAGCGCCTCTTCGGGGATCTGCACGGTGAACGGTCGGATGACGCTGCCAGCCTGCTGCTCGAGCGTGGTCATGTCAGGCACTGCCTCTCTGTCGGAACCCGGCGCGGAGAAGTCGCAGATCCGGCCGGGCAGGCAAGCGCCCTCACGAGCGGCCTCGCGGATCTGGGCTTCCAGGACGCCCATAAGCCTGGCCACGTCCGGTGCGGCTCGCGCCCGTGAGACACCCTGGTCGATGCGTGGCCGGGGTACTGACAGTGAAGAGGATCACGCACGAGTGCGGCGGGTCAGGACCTGAGGGCCGGAAGCCGTGATGGCGACTGTGTGTTCGGAGTGGGCGGTGCGGGAGCCGTCGGCGGAGCGGATCGTCCAGCCGTCGTCGTCGAACTTGATCTTGTCGGTGGAGCGGCAGAACCAGGGCTCGATGGCGATGGTGAGGCCGAGGTCGAGTTTCATGCCGCGGCGGGCGCGGCCGTTGTTGGAGACGTGCGGGGCCTCGTGCATGGTGCGGCCGATGCCGTGGCCGCCGAACTCGGCGTTGACGCCGTAGCCGTAGGAGTGGGCGACCTCGCCGATCGCGGCGGAGATGTCGCCGAGGCGGCCGCCGGGCTGGGCGGCGGTGATGCCGGCCTCCAGTGCGACCTCGGTAGCCTCGATCAGCTTCAGGTCGGCCGGGTCGGGGGTGCCGACGATGACGGAGAGCGCGGAGTCGGCGACCCAGCCGTCGATGCCGGCCGCCATGTCGATCTTGAGCAGGTCACCGTCCCGCAAAACATAGTCGTGCGGCAGGCCGTGCAGCACCGCATCGTTGACCGACAGGCACAGCACGTTGCGGAACGGGCCGCGGCCGAACGAAGGGGCGTAGTCCCAGTAGCAGGATTCGGCGCCGCGTTCCGTGATCCGGCGGCGGGCGTGGTGTTCGAGGTCCATCAGGTTGACGCCGACTGCGGCGACGCCGCTCAGCTCGGCGAGCAGCTCGCCGACGAACTGGCCGGCCACCGCCATCCGGCCGATCTCCTCGGCGGACTTGAGCTCGATCACGACAGCCGCCCTCCCGGATCCGGTATTTTTATACCGGTATTTTTATACCACGCCAGGTCGGGAACGCTCCGGAGGGATATCCTGCTGGCATGGTTCGCCAACCACTCACCGCCGAACAGATCGCAGCGGGCCAGCGCCTCGGAACCGCCCTCCGGGCCGCGCGGGCCGGCCGCAGCCTCGTCGAGGTGGCCTTGGCCGCCGGCATCTCCCCCGAGACGCTGCGCAAGATCGAGGCGGGCCGCCTTCCCGCACCGGCGTTCGGCACTGTTGTCTGCCTCGGCCAGGCCCTCGACCTCCCCCTCAGCGACCTGGCCGACGTCTGGCTGGCCGATATGCCCATCCGCCAGGCGTCATAGCTACGCACCAACTGGTGTATGTAAATCATTCTCGGATTGAGATGCGTTTCATGATCCATGTCGAGTTGACGGTGTAAATCCGGCCCGATTCACACCGTCAACTCGACATGGATCATGAGGAGCTGACAAATGGCCAAGATCAAAGGTGAGTACTCAGTGATTTCCGAGCCGGGAATCACTGAGTACTCACCTTTTGGGCCACGGCCGTCCTAGCTAGGAGACCCTGACCAATCCGGTTTCTTGAGGTAGGCAGTTGGCTGTTGGACGGGGAGGGTGCGGTCCGGTAAGTCGACCGTCCAGCAGCCGGCTGTCCAACTCACGCCCCGGAACCGGATCGACCCTGCAGCCACCAGCTATCGATCAAAACCGATCACAACCGGCGCACCGTGAGGGCGGGCTCGCCGCGAAGCCGCTGGTCAGTTCACGCTCACGACGACCTTGCCGAGGGCGCGTCCCTCGCCGACCTGGGCCAATGCCTCGGGCACCTCGTCGAGGGTGAAGGTGCGGTCGATGTGGATGACGAGGTCACCCGCGACGCACAGATCGGCCACCGGCTCGAAATGTGTCGGCCCTTCCTTGACGGCGAGCACACCCAGCCGGCGGTGCGTGAGCCGACCGGCCACCGAGCCGATCGTCAGTACGCGCAGCAGCGCCGATACCGATCCGCCGACGCACCGGTAGCGGCCGCCGGGAGCCAGCGCCCGGCGGTAGGCGAACACCGATCGGTGCGCGACCAGATCGAGGATGAGATCGTACGGGCCGCTGCGGGTGAAGTCCTCGCTGCGGTAGTCGATCACCTTGTCCGCGCCGACCGACCGCATGAAGTCGAGCTTGCCCGCGTTGTCGACGCCGGTCACCTGCGCGCCGAGCCGCTTGGCGAGCTGGATCGCGAATGAGCCCGAACCTCCGCCGGCCCCGTTGATCAGCACCCGTTGCCCGGCTCCGGCGCCATCGGTGCCCTGCCGCGCGATCACACCCGCCTGCGGAATCGTCGAGGCCTCCGCGAAGGTCAGTGCTGCGGGCTTGCGGGCCAGCACCGACTCGGGGGCGATCGCGTACTCGGCGAAGCCGCCCTTGAGCATGAGGTTGTCGCCGTACACCTCGTCACCGGGTCGGAACCGGGTGACGGCCGGGCCGACCGCATCAACCCACCCGGCGATGTCCGAGCCGAGTGTCCGGCGTGCCGGGGAGCGCAGGCCACCGATGCGCGAATACAGCGGCGAGCCTCGCAGGGTCTCCCAATCGCTCAAGTTGACCGAGGTCGCCGCGACCTTGACGAGCACCTGCCGGGCAGCCGGAGACGGCTTGGGAACGTCCTCGATCCGCAACACGTCCGGCGGCCCGTACCGGTCGTACACGACCGCTCTCATCCACGTACCCCTCATCCTCCGGTGGAAGCAGGCAGCAACGGATCCAATGCGTCCGGGCCCAGCAGTCAGGTCAGCGATCCGGTCGCCAGCTCGGCGAGCATGGTCGCGGTCTGATCGGCGGTTGGCAGCGTCGCCATCTCGGCGGCGGCGCGTTGCGCGCTAACCCGGTAGGCCGGGTCGTCCACGACCGCCGCGACCGCTGGCCCGACCTGGTCAGCCGCGGCCGGCCCGCCGGCGACGCTGAGCCCGGCGCCCAGCGCAGCTACCCGGGCCGCGTTGTACGGCTGGTCGGCGAACAACGGCAGTACCACCAGCGGCAGCCCGGCGGCCAGTGCGCCGAGCACGGAGCCGGACCCGCCGTGCGTGACGATCGCCGTGGCCGCCCCGAGCACCTGCTGCTGAGGCACGAATCGCTCGACGTGCACGTGTGGCGGCAGCGGCCCGAGCGCAGCGGGGTCGGCGGCCTCGCCGACGGTCAGCAGCACGCGGACCGGCAGCCCGGTGAGGCTGTCCACCACGGCCGTGTACAGGCCAGGGAACAGGCCCTGCGCGGCAGCGACCGTGCCGAACGAAACGTACACCAGCGGATCTTCGTTGCCCGCCCACCAGTCCGGCAATGGTTGCGGGGCCGGCAGGAGGTCCCGGAATCGCCAGGCCCCAGCCGCGGGACAAGCCGGGTCTTCCATGCTCTGCGGGAACTGGGTGAGGTAGCTGCCGACCAGCAGCGCGCCGCCGTCGGGGTCGGGCGGCAGGTCCGCCGCGGCGCGCAGCGCGGCCAGGCCGTCGGCGGCGGCCGGTGCGGCCAGCAGGTCCAGTGCCGCCAGGCTGCTACCGACTCGTACGCAGCACAGCCGGTGTCGCTCGGCCACCAGCGCCGCCCCGAACTCGGCGGTGTCCCGCAGCACGAGATCCGGCCGCCACTCGGCTACCAATGCGTCCAGTCCGGGCAGCGCGGCGGTCGCGTCGAGCCGACCGTAGACCTGCCCGATCACCACGCGGTTGGCCTCGTCCGGGTCGTCCAACGGAATGGTGGCCCATACCGCGGCCAGTTCCTCCGGGTCGGGCTCGCCGAACCCGCGAACCGGCAGGCCGTGGCGCCCGGCGAAGCCGGTAAACGATTCCGGGCAGGCGATCCGCACGCTATGACCGGCGCGGTCGAGCGCCCACGCGAGCGGAAGTAGTGGAAGCAGATGGCCGACGCCGCCCGTACTGCTCACCAAGACGCGCATGCTTCACCCCGCCCGTCCTCACCGGTCCGTAAGGCACGCTACCGCGCCCGGCGCGGCCAAGGGCATGTGATGGACGCATACGACACTGCGGTGACCATACGGACGGACTCCCGCACGACGAGCGCGCATTGCGGCTACAGGGCGGCCGGCGACACCGACCGGACGGGTGATCGGCTGATCGGCTCATGGGCCGGTGCTGGCCGGGCGGGGAGAATGCGGCCATGGCCGGCGACGATCGCCTCTTGCCGCTGACGAGATGGGTGTTCCTTCCACTGGTACCTGTGACCGCGGTGTTCGGGCCGCTGCTGGTGCTCGCGCCCGGGCGCACCGCGCAGTACTGGGCCTGGACGATCCATCCATCGATGAGTGCGGTCTGGGTCGGCGCCGGGTACATGTTCGGCGCGTGCGCGATCAGCACGATGCTGGTGCTCAACCGGTGGCGTACGGCCATCCTGGCCATCGTGGCGACGATCCCGTTCGCGTACGCGATGCTCGTCGCCACGCTGCTGCACCTGGACCTGTTCCCGACCGGCTCGGTCCGGTTCTGGGTATGGCTGGTCATCTATACCGTACTGCCCATCGGGCTGCCGATCATCCTGCTGCGCAACCGGCGCGCCGATCCGGGCGTCGGGCCGGACGACGAGTTGCTGCCGCGCTGGCTGGGCCGTGGGGTGGGCGCGATCGGGGTGCTCATCGTCGGGTACGGGCTGGCGCTGTTTCTGGCGCCCGGCACCGTCGGCCGGGTGTGGCCGTGGCCGCTCACCCCGCTGATGGCCCAGATCGTGGCGGGCTGGCTGCTGTTCTTCGGTACCGGCGCCGCGATGCTCGCGTTCGAACGCCGGTACCGCTCGGTGCGCGCGTTCCTGCCCTCGGTCGCGGTCTGGTTCGCGGTGCTCGGCGTGGCCGCCCTGTTCCATCTCGACGAGTTCACCACCGGACCCGCCGCGACCGCCGCCTACTTCGCGGCCGTGGTTGTGGTGGTGGCGGTGAGCCTCGGCATCCTCACCCTGGGCCGGCGGCTGGCGGTGACCACCGGGTAGCCGCTGCCGTACAGGCCGACTCCAAGCGCTGACGGCGCACTACCTTCATCATCCTTCCTGGACGCGACGGCCGTGCCGCAGCACTCGGAACGCTGTGCCTGGCCGGAACAACCGCGTCGCCGGGTCCTGCAGTGAGCCGACGCGGATGAACTGGCTGGCCACCACCGGATCGCGCGCCGCCGCGCGGAGCACCCGGGCGGCGTAGCGTCCGGTGACCCGCACGGGAAGGGGTCGGGGCGCCGTGACCTGGGGCAGCGCGAGGTCACCGCCCACGGTCGCCTGCCAGGCCCGGTTCACCGGCTCCGCGGCGGCCCGGAAGAATCGCCGGGCCAGGTCGCTGTCCCCAGCGGTCAATGCGTCGCGCAATGCGGCTGCCTGCATCGCCGCCGTCGACATGCCGAGCGCGTACGCCGGGTTGGTGCTGCAGATCGCGTCGCCGAAGACGAGGAATCCGGCCGGGAAGCGACGCAGCCGTTCGTACCGCCGGCGAATGTTCGCCGGGAACCGGTAGGCGACGATGTCGCCGAGGGGTTCCGCGTCGCGGACTGCGGCGAACAGGTGCGCCGGGGCGGCCGCGCGAACCGTGGCAAGCATGCCCTCGGGATCGCGTGACGGGTGGTGGCCGTCGTATCCGAACACCGTCAGGATCCACCGGTCATCCTCCTGCGCGAACAGGACGAACCCGCTCGGCCGGTCCGGCTCGGCGCCGACGCCGACCACCTTCGGGGCCAGCGCTCCGGGAGGCAGCCGGAAGTGCCTGGTGACGTACATCAAGTTGATCACGAGCTGATCCTGTCGGGGCTGCTCGTAGCCGAGCGCCGCGAGCCAGGCCGGTGCCCGGCTGCCACGTCCGGTCGCGTCCACCACGAGGTCGGCGTCGATGGTCGTCTCGGTGCCGTCACCGCGGTCGGCGCGGCGCAGCACCCGTACTCCGGTGACACGGCGTCGCGCCGCATCGGCCGTCAGATCGGCGACGTCGCACCGGTCGAGCACCGTCACGTTGTGCAGCGCACATACCTGGTCCCGTACGTGCTGCTCCAGGCAGGGCCGGCTGGCCTGGCAGAGGAACGGCTCCGCGGGCCGGCCATACAGCCGCAGTGGCTGCCCACCGCCGGGGGCGAGCCAGAACTCGGCGAAGTCCCGGATCACCGGCACGCCCGCTGTCGTCAGGTCGTCGAGCAGCCCGGTGAAGAGCCCGTCGAGGATCTGCGTTCCGCCGGGCAGTAGCAAGTGAGCGTGCCGGCCCTGGGGAACGCCGCGCCGGGGCTCGGCTGTCTGCGGCAGTCGATCGCGCTCGACAACGGTGATCCGGCCGTAGGCGTCGCTCAACACGCGGGCCGCGAGGAGGCCGGCCATGCCGGCACCGAGAACCACCGCGTGCTCACCGATCTGGCGCATCCTGACCTCCCGCATCGGGCGCCGGTTGACGCGCCGACGCTATCGGCGAGGCGGGTGTGGTCGCGTCGGGAGAATCACGCAATCCGACCGGATGTTCAATTCGCCGTGGGTGTTTCCACCCATCGGTCAGCGGATGCCGTGCGCGAAGGCATATGCTGCCGCAGCCGTACGCGAGCCGACGCCGAGCTTGCCGAAGATGTTGCTCATGTGCCGTTCGACGGTCCGCTCACTGATGACCAACTCAGCGGCGATCGCCTGATTGGACTTCCCGGCGGCGACCAGCCGAAGCACTTCGAGTTCGCGCGGGCTGAGGCCGGCGGCGCGCGCGGGTCCCGCGACCCTGAGCAACGCCTGGACGCTGACCGCGTCGGGGTCGGCGCCGAGTTGGACGAACGCGCGCCGGGCCGCGTCCAGTTCCATGCCGGCCGAGTCCTCGTCGCGCAGCGCGCGACAGGCCAGCCCGATCAGCACGCGCGCGCGGGCGGCCTCATACGGCACATCCAGCTCGCACCATAGCTGCCAGGCCCGGCGCAATGCCGGCAACGCCACGTCCGGCGTATCGCAGGCAAGGTCGACGGCGCCACGGGCATACGCCGACCGTGCCCGCAACGCCGTCGTGCCGTACACCGTGGCGATCTCGCCCAGCTCCCCCGCTCCCGACCGGGCGGCGGCGAAATCGGACGCTGCCAGCAGGATGTCGACGTATGCCGGCAACATCCGCGACCGCTGCAGCGGATGAGCCGTCTCGGCAAGCGCACGCCGGATAGCGGCCGCGGACACCTCCACCTTGCCCTGGCTCAGCCAGAGCAACGCCAGACCAGGCTGGGTCAGGCCGCCGTAGCGGCTGGCCGTGTCGTACGCCTCCGCGGCCGCGGCGAGGTCGCCGCCCAGCCGATGTACCTCGGCCAGCTGGTAGAACGCAAGCCCGGCCATGACCTCGCCGTAGCCCCGGGTCAACTGATCGCACGCCAGCTGCGCCTCACGGACGGCGTCCGTCCAGGACCCGTTCAGCACCAGGAGTTCGGCCCGATGAATGCGACAGACCGCGGAAAACGCGCCGGTGTACTGGGGCCGTGCGTCGCACCACGCATTCAGCGCGACGGCCCATTCCCGGGCGCGGCGTAGCTCGTGCAGCTCATTGCAGGCGTCGATGACGCTGCAGTAGATCCAGCTGGTGACCCCGGCCGAGGTCGCACCCGTGGTGACCTCCACCAGCGCCTCGTCCAGCAGAGCCAAACCGTCGACGACCCGTCCCTGCTTGATCCGGGCGCGGCCCTGGATGTGCGCGGCGATCGCGACCAGATCCCGGTCGCCGATCTTGCCGGCCAATTCGACCATGCGCGACGCGGTGGCGAACGCGCCGTCGAACTCACCCTCCCCGAACTGACGCTCCGCGGCCGGGATCAGCAGATAGCCGAGCTCGGCACAGTCCGCCCCCGTCTCGACCAGCCGCCAAGCACGCGCGATCCAGCCTCCCGCGCGCGCGAAATCGCCCTTGGCGACCAGCGTGTGCCACAGGTAGAACCCGGTGCGGACCGCCCGACCGGTCGTACCGTCGGCAACGTGCGCCTCGTACACGCGCTGCAGCAGCGCGACCGCCTCGTCACCCCGGCCCAGAATGTGCGCGCACTCCGCCAGCCGCTCCAGATCCTCGATCGCCAACGGCGCGACCCGGTCGATCGCCTGGAACGCGTCACACGCGTCCGCCCAGGCCTGCCGGCGGTGGCACCCCCGAGCCCGATCGAGTTCCGCAGCCACGTCCACAATGCCTCAGCTAAGCGTGAACTGCTGACATCTACGGTTCGCCGGAGGCCTCATGTCACAACGCTAACGCATGCTTGACCAAACGGAGCGCGCGTGCGGTGTCGTCAGCCGGTGAGCGCGTTGAGGGCGAGGTCGACGTCGGTGCCGGTGGAGTAGAGATGGAAGGACGCCCGCACTCGTCCCGCCCTTACCGCGGCGCGTATCCCGGCAGCGTGGAGTTTGCGTTCGGCATCGGATACGTCGACGGTGACGATCGCGCTGTTGCCGGCGGGCTGGCCGAGTCCGGTGAGGAACCGGTTGGCCAGTGCCACGTTGTGGTCGTGGATCGCGGGCAGACCGATGTCCTCGATCAGGGTGAGGGCCGGCGCCGCGGCGACCCAGCTGAACCAGGCCGGTGAGACGTCGAAGCGCCGCGCGTTGGCGGCCAACCGCAACGGCGGCCCGTAAAACGAGCCGTACACGTCAGCCCCGGCGTACCAGCCGGCGGCGACGGGCCGGCTCGACGCCTGGACGGCGCGGCTGAGGTAGGCGTACGCGGTGCCGCGCGGCGCCATCAACCACTTGTACCCGCCGACCGCCACCACGTCGGCAAGGCCGCCGTCGAAGGGCAGCCACCCGCACGCCTGGGTGGCGTCCACGACCACCAGTGCCCCGGCACCACGGGCCGCCGCCACGATCCGCCGGTAGTCGGCGACCTCACCGGTCGCCGACTGCACCAGGCTGAAGGCCACCACGTCACAACCGGCCGCGACGGTGTCCAGGAACCGGCCGGTAGGTGCCGTCGTCACCGTGAGCCGGTCCTGCTGCACGAGCCATGGGAACAGGTTCGAGGTGAACTCGATGTCCGGTACCACCACCCGGGCGCCGTCGGGCAGCGCGGCGGCGACCGGGCCGATCAGCTGCGAGACTTGGGCGCCCACCGTGACATCGGTCGCCGGGACGCCGATCAGCCGGGCGAACGCGCTCCGCGCGACGTCCGTCGCCTCATTCCAGCCTTCCCAACTGGTGGCACCGACCCGCCAGTCGGCCAGCGCCGCCTGCAACGCCTCCCACGCCGGCTGCGGCGGCAGGCCGTAACTCGCCGTGTTGAGCCAGCCGGGCCGCGCAGCCCACAAGCGCTGCGCCTTCTCGATCTCCAGTCCCACACCACCGAGTCTGCCCTGCTACAAGGCCGCTACTTCCCCCCGGGTACCTGGTCCTTGACCTCGTCGTAGCCGACCTTGGCGGGTGCCTCGGTCGGCGAGTAGAACACCCGGATCACGCCTGTCGGAAACGCCTCCGTCGCCGTCATTCTCAGGTGATACGGCGCGTCACCGTTGTCGAACAGCCTGCGGCCCTTCCGCGCCGCCACCGGATGCACCAGCAGACGCAGCTCGTCGACAAGCCGGGCGGCGAGCAGTTGCTGCACCACGGAGATCGAGCCGGGGATGAGGATGCCCCTGATGCCAGCATCGGCCTTGAGCGCGGTGACGGCCTCGATGAGACCGCCGTTGATCAGCTCGGAGTTGCGCCAGGAGAACTCCAGCGGCTGACGCGAGACGACCACCTTGCGCACGTCCCCGAGTTGCTTGGCGAACATCGCGTCGTCACCACCCGCCGCCTCGCGGTCGGGCCACGCTCCGGCGAAACTGTCATACGTCTCGCGGCCGATGAGGAGCACATCGGAGGTGTCGTAGTCCTCGCCGACGGCGCGGCCCATGTTCTCGTCGAAGTACGGGAAGTGCCAATCGGGGTCGATCTCGGCCACACCGTCGGCCGAGATGAACAGCGTGGAGATGACCTTTGCCATCGCGGTGATCCCATCGAGTCAGGCGGTGCGGGTACGTGGACTTGCGCAGCACCCAACCCTACTGCCGGACCCGGTTGGCGACGATGTGGTTCACGATGTGCTCGGCGTCTGCGCCGACGCCGGCGAAGACCGACGACGGTTCGCTGTGCAGCCAGCGAAGTCCGACGGCGTACAGCCCGGGATGCTCCACCACGCCCCGCTCGTGGCGGGGGTACCCCCACTCGTCGAACACCGGCAGGTCGACCCAGCCGAGGTCGAGGCGGTACCCGGTGGCCCAGATGACGGTAGTGACGGCGGCGGCGTCGAGGTCGAGGTGGGTGGCGGTGGTAGGGGTGAACGTGTCGTACGGCGCTCGATCGTCGGGTGGCGCGTCGATGCCGGCCGCGGCGATGTACGCGTCGAACAGCGGCCGGAACTCTTGGTCGAACGCGCGTTCCTCGAACGCCAGCCGGTCGGCCAGGTCGGCGCTGAACCGTACGACGGAGCCGCTGGCCGAGTCCACCCGTCCGTAGAGCCGGATGCCGCGGCGTGCGAACGCGCGCAGGCTGAGGTCGTGGCCGCCGTCCTGGCCGGAGACGTGCGGGTCGCAGTCGAATCGCGCCGCCGGCGACGGAAGCTGCGCGACGGTCGGGAACGGGACGCCGACCTCGGCGCCGTGCTGGAACACCTCGGCCAGCCACCAGATCGAATCGCGGCCTCGGTACCGGCGGGGCACTGCCGGGCACATCGAGGTGGCGAGGTGTATCTCGCGCCCGGCGCCGTGCAATTCCTCCGCGATCTGGGTACCCGACACGCCGCTACCGACGACGAGCACCCCTCCGCCCGGCAGCTGGCCCGGCCGGCGGTAGTCCTGCGAGTGCAGCTGGTGGATGTGGCGGGCGAGGTCGTGCGCCGCCTCCGGAGTCTTCGGCCGCTGGTACGGGCCGGTGGCCAGCACGACGTTGCGGGCCGCGATGGCACCGCCACCGGCGACGCTGGCGACGAACCCGCCGTCGGCCGCGGCGAGGCGCCGTATCTTCGTGCCCAGCCGGACGGGCGCGCCGAACGAAGCGGCGTAGTCCTGCACATACGCCAGTACCTGTTGTCGGGGCATGAAGCCGTCGGGGTCCGGGCCCTCGTACGGCATGCCGGGCAGCAGGAGCGTGAAGTTCGGCGCGATCAGGTGCAGGCTGTCCCAGCGGTCGTGCCAGCCACCGCCGAGATGCTCGCGGCGTTCAACCACCAGATGGCCGATGCCGGCCTTGGTCAGCCAGTAGCTGGTTGCCAGGCCCGCCTGGCCGCCGCCGATCACCAGCGTGTCGACGGATTCGTCGGGGCCGTCTTGCCCGGCCGCTGCGCCGGTGATGCCGTTCATGCCTGCTCCACCGGGGCGAACGCGGCGCGGAGGAAGGCGTCCGGCGCTTCGAGGGCCGGCTCGTTCCCGGTCTCGATGACGTGCAACGGCCACCCGTACCGCTTGCTCGCGGCCTCTCCGATCGACAGCCGGATGATGGCGTCGTGCCGCCCCCAGATCAGGGTCGTCGGTACCGCGATGCGGTCCAGCGTCTCCTCCGGGATGACCGGTGTGCCGAACTCTGCCAACAGGGTGTGCAGGCCGGCTGCCACCTCGGGAGTGCGTACCCGGTCGAGGTTGTACATCCGTAGGTCCTGCCAGTGTTGGCCCATCCGCCGGCGCAGGCCGTCCAGGTCGAGCACGCACGCGCGCCACAGTTCGTCGTGGGTGTCCCCCGTGGGTTGGGTGAGGTAGCCACCCAGGACCGCGCCGAACTCCGGGGTCGGCTCGAACGGCGCGAGCCCCATCGGGGTGACCAGGACGAGCCGGCTGACGAGGCGGCCGTGGTCGGCGGCGAAGCGGGCGGCGATGGCGCCGCCGACGAGGTGGCCCACCAGGACTGCCGGTTCCCGGCAGGTCTGTGCGAACAGCTCGCCGAGCCAGTCGAGCACGCGGTCAGCGTCCAGCGGGCCATTCGTCACCACCGAGGCGCCCTGGCCCGGCAGGTCCGGTGCAATCACCCGGTACGACCTGCGCAACGCGGGAATCACCGGCAGCCAGGCCGATGCGTGTGCGGCCGGGCCGTGCAGCAGGACCACCGGCGGCCCGTCGCCGTCCTCCAATACAGCGGTCGACACGCCGGCGAGCTCGAGTCGCCGCTCGGTGATGGTCACCGTCGCCAGGAGCCGTCGCTTGGCGTCCTCGCCCGTCGTCAATATCTCGTCCTGGCTGGTCATCTGCGCTCCTCGTGGTCGGTGTGGTCGTGCCGACCGTAGGCGCATCGCAGCGTCACCCGCCTCGGGCGAAGTACGCATCATCGGGCTGGCGGCGTACACATTCCTATGTACGCGGTCAGTTGACGATGATGTTGCTCATCTGGCGGGCCGCCAAGATCATAGTCCCGAATCGGCTGCAGATCGGTCCGGTCCGCCGCCGAATCGGGACTATGATCTTGCAGGGGACGATCGGAGCGGTCAGTTGACGATGCCTGCCTCGACCTCCGGGATCGGCAGTTCCTCCAGGACGGTGATCGTGCAGGAGCCGGCCCATTGGAGGTGGTGGTGATCGCGAACCATCTCAAGCGCGTCGTCCATGGTGTCGGCCTGCAGGATGGTCATACCGATGACCTCGGTCGGCGCAGCCGTAGGACCGTCGCGGGTCACCGTTCTGGCATTGCCGAGCGGTCGGCCCGGGTCGAGCAACGCGGTCCCGAGCCCGGCGAACCATTCCGTCCAGCGTTGTACGCCGGCTTGGGCCTCCTCGGGGGTGGCCGTCGCGAAACGTTCGGCGACTTCCTGCGGAGCGCGGTACAACACGATGAATCGTGCCATCTCATTGTCTCCCAACTGTCATGACTCTCCTTCGCCGTCAGTGACGGTCGATGAGAGCGTGCGCGAAACTTCGTCCAGCGAGATCGTGAGTTGACGCAAGGTGGCTTCGCTGAGCTGCAGCGTGACTTCGGCGGACCATGCCATCTGCCGCTGGTAGATCGCGCTGAGTACCTCACGTCCGCGAGGGGTGAGTTCGACAACCTTGGTGCGGCGGTCGGTGGGGTGTGGCCGATACGCGATCAACCCCTCCCGCTCCAGCACGTCGGCCACCCGCTGGACGCTCTGTCGTGCGTGCCCCATCTCGGCCGCCATCGCAGCGACGGTCTGCGGCTGGAATGCCCGACCGAGCACATGCCACCGCGCCGAACTCTGTCCCAGCGGGCGGGAGATGTGCTCGCCTGCGCGATTTATCAACCCGTTGACGTCGAAGACCGCCCGGACGAATTGGCTCCACGCGTCCTCCGGTACACGCTGCTCATCCACAGCGGACAGCCTCGCATGATTGACAGCATGCTGTCAATCGGCGCGGCGCATGCGGTCCCGAGCGGTCGGCTGGCTACCTGGGCCGCCCGAGCAGCCGGTTCAGGATGGTCAGCAGTGCGGCGTTCGGCGTTGCACCGTTGAAGCCGAAGGTCACCACGTCGCAGGTATCCCGGACGATCCGCACCTCGGCGGTTTCGCCGACGACGTCGCGAACGATCAACGCGTCAACGGTCCGCACAGCGGTGCCGGTGGTGCAATCCGAGAATGGGAGTTCGACCGCTCGGGTCTTGAATGCCGTTTCCAGCGCGTCTGCCACCTGCCCGGCCTGGCGCCGCTCCTCCACCTGCCGGGTGCGGCCGAAGTGCCCGTGGCGGTCACGGACGTACCGGCATGCGGTCACCACCGCGGCGGGAGCCGGCAGGTACCGAAGGTGCTCGCCGTACGTGTGCAGCCAGGTGTCGGTGACCGCGTTCGGAGTGAAGAACCGATCGGGCTCGTCGCCGAAGGCGGATTGCAGGCGCGGCGCGCAGTGCGCCGGCGGCACGGCGTCGGGTCGGGCGGCGGCGGCAAGCTCCTGTTGTCGGAAACGCTCATCGAATGCCTGCACGGCTGCGCTGTTGTCGTGGCGGATGACGCCACCGCGACGGGCGATATCGCATTCGTCGAAATCGACGGTCGCGGTGGCCCCGTTCTCGTATACGAGGGTCACGTAGCCGCTGGCGCCACCGCCGAAGCATGGGTCCAACTGGGGCTCTACCGGCAGGCTGTTGAGCGTGGCGACCAGGCCGGCGACGTCGCGGGTGAGCACGAGCTCACGGGCCGGACCGGGGCCAGTGCGACGCCACTCCGGCAGTGGGTCGTACTGGCACCGGATGGCACGTACGGCGCCAACCGGGACGAGCGCGCCGGGCGCGGTCGCCGGTGGCGAGCCGCTGTCTTCGGGAAATGGCACTACCGGCGGCGCGATCGCCACTGCCGGTGACGAGCCGTTGTCTTCGGGAGATGGCGGTATCAGCGCCAGGCAGTTGCCGGCGTCGGGCCGCCGCGGGCCGCCTGGCGGGTCGAGCGGGTGACCGGGGCCGCGCGCGATGAGCACCGGCACGCCGATCAGGACCAGAGCGACGCACGCGGCGGCGAGCACGGCAAGGCGCACGCGCCTGCGCCGTATTCTGCGTTCGACCGCTGCGAGCCGATCCGGTGGGACCGGCAGCTCCGGTACCAGGGCGTTGAGGAGCAGTCCAACATCGCGGCCGTGGTCAGGATGGGTCATGGTGTTCGCCTCCTCGATCGGGCTTGACCGGTGTGGTCTGCGCTTCGCGGGCTGGTTCCTCGCCGTCGGCGGTCAGCAGCGACCGTACGGATGCATCGGCACGTAGCGCGGTCAACGCACGGAACGCGAGCGTCTTGACCGTGCCCTGGGAGCAGGCGAGCAACGCGGCGGTGTCAGCGACCGACCTGTCCTCGACGTAGCGAAGGATGATCACTGCGCGCTGGCGGCGGGTGAGCCCGGCCAGGGCCCGGCGCAGCCCGTCGCGGCGTACCGCGTCGGCGGCCACATCATCCGTGCTCGCCCGGTCGGGCGGTGCGGCACTCGGTATTTCCGCCCGCCATTGTCGTCGCCACCAGCTCAGGTAGGTCGTGAACAGCACCCGCCGCACATAGCTTTCGGTATTGCCGTCGACTATTCGTTCCCAGTTTCGCCAGCTCCGCGCGAGCGCCACCTGGAGCAGGTCCTCGGCCTTGCCGGCATCACCGGTCAGGAGCCAGGCAGCACGCAGCAACACGTGCGAACGCGCCGCGACGAACTCGGCGAATCCCTCGGGTGGCGGTGCGGGCGCCCGGTTCATGCCTGCCTCCTGCCGGTACAACCCGACGGACACCGGAATCGGTTGACAGGTTACGCAGGACGATCAGGCCGGCCTGGTCGCGGACACTGCCTCATGGGAGTTCTCGGAGGAGCCGGTAGTGCGAGCGGTAGATGTTCTGCCCCCTCCGGCGGAGCACGAAGTTGCGCATTGGCGGCGGCATCGAGCGGGTTCGATCGCGTTTGTGCGTGTGCGCCAGTACCCAGTCGGTCCGCGGGCGACGGCGGGCCTCGAACCGCTGCAAGGCGGCGGCGGTCGACGCCTCGGCGGCGAGCACCTGCGCGAGGACGACCGCGTCCTCGATGGCCATCGCGGCACCTTCGGCCATGTTCGGCGAGGTGGCGTGCGCGGCGTCCCCGATGAGCAGGACGTTGCCGCGTGACCAGGTCGGCATGACGACCTCTTCGATCGCGCCGCCCTGCGGCACCGTGCCGGCGGCGTCCAGCGAGCGCAGGATCGTCGGTACCGGTTCGCCGTACCCGTCGAAGAGGTCCCGAAGCGGTGGCGGCGGCTGGCCCGGCCCGGTTGCCGGGCCATCGCAGTAGCAGTACACGACACCGTCGCCGATCGTGATGGCCAGGAACGCGGTGCCCCGGCCGAGTTGTACCGACCAGACGGGCTCGGGGTTCGGCGCGTCGACGACGAAGCGTCGCGCGTACTGGCCGACCGGCCGGGCGGCGACGTGGTCGAAGACCAGGCCGCGGACCGCGGAGTGGATCCCGTCAGCGCCGATGACCAGGTCGTACCGGGCGTCGTGACCGTCGTCAAAGGTCACCGAGTCGCCGATGGCGCGCACAGTGCGCCCCCACCGGATCGGTACCCCGGCGGCCCCGTCAAGCAGGACCTCGAGCAGCGTCGACCGGTGCAGCGCCAGGCATGGCCCAAGGCCACGCCAAGCATCGGCCAACTCGATGTCGGCGAGCAGCCGGCCGCTGCGGTCGCGAAACCGCTGCCGCTCGATCTGCACGGCGCGGGCGGCGACGGCGGCGCCGAGCCCGAGGGCAGCCAACGCCCGGTGTCCGTTGGCGGGTACGTAGATCCCCTGCCCTTCGACACTCGGTTCGGGCAAGCGCTCGACGATCTCGATCGTGGCGCCCCAACCCCGCAGCGCCGTCGCGGTGGCCAGCCCGGCGATGCCGGCGCCTACGATCAGGACGCGGTACCCGTCAGCCTTCATGCCCGGCACCGTAGCCGACCGCCCTTCCGGCTGACTTACCCGTCGCCTTCCGACACCGCTGCGGCGATCGCCGCGTCCGGAGTGAGCGCCGCGCCGTCGCACCACGCCTGGTGAAACGCGTCGGTGCCGAGTGCCTCGGTGGCCGCCGTGATCGTCGCGTCGTGCCACGGCTTGGTGAAGGGCAGCACAGCGGCGCCGAGCGACGCCCGAACCGCCTCGGCCGCGCCGAGCACCCTCGCCGCCCGCCGGTGCTCGCCGCGCGCGCCGGCCAGGTAGGCGGCCGCCGACAACCCCAGCGACACCGGCCAGAGCGCGCCCAGGCCCTGGTACTCGAGCAGTCCGTCGCGCAGGTCGGCGGCGGCCCGAGTCGGGTCGCCGGCCCGCCAGGCGGCGACCGCACGGATCATCCGCGCACCAGCGAGGCTGTCAAGGTCGCCGAGCGGCCGGAGGGCCTCGGCGCACTCGTCGGCCAACTGCGCGGCCAGGCGGTGGTCGTCGTCGGCGAGCGCGGCGAGCGCCAGGAACAGCAGTGCCCGGCCGGTCAACCAACGATGCTCGGCGGTACGGGCGCTATCCAGCGCGCGGCGCAGCAGCCGCGTCGCGCGCTCCTGCTCCTCCGCGTAGACGGCCACGAACCCGAGGAACAGCAAGGCATGTGCGAGTGCGGTCGGATCGCCGGCGCGTTCGCAGCGCTCGGCCGCCTCCTCACCGACGGCCGCCGCTTCGGCCAGGTCACCCTGGATCGCCGCGAGGCCGCCGTAGGCGAGCAATGCCCGTACCCGGGCGGCCGCCGGAACCGGGCCAGGCATCGCCAGTACCAGGGTGAGCCAGTGCCGGCCCTCGGTGTAGCGGCCGCTCAGATCCCAGAACTGGTACAGCGAACCGGCGAGCCGGGCCGCTGTCGCCGCATCGCCGCGGGCGATCGACCAGTCCAGTGCCGCAGTGATGTTGCCGTGCTCGGTTTGCAGCCGAGCAAGCCAGCCGGGCTGGTCGGCGCCGCGCAGCGCGGCACCGGCCCGTTCAGCCAGTGCGAGATAGTAAGCCGCGTGGTTCTCGCGGGCCGGCTCGGCGGCGCCGCGCTCGGCCAGGCGCTCCAGCCCGTACGCGCAAAGGGTTTCCAGGATCCGGTACCGGTTTCCCGGGGTGGCCGTCTCGGCGACCACCAGCGACTTGTCCACCAGCCGTGCGACCGCGTTGGCGTCGGCCTCGATGGCCTCGATGGCCTCGATCGCGTCCAGCGTAAAGCCGCCGCTAAACACGCAGAGCCGTTCGAACAACTGCCGCTGCTCGTCGCTGAGCAGGTCGTAGCTCCAGTCGATCACCGACCGCATCGCCTGGTGCCGCGCCGGCGCGGTGCGGCTCCCCTGCGACAGCAACCCGAACCGGTCGTCGATGCGCTTGGCGATCTCCTCGACCGCGATCGCGTTGAGCCGGGCCGCGGCGAGCTCGATGGCCAGCGGCAGCCCGTCCAATCGTTGGCAGATCTGGCCAACCGCTCTCGCTGTGGCATCTGAGAGCCGGAACTGCGGCGCGACGGCGGCGGCCCGCTCGACGAGGAGCTGGGCGGCCGGTGCCCGCGCCACGACTGCCGGGTCGCTGCTGCCCGCCGGTGGGACCGGCAGCCCGGACAGCGGACAGAGGACCTCGCCGGTGACGCGCAGTCGCTCACGGCTCGTGGCGAGGATGCGCAGTCGCGGACACGCTCGCAGCAGCGTATCCGCCAACTCGGCGACGCCCTGTATGAGGTGCTCGCAGTTGTCCAGTACCAGCAATGCCGCCGTGTCGAACCGATCAACCAGCAGGTCCATCAGCGGCCGCCGCGGATCCTCCCGTACGCCGAGCGCGGCCGCCACGGCGTGCACGAGCAGGTCCGGCTGGGTCAGCGACGCCAACTCGACCAACCAGCACGGCGAGTCCCGGCCGAGCGCCACCTCGATCGCGAGCCGGCTCTTGCCAACCCCGCCGACGCCGACGATGGTGACCAGCCGGCTGGCCGCCAGGCCGTCCCGAACCTGGGCAAGATCCTGTTCCCGGCCGACGAAACTGGTCAACGCGACCGGAAGCCGAGGCTCAGCGCGCTCCAGTACCGGATCCTGCCGCAGTATCGCCGCGTGCAGCCGCTGCAGGTCGGCTCCCGGCTCGACGCCAAGCTGATCGATCAGCGCGGTCCGCGCCTCCTGGAACGCTTGCAGCGCCTCACCTTGCCGGCCCGCCCGGTACAGCGCGAGCATCAGCTGCGCCCGGTACCGCTCTCGAAGCGGGTGCGCGCGAACCAGGCCGGTTAGCTCGGCGACCACTTCGTCCTGGTGGCCCAGCGCCAGATCGGCGTCGATGCGATCGGCGAGCGTCCGGTCCCGCAGCGCATCCAAGCGGTCGATTTCGGCGTGGGCAAAGGACCGGTCGGTGACATCGGCCAGCGCCGGGCCGCGCCACAAGGCAAGCGCCAGATGCCAATACCGGCGAGCGGCGTGCTGATCCCCGTTCGCGGCGACTCGCCGGCCTGCGTCGGCGAGGCGCTCGAACTCGCGCGCATCGACATCATGCGCCCGTAGCACGTAGCCGGGTCCGTGCGTCTCCAGGTCAGCTTCGTGGCCGGCCGCACGCAACGCCTTGCGCAACTCGGAGACGCGGACGTGCACCATGGCGGCCGCGCTCGGCGGCGGCGCCTCACCCCACAGCGCATCGATGACCCGCTCGGCCGGCACCACATCGCCCGCGTGCAGCAACAACACGGCCAGCAGGCGCCGATGCCGCGGACCACCCAAGTCCAGCGGAACCCCGTCGTCGAGCACCTCGAGCGGCCCGAGCATCCGGTAACGCAGGTGCGGTCGCTGCACTTATGCAGCCTACGCGCCTAGGGGCAGGGGTCGCCGTCATGACCAGAACGTCGTCCGCTCTCCTAGGAGATCTTGCGGCGGTAGGTGGCCATGGCGAAGATGTACGCGACGACGAGGATGCCGACGCACCAGGCGAGGGCGATCCAGATGTCGGTGCCGACCGGCTGCTGCGTGAACAGGTCGCGGATCGCGTTGACGATCGACGTCACCGGCTGGTTCTCGGCGAAGGCGCGCACCGGGCCGGGCATGGTGTCGGTGGGCACGAATGCCGAGCTGATGAACGGCAGGAAGATGAGCGGGTAGGAGAACGCGCTCGCGCCGTCCGCGGACTTCGCGGTGAGACCGGGGATGACGGCGATCCACGTCAACGCCAGGGTGAACAGGATCAGGATGCCGGCGACCGCGAGCCACGCCAGCACTCCCGCCCCCGAGCGGAAGCCCATGAGGAGGGCGACGAGCACGACGACCACGACCGAGATCAGATTGGCGACCAGCGAGGTCAGCACGTGCGCCCACAGCACGGACGACCGTGCGATCGGCATGGACTGGAATCGCTCGAAGATGCCGCTCTTCATGTCCAGGAAGAGCCGGAACGCGGTGTAGGAGATGCCCGACGCGATCGTGATGAGCAGGATGCCGGGCAGCAGGTAGTTCACATACGAATCCGACCCGGAGTTGATCGCGCCGCCGAACACGTAGACGAACAGCAGCATGAAGGCGATCGGCATGATCGTGGTCGTGATGATGGTGTCCAGGCTGCGCGTGATGTGGCGCAGGGATCGTCCCGGCAGGACGGCGGTGTCGCCGAAGAAGTGCGTGGTCATCGTTGTTCCTTACTCGTCCGTGCCGACGCTGCGGTCATTGCCGGCGTCGCCGTCCTTGCGCCGTCCTTGCCGTCCGGCGTCACCGACGATGGCGAGGAAGACGTCCTCGAGGGTCGGCTGCTTCTCGACGTATTCGACCTTGGCGGGCGGGAGCAGCTGCTTGAGCTCGGCGAGGGTGCCGTTCACGATGATCCGACCCTCGTGGAGGATCGCGATCCGGTCGGCGAGCTGTTCGGCCTCGTCCAGATACTGCGTCGTGAGCAGCACCGTCGTGCCGTGCTCGGCGAGTTCCTTGACGGCCTGCCACACCTCGATGCGCCCCTGGGGGTCGAGCCCGGTCGTCGGCTCGTCGAGGAAGATGACCGGCGGATTCCCGATGAGGCTCATCGCGATGTCGAGGCGGCGGCGCATGCCACCCGAATACGTCGACACCTTCCGCGCGGCCGCGTCGGTCAGCGAGAAGCGCTCGAGCAGGTCATCCGCGATCGTGCCCGGGTCCTTGAGGTGCCGCAACCGGGCGACCAGCACGAGGTTCTCCCGCCCGCTGAGGATCTCGTCGACGGCCGCGAACTGTCCGGTGAGGCTGATGGACTCCCGCACGTCCGCGGCCTGCGTGGCGACATCGAAGCCGTTGACGCTGGCGGTCCCCGCGTCGGCCTTGAGCAGCGTGGACAGGATCTTCACGACCGTGGTCTTGCCCGCCCCGTTCGAGCCGAGCAGGGCGAAGATGCTGCCCCGCGCCACGTCGAAGTCCACGCCGCGCAGCACCTGCAGCTCCTTGTACGACTTCTCCAGGCCCTGCACGTGGATCGCCGGGCTTGTCGGTGGTCATCAGACGTGCCCTCCTCGTTCCGTGCTCGCCGCGGCGCGTCGATGGCGTTGGTCAGCCGTTCCCGCTCCCGGTTGATCCACTGCCCTTCGGGTAGTTCTGGACGAACGCCTCGACGAACTCCACCGGGTCGTCCCCGACGATCTCGCGGATCGGGGTTCCGTCCGCCGCGCTCTGCTCGAACAGATCGGCGAGGTCCTCGAACATCGCAGCCGCGCTGTCGCCGTCCGTCGCCCCCGAAGTACATGAGGTACCGCTCCAGCGCGTCGACCGCCGTGCGGTAGCTCGCGGGAAGCTGTCGATGCGCGCCTTGTACTGCCGCCATCGCCGCTTCTCGCCGATCACCTTTGAGATGAACTTTGAGATGGACATGGTCATCTGCCTCCTTCGTGGAGCTGTTCGAGCCGTTCTGTGAGGAAGCTCCAGGTCCTCCAGAACTCTTCGAGATATTCCTGTCCCTGAGCGTTGAGGGAATAGACCTTGCGCGGCGGCCCCTTCTCGGACGGGACCTTCTCCACGTCGACGAGGCCGCGCTGCTCGATCCTGACGAGCAGCGCGTAGACGGTGCCCTCGGCGATGTCGGAGAAGCCCTGCTCCCGCAGCCACGCCGTGATCTCGTAGCCGTACGCGGGCCGGCCGGACAGGATCGCGAGGACGATGCCCTCCAGCGTGCCCTTGAGCATCTCCGTCATCTGCTTGCCCACGGAACACCTCCCCTTACTACTCAGTGTTACTGACTACCGGTACATAGTAACACTGAATAGTGGCGGCGCAAGCTCCTGGCGGCGCGGGGCCTTTGTCAGTCGGTGAACGACTCCTGCCCTACGACGCGGAGCAGTTCGAGGTACTCGGCGGTAGAGGTGCCGGGCGCCGCAGCGAACAGCATCAGCCGTTGATCCTCGGTCGGGGTGAGCAGCGTCTCGCAGTCGAGTTCGAGCAGGCCGACGGTGGGGTGTTGGATGCGCAGTCGGCTGTGGCGGCGCACTGCGACCTCATGCCGATCCCAGAGTTCGGTGAACTCCGTGTTGCTGGCGCGCAGCCGCTCGATCAGCGCGGTGGCTGCCGGGTCGCCGCCGCGACGGGCCACCGCGGCGCGCAGGTCGGCCACGTGGAGCCGGCTGTAGTAGTCGTGTTCTTCGGCCGGATATGCGGCGCGTAGCCGCGGGTCGTTGAACCAACGCCACACGATGTTGTGGTCCCGCTCGTGGTCGTGCTGTGAGGGCGCGCAGGCGCTGCCGAACAGGGTTTCGGCCATGGCGTTCTGGGCGAGCAGGTCGCCGAGGTCGCTGAGGACCTGGGCGGGGACCGTGGTCAGCTGGTCGAGCAGGTACAGCAGGGCGGGGCGGACGTGACTGCCCGCGAGCCGGCCGGCCGGGGGACGGTGCCCGGCGAGGAGGTACAGGTGGTCGCGTTCGTCCTCGCTCAGGCGCAGCGCGTGAGCGAGGGCGCGCAGTAGCTGGGTCGACGGTTGCGGACTTCTGGCCTGTTCGAGACGCATGAGGTAGTCGGCGGACATACCGGCCAGGAGTGCGAGCTCTTCGCGGCGCAAACCTGGGGTACGCCGACGTGGTCCCGCCGCGAGTCCGACCTCCTGCGGCCGGAGCCGGTGCCGGCTCCGGCGAATGAAGTCGGCCAGTTCGCGTCGGTCCATTGCCTCATGATGGCTCGTTCCGCGGCGGCCAGCCACGACCTAGCCAAGGACCGCCGATCCTAGCCAGAGCTCTCCGCTGCACACCGCGATCCGATCAGAGCAACCTTGGTGCAGGCATTTGGCCGATCCACGAGAGAGGTAAGCAGCGATGGCAACGATGGAAGCGATCGTCTTCGACAGTTTCGGCGGACCGGAGGTGCTGCGGCTCACGCAGGTCGACGTTCCGCGTCCCGGTCCAGGACAGGTACGGCTGCAGGTGCGGGCAGCCGGCGTGAACCAGCTTGATTTCAAGATCCGTAGTGGCGCGGTCCAGCAGGTGTTCCCGACCACGCTCCCCGCGACCCCGGGCCTGGAGGCCGCGGGGGTGGTCGACGAGGTCGGCGCGGGCGTCACCGGGCTGACCGCCGGGGACGAGGTGATCGCGTTCACGGAGACCGGCGCCTACGCGCAGTACGCGTTGGCCACGGTCGCGGCCCGTAAGCCGGCCGGTCTGGGCTGGGACGAGGCCGCGGCGCTCCCGGTAGCCGGCGAGACGGCGCAGCGCGTGCTGGACCTGCTCGCCGTCAAGGAGGGCGAGACCCTGCTCGTCCACGGCGCGGCGGGCGCGGTCGGCGGGCTGGCCGTCCAGCTCGCGATCGCCCGCGGCGCGACCGTCATCGGCACCGCATCGCCGGCCAACCACGAGTACCTCCGCTCCCTGGGCGTGGTACCGGTGGCCTACGGCGACGGTTTGGTCGTACGTGTCCAGGCGCTCGCGCCGCACGGAGTGGACGCGGTCTTCGACACGGCCGGCCAGGGTGCACTGCCGGACTCGATCCAGCTGCGCGGCGGTACGACCGAACGGATCGTCACGATCGCGGACCCCGCCGCCCGGCAGCTGGGCGTGACCTTCTCCTCCGGCGGGCAGGCCAGCGCCGAAGGCCTCGCCGAACACGCCCGCCGGGCCGTCACCGGCGCGCTCCGCATCGCAGTAGCGCACACGTTCCCGCTCATCGAGGCGGGCAAGGCGCAGGAGCACAGCGCGACCGGCCACACGCGCGGCAAGCTGGTACTGCGGCCATAGAACGTCGCACGGCTGCCGCAGGCAGGCCGTTCAACGAAGGTCGGGGATGCGTTCGCCGCCCGGAATAGCTCTGCGGGTTGACGGTGAGGCTGGCCACGCAACGTCGTCAATCGCGAGCCACGGCGCGACGGCCACGGCCGTGGGCGTGAGCCCGGCGAACGCCTTGACCTCGCGATGGAGGTGGGACTGGTCGACGTAGCCGCTCTCGATGGCGACGCTGGCGGCGGCGTGACCGGCCGCGAGGAGGTGGGCGGCGTGGTCGAACCGGACCAGTTGGGCGGCGCGTTTGGGTGTGATGCCGAGCTGGGATCGGAAGCGGGACCACAGGCGCTGGCGGCTCCAGCCGACCTCGTCGGCCAGGCCGTCGACGCGCACCCGCCCCCGGCTGGTGAGCGTGCGCCGCCAGATGTAGGCGACCTCCGGATCGACCGGTGGGCGCGCGCTCAGCCGGCGGCCGAGGATTTCCACCGCGATCGTGAACCGTTCGTCCCAAGACGCGGCGGCGCGCAGCCTGTCCTCGGCTCGCCCGGCATCGCGGCCCCAGACATCCTCCAGGGATACTACGGTCCCGCTGAGCTCGGTCGATGCGCCGAGCACCGCAGCCGCCGCGACCGGCTCCAGCCGGATCTGAAGGCACTCGACCCGGCCCCCACAAGCTGCCCGAAGATCGCCGGGGAGGAGCCCGACGACGACGCTGCCGCGCTGGTGCCGGCCATGGCTGTCGTAGACGGTGCCTTCCGCGTCGCTCAGGTCGACCAGCAGGGTGACGGATGGGTGCGCGACCATGGCGATGTCCCATGGTGCGAAGGCACGTTGGCAGAACCCGGCCATGCTGATCCCCGGCAGCTGCTCTGACGGGCGCGGGACTGCGATGTCCACCCACGCCCAGTCGGGTGGTGTCCCGGTCGACAGCACGTGACCAGTGTAGGCATTGGGGAGCACGGGCGGGTGTCAGCGGCCCGGTGCCGTGAAGCCCAGCAGCAGTGTGCTGGTCGTCTCGGGCGCTTCGAGGATGGGCATGTGCCCGATGCCGGGCAGCAGCTCGACCCGTGCGTTCGGCACCGCGTCGTACTGGTGCGCCGACGCCGGCTCCCAGCGGGGGTCGGCAGTGCCGAAGATCACCAGCAGCGGGACCTCGAGGGCGGCAAGACGCTCGGGCACGCTCCGCTCGGCGATGTAGGCGGTGTTCCGGCGCAGCACCGTCCTGAAGGTGCGGTACGTGATCCCCCGCATCTCGGCGATCATGTCGTCCGGAACGTCCACCGGGCCGGCGGCCGTCGCCCTGATCCCGCTGCGGATCATCGCGTCCGAACGCCTCCACCAGAGCAGCGGGCCGAGCGGCGGGGCCAACAGGACCCGCAGGAGGAACGGCTGCGGAAGGAACGCATCGAGACTCGGGCCGGTACTGATCAGCGCGAGCGACCCCACCAGGTCGGGGCGCTGTTCGGCAAGCGCGGTGGCGACGTAGCCGCCGCTGGAGTGCCCGACCACGGTGACGAGGCGAAGGCCGAGGTCATCGAGCACCGCCGCTACCCGGCCCGCCTGGTCGGGCACGTCGTATGACGGCGCGGGCGGGGACTGGCCGCAGCCCGGCAGGTCGACGCGGATGACGTGATGGTGGCCGGCGAGTGTCGGGACCATCGGGCTCCAGGAGCCGGCCGACGCCCCCGATCCGTGGATGAGCAACAGCGGCGGCGCCGGCCGCGAGCCGTCGTGGACCACGTGCATCCGATGCGAATGCTCGACGTCGTACTCACTCATGCAGAAGACGATGCATCGGCGGCCGACTACCGGTCTTGGACAAATGTCATGCCATGATCAGATGCGGGGCCCGTGCCTGGACGCCCCGGGGGAAGGAGCACCGATGCCGGCATGGATCTGCGCGACGTGTGGCGTGCAGCAGGCTGACAGCGACCAGCCGCCCGCGCACTGCCCGATCTGTCAGGACGAGCGGCAGTACGTGGGCTGGGGCGGCCAGCGTTGGACGACGGCCGCCGAGCTGCGCCGCGACCACACCGTCGTGCTGCGCGAGGAGGAGCCGGACCTGATCGGCGTCGGCCTCGAACCGGCCGTGGCCATCGGGCAGCGAGCCCTGCTGGTCCGAACGGCCGGCGGCAACGTCTTGTGGGACTGCGTGCCGGTGCTCGATGACGAGGCCACCGATCGAATCCGGGAGCTCGGCGGCATCGCGGCGATCTGCATGTCGCACCCGCACTTCTACGCCGCCAACGTGGATATCGCCGACACCTTCGACGCCCGCATCCTGATCCCGCGCGCCGACGAGCATTGGATCCAGCGCCCCTCACCGCGCATCGACGTGTTCGACGACGAGATCCAGCCGGTGCCGGGCGTCACCGTGGCCCGCATCGGTGGCCATTTCGACGGTGCCGCGGTGCTGCACTGGGCGGCCGGATCGCAGGGGCGCGGCGCCCTCTTGACCGGCGACACCATCACTGTGGTCCAGGACCGCGAGTGGGTCAGTTTCATGTGGAGCTACCCGAATCTGATCCCGCTCGACGAGGCGACGGTGCGTGACATCGGGCGGCGCGTCGAGCGGTTCGCCTTCGACCGCGTGTACGGCGGCTGGTGGGGCCGCGTGGTTGTCCACGACGGACCCGGCGCGATTCGCCGCTCAGCGGACCGTTACATCGCGCGGATGCGCGGTGAGCGACCACCCAGCTGACGATCCGGGGCCGACCGCACAGATGGAAACCTGGTGGCGGAAGCCGAGACCCGGGGTCGATGATGCAGGCATCGAACAGACGGAACACCCGACCGTCGGGCCAGCCCACGAGATCGCCTGCGACGAGTCGGGCTGGGAGGGCGCCAACCTCGTGGCCGGTAGCTCGGACGTCATTGCCTACGCCAGTGTGCGGCTGAGTGCCGAGGCGGCCACGGAGTACCTGTGCGAGCTCAGCGGTCGCGCCGGGCGGGTGACGCGGGAGTACAAGGCGTCACGTGTGCTCCGGGCGGATCGACGCTCGACGGTCACGAGTCTGCTCGGCCCGGCCGGGCCCATCCACGGCAATGCGTTCGTCCATCTGACCGAGAAGGCATACTTCGTCGTCGGCAGAGTTCTCGACCTCATCCTCGGGCAGTCCGCGGAGGCGGCAAGCGCCGGCCTGGTCGCCGATCGGCGGCTCACCACACTCGCGACCACGCTCAGCCGGGAAGGTCCCGAAGCGTTCGGCCATGATCGGTGGCAAGCCTTCCTCGCGGCGTCCAATGCCATCCTGCGGACGTCGAAACCCCCCAACGTGCGTGAGCCCGTGGACGCGTTCGTAGGTCTTGTCGAGACGCTCACGGAACTCGACGGACGCAGCCGCCTGGGCGCAATACTCGACGAACTTCGACGGGCACGATCGGTTGCCTACGCGGCGCGGGCCCAGCTCCTCGAGCACCACGTCATCCAACCCGCTCTGGAACCCTTGATCCCCGCCCTCGCGAGAACCGTCCTCCATTGGAGTCGAGACGGCGGTACCGACGTGTCGATTGTGCACGACGAGCAGTCCGCCCTGACCGAGCGGCGCATCCGGCGGCTCGAGCGCCAAGTCCTGCCACCGGGCCGCCTCCTGCGCTTCAGGCAGGTCGACTCACGCACCGATCCGCGCATCCAGATGGCCGATGTACTGGCCGGAGTCGCTCGAAGGCTCGCGGCCGACGAACTGCACGGCCGTGGTGACGCAGAATTTGGTGAGCTGCTGCGCGCCTACATCGATCCGGCCTCACGTTGGTGCGACGAGCGCAGCTGGTCCCGCCTCGGCCCCGCTGTTCCGTGCGGATGACGCCGATGCGCTGGGAGAGCGAGGGCGCGGCGATGCGAAGGCGGAGCGCAGCGCGGCCGATGTTCAGCTCCTCGGCCACCGCGACGAAGTAACGCAGCTGGCGTCGCTCCATCCGAACAGCGTAATCCTGGTCAGGCCGGGTCGAAAGACACCGCGATACGGGAGACCCGGCCGGCGGACTCCGTGCCGAGCCTCATCGTGCCGGTACCGCCGCGGCGCCAGGCAAACCGCACGTGCATGCCCCGCAACGCGTCGCCCTTGGCCGACAGCACGCGCATGGTGTCGGTCGGCGGCTGCTCGCGATAGGCCGCGAGAATCTCGTCCCGCCCTTGGAACGGCCCGATCGGCATGCCCTCGAACCGCAGCACGGCGCCGCGAGCGAGCGTCGCGACGAACGGTCCGAAGTCGCGGCCGCGGACAGCCGCGTTGAACCGCTCGACGTAGGCGTCGACGTACGCCGGCACGTCGAGCGGGTTGTCGTGCAGGCGGATCACATCGAGGGCGGGCATTGCCCACACCTCCCGGGGCACCGTGGTGATCCGGTTTCCGGAGGCGTCGAGCAGCTCGAGCCGGGTCAGCTCGCCCAGCCAGCGGGGCAACACGGTCAGCTCATTGTTGTAGAGGTAAAGCTTGCGCAGGTGGCACAGCGCGCGGACAGCGGGTGGCACCCGGGTCAGGTTCTGCCCGTGCAGGTCCAGCTCGTCGCCCTGGCGGGCGTAGGCCAGCTGTTCGTCGACCGTCCGCTGTCGCGTAATGCTTTCCCAATAGGCGCCCTGATCGTCTTCGCCGGTCCACGCCACGCCCGCATGGTAGCGGCGCGACGCCTACAGCGCAGCTCGGCTAGTCGCTGGCCAAGCTGCGCTGAAGGCGTTGCGGTGAAATGGTCGTGCGCGTTGTGAGCACGGGCGGAACTCGACAGGAGACGTGTTAGAAGTGGTAGGGCGTACAGCCGGGCGTGAAGTACCCGGTCACTGGGACCGACCTGCTGAATGCCGACCGGTTGCCCGCCGCGTCGATCGCCTGGACCGCGACCGTGTTCGGGCCCGAATGCCGAAGCACGAGGACAGCCCACGGGCCGTTGCCCCGGTCAACGAGCGAGCCGATCGCTACACCATCGTCGTAGACCACGTAGCTGATTTGGGACTGGGGTGTGACGTTGTCGGTCGATGGGACGACACCGACGATGAGCGTCAGGCAATAGAAGCCCTCGGCGTAGCCCCAAAGCGGTGCAGTTGGCGGTGTCTTGTCGGCGGGGGTGGCGGCAGACGCGGCGGTACCCACGAGCAGGGTGGACAGGATCGCGACCGCCGCGACCGCCAATCTTCGAATGAGACGCGGGTAGGACATGCGCAGCTCCTTACACAGGCCGTGATGCGGTTAGTCGATGCCCCCGCGCAGCTCTAACGGAAGTCAAACTCAACGTTAGAGCCGTTGGTTTCTTAAGTCAACCTCGATGCCTTATAGAAACGCGGGTCAACCCGTCGGCCAGGCACGGAGTATTCGCACGATAAATTGACAGTGTTAGTTTCGAAGGGTTTCAATGCGTGGGACGTTGTCGCCGTCGCCGAGGAATCCGTCTTCTACGCCACGCCGTTCGACCTGCGGCGGGTCGGGTACGAAAGAGCTGGAGTACTTCATCTCCGGTACCGCCACCCGCTATCCGGCGACGCCGACGGCGCAGCAGGAGACGATGCCGGCGACGCCGATCGGCACGATGCCCTACACGACGCGCATCGTGGTCCGACGCCCGGCCAAGCCCCAGCGTTCAGCCGGGATCGCGGTCGTCGACTGGCCGAACGTCACCGCCGGACACGACATCGACACCGAGTGGGGCACCAGCGCCGACTACTTCGTACGCCATGGCTGGACCTGGGTCGGTGCCTCGGTCCAGCGGGTCGGGGTCAACGGCGCGACGACCGGCGCCACGGCCAACCTCGGGCTCAAGCCAGGACAACCCGCTCAACGCGTTCTGCATCCTGTACGGCACACACCGGGACTTCACCGCGGACCAGTTGGCCACGCTGTACCGTGACGCCACGACTACCGCCAGCAGGTCGACGATGTGCTCCGCCGGCTGGTGACCTTGCAGTTCGTCCTGCCCGAGGACCTGGCAGGCCTGCGGGCGCAGACTCATTGACCCGATCCGATCAGGATTCGAGAAGCGCCAGGGTGTCGTCGGGCCTAGGCTTCCTTCAGACGGCCGGCATTGCGCTGAGCCCTAAGCGTCGAAAGGAGGCGTGGAATGCCCGCGAAGAGTTCCCAGACCAAGTCTGACGGCTTCAGCGCTGAGGAGCGCGCCGCGATGAAAGAGCGCGCCGCCGAGCTGCGCGCCGAGGGCAAGAAGGGTGCCAAGAAGGCCGACGATCTGCAGTCGGCTCTCGACAGCATCGCGAAGATGACGCCGGAGGATCGTGCGCTCGCCGAGCGCGTGCACCAGACGGTCACCGCTACCGCCCCGGGGCTGTCGCCAAAGACCTGGTACGGGATGCCCGCCTACGCGAATGCGGACGGCAAGGTCGTCGTCTTCTTTCAGGACTCGGGCAAGTTCAAGTACCGGTACTCGACCCTGGGCTTCCAGGAAACGGCCAACCTCGACGACGGCGACATGTGGCCGGTGACGTACGCGCTCCAGAAGTGGAGCCCCGCGGTAGAAAAGAAGGTCACCGAGCTGGTGAAGGCTGCGATCTCCTGAACGTTGCACCAGTCCGTATGACCGATCGTCTCCGTCTGGAACCGATCGGCGCTCGGCATGCGGATGACCTGCTAGCGATATATCAAGACCCGGCCGTAGCTGAGTGGTACGGCGAATGGAGGCGCGAACAGATCGAGCAAGAGGTCGCCAGAATCGCCCAGGCGTGGCTGGTGGACGGCGTTCACAAGTGGATGGCCTACGACCGGGTGACCGGTGAACGCATTGGGCGCGGCGGTCTGTCCCGGGCGTTCGTCGATGGTCAGGACTGTCTCGAGATCGGGTGGGTGCTTCACCACAAGTTCTGGGGCCACGGCTATGCCACCGAGATCGGGCGCGCCGGGCTGGCGGTCGCGTTCGACGAACTGCACGCCGACGAGGTCGTCTCCTTCACCGAGACGCGCAACCTCCGTTCCCGTGGCGTCATGGAGCGGCTCGGATTTCGCTACCGCAAGGAAATCGCCATCGATGGCGAGCCCTTCGCGCTGTACGCCCTCGACCGGCCCCAGACCTGAAGGTACGGTGCCCGCCAGTCAGTTCAGCCGGCGTCGGATCCGGTACACCGCCACGGCCACCAGAAGCGCGGCCAGCGCCAGGTACACACCCGCTTCGGCGTACTGGAAGAGCCAGAGCCGGCCGCCCGGCTGGTACGTCCAGACGTTGAACCGGTCGGCGCTGCCGCAGCCCTCAGCTTCCGCGACCGGGCAGATGCCGACGGTGTTGTCGGCGACCAGCCGGCCGCCCGGGTCGTAAATCCCGTCGGAGAGCACCCAGTCGCCGACCGACCGGTTCGGTGCCAGGTCGGTGATGATCGGGAACTGACGTCGAAGCGGCGATTGGAACCGGGGCCGGGCCGCCACGGTCACCACGATCCGGGTGGCCAGGAACGCTCCGAGGGTGAGCGCCATCGCCGGCAACGTCCGGCGGGTGAGCGTACCGGCGCAGACGCCGAGGGCGAGCGCGAACAGCGTGTAGCCGACCGGCGTGATGCCGTACAGGTCGAAGTACGGAAAGCCGAAGCGGCCGTTGAACTGGTCGGCGTGGGCCAGCGGAGTCAGCCACCAACTGGTCAGCACGGCGTACGCCACCGCGAGCACCGTCGCGCCCACCGCCACCAGGCTCAGCTTCACCAGCAGCCAGCGCAGCCGGCTCACGCCTTGGGTCCAGACCAGCCGGTGCGTGCCCTGTTCGACCTCCCGCGCCACCAGCGGCGCGCCGAAGAACATGCCGATCAGCGCCGGCAGCAGGACCAGCAGTACCGCCGGTAGGACCAGCGTCCCGTACGTGTTGTTGAAGCGCTCGGCCGGCCCGTCGCAGCGCAGCAGCCGGTGCGTGTCGACCAGCTCGGCCGTACCGAGGCCGTGCAGGCACGCCGCCAATCCGGTGTCGGCGTACGCCGCGCGCATGGCCAGGCCCGTCGGCACCAGGACCCCGGCCAGTACGGCCAACCCGATGCCGGCGAACAGGAAGTACCGGCGGTGCTGCCGCCAGGTCAGCCAGATCATCCGCGTAGTCCTCTGGGCAGGGCGGCCGGGCCGGGCAGCGCACCGGCGGACGGGTTACCAAGGTAAGCCAGCACCAGCTCCTCCAGGGTTACATCGTGGACAGTCCACATCGGATCGTCGACTGTGGACTGTCCACCCAGGCGGACCAGCACGGTCGACTGCTTGTCGGTGTGGCTCTCCTGGACCACGGTGGCCCCGGCCGGCGGCGTGCGTCTGGGACCGACCAGCACCTTGTGCTCGGCCAGGAGCGTCTCGACCGGGCCGAGCACCTGGGTCCGCCCGGCGCGCAGGACGATGAGGTGGTCGGCGATCCGCTCCAGGTCGGTGAGCAGGTGCGAGGAGAGCAGCACGGTGAGCCCCTCCTCGGCGACGCTGGCCATGAGCGCTTGCAGGAACTCCCGGCGGGCCAGCGGGTCGAGGTTGGCCACCGGCTCGTCGAGCAGCAGCAGGCTCGGCCGCTTCGCCAGGGCCAGTGTGAGGGCCACCTGCGCGCGCTGGCCGCCGGAGAGCCGGCCGACCCGACGGCCGCGCGGCACGGCCAGCTGGTCCAGCCGGTCGCGGGCGAATGCGGCCTCCCAGCGGCGGTTGAGCTTGCCGCCCATCCGGACCAGCTCGTCGGCGGTGAAGTCGGCGTACAGCGGGGTTTCCTGGGCCACGAAGCCGACGTCGGCGCCGGGCCCCGGCTCCCGGCCGAGCACCCGGACCGTGCCGGCGTCCGGGCGGAGCAGCCCGACCGCGAGGTGCAACAGCGTCGACTTGCCGGCGCCGTTCGGCCCGACCAGCGCGGCGACCTGCCCGGCCGGCAGCCGCAGCGAGCAATCCCGCAGCGCCCAGGATCGGCCGTAGCGCTTGCCCAGCAGGTGTGCCTCGATCGCCGTCACGCTATCCCCTCCCCGGATCGGCCGTCGTCGTGATTGGTGGCGCGCAGCGTCGTCTCGACCAGCGCGACGATGTCCTCCTGCGCCAGCCCGGCCGTACGCGCGCGGCGCAGCCAGGCGACGAGGTCGCGCCGTAGCGCCTTCTGCGCCGCCAGCGACGGGCCGGCCAGCGTCCGCCGGACGAACGTGCCCACCCCCGGCCTCGCCTCGACCAGGCCCTCGATCTCCAACTGCCGGTACGCCTTGAGCACCGTGTTCGGGTTGATCGCCAGCGACCCGGCGACATCGCGGACCTTCGGCAGTTGGTCGCCGGTCTCGATCAGGCCGACCCGCAGGGATTGTCTGACCTGCTGGACCAGCTGCATGTACGTCGCCACGTTGGAGTGGCCATCGAGCCGGAACTCGATCATCACACCCGCCCGTCCTATTGTCCTATGACGCTAGGACAATGACATAGACGGACGGCCGCCGTCAACGGGTTCGCCAAGGCGAGCACGTCAGCGCGGCCCCGGTAGCGGAAGAATGGTCGGCGTGAACGCTCGATACGACGAGGTGCTCGGCCCGCTGCGTGAGGCGTACGACGAGCGCGCGGCCTGGCGTGACGGGCGCACCAAGGAGCCGTGGAAGCTCGCGGAGCGGCAGGCGTTTCGTGACCGGCTGGCGCCGGGCGCGCGGCTGCTGGAGATCGGCGCCGGCACCGGGCAGGACAGCGCCTACTTCCAACAGGAGGGCTTTGCCGTCGTCGCGGGCGACCTTTCGCCGGTGATGGTCGAGCACTGCCGGGCCAAGGGTATCGAAGCTCACGTCATGGACTTCCTGCACCTGAACGTCCCGGTCGGCTCGTTCGACGCGGTGTTCGCGATGAACAGCCTGTTGCACGTGCCCAACCACGACCTACCCGAAGCCCTGGCCGCGATCCGGGCCGTCCTGCGCACCGGCGGGCTCCTCTTCATCGGCGTGTACGGCGGAAACGAGAGCGCCGAAGGCCCCATCGACCACGACGAGCACGTGCCACCGCGCTTCTTCTCGTGGCGCACCGACGAACAACTACTCGGCTTCGCCACCGCATGGTTCGAGGTCGTGGACTTCCACTCCGTCGACCTCGACCTCGGCTACCGGTTCCAGTCGCTGACGCTGCGTCGCCCGACCGAAACTGTCGTACCCCGCGACTAGATTCAGCGATGAGTTCCCGGCATCCGGACGGTCTAACCAGCCGAGAGCGTCACACGGAGGAGGAGATCACAATGACCATCACGACCACCCCACTGACCGCCGCCCGCGCCGAAGCGCTGTTCACCAGCCCGTTGGCCACCGGCAGCCGACCGACCTACGACGTCGTCGAAACGGCCATCCGTGTCGCGGTGCGCGCCCATGGCGGCGTTCGCGGCTGCGCCGCCGACGTTGCCGCCGAGTATGGCGACTATCCGGAAGTGGCGGTTCCTCGCATGCGTTGGGCACGGGCCCTGGTTGAACAACTGTACGAGGTGCGGCGGGCTCGAGCCGGGCGGCCACGCAACAGCTGGGCGCTCGTCGCCTGATCGCCATCTCGCACCAAGGCCGGCTCCCGCACGGACGGAAACCCGGTGGAGCTGTTTACGGCTCGGACGAGCTTGTGGGCGGCGTGGTCGTCGTGGGTGCGCTGGGGGTCGGCTCGTCACGCACGATGACTGCGGTGTGGGGTCGGGTGTCCACGGACAGTTGGAAGATGTCCGGTCGGTGGTAGTGGCCGACCGGGTCGAAGTAGCGGCGGGCGGCTCGAACCGTGCTAAGGGTGATGTCGCTGTACAGGATGGTCTCCTGGTGGCGGGCCGGACCGGCCAATACCTTTCCGGTGGGGTCGATGATGACGCTGTTGCCGGTTTCGACCCACTCGCCGTCGCGTTCGACCCGCCAGAGCCGATCGCGATGCGGGAAGTCGGCCGGAATCTGGTCGACGTGGACGCAGGGGTTGACGCCGATGACATAGCAGCGGCCTTCGAGTGCGATGTGCCGCATAGCGGCGATCCAGCCGTCGCCGCGGGCCAGGGTCGGGGCGGTCCAGATGTCCACGCCTTGGCTGTAGAGGTAGAACCGGGTCAGCGGCATGTAGTTCTCCCAGCAGGTCAGCCCGGAGAGCCGCCCGTGCGGGGTGTCGATGACCGGCAAGGTGGATCCGTCGCCCATGCCCCACACCGTGCGTTCGGAACCGGTGGGCATCAGCTTTCGGTGCTTGGCGAGTAAGGCGCCATCGGGGCCGAAGTACAGCGTGGTGTTGTAGATGGTGGTGCCGTGCGGCTCACGTTCGTCCACACCGATCACGACGTACGTGCCGGTATCGCGAGCGGCGGCGCCGAGCGCGTCGGTGACCGGGCCGGGCACCAGAACCGCCTGGTCGACCAGCAGCGCGTACCAGTCGTCGTCGCCGTCCCAGATCGGTGCCGTGTCGATCCAGACCGGCGTGCCGGGGATGAACACCTCGGGGAAGACCGCGATCGCGGCTCCCGCCGCGGCCGCTTCGTACAACAGGTCAATGGCCTTGGCCAGGCAGGCCTTCTGGTCCATCAGGACGTAGGCCGCCTGAATGGCCGCGACGCTCACGGTGGTCATCGCCGACCTCACCGGACCGCCGAGACGACGAGCATCTCGCACGGGCCGACGAACCCGTCCGGCCCCTCGAACTGCGGCGAGCGCCTGGTCGATCTCGGTCCAGGCGGCGTCCCGATCGGCTTCGGGGAGGCCGGACAGCATCTGATGCAGCGCGCCGAACGACTCACGTTCGAAGGCGACGCAGTCGGCGGCGCTGGCCATCCGCAGCGGCGACGGCACCGCCTCGACCGTGACGTCGCGGAACCCGGCCGCGGCAAGAGCCTGCTCGGCGACGCCTGGCGCCGCCGAGGCTGAACGGGCCAGGCTGCCCGGGCGCTGGCGGCGGCAGCTGAGCGCGGCGACGGATGATGCCGACCGGTATCGGCGAAGAATCCGTTGCGGTCCGCGGTCGAGTAGACGACCGCGGAGAGACGCCCGCCGGGTCGCAGCGCGGCGCGCATGCCGGCCAGGGCGGCCTGCTGATCCGGAAAGTAGATCAGCCCGACCCGAGAAATGACCGCGTCGAAGCTCGCCTCGTCGACGTCGAGGTGTTCTCCGTCGAGCTCGCGCGTGGTGATCGTGGTCAGACCGGCGTCGCTGGCGGCCTTCGCGGCGTACTCCAGGATGGCCGGGGAGATGTCGGTGGCCAGAACCTGCCCGGTCGGGCCCGACCCGGCGCGCGGCGGCCAGGCTCTGCCCGCCAGCGCCGGCGGCCACGTCGAGCACCCGGCTGCCGGCCTTGATCGCCGCAGCGTCGAGCATCCGCTCGGTGGCCGGCGCCGAGCCAGTCCTCGATGACGGGCCCCACCGATGCCACGCCTCGGCGGCATCCTCCCACTGCGCCCGTGTGGTGATCTTGTACTGCTGCGGATCGAATGTGTGCTGGTCATGATGTCCCTCCGGAAATCGACAGGCTGTTACCCGGTACGCGCCAGAACGGGCATGGCTTCCGCCAGAATTCGGCTGCCTTGCACTTGCCTGCCGCCACCGCCTTCCGACGCTCGCAGCATTGGGACTCGGCACGGGACAATGCGGCTGTGCCCGCGTTTGTCGGCCGCACCGAGCCGCTGGCCCGGCTGATCGCCGCCTATCAGGCCATCGCCGCGACGCTCCGACAGCGCGACGTGCCGGCCCGGCTGGGCGGGCCTCGTCCTGGTCACCGGTGAGGCCGGAATCGGCAAGACCGCGCTGCTGACGCGGTTCGCCGGCCAGGTGGCCGCCGACGGTGGGCACGGTGCGTCTGGGGTACGTGCTGGGACGCCGATCAGACGCCGGCGTGGTGGCCGTGGACCCAGGCGCTGCGGGCGCTGCTCGACCGAATGCCATGACGCTGGCCGAAGCCGGCCCGGTCCGAGCTGGCGGCGATCGTGCCGGAGCTGGCCACCGAACCCGCCGCTGCGGTCGGCGTCGATGCCGCGGCCGGATCCGAGTGTTCGACGCGGCCGCGCGTCTGCTGCGTCGGGCCGCGGCCGAGCGCCCCGGTGGTCGTGATCCTCGACGACCTGCACTGGGCCGACGGTCCACCGTCGACCTGCTACGGTTCGCGGCCCACCAGCCGCAGGCGGGTCGCGCTGCTGCTGGTCGGCGCCTACCGGCCGCGACGAGCTGCCACCCGGCGTCGCGGCCACGCTCGCCGACCTGGCCACGTCCGCCGAACTGGTACCGCTGAGAGGGCTGTCCGCCGATGAGGTGGCCGACCTGGTGCAGGCCGTCACCGGCGCGGCGGCACCGGTCAGTGGGTCGCGATCTGGTGCACGAACGCAGCGGCGGCCACCCGTTCTACGCCCGCGAGCTGTGCCAGCTCCTCGCCGCCGGTGGCGCGGCCACCGACGTGCCGGCAGCCGTGCGCGACGTGATCGGCCGCCGCCTGTGCCCGCCTGTCCGCACGGTGCGCCGCCCTGCTGGACGCGGCGGCGGTGGCCGGCGCGACGCTCCAGCTCGACGTACTCGGCGAGGTGACCGGTGACGACACGACCCAGATCGCCGCGCTGGTCGACGAGGCGACCGCAGCCGGCATCCTGGTCACCGGCCGGCCGATCAAGCAGGCACGACCCGGTTCGTCCACGACCTGTACCGGGAAACGATCTACGCCGCCCTCACGCCGGCGCGGCAGGTGGACCTGCACCACCGGGTCGCCATCGCGCTGGTCACGCCGGCTCGAGCGGGGCGGCCCGGTGTTCGCGGCCGAGCTGGCCTACCACTTCACCGCCGCGCATCCCGGTCGCCGGCACCGCGCCCGCGATGGCCTGGGCCCATGATCGCGGCCGACGCCGACTCCGCACGCTTTGCCTTCGCCGAGGCCGCCGGGCACCTCACTCGGCTTCGGTCAGCGGTCGACGCCGCCGGTCGGCGGCTGTCCGACGCCGACCTCGTCGGCCTGCTCACCGCCGAAGCGGATCTGCGGCTGCGCGCCGGCGACGCCGTCCCGGCCCGCGACACTGCTCGACACCGCATGGGCCCGGGCCACCGCACCGGGCCGGGCCGACCTCCTCGGTGCGGTCGCACTGGGCCTTGGATCGCATCGATGCCCGCTTCGCGATGCCGCGCGTCGATCTCGTCGCCGTACTCGACGCCGCCCGCAAGCGCGCTGCACGGCGCCGGGACGACGCACCGAGGCGAAGGTGACCGCGGCGCTCGCCCGCCAGCTGCAACACTCGGTGCCGGCCGACCGCCCGCGGGCCCGGCCACTGGCCGAACGGGCGGTGACGATCGCCCGCACCCTGGACGACCCGGCCACCCTGGCCAGCTGCCTGCTCGCCCAGCACGACACGCTCGTGGACCCCCGGCACCGCCACCGCCCGAGCCGCGATCGCCGCCGAGATCGCCGACCTGGCCAGGCGGGCCGACGACCCGGAACGGCACGCCCAGGCCCTGCTGCTGTCGGCGACCGCGCAGCTGGAGAACGCCTCGGCGGCCTTCCGCGCGACCCTCGCCGAGTACGCCTATGTCACCCAGCGGCTGCGTCAGCCTCGCCACGACTACCTATTGCGCACTCGGCAGGCCGCGCTCGCGCTGCTCGACGGCGACATCGACACCGGCGAACGGCTCTCCGCCGAGGCGGCCGCCCTCGGCGAGGCCGTCGGCGACAGCGACACCGGCAACGTGCGCATGTCGCAACGACTCGAAGTCGTTCGTGCCCGCAACGACAGCCGGCCGAGCTGCGGGAGATGGCCGACGAAGCGGTCGCGCTGGTGGATCGGCGCGCCCGCACATGCCCACGCCGTCGCCGCCGGATTCTGCGCCCGAGCCGGCGACCTCGACGCCGCCCGCCGCGAACTCGACACCGTCCTCGCGCTGGACGACTGGCGCACGGATCGCTCCTACCTGTGGTCGGTCTTCATCGGCGAGATGGTCACCGCCGCCATCGCGCTACACGACCAGCCACTGTGCCAGCGGCTGCTCGATGACCTCCTCCCGGTCGCTGACACCTGCGCCGTCAACGCCGCCTTCGTCTGCTTCATGGGCGCCCACGCGCACCGGATCGGGCTCCTCTACGCCGCTCTCGACCAGCCCGAACCCGCCCGCCGATGGCTGCTCCAGGCCGCCAGACCCACCGGCGGCTCGGGCGCCCGCGCCTGGCCGCCGAAACCGACCGCGCTCTGGCCACGCTCGGCGGACGCGAATGCGACCGAAGCATCTTCGCTCTGCCGCCGCCCGCGCCGACATGAGCCCGAACCAGGCAACCGAGGTGCAGGTCGACCCCGACGAGGATCTCCCGCGGTTGCGACGTGTCGGCGAGATGTGGCAGGCCAGCTATCGAGGCCACACCGCGTACCTCCGCGACTCCAAGGGACTGCACGACCTCGCCGCGCTGCTGGCCCGTCCGGGAGCCGACCTCCTCGCGTTGGACCTCGCGGGCGGCCTGATCTCCGACCGGGCCCGCACCGGGCAGACCGAACCCGTGCTCGACCGCACGGCATTGATCGCCTACCGACAACGCCTGGCCGAACTCGACGACGAACTCAACACCGCCGGAATCCACGCCGACCTCGCCCGCCACCAACGTGCCAGCGACGAACGGGAACAACTCCTGGCCGAACTCCGCCGCGCCACCCGACCGGACGGCAGCTCGCGAGCCCTCGGCTACACCGTCGCCGAGCGCGCACGCAAAGCCGTCACCGCCCGCATCCGCGACGCCATCCGCCGCATCACCGATGCCCATCCCGACCTCGGCAACCACCTCGACCGCACCATCCGCACGGGCACCACCTGCCGATACGAGGTACCACCCGCACGCCGGTGAGCCAGATGTCGTAGGAACGGCGCGGCACAGTACTCTGTCGGATTTTGTCGGCGTGTCCCCGATTCGTGCCACGATCCCGGCGCTCGTGAACCGGGCGGCCCGCCATGGACTGCGATGTCCGGCATGTCTTTGCGTTCTCGTGCGTTGATCGTAAGCACCCTCGCCGCGGTCGCCCTCAGTGGCTGCACTCCGGCCAAGCAGGCCGCGACGGGCGCCCAGGCCGCCCCGACCGACGCCGGCCCGGCGCAACCGAAGGGTTCGGCCAGCCCGGCCGCCGCACCGACGAAGGCGCCTGCCTTCCCGCCCGAGTACCGGCGCGACGTGAAGGCCGGCGCCGGCGACGACTTCACCGTCTTCCGGCGGCGGGTCGATCCGGGCGGCGCGACCCACGTGCGGTTCACCCGGACCTATCACGGCATTCCCGTGTACGGCGGGGACGTGGTCCTGCATCTGGACGGCAACGGCGCCGTCCGGGGCGCCTCGAACAGCCTCGCCGCGCCGCTGACGCTCGGCACGACCCCGACAGTGTCCGGCAACGCGGCGCAGGCCTCGGCCCGCACCGCCTTTAGCGGCCGGATCGCGCAGGTCAAGCCGCCGCGGCTGATCGTCGACGCAGCGACCGGCTCCGGCCGGCTGGCCTGGGAGAGCCAGATCGTCGGCGTCGGCCGCGACGGTCAGACCCCGTCGCGCCTGCACGTGCTGACCGACGCCCAGACTGGGGCCATCCTCGGCTCGTGGGACGAGGTCGAGACGGTCATCGGCACCGGCAAGAGCAACTACAGCGGTACGGTCCGCGTCGACACCACCGGCGTCACCGGGTTCTACCGGATGAGCGACCCGTCGCACGGGCGCAACACCGTCTGCGACCTCAAGCACGCGACCGACGGTTTCTGCGCGCAGTACACCGACAAGGACAACGTCTGGGACGCCGATCCGGCCGCCGTCGACGCCTACTACGGCGCGGCCGTCACGTTCGACTACTACAAGAACGTGCTGGGCCGCGACGGCGTCTTCGACAACGGCCAGGGGGTGCTGGCGCGGGTCCACTTCGGCGACAAGGTCGACAACGCCTACTGGGACGGCGAGCAGATGAACTACGGCGACGGGCCGGACAACGCCCATCCGCTCACCGCCCTCGACATCGCCGGCCACGAGATGAGCCACGGGGTGACCCAGCACAGCGTGAGCGGCGGCCTGACGTACTCGGGCGAGTCCGGCGGCCTCAACGAGGCGACCAGCGACATCTTCGGCACCATGGTCGAGTTCTACGCCAACAACCCCAACGACCCGCCGGACTACCTGCTCGGCGAGCAGCTCGGCACGCCCCTCCGGTACCTGTTCAACCCGTCGCTTGACGGCTCCTCGCCCAGTTGCTGGTCGACTACCACCAAGAACCTCAATGTGCACTTCTCGTCGGGCGTGGGCAACCACTTCTTCTTCGACCTGGCCGAGGGGACCGGCAAGACGCGGTACGGCACCTCGCCGTCCTGCACGCACACCTCGGTTATCGGCATCGGTCGGGACAAGGCCGCCAAGATCTGGTACCGGGCGCTCGACGTGTACTTCACCTCGAGCACCTCGTACGTCAACCCGGAAAACCCGGGCAACACGGCCCGCGCGTACACGCTGAAGGCGGCGGCCGACCTCTACGGCGCCTGCGGCACCGAGTACCGCGCGGTGCAACGAGCGTGGACCGCGGTTAACGTGGCTGGCCCGGACGCCGCCTGCAAGTAGGAGGGCAGCACCTCCGCAGGGTCGGGAGGCCACAACTTCCCGGGAGTTGTGGCCTCCGCGGGGTCGGGAGGCCACAACTCCGGGGAAGTAGTGGCCTCAGAGGGGTCGGGATGCCACAACTCCGGGGAAACCGTGGCCTCCCGACGCATCACCGCGTGTTTCCGGTGTCCGCCACGATGCGGTCCAGGGTACGTTGGCCCATCCGGCTCATGGCCGGGTTGCTTTCGACGTAGTACCAGACAGCCCCCATCGCCTGCACGAAGGCCCACGCCTTGCCGCGCTCCCACTCGAGGTCATCGCACCCAAGGTCCTCACGCAGCGCCTGACGCGGTCCGGCTTCGAGCAGATGCCAGGCGGCGACAAGATCCAAAGCCGGGTCGGCCGGTCCCAGGCCGCCGACATCAAGGATCCCGACCAGGTGCCCGTTGGAAACGAGCACGTTGCCGGGGATGAGATCGCCATGGGTCATGACGTCCCCGGCTGCACCGCGTGGCAGCTTCCGCATGGCGGTCCACATTCGACGCAGCCGCGGAACGTCCAGAAGCGCCTCGCTGCGCCCGAAACAGGTCTCCATCCACGCGTCGCTGGTTTTCAGATCGCCGCCTCGACCGCGCCCGTTGAACGTCCGGCCACGCGTGTCGATGGCGCGGACCCCGTCAATGAACTCGGCCAGGTCGCGGGCAAACGCGACCGATTCGCCCGGGTCCTCTTCCGTGGCCACGATCCCCGGCAGCCAGGTCTGCACCGACCACGGAAGCGGGTAACCCGCCCCGGGTCTGCCCAGCGCGACCGGCTCGGGTGTCGGGAACCGGGTACGACCAACCAGCTCGCGTGCCGCCTCCGCCTCGGACTCCAGCCACCGCTGCGTCGGCCCGACATCCCCGGGTTCCAGCGGAAACCGAGCGGCGAGCTCGTCGCCAATTCGGAAGATGGCGTTGACCGTCCCCTGCGAAGCGAAGCGTCGGATGGGCATGCTCCGCCACGCGGGAAACTGCTCATCAACCAATTCGCGCACCGCGTCGAGCGAGACGCTCAACTGGTTGGCATGCATGTCCACATCAGAAGCGTCGCGCGTCTCGATCTTCGGTGGCAACCACATTCGGCTTGCCGCGGCCACCCGGTCGAGGAGCCCGTTCACGACCCACCGGCTTCAATTTTGCTCGGCGGGGACGAGCAATGCAGTAGCGACCACCAGTCGCGCGATTGCAGCCAACGTGTCCGGGTCGACGCGATCGGCGGTGTCGGCCGGGCTGTGGTAGCCGACCATCCCGGCCCCGATGCCGACGGCGGCAAGTCCGGCGGCCGCGTAGCGGCGGTTGTCCGACGCAACCGGCCCGGCCACGAGGGGCACTCCGGTCTGCCGCCCGGCCTGATCGAGCGCGGCCAGCAGGCCGTGGGCCGGGCCGCCGGCCTCGACCGCAGCCGCATCGTGCAGATGGCCGGCGCCGTCGACGTTGATGACCAGCGGTGTACGGCCGGCCGATCGCAGTTGGGCGGCGTGGTGGGCCGAGCCGAGCGCGCCGGTCTCCTCGCCATCGAGCAACGTCACCGCCAACCCCACTCGCTCGGGCAGCACACCGGCCAGGACGCGGGCCGCTTCGAGGACGACCGCAACCCCGCTGGCATTGTCCGCGGCGGCGGGTTGGCGAAGGCCGGGTAGGTCGCCGACGCCGTCGTGGTGCGCGGTCAGCAGCAGGTCGATCCGGTTCGTTGACGCTTCGGCGGGGCCCCAAGTGCCGTGGACGTTGCCGGCCATGGCGTCGACGCGGCGGATCGGCGTGTTCCCGGCCAGCCAACCGAGTCCGCGCACCGCGGCGGCGTGCACGGCCGCGTGCGCATCGAGGTCGAGAGTGAGGACCGGCAGCGGTCCCGGGACCGGTCCGGCCAGCATCGTGTACTGCCAGCCGTCGGCGTCCACACCCCGGCCGAGCAGCAACCCCAGCGCGCCCGTGGCGTGCCGGTACGCGTCAGACAGCGTGGTGCCGGGCGGGACCACCAGCCAGCGCCCAGCCGGATCGCCGGAGCCGGCCACGGCCAGGGCACCGCGCCGGATCAGCAGCTCGTCGGCCGAGGCGATGGGTACGGCAACCTCCCGACCGAACATCAGCGCACGCCGGGTCGTGCCGTCCGACCACCTCACGGTCGGCGCCGCGTACACCTCAGGCACAGCGGGCACCGGGAACGGCTCGAGCGTGACGGCCGCCCCCTTTGCGACCAGGTGCTCGGCCAGCCAGGCGCGGGCCGCCGCACCGCCGGTACTGCCGACCCGCCGCCCGGCGAACGCGTCACCGGCCAGCGCGGCCACCGTGGCGGTCATCCGCTCGGCCGACACCCGCTCAAGCGCCGCCCGCAACCCTTGCGGCGCCGCTGTCGTGGCGGTCATCCGCAGCAGCTCGCACCGGACGCGACCGCCTCGGCCTTCGCGCTACTGCCGCAGCACCCGCCGGCTGCGGTCGCCTCGGCGGCCGTACCGCAACAAGGCGCCGCACCGGCGGTTGGACCGGAGGCCGGCTCCGGCAGGTCGAGCGTGGCCGCTGGTGGCATGCCGCAGCAACCGCTGGTACCGGCGACCTTCAATGTGTCGGTCGGGTCACCGGCAAAGCCGCCGGGCAGGCTTCGGGTCTCGGTCATGGTCAATCTCCTCAGTTCTGTTTCGATGACTGCCTAATCAGAGAGTTGCACGCTGATTCGAAATCTGTCAACCTAGAGGAGTGTCGAAACAGCAAGTGACCCTGACCCGCCCCGGAGCCGCCACGACCGAGGTGTGCTGCACCCCCCTTGCCCAGCAGCGCCTGTCCGCCGACGACGCCGCGATGCTCGCCCCGGCACTCAAGGCCCTCGGCGATCCCGTCCGGCTACAGCTTATGTCGATGATCGCCTCAGCCCCGACCGGCGAGATCTGCGTGTGCGACCTGACCCCGGCGTTCGAGCTGTCCGGGCCGACGATCTCCCACCACCTCAAGACGCTGCGCGAGGCCGGCCTGGTCGACGCCGAGCGGCGCGCCACCTGGGTGTACTACCGGGCCCGGCCCGGCCTGCTGCGGCAGTTGGCCAGCCTGCTCACGGTGGAGGCGGCGGCCTAGCCCCGGGTCGAGTCCCACCCGATCAGCGGGCCCGCTTGCGCCATCGCTGTTGACTCAGCCATCATTGACTCAATGAGCATAGACCTTTCGACGATCGAAGGCCGCGCCCGGATCCATGCCGCATTGGGTGATCCCGGGCGGCTGGCCATCGTCGACGCCCTCCTCCTGGGCGACGCCTCACCCGGCGAGATCGGCCGCGACCTCGGCCTGCCGACAAACCTGGTCGCACACCACGTCAACGTGCTGCGCGAGGCCGGCCTTGTCGCGCGCACCCGCTCGGAGGGCGACCGGCGGCGCACCTACCTGCGGCTCATCCCCGAAGTGCTGGCCGCGCTGACCCAGCCCAAACAGCTCGACCCGGGCCGGGTCGTGTTCGTCTGCACCCACAACTCGGCCCGCTCGCAGCTGGCCGCCGCCCTATGGCGGCACCGGGTCGGCGGCCCGGTCGCCTCGGCCGGCACCCACCCGGCCGCCCGCGTCCACCCTCGCGCGGTCAAGGTCGCGCACCGGCACGGGCTGACCCTGCACCCCGGCGGCACCGCCCACGTTGACGACGTCCTGCACGACGACGACCTAGTCATCGCCGTCTGCGACAACGCCCACGAAGACCTCACCGACCCGATCGCAGTACCCCAACGGCGGCTGCACTGGTCCGTGCCCGACCCGGTCCGGGTCAACACCGACGCCGCGTTCGAGGCCGCCTACACCGACCTTGCCGAACGTATTGACCGGTTCGCCCCCACCCTCATCCCTGCCGCACGGTCCGGAGCAGACCATGACTGAGCCCACCATCGTGCAACCGACCACGACCAAGCCGACCATGACCGACGGCCCCGCTCACTACCACCCTGAGCTGTCCATCGACCAGCAGCTCGCCCTGCGCACCGCCGCCCGCCGCCTCACCGGTGAGTTCGACGGCATCTACGGCACCGAAACCATCGAGCGGTTCTTGCACTCCAGCTACGACCAGTTCGCGTCGCTGAGCAGCGTGCCCAACTTCCTGCCGCTGCTGGCCGAACGCTTCGCCCGGCAACGCCTGCACGCCCTGGCCCGGGTCGAGGGCCGCGACCGCGACGGCAAACCCGTCGTGCTGTTCCTGTGCACGCACAACGCCGGCCGCTCGCAAATGGCCCTTGGCTTCTTCACCCACCTCGCCGGCGAGCACGCCATCGCCTGGTCCGGCGGCTCCGACCCGGGCACCGCCATCAACCCATCCGCGATCGCCGCCATGGCCGAACGGGGGATCGACATCAGTACCGAGTACCCCAAGCCGTGGACCGACGAAGTCGTCCGCGCCGCCGACGTCGTGGTCACCATGGGCTGCGGCGACGCCTGCCCGGTCTTCCCCAGTACCCGCTACGAAGACTGGGACGTCTCCGACCCGGCCGGCCTGACCGTCGAGGACGTCCGACCGATCCGCGACGAACTCGAACGGCGCGTCCGGCGTCTCATCGCCCAACTCGAGATCCCCGCCACCTGATGCCGACCGCCGAACCCGCCTCCGAAGGAACCGAAACCGATGAACGGCAAACCGACCGTACTGTTCGTGTGCGTCCACAACGCCGGCCGCTCCCAGATGGCCGCCGGCTGGCTGCGCCACCTCGCCGGCGACACCGTCGAGGTCCGCTCGGCCGGCAGCGAACCCGCCGAGCAGATCAACCCGGTCGCCGTCGAGGCGATGCGCGAGATCGGCATCGACATCACCGCCAACACACCGCGCAAACTCGACTGGGAAACCGCCCAATCCTCCGACGTGCTGATCACCATGGGCTGCGGCGACGCCTGCCCGGTCTTCCCCGGCCGGCGCTACCTCGACTGGGACCTCGACGACCCCGCCGGAAAAGACCTCGAAACGGTCCGGCCGATCCGCGACGAAATCAAACGCCGGGTCCAGCAGCTCATCACCGAACTGCCGGTCACCGCCGGCTGACCGCCGCCGCCACCACCGCCGACGACCACAAGGCGCACTACCCCGGCGCGACTCCGCTCGAGCAAGGCGGTGTTAGGGCGCCGCTCGAATGAGACTAGCGGCCGGCGCGGTGCGCGATCAGATCCGCTGCGTCGGCATGGCACATCCACGCTGCATCGGCGGCGCCGACAATTCCAGCGTTGTTGATCGACTCAGCCAGCCTGACCGGCGTACGCGGGGTCAGGTAGTGCAGCCATTTCTCGGGGTTGCGGGTGATACCGCCGCCGAGGACGAACAGCTCGGGCCAGACGAGCCGTTCCAGCGTGCACAGGTACCGGTTCGCGTTCGCGCCCCATTCCGCCCAGGTCTGCTTGTTCCGCTCCCGCGCGGATGCCGCAGCGATCAACTCTGCGTCGGCGTTGTCGATCTCGATATGACCCAATTCGCAGTTGGCGACGAGTTCGCCATTGTTGATCATCGCGACACCGATCCCGGTGCCCAACGTCACCACCAGGACGACGCCCTGCACCCCACGAGCGGCACCGAAGTGGGCCTCGGCCAGCCCGGCCGCGTCGGCGTCGTTGAGGAACGTGGCCGGTCCACGCAGATGCGGCGTGACGAGTTCGGTAAGCGAGGCGCCGATCCAGCCGCCATGCAGATTGGCCGCCGTCCGCACGACACCGTCGAGGACGACGCCGGGAAACGCCACGCCGACCGGTCCGTCGAACGCGAAGTGGTCAGCCACCGCAACGATCGCTTTGGTGACCTCGTCGGGGGTAGCTGGATTGGGTGTGTCGACGCGGAACCGCTCGCCCACCAGGGTCCCGGACCCGACATCGACCGCGCCGCCCTTGATGCCGGTCCCACCTACATCGACGCCGAGGACAGTGGTGTCTGGAGTCATCGTCATGGCTGCTCCCTCGCGAACCGTCTACGGCCGGTGGCCTCCGCTCGTAGGGTACGGCGCCCCGCCCGACGGAGGACACCAGACCGGGGTCGACGACCGGCCCGCCGTACAGCTTCAGCGGTTGAGCGGTGGGTTGACACCGGTGATACCGGGGAGCACGGTGGCACCAGCCGGTAAACACAGTTGAATAGGTGTCCAGGGAGCGTCCGATGAGCGAATCGACAGAGGCCCCGACGGTAACGGTGCGGGGCGGTGTGCTCAAGGGGCGCCGTTCGGGCGGCGTCAGCGCCTTCCTGGGAGTGCCATACGCGGCGGCTCCGTTTGGCGCCAACCGCATGCGCCCGCCGCAGCCGGTCACGCCCTGGACCGGCACACGGTTAGCCACCGAGTACGGGCCAACCGTGCCCAAGGGCGACTACCCGCCGCAGTACCAGCCGCTTTTCCCCGAGGTCGTCATCGCCGGGGACGGGTGCCTGAACCTGAACGTCTGGACGCCGGACCCGGACACGACCGGGCTGCCGGTGCTGGTGTGGATCCATGGCGGATCGTTCATGAACGGGTCAGGGTCGGTCGGCGCGTACGACGGAACGGCGTTCGCACGCGACGGCGTCGTCTGCGTCACGATCAACTACCGGCTGGCCGCCGAGGGGTTCCTGTTCCTCGATGACGGCATAGCCAACCTCGGCCTCCTGGATCAACTCGCGGCGCTGCGCTGGGTCCAGGACAACATCGCGGCCTTCGGGGGCGACCCGGACCGGGTCACCGTCGCGGGCGAATCCGCCGGGGCCATGAGCGTCACCACCTTGCTGGCCATGCCCATGGCCGAAGGGCTGTTCGCGCAGGCGATCGCCCAGAGCGGTGCGGCCGCCCACGCGCTCCCGCCGCAACTCGCCCGGATGGTCGGCGGACACCTCGCCGACGCGCTCGGCGTGCCCCCGACCCGAGACGCGATCATGCAGGTCGCGCTCGAGACGCTCGTCGACGCGGCCTCAAAACTTGTCGTCGAGGTCCAGACCGCCCCCGACCCCGCGAAGTGGGGCCAACTCGCGTTGAGCCTGCTGCCGTTCGCGCCGGCCGTGGACGGCGCCGTCCTCCCGGCCGCCCCGCTCGAGGCGATGACCGCCGGACAGGGCGGCGGCATCCCGTTGATGATCGGCTCGAACCGGGACGAGGCGCGGCTCTTCCTCGTCGCCGCCAACACGATCGATCTCATCGACGAGGCCGCGCTCATCGGCGCCGCCTCCGTCTACGGCCTGACCCCGGACGGTGTGGCCGTCTATCGCGCCAACCGGCCGGGGGGCAGCGCCGGTGACATCCTGGCCGCCGTCATCACCGACTGGTTCTTCGGCATCCCAGCGATCCGCGTCGCCGAAGCCCGCGCCGCGGCCACGGCCCCGACCTGGATGTACCGTTTCGACCACCCCGAGCCCGACGCCAATCACCGACTCGGCGCCTGCCACGCGGTCGAGGTCGCATTCGTGTTCGACACCACGGCACGGCAGGACACTCGGCCGCTCATCGGCGACATGCCCTCACCGGCCGCCGCCGACACGGCGCACCAAGCCTGGGTCTCCTTCATCACCGACGGCACACCGGGCTGGTCGCCCTACCTGATCAGTGGCCGGGCCACCGGTCTGCTCACGGACAAGATCACCGAGGTCAACGACCCCTCCAGCGACGAACGCACCCTATGGGACAGCATTCGCTAACGCATGGCACCAACTGGACGCGCAACCACCTCACTGCAGGCCGAGGCGGAAGACCTCAAAGCCGGCCGCGTACCTGACGCCCAGGCGGCTGCCGGTCTGCCGGGAGAAGCCCTCGAGGAACTCTTCGGGATCGAAGTCGCCGGAGCCGAGACCGCGCAGGTAGGCGGCGTGCGCCGCGAGTGACTGGACGCCCAGGTCGAACGTCTCGGTGGTGTCGGCGGCGTGCTTGGACAGCGGTGAACCGGCCGCCCACACCTCGCGGACGCCGCCCCACTTCTCCAGGCCGCTGCCGATCTGTTCGGGGAACACCCAGCGGTTGGCCGCATCGCGCACGGCGTCCAGCACAGCCCGGCCGGTGACGATGTGGTCGGCCATGTTCAACGCGCTGCCGGCCTCGTCCCAACTGTCGCGGAAGTTGTTGGTGATCACGATGTCCGGCTTGTACGTCCGGATCACCCGGCTCAGGTCGCGGCGGAGCGCGACGCTGTACTCCAAGACGCCGTCGGGCAGCCCGAGGAAGTCGACCTGGGACACCCCGACGATCGCCGCGGACGCACGCTGCTCCTCCTCACGCGTCGGGCCGGCCTCGACCGGGTCCATCCCGTCGATGCCGGCCTCGCCGCTGGTGAGCAACGCATAGACGATCTGCTTGCCCTGCCCCGTCCAGCGGGCGATGGCCGCGGCGGCGCCGAACTCCAGGTCGTCGGGGTGGGCCACGATGGCAAGCCCGCGCTGCCAGTCCTCGTCGAGGGGCTGGATCGGGTTGGGCGCGGCGGGAGCATCAGCAGTCATAGGACCTATCTTGCTGGATGCCGCTTGCCGGATGCCGCTCGGGAGCGGCATCCGCGCAACCGGCAACGTCGGTCCACTCCGCCGGCCCGGAGCCGGATACCGGCCGCGGTGTTGGCCGGACCTCGACACATGAGCGCCCCGCTGGCGATCACCGGGCACAATCGGCGGGCATGAACGGCTGGACAGTCATCGTCGCCGACGTGCTTGGCATTTGCCTCGCTGTCGTGCACATCCTGCGGCGTGAAGACCGCACCGACCGCCACCTCCGGCTCGGCGGGGTGGCGGTCGGCGGCACGCTCACCGCGCTCGTCGCGCTGCGCGCCGAGGTCATGCCTTTCCTCGTCGTACTCATCCTGGTCGGTCTGGCCGTCCTGGCCGGCGTCTGGTTCCGCCCGACGATGATCAAATGGCGCGAGATGAAGGGGTTCACCTTCGTTGTGCCGCTCGGCCGACACCCGTTCGTGCTGGTGGCGCTCGTGATCGTCATGACGGTGCTCGTCTGGCCCGGGCCCAGGCCACCGACGAACGAAGAGCGCGACACCGCCCGGTACGGCGCGAAGATCAACCGTCACGTCGACGGGGTGACCAGCCGGGTCCTCGACCGCACACCGACCGTCGCCGACGCCGGCACGGGCCGGGAGCCCGTCAAGGCGGTACCCATCGAGAAGTACGCTCGCGACGGGCAGGTCCTCACGCTGGTAGTGCTGCACAGCGCGTTGTGTGAACCGGTCGAGGTGTTGCTCGCGCTCGCCGGCACCAGCCTTGAGGTCGTCGTGCTCGTCGCTCCGTACGAGATGTACGCGTCCAGCCCGCCGTCAGACCCGCCCGGCTGCCGGATCGCCGACCGGTCCGACCCCTTCGCCTGGCACACCGCGCTCGACGTCGTGCTCCCCGCCGGGTTGACCGCGTCCGCCGTCCGGGATGTCGGCGCGGGCGGTCCGGCGTTCGCCGTATCCGCGTCACCGCCCCGATGACCGCCAGGGCCACCACTACCGGTTGGAGTCGACCTTGTGCTCGAGGGTCAACAGGACGGTCCGCGGGCCGACGTTGACGCTCTCGACCAACATCCGGGTGCGAAATCGGCCGGTCGCCACTGGCGCCCCCCGGTCCCGTAGCGCCTGCGCGAACGCCTCGACCAGCGCCTCGGCCCGCTCGGCCGGGGCTGCCGGCGACCAACTCGGCCGCCGGCCCTTGCTGGTGTCGGCGTACAGCGTGAACTGGCTGACCACGAGTATTTCGGCGCCGGTGTCGGCGGCGGATCGTTCGTCGTCGAGGATCCGCAGTTCGTGCACCTTGCGCGCGAGCGCTTGGGCGATCGCGGGGGTGTCCGCGTGGGTGGCGCCAACGAGGACGAGTAGGCCCTCGTGAATCGCGCCGACAACCTCGTCGTCGACCGTCACGCTGGCTCGGCTGACGGTCTGCACGAGCGCTTTCACGTGATCAGTGTCGCCCAGCCGGCCGGCTTCCCTTCAGCCGCCCCAGTTGGCCGGCAGGAAATAGCCATGGTGGATGCCGCCGTGCTTGGCGCTCAGCGGTCCCCGCCCGACCGGCGGGTGTAGCCGGCGATGATCACGCCTTTGGTGGTCGTGACGCTGTCGGTCAGGTCGAACTCGGTCAGCGGGGCCGGGCCGTCGAACAGCCGCGTGCCGCTGCCCAGGGTCAGCGGGCAGATGACCAGTGTGTACTGGTCGATCAGGCCGGCGGCGTGCAGGCTTCGCACCAGCGACGCGCTGCCGATGATCGCCAGATCCCGACCCGGCCGGGCCTTCAGGTCGGCCACCGTTTCGATCGCGTCGCCGCGCAGCAGGATCGAGTTCGGCCAGGCGTCCACATCCTCCAAGCTCCTGGACACGACGTACTTGGTGGCCGCGTTCAGGTGCGTGGTGAACGGGTTGTCCTCGCTCGAGTGTCCCCACGCGGTCAGGAAGTCCTGCCAGGTACGGCGGCCGAACAGCATGTCCCCCGGGGTGGCCATGCCCTTGGCCATCTCGCGGCCCAGCACCTCGTCGTCGTACCGCCGGCCCCAGCCGCCGTGTGTGAAGCCACCGCGGGTGTCCTCGTCCGGCCGGCCGAGGCCCTGCACGACACCGTCGAGGCTGACCCAGATCGTGACCGTGATCGAACGCATGAACCTGCTCCCTTCCCTTGCCACGGCCGCCCATGCGCGGCCCCGTCATCCCCTACACGAACGGCCACCGGCCAATTCGACACCACGGCGAGCGCATTCGCCCGTCGCCCGGGCACGCGCCCAGCCAAGACGAACCCGAGGCCTAGTCAGCTCGGGCCTTTGCGTCCCACGAGATGAAAGATGCGACTGAGTTGGCGGTAGGGGTCTCGTCGGCTGGCTTCAAGTTCGACTGCGGCCGCGGCCGCCACCTGCTGTGCATCGCCTGGATCGAGCTCGGCTCCACTGAAGTCGAGCCAGTCGACAAACAGCCATACCCCGTACCAGCGCAGTGGCTCCACGCCGCGGCTGCGCACGAGCTCGCCGAGCTCCTCCACCGTGTCGGCCCGAGTCGGCACTCCCAGCACCCCGATCTCGCCTCTGGCGTCAAACGACGCCAGAGCGTCGTCCCACCGCCGCTCCAAGGCCGGGCGCACCGCCATCGCCTTGGCGTTGCCCGCCATGATCGAGACGATGCCACCGGCAGCAGCGCACTCGCATAGCTGGTTGACCAACGGCTCCGGCCGCTCGAGGTATCCGAGCACGCCATGACACAACACGGCGGCGAAGCGGCGACCATGCACCGCCTCGTCGGCGTTCTCGCCGTCGGCCTGCACGAGGGTCACCCGTCGCTGGGCCTCGTCAGGTAGCCGCTGCAGTCGCTGTTGAGCTTTGTCCAGCATCGCCGACGACGGGTCAAGCAACGTCACGTCGTAACCGGCTCGGGCCAGCGGAAACGATTGATGGCCCGCGCCGGCGCCGACGTCGAGCACCGGCGCTGGAGGCGGCGGCAAATGCTCCAGCAACTGCTGGTGCAACACATAGGTGCGAACGAGCCCCTTTACGGAGGCATAGGCCTCGTCGGCGAATTGGTCTGCCAAACTGGCCCAGGCGTCATCGCTCACCACACCACGATACTGATCATCCTGAGGATTCTTGTCCCGTGCCGGCCGGACCGGAGGAACCATCGGGCCACGCGCAGATGCATACCCGGTTGCCGGCGCGGTCGGCGAGCGTCCAATGCGCCGGGGCATTGGAACCGTCGACGATCCGGCCACCGGCGGCGAGCGCAGCGGCAAGGCGCTTCTCGACCTGCTCGCGAGCAACGGACACGTCGACGTGCATCGCGTGTCGCAGTGGCTTCGCTGGGTCAAGATCCTGCATCCAGACCGTCGATCCGTGGCCGAGCGGGTCGACGGCGTTGTCGTCGGCCATCTCGGCGTACCCGAGGACAGCGCGCCAGAAGCCAACATCGACCGTATCCGGCCGCCCCGCGATGGCGAGCTGCACCTCTTGCGCACGCGCGCGGTCGACGACGGCTCCGTGCGCCCGCGCTACCGCCGAGACCGCTCGAGCAAGGTGGACGTGGCGTTGCTCCAGCTGCCACATGTCGCGGGTCAGCCGCACGGTGAGCTGGCCGTCGGCGATCGTCATCAACGCCCCGGCGCGGTCGAACCCCGAGACGTGCGCCACCGCCTCGGCCAGCCGGACCGCCTCGACCAGCGACGGAACGCGGAACACCGCCATCGCTCCGCCGTGCAACACCACCCAGTCCGCGACGTCCCCCGCGGCGACGAACTCCTGCCATCCCTGATTACTCATGCCGCCTCCAATGCGGAATGGTAACCACGCTCATAGGGTTCCGCGTCGGCGCAGGTGTGGCGTGGGATGCTGGAGCGATGCGACTGGAGAATGTGCTCGTCGGCCGCGACGGCGACTTCGCGACGATCACGATGAACCGGCCCGAGCGGCGCAACGCACTGTCGCTGGCGCACCTGCGGGACCTCATCGCCGCGTTCACCGAGGTCGGCGACGGCGACGCCGCCGGCATCGTGCTCGGCGGCGCCGGCAAGGTGTTCAGCGCCGGGCACGACTTCGCCGACGTCGCGAGCGCCGACCGCGACGGGGTCAAGCTGCTGTTGGACACCTGTCTGGAGCTGATGAACCTGATCCAGTCGGTCCCGCAACCGGTGGTGGCGCGGGTGCACGCGCTGGCCACCGCCGCCGGCTGTCAGCTGGTCGCCACCTGCGACCTCGCCGTCGCCGCCGACTCGGCCGGGTTCGCCGCGCCGGGCGGCAAGGGCGGCTGGTTCTGCCACACGCCGATGGTCGCGATCGCCCGCAACGTCGGCCGCAAGCGGGCCGCCGAGATGGCGTACACCGGCGACGTCATCTCCGCGCGGCAGGCCCTGGAATGGGGACTGGTCAACGATGTCGTGCCCGACGACGAGCTCGACACGGCCGTGCACGACCTGCTGGCGCGGGCGACCCGCGGCAGCCGCGCGTCCAAGGGCCTCGGCAAGGCGACCCTGCACCAGCAGATCACGCTGGCCCAGGACGACGCCTACCGGCTCGCCACGCAGGTCATGGCCGACTCCTCGCAGAGCCCGGCGGCCAAGGAGGGCATGGCCGCGTTCCTCGACAAGCGCACCCCGCGCTGGGTGGACTAGTGCCAAGGCATTGCTAGTACTGGCGCGCCAGCGTGCTCGCCGCCACGTTCAACAGCGCCGCCGCAGCGGCGTCCGGATCGGCCGGAGGCGCTGGGAACGGCTCCTGATCGAGGCAGCGGTCGAGGAGCAGCTCGACCAGGCCGGCCCGGTTGAGGATGTCGTCGGCGTCGATCGCGCCGGGCAGGATCCGGATCTCGATCGTGTCGCGGACCGGGGTGTCGGTGAGCAGCTGGGTCAGGTTGACGTCGAAGAACTTGCTCAGTCCGCCGTCCGCCGCGGCCTTGCGCAGGTCGTCGGACGAGGGGATGCCGCCGACGGCCTCCACCAGTGGCTCCGGCAGCGGGGCGAGGCGGCGGCAGGCCGGGTTGGTGTGCAGCAGTGTGCGCAACGGCTGGCGCCAGTGCGCGAACAACCGGACGACGTTGGCCAAGGCGTACGGCGGCCGGAAGGGTGCGCCGTCCAGGTGCAGGTGCACGGCGGCCTCGAGCGGGACGGTGAAGCCGAGTGCTCGGGCGGGCCCGAGCAGGTCCTCGAGAGCCGCGCCGTGATCGCCGCTCAGCGGCGGCGTGACGATCTCGCACGGGCGTTCACGTTCCCCGCCCTGGGGTGCGGCCAAGGCGATCGTCGCACCGGCCGGATCGTCCAGCCGGTATACGTCACCGACCTGCTGGACAGCGGTCCCCCACAGCCGTGCGGTCGCGTCGAGGGCGGTCCCGGAATCGCCGCCCGGATCGCTGTGGGTGGCAAGCAGGCTCAACAGCCGCGGGTCGTCGCTGAGGATGCGGAACCAACCCGATGGTGCGGCCGCCGCCCGGTCGAGCCCGGCGATCAGGGTGACGTCGTCGACCAGCGTGCACAGGAGGGTGCCGTCATCCCGCCGTACCTCGAAGCCCTGGGTCAGGTGCAGGAACCGGCCCAGGCCGGGAACCAGCGACGGTTCGCTGTCGTGGTGCCACACCGGCCGGACCTGGCCGCCGCAACCGGTGGCCAGGTCGAGCGCGAGACTCTCCCGGCTGCGGCCCGGCGGGGCCATCAGCTCGATCTCGAACCCGGTCCGCCGGCGCAGCTGGGCGGTCACGGCTTGATCGGCAGCGTCTGACCGGCCAGCAGCCTCTTCCCGCCCTCGATCTTCGCGTGGTACGGGTCGACCGTGTGCCAGAGGTTGGCGAGGATCACAGCGTCGTCATAGGTGTACCCGGCGGCGAAGAACGCCTCGACCTGGCTCGTCTCGGCCGAGCCGACCGGATCGGGTGTCGGCGCGGTCGGCGTGATCGGCAGCGTCTCGCCGGCCAGCAGACGCTTCCCGGCCTCTGCCTTGACGGTGCCGATGTCGGCCTTCATGTGCCAGATCTGCGCCAGCCTCAGCGCGTCGTCGTACCCGTAGCCGGCATTGAAGTACGCGTCCCAGTCCTTCTGCAGTTCCGCCTCCGACATCGACGGCGACGCCGACGGCGATGCCGGCGCCCCGGCCGTCACCACGCCTCCGTTGGCCTGCGGAGTCCCGGGCAGCAGGACGGGCAGGTTGATCACTCCGGCGATCAGGCCGGCCCCCAGGACGGCGCCGCCGGCGGCCTGGGCGCCGCGCCGGCGCCACCGGTAGCTGCGGGCCAACTCCTGCACCCGGGCGTACACCACCTCCGGATCAGGAGCCAGATCCTCATGGGTTTCAAAGGCTTCGCGAAGCTGATCTTTGTAGTCGGTCACGACGTCTCCTCGGCGTGGATCCTGGTCAATTGCTCCGACCTCAGCCGGAGGCCTTCAGTGCCTTCGAAGCGTGGCTGCGGACCGTCGCCGGCGTGCAGCCGAGCAGGTCGGCGATGGCGTCGTCCTCCAGCTGCTCGTAGTAGCGCAGCACGAGCACGGCCCGCTGCCGGCGCCCGAGCGTGGCCAACCGGTTCCACAGCTCGTCAGCGTCCACGACGTCCTGAGCATGATCTTCGACCACGTCGCGGGCGTCGTTGAGAGCGACGAGCCGCTCACCGACCGCGTGCACGTTGCGGGCCGCCCAAGTACGCCGCCAGGACAGGTACTCGTTGAGCACCATCCGGCGCACGTAGGCCTCGGGCGAGTGCGCGGCGTTGATCCGCCCCCAGCGGACCTGCGCCCTGGCCAGCACCTCCTGGACGACGTCTTGGGCCAGCTCACGGTCGCCGGTCAGGACGACCGCGTACCGCAGCAGACTCGGAAGCCGGGCTACCGCGAATTGCTCGAACGTCACACCCACTCCGATGCGTCCGGGACGCCGAATGTGTACTCACGTCCCGAAATTCTTCGGCACCGCCCAGGCCGTCGGCACCTACGGCTTGTCGACCCATTGGACGTTGATGGGGCGCCGGCCGGTGCGCAGGAATTCGTGGCCCGCCCGGCGGGCCTGTTCCTCGGTAATTTCGAAAGGTTCGGCGCCGGCCGTGGCGAACCACGGGTCGGAGAACGCGTATGCGGCGTCGGCGACCGTCTGGCCGGGTGGGGCACCAGGCGGTACCGGCCCCCAGCTGAGCAGGACGTCGGTCTCGTCTTCCCACATCAGTCCGGATTGGTCGCCATGAAGGGTGATATGCAGGATCCGCTCGCCGTCTTCGCTGATCAGCGACAAACCGCTAGGTGGTACGCGGTCAAGGACGGCGTCCAGGTCGGCGGGGCCGGCCACGGTGGTGCAGGTACCGTCGGTCCAGGCTTGCAGCGGTGCGTTCATTGGATGCTCGCTCGCGGCGGGGTTGGCCAGCCATTCCGGCAGCACGGTGAGCCGGTTACCGGCCAGGCGAAGCTCGGTCAGGTGTTTCAACTCACCCAACGACTCCGGCAGAGCTCCCGCCAAGCGCCCGGACAGGTCCAACGAGGAGGCGCCACTGTGCCGTGCCGCCTCGATCTGATCGTCGAACCAATCCATGCCACCCACATCCGGCGTCCGTCGCGTGTTCCGGCTTAACGATCAAGAAACACAAGCCGCATGGTACCGGTGGATTCAAGCATTGCCGACGCGGCTGACCGCTGGGCGGTCTGAGCTAGAACTCTGGCCGTCGATCGATCTGCATCCAACGCTGCGGGTGAGCCAGCGGGGTGAAGCCGACGTTCGCGTATACCTCGTGCGCGTCCACGGTGGCCAGCACGATGCGGAGGATGCCGCGCTGCTCGGCCCAGTCCACCGCCCAGCGGGCAATCCGGGTACCGAGGCCTCGGCCCCGGTGCCCGGCGTCCACGAACACGTCGCACAGCCAGGCGAAGGTGGCCTGGTCGGAGACGATGCGAGCGACAGCCACCTGGCCGGCCGGCCCGTACGCGCCGAGCGGGAAGGAGTTGGCGAACGAGCGCTCGACCGCGGAGCGCTCCCGGCCCTTCGCCCAATACGCCTCCTGGCTGATCCAGCGGACGATCCGGTCCAGGTCCAATTCGGCCGGGTCCTCGCTCAACCGGTACTCACCAAGGATCACCAGGCGATCATCACCGCCCGACGCGCCCGCCGTCGCGGGCCACCGCCCAACAAGTGGCTCTTCTCGACGGTGCCGTGGGAGTCCGGCGGACTGCGGGAGCCAGATCCGGACGCGGCGTGCGACATTGGGGCGATGGGGGGAACCGCGGTGCCACCGGGTCGCGTGATCGAGCTCGACCAGTCGGCGCCGTGGGAGCCGCTGGAGCGCCCTCGACCCCGGCGCGCGTGGCAGCGCGTGCTTTCCGCGGGGGTCGTCATCGTCGCCGTCCTCGGACTGGGCACCGCGAGCCGACAGCCCAGCGCGTACGGCGCGGCCTTCACGATCGACGGCAGCGGCCTGGTCAACATGCTCGCCGACGACCACACGTTGTACCTGCTGCGCCAGGTCAACCTCGATGTGTCGATCATCGACGCGTACCGCACCAGCGACGGCCACCCGGTCTGGTCACACCGGATGAGCCGGGTCAACACGCTGGTCGACATCGGCCGTGGCGTGCTCCTGCTCCACGTGCCCGCGTCGGGGTCGGCCGATCAGGACGCCTCGGTGGCCGTCGCCCTCGACGTCCGCGACGGCCACGAGCTCTGGCGCCGCTCCGGGTACTCGCCGACGTTCTTCGGCACCGCCGCCACGATCGGCGTGCTGGTCGTCGAGCCCTTCGTACCCGACGCCGCCGCGGACCAGAACCAGCCGGCCCAGCGCAGTCGGCTGGACGCACTCGATGTCCGGACCGGCGCCACGGTGTGGTCGCGCGCCACCCCGGCCGGGGCCATCCGCGCGTACCTCACGCCGCACGAGGGGACGGGCGGCGAGGTGTACGGCGTCGGCGAGCTCGATCCCGACGGGACGCTACGCATCATCGACGCCGAAACCGGCCGCGTCACGCGCACCGCCCACGTGCCGAACCCGGGCCCGCTGCAGATCTTCGACATCGCCGGCGACCTGATGACGGCATTCCAGTTCGGCTCCGTCGGACCGTCGGGCGTCAAGGTCTTCGACCTGGTCACCGGCCGGCTGCTCTGGGCGCGGTCGATGTCCGAGGACAGTGAGCTGCTTTCCTGGTGCGGTCCGTTGCTGTGCGGCTACGACGGGACGCGGACGGTGATCGTCGAGCCGCGGACCGGCCGGGAGCTCTGGCGCACCGCGCCGGGCCTGCACGGGTTGTCGCTCGACGGCAGGCACCTGATCACCGTCGGCGGCTCCCCACCGGCCGCCCGCCAGTGGCCGACCTCCGTGGCGGTCAACGACCCGCGGACCGGCGTGATCCTGCGCGACCTGGGTACCTGGCAGGTGATCGACATACGCATCTGGCCCAGCCTGGTCGTGCTCGGTCGGGATGGGACCGAAGGTGCCCTGGTCGGCCTGACGGACGCCGCGACCGGGCACACCATCGTGTTCGGGCGGATGAGCCGGCTGTACTCGGCGCCGTCCTGCGGGGTGCTCGGCGAACTGTTCATGTGTGTGGCCGGGACCGACCTCAGCGCCTTCCGGATCCCGGCCTGAGGCTCGCTCGGGTGACGGCGGTTGTTTGGACGGGGGAACGGGTCGTGGCCATGGCTGAGCCCGCTGGTGGTAGGGCGTCCTGCATCGGGCGGGCTGTGAGTTGCGGGTGGAGCACGGGGCTACACCGGACGCGACGAACTGCTGCGCGTTACCAGACCCGGCGCCCCTCGTCAGGTCACGATGAGCGGGCGCATCATCTCGTTGTCCTCGTGGTCGATGATGTGGCAGTGCCATACGTACCGGCCGGCGATGTCGAAGCGCGCCTTGAGCCGGGTGATCTCGGCGGGTAGGGCGACCACAGTGTCCTTGTCGCCGGTCTCCCAGCGCTCCGGCGGCCGTTCCGGCTGGCCGGGCGCCTGCCGGCTGACCACCTGGAACTGCGTCTGGTGCAGGTGGATGGGGTGCGCGTCCTCGGTGAAGTTGTGCAGTTCCCAGACCTCGGTGACGCCGCGGGTCGGCCGTTCGGTCACCGGGTCGCCCCAGCCGAGCGGGTTCGGCGTGCCGTCGGCGTTCATCGTGCCGAGCATGCCCATCGTCGGCGCGTCCGGGAAGAAGCCCGACGCCATCTCGTTCAGCGAGACCCGGCGGACCCTGGCGGCCGGGCCGAGCGGGGTGTACCCGGGCAGCCGCAAGGCGGCCGGCGGAGTCGACCGGTCGGCGTCCGGCGAGGCGACCACGACGAACTTCATCACCTGCCCGGTGGTGCCCGGGTCGGCCGGCTCGAAGTCGGTCCCCGGCTCGCCGCCGCCGAACGGCTCGTCCGGCCCCTCGTTGATGAGGTAGAGCGCGGTGCCCACCGGTACCGAGCTGAAGTCGACGATCACGTCGCCCCGCTCGGCGACCGCCACCGGCAGCGTGGCCAGGCTGACCGGCGCCGGCAGGAACCCGCCGTCCGCACCGATGGCCCAGATCGGCAACGCCGCGGGGGCCGGCCGCGCGGCCAGCGGGTTGGCCGCGATCTTCAACAGCAGCACGCGGGTGTTGCACGCGTTCAGGATCCGCAGCCGGTACCGGCGCCGCTCGACCTGGAGCACCGGCCAGGTCCGGCCGTTGACCACGATCGTGTTGCCGAAGAACTCCGGGTTCCATATCGGCGGCACGTCGGTCTGCGGCAGGTACGGGCCGCCGGCCGGTACGTCGCCGAAGAACGCCCGGTCGGCCGGGAAGAACAGCGAACCGTCAGTGTTGAAGGAACGGTCCTGGATCACCAGCGCGATCTCGTGGTACCGGGCGCCCGGCGGGTCCCCGGCACGGGGCGCCGGACCGGGCAGGACACCGGCCGGCAGGTCGGACGAGCCGCCGCGGAGCAGGTAGAGCCCGGACAGGCCGGCGTAGATGTTGACCCTCGTCATCCCCAGTTCGTGGCTGTGGAACCACAGCGCGGTGGCCCGCTGGTCGTTCGCGTACTGGTAGATCGCGGTGCCGGGGTCCCAGGACACCCCGAACCGGCTGGCCGCCTCGGCCTTGTACTGGTCGTAGATGGAGCCCACGCGGGCGTACCCGGCCGGGATGTTCCGCGCGGCCGGCAGGTACCACGCCTCGGGGAACCCGTCGCTCTCCTCGGTGACATGTGAGCCGTGCAGGTGCGTCACGAGCGGCACCGGCCCCCGGTACGGCCCGGGCGTAGACGTGAACGTGGGCCGGCTGTCCCGGCCGGCCGTACCGCCCGGTGGGTTGGCCCAGTGCAACGTCTGGTCGATGGCGAACAGGTGTGGGCGATAGTTGCCGTCGGCCGTGACGAGCTGGTTGCTCCAGCGCACCCGGACCGGCCGGTTCACCGACGCCTCGATCGTGTATGCCGGGAAATGGAACGTGTCCGAGCTCGCGCCGTACCCGAAGACGGGAGTCGGCCGGCCGGACGGCAGGATCTGCTGGCTGAACCGCCGGACCGCGACGTCGAACCGGTCGACGCCGCCCGACCCGCCGGACCGTGGCATCGCCGGCAGGACGAACAACGGCGTCACGTACTTGGGGACACTGTTCGGATCCAAGGTGCCGCCGGGAACCGGCTCGGCCGAGACGGCCGCTCTGCGGTGGACCTCCTCAGCCACGATGCCGGCGCCGGCGAGCATGCCGACCGCGAGAACCTGCCGTCGGGTAAACATGGCGGGGCCACCTCCCAGTGTCGAATGTGCATGGCTGAATATCGACCGCTGTCGTTCAATGCAAGGTAGGAGGAGATCGACGCCCGGCACGGTCACATGACAGGACCGTCATCCGCCTGTCATCTGGCCGTCATGCGCGGCTATCGGGAACCCGAGCGTGACGGTGGTCCCGACGCCCGGTTCACCGGCGATGACGAGGCTGCCGTCGCGGGCGGCCACCGCGGTCCGGGCGATCGCCAGTCCGAGTCCCGTCCCCGATGGTGTACGGGGAAGCGGCCCGTCGGCCGCGTTGATCACCGCGGCGTCGGCCGCGCTCAGGCCGCACCCGTTGTCGCGCACCTGGACCGTCCACCGCTCCGGCGTGGCCGAGCCGATCACCTCGATCCGGCCACCGGGTCCGGTGAACTTGACGGCGTTCTCCAGCAGGCAGTCCAGTGCCGTGGCGAGGCGCTCCTCGTTCAGGTTCACCACCCCGACGGCCGAACGCACCCGCCACCGCCGGTCGGCCGCCGGCTCCCACCGGTGCACCATCTGCGCCAGCACCCGGTCGATGTCGGTTGGCCGTACCGCTGAAGGATTGTCTTTCTGGATCAGGGCAACGAGCCGCCGGGTGATCCGGTCCAGCCGGTCCAGCTCGTCCAGAACGACTGCGGTGTCCTCCTGCACCGACGGCTCGGCCAGCCGCGCCCGTAGCAGTTCGGTGTAGCCGCGGGCGACCGTGATCGGCGTCTTCAACTCGTGCGAAACGAGCCGGACGAAGAGTTGCTGATGCTCGGCGCCGCGGCGGTCACCCTCGGCCAGCCGGCGCATTTCGGCCAGGGCTTGCTGGCGGCGGTGCACGTGCCAGACCTGGATCACGAAGAGGGCCGACATCAGCGGTATCTCAGTGGTCTCCTCCCAGCCGATCCTGCCCATGGCCGCGTGATGGACCATGATCGCCCCGGTCACCAGGGCGACCGCCAGGAGGGCGACGACCATGGCGACCGGCCGCCACCGGGTGAAGCCGTAGACGATTGACAGCCCGATCCACACCAGGTGGAAGGGCACGGTCTCGGAGCCCGGCATCCGGTACATCAGCGCCACGTTGACCACCGCGCTGGCGACCCAGAGCCCCACGAGCAGACGGTTAGTCCGCGCGGATCCGGTATCCCACATGGCGAATGGTCTCCACCCGCTCGGGTGCGTCCAATTTGGACCGAAGCCGGCGCACGCAAACGTCAACGACGTTGCTGCCGGGGTCGAAGGACAGCCCCCAGACGTCGGCCAGCAGCTCCGATCGGCCGCATGGCCGATCTACCCGCTCCATCAGGTATCGCAACAGCAGGTACTCCCGCTCGGACAGCTCGACCGGGCGACCGTGCACCAGTGCCCGGCGCAGCCGGATGTCCAGCGCGATCGGTCCGGCCGTGAGCATCGGCGTTCGCACCGGGGCCGGCGCGCGGATCCGGGCGTGGACCCGCGCCAGCAGTTCGGCCAGCGAGAACGGCTTGGCCACCACGTCGGCCGCGCCCGCCTCCAGGCAGGCGACCCGCGTCGCGATCTCCGACACCGCCGAGACCACCAGCACCCGCTGGTCCGGCCGGGCCTCGACCAGCCGTGTCAGCACCTCCATGCCGGGCAGGCCGGGCAACATCAGGTCGAGCAGTACCAGATCGAAGTCACTGTCCAGGGCGGTGCACAAGCCGGCCAGACCCGACGCGGCCAGCTCGACCGCGTAGCCGTCGCCCTCCAGTGCGCGAACCAGCAACCGCGCGACGCGGTCATCATCCTCGACTATGAGCACACGCCCCATGGGTGCCTCCGCCGGCCGTCACGAGGATCGCACTCAGTGAACGACGCCCGTCGATGGCTGTCAATCCCTGTTCATGGCGGAGCGCCGGCGCGCTGCCCGACAACCGGGCCGCCATCGGCGTCGTCACCTCGGCGTTCGTGCCGCAGCCGGGCACCGTGACGACCCGCCACGACCCGGCGGGTCGTGGCGGGTCGTCACGACGCCACGCGGGGGCGGTAAATGGCATAGTCCTCACTGTGCCGTTGGACGATCTGCCGGACTGGTTGCCGGCTTGGTGCCTGGACCATCTGGGTGGCGAACCCGCCGACGTGCTGTTCCAGCTGCAACAGATCTCGATGGTGTTCGGTCTCCGGTTGGCCGATGGTACGGACGTCGTGGTCAAGACGCGCGCCGATGACGGTCGCGCCGTGTCGTGTGTCGCGGCGCAGGCCTATTTGGCCGAGCGCGGGTTTCCGTGTGCCCGGCCGCTCACGCCGGCGGTCGGTGTCGGTTCGCTCGCCGTGCACGCCGAGGAGTTCCGGCCCGGCGGCGACGTGTTGCATGGAGACTCCCCGGCCGTGGCCACACGCTACGCGGAGGTGTTCGCCCGGCTGATGGCCGAGTTGGCCGAGCTGACGATCGCGCCGCCGCTGCCGAATCCGCGCTGGGTGCGTTGGGACCACACGGATTCCGGGCTGTGGCCGGCGATCGACTTCCTCGATAGCCGGGACCAGAGCGCCGTGCCCGCGTACGTCGTTGCCACGGCCGAACGGGCCCGCGAGCGGCTATTGGTCGCCGGCCTGCCATGCGTGCTGGGCCACGCCGACTTCGAAGCGCAGAACGTCCGGTGGCATGGTCGGGAGGTGTGGGCGGTGCACGATTGGGACAGCCTGGCGTGGCAACCGGAGGCGGCGTTGGTGGGAGCGGCGAGTGGGGCGTTCGCCAGCGCCGGGCCGCCCACGCTGGCGCCGGTCGAAAGCTCCGAGGCGTTCCTGAGGGCGTATCAGGAAATTCGGGGGCGCCTGTTCACGGCCGTGGAGCACGAGGTTGCGTGGGCGGCCAGCTTGTGGCCGGCAGCGCACAACGCTCGATGGGAAGTTCTGCACGGCGACAGTCCGGTGTCCGGCAATGCACTCCGGGCCCAAGCAGCCGAACGCCTCGGCCGAGCGAAGTTGCGGAACGCGGCGACGTCAGAAACCTGACGCGACCTGGCGTGAAACCTCTAAGGCCCGGGGACCTTTGATTGCGACGTTGGCGGCATTCCAGGGCCGTTCCAGGACTGGTTGGCACCCTTCGGGAACCCAAACGAAGAGGAGTGCTCAGTCATGAACGGCCATACGAACAGGGGCACCAGCATCCTGGCCACCGTCACCGGCATCAGCGTGGCCGTCGCCGGCGTGCTGCTGTTCACCCGTACACCCGAAACGGTGGTCAAGACGACCGCATCGAGTCAGACCGCGCCCGGCGTGCGCGGACCGGGAATTCCTCCTGCGCCCGGTTCCACGCAGAACGCGCCGCCGGACGCCAACCCCGGCGCGCCGACCGCAAACCTCAAGACGGTCGCGAACTCCCTGCACCTGAACTTCAAGAGCGTGACGGTGGTGGTCAAGGCGCCGCCAGGACTCGGCCTGACGAACCGGGTGGACATCGATCTGCGGTACGGCAGCCAGGGTGAGCACCTCACCCAGACGTACGACAACGCATCCGGGAACCGGCTGCTGGTCAACCTTCTGGAGGGTGATGGGCAGAAGCGGCGCGAACAGATCGTGATCCGTCTCTCCGAATTGGCCGCCGACGGCACCGTTCAGCGGTACGAGATCACGTCGACCTTGGACCTGGAACCGCTGTATGACGTCAACCTCACCACGCTCAGCTTCTACCTGATCAATAACTGCGACGAAATCGGAGACAGCGAACCCTGGGTTTTCTGGCGGTACCCGGCGAACAACTTCGGAAACGAGAAGATTTCGATGGCGGGGGGCGAGACCGTCCAGGTCGGCGGGCTCGCGATCGCGTACTCCGAGGTCGGCCAGTCGCGAAACTTCGGCATGCCGACGTTCCGGTTCGTCGAGCGTGACCCCGACTTCGGGGAGAACTTCATCTCCAAGAGCGCCCCGCCGTTCAAGACAGCGCTCGTACCGGGAACGTCGCGCACCGTGAAGGCGACGATCTTCGCGGACAACGACAACTTCTGCTCGGCGGACATCAAATACCGCATCACATACAAGCTGCACAAGTACCCGAATCTCGCATAGGACCGCTCGTCCGGGCAGACCACGACGATGGCCGCGGCTTCTGCAGGACCGGGTTAGTGGCCGGGTCCGGTGACGATCTTGCGCCGCTCGGACTCGTGCGCACCGCCCTTCTTCGCGAGCGTGGCACACGCCTCGTCGATGTCTCGAGCGAGCGTGTCGACGTGCTCGCGGCTCATCGTCTCCTTGACCAACGCCCGCATGATCGTCACGTCCTGGGCATCCGGCGGAAGGGTGTAGGCGGGCACCATCCAGCCACGCTCGGCTGAGAGCTGCCAGGCGATGTCGAACTCGTCAAATCCGTTGTCGCCGGCGAGGCGGAACGCCACCAGGGGGAGTTGCTCCTCGTCGGGACCGATCAACTCGAAGCGACCCATCGCCGCCAGCTTCTCGCCGAGTACGCGAGCGTTTGCCTGCATGTTCTTCAGGATGTAGGTGTAGCCGGCCCGGCCGTAGCGGACGAGGTTGTAGTACTGCGCCAGTACCATCGCCGAGCCGGTGGAGAAGTTCAGGGTGAACGTCGAGTCAGTCTTGCCGAGATAGTTCTCCGCGAAGACGAGGTCGTCGTTCAGGTCGACCCTCTCGCGGAAGATCAGCCAGCCGATGCCTGGGTAGACGAGGCCGAACTTGTGCCCGGAGACGTTGATCGAGCGGACCTGATCGAGGCGGAAGTCCCATGGTGAGTCGGGATAGAGGAAGGGCCACACGAAACCTCCGCTCGCTCCGTCCACGTGCAACGGCACGTCCAACCCGCGCTCGCTCTTGATCCGGAGCAGCAGGTCGTTGATGCCGACGATGTCGTCTTTGTGCCCGGTGAATGTCGTCCCGAGCACGGCCCCGACACCGATTGTGTTCTCGTCGATATGGGGCTCCACATCGTCGGGACCGATCGTGTACTTGCCCGGCCGGAGCGGCACGATCCGGGGCTCAACGTCGAAGTAGCGGCAGAACTTCTCCCAGACCACATGCACGTCGCCGCCGAAGACGAGGTTGGGGTTCGCGGTCGAGGCGCCCACGCTCTCGCGACGTTTACGCCAGTTCCATTTGAGCGACAGAGCACCCAGCATGATCGCCTCGGAGGAACCTTGAGTGCGCGCGCCGGTCGTGTCGCCCGGCGCGTGGAAGAGGTTGGCGAGCATCCGGATGCAGCGCCGCTCGATCTCGGCGGTGCGCGGATACTCCGCGTGGTCGATGAAGTTCCGGTGCAGGTTCATGGAAATGATCTTCTGCGCTTCCGGCTCCATCCATGTCGTGACGAAGGTCGCCAGGTTTCGGGCCGGGTCACCCTCGAGGGCCAGGTCCTCACCGACGAGGCGGAGGGCGTCCAGGGCAGGCATGCCGGTCGCCGGGAACTCTCGAGACGGCACTTCGTGCGTGGCGAATCGGTTACCGAACAATGCTGCGTCAGCGTCGGCGTTGGATGGAGTGGTCATTGGCTCTCCTCCGTTCGGCGCCATCCGAACAAAGTGCAGGGCCGGGCTGGCGCAGTAGTCGCGTTGGCAATCCGTTCAATGTTGATCGTGAGGTTGTGGCAGTGGATCGGCAGGGCGAACAGCGGGGCGCTGCCGGACGGCCCGTTTCCAGGCGGGGAACATCAGAGCGGCGGCGACTAGGAAGCACAGAGCGCCGAGCAGAGTGCCGGCGCCGACAATTCGGGCGTTGATCACATCAGCGGTGCTGGGAAGCACGTAGCTGGCCAGGGCTGAAGCCATGAACAGGATGGATCCGATCATGTTGAGCCATGCGATGCGCCAAGGAAGTGATCGCTGGCCGCTTCTGACGCTCCCGACCGCGAGAATGCCGAATGCACTCGACACCAGGAACAGTGTCGACCCGAAGACGTCTGGCCGCCAAACGTGCCGATCCTGCTCGTGCACTGACGCGTTGTGGGCAAGAGCGGCGAAGGTACTCACATTGAAGAACAGCGTCCCGGCGAACTGCGTGATCGCCGCGAGCCAGCTCCGATCGTGCGGCAGCCAGCGCCAAATCGCCACCCGTTCCGGTGTGTTTTGCTGGCCTTCGTCGACGTCGGTCATCGACGGAGTTTGCGCCTGCAGGAGTTGCAGGAACGACGCTGTGGTGAAGAAGATCGATCCGACAAAGTAGGTGAGGCCGTCGGCCACTCCCCCGACCGCGTTGATATAGGCCGGCACCGATCCCACCGCGAAGCAGGCCGAGCCCACGATGAACAGGCTCGCCGTCGCCGCGTTGAGACGGGTCGGCCGCGTCCTCATGTTGCTCCTTCAAAATGGCCAGGACTCCAGCTTCACCTGGGATCCAATCCCGTAACTCATCCGCACGAGATGAAGCTGCACTCGTGCTCGACCACCGGCCGAGGCTGGGATGTCGCCGGTGAAGGTCCAATCGGTGTACGGCGGGGGAGATGCGAAGATCCGGTGCCTCATCCGACACGGATGAAATCCCGGCCGCGGCTGCTCGGACCAGTCGCCGGCGTGCCGAGCTTCCGGTGCGCCCCGTCCGTATGCTTGCCAAGGATCGAGCGTCGGCGACAGCTTCGGCAGGATGGTGCGATGACAGACCCGAATCGACGTCATCTCGGTCGGGTCTTCAACCAGGTGCCGGAGCTCTACGACCGGGTCCGACCGGGATACCCCGACGAGCTGTTCGCGGACCTCGTCACCATCACCGGCATGGACGAACGCTCGTCGGTGCTTGAGATTGGCTGCGGTACCGGCCAGGCAACGCGCTCGCTGGCAGCGCTCGGATGTTCGTTGACCGCCATCGAGCCGGGCGCGGATATGGCCGCACTCGCTCGCCAACGGCTGGCCACCTTCGGCAACGTCAACGTCGAGACGTCGACGTTTGAGGAGTGGGACGACCGCGGTGCACGCTTCGACGTGCTCGTGGCTGCGGCGGCGTGGCACTGGGTCGACCCGTCGATCGGCTGGCCGCGAGCGCACGCCGTGCTCCATCCCGGAGGCTGGATGGCGTTGCTCGGCAACGTCGTTGTCCGCCGAGCCGGGAGAGCCGGAGGTGTACGCCGAGACCGCCGATCTGCACGAGCGGTTCTCGCCCCGGGAACCCCGGTTGGGGTCATCCGCCACTGGAGGACGACGTGCGCAGCACCGACGAGGGTTGGGGACTGGTCGAGGATCCCGGCGGCTTGTTCGGCGCAACGATCGTGCGCTGGTACCCGACCGTGCAGTGGTTCAACGGGGACGGCTTTGCCGATCTCCTTCGCTCGACGTCGCTGTACCGGGAGCTCGATCGCGACGTCCGTGAGCCGCTGCTCGACGCCATCGCCGAGCGTATCCGCACGCGGATGGGCGACCGAGCAGCACGCCGGTACCTGAGCGTCCTGCGTGTCGGGCAGCGCGCCGACTGAGCTCAGAGGTGAGTGCGCTGCGGAACGGTGGTCGTTCGTCAGATCCAGGGCATCGGGTCGACGGGGCGGCCGCCCAGGCGTACCTCGAAATGCAGATGCGGGCCGGTCGAGGCGCCCGTCGAGCCGACCCGGCCGATCACCTGACCCGCGCTGACCTGCTGGCCCGGCCGGACCAGGATGGCCGACTGGTGCCCGTAGCAGGTGCTGAGCCGCTGCCCGTCGAACTGACCGTGGTCGATGCAGGTGTAGTTGCCGTAGCCGCCGGACCAGCCGGCTCGCGTGACCCGCCCGTTGGCGGCCGCGCCGATCTCGGTACCCGACGCTGCGCCGATGTCGATGCCGGCGTGCAGTTGCCAGACGTGGTAGTACGGGTCGAACCGGTTGCCGAACGAGCTGGTGATCCGGCCGGGGACCGGTCGGCGTAGCCGGCCGCCGCCGTAGGTCGTCGCGGCGGTCGGCACCGGCGCACTGCTGGCCAACGTGTTCCGGACGCCGCTGTTGACCCGCTGTTGCAGCGACCGTACCGCCGACTCACTGCGCGCCAAGTCGGCCTCGCCGGAGGCGACCGCCGCGGACAGCGCGAGGACCTCGTCCCGCGGGCCGTGGATCGCGCCGCCGGACGGTGCCGGTGCGGCGACCGGTGCGGCGGAGGGTGCGGAGGAGGGTGCGGTGAGCAGCGTGATCAGCATGGCTGCCGCGTCGAGCTGTGCCTGGGCGACGGCCAGATCGGCACGCGTACGGGTGAGGACGTTACGCAGGTACTGGACCCGATGGTGGACCTCGTCCAGCCGTGCGACGAGCCGGGACTGGGCGGTTGTGGCCGGATCGACCGGCGGCTGCGGGTACAGGTCGGCGGCCGGATCGTTGGCGATGATCGCGGCGGCGGCGTCGGCGCTCACCGCACCGGCCAGGTCGACGGCGTCCGGCTGCGCGGCCCCCGAGGTTGGCCCGGCGGGTAGCGGGGCCGACGGCGCGGCGGGGGTGCCGGGCGGCCTGGGCTGACCGGGCAACCTCGGCAACCCTGGCAAACCCGGCAACGCGGGAAGTCCGGGCGGTCCGGCCGGCGGGGGTGTTCGAGGATGCGCCGGCGGCGGGTTCCCGGTGGGCAGCGGCAGCGCCGGCACGCTCACACTCGGGACGGGCGGCCGGGGCAGGCCCGGCAGCGAGGGCCCCAGGCCGCCCGCGGCCACCGGTCGCGGATCGGCACTGGCCGTGGTGCCCGTCGTCATGACCTGGGCTGCCAGCAGGGCCACGAGCAGGACCGCCGGCAGCACCGCCCTCATATACCGCCGTGGATGGCTCATCCTCAGCCCCGCAAGCAAGGTTCCCGGTGTCGGTTGTCTACCTGCTGCATCGGTCCGGGCGTCGGATCCGTAACAGTCCTGGTCACCGGGGTCGGCGCCGGATCAGGATGACGCCGGCCAACGCGCCGAACACGAGGATCCCGCCAGCGACCGGCGCCAGGTAACCCGGCCTTGGTGCGGTGCCGCCCGAAGAGGGTGGGGCGATGGGGCGGCTCGTCGGGCCGTCGCTCAGGCCCGGGATCAGATACGCGTTGCTGGCCGAGTTGTTGGACACGTCGGAGTCGGACGGTTGCGACGCGACCGTGACCAGGTTCTGCACGACGGTGCCCAGGACGGCACCCGGCTTGACGGTGCCGCTGATCGTCACCTTCGGCGGGGTGGTGTCGGCGGTCTCGAAGTCGACGACGCCCAGGTCGCACACGATCGTGAGCTCATCGACGATCGAGCAATGTCCCTGGTTCGTACTGGCAGCGGCGCGGTCGAGGCCGATCGTCATGGTGAACGTGACCCGCACCCCCGTCAGGTTGCCCGTGCCGGTGCCCGATACCAGGATCGTGTGTGTGACCGCCTGCCCGCCGATCGCGCCGAACGGTACCGAGGTCAGCACGGGCACCAGATCGACGCCGCCCGGGGACGCGGGAGCAGCGACCGGACCGGCCAGCACGACGGCGGCACCGACGAGGCCGACGGCACGGGACAGGAGCATCCCCGCACTGTAGACAACAACGACGAGGGAACCGGCGTTCGCCGTCAGGTCGCCGCCGGCGTCAGCGGTGCTTGGTCCAGCGCGTGGCGGCGGACGCCGCGGACAAGCAGGTAGCCGATCATCCAGAACTCGCCGACGGTCGCGGGATACGTCAGGACGTCGGCGAGAACCGGTACGTCGGGGACGAGGTATCCAACGAACGCGCTGAGCACGTATCCGATTCCGCCGCCGACGAGGATCCAGCCGAGGGCGCGGGGCATCCAGCCCGAGCGGAGCGCGCACCAGCCCACGGGGATGAGCCACAGGCCGAAGAACAGCGCTCCCACATCCCACAGGTTGCCGCTGACCAGGTACAGAACGTGGACGGTGGCGGCCGCGTCCCCGACCGGGTCGAGCGCGACCTGCAGCGCCGTGGCCAGCAGTGCTGCGCTGACGAGGATCGCGACCGCGTTGACGAGGCCGAAGGCCATGATGCTGCTGGCGGCAAGTGGGTCCGCGGTGCGGAACAGCCGGTAGAACCAGGTGGCGGCGAGGGCTTGAGTGAGGACGATGAGCAGTTCGACGGCAACGCCTGCGCGGGCGAGCGATTCGTGCGCAACCAGGTTCGCGAGCGTCGAGCCGGGCTCGTCGGCCGCGAAGAGTTGTGGTCGGATGATCAGGAAACCGAGACCGCCGGTGACGGCGAGGCCGAGATAGAGCAGCCCGGTCGTGCGGGCGGTACGAATCAGCGGTTGCATCGTGGCTCCTGCGCTGGCCGTGGCGGCTGTCGTTGGTTGATTCGATCAGCTTACCTTACATCGTAAGGTAGGCCTTCTCGGGCCCGAACGGATTCACGCGGCATCTTGCCGGGCGAGTCCCAAGGCCGGGCGTACCTCAAGATCAAAGGTGCGAGGTTGGCGATCCTGGCCCGGAGAATCGCCAACTTGGCACCTTTGATCTTGACGCACTAGCCCAGCAGCCGGCCCCGACCGGGGCAGCAAGATCCATGTCGAGAACTCAGCGAAAATCGGGGCGGATTATCGCTGAGTTCTCGACATGGATCATGAACACCGGCCCCACCGTCTCGGGGCGAGCACCTTGGTGGGGTAGCGGTGGGTGAGGCCTGACACAGCGGGCACGCCAAAGATCAGTATCGCCCCGCTTCACGCGCCGGATCTAGGTCGCGTGGGCCAGGTCCGCGGCGGCTCTCCGTAGATGGGTCAGCAGCGGCTCGGGGAGATCGAGGCCGCGCGTGGATACGCCGAGCGCCCACCACTCGACCGTGTCGTCGGCCGGCGTCGCGATGCTGGCGCACGCCACGTTGTCCCGGAACTCGCCGCGCTCGATCACCACGTCGCCAGGGCGCAAGGCGCGCAGTTCGCCTTCGACCGCCGCGACGTCGGTCGGGGTCGCGCGGGTGAACCGCCGCATCCCCTGCGCCAACAGGATCCGCCGCAGCGTACGCCGGGGCAGTGTGGTCAGCAGCGACTTGCCGAGCGCCGTGGCGTGTGCGGCCGTCTCCAGCCCGACCTGGAGATCCTCCAGCCACGGCGACTCCGGCCCCTCGACCAGCTCGACGATCACCATCCGGTCGGCGGCCATGCGGGCCAGGTACGCGGTGTGCCCACCGGTCGCGGCCAGGTGGCGCAGTACGGCTGACGCCGACGGCGGCCGCTGGAACGAACCGACCAGCTCGTGGAAACGCTCGGCGAGCTGTGAGCCGAGCGCGTACGTCGCGTCGGCCTGCCGGACCAGATAACCCTCGTAGCACAGGGTGCGGATCAGATGGTAAGCCGTCGACAGGTTGAGCCCGCAGCGCCGCGCGATGACCTTTACCGGCAGCGGCCGCTCGGCCTGCGCCACGTGCTCGAGCACGCGCAGTGCCCGGGACACGCTCTGGATCAGGTCGGTGGGCTCCGACGCCATACAGACAGGATCTCTCCGATACTCAGCATTTGAAAAGTACGGGGTTTCGAGGCTGTCACCCGCCGACCGAGGATCGCGGTATGGCCGACATACCCACCTGGGTACAGGACGCGCTGGCCGACGTGTACGACCCGTGCTGCCGCGAGAAGGGCATCTCGGTCCTCGACATGGGCCTCATCCGCTCGGTCCGCGTCATTGACGGCCGGGCCCGGGTCGAACTGCTGCTCACCTCCGGCTGGTGCCCCTTCGCCGCCACCGTGCTGACCGAGGTCGAGCAGCGGATCCGGGCCGCGCCCGGCGTCACCCACGCCGACGTGGAGATCGTCTGGGACGAGGCGTGGACCACCGAGCGCCTGTCCCCGAAAGCCGCCAAGATTCTGCGGTTCCTGCCACCACCCGCCGAGGTACTGGACCGGGACGGGTACATATCAGCGCATTGGAGTCCCCGCGATGATCGATGATGTCTTCGTCTTCGACGGCGTAGCGCACGTGTTCAACTTCGAGGAGAAGAACGCCTTCGGTACGCCCGGCCAGATGTTCTCCAACCACCTGTACGCGTTCCACAACGCGTTGACCCCGGATGATCAGCCGAAGCTGCCGCCGGAGGAGTTTCTGCGGCAGTGGACCATCTCCGACATCCGCAAGATGGTGTACGAGGAGTCGGACACCGACATGCTGGTCGCGATGCCGTTGCCGTTGACCGACCTGTTCCACGACGGGCTGTCGCCGTGGGAGACCTGCGCCGAGCTGGCCAGCCGGGACCCGGACCGGACGGTGTTCTGGGGCTCGGTCAACCCGCTCGAAGGGCGCAAGGCGCTCGACCTGATGGAACGCCAGGTGGGCGAGTTCGGCGCCAAGGCGTTCAAGTTCTACAACGTCCGGTACGACTACGGCTCGCCGTTCCCATGGCGGATGGACGACCCGCAGGTCGCCTTCCCGGTCTTCGAGAAGGCACGGGAGCTGGGCGTCAACCTGATCGGGGTGCACAAGGGCGTACCCCTCGGGCCGCAACCGATCGAGCACACCCAGACGTGGGACATGGACGGGGCGGCGGCCAACTTCCCCGACATCAACTTCGTCATCTACCACGTCGGACTGCCGTTCCTTGACGAGACGTGCTGGCAGCTCATCCGGTACCCGAACCTGTACGCGTCACTGGCCGCGACGATCAACTTCCTGGTCCGGGCGCCGCGGATGTTCGCCGAGATCCTCGGCAAGCTGCTGTTCTGGTGCGGTGAGGACAAGATTGTGTACGGGTCGGAGGCGCCGATCTTCCATCCGCAGTGGGCGCTGCGCGCGTTCATGGACTTCCAGATCCCGGAGGACCTGTGCGCCGGCTACGGGTATCCGCAGCTCACCGACCAGGCGAAGCGGAAGATCCTCGGCGAGAACCTGCTCCGGCTGCACGGCATGGAACGCCCATCTTGATCGTCGCAGTCACGGCAGAATCTCGACGTACCCGTCGGTTCCGTGCACGCGGATCCGCTGTCCATCGGGGATCAGCCGGGTGGCATCGACCACACCGACGACGGCCGGCAAGCCGTACTCCCGGGCGATCACCGCGCCGTGGGTCATCAATCCCCCGACCTCCGTCACCAAGCCAGTGACGGCGACGAACAGGGGCGTCCAGCTGGGGTCCGTGTAGGCGGTGACGAGGATGTCGCCCGGTCCGAGATCGGCCTGTGCCATGTCCAGGATGACGCGGGCTCGCCCTTCGACGGTCCCGGCGGAGACCGGAAGGCCGATCAGCGCGCCGCTCGGCGCGTCGTCGCGTCGGTACGCCCCGGTGATGGCCTCGCCATCCGACGTGAGCACCCGGGGCGGCGTGAGCGCTTGATACGACCTGAACGCGTCCTTGCGCCGGCGGATGAGCTGGTCGTCCACGCGGTTCGTCCGGACGACGTCCTGGAGCTCCTGGAACGTGAGGTAGAAGATGTCTTCCTTCTCACGAATCACGTGGGCCTGCACGAGGCGCTCGGCCTCTTCCAGCAAGGCCTGCTTGTACACGAAGTAGCGGCTGACCATGCCGTACTTCGGATACTCCCGGTACCCGATGAAGGTCCGGACCCGGTCGATCATCCGCTTCGTCTCTTCGGCTTTCTGCTCCCCGTCCGGCAAGGCCCGCAGGCGTTCCAGCAGCTCCTGCTCCTTCGTCCACGCCTCCTGCCGGCCTTGCTCGAAGCGCAGCTCGCCGGCGCCCGGCTCGAAGTTCTTGACGTTGCCGAGGATCATCGGCACGAGCGTGGCGGGGCGTTCGCTCCAACGCGGCCGCGTGATGTCGATCTCGCCGACGCAGCGCATGCCGTACTTGTCGAGCCAGCCCTCGATGGCGTCGCGCGCTTCCCGGCCGCCGGCGAGCTTGGGCAGCTCGTCCAGGAAACCCTCATCCTCGAGGCTGCTGGTCGGCCCTGAGGTCACGACGTGTTGCAGAAACGCCACCACGTCCGGATGCGGGCGGATCACGTCCGCGACGTCGAGGAGCGCCAGCCCCATCTCCGACGTGACGTTGTGGGGGACGGACTGGGTGAGCGTGTCCGCCGCGTTCTTCTCGCCCAACCACGCCTCCAGCTGATCGTTGAGCCACCACGCCGCCTCCATCGCCGACATGAAGACCTGATGGCTTTGCGGATCGAACAGGATCCGCCTCAGCTCCTGGATGTCCGCCAGGATGAAGTCGAGCAGCGCCGACCCGGACCTCGTACGGATGTCGCGCTTCAGGGCGGCGATGGAAGCCTCGCTGTGCCCGATCAGCTCGGTGACGATGGCCGGATCGGTCTCGATCGGAGCGGGCGCGCCGCCGAACAGTGGCCTGGGGGGAGCCTCGTCAGGGAGCGGCTGGATGAAGCCGTCGCGCTCGATGATGGTCTGCAGCGCGTCCCCGATCAACGGATCGCCTCTCCCCATGACCTCCAGGAGGCCGGTGCGGCTGGCCGGCGAGGCCAGCCTTTGGGTGACGTCGACGAACAGGCGGCCGCCGGCCTCGGCCATGGGCGCGGGGGTCGTCATCTGCCAGAAGGAGAGGCCGAGGGGCTTCATGGCGTCGGTCATCATCTGTCCATGACCGACCGAGACGTAGACGTGATTCTCCCGGTCGCCGGTCTCGGGGATGGGGAACAGCGTGGTGATCGGCCGGCTCTGCACGATCTGGAAGTCATCGTCGACCAGGCACCATTCGATGTCCTGGGGGCGGCCGAAGTGCGCTTCGATCCGCCGGCCCAGCCGCACGAGCCGTACGACCTGCGCGTCCGTCAGCGCCGGCTGGTCCTGCCGCTGCGGGTCGATCGGCAGCACCTGCGTCCCGCCGGCCGGCGAGGCGTGAACGGCACGCTGCTTGGCGCCGACCGCCTTGGCGATGACCTCGCCGTCGCGCACCTTGTAGACGTCTGCGTTCACCAGACCGGAGACCAGGGCCTCGCCGAGCCCGAAGCTGGCCTCTACGGAGGCGACCCTCCGGTTGGACGTGACGGGGTCGGCCGTGAACAGGATGCCGGCCACTTGCGAGAAGACCATCTGCTGCACGACCACGGCCATCTGGACCGTACGGTGGTCGATGCCGTTGCGTTGGCGGTAGGTCACGGCCCGCTCGGTGAACAGCGAAGCCCAGCACCGGCTGACGTGCTGGAGGATCGCGTCCGGGCCCACGACGTTCAGGTACGTGTCCTGCTGGCCCGCGAAAGAGGCCGTCGGCAAGTCCTCGGCCGTCGCGCTGGATCGCACGGCGTAGGCAGCCTGCTCCCCGAGCTGAGCCAGCGCGCCCGTGATCGCCGCCGCGAGATCGCTAGGGATGGCGATCCCTTCGATGGTCCGGCGGATCTCCGCGCTCAGCGTGCCGATCGCCTCCCGCTCATCCGGGTTCAGGCGCGACAGCTGATCGAGCCGATCGTCGATCGACGGTGCTTCTGCCATGATCCGCCGGAAGGCGTCCGTCGTCACGCAAAAGCCAGCCGGCACGTGGATTCCGTCGATCCGCGAGAGCGCCCCCAGGTTCGCGCCCTTGCCGCCAACGACCGCGACCTGCATCTCGTCAACGTCTTGCAGACTCAACACGTACTGCGCGGTCATCGCGACACCTCCGAGGTAGTCAAGCATGTCAGTGCGCGTCGTCGCGGAACCTGAACACCATGTCCGACCAGCCCGTGTCAGGTATCGCACCGTCGAGCGCCTCGCTCGTTGTTCGTTCCTCATAGTTGAAGTGCGATTCCATGATTGCCGCTAGTCCGTCGAGCTCACGGCCGACCGCGTCCAATGCCCGATCAGGGGATCCGGCGGCGTGGTGAGCGAGGTCGGCGACTCGTGACAGGATCGATGCGATCATCTCGTGGTCCTGGACGAGGTTGGCGACGGTTCCCGCGAGGTCGGGGCGTTCCCGTAGCAGTTCGGCAAACATCCCCGTGTCCTCACCCCGGTGGTGCGAGGTCAACGCGGCACAGAACGCCAGGCAGTGGGTCACCAGTACGTCGTCGGGTCGAGGTCGTCCCAGGTGCGCCTTGAGTTGGTTGATCTGGCGACGCAATTCTCGATGTGCCTGCGCCAACTGCAGGCTGAGCGCGACTACTCGGTCGCGGTCGTGGGAAGCCACTGATGGCGGCCCTTCGGTTCTGCACCTCCATGCCTGACGCAGCCCGCCACCGGCACGCGATGCCGCCACTATCCGATCATGGACATCGGCGGAGCCGCAAGTTCGACGCGCCGCCGTAGGGAGGCATGCCCTGCATCCTGTCACGCTCTTCAGGCAACCTGGGTGTCGCCTGGCTTCGTTTCCCCAGCGAGACTGCAGCCACGGGAGGTTAGGTGCCAGACTCCGAGGCGTACCGGGAGTTCGTGAGCGGGCGGATGGACCAGTGGCGCCGTACGGCGTATCTGCTGTGCGGAAACTGGCACACCGCCGACGACCTCGTGTCCACGGCGCTGGTCAAGCTGTACCGGCACTGGACGCGGATCGCGAGCATGGACAATCCGGAGGCGTACGTCCGGCGCATGCTGCTCCGAGCCTGGCTGGACGAGCGGCGCCGGCCCTGGCGCCGTGAACACAGCCGCGCCGAACTGCCCGAGCGGGTCGCCGACGCCGACCCCAGCCGGGCCGCCGACCACCTCGCCCTCCTCGGCCTGCTCGCCAAGCTCCCGCCCCGCCGGCGGGCCGTGCTGGTGCTGCGCTACTTCTGCGACCTGTCCGTCGAGGAGACGGCCGAGGTACTGGGCTGCAGTACCGGCACCGTGAAGAGCCAGGCGGCACGGGCCCTGGACACGCTGCGCGGACTCGCCGACGTCATGATCAAGGAGGAGGACCCGCTGTGGACCTGAACGCGAGCCTACGCGAAATCACCGGCGACCCACCCCCGAGCCGCATCGACCTCGACGCGCTCATCCGGGCCGAGGAGCGCCGCGGGTACCGGCAGCGCCGCCTCGTCGGGGCCGGCGTGGTGTCCGGCGTGGCCGTCCTGGTCGGGGCGGCCAGCGTCGGCTGGCCGCTCGGCTCCCGGGCGCCGATCGGTGACAGCGCCGAACCACCCTGCCCGTGGGTGTCACCGAGCGACTATCCGTCGTTCAGGAACTCTCCGCTCCCGTCACACGGCAGCGCCACGCTGGTACCGCCGCCGCCGTCGTCGAGCAGCGTGTCGCCCTTTGTCTCGCCGTCCGACAACGCGTCACCGTTTGTCTCACCGTCTGGCGGTGCGTCTTCGCTGGAGCCCGGCAGTGCGTCACCACCGCCGTCGGTCGGGCACAGTGGCTCCCCGGCCGCGCCGCCACCATCGACCTCCGCATCGGTGCCCGTGTCGGTTCCCGGTGCCGGACCGTCGGCGCCGGTCGACATCCTGAGCGTCCCGGCGGATCGTTCCCCGGCCGAGAGTTGCAGTGACACGCTGCGCCGTCTCGAACATGTTCTTCGTGATTCGCTGGCCCGCATCGCCCCGAACGCACACCCCGCGGCCCCGATCCGGTTCTTCAACTACCCGGACGGTACGGTCCGTTCCACCGTGGTCTTCGACGGCGGCGGTAAGCTCGTCGTCGTCTTTTTCCCACGCTGGAGGGTTTGGCATGAAGGTGGCCGAATCAGGATTTCCGTCGAGCCCTTGGTCGGCCCAGACGAAACCGCTTGGTACATCGGTACCCCCGCGCTCGGCCTGGTGGCGGTCGAACCGGCGGCCGGCCCGCTGACCCTCGTCCAACTCCAGGACCTCGGGGACGAGCCCGGCCTCACGCCCTACCCGTAGCCGGCCCCCGGTGCGTTCGGTGTCATGCCGGGCATGAGAAACCCACTCGGCGAGAACAGGCGTGAGCGTATAGCTGTATTGCTCTTACTGCTGGCCCTTGTCGCGTTGGTCATCTTGTGTTGCTGGCTCGTACCCGGACCTATGATCGGCGGGGACCTGACACCCCCGGGCAAGTAGGGCGTGCCTGCTGATCCATCGACGATCATCACCAGCAGGCACACCTTGTGTTCCTCCAGGCGGATGTTCAACGCCCGAAGCGAGTCCCTCACGGCGTGTCGGCCAGCTCCGCCCGGATCCAGCCGGCGCGCTCGGCCTCGCCGATGGCCGCCGCCACCCGGGTGAGCACCCAGGCGGTCCGCCGAACCCGCCGTCGCAGCCGCGCCGCGGCACTTAGCAGCAGTCCGGCGGCAACCACCAGCACGAGTCCGGCGGCCAGCAGGGCGCTACCGGACACGGTGCAGCCGCACGTCGGCCTCGACCCCGGACGCGGCCAGGTTCTCCCGCACCCGGCCGACCACCATGCGGTGGATGATTTCGCGCAGCAGCCGCGGGGTAAGCACCGACAACGGCCGCGCCACCCAGGTCTCGCGCTGCGCCAGCTCGAACAGGTTCAGTAGCTCCACCGAGATGATGTGCCGATCATGGTTGCCGAACACCCGGGACAGGTCCGGCGGCAACGCCTCCACCCGCGCGGCCACCCGGTCGGCCCGCTCGGCCAGCCGCCCGACCTCGGCCCGCAGCCGAATGACCATGACCAACCCGACCCCGACCCCCACCAACCCGACACCGACCAGCACCACCGCGAGGGTCTCCATGGGAAGGCATTGTCGCAGTGCGACTTCCGCTAGCGTGGGCCGCATGTCGTTGGCGAGGAGGTCAGCCTGATCACCGAACGGGACAGGCGCAAGACTACATCGACAGCACCTCCGGCGCCCGCGCGGCAACCCGACAGCCGTCCGGCCGGCGTTTCGGGATGATGCTCGGATGGAGGAGCGACCGGCACCATCCCGCACGCGGGTGGCTGTCGTCGTGCTGGCCGCGTTCGTCGCGCTCGGGGCCGGCGCCGTGTTGCTCTACCGCGAAGGACTCGATCGAGCCGCGCAGTGGGCTGGCATTCTGGCCGTCGTGCCGTTGCTGTGGGCGCCACTGAAATGGCTCTGGTCCTCGTCCGCGCAGCCGCGCGACGCCGACCTCGGCCGGCTCCTCGACGAGCGGGCCGCAGCGCTCGCCGACGCTTTGCGGGCCCAGTGGACGAATGAGGCGGCGGTACGGCGAATCGGCGACCCGTGGGCACTGCCGGTCCGCTGGGCGGTCACCGCTCGGACCACGGCGATCATGCCGAGTTGGGCGGCCATCCGGGGCGGCCCGGCGCTGGCCCGGTGCCGATCGACGGCGACTACGCGCAGATCGCCGACGTGTTCACCGGCAACGATTCGGCGCGTCGCCTGGTGATCCTCGGCGCGCCCGGGGCCGGCAAGTCCATGCTCGCCCTGCGCCTCACGATTGACCTGCTGCACCGCCGTACCGCGGCCGACCCGGTTCCGGTGCTGTTGCCGTTGTCGGCCTGGGATCCCGAGCAGCCGCTGGCCGACTGGATCGCTGGGCGGCTGGCCGTCGACCACCCGGCCCTGCGCCGTCGGATCCGGGGGCCGCGCGGCCGGCTCACCCTCGCCGGGCACTTGGTAGCCGAGCGGCGCATCCTGCCGATCCTCGACGGGCTCGACGAGATCGCCGAGGAGCGGCGCCCGGACGCTCTGGCCGGCATCGACGAGTTGTGCGGTGCCGACCGGCACCTCGTGCTGACGTGCCGCACCGTCGAGTACGAGCAGGCCGCCGCGGCCGGCGTGCTCACCGCCACCCCGGTGGTGGAGATCCAGCCACTGTCTTCCGTAGACGTCATCGGCTACCTGACCGACGGCACCCGCGAACCCGACCGCTGGAGGACGGTCTTCCGGCAGCTCGAGGCGGGCCGAGCCGCCCCGTTGACCGAGGTCCTCGACACGCCGCTGATGGTGTGGCTGGCCCGGGTGGTCTACGAGTCGCCCAGCACCGACCCGAACGTCCTACTGACCGCGGACTGGGCCGGTGATGCCCGTGGCATCGCCCGTCACCTGCTCGGCGGCCTGGTGCCGGCGGTGTACCGGTCGACGCCGGCCGCGGTAGGCCGCGTGCAGCAATGGCTGGCCAACCTGGCCCGGTACGCCGCCGAGAAGCCCCACGAGCTGGCCTGGTGGCGGCTGCGCGATCATTCGCGTCTCAGCAGCCGGGGTGGGTGCCTGCTGGTCGCCCTCGGGCTTTGTGCGCTCTGGTCGGTGCCGCGAGCGATGCTGGCCGACGGCGCTCCGGTGAGCGTCGTCGCCGCAACCATCTTTGGCCCGGTGACCGGGATCACCGGCGCCGTCGGCGCGTCGATGTTGAACCTGTCCCAGTCGGAGCCCAAGCGGATCAGCCTGCGGCTGCGCCGGGCTCAGGTGGCCCGCGGGCTGGTGGTCGCCGTCTTCCTGGCCGGTTCACTGGTGATCGTGTCGGTTGGCATCGGGCTGTTCCGGCACGGCTGGACCGGGCTGGCTCACGACCTGCTCGACGGGCTGCGCTACGGCGGGGCGGTCGGGCTGGCCGTCGGCGTCGCGATGAGCCTCTTCGACAGCGACTCCGACCGGTCGATCAGTCCCCGGCAGGCGGTGCGCGAGGACCGGACCGCGACGCTGGTCATCGGCCTCGCGTTCGCCGTGATCACCGGCGGCACCCTGGCCTACGGCTTCGGCCCGGCCGGCGCGTCGGTGTACGGCCTGACCGCCGGTCTGGTCTTCGGCTTCGCGGTCAACCGCTGGCCGTGGTTCTGCCTGGCCCGGATCACGCTGGCGATCCGCGGCCAGACTCCATGGCGGCTGCTCGCCTTCCTCGACGGCGCGCACCGGCAAGGCATCCTGCGCCAGGACGGCGGGGTGTACCAATTCCGGCACGCCCGGCTGCAGGAGCACCTCGCCGCTCGCCCGGCCGATTCGGAGAATTCGGAGAATTCGGCCAGGCGTTAGCGCGGTATACCTCAGGCTGTGTCCTCGCAGTCAGTCCTCGCTTCGGCCCAGGGCCGCCGCGATCCGACGATGCGCCTCCCAGATCTCCTGGGGCAGGCTGTCGAACTGTGCCAGGTGCTGCTCGCGGCGCCCCATCTCGAGGCGCCATCGTTCGACATCGATCGACAGGAGCGTCCTCAGGTCGTCGGGGTTGATGTCGACGCCCTCGAGGTTCAGCTCGTCCGCGGTCGGAAGGATGCCCACCGGCGTGTGGCGACCGGTGACCTCGCCGTCGCGCAACTGCATGAGCCACAGCAGCGGTCGCAAATTGTCGCTGTATCCGGGCCAGAGATAGTGGCCGTCCTGGTGGTCCCGCTGGAACCAGTTGACGTGCGCGAAGATCGGTGTCACCCGCGCCGCTCCGACGATCTTCAGCCAGTGGGCGGCGTAGGCGCCCTCCGGATACGACAGGAAGGGAAGCATCGACATCGGGTCGTAGCGCAGCAGCCCTTCGACATCTTCGGCGGCGAACGTCGCCTCGGCACCGAGGGTGAGGCCGTCGTACACACCCTCCGCCAGGTTCGTGATGGCGCGGATGAGCGGCTCCCGGTCACGGGTACGGCCGCCGAAGATGATGCCGTCGATCGGGACGCCGCGTGGATCATCGAAGTCGTCAGCGATGGTGGGTACGTTGGCCAACGCCGTGGTGAACCGGCTGTTCGGGTGCGACCACGGCTCGTCGCTGTCCGCCGGCCGATCGGAGACCAGGTCGCCTTTCCAGTCCCGCCACCCGGTGACGTCTGCGGGCGGAGCCGGCGTCTTGCCCTCCCACCACAGCTCGTGGGTGATCTCGTTGTACGCGACGTTGGTGAACAATGCCCCGGTGCCCGCTTCCACCGAACGCAGCGCCATCGGGTTGGTGTCCTCGTTGGTGTCCTTGGCCACCCCGAACACGCCGTACTCGGGATTCATCGCATACAGCCTGCCGTCGTCCGGGTCGACCCACAGCCAGGCGATGTCGTCGCCGTAGAACGAGACCTGGTAGCGCTCCCCCAGCGCGTCGGGCGGCAGCATCATGGCGAGATTCGTCTTCCCCGACGCGCTCGGGAACCCTCCGCAGATGTGGTACGTCCGGCCGGTCTGCTTGTCGGTGATGCCAATGAGCATGAACTGCTCCGCGAGGAACTTCCCCGACGCCCAGCCGTCGTAGGCCGCTTGCCGGAGCCCATGGGCGATCTTGCCGAGCAGGGCGTTGCCGCCGTACGCCGACCCGAAGTGCAAGATGGTGCGCTCGTCGGCGACGGTGACGAAGTACCGCTGATCCTCGTCCGTAGCCTGCCCGAGGTCTTCCAGCTCACCGGTGACATGCACGGCACGCACGAAATTGTCCGGGTCGGCCAGGTTCTCCAGGTACTCGACACCCACCCGGGCCATCCTGATCATATGCAGGACCACCGTACGGTGATCGGTGAGCTCGACTCCGGCGGCGAACGCTTCCAGCGGCGAGCCGGGCGGCGCCATCAGGTACGGCACCACGTACATCGTCTTGCCCGCCGACGCACCGCGCATCCGCTGCTCGAGCAGTTCGCGCATCTCGGAGGCCGGACGCCAATTGTTGTACACGCCGGCGTCGGCGGGGTTGTGCGTGGCGACGATGGTCCGTTCCTCGGAGCGGGCGGTGTCCTTGTGGTAGCTGCGCGAGTAGTACACAGCCTCACCGGCCGGGAGGATCTCGCCGGCATCGAGAGACTCCTGGATCAGCCGCGCGTCGTCGGACGCGCCGACGACCTCGACGCGTTCGGCACCGGTGAGCGCGGACCAGTAGCGCACAAAGTCACGAACCTTGGGGTTGGTCAACCCAGCGCGGTCCAGCACAGCCTCGATATCAGCCATCGTTATCTCCGATCAATCCGCCGACGTCGCCGACCTCTCGCACGCACACGATCAACCGTAGACCGATCAGAGCGCCGTCACCTTCCGTAGCGCCCGGAAAGACGTCGTCACCCTGCGCGCTGGGTGGGCTGGTATCGCAGGATGGCGAGGCCTGAGTCGTACGGACCTGTTCAAGGTTCTGGGCGGCGCGTGACGCACGAACGACAAACGCGGCCGCCGCGACGGCACACTGTTGTCGGCACGTTTCGCGCGCTCGGGGTGAGGTGCGACCTCGGAGCATTTGCTGCCATTGAGGTCCAGGTCCCGCCAGGAAGAGTGATGCACCGTGAGCCTAGAACAGAGCCTGCTCGACCTCGCCATCGTCAGCCTGCTGATCGCGTTGGCTCCCTCATCGCGGGTCTGCTGTCCAGGCTCCGTGTGCCGCAAGTGGTGATCCTCATCGTCGGGGGGATCCTGATCGGGCCGCAGGTCTCGGGGTGGGCCGACCCGGACGCCCTCGAGCTGATCGCCAACGTCGGTCTCGGGTTCCTTTTCCTGCTTGCGGGCTACGAACTCGAGCTTGGGCTCTTCCGTCAACGGGCAGGACGGCTCGCGATCACATCATGGCTGACGACGACGATCGTCGCGATCGCCGTGACGGGCGCCCTCGCGGCGGCGGGACTCGTCCGAGCGTTCGTGCCGATCGCGATCGGGCTGACCACAACCGCGCTCGGCACTCTCCTTCCGATCCTGCGTGAAAACCATCTGCTCGACGGCCGGTTCGGGGAGTTCATCATGGCTGCCGGTGCGGTCGGCGAGTTTCTTCCGATCGTGGCGGTCGCGGTCTTCCTCAGCGCCAACGGCGCGTTCCTCGGCTTGATATCGCTGGTCGTCATCGCGGGAATAGCGCTGATGCTCGCGTTCTTCCCGCGGCTGGTCCGCTACGAAAAGTTCAGGACGATCATCACCGAAGGTGAGCATGCGACCTCTCAGACAACGCTTCGCTGGACCCTGTTCCTGCTCCTGGCTCTCCTCGTGATCGCCGCCAGGTTCGGGCTCGACGTGGTCCTCGGGGCCTTCCTCGCCGGCGTGGTGCTGCGCCGCTGGGCGCCGGGCGACGTGGAGGCCTTGGAGGCCAAGCTCGACGCTGTGGGCTATGGCTTCTTCATCCCGGTCTTCTTCGTCTGGTCGGGCATGAGACTCGATATCCACTCGATCATCGAGGCACCCGCGCGACTGTTCGTCTTCTTCGGCCTGTTCCTCGTCGTCCGCGGACTTCCCGCGCTGCTGTTCTACCGGCGTGACCTGCCGATGCGCGGGCGGGTCCAGATGATGCTGCTCACCGCGACGGCCCTGCCGCTGCTCGTCGCACTGGCCGAGATCGGTCTGGCGACCCGGACGATGCTGCCCGAGAACGCCGCTGCACTCGTCGGGGCGGGCGTGCTCTCCGTCATCGTGTTCCCGGCTATCGCCGTCGGAATCAACCGCACGAGGCCGCGCCGCCGACTCGTTCGGAGCCCTGGGCACGACCAAGCCTGAACTCGCGCCCACCTTGACACCTTTGATCTTCGGGTACGGATCGACGGCTTGGCCGACGGCGAGCGCTCGCGGCGGCTGGGCCGTGCCAAATCGTCAGCAGTTGGAGGCCGGCCGATCGCCCGTGGCAAAATCAGTTAGGTGCAGATCGGGATGCTCGGATCGTTCGAGGTTCGCAGGGACGACGGCGTCTTAGCCGACGTGCCAGGAGCCCGGTTGCGCGCGCTGTTGATCGCCCTCGCGCTCGAACCTGGTCGCGTGGTCCAGAAGGCGACGCTGGTTGACTGGATATGGGGTGAGCAGCCGCCGGCCGACGCGGCGAACGCCTTGCAACGCTTGGTCTCCCGGCTGCGGAAGGCGCTGCCGGAAGGGGCGGTCGACGGGCAGACGGACGGCTACCGGTTGACGGTGGAACCCGACTCTGTCGACGCCGTGCGGTTCGAACGCCTTGTCGGTCAGGCGCGTGGTGGCGAGGATCCGCGGCGGGCGAAGCTGCTGCACGAGGCCCTTGGATTGTGGCGCGGTGCGGCCATGCAGGACGTCGGTCTGCCGGACAGCGCGGCGTTCGAGGCGGCGGTCACCCGGCTCGAGGGGCTGCGCCTGGCTGCGATGGAGGAAGAATTCGACGCCGAGATCCGTCTCGGCAGCGGTGCCGAGCTGGTCACCGAGCTGACCGACCTGGTGGCCGCGCATCCGATGCGGGAGCGGCTTGTCGCTGCGCTGATGCGTGCTCTCGTTGCGGCCGGTCGGAGCTCTGAGGCGCTGATGGTGTACCAGCGCACGCGAGAAGCCCTGGCCGACGCGCTGGGCGTCGACCCCTCACCGGACCTGTCCGCATTGCATGTCGCGCTGCTGCGGGGCGAGTTGGGACAGCGGGAGGAGAACCGAAAGACCAACGTGCGCGCCGAGATCACGAGCTTCGTCGGGCGGGACGCTGATGTGGCCGTCGTCCGCGAACTCATCGCGGAGCACCGGCTGACCACCTTGATCGGGCCGGGTGGCTCGGGAAAGACCAGGCTCGCTACGGAAACCGCGCGCACGCTGCTCGGTGACCTGCCCGACGGGGCCTGGCTGGTCGAGCTCGCAGCGATCGGCGCGGACGGAGACGTGGCGCAGGCGACGATCGCCGGGCTCGGGCTGCGGGATGCTCTGCTCGGCGCGGCACCGAGCGCGGAGTTGGCGGACGGGCTCATCGCCGCGATCCGCGACCGGGAGGCGTTGCTGATTCTGGACAACTGTGAGCACGTGATCGAGTCGGCGGCAAAGTTCGCCGATCGAGTGCTCGGGGAGTGCCGCCTCTTGCGGATTCTGGCGACGAGCCGGGAACCGCTCGGCATCACCGGTGAGGCGCTGTGGCTGGTCGAGCCGCTGGCCTTGCCAACCGACGCCAGTCCGGGCGAGATCGAATCCTCGCCAGCCGTCCGGTTGCTGCGGGACCGGGCGGGCGCGGTGCGCAAGGATCTCGGGGGCGACGACCACACCTTGTCGACGATGGTGCGCGTCTGCCGGGCGCTGGACGGGATGCCGCTGGCGATCGAATTGGCCGCGGCCAGGTTGCGCACCATGTCCCTCGATCAGCTGGCCAACCGGCTCGATGACCGGTTCCGTCTGCTGACCAGCGGTAGCCGTACCGCTTTGCCGCGGCACCGGACGCTGCGCGCGGTGGTCGACTGGAGCTGGGAGTTGCTCATCGATGCCGAGCGGATGGTCCTGCGCCGGCTCTCGGTGTTCTCGGGCGGGGCGAGCCTGGAGGCGGCCGAGCGGGTCTGCGCCGGCGGCGGCGTCGAGCACGAGGACGTGCTGGAGTTGCTCACCTCGCTGGCCGAGAAGTCGCTCCTGCTCACCGAGGGCGACGGCGCACCGCGCTATCGGATGATCAGCACGATCAAGGAGTACGCCGCGGATCGGCTCGCGGAGGCGGGGGAATCGGATCTGGCGCGCCGTGCGCATCTCGCGTATTTCACCGAACTCACCGAGACCGCCGAGCCGCACCTTCGCCGCGCCGAGCAGGTGCAATGGCTCGCCACGCTGGAGGTCGAGCACGACAACATCGGTGCCGCGATGCGCGGGGCGTTTGCGGCCGGCGAGGCGCACAGCGCGATGCGGCTCGCGGCGGCCGCGGGCTGGTACTGGTGGCTCGGCGGGCACAAGGCCGAGGGCACCGAACTGATCATGGCGGCCACTGAAACGCCCGGCGAGGTGACCGATGACGTCCGGGCCATGGTGTACGCCCTGGTGGTGCTGTTCCTGGGCGCCGGGCGGGGCGACGAACACCAGGTCGCGGAGTGGATCCACAAGGCGTACGGGCTCAGCCGGCGCGGTCGGCGCCCAAACCCGGTGCTGGGGTTGGTTGCCCCGCTGGAACGCATGTTGCAGGCGCCCGACGACGCTTTGCCCGCGTGGGAACCACTGCTGGACTCCGAGGATCCCTGGGTACGCGCACTCGCCCGGCTACAAATGGGCAAGATGCGGATCATGCTCGGCCAAGGCGGGCGGGACGCGGACGCAAATCTCGAGATGGCGCTGGCCCAGTTCCGGGCGCTCGGCGAACGGTGGGGGATCTCGTTCGCGCTGACCGAGCTGGCGGAGCGCATCGCCACGCGCGGCGAACTCGCCGGTGCGTGCGAGCACTACGAGCAGGCGATCGCGGTCGTCGCCGAAGTCGGTGCCATCGAGGATGTCATCCGGTTGCGGCCCCGCCAGGCCCTGCTGTACTGGCTACAGGGCGATCGGGTCTCCAGCGCGGCCGCCATCGCCGAGGCCGAGCGGTGCGCCGAACGGGTCACCTGGCCGTATGCGCTGGTCGAGCTGGCTTTCGCCAAGGCGGAACTCGCACGTTGGAGCGGTAACGCCGAGGACGCACGCCACCAACTCGGCATCGCGACAACATATCTGGGCGACGACGCCGAGCAGCCGAACATCCGCGCGGAAATACACGACCTGCTCGGCTACCTTGCCGACGATCTCAGTGAGGCCCGTACCCACCGGGTGACGGCCTGGCAAGCAGCGTCCGAGGCGGGACACGCAACCCTGATCGCCCAGATACTCGTCGGGGTCGCGGACCTGGCGCTCCGCCGCGATCAGTACGAGGACGCGGCCCGACTGCTCGCGGCCAGCGTCGACGTGCGCGGACTGCCGGATCGCTCCCACCCGGATGCGGCCAGGATCGAGCGCGTCGCACGGCGTCACCTCGGCGAAGCACGGTTCGCCGAGGTGACGCGGGATGGCACGCAGACGAGCTGGCGTCAGCTGGTCGCGGTCACGCTCGCCTCTTGAAGGTGGAGAGCGACCACAGATATCTCCGTTGAAGTCAGCCTGCCGCGCGTTGAATGATGATGTCGCCGTGGCGCGTACGAGCGTGGACCGTGACCTTGTTGTCGGACGCGTCAGGGTTTTCCTCGGACGGAACGGAGTTGCGCACCGACCCTCGCTCGCTGTTGACGTCGACGTAGGCCGCGGTACCTTCGCTGATGCCGACTTCGATGTTTCCTGAGCCGTTCATCAGTTCCGCCTGACCGCGTGTCAACCGGCCGATCCGAATGGGACCGTTGGCTGTCTTGGCGGTGACGCTCCCGTCGGCGCGGTCGATGTCCAAACCGCCGCTGGCACTGCTGAGATCGACCTCGGCCGAGGCGTGGCCGATCCAGATCTGCCCACGCCCACTGTCGATGTCGGCGCGCCCGGCGATGCGGCCGATCGCGACCTCACCGGCGGCGATGTTCGCATGGAGTCCGTTGATGCGATCCAGTTGGACCCGGCCCGATGCCATGTGCAGCTCGCACTCGCCAAATGAGCCGTCAGCGTGAACACCCGAGTGGGCCAGGTAGGCGATCAGGCTGGAACCGGTGGGCAGGTCGATCGTGATGGCGACCGAGCCGTTCTTGTCGCCGGCGACGGTCGTTTTGACCGATAGCTGACCGCCGGCGAAGTCGACCTTCGTTTTGTTGGCCACCTTGTTGTCCGACCGGCTCGCCTCGTTGATGGGTTCGACCAGCACCACGGTGTCGGTCCGGTCGCTCGCGGTGACCCGCACCTGAGCGCCGGCGACTTGCACGGTGGCGGCGATGGGTCCGGGCGTGGCGAATGTAGTCATAACAACTTTCCTGTTGTCTCGTAGTTGATCTGTTGGTGGAGCGCCGCGGGCGGTCGTCGGACGGCCATCGCCGCGCGAGGTCACGCTCGCTTCTTGAACGTGGCGAGCGACCACAGATACCCGACGACGGCGATCCCGACGCACCAGGCGACGGCGATGATCGCGGTGCTCGCGGACGGTGCACCGGCCAGCAATCCGCGCAGGGTTTCGATGATCGGCGTGAAGGGCTGATACTCCGCGAACTGCCGGACGCCCGGCCCCATCTTCTCCGCCGGTACGATCGCGCTGCTGAAGAACGGCAGCATGATCAGCGGCACGGTGACCATCCCCGCCGATTCTGGAGTCTTGGCCGCCAATCCCAGGGCGACAGTGATCCAGCTGGTCGCGAGACTGACCAGCACGATGAGGCCAATCGCACCGAGCCATCCGGCGAAACTCGCGGCCGGGCGGAATCCCAGCGCGAACGCCACTCCGATCATGGCCGCAATGGCGACCAGATTACGGAGCATGCTGGCGGCGACATGAGCGCTCAGGACCGCGCTACGGGAGATATCCATCACCTTGAACCGGTTGATGATCCCCTTCGTCATGTCGGAGTTCACGGCCATCGCGGTCGCGCTCAACCCGTAGCAGATCGCCAATATGATCAGACCCGGCGTCGCGTAGTCGATGTATTTGACACCGACGTCGAAAGCACCACCGATCACGTAGACGAACATCAGCATGATCACGATCGGGAACAAGACCGCGTTGAACACCGCAGTCGGGTTCCGGATGGTGTGTTTGAAGTTGCGACCCAACATGGTCGTCGAATTGCTCATCGTGCATTCACCTCCGTGCTAGTACGACCGGTCAGGGCCAGGAAAACGTCATCGAGGTCCGGCGTGTGCACCGAGAACTCCTCGACCTCGATCGAATGCTCCTCAAGGGACTCCAGGAGAGCCCGCACCGATTTCGCCCCGCCATCGCTGGGAACGCGCAAGATGAGATCCTCGTCGTCCCGTGCGGCGTCGGGCAGGACCCGCATCGCCGCGTCGAACTCGGCGACATCGGTGAATCGGAACCGGACATGACTGCCCGGGATCTGGTGCTTGAGCTCGTTGGGCGTGCCCTGGGCAACCACGCGGCCCTGATCGAGCACCGCGATCCGGTCCGCGAGTCGATCGGCTTCGTCGAGGTACTGGGTGGTGAGGAAGATGGTGACCCCGTCGGCCACCAATTGGCGGATGATCTCCCACATCGTGCGACGGCTGCGTGGATCCAGTCCCGTCGTCGGCTCGTCCAGGAAAATGATCCGCGGGTTGCCGACGAGCGTCATCGCCAAATCCAGCTTCCGGCGCATACCGCCGGAATAGGTCGCTACCAGCTTCTGCGCCGACTCCGTCAGGTCGAACCGCTCCAGCAACTCCGCGACGATCCGCCTGCCCTCGCCGGAGTCCAGGCGCTTGAGATCCGCCATCAACTGCAGGTTCTCCTGGCCCGTCAGCAACTCGTCCACCGCGGCGAACTGACCGGTGACCCCGATCACCGCGCGGACCTCCTTGGTCTCGGTCGCAACATCATGTCCGGCAATCCGTACCGTTCCACCGTCGGCCTTCATCAACGTTGTCAGCACGTTCACCGCCGTCGTCTTACCCGCCCCATTCGGGCCGAGCAGGGAAAATACCGTGCCCGCTGGAACATCCAAATCGATGCCATCGAGCACGATCTTGTCCCCAAATGCCTTTCGCAGCCCCGAAGCTGCAATCGCTGAACTTGTCATGCAACTACCGTCGGCGCTTGGCCTGACACACGCCTGACACAGGCCTGACACGCCCACTGACACGGTGGTACGGCCGCACCGACTCGTCGGCCACACTGAGTCGGGAGCGAACGCGCAAGGAGACTTCGAGGAGAACCTGTGGGCACAGTCATCATGCACAACGTGGTGTCGGTGGACGGCTTCATCGCCGACGAGAACGACGACGTCGGGCCACTCCACGACTGGTACTTCAGCGGGGACACCCCGATCATCGAAGGCGGCGACCAGCAGTACGACCATTCCGGAGCTGGAAGCGGATTCAAGGTCTCAAGGGCATCGGCGGAGTACGTCCGGCCGATGTGGGAGGCGATCGGCGCGATCGTGATGGGCCGCAACCTGTTCGACCTGGTGGACGGCTGGGAGGGTCACCCGCCCGCTGGCGACCACGTGGTCGTGGTGTCCCATCGGCCCAAGCCCGAAGGATGGCATCCCGAGGCGTCGTACCATTTCGTCGCGGACGTGACGGCCGCGATCGACAAGGCCCAGGAGCTCGCCGGGGAGCGAACCATCAGCGTGAACGCCGGCGAAGTGGGCAGCCAGATCTTCGCGGCCGGCCTCGTGGACGAGGTGGCGATGGACGTGGTGCCGGTGGTGTTCGGGTCGGGCAAACGCTACTTCGGCAGCATCGATGGGCAGCATCTATTGGAGGATCCCCACGTGGTCATCCAGGGCGACCGGGTGCTACACCTGAGGTTCAAAGTGCGCCGCTAGCGCCATCGCCGCGGTCAGAACAAGGCAGCGCCCGCTCAGTGAGCCAGCTCGCGCTGCCACACCGACGACCGGAGTGTCTCGAGCGCCTGGAACACACGGGACTTGACCACACCCGTCGACACCCCCGCCGACCGGGCGGCGGCACTGATCGTCTTGTGGCCCGCACAAACCTCGGCAAGTGCCGCCCGCTGCTCGGGTGCGAGGCGTCCAAGCGCTGCCTCGACCCGCACCAGGTTGTCATCCCGCCCGGCGTCATCCATGGCGAACAGCACGTTCTGGACTGCGGTTTCCTGGCCGACCGCGACCCGTCGGGCGGTGGTCATCAACCAGGGCCGCAGCGTTTCAATCGCACCAAGCCGGTCCGCGTTGCGCCAGGCGAGCAGCAGAGTCTGCTGCACGATGGCCTCGGCGCGCACCTGGTCACCACCGGCCAGGCGCAGCGTGAAGGCCAGCAACGGCCTGGTGTGTAGTTGGCGCAACCGACGCAACCCATCGTCGCCCTGCGTAACCGGTCCCATGCCGGCCGCACCGAACCGCCCGTGCTGGCGTGCAGGGTCGTGGTTGGCCTTGCGGGCCACACTCCGCTGGCTGGCGTTGTGAACCTGCTGCATGATGACCATCCATCGGCTGGAAGCTAGGGCCGAACTGCGTAACACGCCGTGATGAGACTAACGGTCAAACTGGCATGCAAGCGCACGCAAACGACTCTTTCAAGCATTCTTAACTCCCGCCTTAACTTCACCGCTGTCGAACGTCCGCGTCATGGGTCGGAAACTGCGGCTCCGTCGCGTAACGAGTCGAACGCCCGCGGCCGCCAGCCGGCCGGACGGCCGCCTGACCCCGTGGTCCGGGCGGGCGTCCGGCGTCGTGGCGGTGTTACTCGCAGAACACCTGCACCTTGGCGTCGGGCTGGTCGACGTCGACGGTGACGTCGTCGAGGTGCTCGATGAGCTCCTCGATGTGCTGCGGCTTGAGCTGGGTGAGGTCGATCGGTACCCCTGACTTGATCAACTCCTCGTTGATCTGGGCGAGCGCCTGCGGAGGGATAAGGCTCGTGAGCCGGACCCCGGCGCGCAGCAGCTGTAGCGGGACCCGGACGTTGACCCGGCCTGGCCCGTCGCCGCCGAAGTTGTCCTCCGAGCTCACCACCACGCGCAGGTACTTGGGTCGGGGTTTCGGGCGGGGCGCGGCTCCCGGCGGCGACTCGGGCTGTTCTCGTTCGACGGCGTCGATCAGCCGCTCGGCCTCATCCGCGGTGATCTTGCCCTCGACGAGCATCTGCAGGATCTGGCGGCGCTGCTCGTTCATTGTTGCTCCTCCCCGTTGACTATCTGACGCTTACCAGCACGGCCGTTCGGCCCTGCTCGATCTCGATCCGGGTGCCGGGCAGCGCCCGCAGCAGTTGCCGCGGTGCCGCGCAGCGCGCCCACCGGGCTCACCCGGGTGGCGAGGCAGGCGACCAGTCCGACCGGCACGGCGAGTAGCAGCAGCGGTGACAGCACCAGCAGTACCGGTAGGACCGGGACGTACAGCCGCAGCCTGCGGCCGTCGGGACGGCGGTGGCGCACGGTCACCAGGTTCGGCATCATCGGGACCTCTCCAGTTCGGCCAGCGCCTCCTGGGCGCTGATCTCGCCCCGCCGCAGCCGGTCGATGACGTCGGCGCCGGTGGGCGCCGGGTCGGTGTCGACGAAGTCGAGGTGCTCGGCGATCCGGTTGAGCCGGGACTTGATCGTCGGGTAGCTCACCCCGAAGATCCGCTCCATCTCCTTGATCGAACCGTGGGACCGGACGAACGCGGCGACGAACACCTGGTCGTCGAGGCTGAGCTGAGCCAGTTGCGGCGGCTCGAACTGACCTTCGACCACGATGCCGCTGCCGGCGAGGCGGACCCGCTCGACCACGAACGACTGTCCGCGGGTCAGGTCCGTCAGCTCCTGCCAGTCCACGCTCGGCTCCCTTGCTCTCGGCGACGTGCTTGTCATTCATTTGTATCTTGATTTTCTTAAGGTGTCAACGCTCGGATATTGATTTTTCTAATACAGCGCGCTCGACCGACCAACCTCGCCCGCGGCGCCCGCACCCGTCCCAAGCCGGTCCGGCGAACCAGGAAAGCGAGCTGACGCGGGGGTGAGGCCTGCTCGGGCGTAGCGGCGAGCCGACCGCGACCGCCGTGGCACCGAGGGCCTACAGTGCCGATGTGCAGGCTGCAGGGTTCCGGCTCGGTGTCGACTTCGGGACGTCGCACACGGTGGCGGTACTGCGTTGGCCCGATGGCCGGGCAAAGCCATTGCTGTTCGACGGTTCCCCGTTGCTGCCCTCTGCCGTGTACCTGGACGCCACCGGGCAGTTGCTCGTCGGGCGCGACGCGCTGGACAGCGCGCGGCTGGACCCGAGCCGGCTCGAGCCCAACCCAAAGCGGCGGATCGACGAGGGGTCGGTCCTCCTCGGCGACCGGGCGCTGCCGGTCGCCACCGTGATCGCGGCGGTGCTGTCGGTCGTCGGCACCGAGGCGGTACGCACCGCCGGGCAGCGTCTGGACGTCGTGACGGTGACCTGCCCCGCGGCCTGGGGCGCCCCTCGCCGGCGGATCCTGCTGGACGCCGCGGTACGGGCCGGGCTCGGCAACGTCCGGATGGTCGAGGAGCCGGTGGCCGCGGCGACGTACTTCGCGCAGGTGCTCGGCTACCGGATGCCGGTCGGCAGCGCCGTGGTCGTGTACGACTTCGGCGGCGGCACGTTCGACGCCAGCCTGGTCGAACGTACCGCCAGCGGGTTCCGCACGCGGGCGGTCGACGGACGCGACGACATCGGCGGGCTCGACCTCGACGAGGAGCTGGTCCAGCGGATCGGCGCAGTGTACGGGCCGCGCAACCCGGACGGCTGGCGGCGCCTGGCCGAGCCCACGACCACCGCGGAGCGCCGGGAGCGCCGCTTGTTCCGTGAGGACATCCGCATCGTGAAGGAGCGACTGTCCCGCCACTCCGCGGCCGACCTGCACCTTCCCGGCATGGAGCTGGACGCGCACGTCACGCGCGAGGAGTTCGAGACGCTGGCCCGCCCGCTGCTCGACCAGACGGTCTGGCTGACCGCACGCGTCGCCCGGCACGCCGGGTTCCCGCGCGAACAGCTCACCGGCGTGTTCCTGGTCGGCGGCGCGAGCCGGATCCCGCTGGTCAGCACGCTCGTCCACCGTGGACTGCAGATGCCGCCGATGGTGCTGGAGCAGCCCGAGCTGGTCGTCGCGGAGGGCAGCATCCTGGTACACAGCGTCGTCGCGGTCTCGGCCGAGCCGCGTCCAGCGCCGCGCCGGCGCGCCCGTGTCGCCGACGCCGGTACCGGCGGCCTCGGTCCCGCCGAGCCCAGCACCGGCGGCTCCCCCGCCGACGCCAGCCGCGACCCCGGTCGCGCCGAGCCCAGCACCGGCGGCTCCCCCGCCGACGCCAGCCGCGACCCCGGTCCCGCCGAGCCCAACACCGGCGGCTCCCCCGCCGATGCCAGCCGCGACCCCGGTCGCGCTGAGCCCAACACCGCAGGCTTCCCCGTCGACGCCGGCCTCGACCCCGGTCCCGCCGCCAGCCGCCACGGCCATAACGCCAGAAGCGTCGGCAAGCTCCCAAAGCCTCGCGCCGACCACCCCGGCACCGGTGTCGGCGCAGCCGTTCATGCCGGTCCCGGGTGGCCCCATTGCCGCCGCCGCACCGGCCTCCACGCAAGCGTTCTCGGCGCCGGCCTCCGCGCAGCCGTTCACGGCGCCGGCCTCCGGCGCACCGCCGTTCGCGAGCCCGGCACAGCCACGGTCCGTTGCCGGCCCGACAGTGCCCTCGCCGAGCGGCGTGACCCGCTCGCGCTGGGCCTCGCCGAAGCTTCGGTGGGGCGCGGCCGGCGTGGCGGTCGCGCTCGCCGCCGCGGCCGTGATCGTGGTCATGATGCTCGGGGGCGGTGGAGGCGGGAGCGGGAGCGGCGGCGAGTCGAGCGCGCCGGGACTGCCCGCGGTGTGCGGGCTCGCGTCGCCGGTCGCCGGCAGCGCGACGCTCGCGCCCGGGAAACCGGGGCCGCCGCCGGACTACGCGCCGCCGGAGGGCTGGCGGCTGTACGAGGACGCGTCCGGCTTCCGAGTCGCGTTCCCGACGGACTGGACGCGGTTCGGCACCGGAGCCTGCTTCGGCGATCGGGGCGAGCGCAGGTACCTCGGAGTCGGGCAGTGGCAACAGCCCGACTCGAACCTCGTCGACTACTGGGGGCGCAAGCACGAAGAAGTCAAGGGCTCGCTCAACGGGTACAAGAAGATCAGCATCAAGGACTATCCGAACTACTTCGACGGTGCCGCCAAATGGGAGTTCACGTTCGTCGAGAACGGCGTGACGATCCACGTTCTGGCGGTCGCCTTTGTGTCGGGTACCCGCGGGTACGAGTACGTGTGGGCGTGCAAGGAGTCGATCTGGCAGGTCAGCGACTTCTCCCTAATTAGTGCCAGCTTCCAGCCGGCTCACTGAACCGGCGCCGGCGCGCGCACATGCTGGCGGCCTCCAGTACATCGTCGCGCACACCCTGGGAGCAGATCATGTCCGTCGTTTCGCTGACCCGCAGGCTCGTCGCAACCCTCGCTGTCGCGGTGGCGGCGCTCGGACTGTGCCTTGCCGCCGCGTCCCCGGCGGCCGCAGCGGGCGGCGGGTACGTCCGGCTGGCCCACCTGGTACCCGACAAGATTGCCTGCGACATGTACCTGCAGCTGCACTCGGTCACCGGCGACGTCGTGAAGTATCTACCGAGCGTCAAATACGGCACGATCTCCGACTACGTGATGGTGCCGGCGGGCACGTACGCGGTCGCGATGCGCGGCCCGGGTGCCGCGGCGAAGTCGGCCCCGGTGCTCAGCACCGTGCTGACCGTCGCCGACGGCCACGCGTACACCGTCGGCCGGATGGGCAGCCCCGAGCACGCCGAGGCCCGGATCATCGAGGACGACCGCACGCTTCCCACGGGCGACCAAGCCAAGCTGCGCGTCGTCCAGGCGGCACAGCGGACGCTCGACGTGACCGTCGCCAACGGGCCGGTCGTCGCGAAGGACGTCGCGTTCACCACGGCCACCTCGTACCAGGGCATCGAACCCGGCACCAAGACGCTGCGCGTCCAGCCGGCCGGCGGACAGCCCATCCCCGTCCAGGCGACGATCACCGCTGGCAACATCTACTCGCTGCTCGTCCTGCAGGGCGACGACGGCAAGCTGTCGGCCGCGGTGCTCACCGACGCGAAGCGGGCCGGCGACGTGCCGCGCGGCGGCGTGAACACCGGCGCCGGTGGCACCGCCAACGCGGGCGGCAGCTCGACGGCTTCGCCGGCCTTCGCCGCCGCGCTGCTGCTCGTGGTCGCTGGCGCTGGCATCGCCGGTACCGTCCTGATCGGCCGTCGGCACGTGCCAGCCGCCGACCGGGCCCGGCGTCACCCGGGCCACCGGCGATGATCCGTCGCACGTTTCTCTGGACCATGGCGGCCGTCGCCGCGGGCGCGCTGGCCGTGGGCGCGCTAGGCATCGCGGCCGGCTCGAGCGCCGGTACCCGCTGGGAGCCGGCCCGCGCCACCGCGAGCCAGTCGAGCGGCCCGCGGCCCGAGCGGCTGCGGATCGCGTCGATCGGCGTCGACACGCCGCTCGAGGACCTCGCCCTCAACACCGACGGCACGCTGCAGGCACCGAAGGATTTCCAGCACGCCGGCTGGTACACGCAGGGCACCAGCCCGGGCGACGTGGGCCCGGCGGTCATCGCCGGACACGTCGACTCCAAGACCGGCCCGGCCGTGTTCTTCCGGCTGCGCGACCTGCGGCAGGGCGACATCGTCGAGGTGACCCGGTCCGGCGCGCAGGTCAAGTTCAAGGTCCTGGCCGTACGGAAGTACCCGAAGGCCCAGTTCCCCACCGACGAGGTATACGGGCCGACGCCCAACGCGCAGCTGCGCCTGATCACCTGCGGTGGCGCCTTCGACAAGGGCCGGCGGTCCTACGTGGACAACATCGTGGCGTACGCCGTCGCCTTGTAGACTCGCGCCTTTGGTCCGCGCGATTCGCCGGGTGCTGGAATGGGTAAAGTTCGTGTGGCTCACCCGGCACACGCCGATCACGACAGGTTCGCACCAGGGGACGATCGACTTTGACGGAAGCAATGACGCCGCGCTGGCAGGACGCCGACGAGGCTGTGGAGTCGCTGACCGCCACCTTGGCGGCGGCGGCCGCCCAGACCGCGGACCGCAGCGCCCGCAAGCGCCCCCGCGGCCGGACACGCGTGAAGCGTCGCCCGAAGAGCACCCGCCGCCATATTGCTGACGTCATCCGCGGCCACCGGCTCGCACCGGGGCTGCGCGTGGACCGCGACATGGTCGCGGCGCTGTTCGTCGGTCACCGCGACCTCGTGACCAACCCGGTGCTGGTTGTCGCCGTCGCCCAAGCCTGCAGCATCATCGCAGGCCGCAAGCTCAGCCCGAAAAAGGCCGCTCGGATGCGCAGGGCCAGCATCCGCGTGTCGGAACTGATCGCCCGCGCCGAAGCCGACACCCGCTCCGTGCCGGCGCCACGGGCCGAGACCGGGCCGCCACCTGCGCCCGCGGTGTTCGAGGTCGCACCACGGCCGTCCGCTGGGTTCACCCCGCCGGATGCAGCACCCATGGTGGGCCGGCGCCGTCGACACCACGCCCGCCGCTGGTGGCTGGCCGCCGTCGCGCTCCTGCTGATCGTCGTCGCCCTCCTCACCTTCGGTTGACGGCACCCGGGGTCGCACGACACCGGCACGCCAAGCAAATCCCGTCTCTCCAGTTGACAGTCACCGATGTCTATCCGACGCTGATCTCACCTCACACCGGCCGCCGGATCGGGCGATCCGGCACGCATGAAGGGGCACCGCCACCATGTCCCTGTCGCTGCGCCACCGATGCCGCCTGGCCGCCTGCACGGCCGCCGTGTTCCTCCCGATCGCCGCGACCACGGTCGTCGCCGTGCCGGCGGCCTCGGCCGCGCCGATCACGGCCAACGCCGACGCCCTCGACGGCACCTGCGCCACGCTGCGGGTCTACAACGACGCCAGCTCGGTGGGTTACGTGGTGCGCAGCGGGGCCGGCTACGGCTTCACCTCCTCCGCCTCCGGCGCCACGTCGTTCCGGCTGGAGGCGACCCAGCTCGGCCGCTACGAGGTGTTCGGCTCCGACGGCAAGCCGGCGTACCAGAGCATCGTCGGTTTCATCCTCGCCGGGGACTCGTACGGCGACCGGGCCGACTTCACGGTGACCAAAGTCGGCGACCGGTACCGGTTCACCGCGACGGCCACCGGCCAGGTCATGGGCTCGTTCCTGTGGAGTCTCGGCGCGGCCGGCTCGTCCTACACCGTCGCTCTGGCGAGTGCGGCGGGTTGCTACACCCCACCGGACATCGACCCCGGCGTCACCGGCGCCGCCGCGCCGGGCGTCGACAGCAGCGGCAAGCTCGTCGGCACCATCGACGCGCACGCCCACGTCACCGCCGCCGCGGCGTTCGGCGGTCAGATGCACTGCGGCGAGGCGTGGGCGTCCGGCGGCGTGCAGGTGGCACTCGCGGGCTGCGACACCCACCGCAGCCTCAACGTGGGCGCGCTGTTCGAGGCGATCATCGGCGGAACCGACCCGGTGAACTCGCCCGAGGACGGCTGGCCGACCTTCGGCGACTGGCCGCAGCACAACTCACTGCTGCACGAGCAGTCGTACTACCGAGGCATCGAGCGCTCCTGGCGGGCCGGCCAGCGGGTGCTCAACGCGCTGCTCGTCGCGAACCGAGCCATCTGCGAGCTCTTCCCGTACCGCGACACGTCCTGCGACGAGATGGACCAGATCCGGGTCCAGTCCCGGTACCTGTATTCGATGCAGGACTACATCGACGCGCAGAACGGCGGCGCCGGCCAGGGCTGGTTCCGCATCGCCACCACGCCGGCGCAGGTACGCAGCATCGCCGTGCAGGGCAAGCTGGCCGTGACGATCGGCGTCGAGAACTCTGAGATCTTCGGCTGCCGCGAGATCAACGACGTCCCGCAGTGCACGACGGCCCAGATCGACGCCGGTCTCAACGAGTTGCAGTCACTCGGCGTGTCCGGCTTCTACCCGGTACACAAGTTCGACAACGCCTTCGGCGGCACCCGGTTCGACTCCGGCGTCAGCGGAGCGTTCGTCAACCTGGCCAACCTGCTGTCCACCGGACACTGGTGGACGGCCACCAGCTGCACCGGCCCGTCCGACAACGAGCAGCCGCTCGTCAACGACGACCTCGTCCGGCTGCTGAACTTCGGCGTCGTCGGCCTGCCGCCCGGCGCGGTGCTGCCGGTCTACCCCAGCGGCAAGATCTGCAACACCCGCGGGCTGACCAGCCTCGGCCGCTCCCTCATCCAGAAGATGATGGACCGCGGCATGATCATCCACGTCGACCACATGAGTGTGCGGACCGCGCAGGCGGTACTGGACATGGCCGCAGCGGCCCACTACCCGGGCGTGACCTCGGTGCACAGCTGGTCCGATCCGGCGATGATCGACCGGGTTCTGGCACTGGGCGGGTTCGTGGCCACGTACGCGAACTCCGTGCCGGAGTTCCTCAGCGAATGGCGCGCCAACCGCGCCGCGCCGCATGGCAACGCCATCGCCGGCTACGGCTACGGCACGGACGTCAACGGCCTTGGCGACCAGGCGAACCCGCGCCCGAACGCCGCGGCCAGCCCGCTCGTCTACCCGTTCACCGCGCCGAACGGCACCACGGTGAACAAGCAGGTCTTCGGATCGCGCACCTTCGACGTCAACACCGACGGCGCCGCCCAGTACGGCCTGTTCGCCGACTGGACCACCGATCTCATTCAGCAGGCCGGCAGCGACAGCGCCCTGCTGCGACAGCAGCTGATGTCCGGGGCCGAGGCGTACGTCCGGATGTGGGAGCAGGCCATTGCCTGGTAGGCACGGTCCTTAGACACCGCAGATTCGACGCAATATCTCCTTCGCCACCGCCGCTGTATCGAGGTCGACCACCACCCGATGCGGTCCGTGGTCATCGCGTTCCAGGCTGGTGACCCCCTCAGCATCCACGCGTACCCGGCCGCGGGCGAAGGTGAACAGCCCGGGTCGCACAGCGGCCAGAACCGCGATCGGGTCGTGCGGGCTGTTCGCCCGGCCGAGCCATGTCCGGAATTGGCGGATCTCGGCCGCCAACAGCGCCCCCAGCGCTCCGGACGCCTCGATGGCCGCGATCTCGTCCTCGCCCAGGACGACGCGCTCGGTCTGATCAATCCCGGTCACTACCGCCGGCAGGCCGGAAGCGAAGACGGCCTGCGCCGCCACCACGTCGCAGGCGAGATTGTGCTCGGGACGGCCGGCCGTGAAATCACCACCCATGATCACCAGCTGCTCGATGCTGTGCGAGCCCTCCACAGCGTCGGCCACGTTGGTCAACGGTCCGACGGCCGCGACCGTCGTACTCGCACGGAGCGTCGCCGCGGCGTCGAGGGTTTCGTCGACCGGCTCGGCCGCCAGGTCGGGCATCAGGGCTCCTTCATGGCCGGCCCACCAGACCGCACGACCCGAGCGGGTTTCGCGCGCTCCAGCCGCGATCGGCGGGGCCGGGCGCCCGGCCAGCGCGTACGCCCGTCGCACCATCTGGGCCCGGAGCCGGGTGTCGCCGTAGACCGTGGTCACTGCCCGGAGGCTCAGCTCCGGTGATCCGAGGATCATGGTCAAGGCCATGAGATCGTCGACGTCACTGCCGATATCGGTGTCCAAGGTGAACTCGATCATGCGTCCGACCTTCTGGTTTGAAAGAATTGATGTTGGGGCACAGCCAACGCATGGTTCTGACCAGAACGCACCGACGTACCGCGGCCGGGGTGGGAACGCTCGTCGCGTTTCTGCTGGTTCTTGTGTTCGGTAGTCCCATCTTCGTCGACTGGGTCACCCACAATACGAGGCCGGACACCGCCGGCGGCCTGTTCCTTCGCACCCTCGCCTGGCCGGCCTGGTCGTTCAACTCCCGCGCCCCGGTCCGCGACGTACTGGCGCAAGACCTGAAGGCGATCCTGTTCATCCTCTTCGTCGGCCTGTTCCTGACCCTCCTGGCCGGCGCGGAACTGTCCCGGGCGCGGGGCACCCTCGCCGACCTCTTCAACGGCTGGGGTGCGGTGATCTTCGCGGCCGCGTTCGCCGGCTTCCTCACCGCGTTCCTGTCCGTGCACGCCGGCCTGTACACCGCCCTGCTGTGGGCCCTGGGCGGCGCAGCCTACGGCCTGATCACGGGCTGGATCATCGCCCTGGCCCAGATGGGAACCCGCCGTCCGTAGCGCCGCACGGTCGGGGCCTTCTACATGGTCGGTGCTTGCGGGTCGCCGTGGTCCCCGACGAAGTGGATGTCGAACGCCTTGTTGGTGATGAAGAGGAACGTGCAGTCCTCGTCCTGGGTCGCGCCGTGCTGCATAACTCCACCTTCCGGGAACCAGACGAAGTTGCCGGCCGGGTAGTCACCCTGGTGCGTGTTGAGGGTGCCTTCGAGGACGTAGACGCCGTGGGCGCACGGGTGGCTGTGCCAGGGGTTGGTGAAGCCGGCACGATAGACCATTTTGAGGATCATCATCCCGGTCTCTTCGTCGTTGGCCAGGGGAACGTGCTCGAGGTTCGCCTGGATGTACTCAACGGGGAAGAGCTGCCAGTCAGCGCTGTTCGTGTCGATGACGGTCAGATCGACGGGCTTCAGGGGCTCGCTCACGGGATCTCCTTCGGTCGGGGTGCCGCAGGTCGGATCTTCGTGCGTGGGCCGAATCGGCCCAAGCCGAATGGTACGGACATTGTGAGCCGGCGAGACCGCTGCGTCAGCAGCCGTTCAGCTCGGAGAACTGGTCGGCGCGGGCTTCACCTCGCTCGGGGGCGCAGGCCTCCCGCGTTCCGGCGCCGGTAGGTTCAGACGCCCGCACGGGTGAACGTCACATGCGTGACTCCGCTGGGCGAGGAGGTGGCCTCGACCTCGTAGTCCTTCTCGAGGCCCTCCAGTCCGTCCCAGAGGCGTACGCCGCGGCCGAGCAGGATCGGGACCACCACGATGTGCATGTGGTCGATGAGCCCGGCGGCAAGGAAGTCGCGGATCACGGTGGGACCCCCGCCGATGCGTACGTCCTGGCCGCCCGCAGCCTCGCGGGCCGTCTCGAGCGCCTCGGCCGGCGAGGCGTCGATGAAGTGGAACGTCGTGCCGCCCTCCATCTCGATCGGCGGGCGCGTGTGATGGGTGAGGACGAAGACCGGTGTGTGGAACGGCGGGTTGGGACCCCACGCGCCCTTCCACTCGGGGTCCTCGTGCCATCCGGGCCAGCCGAACTTCCCGGCACCCATGATCTCCGCGCCGATCCCCGGATCGTGCAGCCGCAAGAAGGCATCGTCGATGCCGCCGCGGCCGCCGGGCTGGCCGACCATCTCGCTCCACCACCGGGTGGTGAACATCCATTCGTGCAGCCTTTCGCCGGCGTGGCCGAACGGTGCGTCGCGGCTCTGACCTTCGCCGGTGCCGAAGCCGTCGAGCGAGATCGAGAAGAACTGGACGCGGGCGAGTGACATGGCGTGTGCTCCTTCGAAACCCGGTGGGTCATTTCTCGTCGCCGGTGGTAGCTTGACTCGCGAACGCGGCTGACGCGCGGCCGCGTAGTCGACCTGCGCGTCTTGGTAGGTTTTGACCGCGGCCCAGCTGTTGTTGCCGTACTTGGTGAAGAACGGGGTCGGGTCGACCGCGACCAGAGCCTTCTTGACGCCGTCGATGAGGTCGCTCACGTACTGCTGGTAGACGACCATGTCGCCGCGGGTGCCGAGCCGGCCCATGTGGCCGCCGATGTAGTGCTTCCACGGGTAGGCCATGGCCTTGGCCGGGGCCGCGATGGAGCCGGGGACGTCCTCGTTGAGGTTGAAGCTGTCGAACGGCACCCAACCGGGCAGGTTGACGTCGACCAGCATGAGCGTGTCGTGGTCCGGGAAATGGATGTAACTGTTGTCCGGGGTGTGGTTGGTGCCGTGCCAGGCCAGGTCGATCCGCTCCCCGCCGACACGCAGCGTGTAGTGGGTCTCGAAGGTGACGTCGGGCCCGGGCCGGGTCGAGTCGTGGTCCCGGGCCAGCAGCCGCTTGGTCTCGATGTGGCCGACCCGGACCACGTGACGGCCGAACAGTGACGAGGCGCCGAGGTGGTCGGCGTGGTGGTGCGAGTACACGATGTGGGTCACCTTGTTGGACACGCCGTTGGCGGACGCGATCTGGTCGATGGCGCGCTGCAGGTTGTGACCGATGCTCTGGGGTGCGTCGAACAGCACCACCCCGTCCTTGGTGGTCAGGAACGCCGCCTGGTAGGTGCCGTCGGTGATCCAGTACAGGTTCTTCTGCACCCGCCCGACGAAGTAGCCCTGCGCGTTGAGGGCCGGCCCCAATGCGGACGGCGGTACCGGCGCGTAGTCGGGCAACGTGTCGTCGGCCGAGGCCGGTTCGGCGAAGACGCCGCCGGCCACGGTGGCGATCGCGGGGACGGCCGCGAGCGCTGCGCCCCGGGCGAGGAACGAGCGGCGGTTCGTGGATGAGGCGGATGACATGCTCGTCCTTTCCAGACGTGCGACGGGAAGGGGGACTTTCAGGCGCCGTAGGCCGGCACGACCGCGCCGCTGACCGGCGTGGCGGCGTCACTGACGAGGTAGGCGATGATGTCGGCGATCGCCTCCGGCGAGACCGCGTGCGCCAGCAGGTCGGGAGGCAGGTACGGCCGGTTCTTCGCCGTGTCGATGAGTTGCGGTGCGACCGCGTTGACCCGGATCCCGAGCGGGCGCAGCTCCAGGTCGAGCACGCGGGTGAGGTGGACCAGGGCCGCCTTGCTGACGCTGTAGGTGGCCATGCCGGCGGTCGGCTCCAGCCCGGGGCGGGCGGCGACGTGCACGATCGCGCCCGAACCCCGTTCCCGCATGTACGGCGCCACGGCCTGGGTCAGCCACAGCGCGGTGCCCGCGTTGACGTCGATCATGAGCCGCAGGTCCTCGGGCGTCGCGGCGAGCGCATCGCCCAGGTGGTACGTGCCGATGGTGTTGACCAGCACCTCGGGCGGACCGACCTCGGCGGCGATCCGGTCGACGAGGCTCCTGGCCACGGCCGGGTCGGTCGCGTCGCCCACCTCGTACCGGATGCCGTCGGGCAGCTCCTTGAGCCCCTCCTCGTTGCGGTCGACGCCGACCACCGTGAACCCGGCGGCGGCCAGCTTCTGCGCCGTCGCGGCCGAGCTCGCCGCCCGCGCCGACCACGATCGCCACACGCTCGCTCATATCGCCACCTCCGTGGAAGTCGCCGGAACGTGCCGGCCAGCTCATGGGTGGACCTGTGAGCCGGTGCCGAGGTCGAGGCGGATCGACTGGAGGATGGTGAAGGTGGTGCTGGTGGTGAACGCGGGGACGTCGGCGGCGGCCAGGACGCCGGTGTACTTGGCGATGACCGGCGCGGCGGCCTGCGCGGTGACGGCGTCGAGGTAGCCGTTCACCCCGGCCCAGGCGTTCGCCCCGTACTTGACGAAGTAGGGGGTCGGGTCGACCGAGGCGAGCGCGGCGTGCGCGCTGTCGACGATGTCGGCGATGTACTGCTGGTGCAGGACCAGGTCGTCGCGGGTGCCCAGCCGGCCGAGATGACCGCCGATGTAGTGCTTCCACGGGTAGGCCATGGCCTGATCCGGGGCGCCGATGTACCCGGGCACGTCCTCGCTGAGGTTGAGGTTGTAGATGGGCACCCAGCCGGCGTTGACGATGTCGATGAGCATGAGCGCGTCGTGGTCCGGGAAATGGATGTAGATGTTGTCCGGCGAGTGATTGGGCCCGTGGTAGGCCAGCTCGACCCGCTCGCCGCCGACCTGCAGCGTGTAGCGGTCCTCGAAGGTGACCTCCGGGGCGGGCCGGGTCGCGTCGTTGTCCCGCAGCAGCAGCCGCCGGGTCTCCGCGTGCCCGATGCGCACGATGTCGTCGCCGAACAGGTTCGCCGCGCCGGCGTGGTCGGCGTGGTGGTGCGAGTAGACCAGATGGGTCACGGTGTTGCCGATGCCCTCGGCCGCCGCGACCTCGTCGACGGCCCGCCGCAGGTTGTGGCCGATGGTCGGCGGGGCGTCGAACAGCACCACCCCGTCGGGCGTCGCGAGGAACGCCGACTGGTAGGTGCCGTCGGTGACCCAGAACAGGTTGCGCTCGACGCGGCCGACGAAATAGCCCTGCTCGTTGAGGGCCGGGCCGAAGGCCGCCTCGGGTACCGGGACGTAGTCCGGCAGTTGTGGCGTGCTGTCCGCGCCTGGATTCGACGAAGCCATGCTTCCCCTCCGTTCTGCGTGGCTGCACCGATCAGGACGTCTCCAGGTTCACCGCCGGGACGGTGAGCGGTCGTCACCGGATTCCGGTGATCTGCCGGCGATCGACGGCGAGTTACGCTGACCGGGTGCCTGGAGGAGATGGCGCGATGACCGACATGTCGGCCGCCGGAGGCCGCACGGTGAACGCGGCCCGGCCGGGGCTGATCGACCGCCACGACCTGGTCGCCGCGCTGGACCGTGCGGCCGGGAAGCAGGTGACGATCATCTCGGCGCCCGCCGGCAGCGGGAAGACGTCGCTGCTGCACGCGTGGGCCGACCGGCCGGGCCAGGACCGCCTGATCGCCTTCATGTCGGTACGGCCGGCGCCAGCACGACGCGCAGCTGTTCTGGCTCGCCCTGCTCGGCGCGGTCCGCGCCGCGACCGGCGGTGCCGAGCCCCCGCCCGCCGCGCCCGGATTCAACGGCCGGCCATGGTGGACAAGGTGCGCTCCGAACTAGCGGCGCCCGGACGGCTTCAGAAGCGTCGGCAAGCTCGGATGGCCTCGCGCCGACCGTAATTTGATCATCGACGACCTGCACGAGCTCACCTCCGGCGAGGCGGCCGATCAACTCACGGCGCTGCTGACGAGCCTCCCCGCGGGCGTCCACGCGATCGTGGCCACCCGCCGCGATCCGCCGTTGCCCCTGCACCAGCTGCGGCTGGCCGGGGAGCTGGCCGAGATCCGCGCCGCGCAATTGCGCTTCACCGAGGACGAGACCCGCGCGCTGCTGACCGCCGCCGGGATCACGCTGCCCGACCCGGTGGTTGCCACGCTGCACCAACGGACCGAGGGCTGGGCGGCCGGGCTGCGGCTGGCCGCCCTATCCCTCGCCGGGCACCCCCACCCCGAACGGTTCGTCGCCGAGTTCTCCGGCAGCGACCGTACGGTCGCCGAGTACCTGATGGCCGAAATGCTGGACCGGCAGCCACCGCAGGTGCAGCGCCTGCTGCTGCGCACCTCCCTGCTGGATCGGGTCAACGGCGAACTGGGCGACCTGCTCACCGGCGCCAAAGGATCGGAACGGATCCTGCTGGACCTGGAGGACTCCAACGCATTCGTCGTGTCGCTCGACCCCGACCGCCGCTGGTTCCGGTACCACCGCATGTTCAGCGGCCTGCTCCGGCTCGAGCTGCGCCGCACCGTCCCCGGCGACATCCCGGCCCTGCACCGGCTCGCCGCGCGGTGGTTCGCCGACCACGCCCAGACCGCCGACGCCATCCGCCACCTGCAGGCAGCCGGTGACTGGACCGAGGCGGCCCGGCTGCTCACCGACCACGCCCTCAGCCTCACCCTCGACGGCCAGGCCGGGACCGTGGCGGCGCTGCTGCGCTCGTTCCCGGCCCGGACTGGCGAGGACTTCCCCGGGTTGGCCCTGGTACACGCGATCGCCGACCTCGACCAGCTCCGCCTCGACCAGGCGGCCGCGCACCTGAACGTGGCCCGGGCGTACGCCGCCACGACACCGCCGGACCGGCAGTACCGGCTGCGGATGGCCATCGCGTCGCTGGACCTGCTGTCGGCGCGGCTGCGCGGACACTTCGACGGCGTGTTCGAACAGGTAGGCGCGCTGCCCTCGCCGCCCGCCGGCCAGTCCAACGCCGACGTAGGCCTCGGCAACGACCTGCGCGCGCTCGCGTTGCTGAAGCCGAGGAACTCAGCCCGAGCGAGCTACGCGTGCTGCGCTACCTGCCGACCAACCTCACCCGGCCCGAGATCGCCGGGCAGCTCTCGGTCTCGGTGAACACCGTCAACACCCACATCCGCCGCATCTACGCCAAGCTCGGCGCCACCGACCGGTCCTCGGCCGTACAGCGCGGTCGCGAACTGCGGCTGCTGTCAACTGGCCGCACCTAGCGCCGTTGGCCGGTACTGTCCGAGCAGGATCTCTGGGCATGATCGGCCCGTACCGGTGGCAGCAAGGAGGGTCCTGTGACCGATCGGCACCAACCGCGCGACGCGGTGCGGCTCGCAGTGGTGGTCGGCGCGCTCGGGGTGGTCTTCGGCGACATCGGGACCAGCCCGATCTACACCCTGCAGACCGTGTTCAACCCGGCGACCCGCATCCGGTCCCGGTCAGCACGGACAACGTGTTCGGCGTCGTGTCGCTGGTGTTCTGGTCGGTGATGATCATCGTGACGGTCACCTACGTGCTGCTGGCGATGCGCGCCGACAACGACGGCGAGGGCGGCATCATGGCGCTGATCACGCTGCTGCGCCGGTGGAGCGGCCAGCGGCAGCCGGCGCGCGGCCGCGGTGCTGGCCGCGCTGGGCATCTTCGGCGCCGCGCTGTTCTTCGGCGACAGCATGATCACCCCGGCGATCTCGGTGCTGTCCGCGGTCGAGGGCCTCAAGGTCGTCGAGCCGTCGCTCGGCGACGCTGGTCGTGCCGATCACCGCGGTGATCATCGTGGTGCTGTTCGCTGGTGCAGCGGCGGGGCACGGCGGCGGTCGGCCGGATCTTCGGACCGGTGATGATCGTCTGGTTCGTGGCCATCGGCGCGCTGCGGCGTCGTCGGCATCGCCCAGCCACCCGGCCATCCTCAAGGCGCTGTCGCCGACCTACGCGCTGGGCTTCCTGGTCGGCCACTTCGGCATCGCGTTCTTCGCGCTGGCCGCGGTCGTGCTCGCGGTCACCGGCGCCGAGGCGCTGTACGCCGACATGGGGCACTTCGGCCGCCGGGCGATCACCCGGGGCTGGCTGTTCCTGGTGTTCCCCGCGTGCGTGCTCAGCTACCTCGGCCAGGGCGCGCTGATCCTCGACGAACCCGGCGCAACATCAGCAGCCCGTTCTTCCTGCTCGCGCCCGGCTGGGCGCGGCTGCCGATGGTCCTGCTGGCCACCGCCGCGACGGTGATCGCCTCCCAGGCCGTGATCACCGGCGCGTACTCGGTCGCGTCGCAGGCCGCCCAGCTCGGCTACCTGCCGCGGCTGCGGATCGCGCACACCTCGGAGTCCACGATCGGCCAGATCTACGTGCCGTGGATCAACTGGCTGCTGATGGTCTCGGTGCTCACCCTGGTCTTCGCGTTCCGCAGCTCGGCGGCGCTCGCCTTCGCGTTCGGCATGGCGGTGACCGGCACGATCACCATCACCACCCTGCTGTTCTTCTACGTCGCCCGCTGCAGGTGGCGCACCCCGCTGTGGCTGCTCGGCATCGGCGCGGTCGTGCTGCTGGCGGTCGACCTGCTGTTCGTCGCGGCCAACCTGACCAAGCTCGTCCACGGCGCGTGGCTGCCGCTGCTGATCGGCGCTCACCGCGTTCACCGTCATGACCACCTGGCAGCGCGGCCGCGAGATCGTCACCGCGGAACGCGAACGGCGCGAGGGGTCGCTGCGCGAGTTCGTCGACGACCTGCGCGACAAGACGCTGCCGACGATGCCGGGTGCCGGGCACGGCCGTCTTCCTCAACCGCGGCAAGCAGACCGCGCCGCTGGCGCTGCGGGCCAACGTCGAGCACAACCACGTCCGGCACGAGCACGTCGTGATCATGTCGATCGAGACCGAGCCGGTGCCGCGCGTGCCGGCCGACGAGCGGATCAGCCGTCGACGACCTCGGCTACGCCGACGACGGCATCATCCACGTCACCGCCCGCTTCGGCTACATGGAGACGCCGGACGTGCCCGCCGCGCTGCGGACGCTCGACCCGGCCGCGACCGAGGGGCGGCTGCAACTCGACGAGGCGTCCTACTTCCTGTCGAAGATCGAGCTCCGGCGCGGCGACGCGCCGACGATGGCGCCCTGGCGCAAGCGGCTGTTCATCGCCACGTCCTACATCACCGCCGACGCCGCCGAGCACTTCGGCCTGCCCCGCGACCGCACCGTCATCATGGGCTCCCACATCGACGTGTAGCGACGCAGGCCGAGGGTCCGTTGCCGGCCCGCTCGGCCGCGCCTCTCAGATGGTGTGCAGGTCGAGGGTGCATTCAGGGCGGGCGGTGGTCGCCGCCCACCCCGAAGGACGCTCAGCAGGGGTTGTGGTTCAGGACTCGGCGGAAGTTGTTGATCCGCGTGATCGGACCGCCGACGCCCGGGTACACCGAGGTCAGCAGCGGGCCGAATTCGGCGGTGGAGTTACCGCCGAAGGTGTTCGTCGTGCCCGGGATGTTCGCCCCGCCGAACTGCCACTGGCAGGCGGCGCCGGATCCGCGGGTGGTGTAGAAGGGGTAGAACTCGGCGTTCGGCGGCGGGTTCACGCAGTTCGCTCCGGTCGCCCGGTCGCACGGCGGGAACCTCGGGTCGAGCGTATCGGCGGCCTCGATGCGGGGCAGGTCGGCCTCGAAGCCCACCCGCGAGTACCGGTGGAAGCCGTTGAAGACCGGGCTGGTGAACTGGATCGACTGCGGGTGCAGGAGCCGGTCCTTGTTCGGCGTGGTCGAGCCCGGCCACACCTTCTGGTACGACGTGCCGTCGAAGTCGTTCTCGGTGGCGATGCAGCCGCCCACCTGTACCCGGAGGCTGCTGGCCGGGCTGAAGCAGGCGTTGTCGTCGCCGTCGGGCGGGTTGCCCCGGTCACGGCCGCCGGGCGCGGTGCAGGCGCCACCCTCGGCCGCGACTGCGTCGCAGTACTCGAAGTGGCCGATCTCGTCGGAGAACGCGACATTGTAGGTGTGCGCGGCCCACGGTACCCGGGTGTGCTCGCTGGAGGTGGCATACATCGGGCGGAACGCGTACGGCGACTGGCTGCACGTGGCCGCGTTGGGTTCGAAGTTGATCTGCGCGAACTGGTTGGCCACGCTGGCCGTCATCGAGCCGGCGTTATGGGCACTCAGGTCGACCAGGTCAGCCCGCAACCCGTCGCGGGAGTCCCGGATGCTCAGGACGATCTGGTCGCCGGAGTTCATGAACAAGTCCGTCGCCGGGTTGGGCGTGAACGTCCCGGCCGTCGCCTCCAACGGGCTCGGCGGCGCGTGCGGGTGGCCGTTGCGGGTGATGAACGCGAAGTTGGCCGGCTCGACCCCGGCGCGGGCCAGGCAGTCGGCGTTGTTCACGATGCCGTGGTTCTGGTCCTGCGACAGGCTGAAGATCGCCATCGCCGCGCACCACTTGCTGGCGTCACAGGAGACGCCGGGCGGCCACGGCACCCAGCCGGGCGGGTAGAACTGCACCTCGAGGAAGGCGGTACCGGGGTGCTTGCCGATGTAGTCCGCGGCGTTGGGGTTCGACCCGTCGAAGATGTTCGAGTCGCTGTCGGGCTTGCACGGGGCGTGGGTGAACTCCGGCCCCGACTGGTTGTCGCACAGCGCCATCCCGAACCAGAACGCCGGGTGCAGTTGGAAGTTGAATGTGCCGCCGGTGCCGTCCTGCTTCGGCAGCGTCGGTGGGTCCTTGGGCAGCCGCAGCCGGTACGTAGCGTTGTTGCCGGAGCCGGCCCGGTTGTCGTAGAACGTCGTGGCGGGCTCGTCGTGGCCGACGTAGTTGCCCTCGCCGAACACTTCCTCGCTGTCGGCGACCTCGGTGCAGAGCGGGGTACCTTTCGAGCAGTCGATGTGCATCGTCGCCGGGGCGGGAGCCGCGGCGGCGGGCTGCGCGGAGGCCAGTGGCGCCACCGTTGCCGCGAGCACCGCGGCCGAGGAGAGCGCCAGCCAGCGGCGCGCTTTTTGTGCACGCATGGCTTCTCCGATCATTGTTTCCGGAACGCCGTCATCGACGCTCCGGCCGCAGGGACAACCAGTCACCTGATTGCCACAGCATGGTCCTTCCGGCTGCGCGTCGGGTATATTCCGATCTTGCTCATGCGCCGACGAGGGTAGGGGCAAGGGCAGAATTCGGAAAAAGACAACCATTACCATTTGGTCGTCACCGGACACGGTCAGGACAGGACCGAGCTAAGGACAGTCAGTCGCCAGAAGATCATTCACCTTGGAGGCGTCGTGGGACTCATTCACACCACTGGACTGCACCATGTCCGGTTCACAGTCACCGATTTGGAGCGCTCGCTGAGCTTCTACACCGAGGTGCTCGGCTTCGAGGTGGCGGCGCGGTCCCAGGGCGACCCGAACGACCCGGCCGTCCGGGAGGACCCAGCCCAGCTCTACGGCGGGGTGGTGTTCCAGAGCAACGGCATGCTGATCGGATTGCGACCGGTGGCGGAGGGCGAGGACCGGTTCCAGTCGACGCGGGTCGGGCTCGATCACATCAGCTTTGCGGTGCCCTCGAGGGCAGACTTGGAGGCGGCCGCGAGTCTGCTCGCCGAACGCGGCATCGAGCACGGCGAGGTCATGGATCTTCCCGGGTTCGGCATCGCGATCCTCTCCTTCAGTGACCCCGACGGGATTCACCTCGAGCTGACCGCACCGCTGTGACGATCCAGGCGCGGGAGTCGAACCAGATACCTTCGTCGGTCATGTGCGCGGCGAGCACCTGACGGAGCCGCCGGACAGCCTGCGCCTCGTCGGCGGGATCGAGCCGCTCAAGGACGTTGCTGACGTTGGTAAAGCCGCGGACCCAGTGGAGCCCGGCGGCCAGGCCGGGTCCGTAGTAGACGGGCTCGTGAACGTCGGTGAACGTGACAGCGGCGAATCCGGCAGCCTGCAGGATCCGTTCCACCGTCCGCGGGTCGGCGAGCGAGAAAGGATCAAGTCCCTGGTCGGTGGCCGTCATCGGCCCGCGGTACTCGCTGAGGGCTTGATTGATCTCCACATCCCACTCGTTGCGCTCGCTCGCCTGCCAGACCATCATCACCAGGCGCCCAGCGGGGCGCAGCGCCCGGCCGACGTTGGCGAACGCGGCGACCGGGTCGTCGAAGAACATCGTGCCGAAGCGGCTGATTGCGACGTCGAAGGCTTGCCGCGGAAGGCGGTGAGTCTGCGCGTCGGCCCGTTCGAAGGCGACGTTGGGCAGCCCTTCGGCCCGGGCGAGGTCGCGGGCCCGCTCGATGGCGGACATGGAGATGTCCACCCCGAGCGCATTGCCCGCTCGGGCGACGCGTGCGGCCGCGCGGGTTGTCTGCCCGGTCCCGCATCCGATGTCGAGGACGCGGTCGTTGGCGTGAACGCTCAAGGCCCGGCCCAGCGCCTCGGTGTGCCGACGCAATTCCGCGTCATAGTCGCATCCACCGGTCCTGCGCGCATCCGCTCCCGCCGCGCCAACCGTTGTGTCCGCATGACCCATACGACTGCCGTACCCGTGGCCGGCCAGCCAAAACACCGGCTCAGGAGAGAGTCGGTTCCGGACGAACGGTGTTTGTCGAGGTCGGGTATTGGGGTACCCAGCGTTCAACTCGACGGCCCGGCAACACAACCCGGGCGCCGGAAAGGACCAGACCGGTGAGCGATGTTGAAGAGGCGGCCAGCCGCTGGCGGCCGGGTGCGCTCCTGCGGATGTACGCGGGCGTAGTGGTTGGACTGCGCTGGTTGGTGGTGGCGGGGTGGGTGGCTGCGGCAGCCGCATCGGTGGTTTTCCTGCCGGCCGTTGGGCAGGGTGGCAGCGACCTCGAGGAGTTGGTGTCCGCCAACAACCCGGCCGTGCGAAGCGAGGTCCGCTCGTTCGACCGGTTCGGCTTCCCGTTGCTGAGCCGCGTCGCCGTGGTTCAGCGCAACCCGGCGGGCTTGCCCCAGCCGACGAAGGAGAAGGCGGTACAGCGAGCCCAGGCGGTCAGCGAAGGCACGTACTCCGATGTCGCACCGATCCGCGCGGCCGTCCCGGTCATGAACGAGCTGCGGCTCTTCCCCGGCTCGGCGGAGGACGGCACCACGATCGTCACGCTGTTGTTCACCGACCCGAACGTCACCTTCGTTGATCAGGTCGCCGCGGCGAAACGGTTCGTCGCCCGGCACTACGACGGCAACGACGCCGTCGTGGGCATCACCGGTTCCGTGCCGGCGCGGGTCGAGCAGACCAACATCGTGCAGTCATCGGTACCGCGGCTGGAGCTGATCACCGTCGTCGCCGTGTTCCTCATCGTCGCCGTCGCGTTCCGGTCGCTGGTCGCACCGCTGGTGGCGCTCGGCGTAGCCGGAATCGCGACCGTGCTCACCCTGCACGTCGGGGGTGCTCTGGCGCTTCGGTTGGGAGTGCCCGTACCGCAGGAGACCCAGCCGATGCTGGTCGCGCTACTGCTCGGCGTCGTCACCGACTACGTGGTGTTCTACCTGTCCGCCGTGCGCCGGCAACTCGCGGCCGGTGACGGGCGGCTGACCGCCGCCCGGCGGGCCACCGCCCGGTACACCCCGATCATCGCGACCGCCGGAGCGGCCGCGGCCGCCGGCACCGCCGCGCTGGTCGTCGCCGGCTCACCGGCGTTTCGGGCGTTCGGACCGGGCATGGCATTGGCCATCCTCATCGGCATGGTGGTGGCGGTGACCCTCGTCCCGGCGCTGCTGGCGATCCTCGGTCCGAAGGTGTTCTGGTCACCGCTGCGGCGGGCCGCCGATCCCGACACCCCGGAACCCGTCACGGCCGGCGGGCGCTGGTGGGCCCGGTTGCTCACCCGGCGCTGGTTCGCCGCTCCCATGCTGCTGTTGTGCGTCAGCGGCCTCGTCCTGGCCGCGCTGCCGCTGCGGCATATCGGGCTCGGTGTGTCGTTCGTCGAGGCGCTGCCCGCCAGCAACCCCACCCGGACCGCCGCGGCCGCGGCCGAAACCGGGTTCGTGCGCGGCATCCTGTCACCGACCGAGCTGCTGATCGAGGGCAACGGCGTGGCCGGGCGCCAGCCCGAGCTGGCGCGGCTGCAGCAGTCCCTCGCCCGAGTCCCCGGCGTCGCCGTGGTCCTCGGCCCCACCACCGCCGACCTCCCGGACGGCCTCGATGTCTTCCGCGCCCGCGACGGCGGCGCCGCCCGCTTCCTGCTCGTCCTGACTGACGAACCGCTCGGCGCCCACGGCGTGGACACCGCCCGCCGTCTCGAACAGGCGACTGCCCGGCTTGCTGCGCGCGGCGGGCTTGGACGGGACCCAAACCAGCCTCGGCGGCGACACCGCGATCGCCCGGGTCATCGTCGACCAGACCGTGCACGACCTGGGCCGCATCGCACTCGCCGCCCTGGTGGCCAACCTGCTGTTCCTGATGCTGTTCCTGCGCGCTTTCGTGGCCCCGATCGCACTGCTCGCCTGCAGCGTCCTGGCCATCGGCGCCACGCTCGGCCTGACCACGTGGCTCTTCCAGGACGTCCTTGGGGCCGACGGGCTGACCTTCTACGTCCCGTTCGCCGCCTCGGTACTGCTGGTCGCCCTCGGATCGGACTACAACATCTTCGGCATCGGCCCGGCCTGGCGGGAAGCCCGGTCACGGCCGCTGCGCGAGGCCCTGGCTATCACCCTGCCGCACTCCGCCCGAGCGATCCGCACCGCCGCGATCACCCTCGCGGTCAGCTTCGGCCTGCTGCTCATCGTGCCACTGCGGCCATTCCGCGAACTGGCATTCGCCCTGTCCGTCGGCGTACTCATCGACGCGTTCATCGTCCGCTCGCTGCTCGCCCCGGCCCTGCTGAGCGTCATGAGTGCCGAGACCGGACCGGCGCCGGCGGAACCGCCCGTCGCACCGGAACCGCTCTCGAAATCGCCCCCGGTCGACGCCGAGGCCGCCGCCGGCGCTGCCCGCCGCTAGCGCCCGACACTCCCGCGGGTCTCCGGAAGCCGGTCAGGTCTCGACCCGGTCCGATCATGTGTGGTGATCGTCGCCGCGGGGAACAGGGGGACCATGCGGATCTGGAGACCGGTCATCGCGGCCGGCGTGGTGCTGTCCCTGGCCGGCTGCACCGACGCCGGGCAGCGCCACGACGCGGCCGCCGACGCGGCGACCCGGTTGTTGAGCGCCGTGCAGGAGAAGGACGGCGCGGGTGCGTGCGCCGTGCTCGCGCCGGACACCATCGCGGAACTCGAGCAGTCCTCCAGCAAGCGCTGCGCCGATGCGGTACTCGACGAAGACCTGCCCGGCCCGGGCACTGTCGACCATGTCGACGTGTACGGACAGTGGGCCCGGGTGCAGATGCCCGGCGACACCGTGTTCCTGGCGGTGTTTCCCGGCGGGTGGCGGGTCGCCGCCGCCGGCTGCACACCGAGGGCCGGGCGCCCGTACGACTGCCTGTTGCAGGGCGGCTGAGGAGGCTCGACGATGCGACTGCTGTTCGTGCTATGTCTGAGCGTGGTCGGCTTCGGCCTGGTCTACGTCATCACGATCGGCCTGCTGCACCGATGAGCAAGCCAGCGACGACAGAGGCAGTACCGGAGCGGTCGGTCCGCCGCATCCTGCGGGAGAACTCGCTCGGACTGGTCTTCGGTGTGCTGTTCGTTCTTGCCCTCGCCGGGCAGGCGCTCGCCGGGCACGCCGGGTTCAACCAGCAGCAACTCACCGACGGGCTGCCGCCGATTTCCCTCGGCCGCTACCTGACCTCCGCGGACTTCGCCGTCGACGTCGCGGAGAACTGGCAGTCGGAGTACCTGCAGTTCTTCCTCTACATCGTGTTGACCGTCTGGCTGCTGCAGAAGGGCTCACCCGAGTCCAAACCCCTCGACCAGGCCGGCACCGAGTCCGACAAGGACCAACTCGTCGGCCCCTACGCCCGCGACGACTCCCCGGCCTGGGCCCGCGCCGGCGGCTGGCGTCGGTCGCTGCTGTCCAACTCCCTCGGCCTCGTCATGGGCGGCATCTTCCTGCTGTCCTGGCTGGCGCAGTCCGTCGCCGGCGTCGCCGCGTACGACGAGCGGCAACTCAGCCAGCTGCAGGATCCAGTCTCATGGCCCGAATACGTGACCGAGCCGGACTTCTGGAACCGCACGCTGCAGAACTGGCAATCCGAACTGCTCGCGGTCGCGTCGATGGCCGTTCTTTCGATCTACCTGCGGCAGCGTGGCTCCCCGGAGTCCAAGCCGGTCGGCGCCCCCCACACATCCACCGGGGTAGAGGGCTAGCAGCGTGTTCATCAGTGCCCGACTCGGGTATCACACGGAGATGTTCGAAGGGTTCGCCCTGGAGCGCATTGATGTGGGCGAGGTGGTCCTGCGGGTCCGCCACGGCGGCGCCGGTTCGCCGGTGCTGCTGCTGCACGGTCATCCACGCACGCACGTCACGTGGCATCGGGTCGCGCCGCTGCTCGCCGACCGCCATGTGGTGGTCTGCCCGGACCTTCGCGGCTACGGCCAATCATCGAAGCCGCAGGAGGTCGCCGAGCATGCCGCATACTCCAAACGGGCGATGGCCCGTGACGGTGTGGCGTTGATGCGGACGTTAGGGCACGAACGGTTCGCGGTGGTCGGCCACGACCGCGGTGCCTATGTGGCGCAACGCCTCGCGTTGGATCATCCGTCGGTGGTGACCCGGCTGGCGGTGCTCGACGCCGTGCCGATCGGCGACGCGCTGGACCGAGCCGACGCCCGGTTCGCCGCCGCCTGGTGGCACTGGTTCTTCCTCGGTCAAACCGACAAGCCGGCGGAGCGGATCATCAACGCCGACCCGGACGCCTGGTACCAGGCTTCGGCCGCGCAGATGGGTGAGGAGGCGTTCGACGACTTCTCCACGGCCATCCACGACCCGGCAACCGTGCACGCGATGTGTGAGGACTACCGCGCCGGCCTGGGCGTCGACCGGGCCGCCGACGACGCGGATCGGGCAGCCGGCCGACGGATCCGCTGCCCGGTCCTGTTCGGCTGGTCGGCAAAGGACGACCTGGTCGAGCTGTACGGCGACCCGGCCGCCATCTGGCGCGAGTGGACCGACCAGCTGCAGACCGTGGAGATCGACTCTGGTCACCATATGGCCGAAGAGGCGCCGCAGCAGTTGGCGAACGTACTCGAACACTTCCTCAACGCTTCGCGTTGAGGGCTTTCTCCAGTTCCGCTTTGGTCATCGACGAGCGGCCCTTGATGTTGCGACGCTTGGCTTCCTCGTACAGCTGGTCGCGGGTCCGACCGCCCGACCCGCGATGCGAGCGCAGGCCGCCCCGCCGCGACGAGGACATGTCCGTGCGCGACAGCCGGCTCGAGGACTTCGCCTCCCCGCTGCGGGCGCGCTCCTTGTTCACGGTCCGCGCCGCGATCTCCTCGGCTCGGTCCTCCGACACGCCCCGCTGCTCGGCGCTGTCCTTGATGTGCTCGTACTGACGTTCGCGCTTGGCGTTCCAGGCTTGCTGAGGCATACCGTGTTGTTACCCGGGCCCGCCCCGAGCATGCATCGCCGGGTCGTGCGGTTTCAGCTCGAGAGTGATGGTGACCTGGGTGACCGCTGGCTGGGCGAGCAGACCCGACCGCAGCTCGTCGACCCGCGACAGCAGCTCCACGGACGGCCGCGCCTGATAGTCGGGCAGCGGGGTGACCCACATGTTGACCAGCAGGCTCGACGGACCGACGTAGACCGCGTGCAACTCGTGTATCTGATCCACCCAATCCGCCCGGCGGACCTCGGCATGGATCGGCGCCACGACGTCCTCGGGTGCCGCCTCCTCCAGCAGCAGGCCCTTCGTGCGCCGAGCGAGCAGGTAGGCCACCACGATCAACAGCAGGCCGATGCCGATGCTGCCGGCCGCGTCCCAAACGGCCGAGCCGGTCACCGCGTGCAGCACCAGCGCCACCAACGCCAGCGCCACGCCGATCAGGGCGGCGGAATCCTCCAGGAACACCGTGGGGGCGCTCGGGTCGGAGGCGAGCTTGAGATGGCTGGTCATCGACCGCTGGCGCCGCTGCGACTCCCGGCGCAGTTGCCGGTGCGCGGTATGCCAGGAGTAACCCTCGAACGCGAACGCCAGCACAAGCACACCGATGCCGATCCACACCGACTCCAGCGGTTCCGGCAGCAGCAGAGCACGGATGCCCTCGCCGATCGACAGCGCGCCGCCGATGAGGAAGATGCCCAGCGCCGCGAGGAACGCCCAGAAGAACCGCTCCTGGCCGTAGCCGAACGGATGCCGCTCGTCCGGCGCGCGCACCGAACGGCGCAGGCCGACCCACAGCAGTACCTCGTTGCCCGTGTCGGCGGCCGAATGGGCCGCCTCGGCCCACATCGACGTCGATCCAGTCAGCAGCGCCGCCACGGTCTTCGCCACCGCGATCGCGAGGTTCGCGGCCACGGCGACGAGGATGGTCCGGGTGCTGTCGCCGCCCTCGCTCTTGCCAGTCATGGTCCCAGCCGTACCCCGGCCCGGTCGGCCCCACACCGTTGTCGCGGTGTTTCTCCGGGTTGAGGCCTGCCTCAGGTACGGTGCACGGCGAGCACGGCGACGTCGTCGGTGGCGGCCCGGTCGGCGAGCATCGCGGCCATCGCGGTCGCGCACATGACGTCGGCCGGCGCGCAGGACAGCGCCGCGACGAGGAGGTCGATGCCGGCGGTGATCGAGCGTTCAGGCCGTTCGACCAGGCCATCGGTGTAGAGGAACAGGCAGGCGTCGTCGTCGAGGAGCACCGGCGTGGAGCGGCGGGGCGTGTCGGGGTAGGCGCCCACCGGCAGGTCCGGTGGCACGTCGAGGGTGCGAGCGGGCTGCCCCCGTTCGGCGAGGATGGCCGGCAGGTGACCGGCGCTGGACACCTGCAGCACGCTGCCCTCCGGGTCGAGGACGGCATAGGCGACGGTGGCCATCGCGTCCGGTTCGAACAGCTGGACCTTCCGGTCAAGACGGGACAAGACGTCGGCGGGGTCGGTGGTCTCGAGGGCGTACGCCCGTAGAGCACTGCGGATGCGACCCATCACCACGGCCGCATGGAGTCCGTGCCCGGCGACGTCGCCGATGACGATGCCGACGTGCCCGGACGGCAAGGTGAAAAGGTCGTACCAATCGCCGCCGACGCCCACTTCCGCGCCGGGAACGTACCGCGCGGCCACATCCAATCCGGGCACCGCCGGTAGGCGGCCCGGCAGCAGACTGCGCTGCAGCGCGACCGCCGCAGCCTGGTCCAGCCGGGACAGCCGAGCCTGCGTGGCGAGGCTCGCCCGGTCGGCCACCAGCCTGAGCAGCTCAGCGTCATCGCGGGTGAATTTCCGCGGTGTCAGCGTGCCGACGTGCAGCACACCGATCAGCTGACCGCCGCTGATCATGGGGACGCCGAGGAGCGAGGCGATGCCCGCGTTGACGAGGATCGGATTGATCACGTTGGTGTGATCGACATGTTCGATCGCGATCGGCTCCTGACGCGACGCGACCGTGCCGGCGAAGCCTTGCCCGATCGGCAGCCGGATCCCCTGGCGCACCTCCTGCTCCAGGCCACTGGCCGCGGTGGCGATGAGCTCAGTGCCGCTCGGATCCGCCAGCAGGACCGCCGCGGTGTCGGCCTTGAGCAGCTCGCGGACCCGTTCCAGCAGCTCCGCGAGGAGGTCCTCCAAGCCAAGCCGCGACAGCGCGGCGTCGGTGACCACCTCGAGGTAGCGCAACTTCTGCGCTTCGGCCTGCACCTCTTCCCCGATCATCGGAGAGCCCGGATCAGACGGCATCGCCGACAAGATGCGCCCACACGCCGGTGATCCGGAGCACCTCGGCCACGATTCCGCGGGCCCCGGTCACCCGATAATGACGGTCGCGCTCGTCGGCCAGCCGCCGACCCTTTAACAAGGCACCGATTCCCGCGGAATCGAGCAGCGTCACCCCATCCAGATCGACGACCAGGCCGGCCGCCGCATCATCGGCCAGAGCGGCCTCGATGCCGGCCCGAAGCTGGCCGGCGGTCGCGAGGTCGACCACGCCGCTCGCCTCCAGGGTCAGCTCACTACCGTTGCGATGAGTGGACAGATGCAGCGCCACCGCGCCTCCCCTGAACACCGAGATCATTGACATGGCGACTATAGCGCCGAGCGAACCCAATACCCCGATGCGCACGGGATGCCATGTTGTAGTTCTGATGGACGTCCCAATCGAGAAGGACTGAGCCGACCATGCCTACCAACGAGGAACAGATCCGTGCCCTGATCGAGCGCTGGGCCGAGGCGGTCCACCACGGCGACCTCACCGCCGTCCTTGCCGATCATACCGAGGACATCGTGATGTTCGACGTGCCGCCACCACATCATGGCGTACGTGGCGTCGACGCCTACCGCGAGACCTGGCCACCGTTCTTCCGGTGGCAGGCCGACGGCGCCTCGTTCGAGATCGAGTCGCTGGACATCACCGCCGGCGACGACGTCGCCTTCGCCTACGCCTTGCTGCGCTGCGGCACCGAGGCGGAGTTCGCCGACAGTCCGGACAACCGTCTGCGCCTGACGCTCGGCCTGCGCAAGCAGGGCGGCCGGTGGATGGTCGCCCACGAGCACCACTCCTTCCCGGTCACCGACTGAATTACCGCGGCGAACTCTGCTCCCGACCGGGACCACGGGTCATCGGGTCCGCCGCCACCACAATGCGGCCCCGGCGGCACCGGCCGCGGCCACCACGGCGCCGACGAGGCCGTGATGGCGCGACACCCACGCCTGCGGATCGACGCGATGGGCGCCGGCGTCGAACTCGCCGTGCGCGCCGAAGTCGTGCCCGTCTTTGCCATCGGCCGGCCGCCACAGGTTGCCCCGCCGACCCGGGTCGTTGGGCTGGCTGGTCTGCTGAGCCTTGACACCGGTCCTGGCGAGGTACCGGTCGAGCAGGCCCGGGGCGACGGCATTGCCGGCCAGGGTCAACGCGGTCGACGTGCCCACCCAATACTCCCGGCGTCGCGGATGGTCGGCGGCGTAGACGATGGCGCGGGCGGCCACCTCGGGCTGGTAAATCGGCGGTACCGGCTGCGCGTGGCGGCCGAGCCGATTGCGCAGCCAGGTGAACTGCGGCGTGTTGACGGCCGGAAGCTGCACCATGGTCACCTTGATGTCACTGCCTTCGGCGAGCAGTTCGCACCGCAGCGCTTCGTGGAAGCCCTGGATGGCGTGTTTCGCCCCGCAGTACGCGGTCTGTAGGGGTATGCCCCGGTAGGCGAGTGCGGAGCCCACCTGGACGATGGTGCCGCGCCCGCGGGGTCTCATGTGCCGCAACGCGGCCATGGTGCCGTAGACGTAGCCGAGGTAGCTGACCTCGGTGACGCGCTGATACTCCTCCGGGCTGATGTCCCAGAACGGCGCGAACACCGACGAGAACGCGACGTTGACCCACACGCCGATCGGGCCGACCTGGTCCTCGACCTGCGCCGCTACGGCGGCCACCGCGTGGTGGTCGGCCACGTCCACCGGCATCACCACCGGCCGGCCACCAGCGGCCTTGACGTCGTCCGCGGCGGCCTGCAGACCCGCTTCGCCGCGGGCACACAGCACCACCGTGTCACCGCGACGCGCGAACGCGACCGCCGTTGCCCGTCCCACGCCACCGGAAGCGCCGGTCACCACAACAATGTTGTTCATCGCTCCTCCTCGTCTCGGCCCGAAGGCGTTCATACCCACCATTCGGCCCGAGCGCTCATCGGCGGGAGATCGTGGTTGGTCTTCCTACACGTACGCTTTGGCGAACTCGGCCGTCACGTCGATCGCGATCTCGATGGCCCGTGCGGCGAGTGGCGAGTGCGTGCGTCCGGCCCGCCACAGCAGGAAGATCTCGCGGGGCGGCAGTTTGGGCCGCAGCTCGTGGAGGCTGAGTGTCGGGTCGGACCGGACCTCGGCGTGGTGGACGGTCAGCCGTGGCATCACGGCCGAACCCATGCCGGCCCGAACCATCGACAGCACGGCCTCGTTGCCCGCGGTGCGGCAGACGATCCGCGGTCGGACGTCGCGACGGGCCAACGCCTGCTCGACCCGGGGTTGATCGCAGATTGGCGGGAAGGCCACCAGCGGCGCGCGGTCGAGTTGGGACAGCCGCACCGGGCCGTCGGGGAAGGTGCCTGGGCTGGCCACCAGCAGGTACGGATCGTGCAGCAGCTTGAGGTGCTCGAGGTCGCCGTCCACGCGGAAGTCGCTGAACACCAGATCCAGTTCGCCAATGTGTGGCGGGTCGGTCTCCGCTTCGAACAGCCGGATGTCGCAGCGAGGATGTTCGTCCCGCAGTCGACGAACGACCCTTGGCAAGATCACGTTGGACAGGCTCTGGAACGTACCGATGTCGATTCGGCCATCGCCGGCCTTGAACCGATCGATGGCGTCCGCCATCGTCGCCACTGTGGCCAGGACGCCGCGTCCATGGGCCAGCACCAGCTCGCCGAGTGGAGTAAGGCGCACCGGCTTCGGGCCGCCCGGCCGGTCGAAGACCGGGCCGCCGACGGTCTTTTCCAGCGCCGCGATCTGCTGGCTCACCGTCGACTGGGTGTATCCGAGCCGGACGGCCGCTCGCCCGAAGGAACCCTCTTCGGCCACCGCGGCCAGCGCGGCGAGGTGCCGGAGTTCGAGGTCAGACACGTTCTCAGCCTAGCCCGACCATCGCTCGAATCGATAGAACAAGGCGGAGATGATCGCTCTCTATGATGGCTTGGGATCCGTGGATTGCGCCTCGGCCGTGTGCGCGAGGATCGCGGCAACCACCATGTCCCAGTCGGCTCGATCGATACCGTGCCCGGCTCCTTCCAGGGGCAGCAGTCGAGCCGCGGGGATCTCCTCGGCCAGTGCCTGGCCGTGCGGAAGCGGGAACATCGGGTCGGCGGTCCCGTGGATGACGAGGGTGGCTGCGGTGATCGTGGACAGCGGCTCGCGTGGTCGCGCGTGCTCGGGGATGATGTCGTGGTTCTGGAGGGCCGCGACGTTGTCCGCGCGCTCGACCTCGCGCCGCGCGAGATCGCGGTATGCCCGTTCATCGAACCGGCGGCGAGTGCCGGCGAGCACGCGTGAGTAGTCGACCAGGTGCTGGATGACCGACTCGGGGTCAGACCAGTCGACCTCGGCTGCCGTGACGAACCGGCCGAACTCCTCGGTCGGCGGCGGAAGCCCTCGCCCACCGGGCACTGCCGGAGAGGTGCTGATCAGGACCAGTGAACGGACGCGATCCGGGAAGTCGAGCGCGAGCAGCTGGGCGAACGCCCCACCCGCGGAGACGCCGACCACGTGGGACGCTGAAATGCCGTGCGCGTCGAGCACACCGGCGGCGTCGGCGACAAGGTCCGCGCTGGTGTACTCGGGGTGGCCGGGCTGATAGGTGATGGATCGGCCGGTGTCCCGATGGTCGTAGCGGATGACGAACCGCCGGCCGTCGGCGAGCCTGCGGCAGAACCCCTCCTCCCACCAGAGCATGGACCCCCCGATCCCCGTGATCAGCAGCGTTGGCGGGTCAGCCGGATCGCCGAACGACTCCGTACACAACGCGACACCGTTCGCTTCGATCATCCGCTCGACCATTGCTGCCTCCTGTTCCGAATCGAGCCTGGACAATGGACGCTCCCTTCGCACACGCTCAAGAGGTCACCGGGCCGTCGCGGAGCACGCCCCGTACCCGGTCCAGCGAAACTGCCTCCGGTTCGAATTCGGCCATCCACCAGGTGGCGCCCGCCTCGGCGTAACGGGTCGGGTCGGCGCCGGGTGGCAGCGCGACGGCGACGTCGAAGGGTGCGCCGGCCGGTTGGCGGAACCCCCTGATCGAGGCGACGATTTCGGCGAGCTGATCGGGGTGTTCGAGGTCGACGGGGAAGAAGCCGTCGTACCGGGCGGCACGGCGCAGTGGTTTCGTCCGTCCGGGATATCCCGCAGTCCACACCGGCACCGTGGGTCGTTGAACCGGCCGGGGCAGGAACCGGAGGTGGTCGACGGTGTAGTGCACGCCGCAGTGGTGTACCGGTTCACCAGACCAGGCGGCGGCGAGAACCTCCAACGCCTCGTCGAGCATCGTGCCGCGGACCGCGTCGTCGACCTGCTCCCCCGTCCTGAAAAGCTCACCGCCGATGAGGTCGCTGCCGAGTCCGACACCGAGGGTGAGCCGGCCGTTGCTGAGCCGGTCCAGTGTCACGGTCTCCCTGGCAACCTTGGCCGGCCGGCGGCGGGCCAACGGCGTAACCATGGGACCGAGCCGAAGCCGTTCGGTGGCGGCGGCGACCGCGGCCAGCGTGATCCACGGGTCAGCCACCCTCCAGACCGGCGCCGGCCAGCTCAACCTGTCCCACACGAAGATCCCGTGCCAGCCGGCCTCCTCCGCCTCGGCGGCCAGCCGCGCAACCATCGCCGGGTCGGCAAGATCGTCGAACAATGGCAGCCAGAGCGCCGAACGCAGACCATTCGTGGCCGGCCGCCCCGCGACGCCGTTAGGTAGGTGAGCGGTCATGAACGCCAGACTAGGCAGGACACATCATCGTGAAAAGCGATAGTATTCGATCATAATCATCGCTGTTGGCGATGCTTACCCCCGTCTCCGGGCTGACACAAACTCAACGTCACGAGCAGGGCCGGACTCCGAGACGCCCTGTCAGCACTCGCCCTACCAATAGAAACGACAGCCGGTGAGAAGTCGAGCCTGTCCCGACCTGGAACCGGCAACGGACTTGGAGCGTCATGAGGGTGTGCGAAAGACACTCGCCCGCGCCGGGCTCCTGCTGGTCCTTGTCCTGCTGGTCTCGGCCTGCACCGCCACCGGAAGCCAGACCGCACCGGCGCCCAGCGCCGCGCGGCCATCGCCCGAGCCGGGCTGTGCCGCCCAGGTCCATCAGGATCAGCTGCCCGAGTGGGCGCGCACAGGATTCAGCGGCGACGCCCGAGCCATCTACGCGGTGAGCCGCTCAGGCCAGATGGTCGCCGTGCTGTTCGGCTACCCGCTTTCCCAACCGCCGGCGAAGGACCGGAGCAACAAGATCCTCTGGGTGTCCGGACCGGCATCCGCGACTCCCCGCGATCCGAGTGCCCCACCGGGGTCCGACGATCTGGTGATTGACGCGCGGCTGGACGGCCGGGGCGAACCCGTTCAACGGCGGATCGCCGGCGGACCCGGTCCCTCGATTGTGGATCTTCCTGCCCCGGGCTGCTGGCGACTGGCGTTGAGCTGGTCCGGACGTACCGACGTCATTGATCTTGACTACGGCCCGCCGCGCTAACCCCGGTCGAAATCGGCGCCGCAGACCTCGAACGTTTGTCGTCGAGTGGCCGATGAGCACGGCATGGACTTCTCCAAGCGGGGTAGTCAGCGGTGGGCACTCGTCGGGCGGCTACGGCCACCGAAGCAGCTCGGCGGCATGATCCGCTGGCTGTTCCTGCTGTTCGCGACGTTCAATCTGGTGACAGCGGTGCCCACGGATCCTGGGAAACACGCATGGGTCTCCCGTTCTGCGTGCCGCCGGCGTCGCCGCAGCACTGCTCGTCGGTATCTGGTGGCTGCACGGGTACCGGCGCCGGCACCTGCCCGGGTGGGCGATTCCGGGTGAGGGGCTCGCGCTGCTGCTGATCGGTGTCGGGCTCGGCGACTGGGTCGGCACCGTCGGCCTGCTGTTCGCCGCCGTCTCGTTCCGTGGGCTGTTCGGCGGCTGGCGTCAGGTCGTGGCGTTCACGTTCATTGCGTTCGTCGGGTCCACGGCTGCCGTCGCCTTCACCGACCCTGGCCACGCCGGCGCATTCGCCCAGCAGGCCGTTGGGGTACCACCGCTCGCGATCTTCACCGCGGCGGTTGCGCTGAGCACCGGCCGCCAGGAGCGCGCCAACGTCCGGGAGCGAGTGCTCTCCCAAGTGGGGACGATACTGGCCACCACCTCCGACCGGAGCGTGATCGCGCAGATGTCGGCCGAGGCCGGGGCGCGGCTGCTCGCCGGGGCGCCGGGGACGTGGTCGGCGGTGACCCTGATCGGTGAGGACGGCGAGGACGTCGCACATGCGTCTGGCGCCGTCCCGATCGGTCTCGAAACCGGCCGCCTTGACATGCCGGAAATGCCGGCCGAGCTGAGCCGTGCATTCCGTGACGGGGAGCCGGTCTATTTCGGCGACGGCGGCTACTCCACTCGCGGTGGCCAGCGACTGCTGGTGCCCCTGCGTACCGACAAGCACCTGTACGGCACCCTGTTGGCCGGCGGGGACAAGTCCGTACCAGCAGAGGTCAAGGTATCGGTTGAGGGCCTGGTGGCGCAGACGACACTCGGCCTGGTCAACGCCGAGTACGCCGCCGACCTGCGGCACCAGGCATTCCACGACGGACTGACCGGGCTCGCCAACCGCACCCTGCTCCGCGAGCATCTCGGCCACGCGCTCTCCCGCGCGCAGCGGGGAAGCCCGGTCGCCGTACTCCTCATCGATCTCGACGGCTTCAAGGAGGTGAACGACAACTTCGGGCACGCCGCCGGTGACCATCTGCTGATCGTCGTCGCACAGCGGCTCCGCGACGCCATCCGGGGCGCCGACACCGCCGCACGGCTGGGCGGCGACGAGTTCGCGGTCCTCCTCGACGGCATGGACGCGCCCGAGGACGCGCTCCAGGTCAGCGAGCGTCTGCTCGCTGCGATCCAGGCGCCGCTGCGGGTAGGCGACGTCGAAATCCAACCATGCGGCAGCATCGGTGTAGCCGTCTGGCACGGGCACGCCACCATTGACGCGCTGCTGCACGACGCCGACATCGCGATGTACGCCGCGAAGACCGCTGGCAAAGGCCGCCTGGCCCACCTTGACGACGGCGGCACCGTCCACGTCCTATCGCTGCCGACCGAGTTGGGTGCTCGGACCCCAGTCAGCTAGATCCAGCCCGGTAGCTGAGAATGACCACACCCGACGCCAGGCGGCGGACGTCCAGCAGGGAGAGCCGGGTGTTCAGGCCCTCGCTGAGCAGGAGGTCGCCGGGCCCGCCGACGCCGGCGAGCTGGGGATGGACCCACAGGTGCAACTCGTCGAGCAGGCCGCGGCCGAGCAGCGTCTTGGCGACCGGGCCGTAGCCGTGCATCAGGATGTCCTCGCCCGGTGTCTCCTTCAGCTTGGTGACGGTCTCGACCAGGTCACCGTCCAGGACGGTGGTGTTCGCCCAGTCGGCCGTCGTGAGGGTGGTGGACGCGACGTACTTGGTCATGGCGTTAATCCGGTCGGCGAGGTCGCCGTCCCGGCTGGGCCACGCGCCCGCGTAGATCTCGTAGGTGTGCCGGCCCATCAGCAGGGCGTCGCTGGCCCGCAGCTGCTGCAATGCGAAGGCGTCGGACTCGGCGTCGATGAAGTCGAAATGCCACCGGTCCATGTGGTTGATCACGCCGTCAAGGCTGACGAAGGTCGAGTTGATGATCTTGCTCATGGTGTGCGCTTCTCCTATTTGCTGGACGAACTCTCGCGCATCACGATGGGCTGCCCGACCGGGCGCGGCCATCCCAGAATCCTGGGGTGATCAGGGGCGCTGACTCCGCAATAGGGTGGATGCAGCGCTCGGTGTGAGGAGATGACAATGCGAGTTGCAGTCGTAGGAGCCACTGGGCAGATCGGGTCGTACGCGGCGGCCGCGCTCGAACGGGCCGGCCATGACGTGGTGCGGATCGGCCGGTCGACCGGCGTGGACGTGCATGCCGGGACCGGACTGGTCGAGGCGCTTGCCGGAGTGGACGCCGTGATCGACGCGAGCAACAACCGGTCCCAGGACGAGGCAGAGATCGTCGACTTCTTCGGGACAACCTCACGAAACCTGCTCGCCGCCGAGCAACGGGCCGGCGGGCGCCACCATGTCCTGCTCTCCATCGTCGGCCTCGACAACGGCCAGCGGGTCGCGCACTACGCGGGCAAGCGCGAGCAGGAGCGGCTCGTCACTGCCGGACCGATTCCGTGGAGCATCGTGCGCTCGACCCAGTTCTACGAGCTCGCGGCAAGGTCCGCCGCGTCGGCCGAACGGGACGGTGTCGCGACGATCGCACCATTGCTCGTCCAGCCCATCGCACCGTCCGACGTCGGCGAGATACTGGCCGAGGTCGCGACCGGCGATCCGCTCAACGCGACGATGGAGATCGCCGGGCCGGAGACTCAGGACTTTGTCGACATGGCCCGGCGCACCTTCGCCGCCCGCGGACAGGACATCACACTGGTGCCGACCTGGCGCGGCTTCTTCGATACCTCGATGGCCGGCGAAGTGCTGTTGCCCGGCCCGAACGCCCGGCTCGCGCCGACGACGTTCGACGGCTGGCTGAGCACCCGACCCGACGTCACATAATGGTGGCCGGACTCAGGCGAGCCCGAGTTCGTCGGCCCGCACGACGACGGCGCGGCGGTTGGGTAGGTCCATTTTCGTCAGTACGGCGGCGACGTGGTGGTCGGCGGTACGCGTGGAAATGTAGAGCCGGGCGGCGATCTCGGCGCTGGTGAAGCCGCGCGCGACGAGCTTGGCCACGTCGAGTTGCCGGTTGGTGAGCCCGGCCGGGTTGGCCCGCGTGCTGGCCCGCGCTCGCACCGGTAGCTGCGTCACACCGTCGCGGCGCAGCGCCGCGCGTTGCCGGTCGGCGGTGGCGGTGGCGCCCAGCTGGTCGAGCAGTTCGACGCCACGGGTCCGGCCGGCCGGATCGGTACCGTCGCACAACACCATCGCCTCGGCGAACGGCTCGCCGAGCTGGCGCCACTGGTTGGCGGCGTCGGCGGTGCGCCCCTCGGCGGCCGCCCGGTACGGCTCGGCGACTTCGGCCGGCGGCTGGTCGAGCAGGCGGAGGCGGATGAGCCAGGCCGCGAGGTCGCCGACCGCCCACTCGGAGCCGGTGCTTCCGGCGAGCTTGGCGACCGCCTGTACGGCGTCGTTGGTCACCCGGGGATCGGCAACGTTGCCTTGTCCTTAGCCTCGCCCCGGCGGCCCGGTGCCGTCGGGTGCGCCTCTACGGTCGCGCCGAGGCCATGACCAGGACATCGGCAACGACTGCCCATGTTCCAGTTCGCCAACCGGCCCTTTTCTCAGGACTGGCGGGTGATGTCGCGGCGATCGTCGGAGTGGCGGCGGGTGGCGCCGCGGCGGTCCAGCAGTTGCAGCAGCGGCAGCACGACCCGGCGGCTGGTGTCCAGGGCCTGCCGGGCCTGGCTGGTCGTGAACGGCTGTGGCAGGGCGCTCAGGATCGTGAGTGCGTCCTCGACGGCGCCGGGCAGCAGCACGACGCCTTCGGCGACGCGGAACAGAGCACCGGCCCGGACGGCGGCGCCGATCTCGCGGGAACCCAGGCCGAGCTCGGCGAGCCGGTTCGCATCTGGGGCCTGGAAGGGGGTGACGGACAGGTCGGCGCGGACAGCTTCCAGCGCCCGGACGAGGGCGGCCGGCAGGGCGTCCGCCGCGGCGGAGACGCCGATGCGGCCGGCCCGGGCGACCAGCGGCGGGGTGACCAGTGCCTCGACCAGCGCCCGGTCGGGCAGGCCGAGGGCCTGGCGGAGGGCCTCGGTGGGGGCGGCGGGTTCGAGTGGGTGGCGCTCGGCGTACCGGGCGACGGCGTCGGTGAGCCGGGTGCGCAGCGCGGCCCAGTGTTCCGGGTCGGCCAGATAGTCACCCGCCACCGGGGTTCCGGTCGCCGGTACGCCCATCTGTTCCAGGTCGGTGCGCCGGATGAGGCCGCGCCGGCGCAGCTCGGCGGCGGCATCCGGGCGACCGTCCATGGTGGACAGAACCGCGGCGCGGGCCCGCGCGGCACCGCGCCGGACGAGCGGCGGGGGTACCACGTCCAGAACCGTGACGCCGCCGGCCACCCGCTGACCTTCCCGGCCCGGGTCGCGCAGCAGCGCCCGGTCGCCGGTGCGCAGCGGCAGCGGGCGGGCCAGCCGCAGGCGCGCGGTGTCCTCCCCCAACGGACGGACCCGGGCGGTGACCGCCGCCGAGCCGATATGCAGGGTCACCTCGGCGGGAAGCTCGGCCACGGGCCGCCCGTGCAGCCGCACGTCGGCCAGTGCGGTGTTGCGGAACCGGCCGGGGGTGAGCAGCGCGTCGCCCCGACCGATCCGGTCACGGTCGGCGCCGCGCAGGTTCACCGCCACCCGGGCGACCGGCTCGACCGTCGCGACCGGCTCGCCGAGTGACTGCAGGCCGCGCACCCGGACGGTGGCGCCGCCCAACTCCAGCTCGTCGCCGCGGCGCAGGCGGCCGGCGCCGAGCGTGCCGGTCACGACGGTCCCGCTGCCGCGGATGGTGAACGCCCGGTCCACCCACAGCCGCACCGGCGCGGCCGCGTCGGGGGCGGGCAGCCGGGCGATCAGGCGGTCCAGGGCGGCGCGCAGCTCGTCCAGGCCGGTGCCGGTCGCGCCGCTCACCGCGACCGCCTCCACGGTGCCCAGGCTCGTGCGGGCGATCTGGGCCAGGGCCGCCCGGGTGGCGGCGGCCGGGTCGGCCAGGTCGGCCCGGGTCACCGCGAGCAGGCCGTGCCGCACGCCCAGCGCGTCCAGCGCCGCCAGGTGCTCGGCGGACTGCGGCATCCACCCGCCGTCGGCGGCCACGACGACCATCGCCGCCGGTACCGGGCCGACGCCGGCCAGCATGTTCGGCACGAACCGCTCGTGTCCGGGCACGTCGACGAAGGCCACGGTCTCGCCGGACGGCAGGCGCCGTCCAGGCGAAACCGAGGTCGATCGTCATGCCCCGGCGGCGCTCCTCGGCCCACCGGTCCGGCTCCATCCCGGTCAGCGCGCGGACCAGGGTGGACTTCCCGTGATCGACGTGACCGGCGGTCGCGATGACGTGCACTACCGGGCCTCGTCCGGCCCGGCGGCGAGCGCGGTGGTCATGGCCTTGAGAAGGTCGGCGTCCCGCTCGGCCGGGACGCAGCGCAGGTCGAGCAGGAGACGGCCCTTCTCCACCCGGCCGAGTACCGGTGGCTCGCCGAGCCGCAGCGCCGTCGCGTACTCCTCCGGCAGCGTCACGGCCCACGACGCCAGCTCGAGCCCGGGTGCGCCGCCGCCCCCGACGACGGCCGCGGACCGCGCCACCCCGGCCGCTGCGAGGCCCGCGCTCAACCGCTCGGCCCGCACGCCGCAGCGCCTCCGGGTCGGCGCGAAGCGCGTCCCAGGTGGGGTTCCGGGCGCCGCGCAGGGTCGCCTCCAGCGCCGCCAGTGTGAGCTTGTCCACCCGCAATGCCCGCGCCAGCGGGTGCCGTCGCAGCCGCTCCACCAGATCCGCGTCGCCGAGCAGCAACCCGGCCTGCGGGCCGCCGAGCAGCTTGTCACCGCTCGCGGTCACCAGCGCCGCACCGGCCCGCAGCGCGGACGCCGCGTCCGGCTCGTCCGGCACCAGCGGATCGGGCGCCAGCAGTCCGGAACCGATGTCCACCACGACCGGCACGCCGAGCGCGGCCAGCTGCCCCACCGGTACCGCCGAGGTGAACCCGGTGACGACGAAGTTCGACGGGTGCACCTTGAGCACGAACCCGGTCTGCGGCCCGATCGCGGCCTCGTAGTCGGCCGGCGCGGTGCGGTTCGTGGTACCCACCTCGCGCAGCCGGGCGCCGGTGCTCTCCAGCAGATCCGGCAGGCGGAAGCCGTCCCCGATCTCGACCAGTTCGCCCCGGCTGACCACGACCTCCCGGCCGGCGGCGAGCGCGGTCGCGGCCAGCACCAGCGCCGCCGCCCCGTTGTTGACCACGTGCACGCCGCCGGCGTCAGGTACCGCGCTGCGCAGGGCGGCCATCGCGGAACGGCCCCGCGGGGCCCGGCGCCCGTCGGCCAGGTCCAGCTCCACGTCGGTGGGCCCGGCCGCCGCCGCCATGGCCGCCACGGCCGCCTCCGACAGGGCCGCCCGGCCGAGGTTGGTGTGCAGCACCACCCCGGTCGCATTGATCACCGAGCGGAGCCCGGCGGGCAGCGCCCCGAGCGCCGCCCCGACGACGTCGCCCGGCTCGATCTCGCCGCGCCGCACCCGCTCCTGCGCCGCCGCGACGGCCTCCTTCACGGTCGCCCGGCCGAGCGAAGCCAGCGGCCCGGCCAGGCGTGGGTCCGCCAGCACCGCATCGGTGCGCGGCACCCGCCGGCGCGGATCGGTCACCCACCCATCCTGCACCACGAGCCGAACCTCGTGCCGGGTGCGCCCCGGCGAGGCCAGACCGTGCGCTCGCGCGGGTGGTCCGATGCCACATCTTCCCCGGTGACTGTTCACGTGGTCGGTGGGTCGGCTGTGGTCGCCGGTCGTGACGGGTGCGGGTGATGCCGGGCTGGGTGTCGGGTCGCAGGTCGCGGGTCGCGGGTTGTTCGATGACGGTGGTCGATCTACCCCGTCGGCCCCAGACGGTGGTCGATGTGCCGACATGGCGTCGGCGTGTCGTGTCGGCAGATCGACCACCGTCTGGGGTTCGGCATCGACGGTGGCCGCTATGAGGCGTCGGCGCTGGGCGCACCCGGGCTGTGAAGATCAAAGGTGACTTGTCAGCGATTCTCGGCCCGAAAATCACTGACAAGTCACCTTTGATCTTGCGGGGTTGCGGCGGCGACGTGGGGGCTGGCGATCACGGTAGTACCAGACGGCCCAGTCATGCTCCATGCTGCGAGGTCGACGCCGATGCGCGGTGCGTCAGCGCCGGCTCGAGCTGGATCGTGGGGCGGCGGGTGGTGCGCGGCGAGCGGGTGGGCCGCGCCGGCGATGGCGTAGCGGCCACCGTCGATGCCGCGGCCAAGACGGTGGTCGATGCACCCCCACGACACGCCGGCGCGATGTCGGCAGATCGACCACCGTCTGGGGCCGACGGGGCAGATCGACCACCGTCATCGCCCGCTCGCCGACACGCCAGGCGGGCGCGTGGAAGCGCCGAAATGCCGCGGATTCGCGAGGCCGAGCACCCTGATCACGATCCCCACACCGTCGACCGACGCCACCACGTGAACAGTTACCTTCCCCGAAGTTGTGGCATCCGGCGTTGTGCCTCCAGGCCGCGAAGACACACGCTGAAAGCGGAGGCGGACGGGAATCGAACCCGCCTGACCCGGATCCCGGGTCACACCGGTTTTGAAGACCGGGAGGGGCACCAGCCGCCTGAACACCTCCGCACGCACCATAGACGCCGACCGGCATGGCAGAGTCGGCGGCATGACGACGACGCAGGGGTACCGGCTGACCCAGTACGCGCACGGCGGCGGGTGCGCGTGCAAGATTCCGCCCGGGGAACTGGAATCGGTCGTCGCGGGCCTCGCCGGCGGCGCGACCTACGGCCCCGGCGAGCTGCTTGTCGGCCTCGACGACGGAGACGACGCGGCGGTCGTGTCGCTCGGGCCGCGGATGGCCGTGGTGGCGACCGCGGACTTCTTCACGCCGGTGGTGGACGACGCCTACGACTGGGGGCGGATCGCGGCGGCCAACGCGCTGTCCGACGTGTACGCGATGGGCGGGGCGCCGGTCGTCGCGGTGAACCTGCTGGGTTGGCCGCGGGACGTGCTGCCGATGGCACTGGCGGCGGAGGTGTTGCGCGGCGGCCTGGACGTGGCCCGGCAGGCCGGGTGTCACGTCGCCGGCGGGCACAGTGTGGACGATCCCGAGCCGAAGTACGGCATGGCGGTCACCGGAATGGTCGACCCGCAGCGGCTGCTGCGCAACGACGCCGGTCGGGCCGGGGTGCCGCTCACGCTGACCAAGCCCCTGGGCATCGGCGTGCTCAACAGCCGGCACAAGGCGACCGGGGAGGTGTTCCCGCAGGCCATCGCGGCGATGACGACGCTCAACCGGGACGCCGCCGAGGCCGCCGTCGCCGGCCACGCCACCTGCGCGACCGACGTCACCGGCTTCGGGTTGCTGGGGCACCTGCACAAGCTGGCCCGGGCCAGCGGGGTGACGGCGCACATCGACGCGGCCGCGGTGCCGTACCTGGAGGGGGCCCGCGACGCGCTCCGGGACGGCTACGTGAGCGGCGGTACCCGGCGGAATCTGGACTGGGTTCGCCCGCACCTGGACGCCGGGGACACCGACGAGGGCGAGCTTTTGCTGCTCGCGGACGCGCAGACGTCCGGCGGCCTGCTGGTGGCCGGGGAGGTTCCCGGCTACCCGGTCATCGGCGAGCTGCGCGCCCGCTCCGGCGAACACCCGATCACGCTGGTGGTGCGCTGACCCCCTCGGCCGCGCGCCGTTCCCGCTGCGGTACGCACGGTGTACTTCGGGTCGCGGGCGGACGCGACACCGGCCGCGAAGATCCCGAACCGGGTGGCCACCGACGCGGCGAGCAGCGCCGCGCCGGACAGCGCCGACACGACGCGGCTGCGCCGGCCGAGGAACGCGCCGGTCGCGCCGGCGGCGGTGAGCGCGCGCCCGGCGCGCAGCAGCCGGCCCGCCTCGCCCGGTCCGGTACGGCTCGCTGAGCAGACCCAGGCGCGTTTCGACCTGGTGCGCGCCGGCACAGTTCGAGGGCGGCGCCGGCCACCGCCATCCGCCGGGCCGGGCCGGCCTGCTCCGGCGGCGCCGCGATCAGACCCGACGCCGGCGCCGCTGGCCAGGGCGCTGCCGGCGAACACGAACGGCAGCTCGCGGGTACGCCTCGTGCCACGACGGCATCGCGGTGTCGGCGAGCAGCACCGCGGTGTAGGTGGCCAGCGCCGGCGCGAGCGCCGGCGGCGGCGAGCCCGCCGAGTGCGACCGGCCGGCGGCAGCACCCGGCGGGCCAGGCCGAGCACGCCGCGCCGGGGCAGCGCAGCCGGCCAGCTCGCCGGCCGCGGCCAGCCCGGCGGCCGACCCGAACGCGGTCAGGATCCAGGTGCCCATCGACATCGGCGAGGTCGGCTTGGCCACCCGCAGCATGTGATGGAACCGCTCCGGCCGGCCCAGGTCGTTGACCAGGAAGTAGCCGCTGACGCCGACCGCGCCGAGCGCGACGAGCCGGCCCGCCCGGCGCAGCGCCGGCACGCCCGGTGAGGTCGCCGCCGGCGGCCAGCAGCGCGGAGCCCGCGGCCAGGCCGCCGGTGAACAGGTACGCGGGGATGTCGTGCTTCCAAACCGGCGTCCTTGACGATCGGCCGCCCGTAGTACGAGCGGAACTCCGCCTCGGGCACCATGACCCGGTCGCCGCCGCGCGCCGCCGCGCCGCCCGCCGCTCCGGCCGTCGGCCGGCGTCCGCCACCGCGGCGCTCGACCGCCGTCATCGGGCTCCGCCCGAGGAACGCCGCCGCGACGGCGGCCGCCATCGCGAGCGCGGCCAGGCCGGCCCGCGCCACATCGTCCGGCAGGTCCCGGGTGGTCACCACCGGGTCCGGCGGCAGGCCGTACACCTCCGGCTCGTCGAGCAGCAGGAAGAACGCGCCGTCGCCGCCGACACCGTCGTCCGGGTCGTGGCCGTACAGCCGGGCCTCCGGACGCCGGTCGCGTGCAGCGCGTCGACCCGCCGCGCGGCGCGTCTCCCGCAGCTCGTCCAGCGGGCCGTACTGGATGGACTGCGGTCGGGCAGGCGGTGGCGCAGGCCGGGCATCAGCCCGTCGCCGATCCGGTCGTAGCACATCGTGCACTTCCACGCCCGGCCGTCGTCCGTGCCGCTGGTCGATCACCCCGTACGGGCAGGCCGGGATGCAGTAGCCGCAGCCGTTGCAGATGTCCTCCTGCACCACGACCGTGCCGAACTCGGTGCGGAACAGCGCGCCGGTCGGGCACACGTCGAGGCAGGCGGCGTGGGTGCAGTGCTTGCACACGTCGGAGGACATCAGCCAGCGCAAGTCGGTCCGCTCGCGTGCCACCTCGGCCGGTGGCGCGGACCTGGGCCGGCCGGGCAGCTGCGGCTCGACGTGCGCGTGCCCAGGCTCATCGCGGCTCGCGCCCGCGGTTCCGGCGCCGGCGCGGGCTGCTCGATGAACGCGACGTGCCGCCAGGTGTTCGCGTCCAGGCTGCCGGTGTTGTCGTAGGACATGCCGAGCAGGTTGAGACCGTCCTCGGGACGCCGTTCCACTCCTTGCAGGCCACCTCGCAGGCCTTGCAGCCGATGCAGACGCTGGTGTCGGTGAAGAACCCCATCCGCGGCGGCGCATCCGCGTAGCCGGCATCGGGCGCCGGGTCCAGCGGCCCGTAGAGGCTGTTCGCGCTCACGATGGTCAGTCCTCCTCGCCGCCTCGACGCCGCGCCTGCGGTCGGCGGGTCACCCTGATCTCGGCCGGCAGCCCGGCCCGCCGGCGGTAGTCCGCGACGTACGTCCAGCAGCGCCGGGCCGGTCGGGCGGCGCCCGGCCGGACGTCGCAGGTGCCGACCTTGCTCTCCTGGATCAGCACGTTCGGGTCGAGGGTCGATGCCGAACAGGTCGTTGGCGGAGTCGCCGGTGGTCAGGCCGGTGCCGCCCCAGTGGTACGGCAGCCAGACCTGGTGGACGACCTGCGCCCGTCGATGCGCAGCGGCCGGCAGCCGGTCGGTGACCAGCACCTGCGCCTCGATCGCCGACGCGGGCGGTGACACGTGCGCCCAGCCCAGGTGCGTCAGCCCCCGCTCGGCGGCCAGCTCCGGCGACACCTCGACGAACATCGCCGGCTGCAGTTCCGACAGGTACGCCAGGGTCCGGCTCATGCCGCCGGCGGTGTGGTGCTCGGTGAGCCGGCTGGTGGTGAACACGTACGGGAACACGTCGCGTGTGCGGCTCGCGGCGGGCTCGGGTTCGATCGGGTTGTCCGGGCGGTCGTACACCTTCGGGTCGGGTTGGCCTGCTGCCCGTAGAGCGGGTTGCGGACCGGCGACTCGGCCGGCTCGTAGTGCGTCGGCAACGGGCCGTCGATCAGCCCGGTCGGGCACGTACAGCCAGCCCTTCCCGTCGCTCTGCATGATGAACGCGTCGTCACCGGCCAGGCCCGGCCGGCCCGCTCGCACCCGGCTCGGCGGCCGGTACGCCGGCGGCTTGGTCTTCTCGAAGTCCGGCACGTCGTGGCCGGTCCACTCGCCGCTGCTCCTCGGCGTCCCACCAGACGTAGGCCTTGCGCTCGCTCCACGGCCGGCCGTCCGGGTCGGCGGAGGCGCGGTTGTAGAGGATGCGCCGGTTCGCCGGCCAGGCCCAGCCCCACTCGGGCGCGACCCAGTCCTGCTCGTGGCCGGGCTTGCGGCGGGCGGCCTGGTTGACGCCGTCCTGCGAACACGCCGGAGTAGATCCAGCAGCCGCACGCGGTCGAGCCGTCGCGCCTTCAGCTCGGTGAACCCGGACAGCGGCCGGCCGGTGGCCACGTCGTACCCGTTGATCTCCTTGCAGCACCGCCTCGGCGCTCGGCTCGCGGCCGGTCCCGTGGGTCGGGTAGTCCCAGGTCAGGTCGAGCACCGCCCGGTCGCGCGGCAGCGTCGAGCCAGCCAGCCGCTCCCGGACCGCCGGCCCAGGTGGTAGAAGAACCACAGTTCGGAGCGGCAGTCGCCCGGCGGGTCGACGGCCTTCTCCCGCCACTGCAGCAGCCGCTGCGTCTGGGTGAACGTGCCCTCCTTCTCCACGTGCGAGGCGGCCGGCAGGAAGAACACCTCGGTCCGGCAGTCGCTCCGGCACGATCTCGCCGGTCTGGCGACCTCCGGACCGTCCTTCCAGAACGTGGCGCTCTCGATCATGTACAGGTCGCGGACCACCAGCCAGTCCAGGTTGGCCATGCCGAGGCGCTGGGCCTTGCCGTGCGCCGAGCCGACCGCCGGGTTCTGGCCGAGCAGGAAGTAGCCCTTGACCTTCCCGTCGATCATGTTGAACACCTGCTGGTAGGTGCCGTGGTCGCCGGTCATCCGGGGCAGGTAGTCGTAGCCCGTAGTCGTTCTCGGCGGTGGCGGCGTCGCCCCAGTACGCCTTGAGCAGGCTGACCGCGTAGGACTCGGCGTCGCCCCAGAACCCCTTCTGCCCCGGATGCCGTATCGCGTCGACCCAGTCCCGGAACGTCTCGTGCTGGGCGTGGTGCGGCATCGGCAGGTACCCGGGCAGCAGGTTGAACAGCGTCGGGATGTCGGTGGAGCCCTGGATGCTGGCGTGCCCGCGCAGCGCCATGATGCCGCCGCCCGGGCCGGCCCATGTTGCCCAGCAGCAGCTGGATGATCGCGCCGGTGCGGATGTACTGCACGCCGACGGTGTGCTGGGTCCAGCCGACCGAGTAGACCAGGGCAGGTGGTGCGCTCCCGGCCGGAGTTGTCCGTCCAGGCCCGGCAGACGTCGAGGAACTGCTCCTGCGGCACCCCGCAGACCTGCTCGACCACCTCCGGGGTGTAGCGGGCGAAGTGCCGCTTCAGGATCTGGTAGACGCAGCGCGGGTGCTGCAGCGTCTCGTCGCGCTCGGGTCTCGGCCGGCACGGGCGCGCCGTGCGACTCGTGCCGCAGCCCGCCGGCCGTCGCCCGGTGGCACGCTCGTGCGTCGTCCCGCCTCGGTCCTCCTGCCCGGCGTACTGCCAGCTCGCCGGGTCGTAGGTGCCGCTTGTCCTGGTCGTACCCGGAGAACAGCCCGTCGAGGTCCTCGGTGTCCCGGAAGTCGTCGCGTGACGATCGTGGCCGCGTTGGTGTACGCGAGCACGTACTCCCGGAAGTCCTTCTCGTTGGTCAGGATGTAGTTGACCACCCCGCCGAGGAACGCGACGTCGCCGCCCGCGCGCATCGGCACGTAGGTGTCCGCGATGGCGCTGGTCCGGGTGAACCGCGGGTCGACGTGGATCACCGTGGCACCGCGGTTCTTGGCCTCCACCACCCACTGGAAGCCCACCGGGTGGGCCTCGGCCATGTTCGAGCCCTGGATGACGATGCAGTCCGCGTTCGCCAGGTCCTGCTGGAACCTGGTCGCGCCGCCGCGGCCGAAGCTGGTCCCCAGACCGGGGACGGTGGCGGAGTGTCAAATACGGGCCTGGTTCTCGATCTGTATCGCGCCGATCGCCGTGAACAGCTTCTTGATCAGGTAGTTCTCTTCGTTGTCCAGCGTCGCGCCGCCCAGGCTGGAGATACCCAGCGTCCGGTGCAGCGGCCGGCCCTGGTCGTCGCGGTCCTCCCAGGTGGCCTCGCGGGCGGCGACTGCACCCGGTCGGCGATCATGTCCATCGCCGTCTCGAGGTCGAGCTCCTCCCAGTCCGTCGCCGTACGGCCGCCGGTAGAGCACCTTCTGCTGGCGCAGCGGGCTGGTCACCAGGCTCTTGCTCGCCGAGCCCTTCGGGCACAGCCGGCCCCGCGAGATCGGGCTGTCCGGGTCGCCCTCGATCTGGATGACCTTGTCGTCCTTGACGAACACCCGCTGGCCGCAGCCGACCGCGCAGTACGGGCAGACCGACCGGGCCACCGAGTCGGCCGTCTCGGTCTGCGCGGCTCGATCTCGCCGGAGCGCTTCGACTTCGCCGCTGCGCCCCGGCCGAGCGGGTCGGCCCCGGTGAGCTGCCGGTAGACCGGCCAGCCCTCGATGAAGGTGCGGACGCCCATCGCCCGACCATATGCCACGGCGGGGGTGCCCGCACCTGCTCCCTTCCGCTCAGCAGAGGAGCTCGAGTACCGCCTTTTCGACCTTCGCGTGTTCGGTAAGGCCGGGCGGCACGGTGACACCGTCGTAGTAGAGGTCGACCACCCTAGGGTCGACATAGGACGTGCGGGCCACGGTGGGCGTGTTGCCCAGGTACTCCGCGACCTCCCGCATCGTGGCGGCGACCGCCTTCCGGCGGGCCGTCACGGACGCCGCCGAGGTGCGGTCGGCGAGCGTCGCCGCCGCCAGGACTGTGCCGTTCCAGGTGCGGAAGTCCTTGGCGGAGATGTCGATGCCGCTGATCTCACGCAGATAGGCGTTGATGTCGGCGCTGCGCGCATCACACCAGCCGCCGGAGTCCCGGTAGGCGAGCAACTCCGGCTGGTTGGCCGGGCGGGCGAGCAGCCCACGGACGACCGCGCGTACCTGCTTGTCGGCCACGTCCAACGTACGCTCAACGCCGCCTTTGGCGGGATAACAGAAGCGAACACCTCCGCTAATCACGGACACGTGCTCGCGCCGCAGCGTGGCGAGGCCGAACGTCGCGTCGGCGCCGGAGGCGTACTCCTCGCCGCCGATCCGAAAGCAGCCCACGTCCAGCAGGCGCACCGCCGCGCCGAGCACCCGCTCCCTGACGAGACCCCGCACGCGCAGGTGGCCGTCGACGGTACGGCGGATATCCGGCAGCCGTGCACCGACCTCAAGGACGTGGTCGAACTTCGCCGCGTCACGCTGCGCCCGCCACGCATCGTGGTAGCGGTACTGGCGACGGCCGGCCGCGTCGGTACCCGTGGCTTGGAGGTGCCCCTTCGGGTCTGGGCAGATCCACACGTGCGTCCACGCGGGCGGGATGACCAAATCCTTGACCCGCGCCAGCTCGTCGGTGGCAAGCGCCCGGCCCTCGGCGTCGGCGTAGCTGAAGCCCTTGCCACGCCGATGACGGCTGTACCCGGGCCCGCTTGGGTCACTGCGTCGCAACCGCATGCCGACGCTATACCCGGCAATCCGCTGACAAACACCGGCCGGCCCCGCACATTCGGCGGTCGAGCTGGGCCAGCACGACGCCGCGGGCCCATGGCTGTTGACGACGATCGGATAGGGGAGCGTTTCGGGCGTTCGCGCGCCCCAAACTCTTCCGTATCACCCTGACACCGGGGTACCGCGTCGTCCGCGGCACTCCGCGCCGACCTGGCCGACGGCGATCCCGCCCTGGACGTGCCGGACCTGCCGGCTCCAGATCAACGCGTACGACTATCCGCCGCACGATCTTACCGACGGGCAACTGTTGTTCATTCCCACCACGAGCGCACGGGGCTGGGTTGGCTGGCGTCGACCGCACTGGTACTCAGTGGTCTATCCGTGCGCCGTGCTGCTGGCCGAGGGCGAGCCCACCGCGCCGGGCGCCCTGCGCCGGCTGATCGGCCCGGCCCGAGCGACACTGCTGATCCTTCTGGACAATCCGATGAGCACCACCCAACTGGTGTCGGTGACCGGTTTCGCCCTCGGCGCCGTCGGAAACCACCTCAAGGTGCTGCTGGACGCCCATCTGGTCCGCCGCCGCCGCGCCGGCCGGTCGGTCCTCTACTACCGCACACCCGACGGCGACCGCCTGATACGCGCCGTCACGGCCGACGAACCAAGCGTCGACACACCATCAGGTTCCGAGATGCCGGGTGCCTGACCGGCCCGGCCCTACCGGTCCTGCTTCCACTCCGGGGCGAGGCCGGGTTGGAGAATGCGGACGTCGGGCAGCTCGTCGACCTGTCTCTCGGCCCCACCCGGCGTGTAGATGACGACGAGCCGCAACGGCTGCCACGTCGTGTTGTAGGTGGAGTGCAAGGTGTTGGCCGGGATGTAGACGGCGTCGCCGGCCTTGATCGGGAATGCCGGTGTGTCATCGCCCACGGTCTGCATGCCCTCCCCGAAGATCACATAGATGACCTCTTCGTCGTTCGGATGCAGGTGCGGGGCGTGGCCCTTGCCGGGGTACACGACGACCTCGCCGGTGGTGAGCCCGGCGCCCGGGTCCAGGTCCGGACTGACCAGCCATTTGATCGTGCCCCAGTCGAGGACTCTGGTGGGAACCTCGTCCGGGCGGCGTCCGGACAGCGTGGCGGTCATCGTGTGTCTCCTTTGGACAGTGGAATGGACTTGAACGCGCGTGCCTGCTGGGCGATGGCGCGTTCGGTCGGGAGCCGTTCCATCGAGGAGGCGCCGAAGAAACCCACCACCCCCGTCGTGGTGGCCAGCACCTGGGCGGCGTCGTCCGGTTCGGCGATCGGGCCGCCGTGGCAGAGCACCAACAGGTCGGGGTTGACGGCGACAGCGGCGTCGCGCATCCGCTGCACCCGTTCGGCGGCCTCGGCCAGCGTCACCGCGGTCCGGGCGCCGATGGTGCCGCTGGTGGTCAGGCCCAGGTGCGGAACGAGGATGTCGGCACCGGCCTCGGCCATGGCGACCGCCGAGTCGACGTCGAAGACGTACGGTGCGCTCAGCAGGTCGCGTTCGCGGGCCAGGCGGATCATCTCCACCTCCAGCCCGTATCCCATTCCGGTCTCCTCCAGGTTCTGCCGGAAGACGCCGTCGAACAGGCCGACGGTCGGGAAGTTCTGCACACCGGTGAAACCCATACCCGCCAGCTCGTCCAGAAACCGGCCCATGAGCCGGAACGGGTCGGTGCCGTTCACTCCGGCCAGCACCGGAGTGTCCCGTACCACGGGCAGGACCTCCCGGCTCATCTCGACCACGACCTGGTTGGCGTCGCCGTAGGCGAGCATGCCGCTCAGCGAGCCGCGGCCGGCCATCCGGTACCGGCCGGAGTTGTAGATGATGATCAGGTCGACACCGCCCAGCTCGGCGGCCTTGGCGGACAGGCCGGTGCCGGCGCCGGCACCGATGATGGGCCGGCCGGCATCGACGGTGGCCCGCAGGCGGCGCAGCGCGGTGGCGCGGTCCATCTCACGCTTCCTTTCGCGTAGCGATCAGACCGTGCAAGAGATCCGCCGCCCGCACGGCCAGGTCCTTGTCGTTGATGTGCGCGTCCTCGTCGATGACGGTCACCGCGCTGCCGCCGACCGCGTCGAGCACGGCGTCGAACAGCGCGGCGTCGGCGGACTCGTCGCGGAAGGGCATGCCGTCGGCGTCCAGCGCCGAGACGCCGTTGCGCGGGACGACCAGCGCGGTCGGACCCGTTGCCGCGGCGAGCTTCGCACCCAGCCGGCGGCCGAGTTCGGCGTTCTCATCCTCGGTGGTGCGCATCAGTGTCACGGTCGGGTTGTGCATGAAGAACGTGCGCTCCGCGTAGCGTTCGGGCACCGTGTCCGGTGGGCCGAAGTTGACCATGTCGAGCGCGCCGAGGCTCACCACCTGCGGTATCCCGGCCGCACCAGCGGCGGTGAGCCGGTCCGGTCCGGCGGTGAGCACGCCCCCGACGAGGTCGTCGGCGAGTTCGGTGGTGGTGAGGTCGAGCACCCCGGCCAGCAGTCCGGAGCGGGCGAGCGCTTCGAGCGCCCGGCCGCCGGCGCCGGTCGCGTGGAACACCAGCACCTCGTAGCCCAGTTCCTCCAGTCGGGCGCGGGCGGCGTCAACTGCCGGCGTCGTCACCCCGAACATCGACGCGGCGAGGAGCGGACGCTCGGAGCTCTGAACGCCCGACGCCCGGCGAGCGGCGTATGCGCGCGCCATCGCCGCCACTGCGGCGGCGGCGTTGCCGAGCACGGCTCGTGACACCTGGTTGACGCCGGCGATGTCCACGACGCTGTACATCATCGTCACGTCGCTGGCGCCGACGTAGGGCGACACATCGCCCGCGGCCATCGTGGAGACGAGGAGCTTGGGCAGTCCGACCGGCAGGTCCCGCACTGCGCGGGCGGCGATGGAAGAACCGCCGCTGCCGCCGAGCGCGAGCACGCCGTCGAGGCGATCGGCGGCGGAAAGGCGACTCAGCACCACGGCCGCACCCTCGCCCATGGCGGTTACCGCGGCACCGCGGTCGTTGCCGGCCCGCAGGTGTTCGATGGAGACACCGGCGGCCCCGGCGACGTCCTCGGCGGTGACGGTGACGGGCGAGGTGAACGCCCCGCCGGTCCCCACGCCGGTGTCGACGACGACCACGTCGACACCGTGTTCGTGCAACCGGTCGGCCACCCACTGGTATTCGGCGCCCTTCGTGTCGAGGGTGCCGACGAGCGCCACGGTGGCAGGCGTTGTGTGAGTGGTCACCCGCACCATCCTCGGCGCAGGTCACGGACGCGTCAACGACTGGCCACCGCAGGCCGTGGGTCATCAAGGACGGCGAGGTCGAGCGGGCGGAGGCGCTCAGGGTCGACGATCGCGTCGGCGCGACGGACCGCTTCCCGATGCGCGAGACCATGTTTTGGCGCGGTCCCCGCGGGTACCGGCCACTCGCACCTTCGAGGTAAGTCCGGATCTGATACCAGAGCCGGGGCTGGCCGGCCGCCCAGACTCCCGCGGCCTGCCTACACCTTCGCCACCCCTGCCTCGCACGTTGCAGCGTGATGCCGACGATGGCGAACATCATGAGGAGTCATGGCTTTGCGCGCAAACCTTCCCGAGGCAGCTCTCGTCGAGGCCCGCAGGACACCACCCGTAGAAATCGGCACCGCCTGGCCCGATCCTCAACGGCATCGCCCTGCCGACGTAACCGGCGCCGTACTCCATGTGGCGCCGTACTCCATGTGACGTAACTCCATGTGACGTACCTATCCGTGGCGCCGCGATTCGCCGGTGTCTGCGGGGGTACCCCATAGCTACGTCGGCGTCTGATCACCACTCAGCGGGCAAGAGACGGGAAGCGCCGGTACACCCGACCGCACCATCAATTTCAGGAGATGCCACATCACGATCACCACAACCCGGTCGGCGGACAACCGGCGGTTCGACATCAGCGAAGGAACCCTCGCTTACACCATCCCCGGGACCGGGGTGCCTTTGCTGCTCGTGCACGGGCTCGGCGGCGACCGCCGGATGTGGGATCAGATCATCGACGTCCTGGCCGCTGAGCGACTGCTCCCGGCCACGCAAGCGCTCCTCACCTCCACCGCCCCGTTTCGGTACAGCGAAGTCCGCTGGCGCCGTCTGCTGGCATCGGGTCGCACCGCTGCGGCCCGTTCCGACGGCTGATTCGCCACCGTCTGATTGAGCCGGCGATTCCGATTCCCGCAGCGCACGCCGCGCGGCAACACCCGCGGTCCGCTGACCCACAGTTCGCAGTACCTGACCAGGCGCACGCAATGCCGTGCCGGTGTGCACCGGCGGGCAATGACCATTCCCTTGATGACTTGGAGGTCACCATGGCGGAAACCGAATACCAGGACAGGACGTTCACGTCCGATCGATCCGGGGGCGGGCAACACGCAGCATCCGGCACGATAGATGCGCTCGGCTCGGCCGCGAGCGACACCGCGAGCGCTGCGAAGGAGCAGACCCGCGAGGTCGCCGGTGAGGTGAAGGCCCAGGCGCGCAGCCTCGCCAGCGACGCCAAGAACCGGATGGGCGCCGAGGCCAAGGGCCAGAACGACCGGCTCGCCGACGGCCTGCGCCACTTCGCCGACGAACTCGACGACATGCTCGGTGGCCGTGACGACTCGCCCGCCCGAAGCGTGGTATCCCAGGTGTCCCAGGGAGGGCGCCGCGTCGCAGACTACCTCGCGGAGCACGGCCCCGACGGCGTGCTGCGAGAGGTGCAGGACTTCGCCCGGCGGCGGCCCGGCACGTTCTTGGCGGTCGCCGCAGCAGCCGGCTTCGTAGCCGGCCGGCTCGGCAAGGGTGTGCTCGGCGCGGGAACGGCCGATGCGCCAGGCACCGCCTCCGGCCCGCAGCAGCCTGCACCGGCTGTGGGCAGCCACGCCCAGCCCGCCTCGGTGGGCTACGCCCCGCCCGCCGGGGACGGCTACATCCAACCTGCGACGGCCGGCTATGCCGAACCGGTCACGGATGGGTATGTCCAGCCCGTTGCGGACGGGTACGCCGGATCCGTCCGGCCGGATGCCGAGCAGTGGGACACCCGCTCGTGACGGCCCCGCAGCACGAACGGTCCACTGTGGAAGAGCCCGGCTCGTTCGGCGAAATCATCGGCGACATCAGCGACGGCCTGTCGCAGCTGTTCCGCCAGGAAGTCGAGCTGGCCAAGTCGGAGCTACGCGCCGAAGCCTCGAAGGCCGGCAAGGCCGCCGGCATGTTCGGCGGCGCCGCACTGGCCGCGTGGCTGACCGCGATCATGCTCAGCTTCGCCCTCGCCTTCGGGCTGGGCAATGTCATGGACCTGGGTTGGGCGGCGCTCATCGTCGCGGTGCTCTGGGCGGTCATCGCCGCCGTGTTGTTCGTCGTCGCGCGGGGCAAGGCCAAGGACGTCTCACCGATGCCGCGACAAACCGTAGAAACGTTGAAGGAGGATGCACGATGGCTGAAGAACCCGACCAGATCAGAGGCGACATCGAGGTGACGAGGGACCGGCTCGCCCATGATGTCGACCGGCTCGCGGACAAGACGAGCCCGTCGCGGATGGCGCAGCGCCGTTGGAGCGGCGCGAAGGCGAAGGTGCGTGGCATGAGCGACCGGGTGATGGGCAGCGCACACGAGAACGGCAGCTCCGCCAAGGACAAGGCGTCCGACGCCGTGGACACCGTCAAGGACAAGGCCGGCGACGTCGCCGGCACGGTGCGCGATCAGGCCGGCCAGGTCGCCGACCACGTCCGGCAGGCGCCGGAAGCAGTCAGCCGCCAGACGCAGGGCAACCCGATCGCCGCGGGCCTCATCGCCTTCGGTGCCGGCATGCTCGTCGCGTCGCTCCTCCCGGCGACCGCGTTGGAGAAGCGGGCCGGTCGGCAGCTGCGTGACCACGCCGACGACCTCGTCGAACCGGTTCGCCAGCCGCTGACCGAGTCGGCGCAGCACCTGCGCGAGGATCTCGGCAATCACGCACAGGAGGCGGTCGCCTCGGTGCGGGACACCGCCAAGGACGCGGCACGGTCCACCGCACAGAGTGCGAAGGATGCGGCCGGCCAGGCCAAGCAAGCCTGACCAAGCCGTGGACCGGGACGAGCCTCGCGGCTCGTCCCGGTCCACGGGCGCATCCCCCGGCAACGATCGCCGACAGACTGGAGATTCCCATGAACGGCACAATCCCGTTCGACCCGCTGGCCGACCTGTCCGCCGCGGGCGTGTCGGTCTGGCTCGACGACCTGTCCCGCGAACTGCTCGCCGGCGGCGAGCTCGAGTCGCTGATCGGGGACAAGCACGTGGTCGGCGTCACCACCAATCCGACGATCTTCGCGTCCGCGCTGTCCAAAGGCGACCGCTACTCCGAGCAACTGCGCGAGCTGGCGGCCGCGGATACCACCCTCGACGACGCGGTGTTCGCGATCACCACCGCCGACGTCAGGGCGGGCTGCGACGTGCTGCGCCGCGCGTATGACGACACGAAAGGCCTCGACGGGCGGGTGTCGATCGAGGTCGATCCGAGACTCGCTCGCGACACCACCGCGACGGTCCGGCAGGCCCGTGCGCTGTGGGCCGCTGTCGACCGACCCAACCTGTACATCAAGATTCCCGCGACCCGCGAAGGTCTCGCAGCGATCACCACCGTGATCGGCGAGGGCATCAGCGTGAACGTCACCCTGATCTTCTCGTTGGACCGCTACCGCGACGTCATCGACGCCTACCTCGCCGGGTTGGAACATGCGATGCGGGCCGGCCGCGACCTGAGCACGATCGACTCGGTCGCGTCGTTCTTCGTCTCCCGCGTCGACACCGAGATCGACGCCCGGCTCGACGCCGTCGGCACGCCCGAAGCCGTCGCCCTCAAGGGCAAGGCCGCGGTCGCCAACGCCAGACTCGCCTACCAGACCTACGAGCAGACCGTCGCCGGAACACGCTGGCAGACCCTCGCCGCCGCCGGCGCGCGGCCGCAACGCCCGCTGTGGGCCTCCACCGGCGTCAAGAACCCGGCCTATCCCGACACCATGTACGTCACCGAACTTATCGCGCCCGGCACCGTCAACACCATGCCCGGCACCACCCTGACCGCGTTCGCCGACCACGGCACCGTCCCCGGCGACACCGTCCACGGCACCTACCCCGCGGCCCGCGCCCACCTCGACCACCTGCAAAGCCTCGGCATCGACTACCGCGACGTCACCGAGACGCTCGAACGGGAAGGCCTGGACAAGTTCGCCAAGAGCTGGGATGAGCTCGGCACCACCGTCGGCCGCGAACTGCGCGACAACGTCAGCGCGGCGATACCCAGTGGCTGAGACAATGGTTGACGTGGGCGATCTACAGGTCCCGGCGCCGCGCCGTCCGGGCCCGGCGTGGGTTCGGCATGTCATCTGGTGGCAGGTCTATCCGCTCGGGTTCGTAGCAGCGGAACAGCAGCGCGGCGTGTTAGAGGATCCGGTCCGGCATCGGCTTCCCCAATTGACGGCGTGGCTTGACCATGTAATCGAGCTCGGTGCATCGGGTGTCGCTCTGGGACCCGTCTTCGAATCTGAGACGCACGGCTATGACACCACGGACCACTACCGTATAGATCCTCGCCTCGGCGACGACCAGGACATGGATGCCCTGATCAGCGCCGCCGCCGACCGTGGTATCCGGGTGCTGTTCGACGGTGTGTTCAATCACCTCGGCCGGTCGCACCCGGCATTCCAGGCCGTGCTGGCGGACGGCCCGTGGGCACCGACCGCCTCCTGGTTCCGGCTCCGCTGGCCGAACGGACCCGCCGCATGGACTCCGGGCACCGAGCCGGACTACGACGATTTCGAGGGTCACCATCACCTCGTCGCGCTCAATCACGCCAGCCCGGCAGTTGTCGACTACGTCACCCACGTCATGAATCACTGGCTTGACCGCGGCGTCGCCGGGTGGCGTCTCGACGCCGCCTACGCCGTGCCCGCATCGTTCTGGGCACAGGTTGCCGATCGAGTACGCGCCCGCCATCCGGACGCCTATTTGCTGGGTGAGGCCATCCAGGGCGACTACGCCGCGACCGTCACGGAAGGCCACCTGGACGCGGTCACGCAGTACGAACTCTGGAAGGCAATCTGGAGCAGCCTCAATGACCACAACTTCTACGAACTCGCGCACGCCCTGCGCCGCCACGATGTCTTCCTCGAGACCTTCGTCCCCAACACGTTCCTCGGCAACCACGACGTCACCCGTATCGCCAGCCGCCTGAACGACGTCACTCACCTCGAGCACGCGCTGGCCATCCTGGCGACCGTTGGCGGAACCCCCTCCATCTACGCCGGTGACGAACACGCCTTCCGCGGTATCAAGGAAGACCGCATCGGCGGTGACGACGCTGTGCGCCCCGCCTTCCCGGCGAGACCGGCCGGGCTAACCCCGACCGGCCTGCCCACATTTCACCTGCACCAACAACTCCTCGGCCTGCGACGTCGCCACCCATGGCTGCATGCTGCCCGTACCGCCCTGCGCGAGGTCAGCAACGAGCAGCTGAGCTACGTCAGTAGCGCGGGCGACCAACGCCTTGCCGTCGCGCTCTCGACCGCCAGCACGACGGCCGCCGTCCCGGTGCCAAACGCGAGACACGTACTGGCAGGACGAGCCGACATCGTCGATGCCGGCGCGGGCAATGCGCAGGTGGTCTTGCCCGCAGCGGGATGGGCAGTACTGACCTGTTGAACACACCGGGACGTGCACCCTCAGCCGCACCTGGTCCGGCAGGTGCTGCAGGATATGTACGCCGCGTTGTCGCAGGTTTCCCGGCATGGCCGTTTCCACGCGGCACCGCCGCGGCTCTCGGAACGCGTCCTCGATCGTCTGGTGGACGATGTCGACCAAATCGACCATGTCGCTGTCCTGTTGCTGGCGCCGGCCGGAGCGGTTGACGAAGCGCCGCTGGGCGTGGCCCGGATGATCCGCTATTCGTACGACCGGAGTACCGCTGACATAGCGATCGCAGTCGCCGACGCGTGGCAGAACAGAGGTGTCGGTTCGGCCTTGGCCCGAGCGATCGTGGCGCACCGGCCCTCGGGCGTCACCCGCTTGGTCACGGTCGTCGCGGCGGACAACGCCGCCTCGCTGGCGACGCTGGCGGGACTCGGCACCGTGGAACGGTCCCCCGCCGGCGCCGGTCAGTACGATGTGACCGTGACGCTGACCGCGCCGGCATCCCAGTGAACCTGCGGCGGCACCGCTTCGCCGGCAATGTCGACCGTGGTAATGATTGGCGCAGCCCCCAGCGGGTACCGGTTAGACGATGCCTTCATGAGAAGGAAGCGGTGACCAGTGGTACGCAAACGCCTGCCCTCAGTGTCCGAGAATTTCACCGGTGACCGTCTTTGGCGGGTCCGTGACCTGGTCGAAGGCGCCGCTCGCGTGGCCGGTGTCTCCGCATCTCGGGTCCACGACCTGGTCATCGCCGTGAACGAAATCGCCGCGAACGCGGTCCGCTACGGCGGCGGGGCCGGCCGCATCACCGTCGAAGAGACCACGGACGGTGTGCAGATCGAGGTGAGCGACAACGGGCCGGGCCTGCCCGGGTTTCTGGCCTATGAGCTCCCCGCACCGGACAAGGTCAGCGGCCGCGGGCTCTGGATCGTCCGCCAGCTGTGCCGCCATCTGGACATCTCCAGTACCGCCCGGGGCGTCACTGTGCGACTGTTCATGCCGCGCGTTGAGTGGGTCGGGTAGCGGCGGCGGTCGGCGGCATCGACAGTCGTTGAAGTCCTTGCCGGGTGGGAGAATCGACGGATGGACGTACGGGCACGCAACAATATTGCGATCACTGGCCGTGACAGCGGGCGGGTCGTCATGCTCGCTCACGGATTCGGCTGTGACCAGCACATGTGGCGGCATGTGACGCCCGACCTGCAGCGGCGGTCCAAGGTCGTGCTGTTCGACCACGTCGGGTCTGGCCGCTCCGACCTGTCGGCATGGGACCCGCGCCGGTACGCGACCCTGGACGGCTACGCCGACGACGTGCTGCAGATTTGCGACGAGCTCGACCTTCGGCAGGTGGTATTCGTGGGGCACTCGGTCAGCGCCATGATCGGTGTCCTGGCCGCCAACCGCCAACCCGACCGGTTCGCCGCGCTCGTCCTGCTCACGCCCTCACCGTGCTACGTCGACCACGCCGGCTACGTGGGTGGTTTCAGCCGCGAGGACATCGACGAACTGCTGGACTCCCTGGACAGCAACTACCTCGGTTGGTCGGCCACCATGGCACCGCTCATCATGGGCAACCCTGACCGGCCTGAACTCGGTCAAGAGCTGACCAACAGTTTCTGCCGCACCGATCCGGCCATCGCCCGGTCATTCGCCCGCACGACATTCCTGTCCGACAACCGGGCGGACCTCGCGGACGTCAGCGTTCCGACGCTGATCCTGCAATGCTCGAGTGACGCAATCGCCCCGCCGGCCGTCGGCGCGTTCGTCCAAAGCGAGATCGCCGGCAGTCAACTCGTCACGCTGGACGCCACCGGGCACTGCCCTCAACTCAGCGCGCCGCAGGCCACCGCACAGGCCATCACGTCATTCGTAGCTGCATTGCAGTGACCGAACCCACAAACGAGATTCCCGAATCACTCGACCCCTCCGCAGCGCCCGCGGACACGACGCTGGCCGACCTGCTGGACGAGGACGCCGAGGATCTCTACGACCACGCCCCGTGCGGATACCTGTCCACCCGGATGGACGGCACCATCGTCAAGATCAATGCCACCCTCTTGAGGTGGCTCGGCCATAACCGTGACGAGGTTGTCGGCCATCGGCGCTTCAGCGACCTCCTCACCGTCGGCGGCAGGATCTACCACGAGACTCACCTGGCGCCTCTGCTGCAGATGCAAGGCGAGGTGGGTGGTGTCGCCCTCGACCTGCACACCGCCGGCGGCGCGCGAATGCCAGTCCTGCTCACCTCCGTCGTCAAGCGTGGCACCGGTGGACACGCCCTACTGATCCGCACCACCGTGTTCGACGCGCACGACCGGCGAGCGTACGAAAAGGAGCTGCTGCACGCACGACAGGTCGCCGAGCACGAACGAGAACGCCTGCAACACCTCGTCGTCGGCCTGCAACGCAGCCTGCTGCCCGAGACGCTGCCGACACCGCCCGGGATGCAGACCGCCGCGTCGTACCACATGGCCTCACCCGACGAGGTCGGCGGCGACTTTTACGATCTGTTCCAGCTCACCGACGGACGCTGGGCCTTCTTCCTCGGCGACGTCTGCGGCAAAGGCGTGCGAGCCGCCTCCGTCACTGCGAAGGCTCGCTACACGTTGCGCGCGGCCGCCGTCTACGACCCGTCGCCATCCGCCGCACTGACGAATCTCAACTCAGTGCTGTGCCAGGACTCCGACACCGGAACCGGGGAATTCTGCACCGTCATTTTCGGCGTCCTCACCCCGACCGCCACCGGCTACCGTGCCGACATCGCCGGCGGCGGCCACCCCTCGGCGCTGCTGCTGCGGGCCGACGGCACCGCCGACTTCCAACCCACCACCGGCGGAACCCTCATCGGCGTGCTGCGCGACGTAACGATCGTCACCCGCAGCATCGCGCTCCAATCCGGCGACACTCTCCTGCTCTACACCGACGGGCTCACCGAAGCCCGAACCCCCACCGGCCGATTCGGTGCCGAGGCCCTCCGCGCGCTCGCCGCCAGCCTTGCGCCCACCACCGCCGCCCAGATCATTGCCACACTCACCGAACTGCTCAACACCCTCCACGAGGGCATCGACGACGACACCGCGCTGCTGGCACTCACCGCCACAGGGCCGGTCCATCCGCCAGTCTGAACCGCAGAACGCGCACCACTGGCTTGCTGGTCGCCTGCTCCGGCCTGGCATCGGCATGACCGCGGACGCCGCTGTAGGGCGGCGCCCGCGGCCGGAGCTACGACGCCGCGTAGACGCCCATCTCCCACAGCGAGTAGCCGTACTGCGTGGCCCGCGCCGTGCCGTTCATCCGGACGTAGCGGCCGGTGCCGGTGACGTTGAGGGTCTGCACGCCGCCGGTGCCGGTCGTCGTCGAGTAGATCGACGTCCAGGTGCTGCCGTCGGTCGAGGTCTGGACCTGGAACGCCCGGCCGTAGGCGGCCTCCCAGTTCAGCACCACCTGGCAGATGTTCTGGGTACTACCCAGATCGACCTGCAGCCACTGCGGGTCGCTGAACGCGCGACGACCACCGGGTGCCGGCGTTGCCATCGACCGCGTTGCCTGGCGCGGCACCGGCGTTCTCCTGCGAAGAGGCCGACGGTGGGTGGTTCAGCGCGATGTTCGTCGTGCCGCAGCCGCCACCGGTGCTCGCCCGGCTGTAGACGCCCATCTCCCACAGCGAGTACCCGTACTGCGTGGCCCGCGCCGTGCCGTTCATCCGCACGTACCGGCCGGTGCCGGTGACGTTGAGGGTCTGCACGCCGCCGGTGCCGGTCGTCGTCGAGTAGATCGTCGTCCAGGTGCGTGCCGTCGGTCGAGGTCTGGATCTGGAACGCCCGGCGCGTAGGCGGCCTCCCAGTTCAGCACCACCTGGCAGATCGTTCTGGGTACTGACCCGAGGTCGACCTGCAGCCACTGCGGATCGGTGAACGCGCTCGACCACCGGGTGCCGGCGTTGCCGTCGACCGCGTTGCCCGCCGGGGTACCGGCGTTCTCCTGCGAGGACGCCGTCGCCGGGCGACCCTGCGCGACGTTCGTCGTGCCGCAGCTGCCACTGCCCGACCCGACCGTCCAGGTGAACGTGGCCGAGCCGGTCGCGCCGGTCGTGTCGCGTGCGGTGACCGTTGGCGTGCGACGTGCCGGCGGCGGTCGGCGTAGCCGGTGATCAGGCCGGTGCCGGAGTTGATCGACAGGCCGGCGGGCAGCCCGGTGGCGCTGTAGGTCAGCGTCTGGCCGGGCGCCGAGTCGGTCGCGTGGACCTGGACGCTGGCCGCGGTGCCGACGGTAGGATGACTGGTTGCCGGGTGACGTGACGGTGACCGTGTTGCCCGTGCCCGTGCCGGTCGGCAGCGTCCACAGCTGCTGGGCGGAGCCGGTGCAGGTCTCGATGTCCAGTCGCGCGCCGGTGTTGCCGCCCGGGACGGTCAGGCACAGCCCGGAGTTCGGGTTCACCAGTTGACCGTTGGCCTGGTAGGTCCAGTTCTGCGCGTTGCTGGCGTTGCACGGGTACCAGTCGACATTGGTACCGCTGGTCCGTGCCGGCGGCCACCACATCGAGGCAGCCACCCTGGACGCGGAGGGTCCCGTCGGTGTACGGCGACCACTGCTGGCCGGCGCTGCCGTTGCAGGCGCTCACGCCGATCGGGTTGCTCGCGGCGTTGAGCGAGTTCTGGTTGGTCAGGCACAGCCCGTTGAGGCCCTTGACCGTGCCGGTCGCGGTGGCGGTGCCGGTCGGCGTGGAGTTGCCGCCCTGCTCGTACACGGCGACGTAGGCGACGCTCATCGACCCGCCGGACGTCGTCGCGGCCGTCGGGGTGGTCTGGCCGGAGATGCCGTCCGGGTAGTTGCCGCCCATCGCCAGGTCCCAGATGATGAAGAAACCGTGGTCGATGGCCTGTCTGCCAGGCCGTGACGCCGACCGACGCCTCGGTGATGGTGCTCTCGACCACGCCGTCCATCAGGAACTGCAGCGTCTCGGCGCTGGTGTTGGTGCGGTCGATGATGACCGAGTACGTGTGGTAGCCGGTCTGGCAGGTCGACCCCGCGCCCGGGCAGGCGATCAGCCCGTGACCGGGGCTGGGGCCCGAGGTGTGCAGGGTCTGCGAGGCCTGGTTGAGCGCGTTGACGTCCTCCATCATGTCGATCTCGCCGGACTGCGGCCAGCCGCCGCCGGTGCGCATCGGCGCGCCGAGCGCCCAGAACGCCGGCCAGTAGCCGAGCCCGTTGGCCGGGTTGGGCTGCAGGATCGACGCGGTCATCTCCAGCTTGCCGCCGGGCGGCGCCTGGAAGTCGTCGCGGGTGCTCTCGATGCGGGCGGACGTCCAGGTACCGCCGCTGTTGATCGCCTTGAGCACCAGGTGGCCGTTGCCGTCGAGGTAGACGTTGTTGGTGGAGTTGGTGGTGTGCTCCTTCTCGCCGGTACCGAAGCCGGTGCCGATGTCGTAGAACCAGTTCGCCGCCGACGGCGGTGAGCCGGCCGGGCCGGCGAAGTTGTCCCCGAACACGGTCGTCCACCCGGCGGGGGCGGGTGGCACGGTGTCGGCGAGCGCCGCCGGGGCGGACGCGAGGGTAGTGACCGCGGCGCCGGTGAGGCAGCCGGCCACCAGGACCAATGTGCTGATCATGGAGCGCGTGCGGGGGCGGCCGCTACGCGGGAGGAGGTGCACGTCGCCTTCCCTTCAGCGCCCCGAAGAGCGCTTCATGCCCGGCCGGGTTCGGGGCACGGCGGTGCCCGACCTCGGCCGCATACGGCTGGGTCGATGGGGGTGGATCCGGGAGAGCGCTCTCCATGTCGATGCTTGCGCCTGACATGCGAGCCTGTCAATCCTTTGCCATCATCGTGCCGTGCCCCCGGCCTCCGGATCAGCTTTTGGGGGGTAGGCCGCCCGGCCAGGCGAGGTACTCGCGGAACGCCTGCACCCGTCCGTCGACCAGCTCGAAGACGAGACAGAGCGCCTGGACGAACGGTTGACCGTGCATGGTGCCGGTCACGGCCACCTCGAAGCCGGTCCGGTCAACCCCGTGCAGGGTGGCGGTGACGTCGAGGTCCGCCCGCAGCACCGCGGTGAGGTGGTGAAGAACCGGGTTGCGGCGCCGAGTCCCCGCTGAGGACCGGCGAATCCGGGCACGGGTACGTGGAACGCCACGTCCGAGTCGAGCAAGGCGAGCAGACCGGACCAGTCGCCGGTTACGGCGCCCGAGCGCCAGTGCCGCAGCACCGTGAGGGCCGGGTCCGAGTCGTGCGCGTCGCTCATCTTCCACCGTCCAATGGTTGGCTTTGGAGTTTCCCCGTACCGGCTAGTGCAGTCAATACCAACCGGCGCGCCAGCCTTATGAGCCCAGGTTTATGACTGAACTAAACAGAATACGAGGACGCGGATGTCGCGGCGCCCCTCGAATGGCGGGTGAGTCACCGGCGCGTAGCCGTTGCCGGCGCGAAGTCCGCTATTCCCGCCGACTTTTGTCTAAACTGAGCTTAACTTGATCGTAATACGGGCCTCGGAGCCATTCTTATTGACTGGTTCCGCGCAAACGCTGATACTCGGTCCACCGATTAACGAGCCTGTCCCCCCGAGCTTCCAGGCGGAATGGTGGCGATGTCGTCCCCGGACTCTTCGTCGACCCAGCGCCGGGCCAACCGCGCCCGCGTGGTGCGGGCGCTGCGCGAGCGGGGCGCGCTGAGCCGCGGCGCGCTGGCCGAGATCGGGCTGTCGCGCTCGACGGTCGACGAGCGTGGTCGAGGAGCTGATGGTCGCCGGCACGGTCGTCGAGGTCGCCGGCGGCCAAGGACGCCCGCAACACCGGCCGGCCGCCGACGCTGGTCGGGCTCAAGCGGCGACCTCGGCGTCGCCGTCGGCGTCGAGATCGCCAACGGCGTCGTCCGGGCGGCGATCTGCAACACCGCCCAGGAGCTGCTGGCTCACGACTCGGTGCCGATGGACGACCACACCCCGCCGGAGGCGACGCTCAAGACGGCCGGCACGCTCATCGACCACATGCTGGACCGGGTCGGGCTGCCCGCCGGGACAGGTCCTCGGCGTCGGCGTCGCGATGCCCGGGCCGATCCAGCGCCGCAGCGGGGTCAACGGTCGGGCCACCACGCTCAAGCCGTGGGTGAACGTCAACCCGCACTCGGCCGCGGCAGAGACCCTGCAGCTGCCGCTGCTGGTCGACAACGACGCGAACCTGGCCGCGCTCGCCGAGCTCACCTGGGGCGCGGCCCGCGGGCCTGCGGGACGTCGCCTACGTCTACTCGGCCTCCGGCATCGGCGTCGGGCTCATCCTCAACGGCGGCGCTGTACGTCGGCGCCAACGGCACCGCCGGCGAGCTGGGACACACGACCATCGACGAGAACGGCCTCGTCTGCGAATGCGGCGGGCGCGGCTGCCTCAACACCCTGGCCAACGCGGACGCGATCACCCAGAACCTGTGGCGGAGCCACGGCGACCGGCTGTCCGATCGCGGACGTCATCAAGCTGGCCCAGGTCGGCGACGTCGGGCTGCCGCCGCGTGCTCGCCGACGCCGGCCGGCACATCGGCCTGGCGGCGGCCAACATGTACAACCTGCTCGACCCCGAGCTGATCGTGCTCGGCGGCAACCTCGCCCCGGCGGGCGAGATCCTGCTCGGTCCGCTGCGGGAGTCGATGGCCCGCCGGGCGATCCACGCCGGCGAGGTGCTGCCACCGGTCGTCGTCGGCGAACTGGACGACGACGTCGTCGTCGTCCTGGGCGCCGCGGCGGCAGTGCTGAGGGACGCCGACACGTTCCCTCTGCCCAGCCAGCGAACCTGACGTCGGCCGCCGCGGGTCACGCCGCAGCGGCGCACGAGAACGGCCACAGTCCGAGAACCGTGGCCGCCAACCACACGGCCAGAGCCGGCCGAACTCCGGCCGTCCTGCCACACGACGACGACCTCGCGGGCTGAGTACAGGCGTCTGGCCGCGGTTGCAGCCGCGGCCAAACCACAACGCCACGGGACTGGCCCGTGGCGGTGATACAAGGTGGAGCAACCATGAGTCTACATCGGTACGCGCGGCTGCTGGCCGCCGCGGCTGCTGTGCTGTTGATCGCAACAGCGTGCAGCAGTCGACCACCGACAGCCCAGCCGGCAGGATCCGGCGAAGCAAGCTGAAGATCGCACTGTCCAACTCGTTCATCGGCAACCAGTGGCGGGTCGAGATGGAGAACGTCTTCAAGGCGGCCTGCGCCATGCCGCCCTACACCGAGCAGGTCGACTGCAGCGTCTACAACGCCGGCAACGACGTGTCCACCCAGTCGCAGCAGATCTCCAACCTGATCTCGCAGGGCGTCGACGCGATCGTCATCAACGCCGCGTCGACCAGCGGCCTCAACGGCGTGGTCCAGCAGGCCTGCGACCGCGGCATCGTGGTCGTGTCGTTCGACAACACGGTCGACGCGACCGTGCGGCCTGACCGTCAACACCGACCAGGTGAAGTTCGGCCAGCAGCTGGCCCAGTTCATCGTCGACCAGCTCAAGGGCCAGGGCAACGTCGTCATGGTGACCGGCGTCGCCGGCACCGGCGCCGACAACGACCGCAACAAGGGCGCCAAGGACGGTCTTCGCCGCGAACCCGGGCATCAAGGTCGTCGCCGACGTACAGCGGCATGTGGGACTCGGCCACCGCGCAGCGGGTGACCGCCGCCCAGCTGCCGAGCCTGCCCAAGGTCGACGGGGTCTGGGTCTCCGGCGGTACCGACGGCGTGGTCAAGGCGTTCGCCGACGCCGGCCGGCCGATGCCGGTCTTCGCCGGCGAGGGCGAGAACGGCTTCCGCAAGTACATGGCCGGCATCTCCCACCCGAAGGTGAACGGCATGTCGATCGGGCAGCCGCCGTTCCTGTCGGTGATCTCGCTCGAACTGGCCCGGGCCGTGCTCAAGGGCGAGCACCCGAAGAAGAGCATCACGATCCCGTTCCCGGTCGCGACGTCGGACTCCCTGGTGACCGGCGAGACCGTCTTCCCCGACCTGCCGGACAGCTTCTTCGCCGACTTCACCGACTCCGGTCCCAACGCCACCGTGGTGCTGTGCCAGAAGGCGGCGACGGACGGGACGCCGTGCCCGGGCAGACGCTCAAGGTCAACCTCGGCAGCGTCCTGACGATGGGGACTCCGTCGATGGCGCCGGCGACCGACGTGTCCGGCGAGCCGCCGACGCCGGAGGTCTTCGCGGTACGGGCCGACGGGCGTCGACCGCGCCTTCGGCGGGGTCCAGGCTCTCCGGGACGCGTCGTTCGCGGCGCGTCCCGGCGAGATCCACGCCCTGGCCGGCGAGAACGGCGCCGGCAAGAGCACGCTCATCAAGGTCCTCTGTGGACTGATCAGCGCCGACCGGGGCACGGTCGAGATCTTCGGCCAGCCGGTCCGCCGGGTGGTCGAGCCGGCCGCCCGGCGCCGGCTCGGCGTGGCGACCGCGTTCCAGGAGCTCTCGCTGCTGCCCGACCTGACCGTGGCGGAGAACCTGCTGCTGCAGGACCCGCCGCGGGGCCGGCTCGGGCTGGTCCGGCGCGGCCGGCTGGTGCCGGAGGCGGACGCGATCCTGCACCGGTACGGCGTGGACTACATCGACAGCCGGCGCGATCGCCGGCGAGCTGTCGGTCGCGCACCGGCAGGTCGTCGAGCTGGTCCGGGTGCTGGCCACCGAGCCGCGGGTGCTCATCCTCGACGAGCCGACCGCGGCCCTGCCCGACCGGCAGGTCGAGTGGCTCTCCGCGCCACATGCGACGGCTGCGCGACGAGGGCTGCTGCGTCATCTTCACCTCGCACCGGTGGCGCGAGATCGAGGCGCTGGCCGACCGGGTCACCGTATTCCGCAACGGTACCCACGTCGCGACCCGGGACCAGATCTCCGAGGCGGAGGCGGTCACGCCTGATGAGCGGGCGCAGCTTCGAGGGCACCTACCCGGACGTCACCGCGATCGCCGGTCGGCGACAGCGCGCTGCGGGTGAGCGACCTGCGCGGCGGCCGGCTGCGGGGCGTCTCGTTCGACCTGCGCCGGGGCGAGATCCTCGGCGTCGGCGGGCTGGCCGGGCAGGGCCAGCGGGACCTGTTCCTGACCCTGTTCGGCGCGCAGCGGGCGGCGCGGCGGGCGCGCTGCAGCGTCGGCGGCGCAGCCGGTCGACCATCCGCCGCCCGCGCGACGCGATCCGGGCCGGGCATCGGCATCGCCTACGTGCCCGAGGACCGCAAGGCCGAGGGCCTGTTCCTGCCGCTGTCCATCCGGGACAACATCGCGCTGGCCACGCTGTCGCGCCGCTCGACGGCCGGATTCGTCGAGCGCGGCGCCGAGCGGACGGCGCGTCGCCGTCGATCGTCGACCAGCTGCGCATCGGCAGCGGCCGCTCGACCAGCCAGGCGGTCGGCACGCTGTCCGGCGGCAACCAGCAGAAGGTCGCTGATGGCGCGGTGGCTGCTCACCGACGCGCGAGGTCCTGCTGCTCTTCGACGTGACCCGCGGCGTCGACGCGGCCACCAAGCACGACATCTACGAGCTGGTCGCCGAGCTGGCCGGCCAGGGCAAGGCGATCCTGCTACTACTCCAGCGAGACCGAGGAGATCGCCAACCTGTGCCACCGCGTGCTGGTGCTGCGCGAGGGTCGGATCGCGGCCGAGCTGGCCGGCCCGGTCGGCGACGCGGAGCGCATCGTCGCCGCCTCGATCGCGGGAGGTCCGCCGATGCGTGAGTCTCCGGTGTCCGACCGGCTGCGGCGGCTCGCCCGGCTCGCCCAGGCCAGCCTCGGCTACGCCGTGCTGGCGGCCACCGCTCGCCGCCTACCTCATCGTCTACACCAGCAACCTCGGTCACCTGCCGACCTCGTTCGACTACCTGTCGCTGCTCAACACCACGCTGCCGCTGGTGTTCGTCGCGATCGGACAGAGCCTCGTCGTGCTCACCGGCGGCATCGACCTGTCGGTCGGCGGCATCGTCAGCCTCTGCGTCGCGGTCACCGCGACCACGGTCACCGGCAGCGGTCCGGCGCCGTTCGGCTGGATGCTCGTCGTGCTCGCGCTCGGGCGCCGCGTGCGGCGCGGTCAACGGCCTGATCGTGGCGAAGGGCCGGATCGCGCCGATCCTCACCACCCTGGCCACGCTGTCCGTCTTCACCGGTCTCGCGCTGCGGGTGCTGCCGGTGCCCGGCGGGTCGATCCCGCCCAGGTGCGGCTGGTGCTCACCAACCCGAACGTGCCGACCGGGCTGATCTGGCTGGGCCTGGCCGTCGTCGGCTGGCTCGTGCTGCGCCGGACCCGGTTCGGGATGCGGGTCTACGCGTCGGCAGCGACGAGACCAGCGCCCGGCGCGGTCGGCGTGCCGGCGGCCTGGGTGAAGGTCGGCGTCTACGCGCTGTCCGGCCTGTGCAGCGCGCTGGCCGCGGTCTTCTACGTCTCCACCACGACCGCCGGCGACGCCGAACGCCGGCAGCCCGTTCATCCTCACCTCGATCGCCTCGGTCGTGGTCGGCGGCGTCGCCTTCAGCGGCGGGCGGGGCAGCGCGCTGGGCGCCGTGGCCGGTGCGGTCGCGCTGACGCTCGTCATCGACGTGCTGTTCTTCGCCGGCATCGACCCGCTGTACCAGTCGCTGTTCCAGGGGCTGTTCCTCGTCGTCGCCGTCCTGCTCGGCACCGTCGCCGCCCTGGTCGCCCGGCGACGGAGGAGGCATCGTGAGCACCGCAGACCCGGCCGATCCGGCGGCCGCCGGTGGCTCGACGGCGCTGACTCCGAGCACCCGGCGGGTGCTGTACGCCTGCGCCGGCGCGGTCGCGATCCTGGTCATCGGCGTCGATCTTCCACCCCGGGCTTCGCCGGCTGGTCGAGCCTGCGGGTCATGCTGGTGGTGGCCAGCTTCATCGGCTTCGTGGCGGCCGGACAGATGCTGGTGGTCCTCGTCGGCGGCATCGACCTGTCCATCCCGTGGGTGCTCAACGCGGCGGCGATCGTCCTGACCACCACCAGCCTCGGCCAGACCTCCCGGCTGCCGCTGGCGATCGCGCTGCGCTCTCGGCTCGGGGCCGCTGGTCGGCTTCGCCAACGGGATGGGCGTGGCCTGGCTCGGCGTACCGGCGGTCGTGATGACCCTCGGCATGAACGGTGTCCTGCAAGGACTGTCGCTCGGCCTGTCCAAGGGACTGACCTGCCGGTCGTGCGCGCTCGTACGCGCCGCAACCGCTGCGCGACCTGTTCGTCGGCCGGGTGCTGGGCATCCCGGCCGAGCTGTTCGTCTGGGTCGGCGTGGCGCTGTTCATGACGGTGCTGCTGACGCTGACCACGTTCGGCCGGCGGGTGTACGCGGTCGGCGTCAACTCCGCGCGGCCGCCTTCCTGTCCGGCGTCGGCGTGCGCGGGGTGACGGTCGCGCTCTACACGCTGAGCGGCGTGTTCGCGGCGCTGGCCGGCATCGCGCTGGTCGGCTACGGCGGCCAGCCGTCGCTCGGCCTCGGCGACCCGTACCTGTTCGAGTCGATCGCGGCCGTCGTCGTCGGCGGAGTGTCCATCCTGGGCGGTCGCGGCCACTACCTCGGCGTGGTCGCCGGCTCGCTGACGCTCGTCGCCGTCATCACCTTCCTCCAGGCCGAGCGGGTCCCCGAGTACGGGCGCAGCATCATCTACGGCCTCGTCATCCTGGCCATCCTCTTCACCTACGGCCGGGACAAGGCGAATGACTGAGCAGACCCACGTGAGCATCGACATCCTCAGCGACATCGCCTGCGAGCTCGGCGAGAGCGCGCTCTGGGACGACCGCGCGCGCCCGCTTCTACTGGGTCGACATCATCGGGCCAGCGGATCTACGCGCGGGACTGGCCGGCGGCGCCGACCCGGACGCTGGCCATGCCGGACCCGGTCGGCAGCGTGGCGCTGCGCGTCGGGCGGCGGTCTGGTGGCCGCGCTGCGGCACGCGATCGCGTTCTGCGACGTCGACCGCGGTACGGTCGAGATCGTCCGCGAGTTGGAGACCGACCTCGCCGGCAACCGGTTCAACGACGGGGCGGTCGACCCCGGCGGGCGGTTCTGGTTCGGCTCGATGGACCTGGCCGAGTCGACCCGACCGGCTCCTTCTACTGCCTGCGATCCCGACACTCACCGGTCACCCGGGCGTTCGGCGGCATCATCTGCTCCAACGGTCCGGCCTGGAGCCCGGACGGCCGCACGATGTACCACGTCGACTCGACCCGGCGCGTCGATCCGCGCGTACGACTTCGACCCGGTCACCGGCGACGGTCGGCGCCGGCGCGGGTCTTCGTCTCCGACGAGGCGACAGGCGTGGTTCCCGGACGGGGTGACCGTCGACGCCGAGGGCTTCATCTGGAACTGCAAGTGGGCCGGCGGACGGCATCGTGCGGTACGCCCCCGACGGGACGGTCGACCGGGTCCTCATCGCTGCCCGGTGCCGCGCCCGACCCGGTGCGCCTTCGTCGGGCCCGACCTGTCCATGCTGGCCGTCACCAGCGCCCGGGTCGGGCTGGACGCGGCCGAACTGGCCGACGCCCCGCTGTCCGGTCAGGTCCTGCTGCTCGACCCCGGAGTGCGCGGGCTGCCGGCACCGAGGTTCGCCGGCTGACTCTGGCCGAAAGCATCCCGGCACCGACGGCGAGCAGGCGCGCCTGACCAGCGGTTGGCGTGGCCGCCGACCGGTTGGACTAGCCTTGTGTCAGTGACCGTCGAGTTGGCCCTGTTGCCACGGGTCAGTTACCGCGGCCTGGAGATCACCAGCTCCCGGCTGGGTGGCCTGCTCGCGCTCTTGGCGGCTGACCTGCGCGCGGGCTGTAGTACCGCGCGGCTGGTGGACGCGCTGTGGCCGGACGAGCAGCCCGAGCACCCCACCAAGGCGCTGCAGATCCTGGTGTCCCGGGCCCGCGCCCGGCTGGGCCCCGAGGTCATCCTGAGCACGCCCACCGGCTACCGCCTCTCGCTGGGCGCTGAGCAGGTCGACGCGTGCGCCGTCCTGCTCAGCGCGTCCGCGAGCGAGCGGTGCGCCCGTGACGGCGACGACGCGGCGGCGCTCAAGCATGCCGAGGCGGGCCTCGCGCTGTGCGAAGGAGCCGCCGGCTGGGATACCGCGCCGGATGGTCCGCTGGCTGCGCTGCGGGCGGCGCGGGTGTCGACGTATCGGACGCTGGCGCGGGCCCGCGCCCTGGCGTTGTCCCGGCTGGGCCGCCCGGCCGAGGCGGTCGAGCCGCTCGGTGAACTGGCCCGGCAGCGACCCCGGGATGAGGAAGTGCTGGTCCAGTTGCTGCGCTGCGAGGCCGCCACGGTGGGCCCGGCCGCGGCGCTGGGCCGGTACGAGGCCTACCGGCAGGCGCTGCGCGAGGAGTTGGGCAGCGACCCCGGCCCCGCCCTGCGGCAGGTGCACCACGACCTGCTGCTCGCTGACGCGCCCGTGGTCCGGCACGGCGTCCGCCATGAGCCCAACCCGCTGCTCGGCCGCGACAAGGACATCGCCGCGGTGGCCGACCTGCTGCGGGCGTCCCGGGTCACCTCGATCGTCGGAGCCGGCGGGCTGGGCAAGACCCGGCTCGCGCACGCGGTCAGCCGCCAGGCGCGGCAGCGGGTGGTGTACTTCGTCGAGCTCGCCGGCGTCACCGCCGACGGCGATGTGGCGGCCGAGGTCGCCTCCGCACTCGGCGTGGGCGAGGCCGGGGACGCGTCGGCCGGCCGGATCGGCGTCCCGGCGGATGTGCTCACCGGCATCGTCAAAGCCCTCGGCCGCGGCCCGGCGCTGCTGGTGCTGGACAACTGCGAGCACGTGGTGCGCGGTGCCGCCGAGCTGGTGCAGGCGTTGGTGTCGCTGACCAAGGATCTGCGGGTGCTCACGACCAGCCGCACCGCGTTGGGGCTCTCCTCGGAGTCGGTGTACCCGTTGCCCGAGCTGGACCTGCCGACGACGGTCGAGCTCTTCGGCCAACGCGCGCGGGCGGCCCGCCCCGATGCCGGCCTGCCCCCGACGGTAGTGCGGGAACTGTGCGGGCGTCTGGACGGGTTGCCCCTCGCTGTGGAGTTGGCCGCGGCGCGGGTGCGGGTGATGTCGGTTGCCGAGATCGCCCACCGGCTGGACGACCGGTTCGCCCTGCTGCGGGGCAGCACGCGTGACGCACCGCGGCGGCACAGCACTCTGTACGCCGTCATCGACTGGAGCTGGCACCTCCTGGAGCCCGCCGGCCAGGCGGCGCTGCGCGCGCTGTCGGTGTTCCCCGGCGGGTTCACCGCGGATGCCGCCCGCCACCTGCTCGGCGATGACGCCGTCCTGGAGCAATTGGTCGACCAGTCGCTGCTGAGAGTCGCCGACAGCGGGCCGGGCACGCGCTTCCGGATGTTGGAGACGGTGCGCGAATTCAGTACGGCGCGCCGGGAGGAGGCCGGCGAGTCCGATCGCGTCATCGGCCGCTTCCTCGCCTGGGCCCGCGACTTCGGAGTCCGGGAACAGGAGTCGGCCCTGGCCGCCGACTTCGCGGCGGCCCTGGACGCGATCCGGGCCGAGCAGGACAACCTGGTGCAGGCGCTGCGATACGGGCTCGACCGGGAGGACGGCGCGTCCGTCGCCGCAACGGGGGCGCTGCTGGGCATCCTTTGGCTCACCGAGTCGAACGTCACCCGCCTGGCCGCGCTGGCCCGGGACACCCCCTGGGTGCTGTCGCACTTCCGGCCCGAACCGGCCCTCGTCGAAGCCACCCGGACGGCTGCGGTGGTGTGCGCGCTGAGCGCGTTCGTCACCCGGGGCGCCCGCCCGCTGCGGGCCTTGATCGTCCTGCGCCGGCTGCCACCGCCGGAGGTGGATACCTTGATCGGGGCCGCCCAGCTCGCGCTGAGCGCCCCGGATTTCCAGGCGCTGCGTGACCTGTGCGACAGCGAGCAGCCGCTGGTGGCCGGTACCGCCAACTACGCGCTCAGCTTCGTCTTCGAGAACGCCAATGACCTGGACGGCGCGTTGCGGGCGGCCAAGCAGATGCTGGCCGGCCTCGAGGGCGACGCCAACCCGTGGATCCGCGCCGTCGCCCACGCCCGGATCGGTGAGCTGTGCCTGCAGGTCGAGCCGGGAGACGAGGCCTTCCGCCATCTGGACGCGGCGTTGTCGATCACGGAAAAGCTGGGGGCGTGGTCCAGCGCGGCCCGGGCGCGGTGGGCGATCGTGTTGGCCAACCTGCAGCGCGGCGCGTTCGACGAGGCGGAGCGGGGGCTGGACCAGATCGCGCAGGGCAGCGGGAACGAGGCGTTCGGCCTGGTGATGTTCGATGTCTGCGCCCGCGCCGAGATCCGGCTCGGCCGAGGTGATATCGAGGGCGGCCTGCGCCTGTGGCGACGGGCCGCCGATCGGCTGAGGAACACCGGCGGCGACCCGTCCGGCTCCAAGCTGTGGCCATTGGAGGTCCAGGCCGTCGCCGTGGTCGCCCACGCCCGCTACGGCCGGCTCGACCTCGTCACGGACATCACCGACACGTTGCCGGGACTCCTGTCGACAACGGTCGACGCCGCGTCCGTTGTGGAGTTCGCGGCGTGCGGCTCGCTCCTGCTGGCCTTGGCCCTGGCTGACCTCGATCGCGGGGCCACCGCGTCGGGCGTGCGGATGATCGCACTGGCCGAGCGTTTCGGATTGCAGCAGGGATTCCAGCCGACCATGTCCGTTCTGCGCATCCGGGACGTCGCCGAGCAGGCCGACCGGCCGGCGTACGACGACGCGGTGTCGTCCTACGCCGGCCTCGATCACGAAGGCCTGCGCGCCGCTGCGGTGGCGGCGCTGCGGGCGCGGGGTCAGCTCACCGGTTCGGATCCCGCTTGAACAGCGTTCGCGCCCACAGGTAGCCGGCCAGCGCGAGGCCCCCGCACCAGGCGACGGCGATGAGGCCGACGCCGCCGACCGAGATGCCCAACAGCAGCCCGCGCAAGGTGTCGATGATCGGGGTGAACGGCTCGTGCGCGGCGAACCAGCGGACCGGTCCCGACATGGAGTCCGGTGGCACGAACGCGCTGCTGAGAAACGGCAGCACCTGGACGACGAGGGTGAAGGGAGCCGTGCCCTCGGCCGTCTTGGCGACCAGCCCGACCGCGACGCCCAGCCAGTTCAGGGCGAACGCGAGCAGCGCGAGGAGGCCGATGGTGGCCAGCCAGCGGACCGGGTTGCCGACGGGCCGCAGGCCCAGGAGCATGGCGATACCGATCACCAGGCCCGCGCTCACCAGCGTGCGGGCGGTGGATCCGACGACATGCCCGGTCAACACCGAGGTGCGGGAGATCGACATGGTGCGGAACCGGCCGATGATGCCACCGGTCACGTCCCGGTTGACCGCCAGCGCTGTCATGCTCGATCCGTAACCAACGGTCATCAGGAGGATGCCCGGGACCACATAGTCGATGTAGTCACCGCCACGTGGCCTCGACCCCAGGCCGGCGTTCAACGCCCCGCCGAACACCCCGACAAACAGCAACAGCAGGACGATCGGCATCCCGATCGTCATGATCATCGCACCCGGGTTGCGCAGCGTGTGCCGGAAGTCGCGCCGCAGCATCGTCACCGCATCGCTCATCGGGCCGCCTCCATCGCCATGCTCGGGTGGCCGGTAAGGGCGAAGAAGACGTCATCGAGATCAGGGGTGTGCACCGACAACCCGTCGACCTCGATCCCCGCCCGCTCCAGCCGGTCCAGCAACCTCCGCAGCGCCGGGACTCCACCGTCGCTGGGCACCTGCAGGGTGAGCGCCTCGTCGTCGCGCAGCACATCGCCAAGGGCGCCCGCCGCCGCGTCGAGACTGGCGGCATCACCGAAGCGAAGGAGCACATGGCCGCCGGGGACGCCGCGCTTGAGCTCCGCCGCCGTCCCCACCGCGACCAGTTTGCCGTAGTCGAGGACGGCGATCCGGTCGGCCAGCTCGTCGGCCTCCTCCAGGTACTGCGTGGTCAGGAAGATCGTGACGCCGCCGGCCACCAACTCGCGGATGGTCTGCCACATCATCCGGCGGCTGCGTGGGTCGAGGCCTGTGGTCGGCTCGTCGAGGAAGATCAGGCGTGGGTCGCCAACCAGCGTCATCGCCAGATCCAGCCGACGTCGCATGCCGCCGGAGTACGTCGACGCCAGCTTCTTCGCCGCCTCGCCGAGGTCGAACCGGTCGACCAGGTCGGCGACTCGCCGCCGCCCCTCGGCCCGGCCCAGGTGGTACAGGTCCGCCATGAGGACCAGGTTCTCCTCGCCGGTGAGCAGGTCATCCACCGCCGAGAACTGGCCGGTCACCCCGATCGCGGCCCGTACCGCGTCGGGCTCCTTGACCAGGTCGCACCCGGCGATCCGCACCTGACCGCCGTCGAAGCCGATCAACGTGGAGAGGATCTGCACCACGGTCGTCTTGCCGGCTCCGTTCGGGCCCAGCAGGGAGAACGTCGTCCCCTCGGGGACGTCGAGATCGATGCCATCGAGCACCACCGTGTCGCCGTACGACTTGCGCAGCCCGGTCACCGCGATCGCCGATCGGGATGAAGCGCTGACCATGACCCCTCCTTCCATCACCGTGGCGCCGGCGGCCACGACCACGAGAAGGGTGCACGGGGCGGGATTCACCGCGGTTTCATCCCGGTTTCAGCGACGCCGCCCAGCGCCGCCACCCAGCGACGCGGCCGGCTCAGTCGGACGGATGGGTGGGTGTGACGGATGTGGTGGGCCCGCCGGGTCCCGGCAGTGTGAAGCGGGGGCGGGCGACGATGCCCCACGGGAAGTCCAGGTCCGGCTGGCCGGCCGGCGTGGCGTTGTCCGAAACGAGGGTACGCACACCACTGACCGGGTTCACCTTCAGGACCGCGTCGGTACCGAAGTCGACGACGTAGAGCTGCCCGCAGCTGGACACCAGACCGGCCGGGTCCTGGAAGCTCGGGCCACCGGCCGGGGCGTTGTTCTTCGACACGGTCGTGCGGGCACCCGTGACGGGATCCACCCGGATGATGCCGCCGTTGCCGCCGAACGCCTCCCGGTCGGAGACCAGGATGCTGCCGGCCGCGTCGAGCGTCATGCCCCACGGCGCCACGAAGTTCGGGCCGCCGGCCGGGCTGGCGTTGTCGGACAGGAGCGTTCGTGCACCGGTGACCGGGTTGACGCGGACCACGGAACCGCCGGGGAAGGTATCGGCGTCGAGCACGAGGATGTCACCGTTCGCGGCGACGGCCATCGCGAACGGCGCGTCGATGCTCGGCGCACCGGCCGGAGCGCCGTTGCGGGACACGGCCGTCCGCACACCGGTCACCGGGTCCACCCGGATCACGCCGCCGTTGCCCACCGCGTTGGTGTTGGTGATCAGGATGGCGCCCGATGCTTCGATCGCGATGGCCGACGGCGCGAAGAGATCCGGGCCGCCCACCGGATTCGCGTTGTCGGACACGAGCGTGCGCACACCGGTCGTACGGCTGACCCGGATGACGGCCGGGAACCGCGGCGCCGCGAGGGTTGACCAGGCTTCGGCGACGACGATGTCGCCGCTGGCTTCGAACGCCATCATGGTCGGCGTCTCGAAGTCGGGCCCGCCAAGCGGATTCGCGTTCTCCGACAGCGTGGTCCGCGTGCCGGTCAACGAGTCGACGTGGATCACCCCACCGCCTGGGTTGCCGAACGTGCTCACGTCACTGACGTAGAGGTCGGTGCCGTTGACGCCGTTGCACACGATCGAGCCCGGCGTGGCGCCGGCCGCGACGAGCGATCCGGTGACCGTGAGCGCGACCGCGGTGCCGCCGACCACGAGCCACCGGCCGGCGATGTGACGCATCCGCATGACGGTCTCCATTCCTGGCCGCCGGCGGGAGCCCGGAAGGGGAGGTTGCCGGCAACTGTTACACGGCTGCCATGCCCGCCGTGGAGCATTCTCGTGGTGTCGCATCCTTGTCACGCATAAGGGACCGGTACCCGAGACGGTGAGCCTAGGCTCTTCAGCCATGGGGATCACGGCCGCCGCGGCCGCCGCCGATCTGGCGCCGACCGGCGTCCTGCGGGCCGCCATCAACCTCGGCAATCCGGTGCTCGCCTCGGGTACGGCAGCGGCGCCGGGCGGAGTCACCGTCGACATCGCGCGGGAGGTCGCGGCCTCGCTGGGCGTGCCGGTCGACCTGCTCTGCTTCGCCGCCGCCCGCGAGTCGTACGAGGCGATGGTGGCCGGGCGGGCGGACATCTGCTTCCTGGCCATCGAACCGGCCCGCGCGGCCGAGGTCGCCTTCACCGCGCCATATCTGCTGATCGAGGGCGTGTATGCCGTGCCAGAGGACTCGCCCATCACGACCCACGCGGACGTCGACCGGCCCGGTGTGCGCATCGGAGTCAAGCGCGGATCGGCGTACGACCTGTTCCTGTCCCGCACACTGCAGCACGCGACCCTGGTCCGCACCGAGGAGGCTGTCTACGACGGCATGGACGTCGCCGCCGGCATCCGGCAGCCGGTGACCGCGTTCGTTGCGGCGCATCACGGCTACCGCCTGCTCGACGGTCGATTCATGGAGATCCGGCAGGCGGTCGGAACGACCCGGACGCGCCGACCCGAGACGGTCCAGTTCCTCCGCGACCTGCTCGAGCAACTGAAGGCCGGCGGGTTTGTCGCCGAGGCGCTGCGACGCGCCAACCAGTCCGAAGCCTTGCTGGCCCCGCCGGGCTGAATCGCTCGTCCGGCTTACCTATCCATAGGTGGGATGCTGCGGCCAGCCGGGTGGCGAGTCCTCCCAATCCTCCTGCCGCCCATATGCAGTGAGGTCCAGGATGCTGTTGACGAAGACGAGCCGGTCCACGCCGCGGGCGGTGGTGTTGTAGGTCCGATAGACGTCCGCGCCATCGCGTAGGAACACGCTGAGCATGAAACCGCCACCAGCGCCGCAGTCGTCCGCGAACGACGTGCCGTGCGACGACACGAACGGCACCGTCCAGCCCATCCGTGCCTTGTACGCCTCGATCTGGGCGAGTGGCATGTTCGACACGGTCACCCACGTTATCCCGTTTTCGGCCAATGCGGCCGGCGCACCCGAGGGAACGCCATTGGTGAACCAGGTGCAGCCCGGGCAGTAGGCGTCCGGCCCGTTGTCCATGAACTGGTAGACGACCAGCTGTCCCCGGTCCTCGAACAGGTCGAGGAGGCGCTTCGTGCCGGTCGGAGTATCGAACGCGTAGCCATTGTCGAATTTGACCATCGGGAGACGGCGTCGGCGAGCGGCGATCGCGTCCAGCGCGCGGGTAGCTTCCTTCTCGGCCTTGAGCAACTCGTCGCGGTCGCGCTGCCACTCCTCGGCGGCGACGATCGTTGGTTTGTCCATCCGCCGATTGTGCACCCCGGTACCGACAGTTTCCGCGCCCGGCGTCACGCGTTGGTGCCCTAAGTGCCGATCGCCATCACGCGCATCCCCTGTACAGTAAAAGTGTTCAGTAACACTTACGGTTCGGCCGTGCGGTCAGAGGGTGTGGCGAAAGGCGGCAAGGGGCAGTGAACGACCCGGCGGTTCCCCCGATCGGCGTGCGGTTGCGCGAGGCGCGCGTGAAGCGCGGCCTGAGCGTGCGCGGGCTGGCCCGCGTCGTGGACGTCTCACCGAGCCTTATCTCGCAGATCGAGACGGGCAAGAGCAGCCCGTCGGTCAGCACGCTCTACGCCATCACCAATGCGCTGCACATCTCGATCGAGGACGTCTTCGGCGAGCCCGACGAGGCGGCCGGCTCGCGGCGCGAAACGGTACCGGCCGGCGCCGCCCCGATCCCGATCTCGCCGAGCCCGACCTCGGCGCCCGCCGGCGCGGGCGCGGCCACCTTGCCGTTCTTCCCGGGCGGCCCGTCGGCCACCCGGCAGGGCCTGAAGAGCCTGCAGATGCTGGGCAGCCACCGCCGGGTCGGGCCGGTCGTGCGGCACACCGAGCGTGAGGTGCTGCACCTGGACTCGGGCGTGACCTGGGAGCTGCTCGGTCAGCTGCCGCACACCCACGTGGACTTTCTGCGCATCACCTACGCGCCCGGCGGCAGCTCGTCCGGCGCCGGCGTGCTCATGCGCCACTCCGGCACCGAATACGGGCACGTGCTGTCCGGCCGGCTGACCCTGACCCTCGGCTTCGAGACGTACGAGCTGGACCCGGGCGACTCGGCGTCGTTCGACTGCTCAACCCCGCACGCCTATGCCAACCACGGCACCGAACCGGCCGTCGGGGTGTGGTGGGTGCTCGAGCGCACCGAGTGATCATCGTTCACCTTTGTGAACGGGGTGGTAAGTGTTATTGCACACTGTCCACCCACGCCATACACTCACGCCTCAGAACGTCGTCCTGCAACTCTCCCGGCAAACGGTCGTAACGGCCCGGACCTACGTGTCCGCCCCGGGCGCGCCCGTCCCTGGGCGGGACCCGTGAGAGGCGGAATCGCCATGGCTGAACGTCGCGGTTTATCACGACGGGGTGTCCTGGGGGCCAGCGCAACTTTCGCCGGCGCGGCAGCCGGAGCAGGGTTCGGCACGGCAGCGTCCGCCGATGCGCCGATGGTGGCGACGATCGACGGGACCGTGCCGGACAAGAACCTGATCCTGCACAACGGCACGATCCGTACCTTCGACGACCACAACAGCCAGGTCGGCGCGGTGGCCATCCAAAAAGGACGGATCGTGGCGACCGGACGCACCATCGGCCAGATAGCCTGGGCCGTGCAAGGCAACCCGAGGGTCATCGACCTGCGCGGGCACGTCGCGATCCCCGGCATGATCGAGGCGCACGTGCACTTCGTGAGCCTGGCCATCCGGCCCGGCTATCACGTGGTCATCGAGAAGGCCCGCGACATCGCCGAGATCCAGGCGTTGCTCAAGGCGCGCCGCCAGCGCGGCGTACCCGCAGGCCAGTTCGTCACCGCGATGGGCGGCTGGCACCCGAACATGTTCGCCGAGCACCGGCTGCCGACGCTGGCCGAGCTGGACGCCGCCGTTCCCGACCGCGGGGTCCTGCTCTTCCAGAACTTCACCGGTCCGGCGGTCACCAACAGCATCGGCAAGGCGTACTTCGAGTCGGCCGCGGTACCGTCTGTGGTCGGCGTTGACGGCCTCATCGCCAGCGGGGCCAACGCCGAGGCCGCGCTGTACAACCTGCGCATCTTGCAGACCCCGCAAGACAAGGAGCGCAGCACGCTCGACGCGATGGCCTACGCGGCGAGCGTCGGCATCACCAGCGTGCTGGACGAGGTCGGCTTCCCGATCGTCGGGCCGCCCACCCCGACCCAGGCACTGTCCAACTTCGACCACTACCGCATGTACGACTCCTGGAAATCCCTGCACGCCAAGGACCGTACGTTCATTCGGCTCCAAACCAATTTCCTGCACAACCAGAACGACATCAACCTGCCCGAACTGACTCAGCGGCTGCTCAACCAGTTCCAGCTGTTCGGCGACGACCTCATGATGACCGGCGCGATCGGCGAGTGGGGCGCACCGGGCGACGGTGTCGGTCCGGTCTGGCTCAAGGCGCAGCAGCTCATCGCCGCCGCGCAGTGGCGCAACAACAACCGCGCGCTGAGCCTGGCGGCGCTCGAGGCGGAGATCGCCGGGTACGAGCAGATGGACGCCCAGTTCGGCATCAAGGGGCTGCGCTGGCGCATCGACCACGTGCCGGTCGTCACGACCGCCCTCCTCGACCGGCTGCAGGCGCTCGGCGGGGCCGTGCAGTGCGGCGCGTTCAGCTACGTGTCCGGCACCGGTACGGCGGCCGGCGCCCCGTTCCGCACCATCCTCGACCACGGCATCAAGGCCGGCATCCACCTCGACGGCGTGCACATCGCGCCGCTGAACCCGTGGTTCGGCGTCTACTACGCGAGCACCGGACGCAACGCGCTGGGCAACGTCATCAACGTCGGCCAGCAGATCTCGCGGGATGAGGCGGTTCGCCTGTACACCCGGGAAAACGCGTGGTTCCTCAACATGGAGGACAAGCTCGGCACGATCGAGAGCGGCAAACTCGGCGACATCGTGGTGCTCGACCGCGACTACCGCGCGGTCAGCGACGCCGACCTGCCCTGGCTGCAGCCCATCCTCACCGTCGTCGGCGGCCAGGTCGTCCACGACACCGGCGAGCTCACGCGCCACCACTGACAAGGAAGGCGGTGTCGCTCGATGAGCGAAACCGAACACCGTGGACCCACCCGTCGCCGACTTCTGCAAACCGGTGCTGTCGCCGGGGCCGCCGCGGCCGCGGGCGCCGTCGTCGGTGCGCACGACGCCGTCGCCTCCCCCGGCGGGCACGGCGAATCGCCGACCGGCGACCTCGTCCTGACCCACGGCGAGATCCACACCATGGACGCGCACAACAGCGTCGTCGAGACCGTGGCGATCCGCCAGGGCGAGATCGTGTACGTCGGCAACAACGAGGGCTCGGCCCTGCGCCAGTTCAAGGACAAGCCGCGGGTCGTCAACCTGCGGGGCGCGACCGCCGTGCCCGGCATCATCGACTGCCACAACCACATCGTGCTGATGGGCAACCGGCCCGGGCATCACACGCCGCTGGAAAACGCGTACTCGATCGCCGACGTCCAGGCGACCATCCGCCGCCGGGCGAAGGATGTAAAGGCCGGCGAGTTCATCACGACCATCGGCGGCTTCCACTTCAACCAGTTCACCGAGGCTCGCCTGCCCACGCTCGCCGAACTCGACGCGGCCGCGCCGAACCACCCGGTGTACGTCTCGATCGGTTTCACCGGCCCGTCGGCCACGAACACCCTCGGCAAGCAGTTCTTCGACGCGGTCGGCGCGCCGTTCCCGGTCACCGTCGGGGCCGACGGTTCGATCGCGGGCGGCACCCCGACCACATCGGCGACGCTCGCGCTGCGCCAGCAACTCACGTTCGAGCAGCGCAAGCAGAGCGTCCGCGACGCGATGGCCTACGCCGTCAGCCTCGGCGTGACCACGCACCTGGACCAGGGTGCGTTCCAGGCCACCAACACCCCGGCCGACGGCGCCGCCCACGAGGACAACTACCACATGCACCTGCCGTTCCTGTCCGTCTACGGCGACGGCGACGGCGTCGTCCGGCTGCGCATCAACTTCCTGCACATGGACGCCGACCCGGACAGCCAGCCGCTCGGCCAACGGCTGCTCAACGCGTTTCCCTTCTTCGGCAACGACCTGGTGCGCACCGGCGGCATCGGCGAGTTCGTGGCGCCCGACCCGACCGACCCGATCGGCAGCGGCACGGCCAACAACGTGCGCTGGCTGACCGCGGCCACGAAGGTCGCCCAGGCCGGCTGGCGGGCCGAGGTGCACTCGCTGACCCCGACCGACTTCAAGGCCGAGATCGACGGCTTCGGCCTGGTCGACGCTCAGTACCCGATCAAGAACCTGCGGTGGGTCGTGGCGCACGCGTCGGCCATCACCGAGGACTACGTCAACAAGCTCAAGGCGCTCGGCGGCGGGATCAACCTCACCGGCTTCCGCTACTTCGCCGGCACCCCGACGGCGGCCGGCCCGCCGTACCGGATGCTGCTGGACAACGGGATCCCGATCGGCATGAGCTCCGACGGCATGCAGATCGCCCCGATGAACCCATGGGTGCACGCGTACTACGCGACCACCGGCAAGAACGCGCTGGGCACGCTCATCAACGGCACCCAGCTGGCTACCCGGCAAGAGATGGTGGCCCACTACACCCGGGCCAACGGCTGGTTCCTGGGCGGCGAGGACGAGCACGGACTGGGCGCACTCGAGGTCGGCCGGCTAGGCGACGTCGCCGTGCTCAACCAGCCCTACTTCGACCGCCGCCGGGTGCCCGATTCCGCACTGCGCCAGACCCGATCCGTGCTCACCGTCCTCGGCGGCTCGGTCGTATACACCACCGGCGCGTTGAGATAGGGAGAGAGACGCCATGCGCACACGCATTCTGTCCGTGACGGCGGTGATCGTTCTCGTCGCCGGCGCCGCGGCGTGCAGCACGAAGAAGGACAGCGAGAGCGGCAGCGGCACCACCGCCCCGATCGTCGTGGGCTCGACGCTGTCGCTGACCGGCGCGTTCGCCGCGACCGGGGCGATTCACAAGATTGCCGGCCAGGAGTTCGTCGACCGGCTCAACGCCAGCGGCGGCGTCCTCGGCCGCAAGATCGAGTGGAAGGTGCTCGACGACCAGTCCGACGCGACCAAGGTCGGGCAGCTGTACGAGCAGCTGATCACCCGCGACAAGGTCGACCTGATCATGGGGCCGTACGCGACGCCCAACATCCTCGCCGCGATGGCGGTCGCCGAGCGGCACAACTACGTGCTGCCGCAGCACACCGCCGTGCTGGCGCCGCAGCTGACCTACAACTGCCAGTTCCCGGGGTGGTCGATCGGCCCGACGCCCAACCAGGTCGTGCCGAACCAGCTGTTCGACGCCGTGGCCACGCTGCCCAAGCCGCCCAAGCGGATCGCCGTGCTGACCAGCCAGAGCGGCTCGGCGGCGTTCGTCACCGACGGGTACGGCAGCGACAAGACCGGCGTGCTGACCATCGCACCGCAGCGCGGCCTGCAGGTCGTGGTCAACGTCCACTACCCGCCGACGATCACCGACTGGAGCCAGATCGCCGCGCAGGTCAAGGCGGCCAACCCGGACATGGTCGTCAACAACGGCCTCGGCGTGGACACGGTCAACGCGCTGACCGCCATGAAACAGCTCGGGTACACCCCGCCGCTCACGTTCAGCCTGTTCCCGGCGCCGGGTCCGCTCCTGGGCCTGGGCGCGACCAGCCAGAACGTGCTGTCCGAGTCACTCTTCGAGCCCAACCCGGCGGTCCTGGACCGGCTCGGCGGCGACGCGAGCGCCATCGTCAACGACTTCAAGACCCGAGCCACCGCGGCGAAGCTGCCGTACCCGGTCTTCGAGACGCAGGCGGCGGCGAGCTGGAACGCCTGGCAGATCCTGATCGCCGGGGTCAAGGGGGCCGGCAAGCTCGACCAGCAGGCGATCTGTGACACCCTGCACGCCAAGGGCGCCGACACCACGTTCAGCGGACACCTCATGTTCGACCCGAAGGATCACAACTTCTGGCCGAGCACCACGGGCCTCAAGCAGATCCAGGGCGACGAATGGGTCATGGTGTGGCCGGCCGACAAGGCCGCCACACCGCTCAAGGGCCCAGCCGCCAGCTGACGATCCGCGAAGACGGACGCCCGCGCCACTTCCCCCGGTGGCGCGGGCGTCCGGGCAATCGGGAGGTTGGATGATCACCCTGCAGGCGGCGCTCACCGGCGCGCTCATCGGTGGCCTCTACGCCCTGATGGCCGCCGGGTTGTCGGTCACCTGGGGCGTGCTGCGCGTCATCAACCTCGCGCACTTCGGACTGATCCTGCTCGGCGCCTACCTGACCTACCAGCTCGCCACCAGCTGGGGACTGGACCCGATCCTCACCGTGGTCATCACGGCGCCGATCCTGTTCGTGGTCGGCGCCGCGCTGCAGTGGACCTACGACCGGCTGCGCATCGTCGAGTTCGGCTCGCTGCTGGTCAGCTTCGGCCTTCTCATCATCACCATCCAGCTGGCCACCGACGTGTGGAGCGCGGACTTCCGGCGGATATCGCCGCAGGACAACCCGTACGCGACGGGGTCGATCCGGCTGGGCAGCCTCGCGCTCCCGACCGCCACGCTGTTGGCGTTCGTCGCGGCGGTCCTGCTCGTCGGCGGCGGGCACCTCCTGCTGCAACGCACGTTCACCGGCCGCGGCATGCGCGCATTCGCGCAGGACCGCACGGTGGCGGCCGCATTCGGCATCGACCACCGCCGGCTCGGCGTGCTGCTCGGCGGGGCGGCCGGCGCGAGCGCCGCGGTCGCCGGCATGATCTTCGCGCTCGGCAACAGCATCACCCCGACCACCGCCGTACGACTGGTTCGGCACGGTGTTCGCGGTGGTCATCCTCGGCGGCATCGGCAACCTGCTCGGCACGCTCGTCGCCGGCGTGGGCATCGGGGTGCTCTCCGGGCTCGTCTCGGTGATCTGGTCGCCGTCGACCGAGCCGTTCGTGCTGTTCCTCGGCGATCATCCTGGCCCTGCTCCTGCGCCCGCAGGGCCTGTTCGCCCGGGTCGGCACGGCGTGAGCGCGCGCACGGGGGTCGCGGGTCTCCTCGCCGTCGCGGTGGTTTTGGGCGTGATCGGCCGAGCCAGCGACTCCATCGGGCTGCCCGCCTCCGACGTCCTGCTCGCGGCGACGGTGCTGTTCTGGGTCACCCAAGCGACGAGCTGGAACCTGCTGTCCGGGTTCGCCGGCTACTTCAGCTTCGGCCAGGGCGCCTACATCGCCCTCGGCGCGTACAGCACCGCGGTGTTCTACGGCCGGAACGGCGGCAACTTCTTCCTGGCCATCCTGATCGGCGGCCTGCTCGGCGGTGCGCTCGCCGTCGTCGTCGGCGCGGTCGCGTTCCGGCTGCGCTCGCTGCGGGGCGAGATCTTCGCGCTGCTCACCCTGGCCCTCCCGTTCATCCTCGCCGCGTTCGCCCGGATCACCGGCTCGATCGACGGCGGGCAGGGCACGACGATCCGGCTGCCACACGTACCCGCGTGGATGGGCAGCTTCGCGCACGTGCTGTTCCTGCTCAACCTGGTGCTGGCCGCGCTGGCCGTCGGGGTGGCGCTGGTCATCTACCACACCCGGCTCGGCCATGGGCTGTCGGCGATCCAGGACGCGGAGGCGGCGGCCGAGGTGCTGGGCGTGCCGACGTTCCGGTACAAGATGGTGGCGATCGTCCTCGGCGGTGTGCTCGGCGGCCTCGGCGGCGCCGTGTTCGGGCTGCAGATCGGGTTCGTCGCGGTGGAGAGCGTCTTCGCGTTGATCCTGCCGCTGACCGTGATCGTGATCTGCGTGCTCGGCGGCCGGCGGCACTGGCTCGGCCCGGTCGTCGGCGCGCTGCTGATCGTCGTCCTGCAGGACCGGCTCACCGCCGGCGGCCTGGAGCAGTGGAGCGCCATCGTCCTCGGTGGGCTGCTCGCCGTGCTGGTGGTCATCGCGCCCGACGGACTGCTGGGCCGCCTGCGCGCCCGCTGGCTGCTCGCGCTCGTGGTCTTCCTGGTCGTCATGGTCGGCATGACGCTCACCGGGTACTGGGACCCGATCGACGCGTTGCTCTACGGCATGCTGGCGGCGGTCGGGGTGGCGACGCTCGTGGACCTGCTGCGCCCCCGCAAGCCGGCCGTGGCGGTGGCACCGGCCGTGCCGGCTTTGCACGAACCGATAGCCACGCCGCCGCCCGCCACCGATGGCCCGCTCGTCGTGTGCGACGGCGTCACCCGGTACTTCGGTGGGGTCAAGGCCTTGGAGGACGTGTCGTTCCAGGTCGGCGACGGCGAGATCGTCGGGCTCGTCGGGCCGAACGGCTCCGGCAAGACGACCCTGGTGAACCTGCTCTCCGGGGCCATGGCGCCGACCCGGGGCCGGATCGAGATCGGCGGGCACCCGATCAACCGGCTCGCCGCCCACCGGGTCGCGCACGCGGGGGTGGCTCGCACGTACCAGATCCCGAAGCCCTTTCGCCTCGATGACGGTGCGGGACAACGTCGCCATGGCGGTCATGTTCGGCCGCACGTCGGCATCGCTGCCGACCGCGCGCGAGGCGGCCGAGCGGCACCTCGCGACGGTCCGGCTCGGACACCTGGCCGACGCCCGGCCCGACGCCCTCAACCTGCACCAGCGGCAGTTGCTGGAGATGGCCCGGGCGATCGCCGCCGAACCGACCGTGCTGCTCCTCGACGAGGCCCTGGCCGGGCTCAACCCGGCCGAGATCGACGACGCGGTCGCGGTGATCCGCAATATCCACGAGAGCGGCATCTCGATCATCATCGTCGAGCACCTCCTGCGCGTGCTGAACCAGCTCGCCACCCGGATCGTGGTGCTCAACCGGGGCACGCTGATCGCCGACGGCGACCCGGCCACGGTGCTCGCCCAGCCGGCCGTGGTCCAGGCGTACCTGGGGAGGCAGCGTGCTTGAGGTCCGCGGGGTCGACGCCCGCTACGGCGACGCCCAGGCGCTGTGGGACGTCGGCCTCGACGTCGCCGCCGCCGAGACGGTCTGCATCGTCGGGCCCAACGGGGCCGGTAAGACCACCTTGGTCCACACCATCGCCGGGCTGCACCGGGCGGCAGCCGGCAGCATCCGCATCGACGGGGTCGACATTTCGGCGCTGCCCGGGCACAAGGTGTGCGACGTACGGCGTGGCGACCGTGCCCGAGGGTCGTCGCGTGTTCGGCCACATGACGGTCCGGGACAACCTGCTGCTCGGCGCGTACCGCAAGGCGGCGCGGGCGGTGTACCGCGAGACCGAGCAGGACGTCTACCGGCTGTTCCCCCGGCTGGCCGAGCGGGCCGGCCAGGCGGCCGGGTCGCTGTCCGGCGGCGAACAGCAGATGGTCGCGATCGGCCGGGCGCTGATGGCCCGGCCGCGGCTGCTGCTGCTCGACGAGCCGTCGCTCGGCCTGGCTCCGGTCGTGGTCGACGAGGTGTTCGACGCGCTGCAACAGATCACCCGGACCGGGGTCGCCGTGCTGCTCGTCGAGCAGGACGTCGAGCGGGCGCTGGCCGCGGCCGACCGCGGGTACCTGCTGATCGAGGGGCGGATCGTGGCCAGCGGTACGGCGGCCGCGCTGCGCGAGACCAACGAGGTGCGGCAGCGCGTACTGGGGCTATGAACCGTCACGAGGTGCTCCCGCTCGGCGGGCCGGACGGCGGCCCGGTGCTCGTCGACGGGCACCCGATCTGCGCGACCTGCGGCGCGCCGGCCGGCCTGCGCCATGACGAGCGCTGGCGGCACGTGCCGGCGAGTTCGTCGTGGCCGCCCCGGCGGTACACCCCGATCACCTGGACGCGGCTGCGGCGGGTGCCCGACTTCGCGACGTTCGCCGAGCGCTTCCCGTGGGCCGTCCGGGCTTCGCCGCCGACCACCGAGGTCGACTGGGCGGCCGGTCTCGACCGCCGCACCGCCTATCACCGGGCGCAGTCGTCCACAGTGGACAATCCCTACCTCGCCGGTGTCACCGCGCTGCTCGGCGATCCGCCGCGCGCGCCGGCGCCGGGGCTGGCCCGGCTGCTCGACCTGCGCCGCCGGCGGCGTGAGCTGGTGGCCCGGTTCGCCTGGGCGATCCCGAACGAGGCGGCCCTCGCCGAGCTGGCCGGCCTCGGCTCCCTCGTCGAGGCGGGCGCCGGTACCGGCTACTGGGCGGCGCTGCTGCGGGCGCGCGGCGCCGACGTCCTCGCGTACGACCTGGCTCCGCCCGGCGGGTCGGCGCCCAACGCGCACCACCCGGGGCGGCACACCTGGACCGAGGTACGGGCCGCCGACGCGGTCGCCGCGGTCCGCGCCCATCCCGACCGCACCCTCTTCCTGTGCTGGCCGCCGTTCGACGACGAGGCCGGCTACCGCGCCGTCCGCGCGTACCGCGGCGACGTGTTCGCGTACGTGGGTGACGGCCCGGGCCGGAGCGCCAGTGCGACCGGCACCCCGCGCCTGCACCGCGAGCTGGCGCTCAACTGGACACCGGAATCGGTGACCGCGCTGCCGACCTGGCCGGGCGTGGCCGACCGGCTGGTCGTCTTCCGGCGCAACCCGCGCCGCCGCCGAGACACCGCGCGCGACCGGTGTGACGAGTGCCGCCGGTACGTGCCGACCGGCTCGATCGGCCGCTGCGCCCGCTGCCGCGAACGGCACCCGGCCGCGCTGACCCTGCAGGTCGGGGCGCACCGGCTCGAGTACCCGGCCGAGGTGCTGGCCGCGATGCCTCCGGCGCTCGCCACCGCGCTGCGGCACAGTGTCCATCGCGTTTGACGTCGACCCCGCCGTCGTGGGCACCCGCGGCGACTACAGGAGCCAGCGGCAGCCGTCCGGCGGGGTGTAGACGCACGTCGTCCCGGCTAATGATCGTCGTGCGGAGATGCTGGGCCAGCGCGGGGTGGACGCGTTCGATCCGCGCGAGTACGTCGCGGATGCGTGCACCGCACCGTCTTTCGTGCCTTCTCCGCGTCGTCGCCGAGACGGCGGCGCCGTCCGCCCAGCCCGGCGGCGGCGCTGAGTTCGCGTACGAGCGCGTCCCGTTCGGTGCACGCGCGTTCCGATCGAACCGGGTCGTGGAGGGCGTCCGCTTCGGCGATTTCGACGTCGAGCTGCGCCAGCCGCGCGGCGTACTGCGCATCTGGCCTTGCTCGTCGAGGACGGGGTCGGCGCCGGTGGGCGGGGCGGGGATGCCCAGCAGGGTGAACACGTGTACGTCGCGGCCGGGGGCGCCGAGCAGGGTCGCGATGTCGTGCAGGCCCTTGGCGTCCGGCAGGTGCGCTTCCTGGCCGTCGAAGGCGAGCAGCCAGGTGCCGTCGTCGTTGCGGAAGACGTTGGCTGGGCGCCGTCTCGGAGCCGGTCCACGTTCGCGGTGGCTCAGGTCGGCCCAGGCCGGCGTGCCGAGCCGCTCGTGCATCGCGATCGCGGCGGTGAAATGCTGGACGGCCGGTTCGCGTCCGGCCGAGCGCGGCGGCGAGCAGGCCGAGGAGATGGTCGACGGCGCCGTGGTACGCCGCGCAGCCGCCGACCACGACGTGGGTGCCGGCGTGCGGTTCGAGCTGGGCGTAGACCCATGTCCTGTTGCGGCCGTGAGCCGACGGCGGCGCAGACGATCGCCGCGACCGCCAGAAGTTCCAGATCGTATTTGCCGGCGATGTCCTGGATCGCGAAGCCGCGCATCAACGCGACGGCGCGCTCGCGGTCGCTGTCGTAGATCGCGGTCCAGGCGCGCAGCAGCGGGAACACGGGCCACAGCGGATCGGTCTGCGGCAACACGTCGTCGATCGGCGGTACAGCCGCGCCGAGCGCCGCCAGCGAGCCGCGAAGCGTGCTGAAGCAGCCCTGCGCGTCTGGGATTCCGATGCTGCGGCCCAGGTTCAGCGCCGCGTCGGCGAGTGCGATCGCCTCGTCGACGCGGCCGGCCATCTCGGCAAGCGTCGCGCGGCGGCTCAGCGCGCCCCATCGGCCGCGGGCGTGGCCGAGGCCATCCGCCAGCCGGGTGTACTGGACGAGTTCCGCTCGGCCGGCCGGGTCGCCGAGCTCGATGAGCGCGGCGGCGCGCAGGAGCGTCGCCTCGGCGACCAGGTCGTGGTCACCGGCCTCGGTCGCGGCCTGCGCCATCGCCGCGACGATCGGCAGTCGCTCGGGCGCGCTGCCGGGCTCCCAAGCGACGTCGTGCGCGGCGAGCGAGCGCGACTGCGAGCGCGGCCGAGTCGCCGGCCGCCTCGGCCAGCTCGACGGCCTCGCGCGCAGCTGCGCGGGCCCTTGCGGATCGAGCGCGGCACGCGTGTCGTGCGGGGCGTGTCGGTGGATGCGGGCCAGCGCGGCGAGCACGCGCGGAGCGCAGCGCTGTGGTACCGCGATCCGGCGGCGGATGCGCCGGGCGCGCTCGGTGCGTCAGCGCCGCGGCGGCCTCGGTGAGCAGGTCCGTGCACTCGCGGTCGTCGGCGCCGCCCGGGCTGCCGAGGGAGTGCAGACCCAGCGCGGCCCGGGCCAGCGCGGTCGCGTCGCCGCCGGTCCGCGCGAGCTCGGCGACGCGTCGGTACGCGGCGCGTGCGGCGTGCGGGTCGCCGGCTCGGTCCCACGCGGCGGCCATGGCGAGCAGCAGCTCGACCCGTCGTGCCGGATCGTTTGGGAGCAGCCGCAGCGCGTTCTCGTAGTGTCGGACGGCGTCCTCGTGGCCGAGCCGCGCGGTCGCCTCCTGGGCGGCGAGGACGAGTACATCCGTACCGCTTCGGTGGCCACCGCCGGACCGGCCGCGACGAAGTGCGCGGCGAGCCGGGCCGCGCCGCCGACCGCGGCCAGGTCGCGGGCATCGCGGCCGCCGGCGAGATCCTGCAGTGCCCGCGCCGACCGCCGCGTGCAACTCGGCTCGGCGGGCGGCGGGCAGCGGCGGCGAGGATGGCCTCGCGGAACAGGTCGTGGGCGACCCGCGCGCCGCCGTCCAGCACCACGACTCTGGCTCGGACCGCCTCGTCCAGCAGGTCGGCGACGGTGTCGGGCGGCCGGCCCGAGACGCGGGCCAGCACGTCGACGCCGCACGTCGGGCCCGGTCATCGCCGCCACGACCAGCAGCTCCGCCGCAGGGCCGGCGAGAGCCGGGCCAGCCGTTCGGTCAGCGTCTCGCGGACGCTGTCCGGGATCGGCAGGCCGTCTCCGGCCGCCTGTTCCCACCCGCCCCGGGCCAGCACCAGCCGCGTCAGCTCGCGGACGAAGAACGGGTTGCCGCCGCACCGCCGCCAGACGGCCTCGGCCCGCTCCGGCGACGGCCGCGAGCCGGCGACGACGGTCATCAGCGCTGCCAACGTCAGTCGAGCTGAGCCCGGACAGCGGCAGCACCGGCGCACCCAACCCGCGGAGGGCAGCGGCCGCCTCGGTGTCGCGGTAGGCGCCCAGCACCAGCACCCGCTCGGCGGCCAGCTGCCCCTGCGATGAACTCCAGCAGTCGCACCGACGGGCCGTCCGCCCACTGCAGGTCGTCGAGCAGGACCACCAGCGGTGCGACGCGGGCCAGCCGGACGAGCAGGCCGGCGACAGCATCGAACAGCCGGAACCGCGCGTCCGCCGCCTCCTGCGGCGGAACCCTCGCCGCCGACCGTGACCCGCCGAACGGTGACCCGCCGAGCAGCCGGCCGGCCTCGCCGAGCCCGACCCGTCAAGGTGGATCCCCCGCAGCACCTGGGTCCACGGCCAGTACGGTGGGGCACCGGCACCGTTCCAGCAGACGCCGCGCAGGACCCGGGCGCCGCGGCCCGCCGCCCGCGCGGCCACTTCCGCGAGCAGCGCGGACTTGCCGATGCCCGGCTCGCCGGTGACGAGCAGGAGCTGACCGGCGCCGGCCATCGCGTCGTCGAGCGCGGCCCCGACCGCGCCGCAGGGCCGCCTCGCGCCCGACGAGCCGTCCGTCGCGGTCCACGACGGCCATGGTCGGCATCCCTACGCCCGCAGCTCCAGCACGAGGTTCAGCGGCGCGTCGACCGGCAGCCGCCGGACGCGGGTGAACCCGGCCGCGGCCGCAACCTCGCGCAATCGGGCCTCGCCGGCCAGGGTGCCCAGCGGCTCCGGACCACCCGGAACCTGCTGGGACAGCGCGTTCGGTGTGCAGACCAGGGTCGACACCGCGTAGAACATCCGCCCGGCCGGGTTGAGGTTGTCCTCGACGCGGTCGCCGGCGAGCGGCTCGACGAGCAGCACCACGCCGTCCGGCGCCAGCGCCTCGCGGGCGTGGGCGAGTGCGCCGATCGGATCGCCGAGATCGTGCAGCGAGTCGAAGAACGTGATCAGGGCGTAGCCAGACCCGGGCAGGTCGGTCGCCGCGGCCACCTCGAAGCGCACCCGCTCGCTCAGCCCGGCCGCCTCCGCCGCTTCGCGGGCGTGCGCCACCGACACGTCGTGGTAGTCGATGCCCAGCACGCGCGCGGCCGGGAAATGGGCCGCCACCGCGATCGTCGGCGACCCGTAGCCGCACCCGACGTCGGCGACCGAGCCGCCGCGCGAGCCCGGTGCCGAGCTGGTCGAGTACGGCGCCGATCAATTCGGGCGGCAGCGCCGCGCGGGTCAGCAGGTCGGACCCGTGCCAGTACTCCTCGGTGCGCCGGTCCCAGCCGTACCCGCCCCCGCCCCGGAACGCCTCGGTGAAGTCGGCGAACCCGGCGCCCATCGAGCAGAACATGCTCGTGCAGGCGTCGATCATGGCGCCGCCCGGCGCCTGCAGCATCGCCACGGCCACCGCCTCGGGCAGGGTGAACGCTGCCCGCCGCCGGGTCGTAGCGCAGATATCCCGCCGCGGCCTGCGCCCGCAGCCACTCCCGGGCCAGTGGCTCGGCCACGCCCGGTCCGACTCGACACCTCGGCCGGGGTCAGCGGACCGGCGTCGGCCAGCGCTGCCCACAGTCCGGTGCGCATCCCCAGCGCGCTGAGCAGCATCCCGAGAGACCCGCCCAGCTCGCCGAGGATCTGGCCCATCACCGCGTCCACAGTCGGTTCGGTAGCCGTGCTGGCCATCGCTCGTCGGTCATCGCGCACCTCCTGCTCGCCGCGGGCCGGTCCGCCCGGCCCCGTCTGCCCGATCAGGCGCGAGATCCGGACTCGCGAATCGCGAGACGCGACCTCGCGCCTACGCGACGGATCAGTCCGAGGAGGCCATGACCGATACCGACCTCGCGCTCGAGCACGGCGACCGACGCTCACCGCGGCGCTGCGCGCGCGGCGAGATCAGCAGCCGCGAACTGCTGAGCCACTATCTGCGACCGGATCGACCGGCTCAACCCCGCGATCAACGCCGTCGTGACCGCTCGACGAGACCGCGCTGGACCGCGCGGCGGCGGCCGACGCCGCACTCGCCCGCGGCGAGAGCTGGGGACCGCTGCACGGGCTGCCGATCACGATCAAGGACTCGCTGGAGACCGCCGGGCTGCGGACGACGGCCGGCGCCCCCGAATACGCCAGCCACGTGCCGACGCGCGACGCCGACGCGGTGGCCCGGCTGCGCGCGGCCGGTGCGATCGTCTTCGGCAAGACGAACCTGCCCGCCTACGCGGCCGACTGCCAGACCTTCAACCCGATCTTCGGTACGACGCGCAACCCGTGGAACCTCGAGCGGGCCGTCGGCGGATCGTCCGGCGGTGCGGCGGCCGCCGTTGCCGCCGGACTGACCGGCCTCGACCTGGGCAGCGATCTCGGCGGCTCGATCCGCAACCCGGCCGGCTACTGCGGGGTGTTCGGGCTGCGGCCCTCGTACGGGATCATCCCCACCCGGGGTCACGTGCCGGGTCCGCCCGGCTCGCTCGCGGAGCTGGACATGGCGACGGTCGGACCGCTGGCCCGCGGCGCCGCCGACCTCGAGCTCGCGCTCGACGTCCTGGCCGGACCGGACCCGACCCACGCGGTCGCCTGGCGGCTCGAGCTGCCGCCGCCGCGGGCCGCCTCCCTGCGCGGCTACCGGGTCGCGGTATGGCTCGACGACGAGTACTGCCCGGTGGACGCGGAAGTGCTGCGGGTGCTCGGTGCGGCCGCGGACGCGATCGAGGCCGCCGGCACGCGAGTCGACGCCGAGGCCCGGCCGTGCTCGTTGCGAGAGGCCGAGCGACTGGCGCAGCGACTCATCCAGGCCGCGTTCAGCGGCGCCTACCCGGCCGAGGAGTACGACCGGCTGCGCGTCCTGGCCGAGACCGCCGACAGCGCCGACGACTCCCCGCCGGTCCGGCACGCCCGCAACGTCACCGCCCGGGCGCGCGACCTCAGCATCGCCCTCGAGGCACGCGCGCAGCTGGCCGCACGGTGCGCCGAGTTCTTCACCGACTACGACGTGCTGCTCTGCCCGATCACGCCGACCACCGCGATCCCGCACGACCACCAACCGGACGTCGACGCGCGCCGCATCATCGTCAACGGCACGCTCCGCCCGTACGGAGACCAGATTCCCTGGGCGTCGCTGGCCGGCCTGTGCGGGCTGCCCGCCGTGGTGCTGCCCGCGGGAACCGCCCGCGACGGACTACCAGTCGGACTCCAGGTCATCGGAGCCCGTTCCTCGCGGATCGCACCGTCATCGACGTCGCCGGCCGCATCGCGGAACTGACCGGCGGCTTCGTTGCCGCCACCCGACTGCTGAACCATCGAGAGGAACACGACATGCATCGACATCGCACAACTGCACCGCCAAGCGCTCGAGGCTACCCGCCCGATCGTGGCGGGCGTCACGGACGACCAGTGGACGGCACCGACCCCGACCGACCAGGCTGGGACGTACGCGCCCTGGTCAACCACATCGTCTCCGGCAACCTGTGGGCCGCCGAACTGGCCGCCGGCCGCACCATCGACGACGTCGGCGACCGCCTCGACGGTGACGTGCTCGGCGATCACCCGGTGGCCGCCTACGACGCCTCCGCGGCGGTCGCCGCGGCGGCCTTCGAAGCACCCGGCGCGCTCGACGCACCGTGCGCGGTGTCCTACGGACCGGTCCCCGGATCCGTCTATGCCGGCCACCGCTTCATCGACGTGCTCATCCACGGCTGGGATCTGGCCGTGGCAACCGGTCAGGACACCACGATCGACGCCGATCTCGTCGACGCGTGCCTCGCCGTGGTCGAACCTCAGGCCGATCTGCTGCGCGCCAGCGGCAGCTTCGGTCAGCGCGTCGACATCCCCGCCGACGCCGATCCACAGACCCGGTTGCTCGCGCTGCTCGGCCGCCAGGTTACGTGGTGACGATGCCTTCGCCGCCGGCCGCGCCCGGCACGGTGACCTCGCCGAGCTTGGTCAGCGCGCCGTCCCGGCCGACCCGCAGTGCGACGACGTTGCCCGCGGCGCCGGTCTGCGCGTACAGGAACCGTCCGTCCGGGGTGGCCGCGACATCGACCTGTCCGGCGCCGGTGGCGAAGACGCCCAGTGAGGTCAGGGTGCCGTCGGCCTTGACCGAAAGGCCGGACAGGTTGCCGCTGCCCGCGTTGCCGGTATAGACGTTGCCGTTCGCGGCGACGATCCAGCACGTCGCCGCCTGGCCGGTCGCCTGGGTGGCGATGGGTGTGATGGTGTTGTCGCGGTTGAGGGTGAACGTCGCCACGGCGCTCGGACCGGCCTCCGCGACGACAAGATGTCCCTTGGCGTCGAAGGTGACCGCGAACGGCACCGCGCCCGCCTCGACGTTCACCACCGGCTTCGCCGATGGCCCGTGCACCCGGTCGACGCCGAAAACCTCGACCGCGTTGGTGTTCGCCTTGGTGGTGACGATGAGCCGCGAGCCGTCCGGGGTGAACGCGACCTGGCCCGGCGTGTGGGTGAATTCCGGCGTCGCCGCCGCGTCGAGGCCAATCGCCCGGTGCCAGGCTGGCACCTTGACCAGCGTACGGCCCAGGCGCAGATAGCCCTGGATCGAGCCGCCGTGGCGGGCGTTGAGCACGTAGACGAGGTTGCCGTGCACCGCGATGCTCACCGGGAACGCACCGCCGGAGGAGATGACCTGCCGCCGGCTGAGCCGGTCGCCGCGCACGTCGAAGACGGTGATGGTGTCACTGCCCGCGTTGACCGCGTAGAGCAGCCGGGCGGCCCGGTCGAGCGCGAGTGCGCCCTGCGAGGCGGTGTTGTCCACGACCGCGCCGTCGAGCTTGCCGCCGACGCCCCCGGTCGGGTAGACGCCGGCTTGGCGCAGGCGGCCGTCGCCCGCCCGGTCGTACGCGACGACGGTGTTGCCGGAGAGGTTGTCGGTTTGCGCGAAGACCGCGCCCTCGCGTTGCGCCGTGCTGCCCGCGGCGGCGGGTGCGGCCACGAGCGCCGTGGCGGCGAGCGCGAGGCCGGCGGTGCCCGTGATCCGGGTGATGGCTTTCATCGTGTGCTCCTCTGGCTTGATGACGGTCCGTCCGCCATCCTGTCCACGGCCGTCGGCCGGATGAGCACGATTTCGCGGCTCGTAAGGACTCCGCACCCGCACCGTAAGAAGCGCACGAGTTCGTAAGCGGGCGGAAAGAACCTCGCCCGGGCCGGGTGCCTACAATCCACGGCCGGGCGGCACAGCAGCCACCGGTATGTGACGCAGATAGTCCGCCGGCGACGGCATACGGTCAGCCAGCGGACGGATACTCGTTGATATTTGTTCGGCGTGTTGTCCGCGATGGAAGCGGCCGTCTCGGCGATAATGGACATAGGTAGAGGCCCTTCCACGTATGAGGTGGAAGGGCCTCTCAGTTCCGTGGTCCGCGGCAGTCCGATCACTCAGCCCGCTCTTCGCGGTCCGACCTCCCGACCCGCGCTCAGCAGCCCGATCACTCAGTCCGCAAGCGCAGTGCGATCCGCCGATCCGCGAGGCGGTCCGATCCCTCAGCCCGCCGATTTCTACGGAACACGCCAACGTCGATCCGGCAAGTCTGGGCGAACATCGGTCGACACGATGCCTGCCTCCCCAAGAAGGCGCCTAACCTCGGGGGCGACTCGCCAGCTGGTAGACCACTCGCGAACGTCACCACCGCCCGCCCGCTTGCGCGAACGTCCAGCGCTTGCTGCTCGCCGACCCTGGGTTTCCCCCGGATCCGGTCACCATCTCTGGTGGCGTGCGAGATTTCTACCGCCGCCATCCCCGCCGCGCAAGAGCCTGGAGAACACGATTTCAGGTTTCTTCACTCATCCACAGAACCGCCCCCGTTACCCCCAGGCCGAGACCAGTTATCCACCGGTTGTCCACCGGTTCATCCACACGCACGAGCCGCGCCGAGCAGGCAATAACCATCAGCGACAACGTGACTACGAGCACCCGCCGCGTTTGGATCGTGAAGGATTCTGTCGCCATAGGTGCCATTTCGCTTCACGTTGTCGGCGGCCGGTGCCTGACATTCCCGGGGGTTGCGTCGTCGTACTGCTGACAACCCGCCACCCAGCGAACGGAAACCGATGAGTGACTTTCAGGCGATCGCGGATCGCGTTGAGATCGAGGCGCTGCGTGGTGAGTTCACCGACGCGGCGATGATGCGCGACCGGGCCCGCCTCGCGTCGCTGTTCACGCCGGATGGCGCGCTGCGGATGCCCAACATCCCCGCCGAGCTGGTCGGCCGGGAGGAGATCCGCGCCGGGGGCGAGCGGCTGCAGAGCCAGTGGGACTTCTTCGTGCAGACCACCCACCCGGGCACGATCCAGCTTGACGGTGACACCGCGACCGGTCGTGCCTACATCCAGGAGCTCGCGCGCACCCGCGACGGCCGTCAGGGGCTGAACTACGCCATCTACCACGACCGGTACCAGCGCACCCCGGACGGCTGGAGGTTCACCGAGCGGGTCTACGAGGTCAGGTACCTCGACACCACGCCACTGGCGGGCTCGGCGCCGAGCGCGGCGGAGTCGCCCGCTCAGCCGCCGGCCGGAGACACCACACCATGACGAGCGACGGAGGAACGATGACCACCTCGATGCCGGCAACACTGTTCGCCGACCCGGCGCCCGCGCAGAGCCTCGAGCGGGCGGCCACCGCGCTGACCGCACACGGTTTCGCCGTCGAAATCCTCGACGACGCCGCCGCCGCGCGTACCCGCATCAAAGATCTGATACCCGAGGGCGCCAGCGTGTTCACCGGGGCCAGCGAGACCCTCCGCCGGTCGGGCATCGACGCGGACATCAACACCAGCGGGCGATACCGGGCCGTCAAGCCACGCGCTCTGGCCATGGACCGCGTCACCGGCGCCGACGACATCCGGCGGATGACCGCCAGCCCCGACGTCATCGTGGGCAGCGTCGCCGCGCTCACCGAAACCGGCTCGCTCGTGGTCGCCTCGGCCAGCGGAAGCCAGCTACCCGCCTACGCCGGCGGCGCCGCCCGCGCGATCTGGATCGTCGGGGCGCAGAAGGTGGTACCCGACCTGAGCACCGCGTTGCGCCGCGTCGAAGACCACGCCCTTCCGCTAGAAACCGCCCGCGCCCTGGAGGCCTACGGGCAGCCCAGCGCCATCAACCGCCTGCTGATCCTGAACGCAGAACCCCACCCCGGGCGCGGCATGGTCCTGCTGCTCCGCGTAGCCGTCGGATTCTGAAGCCGGCTCCCGGCGGAGATACGCTCCGGTACGTGCCGAATCCTGGCGTGTCGTTCTTCCCCGGCCGCGACGGCGTGGACCTCGCCTACCGGGAGCTGGGTGCGGGTCGAGCGCTGGTTCTGCTGCACGGCTTGGCTGGAGACGCGACGCTGTGGTTGCGCCACGGCCAGGCCGAGACGATCGCCGCCCGCGGGCACCGCGTGATCATGCCGGATTTTCGCGGGCACGGCCGGAGCGCGAGGCCCCACGATGCTGCCGCCTATCCCCTCGACGTACTGACCGACGATGGCTTCGCTCTCCTGGAGTACTTGGGACTGGACGACTACGACCTCGGGGGATATTCGCTCGGTGCCCGCATCGTGGTGAGGATGCTGGTACGCGGCGCGACACCAGGTCGGGCGGTGGTGGCGGGCCAGGGTCTGCGTGAGGTGCTCGGCGTCGGGGGCGGGGCGGGAGCGGTCCTGCGGCGGGTCATCGCTGGGTTGGGCACGTTCGCGCCGGGATCGTCGGAGGAGCACGCCGAGCAGTGGCTCCGCTCCAATGGCGAGGATCCGGTTGCGCTGCTGCATGTGTTGGATTCGATCGTCGCCACGCCGGTGGAGCCGGTCGGTCGCATCCAGGTGCCGACGCTCGTGGTGGTGGGTGCCGACGACGAGCGCGCCGCTTCGGCCGACCAGTTGGTCGCGGCCCTGCCGCGTGGCGCTCGGGCCGTGGTGCCCGGAGATCACTCGACGGCGCCCGCCGCCCCGGAACTCACCGCGGCGATCATGGACTTCCTCGCCGACCGGTAGTCACCAGGCCCGGCCTGATCACTCGGCGTCGGGCGGCGGGTCGCTGTCCGGCGGAGCCGGTTCCGCTTGCTTGGCCGACTGCCTGGCCTCCCGCAAGAGCATCTCGAATTTGAACACGACGTAACCGAAGAAGGCCGCGATCACGAGCGCACCGAGCCGGACGAGCATCCCGGCATCATGGAGGCCGAAAAAGACGCCGATTGCGCACGCCACCACGATCAGGGCGAACCCCCACGCCAGGATTCGGTACCCCATGAACATGACCCAGGACTTCCAGGTGTTGCGCGACGGCCGGCGCATCGCACGAACCCGCTTCCTCCCGCGGTCGGTAGGGTCTGTCACGAAGCGAGTATGCGAGGGTGTGGGGATCGTGACCAGGGTGCTCGGCCCGGCGATTCCCGCGGCACGTGTACGCGCCGGCCCAGCGGGTCGGTGCCCGGGCGGTGACGGTGGTCGATCTACCCCGCGACCGCGACCCAACACCCAGCCCAGCAGCGCCCGTACCCGGCGCGATCGGGCACCGCCACGCCCGAGTGCATGATCCTGAAGACCTACCGGGTGCCACCCACCGGAAACTCTTCACGATCATGCTCACCGCAGCCGACCCGCCGACCGCCTAACAGTCACGTACGCCGTTGGTAGTACGCCGTCGTAGCGGCTGCCTCCGCAGCGGTACGGGTACGGTCTCCCGCCGGACGACGACAGCCGCGCCGCGTGGTGTTGCACTGAAAACATGACGGAATTGCATTATCGGAAGCCGCCGTGGTGGCTCAGGCACATCGGTAACCGGCTGTCCCCGCGCAACACGAAGTGGATCGCCCAGTTGTCGGTGCCGGGCCGCACAAGCGGCCAGTGGCGCAGCACCCCGATCGTCGTCCTCGAACACGACGGCGAGCAGTACCTCGTCGCGCCGGGCGGGCACACCGAGTGGGCCCGTAACCTGCGCGCCGCGGGCCGGGCCCGGCTGATCCGGTCCGAGCGCGTGGAGGAGTTCGTCGCCGAGGAGATCCCGCCCCAGGACCGGCCGCCGGTGCTCGCTGCGTACCAGGACAGGTACAACCGGATGCCGACGGTCAAGGCCGGCTTCCGCGCCTTCCCGGACCCGGCCGACCACCCGACGTTCCGCCTGCACCCCGGCGGCCCGGCGAACGCCTAGCAGGAGGCGACACCCGGCTCTGACCGCGGCGAATCTTCGCATTTCATCCGCCACGGATGAAACGCCCGGCCGGCCACGGCAACTGAGAGGCGGGAGCAGGCGCCGTCGGAGCTTTCGGTCAGGCGGCTATCCACGGGCCGCGCCAGCCGCCGTGGTCGGCCACCAAGGCGTCGGCGGCGGCCGGCCCCCACGTCCCGGGGGCGTAGGGGTGCGGCGGGGGCGGCGCGTCGAGGAGCGGCTGCAGGATCCGCCAGGTTTCCTCGACGCCGTCCTGGCGGGTGAACCGGGTGGTGTTGCCGGCCATCGCGGCCTGCAGGAGCACCTCGTACGGGGTGGGCCCTTCCCCGCCCTGCTCCGCGAACTCCATGTCGAGGGTGATCCGCTCGGGGCGCACCGCGCCGGTCCGGTGGGCGTCGAGGCGCAGCTGGATGCCGGTCGACGGGTCCAGCTTGATCACGAGGTCGTTGCGTTCTGGGATCCACTCGCCGCGCGGCCGCAGCCCGAGCCGGGGCGGGCGCTTGAACACGAGCCGGAACTCGGTCTGCGTGACCGGCAGCAGCTTGCCCGTGCGGATGAAGAACGGCACGCCCGCCCAGCGCCAGTTGTCGATCTCCAGGCGCAGTGCCGCGTAGGTCTCGGTGGTCGAGTCGGCGGCCACGCCGGGCACGCTGCGGTAGCCGTCATACTGGCCGCGGACATACTGCGCCGGGTCGGCGTCGACCACGGCGCGCCACAACGCGACCTGGGCGTCCTTGACCGCGGCGATGTTGGGCCCGGCCGGCGGCTCCATGGCGCCGGCCGAGACGACCTGCATGAGGTGGTTGACGACGACGTCGCGCAGCGCTCCGACGGGGTCGTAGAAGTGCCCGCGATCCTCGACACCGAAGCTCTCGGCCATCGTGATCTGCACGGATTCGACGTAGTTGCGGTTCCACACCGGCTCGAGTATCGAGTTGGCGAACCGGAAGTACACCAGTTCGTCCACTCCCATCTTGCCCAGGAAGTGGTCGATCCGGAAAAGCTGCGACTCGTCGACGTGCTGATGAATCTCCTGCGCGAGCGCCCGCGCGGATGCCAGGTCATGGCCGAACGGCTTCTCGACCACGAGGCGGCCGTCGCGGATCAGGCCGGCATCGCCGAGGCCCTGTGCGACCCGTCCGAACAGGAACGGCGGGATCTCCAGGTAGTACACCGGAGTGCTGACATCGCCGATCGCCTCGGCCACCCGCTGGTACGTCGACGCGGCGCCGAAGTCGCCGGAGAGGTAGCTGGTCCGGGCCAGGAACCGGTCGAATACCTGATCGTCGATCTTCTCCCCGGCGGTCTCGATCGCACTCCGGGCGTGACTCGCGAGATCGTCCGGGGTCCAGTCGTCGACGGCGACCCCGATGATCGGGCAGTCGAGCAGGTTGCGGGCTTCCAGCCGGTAGAGCGACCGGAACGTCATCACCTTGGCCAGGTCGCCGGTGATGCCGAAGATGACCAGGACGTCGGCGGGACGCGGATCGCTTGCCATGAGGCGACCTTTCGTTGAGCCGGACAGTACGAATCCTTACGAGTTTTTCCAGTCGATGCGCTGGGTGTCCACAGTGGACGGGTCGAGCAGCTTGGCCGAGCGGTGCGCCGGCCGCAGGTAGAAATCCTCCGCCCACGCTATGAAGGCGCGAATCTCCGCGCCGGTGTTCGCGAGCAGTTGGGCGTGCACGCCGAGCCAGGCCGCGAACGCGAATCGGCCGTCCAACTCGTGGCGGTGTGCTCCGATCGCCGCGACGGCCGCCTTGCGGCCGATCATCGCCATGATTCCCTTGTCCCGATAGTTGAACGGCTGCCGCGCACCTCCCTCGATGTCGGCGATGATGTTTCCGCCGGCCCAGTGCCCGGACTGCTGCGCGACGCTGCCCAGCTGAGGGAGGATCGTGCCGTCGTGGTCGGAAATGTTGGCGACGTCGCCCAACGCGTAGACGGCGGGGAAGCCGGGCACGCTCAGGTCGGCTTCCACGTCGATCCGCCCGCCGCGACCCTGCGGAAGGCCGCACAGGCCGGCGAGCGGAACCGCCTGTTCTCCGCCGCCCCAGATCGTCAGGCGGGTGAGCACGCTCGTGCCGTCGCCGAGCACCACCCGGTCGTGGGCGACCTCCTTCACGGCCGTTCCGAGGCGCAGCTCCACACCGCGGCGTTGCAGCTGGCGGACCGCGTACTCGTGCGCCTCGGTGGCGAACGCCCCGAGCACCGTGGGTCCGAGGTCGACCAGGATCACCTCGGGCCGGGCCGCGTTGAGCTGCGGGTGGACGTGTGGCATGACGTCGTGCGCGAGTTCGGCGACGGCTCCGGCGATCTCCACGCCGGTCGGCCCGCCGCCCACCACCACGAAGGTCAGGGCGCCCTCGTCGATCAGCTCGGGTTTCGCGGCGGCCTCGCGGAACAGCTCCAGCAACCGGGCCCGGATCCGTTCGGCGTCGGCGAGGCTGTAGAGCGGGAACGCGTACTCGTTCGGCGCCCGGGGTGCGGAAGAAGTTGGGCGTGGCGCCGGCGGCGAGCACCACGGCGTCGGCGTCGATGGTGCTGCCGTCCGACAAGGTCACCGACGGTGCGGCCGGGTCGATTGCCACCACCTCTGCGGTACGCGCCTCGACGTTGTCGTGCCGGGCGAAGATCGCCGCCAGGTCGAATTGGATGTCCTGTGATGTGAGCTCGGCGGTCGCGACCTGGTAGAGCAACGGCTGGAACTCATGGTAGCCCGTTCCGGTCGAGCAACGTGACCTGGGCACGCGGCTCGCCGGCGAGCCGCTTCGCGCAGGCCACACCCGCGAACCCGCCGCCCACCACCACGACGTGTGCCGGGACGTGCCCGCCCGCCGAACGCCCTGTCTCATCCATCCGGGGCCTCCTCGTGTCGCGGTGTCCCGATTACAGGGTGAAGCCCGAGGACGCGGTGACGCTTCACTCCCCGTGGATGAGACCGGCTGGCATTTCATTCGGCGTGGGTGATGTCCCGTTCCGGGCCGGAAGGTCACCGTGAGAACGCGGCGCCGCGTCGACCGTCCACGCCGGTCGACCACACAGGCAGGAGGACCTCGTGTCTCGGATCCGAACCGGCGTGCAGGTGAGCCCGCGGTGACCGGCTGGACCGGGCTGGCCGGGCAGGTGCTCGCGGAGCCCGCGCAGTTGCTTCCGGCACGCCAGCAGATGGCGTTCACGCTGATGTTCCACATCATTCTCGTTCCGCTCGGCGTGGCGCTTCCGGCGCTGATGCTGATCGCCAACTACAAGGGCCTGCGAAGCAACGACCCCGCCGCGCTGAAGCTGGCCCGGCGCTGGTCGCACGTCGCCGGCCTGACCTTCGCGGTGGGCGCGGTGTCCGGCACCGTGCTGTCGTTCGAGATGGGCCTGCTGTGGCCGGGCCTGACCGGCCGATTCGGCGACGTGTTCGGCATCCCGTTCGCGATCGAGGGCATCGCGTTCTTCCTCGAGGCGATCCTCGATCGCGATCTACATCTACGGGTGGCGGCGGCTCAAGCCGTGGACGCACTTCTGGCTCGGCCTGCCGATCCCGTTCATCGCGCTGGTCGGCGCGTTCTCGATCATCTCGGCGAACGCCTGGATGAACACGCCGTCCGGGTTCACCATCGGCTCCGACGGCTGCCATCACGAACATCGACCCGATCGCCGCGATCTTCAACAAGGCGCTGCCGTACGAGTTCACGCACTTCGTGCTGGCGGCGTACATGGCCGCGGGCTTCACCGTCGCGTCGGTGTACGTCGTCGGCTGGCTGCGTGGGCGCCGCGACCGGTACCACCGGCTGGGCATCCTGATCCCGCTCACGGTCGCGGCGATCGTCACGCCGCTGCAGTTCGGCGTCGGCGACCTGGCCGCCGTCGCGGGTCTTCCAGGACCAGCCGGCGAAATTCGCCGCGATGGAGGTGGTGACCCAGTCGGGTGCCGACCAGCCGGAGATCCTCTTCGGCTGGTACGACCGCGGCACCAACACGGTACGGGGTGGGATCAGTATTCCCGGCCTCGACTCGTGGCTGGCCGGCGGTAACACCGACACCTACGTCACCGGGCTGGCCGAGATCCCGGCCGACCAGCAGCCCTCCAACGTCAACGTCGTGCACTGGGCGTTCGACATCATGGTGGGTATCGGCACGCTGCTGATGTTGCTGGCGATATGGTTCGCGATCGCCTACTGGCGGCGGCGCGACGTGCCCCATTCCAAGCTCTTCCTATGGGCCGCGGCCAGCGCGGGCGTGTTTACCTACGTCGCCGTCGAGGCCGGCTGGATCGTCACCGAGGTCGGCCGCCAGCCGTGGATCGTCTACGGCATCCTGCGCACCGAGGACGCGGTCACCCACGGCGGACGGAATCTGGGTCAGCTTCACGATCGTCGTGCTCCTCTACATAATCGCTCGGTGTCGCGACCATCATGGCGCTGCGCGCCATGTCGCGGCGGTGGCGGCGCGACGACGAGACGCCGGACGACGCCGTCCCGTACGGCCCGCGGCCCGCCGTCCCGGCCGATCCCGACCCGGTGCCCGACTCCGGGCCGTCCGGCGACGAGGAGGCCGTTCGATGACCACCGCTGACGCCGTCGCGGTCGTCCTGGTCCTCGCGTTGACGCTGTACGCCTGCTCGGGCCTGGCCGACTTCGGGGCCGGGCTCTGGGACCTCGTGGCCGGCGGCCGGGCGAGCGGCCGGCGACCCGCGGGCGTTGATCGACGCGGCCGTCACCCCGGTATGGGAGGTCAACCACGTGTGGCTGATCTTCACGTTGATCTTGTGCTGGACCGCGTTCGGCCAGGCGTTCGCGTCGATCATGACGACGCTTGTTCGTACCGCTCACGCTGGCCGCCGTCGGGATCGTCCTGCGCGGCGCGAGCTTCGCGGTGCGCAAGGACGCCGCCCGCGCCGGCGCCCGCCACCTGGCCGGATGGCTGTTCGGAATCGGGTCGCTGCTCACCCCGTTCTGCCTGGGGCTGACGCTGGGCACCCTGATGACCGGCCGCGTGCCGGTGACCGGCACGGCCGCCGCGCCGTCGGCCTCGACGTCGGGCTGGTTGACGACCACCGCGGTGCTGGTTGGCCTGCTGACGATCGCCACCGGCGCTTTCGTCGCCGCGTGCTATCTGGTGGCCGAGGCACACCGCCGGGGCCGGCCGGCAACCGGCGCCTGGTTCCGGATCCGGGCACTCATCGCCGGCCCCGCCGGGTTGGTGCTGGGCATCGCGGCCCTGACGGCGCTCTACTTCGACCAGCGGCGGATGTTCGACCTGCTGGTCAAGCGCGGCTGGCCGCTGCTCACGATCGGTGTGCTCGCGCTCGCGGCGACGTTCTGGCTCGCGACGCACGGCCGGTGGCGGGGCCTGCGCCTGGTCGCCGTGGTCGGGCGTGGCCGCCCTGGTCTGGGCCTGGGCGGTGGCCCAGTACCCGTACCTGCTGCCGTTCACGCTGACCATCGAGCAGGGCGCGGCCGCACCGGTCACCATGCGCTGGGTTCTGGTGTGGTTCATCGTGGCGGTCGTGCTGGTCGGGCCGGCCCTGGTGCTGCTGTACACCCTCGACCAGCGCGACCGCCTGGGCGAGGACCCGACCACCTCGAGTCGCGAGTCGCCCGGTGGTGCGGCGCCGGTCGCCTCAGGCGAGCCGCTCGGCGAGGTGGTCACCGACCCGTAGGGCGTTGGCGATGGCCGTCAGCGACGGGTTGACCGCGCCGATGCTCGGGAAGAAGCTCGTGTCGACCACGTACAGGTTGTCCAGGTCATGCGCCTTGCAGTTGGCGTCCAACGCGGACGTGCGCGGGTCGGTGCCGAACCGGACGGTGCCGGCCTGGTGCGCGGTGGCGCCGATCGGCATTCCCTTGTGCATGTAGATGCTGTGGTCGAGGAGGTGCTGCTCGTGCATGCCGAGGTTCCCGAGCATGCCCTGCAGCTTGTGCCGCAGCCGCTTGAGGCCCTCGACGTTGTTCTTCTCGTCGAGGGCGAGGTGGATCCGCCCGTCGCCGTCGACGGTGACCCGGTTGTCCGCCAGCGGAAGGTCCTCGCCGCACAGCCAGAAGTCGACGGCGTGGTGGGCCAGCACCTCGAACGGCATTTCGGGTGACACCTTCCCGGCCCAGCGGGGCGCGTTAGCCCTGATCTGCTCGGCGTCGCTCTTGCCGAGCATCTGGATGCCGCCCAGCGGATAGTCCCAGTCGTCGGCGCCGAGGTACCAGTCGTTCATCGCCAGGGTCTTCTGGAACCGGGTGGGGTTGGGTTCCTTGGAGACCGCCATGAGCGCCAGGTTGTTGTGCCGCATGTAGTTTCGGCCGACCACGTCGGAGCTGTTGGCCAGCCCGTTCGGGTGCTGGTCGTTGGCCGAGCGCAGCAGCAGCGCCGCCGAGTTGACCGCACCGCAGGCAACGACCACGATGTCGGCACTGAGCCGTACGGTCGTCCCGTTACCGACCTCGGTGACGACCGCAGTGACGTTGCGGCCGGTCGGGTCGGTCTCCAGCGTCAGCACGTTGGCGTTGGTCATCAACTGGACGTTGGGGTGGGCCAGCGCGGGGTCGACGCAGATCACCTGCGCGTCCGACTTCGCGCCGATCAGGCACGGGAATCCGTCGACCCGGTCACACCGGATACACACGCTGGCGGTGGTGGCCTGTCCGTTCTCGTCCTGGGTCAGGTTCACCCCGATCGGCAGGTGGAACGGGTGCAGGCCCTGCTTCTCCAGGTCGTCGCTGAGCTGCTGGATGCGCGCCTCGTGCTGGACCGGCCCGAAGCGGTACTGTGCGCTGGCCGGCCCGGCCGTCGGGTCCTCGCCGTGCTGGCCATGCACCAGGTAGAGGTGCTCCGCCTGGGTGTAGTAGGGCTCCAGGTCGGTCGTAGTCGATCGGCCAGGCCGGGGACAGACCGCCGTGATGGCGCAGCTCGCCGAAGTCCTGCGGCCGCAGGCGGAACAGCGCCGCACCGTAGAACTTGGTGTTGCCGCCGACGTAGTAGTTCACCTCGGGCGGGAACTCGTCGCCGTGCTTGTCGAGCCAGAACTCCGGCGCCCGGTAGTTTCCCTTGACGAAAACGGCGGTGGAGTCCCAGTTGTCCCGTTCCCGGCGCAGGTAGGTGCCGCGTTCGAGCAGCAGCACGCTTCGGCCGGTGGATGCCAGCCGGTGGGCGAGGGTGCCGCCGCCGGCACCGGTTCCGATCACGATAACGTCGTACGACTGGTCCGTCACGGTGGCCTCCCGGAGGGTCGCGAGCACGCTCCCCCTCAACGTGGGCGACCACCGCCGTGGTTTCCTCATCCCGGCCGGATGAGACGCCAAGGTCGTTATCCCACCCCGGCGGCGCCGGCGGAAGACCCTCTGCATCCACAGTGGACAGTCGTCCGACCGGGATCACACACCACCGGCGGCAACTGGCCGTGGCGGTCTGACAGGATGAAGGTCAAATCGCTTGGCGAGGAGGCCGCGACGATGCTACGCGTGGGGTTTGTGGGGCTCGGCGACATCGGCGAGCCGATGGCCCGCCGGCTCATCCAGGCGGGCTTTCCGGTGACGCTGTGGGCGCGGCGCGCGGCGAGCCTGGAGCCCTTCGCCGGCAGTGCGTTCAGCGCAGCCGCCGACCTCGCCGAGCTGGGACGCAGCAGCGACGTCGTCGGGGTCTGCGTGTTCAGCGACGCCGACGTGCACGGGGTCGTGCTCGGCGCACACGGCATCCTCGCCGGCATGACCAGCGGCGGGATCATCCTGGTGCACTCCACGGTGTCGGTCGAGTCGGTGCTGGACCTGCAGCAGCAGTGCGCGACCAAGGGCGTGACCGTGCTGGACGTGCCGGTCAGCGGATTCCGGGAACGGGCCGAGTCCGGGCAGCTCACGGTGATGGTGGGCGGACCGGCCGACGCGGTCGCCACCGTCCGGCCCGTGCTGGCCGCGTTCGGCTCGCACGTGCTGCATCTCGGGCCGATCGGCAGCGGACTGAAGATGAAGGCGCTCAACCAGGCTTTGCTGCTGGCCAACGTCAACGCGGCCGCGCTGGCACTCGAGGCCGGGCGCAACCTCGGCCTGGACCGGGCGGCGACCGAGGCCACGCTCAGGTCGGCCACCGGCGGCAGCTTCGGGCTCGACGTCCTGGTCAGCCGGACGCTGGTCGACCCGGCATTCGCCATCCTGGGCGCGAAGATCGCCGAGAAGGACCTGGCGGTCTTCGTATCGATCTGCGCGGCCGCCGGCATCGACGCGTCCGAGCTGGTCGGGTTGGCCGCGGCGTCGGCCGTCTCGGTGCCACGGATCGCCTCACCGGCCGGGTAACCCGATGGCAAACGCGGCGGTCCGGGCACCACTGGCGAGCCGCGGCTACGCCCCCGGGGACGTCGTCGGTGCACCGCCGGCGGCCTCGCCGCGTACCGATCGCAGCAACAGGGTCGAGATGTCGGCGACGCGTACCTCGTCGGCCGCCTTGCCCTGCTGCTTGCCGGGTGGTAACGCCGTCGGTGAGCATGACGATGCAGTACGGGCACGCCGCGGCGACCACTTCCGCGCCGGTGCTCGAGCGCCTCGTCGGTGCGGGTCTCGTTGATGCGGGTGCCGATCGTCTCCTCCATCCACATCCGCGCGCCGCCCGCGCCGCAGCAGAACGACGTCTCCCGGTTGCGCGGCATCTCGATGAGGTCGCAGGCCGGGCACGCTGCCGAGGATCTCGCGCGGCGGGCTGAAGACGCGGTTGTGCCGGCCCAGGTAGCACGGGTCGTGGTAGGTGACCGTCGCGTCCACCTCGTGCACCGGCTTGAGCTTGCCGTCCGCGACGAGCTGGGACAGCAGCTGCGATGTGGTGGACGACCTCGTAGACGCCGCCGAGCTGCGGGTACTCCTTGCCGAGCGCGTTGAAGCAGTGCGCGCAGGTCACCACGATCCGCTTCGCGCCGGCCGCGTTGAGCGTCTCGACGTTCTGCTTGCCGAGTTCCTGGAACAGCAGCTCCTGGCCGAGGCGGCGCGCCGGGTCGCCGGTGCAGGTCTCGGCGCCGCCGAGCACCATGAACTCGACGCCCGGCCTCGTGCAGCAACTCGGCCACGGCGCGGGTGGTCTTCTTGGCGTTGTCGTCGAGCGAGCCGGCGCAGCCGACCCAGAGCAGGTATTCGACGTCGTCGGGGATCCGGTCCTGGCCGTCCTCAGCCAGCACCCGGACTTCGAACGGCAGGCCGGCGGTCCACTCGAGGCGGGCCTTCGCGCCCCGGCCCCACGGATCGCCGGCCCGCTCGAGGTTGCGCAGCAGCGTCTGCGCCTCCTTGGGGAACTGCGACTCGATGAGGACCTGGTATCGCCGCATGTCGACGATGTGGTCGACGTGCTCGATGTCGACCGGGCACTGCTCGACGCATGCGCCGCAGGTCACGCACGACCACAGCACGTCGGGGTCGATGACGCCGCCGGACTCGAGCGAACCGACGAGCGGGCGGGCCGCCTCGGTCTGCACGCCTCGGGCAGGGCCGCGCGCTGCTCGTCGGAGGAGGCCAGCAGGTACGGGGCCTTCGCCAGCGCATGATCACGCAGGTTCATGATCAGCAGCTTCGGGTTCAGCGGCTTGTCGGTGTTCCAGGCCGGGCACTGCGACTGGCAGCGACCGCACTCGGTGCAGGTCGCGAAGTCCAGCATGCCCTTTCCAGGTGAAGTCCTCGATGGCGCCCCGGCCGATCTTGTCGTCCTCGCCCGGGTCCTCGAAGTCGACCGGCTTGCCCCCGGAGTACACCGGCAGCAGGGCACCGAGCGCGCGCGGGCGGCGCGAGAACGCGACGTTGAACGGCGCCAGGAAGATGTGCAGGTGCTTGGAGTACACGACGATCACCAGGAACGCCAGCACCACGCCGAGTGAGGCGAGGAGACCGACCGTCTCCAGCACGTCGTTGGCGGTCGGGCCCGGCCGGCTCGAGCAGGCGAGCGACCGCCTCGGACGCGAATGCCCCATGCGGGAACGGGAAGTTGCCGGTGTTGATCTGCGCGCCCCGGTAGAGCAGCAGCGTCCACATCACGTTGAAGATCATGAACAGGACGAGCCACGCGGCTCCGAGGTGCGATCCGAAGAACCGGGATCGCCGGCCCTCGCGTTCCGGGTTGTGGCGCAGCCGGATGATGGCGAACGTGACGAGGCCGCACAGCACCGCGACGATGAAGACGTCCTCGACGAACCCGAGCCAGGTGGCGGTACCGATGAGCGGGATGTGGAAGTCCCGCTGGAACAACGCGCCGAAGCCCTCGATGATCGTGGCGGTGAGGATCAGGAAACCCCAGAAGACGGCGAAGTGCGCCGCACCCGGCACGCTCCACTTCAGCAGCTTGCGCTGTCCGGCCACCTCGGTCACGACCGCTCCCAGGCGCTCGCCGACGTGGCTGCGACGGCCCGGTTCGACCGGCTGCCCGGTCCGCCCGATCCGGTAGAGCGTGCGCACCCGCCGGGCGGCCAGGGCAAAGGCCACCGCGATGATGGCCAGGCCGAGCACGAGTCGAACGGTCACGTGTACCTCCGGGGCGTTGCCGGTGCCGGCCTCCGCTCGCCGACGATCTCGACACTCCACGCGAGTCTAAGGCGGGCCGCCCCGATCAGGTGATCCACCCCCACCGCCACAACTCCGGGGAAGGAGTGGCCTCAGCCCGGTCGGGAGGCCACTGATCCGGGCAAGGAGTGGCCTCAGCCGGCCGGCCCGTGGCTGGCCACGTCCGCCGCATCCGGGTCGGCCCGGTAGGCGCGGACGGCCTCCTCCAGGGTCAGGAAGATGTTCTCCTCGCCGATGGCATCCACGGTCCCGTAACCCCGGAGCGTCGCGACCAGCTCGGGGTCCGGTCGGACGAGGACGAATCGGGCGTTGTGGGCCCGGGTGTAGTCGACGAGGTTATTCAGCGTCACCCCGGCCGAGTAGTCGACGTCGGAGATCGCAGCGCAGTCGAGCGCCACCCAACGCACCGGGTCGGGAGCGGCGGAGATCACCGACTCGAAGTGGTCGGCGAAGCGGTTGGCGTTGGCGTAGAAGAGGTCCGCGTCGTACCGGAAGATCACGAGCCCGGGCAGGCTTTGCACGCCCGGCTTGGCCGGCAGGTAGACCGGCTCGCCGGCCGCGTCCTGCGCGACGACGTAGTCGCCGGGTTTGTATTGCCGCCGGATGAGGTCGAGCAGCGAGAGCACGATTGCCAGGACGATGCCCTGTTCGACGCCGACGGCGAAGACGGTGACCGCCGTGATGAGCGCCACCACGAACTCAATCCGGCGGCGGGCCCACAGCCGCTTCATGCCGGGCAGGTCGATCAGGCTGACGCCGATGAGGAAGACGATCCCGGCGAGGACCGCCGTGGGCATGTCCGCGAGCAGCCCGGTGAAGAACAGCGTAAAGAGCAGCACGACCGCCGCCATCGTCATGTTGGCGAGCTGGGTACGCCCCTTCTGCTCGTCCAGGATCTGCGTCTTGGTCGGGCTGCCGTTGACCACGAAGGTGCCGCTGAGACCGGCGGCGATGCTGGCGCCGCTGAGCCCAACGATGTCCCGGTTGATGTTGACGGCGTCTCCGTGCTTGAACGCGAAGCTGCGGGAGGTGGCGGCGCTTTGGGCGATGATGAGCACGAAGCACGACAGCGCGGTCGGCAGGACCTTGGGCACGTCCGACCAGGAGATGCCCGCCGGCAGGCCGATCGGTGGGAAGCCGCCCGCAACGGACCCGACCACGGCCACGCCGTGCGCGTGCGCGTCGGTCAATGCGGAGACGGCGGTCAGCAGCACGACGGCGACGATGGCACCCGGGACAACCGCGATGAAACGCTTGAAGACCCGGATGATCACGATCGTGCTCAGCCCGAAGGCGAACGTGGTCAGGCTGGTCGAGGACAGCGAGGTGATCCAGTGCCACTGCTGTTCGAACCAGTTGCCGCTGCCCTTGGGGATGCCGAGCAGGCCCGGGATCTGCCCCGACAGCACCTGGATGCCGACGCCGGTGAGAAACCCGATGAGCACCGACGCGCTCAGGAAGTCCCCGATGAAGCCCAGCCGCAGGAGACGCGCCACGATCAGCAGTGCCCCGCAGACCAGCGCCGTCAGGCTGGTATAGGCGAGCCACTCCGGCGAGCCGGGCGTGACTCCGGCGATGCCGAGACCGGTGAGGCCCGCGGCCAGCACCGCGGCGGTAGCCGAGTCCGCGCCCACGACGAGCAGCCGCGAGGAGCCCAGCAGGGCGAAGACCAGGGTGGGGAAGATGACCGTGTAGAGGCCGGTGACGATCGGCGTCTGTGCGATGGAGGTGTAGCCCATCACCTCGGGAATCGCCACCGCTGACAGCGTGAGACCGGCGATGACGTCGCGGGTCAGCCACGTCCGCTGATACCCGCGCAGCGCCTCAGGCATCAGGTTCATGCCAGCCTCCCAGGCTCGGTTGCCCACGTGGTGGGGATGTTGATCCACCGCTCAGGTTGACGGCAACTCCGCTGCCCTACATCACCCCGAGCGGACGAGCGGGTCCTCGGTCGGCCTCGCCGCGGGGTTGGCCAGACAGGACCGGCCCCGCCGAAGGCGGGGCCGGTCAGCCGAGCTGCTCGGTTACGGACGGAAGCCGGCGGTGATGGCCGTGAACTGCCAGTCGCTCTGGGCGATGCTGCTGCAACTGGAGTTCACCGCTTGGCCGGCACAGCCGCGGTCCCGGTTGACTCCCCAGAATGCGAGCCGGGCAAGGTGGTTCGAGGCCGCGAAGTCCCGGATCTGGGTCCAGGTGGCCGGTGAGGTCAGCTCGGACTGGTCGCTCAGACCGTTCATGCCCGAGATGCCCAGATGCGCGTATGCCGTCGCATCGCTCCAGCCGAACGCGGTCTTCAGCGCGTTCTTCGTGGCGGTGGCCGCGCTGGTCGTGCTGGTGAACATGTTGCTGCCGCCGCCGAAGTCGAACGGCATGATCGTGAAGACGTCGATGTTCGCCTGGGTCGACGCGGCCCGGTTGATCAGTTGGGTACCGGCGAAGCTCGGCCCGCTGATCGTGATCGGGATGGTGACGATCACCTTCAGCGCCGGCCGTTGTTGCTTGACGAGCTTGAGCGCGTCGACCACACGGTTGCGGGCGGCGTCGTTGTCGAACTCGTTGGCCTCGATGTCGATGTCGATCGCCTGCAGGCTGAACTGGTCGACGACCCGCAGGTACTGCGCGGCCAGCGACGACGGCGTCGTGCAGGCCTCGCCCAGCTTGGAGCCGTTGAACCCGCCGAAGGACGGGATGATGTCGCCACCCGCGGCGCGGATCGCGTTGATCGATGCCTGGTGCTGGCCGCCGGTCAGCCCGCCTTCACCGTCCCAGACCGCGTTACAGCCACTGGCCAGGACGAACGCGATCGTGAACCACTTGATGCCGGTCGCCGAGATAACGGTCGACGGGTTCGGCAGCGGCGTACCGAAGCCGGGGAAGTAATACGGAGCCGCATTCATCCCGGCGGTGCCACCCCCACCGGCGGTGGTTGTGCCGGAGACCGACGCGGAGAACGCCGATCGGTTGCCGGCGCCGTCGACGGCCCGCACGACGTAGCTGTGCGTCGTGTTGGCGGCCAGGCCGACATCGGTGAACGAGGTGCTCGACGCGGTCAGGATGGTGGAACCGTCACGGCGTACCTCGTAGCCGGTCACCCCGACGTTGTCGGTCGAGGCATTCCAGGCCAGGCTGATCGTGCTCGACGCGCTTCCGGTCACGCGCAGGCCGCCCGGGACGCTGGGCGGCGTCGTGTCCGGTGGTGGCGGAGGTCCGCCGCCACACGAGGCGCCGTTGATGGTGCAGTTGGACGGGACCGCCGTCCCGTTGCCGACAGCGTCGAATCCGAACGACGCGGTGCCGCCGGCCGCGATGGTGCCGTTCCAACCGGCGTTGGCGAACGAGTGACGGTTGCCGCTGTCGGTGCGCACCGAGTCCCAACTGGCGCTGATCGACATTCCCGCGGGCAGGTCGAACGCCACGGTCCAGCTGGAGATCGTCGTCGTCGTACCGTTGGTGATCGTGTACTTTGCTTCGAACCCGGTCTCCCAGCTCGACGTCTTGGTGAACGTCGCGGTGACCCCGGCGGCGAACGCCGGCTGAGCGATCAGCACGGCCGCACCGGAAATGACCGCGGCGACAGCCATGACTAGGGTTGCCCGGACGGATTGTCGGCGCAGTGGACCGAACTTCTCGAGCTGCTTCATCGGGACGTCCTCTCCCCGAACATATAGACGTGCGTAGAACGCACGCTACATTGAGGAGTCCTAACAGTAAAGTGTCCGAACAATGCGAGGTCCGGCCGGGCACGGCACCGGTCAGGCCGGCATCCGCCTCCGCAGACCGGTGACGGGGGCGTCCGTCAGATCGACCACGGGCTCGGCGCGGCCGCCGGCCCGCAGCACGATCACGCCCGTACCGTCGATGCCGCCCACCCGGGCCGCCGACAGCCCGCGGGCCGTGAAGCTGCGCAGGCAGGCCTCGGTGCGCGCCGGTTCGCAGGTGAGCAGGAAGCCGTAGCACGGGAAGCAGTTGCACCACCGGGCCAGGGCCACACCGGGCGGCGCCGGGACGGCGTCCAGGTCGACGGTCGCGCCGAAGGTGCCCCATTCCAGGAGCATGGCCAGCGAACCGACCAGCCCGGCCATGCTGATGTCCTTCGCCGCCACGGCGAGCCCCGCGTTCGCGATCGTGTGCAGCAGTCGGACGTCGTCGGCGAGGTCGGCGCCGCGCTCGTCGAAGGACGGGAAGAAGGGGAAGTCCGCGCGCATGGTGCCGTCGGTGCACGCCGCGACGATCAGGTCCTGGCCGGCGCGGACGTTGGTCACCGACAGCACCGACCGCGCCGATCCCACCGCGAACGCCGAGATCGACGCTCCGCCGTCGGAGATCGTGAGGTGCCCGCCCACAATCGGTACCCGGTAAAGCCGGGAGGCGTAGCGCATGCCTTCCAGCGCGGCACGGGCGGTGGCCTCGTCGCCGACGACCGTGTCGACGATCCCCAGTGGGAGGCCGCCCATGGCGGCCACATCGTTGACGTTGGTCAGCACGGCCGCGATGCCGGCTCCGTACGGGTCCGCGCGGACGAACGGCGGCCACAGCGCCTCGCCGCACGCGATGACGGTCTGGCCGTCGGCGTCCAGCGCCGCGCCGTCGTCGCCGGGCCCGTCGAGCCATCCGGAGGCGCCCAGGACGTCCGTGACCAGGCCGATCGTGCGTTTGGCGGCGACCGACGGGTTGTTCCGGACCGCGGCCACGACCTCGTCGAGCTGGTCGGCGACGCCGGGGACCGCGCGGGCGGGACGGTCGGTCATGGGCACCTCGTCGCACGATCGGTAGCGGCCCGGACTGTCGCAAAGTAAACGGTCGTCATAGCATAGACGACGTGGGCCCGTCGTTCCTGTCCCTCCCGCCGCGTCCGGCCAAGCCACGCGAGGTCGGCCTCACCCACGTGCTCGACAAGGGGCTGACCCCGTCGGCGACCGCTGAGATCCTCGAGCTCGTCGGCGAACAGATCGACGTCTGGAAGTTCGGCTGGGGCACCGCATACGTCGACCGCGGCCTCGACCGCAAGATCAGCGCGCTGAAGGCCCACGACGTCGCCTGCTGCCTGGGCGGCACGCTGCTCGAGCTCGCGTGGTCACAGGGGCGGGCCGAGGAGTGCCTGGCCTGGGCCGAGCGCTGCGGCTTCGACGCGGTCGAGGTGTCGCGCGGGGTCGTCGCGATGCCGCTCGACGCCAAGCGCGAGCTGATCAAGGGCGCCGCCGAGACCTTCATCGTGCTCGCCGAGACCGGGGTCAAGGACGCCAAGGTGGTCCTGTCGGCCCGCCAATGGGGCGACGAGATCGCCGAGGATCTCGCCGCCGGCGCCACCTGGATCATCACCGAGGGCCGCGAGAGCGGCACGGTCGGGATCTACGACGGTTCCGGCATCCCCAAGCCGGACATCATCGACGCCGCCGTCGACGCGGCCGGCGTCGGCCGGGTCCTGTTCGAGTCGCCGCGCAAGGACCAGCAGGCGTGGCTGATCAACCGATTCGGCCCGCGGGTGAACCTCGCCAACATCGCGCCCGACGAGGTCCTCCCGCTCACCACGTTGCGGCTCGGGCTGCGCGCCGACACCGCGACGCTCGCGCTCGGCCGACCGCGGTGACCCAACCGGCCCTGCAGTCGAGGACCAACGTCGTCCCGAGTGCCTACCGGGGCGTCTCGGTCAGCCACCTTCCTTTCGCGCCGGAGCCGGACCGGCTGCGGGAGCACTTCCTCGGCCGGGAGGCATACCGGCGCACCCGCTTCGTCGTGGCCCGCGACGGCACGGGCGCCACCGCCCTGCTGCGCGTCGAGAAGGAGTCCGCCGGGCCGCTGTTCTCCCCCATCGTCGACGTCGAGGTGCTCGCCGGCCCCGACGAGTGCGCCTACGTCGTCGACCCGCAGGCCGACACCGCCGTGCCGTCCGAACTGGCCCGGGTCGCCACCGACCGGGCGGGCGGGGCACGCGCCGTGGTGGTGAAAGGCAGATACGAGCACGTCAGCTTCATCGTCAACCCGGCTCCGCTGCGCCTGGTCGTCCAGGAGGTCCTGCCTCCGGAGCCGGCGAAGCTGCTCGACCAGGTGCGGCGGCTGCTGGCAGTGGCGGAAGACCTGCCCCCGATCCTGCCGGTCGCCGACGCGGTGACCTTCGACGAACTCGCCGGCCGAGCCGCCCCAGTCGCCTTAGCCGGCCCAGCCGGCACACCGCGCTACCTGCTGCCCTGCGGCGGCTCGGGCGTCGCGGTCGCCGGCGCGGCCACCGCCTACCTCGACCAGCGCCCGCCGCGCGAGCCGTGGACCCTGCTCGGCTGCGCCCGGTCGCGGGACATCCACGAGTGGTTCTACGGCGACCGGCCGCCGACGGTCGAAATGTGCCCGCGGCTGCGCCCCCACGATCCCGGCACCCTGGTCCTCACCAAGTGCTGCCTGCTGGAGGACCACATCGAGCACGACGGTGAGCGTGTCGTCGTGCCCTGGGGGGCCTCACTCGGCCAGGTCGGCGAGGCGCTGCGCGAGGTGGCGCTCAGGTGGGAGCCCGAGTGGCGACCCGTCTGACCGAGTCGACCGCCTACGCCCACCTGTGGCGCACTCCGGCGCTGGTCGAGATCTTCGACGAGCAGCACCGGTTGCAGACCTGGCTGGACATCCTCGCCGCGCTGGCCTCCGCGCAGGCCGAACTCGGCCTCATCCCGGCCGCGGCGGCCGCCCAGATCGCCGAGCACGCCCGCGCCGACCGGCTGGATCTCGCACTCGTGGCGGCCGAGACCCGCCGCACTGCCCACTCGACGCTCGGTCTGATCCGGGCGCTGCAACGGCTGCTCCCCGAACCCGCCCGCGAGTACGTGTACTACGGCGCGACCGTGCAGGACCTCACCGACACCTGGTTCGGGCTGGTGATGCGCGACGTCGGTGCGCTGGTGCGGGCCGACCTCGTCCGGGCCCACGCGACGCTGCTGCGCCTCGCCGCCACCCACCGCGACACCGTCATGGCCGGTCGCACCCACGGCCAGCCCGGTGCGCCGATCACGTTCGGCTTGAAGGTCGCCACGTGGGCCGACGAGATCGGCCGGCACATCGTCCGGCTCGACGAGGGCGCGTCCCGCTGGTCGGTCGGCCAGCTCGCCGGGGCGGTCGGCGCGCTCGGCTTCTTCGAACCCGACGGCATGGCGCTGCGCCGGCTGTTCTGCGCGCGGCTCGGACTGCGCGATCCGGTGGTGTCGTGGACCTCGACCCGCGACCGCGTCGCCGAGTTCGGCAGCGTCCTGAACCTGACGGCCGGGACCCTCGCCCGCGTCGGCAACGAGGTGTACGAACTGCAGCGGCCCGAGATCGGTGAGCTGTCGGAGGCGCCGGCGGACTCGGCCGTCGGCAGCATCACGATGCCGCACAAGCGGAACCCGGAGGCGAGCGAGCACCTGGACACCCTGGCCCGGATCACACGGGCGGCGGCCGGCATCCTGGTCGAGGGCATGGTCTGCGGGCACGAACGCGACGGGCGGGCCTGGAAGGCGGAGTGGGCCGCGCTGCCCGATCTCGCCCTCGCCGCCGGGACCGCCGCGGCGCTGGCCGCCGAGCTCGTCGCCGGCCTGGTCGTCGACCCCGATCGGATGCGGGCCAACCTGGATCGGACCGGCCACCGCTGGGCCTCCGAGACGGTACTGGCGCAGCTGTCCCGCCGCCTCGGCAAGCACCGTGCGCAGGAGATCCTGCAGGAGGTCCTCGCGTCGGCCGACGGTGACCTGGTCGACGTGCTCGCCGCCCGGGGCGTGGCCGATCCGGGCGAGCTGGCCGACTGGGTACGCCGGCCGGCCACCGGTACGGCCGGGGCGATGGTCGACGCCGTGGTCGCCCGCGGCACCCCCGGTGTCGGGGAGCGTCCGCATGACCGAGTGCCTGCGCGAGGTCCGGAAGCACGTCAGGGCGGCGCCTCGCGAGCTTGCGAGCGAGGTGGCGGCATGACAGTCGCGCGTCGCCGGCTGGCGATCCTGCCCACGCCGCTGCAGCGGGCGCCGGCCCTGGAGGCGCGGCTCGGCCGCGGCCCGCTGTACCTCAAGCGCGACGACCTCGCCGGCTTCGGCGTGGCCGGCAACAAGGCCCGGCCGCTGGAGTTCCTGCTCGGCGACGCGCTGGCCCGCGCGGCCGACGTGCTGGTGACCGCCGGCGCACCCGGCTCCAACTTCGTCGGCGCGGCGGCGCTGGCCGCCCGGGTCTGCGGGCTGGACTGCGAGATCCTGGTCGCCGGGGCGGCCCCGCCGGCGCTGCCGGTGACACTGGAACTGGCCCGCCGCAGCGGAGCCCGGCTGACCTTCACCGGCGCCGACCGGGACGACCTCGACCGATTGGTCGACGAGCGGGCCGACAAGCTGCGAGCCGATGGACGTACCCCGTATCCGGTACCGCGCGGCGGAGCCACGGCGGTCGGCGCCCTCGGCTTTGCCCACGCCGCGTCCGAACTGGCCGATCAGCTTGCCGCGGCCGAGCCCGCCGAGCCCGTCGTCGTCCTGCCGACCGGATCCGGGGCGTCGCTCGCCGGCTTCCTCGCCGGGCGGGCCGCGATCGGCGCGACCTGGCCCACGTACGGTGTCTCGGTGAGCCGCCCGGCCGACCGCATGCGGGCCGACGTGCTGGACCTCGCCGCGCGCTGCGCCGCGCTTATCGGCGGGCCGGCGCCGGCCCCGCGCGACCTGCAGCTGCTCGACGCGATCGGTGCCGGCTTCGGGCAGGTCAGCGAGGCGGACCGGCGCGGCCTGCGGCTCGCCCTGGACACCGAGGGGGTGCTGTTCGACCCCACGTACGGCGCGAAGATGCTGGCGGCGCTGCCCGGCCTGTTGGATCGCGCGGCGGGCGCTCCGGTCGTGCTGTGGCATACCGGCGGGTTGCCGGGCGCGTTGAAGGCGGCTGCATGACCGAGAACGCTGGCCTGGTCCCATTACGACAGGCTGCATGGGACGCGCGCTCGCGCGAGGTCCGGAAGCACGTCAGGCCGGCTCTTCGGGAGCCTGCGACCGAGGAGGCGGCATGACACCGGCGGGCGAGGAGTTGGTGGCCGCCGGTTACGCGTGGGAAACCGCCGACGCGCCCGTGCTGCACGACGCGCTCAACCTCGCCGACCTGGCCCACGCGGTCGAGCTCGCCGACCGGGGCATCCTGCCGGCCGGCGCCGGTCGGGCGCTGCTGGGGGCGTTGCTGGATCTCGCCGCGCTTCCCGCCGCCGAGGTCGACTACGACCCCGCCCACGGCGAGCTGTACGACTCGCGCGAGCGGCACCTGACGGCCCGCATCGGCGCCGACGCCGGCTGGCTGCGGGCCGGCCGGACCCGCCGGGAGGCCGTCCGGATCGCGCTGCGGATCACCGTACGGGCGCAACTGCTCGACGTCGTGGCCGCGGCCGCGACACTCGCCACCGCCCTCGCCGAGCAGGCCGAGCGGCACGTCGACACGCTCATGCCCGACTACACGTACCTCCAGCAGGCGCAGCCCACGACGTTCGGGCACTACCTGCTCTCCTTCGCCGACCCGGTGCTGCGCGACGCGGGGCGGCTGCTCGCCGAACTCGCCCACGTCAACGCCAGCCCGGCCGGCTGCGGGGCGGCCAACGGCTCGCCGATCCTCGACGACCGGGAGGGCTCCGCCCGTACCCTCGGGTTCGACCGCGCCATCCCGCACACCCGCGACGCGATGTGGCAGACCGACCCGTTCCTGCACCTGCTCACCGCCGCCACCAGTCTGGTACTCACCCAGGACAAGCTCGCCGAGGACCTAGAGATCTTCAGCAGCGTCGAGTTCGACTTCGTCGACCTCGCCGACGCGTACACCCGTCCGAGCATCCTCATGCCGCAGAAGCGCAACCCGTACGCGCTGAGTGTCGTCCGGGGGTCCGCGGGCATCCTGATCGGGCGGTTGACCGGGCAGGCGGCGGTGGCCAAGACCCCGTCGGCGCGCAGCGACAACCTGATCTACGCGTACGGCGAACTGCCCCGCGCGGTCGACCTCGCGGGCCGGGTCACCCGCCTCAGCGCGGCGGTGGTGCGTACGCTCACCGCCCGTCCGGAGCGGATGCGCGCCGCGCTGGATTCCGGGTACACCCAGGCCGCCGACCTCGCCGACCGCCTCATGCGCCAGTTCGGGGCGGACTACCGCACCGCGCACCGGGTCGTGCAGCGGGCGGTGCGCGCCGGGACGGGACTCGACGCGGACGCGCTGGCCCGGGCGGCGTCCGACGTCGTCGGGCGGGAATGGCGGCTCGACCCGACCGAACTGGCCGCGGCGCTCGACCCCGCGGCGCTGGTCCGGTCGCGGACGGCGCTGGGCGGTGCGGCGCCGAGCGCCATGCGGCCGATGCTGGACCGGGTTCGCACGGATGCCGGGCGGTTGACCGCACGAGCCGACGCGGGCACGGGCACGATCCGAGCGGCCGAGGACGCGGTGCGCGCCCGGGCGCGGGCCTTGGCCGGGCGATGAGGAGGATCCGATGACACCGACCGAGACACCGTCCGACGCCCGCGTGGTCAACCTCGGACTGTCCGTCCTCGCCGAGGCCGTCGCGGCGCAGGGCGCCGCTGTGGTGCAGGTGGACTGGCGGCCGCCGGCCGGCGGCGACGCGTCCGCCGCGCGCGCCCTGACCGACCTGTACGGGCCGCGTTCGGTCGAGATCGACCCCGCCAACGCGGAGGTGCTGCGCCGCCTCGACACCGGCGTTCCGATGCTCGTCGACGTGCGCACCGCCGGCGACGTGGTGCCCGGGCTCGGCGACCGGACGCTTCTGCACCCCGGCCCGCCGATCGACTGGGCCGAGGTATGCGACCCGCTGCGCCGGTCGATGCGAGCCGCGGTGGTGGCCGAGGGGTGGGCGCCGGACCTGGCCGGTGCCGAGGCGATGCTGGCCGGCGGCCGGGTCGCGCTGGCCGCCGCCAACGAGCACGCCACGGTGGTGCCGATGGCGACCGCCCTCGGCCCGAGCATGCCGGTGTGGGTGGTCGACAACGCGACCGGCGGGACGCGCGCCTTCGCCCCGATCGGCCAGGGACCCGGGGACGTCGCCTGGATGGGCCGCGAGTCGCCGGCCGCGATCGCGCGGCTGGTCTTCCTGCGCGACGTCGCCGGTCCGCGGCTGGCCCGGATCGTGGCGCGGCTGGGCCCGGTCGACGTGTTCGCGCTCGCCGCGCAGGGAGTGCAGATGGGCGACGACGTCCACATGCGCACCCAGGCCTCGACCAACCTGCTGATCCGCACGATGCTGCCGGCGATCGCGGCGCTCGGCGGCGACCCGGGAACCGTCGCGTTCTGCGAGTACCTGTCGACCAACCACCTGTTCTTCCTCACCCTGGCCATGGCCGGCGCGAAGTCGCTGACGCTGGCCGCGGAGCGGGTCGAGGGCTCGACCGTGGTCACGACGATGGCCCGCAACGGCACGACGTACGGGGTTCGGCTGGCCGGCTCCGACCGGTGGTTCCTGGCGCCCGCCCCGCCGGTCGAGGACGCGCTGTTCCAGCCCGGGTACGGGCCGGCGGACGCCGGTCTGGACATCGGGGACAGCGCGGTGCTCGAACTGGTCGGGCTGGGCGGCCCGGCCACCGCCGGATCGCCGGCGGTCGCGGCGTTCCTCGGCGGCTCGATGGCCGACGCGGCCCGCGTGACCGAGGCGATGGGGCGGATCTGCCTGGCCGAGAGCAGCCGGTTCAAGCTGCCCACGATGGACTTCCGCGGCACGCCGCTCGGGGTCGACGTGCGCCGGATCGTGGAGACCGGTGTCACCCCGAAGGTGAACACCGGCATCCTGCACGCGCACGCCGGGCACGGTCAGGTGGGAGCCGGCGTCGCGACCGCACCGGCGGCCGTGTTCCGCGACGCCGTGATGGCCCTGCGGGCGGACTGATGCGGCTGCTCCGGGTCGGTGAGGCCGTTCTACCGGCGGCTGGCGTCTGCGCCGGCGGCAGAGCCGCCGGGCGGGTCGTGGCGGTGTTCTCGCGCGCGGTCTACCTCTCCCTGCCCGGCGGGCTGTTCGCCCTGGTCGGCCCGGACGCCGAACCGGGGCCGCTGCACGCCCATGTGACCCGGTTGCCGGCGGTGGCAGTCGGCGACCCGGTGTGGACGGCCGGCGGTCGACTGTTCATTTCGGGTCGGCCGGTCCCGGGCCGCCCTGGCATCTGGCGCGCGCCGCCGTTGCCCGACCCGAGCCGGATCGGTGCGATCGCCCGTACGCTGCACCGCGTGCTCGACCACGAGCCGGATCTCGACCTCGCGGCCGGTCCGGCCGCGGCGCCGATCCTCGCCGGCCTCGCCGGCCTCGCCGGCATCTTCGGCACCGACGGCCTGGATGGCGCGGCGGCCGCGCTGGCCGGGCGCGGTGCGGGCCTGACCCCGGCCGGCGACGACGTCCTGGCCGGGCTGCTCCTCGTCGCGCGGATGCGGGCCGGTCCGCCCGCCGAGCCCCGACTGGTCGCGCTCGCCCGGCGGTGCCGCACCCACGACATCTCCCGCGCGTTCCTGGTGGAGGCGGCGCGCGGCCGGTCGGTGGAAGCCCTCCACGACCTGCTCGGTGCCGGCGCGGACGGCGACCTGCCCGCGGCGCGCCACGCCCGTGCACGGCTCGCCCGGATCGGCCACACGTCCGGACTCGACCTCGCCTACGGTGTACTCGCCGGTTGCCGCGCCGCCCGGACCGGAATGGAGTACGCATGACCACGCGCAGCGTCAACGCCACATGGGTGGAGGGCTACCAGGTCGACGTGACCGCCGGACGGTTCCGGCTTCGCGTCGACGAGCCCCAGACGGCCGGCGGCACCGACACCGGCCCGCAGCCCACCGACTACCTGCTGGCGGCGGTGGCGTCGTGCTTCGCGATGTCGCTGGCCCACAGCGCCCGCAAGCGCGGCCTCGACCTGCCGCCGATCGAGGTGAACGTGACCGGCACCTACGACGGTCCGCGCTTCGCCGAGATCGCCATAGAGGTGGTCGCCGACCTGCCCGACGCCGACATCGAAGGGCTGATCGCCGCGGCCGAGCGGGTCTGCTACGTGACCAACACGCTGCGGCGCGCGCCCACGGTGACAGTCCACCATGTGCGGCCCGAAGGCTGAGGTTGCCACTACCTCCCCGGAGGTGACTGCTCACCTGGTGGGGTCAGGCAATCTTGGCGAGTTAACCCAGCATCTCATGATCACCGAGCCCTCCAGCGACTCCACCACGTGAACAGTTACCCACGGAGTACTGGCAACTGTCACTGTGGAGGCTCACCCGTTGCGCAGCGCGATCCAGATCGCCCGCACGGCGCCGTCGGTCTCATTCGTCCAGTAGTGCGGGACCTGGCCGCTGAAATGCAGCGAGTCGCCCGCGTTCAGGCTGTACGTGTGGTCACCGACCCGGAACGTGAGCACCCCGTCGACCACGTGGACCAGTTCCTCGCCCGGGTGCTCCATCGGCTTGTCGCCGCTCGACGCCCCCGGGGTCACGGTCGCGACCGCCGCGGCGGTCTGGAACTGCCGGTACGAACCGGTGATCCCGGCCAGGGCCAGGCCCTGGTGCGGTGTATACACCGACGGGCGGCGGTCCGCCGGCGTGTAGTGCACCGGCTCGGCCGGCTGTTCGTCCTCCTCGACGAAGTAGCTCACCGGCACGCCCAGCGCGGCGCCGAGCTTGAGCAGCGTGGTGATCGTGGGCACCATGCCGTTGCGCTCGATCTTGTGGATCGCGGCCGCGGAGACGTCGCTGAGCACGGCCAGCTGCTGCAACGAGTGGCGCTGCGCCGTCCGCAGCGCGTGGAGCTTCGGCCCGATCAGGCTGACGATCTCGTGGACCTGGCTGGGACCCGATTCGTCGGTCTCGGCTGAGGCGGGCGCGTCGGTGACGGCCATGTGCGGACTCCTCCGTGTCGTCGCGAGCCGGCGGGTGGTACCTGTTGACACCATGAAGCGACGTGCAGGATAGTCAACGCGCGGTGTTCCATGATGTACGCGCATTCTGCCGTATTACGCGGGAGTGAGTCCATTGGCGCGCAAGGTAGTCGTCATCGGCGGCGGCGCCGCCGGTATCGGAGCAGCCGGCGCCGCCAAGGCCGCCGACCGGTCGAGCGAGGTCGTCGTCTACACCAGCTTCGAGGACGTCGGCTACAGCCCGTGCGGCATCCCGTACGTTCACGGCAAGGAGATACCCGACTTCGAGCGGCTGTTCCTCGCGACGAAGCAGACCTACCTCGACGCCGGGATCGACATCCGGTACGAGACGACGGTGCGCTCGTTCGACCCGGCCGGCCGGACCGTCGACGTCGAGGGCGCGGGCCCGACGAACTATGACGAACTGATCGTCTGCACCGGCTTCGACTACAAGGACCCCGGCGTACCGGGCGCCGACCTCGGCGGGCTCTACTACGTCAAGAACATCCGCGCCGCGATGGAGTGGGACAAGGTGCTCGACACGGTCGAGCACGCCGTCGTCGTGGAGGCGTCGCCGCTCGGCCTGGAGATGGTGACCGCCCTGGCCCACCGGGGCATCGACACGCACGTCGTCGACCCGCACCCGTGGGCGCTGGGGGAACTGTGCGACCCGGACGTCGCCGCGCCGGTGCAGGAGTCGTGGGCCGAGATGGGCGTCACGATGCACTGGAACACCACCCTGGAGGGCTTCCTCGGCGATGACGCCGGCCAGGTGCGCGCCGTGGCGACCTCCGACGGGGAGATCCCGGCCGAACTGGCCGTCATCGCCACCCACAAGGTGCCCAACAACGCGCTGGCCGTCGCGGCCGGGCTCAAGGTCGGCTCCACCGGCGGCCTCGTGGTCGACGCCCGGATGGCCACCTCCGCCCCGCACGTGTGGGCGGCCGGCGACGTCTGCGAGATCCCGCACGGCCTGGGCGGGCTGCCGCTGCAGGGCCTGACCGGAAGCCACGCGTACGCCCAGGGCAAGGTGGCCGGCACCAACGCCAACGGCGGCGACCGCTCCTACCAGCCGGTCTACGTGCCGTGGGGCATGGTCGCGGGCAAGTGGATGATCGGCGGCGTCGCGCTCGGCGAGGTCGCGGCGGCCGCCCTCGGCATCCCGCACGTGATCGGGCGGGCCACCGGCATCTCCCGGGCGCGGTACTACCCGGACGTGAAACAGGTGCGGGTCAAGCTCCTCGCCGAGCCCGGCACGCTGCGCCTCATCGGCGCGCAGATGGTCGGCGGCGAGGGCATCAAGGAGCGGGCCGACTTCCTCGCCGTCGCGGTCCGCAAGGGGATCACGCTGCACGACCTCGCAACGATGGAGAACGTCTACTCGCCGCCGATCGGCGCGCTCAACGAGCCGATCAGCGTGGCCGCCCAGGACGGCGTCGCGGCCGCCGCCAAGGGGGCGTGAAATGCCCGCGCTGAACCGGTGGGTGCGCGAGAACGCGCAGCACTACCTGCTGCGCGACGCGCAGGCCCGGGTGGCGCGGACCCACGGCGTGGCACCGCCGCCGATCCGGGGCTCGTTCTTCTGGTCCCGGATCTTCGTACCGGTGTACCGGCTGCTGCCGTGGCGGCTGCGCCGCACGGTGATGGCCGCGATGCCGGGCAGCCACCGCCAGCAGTGGCCGCGACCCAGCCGACCCGCGGGACCCGCGGTCTGACCCAACCAGACGACTACCGAGTACCCAGTCCAGTACCAATGAGGAGGCCATCGTGCCGAAGACTGTCACCACCGAACTGCCCGCCGACGGCGAACGTCTGTACAACGCCGAAGAGAAGGTGTTCCCCGACATCCAGGCCGAGCCTGGGCAGAAGGCGTTCATCTTCATCCACACCGTGCCGTACGAGGGCTCGGTCGCCCTGGTCAACCTGCTGACCTCGACCCGGCTGGTCCGCAAGGGATTCGACGTCCGCATCGTGCTGTACGGCCCGGGCGTGCTGCTGGCCTCCGGTACCCGCGGCTACCCCGGCGTGGGCCAGGAGGCGTTCCCGGGCCACCTGGCGATCAACAACCAGATCAAGACCCTCCTGAAGGAGGGCGCCACGATCTACGCCTGCCGCTTCGCGATGGGTGCGCTGTACGGGTTCCGCGAGGACGACCTGATCCCCGGGATCACCCCGTTCAACCCGCTCGACGTGCTCGACTCGGCGCTCACCGCGTGGAAGGAAGGCGCCTTCCAGATGAACACCTGGACGGTCTGACCCGATCGCCCATCCGGGTGGGCCGCTGGCCCACCCGGACGGTGCACCACCCTGGTCGCGCGGCGAGGAGGCCATCGTGAGCGACGTCAAACCCGCGTCCGGCGTGCACGACCTGGGCGGCGAGCCGGGCTGGGGACCGGCCCCGGTGCCCGAGCCGGACGAGCCGGTCTTCGCGCACCGCTGGGAGGGGCGCGCCTTCGCGATCGCGCTGCTGTCGATGCGCACGTCCGGGACCAACCTGGACGCGTTCCGCTACGCCCAGAGCCGCCTGGACCGGGCCGACTACTTCGACGACGGCTACTACGGCCGGTGGCTGCACGGCGCGGAGAACCTGCTCTACGACAGCTCGATCATCGCGCCGGGGGCGGTGGAGGCGCGGGCGGCCAACCTGGCGGACCGCCGGGCCGGCGGCCCCGGCGACGGCGTCGCGGAGCCGCCGGCCCCGGAGCCGAACAAGCCGGACTACGCGCCCACCGCGGCCGGTTCCATCCGTACCGTCGATGCGCCGCCCGCGTTCGCGGTGGGCCAGCGGGTACGGGCGAAGGCCGCCGAGCCGGCGGCGCCGTCCAGGCACACCCGGCTGCCGCGATACGTCATGGGGCACGAGGGCACCGTCGTCATCGTCGAGCCGGCGCAGGTACTGCCCGACTCGCACGCGCACTTCCAGGGCGAGCGCGCCCAGCCGGTGTACACGGTCCGGTTCGACTCGCGGGAGCTGTTCGGCGCCGACGCGGAGCGCTTCGACCTCAACATCGACCTGTACGAGGACTATCTGGAGGGCACCGATTTGGAGGGGACAGCGTGAGTGCGCCGGAACGGATCCCGATCGAGCTGCGCACCGCGGCGCTGGAGGAGTTGCTCGTCGAGCGCGGCCTGGTCGACCCGGCGGTGATGGACCGGTACATCCAGATGTACGAGACCGACGTCGGCCCGCTCAACGGCGCCAAGGTGGTTGCCCGGGCGTGGACCGACGCCGACTACAAGGCCCGGCTGCTCGACGACGGGACCGCTGCGGTCGCCGAACTCGGCTTCAAAGGCCCGCAGGGCGAGCACATCGTGGTCGTGGAGAACACCCCGGCCGTGCACAACGTCGTGGTGTGCACGCTGTGCTCCTGCTACCCGTGGCCGCTGCTGGGGCTGCCGCCGTCCTGGTACAAGGACCCCGCGTACCGGGCCCGGATTGTCCGCGAGCCGCGGAAGGTGCTGTCCGAGATGGGCCTGGACGTCGCCGACGCGGTCGAGCTTCAGGTCTGGGACAGCAGCTCGGAGGTGCGCTACTTCGTCCTGCCCGAGCGGCCCGCCGGCACCGAGGCGCTGTCCGAGGAGGAACTCGCCGGCCTGGTCACCCGCGACGCGATGGTGGGCGTGGCCCGGGTGGCGGCATGACCGGCGCGCTTACAGTGCAACTCGACGTTGACGGACCGGCCGCCCCACCCCGCAGCAACGGCGAACTCGTGTTCGCCGAGCCCTGGGAGGGCCGGGCCTTCGGCCTGGTGATGGCCCTGCACAACGCCGGTGCCTTCGGCTGGGAGGAGTTCCGGCAGCGGCTCATCGCCCAGGTCGGGGCCTGGGAGGACGGGGCCGGGCCCGGCGAGTGCTTCAGCTACTACCGCTGCTGGGTCGACGCGCTGGAGGACGTACTCGTCGCGCGGGTCCTGGTCGCCGCGGGCGCGGTCGGTGAGCGGGCGGCGGACATGGCCGCGCGGCCGGCGGGCTGGGACCACGACGATCACGAGGGCCACGACCACAGCACGCACGAGCACGACCACGAGCACGGCCACTGAAGGGCCTCAGACCGGCCGTACCGCTTGGTAGATCTCGGCGTGCCGGGCGGCGGACGCCGCCCAGGTGAACGACGGTACGACCGCGCGCCCCGCCGCGGTGAGGGCGGCCCGCAGCCGCCCGTCGGTCATCACCCGCTCCAGGGCGTCCGCGAGCGCTTCCGGATCACCGGCCGCGGGCAGCAGCGCGTCCCGCCCGTCGACCAGGAACTCGCCGAACACCGGCAGGTCGCTGGCCACCACCGGCAGGTCCGTGGCGAGCGCCTCGAGCACGGCCAGCCCGAAGCCCTCCGCGAGCGACGGGAAGGCGAGCGCATCGGCGCTGCGGTACCAGGCGGCCAATTCGGCGTCCGCGAGCGTGCCCAGGGCGACGACGTCGGTGCCGAGCCGAAGGCCGAGGCCGGGCAGCATCGCCAGCGCCTCCTGCCGGTACGACTCGTAGTCGCGGAACGAGTGCCCGCCGACGATGGCGAGCACCGGGTGCCGTCCGCGCCCGCGCAGGAGGCCCAGCGCCGCGAACAGCGTCTTGCTGCCCTTGCGGGGTTCCACTCCGCCGACGGCCAGGAACACGAAGCGTTCCCGCGCGCCGATCGCGTCGCGAAGCGCAGCGGCCCGCCCGGCGTCGACCGGCGGGAAGCGGGACGGGTCCACGCCGTTGGGCACGACCCGGGCCGCCACCCCGTACTCGTCGTGCAGCAGGCGCCGCCAGTACCGGCTGACCACGAGGATGTGGTCGGGCTCGACGATCGCGCGGCGCTGGCAGTCGATGAGGGCCGGCGTGGTGAAGTCGTCGACGTGGTGGACGGTACGCACGACCGGCGGTCCGGCGTCCCGGTCGCGGACCCGGGTGGCCGCCCGCGCCGAGATGCAGTCCTGCGCGTGCAGCACGTCGAATCGGTCCACGACCCCGGCCAGGCCGGTCGCGAGCGAGTCGACCGAGGCGAAGACCTTCTCCTCCAACGATACGGTGTTCTGCGGTGCCGGAAAGAGGGTGAACGGTACCGGGGTCGGCCGGTAGAAGCGCTCGTCCGCGCCGCCGAGGCCGAAGACGTGCACGTCGATCCCGGCCGCCGCGAGCGCCTCCGCGACCGCGAGGGTGTGGACCACGCCACCACGGGGCCGGGTCGTATACGTCAGCAGAGCCACGCGCCCGCGGTACCCGGTCACAGCCGGACCACGGCGGTCCGTGCGTCGCGGGTTGCGATCGCCGCCGCGGTGAGCGCGGCTCTGGCCGCGGTCTCCGTCACCACGCACCCGGCCTCGGCGAGGGTGCGGACCTGGTCGCGGTAGCCCTGCGGATCCTGCTCGGTGCCGAGCACGTAGGCGACGACCTGCGGGCCGTCGGGTCCGGACAGTTCGGCGCACACCGGGGCCAGCAGGCCGGCCGGGTCGGGGTGGGAACCGTAGCCGAGCACGACGTCGAGCAGGACCACCGCCACGTCGGGATCGTCGCGGAGATCGCGCAGCATCCCGATCCTTGCCTCCGGGTCGATCATCGGATGCGGCCGGCCCCGGGTGTACTCCTCCTCGCCCAGGTCCAGGCAGACGCTGGCGGGGGTGGGGGCGGGCAGCCCGTACCGCTTGTCAATGGGCGTGTTGGACCAGACCGGTCCCATGGTGCGGCCCAGCAGCACCAGGGCCTCGTAGCACAGGGTGCCGCCGGAGTACAGGCCGCGGACCGTGGTACGGGTGGGCGCGAGCCGGGCGATGACCTCGTCCAGGCCGGGCCCGTGCCGGTGGGTCGGGTCCGGCGGCTCGGCACCGAGCCGCCGGAGCGCGGCGGCCACGCCACCCTCGATGGTGTCCGTCACCAGCGCGCCCTCGGGCGGTGCCGCGTCCGCGGCCAGGCCGATGAGGGCGGCGACGACGGGCTTGCCGGCGCCGGCCAGGATCCGGCGCGCCACCCGCTCCGCCGGCGGCTTGGACACCAGCAGGATCACCTCGGTCTCCGGGTCGTCGTCCATGACCCGCATGGCCTGGGCGGCCATCCGCCCGTCGACGGCCTCGGACAGGTCCCGGCCGCCCAGCCCGATGACCTGCGAGACACCCGATCCCCAGCGGTCGAGCAGGGCCATCGCCTCCTGTGCCCCGGTCCCGGCGGCGGCGATCACCCCGACCGGCCCGCGGCGGACGGCGTTGGAGAAGCCCAGCCCGACCCCGGCGAGCAGCGCCGTGCCGGCGCCCGGTCCCATGAGCAGGCGGCCGCGGCGGGCGGCGTGCTCCTTGAGCGCGATCTCGTCCTCGACCGGCACGTTGTCGCTGAACAGCAGCACGTCCAGACCGCGCGCGAGCGCCTTGTGCGCTTCCAGCGCGGCGTAGTCACCGGGTACGGAGATCACCGCGACCGTGGTGCCGGGCTGGCCGCGCAGCGCGTCCTCGAGCGAGCGGGGCGGCGCGGCCGCCGTACCCGTCGCGGGTTGCCGGGCGGCGAACATCGCCTGCTGCCCCGCGTCGAACGCGGCGTCCACGGCGTCGCCGTCGGCGGCGCGCACGGCCAGGACCAGGTCGCCGGCGCCGGCCCCGGCCAGGTCCGCGGCGTCGAACCCCTGCTCCCGCAGGGTTGCGACGTTGGCCGGGGTCGCCATCGCCACCGCCGCCCACTGCACCCCCTCGACCTGGCCCATCGCCCGGCTGCCGGCGAGTTGCACGACCGAGTCGAGGTACGTGTCCGGCAGCAGCCGGATAACCGCTGTCATGCGGAGCCTCCTGCGCATTCGCTCGGTCGTGCGGCGCTTTCGAGCGACGTCTTCCGGTTGGGCCGCGCAAGCGCGTCCCTAGGTCCAGACGCCGCCGCGCCAACTCCGTCGCTCATGCGGCCCCCCGGCCGGCCAGGCCGCGGACGATCCGGGTGGCGCGGGCCGGGTCGCCGGACAGGGCGCTCGGCACCAACCACGGGCGGGTGATGACCGCGCATCCGCCGCCCGCGTCGAGGAACTGCAGCGCGGCGCGGACCTTCGGCCCCATGCTGCCCTCCGGGAACTGGCCGTCCAGCAGGTGCTGGCGCATCTCGTCGGCGCCCACGGTGGTGATCGCCCGTTGCCGCGGCGTGCCGAAGTCCAGCATCACCGTGTCGACGTCGGTGACCAGCACGAGGGCCGTCGCGCCGACGGCGGTCGCGAGCAGCGCCGCGGCGAGGTCCTTGTCGATGACCGCGTCGACGCCGGCGAGGCGGTAACCGCCGGCCGCGACCGGGCCGTCAACGCCGAAGCTTGCACCGTCGGCTGCGACCGGGATGCCGCCTCCACCGACCGCGACCACGACGAAACCGTCGTCGAGGAGGCGCAGGATCGCGTTGGTCTCGATGATCTCCAGCGGTACCGGCGACGGGACGACCCGCCGGTGGCCGCGGCCAGCGTCCTCGACGGTCGACCAGCCCTTCGACCGCGCGAGCTCCGCGGCTTCCGCGGCGGACATGAACGGGCCGATCGGCTTGGTGGGCCGGTCGAACGCCGGGTCGCCGGGATCGACCCGCACATGCGACACGACGGTGACCACGTCGGGCGGCCGGCTGCCGGAGACCTCGCGCAGCGCCAGGCAGATCAGGCTGCCCAGCAGGCCTTGGGTCATCGCGACCAGCGCAGGCAGCGGGAGGCCGGGGACCGTGGGCTCGGCCGCGTCCTGCTGAAGCGCCAGGTTGCCGACCTGGGGCCCGTTGCCGTGGGCGACGACGACCCGCCAGCCGGCCTGGCGCAGGCGATGGACCGCCTGGGCCATCGCGGCGGCGTTGGACGCCAGTTCCTCATACGTGCCACGCTGACCCTCGCGGGTGAAAGCGTTTCCGCCGAGCGCGACGACCGCTGTCCTTTGCACGGCCCTTCCTTCCCGCGACGGTGCGAGACGCCGGTGCGTGTCTAGGATCCGACGTGCGATGCTGACGATAGTAAACGCTGCGAGCCGTGCCAAGAGCCTCCGAAGGTCAGGTGAGTGAATGTCAGAGTCACCGCTGGTACCCGGGGCCGGACCGGGTCCGGTCCCGGCCGAGCACGCCGCGCTGGCGCGCCGGCTGCGCACCGCCGAGGACCGGCTCTATCCGCTGGCGATGGTCGACACCGACCGCTACCAGCGCGCCGTGCAACTGGTCGGCCGGCTCGCCGGCCGGCTCGCGGAGACCTGCGCCGACCTGGACGAACTCGCGGCCGCCGAACCCCGGGTGCGCGGCTGGCTCGACGATCCGGAGGTCACCGGCGGCGTGTCGCCCGCCGGATTGGACCCCGACCTGGTGGTCGAAGCGGCGCTGGCGCAGCGGTTCCGGACGCTGCTCAGCGACCAGGGCGGCGCGCTGCGAAACCAGACGCTGGAGCGGGCGCGGGCCGCCGGGCTGGCCTGGGCCGTCCTGGAGGAGCCCGATGCGGCGGGCTGGAGCGCAGGCTCGGTGCGGTGGGTTGAGGCGCACGTCGCCACCGGGACGGTGATGGTCCGATCGGTCGCCGCCGATCCCGGCACCGGCGCATCCGTCTACCGGCTCGAGCTGTTCGCCGGCACAGGCGGCACCGGCGGCACCGGCCAGGCGCACGGGATCCGGGTGGAGGAATTCGAGGACCGGGCCGCCTGGGAGTCGGCGATCGAGGACGCTCGGCGTTCGACCGAGTCGGAAAGTTAATGAACCTACTATCTTTGTAGACGCACCATCTGGTATCACAGATCAAGGTGGGACGGCCGGGAGGGTGCTGACATGACGTCGACAACGAGCACTAACCGGTTCGACCCCGCGGCCAGCCAGCTCATTCTCGACGTGCAGGCGCGTGGCCTGCGGGTCGAGGCGCAGATGGAGCAGCGCACCGGCGGCGCCGGCCCCACCGACTGCGGGATGCTGTGGATCGAGGGCTATCCGGTCACCGCGCCGACCGGTCCCGTCGCCGCGCAATCGCCATACGTCCTGCGCCCCGAAGACGACGGCTACGGCATCTACCGCGACGAGGTCCGCCTGGCCGGCGCGACCACCCAGCGGCGGCCCCGCTTCTACGACCTGACCACCGCCGACGGCGTGCCGTACTGGCACATCGCGCTGCTGCACCTCGACTCGGTGGCGAGCACCGTCGTGCAGCACTGCGCCTACTGGGGCAACGCCGACCAGTGCACATTCTGCGGGATCGGCCTGTCGCTGGAGTCCGGCCGCACGATCGCGCGCAAGAGCCCGGAGCAGCTTGCCGAAGTAGCGGTGGCGGCCCGCGACCTGGACGGCGCCGTCGACGCGACGCTGACCACCGGCAGCACCCGGGCGGTGGACCGCGGGGCGCTGTACGTCGGACGCTGCGGCCAGGCCGTCAAGCGGGCCAGCGGGCTCCCGGTCGAAGTGCAGTTCGAGCCGCCGGACGACCTCGACGTCATCGACCAGGTCGCCGCGATGGGCGTCGACTCGGTGGGCATCCACATCGAGACGTTCGACCCCGCCGTGCTGGCGCGGGTCGCCCCGGCCAAGGCCCGCGCCGGCGTCGACGGCTACTTCGCCGCGTGGGAGCGCGCCGTCGAGGCGTTCGGCGAGGGCCAGGTGTCCACGTACGTGATCCTCGGCATGGGCGAGGACCCCGAACTGACCATCGAAGGCTGCAAGCGCGCCGTGGACATGGGCGTGTATCCGTTCATCGTGCCGCTGCGCCCGGTGGCGGGCAGTCTCATGGGCGATTGGCAGCCGCCGGAGCGCGCATACACCCAGCCGATCTACTCCAGGGTCCTCGCGTACATGTCGCAGCGAAGCATGACCACGGCGACCACGAAGGCCGGATGTGCCCGGTGCCAGGCGTGCTCCGGGCTCAGCTCGATGGAGCCCCTCCTGCAAATCGGTCGCCGGCCGGCGGCCTAGGACCGGCCATGCGGCAAGCCGAACGGGTCCGCATCGGGTGCCGCGCGGCGGTAACGGCGGCCGAGTTGGCCGCGCACCACGTCGTGCGCCATCGGGTCTTCGTGGAGGAACAGCGCGTCTTCGACGGCTCCGACCGCGACGCCAACGACGCCAGCCCCGACACGATCCACGTGGTCGGCGACATCGACGGCACCATCGGCGCGGCGGTGCGGGTGTTCCCCCTCGACGGCCCGGGCCGGCGCTGGCAGGGCGACCGGCTCGCCGTGCTGCCGGAGTTCCGCGCCTACGGACTCGGGGCGCCGCTGGTGCGCTACGCCACCCGGACCGCCGGCGAGCGGGGCGGGCTGATCATGGTGGCGCACATCCAGATCCCCAATGTGGTCTTCTTCCGGCGGCTGGGCTGGCACCTGGACGGCGAGGTCGAAACGTACGCCGGCCTGCCCCACCAACCGATGGCGATCGACCTGCGGGCCACCCAGTGACCGTCGCATACTCTGGCCTTGTAAATCAGAGCGGCTACCCAGTATCTGCATGATGGTGGTATGAGCGCGAACGCACCGCCGATCCCGCCGTGGCCGGCGCTCGACGACGATCAGGTCGCCCGATGGCAGCACGTGCTGCACACCCTCGCGACGCTGATCCCGGCCGGTACCGGAGCCGTCATCGTCGAGGCCCGCAGCGGTGCGTCGGCGTATCCAGCCGCTGTCGCCGACCGGCTGGCCGCGACCCTGGATGACCGGGGACGGCCGTGTGCCCGCCTGACCGGCCGGCCGCCGGCCGGTGACGAGGACGCATCGCGCGCCGACGCCAATGCGAGCACGGTCGCCATCGCCGACGGCGACCACTGGCGTGCTCACCTGCCGGCCGGCCGGTGGTCGCTGATCATCTGGCTGCGCACCCCGCCCGGGCACCACCACGGACCGCTCGACCAGCCACCCGACGCGGACGTCGTGATCGACCTGCACGACCCGGCCTGGCCGGTGATCCGCCAGATCAACGCCGGGCTGGCCGATCACGAGTCCTGGTACCTGGCGGAGTCGCGGGCATTCTTCGCCACCCGCGCGGCCACCTGGGACACCAGGTTCGGCGACGACACGGCCGCCTATGCCGCCGCCATTGCCGAAGCCGCCATTCCAGCGGGTGCCATCGTCCTGGATCTGGGCTGCGGCACCGGCCGGGCGCTGCCCTGCCTGCGCGCCGCGGTCGGCCCGGCCGGCACCGTGATCGGCGTCGACATCACCGAGCAGATGATCGCCGCCGCCATCACCCACGACCGGGGACGGCACGCCACCCTCGTCCTCGCGGACGCCCGCCGTCTGCCCCTGGCCGGCGACAGCGTCGACGCGGTCTTCGCCGCCGGTCTCGTGCAACACCTGCCAAACCCCGGCGCGGGGCTCGCCGAGCTGGCGCGGATCACCCGCGCCGGCGGGCAACTGGTCCTCTTCCACCCCTCCGGCCGCGCCGCCCTCGCCGCCCGGCACGGTCACAGCCTGCGCCCCGACGAGCCGCTCGCCGAAAGACCGCTGCGCGCCGCGTTGACGGACGCCGGTTGGCGGCTGCACACCTACGACGACGCGCCGCACCGGTTCTTCGCGCAAGCCGTTCGCACCTGACCCGCTAACGCGGCCCGGCGGTTGACCCGACGGGCCGGGCGGGATGACGATCGGGTACCGACTCGTCTCTGCCTGCCGTCTCATCTGCGCTGGAGGTACACCGTGACGAAGATACTGCTCATCACCGGCGACGCCGCCGAGGATCTCGAGGTGATGTACCCATACCAGCGTCTGCTGGAGGAGGGCTACGAGGTGCACGTCGCCGCGCCCTCGGCGAAGAAGCTGCAGTTCGTGGTCCACGACTTCGTCGACGGCTTCGACACGTACACCGAGAAGCCCGGCCACACCTGGGCCGCGGACGTCGCCTTCGCCGACGTCGACCCACAGGACTACGTGGCGCTGGTGCTCCCCGGCGGTCGCGCTCCCGAGTACATCCGGACCAATGAGGATTGCCTGCGCCTCGTGCGCCATTTCGCGCAGGAGGCCAAGCCGATCGCCGCCCTGTGTCACGGGCCGCTGGTGCTGGCCGCGGCCGGGGTGCTGGCCGGGCGATCCACGAGTGCCTACCCGGCGTGCGCGCCCGATGTGGCGGCGGCCGGCGGGACGTGGGTGGACAGTGAAGCCCACATCGACGGCACCATCGTGTCCGGGCGAGCGTGGCCCGACCACCCGGCCTGGATGCGGGAGTTCCTGAAGCTGCTGCGGGTGGCGGCGCCCGCCGGCTGACGGCCCGGGGATCAGCCCGAGTTCCGCTGGCCAGTAAGCAACGTGTCGCCGCGGCCGCCGGAGGCCGAGCATCGGCCATGGCGCCGCGCAGAGGCGGTGCGATACTCATATGCGCCCCTGGGCACCGAGCCGGCGAGGAGCGGGATGGTCATGAGTTCCGCGCCGTATCGCAGATCACGAGTTGAGCAGCGATCATGGGATCGCGCGCATTGACCAGCACCACGGCCGCGGCCCCGGCACCGTCGATCTGGCTGCCGTTGCGTCATCCTGTCTTCCGCGCGCTGTGGCTGGCCGTGCTCGGCAGCCAGATCGGCACCTGGATGCAGACCGTCGGCGCGCAATGGCTCCTCGTCGACCTTCCCAACGCCGCGACGTTGGTCGCGCTGGTACAGACCGCGATGATGCTGCCGATGCTGCTGCTGTCGGTGCCGGCCGGGGTACTGGCCGACGCGCTGGACCGGCGCCGCATGTTGATCGTGGTGCAGTGGTTCCAGGCGGCCATCGGTGCGGTGCTGACCGTGCTGACATTCGCCGGCCAGATGACACCGGCCCTGCTGTTGACATTGACGTTCGTGCTGGGCTGCGGCGGCGCCATGACGATACCGACGTACCAGGCGCTGATCCCGGACCTCGTCCCGCGCGAGCAGCTGACCGCGGCGTCGGCACTGGGCTCGATCAGCATGAACCTGGCCCGGGCCGTGGGTCCCGCCATCGCCGGTCTGCTGATCGCGCAGGTCGGCCCGACGGCGGTGTTCGCGTTCAACGCCGCGACGTTCGTCGCCTTCGCCGTGGTCCTGATGCTGTGGCGGCGCCGCCCGACCGACGACGCTGAGCTGCCCGAGCCCTTCCTGGCCGCGTTGCGGGCCGGGGGGCGCTTCGTGCGCCACTCCGCTGCGATGCGCCGGTTCCTGCTGCGTATCGGGCTGTTCATCCTGCCCGGCGTCGCGCTGTGGGCGTTGCTGCCGCTCGTTGCGAGCGAGCAGCTGCAGATGGGCCCCAAAGGGTACGGCTTGCTGCTGGCCGCACTCGGCGTCGGTGCCATCGGAGCTGCTCTGGTCATGCCGCGTCTGCAGGTACGCCTGTCGGACAACCGCCTCCTGGCGATCGCGAGCATTGTGTACGCGGCTGCGCTGGCCGTCGTCGCCCTGGTCCACAACGCCGCCGTGGTCACGCTCGCGCTGATCCCGGCCGGAATGGCCTGGATAGCGGTACTGGCCAACGTCAACGCCATTGTCCAGATGTTCCTGCCGCGCTGGGTCCGGGCCCGCGGGCTGGGCGCCTACCAGCTGGTGTTCTTCGGCGGGCAGGCCGTCGGCGCGTTGCTGTGGGGCCTCGTGGCCGAGCGGATCGGCCTCGTCGACACCTTCCTGGCCGCCGCCGTGCTGACCGCGGCGTGCGCGGCGACCCTGGTGAGATGGCCGCTGATCGAGACCCGCCATCTCGACCGCGAGCCCGCCGTCTACTGGCCGGAACCGGACCTGACCGTCCAGCCGGACGCGGCGGCCGGCCCGGTGGTGGTCACCGCGACCTATACCGTCACCCCGGAAAACGAACCGAAGTTCCTCGACGCCATGCGCAGTGTGCGGCACACCCGGATGCGCACCGGCGCCGTCCAGTGGGGCGTCTTCCGCCACGGCGAGACCGGCGACCGACTAGTCGAGATCTACGTCGTACCGACCTGGGGTGAGCACCTACGCCAGCACACCGGGCGGCTCACCGGCACCGACCGGGACATCGAGCTACGAGCCCGTGCGCTGGCCGAGGCGCCGCCCGAGATCGCCCACCTGCTGCCGCCCGACAGTGCACGGGAGGAGCCCTGAACATCTTCGACGAGCCCAAGGTCGACTGCCACAACCACGTCTTCGATCCGCAGCGGTTTCCCTTCGCCGCCGACACCCACTATGTGCCCTCGCGCCAGGAGTTGGGCGACGCCGACCTGCTCGCCAACGTATTCGACGCCTACGGCGTCCGAAACGCACTGCTCGTCGGCCCGGACACTGTTCGGATTCGACGCCTGAAACCGGATCAGCGGATGCGGTCGGCCAGCGCCGCCTTGACGGCCAGACTCGTCCGGAACGCACCGAGGACCTCCACGGAGGCGATGGTCGCCAGGGCGAGTTCGGGCGGCACGTCCTGGGCGATCGTCGCCAGACCGAGCACCCGGATCTCGATGGTCGTGCCGGCCGCGCGAAGCTCCTCCAGGTCGCGCCGGCTGTAGTGCTGCGTGCCCAGGATCAGCGTCCGGCGGGCCACGGTCTGGTCGACCACCGCCGCCCGCGACGCCAACTGGGCCCGGATCGCCGAGCGGATGAAGTCCGTGCGGTTGGTGTAGAAGCCCTCCCGCACCAGCAGGTCGATCTGGCCGAGATCCACGAGTCCCAGATTGATGGTGATCTTCTCGGTCTTCTCAGCGTCTCCCACAGTCATCAATGTCCTCCGTACTGGAGGAAAAAGCGGACCATCTCGGCGGACGCGTCGGGGCCTTGGGGATCGGTATAGCTTCCGATCGGGCTGCCGCCGAACCAGGCGTGTCCGGCCCCGTGAACCGTCCACGACTCGGCCACCACCGTGCCATCGGCAGCCGTGTGGACGGTACGCGTGTACGGGCGGCCGCCGGCGCCACGCTGGACGGCCGTCGACTCGTGCCGGGCACCGCCAGCCGCGGCGAGGCGGGCGGCGACGAGATGGTCGGCGTTGACCGGCGCGACGATCGCGTCGCGATCGCCGTGCAGGACCATCAACGCAACGTCGCCGCCCGGCGCCGGCGATCCCCCGGTCCGCATGGCCGCGAACGCCGAGACGGTGTCGTGGGCCGCGCCGTGGGCCAGACCGGAATGCACCGCGACGGCGGCGAACAGGTCGGGGTACGTCGCCGCCATGACCGCGGCCATCGCGCCACCGGCCGACATCCCGGCGACATAGACCCGGGTGGGGTCCACTGCGTGGGAGGTCATGACCTCGCGCGTGATGCCGGCGATGATGGCCGGCTCGCCGGCCCCGGTGCGCTGGTCGTCCGGGTTGAACCAGTTCCAGTAGCCGCCGGCGTTGGCCGCCGTGGACTGCTCCGGATAGGCGACGAGGAAGGTGTGTTGCTCGGCGAGGTCGTTCATGCGCGTACCAGCGGCGAAGTCGACGGCATTCTGCTTGCCGCCGTGGAGCATGACGACCAGCGGCACCGGTTCGCCGGAGTAGCCGGTCGGGACGTACAGGTCGTAGATGCGGGTCCCGGCGGCCGCGGTGTGGGTGTGCCGGCTGACCGTGCCGCCCGGAGCGGCGGCGGCCGCCGCGCGGGCGTCCGGCCGGGCACCGGTGACCGGCAGGGTGGGCAGGTTGAACAGATTGGGGAGCGTTGACAGCGCCGGCGGCGTTGAAAGGCCGAGCGGCGTGCCCGGCCGGGTTGGCGCCGTGCCCATCCCCGATCCGACCGGTGGTTCGACGAACGCGTCCGCCGGCTGCGTGCCGGTGTGCCCGCCGAGTCTGCGCCGCAGCAGTGCGAACGCCTCGGTCAGATGACCTTCGCGGGTGAGGCGGAACGTCTCGACCATCGGGTTGCCATCGTGCGCCATCGGTCTCTCCTCGCCATCCGGACAACATCTGCAGAGGATCCTAACACCATCCACCTGGATGGTGCGCGAGCACATCTCACTGCCCGTTGATCTGATGCACGGAAGCGCGGCCACGGATCTTGCGCCTTAACCGCGCTCATCAGCGGGTCGGGCGGATGTTCTGGTTCAGGTGGAACACGTTGGCCGGGTCGTACGCGGTCTTCACCGCGGCCAGCCGGGCCAGCTTCGCGGCCGGGTACGCCCGCCGCATACCGCGCTGCCCATCGGCCAGCTCATCGGCCGTCAACGAGTTGACGTACACCCCGCTCGCGTACGGCTCGAGCGACGCACCGGCGCAACGGGCAGCGCCCATCCTGGTGTCGTCCTCGGCCGGTTCGGTCCAGCGGGTGCCGGCTCCGAACTCGAACATCGTGCCGCGGTGGCTGAACGCCGCGTCGGCGTCCGGCACGTCGGCGATCGCGCCGCCGTGGGCCTGCAGGCCGACGCCCGGCAGGTACCGGTTCCCACTCAGGTCGGTGCCGCCGCGCAGCAGGAACGCCTCGATCGCCGCGGTGGGGAACTGCCGCAGGTAGAGCCCTTTGGAGTACCGGCGGTAGGCGTGCCCGCCGGTGGAGTCGTCGCGTTGCTGCAGTTCGAGGTACGACGGCGTGGTCACGCGCGACGCGACCGGACGCCCGAGCGCCCGCAGCGCCGGGAGCAGCCGGCGGCCCTCGGCCGGGTCGCCGACCCACACGACGCCCAGCGTCGCGATCGGGCCGGCTGAGTCGCTGCCGCCGCTGGCGACGCTGGCGGTGAACGTCGCCGACCGGGGCGCGACGGCGTTGAGGTCGCGCCAGCCCTCGATGACCGGCACGGCGTCCTCGGCGCGGAAGTCGAACTCGGCGACCAGCGTCCGCGTGCCGGTGCGATGCAACTGGAACTCGAACTCGGTGACGATGCCGAAGTTGCCACCGCCGCCGCGCAGCCCCCAGTACAGGTCGGGGTTCTCGGTGCGGCTCGCGGTCACCACGTCCCCCTCGGCGGTGACCACCGTGTAGGAGACGACGTTGTCGCAGGCCAGGCCGTACTGGCGGGCCAGCCAGCCCATGCCGCCACCGAGCGTGAGCCCACCGACGCCGGTGTGTGAAACGTTGCCGGCGGTGGTGGCCAGGCCGTACGCCTGGGACGCCCGGTCCAGCGCGCCGAGCAGTGCGCCACCCTGCACGCGGGCCCGGCGACGGGCCGGGTCGATCCGCACGTCGCCCATGGGCGTAAGGTCGATCATGAGACCACCGTCCGGCACGGCGAAGCCGGCGGCGTTGTGGCCGCCGCAGCGCACCCCGATCTCGAGGTCCAGTTCGCGGGCCAGCCGCACGGCGGCGACCACGTCCGCGACGTCCGCCGCGCGGACGATCATGCATGGCCGCCGGTCGATCATGGCGTTCCAGACGGTACGGGCGGTGTCGTAGCCGGCGTCGCCGGGCGTGAGGACCTGGCCGTGGAAGCGAGTCGCAGTCGCTGTCGTTGTCGTTGTCATGCCACCGAGCCTGGCAGGAATCGGTACACGCGAGAAGGTCCGATTCCGGCGGCCAATCGAGGACCAATTCGGGGCGGACCGATCGGCTCACCGGGCTCAGCGGCGGACGCGGTAGCGGATATGGGTAGCCGCCGCGGTGTCGATCACCCGAACGATCTCCAACTCGACGTGCGACGGCAAGACGCCGAACAACCGGCGCCCCCCGCCGAACAGCACCGGCACCTGATGGATCTGCACCTCGTCCAGCACCCCGGCCTCGAGCGCCCGCTGCGCCGTGTACGCACCTTGCACCACCACGTCCCGGTCACCGGCCGCGGCTTTCGCCTGCGCCATCGCGCTCTCGATGCCGTCGCGCACATACGTCACCAAGGGATAGTTCGCCACCGAGGGACCCGGCGGCCGGTGACTGGGCACGAAAATCGGCACCTGGTGATGATGATCACCACCCCAATGATCGACCTGCTCCACGGTTCGCCGACCGGCCAGCACCGCCCCGGTCGCACCCCATTCGTCGAACAACTCCCCGGCCGGCCCGGCCGGCCGGCCATACTCCCCGTCCGGGGTAACGATCCACTGGTGCAGCCGGTCGAAGCCGTCGCCGCCGGGGTTGCCCGGTTCGTCGTTCGGGCCCGCGATGTACCCATCGAGGGACATCGACATGTAGAGCACCGATGAGGACATGAGGCTGCTCCTTGAAGTCGGCGGCGCAGCTGGCCGCAAGTGCCACCCAGCCTGGCAGAAATCGGTATGCGCGATAAGGTCCGACCTGTGGGCCAATCGAGGACCAATTCGGGTCTGGCGGAGGATCTGCTCATCGAACTGGAGCGCGACGCCGGCGTGCCGCTGCACCGGCAGATCGCGGCGTCCATCCGCGGGAGCATCCGGGCGGGCCGGCTGCGAGCGGGCGCGTCGCTGCCACCCACCCGCACGCTCGCCGCCGGTCTCGGGGTTTCGCGCGGGGTGGTCGTGGAGGCCTACCAGCAGCTCGTGGCCGAGGGCTACCTCGCCAGCCGATCGGGCGGCTACACGCAGGTCGCCGCGTCGGCCTCCGACGATGCGGGCGCCGCATCAGGATGTCGCGGCCCTGGCTCCGTGGCTTCCACGGCGCGGCCGGTCGCGCGCCGAGTCGACTTCGGGTACGGGCGCACCGACGTGTCGCAGTTCCCGCGGGCCGCCTGGCTGCGCTCGGTTCGTACCGTGCTCACCACCACGCCCAACGACCGGTTCGCCTACCTCGACGGGCGCGGCGTGCCGGAACTGCACCAAGCGCTGTGCGACTACCTCAACCGGGTACGCGGCACGTCGTGCGTCCCCGCCAACGTGGTGATCTGCACCGGCTACGGGCAAGGCATCTCGCTGTTGATCCAGGTGCTCGCCCGGCACGGCGCGCGGCGGATCGCCCTGGAAGACCCGTCGCCCAACGACGACGCCCGGGTACTGGCCGGCGCCGCCGGCCTGGACGTCGTCGGCATCCCGGTTGGTCCGGACGGCGTCCAGGTCGACGCCCTCGATCGGGCCGACGCCGACGCGGTCGTGCTCACGCCGTCACACCAGTGGCCCACCGGCGCAGTGTTGTCGGCCGCGGCGAGGGCCGAGGTGATCAGCTGGGCGAAGCGCCGCGGCGCAATCGTGGTCGAGGACGACTACGACGCGGAGTACCGCTACGACCGGTCGCCGGTCGGCGCCATGCAGGGCCTGGCGCCCGACCACGTCGTCTACTGCGGCACGGCCAGCAAGACGCTCGCGCCGGGGCTGCGGCTCGGCTGGCTGGTGGTGCCGGCCCGCCTGGTCGCCGACGTCGCCGCGGCGAAGGTGCTCGCCGACCGCGGCTCGCCGGTCATCGACCAGTTGACGTTCGCCGACTTCCTGGCCCGCGGCGAGTTCGACCGTCACCTGCGCCGGATGCGTCCGGTGTACCGCCGCCGCCGCGACGCGCTGCTGGACGCCCTCCGCACCCACCTACCCGATCTGGTACCGGCCGGGGTCGCCGCCGGCCAGCACGTGGTCGCCTGGCTCCCGCCCGACCTCGACGAGGCGGCGGTGGTGGCGGCCGCCGCCCGGCACGGGCTCGGCATCCACGGCGTCGGCCCGTACCGGATCGCCGGAACCGGGCCGGGTGGCCTGATCTTCGGCTACGCCATCCTCAACGAGACCGCCATCGCCGAGGGGGTCGCGCTGCTGGCGACGGCCATCCGCGAGGTACGGGCTGATCCGATCATTGGCCGTTCAGGTATTGGTGAATGAATTGGACCGCGATGGCGCCGGCGCCGACCGCCGACGCCACCCGCTTCACCGATCCGCAGCGGACGTCGCCGACGGCGAAGACACCGGGGACACTCGTCTCCATCGGCAGTGGTAGCCGGGCCAACGGCCACTCGGCCGGCGCGAGCCCGCCACTGAGCAGGTCGGTACCGGTAATCACATACCCCTTTGGGTCGCACACCACGGTGTCGGCGAGCCACTCGGTCAGTGGTTCGGCGCCGATCATGACGAATAGGGCTGAGGCGGCCGACCGCGTCGTCGAACCGTCGACGGCCCGCATGACGACTGCCTCCAAGCGGTGCTCGCCGTGCACGCCGGTCACCACGGTGCACGGGCGCACGGTCAGGTTCGCCGCGGCGTTGATCTCCTTGACCAGGTAGTCCGACATGCTGTTGCCCAGAGCTTGTCCGCGCATCACGATGGTGACGTGCGCCGCGTACCGGGCCAGGTGCAGGGCCGCTTGCCCGGCGGAGTTTCCGGCGCCGACCACGAAGACGTCCAGGCCGCTGACGGCCTTGGCCTCGACGACGCTCGCGCCGTAGAAGACGCCGGCGCCGGCGAGCCGGTCGATGTCCGAGATGTTCAGGCGCCGGTAGGAGATCCCGGTGGCGACTACCACCGCCCGCGCGGTCGCCTCGCCACCGTCGCCGAGGGCGATGAGACGGTGGGTGCCGGCCGTGCGTATGCCGGTCACTTCGTTGAAGACCAGTGTGGCGCCGAAGAACCACGCCTGATCGGCGGCCCGGATCGCGAGGTCGCGACCGCCGATCCCGCGAGGAAAGCCGAGGTAATTGCGGATCATGGAGCTCGTCCCGGCCTGCCCGCCCTGCGCGTCTCGTTCGATGACGAGGGTACGAAGGCCCTCGGATGCGCCGTAGACGGCCGCGGCCAGACCCGCCGGCCCTCCGCCCACGATGGCGAGGTCGTACACGACCGGGTCCGGCTTGGTCCGGACACCCGCCGCTTGTGCGATCTCGGCGGTCGACGGGTCGACGAGGACCTGCCCGTTCCACATCACCACCACCGGCAGCCGCGACCCGTCCTGGTCGGCCTCCCGCAGCAGCCGGCGCCCTTGCCGGGAGGTGCTGGTATAGAACCCGAACGATACGTGGTTGCGCTCGAAATGATCACGCAGCTCGTGGGACCGCGGTGACCATTGCTGGCCGACGACCTTGACCATCTCGACCGTCGGCCGGTCGATGGTCTGCACCCACGCGCTCAAGAGTTCGGTGATCTGCGGGTAGAGCCTCTCCTCCGGATGACCCCAGGGCGTGACGAAGTAGTCGTCGATCAGGCCGAGGGTCATGAACGGAAGCACGGCCTCGGGCTTGGCCTGCACCATCGGCACCGTGAGCAGGCGTTTGGCCCCGGGATGCAGCGCGTACGCCCGGCTGAAGAACTCGGGGTCGGCCGGCTCCGGCGTGCAATGGGCGGCGATCACCAGCGCGACCGCGGCGCCCCGGCGGGCGAGCATGGCCAATGTGGCGAGACACCCGTCCGTCGAGGACTCCGGCACGACCTCGTAGTCGTGGCCGAAGCGGTTGTTCAGTACGCCCTCGAGCGCACCCCGCTTCGCTTCGTCGGCGTCGACCATGATGATGATCGGCTTGGCCATGGGCCACTCCAGATCCGCTTAGGTGGTTCGCGTCGGGGCCGCCGCGTAACGCCGTCCAGCTGGCCGAGCTCGTCGCCACTGCTTCCGGGAAGTAGTGGCTTCAACCCGGCCGGGAGGCCACTACTTCGCCGAAGTTGTGGCATCAATCCCGCCATGCGTGGCGGTACCCATGCGTGTTCCTAGGAATATGCAAACAGGCTGATCCCGCCGGTGCCGGCGGGCATCGCCCAGACACGTGGTATTGCGTCGTCATCCGCGCGGGCGCCGACGGGATGGCCCGTATCCATCCAAGCCCGGCCCGTCGGGCCAGACCGGCCGCTAGGTACCGAGCTCCGCGGTGACGTCGTCGGGCGTCTGGGTGGCGCCGTGCTGATACGCGGCGTCGAAGGCGGATTCGCCCAGCGCCGTGCGGGCGGCCGTGGCGATGCGGTCGATCTCCGTCCGTTCGGAGGGGCTGGCCGGCGCGGAGGCCGCCTGCCGCGCAGTGTCGGCGGCGCCCAGCAGCCGGGCCGACGTCTTGGGGTCGCCCGCGAGACCGACGGCCCCGGCCAGCCCCTCCAGTGCCGCCGCGACGCCCCGGGGCCCGCCCAGCGCGCGGGAGGCCCGAAGCGCTCGTAGGTGTAGCCGCCTGGCCTCGGCGGCCTGGCCGTGTTGCTCGGCGAGGAAGCCGAGCTCGGTGAGCACCAGCGGCAGGTGCAAGGGAGGCGCCTGACCCTCCTCTTGCGGCCCGGCGGAGCGCAGCAGCTTGGTCAAGTACCGTTCGGCCCCGTCGAGGTCGCCCTGCCGGCGGGCGGCAAACGCCGCTCCGATCTCGGCGAAGGTCTCCCCCACCCGGAACCCCTGTTCGGCGGCCATTTGCAGCGCCCGCCCGCTGAGGTCCCGGGCCCGCGAATAGTCGCCCTGTTGTACTGCGATCCAGCCCAGCCAGGCCAGCCGTACCGAGACCTCGGACCAGAGGCCAAGCTCCTCGGCCATCCGCAGACCCTCGCGGTGCAGCCTGGTCGCCTTGGCGTAGTCGCCGACCAGCTCGGCCAGGCCGCCCAGCCACGCCGTGGCCTGCAGCAGGCCCCAGCGGTCGCCGAGCTCGCGGAACAGCTCGGCGCTGCGCTCGCCGTCGCGTGCGAGCGCCCTCGGGTCGGCGCGGAGGTAGCCGAGCTTGGCCCGGGTGCTCAGTACCGCGGCGATGCCCCATCGGTCACCGGCGTCACGGAAGCCGGCCAACGCCCGGTCCAGGCGCTCGTCGACCGCGGGCACGTCACCGAGGTCGGTTTCCGCGTGGGCCAGGAACCACTCCGCCCGGGCGCGCGCGACGGGCTCCGCCACCCGTTCGCACACCCGCGCGGCCGCCGGGTCGGGCTCGCCCAGCAGCACCTCGATGCCGGCCAGCCAGGCCGCCGCCCTTGCTCGTGGCGCGGCCCGCGACCCCCGGCCGATCGCCAACGCCGTACGCAGCGAGCGCCGGGCCTCGGTCAGCCGGCCGCGCAGGAACCAGTACCAGGTCAGGGCGCAGACGAGCCGCAACGCCCGGTCGGCGTCGCCCCAGCGCGCCGCATGGTCCAAGGCGCCGCGCAGGTTGGCGGCCTCGATGTCGAGCCGCCTCAGCCACCGCTGCTGATCATGCGCGTACAGCTGCTCCTCGGCTCGCACGGCCAGCTCCGTGTAGTACCGGCCGTGCCGCTCCCGCACGCGTTCGGTCTCGCCGGCCTCGGCCAGCCGATCGCCGCAGTAGGCGCCCACCGACTCCAGCAGCCGGTACCGGGGACCGTCGGGACCGTGCGCCACCGTGACGAGGGAACGGTCGACCAGGCGGGACAGCAGCCCCGCCACGTCGGCCGGGTCGACCGTGCCGGGCCCGGCGCACACGTGCTCAGCCGCTTCCAGCGTGCAGGAGTCGGCGTGCACCGCCAGGCGCCGCAGCACGATCCGTTCCGGCACGGTGAGCAGCTCCCAGCTCCACTCGATCGTCGCCGTCAGGGTCTGCTGGCGCGCGGGCGCGTCCCGGCGGCCGGACGCCAGCAACCGGAACCGGTCGTCCAGCCGGGCCACGATCTCATCGACGCCGAGCGCCCTGACCCGGGTGGCGGCGAGCTCCAACGCCAGCGGTATCCCGTCGAGGCGCCGGCACAGCTCCGCCACCGCCGGGGCGGTGTCCGCGTCGAGCACGAACCCCGGCGCCGCCGCGGCCGCCCTGGCCACGAACAGCCGTACGGCCGGTGAGCGGGCAAGCTCCGCGGCGTCGGCGCCAACGGCGAGATCGGGCACGTCGAGCGGTGGGACGGGCCAGACCACCTCTTCGGGCAGCCCGAGCGGCTCCCGGCTGGTCGCGAGGACGCGCAGTCCGGGGCAGCCGCGCAGCAGCCGTCCGGCCAGCTCCGCGGCCTGTTCGACGACGTGCTCGCAGTTGTCCAGGACGAGCAGCATCCGCCGGGCCCGCAACGCGTCCACGAGCCGATCGGCCGCACCCGTCACCTCCCGGACGTCGACGGCCGCCATCACCACGTCCGCGGGTCCGCCGGCCGACCCCGGCGCCAGCGCACCCAGGTCGGCCAGCCAGACGCCGTCGGTACCGCCGTCGGCGTCGCCGACCAGGCCACTCGCGGTCGCCAGCGCCAGCCGGGTCTTGCCCACCCCGCCCGGGCCGACGAGGGTGACCAGCCGCTCGCTCGCCAGCCGGTCCCGGATGCCGGCCGCCGCCTCGTCCCGGCCGATCAGCTCGGACAGGGCGGCCGGCAGGTTGGTACGCGGCCGGACGGTGGCCGGCGAGGACCGGGGGTCGAGCGCGGGATCCCGGGCCAGTACGCCCCGGTGCAGCGCCATCAGGTCGGGCCCGGGATCGAGGCCGAGCTCATCGGCCAATCGCACGCGGTGCTCCTCGTACGAGTCCAGCGCCTCGCTCGGCCGTCCGGACCGGTAGAGGACGCGTATGTGTGCGGCACGCAGCCGCTCCCGCAAGGGATGCGCGCCCAGCAGCTCGGTGAGCTCGGCGACCAGCTCGGCGTGCTCGCCGAGGGCGAGCCGCGTCTCCGCGTGGTCCTCCAGCGCGACCAGCCGTTCCTCCGTCAGCCGGGCGGCGGCGGTCCGGGCGAACGGTTCGTCGGCGAAGTCGGCGAAGGCCGGGCCCTGCCACAACGCCAGCGCGTCGGCCAGCAGCCCGGCCCGGACGCGCGGATCGGCGGTCTCGCGAGCCCGTGCGGTCAGCGCCCGAAACCGGCCGGCGTCCACCGCGTCGGCGTCGATGCGCAGCCGGTACCCGGGCGGCGGCGACGCGACCAGCCGCCGGCCGCCGGGCTCCGCCCGCTCCAGGGCCCGGCGCAGCTGCGTGACCTTGCCCGACAGCGTGCCCGCCGGGTCGCCCGGCAGGTGCTCGCCCCACAGCGCGTCGATCAGGCGGGCGGCCGGCACCGGACGCCCCTCGTGGGCGATCAGTACGGCGAGCAGGGCGCGGACCTTCAGGCCGGGCACGGGAACGGGTTCGCCGTCGGCCGTCCACACGGCCACCGGGCCCAGTACCCCGAAGCGCATGCAGGCACGATAACGTGCGCACGTCACATTGGGTGACCGTCGACAAACCGTCAACACCGTCGGCCACCATGGAGAAATCCAGCGCACCACTGCGTAACGAACCGACCGACGGGACCCGACCATGGGAAAGATCATCAATTCCACCTTCGTCAGCGTCGACGGGGTCATCAACCACATGGAGGCCTGGCACTTCGCCTACATCGACGACGAGATCGAGCAGATCGCCCTGGAACAGATCGAGCCGACCGAGGCCATGCTCATGGGCCGCAACACCTACGACGTGTACGCGTCCGCCTGGCCGAGTCGCGACGGCGGGTTGGCTGACAAGCTCAACAGCATGCCGAAGTACGTCGCCTCCACCACCATCGACAAGGCCGACTGGCACAACACGACGGTGATCAAGGGTGACCTGGTGGCCGAGGTCGCCAAGCTCAAACAGCAGGGCGGCGACATCCTGATGCACGGCTTCGGTCCGGTCGCGCACACCCTGATGACCAACGGCCTGCTCGACGTCGTGCACCTGTGGATCCACCCGCACTTCGCCGGCGTGGGCGGGCCCGGCGACCTGCTGCTCAGCCCGGGCAACAACACCCGGCTCGAGCTGATCGGCACGCGGGTCCTCAAGTCCGGTGTCGTCATGCTCTCCTACTCGACCGCCGCGAGCGCGTAGGCGATCGCCGTGGCCGACCAGAACTGAACAATGGCCGCGGTACTGTTCGCCCTCTTCTCCGCGTCGGCCTACGGCCTTTCCGATTTCCTCGGCGGCGTGCTCTCGCGCAAGGGGTCGGCCTGGCCGGTGGCGGTCGCCGGCCAGGTCTCGGCGGCGCTGTGCACGAGCGCGGTCGCGCTGTTCGCCGGAGGCCACCCATCGAGCGGGCACTTCGCCTGGGCGGTGCTCGCGGGGGTTGGCACCGCCGTCGGCACCGGATTCCTGTACCGCGGCCTGGCATCCGGCCGGATGGGCGTGGTCGCCCCGATCTCCGCCGTCGGGACCGCGCTGGTACCGGTCGTTGTCGGTATCGCGACCGGCGATCGATTGAGCTGGATCGTCTATCTTGGTGTCGCGGCCGCGTTGCCCGGGCTCTGGCTCGTGTCGACGGCCGCGACGAGCACCGACTCGACCCCGCGCGTGCCCAACCCTGATGCGCACGGTCCCTCGAGGGCCGCCGGCCTTCGCGACGGCGGCGCGGCCGGTCTCGGGTTCGGCGTCCTGCTTGTCGCGCTGGGACAGGTGCCCAGTGGCGCTGGGCTGTGGCCGCTCGCGGCCTGCCAGGCCACATCCGTCCCCGTGCTGATTGCGATCGCCGTCGGTCTGCGGGCGGCCTGGAAGCCGGGTGACCGCGCGAGCCGGCTGGCGTTGCTCACCGGGCCCATCGGCACGCTCGCGACCGCAGCGTTCCTCTTGGCCGCCCAACACGGCTATCTCGCCGTGGCGGGGATCATCACCTCCCTCTACCCGGCCAGCACCATCCTGCTCGCCACCGCGATCCTGCACGAACGGATCCAGCTGCTGCAGGCCATCGGACTGGGGTTGTGCGGCATCGCCGTCGCGTGCGTCGCCGCCGGCTAGCGCGCGCTACGGCCGCGTCTCACCCGGGTTCGCCGAAGAGGAAGGACAACAGCACGAAGCGGCGGCCCGCGGTCACCTCGACCACCTCGTGCAGATGGGCACATGAGAAGACGAGCGCCGCGCCGGCGTCGGGCCGATAGAGCTGGTTGCCGTACTCCGGGAAGCGCAGCTGGCCCCCGTCGTAGTCGTCGTTGAGATTCAGCGTCAGCGCGAACACCCGGTGCGCCGTGGACGGCGTCAGGTTATCGCGATGCGGCCGGAAGAAGCCGCCGGTGGCGGCGTCGTAGCAGGCGATCTTGAACCCCTCGAAGCGGGTCGCCCGGAACGCGAACGCTTTGCGGACCTCAGGCAACACGCGCAGGCCGACCACCGAGGTCAACTCCCGCAGCAGGACACGGTCCTCGACGGTGTGATCGCGACGCCGCTTGAAGCTCGCGTCGAGGACCTCGCCGCCGGCCCGGGCCACGCCGGTGTCGGCCCCGCCATCGTGCTCCCACAACCGGATCAACCGGTCCCGGTACGCCGAATCGAGGGCGCGGGGCAACAGGAGCACCGGAGCCTGCGCCACCACCTGTACCTGGCGATCGCGATGCACCGCGGCGTCGAGCAGTTCGACGACCTGGTCCGCCACGTGGTCTCCGACAACGACGCCGACCACGCGCAGGTTCGGGTCGAGCACGACCGCGGTCAGTTCACCGGCCGCCACCCCGTAGGCCTCGGCGACCGCGCCGTCGCGGTCCGACCACGTCGGCACGCCGGTCCCACCCTGTGACAACGTGATACAGCACAGTGCCACGTCGTCACGGCCCGCCAGCCGGCCGGTGAGATCGACCAATCGCGGATCGTCACCGCCGCCGTCGAAGACCACCGCCGTAGGTCGGCCGCCCGCATGCGCGTAGAACCGGGTGGGCACGCCGGAGGGACCGCTCAACACAAAGTCAATGGCACGCTCACCGACACCGAGCCGCCCGCGACCGCCCACCCCGCACCCCTTACCACCGTGGATCGGGGGAATCCTACGCCGAGCGCGACGTCAGTTCTCAGCCAGGACGATGACCTTGGTTGCGCCGGCCATTTGCCTGACCTCTGATCGTGTCGCTGATCGAAGGCCGGACGGTACCATCGGGCCCCGAGCTCGGCAGGAGGAGAACATGTCGCCGATCCCCGAACCGAGCCGCACGGGCACCGTCGACTTCCGCGGCTGGCGTACGTGGTACCGGATTACCGGCGACCTCGAATCGGCCGGGACGCCGGTGGTCGTGCTGCACGGCGGTCCAGGTGCCACGCACGACTACACCCTGCGGATCGCCGGGCTCGCGGCGCAGGGCCGGCCCGTGATCCACTACGACCAGCTCGGCAACGGGCACTCCACGCACCTGCCCGACAACGGCGCGGAGTTCTGGACCGTCCAGCTCTTCGTGGACGAACTCGACAATCTCCTCGCCGCGCTCGGCGTCGCCGGCCGGTACCAGCTTCTCGGCCAGTCCTGGGGTGGCATGCTCGCCGCCGAGCACGCCGTGCGGCAGCCGGCCGGGCTGAGGAGCCTCGTGATCGCCGACTCGCCCGCGTCCATGCCGGTATGGCGCTTGGAGACGAGCCGGCTGCGCGCGGGACTGCCGACGGAGGTACAGAAGACGCTGGCCGAGCACGAGGCGACCGGCCGCACCGACCACCCTGATTACCGCGAAGCCGAAAAGGTCTACAACGACAAGCACGTCTGCCGGGTCGTACCGAACCCGCCCGAGGTCGCCGCGACCTTCGCCGCGATTGAGGCGGATCCGACCGTGTACCACACGATGAACGGTCCCAATGAGTTCCACGTGGTCGGCACCCTGCGGGACTGGACGATCGCCGAACGCGTCGGCCGGATCGCCGTGCCGACGCTGCTCGTGTCCGGGCGCTACGACGAGGCCACCGAGGCCACGGTCCAGCCGTTCGCCGACGGCATCCCCGACGTGCGCTGGGAGATCTTCGCGAACTCCAGCCACATGCCGCACGTCGAAGAAGAGGCGGCGTTCCTCCGCCTCGTCGGCGCGTTCCTTGACGAGAACGACTGACCCTGGCCCCGACGAGGACGGGCTTCAGGACAGCCGGACCCGCGGGTCGATCACCGCGTAGAGCAGGTCGACGACGAAGTTGGCCATGATGATGAAGAACGCGGCGAGCAGGGTGACGCCGAGGATGATCGGCAGGTCTTTCGCGTTGACCGCGTCGATCGAGAGCCGGCCGATGCCGGGCAGGCTGAACACCACCTCGGTGAGGATCGCCCCGCCGAGCAGGCCGCCGAGGTCCAGGCCGAAGATCGTCACGATCGGGGTGAGCACCGAGCGCATCGCGTGTTTGCCGATCACGGTGCGTTCGGTGAGGCCCTTGGCCCGGGCGGTGCGGATGTAGTCCTCACCGATCATCTCCAGCATGGTGGCCCGGGTCAGCCGGGCATACCCGGCCGCGAGGAGCAAGGCGAGGGTGGTCCAGGCGAGGAACAGTTTGCTGGCCCAGGCGGCCGGATCCTCGGTGAGGGGGATGTATTCGCCGCCGCGGAACCAGTGCAGTTGGTGCACGAAGATCAGTTGGGCGAGCAGGCCGGTGAAGTAGATCGGCAGCGACACCCCGGCCAGCGCCACCACCATCACCGCCCGGTCGATGAGTTGGCCTCGTCGCAGCGCCGAGATGACCCCGGCCGACACTCCGCCGATCAACCAGAAGACGGCGGCACCCAGGACGAGCGAGATGGTGACCGGCAGCCGGTCCATCAGCAGCGGCCACACCTCCTGATCGTTCTTGAACGAGTAGCCGAAGCAGGGGGCGCTGCAATGCACCGTATCCGGGCCGTTGTTGTAGTCGCGGCCGACGAACAGGCCTTTGACGAACCGGGCGTACTGCACCGGGATCGGCTTGTCCAAGCCCAGCTTGACCCGGGTCGCCGCGACATCACGGGGCGTCGCGGTCTTGCCGACGTACAACTCCGCCGGATCGCTGCCGGCCGCCTTCGGGATCAGGAAGAAGATCCCGAAGGTCACCATCGACACGATCAGCAGCAGGACCGCCGAGGTCACCAAGCGCCGCAAAATATAGTTGAACACGATCTCCGGCCCGGGCCGACCGGCCTAGCGGATCACTCCGCCAGACCGGCCGACGCAACGGCCTTCACCTGCCTTCTTGGACTCATGCTCAGCGGTTGGCCCGGGGGTCGAGTGCATCGCGGAGGCCGTCACCGAAGAGGTTGAACGCCAGCACAGTGATGAAGATCGCCAGTCCGGGGACGATCATGAACACCGGGTCGAACTGGTAGTACCCCACCGCCTCGGAGAGCAGGCGGCCCCAGCTCGGGGTCGGCGGAGGAACGCCGACACCGAGGAAGGACAGGGCCGCCTCGATGAGGATGTTCGCAGGGATGATCAGGGTCGCGTAGACCAGGATCGGCGCGGCCAGGTTGGGCAGCAGCTCCCGGAACAGGATGCGGGGGCTGCGGGCGCCGATGCTCTTAGCCGCCTCGACGAACTCACGCTCGCGCAGCGAGAGCGTCTGGCCGCGCACGATGCGGCCGATGTAGGGCCAGCTGAAGAACGCGATGATGCCGATGACCACCGAGATCCGCCAGCCGAGACTGGGCGGCAGCACCGAGATCAGGGCGATCGACAGCAGCAGGGCCGGGAACGACAGCACCAGGTCCATCAGCCGGCTGATCCCGCTGTCGACCCAGCCGCCGAAGTAGCCGGCGACCACGCCCAGCACCACACCGATGACCACCGCGACCGCGGTCGCCGCCAGGGCGACCAGCAGCGAGACCCGCGCGCCGAAGATGACCTGGGTGAACAGGTCCCGGCCGAACGGCGGCTCGACGCCGAGGATGAAGTCCTTGCTGATGCCGCCCCAGGTGCCCGGGGTCGGGATGCCGCCCAGGTTCGGGTCGACCTTCTCCGGATGGAACTCGTTCTGCGGATGGCCCAGCAGTTTGTTGATCGGGCCGGCGAAGACGGCGACCACGATCAGGAAGATGACGACGATGCCGCCGGCCAGCGCGACGCGGTCCTTCTTCAGCCGCGTCCACGCGATGCGGCCCAGCGACCGCCCCTCGATCTGCTTCGGCTCGACACCCGGTGGAGTGATCGTCGCTTCCTGGACCGAGACCGGGCTTTCGTCGGCGCTCGACGTCAAGGGTCCCATCGTCATGGGCGTGATGCCCCTCTCCCCCGGCCGCCGCTCAGGAGCCCCCTCAGGTGAGCCGGTCTTACGTTTGTACGTCGATAGGCGTACGGTCCGTGCCCGCCGGGGTACCTAGAAAAGCTGGTCAGCTACCTATTTCTCCCACGGGCCCGGGCCGGACGACCGTGTGAGCGGCACGCCGAGTTCGGCGGCGCGCGCAGGAATATCGCGGCGCGTGCGGACGCCGAGCTTGTCCAACGCCGCCGCGACGTGATTGTCGACCGTACGAACCGACAGGACGAGCCGGCCGGCGATCTCGGCGTTGGTCAGGCCCTCACCGAGGAGTTGCACCATCTCCAGTTGCCGCGGGGTAAGACCAGCCGGGTTCTCACGGGTGGCCGCGGCCGGGCCACGGGGAACCCGAGCGCCCAGCTCACGCAGCCGATCACGCACCAGCCTGGCCAACGGCACTGCGCCCAGCGCGTCGAGGCGGCCGAGCGCTTCGCGCAGGTCTTCAGGATCAGGACTCTCGGCCAGGGCGGCCGCGTGCTCGTAGCGGCATCCGGCTGCGTTCCAGGCCGCCGCCGCCTCCCGCCAACGTCCCGCCGCCTGCAGCGCATACGGGTGCTCGGATGCGTCGGGCGGCACCGGGTGGCCCACGCGGCTCAGCCAGTACCCAAGAGGGATCCGGAACCGGGCGACGTTCAACCGGCGCGCCTCGGCGTAGACCGGCTCGGCAACAGCCCGGACAGCGGCGTGGTCGCCGCGCAACCAGGCGGCCTCCGCGCACGCCGCCGCAACCGGTGCGGCGTGTTGCAGCTCACCCAGCGACACGGCCAGTTCCCATGACCGAGCCAGCAACGTGTCCGCACCGGACTCACCGCGACGGGCCCGAACGAGGCCGAGCACCCTGAGCGCCTGGCATTCCATCGTCGGCGGGCTGCCGATGCCCAGTTGGGCCGCCGCGACCGCCTCGTCCCACGCCGCGGTGGCGAGCCTGATCTCGGCCAGCTCCACGTACAGATGGGTCAGATAGGCAAGATGACCCGAGGATTCGGCCAAACTGATGCCGGCGATGGCCGTCCGGCCGGCGCGGTCGAGGTTCAGTTCGGCATGCAGGGACGACGACATGTTCGCGTATGCCCGGCATGCCTCCTCGGTCGCGCCCGCAGCCAGGGCAACCCGCAGACTCTCCTCAACGGTTTCCCACCCACCCGCCTCACCACGAGCCCACTGCGCCATCCCGAGATTCTGCAAGGCGTGCGAGAGGATCGCCGGGTCGTCGACCTCGCGCGCGGCCGCGACGGCGCGGCCGGCGAGCCGCGCCGCCTCGTCGTTCTGATCGGCCAACATATACAGTCCGGCCAGATTGCTGTAGGCGAGAGCCAGCAGCCGCTGGTCGCCGGCGCCCTCCAGCACCGCGATCGCCTCCTGGCCGGCACGCTCCGCATTTTCGCGGTCGCCGCCCCACCAGCACACTCGGGACAACCATCGCAGGTGCCCACCCAGGGCCCGGCGGTCGCCCAGGGAACGACCCAATTCGACCGCCTCCCGCTGGGCGGCAAGTGCGGCGCCGGCATCCCCGACGGTGAATGACTCGATGGCGAAGCGCTGCAACAGGTCCGCTTGCTGCGCCACCGGGAACCGCTCCCGCTGCTCAAGCGCCAGCCCCAGGTGCGCGGCGGCCTCCCGGTGCGACCCGGCGCGGCTCGCCTCGGCGGCAGCTTGTGGCGCGTAACGGACGACGGCCTCCAAGTCGCCCGCCTCGGTCGCGTGATGGACGATCCGGGACAGATCGCCGCGCTCGCCGCTCGTCAGCACGGCCAGCACGCGGCGGTTCAGTTCCATCCGGCGCACCGCCGGGAGCGTGTCGACGATGGCCCGGCGGATCAGCTCATGCCGGAACCGCACCCGAGTTGGTCGCGCCTCGACCATGCCACGTTGCTCAGCCGCCGCCACCGCCTCCATGCCGGCCGGCAGGAGCGATTCGACGAGCGACCGGTCGACGGCGGACGGCACGACGGCCAGCTGCTCAAGCGCCGCCCGGGTGGATTGGTCCAGGCGGCGAACACGCGCGAGAACCGCGTCGACGATCGTGGGCGGAATGCCGCCGGCGTCACCGGCGGCGAGGACCTCGGTAACGAAGAAGGGGTTGCCGGCCGTCACCGCGTGGACCACCGCCGGATCGAGGCCGGTGTTGTCGCTGAGCAGCCGCACCGCATGCGGCGACAGCGGCGCCAACGGCAGCCGCCTTACCCGATCGGCCCGGGAAGCTTGCCCCAGCACCCGTCGCAGCGGATCTCCCGGGCCAAGCTCAGTGTCCCGGTACGTCAGCAACAACACCGCGGGCAGGTCGGCCATGCGGGGAATGAGATAGCACAGCACGTCCAAGGTGGCCTCGTCGGCCCAGTGCACATCCTCGACGGCGAGCACGGTTGGCCGGCTGACCCAGCTCAGTTCGGCCCGCAACGCCTGCAGCACCCGATGGCTGTCCCGGCCATCCTCCAAGGCGTCCGTCAATTCCCGACCGACACTGCCGGCGAGGTCACGAAATGGGCCAAACGTGCGTCGGGTCACCAAATCGTCGCAGCCACCCGTCAACAGGCGGCCTTCGGCCGGAAGCACAGAGCGCGCGGCCGCGACCAGACTGGACTTGCCGATACCGGCCTCGCCGAACAGCAGCATCACCGAACCAGCGCCCTTGGCCGCTTCCCGCGCGGCGACGGCCAGCTCGGCCAGTTCGGGCTCGCGCTCCACGATCCGCCGTCTCACCCGACAATCGTTGCACGGCACCCACCGGCGGGTGACGTCCGGCGATAGCTGCCGACGCCCCCCGGAAATCGTCCGCCCGGGATGAGGTCGGTGGATCGCCGGAGAGGCACGATCGGCCATCGGTTTGCCGATCTCGTCGAGGAGTACCAGATGACGACCTTCACAGTCTGGAAGTTCGATGATCCGGATGGCGCGGACCAGGCCGCCCTGATTCTCGCGAACGCGGAATCGGACGGGCTGGTCAAGATCCACGACCATGCGATCGTCCGGTGGCCGGTCGGCGAGTCGAAGCCGAGCTCGGAACACGGGCATGAGGGGACCGCTCGCGGGGCCGGCTGGGGTGCGCTCTGGGGCCTGATGGTCGGCGCGCTGTTCTTCGTTCCGGTGATCGGCGGGGTGGCCGGGGCCGCCATCGGCGCTATCAGCAAGGCGACCGCGGGGACCGGCATCACCAAGGAACAGTTGGAGAAGATTCGCACGGAGGTGACCGAGGGAACCTCGGCGCTCTTCGCCGTCACCGAGGAAGGCGACCTCGATCGGTTGGGGGAGCGGTTCCATGGCCTGCACTGGAAGCTGGTGGAGACGAACCTGACGGAGGAAGAGAAGCAAGTCCTGCTCGAGACGTTCGGGGATTCGGCTTCCCGCAAACAGTGGTGAGGGCACCCCGACCGGTCGTCAGAACGGTGGGCCGGCGATGACCGAGGAAACCAGCACCAGCGGCCCCGAGCAGGCGACCGGCCATCAACGGCTGCTCGCTCTGCTGCTGGCGATGGCGATGTTCGTGCTGGTTGTCGACACGTCGCTGATGAACGTTTCGATCGCGGCGGTGGTTGACGACCTGCACACGACCGTCAGTGGCGTCCAATCGGCGATCGCCCTCGAGGCGCTGGTGTCGGCCGCGTTCATCCTGATCGGCGGCAAAGTCGGTGACCTCATCGGCCGCAAGAAGGCATACGTGCTGGGGCTGGTCGGCTACGCCGTCGGCGCGACCGCGATGATGTTCGCCCAGAGCCTGACGCCGATCATCATCTTCTGGGCGATCATCGGCGGCATCGGCGCCTCGCTCCTCCTGCCCGCCATGCAGTCACTGATCCACGGCAACTTCGAAGGCGCGGCCCAGGTGAAGGTGTACGCACTGGTCGGCGCTTCGGCCGCCATCGCGGCCGCGATCGGCCCGCTGCTCGGCGGCTTCATCACCACGTATCTCTCGTGGCGCATCGGGTTTCTGCTCGAACTCGTCATCATCGGCGTCGTTCTGTGCGGCATCGGGATCGTCCGCGACGTCCCGTACACGGGACGGCGGGGCATCGACGTCGTCGGCGCCGGCCTGTCCGTCGTCGGCATGGGCGGCATCGTCATGAGCATCCTGGTGTGGCAGGAGGGCGGCCAATACGTCGGCGCCATCCTGATCGTCGGTGCGGCCGCGCTCGCCGCATTGATCTACTGGCTGCGGCGGCGCAAGCGTCTAGACGAGCCGATGCTGTTGGACCCGGACCTGTTCCGATCCAAGGGCTTCCGGTTGGGAATCTCCCAGCAGATGCTCCAGCAGATCGCGCTGGGCGGCACGATGATCGCGTTGCCGATCTACCTGCAGATCGTGCTCGAGTACAACGCGATGCAGGCGGGGTTGTCGCTCGCCCCGCTCTCGTTGAGCATGTTCGCCGTCGCGATCATCGCCGGGAAGAAGGCCGCGGGTCGGCGCCCGAGCAGCATCATCCGGTTGGGTTTCGCGCTGTTCACCCTGGGCATAGTGGTGCTGATCCCGATCGTGCCGCGCGCGGAATTCGGCTGGGCACTCCTGCTCCCACTGGTGATCGCCGGGTCAGGACTGGGCCTCCTGGTGTCCCAGCTCAACAACTACACACTCAGCCCGATCACGCAGGAACGGGTCAGCGAGGCGGCCAGCGTGAACTCGGCCGCGGGTTCGTTCGGGTTGTCGTTCGGGCTGGCGTTCGCCGGAGCCATCCTGCTGGCGGCGCTCTCGTTCTCCTTCACCTCCTTGGCGGAATCGAGCACCGTGCTCCCGCAAGCCGACAAGGAGCACGTGGCACAGGTCCTGGAAGACGACGCCGAGGTGATGAGCAACACCCAACTCGAAGAGCTCCTGGCCGACCAACCGCAGGAAATCAGGGACGAGATCATCCGGATCAACACGGAAGCGCGGCCGCGCGCCCTTCAGGTGGCACTGCTCATTCCGATCCTCGCCGGCCTCATCGGCTTGTTGAACTCATTCCGCATGATGCGCTTGCCGGACCCCGTACCATCGGGCGCCGCCGAAGGGACGGTCATCGGATGACGATCGGCGCCATCGGGGGTCGTGGGTACCGAAGCACTGTTCCACCATCGGAGAGGTGATTGAGGCATGCTGAAAAGGATCTACGACATGCCGGTCGGAACGCTCGGCTTCGAGGCCGTCGGCGAGGTCGAGGACGACGATGTCGAGAACGTTCTCCAGCCCGCACTGAGCCGGTGGGTGGCCGAGCACGGGAAGATCCGGCTGCTCTACCTTCTTGGCGCTCGGCTGAAGGACTTCGAAGGCGACGCGGTCTCGGAGAACGCCAAGTTCGTCGCCCGGCATCCCACGGCGTTCGAGCGGGTGGCCGTGGTCAGCGACGAAGACTGGCTGCGGCCGGCGATCAGGGCGCTCTCGCTTCTGCTGCCCGGCGAGGCGAAGGGTTTCCCGGTCCATGAGTTGGCCGCGGCCAAGATCTGGTTGGCCGAGGGCCTCGACCAGGACGGCCCGGGCGGCCCCACCGCGGCCGCGTAGTTAGTAGGCACAGCGCACGACCAACCAGGCGGCATGAGTAGCAGGAACCGGGAACGGAGTCGATCTGATGGACGACACCATCGTGTTCGTCGCCGTGGTGGGCGCGCGGTTCCTGGTTCCGCTGCTCATTCCGCGCTACCCGCTGCCGGCGATCATCGCCGCGCTCATCCTCGACGCGATCGACCAGACGATCTTCCAGTGGTTCGGGTACGACCCGCCGGGCTACCAGGGCTACGACAAGGCGATGGACGTCTACTACCTCAGCATCGCCTACCTGGCCACGATGCGGAACTGGACCAGCCACCCCGCCTTCCGCGTCGCCCGGTTCCTCTTCTTCTACCGGCTCGTCGGCGTCGTCGCGTTCGAGGTGACCGACTGGCGACCAATCCTTTTGATCTTCCCGAACACGTTCGAGTACTTCTTCATCGCGTACGAGTTCGTGCGGCTGTGGTGGCGGCCGGAGCGAATCAGCCGGAGGAACTGGGTGCTCACCGCCGCGGCCATCTGGATCTTCGTCAAGCTGCCGCAGGAGTATTGGATCCACGTCGCCCAGCTCGACGTCACGGACCTCCTGCACGAGTATCCCTGGGCGGGCGTGGCCGTGGGCGTCCTGCTGGCCGCCGTCATCATCGTGGCCATCGTCGTGCTTCCGCCGCGATTGCCGGCACCGGACTGGCGGTGGCGAATCGCGGCCGACCCGCTGCCCCCCGAGATCGCGACGGTGGCCGAACGGGACCGGTGGGTCGCCGCCCACGGCCGGCTGTTGTCCCGCGGCACGGTCGAGAAGGTGGTGCTCATCGGGCTCGTGTTCGTCATCTATGGCGAGGTGCTGCCGGGCCGGGAGTCGTCACGCCTTCAGGAGTTCCTGGGCGTTGCGGTGTTCGTCGTGGCCAACGCCGCCATCAGCCTCTGGGTCGCCCGGCGCACGCGAGGTGTGCAGTCGATCCTGCTCGCGTTCGCGGCCCGGGTAGTGATCAACGTCGGCCTGGTGCTGTTGGCCGACTTCCTGCTCGGGCGCAGCCGAGGAGACCTGAATCTCGGCAACGCGTTGTTCTTCGTCCTGCTGCTGAGCCTCCTCACGCTTCTGGACGACCGGTACCGGCCGGTGTACCAGGCCCGTTTCGCAGCCGGTGAACTCGGCGAAGGACCGCCAGCTCCAGTGGCCCGCAGCGCGGGCGAGAACGGGTGACCGGCTATCGGGAGGTGGGGATCATGGCGCCAACGCCGGAGCCGACGGGGACCAGCCGCAAGGGCCTCTGGGTGATCGCGGCAATCGTGCTCGCAGTGATCGTGATCGTGGTGCTCGCGGTCGCGTTCGGTGGCGGCGGTAGCGGGTCCGGCAGCGGCGGCGGCTACTGACAACGCAGGAGTGCCAGCGAACTGAACCCGTCGTGACCCTCGCCGCTTCGTCCAAGTACCCCTAGGGGGTATTGTGCAGGACGAAGGGAGGAGCCATGTCCGAGACTGGCATGACCCATCACACCCATCCCGGCGCCACCGATGAGCGGCATTCGAGGTCCGGCCCCGCCGCGGCTGCGCACACCGGGCACGACGCGCACGACGCACACGGCGGGCACGACAAGCACGCCGGGCACGACCCGGAGATGTTCCGGCGCAAGTTCTGGCTGAGCCTCGTCGCTGACCGTGCCGATCGTGGCGACCAGCGACGATGGTGATGGACTGGTTCGGCTACCGCCTGGACTTCCCCGGGATCGCGCTGGGTCGGGCCCGGTGCTCGGCTCGGTCGTGTTCTTCTACGGCGGCTGGCCGTTCCTCGTCGGCGGCGTGCGCGAGGTCCGCGACCGGGCGCCCGGCATGATGCTGCTGATCTCGATGGCGATCACCGTCGCCTACGTCGCGTCGCTCGCCACCAGCCTCGGCCGGTTCGACCTGGACTTCTGGTGGGAACTGGCCGCCCTGGTCACCATCATGCTGCTCGGGCCACTGGCAGGAGATGAAGGCGATCGGCCAGGCCCAGGGCGCGCTGGCCGCGCTGGCCGCGCTGCTGCCCGACGAGGCCGAACGCGTCACCGCCGACGGCGGCGTGCGAACGCGTCGCCGGTCGACGAATCTGCGGCGTCGGCGACGTCGTGCTGGTGCGCTCCGGCGCCCGGGTGCCCGCCGACGGCCGCATCGTCGACGGCGCCGCGGAGCTCGACGAGTCGATGATCACCGGCGAGTCCCGGCCGGTCGCCCGCGGCGTCGGGCGACCGGGTCGTGGCCGGCACGGTCGCCACCGACTCGGCGATGCGGGTCCGGGTCGAGGCGGTCGGCGACGACACCGCGCTGGCCGGCATCCAGCCGCCTCGTCGCCCAGGCCCAGCAGTCCAGCGGCCGGGCCCAGGTGCTCGCCGACCGGTTCGCGGCGCTGCTGTTCTACGTCGCCACCGCCGCCGCGCTGGTCACGTTCGTCGCCTGGTGGGCGCTCGGCGACCTCGACCAGGCCGTGGTGCGGACCGTCACCGTGCTGGTCATCGCCTGCCCGCACGCGCTCGGGCTGGCCATCCCGCTGGTCATCGCGCTGTCCACCGCGGTGGCGGCGCAAGGCCGGCATCCTGGTCAAGGACCGCCTCGCGCTGGAGCGGATGCGCACCGTCGACGCGGTGCTGTTCGACAAGACCGGCACCCTGACCAAGGGCGCGCACACGGTCACCGGCGTCGCCGCCGCCGACGGACGTCGACCGAGGACGAGGTGCTGCGCCTGGCCGGCGGCGTCGAGGCCGACAGCGAGCACCCGCTGGCCAGGGCCATCGTCGGCGCCGCCGCGGCCCGCGGCCCGCACGGCGACGGCCACCGGCTTCCGGTCGCTGACCGGTCGCGGTGTCCAGGCCACCGTCGACGGCGTCCGCTACGCCGTCGGCGGCCCCGCCCTGCTGCGCGAACTGGACGTCACGCGTCCGCCGACGAGCTGCGCGGGCCGCGCCGAGGACTGGTCCGCGCCGCGGGGCCGCGGTGCTGCACCTGCTCCGCGCTCGACGCGACGAGCCACCCCGGGTGCTCGGCGCGTTCGCGCTCGAGGACGAGGTCCGGCCCGAGGCCCGCCAGGCCATCGCGCAGCTGCGCGCCGAGGGCGTCGCAGAAGATCGTCATGATCACCGGCGACGCCCGGCCGGTGGCCGAAGCCGTCGCCGCCGACCTCGGCTTCCGGCCCGGCGTCGACGAGGTGTTCGCCGAGGTGCTGCCGGCCGACAAGGACCGCGCCGTGGCCGATCTGCAGGCTCGCGGACTGACGCGTCGCGATGGTCGGCGACGGCGTCAACGACGCGCCCGGCGCTGGCCCGCGCCGACGTCGGCATCGCGATCGGCGCCGGCACCGACGTGGCCATCGAGTCCGCCGGCGTCGTCCTCGCCTCGTCCGACCCGCGCGGCGTCATCGGCGTCATCCGGCTCTCGCGCGCCTCGTACCGCAAGATGGTCCAGAACCTGGCCTGGGCCGCCGGCTACAACGTCATCGCCATCCCGCTCGCGGCCGGCGTCCTCGCCTGGGCCGGCATCACCCTCAGCCCCGCCATCGGCGCCGTGCTGATGTCCGCCTCCACCATCGTCGTCGCCCTCAACGCCCAACTGCTGCGCCGGGTGCGCCTCACGCCCGACCAGGCCTGAACGATGGATACGCGACCGGCGTTATACCGGGCACGCGCCGTGGTGTGTGGTTCCCGACCTCAGCAACAGCCGCGTGGCGAGCACCTCCCCGGCCACGCCGCGACCAAGCGCCAACCCTGCCTCGTTACTGAACTGGAAATGCTGGCCGCCGTACACCCGGGAGCGGCCGGCTTCGGCGGCCGCGGCGGAGAACCCCGGGTAGCTGCGGGCCTGACCGTTGGGCGCGGTGTCGGTGACCACCGTGAAGCCGATGTTGTCCGCGCAGAAGAAGCCGGCGAGCACCGCCGCCGCGGCACCGCTGTACGAACTGTGCCCGGACACCCACTCGGGCGAGGAACCGATGCCGCCGGCGCGCGGCTTCCAGGTCGGATCGGCCACCGTGAGCGGGTTGCCGTCGGTGTCCGCCTGCGGTATCGCGTTACCTGGCCGCCAATGCCGATAGGTGAACTTGGTCGCGACCGTCACGACCGTGGTATCGGCCAACGCCATGGTCAGCAACGCCATCAGTCGAGCCGCGTCCTCCAGCGCGAGGCTCTGTGCTGTCGCCGCGGTCAGCGCGATCTCAACCCACGCACCGGCGGGTTGGTCCGAGCCCGCGGCCAGCGACCAGAACTGGAACGTGGCCAGCAGGTCCGGTGCCGGGATCGCCGCGTTGCCAAGCAGGGCGACCTCGGCAAACGCGGCCGCGTACGCGAGGCTGTCCGGCGCGGGTGGCGGCCCCGGCTGGAACCTCGCTGGATCGACCACCGCGAAGGGCCGTACGTTGCGATACTGCACGCCCGACCACGCGGCCGGGAACACGCCGGGTCCGGAACCAGCCGGCTGACTTTCGACCGGCGTGGAGCCGTCGTCGGCCCGGGCGTCGACAACGAGGCCGCCAACCTGCCTCCCCCACGTCACGCCGACATCTCGCCGGTGGCCTGGGCGCATCTCGGCGAGATCAGCCGCCAGCTGTTCGTCGTACGTGGCCGTCCGGGCACTGTCGAGCCGGACTAGTACCGCGTGCGCCGCGGCCACCGCCGCTGCCTGGGGGTCCGCTTCGCGGGGACCAGACGCCGTCACGAGGGCGGATGAACGTGCTGGCCGGCCATGCCCGCCGACGATGCCGTTGACCGCGTCGTACACCGCAACGTTGAGCATCGCGTACAGGCGGGCGGCGTCGGCGTCGGTGGCCCGCGTCAGGCGAACCGCGTTGCGGGCCAGCTCGTTCCATTCGCGTACGCTGCCGGATCCCGGCCGGGATTGCTCGGCCTGCGCCGGCGCGACCACTCCAGCACTAACTAGGCCCAGCATCACGCCCAAGGCCAGCGTCTTTCCGATTTTCGTCACGGTGCGCCCGTCTCCGTCGTCGATAGCGGCGACCCGAGGCTAGAAGGGCACCGATGCGACGCGGTAGGGTGACGGCCCCATCTTGACCCGGAGAGACCGACTTTGTGCCCGCACACACCGTAGCGGTCGCGGCGCCTAGATCGGACTACCTCATCCGTCGGCCGCCGTCGACGGTTGCCGATACGTTACCTGCCGGGGGTGAACCTGTAGGCGGCTTTGACCGTATGTTGTATACAGCATACCGTTGCGATCTGGATTGGATCGAGGAGGCATTGATGCCGAGCAACCGGATGTTGGCACGCCGCACCGCCCTCCTGCTCGCCGGAACCTTGGTTCTGGCGGGATGCAGCTCGATCAAGTCGAGCACACCGTCGGAGACCGAAAGCGCCGACAACCGTGCCGCGAAGAACGGCGGCACGCTGCGCATCGCTCTGGCGAGCGAGCCGGACAAACTCGATCCCACACTGGCGCGAACGCTCGTCGGGCGCACCGTGTTCAACGCGATCTGCGAAAAGCTCTACGACGTCGACAGCAGCCTCACGATCGTGCCGCAGCTCGCTTCGGCGTTGCCGGAATTCTCCGCCGATGGCCTCACCGTCACCATCAAGATCCGCAGCGGAGTCAAGTTCGCCGATGGCACCGCCCTGGACGGCGCCGCCGTCAAGACCAGCCTCGAGCGGCACATGAACCTCTCCGGATCGGCACGTAAGAGCGAACTGTCGAGTGTCGCCGGGGTTGACCTGGTCGACCCGTCCACCGTGGCGATCAAGCTGAAGGCGCCGTTCGTGCCGCTGACGGCGGTGCTCGCCGACCGAGCCGGCATGATCATGTCGCCGACCGCGCTCAAGGCCGGCGACGACAAGTTCGCCACCAACCCGGTGTGCGTCGGTCCATTCAAGTTCTCGTCCCGGGTCGCGCAGGACCGTATCGAGGTCGTGAAGGACCCGAACTACTACGACGCCGCCAAGGTCCACCTGGACAAGGTGACCTACCGGATCATCGCGGATTCCACGACCCGGCTGAACAACCTGCGCTCTGGCGACGTGGAGGTGCTGGACACGGTGGCGGCGACCGACGTCGACGCGCTGAAGGCCGACGCCAACCTGCGCCTGCTGACCTCGGACTCACTCGGGTACCAGGGCATCACGATCAATTTGGGTAACGTCGCCGGCCCCGGCAAGCCCGCCGGGACGCTCGCCGCGCCGTACGCCGGCCCGTTCGCCTCGGACGCGAAGGTGCGCCGGGCGTTCGAGATGAGCCTCGACCGGGACTCGCTCAACACTGTGGTGTTCCGCGGTCAGTTCAGCCCCGCCTGCAGCCCGATCAGCCCGGCCAGCCCGCTGTCCTCCGACGCCGCGCAGGCGTGCCCGAAACACGATCCGGCCGCCGCCAAGCAGCTCCTGGCGAGCGCCGGCGTGACGACACCGGTCAAGGCCAGCCTGGTGATCGCCAACACCCCGGAGTCGCGGCGCCTCGGCGAGGCGATCCAGGCGCAGGTCAAGGATGGTGGCTTCGAGTTGGAGCTGGTGCCGACCGAGTTCTCCGCGTCCCTCGACCAGACCGATGCCGGCAAGTACCAGCTGTTCCAGATCGGGTGGTCGGGCCGGGTCGATCCGGACGGCAACATCGCCAACTTCCTCCGCACGCTCGGATCGCAGAACATCAATGGATACAGCAACCCCGAGGTTGACGCGCTCATCGACCAGGCCCGCGCCACGTCGGACCTGGCCAAGCGCCGCGACCTGTACGGCCAGATGGTCACCAAGATGCACGAGGACGCGGCCCTGATCTACCTGTACCGGCAGAAGAACCTCACCGGCGTGTCCAAGAAGGTGGTCGGCGTTCAGGTGTACGGCGACGGCATCATCCGCGCGGGTGTGGCCGGCTTCGCTGCCTGATCCCCGCGGGTGGCCACCGCAGCGGCAGAGCGGGAAGGGGGGATCGGATGGGGCGGTACGTGCTGCGGCGGCTGGTGGAGTCGGCGGTCACGTTCATACTGGTGACGATCGTGGTGTTCATCGGCGTGCGCGCATTGCCCGGCGACCCGGCCCGGACCCTCGCCGGCGAGGAAAGCGACCCGGTGACGGTCGCGCAGATCCGCCACGATTACGGGTTGGACCGTCCCGTTCCGGTCCAGTACGCCCGCTACGTGGCGAACGCGGTCACCGGCGATCTCGGTCGCTCCACGCGGACCGGGCTGCCGGTGGCCGAGACCATCCGCCAGGCGGTGCCGGTGACGCTGCAGCTCGCCACGTTCGCGATCGTGATCGCGGTGCTCATCGGGGTTGGCGCCGGCACCGTCGCGGCGGTACGCCGGCGCACCGGTGCCGAGTGGGTGGCCAACTCCGTCGCGTTGCTCGGCCTCTCGGTGCCGAACTTCTGGCTCGGGCTCATGGGTATCCTCGTGTTCGCGATCGCGATACCGATCTTGCCGGCGTCGGGGTTCGTGTCGGTCTTCGACGATCCCGTGGAGAGCTTCCGGCACCTCCTGATGCCCGCTCTGGTCCTGGGCTCCGCCCTCGCCGCGGCCATCATGCGCCAGACGCGCTCCGCCATGCTGGAGGCGCTTTCGGCCGACTACGTGCGCACCGCCCGGGCCAAGGGTCTCGGCGGATCGCGGGTGGTGTTCGGCCATGCCCTGCGCAACAGCCTCATCGTCGTGGTCACCATCGTCGGCCTGCAACTCGGCGTGCTGATCTCCGGCGCGGTCGTCACCGAACAGATCTTCGTCCTGCCCGGCTTCGGCAAGCTCACGCTCGACGCGGTGTTCACCCGGGACTATCCGATGATCCAGGGCGTCGTACTGGTGACCGCGACCGCGTACATCGGCATCAACTTGCTGGTCGACCTCCTCTACTCAGTGATCGATCCGCGCATCCGGGTCGGCGGCGCCGTCCTGTGAGTGGCGAGGGAGAGGGGTTGTGAGCACGCTCGAGCTGACCACAGTGGACACCACAGCCGGCCCCCGGCCGGTCACGCGGCGGCGGGTGCTGCGGCGGCTGCTGCGCAACCCGCTGGCCGTCACCGGCCTGGTGATCGTCATCGTGGCCGTGCTCGGCGCCATTTTCGCCGGTGTCCTCGCGCCGTACCCGGCCGATCAGACCAATTTCGCCGCCGCGCTGCAACCGCCGTCCGGCGCGCACTGGTTCGGCACCGACGAACTGGGGCGTGATCAGTTCTCCCGGGTGTTGTACGGGCTACGCGTTTCGGTGTTGGTCGGGTCGTTGTCCGTGGCGCTGTCCATGCTGGTCGGCGTACCGCTGGGACTCTTGGCGGGGTTCTACCGGGGGATGGATCCGCTGGTCTCCCGGGTGGGCGACACGCTGCTGGCTTTTCCGTTCCTGGTGCTGGCCGTCGGGCTCGCCGCTATCCTCGGTCCGTCGCTGATGACCGCGACGGTGGCCATCGGCGTCGCCCAGGTGCCGCTGGTGGTGCGGGTGACGCGCAGCGAGACGCTGCGGCTGCGCGGCATGGACTACGTGGCCGCGGCGGTTGCCGACGGCGCCAGCGACGCCGGGGTGCTCGGCCGCTACATCCTGCCCAACGCCGTCAATACCCTGATCGTCCAGGCAACCGTGGCGGCGCCGGCCGCCATTATCGGCGAGGCGGTGCTCTCCTTCCTCGGGCTGGGCATCCGGCCGCCGACCCCTTCGTTGGGCGTCATGCTCGCCAGCGCGCAGCCGCTGTTCCGCGACGCGCCGTGGATGGCCGTGTTCCCCGGTGTGGCGATCGTGCTGCTCGCGCTGGCGCTCAACCTGCTCGGCGACGGCATGCGCGACGCCCTCGATCCCAAGGAGAGCCGGCGGTGAGCGCGACCAACGGCGACGCGCGCGCCGCCGGTCTGCTGTCGGTGAGCGACCTGACCGTCCGGTTTCGCACCGAGGACGGTCCGGTGCTCGCGGTCGACGCGGCCTCGTTCGAGGTCGGCGAACGCGAGGTGCTCGCCCTCGTCGGCGAATCCGGCTGCGGCAAGAGCGTCACCGCCATGGCGCTCACCGGCCTGCTGCCGCCCAACGCGACCGTGCGGGGCTCGGTGGTGTTCGACGGGGTCTCGCTGAACGGCCTTCGGGAATCGGAGTTGCGCAATGTGCGCGGCCGTGACATCGCGTACGTGTTCCAGGAGCCGATGACATCGCTCAATCCCGTCCTCACGGTGGGCCGGCAGATCGGCGAGGTGCTGCGCCAACACCAGCATCTGCGCGGCGGCGCGCTGCGAACCCGGGCGATCGAACTGCTCGATCTCGTCGGCATCCCGCTGGCGGCGCGGCGCGTCGACGAGTACCCACACCAACTCTCCGGCGGAATGCGCCAGCGGGTGATGATCGCTATGGCGGTGGCCTGCCGCCCGCGCCTGCTGGTCGCCGACGAACCGACCACCGCGCTGGACGTGACGATCCAGGCCGGCATTCTCGACATGCTGCGCAACCTGCGTACCGAAATCGGAATGGCGGTGTTGTTGATCACCCACGATCTCGGCGTGGTGGCTGACATCGCCGATCGGGTAGTGGTGATGTACGCGGGACGGACGATCGAGCAGGCGCACGCCGAGGCCCTTTTCGGCCGGCCCAGCCACCCGTACACGCGCGGGCTGCTGGACGCGGTGCCCAACCCGAACCGGCAGGCCGAGGGTGGCCTGCGGGAGATTCCCGGCCGGGTGCCGGTCCTGGAGGACTCGCCAGACGCCTGCACGTTCGCCGACCGCTGCGGCTACGCCGACGACGTTTGCCGGCAGCGCCGCCCGGCCATGGAGACCGGCCCGGCTGGCCACCCGGTCCGCTGTTGGCACCCCCTTCCGCCGCCATCGGCCCGGTCCGCGGCCCACGCACTGGCCAACGACCGCGCAGCGGAACGCGACGTCATGCGCAGTGATGCGGAGCGCGCCTCCGCGCGCAGTGATGCGGAGCGCGCCTCCGCGCGCAGTGATCTGGAGGCACCGTGACGGCGGTGTTGACGGTCGTCGACCTCGTGAAGCACTTCGGCCCGGTGCGCGCGGTCGACGGAGTCAGCCTGTCTGTCGCCACCGGTGAAGTCCTCGGCCTGGTTGGCGAGTCGGGCAGCGGCAAGTCCACGCTCGGACGGTGCGTGACCCGCCTGGAACAGGTGACCGCCGGAGAGATATACATCAACGGCCGGGACATCGCGCACCTGTCACGTCGCCGCCTACGACCCCTGCGTCGCGACTTCAACATCGTCTTCCAGGATCCGTCGTCGTCGCTGAACCCTCGGATGACCGTGGCCGACATCGTCGGCGAGCCATTGCGAATGCATCGGGTCGGCTCCGCGGCAACCCGCCGGGAGCGCGTGGCCGACCTGCTCGACCAGGTGGGTCTACGCGCCGAGGTCTCCCGGCGCTACCCGCACGAACTCTCCGGCGGCCAGCGTCAGCGAGTCAGCCTGGCCCGGGCGCTCTCCGCGGCACCGTCCCTCCTCGTCGCCGACGAGCCGACATCCGCTCTGGACGTATCGGTCCAGGCGTCGATCCTCAACCTCATCGGCCGGCTCCAGGCCGATCTCGGCTTCGCCTGTCTCTTCGTCACGCACGACCTGGCCTCGGTGGAGTTCCTCGCCCAACGGGTCGCGGTGATGTACTTGGGCGTACTGGTCGAGGTGGCCGATCGAGCCGAGCTGTTCGCCACGCCCTGCCACCCGTACACACAGGCGTTGCTGTCAGCGGCCCCGATCCCCGACCCGGTGGCGCAGCGCTCGCGGCGGCGCATCGTGCTGACCGGCGACATCCCGAGCCCGGTTGACCCGCCCAGTGGCTGCCGGTTCCACACCCGGTGCCCGGTCGCCGTCGACGAGTGCCGGGTGACCGTCCCGCCGCTGCGGCCGGTCGGGCCGTCGGGCCGCCTCGTGGCCTGCCATCTCGTCGCTGACGACGGCAGCGGACCGATGCTCGTCTCGTGACGGCGTCGAGGTCACCGCGTCAGATCATGACCGGTGTGGACATCGCTGACCGGTGCGCGAAGCGCGATGCCGTCCGCCACCGCCAACGCCGAGCGCCGCGCCGCCATGACGTGAGCGCGGGCGGCCGCGGCCGCCGCCTCCGCGTCACCGGCTCGGATCGCCGTGGCCAACTCGCGATGCTCCGCCCAGGACTGTGCCGCTCGCGCCTCGACGCTTTGCCGGTAGACCCACTGGAGGCGGCCGTGCAACGGCTCCATCATGCCGGTGAGCAGCGTGTTGCCGGACAGGGTGGAGATCGTGTCATGAAACTGGGTGTTGAGCGCAGCGAGGTCGACCACCTGGCGGGCGACGCGGGCCCGGTCCAGCAAGCGGTCGAGCGCCGCCGCGCCGGACGGGTCGATCCGCTCGGCGGCCAGTCGCGCCGCCAGCACCTCCAACGCTCCACGAACGTCGAACAGATCCTCCAGATCCCGCACCGACATGCTCGCCACTACGGCACCGCGCCGCGGCTGCGCAGTGAGAAAGCCCTCCGCCTCCAGCACCCGGATGGCCTCCCGCACCGGGTTGCGCGAGACGCCGAAGTCGTCGGCCAGTCGCTCCTCGGTCAGCCGGTCGCCGGGCTCATACACGCCGTCGACGATGCGCCTGCGCAGTTCGCCGACGACCTTGTCGCGCAGCGGGCGGTGGCTCCCGCCGATCGTCGTAGTGCCGTCCAAGCCTCGCCCCCTTGAACCATGCCGTCTCTGCATACAGTATCCGAAATAGCGCCGGAGGCTGACCGCTGAACGGCCGATCGGACGGCGCGCAACGGCCGCCCGGCGCGCCGGCCAGGAGCCGGATCACCGGGGGCGGCGAGCTGCGCGGATCTGGCAGGTTCAGTCCTCCGGCTGCCGGTGCCGTCCGGGCGCCTGCGCATCCGTCGCCGGCGGGGCCTGCTCGCCGGGCTGCGGCCCCGGCTGCGCATCCGGACAGCGCAGCCGGAGCTCCCGGTGTCCAAACGGACTGTCCACCAGCCAGCAATGGTGCGGCGAGGCGCTGCCAACATGCCGGTACCCGTCGAAGAACCGGCAGGTAACACACATTCGGGTGACCGGGATCTGCCCGTCGTCCTGCATCTGGCGGATGTGACCGGTCACCACGCGCAGCAGCCGGCGCTGGTCGTCCACGCTGAGATGGTGCAACTCGGCGAGCATCTCGGAGGCCCAGTTCAGCAGCTCCGGCGGCTGGTCGCGGCCAACCGGCGTGAGCTTGACCCGCACGTCGCTGGGCGTGTACGACGGAGACGGTTCGATCTCGACCAGCCCCTCCTTGACCAGGGTGGACACCGCGGCCAGCAGATCCACGCGGTCCATGCCGAGCTCACGCGCCAGGTCGGTCAGCAGGTAGACGTCACGACGGCGGCTGAGCATCAGCAGCACCTGCTGCTGGGCCAGCGTTCGCTCAAGGCCGTCGACGGACGCGCGGTCGTCGCCCGCCACCTGCACGGCCACCGCGACCCGCGCCAGGCCGGTCGCCAGGCGCTGACCGACAGGTTCCAGTTCCACGCTCGTGTACCACCATCTCTGTGGACGTCAGGGAAACGGACGCTAGGTTACCTGAAGATCGCTACCGGTGAATGCCCCCGGAACCGCCACCAGCGGTTCGTTCCGCAACCGATACCGGATCTCCGCAATCACCAGCGAGGCTCCGCTGATCACTTCCCACCGCCTCATCCGTGGCGGATGACCCGCGTTGATGGTTTCGCGTGATCGCGGACCCGGTGGGATGACGCCGCTGGACGCTTCGGGGCCCCTGGGGTGGATCGTCGAGCGCCTGGTCGCCCGGCTCACCGTGGCCGGCCGGAGCAACGGGTCCTCCCTCGCGCATCGTCACTCGTACAGGGTGATGCCCCAGCCACGACCGGACGCGAAGATCCGATCGGTGGGGCAGCCGATCGGGTGCCCCTGCGACATTCCTAACAGGAAGAGAGACGGACAAATGGCCACGAGAAAGAGCGACGGTTGGGCCGGCATGGTGGTCTTCGCCGGCAGCATGCTGCTGGTCATCGGTGCATTCAACTTCTTCGAGGGCCTCATCGCGTTGTTCAAAAACGAGCAGGTCGTGGTGACGCCGAACAGATTCGTTCTCGTCGACCTGACGTCCTGGGGTTGGTCGCTGATAATCTTCGGCATCGCCATGGCCGCAGTCGGCTTGGGCCTGCTCGCGACCCAGACCTGGGCCCGAGTTGCCGGGATCATCGTCGTCGGTATCAACGCCGTGTGGCAGATCACCTCCTTCGGGGCGTACCCGATCTGGTCGCTGCTGATGCTCGCCCTCGACGTCTTCGTGCTCTATGCGCTCACCGCGCGGTGGTCGAGCGCCCGTGCGGCGATCAACGACTAGAAGCCGATTCTTCAGGGGACGGAGCACGCATGGGATGCTTGTTCGCCATCTTTGCGGGAGTCTTCCCGCGGTTGGCTCTACTCCTGGTCTGGCTGGTCCGGCCGGTGTTGGTCAGCGCTGCGTTCAGCACATGGATCTGGCCCCTGCTAGGACTTATCTTCTTTCCGTTCGCCACGCTCATGTACGTCATCTTCTACACGCCGGGTGTCGGCCTCAGCGGTTGGGAGTGGTTCTGGGTGATCTTCGCGGGCTTGCTCGATCTGACCCATCTCACGGCGAGCGCCTACCAACAACGCATGCGCTCTCGAGCCGCCTAGACGGGAGCTTGAGCGATCACGCCGCCGGCAGGGTCGTCGCAGCCCGGCCGGCGGCGAGGCGCGGTGTTTCCGCACTCGCTATGTCCACAGTGGAGGCACAGCCGGACACACCGGTGACCTCTGGCCGCAGACCTCGTAGGTGGTCTCACCCCGTCATCCACGCAGGATGAGGCGTCGACGGCGACCGGCCGGGAGGATTCGTATACGGGACGGCCGCCGAGCGGGCCTTGCCCGCCCTGGCGGCCGGGCTTGGCCACCGGCACCACGGAAGGGCACCACGGAAGGGCACCACGGAAGGGAAGGCGACACACATGGCGATCGGACCTGTACAACTCATCGTGCTGGGGTTCCGGCACCCCAACTTCCACGGCGAGATCATCGCCGAACTGGAGCGGTTGCGGGAAAGCGACACGGTGCGGGTGATCGACTCGCTCGCCGTCTACAAGGATGCGAATGGCGAGGTGGAGGTGGAACACCTCAGCAACCTCACCGAGAGCGAGGCGATCGAGCTCGGCAGCAAGGTCGGCGCGCTCATCGGCCTGGGCATCGAGGGCGAGGAAGGCATGGTCGCGGGCGCTGAGGCCGGCGCTGAAGCGGCGAGTGAGGGCGGGGTGCACATGTTCTCCGACGATGACGCCTGGGACGTCCTGGAGGACATCCCCAACGACTCGGCCGCCGCACTCATCCTGCTGGAGCATCACTGGGCGGTACCGCTGCGCGACGCCATCATGCGCGCCGGCGGATTCCGTCTGAGCGACGGATTCATCAGCCCATTCGACCTCGTTGAGATCGGTCTGGTCTCCGCCGCCGAGGCGAAGGAGCTGCACGACCTGGAAACGTCGGCCGCGGCCGGAACACGCTGATACCGCATACCATGCCACTGGAGGAATGAGATGTTCGGAGCGCGCAGAGTCGCACGGCGTACCGGCCGGCGCACCGCCCGGCGGGTTAGCCGGCGCGACTAATTGATCTCGAACGGTTCTACAGGGTCGCCAGCTTCGGTGTTGACGGCTCGGCGCTCGGCTGGGACATCCCAGCCGAGCGTTCTTGTGTGGTCGGGCGATGCTATTCACCGCGGTCACCCGTCGCGGATGATGACGGTAGCGGAGTGTTTCGACCACGGTAGATCATCAAGCCAGACGGGGAGACGTCGCGATGACGGAGCAGGGACATCGAGCGTGCTGCGCTCCTGTCCAGGTGGCCACGGCGCGATCGCGGTCCGCTGAGCCGGTAAAGGTATCGGGACCGGGGCCGGTCGAGCCGGGTGCCGCGGACCTGGTCGCGGTCGACGGCGGCTGGTTCCAGATGGGATGTGACGACCCCTACGCATACCCGGATGACGGCGAAGAACCGGTCCGGTCTGTCCGGGTCGACCCGTTTCGCATCGCGGCCAGAACCGTGTCCAACGAGCAGTTCGCTCGGTTCGTCGACGCCACCGGGTACGTAACGTCGGCTGAGCACTACGGGGTGTCGTTCGTGTTCGGTGGACTCCTACCGGACGACTTTCCGCCGACCCGGGGCGTCGCGGCGGCGCCGTGGTGGCGGGAGGTGCCGGACGCATGTTGGCGACGTCCCGAGGGCGGAAGCTCGACGCTCGACGCTCGTGCGGACCACCCGGTCGTGCACGTCTCCTGGGATGACGCCATTGCCTACTGTCAATGGTCAGGCCTGCGCCTTCCCACGGAGGCGGAATGGGAGTACGCCGCTCGCGGTGGGCTCGACGGCATGCGCTTCCCGTGGGGCGACACGTTGCGGCCCGGTGGCGAGCATCGGATGAACGTGTGGCAGGGCGCGTTCCCCCTCCGGAACACCCTGGCCGACGGCTACCTGGGCACCGCCCCGGTCGGCTCCTACCCACCGAATGCGTTCGGCCTGTACAACATGACGGGCAACGTCTGGGAGTGGACGGCCGACTGGTTCAGCGCCAGCTGGCACCGGGATGGACCCCGTGAGAACCCGACGGGGCCGCCCTCGGGCGATCGCCGAGCGCTGCGTGGCGGGTCCTATCTCTGTCATGCCTCATACTGCCGCCGCTACCGGGTGTCGGCCCGGATGGCCAACACCGCGGACAGTTCCACGGGCAACATCGGTTTCCGCTGTGCCCGCGACGCCTAGAAGGCCACTACTTCCCCGAAGTTGTGGCCTCCCGACCGCGCTGAGAGCACTACTTCCCCGAAGTTGTGGCCTCGTACGCAGACTGCGAGCGTCGGCTAGGTCTCGGCGGCGACGTGCGGGACGCCCGGCTCGCCTGCCTCGTTCGAGAGCGACCGCTGTGCCTTCACAGTCCGCCGCCAGGATATGATGATCGCGGCCAGCGGCGGCCCGATGAAGACACCCAGGACGCCACCGAGGATCCCGCCAGCCACGGTGGCCGCGAGGACCGCGAGCGGATGCATGTCGAGTGCTGCGCCGAACGCCAGCGGACGCACCACCCCTTCGAGCACGTTCTGGGTCACCAGCACAACCGCCAGCATCCACAACGCCGTGTCCACGCCGCCCGAGCCGAGTGCTACCGCCACCGTGAAGATCGCGGACAGCCAGGCGCCCAGGTACGGTATGTACGCCGTGGCGAAGGTGACCAGCACAATGATCGGCACGAGTGGTAGCCGCAGGATCACCGCCGCGAGTCCGATCACCACCGCGTCCATGGCCGCGACGAACGTTGTCCCGACGACGTACTTGCGCAGGCGGACGGCGGCGTCACTGAGCATGACCCGTGTCGTGGCCGCCGGAAGCGAACCGCGTCTCTCGATCCCCGCGCCGAATCTCGGGCCGTCGAGGAGCAGAAAGAACAGGACGTAGAGTGCGATCAGCGCGGTGAATGCCAGCGCCACGACCGCCGCCGCCCCATTGAGCAGGCCGCCGGCGATGCCGAGGAGGACCTGTTTGTGCTGCGCCGCGTCGACCAACGGGGTCAACGGATCGGCACCGGTTTCGGAGCGCAGCTTGTCGGCCGCGGCCTGAACGGTTTGCGCCCAGGTAGCGCTCTGGCCTTTCAAACCAAGGACGACGACGACAATGAGCGCGCTGACCACTACCGGCACGACGAGCGTGCCGATGATGGCCGCCGCGCCCCGCGAAAGCCGGTGCCGGCACAACCATTCGACCAACGGCTGGAGTACCGCCGCGAGGACCACCGCGAAGATTACCGGTGCCAGGTACGGCAACACGACGCTGATCCCCACGATCGCCGCGCCGACGCCGGCGACCGCACCCGCGACCATCCAACCAGACCAGCCGATCCGAGCCAGCCACCGCGGAACCAGATCGGTCCGTGGCAAACCGAAGCTCCGGTCGGATCGCCCGTCCACCGGGCCGGCACTCGCCCCCCGCGCCGGGGTCGCGGCGGGATGGCTTTCGACGACACCCTTGTCGACCAACGAAACGCACCTCCCGAGACGGCAAACCGGCCTTCGCGCCAGCCCTACCACCACGGTGGCCACAACCCGGCGCGACACATCGTCGTCAGGCGGGCGCACCTCCGGCATCACCCCGGGCGAGTGATGATTTCTTGGGCGAGCGCCACGGCCGGGTATCGATCTGTTCGTGGCGACGTCAAGCGATCCGTCAGATGGTCACAAGCATGCTCTTTTCACCCGTCGAGGATGGTCACACGACGCTGCGCCGCATCTAGCGTCGGGGCGAATCTTGCCGACGACGGATGATGAGGGCCAGGCATGGAGATTTCCGCTGCGAACCGGCGGCCGAGGGCGGGTTTCCTCGCGGCCGGCGTCGTGCTGGGCGCGATCCTGGGGCTGGCCGCGTGCGGCACCGGCGGTGAGGACCGCCCGCCGCGGGCGTCGTCGGCACCCTCGGTCGACCGGCCGTCATTGGCGCCGTCGGTCGGCCGTACCACTGGGGGACGGCCCGAGTCATCGGAGGGCCCTGAGTCACCGCCCGCGGTTGCCACCCCGACGGCGCGGACCCGCACCCCGGACGCAACGGAGGCGCCGACGCCCACCCGCGCGGCGACGACCGCGGCGGCCCCTGAGTCCGCGGCACCGACGCCCGAGCGGACCACGGCAGCGGCCAAGACCCCGACCCAAGCGGCCGGTGCGACAACCGCTGCGTCGTCCTTGCCCGCGACGGCGGCCTCCGACACCGCCGGAGGCCTTGGAGCACTCGGCTGGTTTCTGCTGATCGTCTTGGTCGCTGCGTTCGTCGCCGGTGCGCTGATCTGGCGATCCAGGCGTAAGGCCGACTGGGCGACCGGCGCCGACGCCCTGGCCGCGGACACTCGCGTCGTCGTCGACACCCGGTTGCCGGCGGTGCTGGCCACGGTGAACGCGGCGCAGCGCGCGCTGTCCTGGCCACCGGTGCGGGCCGACCTGGTCAATCTCGCCGGCCAGTGGGCGCTCCTGCCCGGCAGCGCACCCGGGGACGAGCAAGCGGACTGGTCCCGCCAGGTCTGGAACCTCCTTCAAGGGATGATCGCGGCCGTGGACGCCGAGAACGAGGCGCTGGCGACCGGACGGGAGTGGAGGCTCCTGCGACCCCGGGTGGAGGAGACGGGGCGGGCGCTCGACGCGATGCTCGCCGTGCCCCAGGGAGTGGGACCGGACGCGCCCGTGACTTGACGCCACCTGAACCGCCGAGACTGGAGCACAAGATCATGAGGATGCTGAGCTCGCGTACTCATCTGATCATCGGGGCGGCGTTGCTTTTCACCCTCGCCGGATGCACGGGGATCGCCGGGCCACCGAAGAGCACCACTGCCTCCTCGTCGGCGGATGTGGTGACCCGGTCGCTGCAGGACATCGAGCGGTACTGGACCAAGACCTATCCGACGATCAGCGACGGGCCGCCGTTCAAGCCGGTCCAGGGCGGCTATCACCCGTACACCGAGGCCGATCCGCCGCCGGCCTGCGGCGGCGAAGCGGGCGTTTACCAGCCCAACGCGTTCTACTGCCCGGACGGCGACTTCATCGCCTGGGACGCCGAGAAGCTGATCCCGCAGCTGCAGAGTGACTATGGCCAGCTTCTCGTCGGGGTCGTCTTGGCCCACGAGTACGGGCACGCGATCCAGACCCGTTTAGGGATGACCGGACAACCGACCGTCGTCCTGGAACAGCAGGCCGACTGCTACGCCGGTGCTTGGCTCGCCGACGCACTGGCCGGCCGGTCCACCGCGTTCAGCGGCATCACCCCGGCCCAGCTCGACAGTACGATCGCCGGCCTGCTGCTGCTACGCGATCAACCGGGCACGTCAGCGACGGCCGAAGGCGCCCACGGCAACGCATTCGACCGGATCCGGGCGCTGCAGGACGGCGTGCAGCAGGGCGCAGCCCACTGCGCCGGCTACCGCGCCGACAACCTGCCGGTCACCGAGGTGCCGTTCACCGAGGAGAAGGACGCCGCGGCCGGCGGCGACCTGCCATACGACCAGGCGGTCGACACTCTGTCCCAGGACGCGGCGGAGTACTGGGCCCGCACCTACCCTCGCCTTACCGGTCAAGCGTGGAAGACGCTGCCGGTGAAGCCGTTCGACCCCGCATCACCACCGGAGTGCAAGAACCCCGACGCCACCGCGAACGGTGCGGCCTTCTACTGCCCGGACGGCGACTTCATCGCCTTCGACAACGTGAAACTCGCTCCCGCGCTGTACCAGCGGGCCGGCGACAACGCCGTTGGCATGCTGTTGGGTGACCTGTACGCCCGGGCCGCCCAGCATCGCCGCGGAGCGTCGACTCAAGACGGGCCCGGTCAGCTCACCGTCGACTGCCTGGCCGGATCGTGGACGCATGATCTGCTCGTCCGCGACGCCGGGAGTCAGGCGATCCGGTTGTCGCCCGGCGACCTGGACGAGGCCGTCGCGGCGCTGCTCGCCTTCGGCCGGGCCACCGAAGGAACCGGCCCGTCCGCGTTCGATCGCATCGCCGCCTACCGCAAGGGTGTGCTGGAGGGCTTGCCGGCCTGTATGTGACCGCCGGCCCGCGCCTCGCGCATCTTTCAGCCGTGCCCAAGCTGCGGCGCTGGCCGCGGCCGTGCCCGGTCGACGGCGATCCAGCGCTATTGACATGCCTCAATCGCAGCGCGCAAACTATTTGTACCGACGGATGTGAACGCTAACATACGCTCGCGTCGATCTTTACTCTGGGATCCGGCCGCCCGCCTCGGGCGCCCATGTGAACGTTCACGAAGCATTCGCCGGCACACCCGCCTCGTCGATGGCCGCTGCATCCCCGCCAGGAAGAGAGGTTCACTCCGATGGTTCGATCACGGCCCACGCGCTGGAAGTTGACCCTGCTGTTCGCGGGAGCGATCGTCGCCTTGACCGCGGCGAGCCTGGTCGGCACGCCGGGCCGGTCGCTGGCGGCCGGTCCGCTTCCATGCGACATCTACGCCTCCGCCGGCACGCCCTGCGTCGCCGCGCACAGCACGACCCGCGCGCTGTTCGGCTCGTACAACGGCAGCGCTCTACCAGGTGCGGCGGGCCTCCGACAACGCGACCGCTCAACATCGGCGTGCTCGGCGGCCGGCGGCTACGCGAACGCCGCGGCGCAGGACTCGTTCTGCGCCAACACCACCTGCGTCATCACGATCATCTACGACCAGACGTCCCGTCACAACGACCTCACGCCGGCGCCGCCGGGCGGCGTCGGCGGCCAGGACAACCCGGTGCCGGCGGACGCGCTGCCGGTGACCGCCGGCGGCCACATGGTCTACGGCGTCTCGTTCTCCGGCGTGCATGGGCTACCGCGACAACTCCACCTCGGGGATCGCCGACCGGCAGCCAGCCGGAGGGCATGTACATGGTCACCTCCGGCACGCACTTCAACAGCGGCTGCTGCTTCGACTACGGCAACGCCGAGACCAACAACCGCGACACCGGCAACGGTCACATGGACGCCGATCTACTTCGGCACGCTGTGCTGGTTCTCGCCGTGCAACGGCGCCGGCCCGTGGGTCATGGCCGACCTGGAGAACGGCCTGTTCCAGTCCAACACCGGCGGCAGCCAGAACACGTCGAACACCGGCAGCCGGCAACCCGTTCGTGACGGCCATGCTGAAGAACAACGGCACGAACTTCTTCGCCCTCAAGGACGGCAACGCGCAGTCCGGCGGCCTGACCACCCGCTACTCCGGCGCGCTGCCGACCTCGCCCGCGGGCTACTCGCCGATGCGCAAGGAGGGCGCGATCATCCTCGGCATCGGCGGCGACAACAGCAACAGCGCGATCGGCTCGTTCTTCGAGGGCGTCATGACCTCGGGCCTGCCCACGCGACGCGGCCGAGAACGCGGTGCAGGCCAACATCGTCTCGGTCGGCTACGGCGGCCCGAGCCCGGTCGCGGCCGGCACGCTCAACCCGGGCTCGACCATCTCGCTGCGCGCGACCACGGCGTGCTGCACCACGCGCTACATCCGCCATCAGAACAACAACGTCGTCACCTCGGTGATCTCGTCGAGCAGTTCGGCGCTCGACAAGAACGACGCGACGTGGATCGTGCGCCGCGGCCTGGCGAACAACTCATGCGTGTCGTTCGAGTCGCGCAACTTCCCGGGCGACTTCCTGCGGCACTTCAACTTCCAGCTCCTCCGGCAGCCGATGGACGGCAGCGCGCTGTTCCGCGCCGACGCCACGTTCTGCCCGCAGGCCGGCCGGAGCGGCAGCGGCACCTCGTTCGCCGTCGTTCAACTTCCCGACCCGATTCATCCGCCACTTCAACAACACGCTGTACATCGCGAGCAACGGCGGCTCGAACGCGTTCGACAGCGTCCGCGAGCTGGGCGGCCGACGTGAGCTGGGTCGTCAGCTCTCCCTGGGCGGCCTGACTCCCGACCCCGGCGCGAGCCGTCCCAAGCCGGTGGGGGCGGCTCGCGTCCCTGGCACCGGTGGCAGCGGCGAGGTCAGGGTCGGGTCCGGCACGGAGGCGCGGTGGACTCGCGAACAACCAGTGTGGCGGCCAGCTCGACGCGAGCGGACTCCACCTCTCGACCCTGCATCAGGTCGCCGAGGGTGCGATAGGCGACCTCACCCATCTGCCCGAGCGGCTGGCGCAACGTGGTGAGCGGCGGCGACGAGGCATGGGCATACAGGCTGTCGTCGAAGCCGACGACGCTGATGTCGTGGGGGACGCTGAGTCCGTTCTGCCGGGCGGCTTCGATGACTCCCAGCGCTTCGAGATCGTTGGCGGCGAACACCGCCGTCGGCGGATCCGGCAGCCGCAAGATCTTGTCCGCGGCCCGGACGGCCGGCTCGAAATGGAAGTTCGCACGCGCGACCAGCTCTTGGTCGACATCGACGCCCCAACCGGACAGGGCCGCCGCGTAGCCGTGGTAGCGGGCGTCGTCGACAAGGCACTCGTATCCGCGCAGCATGGCAATGCGTCGGTGACCGAGCTCCAGCAGGTGCTGCACCGCCGTTCGGCCGCCCTGCCAGTTGCTCACCCCGACACTGGGCAGGTGTTGGTCGACCGGATTGATCGGATCGATCAGGACCAACGGCAGCGCCGCCTCATCCAGCCGCTTGAGTTGCTCGGTGGATAGCCGCGAAGTCACCATGATGATCCCGGCCCGGCCGACGCGCTTCAATTCGTTGACCCATTGACGGGCGTCGACGTTCTCCGCGACCGTGCTGACTGCGACATGGCCACCCTGCTGGGTTGCCGCCTGGATGACGCCCTTCATCATCGCCAGGTTGTTGGGATTGTTCAGCGCGTCGAACACCAGTTCGATGTGCCGGTGCGCCATGGGAACCGTGCTGGCCCCGCGGGGCACGTAGTCATGCTCGCGAAGAACGCGCAGCACGCGCTCCCGGGTGGCCGGGGCGACGTCGGGGCGACCGTTGAGGACCTTGGAGATGGTGGGGGTGGACACGCCGGCATGCTCAGCCACTTGCTGAAGCGTCATCCGTTTTGCCCGGGGGCTCACCCGCCCACCCTTCCCGCTGAGCCGCACCGCCACTTGACCTGCCAGCTGCCTGCAGGAACGGTCGAGACACCGGTGCGGCGCGCCATTCTCGCGCCGCAACCGTAGCATGGGCCGCAAATATTTCGGAGGTGTCTCCTCGGGTGCCGATGCCGTTTTGCAACCACACACGGCTGGTTGATTCGTTGACAGTGAACTTGCTCACATGGGAAAATCCGCGGAGCCGAAATTCTTCCGACAAGGTTTCGAGCGCTGAAGGGTGCACGATACGCCCTCAACACGAGGAAGTGGATATGACATTTGTGACGAAGAGGGCCGCCTTCGCCGCCATCATGGCGGCCGGAGTTGTCGCGGCCTCGCTGGCCGGATGTAACCGCGACAACACCTCGAACTCGGGCAGCGGGCAGCCCGCCGCGGCCAAGCGGGCCTGCGTGATCCTGCCCGACGCGGCGTCCTCGCCCCGCTGGGAGAACGGTGACCGTCCGCACTTGAGAAGGCGTTCAAGGCCCGGCTTCGAGGCCGACATCCAGAACGCCCAGGGCGACACCGACAAGTACGCGACCATCGCCGACCAGCAGCTCACCAAGGGCTGCGGCGTCATGCTGCTCGTCGACCTCAACGGCGCCGGCGTCCAGGTGGCCGAGAAGGCCAAGGCGCAGGGCATCCCGGTCATCGCCTACGACCGTCCGATCGCGGGCGCCGACTACTACGTGTCGTTCGACAACGTCAAGGTCGGCGAGCTCGAGGGCCAGATGATCGTCGACGGCCTCAAGGCCGCCGGCAAGGACCCGGCGACGGCGAAGGTCGTCTACATCGGCGGAGACCCGACCGACGGCAACGCCGAAGCTGTTCCACGACGGCGCCGTCGAGGTCATGGCGGCGGCCGGCATCAAGCCGGCGTTCGAGCCGCCGGGCACGTGGGACGGCGGCAAGTCCGGCACCAACTTCGAGCAGGCGCTACACCGCGCTCGGCGGCAAGGTCGACGCAGTCTGGGTCGCCAACGACACCAACGCTGCCGGTGTCATCACGGTCCTCGACAAGAACGGCCTGACGGTTCCGGTCTCCGGTCAGGACGCGTCGCTCGCCGGTCTGCAGAACGTCCTGCTCGGCAAGCAGACCGGCACCGTCTACAAGCCGTTCCAGCTCGAGGCCGAGGCGCCGTCGACCTGGCCATGCAGCTGCTGAAGGGCGAGAAGCCGACCGTCGACAAGAAGGCTGCCGACGGCACGCCGTTCATCGCCGTGACGCCCGGTCGTCGTCGGCACCGACGAACGTGAAGCAGGTCGTTCGACGACGGCGACGCCAAGGTCTCCGACGTCTGCACCGGCGAGCGTCGCGGCCGCGTGCGAGCAGACGGCGTCAGGTAACATCCAGGTGCTACGCCAGAGCCGCTCGCGGGGCCGTGCGCTGACGGCGCGGCGCGCGGCCCTGCGCGCAGCGCGACCGTCTCGACACCGCGTCGCGACGCCACGGTGACAGGACGAGGAGCAGCCATGGACAGCGCCATCATCGAGCTGACGTGACATCCACAAGAGCTTCGGCCCGGTCGAGGTGCTCAAGGGCGTGGACCTGAAGGTCTACCCCGGCAAGGTCACCGCGCTCGTCGGCGACAACGGCGCCGGCAAGTCGACCCTGATCAAGGGTCTCGCCGGGCGTCCAGCCCTACGACGCGGGCGAGGTCCTGTTCGACGGCGAGCCGGTCACGCCTGCACATCCCGCGCGAGGCCTCGCGCGCTCGGCATCGAGGTCGTCTACCAGGACCTCGCGCTGTGCGACAACCTCGACATCGTCCAGAACATGTTCCTCGGCCGCGAAGAGCACGCACACCGGCACCTTCGACGAGGGCGCAGATGGAGCGGGAGGCGTCCGACGACCCTGCGGTCGCTCTCGGTGCGCACCGTCAAGTCGGTGCGGCAGAAGGTCTCCTCGCTCTCGGGTGGTCAGCGCCAGACCGTCGCGATCGCCCGCTCGGTGCTGAAGAAGGCCACGGTCGTCATCCTCGACGAGCCGACCGCCGCGCTCGGCGTCGCGCAGACCGAGCAGGTGCTGCAGCTCGTCCGGCGGCTCGCCGACGCCGGCGTCGCGCGTCATCATCATCAGCCACAACCTGGTCGACGTCTTCGAGGTCGCCGACTACATCAACGTGCTCTACCTCGGGCCAGATGGTCGCCCAGCCTGGACGCCAAGCAGACGAGCCGCGACGACGTCGTCGGCTACATCACCGGCACCAAGACCGGGATCAGCTCGCGAGGAGACGGCGACTGTGACGAACGCAGGAGAAGCCGACGACACCGCCGGAGGCGCAGCCACGCCGAGACCGAGCCGCCGCTCGGCGCACGACGCGGCGGCGCTCATCGGCACGGGTCACGAGGGCACGGTCGCGCGACCAGGTCCGCGGCTACGTCCAGCGCGTGCGCGGCGGCGACATGGGCAGCCTGCCCGCGCTCGGCGGCCTCGTCGTGCTCAGCATCCTGTTCACGTCGCTGAGCCCGTTCTTCCTCACCAAGACGCAACATCGCCAACCTGCTGACCCAGGCGGCGACGCTGATGATGCTCGCGATGGCGCTGATCTTCGTGATCCTGCTCGGCGAGATCGACCTGTCGGCCGGCGTCACCGGCGGCGTCGCGATGGCGATCTTCGTCGTGCTGGTCAACGCAGCACAGCTGGAACTGGGTCCTCGCGCTGCTCGATCGCGTTGCTGTGCGGCGCCGCGATCGGCCTGTTCATCGGCTTCTTCGTCGCCAAGGTCGGCATCCCGTCGTTCGTCGTCACCCTCGGCCTGTTCCTCGGGCTTGCAGGGTCTGCATGCTCGTGCTGCTCGGCGACGGCGGCGCCTACCGCGTCGCAGACGCCGGCCGATCAGCGGCGATCATGAACAAGTCGATGCCGGTCGTGGGCCGGCTGGGTGATGCTCGCCGTCATCCTCGCTGGTCTCGCTCGGCACCGGGCTCTGCGACCGCCGGCGCCGGCAGGCCGCGCGGCGTGCCGAACCGGCCGATCGCGCTGCTGTGGATCCGCGTCGGCGCCTGGATCGTGCGTCGGCGGCTTCGTCGTGTCTGCTGCTCAACCAGAACCGGTCGACCGGCGTCGTTCCCGATCGAGGGCGTGCCGATCGTCGTGCCGATCGCGCTCGTCATCCTGTGGATCGGCACGGTCGTGCTCGACCGCACGCGGTTCGGCCTGCACATCTACGCGATCGGCGGCAACCCCGAGGCCGCGCGGCGCGCCGGCATCAAGGTGGCCCGGGTGCGGATCGTCGCTTCGTCATCTGCTCCACCCTCGCCGTGCGTCTCCGGCCTGTTCACCGCCAGCCAGATCGGCATCGTCGAGGCCACCGCCGGGCCGCGACATCGTGCTGACCGGTGTCGCGCGCCGCGGTCGTCGGCGGCGTCAGCCTCTTCGGCGGCCGCGGCCGGCTCGCGCAGGCCGCGATCGGCGCGCTGGTGATCTCGATGATCACCAACGGGCTCGGCCTGCTCGGCCTCTCCGCCGGCATCACCTTCCTGGTCACCGGCGGCGTGCTGATCCTCGCCGCGACGGTCGACGCGGTGTCGCGCCGGCGCTCCGGGATCCGCGTCGCTCGCGCGGACGTAGGTAGCTAGCTCTCCCGAGCCTCGACGCAGGAAGCGGGAGATCGCACATCGACGGCGGGTCGCCTGCGGGCGACCCGCCGTCCTGCCGGTCACCGTCAGGCCATGGAAAGGGCGACCGCGACCGCGTCGTCGTACGAGAGTCCCTCGATGCGGTAGGAGACCGTACCGTCGGTCCAGATCAGGGTCGGGGCGGCGAGTCGGGCGGTCTCGGTTCGCTCAGTGCCGTGCCGGTCGATGTACTCGACCGCGTGGGGGCTCGGGAACCACAGTCCGGTGTCGGCGCCGATCTGCACCCAGCGAAGTCGCCGGTCGCGTTGCTTTTCAGGAATCCCAGATCGAGCTGGCCGTCGAACTCGTCGACCCGGACCGTTCCGCCCCGGTAGATCAGGGACACCACCCGCGGCGCGCCGTCCGCGTCGGGATCGGCGAGCTGAACGTCGTCGGGGACACCGAGGCGGGTCGGCACCCGGATCGGGAAGCGGGCGCGTTGCCGGGCCGCGTCGAGCGGGACCGAACGAATCGACGGCAACGGGCTCGGGGTCGGGGCGATGCGTACCGCGCCGTGCTCGACCCGTACCCCGGCGAAATGCAGGATGCCGGTGACCGCGTGCGCGACCGCGGCCCGGGCCGGCGGCAAGGCCGCGACGAGCAGCGCGGCGACGACGGCCGCGACCAGCACCCGCCACCGCCGGGGCCGGCGCGGCGCAACGGTCGAACACGGCCACCAGCCGCGCCCGCACGGCCGGGCCCAACTCCGGAGCTGGAGGCACGGCCAGCCAACCGGCCAATTCGCGCAGCTCCCCCGCCAGCGGGTCCTCGCGCGGCTCAGCCATGCCGCACCCCGCTTTCCAGGTTTGCGCCGAGCCGGGTGCGCAGCCTCGCCAGCGCTCGGGCGGTCCGCGACTTGACCGTGCCCGTTGGCCAGCCGAGCATCTGCGCCGTCTCTGCCTCGGTCAGGTCGAGCAGGTACCGGCAGACGACCACCTCGCGATCGCGTTGGTCGAGCGACCGTAGCGCGGTGAGCAACGCCTGGCGGCGATCCGCCGCGACCGCCGCTCGGCCGGGGCGTCCGGCCCGGTGTCGGTGGGGCCTTCGCGAGCGGCCACCCGCAGTGCCAGCCGTCGCGACGACGCCGCGACCGGTGCAGGTTACGGGTCTCGTTCGTGACGATCGCCAGCAGCCACGGCCGGAACGGGCCAGCGCCCCGGAAATGCCCGAGCCGTTGGTACGCCTTCACGAACGCCTCCTGTACGACATCGTCGGCGTCGTCGCCGGCACCGAGCAGGACAGCGGTCCGGTACGCGAGCGCGGTGTGCCGCACGACCAGGACCTCGTACGCGTCCAGGTCGCCGCCCCGGGCCCGCGCCACCACGGTGGCCTCGGTCTCGGCTTCGTCCAGTTCGCACCTCCGCTGTTTCCCGGACTGTAGACACCGGCCGGGGCAACGAGGTTCCCGCCTGGCCCGTTCCGGCGGCATGGTGGCGGGCGGAACCCGGCCGGCGGCCGCGGTGTCTTGGGAGTATGACGACTCGACGGCAAGTACTGACGCTGGCCGGAGCCGGGGCCGCCGCGCTGACGGGTGGTGCGCTACTCGCCGGCTGCGACGAACCGCTCCGCCCGGCCGCAGCTGCGTCCGATGGTGTGCCCGACCCGCTGCTGGTGGATACCACGACGGGACTGGTCGTGCTCCGCGGCCGGTCGTCCGCGTCGCTGGGCGCGGCGGTGCACACCCCGGGCGGGACGCGGGCGTACGCGACGGCAATGGCCGGGCCCGACCGCACCGGCCTGCGACTCATCGACCTGCCGTCCGGCCAGGTACTCGAGCGGGCCGAGCTGGCCGGGGCCTGGGTGCCGCGGGTCACCTCGCCGACCGGTGATCTGGTGGCGCTCACCCCTTCGGGCGACCCGCGCGGGCGGGAGCGCTCGACGATCCTGGTCTGCGACGGGCAGACCATCCGGCACCGGCTGGATCTGCCCGGCAACTACGAGCCGGACGCGTTCGGCAGCACCGGCACGGGCCTGTTCGTGCTGGACTGGCTGCCGCCGACCGCGCCGGATCGGTACCGGGTTCGCGTGGTCGACCTGGCCACCGGCACGCCCAGTGCGCTCTTCACCCGGGACAAGGTGCCGATTCCGGCCGGTGCGGAGGAGGACATGCGCGGCACGGGGCGCCAGGCCGTGTACGCGCCGGACCGCCACACACTGTTCACCCTCTACACCAACCAGCCCGAACACCTGCACACCCGCGACCGGCTGGCCGGCGAGAAGGAGGTCGAGGCGAACGCGTTCGTGCACACGCTGAGCGTCGAGATCGGCTGGGCGTACTGCCTGGACCTGCCCGAGCCGTTCGGGCACGGGCCGCCGGCCGGCCACAGCATCGCGGTGACCCCGGACGGCCGCCGGCTGCTGATCGCCGACCACACGAGCGGAAAGCTGGCCGTCGCCGACGCCGAGCAGCTGGTCGTGTCCTCGGTCGTACCGGTGTCCGTCGGCCAGGGTACGGCCGCGTCCGCGGTGTCCGGCGACGGCCGGCGGCTGTACCTGGGGATCGGTTCGCAGCTGCACGTCGTCGACCTGGCCGGGCTGACCGAGGTGGCCCGTTGGCCGGCCTTCGGCGAGGTACGCGGACTCGCCCTGAGTGCCGACGGGCGGCGGCTGCTGGTCGGCTACCCGGGCGCCGTCGGCTGGCTCGACCCGGCCACCGGTGCACCGCTCGGCCGGGCCTCCGTACCGGGCGTGACCTGGCTGCGCGGCACCGTTTCGGCCTGAGCGCAGCCGTTGCGAAACTTTCATCGGCATCGATCGGGTGAGCGTCGGCCCGCACTCCGGACAATGCCTGGTCAACGGGCAACTCCCCGACCGGGCCGGCATCGCGCGGCGGCACGCTCGCGGCCGCCGTGATCTCGTGTGACGTCACCGTGCAATACGGTCGTGGCCCCAGCGCGTACTCGCTCCGGCTCCCCGTACCGAGGTAGGTCATGAAAAGACAACTCGCCATCCTCGGCGCCGCCCTGCTCGCCGTCGCCGCCTCGATCGTGCTGTTCATCGCAGCCGGCGTCGGCCGCGGTCGGCCTGCACATCAGCGGCCGCAACATCGTCGAGGCCAACGGCCAGACGTTCATCATGCGCGGCGTCAACCACGAGCACACCTGGTTCACGAACCAGACCAGCTCGTTCGCCAACATCAAGGCGCCCGGCGCCAACACCGTCCGGGTGGTGCTCAGCGGCGGCCGCTGGACGGCCAACAGCGCCACCGACGTCGCCAACGTGGTCTCGCTGTGCAAGCAGAACCGGCTGATCTGCGTGCTGGAGGACCACGACACCACCGGCTACGGCGAGGACGGCGCGGCCGTACACGCTCGACCAGGCGGTCAACTACTGGATCAGCCTGAAGAGCGTCCTGGTCGGCCAGGAGAACTACGTCGTCATCAACATCGGCAACGAGCCGATCGGCAACACCAACCCCGGCCAGTGGACCGCGCCACCACCGCCGCGATCCAGAAGATGCGCAGCAACGGCTTCCAGCACCTGCTCATGGTCGACGCGCCCGAACTGGGGCCAGGACTGGCAGTTCGTCATGCGCGACAACGCGCAGACCGTGCTCGACGCCGACACCCAGCACAACACCGTGCTGTCGATCCACATGTACGACGTGTTCAACACCGCCGCGGCGATCACCGACTACCTGAACACGTTCCAGACCAAGGGCTGGCCGCTGGTCATCGGCGAGTTCGGCTGGCAGGTTCGACTCCAGCAAGGTCGACGACGAGACCGTGCATGTCCGAGGCGGTCAGGCCCGCGGCCTCGGCTACCTCGGCTGGTCGTGGGCCGGCAACAACGATCCGATCCTCGACATGACCGATCAACTTCGACCCCAACCAGCTCACCACCTGGGGCCAGCGGATCTTCAACGGCGCCAACGGCATCAAGGCGACCGCCAAGGAGGCCACCATCTACGGCGGCGACGACCGACGCCAGCCCGACGACCACGCCGACCGACGACGCCGTCACCGACCGCGCCGCCGACCACGCGCCCGCCGACGCACCCGCCCACGACCACGCCGACGACCGCGCCGACCGGCGGACCTGCACGGCCGGCGTACTCGATCATCGGCCAGTGGCCGGGCGGCTTCCAGGGCGAGGTGAAGGTGACCGCCGGCAGCCTCGGCGATCACCGGCTGGACGGTGACCTGGACCTTCGCCAACGGCCAGACCGTCACCGCAGGCCTGGAGCGCGACGGTGACCAGCAGCGGATCCAGCGTGACCGCCCGGAACATGAGCTACAACGGCACCGTGGCCGCCGGCGCGAGCACCAGCTTCGGCTTCCTCGGATCCTGGAACGGCACCAACAGCGTGCCCGGCGGTGTCCTGCCAAGCGTGACCGCCGGGTCCCACCTCATCACCCTCAAGAAATCGTCAGCCACCGCGTTAATCCGTTGGCCGCTCCACCGCTCACGCCTACCCTGAGAGCGCACTCTCGGCTGAGGAGGTGGTGGACGTGAACGACAACGGCTGGTTGATGATCGGGTGGCTGATGCTCGTGGTCGTCGCCGTGATCACTGCCGTGGTGACCGCGTTCGACTCGGACGGCGACGACTCGGCGGGCGAGACGATCGACCCCGGCTCCCTCGTGGACCCGGAGCCGCCGATGCGTCGGACCGCCCGCCGAGCAGCCATGTGAGCGAGGCGTGCCGGCCGGGCATCGACGCCGGCGAACGTTGACGCGTCTGCGGGCCGAGAGTTCTGACCGGTGCGGACTTTCGGCCCGGGTGCCGTGCTGATGCGGTAGAACGATGGTCATGGCCACACCGAACCGGATCTCGCTGCCCCGCCTGCTGCCCGGTCTGAGTGTGCTCGCCCGGTACCAGCGATCCTGGCTGCGCGGCGACGTGATCGCCGGCGTCACCGTTGCGGCCTACCTGATACCCGCAAGTCATGGCCTACGCCGGCGTGGCCGGGCTACCGCCGGTCGTCGGGCTGTGGGCGATCCTGCCTCCCCTGGCTGCTGTACGCCATATTCGGCTCGTCCCGGCAACTGTCCGTCGGCCCGGAGTCCACCACTGCGATCATGACCGCCGCCGTCGTGGGCCCGCTCGCCGCCGGCAACCCCGCGCGCTACGCGCAGCTGGCGGCCGGACTGGCGGTCGTCGTCGGCCTGCTCTGTCTGCTGTGCTGGTTGCTCCGCCTCGGGTTCGTGGCCGACCTGCTGTCCAAGCCCACCCTCGTCGGCTACCTCGCCGGCGTGGCGCTGATCATGATCGTCGGGCAACTGGGACGGCTCACCGGGATACCGATCGCCGGCGAGTCCTTCCTCGCCCAGCTGCTGTCATTCGTGCGCAACCTGGCACACATCCACCTCGGCGACCGCGCTGTTCGCCGGTGCGGTGCTCGCGTTCCTGTTCCTCGTGCAATGGCGCTTTCCGGCGCTGCCGGGGCCGCTGCTGGCCGTCCTGCTGGCCACCGTCGCCGTCGCGGTGTTCGGGCTGGAACGCTACGGCATCACCGTGGTCGGCCCGATCCCTTCCGGCCTTCCCAGCCCGTCGCTGCCGCACGTCGGCGACCTCCAGCAGCTGCTGCTGCCCGCGCTCGGCGTGCTGCTGGTCGGCTACACCGACAACGTGCTGACCGCCCGCGCCTTCGCCACCCGCCAGGACACCGACGTCGACGCCAACCAGGAACTGCTCGCCCTCGGCGCGGCGAACCTCGGCGCGGGGCTGCTGCGCGGGTTCCCGGTCAGCAGCAGCGGCAGCCGCACCGCCCTCGGCGACGCCGCCGGCAGCCGCACCCAACTGTTCTCCCTCGTCGCCTTGATCTGGGTACTGGCGACGCTGCTGTTCCTCGGACCGGTCCTGGCCCACTTCCCCACCGCGGCGTTGGGCGCGATCGTCGTCTACGCCGCGATGCGGCTCATCGACCTTCCCGGATTTCGGCGACTGGCGAGCGTTTCGCCGCAATGAGCTGCTTCTCGCCCTTGCCGCGCTGGTCGGTGTCCTCGTCTTCGACATCCTCTACGGGGTACTGCTCGCGGTCGGTCTCTCCGTCATCGAGATGCTGGCCCGCGTCGCCCGGCCGCACGACGCGATCCTCGGCGTCGTGCCCGGCCTGGCCGGCATGCACGACGTCGACGACTATCCCGCAGGCGCGCACCACGCCCGGCCTGGTCGTCTACCGGTACGACTCGCCGCTGTTCTTCGCCAACGCCGAAGACTTCCACCGTCGCGCGCTCGCCGCCGTCGACGCCCAGCCGGACCCGGTCGCCTGGTTCATCCTCAACACCGAAGCCAACGTCGAGGTCGACATCACCGCACTCGACGCCGTCGACGAACTCCGCCGCGAACTGGACGGCCGGGGCATCGTCTTCGGGTTGGCCCGGGTCAAGCACGACCTCCTCGACGACCTCGACGCCTACGGCCTGACCGCATCGATCGGTTCGGCCCGCATCTTCCCCACCCTGCCCACCGCCAAGGCCGCCTACGAGGAATGGCGACGCCAGCATTGATTCAGCGTGACGGCGACGTCGTGGCTCGACGGAGCCGGGCCAGCGTCGCGGTCGCCCCGAGGTCGCTCAGGGTGGCCAACCCGGCGGCGCGGGCCTGGTCGTCGCCGGCCGACAACGCTTCTTCGACCGCTTGCTCGTAGCGTTCACCGAGGGCCTGCCACGCCGCCGCCGCTTCGCGCCACCGTCCGGCGAGCGCCGGTGCCCACGGGCCGGGCGCGTCCGCGGGGGCGACCACCTGGTGACCGGCCCGGCGGAGGTACCCGCACAGTTCCGCCTGGATCGCGGTATGCCCGGACTCCCCGGCGAGCTTCACCGCCTTCCACACCGCCGGTGGCAGTTCCGCGGACGGCCCGTCCAGCCAGGCCAACTCCGCCTGGGCCACCGCCAACGGACCGGCCACGTAGCTGTCGCCGGTCAACGCCGGATCGCGCAGTGCCTCGTCCAGGATGTCACGGGCGGCGGGATCCCCGCGGCGGGCGAGCAGGCGGGCGAGCAGGCTGCGGGCCAGCACAACCATGACGCCGGGCTGGCCCGGGCCGTCGACCAGTCGCCGCAGCTCGGCGATGGCCTGCTCCCAGTCACCCTGGGCTCGCCGACACCGCGGCCGAGGTGAGGTGCAGCCGGTAGTCGCCCGCGGCGAACTCGCCGTCGGCGGCCAGTCGCAGACCGCTCGCGACGTATCGCTTGGCGTCGTGCAGCCGTCCCGCCCGGTACGCGCTGCCGGCGGCGTTGACGTAACTGCGTACCCGGGTCTCGAGCCGGGTCTCGGCGGCGGCGAGGGCGATGGCGCGCTCGATGTCGTCGGCGCCGCCCGGGTCGCCCTGGGCCAGCCGGCCGCTTGCCGAGGTACCACAGTGCCTGCGCGCGCAGATCGTCGCGGCGCAGTCGCTCACCCAACGCGAGCGCGCGCTCGGCGTGGCGTACGACGGCCGCGTCGGGCTGGGCGACGATGCCGACCGTCGGCGAGGTTGCTGTGCGTCCGGGCCAGCTCGATGAGGGCGGCGGCGAGCCGGGCCTCGTCGTCCTGCTCCTCGAGGATCGCGACGGCTCGATCGGCGGCCGGCCGGGCCGTGAACGGGCCCTCGGGCGAAGAACACGATGCGCGACGAGCACGATCAGCGCCTCCGCGAGCACGACCGGGTCCTGCGACTGCTCGGCGACCGAGACCGCCGACTCGGCGCACGGCAGGGCCGCTTCGTACTCGTTGACGACATAGAGCGAGTAGGCGCGCTGGGTCAGCAGGCTCGCGCGGGTGGCCGGGTCCAGCTGGTCGGCGTGTACCAGTACCGCGCGCAGCGTCTCGGCCGCCTGCCGGTGCGCACCGGCGCGGGCCGCGTCGGCCGCGGCGACGGGGCCGTACTGGAGTACCAGGTCGATCCGGAGCGCGCGGACCGGCGTGGTGCACGACGCGGGACGGCTCGACGTGCGCTCGCCCGACGAGCACGTCGAGCACCTCCCGGTTGGCCGGACCAGCTCGCCGGCCGTCAAGGACCTCTCGATCGCCCGCCGGGCCAGCTCGTGCCGGAACGAGACGTGTTCCGAGCCGCCGCCGATCACGCCCGAGCGTTCGATCTGGACCAGGGCGCCGGGCTCGTCGCCGGCGAGCGCCTCGGCCAGCCAGCGTTCGGTGCGAGACGGTACGACGGCGAGGCGTTCGGCGAGGCTGCCGGGCCGCGGCCGGCAGCCGTCCGACGCGGGCCAGTACGGCGTCGCGGACCGTGGTGCGGTACGCCGTCACCGTCGGCGTCGAGCACCTCGGTCACGAAGAACGGATTGCCCCTGGTGATGCGGTGGATCTCGGTGGCCTCCGCGTCGTCCACCCCGGCCAGGCGGCGCACCGCGTCGACGCTCAACGGCGGCCAGCTCGATCCGCCGCGTCGACGAGCCGCTGAGGCTGCCCGAGGATGCGCCGCAGCGGGTGCGCCGCGTCGACGTCCTCCTCCCGGAAGGTCAGCAGCAGCACCGCCGGTACCGCGGTGATCCGCCGGGACAGGTAGCGGATCGCGTCGAGGGTCGCGTCGTCGGCCCAGTGGACGTCCTCGACCACGACGACGTCGGCGCGGCGGCGAGAAAGCGCAGCAGGGCCGGGAAGACGTCTTGGGGCTCGGCGGCCGTCGCGGACAGCACCGAGGCGAGCCCGGGTAGCGATCTCGGCCATGTCGCGGAACGGGTCCCAGGCTGCGCGGCGCCAGCAGGTCATCGCAGCCGCCCAGCGCGACCACCATGTCCTCGCCGACGCGCTCGAGGAATGCCCGGGTCAGCGCCGACTTGCCGCTGCCGGCCTCACCGATGACGAGGACGACGCTGCCACGACCGGTACGCGCCAGCGAGCGCACGGTTCGCGACAGCGAGGCCAGCTCGTCGTCCCGCTCGAGCAGCGTCGGCAAGCTCCCGGACCGGTCGCGGGCGCCGGTACGCCTTGCGGCGGCGATGCCAGTACCCGTTCTCGACAGCGCGACCGCCTCCGGGCCGGGAGCCACCCCGAGCTCCTGGTCGAGGAGTCGTTCCATCTCGCCGTACCGGCGCAGCGCGGCCGTCCGATCGCCGGTCAGCACCGCCTCGCGCAGCAGTTCGACGTGTGCCTGCCTCATCGGCCGGGTTGAGACGCAGCAGCTCGGGCCAGCGGCCGGCGCCCCGCAGCAGCAGCTCGTACCGCGACCGCAGCCGCCGTCGGGGCTCCTCCGACCAGGGCTCGTTGAGGTCGTCGGGGAGCAGTTCGCCCGCGGTACAGCGCGAGCGCCGCCTGCATACGCGTCGGCGGAACCGGTGCCGGCTCTCAGCGCGGCATCGGCGGCGGCCTCGAAGGCGGCGACGTCGACGTCCAGCGCGGCCGCCGGGAAACAGCGCGACGATCTCGTCCCGGACGACCACGGCGTCGCGCGCATCGAGCTGCCTGGCGAGCGTAGTGCGCGGCCTTGTGCAGGCGCGGGAGCGCGGCATCGAAGCCGACGTCCGGCCACAGCGCGTCGAGTCACGCGATCGCGGTGCAGCCGCGCGCGCGGCGCCAGCGCGAGCAGCTTCACCAGCGCTGAGGCCTGGCGGCGGTGCCATCGGTCGTGCGGCAGCACCACGCCGTCGATGCGGACGGCGAACCCGCCCAGCAGCGCTACCTCGACCCGCACCGCTGGATCGTACTGCCGGTCAACCGGAAGGTTCCCGGGAAGGCGCGACCACCGGGCGGGAAGGTTTGCGGAAGGCCGAGGGAAGACCGTTCTCCTAGCCTCGCCCCAATCGCCGACACGCTGAGCCGCCACGGATCAGCCGGGCGGCCGGCGACGGCGAACGAGGGAGACGACGATGAGCACCACGAGCAAGACCCGCCCGGCCCTCAACGGGGTGGACACCCCGACGCTGTTCGCGACGCTGGACGCGGTCAAGGCCAACCCGGAGCTGGCGAAGTTCCAGTTCCGCGCCACCAACCGATGGGTCAGCGGCACCCACAACCGCAGCACGATCCGCGGCTTCTACGGCGCCGGCCAGGAGGACACCAGCCGCGACGGCGGACTTCACCTACGACGCCGACCACCCGGCCGTCCTGGTCGGGCAACGGCAACGGACCGACGCCGGTCGAGTTCCTGCTGCACGCGATCGCCGCCTGCCTGACCGCCGGCATCGCCAACGTCGCCGCGGCCCGCGGTGTCACCCTGCACGAGGTGACCTCCACCGTCGAGGGCGACATCGACCTGCTCGGCATCCTCGGCCTGTCCGACCAGGTCCGCAACGGCTACCAGGCGATCCGCGTCGACTTCCAGATCTCCGGCGACGCACCGGACGAGGTCCTGCGCGGCCTCGTCGAGCAGTCCCGGGCCCGCTCGGCCGTCTACGACGTGCTCACCAACGGGGTGCCGGTGTCCGTCGAGGTCAGCACCGGCTGATCGACGCATGTCCATGCCGAGCACGGATACGGTGATCATCGGTGCCGGTCACGCCGGTCTGGCGATGAGCCGCTGCCTGGCCGATCGGGGCGTCGAGCACGTCGTCCTGGAGCGCGGGCTCGGTCGGCGAACGCTGGCGGACCGCCCGGTGGGACAGCTTCCGGCTGCTGACCCCGAACTGGATGAGCCGGCTGCCGGGCTGGGAGTACGCCGGACCGGAGCCGGACGGCTTCATGACCGCCGGCGAGTTCGTCGACCACCTGACCGGCTACGCCCGGTCGTTCGACGCCCCGGTCCGGCCGCACACGCTGGTGACCCGGGTGGAACGCACCGCGGCCGGGTTCGCGGTGCACACCGACCAGGGCGCGTGGGCGGCACGCAACGTCGTCATCGCGACCGGCTACCACAGCCGTGCGAAGATTCCGGCTCTCGCCGCCGGACTGCGTCCGGCATCTGGCCCAGATCACCGCCGTCGGGCTACCGGTCGCCGTCGAGCCTGCCCGACGGCGGGCGTCCTGGTCGTCGGGGCGTCGGCCTCCGGCGTGCAGATCGCGCACGAGCTGGCCCACGCCGGCCGGCGGGTGGTCCTCGCGGTCGGCGGCCACACCCGGCTGCCGCGCCGGTACCGGGGCCGGGACATCCTGTGGTGGCTGGACCGGATCGGCACGCTCGACCGCACCATCGACCAGATGCCCGACGCCGACGGCGGCCAGGGCCGAGCCGTCGCTGCAGCTGGTCGGCACACCGGACGGGCGCGGGGTCGACCTCGGCGTCCTGCAGGACGGCCGGGGTCCGGCTCGCCGGCCGGTTGCGCGCGCTCGACGGTACCGTCGCCGGGTTCGCCGACGACCTGGCCGACACCGTCGGCACGGCGCAGCGGCGGCTCGACCGGCGTGCTCGGCGAGATCGACCGGTACGCGGCGGCCAGCCCGGGCTCGGCAGCCGCGCCGCCCGATCCGCCGCCGGCCATCGCCGTGCCGGCCGTACCGTCCCGACTGGACCTGCGGCGGGCGGGCATCTCCGCGGTGGTCTGGGCGACCGGCTACCGGCCCTGGTACCCGTGGCTCGCGGTACCGGTCCTCGACGGGGACGGGCGGATCCGCCACCGCCGGGGCGTCACCGACGTGCCCGGCCTGTACGCCATCGGCCTGCGCTTCCAGCACCGGCGCAACTCGACCTTCATCGACGGCGCCCGCCACGACGCCGCCTACCTCGCCGACCGCATCGCGGCCGCCCGGGCAGCGCGAGTCGGCGGGGTGACCGCATGGCGACGACCGGCCTACGACGTCATCGTGGTCGGTGCCCGGGTCGCCGGTGCCGCGACGGCGATGCTGCTGGCCCGGCACGGGACGGCGGGTACTGCTGGTGGACCGCGGCCGGTACGGCACGGACACGCTGTCCACGCACGCGCTCATGCGCGGCGGCGTCCTGCTGCTGTCCCGGTGGGGCCTGCTCGACCGGATCGTCGAGGCCGGCACGCCGCCGGTCCGCGCAGACCCGGTTCGACTACGGCGACGACGACGTGACCGTCGCCATCAAGCCGACGCTGGGCGTACGACGCGCTCTACGCGCCGCGGCGCACGCGTGCTCGACTCCGCTGCTGGTCGACGCGGCCGTGGCCGCCGGCGCGCGAGGTCCGCTTCGGGGTCAGCGTCGACCGGCCTGCTGCGCGACGGCACCGGTCGGGTGGTCGGGATACGCGGCCGGGACCGCGCCGGCGCCGGCCGTCGACCGCCCGGGCCCGGCTCACCGTCGGCGCCGACGGCGTCCGGTCGACCGTCGCCCGCGAGGCCGGCGCCGCCACCGTACGCGTCGGCACGCGGCGCCAGCGCGATCGTCTACGGGTACTGGTCGCGACCTGCCGGTCCGACGGCTACGAATGGTTCTACCGGCCCGGCCACAGCGCCGGCATCATCCCCACGAACGCCGGCGAGGTGTGCGTGTTCGCCGGTGCCGGCCGATCAGGTCACCGCGGCGCTGGGCGGCGACGACCTCCAGGGCACCTATCACCGGCTCCTGGCCGCCGCGACCGGCGGTGCGGGCGGGCGCCTGGCCCAGGCCCGTCCGCCCCGCCGGCTGCACACCTGGGTCGGCCGGCCCGGCTTCCTGCGACAGGCCGACGGAGCCGGCTGGGCGCTGGTCGGCGACGCCGGCTCCTTCCTCGACCCGCTGAGCACGCACGGCATCACCGACGCCCTGCGCGACGCGGCGTTCCTCACCCGATCGATCATCCAGACCAGTCCGGTCGGAGACCTCGATCCGGCGCTCGGCCGGTTCACGGAGACCCGCAACCAGGTCGTCGAGCCGCTCTTCCAGGTCGCCGACCGGATCGCCCGATTCCAATGGGACTCCGCCGAGCTCCGCAGCCACCTGCTGAAGCTCAGCTCGGCGATGAGCACGGAGGCCGAGCTCATCGCCACCCTGGACGAGAGCGCCGCTCAGCCGTCGTCGCGGTGAATCCGTCGGCCCCGGGCGTCGTGCGAGGTCATCGGAAGAATCGCAGCGGCACGGCCGCCGCCATCGCCACCATGCCGGCGTCGTTCGGGTGCAGATGATCGCCGCTGTCGTACGGCGCGTTCAGCCGCAGCGGATCGGCCGGATCGCCCATCGCCCGGTCGAAGTCGACGACCCCGTCGTACGCGCCCGACGTGCGGATCCAGCGATTCACCGTCTCCCGTTTGCGCTCGTTCTCGACGCTGTAGAAGCCGAGCGTGTCGTCCTTGAACGGCAGGATGGTGCCGCCGAAGATGCGCAGCCCGCCCTGGTGGGCCCGGACGATCAGCTGGTGATGCGCACCGATGATGTCCTCGGCCGACACCACCTCCGACGGCGGGGCGACCGTGCCCGGGTGCCCGAGGTCATTCACGCCGAGCAGGACGATGACGTAGCGCCGGCCCGGTTGGGCCAGCACGTCGCGGTCGAAGCGGCGCAGGGCGCTCTGCCCGAAGTACGCGGCGAACCCCTCGGCCGGACTGCCGGCCGGCGGATTCGGGTCGTGCAGCAGCCGGTTGCCCGACACCCCCACGTTGGCCACGCCGCGATCCCGCTGACCGGCGTCCCGCAGCCGCTGGGCCAGAAGGTCCGGCCAGCGATGGTCGGCGTTGTTCATGGTGTTGGCGCCGTTGGTGATCGAGTCGCCGAGGGTGACGATCGACGCCGCGCCGGACGCCTTGGCGGCCACGCTGACCCCGGACAGGAAGAACCACTGCGTGAGGGTCGCGGTCGGGGTGACGTGACGCGCCGCGGTGACATTGCCGGCGGCGACGACCGTGTCCTGGAACGAGAACGCGGCCAGCGTCGTGACCGGCGTGCGCTGCCGCAGGTACAGGCTCACCACCAGCGACGTGTCCGCGGAGACGCGCAACTGGACCGGGTCACTCACGATCGGCGTGCCGGCCGGTAGCAGCGCCGAGGGGTGCCCGCCGAAGGTCAGCCGCCGGTCGGTGCCGGCCACGATGTCGGTGCTCGCCCCAGCGCCGCTGCGATGGGCCACATGCGCCTCGGCGATGGCCAGCGGCTGCTCGCCGAACTCGTTCGTCAACCGCACCCGCAGCTGGTCCCCGCCGATGCTCGGATGGATCACCTGACGCACCGTCTGGTCCTGCAGCACGGTCATGCCGGTCGCCGGCACGCTGGTGGGCACCGCCGCCCAGGTGCCGACCCACGAGCCCCCGGAATGATCGGCATGATCGGCGCCGCCCGTGCCGGCCGCGTCCGCCGGGGCGGGCGCGACCACCGCCGCCACCGCGGCGCCCGAGGCGACGGCCAGCACTTCGCGCCGGGTCGGACCGGGGCGACGGCGCGGTTCGATTGCGTCCTGCGAGGTCATGGCGGCTCCTCCGGGCTCACGGTCGACCAGGGTCAATGTCTCGTAACGTAGAGGCGACCGTCGATCCGCGTCAAGCAACCGCGACCCCGTCGGATGTGCGGCGACTACGGTCCGCCGCTCGGTGACCGGCTCGGCAGCTGAAGGTTCCACAGGCGTACGGTGCCGTCGTGGCTGCCGGACACCGCGACGTGCCGGCCGATCCCCGCGCCGCAGTGGCCGGTGCTCCGGCACGCTTCCTCCCCAGGCCGTGGCCGCGTCAGGCCACTAGTATCCCGGCCGCGCCCGCCCCGGCGTAGCCCGGCGACCCGTCGGTGCTCCCGATCAGCGCGTACCGGCGCTGTAACCGGCGGCTTGGCCGATGATGCGATCCATCCACCGGTCGGGCAGGACGCGGCGCAGGGTCAGCAGGCGGCGCGCGCCGGTGCCCACCGGATAGCGAACGCGCGGGCGGCGGCTGGTCAGGGCGTGCGCGACCGCGCGGGCGACGACCTGCGGCGCCGAGCCGTTTTCGGCCTCACGGCTGACCGTGGTGGCCATCGCGGTCAGCTGCCGGCCGTAGGCGTCGCGGCCGTCCGGCGGCAGCTGTTCCAGTTGAGTCTCCGTATCGTGTTCGAGCTTTCCCCGCATCGCGGTCGAGATGAACCCGGGCTCGACGACGCAGACGTGGACACCCGCCGGCCCCAATTCGAGCCGCAGGCTGTCGCTGAGCCCCTCGAGGCCGTGTTTGGCCGCCGCGTAGCAGCCCATCAGCGGCGCACCGATCCGGCCGCCGACCGAGCTCACGTTGACGATCCGGCCGCGGGCACGGCGTAGCAACGGCAGGAACGCCTGGGTGATGGCGAGATGCCCGGTGAGGTTGACCTCAAGCTGGTGCCGGAACACCTCAAGCGGCAGGTACTCGACCGGACAAGGCACGGTGGTTCCCGCGTTGTTGACCAGCCCGGTCAGGCCCGCGTCGCGCACCCGCAGTTCGACGAGGTCCCGAGCGGCTCGGATCGACGCGTCGTCGGTCACGTCGAGCAGGATCGGCGTGAGCCGATCAGATCCCTCGGCGCGCAGAGCGTCACCGTCCTCGGGCCGGCGCACGCCGGCAAACACCTGCAGGCCCATCCGGTCCAGGGTCAACGCGCACGCCCGTCCGATTCCGGTCGAAGTGCCGGTGATCACGACAGCTCGCATGATCCGCTCCTTCTGTCCGCCGGTACGTGTTGGGTGATCCGTCGTACGACGAGACACGCTGGACACATGTGACATCGACAGCGGTGTTGACGTGCTCCGCGATTCGTCCTAGTGTCGCCGCCAATAGTAAGACCGCTTGCCTATTGGTCGGGAGGCGTGCTGTGTCTTCAATGCGTGCCATTGCCGTACTCGGCGTCGCCGCTCTCGCGTTCGGTACCCAGGCGGCCTCGCCCGCCGCGGCCGGCGTGGCGACGGCGGGTCTGGTCCGAGTGGATCAGGTCGGATACCTGCCCAGCGACGCCAAGCAGGCGTACCTGATGGTCCGATCCCCGGTCGGCAACGTCTCCTTCCAGGTCATCGACTCGGCCGGGCACACCGTCCTGGCCGGCCAGGTCGGTGCGGCCAGCCGAGGCGCGTGGAACACCAGGTACAGCGCCGTGTACCCGATCACGTTCACCGATCTGCGGGCCACCGGCACGTACCACATCAGCGGTCAGCGGTGGGGCCACCGGTCGTTCGCCCCGGTTCCGCATCGCCGACGCCGGCGCCCTGTACAGCAAGGCCATCGCCGACGGCGTCGCGTTCTACCAGGTACAGCGGGACGGGCCGGACGTGATCGCCGGACCGACCAACCGCAAGCCCGCGCACCTCAACGATGCCCGGGCATCCGTCTACGCCACGCCGACCTTCGAGACGGACAGCGACGTCATCACCGACGCGGCATTGAAGAAGATCGGCGGGCCGGTCAACGTGCTGGGTGGCTGGTTCGACGCCGGCGACTACCTCAAGTTCACCCACAGCACGGCGTTTGGCGCCGCGACCCTGTTCGCCGCCGAGCGGGCGCTCGGACCGGCCTCCCCGTCTACATTGGATGCCGAGGCCCACTTCGGTGTGACCTGGCTGGACCAGATGTGGGATGCCCAGCACAAGACGCTCTACCTGCAGGTGGGCATCGGGAGCGGCAACAACGCCGGCACCTTCAACGGCGACCACGACATCTGGCGGCTGCCGCAAGCCGACGACGCCGACGACGATCCGGCCGACATCTTCGCGGCCGCCCACCGGCCGGTATTCCTCGCCGCCGATCCGGGTACGAAGATCAGCCCGAACCTGACCGGCCGGGTGGCCGCGGCGTTCGCCCTCGCCGCGCAGGTCGACGCGGCCGGCGACCGGAGCCGGGCGCTGCACGAGTACCAGCAAGCGACGACGATCTACGCCATGGCGGACATCGCCTCGCCGCCGGACCCGCTGGTCACCGCGCTACCCAACGCGTTCTACCCGGAAAGCACCTGGCGCGACGACATGGAGTTCGGCGCGACCGAGCTGGCGCTGGCGTCGCAGGCGTTGGGCCGCAACGCGTCGCAGTACCTGAACGACGCCGCCGGCTTCGCGAAGGGCTACATCGCCAACGACACCGGCGACACCTTCAACCTGTACGACACGAGCGCGCTGGCGCATGCCGACCTCATCCGGGCGCTGGACGCAGCCGGCAATCCCAACGTCGGGATCGGCAAGGCCGCACTGGTGGCCGACCTCAAGCGCCAAGTGAAGACCGGTGCCGACCGGGCCGCCAAGGACGTCTTCCACGCCGGTGGCGTCTACACCGACTTCGACGTGGACTCGCACACCTTCGGGCTGCTCACCACGCAGGCGCTCTACGAAGCCGTCAGCGGGAACGACTCGTTCGATACGTTCGCCGCGCAGCAGCGCGATTGGCTGTTCGGCGCCAACGCGTGGGGGGTCAGCTTCATGGTCGGCGAGGGCAGCAACTTCCCGCAGTGCATGCAGCACCAGGTCGACAACATCGCGCCCGGGCGGGCGATCGGCGCGGTGGTCAACGGGCCGAACAACGTCAGCAACTTCGAGGACGGCCTGGGCGACGACCAGGACGGGATGATCCGATGCCCGGCCGACGGCACTGACCAGTACGACCAGTTCTCCACCGTGGAGAGCCGCTTCGTCGACGACGTGCGGTCGTGGCAGACCGACGAACCCGCCTTGGACATGACCGGATCGGCGATCCTCGGCCTCGCCCTGCAACGCACGCGCTGTCCCTGAAGTCCCGAGTCGTCCGATTTCTTGGCGCCGAGCCGGTCCAGCCTGGCCTCCCCGCCCCGGCGGACCTCGGCTGTCGCTGGTCAGGCGTTTCCCAGCAAACCCCAGTACGCTGGCACCATGGAGTTGATGTGACCACCGAACCGACCGAGACCCGCACCCTGCTGCGCGAGCTCGAACCGATGGTCGAGGCCAACCTCAACCGGCACCTGTCAACGGCCAAAGAGTGGTTCCCCCACGAATACGTGCCGTGGAGCGAGGGCCGCGACTTCGACGGGCTGCTCGGCGGCGAGGCGTGGACGCCAAGCCAGTCCAAGCTGCCCGAGGTCGCCCGCACGTCCCTGATCGTCAACTTGCTCACCGAGGACAACCTGCCCAGCTACCACCATGAGATCGCCACCGTCTTCGGGCGCGACGGTGCGTGGGGCACCTGGGTGCACCGCTGGACCGCCGAGGAAGGCCGCCACGGCGCCGCCATCCGCGACTACCTGCTCACCACTCGCGCGGTCGACCCCGTCGCGCTCGAACGTGCCCGCATGCTGCACATGGGCGGCGGCTTCACCAACACCAACGACGGTTTCATCGAGGCGGTCGCCTATGTCGCCTTCCAAGAACTGGCGACCAGAGTCGCCCACCGCAACACTGGCATCGTCAGCGGCGACCCGCTCTGCGACAAACTGCTCGCCCGCATCGCGCTCGACGAAAACCTCCATATGATCTTCTACCGCAACCTCCTGGCTGCGGCATTCGAGCTGGCGCCCAACGCGTCGATGCGCGCCGTCTGCAACGTGGTCACCTCGTTCCAGATGCCCGGACATACGATCGAGAACTTCGGCCGCAAGTCCGCGCAGATCGCCATGGCCGGCATCTACGACCTGCGCATCCACCACGACGAGGTGGTGACTCCGATCCTGCGACAGCTCAGCCCGTTCGACCGCACCGGGCTTGACCCACAGGGCGAGGCCGCCCGCGACGAGTTGGCTGCGTTCCTGGCCGAACTCGACACCGCGGCGAGCCGGTTCGTCGAGAAGCGCGAGGCGTCGCGGGCCCGCGCCGCAGCCCGGGCCGCGGCCGCTGGCTGAGCAACGGGCGAGCGTCCAGCCGATGACGACTCGCCAGAACAGCGGCTACCCCGAAGTCGGCCCGCCCGAATCTCGTCCATTCGGCCCGCCGCCCCGTACCGTCTACGTAGACCCCCGGTATTCCAGGTGCCCGGTCCCTGCACTTCTCGCCGGCTCGCCGATCCCACGAGAAGAGGCTGTTCACCATGTCTACCGCAACACTGGCCCCAGCGACCCCGACGGCCCGCGGCAGCGATTTCGCGAACCTGTCCCACCTCATCGTCGAAGCCGGCCTCATGCGGCGCCGCACCGCGTACTACGTCACCCGGATCTCGCTGGTCGTCGGCTTCTACCTCGCCGGCTGGATCGCCTTCGCGGTGATCGGCGACTCCTGGTACCAGCTGCTGATCGCGCCGTGCCTGGCCATCGCCTTCGCGCAGCTCGCGCTCGTCGCGCACGACATCGCCCACCGGCAGGTGTTCCGCACCCGACGGGCCACCGAGATCGCCGGCATGGTCGTCGGCAACCTCGGTATCGGCATGAGCTACGGCTGGTGGATGGACAAACACACCCGTCACCACGCGAACCCTAACCACGAAGACCGCGACCCCGACGTGAATCCGGATCTGCTGGTCTGGTCGACCAATCAGGCGCGCAGCGCCAAGGGGATCGCCCGGTGGTTCGGCCGCCGCCAGGCGTTCCTGTTCTTCCCGCTGCTCACCCTCGAAGGGCTCAACCTTCACGTGAACAGCGTCAGGGCGCTGTTCCGGCCGTCACTGCGCCACCGGGCGCCCGAGGCAGTACTGCTGTTCCTGCACTTCGCCGCCTACCTCACCGCTATCCTCCTGCTGCTGTCACCGGGGATCGCCGCCGCCTTCATCGCCATCCACCTGGCGCTGTTCGGCGTCTACCTCGGCAGCACCTTCGCGCCGAACCACAAGGGCATGGAGATGCTCAACGGTGACAGCGAGAAGTTGGACTTCCTGCGGCGCCAGGTGGTCACCTCCCGCAACGTCCGCGGCGGGCACTTCATCAATGTGCTGCTCGGCGGGCTGAACTACCAGATCGAGCACCACCTGTTCCCGAGCATGCCGAGCGTGAACCTTCGCCGCGCGAGGCCGATCGTTCGCGACTTCTGCGCCCAACTCGATGTGCCCTACGCCGAGACCAGCCTGGTGCAGTCGTACCGGCTGGCGTTGCGCCACCTGCATCAGGCCGGTGCACCGCTTCGCCGCCAGCGCGTGCCGAGCGCGTGAGGCTGGCAACCGCCGTTACCGAGACGGTGCGGGATTGCGCGGCACGACCAGGACAGGACACGGCGCGTGCTGCACGCAATGCTGACTGACCGATCCGAGCAGAATCCCGGCGTACGTGCCGTGTCCTCGAGTGCCGACCACCAGCATCTGTGCGCCGATGGCGACTTCCAGCAGTACCTCGGCCGGATGGCCGTGGATGACAGCCGTGCGGATCTCGACCGGCTCGTCCTGCGACCCGGCAACCTCGGCCACCGCCTCGGCGAGAACCTTCTCGGCAAGGATCGAAATGCTGTCGCCGTCGTGAATGAGCGGCGACCATCCGTAGGGGTACCCGACCGTCGCGGGTTGCTGCCAGGCGCTGACGGCATCGACTCGCACGCCGACGAGCCGCGCCTGGGTGACCGCCCAGCGCAGGGCTAGCTTGGAGTGCGGCGAGCCGTCGACGCCCACGACAATGCGCCCGTCTGACGCCCCGGTCCGATCGATCATGGCAGTCTCCCGGTAAGGCGATCACGGATTGGGTTCGCAGCACGGGCGAAGACCACCGGGGTCCCGGGCGACAACCTCACCCTACGCGCATGTGCACCCACGGGCGGCGCGAAACGCCAGCCAGATCCACGCGCGTGGGTTCCGGCCGGGCCCCGGGCGCAAACCGCCCGGGACCCGCCCACCCCCTCTGAACAAAGCCGATGCGCCGACGGGCGGTGTCCGACGCCCACCGGCAGCATTGAGCGCCGCCCGGCTCGGACGAAGCATGATGAAGATGCTCAGCGAATGCGTGGCTCCGGTCATGTCGACCCATCAGGGGACAGCAGCTCAGCCACCGGGGACCAGAGTGACGCGATCACCCTACGCCTCCGCCGGTCCGCGGCACACCCATTGCGCCCGCCACATGGTCTGGCTTGGCTGTCACGTGGGCGGTTCGAGGAGTTCCGCGGCCGTCCGAGGACCGCCCGACGAGAAAATCGGATCGCGTCGAGTCGATCAGAAACCCCTGGGGCTGGCTATCGTCGCTGCATGGCGCTGACAGACGAAGCGATCGAACGCATCAAGGAGATGATCGTTTCGGGCGAGCTGCGGCCGGGTGACCGGCTGCCCAAGGAAGCCGACCTCGCGGAGCGGCTCGGGCTGTCGCGCAACTCGCTGCGCGAAGCGGTGCGGGCGCTCTCCTTGATCCGGGTGCTCGACGTGAAGCACGGCGACGGCACGTACGTCACGAGCCTGCAGCCTGAGGTGCTGCTCGACACGGTCGGCTTCATCATCGACTTCCACCGCGACGACAGCGTGCTCCACCTGCTCGAGGTGCGCCGCATCCTCGAGCCGGCGGCCACCGCGCTGGCCGCACGGAGGATGACCGACGAACAGCTCACCGAGCTTGGCCTGCTCGTCGACTCGAACAGCGCCGCGACCGACCTCAACGACCTGATCGCGACCGACCTGGCGTTCCACCGCCAGATCGCGATCGGTTCGGGCAACCCGGCGCTGGCCTCGCTGATCGAAAACCTGTCCGCGCCCACCCTGCGTGCGCGAGTCTGGCGCGGTCTCACCCAAGAGGGCGCGGTCACCCGTACGCAGGAACAGCATCAAGCGATTCACCGGGCGCTTGTCGCGCGCCAGCCGGAACTCGCACATTCCTGGGCGATGGTCCACATCGCCGACGTTGAGGACTGGCTGCGACGAGTCCTCTGATCGCCAGCCGCCGGTCAGGGCCGGCGGAATGCCAGCGTGGCGAGCCCGACGAGCCAGCCCACGAACAGGCCGTAGACGGCACCGCTGGAGGCCCACGAGAACGCGCCCAGCAGCGAGGCGTTCGCGATCAGGAAGGCCGCGAGCAGGCCGGCGACGGCGGCGGCGAAGATGTACGCCGCCCACCCGATGACCACCGCGCTGAGGATCCCCCGCAGACCCCAGCCGGGTGCCACGGCGAACAAGGTCAGGAATACGGCGGTGAACACGATCAGCAGTATCGCCTTGAGATCGGCGGCGAGCAGGTCGCGGATCGACGCCGTCGAGCGGAACGACCACGCCGGCCAGGTCAACTGGCGCAACAGGAAACCACCGACGTCATTGGGGCTGGTGTGTTCGTTCGTCCACTGGCGGAACGCGGAGTTGCCGAACGCCAGCACGAGGATGAGCGCCACGACCGTTCCGGCGCTCGTCACAGTGCGGAACCGTGGAGGGGCGGCTGTAGTGGTAGCCATGAGAAAATCATCAGGCCGGGCATCGATATCCACAACACGAGGGCTCGGCAGTGGTCAGCGGACGACGACCGCCGGCCACGCCGCCACCGAAGAGCACGTCTGCAGGGCCGTGCTCACGGCTATCGTCTCGTCGGCAGGCCGCCCAGTCCGTCGTCCACGTCGATGTGCTCGGGCACGAGCTCGATGCCGGCGTTGCGGGCCTGCTCGATCAGTAGCGCGGCGAAGTCCTCATCGCGATGGCCACGGGCCACAGTCGCCTGTACGAGGTGGTGGGTCAGGGTAGCGACCGGCAACGGCACCTCGAGCGCCCGCGCCGCGGCGAGCCCGAGGTCGAAGTCCTTGCGCAGCAGCGCCGTGGTGAACGTTGGGGACAAGTCGAGGTTGACCAGGGCCGGACTCTTGTACCGGGTGAACACCGAACCGAGCACCGAACCGTTCATGAACTCCAGGAACGCGGCCCGCGACACGCCGCCGCGCTGGGCCAGTACCGTGATCTCGGCCAACGATTGGGTCACCACGCCGAGGAAGATGTTGTGAGCGAGCTTGACCAGCCTGGCCACCTCGCCGTCGCCAACGTAGGTCACCGAACCGCCGATGGTCCGCAGCAGTGGTTCGGCTTGCCGGAAAGCGTCGTCGGGGCCGGAGACGGCGATCGACAACTTGCCGGCCTTCACCACCTTGGGATTGCCGCTCACCGGCGCGGCGAGCAGCGCCGTGCCCCGCCGGGCGGCCTCGGCACGGACCCGCTCCGAGGTCTCCACCGCGACCGTACTGGAATCGATGAGCAGCTTCGGCGCCGCGTCCTGGCGCAGCAGCCCGCCCTCGCCGAGCGTGACCTCGACGAGGTCGGGGTCGGCGGCGACCATGATGAACACGACGTCGCGATCCGCCAGTTCGGCCACGGAATCGACGAGCGTCGCCCCCAACGGCACGAGGTCCTCGGCCTTGGCCCGGGTGCGGTTCCACACCCGCAGGTCGTGGCCGGCGCTCAGAAGCCGCCGGGCCATGGCGTGCCCCATGCGCCCGGCGCCGATCCACCCAACCGTCGTCATCCGGTACTCCTTTCGGTGCAGGGCCGCGTGTTGCCGGCGCCGAGGAACAGCTGCGCCACGGCCAGCGCGCGCCTACCCTACGTCGGCGCCGGGCCGCCGCGCTCCTGAAGCGATCGGCGCGGTAAGGGGTTCCATTCCGTGCCGTTCCGGAGGCAGAAAAGTACATCCCCGCACACGGGGTGTACTTTTGGGTGGTTACTCGGGACCCCGGTGGCGTCCGGTCAATCTCACCGACTGCTGTCACCCGAGGTGCGACATGACTTCAACCGTCTCGTTCGGTCGCCTCCTCCCGTGAGCACTGATCGCAGGCTGCGCTTGTGGTCGCTGATGGTCGAACGGGCCAACGGCGCGGTGATAAGAGTCGACCACGCGGGTGCCGTCGCCGTTGCTGTCGCCGGGGTGGACGCCGTCGCGGTCGTGGTGACACTGGCCGCCTCCCCGCGCGAATGTGTGTACACCAGCACTGCGCTGGGTGCGGATCTAGAGGAACTGACCACGACCCTCGGCGAGGGGCCAGGGGTCGATGCCCTGGTCGACGGCCCGGCGCTGGCCGCCGACCTGCGTGAGGCGTGGTGCCTGGCTCGCTGGCCGGTGTTCGCGCCGGCGGCGGTCGAGCTCGGCGCGTGCGCGGCGTTCGCGCTGCCGCTGCAGGTCGGTGGGATCCGTCTGGGCGTCATGGATCTTTACCGCGATCGGCCCGGCGCCCTCGATCAGGACCACCTGGCCGACGCGTTGGTGCTGGCCGACACCGCCTGCGCTCTCCTCCTCGATGCCCCCGGCCTGGCCGCCGGAAAACGGCCGGAGGAGACCACCCTGCAACACCCCGAAGTCCACCAGGCCACGGGGATGATCGTCGCCCAGATGGGGGTGACCGCTGCGGTAGCCTTGATTCGGCTGCGTGCCTACGCCTACGCCCACGACGAGCGGCTCCGTGACGTGGCCGCGAGTGTCGTGGCGCGCCGGATCCGGTTCAAACCCGAACCGGTCAGTGGCGCAGCGCGAGAAGACGACGAAGGTGACTGACATGGCCCGGACCCTGCTCGCCGACGTATTCATTGAGATGGCCGACACGCTCGTCGACGATTTCGACCTTCTCGAGTTCTTGAACAGGTTGACCGAACGATGCGTCGAGCTCCTCGACGTCGCCGCGGCCGGTCTGCTGCTCACCGACGGGCGGGGCACACTGCAGGTCGTCGCCGCGTCGTCGGAACGGACCCGGCTGCTCGAGCTGTTTCAGCTGCAGACCGATCAAGGTCCTTGCCTTGACTGCTTCCGCACCGGCACGCCTATTTCGGTGACCGACCTGCCCGCCAGCGACCGATGGCCCCGGTTCACCGCGGCGGCGGCCGAGGTCGGCTTCGCCGCCGTCCACGCGTTGCCGATGCGGTTACGCACCGACGTCATCGGCGCGCTGAACCTGTTCGACGTCGCCGCCGGACCGCTCGACGAGGACAAGGTGCGCCTCGGCCAGGCCCTCGCTGACGTGTCGACCATCGGCCTGCTGCAGCAGCGCGCCATTCACCACCGCGACGTCGTGACCGAGCAGCTCCAGACCGCGCTCAACAGCCGTGTGCTGATCGAACAAGCAAAAGGCCTCGTCGCCGAACGGCTGCAGGTGAACGTCGCGGACGCGTTCGCGATCCTGCGCGGCGTATCCCGCAGCCACAACCGGGCCTTGTCCGACCTTGCCCGGGCGATCGTCGACGGCACCGAACAACTCCCGACCCCGGCCGCCGCCGACAACCGGCGACCTACCCGTACGAGGAAGATCGGCGGCAACGACCGCTCGGCGCCCGAATAGGCGCAGTGTCTGGCCGCGATCATCCCCGACGAGGAGGAACGCCGGTGAACCCCGACGTCGCCGCCGCACCCGCCGCAAGATCAAAGGTGACTTGTCAGTGATTTTCGGGTCGAGAATCGCTGACAAGTCACCGTTGATCTTCACGACCTGGATGCGCCCAGCGCCGACGCCTCATCCTGGCCACCGTCGATGCCGAGTCCACGACGGTGGTCGATGCACCCCCGCGACACGGCCGACGGGATGTCGGCAGATCGACCACCGTCTGGGGCTTTCGGGTAGATCGACCACCGTCACTCCGGAGTGCATGATCCTGAAGACCCGCCGGGTGCCGACCACCGGAAACTCTTCGCGATCATGCTCATCGCAGCCGACCCGCCGACCCCGTGACCAGTCACCTTCGGGGAAGTAGTGGCATCCAGCGCCCCACGAGACCACAACTCCGGGGAAGTAGTGGCATCCGGTGGGTCGCGAGGGCACTACTTCCCCGAAGTAGTGCCCTCAAGCAGGTACCGAACAGTGGTCCTCGTGGATGTCTTACATCGAAGAAAGTTAACTGTTAGGCTTACTTCCTGTTACGAACCCCACCGACCGCCCCCATTTCTAGGAGCGCAGGATGCGCGTTCGAAGTCGGGTCGTTGCTCTGCTCGCCGGTGCGGCGATGCTCGCCATGGTCGGGCTTGTACTCGCCCCCAGCAGCCAGGCCGGAACCGCACAAGCGACGGTGGCCTGTTCGGCTCCGGCGTGGGCCGAGGGCACCCCGTACAGGGTCGGTGACCAGGTCACCTACCACGGACAGGCTCTATCAGGCGCTCGCAGGCGCACACCCCGCCGGTCGGCGCCGGGCTGGACGCCCGAGGCGGTGCCGGCGTTGTGGAAGGATCTCGGCGCGTGCACCGGCAGTCCGCCGACGACCGCGCCGCCGCCCACGACTCCCCCACCGACCAGCCCACCGCCCACCACGGCGCCACCCACCACCGCGCCGCCCACGACCCCGCCCCCGACCAGCCGCCGGCGGCACCACCTGCGCGGTGAAGTCGCGGCCCGGCCGGCAAGGTGCTGCAGGGGTACTGGGAGAACTGGGACGGCGCGGCCAACGGCGTGCACCCGCCGCTCGGCTGGATCCCGATCACCGACTCGCGGATCGCGGCGCACGGCTACAACGTCATCAACGCGGCGTTCCCGGTCATCCGGTCGGACGGCACCGTCCTGTGGCAGGACGGCATGGACGCCGGCGTCAAGGTCGCCACCCCGGCCGAGATGTGCCAGGCCAAGGCGGCCGGCGCCACGATCCTGATGTCCATCGGCGGCGCGGCCGCCGGCATCGACCTCAGCTCCACCGCGGTCGCCGACCGGTTCGTCGCGACGATCGTGCCGATCCTGCAAGACAGTACAACTTCGACGGCATCGACATCGACATCGAGACCGGCCTGACCGGCAGCGGCAACATCACCACGCTGTCCACGTCGCAGGCCAACCTGATCCGCATCATCGACGGCGTGCTGGCCCAGATGCCGTCGAACTTCGGCCTGACCATGGCGCCGGAGACCGCGTACGTCACCGGCGGCAGCGTCACCTACGGCTCGATCTGGGGCGCGTACCTGCCGATCGTCAAGAAGTACGCGGACAACGGCCGGCTGTGGTGGCTGAACATGCAGTACTACAACGGCAGCATGTACGGCTGCTCCGGCGACTCGTACTCGGCCGGCACCGTGCAGGGCTTCACGGTGCAGACCGACCTGCCTCAACACCGGCCTGGTCATCCAGGGCACCACCATCCGGGTGCCCGTACGACAAGCAGGTGCCCGGGCTGCCCGCCCAGCCGGGCGCCGGCGGCGGCTACATGACGCCGTCGCTGGTGTCGCAGGCGTGGAACGCCTTCGGCGGCAGCCTCAAGGGCCTGATGACCTGGTCGATCAACTGGGACGGCTCGAAGAACTGGACCTTCGGCGACAACGTGAAGTCCCTGCAAGGGCGCTGACCTGGTTGCGCGCGCGCTCAGCGTCGTTGATGCGATCACCTAGCGTGACACATCGACGACGCAGAGCGCGTGCGCAAGCGGTTCGTCGGGAATCTGACTCGGAGTAATTGCTGACTCATAGATGCGTAACGTGGAACGGCGGGGCCGAGCCATCTATCTGTCTCCAACCCTTCCGGGAGCACACCGTGACGCATGACATGGTCGACACCCGATTCAGGTCCTGCCGATGGGGCCAGGACGAACAGCCGGAACAGCTCGACGCGGCGATCGACGCTTGGCGGCAGGCATTGCCGCAGGCCGAGGCCGGCAGCACGATGCAGAGCAGCCGGGCCGACCGGCTCGGCCGGCTCCTGGCCACCCGCTACACGCACACCGGCGACGTGCGCGATCTCGACGAGGCGATCGCCGCGCTGAACTTGGGCTGCGCGTCCACCGATGACCTGGCCACGCGCTGCGACCGGCTGCGCTACCTGGGCGACGCCCTGCTCGAGCGGTACGAGCAGTCGGCCCAGCCGGACAATCTCGACTATGCCGTCTCGGCGCTGAGCGAGGCGCACCGGCACAGCGGGAAACCGGCCATCGGCGTGTCGGACGGCGAGCGGCTGGCCTGCGTCCGAAGCCTCGCCGCGGCGCTCACCGCCCGCTTCGCCATGCGCGGGAACCCCGCGGACCTCGACAAGGCGATCGACGTGCTGCAACATCTGCGCAGCGCGTTTGCCGACCGCGAGCGCAGCGCGAGGCGATAGCCGGTGTCAGCGGCTCTCACGGAACTACGGTGCAGAGCGTCCCGTTGAGGGTGAACGCGGCCGGCAGCACGTTCGGGCCGCTGTAGTTGGCCGACGAAGCCGACGTTGACCGTACCGCCGGCGGCGGCGAGCTTGCCGTTGGTGGTCGAGGCTGGTGACGGTGACGGTGGTCGCCTGCTGCGCCCAGGTGCCGTTCCAGCCGCTGCTGAGCTGCTGCCAACCGGTGGGCCAGGCGAACGTGAGCGTCCAGCCGTCGATCGGGTTCGGGCCGGTGTTGGTGATGTCGACGCTGGCGACGTAGCCGTTGCCCCAGTCGGTGACGTCGGTGAAGCGCACCGCGCAGGTGCTGCTGTGCCGGACTGCCGGTGGTGAAGGTCAGCGGCGGCGAGGCCCAGGAGACGTTGCCGGCGGTGTCGCGGGTCAGCACGTTGACCGTGTACCGGGTGCCCGGGTACGAGGTTGCGCGACGGTGAACGACGTCGCGGTGGTCTCGCCGAGCTGCTCGCTGATCGCGCCGTTCTGGCGGTACACCTCGTACTTGGCGATCGGGTGCGCGCCGGGCTCGCCGGCCGGCCAGGAGATCGTCGCGGACCGGTCGGTGACCGCGCTGGCGATCGGCTGCCCGGGCGCCGCCGGGCGGACCCGCGGCGGCACGCGCCGGGTGCAGGACGAGCGCGGTCAGCGAGTACGGCGGGAGCGTCTGGCTGGTGGCGGTGCCCGTCTGGGCGGTGCTGACCGCGGTCGCGCCGTTGGTGTACGAGTACACCGTCGGCGCCGCCGCGGCCGGCGTGAAGCCGGCGTAGTCGACGGCGACCGGGTGGGCGTTGTCCGGGTCCTTGTTGACCAGCAGCACGGCCAGATCGCCGTTGGGCCGGCGCGCGGCGTGCGCGCTGACCAGCGGCTCGGTCGGTGGCGGCGCGCACGAACTGGTCACCGGGCGTGCGCGAAGGCGTTGACGATCGACAGCGCGTGGTACGGCGCGAACGGCGTGTTCAGCGGCGGCTCGCAGGTCGACGCCGTCGGCGAGGCAGTTGCCGCTGGAGAGCAGCCCGAAGTCGCCGTAGTCGGTCTGACCGGCCACTGTGGACACCGTGCCGATGCCGTTGTGCACGTTCCACCAGTGCACCGTGAAGACGCCGTTGCTCCAGCAGCGCTGAGTAGGTGTCGGCGAGGAACAGCGCGCCCGGCTGGGTGTTCTGGCCCACGCCGACGTTGGTCTCGGTGAGGCTGATGCCGATCCGGGCCGCGTCCGGGCCCGGCGTACCGGGCGATCTGCTGGCGCACCAGGTACAGCGCGTCGGTCGATCTGCTCCGGCTTGGTCAGCGCCTCGGCCGCCGTGCCGCCGCCCGGGTACCAGTGCAGGTCGACGAAGTCGATCTTCGGGCCGGCGACGCTCAGCACCGTCGGTTCCAGGTGTCGGCGTCGCCGCCGCCGACGAGCCGCGTCCGGCCAGTTCGCCGGCGTGGTCAGCACCGCGCCGACCTTGATCGTCGGGTCGACCGCCTTCATCGCGTCGGCGTAGGCGGCCACGCCGTTGGCGTACCCGGTCGGGCTCTTGTCGGCGTGGTCGTCGGCCTCCCACGCCGCGCCGTAGTGGCCGTTGCCGTAGTACTCGTTGCCGATCGTCCAGTACTTGACGCCGTAGCCCTTGGTCACGTTGGCGTAGCGCACCCAGTCGGCCGCCTCCGCCGGGGTTCCGGTGCCGTAGTTCGCGATGATCATCGGCTGGGCGCCGACCCGCTGGACGCGATCCCATGAAGGTGTCGAAGTCGGTGTCCGGGGCGACGTAGCCGCCCGGCGCGGTGTTGTCCTTCCAGTGGTAGATGTCGCCGTACGAGCCGCCCGGGTAGCGCATCATCCGCCACGCCGGCCGCCTCTGAGCAGATCCGACACGGCCGGTCGTGCCGAGCTGGCTGTCCCAGACGGCGTCGTTGACGCCGAGCGCGGTCGCCGGCATGATCGCCAGACCGGCCCGGGCGTTCACGGTGACCGCGACTGCGCCGGTCGCCGCCCCCGCCGCGGGCTGACGGGCGGCAACCAGTACCACCGAGGAAAGCAACACGGCGACCGCCAACATCGCGCGGCCCGATCGGCGAGTCACCATCACAGCCATCCCATCGTCCAAAACACCCAGCGGTACGCCCGGAGCGCTGCGAAGCTTGAACCGCAACGGTTCGGCTGCGCAACGCGCCGGGCGACCCACCGGGTGGGGCACGACGAAATGGCCTGCTCAACGACGGGTTCGCGAAATGTGAGCCCCGAAAGATTCACGCCGGCGCAAGGGTGACGATCCGCCGCTCGATCGCCTGCTCCGGCCGCTCCCACGGCCGCCGGAGCAGGAACGGCACGTCCGTCTCGGCCGGCTCGAGCCGCTCGAGCCGCAGGCGGAACACCCGGGTACCGGTGCCGCCGGCAACCGGTGCGCTCGAGCTGTCGTGATACGACGTGTCGACGACGGTGATGTCGTTGCTCAGGTCGTCGAGGTGCCACCGGTAGCCGGTGCTCGGACTCTCCGGCAGTCGCACCTCGGCCAGGTCACCGGTGACGGTGACCCGAGATGCCGGGCCTTCGCGGAGCATGACAACCCCCTCCGGGTGCAACCGGTCGGCCCGGCATCGCAATAGCTACGGGTACCAGTAGTTGTCCCGGATGGATCCGTTGGCCCCGAGGTACCAGATCTCCATGCTGTCCGGTATCCGGGAGACCGACGTCAACGCCCCGGAAGCCGAGGTGGCTGCGCTCCCGTCGGGGGCGAGCTGGAACCGGCTCCACTGGCCACCTTCGTACCAGTATGCATCCTCGACGGATCCGTTCGGCCCGGTCCACCAGACCTCCATGCTGCCGGGAATCCGGGAGGCCGAGGTGATCGAGCCCGCAGTCGACGCGCTGCCGTTCGGGGCGACCTGGAACCGGGTCCACTGGCCGCCGTCGTACCAGAACGCGTCCTCGACCGAACCGTTCGCTCCGATCCACCACAGCTCCATGCTGTTGGGGATGCGGGAGACGGCGGTGACGGCACCGGTGTTGGACGCACTGCCGTCCGGCGCGAGCTGGTACCGGTTCCACTGCCCGCCGTCGTACCAGAACGCACCCTCGACCGAGCCGCTCAACCCTACCCACCACAGCTCCATGCTGCCGGGGATCCGGGACACCGAAGCGATCGAGCTGGCGGCCGACGCGCTGCCGTCCGGCGCGAGCTGGTAGCGGTTCCAGGTCCCACCGTCGTACCAGAACGCACCCTCGATCGAGCCGGCCGGACCGAGCCACCACAGCTCCATGCTGTTGGGGATGCGGGAGACCACCGAGATGGCACCGTTGGTGGACGCACTGCCGTCCGGCGCGATCTGGTACCGGCTCCACTGGCCGCCGTCGTACCAGAACGCACCCTCGACCGAGCCGTTCACCCCGACCCACCAGACCTCCATGCTGCCGGGGATCCGCGACACCGAGGCGATGGGCCCGTTGATGGACGCGCTGCCGTCCGGCGCGATCTGGTACCGGCTCCACTGGCCGCCGTCGTACCAGAACGCACCCTCGACCGAGCCGTTCACCCCGACCCACCACGTCTCCATGCTGTTGGGAACGCGGGACACCGAGGTGACGGCCCCGTTGGTGGATGCGCTGGAGGATCCGGCAAGCTCGAAACCGCGCCAGCCGCCGGGAACGGAGATGCCATCCACGCCGTACATGGGGAAGCGGTTGAGTGTGCCATCGGGGTCACGGTCGTTGCCGGTGTCGTCGATGCCACACTCGCCGTAGCCGATACGGAAGAAGCCGCCGTCGCCCCAGTCGGTGCCCCACGAGTTCTTCGCGATCCAGCATTGGTCCGGATCGGAGTATCCGATGACCTCCACGCAGTGGTAGCCGGCGTGCCCGCCGCTGACATGCCGATAGACGCCACCGCCGCCGTGCGGGAAGAAATCGTCGTACACATGGATCACCGCACACACCGGACCCCGTGAGGACAGCCACTGCTTGCGCTCGTCCATGGTCACCAGCGTCGCGGTTCCCGATGGCCGGTAGAGCCGGTCGTCGCGATCCGGTTTGAGTTGGCAACTAGGCGAACCGTCCGGGCCGAAAGCGCTCTCGTACGGGAACTCGGCTTCCAGCGGAACTCCGCGCCGTGCGGCCTCGGCGAGGGCGTCCGACGGCCACCAACCGCCACAGCTCGCGCCGTGCGCGGAGCAGAAGTGCAGGTCGGCTTCACTCAGGTCGACGGTCTCCCCGGTGGCGATGGAGATCGTCGACTCCATCGTGGCGCAGGCGCAGAAGGAGACACACGCGCCGCAGTTCAGTTGGCTTTTCACGGGCGAAACATGGTTGCGGCCACCGAAGTTCCGCCAGTCGACCGCGGCCGGCAGTCCGGCGATCACCGCGCCCGCACGCTTGCGGCTGGTCAGCTCGGCGAGCTGGACGCGCGGGATGACGACGCCGAGCAGACCCAGTTGGCGGTCCAGATGCAGCTCGGTGATGGTGTTCGACTCGGCCTTCCACTCCACGGTTGACCGGTTGATGAGTTCCTGGAGCTCGGGAATGTTGGTGGTCGGCACCGGTGCGCCTCCTGTCGTTGGATGGCGGGCCACCCGGGTGCGGCTTCAGCTGCGAGGTGTGGAAGTGGTTACCGTGGTGCCGTCCCGGATAGGACCTCGACAGTCCTGTGTGGACCGTCGGATTGTCGCGTCCAGTTAACACCGCAAGCCGCGGCCGAATACGGCAAATTCGCGGCAATGAACGCGCGGCCGCGAGGGGCGTCGCAACGATCGCAGCGGTCTCGAACCAGGCGGCCGCTTCATCCCGTATGCGTGTCGAAGCCAGCGCCGCGATGCTTGTCCGGCTTGGGCCGTGCGATCGGGCGCGGGAACCCACTACTCCGGGGAAATAGTGGCCTCCGGGGCCGCGGGAGGCCACAACTTCCCCGAAGTTGTGGCCGTCCGGACGGTGGCACCCACGCGGGCGATCGTGGACGCGCGTCAGCAAGATACGCTGATGGGGTTCGCCCTGCTTCCCTGCTCGGGTCCGCCGTGGGTACGACCGTTGCTCCCGCCAGGAATCCCGGCGTCCGCGTTCCCAAGCCCAGGACGCCACAACTCCGGGGAAGTAGTGGCCTCAGCGGGGCCGGGAGGCCACTACTTCGGGGAAACAGTGGCCACAGCGGGCCGGGTACGGCCCGCAGCCGGCGCCGGGCTGAACCGACGGGTGGATGCGGGCCGGCCGCATCCACCCGCTGTGCCGCTAGCCGACGCGGCAGGACACCGCTGGTCGAGCGCTGCTGTTGCCGTTGGTCATGGTGGTGAAGCCGAACGAGTTGCCACTGCCGTTGGGTCGAGCGGTCATCACGTTGCCGCTGCTGTCCCAGCTGACCGACGCGCTCCATGTCGCGCTGATCTTCTGCGGCGGGGTGATGGTGACGGTCACGATCCAGTTGTTGGAACCGGTGACGGTCACCGTGCTGTTGTAGCGGTCCGCCCACACCGTGCCCTGGCTCCACCGGGCGGTGCATCCGCCACCGCCGCCGGGTGGCGTGGTGCCGCCGCCGGGTGGGGTGGTGCCCCCGCCGGGTGGCGTGGTGCCGCCGCCCCCTGGGGTGCCGTTGATCGCGTTGAGCACCGCGGTGTAGGCGGCCTTCTTGTTGCCGCCGCCGTCGAACAGCAGCGGCGACTCGCCACTGCGCCACGAGTCACTGTCGCGGATGCCCCAGACCGTGATGCCGCTGCACCGGGACACCGCGAGGCAGTCGTTGGTCACGGAGGCGTACGCGGTGGAGTTCGCGTTGGTGATGTCGAGTTCGGTGATGTGCACATCCACCCCGAGCGCGGCGAACTGGGACAGCGTGGTGCGGTAGTTGCTCGGGTACGACGAGCCGCCGGTGAAGTGCGACTGCAGACCCACGCAGTCGATCGGCACGCCGCGGCTCTTGAAATCGCGAACCATGTTGTAGACGGCCTGCGTCTTGGCCGCGGTCCAGTTGTCGATGTTGTAATCGTTGTAGCAGAGCTTGGCCGAGCCGTCGGCCGCACGCGCGGCCCGGAACGCCGCCTCGATCCAGTCGTTGCCGGTGCGCTGGAGGTTCGAGTCGCGCCGGGCCCCGCTGGAGCCGTCGGCGAACGCCTCGTTGACCACGTCCCACGAGTAGATCCGGCCGGCGTAGTGCGCCGCGACGGTGGTCACGTGGTTGAGCATCGCGTTGCGCAGTGCGGTGCCGCTCAGGTTCGCCACCCAGGGCGGCTGTTGCGAATGCCACGCCAGCGCGTGGCCCCGGATGAGTTGGCTGCGGGCCCGCGCGAAGTTGACGATCTGGTCGGCCTGAGTCCAGTTGAAGCTGTTCTGCTGCGGCTCGGTCGCATCCCACTTCATCTCGTTCTCGGGCGTGACCTGGTTGAATTCGCGGCCGGCGAGGGTCGTGTATGTGCTATCGCCCAGCCTTCCGGCACTCAGGGCGGTGCCGAAGTAGCGGCCGTGTTCGGCCATCGACGCCCCGAGGGTCGAGGCGGCGCCGGACACTCCGGGCAGGACCATGATCGTGGTGGCAACCACCGCTGCGACCGCACCGGTGACGAGTCCGATGCGGACCCGCCGCCGGGTGGCTCGGCGGTTCCTGGGTTCGGTCATTGTCGCTCCTCCTCGGGACGGTAACCGGGCGGCGATGTCGGATTGCCGGAGCGCTGCGGGACGCCGGCCGGCGGATGACCGGGCGCCCCGGATAGCGATGTCCGTGGATATGAGCGTTCCACTCCCCGGCGGGAGCGTCAACTGCTTCCGGGAAGTCTTCCGGACACCTTTCGCGACGATCGCGAGAGCGAACCTGAGGATGAGCAGCGCATTTCGATCTATCGGCCGCTGGCCGGTCCGACCCGTCGGCCGATGCTCGGTAGATCCTTTTCTGAAAATTCCCGGTACGATGATGACCGGCGCGACCGCGCGCGACCCTCCCCATCCGTCCACCGCGTGATCACGTCTACGATCGACCTGGTAGCCGCTAACCGCGCCAACTTCGCTTGATCCACATAGCGGCCGGTCGCCGGCCAACGGCGATGACCACTCTGGAGCAGGATGCACGGAGGTGCGAGATCGGATCGCTGAGCACCAGCCGCGGTGAGGACTGGTACCCGAGCACGGACGCTGAACGCTGGGCCCGCAACGTCGATCCGGTCGTGCCCAGCGCCGCCCGCATGTACGACTACTTCCTCGGCGGCAGCCACAACTTCGAGGCGGACCGGAAAGCGGCCGACAAGGTGATCGAGGCGATGCCCGACGCCCCCTCGATCGCCCGGCTCAACCGGGCGTTCCTGGATCGGGCGGTTCGGTTCCTCATCGCCCGCGGGGTTCGCCAGTTCCTGGACATCGGCTCCGGGGTGCCCACCGTCGGCAACGTGCACGAGATCGCCCAGGACCTGGACCCGGACGCCCGCGTGGTCTACGTCGACGTCGATCCGGTCGCGGTCACCCACGCCCGCCAGATGCTGGAGGGCAACGACCGCGCCACCGCTGTCGTCGCCGACCTGCGCCGCCCGGCGGACCTGCTGGGCCTGCTGGATCATCCGCAGCGCCGCACCGTGCTGGACCTGACCCGACCGGTCGGACTGCTGATCGTGTCCATGCTCCATCTCGTGCCCGGTGAAGAGGCTCACGACGCGGTCGCGACACTCCGCGACGTCCTCGCACCCGGCAGCTACCTGGTCATCTCCCACCCGATCACCGAGGCCTACGACAAGCAAACCGCCGACAACGTCCAAGCCGTCTACGCACAGACCACCACGCCCGGCGCGCTTCGCGCCCGCGCCGACGTGCGCCGGTTCTTCGACGGGTTCGTCCTGGTCCCACCCGGCCTGGTCTGGCTACCGGAATGGCATCCCGACGACGACCCCTACCGGGGTGCGTCATCAACCGCCGACACCGGTCGCCTCCGCATGGTCGCCGGCGTGGCCCGCAAGGACGCCTGACGACGCCAGGCACGCGACACAGATCGACGCCTGTCCGCACGCCGGTCGCGGCTCAACAGCGCTCGAGGGCCACGCGCGTGCTAACCCTCGTCGCGCTCGAGCAGGCGCTTCAGGGTGACGAGGTCGGCCAGCACGGCGCCGGCGTCGCGGTCGAACTCCTCGTCGCTCATCCCCGGCCGGCGGCGGACGGTGAACGTCAACTCGGCACCGCTGCCGTCCGGCAGCACGCGCATCGGGTTGGAGACGACCTCGCCCGACGGCAACGTGACGTCGTGGTCCAACACACCGAACGGGTTGGCCGGCGCGAACGACAGCCGGATCCGGCCCATGCCCGACTCCGCGAACCACTGCCCGTCGACCTGCTCGACCGAGGTGCACAGGCCGGGCGCCCACGTGGGTAGGTTCGTCGGGTCGGAGGCGTAGGCGTAGACCGCGGCGGCGGGGCGATCGATGTAGGTGCTGACGTGCCGGGACTCAGATGCCATGCGGCTATCGTGCCAAGCGGGTACGACAGTTTCCGGGACCGCTGGCGTTCGGCGGCCGCAGGGGCGAGCATCTGAGCTATGGACATTGACGCAGCGTCCGCCACGTTCACCCCGGCGCTGGCCGGTGTCGGGTCGGGGCGCAGCCCTTTCCCACCGATCGCCGACTACGCGTTCCTCTCCGACTGCGAGGTCAACTGCCTCATCGCGCCCAGCGGCGCGGTGGAGTGGATGTGCCTGCCGCGACCGGACGCGCCCAGCGTCTTCAGCGCGCTGCTCGACCGAGGCTGCCGGCGCCTTCCGGCTCGGGCCGTACGACGAAATGGTCCCGGCGGCGCGCCGCTATCTGCCGGGCAGCCTGATGTTGGAGACGACCTGGCAGACCCGGACCGGGTGGCTCATCGTGCGGGACACGTTGTGCATGGGGCCGTGGCACAACATCGAGGAGCGATCCAAGACGCATCGCCGGTCGCCGACCGACTTCGACGCCGAGCACTGCCTGCTGCGCACGGTCAAGTGCGTCAGCGGCTCGGTGGACGTGTCGATGACCTGTGAACCGGTGTTCGACTACGGCCGCTGCGAGCCGACCTGGGAATACACGGACGCCGGGTACGGCGCGGTGGTGGCGACCGCCCCGGACAGCGAGGTCACGCTGCGCCTGACGCACCGACCTGCGGCCCGGGATCGAGGGGCGGGGCCTGCACGCGCGGACGCGGATGGTCGAAGGCGACATCCATTTCGTCGCGTTGGCCTGGTCTCCGCTGCCGCCGCCGCGCACGCTCGACGAGGCCAACGTGCGGGTGCGCCGGACGTCGGAGTACTGGCGGCAGTGGATCACGCTCGGCGAGTTCCCGGACCATCCGTGGCGCAGCTACCTGCAGCGCAGCGCGCTCACCCTCAAGGGCCTGACGTACGCGCCGACCGGTGCCCTGCTCGCCGCCGCCACCACGTCGCTGCCGGAAACCCCGCAGGGTGAACGGAACTGGGACTACCGCTACGCGTGGGTGCGTGACTCGACGTTCGCACTGTGGGGTCTGTACACCCTCGGTTTCGACCGGGAGGCCAACGACTTCTTCTACTTCATCGCCGACGCCTGCCGCGACGGCACCGAACCTGCAGGTGATGTACGGCGTCGGCGGTGAGCGCGAGCTCGACCGAGGAGTCCCTGCCGCACCTGTCCGGCTACGAGGGCGCCGTCCCGGTGCGGATCGGCAACGCCGCCTACGACCAGCGCCAGCACGACGTCTGGGGTGCCGTGCTCGACTCGGTCTACCTGCACGCCCGCTCCCGCGAGCAGCTGCCCGAGTCGCTCTGGCCGGTCCTGAAGCGGCAGGTCGATCGCGCGGCCGCAGCACTGGGAGGAGCCCGACCGCGGGATCTGGGAGGTACGCGGCGAGCCGCAGCACTTCGTGTCCAGCAAGCTCATGTGCTGGGTCGCCCTCGACCGCGGGGCCCGCCTGGCGCGGATGCACGACGAGCCGGAGTACGCCCGCAAGTGGCAGGCGCTCGCCGACCAGATCCACGCCGACATCTGCACCAAGGGCGTCGACGAGCGCGGCGTGTTCGTCCAGCGGTACGGCTCGACCGCCCTGGACGCCTCGCTGCTGCTGATGCCGCTGATGCGCTTCCTGCCCGCGGACGACCCGCGGGTGCGGGCCACCGTGCTGGCGATCGCCGACGAGCTGACCGTGGACGGGCTCGTCCTGCGCTACCGGGTCGAGGAGACCGACGACGGCCTCATCGGCGAGGAGGGCACGTTCACCATCTGCTCGTTCTGGCTGGTGTCCGCACTCGTGGAGATCGGCGAGCTGGACGCAGGCCCGCAAGCTGTGCGAGCGGCTCCTGGCCTACGCCAGCCCGCTGCGAGCTCTACGCCGAGGAGATCGACCCGCACAGCGGCCGGCACCTCGGCAACTTCCCGCAGGCGTTCACCCACCTCGCCCTGATCAACGCCGTCATGCACGTCATCCGGGCCGAAGACGCCTCGACCGGCGCGCCGATCGCCCCCGGCCAGCTGCCACCGCATAGCTGACGGGTGTCAAGCACTCACACGCCGCCTCACACGGTGGTCCGGCCAACTGCAACGCATGACGAGGACCTCGGCCGGCCCGGACCGGCGGCAGGACTGGCAAGTGGTCGACGAGGGGTGGGGCCGGGCCGCGGTCGACTTCGCCGCCCTGTGCGAGCCGGCGAACTGCCGCGAGTACGTGACATTGCACCATCGCCTCGGCGTGGATGCGGGTGACCGGTTGCTCGACATCGCCTGCGGTGCCGGGCTCGCGATCGAGCTGGCAACCCTGCGCGGGGCGAGCTGTGCGGGCATCGACGCCTCGCCTCGCCTCCTGGCGGTCGCGCGGGACCGTACTCCCGGCGCCGACCTCCGCGCCGGGGACATGGCGGCGCTGCCGTGGGGGGACGGCAGCTTCGACGTCGCGACCAGCTTCCGCGGCATCTGGGGTACGACCGAGCCGGCGGTGGCCGAGATGTACCGGGTGCTGCGCCCCGGCGGCCGGGCCGGCATCACGGTCTGGGGGCACATCAAGGCCTCGCCCGGGGCCTGGGCGCTGGCGCCCCTCCGGCTGGCCGCACCACCGGCCGTCGCTCACCAGGCGGCGATGGTCGCGCTCGGGCGACCCGGTGCCGGCGAGGATCTGCTGACCCGGACCGGCTTCGTCGACGTCGAGCGGATCGAGGTGCCGTTCGCCTGGGAGTTCGCCGACCCGGAGGGTTTCGCGCGTGCCCTCGCCTCCACCGGACCGGCGTACCAGGCGATCCAGTTCGTCGGCGCGGCCGCGTTCCTCGACAGCGCCGTCGCGCAGGCGCGCGAGCGGGTCCGGGCCGGGCTGCCGCTGCGGGCCCGGATCGCCGTGGTCGGCTACCTCGCGCGGAAGCCCGGCCCGCGAACGGCGGTGCCGAGGTGATCGGCTTCCTGCGCACGCCCGCGATGTCCGACGCCGCCCAGCGCCTCTTCGACGAGAATCTCGCCGACCCCGGCTTCGTCATGAACGTGAGCCGGCTGTGGGCGTACCAACCGGACCTCCTCACCTCGCTGTTCGACCTGATGCGGGCCACCACCGCGCACCGCCTCAGCCTGCGGCAGCGAGCCGTCCTGGTCGCCGCGTGCGCCTCCGCGTTCGGCGACTCGTACTGCTCCCTGGCCTGGGGCGCCAGACTCGCCACCGCGACCGACCACGCCACCGCCGCCGGCGTCATCGCCGGCGACGACGCGGGCCTTACCCCCGCCGAACAGGCCATGGCGGCGTGGGCCCGTGCGGTCGCTCGCCGGCCCAACGACACCCGCGCCACCGACGTCGGCGGTCTGCGCGACGCCGGATTCTCCGACCCGGAGATCTTCGCGATGACGGTGTTCGTCGCGCTGCGGATCGCCCTGTCCACCGTCAACGACGCGCTCGGTGTCGGCCCCGACACCGAGTTCCGCGACGAGGTGCCGGCCGCCGTGCGGGCCGCGGTGACGTTCGGCCGTCCCATGCAGTGAGAGGCGGCCGCCCGCCGCCGGTCAGCGGGGCCGGCGCATCACCGCGACGACGGTACGGTTGGCGATGGTGAAGGCGGCCATCTCCCAACCGGCCCGGTTCAGCGTCTCCACGGCGGTCATGACGAGCGGGATATGGGCTTCCGGGCCGCCGATCTTGCCGATCTGCACGACCGCGAGATGCCGGTAGGGGTAGGCGGCCGGGTCGAACTTCTGGTCGACCACCTCCCGCGCCGTAACGGTCAGTGTCTGTGCGGCCTTGCCGGGATTTCCGCCCATGCCCACACGGTATCGAAGGGGCGCCCGGCGCCGCGCTCCCCAGGCACCGGCGGTGGGATATTAAGCTCCACCCATGCATAGCGTGCGCCGGCTCGGGCTTGCCGTGCTCGTCGCTGCGCTCGGTGCGGTCGCGGTGCCCGGCCGGCCCGCGTTCGCGATCCCACCCACCTCGCCGGACTGCAAACCGGTGCAGGGCCATCGGATGATCACCGAGGCGCCGTGGCATGTGCGCCGCTACCAGCCGGACCGGATCTGGCCGCTCAGCGACGGGGGCGGGGTGACGGTCGCGGTCATCGACTCGGGCGTCGACGCCACCCATCCGCAGCTGGCCGGGCGGGTCGCCGGCGGCAAGGATTTCCTGGACAACCGGCCCACCGCCGGCTTCGACTGCGTCGGGCACGGCACCGGGGTCGCGAGCCTGATCGGCGCCGCGCCCCGCGACGGTGTCGGGTTCGTCGGGCTCGCGCCGGGCGTCCGCATCCTGCCGGTACGGGTGAGTGAACGCTCCGAGGTGACCACGGACGGCGGGGCGCAGGGCGCCTCGGTCGACTCGGCCGGCCTGGCGCAGGCCATCAGGTTCGCGGTCGACCAGCACGCGCGGGTCATCAACATGTCGATCTACCAGTTCGTCGACGACCAGCGGGTGCATGACGCGGTCGACTACGCGCGCGGTCACGACGTCGTGGTGGTGGCGGCGGCCGGCAACTCGCACGACACGACCGCCGGCGCCGTCGACCCGACGCCGTACCCGGCCGCCTACGACGGGGTGGTCGGGGTGGGCGCGATCGCCGAGTCGGGAGCGCGGACGGCCAATTCGCAGGTCGGGCCGTACGTGGATCTGGTCGCGCCGGGCGCGGACATCACGATGGCCGCGAACAAGTCCGGTGACTACTGGATCGGCGAAGGCACCAGCTTCGCGGCGCCGTACGTCGCGGCGGCAGCCGCGCTCGTCCGCTCCCGATGGCCGTCGATGACGGCCGACGACGTCGTCCGCCAGCTCGAGGGCACCGCCGATCCGGTGCCGGGCGGCCCGCACAGCGCCGCGTACGGGTACGGCGAGATCGATCCGTTCCGCGCCGTGAACCAGGTGATCACCAAGGACAAGCCGGAACAGGCGCCACCTCTGGGCCGGCCGGTCCGCGACGTGGCCGCCGAACAGGCGGCGGCGAGCCGGGCACGGGCGTTGCGACTGGCCGGATGGTTCACCGGCGGCGCGGTGGTCCTGGTGGCGCTCGTACTGCTGCTCGCCTGGGTGCTGCCCAACGGGCGCCGGCGGCGCTGGCGGGCCGGCGAGACGCCGATCGCCGTCGAGCCGGCACCCGACGACGACGGCGGCATGTACAGCTGGTCCCTCGGCCCGCCGCCGGCGATACCGAACCCGGATCGGGCGGTCGACGAGGAACTGGTCCGGATCCTGCGCGAGCGGCGCCGGTGAGCCTGATCGAACTGCGGGTACTGTCGGCCGATCAGGCCACCGCGGACTTCGGCCGGCTGTTCCGGCTCTGGTGCACGGCATTCGGACTCACGCCGGACGACGGCGCCGCCCGCGGCTGGCGGGACTACGGCTGGCCGACCCAGCGGGACCTCCCCGGGCTGCGCTTCGTCGCGGCGTACCGGGACGAGGCGCCGGTCGGGTTCGCCTACGGCTACCGGGGTGCGCGCGGGCAGTGGTGGACCGACCGGATCGCCGAGGCACTTGACCCCGGCGTGGCGGCGGCGTGGATCGGCGGGCATTTCGAGCTCAGTGAAATCGTGGTCGACCCGGCCTTCGCCGGCCGGGGTGCGGGAGGGTCGCTGCACGATGCCGTGTTGGCCGGCACCGGTGGCCGGCCCGCGCTGCTGTGCACGGCGCTGGGCGACACACCGGCGCGGCGCCTGTTCGACCGCCGCGGCTGGGTGGAGCTCGGTCCCCTCGGTGCCGGCTTCGTCGTGCTCGGCCGCCCGCCGACCCCCCTCCCGCAGTCGATCAAGGAAGTACGCGCCCGGGATTCGGACAAATCCCGGCGCGTACTTCCTTGATCGACTGCGAAAACGGGTCAGGGGAAGCGCGCCAGCGACCGGAACAGTGAGCGCTCCACCGACGTCGGCGACAGCAGGGCCCAGCGCACGCGGCCCTGCCCGGCGAGCGCGACCATCTCCGGCGGGATGCGGGAGAACCAGCCCTGCAACGAGGTCAGCTGCAGGGCCGTCGCCGCGACCGCCGCCTCGGCGTCGGTGAGTTGTTGCATGACGACGGCGTCGGCCGCGACGAGAGCGTCGATGTCCCAGGCGGTCAGCTCGTCACGCACGATGAGTGTCGCCCGCCGGGCGCCGGCGATCGCGAGGTCCTGGCCGACCGTCGAACCGGTGTCGACGATGATCAATTGTGGCCGGGTCAGAGCGGCCGGGTAGGGCGGCCGGGTGCCGGGCGGGACGAGGGCGATGCGGTCGGGCCGGGCGCCGCACGTGCGCACGAACGATTCCCAGCCGGCCGGCCGGACGGTCTCGATGAGCAGTTGGGCGCCGACCGCGATCGCGCGCATCGCCAGCAGCTGCGCGACGGTGAGGCCGCCGATGAGCACCATCAGGGTCGGCTCCGGCCGGAAGAGCCGCAGCACCACCGGAGTGGCGCGCTGGTCCCGGCCGAGGACGAGCCCGTCGCCGCCGGTGTGCACGGCCAGTCCGGCCAGTGCCGACGGGGCGGCCCGGTGCAGGTCAAGCCGGCTGCCGACGGCGCTGAACCGGCTCATCCTAGGAATCCCCCGAACACCATGGTGGCGGCGGCGCCGGCCCGCTGGTCGCCGTCGAGCGGCATGGTCAGCCCGCCCGCGCGACGCATCGCCTGTGCCAGCGCGTCGTTGGCCGCGGCGAGGTGCCGGTGGTCGGGCGCGGAGAGCCGGATGCCCAGCTCGACCGCGACCTCGCCGGGACCGCCCGCGCGCTGCTGATCCGTGGTCACCGCGACGGAGAGCGTGTTGATGGTGGCCGGCACCGAGCAGAGAATCTCATCGATCGGTAGGTCCGCACCGGGCCAGCGGACCAGCCGGTGTGATGCGTGCGCACTGCTGCCGGTCGACCAGGCGCGCCAGGTTTCGTTCGCGACCGGACGGCCCTGCGCGGTGCCGTAGACGCCGGCGCCGGGAGCGGTCGGGTCGACATCGGCCAACTGGGCGGCGGTGGCCAGCAGTTCGTCAAGGTCGAGCACGCGATGCACGACGTTGAACTTGCGGAGCCGGCGTCGCAGGTGTTGCAACGCCGTCGCCAACGCCGGCCGCAGGTCCGCGTCGGTGAACGCGTCAGCGGTACGGCGAAGCTGCAGCACCAACCAGGCCCCTCGTTGCGCGGGCACGCTCAGCCGGGACAGCTCGCGGTAGGACGCGGCGATCGGGCCGTCGCCGGCCACGGGCGATGGGGCGGGCAGCACCTGGACCAGCAGTTGCAGGGCGGTCGGTGGGGCGTCGGCGAGCTCGGCCGGCAGCAGGGCGGCGAGGGAAGGCAGTTGCCGCGCGGTGGTCTGGTGCGCGCTGCCGGGCGGCGCGAGTTCCATGACGACGCTGATGCCGCCGACGTGCGCGAGCAGGCCGGCCGGTTCACCGCCGAACTCGACGGCGTCGAGCCGGGCGGACGGCTCGAGGTGCTCGAGCAGCCGCACTCGTGGATCGCCCGGGCCATGCAGCAGTTGTCGTTGCCGCGTTTTGTAGCGCAACCAGGTCGACATCCAGTCGAAGAGCCATCGCCGCCGGACCCGCACCACGGCTGGGATCGCCAGCAGGACCGCGACCCCCAGGGCGATGGAGAAGATCACCGGGCCGGCACCGTAGGAGACGGCCACGGCGGCGGCGAGGGCCTGCACCCACAGGATCTGGCCGATGTGCACACCGCCGACCATGCCCGGCCGCCGATCGTGGTGGGGCGGTGCCGGCGGGGCCTCGGCGGCCGGGTTGGGGCTGCTCGCGTCGACCCGGGCGCGGGCCTGGACCACCGCGGCCCGGGCGCCGCCTCGCCCGGGTTGAGCTGGGACGGGGCCGCCCGGGGGCGCGGAGTAAGGCTGGCCGGAGCTGGGGAACTGCGGGGGCACGGACATCGGCGCCCCCGAGCTCGGCACCCCGGAGGTCGGCGGCCCGGCGGGCGGTGGCGCCGCGCTCGGTGGCACCGGCGTGTGGAACTGTGGACTGCCCACTCCACCGTCCTCTCGCCCATCCGCGGCCCATCTGGCTGTCGATCAACATCTATCGTAGGCGTCGGGAGCGTGTCGTGGTGGGTCAGCCCGACCGCACTCACGGGAGGACACAGTGGGCTCGGCCGAGCCCACGGGGAGGGAACAGTGGCATCGCGGCAGAATCAGCTGCACTCGTACCAGTTCACCGTGCAACGCGCGGTGTCCGCGCTGGTGACCCGGGACCCGGATCCGGCGCAGTCGCCGTTCCGGCGGGTGGTCGGTGCGGTGTTCGCCAGCGCGATGATCGCGGTGCTGGCGCTGGCCGGGGTCGGCATCTACGGCTTGATCGTCTCCGGTGGCAACACCACCTGGAAGAAGCAGGGCGCGGTGATCGTCGAGCGGGAGTCCGGTGCGAAGTTCGTGTACCTGGACGGCAAGCTGCACCCGGTGCTGAACCTGACCTCGGCGTTGCTCATCGCCCGCTCGTCCGACGGCAAGGCGGTGTCGGTCTCGTCGAAGTCGCTGACCGGCGCGGCCCGCGGCACCCCGCTCGGCATCCAGGGTGCACCGGACTCGCTGGCCGCCCGCGGGCGCCTGCTCGGCGAGCCGTGGACCGTGTGTTCCACGCTGGTACGCCAGTCCAGCGGGCAGCTGCGCCCGCAGTCGTCGCTCGTCGTCGGGGTACGGCCGGCCGGCGGCCGGCAACTGACCGGCGAGGGGGTGTTCGTGCGGGGCGCGGACGCCGAATACCTGGTGTGGAACGGGCACAAGTACCGTGTCGTCGCGGCGGATCAGAAGATCGTGCACGACGCGCTCGTGGTCCGGGCCGAGCAGATCGTGCCCGCGGCGACGGCGTGGCTCAACTCGGTTCCGGCCGGCACCGATCTGGGCCGGGTGAACGTGCCGGGCAAGGGCACGTCGAAGGTCGACGATCTCGCCGTCGGTACTGTCGTCCGGGTCGACACGCCCGGAGTTGGTCTGCAGAACTACCTGGTCCTCGCCGACGGCCTGGCCCCGATCACACAGCTGCAGGCGAACCTGCTGGCCAGTGACGCGGCCCAGACGCGCACGGAGACGCCGACCTGGTTCGCCGCCCAACCCCGTTCGGGGGTGAGCATGGCGCCCGGCGACGGCCGGGCGGCGCTGCCCGACGAGCCGCCGGCCCTGGTCGCCAGCGCCGACAACACCGCGACGTGCGGCGTGTTCGACGACGCTTCCGGTGTCCCACAAATCGTGGTGAACGCCGCCGTGCCCAACGCGGACGCCGCCTCCGTCACCGGCGCGCAGTCGGCCACCGGCGCGGTCCTCGCCGACCGCGTGTCGGTGGCGCCCGGCCGCGGCGCGCTGGTCTCGGCCGTGGCCTCGGCCGATGCGTCGAGCGGCACGTTGTGCCTGGTCACGGATCTGGGCACGGTGTACCCGATCACCGGGCCGGAGGTGCTGCCAATGCTCGGATATGAGGGCGTGACACCGTTGCGGGTACCGGCCGCGCTGGTCGAACTGTTGCCGCAGGGCCGGGCCCTCGACCCGGACGCGGCCCGCGCGCCGGCCGTCGGCGGATAGCCGGCGGTAGTCCGGCGGATCGGACTGATCGGACGGATGGGCGGATAGGCCGCCGTCGACGGCCCGTGCCTGCGAACGGGGCGTCCAGAATTTGCCACAGCGGTTACTGTCGATGTGCCGATGCCAGCGGGGCAGCCGGCGGACACGAGAAGCGGGGTGACTTGAATGAGCTCGAGCAGGACTGCCACCGACAGCGCGTTGATGGAGCAGACCGCAAAGAAATTCGAATCGGTCGATCAGGAACTCATGACGTTGCTGAGCAGCCTCCGGTCGCGCGTGGACCAGTTGCAGGCGTCGTGGGTGGGCCAGGGCGGAACGAGCTTCACGACGACGATGAACACGTGGTCGGAAGACCAGAAGAAGATCAACAACCTTCTCCAGGAGACGGCGGAGCTCATCCGCACCTCGGGCCAGACCTACGCGACCACGGACACCAACGCAGCGAGCCGGCTCAACGGGGTCGGCAACCAGAATCTTGGACTGTGAACGACCGGCCTCGGCACTACGGAAGGTGAAGACACATGTCTGACCCCGGATATATGAAGATCGTCTTCCCCGAGGTGGAGAGCGCGATCTCCGACCTCGGCAAGGGCGTCGCCACGCTCGATCAGAAGCTGTCCGACCTGGACACCGCGGCGCGCCCGCTGGTGGCGACCTGGGAAGGCTCCGCGCAACAGGCGTACAACGAACGGCAGCTGGGATGGACGAAGGCCGCGACCGAGCTCAAGGGCGTCCTCACCGACATCCAGAAGAAGATGAGCGAATCGCTGACGGAATACCGGTCGACCGAGGACCACAACACCAGGCGGTTCCGGTAGTTCGGACACGGTCAGGGACCGCCCGCAAAGGCGAGCGGTCCCTCCGTACCCGGGTCAGCCGCCGAAGCCTCGTACGAAGTCGAAGAGGCCGAGCACCGCGCAGGCGAGCGGAACGAGCACCACGACGAGCAGGATGTCGAGGATCTCGGCGGCCCGTCCCAGATACGGCGTCGGCGGCCGGCGGCTGTAGGCGAGCGTGGCCGCGAGGATCAGGCCGCCGATCACGAGGACACCGATGGAGCCGAGCACGAGGCGCTGACTCGGGCCGGCGTGGGCGAGACTCCCGGCGGCGACCGCGATCAGCCCGGCCAGCCCGGCCACGAGCAGCGGCAGCCGGTGGCGCACCGTGACGTACTGCCGGGCGCGCAACAGGTTCAACACCCCGACGATGGCCGCCAGCAGGGTTCCGGTGGTGCCGCCCCGGGCGACCAGCACCACGGCGCTGACCGCCTGCACGATGGCGGTGCCGATCAGCATGCCGGTGAGCAGTTCGTCGGCGCGGGCGACGGCGGCGAACACGTTGGCGCGGTTGGGGATCGGATTGGCCAACAGGTCGGCCGCGGTCTGCGGGACCGCCGGCAGCGGCAGCTTGCCCAGCCGCATCGACAGCAGCGGGAAGCCGACCGCGCCCGCGATCAGCACCACGGCCGCGATGCTCGCGACGCCCGCGGCGGACACCCGTTGCGCGAGCAGCCCGGCGCCCACGCCGAACAGCCCGACGAGCGCGCCGGCGACGAAGAGCCGGCCGCGGCTGATCACGGCGAAGTAGCCGTACACGCTGAACAGCAGCAGCGCCCCCGACCCGGCCAGCAGTCCGGGGGCGCCGAGGCCGGACATCGGCCACTCGAACCCGAAGATCACCAGGCCACCGGCGAAGGCGTACGGCAGCGAGAACGCGGCGAGCAACGCGCCGGAACTCGCGTCGGCCATGGCCCGCGCGAGCACCGTACCGAGACCGGCGAGCACCACCGCCACGCCGAGCGCGAACAGCCCGGGCAGCAGCCAGTCGCGCCCGTACCACAGCACCGGGTACAGCCCGAGCGCCAGCAGGACCCCGACGGTCGTGATCCCGAACGCGAGCGTGGTCCGCCCATTCCACGGCGGCGCATGCCGGCGAGAACTGCTCGCGATCGCCTCGGCGATGTCGTCGTAGTCCGGTTCGGGCCATTCCAGCCGGTAGGGCACCAGGTGCAGGATCTCGCCGTCGCGAACCTGCTGCACGGCGAGCGCCCGCGCGGTGTCCAGCGGTTGCCCGTCGGAGCGGCGCAGGATCCAGCCGCCGTGCCGCTCACCGTCCTCGGCGAGTCCTTCGCCCGCGTGCCGCAGCAGGCTGGGCAGCAGGTCGGCGACCGGCACCTGCTCCGGCAGCGCGATGTCGAGGCGCCGGCGCGGAGCGGCCACGGTCACGCGGGCCAGTCCTACGTTGGTCGGCCGGGTCGCCATGCGTTCCCCGTTCTGTTACGGATCGACATACCCGAACCTTATGGGGGCGGTGGCGCCGCCGCGACCCTGCATACGATGGGCGGGTCGAACGGAGATCGCAGCGGGCGTCGCGGGCGCGAGTGGAGGGAGACCGGTGGGCACGGTTGTCATCAAGCGGCAGCCCCGCCGTGCCCTGCCCCGGATACCGTCCGGTGACCTGGTGCTCGACGCGCCGCCGCGCATCCCGCCGGCCGGCGGCCGGGGCTGGTCGCAGTTTCTGCAGGTCATCCCCATGCTGGCGGGCACCTTCGCGTTCGCGTTGCTGTTCATGTTCTCCAGCACCCAGCGGGGCCCGCTGCAGTGGGTGATCGGCGCGATGTTCGGGGTCTCGGCCCTGGGCGTGTTCGCGACCAGTTGGGGCAGCGACTCCGGGCCGAAGAAATCGGCGCTGATGGCCCAGCGCCGCGAATACATGCGCTACCTCGCGTCGCTGCGCCGCCAGGCCCGCCAGACGGTGCGCGCGCAGCGTGAGGCGGCGTTCTTCCGCCACCCCGACCCCGAGCGGCTGTGGTCGACGGTCGCCAGCGGGCGGCTGTGGGAACGCCGCGCCAACGACGCCGACCACACCGTCGTCCGCGTGGCGCTCGGGCCACAGGAGCTGGCCACCCTGCTCATCCCGCCGCCGAGCCAGCCCCTCGAGGATCTGGAGCCGATGTGCGCCGCGGCGCTGCAGCGGTTCCTCACCACCTACGCGCTGGTGCCGGACCTGCCGGTGGCGATCTCCCTGCGCGCCTTCGCCCGGGTGTTCGTCCGGGGCGACCCGGCGCGGGTCCGCGGCGCGCTGCGCGCGATGATCGCCCAGCTCGTGGTCTTCCACGCGCCCGACGACGTGCTCGTCGCGGTGGCGGTCGCGCCGGAACTGCGCGGCGAATGGGAATGGATCAAGTGGCTGCCGCACGCGCTGCATCCCAGCGCCGTCGACGCCGTCGGACCGGTGCGCCTGGTCGCGCACTCCGCGCAGGCACTCGAGGCGCAACTGCTCGACCTGGTCGAAGCCCGGCCGCGGTTCAACCTCAGCGGCTCCGCACCCGACGGTGCGCACATCATCGTGATCGTCGACGGCGCCGACCCGACCGGTGCGGAGCGGCTGATCTCCGACCTGGGCGTCGATGGCGTCACCGTCATCGACCTGACCCGCCCGCCGCCGCGGGCGCTGGACCGGATGACGCTCGTGCTCGACGTCGACGAGCAGGGCCGGCTCTTCAGCACCACCATCGACCTCGACGCCGGGTTGGGTCGCGCGGACACGCTGGCGATGCCCGACGCCGAGGCGCTGGCCCGGCAGCTCACCCCGCTGCGGCTGTCGGCGGCCAGCCGCGCGAGCGAGGACCCGCTGCAGGGCGACATCGGCCTGCCGGACCTGCTCAACATCGGCGAGCCGACCCGCTTCGAGCCGTCGTACACGTGGGCGCCACGGCCCAGCCGCGACCGGCTGCGGGTGCCGATCGGCGTCGACCCGGACGGGCTGCCGGTCGAGCTGGACATCAAGGAGTCGGCGCAGGACGGGCATGGGCCCGCACGGGCTGCTCATCGGCGCGACCGGCTCGGGCAAGTCCGAGCTGCTGCGGACCCTGGTGCTGGCCTGGCGGTGACCCACTCCTCGGAGACGCTGAACTTCGTCCTCGTCGACTTCAAGGGCGGCGCCACCTTCAGCAAGCTCGACCGGCTGCCGCACACCAGCGCGGTCATCACCAACCTCGCCGACGAGCTGCCGCTGGTCGACCGCATGACCGACGCGATCAACGGCGAACTGATCCGCCGCCAGGAGCTGCTGCGCCGCTCGGGCAACTTCGCCAACGCTGCACGACTACGAGCGGGCGCGCGCCGCCGGCGCCGCATTGGCCCCGCTGCCGAGCCTGCTCATCGTCTGTGACGAGTTCTCCGAGCTGCTGACGGCCAAGCCCGACTTCATCGACATGTTCGTGCAGATCGGCCGGGTCGGCCGGTCGCTCGGCGTGCACCTGCTGCTCGCCTCGCAGCGGCTCGAGGAGGGCCGGCTGCGCGGCCTGGACACGCACCTGTCGTACCGGATCGGCCTGCGCACGTTCTCGGCGAAGGAGAGCCGGGTGGTGCTCGGCGTGCCCGACGCCTTCGAGCTGCCGCGCGCGCCCGGGCACGGCTACCTGCAAGCTTCGGCACCGAGCCGCTGAGCGGTTCAAGGCCGCCTACGTGTCCGGCGTACCGCCGGCGGCCGAGCAGCCCGACCCGGCGACCGGCGCCATGCCGCTGATCAAGATCGAGGAGTTCGTCGCCCACCACATCGCCGCTCCCGCCGCAGGAGAAGCCGGCCAACCCGGCCGCCTACGCAGGAGTCGACGATCGGCCAGGCCACGCTGCTCGACATCCTGGTCGAGCGGATGGAGGGCCGCGGCATCCCGGCGCACCCGGTGTGGCTGCCGCCGCTGGACGAGCCGCCGACGCTCGACCAGATCCTGCCGCCCGCTCGTCGCCGACCCGGTGCGCGGGCTGATGGCCAGTGTGCCCGACCTGATCGGCCGGTTGCAGGTCGCCGTCGGCATCGTGGACAAGCCGCTCGAGCAGCGCCGCGACCTGTTCTGGATGGACCTGGCCGGCGCGGCTGGACACGTCGCGGTGGTCGGCGGCCCGCAGAGCGGCAAGTCGACCGCGCTGCGCACGCTGATCTGCTCGCTCGCGCTGACGCACACCGCCGCCGAGGTCCAGTTCTACGCCTCGATTTCGGTGGCGGCTCGCTGGCCGGATTGCGGGACCTGCCGCACGTGGGCGGGGTGGCATCACGGCAGGAGGTCGCGCAGATCCGCCGGACCGTCGCGGAGATCTCCACGGTGCTCGAGACCCGCGAACGGTGGTTCGCCGAGCAGGGCATCGACTCCATCGTCGCCTACCGGCAACTGCGCGCCTCCGGCGGCGCGGCCGACCAGCCGTTCGGCGACGTGTTCCTCATCGTCGACGGCTGGGGCACGCTGCGCCACGACCACGACGACCTCGAGGACGCCATCACCGACCTGGCCACCCGGGGCCTGTCGTACGGGGTGCACGTCGTCGCGTCCGCCGGGCGGTGGCTGGACTTCCGGCCGAACATCCGCGACCTGTTCGGCACCAAGCTGGAACTGCGCCTCGGCGACCCGTCCGACTCCGACCTCAACCGCCGGGTCGCGGAGAACGTGCCCGAGCGCTCCCCCGGCCGCGGCATCACCCCGCAGGGCCTGCACTTCCTGACCGCGCTGCCGCGCATCGACTCCGGCCAGGATCCGGCCGACCTCGCCAGCGGGCAGTCCGAGCTGGTCAAGGCGGTCCGCGAGGCGCACCGCGGGCCGGCCGCCCCACCGGTACGGCTGTTGCCGGCCCTGGTGTCCTACGCCCAGATCCCGCGGCTGAGCGTCGAGCAGGCCGGGCTGGCGCTGCCGATCGGCCTGTCCGAAGCCAACCTCCAGCCCGCATACGTCGACTTCGCGAGCGAGTCGCACATGATGCTGTTCGGCGACGCCGAGTGCGGGAAGTCGACGTTCCTGCGGGCGCTGGCGCACACGATCGCCGACCGGTTCACCCCGGACCAGGCGAAGATCGCCATCGTGGACTACCGGCGGTCGCTGCTGGGCACGATCACGACGGATCACCTGATCGGCTACGCGGCGACCGCGTACCAGACCGAGGACCTGATCTTGTCGATCGGCCGGTACATGGAGGCCCGGTTGCCCGGCGCGGACGTGTCGCCCGAGCAGCTGCGCAACCGCTCCTGGTGGACGGGGCCGGAGTGTTTCATCCTGGTCGACGACTACGACCTGGTCGCCGGGGGCCCGTCGAACCCGATGGCGTCGCTGCTGACCTATCTGCCCCAGGCGCGCGACATCGGCCTGCACCTGGTGCTGACCCGCCGCAGCGGCGGCGCCGGGCGAGCCATGTACGAACCGATCATCCAGCGGTTGCGCGAACTGGCGGTGCCCGGCATCGTGATGTCGGGCGATCGCGATGAGGGCGCGCTGCTCGGCAACGTGCGTCCGGGACCGATGCCGCCCGGCCGGGGCTGGCTGGTCAGCCGCCGGGGTGGCACCCAGTTGGTCCAGCTCACCGACTTGCCGCCGGAGTGAACTCGACGAGATTTGGGGGCCACCGAACTTGCCCGGGACACGTAGGCTGGTCGATGCGCCGAACAGCAACCGCACGACCCGAGAGGACCCAGAGCACCAGCGGGGGTAACGATGGCCATTCCGAAGGACAACGACGGCGGCTCGACACCGCCGGGCATGAGTGTCGACCAGGCATACACCAGCACAAATTCGACGAAGATCGAGGTCGACATCACCTCGATCAGTCAGTTCGCCGAAGTGCTGCGGCGGGAGATCGACGAGAACCTGCGCCCGGCATGGCAACGGATCCAGGGCACCCTCGGCGAGGGAGCCCAGTTCGGCCTCAGTCCGGAACTCGGCGACCTCAGCGGCAAGCGGCAGGAGTACGACCGCTATCTGCAGCAGGCGAAACTCCTCTTTCGTGACGTCATCGAGGGCGTCTTCCAGTTCGCCGACGGCGCTGACAAGATCGCGGCCAGCTACGGCCAGGCGGACCAGTTCGCCAAGGTGACCGCCGATGACGTCAACAAGGCCATGCCGACCGTGACGACGACAAGCGACGGCGGCAACGCACCGAGAGCGATGTAGGGGATCGACGATGGCGAGCGGCGACGCGAGTATCGAACATCTGGTCACGGTGTTGCAGCGGGAGGCGAACGACGAGCACGCGGTGCAGGCCGGCGGCTGGAAGGACCTGCAGGCGGCATTCACCGTCTTCACCGACGTGCTGCAGCGGCACATGACCGCACTGGAGAAGAACTGGCCGCAGACGAACCCGGCGTCGCAGGCGTTCATGGCGCGGCTGCAGGAGCTCATCACGCCGGTGCAGACCGCGGCCGACTACGCGGCGGCGGAGAACGCCCGCGCGGTGAACACCATCCATGCCGCCGCGACCGACGCGGTGACGAGCATGAAGGGCAACTATCAGCGCTCGGCGACGATCAACCAGCGTTGGGACAACCTGACCGCGCAGCCCAACGCGCCGACGGATGCCGAAGAGATCACGCTGATGAAGCAGCAGAGCTCCGTCTACAGCCAGGTCAACGCGGTCATGGAGCAGTACAAGACCGACGTGGTGTCCACACCGATGTCCGAGCCGCCCAACTACGCGCCGCCGCACCCGGCGCAGTACCGGTGGGACAACGATCCGGCCGGTAGCGGCTCCTCGGGCTCCGGCAGCAGTGGCAGCGGGGTCACGGCCATTCCCGGCGGCCGGAACGCGTCCGTCGGCCCGGCTCCCTCATCATCTGGTCCCGGCGGCAGCCCGACGCTCGCGGGCGGCACGTCCGGCCCGATCCTCACCGGCGTGCCCGGCGGCGGTGGCGGCGCTCCCCCGTCCGTCGGTGGCAATCCGGGCAGCCCGGGACCGGTGATCCCGCCGTTCGGCGGTGGCGGTGGCGGCGTGCCCCCGGTTCGCCCGCCGGTCACGCTGCCTCCGATCGAGGGTGGTGTCCCGCCCGGTGGCGGGAGCCGGCCGCCGGGCTCGGTGCCGCCGATCGAAGGCGGCACCGGTCGCCCCGTGCCGCCGGTTGGTGGCGGGCGCGGCGTGCCCCCGGTGATCGGTGAGACCCCGGTCCGGGGCGGTGGCGGCCGGCCGTTGACGCCGGGCGCCGCGCCGCCGGTGCTCGGCGAAGGAGGCACCGGTGGCCGATCCGGCGGCCGGGTCGGTGGACCCGGTGGGATCGGTGAACCCGCGGGCCGATCCGGCGGCCGAGTCGGCGGCATCGGCGGGCCGGGTGGCGCCGGTGAATCCGCGGGCCGATCCGGCGGCCGAGTCGGCGGCATCGGCGGGCCGGGTGGCGCCGGTGAACCTCTGGGGCGCGGCGGCGGCCGGGCCGGTGGCGTCGGTGAGCCGCTCGGCGGCGCCGGCGGCCGAGCGGCCGGTGGCGTCGGTGGACCCGGTGGGCTGGGCGAGCGCGGCGGCCGCGCCGGTGGGCCTGGCGGCTCCGGCGCCGGCGGCCGCGCCGGTGGCCTCGGTGAGCCGCTCGGCGGCGCCAGCGGCAGTGGCGGACGCTCGTCCGGGCGCGGTCGGGTGGGTGGCCTCGAGGGTGAGTCGCATGGAGTCGGAGGTGCCGGTTCGCGGGGGGCCGGAGGGTCTTCTCGCGGGGCCGGTTCGCGCGGCACTCCGGGCGAGTTGCGTCCGGCCTTCGCCGAGGGCACCAGCGGCCGAGCGGCCGGTGGCGGCATGTTCGGCGGTGGTGGTTCCCGGGGCCGGCGACGGGCCGGGGACGATGCCGAGACGGCCCGGCGGCACGGCCTCGACGAGCTGTGGACGCTTCCGCAGGGCGCGCCGGCCGTGATCGAGCCGGGCGATGACGCCGACGACCCCGACCCCGGTCCGGCGATCGGTCGGTGAAGCGGCTCCGCATCGTCCGTCGGTCGGCGGCCGGTTCCACGGGACCGGCCAGGCCGGCCGGCCTGGTGCGGCGTCTGATCGGTGGCGTGTGCGCGGCGGTCGTCGGGCTGGTCCCGGTGGCCGCCGGCGGCACGCCCGCGTTCGCGGACACCATCCGCGACCAGCAGTGGTACCTGTCGGCGATGGACGTCGCCGCGGCACAGGCCGCCGGCAACGGCGGTGCGGGCGTGACCGTCGCCGTGATCGACAGCGGGGTCGACGCGACCCACCCGGACCTGACCGGCAACGTGGTGAAGGGCATCAACGCCTCGACCGACTCCGGCGACGGCCAGCAGGACGCGGCCAACCACGGCACCGGCGTCGCGGCCATCATCGCCGGGCACGGTCACGGTCCGGGCAACGACGACGGCGTGCTGGGCATCGCGCCGAAGGCGAAGATCCTGCCGATCAGCCTGGAGGGCAACGATCCGCGCAACCGGTTCGATCCGGACAAGGTCGCGCACGCCATCGACCTCGCGGTGCAGCGAGGCGCGAAGGTGATCTCGGCCGCCTTCGGCACCAGCACCACCAACGCGGTCGCGGCCGCCGTCAACCGCGCGCTGGACGCCGACGTGGTCATCGTCGCCGCAATCCCCAATGCCAGCGGCAACGGGCTGGACATCATCGACGCCCCCGCCTTCTTCCCCGGCGTCATGGCGGTGTGCAGCGTCGACCGCAAGGGAAACCACGCGTCGTTCTCGATCCCGGGCGAGCCGCCGACCGCGCCGTTGACGCTGTGCGCACCCGGCGTCGACGGGGTCAGCGCCGACCCGGGCGGCACCTACGAGACCGGGCGGTTCGGCACGAGCATGTCGTGCGCGATCGTCGCCGGGGCGGCCGCACTGATCCGGGCGAAGTATCCGAGCCTGCCGGCCTACGAGGTGGTCCACCGGATGACCGCGACCGCGGTCGACAAGGGCGACCCCGGACCGGACAAGCTCTACGGCTGGGGCAACCTCAACCTCACCGCGGCGCTGTCCGCCGACATCGCGCCGACCACCAGTCCCACCCCCTGGACCAGCCGGAGCGCGACCCCGACCGCTGCGCCGGTGAGCCCGGACCCGGCGGTGGCCGCACCGCCGAGAAGCAGCGAGGGGGGCGGTCCATCGCCCGGCCAGCTCGTCGCCGTCGCCGGCGGCGGCCTCGTCGTGCTGCTCCTGATCATGCTGCTCGTCACGCTACGCATACGTCGAACCCGAGGAGGACCTGTCGGTGGCTGATGACCAATTCGCGGAGCTGACCCAGTTCCACGACGAGCTGGATGTCCAGGCACAGAAGCTGGACGCCGCCTTCAAGGCGGCCGCTGGGCCCTACACCGGGCTCGACAGCACCGAGTCGGTCACCGTCACCGTCACCGAGGCCGGGCGCGTCACGGCGGTCACGGTCGAGCAGGACTGGCGCGACGAGCTCAGCGTCGACACGCTGGGCGCCGCGGTGCTCGAAGCGATCCACACCGCGCAGTCGGCCTACCTGGAGGAGCTGACGGTGGCCGCGGAGGAGCAGGACGAAGCGCCGCCTCCGCCCGTACGCCCGCAGCCGGCCCCTACCGAGAACCTCGCCCAGCAGTTGGAGGATCTCTCCAGCGGCCCGATGACCAGCGACGAACTGCAGGCGGGCATGACGGAACTGCTCAGCCTCCTGCAGACCGTGAACGACAGCATCGACCAGGTCGAGGCCCAGGTGGTCGCGTTCACCAAGGCGAAGCACACCGGCCGCAGCCGCTCCGGGCACGTCTGGGCCACCGTCAACGGGCGCGGCGACCTCCTCGAGATCGACTACGACAAGCGCTGGCTCGTCAACGCGCACGAATACAACGTCAGCCGGGAGACGCAGGAGGCGTGCGACGCCGCGTACCGGATGATCAGCGAGCGTGGGGTGAGCGACATCATCGCGCGTTCGCCACTCGGCCAGGCGGCCGCGCTCAGCCAGAACCCGCAAGAGCTCGCCCGGCGGTTCCACATCCGCCGCGATTACTAGGAGACGGCATGACGCTTCAGGCTTCCATCACGGCGATGCACGGCGACGCCAAGAAATGGAAGGACGTGTCCGGCGTGACGAACGCCGCCGCCGGTACGGCCCAGGGGCTCACCTTGTCCAAGGTGCAGCTGTCGTGGCTGAGCGACGACGTCGGCCTGGTCGACTCGTACGAGGAGATCAGGGCCAAGGCGGAGCGCCTCCTGCACGAGGCGACCACGACCCTGAGCGACCTGGGTACCACCCTGGATCAGGTCGCCGACGCATACCAGCAGAGTGACGAGAAGGCCAGCACCAAGTTCAAGGGTGTCTGGGACCCGCACCGCTAGACCTCACCTCGACCTCAGGAGAGCAGTCATGGTTGACGCCGCAACGCAGCAGGCCACCGCTGCGCAGATCAGCTCCTTGCTGACCAAGCTCGACGGGAAGACCATCTCCCTGCAGAACACGGTCAACGACACGCTGTCGGACATCTCGTGGTTGATCCCCGATTCCTGGATCAACTGGATCAAGGACCGGTGGAACGACTTCTGCGATCTGATGGCGAAGGTCTGGAAACAGCTCGCGGAGATCGTCGAGAACATGGGCGCGCCCTGGGACCTGTCCTCGACCGCCAACGCGTGGAGCGACAAGATCGGCAGTCCGGTCAGCGCCAAGGCCCAGGTCGCGACGCTCGGTGAGCTCGCGGTCGACGACAACTGGGAAGGCGACGCGGCCATTCAGTACCGGCAGAAGATCCCGTTGCAGGCGACCGCGCTGGACAAGATCCGCTCCACATTGTCCGAAGGCGTCAACAACGCATTGAACGTGGCGCAACTCGGCATCTGGGCATTCTGGATCGCGCTGGTTGCGGGCCTCCTGACCCTGATCGGGGGCCTGCTCGGGGCGGCGGCGTCCTCGGCCACCATTCTCGGGCTGCCGCCCGGAGTGGCGATCGCCATCGGTGCCGTGCTGATCTTCCTCGGGGCGATTGCCGGGGGCATCGCCACGCTGCGCGCCGCGCTCGCCAACGCCAACTCCACGCTGCGACGGGCGTTGAGCGACAACACCGGCTTCGAGGACACCCACTGGCCACCGTTCCACACGTCATGACCAGGGCCGTCGACGTGCCCGCCACCGGTCGCCGGCTGCAGCCGGCGACCGCACGCGTGGCGATCTCGTACCTGTTCGCCGTGGCGGACCTTGTCTTCGTGGCGTTCGCGGTCATCGGGTGGGCGACCGGCGATCTGGCGAAGCTCATCGACCTGGTGCTCTTCGGCGCCTCGTGCGCCGTCGGCGTGGTGGTGGCGCTGATGCTCGCGTCCGCCAACCAGTCGGCTCGCCGCGCGGCGCGGACCGGTCGGCCGCCGGCTCGTCGCCGGGCCCGGACCGCGCTTGCCCTGGCGGTGCTGCGGATTCCCGCGCTGGCGGTGGCGATCTACCTCGTGGCCGCCAACACCACGCCGCGGCCGGACGGCTCGTGGCACCTCCTGTCGGGCGCTCCGCTGCTCGTCTTCGGCTTCCTGGAAATCCTGGCCATGGTGATCCTCGCCGCGGTGACCGTCTCCGCGGTGCGGCGGCTCGCGACCCGCTGATGGCCGGCCTGGTGGCCGGAGGTCAGCGGAGCCAGCCGTCCTTGCGCACGATCCGGATGGCGTCCAACCGGTTGCGGGCACCCGTTTTCGCGATCGCCGAGGACAGGTAGTTGCGCACCGTGCCGAGTGACAGGTAGAGCCGCCGGGCGATGTCGGCCACCGACTCACCCTCGGCCGCGAGCCCGAGGATCTCCAGCTCGCGGGTGCTCACGGCCTTGCCCGTGGCCAGGGACGCCACCTCCAGCCGCGGGTCGACCACCCGCTCGCCGCGGGCGATGCGCCGGATCGCCCGCGCCAGCACCGGCGCCGGGCTGCCCTTGACCAGGAAGCTCAGCTCGCGGGCCCGCCGCCGGGGCGGCAGCATGCCGCGCTTGCTCGGATCGGAGAGAATCAGGGTCGCGCTGTTGGGATTGTGCGCCTTCAACGCGTCCACGATCGGGAGCAGTTGGCTGACCATCATGTCGGCGTTGACCACCACCACCCGCGGCCAGAGTCGCCGCGCGAGCGGCATCGGAAGGTCCTGGATGTCGAGATTGCCGATCACCACGATGCCGGCTTCCGCATTGAGCTGACGCGCCAGGCCACGGCGAAGGGACTGCGCGTCTTCGAGCAGTAGTACCCGGATCACCGTTCCTCCTCCCGGAACGCCGGAGCGTCGTGTGCCATACCGTAGCGGTGGGCAACCAGCGCAAAACTCCGCGGCGATATGCCGGAAAATGGCCTCTGAGCTGCGCTTTCTCGGCGACTCAACGGTAATCGCGCGTCGAGGGCAGTTGTGTCGGATTCGGTCCACCGCAGCGACCGGAAAGCGTCACATACACGACCCGGGATCAGAAGTAGTCGTGCAACACCGGCGGCGGGCCGGCGGTCGCCGCGGCCAGGATCGCGTCGGAAGCCGTGTCACCGTCGATGAGCCCCGCACGTCGCAGGGCGGCCGGCGACGCCGCCCCGGCGTACCAGGCGGCGAACCCCCGCGGCGTCATCCGCACCCGGCCGCCGCCGCCCGGTTCGAGGTGGGCGGCCCCGTCGGCCACGACGAGCCGGTGCGGCCCGGCCTGCCAGGGGCATTCGACGTCGACGAGTTCGAGTTCGACCTCGCCACGAACCGCAGGGGCGAACCCGCGGGCGGCGATGGCCCCGGCCGCGTCGACGACCCGCAGCATCCACGGATGTCGCGTGTGGACGGTGCCAGCGGCCGACGGGATGAGGAACAGTGCCGGGTCCGTCGACGTGAGGCGCAGCACCGCCGTCGGCGCGACGCTGGCCCATCCACCGATCGTCCACAGTAGACTCGACAACGCCCCGGCCGTCAACCCGATCAGGTCGTCGACCGTGATGCTGCTGGTCGCGTCGTAGCCCGGTCCGCGGTGCCAGCTGGCGTAGCCGACGACGCCGGTCGGAATGGGTCGGGAGGGTGGAATACTGCGATCGACGGCGACGGTGACGCCGTCATGGCCGGCCAGCAGTTGGGCGGGCGTGGCGGTGAACAAGGCTCCGGAGCGTTCCAGCATGCCGGTACCGGCTCGGGCGAAGTCACGGTACAGCCGTTCGATGCCCGGCACGTCCGCCTCGACCGCCGGCCGCAACTCGATGCCGGGGTGCGGCACCGTCGCCGCGAGCGCGGTGGTCGGCCACGCGGTGTAGGTGAGGTAGCCGACCTGCTCCCAGCCCAGCCGCCGGTACGGTGTCGGCGTCGTGGGAAACAGCGTGCTGATGACGGCGCCCCGGTCGTGCGCCGCGGCGAGCAGCCTGGTCAAGATCCGCCGCGCGATGCCGCGACCGCGCAGTTCCGGCACGACCGCGACGCCGGCCACGCCCGCGGCGGGCACGAGCCGACCGCCGAACCAGTGCCCCTGCTCCCGGTCCACCGCCTTGCCGACCAGGTGGCCGGCGCCGTCGAACACGCCCCAGCTGGTCCGTCCGGCCACGGTGGCGCTCCAGCCGTCGGGCCGGCGCTCGGCCCCGTAGCCGAACGTGACACTCCCGAGCCGCCACGCGGCCTCGTCGCTGTCCGGGCCGATCTGCCGCACTTCGTCCATGCCCGAAAGGTACGCCGGGCCGCGAGCCGAGGGAGCGATCGTGGCGCCGATCGGTTGCCGTCCGGTGCTTGCTTCAGGGCCGTCCGGTCCGGTGTCGATGGATCCCTCGACATCGGACGGATCGTAGGAGGCGGCATGGCGGCACTGCGCACGGCGATCAGGGTGGGGCCGAGCCGCAGGCGCGGGTCGGGAGGGCGGAGGCTCGGAACGGCAGTCGCCGGAACGGCCTTGGCGGTACCGCTGGTACTGCTGCTGCCCGGCGGCGCGCAGGCGGCGGCCGACGGCAAGCTCTCCGAAGGGCGGCCGGCCGCGTCCTCCTCGACGAAAGCGGCCGCGAACGGTGCGGCGGCGGCCGTCGACGGCGATGGCAGCACGCGCTGGGCCGGCGCGGTCAACGCCGGGCCGCAGTGGTTGCGGGTCGACCTCGGGGTCACCGCCGCGATCAGCCGGGTAAAGCTGAACTGGGACAAGACGTACGCCGCGAACTACCGCATCGAGACGTCCACCACCGGCGCGACGTGGACGACGCTGTATGCGACCACGACCGGCAACGGCGGCACCGACGACCTGACCGGGTTGACCGGCACCGGCCGGTACGTGCGCATCAACGCCGCGTCGGCGAAGACCGCGAAGGGCATGGCGCTCTTCGAGTTCAAGGTCTACGGCCACCGGCTCGAATCAACCCCGGCACCGGTACCGACGAAGGCACCGGCACCGGTGCCGGTCCCGGCGACGCCCGCACCCAAGCCGACGACGCCGGCGCCGGCGCGCGCGGCCGAACTGTCCGAGCCGCACCGCAAGGACGTCGCGATGCAACTCGTCTCCAGCGCGGAGAACTCGTCGCTGAACTGGCGCGCCCAGTACGCCTACATCGAGGACATCGGCGACGGCCGCGGCTACACCGCCGGCATCATCGGCTTCTGCTCCGGTACCGGCGACATGCTCGCGGTCGTGCAGGCGTACGCCGCCAAGGTGCCCACCAACCCGCTGGCCAAGTACCTGCCCGCGCTGCGCGCCGTCAACGGCACCGACTCGCACGCCGGGCTGGACGCCGGATTCGTCACCGCGTGGCGTACGGCCGCCGCCGACCTCGCGTTCCAGCAGGCGCAGGACGCCGAGCGCGACCGCACCTACTTCAACCCGGCCGTCGCGCAGGCCAAGGTCGACGGGCTACGGGCACTGGGCCAGTTCGCGTACTACGACGCGATGGTCATGCACGGACCCGGCGACGACTCGGCCAGCTTCGGCGGGATCCGCAAGGCCGCGATGGCGCGGGCGAAGACGCCGGCGCAGGGCGGCGACGAGACCGCCTACCTCAACGCGTTCCTCGACGCGCGGAAGGCCGCGATGCTCAAGGAGGAGGCGCACAGCGACACCAGCCGGGTCGACACCGCGCAGCGCGTGTTCCTCAACAACGGCAACCTCGACCTCAACACCCCGCTGACCTGGAAGGTGTACGGCGACAGCTACACGATCAGTGCCTGACCCGGCGTGTGGCGGGTGTGCCGTGTACGGCACACCCGCCAAGCGCACCGGCTATGGTGCTGACGTGACGCGAGTGATCAGGGTGGGGCCCGCGCCGCAGGCGCGGGGTCGGGGGGGTAGCGTGATGAGAATCCGTGCCTGAGCTGCCCGAGGTCGAGTCGGCCCGGCAGGTCATCGAGCGCACGGCGCTCCGCCGGGTCATCGTGGACGTCGACGACAGCGACTCGTACGTGTGCCGGCCGCACCAACCCGGCGAGATCCGCGCGGCACTGGTCGGGCGGCGGCTGACCGCGGTACACCGGATCGGTAAGAGCATATGGTGCGAGACCTCCGGCGTCGGGCGGTCGCGGCGCCCCGGCCCGCACCTCGGGATCCACCTCGGCATGTCGGGCCGGATGGTGTTCGGCGACGGGCGCGGCGGCGAGGTCGACGGCGGCGACTACTGGGAACGGGGCCGGGCGCAAGGGGACCTGCGCTTCTCCCGGTTCTCGCTGCGCTTCGCCGACGGCACCTATCTCGTGCTCGTCGATCCGCGCCGGCTGGGCCGGGTGCGCCTGGACCCGCCGGTGGAGGCGCTCGGCCCCGATGCCCGCGAGATCGGAGCGGCCGAATTCCGCGCCGCCATGGGGCGGGGCACCGCGCCGGTGAAGGCTCGCCTGCTGGATCAAAGCGTGGTCGCGGGCGTCGGGAACCTCCTCGCCGACCAGGCACTCTGGCTGGCCCGGATCAACCCGGCCCGCCCGGCGAACGAGCTGTCCCGAGCCGAGCTGGACCGGCTGTACCGGGGTGTGCGGCGGGCGGTCGAGTCGGCCCTCGAGGGTGGCGGTGTGCACACCCTGTCGGTGATTCCGGCACGCATGCCCGATGGCCGATGTCCTCGCTGTGGTGCCCCGATGTCGCGGGGCACGGTCGGCGGCCGTACCACCTGGTGGTGCTCGCGCGAGCAGGCCTGACCCGGCGCACTCAGCCGCCCCGGGAGGCCACAACCTCGGGGAACGAGTGGCCTCAGCCGCCCCGGGAGGCCACAACCTCGGGGAACGAGTGGCCTCAGCCGCCCCGGGAGGCCACAACCTCGGGGAACGAGTGGCCTCAGCCGCCCCGGGAGGCCACAACTTCGGGGAACGAGTGGGCTGCTCAGCCGGCGGCGAGCTGAGCGTAATCGTCGGCGCTGAGCGCGAGGTCGGCCGCCGCGACGTTGGCCTCCAGATGTGCGCGCGAGGACGTACCGGGGATCGGCAGCATCACCGGCGAGCGGCGCAGCAGCCAGGCCAGCGCGACCTGGGGACGGGTGGCCCGCAGCCGGGCGGCGACCGCGGCCAGCGGGTCGGCGCCGCCGGCGGCGGTGCTCGGGGCGACCGGACGCCACGGGATGAAGGCGATGCCGTGCCGTTCGCAGTACTCCAGGACGTCCTCGCTATCCCGATCGGTGAGGTTGTAACGGTTCTGGACGCTGGCGATCGGGGTGATCTGCGCGGCCTCGGCGAGCTGGGCCACGGTGACCTGCGAAAGACCGACGTGGCGGACCTTGCCCTCGTCCTGCAGCCGCCGGAGTGCGCCGATCTGGTCGGCCAGCGGCACGGTGGGGTCGACGCGGTGCAGCTGGTAGAGGTCGATGCGGTCCAGCCGCAGCCGGCGCAGGCTCAACTCGGCCTGCTGGCGCAGGTATTCGGGGCGGCCGAGCGGGATCCAATCGCGGCCGACGTTGACCTGACCGCCCTTGGTGGCGATCACCACGCCCGAGTGGTACGGGTACAGCGCCGCGCCGAGCAGCGCTTCGTTGTCGCCGAAGTCGTAGGCGTCGGCGGTGTCGATGAAGGTCACGCCGAGTTCGACGGCGCGCCGGGCGATCGCGATCGCGGTGGACCGGTCCGGCCAGGCTGGTGGGCCGGTCAGCCGCATGGCACCGAACCCGAGCCGGTGGACCGGCAGGTCGCCGCCGATGGTCAGGGTCAGCGCTTCCACAGTTCGCATGGCCCTCACTGTCCGGCGATCCATTCGTAAGGACAAGCGACTCTTCGTGAACTGAATCGCGTAGCATCGCTACGATGTTGAACCTGGAGCGGTTGCGCGTGCTCCGCGCGGTGTGGACGACCGGGTCGGTCGTCGGCGCGGCGGGCGCGCTGCACGTCACCACCTCGGCCGTCTCGCAGCAGGTGGCCCGGCTGGAGCGGGAGGTGGGCCAGCGCCTCGTCGAACGGCACGGCCGGGGCGTGCGGCTGACCGAGGCCGGCACCCTGCTCGCCCGCAGCGCCGGCGAGCTGCTGAACCAGGTCGAACGGGTCGAGTCCGGCCTGGCCGAACACCGTGGCGCCGTGGCCGGCGCATTGACCGTCGCGGCGTTCGCGACCGCCGCGCGCGGCCTGCTCCCCGCCGTACTGCGGGACCTGCGGTTGCGGTATCCGGACCTGGCGGTGTCACTGTCCGAACGGGAACCGCACGAGGCGATCCCGGCTCTGGTCCGCGGCCACCTCGACATCGCCGTCGTGCAGGACTGGGCCGATGACGTCCTGCCGGTGCCCGACGGACTCGCGCGCCGCGACCTGCTGACTGACCTGTTCGATGTGGCGTTGCCGGTCGACCATCCGCTGGCCGGCCGGGACCGCGTCGCCATCAAAGAACTGGCCGGCGACGACTGGATCAGCTGGAGCGCCGGGCAGATCTGCCACGACTGGCTCGTCCGGACACTGCGCCGGGACGGCCTCGAGCCGCGCATCATGCACACCGCGTCGGAACACTCGACGCAGGTGGCGCTGGTGGCGGCCGGCCTCGGCGCCGCCGTGATCCCACGCCTGGGCCGCGAGCCGGCACCGCCGTCGATCCGGTTCATTCCGATCGACCCGCCACCCGCGCGCCGCGTCTTCGCGCTCTGGCGCGACAGCGCCACCGCCCGGCCCGCCGTCGGTGCCGCCCTGGACGCGCTGCAGCGGGTCAGCGGCTAGCGGCGGGTCATCCGGGCGTACCGGGCGGGCCCTACGCTGACTTCTCCGCCCCCCCGACCCCGCGCCTGCGGCGCGGGCCCCACCCTGATCCGGATCACCACCGATGCCGTTACCGGTCGCCGGTGGTCCGGACGGAGAGCTCCATGCCGGCCGCGCGCAGTCGCCGGACCAGGGCGTCGCCGATGCCGGTGGCCGGGGTGAGCACGCCACCCTCGGACGGGGGCAACCCGGTGCGATCGACGGCGAGCGCGAGCGCCGCCTCGCCGATCATGACGGCGGTCGCCGCGTAGCCGGGGTCGCCGTCGGCCTTGACGCGGGCCGCATACCGGGCGCCGGTGTCTGTCCGGGTGAACACGTCCACCGTGAAGTGGCCGGTACGGCGGGTCCGCTCGCTCGGGCCCTGGCCCGGCTTGGGCAGGATCCGGTCGACGACGAACCGGGTCGGCGGCAGCGCCATCGCGACCATCAGTCCGCCGAGGGCGGCCTTCGCGACAGCCGCGGTGACGGGGGTCAGCGGCGACGTGCCGACGCTCATCGCCTCGCGGTAGCGGAACCCGCGACCGTAGGCCCAACCGCGCAACGCGTTGCTGCGCCTGACGACGCGGGTGTTGTACGGCGCCATCACGAAGGGAGCCAGGCGGCCGCGCAGCGACGGATCCACGTGCGGGCCGCGCAGGGTGACAAGGTCCGGTTGCCGGCCGAGGTCCGGCTCGTCGGCCCGGCTCGGGCTCAGCGCGTACGGGTCGGCGACCACCCGGCGCAGGTCGCGGTCGTTCTTCAGCACGTCGACCTGGTGGCGCATCGAGTCGACGGTGCCGCCACTGATGCCGCCGCGCAGGCTGGTGACGACCAGCGTGGTGTCGGTGAGCTTGCCGGCGCCATCGGCCTGGGCCTGCGCGTACAGGACGTGCACGCCCAGGTCGGACGGGATCGAGTCGAAGCCGCAGGAATGCACGATGCGGGCGCCGGTCGAGCGAGCCAGGGCGTGGTTCTCCGCGGCACTGGCCCGCACGAACAGCACCTCACCGGTGAGGTCGACATAGTCGGTGCCGGCGGCGGCGCAGGCATGGGCGAGGGCACGGCCGTATCGGGCGTACGGGCCGACCGTGGTGATCACGACGTGGGCGGAGTCCGCCAGTCGCCGCAGGGCCGCGGTGTCCTCGGCGTCGGCGACGACGAGTGGCCAGTCCCGGCCCAGCCGCGTCCGTATCGCCTCGAGGCGGGCGGCGGACCGACCGGCCAGCGCGATGCGCGTGCCGTGCGGCGCGTGCGCGACCAGATGCTCGACTACCAGGACGCCCACGAAGCCGGTGGCGCCGTACACGACGATGTCGAGGTCGCGGACCCGCTCGTGATCATTCATGATCGCATTCTCCGCCGCGCTGCGAACGGCGAATAGGCTTGAGGCGTGGACCACCTTGCGACGCCGCGATGACCACCAAGCTCCGCCAGACGATCGCCTTCGCCACCGGCCTCTACCGCCTGCGCGCCCAGCAGGCCGTGCTCGGCTACGCGCTGCGTGACCGGATGGCGCTGCTGTCGCTGCGGCCCGGCCGCGACAACCCGTACGCGATCTACGAGGCCATGCGCCGCGACGGCCCGATGCTGCCCACCCGCATGGGCAACTGGGTCACCACGAGCCATCGCGTCTGCAGCACCGTCCTGCGCGACCGGCGCTTCGCCGTGCGACCAGACGTGCCGTACGAGACCGCGGACGACTTCGACCTGTCGATGCTGCAGATGAACCCGCCCGATCACACCCGGCTGCGCCGGCTCACTCAGCCCGCGTTCAGCCCGAAGCAGATGGCCGGCTATCGGCCGCGGATCGAGCAGACCGTCGCCGATCTGCTCGACCCGGCCGCCGGCAGTGGCGAGTTCGACATCGTCCGCGCCCTCGCCGCGCCGCTGCCGATCGCCGTGATCACCAACCTCCTCGGCATCCCGGACGCCGACGCCGGCCGTTTCGCCCGGTACGGCATGGTCATCGGCGGCGCGCTCGACGGCATCCGGTCCCTGTCCCACGCCGGCCGGCTCCAAGCGGCCAACACCGAGCTGGCCGATCTCTTCGAACACCTTTTCGCGCTGCGCCGCCGCGAGCCGGCCGACGACATCGTCAGCCGCATCATCGCCGCCGAGGGCGACCAGGTGCGCCCCGACGAACTCTTACCCCTGTGCGTGCTGCTCCTCGTGGCCGGCTTCGAGACCACGGTCAACCTGATCGGCAACGCGGTCAACGCGCTGCTCGACCACCCGGACCAGTGGGAGGCGCTGTGCGCCGATCCGGACGGCCTGGCCGGACCGGCGGTCGAGGAGACGCTGCGCTTCGACCCGCCCGTGCAGCGCACCGGCCGGTTCGCCCTCGAGCCACTCGAACTGGAGGGTCGACTCGTGCGGCGCTACCAGTACGTGGTGACCTTGCTGGGCGCGGCCAACCGCGACCCGGAGGTCTACCCCGACCCCGACCGTTTCGACATCACCCGCGCCCACACCGTCGACCACCTCGCGTTCTCCAGCGGCATCCACTACTGCGTCGGACGTCCCCTGGCCACGCTCGAAGCCACCGTCGCGCTGCGTTCGCTGGCCCAGCGCCTGCCCGGCCTGCGCCGGGCCGCTCCGACCCGGCGACGGGTCTCCAACACCATCCGCGGTCCGATCAGCCTGCGCGTGCGCACCGGCAGCCGCCGGCCGTTGGCGGCTACTGGTTGACCGGCGGCCGCCCGTACCGGAGCTGCGTCAGTGCAGTGGGTTCCAGCCGTCCGAGCCGGCGAGATAGGCGGTCGGCGTGTACTGCGCCGCCGTCGCGCTGCTCATCCGCGGCCGGTTGGCGTTGACGACCGCGCCCGGGCCGGTGCTCGAGTATTCGGTGAACCGCGCGTCCCGCCACGAGGCTGGTGAGGTGCGTCTGCCAGAACAAGAAGCCGTACGGGTTGCCGATGTTCGTCGCCGCCGCGGTGATGTAGCCGTTGTTGGACGACGAACCACGCGTCAGCGAACGCACTTCGCCCTGCTGGAACACCATCGTGCCGCCGCCGAAGATGAAGTCGACGTCACCCTCCACATAGGACTTCCGGACGTACAGGCGGCGCACGGCCGGGCCGGACGTGTTGACCAGGAGCGTGTCCTGGTTGCCGAGGATCCGGACCCCGTTGAACTGGACCCGGTCGCCGGAGGTGTTGACCGCGACCGCCTGCTTCGCCGACAGCGTGCTCGACGCCTCGTTGAAGTCGTTGGACATGGTCAGGTTGCTGACCGTGGTGTCGTTGGCCGCGATGGTGATCGTCGCGCTGCCAGCTGGTTCATTCGGCCGGGATGAGCCATTAGCGCCCGTGAATGGTCACCCTGGGCATCGTGGCGCAACCTAGCTGGGACACACCGTGGCCCGCGCCGGTTGCGGGCTGATTGGAGCTGGGGTCATGGGTTCACGATGGGGCAAGGTCTCGGTCCTCGCGGCGCTGACCGCGTTCATTGTGGTGGGGGCCGCCCCCGCCAGCGGTGCGGCGAACGGGGTCGCCGCACCCGGCTCTGGTGGCCGGTCGCCGGCAACGGCCGTGACACGGCATGATTCCTTCACCTTCGTCGTGGCGACGGTGATGTACCGGCCGAACGTCGTACTCGGTGCCGACCGCCGTCAGCACATCGCCTATGAACTGCAACTGCTCAACACCGGGTTCATCCCGGCGGCTGTGCTCCGCATCGACACCCTCGACGCGGCCACCGGCACGGTCGTCGCCAGCCGGCAGGGGGCGGCCCTGACCGCATTGCTCAAGCGACCCGAGGGCGGCGACTACGACGGCACGCTCGGCCCCGGCCTGAGCGCGATCGCCGTGCTGGAGGTCTCGCTGCCGGAGAACGCCCGGGTGCCGCGTGCCCTGCTGCACCGAATCACGATCGACTACGACGACACGCAACTGCCGCCGGGGCTCGCCGCGGCCAAGACGTACACCACCGGCGCCACCGCCGTGCTGCCCGACCGGCCGGTCGTGATCGGGCCGCCGCTGCGCGGTGACCGGTGGGTCGCCGCCAACGGCTGCTGCGCCACTCGTACCGACCATCGCGGCGGCGCCATTCCCGTGAACGGAAGCCTGCGCCTGCCCGAGCGGTTCGCCATCGACTTCGTCCAGCTCGATCGGGACCGCCGGATGTTCACCGGACCGATCGACGCGCTGACCAGCTACGAGGACTATGGTGCCGACCTCCTGGCCGTGGCCAACGGCACCGTGGTGCGCACCCACGAGGGCGAGGCTGAGCAGGTCCCGCCGAACTCCCCGCCGCCGTTCGACCCGGAGACCGCCCCGGGAAACTGGATCGTCATCGACATCGGTGGCGGGCACTACGTCCTGTACGCCCACGTCCAGCCGAACAGCCTCACCGTGCGGGTCGGCGACCGGGTCCGCCGGGGCCAGGTTCTCGCCCGGCTCGGCAACACCGGCAGCTCGACGGCGCCGCACCTGCACTTCCAGGTGATGGACACCCCGTCGCCGAGTGCGTCGAATGGCCTGCCGTATGAGTTCGACTCGTTCACCAGCCCCGGCACGGTCAGCGACGAGCAGGCCCTCTTCGCCGGGCAGCCGACCCCGATCGCTCCCGCGCTGGCCGGCCGGCACATCCGGGTCCTGCCGCTCAACCTTCAGGTCCTGAACTGGGCATAAGACATCCGGCAACGGCCGAGCCCACCCCGGGCGGTGCGCCGAATGCACTCGGCGCACCGCCCGGTCGGTGCGACAGTCAGATGCCGCAGGTGAAGCGGAACTTCTCCCACGAGCCGATCCTCGTCGCGTCCGAGTGAATGGTGTCGGTGATCCGGCCACCACCGCCGACGGCGGTCAGGTAGTGACCGTTGATCGTCTGGATCGCGTAAACATCGTGACCGAACGAGACCACCGACAGCTTCTCCCAGGCGAGAAGGTTCACGGCGTCCGAGTGCATCACGTCGGTGGTGCGCCCGCCGCCGCTCACGGCGGTCAGGTACCGGCCTTTGCTGGTGCGGAACCCGTAGTGGATGTTCGCGCTGCCGTCGCCCGAGTCGACCAGGGTGAACCGCTCCCACGCGCCAACCCTCGTCGCGTCGGTGTGCAGGACGTCAGTGGTTCGCCCGCCACCGCCGACCGCCGTCAGGTAGTGCCCGTTGCTCGTCCGGATCGCGCACGTGACCGGTGCGTTGTCGGCGTGGGCCGTCGGTGCGTTGACCGCGACGAGCGCGGCGGCGGCCGCGGCGACGACGGCGGTCTTGGCGAGTTTGTGGCTGATGTTCATGGCGGTACCCCTGTTCCCCCGCCTCCGGTGCTGGCCACCGGAGATCAATTCGAAGGTACGGGGGCTCGGGTCGGCCGCGACGGAAGATCGGCGGAGGGTCTGCTAGGCGACAAACCCTCGCAATGCCGGCGCAGTGATGAATGTGCCGGCCGTCCTCTGTGGACGGTCGAGAGGCGATCTCGACGGGCCGAGCGGGCCGCGCGACCGGCGCTGCGGGCCCATGGGCGCGGCGGCAACCTGCTTGCCGCGGCCCGCACCTTGAATGTCCTGGCCAGGGCGGCACCGGGCCGATCACCGCGGGGCGCGGAGTGATCGCGAAGGCCCGTGACAAGTCTCACGGTCAGGGCCGGCAAGTTGGTTTCGCACGCTCGGCTCGCTAGCGTCAGCCGGGTTCGCGCCAATGCGAACCTCGATCGGTGTGCACGCCGAATCCCACCGCGGGCCGATCGAGCAAAATCGCAGAGATGTGGTGGGAGCGGGGGACCCATTGGTTCTCCGGCGCGCGCAAACAGCGCGCCTTGGGGTGAAGTCGTGGATATCACGACCGGCCGACCTCGGGCCGAACCCGACAGCTGACCTCGTAGGCGTGGAGGTTGGTACATGTTCTCACGTGACAACGGGCGCCGCCGGCGCCTCCTGGCCGGCGCGGTGCTGGCCGGTGCGACCGGTGGTGTGATGTTGCTTGGCACCGCCGGCCCGGCCGACGCTGCTACCCCGGTGAACTGGGACGCGATCGCCAAGTGCGAGTCGGGTGGCAACTGGCATATCAACACCGGCAACGGATACTACGGCGGCCTGCAGTTCAACCAGGGCACCTGGGCCGGCAACGGCGGAAAGGCGTTCGCGGCACGGGCGGATCTCGCGTCCCGCGCCCAGCAGATCACCATCGCGGAGCACCTGTACGCGAGGCGTGGACTCAGCCCGTGGCCGGTGTGTGGCAAGAAGGGTGGCTCCACCAAGAAGGTCGCCCCGAGCCACTCCACCGGTAACAAGTCCAGTGGTTCCACTCGCAAGAACAGCACCACGAAGAAGAACAGCACCACCACCACGAAGAAGAGCGCGCCCCAGGCGCCGAGCCGTCCGGTCACCGGTCCTTCGACCGGGAACTACACAGTGGTCAGCGGGGACACGCTCTCCGCGATCGCTGCGAGCCACCAGGTCCAGGGTGGTTGGAAGTCGTTGTACGAGCGGAACGTCTCGGTCGTCGGCAACAACCCCAACCTGATCTTCCCCGGTCAGCGGCTCTCGGTATAACCGTCCCATGTGGACATCCGGCCGGCCGCGAATGCGGCCGGCCGGATCTGCTACCGCTTGATAACAACCTTCAGTGCGTCGTTCTTGGCGGCGTCGGCAAAGGTGTCGTACGCCGACAGCACGTCGTTCAACGCGAACTCGTGGGTGCCATACAACTCACCGGCGATCTTCCCGGACTGCACGAGTTGCATCAGCATGGGCACGGTCGTGCCGTCCACCAAGCCGGTCGTGATCGTCACGTTCTTAATCCACAGCTCTTCGAGATGCAGCGTCGTCGGGGCGCCGTGCACGCCGATGTTGGCCACGACACCGCCGGGGCGGACCACGCGGGTGCAGATGTCGAACGTGCCCGGGATCCCGACGGCCTCGATCGCCACATCGGCGCCGAGACCGCCGTCGCTGAGTTCGGCGATCCGGGCCTCGGCGTCGTCGCTGCCGGGGTTGACGGTGTGGTCGGCGCCGAAGCGGCGGGCATGTTCGAGCCGGGAATCGGCGAGGTCGACGGCGACGATGGTGGCCGCGCCGGCCAGCCCCGCGGTCTGGATGGCGGCGAGGCCGACCGGGCCCGCGCCGACGACCACGACCATGTCGCCGGGCTTGACCCGGCCATTGCGCACGCCGACCTCGTAGCCGGTGGGCAGGATGTCGGTCAGGAACAGCACCTGCTCGTCGGTGACGCCTTCGGGCACCTTGTGCACGCTGGTTTCGGCGAACGGGACGCGCACGTACTCCGCCTGGGTGCCGTCGATGAGATGCCCGAAGATCCAGCCGATGCCGCCGGTGGCCTGGCAGTGGCTGGGCATGGCGCGTTTGCAGTAGGAGCAACGCCCGCAGGATGTGATCGCCGGTACGATCACCCGGTCGTCGGCGGCGAGACTGGTCACCGCGGACCCGACGGCGACCACCGTCCCGACCGCCTCGTGTCCCAGGATGCGACCCTGGTCGACGGTCGGTACGTCGCCCTTGAGGATGTGCAGGTCGGTGCCGCAGATCGTCGTCGTGTCGACCCGGACCACGATGTCGGTGGGGTCGACGATCTTCGGGTCGGGCGCGGAATCCCACGACTTCTGACCCGGACCGTGGTATACGAGCGCCTTCATCGGCTTCTCCTCGTTCGGTCGGCGTTCACGTCACACAACGCACGACAAACGCTAGGCCGATCCACCGATCGCGCTGTCTCAATATGACACCGGCCCGGCCACGTTCAGTGCCGGCGGCCGCGGAAGGTTCGCCGGAGGTCGTCGACCCATTCGTCGGGGATTTCCCAGGGGATGAAATGCCCGCCGCGGTCGTGCGCGGTGAGGTTGACGTGGTTGTACCAGGCCGCGCGATCGCCCTCGAGGAAGTTCTGGACGCGCATACCGGTGCTGACGCCGGGCGGGTTCTCGTACCCGACGAAGGTGATGCCGGTGGGCGCCTCGACGACCGGCTGCCGGTCGTGTGACGGGCGTCCAGGGATAGCGGTTGTTGTTGGCGTACGTGCGTATCGACGTACCGATCGAATTGCCGACCCAGTAGATCGTGGCGTGGGTGAGGAGGTCGTCGCTGGCTGAACACGGTTTCGATGTCGCCGCCGTTGTCGCTCCAGGCCACCCAGCGCTCGCAGGATCCAGGCGAGCATTCCAGCCGGTGAGTCCGACAGCCCGTAGGAAAGGGTGCTCGGATCGAGCACGTGGGCGGCGAGGTGGACGGCGAACCGCTTGTCCAGTTCGACGATTCTGGCGTGGACGTCGGCGGGCAGGCCATCGGGAATGGGCCGGCCACCGCTGAGGTCCCAAGCCCGGTCGCCGTTGAACAGAGTGAGCTTCTGCCCGGAGCCGATGTGGATGCCATACAACTCGTCGGCGTACTTGTGCCCGAGCTGGCCGGTCACCAACGCGCCGACATCGCAGCCGCCGGCGGCGTACCGGCCGTACCCGAGGGTCTTGGTCATCAGGGTGTGCCAAAGGTCGGCGACCTTCCAGAAGTTCATGTCCGGGTGGTCCGGCAGCGGCGTGGAGAATCCGAAGCCGGGGAACGACGGCACGATCACGTCGAACGCGTCGGCCGGATCGCCGCCGTATGCGCCCGGGTCAGCCAGCGGGCCGATCACCTTGGCCCAGTGCCAGAACGTCCACGGCCAGCCGTGAGTGAGGATCAACGGTACGGGGTCCGGGCCGACGCCGGCCTGGCGCATGAAGTGCACCGGCACCCCGTCGACCTCGACCCGGTAGTGCTCGTGTGCGTTGATCGCGGCCTCGGCCGAACGCCAGTCGTATCCGGTGCGCCAGTAGTCGACAAGCTCCTGCAGGTATGTGCGATTCACGCCGTAGTACCAGTCCTGGTTGCCCGCGTCGAGCGGCCAGCGCGTCAACGCCAAGCGCTGTTGAAGGTCGGCGAGCACGTCGTCGGGCACGTGGATCGGCGCTGGTGCGGGCATCGTCATCGTCATCTACCGCCGTTCTGGGTCATGGGTTTCCAACGCACTACGTCGACTACTGTGGCGACTTGCTGTGCTGTCACGACACTGTGTTTTTGGACGGGAGGTACCTCCGAATGCTGATCATTGCCGGGAGACTCGAGGTCGACCCGCAGGACCGTGAGCGTTACCTGGCGGCCGTCGGCGACGTGGCCGGGCTGGCGCGATCCGCACCCGGCTGCCTCGACTTCGTGCAGGCGCCGGATCCGATCGAACCCGGGCGGATCAACATCTACGAGCGATGGCGATCGGACGAGGACCTGCATCGCTTCCGCAACTCCGGCGGACCGGAGTTGCGGACTCCCCCGATTCGCGCGGCGGACGTGCACAAGTACCGGATCTCCGGCGTCGAGGAGCCATAGCGGCCGGGCGGCGATCGCCACCAAGTCGATCAAGGAAGTACACGCCGGAAAATGTCCGTTTCCCGGGCGCGTACTTCCTTGATCGACTTGGTGGGGACGGGGCGGCGGCCGCAACGCGAGGCACTTGACGCACTCTATCGGGCGCGAGGATCGTGCTTACGTCGTCGACCCTGAATGGAGTGCTCAATGGCGTGGACCGGGTCCAAGCTGAAGGCCGTAATGCTCGACTTCCTGGAACGGGCGGGCTGGTCGGCCGGGCAGGTGTTCTTCGCGACCCTGCTGGCCGGGGGCAGCGCATTTACCGTGGACAACCTGCCGTGGAAGTACGCCTCAACGCTCGCCCTCAGCGCCGCCGTGGCATCCGTCGTCCTGACCGCCGTGCAGTACGCGACGAGGGCGACGAACCTGCCGTTCTGGCCGGACATGCTGGTACGGCTGGCGAAGACCTTCCTCGCGTCTGTGGCGGCGTCGATGGTCGCCAGCGGCGTCTTCGACATCACCAAGTTCGACTGGACGGCCGCGCTCAACGTCGCCGTCCTCGCCACGATCACCGCCCTCGGCAAGGGTTTGCTCGCCCGCGGCCAGGCCAAGGAGGCTCCCGCCGCATCCCGGCAGACTCCTTCGACGCTTCCCACCGCAACCTACGAGGACGCGATCCGGCGCTAGCGCCAAACCCCGGCGGTACCCAGCGGCGCCCGGTTGATCCACCGTTCGGCCGATGACCCGGACAACTCTATATAGGTAGCGTTCCGGCGTGATCTCTACGACAACGGTTGGGACGGGCGGGTGACCCGGGCGCGGCGGCACTCGCCGCAGGCAGTGGCCGTGCTGCGGGCGCTGGCCGCCCGACCGGACGGCTGGCGATACGGCTACGAGCTTGGCCAGGAGGTCGGGCTGAAGGCCGGTTCGCTTTATCCGATCCTCATCCGGCTGGCGGATCAGCGCCTGCTCGAGGCGGTCTGGGAGGCGGAGCCGCCCCTGGGCCGGCCCCGCCGACACATGTACCGGTTGTCCAGCGACGGCAGCGCCGAAGCCCAGGAGATCATCACAGCCGCTCGGCCGGAGCCGCGGCGGGTCGCGGCGCCGCGACCGCGGCCGCTCGCAGCGGAAGGAACCTGATGGACCGGGTGACTCGTGCGTTGAGTGCGCTGCTGCGATCCTCGGCCGGGCTGCTGCCCACGCCGCAGCGGGTCTGGGCCGAGGCCATCCGGGCCGAGGCCGAGCAGATCCCGGCCGGACGCGAACGGCGGCGCTGGCTGGCCGGCGGCCTGCTGACCGTCACCCGGCAGTCCGACGTCGTACGCAGGGTCGGCTGCACCGCGGCCGCGGCGGCGGCCGGCGCGGCGCTGGTGTGGCTCGACTGGCACCCGGGTTCGACCAATCCGGCCGTGCGGACCGACCGGATCGGCCTGACCGTCGTCATGCTGGTGCTGGCGCTGCTGCCGTGGATGGTGCGGCCGCTGCTCGGCCCGGCCGCGGACAACCGTGCCGCGAGGGCGGTCCGCTCCGGCGGCTACGTCGCCGTCTACCTGCTGCTGCTGGTCATGGTCTCGCTGTTCCGCTACGCCGGGGCCCGTTTCGATCACTTCCAGGCTTTCGATCAGGACAACTGGGCCGCCGACATGCGCCACGAGTCCGTTGTGAGCGCCGTCATCATCACGGTCATGCTCGGCGGTTACGCGCTCGTGGTGCTCACGGTGACCGCCCGGCGGTTCGCGGTACCCCGCGCGGTATTGACGACGGGTACCGGACTGGGCGCCGCGGTGGCCGTGCTCGTGTACGCGCTGATGCCCTTCGGCAATCCGCTGCACCTCACCAATGCCGGGATGCGAGCCGGATACACGGTGGTGCTCATCGTCGTACCGCTCGCCGCGCTGCTGGCCGTCGGACCCATCGCCATGCGACTACGGGCCGGCCGGCGGGCCGTGGCGGGATTCGTCGGCGGGCTGTGCGCCGGCACGACCGCGGCGCTCCTGCTGGCGGTGCTGACGATCGGCACCATGCTGCTCTTCCCGCGCCTGGTCGACCTCAAGTGGGCCAACCCGAACCCCTATGTTCCCCACGGTACGACCTACGAACTGCAGATGACGCTCGGCGACACGGCGGCCAAGTACTATCTGATCTTGTTGGCTGGTCCGATCCTCGGACTGGTCCTCGGCGGCCTCGGCGTTCTCGGCGCCGCCGATGTCAGCCGCGACGCTGCACCGGCCGGCCGGCATACCGCACGCCGCATGCGGGCCAAGCGAACGCTGCCCGGCCCCTGATGAATCACGACGTGTACCGCCACCGGCGGAGCACGGCATCCCCGATCGACGCGAGTTCGCCGGACCCGGGATGGTGGGCGGTGGGTACGAAGCCGGGGACGGTTCCGGTCCGGTGTCCGGTGAAGGGGTCCCAGATCTCGAGCCCGTCGGGGGCGGCGGTGTAGAGGCGCCGGCCCGCGGCGAAGAAGGCGCCGCGCGGACCGGGAAACGTCACCAGTTCGGCCCCGGTGGCCACGTCGAAAACCCGTGCTCCGTCGAGCATCGCGACGTCGTCGGTGCCGATGCCGCTGACGGCGAGCAGGTCCTCGCCGATCCAGCACATGGGCGTGTTCCAGTGGTAGTCGCGTTGGCACAAGTATTTGAGGGTGGCGCCGTCCTCGCTTTCCCAGCGGTACTCGTCCAGCCAGCGGCGCAGATCCCAGACCCGGGGGATGCCCACGGGTGCCCACACCCAGCCGTCGTCGGCCAGCCAGCGGCCGCCCGGGGACGAGCGCAGCGCACCGTGGAAGTAGTCGAGATAGTGCTCGGGCCGTGGCTCGTCGCGCTGGTAACTGGTCGGTTCCCGCGGGGTGAGGAGGCGGCCGGTGAGCGCGTCCGACACGTCCAGCCGGTTCCAGGCCGTGCGGTGCACGACGACGGTGCGTCCGTGATGGTCGGCGAAGGCGAGGGAGAAGGGGACGGTCTCGCAGCGGTAGTCGCCGCCGTGCAGGACCAGGGTGACCTCGCCGGTACGCAGGTCCACGACGTGCCCGTGCTGTCCGTGGTCGTTGACGACCGCGGCGAACCGGCCGTCGGCCGAGGTGTGCAGTCGCGGCCGCAGTTGATGCCCGGCCCACGGCTGGTGATCGGGCTCGGGCGGCGCGCCGCCGACGGTCAGCGGCGTGAACGTCGCGCCGGCGCCGTCGAAGCGGACGAGCCGGCCGTCGGCGATGAGCAGCAGCCAGCTGGATCTCTGCTCGTCGGCGATCGGGGCGATGTCGAGGACCGGGCCGAGCTCGTTGGGCAGCGCCGTCTCGGCGACGGCGCGATCCAGTGGTTCGAGTCGCTCGGAGATGCTGGGCCGGCCCCGCCAGGCGATGAACACCCCGTCGTCGTCCTCGTCGTAGCGGGCCACGCATCCTTCGCAGGCCTCGACGAGCTCGACCGCCTGGCTGGCGTCCTGGGCCTTGTCGCACGCCGTACAGCAGAGGTTGTAATGCAGCCCGCGGCCGGTCAGGACGCGGACGTACTCGACGCTGTGGGCGGCGGGGTCGGTGAGGTGCCGACACATCCGGCTGGGTCCGGGGTGAGCGATGTGGCCGCAGGGAAGGGTATCCACGGTGCCAGTGTGCCCGAGCGGGTCGCGCGCCGAGCCTCGAGACGCCGGCCGGTCCTCGTCAGAAGTCAGAAGACGGTGTAGCCGCCGTCGATGACGAGGACCGTCCCGGTCATGAACGACGACGCCGGGCTGGCCAGGTAGACCAGGCTCGGGGCGATCTCCTCCGGCGTGGCGTAGCGGGTCATCGGGACGTCCTCGATCCAGTGCCGGCGGAACTCGGGGCGGTCCACCGGCGCCATCTCGGTCTTGATATAGCCGGGGGCGAGTGCGTTGACGCGGATGCCCAGCGGCGCCCACTCGGCGGCCAGGGACTTGGTGAGCTGGTGCACGGCCGCCTTTGACGCGTTGTACGCCGGCTGCCACTGCGGCCGGTTGACGATCATCGCGGAGATCGAGCCGATGTTGACGATGCTGCCGCCCCCGTGCTCGGCCATGTGCCGCCCGAACGCCTGACAGCAGTTCCACACGCCGGTCACGTTGGTGTCGATGACCTCGCGCCAGTCCGCCTCGGTCACGTCGAGGGCCGGCGCGTGGATGCACGTACCGGCGTTGTTCACCAGGATGTCGACGCCGCCCATCGCGGACACGATTTCCGCGACCACGCGGTCGACCGCACCGCGGTCGCGCACGTCGGCCTGGAAGCCTTGGACGGGCGCCGGGCCGTCCGCGAGTTCCCGCACCACCTCGCCGGTCTTGGCGGCGTCCCGCGCGAGGATGGCGACGGCGGCGCCGGCCTGGCCGAGCGCGGCCGCGAAGGCGCGGCCCAGCCCGCGGTTGCCACCGGTCACGACGGCGACTCGTCCGTTAAGGGTGAAGGCGTCCAGTACGGTCATCGCGATGCTCCTCCGGTCAGGTCACCGAGGATTCTCCCGTACGGCGTTGCGGCCGTCTTTGCCCCTTAGCAGATGACTCGGGTCCGCCGTGGGTGCGACCGTTGCTCCCGCCAGAAATCCCGGCGTCCGCGTCCCCAAGCCCAGGAGGCCACAACTTCGGGGAAGTAGTGGCCTCAGAGGGGTCGGGAGGCCACAACTTCGGGGAAGCAGTGGCCTGAGGTGGCGAACCTTTCGGCCTGGGACGAGCGCTCGACGGGTCTTCGGCGCCCCGGCATCGACGTTCGGCCACATGTCTCAACCGCTCGCCGCCGCCGTCGATGTTATGGCGTCTGACATCGGACGACGGGTGGGATCATGGGCCGAGGCGGTATCGGCGCGGCCGTACGCCGCGTGCTGGCAGCGCGCGGCCGCGACCAGCTGGTACCGCTATCCGTCGCGGTACTGGTGCTGGCGGCGTTGTGGTTCCTGACCAGCCTCGTCGGGCTCACCCCGCCGACCTGGGGAACGGTACTCATGTCGCCGGCCATCGGAATCTCCGGCCTGGCCTGCCGGGCCGCCGCCCGGGCCGACGGCCTGTCGCGTCCAGCCCGACGGTACTGGAACCAGCTGGCGCTGGCCTCGGCCACGGTGTTCGTGGGCTGCGGGTTGCGGTCGTACCACAGCATCACCGACCCCGACCCGCACGTGGTGACCTTCCACACCCTCGACATGGCCATCCTGCTGTTCTCGGTCTGCGTCGAAGCCTGGGCGATGATCAGGCTGCCGTTCGGCCTGCGGAGCCGCACCCAGCGATGGGCGTTCGGCCTGGACATCTGCACCATTCTGGTGGCCGCCGTCCTGTTCTGGTGGCAGGTGGTGTTCCGCTCGCTGGCCATCAAGGGCGACGACCAGGGCCTCATCGTCGCCCTGGTCGCCGAGGGAGCCGGCCAGGTCGTCCTTTTCGCCCTGATCAAGGTGGCGATGACCGGTTCGCGGACCCTCGATCGTGGCGCGCTGCGGCTGATGGGCGTCGCGCTGGTGTTCGCCACCATCTTCTCGGTGCCCGACAGCTTCCTCGCCGCGCACACCGGGCTGACCGCGACCCAGCTTGTCCTGCCGATCGCCAGCCTCTTCGCCGTGCTGGCCGCGCGGCGGCAATGGCGGGCGGTCGCGGCGCCGCCGACGCAGGAGCGGCTCCGGCCGCACCGCGCGTTCAGCGTCATTCCCTATGTGGCGGTCGCCGCCATCGACGCGTTGCTGCTCCTGAGCACCGGCTATCAGCACCGGTACGAACGGCTGCTGGTCGCCTTCGTCGTCGTCGGCATCACGATGCTGGTCGTGGCCCGGCAGTTCATGACGTTCCGGGAGAACCGCCAGCTCGTCGCGCGCCTGGACGCGGGGCTGGCGGAACTCCGCGACCATGAGCGCCGGTTCCGCTCGCTGGTGCAGAACTCCTCGGACATCATCTCCATCACCGCCGTCGGCGGCGACTTCTCCTACGTGAGCCCGGGCATCGAGGCCGCGCTCGGGCTGCGGGCCGAAGACGTGCTCCATCGTCCCGCGGCGAGCATCGTCCACCCGGACGACATGGACGTGGTGCATCGGCAGTTCGTCGGCATCGTCGACAAGCCCGGCGCGACCGCTACCTATCAGGCACGGCTGCGTCACGCCGACGGGACCTGGCGGTGGATGGAGATCACGATGGCCAACCAGGTCAACGACCCGAGCGTACGGGGAGTCGTCGGCAACGCTCGTGACATCACCCAGGCCCGCGAATTGCAGCATCGGCTGACCTACCAGGCCAGCCACGACGCGCTGACGAAGCTGGCCAACCGGGCGCTGTTCGCCCACCGGGTCGAGGAAGTGCTGGCCGTCCCGGCCACCGCGGCCACGACCGCCGTGGTGCTGGTCGACCTCAACGAGTTCAAGGCCGTCAACGACAGCCTCGGCCATGCGGTCGGTGACGCGCTGCTGATCGCCACGGCCGACCGGCTGGTGCGGCTGGGGCCGCCCGGCTCGACCATCGCCCGGTTGGGCGGCGACGAGTTCGCGGTGCTGCTGATCGGGACGACGCCGGAGCAGGTCGAGGAGCTGGCCGAGCAGATCACGCGGGCCTTCGATCCGCCGGTACCGCTCGGTGACCGCGACATCGCGATGGCCGCCAGCATCGGCTACGCGTACGGCTGGGCCGAGGCGAGCCCCGACGAACTGCTGCGCCGGGCCGACGTGGCGATGTACGCGGCGAAGGGTGGCGGCGAACGGCGCCAGACCCGCCACGCCGGCTACACCCAGACGATCGACTGCGCCTTCGCGGCACAGACCCAACTCGAGGCGGACCTGCGGCAGGCCATCGAGGACGATGCGTTGTACCTGCTGTTCCAGCCGATCGTCGAGCTGGGCACCCGCCGGCCGGTCGCCGTCGAGGCGCTGTTGCGCTGGAACCACCCCGACCGCGGCCCGGTCTCGCCGACGACCTTCGTCCCGATCGCCGAGCGGACCGGCCTCATCGTCCCGCTGGGCCGCTGGGTGCTGCGGACCGCCTGTGCCCAGGCGGCCGCCTGGCACCGCCGGTACGGCGATGCCGCACCGGCCATGAGCGTCAACGTATCGCCGCTGCAGTTACGCGACACGGGCTTTGTCGACGAGGTCGCGGCCCGCCTCAGCGAGCACGGGCTGCCGCCGGACCGGCTCACGGTCGAGGTCACCGAGAGCATGGCGGTCGACGAGCCGGGTTCGCGTACGAACCTCGCCGCGCTGCACCGGCTCGGTGTGCGTGTCTCCCTCGACGACTTCGGCACCGGCCACTCGGCGCTCTCCCTGCTGGACGAGTGCCCGGTCGACGAACTGAAGCTGGACCGGGCCTTCACCCAGGCCTGTACCGACCCCGCGCGACGGCGGGTCGCCGCCGCGGTCGCCGGCCTGGCCCGGAGCCTGGAGCTGGACACCGTCGCCGAGGGCGTCGAAACGGCCGCCGAGGCCGACGAGCTCGAGCGGCTCGGTTTCCGGTTCGGTCAGGGCTACCTCTTCGCGCCCGCCGTCGCCCCGGAGCAGGTCGACGAGATGATCGACGCCCACCACGGCGGCATCGCCGCCCTGGCGTCGCCCTCGACGATCCGTGCGTAGGCTCAAGCAGCGAACGAGAAGCGGACGTAGAGTACGTGGACGACGCAGGGAATGGATGGAGACAAGCCGTGCAGCTTGGAATGGTTGGGCTCGGGCGAATGGGCGCAAATCTGGTCCGCAGATTGATTGCCGCCGGTCATGAATGCGTCGTCTACGACACCAATCCACAGACCGTCGCGGATCTCGCCACCGAGGGCGCCAAGGGTAGTGACTCGCTCGACGACCTGGTCGCCAAGCTCGATCAGCCGCGGGCGATCTGGGTGATGATTCCGGCCGGAGAGCCCACGCAGCGGGTCGCCAACGCGCTGGCCGAGCGGCTGAGCCCCGGCGACACGATCATCGATGGCGGCAACTCCTACTACCGCGACGACATCGCGCGCGCCGCCACGCTGGCCGGGAAGGGCATCCACTACATCGACGTCGGCACGAGCGGCGGTGTCTGGGGACGCGAACGCGGGTACTGTCTCATGATCGGCGGCGAGGCCGAGACGGTCGAGCGGCTGGCCCCGCTGTTCGCCGCCATTGCGCCGGGCGTGGCGGCCGCGCCGCGGACCCCGGGCCGCACCGGGGAACCGGTCGAGGCGGAGGGCGGTTACCTGCACTGCGGACCGGCCGGCGCCGGGCATTTCGTCAAAATGGTCCACAACGGCATCGAATACGGGCTCATGGCCGCCTACGCCGAGGGCCTGAACATCCTGCGCAACGCGAACATCGGCCTGGTTCAGCAGGAGGCCGACGCCGAGACCGCGCCACTCGGGCATCCCGAGTTCTACCAGTACGACTTCGATATCGCCGCGATCGCGGAGGTGTGGCGTCGGGGCAGCGTGGTCTCGTCCTGGCTGCTGGATCTCACCGCTGCGGCGCTCGTGCAATCGCCTGACCTGCACGAGTACTCCGGACGCGTGTCCGACTCGGGCGAGGGCCGGTGGACCGCGATCGCCGCGATCGAGGAGGGTGTTCCGGCCCCGGTCTTGCTGACGGCGCTCACGTCGCGGTTCGGCTCCCGCGGCCTCGACCACTTCGCCAGCCAGACGCTCTCGGCGATGCGCAAGCAGTTCGGCGGCCACGCAGAGAAGCCCGCCGACTGACCGGCCGGCCGATTTTCGCGGGCCGTCGGCATATCCGCCGGGGTCCGAGGCTACGGTGAGGTTCGATGGCAGAAGTCATGAACGCGATCCGAACGCTGCTCGCCGCCTCCACGCGGGCCCGGCCGGAGGACCTCCCGGACGTCACCCGACGCTTGGCCACCGACCTTGGCGCCGCGGACATGACGCTGTATCTCGTCGACTACAGCCAGACCGCCCTCATGCCCCACGTCGGCGCCGGCACGGCGGAGCGAGCACCGCTGCCGATCGACGCGACGATCGCCGGGCGCGCCTTCACCACCGGGCGCGCCGTGCAGGGCGCGGTGGACGCCGATGACCCGACCGATGAGCCCCGGTACCGCTGGTGGCTTCCCCTGATCCACGGCGCCGAGCGGCTCGGCGTGCTGGAACTGCTGAGCCCGGTGGCACCGGAGACCCGGCCCGGCCCCGAGTACGACTTGGCGGCCGCCGTGCTCGCTCAGGTCGTCGCGACCAGCCGGATGTACGGCGACGCCGTCGAACACACCCGGCGCCGGCTACCGATGCAGTTGGCCGCGGAGATCATCTGGAGCCAGCTGCCACCGCTGACGTTCACCACGGCCGACATCGCCGTCAGCTCTGTCCTCGAACCCTGCTACGACGTGGGCGGCGACGCCTTCGACTACGCCATCAACGGCGACGTACTGCACGTGGCGATGTTCGACGCGGTCGGACACGGCATCAACGCCAGCGCGCTGACCGCGCTGGCCATCAACGCCTACCGGAACGCCCGCCGCTGCGGCCTCGACCTGTCCGACACGTACCGGTCGATCGACAAGTGGGTCCACGACCAGTACCCGGAGAAATTCGTCACCGCGATCCTGGCCGAACTGCACGTGCCCAGCGGCACCTATCGCCGGATCGCCGCCGGGCACCCCGGTGAACTGCTGCTCCGCGACGGCAGCCTGGTCAAGGAACTCCCCTCGCCCACCGCGCTGCCGTTGGGCCTGGGACACCTCGACGACCCCATCCCCACCGTCGTCGAGGAGTCGCTGCAGCCCGGCGACCGGATCCTGCTCTACACCGACGGCGTCATCGAAGCCCGCACCGATACCGGCGAGTACTTCGGGCTCGACCGCCTGCGCGACTTCATCACCAACGCCTTGACCAGCCATCTTCCCGGCGCCGAAACCATGCGCCGGCTCGTCCGCGCGATCCTCGCCCACCAGCACGACCAACTGCAGGACGACGCCTCCGCCGCCCTGGTGGAATGGCGGCCCGAGTTCAACCCCGGGCCGCACAACGCCGAGACCTGATCTCCGAGGTAGCCGCCCGGAATCGCCCTAGCGGGTACCACGATCAGACAAATCACGCTGCACTGAGCGGTCAGGTTCCGGCGCCGACCTGGCGGTCTGCTCCAGCGGCCCTACACCCCGCCGGTCGCACTGGCTACCGTGAATCGGGTGTTGGCAACAAACCGCAGGCTGCCCCCTCGCATGGCGGGATGCGGCCACCGATGCTGATCATGCTGGCGGAGGCGGACTACCGCTTCGGGATAGGTCCGCTGCGACTGCGGGTCAGCAGCATCGAATGGTCGAACCCGATGCGGTACGACGGCGACGACTGGTACACGGTGCACGGCACCCATGTCGGGCATGACGGCAAAGACCGCGGGTACCGCGTCGTCCTGGTGCGGGCGAAACGCCTGCCGGGCGCCCCGGTCGCACCCGGGAGGTGAGCGGCGCCGGCGGAAGGCGGCAGGATTAGACGAGGTGCACGGCGAGAACGGCTACGTCGTCGGTGACGGGCTTGTCGGCGAGCATCGCGGTCATCGCCGCCGCACACATGGCGTCGGCCGGACCGCAGGTCAGCGTGGCCACCAGGGCGTCGATGCCGGCCGTGATCGGCCGATCGTGGCGCTCGACGAGTCCGTCGGTGTAGAGGAACAGGCATTCGTAGGCGCCGACCGCGACCGTCGTGCGGCGTCGTGGCGCGTCGGGATAGGCGCCCAGCGGAAGGTCGGGCGGGACGCGCAGCGTGTCGGCGCGGCCGGCCGGCCCGGCGATCACGGCCGGTGGATGGCCGGCGTTCGAGATGTCGAGGGCAGTGCGCGTCGGATCGAGGACGGCGTAGATGACGGTGGCCATGGTGTCCGGCTCGAACCGCTGGACCTTGCGGTCGAGGCGGGTGAGCACGTCGCTGGGATCGGTGGTCTCCAGGGCATAGGCGCGCAGGGCGCTGCGGATACGTCCCATCACGACGGCCGCATGCAGCCCGTGGCCCGCGACATCGCCGATGACGATGCCGACGTGCCCGGACGGCAATGCGAACAGGTCGTACCAGTCGCCGCCGACACCGACCTCGGCGCCCGGGACGTATCTCGCGGCCACGTCAAGACCGGGCACCGACGGCGGGCGGGCCGGCAGCAGGCTGTGTTGCAGGGCCACCGCCGCGGCATGGTCCAGTCTGGACAGGCGGGCCTGGGTGGCCAGACTGGCCCGGTCCGCGACCAGTTGCAGCAGTTCGATGTCATCGCGAGTGAACCGCCGCGGCTTCAGCGTGCCGACATGCAGCACGCCGATGAGCCGTCCGCCGCTGATCATCGGTACGCCGAGCACCGATGCGATGCCGGCGGTGAGCAGGATCGGGTTGAGCACGTTGGTGTGGTCGAGGTGGTCGATCACGACCGGCTCGCGCCGGGCGGCGACCGTGCCGGCGAAGCCCCGCCCGACCGGAAGCCGGACGCCCTGCCGGACCTCCTGCTCCAGGCCGCTGGCGGCGGTGGCGATCAGCTGGGTCCCGCTGGGATCGACGAGCAGTACCGCGGCGGTGTCCGCCTCCAGGAGCTCACGGGTGCGTTCCAGCAGTTCGGCGAGGAGGTCCTCCAGACCAAGCCGGGACAGGGCGCCGTCGGTGACGGCTTCGATCCGGCGCAGCTTCTGCCCGTCGGCCCGCGCGTCCCCACCGATCACCAGCGAATCCTCGTCCTGAAACGCCGCTCCGGCAATGACCGTTGCGCGGTTGAGATCTGATCGGAAGTCAGGCCACGTCGCTGGACAGGTGCGTCCAGACGCCGGTGAGGTCCAGGACGTCTCTGACCAGCCCACCGGCGCCCGTCACCCGATAGCGGCGACCGTGTTCGTCAGCCCATCGCCGGCCCTTGAGCAGCGCGCTGATTCCGGCGGAGTCCAGGAACGTCACCTCGGTCAGGTCCACCACGACGCTTCGCGCCGCGTCATCGGCGATGGCGGCCGCGATACCGCCTTCGAGCTGCTTCGCCGTGGCCAGATCGATCACGCCGCGCGCGGCGAGCGTCACGTCGCCACCATCCCGGTGGCTGGACATCCGCAGCGCCACGACGCCTCCCCTGCGCGTCTAGATCGTTAGTGTCATGCTGACTATAGCCAGGCGCCGGTGCCCGGCGCGGCGGCAGGACGTACAGAAATATCGAGGCTGGTGGAGGTGAGCCCAGCGGACAACTCCGACACCCGTCCGGTCGAAACGCTGTCAGCCATCACGGCCGATCAGTGCATCCACGTTCGCCACCGCGTGGCGGCGGCGGCCCGCCATGCCGGTTTGACGGAGGATGCCGCCGCCCGGTTCACCCTGGCGGTGAACGAGATCCTGATCAATGCGATCCAGCACGGTGGCGGCACCGCCGACGTGTCGATCGTCGCGGACGCCTCGCGGGTGGCCGTCGAGGTCCGCGACCGGGGTCGCGGCCTGCATGATCGGATGCCGGACGCGCTGCCCCCGGTTGATGCGCTGCACGGCCGTGGGCTATGGCTGGCGCGGCAGCTCTGCGATGACGTGAGCATCCACTCGACGGGCGCGGGCGTGACCGTGCGACTGGGTGCCGGCCGGGCGTAACGGCGCGCCGCTACTCGACCGCTGCGCCGGTCGCCTCATCGAGCGACGGGCGGATCTGGAACACCCGATCGAGCCCCGTCAGCCGGAACACCTTCAGGATGCCCTCCCGTGCGCAGATCAGGGTCAACGGGTGCGACGAGCGGTCCAGGCGCTGCTGTGCGCCCACGAGCACGCCGAGAATCGTCGAATCCACGAACGACGCGCCGGACAGGTCGACGATCACGTCTGTGACCCCGTCGTCGAGGATGCGGTGCAGGCATTGACGCAACTCCGGGGCGACCGCCAGATCCAGATCGCCGGTCGCCGTCACCACCGTGTGCGGCGGCACCACCGTCACGGTCACGGTCACCGCGGCCTCCTCGCGAGTCGCTGCCGATTATGCACGTGCGGCACCACGGCACGATACCCGGCCCCGCCGCCCCCGCCGGTCGGCGACGACTTCTCGTACGTGGTCAGATTTGCCGCCCCCGACCCCGCGCTGGCCCCACCCTGATTCTGGTCAACCCGGGCACTGAACTGCCGATGAGCAGCATGCGCGGCAGGTGCCGCACGAGCATGGTGCACGTCTGAAGGGTGGGGCGAATGTGGCGTTCGCAGCGGCTGCGGCGCGTCGCCGGAGTGGGACTCGCGACGATCATGCTGGCGCTCGCCGCGCTCAGCGTGATCGGCGTGACGGAAACCCGCCGCTCGGCCGAGGTCGTCTCCCGCGCGACCGCGCTCGCCAGCGCCTACGACCGCGCCCACGACGCCATCGCGGCCGAGGAGCTCAGCGAGCAGCACTACCGCCTGGAACCGACACCATCGATCCGCGCGGCCCACGCCCAGGCGGCCGACGCACTGCTGGCTGCGCTCGCGGACGTCGACCGGCTCGGCACGGCCACCGACCGCCGTCTCGCCCGCCGCTTGCAAACTATGCACGCCGGGTACCTCGGTGCGATCGTGCGGCTCTTCGACGCGGTCGACGCCGGCGACGAGCGCACCGTCACGCGCATTGACAACGAGGCCGCCGATCCCACGTTCGAGCAGATCAGTGCGCTTGTGCAGGAGGCGACCACCGCGCATACGGCGGTTGCGGACGAGGCGGTGCACGATCTGCGCCGCGTCGAAGGGCTCGTGTTCACCACGACGACGGCCGGGTTCGGCGTCGGATTGGCGCTGCTCGTCGCGTTCGCCGTCATCACCGTCGGCTTCCAGCGGCGGCTGATGCGTCACGCCGCCGCCAGCGAATATCAGGCATTGCACGATCCGCTCACCGGCCTGCCGAACCGCACCCGTTTCACCAACCGCATCACGGCTGCGCTCGGCGACGCCGACCACGCCGGAACCCTGTCGGTGCTCATGCTCGACCTCGACCGGTTCAAGGAGGTCAACGACACGCTCGGCCATCACTACGGCGACGAACTGCTCCGCCAGGTCGCCGCCCGCATCACAGAGTCCCTGCGCTCCGATGACATGGTGGCCCGGCTCGCCGGCGACGAGTTCGCCGTCCTGCTGCCGGGCATGGCGACCGACGATGCCGCCCGCCTGGCCGAACGCCTGAAGGACGCACTCCATCGCAGCTTCGCCCTCGGCGACGTCACCGTGGACGTGGAGGTGAGCATCGGTGTCGCGGCCGCGCCCGAACACGCGACCACCGCTGACGCCGTTCTCCGCTGCGCCGATATCGCTATGTACCATGCGAAAGACAGCAAAACCGGCGTCGCCTGCTACCGGTCGGAAATGCACACCGACGACAGCAGCCGGCTGCTCCTGCTCGGTGATCTCCGCCGGGCCCTGGACGTCACGGATCAGCTGACCGCGCACTACCAGCCGAAGGTCCGCCTTGGCGACGGCGAGTTCTGCGGTGTCGAAGCCCTCGTGCGCTGGCAACATCCGACCCGCGGTCCGGTGCGGCCCGACGAGTTCATCCCGGTCGCGGAGACCACCGGGCTGATCACCCGCCTCACCCTGTACGTGCTGCGCGAGGTCCTCGGGCAAGCCCGTGCCTGGCTCGACGAAGGCCTCGGCATCCCGGTCGCGGTCAACCTGTCCCCGCGCTGCCTGCTCGATCCCAACCTTGTCGAATACGTCACGAGTCTGCTGCACGAGTACGGGGTGCCGGCTCGCTTGTTGCGACTCGAAGTCACCGAATCGGCCGTCATGGCCAACCCCGCGCTAGCCACCCAAACCCTTACCGAGCTTCACGAACTCGGCATCCACCTGTCCATCGACGACTACGGCACCGGCTACTCGTCGATGGCGTACCTCAAACAACTCCCCGTCGACGAACTCAAGGTCGACCGCACCTTCGTGCTGCATGTGGACTCCGACCCGGACGACGCCATCCTCGTCCGCGGCGCGATCGAACTCGGCCACAACCTGGGCATGACGGTCGTTGCCGAAGGCGTCGAAGACAGCGCCCACGTGGCCGCCCTGCATGCGCTCGGCTGTGACATCGCCCAGGGATACCACTACGCCCGCCCGATGCCGGCAACCGATGTCAGCCACTGGATCCGCGCCCGCGACCTCACTACCGATCGCCTGCCGGTGGCGCACTGAGGCCTTGATGCCATACCAGCGCTCGTTCTGCCCCTCCAGACGCGAGGCATACTTGTGATTACCAGTTGAGTGTGGGTTAAGCTGCACTCATGATCGATCATGAGGTGTGGTAATGGCTTTGTCGGAACTTGCCGCGTTAGAGGCGGCATACCAGGCGCTCCAGCCGCTGGATGCAGCGGGCCGTCGGCGGGCACTGCAATGGCTGTCTGACGCCCTCGACGCCGATGCGCCGCTCGCGTCAGCCCTGACCGCGGCCGCCGGAGCCGAAATCACCACTCCCCCAGCAAGCGCGAAACCCGAGCCGCGAACCCGGTCTCGGGCCACCAGCACGGCGAACGGCCGGGCGCCGCGCCGGCGCGCTTCCACCGCTTCCGCTCCGGCGAGCGCGACTGCCGCGTCACGCCGGTCGCGGAAGACGCGGCAGACCGCTGCCGCCGAACCATCGAACAACGGCGGGCGGGCATACCGCCGAATGCCGCCGGCAAACGAAGTGATGGCCGCCTACCGCCAGGTGGGCAGCGTCAGCGGGCTCGCCGAACATTTCGACGTGCCGCGCCACACCGTGCAAGGCTGGGCCCGGCAGCTACGCCGGCAAGGCCACGCCATCGGCCGGTCCCGCTGAGGTTCGGTCGAGCCGGGCACCGTTTGCCTATGCGGGCAGCGGACGGTCGTTGACGACCTGCTTCATGACAAGCGTCGAGTTCAGGCGCTGGATTCCGGGAAGCACGGCGAGCGTGTCGTCCTCCAGTTGCTGGTAGGCGGCGAGGTCGGCGGTGACGATCCGGAGCAGGTAGTCGGGGTCGCCGAAGAGTCGCTGCGCCTGCACGACATTGGGGATGCGGGCGACGGCTGCCTCGAAGCCCAGGAGCGTGTCGCGGTCTTCCTGCCGCATCGTGACGAAGACGAGTGCTTGGAACTTGAGGCCGACGGCGTCGGGGTCCACGATCGCGCGGTAGCCGCGGATGGTGCCGCTGCGTTCGAGCTCGCGCAGCCGGCGGTGGCAGGGCGAGAGGCTGAGCCCGACCCGGCCGGCCAGCTCGGTGACCGTGAGACGGCCGTCGTCTTGAAGCAGAGCAAGGATCTTCCTGTCGATGGCGTCCACGTGGCAGATCCTTCCACAATTGGTCGCTTGCGTGGTCAAACTTGGAAGCACCTTTGGCCGGATCGCCGATACCGTACCTCTCATGGCTCCCGGTTCGGTGCTCGCGTTCTGGCTCGTTGCGCTGTTGCTGATCGTCGTACCGGGCGCGGACTGGGCGTTCACGATCAGCGCCGGCCTGCGCGGGCGCTCGGTGATACCGGCCGTCGGTGGCCTGGTCGCCGGCTACGCCGCGGTCACCGTGGTCGTGGCGGCGGGGGTCGGTGCCGCGGTCGCCGGCTCGCTCGCCGTCCTGACCGCGCTGACCCTCGTCGGCGGTGTCTACCTGATGTGGCAAGGCACGATGACGTTCGCCCGGCCATCCGCACCTGACATCGTGACCATTGCGTCGCCCGGCACCGATCAGGGTGGGGCCCGCGCCGCAGGCGCGGGGTCGGGGGGGCGGAAACACTGGCGCACCGGCTGGCGCACGTTCATGGAGGGCGTCGGGGTGAGCGGTCTCAACCCGAAGGGACTGCTCATCTTCCTGGCCCTGCTGCCGCAGTTCACCGATCCGCACGCGGGGTGGCCGATCGCCGGTCAGATCGGGCTGTTGGGGCTGGCCTTCATGGTGACCTGCGCGATGTTCTATTTCCTTCTCGGCTCGGTAGCGCGGACGGTACTGGCCACGCGGCCGACGATCGCCCGCACGGTCAGCCGGTTCTCCGGCGCCGCAATGGTCGCCATCGGGGCGGCACTGGTCGTGGACCGCTTCATCAGCTGATGGAGTCCGTACGCCGCAAGGTCATCCGCTGCGCAGGGCGTCGTCTACACCGGTCTCCTGGCGGCCGAGATAGACCGGATTGCGCCCAGAGACCACGTCGTATGCGGCTTTGACACCGGCACCGTGCTCGCGGGTGACGCCGCTCAGCCACGGCCCGTGGAACTGTTTCATGGTCTCGTCGCCGACACCGCTGGCGTCCACTCCGAGTCGGCGGCACAGGGCAACTGCGCGCGGCAGGTGGTACATCTGCGTGACCACGATCGCCTTCCGCACACCGAACACCCGGTTGGCGCGGGCACACGAGTCGTACGTGTCGAAGCCGGCGTGGTCGAGTACCACCTTCTCGGTCGGCACGCCGTGGGCGAGCAACCACTGGAACATCACGCCCGGTTCGTTGTACTCCCAACGCATGTGGTCGCCGGAGACCAGGATCGCGTGGACCTTGCCGGTGGCCAGGAGCCGGCGCGCGATCTCCAGCCGCGCGGCCAAGAACGGCGACGGCGTGCCGTCGGCGTACACCTGGGCGCCGAGGACCAGCGCGACCGGGGCCGGCGGCACCTTCTCCGCGGTGAAGATGTGCCCGCTGGCGGCCGAACTCAGCCACAACGAGGAGGCCGCGACAATCAACAGGGCCAGCGCCGCCCCGGCCGCGACGAGCCGCACGACCCGGCGCAGCCAGCGACGGATGCCGGGACGGATCTTCCGCCACGGCCGGAACAGGGAAAGGACGATGGTCCGCACGGGTGCCAGCATGACGGTGCGCGCTACCCCGACGGTCACGATCATCTCGGAATCGGCACGAACCCGGGAGCTAACGCCGCTCGGATCGGCGAACCGCTCGGCGGCGGTGAAGCCACCAGACGAGGACGCGAAGATGGCTGACGTCGCCAACAACATTCCTCAGTGGACTGTCCACAGACGGGTTCGAGTGGTGCCCGGCCGCTCCGCGTGCGAGGGAGCGGCCCGGCACCTGCGGCGTCACCGACCGGGCGGGCGCCAGCCGTCGCGGTACTCCACATCGGACAGTCGCCCCTCGGCCGTGACGACCGCGGCCGGGCGTTCGACGACGACACAGACGTCCTCGCCCGGCCACCACCAGCCGCACGAGCGCGCCAGCGCCGCCCAGTCGTCGAAGTGATTCCGGTCGCTGGACAGGTAGCGGGCGAATCCGAGTCGCTCGAGCATGTCGTAGTAGGCGATCCACGACGCGTCCTGCTGGCCGTACCAGCACACCGGCAGTGGACCAGCCCCGCCGAGTGCGGCGCGGACGGGCAGGAAGAACCCGTCCGCCAGGCTCCGATAGAGCGCTTTGCGGACACCCTGGTGCAACACCACACGCAGTGGCACGCCGGTACTGAGCGCCTCCAACGGCGGCCGCTCCGGCCACGGTTCCTTGGTCTTGCCGCGGTACGCCGGCGCCAGTTCGGGATCGGCGTGCAGGACGTTCTCGCTCAGCGCGCTGCGCAGCCGGGACAGCGACGCGGCCAGGTCGCTGGCCAGCGGCGGCATCCCCGGCGGCCGCCGATCCGGCCGGATCCATTGGTACAGCGTGTCCAGGGTCGGCAACCCGGCGACCAGCGGCAGCGCCTTGAAGGGCGAGTTGACCCACTCGAAGCGGGGTCGCGGACGGGAGATTCTCGCGTAGATTCCGGCGAGGGCGTCCTCGGCGGCAGGTCGGTCGGCTGGTGCGGTGGACAGGCCGTGGGCCAGCCACTCATCCCGAATCCGGGCAGCATCCTGCCACAGCTCGATCGAGGCTTTTGTGCCGGGGACTTCGTGGAACGCGGCGGTCTTGCGCCGCGTCGGCGCGATCATCGCGCGCGGGCGTCGACGCCCTTTCGGTTGGAAGTCATGACGTCGATGATGCCGTGCGCTGGCCCGTTCACGCAAACGCGTTGTCCACCACCACGAGCTGTCGCGGAATCGCGGTCAGCGTCTACCCCGCCGGTACGGCCGGCACCGGCGCCGGCGCGCACGGCAGCCGGATGGTGATGACGGTGCCGTGCGGGGCGATGGGCTCGGCGGTGACGGTGCCGCCGTGTTGGGTGGCGGTCTGCGCGACGATGGCCAGGCCGAGGCCGGAGCCGGGCAGGGCGCGGGCGCGCCGTGGCCCGGTAGAAGCGGTCGAAGACGTGGGGCCGGTCGGCTTCGTCGATGCCGGGTCCGGTGTCGGTGACGCGTCAGCCGGCACCAGTCCGGTGCCATCGGCGCGCAGCGCGGTGTGCACGGTCGCGCCGGGGGGCTCCACTTGGCGGCGTTGTCGAGCACGTTGACGACCATCCGTTCCAGCTCGCCGGGCCGGCCCGGCACGGTCACCGGTTGCAGGTCGGTGGCGAAGGTGAGGCCGGGCGCGCGGATGCGGACCCGGTCGATCGCGGCGGTGACGACGTCGGTCAGGTCGACCGGCTCGATCGTCCTCGCGGGTGGTCTCCTCCCGGGCCAGCTCGACCAGTTCGGTGGTGAGCGTGGCGAGCTCGCCGACCTGGGCGTCGAGGTCGCGCAGCAGCTTGGCGCGGTCCTCGGGCGGCAGGCGGTGGGCCAGCTCGGGTTGGCGTTCGACGGCGAGCAGCAGCTCGATGTTGGTACGGATGCTGGTCAGCGGGGTGCGCAGCTCGTGACCGGCGTCCTCGACCAGGGTGCGCTGCGCGCGGCGGGCGGTGTCGATGGCGGTGAGCATGGTGTTGACCGAGCGGCCCAGCCGGGCGATCTCGTCGACGCCGTGCACCGGGATCGGATGGTTGAGGTCCATGGTGACCGCCACCTCCTCGACCGCCGTCGGTGAGCCGCTGCACCGGGGCGAGGCCGGCGCGGGCGACCGTCCGGCCGAGCAGGGCGGCGCCGGCGATGCCGAGCGACGCAGCCGGCGGCCAGCAGCAGACCGAAGATGGTGAGCGTGCGGGTGGCCGGGTCCTGGTTGATCGCGACCTGCACCGCGCCGCCGCCGGCCGCCGGGACGGTGAGCATCAGGTAGCTGTCGCCGTCGATGGTGACCTCCTCCTGGATCGGCCGGTGCCGCCCGGCCGCGACCTGCCGGGCCGCCGCGGTGACCGGCAGCGCGCTGGTCGGAGTCGCTGACCACGCGCGGCTCGGGTGTCCAGGATCTGCCACCGCGGTCCGAGGTCGTGCGGTCCGTCGTGGTCGCTGGTCCGGCTGGTTGTCCGGGTCGGGCAGCGACGCGCGAGGCGCTGAGCCACTGGTCGGGTTGCGCGGCGATGGCCTGAGCGTCGGCGTTGCAGCTGCGACTGGATCTGGTGCTGCTGGATCTCGGCGACCGCCACCAGGCCATGGCGGCGAGCGTCAGCGACGGCCACCGCGACCGCCCCGGTGACCAGCAGCGACAGCCGGGCGTGCAGGGTCCGCGCGCCGCCACCAGCGACCGGCGCGGGTTCACAGCGGCTCCTCGCGCAGCACGAAACCCGACGCCGCGCACCGTGTGCAGCAGCCGCGATTCGCCCTCGGCTTCCAGCTTGCGGCGCAGGTAGCCGAGGTAGACGTGGATGCTGTTGGAGGTCTCGCCGAAGTCGTAGCCCCAGACGTGCTCGAACAGCACCGACCGGGTCAGCACCTGGCGCGGGTGGCGCAGGAACACCTCGAGGATCGAGAACTCGGTCCGGGTCAGCCGCAGCGGGCGGTCGCCTCGCCACACCTCCCGCGTCGCCGGGGTCCAGGCGGACGTCGGCGAAGGTCAGCCAGCCGTCGCGCGCACCGGCGATGCTTGGCCCGGCTCCGGCGGCGGCGGTGAGCAGCGAGCGGCGCAGCAGCGCCCGCAGCCGGGCCAGCAGCTCCTGCAGCGCGAACGGCTTGACCAGGTAGTCGTCGGCGCCGGCGTCGAGCCCGGCGACCCGGTCGCCGACGCTGTCGCGGGCGGTGAGCATGAGGACCGGCACGCAGCACGCCGTCGGCCCGCAGCCGCCGGCAGGCCTCCAGCCCGTCCAGTATCGGCATGCTGACGTCGAGGATCATGGCGTCGGGTTCCTCGGCCGCGCACGGCGTCGAGCGCCTGCTGCCCGTCGGCGGCGGTGTCGACCTGGTACCCCTCGAACCGCAGCGTGCGCGCCAGCGAGTCCCGCACCGCCGCGTCGTCGTCGACCACCAGAATCCGCATGCATCCCTCCGCTGCCAGCGCCGCTTCGCCCTCAGGCTACGGGCCAGCCGGCGGTGACCCGCTGCAGCCCTGACGGGCTGACCAGCAGCGCTTCGTAGCCGTCGAGGCCGTCGAGCCAGTCCAGCGCCCACGGTCCGCGCGCCGCCGCGGCCGTCGCGTACACGTCGGCCCACAGCAGTTCCGGCCCGACGACGGTGACGGCCCGCACGGCCGTGGCCGGTTGGTGGGTGTACGGGTCGATGATGTGCGCGCCGCGGTGGGCGGAACCCGAGGTGGCTACCGCGCCGTCGCGGCGTTCGATGACCCGCATGATCCGGCTCGGGTCGTCCGGGTTCTCGATGCCGACCCGCCACGGCGGCTGATCAGCCGGGGCGTGGACCAGCACGTCGCCGCCGGCATTGAGGCACCAGCCGTACCCGGGCAGGTCGGCGAGGTGCCGGGCAGCGTGCTGCACCGCCCAGCCTTTGACCAGGCCAGACGGGTCGTACCGGGGCCGTCCGGTGCGCGGGTCGGGGAGTCCGCGCGGGTCGAACCAGCCGTCCGTGCGGCGCCGGGCCTCGTCGCACAGCGCCAGGACGTCGCGCCAGGTCGCCGTCGGCGTCCGCCAGGGCGAGCTCGCTCCGCTCCCAACGGGAAAGATCACTTTCCTGACGGTACGGGCTGAGCACCGCGTCAGCGTGGCGCAGATCGGCGAACACCCGCGCGACGTGCTCGCTCGGCGCGTGGGCCGGACGGGTCACCACCGCGCAGGTGGACGCTGATCGGCAGGCCCATGATCTGCTCGACCCAGGCCCGGCGCGGGATCGTGGTGGCGGTCATGACAGGTGGGCGGCGTCGAGCGCGGCCTGCAGCGACTCCTTGTAGCCGTCGCTGGTCACGGTCGCGCCGGAGACGGTGTCGATGTCGGCGCTCTGCGCGGCGATGGTCTCCTGCTTCAGCACGGGCAGCGCGTCGGCGTTGATCTCCCGATCCCGGCCGTTGCCGTTCGGGTACGTCGGCACCGTCACACTCGTGATCTTGCCGTTGACAACGGTGATGGCGACCTGCACGGGCCCCCACCGCGTCTGCGCCACCGAGCCCTGATACGTGGTGCCGCCACCGGACGTGCCGGAGTCCTGCGAACCGCTGCCGGACGTGGTGGTGCCGTCGCCCGACCCGGACGGCCGCCGTGGCCGCCGGGTCTCCACCCATGGTGCTGGTGCGGTAGCTGAACAGCAGCACCACGGCGGCCACGGTGGACAACAGCCACAGGGTGATCCGTCGCATGCTCGATCCTTCCGGGTTACCAGGCGAACTGTTCGGTGTGCAGGTCGCTCGTCACGGACCCCGGCGCTGCGTACGGCGGCACGGGCCGCCTCGGTCCACGCGTCCGGGCCGCAGACGTACACCTGGGAGGCGGCCGACCTGCGGGGCGAACCGGCGCAGCGCCTCGACGTCGCCGAGGCCGGCCAGCGACGCGGCAGCCACGACGGCCGATCGGCCCGCGGGCCGAGCAGGTAGACGATCCGCACGCCGCGCTGCCGGGCCAGCCAGTCCAGTTCGCCGGCGGAACGCCACCTCCGCCTCGTTGCGGGCCCGGTAGACCAGGGTGGCCTCGCCGGGCCGGTAGGGCAGTTCGCCGAGCAGCGCCAGCAGCGGCGTGATGCCGATCCCGCAGGCCAGCATGAGCACCGGGCCGCCGGTGTACGTCTCGCCGGTCAGCTTCCCGTACGGGCCCTCGACGAGCGCCCTCGTGCCGGGCTTGAGCCGGGCGACCCGGGCACTGCCGTCGCCGAGGTCCTTCACGGTGATCCGCAGCACGCCGGTGTGCGGGGTGGCCGAGAGCGAGTACGGGTGCGAGCGCGACCAGCCCGGCCCGTCGAGGAACCGCCACTGGAAGAACTGGCCCGGCCCGCACCGGCAACCTGTCCAGCCGGCGCCCGCGCAGGTAGACCGATGGTCAGCCCGGGCCCCTCCGGCACGACGTGGCTGACGGTCAGCCGGTGCCGCACGTTGCGCCACGCCGGCAGCCCGACCCGGTAGACCAGCACCGCGCCGGCCGCGACCGCGTACAGCGTCCACCAGTACGCCCGCGCCCACGGTGAGCTGATGAAGTCCGCGCCGGTCCACAACTGGTGCGGCAGTGCCAGCCCGACCCCCAGGTAGGCGTACAGGTGCAGCAGGTGCCACGACTCGTACCGCAGCCGCCGCCGGGCCGCCCGCACCGACGTGACGACGACCAGACCAGCAGTGCCGTGCCCGCGGTCGCCAGCAGCATCCCCGGGTACGACACGATCATGTCCCACAGCTCGGCGAAGACGTTCGCGTGCGCCGAGCCGGCGTACCCGATCGTGATCAACACGACGTGCGCCACCATCAGGTGGAACGACGTGAAGCCGGTCCACCGGTGCCAGCGCGCCAGCCGGTCCTGCCCGAACGCCCGCTCCACCAGCGGCACCCGGGCCATCAGCAACACCTGCAGCAACAGCAGGTCAGACGCGAGCAGGCCGGTCCACCGGCCGAGCGCCGAGATCGCGTCCGGCCCGCCACCGAGCACCTGCTGCACGCCGTGGTTGCTCACCCAGAGCGCGGTGACCACGAGCAGGCTCAGCATGGCCGCGACGCCGCCCGCGTCCGCCCACCAGCGTGGCGTGCCGTTCGGCCGCGGCGCCGAGGCGCGTGACGGCGCCGTCCGTTGGGCGGCGGAGCCGGGAGCGGCCGTCGTGGTCATGACCCCAACCATCCGGCCGCCACATCAAAAGACCCATGGGTATCGCTAAGCGTTCGATAAGAATCGCTGTTACCCGACCTGAATGGTGAACTCGGCGGTGTGCACGTGTCCGGCCAGTTGGAACTCGAAAAACGCCCGAAAGCGCCCGGGGCTGGGTGCAGCGAGCCAGAACCTCACCGCGCCGCCGATGAGCTGGACGTCGGGGTGGACGTGCAGGTACGCGAGGTCGCCGTCGCGGAGCACGACGAGGTGACCGTAGGCGCCGAGGTACGGCTGCAGGTCGGTCACCAGGGCGCCGGACGAGTACACCCGCATGGTGACCGGTTGGGTCGTGCCATCTTGCGGGGTGCCCTGGTAGGCAACGGCGAATCCATCGGTCGACGTTTGGGCTGCGGCGGCGGGAAGGACGATCGGTTGATAGTCGCCGGGCACCGTGAGGTCGACCGCGAGCGTGACGGCCGCCGGTGCGGGCGTCTTTCCGGCGGGGCCGGGCACGAACTCGGCGTACGCGCGCCAGATGCCGGGTCGGGGCAGGGTCAGGGGGATGCTCCAGGTGCCGTCGGCGGCCATCGCCGGGTGCAGGTGCTGGTAACCGGACAGGTCATGGCGGGCCACGATGAGGTGCAGCGGTTTCTCGTGCGCGATCGTGAAGTCGGTGACCGGTCTGGACGGTGGATCTGATGATGCGGAACGTGAAGAGCTGGGTGACGCCGGCCCGAAACGAGGTGACGCTCGGCGCGAGGGTGTAGCCGCCGGCGCTCACCGACGTTCCCGGCAGGGCCGGCGTCCCGGCGCCGGCGTGGGAGTGTGCTGGCACGCCCATCGGGTTCGCTCGCACGGAGGCGGTTCCGTCACGCTGTCCCGTCGTGCCGATCGCGAAGCCCGCGATGAGCGCCAGGAACAGTCCAGCCCCGACCAGCACCGGGAACCGCAGCACGGCTCGGCGGTCAAAGCGCATTTCCGGTGGTCGCAGCACGACCGTCATTCTTACCGGCCGTCCGTACCGGCTGCGTGCGATTCCTCACGCCGGGCCCCCACCTGCCGATAAGGCCGATGTCCGGCAGTACGCCTGATCGGCTGGGGAGTGAGGGGTGGACATCGCGATGGTGGCATCCGGGGGCAAGAACGGTAGTTCCGGCCGGGGTGTTTCCGGGTGGCTGCGGGACCGCCGGCTGCGGAGCAAGGTGCTGTTGCCGGTGGTGCTGGCGATCGTCGGCACCGGTGTCGTGTCGTGGTCGGGCGTTGCCGCGCTGGACGCCGCCAGCCAGGAGGCGTCGGCCATCTACTCCCAGGTGGCGCTGCCGCTCGCCGAGCTGGCTCGGGTCCGCGACGGTGAGGGTGACGCCCGGGTACTGGCGCGCGACTATGTGCTCGGCGCACCGGGCAGTACCCGGGCCGACGTCCTGGCGGAGATCCGGGAGGTCGATGAAATCACCGATAGGGCGCTGGCCGACTACCTCAGCGACCACGGCGGCCATCTCGACGCCGCCCGGGCCGACCTGCTCAGGCAAACGCAGGCCGGCCTGTCGGCCTGGCGTCAGGTCCGCGACACCCAGCTCATTCCGGCCGCCGATCGCAACGACGCGGCCGCCGTCGCGAAGGTGTTCGCCGACGCGTTGAACCCGGCCGACGACGGATTCGGCGATCCGCTGGATCGGCTGTTCGACGCCGAAACCGCCGAGGCGGCCACCAAGGCAGCCGACGTCCGGCACAACGCCGAGACGAATCGCACAATCATGCTGCTGATCACCCTGGGCGCCGCCGCCATCGCCCTCGCCATCGGCCTGGCGGTGACCCGGATGATCGTCGCGCCGGTGCGCCGGGTCCATGCCGTGCTGCGTGGTCTGGCCGCCGGCGACCTGACCGGTGACGCCCGCGTCGATGCCCGCGACGAGATCGGCCAGATGGCCGCCGCCCTGAGCACCGCCGGCACCTCGCTCCGCGAGACGATCGCGACCTTGAACCGCTCAGCCGAGCACTTGGCCGACGCCGGCCGCGAACTCGCCACCGGCAACGCGGCCATCGGCGTGCAGGCCAGCGAGGCGGCGGCGCAAACCGCGATGGTCTCCACGGTCACCGCCACCGTATCGGCCAACACCCAATCCTTGGCCGGGGCGGCTGAACAGATGCAAGCGGCGATCGGGGCGATCGCCGTCAGCGCCGAACGGGCCACCCAGATCGCCAGCGAGGCGATGGCCACCGTGCGCACCGCCACGACGACCATCGACGACCTCGGGCACTCCTCGACCGGTATCGGCGAGGTCCTGCAAGCCATCACCGCCATCGCCAGCCAGACGAACCTCCTGGCCCTCAATGCGACCATCGAGGCCGCCCGGGCCGGCGAAGCCGGCAAGGGGTTCGCCGTGGTCGCCCATGAGGTGAAGGAACTCGCGCAGCAGACGGCCACCGCGACCGGCGACATCTCGAGCCGGATCACGGCCATCCAGACCAGCAGCGATCGAGCCAGCAGCACGGTCAGCGACGTTGCCAAGATCATCGAACGGATCAACGAGTTCCAGGCCACTATCGCCGCGGCGGTCGAGCAACAGACCGCGACCACCGCCGAAATGCAGCGTACCGTCCACGAGGCGGCCGCCAGCAGCACCGAGATCGCGGCCAACGTCGCCGCGATCGCTACTGCCGCGCAAACCAGCAAAACCACCATCGACGCCAGTCACAGCACGGTCCAGAACCTCACCACGCTGTCCACCGACCTGCGCCAGCTCGTCCAACAATTCCGGTACTGATCGGGGTACCCGGGTCGCTCAGATCACGTTCTTGCGGTCGGCCGCGCGGGCCCGCGACGCACTGGGCATCCGGGAGCGCAACAGCCACGAGTCGGCCTGACAGCTGCGGCACGCCTGAACCGCGCCGACCGGCCGCCCGCCCAGCACCCGGAACCGGCGGCGGAGCCAACCCATGAAGCTCGACCGTCGCTCGGCGAGCCACTCGTCATCGGCCTCGCCGCGCCACGCCCCGTCGGACATCCCACCATTCTGCCCGAGCCGGCCCGTTCACTCTCGCGGTGTCAGCTATCCACCAATCAGTGGATCTCCGCGTATCACGCCGGCGATCTCCGGCTCACGTTGACTGTCGGGCCCCGCGTACGAGTGCCGGGGCAGCCAGTCAGGAGCGCACGAATGACCGGAACCTTGGCCGTCGAGCCCAGTGGTAGTGCGAGCGTTGTGGTCGAACCGCGGCGGCGCCGTGGTCGAGCCAAGGAGTGGCTGCGACGCTACTTACCGGCCGAGGCCGCGGCGATCGCCGGCGCGGTCTCGGCGGCACTGCTCGTCGACCGGTTCCACGTCGCGGTGGCGACCGCCGTCGCCGGCGCGATCGGGGAGACCGTGGCGTTCTACACGGTCATCGTCGTGCGGGATCTGACCAAGCGCATCCCGGGTACGGTGCGCGGCCTGCTGATCGAGTTCGGCGTGGCCGAGCTGGCCGACACCTTCGTGGTACGCCCGTTGGCCATGTACGTCGCCGTTTCGCTCGTCGGCGACATGGTGCTCGGGGTCGTCGTCGGCAAGGTCGCCGCCGACATCGTCTTCTACGCCCTCGCGATCGTCGGGTATGAGGTGAACCGGTCACTCGCCCACCGGCACACGACGCCGGTCGCGGCGACACACCCCGATCCGCTGGAGCCACAGGCGATCGACCGGTTGGCGTGGCCCACGCCGTACCTGTTGATGGATCTGGATCGGGTGGAGCGCGCATACCTGACGCTGCTCGACGCGCTCGGCGTCGACGCGATCCACTACGCCGTGAAGTGCAACCCCGACCGGCAGGTGCTGGCCCGGCTGCACGCGCTGGGTTGCCGGTTCGAGATCGCGTCGCACACGGAACTGGCGCTCCTGCGCACGATCGGCGTCGCCGGGGCGGACGTGCTCTACAGCAACCCGGTCAAGCCGGTGGAGCACGTCCGTCAGGCGCACCGCGCGGGCTGTTGGCGGTTCGCCGTCGACAGCCCGGCCGAGTTGGCGAAACTGGCCCGGCATGCCCCCGGTGCGGCGGTCTACGTGCGGCTGCGCACCCAAGGCGGACGCACCAGTGCCGTACCCAGTGAGGGCAAGTTCGGCGTCGACGCACAGCACGCCTATCAGCTGTTGTGCGACGCGCCCGGATTCGGGTTGCGCCCGTACGGTCTGACCTTTCATGTCGGATCTCAGATGACCCGGCCGACCGCGTGGGCCGAAGCGATCACCGAGGCCGGCGACCTCCTCACCGCGCTCGCCTCCGCCGGGGTGCGGCTCGCCATGCTGGACATCGGCGGCGGGTTCCCGGCCAGCTATCGCGGGGCGGCGCCGGATCCCCACGAGTACGGCGCGTTCGTCCGGCAAGCCCTGGGCCAGTTGCCGTACCGGCCGCAGGTCGTCGCCGAGCCCGGCCGCGCACTCGTCGCCGACGCCGGCGTCCTCGTCGGCACGGTCATCGGCACGGCGACACGCGCCGGACGCGACTGGGTGCACCTCGACGTCGGCGCGTTCAACGGGCTCATGGAGGCGCTGGAGACCGGCAACACCCTGGCCTTCCCGCTGACCGACTCCCGTCGCCGGACCGAACAGACCCGCTACCACCTGACCGGCCCGACCTGCGACAGCCAGGACACCATCATGTTCGACGCGCCGCTGTCCGCCGGCATCACCGAGGGCGACCGGATCCACATCCGTACCGCCGGCGCGTACACCACCGCGTACGCCGCCCGGTTCAACGGCTTCGAGATACCGGAAACCCGCTGCGTCTCCGCTCAGTTCATCAGCGCGGCGGCACCCGAGACATGACCATCGCGCCGCGGGAGCGATCCCACGTTGTTGCCGTTTTGCGACATCGATGGGTTGCCGGACCTCTTGACGACGTGGGTTGTGAACGCTAACAATGCACTGCAACGCCGCAGCGAGTCGCCAAGCACAACCGCCGAAGCAGGGCCGGCAGCCTGAGCAGCAGTTACGCCGTCGCAGGTCCGGCCGTACGTCGATCGTGTCCTGCCCGCTTCCGAACCGATCCTCGCCACGAATTCCGTACCAGCCGTGGGCAACCTATGCACCACGATGTTAACGCTCACAACACCCCGACAGCAGCGCTGCAACCAACACCGATCCCCCGCTCGCGTGCACCGGGCAGAGGACGTCAGAGGCAGCCGTTGACTTCGCGCCGCACGGCTCACCGCCGATCGGCCCGATCACCATGGCTGCACCCTCGACCACCGTCCACTGAGGAGCACCAATGGTCAGCAGAAGATCCTTCCTCACCGGTGCCGCCGGTGTCGTCGTCGTCAGCAGCACCTTGGCCGCCTGCGGCAAGAAGGAAGCCAGCTCAGAAGGCGACAGTTCGAACACCAACAAGACCATCACGCTCGGCTTCTCGCAGGTCGGCTCCGAATCCGGCTGGCGCTCGGCCAACACCACGTCCGTCAAGGAGGCCGCGGCCGCGGCCGGCATCAACCTCAAGTTCTCCGACGCGCAGCAGAAGCAGGAGAACCAGATCCAGGCGATCCGTGACTACATCGCGCAGAAGGTCGACGTCATCTCCTTCTCTCCGGTCGTCAGCAGCGGTTGGGATACGGTCCTCAAAGAGGCCAAGACCGCGAAGATCCCCGTCGTCCTCACCGACCGCCAGGTCGACTCGGACGAGTCGCTGTGGGTGTCCCTGGTCGGTTCCGACTTCGAACTCGAAGGTGAGCGCGCCGCCAAGCAGCTCGAGAAGGTGCTCGCCGCGTCGCCGGTCAACCCGGTGAACATCGTCGTCCTGGAGGGCACGACGGGTTCGGCGCCGGCTCTGCAGCGCGCCGCCGGCTTCAAGAAGGTCATGGATGCCTCCCACCCGGACTGGAAGATAGTCGCGAGCCAGACCGGCGACTTCACCCGCGACGGCGGCAAGCAGGTGATGGCCGCCTTCCTGCAGTCGCATCCCGAGGGGAATGTGCTCTACGCCCACAACGACGACATGGCCCTGGGGGCCATCCAGTCGATCCAGGCCGCCGGGAAGAAGGCCGGCACCGACATCAAGATCGTGTCGGTCGACGGCGTCCACGACGGCTTCGTGGCCATGACGAAAAACGAGATCAACGCGATCGTCGAATGCAACCCGTTGCTCGGCCCGCAGTTGATGGACACCATCAAGAAGGTGTTGGCCGGCCAGACCGTCGAGAAGTGGATCAAGACCGAGGAAGGCGACTTCCTGGCCGCCGACGCGGCCGCCGCCCTGCCCAACCGCAAGTACTGACCAGCCACACGTACCAACTGACAGCCCAAGCGCAGGAGCCCGCATGGCACAGCAACCGCCAGTACTCCGGATGATGGGAATCAGCAAGCGGTTTGCCGCCGTGCGGGCACTGTCCAACGTGGACTTTCAGCTGTACCCGGGTGAGATCCACGCCCTGCTCGGCGAGAACGGCGCCGGCAAGTCGACCCTCATCAAGGTGCTGACCGGCGTGTACGCGCGCGACGCCGGCACCATCGAACTCGACGGCACCCAAGTGGAGATCACCAGTCCGCACCAGGCGCAGCAGTTGGGCATCAGCACCGTCTACCAGGAGGTCAACCTCTGCCCCAACCTCACGGTCGCGGAGAACATCTTCCTCGGCCGCGAGTTGACCGGCTTCGCGCGAACGATCTCCTGGCGCCGGACCCGCCGCGCCGCCGCCGAACTGGTCAACCGGTTCGGCCTCGACGTGGACGTCAGCCTGCCCCTGTACACCTATCCTCTCGCCGTCCAGCAACTCGTCGCGATCGTCCGCGCCGTCGGCCCGTCAGCGGCGAAGACCAAGGTCCTCATCCTCGACGAGCCGACCTCCAGTCTCGACCGCGACGAGGTCCTGGCCCTCTTCTCGGTGATGCGCCGCCTGCGCGACCAGGGCGTCGCGATCGTCTTCGTCTCGCACTTCCTCGACCAGACGTATGAGATCTGCGACCGGATCACCGTGCTACGCAACGGTGAGCGCGTCGGCGAGCACCTGGTCGGCAACCTCGACCGGGTCGGGCTCGTCCGGCTCATGCTCGGCCGGGACCTCAAGGCCCTGGAGGCGTTGGCCGACACTGACAAAGCCGAGCCGGACGAGGCGGTGCTGCGCGCCGAGCAACTCGGCCGGCGCGGCAGCATCGCGCCGTTCGACCTGCAGCTGCGGGCCGGTGAGGTGCTCGGGCTGGCCGGGCTGCTCGGATCCGGCCGCACCGAGCTCGCGCGGCTGCTCTTCGGGGCCGACACGGCCGACACCGGCACCATCGAGGTGGGCGGCACGGCGGTGTCGATACACGGGCCGCCGGACGCCATCAAACGGGGCATCGCCTTCTGCCCGGAGAACCGCCGCACGGAAGGGCTCGTTCCCGAGCTGACCGTACGGGAGAACATCATTCTGGCTATGCAGGCGGCGCGCGGCTGGGCCCGGCCGCTGCCCCGCGCTCAGGTCGACCGGCTGGCCGCGCAGTACACCACCGCCCTCGACATCCGCCCGCGGGACCCGGAGACCAAGGCGTCCGCGCTGTCCGGCGGCAACCAGCAGAAGGTGATGCTCGCCCGCTGGCTGATCACCACGCCGAAGATCCTCATCCTGGACGAGCCGACCCGCGGCATCGACGTCGGCGCCAAGGCCGAGATTCAGAAGCTGGTCGCGTCGCTGGCCGCCGACGGCCTGGCCGTGCTGTACATCTCCGCCGAACTTGAGGAAGTCCTCCGGGTGAGCCATACCATCGGCGTCCTGCGCGACCGCAGGCTGGTCGCTCGCCTGGACAACGGACCCGACCTCACCGAAGACGACATCATGCGGACCATCGCGAGCGGAGAACACCAGTGACACCCCGGGAGGCCCGCGCTCCGGGCGCGTCGAGCCGATCTGGCGCCGGGCCATGCGACATCAGCTGTTCTGGCCCGCCGTCATCCTCGTCGTCCTGCTGCTGTTCAACGTGCCGTTCACGCCCGGCTTCTTCGCCGTGCACATTCGCGGCGGCCACCTCTACGGCAGCCTGGTGTCCATCCTCATCTTCGGTACGCCGTTGATCCTCGTGGCGATCGGCATGACGCTCGTCATCGCCACCGGCGGCATCGACCTGTCCGTCGGCGCGGTGATGGCCATCGCCGGCGCGATCGCCTGCTGGTACATCGACCGCCAACCGGACCAGGACTCGGTGCTCGTCGTGCTGACCGCCGTGGCGCTCGCGCTGGGCGCCTCGGCTCTGCTCGGGCTGTGGAACGGCTTCCTGGTGGCCCGGGTCGGCGTGCAACCCATCATCGCCACGCTCATCCTGATGGTCGCCGGACGCGGCATCGCCCAGCTCATCACCGGCGGATTCATCATCACGGTGCTGTCCCGGCCCTACGCCACCATCGGCGGCTACTTCTGGGCGATACCCACCGGGGTGCTCATCGCCGCCGCCGCCGTCACCGCCATGGCGATCCTCACCCGTCGCACGGCCCTCGGCCTGCTCGTCGAATCGGTCGGCGGCAACGCGGAAGCCAGCCGCCTCGCCGGCATCCGGGCCCGTCGCATCAAGATGCTGGTGTACGTCCTGTGCGCCACGTTCGCCGGCATCGCCGGGCTGATGAACAGCTCGAACCTCTCCGACGCCGACGCCAACAACGCGGGGCTGTGGATCGAACTCGACGCCATCCTCGCCGTGGTGATCGGCGGTACCCCGCTGACCGGTGGCCGGTTCAGCATCGGTGGCACCGTCCTCGGCGCGCTCATCCTGCAGTCGCTCAAGACCACGATCTACACCATCGGGGTGCCGTCACAGGCCAACATGGTGTTCGAGGCCGCCGTCGTCATCACCGTGTGCCTCATCCAATCACCGGCGTTCCGTGCGCGCCTGACCGGGCCGTTCCGGCGCAAACGGCCTCCGGGCGCGTCCGTCCCCGCCGGCACCCTCGAAGCCCCGGTTGAGGTCCCGTCATGACCACGATCTCCGCGCGGCCGACGATCGCTCGAGCCGGCCGGCTGGCGCACGACCGGCGGTTGCCGGTTGTCGTCACCGCGACCCTTTTCGCGGCGATGTTCGGCTATGGCTCGTACCGCTACTCCTTCGACGACCAGGTCGGCCCGAACCTCCTGGTCAACAACGGCTACCTGGTCATCGCCGCGGTCGGTGCCACGTTCGTGATCATCGGCGGTGGCATCGACCTGTCGATCGGCTCGGTCATCGGCTTCAGCGGCATGCTCTTCGCCGAACTCGTCATGGTGCGCCATACCCCGGTCGCGCTGGCCGCGCTCGTGGTCCTCGCCGTCTGCAGCACCGGCGGCGCACTGATCGGCTGCATGATCCACTTTTTCAAGGTCCAGCCGTTCATCGCCTCGCTCACCGGACTGTTCCTCTACCGAGGCTTGAGCCTCGTGCTCAGCAAGGCGGCCATCTCGGTGAAGTCGCCGATCGTCGACTCACTCGCCCAGTACCACCTGCCGCTCATCAACGACACGTTCCTGTCGACCGGCGCGATCATCGCGCTCGCCGTCGCCGCCATCGCCGGATACGTCCTGCACTTCACGCCGTTCGGGCGACGGGTCTACGCCATCGGCGGCAACGAACAGTCGGCGCTGCTCATGGGGCTGCCGGTCGGCCGCACCAAGATCCTGCTGTACGCGGTGAGCGGCTGCTGCTCCGCGCTGGCCGGTCTCGTCTTCGTCCTCTACATCCAGTCGGGCGACCCGCTGCACGGCATCGGGATGGAACTTGACGCCATCGCCGCGGTCGTCATCGGCGGCACCCTGCTCACCGGCGGATCCGGCTACGTCCTGGGTTCGGTGCTCGGTGTGCTCGTGCTCGGTCTGATCAAGACGATGATCAGCGACGAAGGCACCCTCAGCTCATGGTGGATCAAGATCTTCACCGGCGCACTCGTGCTCGTCTTCATCCTCATGCAGCGGGTGATCGGCGTCCGGACCAAATAGAGCGCCCCAGGCCGAAAGGTCCGCCACCTCAGGCCACTGCTTCCCCGGAGTTGTGGCCTCCCGACCCCCCGGAGGCCACTACTTCCCCGAAGTTGTGGCCTCCCGACCCCTCTGAGGCCACTACTTCCCCGAAGTAGTGGCGGCCGACGCTGGGAACCGCGTGCGGTCCGGTTCTACCATCGGCTCGTGCAGACCTATGCGCCGGTCCGGCGGCCGATCACCTGGTGGTGGTTCCTGGTACCGCTGCTGACCTGCGGGCTGGGCACGTTCGTCATGGTGGTCGTCGGCGGGGTGCGACTGCGCTCCCGCCGTACCATCATCGCGGCGTTTGGATATCTGGCCCTGACCATCGTCTTCGCTGTCGGTGTGCAATTCACCGAGCCGGACAAGACCGGCCTGATCGACGTCTTGGTCCTGCCGGTGTTCCTGGTCAACTTGCTGGGCGGGACCGCACACGCCGCGGTGTTGTCCAGCCGGGTCCGCAACCTCGTGCCGGCGCCGCCGATCCCGCGGATGGTCGATCCGGCCATTGCGGCGGCGCAGTGGCGGATGAACCGCCGTTTGGAAGCGCGGCAGATCCTGGCCACCAACGCCGTGCTCGCCGCTGAACTGCGCATCGGACGGCCGGACCTGATGCGCCAGTACGACGACGGCGGGCTCGTCGACATCAACCACGTGCCGGCCAAGGCACTGACCGGGACGCTCGACCTGCCGCCGGCGGTCGCCGCGGCCGTCGTGTCCGAACGCGACCGGCTGGGTGGCTTCAGTAGCCCGGACGAACTGGTCGTCTACTGCGACGGAGTGACGCCCGAACGGCTCGCGGTGATCCGGGACCGGCTCATCTTCGTTCCCAGGTAGCTTCCGAACGGCACCGGCAGACCGAAGACCTTGATCTTGATGCGGTCGAACAGCCGGTCCGGCGCCCAGCGGGCCAGCACGGCCAGCACGGTGACTTCCTTGCCGACCAGATAGCGGGTCCGCGGACGGCGGGCGGTCAACGCATGCAGCACCGCGTCGGCGACCCCGTCCGGGCTGCTCCCGTGCCGCGAGCGGTCCACGGCCTGGCGGGTCATCGACCGGAATGGCCCGGCGTAACGGGCCCGGTTGTCCGGGCCCATCTGCTCAAGCACCCGCTCGGCGTCCGATTCGACCTTGTCGACCGCCTCGGTATTGATCGATCCCGGTTCGACAAGCACGACGTGGATGCCCCACGGTCGCAGTTCCAGGCGCAGTGCCTCGGTGATCGAGGCGAATGCCCATTTCGACGACGTCAACGGCGCGCCGAACGGCATCGTCAGCCGATCGCCGATCGACCCCAGGTTGATCATCCGGCCGACCCCTTGCCGGAGCAGCGGCAGGAACGCCTGGATCACCGCGACCTGCCCGAACACGTTGACCTCGAACTGCCGGCGCAGTTCGTCCAGCGGGACCGCCTCCATCGGCCAGGTCATCGCGATCCCGGCGTTGTTGACCAGTCCAGCGAGGCCATCGGGGCCGACCGAGTCGGTCACCAATGCCACCGCGGCGGCGATCGACGCCGGATCGCTGACGTCGAGGAGCACCGGCGTGAGGGAGCCCCCGGCGAGCGCCTGCAGCGCCGCGCCGTCGGCTGGTCGCCGGACCCCGGCGAACACGTGGAATCCGGCGCGGCTCAAGGCCAGCGCAGTGGCCCGGCCGATGCCGGTGGAGGCGCCGGTGATGACCACCGCGCCGCTTCGCTGCTCATGCACCATCATGCCAACAACCGTATGCCAACGCTTGTTTGCGAACAAGTGTTGGCGTAGTGTTGGTGCTCACCACCACACACCGGGGACGGTCACCAGCGATGCCCTTCACCGAACGGTCCGAACCGACCCGCGCGGCGATCCTCACCGCCGCGCGCCGGCACTTCACCAACGACGGCTACGAACGCACGACCGTGCGATCGGTGGCCGCCGACGCCGGCGTCGACCCGTCCATGGTGATGCGGTATTTCGAGAGCAAGGACGGCCTGTTCGCCGCGGCCACCGCGACCGACCTGCGGTTACCCGACCTGGGCGGCGTCTCGATCGACGAGGCCCCGGCGCTGCTGGCCCGGCATTTTGTGAACCGGTGGGAGGGCGACCTCGCCGACGAAGCGATCATGGTCCTGCTCCGGTCGGCCGTGACCAACCCGGCCGCGGCCGAACGTCTGCGCACCGTCTTCTCAAACCAGGTGGCTACCCTCGTGCGGATGCTCACCCACGGCGCGGCGGACAGCGAGACCCGCGCCGGCCTGATCAGCACCCAGCTGCTCGGCATCGCCCTGTGCCGCTACATCCTGCGGCTACCGCCCGTCGTCGCGCTGTCCCCCGCCGCCCTGATCGAGGCGGTGACGCCGGTGCTGCGCCACTTCCTCACCGATCCGACGCTCACCGGCTGAAATTCTTTCCGCGGGTTGTCGATCCGCGGCCGTCAGGCTCGTCGTACGCAGGTAGGTGGGCCCGCCCGGGGCCCGTACGAAGGGATGGACGACATGGCGAAGTACCTGATCCTCATCTACGGCGACGAGCAGCAGTGGGCCGCGATGTCCCCGCAGGAGCAGCCAGGCAGCTCGACGACGGCCACCGCGCCTTCCGCGACGCGGCCGGGGCCGCGGTCATCGGCGGCCACGAGCTGGAGCCGGCGCGCGATCGCGACCACCCTGCGCACCGACCCGGCCGGTCGCTCACCACCACCGACGGGCCGTTCCTGGAGACCAAGGAGGCGCTCGGCGGCTACTACCTGCTCGAGGCCGCCGACCTCGACGAGGTGATCGCCCTCGCCGCGCGGCTGCACGAGGTCTCCGCCGGGCACAGCGGCGTCGAGATCCGTCCGGTCGTGGAGCGGCGGATGAGCGCGGAGGTCGTCGCGGCGGTCGCGAGGCGCACCGCCGCGACTGGGCCCGGGTGTTCGCCGCCACCGCGCATCTGACCCGCGACCTCGACCTCGCCGAGGAGTGCACCCAGGACGCGTACGCGCAGGCGCTGCAGACCTGGCCGCGGACGGGCATCCCGGACCGGCCCGGCGCCTGGCTGACGACCACCGCGCGCAACCGGGCCCGCGACGTGCTGCGCCGCGAGTCGGTGCTGCGCCGGACGCTGCCGCTGCTCGTCGCCGGACGAGTCGGTGCCCGGGCCGGAGGACGGCCTCGCGACGACGACCGTCTGCGGCTCGTCTTCACCTGCTGCCACCCCGCCTTGTCCCGGGACGCCCAGGTCGCCCTGACGCTGCGGCTGGTGTGCGGTCTGTCCACGGCCGAGGTGGCCCGCGCGTTCCTGGTGCAGGAGGCCACGATGGCCGCGCGGATCACCCGGGCCAAGAAGAAGATCGTCGCCGCCCGGATCCCGTACCGGGTGCCGTCGCCGGACCAACTCGCCGAGCGGGTCAGCGCCGTCCTCGACGTCGTACACCTGATCTTCACCACCGGCCACACGGCACCGGTCGGCGACGCACCTGGTCCGCCGGGACCTGGTGGACAGCGCGATCGGCCTCGCCCGCCTGCTGCACCTGCTCATGCCGAACGACGCCGAGATCAGCGCCCTGCTCGCGCTGCTGCTGCTCAACGACGCGCGCCACGACACCCGCCTGTCCGCCTCCGGGCGGCTGCTGCTGCTCTCCGAGCAGGACCGGACCCGCTGGGACGCCCGGCTGATCGCCGAGGGCGTCGGCCTGCTGACCGATGCCCTGCGCCGCGCGGCCACCGACGCGGTACGCCGTCGAGGCCGCGATCGCCGCCGTCCACGCCGAGGCGCCGACCTGGCCGGACACCGACTGGGCGGAGATCGTCGCGCTGTACGACGTCCTGCTCCGACTGCTGGCCCTCGCCGGTCGTCGAGCTCAACCGGGCGGTCGCGGTCGGGCCTGCGCGACGGCCCGCAGGCCGGCCTCGACGCGCTGCGCCCGCTGCTGGACGAGCCGGCGCTGGCGACGTACGGCTACCTCAGCGCCGCCCGCGCCGACTTCCTGCGCCAGCTGCACGAGTGGCCGCCAGGCGGCCGAGGCGTACGAGGAGGCGCTGGCGCTGACCGACAACGACGTCGAGCGCGCCTTCCTGAGTGAACAGCTCGGCGCGGTCGAAAATCACCTGCCGAGCTGACCGTACGGTGGCAGTGTCCCCGGCGTGAACCGGGTGATGGGTGCGGCGGGACTCGACGCAGCCTTCGTTCGATGGTCCGGATGGCGGGCGGCGCTGCACCGGGGTTGGTGGCTGGTCACCAGCGTCTACCTGGTCGTCGAGGGCCACCTGTCCGCGCCCGAACTGGTGGTGATCGGGGTGGCGCAATCCGCCGTCTCGCTGGCGTTCGAGGTGCCGGCCGGGGTGGTCGCCGACGTCGTCAGCCGGAGGTGGTCACTGATCGTGTCCCATTTGCTCATGGGCGGCGCGATGATCGCCACCGGTCAGGTGACCGGGTTCGGACCGCTGGTCGCCACGCAGATGCTCTGGGGCCTCGCGTGGACGTTCGCCAGCGGCGCCGACGTGGCGTGGATCACCGACGAGCTCAACGAGCCGGCGCGCATCGCCACGGTGCTGATGCGTGCGGCACGAGCGGAACTGATCGGCGGCGCCGCCGGCATGACCGGTCTCGGCGTCCTCGCCTGGCTGATCGGGCGCGGCACCACGATGGCACTCGCCGGGGCCGGGATGGTACTGCTCGGCGGCTACGTCGCGGTCCGGTTCCGGGAACGCCGATTCGTCCCCGCCGCCACGGCGCGATGGTCGGCGTCCTGGTCGACCCTGCGGAGCGGGTCGGCGCTGGTACGCGGCAGCCGGGTCCTCCTCGTCGTGTTCGCCGCGGCGTTCCTCGTCAACGGGGTCACGAGCGCGTTCGGCCGGTTGTACCCGCTGCGGCTGATCGACGTCGAGCTGCCCGGCGATCCGGGCGCATGGGTGAGCGTCATCGGTGTGCTGGCCCTGGTTGCCGGTGCCCTCGCGTTGCGCGTGCTCCAGCCGCACATCGACAGTGCCCGCGGTGCGCAGCGGGCCTACGTGGTCGCCTGCGCGGTCGCCGCGCTGGCCATCATCGGCCTCGCCGGCACGTCCGAGAAGGTCAGCGCCAGTCTCGCCGTGCTCCTGGCCGCGGGCGCGCTGCCCCTGACCCGGACCATCGGCACGATCTGGGTCAACCGGCAGACCGGCGCGGCGGTACGGGCCACTGTGCACTCGTTGCTCGCCCAGGCCTCGGCCCTCGGGGCGATCATCTGCGGTCTGGTCATCGCCGCGGTTGCCGGGTTCGCCGCCCTGCCGATGGCCTTGCTGACCGGCGCGGCCCTGCTGGCGATCGCGATCCTGCTCATCGAGCGGAACCCGGCGGTCGCCAGCTCAGCACGATGAGACCCAGAATCGGCTTGTCGTGCACGGCGGCTAGGCCGGCAGCGGCTGGCCCGCGCAGCGCCGGTCCCGGCCGGGGAGCAGCCCATGCGCGAGGAACGCGGTGGCGGTGTCATTCGCGCACGTCGAGGCCGTGACGAGGTAGACGGTGTGACCACCCTGGTCGACGCTGACCATGACGGCCGTTGACCCGAGGGCACGCCGCATCCCGAGCGCGCCGAACCACGGGGTATCCGGATCGCGGAGGTTCTGCAGCAGCAGGATGTTGCGCGCGCCGATACCGACGACTCGCACCGGCGGCTCGGCCGGCCGGTACGGCCAGAACGCACACGGCCAGATGTTCGCCGGAGCTCCGGCCGTGGCCGGGAAGAGGCGGCGGTCGATGGCGACGTTGCGGGCGTACGTGGAGATGTCGCGCGGCCATGCCACGTCGTTGCAGTTGATGGCGATCTGGACGGCTCTGAGATTGTCGGGCGGCACCTCCTCGTCGCCACCACCGGAGCGTCGAGATTCGGAGGTGGCCGGCGCCGTGGCCGACAGCCCGGTCAGGAACTGCCAGAGCGCGGCCAGCTCGGGGAAGTTGGCGTCGCGTTCCAGCTGCGAATGCGTGACCACGCGCAGCAGGTTGCCGGTGCCGACGGTGCCGTCCGGCAGGGTCACCGGCTGGCGGTCCAACCGGTCGGCGAGTGCGTAGAAGGTGTCGGCCACGGCCGCCGGACTGCCGCCCAGGTGATAGGTCGCGTCGCGGGCGGCGGCCCATGCGGTGAAGTCCGGCAGGCGGAGGGCGACGGCCAGCCCGGTGGTGCGCCATTGGTCGTACCAGATCCGGCCCGGGTCGAGCAGGCTGTCCAGGACGAACCGATCGGTCCGGTCCGGGTACAGGGTCCGGTAGGCCGCGCCGAGATAGCTGCCATAGGAGTATCCGAGGTAGGAGACCACGCGCTCGCCCAGCGCGGCGCGGATCCGGTCCATGTCGCGTGCGGTGTTGGCGGTCGAAATGTGCCGAATCAGGTCGCCACCGTAGGCGGCGCAGCCGTTCGCTGTGTCCCGCGCGAACGTGACGTTGCGGTCGATCGAGCCGCCCGGTGCCGGATAGCGCACGATGACCTCGGGTGGGACGTCCGACGGGATGTGGCAGGTGATGGGCGCGCTGCGTCCCGTACCGCGGGGGTCGAAGCCGACCAGGTCGAACCGGTCCGATACCTCCGGCGGCAGCAGTGCCGAGAGGAAGGACGGGAAATCGAGTCCCGGCGCGCCCGGTCCGCCCGGGTTGACGATCAGGACGCCGCGGCGCAGCGCCGGCCGGGTGGCGGGGATGCGGGAGACGGCCACCTCGATCGTGCGGCCGCGCGGGGACCGGTAGTCCATCGGCACCCGTACGGTGCCGCAGCGCTGCCGTGGATCACGGTCGATCCCGTCCACGGCCGGCGGGCAGGCACCCCACGCGACGCCCGGAGATCCGGTCACCGCGGCGGCGTGACCGGCAGCCGGCGCCGTGAGCAACGGCGCCAGCACGGCAAGGGCGACGGTGGCGACGAGTCGGCGTCTCATCGGGTCGGTCCGACGAGCATCGCACCCGGTCGACGGTTCATCCTTGGCCTCCAAGGTCTCGGTGCCGCGGCGCCGTTACCGCGCCGCAAGGAACTGGTGGACGAAATGGATGGCGATGGAGCCGGCCCCGACCGCTGAGGCGACCCGTTTGGTGGACCCGCATCGCACGTCGCCGACGGCGAACACCCCGGGAACACTCGTCTCCATCGGCAGCGGGGGACGCGCCAACGTCCATTCCGCGGGCGGCGTCCCGCCGTGCATCAGGTCCGGGCCGGTCAGGATGAATCCGAGGTCGTCGCGCTGCACGGTGTCCGCGAGCCAGTCGGTCTGGGGCCGGGCACCGATCATGATGAACAGGGCGGCCGCATCGACGTGCTCCGGACGGGGCACGTCCGAAGCACGCAGCGCGAGGTGTTCGAGGTGGCCGTCGCCACCGGCCGACACGACCTGCGTGTTGAGGCGCACGCTGATGCTCGGCGCTGCCTCGATCTCCTTGACCAGGTAGTCGGACATGGTGGCGGACAGGGACGGCCCGCGGACCACGATCGTGACGTGCTCGGCGAACCTGGCCAGGTGCACGGCGGCCTGCCCGGCGGAGTTGCCCGCGCCGACGATGCACACCCGTTGCCCGCGTACGGCCGGAGCCTCGCTGACGGCGGCGCCGTAGAAGACGCCGGAACCGATGAGCTCCTCGACGCCGGGAGCGCCCAGCCGTCGATAGTCGACACCCACACTGATGACCACGGACCGGCTGGTCACGCGGCCGCCGTTGCTGAGGGTGAGGATGAGCCGATCGCCCCGCACGTCCAGCCGCTCGGCGCGGTCGAACACCGACTCGGCGCCGAAGAGCATGCACTGGTCGTACGCCATCGAGGCGAGCTGGCGGCCGGTCACCCCGCGGGGGAACCCGAGGTAGTTGCGGATGAGCGAGGTGCTTCCCGCTTGGCCGCCGAACGAGCGTGGCTCGAGCAGGAGGGTGTGCAGGCCCTCCGAGGCGCTGCAGAGCGCGGCGGACAGGCCCGCGGGCCCGGCGCCGACGATTGTGACGTCGTAGTCGTCGCACGACGGCCGGGCGGGCACGCCGAGGGCCTCGGCGATGTCCCCGAGCGACGGCTGGACCTGCACGAGTCCGCGCCAGTAGACGGCCACCGGCAGCCGCGAACCGTCCACGCCGGCGGCGTCGAGCAACGCCTGCCCCGACGGAGAATCCGGGGCGAGGAACTCGGCGGCGACGTCGTTACGCACGAGCATGTCGCGCAGTTCGTGGGTACGCGGCGCCGCCGCGTCGGCGACCACGCGCACCGGGTGAAATGCGGGCTGGCCGGTCGCCTCGACCCAGTCGGCCAGCAACTCACATACCCTCGGGAACAGGTTGCGCTCGGCCGGCTCCCACGGCTTGAAGATCCAGCTGTCGGTGCGCCCCAGGGCCATCGCCTGGCTCACCAGTTCCGTTTCCCGGCGACTGAAGCCCTCCAGGAGCAGCGCGCGACCGGCGTCGGGATACAACCGGCGGACCTGGCCGAGCAACTCCACCCCGGTCATCTCCGGCATGGACAGCGCGGCGATCGCAACGGCGAGCGGCTTGTCGCGCGCGCAGAACTCTTCGAGCAGGTCAACGGCGTCGTGCGCGGACGAGGTCGCGTACACCTCGTAGTCGGCCTCGAACCGCCGGCAGAGCGCCGAGCGGAGCGCCTCGGCCGTGTCCTGGTCATCGTCGACGACGAGGAATGCCGGTTTCCTCGTACGGTCGGTGGCCCGATCCATGCTCATCGACCGGACGGCGCCACGGCTCGCCCGACCATGCGTCGAACCGCGGCGGGCGAGAAGGTGCGCGGTCGGGTCATACCCGCCACGGTTGCCGCCCGGCCGCAGTCGCACATCGCCTAGACGTGCGGTGTTGTTGCCGATGGTGTTCCCGGCCATGCTCAGCCCAGATCTGCCGGGCCGGGCGAGACAATGCAGGCCAGGGCCCAGGTACATTGACGAAACGAACTGTGCCGGGCGCGGTCGACATTTCGCGGAATTGGAGTGTGTACATACCCGAAGCCCGGCCGGAGCAGGGGGAGGCGCTCGTGACCCGGACCGCACCCGGTGCCTACAAACCGGACGAGCCGGGCCCGCTTCTCGTCGGACGCGAGCCCGAACGCGGTGTCCTGCGCCGCCGATTGACCGCCGCGTTGGCCGGCCGCGGCGCCCTCGTCTTGATCAGCGGAGCGGCCGGCGTCGGCAAGACGGCGCTGGCCGGCTCGCTGTGCCAGGAAGCCGAAACAGCCGGCGCGCGGGTACTGCGGGGCCAGTGCTACGACGTGTCCGCGACCCCGCCGTATGGGCCGTGGGCGGAGCTGCTCCACAACGCGGGGCCCGTCGACGACGTGCCATCGCCGGTGCCCCCCGAGCCGGGCGTCACCCTGCCCGGCTTGCTGGAGTTCCTAGGCGTGCAGAGCCGCCGCCAACCGGTACTGCTGGTCCTGGAGGATTTGCAGTGGGCCGATCCGGACAGCCTCAACCTGCTCCGGGTGGTGTCGCGGTGGGCCGCCCGCCGCCCCGCGCTGCTGCTGGCAACGGTCCGCGACGACGAACTGCCCGGCAATCATCCGTTCAATCACGTGCTTCAGATGATGGAGCACGAGTCGAGGGTCGAGCGGGTCGCGTTGGGCCCGCTGAGCCCGGACGCCCTCGGCGAACTGATCACCGTGCGGTACCCGTTGCCCGAGCCCGACACGGCGCGCCTCACCCGGCACCTGGACCATCTCGCGGACGGCAACGCGCTGTTCACCGTCCATTTGCTGCGGGCGCTCGAGGACGACGGCGTCCTTCGGCGCAACCAGGGCGACTGGGAGCTGCGGGATCTCGCGGAGACGCACGTGCCCCGCGTTCCGGGCCTGATGATCGAGGAGCGACACCTACGGCTGGACGAGCACGGACAGTCGGTCCTGCTCACGGCGGCGGTGCTGGGCCAGGACGTGTCCATTGCGTCGTTGAGCCTCGTGGCCGGAGTCTCGGAGCAGGACCTGATCCCCATCGTCGAATCCGCAACCGCAGCTCGCCTAGTGGAGCAGGCGTCCGACGGCGCGAGCTTCCGATTCGTCCACGCCCTCATCCGTGAGGCCCTCTACCAGCAGATCTCGCCCGTGCGGCGGCGAGCGGAGCACCGGCGCATCGCCGAGACGCTGGCCGCGCTGCCGCAGCCGGATCCGGATGTGGTGGCCCACCACTTCCAGAAGGCCGGTGACCCACGAGCGGCGTCGTGGCTGGTGTCGGCCGGCGAGCGCGCCGAGTTCTCCGGCGCGTCGTTGACCGCCGAGGCCAGGTACACGACGGTGTTGCATTCGTACGGCACCGAGGTGCGGCCCGATCAACGCGCCTGGGTGGCCTTGCGACTGGCCCTGCTCCGCCGCTACGACACGCCACGCGACGCGCTGACTTGGGTCGAGGATGCGCAGCGGGTGGCGACCGCGACCGGCGACGACCGCCTGGCCGCACGGGTGCCGCTGGTGCGCGGCATGCTGCGGGTCTGCGCCGACGGGATACGGGCCGGCGTCGACGACGTAGCGGCCGGCGTCGCGTTGGTGGATCGCCTGCGGCCCGCAGCCCGTGCGTCCGGCCCGGAGCAGCCGATCGACGACGTCGTCAACCGGGGCATGCTCGCCGCGCTGTTGGCATGGAGCGGTCGGCTGGACGAGGCGACGCGGCAGTACCGGCGGTCATTCGACGACGGTGGCGCCGCCACCCGCGCCGGCGCGGCGTGGGCGGCGGGATTTGCCCATGCGCTGACGGGCGACGCCGAACGATCGCGCCAGTACTTCGCCGAGGCCTCGAGGGCGTTCGAATCTCTCGGCCATCACCGGTCCGTCATGTTCGTCGCGCGAGACCAGCTCACCTACCTGGTGCTGCCGTACCTGGCCGACCAATCGGCCGCACGGGCGGAGATCGATGCGGTGGCCAGGCTGGCGGCGGAAAACGGGGCCGCCGCGGGCGCCTTGGACGAGCCGGCGGTCTACGCCAGCTACCCGCTGCTGCCGCTGATGGTGCTGAACGGCCGCTGGGACGAGGCGCGCGAGACCATCGCGACCTTGCTGGGCCGCTCGGCCAACCCGATTTCCCGGCGGGTGCTGTGCAGCTTCCTCGGTCCGTTGGCGCGGGCCCAGGGTGACCCCGACCTGGCCTGGCGACTCGTCCGGGAGATCTGGCCCGGCGGAGCGGCCACCGCGCCCGGCGAGTCGGACGTCTACCACTCCCTCTCGATGCAACGCCTCGCGGCCGCATTGGCGCTCGACGCCGGCGATCTGGATACGGCCGCGTCGTGGGTGTCGGCGCACGATCGATGGCTGGTCTGGGCCGGTGTGCACCTGGGCCGCTCGGAAAGTGACCTGTTGTGGGCTCGCTACTACTACTATGCGGGCGACACCGGGCGCGCCCGCGATCATGCCGAGCGCGCACTCGCAGCCGCGACCCGGCCACGGCAGCCGCTGGCCCTGCTCACCGCTCACCGGTCGCTGGGTCGTATCGACATCGACGCGGGACGGCACCTGTCCGCCGACCGGCATCTGAGCGCCGCCACGGCGCTGGCCGAGTCGTGTGACGCGCCGCATGAACAGGCGATGAACCTCGCCGCCCGGGCCGAACTGTGGCTGGCCGGCAGCCACGACGAGCAGGCGTCGATGGCCCTGGCCGAGGCCCAGACGATCTGCCGCCGGCTGGGCGCCGCGCGCACCTTGGCCAGAGTCGACGGCCTGATCGCCACGCTCGGCCGGGGAGCGCCCGGTGCCGGCCGCCCCGCCGGCCTGACCAGCCGCGAGGCCGAGATCCTCGGCCTGCTGGCCAGCGGGCGAAGCAACAAGGAGATCGCCGCGCATCTCGTGCTCAGCGTGCGGACCGTTGAACGGCACCTGACCGGCGTGTACCGGAAGATCGGCGCACAACGGAGAACCGAGGCGATGGCCTTCGCGTTGCGCCACGGTCTGGCCCGCGTCGATCCGCCCAAGCGGTCGCGCACGGTGACCGATCTTACGTAGTTTCCCTCACCCCCGATCGCGGCGGCTACCCGGTTGGGTGGTGCCTCCGAAGCGCGGCCCCGACCGGCGCGGGACAGTGGCCTGACCCGGAGCTTCGCCGGCCGTCGCATCGACCCCCGGCGAGCCTCCGGCCCTCACCCCGCCGGACGGAGGCGAACGAGGACCGCGATGCGCACGTCAAACGTTGACCACCGACCGGCGTCGGGCGTCCCGATCAGGCCGACCGCCGTCGTCCTGGCGCTGCCGAATGTCGTACCGCTGGATGTTTCGACCATCTGTCACGTGCTCGGCGCGGAGTTCGGCACCGTGTCCGGCCTGGTTGGACCCCAGGACGACGCGGCGGCCGGCCGGGTGGTCGTCTGCGGTGCGGCCGCCGGTCTGGTCGCGACCGGCAGCGGCTTCGGCATACAGGTGGGTACCGGCATCGAGGCGCTGGCGGCGGCGAACCTGGTGGTGGTCGCGGGCACGCTGCCGGCGGATCCGCCCGTCGGCCCGGCCGTGCTCGACGCGCTGAGGGCGACGCATGCCCGCGGTGTACCGACGGTGGCGATCGGCACCGCTGCGTTCGTGCTGGCGCGGGCCGGCCTGCTCGACGGGCGGCGAGCGACCACGCACTGGTGCCACGCCGACGCGCTCGCTCGCACCTACCCGCTGGTGTCGGTCGATTCCCAGGAGCCGGCCGTCCAGGACGGAGGTGTCTGTACCTCGGCGGGCCTCAACGACGCGGTCGACCTGTGCCTGCACCTTGTCCGGCTCGGCCGGAACCCGCCCGACGCGGACGAGGCGGCCACGTCCCGCGTCGGCGGTGACCGGGCGGCCGTCCCGCGGCGGCGTGTCGAACAGCCAACGGCGCTCGCGAGTACCAGTGGACTGGCCGAGGTCCGGGACTGGATGGTCACCAACCTCGACCAACCGACCAGCGTCGACGACCTGGCCGGCCGGGCGTACATGAGCCGGCGCCAGTTCACCCGCACGTTCCGGGCGGAGGCCGGGGTGAGCCCCTGGCAATGGCTGTTGACCAGGCGACTCGACCAGGCGCGGCATCTGCTGGAGACGACGGACGAACCGATCGAGCTGATCGCTCGACGGTGCGGGTTCCCCACTCCCCTGGCATTCCGGACACGGTTCAAGGTCGAGTTCGGCACCTCGCCGTCGCTGTACCGCAACCGCTGCCGGGCCGGCGCCGATGCGAGGACCGAGGTGCGGGCTGAGCTCGTCGGCGCTCATCGGGGGACGTCGTAGCCGGTCAGGTCGTCGACCGGTCCGCCGCCGCGGCGGTGTCGGGTCGCCCGACAACCGCACAACCATGCGATGCCGCCGTACCGGTCGGCGACGAAGCTGGAGCCCGCGGACGAGAGGAGGCCACATGGACACGAACGTGACGAGGCCGGCGGTGACCGGCCCGGGAACGGCCCCGGCCACACCCGCCGCCGACGGCGATGGCCTCGATCGCTGGTTTCTCACCCCCGCCGAGCGCGGCAACCCGCACACCGAGATCGATTCCCGGCACCCCAACGGCGTGGCCTGGTCGACCGGCAATCTGGTGCGGCCGCTCGTGCACGGCGCGGTGTACTTCTCCGAGCTGCTCGCGGCGATCCGGCGCATGGGCGCAGGAGATCATCTGCTCCTGACCGACTGGCGGGGCGACCCGGACGAAATGCTGGAGGGTCCCGGCACCGAAGTGGTCCGCGTGCTGGCCGACGCCGCCATCCGGGGCGTCGTCGTACGAGCGCTGCTCTGGCGGTCACACCTGGACCGGTTCAAATTCCACGAGGCCGAGAACCGCCGCATCGGCGAGGAGATCCACGCGGCCGGTGGCGAGTGCCTGCTCGACATGCGGGTCCGCCGGGGCGGCTCGCATCACCAGAAGCTCGTCGTGCTGCGCCATCCGGGTCGACCCGAGTTGGACGTCGCCTACCTCGGCGGCATCGACCTGTGCCATGGGCGCAAGGACGACGCCACGCACGCCGGCGACCGCCAGCCCTGCCCGATCGGCGCCGTGTACGGGCCGCAGCCCCCCTGGCACGACGTGCAGGTGGCCATCTCCGGGCCCGCGGTCGGCGATGTGGAGACCGCGTTCCGGGAGCGCTGGGAGGACCCGGCCCCGCTGACCCGCAACCCGTATCGACGGTGGCGGGATCGGCTGCTTCGCCCGCACGGGCCGGAACCGTGCCCGCCCCGGCTGCCTGATCCGCCACCGAGCGGCCCCGATGCGGTCCAGATCCTGCGCACCTACCCGTACCGCCGCCGCGGGTACGCGTTCGCGCCCGACGGCGAACGCAGCATCGCCCGCGCGTACCAGAAGGTGCTACAGCGGGCGCGCCACCTGATCTATCTCGAGGACCAGTACATCTGGTCGCCGTATGTGGTCGGCGAGTTCGCCCGTGCGCTGGCCGACAACCCGGACCTCCGCATGATCGCCGTGATACCGCACTTCCCGGACCGGGACAGCCCCGCCTACAACGCCCCGCAGCTGCATGCTCGGTCCTGCTCGCTGCAGCAACTCCAGCAGGGCGGCGGCGACCGGGTCGCGGTCTATGGCCTGGAAAACCCGGCCGGAACGCCGGTGTATGTCCACGCCAAGGTGTGCATCGTGGACGACGAGTGGGCGTCCGTGGGATCGGACAATATCAACATGCGGTCGTGGACGTACGACAGCGAATTGAGCTGTGCCGTCATCGACCCGTCGCCGACCGCCAACTCGTTCGCACTGCGACTGCGCCTCGACCTCGCCCGCGAACACCTCGACCGGGCCCCGGGCGACGACGCCGATCTTCGCAAGCCCGACAGCCTCGCCGACGCCTTCGCGCAGACCGCCGACACGCTCGACACCTGGTACGCGGACGGCTGCCATGGGCCGCGGCCGCCGGGCCGGCTGCGCCGCTACCAGGCGAAGGCGCTGTCCCGGCGCACCGTCTTCTGGGCGAATCCGATGTACCGCATGATGTACGACCCGGATGGCCGGCCACCGGCGCTGCGCCGCCGCGGCGCGTTCTAGGACATCCGACCGAAGGGACCCGCGATGGTCGCGCTGCACGGTACGTCCCCGCGCCGCCTGACGTACTTCGTCGCGCAGAGCGTGCTCGGACTCGCCGCGGTCGCCATCGCCGTTGCCCTCGCCGCGGCGGCCGTGGTGCTGATGCAGCATGGCCTGCCGGCGCTCGACGAGTTGGATCGCGACGCCGCGACCGCGCTGGACCGCGTCCTCGAGCGGCGCTCGGCCGCCACCGTGACCTTTACCGCCGCCACGGCGCTGGGCGGCAACGCGGTGATGTGGTGGCTGGCGACGGTGACCGCCGCCGGCATGGTGTTTCGAGGCCAACTGCGGCTCGCCGCGTTTCTCGTGGTGACCGGGCTCGGTGCGCTCGCGCTCGCCCCGCTCGTCAAGCTGCTGGCCGGGTGGCTGGCCACGGATCGGCCGCCCGCGAGCTTGACATCGCCGGACAACGCCTTTCCGAGCAGTCACGCGATCAACGCCGTCGTGTTCTATGGCGCGCTCCTGCTGGTGTTCCTGCCGGTCATCCCGAAGCGGCGACGGGGCTTGGCGATCGGCCTCCTAGCGGCGCTGGTGGCCGCGATCGGCTTCAGCCGGTCGGTGCTCGGGGTCCAGAAGGCGTCCGACATCATCGGCGGCTGGATCGTCGGGCTGGCCTGGCTGGCCGTCACGACGTACGCGTTTCGCCGGTGGCGGTTGGCGATCGGCGGCGATCGGCGACCGCTCCTGGACGGCCTCGAACCGGAGGCCGCGTCCGTCCTGGCCCCGGGCAAGACCGTCCACATGCGACACCCGGGGCACGCGGCGGGCGCGCTGCTGGTGTCCGCGGTCTTGCTCGCCGCCGTCCTCATCGGGCTCGGCGTCCTCGTTGCCTGGTGGGCGCCCGGATTCGACGACGCCGCGCCCCGTTGGCTGGTCGGGCACCGCACCGCCGGGCTGGACCGCGTCGGCGCCCCCCTGAGCTGGGCCGGGAACACCCGGGCGATCCTGTCCATCGGCCTGGTCATCGCGCCGCTCGCCGTCGGCTGTGTGCACCGATGGCGGCCGGCGGCGTTCCTCGCCGCGCTCATGCTCGGGCAGTTCGTTCTCGTGCTGACGATCGCCGCCGTCGTGCGGCGACCCGCGCCCCCGCTGACCGGCGACGACCTCCCGGGCTCGACATTTCCGGCCGGGCCGGCCGCCGCGACGCTCTGCCTGTTCGGTGCGTTGGCCGTCATCCTCGTGCCCCGGACCCGGCGACAGGGTTGGCTGCGGCGTTTGACCGTCGCCGTCGTGATCTGCGTGCCGGCGGGAGTGGCGCTGTCCGGGCTCTATCGCGGCGCCTACCGCCCGCTCGACATCGTCGGTGCGGCCATCCTCGCCGCTGCCTGGCTGGGCGCGGTCACCCTCGCGATCGATCCCAATGTCGACCTGCACGAGCCGCCGCCGCCGGTGCAGCCCGATCCGGAGCCTAGCGCGGCCGCCGTACTGCAATCCGGTCCGTGAAGCACCACAGCCACGTCTCACCCGGCTGGAGCGAGCTGATGATCTGATGGTCCGGTGCATGCTCGCGGGCGTGCCGGTGGGCGTGGGTGTTCTTCGAGGAGTCGCAGCAACCGACCTTGCCGCAGGCCATGCACATCCGCAGGTGCACCCACGCGTCGCCGAGCGCCAGGCACTGTTCGCAACCCTGCGAACCCCGGGCGACGTCGCGGATCTGGTCCTTGTGGGTACACGTCTCCGCAGCGTCGCCCGGTCGCCGCAATGCCGCTCGGACACTCGATAGCAGGCTCATAGCGCTCCTCCGTGTGCGGGTACCCGATGACCGCCACGATGACGCCGCCGGAGGCGGCCGCGCATCGCCCGCGCATGCGGTCCGGTCACGGCCGGCGGGCCGGTGGCGAAGTTGGCCCGAAATCATCCCAGCCGGGCACCCAATCACCTGTTCGGTTGCCGATGCGTTCCCTAGCGTCGCAGCGGTGGGCCCCGGGCACGAACCAGTCGCATCGACCAGACTGCGCGGTCGCGCCGCCGAATGGGCGAGGGTGACGCGTCTGCTCGACGATGTTGGCGACGGGATCGGCGGCTGGTTGCTGGTCGAGGGCCGGCCCGGCACCGGAAAGACCGCGCTGCTGCAGGCGTTCCGCGCTGCGGCGGCGTCGCGCGGCATGTCGGCGGGCCTGGTCGACGCCGACGCCACGGCACCGCTCGGCACCCTGCTGCGGGCGCTCGCCGCGGCCGGCGCGGTGGCCGGGGACGATCGGCCGATCGGGCGGGCCCGGTCAGCCGCCGGCGATGGCGGGCCGCACACGCTGCCCGTACTCCGCTCGCAAGTGGCCGCGATGGCCGCGGATCGCCCGCTGGCCGTGATCGTCGACGATGCGTCGCGGGCCGACGACGCCAGCCTGGAGGCCCTGCGCGCACTGTCGCACGACCTGGCCGCGCAGCCGGTGGTGTGGCTGCTCGCCGCGCGGCCGGAACCAGGACCGGACGCACGGCCGGCCTACCGATCGTTGCGGGCGCGGGTCGACGGCCCCGGATTCCGCCGGCTGGATCTGCGGCCGGTCGACCGGGCCGCCTACGTCGAGATCGCACGGGACGTCCTGGGCGCCGAACCGGACGCCGATGTGATGGCCCTGTCGGCGCCGGTCGCCGGCAACCTCCGCGATCTGCTCGAGCGCCTGGTCGAAGGCGAGCGCTCGGGTGCGTTCGTCGTCGAGGCCGGGCGGGCTCGGCTCAGCGCACAGGCCGGCCCGAGCTTCGTCGCGGATCTGACCGCACCCCACCTGGCCAGGTTGTCGCCGGGGGCCCGCCGGCTGATCGATGTCGCCGCGGTGCTCGGTCAGACGGTCCGGATGACACAACTGACCGCGCTGCTCGGCACCTCGGCGAGCCGGATCACCGTGGAGATCCGTGAGGTGATCGACGAGGGCATCGTCGTGGACGACGGCGACCTCACCTTCGCTCACACCCTGACCCGCCGGGCGGTGCTCGATCTGCTTCCGCCGCCCGTGTACCGCGCCATCAACCGTGACATCGCCGCCCAGCTGACCGCGGCCGGATCGTCGGCCGACGAGATCGCACCGTACCTCGTGGGTGGCTGGTCATCGGCCGAGCGGACCTCGGGATCGCTCGCCGGTGCGAGCGATCGGCTCGGTACCGTCCCGCCGGTCGGCGCGTATCTGCGGGCGTTGGATCTGGCCGTGACCGGTAGCCGCCAATGGCCGTCGCTCGTCGCGCCGGCCGCGCGGGCGCTCGCCTATGCGGGTCGCCCGCAGGAGGCCAACGCGCTGCTCGACGAGGCCCTCGCACGCAACCCGCTCGCGGGCGACGAGGCGGAGATCCGGTTGGCGCTTGCGGAGGTCGGTTGGCTGCGCGGCCGCGACCCGGACCAGGATCCGGCGCTCGAACGACTGATGCAGCGACCGGGCCTGGCCGCCACCTCGGCGGCCCAGCTGTCCGCCGCGCGCGGCCGGCTGTGGTGCACCCGGGACGGACCGGTCGACGCCCTGGCGGCCGCCGAAGCGGCGGTCCTGCCGTCGCGTTCCCGGCGCGATCAGCGCCTGCAGTGCGCGGTGACGCTGGCCGCATCCCGTGCACTCGGTCGGCTGGGCCGGTTCACCGAAGCGGTCGCGTATGCCCGCCAGAGTGCCTCGATCGCCGGTCGGACATCCGGTGGCCGGACGGTCGAGCCCGCGATCTGGCTAGCCCAGGCGTTGTCCGCCCTCGATCGGCTCGATGACGCTCAGGGGTACTGCGAAGACGTGCTCTGCGAGATCAACGAACGCGGCAACGTCAGCATGCTGCCCGCCGCGCACGCGGTTCGCGCTCGGGTCCTGCTGGCTCGCGGCCAGCTCGTGGACGCGGCAACCGAGGCGCAGGCCGGCATTGCCGCGGCCGAGGCGACCGGAGCTACCCGATGGTCGGTCGAGCTGTTGGCCCTCCTCGCCTTTCTCGAAGCCAGTCTCGGCGACCCGCACCTGATGCGCCAGGCCACGGTCCGCGGCGAGGACCTCGTGCGCGGCGGAGTCCTCGACGACGGCCATCTGCCGCTGCTGCGGGCCGCACCGCTGGCCGCCGATCCCGGCGCGGCATTGCCCGCGTGCCGCGCGCTCATCGATGCGTTGGGGACCGCATTCGGGCCGCTCGTCGTCGACCCGGGCATCGGCCCGTTGCTGGCCCGAGTCGCCCACGTCGCTGGTGACCAGCGGCGCCTGCGCGCTGTCCGCGACGCCGCGACCGGGCTGGCCGCGCTCAATCCGGGCACGCTCGGCTGGAGTGCCGCGCAACTGCACGTCGAGGGACTCGCCAACGGCGATGCACCCGCGCTGCGTGACGCCGCCCGGCGTTTCACCAAGGCCGGCCGTCATTTCGCCGCCGCCGTCGCGTTGGCCGACGCCGCCGTCATCGGTCTTCGTCGCGGCGCGCCGGACGCCTCGGACTGGATGGACGAGGCGAGCGCGGTATTGGCGGCGATGCGCGCACAGCCGCTGCTGACCGAGGCGAGACAACGGTTCGCCGACGGACACGCGCCGGGGGTGAAGCGGGTCGAGCGGGCAGTGTCCGGCTGGGACAGTCTGACCGGCGCGGAGCTACGCGTGGTGGCGCTCGCGGCGACCGGTGCGAGCAACAAGGAGATCGCGCGGCAGTTGTGGCTGTCGCCCCATACGGTCGGCACCCACGTCAGGCACGCACTGGAGAAACTGGGACTCCGGTCGCGGGTGGAAATGGCCCGGCAGGCCGGCGAACGCGGCATCACGCCAGCCCCCCGGTCCCGGGATCTGGTGCTGGCCTACGGCCGGCCATAAGAAGACGCGCGTCTGCGCGATGCGGACGCGACGACTGATCGGCACGGTGAGAGTGGCCTGAGTGGCCTCGCCCCAATCGGACCGGAGGAGGGAGCGTCCAGTGGATCGCGCAGCGGCAGTACGGCTCCGTTCGTTCAACCATTTCACCTGGCGCAGCACCCTCGGCTTCGCCGTCATCGCGGCGGCCGCGGTCGGCTTCGCGGTCGTGCTGGTCCTGGTTCGCTGGCAGTGGCAACCGCTGGAGAGCGCGGACCGCGGCGTCGCCGCGGCGCTCAACCGCGCCGTGGCCGGCAACGGCCTCGCGATCAAGGTGCTGGAAGGCGTCACCACCCTCGGCGGAAACATGGTCATCTGGTGGCTCATCACGGTCGGCGCCGCCTGCCTGCTGATCCGCCGGCAATACACGCTCGCCGCGTATGTGGCGGTGGCCGGCGCCGGGGCGCTCATCCTCACGCCGGTCATCAAGATGCTTGTCGGGCGGCTGCGTCCCGACGTGCCGAACCCGATCACGACGGCGTCCGGCAGCAGCTTCCCGAGCGGGCACACCCTCAACGCAACGGTGTTCGTCGGCGTCCTGCTGCTCGTGCTCATGCCGGCCATTGCCCGCCGCTGGCGCCGATGGGCCGTCGCGGTGGCCGTGCTGCTGGCCGTCCTGGTCGGCTTCACTCGCGCCGCGCTCGGCGTGCACTACCTTTCGGACATCGTCGGCGGCTGGCTGCTCGGGCTCGCCTGGCTCGGCATTACCGCACACGCGTTCGGGCATTGGCGGGTCGCCGCCGGCCAGCCGGAGCACAGCCTCGCGGATGGGCTGGCACCGGAGGCGGCGGCGCAACTGACGCCGCGGCGCCTGCCGGTGCGCCACGTGCTGCGCACGGCCGGATGGCTGGTCCTCGGGTGGCTGCTCGTCGCCGGCCTCATCGCCGGTCTGGGTCTGTTGGTCGTCGCATGGACACCGGCGTTCGACGAGGCGCCGTCGCATTGGTTCGCCGCCCAGCGTACGACCGAGTACACCGGATGGAGCCAATTCTGGAGCGACGCCGGCAACACGCACCTGATCACCCTTGCCGCGTTCATCGTCGCGCCGCTGGCGGTGGCCTGGACCCGCCGCTGGCGGCCGGCGGTATTCCTCGTCGTCCTGCTGCTCGGCGAAGTGACTCTCTTTCTCGTCAGCGGCTCGATCGTCGGGCGCGACCGACCGTACGTGACCTTGCTGGACGGGCACCTTCCCACGTCGAGCTTCCCGTCCGGCCACGTCGCCGCGTCCGTCTGCCTCTACGCCGGGATCGCCGTGCTGGTGGTGCCGCGCACCCGGAGTTGGTTGCGCGGGCTCGTGATCGCGTTCGCCGTGTTCCTGCCGCTCATGATCGCGCTGTCGCGGATCTACCGTGGCGCCCACCACCCGTTGGACGTGACCGCGGGCGCCCTGCTGGCGTTGCTCTGGCTCGCCATCGTCACCATCGCGACCCGGCCCAACGCCGACCTGAGCGACCCGGGAGTGTCCCGGTGGCGCCCGGCGGCGCTCATCGCCGACGGCCCGGCACCGTTGCCGCCGAGCACGGTCGACGGCGGTGATCCCGGCAGTGGTCCGGGCACCCGCTCGGCTGTCGTGGTCAACGCCACGAAGGTCGGCGTATCGGGACGCCGCGCGGACATCAGTGCCGCCCTCGGCCGCGCAGGCTGGCCGCCCCCGGCGTGGCTGACGACCACCGCCGCCGACCCCGGCCACGGCCAAACCCGGCAGGCCGTCGCGGATGGCGCCCGCGTGGTGTTCGCGGCGGGCGGTGACGGCACCGTGATGGCCTGCGCCAGTGCATTGATCGGAACCAATGTCGCGCTAGCCGTCCTGCCGTTCGGCACCGGCAATCTCCTGGCCCGCAATCTCGGCCTGCCGGCGCGCGTCGAGGACGCCGTCGCCGTCGCCACCGGCGAGGGTCGTCGGCGCCTGGATGTCGGCCTCGTCGACGACGGGCGATGCTTCCTGATCATGGCCGGGATGGGCATGGACGCGCAGATGCTGCACGACGCGCCGGCTCAGCTCAAGGCCAGGATCGGCTGGACGGCCTACGGGATCGCGGCCGTACGGCACCTGTGTGCGATGCCGATGACCGTCGAGATCAGCCTCGATCACGCCGCACCCATCACCAGGAGGGCCAGAACCGTCCTGGTCGCCAACGTCGGCCGGCTACGCGGTGGCATCCATCTGCTGCCCGATGCGAAGCCCGACGACGGCGTACTCGACGTGGCCATCCTGATGCCTCCCCGGCGGCGGCACTGGCTCGCCCTGGCCTGGGCGCTCCTGCTGCGGCGACGCACTCCGGCGTCGCTGGAAGTCTTCCAGGCCTCGCATGTCGAGTTGCGCAGCGACATCGTGCAGCCGCGCGAGATCGACGGTGAACTCATCGAACCCTCGGACGCGATCACGGTGGAGGTCCGGCCGGGCGCGCTGTGGCTCTGTGTTCCGGAGAAGACCTCGAGCGTTCCGAGCGCAGCGAGCGCCGCCGCCGCCGAGATGATGCATCCGGTCCAGCCGGTCTGACCTCAGACGCCGCGTTCGGCCGGTAACCGGCCTCGGCCGACCGCGGCGACGAAGGCCTGGTAGTCGCGCTCGGTCTGGTCGGCGTACGCCTGCGCGAATCGGCCCATCGCCTCGTCAGCCTTGTCCGACCGGCCAAGATAGCCGGCGATCATGGAGGCACCGCTGGTGCGGGCATGGCCTTTGGCCAACAGCAGCCCGCAGATTCCGGCATAGTCGGCCAGGCCCGAGGCGTCGATCCCGTCGACGGTGATGGCGCCTTTCATGTCCCGGAACTGGCGCACGTAGTACTGGTGGTCTCCGGCGCTCGTCCACCCCAGCAGCGGGTCGCTGACGGTCTGCAAGGCCTGTTGATAGCTGACGACCCGCTGGCCCTGATGTTCGTGCACCGCCGAGTCGCCGTGCACGAACCGCGCCACCACCGAGCGGCGAGCCTGTTTGAGTTGCAGGAAGATCACATCGGTCGGGCTGCTCCCCTCGCACAGGGCAAGGTAGGCGCGCAGGCCGACCGAACTGACGCCGACAACCTTGTGCGCGATGTCGACCAGGCGGTAACCGGCGAGCGTGCGCGCCCAATGTGGCGGCAGCGTTTCCAGATAGGCGTCGAGCGCCCCGGCGAGCCGGTCCGCCTCCGCGGCGCTGGGACGCACGATGAGCGGTGGCTCCTCGACGATGCGCCGGATGCCGTCGAGTGGCTCGGTCAATCGGGGCAGTGCCCGGTCGCTCGTCCGGCGCCGTGCACGCCGTACCGCCTGGGTGATTTCCCGCCGGAGCCCGTCCTGCGTCGCCGCGTGCCGGAGCCGGCCGACGTCGAGACGCTCGTAGGAGCGGGCGAGCAGCGGCTGCTCGGCGAGGTAGTCCACGTGCTGCCGGTAGGCGGCGACGCACCGAACGACGGCGCTCGCGCAGTCTGCCTCGGACGACCCGTTCTGGCGCCCGGCGACCCAGACACTGGTCACCAGCCGCCGCAGGTCCCATTCCCAGGCACCGGGGTGCGCCTCGTCGAAGTCGTTGAGGTCGAAGACCAGTTGCCGTTCCGGCGAGGCGTAGAACCCGAAGTTGCCCAGGTGTGCGTCGCCGCAGATCACCGGGACGATCCCGGTGCTCGGCAGCCGCGCGAAGTCTTCCGCCATCATGTCCGCGGTGCCCCGCAGGTAGGCATACGGTGAGGTGGCCATGCGACCGATCCGGACCGGTATCAGCCAATCGAGACGGCCCTGGTGTGCCTTCGCGATCAGCTCGATCGGGTCGGCGCGATCGCTTGGCACGGCGAAGTCTCCCAGCGCCGAGCGCGGCACCCGTCCACGCAGCGCACGCCCGATGGCGTAGCGCTCCGCTCGCGGCGTGGCGCGGTGCAGCAGTGAGGCGAACCCCCGCCCGTCGGCCGACGCGAGCACCGCATGACCGGCGCGTCCCGCCGAGTACTCGTCCGGCTGGTCTGCGTGGTCCATCGGAACCTCCTCACCGCGTTCGCTCTCCGCACGCCGCCACCGGCCGGGCTCTAGCGTTCAGTCGCCGGATCGACGACGCGATCCCACTCCGGGCTCGCCGGCCGATTGGCCATCACCCGCAGCAATGCCACGGCGACGCGTTTCACCCCCGGCGTTCGCATCAGGCTGCGCTGCGCGCCGGGGCAGGTCAGCGGCAGCCGGACGCGGAGCACGGCAGGATGCGAACGGAACTCCAGCGGCGGCTCCATCTGCATCGCCTCACCGTCCACGCCGACCATAACCGGCTGCGCGGAGTCGACGCGGAACGTCTCGGCGACCCACTCATGCATACCTGGGAAGTGCCGCACGAGAACCCCGCCGCGCGCTGCGGCGCGGGTGGTGCCGTCGTGTCCCCGCTTGGCCCGGACGACCACGATGCCCAGCACACCGGCATCCAGCCTCGGCCTCGCCCCGACCCCGGACAACGTCCGCAGGGCGTACGGGTTGTTCGACACCATCAGCACGTCGGCGGAGTGCTGCGCCCGCCCGTCCGGCCCGTCGTAGCGTAGGTCGAACGCCGGCGCCGAAGGCCCGACGAGGTTCGGCAGCAGTGCCGCGGCCGTGCTCATCTTGGCATCGCGGTACGCCTCGGACTGCACGATGGCCGCGTAGGCGCCCAGCGAGGCGTTGTTCACGAAGATCCGCCCGCCGACCGAGGCCAGATCGACACGGCGTTCGACCGCCGCCCCATACGCGTCCAACGCCGTGGCGACGTTGTCCCGGTCGAGTCCCAGATCGGCGGCGAAGTGGTTGCGGGTGCCGGCCGGCACGCACACGAACGCGATGTCATGCGTCCGCGCCACGTCCGCGACGATCGCCTGCGAGCCGTCGCCGCCGGCCATGCCGATCGCGCTCGCGCCGCCGGCGGCCGCGCGCTCGGCAAGGGCGCGCAGATCGTCGCCCGCTTCGAGGAGCACCGCCGTGATCCCGCGGCGCTCGGCCTCCGCGACAAGGTCGAACCGGGTCACCTTGCCGCCGCCGGAGCGCGGGTTCAACAGCAGCACGCCATGCTCCGACGGCCCGACATGGTGACCGGTGCGCGCCGGAGCAACGAATCCCGGCTCGCTCGCCAGGGCGTATCGGGCGGCCGCGTTGGACGCGACGACCAGCCCGAGCACCAGGGCCGTCCCGGCGACGGTCTCGACACCGAGCACCACCAGCGTGCCCGCCAGTGCGACCAGGCCGACCACCGCTGTTACCAGCCGTCGTCGGCCCCGGGACACCAACGAGGTCCAGCCGGCCAGCACCGTGACGACCACGCCGAGGACGACCAGCGGCAGGACAACTACCGACCGCAGCAACACCGCGCACGTGACCGCCAGCGCCAGGACCAGCGCCACCAGCGCCGCCGCCGCCGAGAGCCGGCGTAGGACGGATGGATTCATGATGGTGCGCGGCCGCATGGACGTAGTCTCGCAGGGTGACCGCATCAGCCGATAGAGTCCAGACCCGCCGACCGACCGCCGCCGAGCTGCTCGATCGGCTCAGTGTCGTCCCTCGCCGACTGGGCCGTGAGCTGCACGCCGCCGACGTGGCCCTCTACCGCGCGGTGGCGAACACCCCGTCGCCGGCGCTCGACCGTCGACTGACCCAGCTGTCCAATGCGGCCAACTATTCGGTTCTCTGGCTGAGCATCGCGGCCGGGCTCGCCGTGTTCGGCGGCCGCCGGGCGCGGCGCGCCGCGGCGCTGGGCGTCGCGTCGATCGGCGTCACGTCGCTGACCGCGAACGCTCTGGTGAAGCCGCTGCTGGTGCGCAGGCGACCCGATCGGATCGCGGCCCGGGTGCCCGAGGCGCGATATGTTCGGATGCCGACCTCGACGTCGTTCCCTTCCGGTCACGCCGCATCGGCGTTCGCCTTCGCCACGGTCGTCGGCCGTGAACTGCCGGCTACCGCCGCACCCCTGCGCCTGTTGGCGCTCGGCGTCGCGTACTCCCGGGTCTACACGGGCGTGCACTACCCGGGCGACGTCGTCGTCGGCTCGCTGATCGGCGTGGCCTGCGGCAGCGTGGTGCGTCGCGTTGCCCGCCGTCACCGGCCCTGGCCGGGTCGGTGACGGCGCCTACTTGCTGAAGCCGGCGGTCAGGCCGCTGACCAGCTGGCGGCGGCCGACCGCGTAGAGCACCAGGATCGGCACGGTGGTGAGCACCGACGGAGGCGAGCACGGCCGGGACGTTGACGCGGAACTGGCCCTGGAAGCTCCACAGCGCGAGCGGCAGCGTCCGCTGCGTCGGGGCTCTGGGTCAGGACCAGCGGCAGCAGGAAGCCGTTCCACACCGTGCAGCCCGGTGTAGATCGACACCGTCACCATGGCCGGCCGGGTCAGCGGGAAGGCGAGCCGCCAGAGCATGGTCCACTCGCTGGCGCCGTCGAGCCGCATCGACTCGAAGAGGTCGCGGGGCACGTCGCGCATGAAGTTGGTCAGCACCAGCACCGCCAGCGGGATGGCGAAGGCGATCGACGGAGGATCGCATGGCGGCCAGGCTGTCGTAGAGGCCCAGCTTGATGATGACCAGGTAGACCGGGATGATCGCCGCCTGCAGCGGGATGGCCAGGCCCATCAGGAACAGGCCGTTGGATCCGCGCAGGAACCGGTTCGTGCTGCTGCCGCGCACGATCGCGTACGCCGCCATGAAGGAGACGGCGACCGTCGGCACGATCGTGCCGACCGTGACGATGACGCTGTTGACGAAGTAGCGGACGAAGTCGTTCTCGAGCACCAGCCGGTAGTTGTCCAGCGTCGGGTTGACCGGCGGCGCGAACGGGTTGGTGCTGCGTAGTAGTCGCTCTGGTCGCTTGAAGCTGGTGATCACGATCCAGTAGAGCGGGACCAGCACGACCGCCAGCCAGAACCACCCGCCAGGCCGGCCAGCCAGTTGCGGCCGGCTGGCCGACGGCGCGGTGCCGGTGCGCGTTGCGTGGCCGCGGCCGCCGTCTGCTCGTGATCGGGCTCGTCGAGCAGCGTGGTCCCATCTCAGACCCCCTCCAGCTGGCTCTCGTCGGCGTCCCGCCGCCGAGCCGGCGCAGCAGCGAGGGCGAGGCCGAGGCCGACGAGGACGAGGATCACGGCGATCACGCTGGCCGGGCCCATCTGGTTGGCCTGGAACCCGCGTCTGTACATGTCCAGCGCGAGCACCCGGGTGGCAGTCACCGGGCCCGCCCGCGGTCAGCACGAAGATCAGGTCGAAGAAGGTCAGCGACCCGACCACCATCAGCGTCGAGGAGGTGATGATCGTGTACTTCAGCTGGGGCAGGGTGATGCTGAAGAACTGCCGGATCCGTCCGGCACCGTCCAGCGCGGCCGCCTCGTACAGCGACTCCGGGATCTGGCGCACGGCGCCCTGGTAGATCAGCGAGTGGAACGGGATGAACTGCCAGGAGACGATGAAGATGACGACGCCCATGGCGAGCCCGGGTTCGCCCAGCCAGTCCTGGGTCAGCAGCTGGGAGTGCAGCCCGGGGCCGAGGCCGAAGTTCGGGTCGAGCAGCGCCTTGAAGGTGACCGCGATCGCGGCCGCGCTGAGCAGCAGCGGGATGAAGAAGAAGACCGCCAGCACGGCGCGGTAGCGCTGCTGGCCGGCCATGAAGACGCCGAGCAGGAGGCTGATCGGCGTCTGCACCAGCCAGGAGCAGGGCCATCACCTCGAAGGTCACCCACAGGGCGTGCAGCAGTGCGGGATCGCTGAGCACCGGCCTTCCAGTTGCTCGAGGCCGGACGGGTAGATCGCGCCGAGGCCGTCCCAGCGTGGTGAAGCTGAGCGCCAGCACGCCGATGAGCGGGATCACCGCGAAGCCGACGAAGACCGCCAGGGCCGGCAGCGGCCATCCACGCCAGCGAGCCGTCTGCGGCCCGCTCGCGGCGGCGACCGACGGTGGGCCGGCGGAGCGTCGGTGCGTCATGTGCCGATGACCTTGTTCATGTTGTCGGCGAACTGCTGCGGCGTGATGGACAGCTGGAACAGCTTGCCGATGTTGTCCAGCAGCGCCTTGGCCGCGGTCGGGCGGCAGCGCCTGGTCCCACGACTGGGCGAACGACCGTGGCCTTGCTGGAGATGTCGTAGACGAACTGCAGCCACGCGTCGTCCTTGTCGACGACGGCCGAGCTGGCTCTCGGTGCCCTTGACGACCGGGATGTTGCCGATGTCGATCCACTGCTTGACCTCGGTCGTCGTCGAGCATCGTGGTGGCGAAGAACTTCTTGGCGATGTCCTTCTGCGCCTCCGCTGGCCTTCGACGAGATCGAGACGTACTGGCCGGGGTTGCCGACGGTGTCGCTGGGGTCGCCCTTGCCGCCGTCGACCGGCGGGAAGTTCATGTAGCCCAGATGGCCGCCGGTGACGAAGTCGCCGCCGGCCGTCTTCATGGTCCCGTAGGTCCACGCGCCGTGCAGCATCATCGCGGCCTTGCCGGTGTACAGCAGCGCCTGGTCGGCGTTGGGGTCGGCGGTGATCGAGGAGAAGCCCTTCAGGAAGCCGCTGGCCTTGACCAGGTTCTGCACCTTGGTCAGCGCCTTCGATGCGCGGCCGGGTTGGACCAGGCGTCCTTCTCGCCCGTCGAAGACGGCCTGGAACACCTCCGGGCCGCCGATGCGGTCGAACAGGAACTCCAGCCACATCATGTTCGTCCACAGCGACTGCCCGCCGAGCGAGAACGGCGCGATGCCCTTGGCGTTGAACTTCGGGCACCAGGTCCATGATGTCGCCCCACGACTGCGGGGGCTCCGCGCCGACCTGGTCGAAGATCTTCTTGTTGTAGAACAGCACGATCGGCGTCACGGTCTCGATCGGCATCGCGTAGAGCTTGCCGTCGACCGTGGCCGCGCCCGAACGAGGACGGGAAGAGCTTGTCCTTGACGGCCGGCGTTCTCGGCGAACCAGGAGGTCAGGTCCTCGACCTGGCCGGCGTCGACGTAGCTCTTCAGTCCGCCGCCGCCCCAGCCCCAGATCATCGTCGGGCCCTGGCCGGCGCCGATCGCGGTCTTGATCTTCTTCTTGTAGGCGTCGTTCTCGAAGAGCGTGTCGTTGATCTGGTCGTTCGGGTTCGCCTTGTTGAACCGCGTCGACCGTTCCGTGCGGATGTCCTCCTGCGGCTGCCCGCTCAGGTACCAGTAGACGTGCCTTGTCGCTGCCGGCGCCGCTGCCGGCCCGGTCTGGCTCGGACGAGCCGCCGCAGGCCGCGAGAGCCGCCCCTGCGGGCACGCCGGCGGCGAGGCCGAGGAAGGTGCGGCGAGACGTGTTCATCGGTTCACGCTGATCCTCCGTGCTCGAGTGGCGGCGAGTCCGATGCGGCGGCCAGCTACGGGTGGGCTCAGCGTTGCCCGGTGGCAGTTCGTCCGCTCCCGTGCGCAGCCTGACCGAAAATTTTCGGATAGATCGTGCTGCGTAAGTCTAGGATTCGATCCTCGCAGGTGTCAAGGATCTTGAACTTACCGACACCGATTCGCAAGAATGAGCCCACGCGTACCATGACATCACCGGCGTGACCGGATGGGGCGATGGTCTCGAAACTTTTCGAAACTGCTGACACGCATACGCCGGCGAAGGAGTGACAACCGATGAGGGCTTCGGATCGGACGTACGTGGCGGACCATGGCCTCCCCCGTGGCAGGACCCGGCGCTGCCGGTGGCCGAGCGGGTCGACGCCCTCCTCGCCGCGATGACCCTCGAGGAGAAGGTCGGCCAGCTCGGCAGCCGCTGGGTCGGCAACGACATGGCAGGCGAGCCCGACGTCGAGCCCGGCACCGACAGAGGCGCTGAACGTGGCCCCGATGCAGGACGTGTTCGCGGCGTCCGGGACGGTGCCGCTCGACGGAGGCGAGCCGGCACGGCCTCGGGCACCTGACCCGGGTCTACGGCAGCGAGCCGCTGACCGCCGACGGAGGGCGCCGCCGAGGTGGTCCGCCAGCAGCGCATCGTCATCGAGCGCTCGCGGCTCGGCATCCCCGCGCTCGTGCACGAGGAGTGCCTGACCGGGTTCACCACCTACGGCGCGACCGTCTACCCCGCGGCCATCGCGTGGGGCGCGACGTTCGACCCCGACCTCGTCGAGCGGATGGCCGCCGCGATCGGCCGGGACATGGCGCGCGGTCGGCGTGCACCAGGGCCTCTCACCGCGTGCTCGACGTGGTGCGCGACTACCGCTGGGGCCGGGTCGAGGAGACGATCGGCGAGGACCCGTACCTCGTCGCGATGCTCGGCGCCGCCTACGTCCGCGGCCTGCAGAGCGCCGGGGTCATCGCGACCCTCAAGCACTTCGCCGGCTACTCCGCCTCGCGGGCGGCCCGCAACCACGGTCCGGTGTCCGATGGGCCGCCGCGAGCTGCTGCGACGTCATCCTGCCGCCGTTCGAGACGGCCATCGCGCTCGGCGGCGCCCGCTCGGTGATGAACTCCTACTCCGACGTCGACGGCGTCCCGGCCGCCGCCGACCCCTGGCTGCTCACCGAGGTGCTGCGCGACGAGTGGGGCTTCACCGGCACGGTCGTCTCCGACTACTGGGCCGTCCCGTTCCTGGCCACGATGCACCGGGTCGCCGCCGACACCGACGACGCCGGCGTCGCTGGCGCTCGACCGCCGGCATCGACGTCGAGCTGCCCGACACGCTCGGCTTCGGCGCCGCACTCGTCGAGCGGGTGCGCCGGGGCGAACTGCCCGAGGCCCTCGTCGACCGGGCCGCCCGGCGCCTGCTCACCCAGAAGGTCCAGCTCGGCCTGCTCGACCCGGACTGGACGCCGGAGGGCTCGGTCGTCCGGCGCCGCCGGCGTCGACCTCGACTCGCCGGCCAACCGGGCGCTGGCCCGCGAGATGGCCGAGCGGTCGGTCGTCCTGCTCGACGCCGGCACCGCGCTGCCGCTGCTCGGCGACGGCCGCCCGGTGCTGCGCCGGGTGGCCGTCGTCGGGCCCTGCGCGGACGACCCGCGCACGTTCATGGGCTGCTACGCGTTCCCCAACCACGTGCTGCCCCGCCACCCCGGCCTCGGGCTCGGCATCGAGGTCCCGAGCGTCGCTCGACGCCCTGCGGGCCGAACTGCCGGACGCGGAGATCGTCCACGAGCCCGGCTGCGACGTGCGCGACGAGGACCGCTCGGGCTTCGCCGCGGCGGTGGACGCGGCCCGCGCAGCCGACCTGTGCGTCGCCGTCGTCGGCGACCTCGCCGGCCTGTTCGGCCACGGCACCTCCGGTGAGGGCTGCGACGCCGAGGACCTGCGGCTGCCCGGGGTGCAGGCCGACCTGCTCGAGCGCCCTCGCCGAGACCGGCACGCCGGTCGTCGTGGTGGTCGTCTCCGGCCGCCCGTACGCGCTGGGCGACGTGCACGCCACCGCCGCCGGGCTGGTGCAGGCGTTCATGCCCGGCGAGGAGGGCGGGGCGGCGATCGCCGGCGTGCTGTCCGGCCGGATCCAGCCCGGCGGCAAGCTGCCGGTGCAGATCCCGCGGCGCGCCGGGCGGCCAGCCGAGCACCTACCTGCAGCCGCCGCTGGGCGCCGACAGCGCCAGGGCATCAGCACCCTCGACCCGACGCCGCTGTTCCCGTTCGGCTACGGCGCCTCGTACACCACCTTCGACGTCGACGATCTCGCAGCTCAGCGCGACCGAGGTGCCGACCGACGGCGAGTTCACGCGTGTCGGTGCGCGTGCGCAACACCGGCGCCCGGGCCGGCGAGGAGGTCGTCCAGCTCTACCTGCACGACGTCGTCGCCCAGGTGACCCGGCCGGTGCGCCAGCTGGTCGGCTTCGCCCGGGTCGCACCTCGAGCCCGGCGCGAGTGCCCGAGTGCGCGTTCCGCGTCCACGCCGACCGGACCGCCTTCACCGGCCGCGACCTGCGCCGCATCGTGGAGCCCGGCGAGCTGGAGGTGCTCGTCGGCACGTCCGCCGCCGACCTGCCCGGCCGGGCCGTGGTCCGGCTGACCGGCCCGGTGCGCGTCGTCGGCCACGACCGTCGCCTCGACACGCCCGCCGAGGTCGGAACCGGTAGCCGAGGCGAGAGGATCCCAGTGTCGGCCGGCCCTAGGCGCACCACGCTCGCCACCGTCGCGGCGTCGGCCGGCGTCTCCGTCGCGACCGTCTCCAAGGTGCTCAACGGCCGCAGCGACGTCGCGGCCACCACCCGTGCGCGGGTGCAGTCGATCCTGCGGGAGCACGACTACGTCGCCCCGGCACCGCGCCGCGGGGAGGTGACCGAGACCGGCACCGTCGAAGTCGAGTTCGACGACGACCTCAACCCGTACTCATGCGAGATCCTGCAGGGAACGATCGACGCCGGCGCCGAGCTCGGCGTCGCGGTCGTCGTCAGCATCCGCAAGAGCGCCCACAGCGGTCGGCGCATGCCCGAAGCGCACCACGACCTGGGCCCGCGACCTCGTCGCCGCCGGACGCCGGGCGTTGATCGCGGTGACCGGCGAGCTGACGGCCGGGAACCTGACCGCGCTGTCGCGGGCCCACCTGCCCCTGGTCGTCATCGACCCGATGAACCTGCCCCGCGCCCGCGTCACCAGCGTCGGCTCGACCAACTTCGCCGGCGGCCTGGCCGCGACCGAACACCTGCTGTCGCTCGGGCATCGCCGCATCGCCTACATCGGCGGCCCGACGACCGCCGGCTGCAGTCAGGCCCGGCTGCACGGCTACCGGGCCGCCCTGGAGGCGGCGGGCACGCCCCTGTGCCCGGAGTACGTGCGGACCGGCCCGTTCTGCCACGAACCGGCGTGGCATGCGGTGCGGAGCTGCTCGACCTGCCGGAAGCGCCGACGGCGATCTTCGCGGGCAACGACGAGATCGCGCTCGGCGTCATCGAGGCGGCCCGCGCCCGCGGCCTCCGCGTTCCCGCCGATCTGAGCGTCGTCGGCTTCGACGACACCGAGATCGCCGCCGATCGCCTCCCCGCCGCTGACCACCGTGCGCCAGCCGCTGCGGGAGATGGGCGGCGTCGCCCTGCGCACGGCCCTGCGACTGGCGGCCGGCGAGAAGATCGACTCCCACCACGTCGAACTGGCCACCGAGCTCGTCGTACGGGCCTCCACCGCTCCCCCGCCGGCCACCAAGCTCGGGAAGGCTGCCGCACCTGCCTGACCGTCCTGATCCGAGCCTTCGCCGCCCACGCCTGCTCGCCTACGCCGCCTTCGTCCTGATCGGCGTCAGCGCCGGTGTCGGCGGCGTCCTGCTGCCGGCGCAGATCGCCGACTACGGCGTGGACAAGGCCACGATCGGCATCACCTTCTTCACCGGATCGGTCGGCTTCGTCCTCGCCGGCGCGACCGCCGGCGCGCTGATCCACCGGTACGGCATCCGCATCGCGCTCGTCGTCGGCGGCAGCGCGTACGTGCTGGCCGGCCTGTACATAGCGACCCGGCCGGCGTTTGTCCTGTTCGTGGCCGTGCAGGTGGTCGTCGGCTACGGCACCGGCACGCTCGAGTCGGCGCTCAACGCCTACCTGTCCGACCTTCCCGCCGCGACCACGCTGCTCAACCGGCTCCACGCGTTTTTCGGCGTCGGCGCGCTGCTCGGCCCGCTGCTGGCGACCTGGCTGCTGAGCCGCACCGGCTGGCCGGTGGTGTGGCTCGTCCTGGCCCTCGCCGGTGTGCCGATGGTGGCCGGCTTCCTCGTCACCTACCCGCGTACGCCGGCGCCGGGCGCGTCCGGCGCGCCGACAGCACAGACCGGCATGCTCGGCACGGCGCTTCGGCAGCGGGCGGTCCTCCTCGGCGCGCTCCTGCTGGCCGTCTACGTCGGGCTGGAGATCGGCCTCGGCGACTGGGGATTCAGCTATCTGGTCGAAGCCCGCGGGCAGGACGACCTGGCGGCCGGCTACACGATCAGCGGCTACTGGCTCGGCCTGACCCTCGGCCGTTTCCTGCTCAGCCCGCTCGCCTCCCGCATCGGCCTGACCGCGGTCGGGCTCACCTACGCCAGCCTGGCCGGCGTCGCGGTCACCGGAACCCTGACCTGGCTTCTGCCGTCCGGCGCGGCCGCGGTCGCCGGCTTCGTCCTCATCGGCTTCTTCCTCGGACCGATCTTCCCGACCACCATGGCGGTGACGCCGCAGCTGACCGCGGCTCACCTCGTACCAACGGCAATTGGGGTGATGAACGCCGGATCGGTGATCGGCGGTGCGGCGCTGCCGTGGTTCGCGGGCGCCGTCGCCCAGGGCATCGGAGTCTGGACGTTGCTGCCGTTCTCCGTCGTGCTTGCGCTGATCCAGATGGTGATCTGGTGGCGGATGACCGCGGTGAGGATGAGCGCCAGCCGGTCATGAGCCCGGCGGCGAACGGCTGCCGCACGGTCGTTTAGAACGGCGCCGCGCCCTGACCGACCAGGGACATCAGTATCTGCGTCGCGAGGAGCCGCCGCATGCCGGTGACGGCGACCGCGCCGATCTGCTCGTAGGGCAGCTCTAATTGCAGTCCGTCGGTGGCGTTGCGGACCTCCGCGCTGACCTCGTTCGGGCGGAACGTGCCGCTCCAGCCTTTGAGATCGCCACGGTGGTTGGTCGCCAGCGACGCCATGCCGGGTACGCGCGCGCCATCGGTCAGGATCAGCGTTGCGGGCCCTGAGTACGTCGTCATACCTATGAACCGTAGTGCCTGGTCGCGTCGTGCGTCCGCGCGGTTGCCGCCTGAACTCCAAACGTGGACCGGTCGCAGACCTATTTCTTCTGACCGACGCCGACCCAGAGACCGCCGGTGAACGACGTATCGTCCGTCGTTTCCCCCGGTCCGGGCCGCCAGTCTTGTACCGCGGTGACGCCCGGGTCGACCAATTCCAGACCGGCGAAGAACCGCTCGACCTCGGCGCGGCTCCGGATGGTGCCGGGCGTCGCGGTTCGCCGCCGATAGACGTCCTCGGGCGGCGGATTCTGTTTGATGAAGGCGACAAACGTTTCGGCGGCGGTGTGCGACGCCACCAGATAACTTCCGGGAGCGAGTGGACGAAGGAGTTCACCGATTACGGAGTAGGCATGCGCGTCATCCTGGATGAAATGCAACACCGCGGCGAGCAGCAGCCCGACAGGTTGGCGGAAGTCAATGAGGCGCTGCACGGTGGGGTGCTGCAGCACCGACTGGGGCACGCATAGGTCGCCGATGATCGCGGTCGCGTGCTCGTTTCCCTCGAGGATCTGCAGGCTCTCCGACACCGCGACCGGATCGATGTCGACGTAGACGACTCGGGCCTCCGGCGCGAACTGCTGGACGATTTCGTGGACGTTGCCTTCGGTCGGGATGCCCGAGCCGATGTCCAGGAATTGCCGTATGCCGGCGTCGAGCAGATAGCGAACGGCGCGGCCGAGAAACGCCCGGTTGTCACGAGCGGCGGTGGGCACGAACGGAAAATACTCGATGACGTTTCGGGCCACCTCGCGGTCGGCCGGGAAATTGTGGATGCCGCCGAGATAGTAATCGTAGATCCGCGCGGCCGTGGCCGGTTTGGACGTGACGTCCTGAACCCTGTCGTCCATGCGGTCAATACTCCTCGATGGGTATGGCGGCGGCGCTAATGATTTCGAAGATCCGGCGATATTCATCAACCTCGGGTTGCTCTTCGAGGTAGAGCGCGCCCACGTGCGACTCGAGGTAGACCACGTCGGGATCCTCGGGATCATCGAAGTCCATGATACGAAACGCCCCGGCCATGGCCGCGTGCGCGCCCACCGAGAACGGCAGCACCTTGATCTGCACGTAGTCGCGAAGGGAGACCTGACGCAGGTGCTCAACCTGCGCCTTCAGGACGTCGGCACCGCCGACCGGCCGGCTCAGGGCCCCTTCGCCGAGGACGGTGACGATCTGCGGTGGCGGTTGGCGACCGAAGACCGTCTGCTGCCGCTGCATTCGCAGTTTGACCTGCCGGTCGGCGTCCTCCGAACCGGCCGCCTCCGGATCATCCGGCTGCTCGGCGGCGAACACCGCGCGGGCGTACGGCTCGATCTGCAGTTCGCCCGGCACCACCTCGCCGTCGTACCCGAAGATCCGGCTCGCACTGGCCTCCAGACCCACGTACAGCTTGAACCAATCGGGGATCACCGGGTTGGCGTCCCACCATTCCTGCTGCGAGGTGCCCAGCGCGAGATCGGCCAGCGCGTCGGTGACGCTCTGGTCGGTCCCGTAGAGCCAGCACAGCGCGCGCACATAGGCCACCGAGACCGGCCCTTTCCCGGTCTCGATCCGATGCAAGGTCGGCTCCGAGATGCCCAGTCTCGCCTCAGCCACGTCACGGCGACTTTTCCCGGTCGCGACGCGGAGACGGCTGAGCCGGCGGCCCAGTGTCCGGCGCACCACACGCTGCCCGGTGACCGGCAACGTCATCCTCCCAGCAAACCTACCCAGATCATCGTCTGCCGCGACACGCTACCGCACGGTCCGGGGTGACCGGCAGTGGCCGAGTGTCCACCCTCAGGCGGATGCTTGTCCGTCGCTTGGCGAACGTCTCACTCAGCAGCAGTCCTCGCCGCGCCACGCTTCACGGCCTTCGTAGACGGCGACGGCGGCCAAGCCGAGGCCGATCACAGGGTCGGTCCAGTGCCAGCCGAACGCGGCGACCGCGGCCAGGCCGATGAGCACGGCCGCGGCCTGGGCGGCACAGAGCAGGTTCTGCACTCCTTCACCCGCGGTGGCGCCGGAGTCGAGCCGGCGGCCGAGGCGCTGCTTGGCGACCCCGAGGGCCGGCATGACCAGCACGCTGGCCGCGGTCAGCGCGATGCCGAGCACGCTGGTGCCGGCTTCGTGCCCGGTCAGCAGGTCCCGGACGCTCTGGACGGCGAGGTACGGAGCGAGCAGGAAAAACGAGAGCGCGACGGCTTTCTGCGCGCGGCGTTCCGAGGTTTCGGACAGGGTACGGGTGCCGGTGAACCGCCAGATCACGATGATCGAAGCGAGTCCCTCGATCGCGGAGCCCAACGCCCAGCCGATGAGCGAGATCGAGCCGGAGGATGTGCCGGCGATCAGGCCGAGTGCGCCTTCACCGGTCATCCACAGCAGCGACACCCAGGACAGGATCCGTGCGGTACGGGCGTCAGCCTGCCACCGGGCGTCGCGCACGGCCGGTGTCATTGCCACCAAACGATGATAGCGATCGGAGCCACATCGCGGCCGTCGACAGCGCAGTCAGCGGAGCGGCTTGACGGCGAGCAGCGAGATGCTGTGCACGCCGTATTCGGCGCTCGCGTCGTGCGCCTGTTCGGAGATGAACTGGTACGGGTTGCGGCGTGTCTGCTCGATGCGCAGGCCGGCGTTCTCGATCGCCTGCCGGTAGGTGTCCTGTTGGGCGGCGCCGCCGATGCAGGATGCCCACAGGTCGGCGTTGGCGACGATCGCGTCGGTGAGCTGCTTCTCGGTGACGATGTCGGCGATCGCCAGCCGGCCGCCGGGCCGCAGAACCCGCGCCGCCTCGGCGAAGACCCGGTCCTTGTCGGGCGACAGGTTGATCACGCCGTTGGAGATGACGCAGTCGAAGCTTTCGCCGTCGACTCCGGCCAGGGCTTCGATGTGTCCCTCGCGGAACTCGACCTGTGCCAGGCCGGCCGCGGCGGCGAGCCGGCGCGCCTTGGCGAGTTGCTCGGCGGTGAAGTCGACGCCGACGACCCGCCCGGACGGCCCGACGAGTGCGGCGGCGGCGAAGCTGTCGGTCCCGGAGCCGCTGCCCAGATCGATGACCCGCTCGCCCGGGCGAAGATCGGCGAGGTCGGCGAAGTAGCCAACCCCGGCGAACGACTCGATCGCCCCACCGGGAATCCGGTCGAGCAGGTCGGCCGGGTAGCCAAGGCGTTCGGCCAGCGGCGCGCCCCATCTCGAAGTGGTACTCGCCATTTGGCTGCTCGGCCACCTGGCGGTACATGTCCTTGACCTTCTTTTCCAGTTCGACCTCGTCGACCGTAGCCACGGCACCTTCACCCTTCAGTCTGTTTCCTCTGCTGGGACGGCTGCCGCCCGGCCCATCGCGCTACACATAAGGCGTTCCATGCCGTTCCCGCGCGTTCCGCGGCCCGGGAGCCGCAACCGTTCCGCTCCACCGCGAGCAACGCCGCGCACCTCCCGACTGATGGCATAGATCGGATCTGCCTGAGGGCCGCCCGGTTGAACCCCGCTCGAGGAGGACGACGAAGCTATGGCCAGTCGATTGCCGCGCACGTATGTGGCCGTTGCACTCGTCGCCGTGGTCGGCTTCCTAGCCGTGCCAGACGGCAGCCTGGCGCAGATGGCCTGGCAGGTCGCCGCCGGCTGGGGCGCGGCGGCGACCATCATGGTCGGTCTCGTGCGTCGCCGGCCCGCCGCACCCGCCGCCTGGTGGCTGTTCGCCCTCGGCGTGGCCGGCAACGCGAGCGGAATCCTGGTGGAGACGATCCTGACCCGCACGCAGGCCGGTCCGGGGTTCCCGTCGTGGGCCGACGCCGCGTACCTGTCGCTGTATCCCGCGGTCGCCGCCGGGCTGGTCCTGTTGATCCGCCGCCGCACCGCACACCGCGACTGGTCCAGCGTGGTCGACGCCACCACGCTCACCACCGGTGTGAGCCTCCTGGCGTGGATCTTCATGGTGGAGCCCGCGGCATCTGACCCGACCATCGGGCTCTTCGGCCACGTCGTCAGCATCAGCTACCCGGTCGGCGACATCGTGCTGCTCGCCATGACGGTGCGGCTGCTGCTCGGCGGCAGCCGGCACAACGCCTCCTTCCGGCTTTTGGCCGCCGCGTTGGTCTGCTTTCTTGGTGGCGACTCCGCCTGGGCCGTGATCAACCAGATGGAGTGGGAACCCGGCCCGATGGCGCACAAACTTCTATCCGACGCGTTCCTCGTCGGCTACCTGCTCTTCGCCGCCGCCGCGGCCCACCCGGACGTACGGTCGGTTGCCCACACGGGCGCGCCCCGGCCGGCCCGGCCGAGCCGGTCGTTGCTGGCGTTGCTCACGGTTACCTCGCTGATCGCACCGGCCCTGCTCCTCATGCAGGCACTACGGCACCGGGTCACCGATGCCCTCGCCATCGCGATCGGCTGCGCTGCCCTGTTCTTGCTGGTCGTAACCCGCATGTCGCAACTTCTCAGCCAGCTCGACCTGCAAACCCAACGGGTCCAGGAACTCGCTGTCACCGACGAACTGACCGGCCTACCGAACCGGCGGGCCTGGAACACCGAACTCCCGGGCATGATCGAACGGGTCCGGCGAACCAAGGACCCGCTGTCCATGGCCATCGTCGACCTCGACCACTTCAAACGCTTCAACGACGCCTACGGCCACCCGGCCGGGGACCGGCTGCTGAAAGAGGCCGCCGCGGCCTGGCGGGAACAGCTGCGCACGGTGGACCATCTGGCCCGCTACGGCGGTGAGGAATTTGTCGTGCTGCTCCCGGACGCGACCGCCGCGGGTGCTCACGAAATCATCGACCGACTGCGGCTCGCGACACCGCTGGGGCAGACCTTCTCCGCCGGCGTGGCAACGTGGAACGGCAGCGAAACCTCCGACGAGCTGACCGCCCGGGCCGACGCCGCGTTGTACGCGGCGAAGAACGCCGGGCGCAACCGGGTCGCGTCGTCGTCGGCGCCGCCTGTTTTGACATCCGTCTAGGTTGACAGATGTCGAATCAGCGTGCAACTGTTTGATTCGAACATTGTCTAGTTCAACCGCCATCTAGACAGCGGAGGAGCACGACATGCGCGACGTCCAGCGCCGTAGTATCATCGTAGATCGGCGATAGACGATGAGGTTGGTGGATGGTGGCAGCACTGCTCGACCGGTCGACCGCCGAGGAGTACGCGTCCTGGTTCCGGGCCCTGGCCGACCCGACCCGGGTGCAGATCGTGGAGTACCTGGCCCGCGCAGGGCCGGCCGATGAGCGTCGGGGAGATCGTGGCCGCGGTCGGGCTGGCCCAGTCGACCGTGTCGCAGCACCTGAAGATCCTCACCGAGGTGCGGTTCGTCCTCGTCGAGCCGGTCGGCAACGCCCGGCACTACCGGATCAACGCAGCTGTGCATCGCCTGCTTCCCGTCCGCCGCCGACGTCGTGATGGGCAAGCCGGCCCCGACCGCGACCGGAGGCTGCGCGTGACCACGGTCTCGATCCGACCGATGGCCGCCGCCGACGCGACGGCGGTCCTGCGCGATCTACCAGGCCGGCCTGGACGCCGGCAACGCCAGCTTCGAGCACACCGCCCCGACCTGGGACGCGTTCGACGCGGCGAGGCTGCCCGACCACCGGCTCGTCGCCGTCGACAGACCGCCGAGGCGACACCGTGCTCGGCTGGGTCGCCGTCTCGGCCGTCTCGACCCGCGCCGTCTACGCCGGCGTGGTCGAACACTCCGTCTACGTCGACCCCGCCGCCCAGGGCCGCGGTGTCGGCCGGGCGCTGCTCGAGGCGCTGATCGTCTCCACCGAGGCGGCCGGCATCTGGACCATCCAGTCCGGCGATCTTCCCCGAGAACACCGCCAGCCTCGCCCTGCACCGAGCCGCCGGCTTCCGGGAGGTCGGTATCCGCGAGCGCATCGGCCGGCACTCAACCGCGGCAACCGATGGCGCGACGTCGTCCTCATCGAACGCCGCAGCCCACATCGTCGCTGACTGACACCGCTTGGGCCGACACGTCTGATTCGACATCATGCGAGACCGGAGTCATGTCATGACCAGCACCATGCAGAGACCTGCCCGTCGTCGTCATCGGCGCCGGACCGGTCGGCCTCGCCGCCGCCGCCCACCTCGCCGAGCGCGGCCTGCCGTTCACGGTCCTGGAAGCCGGCGACGGCCCGGCCGCCGCGGTCCGGCAGTGGGGACACGTGCGGCTGTTCTCCCCGTGGCGGTACAACATCGACGCCGCCGCCCGACGCCTGCTCGCCGACGCCGGCTGGGTCGGGCCCGACGCCGAGCGTCCTGCCGACCGGCGGCCGAGCTCGTCGACGACTACCTCGCAGCCGCTGGCCGACCTGCCCGTGCTCAAGCCGCACGTCCGCTACGGCGCCCGGGTCGTGGCGGTCACCCGCGCTCGGCCTCGACCGGGTCCGCACCGCCGGCCGGGAGACCACCCCGTTCCTGGTCCGCCTCGCCGACGGCGACGACCTGCTGGCCCGCGCGGTGATCGACGCGTCCGGCACCTGGGACGACGCCGAACGTCCTCGGCGCGTCCGGCATCCCGGCCCACGGCGAGGCCGACGCCGCCGCGTATCATCGAGCCACGCCCTGCCCGACGTCCTCGGCGCCGACCGGGACCGCTTCGCCGGCCGGCGCACCCTCGTCGTCGGCGCCGGGCACTCCGCCGCGAACACCCTGCTGTCCCTGGCCGAGCTGGCCGGGCAGGTGCCGGATACGCAGCGTGGTGTGGGCGATCCGCGCGGGCAGTCCCGGCCCGCACCTACGGCGGCGAGGCCGACGACGCCCTGCCCGGCCCGCGGCGCCCTCGGTTCCCGGCTGCGCGAGCACGTCGAGCCGGCACGATCGAGCTGATCACCGGCTTCGCCGTCGACTCGGTCGTCGGCTGTCGCGACGGTCGGGTGCACGTCTCCGACGGCGCCCGGACGGTCATCGTCGACCGGATCGTGGCCGCCACCGGGTTCCGGCCCGACCACACGCTTCCTCGCCGAGCTGCGCCTCGACCTCGACCCGATCCTCGGCTCCACCCGCGCCCTGGCGCCGCTGATCGACCCGAACGAGCACTCCTGCGGCACCGTCCCGCCGCACGGCGTCGACGAGCTCACCCACCCCGAGCCCGGCTTCTACGCCATCGGCGTGAAGAGCTACGGCCGCGCGCCGACGTTCCTGATGGCCACCGGCTACGAGCAGGCCCGCTCGGTCGTCGCCGCCCTGGCCGGCGACTGGGACGCCGCCCGCGACGTCCAGCTCGACCTGCCCGAGACCGGGGTCTGCAACAGCAACCCGATCCTCGACGGCGACACCATCGACGACGGCTGCTGCGGCCCGTCCGCACCGCTGACGCTCATCCATCGGTCAACGGAAGCCGACCGCCGCGGCGACAGGCCGCGGCGGCTGCTGCGGCTGATGACGCCGACTCCCGTACCGGTGGCCGCCGACCCCAATCGGGCGGCCACCGGCGCGTGTTCACGGCTGGCGGATCGTCGCCGTCTTCGCGGTCACCCAGACCGTCGGCTACGGCTGCCTGTACTACGCCTTCGCCGTCCTGCTCCACCCGATCGCCGCCGACCTGCACACCTCCACCACCGCCGTCACCGGCGCGCTCACCACCGCGATCCTCGCCTGGGCCGCCATCGCGATACCGGTCGGCCGGTGGCTGGACCGGCACGGCGGCCGCGCCCTGATGACCACCGGCTCGATCGCCGGGGCCGGGCTGCTCGTCGCCTGGTCGCAGGTGCACACCGTCTGGCAGCTGTACCTGGTGTTCGCCGGCCTCGGCGTGGCCATGGCGATGGCGCTGTACGAGCCGGCCTTCGCCGTCATCGTCTCCTGGTTCGATCCGGCCCGCCGGTCGAACGCGCTGCTCGGCATGATCGTCGTGGCCGGGTTCGCCAGCACCATCTTCATGCCGCTGACCGGTCTGCTCGACGCAGCGGTACGGCTGGCGCACCACCCTGCTCGTCCTGGCCGCGGTCTACGCCGCCGTCGCGGTGCCGCTGCATCGCGTCGTCATCCGCCGCCCACCCACCGGACCGGCTGCTGCTCGACGCTCGACGCCGTCCGAGCGCCGGACACTGGTCCGGGCGGCGATCCGCGACAACCGGTTCTGGTTCCTGGCCATCGCGTTCGTCGCGCACAGCGCCGCGATGAGCGCCATGACCGTGCACCTCGTCGGCTTCCTCACCAGCCACGGCCACCCCGCCCCGTTCGCCGCCACCGTCGCCGGACTGCTCGGCGTCCTGTCCGTCACCGGCCGGCTCGTGCTCACCGGCGCGCAACGCCGCATCCGGCTCCCCGCCGTGGTCGCGGCCGTGTTCGCCGTGCAGGCCGCGGCCGCCCTCGCCTTCCGCTGGTCGGCGGCACCCGGGTCGGTGCCGTGGTGGCGGTGACCGGGTTCGGGCTCGGCTTCGGCGTCGCCAGCCTCGCCTCCCCCGCCCTGCTCGCCGACCGGTACGGCACCAGCGCCTACGCCACCATCGCCGGCACCCTCGCCACTCCCGTCACCCTCGCCAAGGCCGCCGCACCGCTCGGCGCCGCGGCCCTCTACACCGCGACCGGCAGCTACACCCCGGTCCTGGCCGCGATCGGCGGCGCCGTCCTCATCGCCGACTATCGGCATCCTCGCCCGTGCCGCGACACCCTCACCGGTAGCTCAAACCGCCGACTAGCCCAGACGTCATCGGCGCGCCCGCCGGTCGTCGTGGTGTGCGGTCATGTCGGTGGTGTCCATGACGACGGCGGCCCGCGCCTGCCGGGCGAGCGCGGGCGCGAGCGGCTTGGCCAGCAGCGACATCGCCCGCAGGACGGGCAGCGGGACGTGACGGGTGTTCACCGGCATCCCGGCGGCGGCGGTGAGCCGGGCCGCGATCTGGTTGAACGTCAGGTGCTCAGCCCCGGTGACATCGACGACCCGGCCGCGCAGCCGCTGATCGTGGACCGCCTGCGCGATCCGGTCCGCCACGTCGCGGACGGACACGAAGTTGATCGGGTTGTCGCCCTTGCCGAACACGAGGGTCCGGCCGCGGGCGGGTATCCGCGCACCGATCAGGTCGGTCCAGGTCTCGAGGAACGGCGCGGGTCGCACGATCGTCCACGGAACGTCGCCGCCGGCAAGGGCCCGCTCGGCCGCGTATTTCATCCGGTGCAGGCTCATCGGGTGGGTAGGCGACGGCGCCGAGGACGGAGACGAGTATCAGATGGTTCACCCGGGCGTCGGCGCAGGCACCGATCAGCGCGACGTTGGCGTCGCGGTCGATTGCGGCCGGCCCGGCGCCGCGTCCGCCGGTGAATCCGTGCACGGCCGAGATCACGGTCGTGCAGCCGGCGCACGCCTGGGCGAGGGCCGCGGGATCGCGGACGTCGCCGCGGTGGCCTCGATGCCCGCGGCGCGCAGCGCCTCGGCCCGGCCTGGGTCGCGGGTCAGCACCCGGACCCGCTCCCCGCTGGCGGCCAGCACCCGGACGAGCGGTACGCCGAGCGTGCCGGTGCCGCCGGCGACGAGGATCACGGCCGACCGCCGTCCGGTGCGCTCGCCGTGGCGCGGGCGATCTCGGCGTCGACACCGCCGCTGGCACCGTCGACCGGCTCCAGGTAGAACCGCGCGGCGACCGCCTGGCCCGCGCCACGCGGAAGATGATGACGCCGCGCATGCGGTGGGCAACACCGTCACGGCGGCTGCCCGACATCTCCCACTCGGACCACACCGTGTCGTCCGTCCACCGCGGTGGCGAGCACCCGCGCGGTCAGGTCGGGGATGCCGGCGAACAGTTCGGTCCAGTTGCGCCGGACCTGTTCGGCACCACGGAATCCCCGGGCGGGGTGCAGCGGTGTCTCGTTGACGTAGTCCTCGGCGAAGCAGGCCACGAGCGCGTCCAGGTCATGGGCGTTGGTCGCGTCTGCGAGTCGCCGCACCAGTGCCGCCGGGTCGGAGGATTCGATCATGGCGAACCTCGTATCTATTCTAGATAGCTAGATTCAATACGGTAGCATAGAATAGAACCCATGGACACGGCCAAGCCCAGGCGGCCTTACAACTCGCGAGGGCGCCAGGCGCAGGCTCGCCGCACTCGCGACGCGATTCTTGACGCTCGCCCGCGCCGGCTTTCTCGCCAATGGATACGCCGCGACCACGGTGGCGTCGATCGCCGGCGCGGCCGGCGTCGCGGTGGACACCGTGCACAAGGCGTTCGGCGGCAAGGCCGGACTGGTGCGGGCCATCTACGAACGCAGTCTCGCCGGCGACGGCCCGATCGCGGCACCCCGACGCTCCGACGAGATGCAGCTTGCCGAAGCCGACCCGCGTGCAGTCGTCCACCACTGGGGCGTGCTCGGCGGCGAGGTCGCACCGCTGGTGGCACCCATTCATCTGCTCATCCGCGAGGCCGCGGCCACCGACCCCGAGATGGCCACCGTGCTGCGCGACAGCGACCGCCAACGACGCGACCGCATGCGCCACAACGCGACCACCCTCGCCGATCGCGGCCAACTGAAGAACGGCCTGACGCTCGACCTCGCCGCCGACATCATGTGGACCTACAGTGCGCCGGAACTCTACGAACTGCTCGTCGTCCGGTGCGGATGGGACGCCGCCCGGTACGGCCGCTTCATCGGCGACTCACTCGCCGCCGCCCTGCTGCCGTAGGCGAGCCGCCTCGCCATGGAGTGCGCCGTTTCGGATCAGCGCCCGCCAGGTCAGTGGGGCACCGACAGCCGCCGGCAGCAGCCAGTACAGCAGGTGTGGCAGCCGGTCCCACAGCGGCAGTTGCGGGCCGTTGTCGACGTAGAAGCCGGTGATGAGGGCGATGTAGGAACCGGCCATCGCCGACCCATGCCAGGCCATCCACCGCCGCGGTCGGCGGCGACGCGCCCACCAGCCGAGCAGGGCGAGCCCGAACGCGGCGGTGGCGATGAGGAACAAATGCCAGTCGTGGCGCCACCGCAGCACCGCCATCACCGTGGCGGTCCCGAACACCACGCCGATGCCGTACAGGTACACGGTGCCGGCCCGTGGATGTCGACCAGGTCGCTTGCGCGCGGTTGCGGCCAGGAGCCCGGCGATCACGCACGTCACGCCGGCAGCGACGTGCACCTCGAGTGCGGCCAGGAACACCGGCCCAGCGTCGGGCACGTCAATGCCGGCGATCTCAACGGCAAGCACGCAGTCCATACCCCGCCCCAAGCCGTGCGTAGGTATCCTACCTATTGGACTTGAGAGTAGCATACCTACCTATGCGGGAGGGTTGCCGATGAAGGCCGACGCGCAGGCGCTCAAGGGTCATCTCGACGTGTTGCTCCTGGCCACCCTGGAGGAGGGCCCACGGCACGGGTACGCGGTCAAGGAAGCGCTGCGCGAGGGTAGCGGCGGCCGCTTCGACCTGCCCACCGGCACGGTGTACCCGGCCTTGCACCGGCTCGAGGCCGCCGGGCTGATCAGCGGAGCCTGGTCCGACGGCGACGGCCGCCGCCGCCGCACCTACCGGCTCACCCCAGCCGGCCGGCGCAAGCTGGCCGGGGACCGGGCCAGTTGGCGCGAGTTCGCGGCCGCGGTCACCACCCTGCTGGACGGACGGCCATGGCCGGCCACCAGCTGATCGACGCCTCCCTCACCGCGTTGGCGCGGCGCCTGCCCGCCGATGCGGTCGACGAACTCGCCGACGGCCTGACCGAGACCTATCAACGGCATCTGTCCATCGGCCTCGACGCCGACGCGGCGGCCGGTGCGGCGATCGCCGAGTTCGGCGATCCCGACGTGGTGATCGCTGCGTTCGTGCGCCAGTCGCCCGGCCGGCGCGCCGCGCGGGCATTGCTGGGCTCGGGATCGGTGGTTGGCGCGTGCTGGGGCTTGGCGCTGATCACCGGGCGCGCCTGGACCTGGCCTTTACCCGTCGCGGTCCGGCTGGCATTCGGCCTGACGCTCCTGGCGAGCATCGCCGCGCTCGGGCTCGCGGCAACCGCCCGGCGCAGCTACCGCCGGACCCGAGTGAGTCTCGCCGGCAGCGTCGGGGTGGTCCTCGTCGACGCGGCCGCCCTTGCCTGTGTCGCGCTGGTACCACCGTCGTTCACCTGGCCGCTGGCCATCGCCGCGGTCGCCAGCCTGACCCGCCTGACACTGTCCGTCCGGGCCCTCCCCCGGCTGCTCGGAAACTGACAAGTCGGGGCGTACTGCGGCGCCTCCTGACTCAGGGTCGCCAACTTCACATCGTTGATGACACGCCATAGGCGGCGCTCGCCCAATGCCCGGGTCGGGCCGCGCGGACATCCTCGGCGCCCATGTCCGTGACGACCTGGTCGCGGCCGGCGTGCTTAGCCGCGTACAGGTTCCGATCGGCCTTCGCCAGTATTGCTGACGGCGCACCGCTGCCGTCGGAGGACGTGGTCACGCCGATGCTGGACGTGACGGTCAACAAGCCGGTGATCGGTTCCCACGGGTGCGCCCGGATCTGCAGGCGAAGTCGTTCACTGCGCTGCGCCGCTTCGCGCGCGTCCAGGCCCGGGAATACCAGCAGGAACTCCTCGCCGCCCATCCGCGCCGCGATCGCCGGTCCGGTAGCGGCGGCGTCGATCAGTTCGGCGACGTGTTGCAGTACCACGTCGCCGGTGTTGTGCGACAGCGTGTCGTTGATCCGTTTGAAATGGTCCAGGTCGAGGACGGCGAGCGAGATCGGGGTGTTGTGCGCCAGGGCCTCCTGGAGCAGGACGGGCAGGCGCTCGTTGATATAGCGCCGGTTGTAGAGGCCGGTGAGCGGGTCTCGGTGGGCCATCTCGCGAAAGTGTTCGACGCTGCGGCGGGCCTCGGTCGCTTCGAAGACGGCCTGCATCGCGCGGGCGCGCGCATCGCGCTGGCTGGAGTTCAGCGTAGCGGTTTCCAGGTAGAAGGCCCGGTGTTCCTCGTACGCCTCCTGGAACCGGCCCGTGGCCGCGTACAACGCCGCCTGCTCTTCACGTCCACGCGCCCGGACGGCGGAGAGCCCGCGCTGCTCACACATCCGCAGCGCGGCGTCGAGTGCCTCTTGCGCCGCGCCGAACCGCCCGTCCAGCCGGCGAGCCTCGGCCAGCGTCAGCCAGCACTCGGCGATGGCGTCGCCCTCGTTGCCCTGTACCGCCGACTCATCGGTGTCCAAGGCGGCGTGCAACGTCTTCTCGACCGCCGCGAAACGGCCGCTCATCATCTCCACCCGGGCGATCGTGTCGAGCTCGTTGGCACTGAACACTCGCCCGCTGCGGGTCCGCACACTGCGCATACGGGCGATCAGCTGGTTGGCCGACGGCTCGTCGCCGTTTTCGTACGCCGTGTAGGCCATGTTGTTGAGGATGTACAGGGTGAGTTCGTGATCGTCGATCGCGGTGGCGATGACGAGCGACTCGTGAAAGCGCCGGCCGGCCTCTTCGGTCGAACCGCTTTCGTCGAGGGCGACGGCCAGCGACAGCAGGTGCCGGGCCCGGATCGCCGGGGACACGTCGTCGGTGAGGTGGGCGACGCACTGGACGGCGTGCGTCAACGCGCCGGCGACGTCGCCCACCTGGCGGTAGAAGATGGCCAGCTCGCGATGGGCGCGGGCGAGCAGGTAGGGGCGGCCGTTCTCCTGCGCCCAGGACAACACCTGGTGCGCGGACCGGCCGCCGTGCTCGGTGTGGCCTTCCCGCAGCAGGACGCCGATCTGCAGCAGCCGCGCGCGTTGGACGAGTTCGTCGGCACCCAGCTCGGCGGCGCGTCGTTCGGCCTCGGCGGCCGGACCGACCAGCGTGCGGAACAGCGACATGGGGCGACCCTCCAGCTCGGCCACGGCCGCCCCAAGTGCGCTGATCTCGTCAGGGGGCGAGATCGTCTCGCCCCCTGACGCCGCCAGCTGTGTCGTCACGTTGCCTGCTTCCCATTCGTGTCCTGCCCGCTCAGATCGGCCCGAGATGACAGCGGCTGAGACGACCGCCGGGTGCGATCCGGATGCCAACGCGACTGTTCGCTGCCCGCCGCGTCACATGATGCGCCCGAGGGTCTGCGCGCCGCCGGGGACGAGCTTGAGGATCGTGGTGGCCGGTGGGTCGGTCGTTGCCGCTGCGGCCGGGCTCGCGGCGATGCCGACCACGGCGGCCGCGGCGGCGAGGACGAGGGCGATGCGAGTACGCATGGTGAACTCCTTACGTTGGCCGGCGGAGTCATTCCGGCCGGCTGATCAAGATGGTTTTCCTAGCCTGGGCCGCCTGCGTTGCTGACCGGGTTCGCGGCCGGGTGCGGAACGGCTGCTGGGCGCGGGAGAGCGCAGGAGTCAAGCGTTCCGCCGGATGTACGTTGCCTGATCGGCAATCGTTGATCGATGGACTATGGCCAGCATCGGGCGGGGCCGGTTAGCGTACTTGCCTGACCGCATCTGAAGAAGGGCAGGTACGCCATGCGCTTCCGCAACCACCGCCGGCTCGTCGCGGTGCTGGCCGGCCCGATTGTCGTCGTGTCGGCAGTATCGGTACCGAACAGCGCGAGCGCCCATGACGGCGCCGGGCCGATCAAGCACATTGTGGTGATCTACGAGGAGAACCACAGCTTCGACAACCTCTTCGGTGGCTGGGAAGGCGTCAACGGCATCCAGGCCGCCGCTCACTCCGGCCACCAGCTCCAGCGCGCCGCCGACGGCTCGGTCCTTCCGTGCCTGCCCCAGAACGACGTGAATCTCAGCTCGCCAACGCCGTTGCCGGTCACCTGCCGTGGCACGGCGACCGGGGTGACGGTCGACTCCGCATTCGCCAACCAGCCGTTCGTCATCGACCGCTACATCAAGCCCGAGGACGCCACCTGTCCCGCGCCGGGCGTCTTCGCCGCACACGGGGTGCTCAAGGACTCGCCGGGAGCGCTGCCGGGCGGCTGCACCGAGGACCTGGTCCACCGCTTCTACCAGGAGCAATACCAGATCAATGGCGGTCGACAGGACCGCTACGTCACCGGCAGTGACGCCATCGGCCTGACCATGGGCCGCTACGACACCCGGCAGTTGCCGATCTACCGGTACCTGCACGGGCCCCACGCTCCGCGCTACGTCATCGCGGACAACTTTTTCCAGGGGGCGTTCGGCGGTTCGTACCTCAACCACCAGTGGCTCATCGCGGCCGCGACGCCGGTCTGGCCCGGCGCCCTCGCCGACGGCAGCGCCAACGACCTGCACTCCGTCGTCGGCGCGGACGGCAGTCCGGCCAACTACCCGCTGCATCCGAGCACCGGTCTGAAGGACACCGCGCTGACCCAGGCGGCCACCCCGGACGGGTCGTGCGTGGTGCCTGCCGGTGCCCCGACCCCGCCGGCCGGCACGGTGTGCGGCGACTTCACCGTCAACACCATCCAGCCGTTCTACCAGCCGTACGCGCCCGGTACAGCGGACGCGCGGCGGCTCCCGCCGTTGACCAACACCACCATCGGCGACGAGCTGTCGGCGAAGCACGTCGACTGGGCCTGGTACTCCGGCGGCTGGGACAACGCCAACGGCAACGTCGGCGGCCCCGGCTGGACGAACGGCACCAGCGGCACCTGCGCCGACCCGGCCACGTTGACCACGGCGACCTACCCGAACTGCGCGGACAAGCTGTTCCAGTTCCACCATCAACCGTTCAACTACTACGCGAGCCTCGCGCCGGGAAGCGCGGCCCGCGCCGCGCACCTGCGCGACGAAGTCGAGTTCATCCACGCGGCAAAGACCGGCACGCTCAAGCCGGTGAGCTTCGTCAAGCCGCTCGGCGCCGAGAACGAACACCCGGGATACGCCAGTGAGCACAACGGCAGCAGCCACCTCGTCGATCTCATCTCGGCCATCCGCTCCGGCCCGGACGCCAAGAACACGGCGATCATCGTGACGTACGACGAGTTCGGCGGCCAATGGGATCACGTCTCGCCACCCACGCGCAGTGGCATCGCCGACCGATTCGGACCTGGCACCCGCGTGCCGGCGCTGATCATCTCGCCGAGCCTGGACCGGCGCTTCACGGTCGACCACACCTCGCACGACACGACGTCGATCGTGGCGACCATCGAGCACCAATACGGCCTCGCGCCGCTCGGCCCCCGCGACGCCGCCGTCCGCGATCTGAGTGCCGACTTGGGCCTGCGGCATCGGCACTGACGTCCGTGGAGTCGGCCTCTGCTCTGGACCTGCGTGATGCGGGTCCAGAGCAGAGAGAGCTCAGGTGATGCGCCGCAGTCGGGAAAGGACCGCCTCTAGTGACCAGTCACGCTGTCTGGGGCCTCGCGGCGACGACCTTCGTTGCCGCGTTCGTCGAGTTCGTCGAGGCGCTCACCATCGTGCTGGCGATGGCGCTGACCCGAGGCTGGCGCTCCGCCCTGGCTGGCACGGCGGCGGCCCTGTTCGCCCTGGCGGCATTCACGGCGGTGGTCGGCTACGCCTTGGCATCGTGGCTGCCCCGGTCCGCGCTGCAGCTCGTGGTCGGTGTGCTCCTGCTGATCTTCGGGTTGCAGTGGCTGCGCAAGGCGATCCTGCGCAGCGCCGGTCTGAAGGCGTTGCACGATGAGGAGGTTGCGTTCGGCGAGCAGACCGCCGCCGCTCGGGATGCCGGCGTGACCCGCCGAGCCGGGCTGGACTGGTTCGGTTTCGTCGTGTCGTTCAAGGGCGTCTTCCTGGAAGGCGTCGAAGTGGTCTTCATCGTGATCACGTTCGGTCTCAACGCCGGCAATGTTCCGGTTGCCGTGTCCGCCGCGGTCGCCGCCGGCGTCGTCGTGACCGTGATCGGGGCGATCGCGTCGCGGCCGTTGACCGCCGTACCAGAGAACACGCTGAAGTACGCCGTCGGGCTGCTGCTGGCGACCTACGGCACGTTCTGGGCGGTCGAGGGGTTCGGTGCGCCTGCACGGCGGAGCGAGCCTGACCTGGCCCGGCGGCGACTGGGCGGTGCTGGTCATCTTGGCCGGCTGGCTGGTGCTGTCCCGGCTGCTCGTCGCGTGGCTCCCACGGCTCCGCCGGGCGCCGGCGGAGCCGTCCCGACCGGGGCGGGAGCACGCGGCATGAGCGATCCTGCGCGGCATCTACCGGTTTCTGTACGACTTCATCATCGGCGACGACTGGAAGATCGCCGCCGCGGTCGTTGCCGCTCTGGGCAGCGGGCTGGTCCTGCTGTTTGCCGGCGTGCCGGCGGCGGCGGTGGCCGTCCTCACCGGCGTGCTCCTCGGCGCCGCGTTCACGATTGCGTTGGTCATCGATGTTCGTGGCCGCACGACGCCGTGACGGGTCATGGCTTGGCGACGCTGCCGGTGCCCAGCGCGATGAGTTCGGACACCGTCACGAATCTGAACCCGCGCTGACGCAGGCCGGTGAACATGGCGCCGAGTTGGCTCAGCGCCACCATCCGTTCGGGCGTACCGACGTCATGAGCCAAGACGATCTGTCCCGGTCGTACGTTGTCGATGATCTCCTGCGCCTGGCCACTGGGGTGGTTGAGGTATTGGACCTCACGCATCTGGTGCGACCACAGCACCAAGCTGTAATCAAACTTGTCCGCCACCATCAACGTCGAGCCGGCGAGATGACCATATGGCGGGCGAAGCAGCTTCGGCTCCCGACCGGTCACGCGCTGGATCGCCTCGTGCGCCCGGACCAGCTGCCGCTGCACCGATGGCGCGTCCATGGTGGCCAGGTCGGGGTGCGACCAGCTGTGGTTGCCGACCTCGTGCCGGTCGAGCCGGCCCCGTATCAGGTCACCGTGCGCGGCGGCGTGCTGGCCGACCATGAAGAACGTCGCCGGGACCGCGTAGTACTCCAGCGTGTCCAACACGAGTGAGGTCCAGTTGGGGCCCGGGCCGTCGTCGAAGGTGAACGCCACCACCAGTTCGTTGGTCGGCACATGCCAGGTGACGGTCGTGCTTCCATGCACGTCGTAGTCGAACCGGTCGGCCGCCGGAGCGTATCCGCCCGTTAACGGTAAGTGAGATGCGGGCCACCATCGCGGAACCTCCACAGCCGCGGCACCGATTGCCGCGCCCCCGGCCACCTTCAACGCACCACGCACGAATGCCCGTCTGTCCATATGGCTGCCCCAATGCTCGCGCTCGCATCGCAACCACTATGACGCGGGCGGGCTGCGAAAGTCGCATGACACCGGCGGTATCTACCGCGCTGCGACCTCAAGAAGGCGCTGTTCGACGCGGTGGACGGCGGCGAGCAAGAGGGGCGCGCGTTCGGGATATGCGACGGCGTGGGGCGAGCCCGGTCCGTGCCGGCTCAGCACTTCGGCGAGCCGATGCTCCGGGGTCATGGTCTGTCCGTTGGGTCCGACCGTCTGATCGGCGTAGATGAGCGCGTCCGACACCGGTGATTGCTCGTGCGGATACGGTGCCATCAGGTCGGCCAGTCCGCGGACCCGGGCGACGGTCAGCGCGCCGGAATGGTGCGCGACCAGCGCGGCGACGCGGATCGGCCACCGGCAACGGTCGAGGTGGCGGGCGCCGTCGAGGGGGTGGAACCCGGTGTCGTGCAGCGCAGCGGCGTAGCCGATGTCGTGCAGCCAGGCCGCGGCGACCAGCAGGTCAGCATCGTGGCCGGAGTCAACCGTGGCGACCAGTTCCTCCGCGCGGCGCGCCACGCCGATCGTGTGCCGCCATCGCTCTGAGCGATCGGCGAGCATCAGTTCGGCGAGTTCGCGGGCGTCGTGTGCGAGCGCGGTGGAGACTGGCGACAGCGCTCATGAACCGACGCTAATGCGCCCGGCTCGGCCAGCATAAGCAACGCCCAGGTGAACAACAGGTGAGCATCCGTGGTGGGCGCCACGTCGCACCGGTGAAGATCGCGTAGCGGGGTCCCCCGCACCAACCGGTAGCCCGTCAGCCGTCGTCACCGGCGGCGACGTCGGCCGGCACCCGGATGGTGATCGCCGACGGGATGATCTTCGCCTTGAGCCGCTTCACGGTGTCTCGGGCGCCCCCGTCGAGCTCGTACGTCATCGGCGGGTCCAGCCGCACGTCGACGGTCTTCGCCCGGGTGGTCCGCACGAACGGTGACTCGTCGGAGCGGCCGGCCACCATCTGGCCGAGCGTGCGCGCCCACTGCAGCGCGCCCTGCGCGGTCGCCACGCCCACCTCCAGCCAGCCGTCGTCCGGTTTGGCGTCGTCGAAGGCCGGGATGCCGCCGGTGATCTTACCGACGTTGCCGAGGAGCACGCAGCTCGCGGCGCCGTCGAACCAGTCGTTGCCGTCGACGACGATCCGCACGCGCGAGCGCCGGTCGGCGACGTGCCGCAACGCGGTCCCGATGTACGCGAGCCGGCCCGTCCGCTTCTTCAGCGACCGGTCGGCGTCGTCGATCATCGCGCCGTCGAATCCGGCCCCGGCCATGACGGCGAAGTGTTCGCCGTTGAGCTTGCCGAGGTCGAGGGGGCGCCGGCGGCCGTCGAGCCCGATCCGGACCGCCTCGGCGATGTCGCGGGGAATGCCCAGGTTGGTGGCGAGCAGGTTGGCCGTGCCGGCCGGGACGATCGCGATGTCGACCTTCGCGCCGGCGAGGGCGTCGACGCACCGCTGGACCATGCCGTCCCCACCCCACACGAAGACCAGCTCAGCGCCGTCCTTGAACGCCCGGCGTGCCTTCTTGGTGGCCTTGCTACTCTTCGACACCTCGTACCAGAGCAGCTTGGAAACGTCCGCCTGGCCGGTGATGGGGCGACGCAACTCGTCGAGCCCGCCGCCGAACGTCTTCCTCCGGTGTGCTACTACCGCCACTGTTGTCACGCCCGTTGCTGTACCCATTCGCGGCGGTGGCTACGCACGCCTCAATCTGCACCCATCCTGCTACCGGAACGCACCGGCGCCACGGGGTCCGCACCGCTACACAGAAAAGGTGACGGGGAAGAAATCCGTGGGTGCGACCCGGCTGGTGCACGTCGGCCGGCAGGCGATCTACGACCGCGCGGGCGACGTGGTCGCCTACGAGTTGCTGTTCCGCGATTCCCCGGACGCGACCGACGCGTCCCAACGCTCGAGCTACGCGACGAGCCGGGTGATCATCGCGGCGTTCACCGAATTCGGCATCCAGGAGCTGGTGGGCGAGCGAGCGTGCTTCATCAACGTCACGCGCGAGTTCCTCGTCGGCGAGTTGCCCGTCCCGTTCGACGCGGACCAGGCGGGTCTGGAGATCCTGGCCGACGTACCGGTCGACGATCAGCTCATCGCGGGAGTGGCGGCGTTGGCCGACGCGGGTTACACGATCGCGGTCGACAACTTCGTACCAGGTCAGGGCCGGGAACATCTGCTTGCTCACGCCACGTACGCCAAGATCGACATGCGCGAACCCGACCCGACCCGGCTGCGGTCCACGATCGCCGGGTGCCGGGACTTTCCGCAGATCCAGCTGGTCGCCGAGCGGCTGGAGACCCAGGCCGCCCTGAGCGTCGCGTTCGATCTGGGATTCGAGTTGTTCCAGGGGCGCGTGCTCGGCCATCCGCACCTCGTCACCACGCAGGCGCTGAACCCGAGCCGGGTGCAGCGACTGGACCTGCTCACCCGGCTCGCCGCCGAGGAGATCGACATCGCCGGGGTGGTGGCCACCATCGAGTCGGACCCCGCACTCGCGCTGCGGGTACTGCGAGGGGTCAACGCCGCCTCGCACGGCCTGCACCGCACCGTCGCATCGGTGGCCGAGGCCGTGGTACTGCTCGGACCGGTGCAACTTCACCAATGGGTCACCTTGATGCTGGTGGCCGATCTGGCCGAGGGCGATGAAGCGCGTCTGACCGACGCGGTGATCTGCGCCCGGCTGTGCAAGGTGGTGGCCGAACGTGACGGCATGGCCGGCAACGCCGCGTTCACCGTGGGGCTTCTGTCGGCGGTCGTGGATCTGCTGGGCATTCCGGCCGAGGAACTGACCCGCCAGTCTGGCGCTCACCGACGAGATCACCGACGCGATCGTGCACGGCCGCGGCCCCCTCGCGACCATCCTGCACACCGTGCGCACCTATCAGCAGTGGACCGACACCGCGCACCCACCGGATGATCTCGGAGACGAACTGCTCGCCGCCATGAAATGGGCGACCCGCGCGTTGCGACCCGCCACCGCCAGCCCCACCGCCACGACATTGGCCGCGGCCGCCCGCCTCTGCTGCGCATGGACGTGCCGCCGGAATCGCGGCCGAGCACCCTGGTATGACCCCCCGCCTCGACCCGACGTACCCTGACCAGCGTTGCGTGATTGTTCTCGGCGGCACCCGGTACCGACGGAAAAATGTCGGTGGGCTAGGGCATGATGCGTCAAGGTCCGGTGAGCGAGACGCAGGAGGTAGGCATGACTGGCGTGAGGGTCCTGGTCGGCACGCGCAAGGGCGCGTTCGTGCTGACGGCCGATGGCAAGCGGCAGGACTGGCAGGTGGCCGGTCCGCACTTCGGCGGATGGGAGATTTACCACGTCAACGGCTCGCCAGCCGATCCCAACCGCCTGTTTGCTTCCCAGTCGTCGGGTTGGTTCGGGCAGGTGATCCAGCGCTCCGATGACGGCGGCGGGACCTGGGAGCCGGTTGGCAACGACTTCGCCTACGAGGGCGAGGTCGGCCAGCACTTGTGGTACGACGGCACGCCACGGCCGTGGGAGTTCAAGCGGATCTGGCATCTCGAACCGTCGCTGGATGATCCCGACACGCTCTACGCCGGCGCCGACGACGCGGCGATCTTCCGCTCGACCGACGGGGGCCGGGGATGGCAGGAACTGTCCAGCCTGCGCCAGCACAAATCCGGCCCCGCCTGGCAGCCGGGGGCCGGCGGCATGTGCCTGCACACGATCATCCTCGATCCGGCGGACAGCAACCGGATCTTCGTCGCGATCTCCGCCGCCGGTGCGTTCCGCACAGACGACGGCGGCACAACCTGGCAGCCCGTCAACCGAGGTTTGCGTTCCGGCCAGATCCCCGACGAGGACGCCGAGGTGGGCCACTGCGTGCACAACCTCGCCATGCACCCGTCGCGGCCGAATGTGCTCTATATGCAGAAGCACTGGGACGTCATGCGAACGGATGACACCGGGGAATCGTGGCGGGAGATCAGCGGCGACCTGCCGAGCGACTTCGGCTTTCCGGTCGCTGTGCATGCGCACGAACCGGACACCGTATTCGTCGTGCCGATCACCAGCGACTCCGAGCACTACCCGCCCGAGGGCAAGCTTCGAGTGTTTCGCAGCCGCACGGGCGGAGACGACTGGGAGGGACTGACGACCGGGCTGCCTCAGGCACACTGCTACGTCAATGTGCTTCGTGATGCGATGGCCGTCGATACGCTCGATGACTGTGGAATCTACTTCGGCACCACCGGCGGTCAGGTCTACGCCTCCCCCGATGGCGGTGACAGTTGGGCGCCGATCGTCCGCGACCTCCCGAGCGTGCTCTCGATCGAGGTCCAGGTGCTGCCATGATCCGTGTCCTGCTGCCGGCCCACTTGAAGAACCTCGCCCACATCAGTGGGGAGGTTCGACTCGAGGCAACCGGGTTGAAGACGCAACGGCAGGTGCTCGACGCGTTGGAAGAGCGATATCCGATGCTGCGTGGCACGATCCGCGACCGTCGCAGCGGGCAACGCCGGGCCTTCGTCCGCTTCTACGGCTGCGAGGAAGATCTGTCCAATGACTCCCCAGACGTGCCGTTACCCGAGTCCGTGACCTCGGGCAAGGAACCCTTCCTCATCATTGGCGCGATGGCCGGCGGATGAGGCGAGAAGCCGACCCGCCGGCCGTCAGGGTTTGACCGCGACCCCGGCGAAGGTCATGAACGACGCGGGATCGTCGACGGGTGCGGCGTCGGGGTCGGCTCGCCACTGTGGGCCGAAGACGATGCCGGGTTCGAGGAGGTCCCATCCGGCGAAGAGCGCGGCGATCCGGCTGTTGTCCCGCAGGACGAGGGGGGTGCCGGTGCGGTTGTACAGGTCGGCGACGCGGTCAAGTTCGCCGGGCCGGGCGCTCGTGGTGGCGTGGGAGATGGCCAGATAGCTGCCGGAGGCGACCGTGTCGTGGTAGCGGCGCAGTGCCTCGGTGACCGGTGGGCTGTCCGGGATGAAGTGCAGCACCGCGATCATCAGCACGCAGACCGGCTCGGTGAAGTCGAGCAGATCGTGTAGTCGTGGATCGTCGAGGAAGCCCTCGGGCACTTGCAGGTCGCCTTGCAAGGCGAGTCGCATGCGGATCGTCGCCGAGGATCTCCCGGGCGTGCAGCACCGCGGTCGGCTCCCGGTCGACGTAGATGACCCGGGCGTCGGGCTGCACGGTGCGGGCGACCTCGTGGACGTTGCCCTCGGTGGGGATGCCGGAGCCGATGTCGAGGAACTGCCGCACCCCATTGGCGGCGGCGAGACGGACCGCGCGGCGCAGGAACGCCCGGTTCGCCTTCATGATCTTGGGCAGTTCCGGAACCAGCTCGATCGCGCGAGCGGCGACGGCCCGATCCGCGGCGAAGTTGTGCGTGCCGCCCAGAAAGCAGTCGTAGATCCGCGCGGCGCTGGGCTTGTTCGGGTCGATCCCCGCAGGGAGATGCTTCTCGGTAGTCATAACGGCCACCTTCCGGGCGATTCACCCATCTTCGACTACTCTGCGTGTGGATCACTCTACGTTGGGTAGACCAACTCGGCAGGAGAAGCGGGCCGGGGTCGTGCAGCCGCGCGTCCCCAGTGGTCGACGTACGCGTGACGAAGCAGGGTGCGGGGTGGGATCGGTGGAGCCGCCGACAGAGCTGCTGCTCGACACGGCGCCGGATGCGGTGATCATCAGCCGGGCCGACGGCGTCATCGCGCGGGCCAATCGACGAGCGCATGAGATGTTCGGCTACGAGGCTGGCGCACTGGTCGGACTGTCGGTGGACGATCTGGTGCCGGAGGAGGTCCATCCGCGCCACCCGGCACTGCGCGCCAGCTATCTGGCCAGTGCCCATCCGCCACTGCGCCGGCTTCCCCTGCGCGGGCGCCGCAGCGACGGCGTCGTGTTCGCGGTCGAGGTGTCACTCGCGGCGGTCGCGGCACCGGATGGCGAGATGTACGTGACCGCGGTGCTGCGCGATGACACCGCGCACCGTGAGGCGGAGGAGGCGCGGGCGTTGCTGGCCTCGATCGTGCAGTCCTCGCACGATGCGATCGTCACCACCGACCTCGACGGCGCGGTGCTGTCCTGGAACCCAGGCGCGGAGCGTCTCTATGGCCACCCAGCCGCGAAGATGATCGGCCGGCCGATCGACGTCATCGTCCCGCCCGAACGGCAGGTCGACGAGGCCGAGATCCGTAACCTGCTGCGTGTCGGTGGTCGCATGGACCGCTACCGCACCACACGTGTCCACGCTGACGGCGGCCAGATCACCGTGTCCGTACTCGTGTCACCCCTGCACGGTTCCCGCGACAAGATTGTCGGTATCACCGCGATCAGCCGCGACATCAGCGAACGGGAACGGACCGAGGCGCAGGTGCAGGCGGTCCTGGATGCCGCACCGGACGCGCTGCTCGGTGTCGACGACGCCGGCCAGGTCGTGCTCGTCAACGCCGAGGCCGAACGGATGTTCGGCATTCCCCGATACGACCTCATCCACCTGCCCGTACAGATGCTGATCCCCGATGGTTTGCCGGGGACGTCCGCGGTCATGCGCACCGGAGGCGACACCACTCCCCTGGACACCGACCGACTCGACCAGCCCGCATCAGACGAGCAGGACCCGACCCGACCGGACTCGAACGGGCGCGACCCGGCCGCGCAGGGGTGGGCGACCCGGACCGCGCGGCGCCGCGACGGCAGCCAGGTTCCCGTCGACATCTCCTGCAGCGCCCTGCGCACCGACGAGGGACTCATCATCGTGGCCGTCGTCCGCGACATCACCGACCGGCTCGCCGCCCAGGACGAACAGCAGCATCTACGGGAGGAGACCGAACGGCAGAAGCTCGAGGTGCGGCTGCAACGCACCCAACGCCTGGAGAGCCTCGGCCAACTCGCCGGAGGCATCGCCCACGACTTCAACAACCTCCTGGCCGTGATCCTCAACTACGCGTCGTTCATCATCGAAGACGGCACCGGGACCGCATTCGCCGACGACGCCGAACAGATCGCCCGCGCCGGACGCCGTGGCAGCGACCTCACCCACCAACTCCTCGCGTTCGCCCGCCGGGAAGTCATCCGTCCCCGGCCGCTGGACGTCAACACCGTCGTTGCCGAGGTGCGGCAGATGCTGGACCGGTCGATCGGTGAGCACATCATCCTCACCACCAGCCCCGGCCCCAACCTGCCCGCCGTCCTGGCCGACTCGGGACAGATGGAACAGGTCCTGGTCAACCTGGCCGTCAACGCCCGCGACGCCATGCCGGCCGGCGGCCGGATCACCATGGACACCGCCGCGGTCCAGGTCGATGCCGAGCACGGCGCCGCCCGTGCCGGCCTGCCGCCCGGCCGGTATGTGCGGCTCCGCGTGTCGGACACCGGCACCGGCATGCCCAAAGACGTCATCGACAAAGCATTCGACCCGTTCTTCACCACCAAGCCCAGCGGCCAGGGCACCGGTTTGGGGCTCGCCACCGTCTACGGGATCGTCACCCAGGCTGGTGGCACCGTACAGATCTACTCCGAACCGGGCCGCGGCACCACCATCACCATCCTGCTGCCCGCCACCGACGCCGCCCCCACCGACACCAGCCAGCCGGTCAACACCATGAACCTCGATGGCGGCGGTGCCACCATCCTGCTCGTCGAGGACGAGGACGCGCTGCGGGAGGTGACCGAGCGGATCCTGCGCCGCGGCGGCTACCAGGTGCTCTGCGCCGCCGACGGCGCCGAAGCCCTCGACGTCGCCCAACGCCACATCGGACACATCGACGTCCTCCTCACCGACGTGATCATGCCCGGCATCCTCGGCAAGGACCTCGCCCACGCCATCGCCGCCGTCCGCCCGGACACCAAGGTGCTCTTCATGTCCGGCTATGCCCAACCGGTCCTCACCACCCACGGCACCCTTCCCGCCGATGTTCACCTGCTGGAGAAGCCGTTCACCAGCACCGAGTTGCTCAGCGCCCTGCACCAACAACGCCACTGAGGTCAGGCCCAGCGCTGTCACGGCGGCTCCCCGTCGCCGAGATCACCGGCTGGCCAGCCGCAAACCGTGGACGGTTGCAAAACGCGGAGCCGCTCACGCCCGACCGGAGCGTCGCGGTACCTTCAACGTTCAACACCCTGGTGAACTGGGCCGGCCGAACCGGATGTCCCGGGCGGGCGGTCGCGTGCTCTCGGTTCTCAGCGCTGGGTCCGCTCCGGGATCGCCGCGGGTTCAGGAAGGGATCCGTGATGAAGACACGAGGGTCGCCCTCGGGCATCGGCGAGCCGGTCCGCGATCCACCGCCGCGCGGCCGGGGATTCCGGCTACGGTCCTACCTCGTCGGGCTTCTCGCACTGTTCGTCATCGCCGCCGGCGCCGGTATCTGGTCGAGCTGGCTGCAAGCCACCCACGACGCGTTGTCGGCCGCCGGCGAGGACGCGGTGTTCGCCGCCCGCAAGGCGGCCCGGCAAGTCAATGACGGCCTCACCGTGGTGCGGGCGAGCGTCGATGACGTTGCGGCCAATCCTGGCGTACGCGCGGTCTTCGCCGACCCGGGCTCCTGCCGGCTGGCGTTCTCGCTCGGCGGCACCGCCGACGGTCACCTGGATGTGCTGCGAAGTGACGGCACGCTCGCGTGTTCGTCAACCCCACCAGCGAACGTCGCGCAGGCGAACGCGTACAAGGGCGCACCCTGGTTGGCCGACGCGCTGCGGATGCCGCGGACGATCGCGCCCGTCACGGACGCTCGCACCACCCGCCCAGCCGCCATGATCAGCGCACCCATCCCCGGGTTGGGTCTGGTCGCGGCCTTCGTGGACCTGGTGGCCCTCGGGAAGTCCGCCGGTGAACAATTCGGCGGCGCCCGCAACCTCGAGTTCGTGATCACCGCGGCGGATCGCGCCACGATCTTGGCCCGTTGGCCGGACGGCGCGCGATGGTCCGGCACACCGGTGCGCGAGAGCCGGTTCGCCGTGTCCGCCAGCGGTACCGGCGTGGATGTCGCCGGCCGGCCGCGGGTCTACGGGCAGGCGGTCGTCGACGCGGTCGGATGGCAGGTATCCGCGGGCGCGGACCGGGCGGCAGCGCTCACCGCCGCCGACCACCTGGCGCGGCGCCAGGCGCTGATCGCGGGGCTCGGCCTGATCGCCGGCCTCTTCGCGACGCTGTTGGTCCAGCGGCGCATCACCCGACCGATCGGCCGGCTGCACGCCGCGGTGCGCGCCGCCACGGCGGTCCGGCCGGATCGACACGGAGATCACCGTTCGCGGCCCCCGGGAGGTCACCGACCTGGCGGCGGAATTCAGCACCATGCTCGCCACGGTCGACCATGAACTGGTGGAGCGCCGTCGGGCCGAAGAGACCGCACGGGAACACGGGCACAACTATCGCCAGATGTTCGACGCCAGCCCGTACCCGATCCTGCTCTACGATCCGGGCAGCCTGAGCATCCTCGCCGTCAACGACGCCGCCGTCGCCTACTACGGCCGATCCCGCGACGTGCTGCTCACGATGCCGATCACCGGCCTGTGCCCGCCGGAGGACGCCCAGGCGCTGGCCGACGCGATCGCCGCCGCGGGACCGGTCGAGCGCACGCGACAGCGGCACGTCAAATTTGACGGCACGATCACCGAGGTCAGCGCCACCTCGTACGTCACGTCGTTCGCCGGACGGACGGCGCGCTGCGCCGTCATCGACGACATCACCGAACGCGAACACCTCGAACGCCGGCTGCGGCAGTCCGAACGGCTGGAAAGCCTCGGTCACCTCGCCGCCGGCATCGCCCACGACTTCAACAACCTCCTCGGCGTGATCAACGGCTATGCCGGCATGGCCGCCGCCGACCTCGAGCCGGTCGCGGCCGCCGACCCCGCCTGGGAGGCGCTGCACTCCGACCTCACCCAGATCGTCGCCGCCGGCGACCGGGCCACGGCCCTCACCCGCCAGCTGCTCGCGTTCGCCCGCTCCGACGCCGCACCGCAAACGATGGTCCTCGATCTCAACGAGGTCGTCGCCGGCATCGACAAGTTCCTTCGCCGTTCCCTCGGTGAAGACATCGCGCTCATCACGAACCTGACCGGCGAGCCGTGCCGGGTCCGCGCCGACCCCGGCCGGCTCGAACAGGTCCTGGTCAACCTCGCGGTCAACGCCCGGGACGCCATGCCCGGCGGCGGCACGCTCACCATCGACACCGGCCTCGTCACCGTCGACGAGCACTACGCCGCCCAGCGCCCAGGACTCCGAACCGGTCGCTACACGCGACTGCGGGTCAGCGACACCGGTACCGGCATGAACCGGGCCACCGTCGAGCGGGCATTCGAACCCTTCTTCACCACCAAGCCCAAGGGTCAAGGCACCGGCCTCGGGCTGGCCACCATGTACGGCATCATCACCCAGGCCGGCGGCCACGCGCAGATCTACTCCGAACCCGGACAAGGCACGACCATCACCGTGCTCTTGCCGGTCACCGACGAGAGCACCGGCCCCCTCGCCGCACCGGCCGACGCCCACGCCCCCGGATCGGGCGAAACGATCCTGCTCGTCGAGGACGACGACAGCCTACGCGCGCTCATGGAGCGCATCCTGGATCGAGCCGGCTACGCCGTCCTGTCCGCGGCCACCGCCGCCGACGCCCGCCACCTCGCCTCGGAGCAGCCCGATGTCGAACTGCTCCTGACCGACGTCGTCCTGCCGGACGAGCACGGACCCGCGCTCGCCGATGCCCTGCACGCCACCCAGCCCGACCTGGCGGTCATCTACATGTCCGGCTACACCGAAACCATCCTTGCCACCCGCAGCACGCTTCCCGCCGGCGCCACCGTACTCACCAAGCCGGTCAGCGCCCACCAGCTTCTCAATGCCATCGGCCGCACCCTGAACCGGACACCGGCGTCGCCGGCGTCGACTCCTCCGTGAACCGCGCGACCCAGACTCAGTCACCGTTGCGGTCGCGAGCTCCGCGCACCGTGATGGCCACCATCCCGGCCGCGAACACCAGGCCGGCGCAGATTGCGGCGCCGACGTCGTGCGGCGGCCGGGCCGGCCAGATCCACGGCGTCGTCAGCGCTGGGCCGTGCCATTGCGTATAGAGCGCGTACACGGCGATGATCATGTAGGCGGCCGGGCCGATCCAGGCCAGCGCGCCACCGAGCACGGCGGCGCACAGAAGGCCGATGCCGGTCAGCCCGGCCACGTTGCGCAGCACGTCCAGGCTGCCGCCGGCCAGATGCGCACCGATCCCAGCGGAGGCCAGCGCACCGGCCGCGGCGGCGGTCAGCGTCAGCGCGACGCCCAGTCGCAGGAACGGCAGCCACCGGCCGGTGGCGCGTTCCGGCTCGCCGAACGGGCTGGTGGTGGTGACTGCGATGACCGCAGCGCATGCGGTCTCGAACGCCAGCGGCAGCTGCAGTGCGCCATAGGCGTCCCAGTCCCAGTGCAGCGCGACCCGCAGCACGACAGCGCAGGCCGCCGTCGCGGCCAGGGCCGCCGGGACCTGGCGGCTGGCGAAGTGCAAGCGGGCCAGGCGCAGGCCACCGGGCGGTGCGGCGGCCGCTGCGCCCGCGGTCACGGCAGCTGCGCCAGGGTGATCTGGCCGGCCCGGAGCGCGGCCAGGTGCTCGACGAGCCAGGCGTGTCGAGCGGCGGCGGACAACGCGGCGAACCGCTGAGCCGCGGCAGCATCCGCCGTGCCGGGCGCCAGGGCGCCGGCGTTCAGCAATGCCGCGATGACCGCCTTCTGCGCTGGGCTGGTGCTCGGTCCGGGGCTGATGACGGCGACCACGATGTCGCGCCCGGCCTTGGCGTGCGCACCGCGGCCGCCACCTCACTGAGGCTCAGGCTGGGGCCGGGCACCTGATTGGGCAGGAGCAGACGGAACACCGGCGGCGTGCCGCTCATCGCCGGGCCCGCTATGCGGATATCGACGTCGTTGCCCGGTCCCTGGTGGTAGGTCGACGGTGGCCTGGTCGATGCGCACCGGCGCGCCGGGCAGACCCGCCACCTCGCTGAGCACCGGTTCGAGGGCGGCCGCCACGGCGGGCAGGTAGACGGCGTAGGCGGGGTTCAGGCAGACCGGGATCGTGGTGCTGCTGCACACCGGCGTGTACGCGGATCGGACGGTCGTCGGCCGGGTCGTGCAGCGCCGCGATGGCGATCATGCCGTGTGCGTCCAGCCGGCCGGTGCCGGCCAGCCGCGACGGCGGTCCCGGCCACCAGCAGGCCGGCCGCGGTGATGGCCGCGGCGGCGCGGCGCAGCGCCGGCCCGCCGGAGCCCGCGGGCAGGCCCAGGACGCCCAGCAGCGCCGCGGTGAGGCCGGCGAGGAAGATGAGCTGGGCGATGGCCAGGTCAGGCAGGTACGGGTAGAACGTCGCCACCCCCGGTCGGTGGTCCCGAGTTCCCAGGCCCCGGCGACCAGCGGCGAAATCTGCCAGTACGACCGGTCGCCGTGGATGAACTGCAGGGTGGCTTCGAGTGCGACGAACGCGCCGACGGCGACCAGCGGTGTGGTGAACCGGCTGGGGCGCAGCGCCCCGGCCGCGAACCCGAGCGCGGACAGTGCGGGCAGGCTCGCCGCGCCGACCGCGGCCGGCCACCACAACGGCCCGCCCCACGGTCGCCTGCTGCGCGGTGACCCCGTACAGGACCGCCACGCAGCCGAGGTAGGCCACCACTGCCCAGCCGGTGGTGGCGGCCCAGGCGGCGAGCTGCCGGGACCAGCGCGGCCGGGCGGTGCCGGTCAGCAGTTCGGTCACGCCGAGGCGGCCCTCCCGCGAACCCGTCCACGCGGCCGCGCCGACCACGGTCGGTATGAACACCGCCACCGCCGTGCCCTGCATGGTCATGGCGCGAACGTTCCACAGCGGCGGCAACGCCATGGACCGGCGGTAGGTGAGGAACCAGAACAGCGCGGCGACGATCGGCAGCATCCAGAGCATCGCGTTGCGGCGCAACTCCAGCCGCAGCAGCCGCCCGCCCGCCGCGAGCGGCCGGCGCGGGCTCGCACCGGGCTACCGAACCGGCACGACCGGCGCGGCGTCCCATGAGCCTGTCGGAATGGACCGGGCCAGCGTTCTCAGTCATGACCGCGCCTGCCGCCAGCACCGCGCTGTAGCCGCGTTCCAGCGGAGCATCGCCGGCGGCGGCGGTTCCATCGCCGCGGGCGGTCAGCTCGTCCGGTGTGCCCTGGAAGACGATCTTGCCCCGGTCCATCAGGGCGACCTGGGCGCAGGCGGCGCCGACATCCTCGACCAGGTGCGTACTGACGATCACGGTGGCGCGCTGCCCGAGGTCGCGCAGCAGGGCCCGGAACGCCACCCGCTGCTCGGGATCCAGCCCGGCGGTCGGCTCGTCGAGCAGCAGCAGCTCGGGCTCGTTGACGATCGCCTGCGCGATCCCGACCCGGCGCAGCATCCCACCGGAGAGCGTGCGCAGCTTCGCCGTCGCCTTGTCGCCCAGCCCGACCCGCTCGACCGCGGCCGCCACCGCGTGCGGCACCGTCGGCCGGCGGCATCTCCTTCAGCAGCGCGAAGTACTCGACGAACTCCACGACCGTGAACCTCGGGTAGTAGCCCAGGTTCTGCGGCACGTAGCCGAGCCGGCGCCGGATCTGTCGCCGCGGCCCGTGCGACGCCGGGATCGCGGCTCGAGCAGCCGGATCCGGCCCGAGGACGGCGGGATCACCGTGGCCATCATCCGCAGCAGCGACGTCTTGCCCGCGCCGTTCGGGCCCAGCAGCCCGAACACCCCGGCACCGGTCTGCATCGTCACCCCGGCCACGGCCTGCGGTTCGGCCGAACCGCCGGGTCAGATCGGTGATCTCGACGTTCATGACGTTCCTCTCGGACTCCGGGTCGCATACAGCACGATCGCCGCGCAGCCGGCGGCGAACGCCAGGTAGGGCAGCACCAGGGCGGAATCGGTGATCGCGGCGGTGAACCGCCCGGCGGCCGCCTGCCCGGACAGGACCGTGATCACCCAGCCGGCCACGCCCGCCGCCACGCCGACGTTCGCCGACCGGGCGAGCGTCGCGGCCGCCAGGGCCAGCGCGCACACCGCGGTCATCGGGACCAGCCAGCCGAACGTGACCGCGGTCGCGACCCCCGACGCGACCGAGGCGGCCAGCCCGAGCACCGCGTTCAGGCCGAACACCGCCAGCGCCCGGACCAGCAGCACCATCCGGTCGCTGACCGCCATGCTGCACGACAGCTCCCAGGCGGGGTCGATTCCCGGCCCGTAGGCGTAGGCGATGCCGGCCGCCGCGATCGCTGGTGCGAGAAGCGGCACGTACGGTGTCCCGGTTCCCAACGTGGCCAGTACCCCGGCGACCAGCACCACCGCGGTGGCGACGATCCACCCGAGCAGCAGCGACGGCGTGGTCACCAGCGCCCGGGCCAGGCCCGGCGAGCGCAGCAACCGCCCGGCCACCCGCTCCAGCGGCCCCGGACGGCGGCGCCAGACCTCCGCGGCCACCCCGATCCAGACCCGGCCCAGATCGACATCGCGTGCACCGGTCATTGCCCGCCTCCATCACGCAGCGGCTGGTGGCGCCGCAGCGCCGCGCGCATCAGCCGGCGGGCCTGGTGCGCGCGGCTCTTCACCGTGCCCGCGGGCACACCCATCAGCGCAGCCACCTCGGCCACCGTCCTTTCCTCGACGTACATCAGCCGCCAGATCTCGCGGTGCGGGCTGCCCTCCGGCCCCAGCGCCTCGACCGCGTCGGCGAGCTCCGCCCTGGACACGCGCCGCCTCCGCCGGATCCGCCGGGTCGAACGGATCTCGCCGGTCGGCGGCGACCAAGGCGGCCAGCAGCAGATCCGGGTGCCCGCGGCGGCGCAGCCACAAGCGCGGCCTGCCGGCGGGCGATCCCCCACAGCCAGCCGCCCGCGCCCTCCGACCGGTACGCCCCGGCACCCCGCCACACCGCCAGGAACGTCTCCTGCAGCACATCCTCGACATCGGCGGCCGGCAGCACCGCGCGCAGCCGCGCAGCCAGCCACGGCGCGTGCCGCGAGAACAATTCCCGCAGCGCCGTGTCGTCACCGCGGGCCACGGCGCGATCAGCTCGTCGTTGTCCATCGCCTTCTCTGTTGCGCTTCAGCGGCAACCGGTTCACCGGTGACGCCGGTTTATTCCGTCGTTCGGGCGAACCCTGCAGGCTCACCGTGCCGCACCAGCCCAAGATGACGGGCATGGCCGGTGAACGTACGCGGTGACGGCACTAGGCTTTGCGCATGCCAGAGCAGGGTGTACGGCCCGAACCGGCGCCGGTCGCCGCGGTGGTGCAAGAGCTCCTGTCGGTCATCCCAGCGGGGTGTTCCTGGCTGCTGCCCGTCGTCGCCGACGGCGGGACCGTCGTCGACTTCCAGATCGCGGCAACCAGCGGGGAGGTCTCCGACATCTACGGACGGGGCGTCAGCCGGGTGGACGCCCGCCTCAGCGAACTGTATCCGAGCATGGTCGGCGGCCCGCTGTGGCAGCTGTACCACGAGGTCATCAGCACCGGCGTTGCCGGGACGCTGGGCGACTTCCGGTACGAGGAGAAGCGCGCCGGTGTCGTCGCGGACTCCCTGTTCGAGGTGAGCGTGCATCGCGTGCTCGGTGGCCTGCTGGTGTGGTGGCAACGCCTCGACGAGGACCAGCGCCGGCTGGAGCAGACGGAGTTGCTGGGCAGCCTCGGCTGGGCCGAGTACGACCTCGCCAGCGGGCGCAGCGCGTGGTCCCCCGGCATGTACCGGATCTTCGAACGCGATCCGGCGCTCGGCCCGATGTCACGGTCGGAGCAGTCCACGGCGCTCCTGCCCGACGATCGGGGGATGCGCGAAGTCGCCTGGCAGACCCTGGACAGCGGGGCGGCGTCGGATGTGACGGTGCGGTTCCAGACGGCCGGATCGCTGAAGTACCTGCGGGTCCTGTCGAACGTCGCCCGCGACGCCGACGGCGCACCGCTGAAGATCTACGCCGTGGTGCAGGACGTCACCGCGCGGGAGGACTCGCGCAGCGCCATCGAACGGCTCAGCGACCAGCTGCGCAGCCGGGAAATCACCGCCCTGGCCGAGCACCGGCTGGCCGCGCAACTGCAGAACATGATCCAGCCGGTGCCCACCGGACCGGTCCTTCTCGCCGGCTTGCAGGCGGTGATCAGCTACTTGCCGGCGGAGATCGCCGTACAGGTCGGCGGCGACTGGTACCACGCGCAGACGCTGCCCGACGGGCTGGTCGCGCTCGCCATCGGCGATGTGGCCGGTCACGGGCTGGAGGCGGCGAGCGGAATGGCTCATCTGCGGTTCGGGCTGGTCGCCTGGCTGTCCGGCGGCATCCGTGACCCTGGCGTGCTGCTCCGGCACATGAACCGGCTCTGTGGCCAGCTGAGCATCACCGCGACGGCCGTCGTCTCCGTATACGACCCGGCCACGCGGGTGCTGACGTGGGCCCGCGCCGGGCACCTGCCACCGCTCCTCGCCCGTGCCGGTGTCGTCGACGAACTCGAGCCGCCGGCCGGACTGCTGCTGGGCGCCGCGGACCAGGCGACCTATCCGGTGCTGACCTCCACGCTACGGGCCGACGATCTGGTCGTGCTGTACACCGACGGACTGGTGGAACGCCGGCATGCTCCGCCGGGCGAACAGCTGGGCCAGGTGATGCGGACGCTGTCCGCCGTGTCGGCGAACCAGGACGACCAGACGCTGCTGCGGCTGCGCGGCCTGCTGCACCACCCCAGCCCGGACGACGACACCTGCGTGCTGGCGGTCCGAGTGCTCGCCTGACGGGTCGACAGGGATGTCGTCAGAGATTCAGCCGGACCCGAACCGTCGTCCCTTCGACGGTGGCCAAGGTGCTCACCTCGTCCGAAACCCGCGCCACGATCGGCAGTCCACGGCCGCGCAGCGCGTCGGCCGGCGGCATCTCCCGGTCGAAGGCCTGATGCCGCCCCTGGTCGATGACATCGCAGACGAGCTGGCCGGCTTCCGCCCACACGCGCACCAGGCCCCCGTCGTCGGTGTACAGCAACGTATTCGTGGTCAACTCGCTGACCGCCAGCATGAGGAGGTCCGCGCGGTCCGGCGTCAGTCCGAGGGCCAGCGCCCGGCCGCGCACGAACGCGCGCACCGCGGCCAGGTCGGACGGGTCCGCGTACGGCATCGTGTCGGCCACGGCGGACGGCGCGGCGGAAGGCGCGGCGGTGTTCGTGGCGGGCGGTTCGGACATGGCGGCCGGCTCCAGCGGGTCGCTACACATCGCTGCGCGCCGGGTCGCTGCCGTCGGCCGGCTGCCGCAGCAGGTCGCCGACCCCGGTGATGTTCAGGACGTTGGCGACGGCGCCGCTGGCGTTGATCACGTACAGCCGCCCGCCGTACTGCGTGGCGGCGCGATGCGCGGCGACCAGGCCGTACAGCCCGGTGGAGTCCAGAAATGTGAGCGCGCCGAGGTCGACCACCACGAGCGGCTCCCGTTCGACCGCGGCGAGCAGCGCCGACGCCAGCTCGTCCTTGCTCGCGAGGTCACATTCACCGATCAGTGCCACCACGGCTCGCCCGGGTTCACCGGACGTCTTCGCCTCGAACCGCGCCATAGCGTCGCCCGCACCCTCCCGCGCCGCAGCATTCGTCCGGCACATCATGCCAGCTACCGGGCGGCATGATGTGCCGGGGCCTCATGCCCAGTACCTGCGGGTCGCGGTGATGTCGGTGAGGAAGCGGGCGAGCCGCGGGCCATGCCGCCGGGGTTGTGCACGTGCAGGAGGTGCGTCGCATCGGGCAGGACGAACGGTTGGACGTCGGGCAGCCAGGTCAGGAGCAGTTGATGGCGCTGCCCGAACGCCGGGGTGACGTCATTGCTGCGGGCGCCGAGCACGGCCAGCACCGGCTGTTCGATCCCGTTGGCGTCGGGCGGACCGAAGGACCAGTCGCGCACCGCGGGGAGCTCCTGTGCGAAGAAGGTGTCGGCGTCGGTGACCGCCTGGCCGAACGCGCCGGGAACGACGCGGTCGAGGGCGTCGCGGTAGTCAGGCCCGGCGACGCCGCGCATCCAGGTGTCCACGGCGACGGCCTTGTCGCCGATGTGGTAGTGGCGGAACGCCTGGCCGGCGAACGGCCCGGATGGCACCGCGAGCAGCGCGGTCTCCAGCAGCGTGAGTGAGCGCACCAACGCCGGATGGTCCAGGGCGAGTTGCAGGGCGATGTTCGCGCCGGATGAATGGCCAACGACATGCACCGGTTCGTTGCCCAGGTGGTGCACCAGCGACTGGACGTGCGCGGCCTGCCGGCCGATGCTGACCGGGCCGTCGACGTGGCTGCTGCCGGCGTACCCGACGCGGTGGTAGTGGATCAGCCGGTAGCGGCCGCTGAGCTCCGTACGGTCCAGGAGCGGCTTGAACGAGTCGGCGTAGAGGCCACCGTGGACGAACAGCACGGGGTCCCCGCTTCCCCGGACCTCGTACTCGAGTTCGGCGCCGTCGACCGGCGCCCGGAGCATGGGAGCGTCCACGCCTTCCCCTCACCGCCGATGTGCGGTGATCAGGTGGACGGCGATCGGCGCGGCGACCGCGCCGGCGGGATCGGTGAAGGGCGCCAGCGCGGTATGGCAGTCCTCGATGATCCGGTCGCGAACCGTCTGATCGATCCGGTCGGCCAGCGGCAGCAGTTCGACGTCGAGGAAGGCATCGATCGAACCCAGTCGGGTTGCGCCGAGCCACGTTTCGAACGTGTCGATGCGTAGGTCGGCCGCTTGACAGAGTTCGGCGAGAAGGTCCGGCTCGCCCACGCCGAAGTATGCGCCGAGCAGGTCCAGCACGGCCGGCTCGGCGTGGCGGGCAACGGCCTTCGTCAACGCCAGGTAGCCCGGACTGTCGGCCAACCGGCCCGGCACCTGTACGGCGACGCGACCGTCAACGCCGGCCACCCGGCCCATCTCCCGCAACGCGGTCACGCGGTCGGTGAAGAACATCAGCGCGGCCTGGGACAGCACCACGTCGAACGCGTTGTCCTCGAAGGGCAGCGTAGACGCATCGCCGAGCCGCCAATGCAGGTCCGGCCGCAGCCGCCGGGCCACGGCGAGCATCGCCTCGTTCACGTCCAGGCCGACGACCGCGCCGGTTGAGCCGACCCGTCCGGCGGCGGTTCGCGCCACCACGCCGGTGCCGCAGGCCACGTCGAGCACCGATTCGCCGGGCGCCACCCCGGCGGCATCGACGATTCGTTCGGCCCAACCGGCGAACAGCGCCGGCACGAAGGTCGACTCGTAGAACTCAGCCGCCTCCGCCGACAACACGTACGTCTCCTCGGACACCGTGCTCCCCCCGCCTGCACATGCCCCTCGTCGGGGACTTCTCCGATTGCTGCCCGCCCAGGCAACCACCGAGGCGTTCGTCGCGAAAGTACGATTCCTGGACCGACGGCCGGCCGCCGGTTTCGCGGGCCGCCGTCGCCAGGTACGAAAAACGGACTTCCATTCCCGGACCGGCCGGCGCATGGTGAACGCGTGCGAGGCTACGGGCAGTACTGTCCCATCGCGCTGGCTGCAGAGATCTTCGCCGAGCGGTGGACGCCGATCATCATCCGGAATCTGTCCCTCGGCTGCACCCGGTTCAACGAAATCCTGGACGGCGCGCCCGGGCTGCCCCGCAGCGTGCTGTCCCAGCGGTTGCGCCAACTGGAGCGGGCCGGGGTCGTGCAGCGCACCCAGAGCGGCCGGTCAACCGCGTACCGGCTCAGCCCCAGCGGTCTGGAACTCGCGCAGGTCTGCCTGGCGCTCGGCGCCTGGGGCGCCCGCTGGCGCGACGTGCGCCCCGAGGACCAGGACCCCTACCTCGCGTTGTGGACGCTCGCCCGGCTGATCATCGCCGATACGCTGCCGCGGGCCCGCATCGTCGTACAGTTCCACATCACCGGTCGTGCGCCGCCGAACCGCTTCTGGCTCGTCCTGTCGACCGCGGGCAACGAGGTCTGCGCCCAGCCGCCGGGTTTCACCGAGGACGGCCAGGTCACCACCGACACCGCCAGCCTGATCCGGTGGTACGCCAGCGAGCTCACCCTGGCCGCGGCTCAGCGCAGCGGCGGAATGTCAGTCACCGGGCCGACCTGGCTCACCAAGCAACTGGCCGGCTGGGGACGGCTCAACCCGTACGCCGGCGTCACCAAACCGGCATGACGGACGGTGCCGGATCCGGCCGATGTAGGCCGCCAAACTCCACCACGTTGTTACGCTCCGTATGCATCATCCGTGCGTTGATCCGTCGGACAGAAACAGCCGGGAGCACCAATGGTAGGACTTTTGGTGGAGGCGTTGTTTGCGGCGATCTTCGCGCGGGCTCTGATCACGTTTCTGCGGACGCGCGATCCGTTGCAACGAGATGTGATGCTGGTGTTCGGCACCGTCGCGACATTCTTCGTCCTCGCCGTTGTCCGGACGGTGTTCGGTGAGCCGCCGCGTATCGTCAACTCCATCGCCGCCGCGCTGCTGCTCGGTCAGCCCTTTCTGACGATACGGCTGGTCGCCCAGGTGTACCCGGTGCCGCGACCCCTGCGGTGGTTGGTGTTGTTGAGCTGGATCGGAACCGCGGTGCCGGTGCTGCTGCCGGTACTGCCTGTGAACCTGCCGCGCTGGTACGTGGTGGCCGCGGTGCTGGTCTTCTCCGTCGCCGAATTCGGCGCGGCGACGTTCTTCGTCCTGGCCGCCCGGCAACGGGCCGGATCCGCGCGGATACGGCTCATCTGTGCGGGCGCGGGAACGGCCCTGTTCGGTTTCGCGCTGATGGCGGCGGCCGCCGGACCGGCCGCCGGCGACGTCGCATTGGCGCTGGCACTGGTGTCGGCGGTGGGCTATCTCATCGCATTCCTGCCACCGGCCTGGCTACGGCGCGCGACCGCTGCGCAAGCGACGTACGGATTGACCCGCCGGCTGCTGGTCTCCTCCGCGCAGGCGTCCGCGACCGCGGTCTGGAGACGCTACGCCGAAGCGGTCCGGGAGGTCTCCGCCGCCGACGCCTGCGTGGTGATCGTCCCGGCCGGCGAGGAGCACGTCGCCGAGGTGGCGCACGCCGGCGTGACGGCCAGCCCGGCGACCGTGACCGACGCCGAACAACTCCGCGCGTTGCTTGCCGTCACCCGGACCGTCGACGTGACGGCGCCATGCCCGCCGATCGTCGCCGCGATCGCCGATCGGGCCCAGGCCCGCTATGCGACCTGCGTGCCGCTGCCGCTCACCCACGGCAATGCCGGCGCCCTGGTACTGCTGAACCGCAAGCGCAGCTTGTTCGCCGACGACGACGCCACACTGCTCGGCGAACTGGGGTCGCAGACCGCCGTCCTGGCCGACCGCGAGCACATGGCGGAGGAAATGGCCGCGGCGGCGGCCGCCGCGACGGCGGCAAATCAGGCTAAGAGCCAGTTTCTGGCCACCATGAGCCACGAACTCCGAACCCCGCTGAACGCGATCATCGGATTCAGCGAACTCATGCAGAGCGAGGACATGCCGGCCGACGACCGTCGCAACGTGCCGGCGGCGTGGGTCAGCCACATCCATGACAGCGGCCATCACCTGCTGCGCCTCATCAACGACATGCTGGACCTGTCCAAAGTGGAGGCTGGCCAACTGGTCCTGCGCCGGCAGTCGGTCAACGTCGCCGACCTGGTGCAGGAAACGGCCACCGCGTTGCGTCCCCTGATCCAGGCCAAGAGACTCGAACTCAGCGTCGTCGTACCGCCGCTGGTACTGTCGGCCGACCCGGTCAGGATGCGCCAGATCCTCACCAACCTGCTGTCCAACGCCATCAAGTTCACGCCCGAATCGGGGCGGATCGACGTCTCGGCCTGCCGTACGGTCACGGCAATCGAGATTTCCGTCGCCGACACCGGCCCGGGCATCGCACCGGGCGATCGCGACCGGGCCTTCGAAGCGTTTCAACAGGTGGGTGACCCGACGGCGCACCAGAGCGGCACCGGTCTGGGCTTGGCGCTGACGCGGCGCCTGGTCGAGGCCCACCAGGGCAGCATCACGGTCTCGTCCGAACCCGGGCACGGCTGCCGGTTCGTCGTCTCGCTACCCGCGGCGAACGCCCTCGAGCCGGCGTCGGACGTGGCGCCCCTCGATGCCGCAAAGGCGCACGGCGTGCCGGGCGGTGTGCTCGTCATCGAAGACGACCCCGCGGCGGCCGACCTCGTCGCGACGCACCTCCGCCGCGCCGGCTACCCCGTCACGGTGGCCACCGGTGGCGGCGAAGGACTGAGGCTCGCCGGCGCCATCGCACCCGCCCTGATCCTGCTTGATCTCTACCTGCCTGACGTCGACGGTTGGGAAGTGCTTCGCCGGCTCAAGAGTGACACCCGAACCGGCCACATCCCCGTCGTGGTCATCAGTGTGGTCGACGACCACGAGGTAGGTCTGGCGCTCGGTGCCGTCGACTACTTCGTCAAACCGCTCGACTACGAACGCCTCGTCGCCTGGTTGGTCGAGCACGGGTACGTACCGCCCGCCAGCCACCTCACCGGCGCCGTCCTCGCCATCGACGACGACCCGGCGACCCTGGCGGTCATCAAGGAAACGCTGGAACGCGAAGGCTTGCTCGTCCGGTGCGCGGACAGCGGCCGACGCGGCCTCGAACTCGCCCGCACCAACCGGTTCGACCTCATCATGTGCGACCTCGTCATGCCGGACATCGATGGGTTCGCCGTCGTCAACGCACTCGCCGACGACCCGTTCACCCGGAACACTCCGGTACTGGTATTCACCGCACTCGACCTGACGGAAGAGGATAAGGTCCGGCTCGCCGGCAAGGTGTCCGCGGTAGCCGCCAAAGACCATCAACCCGCCGCTCAGCAGGCCTGGATCGGCCTCCTGGCCACGCTCATCGGCCAGCCGAAGCCGCCCGACAACGCGGTGACTCAGCTCGTGTCCCTCTGAAGCCGGCGGAATCGCCCGAGTAGGGTGGGCACAGACCGGCTGGACGCCCGGCCCGGCCGCAAGGACGGTGAGGATGCGGTGAGTTTCAACCAGCTGCTCGTCGACCAGCCTCAACCCGAGGTCGCCGCATCCGCGGTGGTGCTGGGTGAGGTCCACGTCGGCGCCGGCGCGCTTCTTGCGCAGGGCCTGGTCGTGCGGGCCCACGGCGCCGCGGTGAGCATCGGCAACCACTCCGCCATCCTGGAGAACGGGGTGGTCATCGGCACGCCCGAGCACCCGGTCCGGGTCGGTCAGCGAACCGTCTTCGGTCACCGCGCCACGATCGTCGGCGCCACCATCGGCGACCTCTGCGAGATCGGCAACGGGGCGATCCTCATGCCCGGATCCCGGCTGGGGAACGGCTGCATCCTCGGCGAGGGCACCCTGGTCCCGGCCGGCACGGTGATCCCCGACGAAGCCGTGCTGGTCGGGCGGCCGCCGCACGTCATCCGGTCGGCCACCGACGCCGACCGGGAACGGCTGGCCGTGCTGCGCCAGCATCAGACCGACCTGACCGACTACCCGGGCACGATCCTGCACCGGCCGATGCGAGCGGGAGCACACATGGGCACCCTGTACGCCTACCGCGACAAGACCCCGTCGATCGGCGCCGGGACCGTGCTGTTCGACTCCGCGGAGATCACCGGCGACGTGGTCATCGGCGCTGACTCACTCATCGGCGCCGGAGTGAAGATCATCGGCGACTCACACGGCCCGGTCCGCATCGGCTCCCGGGTACAGATCCTCGAGAACACGGTGCTGCACCTGTTGCCCGACAACGAACTGATCGTCGACGACGACGCGGTGATCGGCCCGGGTGCGATGATCCACGGCTGCCACATCGGCCGCGGCAGCATCGTCGAGCCCGGAGCGATCGTGTGCGACGGCAGCGTGGTCGGGGCCGAGTCGGTGGTCCGCGCGGGCGCCTGCGTCAAGCAACGGGACCGCTTCGACGACCGGTCGGTCCTCGATGGGTTTCCCGCCAAACTCGTCGCCACCCTGACCTCGGCGCCGTCGCTGCCGGGTTGGGCCCTCCCCCTGGACGCCGTCGCAACCCTGCGCCGGGTGCAACGCTGATCGCACCGGCGAACGCAGCCCGCCACCATCGAGCCCCCGGGCCGGCCGGCCTCAGGCGTCGAGCATGGACAGTCGATGCACCCAGTGCGGGTCGTCGCCGGCGTCCCGGTATGCGCACTCGAACTCGTGCCGGCCGTGGTCGACCTCGACCGGTTCCCGGCCGGGCAGGCTCACCCGGGCGGTCGCACCGACCGGCACCAGCACCTGCACGGTGAGCCGTCCCTCGCTGCGCTGCCATGACACCTCGGCCCGCCCGTACGGTGTCAGGTGGGCGGTCGTCGCCGAGGTGATGCCGCCGCCGGGCCGCGGCGCGATGTCGAGCCTTTGGTAGCCGGGCGCGGCCGGTGCCAACCCGCCGAGGACCCGGTGCATCCAGTCCGCGACCGCACCGAGCGCGTAGTGGTTGAACGAGGTCATCTCGCCCGGGTTGATGCTTCCGTCGGGCAGCATGCTGTCCCAGCGCTCCCAGACGGTGGTGGCGCCCATCGTCACCGGGTAGAGCCAGGACGGGCACTGCGTCTGGGTGAGCAGCTGGTAGGCGTCATCGATGGCGCCGGCGCTGGCGAGGGCATCGCAGATGAGGGGCGTGCCGAGGAAGCCGGTCCCGATCCGGTGGCGCTTCTCGCGGACGGCGTGAACGAGCCGCTCGCCCGCCCTGGCCCGCTGAGCGGCGTCGGTGAGCAACGCGAACTCCAACGCGAGGGCGTAGGCGGTCTGCGAGTCACTCGCCACGCGGCCGTGCGGCGACACGTATTCGTCGTGGAACGCCAGCCGGACGCTCGCGGCCAGTTCCGCGTATCGCGCGGCGTCGCGCTCCTCGCCGATCACCGTCGCGATGTTCGACAGTACCTGGGCGACATGGGCTCGGTAGGCGGTGGCGACGAGGATCGGATCGGTCGCGCCGGCAGCGGGGTTATCCGGCGGCGCGGCCGGGTCGAGCCAGTCGCCGAGCTGCAGCGACGGCTTGTCGAACAACGATCTGCTGCCCAGCACGGCCGTGAGACCGTCGACCCAGGCGCACATGCTGGGGTACTGGCGGCGCAGCACCTCGACGTCGCCGAAACGTTGGTACATCACCCACGGGACCAGGACCGCGGCGTCGCCCCAGCCGGCCGTCGGCGAGCGGCTCGTCACCGAAACGACCGCCCAGATCGACCCGGGGTACGAAGATCGGCACGACGCCGGCCGGGGTCTGGTCGGCGGCGAGGTCCTTGAGCCACGAGGCGAGCAGGCCGGCACAGTCGAAGAGGTAGCTCGCGGTCGGGCCGAAGACCTGAAGGTCGCCCGTCCAGCCGAGCCGCTCGTCGCGCTGCGGGCAATCCGTTGGTACATCCAGGAAGTTGCCTCGCATCCCCCAGACCACGTTCTCGTGCAGCCTGTTCAGCAGGGCATTCGAGCACGAGAACCAGCCGGTCCGCGCCATGTCGGAGTGGTAGACGACGGCCGTGACCGCGGCCGCGTCGAGATCGCCCGGCCAGCCGGCGACCTCGGCGTAGCGGAAGCCGTGGAACGTGAAGCGCGGCTCCCAGACCTCGACGCCTCCGCCCCGCAGGATGTAGCGATCGGTGGCGGTGGCGGTGCGCAGCGGCCGCACACCGAGTTCGCCGTGCTCGAGTACCTCGGCGTGCCGCAGGGTGATGGTGGTCCCCGCCGGTCCAGACACCCGGATCCGGAGGCGGCCGACGAGGTTCTGGCCGAAGTCGAGCAGGGTCTTGCCCGACGGCGAGGTGAGCACCTCCTGGACCGGAATCTCCTGGGTCGCCCGGACCGGCGGGCCGTCCGGCGCCACGAGCGTCGCGATGTCGAACTCCTCGACCGCGCACGACGCCCAGGCGCCGTCGTCGAACCCCGGCGTGGACCAGCCGGGCAGCTCGCGCCGCGCGTCGTAGTGTTCGCCTTCGTAGAGGTCGGCGCGGCGGATCGGGCCGGTCGAGGAGCGCCAGTCGGCCCCGGTGGCCACCACGACGCTCCGGCCGTCGGCGAGGACCATCTCGAGCTGTGCGAACAGCCCCAGCGTGTCGCCGTAGACGTCCCGCTTGCCGTCGATCGAACGTGAGCCGGCCGCGGTACCAGCCGTCGGCCACGCTCACCCCGATGGCGTTGGCGCCGTCGCGCACCAGCCCGGTGACGTCGTAGCACTGGTACCGCAGCCGGTGCCGGTAGGTCGTCCAGCCGGGCGCGAACGCGTCGTCGCCGACGCGCTGCCCGTTGATCTCGGCCTCGTAGATCCCGTGCGCGGTGACGTACAGGCGGGCCGAGACGACCTCGCCGTCCACGGCGAAGTCGCGGCGCAGCAGCGCGGCCGGCCCCCGCTCGTCGAGGCCAGGAGTGATCATCCGCGCCTGCCAGTCGGACGGGCCGAGACCCGCCTCGAGCACGACCGGCGGGCTCCACGGCGACGCCGCGCCGTCGGATCCCCACACGCGAACCCGGACGGTGCGCCGCTCCCGGGAGCGCAGGGGGCTCGCCGGCCAGGGCACCAGCACCGACTGCGGCGACTCGACCCGGTAACCGGCGCCGTCGACCTCGACCTCGTAGGCCGCCTGTCGCCACGACGGCGGGGCCGCGTCGACGTGCCACGACAGCCTCGGCGTGGACTCGCCGATGCCGATCGCTTCCCCGTGGTGTTCGATACGGGCGACGGAGACCTGGACGGCCGGCACGGACGGCTGCCGCACGACGGACGGCGTCATGACCGACCCACAGTTGCCGGCTCGCCGGTGGCGATCGAGTCGGCCACGGCGGCCAGCAGTCGCTGGATACGCACGCCGCGATGCACGTCGATCGGTTGGGTGAACCGTCGCTGCACGGTCCGGACGAACTCGTCGGCGATGGTGTGCCACACGGCGTCCGGCGGCTGCGGTGTCGGGTCGGCCAGGACGAACCGGCCGGCGTCGGTGACCGCCTCGGCCTCGAGCGGGCCGCGGGCCAGCGGGGTGGTGCCCGACAGCGCGACCTGCCCGGTCGCCCCGCCCGCGTGCTCGGTCGTGACTGTCACGACGCCGCCGCGCTCCGCGGCCCGCAGCCCGGTCACCGGTCCGGCGACCGCCTCGGCGAGATCGAGAGCGTGCGGGCCGAGATCGAGCAGGACCGCACCGGCGTCCCGGCGCCACGGGGTGGCGAACGGCGAACCGGGCAGCGCGCCGCCGCCGATCCACGCCGTGTGCACGTACCGCACGGGTGCGCCAGCGAGTGCGCGGAGGAACTCGCGCACCGGTGCGGTGAACCGGTAGGTGAGCATCAGCTGGGTGGCCACGCCGGCGGCGTCGGCGGCCGCGGCGATCGCCTCGGCGTCGGCGACGGTACGGGCGAGCGGCTTCTCCAGAAGCAGGTGCCGCCCGGCCCGCGCGGCCATCGGCGCCAGTTCGGCCTGCACGTCGGGCGGGACGCTGAACGACGACCGCGTCGCACCGCGCCAGCATTTGGTCGAAGGTGGCGGTCGCCTCGGCGCCGTACTGGCGGGCGAGGTCTTCGGCCGCGTCCCGGCGCCGGGCCCACACCGCGCTCAGGGTGAGTCCCGTCGCGCCGGCGAGCATCGGCGCATGGAACATGCCGGCCCACGGTCCGGCCCCCGCGAGCCCGACCCTAATCATCGGACAGCCGGCGGCGTCGTCGGGCCCGCCGTGGAAGATCACCACGCGGCGGCCGGTGGCCGCTCGCGCCGATGACCGGCCGGTCCGCGGAGCACTCTCCTGCGTCGATCGTCGTGCCGGTACCGGGATCGACGACCCGGTAGTGTCGCGGCCGCCAGGCGGCGTCCATGGGCATCAGCGGCCCTGCCTCCTCCTGGTAGGTGATCTGCAGGAGGGTGATCCCGGTGACCGCCCAGAGACCGGTCAAAGGTCGACCCTCAGCAGGGACTGGATGTACCGGCGCAGGTCACCGGCCATGCTGACGTCGTCGCGACGCAGGAGCCACTGCACCTGCAGGCCGTCCATGAGGGCGATCATGGAGCGTACGGCGCTGGCGATGTCGACGTCGGGACGCAGCTGGCCCGCCGCGGCCGCGTGCTCCAGCGCCTTGCCGAGGCGGTCGACGAGGAAGGTGTAGCGCTCGACGAAGTACGCGTGGATCGGGTGGTCCATGGACGTGCCCTCGGCGGAGACGATGACGTGCAGCTCGACGAGTTCCGGCGTCGTCGCGTTGTGTTCGGCGATGGCCACGAGTCCGCGGAGGAGATCGATGCCCTCCGGCAGCGGATCACCCAACCGCGCACTGGTGTCGTCGTCGCGCCAGGCGAGCACCGCTTGCAGGAGGTGCTCCTTGCTCGGGAAATGGTGCAGCAGCCCGGCCTGGCTCAGGCCGACCCGGTCGGCCACGTCGCGCAGCGACCCCTTGCGGAATCCGCCCGCGGAGAACACTTCGATCGCCGCTTCGACGATCTCCTGGCGGCGGGATCTGGTCTTGGCGTATTCACCACGCGGTTTGCGGCTCGTGGTCATGGCCTGAAGCCTAGCCGAACAATCGCCAAAAGTAACCTAGCGCTCGGTCGGTTTTCGGCGTAACGTCCTCGTCCATGCCGCCATGCAACTGGGCGGCCATCCAATCGGAAGGAACCGGACATGTTCGCCGAAGCGCTCGCCGCGCTCTCGCTGGAGGAGAAGGTCCGGTTGCTGACCGGTCGCGACTTCTGGACCACCTGGCCGCTCGAGTCGATCGGGCTGCGCCGCATCCTGGTCTCCGACGGCCCGTCGGGCGTGCGGGGCGAGGTGTGGGACGAGCGCGACCCGTCCCTCAACCTGCCATCGGCCACGGCGCTCGCGTCGTCCTGGGACCCGGACATCGCCCGCCGCTACGGTGCCGCGGCCGCCGTCGAGGCCCGCCGCAAGGGCGTCGACGTGGTGCTCGGCCCGACGATCAACCTGCACCGCTCGCCGCTGGGCGGCCGGCATTTCGAGGCGTTCAGCGAGGATCCGGTGCTCACCGCCGATCTGGCCGCGGCCTACGTGGTCGGCGCCCAGGACAACGGCGTGGGCGCGACACCGAAGCACTACATCGCCAACGACTCGGAAACCAACCGCTTCACCGTCGACGTACGGGTGAGCGACCGCGCCCTGCGGGAGCTGTACCTGCTGGCGTTCGAGAAGGCGGTCACGGAGGCGCACGCCTGGCTGGTGATGAGCTCCTACAACGCGGTCAACGGCGTCACCGCCACCGAGAACGACCTGCTCGAGACGCCGCTGAGTACCGAATGGGGGTTCGACGGCGTCGTGATCAGCGACTGGACCGCCGTACGCTCGCTCGACAGCGCGAAGGCCGCGCAGGACCTCGTCATGCCCGGGCCCGACGGGCCGTGGGGTGATGCGCTGATCGCCGCCGTCCGCTCGGGGGCGATCGCCGAAGCCGTCGTCGACCGCAAGGTGGCGCGCATCCTCACGCTCGCGCGGCGGGTGGGTGCGCTCGACGGGTTCCCGGCCGCCGCCCCGACCTGGGTCGAGGACGGCGCCGCCTTCGCGCGGTACGCCGCCGTTGAAGGCACCGTCCTGCTGGAGAACCGCGGCGAGCTGCCCTGGGACCCGGCGACCCTGCGTCGCGTCGCGGTGATCGGCGACAACGCGGCCAACGCCCGGACGCAGGGCGGTGGCAGCGCGACCGTGCTCCCCGCGTACACCGTTTCCCCACTGGCCGGCCTGCGCGCCGCCCTGGACGGCGTCGACGTCACCTACGCGCGTGGCGCGGTCGTGCAGGACGGCGTGATCGAGCTGCCGCTGGCGCAGATGATCAACCCGGCCACCGGCGGACCGGGCCTGCGCGTCCGGTTCCTGGACGAGGACGGCACGGAACTGTTCGCCGAGGACCGCTTGGCCAGCGCGCTGGTGTGGTTCGGCGGCGACGCCCCGATCGGCCGCTCGGCCACCGTCGAGCTGGCGACCCGGTTCACGCCGGCCGAGTCGGGTCCGGTCCGCATCGGCTTCGCAAGCGTCGGGCACGGCAAGGTATACGTCGACGGCCGGCTCATCCTCGACGAGATCGCCGAGTCGGAGCACACCGACCTCGGTGCCGCCCTGATGGCGCCACCCACGGCCGCGGCCGAGGTGCAGCTGACCGCCGGCCAGCCGGTGGACGTGCGCTTCGAGTACGAGCTGCGTGGCCGCTCCGGCCCGATGGCCGACCTGCTGTGGCTCCGGTTCGGCACCGAGCCCGTCGACGTCGACGAGGACGCGCTCATCGCCGCGGCCGCCGACGCCGCCAGGGCGGCCGATGTGGCGCTGGTCGTGGTCGGTACGAACGCGGTGGTCGAGTCGGAGGGCTATGACCGTTCCTCGCTGGCGCTGCCCGGCCGCCAGGACGACCTCGTGCGCGCCGTCGCGGCCGCCAACCCCCGCACCGTCGTACTGGTCAACGCCGGCGCACCGGTGCTGCTGCCGTGGCGCGACGAGGTCGCCGCGGTGCTGGTCGGCTACTTCGGCGGCCAGGAGATGGGCAACGCCGTCGCCGACGTCCTGCTCGGCGCGGCCGAGCCGGGCGGGCGGCTCCCCACCACCTGGCCGGCGGCCGAGTCCGACGTACCGGTGCTGTCCACCACCCCGGTCGACGGCACGCTGGAGTACAGCGAGGGCATCCACATCGGTTACCGCGCCTGGCTGCGGCAGGGCGCCGAGCCGGCGTACTGGTTCGGCAGCGGGCGAGGCTACGCCGACATCGAGGTGGTGGACGTCAAGGCACCGGCCTCCGCCGCCGCCGGCGAGATGGTGACGCTGAGCGTTGCGGTCGAGAACCGCAGCGGCCGCGACGGCAAGCAGGTCGTCCAGGTCTTCGCCGAACGGCCCGACTCGGCCGTCGAGCGCCCGGTACGCTGGCTCGTCGGGTTCGCGCCGGTCCGCGTGCCGGCCGGGACGGCGGCCGAGGTGCAGATCGGCGTGCCGACGCGACTGCTCGCATACTGGGACGGCGGCTGGCGATACGAGCCGGGCGACTACCTGCTACGCGTCGGCACCAGTGTGGTAAACCTGCCACACAGCGCGAAGGTGAGGATCGCGTGAGCGACGGAGTTGGCGCGGCGGCTTCTGGACCACGGGACGCGCTTGCGCGGCCCAACCGGAAGAAGTCGCTCGAAAGCGCCGCACGACCGAGCGATGCGGGAGTTACAGCATGAGTATGCCGAACCCGTTGGTCCCCGGGTTCAACCCCGACCCCAGCGTCGTGCGCGCCGGCGGCGCGTACTACCTCGTCACCTCCACCTTCGAGTACCTGCCGGGCCTGCCGGTCTACCGGAGCACCGATCTGCTCAGCTGGACCCAGATCGGCAACGTGGCCACCCGCCCGGAGCAGGTCGGCATCGAAGATGTGCCCACCGGCGGTGGCGTGTGGGCGCCCACCATCCGCTACCGCGACGGCGTCTTCTACATCATCGTCACGGTCGCCATGGGCCCGCGCGGCTGTGTCGTGTTCACCGCGACCGATCCGGCCGGCCCCTGGAGCGACGGCACGACCGTCGAGGGCATCGGCGGTATCGACCCGGATCTGGCCTGGGACGACGACGGCACCGCGTACGTCACGTTCTCCGGCCTGTACACCAGCGGCGAGAAGATCGGCCAGCACAAAGGCATCCAACAGGTGCGCGTCGACCTCGCCGCCGGCAAGGCACTCGAGGAGCCGCGCTCCCTGTGGTCGGGCACCGGCCTGAAGTTCCCGGAGGCGCCGCACCTGTACCGCCGCGGCGACCACTGGTACCTGATGATCGCCGAAGGCGGCACCGAGCGCGGCCACGGCGTGAGCATCGCCCGCGGGCCCGCACCGGACGGCCCGTTCGAGGGGCACCCGGCCAACCCCGTGCTCAGCGCCAAGGGCACGGACCGGCCGATCCAGAACACCGGCCACGCCGACCTCGTCGACACGCCGGACGGCGGAGCGGCGCTCGTCCTGCTCGGCATGCGTCCGCTCGGGATGACGCAGGCGTTCTCGCCCCTCGGCCGGGAGACGTTCTGCACGCCGGTGTCCTGGGTCGACGGCTGGCCGCAGCCCGAACCGGTGCGGCTCGCGCCGCGCGACGGTGTCGACGAAGACGTGTTCGACTTCGCCGACCCCGGTGTGCTCGCGGACCCCGGCTGGTTGGCCGTGCGGACCACGCCGGACGCGGTCGCCGGCGTCGAGGACGGCCGGCTGCGCATCACCGGCCAGGTCGGCCTGGACGACGCGCACCCCCAGTTCGTCGGCCGCCGCCAGCGGCACCTCACCGCCACCGTGTCGAGCACGGTCGACGCGTCCGCCGGCACCGGTGGCCTCGCCTTCCGGTACGACGAACGGCACTGGGTCGCTCTCGAGGCGCACGGCACGCACGTCACCGCCCGGGCCCACCTCGCCGGCGTCGCGCAGGCCTGGTCGGCGGACGTCCCGGTGGGCGACGTCGAGCTCCGCATCGAGATGGTCCCGCCGGAGGGCGGGTTCAGTCCGGCGGCCGGGGGTGGCGATCGCATCCGGCTGCTGGCCGCCGGCACGCTGCTCACCGAACTCGACGGCCGCTACTGGTCGGCCGAGACGTGCGCCTCCTTCACCGGCCGCGTGATCGGGCTGTACGCCTCCCAGGGCACGGTGGCCTTCGCCGACTTCCGGTATCGCGGCGCCGATGGAAGCAGGTCATGACGGATCCGGCGATCCGATTCGGCGCCGCCTACTACGCGGAGTACCAGCGGAAGCCGGACGTCGGCGCCGACCTCGACCTGATGGCCGCCGCGGGCTTCTCGGTGATCCGGGTCGGCGAGTCCGTCTGGTCCACCTGGGAACCGGAGGACGGCCGGTTCGACCTCGAGTGGCTGGAGCCCGTCCTCGACGGCGCGGCCGAGCGGGGCATCGGCGTCGTCCTCGGCACCCCCACGTATGCCGTGCCGATGTGGCTGGCCCGCCGCTATCCGGAGATCGCCGCCGACGCGAGCAACGGTCGGCGCGTGGGCTGGGGCGCCCGGCAGGAGGTCGACTTCACCCATGCGGCGTTCCGCTTCCACGCCGAGCGGATCATCCGCGCCGTCGTCGGCCGGTACCGGGACCATCCGGCGATCATCGGCTACCAGGTCGACAACGAGCCGGGACCGCGGCTGCTCTACAACCCGGATGTCTTCGACCGCTTCGTCGAATGGCTGCGCGACCGGTACGGCACGGTCGACCGGTTGAACGAGGAGTGGGGCCTGGTCTACTGGTCGCACCGGCTGTCCCGGTGGAGCGACCTGTGGCGACCCGAGGGCAACCTCCAGCCGCAGTACGACCTCGCCTGGCGCCGCTTCCAGGCGGAACTGGTCACCGAGTTCATCGCCTGGCAGGCGGGCATCGTCCGGGAGGTCACCGGCGGGCGGGGCTTCGTCACCACCTGCATCTCCTACGAGCAGCCCGGGATCGAGGACGTCGAGCTGAGCCGGGCCCTCGACGTCGCCGTCGGGCAACGCCTACTACGAGATGCAGGACTCGCTCGCCCACCCGAGCACGCTGCCCCGCTCGAGCGGGCCCATGGGCTGGGTGGTACGCGGGCCGTGGGCGGTGACCCAACTCGCCGACCTCATGTACTCGTCGAAGGCCGCGCCGTTCCTGGTGACCGAGACCAACGCCGGCTCGATCGGGTTCTCCTCCACCAACGAGTCGCCCTACGACGGGCAGTGGCGCCAGATGGCCTGGCTGCTCGTCGCCCGCGGCGCGCGCATGATCCAGTACTGGCACTGGAACACGCTGCCCTACGGCGCCGAAACGTACTGGGGCGGCGTGCTGCCACACAGTGGCGTCCCCGGCCGCGCCTACCGCGAGATCGCCCGCATCGGGCCGGAACTGCGTGCGGCCGGTGGCGCCTTCGCCACGGCCGAACCCGACTACGACATCGCGGTCCTCTACGACTCCGACAGCAAGTTCGCCCTGTCCACGCAGGGCCCGCTGCCGGGTCAGCCGATCATGGACCCGGAATCGTACCGGCGCATCGTGGCCGCGTTCGCCCGGGGCATCTTCGACGCGAAGCTGCAGCAGCGGATCGTCCGCGGCCAGCAGCTGCTGCCCTCGCGCGGCGGCGGCCTCGATCCCGCGGCGGCGGCGGAGCGGTATCCCGTGCTCGTCGCCGCGGCCCTGTACACCGCGGCCGACGAAGACCTCGATTTCCTGGTCGCCTATGCGCGGGCCGGCGGGCATCTGGTCATCGGCCCGCGGACCGGCTACGGCGACGTCGAGGCCCGGTCGCGCACCGAACGGGCGCCCGCTCGCATGAGCGCGGCGGCCGGTGCCTGGTACGAGGAGTTCGTCACCCTGAAGGACGCGCTCCCGGTCGACGGCCGCCTTGCCGGCTCGGCGACCGGTGTCGCGGAGGGGCTCGTCGCGGAACGTGCGGAAGTCCTGGCCGGCTACCGCCACCCGCACCTGGGCCGATGGGCGGCGGTCACCACCACGCCGGCCGGAACGGGCCGGATCACGCTGGTCGGCACCGTTCCCGACCAGCAGCTGGCCGCCGCCTTGGCCCGCTGGCTGGTGGCCGTGCCGGTCGCCGGGTGGGCGACCGACGACCCGGTGACCGTGTCGAGCAGTACGAACGATGCCGGGCACCGCCTTCATGTCGTGCACAACTGGGGCTGGGCCGAGGCGGGCGCGACGGCTCCGGTGCCGTTGTGCGATCTCCTCGGCGACGGCCGGCTCGCCGCCGGCGAGCGGCTCGTGCTCGGTCCGTGGGACGTCCGGCTGTTCGGCACCGAAGATCGAGACTAGGGCGCGCATCGGTCCCGCCCGTAGACTGGGCGAGCAGTCCGTACGCTTTTGGTTCCCCCGGCCCCACCCTGAATTTCGAGCCGCGCATTGCCCAGGAGGTCCACCGTGACCACGCTTGCCGTCACCATCCCCGGCATCGATCCGACCACCGTGACCCGCGTTCCGCTGGACGGTGAGCTCGTGCGCGGGAACGGCCTCGATCGAGGTGCGGGCGCCCTACAACGGCGCACTGCTGGGCTCCGTACCGTCGCTGAGCGCTACCGACGTCGACCGCGCCGTCAAGGCGGCCCGGCACGCGATGGAGGTCGAGCCCCTCCCGCAGTGGAGACGGGCGGAAATCCTCGACCGGGCGGCGGCCGCGCTCGCGCGCCGCACCGAGGACTTCGCCAGGTGCATCGCGCTCGAGGCGGCCAAACCGATCCGCACGGCACGGATCGAGGCGCAGCGCGCGGTCTCGACGCTGCAGTTCAGCGCGGCCGCGGCGCGCCAGCTCGCGGGCGAGGTCGTCCCGCTGGACGCATCCGCCGCCGGCGAGGGGAAGATCGGTTTCGTCCTGCGCGTCCCGATCGGTGTCGTCGGCGCCATCTCGCCGTTCAACTTCCCGCTCAACCTGGTCGCGCACAAGCTCGGCCCGGCGATCGCCGCGGGCTGCGCCGTCGTGCTGAAGCCGGCCAGCCAGACTCCGTTCTCGTCCATCCTGCTGGCTCGGGACGCTGCTCGAGGAGTGCGGTCTGCCGGCCGGCTACCTGCACGTGGTGACCGGGCCCGGCGGTGTCGTCGGCAACGCCCTCGTCGATCACGACGGCGTCGCGCTCATCACCTTCACCGGCTCCGCGGAGGTCGGATGGGCCATCCGCGCACGGGCGCCGCGTAAGCGCGTCGGCCTCGAACTGGGCAACAACGCCCCGGTGATCATCGAGCCCGACGGCGACTGGCAGACCGCCGTGTCGAAGATCAGGGTGGCCGGCTTCAGCCATGCCGGCCAGTCGTGCATATCGACGCAACGGCTGCTGGTGCACTCCTCGATCGCCGATGCGGTGATCGAGGAGCTCAGCGCCGCCGTCGCCTCGATCGTCGTCGGTGACCCACTCGACGAGAAGACAGAGGTCTCCGCGCTCATCTCCGTCGCCGAACGCGACCGGGTCCTCGCCTGGGTCAACGAGGCACAGGCCGAAGGCGCCACCATCGCCGCCGGCAGCGGCGTCGGTCCCGACGGCGTCCTGAGCCCGACGCTCGTCGTCGATGCGCGACCGGACATGAAGGTGTGCCGCGAGGAGGTGTTCGGCCCGGTCGTCGCGGTGACCCGCTACGACGACTTCGCTGAGGCGCTGCGCCTGGCCAACGACACGCGGTACGGGCTACAGGCCGGCATCTTCACCGGCAGCCTCGCCAAGGCGCTCACGGCCGCACGGACCCTGGACTTCGGCGGCGTCGTCGTCAACGAGGTGCCGACGTGGCGGGCGGACCAGCAGCCCTACGGTGGTGTACGTGACTCCGGCAACACCCGCGAGGGTCCAGCGTGGTCGGTGCGCGAGATGACCGAGGAGCGGCTGATCATTCTGAGCGGCTGAGGCCGAGCCGTCAGCGCAGCCGCCGGCGCCATCGCCCCGCCCGCCGACCACAACTCCGGGCTCCGGGCAGGTAGTGGCCTCAGTCGGCCCGGATGGCCACTACTTCGGGCAAGGTGACTGTTCTGGTGGTCGGCGGGCCCGACGGTGGTGCCCGTCGGCCAGGTCCGCACCCCCGAGCCAGCGACGTCTCATCTCGCGGCACCGGCCGGGTCGGCCGGTGTGTCGATCCGGTGATGCGTACCAGGACATCATGATGTTCTGCGGCGCATCACCGTCTCAACGCCCACCGCCCTCCACCCGGATCCAGCATCCGGGACCGCAGTCCGCACAGTCATGATCCGGGAGGCTCGGTGGACACAAAGGCCGTGGGTGTGGCCGGACGAGCCCACCGCGTTTGCGCCGGCCCTTGCGTGGATGGCACGCTGCATCGGATGGTCGGGAAGGCGTTGACGGTATTCGTCGTCGGGGCCGCCGCCGGGGCGCTGTGCGATCAACTCCACGTGCAGGGTGGCGTTATCGCCTACCGCGACCCGCAACTGCTCGGTCAGCCGTGGTGGATCCTGCCGCAATACGGTCTCGCGGCTCTGCTCGGCTACCTCGCCGCCGTCGGTTTCCGCACCCGGCTGGGTCCAGCGGGCGAGACCGTCCCGGTCGCCGCCGCCTGGCTGCTCATCGCCTACGTCGCCACCGCCGTCGTCCACGGTGCACCCAGCTGGCTCGCCTTCGTGCTGCTGGCGACGTGGCTGGTCCGCTGCCTGATCCCGCGGTACCGGTCAACCACAATCATGATCTACTGCGCCGGCGCCGCCGCCGTCGGCATCACGTACGAGGCGATCCTGACCTGGACCGGAGCGTTCGTGTATCACCAGCCGGACGTCCTGGGTCTGCCCTACTGGCTGCCCGGGCTCTACCTGAACGCGGCGCCGCTCCTGCCGGCGGTCGCCCGCGCGTGGGGGCCGACGTCGACCTGACGGCGTCGACCGGCCGCGCCTTTCAACTCGCCGAAGCTAATGTTCCGGCGGGATGCGGTAGACCGACACGTGGGAACGCGACTCGGCCGTGAACTCGGCGCCGGCCCAGTCCGCGTGCCTGGTCTCCAGCTCGAACCCGGCCAGCTGAGCCATGAGGTCGAGTTCGGCGGGCCAGATGTAGCGGTGCGGGCTGCGGAACAACCGAGCTCTGCTCTGCTCTCGTCGAACCTGAAGTGGTGCGAGACGACGTGCTGGCGCAGCACGTCGTAGGTGTCCAACCCGATGTAGCCGGGCTCGGACTGCCAGACCGTGGCCTGCTGACCCGGCGGGAGCTTGCGCAGCTCAGGGACCCAGAGCTCGATCACGAACCGGCCGCCGGGCGTGAGGTGGCGGGCGGCATTGCGGAAGCACGCGACCTGCTCGGCCTGCGTGAGCAGGTTGGAGATCGTGTTGAAGACGAGGTAGACGAGCGTGTACTTCCCTGGGGCGACGGCCGTCGCCATGTCGCCGACGATCACCGGGATCGTCGCTTCGTCCGCCTTCGTGCGCAGTTGGTCGATCATCGGACGTGACAGCTCGATGCCGGTGACGGGCACGCCTCGCTCGGCGAGCGGGACGGCCACGCGGCCGGTGCCGATGGCGAACTCGAGCGCCCGTCCGTCGCCGGCGAGTTCGGCGAGTCGGTCCACGGTCGGCCCCAACACCTCCGGCGCGAACATGCCGGTGCCCGGCGTGTCGTAGCGCTGGGCGGCCTCGACGTCCCAGATCTCATCCTGCTGCATGCCGTCTCATTTCTACCCATATGCTCCACCGTCTATCGCGTGGCGCCATGACGTTGGAGCAGGCGCACGATCTCCTCCTGCTGCGCCTTCGACTCGGGCGAGCCGGTGCCGCCACGACCGGTGGTCCAGATCGCGAGCTGCAATGGGGTCGAGCCGCTCTTGTTCTGGCGGCGCACGTCAGCCCCGCCGTCGAGGAGTGCGTTCACCGCGGCGGCGCAGCGGGTGCGCACCGCACGGTGCAGCGGGGTGACCCCGCTCTTATCGGTGGCGTCCGGATCGGCGCCGGCGTCGATGAGGCTGGTCACGGTCGCGGCTTGAGCGCCCCCGGGTTCCAGTTCGGCGAGCCCGGGCTGCCGTCGGCTGCGTAGTGCAGCGGCTCAGCGCCGCGGCGATTCCGTGCGCCGACGTCAGCGCCCATGGCCAGCAGCTGGCGAACGATCGGCAGTCGATAGGCAGCGGCGGCGATATGGAGCGCTGTGTCGCCGGCGTACAGGTAGTGCCCGATCTCGGCCAGGTAACTGTCGGTGGCCGCCTGGCGGGTCGCGCCCGTTGCCGCTCGGGCGCTCGCCAGCGATCGGGACGCGGCGAGCAAGCTGGACGCGGTGGCCGTGTCGTCGGCAACGATCGCGCGCACCAGCGCCATCAGCGAGGAATCGCGGGCATCCATGGCGAGCGAGCCTACCGCGCCCCGCCGCCCTTCATCGTGCGGCTGCGGTACGCAGGTACGTGAGCACCGCGAGGACGCGCCGGACGCGGGACCGGCCGCGGATTTCGTCGGCGACATGCGGCAGGGTTGGGTGACCGCCCTCCAGCACGATCCCCTCCTGGCCCGCTGGTTCGGCCACGCCTACCACGGCGTGGACCCCGGCTGAGGGATGGTCGTCGCGAAACTCGGTGGATCGGCGGTGGTCGGGCTGCGAACATGACGCCGACGGGAATCGGCTGAGGACGGGAGCACGGCGATGCGAGGACTCGGAAACTCTACAGCCCATCCGGATGCGAGCTTTCGAGGACCGCACGCTCGCCTATGCAGACCGTCAACATCGGCATCCTCGCGCACGTCGACGCCGGTAAGACCAGCCTGACCGAGCGACTGCTCTACGACACCGGGCGTCATCGACCGGCTCGGCAGCGTCGACGCGGGCACCACCCAGACCGACACCGGCGACATCGAGCGGCGGCCCGTGGCATCACGATCCGCTCCGCGGTCGCCGGCGTTCACCGTCGGCGAGCCGCGCGGTCAACCTCATCGACACCCCGGGGCACAGCGACTTCGTCGCCGAGGTCGAGCGGGCGCTCGGCGTCCTCGACGGCGCCGTGCTCGTGCTGTCCGCGGTCGAGGGCGTCCAGCCGCACACCCGGGTGCTGATGAGGATCCTGCGGGCCCTGCGGCTGCCGACGCTCATCTTCGTCAACAAGATCGACCGGATGGGCGCGCGCGGCGCCGAGCTCGTGGCCGACATCGTCCGGCTGCTCACCCCGGACGTCGCACCGTTGGGCGCGGTGCGCGACATCGGCACGGCCGCCGCCGGCTTCCGTCGCGTACCGGCGCGACGACCCGGCCTTCCGCACCGCCTCGCCACGGTGCTCGCCGAGCACGATGACGCGCTGCTCGCCGACCTCGTCGACGGACGTCGATGCCGCCGCCGGCCCGGCTGTGGGACGCGCTGCGGGCGCAGACCGCGGCCGGCACGGTGTACCCGCTGGTCTTCGGCTCGGCGCTCTGACCGGCGCCGGCGTCCCGGCGCTGCTGCGACGCGATCGACCAGCTGCTGCCGGCCGCCGCCGACCGCCGAGGCCCGGCTGCGCGGCCGGGTCTTCGCCATCGAGCGCGGCGCCGGCGGCGACAAGGTCGCCTACGTCCGCTCGTACGGCGGGCGAACTGCGCGCGCCGGCAGCGGGTCACCGTCTACCGGCGCGAGCCGACGGCCGCGATCGGTCCAGCTATCGTGGCCAGGTCACCGCCGTGCACGTGGTCGGCGCGCCCGGTCAGGCGGCGACTGCCGGCCTCGACCGGCGCGGTCAGCATCGCTGCAGGTCGCGGGGGCTGCCCGAGGTCCGCATCGGCGACCAGGTCGGTCTCGCCCGACGGCTCGCCGGACGGCCTCGCGAGCGCCCACTTCGCCCGGCCCAGCCTGGAGACGGTCGTCCGGCGCGACCGCGGCGGCGATTCGGCGCGCTGCACGCCGCGCTGGTGCAGCCTGGCCGACCAGGATCCGCTGATCCAGACCCGGGTGGCCGCCGGACGGCGCAGACCAGCGTGCTGCTCTACGGCGAGGTGCAGAAGGAGGTCATCGCCGCGACGCTGGCCGAGCGTGTACGGCATCGAGGCGGGGTTCGCGCCCAGCCCAGATCGTCCACCTGGAGCGCCCGATCGGCGGTCGGGCCCGGCCGTGCGAGCCCATCGGCACGGCTTCGCCGCCACCGTCGGGCTGCGGGTCGAGCCGGGCGAACCGGTCGGGCTCCAGTACCGGCTGGAGGTGGAGCTGGGCTCGCTGCCGCTCGCCTTCCACCGGGCGATCGAGGAGACCGTACGGCAGCCGCTGCGAGCAGGGCCGGTACGGCTGGCCGGTCACCGACGTCAGCGGTCACCCTCACCCACTGCGGACTAGTCTGGTCGCCGGTCACCGTCGGCCGGCGACTTCCGGGACCTCACCCCGCTCGTCCTGCGAAAGCGCTCGCGCCGCCGGCACCCGCGTCTACGAGCCGTGCCACCGGTTCGAGCGTCGAGGTACCCGCTGGATCGGCTCGGTCCGGTCACCGCACACCTGGCCCAACTCGGTGCGCACGGATCGACGCAGACCGCCGCGCGGCGGCGGTTCTGGCAGCATCACCGGCGAGCTGCCGGCCCGACTGTTACGCCGTCCAGCAGCAGCTGACCGCGCTGATCCCACGGCGAGGGCACCTGGACGTCCCGCCCGCACGGCGACCGCGCGGTACGGGTGACCCGCCGCGGCGACCGCGTACCGACGGCAACCCGTTCGACCGCGGGCGAGTACCTCCGCTTCCTCGCCCAGCGGGCATCCTGACCGTCGCGCCAACGACGGCGTCGGATGTTCCGTGGCGGGCTGCCGTCGGCCGGTACTGTCCGAACAGGACCTGTGGGCGTGATCGGCCCGTTCCGGCTGGCGGTGGGGAGGGTCTTGTGAGCGATGGGCACGGGCCGGGTGATGCCGTGCGCTTCGCGGTCGTCGTCGGAGCCTGGGCGTGGTCTTTGGGGACATCGGAACCAGTCCAATTTACACGCTGCAGACGGTCTTCAATCCCGCCGACCCACACCCCGTCCCCGTGAGCACGGCCAACGTGTTCGGTGTCGTCTCGTTGGTGTTCTGGTCGGTGATGATCATCGTGACCGTCACCTACGTACTGCTCGCGATGCGTGCCGACAACCACGGCGAGGGCGGCATCATGGCGCTCATCACGCTGCTGCGGCGGAGGCGGCAGCGGCAGTCGACGGGTGAAGACGGTGCTCGCGATGGTGGGCATCTTCGGCGCCGCCCTCTTCTTCGGTGACAGCATGATCACACCGGCGATCTCGGTGCTGTCCGCGGTCGAGGGTCTGAAGGTCGTCAAGCCCTCGCTCCAGGATGCGGTCATCCCGGTGACCGTGGTCATCATCGTGGTGCTGTTCGCCGTCCAGCGCAGAGGTACGGCGGCCGTCGGACGGATCTTCGGGCCGGTGATGATCTCTGGTTCCTCGTCATCGCCGCGTGCGGCGTCGGCGGGATCGCCCAACACCCGGACATCCTGCGGGCCCTGTCGCCGACGTACGCGTTGACTTCCTGTTCGGCCACTTCGGAGTCGCGTTCTTCGCGCTGGCGGCGATCGTGCTCGCCGTCACCGGCGCCGAGGCGCTGTACGCCGACATGGGGCACTTCGGCCGCCGCGCATCACCCGGGGCTGGCTCTTCCTGGTGTTCCCGGCGTGCGTGCTGAGCTACTTCGGCCAGGGTGCCCTGATCCTCAAGGATCACGGCGCACATCAGCAGCCCGTTCTTCCTGCTGGCGCCCGGTTGGGCGCGGCTGCCCCTCGTCATCCTGGCGATGGCCGCGACCGTCATCGCGTCCCAGGCGGTGATCACCGGCGCGTACTCGGTGGCTTCGCAGGCGGCGCGCCTCGGCTACCTGCCCCGGCTGCGGATCACCCACACCTCGGAGTCCACGATCGGCCAGATCTACGTTCCGTGGATCAACTGGCTGCTGATGGTCTCGGTCCTCACCCTCGTCTTCGCGTTCCGCAGCTCGACGGCGTTGGCGTTCGCGTTCGGCATGGCGGTCACCGCGACCATCACGATCACGACGGTGCTGTTCCTCTACATCGCGCACCGTAGGTGGCACACCCCCGTGGCTGCTCGGCATCGGCGGGTCCGTGCTGCTCGGCGTGGACCTGCTCTTCGTCGCGGCGAACCTGACCAAGTTCGTCCACGGGGCGTGGTTGCCGCTGCTGATCGGCGTCACGGCGTTCACGATCATGACGACCTGGCAGCGCGGACGGCGCGATCGTCACCGCGGAGCGCGAACGTCGTGAAGGGTCGCTGCCCGCGTTCATCGAGCGAGCTGCGCGACCCGACGACGTCGGTGCAGCGTCGTTCCGGGGACGGCCATCTTCCTCAACCGCGGCAAGCAGACCGCGCCGCTGGCGCTTCGGGCCAACCTCGAACACAACCACGTCCGGCACGAGCACGTCGTGATCGTGGCGATCGAGATCGAGCCGGTTCCGCGCGTGCCGCGCCGACGAGCGGGTCACCGTCGACGACCTCGGCTACGCCGACGACGGCATCACCCACGTCACCGTGCGGTTCGGCTACATGGAGACGCCGGACGTGCCCGCCGTACTCGCGACGTTCGATCCGGAGGCGACCGAAGGGCTAGCTCGCAGCTCGAGACGGCGTCCTACTTCCTGTCAAAGATCGAGCTGCGCCGCGGGACGCGCCAACGATGGCGCCGTGGCGCAAGCGGCTGTTCATCGCCACCTCGCACATCACCGCTGACGCCGTCGAGCACTTCGGCCTTCCGCGTGACCGGACGGTCATCATGGGCTCCCACATCGACGTGTGCGGGCAGACGAACCCGTAGCCTGTCGTGGCCAGTCCGGTCGGGCCTCAGCCCGGCGTAGGTGGCCGGTACGCGGCTAGGGTGGGCGGCGTCGATGGAGCACCCCTGGCCAGCATCCGAGCGAACCGCATCGCGCTGGGCTGGCCGGGCGGCTGAACTGGTTACGGGCGGCATGCCGCGCCACGCATCGGTCGACCGGGTGCCCTGGTGGGCCGTCCTGTCGTCGGCCCTGCCGCCGGCGTTCCTCATCGGCGGGTGGACGCTCGGCCGAGCGGCAACCCGCCGGGTTCAGCTCCGTTCGCGACACCATAAGCGCGCTGGCCGGGCTTGGCGCGACCGATCGGTGGGTGATGACGACCGGTTTCGTCGGCGTGGGGCTCAGCCATCTGGTAACGGCCGCGGGGCTCCGGCCGGCCGCCTGGCCAGGACGGGCCGTGCTGGCCGTCGGTGGGCTGGCCGTGCTCGCGGTGGCGGCGCTCCCCCTGCCGCGCAGTGGTCCGTCGGGCGGGCACCTCATCGCGGCCACCGTCAGCCTGGTCGCGCTCGCACTCTGGCCCGCGCTGGGGTGGCGCCGCGGACCGGGTGTGCCGTGGACGCTGCGCCCGACCGTCTCGGCCGCTAGGCCGCCGCTGCCGTGCTGCTCGGGTTGGTCGGTACGTCGAGCTCGCTCGGCGAGGCCGACCTGCTACGCCGACGCGACCGTCGGCCTCCCCGAGCGCGTGGTCGCGGGCCTGCAGAGTCCCTGGCCCCTCGTCGTGACGATCCTTCCCGGGCGGCACGGGAAACCGATGAACTAACCGGTGCGGTGTGGCACAACGCGGCCCAGCAGTGAGAGGATTCCGGACATGCTCGGAACAGACGGACGGGCGCCGCCGCCACCGCACGGTCGGCCCCGCCCGGCTGTGACGCCTGGCTCCCGAGGGTCGGCCACCGACCTGGTCGGCCACACGTCACCGCCACCAGCCGCCGCTCGTGCTGCCGTCAACGTCGTCTGCGTGCGCCTGCGGCGCCGCGCTCAACAGGAAGCCTACGCGCCGTGCAGACGCCCTCCGCTCGTTACGGCAGCAACTCGATCGCGCGGTATCGCTCGGTACGGCCCAGGCGGTCAACGTCCCAGACGGATCGGCCGTCGACGGTGATGCTTCCGTCGCGCTCAAGCCTCGGGGGATTGCCTCCGCCCCGCCACCCCGGGTTGGTAGTGGCAACTGAGCTCAGGCCGAGCGTGTCGATCAGCTGGTGGGTCACGCTCTTGATCAGCTCTCGGCCCGAACCGCTCGGTCGCGCGCCCACCGCCGCAGCCGCGTCGGACGCCGGCCAGGTAGCCGGCTTCGCGGCTGGCCAAAGCCTGTTGGCGGCGACCCCACACCGCCAATTCCGAGACCGCAACCCCGATGACCAACCAGCCTCGAGTAGGAATGTGTTCTCGATGTCGGGCCGATCGGCGATTCTGACCAGCGCAAGCGTACGGCTGGGTGAAGAAGAAGTCGAACCGCGACGCCCGCGCCCACCGCCGCCAGGATCCCGGCGGCCCGGCTCCCGCTCGCGGCGGACGGCGACAACGACCACACCAGGACGAGCGCGAGCTGCGCCTTGGCGAGGTGCGCGAAGCGGAATCCAGCAGCACCGACACCGCGAACGGCGCCAGCAGAGCAAACAACAAGGCGATGCGATTCCCGCTCGGCCAGCCGCGCACCCCTAGACCGTACCGCGCATCCGGCCTCCCGGACCGGCCGACCGCCACGAGCGGGTTGAGGACGAGGCGGCGCCCGGTCGCCGACGTCATGCCGTTCGCGCCTCTGGGCGCATGTCCGGCGCTAAAACTGGCGTCAGGAATGCCCCTCTCCCGTGTCAAGAACCGGGGCCCCGGTGTTGTTTTTTGTCAAGGCACCTGTTCGGCGTGTCGGCCGCGCGGCTTGACTCAGTGGCAGGCGACCCATCAACGGGTCGCAGTCGTCTGTCAGGAGCAGGTCGTGCTGATGCGTCTTCGGGCGCCCACCCGCGACCGACGACCGAACCACCCCGACCGGGATCAACCTTGGCATCGGCGCGGCGCTGGTCGTAGCGGCGGTTCTCGCCGCGGCTGCTGATACCGCCGGTCGATGTGGACTGGCGGTTCGGGGTCGTGGCTGGCCGCGGTGGCGCTGTTCGCAGCGCTGGCCGTCGACCAGTGGTCGCTGCTTGGCGTGGCGCTGATCGCCTGGCTGCTCGCCGACGGGTTCCTGGTGAACCGGCTCGGGTGAGCTGTCCTGGCACGGTTCGTCCGACATATGGCGGATGACGCTGCTAGTGGTGGCCGGCGCGGCTCGGTCTGCTGGTGGGCGGGGCCTACCGGCAGGTCCGTGCGGTGCGGTCGCGGCAGCGTTCCGACGCCACCTCTGCAGGTCCTGGTCGACACATGTCGATGAGGAGGAGAAGCGCGATGCCTGATGTGGTGTTCGTGCTGTTGACCGTGGCGCTGTTCGCGGTCCTGGCGCTGGTCGTGCGGGCGGTGGAGAAGCTGTGAGCGAGCTTGCGAGCGAACTGCTCAGGCGTCAGCGCCGAGCGAAGCGAGGTGCGACGTGAACGCGACGAACTGGTCGGCCTGGTCCTGGCGGTCGTCCTGACGATCTTCCTGGTCGTGGCCCTACTGTTCCCGGAGCGTTTCTGATGAGTTCCACGGCTGGCCGGCGTCATCTTCATCGTCTCGCTGGTCGCTCGCGCTCGCGCTGGCCTACCGGCCGTTCGGCGACTACATGTACCGGGCGCTGCACCCCGACCAGGCACTCCCGGGTCGAGCGCGGCATCTACCGGCTGATCGGCGTCAACCCGGACGGCGAGCAGTCGTGGGGCGTCTACGCCCGCAGCGTGCTGGCCTTCTCCGCGGTCAGTCGATCCTGTTCCTGTACCTGTTCCAGCGGGTGCAGAACCACCTGTGGCTGTCGCTGGGCTTCGCCGCGGTCAAGCCGGACCAGGCGTGGAACACCGCGGTCAGCTTCGTCACCAACACCAACTGGCAGTCGTACTCGGGTGAGTCGACGATGGGCCACCTGGTGCAGATGGCCGGCCTGGCGGTGCAGAACTTCGTCTCCGCCGCGGTCGGCATCGCGGTCGCGGTCGCGCTGGTGCGCGGCTTCGCCCGCAGGCCAGACCGACCAGCTGGGCAACTTCTGGGTCGACCTGGTCCGGATCTGCGTGCGGATCCTGCTGCCGGTCGCGGTCGTCGGCGCGATCGTGTTCATCGCCGGCGGGCATGGTGCAGAACCTCTCCGCCGGCACCGACGTGACCACGCTGGCCGGCGCGACCCAGCACATCACCGGCGGCCCGGTGGCCAGCCAGGAGGTCATCAAGGAGCTCGGCACCAACGGCGGCGGCTTCTACAACGCCAACTCGCGCGCACCCGTTCGAGAACCCGACCACCTGGACCAACTGGCTGCGAGATCTTCCTGCTGCTGCTGATCCCGTTCAGCCTGCCGCGCATGTTCGGCCGGATGGTCGGCAACAACCGGCAGGGCTACGCGATCGTCGCGGTCATGGCGATCCTGGCGATCGGCAGCGTCATCGCGCATCAACGTCGCTGCAGGTGCGCTGCACGGCGGCACCGTGCCGACCGGCGGTCGGCGCGGCGACCGAGGGCACCGAGACCCGGTTCGGGGTGCCGCAGTCGGCGACCTTCGCCGTCGGCGACCACGCTGACCTCGACCGGTGCGGTCGACTCGTTCCACGACTCCTACACCGCCGCTCGGCGGCGGCGATCACGATCGTCAACATGATGCTCGGCGAGGTCGCGCCGGGCGGCACCGGCTCGGGCCTGTACGGCATGCTGATCCTCGCCGTGATCACGGTCTTCGTGGCCGGGCTGATGGTCGGGCGCACGCCGGAGTACCTGGGCAAGAAGATCGGCGCCCGGGAGATCAAGTTCGCCTCGCTGTACTTCCTGACCACGCCGACGCTGGTGCTGGTCGGCACGGCGGTGGCGATGGCGCTCGCCGAGCGCGCGGGCCGTCGATGCTCAACACCGGCGCGCACGGCCTGTCCGAGGTGCTCTACGCGTTCACCTCGGCGAGCAACAACAACGGCTCGGCGTTCGCCGGCATCACGCGTGAACACGCCGTTCTACAACACCGCGCTCGGGTCTGTGCATGCTGCTCGGCCGGTTCCTGCCGATCGTCTTCGTGCTCGGGCTGGCCGGCTCGCTGGCCAGCCAGAAGCCGGTGCCGGCGTCGGCCGGCACGCTGCCGACCCACCAGCCGCTGTTCGTCGGCATGGTCGTCGGCGTCACGCTGATCGTGGTCGCGCTGACCTACCTGCCCGCCCTCGCGCTCGGCCCGCTGGCCGAAGGCCTTCTGAGACCACGGATAGAGGAAGCACGCACATGTCTGTCACTACCAGTCGGCGGCCGCCGGCGCCGGCCGCCGAAGCCGCGCCGGGTCGGGGGCGGCCTGCTCGACCCGAAGCAGCTGTGGAAGTCCACTCCGGACGCGCTGCGCAAGCTCAACCCGGCCACGCTGTGGCGCAACCCGGTCATGTTCATCGTCGAGATCGGCTCGGTCTTCACCACCGTCCTGGCCATCGCGCACCCCAGCGTGTTCGCCTGGCTGATCACGGTCTGGCTGTGGCTCACCGTGGTCTTCGCCAACCTGGCCGAGGCGGTCGCCGAGGGCCGGGGCAAGGCCCAGGCCGCGACGCTGCGCGCGGCCAAGAAGGACACCATGGCCCGCCGGCTGCTCCGGCTGGACAGCCGGGCGCCGCCGCGGCCGCGTACCGGGAGGAGACGCGTCGCGGCGCCGCGATGCTGCAGCTGGGCGACATCGTGGTGGTCGAGGCCGGCCAGATCATCCCCGGCGACGGCGACGTCGTCGAGGGCATCGCCAGCGTCGACGAGTCGGCCATCACCGGCGAGTCGGCGCCGGTGATCCGCGAGTCCGGCGGCGACCGGTCGCGCGGTCACCGGCGGCACCAAGGTGCTCTCCGACCGGATCGTCGTGCGGATCACCCAGAAGCCGGGGGAGAGCTTCATCGACCGGATGATCGCCCTGGTCGAGGGCGCCAACCGGCAGAAGACCCCGAACGAGATCGCGCTCAACATCCTGCTCGCCGCGCTGACGATCATCTTCCTGCTGGCCGTCGCGACGCTGCAGCCGCTGGCGATCTTCTCCAAGGCGGTCAGCAGGCGGTCGCGCCGGACACGCCTGGCCCTCAACGCGCGACGGCGTCACCGGCATCGTGCTGGTCTCGCTGCTGGTCTGCCTGATCCCGACCACGATCGGCGCGCTGCTGTCGGCGATCGGCATCGCCGGCATGGACCGGCTGGTGCAGCGCAACGTGCTGGCGATGTCCGGCCGCGCGGTCGAGGCGGCCGGCGACGTCAACACCCTGCTGCTGGACAAGACCGGCACCATCACCCTGGGCAACCGGCAGGCCAGCGAGTTCCTGCCCGGTCGACGGCGTCGACCGCGGACGACGCTGGCCGACGCGGCGCAGCTGTCCAGCCTGGCCGACGAGACGCCCGGAGGGCCGCTCGATCGTGGTCTACGCCAAGACCGCGTACGGGCTGCGGGAGCGCCAGCCCGGCGAGCTGGGCCACGCGACCTGGGTGCCGTTCACCGCGCAGACCCGGATGTCCGGTGTGGACCTGGCCGACCGGACGGCGGCGTGCGCAGGTCCGCAAGGGCGCGGCGACCGCGGTGATGAAGTGGGTCCGCGACAACGGCGGCCACCCGTCCGAGCGAGGTCGGCCCGATGGTCGACGGCATCTCCGCCTCCGGCGGCACCCCGCTGCGTCGTCGCCGAGCACGTCGACGGGCAGCCGGCCCGGGCGCTCGGCGTCATCCACCTCAAGGACGTCGTCAAGCAGGGCATGCGGGAGCGCTTCGACGAGATGCGCCGGATGGGCATCCGCACCGTGATGATCACCGGCGACAACCCGCTGACCGCGCGGGCGATCGCCGACGAGGCCGGCGTCGACGACTTCCTGGCCGAGGCCACGCCCGAGGACAAGATGGCGCTGATCAAGCGCGAGCAGGAGGGCGGCAAGCTGGTCGCGATGACCGGCGACGGCACCAACGACGCGCCCGGCGCTGGCCCAGGCCGACGTCGGCGTGGCGATGAACACCGGCACGTCGGCCGCCAAGGAGGCCGGCAACATGGTCGACCTCGACTCCGACCCGACCAAGCTGATCGAGATCGTCGAGATCGGCAAGCAGCTGCTCATCACCCGCGGCGCGCTGACGACGTTCTCCATCGCCAACGACATCGCCAAGTACTTCGCGATCATCCCGGCCATGTTCGCCGCGGTCTACCCGGGCCTGGACGCGCTCAACATCATGCGGCTGCACAGCCCGACCTCGGCGATCCTGTCCGCGGTCATCTTCAACGCGATCATCATCGTCGCGCTGATCCCGCTCGCCCTGCGCGGCGTGCGCTACAAGCCCGGCGAGCGCGGCGGCGATGCTGCGCCGCAACCTGCTCGATCTACGGCCTCGGCGGCATCATCGCCCCGTTCATCGGCATCAAGCTCATCGACCTCGTCATCCAGTTCATCCCAGGGATCTCGTGATGCGTCTACCCAGCCTGGATCGCCCAGCACCTCGCCGCGCTGCGGGCGCTGCTCGTCCTCACCGTCGCTGCTCGGCCTGGCCTACCCGCTGGCGATGGTCGCGGTCGCCCAGATCCCCGGCCTGTCCGACCACGCCGACGGCTCGCTCGTCAGCCAGGACGGCAACGCACGTCGGCAGCGCGCCTCATCGGACAGTCGTTCACCGACGACGACGGCAACCCGCTGCCGCAGTACTTCCAGTCCCGGCCGTCCGCGGCCGGCGACGGCTACGACCCGACCGCGACCAGCGGCCAGCAACCTCGGCCCGGAGAGCGTCGTCGACACCCTGCCCGACCCGGCGGTCAAGGACGACGCCGGCAACGCAGAGCCTGCTCACCCAGGTCTGCGCCCGCAGCAAGGCCGTCGGCGAGCTCGAGGGCGTCGACGGCGCCGGCCGTACTGCACCGCCGACGGGGTCGGCGCGGTGCTCGCCGTGTTCCACCGCGACGGCTGCACCGGCCCGGTCACCCGGGTGGTCAGCCTCAACCAGGCCTGCCCGGCCACGCCGTTCCTCGCCACGTACCAGGGCGTGACCGGTGGAGTGCGCGAAGTTCGGCGAGGACTACTCGCACGGGCGTCGTCACCCCGATCCGGGGCGACGCGCCGGCCGACCCGGCCGTGCCGGCCGACGCGGTCACCGCCAGCGGCAGCGGGCTCGACCCGCACATCAGCCCCGCCTACGCCGCAGCTGCAGGCGCCCCGGGTCGCCAAGGCCCGCGGCATCGACGTCGGCCAGCGTCACCGCAGCTGATCGACGAGTACACGACCGGCCGGGTCCTCGGCTTCATCGGCGAGCCGGCGGTCAACGTGCTGCGAGCTCAACCTGGCCCTGGACCAGCAGTACCCGTTCCACGGCTGAGCAGTCGGCCGGACGGCCCCGAGGAAGGAGCGAGCACATGGCACGCGGACAGCTGCGCGTCTACCTCGGGGCCGCCCCCGGCGTCGGCAAGACGTACAAGATGCTCGAAGAGGGCCACCGCCGCAGCGACCGCGGCACCGACGTCGTCGTCGGCTTCGTCGAGACCCACGGCCGGCCGCTTCACCGAGGCCATGCTCGGCGAGCCTGGAGGTGGTGCCCCGCCAGGACGCTCGACCTACCGCGGCATCGACCTTCACCGAGATGGACCTCGACGCGGTCCTGGCCCGCGCGCCCGAGGTCGTGCTGGTCGACGAGCTGGCCCACACCAACGTGCCCGGCTCCCGCAACGCCAAGCGCTGGCAGGACATCGAGGAGCTGCTCGACGCCGGCATCACCGTCCTCACCACCGTCAACATCCAGCACCTCGAGTCGCTCAACGACGTCGTCGAGCAGATCACCGGCGTGCCGCAGCGCGAGACCGTGCCCGACGAGGTCGTCCGCCGGGCCGAGCAGGTCGAGCTGGTCGACATGACCCCGGAGGCGCTGCGCCGGCGGATGGCGCACGGCAACATCTACCAGGCCGGAGAAGGTCGACGCCGCGCTGGGCAACTACTTCCGGGTCGGCAACCTCACCGCGCTGCGCGAGCTGGCCCTGCTCTGGCTGGCCGACAAGGTCGACGACCAGCTCGACCGCTACCGCGCCGAGCACCACATCGCCGGCACCTGGGAGGCCCGCGAACGGGTCGTCGTCGCGCTGACCGGCGGCCCCGAGGGCGACACGCTGATCCGCCGCGGCGCCCGGATCGCCGCCCGCACCAAGGGCGCCGACCTGCTCGCCGTGCACGTCGCCCGCAGCGACGGCCTCGCCGGCGCCGACCCGGCCAACCTGGCCCGGCAGCGGGTCCTGGTCGAGAGCCTCGGCGGCACCTACCACCAGGTCGTCGGCAACGACATCCCGACCGCGCTGCTCGACTTCGCCCGCGGCGTCAACGCCACCCAGCTCGTCCTCGGCGCCAGCCGCCGCGGCCGGTTCGCCCAGCTCTTCTCCCGCGGGGTCGGCGTCACCACCACCGCCGAGTCCGGCTCCATCGACGTGCACCTGGTCACCCACGAGGAGGTCAAGCGCGGCCGCGACGCCGATCGAGCTCGACCCGCGGCGCTGAGCCGCGCGCCGGCGGCTGGCCGGGTTCGTCGCTCGCGGCCGTCGGCGCTGCCGCTGCTGACCGCTCGGTGCTCGACGCCGGCTGCGCGACGAGCTGTCGCTGCACCAGCGACATCCTGCTCTTCCTCGGCCTGCGTCGTCGTGGTCGCGCTGGTCGGCGGCCTGCTACCCGGCGCTGGTCGCCGCCGTCGTCGGCTTCGCTGCTGCTCAACTACTACTTCACCCCGCCGATCCACCAGTTCACCATCGCCGAGCGCGAGAACCTCCTCGCCCTGGTCGTCTTCCTCGCTGGTCGCGGTCGCGGTCAGCACCGTCGTCGACCTGGCCGCCCGGCGCACCGGCGAGGCGGCCCGGGCCCGCGCCGAGGCGGAGACCCTGTCCACCGTGGCCGGCAGCGTGCTGCGCGGCGGCCGCCCGCTGCCGGCGCTGCTCGAACAGGTCCGCGAGACGTTCCGGCTCACCAGCGTCACCCTGCTCGAACGCCGGCCCGACGCGCGCCGTCCACACCGGACAGCCAGCACGACCCGACGCCTGGCGGGTCGCCGCCAGCGTCGGCGACCGCCCTGCCCGACGCCCGGCGCAGGGCGACGTCGAGGTGCCGGTCGACGACGACGTGTCGCTCGTCCTGTGTGGACGGATCCGCTGGCCGCCGCCGACCGGCGGGTGGTCGAGGCGTTCGCCGCCCAGGCCGCGGTCGCGCTGCGCCAGGAACGGCTCGCCGAGCAGGCCGCCGCCGCCAGCCCGCTCGGCGAGGCCGACCGGCTGCGCACCGCCCTGCTCTCCGCGGTCAGCCACGACCTGCGCACCCCGCTCGCCTCGGCCAAGGCCGCGGTCGCCAGCCTGCGCAGCGACGACGTCGCCTTCAGCGACGCACGACCGGGACGAACTGCTCGCCACCGCCGAGGAGTCGCTGGACAAGCTGATCCGGCTGGTCGAGAACCTGCTCGACATGAGCCGCCTGCAGGCCGGCGCGCTGGGCGTGCGCCCGCAGCTGATCAGCGTCGTCGAGGCCATCGCCCGCGCCATCGACGACCTCGGCGACGCCGGCCCGCGACGTCACCGTCCACGTCCCCGACGACATCGCCGAGGTCTACGCCGACCCCGGCCTGCTCGAACGGATCCTGGTCAACGTGCTGGCCAACGCCGTCCGCTACAGCCCGCCCGGCCAGCCGCCCATCATCACCGTCAGCGAGCACGCCGGCATGGTCGAGGTCCGCGTCATCGACCGCGGTCCCGGCATCCCCGCCGCCGACCGGGAACGGGTCTTCCTGCCCTTCCAACGCCTCGGCGACCGCGACAACGAGACCGGCGTCGGCCTCGGCCTGGCCCTGTCCCGCGGCCTGGCCGAGGCGATGGGCGGCACCCTGCAACCCGGAGAACACCCCCGGCGGCGGGCTCACCATGACGCTGCGCCTGCCCGCCGCCGACCGACCAGGGCCCGGTCGACGCCGACCAGCTCGCCGACCCGGCCATCCTCGACCGACTCGAGCACCGTAGCGACCGCCGACGAGCCGCCGAGCCGACCGCGGCGGCGACCGCGACGCGAGCGAGGCGGCGGATGACCCGCATCCTCGTCGTCGACGACGAACCGCAGATCCTGCGCGCGCTGCGGATCAACCTGCACCGCCCGCCAGTACGACGTGGTCACCGCCGCCGACGGCGCCGCAGCCCTGCACGAGCCGCCAGGCCGAGCCGACCCGACCTGGTCGTGCTCGACCTCGGCCTGCCCGACATCGACGGCGTCGAGGTCATCCGCCAGCTGCGCACCTGGACCCCGGTACCGATCGTCGTGCTGTCCGGCCGGACCGACAGCCACGACAAGGTCGACGCCCTCGACGCCGGCGCCGACGACTACGTCACCAAGCCGTTCAGCCTCGACGAACTGCTCGCCCGGATCCGGGCGGTCACCCGCCGGCACGGCGACCCGAAGCCGCGCCGGCCACCGTCGCGATCGGCCGGTTCGCCATCGACCTGGCCGACCGCACCGTCCACGCCAGCCGAGGATCCGCGACGAGGCCGTGCACCTGACCCGCACCGAGTGGCAGCTGCTCGAGGTCCTCGTCCGCAACCCCGGCAAGCTGGTCGGCCAACGCCAACTGCTGCAGGAGGTGTGGGGACCCACCTACGTCAACGAGACCCACTACCTGCGCCAGTACATGGCCCACCTGCGCCGCAAGCTCGAAGACCGACCCGGCCCGGCCCCGGCACCTGCTCACCGAGCCCGGCATGGGCTACCGCTTCCAGCCCTGACCACCGATCTACGGGAGGAACTCCAATGACGTTGCCGATACAGGAGGTGCGCCATGCCCCGCTACCTCGGTAGGGATCAGGTTGCGCTCGCCGCGGCGGTCGTGGCGCCGCTCGCCGTCGCCGCCGCGCTCGTGCCCATCCGCACCAGGTTTTCCGCGCGCGAACGCGGCGCTCGTCCTGGTCGTGGTCGTCGTCGCGGTCGCCGCCAACGGGCGCCGCCTGGCCGGCGCGGTCGCGGCGCTGTCCGCCGCTGTGTGGTTCGACTTCTTTTTCACCCAGCCCTACGAACACTTCACGATCACCGCTTCCGACGACATCGTCACCGCCGTCCTGCTGCTCGTCGTCGGTCTCGCCGTCTCACAACTCGCCGCCCGCGCCCGCCGGCTCCGCGTCATCGCCATCACCGACGCCGACTACCTCGACCAGATCCACCGCACCGCGCAGATGGTCGAGTCCGGTGCGGCGGCCAATGCCGTGGTCAACCAGGTCCGCGCACAACTGATTGACGTGCTGCACCTCCAGGGCTGCCGATTCGAGTACGGGAACCTCCTCGGCCATCCCCCGCGCCTCCTCCACGACGGGAGCGTCGTGCAGGGCCGCACCCGCTGGGATCTCGACCACGACGGGCTGCCGGAGGAAGAGGTCGAACTGCGCGCCGCGGCCGGCGGCCGTTTCCACGGCCGATTCCTGCTGCAGCCGGGCCCCGGCACCGTCGCGCCCCTGCAGGCACGACTCGTCGCGGTCACCCTCGCCGACCAGGCCGGTGCCGCTCTCGACGCCGCCCGAACCAACCCGAATACCCGCCGACCGTGATTCGCCGTCACCGCCGACCGGTCACAGCTGCAGGCGGTAGCCGAGGCCGGGCTCGGTGATGAGGTGGCGCGGGCCGGGCCGGGTCAGGTTCGAGCTTGCGGCGCAGGTTGGCGAGGTGGACGCGCAGGTAGTTGGTCTCGGTCTCGTACTGCGGACCCCACACCTCGCGCAGCAGCTGCCGGTGGGTGACGAGCTTGTCCGGGTGCCGGGCCAGTACCTCGAGCAGGTGCCACTCGGTCGGGGTGAGCCGGACCTCGCCGTCCGGGCCGGTGACGCCTGCTTGGCTGGACAGGTCGATGGTGAACGCCGCGGTGGTCGATCACCGGCGTGCTCGGCGTACGCGGCGCGGCCCGGCGCAGCGCGGCCCGGATCCGGGCGAGGAACTCGTCCATCCCGAACGGCTTGGTGACGTAGTCGTCGGCGCCGAGCGTCGAGGGCGGCGACCTTGGACGGTCTCGCCGTGGCGGGCGGACAGCACGATGATCGGCAGCGTCGGCTCCAGCCGCGCAGGCTCTCCACGACGCGCGATGCCGTCCAGGTCGGGCAGTCCCAGGTCGACGATGGCGAGGTCGGGCGGGTGGCGGCTGGCCGCGGCCAGGCCGCCGGCCGCGTCGGCGGCGGCGCTGACCTGGTAGCCGCGGGCGGTGAGGTTGATCCGCAGGGCGCGCAGCAGCGGTCTCGTCGTCGTCGACGAGCAGGATGCGGGCTCACTCGTCGGGCCGACCGGCAGGGTGACGGTCATGGTGAGGCCGCCGCCGGGGGTGTCGGACGGGACGAGGGTGCCGCCCATCGCCTCGGTGAAGCCGCGGGCGATCGCGAGGCCGAGGCCGAGGCCGGTGCCGCCGCGGTCGTCGAGGCGCTGGAACGGCTGCGAAGATCCGCTCGCGGTCGGCGCCGGCAGGCCGGGGCCGTGGTCGATGACCGCGCAGCCGCAGCGCGCCGGCCGGCGACCTCGCCGGCGACGCGGACCGGCGCTGCCGGGTGGGCTCGGCGGTCAGCGCGTTGGCGAGCAGGTTGGCGATCACCCGTTCGAGCAGGCCCGGGTCGGCCAGCGCCAGCGGCAGGTCGTCGGGCACGTCGAGCTCGACCGCGCGCGTGGTCGGGCAGGTGCAGCACCGCCTCGGCGACGACCGCGTCGAGCGCGACCGGTCGCAGATCGGCCGACAGCACGCCGGCCTGCAGCCGGCTCAGCGACAGCAGGTTCTCCACCAGGGCGATCGAGCCGGTCGGTGGACTCCTCGACGGTGGCCAGCAGTTCGGCCTGATCGTGTCGGGGTCCACGTCGACGTCGGGCTGGCGCAGGCTGGACACGGCGGCCTTGATCCCGGCGAGCGGGGTGCGCAGGTCGTGGCCGACGGCGTTGAGCAGTGCGGCGCGGAGCCGGTCGATCTCGGCCAGCTCGCGGGCCTGTGCCGGCCTGGTCGGCGAGGCGCTGGTTCTCGCGCAGGCGGGCCGCGGCCGCGGCGAGCCGGCGCAGGGTGCGCCGGTCCTCGCCGAACACCGCCGGTCCCCACGCGGTCAGTCGGAGCGTCGGCGCGACGCGTCCACGCTCAGCGCCGGGTGCACCGGCTGGGCGGGTCCCGACGCTGCGACCACGATTGCCGTCGGCCTGCGACGAGGGCCACCGCGGTCATCCCGTAGGCGGCCCGGACCTGCTCCAGCAGCTGCGGCAGCGCGCCGGCCGCGGCCGGGGCGGCGCTGATCTGGGCCAGCAGGCCGGCCTCGACGCTGCGGCGGGCGGCGGCGGCCCGCTGCCGGGCGGCGACGTCGACCGCGACCGCGACGGTCGCCGCGACCAGGACGTACACGACAGGACGATGACGTTGCCGGCGCTGCCGACCGACCAGCGTGTGGTACGGCGGGACGAAGAAGAAGTTGACCAGCAGGTCGGCGGCGACCGCGCCCGACCAGCGCCGGCCACACGCCGCCGGCGACCGAGGCGGCGACGACCGGGACAGGAACAGCAGGGTGACGCTGGCCAGCGACAGGTCGCCGCGCACCGGCACCAGCACGGCGGTGAGCGGCCAGCCAGACCGGCGACGCCGACCGACCAGGCCGGCCGCAGCCTCGGCGCGCCGGGCACTGCTGTCCGCGGTCCATCGCGTGTCGCCCGGCGCCTCCATGCCGGGCATTGTCCAACAGCGACCGGACCGGTCAGCCGCGGGCTGCTCGAGCAGCGTCGCGGCGACGCGGCGTCTGGCGTTCCTCGGCGCGGCTGGAGCGCAGCTGCCACGGCACGCTGATGACCATGACCTGCCGCTGGAACAGCAGCCGGGCCTTGAGCCGCAGCGCGCTCTGGTTGTGCAGCAGGTGCTCCCACCAGTGCCCGACCACGTACTCCGGGATGTAGACGGCGACCAGGTCCCGCGGCGCGTCTGCCGGCGCAGGCGGCGACGTAGTCGAGCACCGGCCCGGTGATGTCGCGGTACGGGGAGTCCAGCACGGTCAGCGGCACCGGGATGTCCCGCTCGGCCCATCCGGTCTGCAGCGCCGCGGCCTCCTCCGGCCGAGGTCGACACGGTCAGCGCGGTCAGCGTGTCCGGTCGGCTGGCCGGGCGAACGCCAGGGCCCGCAGCGTCGGGCGGTGCAGCCGGGAGACCAGCACGACGGCGTGGATGCGGGCCGGCAGGACCTCGCCGCGCGGTTCGGGTTCCAGCTCGGCGCTGACCCGGTCGTAGTGCCGGCGGATGCGCGCTCATCATCAGCGAACAGCAGCGGCACGGCGATCACGACCAGATAGGCGCCGTGGGTGAACTTGGTGGCCAGCACGATGACCAGCACCAGCGCGGTGCAGCACCGCGCCGACGCGCGTTGATGACCCGGGACCGGTGCATGCCGGCGGCGGGCCAGCCGGGTCGCGCTCGCACCGCCAGGGCCCGGTTCCAGTGCCGGACCATGCCGGTCTGGCTCAGCGTGAACGAGGTGAACACGCCGAGGATGTAGAGCTGGATCAGCCGGGTGACCGAACCGTCGAACGCGTAGATCAGCGACGCCGGCGACGACGGCGAGCAGGATGATGCCGTTGGAGAAGGCCAGCCGGTCGCCGCGGGTGTGCAGCTGCCGGGGCAGGTACCGCTCCTCGGCCAGGATCGAACCCAGCAGCGGGAAGCCGTTGAACGCGGTGTTCGCGGCCAGGATCAGGATCAGCGCGGTGGTCGCCTGGATGAAGAAGAACCCGACCGAGTGCGTCGCCGCCGAACACCGCCGCGGCGACCTGGGCGATGACGGTGCGCTGCGGCGCGGTCGCGCAGTCGCCGGGAAAGCCGATCAGATCGCACGGCGTTCTCCGCGACGTGCACCTTGGCGATCGAGGGCCAGCGCGGTGATGCCGGCGAACATGATGATCGCCAGCGACGCCCATCGCGGCCAGGGTCCGGGCGGCGTTCTCGCTCTTCGGCGGCCGGAACGCCGGCACCCCGTTGGAGATCGCCTCGACCCCGGTCAGCGCCGTGCAGCCCGGACGCGAACGCGCGCAAGCGCGAGCAGCGTCAGCGCCAGCCCGGTCAGCCCGACCTGGTGCGGCTGTACCTGCCAGCCGGCGGACTCGGCCACCGGCGCGCTGCCCGAACGCCGCGCGGGTCAGCCCGACCACGACCATGACCAGGACCCCGGCGATGAACAGGTACGTCGGCACCGCGAACGTCCGGCCCGGACTCGCGCACGCCGCGCAGGTTCATCGCCGTGAGCACCGCGACGAACCCCAGGTTGATCGCGACGCGGTGCGGGTTGAGCTCCGGCACCGCCGAGATGATGTTGTCCACGCCGGCGGCCACCGACACCGCGACCGTCATCACGTAGTCGACCAGCAGCGCGGCCGCGACCACCAGGCCGGCCGACCGGCCCAGGTTGCGTGACGCGACCTCGTACGAGCCGCCGCCGCTCGGGTAGGCCCGCACCACCTGCCGGTACGACACGGTCACCACGGCGAGCAGGACGACGACGGCCAGCCCGACCCACGGCGCCAGGTACAGGTAGGCCAGGCCGCCGAGCGTGAGCACCAGCAGGATCTCCTGCGTGGCGTAGGCCACCGACGACAGCGGGTCGCTGGCGAAGATCGGCAGCGCCAGCCGCTTGGACAGCAGCGTCTCGCCGAGCCGGTCGCTGCGCAGCGGGCGGCCGACCACCAGTCGTTTCACCGAAGCCATCACGTATTGGAGTGAAACCGCGCCGGCGCCGGATTCCGGCGATGCATACGCGTTCTTAGCACCCCACGAGCGGATCTTGACGCGTTCTTAACGCTCGTCGCCCGGCGCGGGCCTCACGCCGAGCAATCCGGGCCGGGCCCGGGAAACTTTCACCGTCCGGTACGCCGGCCACCCGCCGCTGTGCTGGGACAACGCCGTGTTCGGGAACTGGCCGGGGGCGCGGTGCTGTCTGCGGCCGGGCGGCGCGTGCCACCGTGTGGCCCGTGACCCGACTGCGCTCGACGCCTAGACGTACGCGTACCAGGCTCGCCTTGGCGACCGCCTTCGCGGCGTGCGTCTCGCTTGTGGTGATGTACCTGCAGCTGCCGGCCGACGCGCTCGTGCCGGAGCCAACGAACCCGGTGATCGGCAACGCGACCTACTTCGACGGTCTCGGCTCCCCGTACGGTGGCTGTGGCCTGCCGCAGGCCGAGCTTGACTCGCAGAACTTCGTCGCACTGAACGTCTACAACACGCCCGGCGACTACTCGTTCTACCCGCGCCCGATCCCGGCCGCGCAGGCGGACAAGATCGGCATCTGGAACAACGGGCTCAACTGCGGCCGCTGGGTCCAGGTCACGATCGGGACTTCTGCACCGGGGTCAACGACGGCGCCCCGAACCAGCCCTTCTGCCGCAACGGCTCGTGGGGCCCGGACGCGTACAACGACGCGACGCTGAACATGCTGGTCGCCGACAGCTGCGGCGACTCCAACGCCTGGTGCCGCGACGACCCGTACCACCTGGACCTGGCCAAGGCCTCGCTCAACCGGTTCGTCAAGAACGGCGCCGTGCTCACCGACCTGTACCCGAACCACTTCAACAACCGGCACATCGAGTGGTCGTTCGTGCCGGCCCCCGGCTACTCCGGCGACATCAAGATCGGGTTCCTGCAGGGTGCCCAGCGCTGGTGGCCGGCGATCGCCGTGTCCCACCTGGCCAACGGCATCCACGGCGTCGAGTACCTCGCCGACGGCGCCTGGCACCCGGCCCAGATGAACAGCGACATGGGCCAGTCGTACATCATCGGCGGGACGACCTCGGGCGGCACCCAGTTCCAGATCCGGGTACGCGACGTCACCGGTGCGTTGATCAACGGCGGCCGGGTGTACAGCCTCACGCTCCCGGACTCGTGCTCGGCACAGTGCTCACCGGCGTACACCGCGGCGAGTTATACGACCAGCGGCGGTGGCACGACGACGCCCACCGCGACGCCCACCGCGACCCCGTCCGGCACGCCGAGCGCTTCTGCGACGCCCTCGGCGTCCGCCACACCGACGAGCACCGCCGGTACCGGTGCCTGCACGGTCACCCCGACGGTGGTCAATTCATGGAACAACGGCTACCAAGCCGAGGTGACGATCCGCAACAACGGGACGGCAGCGACGACCGGGTGGACGGTGCGGTTCTCGTTCGCCGGCACCCAGCATGTCGCGAGCGCCTGGAACGCCGTGCTCACCCAGACCGGGCCGCAGGTGGTGGCCGCGAACGCGAGCTACAACGGCACCATCGCGGCGAACGGCTCGACCTCCTTCGGCATGGTCGTCGACGGCGCGAACCAGCCGCTGACCGGGGTGAGCTGCACCTCCCGTTGAGGACGCCGCCGGGGGTGGCCGCCCGTGACCGGCAGGCGGTCACGGGCGGCCACGGGCTAATCGCCGTAACTGCGCCATGGGCCGCCGGGCGGGACGACGCCGACGCCGCGGCGGCTGTAGTCACAGACGCCGGTGGGGAAGGCGGCCCGCAGCTTGTCCCGCTGGGCGGCGGTGAAGGCGACCGGGTAGTCCCGGAAGCTCAACGGCTTCAGGGCACACTTCAACGCGGTCATGGTCAGCGGCTGGCCGGCGACCAGCCGGGTGTTGGCGGCCACCGGGTAGGCGGTAGCGCACTGGCCGGAACCGTTGTAGGACAACGGTTCGTGCACGAGCGTGCCGCCGGGGAGGAAGCAGCCGTCGGAGACGTCGGCCGGGCGGTCGGCCGCCACCTTGGCCGAGCGCGGGCGGTGCGAGGTGTCGGCGTCGATGGCCGACAGCCACCGCTCCATCGCCGCCAGCTCGTACACGCTGACCGGCCCGGCCGTGCTCACGTCGCTCTCGATGAGGACATGGTTGCCGGCGATGCCACCCTCGGTCATCCGGGCCCGGATCACGTATGACCACTCGGTGGTGTGGATGTCGTTCCCGAAGCCGGCTAGGTCCAGGTCGATGCGCTGGTCGATGACCGCGGTCTCGGCCAGGCCCTGCCGCCCTGAATTGAGCAGATCATCGCGGTACGTGGCGAACAGGGCGCGCGGGTCGGCCGTCGAACGCAGCGGGACCAGCCGCCCGGTGTAGTCATAACCGCCGACGCCGGCGTTCACGTCGACGAACTGCTGCGCCGTGATCACACCGTCGCGCAGTGCCTGCAGGCCGTACTGGACACCGATGTTGTCCAGCGGGCTGCGGGCGAAGCCGGTGCGCGGGTCACGGCCGAGCTGGGTGACCATCTGCTCGGCCGCCGAACACTTCACGCCGTCGGGGTTGGTGTCCGGATTCCACAACAGGTCGACCGGTATCGACGGATCGCAGCTGTCGGTCGCGGTCACCCGGTTGGCGAACGTGGCGTCCCACGACACACACGTCGAGTACGTGCGGAAACCGGATATCGCGCGCTGCTGCTCGGCACTGAATCCGTTGCCGGCGGCGCCGAAGAAATGGTTGAGCAGCCGGCAGTCGGTGACCGGCCCGATCGTGGTCAGCGGGTCCGGGAACGAGACGCCGGGCACGATGCCGTCGAGGATGCCGGGGTACTGATCGGCGATGTCGTACTGCTGGATCGCGCCGCCGGAACCGCCCCACCCGATGGTGTGCGCGACCGGTCCGTACCGCTCGATGAAGTGCTCCTTGACCATCATGGCCGCCTCGGCCGAAATGATGGTCGAGCAGTTGTTGTTCAGCACGTTCAGCGTCGACGACGCCACCGCGTAGCCCTGGGCCAGGAAGAGGTCGTTGAGCACGCCGCCGGTCGCGGTGCCCTGGTGGAAGCCGCCGTTGCAACCGCCGCCGAAGGTGTAGACCAGGCGCCGGTTCCAACTGGTGTCCGGGGCGAACGGGGTCGGATCCGAGCCGTCGTAGAGCGCGGCGATCTCATACACCGCCCGGTCGATCGTGCCCTGCTCCAGCCGCACGAGGTACGGCACCGGCGCGCCGTTGACCAGCGCGGTGGCCAGGTCGGACGGGCGCGTGTTCGGGTCGGCCAGCGGCAAGAACGCGCCCGCGGTGTTCTTGTACCGGTACGACACCTTGGTCGCCGCGGCGCAGGTCGGCTGGCTGGCCGCCCCCAGGCCGAACGCCTCGGTCTGGCAGATGAAGGGCAGCTGCCGCGGCCCGGAGAACACGGGCCCGTCGATGCTGTGGTTCGTCACCTGGACGTCGCCGTCGCGGCGGCCGGAGCTGGCCGCAATCCGGTGCCGGCCGTTGCTCAGCCCGGAGACAAGCGCCAGCCAGCTGCCGTCGGCCTGCCGATGCGGCGTCGCCGCGGCGCGGTGGCCGTCCACCGACAGCCGCGGTGCACCTTCGGCGCCGGCCACCCTGACCAGCACATCACCACCACTGACCAGATCGGGGTGAGCATTGGACACCACCGAAACGGTCAACCGACCGGCATGATCACCGTTGGCATAGGCCGCGGTGGAGCCGATCAGGACGGTGGCGCAGAAGGCTGACACGGCAACGGCGCCGGCGGTTCGTCTCATCGGGCCTCCCGAGAACGTCGGAGCCGACCCTATCGACTAATTTCGCTGCGAACCACCGTGAGCGGGCGCACCGCGCGCACCGCACCATCCCGGCCGGGTGATACCGCTGCGAACCCCTCTGGGCGGAGTTCGCAGCGGCATATCACCCGCTCCGGATGATGGTGCGGCGGTCGGCGATTCTCGGATCAGCCGTTGAGCACCTGCTGGGCGTGGCCGGCCGCGGAGAGGGCCCGCACGCTGCCGATCAGCGGAGCCAGGGCGATCAGCACGCCGCGGACCTCCTCGAGCGTGATCCCCACCTCGTCGGCGATCGCGAGGTGCGTGAGGAATGAGGTCGGGGATGCGTCGAGCGCCGCCAACCCGGCCAGCCGCACCAGCACGTACGTGCGATCGTCAAGCCCGGACCTGGCCTGGTTGTCGGCCTGCATCCGGACCAGGGTCTCCAGCAGGGGTTGATCCGACAGGCCGGACTGCAATTGCGCGGCTACCAGTTCGTCGACCGACATCTAGCCATCCGCCTTCCTCTGAGATGTGTGAAGCGGGTCAGGGTGCGGTACCGACCGATCAGGTCGCCCGCCGGCGGTCGCCTTACGCTGGTGCGCGCATGTCCCGGGACGGCATCGTCGCCCCTTCGGAATGAGCGCCGAGGCCAGCCTTGGCGTCCGACCACTTTGCGGTGAGCGCGAAGATGATGAACGTGTCGAGGGCGAGCATCAACAGCGACCAGACCGGGTAGGCGCCGAGCCAGGCGATCTGCGTCAGCGCGTGCAGGCCCACGATGATGATGCCGGTGATCCGGGCCCAGGTCCGTCCCCCGAGGAGCCCTGCACCGACCACGCACAACACGACGCCGGACAGCAACAGCGTCCAGCCGTACCCGGTCACGTCGACCACGACGAGCCGGTTCGCTACCACTGCCGTCCGCTCGTCCCAGATCAATGCCACGAGGCCCTGACCCAGGTTGAGCGCGCCTTCGATGATCATCAAGACACCGGCGAAGGCAACCCAGCCGCCCCAAGCCGCGCTTCTGTCCCCAGCCATGGTCGCTCCCTATCTCGTGTTACGGCGGGTCGCGGACTCGTCCGCAATCGCCGACGGTCTCCCCCGTTTGCCAGATGTTGGCACCCGGCCGCCGCGGGCGGCTCACCCGGCACGGGTGAGCCGCCTGGTGACACCGATCGCGGTCGTCTGGCCCGCCGGGGGCAGATCGACCGCCGTCATTGGGCGTCGGCTGATCCGGCGCTGCCGATCGCCGGCTTGTCCGGGCCGGCGTCGCCGGCGTCGGGGTGGCCGGAGCGGCTGGCCCGGCCGGCCGCCGCGACCACCACGGCCAGGCCCAGGCCGACGCCGAACGCGGTCGCATGTCCGAGATCGGTGAACGTGTGCGACAACAGCAGGGCACTGCCGAGCACGACCGCCCACGCACAGACGTAGGCGGTCCGCCACCGGCGGGGCAGCCGGACGGTGCACAACCCGGCGATGGCGGCGAGTCCGTAGCTGACGCCGACGTCGTCGAGGTGCCCGACGGCCGGGTTGACCACGCCGCGGGCGACGCCGGTGGCCAGCAGGGCCGCGACGAACAGGGTCGCGCCGACGTGACCGAAGATCCCGGTGATCACCGCCGCGGCCCGGCCGAGCCAGCGTTGCACCGCCCCGTACGCCCAGATCAGCAGTGGGATCTGGGCCAGCTCCGCGGGAGTGCCGAGCACGAAGGCACTCACGATGAGAACGGTGACCGGGTGATGTTGCAGGTTGTCGAGGTTGGTGCTGCTGCGCAGGACCAGGTCATCGTGGATCGACCGGGGAAGAGAGGTGAGCGCGATCGTCACGGCCACCACCACCAGGGCGTATCCGAGCGCGAGGTCGCGTCCGCGGCAGAAGTCCCTCAGCCTGGCCATGAGCATCGTCTCCTCTCATGGCACGGCTATTCACCCATCATCGATGATCTAACCGACAATCCGGTCACGCGTCGCCCGAAGCGGATGAGCCGGCGTCCGCCGCCATGCGCCGCCGGCGCGTGGCAAAGCCGCTCGGGAGGAGTCGCCGCACTCCGGTGACCCGGCCGCGGTCGGTCCAGGTTCATCCGCGGCGGGTGAAGACCGCACGGTTCGCACCACCCAGTTGTGTGGGCGGCCTCGTACGCCGGCCGGCCCCGACGGCCGGTAACGGCAGTCGAGCGACACCGCTACGGGGCGGCGGCATCGGAGTCGCCGACGACCCAGCGGACCTCGAGCAGGCGTAGCCCCAACCCGTGGATGCGCGCGAGCAGGCCGAGGAGCGCGGACTGATCGGGCAGAGAGCCGTGGAAGACGGTCTCCGCGGGCTCGACGACAACGTCCAGACCGCCCAGCTCAGCCAGCAGATCGTCGGGAATAGTCCCGGAAACTCTGACTTCGTACATGTCCCGGGCCATGGGCATTTTGCCTTTCAGGGTCTGGCGCGACGGCGGCGGCGATGGTCGGCGTTACTCATGTTCTCCCCCGGCTAAGAATGGGCGGCACCGACGACCGGGCGCATCATCCTCACCGTGCTGAAACGGCCCCGACTCGGCACCCTTGCCGGCTCGAGCGTCTCGCCGAAGGCGCAATTGTCACTCTGCGAACTTCATCCAGTTTGGTCGAGGCGCGACGTCGGGTTTCCCGGAATGCTGCTGTCGTTGACTGTGCTGCTCCCAAGGAGGCCCGGTGGCAGCTGACCTGGAACTCGCATCCTCCGTCGTCGATCCGTCGGCGGCCATTATCGAGGGCCCCCCGCTGCTGGAGTCGAAGTTCTCGGCACCGGCCGCGCCGCGCTTCATGGTGACCCGTCACCGGCTCTTGGAACGGCTGTCGCGATGCGTTCGGGACCCGGTCACCCTGGTCACGGGGCCGGCCGGGTGCGGCAAGACGCAGCTCGTGGCCTCCTGGACGAACGCCGGATCCGAGGCCGACGTCGTCGTGTGGATCACGCTGGAAGGCCGGGACAGCCGGCCGGCCGCACTGTGGACCTACGTGGTCGAGGGGATGCGCCGCGCCGGGCTCAAGCTGTTTCCGGCGGAACCCCATCCAGTGCCCACCGGGCCGATCGACCATGCATTTCTTGTCCGGCTCGCCGCCGAGCTCGCCGACCAGCCACGGCCGGTGATTCTGGTCCTCGATGACGTGTCCACTTTGAACGATCACCGTTGGGCCGACGATCTGGACTTCGTGCTGCGGCACGCTTCCCGGCGGTTGCGGCTGCTGCTGGTTGGCCGGTGGGATCCGCCGCTCGCGCTCTACCGGTACAGGCTGGCGGGCACGCTCGGCGAGATCCGGGGTGACGAGCTCGCCTTCACCGCGGCCGAAGCCGCTGAACTGCTCGCCCTGCACGGCCTCGCGTTGCCGGCGCCGACCCTCATGTCACTCGTGCAGCACACCGAGGGATGGGCGGCCGGCCTCCGGCTGTTCGCCATGGCCCTCGAGGGCCGCGACGACGCGGAGAGTTTCGTCGCCACCATCGCCGGCGATGACGCGAACATCGCCGAGTACTTCCTGGGCGAGGTGCTTCGGAGCCAACCGCCACAGGTGCGCGAGTTTCTCCTCAAGACCAGCATCGTCGAAGCGGTCACGCCGGAACTCGCCGAGCTCCTCACGGGTCATCCCGGCGCCGGCCGCACGCTGGCCACGCTCCAGCACGAGAACGCGTTCGTCCAGCTGGTGCCGGGTCACCCCGTGACCTATCGCTACCACCGGTTGTTCGCCGAACTGCTACGCGCCGAACTGGCCTACGACGACGCCGACCAGAAACGCCGGTTGCACCGCCGTGCCGCCGGCTGGTTCGTCGCCGAGGGCCGGGTCCCCGAGGCGGTCGGCCACGCGGTGGCGGCCGGCGACTGGGAGGCCGCGGCGGACATCGTGGTCGAGGATTTCGCCGTGGGACGGCTGGTCATCGGCGGCCAGGCGGATCGGCTCGGTGCCCATTTCCGGTATCTGCCCGACGACGTCGGCGATCCCCGGTGCGCCATAGTGGCCAGCGCGCTCGCACTCGCCGGGGGCAATCCGGTCCGGTCCGCCAAGCAGCTCGCCCGGGCCGAGGAACTCGTCGCCGACGCACCGCCCAGTCATGCGCTGGCGCTGGCCAGCGCGCTGCTCGGTGCCCTTCTTCCCGGCACCGGCCAGGACGCGCCGAAGGCTCTGCGATCTGCGACCGTCGCTCGATCTCTCCTGGCCGGGGCGCCGGCCGATCGGCTCGCTGTGCACCCCGAGTTGCGCGCGCTGGTCCTCGCCGCCACCGGGACCGCACAGAGCTGGGTCGGCGCGACCGACGCGGCGGTCGTCACCCTGGCCGAGGCGGCGGAGGCCGCTGACGCGGTCGGCTGCGAGTCCCCGCGGCTGGACAGCCTGCGGCACCTGGCGTTGATCGAGGCCCATCGGGGACAACTGCGGCATGCCACGGTACTGGCCAAGGAGGCCATCGACCTGGCGCGGCGCTCAGCGCCGGCGCTTGACACGGTGGCCGCCGAGGTGGCGCAGGCCTGGGTGGCCATGGAGCGCTACGACATGGAGGCGGCCGGTCGCCACCTCCGGGTCGCGGAGCCCCGGTGCGACGGGCGCGCCGACGGGTCCACCGTGGCCGGATTCGCCGTGGTGAAGTCGAGGCTGATGCGCGCGCGCCGCGATCTCCACGGCGCGCTGAGGATCCTTCGGGACGCCGGCGAGGCAGCGGGCCGGCCGGCACCGCCGGCCTGGTTGGCCCGGGAGATCACGCTGGACCGGGCCCGCCTGTTGACCGCCACCGGCCAGCCCGACGATGCCTGCGCGACGGTCGGCGGACTCACCGAAAACGATCGCCCGGACGCCGCCGTCGTGCTCGCCGAAGTCCGGCTGGCCACCGGCGACCGGAGAGGCGCGTGGCAGATCGTCACGCCGGTGATCGAGTCGACCGACGCCACCGTACCGGTGTTGATCGATGCCTGGCTGATCAAGGCCCGGCTCGCCGTGCAGGACGGAAACCTCCAGGGCACCCGGGATGCGCTGCGGCGTGTCCTGCGGCTCGCCGATGCCGAGTCGCACCGGCGCTCCATCCACGAGACCGAGGTGCGGGTGCGGCGGATCCTGCGCGACGACGCGGAACTCGCCGGCCAGTACCGGACACTGGGGCACCGCAGCCACGAACCGGATTCACCGGCGCGTGGCAGCCGGGGCAGTCCCGTCGAGCCGGTCATCGTGGACGCGCTGAGCGTTCGGGAGACGGAGGTGTTGCGTTACCTGGCGGCGATGATGCCGACGGAGGAGATCGCCGCCACCATGTACGTGTCGGTCAACACCGTGAAGACGCATATCCGGAGCATTCTGCGCAAGCTGTCGGCCTCCAGGCGCAACGAGGCGGTGCGCCGCGCGCGGATGCTGGGGTTCATCTGACCGGAACGGACACGACCGTCCGGGCGAACTTGTCGTGGATCGCCTGGCGCCGCCGGTCGACGACACACCACAGCGTTCCGATCGGGAAGATCATGAACACGACGGCACGGATCAGCGACGACACCCACGAGATCGGCCCGCCGCTGGTGCGGACGACGCGCAATCCCATCACCGCCATTCCCGGCGTCCGCCCCACGAGCCCCCAGAACGTGAAGTTGTAGGTCGCCAAGAGCAGCGGCAGGCCGATCGCGGCCAGCGGCACGATCACGTTGCCGATGTTGCTGACCGGCCAGCCGACGACCAGGCCCACCAACTCGGCCACCATGACCGCGCCGCCGCCGAGCGCAACCACAATCACGGCGTCGACCAGGAAGGCCGCCGTACGGCTGGCGATCCCCGCGTACCGGGAGACACCCACCGCGGTCAAGGCGGTGGTTCGCCAACAGGCGCGGGAGTGGGGTCCGCGGTGCGGCCGAGGAGCCGCGCCGTCACCCGATCGACGGCGGCGTCGCCGGCGAACGCGCCGCCCCGGATGCGCCCGACGAGCTCGCCGACCATGGAGGTGCTCTGCCCGCGGACCAGGCCCTGGACTCGCGCGGGGTTTGCCTCAAGCGACGCGAACACGTCATCGAGGACGACGGCCACCATCGGACGGACCACCCGATCGAGTTGAACGTCGACCACCCGATCAACCACCGGTGAAGTGGCGATCGCGTCGATGACCGCATCGGCAAGGTCAGTCACCCGCTTGCGGGCCCGGTCGCGCTCCACCTGGCCGCGACCGGCCAGCGCGGCCAGGTGGCGACCGGCCTTCGCCGCCATCGCCGGTGGCCGCGCCGGCAGGCTCGCGATGGCCGCCTCCGCCTCGAACAGGACACCAACCGCTGCATCCGCCCATAGAGGTCGCTGCCGCGACGGCAGCAACCGGTCCCACACCAGCGCGCTGGTGCCGACCGCGACGGTCAACAACCGGTAACTCATCCTTGCGTGCCGACCGGCCGGCTCGGGGGGCGGCGACGGCAGCGTTGCCGGCTCGGGCGGCGGCGACGGCAGCGTTGCCGGCTCGGGCGGCGGCACCGTTGCCGGTACGGGCTCGCTGTTGCTGGACATGGTCTAACCGTGCCTTGGTCGCGACGGCGACGCGCCATCCGCCACGGATGACGACGCGGCGTCAGCGGCATTGACCTCAGCATCCGGGTCGCCGCCTCCGGCCGTCCCGGCGGTACCGGACGGCGAGCAGCGTTCCAGGTGGACAAGGGTGACCCCGGACCGGTCCATCCGCTCCAGGAGCCGCTCCAGTTCGTCGCGCGAGAGGCGGCCGCGGATCAACGTCCGCGGCGGGCGAACCTCGAACCGGCTGCCGCTGAACGCGGCCCGCAGGGCCGGACCGAGCCGGCCGGCGATCCGCACCAGATACCGGTCATACATGGCGGACCCAGGCTGTTGTTTCGATGATGTCGTTCACGAGCCGATCCCTTCGACCGGGGAGCCGAAGATGCCATCGTGACCCGCTCGGCGGCAGCGGCCCTCACCCCCTCGGGCTGAAAACCTGGCGAAGCGGCTCCCGGCGACCGGCCTTGCTTCGCGGCCAACGGTGCGCGAGGGCGTTGCCCGGTGCGGCTCAGCGGGCGAAAAGCCATCCCTCACGGATGAGCGGCGGCCGCGCGGCCGGACCGGACAGGTGCTATGAGGTCCACGCCACGGCGGAGTTGAACACCCCGCCCCAGTTGAAGACGGCCATGTTGTCCCAGCCGTCACCGGTGCCGTGATGTTGGCGGGGTCCCAGCCGTTGCCGGGGACCGCGATACCAGGTCGGCTCCCAGTAGAAGACGCCGATGGCGCCGCCGGCCTTCGCCGTGTTCTGTACGGCCGTGAACTCGCTGCGCCCTGACCGGTCCAGGTCGCGGGGTAGCCGGCGCACGCGCTGTCGATCGAGTTGCCGGTGCCGTCGGCGTTGGCCGCGGTGAACGGGTACGCGGTCTCGGCGATGACGACCGGCTTGCCGTACCGCGTCTCGCACGTCGGTGACGACGCTGGACAGGTTGGCCAGCGTGCCGTGCCAGATGCAGTAGTACGACAGGCCGGTGATGTCCCACGTCGACGCCCTTGGCGGTGATGCCGTCGTAGAACCAGCGGGCGTTCGCGTCGCTGTCGGCGTCGGCCGTGTGGATGATGACCTGGGTGGCGCTGTTGCACGCCTTGGTCGCGTTGTAGCCGGCCTTCAGCAGCAGGCTCAGGTTGGTGAAGTTGTTGTTGATCACCTTGCCGTCGTTCCACAGCATGCCGACGTTGATCTCGTTGCCGATCTGCACGCTGTCCGGCGTCGTGCCCTGCGACTTGAGGCTGGTGCACACGTCGTACGTGTAGTTGTAGACGTCGGTCTGCAGCGTGCTGATGCCGTGGCTCGCCCACGCGGCCGGCTTGTACTGCTTGCCGGGATCGGCCCAGGTGTCCGAGTAGTGGAAGTCGACCAGCAGCTTGAAGCCCCTTGGCCTTGACGGTCTTGGCGTACGCGAGGACCTTCGCCTCGTTGTTGTAGCCGCTGGCCGGGTTGTTCCAGACCCGCAGCCGCACGTAGTTGACGCCGCGCCGTCTTGAGGATGTCGAGCGGGTCGGCGGCGCGCGCCGGCGGCGGTGTAGTACTTGGCGCCGAGGTCGACGGCGCGCTGCAGCGACGACACATCGGCGCCGCGCATGGACAGCGTGCTGGCGCCGGCCGCCGGTGCGACGGCCATCGTGGCGGCGGGAACGCTGAGCGCCGTCAGGGCGCCGAGAACCGCGATCCTTCGCCAGACGTCACGTGTCGACATGGCATTCCTTTCGCTCGGCGGAGGCGATGGGGGCTTCTGTGAGCGCTCACAGTACCCAGGCCGAACCTTGCGCGAAAGGAGCCCCGGACAGGTGGCAATCGGGGCGAGCACGCTCACCGAAGTTTGCGCATGTCAATGCGTCCCCGGGCGAAGTGCCTGGTGGTCGCGGCCGTGAAAGCCTCACCGCACACCGAGCCCGCCAGCCCTACCGGGCTGTGCCGGACGAGTGGCCACCGGCACGTGCCGCCGAAGGTCCGGCGGAGGCCACTACTTGCCCGGAGTAGTGGCCTCGGGGCCCACCTGAGGCCACTACTTCCCCGGAATAGTCGCCTCCGGGACCGGTGGAGGGCACAACTTGCCCGGAGTAGTGGTGTCCGGGGCGGGCTTGTGACTGCGGACCTGGCAGCGGAGGCCCCCCAGGGCCGGAGCGGTGTCTGGCGGGAGCAGCGGTCGCGCGCTCGGCGGACCCGAGTCATCTGGAAAGAAGAAAGCAACCGCATCCGCACAGGCCGGGTCGGATTTGCTCAGCTTCGCGCTATTCAGGCCGATGCGCCGGGCATGACGGCATCGCGTTCGCGGCGGTCCGGCCGCCGCGTCGGCATCGCGCTCACCGTGGTGCTGGCCGGGCTGGTGCCGTTGTCGATGTGTGCGGCCCTGGTCCTCTACCAGTCGAGCGCGGCGGCGGCGGCCCGGGACCGGCAAGGCGCCCGCAAGAAGGCCGAGGTCGCGGCGGCCCAGCTCGATCAACTGTTCCTGCAGTGGCGCAGCGAGGTCCTCATCGCCGCCGGCAACCAGGTTCTTACCCGCTGGTACGCCGAGCCCGGCCGCCGCGACCAGCTGGCCGCCGACGTCAACGGCACACTGGTCCAGCTCAACTCCCTCTACCCCGACCTCATCGACGAGGCCTGTTTCATCGACCGGGGCGGCCGGGAAGAGGCGCGGATGGTCAAGGGCGCGATCGCCGGCGCCGGTGATCTGTCCCCGGACGAGTCCGGAAACCCGTTCTTCGCCCCCACCTTCGCCCTGACGGCCGGGCACGTGCATCAGCACGGCCCATACGTGTCGCCGGACAGCGCGCGCTGGGTCATCTCCAACTCCACCCCGGTGTACCTGGCGGGCAAGCAGGTGGCGTTGCTGCACTTCGAGGCCAGCCTGGAGGGCGTGCGCCAGCGGCTGGCCCGGACGCTGGGCAAGGGCGAACGCGTCGAGGTCGTCGAAGCAAGTACCGGGACCGTCGTCATCGACACGAGTGGTGGCCCCATCCGCGACGCGAAGTTGGTCCCGGCGAAGAGCGCGCCATTGCGCGGCGTCGTCGGCCGCGCCGACGTGCCCACCGCGCCGGACAACGCGAACCACTGGCAAGTCTCCGTCTCGGTACCGGCGACGTCCGCGGTCAGCCCCGCCGACGTACGCAACCTGATCATCCTGGCCGTGATCACCCTGCTCGGCCTGCTGGCGCTGGCCCGCTGGTCGACTCGCCGGACGGTCCGGCCGATCGCCCGCATGACCCAGATCGCCAGGCAACTCGCCGACGGTGACCTCACCCAGCGCATCGATCTGGACCGCGACGACGAGGTCGGCCAGCTGGCGGCGGCGCTCAACCAGGCGGTGGTGACCCTCAACGACACCATGAGCGAGGTCGCGACCCAAACCGACGAGCTCACCCGCTACGCCGCGGACCTGCGGCGGGTCAGCGGTGACATGGCCACCGGCGCGCAGACCACCGAATCGCGCGCCCGGGGGGTGCTCGAGGACGCCCACCGGGTCGCCGGCGAGGTCGACACCATGGCCGCCGGGACCGAGACGGTACGCACCGGCGTCACGAACATCGCCGGCCGCGCCGGTCAGGCCTGCAACGTCGCGGACAGCGCCGCGGAGGCCGCCGACGCAACCGCCCGTACCGTCGACCGCCTCGGCGTGAGCAGCGACCAGATCACCGCCATGCTCGACGACATCGCGGCCATCGCCCGGCAGACCAACCTGTTGGCGCTCAACGCCAGCATCGAGGCAGCACGGGCCGGTGAGTCCGGCAAGGGCTTCGCCGTCGTCGCCGGAGAGGTCAAGGACCTGGCCAACAAGACCGCACAGGCAACCGAGCGGATCAACCACATCACCTCCTCGATCCGCCAGGACGCGTCCGGCGCCGCGTCCGCCGTCCAAGACATCCACCGGATCATCACCGACATTCGCGACATCCAACGCCAGATCATGCAAGCCGTCGACGGTCAGCACACCGTGACCGACGAAATGAGCGGCAACGCCACCAGCGCGGCCCACGGCACCCGCGCGATCGCGGACCACATCACCACCATGACCGATTCGGCCCGGACCACCACGGCCGGCGCCACCCGTACCCGCGAAGCGGCCGACCACCTCACGACCATGGCCGGGCACCTGCACGAACTGCTGCAGCGCTTCCGGTACCACCGGAGCGGCGACTAGGCCGCCGCCGGCCTGGCATCCTTGGCGCATGCAGAGCGTGTATGAGGCCGCCGGCGGCAGCGAGGGCCTCCTCGGCCTGGCCGAGGCGTGGCACTCCCGGGTGATGGCCGACGAAGTGGTCAGCCACGCGTTCAGCCACGGATTCCATCCGCAGCATCGCGAACGACTCGCCGCGTACTGGGCCGAGGCCCTCGGCGGCCCGACCACCTACTCCGATACCTACGGCGACGAGACGTCGGTCGTGCGGATCCACAGCGGCAACGGCCGGCACGAGGAGATGGATCGCCGGGCGATCGCCTGTTTCGACCAGGCGCTGCAGGACGTGGGTCTGACCGCGGCCGAGCCCGTCCGGCAGGTGTTGTACGACTACTTCGCCTGGGCGACGACGACGACCATGGCGCACTACCACGAGTCGGCCGACGATGTTCCCGAGGGCTTGAGCGTCCCGCGATGGTCGTGGGACGGCTTGCAACGCTGAGCCGCCGGCCAGGCACCTACCCGTGCAGCCGGGTCCGGGCCTGCTCGGCGGCCGGGTGACCCAGCTCGTCGAGGACGGCCAGCGCCTCCCGCCAGGTCCGGTACGCCGCCTCGCGATCGCCGGCCGCGTCCTGCGTGTCACCCAGGTGGATGAGCACTTCCGCGCCGCTTGACCGGTCGCCGAGCTCGGCGAACAGGGCCAACGCCTGTCGATAGCAGTCGACGGCGTCGGCGTACGCGCCGAGCTGGTGGTGCGCGTAGCCGAGGCTGTCCCAGGTGGACCCCGCACCGTGCCGGTCGTCGACCTTCTCCAGGAGGGTCAGCGCCTCGCCGCAGCGGGCGAGCGCCTGCCGGTGGTCACCGAGCTGGGAGTGCAGCCAGCCGCACGAGTTCAGCGCCCGCGCCTGCCAGAGTTCGTCGCCCGCCGCCCGGAACAGGTCATGGGCGCGCTCGCTGTGCCCGAGCGCCGCCTGGTGGCGGTCCTGGGTTTGCAGCATCCAACCGATGTTCATGTGGGTTCGGGCCGCGCCCACCACGTCGCCCAGCTCGGTGTACTGCCGCAGCGCCTGCTGCAGGTGGCTGTCGGCCGTGTCGTACTGGCCCACCCACGCCAACGTCCGGCCGAGGTCGCGGTGCGCGTGGGCTCGGCCGGCCGGCTCGTCGAGGTGCAGCAGGACGGTGAGCGCGGCGGTCTGCGTGCTGATGAGGTCGTGCCAGTGCCCGGACCAGTCGAAGTAGGTCGTCATGGTCCACGCGAGCTGCCAGGCGTGGCGGTCGTAGCCGTCGTCCGCCGCCAGCCCGATGGCGGCTTGCAGGGCGGGGGCCTCCGCGGCGAACCAGGCCAGGGCGGCCTCCCGGTCGGCCGGTGCCACGACGAGTACGCCGGGCGGAACGTCGGCGAAGGTGAGCGGCGCCCGCGCCGGATCGAGGCACAGGACGGCCGCGTGGGCCGACCGGAGGTAGTGCTCGAGCAGCCGGTGCACCGCCGGCCGGCGTTCGTCGGGCATGACGAGCTCCGCGGCGTACGCCCGGAGCAGGTCGTGCAGCCCGTACCGGCCGGGGACGGGCTCGGTGAGCAGGTTGGCCTGGACGAGTTCGGCCAGCAGGGCGCGAGCGGGCGGCCCGGTGATCCCGGCGAGGCTGGCCGCCGCGGCTATCGCGAGGTCTGGCCCGGGGTGCAGGCCGAGCAGCCGGAACAGGCGGGCGGCCGGGTCGCTCAACGCCCGGTACGACCAGGAGAACACGACCCGTACGTTGGTGGTCGGGTCGCCACCGTCGAACGCGTCCAGCCCGCCGGCGGCGGGGCGTAGTTGCGCGGCCGGCCCGGCCAGCGGGGCGTCGGGGCGGGCCTTGGCGTGCGCCGCGACGATGCCGAGGGCGAGCGGCAGCCGGTCGCACCCGGCGATGATCTCCGCGACCGCGTCCGGCTCGCGGGCTACCCGGTCCGGTCCGAGCCGCCGGGCGAGCAACTCGCCGGCCTCACCGGCACTCATCACGTCCAGCGCTATCGGGTGGGCGCCCGTCGCCACCACCAGCGGGGTGAGCTGGTTGCGGCTCGTGACGACGACCAGGCAGCCGGGGGTACCGGGGAGCAGCGCGCGCACCTGCTCCGCGTCGCGTGCGTTGTCCGCGACGATCAGCACCCGCCGGCCGGCCAGCTCGCTGCGGTACAGCGACTCCTGCGCGTCTCGATCGGCCGGTATCCGCTCGACCGGGACCCGCAGGGCGTCCAGGAACCCGCGCACCGCGTCCGCCGGCGCCAAGGCCGCACCGCGCGGATCGAACCCGCGCAGGTTCACATACAGCTGCCCGTCGGGGAACCGGTCGACCACCCGGTGCGCCCAGTGCAGGGCGAGACTGCTCTTGCCGACGCCGGGCGGCCCGGACACGGCCGCCACGACGACCGCGTCCCCGGCACACTCGGGCAGGAGGGCGTCAAGCTGCGCGAGTTCCGCGCGCCGGCCGGTGAAGCCGCGCACCGCCAGCGGCAGCTGCGCCGGCCCGGGTCGGCGTACTCGGCGCCGTCGGGCCGGCCGGCCGAGTCGCCGTGGCGGCCACCGAGCCGGACTCCCGGGCGGACGCCGGCGCGTCGAGTACGGGATCCTGGCGCAGGATCGCGGACTCGAGCTCGCGCAACGCCGGTCCCGGGTCGAGCCCGAGGTCGTCACCGAGCCGGCGCCGCAGCCGCTGGTAGGCCACCAGCGCGTCGGACTGGCGGCCGCTGCGATACAGCGCGAGCATCAGCTGACCGTGCAGCGACTCGTCGAACGGCTGTTCGCGCACCAACCCGGCCAGCTCAAGTACCAGCTGCTCATGTTCGCCGAGCCGCAGCCGGGCGTCCAGGAGGTCCCGCTGGAGACGCAGCTGCAGGCCGTCCAGCCGTTCCGCCTCGTGGTCGAGTCCGGTCAGGCCGACCAGGTCGGCCAGGGCGGCGCCACGCCAGAGGTCCAATGCGCCACGAAGGTGGCGGACCCGGCGAGCCAGGTCGCTCTCCGCCGCCGCCTGCCGGGCCAGGCCCTCGGCGCGCGCGACGTCCGTGCCTTCGGTGCCGATCAACAGGACGTATCCGGGTGGACGCGCGAGAATCGTGTCGCGGCCGCCGAGGACCTGCCGCAGGTGCGAGACGTGGCTTTGCAACGTGTTGGGCGCCGTCGCGGGCGCATCGCTGACCCAGACGAGTTCGATGAGCCGATCCGTGCCGATGACCTCGCCGGGCGCCATCGCCAGGGCGGCGAGGACGGCCTTGCGGCGTAACCCGCGGACCGCCCGCGGAACGCCGTCCACGGTCACGTCGACCGGTCCGAGAAGCCGTACCTGCTGCATGGGGTCACCCCGTACCGCTCGCGAGACCGGCCCAGGCTATCGGCGGGGCGGCGGTCGGTACGGTGCACGTCGGGCACCGGACAGTGGCGTCCGCCGATGGAGATCGGCGCAAGGCTCCACGCGTACCCGCATACGGTCCGTGATGGGGCCGACCGTCGGAGCCGGCCCGGCACGTTCTCCGTATGCACGGCGTCCCACCGGGGTCTACCGTTTCATGGAGGGGCATTGCGCCCGTTCGATGCCGGCGTCGTCAGCAAGGGAGTGGGATGATCCGGGTTCTCGTGGTGATGGACGGTGGATACTTCGGCGTCCACGTGCGTTCGTTACTGAGGGTCCAGCCCGACATCGAGGTCGTCGGCATGCTCCCGCTCGACAACGACCTGGTGGATCAGGCCGTCGCCCTGGCCCCGCAGGTCATCGTCATCGACACCGAGTTCATGGTCAGCCAGGTGTTGCCGACCGCGGAGGACCTGCGGTCCCGGCTCCCGGCGTCGGCCGTGCTGGTGCTGTGCGATCCGACCAAACGCGGCATGCTGCCGCCGCGGCGGCACGCAGCCGAGGTCAGTTTTCTGCTCAAGGACCTGTCCGGCGAATATCTCGCCGACTCCGTCCGGCGCCTGGCCGCCGGTGAGCGGATCGTGCATCCCCGGCTGCAGGCGGCGTCACTGAACACGAAGCGTGAACTTAGTACCCGCGAGTTGGAGGTGCTCGGGCTGGCGGCCGAGGGCGAGTCGGTCGAAGACATCGCCAAGCGGCTCTATCTTTCGGGAGGCACCGTCCGTAACTATCTCTCCGCGGTGATCTTCAAAACCGGTGCGCGAAACCGTCTCGACGCGATCCGCATCGTCCGCAAAGCCGGCTGGCTTCGTTGATGCGGCGGCGCCGGATCGCCGCTCCGATCTTTCTTCTCTACGCGGTGGGCGTCCTCGCCGTGACCGTCTTCCCGGTCCGGGTGCATCCGTGGACGCGGGCCCCGTGGTCGGCGGTGGTCCAGTTGGTCCCGTTCCAGGTGCCACCGGTGAGCTTCGTCCTCAACGTCCTCATGTTCGTGCCGTTCGGCGTACTGGTACCGCTGCTGTGGCCCCGCGCCGGGTCGGCCGGCCGTCTCGGCGCCTGTGCGCTGGGCGCGAGCGCCGCCATCGAACTGACCCAGCTCGTCCTATGGCTGACGGTGGGCAACTACCGGACGGTCGACGTCAACGACCTGATCGCGAACACCGCCGGCGCCCTGCTCGGCCTGGCGATCCTGCGGCTCACGACACGGGCTTCCAGGCGCGGACATAATCCACGCGCTTGGTCGCGCCGGTCGTGGCGGCGTCCGGCGGAATCTGCGAGTACACGGCGAGATTCGTGATGATGCTGGTCTGCCCGTCCGAGGTGGCGTCGGTGTGGCAGACCTGGACACCGTCGGCGTACCAAGTCGTTCCGGACGCTTCGATCGCCACCCCGTAGGTGTGCCAGTCCTGCGTCGGGTCGAACGACGGGCGCCAGTCGCAGCGGCCCTGGCGCGCCGGAGTACTGCGTGGCGTAGAGCCGCTGGCGGTTGTCGGAGTAGTACTCGTACACGTCGGTCTCGGTGTGCTGGTCGACGCCGCGCGCCTGCCAGGTCCAGAACGCCGGCCAGAAGCCCCGCTGGGCCGGCAGGATCGAGCGTTCCTCGATGTAGCCGTACTGGAAGTTGTACGACCGGGCGGTCGTGATCAGGCACGACGTCCAGTCGTAGCGGTTGCCCGACGGGGACGTGACCTGCTCCCGCTTCGCCGTCATCACCAGCTGCGCCGGCACTGACCTGGCAGTTCGCGGCCTGGTTCCACTCCAGCTGTTGATTGTCGAGGTTGCCGCGACCCTGGTCGGGCTCCGCGCTGGAATGGTCGGCCCACCGTGACGTGTCCAGCGACGTGCCGTCGAACTCGTCGCTGAAGGCCATCTCCCAGCCGCCCTCCTGCCCTTCGGGCAGCGGCGGCGAGGCGCTGGTCCGTCGACGCCGCGACGGCCGGCGGCGGTGTGGTGCCATGGCCAGCACCGCCAGCACCGCCGGAACCGGCGCCCGGTGCAGGCGGAGAACAGCGGCAGGCACAGCGCCGCGACGACGACAGCGGCGAGTCGATGCGAACGCAGCACGGCAGCCATCTCCGATCAGAACGTGAACGGCAACCGGGCGACCCGATTGTCGAAGTTGGACGGCACCAGTTCGGGTTCGGCCGTCGATCGGATGGCGGGCAGCCGGGTCAGCAGCTCACGGAACAGGACGGTCATCTCCTGGCGGGCCAGGGCCGTGCCGAGGCAGAAATGCGGCCCGCCGCCGCCGAAGCCGACGTGCGGATTGGGCCGACGGGTGATGTCGAACGCGTCCGGGTCGGTGAACACCGACTCGTCGCGGTTGGCGGAGGTGTAGAACAGCACCACGTCGTCGCCCGCTCGCAGCCGGTACCCGTCCAGGTCGTAGTCCACGGCCACGGTACGGCGGAACTGGATGATCGGGGACGCGTATCGCACGACTTCGTCCACGAAGCCGGCCGCGTACCGGTCGATGTCGCCGGTGAGCAGTTCGCGCTGGTCGGGATGGGTGGTGAGCAGGTGCAGCCCGTGCGCGATCGCGTTGCGGCGTGGTCTCCACGCCGGCCACCAGCAGCAGCGAGAAGAACGAGCCGAGTTCGCGGGCGTTGAGCCGCTTGCCGTCGACGTCCGCGGTGACCAGCGCCGAGATCAGGTCGTCGGCCGGCTCGCGCCGCCGCTGCCGGCCGACCCGGCCGACCACGCGCTGCAGGCGGGCCAGCGCGCGCAGGTTCTGCCCGGGCAGGCGCAGACGCCGCCCGCCCGTGCCGTTCGGTCGAGTGGTCGACCTGGTCGAGCACCTCCCGGCGGTACGTTCTCGGGAATGCCCATCATGGCGCAGATGACCTCGAACGGCAGCCGGCTCGCGACGGCCCCGACGAAGTCGTCCGGCCGGCGGGCGAGCACGTCGTCGACGATGTCGGCGGCCACCCGGCTGACGTCGTCGAAGATCCGGGCCACGACCCGCGGCGTGAACGATTTGGCGACCACACCGCGCAGCCGGGCGTGCCTCGGGTCGTCGAGGTTGACCATCGAGTCGCCGAAGGCGAGCCGCACCCATCGGGGCGGCCGGGGTGTGGTGACGCCCGGGCCGCTGATGAACACCTCCGGGGTACGGCTGGCCGTCACCACGTCGCGCGTGCCGGACCAGGGCGTGGAAACCCCCGGCGCGCTCGCGGAAGTAGACCGGCGATGTCGTGCGCGCGGAGCCGCCGGAACGCCTCCAGCCGGTCCCCGGCCGGGCGGCGCCAGAACGCCGGGCTGGCCAGATCGATGTCGGCCAGATCGATGCCAGGCGGCCGGCGCGGACCGTCAGTGATGCCGGGACGCGGCGCCATGTGCCACTCCTTGTGTCTGTGCGGCCGCCACGACCGCGGTCGTCTCCGCCGCCAGTCGTTCGAAGGTCAGCCGCTGGTCGAAGCCGGCGGCGTGCCGGGCGGCGGCCGCGCCCTCGGCCCGGGCGAGGGATAGGTTGAGCAGACGCAGCGCCAAAGCGTCGGCGAGCGCACCCGGATCACCGGGCGGCAGGCGCACCCCCATGCTGGGACCGACCGCCTCGGCCAGACCGGCGATGTCGCTGACGACGACCGCGCGGCCGACGGCGAGCGCCTCCAGGACCGCCAGCGACAGCCCCTCCCATCGCGACGGCAACACGACCACGTCGGCCGCCGCCAGCCAGGCCCGGACGTCGTCGACCGCGCCGGCGAACATGCACGCCGGGTGCCGGCGGCCGAGCCGGCAGCAGATCGCCGTCGCCGACCAGGGCGAGCCGCGCCTGCGGGCACCGCGCGCCGGATCGCCGGCCACGCGGCCAGCAGCACGTCCTGGCCCTTCTGGCGGGTCAGCCGGCCGACGCAGACGGCCAGCGGCTCGGTAGCGGGCAGCCCGAGGCGCATCGCGTGCGCTCGGTTCGCGGGCGTGTCGTCGGCCGGCCGGAACCGGGTCAGGTCGACGCCGTTGCGCACGACGGCGTACCGGCCGCGCACGCCCTGCGCCCGGCCCTGCTGCGCCTCCGCGTCGCCGACGCAGATGAGCAGGTCGGTGCGGCGGGCCGCGGCCCGTTCCCACGTCAGGCTCGCGGCGCGCAGCGCGCCGTCGGCGGCCAGCCACGACCAGCCGTGCGGCTGGAACAGCATCGGTACCCGATGCCGCCGTACGCCCAGCCGGCCGGCCAGGCCCGGCCTTCGCGGAGTGCAGGTGCACGACGTCCGGCCGGACCTGCTCGATGAGGGCCCGGAGCCGGGCCGCCTCGGCGACCGCTGCCCGGTCCGGGGCTGCGGACCGCCGGCCAGCGCAGCCGGGCGATGCCGGCGCGGGCCAGGTCGCCGGCGAGCCGGCCGCCGTCCGGGCAGGCCACGGTCACCTGCCAGCCGCGCGCCGCCTGATCACGGCACGCGGCGACGACGTACGCGGCGACGCCGCCCTCGCACGGCTGTGCGACGTGCAGTACGTCGATGCTCATCGCCGGATCCAGTCCCGGACCGTGCGCAGCCACGGCGCCCGCTGCTTGGCCAGGCGCACTGCACCGCGATAGGCCAAGCACCCCTTTCGCGTACGCGGATCCGCGCACGCTGCCGGGCCGGACGAGCAGGATCCGCCGGTTCTGCGACTCCCGCGGCCGCCACCGCAGCTTGTGCTCCTCGGCACCGCGCAGCATGCTCATCGTCGACACACCCAGCCGGTGGGCCATCGGCACCGTGTCCGCCAGCAGCATCGTGGTGACGTCGACCCGCTCGCGCAGCCCGGGCTCGGCACCGTAGAGGTAGCCGCCGACGAGGTCGGGGCCGACCAGTAGCAGGGACGACGCCATGAGTTCCCCGTCGAACCGGTACTCGAGCAGCGCCGCCTGCCCGCAACGGATCATGGCGGGCACGGCGCGGACCAGATGCTCGGTGAACGCGGGGGCCAGGTGGTCCTGGTTGACGCCACGCCCGGCCCACTGGGCGGCGTGCAGCCTCAGCAGGTCGCCGATCGCCCGGTCCGCGTCGCCGGCGGCGACTTCACGGATGTCCACGCCGGCCTTCCTGAGCTGGTTGAGCCGGCGCCGGACCGTCTTGCGGCTGTGCGCCGGCAGATCCCGGACCAGGTCCTCCATCGGCGTCGCCGGCAGTTCCAGGCACAACGACGCCGGCGTCTCGTACCGGAGGCCCGGCCACGCGTCGGCGAGCACCGTACCGGCCAGCGCGCCGGGACGGGTCTCGGGGAAGTCGAGCGCCTGCCACCCGGGCAGTGCGACGATCGCCGCCGCGAGGGTACGTGCCGCCTCCTCCCCCGCCGCGTCGTCGACGAGCACGTCGGTGAAGTCGGAGAACGGGCCGCCGAGCGGGGTCAGCACCGGGCAGCCACCCCGGCGCTGCAGCATGAGCGGCGCGGCGGCGACCAGGCGATCGCCGTCGCGGACCAGGACCAGTCGCAGGCGCCCGGGGGTGCCGTAGGTGTGCCAATAGGACTCGAGCCAGGCGTACGACTGGAAGGGCGTCGCCGAGCGGCACCGCTCGACCAGGGCATCCCATTGCGCGCCGAGCCCGGCCAGCCCGTCGTCGGCTCGGCGGGTCTCCACCGACCAGACGGCGACGTCGACGGCGGTCATCACTCGTCCTCCAGACCGGCGACGACGGCCCGGCCGACGATCCGCTGCGTCGGCACCGGCGGCGGCGCGGCCGGAGGGGCCGGGGGCAAGATGACCGGTGGCTCGGGGAACGGCGGCGCGGAAGCGGCCCGGTGGTCCGGCGGCCCAGAAACCGGCGGCCCAGAAACCGGCGGCCCAGAAACCGGCGGCTCGGGGACCGGTGCGGAGACTGTCGGGCCGGACGCTGGCGGCGGGACGGGCGCATTGGGCACGCGGACCGACCGCGAGATCAACGTGGGGACGAAAGGCCCACTCAGCGGCCGCGCCGGACTCTGCTGCGCGGGCACCGGCGACGGGAGGATCCGCTGCGTCGCGGCCGCGGGCACGTGGACGGGCATGTGGACCGGCGCCGGGACCGATGGCTGGTCCAGCACGATCTCCTCCGGTTCCAGGTCGTCGTAGTTCCCGGCGACGGCCCTGCTGCGATACGCGGTGATCGCCTTCGGCGGGATTTGCACGCGCCAGCTGCCCAAGTACCGTTCGATGTCGGCGGGCCGGTCCGGCCGTTCGTCGTCGACCTCGGCCACCGCGTAGCGGGCCGACTCGGTCTCATCGCGGGAGACCTTCGCCCGGGCCGCCGATGCCCGGCCGACGCCGGCGAGGATCGCGAGACCACCGATCAGCAGGCCGGCGGCGGCACCGACGGCCAGCTCCAGGGGTGGCTTGGGTGATGACGGCTTGCCCGGCGTGGTCGCCCCGGCGAGCAGGGCCAGGCTCACGTGCGTGTCTTTCTTACGCACGCTGCCGTACTCGGCGAGGGCGTTGGCCACCGCGTTCGCCAGTTGCGCGGCGTGTTGACCGGTCCCAGCGGTCGCGGTGATCTCGATGACCGGCGCGTCCGGCGACGTCGAGGCGGTGACCGTGTTCAGTCCGGTCTGGTCGGTGCCCAGTTTGGCCGCGGCCAACACCAGCACCGGGCCGCTGGTGGCGACCCGGCCGTACGCCTGGGCGAAGTTCAGGGCGCTGATCGAGTCGCCCGGGTCGCCGATGGCCACCACGTACGCCTTCGCCGTGTAGGTCGGCGTCTTGACCGCGCCGTACACCGCCCCGGCCATCCCGCCGATCAGCGTGAGCGCGAGGAGCAGCCCGAATCGCCGCACCAGGCGCCTGAGGATCTCCGGTGACTTCACTTGCTGCTCCCTCTGCTGTGAACGGACTCCTGCGTCCGGCCAGTGATCTGTTCGTAGAGTTGCCCGACCGCGCCGGCCAGCCGGGCGGTGTCGAAGTGGTTGACCACGGCCGGAACCGGCAGCCGGGCCCAATCGCGTTCCTGGACGCTGGCGAGCTCGGCGCGCAGCGTCCGCGGCAGGGCCTGCGGGTCGCTGGACAGCCGCCAGGCCCCCGGTGCCGGCGTCGCCGTCCACTCGTCCAGCGGCGGGCAGACCGCGTACACGACGGGCAGGCCGCAGGCCAGGGCTTCGAGCACCGCCAGGCCGAAGGTCTCCTGGTCGGACGGGGACGCGAAGACGTCCATCGCGCAGAGCATCTCCCGGGTGTGCCCGACCGCCCCGGTGAAGATCACCCGGTCGCCGATGCCCTGCTCGGCGGCGAACCCCTGCAGTGCGGCCCGGAACGGCCCGTCGCCGACCAGCAGCAGGGTCACGCCGGGCACCCGGCGGACGGCCAGGATCAACCGTTCGAACCGCTTCTCCGGCACGAGCCGGCCCACGCCGCCCACGACCATGGCGTCCGGCGCGATGCCGAGGCGGGCCCGGCCGGCGCGGCGCAGTTCGGGCTCGTAGCGGAACTCGTTCGCGTCGATCGCGTTGGGGATCACGCTGATCCGCGCGTCCGGGATGCCCCAGGCGCGCAGCCGGCCGGCCACCGCCTCGGACACGGCGATCGTCGACTGGCCCAGGCGTTCGGTCGCCATGTAGAGGGCGCGTACGGCCGCCGACGCCCGGCGGCCCTCGATGACGCCGTCACCGAGCGAGTGTTCGGTGGCCACGACGTGCGGCACCCGGGCCAGCCGTGCGGCGATCCGGCCGTACACGCAGGCCCGGTACAGGTGCGTGTGCACCAGATCGAACCGGCCGTCGCGCATCAGGCGCCGCAGCTTGGCCACCGCCGACAGGTCACGGTTGCCGGTCATGGACAGTTCGTGGACGATCGTGCCCTCGTCCCGGATGGCCGTCGCGACGGCACCCGGGTTCGACAAGGTGACGACCTCGCAGTCGTACGGCAACTGGCGCAGCAGCAGCCGCAGCTGGTGCTCGGCCCCGCCGGCGGCGAGACCGGTGATGACGTGCAGGACTCTCATCGCGCTGCCCTGCCCGTGGTCAGCCGGTGCCGGGCCACCTTGGCGAACAGCCGCGGCGAGCTGTCCCGGTCGCCGATGAAGGCCCGGGGCAACGCGTGGCGCCCGTCCAGCGGCGAGGACTGCACCGAGCAGGCGTAGTCGTAGCCGGCCGCCCGGACCGCTTGCACCTCGCGTTCGCCGACCGCGCCGTACGGGTAGCAGAAGCCGGTCACATCGCGCCCGATGAGCTCGGCCAGCAGCCGGCGGCTGTCGCGCACCTCGTGCTGCAGTTCGGCCGCGTCGACCTCGGGCAGCCGGACGTGGTTGAGGCTGTGCGAACCGATCTCCATGCCGGCGTCGGCGGCGCGCCGGACGTCCGCCGCGGTCATCAGCGCCTTGCGCGGGCCGGGCTCGTCCCACGAGTTGTGGCCGCCGAGTGCGCCGGCGATGACGAAGACCGTCGCCGTGAACCCGTACCGGCGCAGCGCCGGTACCACGTCGGTGACGAAGTCGGCGTAACCGTCGTCGAACGTCAGCCCGACCAGCCCGGTGCCGAGGCCGTGCTGGCGGCTGCGCAGCAGCTCGTTCATCGCGACGCCGCGCAGCCCGCGCCGGCGCAGCCAGCGCAGTTGCCGGTCGAAGCGCCGCGGATGCACGGTCACCTGGTACGGATCGGCCTGGTACGGCTCGACCGAGTGGTACATCAGCACCAAGGGCAGCAGCGTTTTTTGCCGCCCCCCCGACCCCGCGCCTGCGGCGCGGGCCCCGCCCTGGTATTCAGTGTCCATTGTGGATCCTCCGCTTCAAGTGGGCGGCCATGGTGGTGACCTCGTCGACGCCGGCGAGCCGGGCCAGTCCGGCGAACGCGGCCAGGACCACGACGCCGCCCGCCACGACCACGAGCGGGGCGGGCCAGCCGGCCATCGCCCGCCCGGCCAGCCAGCCGATCAGTCCCGCTCCGGCCGCCGCGGCGGCCAGCCGCGCGGTGGCCGCCAACACCACCGGCAGCGACACGGCGACGACCCGGTTGCGCAGGCCGAGCAGGAGCAGGACGGCCGCAGTGGTGATGCCGACGCCGTTGGCCGCCGCGATCGCATACGCGTGCAGGTAAGGAACCGTGGCCACGGCGAGCACGGCGGTCACCGCGAGCCCGACCCCCATCGCCAGAGCCGGATACCAGGACGCCCGCTCGCCGGTGAAGAACGCCCGGGCCAGCACGCCGACCAGGGCGTGCCCGAGCAGGCCCAGCGCGTACACCCGCATGACGGACGCGGTGGCGGCGGTGTCGGCGGCGGTGAACTCGCCGTGCTGCAGCAGCACGCCGACGATGACCGGAGCGAACGCGATCAGGTACGCGGCGGCGACCAGGATCAGTGCCGTCACCGTACGCAGATCCGCCTCGAGCCGGCGGCGCGCGGTCTGCGCCTCACCGGCCGCTACGCTGCGCGCCAGCGTGGGGAAGGTGACCGTGCAGACGAGCAGGGCGACCAGCATCGGCATCTGCGCGACCTTCTGCGCGTAGTTCAGATGCGAGATCGTGCCGGGGGCCAGCGACGAGCCGAGGAACCGCTCGACGAAGACCTGCGCCTGCCGGGTCAGCGTGTAGATGGCGAGCGGGGCGAAGGCGCCGAGCGTCACGGTGGCCCCGCTCACCCGCCAGTGCCGGGGCAGGCCGACATGGCGCAGGAAGCTCGGCAGTTGCGCGATGACCATGAACACGCTGCCGAGCGCGACCCCGGCGGCGGCGCTGACGATGCCGAGCCGGCCGTGCAGCGTCCACATCAACCCGAGGATCCCGATGTTGTACGCGAGGTGGATAGTCGCCGGCGCGCCGAACACGTGGTTGGCCCGCAGCGCCGCGCTGAGGTAGCCGGCCAGCCCGAAGGTCAGCACGGTCAACGACGTCAGCCGGGTACAGGTGACCGCCAGCGCCGGGTCGGCCAGCCCGGGTGCGACGACGTGGACCAGCACCGGCGCGCCGAGCGCCACCGTCCCCGACGCCACCACCAGCACGGCGACGATCCGCGGCAGGGTGGTCGCCACGACCTGACGGGACTGCGCCAGGGCCCGGCTGAACAGCGGGATCATCAGGAACGACATGGCGCCCTCGACGACCAGCGTGAACGCCGTCTCCGGCACGGTCCAGGCGACCAGGAACGCGTCCGTGCCGCCGTCGGCACCGAAGAAGCGGGCCAGCAGCAGGTCCCGGACCAGACCCAGCAGTGAGCCGGACATCGTGATCACGACGGTGACGACGGCCGCCCGCATCAGCGTCGTCTGGACCCGGTTCACGGTGGCGGTCACGAGGTCACCTCCGGCGGGTTGGAGCCGCGCCGGGCGACCAGATCGCCGTCCGGCACGATCAGGCTGCGGCGGGCGACCAGGCCGAGCACGACGGCCAGCAGCACACTGGTCGGCCCGGCGCCGATGTCGCCGTACGCGAAGTCGATGAGCGTCCAGACCATGACCGCCGGTGCGGCCAGGTCGAGGAAGCGCTCCTCGGCGGCGGGCAGCCGGGTCTCGCGCCGCCGCAGTGAGCCGATGCCGAGCGCGCCCAGCAGACCGCCGAACGCGAGGATCCCGACCGTGCCCTGTTCGCTGAGCACCATCAGGTACTGGTTGTGCGCGGACAGCAGCGGCTCCCGGCTGATTCCAGAGCCCTTGTCGCCGACGTCGCTGCCGGCCGAGAGGGCGACCGAGGCGTAGCTGTCGCGGTACTCGGCGAAGTCCTTGAGCCCGACGCCGACGACCGGATGATCGGCCCAGATCGCCACCGCGGCATGCCATAGCGCGTACCGGTCCTGCACGGACTGGTCGGGTTGGCTGTTGGACGACGTGATACTGGTCAGCCGCTCGTCGATCGTGCCCGACGAGCCGCTGCCACCGCCGCCGAGCACAAGAAAGGCGACCGCAAGGGCCGCCATCCCGATTAGTGCCAGTGCGAGTCGCCAGCTGGCCAGAACGAGCAGGATCAGCACGGCGCCGGCGGTCGCGATCCAGGCGCCGCGGCTGAGCGTGAGCCCGAGCGGAACGACGAGGAAGGCCGCCGCGGCCAACAGGACGATCCGGGTCCGCCCGCGCGACGCCAGGCCGAGCGCGAGCGTCACGACGAGGCCGTAGCCGATGATCGCGCCGAGCGCCAGCACCTGATCCGCGCCGAACGTGCCGACCGCCCGCACGTACTGGCCGCCGTAGGTCGCGCCGGTCCCGGTCAGCGACTGGTACACCCCGACCATGCCCTCCGCGACGGTGACGGCCACGATCGAACCGGCTACCAGCAGCACGTCGCGCCGGTCCCGCAGGGCCATCGCGACCGCCACCGGCACCAGCACGAACAGTTCGGCGTACCGGATGAAGCCGACGATGCTGGCGGCGACGTCGCTCGCGGTGACGGTCGCCACGGCGAGGGCGAACAGCACAGCGGCGAACGGCACCCAGCCGCGGCGCGCCGCCGAGCGTTCGCCGCCGAGCAGCCGGACGGCGACGACCGCGACCACCGCACAGGCCGCGAGGTCGGCCGCGGTGATGTGCCCGGACGCCGCGACGTCGCTGATCCCGCTGGGCAGGCAGATCAGCAGGACGGCGCCGACCACCACGAGGCTCGGCCGGCGTACGGCGACGTCGACCGCGGCGAGCAGCGACGCCAGGGGCGCCAGGGCCAGCCGCAGCGGGGCGCGCACGACCCGGGATCGGGCCGACGGAAGGGGTACGGAGGCGGCCATGTCAGACCCGATGAATGCTGAGCATCGCACCGACAGTACGCAGGATGATCTTCAGGTCGAGGCCCAGCGACCAGTGCTCGATGTAGTGGTTGTCGAAGCGGACCCGCTCCTCGATGGACGTGTCGCCGCGCAGCCCGTAAATCTGCGCCCAGCCGGTGATGCCGGCGGACATCCGGTGCCGGTCGGCATATCCGGCGTACGCGCGCTCGAACTCCTCGACGAAGTACGGCCGCTCGGGTCGCGGCCCGACCAGCGACATGTCACCGCGCAGCACGTTGATCAGCTGCGGGAGTTCGTCGAGCGAGCTGATCCTCAGCAACCGGCCGACCGGGCCGACCCGCGCGTCATTGTTGATGTTCCATTTGAGCTGCGACTCGAGCTCGGACGACGGGGTCAGGGAGCGGAACTTGAGGATGGTGAACGGATTGCCGTCCCGGCTCACGCGCTCCTGGCGGAACAGCACGCCGTGCCGTCCCGACTCGCACAGCACGGCCAGGGCGCACACGAGAAATACCGGGGCGAGCAGCACCAGGCCGAGAACGGCGCCGCCGACGTCGATCAGCCGCTTGACGACCCGGCGGCGCAGTTGCGCCGGTTCCGGCCGCAGCCGCGCGAGCGGGATGCCCCGGACCAGTTCGGTGCCGCCGCGTGCGGCCGCCAACTCGAAGAGCCGGGGTACGACGTGCACGGTCACGCCGAGGCGCCGGCAGCGCCGCAGTGCGGGCACGAGGTCGGCGTCCGCCGCGGCCGGGTACCCGACGATCAGGTGCAGCGGCTTGTACTTGGCGACCGCCTTCTCCAGGTCGGCCGTCGGGGCGAGCACCGGTACCGCGGGCCGGGTGAGCGTCGGCGGCCCGATGAAGCCGACCGGGGCCAGCCCGTAGGTGCGGTCGGCGCGCAGGGCGTCCGCGAGCCGGATCGCGAGGTCACCGGAGCCGACGACGATCGCGGCGCGGCCGGGCCGGCGCCGCCGATGCCAGCGCAGTACGCGGTAGCCGGCGACACGCCCGGCCACCACCGCGGCCAGCAATCCGGCTGCCCACAGCAGCGATGCGACGGGCGGTTCCTGCGGCGCCCGGCCGGTCAGCCAGGCGCACCCGACCGCTCCGCCCAGGACCCCGACGACGGCCGCCGCGATCCGCGGCAGGTCGTCCAGCACGGAGAACTGGAGCCGGGCCCGGTACAGGCCGGCGACGGCCAGCGTGACCATGATGGCGGCGGCCAGGATCGGCGCCGCCGCCGGCGGCAATCCCGCGGCGAGTGACAGAGCGATCACGACCGCCGCGTCAATGCTCAGCAGGACGCAGGCCTCACCGGATCTGGTGGCAGGGCGCGCCACCCGGACCGGCTCGGGCCGCGTCGCGGTGGGAGCCACGGCGAGCGGCCCGGCCTTCCATTCCGGCCGGATTGCCTCGGCGATCTGGTACACGACCCGGCCCGCCTAGATCCGGGCTATCGTTCTACCGGGCCATCGGCCCGGCCAGTTCCGGTTCATCGCATCCTCCGTCATCTCGGCGACATTTGAGCTCACGACGTTCGCCAGAATGGTGGCAAGTGAATGCGGTCCAGTTACAGTTGCAATTGTCACGTAAAACGTGAAAGATATTCACACGCGATATGACATTTATCTTTGTCCAGCCGATCAGCCCGCTGAGCTGCGGTCGATCGGCAAGCGAGAACCCAACCGAGCGGTTTCGTCTCGAGCAACCGCCGATATGAGACACGTATTCTCCAGACCAACCGGCTGCGGATTGGTGTGTCGCTTTTCAGCAACTCGGTAAATTCGACGACTCTATTCCGAGGAATTCCGAATTCGGACTTGCGAATGGCCGGCTGGACAATTAGCACCCGATGTGCCGACCGATCCGCGCGGGCGGCGGCCGACCCCGTCGATACAGGTAACGCCCGAACCTCCCAGCCCGCGCCGAGCGCACGTAGCGTCGAAGTCGACTTCCTGACCTCCGACGGGCCAAGATCACACCGACCGACAGGACGACCTCAATGGAATTGCTGAGCACTCAGCCCACCGTCAAGGCGCCGGCCGCCACCTTCACCGGCGACGCCTGGTTCGACGTCATCATCAGGGGTGAGAAGCCCTCCCGCATGCGCGTCAACGTCGTGCGCTTCGCGCCCGGCGCCCGCAACGCCTGGCACCGCCACGCCGCCGGCCAGACGCTGCACGTCACCGACGGACGCGGCCTGATCCAGGCCCGCGGCGGTCAGGTCATCGAGATCCGCCCCGGGGACACCATCCACACGCCCCCCGGCGAATGGCACTGGCATGGCGCGACCCCCGGCCACTTCATGACCCACCTCGCCATGTGGGAGGCAGCCGAGGACGGCACCGAGACCGAGTGGGGCGACCTCGTCACCGACGCCGAGTACAACTCCAAGTAGAAGAAATCCGTGTGCTGGCGGCGCGTCATGATCCGGAAGAGTTTGGGGCGTCCGGACGCCCCAAACTCTTCCGCGTAATGCCCGACGCGACCCTCGTCGCGCCACGAGCTCGCCAGCGCCGCGAGCTCGCCAGGGCACGCGGATCGAGCCCGGTGAGCGGGTCAGGCGGCCCTGGCTGACGACAAGTCAACAAAATCGAACATGGCCGGCCCGATCCGGGGGCCGAGCGGGGTAACAGCAACGCAACCTTGACGCAAGAACCCTTGACAGTCGGCCTCGGCAGCGTTGAGCTTTGCGGAGTTATGAGTACTTGCGTTGGAATCGACGTCCGTTTCCCCGCCCAGGAGGGTCTATGTCTTACAACGTTTCACGGCGTGCCATGCTCCGGGGGACGCTGATCGGTGCCGGCGCGCTGGCCGTCCCCGCCGCGATGGCCGGCTGCGGAAGCAGCAGCGACTCGAACAGTGGCAGCACCACCACCAACAAGTCCGTCGCGTTCGGCTCGAACTACTCGGACGAGGTTCCGAAGAAGGCCTTCGCCGACACGCTCGCGAAGTTCGACTCGGAGAAGGGCTACACAACAAAAGTCAACACGGTGGATCACAACTCGTTCCAGGAGAACATCACCCGGTACCTGCAGGGCAATCCGGACGACGCCTACACCTGGTTCGCCGGCTTCCGGATGCGGTACTTCGCCGCCCAGGGCCTGCGCCCAGCCGATCGACGACGTGTGGGAGGGCATCGGCGCCAACTACAGCGAGGCGTTCAAGAAAGCATCGACGGGCGATGACGGGAAGATGTACTTCGTCCCGTTCTACAACTATCCGTGGGCGATGTTCTACCGCAAGAGCCTGTGGCAGGCCAAGGGATACACCGTTCCCAAGACGCTGGACGAGCTCAAGACGCTCGCCGGAAAGATGAAGACCGACGGGCTGTCCCCCATCGGCTTCGCCGACAAGGACGGCTGGCCCGCGATGGGCACCTTCGACCAGCTGAACATGCGGCTCAACGGGTACGACTTCCATATCCAGTTGATGGCCCACAAGGAGTCGTGGACCGACCCCAAGGTCAAGGCCGTATTCGATCTCTGGAAGGGCCTGCTTCCGCTGCACCAGAGCGGCGCCAACGGGCGCACCTGGCAGGAGGCCGCGCAGGACCTCGGCGCCAAGAAATCCGGGATGTACCTGCTCGGCAGCTTCGTCGCCCAGCAGTTCAAGGGGGCGGACCTCGACGACCTTGACTTCTTCGGGTTCCCCGAGGTGGACTCGACGGTAGGTAGCGGCGCGGTGGAGGCGCCGATCGACGGCTTCATGATTTCCAAGAAGGCGAAGAACGTCGCCGGGGCGAAGGAGGTGCTCAAGTTCCTGGGCACGGCCGAGGCGCAGAACATCTACCTCAAGAGCGACCCCAGCGATGTCGGCGCGAACTCGCAAGCCGACAGCAGCGGCTACAACGCGCTGCAGAAGAAGGCGGCCGAGTTCATCGGGTCGGCCAAGCAGATCTCGCAGTTCCTCGACCGGGACGCCAACCCGACGTTCGCGTCGACCGTCATGATTCCTGCGCTGCAGAAGTTCATCGGCGACCCCAGCGACGTCGACGGCCTCACCAAGAGCATCGAGTCGCAGGCGAAGAGCATCTACACCGCCTGATCATCTGGCCGGCACCACCGGGGCCGGCGCCACCACCGCCGGGCGGACAGGCTCCGGCTGATGACAAGGCGGTCCAGTGATGTCTTCTCCACTCACGGCCGAAGCGCCGGCCCCGCAGACCACCCCGGTCCGCGGGCGCCGGCGCCGCCTGAGCAAGTTCACCCGTCGCGACATCTCGGTGCTCGCCGTGCTCGTGGCCGTTCCGGTGCTGCTCGACCTCACGTTGATCTGGGCGACCACCGTGGCCTCCATCGGGCTGTCGTTCACCAGCTACAACGGCGTGACCGACGTCAAGTGGGTCGGGCTGCGCAACTACGAACAGATCTTCACCATCTACGAGCCGTTCTGGGGCGCGGTCAGAAACAACCTGCTGTGGCTGGCCATCCTCGGCCTGGTGGCCACGCCGCTCGGGCTGTTCTTCGCGTTCCTGCTCGACAAGAAGATCCGGTTCACCCGGTTCTACCAAGGCGTCTTTTACATGCCCGTGGTGCTGTCCTTGGCCGTCGTGGGCTTCATCGCCCAACTGGTCTACTCCCGCGACCACGGCGCGCTCAACGTGCTGCTCGGCCGGGCCGATCACCCGACCGACTGGCTCGGCGACCCGAAGATCAACATCTGGGCGGTGCTCGTCGCGGCGGTCTGGCGGCACACCGGCTACGTCATGATCCTCTACCTGGCCGGCCTCAAGGCCGTCGACCCGGCGCTCAAGGAGGCGGCGGCCCTCGACGGCGCCAACGAGCGCCAGATGTTCTTCCGCGTGATCTTCCCGACGCTGCGCCCGATCAACATCATCGTGGTCGTCATCACCGTCATCGAAGCCCTCCGCGCCTTCGACATCGTCTACGCCATCAACTCCGGCCGCAACGGGTTGGAGTTGCTGTCCGTCTTGGTCACCCAGAACATCGTCGGCGAGGCGAGCCGGATCGGCTTCGGCTCGGCGATCGCGGTCATCCTCCTGACCACCTCGATAGGTTTCGTCGTCGCGTACCTCACGCAGATCATCCGGGAGGAGCGGCAATGAGCACCGCGACCGCCACACCCCGTTCCGTCGACACCGAGCGCGAGCCGGTCATCCCGCGCCGCCGCAAGCCGTTCCGGCCGGCCCGCATCGTGCTCTACGTCTTCCTCACCGCGGTCGCGCTGGGCTGGTTGGCGCCGCTCGTGCTGGCCGTGTATGCATCGCTGCGCCCGTACCAGGAAACCGCCCAGTTCGGCTACTTCTCCTGGCCGCACAAGCTTTCCTTCGACTACTACCAGCAGGCGTGGAGCGGCGCGGAGATGCCGCGCTACTTCAGGAACACGTTCATCATCGCGGTACCGGCCGTGCTGCTGACCCTGTTCTTCGCCTCGTTCGTGGCGTACGCGCTGTCGAAATACAAGATCCCCTACCGCAAGACCCTGCTGGTCGTGTTCACGGCCGGCAACCTGCTCCCGCCCCAGGTCATGGTGACCCCGCTGTACACGGCGTACACCAAGATCCCGCTGCCGGAGTGGATGTCGAGTTCGTTGACGCTCTACGACTCGTACCTCGGCCTGATCGCCATCCACGTGGCCTTCCAGACCGGGTTCTGCGTGTTCGTGCTCTACAACTACATGCAGACGATCCCGGTCGAGTTGACCGAGGCGGCGATCGTCGACGGCGCCGGCGCCTGGCGACAGTACTGGCAGATCATCCTGCCGCTGACCCGCCCGGCCCTCGGCGCGCTGGCCACGCTGGAGTTCACCTGGATCTACAACGACTTCCTCTGGGCGCTGGTGCTGATGAGCAGCGGCGACAAGTTGCCGGTCACCAGTGCGCTGAACAACCTGCGCGGCCAGTTCTTCACCGACTACAACCTGCTGGCGGCCGGATCGGTCATGGTCGCGTTGCCCACGTTGATCGTGTTCTTCGCCCTGCAGAAGCAGTTCGTCTCCGGCCTGACCCTGGGCGCGAACAAGGGCTGACGGCGTCGCCACGGCTGATCCGGAAGACTTCGCTGCGAAGTCTTCCGGATCAGGTCCGGGTTCAGCAGGCGCCCAATAGATGGATATCGACGTGTTTACGAGCCGTCCATCGTGGATTCGTCGGCGTGCGCGATCCGCGTCAACTCGCGCCAGAGCAGGACGACGAAGAGCGCCGAGCCGGCGAAGGCAAACCAGAAGGGTGCCGTCACGCCGTAGTGGGTGGCCAGCACGCCGCCGATGGCCGAGCCGACGACGAGGCCGCCGAACGTGCTGATGGTGTTCACGCTGTTGACCCGGCCCTGCAGGTCGGTGGGTACCGCCCGCTGGCGCACGGTGATGGAGGTCGTGCCCCAGATGAACGCGTGGGCGCCGAAGATGAAGAAGATCAATGACGCGATCCACGGTGAGGTCGTGACCGCGAGGGCGAGGTGGGTGAGCGTCTCGATGATGAGTCCCGCCCGCATGACGTTACCCAGGCTGACCCGCCGGGTGATCCAGCCGTACAGGGCGGTGCCGAGCAGGCCGCCGGCGGCGGAGACCGTGCTGAGCAGGCCGAACCCGACGGCGCCGAGGCCGAGCCGGTCGGTGGCGTAGAGCACCAGGACCGACCAGGCCGCGCCGAACGTCACGTTGAAGATCAGGATGGTCAGGGACAGCGTACGAACCGCCGGATGGTGCACGGTCCACCGCAGTCCGTCGACGATGTCGCGCCACATGCTGCGGGTCTCACCGGCCGGTCCGCGACCCTGGGCCGGCAGCACAACCTTCGACACGAGCATCACGCCCGCGGCGGCCAGGACCGCCTCGGTCACGAACGGCCAGGCCCGACCGGCCGCGAACAGGGCCGCCCCGAGCGGCGGGCCGAGCAACTGGTTGAGTGTGATGAATCCGGTCTGCAATCTGGAGTTGGCCAGTGCGAGGTCGTCGCGGTGCACGAGCATGGGCGTCAGCGTGGCCGAGGTGTTGTCGGCGAAGACCTCAGCGGTGGCCAGCAGCCCCAACGCCAGCAGTGCCCCGGGCGCGGAAACCCGGCCGAGGAGCATGGCGGTGACCAGTACGCCGAGCACCACGACCCGGACACCATCGGCCACCATGACGATCCGCCGCCGGTCGTGCCGGTCGGACAGCACGCCGGCGTGCAGGCCGAACACCAGCGAAGGCGCCCACCGCAGCAGGGCCGCCAGCGAGATCAGGAACGCATCGCCGGTCAGCGACGCCACCAGCAGCGGACCGGCGGCGACCGCGACACCGTCGCCGAGGTTCGTCATCCACGACGACGCGAGCAGCCAGCGGAAGCCCGTCCCGAGCCGCGCGGGCACAACAGTCTCGACGAACTTGCTCACAAGGAGGCGACACTACGTCCGTCCGGGCGGCCTCCGCACGCCGATATCGCGATCGCCTAGCCGTCCTCAGAAGCCGGGTCGGCCGGTGGGGTGTGGCGGCCTTACCCGAACCAGACGATCGACTGCCCGTGCGAGCGGGTCCAGGCCAGCGGCCGGCCGTCCAGCGCCAGTACGTTGTACAGCGCCTCGTCCGGCGGCGCCGGCAGCGCTTTGTGGGGCAGCACGTCGGCGGCCTCGTTCGCCAGCCAGTGTCCGGGTAGCCGGCGTACCACCTCGACGAACGCCCGCCGGCGCGCGGCCGGCACCTGGTAGAGCACCGAGGTGTGGAACACCACCAGCGTCGCGTCGGCCGGAGCCAGCGCGGCCAGCGCCGGCAGGTCATCAACCAGGTCGCCGCGTACGAGCAGCGGCGGATCCGCCGCGGCGATGGCCGCAGCCGCCCGCAGCCGGGCCCGGCGGTGCGCGTGTTCGGGCCAGATGAGCGCGTCGAGCCAGGCGACGTCCGCCGGGTCGGTGACGTCGAGCGGATTCAGGTCCAGGCCGGCCCGCCAGACGACGTAGGGATGGCTGGTCGGCGCGAGGCCATCCGAGCTTGCCGACGCTTCTGGCGTAATAGTCGGCGGCATCATTCCGGTGGCGGTGCACTCGAGAACTGGTTCGCCGGTGCCGATTTCGTGGCTGCCGTAGCGGTAGGCGTACCGGTCGGGGTAAAGGCAGAGGCCGGCGGCCGCGCCGACCTCCAGCAGGGCCAGCGGCGGCGGCAGGGCGGCGAGCACCGGGAGCAACGCGGCACACCGTCCGGCCTCGTTGGTCTGGGTGGCCCGGACGCGCATCTCCGCCGCGATCACCGGCCAGTTCGCCACCGTGAAGTCGTGGAACGCGACCGTATCGTCCACCGGGCCGCCCAGGTAGCGCACGACCCCGAACAGCAGGTTCGGCTGCCGCTTGCCCGGCGGGAGGGTATCGACCAGGGCCAAGACCTCGTCGTCGCCGGACACCGCGAGCGACAGGCGCTCGTAGGTGGGCGATATGCCGTGCAGCTCACGCATGGCGAACTCGGTGTACGTCGCGGCGAGCGTCATGCCGAAATGATCGCATCGCGCAAAGGGCGCCGACGACCGGTGCCGCGGAGGTCGATGGGTACGCTTTGCCGATGAACGCCCTCGACCAGATCGGTCACAGCCGGTACATCAGCCTCACCACGTACCGCAAAAACGGCACCGCGGTCGCCACGCCGGTCTGGCACGCGATGCACGACGGTCAGGTGTTCATCGTGTCGGACGACGACGCCTGGAAGGTCAAGCGGATCCGCAACAACGGCCACGTCATGGTCACGGTCTGCGACTTCCGCGGCAAGATCGCGCCCGGCGCCGCGAGCGCCGAGGGTTCGGCCCGCCTGCTCGACCAAGCGGAGACGCAGGCCGCCCGCGCGCTCATCGCCCGCAAGTACGTGATGTCCCGTCTGGGCAACTGGTTCGCCCGGACACTGCACCTACCGAAGAAGCCGGTGATCGGGATCGCCGTGACCTTCTAACCGTCGACGGCCGAGAGTCGAAGAACGGGCAACGCTCGATGCGTCTTACGCCGGTACCCCTCGAAGCGGGGTTGGCTCGCGATGATGCGTTGCCAGGCCTCGTCGCGACGCTCGCCCGCCAGCTCTTCTACGGTCACCGGAAAGGACCGGCCCGCGACCTCGACCCACGCCTGGTCCGGGTGGGCCATCAGGTTGTGGTACCAGTTCGGGTGGCGCGATGCCCCGTTGTTGGAGGCCACCACGAACCACGCATCGTCACCGTCGGCGAAACGCGCGACCGGGGACACGCGCTTCTGACCCGTCTTCGCGCCGACGGTCGTCAGGTACAGCAGGTCCATGCCCAGGAAACGGTCGCCACTGCGTCGATGTATCTTGATCATGATGTTCTTGACGAATCCCATGGCACCAGCTTGTCACCGCGCCGATCAATGCCGGTCGGCGAATATGGCGCGGACCTCACGGACGGCGTAGATCACCAGCACGTAGCCGGTAAGCGGGTCGGCCCACCACCAACCGAGCGTGGCATTGAGGACGAGTCCCACCAGGACCGCCACCGCGAGAATGCCGTCGATGAGTGTGACGCGACCCTCGGTCCGCAGCACGGGATTGTCCAGGGCCGCGCCGGTGCGGGCCTTTCCGGCGGCGAGGGCGAACATCACCGCCGCGGTGACCGCAGTCCAGGCGATCCCGGCCGGGCTGTGATGCGGCCGGAACCCGACGGCCAGGAGCAGCGTCGACTGCACGAGCAGATAGGCCGCCAACGCTGCGAACCCAACGCCGATCAGCCGCAGCGCACGCCGCTGCCGGTCGGCGCGGGCGCCGGACAGCTCCCACACCACCACGATCGACGCGCCGATCTCGATCAAGGTGTCCAGGCCGAACCCGGCCAGCGCCACCGACCGGGCGGTCACCGCCGCTATGCCCAGGACGACGATCCCGACCACGTTCCAGGCAAGCGTGGCGTACTCCAGCGCGAAGCCACGCCGCAGCAGCCGATCGTGCGTCATCCAGCCCCCGCCTTTCCGCCGATTAGCGTAGGGGCTTTCAGCGTTCGCCGGCGGGCCCAGGTCCAGACGGCGACGATCGCCAGCGTTGCGGCCGCGATGAGCAGGACCGGCCGGCTGCCGATGGCGCCGCTGAGAACGCCGCCGGCCGCGTTTCCGGCGGCCGCGCCGATCAAACCGGCGGCGATCATGACCGTGTACGACCGGGCGAGCGCGCCAACCGGTGCGACGTCGTCGAGCAGCGCCGAGTAGGCGATCGAGACCGGCGCGCTGAACCCCCCGATCAGTGCCATCACCGGGATGAGCGCTGCTGGATGACCGGTCAGCGGTACGAGGCCGCCGACGCCGGCCGCGGCACCGGCCTGCCCGACGAGCAGCCGATGTGCGGCCGGCCAACGCCAGGACCGGCCGCCGTACACGAGGCCGCCGACCAGCTCGCCGGCCGAGTACCCGGCGAACAGCAGCCCGACGAGCGCCGTGGAGTGCCGGGTCGCCGCCACGACCGGCAGGTCGACGGCGAGCATCCCGGCGGCCACGCCACCACCCAACGAGGCGGCGACCAGTGTGCGCAGCCCGGCGCCGGTCGACCCGCCGTCACGGCGGCCCGGTTGGGCCGGGTCTGACTGCCAGCGTCGCGAGGCCGGCGCCGAGGCGAACAGCAGCCCGGCGGTACCGGCGAGGCCGGCGGCGGCCAGTACCGCCGGGGCCGGTCCGGCCAGTGCGATCAGGCCGGACACGAGCAGCGGTCCGAGCACGATGGCGACCTGGAACTGGGTCGCCAGCAACGCGTACGCGGTGGCGCGCAGTCGTGCGTCGGTGACGAGCCGCGGCCACAGCAGACGCATGCTGGTGGTGGTCGGCGGGAGGCTGGCGCCGGCCGCGGCGGCCAGCGCCACAACCAGCGGGACGGGGCCGTGCCGGGTCGCGGCCACGGTCAACGCGATCAGGGCCAGCGGGCACCCACCGGCACACGTGAGGAGCACGACGGATTGCCCGTACCGGTCGATCAACCGGCCCGACACCGCCAAGCCGGCTGCGTTGCCGAGACTCAGCGCGCCGCTCGCCACGCCCGCCCAGCCGAATGAACCGGTCGTGGCTCGCACCAGCAGCAGGACGCCGAGGCCGAGCATGCCGATCGGCAGCGCACCGAGGAAGCCGGCGATCAGCGGGATACCGGCGGCGCGAACCCGCAGCGCGCACAGAAACGGACGGAACACAGCCTGCCTCCAGGAGTGTCCCGCCCAACGTCCCTGTGCTGACGAATGCAGTTGTCGCCGGCCACGATACCCGCTCGGTCAGGGCCGCGGTGCTGCCGGACACCGCCGCCTCAGCGCAGGATGATCGTGTTGCCGGTGATCAACGCGGCCGCATCAGAGGCGAGGTACGCGATCACCTCGGCCACCTCCGCCGGTGTGGCGACATGCACATGCGTCTGGCTGTGCGACACGGACGACCGGACGGCGTCGGTCACCCAGCCCGTGTCGGTCACCGGCGGATGCACGATGTTCGCGGTGACGCCGAGCGTCGCCAGTTCGACCGCGGCGGACATCGTGTAGTTCGTCTGCGCCGCCTTGGCCGCGCCGTACGACACCTCTTCCGGGAAGCCGAGTTCACCGCCCGACGTGAGCCCGACGATGCGGCCCCAGGTCGCGTAGCGAGCCGCGTGCCGGCGGGCGAACTCGGCGATGAGCAGAGCCGGTGCCATTGCGTCGACGGCGAACTGCTGCTTCCAGGTCGCCGCCGTGACCGGCTGCATCGTACGGCCGTGGCGGTCGACGACGCCGGGGCTGAACGTGTCCTGTACCCAGCCGGTGGCGTTGTTGATCAGGATGTCGACCGGGCCGAATGCGCGCTCGGCGTGGTCGAACAGGCGCGCCGGTGCGTCGGGATCGGTGAGGTCCTCGGCGACCGCGACGGCGTCGCCGCCGTCGCCACGGATGGCTGCCACCACCGCCTCGGCGCTCTGCGCCCGATTGACGCGGTACTGCTCGGGCACCGCCGGATCGACGGGATCGTCGATCTGCCAGTAGGCGCACACCACCGCGCATCCGTTGGCGGCCAACGCCTTCGCGGTCGCTGCACCGATACCGTGATTGGCCCCGGTGACCAGTGCGACATGACGATCGACTCCCCGCATCATCGGCATCCGCGCAGTCTGTGCCGCTCATGGCGTCCCCGCAACCTGGCTTCGATGCCGCACTACCGATCGGCTTCGATCGCCGCAGTGAGCGCGCGGATGACCTGCCGCGCCTCGGTGAGCTGGCGTTCGGTGACCCCGGCCCGCTTGAGCATGCGGCCGCGGGCGTCGTCGGACCGCGCGAACATCGTGGTCAGCGCCGCATGGCCGGTTTCGGTGAGCGCGTACAACGGCGAGCGGACGTGGTCCGGGTTGGGCGTCGGCTCGAGGTGGCCCGCTCGGACCAGGTCGTCGACGACCCGCTGGACGCTCTGCGGGGCCAGCCCGAGGCGGCGGGCGGCGCTCGGGACGCTTCGGGGCGCGTCGGACAGTGCGCTGAGGACGTGCCACCGCGCGGCGGTCTGTCCCACGGCGCGGGCGAGGTCGTCGCTGGTACGGCGAGATGCGCTGGCCAGCTCGTAAACTTCGGCGATGAGCAGCCGGTACGCGTCGAGGATCACATTGCCAGCATACTGTTAATTTGACAGTATGCTGGTAAGGAGGTTCGAGATGATTCTTCGTATCTGGCGGGGCTGGACAACGCCCGATCGGGCCGGCGACTACGAGCGGCTGCTCAACGGCACCATCGCGCCGGCCATCATGGAGCGCGGCATCGCCGGCCTGCGTGAGTTGGCCGTGCTACGCCGAGACCCCAACGAAGACCGAGACCCCAACGAAGACCGAGACCCCAAGGAAGACCGAGACCCGGCGGAGGTCGACGGCGAGGTGGAGTTCATGACGCTGATGACCTTCGACGACCGGGCCGCGGTGGCCGAGTTTGCCGGCCCCGACCCGGCCACGTCGGTCGTGCCACCGGCCGCCCGGGCGGTGCTCGCCCACTTCGACGCGCACTCCCAGCACTACGAGGTGATCCACCGGCACCGTCCAGCGGGGTTCGCCGAGACGACCTAGCGCGCCGTCCGGAGCGCTATTGACTACGGTTGGGACATGAAGGACGACGGCGGGCTCTCGCTGGCCTGGATCGCGATCATCGTGCTGTGCGTCGTCCTCGTCGTGGCCATGCTCGTCGGCGCGATCGCCCTGGCGATCCGTCTCGTGCGCACCCGCAGGCTCCTCACCGACCTCGGCGCGGGTGGCAAGATCGCGTTCTACGGCGCCCTGATCTACACCATCTTCCCGATCGATCTGCTGCCCGACCCGATCTACCTCGATGACGTGGGCGTGCTGACCGGGGCGCTGATCTACCTGACCAAGCTGGCCAACAAACGGCGTGCCGAGCAGTGGCCGATGCGTCCCGTTTCGGCGCCACCGGGCCAGCCGATGCGCCGGCCGATGGGCCGGCCGCCGGCTGGTCGCTGAACTCCGGGGTGGCGAGCGGGCAACTTGTCCGGTTATGTCCTATTGTAACTGAGTGATCACGAAGAGTGCCGAGGCTGCCACCCAGGCGTTCGTGCTGGAGACCGCGCGCGGGCCCGTCGAGGCCGTCCGCGCCACGCCCGACCCCGCGACCGACACCGGCGTGCCGGTTGTCCTGTGCGCCGGTCTGGTCGGCTCCAAGGAAGACTTCACACTGCTCATGCCCGCCCTCGCCGAGGCCGGCTTCCGCGCGTACGCCTACGACTACCGCGGCCACTACGAACCGCACGACACTCGGGACGGCGCCGCGGACCACACCGTCCGGCGCCACGCCACCGACCTGCTCGCGGTGCTCGACGCGATCGACGACGGCCGGCCGGCCCACGTGGTCGGCCATTCGTTCGGCGGCTTCGTCGTCCGGGCGGCGGCCCTGGCCCGGCCCGACCGGTTCCGCTCGGTGACGCTGATCGGCAGCGGGCCGAACCTGGACAGCGAGCGGCACCGCCGGCTGCTGGACGGCTTCGACAAGACGCTGGGCCGGCAGGGGTGCGCGGTGATGTGGCCGGTGGTGCGTCGGCTGATCCCCGACACCGACACCACCCGGCGGCAGCTGTGGAGCTCCCGGCTGGACCGGATGCGGCTGCCGTTCCTGCACGGCGCGCTGCGCTCCCTCGGCGCGGAACCGGACCGCAGCGCCGAACTGCGCGCACACCGCCTGCCGGTACTGGTCCTGCACGGCGTCCGCGACCGGCGGCTGTGGTCGGCCGCCGACCTGGCCGGCTACGCCGAACGGGCCGGGGCCGAACTCGAGGTCGTCGCCGACGCGTCGCACAGCCCGAACCTCGAACAGCCCGGCGCAACCGTTGCGGCCCTGCTGCGGTTCCTGACGGCCACCGATCGGCGCATCGCCATCCGTACCTGCATCGACCTGGTCCGGACGAGGGCCGTCGCCGATCCGTACCCGTCGTATCGAAGCCTCCGGCAGACCACGCCGGTCCTGACGGTCGACCTGCCGGGCCGGTCGGCGTGGATCGTGCTGACCCGCTACGCGGACTGCGCCCGGCTGCTGCACGAGCCCGGATTCCAGGGCCCCGGCGAAGCCCCCGATCGCGTCGCGCCGCGCTGGCGCGACGAGCGCCTCATCCGCTGCCTCTACCAGTCGTTCGGCTTCCGGGAGGGGCCGGCCCACGCGGCCACCCGGACCGCCGTCGCCCAGCGGCTGACCGCACGCCGCTGCGGCACCTTGCGCGCCGATACGGAGCGCATCGCCGACGACCTGCTCGACGCGTTGGGCCGGCAACTCGCCGGCGGCACGACGGTCAACCTCGTCGACGCCCTCGCGCTGCCGTTCGCCGCGCTGACGGCCGGGCGGCTGCTGGACCTGCCGGACGAGGAGGCCGTGCGACTGGGCCGGATCGCCCGCGACGCCGCGGCCGCGTTCGAGCCGTTCATGACGCCGTCGCAGCGGGAGCTGATGACCGAATCGGGGGAGGAACTCATCGCCTCGTTGAGTGCCGTGGCCGCCCAGCGCGCTCCGGGCGACCCGGACCTGCTGTCCACGGTGCGGGCGCACCGCAGCGACGACGACGAGGCATACCTGGGTGATCTGGTGCTGTTGTTCGGCGCCGGGTTCGACTCGTCCGCGAGTCTCGTCGCGCTGGGCGCGAAACTGCTGCTCGAGCACCCCGACCAGGCCGAGATCCTGCGCGCGGACCCATCGGCGGTACACGGCGGCGTCGAGGAGATCCTCCGCTACGACCCGCCGGTCCAGGTCGCGGTACGGGTGGCCACCGAGCCGACGCGATTCGGTGCCACCGATGTCGCACCCGGCACGCCGCTGCTCGGCATGATCGGGGCGGCCAACCGCGACCCGGCCTACGTCACCGACCCGGACCGGTTCCTGGTCACCCGTCAACCGACCGGACCGTCTCTCGCATTCGGCCTTGGCCGGCGTTACTGTCCGGGAGCGGCGCTCGCCCGCATGCAGGCTCAGGTGCTCTTTCCCCGGCTGCTGCAACGGTTTCCCGGGCTGCGACTGGGCGGCGATCCCCAATTCCGGGCGCCCGGCACCATGTTGCGGGGTCTGGAAAACCTTCCAGTGGTACTGGGTAGCTGATGCGAGTCCTGCTGACGGTCAACCCCGCGCCCGGCCATCTGTTCGCGATGGTCCCTTTGGCCTGGGCCCTGCACCTCGACGGGCACGAGGTACTGGTCGCCGCCCCCCAGTCGCTGGCCCAGCAGATCCGCCGCGCGGCGCTGAGTACCGCGGTCGTCGGTGGCAGCACGTCCTTCCTGGAACACTGGCCGACCGACCGGCGGCTCGGCGGCAATCCCGAACTCGACCTCACGGTGTTCGTCGCGATCGCCGAACAGACCGCACCGGACCTGATCGAGCTGGTGCGGACCTGGCGCCCCGACCTGATCGTCAGCGAGCCGGTGGAGTACGCCGGGCCGCTCGCGGCGACCCTCACCGGCATCCCGTGGGCCCGGCACCACTGGGGTCTGCCGGTGCCCGACCACGACCTGCGTACCGCCACCGCCAACGTGGCCGACCGGCTGCGCCGGCTACACCGGTCGCACGGCGCACCAACGTCGGCGGCGGCGCCGATCGCCACCATCGACACCTGCCCGCCGAGCCTGCGGGAGCACACGCCGGCCAACAATTCGCGGCACCTCGCCATGCGCTACGTGCCGTACAACGGGGCCTGCACCGTGCCGGAGTGGCTGTTCGAGCCCAGAACCCGCCCCCGGGTGTGCGTCTCGATGGGCACCGTACCGATCCCGGAAGGCGTCGACGGACTCGCGGCGGCCGTCGCCGGGCTCAGCGATCTCGATGTGGAGGTGATCGTCTCGGGGGCCGGCGTCCACGGGGTCACCGACCTGCCGGCCAACGCCCGCCGGATCGCCTGGATCCCGCATCACCACCTGCTGCCCACCAGTGACCTGTTCGTGCACCACGGCGGTTCGGGCAGCTCGATGGCCGCGATCACCGCCGGCCGACCGCACCTGGTGATGCCGCAGATGTGCGACCAGTTCGCCATCGCCGACCGGCTCACCGCGGCCGGTATCGCCCGTTGCGTCGCCTTCGCCGACCGCGGCGCCCGCGCGGTCCGCGTGGCGGCCGAGCACCTGCTCGGCGACCCCGGCTACCGCCACCGCGCCCGGGCGCTGCGCGACGAGGTGACCGCGATGCCGTCGCCGACCGCGATCGCCGGCGAACTGGCCCGCCTCGTACACCCACGAACCGTCGCTTCGGTGGCGTGAGTGGCGCAGTCCGCCCGACTAGCTGATTGACACGCCGCGGCAACGGACGAGAGTACCCGGCACAGCGCATCACAGGAGAGGTGGCGGCGATGGGTGCCAACGACGATGTTCTGCGGGTGCTCGAGACCGAACTCAACGGTGTGGCGCAGGTGTTCGGCAAACTGACCGACGAGCAATGGCAACGGCCGACGCTGCTCCAGCCGCTCGACCCGACGCTCAAGTACTGGACGGTGTTCGAGCTGGCCGGCCACTTCGACATCTCGATCGGGCTCACCCGGATGTTGGTCGCCGAGCCGCAGGCCGGTCAGCCCGGGCGCGACCGGACGAGCTTCTTCATCTTCCCGCGCGCAGAGGTCGCACCGGTCGTATACGGCTACGCATACACGATGGTCGCCGGGAAAACGGCACGCGACATGCCCGACGTCCTGCGCGAGACGTTCGCCAAGACGATCGAGGAGTCGCGGGCCGCCGACCCGGACACCATCGGCCCCGGCTACTACGCGCTGATGCGCCTCGACGAGTTCCTGCCCAGCCGGGTCCTCGAGGCCGTCGTGCACGGTATGGACCTCACCGACGCGCTCGGCCACGAGACGATCGCCACCGCCGACGGCATCGCGATCACCGCCGCCATCCTCGACGACCTGCTCGCGCGGCGCACCGTCGCGGGGCGTCCGGCCGATCTGGCCGACGACGACCTCGCCTGGATCCGGGCCGCGTCCGGCCGCAGCCCACACTCGGACCCCCGACTGCCGCTGATCGGCTGACACCGCAGCACATCGCCCATCGCGACTGTTCTGTCCCACCGCTGGCGCGAACATCTCGCCCGTCTCGCACTATGGGACAGCCATGATCAATGTCGAGTTGTCAGTGATTCTCGGCCCGAAAATCACTGACAACTCGACATTGATCTTGAGACGCGGAGGGATCCGCCAAGATTCACATCGTCCAGGGGCACGCAGCGGCCGCGGCCACCTTCGCCAGCTGCTCCGCTGGCGGTGAACCGCTGGACGTTTCGTCGATCATGCCGGTGTCCACGACTACGCACTTTGCGACCTATCACCGCCCCTGATACGTCCCAAAGTGCGTAGTGATGGACCGCCATCGATAGCTCGGGCGGCGTCTTCGGCGTGGGAATGCTGCATCGACGAGAACAACACCGGCCGTCCGGGCTCCCGACTTGCAACAACCAGCTGACATTGCCGCCGGCGCCAGGTCAACACATTGACCACCGTCACGGGCGTTCGGGGCGCCGCCTCCGGCGCCAAGGCGTACGCATCATCGGATCATCGCTGTCTAAAACTGGACCCTTACACAAGCCGAACACGTGAATCGAGTCCGCGGGCCGCCGTCCTACGTGCAACGGGTAACCGAACCAACGGTGGTTCGGCCCTGATGAGCGAAGGACCGCAATCATGATGCACACCCGCGATACACCAAGCCGTCGAAAGATCGCCGCCGCCGTGACCACCGTGGGCACCGTGACCGCGCTGGTCTTCGTCACCGCCTTCAATCCGAGCTTCGCCGCGGCCACCGCCGCCGCCCCACAGCCGTGCACCAACGGCAGCGACATCTTCGTCAGCGACGCGACCGCGTTCGGCCCCGACAACGGCGGACTGATCAAGGTCGACGCCGCGACCGGTGCCCGCACCACCTTCTCCGAGAACAACAGCCCGGTCGGGGGGCCGGACTTCGACACACCCGCCGCCATCGCGTTCGAGGCCGACGGGCACTTCGTCGTCGCCGAGACCGACGTGTCCGGCGTGCGCAACCCCTCGGTGATCCGGGTCGACCCGGCCACCGGCGTCCGTACCCTGGTCTCGGACAACGCCACTCCGGCCGGTGGACCGCAGTTCAGCCAGCCGCAAGGCATCGCGGTCGAGGCCGACGGCAGCATCCTGGTCGCCGACCTGACCGCGTTCCCGCAAGGCAACGGCGGCATCATCCGCGTCGACCCGGTCACCGGCGCCCGCACCAGCCTGTCGCACAACGGCTCCCCCGCCGGCGGCCCGAAGCTGCAGATCCCGTGGGACATCGCGGTCGCCCCGAACGGCGACATCTACGTCATCGACGACGACCACAAGCTGATCCGGGTCGACCCGGTCACCGGCGCCCGCACCTTGGTGTCGAAGAACACCAGCCCGGTCGGAGGACCGGACTTCGTCTGGCCGTGGGGGCTCACGATCGACCCGAACGGCGACATCCTCGTCTCCGACAAACAGGCCTTCGGCGGTTCCGGCGGCATCATCCGCGTGAAGCCCAGCACGGGCGTCCGTACCACGGTGTCGGAGAACGCGGCGCCGGTCGGCGGCCCGAACTTCCAGAGCCCCGGCGACATCTTCTACCACTGCGGCGCGATCCTGGTCACCGACCAGTTCGCCGACGCCGTCTTCCGCGTCAACCCGACCACCGGGGCGCGCACCTTGGTGTCCGACAACCTGACCCCGGCCGGCGCCCCGAACTTCGACTACGCGTGGGGCATCATCGCCAAGACACGGTTCAGCCCGCCGACGCCGTCGGGGTCGCCGTCACCGTCACGGACGTCCGACGCGCACTGACCACCAGTCGATCCGGCCCGCCCGACGCACCGGGACGGGCCGGACCTGACCGGACCGCTACCGTGACAGTCATGGTCGATCGCGCGATCACGTTCGACAACGTCTTCAACTTCCGCGACCTCGGCGGATATCCGGCGTCTGACGGACGGACCGTTCGGTGGCGGCGCCTGTTTCGCGCCGACGACCTTTGCCGCCTGCAGGGCGAGGACCTCGACCGGCTCACCCGGCTCGGCATCCGGACCGTGGTGGACCTGCGACGCCCGGCCGAGATCGACGCCCGGGGGCGCATCCCCGAGGCGGTCGGCTGCACGTACAGCCACATCCACGTCCGGCACGCCGACTGGCAGCCGGCGGACTTCACCGCACAAGATGGTCGGACGGCCTACCTCGTCGAGCGGTACCTGGAGATGGCCGACCTGGGCGCGGACGGCATCGGTGCGGCGCTGCGGATCGTCGCCGAGCCGGACGCCGCACCGCTGGTCTTCCACTGCGTCGCCGGCAAGGATCGCACCGGTCTGGTCGCCGCCTTCACCCTGTATCTGCTCGGCGTGAGCGACGAGGACATCGCCGACGACTACGCACTCAGCGAGCGCGCCGAGGAGCCGAACTGGTACTGGTACGCCGCGCGGCAGCCGCTCCGCCCGAAGGTGTGGCTGCAGTACGCGGTCTCACCCCGCCAGGCCATTCTCGGCTTCTTCGACCGGCTGCGCGGCATGCACGGCACGATCGAGGAATACCTGGCCGGCACCGGGGTCACCGGCGAGCACGTCGCGGCGATGCGGGCCCATCTGCTGACCGGGTCACCGGACCCGGCCGCGCACCGCCCACGCCTTGGCGGTGAGCGGGATTGACCCGTCCGGGCCGGCCGGCAGGCGCGCGCGGAGCAGGTCGTGCAGCGCGCCACGGTGGCCGCCGGTCAGCGACATGGCGTAGCCGGGCGCCGGGCCCTGGCCGCTCAGGAACGGCCGCCAGAAGTCGTCGAAGTCGGTGAACACGGTCGGCACCTCGATCGCCCGCACGACGACGTCGTCGAGCCCGGCGCCGATCCACAGTTCGCGCAGCGGCGCCGGTCGGCACAGCGGGAACCGGGAGCCCTCGTCCAGACCGGCCGCGGCCGGGTCGAGCGCGGTCGCGGCGTCCCAGAAATGCCGCATCAACGCCATGCCCTCGGCGTAATCCCAGACGTAGCCGGCCACGACGCCACCGGGGCCGACGGCCCGGACGAACTCGGCCACCGCGCGGTCCGGCTGCGGCACGAAGTTGAGCGCGAGACCGCTGATCACCGCGTCGAAGTGGCGGTCGGGAAACGGCAGCGATCGCGCGTCGGCCAGGCCGAACCCGCTCCGCGGGTCGGTGACCCGAGAGCGGGCATGCGTCAGGAACCCGGCCGAGGTGTCCACGCCGACGACGCGCGCCGGGTCGGCGCGCTCCAGGACCGTTGTGGTCAGGGCGCCGGTGCCGCAGCCGACGTCCAGCCAGCGCCGCCCGGCCGGGACGGCGAGCCAGCCGACGAACTGCTCGGCGACCGGACGGCTCCACCGCCCGACGTACGCCTCGTATCCGTCGCCGGCCGACCAGACATCATGGACCACGCCGATGAGGATAGTCGGCGTGGTCCACCGGCTAGCCCTGGCGGACCAGGTGGTCGATGACGCGGTTGCTCAACGCGGTGAGCGCCGCGGTTTCGTCGTCGGTGAGCAGGTCGATGAAGTGCCGACGCACCGACTCCACATGCGGCGGCGCGGCCGCCCGGATGGCCTGCCGGCCGGCCTTGGTCAGGACGAGCACGGCGCCCCGCTCGTCCGACGGGCACTCCTCGCGGTCGACCAGTCCGCGCTGCTGCATCCGGGTGATGTGGTGGGACAACCGGCTCTTGGACCAGAGCATGTGTGCGGACAAGTTCGGTGAGCCGCATCCGCTGGCCGTCGCGTCTCCGACAGGTTGGACAGGACGTCGTAGTCCGCCTCGGACAGGCCCGAGTCCCCGGCCAGGTCGCGGGATATCTGCAGATCCAGCAGGAGCCGCATCCGGCGGTACCCGAGCCACGCCCGCATCTCCGCGTCGTCGAGCCATCTCGGTGTCTTCACACCGGCACGCATACCGACGTAGTTGACATGTCAACAACCGTCGCGCTAGGTGTTGACATGTCAACCAACGATGTCATGCCCGGCAGGCTACGCTCAGCCTGTCAACTTGCTGGCCGGCCTAGTCTTGTTCGGCGGGAGCGTGGCCTCTGATGCGCAGATCGGGGCTCGGCCTGGACCCTGGGACGTGCTGCACCAGGGGCTGTCCCAGCACACCGGGCTGCGCTTGGCTGGGTCGTCATCGCGTCGGCGCCATCGTGCTGCTGCTGTGGCTGGCCGCTGAAACAGCGGCCCGGGACTCGGTACGGTCAGCAACGTCGTCGTCGTCGGACTCGCCGCCGAGCGCCGCGCTGTCGATCCTTCCGCACCCACAGCTCTGGTTCTGCGATTCGCCTTCCTCGCCGCCGGCATCCTGGCCAACGGGGTCGCCACCGGCCTCTACATCGGTGCCGGTCTCGGACCCGGCCCGCGCGACGGTCTGATGACCGGGCTGGCCGCCCGCGGCCACTCGATCCGCGTCGTCCGCACGGCGATCGAGGTATCCGTCCTCGCGGTCGGCTGGCTGTTGGGCGGCAGCGTCGGCGTCGGAACCGTCGCTGTACGCGCTGAGCATCGGTCCGCTCGCCCAGTTCTTCATTCCCAAACTCGCGATCGCCGACCCCGCGCACGGTCTCGAGCGAAACCCAGAGAAGGTGCCTGACCCATGCCTGACCTGCTGTTCGGACTAGACCTGCCGGCATCCGCGGCGTCGGTCGCGACCCCGTCGGCGAGGCCCGGACCGGCCGAGGCGCTCGGCTTCGACTTCGTATCCACGTCGGACCATCCGGGCGGCTCCTCGCCCACCAACGAGACCTGGACGATGCTGTCCTGGGTGGCCGCCAACACCTCGCGGATCCGGGTCGCCACCCGGGTGCTCGGGGTGCCGTACCGGCCACCGGCCATGGTCGCCAAGATGGCCGAGACGCTCGACCGGCTCTCCGGCGGCCGGCTGATCCTCGGCCTCGGCGGCGGCTACTCCGACGAGGAGTTCCGAGCGTTCGGCCTGCAAGCGTCCCGACGCCCCGCGACAAGGTCGACGGCCTCGCGCGAAGCGATCCAGATCACCCGTGGTCTCTGGTCGCAACCACGGTTCACGTTCTCCGGCCGGCTGTACCAGACCGACGCCGCCGACCTGGAACCCAAGCCCGCGCACCACATCCCGATCTGGCTCGGCACCTTCGGAGACCGCGCGCTGACACTGACCGGCCGGCTCGCCGACGGCTGGATCCCCTCGCTCGGCATGGCTCCGCCGGAGCGCATCCCAGCCATGCGCGCCGCATCCACGCCGGCGCCGCGCGGTTGGCCGTCCGGCCGGAGGCCATCACGTGCGTGTACAACCTCGGGATCCGGATCGACGAACGGGCCGCGCCCGCGACCGGCCAGGTGTCCGGATCACCCGACGCGGTGACGCGACCAGCTCATCGGCTTCGTCCGAGCTCGGCTTCACCGCGTTCAACTTCCAGCCCGCCGGGCCGGACCGCGGCGAACAGATCGAACGCCTCGCGACCGAGGTCGTGCCGGTCGTCCGGGCCGCGATCTGACCCGCCGGCCGGGACCGTCAGGATCCGAACCAGCGGGTCAGCGCGGCGCGCAGCGCCTGGCGCTCGTCGTCGCCGGGGTGCGGTGACCGCGTTACCCAGGCGACGTAGCCGTCCGGCCGCAGGAGCAGAGCGGTGTGCTCGGAATGCTCGGAGCGGTGGGCTTCGGCGCTCACCACGTCGACACGGTCGCTCCACGGCTTCGCCTCGTCAGCCACGCCCGCGCCGCCGGTGAGGTCGAGCAGCAGCGGCCGCCCGGTGCGGGTCAGTTCGGCGAGCCGGACCGTGCCGCCCTCGGTGCGCAGCATCAGGTCGGGCGCCCACCGGCCGATCAGTGTCGACGAACCCGGGAGTCCCATGTCGTAGCGGATGTCCGCACCGGAGATCAGGTCGGCGAGGTGCTGCACGGTGTGCTGATCGGCGAGCAGTTCGGCGAACAGCTCACGCAGGGCGGTGACCTCGCGGCCCGGACCGACGAGCACGGACTGGGCCTGCGTGTGCATGGTCACCCGTTGCGCGACCGGCCGCCGCTCGGCTTCGTAGCTGTCGAGCAGTCCGGCCGGTGCCCATCCGTGTAACTCGGCGGCGAGCTTCCAGCCGAGGTTGACCGCGTCCTGCAGGCCGAGATTCAGGCCGGGCCCGCCGATCGCGGAGTGCACGTGTGCGGCGTCGCCGACGAGCAGGATGCGGCCGGCGCGGAAGCGGTCGGCCAGCCGGGTGTTGCCGCCGGTGAGCCGGCGCAGCAGGTGCGGTCCCTCGCCCGGCGGCGGACCGAGCGGCACGGCGACGCCGAGGACCCGCTCGACGCTGTCGCGCAGCTCGGCGATCGTCATCGGCTGCGTCGGCTCCGGCTCGCCGGGCGCCCGTACCTCCGATGCGCTGACGAGCCGCTTGCCGTCCGGGAAGGGCGCGAAGGACAACAGCCCATGTTCGGTGCGATGGTGCAGGAACGGCGGGATCACGCCGTACCCGGGCACCGCGAGACCGCCGGTGGTGGCGTCGATCAGCTCGGCCGGCACGCTGACGTGACCGGTGCGCGAGATTGTGCGGTCGTTGGTCACACCCGGGAAGTCGATGCCGGCGAGCTTGCGGGTCACGCTGCGCCCGCCGTCGGCGCCGACCAGGAACCGGGTCTCGAGCCGGTAGGGGCCGTCGGGCCCGGCGACCTCGACGACGACGGTGTCCGGGCCGTGGACCAGGCCGGTGAGCTCGTGGCCGCGGCGGATCTCGACGCCGAGTTCGGCGGCCCGTTCGGCCAGTACCTCCTCGATCCGCCGCTGCGGCACCATCATGAGGTAGACCGGGTTGTCCGGCAGTGTCGCGAGTGGCAGCGGGAACGCGCCGAACATGAACCCGGGCGCCGGTTGCGGCGGTTGGGCGCTGCCGCTGAGCCGTTGGAAGAGGCCACGCCGGTCGAGCATCCGCACCACCTGGCCGACGAGCCCGTTGGCCCGCTGCTCGTCGCTCGGCCCGGTCAGCCGCTCCAGCACCAGCGGCCGCACCCCGGCCAGGGCCAGTTCACCCGCCAGCATGAGACCGTTCGGACCGGCCCCAGCGATGACGACATCGAAGACCATGAAAACCCCCAGAGGGTACGGTGGACCGCCCGGCGGACACCGGGTGGGCGTGACGTGGTCGGGCGCGGCCGGGGTCAGGGCGTCGGCAGCCCCGCGGCCAACTGGGCGAGCGCTTCGGTGAGCACCTGTTCCATCGGGACGGGCGGGTCGGCGTGCAGCCAGACCTGCTGGGCCACGTTGGTGGCGGCCGTCAGCGCGGCGGCCACCAGCCGCGGGTAGAGGTCACGGGTGACGTCGGTGCCGGTGCGTTCGGCGATCGCGGCGGCGATGTCGGCCTCGGCCAGCGCGCCGGCCCGGATGAACTCGACCTGCAGTGCCGGCTCGGCGACCATCAACCGCACCCCGGCGACCCACCGGTCCTGGTCGGGCACCGGATGCGCGATCAGCTCCGGTCCCGGGTCGAGCTGCTTGAGCGCCGCCTGGGTGATCGACTCCCAGATCGGCTCGGCTGCGGGCCGGCGGCGCAGTTCCTCGGCGACCGCCCGGTACCGGTCCAGATGGCGGGCGACGATCGCCTCGCCTTTGCTGGAGAAGTAGTTGTTGAACGTGCGCGGTGAGACCCCGGCCGCCTCGGCGATGTCCTCAACCAACACGTTGTCCAGTCCCCGCTCGACGGTGAGCCGGATGGCCGCCCAGCTGAGCGCCGCCCTGGTCGCACGCTTCTTGCGTTCCCGCAGTCCGACGCGCTCCTCCTCGACGATGCTCATAGCACCACTGTAGCCGAAGTTGCGCGGCCCGCAAAGATGCTGGACACGCAAAAATACTGGGAACGCAGGTTTCCGATGAGCGGAACCGCCACCGCCCGGCCGCCGGCGCCGGACCTACCCTGGCCGCAACCCGCCCGAAGGGAGCGCGCGATGGCCGTGGAAAAGGCGCTCGACCTGATCGGCACGGGAGCGACGCTGCAGGACGCGGTCGCCGACGCGGTCGACCGCGCCGGTCTCACGCTGCAGGGCATCACCTCGTTCGAGGTGGATCAGATCTCCGGCGTCGTCGACGGGGCGCGGATCACGTACCGGGCTCGGGTGCGGATCTGGTTCAGCCTCATGGAGCCGGTGCATGGCTGAGCCCGTCGTCCGGATCGCGGCGCTCAACACCCCCATCCCGACCAGCCCGGCGCTGGAAGACGGGATGCTGCCCTCGACCGCGCAAGTGGTCGACGCGGTGCGGAAGGTGGCGACAGCATGAGCGACGGAGTTGGCGCGTCACAGGGTGGGGCCTCGCCGGAGGCGAGGGTCGGGAGGGCTGCGGCTCGGTCTGGACCACAGGCCGCGCAGCGGCCTCATCGGAAGACGTCGCTCGAAAGCGCCGCACGACCGAGCGATGCGCAGGGGGGCTCAGCATGAGTGACTACGACGTTGTCATCGTGGGCGGTGGGCCCGGCGGCTACGCGGCCGCGCTCTACGGTGCGTCGGCCGGGTTGAGCGTCGCGCTCGTCGAACGGGACGTGGTCGGCGGCACCTGCCTCAACCGCGGCTGCATCCCGGCGAAGTCGCTGCTGCAGACCGCGGAGGTGCTGCGCACGACCCGGCACGCCGCCGACTTCGGCATCATGCCCGACGGCGACGGCGGCCACACCGCCGACTGGTCACGCGTCGCCGGCCGTACCACCGGGATCGTCAACCAACTCGTCGGCGGACTGTCCGGACTGCTCAAGCGGCGCAAGGTGACCGTCGTCAAGGGCCAGGGCACCCTCGGCCCCGGCGGCGTCGTCTCCGTCGACGGGCAGCAGTTGCGCGGCCGCGCCGTCATCATCGCCACCGGCTCCGCACCCCGGACCATTCCCGGCTTCGAGCCCGACGGCGAACGGATCGTCACCTCCGACCACAGCACCCGAAGCGACGTGCTGCCCGAACGCGTGGCGGTCATCGGTGGCGGCGTCATCGGCTGCGAGTTCGCGTCGGTGTTCACCGACGTCGGCGCGCAGACCACGCTGCTCGAGGCGATGCCGGTCGGGGTGCTGCCGATCGGTCCCGATCCGGAGATCGCCGGCGTCCTGGCCAAGGCGCTGACCCGGCGCGGCACGGCGGTGCACGCCAGTGCCCGCGTGACCGCGCCCGAACGCACCGACAACGGGCTCCTCGTCGGGTTCGAAACCCCATCGGGTACCGAGAAGATCGAGGTCGACCAGGTGCTGGTGGCGATCGGCCGCAAACCGGTCACCGACGGCCTGGGCCTGGATGCGGCCGGGGTGCGCGTCTCCGACCGCGGCTTCGTCGAGATCGACACCGCCACCATGGCCACCAACGTCAAGGGCGTCTACGCCATCGGCGACGTCGTCAACACGCCCGGCCTGGCCCACGTCGGCTACGCCGAGGCGATCCTCGCGATCCAGACGATCCTCGGCGAACGGGCGATCCCGGTCGACTACACACGCGTGCCGTGGGTCGTCTACACCCACCCCGAGGTGGCCTGGGCCGGGCTCACCGAACCCGAGGCGAAGGCCGCCGGGCACAACATCGAGGTGCACAAGCACCGGTTCGCCGGTAACGGGCGCGCGATGATCATCGGAGACACGGACGGGATGGTCAAGGTCGTCGCCCAGAAGGACGGACCGATACTCGGCTTCCATCTCGTCGGACCGTGGGCCAGTGAACTGCTCGCCGAAGGCTACCTCGCGGTGAACTGGCAGGCCCTCCCCGAAGAGGTCGGCGCCTTCATCCATCCGCACCCGAGCCTGTCCGAGGCGATCAGGGAAACCATGTTGACCTTCACCGGACGATCCCTGCACGGCTGAGCGCACCACGTGGACGGAGCAATCGATGGCTGACGCAGTACACGAGGTCACCATGCCGAAGCTCGGCGAGACCGTGACCGAAGGAACCCTCAGCACGCTGGCTGAAGGAAGTGGGCGAGCCGGTGGCGTTCGACGATCCGCTGTTCGAGGTCTCCACCGACAAGGTCGACTCCGAGATCCCCAGCCCGTACGACGGCGTCCTGCTCGAGGTGCTGGTCTCCCCCGGCGACACCGTGCCGGTCGGTACCCCGCTCGCGCGGATCGGCCCGGCCGACGCGGTCGGCACCGGGGAGCACTCGCCGGTCGACGAGTCGGTGGGCCCGCCCGGCGAGATCGCCGCGCCGGCCGCGGCCGCGCCGAGCAGCGCACCGGCCGGCGTGGTGCACGAGGTGACGCTGCCCAAGCTGGGTGAGAGCGTCACCGAGGGCGGCGGGTCGGGCGGTGGCACAAGGCGGCGGGTGACCAGGTGGCCTTCGACGATCCGCTGTTCGAGGTCTCCACCGACAAGGTCGACTCCGAGATCCCCAGCCCGTACGACGGCGTGCTGCTCGAGGTCCTGGTCGCCGAGGGCGAGACGGTGCCGGTCGGCACGGTCCTGGCCCGGATCGGCGAGCCGGGCGCGGCCGCGCCGCCGGCCGCGACGACGGCGCCACAACCGGCGCCGGCGGCGAGCTCAGCAGCGACCGGCACCGGCGGCGGCGCAACCGGTGCCCGCGACCGCCGGCAACGGCAAGGGACGCATGCTGTCGCCGGTGGTACGCCGTCTGGCCGCCGAGAACAACCTGGACCTGGCCCGGATCAGCGGGTCCGGCGGCGGTGGCCGGATCATGCGCGAGGACGTGCTCGCCGCGCTCGCCGGCCCGTTCGCCGGCCAGGACCGCGGCGCAGCCCGCCGGGACCCGCCCGGCGGCCGCGCCCAGGCGGCACCGGACGCGAACGCGACGAGGTGGTCACGATGTCGCGGGTCCGGCTGGTGACGGCCGAGCGCATGGTGGAGTCGCGGCGGACCTCGGCGCACGTGTGGACCTCCATCGAGGTGGACCTGGAAGCGGTCGAGAAGGTCCGGCAGGCGCACAAGGCGGCGTACCGCAAGGCCGAGGGCGCATCGCTGACCTATCTGCCGTTCATCGGCCGGGCCATCTGCGACGGGTTGCGCGCCTTCCCGCCGCTGAACTGCTCGATCGACATGGACGCCAAGACGATCACCCTGCACCACTACGTCAACCTGGGCATCGCCGTCGACGTCGCCGGGGTCGGCCTGATGGCCCCGGTGATCCGCGACGCCGACGGTCTCAACCTGCGTGGCCTGGCGCGGGCCATCCGTGACGTCGGCACCAGGGCGAAGGAGCGCAAGCTCGGCTCCGCCGACATGAGCGGGTCCACGTTCACCATCAGCAACCCGGGCCCGATGGGCACGTACGCGTCCGCCGCCGTGATCAACCAGCCGAACGTCGCGATCCTGACCACCGAGGGCGTGGCCCGGCACGTGGTCGCGGTCGGTGACGCGATCGCGATCCATCACACCTGCGTGCTCGGCCTGTCGTACGACCACCGGGCGCTCGACGGCGTCGTGGCGGCGCAGTTCTTGGCGTACGTTCGAGACGCGTGTGAAGAACCGAGACTGGGAGGCCGAACTTGCCTGAGATCGTCGACGTTTCCGAACTGCCCTCGCTCAAGGGCCGCGACCTCGGCAGCAGTCGCTGGATCGAGGTCACCCAGGAGCAGATCTCCACGTTCGCCACCCTGACCGGCGACGAGCAGTGGATCCACGTGGACACCGAACGGGCGAAGGACGGCCCGTTCGGCACCACGATCGCGCACGGCTTCTTCGTGCTGTCCCGCTCCACCGGCCTGCTCTACGAGATGGTCGAGGTCCACGCGGTGGCTCGCAGATCCTGAACTACGGGCTGAACCGGGTCCGGTTCACCGCGCCCACGCCGTCCGGCAGCCGGATCCGGATGGGCCTCAAGGTCACCGACGTGACCGAGGTCCCCGGCGGCTACCAGGTCATGTACGGGCTGGCGTTCGAGCGCGAGGGGCCGGAAAACCGGTATGCGTCGCCGAACTCGTCTTCCGCTACACCGACCCGTCGCGTCATGACCGCGAACCCTCGCGCCGGTAACGACCCGCCCGGCGCACGCCGGCCAAGAAGGCCGCCGCCGGCAAGGCAGCGCCCAGGGAAGGCCGCAGCGGCCAAGCCGGCCACCAAGAACGACCGCCAAGACCGCCGACGGCCCCGAAGAAGAGCCGAGCCGGCCAGGACCGGCCAAGACGGCTGCGAAGAAGACGACGCCGGCCAAGGCAGCGACGAAGAAGACCACGCCGGCCAAGACGGCTGCGAAGAAGACCACGCCGGCCAAGACGGCTGCGAAGAAGACCACGCCGGCCACGAAGAGCGTCGTGACGGAAACCGTCGCCGAGCGGATCGAAGCTCCCCCCGTACCACGGAAAACGACCAGCGATGAGCCCGACCAGTTCGCCGGGCTCGCCGCCAGGTCCTCGCTGGCCCCCGAGGCCCCGCTGTTCACCGACAACGACCCCGCCCTCCTCGGCGAGGCGTTAGTGCCGCCGTCCGGGCCGCGACGCAACATCCGCGCGCGGCGAGTCGTTCGCCTTCCAGCTCGGCGAGCGCCTGTGGACATCAGTTCGGCCGCCGCCGTTCGGATCGCCGGCGACCCGGCGGAGGGGCCGATGACGGTCGACCCGCGCGACAAGCGGTTCACCGACCCGGCCTGGCAGACGATCCCGCGTTCTGGGGGCTCCGCCAGGCCTACGTGGCGACCCGCCGCTACGGCATGGACCTGCTGAAGATCGGCGATCTCGACGCGGGTGAGGAAAACAAGGCCGAACTCGCGATCAACGTTCCTGCCGACGCCCTGTCCCCGACCAACTCTCCGCTCACCAACCCGCCGTGCTCAAGCGCGCATTGGACACCGGCGGCCGCAGCGTCGTGGACGGTTGGCACAACCTCGTCGACGACATGCTGCACAACAACGGCAAGCCGCGACAGGTCGACACCAGCGGCTTCGAAGTCGGCCGCAACCTCGCCGCACTCCGGGCGAAGTCATATACCGCAACGACCTCATCGAGCTCTCCAATACGCGCCGCAGACCGAGCGGGTACACGAAGTGCCGATCCTCGCCAGCCCACCCTGGATCAACAAGTACTACGTCATGGACCTCGCGCCAGGGCGCAGCTTCGTCGAGTGGGCGGTGCAGCACGACGCACGGTCTTCGCGATCAGCTACCGCAATCCAGACGAGTCGATGGCGCGACCACCATGGACGACTACCTCGATCAAGGGCCGATCAGCGCGATGGTGTCGTCAGCGAGATAACCGGCGCCGAAACCGTCGACGTCGTCGGGCTGTGCCTCGGCGGCGCGATGGCGGCATGGTGCCGCGACTTCGCGACCAGCACTGACACCAGGATCGGCTCACGTTCACACTGCTCAACACCATGGTCGACTACACCGATCCCGGCGAACTTGAGCACCTTGATCGACCCGGCGTCCCTCGCCCGGCTCGAAACGCAGATGAACAAGACGGGATACCTCGTGGTGAAGGACATGGCCGGCACCTTCGACATGCTGCGAGCCAAGACCTATCTTCGCTACATCGCGACGAGCTGGCTTGACGGCGAGCAGCCCGCGGCGTTCGACATTCTTGCGTGGAACAGCGACGCGACCCGGATGCCGGCCGCGATGCACTCGATCTACCTACGCTCGCTCTACGGCGCCAACGCCCTTGCCAGAGGAGAGATGGATCTGGCCGGACGCAGACTCGACTTGGCCAAGGTGCCCGGCCCAACCTATGTGGTCGGAGCCATCAACGACCACATCGTGCCCTGGACGTCCTCCTACGCCGCGACCAAGCTGCTCGGCGGCGACGTGCGCTACGTCTTGTCGTCCGGCGGACACATTGCGGGCATCGTCAACCCGCCGGGACCCAGGCGCGGTTCCAGTCGGCCGAGGACTACCCGGCCTCGCCGGACGCGTGGCGCGAGGGCGCGACGCGGACGCAGGGTTCGTGGTGGGAGGACTGGGCCGTCTGGGGCGCCGAACGGCCTGTCCGTCGATCGAACCGCCGAGCCTCGGCAACGCCGACTATCCGGTGCTCGGCGACGGCCCGGGAGAGTACGTCCGCACATGATGCGACGCCGTGACCGGCGCGCGAGAGGGAAGGCACCCATGACAAGTGGACCCGGCGTCAGCCCGGCCGACACATCCGCCGCCGCCGAGGAGACCGCCCAGCGCATCCGTGATCTCACCGAGCGCTTCATCGAGCAGGCGAAGGCCGCCGGCAACGCAACGCTCGACGCGTACGAGCAGTCACTGCAGAACCTGCTCGATCTGCAGCAGAAATCCGCCAGCGCCACCCAGCTCGACTGGGTGTCGAGCATCGCGACGGCGCATGCCAAATTCGTTCAGGACATGAACGCCGCATACCTCTCGGCCGCGCGGGAAATGCTGCAATAGCGCAGGTAGGGTACCGTTGAGCTGATGATCCCGCTGGGGAGCGGCCGCCAGGCCTCCCCCGGTGGGTCGGACCCCGGCGGCGCACCACGCGCCACACCCTGTCGGAGGTGCGAGATGGTCATGAGCCGCGGTGCACACGTCGTCGTCAACGGGATCCGCACGCGGGTGGAGATCCGCGGCGAGGGCCCTCCGCTTCTGCTCATCATGGGTTTGGGGGTGATCTCCGGGCCTGGGACGGGCTGTTGCCCGAGCTGGGTGGTTTCCGCACGATCGCCTTCGACGCTCCCGGCATCGGCGGGACCGCCACCGGCTATCCGCACGCGCCCTGGTCGCTGGCCGGCTTCGCGGCCGGGGTCCTCGACGCCGTCGGCGTCGCTCACGCGCACGTGCTGGCATCTCGCACGGCGGTGTGGTCGCCCAGCAGCTCGCCGTCCTGACGCCGAGCCGGATCGACCGGCTGGTCCTCGTGTCCACCTCGTCGGCGGTGATCCACCTGCCCGGCGACCTCGCCCGGCTGCTGCCGCTGATCGGCCCTTCGGCACCGGGTCGCGCCGCCACCCCGACCCGGGAGCGCTCTTCGGCGGGCGGGTGCGCACCCATCCGGAGCTCCTCGAGCGGCTGAATCTGGAGCCTCCGCACGACCCGTCGGCCTACCTGCAGCGCCTCAGCGCGCTCAGCGGCTGGTGGGGGGCTGCCCTGGCGGATCACCCAGCCCACGCTGGTGATCACCGGGGACGACGATCCGATCGTCCCGGCGAGCAATTCGCGGCTGCTGGCCCGGATGCTGCCGGACGCCCGCCTGCACGTCGTGCGGGGCGGCGGGCACCTCGTCGCCCTGGACACTCCGCGGCAGGTCGGCCCCTGTGATCGCCGACTTCCTCGGCGGACGAGCGCGCACCGCGGTGATCGGTAACCTTGCCGCATGACCTACCGCCAGCCGACGAGCCTCGGCGAGATCATCCGCCAGCAACGTGAACTCGCCGCGCTGCCGATGCGGCAGTTGGCGGCCATGGTCGGCATCTCCAACCCGTACCTGTCCCAGATCGAACGGGGGCTCCGCGCGCCGTCGGAACAGGTGCGACGCCATCGCGGCGCTCGCTGCAAACGTCGGCGGACGCGCTGCAGGCCCAGGCCGCGTCGCTGGCGAAGCCGGCCGAGCCCACCTCCGGGGTGATCGCCGCGATCGAAGCGGATCCGGACCTGACCGCCCGCCAGCGCCAGGCGCTCGTGGAGATCTACACCGCGCTCACCGAGGTCACCGTCGCGCGCCGGCGACGGCCGCACCGCACCGCCGATACCGATACCGATACCGACGCGGCCGGGTGACACCGCGACGGCGAAGGCCCGGATCCAAGGAGCGGATCCGGGCCTTGCGCGTGTGTGGTGGTGCCGCGACGCTCGCACTTAGCTGAGGATGTCGCGGGCGGCCTTCACGTATGCGGCGTTGAGGTCCTGCACGAACGACGCGTGCGCGCCGATCGCCGCCTTCATCCAGTCGACCGGGGCGGCCTCGGCGGCCCGCTGCTCGAACTCGACGAACTGCTTGGTCGCACCCTCGTAGCTGTCCAGCACGACGTGGCCGAACGCCCGGGTGGCGTCGGTGGTCCGCTCGCCGAACTCACGGATCTGCTGGGTCGCCTGCTCGGCGGAGGCCTGCACCTGCTGCGCGGCGTACTCGGCGCCGGCCTGAGCGTCCTTGGCACTGGAACGGGTCTGGGTAGGCGTTGCGGCTCCTTCTTCCTGTTTGAGTGGTGCACCGTATCGACCGTTAACACGTTAGCAGACTGATTGCTAACGCGGTATGTGAGCCGACGCACAGTAGAGTGGAGCGATGCTCGAATCCACCGCCCAGGTCGCCACGCCATCCCCCGCGCGCTTCGTCAAGCAGGTGGTCAGCCATCTCGGCCACAAGCTGACGACCGAGCTTCGGCCCGACGGCAACGGTGTCGTGGACGCCGGCGACGGGCGGTGCACGATGGCGCCGGCGACGGTGTGCTGGTGCTGACCGCGGTCGCCGAGACGGCCGACGGCATGGCGCACATCCAGGACGTGGTCGGGCGGCACCTTCAACGCTTCGGCGCCCGCGAAGGCCTGCAGGTCACCTGGGAGCCGGCCGCGACCGCCTGACCTGCCAAATCGATTTAGCTCGCCCGACGTGGCGCCGCCCGCACCGACTGGCGGGCGAACATCACGTCGAAGTGCCGATGCGGGCTCATCGTCAGATGCCCACCGGCGGTATCGGTCTGCAGCTCGCGGGTGAGGCTGCGCGCCGCCACCACGAGCGGCGGCTGCAACTGGCGCAACTCCGCGGCGTCCGTGACGGTCAGTTCCAACGCGGCGACGACCGCGCCGCCGGTGCCGAACACCGGCGCCGCGACCGCGCAGGCGTCCGGGACGTGTTCGCGGCGGGACACCGCGACGCGGGTGAGCCGGGTGACCGCGAACGCGCGGCGCAGCCGGTCCGGGCTGGTGATCGTCAGCGGGGTGTAGGCGCGCAGGCCCCGCGCGATGACCTTGTCGATCAGCGCCGGCGAGGCGAACGCCAGCAACGCCTTGCCCATCGCCGTCGCATGCGGCGGCAGCTGCTCCGCCTCGAACACCAGGGACACCGGCCGGTTCAGCGCACACTTCTCGATGTACGCGACGTCGATGCCCTCGAAGACCCCCAACCGCACCACGCACCGCGTCGCGGAGGCCAGATCCTCAAGCTGCCGTCGCGCCCGCTCGTGGAAACTCGGCGGCGTGGCCGCCACGCCGCCGGCGATCGTCCGCAACTGCATGCCGACCCGGTAGAGGCCGTCCTCGGTGCGCTCGAGGATCGCCCAGCCGGCCAGTTCGGTCGCGAGGCGGTGCGCCGTCGAGATCGGGAGACCGCTCAGTCGGGCGATCTCGGTCAAGGTGTGCTCGGTGCCGTCCGCAAACGTCATCAAAATGGCGATGACCTTACTGGTCACCGAGCGACCTTCGTCCGTCGAGTTACCGGCCATACGCCACACCGTCACATGTCAGGAGCCGAATGTGAACTGCACGTTGCCATTGAGTGAAAGTGATGTCATGGTGGTCGCAGCCGCGACTCACACTTGTGCCTCGCGCATCGAGGCCTGCCGGTGCACCTCGCGCGCGGCGCTGAGCGCGGCGGTCCGCACCGCCGGCGCGGGCCACCCGGAGATCGGCACCCACCGACCTGACCACAATGGACAAAGCGGCCAGCGCGCCGCCGTCCTTGGCCGGCAACGGCGCGGCCACCGACAACGTGCCGATCGTGATCTCCTCGTTGGCGAACGCCACCCCGGTCCGCCGGATCTCCTCCAGGGCTTCGCGGAGATGGCCGGGCGCGACGATGGTGTAGGGCGTATACCGCCGCAGCCCCTCGGCGACGACCGACTCGAACAGTGCGTCCCCGCCGTAGGCGAGCAGCACCTTTCCGACGCCGGTGGCGTGCAACGGCATCCGCCCGGCCCGCCGCGACTTCACCGGGATCGAGCGGTGCCCGGTGACCCGCTCGACGTACAGCGCCTCGGTGCCGGCCAACACGGCCAGGTGCACGTTTTCGTTGGTCGCCGCATAGAGGTCCTGCATGTACGGCACCACGATCTCCTGCAACGTCGCACTGCGCGGGGCGAGCGATCCGACCTCCCACAGCCGCAGACCGATGCGGAAGCCGCCGCCTGGCGCGCGTTCCAACGCACCCCACTCGACCAGTTCGAGCGCCAACCGGTACGTCGTGGAGACCGGCAACCCGGTCCGGCGGGCCAATGCGTTGAGTGACAGATCCCGTGCGCCCAATGAGAACGCCGACAGGATCGACGCCGTCTTGCTGGTCACCGACCGACCCCGCGTCCGATGACTGGACCAGCCATCATCGCCTCCGGAGCAACTACCAACGCCACGCCGACGCGCACCGTCGCCGGAGCAAGACGCTGAAAGGTCCCCGCTGCCGCCGGGGGGTGCGGCACTGTGCTCGCATAGTCGGGTCTGGCCGCCATGGTCCCGGCGACGGGGCCGCCGGCGGGGGCTGGGTGCAGCGAACATGACGACCCGTCCACCATACGCCCGTTGCTGGTGCGACGCGCTTCTCGACAGGATGCCGAGTGCCGAGGTCGTGCGACTCCCGCTGGACAGAAACGGCCGTTGTTCGGCACCCGTCTGTGGCGACATGGTCGGGGGTGTGGGCGTCGGCGAGCCGACCCCGAGACCTGCGACGGACCTGAGACGGTACCTGAGACGGAGCCTGCGATGACCGACACCGAACGGCCGGAGATCGGCACGACCACCGATGCGAACGGGGTGAAGACCAACTACCTCGAGGCCGGCACCGGGCCGGCGGTGGTGCTCGTGCACGGCTCCGGGCCCGGCGTCACCGCCTACGCCAACTGGCGGCTGGTCATGCCGGCGCTGGCCGAGTCCTTCCACGTGATCGCGCCGGACATGGTGGCTTCGGCTTCTCCGAGCGGCCCACCGACATCCAGTACGGCGTGCAGACCTGGGCCGACCAGGTCGTCGGCCTCCTGGACAGCCTCGACCTGCCGAAAGCGTCGATCGTCGGCAACAGCTTCGGCGGCGCCATCGCGCTGCGCGTGGCGACCCAGCACCCCGAACGCGTCGACAAGCTCGGGCTGATGGGCAGCATGGGCGTGGACTTCCCGATCACCGACGGGCTGGAACGGGTCTGGGGGTATACCCCGTCGTTCGAGAACATGCGCAAGGTGCTGGACGTGTTCGCCTACGACCGCGCGCTCGTCCCCGACGAACTGGCCGAGGTGCGCTACCGGGCCAGCATGCAGCCGGGCTTCCAGGAGTCGTACGAAGCGATGTTCCCGGCGCCTCGGCAGCGCTGGGTCGAGGCGATGCGGACCCCCGACGAACTGATCCGCCGGATCCCCGCACGAGACGCTCGTCGTGCACGGCCGGGAGGACAAGGTCATTCCGGTGCAGACGTCGTTCGAACTCGCCCACCTGATCGACCGGGCCGAGCTGCACGTCTATCCGCACTGCGGGCACTGGTCGCAGATCGAGCGGTCGACGGACTTCAACCGGCTGGTCCACGACTTCCTGGCCGCCTGAGCCATGGCACCGAACCGGGTGCTGGTGTCCGGTATCGCCCAGCAGGTCGAGCAGGTGACCGCGGCGCTGCTCGCGAGGGGCACCGCGGTCACGCCGGTGGTCGACCTGGCGGAGATACCGGCCGCCTGCACGGCCGTCGGTCCCGATGCCTTCGACGCCTACGTGCAGCTGCCCTCGACGTTCACCGTTCGCGGCAGCACGGCGATCCAGCGGGTGCATCACTTCTACGCCGAGGGGGTGCTGGCCCGGTTCGGCGCGCTCGACACCGCCCTCGGCAGCCTCGTCACCGGGGCTCGGGTGGTGTTCGTGATGGGTACCCTGCCGCCCGAGGCGGCAACGATCGACGACCGCGAGGCGCGCAAGGCGCTGACCCGGGTGCTGGCCCACGCCGCCCGGGCCGATGCCGCCGACCGGCTGGTCACCCGGGTACTGGAGGCCGGGGCGGCCGCCGACGACATCGCGTTCGTCGCGCTCGGCGGCGACCTGGCCCGCCGCGAGCTGATGGAGCGGCTGGACCACCTCACCGACGCCGACTGGCGCACCGAACTGCTCGGCCTCGCCGCCGTGCAGACCTGACGCCGCCGCCGTGGCCCGGGTCAGATATGCGCGCAGCGGCGAGCGGCGGGTCGCCTACGAGGTGATCGGCCGGTGGCGGCGGCGACGGCCCTGGCTGGTGCTCATCCAGGGGCTCGGCTTCGACAGCTCCGGCTGGGGTCCGGGCTGGCCGGTCGCCGGCCGTTCCGGTTGATCCTGGTCGACAACCGCGGCAGCGGCCACAGTGATCCGCCGCCCGGCCGGTTCACCGTCGCCGACATGGCGCGCGACGTCGTCGCGGTGCTCGACGCGGCCCGCGTGTCCCGCGGGCACGTGCTCGGCGTCAGCCTCGGCGGCATGATCGCGCAGGAGGTCGCCATCGAGTATCCGGCGCGCGTCGACGCGCTGGTGCTGGGCTGCACCACGCCGGGCTGGCCGTTCGCCTATCCGATGCCCTCCGGCTCGATCGCCCTCATGTCCGCCACCCGGCGCCTGCCGCCGGACGTGGCCCTGCGCCGCCAGCTGGAGAACGCGCTGTCGCCGAGCACCGTCGAGCGCCGCCCGGAGCTGGTCGACCGCCTGGTCACCCACCTACAGGGCCACCGCGGCGACCCGCTGTCCTGGCAGGCGCAGATGTCCGCGGGCGCCCGGTACGCCGGAACCTGCGCCAGCACCGCATCACCGCGCCGACGCTGGTGATCCACGGCACCGCCGACCGGGTCGTCGACCCGCGCAACGCCGGACTGCTGGCCGGCCGCATCCCCCGCGTCCGGCAGGTGCTGCTGCCCGACCTCGGCCATCTGTTCTTCTGGGAGGACCCGCGGGCGTTCACCGAGGCCGTCGTCGACTTCCTCACCGACCCGACGACCCCGGTCCAGCCCGAACCCGAGGGAACACTCCGGTCAAGCTCGCGGAACATCCCGGGGATCACCCCGCACACTTCAAGGAGGTGCCGCCATCACGGTCCGGACCCGGTGCTCGACGTGCACGCGCACGCGATGCCGATGCCGCTGCTGCGCGAGCTCGCCGAACGCGGCCTGGCCGACCTCTCCGCGCACGCCGGTCATCCGCCTGGATCCGCGCGTCAGCGGGGTCGGCCCGAATGCCGCGCTGCCGCTGGCGGTGTCCCAGTACGACGTCGGCGTGCGGCTGACCGAGATGGACGCGGCCGGGATCAGCCACCATGCGGTGTCGTTGCCGCCGTTCCTGTTCTGCTCCACGGCGGACGACCGTGCACTGGCCGAAGACGTGGTCGCCCGCGGCAACCAGGAACTCGCCCGTATGTCGCCCAGGCGCCGGACCGGCTGGTGGCCCTCGGCTCGGTGCCGCTGGGCTGGCCGGGCGCCGCCGACGAGGCCCGGCGCTGCCTCGACGAGCTGGGCATGGCCGGCATCGCGATCGGCAGCCAGGGCGCGGCGCGACCTGGACGACCCGGTGAACGACGACCTCTGGGTGCTGCTGGCCGAACGGCGCGTGTTGATCTTCCTGCACCCCAGCGGCGTGCCGGACGCCCGCGGCAACGCGACTTCTACCTCGTCGCAGCTGGTCGGCTACCCGATGGAGACCGCACTCGCGGTGGCCCGGCTGATCCTCGGCCGGGTGCTCGAACGCTTCGAGCTGGCCCTCTGCCTCGCGCACGGCGGCGGCTGCCTGCCGGCCCTGCGCGGACGGATGGACATGGGCTGGGCCAACAAGGACGTGGCCCACACCACCGCCGTGCCGCCCAGCCCGTACGCCGACCGGCTCTACTACGACACCGCCGTGTTCTCGACGATGCTCCTGGGCCGCCTTGTCGACGACGTGGGCCCCGACCACGTGCTGCTCGGCACCGACCTCCCGTTCGAGCTGCGTGACCCCGACCCCCTGGCCAGCCTGGCCGCCGCCGGTCTGACCGCCGCCCAGACCCGGACGATCGGCTGGGACAGCGCGGCGGCGCTGCTCGGCCTCAAGCCCGCCCACTGAGCGGAACGCACCGCATCGCCGGTGCTCAGGGCGGTGGAAGACTCGGACCATCCGAAGGGAGATCCCGATGGCAGAGATCACGCTCGCGTACTGCTCGTCGCACGCGCCGATGATGTCGGCGGCCCGCGACACGGCACCGCGGGAGCAGCGCGAGGTATTCTTCGCCGCGCTCGAGGCCATCCGTCAGGAGGCCGCGGACGCCGACGTACAGGCCTGCGTCGTGCTGTCCAACGAGCACTTCACCAACTTCTTCCTGGAGAACTTCCCGCAGATCTGCATCGGACTCGGCGAGCGCAACTGGGGCCCGACCGAGGCGTGGCTGCCGATCGACAAGATGTGGATCCCCGGCCACCCGGGCCTCGCCGAGCACATCACCCGCAGTGTGCTGCACGCCGGCTTCGACCCGGCCTTCTCCCACCAGCTCGAGCTCGACCACGGCGTGATGACCGTCTACCACGAGCTGGATCCGCAGATGAAGCTGCCACTGGTGCCGATCGTGCAGAACTGCGCCGTGAGAGCCGCTGATGCCCGTACGCCGCTGGTATGAGTTCGGTCTCGCGCTCGGTGAGGCGATCCGCTTCTACGACGGGCTCGAACGCGTCGCCGTGGTCGGCGCCGGCGGCCTGTCACACTTCATCGGCACGCCGCGGGTCGGCGACATTGTCGAGGACTTCGACCGGTGGTTCCTCCAGCAGCTGGAGTCCGGCGACCTGGAGGAGCTGCTCGACCTGCCCGACGACGAGATCGCACTGGCCGGCAACGGGGCCCACGAGATCCGCAGCTGGCTGGCCACCGCGGGCGCGGCGGCGCCGGGCCGGGCGCGCACCCTCGCCTACGAGCCGATCTACGAGTACATCACCGGAATGGCGGTCACCCAGTTCGAGACCACGCCCTGACATGCCCGCCGACCCCTCCCTCATCGCGACGCTCGCGGACGAGCTGACGCGGGCCAGCGCCGATCTGAGCCCGATCGAGCCGTTCACCGACCGGTACCCGGATCTGGTCATCGAGGACGCGTACGCCATCCAGAGCCGCGTGCTGGAGGGCCGCCTCGGCCAGGGCCGCCAGCTGATCGGCCGCAAGATCGGGCTCACCTCGCAGCCGATGCAGCAGATGCTCGGCGTCGACGAACCCGACTACGGCGTGCTGCTCGACGACATGTTCGTCGAGGACGGCGACGAGATCGACCTCGGTGCGCTCCTGCAACCGCGCATCGAGGCGGAACTCGCCTTCGTGATGGAACGCGACCTGGTCGGCCCCGGCGTCACGACCGCCAACGCGCTCGCCGCCATCGGCGGGGTGTTCCCGGCGATCGAGGTGGTCGACAGCCGGATCGCCGGCTGGCGGATCAAGCTGGTCGACACCGTCGCGGACAACGCCTCCTCCGGGCTGCTCGTGATGGGCGGGCGGCTGCGCAAGGTGACCGACCTCGACCTGCGCCTGCTCGGCGTCGTGGTCAGCCGCGGCGGCGCGATGATCGACACCGGTGCCGGCGCCGCCGCGCTGGGCAACCCGGCCCGGTGCGTGGCCTGGCTGGCCAACAAGCTGGCGACCTTCGGTGCGACCCTGCGGGCCGGCGACGTGGTGCTGCCCGGTGCGGTACACCGCATGGTGCCGGTCGCGCCGGGCGACGTGTTCCGCGCCGAGTACGCACACCTGGGCGCCGTCACCGCCCGGTTCTCCAACGGTCATCTCTCCAACGGTCATCGGGAGGCGTGATGCTCGAGCCGGCGCAGATCGCGAAGCTGCTCGGCGCGAACGCGAGCGCGACCAGACCCGATCGAGGCGTTCAGCGTCGCCAACCCCGAGTTCGGCGTCGACGTGGCGCGCCAGGCGCAGCAGCTCGGCGTGCAGTCGCGGCTCGAACAGGGCGAAACCCTGCTCGGCGTGCGGATCGGCTACACCAGCGCCGCGAAGCGGGCCGCGTCCGGCGTCGACGCCCCGGCGTCCGGGCTGCTGACCAGCGGCATGGTGCAGCCGTGCGGGGAGCCGCTCGACCTCGGCGCGCTGATCCGGCCCCGCGCCGAGCCGGAGATCGCCGTGCTGCTCGGGGCCGAGGTCCGCGCCCCGGCCAGCGTGACGTCGGTCCTGGCCGCCATCGAGGCCGTGCTGGGCGCGATCGACGTCATCGACTCCCGCTACCGCGACGACCGCCCGACGATCGCCGACGTGGTGGCCGACAACCTCAGCGCCGGCCGGGTCCTCCTCGGGCCGGCCACGCTTCGCCCCGGCGACCTCGACGACCTCCGGTTGATCGGCTGCGTCGTGCGCACCGGCGGCGCCGTCGCGGCCACCGCGGCGTCGGCGGCGGCGCTCGGGCATCCGGCCGCGGCGGTGGCCTGGTTCGTCAACCACGTCGCACCGCTTCCCGCCGGGTCGCTGGTGCTCACCGGCGGGCTGACCGCCGCGTACGCGATCAGCCCCGGTCACGGTGTGACGGTGGAGTTCGACGGTCTGGGTGCCATCGAAGCCTACGGCTGAGGGTCTTCTTTTCGCTGGACGAAAGAACGCACCCACGAAGCGCCGGTCGCCTCGACAATGGATCCGTGAGCCTGTATCAACTGCACCGATGCGTGTATGACTCGGTCCGTGCGGGCGAGGTCGGCAGCGGACCCACCGGCGCCTTCGACGACAGCCGCTACGAGCTGAGCGACGAGGAGCGCCGCGCGTTCGAAGCCAAGGACATCGGCGCGTTGTACGGCATGGGGCTGCACCCCGTGCTCCTCAACGCCTACTGTCGTTCAGTCGGCTACACCCGGGACGACTACCGCCGGGAACTGGCCGCCTACGCAACCCCAGAGGACCGCAAGGGCCGCTGGCAGGTCTGAGCCCGACGAGGACGGCGCTGGGAGGCACCCGTGCAACAGATTCTCGCGCTGGACTCACCCGATCTCTTCCACGCCCGGGAGCAGATGGCGCTGTCGCTCGGCTGGCACATCGTGCTGGCCTGCTTCGGCGTCGGGCATGCCCGGCGCTGACCGCTGTTCGCCGAGTGGCGCGGGCACCGCACCGGCGACGCCGGTCTACTCGCTGCTGGCCCGCCGCTGGGCCAAGGCGATGGGCGTGCTGTTCGCCGTCGGCGCGGTGTCCGGCACCATCCTGAGCTTCGAGATGGGCCTGCTGTGGCCCGGCCTGATGGGCACCTACGGCGAGGTGATCGGGCTGCCGTTCGCGATCGAGGGCGTTCGCCTTCTTCATCGAGGCCATCTTCGTCGGCATCTACCTGTACGGCTGGGACCGGCTGCTCGCCGCGGGCGCCACCTGCTGATCCGCGGTGCCGATCGTGGTCGCCGGCGTCGCGTCGGCGTTCTTCGTGGTGACCGCGAACGCCTGGATGAACCAGCCGCGCGGGCTTCGACCTCGTCGACGGCAAGGTCACCGACGTCGACCCGTGGGCGGCGATGTTCAACCCGGCGCTGCCGGCCGCAGACCGTCGCACATGATCCTGGCCGCGTTCATGGTCGCCGGGTTCGGCATCGCCGGCGTGTACGCGGTCGGGCATGCTGCGCGGGCGCCGCGACGACCGGTACCACCGGCTCGGCTTCCTGGTGCCGTTCGACCGTCGCGGCGCGTCGTGGCCCCGTCCAGATCGGCGGTCGGCGACTGGGCCGCGCGCTTCGTCGCCGAGCTACCAGCCGGCCAAGCTGGCCGCGATCGAGGGCGTCTGCACGACCGAGCGCGGCGTCGCCGCTGCACGTCGGCGGGATCTGCGTGGACGGCGAGCTGCGGTACGCGCATCGAGATCCCGGACGGCCTGTCGCTGCTCGTCGCACCGGACCCGGACGCGCGGTGCAGGGGCTGGACGGGTCCCGCCGGCCGACCGCCCGCCGGTCAACGTGGTGCACCTGGCCTTCCAGACCGATGGTCGGGATCGGCTTCGGCCTGCTCGCGCTCGGCCGTGCTGGTTCGCGCTGGCCTGGTGGCGGCGGCGCGACCTGCCCGGCCCGGCTGGTTCCTGCGGCGCGCGTCGCTGTGCCGGGGTGGCCGCGGTCGGTCGCGCTGGAGTCCGGCTGGGTCGACGACCGAGGTCGGCCGCCAGCCGTGGATCGTGTACGGCGTGCTGCGCACCGCCGACGCGGTGAACCCGGCGCCGGGCTGTCGGCTCGGCTGCTCGTGGTGGCCGCGATCTACGTGGTGCTGACCGTCGCCACGGTGTACGTGCTGCGCCGGCTGGCGCCGCCGGCCGCGACGAGCCGCCCGGTCGCGCCGCAGGAGGCCGACGTCGCTGCGGTCGACATGCCGTGACCGCCGCCGACGCGCTGCTCGGCCGTGATGTTGGTCGGGCTGACCGCTCTACGCGCTGCTCGGCCGGTGCCGACTTCGGCGCGCGGGTTCTGGGACCTGCTCGCCGGCGGCGCCGGCGCGGGCCGCGGCCCGGCGCGAACTGATCGAGCACTCGATCGGCCCGGTGTGGGAGGCCAACCACGTCTGGCTGATCTTCGTCCTCGTGGTGCTGTGGACCGGCTTCCCGCCGGTGTTCGCCGCCGTCATGTCCACCCTGTACATCCCGCTGACCCTGGCCGCGTTCGGCATCATCGCGCGCGGCGCGGCGTTCGCGTTCCGCAAGACCGCATCGAGCCGTGGCCAGCGCCGTCTTCGGCGCGGCTTCGCGTTCGTCCTCGGTGCTCACGCCGTTCTTCCTCGGTACCGTCGTCGGGCGGCGATCGCCTCCGGCCGGGTACCGCCCGGGCATCGCCACGGGCGACGTGCTGCCAGCTGGTGGAACCCGACCTCGGTGCTCGGCGGCGTGCTCGCGGTGGCGGTGTGCGCCTACCTCGCCGCGGTGTACCTGTGCGCCGACGCGCGCCGGCTGGCCGGGCCCGAGCTCGCCGACGGTTCCGCCGCCGGGCCCTGGGTCCCGGCGGTCGTCGTCGGCGCGGTGGCCGCTGGTGCGGGATCGCGGTGCTGCGCGCGGACGCCCCGGCGCTGTTCCACGGGCTGACCCACCGCGCGCTGCCGCTGGTCGTCGGTGTCCGCGGTGGCCGGTCTCGGCGTCGCTCGTCCTCGCTGGTCGCTGCGGCGGTACGCTCGCCCGGTCACGGCGCGGCGCCGCGGTGACCGCGATGGTCTGGGGCTGGGCGGTGGCCCAGTACCCGTACCTGCTGCCGGAATACCTCACCGTCGCCCAGGGTGCCGCCGGCCCGGCGACCCTGCACGCGATGCTGGTCAGCCTCGCCATCGGCGCCGCCCTGCTCGTGCCGTCCCTGGTCTACCTGTACGTGCTGTTCCAGCGCGGCCCGGCCGAGGTCACTGGACGGAAGTAGCCATTGCCCCGCGCCGGTCGGCGGGCGCGACCGTTCTGGCAACGGCCCGCCGCCTTCCGAGGAGGTACCGTGATCGACCCGGCCCAGATCGCCGCGGAACTCGCCGACGCGGAGCGGCAGCGCCGCGAACGCGCGCCGTTCTCCGACGCACCCGGACCTCGACGACGAGACGGCGTATGCGGCGCAGTGGGCCGGCGCGATCGAAGTGCACAGCCGATGAGGGAGATCCACACCCCGCAGGCGCCCCCGCACGTCGGACCGGTGCCGCAGGCGGTCGAGGCCGGCGGCTGGGTCTACGTGTCCGCGTTGTTCGGCACCGACCCGCAGTCCGGGGGAATTGCCGGAGGATCCCCGCGCCGAGGCCGAGCAGCTCTTCGCCAACCTGACCGCGATCCTCGACGCCGCCGGGCTGAGCCTCACCGACGTGGTGCGGGCCGGCATCTACATGCGGCACCTGCAGCGGGACCGGCCGACCTTCAACGAGGTCTGGGCCGAGCACTTCGGTGAGCACCGGCCGGCTCGCAACGCCGTGGAGGTCACCGATTTCGGCCGGCCCGGTCTGGGCGCCCGGTTCATGATCGAAGCGGTCGCGTACAGCGGGCGATAGCGGAAGGAGGGGGCGTGGCCGGTCGCGCGACGGGTCCACGGGGCCGATCGGTCGCCAACAAGCTGTTCACCGTGCTCGACACGTTCTCCGTCGCGAATTCGCAGCTTGTCGCTCAACGAGATGGCCCAGCGCGCCGGCCTCCCGTTGTCCACCACCTATCGGCTGGCTACCGAACTGGTCGAGTGGGGCGGTCTGGAACGTGGTCCGGGCCCGGGCTACCGCGTCGGTCAGCGCCTGTGGGAACTGGGCGCACTCGCCCTGTGCGGTTCGACCATGCACTCCCTGGCCCTGCCGTACATGTACGACCTGTACGAAGCCACCCACGAGAACGTCCACCTCGCCGTCCTCGACGGCCGCGAGGCGTTGTACGTCCAGAAGGTCAGCGGCCGGCGATCCATCCCGGTGCGCTCGCGCCTCGCCGGACGGCTGCCGTTGCACGCCACCGGGGTCGGACGGGTACTGCTGGCCCACGCACCGCCGCAACTGCTCGACGATTTGCTCGAACGCGGCCTGGAACGCTTCACGGCGCACACCGTCGTCGCGCCCAGGCATCTGCGGCGGGCGCTGTCGGACGTGCGGCGCAACGGCGTGGCGTACACCCGGGACGAACTGACGCTCGGCACGACCACGGTGGCCGCACCCGTCTTCGACGCACACGACACCGTCGTGGCCGCTCTCGGCGTCGTCGTCCGCTCCAGTACGAGCGATGTACGGCAACTCGCACCGGCGGTGCGGTGCGCCACCATCTCCATCTCCCGGCAGCTGCGGGCGAGCGCGGTGACCGGTGCCGGCTCCCGAGGTCACGGCTCCGCCCAGTGGAACGCGACCTAGACGAGGGTGAATCGCGCTCGCTGAAATGAGGTCACCGGGGGCGAAGCTCGAGGCTGCACCCTTGAGGAGGGCCGCATGAAAGACGAGATTATTGAGCAGCCGGGCTCACATGAGCCGGTTGAGTACCACAAAACGCCGAAGAAGGCGGCTGCCAGCGGATGGATCGGCAGCGCGCTGGAGTACTACGACTTCTTCATCTACGCCCAAGCCGCGGCACTGATCTTCCCGGACATCTTCTTCCCCAAGGGCAATCCGAAGGTCGCCATCGTCGCGTCGTTGGCCACCTTCGGCGTCGGCTACGTCGCCCGGCCGATCGGAGCGTTCTTCCTCGGCCACTGGGGGGACAAGCACGGCCGGAAGAACGTCCTGGTGCTGTGCATGATCCTGATGGGCGCCTCGACGTTCTGCATCGCGCTCCTGCCCACCTACGATATGGTCGGCGTGCTCGCCCCGGCGCTGCTGGTCCTGTTGCGCCTCATCCAAGGCTTCGCGGTCGCCGGCGAGTTGTCCGGTGCCAGCGCCATGATTGTGGAACACTCGCCGTTCGGCCGGCGCGGCTACTACGCGAGCTTCACCTTGCAGGGCACACAGGCCGGGCAGATCATCGCCGCCGCTGTGTTCCTGCCGCTGGCGGCGTGGATGCCCGACGCGGCGTTCGAGGCGTGGGGCTGGCGCATCCCGTTCCTGCTGAGCGCGCTCGTTGTGGTCGCCGGCTACATCGTGCGGCGCCGCGTCGACGAGACGCCCGCGTTCCAGGAAGAGTCGGCGCACGGCGAGGTGCCCAAGGCGCCGATCGTGCAGGCCGTCCGCGACAGCTGGCCCAGCATGCTGCGGGTCATGTGCATGGCGCTGATGAACATCATCCCGGTCACCACGGCGACGTTCGGGGCGGTGCTGGCGACCAACAAGGACTACGGCGTCGGGATGAGCCGCGCCACATACCTGTGGATCTCGGTGCTGGCCAACGTGGTTGCCGTGTTCGTCATCCCGCCCATCGGCAACTGGTCGGACAAGATCGGAAGGCGGCCGCTGATCATCGGCGGGGCGCTGGGCGCCGGCCTGATGTCGTTCGTCTACCTGTACTTCGTCATGCAGGGCAACGTCCCGGCGACGATGATCTCGGCGGTGATCATGTGGGGCCTGGTCTACCAGGGCTACAACGCCGTGTTCCCCTCCTACTACCAGGAGCTGTTCCCGACCAAGACCAGGGTCACCGGGTTCGCCGTGTCACAGAACATCGGCACCGCGATCACCGCGTTCCTGCCGAGCATCTTCGCCCTCATCGCGCCACCCGGCGCGAGCAACATCCCGCTCACGATCGGCGCAATCACGTTCGGCATCACCGTCATCGCGGCGATCGCGGCGTTCACCGGGCCGGAGACCAACCGGGTGCACCTCAACGACCTGGGCTCCCGCGACGCCGCCAAGGTCCCGCAGGAGGAGTTCGACAGGATCCGCGCCGCCGCCGTGTAACCGGGCGGACGCGCCCGCCGCCGGCACCGCGCCCTCCAGCGCTTCGCGGTGCCCGCGGCGGGCATCCGGCCGATATTCGTAGGAAATGAGAGACCATGACCAGCGTCCTCGTGCTCAACGGCCCGAACCTCAACCTGCTGGGCACCCGCAAGCCCGAGGTGTACGGCACCACCACACTCGCCGACGTCGAGGAACTGTGCCGGCAGGAGGCCGGGAAGCTCGGCCTCGAGCTCACGTTCCGCCAGTCCAACCACGAGGGCCAGCTCATCGACTGGATCCACGAGGCCGGCGCCGACGTGAAGGCCGGCACGTGCATCGGCGCCGTGTTCAATCCGGGTGCCTTCACCCACACGTCGGTCGCGTTGCACGACGCCATCGAAGGCGCCAGCCTCCCGCTCATCGAGATCCACATCTCGAACGTCCACCGGCGCGAGGAGTTCCGGCACCACTCGTTCATCTCACCCGTCGCCCGCGGCATCATCGTCGGCTTCGGCGTCTACGGCTACGTCCTGGCCCTCAACGGGCTGCACCAGGCGACCGCAGCCAGCTGACGTGCCCATTGTCCCGTCCGTACGCATCGCGGTCGCCGGGGCCGGTCTGATCGGCCGCCGGCACATCGAGGAGGTGCGCCGCTGTGCCGGCGCCGAACTCGCCGCGATCGTCGATCCCGCGCCGGCGGCCGGTGACATGGCCACCGTGGCCGGCGTCGCCGCGTACCCGTCGCTCGAAGAGCTCTTCGCGGCCGACCGCCCCGACGGCGTCATCCTCGCCACACCGAACCAACGGCACGTCCAGGGCGGTCTGGCCTGCGTGACCGCCGGCGTGCCGGTCCTGGTGGAAAAGCCGATCGGGGAGACGGTGGCCGACGCGACCCGCCTGGTCGAAGCGGCCGAGGCCGCGAAGGTGACGGTCCTGACCGGGCACCACCGTCAGCACAGCCCGATCCTCATCAAGGCCCGCGAGATCGTCCACAGTGGAACACTCGGCTCGATCGTCGCGATGACCGGCACGGCCCTGTTCTACAAGCCGGACGACTACTTCGACGTCGGCGGCGGCTGGCGGCGCAGGCCCGGCGGCGGCCCGATCCTGCTGAACCTCGTCCACGAGGTGAACAGCATCATCTCACTCGTCGGCGGCATCGCCGCCGTGCAGGCGATGCGCTCCAGCGCGACCCGTCGCTTCCCGGTCGAGGACACCGCCGCCATGCTGTTCCGGTTCCGCAACGGCGCGCTGGGCACGTTCCTGCTCTCGGACACCGCCGCCTCGGCCCGCTCCTGGGAGCAGACCTCACATGAGAACGAGGACTATCCGGCGTACGACGACGAGGACGCCTACCTGATCGCCGGTACCACCGGATCCCTCGCGATACCGACAATGCGGCTGCGCCGGTTCACCGGCCGGCACTCGTGGTACGAGCCGCTGACCACCTCCACCGTCGACGTCGAGCGCACCGATCCGCTGGCCAACCAGGTGGCGCATTTCGCCGCCGTCATCCGCGGCGAGGCGGAGCCGGTGGTCAGCGGGCGCGACGGGCTGGACACGCTGCGCGTCACCGAGGCGGTCACGGTCGCCGCCGACACCGGCCGGATCGTCGAGCTCGAGCACTGACGAGGATCCGCGTCATGCTTCCTTCTGGCAGGGGACGGCGGTGTCCGCGGCCACCGTGGCCGGGAGGCGCCTGGGCATCAACCAGATCCCGAGCCGGATCGCGGCCGCGCTCCACAGGTCGAGCGCACCGAGCAGTTGCAGGTCGGCGTTGCTCAAGGGGCGGGTGCCGCTGCGGGCGTGGCCGTTGTCCATCTCCTGCCGGCCCAGCGCCAGCGATGCCCCCGATCGCAGGAGCCGAGCGCTGACGGCATGGCGTATCGAACGCACGGTGCTCATCCTTCACATCGATCACAGGTCGGGCGCCGGCCAGATCGGCGCCGGTGCCGAGTCTACCGGCGAGGAGACCCCGGACCGGCGATCGGGCCGGCGCTCACCCGCGCGGGGGCGGCGCGTCGCGACGGTCGCGCAGCCGGGCGAGGAGCACGCGAGAGGCGAGGCCGAGCAGGCCTACGACGATCAGCAGCCAGCCGAACATCCGCAGATCAGCGGCGGCCTCGAGGACGAACGCGATGAGCAGCCCGATCACCAGCACCGCAATGCTTGCCACCAACTGCATGGTCGTCCTCGTCTCCGGATGCGTGTCGGGAATGCGGCTCATCGAGCGTACCGCTACCACCAGCCCTGCCGTCTCGCCCAGCGCAGCAGGAGGCCGGACATCGCCGCCATGACCACCAGCACAATGGCCAGGTGGACGAAGTGGGTGTGGGTGGTCACGATGACGTTCATCCCGTACACCGACGCCAGCGCGGTGATCGGCAGCGTGACGACCGCCAGGACCGCCAGGCGTTCCATCGCGTAGTTCATCTTCGTTTCGGTGCGGGACTGGTAGATGTCCAGCGCGCCGTGCAGGAACGCCTCTTCCCCGTCGCACAGCCCGCGGACCCGTTCGAACTGGTCGACCAGGTCCTCGACCAGGGGCCCGCTGCCGGCCGGCAGCAGCCGGTTCAGCTTCGCCATCCGGGCGTAGGCTTCACGCCCCTGAGCGGCCATCGTGCGTACGGTCAACAGCCGGTGCCGCAGCGAGAAGAGGTCCTCCAGCAACGCTTCGGGCTTGCGGCCGGGGTCACTCATCACCCGCACCTCCATCGCGGCGACCTCGGTCGCCAGATTCGCGACGTGGGCCTCCTGCCGGCTCGCGGCGGCGGAGGTGATGCGATAGGACAGTTCGAACGGCGACGCCGGGTGGAACCGACCCTCGTCGATCCGCCTCGCGACCGACAGCACGTCGTGCCGGACGACCTCGGGCGGCAACGCCGGATCGACCGGTCCGTGCACCGTCACGAGGAACCGCGACCCGATGAACTGATCCAGTTCCAGGAAGTGGATCTGGCGGCCGCCGGCGGTCTCCGGTGCATGCAGTACGAGGAAGGCGTGGTCGGCGTACACGCGCGTCTTGGAGATCTGGTTGCGTCGCCGGCAGTCCTGCAGCGCGATCGGGTGAAACCCGAACACCGTGCCGAGGAGTTCGGCCGCCTCGTCGTCGCATTCGGCGACGTCGAGCCAGACGAAGCCGTCGGTGCGCTTCAACAGGTCCGGCAGGTCGTCGACCGGCCACCGCTTCGCGGCGTCGGGCGTGAGGTACCACAGGTCCATCGGGCTACCGTGTCCCGGTCGGGTGACCGGCCAGGACCGCGGCCATCGAGCGGCGGGCCCGCTGCGCGTAGGCCGCCGGTCCGAGCCGCTCGAACAGTGCCTGGTTGGGTGCCTCGAGGCTGACCGGAACGCCGTCCGGCATCACCTCGACGATCGCGGCCAGGGGCAGCTCACCGTCGCCGGGCAGCAGCCGGACCGAACGCGCCTCGAGGGCCATGTCGTCGATGTCCAGTGGCTGGTTACGCGCCAGCCGGCTCGGCCGGGGCAGCCCCGACGGCGCGGCCAGCGGCGCGTCGCACAGCTGGTAGTACGGCAGCAGCGCCGGGTCGAGCGCCCGCAGATCGTCGGGGCTACCGCCGAAGCGCCGAAGGTGCAGGGGGTCGACGATGAGGCCGCCGCCCGATCCGTCCACAATGGATACGGCCGCGGCCAGGTTCCGGACGCTGCTGTAGATCATCGGTTCGAGCATCGGCCGGAGCCCGAAGGGCGCCGCCTCGGCGGCCAGCGCGGCGAAGGTGTCGGTGGCGCGCCCGAGATCCGGGTCGAACGCGATGACGTTGACGACGCTGGCCCCGAGTGTGGCGCCCACCTCGAACAGCTGGCGGTGCGCGGCCGCCGTCGTCGTCGGCGCCAGCCGGACGATCTCGACATCGAGGACCACCGTGCCGGTGCCGTCCAGCCGGTGCAGGGTTTCCGCGAGCATCGGCGAACCCGGTTGCATCGGCCACGCCTGCTCGGCATCGCTGGCGGTCGCGGCTCTGATGCCGACGGCGTCGAAGCCGGCGTCCGCCGCGAACGTGACGAGGTCCGGCGGTGCCACGTCGAGCATCGTGAGATGACCGATGCCGACAACCCGGCGGTCGATCACGACAATCACCTCGTCTCACTGGTCACGGAAGCGGTTGATCGCCGCCAGGTGGCGTTCCCGCAGCTCCTGGTCGCGGACGCCGAGGCCCTCGCGCGGTGCGAGGCACCGCACGCCGACCTTGCCCTGGTGCACGTTGCGGTGGACGTCGGCCGTCGCCTGCCCGCTCTCGTGCAGCGGATAGGTCCGCGAGAGGGTCGGGTGGATCCGGCCGCGCTGGACGAGCCGGTTGGCCTCCCAGGCCTCGCGGTAGTTGGCGAAGTGCGAGCCGATGATCCGCTTGAGATTCATCCACAGGTAACGGTTGTCGTACTCGTGCAGGTAGCCCGACGTCGAGGCGCAGGTGACGACCACACCGCCGCGACGGGCCACGTAGGCGCTCGCCCCGAACGTCTCCCGGCCCGGGTGTTCGAGCACGATGTCGGGATCGTCACCGCCGGTGAGCTCCGGATCCGTGCGCCGAAGCGCCGCCACTGCCCGCGGATCCTGGGTACGGTCGTCGCGCCAGAACCGGTACCCGTCGCCGGTGGCGGCACTCCGGTCGATGATCAGCTCGGCCCCCATGCGCCGGCACAGCTCGGCCTTGTCCGGACTGGACACCACGCACACCGGCGTCGCGCCACCGCCCAGCGCCAGCTGTGTCGCGTACGAGCCGAGACCGCCCGACGCGCCCCACACCAGCACCACGTCGCCCTGTTCATCGCCGCGCCGTGGCGGGACACCAGTTGCCGGTATGCCGTCGAGTTCACCAACCCCGGGCAGGCCGCCTCCTCCCAGGTGAGGTGGGCCGGCTTGGGCATCAGCTGATTGGCCTTCACCAACGACAGTTCGGCCAGACCGCCGAAGTTGGTCTCGAATCCCCAGATCCGCTGCTGCGGGTCGAGCATGGCGTCGTCGTGCCCATCCGGGCTCTCCAGTTCCACCGACAGGCAGTGCGCCACCACCTCGTCGCCGGCGTGCCAGGCGTTGACGCCGATTCCGGTACGCAGCACCACCCCGGCCAGGTCCGAGCCGACGACGTGGTACGGCAGGTCGTGACGGCGGGCCTGTGCCGAGAGCCGGCCGTAGCGGCGCAGGAACGCGAACGTCGGCATCGGTTCGAAGATGGCCGTCCACACGGTGTTGTAGTTGATGGCGCTGGCCATCACCGCGACCAGCGCCTCGCCGGGCCCGGGTTCCGGGGTGCCGGCGTCGGTCACCCGCAGCGATTTGCGCGGGTCCTTGTCGCGGGTGGCCAGCCCGTCGAACATGTCGACGTCGTCCTTGTGCACGACGACACCCCGGTACGACTCGGGGATCGGCATCTCGGCGAACGCCTGCGCCGGCGTGTCACCGGCCAGGATCGCCTCGAGGATCTCGCGCACGGCACCCTCCCGCGGCCAGCCTGGCACGCAACCGACCCCGGTCGCCGCCGCACTTCCGCTCAGTGGGGGCGGCCGGCGGGCCCGGCCGGCCCACTCAGCGGAAGGCTGCTGCACCTCACGCGACGGTGGCGCGTTAGATGAAGACGACGACGGCACCACCCGACGACGCCACCCGGGACCGACTGACACAGGAGCGGCGATGATCAGCGGCACGACGACCTTGATCGCGCATCTGGGCTACCCGACGCACAGCTTCAAGGCGCCACTCATATACAACCCGTGGTTCGACAAGAACGGCATCGACGCGGTGGTGGTGCCGATGGGCGTCAAGGCCGAGGAGTACCCCGAATTCCTCAAGTACCTGTTCAAGCTGACCAACATCCGGGGCGCGCTGGTGACGATGCCGCACAAGGTCACCACGATCCGGCTGGTCGACGAGTTGACGCCGACCGCGCAGATCGCCGGCGCGGCCAATGCGGTCCTGCTGCGCGCCGACGGCACCCTGCTCGGCGACCAGTTCGACGGCGCCGGGTTCGTACGGGGAGTCCAGCGCAAAGGGGTCGACCTCACCGGCCGGCGCGCGCTCGTGGTCGGCAACGGCGGCGTGGGGTCGGCGATCGCTGCGTCCCTGGCCGGCGCCGGCGTCGGCGCCCTCGGCCTGTTCGACCCGGACATCGCGGCGTCGGAGGCCCTCGGCGAGCGGATCGCCAAGCACTACCCGAAGATCGAGATCAGCACCGGCTCGAACGACCCGAGCGGCTACGACGTCGTCGTCAACGCCACGCCGCTGGGCATGAACGACGGCGATCCCCTGCCGATGGACGTCGAGCGCCTCGCCCCGTCCACCTTCGTCGGCGAGGTGGTGATGAAGCAGACGATCACACCGTTCCTGCAGGCGGCCAAGGACAAGGGCTGCCCGATCCAGATCGGCACGGACATGCTCTTCGAGCAGATCCCGGCGTACCTGGAGTTCTTCGGCTTCGGCACCGCGACCGCCGACGAGTTGCGCGCGGTGGCCCAGATCAAGAGCTGAACCGGCGTGAGGAGTGCGCACATGGCACAGGCACGGCACCGGGTCGTGGTGGTGGGCGGCGGTTTCGGCGGCCTGAACGCCACGCAGGCCTTGGCCAAGGCGGATGTCGACATCACCATCGTGGACCGCACCAACCACCACCTGTTCCAGCCGATGCTCTACCAGGTGGCGGCCGGCATCCTGCCGGAGGGCCTGATCGCGCCCGCGGTCCGCAGCGTGGTCAGCAAACAGAGCAACGTACGCACGGTGCTCGCCGAAGTCGTCGACCTGGACCTCGACGGCAGTGTCGTGCACACCCGCGAGCCGGACGGACGGCCGCTCGAGCTCCCCTTCGACACGCTGGTCGTGGCCGCCGGTGCCACCCACTCGTACTTCGGCAAGGACGAGTTCGCCGAGTTCGCGCCCGGCATGAAGACCGTGCAGGACGCCCGCTACCTGCGCGACAGCATCCTGTCGAAGTTCGAGATGGCCGAGCTGGCCACCGACGCGAGCGAGCGGGCCGACTGGCTCACGTTCGTGGTGATCGGGGCCGGTCCGACCGGGGTCGAGCTGGTCGGCCAGGTCGCGGAGCTGGCGCACCAGGTGCTGCCCCCCGACTACCGATCGGTCGACACGACCGCGGCCCGGATCATCCTCCTCGAGGGGGCCGGCAGCGTCCTGCCGCCGTTCGACCCGAAGCTGCAGGCGTACACGCAGCGCACGTTGGAGAAGATGGGCGTGGAGGTACGGCTCAACACCCTCGCGGTCGACATGGACCACGAGTCGATCACCGTCAAGGGCCCGGACGGCGCGGAGACCATCCGCACGCGGACCCGCATCTGGGCCGCCGGGGTGGCCGCGTCACCGCTGGCGAAGCTGCTCGCCGAGCGGTCGGGCGCAGCCACGGACCGGGCCGGGCGGGTCGCGGTCAACCCTGACTGCACGCTGCCGGGCCATCCGCAGGTCTACGCGATCGGCGACATGGTCGCGCTGAACGGGTTGCCCAGCGTCGCGCAGCCGGCGATCCAGGAAGGCAAGTACGTCGGCAGCGCGATCGCGACGCGCCTGGCCGGTCGAGACGTGACGCCGTTCGCTTATCACGACCGGGGCACGATGGCCACGATCGGGCACAAGCGGGCGGTCGCCGACGCGTTCGGCCGCAAGTTCACCGGGCTGACGGCGTACATCATGTGGGGTCTGGTGCACGTGGCCTACCTGGTCGGCTGGGGCAACCGGCTCGGCACCGCCTACACCTGGGCGCGCGCGCTGTACCTGTCGAAGAACCGCGGCCACCGCATCATCACGTTCGAGAACGCGGCCAACGACGTATTGAGCGACGGACGCGTGACGGCCCGGCCCGCGCCGATCCTGCCCCACGAGGTCGCCGAGCAGGTCCGGACCGAGTAGAGCAGCCGCTCGCAGGGTGCGGGGCCGGTGGCACCCGGCCCCGCACACTGTCCACGGTGGACGTTCAGCAGGGTCCGTTGTCGGTCCAGACGCCGGCCGAGCCGCCGGGGGTCTCGCCCTGGGTCCACCACTTGGCCGTCCACTTGTGCCCGTTGTAGGAGACCTGCTGGCCGCCGACGTACGCATTACCGGCATTCCAGGCCGCCGGGCAGCCGCCGGGCGCGGTCGGCGTGGTACCGCCGCCGCAGGCGCCGTTGTCGGTCCAGACGCCCTGGCCGTTGTTACCCGGAATGTCGCCCTGGGTCCACCACTTCGCGGTCCATGTGTGCCCGTTGTAGGAGACCTGCTGGCCGCCGACGTACGCGGTGGCGGCGTTCCAGGCCGGTGCCGTACAGCTACCACCGGGGCCGGTCGGCGAGGGGGTCGGCGACGGCGACGGGGACCGCGTCGGCGACACGCTCGGGCTCGGCGATGGTCCGCCCGTGGTCGGCGGCGGTGACACCGGCGAGCAGCCCGCGGTGGCGCCGTTGACCGCAGTTCACCACGTTGTTGAACAGCGTGGCCGGCGGGTCGAGGTCCTACAGCGAGTACATCATCGCGCCGGCCAGGCCATTGCAGTGCTGGTAGTCGGCCTTGGCCTGGATGGACTGCGCGTTGTCACCGGTCCAGAACGTGCTGCCGTCGTAGAACCAGGACGACTTGGTGGTGTTGTCGAAGAAGGTGTAGCGACGGGTTGTCGACGAAGCCGGTCAGCTCCTTGTAGAAGGAGACGCCGGGCACGTTGCCGGACATCGCGTGCCCGGCGGCCGGCGCCGGTGGCCGGCTGGTACAGGCCGTGGTTGGCGCCGGCCGGCGACCCCGGTCCAGCCGCGGTAGTAGAACGGGTAGCCGATGGTCAGCTTGTTGGCCGGGAAACCGCCCGGTATGCCGTACGCCGAGTCGCCGGTGGTCCACGCCTTGATGGCCGCGTCGACCGAGTACTTGCCGTTGCCGGGCGGCACCGGGGTCGACGGGTCGCTCGGCGAGCCGTAGCAGCGGGTCCTGGAAGTTCGTCGGACCGGTCGGCTCGAAGCCGCCGTGCATGTCGTACGTCATCATGTTGGCGTAGTCGAGGTACTGGCCGATCTGGTTGGTCTCGATGTGCGCGATCTTGTCCTGGCCGGCCGGCACCGCCGCGGTCAGGTAGTCTTGCCGGTGCCGGCCCTAGCGCGTTGAGCTCGGTGCGGAACTCGGCCAGCAGCAGCGGTGTAGTTGTGCTTGTCGGCGGCGGTGAAGTGGTTGCCGGTGTGCCGCCGGCCGCGCCCGGGTACTCCCAGTCGATGTCGAACGCCGTCGAAGATGCCGGCCCCGGTGCCCGGTCCGCCGTAGCCGTTGCGCGAGGGCAGGTTGCCCTTGATGAACATGTCGATGCAGGAACTGACGAACTTCTTGCGGGAGGCGTCGGTCGTCGCCACGTCCGAGAAGTACTTGGAGTACGTCCAGCCGCCCAGCGACACCAGGATCTTCAGGTTCGGGTACTTGGCCTTGAGCTTCTTGAGCTGGTTGAAGTTGCCCGGCGATCGGCTGGTTGAATACGTCGGCGACGCCGTCGACGCTGATGTCGGCGCTCGTAGGACTTCTGTAGTCGGCGAACGAGTCGCCGGCGCCGTCGCCGGCGTTCGGGTTGTTCTCGTCCTGCGAGGCGGGCCGAGTCCGCCTCGAAGCAGGTGAGGTTGATCGGGTCGATGTTCTCGAAGGCGTACATGCAGGAAGTCGAGCTTGCCGGCGATACCCTCGGTGTCGAGGTTCTTCAGGTAGAAGGCGTTCTCGTAGATGCCCCACTGCGTCGAAGTAGGCGATCTTGACCCCGCCGGTGGTCGTGGCCGCCTGGGCGGTGCCGGTGGTCATCGCCGCGGCGGCGGTACCGGCCGCGACGAGCAGTGCCGCGCTGAACAACGCGGCGAAACGGGTGGATCGACGCACGGGTCTGCCCTCCGCCAGAATGCACAGTTAAGATACTTAACTGTTTGCTGCTTTATACCAGTCCATCGATGCGTCCGACAACCCTTCCCGCCCGCATTCCGCCGAACTCGTTCTTCAGATACCTGCGGTGAACCTCGGACACGAACGGTCGCTGGGGCAGCCGTTGATGTCCAAGATCGCATCGGAGTCGACGAGGGCCGGGTTGGGCATGATACGGGAGCGTTTTGGGCGCCAGGACGCCCGAAACGCTCCTGGATCATGACGTCCCGCTAGCACTTCTCGGCTTAGGCACTACTTCCGGCAAGGTGACTGTTCAGGTGGCCGGCGGGTCGGCTGCGATGAGCATGATCGCGAAGAGTTTCCGGTGGATGACACCCGGTGGATCTTCAGGATCATGCACTCGGGAGTGGCTGTGGCCGGTCGTGCCGGGTGCCGGCTGCGGTGGGCCGGGTGTTGCGTCGCCGGTCGCGGGTCGCGGGTTGTTCGATGACGGGCCTCGACGCGCTGAGCGCGCGTCCGGAGCCGCTGCGGGAATCCCGGGGCCGAGCACCCTGGTCACGACCCCCACGCCCTCAACCGACGCCACCACGTGAACAGATACCCGGCAAGTAGTGGCCTCCCGACCCCTCTGAGGGCACTACTTCCCCGAAGTTGTGGCCTCCCGACCCCTCTGAGGGCACTGCTTCCCCGAAGTTGTGGCCGGCGTGGGCTTGGGGGCGCGGACCTGGCAGCGCAGCGAAGCGGAGCGGTGTCTGGCGGGAGCAACGGTCGCGCGCCCGACGGGCCCGAGCCAAAAATATCAACATGGGAACATGGCCGGGTGAGCGAAACGACCCGGACCGAAGCGTTCAGCGACGGCGTGCTTGCCATCGCGGTGACCCTGCTCGTGCTCGACCTGCGCGTGCCGATGCGCGGCGCGCTGCACGGCGAATCGTTGGCCACGGTGCTGAAGGAAGACTGGCCGGCCTATGCCGCCTACGTGACGAGCTTCCTCGTCATCGGCATCATCTGGGTGAACCACCACACCGTCTTCGAGCTGATCGGCCGGGTCGACCGGCTCACGCTGTTCCTCAACCTCCTGTTGTTGATGGCGGTCGTGGCCATCCCGTTCACCACCGCCCTGATCTCGGAGTACCTGACCGCCGGGCGCGCCAACGCCCGTACCGCCGCGGTCGTGTACACGGCGGTGATGCTGGCGATGTCCCTCGGCTTCACCGCGCTCTACACCCACATCGTCCGCCATCCGGCGCTGCTCGCCGAGGGTGTCGACCGGGAGTCCGTCCGCGCGTCCATCGTGCGGTTCAGCGTGGTCGGCATCCTCCTGTACGGCGCGACCATGATCATCGCCCTGTTCAGCGCCCCGCTGTGCCTGCTCGCCCACCTGCTGATCGCCCTGTACTACTGCTTCCAGCAGATCCGGCCCGGCCGCCGCGCTTAGGAGTTGGCCGCCGCGTCCCAGGCGGTCGCGGTGATTCCGCGTTCGCGGAGCCGGTACTTCTCGACCTTCTCGGTCGGCGTCTTCGGCAGCGCGGCCACCACGTCGACGTAGCGGGGCACCATGTGCTTCGCCATCCGCGCCGAGCAGAAGGCGATCAGCTCCGGCGGCTCGATGTGCCGGCCGGGACGCGGCACGACGCTCACCATGACCTCCTCCTCGGTGAGCTCGCTCGGGACGCCGAAGGCGGCCACCTCGAGCACGTCCGGGTGCGCCTCGATCACCTCCTCCACCTCGAAGGCGGAGATGTTCTCGCCGCGCCGGCGGATAGCGTCCTTGCGGCGGCCGACGAAGTAGATGTAGCCGTCGGGGTCCTGGCGCGCCAGGTCTCCGGTGTGGAACCACAGATTGCGGGTGACGCGTACGGTCTCCTCCGGCATGCCGAGGTAGCCGTCGCACAGCAGCGACGGCTCGTTCGGGCGGACCACGATCTCGCCGACCGCGCCGGTCGGTACCTCGACGTCGTCGCCGTCGACCAGGCGCACCTGGTATGCGTCGATCGGGCGGCCGCACGCCCCGGCGCGGCGTGGCTCGTCCGGCCGGGAGTAGATCGGCACGCCGACATCGGTCGAGCCGTAGGCCTCGACCAGTTGTACGCCGAATCTCTCCTCGAACTGCGCGGCGAACTCCGGCAGCGGCACGCCCCAGCCCAGGCGTAACCGATTGTCCCGGTCGTCGGCGCGCGGCGGCTGCTTGTGCAAGATGGTCAGCGTGGCGCCCATGAAGTCGAACACGGTCGCGCCGAAGTCGCGGACCTCGGCCCAGAAGCCCGACGCAGTGAACCGCGCCCCGATGGCGGCGGTGGCGCCCAGAACGAGGGCCGGTACGACGGTCAGCACCGACGCGTCGAGGTGGAACAGCGGGAACGGGCAGTACAGGACGTCGTCGGCGTGCACGCCGAAGTACTGCACGAGCAGCTCGGCCTGGCGCACCGCGAAGCGATGCGACAGCACACAGCCCTTGGACCGTCCGGTGGTACCGGAAGTGAACAGCACCAGAGCCGGATCGGCCGGTACGCCGCGCGTCGGCAGCGGCGGCCGGCCGTGCTCCTCGACGGCGCCGAACGGCCGGACCATCCACTGTGGAAAGTGGGCCACCGCGGCCGCGGGATCCCCTCGTACGAGGAGCGTCCGGACGCTGTGCACGTCGCCGGCGACCGCCGCCACGGCGTCGACCAGGCTCGCATCGAGCACCAGCACGGCCGCGGCGGACAGGTTCAGCACGTGCGCCAGGGCCGTTCCGCGGAAGGCGGTGTTCACCGGGGCGGCGACCGCTCCCAGCCGGTTGGCGGCGAACCAGGTGAGGACCATCTCCGCGCAATTGGGCAGCAGGATCGCCACCCGGTCCCCCGGCCGCACGCCGAGCCGGTCCAGCCCGTACGCGATCGCGGTCGCCTTCGCGTCGGCGGCGGCGAAGGTGAGTTCGGCGTCGCTGAATCGCAGGAACGGTGCGTCGGCATGGGTGACGGCGCGCCGCGCGAGCAGCGCCCCCAGGTTGTAGATCACGCCCGGCCGCGCCGGCGCTCGGCGAACCGGCGAAGCCGTTCCCGCAACTCCTCGTGGCCGAACCCTTCCATCACCGCCTCCGCCTCAGAGCCGGGCCTCGGCGATGGTGGGCTGGAACAGCTCGATCGGGTTGCCCGACGGGTCCTCGATCAGGACCTGCCGGCCGCCGACGCCGTCGACGATCTCGTTGCGGAACACGACGCCGCGGTTCCGCAGCGAGCCGGCCACCGCGTCGAGGTCCTCGACCTGGATGCTGAACCGGTTCCAGCCACCCGGCTGCGGCAGGGTGCCGTCCGGCATCGCGGCGCCGCCGCCCGGCCCACCACCCGGGGCGCTGAGCGCCAGCCGCAGATCGCCGAGGGCGAGCATCGCGAACGTCGGGGCCGGGTGCATGACGACGGAGAAGCCCAGCCGCCTCGTGTAGAACTCGAGTGCTTCGGACACGTCGTTGACGATGTATCGAACACTGACAGAGGCCATGGCTCGACCTTCTCACACCGCCGCGGCCGCGGACGCTCAGCCGAGCACGTCGGCCAACGGCACCTGCTCGTCGGCCAGCCGGGTGAGGTCGACGGACTTTCCGGCGAACCCGGCCCGTACCAACTGCTGGATGTCGTCCTGCACGTCCCACACGTTCACATTCATGCCCGCGAGCACCCGGTCGCCGTTCACCCAGAACGCGACGAACTGCGGGCTGGCATCGGGCGTGACCGCCGGATCGCCGCGGAACACCACCCGGTCGTAGCCGCCCGGCGCGACGTAGCCGGCGTACTCCATCCCGACGCTGGGAGCGGAGACGTACTGGTCGGTGTAGAAGTACGGGATCCGGTCGTAGCTCACCGGTTGGCCGAGCATCGCCCGGGCCGCCGCCGGGCCGCCGTGCAGGGCGTTGGCCCAGTGTTCGACCCGCAGCGGGGCCCCGATGAGCGGGTGGTCCGCGTTGGCGACGTCGCCGGCGGCGAAGATCCGTTCGTCGTCCGTCCGCAGGCTCGCGTCGACCCGGATGCCGTTGGCCACGGTCAGTCCGGCGTCCTGGGCGAGCCGGGTGTTGGGCTGGATGCCGATGCCGACCACGAGGAGATCGGCCGGAAGCACCTCGTCGTCGCCGATGACCACCGAGTCGACCGCGCCGTCGCCCAAAACGGCACGCACGGTGGATCCGAAGCGGAAGGTCACGCCGTTGGCCCGGTGCAGGTCGGCGAACACGGTGGCGACCTCATCACCGAGGACCCGCTGGAGCGGGAGCCGCGCCATTTCCACCACCGTGACCTCGGCACCGGCGGTGCGGGCGGCGGCCGCGACCTCCAGGCCGATCCAACCGGCGCCGGCGATCACGACGCGGGCGCCCGCGACGAGGCGTTCGCGCAATGTCACGGCGTCCGCCCGGGTGCGGAGGTACGCCACGCCGCCGAGGCGGGCGCCCGGTACGTCGAGACGCCGCGGCGAAGAGCCGGTGGCCAGCAGCAACCGGTCGTAGGGCAGCGTGCCGCCGTCGGACAGTTCGAGCGTGCCGGCGCGGCGGTCGATGCGCGTCGCCGCGACACCGGTGCGCAGCTCAACGTCGTGCTCGGCGTACCAGTCGGCGGGATGGACGAACGGATCGTCGATGCTCGCGGTGCCCAGGAGCACACCCTTCGAGAGCGGCGGTCGCTCGTACGGGCGGACCGGCTCGTCGCCGATCATCACGACCCGCCCAGTGAAACCGTTGTCGCGTAACGTTTCGGCGGCCTTGGCACCGGCCAGACCGGCACCGACGATGACGAATTGCGCAGCCACGATGGACTCCTAACGGGTGATGCCGGTGAGGGCGAGGAATTCCGACCGCGACCGCGGGTCGTCGCGGAGCGCGCCGGACAGCGCGGACGTCAGCGTGCGGCTGCCGGTGGCCTGGACGCCACGCAGAGTCATGCACAGGTGTTCGGCGTCGATGACGACACCGACGCCGCGTGGGCTCAGCTGCCGGTCGAGCCAGTCGGCGACCTGTCTGGTGAGACGCTCCTGGACCTGCGGGCCGTGCGCGAACAACTCGACCACGCGGGCGAGTTTGGACAGGCCCAGGATCCGCCGGCCCGGCAGATAGCCGACGTGCGCGACGCCGACGAACGGCAACAGGTGGTGCTCGCACACCGACCGGATCGGGATGTCACGCGCGAGCACCAACTCGTCGTAGCCCTCGTCGTTGGCGAACGTCGTGAGGTTGAAGGCACGCGGCGTGAGCAGTTCGGCGTAGGCCGCCGCCATCCGTCGCGGCGTGGCGAGCATGCCCTCGCTGTTCAGGTCGACACCCAGCGCCCGCAGGAACGCGGTGGCGGCATCGGCGGCAGCGTCCAGATCGACCGCCGACTCTGGACCCACCACCCGCAGGGCCGGCTCATGGCGGCGGGCATGCTCGGCGGGGACCGCTTCCACGACTTCCACGATGCTCATCGACGCTCCAGAGATTTTCACCAATACCTGCTGACGTTATTGGCTCATCGTGCTCCTCTGGCCAACAATTATCAATAGCAGGCGCTGGCGATAATGAGTGGACGTGGTCGACCTATTCCGCTTTTGCGGGATATCGCGGTATTCGCCGTTCCACCGGGATCTGGCCGTCGCGTACGGCCTGGGCCTCGTCCCGTCGGGGTGACCCTGGCACGGCCGAGGCGGCTCAGGGCATACCGACGGCCACCCCTGACAGATGACGCCCGCATCATCCACCCGGGATGACCATGACGGGCGCGAGGCTCCTCAGCGGCGCACGCCGGTTGCGGGCCGATGACGACCCGCAACCGGTCCGGATGGCGCGTGCGACAACGCATTCATGACCGCAGCGCTGGCTTGCGCGCGGATGGAGCTAGGCGAGCGCCTTGACCTTGAGTGCGTCGAACTCCTGAGGCGTGATTGCTCCGGAGTTCAGCAGCTCGTGGCCTTTGGCGATCTGGGCAGCGGGATCAGGCTTGCTGCTGCCGGCCACCTGGCGGATGTACTCCTGCTGTTCTTCGTTCTGAGCCTTCGCACGGGCCATCGCCCGTTCGCTCATCCGCTGTCCGCGCGCGATCAGGTAGACGATCATCGCGATGATCGGGAAGAAGAGCAGGAAGATGACCCACCCGGTCTTGCCGAGGGCGCTCACCTCGTGGTCGGTGAACAGGTCGCCCAGGATCCGGAACAGGACCAGGAAGTAGAAGAAGAAGAAGTAGATGATCAGAAGGCTCCAGAGGAAATCGCCGAAGTCCACGTGTACTCCCTTGAGTAGTCGTCACTCACCCGGACTGTCGCTGACCACAGCTCCGGCTCGAGCTCGCGCGAAGATGCAGTCGCCGACCCTTTCGCACCCTGCGCCCGATCGGTGGCGCACCGCGCTGGGCACGGCGACAGCAGATCATGTCCCATCGGCATCTGCCGTCATCCGATTCGGATGAGTCATGAACATCGAACACGGTTCTGGACCCAGCCGCCTGGAGCCGACCCGCCGCGTTCAGCCGTCCGCGATCCCTTGCTTACTTATTGTGTTCGTGGCCAAAGATCCCGCTCGGCTGATAGGCGGCCGCCTGGATGTTGTACAGCTCGGCGTACTGCCCGTTGCGGGCCATCAGCTCGTCATGGCTGCCCTGCTCGACCACGCGGGAGCCGTCGAGCACGATGATCACGTCGGCCATGCGGACGGTGCTGAACCGGTGCGACACGAGCACGACGATCCGGCCGGTGCCGGTGTCGCGGTGCGCACCCGCCGCGTACTGCTCGAACAGGGCGTGCTCGGTCTCCGCGTCGAGCGCGGCGGTCGGCTCGTCGAGCACCAGCAGCAACGGCTCGTCGCGCATGTATCCCCGCGCGAGGGCGAACTTCTGCCACTGCCCGAAGGAGACCTCGACCCCGTCGGGCCAGGCCGGCCCGAGCTGCGTCTGCAGGCCGGACGGGCAGCGTGGTCGATGACGTCGTCCGCGCCCGCGCCGCTCGACGGCCGTCGCCACCGCGGGTTCCTGGTCGCGGCGGGGCACGTCACCGAGGCCGACGGAGTGCTGGGCTCGCAACTCGAAACGGAAGAAGTCCTGGTAGGCGCCCGACAGCCGGCTGCGCCACTCGTCGGCGGGCATCCGTCGCCAGGTCGACCCCGTCGACGAGCACCTGGCCGCTGGTCGGCTCGTAGAACTTGGACAGCAGCTTGACCAACGTGCTCTTGCCGGCGCCGTTCTCGCCGACGATCGCGACCACCGTGCCGGCCGACAACGTCAGCGTTCACGTCCTGCAGCACGAGTGTCTGGCTGTCGCCCGGGTAGGCGAACGACACGCCGTCGCAGCTCGATGCCGTCGTGCAGGGCATCCGGCACCGGCGCGTCGGCCCGTGCCACGAACGAGGCGGCGTAGTCCTCCAGCCAGGCCAGCCGGCGCGAGCCGTCCATCCAGATGCCGCGCAGGAAACCGATTTCGCCGACCGTGGCGCCGATGTAGGCCGACAGCTGCGCACCGGCGGCCAGCACCAGCAGCACGTCGCCGGGCGAGGCGGACAGCCCCGACGGCGACGAACACGATGGCGCCGACGTAGGCGAGCGCCGAAGACGGCCCACGCGCCCGCGTGCCACCAGGCCGAGCCGCCGCGGACCGGCGGCCATCGGCGCGTACCAGCGCTCCCAGGCCGCGCGCCGCTGCGTCACGAGCCGGTCGGCGATGCCGGTGACCCGCACCTCCTTGCCGGGCGGTGCGGTCGTCGCGGTGACGAACAGGTGCCGGGCCAGGCGGATGGACGGGGCGCCGCGCTCCTGCGCGGCCCGCTCGACCGCCGGGCGCCAGGACGACGTGAGCACCGTCGGCACGGCGAACAGCGCCAGCAGCACCAGGCACGGGCTGATCGACATCAGCAGCACCACCGTGACGGCCAGGCGCAGGATCCAGCCGACGGTCGAGAACACCGACATGTACATGTGGTCCAGCACGAACACCTGGTCGCGCAGCACGGACAGCCGGTCGAGGTAGTCGGGCCGCTCGTGGTGCGCGACCGTCGCGACCGAGGCCTGCAACCGGGCGACGTGCGACTCCAGCGCGATGGTCACCTTGTCGCGGAAGCGTCGCTGCACCCGGGTGCGACACCGTGCGCAGGATCCAGGTGGCGGCGCGCCGACACGGCCAGCCCGGCGACCGCGCCGTAGCACGAGGCGCCTGGTCCTGTGTCGAGCACGCCCGTCGGCGAGCAGCTTCAGCCACAGCGCGAGCAGCGCGTCGGGCAGGGCGGCGAGCAGCGACAGCGCGAAGGCGACGACCATCAGCCGCGGCTCGTAGCGGTAGCCGAGCTTGCACAGCCGCCACATCGACGACAGCGCCGGCGGCAAGACGTCGATATCGCCGCGCCGCGTCGCCGGGCCTCACGCGAGGACGTCATAGACCTGTCCTTCCTCGGCCTCCTCCGGCTGCCCGGCCGCGAAGCGCTCGCGCCTGCAGGTCGAACATCGTGCGGTAGCGGCCGCCAGCGGCGATCAGCTCGTCGTGGGTGCCGAGCTCGACGACCCGGCCCTCCTCGAGCACGCAGATGCGGTCGGCCTGGCGGACGGTGGAGAAGCGGTGCGAGACCAGGATCGTGGTGCAGTGCCGGGTCTGCGGCGAGGATGCGGTCGAAGATCTCCGCCTCGCCGCGCACGTCGAGCTGCGCGGTCGGCTCGTCGAGCAGCACCACGCCCGCGCCGAGCCGCACCGCGCACAGGGCCCGCGCCAGCGCGATGCGCTGCCACTGGCCGCCGGACAGATCGGTGCCGCCCGGGTAGCCCTTGGCCAGCACCGTGTCCAGGTCGGCGAGGTCGCCCGCGCCGGCGGCGGCCAGCGCCGCGCAGGATCACGTCGTCGGGCGCGCCGTCCGGTGCGACGTTGTCGCGCAAGCGGCAGCTCGAAGCGGATGAAGTCCTGGAACACCGCGGTCAGCCGGCACCGCCAGGAGGCGAGGTCGAGCTCGCGCACGTCGACGCCGTCGACCTCGATCGCGCCCGAGTCGGGGTCGTAGAGCCGGCACAGCAGCTTGGCCAGCGTGGTCTTGCCGGCCCCGTTGCGCCCGACGATGGCCAGCGACGAGCCGGCCGGGATGGTCAGGTCGAAGTCCCGCAGGACCGGCGGTCGCGGTGCCCGGATAGGCGAAGCGTCACCTCGCGGAAGCGGATCTCGCGCGCCGGCATGCCCGTCGGCCGGGCGTCTCGCCGCTGGGCAGGACGCCGGCCGGGCCGGTCTTCGGCGCGACGCCGGAGCACGGCGGCGACCGGCGCGGCGGCGCCGTCGAGGGCCCAGTTGAGCCCGCCGAACGCGATCATCGACGTGCCCAGCGCCGCCTGGGCGAAGGTCACCGTCGCGCCCAGCTCGAGGCGGCCGTCGAGCGCGGCGGCAGCCAGCGACCAGAACACCAGCCGCGTTGGCGACCAGGACGAGCACCACGCTCAGGACGAGGGACCGCTCGCGCAGCCGGGTCGCCTCGTACTGCAGCTCGGTGCAGCCGGACCCGGCGCGCGACGAACCGGTCGAGCACCCAGTCGGCCAGGCCGAACAGGCGCACCTCCTTGGCCGCCGGCGGGTCGACCGCGAGCCGGTAGGCGTAGTCGGCGTCCTGCTGGGCCGAGCGCACCTCGTCGGTGTTGCGGTCGCGCCACACCGCCGCTCTCGCGCAGCAGCCAGTGGGTGGCGAGCCAGGCGCCGGCGAGCACCAGCGGCGCCCACCACGCGATAGCCGAACAGCACCACGGCGGAGGCCAGGCCGCCCAGCAGCGTCGACCAGGCCGCCGGCGATGAAGTCCATCGACATCGACAGCGGCGGGCCGGTCATGCCCAGGTCGAAGTCGCGGGCCACGGTCAGGTCCTTGGCCAGCTCCGGGTCCTCGAGGTGCCCCATGCCGGGCGGCCGGACCGCCGCCTCGGTGAGCCGGTCGTAGAGCCAGGCGGCGGTCCGGTCGCCGAGGTTGGCGCTGACCGCCTGATGCACCGGCGCGAGGACCTGCAGCGCCACGAACACGACCCCGACGAGCGCGAGCGGCCCGGCGAGCGACCGGGCCGCCCTGCACCGCCGCCGACCAGCGACGCCCATCGCCACGGCGAACACGGCCGGCAGCAGGCCGCGCGGCGATCAGCAGCGCCCACCAGGCCACCGCCAGCGGGCGATCCGCCCGCTGCAGGGCACCGAAGAACTTCCATTCCTGGCGTTCACGTAGTCGACCGATCACACCCGGCCCCCGATGTCGTGAGATGTCGTCCGCACGTGGTCAGCAAACCATGGACGTACGACACATCAACGCTCGGCCGGGGCGACGAGCCCAATCCACCCGCGGCTGATCACCGGAGCCCGCACACGTTGAGCGACATCAGATTGAGCCCGGGACCCATCCGGACAGTGTGCCCAACGAGCATCCGGAAAGTACTTGCCTAGGTGGAAAGCTCAACTGCTACTTTCCTGTTGGGAAAGTGCTGGCCACCCGAGCAAGGAGGACACCATGCACAAGGATGTGCACCCTGACGAGGCCGCCCGAGCCCTGACCGAAATCGGCCGTCGACAGGAACAAGTGATCAACCTCGTGATCATCCCGACCTGGTTCTGGTGGGCCATCGCCGGCCTGATGGTCGGACTGGCGGCCGCGGTCGAGTCGCACCGGCCCCTCGTGATCGGCGTCGGCACCAGCCTGTTCGTGATCGGTGTCCTGGCCGTCACCGGCTGGGTCGTGATCAACAGTGCCCGACAGGCCCAGCCCCGCAACGACCTGCTCGGCCCGGGCGGCGTGCTGGCGATCCTCGGCTTCGTCGCGATCGTCATCGCCGTGTCACTGCCCACGGCGTTCGCGCTGCAGGCCGCCGGCGTGCGCTATCCGGCGACCGCGGGCATGCTGGTGGCCGCCGTGCTGATGGTCATCGGCGGACCACTGCTCACGCGGCATCTGCGGCGCATCATGCTGTCCCACCGCACGGGCAGCCAACGATGATCGTTCCGAAGTTCGACGAACTCATCCACGCGCCGACCCGGCTGTCGATCGTCGCGCTGCTCGCCGCCACGGAGTGGGCGGAGTTCAAGTTCATCCGCGACAGCACCGGCCTGTCCGACTCGGCGTTGTCCAAGCAACTGACCACCCTCGAAGAAGCCGGTTACATCGAGATCCGCAAGGGTTTCGTCGGCAAGCGGCCCCGGACCTCGGCGCGACTCAACACTGTCGGGCGCGCCGCTTTCGAGCAGCACGTGGCCGCACTACAGGAGATCGTGGCCCGCGCCGGCGCCTCGGTGCTGGACCGCGGCGGTCGTTGAAGACTGCCGGCGCGTCCACCTCCGTCAATGGCCGGTCGGCGGGATGCTCGAACCGGGACCCTCTCGCTTCGTCCGCTTGGCCGTCCGCTTCTCTTTCAGCGTCGTCGTCTTCTTCTTTTTCGCGTTGCCTTTCCGCGGTGACTTGTCGGACATGATGGTCCTTCCGTCGGGTGGCACTCGAGACGGTCCGCAGGCTTTGCTCACACCCTACGCCTGTGCGAGCCCGGGCCGGCCGCTTCGCCGGCTACGGCCGGCCGGCCACCTCCCGTTCCTGGCGCCATGCGCCCGGCGCCACGGCGTGGGATCGCTTGAAGGCTCGGCTGAACGCTTCCTCCGAGTCGTAGCCCACCCGCCGGGCGACGAAGGCCACCGAATGCCCGGTGGTGGCCAGCAGGTCTTCGGCCAGATGCATGCGCCAGTCGGTCAGGTAGCGGATCGGCGATCGGCCGAGCACCTGCCGGAACCGTTCGTCCAGGACGGAACGGGAGACCGCGACGCTGGTGGCGAGTTGCTGGACGGTCCAGTGCCGCTCCGGCGCGGCGTGCAGGCGCGCCATCGCCGGGGCGAGAACCGGGTCGGCCAGCGCGGCGAGCCAGCCGGTGTCGATCGCCGGAGCCGTGGCCAGGTGCAGTCGCAGCGTTTCCAGCAGGACCAGTTCCGGCAGCTTCGTCGCGGTCGGGTCGGCCTGTGGATTCGGGGAGCTCACCGCGAGGGCGTACTCGATGCTCGACCTGATCCACGCCGCCGCCGGTCCCTCCGGCGGGCGGACGACGAACATCGGTGACAGTGCGCGCAGCGCCGGATTGAACAGCGGATGCTCGGAGTGCAGGTAGCCGCACACGATGTCGGTGCGCTCGCCGCCGGCACCGTGCCGCAGGACCGGCAGGGTCGCCCAGGGTGGTGGATCCAGCAGGTTGAGGATCGACACCTCGTCCGCCGCCTCCCAGCCGCCCATCGAGTGCTGGTCGCCGTACGGCACGACGAGGACGTCGCCCGCGCTGGCCCAGAGGCGTTCGCGGTGCTCGACGCTCGATCCAGCACCGGCCGGCCGCGACGATGTGGAAGATGATCAGTCGTTGCGCGCCGGGCTGCAGGATCTGCGCCATCTGTTCCGGCGTCGCCGACTGGTAGGCCCAGCGCTCGGTGAACTCGGCGCGGAAGAAGATCGCCCCGTCCAGCCGCACCCGGTGCAGCGCCGCGCTCAGCGCGTGACGCGCGGTGTCGCGGCTAGGTACGCCGGTTGCTCGGTCATGGTCGTTCCCGGGCCTGGTCACGAGTATTGAGTCTGGCACGGCATCGTGCCAGCTACGAGAGGAAACGATCATGTCACTGTTCATCGATGTCCACACGGTCGGTGGCGGAGTCAGCAAGGACGATGTTGCCCACGCACACCAGGCCGACCTGCAGGCGCAAGGCGAGTTCGGCGTGCGCTACCTGCGGTACTGGGTCAACGAGCCGGAAGGCAAGGTCTTCTGCCTCGTCGAGGCGCCCTCAGCGGACGCCGCCGCGGCGGTGCACAAGCAGGCGCACGGCCTGCTCGCCGACGACATCTTCCAGGTCGAAGAGGGCGTCTGAGCGCCCATCCGGTGTTCTGCGGCGAGGTGCCGGTCGTCAACCGGCACCTCGCCCACTCACCGTCCTGGAACACAACCGCGGATCTCTCCATCGAGTTTGCCCCCGCCGGCGTTGCTGCCAGACCGGAACTAGAACTCAGCGCAGTGCGGCGACGGCGGCGTCGCGGCCGCCCCGCCAGACCACGCCGACCTCGCTGAAGCCGGCCGTACGAAGCGCGCCGACGTGCCAGGTGATCGGCTCGTCGGTGTCGGCGGCGTGCCCGCCGGAGAACACCTTGCGGCGCTGCTCGAGCAGCGGACCAAGCTTCGGGTCCTTGGCGACATGGTCCCACCACGCCTCCCACGACAGGACCGCGCCGGAGGCGTACCGGGCCGCCCGCAGTGTCCGGTCGCGGTCGCCGAGCCGTTCGTTGAGCGTCGGCAGGCCCGCGTCGGGCATGTGGTCGACGTTGACGAACACGCCACCCGGACGCAGGATCTGGCGGATTTCGCCGTACAGCGCGGCCAGCCGCTCGAGGTCCAGCCAGTGCAGGGCGGTCGAGGCGAGCACGGCGTCGTAGTCGTGGCGCGGCAGCGCGCCGATCCAGTCCGGCGTGCGCAGGTCGGCCGAGACGATCGCGGACCGCTCGTCGAGGGAGTCCCGCGCGATGCTCAGCAGCACCGGATCGACGTCGACCAGCGTTGTGGTGGTCCGGGGAAACCGGCGAAGGGCCCGCAGCGAGATCGAGCCCGTCCCACCGGCCAGGTCGAGGACGCTCAGCGGGTGCCCGTCGGTGACGGCATCGACCGTGTCGAGAAGCGCGGTGAAGCGCTCCTCGCGATCCGGCAGGTAGGCGCCCTGCTGCCGATCCCAGCTCTCCTGCCAAGCGGCCGCTTCCACGTTGTAAGGAACCATACGCCCTACGCTAGTTACCGCAGAGCCGTGGCGCAAGGTCCCCTCCGGGACGCGGAGGAGGCCACCGTCTACTGAGGACAGTGCGGCGGGTCACGACCCGTACAGCCACCGGGTCAACAGGCGGGCCGCCCGCGGCATGACCAGCCAGGTCATCGACGCGGTCACCAGGCTGACGAACAACGCCAGGCGCACCGCAAGCGGCCACCGGTGGGTGAACCATCCGAGGCCGACATTGACCAGCAACTGCAGCAGATAGATGCCGACAACGGAGATGGCGAACATCTTCCAGCGCGGCGGCGCCGGCGCGCTGCGGCCGGGTACCTCGAACCACGTCTCGAGGCCGGTGATGCGGTTGACCGCGGTGGTCTGCATGAGATGCTCGGCGTCGGCGAGCAATGCCGCCCGTACCGGTGACCGCTCCCAGGTCGCGAGGTGCGCGGCGGAATCGAAGCGGTACACGACGTGCCAGTCCTGGCCGACGTGTCCGGGGCGCAGCAGACCGGCGCCGAGAAAACCGGGCGATTTCGCCGCGTGCGCGCTCAACCGCCCGGCCCATTCCTCGAACTCCTGCTCGCGGCCCGCCGCGACGTGACGCGCGACCGTCACCGTGACCGGCGCGCCGGCCGGCCGGTCACTCACCGCCGTCCCGTCATGTGATGGCCTCTCGTGTCCCCCGCTCGGCTTGCGCCGACGCTATGGCGACGATCGACGGCCCGGCCAATCGCCCTTCCACTCAGTGGACCCGAGCTAGCCGGCGCATCCGCGGCGGATGCCGCCCCCGACAGTGGCGGTCACGGCCAGATCGCCTCGGCCATGGCGACGCCGAGGAACGCGGCGCCCAGTCCGGCGACGATGCTGGCGACGGCGTTGAGGACGGCGTAGAAGCGTGGCGCGTTGTTCCAGCAGCCGGACGGTTTCGAAGCCGAACGTGGAGTAGGTGGTCAAGGCCCCGCAGACGCCGGTACCCAGCAGCGCGGTGAGGCTGCCCGGCACGGCCCCGGCGTTGGCCCCGCCGATCAGCACGCCGAGGACGAGCGATCCGGCGACGTTGACCGCGAAGGTGCCCCACGGGAACACCGAGTCGTGCCGCGCCTGCACGGCCCGGTCGACCAGGTAGCGCAGCGGCGCGCCGACGGCGGCCCCGATGGCGACGAGCAGGAAAGCTCACCGGGCACGCTCGGCGGTGCGCCCGACGTAGCGGATCACCTCGACCGGGTCGATGATGACGAGGCCCTTCGCTGATCAGCTCGTCGAGCTGCGGCAGGAACGCCCGGATCCGTTCATCCGTATCGACGATGACGATCGCGACGGGCAGGTCCTCGGACAGCGACAGCAGCCGGGTGGTGTGAATGCGCGAAGAGGCGCCGTAGCCTTCGATGCCGCGCAGCACGGAGGCGCCGGCCAGGCCGGCGGCGTGGGCCCGGTGGACGATCTCGTGGTACAGCGGTTTGTGGTGCCAGGTGTCGTCCTCGCCGATGAAGATGGTCAGCCGCGCGCGCGTCCCTTGCAGGGTCATCGCTGCTCCTTACGCCGAAGGTGGGTGCGGGCGGCCAGGCGGGTGGCCAGGCGCGTGACGGTGATCCCGGCGTACACGGCGGCGAGCGCGGTGACCAGCGTGCCGACCAGATACAGCAGCCCGATCCGGGCCGCGCCGCCCGCGACCAGTTGCTGGACGTCCACGGTGTACGTGGAGAACGTGGTGTAGCCGCCGAGCACCCCGACGCCCAGAAACGGGCGCAGCAGCCGGTGCGCCGACCACACCTCGGTGATCAACACCATCAGCACGCCGATGAGCAGGCAGCCGGACACGTTGGTGACGAACGTGGCCCACGGGAACTGCCCGGTGTGGTGCGGCCACGCGAGCGCCAGGCCGTGCCGCGCAAGGGCGCCGAGCACGCCGCCGGCCGAGATCGCCGCGAGCACCGGCCACCGCGCCCGCCGCAATTTGGTGCGTTGGGCCGCGACGTGCACGTCGACTCCGGGTCGATCGGCAATGAGGTCGGCCGCACAGTCAGACTCCCACCAGTGGCACACGTGTGCTGGCAGGGACCGTTGGCGGTCTCGCGGTTCCCCGGCGTCCGGGCGGCGGGCCCCACCGCCGCGAGCCGGTCACCGATCGGCGAGCCGGACTCGACGTTCATGATAGCCGTTCGGGTGGCCCGGCGATCGTCAGCCGGCGGCTACGCCCATTGCGCCTGTTCGTCCAGCGACGGCCGGTCGGAGAACCCGGCCCGGGTCGGCTGCGGCGCGGTCGGCTGTCCTCGGAACTGTTGCGTCGCACCGGCCCGTGCCCACCACGGCTGGACTTCGGCCGGCGGCTGAGCCTCCACCGGCAGTCGCCAGGACGGTTGGGGCCCGGCCGGATTACGCCACGCCGGCTGCGCCCCGTATCGATACCCGACGACCGGCTCGGCCACGATCCGCACGTTCCAGGCCAGCCTCGGTCGCTCCGGCGGAATCCAGAGTGGCCGGGGGTTGGTCGGCGGTCCCCACCACACGAGGGTTCCGGCCCGCCGATCGTACGGCGGCTGCGCCTCAGCCGACTGATACCAGGACGACGCCGACCCGACCGGGTATGCCCACGATGGCTGCGCCACCGGCCAGCGCCCCATGGCCGGGGCGGCCGGTCGCGGCACCTCGCGCGCACCTCAGGTGGACGGTCCGGCGACGGTTGGGCCGTCGCGCCGGTCGCCGGCGCCGTGGCCAGGACCACGGCCGCGCCGACGGTGATCAGGCCGGCCACCGCCGCCCGCAGCTCCCAACCCGGACGGACGGTGTCGCCGAGCAGCGCCAGTCCCACGGCGGACGGCGCGACGACCTCGCCGATCCACAACACCGCCGTCACCGGCCCGACCTGACCGTGCTGCAGCGCGTTGGTGTACAGGAGCATGCCGGTCGCCGCGAAGACCAACAGTGCGGCGGCTAGCGGTTCGGTGACGATGGCCAGCCCGGCGGCGGACAGATGCTCCGTCGGCTGCGCGGGCAGGGCCAGCGCGCGTCCGCTCAGCGCCGCACCGCCGAAGCACAACCCGGCGAGCGCCGCGACGACGCCGGGTGAGGCAACCTTCGTCGCGCCCCAGCCGGCCAGTGCCGCGGCCAGCGCGGCCACGCAGAACCCGAGCCGCAACCGGCTCGACGCGGCGACCTCCTCTTGCGGACCAGCGGACATGGCCAGGACCGTGAGGGCGGCGATGGTGACCACGACGGCGACAACGTCGCGGATGCGCAGCCGGGACGCCAGGATCAGCCGGGCGCCGATGACCGTCAACGCGAGCGAGCCGGCCAGCACCGACTGGACCTGGTAGACCGCCAACTCGCGCAGCGCGACCATCGACCCCGCCCAGGCCAGCAGATCGCAGGCGACGCCGAGAAGGTACAGGGGGTGGCCCAGGGTGCGCACGGTGCCGGTACTCCGCTGGGCGCCGACGGCCTGCAGGATCGACCCGGCGGCGTAACTGAAGGCCCCGAAAATCGCGAGCGCCAGCGCGACCCACCCCGCCGCGGTCATCCCGGCCGCCAGCCACCGTGACGCTGTGTGCATCGAGGCACCACGATATGATGATATGGTACGTGACCAGGCCACGCGAGCGCGCACGGCCTGCATCTTGCGGGGTGATCAGGCCTTCATGGGATCTGCTATCCCCCGTACTCCTCGCCGTCGTCGGGCGGCACCGATTGGTGCTGCTCCAGCACGTCGGCCTCGGGCGCCTCGAACGGGAGCGTGTCGGGCACGCCCTGCTCGTCGTCGGCCGGGTCGTCCGAGCGCCCCTGTTCGTAGGCATCGCTGGAGTCGTACTGCTCGATCAGTTCGACATCGTCGGGCGGACGCGTGGGCATGGTCGGCCTCCTTCCGTGTCGTTCGGTTTCGGCGTACCGCCCTGGGCGGCCGCCAAACATCATCATCCGCCGGGAACGCCGATTTTTCTGCCGCATATGCTCACAGCGTCAATGGACCACGGAAGGTCGTGCGGTGCTGATCTACAAGATTCTGCTGCCCTCCGAGTGGGCCGAGTTCGAGGCGGCCGGGCGCTTCGACGGCTCGCCCTTCGACCGAAGCTCCGGGTTCATCCACTGTTCCTCGCAGGACCAGGTGGCCGCGACCGCCCAGCGGGTGTTCCCGGACGAGCCCGCCCTGGTGGTACTGGCCATCGACGGCCAGGCATTCGGCGAATCGCTGCGCTGGGAGGCGGCCCCCGACGGAGGCCCGTACCCGCACCTGTACGCACCCGTGCCGCTGAGCGCGGTCACCGCAGTACACCGGATCGACGGGCCGTCGATGGTCGACGAGGTCCTGCGGCGCCGGTAGACCGCTACCTGCCCGGAACGTCTCCGTCGTCGCGGCCAGGGCCACCGGCGTTGGTGAGTGCCGGCTCGAACGTGGTCCGGCCGATCAGCGCTGCTTCGCAGCCGGCCAGAAACTCCGGGAATCCGTGACTCTGGCCCGAGACGAACGACGGGTCAGCGGTCAGCGCCGGCCAACCGCTCGGCGTGGTCACGTAACCGTCGGCGCTCATGCTGGTCGCGCACGGATCTGCATCGGCGTCTCCCTGTCTGCGGTTCACTCCTCCTCACACCCGGCAGTCGGCGCCGACCGCCGGTTCTCGACATCACTGACGGGGCATCGGCCGTCGGGCGATCCACCCGGTCCTCGCGGCCCGGACGGTGAGGTCGTCGCGACGCAGGACGCTGTCCGGGCCCGTCGCTGTCGATGAGCGCGTCGAGCGTGGCCAGGTCGTCGGCGTCGAGCTGCCCGTCGAGGCCGGATCGCAGGCGGCGCAGGGAGGCCTGGGCGTAACGGCCGGTGGCGGCGGGCAGCGGCGGCCGTCAGGTCGATGGCGAAGGTGCGCTCGGCCTCGACGGTGAAGCCGGCCTTGCTCAGCCGCGGGCCCCAGTCGGCGCCGAGGTGCGGCAGCTCGTCGGCCATGCCCTCGGCCAGGGCGGCGTGGCAGCGCGCTTCGAGGCCGGGCGCCGAGGTCGTCGGGCAGGAAGCGCGGGAACGAGTCCATCTCGACCACGGCCAGCAGCCCGCCCGGGCGCAGCGCGGCGAGGACGTCGGCGCAGGACCCGGTCGGGGTCGGCCAGGTGGTGCAGCGAGTTGGACGCCCAGACCAGGTCGACCGGGTCGACGCCGGCCAGCGCCGCGTCCAGGTCGGCCTGCACGGTGCGGACCCGGTCGGCCACGCCCAGCTGCGCGGGCCTTGTCGCCGCAGGCGGTCCAGCATCGGCGCGGACACGTCGACGGCGATGACGTCGGCCGCCGGCGAAGCGCCGGGCCAGGGCGAGGGTGCCGGTGCCGGTCCCGGCGCCGAGGTCGAGGATCCGGCGCGGCGGTCGCCGGCGCAGCTCGTCGACCCAGCCGGTCACCTCGGCCAGGTACGCGTGCAGCACCTCGGCGTCGAGGTCCAGCAGCTCGGCCAGGTCGCCGCGTCGGTCGTGCTCGGGGTGGTGCTGGTGCGTGGTGGTGATGGTGTGTCCATGCTCCGACCGTACCGACGGCTTGCGCTTTTGGCATAGCATCTTGCGTATGACGCAAGACGGCGATCTCGACGCGCTGGTCCGCCAGCGGATCCGCGGGCTGCGGGCTGGCCCGCGGGCTGGTCGCTCGACGACCTGGCGGCCCGCTGCTACCTGAGCCCGTCCACGCTGAGCCGGATCGAGACCGGCCACCGGCGGATCGCCCTCGACCAGCTGGCCCCGATCGCCCGCGCGCTCGGCACCACGCTCGACCAGCTGGTCGAGTCCGCCGACGACGAGCGACGTGGTGATCCGGCCGCAGCGCGACGAGGCGCGTGGCGTGACCACCTGGATGCTGACCCGCGAGCCGGGCCGCACGGCGTGACCGTGGCCAAGATGCGCATCACCGGCGCGCCCGGCGCCCGACGAGCTGCGGGTGCATCCCGGCCGGGACTGGTTCACCGTCCTGTCCGGGACGGTCGTGCTGCGGCTCGGCGACCGGACCATCCTGGTCGAGGCCGGCGAGGCGGCGGAGTTCTCCACCATGATCCCGCACGCCTTCGGCGCGCGCGGCGGCCCGGCCGAGATCCTGTGCATCCTCGACCACGACGGCGAGCGCACCCACCTGCACCCCCGTCGCCGCGGCCCGCCTCAGCGAGGCCACTCCTTCCCCGGAATAGTGGCCTCACCACCGCCCGGGGTCATCGCGCGGTCGAGTTCGCGGCAGACGTTGGCCTCGAGGTCCTCGGCCGCCGGATCGTGCCCGGCCAGCAGCCGGAGCAGCCCGCGCTGGAACAGCCCGTCGAAGAGTGGATAGGCGATCTCGGCGTCCACGGTGGGCACGGCCGCGTGCAGCTCGGCGTACCGGCTCACGACCCGCCAGATCATCCGTTCGAGGCTGCCGTCGATCTCCAGGACGTCGGCGCGGAACGACGGCTCGAACATCGACTGTGAGCGCAGGTCGTACCAGAGCCGGTGCAGCGGGCCGTCCGCGCGCGCGTCGCCGCGAGCCCCGCCGCGAAGCCGGTGCAGAGCGCCTCGGCGGTGTCGGAGTCGGCGACGATCTGGTCGTACCGCGGCACGCAGTGCGCCTTGTACTGCTTCACGCAGTGGGTGATCAGATCGACCTTGTCGGTGAAGTAGTAATGCAGGACGCCGTGCGAGAAGCCGGAGTTCTGGGCGATCTCCCGCAGGCTGGTGCGGGCGTAGCCGAGCTCGGCGAGGGTCTTCAGCGCGGCGTCGGCGAGCTCGGCGCGGCGCTCGGTGAACTTGTCGACGTGGCGGCGGGCGATCCGCTCGCGCACTGGGATGCCATCGGTCCTCCGTCATCCCGACACCTCGCGCCGTACGCCCGGAGTGTAACCTACCGCCGTGTCCCCGCAGTACCGAAATCTTGACCAGCGTCCAAGAAAGTCTTGCAGACTTGTCGAGACCCCGTACGAGTGACCCGCACCTCACACCCTCGCAACCGCCGCGAGAAGGAGATGGCCATGGGGGTCTACGAGCTCACCGGTCGCACGGCGCTGGTGACCGGGGGCGCGCGCGGCCTGGGCGCCGGCATGGCCGAGGCGCTGGCCCGGGCCGGCGCGGCGGTGATGATCGGCGACCTGCGCGACGAGGAGGGCCGAGACCCGCCGACAGACCTGAAGAGTCCGGTGCAACCACCGCCTTCATCGACCTCGACGTCACCGACGACGCCAGCTGGGCGGAGGCGGTCGACGCGACGGTCCGCGAACTCGGCGGCCTGGACATCCTGATCAACAACGCCGGCCTCGAGATCACCGCCCTCCTCCTCGACCTCGACCCCGGCCGACCTGCGGCGGATGCTCGAGGTCAACGTCGTCGGCACCGCACTCGGCATGAAGCACGGGTTGCGCGCCATGCGGCCCGGCGGCCGGCCGGCGCCGGCGGCGCGATCGTCAACATCGCTTCGGTCGCGGCGACCATCGCCTTCCCGGCATCGCCGGCTACTCCGCCACCAAGTCCGCGATTGACCGGATGACCCGGATCGCCGCCGTCGATCCCGGCAAGCTCGGCTACGGCGTCCGCGTCAGCTGCGTGTACCCCGGCCTGGTCGCCACCGCGATGGGGCTGCAACTCGCCAACGACGTCGTCGCCGTCGGGCTGTTCCCCAGCGTGCCGGACGCCATCGGCGCCGTCGTCGGGCTCACCCCGGCCGGGCGCCTCGGCGAGGTGGCCGACATGGCCGACGCCGTCGTGTTCCTCGCCTCCGACGGCGCCCGCTTCATCACCGGCGCCGGGTTGCCGGTCGACGGTGGAATGGGGATGTGATCGACATGAGCAGCACCGACAAGCCCGTCGTCGTCTACGGCGCCTCCGGCTACACCGGCCGGCTGATCTGCGAATACCTGCGGGAGTTCAACGTCGGGTTCGTCGCCGCCGGTCGTGACAAGGGCCGACTGCAGGAGGCGCTCGACCAGGTTCCCGGGATCGGCACCGCCAACTACGAGATCGTCGAGGTCGGCAACGACACCGACGCGTTGACCGAGGTGTTCCGCGGCGCATCGGTCGTGTGCAACACCGTCGGCCCGTTCTCCGAGTTCGGCCCGCCCGCCGTCGAGGCGTGCCTCGCGGCCGGCGCCCACTACCTGGACACCACCGGTGAGCAGGACTGGCTGATCACCTGCGACGACAGTACGGCGCGCGGATGGCCGAGCAGGGCCTGCTGCTGTCGCCCGGGGTCGCGCAGATGTACACCACCGGAGAGATCGCCGCGAACGTGTGCCTCGAGACGCCCGGCCTGGACACCCTCGACATCCTGGTGTTCTGGAAGGGCTCGCCGACGGTCGCGTCGACCCGCACCATCCTCGTCAACGCCGCGCTGGCCAAGGCCTACTACCTGGAGCAGAACCGATACGTGGAATGGCCGGCCGACGGGGGTCTCTACGACGTCGTGATCCCCGGCCAGCACGAGGTGGGTCTGGCGCTGCCGTGGGGCGGCACCTCGCACCCGGTGTGGGTCCGGCACGACCCCCGGGTGGCGAACGTCAAGGTGCTCGGCGGCGTGTTCAACAAACCGCTCATGCTGGGGCGTGCCGCAGATCGTCGCCGCCGTGCTGGAGCAGATCAAAGACCTGCCGCTGGAGCGCAAGTACGAGGTCCTGGCCGAGCAGAGCGCCGCGGTGATGAGTGAGATGCCGCCGCGCGAGTACACCCGCGTCAATACCTCGACGGACTCCGTGCACGCTCCGGCCCGCTCGGCCGCGCGCACTGCGTCATCCACGGCAACAGCAACTACAAGCAGACCGGGGTGCTGCAGGCGTACGGGGCCTACTCGCTGCTGCAGGCGCCGCCCCGGCGCACCGGGTTCGCCTCCGGCTGCCAGGCGTTCGGGCACCGCGAACTGCTGGGCCAGCTCAAGAGCTTCGGCCTGGTGCAGGAGCCCGTACTGACGATCAACCGGTAGGACACCGTCCGATGCGTCTCACCGACTACCTGGACAAGGGGGCGTCGCTCGGCGCGGCCGCCACCATGCCTTACCGCCGGCGGCGCCACCCTCGGCTACGGCGACGTGCAGGCGCTGTCCTACCGGGTCGCCCGCGCACTGGACCGCTCCGGCGTACGCCCCGGCGACAAGGTCGCGATCCTGTCCGGCAACGACCCGGTCGCGTTCTCCTGCGTCTTCGGGGTGTCCCGGGCCGGTGCGGTGTGGTGCCCGGTCAACCCGCGCAACGAGGCCGCCGAGAACCAGGCACTGCTCGAGGCCTTCGACTGCACCGGTCTGATCTTCGCGGCCGCGTTCGCGCCATTGGTCGCGAAGATCCTGCCGGCGCTGCCCGCCCTGACCACCGTGGTCTGCCTCGACGGCGACGAACCGGGTGCGACGTCGTTCGCCGACTGGCTCGACGGGCTGCCCGACGACCCGTGGCAGGCGAACCACCGGACGACACCGTGATGATCGTCGGTACCGGCGGCACCACCGGCCGGCCGAAGGGCGTCGTGCTGACCGGCCGCAACATCGAGACGATGACGGCGCTCACGCTCATGAGTTACCCGTTCGACCCGCGACCCCGGTACCTGGCGCTCGCCCCGCTCACCCACGCCGCCGGCGTCCTGTGCTTCCCGGTGATGACCCTCGGCGGTGAGATCGTCGTGATGCGCCGACCCCACCTGGGCGAGTTCGTCGACCTGGTCGGCCGGCACCGCATCACGCACGCGTTCCTGCCGCCGACCCTGATCTACCTGCTGCTCGACCATCCGGCGCTGCCCGCGGCCGACCTCTCCTCGCTGCGGTGCCTCTGGTACGGCGCGGCCCCGATGTCGGCGACCCGGCTGGAGGAGGCGCTGACCCGGATCGGACCGGTGATGGGACAGCTCTTCGGCCAGACCGAAGCCCCGATGATGATCTCCACGATGCCGCCGGCCGAGCATTTCCACGCCGACGGGTCACTGGCCCGGGAGCGCTTCTCCTCGGCCGGCCGGCCCTCGCCGCTGTGCCGCGTCGGCATCATGGACGCCGCCGGAGCGTTGGTGGGCGTGGGTGAACGCGGCGAGATCGTGGTGCGCGGCTCGCTCGTCATCGCCGGGTACTACCGCGACCCGGCGGCGACCGCGGCGGCCACCACCGACGGCTGGCATCGCACCGGCGACATCGGCTACCTGAACGAGGACGGCTATCTGTACATTGTGGACCGGGCTAAGGACATGATCATCACGGGCGGGTTCAACGTCTACTCCGCCGAGGTCGAACAGGCGTTGATGGCCCACCCCGCCGTCCGTGACTGCGCGGTGATCGGCCTGCCCCACGACAAGTGGGGTGAGCAGGTGACCGCCGTGGTGGAGTTGCACAGCGACGCCGTCACGTCCGAGACCGAGATCATCGCGTTCGTCAAAGCGGCCATCGGCAGCGTCAAGGCGCCCAAGCACATCACGTTCTGGACCGAGCTACCCCGGTCCAAACTCGGCAAGGTGCTCAAGACCGAGGTCAAGGCCAAACTGCGCGGCTGACTGCGCAGCCTCAGGCGCCGCCCTGGTCGGCCTCCCGCTCAAGCGCCTCGAAGTCGCTCTCGGCGATGGTCGCCTGCTCGGGGCTGAGCGTCTGATGCCGAAGACCGGAAATCCAGCTCCGCAGCCGCGTCACCGAGATGCCCTGGTTGCGCTGAAGGCTGTCGATCATCCGAGCGACCCGGGGCGGCGGGCCGTCGCCACCCTCCTCCTCCAGTTCCAGGAGCCGCGCATCCAGCTCGTCGAGGTGGGCGTGCTCGTCGGACTCCGGCTGCTGGCCCTGGCGGTAGCGCACGACCGCGGCCACCCCGGCCGCCGCCAGTGCCGCGACGGCCACCCCGGCCAGCACTCTCTTGGTCGCCTTCGCCATGGCCAACCCCTCCTCATCCGAGCAGCGCAACCATAGTGCATCGGCTGATCAGTGGCGCACCGGCGGGTCGAGCGCGACGACACCGACCTGACGTTCGCCGGTGAGCCGGCCGCCCGGCGCGCCGATGTAGCTGCCGGAGGTCGGCGCGACGTCGGCGTAGTCGCGGCCCGTGGCGACGGTGACGTAGCCGTTGGTGGTCGCGGCGGCCGTGGCACGGGTCGAACGCGACCGCCTCGGCGCGCCCGGCCCGTGGGCACGATGACCTCGACCCAGGCGTGCGTGCCGCCCTGGCCGAGCAGGTGTCCGGAGACGTAGCGGGCCGGCAGCCGGCAGATGGCACAGCGCCACCATGATGTGCGCGAAGTCCTGGCAGACGCCGCGACCGCGCGGCGAGCGCCTCGGCCGCGGTGGTCGCGCACGACGGTGACGCCGCACTCGTAGGGCAGCGTGGCGTGCACGCGCGGCGCAGACCGCTCGGCGGTCACCTCCGAGTCGGCGTCCGCCGCCCGGGCCGGGTCCGGACGATCTCGGCCGCCATGCGCCCGCAGCCGCGTCGTCGGCCGCCGTGAGCCGGGTCGGCCGCCGCATCCGGCGGGTCGGTGCAGCGCCGAGGCGGGCAGCAGCGTGGGCCCGTCGCTCGCGGACCCGTTCGAGCACCGCCACCAGCCGGAACTCGACGCTCGCTGCACCCGGTGCGCGCTGCACGCCGGACCACGTATTCCCGGCCGCGTCCCGGCGCATGCGGCGCTGCGCCTGGGCGCCGGCCACCTCGCAGCGCGGTGCGCGCGCAGGTACTGGTCGCCGTGGCGGGGTCGGCGGCACGATGACCAGCCGCTGGCGCAGCGAGCGCACCGGCGCGTCGTACGTGTAGCGGAAGCTCTGCTCCAGGTAGCATAGCGGACGCGCCGGGCCGGCGGCCGAGGTCCAGAGCCCGGTGATCCAGCACCGGGTGCCGTCCAGGCCGGCGGGTCGAGCACATCGGGTTCCGTCCCAGGCCGGGTCTCTCCTCCGCCTGGACCGTCATCGACTCCAGCAGCGGGGCCGCCGAACGTGGTGACCATGGCCACGTCGGAGGCGTCGCGGCCGCGGCCGATCAGGATACGGCCCTTGCGCCGGCGGTTGTTGCGCGGGTCGAACGTCCACCACCGGTCGCCGAGCCACACCTCCATCCAGGCGGCGAAGTCCATCGGCGCCGGGTCCGGCGGCACGTCCATGTCCGGCAGGTAGCCGAACACGTAGCGGGCCGGGATGTTCAGCGCGCGGCAGAACGAGATGGCCAGGTGGGTGAAGTCGCGGCAGACGCCGAAGCCGGGACGGTTCACGTCGACCGCGGTGGACAGTGGCGCGTGCTGCTGCCGTACTGGAACGTCAGGTGGCCGTTGACGTAGTCGCAGATCGCCTGCACCCGGCGTGTAGCCGGTGGGCATGGCCGCCGAAGCGCGACCAGGCCTCGTCGCCGAGCATGTCGGGCAGGCAGTACCGGCTGGGCAGCGTGTAGACGCAGCACGTCGTCGGGCAGTTCCTCGGGCGGCAGTTCCGGGGCGTGCTCGTCGGCGTCCTCGGTCGCGTCCGGGACCAGGACCAGCGCGTCGTAGCGCAGCGTGCGACCGCCCGGCCGGCAGGACCAGCCGGGCGCACGGGTTGCCGTACATGTCGCGTGTAGCCGCGCACCCGCAGCGGCGGGTCGGACGTCAGGCCCGCTCCTGCGACCGTGATCGGCGCCGCGTCCCGGCGGCTCGACCTGGAACACCGTGGGCGTGTCGACGGTCGCGACGTACACGAACTCGCAGCCGACCAGTACCCGCCTCGCATCCATGGTCGAAGCGTGCGGGCAGGATGTTTCGATCGTGTTACCGAGTCAAGCCCGATCACAGGCGGCGTACGAAATCCGTCAGCGCCCGGTAGTAGGGCTCGATCGTCGCGATCTCCGCGTACTCCTCCGGTCCGTGCTGACCGCCGCCGCCGATCCCGAACGCCACCGCCGGGATGCCGTACGCCGAGTAGAACCCGCCGTCACTGCCGCCGTGCTGGCGCACCAGATCCCCCGCGTACCCCTGGGCTTGGGCCGCCCGGCGCAGCGCCGCGATCTCCGGCCGATCGCGGTCGGTGTGGTGCGGCGCGTCGTACTGGTCGAGTTCGAAGACCACCCCCGGTTCGGCGAACGTCTGCAGGTACGCCAGCGCACCCGCGACCCCGCCGCCGGAGAAGTCGGCGTCCTCGGCCGGGAACCGCATGTCCAGCCAGGCCTCGGCCCGGTCCGGAATCTGGTTGAATGCCCGGTTCGGCGTCTCGATCCGGGCGACGTTGACCGTCGTGCGCCAGACCTCCTCGGCCGCCACCGGATAGCGTGCCAACAGCCGCATGACCGTGGTGACCAGCTTGACCAGGGCGTTGTCGCCCAGCCACGGGTATGCGCCGTGGGCGCCGCGACCGGATGCCCGGGCCGTGGCCTGCAGCAGTCCCTTGGCGTCGGTGACGATGTCGAGGCGGCTCCGCTCGCCGATCACCACGAACTCGCCGGTGACACCGCTCTCGAGCTGGTGCAACGTACCGTCGCGGCCGGTCACCTCCTCGTCGGTGACCAGTTGCAGCGCCAGCGGGTAGTCGACGACCGCGGCCAGTTCACGGAACACCAGCGCCTGCACCAGCCCGGACACCTTCATGTCCTGGGCGCCGCGCGCGTAGAGCCGCCCGCCGTCGCGCCGGGGCCGGAACTGCGCGGGCTCCGCCGGTACCACGTCCAGATGGGCATTGAGGATCAGCCGGAACCGCGGACGCGGACCGTCGCCGTTGCGCCCGGCGTAGAGCAGCGCGCTCGGCACACCGTTGGCCTCGAACCACTCCACCACGAACCCGGGGCCGACGAAGTCGACCACCTCGTCCAAGGCCCGTTTGAGCTCGGCCGGGCGGTCCGCGGTGGACGGCACCGCGAGCAGGTCGACGGCGGCGGCCAAGAAGGTCTCCAGTTCCACGCCGCCATCCTGCACTTTCGCAGCGCTCGGTCATGCCGCACCCCCGGGGCCGGCGGAGCCGGCGTTGACCGCCCCGCTGGCGGAAGCCGGCGTTGACCGCCCCGCTGGCGGAAGCCGGCGTTGACCGCCCCGCTGGCGGAAGCCGGCGTTGACCGCTCCGCCTCGCGGCCTCTAGCCTCGCGGCTGTGGCTGACAGTGGAAACAAGACCGTCCCGACCGCCGGGGACGTCGGCGCCTTCCTCGACACGATCGCCGACGACCAGCGGCGTGGCGACGCACGCCGGCTCGTCGACCTGATGCGCGAGGCGACCGGCCAGCCGGCCGTGCTGTGGGGCAGCGCGATCCTCGGGTTCGGTTCGCGCCACTACCGCTACCCCTCCGGTCGGGAAGGCGACACCATCGCGGTCGGCTTCTCGCCGCGCAAGGCCCAGACCGCGGTCTACCTGACCGGGCCGCTGGAGGACTACGCCGACCTCCTCGACAAGCTCGGGCCGCACCAGACCGCCAAGGGCTGCCTGTACCTCAAGCGGGTGGACCAGGTCGACGCCGCGGTGCTGGGCGACATCGTGCGGCGCTCGTACCAGGCGGCTACCGCGAGCTGAGCGTCACCACGCTCCCGGTGTGGCGGGCCTCCTCGGCGGCCCACACGACCCGGTGGCTGGCCAGGCTGGTCGCCGCGTCCGAGCGCAGCCGGCTGCCGTCGCCGGAGTCGACCGCCGCGACGAACGCGTCGACCAGGGCCTCGTCGCCGCCGGCGTGCCCGGACGCCGCGTCGCCGGTGTCGAGGGTCTCCTCCGCGCCGGTGCGGAAGTCGACCACGCGCAGCCGGGTGCCATCGCCGTCGACGAACCCGTGAGTGCCGAACAGCCGGGTCTTGCGCTGCTCGAACGGCGTGAACGCGGTCATCGTGAACGACACGGTCGCACCGTCGGCGAGCTCCATCGACACCACCTGGTGGTCGACGACGTCGTTGTGTCCATTGTAGACGCACTCGCCGTACGGCCCGGTGCGCAGCGCCTCCCGCACGGCCGCCTCGGTCGGCACCGGGGTCACCGCGGACACCGGCCACTCGGCGAGGTCGCGGCGGCCGAGGTAGAGCCGGACCGCCGAATACGGGCAGTCCGACTCGACCGCGCAGTCCAGGCAGCGGTCGGCCGCGCCGGCCGGGCGCTGGTCCGGCCGGAAGTGGGCGAGGCCGCCGAACGAGGAGACGCGCCGGACCGGCTGGCCGCGCCACGTACAACAGCCAGTCGATGTCGTGGCACGACTTGGCCAGCAACATCGGCGAGGACACCGCGCTGTCGCGCCAGTTGCCGCGGACGAACGCGTGGGCCTGGTGCCACCAGCCGACCGGCTCGAGGTGCTGGATGCTGACCAGGCGGCCGATCCGTCCACTGTGGAGCAGCTCGACGAGCGCCGCGGTGTATGCGGTGTAGCGCAGCACGTGGCAGACCGCGAACGAGCACACCGGCGCGCTGCACCGCCTCGGCGATGCGGGTCGCCTCCGGCTCGGTCGGCGCCATCGGCTTCTCCAGCAGCAGGTGGTAGCCCTGGCCGGCCAGCAGCACGGCCGGGTCGGCGTGCATGCGGTCCTGGGTGGCGACGATCGCCGCGTCGGCCAGCCGGGGCCGGCCGGCAAGGTGCGTGCCAGTCGTCGAAGACCTGGGCGGCGGGCACGTCGAACTCCTCGGCGAACCGCGCCCGCCGCAGCGGGTCGGGCTCGGCGACCGCGACCACCCGGGCGCCGCCCGGCCTGCACCGCCCGCCGGGCGTAGCCGACGCCGCGCAGGCCCGCGCCGACCACCAGCAGCCTCATGAGGGCCTCCGGCGTGGCCACCACGACCTCCGTGCCCGCCCGCCGGATCGCGTCCAGCGCCGGCCGGGTCGGCGCTGGCGTCGGTGACGAGCTCGTCGACGTCGGTGACCGGGCAGATGCGCGGCGAGGCAGACCCGGCCGACCTTGGAGCCGTCGGCCACCACGATGACCCGGTCGGCCCGGCGGATCATCGTGGCGTTGGTGTTCGCCTCGATGTCGTCGTGCGTGGTCAGGCCGCCGCGGGCGCTGATCCCGTCGACGCCGACGATCGGCGACCTCGATGTTGAGCCCGGCCAGCGTCTGGTCGGCGATCGGGCCGACCAGCTCGTAGGACTGGGTGCGCGACACGCCGCCGGTCATGATGAGCTTCAGCCGCGGCCGCAGCGCCAGCTCGGCGGCGATGTTCAGCGCGTTGGTGACCACGGTCAGGTCGAACCGCTCGGCGAGCAGCCGGGCCACCGCGTGCGTGGTGGTGCCGCCGGTCAGCCCGACGGTGAGCGGGCCGTGCGGCAGCCGGGCGGCGGCGAGCCGGGCGATCGCGCGCTTCTCCTCGCGGTGCTGGCCGACGCGGTAGCGCACCGGCAGCTCGTAGCTCGACGTCGACGGCGATCGCGCCGCCGTGCGTCCGCGACGAGCAGCTTCTGGTCCTCGAGCACCTGCAGGTCGCGGCGGATCGTCGCGACGCGAGACGCGCGAACTCGTCGGCGAGCGCGGCCGGCGTCGACCGAGCCCTGGCCGGCGATGCGGTCGAGGATCGCCGACACCCGGTCGGCGCGGCGCAACGTGCTGCGGGCATGCGGCTGGCTCCTCCGGCTGGTCGAGCGACGGCGACACAAACGCGCAGTCAAGATAGTTCGTTTGCGCGCGAATGCAAAGAAATTTGTCCGTTGCCTTGCGCGTCGCGCGCGACCGCGCCGAGAATCCGCGCCATGGCTGTGATCACCTTCCTCGGCGCGGGCAGCGTCGTGTTCACCCGCGAGCTGCTCGCCGACATCCTCGCCTTCCCCGAGCTGCGCGACGTGACGCTGTCGCTGCACGACATCGACCCGGAGCGGCTGGAGACCGCCGAGGCGATCGCCCGGCGCACCGCCGACGCAGCTCGGCGCCGCGCCGAAGATCCGCGACCAGCCTCGACCGGCGGGCCGCGCTCGACGGCGCCGACTACGTCATCAACTCGATCCAGGTCGGCATGTACGCGGCCACCGTGCGCGACTTCGAGATCCCGGCCCGCTACGGGCTGCGCCAGACGATCGGCGACACGATCGGCGTCGGCGGCATCTTCCGGGCGCTGCGCACCTTCCCGGTCCTCGACGGCATCGCCGCCGACATGCGCGAGATCTGCCCGGACGCCTGGCTGCTCAACTACACCAACCCGATGGCGATGAACATCGCCTACCTCGCGGCCGATGGCGCCCGACGCTCAAGGTCGTCGGCCTGTGCCACTCGGTCTACTGGACCGTGCACGGCCTGTGCGAGCTGCATCGACGTGCCGTTCGACGAGGTCGAGCTACCGCGCCGCCGGCGTCAACCACCAGGCCTGGCTGCTGCGCTGGGAGCGCGACGGCGAGAGCCTCTACCCGCTGCTCGACGCGGCGATCGCCGCCGACCCCGAGCTGCGCCGGCGGGTCCGCGTCGACATGTACCGCTCGGCTCGGCTACTACCCGACCGAGACCAGCGAGCACTCCGTCCGAGTACGTGCCGTGGTACCTGCACCACGACGCGCGAGGTCGAGCGGCTGCGCATCCCGGTCGGCGACTACGTGCGGATCAGCGAGGACAACCTCGCCGAGTACGCGCCAGACCGCGCGACGCGCTGCTCGCCGGTGAGCCGCTGGACCTGGAGCGCGACGCCACCGAGTACGCACCGCAGGTCATCCACAGCATGGAGACCGGCACCATGCGCGCGGATCCACGCGAACGTCGCGCAACACGGCCTGATCACCAACCTGCCCGACGGGCTACGCGGTCGAGGTGCCGTGCGTCGTGGACGAGCAGGGCGTACGCCCGGAGTGCGTCGGCGACCTGCCGCTCGCAGTGCGCGGCGGTGAACCGCGGCTTCGTCAGCGTCGGCGAGCTGACCGTGCGGGCCGCGGTCGACCGGCGACCCGCGGCATGGTCCGGCAGGCCGCGCATGGTCGACCCGAACACCGGCGCCATCGCTGACCGTGGACGAGATCTGGGCGCTGTGCGACGAGCTCACCGCCGCGCACGGCGACCTGCTGCCCGAGCGCTGCGCGTGCCGGTGACGCGCTGACGACGGATTGCGCAAACGCGCAATCGTGAATGTTCACTTGCGCGCACATCATTGATAAGCGATGCAGAAACGAGCATAATCTCCCGCCATGAACGTCACCGCGGACGAGATCGACAGCCAGCCCGACGTCTGGCGGCGCGCGCTCGCCGACCGGCGCGATCGACGCCGCCCGCGAGCTGCTCGCCGCACCGGGCGAGCGGGTGCTCGTGATCGGCTGCGGCACGTCGTGGTTCGTCGCCCAGGCCTACGCGGCGCTGCGCGAGCGGGCCGGCCTCGGCGAGACCGACGCGGTCTGCGCCTCGGAGTTCGCCGCCGGCCGCGCGCTACGACCGGGTCGTCGCGTTCACCCGCTCCGGCACCACCACCGAGGTGCTCGACGCGCTGCGCGACGTCGCCGGCCGGCGACCCGCGCGGTCGCGGTCACCGCGGTCGCCGGCGACGCCGGTCGACGACCTGTCGACGAGCGAGCTGGTGCTCGACTTCGCCGACGAGCGCAGCGTCGTGCAGACCCGCTTCCCGACCACGGTGCTGGCGCTGGTCCGCGCGGCGTTCGGCGAGCGACGTCGGCGGCCTGTCGCCGACGGCCGCGCGCCGCGCTGGCCGGCCGCGCTGCCGGCCGACCCGGCCGACGTCGACCACCTCGTCTTCCTCGGCACCGGCTGGACCGTCGGGCTGGCCCACGAGGCCGCGCTGAAGGTCCGCGAGGCCGCCCAGGCCTGGTCGGAGTCCTACCCGGCGATGGACTTCCGGCACGGCCCGATGGCCGTCGGCCGGCCCGCGCAGCCTGGTCTGGGTCGTTCGGCGCGCTGCCCGCCGGCATGGCCGACACCGTCGCGCGCGACCGGCGCCCGGCTGCACCGCGACGACCTCGACCCGCTCGCCGAGCTCGTCCTGGCCCAGCGCTTCGCGCTCGCGCTCGCCGCCCACCGCGGCCTCGACCCCGACCGGCCCCGGCTGCTCACCCGATCGGTGATCCTGCCGCACGACGATCCGCCGACCCGGCGCTCGACACCGGCACCCCTCCGACGACCTCGAGGTGATCCCATGACGCAGCTCCACTGCCCGACCGGCCGGCGCGCTCGCCGGCTGCTCGCGCTGCGTCGCGGTCGCTGCTGGCCGGCGCCTGCACCGGCGGCACGACGATCGACGACAGCAAGGACGCCGCCGCGGGCTACGACCCGAACGCGGACGTCACGCATCACCTGGTGGACCGGCCAGACCGCCGACGCCGAGAAGCTGGCCGAGACAGCTGGCGGCGGAGTTCCACGCCGTCGCACCCGAACGTCACCATCAACGCCTCGGCCGGCGCGTCGACCACCGACGACCTGCTGCACCAAGCTGTCGGCCGGCTTCGCCAGCGGCACCTACCCCGACATCTCCTACGCCTACGGCAGCTGGGCCGGCCGAGCTCGGCCGCCAGCGGCAAGACCCAGAACCTCACCAAGTGCGTCGCCGACCCGGCGATGGCCTGGAACGAGATCCCGGCGGCGGCGCGCGACGACCGCCACCGTCGGACGGCAAGGTCATCGGCATCCCGGCGCTGGTCGACAACCTCGGCCCTGATCTACAACAAGAAGCTCTTCGACGCGGCCGGCCTCGCCTACCCGACCGACGACTGGACCTGGGACGACTTCCGGGCCGCGGCGAAGAAGCTCACCGACCCGGCGCAAGAACATCTACGGCACCGCCTACTCGGTCTCCGGCAGCGAGGACACCACCTGGCACCTGTGGCCGCTGCTGTGGCAGCACGGCGGCAAGATCCTCGACGACGCCGGCAAGCCGGCGTTCAACTCCGACGCCGGCGTCGCGGCGCTGGAGACTGCTGCGGCAGATGGCGGTCGACGACAAGTCGATGTACCTCGACCAGACCGACGAGAAGTACGGCCCGCTGTTCGACGACGGCCGCATCGGCATGATGATCTCCGGCCCGTGGGCGCTGCTACGACCTCGATGACGCGCAAGGTCGACTACGGCGTGGCGTATCCTGCCCGGCTACAACGGCGACCACCAGACCATCTCCGGCCCGGACCTCTGGGTGCTGTTCGACCACGACGACGCCAACCGGGCCGGCGCCTCGCGCGACTTCATGCACTGGCTGACCAGCAAGGACATCGACGTCAAGTGGAACCTGGGCAACGGCAACCTGCCGCTGCGCTCGTCCGAGCAGGGCACGCCCGGAGTTCGCCGACCTACGTCAACGAGTACCCGGGCGCGCAGAAGTTCTTCGACAACCTGGCCAACGCCAAGCAGGCCCGGCCGACGGTCGACGGCTACGCGGAGATGTCCCGCTACGTCGGCGAGGCGATCGCCGAGGTGCTGCAGGGCGCGGCCAGCCCGAAGGAGGCGCTCGACGAGGCGGCCAAGCAAGTCGGCCGAGGCGCTGCGCGGACTAGTGACCATGACGTTCGGACTCGCCAGCCGCCGGCCGCCGCCGGCGCGGCCGGCGACCCGCCGGCCGCGGCCGCGCCGGCTGGCGGCCGCGGCGCCGCGCCGCGCCGCCGACCGGCTGGGCGTTCGCCGGCCCGGCGACGCTCATCGTCGTCGGCCTGTCGATCTTCCCGGCGGTGTGGGCGTTCTTCATCTCGCGGACGAAGTGGAACGGCATCGCGCCGGCCACGCGACGTCGGCTGGGGCAACTACCAGCGCATGGCGCAGGACCCGGACCTGCGCGCGGCGGTCGGGCACACGCTCGTGCTCACCGCGCTGTTCGTGCCGCGTCGATCCTGCTCGGCATGCTCATCGCGATCGCGCTGAACCAGCAAGATCCGGTTCGTCGGCTTCTACCGCACCTGCATCTTCGTGCCGTTCGTCGCGTCGGCCGCGGCCACCGGCATCCTGGCCACCTTCGTGTTCAACCCGCAGTTCGGCGTGGCCAACGACGTGCTGCGCCGGCTCGCACCTGCCGCAGCAGCAGTTCCTGGAGAGCCACACCAGGCGCTGGTGGTGATCTGCCTGATCGCGCTGTGGGGCGAGGTCGGCTTCACCGCCGTCATCTACCTCGCGGCGCTGCAGGACATCCCGCAGCGAGCTGGTCGAGGCGGCCGTCGATCGACGGTGCCAGCCGGCTGGCAGGTGTTCCGGCACGTCACGCTGCCGGAGCTGCGCGCCGGTCACCGTGTTCGCCGCGGTCTGGCAGACGATCACCGCGCTGCAGCTGTTCGACCTCGTCTACACGACCACCCGCGGCGGCCCGCTGCAGTCGCACCGAGACGGTCGTCTACTACGTCTACGAGCTGGCCTTCCAGACCCAGCGCTTCGGCTACGGCTCGGCCGTCGCGTACGGGCTGTTCGCCGTCACGATGCTGCTCACCGCTCGGCATCGTCTGGTACGCGCCGGCGCGCGAAGGTGGAGGCGTTCTGATGGCGACCGTCCGATCCGCCGACGCCCGGCGGCCCGCCGCCGCCGCGGCGCCGCGCCGGTCGGCTGCCGTTCAGCCCGCTGGCACCTGCTGCTCATGCCGCTGGCGCTGCTCTTCGTGCTGCCGCTCGTGCAGATGGTCCTCGACGTCGTTCATGACCGACGCCGACATCAACCGCTTCCCGCCGCAGTTCATCCCGACCGCGCTGCACGTCGCCGGCTACGTCGGGCTGTTCAGCGAGTCGCACATCCTGCGCTGGCTGCTCAACACCATCATCGTCGTCGACGATCGCGGTCGTCGCGCACCTCGTGCTCTGCTCGCTGGCCGGCTACGGCTTCGCCCGGCTGCAAGTTCGCCGGCCGCAACGTCGGCTTCTTCCTGATCGTCGCGACCGTCATGATCCCGACCCAGCTGCTGATGATCCCGACCTACCTGATGTTCGCCCGGCTCGGGCATCGTCGACACGCTCGCCGCGGCGTTCGTGCCGTGGCTGGCCTCGGCGTTCGGCATCTTCCTGATGCGCCAGTTCTTCCTGTCGCTGCCGGTCGAGCTCGAGGAGGCGGCCGCGCATCGACGGCTGCAGCGGCGTTGCAGACGTCTTCCGGCGGATCGTGCTGCCGCTGGCCAAGCCGGCGCTGGCCACGCTGGCGCATCTTCACGCTGCTCGGCTCGTGGAACGACCTGATCTGGCCGCTGATCGCGATCAGCGACGAGCAGCTGGTACACGCTGCAGGTCGGGCTGGCCAACTTCCAGGGCACCCGGCGCACCGAGTGGTCGCTGCTGATGGCCGGCAACGTGGTGGCCACGATGCCGCTGATCATCGCCTTCCTGGTCGCGCAGAGGCAGTTCGTCGCGACGATGACGTTCAGCGGCCTCAAGGGCTGACCGCCAGCTCCTCGACGGTTGCCTGCGCGCCGGTGCCGCCGGCGGCGCGGGTGCTCAGCGAGCCGGCGGCGGCGGCCCAGCCAGCGCGACCTCGATCGGCTGCTGCCGTGCCAGCGCGGCCAGGAATCCGGCGTTGAAACTGTCGCCGGCCCCGGTGGTGTCGACGACGTCGACCGTGCAGCCCGGGCGCGCGGCCGGTGCCGCCGGGCCACCACGCCCGCGCGCCGCGCGCGCCGTCCTTGAGCACCACGGTCGTGCCGCCCGCGACGAGGCCGGCGGCGGCGTCCTCGAGGGCGCGGTCCCGGTCCGCGGGTTTCTCTTCGCCGCCGGTCACCGCGAGCAGTTCGGCCGCGTTGGGCAGGAACACGTCGGTGTACGGCCAGGATGTCGCCGATCGAGTCCCACCGTCTCGGCTCGGGTCCCAGTTGGTGTCCAGCGACGTGCGCACCCCGAGCTTTCGGGCCCGAACGAACACGTCGGCGAGGCCGGCGGCCAGTCGCGGCTGCAGGAACAGCGAGGCGACGTGCACCTGCGTGGCCGCGGACAGCAGTTCGTCGCCGACGTCGGCCGGGCGCAGCGTCGGGATCGTGCCCGGCAGGGTGAGGATCGCCCGATCCCCGGGCGCGGACAGGATGACGCTCAGGCCGGTCGGGGTGCCCGGCTCGGCCGGCAGCGGGAGCACCGCGACGCCGGCCTCGGCGAGGCGGTCCCGGATGAACGCACCGAACACGTCGTCGCCGACCCGCGCCAGCAGGCCGGTGCGCAGGCCGAGCCGGGCGCAGCCGCACGCGGTGATCGCCGCCGACCCGCCCAGCACCAGGTCGGCGCCGGAGAGCAACTGCTCGGCCTGCCCGAACCGCGGGCGCACGTCACCGCGCAGGACCAGGTCGGGGTTCGCGTCACCGACCACGAGGACATCAAGCCGCACGGACAGACGCTAACAAGACTAGGGTGACGGTTGCGATGGTCGCCGTGAGCGAGGGTCAGCTGGCCGGCCGGCGCGAGGTGCTGGCGCGGTTGTGCCGCCGTGCCGACGATGCGTTCGGCGGGACCGGTGGGTTGCTGATGGTCACCGGTGAGGCGGGGATCGGCAAGACCACGGTGCTGACCGGATTGGCCAGATACGCGCAGGGGCGGGCCCGGGTCGGCTGGGGTCGCGGCTGGTCCGGCGCTCCCGGGTACTGGCTGTGGCGCGAGGCCTTGCGGGGCGAGCAGACGGCCGGCCGGCCGGCGCTGGCCAGGCTGCTCTCCGGGGCCCCCGGCGAGCGGGCCGGTGAGACATTCCAGCTTTACGAGGATGTTGTGGCCGCGGTGGCCGGTACCGGCGAGCCGATGGTGTTGCTCCTCGACGACCTGCACTGGGCCGACCCGGCCTCACTGCGGCTACTCGGCTTCGTGGGACGGCGGTTGGCCAACGCGCCGGTGCTCGCCGTCGGGGCGTTCCGGGACGTGGGCGCCGACTCCGAGGTCGGCGAACTGCTCGCGGCGCTGGCCGGACAGTCGGCGGTACTGCCGCTGGCGGGGCTGTCGGAGCCGGAGGTGGGCGGCCTGCTGGCCGAGGTGTTGGGCGCTGACCCGCCACCGGCGGTGGTCGCGCGGGTGGTTGAGCGCTCCGGCGGAAACCCGTTCTTTGTCCAGCAGCTGGCCTGGCTGCTGCCGGACGTCGACGGGGTGCCGCCGGGCATCGCGCAGGCGCTGGGACGCCGGCTCGCCACGGTGTCCGACCGGTGCCGCGACCTGCTCGGCACGGCGTCTGTCCTCAGCGGACAGTTCGGGGCCGGGGTGCTCGCGGCGGCGACCGAGTTGCCGGTGGTTGCCGCCACCGACCTGCTGGACGAGGCGGTCCGCGCCGGTGTGCTCACCGGCCGGTACCGCTTCAGCCACGATCTCTTCCGCGAGTACCGGTACGGGCTTCTCGACCCGGACACCCGGGCGGCCCGGCACGGAGCGGTCGCCCGGGTGCTGGCCCGGGATCCACAGGTGGCCGCGGCCGAGGTGGCATACCACTTCGTCCGCGCCGGCCAGGCCGAGCCAGCGGTACGGTACTCGGCGCTGGCGGCCCGCGAGGCGAGCCGGCGGTTGGCCTACGAGGAAGCCGTCGGGCATTGGGAGCGGGTCCTCGCGTTTCCCGGCGAAACGCCCGATCCTCGAGCCGAGTACCTGCTGGAGCTGGCCGAGGCGCAACGCCGGGCCGGTGCACTGGGACCGGCCGCGCAGGCGCTGCGGCAGGCCGTCGAGCTGGCCGACCGCGACGGCGACGTCGAGCGGTACGCCCGTGGTGTGCTCGGCCTGCACGCGCTGCATACGCAGACGGCGCGGCAGCCCCCGGACGAGCTGATCGGCCTGCTGCGACGGGCGTTGCACCAGCTGGACGGCCGCACGGGTTCGTTGCCCGCATTGGTGAGCGCGGCGCTCGGCCGGATCCTGGCCTGGTCCGGCGCGGACGTGCCGGAGGCGCGCCGGCTGGCCGACGCGGCGATCGGTCTGGCCCGCCGCGCCGATGCGCCGGCGGCCCTGGCCCAGTGCCTGCTGGCCGGGCACAACGTGGCCTGGGTACTGGGCACCGCGCCGGAGCGGCTGGCGATCGTCGACGAGCTGTCCGAACTGGCCGCCGCGGCGGATGACCGCGAGCTGCAGGCGGAGAGCCTGCTGTTGCGGACCAACGACCTGTTGGAGTCGGCGGATCCCGGATTCCGGGCGGTGCTGTCCAGGTTCTTCACGGTGGCGGAGCAGACCGGCCAGCCCGGGTTGCGATACGCGGTCCTACTCCGCCGGGCCGCCCTCGCCGCGCTCGACGGCGACCCGGATGCCGAAGCCCTCATCGGGCAGGCCCGCGACTTCGGCGCCCGGATCGGCCAACCGGACGCCCGCGACGCGTGGCTCGCCCAGCTGTGGCCGCTGCGCTCCGCGCAGGGGCGCCTGGCCGAGCTGACCGCCGACCTGGACACCGTCTTCCCGGACCGGGACGCACCGGCCGCCCGGATACATCGGCTGCTGGCGCTCCTCGACGGGGGCTCGGGTGCCGCCGCGGGCGGGCCGGTGCAGTTGGAGCGGGCCCGGTTCTTCGCCGCCTTCGGCGGTACCGGCCTGGCGATGGTGCCCCGCAACGCCGGTTGGGGGGTGGCGATGGCGTTCCTGGCCGATCTGGCCGCCCGCCTGGATGATCCGGACCTCGCCGGCCGCGTCTACGAGCAGCTGGCGCCGTACCCGGGCCACGTCGTCGTCACCGGCGCGGCGGTCGCCGTCAACGGCACCGTCGACCACTACCTCGGCGTCCTCGCCGCGACCCAGGGCCGGCCGGACGATGCCCGGCGACACCTGGACGCCGCGGCGCAGCAGTACCAGCGCCTGGGCGCGCCGGCACTGCTCGCGGCGGTGCGGGACGAGCTGGCCCGGCTGGGCGACCCACCGCCGCCGGTCGGCAGCAGCCCACCGCGGCCGGCCGCTGACGGTGCGGAGTTCCGTCGCGACGGCGGGCGGTGGACGGTCGCCTTCGCCGGCACGAGCATCCGCCTTCGACACGCCAAGGGCCTCGCCGACATCGCGGTCCTGCTCGGCGCGCCCGGTCGCCCGGTCCGCGCGGTGGATCTGATCGCCGCCGACGCCCCGCAGGTCCGCGCCGACCTCGGGCTGGGCGCCGACGCCGTCCTGGATGAGCGGGCCATCCGGCAGGTGCGCGGCCGGCTCCGCGATCTCGACCGGGAGATCGACGAAGCCGAGAGCTGGGCCGATCCGGAGCGGGCGGCCATGGCGCGGGCCGAGCGCGATGATCTGTTCGCCGGGCTGAGTGCCGCGATCGGGCTGGGCGGCCGTCCGCGACGCCTCGGCGACCAGGCGGAGCGGGCCCGCAAGACCGTCACCGCCCGGATCCGCGACGCGATCAACCGCCTGCGCCCGGTCCATCCGGCGCTGGCCGCCCATCTCGACGACACCATCACCACCGGTACCTGGTGCACCTACTCGCCCGCCGAACCGATCACCTGGCGTACTTCCTAGCGACTTCTGGCGGAACCTCGCGCCTTCTGGTCATGACGACCTATGACGTGATCGTGGTGGGCACCCGGGCCGCCGGCGCGGCAACGGCGATGCTGCTGGCGCGGCGCGGGCTGCGGGTGCTCGCCGTCGACCGGTCCACCTTCCCCAGCGACACCCTCTCGACGCACCAGATACAGCTGCCCGGGGTCGAACGGTTGCAGCGCTGGGGCCTGCTCGACCGGATCGACGACTCGGGCGCCCCCGCCACCCGCCTCGTCCGGTTCGACACCCCCTTCGCCGTGGTGGAAGGGCAATTCCCGCAGTTCGAGGGGGTCGACGCGCTGTACAGCCCGCGGCGGACGGTCCTCGACGCGATGCTCGTGGAGGCGGCCCGCTCCGCCGGCGCGGAGGTCCGGGAGGGTTTCACCGTCGCCGGTCTGGTCCGCGACGGGCAGCGGGTCACCGGGGTACGCGGCAACGGGCGGGGCGACGGCACCGAGATCACCGAGCGGGCCCGGCTGGTCGTTGGCGCCGACGGCAAACACTCGTTGGTGGCCCGCGAGGCCGGCGCTGCGGCCTATCACGAGCGGCCCGCGCAGTCGGTCGCGTGCTACACGTACTGGTCCGGGGTACCGGTGAAGGGCGGCGAGCTGTATGCCCGCGGCCGCCGGGCGATCGGTGCCTGGCCGACCAACGACGGGCTCGTCATGACCTACGTCGCCTGGCCGGCCGCCGAGTTCGAGGCGTTCCGGGCCGACATCGAGGGAAACCTGATCCGGACCCTCGATCTCGCCGGGGATCTCGGCCAGCGGGTCCGCGCGGGCAAACGCGCCGAGCGCATACGAAGCACCCCGGACCTGCCGAACCGGTTCCGGACGCCGTACGGGCCGGGCTGGGCACTGGTCGGTGATGCCGGCCTGGTGATGGACCCGATCACCGGCCAGGGCATCGCCGACGCGTTCCGCGACGCCGAGCTGCTCGCCGACGCCGTCGCGGTGGGGCTCGAGGGCGGACGCCTAGACCGGGAGCTGGCCGGCTACCGGCGCCGGCGGGACAAGGCGGTGCTGCCGATGTATCGCATGACGCAGCAGCTCGCGGCCCTCAAGCCGATCGGCGACGCCGAGCGGTTGCTGTTCCCGGCCCTGGCCGACCAGCCCGAAAACGCGGAGCGTTTCTTCGGGGTACTCACCGGGGCGTTGCCACCGTCCACCGTGTTCTCGGCGCCCAATCTCATCCGCCTGCTCGGCGTGCGCGGGTTTCTCCGCCTGGCGCGGGCCCGCTAGCGCCGAGCATGCTCACGAAAGGTCCGAGGACCAGCTAGCAGACGGCGGCCGGGGTCGGCGTCGCCGATCCGCTGGCCAGGAATCCGAACGTGGTGGACGCGCCGGCCGGCAGGGTGCCGTTCCACGCCGCGTTGCGGAACGTGGCGACCGTACCGGTCTGGGTCCCGGTCGCGTTCCAGGCCTGGGTGACCGCCTGGGCGCCGGGGAAGGTCAGGCGGACGGTCCAGCCGCTGGTTGCGGTCGAGCCCGGATTGGTGACCGTCACCTCTCCTTGGAAGCCGGTGTTCCAGGCGTTGACGACCTTGTAGGTAGCCGCACAGGTACCGCTCGGCGAAGGGCTGGCCGTCGGTGTGGCGCTGGCCGTGGGCGACGCCGTCGGGGACGCGCCGGAGATGAGGGGCGCGAGTGCGGGGTACCACCGGTTGGCCATCTTCTGGTTGCCGGCGTCGTTGGGGTGTACGCCGTCGTATGTGTCGGTGGCGTCGTCGAAGCCGGTCCACTGGTTCACCACGGAGATCGGCGACTGGGCGGTGGTCTTGCCGGCGGCCCAGGCCGGGATGGCGTTGTTGAAGTTCACCACGCGCTGGGCGCACTCGGCGCAGTCGCGATCTTCGTCCAGGTTCGCATGGCCAATTGAAGCGAGCCTCGTCGATGGCCCTCAACGTGCGATCCCGGCGCGGCGCCCTGACCTGCGCGGCGCGGTGAAACTTCCAGCGGCCGGCCTACCGCCCGACGATCTCGGCGTAGAGCTCCTCGTACCGGTCGGGATCCTGCACCAGCCGTTGGGCGTCGTCCACGACGTAGACGCCGGCGTCGAAGCAGGCGTTGAAGACGTCCGCCATCTGCTCGATCGAGTCGAACTCGATTTCGGTCGGCAGGCCGGCGATGACCTCCGCGACCTGGGCGTCGCTGTCCGGCGTCCAGACCGCGGCGTAGATGTCCGCGCCCGCGGTCGTCAGCAGCGGCAGGAAGGACGAGCCGAGCACCGGGTCGCCGGCGAAGGCCGGCATGATCCGCACCGCCTCGTCGAACGACAGCATCGTGTAGCCGGGGATGACGTTCGCGTCGTCCTGCAACTGCCCTTCGAAGCTCTCGACGCCGTCGGCCCAGCCGAACCACTGCACCACCGACTCGGGCAGGCCGGCGGGCAGCCGGTCGGCGCTGATGCCCGGCCGCAGCCACCACCCCACCGGCCGGTTGAGCCGGCGGAGGTGCTCGGCGATCTGGTCGAGCGCATCGGTTAACATCGCGACCACCGTAGCGCCGCACGGTGCACCGTGCGACGCGCGAGTCGGTCCGGCGGCGCCGGCGACCGGGCGGATGTGCCGGTCGGGTTGCGCAGAGTGGAGCCATCCCGAACTCTATGGGGATGTGCCGGCGACGTCGGGACCCGGGGAGGTGAGCGGCATGCACAGTGAACACGTCCTGGGCGACCGGTACCGGTTGACCGAACAGCTCGGCGCGGGCGGTATGGCGGTGGTCTGGAAGGCCCACGACGAGCTGTTGAACCGGCACGTCGCGGTGAAGGTCCTCAACGGACCCCAGACGGCCAGCCCGGCCGCAAGGCGGCGGGTCCAGGCCGAGGCGCAGGCGGCCGCGCAGCTGTGGCACCCGCACGTGACCAGCGTCTTCGACTATGGCGAGGCCACCACCGAGGCAGGCGACCGCGTGCCGTACGTAGTGATGGAGTTGCTGCCCGGCCGGACGCTCGCGCAGCGGCTGGCCGCGGGTGCGCTGCCGCCCCGGGTCGCCCTGCGGATCTGCGCCGAGGTGGCCAGCGCCCTCACCGCGGCCCACGCCCGCAACGTGGTCCACCGCGACGTCAAACCGGCCAACGTCATGCTGACCCCGGCCGGAGCGAAGGTCGTCGACTTCGGTCTCGCCGCCATCGCCGGCCAGCCGGACCTCGACGAGGACGGCCAGCTGCTGGGCACGCCGGCCTACCTGGCCCCGGAACGGCTCAAGGGCAACAGCGTCCTGGCCGCCTCCGACGTCTATGCGCTGGGCCTGCTCATCTACCGCGCCTTGACCGACACGCTGCCGTGGCAGGCGGACACCCCCACCCAGATGATCAAATCGCACGTCTACGTCGATCCGGCCCCGCTGCCGCCGGTCAACGGGGTGCCACCGGAGGTCAACCAGATCTGCGACCGCTGCCTGGCCAAAGACCCCGCTGACCGGCCGACCGTCGACGAGGTCGCCGCGGTGCTCGCCGACGCCGCGGGCATCGTCCCGCCGCCGATCGACGACCTCGCCGCGCTGTCGCCGGACCGGCCGGAGCCGCCGGCCGGCGAACCAGCCGGCCAGAGCCGCGAACGTGCCGAAGGTCCGGAACGCCCGGAAAGCCCGACCGGCCGCGATCGCGCGGTGGACCGCCCGGACCCCAGGTCCGGGGGCCGCCGCCGGCGGCGCCGGATCGCGGTCGCCGTCTTCACCGGCGCGGGTATCGCCGTGGTCGCCGCGGCCGCGTTCACCGCACCCGACGCCAAGCCGGCCGGCGACAACCGGGCCGCCGGGCCGGTCGACGCCTCGGCCGGCAGTCCGGCCGGGTCTCCGCCCACCGGGCCGCCGTCCAGCGCCGCCGCAGCGGCCGGTCCCACCGGCCCGGGCCGCTCCGCCCGCCAACTGCCGCCGCTCGACCCGGCCGATCCGACCGCCGTACCCAGCGGCAGCGCCGGGCCCGCACCCACCCCCGTGACCGCCGCGCCGCCGCCACCGGCGGGGACGCCGGTCCGCGCCGCCGGCGGCGTGGCCTGGACCACCTGTAATGGCAAGAAGGCCCAGATCACCCAGCTCGACGTGAGCGCCGGCTACACCGTCGACCAGTACCAGCCCGGACCCGCCGACGGGGTCAAAGCCGTCCTGGTCTCCACCACCAACAAGAGCGAGATCACCGTCCGGTGCGCCGGCGGCGCACCGGACGGCAACGTCAAGGAATCGCCGCGGAAGCCCCCGCCATAGACCAGTGCTCGAGCCTAGGAACCCTGCGGGGCGAGCAGCAGCCGGGCGTAGTTGGCCATCGACCGCTGGTAGCGCGGCAGGTGCGGGGCCAGCGAGGTCAGCGCGAGCGCGACGGCCTCCCGCTCCCGCCCGATGTCGACGAGCGCCAGGGCCAGGAAGCCGCGCACCGCGTCGTCGAGTTCGTCAGAGCCGGCGTCCAGTTCGGCGGTGAGCAGCACCACGCTCGCCTCGGGGCGGTCGACATTGCGCAGCGAACTGGCCATCTGGATGACCGCCCGGCGCCGCCGGATGCCCTGCAGTCCCGCGTCGATGGCCTTCCGGTACAGCGGCACGGCCCGGTCGGGGTGGCCGGTCGAATCCTGCGCGCAGGCCCGCTCGAACAGGGCGATCGGGCTGCCGGCCGGCAATTCCGCGGCGAGCGCCTCGATCCGCGCCACGAAGTCCTCCGGCGCGAGCTCGTCCAGCGCCGCCCACGCGTCCGCTACGCGCTGTTCCCAGTCGTCATCCGCTCGGCTCATGTCCATGGATCAAGTATGTCCGGCTCGGCCGGCACGGCGGTAAACAGCTCGTAGCGATGCCGTCCGGATCGCGGACGTAGTAGAACGGCGGTGTGCCCAACACGCTGCCGCTGCCGCCGACCCGGCTGGTCGGTCGCGGCCGGCAACTGGACGAGCTGATCGAGCTGACCGGCCGGGAACGGATCGTCACCGTCCTCGGCACCGGCGGCGTCGGCAAGACCCGGCTGGCCCTCGAGCTCGCGCACCGGCTCCTCCCCCGGTTCCCGGCCGGGGTCTGGCCGGTCGACCTGTCCGCTCTGCAGTCCGGCGACGTGGTCGAGGCCGAGGTGGTGGCCCGGCTCGGGGTCACGCGCGGCTCCGCGGACCCGGTACGGCTCGTCGCCGAGCAGCTCGCCGACCGGCAGGCGCTCCTGGTGCTGGACAACTGCGAGCACCTGATCCAGAGCGTCGCGCCGCTGGCGGCCCGGCTGGCCGGTGCGTGCCGTGGGCTCAGCCTGCTGTGCACCAGCCGGGAACCGCTCGGCATCGCGGGTGAGACAACGTACCTGCTCGGTCCGCTGGACAGCGACGAGTCCGCGGTAGAGCTGTTCGTCGACCGGGCGCGGGCCGCCGACCCGGGCTTCGTACCCGCCGCGCCGGACGGACCGATCCTCGCCGAGCTGTGTGCCCGCATCGACCGGATTCCCCTCGCGATCGAACTGGCCGCGCCGTGGATCCGGCTCTTCACGCCAGCGGAGTTGCTGCCGCGGGTGGCCGCCCGCTTCGACCGGTTGACCGCCGAGCGGCGCGACCGGCCGCCGCGCCAGCGCTCGATGCACGCGACCGTCGAGTGGAGCTACCGCCTGCTGACCCCGCCGCAGCAGTTGCTGTTCCGCCGGCTCGGAGTCTTCGCCGGTACGTTCGACCTGGACGCGGCCGAGCAGGTGTGCGGCACGGCACCGTTGACCCACGACGACATCGCGACCTTGCTCGCGGCGCTGCGCGAGCGGTCCCTCGTCACCGTCGAGCGGCGCGGTACCGGCAGCCGCTACCGGCTGCTGGAAACGCTCAGGCAGTTCACCGCCGAGGGACGAGAACCCGCCCGACACACCATCTACTTCCGGGACCGGGCCGAACGCATCGACGCGCAGCGCCTGCGTACCGGCGCCGACACGCAGATCGCCGACCTGGCGGCGGACGCCGACAACTACCGGGCCGCCCTGCGGTGGTCGGCCGAGCACGAGCCGGAGACCGCGCTCCGGCTCGCCGCGGCTCTCGAAGGCCTCTGGATGATCCGTTCGGTGGCCGAGGGCCGGCGCTGGCTGCGCCAGGCGCTCGATCTCCAACCGGCGCCGACCCGCCATCGCGCCCGGGCCCTCATGGTGCTGCCCCTGGTCGTCGCGGCCGGCCCCACCGACCTCGAGGAGAGCCTCGGCATCTACCGGTCCCTCGGCGACGACGTCGGCGCCGATCTGGCCCAGCTGGCGATGAGCCTGGCGGCGTTCTTCGACGGCGACCTGGCGGAGGCCGCCCGCCGCAGTGACCTCACCAGCTCCCATCCGCTCGTCCGGGCCCGCGCGGCCTGCTACCGGGGTGCCGCGCTCGCCTTCACCCCGCGCCGCCTCGACGAAGCCCGGCACCTGCTGCGGGAGGCGATCGACCGGTCCGGTGCGATCGAGGATGGCTGGGGGCACGGGCTGGCCCTCACGATGCTCGGCTTCGCCGAACTGCGGGCGGGGCAGCGCCGGTCCGCGGGCGAGCGCCTACGGGCCGCACTCGCCGGCGACCTCCGCGGCGGGGTCACCGCCGCCGCGGTCGGTGGCCTCGGGCAACTGCGGGCCGACGACGATCCCCGCGCCGCGCTCACGCTGCTCGAGGCGGCCGACGCGGTGCGCGAGCGCGCGGGCGTGCCCCGGTTTCCGGCGCCGATCGAGCGGCACCTCACCGAGGTCCGCGACACCGCCGGCCGGCGGGTCGCGGTGCCGATCGCCGAACGCTGCCGCCAGCGGGCCCGGCGACTCACCACCGGCGAGATCCTCGACCTCGCACGAGAAGGGACCACGCCGACGCCGGCACTCACCAACCGCCAGCAGGAGGTCGCACTGCTGGTCGCCGACGGGCTGAGCAATCGGGAGATCGCCACCCACCTGCACCTGTCCGTGCGGACCGTGGAAACCCACGTCGAACACGTCCTGTCCGCGCTCGGCCTGCACCGGCGGATCGAGCTGGCCGGCTGGATCCGCGACTCGGGCCTGAAATAGGTAGCCGGTCATCCGTAGTCACCCGGATCCGCGACAGGCGCCGCCGGCCTAGGTTCCAGCCATGCGGATCCTGATCGTCGGCGGCGGCATCGCCGGGCTCACCCTCGCCGTGGCGCTGCACCGGCGCGGCCTAACCGCGGACCTCGTCGAGCGCAGCCCCACCTGGCCGACGCACGGCGCGGCGATCACCATGCACGCCAACGGGACACGGATGCTCCACGAACTCGGCTTCGGCGACGCCGTCGACCGGGCTTCCGCCGTACTCCCGCGGTGGTCCTTCCACGACGACCGCGGCGACCTGCTCTGCGAAACCGACCTCGACCGGCTCTGGGACGGCGTCGGGCGATGTCGCGGCATCACCCGCCCGCACCTGCACCGCATCCTCACGTCCGGCGGTCCCGTCCCGCACCGGCTCGGCGTCGCGGTGACCGCCCTCGACCAACGCGCCGGACACGTCACTGCCGGCTTCAGCGACGGCTCGCACGGCGACTACGACCTGGTCGTCGGCGCCGACGGCATCCGCTCGACCGTGCGCCGCCTCGTGATCGATGCCCGGCCGCTGGTCGAACACGGCCTCGTCGGCTGGCGCGGGGTCGCGCCGATCCGCCCGGCGGGCGTCGGCCACCTGGTGGTGTTCCTCGGCGACGGCTGCTTCTTCGGCCTGGTCCCGGTCGGCGACGGCAGCACCTACGGCTTCGCCGGCCTCCGCAACGGCCCCGTCGAACAGGTTTTCGCCGGCTTCCCGGCCCCCGTCGCCGAATTCCTCCGCGCCGTGGCCACCGTCCACAGTGGACCGATCCGGTCGGTCGACCCGCCCGCCTGGCACCGCGGTCGCGTCCTGCTCATCGGCGACGCCGCGCACGCCACGCCACCGCACGCCGGGCAAGGCGGCAGCATGGCCCTGGAAGACGCCGTCGTCCTTGCCGAGATCCTCGCCACGACCCGCGACGTCCCCGCGGCACTGCTCGCCTACACCGAGCGCCGGCGCGACCGCGTCGAATGGGTCCGCAGCCAGAGCCGCGCCGCCGGTGACGCCTGGGCCCGCCCGCCGGCCGCGCGCAACGCCGCCCTGCGCGAGCGCGGCGACGCTATCCTGCGTGAGCGCTACCTGCCGCTCCGAGCCAGACCTTGATTTCTTCGATGGCTCGGGCTCGTCGAGCGCACGACCGTTGCTCCCGCCAGAAATCCCGGCGTCCGCGTCCCCAAGCCCAGCCGCGAGGCCACAACTCCGGGGAAACAGTGGCCTCCGCACGGCCCGGATGCCACAACTCCGGGGAAACAGTGGCCTCCGCGGGGCCCGGATGCCACAACTCCGGGGAAGGAGTGGCCTGCCGCGTCCATCGGCTGGGAACCGGCAGAATGGGCAGCATGAGCGACGACGCGGTGCCGGTGTTCTTCCTGTCCGACAGCACCGGGATCAGCGCGGAGACGATGGGCAACGCGCTGCTCATCCAGTTTCCCGATCTGCGGTTCGAGCGCCGGCTGATCCCGTTCATCTCCAGTGTGCAGGAGGCGAAGCGGGTCGTCGGCATCCTCGACGCCGCGATGCAGGGGCCGGTCACCCCGCTCGCCTTCACCACGGCCGCGGTGGACGAGATCCGGCAGGTCCTGCACACCTCGCGCTGCCCGATCATCGACTTCTTCGGCCTGCACATGGACCGGGTCGAGTCGATCCTCGGGGTCAGGGGCATGCACGTCGCCGCGCGGCTGCACGGGGTGGGCGACATCCGGCGCTACAACAACCGGATGGCGGCCGTCGAGTTCGCGATCGAGCACGACGACGGGCAGAGTGTGCGCGCCCTCGACAAGGCCGACGTCATCCTGGTCGCGCCGTCCCGCTGCGGCAAGACCCCGACGACCATGTACCTGGCGCTGCAGCACGGCATCTTCGTCGCCAACTATCCGCTCGTCGACGAGGACTTCGAGAGCGCCGACCTGCCGCGCCCGCTGCGGCAGTTGCGGGAACGCTGCTTCGGCATCGTGACCACCCCGCAGCGGCTCAGCCAGGTCCGCACCGAGCGGCGCGCGCACTCCCGCTACGCCTCGCTGGAGCAGTGCACCTACGAGGTACGCAAGGCCGAAGCGCTGTTTCGCGCGCACCGGATCCCGACCATCAACTCCTCGGCGTCGTCGGTGGAGGAGATGTCGACGATGATCCTGCAGACCCTCAAGATCATCAAGAACTGACGCCGCCGAGGCGCTGCCACGTCTCGACCACGGTGTCCGGGTTGAGGGACATCGAGTCGATGCCCTCGCGCATCAGCCACTCGGCGAAGTCCGGGTGGTCGCTGGGTCCCTGGCCGCAGATGCCGACGTACTTGCCGCGCGCCTTGCACGCCTCGATCGCCATCTTGATCATGAACTGGACGGCCGGGTCACGCTCGTCGAACGACGCGGCGATCAGCGCGGAGTCCCGGTCGAGGCCGAGGGTCAACTGGGTCATGTCGTTGGAGCCGATCGAGAAGCCGTCGAAGTGGTCGAGGAACCGGTCGGCGAGGACCGCGTTGGACGGCACCTCGCACATCATGACCACCTCGAGGCCGTTCTCGCCGCGTTTGAGACCGTTGGCGGCGAGCAGGTCGATGACGCCCTTGGCCTCGGCGACGGTACGGACGAACGGGATCATCAGCTTGACGTTGGTCAGGCCCATCTCGTCGCGGACGAAGCGCATCGCCTCGCACTCCATCGCGAAGCACTCCCGGAAGTCCTCCGACAGGTACCGCGAGGCGCCCCGGTAGCCGATCATCGGGTTCTCCTCGTGCGGCTCGAACACCTCACCGCCGACGAGGTTGGCGTATTCGTTGGACTTGAAGTCGGACATCCGCACGATGACCGGGTGCGGCGCGAACGCGGCGGCCAGCATGCTGACCCCTTCGGCGACCCGTTGCACGAAGTACGCGCGCGGCCCCTCGTACCCGGAGATCATGGTCTTGATCTGCTCCTGCAGGGGAGCCTCAAGATCATCCAGTTCCAGCAGAGCCTTGGGGTGGATGCCGATCTGACGGTTGATGATGAACTCGAGCCGGGCCAGCCCGACGCCGCTGTTGGGCAGCCGGGAAAACGCGAACGCCTGCTCGGGCGTGCCGACGTTCATCATGATCTTGACGCCGATGTCCGGCATCGAGCCGGTCTGGCTCTCCTCGACGGTGAAGTCCAACAGCCCGCCGTAGACGTAGCCTTCGTCGCCTTCGGCGCAGGACACGGTGACGGCCTGCCCGTTCTCGAGGGTCCGGGTCGCGCTGCCGGTGCCGACCACGGCCGGGATGCCCAGCTCACGGGCGATGATCGCGGCGTGGCAGGTCCGCCCGCCACGGTTGGTGACGATGGCGCTGGACCGCTTCATGATCGGCTCCCAGTCGGGGTCGGTCATGTCCGCGACGAGCACGTCACCGGGCGCGAACCCGTGCATCTCCTCGGCCGACTTGAGGATCTTCACCGCGCCGGCGCCGATCCGCTGCCCGATCGCCCGACCGGTCACCAGCGCGGTGCCGCGCTCATTGAGCCGGTATCGCTGGACCGCCCCGGCCGACTGCCGCGACTTCACCGTCTCCGGCCGGGCCTGCAGGATGTACAGCTGCCCATCGGTGCCGTCCTTGCCCCACTCGATGTCCATCGGCCGGCCGTAGTGCTCCTCGATGGTCAGCGCGTGGCGGGCGAGTTCCTCGACCTCCGCATCGGTCAGGCTGAGCAGAACCCGGTCGGCCGCGGGGACGTCGACGAACTCGGTGGTCCGGCCGACGGCCGGGTCCTGCGTGTAGATCATCTTGGTCGCCTTGCCGCCGATGCCCCGCTTCAGGATCGCCGGCCGCCCGGCCCGCAACGCCGGTTTGTAGACGTAGAACTCGTCCGGGTTGACGGCACCCTGCACGACCGCCTCGCCCAGCCCGTAGGACGAGGTGATGAACACGGCGTCGGGGAAGCCGGACTCGGTGTCCATGGTGAACATGACGCCGGAGGCACCCATGTCTGAGCGCACCATCCGCTGCACGCCGGCCGAGAGGGCCACGGCGGCGTGCTCGAACCGGTGGTGCACCCGGTAGGCGATCGCCCGGTCGTTGTACAGGGAGGCGAACACCTCCTTGATCGCCTGCAGGATCGCGTCGATCCCCCGCACGTTGAGGAACGTCTCCTGCTGCCCGGCGAACGAGGCGTCCGGCAGGTCCTCGGCGGTCGCGCTGGAACGGACCGCGAACGACTCGCCGCCCCCACCCTCGCCGCCACCATCGCCGGCACCGCTCAGCCGATCGAAGGCGACCCGGATGTCGCGTTCCAGGTCCTCCGGCAACGGCTGCTGCACGACCGCGGCCCGGATCCGCCGCCCGACCACCGCGAGCTCCTGCACGTCCTCGACGTCCAGCGCATCGAGCTCGGCGTTGATCCGCTCGTCGAGGCCGGTCTGCGCCATGAACAGCCGGTAGGCGTCGGCCGTGGTGGCGAACCCGTCCGGCACGTTGACGCCCGCGGAGACCAGGTTGGCGACCATCTCACCCAGCGACGCGTTCTTCCCGCCCACCTGCTCCAGGTCGGCCAGGCCGAGTTCGGCGAACCATCGGATGTTGCTGCTACTCATGAGTCGCTCCTCGGTCGCCGGTCCCGGTTGTCACCTCATATTCACTGCACTTCGCTGCGTTGCCAATCAAATGCGTCACGTTTCCGCCGGGTTCACGTCGTCCAGGATCTCGAAGAGGCCGCCATGGGACCCGCGATGTGCGCGGTGTCCGACTCTGAGGTGAATGTCCAGGATCGCTCGGCTCGACGGCGCCGTTACCCTGACGGCGTGCACATCCTGATCACCGGCGGGGCCGGGTTTCTCGGCGCCCGGCTGGCCCGGACCATCCTCGCCGCGGGCACCCTGGCGCTGAACGGCGACGACGAACGGCCGGTCGCGCGGATCACCGTGCTCGACCGGGTGCCCGTTCCCGCGGAGCTCGCGATCGACGCCAGGCTCAAGTCGTACCAGCTGGATCTGCGCCAGATCGGCGCGGACCGGGTGATGGACGCGGACGTGGTGTTCCACCTGGCCGGGGCGGTCAGCGGGGAGTGCGAGGCCGACTTCGACCTGGGCATCGAGGCCAACCTGCGCGCCGGTTTCGCGCTGCTGGAGGCCTGCCGGGCCGCCTCCGCGCCGCCGGTGTTCGTCTTCGCCAGCTCACTCGCGGTCTTCGGGCAGTGGCCCGGGCAGCCGCTGCCGGACGTTGTCACGGACACGACGCTGCCCACGCCGGCGACCAGTTACGGGATCCAGAAGTACATCCTCGAGCAGCTGGTGACCGACTACACCCGCAAGGGGTTCGTGACCGGGCGGCCGGTGCGGCTCCCCACGGTCAGCGTGCGGCCCGGCCGCCCCAACGCGGCGGCGTCCGGCTTCCTCAGCGGGATCATCCGCGAACCCCTCGCCGGGCAGCGGGCGGTGTGCCCGGTGCCGCCGCCGACGCCGGTCGCCCTGACCTCGCCCAGCCGCGCCATCGCCGGGCTGCTGCGGGCGGCGGCGGTGTCCTCCGCCGACTTCGGGCCGCCGATCGCCATGAACCTGCCGTCGATCAGCACCACCGTCGCCGCGATGGTCGACGCACTGTCCACTGTGGCCGGTCCCGAGACGGCGGCGCTCATCGACTGGGTGCCCGACCCGGTGATCGAGACGATCGTGGCGAACTGGCCGCCGCGGGTGGCGGCCGGCCGCGCGAACGCGTTGGGCCTGGCCGCTGACCCGGATTTCACCGCGATCGTGCGGGAGTACCTCGACGCTTGACGCCAACTCGATAGCGTGCTTCTCTATTCGATAGAGGTTTCCACTACCGGATGGAGTGTTGCCATGTTCGGCGTCATGCAAGACATGCCGGCGGTGTCCGAGTCCGACTACCGGCTCGTCGAGAAGCACCTCGGCCCGGACCGACCGGCCGGCCTGGTCGCCCACGTGTCCGGACCGACCCACGACGGATGGCGGGTCATCAACGTCTGGCGCAGCGAGGACGACTTCCGGCGCTTCCAGTCCGAGCGGCTGAGGCCGTCCGGCTCCCAGACCTCCCTCGGCCCAGTCGCGGCCGGGGCGGGCGGGATGTCCTCGACCCCGGCGGGTCGCGGCTGCGAGGGGTGCGGCGTATCGCCCAGGCGGGCCTGCTCCCGCCACATCGCTGTCTTCAGCTGCTCGCGGATTTCGGCGTACGCCGGGTCGTTGTAGACGTTGTTCACCTCCCCGGGGTCGTTCCGCAAGTCGTACAGCTCCCATTCGGGCGGGTCGGTGTTCCGCTGCCGCGCTGCCCGCCGTCGTGCTCGAAGTAGATGATCTGGTACCGATGCGTGCGGTAGCCGTCGCTGGGCGGACGCCTTGCGGAAGGCGTCATCGTGTTCGCCAGTACCGGTGGAACATGCCCTCGGCCCGGGGTGGCCCGGGCCTCCGCCGATCGGGCCAGAGGCTGCGGCCCTGCTCGCGTGGGTGGTGTTCGACGCCGGCGACCTCCAGGATCTGGCTATACGCGTCCCGGCCCGCACTATCCTGACGGTGGCGGTGAAGCGGCGATACGACTCGACGCGACGGCAGCAACAGGCCAAGGACACCCGCCGTGCCATCCTCGACGCGGCCGGCGCCCTCTTCGTCGACCCCGGCTACGCGGCCACCCCGCTCACCGCGATCGCCGCGAAGGCCGGCGTCGCCATCCAGACCGTCTACGCCGTCTTCGGCACGAAGCGGCAACTGCTCTCCGAACTCGTCGACGTCACCATCGCCGGCGACGACGAACCGGTCGCGCTGTCCCAGCGGGCCTTCGTCGCCGAAGTCGACACGCTCACCGACCCGGTCGCGAAACTCACCCGCTACGCCCGGCACCTCGCCGAGATCAACGCCCGCCTGGCCGACGTGATGCTCGCTCTGGCCGGAGCGGCCACCGCCGACCCCGACGCCGCCGCCATCGGCGCAAGAACCAGGACGAGCGCCGGCTCGGGATGACGGCCTTCGCCGCCTCCCTCGCCCGGACCGGTGCGCTACGCCCGGACATCGACGTCGACCGCGCCGCCGACGTGCTGTGGCTCGCCATGGACGTGCGCAACTACGACTGGCTGGTCCGCCAGCGCGGCTGGTCGCTCGAGCAGTACCAGGAGTGGTATGTGCGCTCGGTGGCCGGAATCCTGTTGGACAGTTCGGTGTCGACTCAGGCGTAGGCACGGACGTCGGCGACGCTCCACCAGCTGCCGCTGGCCGCGGTCAGCGTCACCCGGAGGTAGCGCACCGGCGCGCCGGACAGATCGACGGTGGTGAGCTGGCCGGAAGGTTGCAGCGCCACGGGTGCGCTCCAGGTTGAACCGTCCCGGCTCGCCGTGACCGCCACGCCGCGCGGATAGTCGCCGACGCTCACACCCGTGTCGAGCACGAGTTGCCGGACCCGCTCGGCGCGGCCGAGATCGACCTGCAGGTACTGCCCGGGCGTCTGGGCGGCGCCGGTCGAGTAGCGGGTCGACGCGTCGTCGTCGACGGCGTGGCTGGCGACGTCCGCCGAGCAGCACGGGTCACTCGGCCCGGCCGGGTCGGCGGTCGCCTGCCAGCGGGTCGGGTCGAGCGCCCGCAGCCGGGGCGTGTCGTGCCGGGAACCCGACCACACGAAGCTGGCCAGGGCGCCGCCGGGCAGCGTGTACGTGAACGAGCGGCCGTTCTCGGTGACCGCGAACGTCTGCGGGTTGTCGTTCTCGTTGTGCGCGACGAGGACCCGCGAGCCGTCCGGGTTGCGGAACGCGACGTCCATGATCTGCCCGTTCCAGCCGGTCGTGCCGAACGAGGTGCTGGCCAGCCGGACCGCGCCGGGGCGGACGAAGCGGCTGAGGTGGCCCAGCGCGTAGTACTCGGCGCTGCGGGTCACCGTGTCGCCCGGGCCGACGGTGATGATGCCGGTGCAGGTGCCGCAGCCGCCGACGTGCGGGCCACCGGTCGGGTCAAGGGCGAGGTTCCAGTTCACCACCGACTTGGCCCAGTTGCGGGTCGAGCCGATCTCGAGGTTGCGGGTGTGCCACTTCAAGGTGTCCGAGAACGTGTTGGCCGGCTCGGACGACTGGCTGCCCGAACACTCCGTGAAGTAGATGTCCTTTCGGGGGTACTGCTGGTGCAAGGCACTCATCGCGCTCGGGTCGCCGAAGTAGCAGTGGTAGGCGGTGCCGGAGACCCACCGGGCGGCCGACGAGTCGAGGACGTTCTGCGGGTAGCGGTCGGTGTCCTGGGTCTCGTCCGGCGGGGTGTTCGCGATGTCGCCGGGGTGCTCGCTCCAGTTGTGGTCGTACGAGAGGATCTGGGTGCGCAGACCGGCCTGGCGCAGCATCGGCCCGAGCGCGTTGATCACCTTCTCCGCCTGCGGGGAGGGCAGGTCGGTGCCCGGGTAGCCGCTCGGGGTGCGGTTCTGCGGCTCGTTCTGCACCGTGAGCAGGTCGACCGGCACGCCCTCGGCGCGATAGGCCTGCACGAAGCGCAGCAGGTACAGCGCGTATGACTGGTAGATGCGCGGATCGTCGATGAGCCGGCCGCCGACCAGCGAGCCGCCGGTCTTCATCCACGCCGGCGGGCTCCACGGGCTGGCCAGCACGGTCAGCTGCGGGTTGAGCTGCCGGGCCCGGCGCAGCAGGGGAAGGATCTGCGCCTTGTCGTGGGCGATGGAGAAGTGCCGCTGCGCGTAGTCGGTCTGACCGGCCGGCAGGTCGTCGTAGGTGTAGGCGGCGGTGGCCACGAAGTCCGAACCGCCGACCGGCTGGCGCAGGAAGTTCAACCCATCACCGCGTACCGGGTCGAAGAGGTCGCGCATGGTCGCGTCCCGCGCGCCCGGCGACATGCGGTAGAGCACGGTAGCCGAGGAGTCCGTGATCGAGCCGCCGAAGCCGGTCATGGTCTGGAATGTCCGGCTGCCGTCGATGGTGACGGTGGTGGCCGACGGGGTGGCGGTGGTGAACGGCACGCTCCCCTGGTCGCTCATCTTCAGCGCGCCGTCGGGCGTGGTGATCCAGACGTGCGCCGCGAAATCGTCGTGGGCCGCGGCCGGACCGGCCGGACCGGCCATACCAGCCATGCCGACCGTCGCCACGAGAACCGCTGCCGCCGCTGCCAGTCGTCTCATCGACTCTCCCCGGATGTAACAAGTTGGAACAACGCTGAAACACCCCGATACAGGCACCGAACCAGCGATCCATGGCATTGTCAAGGTCGATATGCTGCGCTCATGGAACACGGGAGCCGGGCGCGCAGGTCAGCGACCGTGCGCACCATCGCGGCCGAGACCGGCCTGTCGATCGCCACGGTCTCGCGGGCCCTCAACGACCACCGCAACGTCGCCGCCAACACCCGGCAGCGCATCCACGAGGCGGCCGAGCGGCTCAGCCGCCCGAACCCGGGGTCGCGGTCGGGCGCGATCTTCGTGCGCTGCCCGTACCTGCTGACCGACTACTTCGGGCTCATCGTCTCGTCGATCGCGGAGACCCTCGAACTGCACGGCCGGCGCCTCGTCCTCAACGCGGGCGAGGCCAGCCAGCACACGGCCGTTCTGCCCGGCCTGGCGGCCCGCGCCGACGTCGCCGGGGCCATCGTCATCCTGCCGCCCGAGCCCGGCAGCGATCTGGTCGCCTTACGCGCACAAGGCTTTCCGTTCGTCGTGGTCGACCCGCGCACAGCGCCGCCCCGCGACATCGTGGCCGTCTCGGCCACCCACGCCGCGGGCGCCCGCGCGATCACCGACCACCTCGTCGGGCTCGGCCACCGGCGCATCGGCGTCATGTCCGGCCCGCCCGACTGGCTGGCCAGCACCGCCCGGCTGGCCGGGCACGCGTCGGCGCTGGCTGCCGTCGGCGTGCTGCCGTCACCGGCCCTGGTCCGCCACGGCGAGCCGACCATCGACTACGGGTACCGCGCGGCGGGCGAACTGCTCGACCTGAGCGACCCGCCGACCGCACTGGTCGCGTTCAACGACAAGGCCGCGGTGGGCGCGCTCAGCGCGGCCGCCCAACGCGGCGTGCGCGTGCCGGACGACCTGTCGATCGCCGGTTTCGACGACATCGACCTCGCCCTGGCCACCCGGCCGACCCTCACCACCGTGCGTCAGCCCCTCGCCGAGATGGGCCGCATGGCGGTGACGCTGCTCATGCGGCTGGTCGAGCGGCACCGCCTGGACGCACTGCACCTGGAATTGGCGACCGAACTGGTGCTCCGCGAGTCCACCGGCCCAGTACGTGAATGATCACACGATGTCTCACATCGTGGCGCCGGCCGGATCGGCATGTGTGCTGATCCGTTGATGCGCGTCGGGACATCATGATGGTCCCTGACGCATCACTGCCGCTGGCTCCTGAGCATGGATCTTGCGACCCCGGTCAGGCCGGCTGCTGTGGGCGGGTACCTCAAGATCAAAGGTGCGAGGTTGGCGATTCTCGGCCTCCAGATCGCCAACTTCGCACCTTTGGATGCCTGAGGCACGCGCCGGCCACCATCGACCACCGTCTTGATGATGCGCACCGGGCCCGCCACAACTTCGGGGAAATAGTGCCCTCAGCAGGGCCGCGAGGCCACTACCTCCGGGAAGTAGTGGCCTCAGCGAGGCCGCCGCGGACCACACGCAGGTCGGGGAGGGTGCCTATGCACCCTCCCCGACCGGCTCGACGACGCTGTGCGCTACTGAATCACGAACGCCGTGAAGTACACGTCCATGATCTCTTGTTCCTTGTCGACGGTATAGGCCTTGATGACCAACTCCTTGAGCTGCTCCTTGGCCTTGTCACGACCCTCCTTGGTCAACAGGGTCGTCGAGTCCTGGTTGCTGTAGAGGTTGATCGCGATGTCGATCGCCTTGCTGCCGTCCGGGGCCTCGATCACCTTGTCGGTCGCCTGCAGCGACAGCTGCAACTTCAGGTAGTGCCCGTCGGCGAGGTTGATCGTCGTCGCCTCGAGCGGCGCCACGACGCCGGCCACCGGCGCCGGCGCGGCCGAGGCCTTCGACGACCGGAAGAACATCAGGTACCCGCCGGCACCGCCACCGAGCAACACAACCGCCAGAACGATGATGATCAGCAGCTTCTTCTTGGACTTCTTCGGCGTCTCTTCAGCCGAAGTGCCCTTCTCGTCCTTCGCCATGGCAGTCGCTCCCCTCGTAGCACCGTCGCATGAGGTATCGGGCCGGCAGGAGGACACGTGAGGGCCGGCCCGGTGCGAGGCGGTGGTGCAACGGTCGCCAACAAGTTCAGCTCTACAACCGGCCTCCGGCCGCCGAGTCTACCTCCGCCCCGAGTCCTAGGCGGCCTCCGGCCGCTGTGTCCGCCGAGATCCGCTGCGCCAGGTAGATCGGCACGACGGACAGGACGATGAGGACCGCCGCCACCACATTGATCACCGGCGCCTGGTTCGGCCGGAACAGGTTGTTGAAGATCCAGATGGGCAGCGTCTGGACGCCGGGCCCGGCGGTGAAGGTGGTCACGATGATCTCGTCGAAGGACAGCGCGAACGCGAGCAGCCCGCCGGCGAACAGCGCCGAGCGAATCAGCGGAAACGTGACGAACCGGAACGTCTGGAACCCCGTCGCACCCAGGTCGGCCGAGGCTTCCTCGAAGCTGGTACCGGTACGCCTGAGGCGGGCGAGCACGTTGTTGTACACGACGACGACGCAAAACGTGGCGTGCCCGATCACCACCGACAGCAGGCCCTTGCCGACCCCGAGCGGTTCGACCACGGTACGGAATGCCGTGTCCAAAGCGATCCCGGTGACGATGCCGGGCAACGCGAGCGGCAGCACGACGACGAGCGACACGGCCTGCCGGCCGAAGAAGCGGTACCGCTGGACGGCGAAGGAGATCAGCGTCCCCAGTACCAGAGCGATAGCGGTTGCCGCGAGGCCGGCCTTGACCGAGGTCAACAGCGCGTCGCGGGCACCGGCGTTGCCCCACGCCCGGCTCCACCACTCGGTGGTCCAACTCGGCGGCGGCCAGGCGAACGTGCGGTCGCCGTTGAACGAGTTGATCAGCACGATGGCCAGCGGCACGTAGACGAACGCCAGCCCCACGGCCATCATCCCGCGCAGCAGCCACCGGGCCGTCTTCGACAGCGTCACAACTCCTCCAGGGCGCCGCTGCGGCTGACCGCGACCAGGTAGATGACCATGACCAGGACCGGGATGGTGGCCAGCGCCGCCGAGAACGGCAGGTTGTTCGCGGCGCCGATGTTGTCGTAGACGAGGTTGCCGATCAGCTGCGACTTGCCGCCGACGATCTTGACGGTGATGTAGTCGCCGAGCGACAGCGAGAAGGTGAAGATCGACCCGGCGATCACGGCCGGCCGGATGGTGGGCAGGACCACCGACCAGAAGGTACGGCCACCGCGCGCGCCGAGGTCGGCCGACGCTTCGAGGAGCGAGTTCGGCAGCCGGTCCAGCCCGGCGTAGATCGGCAGGATCATGAACGGCAGCCACAGGTAGGACAGCACCAGGACGGTCGCCGGCAGGCCGTAGCCGGGACCGTGCCCCTCACCGCCGAAGACCCAGTCGACGATGCCGCCGTTGGCCAGCATGACCCGCCACGCGTACGCCTTGACCAGGTAGCTGGCCCACAGCGGGGTCAGGATGGCGATCACCAGCCACTTCCGCGAACTCGGTTTCGCCACCTTGGCCATGTAGAACGCCATCGGCAGCGCGATGAGCCCGTCGATGACGGTGACCGCGGCCGCGACGCCGATACTGCGGAACGTCACGATGCGGTAGACGTCCTCGGTGAGGATGGTGCGGAAGTTGTCCAGGGTGGGCTGGCGGATCACATCGCCGGTGAACGTGTTGACCGTCCAGAACGCGGAGACCAGCAGCACCGCGAGCGCGCCCAGGTAGGCGACCACCAACCACAGCAACGGTGCGGCCAGCAGCGCGGACAGGCGCGCCCACGGGTGCCGGTGCAGCCAGGAGGCGAATGCCGTCAAGCCACTCAGCCCTTGATGCTGGTCCAGGCCTGGGCCCAGGCGGAGTAGTCCTTGCAGGTCACGTCGGTACGCCCGTCGAGGCACTGCGCGGTCGGCGTCGTCCAGTACCAGATCTTGCTGGCGTAGTCGGCGTCGGCGGCGTGGTACGTCTCGCAGAAGCTCTTGTCGGAGGTCTTCTCGCAGGCGAGCTTGTTCGACGGCGACTCACCGAACCACTCGGCGACCTGCGCGTTGACGTCGGGCGAGACGATCCAGTCCATCCACATGTACGCGCAGTTGGGGTGAGCCGCCTTCGCCGCCACCATCCACGTGTCCGACCAGCCGGTCGCGCCTTCCTCCGGCAGGAACGCCTTCACCGGCGCCTTGTCGGCGAGCGCGAGGTTGGCGATGACCTGCCACGTCGTGCCGATCACGGTGTTGCCCGACTTGAAGGCCTGTACCGCCTTGGTGTAGTCCGACCAGTACTCCCCCACGCTCCTGTTCTGCACCTTGAGCAGGTCGACGGCCACGTTGAACTGGGTCTCGTCGAGGGCGTACGGGTTCTTGATGTTCAGCTCGGGCTTGTGCTTCATCAGGTACAGCGCGGCGTCGGCGATGTAGATCGGCGAGTCGTAGGCGGTGACCTTGCCCGCGTACGGTCGACGCGCCGTCGAAGACCGCACCCCACGACGTCGGGGCCGGGTTCACCTTGTCGGTGCGGTACATGAGCAGGTTGGCGCCCCAGCCGTGCGGGATGCCGTACATCGCGCCGTCGACCGAGTTCCACGACTTGAGCTTGAGGAAGTCGAAGATGTCCTTGTAGTTGGGCACGAGGTCGGTGTTCACCGGGGCGACCGTGCCGCCGTAGATGAGCCGCAGCGAGGCGTCGCCGGAGGCGGACACGGCGTCGTAGTCGCCGCTCTTCATGAGCGTGACCATCTCGTCGGACGTACCGGCGATCTTGGTGTTGACCTTGCAGCCGGTCTTGGTCTGGAACGGGGTGACCCAGTCGACCTTCGGGTCGCTCGAGCCGTTCTCCGCGTACCCGGCCCAGGCGACCAGGTTGACCTGGCCCTCACCGGCGCCGAGCGATGCCAACTTGTCGATCTTGGGCGGCTTGATGCCGCCCGGGCCGCTGCCGGTACCGGTGTCACCGCCCGACGAGCAGGCGGCCAGCGCCAGCACGCCGGCCGCGGAGACTGCAAGAAACGTGCGTCGCATGATGCTGCTCCTATGGGGTGGTGGTGGGAATGCTGACAACGTGTTCGCGCCGCCAGTGCAGGGTGACCGCGGCATCGCGGTAGGACTGCACGTCCATCGACGTGGTCTGCAGGTTCTGCTGCAACGCGACGAGGCGGGCGCCCGCGTCGAGGTCGACGACGAAGCGGGTGGCGGCGCCCGCGTAGACGACCTCGGCGACGCGGCCGGTGGCGGTGACGGCACCGTCGCCCGGCTCGCCGTTGAGGGCGATCTTCTCCGGCCGGATGGAGAAGGTCCCGTCCTCGCCGAGCACCTTCTTCGCGACCTCGCCGGTCAGCAGGTTCGACGTGCCGACGAAGCCGGCGACGAACGCCGACGCGGGATGCTCGTAGACCTCGGCCGGCGTGCCGACCTGCACGACCTGGCCGGCGTTGAACACCGCGACGCGGTCGCTCATCGTCAGCGCCTCTTCCTGGTCGTGCGTGACGAAGACGAAGGTGATCCCGACCTGCCGCTGGATCGCCTTGAGCTCGACCTGCATCTCCTCGCGGAGCTTGAGGTCGAGCGCGCCGAGCGGCTCGTCGAGCAGCAGCACCTTGGGCCGGTTGACCAGCGCCCGGGCGAGGGCGACGCGCTGGCGCTGGCCGCCCGACAGCTGACCGGGCCGCCGATTTCCAAACCCTTCCAGCCGTACGGTCGAGAGCGCGTGCTCGGCCCGCTCGCGCCGCTCGCGGCGCGGCACCTTCTTCACGCGCAGCCCGTAGGCGACATTGTCGATCACGTTCAGATGGGGGAAAAGCGCGTAGTCCTGGAAGACCGTGTTGAGGTCGCGCTCGAACGGTGCCTTGCGCGACACGTCCACCCCGGCCAGTTCGACCGTGCCCTCCGTCGGCAACTCGAACCCGGCGATCAGCCGCAGCACGGTGGTCTTGCCCGAACCCGACGGGCCGAGCATCGAGAAGAACTCCCCGTCGGCGATGTCCAGGTCGACCCCGGCGACCGCGTGGACCGCGCCGAACGACTTGCGCAGTCCGACCAGGCGGATCGCGGAAGCAGGCAAGAAATTCTCCTCGGCGCGCACGACTGTCAGCCCCCCGTGTGCCGTCGACTCTGCGCCTCGACCGCCCGTCCGCACAAGCGTCGAAACGATCACGGCGGATCAGCCGGTGGGACGCTCACTCATGCTCATGGCTTGCGCCGGGCGGTCAGGCCACGGCGAGTGCGAGCAATGCCACCAACGGCGGGACGGCCTGCAGCGCGGCGGCCCGCAGCATCCGGCGGCCGGCGGTCGCCGCGAGGACGACGCCGGCGCCGAGCATGCACGCGCCGGCGAACACGATGAGCGTGGCACCCACCGTACGGTGGTCGAGGGCCACCGCCACCACTCCGACCAGCGCGCCCACGGCCAGGAACAGGTTGTAGAAGCCCTGGTTGAGTGCCATTGGCCGGATCGTCTCGGCGTCCTGCTGCGACGCGACGCCGAAGCGCCGCCACACCGCCGGGCGGGTGAACAGCACGCTCTCCATGACGAAGGTCGCGACGTGGAACAGGGCCGCGACCACGATGGCCACGAGAGCGAGGGCAAGCACGAGAGGTCTCCCAGGGCGGCGTTGTGAATCGATCAGTTCAAAACGTATAGTGAACTGGTCGGTTCAAAACGTCAAGGGGGATCCGATGCCGCGCCGTCGAGCCTTCGAGGTGCCCGAGGCGATCCGCGCCGCCCGCGACCAGTTCTGGCTGCATGGCTTCGAGGCGACGTCCCTTGCCGACCTCGAGCGCGTGACCAAACTCAACCGATCGAGCCTCTACCACGCGTTCGGCACCAAGCGACAGCTGTTCGACCTCGCGTTCGACAGCTACCTCACCGAGGTGGCCTGGCCACGCCTCGCCCCCGTCGAGGCGCCCGGAGCGGGCATCACCGAGGTGACCGCCTACTTCGGGAATCTCGCCTCCGCACTCATCGCCACGGGCAGCCGGCGGGGTTGTCTCGCGGTCAACACCATCACCGAACTCGGCCCGCACGACCAGGCCGCCCGCGACGCCGGTTACGCCTACCGGCAGCGCATCACGCACGCATTCAAGGTTGCGCTGGCCCGCACGATGCCGGCCGAGGTCGCCGCCCGCCGCGCCGACCTCCTGACCGGCATACTCATCGGGGTCCTCGTCACCACCCGCCTCGATCCCGCGTCCGCCGCCGCGCTCGCTCAGTCGACGGCCGAGGAGCTCAGCGCCTGGTCAAGCCCCGCCGCCGAGCAGTAGCCGGTGCGGCGATCAACGGCTCACCCTTCGGTCGGCGGCGGCACGAGCCCGAGCTGTTGCATAAGCCCGAGGTCGTCGAGGCGTCCCCACCGTTCGACGATCTTCCCGCCCGCGATGCGGAAGATGTTGATCCCCGGCAGGAAGACCTCGCGGCCGGTCGGGGCCACGCCCATGATCGTGCCACGGTGAGTGCCGTGCGCGACGAACTGCTCGGCCACGAGGTCACCCTCGGCGATCAGCCGCTGCGTGTCGCTCCGCCAGTCGGGGAAGGCGGCACGGATCGTCTTCCCGGCGTGCCGCATGCCCTCCGGTCCGTCCGGGCTGTCCGGGAATGGCCGGTCGTGGTTGACGAACCCCGGGTCGAGGTACTGGTCGACCGCGCTCAGGTCCCCCTTGGAGAACAGCGCGGCGATGAACTGGTCGACGAGGTGCTTGTTCGCGTCAGTGTTTGTCATGCCAACACCGTCAGCCCGGTCCGGTACCGGCACCACCCCACGAAGGTGGGGTGGTTTCGCCCACGCGACGAGCGGAGGATGTCAGCCATGGCACGGGCCGGTCCGCAGGCACGACGCGAGAGCGATCTCGTGCGCCGCTGCTACGCCGGACTCGACGGTCCGGCATTCCAGGCCGAGGTCGTCCGATCGATCCATGCCCTGCTGCCGGTCGACGCCGCCTTCTTCGGCACCGCCGACCCGGCGACCCTGCTGTTCACCGGTGGCTACGCCGAAGATCCGTTGACGGCGGTGACCGCCCAGTTCCTCGACAACGAGTTCGGCCAGCCCGACGTGAACAAGTTCCAGGCGTTGGCCACCGGCGGCACGCATATCGGCACGCTCGACGCGGCCACCCGGGGCCACCGCGCCGGCAGCGCTCGGTACCGCGAGATCATGGCCCCGCTCTCCCTCGGCGACGAACTGCGCGTCGCCCTGGTCACGCCGGCCGGTTGCTGGGGGTTCCTGTGCCTGCACCGCGCCGACTCGCCGCACGGTTTCACCGCGGCGGAGGTGCGGCTGCTCAGCCGGCTGGCTCCGCACCTCGGCGCCGGCGTCCGGCACAGCCTGACCGGCCCCTATCGACCCCAGGCCACGCCCGGGCCGCCCGGGGCGCCTCTCCCGCCGGGGGTCATCGTCTTGCACCCCGACCTCACCGTGGCCGCGATGACCGGCGAGGCCGAACGCTGGCTGGCCGAGATCGACGGTCCCCGCGCCGGACCCGGCCGCCTGCCGCCGGCCGTAAACGCGGTCGCCACCCGGCTGCAGGGTATCGACAGCGGCGCCGGGGAAACCGGTGCCGCACCGACGGTACGGGTGCTCACCAGCACCGGCGCCTGGCTTCTCGTCCACGCGTCCCGCCTGCGCACGACGGCCGGCGACAACATCGCGGTCGTCATCGAGCCGGCCCATCCCAACACGGTGGCACCGCTCCTGCTCAGCGCCTACGGTCTGACGCCCCGCGAACGGGACGTCGCGCTGCTCGTGCTCCGCGGTACGTCCACCCGGGCGATCGGCACCGAACTGCACCTGTCCGAGTACACCGTCAAAGACCACCTCAAGTCGGTCTTCGACAAGACCGGCGTCCGCAGCCGCCGCGACCTCGTCGCGCACGTGTTCGGCGCGCAAGGCCAGTCCGGCTAACCGGCGGCCCTCCATCCGGGCCTGGGGAGGCCACTACATCCCCGAAGTAGTGCCCTCCCGACCGGGCGGAGGCCACTACTTCCCCGGAGTTGTGGCCTCCCGGCCGGGCGGAGGCCACTCCTTTCCCGGAGTTGTGGCATCCCGGGCTTGGGACCGCGGGCCTGGCAGCGGAGGCGCCCAGCGCCGGAGCGGTGTCTGGCGGGAGCAGCGGTCGTGCGCTCGACGGACCCGAGTCATCGGCAAAAGGATCTACAGGGAATTGGCGATGTCCCGTCCGGCAGCGCGGCCGGAGAACAGGCAGCCGCCGAGGAACGTGCCTTCGAGCGCGTTGTAGCCGTGGACGCCACCGCCACCGAACCCGGCCACCTCGCCGACGGCGTAGAGCCCGGCGATCGGGGTGCCGTCGCGGCCGATGGCGCGGGAGGCGAGGTCGGTCTGGATGCCGCCGAGTGTCTTGCGGGTGAGGATGTGCAGCTTGACCCCGACGAGCGGGCCGGCGGCGGGATCGAGGATCTTGTGCGGTGAGGCGACCCGGCCGAGTCGGTCGCCCAGGTAGCGGCGCGCGTTGCGGATGCCCTGGATCTGGGCGTCCTTGCTGTACGGGTTGTCCAGTTGCAGGTCGCGGGCCTCGATCTGGGCGCGGATCGCGGCCGCGTCGAGCAGGGGCTTGTCGGTGAGGGCGTTCATCTTGTCGACGAGTTCCTCGATGGTGCGCGCGACGACGAAGTCCGCACCCTTGGTCTTGAACGCCTCGACCGGTGCGGGCGCACCCTTGCTGAGCAGTCGCTCGCGCAGGAACGCGCGGCGGTCCTTGCTGGTGATGTCCGGGTTCTGCTCGGAGCCGGAGAGGGCGAACTCCTTCTCGATGATCTTCTGGGTGAGGATGAACCAGGAGTGGTCGTGTTCGGCGAGGTCGTCGGTGGTACGCAGGTGGCGCAGGGTGCCGAGGGTGTCGTAGCCGGGCAGGAACGGCTCGGGCAGCCGGCGGCCGAGTGCGTCGAACCACATCGACGACGGGCCGGGCAGGATGCGGATCGCGTGACCGGGCCAGATCGGCGCCCAGTTCTGCACGCCTTCGGTGTAGTGCCACATCCGGTCGCGGTTGACCAGCCGGGCGCCGGCGTCGGCGCTGATGTCGAGCATGCGACCGTCGACGTGCGCGGGAACGCCGGTGATCAGGTTGGCCGGGGCGGTGCCGAGCCGGGCCGGCCAGTAGCGGCGGACCAGGTCGTGGTTGCCGCCGATACCGCCGCTGGCGACGACGACCGCCTGGGCGGTGAGCTCGAACTCGCCGATCGCGTCGCGGTTGGACGTGACTCCGCGGGCGGCCGGATCGTCGGCGAGCCGGGTGCCGCGAACGCCCGTGACCACGCCGCCGGTGACGAGCAGTGCGTCGACGCGATGGCGGTGGTGGAAGGTGACCAGTCCGGCGGCGGCCGCCCGCTGGGCCGAGGCGACGAACGGTTCGACGACCCCGGTGCCGGTCCCCCACGCGACGTGGAAGCGGGGTACGGAGTTGCCGTGGCCGGTGGCACGCAACGAGCCGCGTTCGGCCCAGCCGACGGTCGGCAGGAAACGGATGCCGTGTGCGGCGAGCCACTCGCGCTTCTCCTCCGCGGCGAACTCGACGTAGGCCCGCGCCCATCGCACCGCCCAGGAGTCCTCGTCCTCGAGCCGGTCGAAGCCGGCGCTGCCCTGCCAGTCGCTCCAGGCGAGGTCGACGGAGTCCTTGACGCCGAGGCGGCGCTGCTCCGGGGAGTTGACCAGGAAGAGCCCGCCGAACGACCAGTACGCCTGGCCGCCGAGGTTGGCGGCGTTCTCCTGGTCGACGAGCGCGACCGTCTTGCCGCGGCTGGTGAGCTCGTGGGTGGCGGCCAGCCCGGCGACGCCATGCCCGATCACGATGACGTCTGCGTCCACGGTTCCCGACAATAGCCGCACGTAGACGTCCGGCTCGTCATCACGGGTGATGTGGTCCCATCGCCGGTAGGCGCGGTCCGGCGCGGTGGGCAGCGTCGAGGATCCAGTGGTCCGGTGGTGTGCCGCGGAGCCCGCCGGCGGTGCGGTAGAGGCGGCATTGCCGTCCGTAGCCCTTGCGGTCGGCCGCGGCCGGGTCGACGTCGACGCCGTTGATTCGGATGGTGGGTGAGCCGAGGAACGCCAGTCGCTGGGCATCGGCGTCGGTATCGACGCGGACCTCGACGATGCTGGCCGGTAGGTGGTGGTCGGTCAGCAGTCGGCGCACCCGGTCGGCGAGGCCGTCGTGGTTGGGGCAGCCGGTGAAGTACAGGATTTCCACCTGGATGCTCATGTCGCCGGCTGCCGGTCGAGGATTTCGGTGGCGAGGCGGACGCAGCCGGCGCAGATGGCCACGCCCGGGCCGTCGACGAGGTGTCCGGCGGCGTCAGCGGTTCGGCCGCAGAACGAGCAGCTCGGCCGGGTGTGTGGGCGGCGCTTCCACCATCGTGCCGGGCGGGCGGGGTTGAGGGTGATGTGGCATTGCAGCTCGCGTTTGATGGCGGCGATGTCCACGTCGAGGTGGTTGAGGACGCGGCGGGCGCGGCTGCCGGGGTCGAGGGCGAGGACGGCGAGCACGTGCTCGGGGCCGATCTCGACTCGGCCGGGGCCGGCGGTGTTGGCCGCCGCCTGGTGGGCGGCCGAGTCCAGGGCGCAGGCGGCCTCGTGTGACAGGGCCGGGACGCGGTGGGCGGCGGTGCCGGTGGGAGGGCCGAACAGGTGATGTGCCGCAGCCCGGACCGCCTCCGCGGTGACGTGCACGCGTTCGAGGATCGCCGCGGCGACGCCTTCGGCGAGCAGGCCGGCGAGGAGGTGGTGGGTGCCGATCTCGGCGGCGCCGTCGGCTTGGGCATGCTGCCCGGCGCGCTCCAGGCATGCTTGCAGCCGGGGTGCGGGGTGAGCGGCGAAGGGCAGCGCGGGGGCGGTGGTGCGCTCGGCGAAGCGTTGCCGGGCGGCCTGCTTGGTCACCCCGAGGCGGGCGCCGATGTCGGTCCAGGACAGGCCGGCGCCGCGGGCGTGGGCGACGAAGTGGTCCAGCAGCCGGTCGGCGGTGGCGGCGTGTTCGGCGCTGACCGCGACCGCGGCGTCGAGCATCGCGGCCGGGTCGCCGGCGGCGGCGCGCTGGTGGACTTGGGCGACGAGCCGGTCGAACATGCGACAACGTTACGTTGTCGCGGTGGCGGTGACAAGGTTAGAGTGAGCGGTGCGCGGGAGGGCGCACCCGGGTCCGCGGGCAGGACTGAGTCCACCTCCGCACGACGAACAGGCGTCATCCGATGGTGTCTTCCCCGACGCCCGGGCGCGGACCACGGGCGGTCGACGGGAGGAACCCGATGGCTACCGCGCTGCCCGAACGTCCCGATCTGGACCAGCTGCGCCACCGCGCCAAAGACCTGCTGCGCGCCGCCCGCGCCGGGAACCCGGACGCGCTGGACCGGCTGCGGGCGCACCTGCCGTTGCGTGCGGGCGCCGCGGTCACGTTGTCGGCCGCGCAGTTGGTGATCGCCCGCGAGCACGGCTTCGCCAGCTGGCCGGCGCTGGTCGCGCAGGTGCAGGCCGCTACCGCTGATCTGGTCGATCGGCTCACCGACCTGGTCGTGCACAGCGTGCGCGGGCATTTCGACGCGCCCGCCGCCGAGGCCGGCTGGGTCGCCCGCGCCCGGCGGCTGCTGGCCGAGCACCCGGAGGCTGTCGGGTACGACATCCGCGTCGCGGCCGTCCTGGGCGAACCCGACCCGGTGCGGCGGCTGCTGGCCGGTGACCCGGGGCTGGCCACCCGCCCGGACGACCGGGCCGGCTGGCCGCCGCTGCTGTTCGCCTGCTCGTCCCGCTGGCACCGGATCGACCCGGCCCGCTCCGCCGGCCTGGTCGCGGTGGCCGAGCTGCTGCTGGACGCGGGCGCCGACCCGAACACAGCCGCTGCCGGCTCCGCACCGGGCGGGCGCTGCGCCGCCCTGTACGCGGCGGCCGGCCTGGCCAACCATGCCGCGTTGGCGACGCTGCTGCTGGACCGCGGCGCCGACCCGGACACGCCCGGGGCGCTGTACCACACCGTGTTCCACCCCGACCATGCCTGCCTGCGGCTGCTCCTGGAGCGGGGCGCCCGCGCCGACGGTGTCGCCGCACTCGGCGCCGCGATCAGCGTCGCGGACACCGCGGCGATCCGGCTGCTGCTCGACGCCGGGGTCGACCCCGGCCAGCCGATCCCGGCCGACGCGCTCGGCGAAGCCGGACACGGCCAGCCGCCGATCCCGGCGATCCGCGCCGCCCTGCAAGGGCACTGCGACACCGAGGCCATCGACCTGCTCCTGGCTCACGGGGCCACCCCGGACGACGCCGGTGGCGAAGGGTTGAGCAGTTTCCAGACGGCCGTGCGCCGCGGCGACCCGGCCCTTACCGAAACCCTTCGCCGCTACGGCGCCGGCGATGACAGCAGCGCCGTCGACCGGCTGCTGGGCGCCTGCGCGAACGCCGACCGCGGCGCGGTCGACGTTCTGCTCGCCGAGCACCCCCGGCTGCTGGCGGCGCTGTCCGGGCAGGACCAGGCGCTGCTCGTGGAGGCGGCCGAACACCGTGGCCGGCCACCGGTCGCGCTGATGCTGGAGCTCGGCTTCCCCGCCGGCACCCGCCGCGACCCCGACGGCGCCACCGCGCTGCACCTCGCCGCGCATGCCGGCCGCGCCGACGTGGTCGCGCTGCTGCTCGCGCACGGCGCCGATGTGCAGGCCCGCGACTGGGAGTACCACGCCACCGCGTTGTCCTGGGCCGGCGTCGGCAGCGGCCATCCACCCCGGCACCATCCCGACGGGGACTGGATCGCCACCGTCCAGGCTCTGCTCGACGCCGGTGCCGCCGCCGACGGGGGCTGGAGCACCAGCAAACCACCAAGCGACGAGGTCGCCGCGCTGCTGCTGGCCCACGGCATCGGCCCCGGCGCCTGACCGGGCGTTGTGCGCGCGTCGCGTCCGGTGGGTCGGGGTTGACGCTGCGTAAAGTACGACGCATGCGTTCCGCGGCCGATGCACCGCTCGACGCTGAACTCCCTCACGACGTCGTGCCGGCTGGGCGGCCGCAACCCGGCTACCGGAAGCTCGCCCGGAACTCGGCAATCGCCGCCGGTGCCGTCGTCGGCAACGGTCTGCTGAGCGCCGCCATCCTGGCTCTGTCCGCCGCGTCCGGCCAGACCGGCGAGATCGCCGCCTACGCCGTGGTGACCTCGTCACTGGCCTTCGTGTCGATCATCGCCGGCGGCGGCTCGGCCCTGCTCTACGTCAACGGGACCGAGGAGCAGCGTTCCCTCGTCCGCAGCCAGTGGGTGCTCGTCGTGCTGCCCAGCCTGCTGCTCGGCGCGGTGATCGTCGGGGAGTTCTACGCGCGGCGGGGTTACGGCGCGACCGCACTGGCGGCGTCGGGCGTGATCGTGCTCGGCAACAGTGTCGCCCAACTGCAGCTCGCCGACTTCACCCGGCAGACCCGGTTCCTGGCGAGCGCCCTGCTGATCTGCGGCAGCAAGGCGTCGTCGCTGCTGCTGGTCCTGCTCGGGGTACCGTTCACGGTCGCGCTCGGCACGGTCGGACTGGTCCAGGTCGTCGTGGGCGAGGTCGTCCTGGGCACGAACGGTTCGCTGCGGCGCATTCGCGCTCGGCAGCTCTCCCTGCGGCGCGCCGTTTCGGTCTACCACGCGAACCGGCACCTGTTCGGCTTCGCCGTCGGCGACCTGTACGTGGCGCAACTGCCCACGGTGGTGCTGTCGCTGGTCGCCACGCCGGTGGTGATGGGCAGCTTCGGGCCGGTGACGACCGCGTATCAGGGCATGGGCGGCGTGGTGCAGTCGGCGCTGCAGGTGCCGATGGTCGCGCGCGCACGCACCCGCCTGGGCATCGAACACACCAAGCACCCGGCGTCCTTCTCGGTAGCGGTCGCGCTGGTGTGCGCGGTGCCCATGGCGGCGGTCGTCGCCGCGCTCGCACCCTGGCTCACCGGTACGGTGCTCTCGCTGCCGATCCGGCAGTCCGCCGAATGGCTGGCGTTGTTCATGCTGGCCCTGCCGTTCATGGCGGTGACGCGAGCCCTCATGCTCAATCGGATCGGCGACGGCCAGTACGGCTGGGCCACGAAGGCGGTCGGCCTGCTGGCGGCATTGCTGAGCGTGGCCGTCGCGTTCGGCGTGGCCAAGTTCGGGCCGCTGGGCGCGGCCGGGGCCACCGCCGCGGCCGAGATCCTGACCCTCACCGTCATCCTGGCCCTCGCGCGCCGATCACGACGAGGGTCAACGCAGTAGGCCTCGATGAGCGCCGGATCTATCGCCTACCCGACTCCGCCCCCCGTTTGGTGCGGCGTTTCAGCGCCGTTCCAGCGCCACGTTGGTTCTCCTCGCCACCCTGTCGGCAACGAGAGTCAACAGCGGTGGACAGCCGCCCCCAAACAGGGAGAACAACCATGAAGAACAGATACCGGATTCCCAGCACGGTGCTCACCGTCCTGCTGGCCTCCATCGGCGGGCTGGCGGTCGCTCAGCCCGCCGAGGCCGCCCCACCACCCGTGATCACGATGCAGGGCCGGGGCAGCGGGCTGTGTGTCACGGCGCTCGGCACGTACAACGGTGCGCCGGTCGTGCAGTCCGCCTGCGACTACAACTCGACCGCCCAGCGCTGGGCGCGGGTGAGCCTCGGCAACGGGTACGAGTTGCTGCAGAGCGTGGCGTCCACCTCGACGTACCCCTACGCGCCCCGGTGCCTCGACGTCACCGACGGCATCAACGCCGACGGCACCAAGCTGCAGGTGTGGGGATGCACCAACACCCCGGGGATGAACTGGAAGCTCGCCTACGCCTACGGTTCCGGCTACACAACCCACGACAAGGTGCAGTCCAAACTCAGCGGGCGGTGCCTGGACGTCCCGGCCAACTCGCTCGTCGACGGCCTCCAGCTGCAGATCTGGCACTGCAGCAGCGGTACGAGCAATGACGCGCAGCTCTGGAACGTGCCCGAACCGCGCTACCACTACCCGACCGCGGTCACGCCATGACCTAGAGCACCACGGTGGTCCGGCCCGGGACGCTCCGGACCGGACCACCGGTAGCTTCAGCGGACGAGCGCGTCCAACGGGATCGACTCGCCCAGGAGCAGGTCACCGGCCGCGTTCGGGTGGTAGTTGTCGTGCTGCAGATCGGCGATCATCTTCGCCGGGTCGGCCGGGTCCCGCAGGACCGCGTCGAAGTCGACGACCGCGTCGAAGGTGCCGCTGGTCCGGATCCACTCGTTGACCGCCAGCCGCGTCTTCTCCTTGTCGCTGCCGGCCGGGTTGCCCATCGGCAGGATGGTCGCCCCGACGATCCGGGCGTGCGCCGCGTGCACCCGGGCCGCGATGCCGCGCATCGCGTCGATCAACTGCGCGGCCGGCGCCGAGGGCGCGTTGTCGCCGCCGCCGATGTCGTTGGTGCCCTCGAGCAGGAACACGGTCGTCAGGCCGGGCACCGAGAGCACGTCGCGCTCCAGCCGGGTCGGCGCGGGTTCGCCGCAGCACTGGCCGGTCGGATCGTACGGGTTGGGTTGCACGCTGACCGTGTTGCCGGAGATGCCGGCGTTGGCCACCGCGAGCCGCCGCGCGGCCGGCAGTGCACCGAGCCGTTCGGCCAGGACGTCGGTCCAGCGCTGCCCGGGCGGGCCGACCGCCTCGTAGCCGTCGGTGATCGAGTCGCCGAGCGCGACCAGGGTGCCCCGGGCGGCCGGTCGCTCGGCCACGACGAGGTCCATCCACCAGATCTGGCCCGGGTGGTAGCCCGCGGCGGTACCGCCGGCCGGGGTGACCGGGTAGCTCGGGTACCTGGCGTCCGACGGGTCGGCCGCGGTGTCGCCGCCGGTGCCGATGTACTGGGCCGGCGGGTCGTACGCGAACGGCGGGAACGTGTGGTCGTTGATCGGTGCGCCCGGCGCGTAGATGCTCACCGCGACGTCCTCCTGGGCATCGACGCTGATCGGCGCCGCGTCGCTGAGCACCTCCTTGCCGGGTGCGATGGTGACCGTGCGCGCGCCGTGGAAGGTCAGCCGCCGGTTGGAGCCGGGTACCAACCGGGCCGACCCCTGCGCCGCGGGAAGGCCGATCCAGGCGTCCTTGACGACGACCGGCGCGCTGCCGGCCGGGTTGCCCAGCCGCACGCGCAGCCCGGCACCGGACACGGACGCGCGGGCGATCTGCCGGACGGTGGCGTCGGGGGCGACGCCGTGCACACCTTCCAGGGATGCGGCCCAGATGCCGGCGGAGGGGCCGGGCACGGACGAGGCGGGAGCGGCGGTCGACGGCGCCGCGGCGGTCAGAGAGACCGCGGCGGCCAGTCCCACCGCCCAGGTCGCGACGCTACGCAGACGCGCACGCTGAGGGACAGGTCCACCAGTCACGATGTACCTCCGGGATATTGACGGTTGACAGTATCGATCTTCCGCATCGTGGCACGACCGGCCGAAGATCGCTCGCCAGGTTCCCGACCGATCTCAGCGTGGCCTCGGCGATTTACTTGACTCATTCCAGAAAGGATGGGACGTTGGACTCGATGGTTCCAACGTCCGAAGCCGTACTGCGTAAGGCAGGGCTGCGCGTGACCAGGCCGCGTGCCGCGGCGTTGGACATCCTCGACAGGCATCTGCATGCCACCGCGGGCTGGCGTGCCAGAAAACCGGTACCTGAACCGACGTAAGGAGTTCCGCGTGACCACACAAGAACGTCGGCCCACCACGACGGACGCCGGGATCCCCGTCGCCAGCGACGAGCACTCGCTGTCCGTCGGCCCGACGGTCCGATCCTGCTGCAGGACCACTACCTGATCGAGCAGATGGCCAACTTCAACCGCGAGCGCATCCCGGAGCGGCAGCCGCACGCGAAGGGCGGCGGCGCGTTCGGCACCTTCGAGGTGACCCACGACGTCAGCGCCTACACCCGGGCGGCGGTGTTCCAGCCCGGCGCGGAGACCGACGTGCTCGATCCGGTTCTCGACGGTCGCCGGCGAGCGCGGCAGCCCCGGACACCTGGCGCGACCCGCGCGGTTTCGCCGTGAAGTTCTACACCAGCCGAGGGCAACCTCGACATCGTCGGCAACAACACCCCGGTCTTCTTCATCCGCGACCCGATGAAGTTCCAGCACTTCATCCGCTCGCAGAAGCGGCGCGCCGACAACAACCTGCGCGACCACGACATGCAGTGGGACTTCTGGACGCTCTCGCCGGAGTCGGCGCACCAGGTCACCTGGCTGATGGGCGACCGCGGCATCCCGCGGACCTGGCGGCACATGAACGGCTACTCCAGCCACACCTACATGTGGATCAACGCCGCAGGGCGAGCGGTTCTGGGTGAAGTACCACTTCAAGACCGACCAGGGCATCGAGTTCTTCACCCAGGACGAGGCCGACCAGATGGCCGTCGGTCGACACCGACTACCACCAGCGCGACCTCTACGAGCACATCCAGCGACGGCGAGTTCCCGAGCTGGACGCTGAACATGCAGATCATGCCGTTCGAGGACGCGAAGACCTACCGGTTCAACCCGTTCGACCTCACCAAGGTCTGGCCGCACGGCGACTACCCGCTGCAGCGAGGTCGGCCGGCTGACGCTCAACCGCAACGTCACCGACTACCACACCGAGATGGAGCAGGCGGCGTTCGAGCCGAACAACCTCGTGGCCGGCACCGGCCTGTCGCCGGACAAGATGCTGCTCGCCCGCGGGTTCAGCTACGCCGACGCGCACCGCGCCCGGCTCGGCGTGAACTACAAGCAGATCCCGGTGAACACGCCGAAGGTCGCCGGTGCACAGCTACTCCAAGGACGGCGCGATGCGGATCCAGAACGTCACCGACCCGGTGTACGCGCCGAACTCCTACGGCGGCCCGAAGGCCGCAGCCGGAGCTGCACCGACGACGGCGGCACCTGGTACGCCGACGGCGAGATGGTGCGCACCGCGTACACCCTGCACGCCGAGGACGACGACTGGGGCCAGGCCGGCACGATGGTGCGCGAGGTGCTCGACGACGCGGCGCGCGACCGCCTGGTCGACAACATCGTCGGCCACCTGCTCAACGGGGTGAGCGAGCCGGTCCTGCTGCGCGCCTTCGAGTACTGGCGCAACGTCGACAAGGACCTCGGCGACCGGATCGAGGCCGGGGTGCGCGCCAAGCAGGGCGAGAAGGACCCGAAGGCCGCGGAGCAGGCCAACCCGGCCCGGTCGAGCATGCAGGCCAAGGCCTGATCGACAGGAACCGCACAATGTGACCGTGACGCCCCCTTGCCGACCAAGGGGGCGTCACGGTCCGGTCGCGGAGTAATGCAGTTTGGGCAGGTAGCCGCCGCCGAAGACGTCGAGCAACTCACGCAGGCCGGGACGGCAGCCGACGATGGTCAGCCCGGTCGGGTTCCGATCGGCGAAGTCGATCAGCGCACCGGCGGTCGCGCTGTCCGCGAACTGCAGGCCGGTGAGGTCGAGGACGGGCGGCTGCCGGTGGCGTTCGGCCTCGGCGCCCAGGCCGGTCAGGGCCGCCTCGAAGGCGGCGCGGTTCGACACGTCGCTGTCGCCGACCAGGCGCAGCCGGGCCGGTCCGACCCGGCGGATGCGCAGCAGCGGCGGCTCCCGGTCCCCGCCGCCCGAGCGGAGGGTGCCGGGGTGGGCCGCGGCGATCGGCCACAGCTGCTCCGCCGTGAACAGCCGGGTGTCGTACTGGCAGACCGCCATCGCGTAGCCGTCGGCGTAGACGGCGTTGACCCGCGCCTCGTAGTCGGCCAGGTCCTCGGCGCCCGGGACGCCGGTCGTCGCCCACGCCATGTCGCCGACCACCCGCAGGGCCGCGAAGCCCTCGGCCTTGGTCCGGGCACAGGTGTCGGACCAGCCGTCGATGCACTCCTTCGGGTCGAACCGCCCACCGGCGAGGTAGGTGTCCGCGGCGGTAGCGATCTCCAACTGGCCGACGCGCATCATGCCGGCGGCGTCGATGCCTCGTTCGAACAGACCCGTGTGGACGTCGGACGGTGTCAGCGAGGCGGTGTAGTACACGACCTTGTGCTCGTCACGGATGCCCGATCGGATGAACCCAGCGGTGGCGTCCATCCGGGTCTGCTCGCTGTCGAACGTCCAGCAGACGTGGTCGCCGGGTTCGAGACCGGCCAGTGCGAGCGCGCCCATGGTCATCTCCCTCCGGGCGCGGTCAATCGTAGCGGTCTGTCGAGGTCGCCGGTACCTTCCGCAGCCCTGTCGCGCGAACCACCCGACCGTGTCGCCCTCCCCCGCTTGGGCCTTGCGGTTACCGGGCGACCGGTTCCGTGACGCCTTCTTGGGGGCGGCCGACCCGGCGAAGCGAGCGGTCGACGAGCGTGACCATGAGGAAGAGGGCGGCGACGGGAAGGATGAACAGGGCAAGGTGGTGCAGGCCGCGCGTGTCGGCCGCGTCCTTGAGGAAGGCACCGTTGGCGGCCGACGCCACAATCGCGCCGAGGTAGGTGCAGGTGCGCAGCAGCCCGGCGGACGAGCCCATGCGCTCGGGATCGGCCTGGTGATACAGCGCGCTCTGGTTGGCCAGGCTGATGAGACCCTGCGGGATGCCGACGACCACGGCCGGGCCGACCAGGAGCCAGACGGGGCTGGCCCCGTCCAGCAGCAACAGCATGGTGCAGGCGGCGATCTGGGTGATGCCGCCGACGATGAGCTTGCCGCGGATCTGCGGGCTGCGCCCGGTGGTGGTCGACACCACGATCGCGGTCAGGAACATCGGCAGCAGGATCAACCCCGCCTGGGCCGCGTTGAGGTGCCGGCCGTCCTCCAGCCATTGCGTGAAGCCGTACAGGAACGCATAGCTGACGATGAAGGCGAGCAGATTGCGCAGGTACGTGGCGAGCAGCGGCAGATTGCCGGCCAGCACGCGCAGGTCGATGAACGGCTCGGCGGTCCGCAACTCACGCACCGTAAGCGCGGCGACCGCGGCGGCGGTCAGGACGAGCAGGTACCAGTTGGCGATGTGCGGGCTCATCAGGAACAGCAGCAGCGCGGTGAGCATCCCGGCGAACAGCACCATGCCCGCGATGTCGACGCGTTGCGCGCCTGGCCGGTCCCGGTCGAGTGCGATGTTCGGCAGCCGGCGGGCGCCGAGGATCAGGCAGGCGATCGCCAGGGGGATGTTGATCGCGAACGTGGTCCGCCAGCCACCGAGACCGATCAGCAGGCCACCCAGGGTCGGGCCGATCACGGCGATGGTCTGGCTGGCGACCGCGAGCACGGTCAGCACGCTGTTGGGACTGTCGTGGCCGGTGCGCCGGGCCTCGCTGCGGATGAGGTACATCGCCGCCGGATAGCCGGCGCAGGTGCCGAAGCCGAGCACCACCCGCGCAGCGACCAGCACCCCCAGTGACGGTGCGAGGGTGCCGACGATCCCGGCGACCCCGGTCAGCGCCGTCCCGATGAGATAGAGCTTGCGGGGACCGTATGTGTCGACCAGTCGCCCGACGACCGGCTGCCCGGTGGCGGTGGCCAGGTAGAGCGCGGAGACCAGCCAGGCGGTCTGCGACGGGGGTGCGCCGAAGGCCACCCCGATCGGCACCAGCGACACCGCGATGATCGAGGAGTTGATCGGGTTGAGAATCGCGCCCAGCACCATCGGCGCGAGGAGTCGGTGGTCGAAGCCTTCCTGCGGCAACGTGAATCGGCGCCGCAGGGTCTGTGCCAGCTGCGTCATGGGCGAGTGAGCCGTTCGAGCAGGGCGATCGCCTCGACGACGGCCAACCGCTCTTCTTCCGTGTAGCGCTCCTGCAGGGTCCGGACCAGCCACTCTTCGCGCGCCTGCCGGTTGCCCTCGACGTGCTCACGCCCGGCGCCGGTGAGCGCGATCACCTGCCGGCGGCCGTCTTCGGGGTCCGGGCTGCGCTGGATCAGACCCTGCAGCTCGAGCACGGCGAGGGTGGCCGCCATCGACTGGGGGCGGACCCGCTCGGCGGTCGCGAGTGCGCTGGCCGTCGACGCTCCGTCCTTGCTCAACCGGCTGAGCACCGAGGTCTGCGACGGGGTGAGTCCCTGCGGGTCGGAAACCTCCTTGAGCCGTCGCCGCAGCCGGCTGAACACCACGACGAGGTCACGCGCGGCGCGGACCGCCGACTCGTGCTCCTCCATGCGTCCAGGCTAGTTTCTTCAGTTCAGACTGTCCAGTCCAGACTGACGATATCGGGGATGGACGCCACAACTCCGGGGAAGTAGTGCCCTCAGGCGGCCCGCGAGGCCACAACTCCGGGGAAGTAGTGCCCTCAGGCGGCCCGCCTCGGCTGGGTCCTCTCAAGCGGTCCAGTCGGGCCGCAACGGGAACGACGACTCACCCGTGGCGGTCGTCTTCGTCGCCAGGATCTGGTGCAGCTGCAGCTCGTTGCGCTCGAAGCCGAGCCGCGCGGCCGCCATGTACAGCCCCCACACCCGGGCGACGCCGATACCGACCTCCTGGACGCACTCGTCCCAGTGCTCGACCAGATTGCGGGACCAGCCGGTCAGCGTCAGGGCATAGTGCCTTCGCAGGTTCTCCTCGTGCTGCACCTCGAGCCCGGCGTCGTGCACCTCGCTGAGCACCCGGCCGGGTCCGGCGAGCTCGGCGTCGGGGAAGACATATCGCTCGATGAACCGGCCGGACCTCGTCGGGGCCCGGTTGTCGATCCGGGTGATGGTGTGGTTGAGCAGGCGCCCGCCGGGCCGGAGCCGGTCGCGCAGGGCGGCGAAGTACCGCGGGTAGTTGCGCACGCCGATGTGCTCCGTGAGGCCGATCGAGCTGACCGCGTCGAAGTGTTCGCGGGGTGCGTCCCGGTAGTCGAGGTAGCGGACCTCGGCGAGGTCGGTGAGGCCCTCCCGCGCGATGGCGGCCTGCGCCCATTCGGCCTGCGGGCGGGACAGGGTGACGCCGAGTGCCTTGACGCCGTACTCCCGCGCGGCGTGGCGGACCATGCCGCCCCAGCCGCAGCCGACGTCAAGCAGCCGCAGGCCGGGCTTGAGCGCCAGCTTCCGGGCGACGAGGTCGTACTTGGCTGCCTGCGCGGTCTCCAGAGTGTCGTCGGGCTTCTCGTACACGGCGCAGGTGTAGGTCATCGACGGCCCGAGCACGTGTTCGTAGAACGCGTTGGACACGTCGTAGTGGTGGTGCACGGCCTCCTGGTCGCGGCCGCGTGAGTGGCGCAGGCCCTGCAGCGTCCGGCGCCACGGCGGGATCATCTCCTCGGGCGGCGGCGGTGGCGGCTTGAGCCGTTCCCAGCCGAGGCCGCGCACGAGTGCGAAGGCCTCCCGGGGCGACGGCACGCGCAGCCGGACGCTGTCGCGCAGTCGCCACAGCGCTTCGAACGGGTCGCCGGGGTGGACGCCGGTCAGCTCGAGGTCGCCGGCCACATAGGCGCGGACCAGGCCGAGTTCGCCGGGCGCGGTGAGCACGTACGAGAGGCCGCGCTGGGAGGCCACGTGCACCCCGATCGGCGCATCCTCAGGGCCGATCGAGCTACCGTCGTACGCGGTGATGCGCAGGGTCGGCTCGTCGCGGATGACGGCGTTCACCACGTCCGCGACGGTCGGCACGGTTGCCGTCATCGTCGTTCCACCACCTTCTCGTAGAGGCCGGTCAACCGGTGCTCCGGGTCGTAGCGTTCCTTGACCGCGCGGTAGGTCTCCCCGCCGTACAGCCGGTCGAAGGTCTTCCGGTCGTAGTAGGCATCCGAGTACAGCGACTTCTTCCCGTCCAGCATCTCGACCCGGTCCTCGATGGCCCGGTTCACGTCGCCGTCGCCGGCGCCCGGGGCAATCGGTACGGTGCCCCAGAAGCCGAGATTCACATAGGTCGTGGCGCGGCGCAACGGGTACAAGGGCCACGGCCGGTCGCTCCGGGCGCGGATCGGACACAGCCAAACCGGCGACATGCCGACCTGCCGCACGAACCAGCGCAGGAACTCGCCGGTGCGCTCGACTGGCAACTCGACGTCCTGCACCACGCGCTCCCGGTCCGGCCGCCCGCGCCACCGCTCGGTGCGGGCCCACAGGCCGTGGCGCTGTTCGAAGCTCACGATGCGGTGGTAGAAGTCGCTGCGCCGGTAGCGCGCCGGCCACAACCGCCGCACCAGCGGATGCTGCACGCCGAACGCCCGCGACACCCAGAACCAGTCGGTGTCCCACCGCCACAGGTAGTCGTGGGCGGAGAGCAGGTCGGCCGGGCGCTCCCGCAGCGACCGGTAGTAGATCTTCTGGCCGGTGTAGTCGGAGGTCGCCCCGGCGTCGTCGGTGAACCGGGCGAGCACCAGTACCGCATCGTCGATGGTGAACAGCACGGCGTCCATGGCATCCACCGGTTCGCCGTCCCAGGCGCCGGTCGCGCTCACCTCGGCGACGGCGGCGAGCAGCGCTTCGATGTCGGTGAATGCGATGTTGCGCAGTGCCACCCGCGCGGCGATCGGTTGCAGTTCGATGCGCAGCCGGGTGGCGTAGCCGAGGCTGCCCTGCGAATTGGGCAGCGCCGCGAAGAGGTCGGCGTGCGGGCCGTCGCGAGTGGCGGTGACGAGTTCGCCGGCGCCGGTGAACACGTCGACCTCGAGCACCGACTCGTGCGGCATGCCGTGGCGGAACGAGGTCGACTCGATGCCGAGCCCGGTCACCGCGCCGCCGAGCGTGATGGTCTTCAGCTGCGGGACGACGAGCGGCATCAGCCCGTGCGGCAAAGTCGCCTCGACCAGCCGCTCGTAGGTGCACATGCCTTGCACGTCGGCGGTCAGCCCGGCCGCGTCGACGCTCAGCACGCCGGTGAGGCCGCTGACGTCGAGGCCGGCGGGCGGTGGACCGGATCGGGGCCGGAAGAGGTTGGTGGTCTTCTTGGCCAGCCGAACCGGACGCCCGGCCGGCACGGTCGCGTAGGACGCGCGCAGTGCCGCGATCGCCCGTTCGTGGTCGGGCGTGACCCGATTTCCGGTGCGCATGCCCAGAAGCATATTTCTTTCTATGACTCGGACCGTCGAGCGTGCGACCGTCGCTCCCGCCAGACACCGCTCCGCTTCGCTACGCTGCCAGGTCCGCGCCCCCAAGCCCGGGAGGCCACAACTCCGGGGAAGTGGCCTCCGCGGGGTCGGGAGGCCACTACTCCGGGGAAGTAGTGGCCTCAGCGGGGTCGGGAGGCCACAACTTCGGGGAAGTAGTGGCCCGAGGTGACGGACCGTTCGGCCTGGGACGAGCGCTCGATGGGTCTTCGGTGATCGGCGCCAACGTGGGGCCGGGGCTGTGAACCTTGGACACGAACGGTCGCTGGGGCAGCCGTTGTTGTCCACGATCGGCGACGAAGGCCACCAGCACTTCGGGCCACTCATTGAGCACCGCCGACTTGCAAACCCTCGGCTCCGAGCGTTTGCCTTGGCATGATCCGCGGGCTTGACATCCATAGGAGCATCACCGGCGCTTCGCTAAGCTGCCAGGTCCGCGCCCCCAAGCCCGGGAGGCCACAACTCCGGGGAAACAGTGGCTGTAAGCCGTGCAGTCGCTATCGGGTGGTACGCCCTGAAGAAGGCATGAAGGCGTTCTGCAGGTCACTCGCCGCCGCGTGCATCGTGGCGGCGAGCCCGCGTAGCTGCTCCTGCGTCCACCGGTACGTCGGCAGCGTGACGTTGACGTAGGCGAGATCCCGGCCGGCCCGGTCGCGGACGGCCGCGGTGATGCCGCACCATTCCTCGCGGTGCTCCATGTAGTTGACCGCGATCCCCGATCGGGCACACTCGTCGAGTTCGCGGCGCAGCCTTCGACGATCGACGATCGTCCAGTTCGTGGGCTTGGCCAGTGGCCCGTCGAGATAGCGGTCGCGGTCCGGATCCGGCAGCGAGGCGAGGTAGAGCTTGCCGACCGAGCCACAGTGCAGCGGGATCTCCACACCGGTGAGATCGACCTGGATCGGGCTGGTCGAGCGCGCCTCGTCGAGCGTGACGAGCGAGCCGCGGCTGGCGACCTCGAGAAAGACCGTACCGTCGGTGTCTTTGGCCAGGCGTTCGAGGACCGGGCGGGCGCGGCGCACCAGCGAGGCGGCGTCGGTGGCGCTGGCCAGCCGGACCGTGCCGTAGCCGACGCGGTAGCGGCCGCTGTCGGGGTCCCGCTCGACCAGGTCGAAGTGCTCGAGCGTGCTGAGCAGCCGCCAGGCCGTGCCGCGGTTGATCCCGGCTCGTTGCGCGATTTCCGGCGCGGTCGGCGGCACCGGGCTGGCGGCGATCTCCTCCAGCAGGAGCAGTGCCCGTTCAACCGCTTGGACGCGGTCGTTCACGCGGTGCTTCCTGCGCGTTCGCTCGGTCGTGCGGCGCTTTCGAGCGACGTCTTCCGATGAGGCCGCTGCGCGGCCTGTGGTCCAGACCGAGCCACTGCCCTCCCGACCCTCGCCTCCGGCGAGGCCCCACCCTGTGACGCGCCAACTCCGTCGCTCACGCTCTTCCCCCCGCTGATCGGCGCTGCTATCGTGCAACCGTTGTCGCATCATAGCAGCGAGCAGACTGGTGAGACATGCGCATCACCGGCATCCGGAGCCGGCTCGTGGAGCTCCCGCTCGACGCGCCGTTCCGGCCCGCGTGGGGTCGCGGTCGGGTCCAGTCCGCGCTGGTGCTGGTCGTCTTCGAGGTGACCACCGACGACGGCCTCGTCGGCTTCGGCGCCGCCCACGGTGGGCTGGAGTCGATGGTGGCGATCGACCGGTTCGTCACCCCGCACCTGCTCGGTCAGGATCCCACCGACATCGAGCGGCTCGCCGTGATCATCCGCGATGCCGAGATCCTCGGCCCACCGCCGTACTGCATGGAGATCCCGCTCTGGGACCTCCTCGGCAAGGCGGCCGGGCTTCCGGTGTTCCGGCTGTGGGGCGGCGCCGGCGGCCGGGTGCGGGCGTACTGCTCGACCGGCGAGCTCCGCTCGGCGCAGGAGCGCGCCGATGACGTCGCACGGCTGGCCGACGAGGGGTACACGGCGGTCAAGCTCCGCTTCCACCACGACGACCCGCGCGACGACCTTGCCGTCGCCGAGGCGGTCCGGGCGAAGGTCGGCGACGCCGTCGAGCTGATGGTCGACGCGAACCAGGCCGGCGCCGATCCCGGCGTGGCCGGTCACCGGGTGTGGGACTTCCGGACCGCGCTGCGGGTGGCCCGCGCGCTGGAGGACCTCGGCGCGACCTGGCTGGAGGAGCCGCTGCCGCGCTACGACTACGCCGGGCTGGCGCGGCTGCGCGACCGGCTCGACACCCTCAAGCTGGCCGGCGGCGAGGACAACCACGGTCTGCACGAGTTCCAGCAACTGCTCGAGCGGGGCTGCTTCGACGTCCTGCAGCCGGATGCGGTCAAATCCGAGACCGCGTCGGCGATCCGGCATCTGGCCGCGTTCGCCGCGCTGCGGGGCGTCGACGTCGTGCCGCACACGTGGGGCAACGGGCTGGGGATGCTCGTCCACCTGCATCTCGCGGCGTCGCTGACCAACTGCGGGCTGCTCGAGTTTCCGCACGACCCGCCGAGCGGGCTGACCGCCGCCGCCCGCGACTCGATGCTCGTCACGCCGCTGACCATCGACGCGGACGGCACCGTGGCGGTGCCCGAGCGGCCCGGATTCGGCGTTGACCTCGACGAGGACCGGGTCGCCGCGCACACCGTCAAAGAGATCGAGAGGACGCTGCCGTGAGGATCACCGCGGCGGTGCTGGCCGGGCTCGGGCGGCCGTTCGAGGTCGCCGAGGTCGACCTGGCCGGGCCGCGCGACGGCGAGGTCCTGGTCAAGGTCGCGGCGTGCGGCCTGTGCGCCAGCGACCTCAACGCGATCGACGGCAAGCGGACGCTGTCGCCGTTCCCGGTCGTCCTCGGGCACGAGGCCGCCGGTACCGTCGTGGAGGTCGGGCCGGGCGTCACCCGGCTGGGCGAGGGCGACCGGGTGGTCATGTCCATCGTCCCGTCCTGCGGCCACTGCGCGTACTGCTTGCGGGGCCGGCCGAACTACTGCCGCACCGCCGGTACGGCGATGAGCGACGGCAACCTCCTCGACGGAACGAGCCGGCTGTCGCGCGGCGGTGACCGGCTCAACCACTTCCTCACCGTGTCGTCGTTCGCCGAGTACGCCGTCGTGCCGGAGTCGGGCGCGGTGGCGATCGACCCGCGGATGCCGCTCGACCGTGCGGCCCTGGTCAGCTGCGCGGTGCTCACCGGATACGGCGCGGTCATGAACACCGCCGCGGTGACCCCGGGCTCGCGGGTGGCCGTGTTCGGCTGCGGCGGGGTCGGGCTCAACATCGTGCAGGGCGCACGGCTGGCCGGCGCGTCGCGGATCGTGGCGGTGGACGTTTTCGACGAGAAGCTCGCGACGGCATCCCGGCTCGGCGCGACGGATGTCGTCAACGCCCGCGACCGCGACCCGGTCGCGGCGATCCGGGCGCTGCTCGACGGCGTCGACTACGCGTTCGAGGCGCTCGGCCGCGAGGAGACCGTGCAGCAGGCCTGGAACTGCCTCGACGTCGGCGGCGAGGCGGTGATCGTGGGGCTGATGAAGCACGGCGCGACGCTCACCCTCGATGCGAACCCGTTCGTCAACGAGCAGCGCATCCGCGGCTGCTACTTCGGTTCCTCGCACCTGATGCGGGACGTACCGGCGCTGGTCGAGCGGTACCTCGGCGGTGAGCTGCTGCTGGACGAGCTCATCAGCCGGCGGATCGGCCTCGGCGAACTCGACGAGGCGTTCGAGCGGCTTCGCGCCGGACAAGGAGCCCGCAATGTCGTCGTCTTCTGAGATGTTCATCGACGGCGCGTTCGTCGGCGGCGGCACCGGTACCTTCACCGACGTGGTCAACCCGGCGACCGGCGCGGTCATCGCTTCGGTACCGAACGCCGGGGCGCAGGACGTCGATCGGGCCGTACGGGCGGCGACGCGCGCCGCCTTCGACTGGGGCCGCACCTCACCCGGGCAGCGCGCCGCGATGATGTTCGCGCTCGCCGACGCGGTCCTCGCCGACACGAGCACCCTCGCCGATCTCGAGACGCAGAATGTCGGCAAGCCCGCCGAAGCGGCCCGCGGCGAGATCCGCAGCGCCGCCGACCGGCTGCGATTCTTCGGCGGCGCGGGACGCGTCCTTGAGGGGCGCGCGGCCGGCGAGTACCTCCCCGGGTACACCTCGATGATCCGCCGCGAACCGATCGGCGTCGCGGGGCTGATCACGCCGTGGAACTACCCGCTGCTGATGGCCGTCACCAAGCTGAGCCCGGCGCTCGCGGCCGGCAACGCCATCGTGTTGAAGCCCTCGGAGCAGACCCCGCTCACCACGCTGCGCCTGGCCGCGCTCGCCGCCGACATCTTCCCGCCCGGCGTGTTCAACGTGGTCACCGGCGAGGGCGACCCGGCCGGGATAGCACTTGTCGAACACCCCGGTGTCGGCATCATCTCGCTCACCGGTGACTCGGCCACCGGCAAAGCCGTCGCGCGAGCGGCCGCGGCCACGCTCAAGCGCGTACACCTCGAATTGGGGGGAAAGGCGCCCGCGGTGATCCTTGACGACGCCGATCCGGCCGAGGTCGCCGCGGCGCTGCGCGAGGGCGCCTTCTGGAACGCCGGGCAGGACTGCAGCGCGGCCACCCGGATCATCGTCGGCGCCGGGGTGTACGACCGGGTGCTCGACGCACTCATACCCGCCGTCGAGTCGCTGAAGGTCGGCGACCCGACGGACCCCGAGGTGGAGATGGGCCCGCTGGCGCACGCGGCCCACCGCGACCGGGTGGTCGGATTTCTGGATCGCGCCAAGGCGGCCGGCAGCACGTTCCTCACCGGTGGGGGCCCGGTCGGATCGGTCGGGTTCTACGTGGCGCCCACCGTGGTCGCCGACGTCGATCAGCGCAGCGAAATCGTGCAGAGGGAGGTCTTCGGCCCGGTGATCTCGGTCCAGCGCGTCGCGGACGAACAGGCGGCGTTCGCGCTGGCCAACGACGTGTCGTACGGGCTCGGCGCATCGGTATTCACTCGTGATGTGGGCCGCGCTATGGAGGCCGCTCGCACGCTACGCTTCGGAACTGTCTGGATTAACGATCACGGCCCGGTGACTCCGGAAATGCCCTGGGGAGGCTTCAAGGAGTCCGGCTACGGCAAGGAACGATCGATCTATTCCCTCGAGGAATTCACGAACATCAAGCATGTGATGATCAAACTGCCCAGGTAGGAGGATCCAGTGCGAACCTTACGTTCGGTAGCCCTTGCATCCGTGGCTGGCCTGTCGCTGCTGGCCGCCGCGGCCTGTGGTTCGCCGTCCGCACCGCCCAGCAACAACGGCGGCGCGTCGGCCGGGGCCGCGACCGCGACGTCGGCCGCCGATCTCGGCGGCATGGACAAACTCATCGAGGCGGCCAAGAAGGAAGGCACGCTCAACGTCATCGCACTGCCGCCGGACTGGGCCAACTACGGCGCGATGCTCAAGGCGTTCACCGCAAAGTACGGCATCAAAATCAACTCGGCGCAGCCCGACGCCAACAGCCAGGACGAGATCAACGCGGCCAACCAGCTCAAGGGCCAGGACCGCGCACCCGACGTGTTCGACCTCGGCAGCAACGTCGCGCTGGCCAACGTCGCGCTGTTCGCGCCCTACAAGGTGACCCCCTTCGGCGACATCCCGGCCAACCTCAAGGACGCGGACGGCAAGTGGGTCAGCGACTACACCGGCTACATGTCGATCGGCTACGACGCCGGGAAGGTGCCGGCCCCGGTGACCGTGCAGGACCTGCTCAAGCCCGCGTACAAGGGCAAGGTCGCGCTCAACGGTGACCCGACCCAGGCCTCGGCCGGCTTCAACGGCGTGATGATGGCCTCGGTCGCCAACGGCGGCTCGGCCGACGACATCGCCCCGGGCGTCGAATTCTTCAAGCAGCTCAAGGCGGCCGGCAACCTCCTGCCGGTCGACCCGACGCCGGCCACCATCGCCTCCGGGCAGACCCCGGTCGTCATCGACTGGGACTACCTCAACGTCGCGCAGACCATCGCCAACAAGGGCAAGATCGACTGGAAGGTCGTCGTCCCGCAGGGCGCGATCGTCGCCGCCTACTACATCCAGGCCATCAGCAAGGACGCGCCGCACCCGGCGGCGGCCCGGCTGTGGGAGGAGTTCCTGTACTCCAACGCCGGGCAGAACATCTGGCTGCAGGGCTTCGCCCGGCCGGTGCTCGCCGACGTGATGCAGAAGAACGGCACGATCGACACGAACGCGTTCGCCGCGCTCCCGGCGGCCAGCGGCACCCCGGTCGTGCTCACCCAGGATCAGCTCAAGAAGGGTCAGGACTATCTGACCGCGAACTGGAAGAAAGCCGTCGGCTGACCCAGATGGCCGACACGCTGGCGCCGGTCGCAACCGAGATCGGAGTGGCCGGTCCCGCACGTCGCGGGACCGGCCGCCGCGGCCTCGCCGCATACCTCGGCGTGCTGCCGTTCCTGGCCTACGTCGCGGTGTTCCTGCTGTGGCCGACCTACATCGTGCTGACCGGCGCGTTCCAGGACGCGTCCGGCCGGCCGACGACCGCGAACATCACCGAGGTCACCACCGAGAGCAGCTACATCGACGCGTTCCTCAAGTCGATCGAGCTGTCGCTGGTGACCGCGCTGGGCGGCGCCGTCCTCGGCGCTCTGCTCGCCTGGGCGGTCACCGAGAGCAAGCCCGACGGCGTGCTGCGCAAGGTCGTGGTCGCCGCGAGCGGCGTGCTCGCGCAGTTCGGCGGGGTCATGCTCGCATTCGCGTTCCTCGCCACGTTCGGCTTCAACGGCCTGGTTACGGTCGTGCTGCAGGACGCACTCGGGATCGACACGCTGTCCAGCGGCGGCTGGATCTACGGGTTCTGGGGCCTCGCCGTCGTCTACACGTACTTCCAGATCCCCCTCATGCTCATCGTGTTCCTGCCGGCCATCGACGGCCTGCGCCCGCAGTGGCGCGAGGCGTCCGACGGCCTCGGCGGCTCGAGCTGGGCCTACTGGCGCCATGTCGGCGGGCCGATCCTCGCGCCCAGCTTCATCGGCGCCGCGCTGCTGCTGTTCGCCAACGCGTTCTCCGCCTACGCGACCGCCGCCGCGCTGATCAGCCAGGGCAGCCCGCTCGTGCCGCTGCAGATCCGGGCCGCCGTCACCAGCGAGGTGGTGCTCGGCCAGGCCAACGTCGGCAAGGCCCTGGCCCTCGGCATGGTGGTCGTCGTCGCGATCGTCATGACCCTCTACGCGGTGCTGCAGCGCCGTACGGCGAGGTGGCTGCGATGAGCCGCGCGATCGTCCGGTGGATCGTCCTCGTGGTCGTCGGCCTGTACCTGCTGCTGCCGCTCCTGGCGATGGTCGAGTTCTCCACCCGCGGCGTCGGCAACAGCCGCAGCCTCGAGGCGTGGAAGGCGATCGGCACCGACACCGACCTCGTCTCCGCCATCGTCGTCTCCGTCGAACTGGCCGTGCTCACCGTGGCCGGCATGCTGATCCTGCTCGTGCCGACGATGACCTGGGTGCAACTGCGCCTGCCGCGGGTACGCCGCCTCGTCGAGTTCATCTGCCTGCTACCGCTGACCATCCCGGCGATCGTGCTGGTCGTCGGCCTCGCACCGATCTACGCCTGGGTCAACTACTTCCTGGGCAACTCACCGCTGACGCTGGCGTTCATCTATATCGTGCTGGTGCTGCCGTACTCCTACCGCGCACTGGACGGCGGCCTGCGCGCGATCGACATCGTGACGCTCGCCGAGGCGGCCCGCAGCCTGGGCGCCTCGTGGGCCAAGATCCTGCTCCACGTCGTCATCCCCAACATCCGCGGCGCGATCATCTCCGCATCGGTCGTCTCGGTCGCGCTCGTGCTCGGCGAGTTCACCATCGCGTCGCTGCTGAACTTCAACACGTTGCAGCCCGTCATCAACCTGCTGGGCAAGCGCAACGCCGCGGTCGCCGTGGCCGTCTCGGTCGCCGCGCTGATCTTCGCGTTCCTGCTACTGCTCGTGCTCGCACAGGTGGCGCCCCGCCGCAAGAAGACTGCCGAGGGAGAGACGTGACGACATCTTCTGAAGTGGGAGCCGGCGTCGAGGTGCGCCTTGTCGAGCTCAACCGCCGGTACGGCGAGGTGCGCGCCCTCGACAACTTCTCCTTGGACGTGGCCCCCGGCGAACTCGTCGCCCTCCTCGGCCCCTCCGGCTGCGGCAAGACGACCGCCCTGCGCGCGCTCGCCGGGCTCGACGAGGTCGACTCGGGCAAGGTCCTCGTCGACGGCCGCGACATCACCCGCGTCAGCGCCCACCGCCGCGACATGGGCATGGTCTTCCAGGCCTACAGCCTCTTCCCGAACATGACCGCCCGGGAGAACGTCGCCTACGGGCTGCGGCTGCGCAGCATCGGCGGCCAGGAGCGCCGCCGCCGCGCCGGCGAACTGCTCGACCTCGTCGGTCTCGCCATCCACGCCGACCGCTACCCGGACCAGCTCTCCGGCGGCCAGCAGCAGCGGGTGGCGCTGGCCCGCGCGCTGGCCATCCGGCCCAAGGTGCTGCTGCTCGACGAGCCGCTGTCCGCGCTGGACGCCAAGGTCCGCAGCCAGCTGCGGGACGAGATCCGCAGCGTCCAGCGCGAGGTCGGCACCACCACCCTCTTCGTCACGCACGACCAGGAGGAGGCCCTCGCGATGGCCGACCGCGTGGGCGTCATGTCGGCCGGGCGGCTGCAGCAGATCGCGCCGCCCGCCGAGCTCTACGAACGGCCGCGCACCGCGTTCGTCGCCGAGTTCGTCGGCCTCACCAACAAGGTCCGCGGCACCGTCCGGAGCAGCAAGGTCAGCGTGCTCGGCGCCGAGGTCCCGGTCCTGGAGGGCTCGGTCGACGCCGGCGAAGCGACCGTCCTCGTGCGCCCCGAGTCGGTCCTCGTCTCGCCCGACCTGGAAGGCAACGGCCGGGTGGTGGCGGCGACCTATCTCGGGGCGCTGTGCCGTGTCCAGGTCGAACTGGACGACGCGTCGCTGGTGCTCGCGCAGGTGTCGAGCGCCGAGATCGCCGAGCTGGCCCTGGGCACCCCGGTCCGCGTCACCGTCCGCCCCTCCCCCGTCCTGGCGATCACCCGTACTGAGGCCACCGTTCCGGGGAAGTAGTGGCCTCAGACGGGCCGGGTGACCACTATTCCGGGGAAGTAGTGGCCTCCGAGGGTTCGCGAGGCCACAACTCCGGGGAAGTAGTGGCCTCGCCGGGTCGGGAGGCCACAACTCCGGGGAAGTAGTGGCCTCGGCCCGCGGCCGCAGTACTGACGGCGGCCGTCCTCAGTCGACCAGGTCGAGCATGGCGCCCACGATGCTGTCGTGGTCGATCCCGTGGTGGCGGTAGACGTCTTCGAGGCTGCCGGACTGGCCGAACGCGGTGACGCCCAGATGGGTTGCGGGCTGCTGCACGACCGCGGCCAGGAACGCCAGGGTGTGCGGGTGGCCGTCGAGGACCGTCACGAGCGGGCCGGCCCGATCCGGCGGGAACAGCTCGTCGAGGATCCAGGTGTCCGCGTGGGCGAGACCGCGCCGCGCCTGTACGGCCCGGAACAGCAGATCCGGACTGGTCAGGCAGAGCACGTCGGTCGGGAAGCCGAGCGCGCGCAGCCGTACGGCGGCCTCCAGCGCCTCGGGGACGACCGCGCCGACCGCCGCGATGCACGCCACTGGCCTTGACGAGCGGTGCAGCCGATAGCCGCCGGCGACGACGTGCCGGCGGCGGCGTTCCCGGGCGGCCGGGTCGGTCGGGATCGCGGCGAGGGTCTGGTCGATCGGCCGGGTGGACAGCCGCAGGTACGCGGATTCGCCGCCGGCCTTGCCGAGCCGGCCGAGCGCGGCCAGCAGGCACCATTGCGCGTCGAGCGCGAACGCCGGCTCCCAGCTGGTGCAGCCCGGCTGTTCCAGGCCGATGGACGGGGTGACGATGGACTGGTGCGCGCCGCCTTCGGGGGCGAGGGTGACGCCGGACGGGGTGCCGATGAGGATCGACTGGCCTCCCGCGTACATGCCGAACGACCACGGCTCGAGCGCCCGCCCGACGAACGGGTCGTACATGACTCCGACCGGCAGCAGCGGCTCACCCCAGCGGCTCCAGGTCGCGCCGAGCTCACCCATCAGCCCGACCAGGTTGGTCTCGGCGATACCCAGTTCGACGTGCTGCCCGGTCGGCCGTTCCCGCCAGTGCAGGATCGTGGCGGCGTCGTCGGCGAACCAGTCACGCCGCTCGTCGGCGGCCCACACGCCGACCTTGTTGACCCAGCCGCCGAGGTTGGTGCTGGAGCTGACGTCCGGTGAGACGGTAACGATCCGCCGGCCCACTTCGGGCGCGGCGCGCGCGACGTCGAGCAGGGTGCGTCCGAGAGCGGCCTGGGTCGTGGCGACACCGTGCGGGGTGTGCCCGAGATCCGTGGGGACCGTGGCCGGCTTCGGGTGCGGCACCTGGGCTCGCTGCAGGCGCTGCGCCGCCTCCGCGCACACGTGGCCGGCCGCGCTGTCCGGGTCGAGCCGCCGCCACGGGTCAACCGGGTCCTCGCCGAGCCGTTTCGCCAGCTCCGCCAGCTGATCCGCGGTCAACAGCGCGGAATGGTTCTGCGGATGGCCCTCGCTCGGCAGGCCATGACCTTTGATCGTGTACGCGATGATGACGGTCGGCCGGGTGTCGTCGATGGCGTCGAGCGCGCCGGCCAACGCGTCGAGATCGTGGCCGCCGAGATTGCGGATCGCGTCCAAGAGGAAGGCGTCGTCCACCCCCTCGACGAGCCGGCCGATCGTCGCGGCGTCGGGTCCGTCTCCCGGCAGCAGCTCCCGCACACTGGCCGCGTCGTGGCGCAGCAGCCGCTGGTACTCGGCGTTGGTCATCGCGTCGATGCGCAGCCGCAGCGCCTCGCCGCCGGGCCGGGCGAACAGCTCGGTGAGCAGGCCGCCGTACTTGACGGTGATCACCTGCCAACCGGCCGCATGGAACATGCCTTCGAAGCGGGCGGCGCCGAGCGTCGGCACGACCCGGTCGAGCGACTGCCGGTTGTAGTCGACGATCCACACCACCTCGCCGAGGTCGGCGACCATCGGGTCGAGGATCGCCTCCCAGCAGGCACCCTCGTCCAGCTCCGCGTCACCGAGCAACGAGTACTGCCGGCCGGTGCCGCCCGCGCCGAAGTGCGCGTCCACGTACCGCCGGGAGATCGCCGCCCAGATGGGAGCGGTGGCTCCGATGCCGACCGAGCCGGTCGAGTAGTCGGCCGGCACCGGGTCCTTGCTGCGCGACGGGTAGCTCTGCAGGCCGCCGAACTCCCGCAGGGTCGTCAGGTATTGCTCGTCGAGCTGCCCGAGCAGGTACTCGATCGCGTGCAGCACCGGAGACGCATGCGGCTTGACCGAAACCCGGTCCTGGGCGGTGAGCTTCGCGAACCACAGCACCGTCATGATCGACACCAGGGACGCGCTGGACGCCTGATGGCCGCCGACCTTCAGGCCGGAGGCGTTGGGCCGGACCCGGTTGGCGTGATCGACGATGGCCGTCGACAGCCACAGCACGCGGTTTTCGATCGCGCTCAGCGCTTGGACTGGCATGCCTCTGATCGAAACAGATTTTCAATGGTGATGGGTATAGTCCGGCTGCGCCGGGTCGGCCGGGTGCTCGTAGCCCGGGGCCAGCCGGACCAGCGCCGCGCAGCGCTCGTCCAGCCAGTGCGCGAACCGCCGCTCGCCGGCCTGCTCACGCAGCGTGGCGATGATCCCGTCCCGTTCCTGCGGGTACGGCTGCGGGTGCCGGTCGCGGTTGCGCCGGTGGTAGTCCTCGGCCGTCGCCTCGTCGACCGTCACATCGGCGGTGACCGCCGCTCGCAGCGCCCGGGCCAGCGGATGCGCGGCGAGGACGGCCGCGGCGACGCCCCCGGTGCGCAGCGCCGCCGCGAGGGTCACCGGCTGCGGTTCGCCGGTGGCGACGAGGCCGCGCTGCCGTGCCTCCTGCTCGACGACCGCCTCGGTCGCGACGGCCTGGGTGAGCCACCGGCGCAGGTTGCGCCCCTCCATGGTGGCCGGATGCGGCAGCCGCGCGGCGTACGGCCCGGCCCGCAGGGCGGCGACCCGCTCGTCGATCGCCGCCACCGGGATCGCACGTTCGCCGACCCAGGCGGCGATCACCCGGTCACCTCGATCTCGACCGGCGCGGTGTAGTGCAGCTGGCCGCCGTGGCCGAGGCGGACGAGGGCCCACCACTGGCCGGGCCGCTGATCGGCCGGGATCCGCACCGGCAGCTCGACCCGGGTCGGTTTCTGCGCCGGTACGGGAATCCAGCGGCTGGCCTCGGGGAGCATCGGCCACGTGTGCCACGGGCTGATGAGGTGCGCCTGGACCGCGATCGGCCCGGCCGCGTCGGTGCTGACGGTGAGCTCGAGGGTGCCGGCCTCGCCTGGACGCAGTCGCAGCCGCGCCGGGCTCGAGGTGCGCCTCGATCGTCTCCGGGGTACGTCGGTGCCGACCAGCAGCCGGGCCACATCCTCGACGCCGGGGCTGATGCGGGCCGTCACCCAGTACACGCCGTCGGCCGGTGCGTCGGGTGGGCTGACCACGACCGCCTGCTCGAGATGGTGCCCCCGGCGACAGTGCATAGTGGACGGTCGCGGGCTCGGCCCGCCAGCCGTCCGGCAGCTCGATCGTGAGGTCGCCCTCGGCGCTCTCTTCGGTCAGCGACGAGGCGACCGTGACGGTCAGGGTGGCCGGGCCACTGACGTCCACGTGGGACTGTGCGATGTGGACGGTCACCGGCAGGTTGCCGAGTCGGCGCCGGTCCGGTGTTGTGCAGCCAGTACTTGGCGTAGGCGACCCGCTCGTCGGCGGCCGGCGGACTCGCCGCGGTCGGCGGCACGCCCAGCCGGACCTGGCCGATCTCGGCACCGTCGAGCGTGATCCCGTCCGTGTCGCCGATCGGCTGCTCGAGCAGGCTCCACCGTTTCGGTGCGCGTCACCGGCACGTACAGCCCGATCCGCCCGGACACCGGCTGGCCGTACGGCTCGTACACCCGCGCGGTCACCCGGTCGATCCGCTCGCCCGGCCGCCGGCCCCCGGCGATCGGGTTGCCGGCCGGCTTGAACGCGGTGACGATGAGTCCGCGCTCCGGCTCGACCCGTACGAAGCTCTCCGCGCCCAGGCTCGGCCCGACCGGCGGCGACGCGGGCGTGCAGCGGATGGTTGACCTCGTGCCCGGCCGGCACGAGGTCGGCCGCCCGCCAGTCGCCGGCGCCGGCGACGAGCGCGTAGTCGAAGCGGTGGGTCCAGTGCTGCAGCTGGAAGCTCGAGCCGTCCGGGGCGCGTGCGGCGCGGCGGGTCGATCCAGACGCCGGACGGCCAGCCGGTGCAGGAGCGCAGCAGCGACAGGTGCAGGGCGCCGGTCGGTGTCGACGACGAAGCCCGGCATGCCCCGGTTGAGCAGGCCGACGGTGCGGTCGTCGAGGTCCGGGTCGGGCGAGGCCGGCCAGCTCGGCCGGCTGACCTCGACGGCGCCGGTCGAGGTCCGTCGCTCAGCTCGGCCGAGCGCATCGGCGACGACGAGCACCGGCAGGTCGCGTACGCCCGGCAGGTCGGCGTTCGGCACCCAGACCTCGGTCGAGCGGCCGGTCGGCCGGCACCCACAGCCGGGCGCCGCCCGGTCTCGGCGAGCTGCCGGTCGACCTCGTCCGCGTACGCGGCCGGCGGCGGCCAGCACCTCGGCGGTGAAGGCGTTGTCCTCCGGGCCGCCGACGGCGATCCGGAAGTCGGGCAGGTTGGAGTCGACGGCGAGCAGCCCGTAGCGCGGCCCGGTGCCGGTCGACGTCGTGGCGGTGACGCCGCGCCGGACCAGCGCCACGACCAGGTCCCGGCACGTCGGCGTCGCCGGCGTCGGCGACGACCTCGGCGACGCCGATGGCGCGGGTGTGGCCGCCGACCCGGCAGGTCCGCGCACGTCGACGCGGTCGAGCTGAGCGCGAACCAGTTGGTACGCCGGGTTGTCCAGGGTCCACGGCGCCGGCTCGGAGTCGACGTCGGGGAAGCCGAAGCCGCGACCGATGACCGCGTTGCCGACCTCGCTGACCGGCAGCGCGCCGGGGACGGCGGCCGGGCAGCGCACCCGGACCAGCTGGTCCGAGCCGGTCAACTCGTCGACCCGGGTCGTGAGCGTCGACGCGGTCGACGCCGTGCCACAGCGTGAGCGGCTGGGTGTAGCGGGCCGGTCCGACGCGCGCCGGTGACGGTGACCCGCTGCCCGAGCGGGCTGCGCTCGACGAGTGACCGCGGTCGGCCGGCCGGTCGGCCGAGCCGGTCGCCGGAGCGCCCGTCGGCACCAGGTGCCAGGGGCCCTCGCCGGAAGCGCGGGTGGGCCGGGTACTCGTCGTAGACCAGCAGCTCGTTGCCGACCGCGGCCGGCCGGCAGGATCTCCCGGCCGGTGCGCAGGTCGACGAGCGCTGACACGCAGCCGCCGCGGGCCGGGTCGACGGTGACCGGTACGTGCTCGTTGGCGATGCCGGTCGCCGCCGACCGGCACCCACCCGCCGCTCGCGAGCCGTCCGCCGGTGCAGCAGCCACGTCCGGTAGCCGACGCGGGGGCACGTCGGCGGCGCGGAAGACACGTCCACAGCGGCCAGGCTGCCGTCGGCGTGGCGTTGCGGCGTGCTCGAGGAGCACCGGCGGTCGCCGACGTCGAGGTCGACAGGTGCCCGGCGCCGGGAGCTCGACGCGGACCTCGACCAGGTCGGTGCGGGCCCAGGACGGCGGGTTGAACACGACGATCCGGCGGCCGTCCCCGGCGGCGACCGGCAGCGCCTCGCACAGGGCGGCGAGGGACCGGTCGAGGACCTGCCCGGCCAGGTCGTGCGCCTCGCGCCAGCCGGCCAGCAGGTCGAGGTAGACCTGGTCGGACTCCGAGCCGGTGATGCCGTCGTGGTGGGCGCCGTAGACGAGCTGCCGCCACGCCTTGTCGAGCGCGGCGTGCGGGATAGCGCGCCCGCAGCAGCGCGGCGATCGTCGCCCACTTCTCGGCGTCGCCAGCAGCGCCTCGGCGTCGCGCTGCGCCTGCTTGGTGTCGATGAAGGAGACGTCCTTGCCGGTGTAGATCGGGTTCATGTCGCGCGTCTGCGGTGACGCGCGCCGGCCGCGTCTGCGGCCAGCTCCGTCGCGGACCGCGGCGAAGAAGTCGCGCGGCAGCGCGCAGACGAACCGCGGCCAGACGTAGCGGGTGTTCCAGTCCCGGTGGATCTCCGTGACCCACTTGCCGGCGGGGTGTAGTCGGTGCCGACCGGCAGCAGCACGTTGCGGGTCGCGGCGACCGGCTTCAGCCGCAGGAACAGCGCGTACGTCGCGTCCGTCGGCCTCGGCGAGCGTCGGCTGCGGAGTCCATCGCCCAGCCGGCGCGGTAGTGGTTGGCATGTAGGCGGTGAGCACGCCCCGGCCGCTGGGCGAGAGCCACTCGAACTCGGTGGGGAACTGCATGACGGTCGGGTCGCCCGCCGTCGCCCGGCTCGGCGTCGCTCAGCATCGGGCCCCACTGGTGGAACGGACCGCGCGCCCACGAGGACGAGGTCAGCCCGGCGTCGGCCATCAGGCCGGGGAACTGCGGGTCGTGCCCGAAGACGTCGAGCTGCCAGGCGGTCTGCGGGTCGCCGCCGAGGATGTCGCGCTGGAAGCCGATGCCGTAGCACCACGTTGCGGATCGTCGGCTCGGCGCCGGTCAGGTTGGTGTTCGGCTCGTTCTACGTGCCGCCCATCAGCTCGAGGCGGCCCTGTGCGATCAGCCGGCGCAGGTAGTCGCGGTCCTCGCGGGTAGAGGTCCCAGTACGGCTTGAGGTAGTCGACCTCGGCCAGGACGAAGCAGTAGTCGGGGTCGCGGCGGGCCGGCTCCAGGTGGGCCGGACGAGGTCGAAGCCGGACTGCTGGAAGTCCGACCGCGGGGCGCGCTGCCGGCGGCCGAGCGCGTCCCACTCGCTGGTGTAGGCGGCCTGGGTGTTCCACCACACCGGGTCGTAGTGGAAGTGCGACACCATGTGCATCGTCCAGCCGGGCTCGGCGACCGACGAGGTCGCCGTCGGCTGCCGGACCGTCGGCCGTCGGCGGTCGACCTCGATCGGGCACCCGGTGCCGGGCGGGCGCCGGTCGCGTCGACACCGGCACCTCGACCGTGGTCCGCCGTGGCGCGTGCCGGCCGTGACCGTCGCGACGCCGTCCGTCACGGTGACGGCCGACGACCTCGCCCGGCGCGAGCGGCCAGGTCGACCTCGACGCAGCTGCAGGGCGACCTGCTGCGGGCCCGACGAACAGGTCGGTGCGACGGTGATGGAGCTGATGCGCATGTGCCTCGTGCTGGTCAGCCCTTGACGGCGCCGGTGAGGCTGAAGGCGCCACCGAGCACTCGGGACAGTGACGGAGTACAGCACGACGACGGGCGCGGTGTAGAGCATCGAGAAGGCCGCCAGCTGGCCGTACGGCACCTCGCCGTACTGGCGTGAAGAACGTGTAGATGGTCACCGACGCCGGCTGCTTGTCGGGGTCTGAGCAGCAGGACGAACGGGACGAAGAAGTTGCCCCACTGCAGCACGAACGTGAAGATCGAACACGACGGTCAGGCCCGGCACCATCAGCGGCAGGATGATCCGCCACAGCGACTGCAACCAGCCGGCGCCGTCGGTCCAGGCCGCCTCCTCGAGGCTCACCGGCACGCGTCCATGAAGTTCTTCATCATCCAGATCGCGAACGGCAGCGACGATGGCGGCCATGAACAGCGATCGTCGCCGGTATCGAGTCGATCAGCTCGAACTGGCTGTACATGGCGTAGACCGGCACCATGACCGCGGTGATCGGCAGGCCGGTGGAGAACAGGATCGTGAGCAGGAACGATCCGTCCGAACCGCGGGCTGGTAGCGCGACAGCGGGTAGGCCGCGAAGATGGCGGCGAACGACGGTGAGGATGGCGGTGCCGCCGGAGATGATCAGCGAGTTGAGCATCGGCCGGTAGACGGTGTCGGCGTTGAGCACGTCGCCGAAGTTGTTCGCCGAGAACTTCCAGTGATGTGGCGCCGACAGTGGCCGCGCCCGGTTGGACGGAGGCGACGAGCAGCCACAGGAACGGCAGGAGGAACGCCACGGCCACGATCAGCAGCCGAGTGCCAGACCGCGGCACGCCGACCGCGACGGCGCCGGGCGCCGGGCCGGTCGGTCGACCCGCTGCGGGTACATCGGTCCGGTCATCAGGTCCTCCACCTTGATGCAGCCGGAGGTAGACGAGCGAGAACATCGCCCCGATGACCAGCAGTACCAGGGCCATCGCGGTGCCGTAGCCGAGCTTGTAGAACTGGAACGACTGCTCGTACATGTACAGCGGCGTCGTCTGGCTCTTGGTGCCCGGCCCGCCCCGGTCATCACGAAGATCAGGCCGAAGACGGCCAGGGTCTGCAGCGTGATGAGCATGAGGTTGGTGACGATCGAGCGCCGGATCATCGGCAGCGTGACGTAGCGCAGCCGCTGCCAGACCGACGCGCCGTCGACCTCGGCGGCCTCCTGCAACTCCGGCGGCACGTCGGAGAGCGCCGCCGGGTAGACGAGCATCGAGAACGCCGTGCCGCGCCAGACGTTGGCGAGGATGACGGCGAGCATCGGCGTGGTGTAGAGCCAGTTCTGGCTCAGTCCGAACCAGCCGAGGATGCCGTTGAGCGTGCCGTTCTCGGTGCAGGAACGCGTACCAGCAGAAGCCGGCGACGACCTCCGGCACCACCCACGCGGCGATGACGAGGCCGCTCACGACGGCCCGGGCGAGCTTGCCGCGCCCGCGTAACAGCAGCGCGATGCAGCAGGCCGAGGGTGTTCTGTCCGATGACGGCCGAGCCGACCACGAAGATGAACGTCAGCAGCAGCGAGTTCCAGAACTGCCCGTCCTGCCACATCGTGGTGAAGTTGTCGAAGCCGACGAAGTCGACCGTGGCCGAACCGGTGAGCGCGACGTTGGTGAAGGCGCTGTACGACCGCCCACAGCATCGGCCCGGCGAAGAACACCACGAGCAGCACCATCGCCGGGATGAAGGCCCCGACCCGGGCCGCCCACGGCGCCGACCGCGGGCTCCGCCGGCCCGCGCTGGGAGCGCGGGCCGGCGTCGGCGGGGCGGCGGTCGCCGTCGTCATGACGCAGAGGTCACTTGGTCGGCACCGCCGACCGAGGATTTGACCTGGTCGGCATAGGTCTTCGCGGCCTGGTCGGGCGATCTGCTGGCCGGTCATCACCGACTCCATGGCCACCTGGATCGCGTTGGAGACTTGCGGGTACGTCGGGGTACGCGGGCCGGAAGTGAGTCACCGAAACCAGGTCGGTGAAGAACTTCAGCGTCGGGTTGGAGTTGAGGTACGCCGGGTCGGCCGCGACGTCGTCGCGCTCGGCGATCTGGCTGGCCGCGATGTCGTAGGCAAGGGTGTTCTCCTTGTTCAGCGACAGCGTCGACGAAGTCGAAGGCGGCCTTCTTGTCCTTCGAGTGCGAGCCGACCGACAGCACCCAGCCGCCGGACATGCTCGTCGTGCCGGGCGCCTGCACCGTGCTGGGTCGGCATCGCGGCCTGCCGAGCACGGTCGACCACTGCGGCCACGGCTTGGTGCCGGTGGTGCAGCCAGGTGCCGGTCAGCCACGAGCCGTCGAGGTCGATGGCGAGCTTGCTGGTCGGCAGCAGTTCGGTGGACACCCTGGTGCCCGAGTTGGGGTCGAGAGCGTCCTGCGGGGCCGGGGCCAGCTTCTCGCTGAAGATCGTCTTGATGAAGTTGAGCGAGTCGGTGAAGCCCGGGCTGGACGTGATCCACTTCTTCGACGCTGTCGTCGTACAGCGTGTGCTTGGTGCCGTACAGCAGCATCTCGAAGCCCTGCATCGTCGCGCCCTCACCGGCGCCCTTGCCGGAGTAGACGTTGAACGGCGTGACGCCGGGCACCTTGGCCTTGATGGTGCGCGCCGCGGCCAGGATGTCGTCCCACGTCTTCGGCTCCCACGGCACGGCGAGGCCGGCCTTGCTCGAACAGATCCTTGTTGTACCAGAGCGCGCGCGTGTCGGTGCCCATCGGGACGCCGTAGGTCTTGCCGTCCTGCGCCTTGGCCGCGGTCTTGGCCGAGTCGCTGAACTGGCTCCAGTCCGACCAGTCCTTGCAGGTAGTCGTCGAGCGGAGCCAGGAAGCCGGCCTGGATGTCGGTGTTGACCAGGAACGTGTCCTCGTACATGACGTCGGGCGCGGTCTTCGCCGACCTGTTCATCAGCGAGAGCTTGGTGTAGTAGTCGTTCTCCGCCGCCTCGATCGGGATGAGCTTGACCGTGTAGCCGGGGTGGGCCTTCTCGTACGTGGTCTTGACCTTCTGCATCTGCTGGTCGAGTCTGGATGAACGCGCCGAACTTCTGGTAGGCGACGGTGATGGTCTTCGACGACGAGTCGCCGCTGTCGGACCCGCACGCTGCAGTTGCGCCCGCGGTGGCCGTGATAACCAGCGCCGACAGTGCAGCGACGGCGATGTTGTGCCGCATCTGGACTCCTCGGAGGGGTGATCTGGCGGGATCTGTTGGCGTTCCCGGTGGTGGTTTTGTAGGGTGTCTGTGAACGTTTGCAGAGAACGCTTTCAATGAACGTAAGTCAGCTATGCTGGGCTGGTCAAGGGCGCCGACGTGACAGGAGCTCCCGTGCCGAAGTGGCAGCCCACCATGCGCGACGTCGCCCGGCTGGCCGGCGTGAGCGCCGCGACCGTCTCGCGGGTGGTCAACAACGAGCGCTACATCCGCCCGGAGACCCGCGAGGGCGTCGAGCGCGCCATCGCCGAACTCGGCTTCCATCGCAACGAGAGCGCCCGCGCGCTACGCCCCGGCCAGGCGACCGAAACGGTCGCCCTCATCATCGAAGACGTCGGCAACCCGTTCTGGTCGGCGATCACCCGGGGCGCCGAGGATGTCGCGCGCCGGCACCGGCACCTGCTCGTGGTCGGCAGCACCGGCCAGAGCTACGACCGCGAGTGCGAACTGCTGCGCAACCTCGTCCGCCGCCGGGTCGACGGACTCCTCGTCGTGCCGACCGCCCACGCCCACAACGAACTGCACGCCGAGATGGGCAAGTGGGCCCCGATGGTGTTCATCGACCGTGCCCCGGCCCGCGTGTCGGCCGACTCGGTCGTCCTTGACAACTACGGCGGCGCCCGCGACGCCGTCGCCCACCTCGTCTCCCTCGGTCACCGCCGCATCGCTTACATCGGCGGCGACCCGTCTGTCGGCACCGGCGCCCGCCGCATCGCCGGCTACCGCCAGGCGCTCAAGACCGCTGGCATCCGTTACGACGCCGAACTGGTCCGGCTCGGCGTGCACACCGTCGAGGCCGCCGACGCCACCGCCACCGAACTGCTCGCCGCCGACCTCGTCGACGCGGTCTTCGCCGACAACAACCGCATGTGCGTCGGGGTCCTCCAGGCGGTGCACAAACGCGGCGGCCAGGTCGGCATCGCCGCCTTCGACGACCTGGAACTGGCGGACCTGCTCCCTCGCCCGGTCGCCCTGGTCACCTACGACGCGCTCCAGCTCGGCGCGGAGGCGGCGGAACTGCTCTTCGCCCGCATCCGCGGCGCCACCGGCCCGGCTCGGCGCATCGTCCACCGCACAAAGCTGGTCCAACGCGGTCTGCGCTAATCCTTTCGATGACTCGGGCCCGTCGAGCGCGCGACCGTTGCTCCCGCCAGACACCGCTCCGCTTCGCTCCGCTGCCACGTCCGCGTCCCCAAGCCCGCGTCGCCACAACTCCGGGGAAGTAGTGCCCACCGCGGCCCCGGGACGCCACAACTCCGGGGAACCAGTGCCCACCGCAGCCTCGGGACGCCACAACTCCGGGGAAGTAGTGGCCATCCGACCGGGCTGAGACCACTCCATGCGCGAAGTTGCGGCCACCCGACCCGGCCGAGACCACCATCTGCAAAACTCTCTTATGACTTCAGCGCCTGAGCTGGCCGTTCCGGCGAGCGTCGAGACTCCCGTGCGGGCCACGGCGCCACCCGGCCGGCTGACTCGTTGGCTGCTCGAGGCGCGGGTGCAGCCGGTCGGGCCGGAGGCCGACGAGAGCCACGCGAAGCCGCAGGCGTGGTGGAAGGTCATGTGCCTGACCGGCGTCGACTACTTCTCCACGCTGTCCTACCTGCCCGCCATCGCGGCGCTCGCCGCCGGCGCGCTGTCGCCGCTGGCGACGCTGCTGATCGTCGGCGCTGACGCTGCTCGGGCATGCTGCCGATGTACCGGCGGGTGGCCAAGGAGAGCCCGCACGGGCAGGGTTCGGTGGCGATGCTGGAGGACCTGCTGCCGTTCTGGCGGGGCAAGATCTTCGTGCTGGTGCTGCTCGGCTTCGTCGCCACCTCGTGGATCATCACGATCACGCTGTCGGCGGCCGACGCCATCGGTGCACCTGCTGGAGAACCCGCTCACGCCCGGACTTCCTGCACGGCCACGCGGTGCTCATCACGGTCGTGCTGCTGCTGATCCTCGGCGGGGTGTTCCTGCTCGGCTTCAGCGAGGCCGTCGGCGTGGCGATCCCGCTGGTCGCGGTGTTCCTCGCGCTCAACGCGGTCGTCGTCGTGGTCGGCCTGGTCGACGTCTTCAGCCACGCCCGGCGCGTTCTCGGCCGTGGACCGGACGCGCTCACCCCGAGCCGGCACGGGTTCGGCGGGCTGCTCGGGCCGGCGGTGCTCGCCTTCCCGCTGCTGGTGCTGGGCCTGTCCGGGTTCGAGACCGGGGTCAGCATGATGCCGCTGGTCGCGGCCGACGGCGACGACGCCGAGCAGCGGCTGGCGTCGCGGATCCGCAACACCCGCAAGCTGCTCACCACCGCCGCGCTGATCATGTGCGTCTACCTGATCGCGACCAGCTTCGTCACCACCGTGCTGATCCCGGCCGAGGCAGTTCGAGCCGGGCGGCGCGGCGAACGGGCGGGCGCTGGCCTACCTCGCGCACGAGAAGCTCGGCGAGGCCTTCGGCACCGTCTACGACATCAGCAGCGATCCTGATCCTGTGGTTCGCCGGCGCCTCCGCGATGGCCGGCCTGATCAACATCGTGCCGCGCTACCTGCCCGGCTACGGCATGGCGCCGGAGTGGGGCCGCGCGGTCCGCCCGGTGGTGCTGGTCTACACCGCGATCTGCATCGCCATCACCATCGCGTTCGGCGCCGACGTCAACGCGCAGGCCGGCGCCTACGCCACCGGCATCCTGGCGATGATGGTCTCCGGCGCGGTCGCGGTCACCATCTCCGCCGTCCGCCGCCGGCAGCGGCCCGCCGACCGTCGGCTTCGCGGTGCTCACGCTGATCCTGCTGTACGCGCTGGTCGAGAACATCCGCGAGAAGCCGGACGGCATCGCCATCTCGGCGCTGTTCATCGCCGGCATCATCGTGGTGTCGCTGATCTCGCGGGTCACCCGCACCACCGAGCTGCGCGCCGACCGGATCGAGTTCGACGAGCCGGCCCGCCGGTTCATCACCGACTCGCTCGCCTACGACGGCGAGCTGAACATCATCGCCAACCGGCGCCAGGCCGGCGACGCCGCCGAGTACGAGGCGCAAGGAGCGCGAGCAGCGCGGCATGAACCCGGTGCCCGGCCGCGGCCGACGTGCTGTTCCTCGAGATCGACGTCGTCGACCCGTCGGAGTTCAGCGACGTGCTGCACGTGCACGGGCGTCGACGGTCGGACGGGCACCGCGTCCTGCGGGCGGAGAGCCCGGCCGTGCCCAACGCGATCGCCGCGATCCTGCTGGCCCTGCGCGACGCGACCGGGGTACGGCCGCACTGCTACTTCGAGTGGGCCGAGGGCAGCCCGCTCGCGCACCTGTTCCGCTACCTCATCCTCGGCCGGGGCGACACCGCGCCCGTGGTCCGCGAGATCATCCGCAAGAGTCGAGCCGGACCCGGCCAGGCGCCCCGGCATCCACGTCGGCGGCTAGCGACCCACCCTCCAGTCGATCAAGGAAGTACGCGCCGGGATTTGTCCGAATCCCGGGCGCGTACTTCCTTGATCGACTGGAGGGTGGGTCAGCGCGGGGTGGCGCAGTCCGGCAGCGTGGCGGCGCAGCGGGCCACGGCCACCCGGGCCAGGTCGTCGACCATCGATGCGGCCGTCGTACCCATGGACATGTCGCTCAGCCAGATCACCACGTCGCCCCGGCGGATCGCCGCGATGTCGGCGACGACGGCGATGTTGAAGCCGTCGGTGACCCCGGTCATCCGCAGACCGACGGCCTGGTCGCCGAGGGGCGGCACGCCGGCCGGCTTCAGCTGGAACTTGACGGTGAAACCGGCCATCTCCTGGCTGAACGCCGGGCAGGACGTCTGCGCCTCGGTGAGCCGGGTCAGCGCGGCGGTGGCGCCGCCGGCCGGGTAGCGCAGGACGGCATGCGTCACGTACGGACCCATGACGCCCTTCGCGAACGTCACCGCCGCCGCCATGGTCTGCGTCGTGGTCAGCGGCGTGTTGAGCGGTGCGCAGCCGGGGAACCCGCCGCCGCCGATGCCGACCGCCCCGTTGCCGTTGGACGTATCGGCCGTCTGGACGAACCCGGTCGGCAAATCCTTGGCTGTGAGGAGGGCTTTGGTGAGGTCTTCGCTGCTGGGCGGCGGCGCGCCGCTGGTGGTCGCCGGCGCGCCGCTGCTCGCCGAGTCTTCCGGGGCCGGCGTGGCGCCGACCGGGGCACATCCGGCCAGTACGGCCGCGGCGAGGCACGCCGCCGCGAAGAATGCTCGCTTCACCCGACCGACGCTACGGAGATCATCTCTATCGTTGGGGGCCTTTGAGCGTTATCACCCGATTAGGGGGTTTCGAGCTTCGGCAGTACCTTCTCCGCGGTGTTCTTCTCGACCGTCAGGTTGGTGCTGTCGCTGTCCGACGACGAGGCGTAGACGTCGACGGCCCGGCCGTTCTGGAACACGTACAGGTGGCCGCTGAGGGAGTACGCGGTCTCGCCGATGCCGTCGACCGGGGTCGACTGCTGGTTGCGGACGTCGAAGCTCTCGCGCGTCTCGATGTCGACGGTGACCGTCAGCTGGCCGGCGCTGAGCTGCCACTGGCAGTACCGGGCGCCCGACGAGGCGCCACCCTCGTTGGTCATGATCGTGACCTCGCGGTTGGTCAGGTCGGCCACGTCGCCCTTGGTGAGCAGGGTGCAGATGTCCGGTAAGGGACTGCCGGACGCGTTCGAGGTCGGGGTCGCGTCCGGCCCGCCGCCCGCCGCCGAGGGATTGGCACCACCGTTGGTGGCCGGCGGGTCGTCCGACTGGCCGGGAAGGCGGCAACCGGCCAGCGTGAGCAAGCCGAGCATGGCGATCGCGGCGCCGGCGACGACGTTGGTGCGGGTACGGCGGGACATCGGTCTCTCCTATGGTCACAAGGCTCTTGGAGCGAAACGATGCCGCACCGGTGGCCGTCGCGGGCGACGCGCTACCCGTCGTGGCACGGTTCCGGGATTCTCACATCCTCGGTGTCCGCGCAGGTCAGCGCCGTCGCCCGACCGGGTGAATCACGGTCGTATAGATCGGTGTGGACAGACGGACGGCGGGGTACCCGCCAGATGCGGGGCGACACACGGGAAGGAAACGGTCACAATAGTCCCAACGAAAGAGATGAGCCGATGTCTGAGCCGGTGAGACGCGCCCACGCCCGACGCCCGCCCGTGGCGAGCCGAGTGGCCGCGATCGTCGGCGCCGTCGTCCTGGTTCTGCTCATCCTCCTGCTGGTCGCGTTGTGCTCGGGCGGAGGCGGCGGAGACGGCAACAACGCCGCACCGGACGCGTCGCGCTCGACGTCGGCCTCCGTCTCCGCGTCGGTTTCAGCGTCGGCAGCCGCATCGCGCTCGGCCTCCAGTTCGGCGTCGGCCTCCCGTTCGGCCTCGGCCTCCCGTTCCGCCTCTCCGACCACCGCCCCGGCTCGCCCCACCGCTACGCCGACCCCCACCGGCACTCCCGCGAAACCGTCGTCGTCCGCCGGGGCCGGCGCGACCGGGCCCGCCCCGGGGGCGCCGCCCGCGACATCGAAGCCGGCGACATCGAAGCCGGCGATCGCCCCGACAACCGGGCCGACATCGAAGGCGCCGACAACCGGGCCGACATCGAAGGCGCCGAACGCCACCCAGTCGAGCGGTCCCGGCGGCTCCGCGGCCGGCTCCGGGTCGGCGACGCCCACCGCCGGCGCCGACGGGCCGAATGTCGCCCAGACGCCCGACGGCGCCCCGCGTACCGGTGGTGGTGGCGGGCCGGGAGTCAGCAGCCCGGTGCTGCTCGGGGCCGGCGTGCTGCTCTTGCTCGCGGCAGCGGCCCTGGTGCTGCGCCGCACCTGGCCGTCCGACCTGGGCAGCTGATGGCACTGCGGCAGCGCCGATACCTCCTGGACGCGCTGACCGCGCTGCTGGCGATCGGCGGGATCACCCTCGTCGCGATCGGCGGGCGGCCGCCGTCGATACCGCAGCGCTCGTCCGCGACCGACCTGGCCGCGATGCAAGGCCCGCCGGCGCCGGCGCGCTCACCGGGTACCGCCGGGTCGCGCTCGCCGGGTACCGCCGCGGCGCCGGGTATCGCCGGGTCGCCCGCGCCGGGTGTCGCCGGGTCGCCCGCGCCGTTCGCCGGGAAACGGAAGGTCGTCACCGGGCCGGCGCCGCTTCGCCGGTCCGTGCCGACCCACCTCGACATCCCGGCCATCGGTCTCAGCACGTCGCTGATGGCGCTCGGGCTCAACACCGACGGCACGATCGTCGTCCCGCCGCTGCGCCACGACGCACCCGCGGGCTGGTACCAGTACCTGGCCACGCCGGGTGAGACCGGACCGGCGGTCATCCTCGGCCACGTCGACACGGCCCGCGACGGGCCGGCTGTCTTCTACCGGCTCCGGGAACTGCGCGCCGGCGACGCGGTCACCGTGCACCGGGCCGACGGCAGCAGCGCGGTGTTCACCGTCAACCAGGTGACCGAGTATCCGAAGTCGGCGTTCCCGGCGAACGCGGTGTACGGCTCGGTCGACCGGCCGGTCCTGCGGCTGATCACCTGCGGCGGGACGTTCGACCACCTCCGGCATCAGTACCGGAGCAACGTCATCGCCTTCGCGACGATGACCGGGACGACGCCCGCGCGGTGATCGTCATGTGGCGGGGGTCTGCGGGTCTTTCCGGCGGCGCACGGTCCAGCGCAGGATGATCTCCTCGCGGCCGTTGGCGGCATGCCGGGACGTCCAGTGGGACTGCAGACGAGCGGCACGCTCAGATGATCGGGACATGTCCAGCCTCCAAAGCTTGTTCGAACGACACGTGAACAGCACGGTCGCGTCGTGGTGGCCGGTTCAGCGCTGGAGGGAAGCCGACAGTCAGCAGGTTGACGGATTTGCCGCCCCCCGACCCCGCGCCTGCGGCGCGGGCCCCACCCTGATTCCGCTACGGTGTGGCTCGTGACGGCACGGGACGCGCCGGGTGGCGTGCGACTCGGAATCGACTTCGGCACGACCCACACCGTCGCCGCGCTCGGCGGCGCCGGTGCTCCGCAGCCGTTGCTGTTCGACGCGAGCTTCCTGCTGCCCTCGGCGGTGTACGCCGAGACCGACGGCCGGCTGCTGGTCGGGCAGGACGCGATCCGCAGCGCCCGGCTCGACCCGACCCGCTTCGAGCCCAACCCGAAGCGGCGCATCGACGAGGGCCGCATCTTGCTCGGCTCGCGCGAGTACCCGGTGACCGCCGCGATCGGCGCGGTGCTGCGCCGGGTCTCCGACGAGGCCGCCCGCGTCGCCGGTGCTCTGCCGGCCGGCACGGTGCTCACCTATCCGGCGTCCTGGGCCGCCCAGCGCAAGGCCATCCTGGCCACGGCCGCGAGCGAGGCCGGTCTGCCGGCGGTCACCTTGGTGCCCGAGCCGGTCGCCGCGGCGAGCTACTTCACCACGATGCTCGGCCGCAGCGTCGATCCCGGCGGGATCCTCGTCGTCTACGACTTCGGCGGCGGCACGTTCGACACCAGCGTGCTGCGCCGTGGCGGTGAGTCGGGCTGGGAGATCCTGGCCGCCGACGGGCTGCCCGACGTCGGCGGGGTCGACCTCGACGGGGCGATCGTCGAACACCTCGCCCGTACGGTCGGCGGGAAGGACCCGGCGCTCTGGCGGCGGCTGACGCGGCCCGAGTCCGATGTGGACCGGCGGCGGCACAGGATGCTGTGGGACGACGTCCGGCTGGCCAAGGAACAGCTGTCCCGGACCTCGTCGGCTTCGCTGCACGTGCCGCTCTTCGATACCGACGTGCACCTGACGCGGGAGGAGTTCGAGCGGATCGCCCGGCCGTACCTGGAGCGCACCGTCGACCTGACCGCGTCACTGTTGCAGCGGGCCGGGATCCGCGCCGACCGGCTCGCCGGCGTGTTCCCGGTCGGCGGGTCGAGCCGCGTGCCACTGGCCGGGACGCTGCTGCACCAGCGGCTGGGGATCGCGCCGACACTGATCGACCAGCCCGAACTCGTGGTCGCGCTGGGCGGCTTCACCGCGGCCACGCCGCTCGGGACCGCTGAGCACAGGCGGGTCGAAGAGCAACCGCCAGCCGCCGAGTACGGGCACGAGACCTCCGCGAGCGGCGCACATGTCTTCGACGCGCCCCGGCCGATGTCTCCACCGCCCGGGCGCGACCCGATCTGGCCGTCCGGCGCGGTCCCCGCCGCGCCGCGCCCCGCCGCCACGCCACCCCGGCGACGCCGTCCGCTCCTCATCGCCGGAACCGTCGCCGTGCTGCTGCTCGTCCTGATCGGCGCGAACCGGGCGTACCAGTTCCTGAACCACACCGAAACCCCCACTTCGCCGCAGAGCCAGGGGGCCATCGACGCCAAACCCGGCGACGCCCAGCAGACGGTCCCGATGAACAAGACCGCGTGGTTCGCCGGGTGGGAACTCGCCTTCGGCAAGGCCAGCTACGACAAGACCCGCAGGCCGACGGTGCAGGTGACCGCGACCGCCAAGAACCTCGGCCTGCGCGACAAGACGGTCGACATCGACGCCACGCTGGCCATCAAGGACTCCTACGTGACCGGCACCGCGCAAGGCTCGCCGAAAGTACCGGGACAGCAGAAGACCAACGTCGTGTTCGAGTTCGACGTCCAGCAATTGTCCGGCAGCCTGACCGACGCCGTATTGAGCTTCGGCGACGCCACCGTCGCCCGAACCGTGATCCCGCTTCATGCGGGCAAGGCGACGCTCCATCAGCCCCGTCAGGTGCTCGGTGTCAAGGACGTCACCATCCGGGACCTCCGGTTCGCCATCAAGCACTGCGACCTCAGCGGTGACATCGTCACCGAGCACAAGCAGGCGCCGGCGAAGCGGCTCGTGCTGTCGTGCTGGCTCGACGCCGTGTACCGCGGGCCGTCGTCGTTCATCGACCTCGACGACTCCCGCCTGCGCCTGCTGCTGCCGGACGGGACGGCCGCCAGCCCGATGGAGTATCCGATCCAGAACCTCGACCGCGACCGCGAAGAGACCAACGTGTACTACGCGTTCGTGGTCAACGACCCGCCGACCGGCACCTACACGCTGCGGTTCGAATACCCGCACCTGTCTACCGAGCCGCTCCGCCCGGACATGGTCAGCGAAGTGCGGGTGACCGTGCCCGCGACGGCACCCGCCTCACCGAGCGCCTCCAGCGCTGGCCCCTGACCCGTACAAGGACACCAGTTCCCCGAAGTAGTGGCCACCCGGCCCACGCGAGGCCACTACTTCCCCGAAGTTGTGGCTTCCGGGCCCGGTTGAGGGCACTACTTCCCCGGAGTTGTGCCGAGCCGGGCCCTGCCGAGGCCGGAAATCGTCAAAGGACGTTGTCGGGGGTGAAGGAGCCGTCGGTGACGGTGTACGCCCAGACGTTGGGCTGGGGTACGGCGATGCCGCCGCCGGTGCCGAAGCGCAGATGGCGGGAGATGCCGTCGGCGTCATAGCCGTCGACCCAGGCGAGGAGGTCGGCGCGGGTGGTACGGCCGGCGCGGATGCCGGTGAGGAGGACCTGCGCGGCGTCGTACGCCTCGGGCGCGTAGAAGCCGGGCTCGGTGCCGTAGCGGGCCAGGAACTGCGCGCGGAACGCCGCGACGCCGACCTTCGTCGGCACGCACGGGCAGGTCGCGACGGTGCCTTCGGCGGCGTCGCCGGCGCCGTCGAAGAAGCTGGTGGTGATGAGCCGGTCGCCGCCGACGATGGTGATGGTCCGGCTCTCGGCCCGCATGGCCTTGACGAAGAGGCCGCCGTCGCCGCCGACCCCGGCGAAGTAGACGGCGTCGGCCCCGCTGGCGGCGACCTGCTTGGCGACCCCGGCGAAGTCCTTCTGCTCGGACGTGACGGTGGCCCGGCCGACCGGCTTGAGCTCGCCGGCGAGGTGGGCGGCGACGTCCTCACCGAAGCCGGTGTCGTCGCCGATGACGAACGTCTTGCGCCCCTTGAGGTACCGGGCGGCCGCGTCGGCCTGGTCGTCGTCGCTGGGCAGGGTGCGGTGGAACACGTCCCAGCCGAGGCCGGGCAGGTCGCTGTCGCTCGCCGACGGGGTGATCATGGCTACGCCGGCCGGGCCGAGGACGGGCAGCGCGCCCTCGGTGTCGGAGCCGTACGTGGGGCCGACGACGCCGAGCACACCCGCGTCCTCGACGACCGCGGTGGCCGCGTTCTGTGCGCCGTCGTCGCCGATGTTCGTGTCGTACTTCTGCAGCTGCACGCGGCAGGCCGGGTGCGCGGCGTTGTCCTGCTCGACGGCGAGGGCGGCCGCGTCGAACTCGGTCTGCGCGTCGCCGGCGTCGTCGCCGGAGAGCCGACCCAGGAAGCCGATGGCTTCGACGCACCCGGTACCGGCGAAGGGGTTGCCGTGCGGGACGAAGGCGTTGACGAGGCAGGAGGCGATGAGCACGACGGCGACCACGCCGGCCACGATGTCCCACCGGGGCTTGCCTTTGCGACGCTGGATGATGCGGCGCGGCTTGGCGGCCGCCGGCGGTGGCGGCGCGGCGCCGAGCACGCTCGAGGAGATGTCCTGCGCTTCGGCCAACCCCGACCGCATGCTCGACACGTCGTCGGACAGCTCGGTGAGCTTGGTGCCGGTCTGCGCGTCCTCCCCGGCCGCGTCGTGCATGACGATGATCTCGGCGACCCGGTGGCCGAGGCCCTCGAGGTCCAGGACGGCGGCCTCGATCCGGGCGAGCAGGGTGCCGCGCGCGGTCTCCAATCGACCGGCGACGGCGAGCTGGTCGGTGAGGGACCGTTCGGCGTGCTGGAGCTCGGTGCGCAGCGTCGGGTCGTCCGCCGCGTTGAGACGCTCTTCGAGCGAGGCCAGCTCGGCGCGCAGGCGCTCCACCGGGATGTCGCGCAGGCTCTCGTCGATCGCCGGCAGCTGGGCGGCGTAGCGGTGCAGGTCGGCGAGGACCTCGGCCGCCTTGTCGTCGACGTCGTCGAGCTGCGCCCGCAGCGTCGGGTCCTTCGGCGCGCGGGTCTGCTCGCGGAGCCGGGCGACCGCCTGCTCGGCGCGCCGCAGCGAGGCCGCGACCGGATCGGCGGGCCGTCGCCGGCGGGACCGGGCCACCCACAGCCCGTACCCGCCGGCGACTGCCGCTGCCACGGCCAGTCCGACCACCAACCACGGCCCGATCATGGGCCGGAGTGTAGCGAGCGTCAGTAGCGGTAGTGATCCGCCTTATAGGGACCCGACACCTCGACGGCGAGGTGCTCGGCCTGCTTCTTGGTCAGCGTGGTCAGCCGGACCCCGAGGGCGTCCAGGTGCAGGCGGGCGACCTTCTCGTCGAGGTACTTCGGCAGCATGTAGACGGCGCGCTCGTAGTCACCCGGTTTGGTGAACAGCTCGATCTGGGCCATCGCCTGGTTGGTGAAGGAGTTGGACATGACGAAGCTGGGGTGGCCGGTGGCGTTGCCCAGGTTCATCAGTCGGCCTTCCGACAGGACGATGATCGAATGGCCGTCCGGGAACCGCCATTCGTGGACCTGCGGCTTGATCGTCACGCGCGCAATTCCGGGGTACTGGGTGAGGCCGGCCATGTCGACCTCGGTGTCGAAGTGACCGACGTTGGCGACGATCGCGTTGTGTTTCATCCGGGCCATCTGGGCGGCCGAGATGATGTCGACGCCGCCGGTGGCCGTGATGAAGATGTCGGCGGTGCCGATCACGTCGTCGAGCTCGACGACCTGCAGGCCCTCCATCGCCGCCTGCAGCGCGCAGATCGGGTCGATCTCGGTGACCACCACGCGGGCGCCCTGCCCGCGCAGTGACTCGACCGCGCCCTTGCCGACGTCGCCGAAGCCGCACACCACGGCCAGTTTGCCGCCGAGCATCACGTCGGTGGCGCGGTTGAGGCCGTCGGCGAGGGAGTGGCGGATGCCGTACTTGTTGTCGAACTTGGACTTGGTGACCGAGTCGTTGACGTTGATCGCCGGGAAGAGCAGCTGCCCGGCGCGGGCCAGCTTGTAGAGCCGGGACACGCCGATAGTGGTCTCCTCGGTGACCCCGCGGATCTGGGCGGCGATGCGGGTGAACCGTCCGAGACTCGCGCGCAGGGTATCCAGGATCACCCGGTACTCGGCGTGATCGTGCTCGTCGGGCTGCGGCACCCCGCCGGCCACCTCGAACTCGACGCCCTTGTGCAGCAGCAGGGTGAGGTCACCGCCGTCGTCGACGATCATGTTCGGCTCGTATCCGTCGAACAGCTGCATCGTGCACCACCAGTACTCCTCGAGGGTTTCGCCCTTCCAGGCGAAGACCGGGGTACCGCTGGGCCGCTCGGGTGTGCCGTCCGGGCCGACGACGACCGCGGCGGCCGCCTCGTCCTGGGTGGAGAAGATGTTGCAGGAGACCCAGCGGACCTCAGCGCCGAGCGCGACGAGCGTCTCGATGAGGACTGCGGTCTGGATGGTCATGTGCAGCGAGCCGACGATCCGTGCGCCGCGCAACGGCTGCGCGTCGGCGAACTCGCGCCGGATCGCCATGAGGCCGGGCATCTCGTGCTCGGCCAGGCGCATCTGGTGCCGGCCGTAGTCGGCGAGCGACAGGTCCGCGACCGCGAAGTCGATCCCGTTGAGCTGCTGTTTTGCTACACGCATAGTGAAGGGCACCCCCTCAGTCGGAGGCGCCCTTGTCGTCGTGGGCCCGCGTGGCCGAGCGTGGCGGATCCTCGAATCCGTCGCAGCGCCTCTCGACCGGGCCGTAGCCGTACTATACCGCGCAGCGCCACCCCCCTAACCCAGTCGATCAAGGAAGTACGCGCCGGGAATTGTCCGTTTCCCGGGCGCGTACTTCCTTGATCGACTGGGGATTGGGGACTCGCTCAGGTGTAGTAGCCGTCTACTGGCACGCTTGCCTCGTCGTAGAGGGCCGGGCCCTCCTGCGGTACGCGCGGGAAGCCGCCACCCGGCTTGAGCGCGTCGAGTTGCTCGCCGGACAGCGCGAAGACCACGCGGCCGAGGCCGGACCGGTCGATCGCGCCCGCGCACATGCCACACGGCTGGCAACTGGTGTACATGGTCGTACCGGCCGCGACCGGCGGTTCGAGGTGCTGGGCGGCCCAGCGGGCGAGTTTAAGCTCGGGATGGGCGGTGATGTCGCCACCCGAGGTGACGGTGTTGTGGTCCTCGGCGAGTACGTCGCCGTCCGGGCCGACCAGCAGCGAGCCGAACGGCGCGTCGCCGGCGGCCCGCGAGTCCGCCGCGAGTTCGATCGCCCGGCGCAGGAATCGCTCATCATCGGAGGTCATAACCGCATGCTCGCAGACGCGACGGTGACGTTGTGGTACTTGGTGGCGCAAGGTACCGTGTGCGGCATGGATAGTCCGGCCGCACTCTCGACCGCGCTGCGCCGCGGGACGCTCGAGTTCTGCGTCCTCGCGCTCATGGAGGACGCCGAGCAGTACGGCGTCGAGCTGGTGCGCCGCCTCGGCGCCGAGCGCACGTTGACGACCAGCGAGGGCACGCTCTACCCGCTCCTTGCCCGGTTGCGGCGCGCCGGCCGGGTCGAGACCGTCTGGCGCGAGTCGCCCTCCGGCCCGCCCCGGCGCTACTACGCATTGACCCCCGACGGCCACGCCGCTTTGAGCGTCTTCCGCACCGAGTGGAGCGCCTTCCGCGACACCGTCGACCGCATCGTCGGAACGAAGGCGCTATGAACACCAATGTGACGAGCCACGACGCTCTGGTCGACAACTACCTGCGCGCGGTTGGCCAGGCGTTGACCGGCGTGCCGGCCTACCGGCGCGACGAACTGCTCGACGACCTGCGCGAGCACATCGCGGCCGGGCGGGCCGAGTTCGGCCCCGACGAGACCGAGGCCGAGGTCCGGTCGCTGCTCGACCACCTCGGCGACCCGGCCGAGGTCGCCGCCGAGGCCCGGCTCGACGCCGGCCTACCGCTCCCCGACGCGCCGCCGTTGCACCTGCAGCCGAGCAAGCGGACCGGCGCGGTGGTCTGGGTGCTGATCGCGCTCGGCGCGGTCGCGGTGCTGTGCGTGGGGATGCTGGTCATCGGCCTGCTGGCGTTCGCCGGCGCCGGGTCCGTCCAGACCCCGCGGAAGGCGCCCGCCCCGGCCACGGCCGTCCCCACGCCGGTGCGCTCCTGATCCACCGCAAGGGTTGCGCGCCGGCACTCCGGCGCCCGGCGATTACGCTTCGATGAGCTGTGGCCAGATCGAAGGTGCGAAGTTGGCGATCTGGAGGCCGAGAATCGCCAACTTGGCACCTTTGATCTTGAGAAGGCTGGGAGACGTGCCGGGCTTGGGCACGCGGCACGCCGGGATTCCTGGCGGGAGCGACAGCCACCCAGCCAAAACGCTGCGCGTTTTGCCCGGGGCCCGGCGTCGTGCGCTCGACGGACCCGAGTCATCGGCCAAAGAAGGAACAACGCGCCCAGGAGGGGCACTGATGACGATCCGCACCGACCTCGCCGAGGGTTGGGTGCTCCGGCTCGCCGACGACGCAAACCGGACCGCTGTTCCCGCGCACGTGCGGGCCGCCCTGCCGATCGCCGCCACGGTGCCCGGCACGGTGCACACTCGACCTGCTCGACGCCGGCCTCATCGCCGATCCCTACCTGGACTGAGAACGAGCTCACGCTCGACTGGATCGGCCGGGTCCCCTGGGTCTACGAGCGCGAACTGCGGCACACGCTCGTCGAGGGCGAGCAGGTCGTCCTCGCGTTCGAGGGGCTCGACACGGTCGCCACGATCAGCGTCAACGACGTCGTGGTCGCGACGCACGCAGAACATGCACCGCCGGTACGAGATCCCGATCCGCGATTCGCTCCGCGACGGCGGCAACCTGCTCTCGGTGCGGTTCGATTCCGGCGTGGGCATTCGGCGAAGCCGAGCGCGAGCGGCTCGGGCGGCTGCCCAACCAGTACCCGGGTCCGTTCAACTACGTGCGCAAGATGGCCTGCAACTTCGGCTGGGACTGGGGACCGACGCTCGTCACCGCCGGCATCTGGCGGCCGGTGACCCTGATCCGGCACACCGGCCCGCGCATCCGCGAGGTCCGGCCCACGGTGACCGTCGAAGGACCGCACGGCATCGCGAGCGTTCGACGTCCGGCTCGACGCGCCGGTCGAGGCGGCCACGGCCGTCGAGGCGACCGTCGGGCCCGCGCGGATGACCGCGGAGATCCACGCCGGGCCAGGACGCCGTCACCGTCGAGGTACGCGTCGACAGGCCCGTCGCTGTGGTGGCCGCACGGGCTGGGCGGCCAGTCGCTGTACGACGCGTCGATCCGGCTGCCGACGGGCGACGAGTGGCGACGGACGCGCGGATCGGGTTCCGCTCGCTGCGCCTGGACACCACGCCGGACGCCGACGGCACCCCGTTCGTCATCGTGGTCAACGACGTGCCGGTGCCGGTGCGCGGCGCCAACTGGATCCCGGACGACTGCTTCCCGCCCCGGGTCGACCGCCGAGCGGCTGCGGACCCGGTCGACCAGGCCGTCGACGCCAACATCAACCTGCTGCGGGTCTGGGGCGGCGGCGTCTACGAGAGCCGCGACTTCTACCGCACGTGCGACGAACTGGGCGTGCTGGTCTGGCAGGACTTCCTGTTCGCCTGCGCCGCCTACCCGGAGGACGAGCCGCTCGCGCCGCGAGGTCGACGCCGAGGCCCGCGACAACGTCGCCCGGCTGATGCCGCACCCGAGCCTGGTGCTGTGGAACGGCAACAACGAGAACATCTGGGGCTACTTCGACTGGGACTGGCAGGAGCCGATCGGCGGCCGCCCGTGGGGCGCTGGGCTACTACCTCGACGTGCTGCCCCGCGTCGGTCGCCGAGACCGACCCGAGCCGGCCCGTACTGGCCGGGCAGCCCGTACTCCGGCTCGATGGACATCCACCCCAACGACGACGACCACGCGCTCAAGCACATCTGGGACGTGTGGAACAGCGCCGACTACACGGTCTACCGCGACTACCGGCCGCGGTTCGTCGCCGAGTTCGGCTGGCAGGCCCCGCCGACCTGGTCGACGCTCGACGCGTGCGGTGCACGACGACCCGCTGACCGCCGACCTCCCCCGGCGTGCTGCACCACCAGAAGGCCGAAGACGGCAACGGCAAGCTCGCGCGCGGACTCGCGCCGCACTTCGCCGCCCCGGCGAGACGTCGACGACTGGCACTTCGCGACGCAGCTCAACCAGGCCCGCGCGATCGAGCTCGGCGTCGAGCACTTCCGGTCGCTGCGCCCGCGCTGCTCCGGCGCGATCGTCTGGCAGCTCAACGACTGCTGGCCGGTCACGTCCTGGGCCGCCATCGACGGCGACGGCCGCAAAAAACCACTGTGGTACGCGCTGCGCGAGGCCTACGCGCCACGGCTGCTGACGATCCAGCCCGCCGCGGACGGGCTGGCCCTCGTCGCCGTCAACGACACCGGCGAGACCTGGCGCGAACCGGTCACCGTGCGCCGGCTCACCTTCGACGGCACGGTGCTCGCCGAGTCCACCGCCCGCGTGGTGACCGACCGGCTCGGCGTTGCCCGGCTCGACCTGCCCGCGACGCTCACCGTCCCGGCCTCGGCGACCTCGGAGGTCCTGGTCGCCGAGGCGACCCGGCAGCGGGCGCTGTGGTTCTTCGCCACCGACCGGGAACTGGCCTACCAGCCGAGCCGGCTGGACCTGCGCGTCGAACGCGACGGCGACGATCGTCTTGCTGATCGCATCGGCCGGCACCCTCGTACGGGATCTGTGCGTGTTTCCCGACCGTGTCGACCCGGCGGCCGAGGCCGACGATTGCCTCGTGACCCTGCTGCCCGGCGAGCGGCGGGAACTGCGCTTCTCCGGCATCCCGACGGGCCGCGAACACGAACTGCTCACCGCGCCAGTCCTGCGTACCGCGAACGACCTGGTTCTGCGACTCTCGTGAGATGCGCGACGTCCCAGCCACCGGCGATCCTCGTGGCCTGCCCGCGGTCCTGACCATCGGCGATCCTCGTGGCCTGCCCGCGGTCCTGACCATCGGCGATCCTCGGACCTGCCCGCGGTCCTGACCATCGGCGAAACGATGGTGCTGGTCACGCCGGACCGGCCCGAGCCGCTCGAACGGGCGGCCGCGTTCCGGCTCGACGTGGCCGGCGCGGAGTCCAACGTCGCCAGCCACCTGGCGCGGGCGGGCGTACCGGCCGCCTGGGCGAGCGCCGTCGGCGACGACGCGCTCGGCCGCCGCCTCACCGCGACCCTCGAGGCGCGCGGGGTGGACACGTCGCTCGTCCTCGTCGACCCGGACGCGCCGACCGGCGTCTTCTTCAAGGACCCGGGCAGCGGCGCCACCCGGGTGCTCTACTACCGGCGGGGCTCCGCCGCGTCGCGGCTCGGCCCGTCGTACGCGGCCAAACTCCCGCTCACCGCGGCGCCCCTCGTGCACGTCTCCGGCATCACCGCCGCCCTGTCCGAGTCCTGCCGGGCTCTGCTCGACGAGGTCATCGCCGTCCGGGCTTCCGCCGGGCGCCCGGTGTCGTTCGACGTGAACTACCGCCCGGCGCTGTGGGACCACGACGTGGCCGCCCCTGAACTGCTCGACCTGGCCCGCCGCTGCGACCTGGTGTTCGTCGGCCGCGACGAGGCCGCAACGCTCTGGGGCACGTCCAGCGCCGCCGACGTCCGGGACCTTATCGGTACCGGGAAGCTGATCGTCAAGGACGGCGACGTCGGCGCCCACGCCTTCATCGGCGACGAGGCGCACTTCGTGGCGGCCGAGACCGTCGAGGTGGTCGAGCCGGTCGGCGCCGGTGACGCGTTCGCCGCCGGGTATCTGGCGGCCGAACTCGCCGGCGCCTCCCCGGCCGACGCGCTGGCCCGCGGGCACCGGTTCGCGGCGGCCGCCCTGGCCACGATGGGAGACTTCTGACGATGGACTGGTTCGACGAGGCATTCGCCACCACCCAGGTCATGGTGATCATGCGCGGGCTCGACGCCGCGGCGAGCCTGCATCTCGCCGCACGGGCCTGGGACGCGGGCGTACGGATGGTCGAGATCCCGATCCAGCGCCCCGCGGCGGTCGAGGCGCTGACCGTGGTGGCGGCCGCCGCGAAGGACCGCGGACTGGTCGCCGGGGCCGGCACGGTGCTCACCGCCGAACAGGTCGACGTGGCCCGGCGCGCCGGCGCCGCCTACACGGTCAGCCCGGGCACCGACGACGACGTGATCCGCGCGTCACTGGCGGCCGGCCTGCCGACCCTGCCCGGGGTGGCGACGGCGAGCGACATCCAGCGCTGCGCGCGGCTCGGGCTGACCTGGCTCAAGGCGTTCCCGGCCGCCTCGCTCGGGCCGGTCTGGATCACCGCGATGCATGGGCCGTTCCCGGACGTCCGGTTCGTCGCGACCGGCGGCATCGGCGTCACCAACGCCCCGGCCTTCCTCGCCGCCGGCGCGCGCGTGGTCGCGCTCGGCTCCGCGCTCGGCGACCCGGCCCAACTCGACGCCCTGGCCAACCTCGCCCGCCGCTAGCGTCCCCGAGGCCACTACCGGCAAGGCCACTAGTTGCCCGAAGTAGTGGCCTCGGTGACGTTTCGAGGCCACTACTTGCCCGAAGTAGTGGTCTGCGCGGCGTTTTGAGGCCACTCCTTGCCGGGTTCCCCCGGCCGCGGGCTAATGAGGGGCGGGCCCGCTGGACTCGCGGGGTACGAACCGGGGGTTGGGCATCCACACCGGCTCGTCGAACTGCCGCCCCTCGATCGCCTCGAGGAGCAGCGTCGCGGCCACGCGTCCGTCGTCGAACGGGTGCTGGGCCACCGACGACAGTGCGGGATGCAGGTACTGCGAGATGGTGATGTCGTCCCAGCCCACGACCGAGATGTCGGCCGGGATCCGCAGGCCGCGGGAGAATGCGGCGCTCATCCCGGCGATGGCCATGAGGTCATTGGAGTAGACGATGGCGCTGGGTTTGGGGTCGGTGTCGAGGACCTGCGTAGTCGCGGCCCGGCCGCCGGAGGCGGTGTAGTCGCTCTCGATCCACCACGAGTCGTCGATGCCGTGTTCGCGGAACAGCTTCTGGTAGAGCTCGCGGCGCAGCCGGGCGGGCGCGCTCGCCTGCGAGCCGACCACCTGGGCGATCCGGCGATGGCCCAGGGAGACCAGGTGCTTGACCACGTCGGCGATCGCCTGCGCCTCGTCGTACACCAGGACCGGCATGGTGGTCGGCTCCGGCGGCCAGCCGAGGCTCGCGAAGGCCAGCCCGGCCTCCTGCACGAGCGCGAACCGCGCGTCGTCTTGCCGCAGGTCGACGATGACCATGCCGTCGACCCGGCCGTCGCGCGCCAGCCGCAGATAGGAGCCGCGCTCGGCCTCATCGTTGTCGACCACCTCGGTCACCAGCGAGTACTGCGAGTTCGACAGCACGCTTTGCAGCCCGGCCATGAGGCTGGTGTAGTACTGGTCGCTGGCCAGTGCCTCCGGTGAGGTCTGGAAGACGAGGCCGATCGCGTAGGCCCGCGACACCGACAGTGCCCGGGCCCGCAGGCTCGGCGTCCAGCCCATGCTGCGGGCGGTCTCGACGATGTGTGCGCGCGTCGACTCCTTGACCCCGGGGCGGTCGTTGAGCGCGTAGGACACCAACGCCTTGCTCACTCCGGCGGCCGCGGCGACGTCGCTGATCCGCACCGTCCTTCGCCGACCCGACGCTTCGCCCATGGACCTTCGCTTCCTGTGGTGTTACAGAAATGGTACGCAACCCGTACGGCTACCACTCCGCGAAGCCGCCGTCCGCATAGCTCCAGGTCGGATTGCCTTCCGGCACCATCAGGTCGCCGCGGTGATGGGCCGCACGTGGTCCTCGTGCGTCGCTGGCGCGCCACCACCGGTCTGGTCGAGGATGAAAGCATGATCGAGCCCTTCCGGGACCCGACGCTGTCCTGGACCGCCCGCGTCGATGACCTCCTCGCGCGGCTCACCCTGCGGGAGAAGGTCGCTTCGCCACCACCGACGCCCTCGATACCGAGGTCGAGCGGTGGGGCGGGCCTCGAGTCGATCCCGACCGTCGAGTCGATCAAGGAAGTACACGCCCGAGAAACCGACAAATCCCGGCGTGTACTTCCTTGATCGACTCGACGGGACGCTCGACGGTCGACTCGACGGAGGAGGAGGGGACGTATGACTGTCTGGTATGGCGGGGACTACAACCCGGAGCAGTGGCCGGAGGAGGTCTGGCCACAGGACGTCCGGCTGATGCGCCGGGCCGGCGTCAACATCGCCACCGTCGGCGTCTTCTCCTGGGCCCGGATCCAGCCGGACGAGGGGATCTTCGACTACGGCTGGCTCGACCGGGTCATCGACCTGTTGCACGCGGGCGGCATCGCGGTCGACCTGGCGACCGGGACCGCGTCGACCCCGCCGTGGGCCACCACCAAGTACCCGGCGATCCTGACCGAGACCCGCGAGGGTGCGATCCGCTGGCCGGGTGCCCGGCAGCACTGGGCGCCGACCTCACCGGACTACCGGCGCCTCGCCGCCGAGCTCGTACGCTCCACAGTGGAGCGCTACAAGGACCACCCGGCCGTGGCGATGTGGCACATCAACAACGAGCTCGGCTGCCACCTGGTCTACGACTACTCCGACCAGGCCGCCGCGGCGTTCCGGGACTGGCTGCGCGACAAGTACCAGGACATCGACGCCCTCAACGACGCGTGGGGCACCTGGTTCTGGTCCCAGCACTACACCGATTTCGCGCAGATCCTGCCGCCGCGGCTCGCCCCGTACAGTGTGAATCCCGAGCGGCCTGCTGGACTTCCGGCGGTTCAGCTCCGAGGCGCTGCTGGACATCGTCCGGATGGAGAGGCAGATCATCCGCGACACCGGTGCGACCCAGCCGATCACCACCAACCTGATCGGCGCATGGCCGTTCGTGGACTACTGGCGCTTCGCCGAGGTCCTCGACTTCGTCGCCGACGACAGCTACCCGGATCCCCGCGACCCGGACGCCTTCCGGGGCACCGCGTTCGCGCGGGACCTGATGCGCTCGTTGAAGCCCGGCCGGCCGTGGATTCTGATGGAGCAGGCCCCCAACGCGGTGAACTGGCGGCTGAACAACGCGCCGAAGGCGCCCGGGCAGATGGCCGCGTTCAGCATGCAGGCCGTCGCCCGCGGCGCCGACGGCGTGCTGTTCTTCCAGTGGCGGCAGGCTGCGGCCGGCGCGGAGAAATTCCACTCCGCGATGCTGCCGCACGCCGGGCCCGACACGCGCACCTACCGCGAGGTCGAGAAGCTGGGCGCCGACCTCGCCGCGATCACCGACCTGCCCGTTCCCGGCGGGGAGGCGCGCGTCGCGATCGTCCTGGACTGGGACAGCTGGTGGGCGATCGACCAGCCGGACCACCCGGCGCAGTTCGACTACCTCGCGCACCTGCAGGGCTGGCACGCCGCGCTACACGAGCGCAACGTGCAGGCCGACATCGTGCGGCCCGGCGGGCCGTTCGCCGGCTACGACCTGGTCATCGCGCCCAGTCTGTACCTGCTGCGCGACACCGACGCGGCCGCGCTGTCCGCCTTCGTCGAGGCCGGCGGCCGGCTGCTGGTCACCGCGTTCAGTGACGTCGTCGACGAGCACGACCGCCTGCTGCCGGGCGGCTTCACGACCCGCCTCCGGGCCGCCCTCGGCCTCTTCGTCACAGACTTCGATGGGGTACTGGACGCAGACGGTCGCACGGTCACGTTTGGTGAGAGCTCGTTCGCCGCCGACATCCTGGCCGAGGTGATACATCTGGACGGGGCGGAGGTGCTCGGCACCTTCGACAACGGCGACCCGGCCGTGACCCGCCACGCGTACGGCGAAGGCGAGGCCTACTACGTGGCAACGATGGCCGACGCGGCCGGCCGGGCGGCGGTGGTGGCACACCTGGTCGAGCGGGCCGGCATCGCGCCCGTGCTGCCCGGCCTGCCCGCCGGGGTCGAGGCGTCGGCCCGCGGCGACGTGGTGACCGTCATCAACCACACTCCGGCACCGGTCGACGTCCTCCTGCCCACTGGTGCCCAGACGCTGGAGCCCTTCGGGTACCGGCTCCTGCGCCCCTGACCGGGAGGCCACTGCTCCCCCGAAGTCGTGGCCTCGCGGCGACCCCGAGGCCACTACTTCCCCGGAGTTGTGGCCTCGCGGCGGCCCGGAGGGCACTACTTCCCGGGAGTTGGGGCGCGTGCGATGCTGCGATCGTGGCGGTCATCGACAAGGGGGCACTTCGCCGGAGGTACCGGGCGGAGCGCGACAAGCGGCTACGACCCGACGGCAACGATCAATATCTGCGGGTGACCGGCCGGTTGGCGCACTACCTCGAGGACCCGTATACGCCGGTGACAGAGCGCGAGCCGAAGCGCGACCACGTAACGGTCGCATTCATCGGCGGCGGCTTCGCCGGGCTGGTGACCGGCGCGCGGCTCAAAGAGGCCGGTGTCGATGACGTCCGGATCGTCGAGAAGGGCGGCGACGTCGGCGGCACCTGGTACTGGAACCGCTACCCGGGCGCGCAGTGCGACACGGCCTCGTTCGTCTACCTGCCGCTGCTCGAAGAGACCGGCCACATGCCGACCGAGAAGTACGCGCACGCGCCGGAGATCCTCGAGCACAGCCGGCGGATCGCGCGGCAGTTCGGGCTCTACGACAACGCGCTGTTCCACACCGAGGTGAACGACCTCACCTGGGACGCGGCGCGGTCCCGGTGGCGGGTCCGCACCAACCGCGGCGACGACTTCACCGCCCAGTTCGTCGCGATGGGCACCGGGCCGTTGCACGTGCCGAAGCTGCCCGGGATTCCTGGCCTGGAGGAGTTCCGTGGGCATTCCTTCCACACCAGCCGCTGGGACTACGACTACACCGGCGGCTCGGCGCAGGGCGACGCCGATGGACCGGCTCGGCGACAAGCGCGTCGCCATCATCGGCACCGGCGCCACGGCCGTACAGGTGCGTGCCCCAGCTGGCGCCGGCCTGCCGGGAGCTGTTCGTCTTCCAGCGCACACCGTCCTCTGTGGACGTCCGGGACAACCGGCCGACCGATCCCGACTGGTTCAAGCAGGTCGCGACGCCGGGCTGGCAGCAGCGGTGGCTGGAGAACTTCACCGCCAGCCAGACCGGCGGCCTGGTCACCGAGGACCTGGTGATGGACGGCTGGACCGATCTCGCGCGGCGGGTACGGGCCAGGATCGCGCAGCTCCCGCCGACCGATCTCACCCCGGCGAAGATGCTCGCGGCCTACGAGGACTCCGACTACGAGAAGATGGAGGAGATCCGCTCGCGGGTCGACGCGATCGTCACCGACGTCGCCACCGCCCAGCGCCTGAAGGCCTGGTACCGGCAGCTGTGCAAGCGGCCCTGCTTCCACGACGAGTACCTGCAGGCGTTCAACGTGCCCGGCACGCACCTGGTCGACACCGACGGCAAGGGCGTCGAACGCATCACCGGGACCGGCGTCGTGGCCGCCGGCGTCGACTACCCGGTCGACTGCGTCATCTACGCGTCCGGGTTCGAGGTCGGTACGCCGTACACGCGGCGCGCCGGCTACGACCCGACCGGCCGCGACGGCGTCGCGGCTGTCCGAGCGCTGGGCCGACGGCATGCGCACCCTGCACGGCATCCACGTACACGGCTTCCCCAACGCCTTCATGGTGCAGCCGACGCAGGGCGCCAACCTCATCTCCAACGTGCCGCACAACCTGACCGAGGCAGGCCGGACGATCGCGGTCATCGTGCGGCACGCCCTCGAGCACGGCCACGCGCGAGGTCGAGGCGACCAAGCCGGCCGAGGACGCCTGGATCGAGCTGCTGCTGTCCGGGCCGGGCCCGCTGCTGAATTCGCCGGACTGTACCCCCGGCTACTACAACAACGAGGGCCAGGCCGTGGGCCTGCGGGACCGGCTCAACGTCGGCCATCCGGCGGGCCCGACGGCGTACTTCACCTTCATCGACGAGTGGCGCCGCTCCGGCCGGTTCGACGGACTCGCCTTCACCTAGTGGCGGCCACCTGGCGGAGGCGGGCGTGCACGCCGTCGTACGCGAGACTCCGGCCCAGGTACCGCTTGGCCACCTTGGCGACCATCGTGTAGTTGGTGTCGCAGACGTTGCCGACCGGTGCCTCGCCGGCCTGGCTGACCAGTTGGTACGCGTCGAGCTGGTCCAGTCCGGTCAACTCCGCGACCCAGGTGACCAGGTCGTGCTGGCTGATGCGGAACGCGTCCTCCAGCGGCCGGGCGGAGCCGGTCGCTCATCACGTACGTCGTCGGACTCCAGTCGCGGCCACGGGGTGGACACCCCCTTGAGCAGCTCGACCACGACCGTCGTCTCCATCGCCGCCTCGACGGCGACGCCGCAGACCTCGCCGTGGCCCTGCCGGGCGTGCCCGTCGCCGAGGGCGAAGAGCGCACCGTCCACATTGACCCCGAAGTAGACGGTCACCCCGGCGCGCAGCTCCGGGGTGTCCATGTTGCCGCCGTGCGCGTCCGGGGTGATGGTCATGCGCGCCTCGAACGCCGCCGGGGCCACGCCGACCGTACCGTGCATCGGGTCGAGCGGCAGGTCGACGGTGAACTCGGAGCGGCGGGCCCGGAACCGGACGAGGCCGGCGGCGCGCGTCCACCTCGTAGCAGCCAGACCCGCTCCTCCAGCGGCGGCTGGAGGGTCGCCGTGTGCGAGGTGGAGGTGAGCGCGCCGAAGTGCGGGAAGGTCGACTGGACACCGCCCAGTCGCGGGCCGGCTCGATCGCCGCGAAATGCAGCGCGAGGGTGTCGCCGGGCTCGCGCGCCTTCGACGTGGAACGGGCCGCTGACCGGGTTCAGAAACGGGAACTGCACGACCGAGCGACGGCAGGTCGCCCGGGCCCCGGACCTTGCCGCCGAAACAGTCCTCGGTGGATACCCGCAGGATGTCGCCGGGCCGGACGCGGGCGACCGCGGGCCGCCCGCCGAAGGTGTATGCCAGTTCCTCCGCTTTCGGCCGGTACTCATGCACCTCAGGCACTGGACGACTCCTCCAGGGTGGACTGCCCGGCCAGCTTGGGCCGGCGGCCCGACGCGTACAGGACGATCAGGATGACCACGCCGATGCCGAGCCAGACGAAGCCGAGCCGCTGCGCGGCCACGTTCGCGTTGATCACCACGTACAGCAGGATGAGGAAGCCGATCAGCGGGAACGCCAGGTGACGCATCCAGTCCCGAGAACCGTTGCGCACGACGTAGTACCAGAACACGGAGACGTGCAAGGCCAGGAAGGCGGTCATCGCGCCGAAGTTGACCAGCGTCGACAGCAGCGTGATGCCGTCGTCGCGGGAGTTCATGTACAGGCCGAGCGCGAGCGACACGATCGCCACGACGAACGTGGCGTTGATCGGCACCTTGTGCCGCGCCGAGACCTTCGCCAGGAACGAGGGCAGCTGCCGGTCGCGGGCCATCGCGTAGAGCAGCCGGGAGGTGGCGACCTGCGCGACGAGTGAGTTGGCGAAGCCCCACGCGATGGCGGTGGCCACCGCGGTGAGGGTGGCCAGCCAGGCGCCGCCACCAACGCGGGCCGCGTCGTAGAAGGCGGTGCCGCCCGCGTCGCCGTTGTCGATGAGGTTCTGCGGGTCGGGCACGAGCAGCGCGGCGAGCCAGGTCTGCACGATGAACAGCGCCCCGGCCAGCAGCAGTGCCCCGATCATCGACCGGCCGATCAGGCGGGCGGCGCCACTGTTCTCCTCGGCGAGCATCGAGATGCCGTCGAAGCCGAGGAACGACAGCACCGCGATCGACACCGCGCCGAAGATCAGCGACCAGGAGAAGGTGTGGCTGTTGTAGATCGGCTCGAGGCTGAAGCCCCGGCCCTTGCCCTGCGCCAGGGCGACCACGGCGATGACGATGAAGATGGCCAGCACGATCAGCTCACCGGCGAGCATCAGCTTGTTGACCTTGGCGGTGAGCTGGATGCCGAACAGGTTGATCACGGTGTTGAGGACGACGAAGGCGATCAGCCAGACCCAGACGGGGATGGCCGGGACGACCGAGTTCATCGCGACCCCGGCGATGAGGTAGAGCAGGCCGGGCACCAGCACGTAGTCGAGCAGGATCACCCAGCCGGCGAGGAACCCGACCGGCGGCGCGATGCCCCGCCCGGCGTAGCTGTAGACGGAACCGGCCATCGGGAAGGCCTTGACCATCTGCGCGTACGAGAGCGCGGTGAAGACCATCGCGATCATGCCGATCGCGTACGCGAGCGCGACCATGCCGCCGGAGGCCTGGAAGACGCTGCCGAAGATGCCGAACGGTGCGATCGGCACCATGAAGATGAGGCCGTACACGATCAGGTCGGTGAACGTCAGGGAACGCTGCAATTCCTGGGTGTACCCGAACTTCTCGAGGTTGCCGTCGGTGCCGCCGCTGCCGGCGGTGACGTCGCGATCAGTCGCCATGGCCCCGGACGGTAGACCGATTACTTGAATTTGGAAAGATTGGAAAGAGAAATTTACGTCCGTCAGAACGAGCGCAGCACGTCGAAGTCGAGGCCGTCGGCTCGGGCCAGGAATACCGACTGGTCCGCGTGCCGGTTCCGGATGGTCAGCGGGCCGCGCCCGCCGACGATCGTCGTGCCGTCCGACGTGGCGTCCAGCCGCTGCGGCGCGAGACCGCCGGCCCGCTCGGCCAGGGCGCTGAGCAGCCGGATCCCGTCGTAGCACGCCTCCGCGTGGCCGTTGAGGACGGGCGCCTGCCACCCGTACCGGTGGGTGTATCGCTCGACGAACGCGAGGGCACTGTCGGTGGCCACGGTGCCGAAGTAGCCCATCGCCGCATAGAGCTCACCGCTGGTGTCGCCGCCCGCACCGAGCAGGCCGTTCTCCTCGAGCGCGCCACACAGCCGCAGCACCCGCTCCCCCGCCCGGCTCGCGGCGAACGCCCGGTTGAAGGTGACCAGGTCGCTGCCGACGAGCGTGAGCAGGACGGCGTCGGCCCGGCTCGCGGTGACCAGGTCGACCAGCGGCTGCGGGTCGGCAAGCCCGAACGGTACGCACCGCTCGGCCACCACCGTGGCGTGCGCCGCCTTGAGGTACCGCCGCGCGGCCCGGTGCAGCATCCGCGGCCACACGTAGTCGTTGCCGATCAGCGCCCAGCGCCGAGCGCGGCGGCTGGCGACCAGCCAGTGCAGCACCGGTCGGAGTTGGCGATCCGGGGTCTCGCCGAGCAGGTACACCCCGGGCGCGGACTCGCCCCCCTCGTACGGCGGCGTGAACACGTACGGCACGGCACCGGCGATCGCGCGGACCAGTTCGACCCGGGTGTCGCTGGCGTGGGTGCCGACGACGGCGTCGACCGCACCGTCGCGGACCAGGTCGAGGACGTCGGCGGCGACCGTCCGCGGGTCCCGGCCGGCGTCGACCAGCACCAGCTCGATCGGCCGGCCGAGCAGGCCGCCGTCGACGTTCAGCTCGGCCGCGGCCAGCCGGGCGCAGTTGAGCACGGCCGGGCCCATCATGCCCAGCGTGCCGGACATCGGTACGACCAGGCCGACGCGCACCACGTCACCCGACTCGGGCGCGAGCAGCCGCGCCTCGAGCGGATCGGTGATGACCGTGACGTCTTCCACGCGCCGAGTATCTTCGTTCTCATGCCGAGTTCCAAGACGGTCGGTCTGCGCACCCACCTGAGCTATGTGCTCAGCGAGGCCGAACGCGCGGTCAACCGGGGTCTCGCCGCCGGGCTCCTCGCCGAGGGCGTCAGTGTCGAGCAGTGGCGGATCCTGCGGGCCCTCTCCGACGGGCACGGGCACTCGATGGGCGATCTCGCCGAGGCGGCGCTGATGCCGCACCCGACGCTGACCAAGGCCGTGGACCGGCTCGTCGACGGCGCGCTGGTCTACCGCCGGCAGGACCCGGAGGACCGGCGGCGGGTCGCGGTCTACCTGTCCGAGGGTGGGATGGCACTCGTTGACCGGCTCGACCACACGTCGGCCCGCCATCACCGGGCGGTCGAGGAGGCGTTCGGCGCGGCCCGGGCGGAGCGCCTTATGCGCGAACTCTCCGCGCTGATCGCCGCCCTGAAGGATTGAGTTCGCCTATCCGTGCTGCCCGATCACTGAGATCAATTCGTAGGCCACGTGCGCGGCGGCGATGCCGGTGATCTCGGCGTGGTCGTACGCCGGAGCGACCTCGACGACGTCGGCGGAGACCACGTGATGCCCGGCGAGGGCCCGCAGCATGGCGAGGAGCTCCCGGGAGGTCATCCCGCCGGCCTCCGGGGTGCCGGTGCCGGGCGCGTGCGCGGGGTCGAGGACGTCGATGTCCACGGACACGTAGACGGGCGCATCGCCGAGGCGGGCCAGCATCCGGTCGATGGCGGCGGCCAGGCCGAGCGTCTCGAACTCGGTGCAGTGCAGGGTGAGGAAGCCGTCGCCGAGGTCGTCGGCGGTGAAGAGCGGCCCGCGGATGCCAACGTGCACGCTGTGCGCGAGATCGAGCAGGCCCTCCTCGGTGGCGCGGCGGAACGGGGTGCCGTGCGTGTACGGCGCGTTGAAATAGGCGTCCCAGGTGTCCAGGTGGGCGTCGAAGTGCAGCAGCGCGACCGGCCCGTGCTGCGCGTGCATCGTACGCAGCAGCGGCAGGGCGATGGTGTGGTCGCCGCCGATGCTCACGAGACGCGCGCCGAGCTCGACGAGCCGCCGCGCGCCCGCCTCGATCTGCCCGATCGCCTCGAGAATGTCGAACGGGTTGCAGGTGATGTCGCCGGCGTCCACCACCTGCCGCGCGGCGAACGGCGACACCGCGAGCGCCGGGTTATACGGCCGGAGCAACCGCGAGGACTGCCGCACGTGCGCCGGGCCGAAGCGGGCACCGGGACGGTAGGAGGTGCCGGAGTCGAACGGGATGCCCACGACGGCGATGTCGGCCCGGCCGACCTGCTCGAGGGTGGGCAGGCGCGCGAACGTGGCCGGCCCGGCGAAGCGCGGAACGATGGTCGCGTCGACCGGTCCGACCGGCTCAACCGCGTCGTCGCTCATCGCGCCTCCCGGCACGAAACTAGACCCGCGTTGATCGAACCGTCAACGTCCGCCCGGCCCGCTGCCTCAGCGGGCCCGGAAAGCCACTATTCCGCGGAAGTAGTGGCCTCCCGGGCCTCCCGAGGCCACTATTCCGGGGAAGTAGTGCCCTAAGGGGCCTCCCGAGGCCACTATTCCGGGGAAGTAGTGGCCTCCGCCGGCCTCGGAAGCCACTATTCCGGGGAAGTGGTGGCCTCGCAGGCGGGCTGCTTCCCGAAACTGGACGCGGTCGGTAGCGTGCGTAGCGTGATCGAAACAACGTGGCTCGACGCGACGGCTCAGGCCGCGCTGGTCCGCTCCGGCGAGGTCAGCCCCAAGGAACTGGTCGAGGCGGCGATCGCGCGCATCGAGGCGGTCAACCCGCAACTGGACGCGGTTATCCGTACCCGCTTCGACGAGGCGCGTGAGGCTGCGGGCCGGGCGTCGTCCGGCGGCCTGTCCAACGGGCCGTTCCGGGGCGTGCCGATCCTGTTCAAGGACATCGGCTGTGTGGTCGCCGGCGAGCCGACCGCGTTCGGTGTCGGCCCGATGCGCGACGTGCCGATGGCGGTCACCTCGTTCCTCGCCGAGCAGTTCATGGCCGCCGGGTTCATCCCGCTCGGCCGCACCAACACCCCTGAGCTCGGCACGACGGTCACCACGGAGTCACGCAGCTTCCCGCCCGCCCGCAATCCCTGGAACCCCGGCCACTCCACCGGCGGCTCGTCCGGCGGCTCGGCGGCCGCGGTCGCCAGTGGCATGGTGCCGGTGGCACACGCCTCCGACGGCGGCGGCTCGATCCGCATCCCGGCCAGCGAATGTGGCCTGGTCGGGCTCAAGCCGACCAGGGCCCGGGTCAGCCAGGGCCCGATCATCGGTGAGGCATGGGCCGGGGGCGTGGTCGACGGCGCGGTCACGCGCAGCGTCCGCGACGCCGCCGCCGTCCTCGACGCGATCAGTCGGCCGATGCCGGGCGAACCCTACTACGCGCCGGCCCTTCCCCGGCCGCTCAGCGAGGAGGTCGGCGCCGACCCGGGCCGGCTGCGGATCGGGTTCGTCGATCACGTCCCGTCGGAGCGGTTCCTCGACCACCCGGAGTGCCGTGCTGCGGTCGCCGGCGCCGCGCGGCTTCTCGAATCGCTCGGCCACGACGTCGAGCCGTCCGCGCCGGACGCGATGTTCGACGAGGGGTTCAGCACCGCGTTCGGCACGATCATCGCCTCCGACAGCGAAGCGACGTTCCGGGCGTTCGAGATGGCGCTTGGGCGCCCGATCGCCGACGACGAGATCGAACCGCGCAATGCGCACTACCGCGCGATGGGCCGGCAGATCGACGCGGTCACCTACCTGCAGGCCCGCGCCTGGATCGGGGTATGGGCGCGCCGGATGGGCTACTGGTGGACCGAGCACGACCTGCTGCTCACCCCGACGGTCGGCGCGCCGCCGCCGGAGCTGGGCTGGTTCACCGCCGAGGGGCCGCAGGTCGAGGGGCAGCGGATCACCAGCTTCATCCCGTACACGGCCCAGTTCAACATGACCGGCCAGCCGGCGATCTCGCTGCCGCTGCACTGGACGCCCGACGGGCTGCCGGTCGGCGTCCAGCTGGTCGCGCCGTACGGGCGCGAGGACATCCTGATCCGCATCGCCAGCCAGCTCGAGCAGGCCGCACCCTGGGCCGACCGCCGCCCGCCCGTGCACGCCTAGGCAAATACCGCTGGGCGCATGTCGGGTTGTCGATATGGCCCAAAGACGGGGCCGCGCCGGCCGGGCCAGCCGGTCGCGGGGCCGTTTCGCGGCTTCTTCGGTGCGGCGATCGGCCAGGGCCGGTACACGTCGACGACAGGGGTGCTGAGCTGCGATTTGGCGCGGGCACACCGCGCCTCGCCGAGCTGATCGGCAACGGCTTGCGGACCGCGTACGAGCCGCGGCCGGGTTTGGTGCACGAAACGGGCTGTCAGTTTGGTTACCGCTCCGCGCGTGAACAGGCGCCCGCGAGCACTCGTACGGGTGGGTATCGACTCCCCGTAACGAGAGGACCACCGCAATGTCCACCGTCGCACTCGAAGCACGCGCCGCGTCGACGGCCCAGCGCGAACGGTGGGCCGATACCGCCAAGGGCGCCTGCATCCTGCTGGTCGTGCTGTGGCACGTCATCATGAAGCACTACCTGCAGATCAGCTGGCACCTGCCGGTGCCGATCCCGGGCGCCTGGGGGCACCTCGGCGAGCAGCTCCTGCCGCTGCGGATGCCGCTGTTCTTCACCATCTCCGGCATGTTCGCCGCCGGTGCGGTCGCCCGGCGCTGGCGGGTCGTCGCCCGGACCAAGGTGGCGAAATTCCTGTACCTTTACGCGCTGTGGCTGCTGGTCCACACGACGGTCCTGGCGTTCGTGCCGGGCTTCCAGACGGCCCGGGCGCACAGCGTCCTTGACCTCGTCGAGCAGCTGACGATCACGCCGTCGAACCTGTGGTACCTGTTCGCGCTCGCGCTGTACTTCGTCGTCGCCAAGCTCACCCGCCGGGTACCCAAGGCGGTCATGTTGACCCTCGCGCTGGCGCTGTCGACGGTGACCGCCGCCGGTTGGCTCGCCACGCCGGGTGACCGGGGCGGCCTGATGCAGAACCTCGTCTTCTTCCTCGGCGGCCTGTACTTCCGGCCCGGGATCGAGCGGCTGGCCGCGTCGGCGAACCGGCGCCGGTTGATGCTGTTCGGCCTCGCGTACGCCGTGCTGCTCGGTGACATGGCCGTCGCCGGGGCGCAGGCGTGGCCGGGCGTGTGGCCGGTGGTCAGCGCCGGCGCGGTCGTGTTCGGCGTCACCGCGGCGGCCCAGATTGCGAAGTCGGACCTGGTGGCGGGCGCGCTGTCCAGCATCGGGCGCCGGACGCTGCCGGTGTATGTCATGCACATGCCGGTACTGGCGATCCTGCACGGCCTGCTGATCCGCCCGCTGTCCGCGTACATCAGCGACCAGCCGGTCCTGGCGATGGTGGAGCCGCTGTCGATGACCGGTCTGGTGGTCGCGATCTGCCTGCTGCTGCACCGCGGCATGCGCCGGGCGGGCTGGCTCTTCGACCTCCCGAAGACCACCCGCAAGCCGGCGCGCCCGGCCACCCGTGAGCCCGAGCGCGAGCCCGAGCCGTTCCGCGGGGTCGCCCGCGTGGCCACCCGGGGCGTTGCCCGCGTGTCCGCGTCCGAGCCCGTCGGCGTTGCCGCCGGTGAGCCAGTTGGCGTTGCCGCCGGTGAGCCAGTTGGCGTTGCCGCCGGTGAGCCCGTCGGCGTTGCCGGCCGTGAGCCCGTCGGCGTGGCCGCGACTTCGGCGACGGCCCTCTACCGAAGCAGCCCCGACTAGCCGGGCTCAGCGCGGCGGGCGACGAGGTGGCGGGCGCGGGGCCGATGCCGCCACTCGCCGGCCGGAGCCCGGCGGAGGAACTTCTGGCGTAGCTCGGCGACGAACGCGTCTCCGCGCACGGCGGCCAACGGCCGGAGCGGCCCGCAGAGGGTGTAGGCGTCGAAGAACGCCGCCGCGTCCGGGTGGGACATCGGGTGCGCCGGATGCTCGTCACGTTCGACAACGGCCCCCTCGGCCAGCAACGCGGCCACGAGCCGCTGCTCCCAGGAACGGTCGCCGGCCGACGTGCGTGCGCCGCGGACCTCGTCCAGGAGGGCGAAAGGCCCGTCGGCCTCGGTGTGGCTCGGCCAGAAGACGACCGACAGCCGACCGGCGGGACGCAGGGCCGCCGCCCAGGCTCGGAGGGCGAGGTCGGGCTCGGGCAGCTGCTGCAGGCCGAACGCCGAGACCACGGCGGCGCAGCGGCCCGACCACTCGGGCTCGAGCGTGGACGCGTCGCCCTCGACCACGCTGACCTGCGGGTATTGGGCGGCTCGGGCCCGGGCCCGGGCGACCATACCGGCCGACAGGTCGATGCCGACGATCTCGCGCTCGGGGAAGACGCCGAGCAGTTCCTCCAGTTCCGGGAACGTCCCGCAGCAGGGCACGAGGACCGGTCCCGCCGGCGCCGCCGTCCCGGTGACCGCCCGCACCGCCGCGCTGACCCACGGGGCGAAGCGAGGGACGAAGTAGGTGTCGTAGCCGTCGGCGGCCTCGTCCCAGCCTCGGGCGATCCGGGCGAGCTGTCCGGCGCGATCCAGGTGGTCGGTCACCGCGCGGCCGCGACGGGTTCGCCGCACGTCAACCTCATGATCCCGATCGGCATTCACCGTGGTCGATTGTAGTGTCTCTGGCGGCGAAGCCGTTCGGCCGAAGGCCGGCAGTTGGGCCGGAGGCCCCTAGGAGGCGATCGACAGCGCAGCCGCCGTGACGGCCTGGATCGCGTCGGACACGACGGCGGCGTACTCCTGGTGTGATCCAAAGGTCCCGCTGCATCATGCCCTCATGATCGCCGAAGGCGTACCCGTTCGCATACCCGCATACCATCAGCGGTGATGGCACCACCGGAACGGGAACGCGCGCGGATCGTCGGCCGGGAGCGCGAATGCGCGCTGCTCGACGATCGGCTCGGTGCCGCCGTCGCCGGCTCCGGTCAGGTCGTCCTGGTGGCCGGCGAGCCCGGCGTCGGCAAGACCCGCCTCGCCGAGGAGGCCGCCGCGCTCGCCAGGGGGCATGGCATGGCAGTCGCCTGGGGGCGGGCGAGCGACGACGGCGGCAGCCCACCGTACTGGCCGTGGCTGCAGGTGCTGCGGCGGGTCGGGCTGCCCGACCTCACCATCGCCGACGAAGCGCCGACGGAACGCTTCGCGCGCTTCGAATCGGTCGCCCAGGGTTTGCGCGAGGCGGCCGGACCCGACGGGCTGCTGGTCGTGCTCGACGACCTGCAGTGGGCCGACCCGGCGTCGCTTCGGCTGCTCGCGCACGTCGCGGCCGGCATCGCCGACACGCCGCTGGCGGTGCTCGGGACGTACCGCGACACGGAGACGGTTGCGCTGGGCGAGCTGCGGAACGCGATCCGCCTGCACCTGGGCGGCCTGGCGCCCGACGAGGTGAGAGCCCAGCTGGCCGGGGTGACCGGCTGGACCGTGCCCGACTCGGTCGCCGCGGCCGTGCACCGGCGTACCCGAGGCAACCCGTTCTTCGTCGCCGAGCTCGGCCGGGTGCTGGCGACGTCCGCCGACGGCGGGTTGCCCGACGGCATCCGCGACGCGGTTCGGGCGCGGCTCGCCCGCCTGTCGACGCACGGCCGCACGGTGGTCGCGGCGGCTTCGGTCGTCGGCGGCCGGCTCGGCCACAACCAAGCCGACCCCGGCCACAACCAAGCCGACCCCGGCCACAACCAAGCCGACCCCGGCCACAACCAGCCGACCCGCCACTCGGCCACAACCAAGCCGACCCCGACTACACCGGCCCCGGCCTCGATCCGGTCGCGCTGGCCGCGGTCACCGGACTCGACCTGGAGGCTGTCCTCACGGCACTCGACGAGGCGACGCGCGCGGGCATCGTCACCGACGGGCGGTTCACCCATGACCTGATCCGCGAGGTCGCCCAGCTCGACGTCGCCACCGCCGAACAGCTCCGGCTGCACCAGCGGATGGCCGAGCACCTGACGGCCGGGGGCGGCGACCACCGGGTCGAGGAGCTCGCCCATCACTGGCTGGCCTCGCTGCCCACCGGCGACGCCGTCGAGGCCGTCGCCTGGGCCGAACGGGCCGCCGCGCGGGCGATGGCGCAGCAGGCGTGGGAACAGGCCGACATACTGCTCGCCCGAGCGGTCGCGGCGGCGACCGGCCCGCGGTTCGGTCCGGCCGACCGGTGTCGGCTGCTGCTGGCGCGCGCCCAGGCCCAGGTGCGCGGCTACGACATGAGCGGCGCCCGGCAGAGCGTGCTGGCCGTCGCCGACCTCGCGCGCGCCCTCGGCGACTGGGACAGTCTCGCCCGGGCCGTCCTGTGCATGGACGGCGCCAACGACTTCCTCTGGGACCCGATCAACCGCGCCCTGGCCGAGGAGGCACTGACCGGCATCGGCGACGCCGACAGCGCCCTGCGGGTGCGGCTGCTGGCCCAGCTGGCCGCCTCCGACACGTGGCGCACGCTGGATGCGGCCGAGGCGCGCTCGGCCGAGGCGCTCGCGATGGCCGAACGGCTCGGCGAACGGCAGGCACTCCGCGAGGCGCTGCGGGCCCGGCACATGATCCGCAGCGGCCCCGACGGCGTCCACGAACGCCTCGCGCTCGCCGACCGGCTGCTCGCCATCGGCATGGAGCACCGCGACGACGACGCCGTGTTGTGGGGCCGGCTGTGGCGGTTCGACGCATTTACCCAGCTCGGCGAGGTCGGCCGGGCGGAGGCCGAGCTCGACCCGATCGAGGCCGTCGCGGCTGCGGCTGCGCTCGCCGCTCGCCCGCTGGCACGCGACCCGCTACCGCGCCACGATCGCTCTGGCCCGCGGCCGCTTCGCCGACGCCACCCGGCTGGGACGCGACGCCGAGGCGATCGTCCGCCGGGCCGGCCACGAGGGCGCCCGGGTGCCGATCGATCGGGTTACTGCTGATCATCCGGATGCTGGTCTCCGACGAGGACGCTCGAAACGCGACGAGCTCTACCGCGAGCACAACGAACTCACGAGCGCATCGGGGACTCGCTGGCGACCACCGCGTTCCGCGGCGGCCTGGCCACTGGAAGGTGACGATCGGTCGGCGCGCGGAGGCCGAACCGGATCTACCGCACTGCTCCCGCCGGTCGACGGCACGCCCCGTTCATGCTGCTGCCGGTCGCTCGGGGCGGCGGCCGAGCTGGCGTTCGAGTTCGACGACCGGGAGGTCGCCGGCGAAGTCGTGCGCCGGCTGTCCGCCCTTCGCCGACCTGCTGATATGCGGCGGCGCCGGCATCATCGCGATCGGCGGCAGCGCGCACACGGCGCTGGGGCTCGCCGCGGCGACGCTCGGCCGGCTCGACGACGCCGTACGGCACCTCCGCCGCGCGATCGATGTCAACGACCGCGCCGGGCTGCCACCGAGCGCCGCGCATCGCCCGACTCCGCCTGGCTCAGAGTGCTGGTCCGCCGCCGGCGCCCCGGCGACCGCGACGAGGCGGCCGGCTCTGCCACCTCGGTCGCCGCTGCGGCCGGAGCAACTCGGCATGGCGCCGCTGCGCCGTCGCGCCCGGGAGTTCGCCGACGCGCTCGGCGGACGGCAGCCCGGGCCCGCTCACCGAACGGGAGCGCCAGATCGCCGGAACTGGTGGCCCAGGGGCTGACCAACCGGCAGATCGCCGCACCGCTCGAAGATCAGCGAGCGCACCGCCGCCACTCACGTGCAGCACATCCTCACCAAGCTGGGTTTCACCAACCGCACCCAGATCGCCGGCTGGGATACGTACCGGCGATACGTAGTTCAGCCGACGTGCGCACCCAGGCGCCGGCCGCACCGTCGAGGCATGACCACGCTCTGGGCCCGCCGGCTCTTCGACGGCACCTCCGACACCCTGCTCCCCGACGCGGCGATCGTCCTCGAACGCGGCCTGATCACCCGGGTCGAGACCGGCGTACCGGCCCCGGCCGGCGCCGACGTCGTCGACACCATCCTGCCCGGGCTGGTCGACGGGCACGTCCACCTCGCGTTCGACGCCTCCGCCGACCCGGTCGGCGCGCTCGCCGCCCGCGACGACGCCGCGGCGTTCGCCGCGATGACCGCCGCCGCGCGGTACGCCGTCCGCGGCGGGCGTGACCACGGTCCGGGACCTCGGCGACCGCGGCTACCTGTCGCTCGGGCTGCGCGACGCGGCGGCCGGCGACCCGTCGCTGCCCACGATCGTCGCGGCCGGGCCGCCGATCACCTCGCCGGGCGGGCACTGCCACTTCCTCGGCAGCCCGGCCGACGGCGTCGCCGGCATCCGCGCCGCGATCCGCGAACACGCCGAGCGCGGCGTCGACGTCATCAAGATCATGGCCAGCGGCGGCAACCTGACGCCCGGCAGCCGGCCCGAGCTGCCCCAGTTCGGGCCGGCCGAACTGCGCGCCGCGGTCGACGAGGCGCACCGGCACGACCTGCCGGTCGTCGCGCACGCCCACGGCACGCAGGCGATCGTCGACGCGGTCGCGGCCGGCGTCGACGGGCTCGAACACGTCACGTTCATGACCGCCGACGGCGTCGACGCGATCCCGGCCGACCTGCTGACCGCGCTGGCCACGACCCCGGTCGTCCTCGGTATCACGCTGGGTCTCGTACCGGTCGCGCACACGGGCGGCCCGACCTCCGGCATGCTCGCGCGGAGGCCGGCGCTCACGGCCAACGCCCGGCGCATGTACGAGGCGGGCGCCACGATCATCCCCGGCACCGACGCCGGCGTCACCCCGGCCAAGCCGCACGACGTGGTGCGCTGGGCCGTCGGCCAGCTCGGACAGATCGGCATGGCGCCGGCCGAGGCATTGCGCGCCGCCACGTCCGGCGCGGCCGCGGCGTGCGGGCTGGGCAAACGGAAGGGCCGGATCGCCGCCGGCTACGACGCCGACCTCCTCGCCGTCGACGGCGACCCGCTGGCCGACCCGGCCGACCTGCACCGCATCCGCGCCGTGTACGTGCGAGGCACGATGCTCCCGTGACCTTTCGACCGGCATGAACACGATGTTCCCGTGACCTTTCGACCGGCATGAACACGTGACGCGCCCTTGCGCGCCGACCGTGAGCGTGCGAGAAAGCAGGGACGGCTCGCCCGCCAGCGCGCCGACCCGCGCCGAAAGGGGACCGCCGTGCCTGTCGTCGAGACCGTGAAGGGACCGGTCGACGTCCAAGACCTCGGATCCACCCTCATGCATGAACACGTCTTCGTGCTGTCCACCGAGCACGCGCAGAACTACGGTGAAGGCCAGTGGTGGGACGAGGAGGCCCGGGTCGCGGACGCGATCCAGCAGCTCAACGCGCTGAAGGCCAAGGGGATCAGCACGATCGTCGACCCGACCGTGTGGGGCCTCGGCCGCTACATCCCGCGCATCCAGCGGATCGCCGAGCAGGTCGATCTGAACATCATCGTGGCCACCGGGCTCTACGAGTACGACGAGATCCCGCACCAGTACGTCTTCCGCGGGCCGGGACTGCTCATCGACATGCCCGAGCCGATGGTCACCGACTTCACGCGCGACATCGTCGAGGGGATCGGCGCCACCGGGGTCAAGGCCGGCCTGCTCAAGTGCTGTGTCGAGGCGCAGGGGCTGACCCCCGGCGTCGACCGTATTTTGCGGGCTGTCGCCAGTACCCATAAAGAAACCGGAACGCCGATCACCGTGCACACCTCAGGGGTGGCGCAGACCGGACGCCTCGTCGTGGATCTGCTCGGCAAGGAAAGCGTCGATCTCACCAAGGTCGTCATCGGCCACGCCGGCGACAGCAACGACGTCGACTACCTCATGGAGCTGGCCGACACCGGTGCCACGCTGGGCATGGACCGCTTCGGCCTGGACAACTACAACCCGACCGCCGACCGCGTGCACACCATCGCCACCCTGGCCGCGCGCGGCTACGCCGACCGGATGGTGCTCGCGCATGACGCGTCCTGTTTCATCGACTACTTCGGCGGTGCGCACGACGCGGTCCGCTCGACCATGCCGAACTGGCAGTTCGGGCACATCAGCGACGACGTCCTGCCCGCCCTGCGCGCCGAGGGCGTCACCGACGAACAGATCGACGCGATGATGGTCGACAACCCCCGGCGGTATTTCTCATGACCGCACCGTTCGACACCACCGGCATCACGACCGGACAAGACCAGATCAAACGGTACGAGGGGCTGCCGGCCAACCTCGTCGACATGCTGCGCGCGGCGGTGACCCTGGCGCCGTCACGCGAGGCGGTGACCGAGCCGGGCATCTCGCTGACCTATCAGCAGCTGTGGGACGCGGCGGCCCGGGTGGCCGGCGGCCTGCGCGCGGCCGGTGTGGCCCGCGGCGACCGGGCGGCCATCCGCCTCGGCAACGGCGTCGACTGGGTCCTCGCGTTCTTCGGCACGGTCCTGGCCGGCGCGATCGTGGTGCCGGTCAACACCCGCTTCACCGAGGACGAGGCCCGTTACGTCGTCGACGACAGCGGCGCCACGTACGTCTTCCAGCCGGGCGCGCCGCTGCCGGACGGCCCACCCCTCGTCGTCGACGACCTCGGCTTCCGGGATCCGGCCGCGATCTTCTACACCAGCGGGACGACCGGCTTCCCGAAGGGCGCGGTCACCACCCACGAGAACTTCCTGGCCAACTGCGAGACCTGCCGGCGCATCCTGCGCGAGGACCCGGACGGGCCGCCCCTTCGCACCCTGGTCTCCGTGCCGCTCTTCCACGTGACCGGCTGCAACAGCCAGCTGCTCGTGGCCACCTACCTGGCCGGCACGACCGTCGTCATGCCCCAGTTCGAGGTCGGCGCATTCCTCGAGGCCATCGAGTCGCAGCGGATCGACGTGCTGACCACCGTACCGGCGATCTACTGGCTGGCGATCAACCAGCCACGGTTCGCCTCGACCGACGTCTCCGGGGTGCGCAAGCTCTCCTACGGCGGCGCGCCGATCGCCCCCGACCTGGTCGGCCGGCTGATCAAGGCGTTCCCGAACGCCCGGGTCGGCAACGGGTTCGGGCTGACCGAGACGTCCAGCGTCACCTCGTACCTGCCGCACGAGTTCGCCGAGCACGCCGACTCGGTCGGCTTCCCGGCTCCGGTCTGCGACGTGCGGGTCGAGTCGCCCCTCGGCGGTCGGGCCGCCGACGGCGTCGGCGAGCTGTTGGTTCGGGGCCCGAACGTCGTCGCCGGGTACTGGCACAAACCCGCCGAGACCGGGGCGGCGTTCGTCGACGGCTGGCTGCACACCGGCGACCTCGCCCGCATCGACGAGCAGGGCCTGATCTACGTGGTCGACCGGCTGAAGGACATGATCAACCGCGGCGGCGAAAACGTGTACTGCGTCGAGGTCGAGAACGCCCTCGCCGGCGCGCCCGGCGTGTTCGAGGCCGCCGTCGTCGGCGTCCCCGACGAGATGATGGGCGAGAAGGTCGGCGCGGTCCTCGTACCGGCGCCGGGCGGCGGCATCGACGTCGCGGCCGTGCTGTCCTACCTCGGTGAGCGGCTCGCCGAGTTCAAGCTCCCCGAATATGTGTCCGTCCGCGGCGAGGCGCTGCCCCGCAACCCGGGCGGCAAACTGCTCAAGCGCAAGATCAGGGACGAGTCGACCTGGGAGCGGATCGGGAACTGACCGCGGTGTTGAGGCCACAACTCCGGGGAAGTAGTGGCCACCGCGGGGTCGGGATGCCACTACTTCGGGGAAGTAGTGGCCTCGCCGATGATCACCGCGCGGAGAGGGCCTCGGCGATCGGGGTCCCGCCGTTGTTGAAGTCGATCGTCCGGCGGATCGTCGCATCGTCGCGGAGCACCGCCGCGATCACGGCGGCCACGTCGCCCCGCGTGACGCGGCCCATGGTCGCGCCCGTCCCGGCGATTTCGATCCGGCCGGTCGGCGGGTCGAGCGTCAGGCCGCTCGGCCCGAGGATCGTCCAGTCCAGCGTCGAGCCCCGCAGGTGGGCGTCGGCGGCGGCCTTCGCCTCCGCGTAGGTGTAGAAGCCGTCATCCGGTGACACGCCGTGGTCGGGGCCGGCGCCGAAGTAGGACACCATGACGTAGCGGGGCACCTCGGCCTCGACGGCCGCGTCCACCGAGCGGATGGCGGCGTCGCCGTCGACCGCCTTGGTGCGGGCCGGACTGCCGCCACCGGCACCGGCCGACCAGACGACCGCGTCGTGGCCGGCGAGCAGCGCGGCGATCTCCTCCACGCCGAGGGCCTCGACGTCGGCGACGACGCCGCGGGCACCGCTCGCCTCGACCTCGGCCGTGTGCGCCGGGTTGCGGTAGATGGCGGTCACCTCGTCGCCGGCGGCCACCAGGAGGGGCGCCAGCAGCAGTGCAACCTTGCCGTGCCCGCCGATGATCGCGATCCGCTTGGACTCCACCCGGCCCACCCTACCGCCGTCACCGGGCACCGAGCTCGGCGTCACCTCACGCGCCCAGATCGCCGCCTGGGTGGCCGGCGACGGGGCCGCTCAGTCGTAGAGGTGCCCGCCCAGGTACTTCAAGCCGCTGTCGACCTGGATCGTCGCCACCTTGTGGCCCGGTCCGAGCTTGCGCGCCACCTGCAGCGCCGCGACCAGGTTGGCGCCGGTCGACGGGCCGGAGAAGATGCCGTCCTCCCGCGCCGCACGGCGGGCCATCGCGAACGCCTCCGCCTCCGGCACGGCGATGACCTCGTCGTAGTCCGACTCGTGCAGTTGGGGCGGGCGCCGCCCGATGCCGCCGCCCTCGATGTGGTGCGTACCGGGGGGCCCTCCCGATAGCACCGCTGATTCGCCCGGTTCCACGACGACGCGGTGGATCGGCGGCAACAGGGCTCTGGTCGTACCGAGGAAACAGCCGGCGGTGCCCACGTAGCTGCAGAATGCCGAAAGGCCGGGCACCTGCCGGGCCAGTTCCTCGCCGAGGGGCCGGTAGCCCTCCACCATGTCGGTGTTGTTGAACTGGTCGGTCTGGAAGCCGCCGACCTCCGCGGCGATCTCGCGGGCGCGGGCCATCATCGCCGGGATGAGGTCGGGGGTGATGCCGTCGGGGCTGTGCACCAGTTCGACGTCGGCGCCGAACGCGCGCATCGTGCGGATCTTCTCCTCGGCGAACGCGTCGGAGGACACGATCCGCAGCGGATAGCCCTTGACCGCGCACACGAACGCGAGGGACGAGCCGGTGCTGCCGCCGGTGTACTCGACCACCGTCTGCCCGGGCCGCAACCGCCCGTCGGCCTCCGCGCCCTCGATCATCGCGAGCGCCATGCGGTCCTTGTATGAGCCGGTCGGGTTGGCCGCCTCCAGCTTCACCCAGATCTCGGCGCTGCCCTCGTCGACGAGGCGCGCCAGCCGGACGGCCGGCGTGTGCCCGATGCCACCGATGCCACCGTCATGCGTCACGCGACCACTATCGCACCCCGCGTTTCGCTCTGAGGAGAACCACCCGCCGAGCGAAGAAGATAGCGTCGAGGCCATGCGACCGTTCGGTGAACCGCCCCGCCGGCCGGAACCACCGCCCGACGCGGGCATGGCGCCGTGGCTGCAGGAGCGGCTGTTCGCGCAGCGCATCGTGGCGATCCGCGGCTCGGTGACCGCCGCGTCGGCCTCGGACACCGCGTCGATGCTGTTGACCCTCGACGCGGTGGGCACCGATCCGGTCCAGTTGCACCTCGGCGCGTACGACGGCGAACTGCACGCCGTGTTCGCCGTCATCGACGCCATCGACACGATGCGTTCGCCGGTGCACGCGCTGGTGACCGGCGAGGTCGGCGGCGGCGCGGTCGGCATCCTGGCCGCCGCGAAGCAGCGCACCGCCCATCCACATGCCCGCGTGCGGCTGTCCGAGCCGGCGCTGCACGGCCACGCGGGCACCGCCGGTGAGATGGCCGCCGTCGCCGGGCGCCACCTGCAGGCGCTCGAGGATCTCGCGAACCGCATCGCCGATGCTTGCGGGCAGAAGCTCAGCCGCGTCGAATCCGACCTCAGCCAGGGCGTTACGCTCAGCGCCGCCGAGGCCAAGGACTACGGACTCATTCATTCCATCATTTCCTGACTCCGGTCCGTCGAGCGCACGACCGTTCCTCCCGTGAGGAATCCCGACGTCCGCGCCCCCAAGCCCCGCCGGCCACAACTTCGGGGAAGCAGTGGCCTCCACGGGGCCGGGCGGCCACAACTTCGGGGAAGCAGTGGCCTCGGCAGGGTCGGGAGGCCACTATTTCCGGCAAGCAGTGGCCTGTGCGGGGTCGGTTCAAGCGCGCAGCCAGCTATCGTCCTGCGGCGCATCAGTTGGGCGGCCGCCAGTGGCCATCATCGACCACCGTCACTACCTGCGGGCGGCCCCCGCTGGCAATCGAGACAGTTACGATCGGAGCCGTGCTGCAGCGGTACGACGAGCGCAACGCCGACCTTCGCTACTGGGTCAACGGCGTCCTGCGCCACCGGGACGAGCCGGGCCTCTCGCCGTTCGACTCGGTCGTGCAGGGCGGCGACGCCGTGTGGGAGGGGCTCCGGCTGTACCAGGGCAGGATCTTCGGTCTTGGCGCGCACCTGGCCCGGCTGCGGCGCTCGGCGACGGCGCTCGGCTTCGTGGGAGTGCCGTCCGACGAGGAGATCACCGCCGCGGTCCGGGAGACGCTGCGCGCCAACGACATGCGCGACGGCGTGCACGTCCGGCTCACGCTGACCCGTGGCGTCAAGGTCACCAGCGGCATGGATCCGCGGCTCAACCACGCGCGGCTGCACGCTGATCGTGCTCGCCGAGCACAAGGCGCCGGTGTACGACACGAGCGGGCTCACGCCTGGTCACCGCGAGCCACCCGCCGGCCCGGCCCCGACGTCCTGGACCCGAAGATCCACCACAACAACCTGCTCAACTCGATCCTGGCCAAGATCGAGGCCAACGCGGCCGGCGCCGACGACGCGCTCATGCTCGACGGGCGCGGCTTCGTCGCCGAGACCAACGCGACCCACCTCTTCGCGGTCGTCGACGGCGCGCTGCACACCCCGCGTACCGTCGCCTGCCCGGAGGGCATCACCCGCCAGACCGTGCTCGACCTGGCGCGCCGAGCACGGCATCGAGGCGGTGGTCCGGGACCTCTCGCTCACCGAGATGTACGCCGCCGACGAGGTCTTCTGCACCGGCACGATGGGCGAGATCGCCGGCGTGACCGGCATCGACGGGCGGTCCATCGGCGACGGCAAGGTCGGCCCGGTCACCCGGCGCGTCGCCACGCTGTACCGCGAGCACGCCACGACTACCGGCACCCCGATCATCTGAGCTAGCGAACGTAGGTAAATCGGCTGGCGGCGCTCGCCGCGCTCGTGCCACCGGGCGTCACCACCCGGAGGTCGACCGCACCGGCGGCGTGCACCGGCAGCGTCACTCGCAGCTGAGTGTCGGACACCTTGACGAACGCGACCGGTGCGGTGCCGACCAGCACACTGGTGACGCCACCGAAGGACGTGCCGGTGATCGTCACCGTCGTCGGCTTGGAGCTCGGGCCGGAGACGGTGCTGAGCGCGGTCACCTTCGGCGCGGGCGGCGCCACGTAGGTGAACCCGACGCCCAGGCTGGCCCCGCCCGGCGTGGTCACCACGATCGGCACCGTGCCCGCCGCGTGGACCGGCAGTGTCACCCGTACCTGCGTCTCCGACAACCGCGTGAACGCCACCGACGTGCCGCCCGCGGTGACCTTCGTGAGCCCGGCGAGGTTGGTACCGGTCACGACCACAGAGGTCGCGGTGATGGTCGGTCCGGTGTTCGGGCTGAGCGCGGTGATCGCGGGCGCCGGCACGACATACGTGAACCCGGCGCCCGGGCTGGACCCGCCCGGCGTGGTCACCACGATCGGCACCGTGCCCGCCGCGTGGACCGGCAGCGTGATCCGTACCTGCGTCTCCGAGAGCCGCGTGAACGCCACCGACGTGCCGCCCGCGGTGACCTTCGTGAGCCCGGCGAGGTTGGTGCCGGTCACGACCACAGAGGTCGCGGTGATGGTCGATCCGGTGTTCGGGCTGAGCGCGGTGATCGCGGGCGCCGGCACGACATAGGTGAACTTCGTCGCCGTGGCGACCGCGCTGGTACCGCCCGCGTTGGTCACCTTGACGTCCACGACGCCGGCGGTGTGGGGCGGCGCGACGGCGACGAGCCGGGTCGCGCCGTTGACCTGGGTGGTGCGAAATTGGGCCGCAGTGTCGCCGAAGCGCACGGCCGTCGCGCCGGTGAGACCGGTACCGGTGATGGTGACCTCGGTGCCTCCGGCCGTGCTGGCGGTCGCCGGCGACAGGGCGAGACCGGCGGGTGGCGCGATTTTCGGTTCGGTCGGCGCGTTGAGGCCGCTGACCGTGTATGCGGCCATGACCAGGGTGTTCACGAACGCCCAGGACAGGTGCGCGTCGCCGTGGCTGCCCCAGTTGGTGCCCCACTGGTTGCGGATCCAGACGCCCTGCGCGTCGTACGCGAAGATCGTCACCATGTGGCCACCGAGGCTCCGGCCGGACAGGGTGTTGTAGAGCGCGCTGCTGTTGAGGTACTCGAAGTCGAGGTACACCGGCATGCCGATCAGGACCGGGTTGCCGGCCGCGAGCGCCTGCTCGACGGCGAGCTGCGCGCTGTTGCCCTGATGGTCGCCGAGCCAGAGCCGGTTCCAGCCGCTGATGCGGTAGTTGGCCGCGTTGGCGATCTCGGTCTTGGTCGGCGGCGTCTGCCATCCGTACGAACCCTGGAAGTAGTCCGCCTCGGTGTCCACGCCGTTCGACGCGGCCTCGGCCAGGGCGTACTCCGGGACCAGGCCGTTGGACGGCGCCCCGCTGCCGACCGCGCGCATGTACAGATAGAGCGGAGCGTAGGGCGCGCCCCGCGATCCGGCCCGGTTCGCGAGGTAGCCCATGACCGAGTGCGCGATGGACCAGGCGACGCAGGAGCTGATCTGGCCCTGGTCGCCGACCGCCGGGGCGTACGGGCGCAGGTCGACGCTCTCGGGCGGGACGGCGAACGCGCTGGCGCCGGCTTGCGAGCCGGCCGCAGCGCGTCCAGCGGGGGCGACGAAGCCACCGACGGCATGCGGGGGCGGGGCGGGGGCGGCCGCGACGGGTGTGGCCGCGACGGCACCGCCGGTGGCGGCCAGCATGCCGGCGACGGTGATTCGGACGAAGGTTCGGGCCAATGAGCGCATTCGTGCTCCTGCGGGGGGTGCCGGTCGAGGTAGACGGCCATCGACCCGCACGAGGCAGCGCTGAAGGGCAAACCGCGGCCGGACACCGAACTGCTACCGGCGTGTCGGCCGCCCGGCGGCGACCGCACTCGACCGGGCGGCACCGGTACCGGGCGAACGTTGTTGAATGGGCCGATGGAACTCAGGGTGGGGCCCGCGCCGCAGGCGCGGGGTCGGGGGGGCGACAAAGCGGTACGCGTCGCGATGTGGTCCGGTCCGCGGAACCTGTCGACGGCGCTGCTACGCAGCTTCGGCGCGCGAGCCGACACGGTCGTGGTCGACGAGCCGCTGTACGCGTACTACCTCGCCGCAACCGGTCTGAACCATCCCGGCCGGGATGAGGTGCTGGCCAGCCAGCCGACCCGCTGGCCGGACGTCGCCGCGCAGCTGACCGGGCCGCTGCCGGAGGGCCGGTCGGTCTCCTACCAGAAACACATGACCCACCATCTCCTGCCGGACGTCGGGCGGGACTGGATCGGCCGGCTGTCCAACGCGTACCTGATCCGCGACCCGGCCCACGTGGCCACCTCGTACGCGAAGGTGCGCAGCACGCCGGTGCTCGCCGACCTCGGATACGCGCAGCAGGCCGAAATCTTCGACCGGTTCGGCGGCCCGGTGCTCGACGCCGCCGACCTGCTCCGCGACCCGGCCGGGGTGCTCGAACGGCTGTGCGCGGCGCTGGGCATCGGCTTCGACCCGGCGATGCTGTCGTGGCCGCCCGGCCGCCGCGACACCGACGGGGTGTGGGCGCCGTACTGGTACGCCGCCGTCGAGGCGTCGACCGGATTCGCACCGTACGACCCGAGGCCGGCGGATGTACCGCCACACCTGCGCTCGCTGGTCGAGGAGGCGCGGCCGTATTACGAGGCCCTCGCCGCACACCGCATCTGAGGGCTAGCCTGGCGCACATGTCCGAGCGCTACGGCGACTTCCAGCTCGAGATCTACCAGGCCGGCACCCGGGGTGTGGTGCCCAGGTACCCGGTCGACTTCGCCACCCTGGAACGCAAGGCCGCGGAGGCACTCCCGCCGTGGATCATGTCGTACGTCGCCGGCGGCGCCGGCAACGAACGCACCCAGCGCGCCAACGTCGAGGCGTTCGACCGGTGGGGGCTCGTGCCGCGGATGATGAACGGCGCCTACGAGCGGGACCTGACCACCACCATCTTCGGCATCGAGCTGCCGACGCCGCTGTTCATGTGCCCGATCGGCGTCATCGGCATCTGTGCGCAGGACTTCCACGGCGACCTGCAGGTGGCGCGGGCCGCCGCCCGTACCGGTGTGCCGATGGTCGCCTCGACGCTCACCCAGGATCCCCTGGAAGCCGTCGCGGCCGAGTTCGGCACCACACCCGGTTTCTTCCAGCTCTACACGCCCACCGACCGTGACCTCGCCGTCAGCCTCATCCAGCGGGCCGAACGGGCCGGCTTCCGGGCCCTGGTCATCACCCTGGACACCTGGATGACCGGCTGGCGGCCCCGGGACCTCAACACCGCCAACTTCCCCCAGCTGCGTGGCCTCTGCCTGGCCAACTACTTCAGCGACGAGCACTTCCGCAAGCGCCTGGCCAGCGCCCCCGAGGACGACCCGGCCGCCGCGGTCATGGAGTGGGCGCGGGTGTTCGGCCACTCGATGCGCTGGGAGGACCTGGTCTGGATCCGCGAGGCGACGCAGTTGCCGATCGTGCTCAAGGGCATCAGCCACGCCGACGACGCCCGCCGGGCCAAGGACCTCGGCGTCGACGGCATCTACTGCTCCAACCACGGCGGGCGGCAGGCCAACGGCGGGCTGTCCGCGCTGCAGACCCTGCCCGACGTGGTCAAAGCCGCCGACGGGGTGCCGGTGCTGTTCGACTCCGGCGTGCGCAACGGCAGCGACGTGGTGAAGGCGCTGGCCATGGGGGCCGACGCGGTGGGCATCGGCCGGCCGTACGCCTACGCCCTCTCGCTCGGCGGCGAGGACGCCGTGGTACACCAGCTCCGGTCGGTGCTCGCCGAGGCCGACCTGCTCATGGCCATCGACGGGTTCCCGACGATCGCCGACGTCAAGCAGGCCGACCTGCGCCGCGTTGACTAGGGTCTGTCTCAAGGTGGGGGCTGGCGCCTGAGTCCGCCGCAGCCCGGTCATCCACCTTGAGACAGACCCTATCGGCGCGGATTGAGCCGGCGCGTCGGGGCCGCGCTCGACGGGTCCTCGGGCCACGGATGGCGCGGATACCGTCCCCGCAGCTCGGCCCGAACCGCCGGATAGCCGGTCCGCCAGAACGATGCGAGGTCCCGGGTGACCGCGACCGGACGCCCGGCCGGCGAGAGCAGGTGCAGCAGCACCGGGACCCGGCCGTCGCCGACCGTCGGGGCCTGTTGCCAACCGAAGGCCTCCTGCACCTTCACCGACAGGGTCGGCGCCGCCGGGTCCGTGTAGTCGACGCGCCGCCACGACCCGCTCGGCACTTGCAGCCGCTCCGGTGCGACCTCGTCGAGGCGGCCGGCCACCTCCCACGGCACCAGCCGGCGCAGCGCCGCCGTCACGTCGACGCGGCGCAGGTCCGGTTCCAGCCAGTCCGCGGCGTGTTCGAGCAGCGCCGCGTCGCTGACGTCGGGCCACGGGGCACCGAACGTCGCGTGGCAGAACGCGAGCCGCTGCCGCAGCGCCCGGGCATTCGCGGTCCAGTTGAGCCACTCGAGCCGGAACCCGGTTCCGGAGACGACCGCCGGCGGCGGCAACGGCCACTCCTTGAGGCCGATCGCGCCGAGCCGCTCGACCCGCTTCGCCTTGAAGATCCGGTCCGTCCAACCGACCTCGTCCACAGTGGACGTTTCGTGGGCGGCGCGGGCCGTCGACTCGTCGATCGCCACGGCGAGGCGCACCCGGGCCGCCGCGCTGCCGACCGGCCGGTCCGCGACCGCGATGGCCAGCCATTCCACGCCGGTCAGCGCCGAGCCCTTGGCCAGTTCGGCCGCGGTACCGCCGGCCATGAGATAGGTGCCGCCGCCGACCTGGCGGGCCCGGGCCAGCCGTTCCGGAAACGCCAGCCCCACGACCACGCCCGCGGCGGCGTCGTCCATCCCACCGTCTCTTTCACCGGTACGGCCGGAGCCGCGCAACCGCCGCACCTCGTCGCGGAACGCGTCGCTCGAGGCGCGCAGGTGCCGCAGCGCGACCACGAGGTCGTCGCTGGCCAGCGGCAGTGTCTCGTCGGACAGCAACGCGACGACCTCGGCGGCGCGCCGCGCGCCGACCAGCGCGCCGCCGTCGACGAGCGCGCGGGCCAGCCGCGGATGGGTGCCGACGGCGGCGAAGCGGCGGCCCCGCTCGGTGACCCGTCCGGTGTCGTCGACGGCGCCGAGGGCCTGCAGCGTCTCGCGGGCGACCTGCATCGCCGCGGCCGGCGGCGGATCGGGCAGCGCCAGCCCGTCCCCGCCCGGATGCCCCCAGCAGGCCAGGGAGAGCGCGAAGCCGGTCAGGTCGGCGACCGCGATCTCCGGCTGGGCGTGCTCGGCCAGCCGCTCGTGGTCGGCGGCCGACCACAGCCGGTACACCGTCCCCGGCGCCTCGCGGCCGGCCCGCCCGGCTCGCTGGGTCGCGGTCGCCCGCGACGCCCGTACGGTCACCAGCGACCCGAGCCCGCGCGCGTGGTCGGTACGCGGTTCGCGGGCCAGCCCGGCGTCGACGACGGCCCGCACACCGGGCACGGTCAGGCTGCTCTCGGCGACGGCGGTCGACAGGACGACGCGGGCGCCGCCGCGCAGGACGGCGTCCTGGGCGGCCGCCGGCAGCCGGCCGTGCAGGGTCGCGACGCCGTCGAGGTCGCGCAGTCGCCCGGCGACCGCGGCGATCTCGCCGGCGCCGGGCAGGAACACGAGGACGTCACCAGCGCCCAGCGCGCGCCGTACGATGGCCGCCACGTGGTCGAGCAGCCGCGGATCGACGCGCAGCCCGTGCGGCGGGGCGAACGGCCGATCCGGTGGCGCCCAGACCTCCCGTACCGGGTACAGCACCGTCGGCGCGGTCACCACGCTCGTCCCCGCGCCGAGCAGGGCGGTGAGCCGCTCGGCGTCGGCGGTCGCCGAGGTGGCGAGCAGCCGCAGGTCCGGCCGCAGCGTGGCCCGCACGTCGACCAGGAACGCGAGCGCGAGGTCGGTGTCGAGGTGCCGCTCGTGGCACTCGTCGAGCACGACCGCGTCGACGCCGGCCAGCTCCGGGTCGCGGAGCAGCCGCTGGACGAGCACGCCGGTGGTGACCACCTCGACCGTGGTGCCCGGCCCGACCTTCCGGTCGCCGCGGACGGTGTAGCCGACGGTCCGGCCGACCGGCTCGCCGAGCAGCGACGCCATCCGCCGCGCGGCCGCCCGGGCCGCGACCCGCCGCGGCTCGGCGACGACGACCCGCCCGGCGACCGCCTCCCGCAGCGCGAGCGGCACGAGCGTGGTCTTGCCCGTGCCGGGCGGCGACACGAGGACCGCGGTGCCGTGCCGTTCGAGGGCGCCGAGCAGCTCGGGCAGCACCTCCCGGACCGGCAACTGCGTCATGCCGCCCAGTCTGCCCTGTACGTCATGGATCGACCCGCATGCCACGACTTCCCCGAAGTGGTGGCCTCCGCGGGGCCCGGAGGCCACTACTTCGGGGAAATAGTGGCCTGCCCGGGCCCGGGCCCCGGCGGCAGCGGCAGCGGGCAGCGCACATAGATATCGATAGAGTCGACGCTTGATATTGCACAGACGATTCACAGGGAGCACGCTAAGGGGCAGCTACACGGCCGTATTCAGCCGCGGAGGCGGCCAACGCGGGAGGTGCCGTATGGTCGGACCGGTTCAGCGCAAGCCCGGCGTTTTCGCAATCCGAGACGTCCAAGACCTCACCACCGAGACGCACGAGGCGGGCCACGAACTCAAACGTTCGGTCACCGCGATCCAGCTGACCGCGATGGGCATCGGCGCCATCATCGGCACCGGCATCTTCGTCGTCATCGGCAAGGGTGCCGGGATCGCCGGGGCGGGTGTGATCCTGTCGTTCATCCTCGCCGCGATCGCCTGCACGTTCTCCGCACTCTCGTACGCCGAACTCGCCTCGTCCATCCCGGTCTCCGGCAGCGCGTACACCTACACGTACGCCACCATGGGCGAACTCGTGGCGTGGATCATCGGCTGGGACCTCATTCTCGAATACGGCGTGTCGGTCGCCGCCGTGGCGGTCGGCTGGGGCGGCAACGTCAACGCCTTCCTCAGCGCGGCGTTCGATTGGACCCTGCCCGACGCGATCTCCAAGTCGCCGTCGGACGGTGGCGTGTTCAACCTGCCCGCCGTCTTCATCGTGCTGGCGATCACGCTCCTGCTGGTGCGCGGCGCCCGGGAGAGCGCCGGCGCCAACCTGATCATGGTCGGCATCAAACTGCTCGTCCTGACGTTCTTCATCATCGTCGCGTTTGTCAACTTCAGCTCCAAGAACCTGCACCCGTTCATGCCGAACGGCTTCCACAGCGTAACGGCGGCGGCGGCCGTCATCTTCTTCGCATACATCGGGTTCGATGCGGTGTCGACCGGCAGCGAAGAGGCCCGCAACCCGGCCAAGGATCTGCCCTTCGCGGTCATCGGGTCGCTGCTGGTGTGCACCCTGTTCTACGTCCTGACCGCGGTCGGCGCCCTCGGCATCGCGACGCCCGCGCAGATGGAGGGCAGTGACGCGCCGTTGGCCACGGCCCTCGACGAGGGCGCCGGCCTCCCCTGGGCGGCATGGATCCTCGCGCTCGGTGCGCTGATCGCGATCACCAGCGTCGTGCTGGTGATCTTCTACGGGCAGACGCGCATCTTCTTCGCGATGTCCCGCGACGGGCTCCTGCCGGAGCGGATGGCCGAGGTGCACCCGCGCTTCGGCACCCCGGCGAAGCTGACCGTCGGACTCGGCGTGCTGATCGCCATACTGGCCGCTTTCGTGCCGCTGGGCGAGATCGTCGAACTAGTCAACATCGGCACCCTTTTCGCCTTCGTCCTGGTCAACATCGGCGTGATCGTCCTGCGGCGCACCCGTCCCGACATGCCCCGGCCCTACCGGGTCCCGTTCTCCCCGGTGTTCCCGCTGCTGGGCGTGGCCTTCGCGGTGTACCTGATGACCGACCTGCCGCTGACCACGTGGATCCGCTTCGTCATCTGGCTCGCGGTCGGCCTGGCGATCTACGCCTTGTACGGCTACCGCCACTCGCGCTTGCGCCGCAACCTCGGCCCGGCACCGGTCGACCCGGCCGACCCGCCGGAACAGGGGTGACCACGATGGGCGCCCCACAGTACAACGCGGCCGGCCCCGTCGTCGTCGGGTTCGACGGGAGGCCGTCGGGCGAGGACGCGCTCCACCTGGCCCGGGCCGGTGCCCGGGTCCTCGACACAACGCTGGTCGTCGCCACGGTGCATCGGGCTCCAGCACCGATCAGTTCGGGGCGGGTCGACGCGGAATGGGTGGCCGACCGGCACCACCAGGCCGAGAAGACCCTCGATGCCGCCCGCCAGCTGCTCGCCGGCACCCATCCGGTCGAGTACCGCGTCGTGGCTTCGTCGTCGGCCGCTCACGGCCTGCACGACCTCGCCGAGGAACTGGACGCGTCGATGATCGTCGTCGGCTCCAGCCGCGCGGCCCGCGAGCACCGGCTGTTCGCCGGCAGCACTGCGGACCGGCTGCTGGCGGGCAGTCAGGCGCCGGTGGGCGTCGCACCGGCCGGCCTGCGCAACCGCGAACTCGGGGTACCGCAGCACATCGGCGTCGCCTACATCGACACCGCGGACGGGCACGCGGCGCTCGCCCTCGCGGTGCGGCTCGCGGCCCGGGTCAGCGCCCGCCTCACGCTGTATACGGTCGTGCCCGACGAGGCCGAGGTGGTCCTGCCGGTCATCGGCAAGGACGCCGAGCAGGCCTTCTCCGCAACAGCGCACGAGTCGGTCCAGCGCGCGCTCGACCTGGCCATCGCCGGCCTTCCGGCCGAGGTGCCGGCGACCGGGCAGGTCCTGACCGGCGACATCGTGCATGTCCTCGCCGAGGTCGACGACGTCGACGTGCTGTTCTGCGGTTCCCGCGGCTACGGCCCGGCCCGGCGGGTGCTCCTCGGCGGCGTGTCGTCGCGGCTGGTCCGCCAGGCCCGCAGCCCGATCATCGTGGTACCGCGGGAGTAGTCCCTCCCCGCGTCCCGTCGCCGGCCGGTGCCGCTCGAGCCGGCGGGCGACGGGAACGACGCGGTCTGTGGTCGGACTGGCAGCTGGCGTTCAGCGAATACACAGCAACGCGACGCACAGTTGGTGCCACGTCCCCCTTTCTGCTGGAGGTACCAATGGGCGCTGTGCTCGCCATCGTGAGCCTGGCGTTGCTTTTGCTGCAGTTGATGCTGGTCGCGCGGGCCGTGCTCGACTGGAGCGTCGCGCTCGCCGGTCCGTCCGCCGCTGGTTCGGTCCGCTCCCGGCTGTCGACCGGGGTTCGCGCGGTCACCGAGCCGATCCTCGCGCCGGTCCGGCGGGTGGTCCCGCCGCTACGGCTGGGCACCGTCTCGATCGACCTGGCATTCATCGTCGTGTTCGTCGCGATCGTGCTACTGCGCAGCCTGATCGGCTAGAGCCCCCGCACCAACCCGGTACGTCACGTGGGTGGCCTCCGGAGTGTCCACAGTGTCCAGTCGAGCCAGCTCGGGTCCGGCCCCGTCGAACAGCGCGGTGCCGGACCCCAGCAGGAGCGGCGCGATGTGCAGCCGCAGGCGGTCGACCAGGCCGGTCCGCAGCGCCTGCTGGGCGATCGACGCGCCGCCCATCACGTGCACCCGCTTGTCGCCGGCGGCGGCCGCGGCCGCCTCGATCGCGGCGGCGACCCCGCCCGTCACGAACGTGAACGTGGTGTCGCCCTTGCGCACCACGTCATGCGGCCGGTGGGTCACCACGAAGACCGGCATCCGGTAGAAGCCGTCCTCGCCCCAGCCGCCGGTCAGCTCGTACACCGTCCGGCTCGTCACCACGGCACCGGACGCGGCGAACGTCGCCGCGCTGAGCTGCTTCCCCTCGTCGTGCTCGAGCCACGCGTGCAGCGGCTCGCCGCCCTTGCCCAGCCCGGGCCACTTGTCCAGGTCGGGCCCGGTGACAAAGCCGTCCACCGACATCGAAATGTCCACCTCAACAACTGCCATACCCCGTGTATACGCCCGACGGATGCGGAGCGTGCTCCCGCCAGGAATTCCGGCGTCCGCGTGCCCAAGCCCGGCACGTGGCCTCGCCCGCTCAAGATCAAAGGTGCGAAGTTGGCGATTCTCGGCCTCCAGATCGCCAACTTCGCACCTTTGATCTTGCCAGCGCTCATCGACTCATGATCCATGTCGAGAACTCGGCGATTTTTCGGCCTCAGAATCGCTGAGTTCTCGATATGAAGCGCGGGCTGCTCCGCAAGCCGCCGGCCGTCGAGGAGTGGCGGCATGACATCCGTCATGGGGTGGGCGGTGACGGCGGACATCCAGCCTGAGGCCGCCGGATCCCTACCGTCATGCCCATGACCTCAACGATCGCCACCGCGACCCGCACCGCCCTTCCGGCCAACGTCCGCCGCGCCCAGTTCGCCGTTTTCGCCGTGGCCGCCATTCACGTCCTCGCGCTTCTCCTCGTGCTCACGCACCGCGACGTCATAGCGGCCGCGCTGGCCGCGCAACATCCGGGCGCCGACACCGACGCTCTCGCCGGCTCGGCGGTGCTGCAGTCGGCGATCCCGCACGTTGTCCTCGCGATTCTGCTGCCGCTGCGAGCCTGGCGGGTGCGCGACGGACAGCGGCGCAGTCGGCTGATCCTCACGATCGTGCTGATCGTCCAGCTCGCCGCGCACGCCACGCTGCCGATGGTGCTGGCCGAGCTGCCCGGCTACGGCGCCTGGGTGATCGCCGTGCAGGCCGTCTCGCTGGTGTTCGAGGTCGCCGCCCTCTGCCTGCTCTGGACCGCCCAGTCGAAGGTCTTCTTCAACCCGGCCGCCAAGCGCGAACTCGCCGCGGTCTGAGCGATTGTTACCATCGCCCGATGGGTGACGAGCTGCGGCCGCTGCACATCGCCGTCCCGGACACAGCGCTCGACGACCTTCGCCAGCGATTGACCCGGGCGCGGTGGCCGGAGCCGGCCACCGCGCCCGACTGGGGCCAAGGTGTCCCGGTCGACTGGCTCAGGGCGCTCTGCGGGTACTGGGCGGACCGCTATGACTGGCGACGGCTCGAGGCACGGCTCAACCTCCTTCCCCAGTTCATGACCGAGGTGGACGGCGCCGACATCCACGTCATCCATCTGCGCTCGCCCCACCCGGACGCGCTCCCGCTCGTGCTGACACACGGCTGGCCCGGCTCCGTCGTGGAGTTCCTCGACGTGCTCGGCCCGCTCACCGACCCAGTGGCCCACGGCGGCAACGCCGGCGACGCGTTTCACGTCGTGTGTCCGTCGCTGCCCGGTTTCGGGTTCAGCGGGAAGCCGACCGGCACAGGCTGGGGCCCGCGCCGGATCGCGGCGGCGTGGTCGCGGTTGATGGAACGCCTCGGTTACGACCGGTACGGCGCGCAGGGCGGCGACTGGGGATCCGCCGTCACCACGAGCCTGGCCGCCCGCTACCCGGACCGGCTGGTCGGCATCCACCTCAACTACGCACCGGTCGGTCCGCCACCGTCCATGAAGGACGATCTGACCGACGACGAGCGGCGCAGCCTGGCCGACCTCGGCGAGCATCGCGAATGGGGCATGGGGTACTCCTTGCAACAGGGCACCCGTCCGCAGACGCTGGGCTACGGGCTTGTCGACTCACCCGTCGGGCAGTGCGCGTGGATCGCCGAGAAGTACTGGGCCTGGACCGATCACGACGGCGATCCACTCAGCGCGCTCACGCACGATCAGATGCTCGACAACGTCAGCGTCTACTGGCACACCGCGACCGCGGCGTCCTCGGCCCGCATCTACTGGGAGGACGGCTTCGCCCGACCGTCCAACCTCAAGCGGCCCCGGACGCCGGAGCCGATCGGAGTGCCGGTCGGCGTGTCGGTGTTCCGCCGCGAGATCATCCGGCCGTCACGGCGCTGGTGCGAACACGCATACCAGGACCTGCGGTTCTACGAGCAACCCGAGCGGGGCGGTCACTTCGCCGCGTTTGAACAGCCGGACGTGTTCGTCGACCAGGTGCGGCGCGCGTTCCGTACGATGCGCTAGCAGCGCGGGCCGTAACCCGAGCGGCGTAGCGGGTCGTGATCATCGCTGATCGACCAAGCGTGCCGGGACCGGCCACCATCGACGTTGACTAATGGTTCGGGTTAGTGCACCGTTAGTGCATGTTCCGCAAGCTGAGCATTGTCGCGACCGCCTTCGCGCTGGTCATGCTTCCGGCGGTCCCCTCCTCCGCACACCGGCCGGCACTGCGGCCGATCGTCTTCGTCCACGGCTTCTCCGGCGGCGCCGAGCAGTACGAGACGCAGGCAAAACGCTTCGCCAGCAACGGATATCCGGCCGACACGGTGCAGGCGTTCGAGTACGACTCGACCTTCGTGATCAATACCGTCGCCCAGGTCTACGCCAACCTCGACGCGCGCATCACCCAGCTTCTGGCCGCGACCCACGCCGACAAGGTCGACCTCACCGCCCACTCCCTCGGTACGGCGCTGATGGTGGGCTACCTCAACAGCTCGCCCGAGCGCGCCGCCCGGGTCGCGCACTACGTCAACTACGACGGCGCCACCGCCACCGCACCGCCGGGCGGGGTGCCGACCCTCGCCATCTGGGGTGAAGGCCCGAGCACCCGGGCGATCACCGGGGCCACGAACGTCTACCTCAGCGACCAGTCGCACACCCAGACGGTCACCTCGCCGGAAAGCTTCCGGATCGTGTACCGGTTCCTCACCGGCCACGACCCGCGGGCCGGGCGGGTCGTGCCGCAGCCCTTCGTCCAGCTCGCCGGGCGCGCGGTGCTGTTCCCGCTCAACGCGGGCGTGCCGACCGGGCAGCTGGAGATCTACCAGCTCAACCCGCTCACCGGCCACCGGCTCACGGTGCGGCCGGCCGCGGTGTACCCGCTCGGCGGCGACGGCGCGTGGGGGCCGTTCCGCGGCCTCGGCGCGGCCCGCTACGAGTTCGCCATCGTCCGGCTGGGCGCGATCACGCACCACTTCTACTACGAGCCGTTCGTCCGCACCGATCTGCTGATCCGGCTGCTGACCAGCAACCCGGGCGAGGGACTCGGCGAGCACACCGAGCGGAGCGACACGACCACCAACCTCATCGTCAACCGGGGCAAGGAATGGTGGGGCGACCAGGGCGACGGCAGCGACGCGCTGTTCGTGCGCGGGGTCAACGTGCTCAACGCGGCGACCGCTCCCCGGACCAAGCGGGTCATCGCCGCCTTCACCTACGACGTGCACCTCGACGGGGTCACCGACGTCAGCGCGCCGGTCGCGTTCTTCTTCGCCCAGCCGTTCATCACCGGCGTCGACGTGTTCCTGCCCGCCGCGCCGGGCGGGCGCGGGACCGTACCCGTGGTGGCGAAACGGCGCGGGGACAACCACGTCGACTACCTGGCCGTGCCGAACTGGCCATCGAGCACCAACAGCATCAGCCTGCAGTTCGACGACGGGCGCTAGCCGCCGCCGTTCCATCCCGTTCCATCGCGTTCCACAGTGGAGGGTGAAACGTCACCCGGTCGGCCGGGCGGACTATGCTCGGCGGCCATGACCGCGCCCTTACGGCATCGCCTCGCCGTGGACCTCGGCACCTCCACCACGATCGCGATGCTGCAGTGGCCGGACGGTCGCGTCCGGCCACTGCTGTTCGACGGGTCACCGCTGCTGTCCTCCGCGGTGCTCCTCGGCCCGGACGGGCGCCTGCACGTCGGGCGCGACGCCGCGCACCTCGCGCGGAGCAGCCCGGAGCGGCTCGAGCCCAACCCGAAGCGCCGGATCGACGACGACTCGGTCCTGCTCGGTTCGGCCGAGGTGCCGGTCCGGGACCTGCTCGGCGCGGTCCTGCGCCGGGTCGTCGCGGAGGCGAGCCGGGTCGCCGGACCGGTCGGCGACCTGACGCTGACCTATCCGGCGGCGTGGGGACCGCGCCGGGCCGCGCAGCTCGCCGGCGCCGCGCAGCACGCCGGGCTGCCCCGCCCGCGCCTGATCGGCGAGCCGGTGGCGGCCGCGACGTACTTCGCGCACACCATGAACCTGGCGCTCCCGCTCGGCGCGTCTGTACTCGTCTACGACCTGGGCGCGGGCACCTGCGACCTCACGCTCCTGCGCCGGGCGCCGCACGGCTTCGACGTGATCGCCACGGACGGCCTCAACGACGTCGGTGGCCTCGACGTCGACGCGGCCATCGTGGGATTCCTGGAGGCGTCCTACGGCAAGCTGTGGACCGACGCGGTCAGCCGCCGCCAGCTGTGGGACGAGGTCCGCACGGCCAAGGAGATGCTGTCGCGGGCCAGCAGCACGGTGATCGCCATTCCGGCCCTTGGCAAGGAGGTGCCGCTCGGTCGGGAGCAGTTCAACGGCCTGATCGGCCCGGTGCTGCGCCCGACGATGGCGATGACCAAGTCCTTGCTGCGCGACGCCAACCGTGACGCCAACCGTGGCGGGCCGACCGCGCTGGTCCTGGTCGGTGGGGCCAGCCGGATCCCGCTCGTCGCGACGCTGCTCTACGAGGCGGTCGGTATCGCGCCGATCGTCATCGAGCAGCCGGAGCTGGTGGTCGCCGAAGGGGCGCTCTACACGCTGCCGGAGCAGACGGTCACCTCGGTCGCACCGGTGTCGGGCGGCGCCGGACCGGCCGGGCCGGTGTCCGGCGGGCTGATCCCGGTGTCGGGCGGCTTCGCGGCGGTCACCGGCAACGGCACCCCGGTCGTCGCGCCGGTCTCTCCCGTGTCCGGTCCGATCCGCACCGCCCCGGCCGGACCAGCCGGTCCCGGCGGACCGGTGGTCTACCCAGCTCCGGCACCCACCCCGCCGCCGGGGACCGGGGCACCGCGCCGGCGCTCGAACACCGCCGTGATCGTCGCCGGCATCATCGCGCTGATCGTGCTGGCCGGGGGCGGCGTGGCCGGGCTGGTCTACGTCAACGGCAAGAAGTCGAACACGCCCTCGGCCGCGAACAGCGGCGGCGCCCCGTCCGCCCCGACCACCGGGACGAAGGCCGTGAAGTACAAGGTCGCCGTGCTGCCCGACGACCTGTGCACCGTCGTTCAGCTCGGGCACCTCGCCACCGCCTACGAGACGGAAAACAGCGCCCCCAGCCACCAGCGCAACGTCACCGCCGGCACCGGGACGGCCAGCTGTTCGATCGTGCGCCTGCACGGCGTGGCGGCCCGCTCGATGTCGCTGGTCTTGACCGCGCTGGTCTTCACCGACACCGCCATCGCCATCGCCCAGCAGAAGCAGGCCGTCGACGACGCAAACGCGAACAAGGACAAGATCACCACGGTCACCGGCGTCGGTGACGAGGCGATCATCGCGCCGTTCAAGCTCAACTCGTCCGCGGACACCACTGTCGCGTACACCGAGCACGCTCGGGACGGCAACCTGTGGTGGACCGTCACGATCACCGAGACCAACCTCGACCGCGGCGCGTGGACCGACGCCGACCGGCAGCAGGTCATCGACGACCTCGCGGCGTCGGTACGGGCGACGCACCAGAAGCTCATCTCTTGACATCCATCGACGATCGTACAAAGGTAGCCAGGAAAGCGCTTTCCGCAGCGGTCGGAGGTTGCTCGTGGCTACTCGTCGTGCCGTGCTCGGGGCGGCCGCCCTGCTTCCCGGACTCGCCGTCATCGACGACAAGCACGAGGACGGCCACACCGCGGTCACGCTGACCGACAACGGCGCCACGGTCACACGCTGACCACGTGGCGCATCCGCTTCCCGGCCCGGCGCTATCGGTCGGGCACCGCGGCCCTGGACATCGCGTTGGCCGCCTCCGTCTTCGGCACCCTGCGCGTCGCCCTCAACGGCACCGAGCTGGCCGGCTTCGATCCGCTGCCCGGACCCGCCGGCGACAACTCCTCGTACCGGCTGGCGGCCCGCGGCATGTACCGGCGGCTGCCCCCGATCACGTTCCCGGCCAGCCAGCTGCTGGTCGGCGAGAACGCCCTGACCTTCACCCCGGTACGGGCACCGAAAGCGCCGCTGACGCGCGGCAACACCGTCGACGACTGGATGGAGCCGATGGCCGGCATCATGTACGACACGATCCGGCTCCGCATCGTCCGATAACCCGTCCGATGACCGCTCAGCCGCCCCGCACCGGGAGTGAGCGCGGCGGGACGGGGCTGGTCACCACGATCGAGGACACCGTCTGGCCGTACTGCAGGAACTGGTCGAGCAACTCCTCCAGCCCGTCGATCGTGGCCGCGTGCACCTTGATCAGGAAGCAGTCCTCGCCGGTGATCCGGTGGCACTCGCTGACCTGGTCGAGCGATTCGGCGAGGGCGGCGATCTTCGGCAGCTGGCCGCCGGACGGCCGCACCCGGACGAACGCCGCCACCGGCAGCCCGAGCGCCGCCGGGTCGACCTCGAGCCGGTAGCCGGTGATGACGCCGGTCCGCTCGAGGCGCTGGACCCGCTCGGTGACCGCCGGGGACGACAGCCCGACGCGCCGGCCCAGCGCCGACATCGTGATCCTGGGGTTGTCCTGCAACTCGCGAAGAATCCGGCGGTTGAGGTCGTCGAGCGCTTCAGCCGATGCTTTGAAGGCCATGCCCGCATCGTACCTTGAGAATTTCGAAAATAGGCGGACCAAGCCTTCAACGTGCCATGGCGAGATCGGGCCGCCCCGGCGAGGATGGACTGGTGCGACCGCCACCCGCGACCTACTTCGTGGCGAGCGCCGTGCTGCACTATCTCGGCCCGTCGCTCGCCGTGCTGCTCTTCGCTCACGTCGCCACGCTCGGCGTGGCGTGGCTGCGGATCGCCGCCGCGGCACTGGTGTTCGCGCTCTGGCGACGCCCCTGGCACCCAGCGCCTGCCGCTGACCCTCGCGCTGGGCGCCGTGCTGGCCGCGATGAACTGCGCGTTCTATCTGGCCATCGACCGGCTGCCACTGTCCACAGTGGGCGCGATCGAGTTCCTCGGCCCGGTGGCGCTGGCCGCGCTCGGCGTGCGGAACCATCGCAACCTCCTGGCGCTGCTGCTCGCCGTGGTCGGCGTGCTCGTCCTCACCGACGTCCGGCTCGCCGGCGAGCCGCTCGGCTTCGTGTTCGCGTTCGCCAACTGCGCGGGCTTCGTGCTGTATGTCCTATTAGGACACCGCGTCGCCACCAGCGGCACCGGCATCGACCAGCTCGGCGCGTCGATGCTCGTCGCCGCGGTCCTCGTCACGCCGTTCGGCAGCGCCGCCGCCGCGCCCGCGTTCACCCACCCGGCCTGGCTGCTGTGGGGCATCGGGGTGGGCGTGTCGTCGTCGGTGCTGCCCTACGTCTTCGATCAGCTGGCGATGGCCCGGCTCCCCCGCGCCACCTACGCCCTCATGCTGTCACTGCTGCCGGCCACCGCGACGATCGTCGGCCTCGTCGTCCTCGCACAGGTCCCGGCGCCCGTCGAGGTCGCCGGCATCGCCCTCGTCATCGGGGGCGTGGCCATCCACAAGGCGGATGCTCGTTCACCAGAGGTACGGGATGAGCGCGCGCCGCGCCGGCGGGTAGTCGGGGAAACGCTGCCGGTACCAGGTGTGGTGGTCGATCGCGCGCGGCGCCAGGTTGGCGAACGTGTAGACGGCGAACGCGAGTCCGGCCGGCGACCAGGTCGCGAGGGCCCAGCCGCACCACTCGACGATCTCACCGAGGTAGTTCGGCGAGGACACGAGGCGGTAGAGGCCGCCGGTCGGCACCCGGTAGCCGGTCTCGCCCGGTTGGCGGAGCCGGCGCAGGGTCCGGTCGGCCGTGATGTTGACCGCGAAGCCGGCGACGAACAGGGCCAGGCCGGCGATGAACCGCGGCTCGGTGAGCCAGCCGAGCGGGTACTGGCCGACGGTGGCCACCCAGTACGCGTTGATCGGGGCGTTGAGCAGGTTGAACGCCAGCCCGAGGCCGGCCACGGCGACCGGTATGGTGCCACCGCGCATCAGCAGCGGGTAGATGAACGCCCGGTAGCCGTAGTGGCACTCCCACATCGCCAGGAACAGCAGCGGCACCGGGTCGGCGCGGTGCGGACCGGCCGCGAAGACGAGCGCGAACAGGAGGGCCGATGGGCTTTCCATGAGAATCCAGCCGGCCCGCGACGGCATGCTGGGCCCCCAGCCGGATCGGCGGAACCGCCCGTACGGCGCGGTGATGAAGCGCAGCGCGACGAAAGTCACCACGGCGAGAGCGAACTCGAGGAGCACCAGCCCGCCATACACGCCCATGATCGAAATCTTGGCACGACCAACGGAGTTCACGAAACTGAACCCACGGCGGCCTCTCCCGCGTACCCAGACGCGCAGTAGATTTGGCCTGCACGGGTGGGCTCGACGAGAGGCGAACGATGACGAACGGGCAGCATGAGGGCGACCATCGCAACGCGCCGCCGGCCACTGTGGTGATCTTCGGCGCCTCGGGTGACCTGACCCGTCGCAAGCTGGTCCCGGCCATCCAGAGCCTCGCGCGGCACGGGCGGCTGACCGAGCGGTTCGCGATCGTCGGGGTGGCTCGCACCCCGATGCAGGACGACCAGTTCGTCGCGGCGGTCCTCGGCGAGCGGATCGAACCCCAGCTGGACGGGGCGTTCCGGTACATCTGCGGCGGCTACGACGACCCGGAGACCTACAAGCGGCTCCGCGCGCTTCTCGACGACCTCGACACGCAGCGTGGCACCGCGGGCAACCGGCTGTTCTACCTGTCCACCCCGGCGCAGGCCTTCCCGCACGTCGTCAACGGGCTGGCCGGCGCCGGGCTGAACGCCGCCGCCGAGGGCTCGTTCGCGCGGCTCGTCATCGAGAAGCCGTACGGGCACGACGAGCAGAGCGCCAAGGAACTCGACGCGACCGTGCACGCCGCGTTCGACGAGTCGCAGGTCTTCCGCATCGACCACTACCTGGGCAAGGACACCGTCCAGAACGTCCTCGCGCTGCGCTTCGCCAACGCCATCTTCCAGCCGATCTGGGACCGGTCGTGGATCGACCACGTGCAGATCACGGTGGCCGAGACGCTCGGCGTGGGCACCCGCGGCAGCTTCTACGAAAGCGCGGGCGCGATGCGTGACATCGTGCAGAACCACGTGCTGCAGGTCCTCGCGCTCGCGCTGATGGAGCCGCCGGCGTCGTTCAGCGCCGAGGCGGTGCGCAACGAAAAGGTCAAGCTGCTGCAGGCGATCCGCCTGCCACGTGGGCGCGACATCGACGACATCGCGGTCCGCGGGCAGTACACACGGGGCGGCACCCGCGAGGAGCTGATGGCCGGTTACCGGGAGGAACCCGGCGTCGACCCGCTGTCGCACACCGAGACCTATGCGGCGATGCGCCTCGACGTCGACAACTGGCGCTGGGCCGGGGTGCCGTTCTTCGTGCGCACCGGCAAGCGGCTACCGGCCCGCGTCACCGAGGTGGCGCTGCAGTTCCAGAAGCCGCCGCACCTGCCGATCCCCGACGAGCAGCTCACCGAACTGCAGGCCGACGCGCTGATCCTGCGCATCCAGCCCGACGAGGGCATCGCCCTGCGGTTCGGCGCCAAGGTGCCCGGCCACTCGTTCCGGGTCCGCTCGGCCAGCATGGACTTCTCGTACGACGCGACGTTCCGGGAGGAGTCGCCGGAGGCCTATGAGCGGCTGCTGCTCGACGCGCTGGTCGGTGACGCGACGCTGTTCATCCGCTCCGACGAGGTGGAGCAGTGCTGGCGGATCGTCGACCCGATCATCGAGCGGTGGGCCGAGGACACCCGGCCGATCCCGACGTACGAGGCGGCGTCCTGGGGGCCGACCGACGCGGACCGGCTCATCGGCCGGGGCGGCCGAAGCTGGCGCAACAACGGCCGGGACTAGAACGGCCGGGACTAGGCCTGAAGCTTCGCGCGGACCGCCTCGGCGTCCGGGTGACCGAGCTCCTCGAAGATCACGAGCGCCCGCCGCCGGGCCGCACGGGCGGCCGCCGGGTCGCCGGCGCTGTCGTAGGTGTCGGCCAGGTTGGCGAGGGTGTCCGCCTCGTTGAACCCGTCGGCGAGTTCCCGGCACAGGACCAGGGACCGTTCGTAACACTCGATTGACCGGGCGTGGTCACCGAGCTGCCGGTGGATGTAGCCGAGGCTGTGCCAGGTGGCCGCCTCGCCGTCGGTGTAGCCGTGGTCCTGGATGAGCACGAGGGCGAGCTCGCAACAGGCGATCGCCTCCTCGTAGTGGCCGAGCAGCGAGTGGCACCAGCCGACGTCGTTGAGGGCGAGGGCCTGCCCGGTGAGGTGACCGGCGGACCGGTAGCGGTCCAGGGCCTCCTGGGTCTTCTCCAGCGCGGCGGCGAAGTCGCCCTTGCGCTCGTTCAGCCAGCCAAGCGTGCTGCAGCACAGCGCCGGCGCGACCCGGTCGTCCGTCTTCTCGAACAGCGCCAGGGCCTCGTGGAAGAGCGGCTCGGCCTCGTCGAAGCGACCGGCCCGGGCGTAGCCGAGCGCGAGGCAGCTGGTCGCGTGGGCCTCGCCGAGGGTGTCCTGGCTGCGCCGGGCGGCGGCGAGCCCGAGCCGCTGGGTGGCCTCGTGCTCGGCCCACTGCCCGCGGCGCAGCAGGTGCATGCTGACCGCCCAGGCCAGCTGCCAGGTGTGCCGGTCGAACTCGTAGTCGGCGGCGAGACGGACCGCGGCGAGCAGCCCCGCGTGATCGGCGGCGAACCAGGCCAGCGCCGCCTCCGACGTCGCCGGGGCGTCCGGGATGACCCCGGGCGCCGGCGGGTCGAGCACGATCGGCTGCTGGTGCCCGTCGAGGATGGCCGAGCCCGGGCACGCGGCGTGCAGGTAGTGCTCGAGCACGCGCCGGACCGCGTCCCGGCGTTCGGCCTCGTCGACCTGCTCCGCCGCGTACGCCCGCAGCAGGTCGTGGAACGCGTACCGCCCGGGAGCGTGTTCGCTGAGCATGTTGGCGCGGGTGAGCTCGGTCAGCCAGGTGCGCGTCTGCGCCGGCCCGGCACCGGCGAGGCTGGCCGCCGAGGCCAGCCCGGCGTCCGGCCCCGGGTGCAGGCTGAGCAGCGCGAACAGGCGGGCGGCGGGCGCGCTGAGGGTCCGCTGCGACCAGGAGAAAACCGCCCGCACGTCGGTCGCCGGGTCGCCGGCGTCGAGGACGTCCAGCCCGCGGGCGGCGTCGCGCAGTTCCTCGGCGAGCGTGGCGAGCGGGAACGCGCGGTGGGTCGTGGCCCGGGCGGCCGCGATGGCCAGCGCCAGGGGCAGCCGGGCGCACCGGGCGATGATGGCGTCGACCGCGTCCGGTTCGCCGGCGGCCCGGTCGGCACCGAGCCGGCGGCCGAGCAGCTCACGGGCCTCCACAGTGGACAGTAGGTCGAGCACGAGCGGGCGGGCGCCCTCGGTGGCCACCAGCGGCGTGCACTGGTTGCGGCTGGTGACCACGGTCAGGCAGCCGGCCGAGGCGGGCAGCAGCGGGCGGACCTGTTCGGCATCGCGGGCGTTGTCGAGCAGGAGCAGCATCCGTTTGCCGCCCAGCAGGCCGCGCAGCTCGGCGGTCATCGCCGCCGGCGTCGCGGCGATGCGGTCCCCCGGCACGCCGAGCGCGTCGAGGAAGCCGCGCAGTGCCGCCGCGGTGTCGAGGGCGCCGCCCGGGTCGAAGCCGCGCAGATTGACGTAGAGCTGTCCGTCCGGGTAGCGCTCGGCCAGCCGGTGCGCCCAGTGCACGGCCAGGGTGGTCTTGCCGACCCCGCCGGTGCCGGAGATGACCACCAGCGTGGCCGGCAACAGCCCGTCGAGCTCGGCCAGTTCGCGCTGGCGGCCGGCGAAGGTCTGCGGGTCGGGCGGCAGCTGCATCGGCCGGCGCGGGCCGGTGACCGGTGGGCCGGCGCGGGCCGGTCCGCCGCGCAGGATCTCCACCTCGAGACAGCGCAGGCTGTCGCTCGGGTCCAGCCCGTAGTGCTCGGCGAGGTGGTCCCGCGCCCGCCGGAAGGCGACGAGCGCCTCACTGGCCTGCCCGCTCCGCGCCAGCGCTCGCATCAGCAGCGCGAGCGGCCGCTCCCGCGTCGGGTGTGCCTCGGCCAGCGCACCGCCCTCGGCGACGACCAGCCGGTGCCGGCCGAGCCGCAGCTGCGCATCGAGGCGATCTTCCAGCGCGGTGAGCCGCGCCTCCTCCAGTCCGAAGCTCAGCCGCTCCCGCACCGACGTCGGCGCCGCGTCGGCGAGGGCCGGCCCGGCCCACAGGTCGAGGGCCGCCGTGAGCAGGGCAATGGTGCCCTCGTCGTCGGTCGCGCCTGCCCGATCGAGCAGTCCCATGAAGCGACCGGCGTCGATCCGGTCGGGGTCGCCGCGCAGCACGTAGCCGCCGCCCCGTGTCTCGATCTCGAAGTCGTCCGAGGCGGCCAGCGCGCCGCGCAGACCGGACACGCACACCTGGATGGCGTGCGCGGCGGTGCGCGGTGCCCCCTCTGGCCAGGTCAGTTCGACCAGGCGGTCGACCGGCACGATCCGGTTGACCTCCAGCGCGAGCACCGCCAGGACGAAGCGCTGCTTCCGTGGCCCGAGATCGACCCGCACTCCGTCCGCGTACGCCTCGACCGGACCGAGCACACGGATGTCCACGCGCATCCCCCCGGATGTGTACAGCGGCTATGAGCGAACTCTGAGCGCACTCTAAGAGCGGACTCCAAGCATCTCAACCTTCTGCATTTTCATCATTGGGTACGGGGGGAGCAATGCTCGACGTCCTCGATCAGACCGTCGACCACTTCCGCAACGGCCGGCCGCACGCCGAGCGCCGGCTCCGCGAGCTACGCGAGATCATGCGCCAAGGCGACGACCACGCCGTCGGCCGGGCCGTCAGCGCGCTCGAGGTCCTCCTCGCCATCCGGGCCGGCCGCTTCGACGAAGCCGAGCTGATGGCCGAGGAGCCGATGCAGTTGGCGGCCATCCGCTGGTACCAGGGGCGCCTGCCCGAGGTACCGGGCATCGCCTGCTATCCGGCCGCCTCCGCCCTCGCCGCGGCGCAGAGCGGTGACCGGGCGGCCGCGCTGGACGCGTTGCGCCGCAACGCCATCGGCTTGTTGCCGCACTCAGATGACTGGCTGGTCAGCATGTACGGCGTGGTGGAGGCCTCCCATCTGGTGCCGGACGTCGGGATCGCGCGCCGCTCGTACACCTTGATGAAGCCACATGCGCGGCTGCCGATGGTGGCGGGCCGCGGCGTCGCCTGTTTCGGCTCGGTCGAGCATGCGCTGGGCGTCGCGTCGCTGACGGTCGGCGAGGTGGACCGCGCCGCCGATCACTTCCGGGCCGCGGTCAACGACAACCTGGCGCTCGGGCACTGGCCGGCGGTGGCCGCGTCGCGGCTGCGCCTGGCCGAGGCGACGTCGAGCGGCGGCAGCGCGGCGACCCGTCCGCCCGTGCCGCAACCCGTGCCGCGGCTTCGCGAGGTACCACTCACCGCCACGTGCGTCCGTGAGGGTACGCGGTGGCGGGTGGAACTGGGCGGCCGAAGCACGCTCGTCCCCCACGGTGTCGGCATGCTGCATCTGGCCGTGCTGCTGGCGAACCCGCAGCGCGACATCCCGGCGCGGGATCTCGTCGCCGGCGTCGCGTCCCTGCACGGGCGGACCGATCCGCTCCCCGACGTCGAACGGGCGCGGCTGGCCGCCGGCAAGGCGATCCGCCGAGCGCTCGCGCGCATCGCCGGTGCGGACCCGATGATCGGCCAGCATCTCATCAGCGCGGTCCGCACCGGCGTGCGCTGCTCGTACCGCCCTTAGATCGTGCCCTTGCGGGCCTTGGCGTAGCGGTTGGTCGGTGGCAGGAACGCGCAGATGATCACGATCAGGCTGAGCAGCGGGGTGATCGCCGCGACGATGATGCTGGCGTCCGGCAGCACGTCCATCTCGCCGAGTTGGAGGCCGCTACCGCCGCACATGCCGGCGACCAGCGCGACGGTCAGGCCGATGCGGCTGCCGAGGCCGGCGTTGCGCGCGAGCAACGCGAACACCAGGATCGCGGCGCCGAGGACGATCGCGACGACGGCCTTGATGACCAACTTGTGGTACGCGTCGTCGAGTTCCTTGCCGATGGTCGACTCGATGACGTCGGCGCCGAGGGTGTCACCGACGGTGCTCTCGACGTACGCGCGGATGGTGTCCTTGCCATTTATGATCATGATGGCGGCGCCGAGAATGGTCAGCACCGCGACGGCCACCCCACCCCACACCGCGATCGCCAGGGTGGCCGGCCGGTTCGCCCGTTGCGGCGGCACAATCTGAGCCGGCGCCCCTGGCCAACTTGATTGCATGCTCATATTCACTCCTCAAAATCCGGGAAGACGTGCACCCGATGAGGCGTGACAAGTGGTGCCGGGCTTGTTCCAACACGTTCCAGCGCGATCCGGTTCGGCCGGCACAACTTCGGGAAACCGGCACAACTTCGGGAAACCGGCACAACTTCTCCGGATGTAGTGCCCTCAACCGACCCGTGAAGCCACTACTTCGGGGAAGTAGTGGCTTCAGATGGGATCACCGCTTGCGTCTGGGTGACCAGTGCGACCCGCTTGCCGCGCCCGTCGCGGACGTCGGTCTGCACGACGATGGTCGTCCGGCCCACGTGCAGTGGCACGGTCACCGCCGCCGCCCGTCCTTCGCGGAGCCCGCGGAAGAAGTTCGTCTTCGACTCGATGGTGGACGTGCTCGCGCCGTCGGGCAGGTTGAGGAACGCACAGACCGCGCCGAGGCTGTCCGCGAGGACCATGAGCGCGCCGCCGTGCATGAGGCCGCCCGTGGTGCACCGCTCGGGAGCCCAGTCGATGCCGCCGCGCACCTCCTCCGCGGTGGCCGCGTCAATCTGCACGCCGGAGGAGACGGCGAACGGCATGGTGGCGACGAGAGCAGAGGCGTCTGTCATGGGTCGAGGGTATGGCGTTTTTCGCGGATATTCGGTTCGCACGAGCAGCGCGCCGGCGCCGCCTGGGCCGATGCCGCACACGAGCGCCGCGCGGCACCGGCACCGATACGCTGAGGCCATGCCGGCGGACGAGGACGAGGCGGACGAGGACGGCCAGGCGAGCGAGCAGAGCACGCGCACCGTCATCGTCGCCGTGCTGGCCAACCTGGCCGTGGCCGCCGCGAAGGCGGTCGCCGCGGTCCTCACCGGCTCGTCGGCCTTAGCCGCGGAGACGGCCCACTCGATCGCCGACACCTGCAACGAGATCCTGCTCTACGTCGGGGTACGGCGCGGGAGCGTGCCACCGGACGACCAGCATCCGTTCGGGCACGGCCAGTCACGGTACTTCTGGTCGTTGCTGGCGGCGATGGGGCATCTTCGTCATCGGCGGCATCCTGGCCATCGCCGACGGCATCAGGACGCTGATGGAACCCGAACCGGTCACCAACGTGCCGATCGGCATCGCCGTGATCGTCGTCTCCGCCATCCTGGAAGGCATCTCGTGGCGGACCGCCCGCCGGGAGCTGCGCGCCGAGGCGGTCGCCCGCCATCTCGACGTCAGGGAGTCGGTGGCCACCTCCTCCAACCCGACGCCGACCACGGTCTTCCTGGAGGACACCGCCGCCCTGATCGGTCTCGCGCTGGCGCTCGTCGCCCTGCTGCTGCACGCGATCACCGGCTCGGCCGTGCCGGACGGCATCGCCAGCTTGCTGATCGGGCTGCTCCTGATCGTCGTGTCGATCCTGCTGGTCCGCCGCAACGCCACCCTGCTGATCGACGAGTCGGCGCCCCCAGCCGCTCGCGCGCGGCTGCGTGACCTGGTGGCCCAGCAGTCGTGGGTCGCCGACGTGCCCGAACTGCTGGCCGTGCGGATCGGGCCGAACCAGCTCCTCGTCATCGTGCATGTGGTTCCGGCCGACGGCGCCGACGACCTGGTCGCCAACATCGCCGACCTGCGGACGAAGCTGGTCGAACTGCCCGTGGTCAGCCGGGCCGAGATCACCCCGGTGTCAAAGTGAGCCCGGATATTGCATCAAACTGATTTGATGTAATATCCGACTATGGAGCCACCGGTCTTCCTGGGCCTCGCCGGACACCCGGTGCGGTGGCGACTGCTCGGAGAGTTGGCCCGCAGCGACCGGCAGGTGCACGAGTTGACCTCCTTGGTCGGCCAGCCGCAGAATCTGGTCTCCTACCACCTGGGACGGCTGCGCAAGGCGAATATGGTCACCACCCGGCGCAGTACCGCCGACGGCCGCGACACCTACTACCGGGTCGACCTGGAGCTCTGCGGGCAGCTGCTGGCCGCCGCCGGCGGAGCGTTGCACCCCGCGCTGATGCTGACCCCGCCCCCGGCGCCGGCCGGGCCAGGGCACGCGCGGGCGCGGGTGTTGTTCCTGTGTACCGGCAACAGCTCCCGCTCCCAGATGGCTGAGGCGCTGCTGCGGCACAGGGCCGGCGACGCTGTCCACGTACGTAGCGCGGGCAGCCACCCCAAGCAGGTGCACCGCCACGCGGTCGCGGCGATGGCCGAGCACGGAATCGACCTGACCGCGGCTCGCGCCAAGCACCTGGACACGTTCATCACCCAGCAGTTCGACTACGTGATCACCTTGTGTGACCGGATCCGCGAGGTCTGCCCCGAGTTTCCCCGCGACCCGCAACGGATCCACTGGAGCATCCCCGACCCGTCCGAGGACCCTGACGGCTACCCGGCGTTCCAGCGCACCGCGTCCGAGCTGGCCGAGCGGATCCGTTTCCTCATGCACCGCATCACCGCAGCCTCGACCATGGAGGAATCATGAGCATCGCTTCCGATGACACCGTCAACGTCCGGTACATGGTCGACGACGTGCAAGCCGCCGTCGACTTCTACACCACCCATTTCGGTTTCACCGTCAACACCGCGGCGCTGCCGGCCTTCGCCGACGTCATCCGCGGCAACCTGCGACTGCTGCTGGCCGGACCGCGAAGCTCGGCCGGCCGGCCGATGCCCGACGGCCGCAAACCCGAACCGGGCGGCTGGAACCGGATCCACTTCATCGTCGACGACATCACCGCCGAGGTGGACCGGCTCCGGACGGCCGGCGTGACGTTCCGCAACGACATCGTCGCCGGTCCCGGCGGGCGGCAGATCCTGTTGGAGGATCCCTCCGGCAACCCGGTGGAGTTGTTCCAGCCCGCCGGTGCGTAGTTGCGCAGTCACGTCAGCACTGTAGGCGGCCGCCGGTACTGCTGGCCGATGTCGGAAGTAGACCCACAATCTTCCTGAAGAGGACCGGCAGTCTGATACAGGCACTCCGCCGACTGTTGCGGACGTACTGCGACACGCATTCGGCCATTTGCCGACAAGGGATTGCGCGGTGGCAGCGCAGCAAGAATGCTGACCACTTCAGTGAACAACGGCATGTGGGCTCAGCAGTCGCGCGACGAAAAACCTCACTTTCGGCCGCGCGGCGGGCGGATCGGACAATATGGCAAGGCATCGTGCTCGGCCGGGAGCGCGCCAACGGTTAATCCCGCTCGCCCTGGTGCTCGCGCTCGCCGTCCTGCTCGTCGTCGCCGTTGCCCGCTACCGCGCCCGGGAGAGCAGCGTGGTCACCGACCGCGCAGCGGGTGCGTGCACGCGTGTCGTCCGGGTCGTCACGGCCGCGTCGTTTGCCCCGGTGCTGCAAGGACTGGCCCCGCACCTGGGGCAGGGCAGCGACTGCGTCAGCCTGCGGGTCGAGGTCGCCGACGGCCGCTCGGCTCCGGCGCGGGTCGCGCAGACCGGGGCCGACCTCTGGATACCGGACGACACGTCCTGGGCGGGCATCGCCGGTTCCGTCCGCCTGTCCGAAGCGGCGTCGGTCGGTGCGGGTTCGGTCGTGGCGACGAGCCCGGTCTACATGGTGACCGACCAGGGCACCGCGAACCGGCTACGCACGGCCGGCGCGAGCTGGCTGGCCCTGGCGCACATGGTCGCCGGGGCGAACGCCCGGTTGGTGGTGCGAGACCCCGGCGAGGCCGGTGACGGACTGGTAGCGATGGGTGCCGTCGCGGAATCGGTCTGGCTCGACCGTGGCATGGATACGTCGGCGCTGTGGCTGACGCAAGCGAAACGGGCCACGCGAACGGTCAGCGGCAGGGGTTCCGCGCTTCCCGTCGCGCCCGGCGAGGTGGGCCTGGTTCCCGAGTACGCGCTGAGCGAGGCTCCGCCCGGGATGACCCTGGTGCCGGGGAGCGACCACAGCGTGATGCTGCGCTACACCTGGTTACCGACGGCGGCTGCCGCCGGCGCTCCGGATCGAGTCGCCGCCCTCGAACGTATCCGGCGCGAACTGAGCAGCCCGGAAGGCGTGGCCGCACTGGCCGGGGCGCGACTGCGTGGACCGGACGCCGCGCCGCTGCCCGGCGACGGCGTCAGCTGGGCGCCCGCCCTGACCGCCAAGCCCCTCGACGTGCTCCAGGAACACCACGTCGAGCATGTCTTCGCCACCTGGTACGTGCAGGATCGGCGGACGAACGTCACCGTGGTGGTCGACGTGTCCGGGTCGATGGCCGCTCCGGCGCCCGGTTCGAGCACCCCGCTCATCGAACTCGTCCGGCAGGGTTGCCGGACGCTAGGCCCGCTGCTGCCGGACAACGCCGAACTGGGCCTGTGGGAGTTCGGCGTCAAGCTGGACGGTTCCAGCGACCATCGGGTCCTGCTGCCCTTCGGCGCGCTCGACCAGAAACACCGCCAGGGGTTGGCCGACGCGGTCGCCGCGCTGCGCGTGCAGAACACCGGCACCGGCTTGTACGACACGATTCTCGCCGCGTACACCGCCGCCCGGAACTCGTACCAGGCGGGCACGACGAACCAGGTGCTGGTCTTCACCGACGGCCGCAACGAGGACGACCCGGGTTCCATCTCCGCCGAACAGTTGGCCGCGCTGCTCGCGGCCGCGAAGGACCCGAAACGACCGGTACTGCTCAGCATCGTCGCGTTCGGTCAGCGACCGGAGGCGAACGTGCTCACCCAGGCTCTGAAGCCGGTCGACGGCTACGTCGATGCGATCAACACCTCCGACGAGGTGGCCGCCGTCTTCATCCACGTCGCGGCGGGTGGCCTGCACGGCTGACACGGGCTCAGTAGGTCGCGCGGCCGCCGCTGAGGTCGTAGACGGCGCCGGTCGAGAAGCTCATCTTGTCGGAGGTGAGCCAGGCGACGAGTTCGGCGGCCTCCTCGGGTCGCCCCACGCGCTTCATCGGGATCAGGCTGGTGATGTGGGCGAGCACTTCCGGTGACGTGTCGTTGTTCATCGGCGTGGCGAACACCGCGGGCGCGACGGCGTTGACGAGGACACCGCTGGTCGCCAGTTCTTTGCCGAGCGACTTCGTCATGGCGATCACCGCCGCCTTCGACGCCGAGTACGCGGAGAGGTTCGGGTTGCCGTCCTTGCCGGCGATGCTCGCGAAGTTGACGATCCGCCCCCAGCCGGCCGCCCGCATCCCCGGGACGAACGCGTGGCACAGGTTGAAGGTGCCCGCCACGTTGACCGCGAACACGCGCGCCCACGCACCGTAGTCGACCTCCCACAGCGGCCGGCTGGGACCGACGATCCCCGCGCTGTTCACGAGGATGTCGACCGGCCCGATCTCGTTCGCCGCCGCCGCCACCGCGGCCGGGTCCGACACGTCGACGACGACATCGGCGCCGGCCGCCAGGTCCATCGTGACGACGGTGATCCCGTCGGCGGCCAGGCGGGCGGCACAGGCCGCGCCGAGACCGCTCATGCCCCCGGTGATCAGCGCACGCCTCGCCATGCTTCAGCTCCTTCCGGTGCACTCTTTCGGCCTTGGCCGACAACGTGAAGGGTTTTCGTCGTCATAGGTACCGGTTCCCTTCACGTTGTGCCGAGATCGACCGGTCAGGGCATCCGCAGGATCGGCTTGATGACCTCGCCGCCGTACGACGTTGTCGAGCGCGGTCTGGACGTCGGCGAGGTCGAAGTACTCCACGAGGCGGTCGAACGGGAAGCGGCCCTGCGCGTAGAGGTCGATGATGGCTGCCGATCAGCTCCCGGCTGCGTCCGCTACCGCCGAGCACGCCGACGATGTGTTTGCCCCACAGGGTGGAGATGTGGTCGAGGCTGAACTCGGCTCCGGCCGGGGCGCCGCCGATGAGAACGCACGTGCCGAGCATGCCGACCGAGTCGGCGGCCTGCCGGACGACGCTGATCACCCCGGTGCACTCCAGGGCGTAGTCGGCCGGCCCGCCGCAGATGTCGGTGATGGCCGCGACCGGATCGTCGGCGCCGGCGTCGACCGTGTCGGTCGCGCCCAGGTCGCGGGCCAGCCGAAGCCGAGAATCGTGCCGGTCGACGGCGATGATCGCGCGTCGCCGGAGAGTTGCGGGCCGCCATGATGGCCGGCAGCCCGACCGTGCCGGCGCCGAAGACGGCGATGCTCGCCCCGGGCCGCGGCCGGACGGTGTTGAACACGGCGCCGGCGCCGGTCGAGACGCCGCAGGCGAGCGGACCCATCAGCTCCAGTGGCAGCCCGGTCGGGCACCGGCACCAGAGCGGCCGCGGTGGTCAGCGAGTAGGTGGCGAACGACGACTGGCCGAAGAAGTGGCTGGCGACGGGCGAGCCGTCGGCGCCGCCGCAGCGCTGAGCCGGCCGTCCGAGCCGCCCGCCGCCAGCGACCGCCTCGCCCAGCCGGAGCGCAGTAGCGCGGCTCGCCGGCGCGGCAGTTGCGGCAGGCGCCGCACGACGGCCAGCCGATGACCACCGGGTCGCCGTCGGCGAACCCGGTGACCCCGGTGCCGATCGCGGCGACGACGCCGGCGCCCTCGTGGCCGAGCACGCCGGGCAGCGGGAACGGCAGGTCACCGTGGCGGGCCAGCCCGTCGGTGTGGCAGATGCCGGTGCCGACGAGCTTGACCAGCACCTCGCCCGGGCCGCGGATCGTCGAGCTCCAGGGTCGTGAGCTCGAACGGCCCGTCAAGGCTGTCGACGACCGCCGCGGTGATCTCCATCGTGTCGCGCCGGCGCGATCAGAACGGGTACGTGGGCGGCTGGCTGCGCATGGTGACCCAGCGGGTCTCGGTGAACGCGTCGATGTTGGCCGCGGCGCCGCCGAACCGCGAACCGGTGCCGGATGCGCCGACGCCGCCGAACGGGCTGTTGGCCTCGTCGTTGACGGTCTGGTCGTTGATGTGCACGATGCCGGTCGGGATGCGGTCGGCCAGCGCCAGGCCGCGCATCACGTCGCGCGTCACGATGCCCGAGCGACAGCCCGTACTCGCTGGCCGTCGCGAGCGCGACGGCCTCGTCCACGGTCGGAGAAGCGCAGCACCGGAGCGACCGGCCCGAAGATCTCCTCCGCGAAGGCCGGCGCGGTCGGCGGCACGTCGGCGAGCACGGTGGCCGGAGTAGAACAGCTGGTCGTAGTGCCGCCGGCGGCGAGCTTCGCGCCCGGCGTCGACGCTCGCGGTGACCAGCCGTGGACCTTGTCGCGCTGGCCGGCGTCGATCAGCGGGCCGAGCGCGACCTCGCTGCCGGCGCGGGTCGCCGACGGGCAGGTGCGCCGCCTTGGCCGCGAGCCGCTCGACGAAGTCGTCGTACAGCCGCTCGTGGACCAGGTGCCGGCCGGTGGTCATGCAGATCTGGCCCTGGTGGAAGAACGAGCCGAAGGCGGCCAGGTTGACCGCCTCGTCGACGTCGGCGTCGTCCAGCACGATGAGCGCGGAGTTGCCGCCGAGCTCGAGATGGGCGCGCTTGAGGTGCTTGCCGGCCAGCTCGCCGACCCGCCGGCCGGCCGCGGTCGAGCCGGTGAACGAGATGACGCGGACCAGCGGGTGCGTGACCATCGCCTCGCCGACGTCGGCTCCGCCGGGCAGCACCTGCAGCACGCCCGGGCGGCAGGCCGGCCTCCTCGAAGATCCGGGCCATGGACGACGCCGCCGGTGACGGCGGTGCGCGGGTCGGGCTTGAGGATGACGGCGTTGCCGAGTGCGAGCGCCGGTGCGACCGAGCGGATGCCCAGGATGATCGGGACGTTGAACGGCGAGATGACCCCGACGACGCCGACCGGCAACCGGCGGGCCATCGACAGGCGCGGCTCCTCGCTGGCCAGCAGCTCGCCGTACGGCCGGCTGGGCAGCGCGGCGGCCTCGTAGCACTCCTGCTCGGCGACGTGCAGCGCGAACCCGGCCATCGGCGGGATCGCGCCGACCTCGCGGACGTTCCACCACGAGATCTCGTCGGCGTGCTCGGCCCACAGCTGCGGCGGCCTTGCGCAGCACCGCTGCGCGCTGCCGGGTGCGGTGTGGCGGCCCAGTCGCGCTGCGCCTCGCGCGGCGCTCTCGGCGGCCTTGGCGACGTCGTGCGGCGTTGGCCAGGCCGACCTGCGCCGAGCACGGCGCCCGTCGCCGGCTCCGATCGACGTCGAGCGGTGCCGCCCGATGCGGCGACCCACGCGCCGCCGATGAAGATCCGGTTCTTCCATGTTGCTTGGTCGAGGAACATGCGCGCACCCCTTCGGATCGGATGTGCGCTGACCGTAGGTCCGACGCGTATTGCGACATTCGTTCACAGTCAACCGAACGTTTCAGACTACTCGGAACGACTCAGTTCGTGGCCGGTACCCGTAGCCGAGTGGTCGAGATGTCCGCGGCGGTGTGCCGCAGCGGGCCCTCCAAGCCGGCGCACGACCGACTCGACCGAGGCGTTCCAGACCGTCAGGTGGATGGCGATGTTGACGGCCGCGACCACGCGTGCCGGACCGGTCGCGCACCGGTGCCGCCACCGAGCGCAGCCCGGCCGCGAGTTCCTCGTCGTTGACGGCGATCCCGGCGTGGCGCACCCGCGTCAGCGCGGCCATCAGCTGCTCGCGAGCGGTGATGGTCTTCGGCCCGCGCCGGGCCAGGTCGGTCCGGTCGAGCAGCGCCCGCAGCGCGCTCGGCTCGCGGTAGGCGAGCAGGACCTTGCCCATCGAGGTGCAGTACGCCGGCAGCCGCGAGCCGACGTGCAGGTTCAGTCCCATCGCGAAGGTGCTGCGCCGCGGCCGCTGCGCCGGCGGTCGACGTAGACGATGTCCGGGCCGTCGAGCACGGCCATGCTGACGGTGTAGCCGGTCTCGTCGGAGAGCGCCTGCAGGTAGCGCGCGGCGACCCGGGTGATCTCCATCGAGTTGATCGCCGCGAAGCCCAGGTCGACCACGCGCGGGCCCAGCGAGTACTTCTTCGTGTCCGGGTCCTGCTGGAGGTAGCCGAGCTTGGCCAGGGTGGCCACGTATCGGTAGGTGGTGCTCTTGTTCAGCCCGACCGCGCGGGCGAGGTCGGCGATGCCGAGCACCGGTCGCGCCTCGCTGAACGACGACAGGATCGACAGGCCCCGCTCCAGCGACTGGGAGAAGGCCGCCGAGCGCGCCCGGCTGGCCGCTCGCCGCTGGTCGACGGCGTTCGTCGATTGATCATGAGCCAATGCTGTATCCCAGAGTTGTTTCGACTATTCGAACACTGTGTTGACTTGTGATACACCCGCTCCTACGTTCCGTCCACTCAGTTCCAACCGCGGAGGCGATCGTGGCAGCACTCCCCACACCGCCAGAAGCGCCTGCCGAGCGCTCAGCCGGCGGCAGCTGCTGCGCAGCGGCTGGCCTGGGAATATCCGGCTTGGCACTGTCCGGACCGCTGCTCGCCGCCTGCAAGGTCGGCAGTGGCGACAAGGCGCAGCAGCGACCGCTACCCTGAAGATCGGTTTCGTCAGCCCGCGGACCGGGCCCGCCGCCGGATTCGGCGAGCCCGACGCCTACGTGCTCGGGCCTGGCCCGCAAGGCCTTCGCCAGCGGCTTGACCATCGGCGGCAAGAAGTACGACGTCCAGATCATCGACAAGGACGGCCAGTCCAACCCGCAACGCGGATCGCAGGTCGCCAACGACCTCATCAACGGCTCGGGCGTCGACCTGATGCTGACCACATCGACACCGGAGACGGTCAACCCGGTCTCCGACGCGTGCGAAGCCGCCGGCGTGCCGTGCATCTCGACCGTCGTGCCGTGGGAGGCGTGGTACTTCGGTCGCGGCGCCAAGCCCGGCCAGACAGGACGCCTTCAAGTACACCTACCACTTCTGCTTCGGCGTCGAGCAGTTCCACCTCGCGTACACGCCATCTGTGGCCGCAGGTGCCGACCAACAAGAAGGTCGGCGTGATGTGGCCGAACGACTCGGACGGCAACGCGATCCGGGCAGGCGCTGGGCCCGTTGCTCGAGCCAAGGCCGGCTACACCGTCGTCGACCCCGGCGCCTACACCGACGGCACCAACGACTACACGTCGCAGATCGCCAAGTTCAAGGCCGAGGACTGCGAGATCTTCAACACGTTCCCGATCCCGCCGGACTTCGCCACCTTCTGGCAGCAGGCCGCGCAGCAGGGCTACAAGCCCAAGATCGCGCAGATCGCGAAGACCGGGCTGTTCCCGTCGCAGGTCGAGGCGCTCGGCCCCATCGGTGTCGGCCTCGCCGAGCGGCGCCTACTGGACGCCGACCTACCCCTACACGTCGTCGCTGACCGAAGATCTCCTCCAAGGATCTGGCCGACGGCTACCAGACCTCGGCCGGCAAGCAGTGGAACCAGCAGCTCGGCCCGAGCCTCGCGCTGTTCGACGTGGCGGCCGCGGCGCTTCAGTGCGGCGGCCGACCCCAAGGACAAGGCCGCGGTCGCGAAAGCGATCGGCACCCTGGAAGTGGAGACCCCGGTCGGCCGCCTCCAGTGGGGCAAGGGCCCGAACGCCAACGTCGTGGCCACCCCGATCATCGGCGGGCAATGGGTGGCCGCGGCAGCAAGTACAAGCTGGATTTCGTCCTGTGCGAGAACTCTTCGGACCCGAACGTTCCCGTCGCGGCGCAGCTGAAGCCGTATGGCGCGTGAGCATCGACGGCGGCGGAGCCGGCCCGGACACCCGTCCTGGCCGGCCTCGGCCTGTCCAAGCGCTACGGCGAGCTCCGGGTGCTCGAACGATGTCGACTTCACGGTCGGGATCCGGTGAGGCGGTCGGCATCGTCGGGCCCAACGGCGCGGGCAAGACCACGCTGCTGAACGTCCTGGCCGGCTCGGTCGCGCCGTCGGCCGGAAGCGTCCGCCTCGACGGACGACGACGTCACCGGGCTGCGGCCCGGAGCGTCGGTGCCGCCGCGGGATCGGGCGGGCATTCCAGATGCCCCGCCCGTTCGGCGGGATGACGGTGATGGAGAACGTCGTCGTCGGCGCCTCCTACGGCGCCCGGCTGTCCCGCACCGCCGCCTACACCCGGTGCATCGACGTGCTGGAGCAGTGCGGCCTCGTCGACCTGGCCAACCGGCGGGCCGAGAGCCTCGGGCTGCTGCACCGCAAACGACTCGAACTGGCCCGGGCGCTGGCGACCAACCCGCGCGTCCTGCTGCTGGACGAGATCGGCGGCGGCCTCACCGACGCCGAGGCCGCCGAACTGGTCGACCACCATCAAGCAACTGCACCAGCAGGGTACGAGCATCGCGTGGATCGAGCACATCGTCCACGTCCTCGTCCAGGTCGTCGATCGACTGGTGTGCATGGATGCCGGTCGGGTCATCGCCGACGGCGAACCGGCACTGGTCCTGCGCGACGCCGTCGTGGTCGACGCCTACCTGGGAAAGGCGAAAGCATGAGCGACGGAGTTGCGCCACAGGGACCGGCATGAGCGCTGCTGCAGGTCGACCAGCTCGTCGCGCGGCACGGGCTGCTGACGGCGGTCCGGGAGGTCTCGCTCTCGGTGCAGGACGGCGAGGTCCTCGCGCTCGTCGGCGCCAACGGCGCGGGGAAGACGACGCTGCTGCGCACCGTCGCCGGCGCGCATCCGGTTGCCAGCGGCTCGATCCGCTTCGACGGCGACGACATCAGCGCGTCTGGCGGCGCACCGGCGGGTCGCGCGCGGCCTGGCGCTCGTACCCGAGGGGAGGAAGCTGTTCCCGGAACTGACCGTCGAGGAGAACCTCCTCGTCGCCGGCCGGCGCGCCCGACCCGGCCGGTGGGGTCTGGACACCGTGCTCGATGCCTTCCCGATGCTCAAGCCGTTGCGACACAGGCAGGCCTCGACCCTGTCGGGGGGCGAGCAGCAGGCCACGTCGATCGGCCGGGCCTTGATGACCAACCCGCGGCTCCTGCTCATCGACGAAGTGTCGCTCGGCCTCGCCCCGCTCGCCGTCGACACCGTGTACGCGTCGCTGTCCCAGCTCATTCGCGACGGTGCGACGCTCGTCCTGGTCGAGCAGGACCTGCAGCGGGCGTTGTCGGTGGCCGACCGGGTCATCTGCCTGCTCGAGGGTCGCGTCGTCCTGGAATCGGCCACCGGCACCGTGACCCGCGAACAGGTCACCGAGGCCTACTTCGGCCTCACCCACCGCGACCACCACGCGGCGGAGGGCGGCCCGAGTCGCGGAGCGACGGGAAGCCCGACATGAGCTGGGTCAACGCCGTCGTCCAGGGCGTCTTCCTGGGCGGCCTGTACGCCCTGCTCGCCTGCGGCCTGTCGCTGATGTTCGGGGTCATGCGCATCATCAACCTCGCCCACGGCGACATCGCCATCCTCGGTGCCTTCCTCGTCTGGACGGTCGTCACCCAGGCGCGGGTGTCCCCGTTCGTCGCGCTGCTTCCGGTGCTGCCGGTGATGCTGGCGTTCGGCTATGTCCTGCAGCGCACCGTGCTGGCGCGCAGCCTGCGCTCGGGGGCGCTCACCCCGCTGCTGACCACGTTCGGCCTCGCCATCGTGCTGCAGAACGCCATGCTGCAGATCTTCTCGCCGGACGTGCGCTCGCTGGGCGCCTCGACGGGCTTCATCTCCACCGGCAGCTGGCGGCTGACCAGCCAGCTGTCGGTCCCGTACCTCGGCGTGCTCGTCCTCGCCGTCGCCGTCGCCGTGCTCGGCGGTCTGCAACTCATCTTGCGGCGCACCGGGTTCGGCCGGGAGATGCGGGCCACCGCACAGGATCCCGACACGGCCGGGCTCGTCGGGGTTCCGGCATCCTCGGTGTACGCCCGCGCCACCGCGATCGCGGTCGCCACCGCCACACTCGCCGGGGCCTTCCTCGCCCTCCACTCGACGTTCGACGCCTCCAGCGGACCGACCCTGCTCATCTTCGCGTTCGAGGCGGTCGTCATCGGCGGACTCGGTTCACTGTGGGGCACCCTGATCGGTGGGATCGTGCTGGGCATCGCCCAGACCATCGGCGCCATGATCGACCCGCAGTACTCGATCCTCGCCGGCCACCTCGTCGTCCTGGCCATCCTCGCCAGCCCTCGCGGCCGGTTCGTCGCCACCCGGAGTGCCCACGCATGAGCGACGGAGTTGGCGCGTCACAGGGCGGGACCTCGCCGAAGGCGAGGGTCGGGAGGGCGGCGGCTCGGTCTGGACCACAGGCCGCGCAGCGGCCTCATCGGAAGACGTCGCTCGAAAGCGCCGCACGACCGAGCGAATGCGCAGGAGGCACCGCATGAGCGCCGTCGCCAGTTCTCCCGCCCGGTGGGTGGTGCGCCGATCGAGCCCCGCGTCACGGATCGGCTCCGGCGCCCTGGTGCTGGTCGGCATCGCGCTGTTCGCCATCCCGCAGATCTTCGGCGCCAACCTCGTACAGCAGATGACCAGCCTGCTCATCTTCCTGATCCTGGCGGTCATGTGGAACGCGCTCGCCGGCTACGCCGGGCTGGTCTCGGTCGGTCAGCAGGCGTTCATCGGCCTCGGGGCATACGGCACGATCTTCCTCACTCAACACGGGATCAGTCCCTACCTCGCCATGGTGCTGGCCGCGCTCGCCTCGGCCGCAATCGCTGCCGCCTTGTCACCACTGCGTGCTGCGGCTGCGCGGCGGCCAGTTCGCCGTCGGCACCTGGGTCGTGGCGGAGACGATCGCCCTGCTGGTCATCCTCGACCACGGGCTGGGCGGCGGCACCGGCATCTCGCTGCGCGGCCTGAACGTCTACGCTCCCGAAGTGCGCCGCGCATTCACGTACTGGCTCACGCTCGGCTTCACGGTCCTTCTGCTCACCCTGCTCTTCATCCTGCTCCGCCGCCGGACCGGCGCCGCGCTGCAGGCCATCCGCGACGACGAGGACGCGGCCGCCTCGCTGGGCGTCCGGGTCGCCCCACTGAAGTTCCTTCTGTACGTGCTGGCCGGCTTCGGCTGCGGCGCGGCGGGAGCGTTGACCCTGGCCAACACGCTGTTCATCCAGCCACAGTCGATCTTCGGCGTACAGTGGTCGGCGTATATGATCTTCATGGTACTGGTCGGCGGCCTGGGCACCTTCGAAGGTCCCCTCATCGGGGCGATCGTGTTCTTCGTCATCCAGTACCAGTTCGCCGACCTCGGCGTCTGGTACCTCATCGGCCTGGGCCTCGTCGCGATCGTCTTCGCGCTCTACCTGCCACGGGGCGTCTGGAGCCTGGTCAACGACCGGCTGCAGATCCGGCTGCTGCCGATCGGATACCACGTGCACCGCCTGACGAGCGGCTCTCCCTCGGCCGCGCCGGCCAACGAGGAGACCGGCCAGCAAGGAGACCCGACCGCGTGACCCGTGACGAAGCACCGGTGACGGTGCGGCACTACATCGGCGGTCAATGGTGTGACTCGCCCAGCGGCGGCAGGTACCCGAAGCACAACCCGTGGACCGGTGCGCACCTGGCCTCAGTCACCGCCGGCACCGCGGACGACGCCCGGCGGGCCATCACCGCGGCGAGCGCAGCCTTCCCGGCGTGGGCCGAGCGTCCACCGGCCGACCGGCAGCTGATCTTCTTGCGGGCCGCGGAGGCGCTCACCCGCCGCCGCGAGCAGATCCGCGGGCTGCTTGCCGACGAGACGGGCTGCGGTCACCACTTCGCCACCGTCCAGCTCGACTTCAGCGTGTCCCTGCTCCGGCAGGCCGCCGGTCTGCCGTACGCACCGATCGGGCAGGTGCTGCCCTCCGACCTCAGCGGAACGACGGCGGTCGCCATGCACCGGCCGGTCGGGGTGGTGGCGGCCATCGCGCCGTGGAACGCGTCCCTGGTCCTGGCCGGCCGAGCCGTCGCCGGGCCGATCGCGCTCGGCAATACGGTCGTGCTCAAACCGTCCGAGGAATCACCGATCACCGGCGGCACCCTGTGGGCGGAGATCTTCGCCGAAGCCGGCCTTCCGCCGGGCGTGCTGAACGTCGTCACCCACGCGCCCGGCGACGCTGGTGCCATCGCCGAGGAACTCATCACCGATCACCGCGTGCGACGCATCAACTTCACCGGCTCGACCGTCACCGGCCGGCGGCTGGCCGAGTCCGCCGGGCGCCACCTCAAACGCGCCGTGCTGCAGCTCAGCGGCCAGAACCCGCTGATCGTGCTCGACGACGCCGACCTGGACTACGCCGTCGACGCGTCCGCGTACGGCGCGTTCGTCCACCAGGGACAGGTGTGCATGTGCGCACGCCGCATCTACGTCGAGGCGCCCGTCGCCGAGGAATTCACCCGGCGGCTCGTCGACCGGGTCGCGGCGCTGGCGACCGGCGACCCGCGCGACCCGCGAACCGTCATCGGCCCGCTGATCAACAAGTGGGCGATGTCGCTCATCACCCGCCGCGTTGACGAGGCCGTCGCGGCCGGCGCCCGCCTGCTGACCGGCGGCACGCCGGCGCCACCGTGCTACCCCGCCACCATCCTGACCGACGTGCCGGCCGACACCGAGATCGCGTTCGACGAAACGTTCGGGCCGGTGGTGATCCTCACGGTCGTCGACGACGCCGACGAGGCCGTACGGCGCGCCAACCAATCCCGGTTCGGGTTGACCGCCGGCATCCTGACGGCCAACCCGCACCGCGGGCAGGAACTCGCCCGCCGGCTCGAAGCCGGCATCGTGCACATCAACGACCAGCCCGTCAACGACGAACCCCAGATGCCCTTCGGTGGGGTCAAAGACTCCGGATGGGGCCGCTTCGGCATCGGCTTCGCCGCGGCGGACTTCACCGAGCTGCAGTGGGTGACTTCCCGCACCGAGCCGCGGACCTTCCAGCTCTGATCGTACGATGGGTGGCCATGAGGATCACCTCGTCCGCCGTCTCGCTGAACGTCGACGACGTTGTCGCCTCCACCGACTTCCTGGTCGAACACTTCGGCTTCCGGCCGGTGATGATCGCCGACGGCTTCGCGTCACTGACCCGCGAGGACGCCGGGATGAACGTCATCTTCCTGCGCCGCGGCCTACCGACCCTGCCGGCCGACCAGCGTGACGACCACGCCTGCGGACTGATCCTCGCGTTCGAGGTCGACGACCTCGACGCCGAGCTGTCCCGGCTCGAGGCCGAGGGCGTCACCATCACGATGCCGTTGACGGTGGAGGACTGGGGCGAGCGCGCCTTCCAGGTCCGCGACCCCAACGGTGTCATCGTCCAGCTCGTCGACTGGAACGGTTCTCGCCGCCCGGAGTGAGCTGATCGCATTTGGCAACGCGGCGCGGCCGGTCGCCCTACTCGGCGTCGCCGCCGAGCGGGCGAACCGCACCGTGGCGGATGCTCAGCCGGACACCAGATGCCCGATCGTCCGGATGATGTCGGCGTAGAACGTACCCTCGATCTTCCGGAACAGCGCGAACGGCCGGTCCGGGTCGCCGAAGAATGGCCGCAGCGTCCAGGCGAGTTGGGTGCCGACGAAACCGAAGAGCAGGATCCAGATGTACAGCAGGCTCATGCTGGCCTGCTTCTCCTGCCGCGGCGGCGGACCGGCAGCGGGCCGGGGGTGCATCGGCGGCTGCTGCATGGGGTGCATCGGCCCCAGTTGGCCGGGCGCGACGAGCGACGGGTTGAACTGTGGCGCCCCGGATCCGGGTGGCGCCGGGCCCGGCGATGTTGGTGCCGGCTGTGTGCCGTTGCCGCCCGCGGCCACTGACACCGCGCCGACCGGCACGGCCTCCGGCTCCACGACCGGTACCGCGGTGGCCGGCGGCGCCGCGATGGGCGGTGCCGGGATCTGGGCCGGGACCGCGGCCGCCTCCTGCTGGAGGGCCACCATTTCCTGATACTCATTCAGGGCACGCATGCCGCTGGTCAGGAAGCGCAACCCGACGACCGCGGTGAGCACGAGGATCGTCACATTGAGCAGTTTGAAGAAGCTGTAGTTGTGCGCCGAAATCAGGAAGAACAGGCTGATCGGCGCGAACGCCAGCGTCAGCACGGAGATCACGGTGATGCAGACCATGATGAGTGTGACCGCCTGCATCACCGACAGGCGCGCGCCGAAGACCAGATTGAACAGGTACAGCGTCGGCAGGCAGATGGCCAACGTGGCCAGGAAGAGCAGCGGCAGCTTCACGAACGACGAAAGCGCCTGCGCCCAGCTGTTCGACGCGCCGAGCACCGCGCCGTAGAGCGCCAGACTGACGACCGAACTCACCAGCAACTGCCGGGTGAGCTGGCCGAGGTCACGCTCCGCACTGATCTGCTCCCAGATTCCCTTGCGGTCACGAAGGATTCGCTCAATGACAAATAGGCTTTGACCTGGTCGGTTGGCCATTCCGCCTCCATCGTCGGGATGGCGAGACACGTTACCGGAACGCAGTCATTTATGTCTGCCCTAAGACACGCCATAATTAGCGGCTGTGACCAACCCAGCGCTGCGGGCCTCGGACGCCGACCGCCAACGGGTGATTTCCGCGCTCGAGCGGCATACCGCGGCGGGGCTGCTGACGCTGGACGAGTTCGGGGACCGGGTCGCGATGGTGCTTCAGGCCGTCACCCACCCCGAGTTGAGCGCCGTCACCGCCGACCTCCCACCCGACCCGGGCCTCGCCGACGAGGACGCCGCCGCCCGGCGGGCGTACGCGCGGCAACTGGTGCTCGCGTTCGCCCTCGCGACGGTCACGCTCATCGTTCTCGGGGTGATCCTGGCCCTCGGCCGCTGACCCGCTGACCGATACCCGACGACGGCGGCCGGTCACAACGGCCGGCTGTTCGCCGTCCCTGTCGCATGACGACACTCGCCTTTACTCGTACCGGAGCGGGAGATCCGCTGGTACTACTGCATGGTCTTGGATCCTCGCGAGCAGCCTGGGACCCGGTCGTCCCCGCGCTCGCCGAACAGTTCGACGTCATCGCCGTCGACCTTCCCGGCTTCGGGGACTCGGCGCCGCTGCCTCCGCAGGTCGAACCGGTGCCGGGGGTGATCGCGCGGGCCATTTCGCAGTTCCTCGACGAGCACCGGCTCGTGCGTCCGCACATCGCCGGAAACTCCCTCGGCGGATGGGTGGCCCTCGAACTTGCTCAGCTCCGGCCGGTCGCCTCGGTGACCCTCCTCTCGCCGGCTGGGCTCTGGCGGAACGACACGCCGCTGTACTCGCGGGCAAGCCTGCGAACGACCCGATGGTTGTGCCGCCATGCCGAAGCACCGTTGAACCGCGTCGTGAACAGCCGCCTGGGGCGTTCGCTGGTGCTCAGCCAGGTGTTCGGCCGCCCGGCCCGGATGACCGCCGATCATGCCCGTGCGAGCATCCGGGCGATGGGCCGGGGTCCGGGCTTCGACGCCGCCCTGCGGGCCACGACCCGGCGCCGCTACCAGGGCGGCCGACCGATCGAGGTACCGGTGAGCATCGCGTTCGGCTCGCGGGATCGCATTCTGCTCAAGCGTCAGTCGCGCCACCTTGCCGAACTGCCCCGCGATACCCACGTCGCGACGCTGCCCGGATGCGGTCACGTGCCGATGAGCGACGATCCCGGCGCGGTGGCCGCCCTCATCACGTCGACCACGGCCCGCGGAGCCGTCGCGCAGGCCACAACTCCCGCGGAGTAGTGCCCACCTACCCGGGCCGAGGCCACTACTTCGGGGGAGTAGTGGCCACCGTAGTCGGCTCAATCGCGAGCGTGCCACGCATAAATGTCGTGTGGACGGGCATTGCTGGGTAGTCAGTGAATAGCATCACGGATTCGGAGGTGCGTCGATGGCGCAGAGCCTCGAGACCCCGGCCTCAGCGTCCAGCCCAGGACCTATCCGGAGTCTCATTCCCGCCCGGATCGACCGGCTCAGCTGGTCGCCGTTCCACACCCGTATGATCATCGCGCTGGGCACCGCCTGGGTTCTCGACGGCATCGAGATCACCATCGCCGGCGCGATCGGTCCCGTCCTGACCGACAAGGCCACCCTCGCCCTGAGCGACACCCAAGTCGGCGCCATCGCCACCGTCTACCTGCTCGGTGAGGTCTTCGGCGCGCTGCTCTTCGGCCGGCTGTCCGATGCGCTCGGCCGCAAGAACCTGTTCGTGGTGACCCTCGGCGTCTACCTGGCCGGCAACGCGCTCACGGCGCTGACCTGGGGCGGCGGCACATGGGCGCTGGTCTTCCTATATACCTCGCGATTCATCGCCGGGGCCGGTATCGGCGGCGAGTACGCCGCGATCAACTCGGCGATCGACGAGATGATGCCGGCCAAGTATCGCGGCCGGGTCGACATCGGCGTCAACGGCACCTACTGGGGTGGCGCGATTCTCGGCACGCTGGGCACCTACATCCTGCTCAACCACCTGGAGCTCAATATCGCATGGCGGATCGGCTTCCTCCTCGGCCCGATCCTCGGCGCCTGCATCTGGCCGCTGCGCCGGCACCTGCCGGAAAGCCCTCGCTGGCTGATCATGCACGGCCGCGAGGCCGAAGCCGAAGAGAACATCGCGGTGATCGAGCGGGACGTCGAGGCGTCCGGTCAGCAACTTGCCCCGGTCGACGAGTCGCGCGCGATCGAGGTTCAGCCGAGCAGGCCGCACGGCTACCTGTCGTTGGTGCGGGTGCTCATCAAGCAGTACCCGTCCCGGTCGGTGCTCGGCGCCACGCTGATGATCACGCAGTCGTTCCTCTACAACGCCATCTTCTTCACGTACACGTTGGTCCTGACCAGGTTCTACGACGTGCCCAAGGAGAATGCGCCGATCTACCTGATCGCCTTCGCGCTCGGCAACCTGGCCGGCCCGCTGGCGCTCGGCCACCTCTTCGACGTCATCGGGCGGCGGAAGATGATCGCCGGCACCTACCTGCTCTCGGGTGCGCTGCTGGCCATCACGGCGGTGCTGTTCAACGCCGGTGTCCTCAACGCGATCACGCAGACGATCGCGTGGTGCATCATCTTCTTCTTCGCCTCGGCGGGCGCCAGTTCCGCGTACCTCACCGTGAGCGAGATCTTCCCGCTGGAGATCCGAGCGCAGGCCATCGCGGTCTTCTTCGCCATCGCCCAGTGCTTCGGCGCGATCGGCCCGGTGTTCTACGGCCACCTGATCGGCGAAGGCGATCCGGGCAAGCTCTTCATCGGTTACCTGATCGGAGCGGCGGTCATGGCTATCGGCGGGATCGTCGAGATCTTCCTCGGCATCGACGCCGAAGGCAAGTCGCTGGAGGAGATCGCCGCGCCGCTCTCGGCCGTCACCTCGCGGCCGCGAGCGACCGGCTGATCCATCGCTGCGAATAGGGTCGGCTGCGGGCCGCATCCGACCCTAGGAGCGGGTCACCCGCCGACCTTGTTCCCGCCGGACCGTTTCGCCTCGTACATCGCCTGGTCCGCGTTCGCGATGGTGTCCCGAATCGTGTGCGCCGAGCCACTGGCGACGCCGACGCTGACGGTGGCGCCCCATAGGCCGAGGGCGGCAACCGCATCGACCATCCGCTGGGCGACCCGGCGGGCGACGGGTGGTTCGGCATTCGGCAGCAGCGCGGCGAACTCGTCGCCGCCGAGCCGGGCCACGGTGTCGCCCTCGCGGACGCTGCTGGTGAGCGCGTGGGTGACCTGGCGCAGAGCGTCGTCGCCCGCGGCGTGGCCGAAGTTGTCGTTGATCTCTTTGAAGCGGTCCATGTCCACGAGGAGGACCGCGATCGGCTGAGCCGCCCCGGCTCCGGTACGCGTGGACAGGGCGCGCACCAGGTGATCAAAGCCGCGGCGGTTGGAGATGCCGGTGAGCGGATCGGTCGCGGCGGCGCGGGTGGCAATGTCGTGCTGGCTGCGCAGCGTCTCAAACGACTTCATGGTGCGGGCGGCGTGCAGAGCGCGCTGCCGTTGCCGCCACAGCGCGGCGGCCAGTATGTCGCCGTACTGCAGCCCGGCTAGCGCCTCGGTGGATCCGTTGTTGGCCAGCAGTACGGCATGGGTGCGGTGCAGGGCCGCGGTGACCAGCCACTCGGTTTCGGGCGTCTGCGCGGCCAGCGCCACCGCCGCCTCGATGATCTGTATCGCCTCGGCCGTCCGGCCGGCCCGGTTGGCAGCCACCGCATGAAACGGCCGGCAGAACAGCAGGACCGCCGTCGGCAGCCCCCGGGTCTCCAGCAGGTCGAGGTAGTGCGCGATGTCCTCAGCCGCGGTGGTCGGGTCCTCACGATCCGCGCGGGAGCACGCGGCGTACAGCAGCGCGGTCAGCCGCCAGGTCTCCGCGTCCGGCCCGGCCGCCTCGTCCGCGGCCCGGAATGCGAACTGCTCGGCCTCGGCGGTGTGCTTCTCGGCGTCGGTGCCCTGCCGGACCTGGTACAGCTCCAACGCCCATTGCAAGTGCAGGATGGCCAAGTTGCACAGCCACATTGCCGGGTTGCCGTTCGGTTCGGCGATGCGGCAGCTCGCCTCGTATGCCGCCGTGTACTGGGGTACCGCCAGCTCGTACAGGCGCAACTGCTGGTACCCGAGGCCGATGCCGGTGTATGCGTTGCCGGCCACGACCGGGTCGGGTTCGCCGTCGCGGAGTGCCGCTTCCGCTTCGACCAGGTCGCGCAGCGCTGCTTCCACGTCGCCATCGCTGATGTCATCGTCGCCGACCTGCAGCCGCATGATCGCCCGCAGGGACAGACCCGAGGAGCGCCACCCGGTGCTGCATTCCCGGTCGGCGGCGATCAGCATGAGCTCGACCGCGGCGATGGAGTCGCCGAGCTCACCCCGGGAGTACAGTGCGACGACGCGGGCGAAGTGCAGCGACGCCGGCCCGTCGACCAACTCGCCGGTGCGCTCGCGCAGGGCGGCCTCGGCGACCGCGAGCGCGCGTGCCGCGCCCCCGGTCTGCGCCTCCTCGAGCAGCCGTAGCGCCTCGCGCGTCACGTCGTCCAATGCGCCCTCCTTGGCGGTCCTATCGGCATCCGTCCGGGACGCTCAAGGAGTCCTGGCCCGTGGGGCGGGTGTGACGTGCGGCCGGCGGGTGCAGGGCGTTGTCGACGTCAGCGGGTGTCCCGTGCCCCGCCGAGTGGGGCTGGGCGTCGCACGTGGGCACCGGTCCCCTGGTGCGTGCGGTGTGCATGGTCCAGCGCGATGCCGCTGAGGTGCGCACTCCCCAGCAATCAGGCTGACATTCATTCCGCTACCCCAAACAGGCCGGCGCCGCCGATCAATAATGTATACGCCCGGCGGCTCGTTCGACATGACTGCACGGCCGAGACCAGACGCAGGTAGACCCGGCCGGCGGTCACCGTATTCATCCGCCGTTCGGTCAGCCGCCCGTCTCGAGGATCCGCTTGAGAACGTCGAGGTTGGCCGCCACCGCCGCCTTGACGCCGGAGGCCGCGAGCGGCGCGATGAGCCGCAGCGGACCCGAGGGCTGCAGGTGCATGGTGTTGGTGAGTGCGGTGCCGTTCTCCGCCGGCGCGAGCAGGTAAGTGACGTCGCCGTGAAACGGCCCGAGCCCGCCACGGATCGAGAGCCTGCGGTCGGGCTCGAACTCGGTTACCTCGAACGTCTCCTCGCTACGGGTCGGTAGCGTCCTGACCTGCCGGTAGCGCGACCCGACATCCACCGCGCCGCCGGAGATCTTGCGGGTCTCGCTGATCGCGTAGTTCCAGAGCGGTACGTTCTCGAGCTGGGCCAAGAACCCGAACACCTCGGCGGGCCGGCGATTGATCGTGATCGTGTTCATGAACTTCATGTGAGGCCTCCTCTGGCGTGCTCGCCCACCTGATCGGTGGGGTCGACACCAGCGTTCGCCTCGTCCCAGGCCGTGTCTGTGACTTCGGTAGCGCTGGCGCGTTGCCGACATCACGCAGGCGCTCGTCATGGAGCGGTTGGATTCCAGGATTGGTCGTGGAGGCCGGCCGGGTCGAGGATGTGGATGCTGTCCGACGTGGTCGCCACCAGCCGACCAAGCCGGAAATCCCGTAGCACCCGGGCCACCACCTCGCGTACCGACCCGACAGCGTCGGCCAACTCCTGCTGCGACACCCGCGCCACGAGGCTCCCCCGGGGCCGCTGCTGCGCGGAGGCGAGATCCAGTAGGTGCGCGGCCACCCGCTGGCGTACCGAGCCGAAGGCGTTGATCGCCGTCTGCTGCAGCGTCTCGTACAACCGTCGGTTCAACTCCTCGGCCAGGGCCCACGAGACCCGGGCATCGCGGTGTGCCGCCACCGTCAACGTGCGTGCGTCGATCCGGAAGAGGCTCGACTCGGCCAGCGTCTGAACGCCGACGTCGGCCGGCCCGCCGACGAGGACCGCAACGCCGAGTACGTCGCCGGCGCGCGCATACCGGACCGTCACTTGCCGTCCCTCCGGAGAGGACATGTAGACGCGCAGCAGTCCGTCGACGACGAGCAGGGTCCTCGGGTACGCACTCTCCCGGTAGATCGTGGTTCCCGGCGGATAGTTGATGATCTCCCCGAGCCGTAGCAGCGCGTCGACCAGGTCCGCCGGCAGCGTCCCTAGGAAGCTGCCGGCGACAGCGTCGGCGACCTCTCTCTCGGTCACCGCCCAAGGATCCCGTATGAGGGTCGCCGCGCTCGCCTTGCCCCACCCAGTCGATCAAGGAAGTACGCGCCGGGATTTGTCCGAATCCCGGGCGCGTACTTCCTTGATCGACTGGGTGAGGGGATCGGGCCTGGACTTCTTCGCCATCAGATGCACGTGAACGATGCGCGTGCACGGTTGCCGGTCCGATCGACGCTACCCGCCGGCTGAGTCGCGATCGTCCGCGGTCAGTTCCACGCAACAGGCGCCGCGGCGCGGTGACAGCCGGGCGCGTGTTCCGGTGACGTCCAGACCGGCCACGATGCCGGTGAGGAAGGCGTGGTTGAGCCCGCACACCAGCGCGGTCTGCCGGGTAGCCAGCATGTGGAACGGGCAGTTGCGCAGTACCACCGGATCCCCGCCGGCGCGGTCGGGTTCGAAGCCGAGGCCGGACAGCACGTCGAGCAGGTCCGCGTCGCGCAGCCGGGCGCCGAGGGCTCGGCCGCGCTGCTGAGCGAGCCGGCGGGCGGCGGCGTCGGCGTGCGCCGGGTCGTCGGCGATGGCATCCGCGAGGATTTCCGCGATCAGCTCGTACCGGCGCTCGGGAATGGTGATGGCCAGCCCGTCGTCGGCCGGCTCGTAGACCTTCGGCGCCCGGCCGCGACCGCGGGGTTGGTCTGGTGGGGCCTCATAGCGCGCGAGCAGGAGGCCGGCGTCGACGAGCTTGTCGAGATGGAAGGCGGCCAGTCCGCGGGACATGCGCACCGCGTCGGCGGCTTCCTCGCGGCTGACCGGATGGCCCTGGCGGCGCACGTAGTCATACAGCGCCTGGCGCGACGGGTCGGCCAGGGCGGTCACCGCGGTCCAGCGGTCGCGCTCACCCATGTCTCCAGATTATCACCAGCCGCAATGGTTGAAATTCGGGACTTGAAGGTGCAGTATGAAAATAACGATAATCTCAGTTAGCGAAAAGAATCGGCGGGCGAGATGACCAAGCTGCACCGCCTCTACGGCGAGCAGGGGCAAAGTCCCTGGCTGGACAACCTCACCCGGCCATACCTGCGCGACGGCACGCTCGCCCGGCTGGTCGCCGATGGGATCCGCGGGGTGACCGCGAACCCGACCATCTTCGCCCGGGCGATCGAGGGTTCCGACGCCTACGACGAGCAGTTCGCGGCATTGTCGGCCGCCGGTCGCGCGGTACCCGACGCCTACTGGGACCTCGTCACCGCCGACATCGTCGACGCGCTCGCCCTGCTGCGACCGACGTTCGACGCCAGCGGCGGCGGTGACGGCTTCGTCTCGATCGAGGTGGCACCGGAGCTCGCCCGGGACACCGATGGCACTGTCACGGCGGCGCGCGAGCTGCACGAACGGATCGCACGACCCAACCTGTTCGTGAAGATCCCGGCCACCGCCGAAGGCGTGCCCGCCATCGAAGCGATGATCGCGGAGGGACGGAGCATCAACATCACGCTGATCTTCTCGTTGCCGCGCTACGAGCAGGTGATCGAGGCGTACCTCTCCGGCCTGGAGACCCTGGCCGGGCGGGGTGGCGAGCTGAGCGCCGTGCACAGCGTCGCGTCGTTCTTCGTCAGCCGCGTCGACACCGAGGTCGACCGCCGCCTCGACACCATCGCCGGCGAGGCGTCCGGTACCGCCGGCGAGGCATTCGCCCTGCGCGGCCGGGCCGCGGTCGCCCAGGCGAGGCTGGCGTACCAGCTGTTCCGCGAGCGCTTCGCCGGCGAGCGGTGGGAGCGCCTGGCCGCACAGGGCGCGCGTCCGCAACGGCCGCTCTGGGCGTCAACGTCCACAAAGGATCCCGCGCTTCCAGACACGCTCTACGTGGACAGCCTCATCGGACCCGACACCGTCAACACGTTGCCGGAGAGCACCATCGACGCGTTCGAGGATCACGGCACGGTCAGCCGGAGCATCGACGCCGGTCTCGACGACGCGACAGAGGTGATGGACCGCCTGGCGGCCGTCGGCATCGACCTGGACGATGTCGGCCGCACGCTGGAGGAGCAGGGTGTGGCGAGCTTCCACGATTCGTTCGCGCATGTGCTCAACACGCTGGACGGGAAGCTTCGCCAGCTCCATCCCTCGTGACGGTCCGGCAAACGGACAACGCACGGTCCAGGGGTCGTCGTTACCGGCCCGAGTCGGGGCCAGCGAGTTCTTCGCTGAGCGCCCACAACCGCGCCGCAGCCGAGGCGTCCCGGGCCAGCGCGCTTGGCTCGGCCGCCTTGCATTTGACGAAGTAGCCGCCGCTCACCTCGGCGACGTCCGGCGAGCTGGCCAGGTAGACCGACGTCTTGGCACCAGTTGCGGGGCCGGGCTGAAAAGGCAGGACGAGCCGCACAACCGCGCCGAGCACGCCGGTGACGTCACGGCCGAGGGAGGTACGAACGAAGCCGGGATGCAGGCAGTTGGCGGTGACGCCGGTCCCGGTCAGACGCCTCGCCAACTCAATGGTGAACAGGATGTTCAGCAGCTTCGAGACGGCGTAGGACTGTGCATTCCCGGTCGGCGCGCCACGGGCCAGGTCATCCCACGGGATCGTGCGGACCTGCTTGTGGGCGGCGGACGAGACCGTGACCACCCGCGCGGGAGCGCTGCGCTCCAACAACCCGCGCAGCAGGTTCGTCAGCAGGAACGGCCCCAGATGGTTGGTCGCGAACGTGACCTCCAATCCATCGGCCGTCAACTGCCGCCCCGTCGAGATCACGCCAGCGTTGTTGACCAGCACGTCGAGCCGGTCGTAGCGAGCCAGAACCTCCTCGGCCAGCCGGTGCACCTGCGCCAGGCTCGACAGGTCCGCGGTCACGGTGTCGACCTGCGCGAGCGGTACCCGGCGGCGGATCTCGTCGCCGGCTGACTCGCCGCGCACCGCGTCTCGCCCGACAATGATCACGGTGGCGCCGAGCGTGGCCAGCCGCAGCGCCGTCTCCTTACCGATGCCGCTGGTCGCGCCGGTCACCAGGCAGGTCTTGCCCGACATCGTCGTCATGCGACCTCCAAGACAGGAAATTCCCTCGGTGAGCGTTCTGCTGGTGCCATATCATCTCGACGAGCCACTGCCCCAATGGAGAGGTTCGTGTCGATGGCTCTGGAGCTGATCAATCCCGACGATCTGCCCACGCCGGCGAGCTACCTGCCGGTCATCTCGGCGGCCCGCATCGCGGTGTTCGGCGACCACAAGCCCGCCGACACGCTGTTGGGTGTCCAGACCCTGGCCGAGCCGGGATACCTGATCGAGGTTGAGGCGATCGCGGTTGTCGATTAGCGGGCTTCCTGGCGGGGAAGGACGACTTCGCGGACGATGAGCTGGACCGCCGCGGCGATCGGGATCGCGATCAGCGCGCCGACGACGCCGAGCAGCGCGACGCCGAGCAGCACGGACAGAATCGCGGCCAGGTCGGTGACCTTCACGGCGCGGCGCATCACCGTCGGGTAGATCGCGTAGTTCTCGACCTGCTGATAGATGAGGAAGAAGATCACGCAGGCGATGCCGGCCGGCACCGAGGTGGCGAAGCCGACGATGCTCACCACGATCGCGCCGAGGATGGCGCCGATCTGCGGGATCAGGTCGGTGATCGCGACCAGGACCGCGAGGGCGTACGCGTAGTGGATGCCGACGATGAGCAGGAACACGAACGTCGACGTGCCCGCGACGACCGCGATCGCCAGTGCACCGCCAAGGTAGGCGCCGACCTTGGTCAGGATCTCGTCGCCGATCAGGCGGACCCGCTGCCGGCGGGAGGCGGGGACCAGGCGGTAGCCGCCCTCCCTGAGCCGGTCGAAGGCAGCCATGAAGTACAGCGTCAGCACGACCACCGTCAGGACGTTGAACAGCGCGCTGAACGCGACCCGGACTCCGCCCCAGACGCCCCCGAGGGCCATGGTGACGTTCTTCGCGGTGGCGACGCCCTTGAGCTGGTCGAGCAGGTGGTACTGCTCGTTGAGGTCGTTCAGTTGGTCATTGCGGCGCAGGTTGTCGAGGTACTGCGGGAGGTTCTCGACCAGTGCGTTGCTCTGCTGCACCAGCGGCGGGATCAGCGCCAACACACCGCCGCAGAGGACCAGCGACGCCCCGAGCCCGACCGCGGCGACGGCCACGCCCCGCGGCAGGCCCCACTTGGTGAGCCGCACCACCGCCGGGTTGAGGCCGATCGCCAGGAACATCGCGATGAAGATCAGGAGCAGGATCGAGAACACGTTCTGTACGGCCGTATAGGCGATGTAGGCGAGCAGCAGCCCCAGCCCGGCGAGCAGACCGATGAGCAACGGCGATCGGCGCACGGGCGGGCCCGGGCGGCCGAAGCGGGGCTCGACAACCTCCTCCGCGACAGCGACGTCCTCCACGGAGACCTCGTCATCGACCGGAACCGGATCCGCCGCCTCGTCCTGCACTGTGAGCTCCCTGGAAGTCGGATGGTCTTGGGGCAGGGTACCCGGTTGCGCCGCCGGCGTCGGTGGCAACCAACCAGCTCAGGAGGTCCGGAGGGCACAACTCCGGGGAAGTAGTGGCCTCAGCGGCCCGGGAGGCCACAACTCCAGGGAAGTAGTGGCCTCAGCGGGCCGGGAGGCCACTACTGAGAGGGTGATGGCGAGTGCGGCAACGCCCAATGTGGACAGTGCGGCCCGCCGTTGACGGCAGCGCGGTACCAGAGCGGCATCGCCTGGCCCAAGGCCACCTGCTCAGCTATGGCTCGCCTCTTGCGGCCGCCGGTACGACCTCCGCGTCGGCGGTCTGGGGCCGGCGTGGCATCAGAAGCAGCGCGCCCAGAGCGATAGCACAACAACCGATGATGTACCAGCTGATGCCGGTGCTCGACCCGGTCTTCTGGAGGATCCTCGTGGCGATCAGCGGCGCCGGTCCACCCGCGATCACCGACGCGAGCTGGTAACCAAGCCCCGCACCGGAGTAGCGCAGGTTGGTCCCGAACCCTTCGGCGATGAGGGCGGCCTGTGGCCCGTACTGCATGTCGTGGAAAATCAGCGATACGACGATGGCGACCAGGATCAACGCCGACACCTTGGTATTGAGCAGTCCGAAGTACGGGAAGGCGAACAGCGCGGTGGCCACGATCCCGGTGCCGTAGACGCGCCGTCGGCCGAAACGGTCGGACAGGTGGCCGAACAGCGGCACGCTGATCAAGCCGATGGTGGCGGCGATCAAGATGGCGTCGAGCAGGCCGTTGCGGTCCAGGCCGAGCTGTTTGGTGCCGTACGTGAGCACGAAGCTGGTGAACAGATAGAACGGGGCCTGTTCGCCTAGCCGCACGAACGCCGAGCTGATGATCGTCGGCCACTCGTTGCGGATGACGTCGAACAGCGGGCGGCGGGCCACGCCACCGGTCTCCTTGACCGCGGCGAATTCGGGACTCTCCAGCACGCGCAGCCGCACGTACAGCCCGATGCCGATGAGCACGATGCTGAGCAGGAACGGTATCCGCCAGCCCCAGTTGTCGAAGTCGGCGCCGGTCCAGTCGGTCATCAGGCGCACGACGCCGGTCGACAGGATCAGGCCGAGCGGTACCCCGAGCTGCGGCCAACTGGCCATCAAGCCGCGCCGCTGGCGGCTGCCCCACTCCATCGACAGCAGCACCGAGCCGCCCCACTCGCCGCCGACGCCGATGCCCTGCGCGATGCGCAGCACGGTGAGCAGGATCGGCGCCAGGTACCCGATGGAGCTGTAGGTGGGCAGGACACCGATCAACGTGGTAGCGATGCCCATCAGCAGCAGCGTCGCGATGAGCGTGGCCTTGCGGCCGATCCGGTCACCGTAGTGGCCGAAGATCGCGGCGCCGACCGGCCGGGCGACGAACCCGACGAACTGCGTGCCGAACGACAGCAGGATGCCCGTGAAGGCCGCCTGTTCGGGGAAGAACAGCGCCGGGAAGATCAACGACGCCGCGGTGTTGTACAGGAAGAAGTCGTACCACTCGATCGTGGTCCCGACCGTGCTGGCAATGACGGCGCGGCGGCGCTGTACGCCGCTGGCCACGGTATCGGCAGTGCCCACGTTGGCCTCCAACTCGCGCGTTGGTTGCTCCTTAATATCTTGCGCCGTCGATCCGTGGTGTCAAATCGAGAGCCCCGGCAACCGGTAGCGCGCGCGGTGACTGATGATGGACAGGGAGTCTCCCTTGTGGACGGTTGACCGTAGCCGCCGGCCAGCCGGACCGGCGGACGACGGTCGGATGACCGGTCTTCGCGAGGCGTTCCGCGTCAGTGACGCCGGTGGACTACGTTGCGAGGCATGGACGCGGTGTTTTCCACCCCGTTGCAGGTAACCGCCTTTTGCTGGTTCGCGCTGGAAGCGGGCCTGCTCGTGCGCGATCTTGTCCGGCGGAAAGGCCGCCGGCATCGGGACCGCGGCACCCGCGTGATCGTCTCCGTTGCCCTTGTCGGGTCAATCTGGATCGCCATCTTGATCCGCGCATGGGTGCCGACGCTCGACACACCCGCGCCGGAATGGTTCGTCGCCGCCGGAATCATCACGGTCGGGTTTGGCCTTGTCGTGCGTGTCTGGGCGGTGCTGGCGCTCGGCGGATCGTTCAGCACGTTCGTCGAGGTCAACGCCGACCAGACCGTCGTCACCCACGGCCCGTACCGATGGGTGCGGCATCCGTCCTACACCGGCCTGCTGCTGGTCGCCCTGGGATTCGGCCTCGGTGCCGGAAACTGGCTGTCCCTGCTGATCTGCGCCGTCGTCCCGCTCTTGGGACTGCTGCCGCGCATCGCCGTCGAGGAGTCCGAGATGCTCCGGGTGCTGGGTGACCGGTACCGCAGCTACCAACGCACAACAGATCGCCTCGTGCCGGGGCTGTGGTAGGCGTTCGGGGGGCGCACACCGGCCGGTCGCCCGGTGGTTCGACCGGTGGTTTGACCGGCCGAAACTGTCACACCCGTTGGGTAGGCTGCGAACGTATCCGCCGGGAATCGCCACGTCGACGACGATGAGATGACTGTGTGGACGGTGCATTCGCGGGGAGGGGAAGATCGTGGCGCGCAAGACGTCCAGTGACCGGCCGGATGAGCCGGTCGACTCGGTGGCTCCGGCGGTTGATCCGAGCGTGGCCGAGCCGTTCGCCACGGCGCAGGAATACCGCACGGCGATCGAGGAGATCCGCGCGGCGGCCGGCGCTTACTACGCCGGTCCCGACCTGACGATGGACGACGCGACCTACGACGCGCTGATGGCCCGCGTCGCCGCGACCGAGACCGCGCACCCGCAGTGGAAGGGCGAGCAGTCACCGACCGAGGTGGTCGCCGCCGGCGGCGGAGTCGTCGGCGACGTCGTGCACAGCACGCCGATGCTCAGCCTCGACAACGTGTTCGACGAGGACACCCTGCGCCGGTGGGCGGCCCGCCTCGACAAGCTCCTCGGTCACCCGGCCGGCGGGTACACCGTCGAACCGAAGATCGACGGCCTCGCCGTCGCCGCCCGCTACGTCGACGGCGACCTGGCCCAGGTCGCGACCCGCGGTGACGGCCGGGCCGGCGAGGACGTCACCGGGCAGGCCCGCCGGGCGGCCGGCCTGCCAGCGCGGCTGTCGGCACCGGTGACGATCGAGGTCCGCGGCGAGGTGTTCATGACCGACGCCGACTTCGACGCCGCGAACGAGCTGCGGACCGGGCACGGCGAGCCGCCGTTCGCGCACCCGCGCAGCGCCGCCGCCGGCACCCTCCGCGCCCAGGACCGCGCCTACGACGCGCCGCTGTCGTTCCTCGCCTACGCCGTGCACGGCCTCGGCGACGGTGCGGCCGACGACGAGCCGGTGCCGCACTCGTCCGCGATGGCCGCCGTCGAGGGGCTCGGCGTCGCGACCACCGCCGGGTCGGCGGCCGGCATGCCGGTGTGCGCCACCATCGACGACGTCCTCGCCGCCGTGGCGGCGCTGATCGCCGGTCGGGGCACCCTCGGGTTCGGCATCGACGGCGCCGTGATCAAGGCCGACCAGCCCGCCGACCGCGACGCGCGCCGGCTTCTCCAGCCGGGCGCCCCGGTGGGGCATCGCCTACAAGTTCCCCGCCGACACCCGCACCACCCGGCTGCTGCGCATCGAGGTGCAGGTCGGCCGCACCGGGGTCATCACCCCGGTCGCGGTCCTCGAACCGGTGCAGATCAGCGGCGTCACGGTCACCTCCGCCACCCTGCACAACTTCGACGACCTCATCCGCCGCAACGTCCGGTCCGGCGACACCGTGTTCGTGCGCCGCGCCGGCGACGTCATCCCCGAGGTCACCGGCGCGAAACTCGACGACCGGCCGGCCGACTCGGTGCCGTTCGAACCGCCGGTGGTGTGTCCGCGCTGCGGCGGCGACATCGACCGGTCCCAGAAGCGGTGGCGGTGCACCCGGGGCCGGGCCTGCGGCGCCCATGAGTCCCTCGCCTACTACGCGGCCCGGCACTCGATGGACATCGAGGGGCTCGGCGACAAGATCATCGACCTGGTCGTCGCGGGCTGGACTCGTCACCGACCCCGCCGACCTCTACGACCTCGACCCGGCGGCCCTGACCGCGCTGGACCGGATGGGCGAGATCTCCGCGACCAAGCTCGTCGCCGCCATCCAGGCATCCAAGCAGCAGCCGCTGTCGCGGGTGCTGACCGGTCTCGGGGTCACGGATGACCGGCCGGTCAATGTCCCGCCGGCTGGCCCGGCACTTCGGCACCATGCAGAATCTCCTCGACGCCGGCGTCGAGGACCTCCAGCAGGTCGAGGGGGTCGGACCCGAGCGGGCCGTCACCATCGCCGCCGAACTCGTCGACCTCGCCCCGATCATCGCCAAGCTGGCCGCACGCGGCGTCAACATGACCGAGCCCGGCAGCCCCGGCACCCCTGGCAGCCCTGCCGCCACGGCGGACGTGGCATCTCGGCGGCGACCATCCTGCCGTTGCAGAAGCCCGACGGCAGCCCGATGACCGTCGTGGTCACCGGCTCCGTGCCCGGGCTCACCCGCGACGAGGGCAACGAAGCCGTCGAACTCCTCGGCGGCAAGTCGTCCGGCTCCGTCTCCGCACGCACCGACCTGGTCGTCGTCGGCGACGGCGCCGGCTCCAAAGCCGCCAAGGCCGAACAACTCGGCATCCGCATACTGCCGGCCGAGGATTTCGCCGCGCTGCTCACGGCCCACACCGCGAGCGTCGAGGCGTGAGCCGCAGCGCTGCCGTGCGGGCACCGCCGCGTCCAGCCAACTTCGACCGGCTGCCTGAATCGATCGTGCCTACGTCGAGACGATCGTGGTGAGCACGATGCCGCGGCCGGTCAGCCAGCGTCCGTCGAATCCGGCGACCGGCGCTCGGACGAGCAGATCCGCCCGGAACGTGCCGTCGAGGCGGGGCGTCACGGTCGCCTCGCTGAAGTCGAGCCAGCGGTTGGTCATCGGATACCAGGTCTTGTAGACCGCCTCCTTCGCGCTGAACAACAGGCGGTCCCAGGCCACGTGGGGCGCGTCCAGCGCCAGCGCGGCCAACACCTGGCGCTCGTCCGGGCTGGTCACCGCGTCGAGCACGCCGTCGGGCAAGGGGTCGTTGGGCTCGGCGTCGATGCCGATCGAGCGGACGTCGCTGGCGCGGGCCACGGCGGCACATCGATACCCCGCACAGTGGGTCATGCTGCCGACCACCCCGCTCGGCCACACCGGCGCGCCGCGCTCGCCGCTAAGGATCGGCGATGGCCGGTGACCGAGGCGCGACAATGCCTGGCGCGCGAGTGTTCGGGTCGTGGTGAACTCCAGCCGACGCTTGGCGACGGCCCGGTTGATCAGCGCGCGCTCTTGCGGGAACAGAAACGCCTCGGGCGGGTCGCTGAACGCCTCCGCCGCGATGACGTTGTCGGGCAGCAGTTCGCCGATCATCGGCCGCCATGATACGGGCCCGTACCCTGGATGCGTGCCGAAGCTGCTTGCCATCAGCGACCTGCACGTGCGCTACCCGGACAACCGGCGGGTGGTCGAGGACCTGCGTCCGGAGTCGAACGGCGACTGGCTCATCGTGGCCGGTGACCTGGGTGAGCTGTTCGCGGATGTCGAGTGGGCGCTCCGTGTCCTGCGGGAACGCTTCGACACGCTGCTCTGGGCGCCGGGAAACCACGAGCTGTGGACGACGCCGGACGATCCCGTGCGGCTTCGCGGTCAGGCCAGATACGACGCCCTCGTGGCGCTCTGTCGCGGTCTCGGGGTGGTGACCCCAGAAGATCCGTATCCGGTATGGGATGACCGGGTCCTCATCGCCCCGCTGTTCGTGCTGTACGACTACAGCTTCCGCCCGGTTGGCTGCGCCACCAAGGAGGAGGCCTTGGCCCGGGCCTACGACAAGGGCGTGGTGTGCACCGACGAGTTCATGCTGCATCCCGATCCCTGGCCGACCCGCGACGAATGGTGCCGGCAGCGGATCGGCCACACCGAGCAGCGACTCGTCGCGCGGCCGGACGGGCTGCCGACCGTACTGGTGAATCACTTTCCCCTCGTGCGCGAGCCGACCGATGTGCTGCGGCATCCGGAGTTCGCCCAGTGGTGCGGCACGGTCTCGACCGCCGACTGGCACCGCCGGTTCAATGCCCGGGCGGTCGTCTACGGGCACCTGCACATCCCGCGCTCGACCGTTTACGACGGGGTGCGCTTCGAAGAGGTTTCGCTCGGGTACCCGCGAGAGTGGCGGCCGCGCGGCACGGCACCGGGACCCCGCGAGATCGTCGTCTGACGACGCTCCGACGATTCCAAGCACTTGCTTGACATTGGCGGAGCGTCGCGACACACTCCAAGCATGTCTTTGGAATCCCGCCGCCCGCGAATCCTGGACGATCCGGTGGCGATCCGGGCGCTGGCCCACCCGTTGCGGATCAAGCTGCACGAACTGGTCGGCCGGCAAGGCCCGACGACGGCGGCGCAGGCCGCCCGGCAATTGGGCGTCAGTCAGGCATTGGCCTCTCATCACCTGCGCCAGCTGGCCAAGTACGGCTTCGTCGAGCCGGCTGACACCACCAACCACCGCGATCACCCGTGGCAGGTCACCTTCACGTCGCACTCGCTGCCGCGGGCCGGGGAGGACGAGGCCAGCGCCGCGGTCGACGTCCTGGACCGGGTGGTGGCCGAGCGGGGCATCGAGCACCTCGTCGCGTGGCAACGCCGCCGGGACGAGTACGACCCGCGGTGGCAGCGCCACGCCGGGGTCGGCCAGAGCCTGGTCTACCTGACCGTCGAGGAGTTCGCCGAATTGCACCGGGCGCTCGACGCCCTGATCAACCCGCTCGTCGAGCGGCGCCGTCTGGGCGATCGTTCCGCCCGGCCGGCCGACGCGCAACCAGTCAACCTGACCCTCATCACCGTGCCGGTCGAGGCGACCGCCTCCGGCGGCTGAGATGCGCGCGCTGTGGCGGATCCTGGTCGCCCACCGCAGCCTGCGGCTGCTGCTGTCCGCCAGCCTCATCTCCCTCACCGGTGACTGGATCCTGCGCACCGGATTGGCCTATTACGTCTACGCGCTGACCGGCTCCACGCTCGCCTCGGCCACCACCCTCCTGGCCTCGCTGATCCCGCAGATCGCGCTCGGCTCGCTGGCCGGGGTGTACGTCGACCGGTGGGACCGCCGCCGCACCATGGTCGTCACCAACCTGCTGCTGGCGGCCGTGCTGCTGCCGCTCCTGTTTGTCCACAGTAGACATCAGATCTGGATCATCTACCTGGTCACCGTCGCGCACAGCAGCCTGGCGCAGTTCTTCGTCGCCGCCGAGGCCGCCATGATTCCGCACACGGTGCCCGCACAGGACCTGGTGACCGCGAACGCACTCAACGGGCAGAACCGTGACATCGCCCGTCTGGCCGGCGCCGCGCTGGGCGGCCTCGCCGCCGGTATAGGCGGCATCACCGCGTTGACCCTCACCGACATGGCCAGCTTCGCCGTGGCCGCCGCGATCCTGGCCCGCATCCGCAATCCGCACGGCAAGGCGACGCGATCAGCGCCGGCCCACCATGCCCTGCGGGAGCTGGCCCAAGGGGCGCGGATCGTGGCGCACAACCCGACGCTCCGCCTGCTCCTCTGCTTCGTGCTGATCACCGGCGTCGGCGAGGCCATCATGGGCACGCTCATGGCCCCGTTCGTCCGCGACATCCTGCACGGCAACGCCGAAACCTACGGCCTGATCCTCTCCAGCCAGGCCGCCGGCGGCATCGTCGGCGGCCTCGTCGTGGCCGCCACCGCAAACCGCTTCCAACCACGCCACCTTCTCGGCTACGGCGCTCTCGCGTTCGGAGCGCTGGACCTGGCGCTGTTTCTCTACCCGCTCCTGACCCGCACGCTTTGGCCGGCCTTCGTCCTCATGATCGTCGTCGGGCTGCCCGGCGCCCTCACCATCGCCGGCCTGTTCACCATCTTCCAGACGGCCACCAGCGACGCCCACCGCGGCCGGATCTTCGGCCTCGCCAACGCGTTGGAAGGCGCGGCGATGCTCGGCGGAGCATTCGCCTCCGGCGCCCTCGGCAACCGCCTCGGCATCATCCCGGTCATCGCCGCGCAAGGCGTCGGCTACTGCGCCGCCGGCGCGGTCATACTGCTCCTCCTGCCGCCCATCGACCGCCTTACGACTGAAGAGTCGCCACCCAGGCGTCGTCGAGGTGTTCGGCGTACGGGCCGCCCGGCGGGTCGACCACCCAGACGTGCATCATCTCGGGGATCGTCAGCGAGACGGTGAACGCCGGGCAGGTGCCAAACGGGTTCACTGCCCCGAAGCCGGGTGGCAGCAGCCCGACGCAGACGTTGTGCGCATGCCATCTGGTGCTCGAGCCGCCGATGGCGGGGCCGCGGACGCCGGCGACCGGCAGCTGGTACACCACACCCAACAGGAGCGAGCGTCCGCCGCGGATCGCGTAGACGAGTTGCTCCGGCGCCTGCGGATCGAGGATGCGTCGGTCATGCTGGTGGCCCTTGTGGTCGTAGTGGACTTGCAAGCCCTCGCGCGCTCCGGAGGCACGGTAGCCGTCGGCCTCGGCGACGGCGATGTCCCGGTAGCGTAACGTCGCCGCCTTCGTCTGCGCCGCCAGGTTCGCGGCGGCTGCGCGCTGCTCGACGGTCGGCAGAGGCCCGACCGGTCGCTGCACAATGCCGGCCTGGGCGCGATCGACGTGCTCGCCGTGATCGTGACCGGCCGAGCCAGCCGAGCCAGCCGAGCTGGCCGAACCGGCCGTACCCGCCGTGCCGGTACCGGCGTCATGCCGGTTGTGGTCGGCCAGTGTGCCGAGCCACACCGTGGTACCAAACAGGCAAACGGTCAAGATCGTGGCGACTTGCCCGAACACCCGCTGGCTCAACAGTGCCAGCAGGGCCACCTCCAACACTGCGGTCCCGAGGCCCACCTGGTCGGCGTCTTCGCGTCCGCTGGCCACAGCTACCGCGTACCCCAGAAGGAATCCGACGCACAACAGTGCGGCCCAGCGTCGCCATGGACGCCCGAGGACCGCACGTCCGGCGAGGTAGGCCGCGCATCCGCCGCTCACTGCGAACGCCACCGCCAGAACCCGAGAACCGGTGTGGCCGAGCGGCAGCGCGAGGTGGACGACCCCGGTCAGCAGCAAGAGCCAGGCGCTCCACCGGGTGGTCGCGCCGGCGCGCCGCCAGCCGTCGCGCAGCCGGACGGCCCAGCCGGCGCCCAGTCGGGCATGGCCGGCGACGATCCGGCCGCCCTGACGGACGAGCAACGGCGTGAGCAGCGCGCAGACGAGTGCGACGCGATGCTCCGGCGCGATGCCGAGCAGGAAGTCGCTCACCGGACGCTCGCCGCCGTCGCGTGCGGTCGTTGCCTCGCACCCGGGTCGATCCCGGCGAGGCAGATGGCGCAGAGCAAGACCACCACCACCGGCAGGCCCAGCATGGTGAGCAGCCCGACAAGGTTGACCGTGAAGTCGATCTGCGGCAGCAACCCGAGCAGGACCTGCGCGAGCCACCCGGCCAACGCGAAGCCTTCCAGCACGATGATCGCGGTCAGCGCCCAGCCGCGGCGGCGGCCGACGAATCCGGCGAGGACCAGCAGCACCACGCTGTGTAGGCCGGGCAGCAGCGCATAGCGCAGATCGAGGCCCATGATGACCACCATGCCGAGGGTGCCGAGCAGCCCGAACCCGGCCTGCAGGGTCAGCAGCGCCTTCACCACCAGGTGTCCGCCGCGATCCGTCACGGGGCTCAGCGTGGACCGCTCGCATGAGCGGCGGATGAGGACCGGTTAAGAGGTCGGTGAGAAGAGCGGGAGGTCGGCGACGACCGACGCACCGCCCGTGGCGTTGTTCGCCGCGACGATGGCCCCGCCGTGTGCCTGGACGATGGTCATGGCGATGGACAGCCCGAGACCGGCGCCGCCGCCGCTGCGTGCCTCGTCGGCCCGGTAGAAGCGCTCGAAGATGCGCCGCTCGTCGCCGGGCCGGATGCCGGTGCCGTCGTCGCTGACGTTGAGTTGGGCACGGTCACCGCGCTGCGTCACGGTCACCCACACGTTGCCGCCGTCGGCCGAGAACTTGATGGCGTTGTCCAGCAGGATCCACACCAGCTGCGACAGGCTGTCCGGATCGCCGGCGACCGGCGGCACCGGGGTGGCCGTGCAGTGCAGTTGCCGCTCCGGGTACAGCGTGTGGGCCTGCCGGCAGATCTCGGCCGTCAGTTCGGCGAGGTCGACCGGGCCGTGCGCGTGTGCGGTCGGCGGCGATGCGTCGGCGCGGGCGAGTGCGAGCAGGTGCTCGACCAGGCGATTCATCCGCCCGCTCTCGCCGGCGATGTCGCGCAGCGCCGCTTGCCGGTCGTCGTCGGCGGCATCGGGGTGGCGCAGCAGGAACGCGGCGTTGTTGCGGATGGTGGTGAGCGGGGTCCGCAGCTCGTGCGATGCGTCGGCGACGAACCGCCGCTGCACGGCGAAGCTGCCCTCGAGCCGCTCCATCATCGTGTTGAAGCTGCCGGTGAGCCGGCCGACGTCGTCCTTGGTGGTGACCGGCGGCAGCCGGCGGGACAGGTCGCTGGCCTGGCCGACCTCGTCGACGAGACCGGTCAGTTGCCGCAGCGGGCGCAGCGCACGGCCGGTGACGAGCCAGATCGCGCCGGCGGCGGCGCCGAAGCCGAGCACCGCATAGACGAACACCAGCGCGAAGATGCCCCTCCGGTCCTCCTTGACCTTGCGGGTGGACTGGCCGGCGAGCACGTACCCGCCCCGGACCTTCTGGACGTGCACGCGCACCGGTACGCCGGGCGCGGCATCCACAGTGGACCTGTCCAGATCGAGCGCGCTGCGGGGCACGGCCGGGAAGCCGCCATCGACCGCGCCGGTGCTGTGCAGGGGCCGGCCGGTGCTATCGAGCACCATGACGAAGACGTCGCTGCTGGTGCGCAGGTCGACGGCGGCCGGCACGGGCCCGGCAGCCGCCGGTGGGACCTCCGGCAGCGTCGCCGCCGCCCGGTCGGCGCGCTGGGTGAGCGTCGTGTCCTGCGTGGTGGTGACGGTCGCCGCCAGCAACAGATACACCGCGGCGCAGAACACGCCGAGCACCAGGCTCACCACGCCGAGCCCGAAGACGGTGATGCGTAGCCGGATCGACATCACGGCTGCCGCAGTACGTAGCCGACGCCGCGGACGGTGTGCAGCAACCGCGGCGCACCGTCCGCCTCCAGCTTCGCTCGCAGGTAGCCGACGTAGACGTCCACGACGTTGCTGGCCGTGGCGAAGTCCATGCCCCACACGGCGTCGAGGAGCTGCGCGCGGCTCAAGACCTGGCGCGGATGGGCCAGGAAATGCTCCAGCAGCCCGAATTCCAGCGCGGTCAGCGTGAGCGGGCGCGGCCCTCGACGGCACTCGTGTGCGGCGCGGTCCAGCGTGACGTCGCCGAACACCAGCCGATCGGTGCGGGCGCCGGCCCGGCGGAGCAGCGCACGGACTCGCGCCAGCAACTCTTCGTAGTCGAACGGTTTGACCAGGTAGTCGTCGGCGCCGGCGTCGAGCCCGCCGATCCGGTCGGCGGTCCCGTCGCGGGCGGTGAGCATGAGTACCGGCAGCGCATCGTCGCGGGCACGCAGTCGGCGGCACACGCTCACGCCGTCCATGCCGGGCAGCATCCGGTCGAGGACCACCAGGTCGGGCCGCTCCCCGGCAACGGCGGCCAAGGCCGACGGCCCGTCGGCGGCCACGCTCACCCGGTAGCCCGCGTACTGCAGGGCGCGCCGCAGCGACGCCGCGATCGGTTCGTCGTCGTCGACGACCAGCACATGCACCACCCGCTCATGGTGGCAGGCCATCGCACCGGTCCGTTCGGCGGCCTGATCTCGTACCACGCGAGCGCTGCCGCTCACCCACGGCGTTGCGGCCGCTCGCGAAATCGTCGCCGGCGCCGGCCTGGCCGACGTTTCCGGACTGATCGGCCGCGAGGCCCTCATCGGCCTCGCCTACGGCGTCGTGGGCTACGGACTGCTGCGCTTCTTCGAGGCGGAGAGCCGGCGGCGGGCCATCCTGGACCTGCTGTAGCCATCATGACACCGCACCACAGGTCCACCTGCGGTCATCGCCCGCCGGCGGCCGGTGCCGTCGTCGGCCACTCCTCGGCGATCACGGACCAGATTTCGTCGTCCCAGCGAGCACCGGCACCAACGAAGTCCAACAACGGAGAATTGAGCACCCCCGCGGAGCGCAGCAGACCCTCGCAGGTCATGCCAAGGCGGCGGGCGACTGCCCGGCTCCGCTCATTGGCGCGGTTGTTGGTCCACTGCACGCGGCTCAGGCCACGCACCCGGATGGCCCAATCGATGACGTACCTGCAGGCCCGGGTGACCAGCCCGCGGCCCTCGACGTCCGGCGCGATCCACGCACCGAGCTCACAGTTGCCCGTCCGGGCGTCGAACTGCAGCAACTGGCAACAGCCGACCAGCTTGCCATCCAGCCAGATGCCGAACAGGTGCATCGAATCGTTGGCGTGGGCGTCGGCCCAGCGCTGTAGGTACCGGCGAGTGTCGTCGATGGTGAGGACACTGCTCGCGGCCGGAGCCGTTGCCGCCAGATGTTCCCGTGACCGCTCAAGGGTCTCCAGGAACTGCTCGGCATGCCACGGCTCCAACATCCCCAACTCGACGCCGTCACCGAGCGATGCAGCAAACCCGACAGTCATCGATCCTCCGGTCTGTTTACGGTTCAGGCGTCCGGATCGAGCCGGTAGCCGGCACCCCGGATGGTGTGGATGGTGTTGCGGTCGAACGGCCGGTCGATCTTGTCACGGAGATAGCGGACATACACATCGACGACGTTGGACCCGCCGTCGTATGCGAAGTCCCAGACGTGTTCGATGAGGTAGGTGCGGCTCAGCGTCTCACCGGCGCGCCGCATCAGCTCGTGCAGCAGCGCGAACTCCTTGGCCGACAGCGAGATGCCGCTCGCGCCCCGCCGGACGGACCGGGTCGCCGGGTTGAGGACCAGATCGCCGACGTGCAGTTCCGTCGGGCGCTCCAGCGGGTCGCGGCGGGCCAGCGCCCGGACCCGGGCGAGGAGTTCCTCGACCTCGAATGGTTTGGTGATGTAGTCGTCGGCGCCGGCGTCGAGCCCGCGGACCTTGTCCATCGTCCCGTCGCGGGCGGTCAGCATGAGTACCGGGACCCAGCGGCCCTTCGCGCGGATCTGCCAGCAGACCTCGAACCCGTCCGGCGGCGGGATCATGGCGTCGAGGACCACCACGTCGTAGTCGGTCTCGGTGATGCTCCACACCGCGTCGGTGCCGGTGGACACGGTGTCCACGGCGTAGCCCGCGCGGTGCAGGCCGCGGGCGAGCATTGCCGCCATGGCGGGGTCGTCCTCGACCACGAGCAGCCTCATACGCCCAGCATAGGGGCGCTTTCTGGGCGCATCGAAGGCGCCGCGGTCGGCCATGACCGGCCCCCTACCGGTCGGAGCGCGGTTGGGCCTGGTGACTGGACTTCTCGGTCTGCGCGGCGATCGTCGCGAGGTCGGCATGCAGGCGCTCAACCTCGATGCGCAACTCCTCGGCGGCCGCGGACGAGCGCCGGGCCAGGTCGAGGTGGTAGAGGACGACCTCGGTCGCGGTGCGCTGCGCCCGGCGGGCGGCCATCAGGACGAGCGTGACCTCCAGCAGGGCCAGGGTGGACAGGCCGAGGCCGAGGAGGGCGACGGCGCCGGCCCGGCGGTCGGTCGACACGGCGACGCCGATCCCCCCGGCGATCGCCGCGGTGAGCAGCGCCACGTACGGCCACGAGCCGGCCACCCGGCACGCGAGATCGACTGCCCGTTCACCGGTGCCCAGCCGGCGCCCTGACCGCACGCCGGGGTGTCGGTCCCAGCCCGCTGGGCGGCGCAGATCGCGCAGGTTGGGTCGAGCGATCGGGGTGGTCATGGGCGCCAGGGTCGGCCGGCGCGCATGAGAGGATCGTGAAAACGCGGAGGTACAAGTGCTGCGGCTGATACCGCATTCGGTGCGCACCCGGCTGGTGGTCCTCTTCGCGATCGGCACCACGGTCGTGCTGGTGTTGAGTCTGTCGCTGCTCTACGTCGCGCTGGACCGGCAGCTGCGCGGCGCGGTGGACGCGGATCTGACCGGCCGCGTCGACGACCTTGCCAGCAGCATCAGCGCCGGAGACGTCAGCGCGGTGACCGCCGACCCGATGGCACAGCTGTATGACGCCGAGGGCACCGTGGTGGCCGGTTCGACGTCCCTTGCCGGCCAGCGGCTTCTGGACGCCGGGCAGGTCCGCACGCTCCGCGCCCCCACCGCGGCCAACCGCGTCCTGCCACTGGGATACCAGGGCAAGCCGATTCGGGTACGGCTGTTGTCCCGCCCGGTCGGCCGGTCCGGCCTGGTCCTGACCGTCGGGGTGGCCTCCGGCTCGCTCGAGCAGGCCAGCAATCGCCAGTTCGCGGTGCTGCTGCTGGCCACACCCCTGCTGATCGCGACGCTCGCCGTGCTGGGCTGGCTGCTGGTCCGGGCGGCACTGCGTCCGGTCGACGAGCTGACCCGGGAGGCGGCGGCGATCTCCACCCTGGACACCGGCCGACGGCTGCCGGCGGTGCCGGGCGACGACGAGATCGCCCGCCTCGCCGCGACCCTGGACGGCATGCTGGCCCGGCTGGCGGTGGCGTTCGCCCGCGAACGGGCCTTCGTCGACGACGCCAGCCACGAGCTGCGGACCCCGATCGCCGTCCTGCGCGGCGAGATCGAGCTGGCCCTGTCGGCCCTCGACGACCGCGACGAGGTGCAGCAGTCGCTGCTGGCCGCGCAGAGCCAGGTCGCCCGCCTCAGCCGCCTCGCCGAGGACCTCCTGCTGCTGGCCCGCGAACGCGCCGGCTCGCTGGTGGCGCACCGGCAGCCGGTCGACCTGACCGACTTGGCCCTGGCCGAGGCCCGTACCCTCGGCCCCGTCGTCGGCCTGCGCCTGGATGTGCGCGGTGAGCCGGTGGTCTTGGAGGCCGACGCCGATCGGCTTCGGCAGATCCTGGCCAACCTGGCGGCGAACAGCGCCGCCGCCGGCGCGGCCTCCGCGCGGGTACAGATCAGCCTCGACCGGGATTCGGCCGACCTCGAGTGGGCCGACGACGGACCAGGTTTTCCACCTGACCTGCTGGATTCGGCGTTCGAACGGTTCGTCCGCGGCGACACCGCACGCACCACCTTGTCCGGTGCGGGCCTCGGCCTGTCCATCGTCCGGGCCGTCGTGGCGGCGCACGGCGGCACCGTCCAGCTCCGCAACGGCCGGCCGCTCGGCGGCGCCGTGGTCACCGTGCGGCTCCCGCTGGGCTGAGCAGGACCGAAGCTCGAAAGTCCATAGTGGATGGCCCTTCGGCGGCCCCGGATTCTCATGCCGCTTTCATGAAGCTGGATGCAGGGTGAGAAACGCATGCCCCTCTCGTCGACGCGACACCGAAGGAGCCACACACCGATGCCAATTACACCCCGCGCGGCGTTCGCGCTGACCGCGGCCGCATCCATGCTGCTGGCCGGGCTGACCGGCTGCAGCTCGAACAAGCCGAGCGCCAGTACCACGGCTACGAACACCAAGGTCGGCATCCTGCTGCCCGACACCGCTTCGTCGCCGCGCTGGGTCGCGGCGGACCCGAACGAGCTCAGCAAGCAATGCATCGCGAACAACCTCACCTGCTACGTGGACAATGCGAACGGCAGCGCCACCACCCAGCAGGCCCAGGCCCAGGCCCTCATCAACGCCGGTGTCGGGGTTCTCCTCCTGACCGACCTCGACCCCGGTTCCGGCAAGGCCATCCAGACCCTCGCCACGCAGCACAACGTCGTCACCATCGACTACGACCGGCTCACCTCCGGCGGGAGCGCGGCGTACTACGTGTCGTTCGACAACGTCAAGGTCGGCGAGGACCAGGGCACGGCCCTGACCAACTGCGCACAGGTCGCGGGCAAGAGCACCGTCAACTACGTCGACATCGACGGCGCGGCGACCGACAACAACGCCGCCCTGTTCGCGCAGGGGTACAACTCGGTGCTGTCCAAGAAGCCCGGGTGGACGAAGCTCGCCGATCAGAGCGGCAACTGGGACGCCGCCACCGCGCAGACGGTCTTCACCACGATGCTCGGTCAGCACCCGAACCTCAACGCGGTCATGGTCGCCAACGACACCATGGCGCAGTCGGTGATCAACGTTCTGCGGTCACAGGGCCTGGCCGGGAAGGTGGCCGTGTCCGGCCAGGACGCGACCGCGGGCGGACTGGACAACATCATGACCGGCTCGCAGTGCTTCACCATCTACAAGCCGGTCGCCGGTGAGGCCGACGTGGCGATCAAGCTCGCCGGGCAGATTCTGGCCGGTCAGAAGCCGACCGCTCCGGCCATGACGAAGGACCCGGCCAGCGGCCGCGAGGTCCCGTCGTACCTGGCCACACCGACGGTGATCACCAAGGCGAACGTCACCCTTCCGGTCAACGACGGCTATGTCACCGCCGCCGCGGTCTGCCCCACCGCCGCACTGGTGCAGGTCTGCGCGGCCAACGGCATCAAGACCAGCTGACCCGCCGCATCACCATCTCGCGGGGTTGGAGCGCACCCCCGCTCCAACCCCGATGACGACCAGAGACAGGTGAAACACCATGAACCACATACCAACGCTGCAGTTGCACGGCGTTGACAAGTCATTCGGACCGGTGCGCGTCCTCTCGTCCGTGGACTTCGCCGCCGACGCCGGGGAGGTCACCGCCCTCGTCGGCGACAACGGGGCGGGCAAGTCGACCCTCATCAAGTGCATCGCCGGCATCTACAAGGTCGACGCCGGCGACTTCCTCTTCGAGAACGTACCGGTGACCATCCACACGCCACGCGACGCGGCGGCCCTCGGCATCGAGGTCGTCTACCAGGATCTGGCGCTGTGCGACAACCTCGACGTCGTGCAGAACATGTTCCTGGGCCGGGAACGCCTGTCGCGCCTGCGGACGCTCGACGAGAACACGATGCAGAAGCTCGCGCAAGAGACCCTGGGGTCGCTGGCCGTGCGGACCGTCCGATCGGTGCGGCAGAGCGTCGCGAGCCTGTCCGGGGGCCAGCGCCAGACCGTCGCGATCGCCAAGTCGGTGCTGTGGAAGTCAAGGGTCGTCATTCTCGACGAACCCACCGCGGCGCTCGGCGTCGCCCAGACCGAGCAGGTCCTCGCGCTGGTGCGGCGGCTCGCCGAACAGGGCGTGGCGGTCATCCTGGTCTCCCACAACATGAATGACGTTCTGAAGGTCGCCGACTCGATCGCCGTGCTCTATCTGGGCCGGATGGCCGCCCAGGTCCGGCGCACGGAGGTGACTCAGACCCAGATCGTCGAACTGATCACCGCCGGACGCTCGGGCGACCTGGGCCTGTCCCCCGCCGAATCGACCGGAGCGACGGTATGAGCACGGCCGACCAACTCGTCGACCACGACCGGTCGGGTCACGCCGATCCGATCGAGGGGCCGGCCACGCTCCGCGGGTACACCAGGGACTATGTCGCCCGGGTCAAGGGGGGCGAGCTCGGCGCCATCCCCGCGCTCGCCGGCCTGGTCGTCATCACCGCTGTCTTCGCGATCGTCCACCAGGGATTCCTCAGCGCTTACAACATCGAAGCCCTGGTCATCCAGGCCGCACCGATCATCATCATGGCGATGGGCCTGATCTTCGTGCTGCTGCTCGGCGAGATCGACCTCTCCGCCGGTACCACCGGGGGCCTGTGCTCGGCGATCATGGCCGTGCTGCTGCTGCGCCACGGTGCGTCCTGGTGGCTGTCGATCATCGTCGCGCTCCTGGCCGGTGCCGCGATCGGCTTCGGGATGGGCTGGCTGCGGGCCCGGGTCGGCATCCCGTCCTTCGTCATCACCCTGGCCACCTTCCTGGCCTTCCAGGGCATCACGCTGATCCTGATCGGCGGCCAGGGCTCGGTGATCGTGCCCGGCAGCTCACCGCTGATCAAGCTCGAGAACAGCTTCGTACCGCAGACGGTCGCGTGGGGACTGCTGGCGCTCGTCGTCGCCGGGTACGCCGCCGTCAAGGTCAACGACGCGGCCGGTCGGCGTCGTGCCGGGCTGCCACCCGTACCGCTGGCGGTCATCGTGGTCAAGGTCCTTTCCCTGGCCGTCCTCGGCGCGGTGTTCACGTACCTGATGGGTATCAACCGGAACCTGACCACCAACGCGTTCTTCAGCAACAAGGCTCAGGGCATGCCATGGGTCGTCCTGCTGGTGGCGGTCCTGTTCGCGGCGGGGCAGTTCGTCCTGAGCCGTACCCGCTACGGCCGGCACCTGTACTCCGTCGGCGGCAACGAGGAGGCATCACGGCGAGCTGGTATCGCCGTATCCCGCATCCGGATCTCGGTGTTCGTCGTCTGTTCCACGATGGCCGCCGTCTCCGGCATGACCGCCGCGTCACTGCTGCAGTCGGTGCAGTCCAACGCCGGCGCCGGCAACACGCTGCTGCTCGCCGTCGGCGCGGCCGTCATCGGCGGCACCTCCCTGTTCGGCGGTCACGGCCGCATGGTCGACGCCGTGCTCGGCGGGCTCGTCGTCGCCGTCATCACCAACGGCATGAGCGACCTCATCCAGGGCGCGAACTCCGCCGGCTTCGAATGGGTCGTCACCGGGGCGGTCCTGCTCCTCGCGGCCGGATTCGACGCCGTCGTCCGCCGCCGCAGCCGCATCACCTGACGACGACGTCGCGGATGCTCAGCCGCTGGCAACCACGGCCGCGTGCGGATACCGTCACAGATGGTGATGTTCACCGGGTTGGATTGGCGGGCGTGACATGGGTACTGATGCGGGCGACGGACCCGCAGCAACGGTGCTGGTGGTGGCCGAGGAGGACTACTGCTTCGGGCAGGGTGAGCTGACCTTGCGGGTTGACCAGATCGACGTGGCCAACCCGGTCATCTACCGCAATGACACGTGGTATCGGGTGTGTGGCGTCCAGGTCGGCTGGGACGGCCGTTCGCTTCACCAGCGGGAGATCCTGGTGCGCGCCCGCCTCATTCACCTACCGGCGACCGGGCCATGAACCGCCGGTGGACCGATGGGCGAGCCGGGCTGCCCTTGGTCAACCGGAGACGGCCTCGGTGACGGTGTCGAAGATCGGGACGTGCCCGGCGATACCGACCACGGCCAGAATGCCGGTCAGGAACGGTGTCGGCGCAGCCAGGTGCAGGTATCCGCCGTGATCCCGGCAGTGGGTGTAGCCGTAGACAAACGCGCTGAGCCCGCTTGAGTCGCAGAATCCGACCCCGGAAAGCTCGACGACAATTCTCGGCTGCGGCCGGTCGAATAGCTCGTGCAGCGCCGACCGCAGCGCCGGAGCGCTGTCAAGATCGATATCGCCGTGCACCGACAGCACCGTGACAGGACGCGCCGGTGTGCCGCTCGTCGCGATGGACAGGTCCATGCCTTGATTCTGCCAAGGCCCGCACCGGCGATGCGCACCACCCGTCCGCCGTTTTGCTCGACCCGGCGGATTCACACCGCCGACCGCGGCCGGCGCTCCACATAGGAGCTTGAACCTTCAGATGACTCGGGTCCGTCGAGGGCCGGGATGCCACAACTTCTCCGGATGTAGTGCCCTCAGAGGGGTCGGGAGGCCACTCCTTCGGGGAAGTTGTGCCCTCCCCCGGCCCAGGAGGCCACTCCTTCGGGGAAGTTGTGCCCTCCCCCGGCCCAGGAGGCCACTCCTTCGGGGAAGTAGTGGCGCGGGACCAGTGCGGGGCCGGCGCGAACCTGCCCGCCTCACTGGTCAGGCACAGTCCGGGCAGACCGGCTGACCATCGGTCCGGATGGCCAGCCGGCTCCGGTGATGGACCAGGAAGCAGCGAGTGCACCGGAACTCGTCGGCGCGCATGGGCACGACGGCCACGGTCAGTTCCTCGTCCGAGACGTCCCCACCGGGAAGCTCGAACCCTTCAGCCGCGGGGGTCTCGTCGAGGTCGGCTCCCGGCGACTGCGCGGTCACGCCGCGGGCCGTGAGCTGCGTCAAGCCGTCGTCGTCGAGCTCAACAACGGGCTGGCGCGGTGCGTCATAGTCGATGGGCTTGCTCATGTGGTGACCTCCCAGGCTCAGTCAATGGTCGCACCACCGCCGACCGCCCCTGTCGCCGCCATGCAAAGAACCCACCGCGACGCCGCGTACGGGAGCACGGGAGGGTGGAAGGTGGCGACCGGCCAGGGCCGGTCAGGCGTGATCGAGATCGATGCGGATGGTCAGCGGAGCGGAGGCCATGAGCCGACCGATCGCCGCGTCCCAGCGATGCGGCAGCGTGTGCGAGCGGGCGGTCGCGTCGTCGTCGGGCAGCGGCACAGCGTTCCCGGTGCGCCACCGCGGGCCGATCTTCACCCGTACGCTCGGGTTGATTTGAAGGTTACGGACGTAGTCGGCCTGCGTTCCATGGGCCGCGACCAGCCAGAACGTGTCACCGACCAAGCCATTTCCCACCGGGGTGTGACGCGGGAGGCCCGAGTGGCGCCCGGTGGTCTCCAGCAGCGCGAAGGTCCGCGGGGCAACGCCCTTGTGCAGGGCGTAGCGCATCATCCGGTTGTTGATCCGCTCGAGGGTGGTGACCATTCGGTACTTCCGGGACCGCATACGCCAGTTCTACCGCGCCCAGTTGTCGGCCGCAGCGCCCAAACTGCTCAGGTCCCGTCTTGGGGCGCCGATGTGGAAGCGAGGTGTCCGCGAAAGGGGACGTGATGCGACGCGTGCTGCTGTTCATGATGGTCGGAGGCATCGCGCTGCTGACCATGGGTATCGGTGGGGCAGTGGCGGCCTGGTCCAATCGGCAGACAGCCGAGCGTGCGGCGTTGGACCAGCAGGCCCAGCATCACGCCCAACTCCTCGATCAGTATCTCGAAGAAGCGCGGGCCAATGTTCTGGTGACTGCCCAGAACCCGGCGTTCACGCAGTTTTACGCCCTTCCGGGTAGCCGTGCGGACAAGGTCGTCAGCGGTGCGGCACCGGTCGAATGGACCAATGAGGCCCTGGCGTATCTGGAGCGGCTGTATCCCGACCGGATCGGCGAGGCGTGCTTCATCGACGCCAGCGGTGCGGAAAACGCCCGGGTGGTGCGGGGTGTTCGCGCCACCGCCGACGATTTGTCCCTGACGGAGACGGAGACACCGTTCTTCGCACCGACGTTCGCGCTACCGGCCGGGCAGGTGTACCAGACGGCGCCCTACGTGTCGCCGGACACGAACGAGTGGGTGATCGCCAACGCCACCCGGGTCCCGGGGGTACCGGCGATCGTGCACTTCGAGGTCACCATCGAAAGCTTCCGCCGGGAAGCCGGCGCCGGCGCGACCGGGCCGGTTCTCATGATCGACAGCCGGACCGGCGCGGTGGTCATCGACAGCCGCCATCCGCAGCGGACCGGCGCACCGCTCGGCACGCCCGACGATCACCGCTTTGCCGCGCTCACCGCCGGTTGGGGCGCATCCGGCCGGTTCTCGCTCGACGGCGCTCCCGGTGCCTACCGGCGGGTCGCTGACGCCAACAGCGCGAGCCACTGGTACGTGGTGTCGCTGTCGTCGACGCAGCAGACCCCGCTGAGCACGGTCGGAACCGTCCCGATCCTGATCATCGTTCTCGCGCTGCTGATCATCACGTACGCCTTGATCGGCCTGCGCAAGCGGCAGGCGCTGCTGGTGCGCGCCGCCCACACCGACGCGTTGACCGGCCTGCGGAACCGGCGCGCGCTTGACGGTGACCTCCTCGTCGGCGCCGACCGTGCCACGACCTCGAGCCCGCTCGCGCTCGCGATGTTCGATCTGAACGGCTTCAAGTCGTACAACGACACGTTCGGGCACCCAGCCGGCGACGCACTGCTGGCCCGTCTCGGCGCGGCGCTGAACACGGCACTGGCCCGCCGGGGCCGGTCCTACCGTCTGGGCGGGGACGAGTTCTGCATCCTGGCCAGCGTCGATCGGGCCGACATCGAGGCGTTGGTCGAGACGGCGACGCAGGCGTTGAGCGAGCACGGTGAGGGGTTCAGCATCAGCGCCGCCCATGGCGTCATCGTTCTGCCCGACGACGCGCGCGACCCGGACGAGGCCATGCGCCTGGTCGACCTGCGCATGTACGAGCAGAAGGCCAGCGGACGGATTCCCCCCGATGCGCAGACCAGCAACGCCCTGCTCCGCGCGCTCCGTGAACGCGATCCCGCCCTGTTCGAGCGGATGGCGCTTACCGCGGCGCTGGCCGAGGCGGTGTCCCAGCGGCTGGGACTGTCCGTTCCGGAGTGCGCCCGGATCGTGCAGGCCGCCCGCATCCACGACATCGGCAAGGTCGCCGTCCCGGAGACTATCCTCGCCAAGCCCGATCCGCTCACCGCCGCCGAGTGGGCCTTCATCCGCCAGACGCCGATCATCGGTGAACGCATCACCGCCGCCGCGCCCGCGCTGGCACCACTGGCACCACTCATCCGCTCCGCGCGCGAACACTTCGATGGCACCGGCTACCCCGACGCCCTGCGCGGCGCCGACATCCCGATCGGTGCCACCATCGTCGCCGCCTGCGCCGCGCTGGCCGCCATGATCAACGACCGGCCGTACGCGCCCGCCCGTAGCCTCGACGACGCCCTGCACGAGCTGGACCAATGGTCCGGCAGCCAGTTCGCTCCGGACGTCGTCGACGCACTCGGCATGACAGCCCGCGCGGTCGTGGAAGCCCACACACTCGCTACGGCCGGACGACAGTGAGGCTCACGGTCCGTTAGTTGCTCTCGCCCTGATTCTGGGTGGTGTTCAGGTCGGGCGCGAACGTCGCCAGCGACATTTGGGTTCCCGCGGCGATCTCGTCTGGGCTGGCCGTGCCGGATGACTCGACAGCAGTTACCCAGGCAAACACGGACTGTCGCGAGAACTCTTGTCCCTGCGCGGAGTTGGCCGCGGCGACGGGATCGTCGGTGACCTCGCCCCGCAGGAACAGGCCCAAGGCCATGAGCGCACCGTCCCAGCCGGGCCCGACGTAGAGCGCGCCCGCGCCGCTACCGGCCATCTCGATGGGCACGGTGTGTTCGAGTTCGATCATCGTGTCGCTGTCCCCGGTCGACGACAGGCGCAGTTCGACCAGGCTGGTTGGCCCACCAAAGGTCACCGTGAGCAGACGGGGCGACTCGCATCTGAGGATCTCGCCCCCGGCGTTGCCTTCGAGCTGGAACGTTCCGCCAACCCGAAGGTCACCGTTGAGCGGAAGAAACCATCGCTTCACGCGGTCTGGGTTGGTCACCGCGTCCCAGACGTCCGCAATCGGCGCGTCGTAACTGCGTCGAAGCACGACGCTGACGCCCTCACCGCTGTCGATCGGTCGCTTGCCGACCTCACGGTGAATCGCCTTGAGCTGGTTGGCAATGTCGATCATCTGTCGTCCTTCTCGTCACCGGTCGCACAGCGAACGCGTGCACGGCGCTAGCCTGTCAGCTCAGACTTATATAAGTCAAGAGTAAAACTTAGTTCGGCAACGGTGATCTTCACGGCAAAGCGGCATATTCTTCTCTGCCTATATGGAGGGCTGTAAGCGGCCCGAAAGTTTGCTAGCGTGCTCCCGCTCGCAACGAACGCGGGGGCATGGCATCGCGGACACCGTCTAGGACGGCGTCCGTTCGTGGAGCTCGGCTGGGTGGGAACACAACACCACGAAACGGTCGGTACTGCCGTGGTGTTGGCTCGTCCGGGCTCCGTCGATCTCGCTGAGGCCACGAACCCCGTCCAAAGGCTTTGTGCAATTGGGACGAGGGAGGCAGTTACGTGTTTGCATGGGTCAAACGCGCGTTGAAGGGCCGGCGCCGGACGGTGGGCATCGTCGCCACGCTCGCGGTCGCCGGCACGGCCATCGGGATCAGCGTGGTGCCGTCCGCCGTGGCGTCGGACGGCATCGGGAGGGGGCAGGCTCCCACCAAGCCATACGGTGCCTCGGTCGGGAAGCACAAGCTACCGCCCGGCGCGCAGCGCACGACGCGCGGCAGCCTGCCGAAGCCGGGTCCGCGCGCCAAGGCGTTCTCCGACCCGGTCAAGGAGCCCCGCATCGTCGGCGGGACGCTGGCTAATGCCTCGGACTACCCGTGGATCGTCGGCATCCAGACCGACTTCGTCGGCGAGGTCCGGAACGGCCAGTTCGTCTGGTACCGAGCCACCTGCACGGGCACCGTCATCTCGCCCACCAAGGTGCTGACCGCCGGGCACTGCGCCACCGACTTCACGCTCGGCGACTCGGTCGTCATCGCCGGTGTCAACAATCTCACGGACATCAACGCCAACATGGGCTACGTCGCCCGCGTCCAGTCCACGTGGACCCACCCGTCGTTCAACGCCGCCGCGCTCAACGACCCACTTCAGAACGTGCCGCCGATCGACGACGTCTCGGTACTGACCCTCAAGCAGCCGTTGCCGGCCGTCTACACGCCGGTCCCGCTGGCGCCGGCGGGCAGCCCGACGGACTACGACGAGGCGCCCGCGCTCATCGTCGGCTACGGCATCACCAGCAACAGCCCCACCGCCGAGGCCGGCACGCTGTACAAGGCGACCATCCCGATCCACAACACCTCGGCCTGTAACACCAACATCAACGGGACCCCCGGCGGCGGCGGTTACGACAACGGACGCATGTTGTGTGCCGGCACTCTCGGCACTCCGAGCGCTCCCGGCGTCGACGCCTGCCACGGCGATTCGGGTGGCCCGATCCTCGTGGACGGTGTCGAGGTCGGCATCACCGACTGGGGCATCGGTGACTGCGCGGTGAGTTTCTACGGCGTGTACGAGCGGATCAGCACCTACCGGTCGCAGATCGAATTGGAGCTCGCGAACCCCGGCGTGATCAACCCTGACTGGTCCGGTGACGGCCACAGCGACCTGATCGTCCGGGACAGCGAGGGCTTCCTCGGCGAGTACTCGGGCAGCGGCTTCGTCGACGACGGACTCAACGGGTTCAACCCCTGGGCGGCCGAGATCGGCAGCGGCTGGGGCGGCTTCACCAAGTTGTTCCGGGTGATGAACTGGGACGGCGACGGCACGCCGGCCATCATGGCCCGCACCCCCAATGGTGCGCTCTACAAGTACAAGAGCGACGGCCACGGTAGCTTCGCGGATAACCAGCCGACTCAGGTCGGCACCGGTTGGAGCACCTTCAACGACATCATGGTGACGAACAACTGGACCGGCAACGGCCGGCCGAACATCATCGGCCGCAACGCCAAGGGCCAGCTGTTCCTGTACACGAGCAACGGCGCCGGCGGCTGGGAGAACAACGGCATCGGCCAACTGATCGGCACGGCGTGGAACCAGTTCGACACGATCCTGACGCCGGGCGACTGGACGGGTACCGGCCATCAGGCGCTGATCGGCCGCAACCCCAAAGGTCAGCTGTTCCTCTACCAGAGCGACGGCGCCGGAAGCTGGCTGAACGGCGGCATCGGCATCCTGATCGGCACGTCGTGGAACGGGTTCAAGGTCTTCCTGTCGCCGGGTGACTTCGGCGGCGACAACAAGGTCGACCTGCTCGGCATCACGCCCGCGGGGGTGATGAAGCTGTACAGCACCGATGGGCACGGCAACTGGCTCAACGGCGGCACTGGCCGGCAAATCGGCTCCGGCTGGAACATCTTCAACGCCGTCTTCTAGGACGCGCCGCACGATGGCCCCCGCACAAGGCTGGTGCGGGGGCCATCGCCTTCAACGGCCAGTGGTTCAAGATGCGTCGTCCAGCCGGAACCCGACCTTGACGGTGACCTGGAAATGCTCGATCTCGCCGTCGGCGATGTGGCCCCGGACCTCGGTGACGTGAAACCAGCCGAGGTTGCGAAGCGTCTCGTTCGCGCGGCTGATCGCGTTGCGGATGGCCTGTTCCAGCGACTCGTGGGACGAACCGACGATCTCGGTGACCCGGTAGGTGTGATCCATGGAAGCTCCCTTCACGTCGAGCAGGGTCAGCTTGTCACGCCAAGCCGATCAACCGTCGGCCGTGCCTTGACACGCTCGCTCGGGCACCCCTACCGTCGATCTGTAATTCAGTTTTCCTATTCGTAAGCGGGTGAGCCGCAGGCCCGGTAGAGAAAGTTGGCGCCCATGTCCAGCACCCGGTTCGTCCCCCGCCGGCTGATCGGCGGCTCCGCCGTCGCGGTGGCGCTCCTCGTCTCGAGCATGGTTCTGCCCGGCAGCGCCTACGCCAACGACAACCGGCACCGGACCGTACCGGCGCAGGTGTTCTCGCCGTACTTCCAGGCCTACACCGACGCGAGCCCGGCCGCGGTCAGCAAGGCGTCCGGCGCCAGGTTCCTCACCATGGCGTTCCTGCAGACGCAGACCACCGGTTCCTGCGACATCCTGTGGAACGGCGACCCGACCAAGCCGGTCGCCTGGTCGACGTTCGGACCCGACATCGCCAGGATCCGGGCGCGCCGGCGGCGACGTCATCCCGTCGTTCGGCGGGTTCAGCGCCGACAGCACCGCCACCGAGATCGCCGACAGCTGCACCGACGTCCACAAGATCGCCGCGGCCTACGAGAAGGTCATCACGACCTACGACGTGACCCGGCTCGACATGGACATCGAGGACATCTCGCTGGACAACACCGCCGCCATCGACCGCCGCAACCAGGCGATCCACCTGGTCCAGGAGTGGGCCGACCGGCAGCATCGGACGGTACAGATCGTCTACACGCTGCCGACCGCGCCGACCGGCCTCGAGGACAACGCGATCAACGTGCTGGCCAGCGCCGTCCGGAACCACGCGCGGGTGGACATCGTCAACATCATGACCTTCGACTACTACGACGACCAGGCGCACGACATGGCCGCGCGACACCAAGACCGCCGCGAACAGCCTGGTCGGCACGCTGCACCCGCTGTACCCGCACCGCTCCACCGCACAGCTGTGGCACATGGTCGGTATCACCGAGATGACCGGCATCGACGACTACGGCTCGGGCGGCGAGACCGGACCGCTGGAGATCTTCACGCTCGCCGACGCGCGGACCATCACCGCGCTGGGCCGGCGAGCGGCACATCGGCGAGCTGTCGTTCTGGGCGCTGGGCCGCGACAACGGTGGCTGCCCGGGCACGCCGGGCGCGGACGACTGCTCCGGCGTCGCGCAGTCGCCGTACCAGTACACCCACATCATGCTGCCGTTCACCCGCGGCGGCTAAGCGCTTCTGCCCCGATCGACGTGCGCGACGGTGAACTGCGCGATCAGCCGCTGCAGGTCGGTGGCGGTGCTGGCCAATCCATCGCAGCAGGTGCGGATCTCGTGTTGCGCCGCGTCGGCCTGGCTGTTGTGCATGGACGCCAGCTCAGCGGCGTCCGTCGTGCGGTCGATCGCCTGGGTCGTGTCGGTGAGGATCGTGGCGGCCGCCCGTACGCTGGACTCGATCTGGCGAAACGTTTGCATCGCCTCGCCTTGCGCGATTTCCGCCGCCCGGTCCGCCGAGGTCTGCATCTCTTCGATCATGCGGCTGATCGTCGAGGCAGCCTGGCCGGCCTCGTCGGCCAGCTTGCGTACCTCGTCGGCGACGACCGCGAAGCCGCGCCCGGCCGCGCCGGCCCGGGCGGCTTCGATGTTGGCGTTGAGGGCGAGGAGGTGGGTTTGACTGGCGATGTTGGTGATGGCAGCGACGATCCCGCCGACGCGCTCGGAGGTCTCGGTCAGCTCGCGCATGGTTGCCGCCACGCGGTCCGCGGTGGCCGTGCCTTGCTCGGCCTGGCTCTGTGCGATCGAGGCGGCCTGGGTCACCTGGGCGAGCATGGTGGACTGGCTGGTGGCACCGGTAGTGATGTGGTCGGTGGACTCGGCGACCGACCGCATGGAGGCGGTGGTCCGGTCGACGGCGGCGACGGTGCGATCGACCGCTTCCGTGAGCACGGTGCTGGTATTGCCGATCTCGGCGACGACGTGACGCAGGCGGGTCGTCATGGTGGCGATGGCGTGGCGCAGCACGTCGCGTTCACTGTTGGCCACGACGTCCGCGGTCAGATCGCCGTCGGCGACGCGTTGCACCGCCTCCGCCGTGTCCCGCAGGTACGCGCGCATGGTGGTGAAGGCCTGCGCGGTTCGTCCAATTTCGTCGCGACTGGTGATCGTCAGGTTTATGTCGAGGTCGCCGGCGCTGATCCGGGCGGCGGCTTGTTCCAACGCTCGCAACGGTCTGGCCATTCGCACGGCCAGGAGCGCCAACCACACGCCGACGATCAGGAGGGCGGCAAGGCCGAAGAGCACAAGGTTGCGGGTCAACCCCGACGAGAGCGCGGTGAAGTCGGCTTCCGGTACGGCGACCACATATGACCATCCGCCGACGCTGATCGGTGCGGAGAAGAAGGTCGTGCTCCCTCCGCGGAACGGGTCATGGGCGGTTACCGAACTGGACCGGGCTGCGCTGACCGCCGTGGCCAGGGTCGCCAGCGCGGGAACCTGTCGCTGCTTCGCGTACCCGGCGAGCGTCTGGGTTCCGACCAGCTTGGCGTCCGGCGCCGCAACGAACACACCGGACCTCGAGATCACGAATGCGTAGCCATGGTCGAAGACATGGACCGCGCCGACCTCTTTGTTGATCTCGTTCAGCCCGCGGTCAACGCCGGCGATGCCGATGAATCGGCCGTCGCGGATGATCGGCGTGATGTACGAGGTCATCAGGACACCGTCGTAGAGGTACGGCTCGATCACGACCGGCCGGCCCTCCCGTTTCGGCTGCAGGTAATACTGCTGCGCGTCGAGATCGTCGAGCGGGTCGTAGCGGAACGCGCCGGCAAGCCGGTTCCAGTACACCGCGAAACGGCCCACATCGTTGCCCAGATCGGTGCCTTTGAACCGGGCGTCGGCGCCCACGACGTTCGCCTCCAACGCCACGTACGATCCGAGCAGCTCCGGATGGGCCTCACCCACCTGACGCACCATCGTACTGATCTGCGCCCGGCTCAGGTCGCGGGCGTTGCTCACCATTTCGGCGATCGTTCGGCCCATGGCCAAATCGGCCGCGGAGCCGCTGGCGAACTCGTTGGCCCGCGCCTCGGCGAGCCGCATCGCCTCCCGCCGCGCCGCCGTACGCTCGGCCTCACCGGCACTGGACGTGGACACCGCCGTTACGGTCGTGAGCACCACCGCGATCAGCGGCAGGGCAAACACCAGGAGGCGGGTCCGCACCGATGTCGGGCGCGTCAACCGCCGCAAGAGGCTCGCCATGCCCGCACTATCGGCACCCATTCCCAAGAGCTGCGAAATACGGCCGAAGCATGGCGATGAACGTCCAAGCCGCCGACGGAGCGATTTCGTCCGACTGTTACCGGGTTCGGCAGGCTCGAAGCATTCAGGTGGCGCGCCAAGCGGCTGTCAGGCTGGCCTGAGCGGCAGGCGAACCCGAAACGTCGAACCTTTGCCGGGCACGCTGTCGACGCCGACCGAGCCGCCGTGGGCCGAGACCAGCGCAGTGACGATCGCCAGCCCGAGGCCGGTGCTGCTGCGGCCGCCGCGTCGGGTGCGGGATGGATCCGCACGATAGAACCGTTCGAAGACCCGCTCGGCTTCCTCACGAGAAAGTCCTGGTCCGGTATCGCGTATCTCGATGACCGCGGTGTCATCGTCGGACTCGAGGACGACCGATATCGCCGCGCTCGGCGGGGTGTGGTTCACCGCGTTGGCCAGCAGATTGGCCAATACCTGGCGGAGTCGCGCATCGTCGCCGTCGACGACCAGCGAGCCGGTACCGGCCGTTACCGCCAACCGGATGTCGCGCCCGGGTGCGGAGACCCTTGCGGCGTGGAGGGCATCGGCCGCGAGCACTCTCAGATCGACCGGTGCGAACGCGAGCGGCCGTTCGTGGTCGAGCCTGGCCAGCAGCAGAAGATCGTCGACAAGCAGACCCATTCGTGCGGCTTCATTCTCGATCCGGCGAACGATGCGGCCTTTCTCCGCGGCGGGTGCGACGGCAGTGAGCCGGTAGAGCTCGGCGAATCCGCGGATCGTGGTTAACGGCGTGCGCAGTTCGTGCGACGCGTCGGCGATGAACTGGCGCATGCGCTCCTCCGAACGCCGGGCCCGGGTCTCCGACTGCTGCGCCGCGAACGCGGCATCCCGCGCCGCCGACGCTGAGGCCGCCCGCGCCGAGAAGGCCGACTCGATCTGAGCCAGCATCGCATTGAGCGCCCTGGACAGTCGTCCCAGCTCAGATCTCGGCGCCTGGACACCCGGCTCCGGATCCGGCACGCGTTGCGTCAGGTCGCCACCGGCGATCGCAGCGGCGGTCCGCTCGATCTGGTTGAGGAGCCGAAGGCTGGTACGAACGATCGCCGCGCCGGCACTGGCGAGGAGCACCAGCACCGTGCCGCCGGCGAAGACGTCGATCCAGACAAGGTGGCTCACGGCATAATCCACGTCGGCAAGGCTCTCGGCGACCGCGACGTAATGCCCAGTGTCGATCTTCGCGACCACGATCCGCCATCGAAGCCCCTCAGTGCCCGAGTTGGCGGTGAATGGGCCTTGGCCGGCGTGCGTCTCGTACCAGGCTTGGCTGTCGATGCCGCCGGGCAGATCGGCCTTGTCGAATCGGTTGTCCCGATAGACCGTTGCCAGCTCCGCATCGGTCGCGGCCAGGAAATAGTCGGATGGCAGTCCGTCCGGGCTCGGCGCCGGAAGCGAAACCAGGATACGGCGCAGGTAGCCGTTCAGCTCGTCATCGACTCGACCAACGAGGTACGTCCGGAGAAAGTAAGCGCTGCTGGCCGTGATAACCAGGAGCGCGGCGGCTACCAGCGCAAGAACAGCGGCGACCAGTTTTATCCGCAGCGGAACGCTGCGGATAAAGGCTCGCACGGCCGGCCCCCGACCACTATCCATCGCGGTGCCGAACCACGAGGTCAGGCCACACAAGCCATCGTGTCTGATGAATCTGATTGCAACCTGGCGGACCGCTGCGAGCATGCTGTCAGCTGCAGCGACCGGTGTTCGTGGTAACGGCCCGACAACTGTGCCAGGCTGAGGTCGTGAAGAGCATCGGCCCAGAGGCAAGGATGCCGACATGACACGCCTTTCTAAGGTCGACCTGTCGGTCAAGCTGTCGAAGAAGCAGGCGCTTGTCCGGCTCGAAGCCGCCCAGCAGCGCCTCCTCCGGCTACGTCTGCTCCTGGGCGGTCAACTCGCCCATCACAAGCTCGGTCCCCCGCTGTGCGTCGTATTCGAAGGCTGGGACGCCTCCGGCAAGGGCGGCGCCATCAAACGCCTCGTAGCCCCGCTCGACCCCCGCCACGTCCGTGTTTCGCAGTTCGCCGCGCCCACGTACGACGAGAAACGACACCACTTCCTGCAGAGGTTCTGGCCCGTGCTGCCCGGCTGGGGTGGCATGACGGTCCTCGACCGTTCCTGGTACGGGCGGCTCCTGGTCGAACGGGTCGAAGGCTTCGCCACCAAGGAGCAGTGGATGCGCGCCTACGACGAGATAGCTGAATTCGAACGTACGCTCACGGCCGAAGGCATGATCCTCATCAAGTTCTGGATGCACGTCTCGGCTGACGAGCAGCTACGCCGCTTCCAGGCGCGCGCCGGCGATCCGCTGCGTTCCTGGAAGCTTACCGACGAGGACTGGCGTAACCGCGAGCGCCGGGCCGACTACGAACCCGCCATCGAAGAGATGCTCGAGCGCACCGACAAGCCCCGGGCGCGATGGCATGTCATTGCCGGCGACAACAAGCCGTACGCTCGCGTCGCCGTCGTCGAACAGGTCTGCCACACCGTCGAAACCCAGCTCACCAAGCGGGGATACGACGTCCACGACGCCGACTGACCACGCAGCTCACCGCACGCCGGCGGGATACGGTGCCGGTATGGTCGATGTGATCGCGTGTGACATCTTCGGCACCACCGTTGACTGGTACACCGGCGTGGCCGAGCAGGTCGCGGACGTCTTCGGTGGCGCCGGCGTTGAGCTGGACGCGGGACGGTTCGCCAACGCGTGGCGCGACATGTACGCGCCGTCCATGCAGCGGGTCCGAGACGGCGAACGCGCCTGGGCCTACCTCGACACGCTGCACCGTGAGTCGCTCGACGAGTTGCTGCAGCGCCACGGCGTCGCTGCCGCGGTCGACGCCGCCGCGCGCGTCCGGCTGGTGCACGCCTGGCACCGCCTGCCGGCCTGGGACGACGCGGCGCCCGGCCTTGCCCGGCTGCGCACCAGGTACGTGGTCGCGGCCCTGTCCAACGGGGGCTTCGCGCTTCTCGTCAACCTGGCGAAGGCCGCCGGGCTGCCGCTCGACTGCGTCATCTCGGCCGAGCTGGCTCGCTCGTACAAGCCCGACCCGCAGGTCTACCACACGGCCGCCCGGCTGCTCGATACCGAGCCCGGCCGGATGCTGATGGTCGCCGCGCACAAATGGGATCTCGACGGTGCCCGCGCCGCGGGCCTGCACACAGCATTCCTCGAACGACCGCGCGAGCAGGGCCCGCACCGCTCGGCCGACCGGGCCGCGGACGTGGGCAGCGACTACGTCGCATCGAGCTTCGTCGAGCTCGCCGACCAGCTCGGCTGCTGACGCCACAGACCCTTCAACCTGTGGCAAGGCGAGTGCGCGCAAGGCCGCGTCGTCAGTCATTATGCGGAAGCGTTTTGGGTGCCCCAACGCCCGAAACGCTTCCGCATCATGACTGTCCCGGCCGGCAAGCGGCGGACTTCGCTGACGTATGCGCAAGGCCGCCTCTGAGCGGTGCCGTGACGAACGCCCGGCTCTCATCGCCGTCTCATACTGCCGGCCGCACAGTGAGGTCCTATCGGCGATGTCGCATCCGATCCGGAAGGGAGTGCGATGGCAAGCCAGCGACGCGGCCCATTGTCGGCCGCGGCTACCGTATCCATGCTGTCGGTCGTGGCGGTCGTGGCGGCGGCCTGCGGCAGCAGCGGCCAAAGCAACAGCGGCTCGAGTTCACAGCCGGTCCAGGGCGGCACGCTGAAGCTGCTCGGCAGCAGCGACGTCGACCACCTCGACACCGCAAGTGCCTACTACACGACGAGCTACACGCTGGAACGGGCGTTCACCCGTCAGCTGTTCTCCTATCCGGCGTCGACCGATGTGACCACGGCCAACACGCCGGTCGCCGATCTCGCCACCGTGGTGCCGACCACGTCCAACGGTGGGGTCAGCGCCGACGGCAAGACCTACACGATCCACCTGCGTACCGGCGTCAAGTGGGACACGACACCGGCGCGGGATGTCACCGCCCAGGATGAGATCCTCGGCCTGAAGCGACTGTGCAACCCGGTCAGTCCGGTGGGCGCGCCCGGCTACTACGAGAACACGATCGTCGGCATGAAGGCCTACTGCGACGGCTTCGCCAAGGTGCCCGGCACCGTGGCGGCGATCGCGGCCTACGTCAACGGACACGACATCTCCGGTGTCACGGCCACGGACCCGCAGACGCTCCGGTTCTCCCTGATCCAACCGGCCAGCGACTTCGTCAACATCCTCGCGATGCCGTTCGCGTCCCCGGTACCGCAGGAGTACCTGAGCTACCTGCCGGATGGCGCGGCGTTCCGCCAGCACACCATCTCCGACGGACCGTACAAGATCGTCAAGTACACCGCGAACCAGGCGATCGACCTCGACCGGAACCCGGCGTGGAACCAGGGCACGGACCCGATCCGGCACCAGTACGTCGACCACGTCACCGTCACTATGGGGCAGGACGCCGCTCCGGTGCAGCAGCAGATCCAGGCCGGAACGGCCGACCTGGAATGGGACACCGTCGTGCCGACCCCCAGCATTCCGGGCCTGCAGGCGCAGAAGGACGCGCGCCTAGGCTTGTATCCGGCCCTGGACACCAACCCCTACCTGGTGTTCAACCTGCAGAGCCCGACCTCCAACAGCGCGCTGAAGAACGTGAAGGTGCGCCAGGCGATCGAGTACGCCATCGACAAGGTGGCGGTCGGCCAGATCTACGGCGGCCCGGCGCTCAACACGCCGCTGAACCAGGTCATCCCGCCCGGCAACGTCGGATACCAGCCGATCGACCCGTACGCCACGACGCAGAGCAAGGGAGACGCGGCTACCTGCAAGTCGATGTTGGCCGCGGCCGGCTACCCGAACGGGATCACGGTGAAGGACGTCTACCGCAACGCCGGAAACCACCCGGCGGTGGCGCAGTCGATCCAGGCCGACCTGAAGGCCTGCGGCATCACCGACCAGTTGATCCCGGTCAGCCAGGGCGACTACTACAGCAAGTACCTCGACAGTCCGCAGGCCGCCGCACGCGGCGTGTGGGACATCAGCGAGCCGGGCTGGGTCCCGGACTGGTACGGCAACAACGGCCGCGCCATCGTCGAACCGCTGTTCGACGGCCGGACCTACGGGCCCAACTCCGTCAACTACGGCGACTACAACAACCCAGCCGTCAACGCACTCATCGACAAGGCCCTCGCCGCGCCGGACGAGAACACGGCCGCAACGTACTGGCACCAGGCCGACGTGCAGATCATGAACGACGCGCCGATCGTGCCGATCGAAACGCAGAAGACCGCGCTGTTCCGCTCGACGCGGGTGCACAACGCCATCTTCCTGCCGTTCAGCCAGGCGTACGACATCACCCAGGTCTGGCTCAGCCCGAACACGTGACCGGACACCCGCACGGGAGTCCGGCACTGGACTCCCGTGCGGGTGAACCGCGTCCGTGAGCGCACTCGGTGGTCAGGAGAGGTCACATGCTGAACGGCAACGGCCCGGTGCCCTCATGACGGTCATACCCAGCCGCGAGGTCGGCACCGTCGCGGCCTCGCCCCAGGCCGAGTTTCATCGCATCGAGGGCCGCAGCCCGCTCCGGCTGGCGCTGGCCCGGCTGCGCCGCGACCGGGTCGCGATGGCCGCCGCCGCGACCATCGCGCTGCTCGTCCTGGTCGCGCTCGCCGCGCCGCTGATCGCCCATCTCGTCGGGCACGGACCCGACACCCAGTACCGCGACACCGGGCTGACCCCGGCCGGCCTTCCGGTCGGGCCCAGCCGGCGATTCCTGTTCGGCACCGACAACCTCGGCCGCGACGTCTTCGTCCGGGTGCTCTACGGTACCCGGATCTCATTGCTCGTCGGCGTGCTGTCCACGGTGCTTGCGGTCGTGCTCGGTGTCGTGATCGGGCTGGTCGCCGGCTACCTCGGCGGCGCCACCGACACGGTCCTGGCCCGGTTCATGGACGTCGTCCTCTCGTTCCCGTTCCTGCTTTTCGCGATCGCCCTGGTGTCCGTTGCCGGTCCCAGCCTGACCGTCTCGGTTCTGGTCATCGCGTTCTTCTCCTGGGCGGCGGTCGGCCGCATCGTACGCGGCCAGACCCTGTCCATCCGGGAGCGGGAGTACATCGAGGCGGCCCGGGCACTGGGCGCCGGCAACGTGCGCATCATGCTGGTGGAAATCCTGCCCAACCTCGCCGCGCCCGTCATCGTCTACACGACACTGCTGATCCCGACCGCGATCGTCTTCGAAGCAACGTTGTCCTTCCTCGGGATGGGCGTCGTTCCACCCACGCCGACCTGGGGCGGCATGCTGTCCGACTCGTTGCCGTACTACCAGGTCGCCTGGTGGTTCATCCTCTTCCCCGGCCTGGCGCTGCTGATCACCACGCTCGCCTTCAACCTGCTCGGGGACGGCGTTCGCGACGCGCTCACCTCCGGCGCCGAGCACTACGACGGCCAGGCCTAGGAGCGCGTCCCGTGCTTCGCTTCCTCATCAGGCGAGTGCTCTTCGGCATCCTGGTGCTGTGGCTAATCAACATCGCCGTCTTCGTCCTGTTCTTCGTGGCCCCGCATGACCCGGCCCGCACCATCGCCGGCCGCCAGGCCACCGCGGAGACGGTCGCGCTGGTCCGCCACCGGCTCGGACTCGACCAGCCGATCCTCACCCAGTACTGGCATTTCCTGGTCCGGCTGGGGCACGGCGATCTGGGCTACTCGTACTACAACTCCGAGCCGGTGCGCTCGCTCATCGCCGCCCGGTTGCCGGTCACAGTGTCACTGACCCTCGGCGGCGCGGTGCTGTGGCTGGTCATGGGCGTCGGCATCGGGGTGCTCGCCGCCCGGCGGCCGCGCAGCCTGATGGATCGCGGCGCGACCGTCTTCGTGCTCGCCGGGCTGTCCATGCCCACCTTCCTAGTCGGGTTGCTGCTGCTGTACTTCCTGTTCTTCCGCCTGCATCTGGCCGGTATCGACGCGTTTCCCGGCGGCGGCTATGTGCCGCTGACGACCGATCCGGCGCTCTGGGCGCAACACCTGGCGCTGCCCTGGCTGACTCTCGCGCTGGTCTCGGCCGCCACCTACTCCCGGCTGACCCGCGGCTCGCTGCTCGACGTCCTCGGCGAGGACTATGTCCGCACGGCGCGGTCGAAGGGCCTTTCCGAACGGCGGGTCGTCTACCAGCACGCGCTGCGCGGCGCGCTCACTCCGGTGGTCACCCAACTCGGCATCGACGTGGGCGCGTTGCTCGGCGGCGCCATCATCACCGAGAGCGTCTTCGGACTGCCCGGCCTCGGTCAACTCGCCGTGCAGTCGGTCACGACCCAAGACCTGCCGGTCATCGTCGGGATCGTGCTGGTCGCCTCATGCTTCGTGGTCGTGGCCAACATCGTGGTGGACCTGCTGTACGCGGTGCTCGACCCGCGGGTCCGGTTGCAATAGCGGCCGCCCGGGATCGCTATTCGGCGAGCCAGGGCGGCGGGCCCTGGAAGGTGAGCCAGTGCACGTCGAGCAGCAGCGCAGCCTCGACACCCATAGCCGGGCCGGCCTGGTGCGCCAGCCAAGTGAGGAACGGGCCGGGTTCCGGTCCGCCCAGGCCGAGCCCCTTGGTGTACTCGGCATGCGCGGCGAGGCTGGCGATGCCGCGCCGCAGCGGCTCGCCGGTGATGTCGACGCCGTGGCTTGGCGTGCTACTGCCGGCGTAGGCGGCGAACCGGGTGCCGCCCCACGGCTCCAGGCCCTCGTCGAGCAGTTCCGGGAAGATCCAGCGGTTGCCGGCGTCGCGGGCAGCATCGAGGGTGGCCAGGCCGACGGCTCGGTGGTCGGCCTGGTTGGTGAGCCGCGCCGCCATGCGGATCTCGTAAGAGCCCCCCACGATGATGTCCGGCCGGTGCCGGCGGATCGCGCGGGCGATGTCGCGCCGCAGCGGCAGGCCGTTTTCGACGACACCGTCGCGGTGGTTGAGGAACTCCACGACGTCGACGCCGACCTCGCGGGCACCGGCGCGCTCTTCTTCTTCGCGCAGCGGCGCAGCCTGGTCCGGGTGGATGCCGTCGATGCCGGCCTCGCCGCGGGTTGCCAGCAGGTAGGTGACGTGTTTGCCCTGAGCGGTCCAGCGGGCGATGGCGGAGGCGGTGCCGTACTCGATGTCGTCCGGATGGGCGGCCACGGCCAGGCATCGCTGCCAGTCCTCTGGCAGCGCAGGAAGTGGAGCGGTCATTCGAACACCCTAGCCGCCGCGAGCGGCGCCGGGCGGGCGATACCGCCCAGTTGGTTGCCGGCAAGATGTCGCGCACGACGGTCTGAAACTTTCATCGATGGCGCCGCGCAGACGTTCGCGTTCCGGTGTGGCCGTTGACGCATCCGGTCGAGTGGTCTAGCTTTCGAGGGCCAGGAATGCGCTTTCCTAAGGGGCGAGTGCCGGGTTCTCCGCCATTGAACCCAGGCCCTGAGCCCTGGTTCGTTCCCGCGCGCGTGGCCTACGTCGTACCCCCGGAAGGGCTTCACCATGGGAAGTAGCAGCCGATCTCGTCGGAGATCGTGGAAAGTCGCGGCGGTCGTCGGCAGCACCGCTGCCCTGACCTTCGGCCTGATCGGCGTGACGAACGCGTTCGCCGCGACGGCCTTCACCGCGAACTTCGAGGACGGCACCACCAACGGCTGGTCCAAGTCCGGCGGCGCCTGGTCGGTCGTCACCGACGGTTCCAAGGTTGCCCAGCAGTCCAACTCGACCACCAACAACGCACGGCTCTTCGCCGGTGACAGCGGCTGGACCACGCAGACCGTCCAGGCTCGGGTCAAGCCGCTCAGCCTCGGCTCCAACGGCTTCGTCGGACTGCTGGCCCGGGCGAAGGGCGCCACGAGCTTCTACCGGCTCGCACTCATCCCCGGCAACCTGGTGCAGCTTCAGGCCGTCAACAGCGGCGCGGTCACGGTGCTGGCCAGCTCATCGCGCACGGTGTCGACCGGCACCTGGTACACCCTGTCGATCACCGCCAGCGGCAGCACGATCAGCGGCTCGGTCAACGGCTCGTCGATCGGCTCGGCCAGCAGTTCGGTCGATCTCCTCCGGTCGCATGGGCCTGCAGACCGCGTTCTCCACGGCCAACTTCGACGACGTCACGGTGACCACGGACGGCAGCGGCACGCCGACCACGCCCGCCCCGACGTCGACCCGGCCCGCGTCGCCCACCCCGACGCCGACCAGGACCACCACACCGACGCCGACGCCCACGTCGGGCCCGCCCGGCGTCACGTGGCCGACCAAGACCGGTGACGTCTCGGTCTCCGCCACCATCAGCGTCTCGGGCACCCTCGACGGCGGCATGAAGCGCTACTGCTGCATCGGCGACGGCGGTCAGAGCGAAAGCCAGGATCCGATGTTCGAGCTGGCCGACGGCGCGACACTGAAGAACGTCATTCTCGGCTCGCCCGCCGGCGACGGCGTGCACTGCCTCGGCCGCTGCACCATCCAGAACGTGTGGTGGGAGGACGTGGGCGAGGACGCCGCCACCTTCCTGGCCACCAACGGCGACTCCTACGTCATCGGCGGCGGCGCCCGGTCGGCCTCGGACAAGGTGTTCCAGCACAACGGCTCCGGTACCGTGCACATCTCCGGCTTCTACGCCAAGACGATCGGCAAGCTCTACCGCGGGTGCGGCAACTGCACCAACTCCTACGAACGCCACGTGACGGTCGACAACGTGATCCTGGACGGCGCGAAGTACATCGTCGGCATCAACACCAACTGGGGCGACACGGCGACGCTCTCGCGCATCACGCTGATCAATGGCTCGAGCACGCACATCTGCGCCGAGTACCAGGGCGTGCCGAAGGGCAGCGAGCCGACCTACCTGGGCGACGGCCAGAACGACGGCCACTGCTTCTGGAACAACTCCGACATCACCTACCAGTAACCGGCCAGACCCCGGACGGCTCGACCCCTCAGCAAGGGTCGGGCCGTTCGTGTTTCCGCACGGTCAGGGGCGCCGGCTCGGGAGCGATCGCGGTAGCCCGAACGATGGCAGCACGCCGTTGTCGAAGCGGGTCATGGCGCAGATCCGGTCGCCGGTGAGGGTGAGGACGTAGAGTCCGATGCCGTGGCTGATGCCGTTGGGGGCGCGCAGGTAGGCGCCGAACGCCGGCTGACCGTTGGCTCGCGTCGGGACGAGGTCGAACCGGCGACCGGCGCGGAAGATGCTGGCGCAGAAGCGGGCCACGACGTCTCGGCCCTCGTATTCGAAGGGCATCGGCGGCATCGACATGAAGACGTCGTCGGTGAGCAGGGCCACCAGCGCGTCGAGATCGGCGGACTCCCACGCGCGGACGAATTTCGCCACGATCGCATCCTCGGCGGGTGAGTCGGAGGCGGGCGGCGGATCGCGGTCGTCGAACGTGGGCCGTCGGTGCTGCAGGCCGGCGCGCGCCCGTTTGAGGGCGCTGTTGACCGACTCGACGCTCGAGTCCAGCATGCCGGCCACCTCGTTGGCGTGAAATCCGAGGACGTCGCGCAGGATGAGCACGGCGAGCTGGCGCGGCGGCAGGACCTGTAGGGCGGTCACGAAGGCCAGGGAGATGGATTCGGCCTGCTCGTAGCGGGCCTCCGGGCCGAGCGGCCGGTCGACGGCGCCCTCGAGCAGGGCGTCGGGAAACGGCTCGAGCCAGACGACCTCGCCGAGCCGGGTCGGCTCGGGCGGTTCAACGTTGGGCACGTCCCACTCCTTGGCCGGGCGTCGGCTGGCCGACCGACGCGCGTTGAGGCACCGGTTGGTGGCGATCCGGTAGAGCCAGGTGCGGAGCGAGGCGCGTTCCTCGAACCCTCCGAGGCCCTGCCAGGCGGCCAGCAGCGTGTCCTGGAGGGCGTCCTCGGCGTCCTGGAACGATCCGAGCATCCGGTAGCAGTGCACCTGCAGTTCCCGGCGGTGCGGCTCGGTCAGCTCCCGGAACGCGTCGCCGTCCCCGGCCCGCGCCCTTGAGATCAGGTCGACTGCCACGTCCTCCACCCTCGGGTCACCCTCTTCCCGCATCTTGTCGCATTCTCCTGTATGGACACCGGCCGAGGGGCGAACTGGGCGGTCGGCGGGCGCCCAGTTTCCCGACGTCGCGGTGTCTTCACCATCGACGGCTCGTGACCACCCGGTACAGAAAGGAACCAGAGATGATGCTGAAGGACAAGGTTGCGGTGATCTACGGAGCCGGCGGCGCGATCGGCGGCGCCGTCGCCCGAGCCTTCGCGGCTGAGGGAGCGAAGCTCTTTCTCACCGGGCGCCTCCCGGCACCGGTCGAGGTTGTCGCCAAGGACGTCGTTTCCGCCGGCGGATCCGCCGAGGCGGCCGAGGTCGACGCGCTCGACGAGCAGGCGGTGGACAGCCACCTGCAGTCCGTGATCGACCAGGCGGGCCGCGTCGACATCTCGTTCAACGCGGTCGGCATCCCGGACACGACGATTCTGGGCGTCCCGCTGGTCGAGCTGGACGTCGAGGCAGTTCTCCCTGCCGATCACGACCTACACGACGTCGTACTTCCTGACCGCCCGCCTGGCCGCACGGCACATGATCCCGAACCAATCGGGGGTGATCATGACCGTCACCGCACTCCCCGCGCGGAAGGGCTCCCGGCTGAACGGCGGCTACGGTCCGGCGATGGCCGCCAAGGAGGCACTCACTCGCGACCTGTCCGCCGAGCTCGCACCCCAGGGCATTCGCGTGGTCGGCCTGCGACCGCACGGCATGCCGGAGACGAGCACGATGAGGGAAGTCTTCGACGCCAAGGCAGCGGGCATGACCTGGGAGCAGTTCGAAGGGTACCTCGCCAGCACGACCCACCCGCGACGGGTCATGACGCTCGAGGAGGTGGCGAACATGGCGGTCTTCATGGCGTCCGACAAGGCGAGCGGGATGACGGGAACCACCGTCAACCTGACCATGGGCAGCCTGGACGACTAGGGTGGGACGATGGACTGGAAGATCGAGCTCATTCCCGTGCCGGTGACCGACGTCGACCGGGCCAAGGCGTTCTACGAGAAGGTCGGCTTCAACGCCGACCACGACCACAAGGTGCATGAAGGCCTGCGGTTCGTCCAGCTGACGCCGCCCGGCTCGGCCTGCTCCATCGTGATCGGCCAAGGCATCACGAAGAAGACGCCGGGCTCACAGGAGATCCAGGTCGTCGTCGCCGACGCCGAGGCGGCCCGCAAGCAGCTGCTCGACGCCGGCGTCGACGCGAGCGAGGTCGACGTGCAGCCATGGGGCAACTTCGTCTACTTCCGCGATCCGGACGGCAACAGCTGGTCGCTCCAGGCGATCTCGACCCGCCCCAACGGCTAATTGAAACCGGCTCGCCCGCTTTCCGCGCACGGCTTGCCGGGCTACGGCGTGACGGTTTGGAAGATGGGCCAGCAGACCTCGATGCAATGCCGGGACTCGTCGGGTGTGTCGGCCGCGGTCACGAGGTAGTACTCGCGGATGGGGCCGTCGACACCGAGCTCGCGTTCAGCGACATAGGTGCCGACGGCTCCGTAGGTCCGGTCGAGTTCGGCGAATGGACCGTGGTGGACGGCCACGGCGAGTTCGGCGGCGGGAATCTCGGTCATCCGGGCCCGGGACCGGGCGTCGATGGGCCTGTCCTGGTGGATCGGGCTCGCCCTCGCCCCGGCCGTGGGCGCCCCGTTTCTCGCGGGTCCGCACTGGCGGTCTTCCTCGTGGCCGGCGGCGTCGCCGTGGCCGCCTTGGCGGGTGCATTGAGGCTGGACCACCTGCTTCCTGCCGCCGCCCGGCTGACCGCTTCACCCCGGGGCCGGCGATGAACCTCGGCCGCCCGGGTCAGGGTGGGGCCCGCGCCGCGAGCCGGTACCCGCCGTCCGCGACCTGCCCCGTATTGCCGGCTACGGCGTGCTGTTCCTCGCCTTGTACAGCATCACGCTCAACGAGGCCGAGCGCCGAGTGGACGCCGGCACCGCGGCGATGTTCATCAACACCGGTCCTATCCTCATCACCGTCCTGGCCGGGATCTTCCTGAAGGAAGGCTTCCCCCGGCGACTGTTCGCCGGGTGTGCGGTCGCGTTCGCCGGGTGTGTCCTCATCGGACTCGCCGGCTCACGGTCCGGCTCCACCGGCGGCATCGCGCTGCTCGCGGTGGCCGCCGTCGCCTACGCCAGCGCGGTCGTGATCCAGAAACCGGTCCTGGGACGCGTCTCGCCGCTGTCGGTGACCTGGGTCGGCTGCGCCTGCGCGACCCTGGTCTGCCTGCCGTTCGCGCCCACCCTGGTCACAGAGGTCGGCCAGGCCGGGCCGGCCGCGTTCGGCTGGATGGTCTACCTCGGCCTCGGCCCGACCGCCCTCGGCTTCGCGACGTGGGCCTACGCCCTGCGGCACAGCAGCGCCGGCCGGCTGGCCGCCCTGGCTTACCTGATCCCGGTCGTCGCGATCGTGCTGAGCTGGGCGCTGCTGGGCCAGACCCCGTCGTGGCTGGCCGCCGCCGGCGGTGCGCTGTGCCTCATCGGCGTCGTCCTGGCTCGGCGCCGAGCGGGCGGCTGAAGGACTCCGTCGCTGGTCGCCTGATTCGATAGGCGGCAACTTTCCATGCGCTACACAGTGTGTATACTTCTGCGAATTGCCCACGCTGTGAAGTCAGCTCGATGTCGGGAGGGTACGTCGCGGTGGCCGAGCAGAACGCCCGCAGCCGCCGCACGAGGCTCGCCCTGCTGACGGCCGGGCGAGCGCTGGTCGAGCGGGAGGGCCTGCCCGCCCTGACCATGGCCTCGGTCGCCGAACACGCCGGCGTCACCCGCCGCGCGGTGTACCTGCATTTCGCCACGCGGACCGAGCTGATCACGGCCTTGTACGAATACGTCAATGAAACGCCGGAGCAGACCGCGTCGCTGCAGTCGGTGTGGCAGGCGCCCGACGCGCCGGCGGCGCTGGACGAGTGGGCGCAGCATCTGGCCCGCTACCACACCCAGCTCATCCCGTTCGGCCGCGCGTTCCAGCGCGTCCGGGGCGCCGATCCGGACGCCGAGCACTACTGGGATCTGGTCATGCGGCAGTGGCGCGCGTCGTGCCGACGCCTGGCCGAGTGGCTGGCCGCCGAGGACAGGCTCGCTCCCGCGTGGACGGTCGCGACCGCCGCCGACATGTTGTGGGCGCTCATGTCCTTCGACGTCCTGGAGGCACTCGTCGTCGACCGGCGATGGTCGCGCAAGCGGCTGGCACGGCGGCTATCGGTGCTGCTGCAGTCCACATTCGTCACTTCCACTCTCCCGACCCGGCACCTCCGCCGGCCCCACCCTGACCATCGGCCCGCATCAACCAAAAGGGCCGCGAAGAAGGCTCGACAGCAACCGTAGAAGGGAGGCGAGCAGCATGGCGAAGAAGGCGAAGAAGGGCAAGAAAGGCAAGAAGGGCAAGAAGTAACGGCACGGGCTGCGGGGTGACGAGGCGTCCGCCGAGCCACCCCGCGCCAATGCCGAACATCAGACGGTACCGAGGAAGTCCAGCAGCAAAGCGTCGACCTCGTCGGGCGCGTCGAGTTGCAGCCAGTGCCCGGCGCCCTCAATGCGTTCGTAGCGCCATGGCCCGGCGACGAACTTCGCCGAGTTGGTCATGCTCTCCTCGGTCAGCGCCAAGTCGCCGCTGCTCCAGATGCCCATGGCCGGTGCGGTCACCGGTGGCAGCGGTGCCGGTGGGTCGACGAGTGACCCGGGCGGCAGGATCGCCCGGTAGATGCCGAGGCTCGCGGTCAGCGCGCCCGGCTCGGACAGCCGCTCGACGACCGCGTCGATCTGCGGGTGCCCCGACCACTCGCGCAGGTTGCGGAAGTCATCGGCGGACAACCATTGCTCCGCGATGCCCGGGAACTGGAACAGCAGCATGTACCAGGAGAGCTCCCGCTGCCGCCAGCCGGCCGTACGGAATGACGACGGGTGCCCGACGGACAGCGCGGTGACCGACCGGACCCGCTCTGGCGCGAACGCCGCGGTCATCCAGGCGATCGCCGCGCCCCAGTCGTGCCCGACCAGGTGCGCGCGGTCGACGCCGAGCGCGTCGAGCAGGCCCACGATGTCACCGACCTGCGCGGGCGCGGCGTACGCGGCGACGTCGGTGGGCTTGCTCGAGGCGCCGAAGCCGCGCAGGTCGGGCACGATCGTGCGGTAGCCGGCGGCGACGAGGGTCCGGCTCTGCTGCGCCCAGAGCTCATTGGTGTCGGGCCAGCCGTGCATGAGCACCACCGGCGAGCCCGTGCCGGTGTCGCGTACGTGCAGGGCGACGTCACCGATGCTGATGGTCATCGGGTACCTCCGTTCACGGTGCCGAGAAGCTCGGCGCGGGACGGTCCGGGCAGCGGGTACTGCGGTGCGCCCATGCCGAGGGCCAGAATGCGATCCCGCAGGCCGGGCGTCGCGAACACCTCGTCGGGCGTGGCGAGGAATGAGGCGACCGAGGCGTGCGCCCGAAGGATGTCGGGGTCGCGCAGCGCGGCCGCGTAGAGGGCCTTCGCCCCGAGCCAGCGAAGGTCTTCGGTCCGGTACGGCTGCCCGCTGACGTCGCCGTCGATCTCGGCGAGGCGGTGCGCGTCGAAACCCGTCGTGGCGCGGTACGCCGGTTCCACCGTTCGGGTGGTCGCCTCGTCGAATTGGCGCACCAGCTTGTCGTGCTCGTCGACGTCCACCTCGCGCAGTACGTCCCGGAGGACCCGGGCGTGGATCATCGCGAACGAGGCGCCCCGCCCGACTGACGGGTTCGTGCAGGCCCACGCGTCACCGACGGCGACCACCCCGGTCGCGACCGGGTCGCCGTCGACCACGTAGCGGCGCAGCCGGTCCTCGATGCCGGCGATGACGTCGATGCCGGTGATCGGCTCGGCCTCGATCCATGGCGCGACGAGCGGGTAGCGCGCCACCACCGACGACCAGACGTCGGGGTCGCGCAGCGGGCGCAGCGCATGGTCCCGGGAGCTGGTGACCAACACGACGCTCCAGGTGTCCCGGTCGGCGGGCAGCGTGATGGCCGACAGCGAGTCGTACGACTGCAGCAGGAATGCCTCGACCCGCGGATGATCGCCGGAGCGGGCGCGGAAGTGCCGTCCGTAGTAGACGAACCCACTGTCGGCGCGCTCCTCCCCCGGTACCCGGGCGCTGACGGCGGCGAGCCAGGTCGGCAGGGCCGAGCGGCGCCCGGCGCAGTCGACGACGAGGTCCGCCGCGACGGTCGCACCGCCGGTGGCCACGCCGGTGACCCGGGGCGCCGGCCGGCGATCGTCGGTGACCAGCCCGGTCACCCGTACGCCCCGCCGGACCGTCACGCCCGCGGCGGTCGCGGCCGCGGCGAGGGCGGCCTCCAGGACCGGGCGCCGGGCGGTGACCGTCTCGAACCGCCCGTCGTCGTCGCGGACGTCGCCGCGCAACGCCGGCGGCAGCGCGGTGACCGTGTTGAACAGGGCACCGCCCGCCGCGTGCACCGCGTCGGCCGCGTCGGGCAGTTCGGCGCGCAACTCCGTCCACCAGCGCGGCAGCATGAAGTGCGGCAGCCGGAACTGGTTCACCCCGGGCCGCGTCCAGTCGTCCCACGCGGATCCGGGCGGCGGCGCGGCCGGGTCGCGTTCCAAGACGGTCACGTCGTGCCCGTCGCGGTTCAACAGCATCGCGGTACTCAAGCCGGCGAGGCCGGCACCTAGGATCACAATCGTCGCCATGCCTCGCAGCGTGCGGGCCGGCGTTGCTCACTTTCCAGGTCAGTCGCTGCCCACTTGGTGGCCGATCTCGCGCGGATCTACCGCCGGTCGGGCTCCTTGCGACCGTCGTCTCCCCGAGCCGGCGCTAAGCTCTGGCGGATGCGAGCGGTTTGGATCACGAAGGCCGGCGGACCCGAGGTGCTCGAGGTTCGCCACGCACCGGACCCCACACCGGGCCCGGGCCAGGTACGCATCCGGGTGCACGCCGCTGGACTGAACTTCGCCGAGGTGATGGCCCGCCAGGGGCTCTACCCCGATGCGCCGAAACCGCCGTGCATCGTGGGCTATGAGGTTGCGGGCGTGGTCGAGGCCGTCGGCTCGGATGTCGAGGACCCGGCCATCGGGCGGCGGGTGCTCGCCCTGGTGCGCTTCGGCGGTCACGCCGAACTGGTCTGTGTACCGGCCGTGCAGGTCGTCGAGCTACCCGAGACGCTCGGCTTCGAGGAGGCCGCGGCCATCCCGGTCAACTACCTCACCGCGTTCCACATGCTCTTTCGCGTCGCCAACGTGCGCGCCGGCCAGCGGGTCCTCGTGCACATGGCGGCCGGCGGCGTGGGCATCGCGGTGCTGCAGCTGTGTCATACGGTGCCGGCGGTGGTGACCTTCGGCACCGCCTCGCCCGCCAAGCACGAGGTCCTCCGGGCGGAGGGCTGCACGCACCCGATCGACTACCGCAGCGAGGACTATGTCAAGCGGGTCCTGGACCTTACCGGCGGTGAGGGCGTCGACGTGGTCCTGGATCCGCTCGGTGGACGCGACTGGAAGCGTGGCCTGCGGCTGCTGCGACCCGCTGGGCAGCTCATCGCGTACGGCTTCGCGAACCTCTCCGGCGGCGACCGGCGCAATGTCGCCCGGCTGGCCCGTCAGATCTCCGGTGTTCCACTGCTCACGCCGCTGGGTCTGATGGACCGCAACCACACCGTCAGCGGCGTGAACCTAGGTCACCTCTGGGGCCGACCTGACCTTGTGCGGGAAGAGCTCGACGCGGTCATGGCACTGTGGCGCTCCGGCGCCATCAAACCGCGCATCGACGGGGTGTATCCGTTCGAACGCGCCGCCGAGGCGCACCGGCGGCTCACCGAGCGCCGCAACATCGGCAAGGTGGTGCTGGTCCCCGAACCATGACGGGCTGAAACTCCGACCGCGACCACGCGAATCATCCTCCGGGGGGGAAGCGGACAGATACTCGGACGCGCACGGTCATCGTGTGACCCGTCCCGATGGCGTTCCTGCGGAGAGTTCGCCGCTGCCACGCGGCCTGATCATCGTGGTTGCCGTGGCGGGGATGCTGGTCGCGGCGCTGGCCCTGCGGCAGTTCGCCGGCATCGTCGCGCCCGTCCTCCTCGCGCTGGTTCTCGTCATCACCGTGCATCCGTTGACCGGGATCCTGCGCCGGCGCGGTCTACCGATGTGGCTGGCCAAGACCATCACCATCATCGCCGTCCTCGGGTTGATCGTGGGGCTGGCGGCGGCGTTGGCGATCTCCATCGCGCAGCTCATCGCGCTCCTGCCAACCTACGAAGACGACTTCAACGAGCTCGTTGACAACCTCCGCGCCGGGCTCGCGTCACTCGGGATCGGGCCGTCCGAGATTCAGGATGCCCTAAAGGAGATCTCCCTCAGCAGAGTCGCCGAGCTTGCCGCGAACATCCTCGCCGGGGTCGTCGCAATCTTCTCGAACCTGCTGTTCCTGCTCTTCGTGATTGCCTTCATGGCCGTCGACGCGACCGGGTTCGCGAGCCGGCTGTCCAGGGTTCGCCGGCGGCACCCGGCGATTGTCGGCGCGCTGGACACGTTCGTCAACGGCTCCCGCCGGTACCTGGCCGTCGCGACCGTGTTCGGGTTGATCGTGGCGCTCTTCGACACCGCCTTCCTCTGGCTGATCGGGGTTCCGCTCCCGGTGCTGTGGGGGCTGCTCGCCTTCATCACGAACTACATCCCCAACGTCGGCTTCGTGATCGGGCTGATACCGCCGGCGCTGCTCGCCCTACTCGACGGCGGACCCCAGCTGATGATCATCGTGATCGTCGTGTACTCGGTGATCAACTTCGTCATCCAGTCGATCATCCAACCCAAATTCGTGTCCAACGCCGTCAACATCTCATTGACGATGACGTTCCTCTCGCTGGTCTTCTGGACGTTCGTCATCGGCCCCATCGGCTCGATTCTCGCGGTACCGCTGACCCTGCTGGTCAAGTCGCTGCTGTTCGACGTGGACCCGAGCACGAGATGGATGTCCAGCCTGCTCGAGGGCGGGCCGGCCCCACCCGAGGACGTCAACGCTGACGAGACCTCCGGCCCCGAACCCGATGTCTCGTCGGACGTCGGCCCGGTGGCCCCGAGCGGACAGCATCGTTCGCCCGAGCCGGAGTCGGCCGGTGCGGACCGAACGTTCATCACGAAGCCACAACCGGGCGAAGCCTGAGATCGAAGGGTAGCCGGGGCAGCCGAAGCGGCCGGGAGGGGCTGTCCATGGAATCAGGGCGGGGCTCGCGCCGCAGGCGCGAGGTCGGGGGGGCAGCAAGATCAGGGCGGGGCTCGCGCCGCAGGCGCGAGGTCGGGGGGGCAGCAAGATCTGCGACCACGGTCGCCGACCGCGTCCGCTCCGCCGTCGAGGCAGTCCGCCGCAAGACACCGCCGCCATTGCTGCGCATCGTCACCGGGACAACCCACGGCCTACAGGACATCGAGCCGTTCGACCGCGCGATGACGCTCGCGGCTCAGGCGTTCACCAGCGTGTTTCCACTCATCATCGCCGTCGCCGCACTGCTCCCTTCCAGCTCGCCGAGCATGGCCGACCGCATCTCCGACGGGTTGGGCCTGCCCGACAGCTCCCGCGCCACCCTCGAACTGGTGCTGCCCACCCAGCCGCAAACCCGAGGCGCTTTCGGATTTCTCGGTGTGATCATCGTGGTGATCGGCGCCACCAGCCTGTCCCGGGCGCTCACCCGCATGTATGCGAAGGTGTGGCGGGTGCCGCCATCCGGCGGCTGGACACGCGGATGGTGGCGCTGGGTTGCCGTCCTCTTCGGGGTGGCCTTGTCCCTTGTCACGGTGCGGGCCCTCTACTTTGCCAGCCACGGGCACCCCTACGGTACGGCGGGCTCGATGCTCCTCACCGCTCATCCTGAACACTCTCCTGTGGACATGGGCGCCGTGGCTGCTCCTCACCGGCCAGATCTCCTGGCGCCGCCTGCTGCCCGGCGGCGTCCTCATGGGCCTTTGCGCGGTCGTCACGTCGACCGCCGGCGGCGTGTACCTGCCGCGGGCCTTGGCCAGCGCCTCCCGCCAGTTCGGCGCACTCGGCGTCGCCTTCACCTACATCGGCTGGCTGTTCGTCGTCGCGTTCGTCCTCGTCTGCTCGACCGTGCTCGGCGCTGTCTTCGCGCGCGACGAGAGCCGTTTCGCCCGGCTGATCGTGGGTGAGCGACCGGACCCGGCCGGGCCGGACTGATCAAGGAACGGCTTGACTTCGAGCACGCTCTAAATGCCTAGCGTCGTGGGCATGAGGACTTCGATGCGGCCGGAGACGACCGGCCGGCGAGCTCAGCCGACGCCGCCGACTCCTGGTGCTCGCGATCTGCTGCGCCAGCATCATCGTCGTGGTGATGGACATCTCCATCGTCAACGTCGCGTTGCCGACGATCCGCCGCGACCTGCACGCCTCGGTGTCCGGCCTGCAGTGGACGATCGACGCGTACACCCTGGTGCTGGCCAGCTTCCTGGTGCTGGCCGGGTCCACCGCCGACCGGGTCGGCCGGCGGCGCGATCTTCCAGATCGGCCTCGCCGTCTTCGGGCTCGGCTCGCTGCTGTGCAGCCTGGCGCCGAGCATCGGCTGGCTGATCGCGGCGCGGGCGCTGCAGGCCGTCGGCGGCCACGATGCTCAACCCGGTGGCGATGGCGATCGTCGCCACCACGTTCCCCGACCGGCCGAGCGGGCCCGGGCCATCGGCGTGTTCGGCTCGATGTCCGGCCTGTCGCTGGCGCTGGGTCCGATCCTCGGCGGCGCCCTGGTCGACGGCTTCGGCTGGCGCTCCATCTTCTGGATCAACGTGCCGATCGTGGCCGCCGCGATCGTGTGCACCGCGCTGTTCGTGCCCGAGTCCCGGGCCGCCCGGGCGCGCCGGTTCGACCCGGTGGGCCAGACCCTGGTGATCCTGGTGCTGGGCAGCGTCGTCTACGCGATCATCGAGTCCGGCCGGTTGGGCTGGACCTCGCCGGTCATCCTCGGCCTGCTCGCCGTCGCCGTGCTCGGCGCGCTGGGCATCCTCGGCTACGAACCGCGCCGGGTCGACCCGCTGCTGGAGCTGCGCCTGTTCCGCAGCGTGCCGTTCAGCGCGGCGATCCTGATGGCGCTCTTCGCGCTGTGCGGGTTCGGCGCGTTCCTGTTCGTGACCACCCTGTACCTGCAGGACGTGCGCGGCCTGTCGGCGCTCGACGGCCGGGCTGTGCCTGCTCCCGGTCGGGGTGCTGATCGTGGTGCTCGCCCCGCTCACCGGCCGGCTGGTCGGCCGGCGCGGTCCTCGCCTGCCGCTCGTGGTCGCCGGGACCGCGCTGGCACTGGGCGGCGGCGCGTCGATCTGGCTCGGCCCGGCCACCCCGCTGCCGGCCGTGCTCGCGATCTATCTGCTGTTCGGCATCGTCCTGGGCACCGTCAACCCGCCGATCACCAACACGGCGGTCTCCGGAATGCCCGCCTCGATGGCCGGGGTGGCCACCTCGTTGGCCTCCACCGGCCGGCAGACCGGCACCACCCTGGGCGTCGCGATCTCCGGAACGATCGTGGGATCGGCCTTGGCCCGCGGCGGGACGGCGTTCACCGGCGCGGAGCACGGCGTGTGGTGGCTGGTGCTCGGGCTCGGCGTCGGCATCCTGGTCCTCGGGCTGCTCAGCACCGGGCGCTGGGCCCTGGACACCGCCGAGCGGGCGGCGGCGTTGTTCGACGAGGTGGACCAGGGCGCGGGGTCGGGGGGCGCTGTGTCAGTCCTCGGCGGCCGCCGCGGCGAGGAGCCGGGCGAGTTCGATCGGCTGGCTGACCATCGGCCAGTGGCCCGAGTCGATGTCGACGAAGTCGACGTGCTTGGCCTTGGCGAGTTCGGGCACGTCACCGGCGTCGATCCACTCCTGAGCCTGGGTGGGGGTGAATTCGGGGCACACGAGCACGACCGGGACGTCGAACCGTCGCTGGTCCGCCAGACGCACCACGCCCTTGGTCACTCCTTCGGGGACGGGGATCGCCGCCGACGCGATGCTGCGCCTGGCCTCCTCGTCAAGGTCGGCGGAGTCGGGCCCCTCGAACGGGTCCCAGCCGGGGAAGGGCACGACGCCGTCCTTCGGCTCGAAGAAGTCGGCGTAGAGCTCCCCGTCGGCGGACGGGAAACCGCCGATGAGGGCGACCTTGGCGACCTTCTCCGGTCGTGCGTCGGCGGCCAGCCAGGCCAGGGTGCAGGCGGCGGAATGCCCCACCACCATGGGCTTCTCGGACAACGAGTCGATGGCGGCGAGCACCGTTGCCACCTGGTCGTCGAGCGTGGCGGACGCAGATCCGTCACCCTGACCCGGGAGGGTGAGCGGCACGGGGCGGTGGCCGAGCGCCTCGAGCGGGGGCACGACGTCGTCCCATGCGGATCCGTCGAGCCACAGGCCAGCAATGAGCAGGATGTCCATGATCAGTTCTCCTTCTCCAGTGCGGTGAGATCACGTTCGGCATAGAGCCGGTGTTCCCATTCCTCGTTGAGGACGATGCGGAGGCATTCCTTGAAGGGGAAGTCCTCCACCTGGGGCCAGCCGGGCTCGGTGCGGGTCACCTCGGAGGCGAGTTGCTCGTCGGTGAGCGACTCGCATGACGTGGCGGACCATCGCCTGGCGTTCGCGGCGGACCGTGAGCACCTCGTCGAGCGAGGGTCGTGCCTCGCGGTCCCACGGGATGCCGTCCCACCCGGGCGCCTCGTCCCACGGCAGGTCCAACTGGTGCCACGGCGAGGCGTTGCCGAGGATCATCCGGCCCACCCAGGCGGCGCTGGCGAAGTTGAGGTGCCGCAGGGTCTGAATGAACGACCACTCGTCGTCGACGCTGCGGTGCAGCGCCGCTTCGGGGAGTGTCCTCGCCCGCGCGACGGTGCCCTCCCACAGCCGCTCCAGGATTGCCCACGCCGCACCGAACCCGTCGGTGTCGTCGGGGCGCATCCTCGCCCGCTCGGGCATGCGACGGTTCAGTTCGGCGTCGACGAGCGGTGCGATGTCGACGCCGTTCACGACGACGTTCTGGAGCTCGCCGCTGATCTCGACGTCGACCAACTCGACGCCGCGCATACGGCTCCCGTGGAACAGGGAGCCCCGGACCTGCGCCCCGCTGAAGTCGACCCCGCGCATGCGGGCGTCATTGAAGTACACCCGCGTGAAGGTGGCGTCCCGGAGGCTCACGCGCTCGAAGCGCGCTCCGGTGAGGTCTTGCTCACGGAACTCGGTCATGCGCGAGCGCTCGGTCATGCCGCCTCCTCGGTCGCAGGCTCCCGAAGAGCCGGCCTGACATGCTTCCGGACCTCGCGCGAGCGCTCGGTCATGGACGTTACGCTAGATCCAGTTCCGGACGATCTACTTCCGGTTCATCGCGTGACCTCCTAATCTGCTCGTGTGCCGACCGAGCTGAGCCCCACCGCACGAGCGTTGCGGGTCATCGAGATCCTCCAGACCCGCCCCGGCGCGACGGCCGAAGAACTCGCCGCGTGTTTGGGTGTCACGGAGCGGGCCGCGCGTCGCTACGTCGGGATCCTCCGCGAGGCGGGCATACCCGTCGAGTCAGCCCGGGGCCCGTATGGCGGGTACCGGCTTGGACGCGGGACGAGGCTGCCTCCGATCGTCTTCACGGAGCCCGAGGCACTTGGCCTGGTGATGGCCGTGCTCGACGGCCAGCCGGCCGCCGCCGACGTCGACGACCTCGTCGGTTCGGCCCTGGGCAAGGTCATCCGGGCACTGCCGGAGAGCGTCGGCCGGCAAGCGGCAGCACTGCGCGAGCACGCGTCAGCCGCGCCCGACCGGTACCCGACCCGCCCAGATCCGGCCACCACCAGCGCACTCGTCGCCGCCGTGGCGGCCCGCCGTCGCGTGTTGGTCACCTATCGGAGCGAGGCCGGCAACGAGTGGGCGGCCGAGGTCGACCCCTGGGCGGTCGTCGTCCGCTACGGGCGCTGGTACCTCCTGTGTCACTCCCATCGCGCGGACGCGATCCGTACCTACCGGCTCGACCGGATCCGCGCGGTCGAGCGGCTCGCACACGGCTTCGAGCCGCCCGACGACCTCGACCCGGTGGCCGCGGTGGAGGAGAACCTGGGCGCCGGGTGGGAGTTTCCCACCCGCGTCGTGTTCGACGCCCCGCTGGCTGAGGTGGCCCCGTGGATCCGCGCTCCCATGGGACGCCTCGAACCATCGGGCGACGGCTGCGTGCTCGTCGGCAGCACGAGCAATCCGGCGATGTATGCGCAGGAGTGGCTGGCGAGCGTGCCGTTCGCCTTCCGCGTCGACGGCGGGCAAGAACTCCGTACCGCGGTCGCGACGGTCGCTGCGCGTTTCGCTGCCGCCCTGGCTGACCAGCCGTGACCGCGCGTCGCGCTACCGTTGCCCGCCCAGGGATGTAGGGCTTGCGCCGCTGCCGCGATCGTCGAGGACGAGGGCGGCCCGGCCGTTGACGGTGTACCGGATGTGCGTGACCTCCGGGGTGTGCACGACTCTGGCCGGCGTGAGCTCGATCGCCTCCTTGTCGGCGATTTCGAGGTCGGCGTCGAGCAGGCGCATCCCGGCGCCGAGGACGACCGGGGCGATGTGCAGTTCCAGTTCGTCCAGCAGGCCGGCCTTCAGCACCTGGCGTACCAGGCTGCCGCCCCCGGCGACGGCCACGTTCTTACCGTTCGCGGCGGCGCGGGCCTGCTCGACGGCGCTGGCGATACCGTCGGTGACATACGTGAAGCTGGTTCCTCCCTGGCGTACGAGCGTCGTGCGGGGGCGGTGCGTCACGACGAACACCGGCGCCCGGAACGGCGGGTCGTCGCCCCAGGGCACCTCACCGCCGTCGGCCATGCGCCGCCCCATGACGTACGCCCCGGCCGCCGCGAACGTCTCGGCCACGATGTCGGAGTTGGTGCTCGGCTCGCCACCGGCGAAGCCCTGCCGCTCGCGCCAGGCCATGGCATCGATCACCCACCGGGTGATCCGGAAGAAGCCCGCGGACTCGGCCGAGCTCCATCCAGTTGCCGTCGCCGCTGTAGCAGCGGGCCGGCGTAGCAGCCGTCGAGTGACACCGACATCTGCGCGGTCACCTTGGTCATGTCGCTTCGCTCCCCTCATCTGGCGGCCCCCTGGCCGGGTCCCGCTCAGTGGGTGATCGGAGCCGCGGACCGGATTTCTACATCGCGCGCCGGCCGCGATGGCGGCCGGACGATGCGGCGCGCGCCCGCTCGCCGCCGACCGGTCCGGCTCAGCTCGCGCAGCGCGCGGCCCGCTGTACCAGGAACCGCTGCTCGGGCCGGCTGCCGGCCAGACGGGCGGCCTCCTGGTACGCCGTGGCCGCGGCGGCCACCCGGCCGGCCCGCTCAAGCAGGTGGGCGCGGACCGCCAGCAGCCGATGGTTGCCGGCGAGTACCCCCGACTCCAGATCGCCCAGCAGCGCCAGTCCGGCATCCGGCCCGCGCACCATGCCCACGGCGACCGCCCGGTTGAGGGTGGTGACGGGGTTGGGCGCGAGGCGCTCCAGGATCTCGTACAGCGCCAGGATCTGCGGCCAGTCGGTGGCCTCGGCCGACGGCGCCTCGTCGTGGATCGCCGCGATGGCGGCCTGCACCTGGTAGGGACCCAGCGGCCGGGTCGCCAGGGTACGGGTGATGAGTTCGGTTCCCTCGGCGATGGCCGCGGTGTCCCAGCGGCGTCGGTCCTGCTCGGCCAGCGGCACCAGCACACCGTCGAGACCGGTGCGCGCCGCGCTGCGGGCCTCGGTCAGCAGCATCAACGCGAGCAGGCCGGCGGTCTCGCCGGAGTCGGGCAGCCCTTCGTGCAGCCGGCGCGCCAGATGGACGGCCTGCCGGGTGAGGTCGGGCCGGAGCAATTGCGGGCCGCGGCTGGCGCTGTAGCCCTCGTTGAACATCAGGTACAGCACGTGCAGCACGACCCGCAGCCGGGGGCCGCGCTCAGGATCCGGGGGCAGGACGAACCGGGCTCCGGCCTCCCGCAGGCATTGCTTGGCCCGTGAGATGCGCTGTCCCATGGTCTTTTCGGGTACGAGAAACGCCGCGGCGATCTCGCCGGTGGTCAGTCCACCGACTGCTCGCAGCGTGAGCGCCAGCTGCGACGGGGCGGTCAGCGCGGGGTGGCAGCACAGGAACAGCAGTTCCAGCAGGTCGTCACTGACCGGCTCGGCGTCCGGCGGCGGGGCGACGAGCGCGTCACGCGGCGTGGCGGCGAAGGCGGCGCGCTCCCGGCGCTCGCGAGCGGCGTCGGCCCTGACCTGGTCGACGTAGCGACGCGCGGCCACCGTGCGAAGCCAGCCCAGCGGGGAGGCCGGAACGCCGTTGCCGAGCCATGTGTCGGCGGCGTCGATCAGCGCCTCCTGCACCGCGTCTTCACAGCGGGCGAAGTCACCGTACTGACGCACCAGCGGGCCGAGCACCTGCGGCGCGAGTCTGCGCAGGAGTTCCTCCAGCGGCTCGTCAGGCCTCAACTGTCGCCCCGCCGCGCTGCATCAGCGGCCACACCTCCAGCCCGCCGCCGTACCGCAGCCCCGGATAGGATCGCGCGATGTCCAGCGCCCGCTGCTCGTCATCGACGTCGACGGTGAAGTAGGAGCCGACGAACTCTTTCGCCTCCAGGTACGGGCCGTCGGTGACGACGGCGTCACTGTCCACCATCCGTACCGAGCGCGGGCGCGACACCAGCCCCTCGACGCCGACGAGTTCTCCCGACGCGCGCAACGCCTCATTGAACGCGTCCACCTCATCGATCAGGTTCGCCAGATCGGCGGGCGCCAAACTGTTCCAGACGTCCGCGTTGCCGTAGATCAGCATCAGATACTTCACCGTGCCGCCTCACGCATCTACTGTCCTTGGGCTGGGCCGGCAGGCGCCGGAATGGGTGGTTCCCTCAAGCAACCTCGGTATCGTAGTAGCGCCGGACGCTGGAGCCGGTGCGGGTCACGTCCGTGCCGTAGATGTGGATCGAGATCGCCGTGGTGTCGGCCGTGTTGTGCACCCGGTGGATGTCGCCGGGCGGCGCGAATCCGCTGACGTCGCCGACGTAGTTGTCGCTGCGGCCAACCAGGTTGAGGTCGGCGTCGAAGAGGTCCTCGTGCTCGACACCCTGGATGACGCCGAACACGCACCACGTCACGTGGTCGTGGATGCGCGTGATCTGGCCGGGCCGCCACACCAGGGCGATGATCGAGAACGACCCGTCGGGCTCGACGTACAGGGTGTGGCTGCGGTAGCCGTCCGGCGAGCCGAGGCGCTGCTCGGCGGTCAGTACGTCCGGGCTGGGCAGGTGTCGGCGCAGTTGCTCGGCGACAAGCTGAGCGGTGTCCGGCCAGTTGGCGTGCGCGCCGACGGCGGTCCGGACGCCATCGACGAGATCGGTCAGTTCGTTGACGGGGCGGGTCTGTGTCGTAGTCATGCCAATGAGCGTGCGCCCGGTCGATCCATACGTCTAATGCCAAGTTTCGCGCTGATTCATATATAGAGTTGATGCATGCTGGACGTCACCCGGTTGCGCGTCATCGACGCCGTCGCCCGCCACGGATCGGTCACCGCGGCCGCGAAGGAGCTGCACTACTCGCAGCCGTCGGTCAGCCACCACCTCGCCCGGCTCGAGGCCGAGACCGGCGCGCAGCTGCTGCAACGGATCGGGCGCGGCATCCGGCTCACCCCGGCCGGGTTCCTGCTGGCCGACCGGGCGGCCGAGATCATCGGACGCATCGATGCGGCCGAAGCCGAACTGTCCGCGCACGTGGGGCTGACCACCGGCCGGGGACGCCTGGCCGGCTTCTCCTCCGCGATCGGGTCATTGGTGCCGCGAGCCGTGGCGGCGCTGGCCGCCAAGCATCCGGGCCTGCAGATCAGCCTGATCGACACGCACCCGCCCGAGGCGTTGGAGCTGTTGCGCGCCGGCAAGATCGACGTCGCGGTCATCTTCCGCTACGACGAGACCGAACCCGAGCCGGACGGCGTCCGCCTGCATCACCTGCTCGACGATCCGATCTACCTGTTGTCGACCCGGCGCGGGCGCACGCTCGCCGCGCTGCGTGACGAGACGTGGATCGCCGGCTGCGACCGGTGCCGCAGCCACCTGCTGACGCTGTGCGCCGACGAGGGCTTCCAGCCGCGGATCGGCTACATCTCCGACGACATGGTCGTGATGCAGGCCCTGGTGGCCGCCGGACTCGGCGTGACGACCATCCCCGGCCTGGCCCTGCGGGCCCACCGCGTCAAGGGCATCATTACGAGCCGACTGCCGGGGCCGGGCCGGCGCATCTACGCCGCCACCTACGGCGAGCCGCCCGACCCGCCCGCCACGACCGCCCTGCTGACGGCGCTCGCCGAGGCCGCGGCGGCGTAGCTGCCGGGCTGCATCTCCCATCCCCGTCCCAGGAGACCGCGCCGGGTTCTGGTGACCGCCAGTGCGCACCTCATTCGGCCGGGATGAGCCGCGCCCTGGACCCGGCGGAGGAGGCTGAGTAGCCGGACAGACGCATACACACCTGGCTGTTCCGGCTGCGAGGACCGACTGTCGATCCTCGGTGACCACGATCTGGCGGAGGTTGCCCATGAACGGCTGGTTAATGTGGGGATTGATTCTTCCCGTTCTGCTCATCATCGCGGGAGTGGTCACCATTCGACGCCGGAAGAGCGGCCGCTGACGGACGGTCGTGACGGGCCTGCGGCGACTGGCGGACCGGCAGGCGACGGCGGGTGGGGCGCCTGACGCTCCCATCCGCCGTGGACGACGCTGCGCCAGCACGCCTCGGCAGCGTGGAAGTGGTCGCCGGGTATCACCCGGTGCGGATGATTTGTCGGCGAATTTGCCAATCCCGGTAATCCCCCAGTCCCAGATGCTGGATCCGGGTGGAGGACGGTGTGTGTTGAGACGCTGATGCGCCGGAGAACATCATGATGTCCTGGTACGCATCAGCGGTTCGGCACACCTGCCGACCCGGCCGGTACCACGATGTGAGACGTCGCTGGCTCGGGATGCCGATCGATCACGGTGTCGTGGCCGACTCAGGAGCTTGTGAGGATGACGAGTTGCTGGGTCGCTCGGGTCATCGCGACGTAGCGGTCGACCGCTCCTTCGATGCCGGTGCCGAATGCCTCGGGGTCGATGAGAACGACCAGGTCGAACTCGAGCCCCTTCGCCAGTTCCGGGGTCAGCGACCGGACGCGAGATGTCGCCTGGAACGTGGGATCGCCGATGACGCAGGCGATCCCGTCGGCGTGCGCGGCGAGCCAGGTGTTCAGGATCGAGCTCAGATCCGACGCAGATCCGTGTACGACGGGGAGGTTGGTGCTGCGGATGGAGGTCGGCACGTTGGCGTCCGGGAGCACGGCCCGGATGACCGGCTCGGCTTCCGCCATGACCTCTTCCGGCGTCCGGTAGTTGATGCTCAGGGAGGCCACGTTGATCCGGTCGAGCCCGATCCGCGTCAGCCGCTCCGGCCACGACTCGGTGAACCCGTGCCTGGCCTGGGCGCGGTCCCCGACGATCGTGAAGCTCCGGGACGGGCAACGCAGCAGCAGCATCTGCCACTCCGCGTCGGTCAGTTCCTGGGCCTCGTCCACGACGATGTGCGCGAACGGGCCGGTGAGCGGGTCCAGGTCGCTGCCGGGCGGTGCGGTCTCGTCGACCACGGCGGCCTGGACGTCCCGTCGCAGGTTCACCATTGGTTCAGCGCTGTCCTCGGCCGTGAGCAGGTCGTCGACGACCTTGGCCATGCGCTCGCGTTCGGCGGCGAGCGCGGCCTGGTGCCGGCGCTGACGCCGTGATTCCTCCGGGTCGCCGAGCCGCTGCCGTGCCGCGTCCAGCAGCGGCAGGTCTGAGACGGTCCACGCCTGGGCATCGGAGCGTCGCAGCGTCGCAATCTCGTCGGCGTTGAGCCATGGCGCGCATTTCCGCAGGTAGGCGGGCACCGACCACAGGTCTCCGATGAGGTCGGCCGCCTCGAGCAGCGGCCACGCGCGGTTGAACGTCGTGAGCAGTTCCCTGTTCCGCAGAAGCGATTTCCGGACCAGGTCCGGCGAATCGTCGCCGTCGTACTTGTCGATCAGGATCGTGAGCAGCTCGTCCCAGATCAGGTCGCGCGCCTCGTTGTGCGGGATGCCGATCTCCGCCGCTTCGAACGCCTCGGCCCAATCGTCGGCGCTCAGCCAGAGGTCGGCGCCCTCGATCGTGACCGTCATCGGTGCGGTGGGCGGCTCCTCGTAGAACCTGACGGCGGCTTCGATCGCCGTCACCAGGTTCGCGGACGACTTCAGGCGGGCCACGTCCGGGTCGGCCTCGACCGTTGCCGCGGCTCCCTCGGCGACGAGGTCCGGCAGGGTGCAGAGCTGCACGCCCTCCTCGCCGAGGCTGGGCAGGACGTCGGCGACGTACGCCAGGTACGGCTGGTGCGGGCCGACAAACAGCACGCCGCCCCGACGGTGTCCGAGGCGAGGGTCGGCGTAGAGGAGATAGGCGGAGCGATGCAGCGCGACGACGGTCTTCCCGGTTCCCGGACCGCCGTCGACGACGAGAGCGCCCCGGGAGCCCGCGCGGATGATGGCGTCCTGGTCGGCCTGGATGGTGCCGAGCACGTCCCGCATCCGGGCCGACCGGTTGCTGCCCAAGCTGGCGATAAAGGCGGACTGGTCGTCAAGCGCGGCGGCGTGCCCGACGAACCCGTCCGCCGTGAACACCTCGTCCCAGTAGTCGCTGATGCGGCCGCGAGTCCAGCGGTACCGGCGGCGGCTGGCCAGACCCATCGGGTTGGCATGGGTCGCCGCGAAGAACGGCTCAGCCGCGGGAGAACGCCAGTCAACCAGTAGCCGACGACCCGGGCCGTCCGTGAGGCCAAGGCGTCCGACGTACACGGGCTCGGGGTTGTCGGTGCTGACCATGTGCCCGAGGCACAGGTCCAATCCGTAGCGACGAAGAACACGCAGGCGTGCCGTCAGCCGGTGGATCTCCATGTCCCGGTTCATCGCCATCTCGCCGATGCCGCCGGGCGCCTTGCGCTCGGCATCGAGGCGGTCGGACACCTCAGCGATCGACTGCTCGAGGCTTTCCGCGATGGCCGCGAAGTGCTGCTCGTCGCCGGCGATCAGCGCCGGGTCGGCCTTGGGCGCGAGGTGGTCGGAAAGGTCAAACGCACTGGTCGTCAGCGAATTCATGGCATCAGCTCCAGTCTGAGGTCGCGGCTGACGGGTTGAGCAGGAGCTTCGCGGCCACCGTTGCGCCGTCGGCGCGGATCGTGCCGGCCACGGCAGCCGCTCGGGCGCGGGTCTCAGGGGTCAGGGCGACGCTGAGCGCGGCGGACAGCGACTCGGTGGTCGGAGTCGGACCGTCGTGGGCCGCGCCGATGCCCAACTCGGCCACCCGGCCGGCAAAGTACGGCTGGTCCGCCATCTGGGGTACCACCACCTGCGGCGCGCCGGCCCGGGCGGCGGTCGTCGTGGTGCCCGCGCCACCGTGGTGCACGACGGCGGCCACCCGGCCGAACAGTTGCTGCTGGTTGACCTCGCCGACACCGAGGCAGTCGTCCCGGTCGTCGATCGGGGCGAGGTCGGCCCAGCCGCGGGCGACAACGGCGCGGCAGCCCTGCGCCCGGATCGCGTCGACGGCTACCCGGGCGATATCCGTCGGGGCGCGCATGCTGCCGAAGCCCACGTACACCGGTGGCGGGCCGGCGTCCAGGAACGCCTCCAGCTCGGCCGGCAGTGGGCGTTCGTCCGGGACGATCCACGCGCCGGTCTGTACGACATCGAGGTCCGCCGAACCCTGCCACGGTGCCAGGGTCGGGTCCGCCGCCAGCCACGGGTGGTCGGTGAAGACGTGGTCGCGGACGTTGTCCACCGGTGGCAGGCCGATCGCCGCCCGGTGGGTGTTGAGCGCATCGCCGAACAGCGCGTTGTAGTTCTGGATCTCCAGATCGTCGAGCACCCGGGGGTCGGTCACGTCCGATGGCAACTGCCGGCCCGGCAACAGCTGCGACCGGTGGTGCCCCGACGGCAGGAAGATCGGACAGTAGGCCGCGAACACGTAGCGGATGCCCAGTTTCTCGGCCACCGACTGCGCGCCCGCCGCGACCGGGAACAGGCTGGTCGCCACCAGCGCGTCGCAGCCCTCGGCCACCGCGGGAAGCTTGTCGAACTGCTCGGCGATCAGCTCGGCCGCGAGCCGGGGCACGTCCGCCGCCGTCGACGGCGTCGCCCCGTGCATCATCTGGCGCACCGGCGGGCCGTTCGGCACCAGCGGCACGCCGAACTGGGCCAACCGCTCCGCCCAGTCCGGCGGCGCGCACACCCGTACCTCCGCGCCCAGCGCCCGCAACCCCACCGCCAGTCCCACCATCGGTTCGACGTCCCCGCGTCCGCCATACGTCGACAACAACACACGCATTCCAAGTCCCCCGTTTGCGTAGATTCTGGCCTCGGCCGACGATTGTGCGCCACGACCCGGGTCTTGCCGCAAGCCCCCCAGTGCGCTATACGTTAAGAAGGGAAAGGAGTGCGTGCTCTCCTTTCCCTTCGTCGTCCCGAGAGGGCGCTGGGCTAGCCTGGACTGACTCCGTCCCGCCAGCGCTGATGCGCGTACCGGCGCACGGCGTTGCGAAGCGGACCGGAAAGGTGTGTCGGGTTGAGCAGGCGTTTTGAGGAACTGGACTGGCGCCAGACCCGGATGGGCGCGATCAGCCTGCGGCGGCGCCTGGACCCGCTCCTGAAGGTGGATGTATACGAGGTGAAGCTTGACGACGAGTTCCTGATGTCGAGCCTGTTCACCGCGGCCGAAGTCGCATTGGCCCAGCTGGCCCTGGCCGCCGCACCGGCCGGTCGCCTCGACGTGGTGGTCGGCGGTCTGGGCCTGGGCTATACCGCCGGCGCCGTGCTGGCCGATCCGCGGGTACGTTCGCTGATCGTGGTGGAAGCCCTCGACGCGGTGATCGGATGGCATCGGCGCGGGCTGCTGCCATTCGCCACGGCGCTGACGGCCGACCCGCGCAGCCGAATGATATGCGGCGACTTCTTCGCGATGGTCGGAGGCTCAAGCTTCGACCCGATGGCGGCGGGCCGCCGGTTCCACGTCATCGCGGTTGACATCGACCACTCACCGCGTCATGTGCTGCACCCGGACCACGGCGCGTTCTACACGACCGAGGGCCTGGCTCACCTCAGCCGTCATCTGCATCCCGGTGGGGTGTTCGCGTTGTGGTCCAACGATCCCCCGGACGAGCAGTTCACCGCGACCCTCGGGCGCGTGTTCGCCACCTGCACGGCTCACGTGGTCACGTTTCCCAACCCGGTACAGGGCGGTGAGTCCAGCAACACGGTGTACCTGGCGAGCCTGCCGCCGGCGTCGTCGTAGCGCGACTGGTCAATCGGCGAAGGCGAAGACGAGCCGTCGGCAGCGTGGTGGGTCTTCGGTGAGGCCAACGGAAAGTCCCCAGAGCCAGTAGTCGACGGTGCGGAAAACGACCCAGTCCCGGCTATGGTCGCGGTCGATCCCAGCGGCGTCCACCGCGGCGTCGAAGTGGCGAACGATCGCTTTCGCGTCGCTCATTTCGTCGATTCTTGTCCAGAGCACTCGCCCGAGGTCGAAGGCGATGTCGCCCCGCATCAGCACGGGGTCGACAGTCAGCCAGGGTTCCCTCCTGCCCCGCAGGACCTGCGCGGAGTGGAGGTCCCCGTTGACCGCCAGTTCTGACTCCGTGCGCGACAAGCGGGACCCGGCATCGTATGCCCGGCGTAGCACCGCCTCTTCGAATGGACGGCCCAAGCGCTCCCATTCGGCCCGCATCGTCGCCATCCGGTCTGCTACGACCGCGGCGGTACTGAGTACGTGCCGCGGTGCTGGTATCGCAAGGCGACGCATCATCCGGCCCAGGACGGGGATCGCCTCCGCGACCGGCACGTCCTGCAGCGACACGCCGATCGCCAGCCGCTCGAGCAGCATGGCTCCGCCGCCGATGTCGGCGTCGATCAGCTGGACGGTCCCACGGCCATTCCAGAATCGCAGCGCGGCGACCTGCTCGCTGACCGCGGGCTCCGGGGGGGTCAGGCGCAGGACGAAAAGCTCACCGGCGCGAGCGACCGGTATGACGGCCGCATTGGAGCCGTGTGTCATGTTGCCGGTGATCGTCAGCTGCCAGCGTGCGCAATAGGTGCGGATGAGTCGAGGCAGCCCTTCCAGCCACTCGGAGCCCTCACGCCACCAGCGAGGCATGTCACGGAACGTCTGCGGAACAGTGATATCTCCCAGTGCGGGTTGAGCGCGCTCCGCGAAACCCTCCATCCGGCCCAGGCTACCGAGAGCGGATGATAGCCGGGTGACGATGCCGTTCCCTTCGCCAACGGTCCCGGCCTCCGGGCGTGCCGAGGTGTTCCTTCGGTACCTCGACTACTTCCGCGAAAACCTGCTGGCGAAGGTGTCCGCGTTGGCTGAGGACGAGCTGCGCCGCAGCCGGCTGCCGTCCGGATGGACCCCACTGGAACTGCTCAAGCACCTGCGTTACGTGGAGCTGCGCTGGATCGAGTGGGGATTTGAGGGCCGCGACGTCGACAACCCGTGGGGTGATCAACGCGGGGACCGATGGTATGTCGCGCCTGACGTGACTCGCGAGGACCTCGTGGCCACGCTGCGTGCGCAGGGCGCGCACACCCGCGCCGTGATACAGGACAACGAGCTCTCGACGCCGGGAGAGCCCGGTGCGCGATGGGACGGCGCGGACCCGCCGCCGCTGGAGCGGGTGCTGTTTCACCTGGTACAGGAGTACGCCCGCCACCTTGGGCATCTCGACATCGTGGCGGAGCTGGCCGGCGGCCCGGTCGGCGAATAGATCGTGGCCGTCAACCCGAACGGCCGATCGTTGAGGTCAGGGCCGGTCGGCGCGTAGTGTCGCGGTGTTGCTCTGGTCCAGAGTGACCGATAGTCCCCCTTTGATCACAATTGCACCAAGACCGAGGGTGGCCATGACCGACGAGGCCGACGTTCAAAACGACCAGTCCGGCTCCCGCGGCCCGGTCGTTCCGTCGGTGGTGCCCGTGTTGTGGCATTCCGATGCTGTCGCACCTATTCGACCGCACACGGCGGACAACGGCGAGAACCTGCGTGATCCAGGGTCGGCATCGGGCTTCACCACGGTGCCGATGAAGATCGTCCGCACATCGGAGCGACACCTGCGCCGCGACCGCCTGCTGAAGGCCTTCGCCGCGGTCGCGGACGACGTGCCACTGGCCCTGCTCACCGCGCCCTCGGGCTACGGCAAGACCATCGCGCTGAGTCAATGGGCCGGGCAGGACGACCGCAACTTCGGATGGGTTCACCTGGACAAATCCGACAACGATCCGGTCGGCCTGCTCCGGCATATCGCACTCGCGCTTCATCAGATTCATCCCTTGGAAGACGCGGTCTGGCGGGCGCTGGCCGTGCCCAACGTGTCCCCGCTCGGGGTGGTCGTGCCGCGCCTCGTCGCCTCCGCGACGGCCAACGAAGTGCCGTGGGTGCTCGTGCTCGACGACTTCGACGTCCTCACCGGCGCAACCGGCATGGACCTGATCATCGCCCTGGCGAAGGACCTGCCGTCCGGCTGTCACATCTTCGTCGCCTCCCGCGGTCGGCCGGCGTTGCGGCTCGGCCGGTTGCGGAGCCAGGGAAAGCTCGTCGAGTTCGGCACCGACGAGCTGCGATTCACCGAGGAGGAGGCGAGCGCGGTCCTCTCGGCCATGGGAGCCACCCTTCCCGAGGACGCGGTGGCGGCGCTGGTGCGGCGGACCGAGGGTTGGCCAGCCGGCGTCTACCTGGCCGGGTTGTCGGTGCGCGGCTCTATCGACGAGGTCGCCGCCGCGGCCGGGATCGCCGGGTCGGACAAGTTCATCGTGGACTACTTCCGCGATGAGGTCCTTACCCGCGAGTCGGCCGACACGACCCGTTTCTTGTTGCGGACGGCCGTGCTCGACGAGATGTCGGGTCCGCTGTGTGACGCCGTGCTCGGGCGCTCGGGCTCGGCCACCTGGCTGGCGGAGATCGAGAGCCGGAACCTGTTCGTCGTCCCGCAGGATCACGACGGTCGGTGGTATCGATACCACCGGTTGTTCGGCGAGATGCTCCTGTCGGAGCTGCGCCGGCGCGAGCCCGGGGAAGAGCAGCGCATTCATCGCCGTGCGGCCGCCTGGTACGAAGTGCACGGGCCCGTGGATCAGGCGATCGCGCACGCCATCGCCGGCCAGGACGTGCCCACCGCGGCGCGTCTGGTGACCGCGTGCGCGCAGGATTTCGTCAACGCCGGCCGGATCCACACGGTGCGCGGCTGGCTGGAAGAGCTCGACGACGGCGCGCTCGAGGACCATCCGTGGTTGGCCGTCGGTGCCGGATGGACCTGGGCTCTCACCGGCGACGCCGCCCGTGCGCAGCGGTGCCTGCTCGCGGCGGAACAGGCGCCGCCGGATGCGGCGCCGGTCCGCGCCGGCCCTTCGCTCGTCTCCGGCATCGCGATTCTCCGCGCTGCTCTTGCGCCGTTCGGCGTCGTGCGGATGCTCGCGGACGCCCGGCGGGCATTTGAGCTGGAGCCTCCGGCGGGGCCCTGGTACGCGGCGGCCGGCGTACTCTACGGCGCCGCGTTGATGTTCAACGGCGAGCCGGAGGCCGCGGTGAAGGCGTGGGAGCGAGCCGCCTACTTCGGCCGCAAGCGGCGACCCTCGGGAGCGAGCTTCGCGCTCGGCCAGTTGTCGCTGCATGCCGCTGACCGCGGTGAATGGGCGGTGGCGCGGGACTATGCCACCGAGGCGGCGACGCTGATCGAAGCGGCCGGCCTGCCGGACTACCTGTCCAGCATCACCTCGTACGTCGCGCGGGCGAGGGTGGCCATCCACGAGGGAGACCTCGCCGCCGCGCGGCACCACGTTGGCCGGGCGTTGCGGCTCTACGCCTCACCATCCCCGACGGCCTTTCCCTGGCTCGGCGCGCAGATGGCGATCGTGCTCGGCCGGACCCTGCTCGAACTGGACGACCACGCCGCCGCCCGGCTCAAGCTGACGGAGGCGAACCGTCACCTGAACCGGCTGCTGACCGAGGGTGTCCTGCGCGACGAGTACCAGCGACTGGCCGCCGACCTCGCCCGGCACGGCGGTCGGCGTCGTGTCCCGAGCGCGATGACACTGACCGCGGCGGAGATGCGGGTCCTGGACCTGCTACCCACCCACCTGACGCTGGCGGAGATCGCCGACCAGCTGCACATCTCGCGGAACACGGTCAAGAGCCAAGTCGCCGCGGTCCACCGGAAGCTGCGGGCGGCGACCCGTACCAAGGCCGTTCAGGAAGCGAGAAAGCTCGGCCTCATCGAGTCCTGACCCGTTGCCTCTCAATGAGCAAACGACAAGCTCGTGATCGGCGCCGGCGGTCGGCAAGGCGACGATTGCCTCGGTGATTCGGCGCCGGTGTGCGGCGTACGCTGAGGGTGCTTGGGTGGGGGGATCGATGAGTACCCTGATTCGTACCGACGAGGTGTCTCCGGCCGACCGTCTGGACTACGTGCGGGAGATCACGGCCTCGACGTGGGTGCCGATGGAATGCCGCACGAATACCGGGCCGACTACTGGGGAGAATTCCGGGCCAGCGGTCTGGGGGCGATGCAGGTCGTCGTCATGGACGTCATGCCGATCACGGTGCGCCGTACCCCCGAGTTGATCTCCCAGGCCGACCCGGACCTGTTGAAGATCCTGCTGGTGTGCGGTGGTTCGTCGGTGGTCGACCAGGGTGGCCAGCAGGCCCGGCTGTCCCCGGCCGAATTCGCGGTGTACGACACCCGCCGGCCATACGAGGTGGCCTGCGGCGTCGGCCAGGATCGGCCGACCCGGTTGCTGACCTTCATGTTCCCGCCGTCGCTGCTGCCGTTGTCGCCGCAGCCGGCTGCGGCGGCTGACCGCGGTGCGCTTTTCGGCCTCCGCCGGGTTGGGGGATCTGACCTCGCAGTTCCTGCTCCAGCTGGCCCGCAACGTCGATCACTACTCTCCGGCGGAGGCGGCGCGGCTGTCCACCGCCGCTCTCGAGGTGCTGGCGACGCGGTTGGCGCGCGAACTGGACATCGGCGATTGGGGGACGCCACACGCGCGCCGGCATGCCCTGTTCACCACCGTGCAGGCGTTCATCCACCAGCACCTGAGCGATCCTCGACTGACCCCGGCCGCGGTCGCCGCCGCGCACCACATGTCCCTGCGCTCCCTGCACCAGCTTTTCCATGACGAGGGGCTGACCGTGGCGGGCTGGATCCGGCACCAGCGTCTGGAGCGCTGCCGGCGTGATCTTGCGGATCCGGCGTTGGCGGCCCGCCCGGTGGCGGCTGTCGCCGCCCGGTGGGGTTTTTCCAGCGCTGCCGATTTCAGCCGGGCGTTTCGGGCCGGGCACGGGATGCCGCCGGCGGAGTACCGCAGATCTGCACGCGTTGTGAACGGTTCTGCGCGCTAGCCCAACGACAACCCTGTTGGTCTCGTCGATCCTTGCCGTACGGCGGGAGCGCCGTGGCGGCCTGAGTACCGGCCGGCGGCGTCGGCGACGGGAGGGATCCACGTGAGTACGTATGTGTTCGACCAGCGTTGGCGGAAAGAGCGGGACCGGCTCAGTGCGTTGGAGTCGCTCTTCGACGGCTCGTCCCGCCGGTTCCTGGGCGATCTCGGCGTCGGGGAGGGATGGCGCTGCCTGGAGATCGGCTGCGGCGCCGGCAGCATGGCGGTGTGGCTGGCCGATCGGGTCGGCGAGACTGGCCGGGTGCTGGCCACCGATCTGGACACCCGGTTCCTCGACGGGCACGGCCGGGCCAACCTCGAGGTGCGCACCCACAACATCGTCACCGACCCGGTCGATGACGCCGCATTCGACCTGGTGCACGCGCGGGCGGTGCTGGTCCACCTGCCGGACCGCCAGCAGGTGCTCAAACGGTTGGTCGCCGCGCTGCGGCCCGGCGGCTGGCTGCTGATCGAGGACGTCGACTTCGGCGCCACAACCGCCGGCACACTCGCCCAATACGTCACCGCGCCGCCGCCGGCCCCCGCCGCCACCCACCGGATCTACCTGGCGATCGCGGCCGTGTTCGCCGCGAACGGCGCCGACCCGTCGTACGGCAGCCGGCTGACCGGTGCGCTGGTCGACGCCGGGCTGGCCAACGTCGGCGCCGAGTTGCACACACCGGTCGTGTCCGGCGGCAGCGAGCAATGGACCCGGGGCAGCTTCGAGCAACTCGCCGACCGGCTGGTCGGCACCGGGTTGACCACCGCGAGCGACATTGAGCTGTTCCTCAAGATCAGCGCACGGCCGGAGACCTACTATCTCCCCCCGCTGATGGTCAGCGCGTGGGGTCAGCGCCCGCAGGTGCCCTAACCGACGAGGCAGAACGGGTGGCCGGCCGGGTCGGTGAAGACCCTGAAGCGCTCACCGCCGGCGTCCAGCCGGGTCGCGCCCAGCTCCACTGCCCGCGCCTCGCCGGCGTCGAGATCCTCGACCAGGAGGTCGAGGTGGGCCTGCTGCGGATGCGCCGGGTCCGGCCAGCGGGGCGGGTTGTAGTCGCTGATCTGCTGGAACATCAGGCTCCGTGCCGCCACCGGGGATGAGCGCGCCCTCGGGACCGTCGTAGGTGACCTCCATACCGGTGAGGCGGCGTAGAAGCCGGCCAGGGCTGATGCGTCAGGGGCGTCGATCGTCACCGCGAACAGCCCCATCACCGGGCCCACGCCGTCCACCTGGCACAGATCGAACGGATGGCCGGCCGGGTCGGCCAGGGTGATCCAGGTTGGGCCGTCGGCCAGCCGGGTGGCGCCGAGTCCGACCGCCCGCTCGGCCTGCCGCCTCGGGATCGTCGATCTGCAGGTCGAGGTGGAACTGCTGCGGGTGCTCCTGCCCGGGCCACTGCGGCGCGACGTGGTCGCGGGCGCGCTGGAATTCGACCTCCTGACCGTCCGGAGTCCGGATGCCGAATCGGTCAGCGTCCTGACGGACGACGTCCCAGCCGGTGAGCTCGGCGTAGAACGATCCAACCTTGTCGATGTCCGCCGCGTCGAAGATAGCCAGGTCCAGCCGAACTCGCACCGTCATGGGTTCCATCCTGCCCGAGACAGCCACCGAAGTCGGGTGGGTCGCCGGGTAGCGTCAGGTCGTGCTGCATGGCCGGGAATCCGAACGAGCGCGCCTGGCCGCCCTGCTCGAGCAGGCCAGCCGGGGCCGCGCCGGCGCGATCGTCGTCCATGGCGAGGCCGGCGTCGGCAAGTCCGCCCTGCTCGATGACCTCGTCGTGGGGGCGGTCAACGCCCGCGTGCTGCGTACCCAGGGCTTGGAGTCAGAGTCGCCGCTGGCCTTCGCCGCACTGCACAGACTGCTGCGCCCGGTCCTTGCTCAGCTCGACCGGCTTCCGGCTCCGCAGGCACGGGCGCTGCGGGTGGCGTTCGGGCAGGAGGACGGGGTGGCCGTCGACCCGTTCCTCATCGCGCTGGCGACCCTGTCGGCCCTCACCGAGGCGGCGGAGGACAGCCTGGTGCTCTGCGTTGTCGATGACGCGCACTGGCTCGACGACGCGTCGGCGAACGCGTTGCTCTTCGCGGCCCGCCGGGTCCAGGCCGACCGCGTGGCACTGGTGTTCGCCGCGCGCGACGGTGATCTGCGAACGTTTAGGCACGACGGCGTTCCCGTACTGCTGATCAACTGCCTGGACGAGCCGGCGGCGCGGGCGCTGCTGGCGGAGCGGGCGAGCGAGCCGCTTCCCGACGAGGTCAGCCGGCGGCTGCTGGCGCAGGCCGCCGGGAACCCGCTCGCCCTGGTCGAGCTGCCGAGCGGGTTGACCGAGGCCCAGCGCGGCGGAACGGCGCCGATGCCGTCGCAGCTCCGCATGACCGCTGATCTGGAACGGGTGTTCCTGGACCGATGCCGGCGACTGCCCGAGCAGGTGCAGACGCTGCTGCTGGTCGCCGCGGCCGACAACTCGGGACAGCTCGCCACGGTGCGGCAAGCCGCCGCGGTCCTCGGCGCGGGCGCGCAGGCGCTCCAGGAGGCCGAGCAGTCCGGCCTGCTGCTGACCGACGGCGACAGCGTGCGCGTGCGCCATCCACTCGTACGCTCCGCCATCTACCAGGCGGCGACCGGACTGGAGCGGCGCACCGCGCACCAGGCCCTCGCCGACGCGCTCGACGGCGCCGTCGACGCCGACCGGCAGGCGTGGCACCGTGCCGCGGCCGCCGAAGGTCCGGACGAAGCCGTCGTCGCGGCGCTCGAACGTGCCGCGGTCCGCGCCGAGCGGGGCGGCGGGTATGTCGCCGCCGCGGCCGGATACGAACGCGCCGCCGAGCTGTCCGCCGCCGACCAACCGCGCGCCGCCCATTCGTTCGCCGCCGCCCGCAACGCCTGGGCGGCCGGCCAGACCACCCGGGCGGGCGCGCTGGCCGCCCAGGCCCGCGAGCACGCCGACGACCGGATGCTCAGGGCCGACATCGACCGGCTGCGCGGCCGGATCGCGTTCAACATCGGTTCGGCCGACGAGGCACACCGCATCCTGATGCAGGCCGCGCGGACCGTGGCCGTCGATGCCCCGGACCGGGCGCTGGAGATGGCGGTGGTCGCCACCGTCCTCACCGTCTTCGGCGGCGACAGCGGCACGACGCTGCAGCGCGCCGTCATCGACACGCACCCCTCCCCCGAGGACCCGGCCCGCACCCGCTGCCTCAAGCGGCTCCTGGCCGGGATGACGGCCGCCGCTCGCGGTGACTGGGCAGCAGCCGCGGAACCGCTGCACGACGCCCAACAGTCCGGCCTGCACGTCGACGACCCGGACGTGCTGGCGAATCTGGGGGCCGCCGCCCTGCACCACGGTGACGACGAGGCGGCCAGCCGCTGTTTCACCACGATGCTGTCGCAAGGCCGTGATCAGGGCGCTGGCATGCTCGTGCTGTACACATTGCCGCGGCTGATTTTCACCCAGGTGCTCGCCGGACAATGGTTCACCGGCGGCAGCTCCGCCGCCGAAGCCATCGCCCTGAGCACCAGCGCCGGGCAACCCGTGATGACCGCTGCCCCGCTCGCCTTGCTGACGCTGCTCGCCGCCCGTCAGGGCAAACCTGATTACGACGTACTGCTGGCTCGCGTCGACGGCGTCGCCACGGCCCACCAACTCGGCATCCTGGCCGGCCCGGTCCGCGATGTGACCCGGTGGGCCAAGGGCACGCGTGCCGGTCATGACGGCGACACGAACGCCGCCTTCCACCACCTCAGCGGCATGGACGTGCCCGCCATCCGTCGGATGGCCGCGCTCGACCGCATCGACGCTGCGGTTCGGGCGGGCGAGCATCAACGGGCGGCTGAGTGGGTCGAGGAACTGGCTACGTTCGCCAACGGCACCCAATGGCCATGGGCGCTCGCCACCGCTGAACACGGCCAGGCCTTGCTCGCCGACGCGGCCCATGCACCCGCTCACTTCGAGAGCGCGCTGGCGCATCACGCCGGCTCCACACGCCGGTACGAGCGGGCCCGCAGTCACCTGGCGTACGGGGAGTTCCTGCGGCGTGCCCAACGCCGGGTCGACGCGCGCCGGCACCTGCGCCTCGCCCTCGACATCTTCCAGGACCTGCACGCCGAACCGTTCATCACCCGCGCGGCCCAAGAGCTGCGCGCATCCGGGGAGACCGCCCGCAAACGCGACCCATCCACCCTGACCAACCTCACCCCGATGGAGCTGCAGGTCGCGCAGCTGGTACGTCAGGGCCTGTCCAACAAGGAGATCGCCGCTCAATGCTGGATCTCTCCGCGCACCGTCGCCTTCCACCTCCGCAACTGCTTCACCAAGGCCGGCGTCACCTCACGCGGTGAACTCGCACAGGTCGAGTTCAGCTGACCCGGTTTGGGTTGGCGAGTTCGGTGACGATCGACCGGACCGTTCGTTCGGTCACCAGCTTGGCTGGCCAGTGGCGTTGCCTCACCAGGTATTCGTAGTTGGCGGGCTGCGTGCGGGCCCAGACCCAGTCGGTGGCTTGGTCCACGGTCCATTGCCGCCGGAGCAGGCCGGCGTCGGCGACGGCGGTGATGCAGATGCGCAGTGTCTCGTGCCAGGCCTGCATCCGGTCGTGGTAGGCGGTGGCTCCCTCATCGGCGGTGATGGCGGCCGCCTCCAGTGCCCGGGCGACCGGCAGGATCTCGCTGAGATGCTCGTACCACAGCCGCAGCGCCTGCCGGAGCCCCTGCAGGGCGGGCCGCTTGCGGGTGGCGGCGATCCGGCTCACGAAGCCGGAGCTGTGGTCGATGCGGCGGGCCATCTCCACGAGCAGGCCCGCGCGGTTGTCGAAGTGCAGGTACAACGCCTGGCGGGAAACGCCGGCCAGCGACGCGACCTCGGCGAGGGTGAACTGGACCGAGCCGCGTTCGTGCGCGATCTTCCAGGCCGCGGACAGGATGCGTTCGCGGGTCGGTTCGTCGTCCATGGGCTCACCTTCCGCTCGTACTTGACACGTGTCAAGTACCGGCGGTTTACTTTACACGTGTCAAGCAGCGACGGAGGAGGTACCGCGATGTTGTGGCGCAGCAGTTATCCCGACGTGCCGGTGGGCGGCACCACCCTGCCGGCGATGGTGCAGGCCAGCATCGAACGCCAGCCGGACCGCATCGCCCTGATCGACGGGGCGTCGGGCGCGTCGGTGACCTACGCCGAGTTCGGGCGGCGGGTAGAACGGATCAGCGCCTGGCTCGCCGGCCACGGGGTCACGGCCGGGCACACCGTTGCCCTGTGGGCGCCGAACACCCCGCCGTGGGCGGCGTGCGCGCTGGCGACCATGCGCCTGGGTGCCACGGTGACCGCCATGAACCCGAGTTGGACCGGGCCGGAGGCCGCGACGCAGCTCGCCGACGCCGGTGCCGCGATCGTCGTCACGACACCGCGACTGGCCGGGTTGGCGAGTGAGATGGCCGGGGTCCGACAGGTCGTGGTGCTCGGGGAGGACACCCGCGCCACCGCTCTGCGGGAGGTACTGGCCTGCGAGTATCCGGCACCACCGGCCGCCACCGACCCCGACGACGTCGGGCTGCTGCCGTACTCAAGCGGGACCACCGGGCTACCCAAAGGCGTGCTGCTCACCCAGGCCAACCTGGTCACCATGGTGCGGCAGATACAGGCGGTGACCCGCTTCACCGAGCGGGACACGGTCCTGGCACTGGCCCCGTTCTTCCACGTACTCGGCGGGATCGTCACGCTGGCCGTGCCGCTGGCCGTCGGCGCCACCGTCGTCACGGTTGCGCACTTCGAGCCCGAACTGGTCCTTGACGTCATCGAACGGCATCGCATCAGCCTGACCGCGGTACCGCCACCGGTGGCCGCCTTCCTGGCCCACCACCCCGCGGCCGCCGGGCGGGACCTGTCATCGCTGGAACTGCTCGCCGTCGGCGGTGCCCCGCTACCGGTGCCTGTGCACCGGGCGGTGGCCGCCCGGCTGCCGGGCTGCGTCGTCGCGCAGGGTTGGGGCCTGACCGAGACGACCGCCGGCATCTGCGTCCCCGACCGGCACCATCCCAGCCCACCCGGCACCGTGGGCCGGCTCCTCCCGAACACCGAGCTGATGGTGATCGACCCACAGACCGGCCGCGCCCGCGGCCCCGGCGAATCCGGTGAGCTCTGGGTCCGGGGACCACAGGTGATGGCCGGCTACCTGAACCGCCCCTCCGCCACCGCCGAGATCCTCGACCCGGACGGCTGGTTGCACACCGGCGACCTCGGCCACGTCGACCCCGACGGCAACGTCGTCGTGCTCGACCGGCTCAAGGAACTCATCAAGGTCGACGGCTACCAGGTCGCGCCGGCCGAACTGGAGGAACTGCTGCTGGCCCACCCGTCGATCGCCGACGCCGCCGTGATCGGGCGCCCCGACGAGCGGCACGGCGAACGACCCGTCGCATACGTGGTCGCCGCCGCGCCACTCGACGCCCCGACGATCCAAGACTGGCTGACCCAACGTACGACCGCCTACAAACACCTCGCCGACCTCATCGTCATCGACAAGCTGCCCCGCACGCCCTCCGGCAAACTGCTGCGACGGGTCCTTCGCGAGCAGGCACTGCATTGACGTCGTTTCCGGCTACCCACGGCCGTTGCGCTCCGGTTGCGGCCGAGCGGCGCGGCATCCCGCGCGCAGGCACGGCGCCGGCGGACGAGGGCGCTGCCAGGACCTTTTCCACCCGATGACTCGGGTCCGTCGAGCGCACGACCGCTGCTCCCGCCAGACACCGGCGCTTCGCGCCTGCCAGATCCGCGTGCCCAAGCCCCCGTCGCCACAACTGCGCGGACGTAGTGGCCTCAGAGGAGTCGGGAGGCCACAACTCCGGGGATGTAGTGGCCTCGGTGGGGTCGGGCGGCCACTACTCCGGGGAAGTAGTGGTCTCAGAGGGGTCGGGTGGCCACTGCTTCGGGGAAGTAGTGGCCTCGTTGACGCGCCCGGGGGCACTGGTTTATTGCCGAAGACCGTCGAGCGGCCAGGCCCGACGTCCGGTGAGCCCGGCGCAGCGGCGTCACCCGGTCACGAGCGACCGGCGTCCTTCTCTAGAACGGCATGCGCCGGCAGTGTGTGAGCGGACGCGGCGGCCGCCGCGGCGTAGTCGACCGCACGCGGCCGGGCCGGCCGGTGCCGCGCCGCCAGCAGGGCCAGGACGATGCCCGAACCCGACACCACCGCGAGTGCCACCGACGCCCGCGCGAAGCCCGCGGCCAGCGTGTCGCCGGACGGTGCTGCGTTGTCCGCGGCGGACGACGTATACAGGGCAGCCACGATCGCGACCATGACCGCCGCGCCGACGTACCGGGCCATGTTGGAGATACCGGAGGCCGCACCGACCTGGTCCCCCGGCACGGCGGTCGTCGCGAGCGACGAGGACGGTCCATTCGACAGACCCATGCCGACGGCCACGGCCACCATGGGAAGCACGAACGCTGCGTAGGACCAGGACGCGTGGGTGAAGATGAGCACGACGAAGCCTGCGGTGCTGATCGCGAAGCCGACGGCGATGACGGTGCGGGTGCCGATCCGCGCGGCGAGGCCCACGACCAGCGGGGCGACGACGACAAGCGCAACCGTCATGGGAAGGGTCGCGAGCCCGGCCTCCAACGCGGTCATCCCCAGCACGGCCGGATTCTGGAAGTAGATGCTGACCAGGAAGCCGAGACCGTTGATGGTGCCGGCGCCGATGAGGATGGCGATCGTGGAGGCGACCAGCAGGGCGTTTCGCAACAGCGCCAGGTCGACCAGCGGTGCCGTCACCCGCCCCTCCACGACGACGAAGCCGATCGTGGCGGCGACGGTCACGGCGAAGCAGCCGAGGATCGCCAGCGACGTCCAACCCCACGTGCTGCCCATGCTGACCGCGAGGATGAACGGTGCGAGGATCGCTCCCACCAGGAACGTGCCCAGCCAGTCGATGGAGCGCGGACGGTTCGGGTCGCGGGACTCGCCGACCGAGCGGTACGTCACCGGAATACATACGGCCGCTATGGCGGCGTCGATCCAGAACAGACCCCGCCAGCTGGTCACCCCGACAAGGACGCCGCCGACGAGCGGGCCGGCGGCCGCACCGACCGCGGATGCGGCGCCCCACAACGACACCGCGCGCAACTGGCCGGCGCCGGACGATCCCGTCGAGAGCAGGCTGAGCCCGCACGCCAGGATGGTCGAACCGGCGGCGCCTTGGATCATCCGGCCGCCGATGACGGCGCCGCCACTGCCGGCCAGCGCGATCAACACACACGACGCGACGAAGAGCACCAACCCGCCGACGAACACCCGGCGGCGGCCGTACACGTCGGCGAGCGCCCCGAGGTGACGATGACCGCGGCGCCGACGAGCGAGTATCCGGTGACGGCCCACTGCAGCGTGCTCACCGGCGTGCCGACGTCCTCGCTGATCGCGGGCAGCAGGATCGACACCGCGGAGGTGTTCGCGTTGACGACGAGGGTCGACAGGCAGGCCACCGCCAGGAGGCCGCGGGTCGGGTTGCGGTCGACGGTGACCGGGGCCTGCTCGAGGTTGGACATGGCCGTCTGCTCCTTCATCGCGCCGCTGGCAGCATGTCGGCCGAATCATCGGCAGCGAGCCGGTCGATGGTCATCACTCGCTCGGGATGACTCCATCGCCGCCCGCGTCCTGGCAAGGGGCATTCCACCCGCCCACGCCGACCGATCGAACTCCCACAATCAGGACATAGACCATGATCGCCGTTAATGCGTTGTTCACTTGAAAGCACGGTCGGCAGAGTGTCATTGTTCTGGCGTCGCCGACGCCAGGAAAGTTCATCCGATGCGGATGAGGTGACGCAGGCGGACCCGCCTCATGATCATCGTTATCTGACGAACCGAGACCGGCTCGCCCGGGTCGGCACGGCCACATTCTTCCTGCATCGTGCGCGATTGCTGCATCCCCAAAATCCCACGCGGACTTCGATCGGAGGACCGTAGATGAGGCCCGAACCCGCACACACGGTCGGGAGACCAGCAATGAGACGGCAACGGGCCGTTGCGTTCGGTCTTTTCGTCGCCGCTATCCCGTTGCTCGCGGGCTGCGGGAATACTGCGGATCAGGATCTTTGCGGTAACTACGCCGACCTCGCGACTGCGGTCGACGGCGTTCGTGCTATCCAGCCGCGCAGTGCGACGGTCGACGACCTGCGGGCAAAGCTCGACACTGTCCAGGCTGAGCTGGACCAACTGCAGGCGGTGTCCGAGGGACGTCTCGACACCGCCATCTCGAATCTCCGAGCCGCCATCGACGGCTTCAAGCAGGCCGCAGTCAACGCGGGCGACAAGGCTCGCGCGACCGCCGTCCCGCTGCTCGAGGAGTCACTCGGCGACGTCGCCGAAGCCTACGGGGCGTTGAAGATGTCCCTCGACACACAGTGCAACGGCGCCTGAGCACGGTAGGAAGGAAACGACATGAGCGTCAGCTTCGTGCTCGAGGCGCTCGTCGTCCTCGGGGCGATCGTCATGGGCACCCGGGCCGGCGGCGTCGGGGTCGGCCTGTGGGGCGGCCTCGGCACGTTCGTCCTCGTCTTCGTCTTCGGCGAGGCGCCCGGCGAGCCGCCGGCGGCCGCCCTCGCGATCATCCTCGCCGTCGTCACCTCGGCGGCGATGATGCAGGCCGCCGGCGGCATCGACTGGATGGTGGAGGTCGCGGCGCAGGGTCATCGAGAAGCGCCCGAAGCAGATCACGCTGATCGCGCCGCTGACGGCGTTCGCTGTTCTCGATCGGCGCCGGGACGAGCAACATCATCTACCCGCTGCTGCCGGTGATCTACGACGTCTCGTACAAGAACGGGATCCGGCCCGTCGCGGCCGCTGACGGTCACCGTCGTCCAGTCCGGGCATGGCGCTGGCGGCCTCGCCGGTCTCGGCGGCGATGGCGGCGATGCTGACGCTGACCGACGTCGCGCCGTACAACCTCGGCCTGACGCAGATCCTCGCGATCACCATGCCCGCGTGCGTGGTCGGCATCGTCGTCACCTCGCTCGTCGTCAACCGGATGTGGCAAGGACCTCGACGACGACCCCGAGGTGCAGGCGAAGATCGCCTCCGGCGAGCTGGCGCCGGTCGGCGCCGAGCAGCAGGTCGTGGCCGTCGGAGCGCCGGTTCGGCCGGCGACCGTCCGGACGGACGCCGAGCTCGGCGCAGACCCCGGCTCCGGCCTCACCTACACCAAGGAGGGCCGCAACTCCGCGCTGGTCTTCCTGCTCGGCGTCGTCGTCATCGTCATCCTCGGCCTCTTCCCGGACCTGCGGCCCTCGTTCGCCGTCGAGGGCGAGGCAGCCGGTGCCCATCGACATGACGACGCACGATCGTCATGGTCATGTTCGTCGTCGGCGTCGCTGATCCTCTTCGTCGGGCGGCCCGACGTGAAGACGGTGCCCGACCAGTCGGTGTTCAAGGCCGGCATGATCTCGGCGATCGCCCTCTTCGGCATCGCCTGGCTGACGGCCACCTTCATCGCGGCCCACGAGGACTACATCGTCGAGCACCATCGGCGGCTGGGTCACCGAGCTGGCAGTTCATCTTCGCGCTGGCCGTCTTCCTCGTCGCCGCGCTGACGACGAGCCAGTCGACCGCGACCCGGACCATCGTGCCGATCGGCCTCGCGGCCGGGCTGGCGCCCGGGCGTCGTCACCGGCATGTGGGCCGGCGCCCTCGGCGGCGTCTACACCCTGCCGGCCAACGGCACCCAGATCGCCGCGGCCAACTTCGACCTCTCCGGCACGACGAAGCTCGGCACCAAGCTGCTCGACCACAGCTTCTTCGTCCCGATGCTCGTGCTGTCGGTCACCACGATCGCCGTCGGCGCGCTGATCGGCGGCGTCTTCTTCTGACCCCGCGCGACCACCGACGCACCGCACCCGACCACGAAGGACGGAGCACACGATGGACAGCAACGAGATCGCCGAGCAAGGCCGCGGCCCTGATGCCCGGGCCTGCTCGAGGACCTGGAGAAGCTGGTGGCGATCCCGTCGATCGCCTTCCCCGGCTACCCGGCCGAGCCGGTGGACGCAGATGGCCGCAGGGACGCTGCAGCTGTTCCGCGACGTCGGATTCACCAACGCGCGGCTGATGGAGGTGCCCGTCCGGCTACCCGCCGATCTACGGCGAGATCGCCGGGCCCGAGGGCTCGCCGGTCGTGGTGCTCTACGCGCACTACGACGTGCAGCCGGCCCCGCCGGAGCAGGGCTGGACGAGCGACCCGTGGACGCCGACCCGCAAGGACGACGGCCGGATCTACGGCCGCGGCGCCGCCGACGACAAGGGCGGCCTCGTCAGCCACCTCGGCACGCTGCGGGTCTTCGACGGCAAGCCGCCCTGCACCGTCAAGCTGATCCTCGAGGGCATGGAGGAGACCGAGAGCAACCTCGAGGCGTTCGTCGAGGCGCATCCCGAGCTGTTCGCCTGCGACCTGTTCGTCATCTGCGACATGGGCAACCTGCGAGGTCGGCGAGCCGGTGCTGACCACCGCCCTGCGCGGCGACGTCGCCTGCGTCGTCACCGTGCGCACCCTCGAGCACCCGCTGCACTCCGGCGTCTTCGGCGGCCCGGCGCCCGACGCGATGATGGCGCTGGCGCGCCTGCTGGCGACCCTGCACGACGACGACGGCAACGTCGCCGTCGACGGCGTCTCGCGCGACGTCTGGGACGGGCGCGGACCTCAGCGAGGAGGACTTCCGGTCCAGCGCCGACCTGCTCGACGGCGTCGAGCTCACCGGCACCGGCCCGGTCGGCGACCGGCTGTGGGCGCAGCCGTCGATCAACGCGATCGGCCTCGACATGACGAGCATCGCCGGCTCCTCGAACGTGCTCATCCCCGAGGCCAGGGCGAAGATCTCGATGCGGATCGTGCCCGGCTCCGATCCGGAGGAGGAGCTCGACGCCCTGGTCGCCCACCTCGAGACGCACGCCCCGTGGGGTGCCCAGGTCGAGGTGCAGCGCACCAAGGAGGCGCCGCCGTTCCGCTGCGAGACCGACGGACCGGGCTACGCCGCCGCCCGCGGCGCGTTGGCCGAGGCGTTCGGCAAGCCGGCCGGTGAGGCGGGCAGCGGCGGCTCGATCCCGCTGCTGCGCACGCTCGCAGCAGGCCGCGCCCGACGCCGAGTTCATCCTGTGGGGCCCGGAGGACGTCGCCGCTCGCGCGCATCCACGCCTCCGACGAGAGCGTCGACCCGGCCGAGATCGAGAAGATGATCGTCGCCCAGGCGCTCCTGCTGCAGCGCCTCGCCGACGGCGCGGCCCGGGAGTAGGCGCGGCTACCGATCCGCGGACGCCAGCCAGGCGGCCACCTGGGCGCGCGTAGCCGAAGCCCAGCTTGTTGAGGATGCTTCGCACGTGACTGTCCACTGTGTGCTCCGAGATGAGCAGCCGAGCGCCGATCTGCTTGTTGCTCAGGCCCTCGGCGACCAGCCGCGCGACCTCGGCCTCGCGCTTGCCGAGCGGAGCCGTGGACGCGTCGGTCGGCGCCGCTGGGACTCTCAGCGGGCTCCCCGAGCGCCAGCCCGATCGCGGCGCTCCGGCTCATGCCGCGGCCCGCGTCGTACTGGACCTGGAACGTCGGACCGCCGAGTGCGGACCGGGTCGACTGCCGGGCCTGGGCGATGAGCGGGGCGAGATACGGAATGGTCGTCGCGCCCAGGCCACGTTGGACGGTCTCCGCCGCCCCGATCAGTTGCGCCGCGAGGCGTGGCTGGTCGGATCCGGCGGCGTGGCAGCCCACCACGTCGAGCAGGGCGTACTGGGCCACCCGGTCGTCGATCCGGCGAGCGATCCGCAGCGCCTCGACGAGGAGCGGCTTCGCCTCGTCGAGGTCCCGCCCGATCAGCGCGACCGCGCCCAGGTTCAGCAGCATCATCTCGAGCGAGTAGAGGTCACCCGCCGCTCGGCTGCGCCCTACGCCCGCCACGGACGCCAGCCGGGCCGAGTCGAGGTCGCCGTCCTGGAGACCGATGAGGGCTCGCGCCTGCAGGCAGGCGATCGTGGCGGGATAGTCGTCGAGATCGGCCGCGATCTTCTCGGCGGTGGCGAGCATGCCGCTCGCGGCCTCCCGGTCGCCGGCCCCATGCACGGCGATCGAGCCCAGGCCGAGCGCCTGTACCCGGAGACTCGCCATGGCTGCGTCGTGGGCGGCCGCCGCGGCGCATTCCAGCGCCGGCCGGGCGCTGGCGAGATCGGTCTTCAGTACGGCGAGAAACCCGCGGGTGAACTGCGCGAGGGCATGCGGCGTACGGTTCGCGCCGGGCAGGGCGAGCAACTCGTCGACCCATCGGATGCCTTCACTGGTCGCGCGGGTGACCCAGTACCAGCCGGCGAAGCTCACGAGATCGAGCCCCAACCGGGCGTCCTGGCCGGCCACACAACGCTGGAGGACGGCCCGGACGTTGTCGATTTCCAGATCCATCCAGTCGAGCCACTCGACCAACCGGTACCGGGCCCGCGGCAAGGTCTGCCGGCAGCGATCCCGGTAGTACTCGGCGCAGCGCCGCTCGACCATCTCCACCTCGCCCGCCTGGTACAGCTTGAGGCTGGCGTACTCCCGCATCGTCTCGTGCAACCGGTAGCAGGCGACCTGTCGGACTTCGTCCTTGAGTACCAGGGATTTGTCGACCAGCGACGAGAGCAGGTCCAGCACCTGGCTCGCCGGCCCGTCGTCCCCGCCGCACACCGACTCCACGTCATCGACGGTGAACCGGCCCGCGAAAACGCACAGCCGCCGGAGCAGGGCCTGCTCGCTGCCGGTCAACAGGTCGTGGCTCCAGTCGATGGTCGTGCGCAGTTTCTGGTGGCGCGGCATGGTCGCCTGGCCGCCCCCGGTGAGCAGGCCGAACCGGTCGCTCAGGCGGCTCAGGATCTGCGGCACCGAGAGCACCCTGGTCCGGACCGCCGCCAGTTCGATCGCCAGTGGCAGCCCGTCGAGCCGGCAGCACAGCTCGATCACGGCCGCCTGGTTCGCCGGAGTCAGCGCGAAGTGACCCGATCCGGCCGCTGACCGCTCGACGAACAGCCGTACCGCCTCGTTTTGTCGCAGTTGCGCAAGCGGCAACTCCGGCTGAGTCGAGGGCAGTTCGAGCGGGGGTACGGCGACCACGTGCTCCCCCGGCACCGACAGCGGCTCCCGGCTGGTGGCCAGTACGCGTACGCCCGGCGCGGTCCGTCAGCACGTCGGTCAACAGGCGGGCGGCCGCGGGGAGGAGGTGCTCGCAGTTGTCCACCACCAGCAGCAGCCGCATGTCCCGCAGGTACGGCAGCAGCAGGGCCATCGGCTCGGTCGCGGTCTGATCGCGCAGATCCAGGGCGGCGAGCACGGCGTGCGCGACCAGTGCCGGGTCCCGGATGTCCGCGAGCTCGACCAGCCAGGCCCCGCCCGGGAATGCCCGGGCGAGATCGGTCGCGGCCCGGATCGCCAGGCGGGTCTTGCCCACGCCACCCGGCCCGAGAAGGGTGACCAGGCGGGCGTCGGCGAACCTCGCCCGCACGTCGGCGAGCTCCCGACGGCGGCCGATGAAGCTGGTCGCTTCGGTTGGCAGGTTGCCTGGGCGGCGCGCGGGTCTGGCCATGCTGCCTGGCACAGTACTACCCGTGCGCGAGCGGGCGGCCGATCGCAGTCGCTACCCTCCCGATCGCGCCTCCGGCGCTGGCCCGCATCACGAATTCCATTGATGTCAGCGGTCCGGGCCGGCTCCTACCATGACGGGATGACCGTGCCCGCGCGCAGCCGGCAAGAACACGCCCGCAAGCTGTTCGCTCCGCTCGGGCCGACCTACGACCGGGTCGGCGCCGCGCTCTCGCTCGGGCAGGACCCGCGGTGGCGGCGGTACCTCGTCTCGCGCCTGCCGAGCGGCGGCCACGTCCTCGACGTGGCGACCGGAACCGGGCTCGTCGCCGCGGAGCTGCTCCGGCAGGGGTTCCTGGTCACCGGAGTCGATCAGAGCCCCGAGATGCTGGCCATCGCGAGGCGCCGCTTCGGCGAGCGGGTCGAGCTGATCGACGCGTCGGCCCAGGCGCTCCCGGTGGATTCCGGTTCCTTCGACCACCTCACGTTCACATACCTGCTGCGCTACGTCGCGGATCCGAAGGCGACGCTGGCGGAGTTGGCGCGAGTGGTCCGCCCGGGTGGCTTCGTCGCCTCACTCGAGTTCGGCGTACCGTCCGGTCTGGCCCGTCCCGCCTGGCAGCTGTACGTGCGGACGGTACTGCCGCTCGCCGGCCGCGTGCTGGGCACAGGCTGGCCGGAGGTCGGCGATTTCCTTGGCGGGTCGATCCGCGACTTCTGGCGGCGCCACCCGCTCGAACAGCAACTGGCGTGGTGGCACGCGGCGGGGCTGCACGTCCTCGGCGTGCGGCGGTTGAGCCTGGGCGGCGCCGTCGTCATCTGGGGACGTCGGACATGAGAGCGCCGGGCAGCGCCCCGAGCGGGCTGGGGCGGGCGGTCGAGCCCGGCCTCCGTCCCGCCTGGTATGCGCTCGAACGCGGCGGCTGGCGGGACTATCTGACCCTGCTCCATCCGCCCTACACTGCATGGCACCTGTCGTACGTCGTCCTGGGCGGCTGCCTGGCGCCGGTCGTGTCCTGGCCGCGGCTCGGCGCCGCCGTGACGGCGTTCGCACTCGCGGTCGGGGTCGGCGCGCACGCGCTGGATGAGCTGAACGGGCGACCGCTGGGTACGAAGATCCCCGCTGGGGTGCTCATCGCGCTCGCGGTTGTCTCGATTCTCGGAGCCTGTGCGATCGGCGTCGCCGGCGCGGTGGTCTTCTCGGCCTGGCTCGGGCTGCTCATCCCGGTCGGGGTGGGCCTGGTGCTGGCGTACACCCTGGAACTCGGCCGTGGGTGGTTCCACTCCGACGTTTGGTTCGGGCTCGCGTGGGGCGCCTTTCCGGTGCTCAACGGGTACGCGGCGGTCGCCGGCACCCTGTCGGCCGTGGCCGCGCTCGCCGCGTTCTTCGCGGTCGTGCTTTCACTCGCGCAGCGCGCGCTCTCGACCCACGTACGGTTCGTGCGGCGCCGGGTCACCGAGGTGCGCGGGGAACTCTCGCTCACCGACGGCGACAGGCGTCCGCTCGACGCCAGATGGCTCACCGCGTCCACCGAGGCTGCGCTGCGCCTCCTCACGCTCGCCACCGTCGCACTCGCTGCGACCCTCGTCGCCTTCCGCATCTGATCAGCCATGCGAACCTGCGTGATCGGTGCCGGACCGTGCGGTCTGGCCGCGCTGAAGAACCTGCTCCAGGTCGGGTGCACCGACGTCGTCTGCTACGACGAGCACAGCGGCATCGGCGGCAACTGGGCGTTCACGGACGATCCCGGTCGGGCCGGCGTCCATGCCCGTACCCACACGATCTCGTCCCGACGCATGTCCTCGTTTCTCGACTTCCCGATGCCGGATGAGTACCCGGACTTTCCCTCGCACCGGCAGATGCTCGCCTATTTCACCGGGTACGCGCGAACGTTCGGGCTCGAGCCGCACATCCAGTCGGGCTCGCGGGTCGAGTGGTGCATGCTCGACGAGGACGGCCGGTGGACGGTCCGCGTCAACGCACACGGCGCCGTCAGGACCGAGACCTTCGACAACCTGATCGTCTGCTCCGGCCACCACCGGGACCCGTTCGTTCCCGAGTACCCGGGTGGATTCACCGGAACGATCGTGCACTCCTCGGCCTACAAGCGTCCCGAGCCGTACCGCGGCCTGCGGGTCCTCGTCGTCGGCGCCGGCAACTCGGCGGCCGACATCGCCGTCGACGTGGCGCGCGTGGCCACGCGTACCGTCCTCAGCGTGCGCGAGGGCACCTACATCGTGCCGAACCTGATCTTCGGCCGGCCGGTCGACGTCGTCTACGCGTACTGGCAGAACAAGCTGCCCAACCCACTGCTCCGGCTGGCCCTGAAGTGCTGGCTACGACTGGCAATCGGCCGGTGGGAGGACTACGGCTTGCCGACTCCGGCGGCTGCGCCGCTGGTCAAACCGCCGACCGTGAACTCCGGCGTCCTCACGGCCGTGCGCGATGGCCGGGTTGTCGCGCGGCGCGGCATCGACCGGTACGAGGACCAGACCGTCCACTTCACCGACGGCCCACCGGAAGCATTCGATGCCGTCGTCATGGCGACCGGCTTCCGGGTCAGCTTCCCGTTCCTGTCCAGCCAGATCGCCGACGCCCGCGCGCTGCGGCTGAACATGGTGCATCCGACGATTCCCAGCCTGTACTTCATCGGCCGGTTCCAACCGATCGGCTGCATCTGGCGGCTCGCCGACTACCAAGCACGCATCGCGGCGCTGCAGATCAGTGGGCGGCTGGCCCGCCGGGAAACCTCGCGACGGCGCGCTGCGGCGGCCCGGCACGGGATCGAGGTCGACTATCGGAGTTTTGAGCGGCAACTCCGGCGCGAGATCGCCGCGGCGGACGGTGGCGCGCCGGTCAGTGGCAGGAAAGCCGCGTACAACGCAGACAGGGGATGATGACAGACACCCGTCGGCCGGTTAAGGATTCAGGCGTGAACCAAACTGTGGTGCTCCTGGTCTTGGTGGTCGTTACCGCGCGATGGCCGTTGGTCGATCTACCGCTCGACTGACCACTCGTCCACTTCAGTCGTCGTCGGCGACGACCTGCAGTGTGCGAAGCGACGGATCGACGGCGTAGGCGATGCGGGTACCGGTCGCCCGGGCCTGATTGAGCCCGGCCAGCACGCCGGCGGTCACGATCTCACCGGGCACCAGGACCGGCACGCCCGGCGGATACGGCGCGATGAGTTCGGCGCTGACCCGGCCGACCGCCGCGGCCGCGGTGACGGTGGCGTGCGGGCGGAAATAGGCGTCGCGCGGCGTCATGGTGGCCGGCGGCGGTGGTCCCCATTGGACCGCCGACCGGGCCGGCCGCGCCGGTCCGCGGTGCCGCTGGACGGCCCGGCCGATCGCCGCGACCAGCCGGTCGACGCTGTCGTCGCGGTCGGCCATCGTCACGATCGGTACGAGGGTGTCCTGGTCGGCCATCTCTACCGGCAGCCCGGCGGCGACGAGGTCCCGCTCGATCGCGTTGCCGGAGACGCCGGCGCCGGCCAGGCCGAGCACGAGCTTGGTGGGGTCGAACCGGCCGGCGGCGAAGTCGTCCGCGCCCGGCAGGACGACTCCGGGGATGGCGGCGAGGGCGCGGCGGGCCCGGTCCACCCGGCCCAGCAGCTCGTCGAGCAGCGCCTCGCCGCGGGCGGCGAGCAGTGCCCGCGCGCCGTCGATGCTGGCCAGGATCGACCCGGCCGGGCTGGTGGTGTTGGCCACGTCGAACGCGCGGTCGAGCCGGTGTCGATCCAGCCGCCGGGTCCCGGCGAGCACGAGGGATGCCTGGCTGTAGGCCGGCAACGTCTTGTGCGCGCTGAGCACCATCGCGTCGGCCCCGGCGGCCAGGGCGTGCACCGGCAGCCGCGGATGGAAGCCGAGGTGCGCGCCCCAGGCCTGGTCCACCACGACGGTCAGGCCGGCGTCGTGGGCGATCGTGGTGAGGGACTGGCGGTCCGACAACGTGCCCAGGTAGCTCGGCTCGACCAGCAGCAGTGTCTTCGCGGCGGGATGCCCGGCGATGGCCGCCCGCAGGCTCGTCTCGGTCACGCCGGTCGGCAGGCCGAAGCGAGGGTCCACGGCGACCGGCAGCCACACCGGGGTCAGACCGGCCAGCACCAGGCCGAGCAGCGTGGAGCGGTGCGCCGCGCGGGTCACGAGCACCTCGTCGCCGGGGCTCCCGATCGCCAGGGTCAGTGCCTGGTTGGCGTGGGTCGACCCGCCGACCGAGAAGCGACACCAGTCCGCGCCCCACAGCCGGGCCGCCCGCGACTCGGCATCATCCAGGACGCCGGCCGAGAGCTTCACCGTGTCCAGCCCCCCGTACAGCGGCACGTCGCCGTCGAGCACAGCGCCCAGCGCGGGCCACAGCCGGTGGGCGGCTCCCTTGTGACCCGGGATCGTGAACGGCGCCGCCACCCGGTCGCGATAGGACCACCACGCCGCGAGCAACGGGGCGTCGGCGGCGAGCGACTCCGCATCCACGCCACCGCTCACCTCGACCATCCTAGGGTCCGGTGACCGGCAGTCCGGCGCGAGCTCCACCTGCAGCACTCGTCGTGACTGTCAGGTGGTCGGCGGGTTGGCTGCGTGAGCATGATCGCGAAGAGTTTCCGGTGGATGGCACCCGGTAGGTCTTCAGGATCATGCACTCGGGTGTGGCGGTGGCCGGTCGTGCCGGGTGCGGGTGCTGCGGTGCTGGGACGGGTGCGGTGTGCTGGGTGTCGGGTCGCGGGTCGCGGGTCGCGGGTTGTTCGATGACGGTGGTCGATCTACCCCGAAGGCCCCAGACGGTGGTCGATCTGCCGACATCGCGTCGGCGTGTCGCGGGGGTGCATCGACCACCGTCTCGGCGGCGGCATCGACGGTGGTCGACCAGCCACCCCGGTGCGGCCCGACGCCGGCGGCTGGCGGTGGCAGCGGTACCAGCCGCCCCCGCTCATGATCCATGCTGCCAGGTCGGCGACGATCCACGGGACATCATTGCCTGCTCGGCCTGGATCGGCGGTTGGGGCGGGTGCGCGGCGAGCGGGTGGGACCGCCGCGGGCGTAGTGGACACCGTCGATGCCATTGCCGTGACGGTGGTCGATGCACCCCCGCGACACGCCGACGCGATGTCGGCAGATCGACCACCGTCTGGGGCGGCGGGGGCAGATCGACCACCGTCACCGCCGGGCGCCGACCCGCTGGGCCGGCGCGTGCACGTGCCGCCGAATCGCCGGGCCGAGCACCCTGGTCACGATCCCCACACCCTCAACCGACGCCACCGCCTGAACAGATACCACTCATCTTCGATTTCCCGGTCAGTCCAGGCAGAACTCGTTGCCCTCGGGGTCGGTCATCACGATCAAGCCGGCGCTGAGCGGAGGGGCGGGCTCGTCGCGACGTACCCGCGTCGCTCCCAGCGCGACGAGCCGGTCGCACTCGGCCTCCAGCGCCGCCATCCGCTCGTCCCCCTGCAATCCGGGAGCGGCACGGACGTCGAGATGGACACGGTTCTTGGCGACCTTGTCCTCCGGTACCTGCTGGAAGAACAGCCGTGGGCCGTGCCCGTCCGGGTCCTCGATGGCCGATCTCGTGGTGCGCTGCTCCTCCGGTACGCCGAGCCGCGCGAGGAAGTCGTCCCACGCGGCCAACGGGTCGGCGTTGTCAGGCAGGTCGACGCCGGGCGGCCCGGGGTGGACGTAGCCCAGCACGTCGCGCCAGAAGGAAGACAGCGCCCGCGGGTCGTGGGCGTCGAAGGTGACCTGGATATGGCGGCTCATCGGGTTGCTCCTCGGACAGGTGGTGGTGTGTCGACATCCATGCAGCCACCCTGCCATCCCTAGCGGACAGAATCGGTCCGCTGTCTCTGGCAGGGTGGGCGACATGGACGTGGCAAGCGGTGACCAGCGGGGTACGACCGAGCGGGTGCTCACCCTGCTCGGGCTGCTGCAGCAGCGCCAGGTCTGGACCGGCCCCGATCTCGCCGACCGGCTCGGGATCACGCCGCGCACGGTACGGCGCGATGTCCAGCGGCTGCGCGCACTCGGCTATCCGGTGCATGCCAGCCAGGGTGTCGGCGGCGGCTACCAGCTCGGCCCGGGGCAGGGACTGCCGCCGCTGCTTCTCGACGACGAGGAGGCGATCGCGACCGCGGTCTCGCTGCTCGCCGGCGCGGGTGGCGGGGTCGCCAGCGCCGCCGACGCCGCACTCCGGGCGCTGACCAAGCTCGACCGGGTGCTGCCCACCCGGCTGCGGCACGAGGTCCGCGCACTCTCCGGCTCGGTGGAGTTCTTCGGCGGAGGCCGCACGCCGGTCGACTCTGAGGTGCTCATGACCCTAGCCCGAGCCTGCCGCGACGAGGTCGAGGCCGGCTTCGACTATCCGTCCGGGAGCGAGGTACGACGGCGGCGGGTCGAGCCCTATCGCCTGGTCGCCTCCGACCGGCGCTGGTACCTCCTCGCCTACGACCTCGATCGCGACGACTGGCGCAGCTTCCGCGTCGACCGGATGACCGACGTGTCCGCGCGGACCTGGCGCTTCCGCCCGCGCGCGGCGCCGGACGCGCCGACGTACGTGCAGGAGGGCGTGGCGAGTCGGGTCTATCCGCACCAGGCGCGCTTCCTCGTGCACGCGTCGGCCGACACGGTGCGCGCGCAGATCCCGGCGTCGGCCGCCGTCGTACGCCGGCGAGGGGACGAGCTCTGCGAGGTGCTCAGCGGCGCCGGCAGCCTCGACTTCGCGCTCATGCACGTGCTGCTGCTTGGGCACGAATTCGAGGTGCTCGATCCTCCGGAGCTCGGGAGGCGCTGTCGCGCGCTGGCGGACAGGCTGCTGTCGGCCGGTGCGACGATCGCACCGGTGCCAGACAGCTAGCGGCCGCCGACAACGTGAAGTGAATTGGCACCTATGGCGACCAGAATCCTTCACGATACGGCGTGACCTGTTCATCAGGCGCGCCCGGTACGTGTGGATGAACCGGTGGACAACCGGTGGATAACTGGTCTCGGCCTGGGGGTAACGGGGGCGGTTCTGTGGATGAGTGAAGAAACCTGAAATCGTGTTCTCCAGGCTCTTGCGCGGCGGGGATGGCGGCGGTAGAAATCTCGCACGCCACCAGAGATGGTGACCGGATCCGGGGGAAACCCAGGGTCGGCGAGCAGCAACGCTGGACGTTCGCGCAAGCGGGCGGGCGGTGGTGACGTTCGCGAGTGGTCTACCACCTGGCGAGTCGCCCCCGAGGTTAGGCGCCTTCTTGGGGAGGCAGGCATCGTGTCGACCGATGTTCGCCCAGACTTGCCGGATCGACGTTGGCGTGTTCCGTAGAAATCGGCGGGCTGAGGGATCGGACCGCCTCGCGGATCGGCGGATCGCACTGCGCTTGCGGACTGAGTGATCGGGCTGCTGAGCGCGGGTCGGGAGGTCGGACCGCGAAGAGCGGGCTGAGTGATCGGACTGCCGCGGACCACGGAACTGAGAGGCCCTTCCACCTCATACGTGGAAGGGCCTCTACCTATGTCCATTATGGCCGAGACGGCCGCTTCCATCGCGGACAACACGCCGAACAAATCTCAACGCAGGCAGGAGGACCGCATGCGCGCCAAACGCATTATGGCCAACCTTCGAGTGCCTGACGTTGAGGCAACGAAGAGCTTCTACACCGACTACCTCGGGCTGAGTACCGAGGCGTTCAACATGGGATGGGTGGCCCGCTACACCTCTCCTGACGCCAGGGCGAACGTCCAGCTCGTGACCCGCGATGCGACCGCACCCGAAGACTCGGTCATTTCCGTCCTCACGGATGACGTCGAAGGTGCCTATGAGGAAGCTCAGAAACTCGGCTACGAGATCGTGCACCCGTTAACGACAGAGCCGTGGGGTGTGCGCCGGTTCTTCGTCCGAGCACCAGACGGCAACGTCATCAACATCGTGCACCACCGGGACTAACGGAGATGCCGACGCCGTGGCGCTGGGCCAGCTTCGCACCGTGCTCGACGAGTTGGTCGACGCCGGCGAGCTCGACCGGCGGCGCCGAGACGGCGGCCTGGCATGAATCAGCCGAGGCGTCGGGCGATCTGGAGCGTGTTCAGGTAGTGCTTGCGCACCGTCGCAGATGGGCGGGCGGCGATCAGGTTCCGGATTCCGGTGAACAACGTCTCCCGCTGCCAAGGCGAGGCGGCGATGTGCCCGGAGTAGGTGGACAGCAGCGCCAGGTATTCCTCGGCGGTGTAGTCCCGGCTCCAGACGTAGCGGTGCACGATCGGCTGGATGAAGAAACCGCTGCCGCCGATCGCCGCCATGTCCGGGGCCGCGATCGCCTCGGGAGGCTTCGGGCCGCCCTGCCCGTCGCCCATGCCGACCTCGTCGTAGACCCGCTCGACCTGCCGGAAGAAGTCGTCACCGCCCGGCGGCGATACGTGCTCGGTGGCCACGACCGCCAGGTGTCCCCCGGGACGCAGCAGCTCGGCGGCCCGGCGGTAGGCGATGTGCGGGTCCAGCCAGTGCCACGACGTTGCTGCGAAGACGAGATCGAACGGCTGCTGGTCATCCGCCTCCCACCGCTCGAAGGGCGACACCACGACATCGACGTCGCCGCGCCCGGCGAGCACGCGGCGCGCCACCGCGGCCAGTTCCCGCCCCGGCTCGAGGGTCACGACGCTCCAGCCGCGCTCAAGCAGCCCGCGGGTGGCTTGACCCGTGCCCGTGCCGACCTCGAGCACCCGGGCTCCGGCGGTTCGCAGACCCGTCGACGTCGCTAGGTCGGCGAACAACTGCCTCGGGTAGCCCGGACGGGCCCGCTCGTACAGCTCCGCGGCCGTGTCGAACGTCGTGGCCAGCCCCGCGTACGGTTCCTGCGTATTCACCGCACAAGTATCCGATCAGTCCTTCGGGTCGCTGATCCGGTCCACGCCGATGCCCAGTTCTTCTTCGGGTACCCCGAGGTCGCGGTAGTAGTCGTCCCAGGTGGCGAAACCGGCCGGCGGTGGGGCAATGTCGTAGCCCAGCGCAGCTGCCCAGAACCGGGCGAGCCGGTCCGGGTCGGCACAGTCGATGACCAGCTGGAAGCGGACAGGCATCGGTTCCTCCCTGGACACACGGATAGCTTCGGCCATCGTGCCAGGTGTCTTGCGGGGTGTGTTGCGGCGCTCCCGGCGCACCGTCAGCGGTGGTCGGCCATCGCGCGGGCGCGGGCCAGCGCCTCGCTCACCTGCTGGTCGAGTTGGGTCATGGTCACCCGTTGCTGGTCGGCTACCTGACGGATGGCGGTCGTCGCCTCGCCGATACCACCGATGCCCTTGGTCATGCCGGCGATCGAGGCAGCCACCGCGGCGGCGGCCCGCTGCAATGACCCGACGGCGTTGGTGATCTCGCCGGTCGACTCGGCGGTGTCGGTGGCCAGAGTCTTCACTTCGGTGGCGACGACTTTGAAGCCGGCGCCGGCCGCGCCGGCGCGAGCCGCCTCGATGGTGGCGTTGAGTGCCAGCAGGTTCGTCTGTCGGGCCAACCCGTTGATCGAATGGGCGATGTGGTCGACCTGTCGCAGGCTGTCGCCGAGCGCTGCCACCACCGCGTCTGCCTCGCGGGCCTGGTCCACCACGCCGGCGGCGACCCGCTCGGTCTCCTCGACCTGGTCGTCGATGTGGTTGGCCGCGTCGCGTACCGCCATGGCCTGCACGGCAACCCCGGCCAGCGGTCCGACCACCAGCTCGGATGTCTCGTCCAGTACCTTCTGCGCTCGCTGCGACGCCCGCTGCTCGGCCTCGTGCTGGCTGGCCACGACGGTGTTCATGTGCTCCTGCCGGGCCGCATGCTCGCGTTCCAGCTCGAGGCCCTGTGCGGAAAGCGCGTCGAGCATCTTGTTGATCGACTCGCCCAGCGCGGCTATGTCCCCGGTGCCGGTCCGGCCGATGCGCAGGGTCCGGTCACCGGAGGCGATGACCGCGTCCGCGGTGACCCGCAGCGGGCGTACCTGCTGCTTGATCCCGCGCCCGACCAGCCTTATGACGATCACGAGCAGCAGCCCGCCGGTACCGAGCATGAGGAGCAGTGTGGCCAGAGCGGTGGTGTCGGCCATGTGGTGGATGGGTCGAGGTCGGGGCGACTCGAGGACGATAGCGCCGCCGTCGATCGTGGGGATGGCCGCGTCCACCGCCACCTGGCTGGCCGACAAGGTCGATGTCGACACGGCGACGGTGCCGACCGAACTGGCCAGGCTCGCTTGCCGTTCGCTGCCCGGCCGGGGCCGGCTGACCAGCGTGACCGGCAGGTCGACCTGTTTGCCGAGGTCGGCCACGCTGGCGGCGTCCAGGACCTTCAGGAATACCAAACCGCCCGAGGGTGGTTGCTCGGAGCTGCTGTTGTACGCGGCGAAGCCGCAGAACAGAAACGGCGAGACCGACGACGGCACGATGCCACAGCGCGCCGCGCCGGGAGCAGCAGTGGCGGCATAGAGCCGCTTGAGCACCTCCGGGCGGCCCAGGTCGGCGGTCGGTGGGGTGAACGTGTCGGCGGCGGAGCTGAACCCGCCGGTGCGTAACGTGCCGTCCGGGCCTACGCCGAGCACCCCGTCCAGCCCATAGAGCCGGTGCACTTCGAGCGGCGGGAAAGCGGCGACGAAATCATCCTGGTTCCCGGTCCGGACACTGTCGAATGAGTCGTCCCAGATCGAGTTGGTGGCGCCGTAGTTGCGCAGCACCCGAATCTCGGCGTCGAGCGCCACCCGCAGCCGCCCGGCGTCCTGCGCTACCTGGGCGGCCTCCAGGCGGTCGAACGCCCCGGTGGTGATTCTGCGCTCGATCAGGAAGCCGGCCAGCACCACCAGCAGGACGGTCAGTCCCGCCGACAGCGACCAGTGGGTCAACCGGATTCGCTTCACAGACCCTCATTCCAGTACGGGTTCGGCGGTCTTTCGGCCGTGGCCGGCGTTGCCCGCAATCGGGCTTCCTATCGGCTAGTGGCGAGCAATCTTGCGAAAAAGTACCGTCAAGGGACATGTTTCGCCTCCACGCGAAACTCCGTTGCCTTCAGCACCGCAGGGCCCAGACTGCACTGGCGCGCTGTGCGTCGTCACCTCGTCGCGGGCAGGACGACCTGCTCCAGCAGGGTCGCCGGAGTCCGCCACTGGTCGGGGTCGTCATAGTTGCCGGCGGTGATGGCCACGCTGAGGTCCAGGTCCGGCACGACGATCAGGCGCTGCCCGCCGTTGCCCATGCCGGCCACCAGCCGGTGGCCCGCGACGGTATCGATGTACCACTGGTAGCCGTACTGAGCGCCCCAATCGGTCGGCAGGCGGGGCTGGAGCATCGCCTGGATCCATCCGGCCGGGACGATCTGGCGGCCGTCCCATGCGCCCTCGGCGAGCACCAGCTCGCCGATCCGGGCCAGGTCGCGCGGCGCGAGCCTCAGCCCGGATGCCGCCGAGGCAACCCCGTCGGCGCCGGCCATCCACTCGAAGCTGTGAATGCCCAGCGGCTCGAACAGCGCGGCTCGCCCGTACTGCGGCAGCGGCTGCCCGGTCCCGTCGGCGATGAGCCGGCCGAGCAGCGCCGTGGCGCCGCCGCAGTAGCTCCACTGGGCGCCGGGTGGCTGGCGGATCGGCCGCTCCAGCACGTACCGGTAGCGGTCCGGCGCCAGTTCCATCGCGATCTCGGCGTTGGCCTGGTTGTCGTACGGGAGGTCTTCGCGCCATTCCAGGCCGAGCGACATCGTCAGCGCGTGCTCAACGGTGAGCCGAGCCCGTTCCGGGTCGGCCGCCAGATCGGGGTAGTCCGGGAAATGGCGCAGCAGCTGCTCTGCGGGGTCGGGGACCCGGCCCTCGCCGAGCGCGATGCCGAACAGCAGCGCGGTCACGCTCTTGGTGACCGACCGGACGTCGTGCAGCGTCTCCGGCCCGAATTCGACGACGCCCAACGAAGTGGCCCAGGCGAAGTCTGCACCTGTGCCGTAGTACTCCAGCAGGGTCTGGCCGTCGCGGACCGCCACGGCCGCGTGCAGGCCCCCCACCTGCCCGGCTTGCAGCACCTCGCCCAGGCGGTCCCGCAACTCCCCCGTCATGCGCACTCCGTCGGCACGGATCCACCGTATTACGGGACAGGCGGTTCGTACGCCGGCGAGGCAGACATGGGATGTGTTCCCCAAACTCGGCCATGGACCCGTTGACAGTCTCGTCGCCGCGGCGCGGCCGTACTGAGACTATTTGATGGTGAATGTCCGCAATGATGGGTCAAGCGCAGCGCAAAGACATCCGAGGAATTTGCCATTTCACTGAGGACATGCTCCGGGGCTGGGTGCTATCGTCCCCGCAACACATGGGATCACTCGTGGCCGAGGTCACGGGATTGGTTCGGCCCCGAGATGGAGCGTGCGCATGACGACGATCACCGGCGTCTGGACCCACGACGTGCGTTTCCCGACGTCGCTCGAGCACGGACGGCTCCGACGCGATGAACAAGGACGGCGACTACTCGGCGGCGTACGTCGTGCTCGAGACCGACGACCCCGGGCTCGGGGGCTACGGCTTCACCTTCACCATCGGGCGCGGCAACGACCTCGTGCGTCGAGGCGGCCCGCCAGCGGGCGCTGCCGCTCGTCGGGCGCGACGTCGACGACGCTGTGTCGGCGATCTCGGTGCGGTCTACCGCGAACTCGCGGCGGACTCGCAGCTGCGCTGGCTCGGCCCGGAGAAGGGCGTCGTGCACCTGGCGATGGCCGCGGTGATGAACGCGCTGTGGGATCTCGCGGCGCGCCAGGCCGGCAAGCCGCTGTGGCGGCTGCTCGCCGAGATGACGCCCGAGCAGCTGGTCGACGCGGCCGACCTGCGGTACCTCTCGGACGCGCTCACCCGCGACGAGGCGATCGACGATGCTGCGCCGAGCTGGAGCCGACCCGCGTCGCAGCGGATCGCCGAGCTGCGCGAGCGCGGCGGCTACCCGTGCTACACGACGAGCGCCGGCTGGCTCGGCTACAGCGACGACAAGCTGCGCCGCCTGCTGCAGGAGGCCGTCGACGACGGCTACCGCCACGTCAAGCTCAAGGTCGGGGCAGAACGTCGACGACGACATCCGGCGGCTGCGGATCGCGCGCGAGGTGATCGGCTGGGACGCCAACCTGATGATCGACGCGAACCAGGTCTGGGACGTGCCGCAGGCGATCGAGTGGGTCGGGCGCCTCGCCGAGTTCAAGTCCGCTGTGGATCGAGGAGCCGACCAGTCCCGACGACGTGCTCGGCCACGCCGCGATCCGGCAGGCGGTGGCGCCGATCGGGGTGGCCACCGGCGAGCACGGCATGAACCGGGTGCTGTTCAAGCAGCTGTTCCAGGCCGACGCGATCGACTTCTGCCAGCTCGACTCGGCCCGGCTCGCGAGCGTCAACGAGATCCTCGCCGTCTACCTGATGGCCAAGAAGTTCGGCGTTCCGGTGTGCCCGCACGCCGGCGGGGTCGGCCTCTGCGAACTCGTCCAGCACCTGTCGATCTTCGACTTCGTCGCGGTGTCCGGGTCGCTGGAGAACCGGGTGACCGAGTACGTCGACCACCTGCACGAGCACTTCGTCGACCCGTGCATCGTCGTCAACGGGCACTACATCCTGCCGGAGGCGCCGGGATACAGCGCGCAGTTGTTCCAGCGGTCGCTGGTCGAGTTCGGCTTTCCGGATGGCGGATACTGGCGGTCGCGCACTGCACGGCAGCCGGCCGCCGGCGCGTAGTGGAAGGTCTCGGCATGCGTCAGAGGAGTCTGAGGTGAGCAGCAGCGAATCTCCCGGTGTCGACTCGTCCGGCACCCCGCTCTTACGCATCAGCGGCGCGAGCAAGAGTTTTCCTGGAGTCCAGGCACTCGACGCTGTGGACCTCGAGTTGCGCCACGGCGAGGTGCTGGCGCTGGTCGGCGAGAACGGCGCCGGGAAGTCCACCTTGATGAAGCTCATGTCGGGCATCAACCCGGCCGACTCCGGGGAGTTCTACCTCGACGGGCAGCAGTACACGCCGACCAACCCTCGGCACGCCCAGGAACTGGGCATCTCCGTCATCCACCAGGAACTCAACCTGATGCCGGACCTCACCGTCGCGCAGAACATCTTCATCGGCCGCGAGCCGCGAGTCGGCGGCCTCTTCCTTTCCGAACGTGCGCTGAATCACCGGACCCGGGAGTTGCTCGCTCGTCTCGGCCTACCGCTCGAACCAACCATCCTCGTCGGTCACCTCACGGTGGCCCGCCAGCAGATGGTCGAGATCGCCAGGGCGCTCAGCTTCAACGCACGGATTCTCGTCATGGACGAGCCGACCGCCGCGTTGAACGAGGTCGAGGTCGGCACGCTGTTCGGCCTGATCCGCCGGTTCGTCACACCCTCGACCGGTGTCATCTACATCTCGCACCGGATGCACGAACTCGCCCAGATCACCGACCGGATCACGGTGCTGCGCGACGGGCGGAATGTCGACACGCTCGACACCGCGTCGAGCACGATCCCGCAGGTGATCTCGCTGATGGTCGGCCGGCAGATCAAGGGCGAGCAGCGGCCCCGCGGCGCGCCGACGGCCGACGAGCCGGTGCTGTCGGTGCGCGGCCTGCGCACCAAATCTCTGCTGCGCGACGTCAGTTTCGAGGTGCGCCGCGGTGAGATTCTCGGCTTCGCCGGCCTCATGGGCGCCGGGCGCACCGAGGTTGCCCGGGCAGTCGTCGGCGCGGACCGCAAGGACGGCGGCACAGTCGCTGTCCACGGCCGAGAGATCTCGATCGCCAACCCGGCCGACGCGGCCAAGGCCGGGATCGGCTACCTGTCCGAGGACCGCAAGCGCTACGGCGTCCTCCTCGGCCGCAACGTGCGGGACAACGTGGCACTCGCATCGATGTCGAAGTTCACCAACACGTCCGGTTTCGTCATCGACCGGATGATCGGCAAGACCGCCGGTGACTACGTCGCCAAGCTGCGCATCCGCACCCCGTCCACGGGCCAGCTGGTGCAGAACCTCTCCGGCGGCAACCAGCAGAAGATCGTCGTGGCCAAATGGCTCGTCCGAGACTGCGAAATCCTCATCTTCGACGAGCCGACCCGGGGCATCGACGTCGGAACCAAGGACGAAATCTACGCGCTGCTCGACGAGCTCGCCGCGGAAGGCAAAGCGATCATCATGATCTCGTCGGAGCTGCCCGAGATTCTGCGGATGTCGCACCGGATCGCGGTGATGTGCCAGGGACGCATCACCGCGATCCTCGACAACGCCGACGCGACCCAGGAGAACATCATGGACTACGCCACACGCTTCAGCGCCGAAGGAACGGTGACTACGTGACCTCGATCCCGGTCAAGAACCCCGTCCTCGCGCAGATCCGAGGCTCGGTACAGCAGCTGCTCGCGCTGGCCAGCCTGATCGCGATCTTGGCGTTCTTCTCCTTCGCGAGCCCGTACTTCTTCACGCCGAGCAATCTCGTCGGCATCCTCATGGCCGCGACCGTGACCGGGATCCTCGCCCTGGGAACCACTTTCGTCATCGTCACGGGCGGCATCGACCTGTCGATCGGCACCGGCATGATCTTGTGCGGCGTGATGACGGGCGTGTTCCTGACGGACTGGGGCTGGCCGGTCTGGGCCGGCGTTACCGGCGCGGTCCTCTTCGGCGGCCTGATCGGCTTCGTCAACGGCTTCAACGTGTCCGTCCTCGGCCTGCCCCCGTTCATCGCCACGCTCGGCATGATGCTCGTCTGCTCCGGCCTGTCGCTGGTCATATCGGGGACGAAGCCGATCTACTTCAAGGAGCACCCCAACTTCCAGCTGCTGATGAACTTCTCGGTGATCCCCGGCGCCCGATTCCCGCTCGGCGTGCTGATCTTCCTGGTTCTCACCGTCGTGGCGGCGGTACTGCTCGGGAAGACCATCATCGGGCGGTACGCGTTCTCGATCGGCAGCAACGAGGCGGCCACGGCGCTGTCCGGCGTCAACGTCGTCAAGTGGAAGATCGCCATCTATTCGACGGCCGGTCTCTTCGTCGGCATCGCCGGCGTACTCGCCGCGTCCAGGCTCAGCTCGGCGCAACCGGTCGGCGGGATGGGCCTGGAGCTGGAGGCCATCGCCGCCGTGGTGATCGGCGGCACGTCGCTGCAGGGCGGTCGGGGCTCGATCACCGGTACGGTCGTCGGCTCGCTCATCGTCGCCGTGCTCACCAACGGCCTGCGGGTCACCGCAGTGCCGCAGGAGTGGCAGTCCGTGGTGGTCGGCTGCGTGATCCTCGTGGCCGTCTACGTCGACATGTTGCGCAGGAAAGGGGCCTAGACGCACGAACCGCAGACATCCGGCGAACGGCGGCCCATCCACGTCCACGAACCACGCAAACGCAGCACCCCGTAGACCGCCGCGCAGTACCGACACCCTGAATCCACGTACCCCAAAAGACGGCTCCGCGCTCGACACCCCAAGCGCAGCCCTCACAGTGCCGCATTCGCCGCACGTGCCTCTCACGTCGCACGGGTCGTGCGTCGCTCCCGCCTGCGCGCGCTCACCTCGATAAGGCTTCCCGGAACCAAAATAGTGAAGGAGACCGATCAATGAACAGACGGGCGTTTACCGCGCTGCTCGGTGCGGCAACGATCACGCTAACCCTTACCGCCTGCTCCGACGCCAACAAGGAGCCGGCCGCCGGCAGCGACAAGAAGCCGTACGTCGCGCTCATCTCGAAGGGTTTCCGGCACCAGTTCTGGCAGGCCGTCAAGACCGGTGCCGAGCAGGCCGGCAAGGAGCTCAACGTCACGGTCACGTTCGAGGGCGCCCAGGAGGAGGGCAACGTCGAGCAGCAGATCCAGCTGTTGCAAACCGTCCTTGACAAGCACCCGGACGCCGTCGGCTTCGCCGCGATCGACAGCCAGGCCGCCGGACCGCTCATGCAACAGGCCAAGAATGACAACATTCCGGTGATCGCCTTCGACTCGGGCGTCGACAGTGACGTGCCCATCACCACGGCCTCCACCGACAACCTCGCCGCCGCCAACGAGGCCGCCAAGCACATGGCCGAGCAGATCGGCCACGAGGGTAAGATCGCCATGGTCGTGCACGACCAGACCAGTGTCACCGGGGTGCAGCGCCGCGACGGCTTCGTCGACTACATGAAGAAGAACGAGCCGAAGATCAAGATCGTGGACATCCAGTACAGCGGCGACCCGCTCAAGGCCACCGACCTGGCCAAGGCGATCATCACCGCCAACCCGGACCTCAAGGGCCTCTACGGGTCCAACGAGGGCGCTGCGATCGGCGTGGTGCACGCGGTGCAGGAGCGCGGTCTCACCGGCAAGCTCACCGTCGTCGGCTTCGACTCCGGCAAGGACCAGATCGACGCCATCAAGAGCGGCGGGATGGCCGGTGCCATCACCCAGAATCCGGTCGGCATCGGCTACGAGACCGTGAAGGCCGCGGTGGCCGCGATCAAGGGTGAGAAGCTGCCGAAGACGATCGACACCGGCTACTACTGGTACGACAAGACGAACATCGACGACCCGAAGATTGCCCCATTGCTGTACCAGTAAACGCGGGCGATTCGTCCGATGCGCCCACCGGATCACGCAGCGCCGGTCGCAGTGACATCCGGTGGGCGCATCGGAGACGGCGGGCCACCGCCGGGCGCGTTCTCCACAGTGGACCATCCGGTCAGTGCGGTTGCGGCGATCGTGCCGAGGAGATCGGTGAGTTCGTGTTCGAATTCGAGCGTGCCGTCGGCGGTGTCGCTGCGCAGGTGGCCGATCTCGTGCAACAACGTACCGGCATACGTCGGCAGGCTGGCGAGCTGGTCGCGGCGGATGATGATGCGCTGGTGCTGCGGTTCGAAGACACCGAGGACCGGGTAGCCGGTGTCGTTGAGGCGCATCGTTTCGGAGATCAGCACCGTCGCGGCGCCCGGGCGGGCGAGGTCGGTGCCGGCCAACGCGGCGATCGCAGCTGTCTGGTCGTGGACGCCCCGTTCGGCGGCGGTCATCGCGGTCGGGTCGATGAAGCTGAAGGAGAAGCTGTCGTTCCAGGCGTCCCGGTAGGCGTCGAGGTCGGTCATCGGCTTGCCGTTGAGGTCGCTCATCGAACCGAGCGCGCGGGCGATGTCCTCCGGTACCACGATGATGCGGTACCCGTCAGCCCGCGCGTACTGCAGCTGAGGGGTGTTCGCGGCCATCTGCCACGCGGTCACGAACACGACCCGCTCGCTCGTTTGCAGGACCCGGCAGGCGTGTAGGGCCACGTCGCGCCAGGCCAGTTCGTCGTGCAGCCGGCCGCTGGCGTATCCGGCGAGGTCCGCGGTCAGCGGGGCGGCGACCTGGGGTGACTGGCAGGCGATCAGGATGGCCTTCACCCGGTCGGTGTAGGCACCCCGGCCGACGTTGCTGCGTTCCCGGTTGAGGGCTCGCCGCAGCGCCGCCGAGAGCTTCCTGATGTTGTAGGAGAACAGGAAGTTGGGCTCCTCGGCGACGAACAACCCCTTGACGTAGATGCGCGCCGGCTCACCCTTCGGCGGCCCGGCCAGGACGTCACCGTAGTCGGTTGCCTCCAGGACCCGCTCGTCGCTGTACCGCAGAAAGAACCGTTTCGCCGTCTCCACGTCGGCGTCGGCCACGTTGTCCAGCACCACTTCCGTACCAGTCCGGCTGGGATCGTCGGGCGGGCTCACCAGGGCGTGCAGCGTGACGACATCCGGGAACCCCTGCTTGGCGCGGCGTCCAATGGTGATGTCGGCGTGCGGGGACGCGATCGTCACGGGCACGCCGCGGCGGTCGAACACCGCCAGGGCGTCCTTGAGGCCCATGCCGAATTGGCCGATCACGTCGGGATGCCGGCGCTTCTCGGCGTTCTCATTCTGGGTGAGGTGCTCGTAGCGGATGCCGCGGCCGGCGTCGGCGATATGCCACCGGCCCCGCTCGTCCTTGCTGATCACCGGTTCGGTGGTCCCGGTCAGGGTTTGCTCGTCCAACGCGTTCGCGATCAATTCCCGGATGGCAAAGGGCACCGTCCAGTGCTCCAACACCTCGCCGATGTTCAGGTCGAACGCCTGCTCCACCGTCACGTCGCCGGAACCTCGACGATCGTCAGCGCCAGCTGCGGGTGCGCCGCGGCGAAGCGTCGCATCGCGGCGAGGAACGCCGAGTCCGAGGCCACCAGTTGCAGCCCGGGTGTCGGGTGGTCGAGCAGGTACTGCTGAAGTTGTGTGGCGTCGCCGCGTTTCCAGTCGTACAGGCTCCACAGGTAGGTGTCCCAGGTCAGACCCTGATCGCGCTGCAAGGCGGAGGCCCACATCGAGGACAGCCCCTGAGACCGGATGTCGGTGTAGAACAGCATCGGCCGGGGCGGGCCACTGCTGCCGAGTGCCTGGTACCCCCGCACCGCGAGGCGCGCAGCGGGATAGTTGCCGAACGCGCCGACCAGGTACCCGCGCCCGTAGGTCGCCTCCTTGGCCGCCGTGTCGGCGTACGGCTCGAACGCGTCGAACGCGGCCAGCGGGATGGCCGCCATGGCGAGCGCGATCGCGGCGGCCGCCAGTTTGGTGCGCCGGCGGGTTGGCAGGAGGCGGGCGATCGCCGGCGCTGCCCCGCCGAGCGCGACCAGCAGCACCGGGATCAGCACGTACAGCATCTTGTCCAGGAAGTACACCGTCTTGCCGAGGTAGTACAGCTGCGTAGCGGCGACCATGGCCGCGAACGCCGCCGTCGCTGCGGCCGCCACCCCGGCGGTACGCATGGCCGGGGTGCGCCACCAACCGCGCGCGAGCCAGCCGCCGGCCAGCACCAGCAGCGCGAGGGTGAGGACCGTCGATCGGTGTACCGGGACGATCGCGAACGGCCCGAGGAGAATATCCATCAGGTCATAGCCGCTCGTGACCGCCCGCGCCGCCACCGACAGGGCCGCGCCGGCCAGCGTGACGGCCGTGGTGAACAGCCAGTGCCGGCGCAGCCGGTGGCGGGACATGATGGCGTACGGTATCGCCGCGGCGGCCGCGATCGGCAGCAGGATGTAGGCCGTCAGCGCGGCGCGGCCGGGGAAGGCGCGGCCGGCGGCGCAGGCCGGCGGCGAGCAGGACCAGCACCATGAGCCCCAGGCCGCCCAGGAACACCGGGTGCAGCCGCCACGGCCACAGCGGGAGGACCAGCACCGACGCGCAGCACACCCCGGCCAGCATCGTGATACTGAGCAGCAGCCGATCGAGCAGGAACGGGCCGCTGCGCAATAGCGCGGCAGTGCCCAGTACCACGGCTATCAGCGTCAGCCAGTCGACGCGCAGCGCGTGCAGGCCGAACGCCACACACCAGGCCAGCGGGATCCCGACCGCCACGATGAGGACCCGGGACCGGGCCGCTGCCGGCTCCCTGGTGACCTCCGGCGCGGGGGCATGCGGCGGCCCCGGCGCAGCGCGGCCGTCCGCCGCGATCGCGGTACGGGAAGGGGGCTTGGCCGCGCTCACCGGCACAGGGTAGCGGGTACCTGGCAGCTGACGGGGTGGGCGTGGCCGCCGGCTAGGCCAAGGCGGGCACGAGGAAGTCGCGTGCGCCGCGAAGCCGAGTCGTCAACCGCGCTTGGGTGTTGGTGCAGTCCAGGCGTAGTTCAAGGGGGCCCGGAAGATTGGCGGCGCGTAGGCCGGTCGGAAGGGCGGATCCGTCGAGACCGTCCCGTTGTGCGATGAGCATTCCCAGCTCATGACGGCTGATGGCGTCAGCACCGGCGACGTGATGGACTCCGGCGTGTGGTGGCGCAGCCAGCTCGAGGAGTGCGCAGGCCAGGTCGGTGACGTGCACGGGGCATCGCACGTCGTCGGTGAACAGAACGCCGACGACGGCACCGGACGCCAGTGCGTGCACGAACCTCTCGTGCTGCGAGGTGCCGTCACTACCGATGATGAGCGAGGTCCGAGCAATGACGGCCGCCGGGGCTATCCCCTTGATCGCGGTCTCCGCTGCGGCTTTGGCAGCACCGTACGGTGTCGTGGGGTCCGGCGGGCGCGTCTCGTCATAGCCGGCCGCAGTACCGGAGAAGACCGCGTCGCTGGACACATGCACGAGCCGAGCGTCTACCGCGGCCGCGGCCAGGGCGACGTGCATGGCGCCGTCGGCGGTGGTTGCCCAGTCAGACTGCCGGTATGCGGCGTTGATGACCGCGTTGGGGCGGATGTGCCGAGCCAGTGCCGTCACGTCGTCGCGGTGCCGGATGTCGAGCATGCGCCAGCCCACGCCGGAAATGGACGGGACGCGGGTGTGGAAGGTCGCGGTGACGCTGTGGCCCGCGAGCTGGGCCTGACGCGTAATCTCCAGGCCGAGAAAGCCGCTGCCGCCGACCACGAGAAGATCCACGAGGCCACGGTAGTGGAACCGGTGATCGCCAGCCATCAGCCTTGCCCGGTGTGGCTCCGGCGTCGGTCAGGACACGGGGTACCAGGTGCCGGGATCCTTGATGACGGCGAATGTGAGGGCGTCGGCAACCTTCATCAGTTCCTCGTCCGGCAGGGTCTTCGACGGGTCCTCGACCACGAAGTAGAACTCGCCGCCGGGCAGCTTGGTGACGCAGAAGTGCTGTCCGGGGTTGCAGCGGCTCGTCCGCTTGACCGCGTCCGGTGGCGGCGTGTCCACCCACAGGATGCTGATCACTACGGACGTGACGGTGCTGCCGTGGATCACATCGGACGGGTTGACCGCCACCGGTGTGTTCGAGGGCTGCGGCTTGGCATAGACGAACGTCACCATCCCGCGCTGCTCGGCGGTGAGACTCTGACCGCTGATCGACTGGAGGGTGAACCCTTCGGGCAGGTAGCCGGTGCGGAACGGCACCTTGGCCGTCACCGGGTCGCCGGCCGCAACGGTGAACCGTTCGGCCACCTTGACCTCGTCGGCGGTGGTGAACGCGGCGGTGGCGGTGGACCCTTCGCCGATGAGCGTGGCCCACGTGTCGGGGGCGTACTGCCAGGCCAGCGCGGCTACGGTCGGGTCGCCGCTACCGCGCTCCTTGATCACGTATCGGTCATCGTTCCATCCGCTGAGGACCTGCTGGTGCAACTCGATCTTGAACGCCTCGCGCCCCTGCACGGTCAACCTCGTGCCCGCGCGGAACTGTTCCGGGTCGAAAATCTTCGGCTGGTACACCGTCAGCGTGCCCACGTATTGAGTGGTCACCTTGCCGTCGGCGGCCTTGCTGTCGCGCACGATTCCGGCGGTCTGATATGCCGGAGTCACCTCGTCCGGCGCGAGGACCCGATAGTCGTCGACCCGGTAGCCGCCGAAGGTGAAGGTGAACGGCGGTGACGGCGCCGGCGCGGTCGGCGCGGGCGGACTCGCCGGCAGCACCGAGGTCTCCGCACTGCGGTCGTTCGGCACCGCCAGGTTGACGGCCGTCAACACCGCCGCGGTGGCCACCGCCACGCCCGCCACCCCCGCGCCGCCCACGCGGTGGACGAACGCCCTGCGTCTGCGGCGCCGGCCCGCGGCGACGATGTCCTCGACGCTGTACTGTGCGGGCGGCGCGTCCGCCTTAGCTATCTGCAAGATTTCCTGCATATCGGGCACCGCTGTTCCCCTCCTCGAGTTCCTTCGCCAACGCAATGTCCTCGGCCGCCAGCAGCCGGCGCAGGGTCGCCAGCCCGCGCATGGTCTGGCTGGTGATCGTTCCGGGGCGACGTCCAAGCATCTCGGCCGTTTCGTCGACGCTGAAGTCGGCGTAGAAACGCAACACCAGGACCGCCCGCTGTCCGGCTGGCAGCTGCCGCAACGCATGGCGCACCCGCAGCGTCTCGGTGACCCCGTCGGACATGTCCGGCTCGATCACATCCGGCAGTGCGTGACCAGCCGACCATTCCCGCCGCCACGGCCGGCGAGACTCGTCGATCACGGCCCGCACCACCATCTGGCACGCGTACCGTTCCGGCGAGTTGACCTTGTCCCAGCGCACATAGAGCTTCGCGAGACAGGTCGACACCGCATCCTCGGCAAGCTGCCAATCTCCGCAGGTCAGGTAGGCCAAGCCGCGCAGCATCTCCATGCGCGCGGCCACGAACCGCCGGAACTCCTCCTCCTCATCCGGATTCACTCGGCACGGCTCCTTCCGTTGCGGACAAGACGGAGCGACAGTGCCCGCGCACTGCATCCGAAGCCAAAGTTTCGGATGAGTTCTCTGTCATTTTCCGCCACGCGTCAGAATTTCAGCGCGTCCACCTCGGGCGTGGCGGTGACCTTTTCTTTGACGTCAATGACTCCACTGATCGCGAGCACGGAGCCCGCGGCGTCGACGGCGGCACCCAGACTGCACCGCCCGCCGGGTAGCTGCGCCGGCAGCAGGAACCACCGATCGGTGTCCACGTTGTACACCTCGGTGCTTCGCAGGAACGGAAGGCGCTGCCCGTTGGTGAACTGGCAGCCGCCGACGGCAACGATGAGGTGGTCCACGCCGCGGTTCACGGCGACGACGCCGGGAACCCCGCGGTTCTGGTTCATCGGCGCGACCGTCGCCCAGGTGTTGGCTTTCGGGTCATAGCGTTCCACTGTGGACAGGGTGGTGCCGCTCTTCGACTGCCCTCCGATGGCGAACAGGTGGCCACCCGCCGCGACCAGCCTCAGCCGCCACCGGGCGGTCGGCATCGGGGCGACCGACGTCCAGCTCTGCGTCACTGGGTTGTAGGCGAGCACCGAGGCGGTGATCTCGTCATCGTCGGGACCGACGGTGACCGAACCACCGGCCACGTACAGCAGGTCTCCGAGTGCGGCGGCTCCCGCCGCCCCGCGCGGCGCCGGGAGGTTCGTACCCGCTGACCACGAGCCCGTGGCCGGGTCGAACTTCTCGACGACGTCCAGCGTCTGGTCGTCGGTGAATCCGCCTACGGCGTAGACGATCCCGCCGACGACGGCCACCGCGGCGTTCGCTCGCGCGGTTGGCATGGGCGCCACGGTGCGCCAGGTTCCGCTTCCGTCCACCGGGCGAGCTTCAACGGAACTGAACACGCCCGGTCGGTTGGGGTCGAAGCCGCCGATCGCGAGGATGCTCCCGTTCACCGTGGCGACGTCAAGTCCGGGCCGCGCGACCTGTACTGATGGCCGCACTGACCACCCGATTGTCGGGGCGGGATCGCCGGCCGCCGGATTGGTGGGGCCGGCGAACGGCGCAACCGCCGCAACCATCAGGATCAGCGCCACACCGGGCCGCCATGAACGCGACCGGTCGCGCCGGGCGCCGTCGTTGAGCCATAAGGATTCGATCACTGCCGTCACTCCTCGGGGTTCCACACGGGATTTCCGCAGGAGGTTCAACGGTCGCGGTCAGGTTGGCCCCGGCGCTATACGCGGATCCACGGATGGACAGTCGCCGCCCCATGCAGTTATTGAGCTTCGGCGGTGATGAGGCTGACCGGTCCGGCCAGGGGAAGGTGCTCGACGAGCAGCCAACCCGTTGCCGCCAACCACTGTTGGGCTTCGGAAACGCTGTAGACGTCGCCGTGGCGCACGTGGACCGCGAACTCCCCGGCCATGAGCGCGGCCATCAGCGGCTCGGTGTGCGTGGGGTCGGTCCAGAAGTCGGCGAGCAGGAGCCGGGCGCCGGTCTCGACGGCACCCCGGATGCGACGCAGCAGCTGTTGGTTCTCCTCGGGTGAGAAGTAGTGGGCGAGGTTGGCGACCAGGCACACGTCATGCCCGGCGGGCACCGGCACATCGAAGGCGTCGCCGCTGACCACGTCAATGCGTGCGGTGAGACCGGCCTCCGCGATGCGCACACGCGCGATGTCGGCGACCTTGGGTAGCTCCACGACGGTCGCCGTCATGTGCGGATGTTGCCGGACGACCGCGATCGACCACGATCCGGTGCCACCGCCAACATCGATCAGCCGTTGACGGTCGGCGAACTTGACGGTGTTGGCGAGGGCCGCGGCCGGGCCGGCCAGAACCGCCTCGATCCCCGCCGACGCGATGCGCTGTGTCTCCTCGTCCAAGCCGACGATCTCGTTGACCTGTCCCTTGCCGAGCGCGTCGGCGAGTCCGATCCAGGTCGGATAGCTGATGCGGTCCCAGAAGCGGAGGAACGGCCTCAGGTCGGCCGGCCCGGTGCCGGAGAGGAAGGTGGCGGCGAGCGCCGAGTTGCGGTACGCATCGCCGTCCCGCTCGATCAGGCCCAGCGCGACCATGGCGTCGGCGCTGATCCGCGCCGTACGAGGAGTGAGGCCGGTGCGCGCAGCGAGGGCGTCCAGCGTGGCCAGGTCGTCGGCGAGGGCTTCGAACAGGCCCAGTTCGTTGGCGGTGAAGAGGTGCTTCGCGGCCATGAAGCCCGCGGCGAGGCGCATGATCGGCTCGGGTGAAAGGGCGTCCATGATGACCTCCGGCATGGATCGTTGTGGTGTCGTCTTGATGCTGCGCCGCAGCCGGTGCCCAGGCCCATCCCAGCACCGTGGGTGCTTCGTCAGAAGGGATCCCAGAACTCTGGGGGTGGTGCGGCATGATCGCCGCGATCTAGTCTTGGCCTATGGACCGGGACATGGTGCGTGCCACCCGCTCCGAGGTCGAGCGTCTGACTCTTCGTCCGCTGGATTGGGTGACGCTGGCTACCCAGCTCGATGAGGTACTGCGCCGGGCGCTGGGTTACACCCGTAGCTGCTGGCACACGGTGGATCCGGGAACCGTCCTGTTCACCGGAAGCCTCAACCGCGACGTCGGTTGTTCCGGATCGTGGCTGGCCAAGCACGAATATGTCGTGGACGACGTCAACAAGTGGTGGTTTCTCGCCCGCAGCGGCCGCTTGGCCGGGGCGACGAGCCTTGCTACGCACGGGGATCCGACGCGCAGCGCGCGCCATCGCTCGCATGAGGCATACGGGATCGATGACGAGTTAAGGGTTTCGTTCGTCGTCGACGGCAACTACTGGGGAGCGGCCGGGCTCCTCCGGGACCAGGGCGAACCCTGGTTCACCGAACAGGACGTCTTGCTCGTGGCCTCCCTGTCCGCGACCCTCGCGCGCGCCTTCCGCCATGCGCTACTCACCTCGACCACGACCTTCGTCACGCAGCACCCCGCGGAGGACGTTCCTGGCGTGGTGGTCTTCGACGCCGACGGCGAACTGGAGTCCATCTCACCTTCGGCCGACCGCTGGGCAGCGCAGATGGTCGAGATCCCGGAGCCGGCCACGGCCGCCGACTCCAAAATGATCCGCGCCGTCGCCGCGCGCGCCCGAGCCATCACGACCGGGCAGGATCCGCTCCAACTCGCCGCCCGGTCCCGCGTCCAAACCCGCTCCGGACAATGGCTTCTGCTCTACGGAACGCCCTTGTCCAGCCGACCGGACGGACGCATCGCGGTCATCGTCCAGCCCGCCGCGCCCCGCGAGATTGCGCCGCTCATGGCCCTCGCCTACGGGCTGACGGACCGCGAACGGCAGATCACCGCCCTCTGCATCCGGGGCAGCTCGACCAAGGAAATCGCCCAGCACCTGGCCATCTCGCCCTACACGGTCCAAGACCACCTCAAGGCCATCTTCGACAAGACCGGTGTACGCAGTCGAGGAGAGCTCGTGGGACAGATCTTCCTCGAGCACTACGTGCCCTTGTGGGAGGACATCGCCGACTCACCAGAAGGTTGGTACGGCTTCTCGGCAACCGGCTGAACGTCCGAGGCCCTCCGCACCTGGACATCGACGGACGTACCCTCTTGCCCCGCCGGTTCTGGCCAACTATGTTGCGACCACGCCAGTCGCCACTAACAGTAACCAGACCGCTCCCCATGCGGGGGCGACGTGTCCTGCTCAGCCGCCCGCCACGGCCGAGTTCGGGCAGCCCTCCCCCGACATCCCTCGCCACCCCGGACCCGCCCGGCAGGGACGCACGTACCGCCTGACACGAGACAGGAGACACCCCCGTGCGACCGTCTATCCCGAAACTTTCCCGTGCCGCAGCGGCCGGCCTGCTGCTCGCCTCGACCGCGGTGGTGATCGGCACGCTGCAGATGCTGCCGGCCCATGCGGCGGGTGAGCCGTACCACGATCCGACGCTTGCCGGTCGCCGACCCGCGTGAACGACCTGCTGGCCCGGATGAGCCTGGACGAGAAGATCGGCCAGATGACCCAGGCCGAGCGTGGTTCGGTCAGCAATGCGCAGATCACCCAGTTCCGGCTCGGCTCGATCCTGTCCGGCGGTGGCTCGGCCCCGTCGCCGAACAACGCCACCTCCTGGGCGAACATGTACGACGGCTTCCAGAACGCGGCGCTGGCCACGCCGCTGGGCATCCCGATGATCTACGGCGTCGACGCGGTGCACGGCCACAACAACGTCATCGGTGCGACCATCTTCCCGCACAACATCGGCCTCGGCGCGACCCGCGACCCGGCGCTGGTGCAGCAGCATCGGCCGGGCCGTCGCCGAGGAGGTCTCCGGCACCGGCATCGACTGGGACTTCGCGCCGTGCCTGTGCGTGGCCCGCAACGACCGGTGGGGCCGCACCTACGAGTCGTTCGGCGAGAAGCCGGACCTGCCGACGCAGATGGCCACCATCATCACCGGCCTGCAGGGCACGCACGCTGGGCGGCCCGGCGTCGGTGCTGGCCACCGCGAAGCACTACATCGGCGACGGCGGCACGACCAACGGCACCGACCAGGGCAACACCCAGCTCAGCGAGGCGGAGCTGCGGGCGATCCACCTGCCGCCGTTCCAGGAGGCGGTGCGGCGCGGCGTCGGCTCCGTCATGATCTCGTACAGCTCGCTGGAACGGCGTGAAGATGCACGGCAACCAGTACCTGATCACGACCGTCCTCAAGGGAGAGCTGGGCTTCTCCGGCTTCGTGGTCTCGGACTGGAACGGCATCGACCAGATCGACGGCGCAGGCCGGCTTCACCGCCGACCGAGGTGCGCACCGCCGATCAACGCCGGCATCGACATGGTGATGGTGCCCAACGACTGGCAGAACTTCATCATCCTGCTGCGCACCGAGGTGCAGGCCGGGCGGGTCACCGATGGCCCGCATCGACGACGCCAACCGGCGGATCCTCACCAAGAAGTTCGAGCTCGGCCTGTTCGAGCGCCCGCTGACCGACCGCACCTACACGTCCACCGTGGGCAACGCGGCCCACCGCGCGCTGGCCCGGCAGGCGGTGCGCGAGTCGCAGGTGCTGCTGAAGAACGCCGGCAACGTCCTGCCGCTGGCCACCGCCAACAACAAGATCTTCGTGGCCGGCAAGAGCGCCGACAACATCGGCTACCAGTCCGGCGGCTGGACCATCTCCTGGCAGGGCGGCAGCGGCGCGATCACGCCGGGCACCTCGATCCTGCAGGGCATCCGCAACACGCGTCGGCGCCGTCGACCACGGTCACCTTCAACGCGACCGGCGCCGGGATCGACAGCTCCTACCGGGCCGCCATCGCGGTCGTCGGCGAGACCCCGTACGCCGAGGGCGCCGGCGACCGGCCCGGCTCGGCATGGGCCTGGACACCACCGACCTCAACACCATCACACGCTGCGCGCTGCCGGCGTACCGGTGATCGTCGTGCTGGTCTCCGGCCGGCCGCTGGACATCGCCGCCCAGCTGCCCAACTGGAACGCGCTGGTCGCCGCCTGGCTGCCCGGCACCGAGGGCCAGGGCGTGGCCGACGTGCTGTTCGGCGTCGACGCAGCCGACCGGCAAGCTGCCGATGACCTGGATGTCCAGTCGCTCAGCCAGGAACCGATCAACGACGGCGACGGCAAGATCCGCCCTGTTCCCGTTCGGCTTCGGCCTGACCTACGGCGCCACCGCAGAACCGCGAGCGCGTACTCGCAGATCGCAGGCCGAGAGCTTCAACGCCCAGTCCGGCACCCAGAACGAGACCACGCACCGACACCGGTGGCGGGCAGGACGTCGGGCCACATCGCGCCGGGTGACTGGCTCGCCTACGACCTCGACTTCGGATCCACCGCGCCGGCCTCGGTCACCACCCGGATCGCCTCCGGCGCCACCGCCAGCGGCACCATCCAGTACCGGCTGGACAGCACCACCGGGCCGATCATCGCCAGCGTCGCCGGTCAGCACCGACCGGCGGCTGGCAGACCTGGGCAGAGCGTCACGACCGACGCTGACCGGCGCGGCCACCGGCGTGCACCGCGTCTACCTCACGTTCACCGGCACGGCCGGCGGCGACTTCGTCAACGTGAACTGGTTGCAGTTCGCGCCGGGCAGCGGCTCGCCCAACGCCTACCAGCAGCGACAGGCGGAGAGCTTCACACTCGCAGTCCGGCACCCAGACCGAGTCCACCACGGACACCGGTGGCGGGCTGAACGTCGGCTACATCACGCCGGGCGACTGGCTGGCCTACGACAATGTGGACTTCGGCGGCGACCTCGCCCGGCGTCGGTCACCACCCGGATCGCCTCCGGCGCGACGGTCACCGGCACCATCCAGTACCGGCTGGACAGCACCACCGGCCCGATCATCGCCAGCGTCCCGGTCAGCCCACCGGCGGCTGGCAGTCCTGGACCAGCACCACCACCACCCTGTCCGGGCTCGGCGACCGGCGTGCACACCGCTCTACCTCACCTTCACCGGCACGGCCGGCGCGACTTCACCAACCTCAACTGGTTCCAGTTCAACCACTAGGCACGCGCGCATCGAGCGTGACCTCGCGGGCGGGCGGTGCCGATCGCACCGCCCGCCGTGCGCCCTATGCCGCGGCTCGGCCGGCCGAGACGGGCGCGGACAATGCCGGCTGAGGTGCTGTCGGGCTGAGGTGCCAGGTTCGTTTCCCGGCGGCCTTAGCGGCATACATCGCGACGTCCGCCGTACGGAAGGTCTCGCCCGGATCGGTGACGGCCCCGTCGATGAGGGTGATGCCGATCGACGCGCCGACCGTGATGGTGTGCTCGGCAATGTGCACGGGCTCGGCGATGGTTTGGACGAGCCGGTCGGCGAGCATGGTCGCGGCGTCGGGGTCGATGTCCTGGGCGATGATGACGAACTCGTCGCCGCCGAGGCGGCAGACCAGGTCGGAGGGCCGGGCCTGGCGGCTGAGGCGGTTGGCGACCTCGCGCAGGAGGTCGTCGCCGGTGGCGTGCCCGAGGGTGTCGTTGACCGCCTTGAAGTCGTCGAGGTCGATCAGCAGGAGCGCCGCCTGGGAATTGTGCCGGCGGCAGTAGGCCAGCGTGCCGCCGATGTGCTGCGCGTAGTTGGCCCGGTTGGCCAGACCGGTCAGCTCGTCAAACCAGGCCTGGCGGCGGAGCTCGGCGGTGAGCTCGTGGTTGCTGGCCAGGAGCCGCCCGTTCTCGCGGAGCGCGATGAACTGGCGGACGCCCACGGCACACAGCAGCAACGCGATGGCGCCCAACACGCCCCATTGCCGCCAGTCCAGGACCGGCCGGAGCACGAGGACGAGCAGCAGGAACGCGGCGGCGGAGGCGCCGAACGGCAGGACGCTGAACGTGCGTCGGCGACCCGACCGCCGCTCCCGGGGCCGCGTCCCGGAGCTGATCTTGTACTGGAGATAGCCACCGACCAGCGACAACAGCGGGGAGAGCAGCGCCGTCACGGTATTGAGTGCCAGTAGCACTGCACCGTGCGCCGGAACCAGCGAGGGCGCGGCCGCGACGACGATGGACAGGCCGAAGCAGACGACCGTCGGCCGGCTGATCACGCCGGCGCCGACAAAGGCGATCTTCAGCGTGGCGAAACCGGTCACCATCGTCAGCACCGGCAGGATGAGCGTGCTGAACAGGGCCGGCCAGCCCGCCTCCGGCGTCCATCCGCGGCTGACGTTGAAGTACCAGATGAAGGCGGCGGTGCCAAGCAGCACGATGGTGGCGTCGAGGCCAACGGTGATGCGCTCGACCGAGTTGCGGGCCGTCGTCGGGTACTGGTACATCGCCACGATCGTCAGCACGCCGGCGATCGGATAGACGATCTGCATGCCAAGGTGCGAGTTCGGCGTACCGAACACCAGGTGACCCACCGCGGCGGCAAGGTCGATGGCCGTACCCGCGCCGTAGCCGTAGATCGCCCTGGCCGTGCTGGCCCAGAACCGGGCATCCGCCTTCGGTTGTCCAGGCAGCCGGGCGGTCCAGAGAAACGCCGTCGCCATCAGCACCATCAGCACCACGGTCGCGGTCTGCGTCGTGAGGTCGCGCACCGCGGCACTCCCCAACACGCTCGCCGCGAAGGCCACCGCGGCCACCGCCAAGCCCACCGGAACGACCCAGTTGCCGTCACGCGGCGCTCCCCGTTTCCGCACAGCTGCCTCCTCCGCAGGTCCTCCGTCCGGATCCACTGCACCGGCAACGCTCGACCTACTTGTTATCGGCCTCGCGCCGCCCGCCCTGAGCCGCCTCGGGTGCGGACGAATTGCCGATCGGTCAGACCTATACCCCCAAGCGCGTTGATCGTTGGGCATACTGGGCAGATGATCGGCCGACTGGAAAAGACGGTGTTCGATTGTCCCGATCCGCGATCCCTCGCCGCGTTCTATGCGCAAGTCCTGGGCATGCGGGTCAACGAGGACAGCGAGGACTGGGTCGTCATCGGTCTGCGGCCGGGGGCGCGTCAACTCGCTTTCCAGCGCGTGTCGACCTGGGTGCCGCCACGCTGGCCGGATCCCCACCACCCGCAGCAGCTGCATCTGGACATCCGCGTTGACGACGTCGACGCCGCAGAGCAGGCCGTGCTGGCGCTTGGAGCCCGCCGAATCGAGGCCGAACGCGAGACCGGTTTCCGGGTATTCGCCGACCCGGTCGGTCATCCATTCTGCCTAGTGTTCGGCACACACAAGGCCCAATAGCTGACGCTCCTGCCGGCTCGTCGGCCGGGCCTGGCACTACCACGTCTTGGGTCGGCGCGGCCTCAGCGAGCTTCGGCGGATTTACCCGTTCACGGCTGCGGCCGCGGCGGCCACGCCATGGCCGGCGATCCGGGCCACCGCCTCGGTGCGCCCGGTCGACGTCCTCGACCGTGTTGTAGAGGTCGAAGCTGAGCCGGCAGCTGGCCGGCGGGTCGAGCCCGAGTTCGCGGTGGGCCAGCGTGGCGCAGTGGCAGCCGGCGCGGGACTCGACGCCGTGCTCGGTCGAGCGCCTCGGCGACGGCGAACGGGCTCATGCCGGCCACGTTGAAGGCGACCAGCGGCGTGCGCTGCGTCCGCGGTCGCCGGGCCGTAGACGGTGAGGCCGTCGATCGCGCCGAGCGCCCGCAGCGCCCGGGCGGTCAGCTGCCGCGGTGTGCCGGCCGACGCGGTCCATCGTCTGCTCGACGGCGGCCCGCGGCAGCGGGCGCTCGGCTGTCGAAGTACGGCCGGATCGCGCCGGCGCGCCGACGACCAGGTCGACGAGCAGCCGCAGCGCCTGCGCCGAGACGATGACGCCGAGGATGTTCGGGCGTGCCCGCGGCGTACTTCCACGGCAGGTCGTTGTAGGCCACGTGATCCGGGCGACACCTGCCCTTCGGCGATCATGTCGCCGCCGTAGAGGAACGGCAGCGCGTCGCGCAGCAGGTGCTCCTTCGCGTACAGCACGCCGACCCCGAACGGGGCGAGCAGCTTGTGGAAGGAGAACGACAGGTAGTCGACGTCCAGCGCCTGCACGTCGACGCGGCTGCTCGGCACCAGCTGCGCGCCGTCGACCAGCAGCAGCGACCGGCGCTCGCCGTCCGGCTGCCGGTAGCCGCTCGCGTCGGCGATGCGGCGGACCGCGGCCAGATCGGGCTTGGTGCCGAAGAAGTTCGACGCGCCGGTGCAGCAGACCAGCTTGGTGCGGCGATCCACCAGCGACGCGAGGTGGTCCAGGTCGAGCCGGCCGGTGGCCGGGTCGAAGCGGGCGAGCCGGCACTCCACCCGCCGGCCGAACCGCGGCAGGATCTCGCGGCACAGCGCGTACCAGGGAACGAAGTTGGAGTTGTGCTCCAGCATCGTGGTGACCACGTTGTCGCCGTCGCGGAACTCGGTCAGCAGCGAGTACATGACCGCGTTGATGCGCCTCGGTGGTGTTGCGGTAGGTGGCGATGCTGCGCCGGCTGGGCGCGTTCAGCCAGGCCGCGATCGTGTCGTAGGAGCTCTCGAACAGCTCCGTGGTACGCCGCGAGGCGGTCGACTGGCCACGGTGCACGTTCTCGTACCAGGGAACCAGGCTGCGGTACAGGTCGACCAGCTCGCGCGGCGGCTGGGTGCTCGCCGCGTTGTTCGTCACCACGCGACCGGTGCGCACGAAGTCGAAATGCCCCCGGATGCGGTCCAGTCTTCCACACCCCCTGATCCATGGCGGGACCTCTTCCAGGTGGCCATTCGCTGTCTCGGCCATTGTGCCGGGCGGCCGTAGACGAATCTGGGGCGAACCTTGAATCCGCTGGCCAGCGGGCCATTCGCTTTCGGTCGTGTGCCGACACGTCGGCGCCGGTTCGGCCCGTACGAGCGTCACGCTGTGCTGGTGGGGACGGAGTTCCGCGCTGCTGGGGCCCGATCGAGGCGCGGGTCGACGGCCGCGTCCTGCCGGTCGGCCACCTGCGGCAGTGGTGCGTGCTTGGCCGTGCTGCTGCTGGACGCCGGCCAGGCGGTCCCGATCGACGAGCTGGTCGAGCGGGTGTGGGGCGAGCGTCCGCCGCAGCGCGCTCGGGAGACGCTGTACTGCTACCTGTCGCGGCTGCGGAGCGTGCTGGCGCCGGCGCGGTGATGTGCGAATCGTCCGGCAGCCCGCCGGCTACGTGCTGACCGTCGACCCGGACGCGGTGGACGTGCACCGGTTCCACCGGCTGGTGGCCTCGGCGCGCGAGCAGCCGGGACGGCGATGACCGCGCTCGATCTGTTCGAGCAGGCGCTCGGCCTGTGGCGGGGTGAGCCGTTCGCCGTGCTGGACACGCCGTGGCTGAACGGCAAGCGGACCGCACTGGGCCGGGCCCGGCTCGCCGCCGAGCTGGACCGCAACGACCTGGCGCTGCGCTGCGGACGGCACGCGCAGGTGCTCGATGCGATGATCCGCGGCCGCCGCGGCGTACCCGTTGGACGAACGGCTCGCCGGGCAGCTGATGCTCGCGCTGTACCGGGCCGGCCGGCAGGGCGAGGCGCTGGCCTGTCTACCGCGGGTGCGCACGCGGCTCGCCGAGGAGCTGGGCATCGATCCCGGCGAGCCGCTGCGCCGCCTGCAATCCCGGATCCTGCAGGCGGATCCGGACCTGGTCGCCGAACCGTCTCCTGTGGACAAGGGCGCTGAGCCCGCGTCGGCGCCGGTACGGGCCCCGGTGCCGCGCCAGGTGCCGGCACCGCCGCGCACGTTCATCGGCCGACTCGCTGAGCTGGCCGAGCTGTCGACCCCGGCGGCGGTGTGCGCGATCGTCGGCCCGGGCGGCATCGGCAAGACCTGGATCGCCCAGCGCTGGGCGTACGAGCACCGGTCCCGGTACCCGGACGGGCAGCTCTACGCAGACCTGCGCGGGTTCGACCCGGCCGGTCCGCCGGTGCCGCCGTCGGTGGCGGTGCGCCGGTTCCTGGACGCGCTCGGGGTGGCGCCCGAGGCCGATCCCGGCGGACCTCGACGCGCAGACCGCGCTGTACCGCAGCCTGGTCGCGGACCGGCGGCTGCTCATCGTGCTCGACAACGCCCGGGACAGCGCGCACGCGGCACCGCTGCTTCCCGGCACGGCTAGCGTGCACCGTCGCTGGTCACCAGCCGGCACCAGCTGATCGGCCTGGTGACCGCGCACGGCGCCCGACCGCTGACGCTGGGCATGCTGACCGACGACGAGGCCCGCCAGCTGCTCGTCGGTCATCTCGGCGACCGCCGGGTCGGCGGCCGAGCCCGCGGCCGTCGATGCTCTGCTGCGGCACTGCGCCGGGCTGCCGCTGGCCCTCGGCATCGTCGCCGCCCGCGCGGCGGTACATCCGGGTACTGCCGCTGGCCGCGCTCGCCGAACGAGCTGGACGAGGCGGCCACCCGGCTGGACGCCCTGGACGCCGGCGAAATGGCGGTCAACCTGCGGGCCGTGCTGTCCTGCTCGATCGAGTCGCTGGCGCCGCCGGCCGCGTCGGCTGTTCGCGCTGCTCGGCCTGGTGTCCGGCCCCGAGGTCGGGCTCGCCGCCGCGGCCAGTCTGGCCGGCCTGCCGGTCCCGGCGACCCGCGGCCTGCTGCGCCAGCTCATCGCGGCGCACCTGGTGGCCGAGCCGAGCCGGGCCGCTTCCGGATGCACGACCTGCTCCGGCTCTACGCCGCCGAACAGGCCGCGACGCTCGGCGAGGGGCCCGCGGCGCGGCGTCGGCTGCTCGACCACTACCTGCAGACCGGCGTACGCGGCCAACCGCCTGCTCGGCCCCACTCCGCGACGCCCATCGCGCCGGCTGCCGCCGGCGCCGGGCGTCAGCCTCGCCCCGGTCGGCGACCACATGCAGGCGCTGGCCTGGTTCGCCGCCGAGCACGCCAACCTGCTCGCGGCCGATCGAGCAGGCCGCGGACCGCCGGCGAGGACACGCACGCCTGGCAGCTCGCCTGGACCATCGCCACCTACCTGGACCGGTACGCCCACTGGCGCGACCGGGCCACCGTGCACACCGTGGCGTTGGCCGCCGCGCAGCGGCTCGGCGACCGCTCCGCCCAGGCGTACGCGCGCGTGCGGCCTGGCCCGCGCGCAGATCTGGCTCGGCCGGTACGAGGAGGCGCGCGACCAGCTCGAGCCCGCCCTCGACCTGGTCGACGAGCTGACGACCCGGTCGCGCTGGCCGACATCCATCGCGACGCTCGCCCGCAGCTACGCGCGCGACGGCGCAACCCGCAGCTGGCGCTGCCCCACGACGAGCAGGCCCTGGCGCTGTATCAGGTGGCCGGCCACCGGTGCGGGCAGGCCACCGCGCTCAACGCCATCGGGTGGCACCACGCGCATCTCGGCGACCTACGAGCGGGCACTGCCCTTCTGCGCTGCAGGCGCTGGACCCTGCACCAGGAGATCGGCGACCGGCACGGGGTGGCGATCACACGCCGACAGCCTCGGCTACATCCACCGCCATCTCGACCGGTACGACGAGGCCATCGCCTGCTACCAGCGCGCGGTCGACCTGTTCGAACGAGCTCGGCGACCGGTACGAGCTGGCGGACACGCTGGCCAGCCTCGGCGACACGTACGCTGCGGCCGGCGACCCCGGCCCCGCCCAGGCGGCCTGGCAGCGAGCGGCGGTCATCCTCGACGAGCTCGGCGTTCCGGCCGCCCGGCGGCGGGCGCAGCTCCCCGTGGCCGCCAACGCACCCCTGGCACAGCCCATCTGACCTGCGAATTCATGAATCGCGACAGCTTTGTGGCGGTCCGCTCGCCGACCCTGATACGTACGGCGCGGCCGGCGCGCCGGCCGAGCGCGATACTACATGATCATCGGGGTGGCGGCGTGAGCCCGTGGGCTGTACTGGGGATCGCCGCCGGCCTGTGCTCGTGCGTCGACGAGCTGCCGTACATCCGCGACGTGCTGCGCGGGCGGACCCGACCGCACCGCGGCACCTGGGGAATCTGGGCGCTGCTCGCCATCACGGCCTTCGCGTCCCAACTGGCCGCCGGCGCCGGCTGGAGCCTGTTGATGCTCGGCGCCCAGGCGGTCAGCGTGACGGCCGTCTTCGTGCTGTCCATTCCCCGCGGCGTCGGCGGTCTCGGGTACGCCGACGCCGCACTCGGCGCCGCGGCACTGTGCGGCATCGCCGGCTGGCTGGCCTTGTCGGAGCCCGTCGTGGCCACCGTGTGCGTGGTCGGCGCCGACCTGGCGGCGTTCGCCCTGATGGTGCCGAAGGCCTGGCGCGATCCGCATTCGGAGACCGCGGGCACCTTCGTGCTCGCCGGCCTCTCCGGGACCCTGGCCGCGGCCGCGGTCGGCACGCCACGGCCCGACCTGCTGCTCTACCCGCTGTACTTCAGCGTGATCAACACCGCCGCGGCCCTGGTCATCAGCCTGCGGCAGCTCGCCGTCCCGGGAGTCACGACCGGGCCCCGCATGCCACGCCTGATCTACCTCACCCCGACCTCGTCCATCTATACGTCCGACGCGAGCCGTACATGAGCACGTACCGCGCCTGGTGATTACGTCATGCCGTCGACAGTCGGCCGGGGCTGGTGCCAGGATCGGGGTATGAACCAGGAGCAACGGTCGAAGATCGCGCACGGCCGCGGGTTTATCGCCGCGCTGGACCAAAGCGGCGGCAGCACCCCGAAAGCGCTGGCGCAGTACGGCGTGCCGGAGTCGGCCTATTCGACCGACGACGAAATGTTCGATCTCATGCATGAGTTCCGATCGCGGATCATCACCGCGCCGGCCTTCGAAGGCGACCGCATCCTCGGCGCGATCCTGTTCGAGCAGACCATGGACCGCGACGTGGCCGGGACGGCCACCCCGCGGTACCTGTGGGAGCACAAGCAGGTCGTCCCGTTCGTCAAGGTGGACGAGGGACTGGCCGAGGAAACCGACGGCGTGCGGCTGATGAAGCCCTTCACGAAGCTCGATGACCTGCTTGCGCGGGCCACCCGGCGGCAGGTGTTCGGCACCAAGATGCGCTCCTTCATCGCCCGGGCCGACCCGGCCGGCGTCGCCGCCGTGCTCGATCAACAGTTCGGCTACGCCGAGCAGATCCTCGACGCCGACCTCATGCCGATCATCGAGCCCGAGGTGGACATCCACAGCGCCGAGAAGCAGGCGGCCGAGGAGCTGCTGCGGCAGGGCATCCTCGACCGCCTCTCGGCACTGCCGGACGGGCGGCAGGTGATGCTCAAGCTGTCCATTCCGAGCCAGGACGACAGCTATGCCGAGCTGATCGAGCATCCGAAGGTCCTGCGAGTGGTCGCCCTGTCCGGTGGCTATTCCCAGCAGGATGCCGACGCCCGGCTCGCGCGCAACCACGGCCTGATCGCCAGCTTCTCTCGAGCCCTGACCGAGGATCTGCGGCGGCAGCAGACCGACGAAGAGTTCAACCGGGCGCTCGACACCGCCATCGAAGGCATCTACCAGGCCTCGACCACGTAAGCCCTCTCCGATCAGCTGGTGAAGATGTCCTCGGGTAGGAACGCCGAGACCAGGAAACTCGGCACGTCAACGAGCTGACTGATCTTGAGGTCGACGGCCACGCTGCAGATTGCGTAGGCCTGCTGGCGGGTCCAGCCGCGGTACTCGAGGTGGTCGATCATGTTGAGTAGCGCGTTGCGGGCGGCCAGCGTGGCGTCTTCGGCATGAAGCTCTCCGTCCCGGTCCACCGACATGCCGGTGGTGGCGTAGAACCGGCGCGGGGCGGCGTATTCGGGTGCCACCCAGTACTCGTCGCGGGCGAACTGGGGATCACGGATTCCCCGGTCCCGGGCCGCTGCGCGGTGCACGGCGAAGCGCACCCGCAGGGTCGCGGACATCTCGATCGCGGTGCCGCAGGTCTCGTTGTCGCCTTGAGCGAAGTGGGCGTCTCCGGCGGAGAACAGCGCACCGGGTGTGTCCACCGGAATGAACAGTCGGGTACCGGCGGCGAGGTGCTTGATGTCGACGTTGCCGGCCTGTTCCCGTGGCGGGACGGTACGCAGCGCCTCCCGAGCGATCGCCGGGTCGGCCGGTACGGCCGACGCCGGCGACGGCGGCAAGACGAATCCACCGCGGTCGAGGGCCGCCTGCTCCCGTGCCGTGATCCGCTGCAGCGCCTCGTGTCCCGGGGACAGGCCGATGGTGCCCATGAACGGCGCGCCGGGTATCCGAACGCCGGGCAGGTCCTCAGAGGTTGCCCAGCCGTCGCCGATCGCCCAGCGCACCATGAACGGCTCGGGAAACACATCCCGGAGGAACCCGAACCCCGGTACCTGCACGGTGTAGCCGTAGTTGTCGGGGGTGACCTCGAGGATCTCGATCTCGAGCAGGTCGCCGGGCTCGGTACCCGCCACGTACACCGGTCCGGTCAACGGGTGAACCACGTCCAGGTTCGGTGCCGCCACCGTGTCCAGGGTGGCGTTCGGGCCCATCTGCCCGTCGAACGCGTCGCGGGTCTCAAGGAGCACCTCGTCGCCGGGCTCGCAGCGGACGACCGGGGCGATGTCCGGATGCCATCGGTTGTGCCCGGTTGACGGCTCATCGATCAGCGTCTTCGACCGGTCGATGCGTACCTCGTGAACGGCCATGCCAAACCCCTTCCGACGGCGCAACGCCGGGCCAGGCCGCACGGCGTCGCCAGCTGACGAACCGAGCTTCCCGTACGAAGTCGGCCAGCGGAAGGCTATGTCGCGGGACGCGCCTCGCCACAGACCCAATCGCTGCCGACCCGGCGAATCGCGCAATCCCAACCGAGCTGACGCAGCCGCAGCGCCAGCCGGTCCGGATCCACAAAATTCTTGACCACGCGGAACATGCTGCCATCACGCAACCGCCGCTCGACGATCTCGCCGCGGCCAACGACATAGGCCTCTTTCTCGCGTTCGTCGACGTGCTCGTCGATGAACAACACGCGACCTTCCTCGGCCAGCAGACCTCGCAACGAGTGCCAGAACTGTTCGAACCGACTCATCGGCACATGCGAGAGCCACGCCGAGAAGAAGATCACGTCGAACCGGGCGTCCGGTTCCCACGAGAACACGTCGACAACCTCGAAGCTGACCTTCGCCGACCGCACCCGTTCACGAGCGATCCGCACCACCTCGGGCGCCGCATCAATCGCCGTCACCGTGTCGGCCGGCCCCGCCAACGCCTCCGTCCACAAGCCAGTCCCGCACGCGATCTCCAACACGCGTCCGGTCGGCCGCATCTCCGCGACCAGTCGCGCGATGCGCGACCGCGCCGCCGCAACATCGCCGTACGCCGTCGCGTCGTACTCGCCCGCCCGGCGACGGTAGTAGTCAATCTGATCAGCCAGCACCTCGTCGGTCACCCAGGAATCATCACACTGCGGTAGGACACGTACTGCTACTGGATCCGCATCGGTTAGGCCCGCGGCCGCAGCCATGCCCCGAACTCCTGGGGCGTGGTGACGCCGTGCTCCAGGACGGCGGTGTAGATCTCGAAGCCGCTCACCTCGTCCGGGTATTCCGGGCGCCGGTGCCAGACGTCCTTGATGCGCAGGATCCTCAGTCGCTGCTCGTCGGTGAGCGAGGCAGCCAGCTCCCGGTGGTACGCCGTCACGTTCGCATGGGCGTCGTTCAGCCAGATCGACAGGTCGACCCGCCATTCGCCGACCCGCAGCGCTACGTGGAAGCGCTCGTCCCGCGGCTCGCCGGTGGGCGAGCGCTCCCCGCGTTCGTCGACGTAGTCGAAGCGGGTGAGATCAGGCAGGTCGACCGCCCGGCCAAGCAGGGTCAGCACGTCGCGGGGGCCGAACGACGGCCCGCCGAGCAGCATCACGTCCAGGTCGCGCCACACCATCAGGCCGGACACGAAGCTGCCGGTCGCCGTGAGCGGACCGAGGCGATCGAGGCGGGCCAGCAGTTCGGCGCCATGGGCCTGCAGGGCCGCCTGCCGCTCGACGAGTTCCGCGTCACCCATGACGGAGTTCTAGCACGGCCGCCGCCGAAGCAGCGGCAGCAGCGCGGGCGCCTGGGTGTAAGGTCCGATGAGTTCTCAACACGGGGAGAAGTCGAACTGCCATGACGACGACGCTCATGCTCGAGTCCGCCGAGGCAGACATCGCCTACGACGTGCACGGCCCACTGCCCACGGCCGATGGACGCCCACCGCTGGTCATGATCGGCCAGCCCATGGATGCCGGTGGCTTCGCCACGTTGGCGTCGCACTTCCCCGACCGCACCGTGGTCACCTACGACCCGCGCGGCCTTGGCCGCAGCACTCGCAAAGACGGCCGGATCGACAATGCGCCAACGGTCCAGGCGGACGACGTGCACGCTGTTATCGAGGCGCTCGGCGTTGGTCCGGTCGAGATGTTCGCGAGCAGCGGCGGCGCGGTGGCCGCGCTCGCGCTCGTGGCGGCATACCCCAACGACGTGACCACCCTGGTGGCCCACGAGCCGCCGATCATCCCCGTGCTCCCCGACGCCGAGGCTGCCGAGCGCGCCCGCGCCGGTATTCGGGACGCGTACGAGGCCAACGGGTCGAGCGCCGGCATGGCGGCCTTCATCGCCATGACGTCATGGCGCGGCGAGTTCACCGACGACTACTTCGCCCAGCCGGCGCCGGATCCCGTCCTGTTCGGGATGCCGACCGAGGACGACGGCTCGCGGGACGATCCGCTGCTCTCCGACCGGTCCTGGGCGGTGAGCAGCTATCGCCCCGACATCGAGGCGCTCACCGCGGCGCCGACGCGCGTCGTGATCGCGGTGGGCGAGGAGTCCCTCGGCACCTTCACCGGACGCACGTCGGTGGCCACCGCCGAGTTGCTCGGGAAGCAGGCAACCGTGTTCCCGAGCCACCACGGCGGCTTCCTGGGCGGCGAGTTCGGATACGCGGGCCAACCCGAGGCGTTCGCGCGCAGACTGCGCGACGTCCTCGACGACGACAACTGACGAGGTCGAGGGCTGGTGCAGCCCGGCGCCGTCCGCGACTGGCTTGAGCGGCACGGGTTCAGTCGTTCGAGCGACGAGCCTGCTTCACCTCACGGGCAACGGCCCACGCGTCCGCCACCGGACCCACGTGCCCGAGCTTGTCGGGGTTGACCACCGAGCGGATTGTCTGGATCCGCCCGCCGAGCACATCGAGCGTCACCGTACCGACCACGTTGCCGTCCCGGTCGCGCACAATCCCGCCCGGCTGGCCGTTCACCTCGCGTGGCTCCACCCTGACCTCGGTCCGGATGAGCACCGGGAAGACCGATGCGAGCACGCGGGCCACGTTGTCGGCACCGATCACGCTCCTGGCCAGCGCAGGCGCCTTGCCTCCCCCGTCCCCCACCATCTGGACGTCGGCGGCGAGCAACTCCCGCAGTGCGTCGACGTCGCCATCCCGCAGGGCATCGAAGAACCGCGCCGCCAACTCCTCGCGTTCCCGGCGGTCCGCCTCGAACCGAGGTCGCCCGACGTCCATGTGGCGTCGCGCCCGGACCGCCAGCTGGCGGCATGCCGCCTCCGACCGCCCGACGGCCACCGCGACCTCGGAAAAGCCGAACCCGAACACCTCCCGCAGCACGAAGACCGCCCGTTCGAGCGGGGTCAGCCGTTCGAGCAGCAACAGCGCCGCCATCGACACCGAGTCGGCCAGCTCCGCCGAGCGCTCCGGATCCTCGTACGGGTCGGTGAGCAATGGCTCGGGCAACCACTGCCCGACGTACGTCTCGCGACGCACGCGCGCCGAGCGCAGCACATCGATCGAAATCCGCGTGACCACAGCCGAGAGGAAAGCCTTGGTCGACCTGGGCTGGGCCGGGGAGGACTCGTAGCGCAGCCAGGTCTCCTGGACCGCGTCCTCAGCCTCGGCCACGCTGCCAAGGATCCGATAGGCGATCGCGAACAGCAGCGGCCGCAGCTCCTCGAACTCCTCGACCCGGGTCATGCGAACTCTTCCTTGAAACCCTGCCGCCACGATGGATAGCGCTCGTGACGACGCCCGATGACCCCGGTCCCGCCGGCCACGAACACTCGCATAACGTCATCCTCCTCATCCGGAACCGGCTCTCGTCAACGAGACGAGACAGCCCGGCCGCCAGTGACATGGCCTCGGCCGGGTCCGGGCGTCACGCAGCGTGACGGCGTTCTTGCGCATTTCGGGCAGCGGGCCTCAAACCGTACGCCGTAGCCGCGGTACACGACGCTCGTGGCGTCGGCCCACTGCGCCGCTGCGGCCACTACTCCCCCGAAGTAGTGGCCTCACGACAGCTCGGAGGCCACTACTTCCCCGAAGTTGTGGCATCACGACGGCTCGGAGGCCACTGCTTCCCCGAACAACGTCGCCTTGTGCGTCGAAGTACGTGGACGCGTCGGTCCGGCTCCGGTTGCATCGAGATCGGACCGCGACAACCGACGGAGAGGACCCCGACATGTTCACCAGCATCTGGCGCTCCGGCCGGCGATTCGCAGTGCCAAGCGCGGCGTGGGCGGGCCCGACCTACGCCGGCATCCGCTAGGAATGTCCTGAATAATGCCGTTGGATAGCCGGCCGCTGGCCGCTCGACTGACCGGACCGCACCTTCCCCGTCCCACAGCCAACTGCCTACCTCAAGAAGCCGGATTGGTCAGGAGTCTCCTAGCTAGGACGGCCGTGGCCAAAAGGTGACTACTCAGTGATTCCCAGCTCGGAAATCACTGAGTACTCACCTTTGATCTTGGCCACTGTCAGCTCCTCATGATCCATGGCGAGTTGACGGTGTGAATCCGGCCGGATTTACACCGTCAACTCGACATGGATCATGAAACGCGTCTCAATCCGCGAAGGATTTGCATACGCCAGTTGGTGCCTAGTAGTACTTTGTCAGGTTGTGTCAGGGAATGGGCGCTTGCAGAGGCGGCATGCGCCGATCAGCCCCACAGCGGGGAAGGCAAGCTCGTTGTCCAGCCACGCACTGTGACCCAACGCCGCATGACGGCCCATTGAGACGCTTCCCCGTCACCACCCCCAGACCGCGACCCAACAACCGGATCGTTTAGGACGCTCCTAGCCGCGTCAGTGTCGACGTCGAGCATCGACGTCCGTCCTGTCGGTCGCGCGTGGACGGTGCGATCATGGGCGTATGACGGCATGGCAGGACGTCGAACAGGCAGTGCCGGAGTTCGCGCAGCGCGTGCGGGGGCTGTTCGACGCTCACCGGCACAAGACCATTGCCACCTTGCGAGCCGACGGGTCGCCGCGGATCTCCGGGATCGAGGCGGCCTTCGAGGACGGCGAGCTGGTTCTTGGCTCGATGCCGAACGCGCGCAAGGGCGCGGACCTGCGTCGGGATCCGCGGTTCGCCCTGCACAGCGCCACGGTCGACCCGGTCGAGGGCGCCGAGGCGCAGTGGCCGGGCGAGGCGAAGATCTCCGGTCGGGCACTCGCGGCCGGACCGACCACTGAAGGACCGGACGGCGACCGCTTCCACGCCGCCATCGCCGAGGTCGTGCACACCCACCTCAACGAGGAGGCCACGATGCTCGTCGTCGAGTGGTGGACGCCCACGCAAGGGCTGCGCCGGGTCGAGCGCGAGTGACCTCGGCCCTAGGGCCTGAACCGTCTGGGTCCTTGCTCAGCCACCTGACGCCCGGGGCGCGGCCGCGCGGAGCGTGGCCTCGATCCGGGGCCACGGCAGGCCGGGCGGCAGCCCGACCATGGTGACGTCGACCGCCGCGTCCCACCGCTCGAGCTGCTCCTGGACCGTCGCCGCGGTGCCGTACGCGGTGAACTCGTCGAGCAGGATCTGCGCCTCGGCCGGGATGGTGTTCGTGGACCGGACGAGGTCGACCTCGGCGGCGAGGCCCTGGTCGGCGACCACGCGGGGATAGATGTCGCCCATCGCCGCCAGGTACGCCGCGGTGCACGCCGCCGCGGCCGCCCGCGCCGCCGTGACGTCCGGGTCGACGACCGTGAACGGCCCGGCCGCGACGGTGATCGGGTGCGTCGCCGCTCGCCGCTCGGACATGCCGGCGCCGAGCTCGCGCACCCGGTCGCGGCGCAGGTACAGCGGGTACCAGCCGTCGGCCAGGTCGGCGGCGACCCGCATGGTCCGCTCGCCGGTCGCGGCGAGCCAGATCGGCAGCTCCGGGACGGGCGGCTGGCCGAGGCGCAGCGCCCGCGCCGCCGGTACGGCCGACAGCGCCGCCCGTTCACCGTCCAGGAGTGCGCGGACCCGACTGGTGACGGCGCGCAGGCGGGCCGCCGGCCGGTCGTACCCGATGTCGTGCCAGCCCTCCGCGAGCTGGCGGGTGCTCGCGCCCAGCCCGAGCACGAACCGGCCGCCGGAGAGCCGGTGCAGGGTCGCGGCGGTCATCGCGATCGTTGCGGGGGAGCGGCCCCAGACCGACAGGACGCCGGCCGCGAGCGTGATCCGCCGGGTCGCGGCGGCGAGTTCGGCCAGCAGGATGGTCGAGTCCAGGCCCCAGCCCTCGGCGACGGAGAAGACCTCGTACCCGAGCTCGTCGGCGAGCACGGCCGCGCGCACGATGACGTCGCGGCGGATCTCCATCGGCGTGACCGCGATGCCTCGCCTCATGACTGCGTCCCGGGGTTCGCGAGCGTGATCCAGGTCTGGCGCGAGAAGCCCTGCAGGACCCCGTCCCGCGAGTAGAGCGCCGATCCCGCGGCCAGCTTGCGCCCGGACACGCCCTCCAGCCAGCCGACCACGATGTGCGCGCTCTGCGCCGTGATCGGCCCCAGCAGCCGCGCCGCCATCCGGCCGAGCACGGCGGGCCGGTCGACCTGCCCGAAGTGGATCGCCGCCCAGCCGCCCGGGCAGTCCAGCGCCGCCCACGCGAACTCCGGCCGGATCAGGCCGTCGGCGGTGGCGTCGCTGCTCGGGTACCAGACCGCGGCGACGAGATCCCGCGCGGCCAGCGGGCCCGGAAAGAGCCGGAGGGCCACGGCGTCCGTGCGGTCGGTGCCACACCCCACACACCGCGGGTACGGGTGGGAGCGCAGTCCCGGGAAGGACGCGGTGGCCGCCAGCGCCTCGGCGAACGTCGGCGGTTCCGGCGCGCCGTTCGCCAGCCGCGTCGAGGCGCCCTCGGCGACGACAGTCGTCCCGTCGCGCAGCGCCAGACCGCCGTCGTACGGCGCGAGCTCCAGTGCGGTCCCGAGCGGTACCGGTGTGCGCAAGGTGATCTCGGCGTCGGCCGGCAGGTGCGGCGCGAGCATCCCGCAGGCGTAGCCGCCGTGGGCGGACGCGGGTGGCCCTTCGAAGGCCGGGTCGATGACGATCTCTGGGTTCGGCATGCCCCGACGCTAGCGGCGAGGGCCGGGCGGCCGAATCGGTTGGCTTACCGAGATACTGGCGGCATTCTGCGGAGATCTCGCGGAAACTACCTAGTCGGCGTCAGCCGGGCCCAGACCGCGATCTGGGTCCGGGCCCGGACGCCGAGCTTGGTGCGGACGTGCTCGACGTGCGTGTCCACGGTCCGGACCGACACGCCGAGGGTCCGGGCGATCTCGGCGTTGGTGAGCCCGTCGGCGATCAGGTCGGCGACCTGGAGTTCCCGCGCGGTGAGCGGGCCGCCGCCGACCTTCGGTCCCCTCGTACCGCTCTGGTCTCGCAGGAACGACAGCAGCGTCGACGCGGCGGCGTCGGCGCCCTCGGCGTAGATCGGCTGCATCCGGCCGTCGAGCGCGGCCAGCTGCGCCCCCGGGATCAGCGCGGCCAGCTCCCGGCCGAGCTCGAACCGGACCGCCCGGCTGCCCCGCCGGTGCGCCACGAGCGTCGGTACCCGGACCATCGGCAGCAGGTCGGCGACGTCGAACCGGTAGAACATGTCCAGCAGCGAGGCGGCCATGTCGGCGGTCGCCGCGGCCCGTTGCAGCCGGGCGAACATCGCGGTCAGCTCGGCCGGGGCGTCCGGGAACCAGATGTCGGCGAGCACCCGCGAGCCCAGCCCCCAGTGCGCCCGGACCAGGGACAGCACCGACCGCTTGACCTCGTCCGGGGCGAGGTCGGCGCCGCGGGCGCAGCTGCCGTACACGATCAGCGACGACAGGGCGTCCGGGTGCCGCACCGCGTACGCCGCCGCGACCTGCCCGCCCTCGCACGAGCCGAACAGCGCGAACCGCTTGAGCTCCAGGTGCTCGACCAGCGCCTCCAGCGCCGCGAGCTCGGACTCCATCGTGAAGTCGGTCCGGGCCCGGTCGGACAGGCCGCAGCCGACCTTGTCGTACCGGATGACGGTGTGCTCCCGCGCGAGCGCCTCGACGAACCGGCGGTGCTCCGGGTTCTCCCACATCATGCCGAGGTGCGACACCCAGCCGAGCACGCACACGAGCGGCGGCCCGCTGCCCGTCACGGAGTACGCGACGCGACCCGCGGGCGTGGCGGCGAACCGCACCACCTGCTTCATCCGTGTCAGCATGCCACCGCCCGCACCGGCTGTCACTGCTGCTGTCAGGTTTGGCGCAGCAACCCGCCGGATGACGGCGACCAGCGTCAGCGCTTCATGCCGTGCTCGATGGCCTCGATGATCCGGGGCCGCAGCTCGGCGGCGCTGATGATCGCGTCGACCGAGCCGACCTCGACCGCGCGCTGGATGCTGTGCACCCGGTCGAACTCCGCGGCCACCTCGCCCAGCTTCTCCGCCCGCACCGACGACTGCACCTCGGCCAGCTCGGCGCGTCAGCGCCGCCCGCTCGGCGCCGCTGGCCGCCGAGCCAGCCGGCGCCTGCAGCGTCGGTCACCCGCGGGTCGGTCGCGGTGCGGTTGTTCACCTCGCCGGAGAACACCACCGCCGCCGCCGGGGCGCCGCCGAGCACCGAGGCGAACGAGCCCTCCAGGGCCAGCACCGTCATGTTCGGGTTGAGCGCCTTGGAGAACACCACGAACGCGCCGCCGTGGTAGCGGGAGATCACGCAGAACACGATCGGGCCGTCGAAGTTGACGATCGCCCGGCCGATCTCGGCGCCGTACTCCAGCTGCAGCTTGCGCATCGACTCCGGCGAGCCGTCGAAGCCCGGACAGGTTCGCCAGCACCACCAGCGGCCGGTTGCCGCGACGCCGCGTTGATCGCCCGCGCGGTCTTCTTCGACGACCGCGGGAACAGCGTGCCCGCGGTGTAGGTGTCCGGGCCGTCGGTGGGCGGGAAGCCGCGCCGCGGCACCGAGCGCGACTCGATGCCGATCAGGCAGACCGGCCAGCCGCCGATGTGCACGTCCTGCACCACCGCCGTGTCCGCGTCGGCCATGCCCGGCCCAGCGCTCCAGCACCGGGTGGTCCTGGTCGGACAGCGCCCGCATCACCGTGCGGATGTCGAACGGCTTCTTGCGGTCCGGGTTGTGCTCGGCCGAGAAGATCTGGCCGACCGTGGTGAAGTCGCTGCCGACGATCGCGTGCGGGAAGTCGCGAGACGTCGCGGTCGACCGGGTCGGTGGTGCGCGCCTGCCGCGGCGCCGGTCTCGCCGGGCACGACGTAGGTGTGGTCGTAGTGCGCCATCAGCACGTCGCGGGCGGCCGGCAGGTTCGGCGCCCAGTACTGCGCCTGGCCGTTCGGGCCCATCACCCGGTCGTAGCCGCCGATGCCGAAGTTGTCCTCGGCCGACACGCCGCCGGAGAAGTCCAGCGACTGCTTGCCGGTGAGCACCATCGCCGAGTCCGGCGTCATCACCAGGATGCCCTTGGTGTGCATGAGCATCGTCGCCTCGGCGTTCCAGTACGGCTGGGCGCCGACGGTGATCCCGGCGACCACGATGTTGATCTCGCCGCCGTCCTGGGTGAACGTGACGATCCGCTTGAGCGCGGCCGCCACCCAGTCCATGTTCTCGGTGCCCGAGGTCATCGAGATCCGCGCGCCGGCCGACAGCGCGAACCACTCCAGCGGCACGCCGCATCCGCTCGGCCAGGTCGAGCGCGGCGATCACCCGGGCGCACTCCGGCTCCGACAGCGCGCCCAGCGCCTTCGTCGGGTCGCCGAGCAGCACCACGCGGGTGACGCCCTCCGGGTGCCGCTCGGTCGGCGTGCGTGACCACGCCCGCCACGATGCGCCGCCGAGTTCCTGCCCCTTCGGCCGGTCCACCGGCACGAGCGCGCCGTGCGTCGTCGAGGTCGTGCTCGACGAAGTCGCCCTCCGGCCCGGCGAGCAGGCCGGTCAGCTCGTACGGGTAGACGTTGCCGCGCCGGGCGGCGCGCAGCACCTTCTGCCGGTAGTCGTCCAGCGGCTGCACCGGCTCGGTCGACGGCTCGCCGACGTGCAGGTGCGCGCCGTGGCCCGGGTCGAGGCGTGATCCGCACGGCGACCTCGGTCAGCTCGCCGGCGGCGGTTGCGCTGCCGGGCCAGGAACTGGACCTCCTCCAGGCCCGCGCCCGCCGTGGTCGGCAGGATGCGCTGCGACCAGCGCGTTCAGCTCGTCGGTGGACAGCTCGATCGACGGCCAGACGTACATCATGATCCGGTTGGTGTCGAACCGCTTGTTCTGGCGGTCGCTGCGCCTGGATGTTGCGGATCGCGTCGAGGCACGCGGTGATCGCGTCCTCCACCGCGGGCAGCGCGACCAGCCGGCCGTCGGCCTCGCGCAGCGGCGTGAGGTCGCGGACCTGGCCCATCGCGATCAGCCGCTCGTCGGCCGGGTTGGTCTGCGCGACGCGCCTTGAACAGGTAGATCTCCTCGTCGGCCGACGGCAGCCGGGTGAGGTCGAACTCGCGCAGCCGCTGCAGCTGCAGGCGCTGGGCGATCTGCGGGTGCAGGCCGCGGATCAGCCGGTCCTCGGCGAAGCCGGCGCCGTCGCGGCCGGAAGGTGAAGTGGTGGTGCATCACGGCGCCGGCTGGTGCCGGCGACGGTGGTGGTGATCCGGCGCACGCCCGCGGGCAGCGGCTGCTGCGGCGAGCAGCTCGCCGAGCCGCGCCGCCATCGCGTCGGCGTCGGGCTGGTCCTCCCACGTGACGTAGAGGTCGGCGACCAGCGCGCGTGCTCGGCGACGTCGGCGGCGAACTGCGCCGACGGCGCCGATGGCGTCGGGCAGCGCGCCGATGTCGACGGCGGTGGTGACCACGCGCGTCCTGCCGCCCGTACCGGTGTGCTCGGCGGTGACGAACCGGCAGCCCGCGATCTCGCGCGACGGTGACCTCGGACAGCCCGCGGTTGCCGTAGTAGCGGCGGGTCAGCACCTCCAGCAGCGGCGCGGGGTCGCGGCCGGGCCGCCCGATCCGCTGGCCGATCAGCCGGACCAGCGGCTCGGCGCTGGCGACCATGGCCTGGATCCGCTCCGCGCGGTCCGGCGCGTCCGGGTTGCGGTCGAGGTAGCGCAGGTCGTCGCGCACCGCGGCGTAGACCTTGGCGCGGTTGCGGCGCAGCAGCGGCTGGGCGAACCAGCGGAACACCACGCCGCGGGCCAGGTCGGTCACCGACGGGGAAGCGCACCTGCGTGGCCTCGACGAGGTGCTCCAGGGTGAGCCCGGCGCGCTCGCTCAGCGACTCGAGCGGCGGCGCCCCGGTCAGCCACTGCCGCAGCAGCTCCGAGACGATCGCGACGTCGGCCGACATCCGCTGCTGGGCCAGGAAGATGCGGAAGACCGCGGCCTCCAGCTCCGGCGTGCGGTCCAGGCTCGGCGACGCCGTAGTGGCCGCAGCACCTGCGTCAGCCGGGCCTGGAAGCCTCCGGCGAGCCCGGCGCGCTCGACGTCGAGGCTCTGCAGGTAGCTGTGGAAGTACTCGCGCGGGCTGTGCACCGGGCTGCCCGGCTCGACGTCGAGCTCGCCGCCCGGCTTGTTGCGGCTCAGCTCGGACAGGTCGGCGAACACGGTCAGCAGGTCCAGCTCGCTCGGCGAGCGGCCGGCCGCCCGAGCTCGGCCCGCGCGGCCAGGTAGCCGGACAGCACGCGCTTGCGGTCGTGCGGGTCGACGTCGAAGCCGAGCAGCAGGCTGCGCAGGTCCTGCAGGCCGCGCTCGACCCGCTCGGCCGGCGGACACGTCCGCCGGCTCGGCGGGCAGGTCGATCTCGACGGTCTCGCCGGCGCCGGCGGCCTCGCTCGTCGGCGCCCTCGTCGGCCAGCGGCTCCAGGCGCATCAGCGGCGCGCCGGTCTCGACCTGGCTGCCCACCGACACCGGGCACTCGCGCACCCGGGCCCGGAACGGCGCGCGCAGCACCGTCTCCATCTTCATGCTCTCCAGCACGAGGATCGGCGCGCCCGACTCGACCTCGTCGCCGACCGACACCGGCGTCGCGACCACCAGCGCGGGCGCGGGGGAGCGGACGACGCCGCCCTCGTCGCGGCTGATCCGGTGCGTGACGCCGTCGACCTCGACCAGGTGGATCGGGCCGTGGGTGGCCGACACCAGCCGGAACCGGCGGCCGTTGACCACGATCTGGCCGCTGTGCGCGTCGAACCGCTCGATCTCGACGTCGGCCGGGTGCACGTCGCCGCCGCCGGAGATGCCGACCCGGAAGCGCTGCTGCCCGATGCGGGCCACGCTCACCCGGTAGCCGACGCCGCGCAGCTTGAGGTCCAGCGGGCGGCCGGTCTCGTGCTGCACCTGCGGGCGCCCGCCGTGCGCGGTGGACAGCAGCCGCTGCCGGCTGACCTCCTCCTCGTCCTGGTAGGCCTCGATCGCGGCCGCGGCCAGGGCGATCGCCGAGTGCCGGTGGCTGACCAGGCGGCCCTCGGCGCGGACGCGGTCGATCCAGCCGGTGTCGGCGCTCGCGTCGATCACCTCGGGCTGGTCGAGCAGGTCGAGCACGAAGCTCTTGTTGGTCACGCCGCCCTCGATGATCACCGTGGTCTCGGCCATCGCGCGGCGCAGCCGGCCCAGCGCCTCGGTCGCGGTCGCGGCCGTAGGCGATGATCTTCGCGATCATCGAGTCGAAGTCGGCCGGGATGGTGTCGCCCTCGCTGACGCCGGTGTCCACGCGGATGCCCGGGCCCGGCGGGCAGCACCAGCCGCGCGATGCGGCCGGGCGAGGGGGCGAAGTCGCGGTCCGGGTCCTCGGCGTTGAGCCGGGCCTCGATGGCGTGGCCGGCCTCGGCCGGCTGCGGTGCCCTCCAGCTTGCCGCCGTCGGCCACGTGCAGCTGCAGCCGGACCAGGTCGGTGCCGGTGGTGATCTCGGTGATCGGGTGCTCGACCTGCAGCCGGGTGTTGACCTCGAGGAAGGCGAACAGCTTCTCGCCGGGGTGGTAGAGGAACTCGACGGTGCAGGCGCCGCGGTAGCCGACGGCCACGGCGAGCCGCTCGGCCGACGCCTTCAGCTCGGCGGTCTGCTCCGGGGCGCAGGACCGGCGAGGCGGACTCCTCGATGATCTTCTGGTTGCGCCGCTGCACCGAGCAGTCGCGGACGCCCAGCGCCCACGCGGTGCCCTGCCCGTCGGCGATGACCTGGACCTCGACGTGCCGGGCGCCGGTGACCAGGCGCTCCAGGAAGACCACGCCGGAGCCGAACGCGCGCAGCGCCTCCTGGCTGGTGCGCTCGTAGGCGTCGGTCAGGTCCTCGGCCGAGGCGACCATCCGGATGCCGCGCCCGCCGCCGCCCGCGGTCGCCTTGAGCATCAGCGGGTAGCCGATCTCGCTCGCCGGCGCGCAGCGCGTCGTCGAGGGTGGCGACCTCGCCGCGGCTCCACGGCGCGACCGGGACGCCGACCTCCTCGGCGATCAGCTTCGCGCCGATCTTGTCGCCGAGCTTGCGCATCGCCTCCGCGCTCGGGCCGACGAAGGTGACGCCGATCCTCTCGCACAGCTCGGCGAACGCCGGGTCCTCGGCGACGAACCCCCAGCCGACCCACGCGGCGTCGGCCCCGGTCTCGACCAGCGCCCGCTCCAGAACGGCGTGGTCGAGGTACGGGCGGGCCGAGGCCGGACCCAGCAGGTAGGCGACGTCGGCTTCACGGACGAACGTCGCGGTGCGGTCGGCGTCGGTGTAGAGGGCGACCGTCTCGATCCGCGTCCCGGTTTCCGCGGAAAGATCCCGGACGGCGTGGATGAGCCGCATCGCGGCCTCTCCACGGTTCACGATGGCGACACGACTGAACACCGGCTGAGCCTACGGCGCGACCGGGTTCAGTGCTTCGCTTGGTTGAACCGGACCTCGTTGCCGGCCGGGTCGCGGAATGCGCAGTCGCGGACGCCGTACGGCTGGTCGATCGGCTCCTGCACGACATCCGCGCCGGCCGCCTGGACGCGCTCGAACGTCGCGTCGCAGCTGTCGGTCCAGAACACGACGCGCCCGTAGACGCCCTTGGCCATCAGGTCGGCCACGGCGCTGCGGTCCTCGGGTGACATGTTCGGGTTCGCGGTCGGCGGTTCGAGCACGATGTCGACCTCCGGCTGGGACGGCGAGCCGATGGTGACCCAGCGCATCTTCTGGTAGCCGACGTCGTTGCGGACCTCCAGGCCGAGTATGTCGCGGTAGAACTCGACCGCCTTGTCGGGATCGTCGACCGCCAGGAAGGTGTGCGAGAGCTTGATATCCATGCAGGTCACACTACGGCTGGGCCGGCCGACCGGGCTTCTCTGTTCCTGACCGGTCGGGTGACGACCTTCGCGACGCAGGCCGGCAACGCGGACAGGTCGGAATGGTTGCGTGCCCGGTAGGTGCTCGGCGTCTCGCCAACCAGTTCGGTGAAGCGCGAGCTGAACGACCCGAGCGACGAACAGCCGACGGCCATGCAGACGTCGGTGACCGACATGTCGCCCCGGCGCAGGAGGGCCTTCGCACGCTCGATCCGGCGGGTCATCAGATAGCCGTACGGGGTCTCGCCGAACGCCGAGCGGAAACTGCGGGAGAAGTGGCCAGGCGACATGAGCGCCTCCCGGGCGAGCGCCGGCACGTCGAGGGGCCGAGCGTAGTCGCGGTCCATGCGGTCGCGGGCGCGCCGCAGCCGCACCAGATCCCCCCTGTCCATCCCCCAAGGATGCCCGATCCGACCCGGATCGTGAAATCCAACCGCCTCGGTCAGCTGCCGACGTAGGCCGCGAGGTGCTCGCCGGTGAGCGTGGAGCGGGCGGCGACGAGGTCGGCGGGTGTGCCCTCGAAGACGATCCGGCCGCCGTCGTGGCCGGCGCCGGGGCCGAGGTCGATGATCCAGTCGGCGTGCGCCATGACCGCCTGGTGGTGCTCGATGACGATGACCGACTTGCCGGAGTCGACGAGCCGGTCGAGCAGGCCGAGCAGCTGCTCGACGTCGGCGAGGTGCAGGCCGGTGGTCGGCTCGTCGAGGACGTAGACGTCGCCCTTCTCGGCCATGTGGGTGGCCAGCTTGAGCCGCTGCCGCTCGCCGCCGGACAGCGTGGTGAGCGGCTGGCCGAGGCTGAGGTAGCCGAGCCCGACGTCGGCGAGCCGCTCGAGGATCTTGTGCGCGGCCGGCGTGCTGCGCCTCGCCGGCGCCGAAGAACTCCTCGGCCTCGGTCACCGACATCGCGAGCACCTCGCTGATGTCCTTGCCGCCGAACGTGTACTCCAGCACCGACGCCTGGAACCGCTTGCCCTCGCACACCTCGCAGGGGGTGGCGACACCGGCCATCATCGCCAGGTCGGTGTAGATGACGCCGGCGCCGTTGCAGTTCGGGCAGGCGCCCTCGGAGTTGGCGCTGAACAGCGCCGGCTTCACGCCGTTGGCCTTCGCGAACGCCTTGCGGATCGGGTCGAGCAGTCCGGTGTAGGTCGCCGGGTTGCTCCGCCGCGAGCCGCGGATCGCGCCCTGGTCGACCGACACCACCCCGTCCCGCCCCGACACCGAGCCGTGGATCAGCGAGCTCTTGCCCGACCCGGCCACGCCGGTGACCACGACCAGCACGCCGAGCGGGATGTCGACGTCGACGTCCCGCAGGTTGTGCGGTCCGCGCCGCGGACCTCCAGGGCGCCGGTCGGCGTGCGGATCTCGGTCTTGAGCGGTGCGCGGTCGTCGAGGTGGCGACCGGTGATGGTGTCGCTGGCCCGCAGCCCCTCGACGGTGCCCTCGAACACCACCTCGCCGCCGGCGGTGCCGGCGCCGGGGCCGAGGTCGACGACGTGGTCGGCGATCGCGATCGCCTCCGGCTTGTGCTCCACGACGAGCACCGTGTTGCCCTTGTCGCGCAGCTGCAGCAGCAGGTCGTTCATCCGCTCGATGTCGTGCGGGTGCAGCCCGATCGTGGGCTCGTCGAAGACGTAGGTGACGTCGGTGAGCGACGACCCGAGGTGGCGGATCATCTTGGTGCGCTGCGCCTCGCCGCCCGACAGCGTGCCCGACGGCCGGTCGAGCGAGAGGTAGCCCAGCCCGATCTCCACGAACGAGTCGAGGGTCTCCCCCAGCGCCTCGAGCAGCGGCGCCACCGACGGCTCGTCGAGCTCGCGGACCCACTCGGCCAGGTCGCTGATCTGCATCGCGCAGGCGTCGGCGATGTTGATCCCCTTGATCTTCGAGGACCGGGCCTCCTCGCTGAGCCGGGTGCCGTCGCACTCGGGGCAGGTGGTGAAGGTGACCGCCCGCTCCACGAAGGCGCGGATGTGCGGCTGCAGCGAGTCGACGTCCTTGGACAGCATCGACTTCTGGATCCTCGGGATCAGCCCCTCGTAGGTGAGGTTGATGCCGTCGACCTTGATCTTGGTCGGCTCCTTGTAGAGGAGGTCGTTGAGCTCCTTCTTGGTGAACTTCCTGATCGGCTTGTCCGGGTCGAAGAAGCCGCAGCCGCCGAAGATCCGGCCGTACCAGCCGTCCATGCTGTAGCCGGGGATCGTGAGCGCGCCCTCGTTGAGCGACTTGCTGTCGTCGTACAGCTGGGTGAGGTCGATGTCGTTGACCGAGCCCCGGCCCTCGCAGCGCGGGCACATGCCGCCGAGGATGCTGAAGCTTCGCCGCTCCTTCGTCGTGCGGCCGGCGCGCTCGATCGTGACCGCGCCGGCGCCGCTGATCGAGGCGACGTTGAACGAGAACGCCTGGGGCGAGCCGATGTGCGGCTTCCCGAGCCGGCTGAAGAGGATGCGCAGCATCGCGTTGGCGTCGGTGGCGGTGCCGACCGTGGAGCGGGGGTCGGCACCCATCCGCTCCTGGTCGACGATGATCGCCGTCGTCAGCCCGTCGAGCACGTCGACCTCGGGCCGCGCCAGCGTCGGCATGAAGCCCTGCACGAAGGCGCTGTAGGTCTCGTTGATCAGCCGCTGCGACTCCGCGGCGATCGTGCCGAACACCAGCGAGCTCTTGCCCGAGCCGGAGACGCCGGTGAACACCGTCAGCCGGCGCTTCGGGAGCTCGACGCTGACGTCCTTGAGGTTGTTCACGCGCGCGCCCTGCACGCGGATCAGATCGTGGCGGTCGGCAACGTGCGGCGCAGGCGACTGCGTGTCCGTCCTCGTGGCCATGCTCATCGTGTCTCCATCTTCTCGAGCGGGCCGCGGTCGCGGTCTCCGTGGACACCGCCTGACTCGATCTAACCAGCGGCCGAGGGGTCAGACCAACCAGCGGCCGTCGCGCATCAGCTCGCGGTCGGGCAGCTCGTCCACCTCGCGCCAGGCCTGGATGCGGCGCGGGGAGATGCGGAACCAGCGGTACGGCGTGGCCAGCGCGCGCGGGTCGAAGCCGGTGCGCGCGGCGAACCGGTCACCCCGCTCCCGCGGCAGCGCGTCGATCTCGAGGACCTCGACGTCGCCCTCGATCATGGACACGTCGCGGGTGTGGCCCAGCCCCAGCCGGACGGTCCGGGTGGCGGCCAGGTTCCTGCCGGTCGGGCTGTCCGGTCGGCGTGGCCACCAGCAGCGCCTCGCCGTCCCAGTCGAACGACAGCGGCACCAGATACGGCGCACCGTCCGCCGAGGCACTGGCCACCCAGACATCGACGTCGTGGGTGAGCCGATGCTCGGTGTCGCGACGACGCTGAGCGCGGGAGCGGGGCTCGGCACTCATCGGTCCTGCAGCAGCCCGAGCACGTTGCCGTCGGGGTCGGTGACGGTGGCCACCAGGCGGCCACCACCGACGTCGTGCGCGGGCTCCTTCACGGTGGCCCCCGCGGCGGTCACCTCGGCCAGCTTCGCCTCGATGTCCGGCACGTGCCAGTAGGCCACCGGCGAGGTCATGCCCTGCGGTCCGCCGCCCGGCACCAGCCCGATCTGCTGGCCGGCGGCCTCGAAGCCGACGTAGTACGACGAGTCGGTCTGCGGCTGTATGCCGAGCAGGGCGGCGTACACCGCCTTGGCCTTCGCCAGGTCGGACACGGGATGCAGCACGGTCTTGATTCCCTGGGTGGAAGAGCCGGTCATGGTCACTCCTGAGGTCGTGGTGGTGATGTCCGTGACGGTCACGCTAGGTGACCTCGGTGACCGGTGCTTCTCGATTCCTGATCGGTTTGGGTCCCTACTCGCCATACACAGCGGCATCCCGACCGGGACAAGGCGCCCAGCGACGAGCAGCTATCGTTGGCGGACTTGGCGACGGCGGCAGGAGGTGCTCGGTATGGTGCAGCGGCCGGACGAGGTGGCGCGCCGGATCATCCAGGACAACCTGTACATGGTGTTGGCGACGGCCGACGAGACCGGGCGGCCGTGGCCCTCGCCGGTGTATTTCGCCAATGCCGGTTACACACGGTTGTACTGGGTCTCCTCACCCGAGGCGAGCCATTCGCGAAACATCGCGACGCGACCCGAGATCGGGATCGCCATCTTCGATTCCACGGCCCCCATCAGCACCGGACAGGGCGTCTACCTACGGGCCCGGGCGGCCGCGGTCAGCGGCGACGAAGTCGACCAGGGCATCGAGGTCTTCTCCCGGCGCTCGCAGGCGCATGGCGGCGCGGCCTGGGTGCCGGCCGACGTCCAAGGCGACACCGGGATTGGCCTGTACCGGGCGCTGGTCGACGAGTGCTGGATCCTGGCCAAGGACGGCCGCCCCGATCACCGCATACCGGTCCGGCTCACCTGACGCGGGCGGCCGTTCACTCTGTGCCTTCGGCCTCCGGTTGCGTGGCCTCGGCGGCTGGGTGGCGGCGCAGTAGCCCACGGACCGGCAGATGCCGGGGTGTCTCCTCGCCGGTCGAGACCGGAGCCGAGTCAGCGAAGCTCGCACCGTAGCGGGCCGCGAGCGGCTTCGCGCTCAAACCGTGCGCGAACACACTGAGCAGTACGGTCATCGCGATGACCGCAACCGCCCGCTCGGCCTCGGCGGGAAGGTCCTCGAGGGCGAGCAGCGCGAAGATGACCGAGGCCAGTCCGCGGGGTCCAAACCATCCGATGAACGCAACTGTGCGCGCCGGCAAGCCGGAGCCGATCAAGACGAGCGCCACCGGCAGCATGCGGATCACCGTGAGACTCAAGACGGCGTAGCCGACCATCCACCAGTCGAAATCCTCGAAGACGGCCGGAACGGCGACCGCGCCGAAGAGCAGCCAGGTCAGGAGCGACACCAGCCCGGCCGTCTGCTCCACATAGAAGACCTCCTTGGCCTTGCCGCGGCCCGCCGAGTTGCCGAACACCAGGCCGGCCACGAACGCGGCGACGAAGCCGTTGCCGTCGAGCCAGAGAGTGCCCGCGTACGCGGCCAGCGCCAGTGCCAGCACCCCCGGCCCGGCGAAATCTTCCAACACCCATCCCCGACGACGCGCGACCCGCATTGCCCGGCCACCCACCAGGCCGGCGCCGATACCGACCGCCAGACCGATCGCAAGATCGATCAGCGCCGCGCCCACGCTCAGACTCTCGTGGGCGCTCACCGCGGCGCCCGCGATGGCGATCGTGACGACCGGGGTGGCGATGCCGTCGTTGAGCCCGCTCTCCACATTCAGGACCCGCCGCACCCGTTCCGGCACTGCAGGATCGGTCATCACCGCCGCGCCCAACGCCGCGTCGGTCGGTGCTAATGCGGCACCGACCAGCAGCGCCAGCCAGAACCCCAGCTCGCCGAAGAACCACATCGCGAGGAGTGATCCCGCGATGATCGTCAGCGGCAGTCCCACCGCGAGGAGGCGTGTATACAGCCCGCCGTCGGCGCGCAGCTCCCGGAGCCCCACCCGGGACGCGTCGGCGAACAACACCCACACCAAGGTGACCTCGGCCAGCACCTTGATGATTTCCCGCGTGCTCTCCGCCTCGATGAGGTGAAGGCCGTCGGAGAGCAGCAGCCCGACAGCCACGAACACGATGGGCGCACTCAGATCGGCCCGGGCGATCCGAGCCGAGAACAGGCTCCACAAGAAGACCACCAGCGCGACTAGCGCCACGGCCGCCACACTCATGTTCGTCTCCCCACCCACGCTTACGACCGGCCGGGTCCCCGGCGAACGCCCAGCCAGTGGCATGATCCTGAACCGATTGGACCACCGGCCTACTGCCGACGCATCATCCAGCTCGAATGATGCCCGGGCAACGCCGGCGATAACGCACGGCGACGGTGGACCGACTCCGCGAGGAGGGCGTGTGGTGTCCGGCATGGGCATTTCAGCCGTGGTTCCCGACGGGCGGCTGCCGTTGGTCGCAGCGGCAGCCGCCCGAGCGCCGGTTATCCCAGGAATTGCAGGAGGATCCTGGTGAGCTCGGCGGGGTGTTCTTGGTAGAGCCAGTGCCCGGAGTTCGGGATGACCACCCCGGTCACGTTGGTGGCGTACTGGCGGACCCAGGTGGCCTCACGGGCGAGTTTCATTGACCTGCCTTTCCGTGTCTGTGCCAGGTGACGACTGCATACGTGGCTAGCGTTGCGAATGCGGGGGCTGGGCAATTGGCGCCAACAGGGGACGATTCGTGCCGTTCTACCGACGTTCGTCGCCATCGTTCGGTCCCTTCACCTTCATTATCTGAACGTGAAGGTAAATTCATCACGACGTCGAGATTCTTCAAGCTGCTATATTTGTGGCCATGGCCACAACCAGCTCGCAACGCGACCGGGTCGACACGATGCTCGCGTTCCTCGCCACGCTTGAGCCTGAGCGTGATGCCTCCGCGAAGGCGATCGCCTGGCGCCTGCGGCGCGCCGCCCGCCAACTCGACACCGAGGTACGCCGGCGGCTAGCCCCACTCGGCATGGAGCTGTGGGAGCTGGAGATCCTCAGCGGACTGCGCCGTGCCGGCGGCACCCTGACCGTCGGCGAACTGCTGGACGTCGCCCAGCTCACCTCCGGAGCAATCACGAACCGCATCGCACGCCTCGAGCGCAACGGCTACGTCCAACGCGACGTCGACCCCGATGACCGCCGCCAGGTTCTCGTGACACTCACCCCCAGTGGCCTCGAGCGCCAGAAACAAGCGGTCAAGGCCAACGATGTCGCGGAACAGGAAATCTTCGCCACCATCGACACCGCACTCCAGCGACGGCTTGGCCGCGACCTACGCGAACTACTACTCGCCGTCGAAGGACCAGACCCCCGCGCCTGAACGTCGCGACAGGAAGGATCAGGCAATGCCGGAACGTCATACCCCCGTACTCATCGTTGGTGGCAGCCTCGTCGGTCTGTCCATGTCCGTGCTGCTCGCCAAGTACGGGGTGCCGCATCTGGTCGTGGAGAGCCATCCAGGCACTGCCATCCACCCGCGCGCGGCCTCATTCCATCAACGCACGATGGAGGCATTCCGCTCGGTAGGGCTCCAGCCGGAGATCGAGGAGGCCGCCGCGCGGGAGTTCCGGCAGGGTGGGGCCATCATGGCGGCCGAGAGCCTTGGCGGCAAGGAACTGGCCTACTTCTACCGGTCGTACAACGAGGGGGTCGAAGATCTCAGCCCGACCGACCGCCTGTTTCTCACCCAGGTCGGACTCGAACCGATTCTGCGCCACCGGGCCAGCGAACTCGGGGCGGAGCACATGTTCGCGACCGATCTGGTCTCCTTCGAGCAGCACGAAGACCACGTCGCGTCCGTCATACGCCCGCATGGCGGCGGCCCGGAACAGGTCGTCACGTCCGACTACCTGGTGGCCGCCGACGGCGTGCACAGTCCGGTCCGAGATCATCTCGGCATACCCATGAACGGTCACGGCAGCTTCGCCGACTGCATCACCATCTACTTCAGGGCCGACGTCAATCACCTGATGCGCGGCCGCAATCTCAGCGTCGTGTACGTCAACCACCCCGAGCTGATGGGGTTCTTCCGGTTCTCCATCACCGGGGATTCGGGATTCCTGGCCGTATTCGCGACGGTCGGTCCAGACGGCCGCCGCGACACCCACGTGGGCAACGAGGTCTCGACCCAACGGTGTATCGACCTGGTGCGTACGGCACTGGGTGACTCAGCCCAGCCGGTCAGCATCGAAAGCGTCCAACGCTGGAGTGCCATGGCGATGACGGCGGGGTCGTTCCAGAGCGGTCGGGTGTTCCTGGCCGGCGACGCGGCTCACGCGATGCCACCCACCGGCGGGTTCGGCGGGAACACCGGCGTAGCCGATGCGCACAACCTCGCATGGAAGCTCGCCCTGGTCACTCGCGGCGTTGCCGGCACCGGACTGCTGGACACGTACGACGCCGAACGCCGACCGATCTCCGAGCTCACCGTGGAGCAGGCATACACGCGGTACGCGCTGCGGGTCGATCCGTCGTTGCCGCGGGACAACCTGATGCCCTCGTTGGACGACGCGGCGATCGAGCTCGGAGCGATCTACCGATCGACCGCGGTCAGGGCCGACGACACGCCGGAGGGCCCGCTTGACGACCCGCATGCGAGGGCCTGGACGGTCGGCGCTCGGATACCGCACATCATGCTGCCCGGTGCCGATGGATCGATGTCCACGCTGGACACGGCCGACCAAGGCTTCGCTCTGCTCGTTGAGGAGGGAAGCGAGCGTTGGCGACGTGCCGCGGCTGATGTCACGCGTACCCTCGGCATCCCGGTCGCCGTGTACGTGCCCAACCGGGGCGACATCCCGCGGAGTTCCGAGCCTGCGGCAGCCCAGTCCGGGGCAGGCTGGCAGGGTGCCGCGCTCATCCGTCCCGACGGAGTGCTCGCCTGGAAGCCGTCCCCGCCCAGCGGCCAAGCGGCCGACCAGCTCCCCGGCACCCTGTCTCAGCTGATATCGAAATGATCACGTCGGCAATTGCCGGCGGCCAATGCAACTCGTCGTGAGTCCATGTCTCCGAGGCTTGTACTCCGTGCGCTGACTTCCCATATGGTGGTGATACTGGGAATTGTGTAAACGATCGACGGCTATGTACGTTCTGTGTACGAGTTCTCACCGATCGTTCGGGGTGATCCAATGAAGATCGAAGTCCTGACGGATCTTGTGGACGAGCGCATCGAAGAGGCGTGGCAGCTCTACGACGACGCCTTCCGCGACCTGAACGCGATGACGATGCAACGGCACCTCATGTACCGGTCGGAATTCGACGACGTCATGGGTGACTCACGCATCGAGAAATGGCTCGTGCAAACCGACGACGGCATCCTGGTCGGGCTCGCGACCTACACCAATGAGCTCAGCGCGTGGCCGCTGATCTCGCCGGAATACTTCGCTCGGCGGTGGCCCGTGCATTACGCCGAGAACCGGATTTGGTACTGCGGATTCGTCGCCGTCCCCGGTCACGAAAAGGGCGTCTTCGTCGAATTGATCGAGGCGATGTATCGCCGCGCCGAAGAGCGCAAGGGCGTCATCTCCCTCGACATCTGCCGCTTCAACATCGAGGCCTTCCATCTCGACCGGGCGATCGCGATGTGGCTCAACCGCATCTCGGGCGGTCAGGTCAGATGCGAGGCCGCCGACTCGCAGACCTTCATGATCTACGAGACGGCGCCGTACGCGGCGTAACGCCAGCAACGTAGTCAGGACCGGGTGCACGTCGTCGACGGCCACCGTGCCAGTATCGGCGGTATGCGAATGGTGGTGTTGGCAGTTGGTCTCGTCGTGGTGGCCGGCTGCTCGTCGGCGCCGAAGAGCCCAGGCGAGCCGTCGTCGTCCGCTGGGTCGACGCCCGGCGCAGGCCCGTCTCCCAGGGACATTGCGTCGCCGTCCCGCACGCTCGGCCCGCTGGGCATCGGCTCGTTGCGGCTCGGCATGACCCGGCAGGAGGCGGAGGCCACCGGTATGGTGCCGCCGTTCCAGGCGGACGGGCACGGCAATTGCGTGTGGACGTCGCACCTGACGGAGGCCGTGAGCGCTGACAGCCTGGCCGGGACCGTCCTCGAGTCACCGCGCCTCGGGATCGCCGCCATCTTCGCCTACGGCACCGTCGGCACACCCGAGCAGATCCGGCTCGGAAGCTCGGCCGCCGACGCCACGGGCGCGTACCCGGGCGCCCGGCTGGACGGGTCGGCGGATCACGGATATCTCTACGCCAGCGTGCCCGGCAACGCCGACGCCTGGTACCGCGTCGAGTTCCAAGCGGGCACGGTGACCGAGATCGTGCTCCAACTCAACAACCAGGACTGCTTCGAGTTGCCGACGTTCTGACCCGCCTGATCACGGCATCGACCCCTGGCCTCCCGCGTACGGATACGTAGTTCGTCGGATTCCCCGACTCCGCCACCGCCCGGCACCGTCGAAGGTGGCACCCCGTGCTGGCGGTGCCACCGGACGATGGAGGGTACATGAGACGAATCCGATGGCGGGCCATGGTTATCGGCGTGTCGGTCATCGCCGCCACGAGCCTGGGCGCCGTCGCCGCCCCCACGGCGTTGGCCAACGGACCGACCGGGGCCGCCGGCTCCGCGGCCGCGGTCCTGGTCTGGAGCGGATACGCGGAGCAGGCGGTCGTCGCCGGCCGCGCGCCGGGAAGCTCAGCCGTGCTGCTCGCGATCGTGCACATCGGCATCTACGACACGGCGGTGGCCCTCGGCCTGCACGGGCAGCCGTACCTGCACCGGGACCGGGCACCGCGCGAGACCTCCGCCGCGGCCGCGATCGCCACCGTCGCGCACCACGTCTTGGTGGCCCGGGTACCGGCGCAGCGGGCGACCCTGGACGCCCAGTACGACCAGTACCTCGCCGGTGTGCGGGACGGACGGGCCCGGCAGGCCGGTGTGGCGCTCGGCGAGCGGGTCGCGGCTCGGGTCCTGCGCTGGCGTGACCACGACGGTCTGGACACCACGGTGCCGTACGTGCAGCGGCCGCCCGGGCCGGGTGTGTGGCAGCCGACCGCGCCGACGCCGCCGATCGACCTGGTGCTCACCCAGGTTCGCCCGCTGGCGATGCGGGCGATCGACCAGTTCCGGCCGAACGGGCCGTACGCACTGGATGACCCGCGGTACCTGCGCGACCTCGACGAGGTGCGCCGGCTCGGCCGCTCGGACAGCAGCGAACGCACCGTCGAGCAGACCGCGCTGGCCCGCTTCTGGGCCGACCAGACCGCGGCACAGTGGAGCCGCGCGGTACGGCGCATCGTCGCCGACGGGGGCCTCAATCTCGGTCAGGCGGCCCGGCTGCTCGCGATGGTGTGGGTGTCGACCGGCGACGCGGCGATCGCCTGCTTCGACGCCAAGTACCACTACCTGTTCTGGCGGCCGGTGCACGCGATCCAGGCGAGCGACCCGACGTGGCAGCCGCTGCTCAACGTCAACCATCCGGAGTACCCGTCCGGCCATGCGTGCCTGACCGGCGCGGTCACGACGGCCCTGCGGGTGTACTTCGGCACCGACCGGGTTCCGTACACTGTGGACAGTACGACCACCGGGGTGACCCGCACGTACCCGACGTTGCGTGCCTCGCTCGCCGAGGTCACCGATGTCCGCATCTGGTCCGGACTGCATTTCCGGCATTCGATGCAGGACGGGGCGACGGTCGGCCGGCGGGCCGCCGAGTCGGCGTTGAGCCACCACTTCAGGCGCTGAAGCCCGCTCCGGCGACGGCGTCCCCGAGCCGCCCACCGGCCGGGGGCGCCTCGTCGGCGCCGGTCTCCGCGTACCCGTGCGGAAAGGCCCGGACGACGGCGGCCGCGCGGTTGGTCACCTGCAGGCGCTGGAAGATGTTTTCCAGGTGGGTGCGGACGGTTCCCTCGGAGATGCTCAAGTGCCGGGCGATCTGGCCGTTGGTCCGGCCGACCGCGACCAGCGCGAGCAGCTCGCGCTGCCGCTGGGTGAGGGTCACCGGCCGGCGGCGACGCTGCCACTCCCGGAACCGGGCGTCGAGGTGCGGCCGCAACAGCGCGAGCAGCGCACGGTCGCGCTCGGAGAAGTCCGGGCCGGGTCCGCGCGACAGCAGCAGCCGCAAGATGCGCCGCGGCGGGCTGGGCAGGCACAGCAACATCTCCCGGTGCACCCCGAACAGGCGGAAGTAGTCCGACCACAGCTCGGTGCGGCGCAGTGCGGTCATGGTACTGAAATCGGACACCTTCGTCACACTGGCGAGATCGCCGGTGCGGTCGGGGTAGGAGCAGAACGGCTCCGTCCAGTAGTTCGACCAGAAAACCTGGATGGGCCCGTCCCGGTCGTCGACGTCGGGAAGCTGGCCGTGCTCCTGGTAGAGGGGAACCTCCCGCCGCTCGACATCCAATCGCATGAAGTGGACCGCGTCGGCGCGCAACAGCTTGGCCAGCGCGGCGAGCACCGACCGAGGAAGCGGCTCGTCGTCGGCGGCGTCGTCGGGTGCGTTGACGATCCGCAGCATCGTGCGCAGCTCTGTGTCGCCGACCGTCATGCGCGCCATTGTCCCTCCCCGACGCTCACGGTACGGGCCCTCGACCATGCGCGGCAGTCCTGTTCCGGACCGCGCGAGGACGCGCTACTTTCCGTGAGCACCGGCGCGCGCGAGCGCGGCTGCGGCGTCGGAGGCGAGCCGGCGTACCAGATCGGCCGCGGAGTCGATCTCCGTGATGAGGTCGATCGCTTCGCTGCACCATATTGAGATCGCGTCGATGTCGTTGTCGTCGACGGCCTGGCCGTAGGCCCGGTGCGCTTCGCGGTTGTGGGCGAGTTCCTCCTCTCGGTCGCGCCAGCGGTCGACGTATGCGTTGCGCAGTACCCGTGCGGTGTACTTTGCCGGCCAACCCGAGCCGCGGGCGATGTCCAGTACCCGGGTGCGTTCGGTGTCCTCGCCGCGCCCGTCGATGATCGCCTTGCTGATCTCGGCGGGCACGATGGCCTCGTGGCTGGCCTGGAAGCGGGTGCCGATCAGGGCAGCGGCGGCGCCGAGTGCGAGCACGGCCGCGAGACCACGACCATCGGCGATGCCGCCGGCGGCCAGGACCGGCGTGGGGGCGGCGAGGTCGACGACCATCGGGACGAAGGGAAGCGTCGCTCGTCGGCCGCCGTGACCGCCGGCTTCGCTGCCTTGCGCGACGATCAGGTCGGCTCCGACGTCGACGGCACGCCGTGCCTCATCGAGATCGGTAACCTGGATGATCAAGGGGACGCCGGCGGCACGCACCCGGGCAGCGAAGGGACCGGGGTCACCGAACGACAACATGACGGCGTGCGGGCGCTGATCCAATGTCCAGGCGATCGTGTCGATGTTGATCGCCCACGTCAGGAAGCCGATTCCCCATGGCTTGACCGTCTGTGCCGTCACGATCGCCAGTTCGCGCTCGAGCCACTTCCGGCCGCCGCGGCCGCCACCCACCAGCCCGAGGCCACCGCCGTTGGCTACCGCGGCCGCGAGCGCGCCACCGGCCGAACCCCCCATCGGGGCGAGAGCGATCGGGTGCTCGACGGACATGAGCTCGGTGAAGGGCGTGGATAGCGGCATGGGCACATCATGCTCCCGCCGGTTGCAAGCCCCGCCGCCACAACTCCGGGGAACTAGTGGCCTCAGCGGGGTCGGGCGGCCACAACTTCCCCGAAGTAGTGGCCTCCCCAGGGCCCGGATGCCACTCCTCCGGGGAAGTTGTGGCCGCCGAGCCGACCGCCATCGGCGTCACCCCGCGAGCCGGCAGGTGTCGGTGGGGTTCGCCCGCGTGATCAGCTCCGCCCCGTCGACCGTGCGGACAGAGACCCCTCGCCAGTCGCGCTTGGCACCGTTGGTGACGTACTCGGACAGGTTCTGGCAGATCTTCTCGACGACGAAGGCGCGCTCGTGCGAGTTCGTGGGCATGGTCGCGTCCGCCCAGAGTGCCCCTATCTCGGTCCAGTACACGCGTTTGACGCGGATGAGCCACTCCGGCTCGAACTTCTGGCCGACCATCGCGAAGTCGTGGAAGGGAACGGTCGTATCTCCGGCCGGTTGGCCCGGGATCGGCGCGGATCCCGTGGGAGACAAGGAAATTGGCGGCGGCCCGGGTGAGGCAATCGAGTCGTGGCCGGAGGGAAGGTAGTACGCAATCACCCCGGCTATACCCAGCGCCACCGCGGCCAGGAACGCCACGAAGGCCGCGAACGAACGCCGCGAACGAAGGCCGCCGAGCCGACGGCTACCGCTCGGTCTACCCGATGTGATCGTCACGGTCTCGATACTCGCCATGAGGCACGTGCGACGCATCGGACGGAGCGCCTTATCTTCCGCTTCGGCCGCCTTACCTCCTCGACGGCCCGGGTGGCTCGCCGAGCAGCCTCCGCCACCACGCCACCTCGGGCCTCGGCCAGGCCAGCCGCCAATCGCGCTGCTCGCCGCCGCTGGCCACCCACCAGCGTTCCCGGCCGTCCTCGTAGCCGGTCGCATCGGAGTACATCACGGTCTCGTTGACGACGAGCGTGACCAGCGTCGTGCTCCGGCCCAGCCGCGACAGCGCCGTCTCGTCGAGGAGCAACTGCAGCGGCTGGTCCACGATCAGGGTCCAGCCGTCAAGCACCGGCCCGAGCGCCGGGACCCGATCCGGTGCGTCGGTGTCGGGCTCGTGGACCACCTCGCCGAGCCGCATGCCGAGCCGCTCCACGATCTGCGTCTGATCGAGTCCGGCGACGAGGAGGAATCCCGTCCGTACGCCCATGCGCCCAGTCTATGGAGACGGTGCCGGTGGCGGCATCCGCGCCGCCACCGGCGAGACACCGCTCAGACCTTGACCCGGCCGGCTCCGGTCCTCCGCGCACCGTTCGCGGACTGGCGATCAGAGGCCTCCGGCGGGCCGTCTGGGGTGTCGGATGACGCCGCGTGATTGGGGTTGAGTGCCCGGAAGGCGACCGCGGCGAGCCCGCCGCCGACGAGGGTCGCGACGAAGTAGATCGGCAGCATGGCCCAGGTCACCAGGCCCGCGATCGAGATGCCGACGGCGACGGCCGGGTTGAAGGCGCCGCCGGATACTCCGCCCATGGTGACCGCGCCGGCCATGACGGTGAAGCCGATGGCCAGGCCGTAGAACGAGTTGTCCGGGTGGTGGACCGTGGTCGCCACGCTGAGTACCACGTACGCGAGGGCAAACGTCATCAGCAGTTCGGCGCTGAACGCGGCGAGGAGCTGACCGCCCGATGCGTGGAATGCGGTTGGCGGCGGCACGGTGAACATGAGGCGGGCGGTCGCGGCGGCGGCGCTGCCACCGATGATCTGTGCGCCCATGTACGGCAGGACATCGCGGGCAGCGAGCCGGCCACGGAGGAAGACCGCCAGCGTCACGGCCGGGTTGTAGTGCGCTCCGGAGATGTGACCGCCGGCGAAAATCATCGCGGCGAGGACGGCCCCGATCGCGACCGGCGCCAGCGGGGCCTTCGACATGACCGTGCCGCAGACGGTGATGACCAGGAAAAATGTGCCGATGAGCTCGGTAATGTACTTGCGCATGCTCGTCCCCAAGTGGGCTCTGGACGGACCGTTAGTGCACGGCCGTCACGACGGAAGGATTTCCAACAGGCTGGTAGGTCGGAAGCCGGCGACGTACTTTTCCCCGACGAAGACGGTGGGCACCATCCGGATGCCCTTCGAGCTCAGTTCATCGAGGAGGCCGGGTTGATCCGTGGTGTTCTTTTCCTGGAACTTGACGCCACGATCGTCGAGGATCTTTCGGTACTTGACGCAAAGTGGGCAGCCGGTGGCTGAGTACAGTACGACGTTCGTCATTGCGGACCTTTCGTGATCAGCGGACTGGCACCGGTTCGGTGAACTGCGCGAAGGTGCGCCCCGGCGTCCTCAGCGCGGCGAGCACCCGCAGTACCTCGTCGATCGAACGGCCGACCCGGTCGTCGTGGACGGCCTGGTACCGCACGATGCCGTCGGGATCGATGAGGAAGAGCGCCCGGGCCGACTGTCCGTTGTCGTCGAGTACTTCGTAGGCGCGGGAGACGACCTGGGTCTGATCGCTGGCCAGCGGAAAGTCCAACTGGCCGACGTGGAACTCCATCCACGCGATGTGCGCATGGACGCTGTCCGTACTGACCCCGAGCAGGTCCGCGTCATGTGCGTTGAACGCGGACACGGCGGCGCTGAAGGCCAGGACCTCGGTGGGGCACAGGAACGTGAAGTCCGCGGGATAGAAGAACAGCACCAGCCAACGCCCCCGGTAGTCATCGAGGGTTGCCTCGTGCTCGAGGGTGTTCGGATCCTTGGTGGTGAGCATGCGGAATGGTAGGGCAGGTTTGCCGACCAACATGGCGGCCCTCCTCGGGACGCTTCGGATGGATGGGTCAACGTCGACTGCGGCGGCCTACGGTGGCGCCGCCGCGCTCGCAGACGACGAAGCCGAATTTGCCGTCAGTCGATGCCGGCCGGCGCTAAGCCAGCGCTCGGCGTCGAGCGCGGCGGCACAGCCGGAGGCGGCCGCGGTAATCGCCTGCCGGTAGCGTGGATCGGCGACGTCTCCGGCCGCGAACACCCCAGGGGTGTTGGTGGCGGTACTGTCCGGTTCGGTAATCAGGAAGGCGCCCGCGTCGACCTTGAGCCAGGACGTGAACAGCGCGGTGGCCGGCTGGTGCCCGATGGCGACGAACACACCTTCGACATCGATCCGGGTCGTGCTGTTCCGATCAACGTCACGGACCTCGATCCCGGTGACGCCGCCCTGGTCGCCGAGGATTTCCGTCACGACATACGGGGTCAGGACGCTGATGTTGGGGGTCCGGAGCAGTGCCGCCTGATTCGCCGCGCTGGCCCGGAACTCGTCGCGGCGGTGAACCAGCACCACGGTTTCGGCGATGCTGCTCATCATCAGGGCTTCCTCCAGCGCGACGTCGCCACCGCCGATGACGGCAACGGCTTGGCCGGCGAAGAACGGGCCGTCGCAAATCGCGCAGTAGCACACCCCGCGTCCCTCGAATGCGGTCTCCGATTCCAGGCCGAGGCGCCGGGAAGCAGCCCCGGTGGCGATGATCACCGCCTCGGCCAGGTAGTGCTCGCGGCTCGTGTGGATGGCGAACGGCGGCTTGGACAAGTCGACGGCCTCCGCCTCGGCCATCACCATGCGGGCTCCGCAGCGTACGGCTTGGCTGCGGATCCGGTCCGCCAGTTCACTGCCCGGGATCCCGTCCGGGTGCCCGGGAAAGTTGTGGATTTCGGCCGACCGCACAACCTGGCCACCGGAGCTGTACCCCTCGAGGCACACTGGGGCCAATCCCGCCCGGGCCGCGTAGATCGCCGACGTGTAGCCGGCCGGACCGCCGCCGATGATGACCACCGGAACTGATTCGATCTGACTCATGAGCTTCCACGTCCGATCTGGCTCGGCTGCCGCTCTGATGGCGCCGCGGGCGTAGCGGCGATGCTCGATACGGCCTCCTGAACCGCACCGGCGATCCGGGCGAGTTCCAGGAACAGGCCATCAACGGTGGCGTTCGCCGCATCCACACCCGCCCGCATGTCGTGGATGTGGGCGTACACGGACTGGTTCGCGCCCTGAACCTGCTGCAGCAGCCGCCTGGAGTGTTCGAGTTCGTCGGCGGCGCCGTTCGTCATCGTCACGCCGGCTTCGGTCAAGTCCCGCAGCTCGCCCAGGACTGCGTCGATCGCCTCCGTCGCCGACTGGGTACTCTGCGACAGCGTCCGGACCTCGTTCGCGACCACCGAGAATCCATGCCCGGCGTCGCCGGCCCGGGCGGCCTCGATGTTGGCGTTGAGGGAGAGCAGGCGGGTCTGGCGCGCAATGCCACGGATCGCGTCGACCGTGGTCGAGATTTGGTCCGACAAATCCTCCAGTACATGATTCTGGCCCAGGATCTGGAAGGTGAAACTGCGAGCCAGGTCCAGATGCGCGCCGACGGTGTCGATGCCGCCCGCATGCGATTGCACCGCCGTCCCGACCACGTCGAACGGTTCCAGACACGCCGCGACCGTCTGCGAGGCTTCCCGGCGTTCGGCGAGTTGGCCCAACTCCCGCAGGGCCGGCTCCGCCAACAGCGCCGCCCCGCATGCGCACGCTGTGTGGTCTGGCCCGGCCGGTACGTCGTCCCGCGCCGTCGGCGCGGCCGACTCGGCGGGCTCGGCGGGCTCGGCGGCGACCTTCCTCGCCCTGAGCTGCCAGAGCGCCGCCACCACTAGGCCGGCCGTCCCGAGCACCAATACCGCCATGCTCCTGCTCGCCGCACCCGCCCCAGCGATCGCGGCAGCAAGTAACATCGCGACGAAGCGGGCAAGGTCGCGTCCGCCCGCTGTGGCAATGTCCACATCACCGCCATCGGCAGCCGTCGCCGGGAGCTGAGCTTTCTTCGAAGATGCCGGGACGTTGCGGTCGGGGAGTCACGAAATCGCCGTTCTCACCCGTCCGCAACTCAAGCTCCGTATACGTGGACACGGGACAACAGTTGCTGCGGGCGCGCGGGGGTGGGTCGGTTGCGGTCATCGCTGGTACCGGCCGTGCCCAGCCATTCCCGGATCACCGGCTGGGACAACCTGTGGCGCTGGTCGCTGTGCCTGGCCGCCGGTCTGCTCACGGTCGGCCAGCTCGTGCCGGACCGGGCCGCGCCAAGGGTCGAGCTTGCCGCCGGCGTGCTGGCGTTCACCGGTGTTCTGATCGGCGTGCTTCGGTATCGGCCGGCTTCGGCTCGGCCATGGTTCCTGTTGACCAGCGGCGTGGGCGTCGCCGTCGTCGCTTCGGCCGGTCGGTCCCTGCACGCGGCGTGGCTGGGATCCGGCGACGTGCTGTCGGCGCCGTCCGATGTGCTGGCTCTCGCGGCGGCCCTGCTCCTGGTGGCGGGTCTGGGCAGCTGGATCGGCCGCGCGCCGGGCCAGCCGCGCAGCGACGGACTGGTCGACGTGGGCATGGTGGTCTGTGGCCTCGGGGCCGCGAGCTGGGACATCGTCGGGCCGCCGTTGTACGGGTCCGCTGGAAGTGCGGGCGATGTGAGCCAGACGCTCGGCTGGGTCATCGACCTGGTCCTCGCCGCCATGGCGGTTCGACTGATGTTCGGTGCCTCCGTGCGGAGCCCGTCGCACGCACTGCTGGTGTCCGCCACGTTCCTGCTGCTGCTCGCGGACGTCATCGAGGACTGGTGGCCCGGTCAAGCGGGCCCGGCCGCCGGGCCGGCACCGGAACTGGTACGGATGGCGGCGTACCTCACCTTCGCCGCCAGCGCGTTGCATCCCTCGATGACCACCTCCGCCGGCGGGCCGGAGCGGATCGCGGCGGTGGCAACGCGGTCCCGGCTCGGCTTCTACGTGTTCGTGAACGCGCTCGGGCCGGCCGTCATCCTGATGGAGCTCGCGCTGCACGGCTGGCAGATCAACGGCCGTGACGTGGCGATCCCCGTCGCGCTGACCGCCGTCGCCGAGGTGCTGCTGGTGATGCGGCTCGGACCGATGGCCCGCGTCGCGCATGCCCGTGCCCTCGGCCTGGTGGCCCAGGCGGTCGCGCTCGGCGAGTCCTTGCAAGAGCAGGAGATGCTGCAGGACGAGCTCAGCTACCAGGCCCTGCATGACCCGCTGACCGGTCTGGGCAACCGGATGCTGCTGTATCAGCGGCTGGAGCAGACGGTGAACGGTCCGGCCACCGCCGCCCAGCACGGCCTGCTCCTGCTGGACCTGGATGGGTTCAAGGACGTGAACGACACGTTCGGTCACCCGGTTGGCGATGCCTTGCTGGTCGAGGTCGCTCGCCGCCTGCTCGAAGTGGTGCGTCCGGGAACCGTGCTCGCCCGCCTCGGCGGCGATGAGTTCGCGGTCCTGGCGGAAGGGGCGGACGACGAGGGTACCGTCGCGCTGGCCATGGTCGCGCTGGACGCGGTTCGTCAGACGTACCTGTTGGAGGGGCGCGAGATCTGCCTGTCGGCCAGCGTCGGCGTGCTCGCGAACCGGCAACCGATCCTCGCCTCGGAGGCGTTGCGCAAGGTCGATCTCGCCCTGTACGCGGCGAAGGCCGCCGGCAAGAACCAATTCGCCCTGTACACGGCCGAGCTGTCGGTTGCACAACGCGCGCAGACGCAGCTGGCGACCGGGCTGCGGCACGCCATCGCCAACGAGGAATTCACCCTGCACTACCAGCCGATCGTGAACCTGCGCACCGGCCGGGTCGTCGCCGTGGAAGCCCTGCTTCGGTGGCAACCGGCCAACAGTCACGCCATCCCGCCGAACGAGTTCATCCCGCTGGCCGAGCGCAGCGGCCTGATCGGCGAAATCGGTAGCTGGGTGCTGCGCCAGGCCTGCAAAGATGCCCGCGGCTGGCATGACCGGTACGGCATTTCGGTCACGGTCAACGTTTCGCCCGGGCAGCTCCGCGCCCCCGAGTTCGCCGCCCTCATCCCCTCGACGTTGGCCGACACCGGCCTGCCGGCCCATGCACTGGTACTCGAAATCACCGAGACGATCCTGGTCGGCGCCGGCAGCGCCGGAACCGGACAGACGATCGACCTGCTCAGGAGCCTGCGCACCCGGGGTGTGGAGATCGCGATCGACGACTTCGGCACCGGATACTCGTCGCTGGCGTACCTGCGGCACCTGCCGGTCGACATCCTCAAGATTGACGGCGCGTTCACCGCGGAAATCCTCGTCGATGAGTCGGCCTTTACGAGCGTCATCCTCCAGCTGGGCGGCAGCCTCGGTCTGCGGGCGATCGCAGAGGCGGTCGAGAGCGAAGAACAGGCCGAGCGACTCCGCCACCTGGGCTGTGAACTGGCGCAGGGGTTCCACTTCTCGCGGCCGGTTCCGGCCGAGAACATCGACACGGTACTGGCGAACCGCAACACCGACGCCGAGGTCGAGATGCCCTGCCGGGTCTGCTGCGGCAGTCGACTCTGAGCTGCGGACGCGTGGCTCGATAGCGCCCATCGGCGGCCGGGGGCCGGTCGAATGGTGAGACGTATGGCCTCAGGTCGATCACGGCTGGAAGATGTCTCCGGTGCCATGTTCCTGGCGATTCAGGGCAGCGGCCGAGGGAGCGACGTAAGCAATTACTTAATCAACGATTGCGAGTTTGCAGACGGAAGCGCACTATTGCCGCGCAGTACCGGCGACGGTGCCCCCTCGGGCACTGTCCGAGGAGAGGCGTCCGTCATGGCGGTCGAGTCGAACGGGCACAGCCGAGGTAACCCGCGACTGTACGAGTTGATCGAAAACGCCCCCAAAACCGGCAAGAGCCCCACGGTGTGGGCCTTCCCGCAGCTGGTCGAGTACCTCAAGGTGGCCGCCCAACCGGTACAGGGGCCGTGGCCGCCGCACCAGCAGGCCCGTCCCGACCCCGATGCGGAATCGATGCCGGTGGCCGTCCCGGATCCCGAGGCCGCCCGGCGCCCCGATCGCACGCCCGGCGACGCCTGACCAGGAGGCAGCATGTATCCGTCCCGGTTCCGCTACGAGGCACCGCGCTCGATCGAAGAAGCGATCGCCCTGCTGCACGAGAGTGGCACCGAGGCAAAGGTGCTCGCCGGTGGGCAGAGCCTGGTCCCGTTGCTGAAGCTGCGCTTCGCCGAGCCGGAACTGCTGGTCGACATCAACGGCCTGCCCGGGTTGGACTACCACCGGGTGGACTCGGACGGCACCATCCGCATCGGCGCACTATGCCGGCACGCCGACCTAGAACGCTCGACGATCCTGCCGGACCGGCAACCGACGATGGCCGCGGCGGCACCGCTGGTCGCCGATCCGATTGTGCGCAACCGGGGCACACTGGTCGGCTCGCTGTGCCATGCCGACCCGCAAGGGGACTGGGCCTCGGTCGTCACCGCCCTCGGCGGCCACGTCGTCGCCCAGGGAACCAACGGGCGGCGCAGCATCCCGATCGCGCAGTTCGTGACCGGCCCGTTCCAGAACGCCCTCGCCTATGACGAGGTCGCGGTCGAGGCGGTGATCCCCGCTCCAAAGGGGACCGTCGCCGGTGGCTATCTGAAGCTGGAGCGCCGGGTCGGCGACTTCGCGACCGTCGGCACCGCCGTCGCGGTCGAACTGTCGGGCGGCACCGTCACCCGGGCCGGGATCGCGCTGACCGGGGTCGGCGGCTCGACGATCGACGCGAGCGATGCGGCGCAGGCGCTGGTCGGTGGACCCCTCACGGCCGACAGCATCACCAACGCCGCCGAACTGGCCGGGCGGGCCGCGCAGCCGAGGACGGATCACCGGGGCAGCGCGGAGTACAAGCGCCACATCGTACGAACCTTCATCGAGCGCATCCTGACCCGCATCGAACAGTCCAACCGAGAGGGCAGCCTGACATGAGCGGCTTGTACGAGGAGATCCGCGAGCAGTCGGCCGATGACGTGCCGGTACGACGAGTCAGCATCATGGTGAACGGGGAACGGCGTCGGGCCGACGTCGAGCCGCGGCTCCTGCTCGCGCACCTGCTGCGCCAGGGGTTCGGGCTCACCGGCACGCATACGGGCTGCGACACGACCAACTGCGGTGCGTGCACCGTGTTGTTCGACGGGCGACCGATCAAGAGCTGCACCATGCTCGCGGTGCAGGCCGACGGCCACGAGGTCATGACCGTTGAGGGCCTGGCCGGCGCGAGTGAGCTGCATCCGATCCAGGAGGGGTTCAAGGACGAGCACGGCCTGCAGTGCGGCTTCTGCACACCGGGCATGATGCTCGCGGCCAAGGCCCTGCTCGACGAGAACCCCGACCCGAGCGAGGACGAGGTGCGGTGGGCGCTGTCCGGCAACCTCTGCCGTTGCACCGGCTACCAGAACATCGTCAAGTCCGTGCTGTGGGCCGCGAAGAAGCTGCAGTCGCAGTCGGCTAGCTGAGCCAGACGGGAGTGTCATCGTGACCACGCAGGCACGGGACGAGATCAAGATCGGCGGGCTGGGCGCGAGCCGCAAGCGGGTCGAGGACAACCGGTTCATCCGCGGCCGGGGCCACTACGTCGACGACATCGTGCTGCCGCACATGCTGCACATGGAGATCCTGCGCAGCCCGGTCGCCCACGCGCGGATCACCTCGATCGACACCAGCAAGGCCTGGGCCATTCCCGGCGTCCAGCTCGTGCTCACCGGGGAGATGATGGCGACCCGCAACCTGGCCTGGATGCCGACGCTGTCCTACGACACGCAGGCGGTGCTGGCCACGGACAAGGTCCGCTTCCAAGGGCAGGAAGTCGCGTGCGTGATCGCCGACGACCCGTACATCGCCAAGGACGCGTGCGAGGCGATCGTCGTCGAGTACGACGTGCTCCCGGCGATCGTCAACCCGATCCAGGCGATGGCCGAGGATGCCCCGTTGATCCGCGACGACAAAGAGAACCAGCACGACAACGTCGTGTACGACTGGGAGGTCGGTGACAAGGAAGGCACCGACCGCGCGTTCGCGCAGGCGGATCTGGTCTCGAAGCTGGAACTGCACTACCCGCGCTCGCACCCGTCGCCGATCGAGTGCTGCGGGTCGATCGCCGACTTCGACCGGTCGACCTCCAAGCTGACCGTCTACATGACGACGCAAGCCCCGCACATCATTCGCGCCGCGGTGGCGCTGGTCGCGGAGTTGCCGGAACACATGATCCGCATCGTCTCGCCCGATCTCGGCGGCGGCTTCGGCAACAAGGTGCCGGTATATCCGGGCTATGTCATGTCGATCCTCGCCTCGATCCTGCTCGAGCGACCGGTGAAGTGGATCGAGGACAAGACCGGCAACCTGATCTCCACCGGGTTCGGGCGTGACGTCTACCTTCGCGGCGAGCTGGCACTGCGCAAGGACGGCAAGATCCTCGGGATGCGGATGCACACCGACGCCGACCATGGCGCGTTCTTCTCCGACGCGCAGCCGAGCAAGTTCAAGATCGGCCTGATGCACTCGGCCTTCTCCTGCTATGACATCCCCGCCGCGCACCTGACCGCGCGCGGCCTCTACACCAACAAGGCGCCCGGAGGGGTGGCGTACCGCTGCTCGTTCCGGGTCACCGAAGCGATGTTCTTCCAGGAACGCATGGTGCAGGCGGCCGCCGACGACCTCGGCATGGACCAGGCCGAGTTCCGGCGCCGCAACTTCGTTCGCGACGACGACTTCCCGCACCGCACGGCGTTCGGGTTCCTCACCGACTCCGGCCAGTACAACAAGTGCCTGGACGTCGGTCTGGAAGCCATCGGATACCAGGATTTCCTCAAGGAGAAGGAAGCGGCGAAGCAGCAGGGTCGGCTGCTTGGCATCGGCATCTCCACCATGACCGAGCCACTCGGCGCCGGAAACAGCCGCGAGTACGACATCCTCGGCATCAAGATGTTCGACTCGGCCGAACTGCGCGTGCACATGACCGGCAAGGCGATTCTGCGCACCGGGGCCAAGACCCAGGGTCAGGGCCACGAGACGACGTGGGCGCAGATCGTCGCCCACGAGCTCGGCATCCCGGCCGACGACATCGTCGTCGAGGAGGGCGATACCGACACCGCGCCGTTCGGGATGGGCACCTACGCCTCACGCAGCACGCCGGTCGCCGGGGCGGCCGTCGCCATGGTCGCCCGCAAGGTACGGGCGAAGGCCCGCAAGCTCGCCGCGCATCTGCTGGAGGTCTCCGAGGAGGACGTCGACTGGGAGCTCGGCCGGTTCTACGTGCGCAGCTCGCCGCAGCGCGGGGTCACGATCCAGGAATGTGCGATGGCCGCATACAGCAACATGCCCGACGGCATGGAGCCAGGCCTGGAGAACGTCGCCTACTACGACCCGCCCAACCTCACCTGGCCGTTCGGCTGCTACATCGTCACGGTCGAGGTCGATCCGCAGACCGGCGTCTGGGACGTGCTGCGGGTCGTCGCGGTCGACGACTGTGGCGTCCGGATCAACCCGATGGTGGTCGAAGGGCAGATCATGGGCGGGCTGACCGAGGCCTACGCCATGGCCAGCATGCAGTTCATCACCTTCGACGCCCAGGGCAACTGCGTCGGCTCCAACTACATGGACTACCTGCTGCCGACCGCGTGGGAGACCCCGGGCTACGAACTGCACGAGGTCGTCACGCCGTGCCCGCACCACCCGATCGGCGCCAAGGGTGTCGGTGAGTGCGCCACCGTCGGCGGCCCCGCCGCGTTCGTCAACGCGGTGATGGACGCCATCAAGGACACCGGCGTCCGCAACATCGACATGCCGTTGCTGCCGGACCGGGTCTTCGAGGCACTGACGCAGCGCCACGACGTGTCCGGTGCGCCACCGGTCCGGACCGACGAATGAATCCGGTCGACGCTTACCTCATCCCCCAGGAGGTCCGATGCTGATCAAGAGCGGCTTCGACGTCGCCCAGCCGGTTGACCAGGTCTGGCAGTTCCTCGACAACATCCCGCAGCTGGCCGCCTGCCTGCCGGGCACCGAGCTGACCGATGACCTCGGCGACAACAAGTACCTCGGCAAGGTCGCCATCCGGATGGGGCCGGTCCGGCTGCAGTTCGCCGGTACCGCCCAGATCAAGGAGCGCGACGACACCGCGAAGCGGATCGTCGTCGACGCGACCGGAGCCGACGAGAAGGGCCGGGGACAGGCGTCGATGCTGGTCACCGCCAGCCTGAGCCCGGTGCGCGACGGTACGAGGGTCGACGTGACCCAGGATCTGCAGCTGTCCGGGGCGGCCGCCCAGTACGGCCGGGGCATGATCTCCGACGTGACGGCGATCCTCATGCGGGACTTCGCCACCAACATGCAGACCCGCATCGATGCGGTCAGCCGGGGCGCCTCGTTGGACGACATCGGTTCCCCGAAGTCGGCCAGCGGCTTCGCGATCGCGCTGCGGGCGGCCCGGCTCGCGCTCGGGCGCGTGCTCCGCCGCTTCTTCCTGCCCTACCAGCCCAAGCCGAGTAGTTGAGGAGGCCGACCGATGACGCTGTGGTGGATCGGCAACGCCATCCTGTTGCTGGTCGTGGTTCCCATCCTGGTTGCCCTGCTCAACCGGGTCCTCGCGGCACTGGAGCGGATCCGGGACGCCACCGGGGACATCCTCGCCGGCGGGGTCGCGCTGACCGGAGAACTCGATGACGTGCCGGAGTTGCTGGCCGTCACCGACAGCACCATCCACGATGTCGCCACCGGCGCGGTCCGCTACGCGGGCTCCGTCGGGAAGCTCCTGGGCTGAGAGAGGAACGTGCCATGCCGGCAGCCGCCTGGGTAACCCTGGCCATCACCGCGTTGATCATCGCGGCCGCAGCGCTGGGGCTGCTGCGGGTCATCTTCCACCTGAAAGCCATTCGGCAGACGCTGGGCACCGTCATCGTGGGCGTCCAGGTCGTCGCCCATCAGACCCGTACGGTGCCGGAGGTTCTGCCCTCGGTCAACGCCAACCTCAAGCCTGTGCGCGACTTCTGCGAATCGATCTGAGCCGGGAGGAGCCGACGATGTACGAGTTCCGCTGCGGCAGCCCGGTGTGCAAGACGCACTTCACCGCGGCCACCGAGGACGAATTGATGACCGGAGTCGCCCGACACGTTCTGGTCAAACACCACATCGCCAATCCGACCAAGTCACTGGTGCAGTTCCTCAAGGACAACACCATCCGCGAAATCCCATCGACCGCGAAGACGGGGTGAAGCCATGAACGCAATCGCGGCCGCGGGCAGCGACACCACCGGCTGGGTCGTGGGCTACACCATCACCATCATCGTGGTGTTGGTGGTCGTCGCCCTCGTCGTGCCGATCCTGGTGCTGGCGCACTCGATCGGCAACGAGGCGAAGATGATCGACGACTCGCTGACCGAGTCGGTGCACAACACCGCGGCCCTCAAGGAACTGCACACCACCATCGACCACGCCGAGGTCATCGTCGCGGGACTCGCGCGCGGACGCACCCGGCTCGGAGGCTGATCATGATGGTTGTAGCGGAGGTGAGCGACACGCAGCGCACCCTGTGGTGGGGCGCCATCATCGGCGGGCTGGTCATCGTCCTCGCGGTGGCCGCGCTGCTCACGATCCTGGTCGTCCTCGTGCGCCGGATCGACCAGCGGGTGGTCCAGGTGCGGGACACCCTGCGGGCCGCCGAGGCCAACACGGCCGACACAGCACTGATCGCCGAGACCGCCGAACGCGTGGATGCCGTCCTCGCCGAGGGTCTCAAACATCATCTGTTCCTGGGCCGAGTACTGGACAAGGTGAGATCGTGACCACGATGGTCGTGCTGTCGGTCGTCGACATCGCCCTGCTGATCGCCGGGCTCGCGTTCTACTTGTTCGTCGTCGGTGGCCAGCTCAAGCGGATCGCCACCAATCTCGAGGAGTGCGCCGAGCTCGTGCGCACCATCCGCGGGCACGCCGCGGTGATCGAACCCGGCGTCGAACACATCAACCGCACCGGCGAGGTCATCGCCGGCGCATTGCCACTGCTGTACGGCATGGCGGAGGGCATCGTCGTCGGTGTCACACCGCCGCCGGCGCAGCCGGTCGTCCGGCCACCGGCGCGGCCGGCGTCCGGGCGCCGCCGGTCACGGCTGCACGACGGGGTCGGCTACGTGCCGGCCGGCGTCCAGCCCGGCGGTGGCGTGGCGGAGTAGCTCACCGCGGGGTCGTCGACTCACCGGGGTCGCGACCGGTGGTGAGCGGCCCCGTGGTCGGCGCCGTGTACTCGCCGATCCAGTGGTCCTGCCACGACGGCTCATATCGTTGCTCGTTGCAGCTCGGGTGGTAGATCGCGGCGAGCTCCTGCGCGATCTGCTCCCGGTGCGAACGCAGCCCGCCCGGAACCTCGTACGTGCAGATGTAGACCTGCCAGCGGTTTCCGGCCCGCTTGATCCAGCAGGCGGCGCGGGGATGGTTGAACGGGAACTGCTCCGCCGACAGGTCATCGGCGTGCCCGACGTAGATGACCGCATACGTCTCGGGCTTGGTCTGCGGGTCCGGCTTATACGTGATCGCGTATACCGCGGGACTCGCCGGCGGCGTCCAGCCGCCGAGCAGCCGCGGGCCCTCGAAGGAGTAGCCCGCCAGTGAACCGAGCCTGATCATTCGAGTGCCCAGCCCTTCTAACCCAGGTCCGGTAGCAGCGCCGCGAATTCTTCCAGGCTCTGCAGACTATGCCCGGACAGCAGCAGGTCGATATGCGGCGCCACGACCATCATGCCGAGGGTGTTCGGCCGGAAGTTGCGGTTGTCGCCCCGATGGGGGTTCAACCACACCACCCGATGGCACAGCCGGGTCAGCCGTTCCATCGCGGTGGCCAGCACCTGCGGGTCGCCCCGGTCCAGCCCGTCCGAGCAGATCACCACGATCCCGCCCCGGCCGAGGCCACGCCGGCCCCAGTTGCGCAGGAACATCTCCAGCGACGCGCCGATTCGGGTCCCGCCCTCCCAGTCGAAGACGGCCCTGGCGGCCTGCTCCATCGCGTCGTCCACCCGCCGCCGCTCCAACGCCCGGGTGATGCGGGTGAGCCGGGTACCGAAGCAGAACGCCTCCACCCGGGTCGTGGCGCGCCGGGCCGAGTAGGCGAACTGCAACAGGTTGCGCGAGTAGTCGGCCATCGAGCCCGACACGTCGAGGATCAGGATCAACGGGCGCAGCCGCAGCCGGCGTCGGCGCCAGAACAGCCTCGACGGTTCGCCGTGGGTCCGCATCGTCTCGCGGATCGTGCGTCGCGGATCGGGCACGCGGCCGGACTTGGCGGCCGACGTGCGCCGGGTCCGGCGCCGGGGCGGGGCCAGGCGCATGCGGGCGATGATCCGCCGCAGCGCCGCCAGCTCCTCGGGCGTACAGGCGGTGAAGGCCTTGTTCCGCAGGACCTCCGCATCGGAGGCGACCAGGCCGAGCCGGGCCTGCTCCTGCTCCGGCCCGTCGGTGCCGGGCTCGGTCTCGGGGACGACCAGCGTCGCCTGCGTCTCGGCGTGGGCGTGGACCGTCAGCCTGAGCGGCTCCGGCAGCGCGTCGCCCTCGTCGAGGAAGAACTTCCGGAACACCCGGTCGTACGTCGGGATCTGGTCGCGTCGGGTGACCATGGTGGTACGGCCGGCCCAGTACAGGTCGAGCAGGTCGGTCGGGTCGAGGCGGGCCATGGCCGAGCTGTAGACGAGCACATCGCCGGAGCCGACGGCGAGGCCCGCACGGCGGAGTTCGTCGGCGAAGGCCACCAACACACCTACGAACGGCGCGTCCTCCTCAGCCACCCGAGGCGATCCCGTTCAGGTTGGCCCGCACCAACTCCAGGTCGTCGCGCTCCTTGACGACCGCGCCCAAGGTGTCCTCGACGGTGCCGGCGTCCAGATCGGTCACACCGAGCACCTCGAGCGTGCGGACCCAGTCGATGGTCTCGGCGACGCCCGGCGGCTTGGCCAGCTCAAGGCTGCGCAGCCGGTTGACGGCGGCCACCACCTTGCGGGTCAGGGTCGCCGACGCCTGCGGTTGCCGGATGAGCACGATCTCCACTTCGCGCTCGGCACTCGGGTAGCCGATCCAGTGGTAGATACAGCGCCGTTTCAGCGCGTCGTGCAGTTCCCGGGTGCGGTTCGACGTCAGCACCACCAGGGGCGGCGTCTCGGCGCTGATGGTGCCGATCTCGGGGACGGTGATCTGGAAGTCGGCCAGGATCTCGAGCAGGAAGGCCTCGAACTCGTCGTCCGCCCGGTCGACTTCGTCGATGAGCAGCACGGCCCGGTCTCCGGCGCGCACCGCTTCCAGGAGCGGTCGCTCCAGGAGGAACTTCGGGCCGAAGACCTTGTCGACGGCCTCGTCGTCGTCCAGCTGACGCTGCGACAGCAGGCGGATCTGCAGCATCTGCCGGGCGTAGTCCCACTCGTACAACGCCTGGTTGGCGTCGATTCCCTCGTAGCACTGCAGCCGGATCAGTCGCCGGCCGAAGACCGTCGCGAGAACCTTCGCGACCTCGGTCTTACCGACGCCGACCTCACCCTCGATCAGGATCGGCCGGCCCAGGGCCAACGAGACGAACAACGCCGTCGAAAGGCCTCGGTCGGCCAGGTAGCCACCCTCGCGGAGGAGCTTGGTCAGCTCGGGTACGGTCTCCGGACTGTCCATCCAGTCTCCCTCGCCGCGCCGTTCAGCGAGTTTCCGGGGGACCCAGCACAAGGTCGCGAATGCTACCGCCCGACGTGCTGAGCTTGCCCTCGCGTCGCAGCCGCTCCCGCCAGGCCGCGCTCAGGTCGGTGCCGGGCTCAGCCATCCCGTCGAAGGTGACGTCCTTCATGTTCCGACAGTTCTTCGTCGGCCCGCACGCCTCGTCGAGCTCCTCGGTGCGCGGCTCGGCAGCACTCCACACACCGCGCAACACGTCTACTGCCTCATCGGGCTGGTACGCCATCGCCGACCATCCTCTCCCGCCACGGTCCGCTCAGATCCAACCCTAGGCCGCGTACGCGGCGAACGCGACAGCAGATTAAGCCTTCGCTTAAGTGCTCGTCGGGTCCGATACGGGCGACCTAGTGAATCGACCCGAGCCCCGCCCTCCCGACCTGCGCCTCCGGCGCAGACCCACCCTGAGACTTCTCCCCCAACGAGCCCGCGTTCGCCTTCGACGTGACCGCCACCGCCTGGGCCACGATGGACACCGCGATCTCAGCCGACGTGCTGGCCCCGATATCCAGACCGGCCGGCCCATGGATGCGCTCGAGGTCGGTAACGCCGCGATAAGCCAGCCAGTCCGCCCGGGACTCCTGCATCCGGCGGGAGCCGAGCGCGCCGATGTAGCCCACAGGCCCGCTCAGCGCCGCCGCGAGGGCGGGGCCGGCGAGGTCGTGGTCGTGGCTGATCACCACCAGCTTGTCCGGAACGGCGAGCCCGGCGATCACCCCGGTCGCGGTGCTGACCTCGGTGATCACCTGAGGGTGCCAGCCGAGGAGCTCCGCGGCGCGGCACAAAGCGTCAGCGACCGCACCGGCGCCGATGATGACCAATTTCGGAACTGGCCAAAAGACCGTCGTCACGGTGTCCGCCGTGACGATCGTGTCGCTCACGCCCCGGCCGAACAGGCGGGCCGCGTCCTCGCCCGCATCGGCGATCGCCTCCGAGCCGAACATCGCGATATCTACTACGCGAACAGGGTGGGGCCCGCGCCGCAGGCGCGGGGTCGGGGGGGCAGCAGGATCGGCGTCGAGCCGCGTCAGCAGGCAGACCGGGTCGCGGTCGCGCAGCCGCTCCCACAACCCGGACGGCAGGTCGGTGGCCGGGACCAGGAGACACCGCGCGTCACCGCCGCTGGGAAGCCCGGCCAGTTCGGCCTCGAGCGGCCCGACGCGCAGGTCGACGAGCCGACCGGTTGAGCCCTGTTCGCACAGGTCCGCAAGCTGATCGTTGAGAGCACCGGACAGCGCGCCGCCGACTCGGCCGCCGCCCGGCGTGATCGCCAGCGCCTCGCCCTTGTCACGGGCGGTGATGCCCTGGGTGTCGACCACCCACGCGACGTCGACGCGGGTGCCCGCCCGCAGGCACGCCGCCACGCTCAACGCGATTTCGTACACCCGACCAGCCTAGTCCCGACGCCGCGGCCCCCTTCGTAGTCGATCAAGGAAGTACGCGCCGGGATTTGTCCGAATCCCGGGCGCGTACTTCCTTGATCGACTACGAAGGGGGTGTGAGCGCGTAGACCCGGCGGGCGGTACCGGCGCATACCCCCTCGGCGAACCGCTCGGCGGCGACCGCGCTGATGGCGTCGTCGGCCCGCCAGGCGTCCAGCACGCGCCGCAGGCTGTGCCGGAACTGCGTGGCGCCGATGTAGTACAGCTCGGGCAGCAGGTACGCGTCGGTGGAGAAGAGGACCTTGCCGAACGGGGCGAGCTCGAAGAACTCGGCCAGTACGGCGTCGGACCGCACGCCGAGATGCCCCACGGTCAGGCCGACATCGAGGTACACGTTCGGATAGACCTGGGCCAGCCAGCCGGCCTGACGGTGGTACGGGTAGCAGTGCAACAACACGACCGGCACGGCGACGGCACCGAGGAACGGCTGCAGGAGTGCGGGATCGGCGCCCGGCAGCGCCAGGTCGCGGTCGCCGAAGCCGGTGTGCAGCTGCAGCGGCAGTCCGGTATCGACACCGGCCCAGAGCACGTGGCGCAGCAGCACCGGATCGGTCAGCCGCCCACCACCGCCGCGCAGCCAGTCGCCGGCCCGGCGGCGTACCTCCGCGGGCTCGGGGCGCTCGGCCGGCACGGCCAGCCCGGCGCGGTACGCGATGATCGACTTGACCGCGACCGCGTGCGCGGTCCGGCGTTCGAGCGCCTCGGCCAGCGCGGCGGCGAACCCCGACGCGTCGACGCCGGTGGACGCCACCTGCTCGGCCACCGCCTCGAGCCGCACGACCTCGCGGACCGTCGCATCGGCGAAACCGCCCAGCGTCGCGGGGTCGAGCAGGTCCGCGCCGGCCAGGCCGGTGTCGACCAGCAACGTGGTGAGGCCGGCCGAGCGCAACAGGGTCTGCGTCGCGGCGCGCCAGCCGATGGCCGAGCGCCGGGCCAGGTATTCGTCAATCTCCGCGTGCCGGGCCAACCCGAGCGCGGGCGCGCACCAGCGCCGGACGGCAAGCCCGAGCTGGCTGTCCAAATAGGACACACCGGCCGGCGCCGGTAGGTGCGCCTCGGTGCACGCGAGCTCGAACGCCTCCGCGTCCAACTCCCCGGCGGCGACGGTATGACAATGGGCGTCGATCAGTACATCCACCGGCTGGCCTCGGCAATCGCCGTCGGATCCACACCACGGAACAGCTCCACCTCGGCTCGCCGTACCGCACAAAACGCCTCAAGCAACGGCTCCCCAAGGGCCGCCGTGAGCACATCGTCGGCCCGCAACGCCGCAACCGCCTCCTCGACGCCGCGCGGCAGCCGGGGTGGTTGCTCCGCCTCGGGCAGCGACGCCGGGTCGACCGGAATCTCGGGCGGCAGCCGCCGCTCACCCCCGGCGACCGCGGCGATGACCGCGGCCACCGCGCCGACCAGCAGGTACGGGTTCGCCGCGCCGTCGCAGCATTTGAGCTCGGCGTTGGCGGCCGTGTCCCGCTCGCCGAGGCTGCCGGTCACCAGGCGCAGCGCGGCCTCCCGGTTCTCCCGGCCCCAGCATTGATACGGCGCCGCCCAATGCTGCGGTACGAGACGCAGGTAGCTCGCCACACTCGGCGCGCCGATCGCGGCCAGCGCCGGAAGCCGGTCGAGCAGCCCGGCCAGGATCGTCTCGCCCGGCCGGGTGAGCCCGTACGGGCCATCGCCGCCGCTGAACAGGTTGCGCCCGTGCGCCCAGGCCGACAGATGCAGGTGCTGGCCGTTGCCGACCTGCCCGGCGACGACGACCGGCGCGAAGGACACCCGGTAGCCGAAGGACTGGGACACCGCGCGGATCGTCTGCCGCACGAGCACATGCCGGTCGGCCGCCGCCACCGGATCGTCCGCACCGACGGAGAGCTCCAGCTGACCCGGCGCGTACTCCGGGTGGAACTGTTCGACCGGCACGCCCTGCGCGTCCAGCGCCGCCAGCAGAGCGTCCACATAGGCCGACAGTTCCACGACGCGGGTCATGCCGTATGCCGGCCCCTGGCACGCCGGTGATGCGTCGTCCGTACCGACGAACCACTCGACCTCGAACGCCATCCGCAGATCGACGCCGTGCTCCCGAGCCTGCTTGGCGCTCGCGCGGGCGAACGTCCGCTGGCAGCAGTCGTACGGCTCGCCCTCCTGGGTCAGCCGATCGGCGGGCGCCCAGGCCCAGCCGGGTTGGGCGGCGAGGATGGTGAGCCCGTCCAGGTCGGGGAACAGCCGAAGGTCGCCGACCGGCCCACCGACGTAGCGGCTGGTGGTGATCGAGTCGTCGAGCAGGAACACGTCGAAGACCGGTGACATACCGACTCCCCACGCCGCCGCGGGCCCGAGCCGGCCGACCGGCACGGCCTTCACCCGCGTCACACCCGCGTTGTCGACGAAGGTCAACGCCACTGCACGCACCCCGCGGGCGGCCAACTCCTCGGCGAGCTGGCGAGCCCGGACGCTGCGCTCCTCACGGTCCATGATGCGATTGTCCGCGTTCGGGCGGCGGCTGGTTCGGTCGCCGCCAACCTCCGTCTTGGTCGGTACGCGTGGTTAGGCTAACCTAACCACGCTTGGGTTCCTTCGAGACGCGGAGCGGATTTCATGTCGGCTGGCCAGATCGCACTGCTCGGCGCCATCGCCGGGTCCACCATCCTGCTGGGTCTGCCGGTCGGCCGCCTACGCACCCCGGCCCCCAGGATCCGCGCATTGCTCAACGCCACCGCGATCGGGATCCTGCTCTTCCTGCTCTGGGACGTGCTGGCCGCCGCATGGGAGCCGGTCGACACCGCGCTGAGCGACCACCAGTACGCCAGCGCGGTGGGCAACGGTCTCGTCCTGGCGGCCGGGTTCGCCGTCGGCCTGGCCGGGCTGGTCTACTTCGACCGATGGATCGCCGCACGCCAGCAACGCACCAACGCCCGCGTCATGGTCGGCGCGTCGAAAGGCGGCACCTCCGGCGGCAGCCTGTCGAACGACAGCGCGGTCATCGGCGGCGCGGGCCTCGACAGCGCGTCCAGTGGCGCGGGGTGGCGCAGTAGCGCCGGGCAGCTGGCGCTGCTCATCGCGGTCGGGATCGGCCTGCACAACTTCGCCGAGGGCCTGGCCATCGGCAACTCCGCCGCGCAAGGCGAGATCAGCCTCGCCATCGTGCTGGTCATCGGGTTCGGACTGCACAACGCCACCGAGGGCTTCGGCATCGTCGCCCCGCTCGCCGCCAGTGATACCCGCCCCACCTGGGGATTCCTCGGGCTGCTGGGCCTGATCGGCGGCGGCCCGACCTTTGTCGGCACGCTGGTCGGGCAGCGGTTCACCAACGAGACCGTGTCCGTCGCGTTCCTCGCCCTGGCCGCCGGGTCGATCCTGTACGTCGTCATCGAACTGCTGGCGGTGGCCCGCAAGCAGGCCAACAAGGCGATCACTACCTGGGGGATCATCGCCGGGCTGATGGTCGGCTTCGCCACCGACGCGATCCTCACCGCCGCCGGCGCGTAAGTCCGCTCCGCCCGGCAGCTGCCCAGCGGCGGAGGTCGACAGCGAGCCCTAAGGGCGATAGGCATGATCCATGCCCGACACGCCGACCGTCACCACCCACCGCGAGGGCCCCGTCTTCACGGTCCTGATCGACCGGCCGGAGCGCCGCAACGCGGTGGACGGTCCGACCGCCGCGTTGCTCGCCGACGCACTCCGGGCGTTCGACGCCGACCCCGGCGCCAGTGTCGCGGTGCTCGCCGGCGCCGGCGGCACCTTCTGCGCCGGGGCCGACCTGCACGCCTACGGCACGCCGAGCGGCAACCGGGTCGCGCCGGACGGCGACGCGCCGATGGGCCCGACCCGCCTGCGCCTGTCGAAGCCGGTCATCGCGGCGATCGAAGGGCACGCGGTCGCCGGCGGACTGGAACTCGCCCTGTGGTGCGACCTTCGCGTCGCCGCCGACGACGCGGTGCTCGGCGTCTTCTGCCGCCGCTACGGAGTGCCGCTCATCGACGGCGGCACAGTCCGGCTGCCCCGCCTCATCGGCGAGAGCCGGGCGATGGACCTCATCCTGACCGGCCGGGCGGTAGGCGCGGACGAGGCCCTGGCCATCGGCCTCGTCCACCGGGTCGTGCCGTCCGGCAGCGCACTCGAGGCGGCCCAGCAACTGGCGGTCGAGTTGGCTGCACTCCCCCAGGATTGCCTGCGGCAGGACCGGCTGTCGGCGCGCGAGCAGCACGGCCTCGACGAGCCGGCCGCGATGGCCAACGAGTTCGCCCACGGCCAGGCCTCGCTGCGGCACGTCACCGCCGGCATCGCCGCATTCCAGAGCGGCCACGGCCGGCACGGCGCCGCGCTAGCGCGACCGGAAGCATGAGCGAGCCCCAAGCGACCGGCTGGGTCCTCGAACGTGGCGTGAGTCAGAACCTGGTGACGATCGGGGACGCGACCGCCGGGCGCATGTCGATCGCCTCGCAAGTGCAGATGTGGCTGCGGTGTTCGGGGCTGGTCCGCCAGCACATGTGCTCGCCGGTCTCGGTGCACGGGATCTCGTCGATCCAGGTGTAGCCGCACACGCGGGCGGCCTGGTAGGTCGCATCACCCAGCCCGCTGGTGTTCCGAGCCATCGGCCACCCCCAATGTCGCGGCGCGCACGAACCAAAATCTGTGAAACACAGATTATGAAATTTGCACCCGTACTGACAAGAGACTTATCGATACCCGCTGGGTGAACAGGCCGATCGTATGGACGCGAAAGGATCAGTTGAGACTGGATGTACGGCTGCCGCTACCCCGTGTAAGGTGCCGTCAAGCCTTTGAGACAGGCCGACACGAAGATCCCCCGGCGTGCACCCGCCGGGGGATCTTTGGTGAAGCTGTGCGCAGGGCTGCGACCGCGGCTAGAGGTCGAAGCGGCCCGATTTCACCGCATTCAGGAAGGTCGCGAAGGCCTTCCGGCTGATCACGTGGGCGCCCGCCTCGGGGGACTTGCTGTCCCGGACGGCGGCCACTTCGGGGAGGTTCGCGGCGATTTCAACGCAGCTTGCGTTCGCACCGTTGCTGCGGGATGCCTTGCGCCATTGAGCTTGAGACAGGTCGATCATCGTTTCACTCCAATGTTTCGGCGAGTTGCTCGAGGTAGGCCGTGGTCGCCCCCGCACCCAACGCGGCGTCGCGGATCCGGCCGAAGATCACGCCGTGGGCGTCGACTTCGTCTGCGGTGTTCACCTCCTGCAATGCGTTGTCATTCTCCAGATAGACGAGGCTGGGCTCGTCGCCAGTGAAGTCGAAGATGCTGATCAGGCTGCTCATGCCCGGGTGCAACCCGCCGGCGAAGCGCAGCAGCCGCAGGTCGATGCCCGGCCGGTGGCTCATATCGGCAAGGTGGCGAACCTGCTCGCGGCGCTCGCTGAGGCTGCCCCAGTGGTACTGCAGCGACGCCTCGGTCAGCACGGCGACCAGCTCGGGCCGGTCGCCGTCCTTGCGTTCGAGGATCTGTTGGCGGCGGCGGCGCGCTTCGATGGCGCGGGCCCGCCAGCCGGCCGACTTGCTGCCGACCCGGAGGCTGGCGTCGATGTAGGCCGGCGTCTGGAGCAGGCCGGGCAGGACGAGCGGCATGTAGAGGCCGATCCGGATCGCATCGGCCTCGTATCCGGGGTATTCCGAATCGCTGAACACGTCGCCGTACTCACGCCACCAGGCCCGCTCGCGCGCGACGGTGGCGAGCTCTTCGAGCTCGGCGCGCTGCTCGTCGGGGACCTCGTAGATGCGCAGCAGGTCGCGGATGTCGCTCATCTCCGGGCGCTTCCAGACGTTCGCCTCGAAGCGGCCGACCTTGCCCCGGCCCCAGTTGAGCTTGTCGCAGACCTGGTTGGCGGTGTAGCCGTTCTTGACCCGCAGATCGGAGAGTAGGCGTGCCAGTCGACGCTTGGCGACGGTTGCACCGTATCGATCGGTCACCGTGCACCCTCCTCCTTGACAGGGCGTCGCGAAAAGCATAGCGCCCGATGAAATTGTGAATCACAAACGCGAGGCTAGCTTCGCACATGGGGCGAGAAGTCGGTACGTGGGCCAACCTCCGTGGTCGCCAAAGCGTTGGATTCGCTATTGCGCGTCGTCGAACTCCCCCTTCTTGGCGCCGTCGATGAAGCACTCCCACTCGAGCTCGTTGTAGACGAGGACCCGCCCGTGCGGCTCGCCGGCGACACGGGCGAGCACCCACCGCTCACCCAGCGCATTCACGAACGCCACTTCGAGGGCGTCGGGGTCATCTCCGGAGCGCGTCCATGACTCTCGGTCGAGGTCGATCCCCAGCTCCGTGACCGTCGGCTTCGCCGAGCTCATGGCCCCTCCACAATGGACGAGGGGCACCCCGTTGACATCGCACCCCGTACCGGCAGTGTCCCATTCGCCATACGAATCACAAACTCAAATGCCGGTTGCGCGTTGCGACTACATACAGCGACATCGACCCGTCTGCCGAAGGCGCGGCAGACGGGTCGATGAGATTCCACGTCACGGCGAAGGGCCGTGACGCCCCCGCAGATGGATCAGGTGCGGCGGCGCCGGAGCGCGAAGACCGCGCTGCCGAACAGACCGACCACACCCAGCAGGCCGGCCAGAAGCTGGGCGCCCGCGGCACCCTCACGCGTCGACTGGCCGTCGACGGTGTTTCCGGCCAGCTTCATAGTGGTGGTCACGGCTTCGGTACCGGCGGTCACCGCAGTGCCCTGCGCCGACTCGGTGGTGAAGCCGCCCTCGTGGAAAAATCGGTTCTGGCCGAAGAATCCACCGAACCCTCCCCAGGCCCAGGGGTTGCGCCAGGCCAGCACCCGCACCGTGACGGAGGCGGTCTTGTGCGACTTGAGCCCCTTCACGGTGATGGTGGCGAAGCCTGGGTACTGCAGCGAAACCCTGGACATCACCTTGCCTTGCCCGTTGGCCCGCGCGACGCCGCCTGAACCCCAGGCGGGCGGGAACGCCGCGGACCGCAAGGTGATGCGGTACCTGACACTGATCACCACCGGTTCTCCCTTGCGGAAGCCGGACCCGGCGATGCGGACCGTCCTGCCGGTCGTCACCGAAGCGGCGTTGACCATCAGGGTCGGTGGTGGCGCGGGATAGGCACCCCCCGCGGCGCCGCCCGCACCCCCGGCACCGTGTCCGTACCCGGGAGCGGCAGCCGCCACCCCAGGGGAGAGCAGCGCCGCGCCGGCCCCGACGACCAACATGGCGCCGGTGGCGACGAGACGCGCCACTGTCCGATGAGCACGCATAGGCTCCCCTTCAGATTGTACCTTTCGTCTTATTAAACACTAATGCCCGGAGAGCGAAGGTTGTTTGACGCCAGCGCGAAAGTCCTTATCCGGCCGGGAGAATCGGGTGATTCGCCCAGAACCGGACGTTCAGGTCGTACCCGGTCTTCAACTCCCGCAAGCGCAGCGGCTACAGTGACCGGCCATGACCGAGCGCTCGCGCATGACCGAGCGCTCGCGCATGCACCGAGCGCTCGCGCATGACCGAGCGCTCGCGCGAGGTCCGGAAGTACGTCCGGAAGTACGTCCGGAAGGATGGTGCCCTAGTGACCGTCGATATCTATACGGACGGTGCGTGCAGCGGCAACCCGGGCCCGGGCGGCTGGGGCGCACTGCTGCGGTACGGCGTGCACGAGAAGGAACTGTGCGGCGGCGACGCGGGCCTCACCACGAACAACCGGATGGAGCTGACCGCGCCGATCCAGGCCTTGCAGAGCCTGACCCGGCCGATGGTGGTGCGGCTCCACACCGACAGCACGTACGTCCGCGACGGCATCACCAAGTGGATCATCGGCTGGAAACGCAACGGCTGGCTCACCAGCGCCCGGCAGCCGGTGAAGAACGCCGACCTGTGGCAGGCCCTGGACGTGGCGGTCAGCCGGCACCAGGTCCAGTGGCACTGGGTCAAGGGCCACAACGGTCACCCGGAGAACGAGCGCGCCGACCGGCTCGCCGCGCGCGGCCTCCGCGAGGCCCAGGATCGCTAGATTTTTCCTGACTCGGGTCCGCCGAGCGCACGACCGTCGCTCCCGCCAGACACCGCTCCGGCCCCAGGGGGCCTCCGCTGCCAGGCCCGCGGTGACAAGCCCGCGCCGCCACAACTCCGGGCAAGTAGTGGCCTCCGAGGGGCCGGGATGCCACTACTTCGGGGAAGTGGTGGCCACGGCGACCTGGGTGGCCACTACTTCGGGGAAGTAGTGGTCTACGCAGGGCCGGGTGGCCACAACTCCCGGGAAGTTGTGGCCTAGCGGTGCGATCTTGGCAACGCGTGGTCGCCGGGGGCTCCGCAGCACGTGACGGTGGTCGATCCGCCCCCGCGCTGTCGGCAGATCGTTCACGATCTGCCGTAGCCGCCGCCGATCTCCTGGGACCACAGTTGCTCGGTGAGGTGGTCGATCGCCTTGGCCAGATGGCGCCGGTACGTGCTGAACGGCAGGCCGAGCACCTCCGCGGCGGCCTCGCGGGTAGACGCCGGTCGCACGAACGTGCGGCGCAAGACCGCCCGGGACTGTTCGCCCTTCGGCTCCTCGGCGAGCCGGTCGATGGCGGCCTCGATCACCGGGCGCAGGTCGTCGACGGTCGCAGCAAAGCGGCTGCCGACGAGCGGGCTGCCGGCCAGCCGATCAGGCCGGGTGAGCTGTTCCAGAGCCGACCGTACGGCCGCGTCGAAGGCCGCCTTGGTCAGCGGCGGCGGGCGCAGCGCCGACTCCGGCGGCGGGCCAGCGCCGCCCGTGTGTTCACGCTCGTTCATCAGGTCGAGCCAGGCGTCGACCGGGAAGCGTCGCCAGTCGTTGGCGTACACGACGTGCGTCACCCCGCCGTGCGGTATCTCGAGGGTGAGCCGAAAGCCGAGGTAGTCGAAGAACGGACCCCAGTAGTCCGGCGCGACGGTCAATGCGAACGACATCGCCAGAGGCCGCGTACACCACTCGATGATGGCCGAGGTGGAGCTGGCCAGTACCGCATAGGGATCGCGTTGCTGCTCCCGTAGCCCGGAGAAGAAACGGGCGATGCTGACCTTCTCGCCGGGGCGCAGCGGAGCGTGTTCGAGAATCGTCCGGACGACCGGGTCACGATCCTCCATTGTGGACCCGGTCGGACAGATCAGGTGGACCATGAAGCCGGCGACGCCCCCGGCGAGGCGCACGACGCTGGCCTGCTCCGGCTGTTCGGCCAGCCAGCCGGCGGCCAGCTCGGCGTTGAGCGGACCCTCGTCGCGCGCCACCATCGCCACGATCTGCGGCTGATCGTCCACTGTGGCCGGAACGAGGCTGGCCGAGCCTTGCGCGCGCAACTGGTAGAACGCGCTGGTGAGTGGGCTGTGCCGGTGCAGGTAGAGCAGGTGCTGGGCGAGGGCCTGTTTGTCGGATACGCCGGCGGTGCGGAGCCCGGCGACGATGTGGTCGTGGACGATCTGGTGGATGGCGCGGTACCGCCGGGGCGAGCGGCGGCCGAACTCGGCGTCGAGCACCTCGCGGGTCAGGTCGTGCGGGGTGAGGCCGCGCGGACGGCTGACGATGAACGGCCGGCGCTGCAGCCAGGCCCAGACCGCGGGCGCGTCGGCGCCGACCGTGTCGCGCAACAGGTCCTCGGTGGTGAGCCAGGCGATCGCGCAGGTGGCCAGGCCGGCCGTGTGCGCCTCGGACGGCGCATCGCGCAGCACCGACTCGAGCAGCGTGGTGATCAGCTCAGGCACGTCGGACAGCGTCCGGGGTGGGGTCGTGGTGCTGGCGACGTCGGCGAGAAGCGCGAGAGCGAGCGGGTGGCCGCGGCCGAGGTGGACGAGCCCCTCGCGCGAGCCGGGCGGGACGCCGGCGCGGGTGAGCAGTTCGGTGCTGTCGGCCTCGTCGAGCGGGCCGAGCGCCTGCACCGCCGTGACCTGGCGCCAGCCCGCATCGACCCGCCAGGCGGCCGCCGGCCGGTCGCGCCCGGCGAGCACGACGATCGCATCGGCCGGTAGCGCGACCACGAACTGGCGACGGACCCAGTCGTCGAGCACCGCGATCTGGTCGTACGCGTCGATCAACAGCACCCCGTGCTCGGTACCGGCGGCCCGAGTGAAGCCCTCCGGCGACGGGTCGATCTCGTTGCCGTCGAGGAGCACCACGGACCGGCCGGCGGCCCGCGCCCGGGCGCGCATCTCCAGCAGCAACGCGGTCTTGCCGATGCCGCCGGGCCCGTGCACGAGGAAGATCCGCTGCGTGCTCTGGCCGGCCAGGGCCGCATCGAAGGCGTGGAGCTCCGTGCGGCGGCCGACGAACGCCTGCTGCCGCACACGATCGATGTGGTCCCCCAGGCTCATCGCGGCCATCGCCTCAGCGTACTCAGTGGCTCACCGCTGTCTGGTCGTTAACCTGCCAGGTATTCCCGTGGTCGCCTGGCTGCGTATTTCTTGAGGAGGGCACAGTGCCCGACGTTTCCCCTCCCGGGGGTGCCGACCCCACGGCCGACCCGCACCTGCCGCCCATCGCCGGGCTGGGATTGGCGTACGGATCGCCGGCCGAGGCTGCGATGGCGCCCGAGGCGCCCGCGGTACAGCGGGTGGGCTGGGGTTTCATCTCGCGGTACACGCTGGCGTACATGGGCACCTGCCTGCTGTTCCTCGCGCCCCTGCTGGTGACCTTGGCGTTGAAGGTCAACGCGCTGGTGGGGATCGAGCGGGCGCCGAACAGCCTGGCGCTCGTCGCCGGGATCGGCGCCCTCCTGGCCATGGTCGAGCAACCCGTTCTTCGGCAAGATGAGCGACCGCACCTCCTCGCGGTTGGGCATGCGGCGACCCTGGATGGTCATCGGCCTGGTGGGCGGTTCGCTCGGCATCCTCGTCGTCGCGTTGGCACCCACCATCCCGGTCGTCCTCGTCGGCTGGTGCATCGCCCAGCTGTTCTTCAACGCGCTGCTCGCCGCCATGGTGGCGGTGCTTGCCGGACCAGGTGCCGGCCGCGCAACGCGGCCTGGTCGCCGGCGTCCTGGGCGTCTGCCTGCCGATCGCGTCGGTGAGCGGCACCTTCCTGGTCCAGCTGTTCACCGGCAACCAGCTCGCCATGTTCCTGGTCCCGTGCGCGATCGGCGGATTCTTCATCCTGCTCTTCGCGGTCACCCTGAACGATCGCCGGCTCGCCGAGGCGGACAAGCCGACCTGGTCGCTGCGGGAGTTCGCCAGCACGTTCTACGTCAACCCGCGGAAGAGCCCGGACTTCGCCTGGGCCTTCGCCAGCCGCTTCATGTTCGTTCTGGCCTACGCCTTCCTGACCACCTACCAGGCCTACTACCTGCTGGACAAGATCGGCAGCGCCGAGGCCGACGTGCCGCACCAGATCTTCCTCGGCACGCTCGTCCAGTCCGTCGTCGTCGTCGCCGCTTCCCTGATCGGCGGCAGGTTCTCCGACCGGACCGGCCGACGGAAGATCTTCGTGTTCACCGCATCGATCGTGTACGGCCTGGCGATGTTCGTGATCGCCATCGCCACCGACTTCAACGGTTTCCTGGTCGGCATGGCCATCGGCGGACTCGGCTTCGGCATGTACATGGCCGTCGACCTCGCGCTCGTCGCCGACGTGCTGCCGGACCGCGGACAAGGCCGCCAAGGATCTCGGTGTGCTGAACATCGCCGGCGCGCTCCCCTCCTCCATCGCGCCGGCGATCGCGCCGGCCATCCTCGCGATCGGCGGCGGCAGCTACGGCGTGCTGTACGCGGTCGCCGGGGTCTGCGCCGTGCTCGGGGCCGTCGCCATCCTGCCCGTGAAGGGCGTCCGATGAGGACCCATGGCGAAGGAGGCGGCCCACCGGTTCACGGTGGGCCGCTCCGGGATCTGCGCTGCGCTCCCGTGCCGGCCGCGGCGCCGGCTGGTGCGGGTTCTCAGGCGACCGGGAGGGAAGGGTACGTGGCGCCGGCCGGGACGATGCCCGTGGTGATCGGGGAGGGCTTGAAGCCCTTGACGACCATCCAGACGCCGAGCGACAGCTCCCAGACGAAGATCGGGGCGGCCGCGATGCCGTGCCACACGGTGCCGAGCCCGTAGCTGCCGAAGAAGATGGCGATGACGTCGGCGAGGAGCAGGACGCCGCCGATGCAGTCCCAGCGTGGGGATGACGCGTGGCACGAGCCGGGACCGGTACATCAGGGTGCCGAGCAGCAGGGCGTTGAGCGCCGGCCATCAGGTTGGGTCCGAGCAGGAACGTCCAGTCCCGGACCGCGACGAGCGACTGGCCGACGGTGACGAGCGAGGCCTCGTCGGCTCCGGCCGTTCCGGCGAGGTCCTGTCGCAGGGTCACGACCGACAAGCAGGCTGACGACGCCGATCACGATGATGGCGGCTTCGATGATGCGGGTGGTGACGAAGCCGAGCGCGAAGCCTTCGTTCTGCCGCTTGACGACCGAGATACAGCGCGACGGCGGTGCCGATACCGGCGAGGGCGGTGATCACGTCGAGGAAGCAGCCCAGGAGCACGCTGGTGTCGGCGCCGGCGCCGACGATGTAGTCCGGGTTGTCCAGCACCGGGGCCGAGAAGGAACACCGCGGGGATCGAGGCGGCGAAGGTGATCAGGTAGAGCGCGCCGGCGACGAGGGCGGTCTTCCGCGTCGAGTCCACCGGGACTCGCGCTGGCGTCTGCGGTGCGTGCGGTGGTGGTCATGTCAGTCTCCTGGGTGCGAGTTGTCGGGGTTCGGTGGCGAGCGCGTCGGCTCGTCGGCGTCGATCTGGGTGACCGAGATCAGCGGCAGGCCGATGTCGCGCACCTTGTGCAGCAGGCCGTGCAGCGCGGCCTGGTCGACGACGGGGCCGTGCGATGACGGTGGTGCCGTCGCTGTCGGCGGTGAGGGTCATCCCGTCGAACCAGGTGGCCCAGCGGGCGGCGAGGTGTCCCTTGAGGCGGATTTCGTACCGTCCGGCTCCGTCGGGCGGTCGGCTGATGTGTCGCTCATGGCGCTCCTCCTCGCCGTGCTGCCCGGATGGAGTCTCCGCCGGCTTGGCGGGCCTTCGTGATAACTGCACGGTAGGAGCGGATGTGGTGAGCGGACATCACCACATCTGGTGAGCGAGCGTGGTGAACTTCTGCGATCGAGGCCGTCGGCGGGCGACGTGGTCGCGCGGTCAGCGGCCGCGGGTGCGCGACAGCAGGTTGAGCTCTGCGGCCCGACGGACCGCTGCCCGTCGGCTGTTCACGCCGAGCTTGGCGTAGATGTTCCTGGTGTGGGTGCGCATGGTGTTCAGCGACACGAAGAGCTCGCGCGCGATGTCCGGCCCGTCCAGGTCGGTTGCCGAGCAGCCGGAGCACGTCCAGCTCGCGTTCGCTCAGGGGCTCGACGAGGCCCTGGCGCGGGTGCCAGTGCGCCGGGGCTGTCGATCGGCGTCCCGCCGTCGTCGGCGCAGGCGTCCAGCGAGTCGACGAACGTAGTCCCACGCCGGCCCGCTGTTTCGCGACCGCCGTCAGCAGGGACGCCATCGGTGGTCCCTCGCCGACGAACACCCGGACGTAGCCCTCCGGTTCGGCCAGGGTCAGCGCCCGTTCCAGCGGCGCCAGCGCGCCCGGGGTGTCGCCGCCGGCGTGGTGGGCGAGCGCCTGCAGCACCAGGATCTCGATGACGCTGCCCGTCCGCTCGCCCGCCTCGGCGGCGGACAGGAGGCGCTGCCAGCAGCCGGGTCGCCTCGTTCAGCGGAGCTCCTGTCGCGATCGGCCGTGTACTGCGCCAGGAGCACCCTGGCCAGGGTGATGTGCTCGAACTCCCGCAGGTAGGACAGGTCGTCGTCGGCGGACAGGCCCTGCTCGCGGGCCCAGCCGAGGGCTTCGCCGATCTGGCCCTGCGCGGCCAGCAGGCGTGCCGTCAACGCCGGGACCGGCCGCACGTTCGGGAGAGAAGTCGCCCATGTACACCTGCTGCGCCTCGTCGAGCAGGTGCGAGCGCGCCGCGCCAGATCGCCCTGGGCTTCCCGGACCCGGGCCATCGCGACCCGCCAGCGGTAGGGGTTCTGCGGCAGCCCGGTGTGCTCGCCGAGCTCCTGGCTGCGCAGCAGGTGCTCGGTGGCGGCGTCCAGATCGTCGCGCTCGACAGGCGATCTGGCTCATCCCCACGTACATGTCCGCCGTTCCCCGCAGCACGGTTCCGGCTTCCTGGGCGGCGAGCTGCAGCGCCTGCTCGTAGGTGCGCAGCGCGTCGCCGAGGCGTCCCTGGGTGATGCGGATGTCGGCCAGCGTGATCGAGCATCCCGAGGACGTCGGAGATGTGCCCGGCCCGCCGCAGCCCCTCGACACAGGCGGAGTACGCGCGATGCGCGGCCTCGAGGTCTCCGCTGCCCCAGAACGCGAGCCCGGACAGGGCCGAGGCCCCGGCCCGCGTGAGGTGATCGTCGTCGGCCGCCCGGTCGATCGCCAGCTGGGCGTGCCGGAGGGTGGCGGGCGACGTCACCGCGGACCAGCGCCAGCGCGGCCCGGTACATCTCGATCGCCCCGGGGAGGCGGAGAAACTCCTCCTCGTCGACGACGACCATCCCCGCGCGGTCGGCGCGGCGGTCTTGGTCCAGGCAGCTGCTCGAGCGATCGCTCGCAGCCGAGCGTCCTCGACGCCCTCGAACTCGCCGCCGGACATCAACGCCCCGACGAGGCCGACCGCGAGCACCGGCCGCACCCGAACCACCTCGTCGGGGATGACGTCGAGCCAGCCGCGGATGGTGGCCTCCTGCCGGTTCCGCAGCAGCGCCGGGATGGCCAGCTCGACCAGGTCCGCTGCCCGCTCGACGTCCCCGGCGGCCAGGGCGTGGCGGACCGCCGGTGACGGCTCCCGTTCTGGTCGTACCACTGGCTGGCGCGGCGGTGCAGGTCGGCGACCTCGTCGGGCCGTTCGTCAGCGAGATGGGCCTGCAGCATGTCCGCGAAGAGGTGGTGGTAGCGGTACCAGCGGCGGCTGTCGTCGAGCGGGACCAGGAACAGGTTGGCGCGGTCCAGCGCCTCCAGCGTCGCCTTGCCGCCGGGCTCGCCGGTGACGGCGTCGCACAGCGGGCCGCTCAACCGGTCCAGGATCGAGGTCTGGAGCAGGAAGGTGCGGACCTGTTCGGGTTGGCGCCGCAGCACCTCCTCGACCAGGTAGTCGACGATGTACCGGTCGTCGCCGGCGAAGCCGGCGATGAAGCCGCCGACGTCCGTTCGTCCCTGCATCGACAGCGCGGCCAGCTGGAGCGCGGCGATCCAGCCCTCGGTGCGACCCTCCAACGCGGCGATGTCGTTCGGCGGTCGAGGTCCAGCCCGATGACGTCGTTGAGGTAGGCCGCCACCTCGTCGAGGGTGAAGCGCAGGTCGGCGGCGCGGACCTCGACCAGCTCGCCGCGGGCCCGCAGCCGCGCCAGCGGCAGCGCCGGGTCGGCTCGGCTGCTGATCACCAGGTGGACGTGCGGCGGGAGGTGCTCCAGCAGGAACGCCATGCCGGTCTCGGACGTCGGGCCCGTCGACGAGGTGGTAGTCGTCGAGCACCAGGTCGACGTCGTTCGGCACGGCGCTGAGCTCGTTGAGCACGGTGGCGAGGACGGTCTCGATCGGCGGCTGGGCCGACTGCAGGAGCGGGAGCGCGCCGGCGCCGACGCCGGGCACCGCTGTCTGCAGGGCGGTGATCACGTAGGTCCAGAACATGGCGGGTTGGCGGTCGCTCTCCTCGAGGGAGAGCCACGCCACCGACCGGTTCTCCGTGCGCCGACGCGGCCAGCCACGCGGTCAGCAGCGTCGTCTTGCCGAAGCCGGCGGGGGCCGAGATCGAGCGTCAGCCGCGGCTCCGCCCCGCGGCTCAGGCGCTCGCTCAGTCGCGGACGGGCCACCAGACTCCGCCGGAGCCTGGGGATGTAGAGCTTGGTCTCGACCAGCGGGCTTGCCAAGGCAGCTCCCCTCGTGGGCTCGGGTCCGGCGGCCGGACGCACCCGACCGCGGCGACGCCGCCCGTCAATCCTGCGCTGACGACGTGCTCTGTCGCCGGCGTAGCGCCTCCACGGCCTTGTCGGCGTGGACGTCCATCCGGACCTCGCTCCTGATGACGTCGAGCACCCGGCGATCGGTGTCGATCACGAAGGTCGCCCGCTGGGTCGCGGTGATGCCGAACAGGCCCCGTTTGAGCCCGAACTGCTGGCGAACCATACCGTCCGCATCGGACAGCAGCGGGTAACCCAGGCGGTGGCGGGTGGCGAACTCGGCCTGGCGCTCGACGCTGTCGCCGCTGATGCCGACCGGGTGCCCGCCCACCGCCTTCAGCTCGGCGGTGATGTCACGGAAGTGGCAGGCCTCGACCGTGCAGCCGGAACTGAGGGCCGCCGGATAGAAGAACAGCACCACCGGCCCGTCCGCGAGCAGGCCGGTCAGTGACCGGGTCACGCCCTGCTCGTCCACCCGCTCGAAATCTTCGACGACGTCGCCGATATTCATATCGACCACTGTACCGAGGCGGCTCCGAAGGATGGACATCGCGCATACCCCGGCACATGATTCGCGGTTCCGCTGATCGGACCCGCGCGGCGGCGGCGCTAGTAGCGAACCGAGATCGTGCGGGCCGGACCGTCGATGCGGACGAGCCCGCCGTACGGGATGATCAGTTGCGGATCGGTGTGGCCGAAATCCACGTCGAACACGATGGTGGCGTGCGGGTTGTAGGCCGCCATCGCCTGTGCCACGGCTGCGCGTTGGTCGGCCGAGTAGGCCGCCCGCTCGTCCAGGGTGGTTCGGTGGGTTCTCTCCCACGCCTTGGCCCGCCCCATCAGCAGCGCCGCGAACCGGCCCAGCAGGCCGCGTTCACCCATGTTGCGCAGCGTGCGGAACACCTCCTCGGCGATCGGCATCTCCTCGCTGGTCTCCAGGAGCAGCACCTGGCCGTCGACCTCGTCCGGCGCCGGCACGGCCCGGTCGGCCATGAGCAACCAACCGACGATTTCCAGGTTGCCGCCCCAGGTCGGCGCCGCGATCACCCGGTCTGGCCGGTGCCAGGTCCAGCCCTCGAGGGCGGGGCGGGTGATCGGCTCGGTCCGCAGCGACGCCGGGTCGTTCCAGTCCATCTCCTCGTCGGAAAAGGCGAGCGGCGCGGTCAGCTCGAACCAGCCGGGCGTGAACAGCGCCGCCCGCAACGAGGCCATCGTGTCCGGATGGGTACGCCCGCCGCGGGCGAGGTGCACCATGGTCGACCCGCCGTGGAAGCCGACGATCCCGTTCCGCCACAGGAAATGCAGGAAGTTCGTATTGTCCGAGTACCCGAAGAAGGGTTTGGGGTTGGTTCGGATCAGGTCGGCGTCGAGGTGGGGTATCACGGTGATCTGGTCGTCGCCGCCGATGACGGCCAGCACCGCCTTGACGTCCGGGTCGGCGAACGCGGCGTTGATATCGCGGCCGCGGTCCGCGGCTGGGGCGCCCAGGACGCGGGTTGTCGGGTACTCCACCGGGACTAGACCCAATTCCTCGCGCAGCCGGCGCAGGCCTTGCTCATGCCGGGCGGGGAGCACCTCGGGCAGCCCGGCCGAGGGCGACAGGATCGCCACCCGGTCGCCGGGGTGTGGCTTGGGCGGGTACGCCCGCGTGGATCGCGTCGGCGGCTCGGTCACGCATTGACCCTAGTCGCCGCCGTGCGGCGACGGGCCGGGCTCGTCGCCGCCGTGCGGCGACGGGCCGGCCTCACATTCCGGGGCGGTGTCTCGTCGAACTGGTGAGGGAAGATGAAAGTAAGGAGGCTGACGGCACCATGAGCACCCGATCTGGGCCAGGACCCGGCGACCCGGGCCTGAGCGCGATCATGAGCGAGCGGCGTCAGCTGATCAATCTCACCTACCGGCTCCTCGGCTCCCTGGCCGATGCCGAGGATGCCGTGCAAGAGACCTACGCCCGCTGGTACGCCATGTCCCGGCCGCAGCAGGACGCCATCGAATCCCCCGGCGCGTGGCTGACGACGGTCGCCAGTCGCATCTGCCTCGACGTGCTCGGCTCGGCCCGGGCCCGGCGGGAACGCTACGTGGGCGAATGGATCCCCGAGCCGCTGCCCGAACCCGGGGAGTGGATCAGCGAGCGGCCGGGCGCCACCACCGCCGACCCGGCCGACCGGGTCACCCTCGACGAGTCGATCAACATGGCCTTCCTCGTCGTGCTCGAATCGATGACCCCGGCCGAGCGGGTCGCGTTCATCCTGCACGACGTCTTCCGCTACCCCTTCGCCGAAGTCGCGGAGATCACCGGCCGTAGCCCGGCGGCCTGCCGCCAACTGGCCTCCTCCGCCCGCCGCCGCATCCGCGCGTCGCAGGCCCCCGCGACCCCGCCCGCCCGGCAGGCCGACCTCGTCAGAGCCTTCAAGCAGGCGTGGGAAGCCAAGGACATCGGCGCCCTCATCGGCCTCCTCGACCCCAGCGCCACGGCGATCGCCGACGGCGGCGGTCTCGTCAGCGCCGAACTGCGCCCCATCGAAGGCGGCGAGCAGATCGCCCGCTTCCTGGTCGATCTGCTCGGCCGGGCAACCAGCAACCCGACGTTCCTGGAGCGTACGGTCAACGGCCAGCCCGGTCTGGTCGCCCAGTACGCCGGCGTCACCGTGGCGGTGTACGCGTTCGACGTCGCCGACGACCGGATCAAGCACATCTGGGTCGTCCGCAACCCCGACAAGCTCCGGCCCTGGACGGCCGGCTGACCCGCCGCTCCACTCGTTCGGTTGGACGGCCGGGTCCGGGTTGGGCAGACTCGCAGAGGAGATCTCTTCGAGGGAGCAGGCTGATGGAGTACCGCACCTTGGGCGGCACCGGCACGGTGGTGTCCGCGCAGTGCCTGGGCACGATGACGTTCGGCAAGGAGAGCAACGACGAGGTGGCGCAGGCCCAGCTCGACCGGTTCGTCGAGCGTGGGGGCAACTTCATCGACACCGCCAACGTGTACTCCCGCGGTGTGTCGGAGGAGATCGTCGGCCGCTGGTTGGCGGCCCGGTCCGGGATACGGGATCAACTCGTCATCGCGACGAAGGGCCGCTTCTCGATGGGGGACAGCCCCAATGACGAGGGTCTGACCCGCACCAACCTGTCCCGGGCGCTGGATGCGAGCCTGCGGCGGCTCCAGGTCGACACGATCGACCTGTACCAGGCCCATGCCTGGGATCCGCTGACGCCGATCGAGGAGACGCTGGGTTTCTTCGACGACGCGGTGCGCGCCGGCAAGATCCGCTACGCGGGAGTCAGCAACTTCCTCGGCTGGCAGTTGCAGAAGGCGGCGCTGCTGGCGCAGATGCGCGGGCTCGCGCCGATCGTCACACTGCAGCCGCAGTACAACCTGCTGGTGCGCGACATCGAGTTCGAGCTGGTGGACGTGTGCCGCAACGAGCGCATCGGCATCCTGCCGTGGTCGCCGCTCGGCGGTGGCTGGCTGACCGGGAAGTACTCGCGTGATCATGCCCCGACCGGCGCGACGCGCCTCGGCGAGGATCCACGGCGCGGCATGGAGGCGTATGCCCCGCGCAGCGCGCAGGAGCGCACGTGGCAGGTCCTCGATGCGGTGCGGCAGGTCGCCGAGGGACGTGCCGTGTCCATGTCGCAGGTGGCGCTGGCCTGGGTCGCGGCCCGGCCCGCGGTCACGTCGGTCATCCTCGGCGCGCGGACGGTCGAACAGCTCGACGACAACCTCGGCGCCGCCGATCTGCACCTGTCGGAGAAGGAGACGGCCCTGCTCACCGAGGCCAGCGCACCGATCGTGGCCGACTACCCGTACGGCGCACCAGGCGTCGAGCAGCGCTCACGCGCCATCAAGGCGAGCTGACCTTTCGCACGAACCGTTCGATGCGTTCAAGGGCCTGCTCGAGCAGCGGCAGGGCGGTGGCGTAGCAGCAGCGGACGTGACCCTCGCCGGCCTCGCCGAACGCGCTGCCGGGCACCACCGCCACCCGTTCGGTGACCAACAGCCGCTCGGCGAACGTCTCGGAGGACAAGCCCGTGGCCGCCACCGACGGAAAGGCGTAGAACGCCCCGCCCGGCTCGGGGCAGTCCAGGCCGGCCGAGCGCAACCCGTTGACGAAGAACCGTCGCCGGCGGTCGTAGTCAGCGACCATCTCCAGCACCTCGTCGTCGCAGGCCCGGATGGCCTCCAGCGCGGCCAACTGGGACACGTGCGGGGCGCACAGCATCGTGTACTGGTGGATGCGATGCAACAACTCCATGATCGAGGCCGGGGCGGCGACGAAGCCGACCCGCCAGCCGGTCATCGCATGCGCCTTGGAGAAGCCGCCGAGCAGGATCGTGCGGTCCCGCCCGCCGGGCAGGGCCGACAGGCAGGTATGCGGCGCGAGGTAGCTCAACCGCTCATATATCTCGTCGGAGACCAGGTACAGGTCGTGGGCCTCGGCCAGCCGGACCAGCGCGGCCAGGTCCTCGCGGTTCTGCGCCGCGCCCGTCGGGTTGGCGGGCGAGCAGATCAGGATCGCCTTCGTGCGCCCGGTGACCGCCGCCGCGACCCGGTCCGGGTCCAGCCGGAACCCGGTCGCGCCCTCGGTGCGCACCGGCACCGCCGTACCGCCGGCAAACGCGACGCAGGGCGCGTACGCCACGTACGCCGGATCCGGGATGATCACCTCGTCGCCGGGCTCGAGCAGTACCCGCATGGCCAGATCGAGGCCCTGGGAGACCCCGGCGGTGATCACGCATTCGGTCGCCGGGTCATACGTCACACCGTGCCGGCCCTCGAGGTCCGCGCACACCGCGGCGCGCAGTTCCAGCAGGCCCGCATTTGATGTGTACGTGGTGAAGCCGCGCTCCAGCGCGTAGATGCCGGCCTCGCGAGCCCGCCACGGGGTGACGTAGTCCGGTTCGCCGACGCCGAGCGAGATGGCATCCGGCATGCCGGCGGCAACGTCGAAGAACCGGCGGATCCCGGAGGGCGGGCAGTTGGCGATCACCGAGTTGAGCGGCTTCACGGGCTGACCTGCAGGCGATGATCCGACTCGGTGGCGATGAACAGTTCGTCGTCGTCCTTGTAGATCTTCATAACGAAGTGGGTGACGGTCTCGGTCACCCGGTCGATCGTCGACAGCTTGCGGGCCACGAAGTCGGCGATCTCCTTCATGGTCAAGCCGGTGACCATGCAGCGCAGATCCTGGGCGCCGGAGACCAGGTAGACCGAGCGGACCTCGGGGAAGCGCGCGATGCGGGCGGCCACGTCGTCGAACCCGACGTTGCGCGCCGGGGCGACCGAGATGTCGATCAGCGCGGTCACCACCTCGACGCCGTCGGTCTCGGACAGCCGGGCGACGTCGATCACGGCCTTGTATCGGCGGATCACCCCGCTGCGCTCCCACTCGGCGACCTGACGGCGGACCTCGTCGGCGTCCAGGCCGGTCATCGTCGCGATGCGCTCCGGGCTGGCGTGGGCGTCCGCCCGCAGGATGTCCAGGATTTCTCGCACCGGGCCAGGGTAGCGCCCGGCGCGGTGCGAGCCCGGCGGCCGGTCGTCAGCCACGGGTCGTGTTCGGCCCTTCCGGTACTGCTACCGGTCCCACTGGCACTACTACCGGGACGCGCGCCACGCCGCGAGCAGGATGGTTGTGCAGTGGGGCGGGGACGCGACGGACGAAGACGAGCGCGAACACCGCGGCCAGCGCGACGGTGACCGCGCCGACGATGAGGATCTCGTTGATCGCGGCGGCCGTGGCGGCGCGGGCGGCGTCGGCAACGGCCGCGCGGACCGCGGCCGGAGCACCGTCGGCGACCCTCGCACCCGCGCCGTCGCCGACCGCATCCGCCAGCGCCTCGGCCCGGGTGCCATGGATGCCGGCGGTGGCGAGCCGGTCGCGCATCTCGTCGGCGGCGCGGTGCGCAAAGAGCGCACCGAGGACGGCCACGCCCGCGGCGACGCCGGTCTGGCGCATCGTGAAGACCGTGCCGGTGGCCATGCCGGCCCGGGACTGCTCGACGGCCGCGAGCGCCCCCTGCGATATCGAGGCGCTCGCCGCCCCGAGCCCGAGGCCGGCGACGATGAAGCCGGGCAGCAGGACCGTCCAGCCCGAGTCGCCGTCGAGGCGGGCGACCAGGGCCAGCCCCGCCGCGGTCAGCAGGATGCCGCCGCCGACGGTGAACCGCGGCGGCACCTTGTCGACCAGCCGGGCGACGATCGGCGCGGCGACGAAGGAGGCGACTGTCAGCGGCAGGAAACGCAGTCCGGCCTGGAAGGGGCCGTAGCCGAGCGTGTTGATCACGTACAGGCCGAGGAACGACGTCGCCGCGACCAGCGTGGCATTCAGTGTGAAGCCGGCCAGCGCGATGCCGGAGTACGACGTCCGCTTGAAGAGGGTTAGGTCCAGCATGGGCTCCCGCGCGTACAACTCGCGAACGAAGAACCCGGTGAGCAGGACGGCCGCGAGGGCGAACAGGACGAGGATCTGTGGCGCGGCCCAGCCTTCCGTGTTGCCCCGGATCAGCGCCAGCAGCAGGGCGAACAGGCCGGTGGTGAGCAGGACGGTGCCCGGCCAATCGGCGGCTCGCGCGATCGGCGGCTGCGACTCGGTCAGCCGGTATCGGCCGGCGACGAGCGCGGCGAGCCCGATCGGCACGTTGACGAGGAAGATCCAGCGCCAGCCGGGACCGTCGACGAGCACGCCGCCGATGAGCGGCCCGACCGCGGTCGCGCCGGCCAGCGTGGCCCCGTAGATGCCGATCGCGCCGGCGCGCGCCCTGGGCTCGGGAAACGCCGCCGCGATGATTGGCAGGCTGACCCCGAAGAGCACGGCACCACCGACACCCTGCAGCGCCCGGGTCAGGTCGAGCACGAGCGGCGACCAGGCGACCGCGCAGGCGAGCGAGCCGGCAGTGAAGATCGCCATGCCGACGAGGAACATCCGGCGCCGGCCGATCCGGTCGCCGAGCGTGGCGGCGGTGAGCAGCAGCCCGGCCAGCGGCAGGGTATAGGCGTCGACGACCCACTGCAGCGAGCCGAGGCCGGCGTCGAAGTCCGCCTGGATGTCGCTGAGCGCGACGGCCACGATCGTGAGATCGAGCAGCAGCATGAACGTGGCGGCGCACACGACGGCCAGCGTCCACCGCGGATGCCGGACCACGTTCGACGGTTGCGCCACGATGCGACCCCTCTTGAGACGACTACTCAAGAGGCGTTCCACGCCGGTACGTTGCGGAGGGAACGGGTTACCGCAAACCTGCCAGTCACGCCGGCGCCGGAGCGTTGGTATTTGCGGTGCTCGGCGGTGCCCGTCTGGGCTAGCGTGCACCCGATGACAATTCATATCGAGGACGAGGGACAGGGCGATCCGGTCGTGCTGGCCCATGCCGGAGTCACCGATCGACGGATCTGGGACGCCGCGGTTCCCGCTCTGGTCGCGGCGGGCTACCGAACGATCCGCTATGACCTGCCCGGATACGGTCTGTCGCCCCGCCCAACCGAACCGCACTCCCTCGTCGCCGACGCGTTGGACGTCCTCGCCGCGACCGGTGTGGAGTCGGTGCACTGGGTCGGGTTGTCCCAAGGCGGCGCGACCGGGGTGGATGTCGCCCTGGCCCAGCCCGGGCGGATCCGATCGCTGGCGCTGGTCGCACCGGGAATGTCCGGCTACGACTGGCCCGAACTGCCCGGCGGGGACGACCGGGAGGCCGCGTGGGAGCGCCGTGACGGCGCCGGGCTGGCGTTGGAGATCCTGCGCCTGTGGGGACCGATGTCGTTTGACCCGGCCGGGCAGCTGCGCGCCGACGATCCGGCCGCCGCGGTGGTGCTCGACCAGGCCGACTGGTTCCTGCAGGACGAGGAGGAAGTCGAAGAGCCCGCCGCCGAGCCTCGGCTGGGCGAGATCGCCGTGCCAACCCTGATCGTGCTGGGCGAGGGCGATGTCGAGGCGATTGCCGACATCGGCCGCCGCTACGAGCGCGGCATTCGCGGCGCTCGCCTGGTCACCCTGGCCCCCGCCGACCACCTGCTTCCGCTACGCGTGCCCGATCAACTGCACCCGCTGCTGCTGGAGCATCTCGCCGGGATCAAAGCACATGCATGAGCCAGCGGTTCGACTCGTACGATCCAGCCGATAGTGCCGGTCTGATGCGGCTCACGGTTCTCGGCGCGTGCGGAGCCTGGCCGGCGGCGGGCCAGGCGTGCAGCGGCTACCTCGTTGAGCACGACGGGTTCCGGCTGATCGTCGATCTCGGCTACGCCGTCGTGCCGCGGCTACTCGAGCGGGTCGATGCCGACCAGGTCGACGCGGTGTTCATCAGCCACGGACATCCCGATCACTGTGCCGACCTCAATCCGCTGCTGCGGGCGCGCGCGCTGCGCGACGACCCGGCGGCGCCGCTCCCGGTGTACGCGCTGCCGGGCGCGCTGGACGCGGTGCTCGCGCTGGACCGGCCCGGGATGCTGGCGGACGCCTACGTCCTGCACGAGTTCACCGCCGGCAGCCGCCTCGACATCGGACCGTTCCAGGCCGACACCCGCCTGCTGCCGCACTGGGTGCCAAATGCCGGCGTACGGCTGGCTGCGGGCGACCGGGTGCTCGCGTACACCGGTGACACCGGCCCGAGCCCCGACGTAGTGGACCTGGCGCGCGATGTTGACCTGCTGCTGGCCGAGGCCACCTATGTGGATCAGGTACCGGCGGATTCGCGGCGCCACCTGTCAAGCGCCCGCCAGGCGGGTCGGCGGGCCGCCGACGCCGGCGCCCGCCACCTGCTGCTGACCCACCTACAACCGGGCACGGACCCGGCGGCTGCGTGCACCGCCGCCGGTGACGAGTACGACGGCGAGATCGGCGTCGCCACCGCCGATCTGGTCCTCGACCTTCCCTAGTGAGCGCGCCGTCCACTCGGCCGAGCGCGGGCTCGTTCACAGGTGCAAGCGGCCCGCGGCGAGAAGCACGGCCAGCGCCTCGGCGGTGCCTATTGCGGTTGGAACACGTTCATCCGGCTGATCTGCGGCTCCCCCCAGGCGCCGCCGGCCGGCGCCGGGTAGCTTGCCACGATCCTCATCCGGTCCCGAGGCAGGTGCCCCCGCCCGGGGTCGCCGACGAGCACATGCGCGCCGCGCGCCGCGGCACGGCGCAGGAACGGCCACATCCGCTGTGCGATGGCCTCGCTGTAGAAGACGTCACCGGCGAGCACCACGTCGGCGTCGCCGCCGTCCCCGTCGAGGACGTCACCCGGGCACGCCGCGACCGCAACCCCGTTGGCCTCGGCGTTCAGTGTGATCGCGGCCACAGCGTAGGGGTCGATGTCGTTCGCCGTCACGGCGCTTGCACCGGCCAGCCCGGCGGCGATGGCCACCAGTCCCGACCCCGACGCCACGTCCAGCACCCGCCGGCCGGCGACGGTCATCGGACGGTCGAGGAGATAACGCGCCACCGCCTGACCGCCCGGCCACGCGGTCGCCCAGAACGGGGCCGCCAACGCCGCGCCCGCCTCGGCCTCCATGCGGGCCCACCACACGATGGCGTCCTGGGCCAGATGCAGGCGAACCTCGGGAACCAAGGGCACCTCGACGAGGCACAGCCGATCGAGTCCGGAGGCGTTCGGTCCGGCCAGCGTGCCCTCAAGATAGGCAACGGCGCCTGTCCGAGTCATCACGGACTCAAGCATGAACGACGAGCGACCACCCGCGCACCAACTCCGATCTGCCCCGCGTGTCGGCCTCTGACAGACAGGCCGATCGGGGAGACTACGCTCCTCAGAGCGTCGGCGGATAACCGCCGTTCACATCAGCAGGGAGTACTCGCATGGCATCCGGTACCGTCAAGTGGTTCAATTCGGACAAAGGCTTCGGCTTCATCGCCCAGGACGGCGGCGGCGCAGACGTGTTCGTCCACTACTCCGCTATCGCCAGTGGCGGCTACCGCGAACTCACCGAAGGTCAGAAGGTCGAGTTCGAAATCACCCAGGGTCAGAAGGGTCCCCAAGCCGAAAACGTCAGACCCCTCTGAGATCTCTGTGGTCTCCGCCCGCATCGACGGGGACGTCGCGGTCGGTGGGGCGGGCAACGCGGACGCTGTGGGCACGCCGGTGACGTTCGGCGCCGCGCTCGACTCGCCACCATCGGTCGCACCTGCATAGGTCCTCGCGACGCTAAAGCACCTTCGTGCCGTACATCTCGCCGAGTGGGTCGGCCAGGAGTTCGAGCCGGGCGCCGTCGGGATCGCGGAAGTACATTGATGTCTGGCTTTCCACCTGATATTCCACGCCGGCGGCGTCGAGCTTGCCGCGCAGGTGCCGCCATCGATCCGGCGTCACGGAGATCGCGAGGTGGTGCAGGCCGCCCAGGACCTCGCTGTACGGTTCCGAGGTGGTGGCCTGGAAGGTCGAAGAATGCCAGCAGGTTGCCATGGCCGACGTCGAAGAAGAAGTGGTTCGAGCCCGGGTAATCCCGGTTCTCGAAGATCTCCGTCAGGGGGAACTCGAGCAGGTTCTGGTAGAACTCGATGGTTCGCCGGACATCGGCGCACAGCAGCGCGAAGTGATGCAGGCCGCGGGCGCTGCTTGGTGGTCGCTCGACCGTCTCGGCCAGGTAGTCGTTCTTGATGCGTTCGCGTTCGGCGGCGATGGCCGACAGGTCGATGGTCATGACAGGTCTCCGGCTAGATCCGGAAGAACCCGCTGAGGAACCGGTGGGCCAGGTCCCGGTCGCCGCGGGCGGTACCGGCGTTTGTGCGGCCGTACGCGGTGAGCACGAAGCTGCCCGGATCGAACTCGATGGTGCAGGGCAGGTCGTCGATCGGGCCGGGTGTGGTGACCGCACCATCGGGACTGATGGCGACGCGGGTGTCGCCGGCGTTTTCGCCGGACGTGATCCGGATCCCGAGTTCCATCGGCTCGGTATCGGGTCCCACGACCGGCGTGGCCGACCAGAGCACGTAGCACAGCGGCACGAGCAGGTCGGCCGAACGCGCCTCCAGCGCGTGCGGCCTCCCGGTGCCCTGCCGGATGTCCCAGCTGTGCACGGCGTAGTCGACCAGCTGGAACACCGGATAGAAGAACGCGGGCAGTGGACCCATGTACTTGTGGGGAACCTGCAGCCCGCCCCAGTCCTGCTCGGTCAGGGACTCGGTGATGCTGAGCATCTTGTCCAGCGCCACGCCAAGGCGTTTCAGGGCATCATCGCGGTCCAACGAGCGGAACTGCCGGGCGCCCTGGTCCACGTGTATCGCCATGTCCCGTAACGGCGCGGTTTCCGGAGGCTGGCCGCCCAGGCGGACCGCGTCGAAGCCGACGAAGTACGTCTCGGTGGTGTCGATGAGGTGGCCGAACACGTCGCGCACCTGCCAGTCGCCCGCGCCGGTCGGCGCCATCCAGGTTTCCGGCTCCGAGGCGAGGGCGAACATGCCGGCCGACTCCCGGCGCACCGCCTCGAGAAGGTTGTCCTTGCTCTCGTAACTCATGAAGTTCCACGCGCTCATCGACATCCTCCTACACAGCGGCGGGCAGCCCCGAGATGTAGTTGCCGTGGCAACCACCTTCCTCCGAAGTGGTGGCCGCGTCAACCATCTCCGTAGACTTGCCGTCGTGACGAATGGTGTGCGATGGCTTGATGCCACCCAGCAGCGGGCATGGCGCGGGTTTCTGGATGCTCATGCCCGGCTCGCGGCCCGGCTCAACCGGGACCTTCAGCGCACCTCCGGCCTCACGCTGTCCGACTACGACATCCTGGTGCACCTGACCGACGTTCCCGACGGCCGACTGCGGGCCTTCGAGTTGGGCGAAGCCCTGCAGTGGGACAAGAGCCGGGTCTCCAAGCAGGTCGCCCGGCTGGCCGCCCGGGACCTGGTCGCCAAGGAGGAGTGCGAGGCCGACCGGCGAGGCGCTTACGTGGTACTCACCCGGACGGGTCGCCGGGCGATCGAAGCGGCCGCACCCGCCCACGTCGAACTCGTGCAGCAACTGGTGTTCGACACGCTCACGCCCAGCCAGGTGCGCACCTGGCGCACGATCAGCGGCCTTATCCTGGAACGACTCGCGGCTCTCGACCGGTGACGCGGCCCGCGTCCCTCAGTGCTTTCGGTGGTACCCGGCGAGGGCGTTGAACGCGGTCTTCGGTTCCCAGGGCATGTCGGGGTAGGTCTCGCCGTGGCGGTCCTCGTAGACCTTGACGATGCCGTAGCTGGCCAGGTCGAGGTCGTCGCGGGGGTCGCCGTCGGGGCGATGCGGGTAGCCGTACGAGGGCGAAGATGAACACGAAGGTGCTGTCGACGCCTTCGGTGTCGAAGACCTCCAGCAAATCGCGCAGGTAGGCGGCCTGACCGGCCTCGTCGCGGACGTACTCCCCGTTGAGTCGAAGCGGTGCGCCGGTGCGCTCGTCGTGCTCGACGATCTCCAGTCCCTGAGCGCCCCGGTCACCCGCGCCGCGGAAGGACGCGCAGCCGAACTCGGTGATCGCCACCGGCTTTCCCTGCGCGACGAGGCTGCGCACGCCCTCGGCGAACTGGTCGGCGACCGCGGCCGACCGGTAGAGGTCCACGGACACGAAGTCGAAGGGCGTCCAGTCGACGCGGTCAGGCGGTATGGACGCATACGTGAGCTTGCCGCCGAACCGCTCGCGGACCACGGCGACGGCCCGGTGGAGGAAGTCGTTGACCCGGACGCTGGCCTCGGCCATCAGCTCGCGTAGGCCGGTGCGGCCGGCTCAGCAGCAGCCCGACCCGCTCGGCGAAGGTGTCGCCGGGCAGGAAGCCCTGGTTCATCAGGCTCAGCTCGGCGCCGGTGACGAACACGATCTCGCCGCCGCGTCGCCGGAGCCGTTCCGCACGCTCGGCGCAGTCGGCGAACAGCGACAGCATCTCCTCGGCCGTCAACTCCAGCGGGTACGGCGAGAACCAGACCTCCAGGCCCAGGTCGACGGCGAGCCCCGCGGCGAACTCGATCCGCTCGGCGTCGCCGCCGCTCACCCGGACCGCGGTGCAGTGCAGGTCGTCACGGATGATGCGCAGTTCCCGCTCGACCTGCTCCGGGTCGAAGCGCTCGCGGGAGATCAGTCCGCGCTGGACGAAACCGGTGTCGTAGGTGATGCCCTTGGCACGCATTCGGCTGCCCCTTGTTCCTCCCGGCTAAGGTACTTGTCCTACTCCTAGATTGGCTGGTCAGGCCCGGCGTCGATGACGCGGATGCGTGGCCAGCGCAAGGTTCGCGGGTCGACCGGCACACCGGGCGGTGGTGTCGCATCGGGACGGCCGGTGACCGCGCGGTGCTCCGCGATTCCGTGGGTGATGGGTCGCACCTGCCATCCCGGCCACACCTCGCGTACGGCCCGAAGCAGTCGTGCCGGGACGAGGGACGTGAGCCAGTACCGGATCACCCGCAGGTCCTGGTCGATCACCACACCGGTTGGCACCGATTCGTCGCCCGGTGGCGGGAACGGGGTGGCCGCCAGCAGCGTGTCGATCGCCGCTGGGCCGGCCCGCAGCCAGGCCAGTCCCGGGTGGACGGGGTAGGTGTCGCGGCCGCTGACCCGATAGTCGAACGCCGCCCGGTCCGGGGTGACCAGCGTGACCAGGTCGTAGCCTTCGACGTACCAGCTTGCGCTGTAGACGTCGTAACGCACCGTGAGTTCGGATGCCACCGGGTCCCATCCCACAAACCAGGCCTCGCCGGGCGGCAACGGCACCGGGCCGCTGATCGGCTCGTCCAAGACGTGGTAGGGCGCGATGACGCGAGCCGCCGCGGGCAGCAGATCGACGAACTCCTCCCGGCCACCCACGGCGACCGCGGCATCCCAGCCGGTCCAGGCCGGCGACGCGCGCAGCGCGCGGTCGACCTCGGTGAGCGGTTGTTGGTCGAGAACGCACGGGTAACACCGGAACCGGCGGCCGGGAACGTCCACCGCGACGCCCCGGCAGTACCAGCTGTCGAACCCGGCGTCGCGGATGTCGTCCAGCGGCACCTTCCGGCTGCGGATGAGCGCCAGGAGCTCATCCCGAGCGGCAGGATCGGTCGCGGTCCAAGGGCCGCGCTTGGCCACCGCCATACCGGTAGAGCCGTCCACCTCGCAGATCAGGTAGGCGGTCACGCAACTCATGACCGCACCGTTCCTTTCCAGTGAGCAGGAATGAAGTCGTGATCACTGCGTCTGTCCCGAACGGTTTTGGGCAGACTGGTCTCCCGCGTTCGCATACCTGGTGGGTGCACGGATCGGGTCCGTGGTCCGGTTCGGGTTGGGCGGGTTTCCTCACGCCCTGGGTTGCCCGGTCCGGTCTGGACGCTCCGATGCCCGCCACGATCGCTCTGGTCGTGGCGGGGCGGTGGCGTCCGTCGCCGGGCCGGGTGGCCCTGGGCGCGTCGTCCGATCACGATGCTCGCGGCATCGTGGCGGGTGATTTTGTGGGTGGGGCGGCTGGTCGGCTTGCTGCCAGTGCTCGGCGCCCCACCGGGAGGTGTAGGCCGGGTCGACGGCGACGACCGCTGATGCCGGCCTGGGCGGCCATCGACGTCAGCCGGGCGCGGAGCCGGCCGGTGGGGAACCGGGAAATCAGCTGCCGGAAGCGTTTCTTGCGGCCGTGCCTCTCGCGGGTCTTGTCGTCGAGGAAGTCGAGGTCTTCGACCGCGATCGCAGCCACACCGGTCTGTCGGGCCCAGTGCAGCAGCCGGGTCAGGGCGTGGCGGATCTGGGCGTCACGGTGCGCGGCGGTGCCGGACAGGTCGTAGACGAACCGGCGCGGCTCTCCGACCGGGTTGCCGTGGACGATCGAGCCGCCACGCGGCGAGGTGGTCGTCGTTGGTGTCCACGCCGATGCAGCCGGCCGCGAGCGCGGCCGTCCAACGGCACGCACCGCAACGTCGCCTGCGTTGCCAGGCGGCGGTCACATACCAGCGGTCCCGCTGCCGGATCGTGGTGGATGGTGTACGCGACCGCCGCGTTCGCTTCGATCCGGTCGCGCCACTCGTCGCCGCGGTGCGCGAACGTCACGGTGCAGGACAGGATGTACCGGCCGTGCGGGCGCGTTGGCCAGGTGCGCCAACGGGGCCGGCAGTTTGACTGACACCTGCGCCGTCAGGTGTGATCCGGATCGTCTCGTTGCCGAACCGCTTGCCCGACTCGCCGTCAGCGGACAGGAACATCCGCGCCGCCTCCCACCGCTGCCGCCACTGCTCGGCTGAGCTGGGCCTCGTCGAGGTGGTGGCGGGTGTTCGCGAGACGTCTCCCGCCCCGCACGACGCGCACCCGCCCGGCCTGCCAGTCCGCGGCCGCCGTCCGGCGGCGGTGCTCCAGGGCGGCCAGACGCCGGGACTTTGGTGTGCCACTCCTGCCGGGACCGGTAGCCGCCCGGCTGCCCGCTGGCTGCCCTTCTCCCCGACCGGCAGGGACAGCCGGGCCTCGCACGGTGGCGATCCCGGCCTCCAGATTCTGGATGTGCGCGGCGGCGCAGCGGCGGGCCAACGCCCACTGGTCGTGGGTGGACTTGGTGATCGCGCCGGCCCACCGAGACGACGACGCGCCGGTCAGGTCCTGTTTGCGGACCGCCCACGGTGGTCTTGTCGTGGTCCAGGCCGTCGCGGCAACGGACCGCCAGATCCCGGGCGGCCAGCGAACCCAGGTGCCGGCCGACCTGCGCGCAGCACCGGCCATCCTCGGCGGGCGAGATGCGTGAGCCGGTCACGTATCGCCACCCCGCACGGACCGGGGGCCACGAACGGGGCCGCCATGGTGCGCAGCGGCTTCTTCTCAGCCATCGGCGGCCGCCGCTTCCAGTGCCTTCTTCGCCCGGTTGCGGGCCGACCGGCGTCCGTACAGGCGGGCACACAACGAGGTGAGGACCTCCACCATGTCGCGGACCAGGTCGTCGTCGACCTCACCGGCGTCCAGCACGACGAGGCGCCGCCCGGCCGCGGTCAGGGCCGCTTCGACCAGTTCGGTGTTCATCCGGCCGAGCCGGTCCCGGTGCTCGACCACCACCACGGTCACGTCCGGGTCGGCCAGCAGCCGGCGGGCCTTCACCCGGGCGCCGTTCATCCCGGACCCGACCTCGGGCTCAACCCGCACCACCCGCAGACCGGCCTGCGCCGCCCACGTCGACAGCCGCGCCACCTGCCGCTGCAGGTCCGTCTTCTGGTCGTGCGACGAGACCCGGGCATACAGGCCTACACCGGCCGACGACGGCAACCGGTGGTCGCGTCGACGTTCACCAAGATCGTGCGCGGCCCCACCCGCGTCGCGGGTACCGGCAGGGTGCCCTCACGGAACCAGCGGTACGCGGTGTGCGGGTGCACGCCCTGCGCTTTCGCCCACTCCGTAAGATTCACACCCGGAACGGTATCACCGACTCACTTACACACACTCATGCACGCTAGAGTTACCCTTCGAGCGACTGCTCGAACCCCTACCGATGCCGGCAAGCACCGCCGCCGTCGTGAATTCCCTGCACGGCGAAGGCGCCGTCTGCCTGACCGCCTGATCCCAAAGGCCGCCGGTAAGAAATCCGCCACCGCAGGGGTGACATCGAGCCGGACAAATACCCCGTATACGCCTGGTGTCGCCCGCGGTCGTAGCATGTCCGACAGCGCACCCATCGATAACTGTTGGTTACGCAGTGCGATCAAATTCTAGACTTCGCATATGTTGTCGGAGGGCTTCGGCCTCGGGATCGACTACGGAACGTCCAACACCGTCGCGCTGATGCGCTGGCCGGACGGCCGGGTCAAGCCCTTGCTGTTCGAGGGCTCACCGGTGCTGCCATCGGCCGTATTCGCGCCGGCCGAGGGGGCCCTCGTCGTGGGTCGGGACGCGCTGCACCACGCCCGCTTCGCCCCGGCCCGGCTGGAACCCAACCCGAAACGCCGCATCGACGATGAGGCCGTGCTGCTCGGCGACCGTGAACTCCCCCTCGTCGATCTTGTCGCCGCTACCCTGCGCCACGTCGGCGAGGAGGCGGCCCGGGTCGCCGGTGGCGCCGTCGCGCAGGTCGCGCTCGCCCACCCGGCCGGCTGGGGGCCGGTTCGCCGGGGCGTCCTGGTCGACGCCGCCCGCGCCGCCGGCCTCGGCGAGGTTTCCCTGGTCCCGGAGCCGACCGCGGCGGCCCAGTTCTACACCAAGGTGCTCGAAGAGGACCTGCCGGTCGGCCGGCCTTTGGTCGTGTACGACCTGGGCGGTGGCACCTTCGATGGCAGCGTCGTGGTCCGCCGTGAATCGGGCATCGAGGTGATCGTGGTCGACGGCATCAACGACGTGGGCGGCCTGGACATCGACGCCCTGCTGGTCAACTGGCTGGGCCGGACCTTCGGGGTGCAGCATCCGGACGCCTGGGCCCGGCTCACCAGCCCGGTCGCGACGGCCGACCAGCAGTACCGGCGGATGTTGTGGGACGACATACGGGCGGCGAAGGAGATGCTCTCCCGCGCACCGGCCGTGCTCATGCAACTGCCGCTGATGGACGTCGAGGCGCAGCTCACCCGGGACGAGTTCGAGGCGGCCGTCGAGCCGCTCCTGGCCCGGACCGTGCGCACCACCACGGCGTTGATCCGCTACGCCCGGTCGGCGGCGGTCGACATCGCCGGGATCCTGCTGGTCGGCGGGTCGAGCCGCATCCCGCTCGTCGCCACGTTGCTGCACCGGGCGACCGGGATCGCGCCCACCGTGGCCGAGCAGCCGGAGCTGATCGTCGCCGAGGGCACCCTCCAGTCCATCGAACCCCGCGTCGCCGCAGGTCCAACCGCAGCGCCGGTTTCACCGGTTGCGCCGGTTCCTCCGGTCATATCGACCCCGCCCGTGATCGGCCGCGCGGTAGTCGCACCGCCGCCGAGACCGGCCACCCCCACGGCCGTCGCCTCCGCTCCGGTCTCCCCGGGCTACCCGGCCGGGCCGGTCTCCTCCGCTCCCGTCTCGCCGGGCCACCCGGGAACCGTCCGGCCGGCGGTCGAGCAAGGCTGGCCGACCGAGGAGCAGCGGGTCATCCCGGTCTGGACGCCCACGTATGAACGGCCGCCGCCGCGCACGCCGACCGACAAGCGTCGTCGACGGGTTTCGCGGAGCTCGCTCCTGCTGGTGCTGGTCGCCGTGCTGGCGCTCAGCGGAGCAACGACGGTGGCCGCGATCGCCTGGGCCCAGAGCGGCGGTGGCAACCCACCGCCACCGCAAACCACGTCCTCCGCGCCGACCACCGTGGTGACACCGTCGGCCACCCCATCCCCGACCCTGCACCCGTCGCCCACGCCGCACACGACCGGGCCAGGCCGGACAAGGACCAAGACGCCGAGCAAAACCCCGCCGTCGACCAGCAGCGGCACTGTCGTCGACCTGGCTATGCCGGACGTTCGCGGAAAAGACGAGGATCAGGCCGTGACCGCGCTCAGGAAGGTCACCAACAACATCACCGTCAAGTACCAGGTGACCACGGACGGGTCGATGGTCGGCCGAGTCGTCAGCCAGAGTCCCGCGCCGCGCACATTCATCCCGGAAAACGTCGCCGCCACCATCACCATCGGTCAGCCCGACGATCCGCCGATCACCACCGCGCCGGCCGGATAAGCGTCCATGATCCGACGGCGCCGGTCGCCTACTGTGCAGCCCACCATCCGCCGACCTGAGCTGAGGTTGCCATGAGTCGTACCCGACTGTTGCTCGCCGCCGCCGCCCTGCTCGCCGGCACCGCCGCACCGATCGCGGCCGCCACGCCCGCATCCGCCGTACCGGGTCTGGTGGTGGTCACGGCTGCGAGTCCGCAGACCGGCTCGGAGGCGTTCAAGGGCGCGAACGCCATCTGCCCGCGAGGCACGAACATTGTCGGCGGTGGCGGGGCGATCGACGGTGGCGGGTTCCACGTGCACCTGGGCGGGCTCAATCCGGCAGCGGACAGCTTTCCCGCCAACTCGCTCTACGCGGTGGCCAATGAGGATGTGCTCGGGTACGCGGGATCCTGGACACTCACGGCGTGGGCGGTCTGCGCGTCGGGCGTCACCGGCTGGGAGATCGTCCAGGCGGACGCGACCGCGGCCCCGGGCGTGCCGAGCGCGATGGCTACCGCATACTGCCCGCCCGGTAAGAAGGTCATCGGTGCCGGCGGCCGCGGTGCCGGCAAAGGGCACGTCATCCTGGACAGCATCAACGTCTCGGCCAACCTCGCCAGCGTGTCGGTCGAGGTGATGAGTGTGGACACTGGCGGCGACACCGCGCACGCCTACGCGATCTGCATCGACCCGGTGCCCGGCCAGCAACTGGTATCCGCGCACACGCAGTTCAGCTCGACGAACCAACAGTCGCTCGTCGTGTACTGCCCGGCGGGCACCAAGGTGCACGGCATCGGCGGCGGGCTGACCGGGGCACTCGGGCAGTCGTACATCAACCGGCTGGCCCCGAACGGACCTACGCTCACCACCGGGGTCGACATCAACGCTCGCGAAGACGCAGACGGCAACAGCGGGACCTGGAGAGCCGACGTACAGGCGATCTGTGCCACCTGATGAGCTCGGGCCGTCCTCAGTTGTCAGGCCAGCCGATCGAGGACCAGCTCGTGGATCGCATCGAGCAGGTCCATCTCGCGCTCGGAGTGCGCGGTCACCGTGACGGCCGCCCGCTGTTGGGGACTGATGACGGCGTATTGCCCGTAGCGGCCGTCCATCCGGTATACGCCGGACCGGTCGATCCAGACGCCGAGCCCGTATCCGTAGGTCAACCGCTCGCCTTGGGTGATGGTGCTGGTGTCGACGCCGTCGGTGCTCATCCGTCGCACGTACGTCGCCGGAAGGAGCTGGCGGCCGTTCCACTGGCCCTCCTGCAGCAGCAACTGCGCGAAGCGGGCGAGCTCGTGGGTGCGCAGGAAGAGGTCACTTCCGGCGAAGGGAAACCCGAGCGGACACGTGTGCCAGGCCGGGTTGTGCAGGTCCAAAGGCGTGAACAGCCGGGGTAGGAGATACGAACGCAGGTCCGCGCCGGTGGCCCGCGCGATGACCCGGCCAATCGCGTACGGGCCGGAGTCGGTGTAGGAGAAGCGGGTTGCGGGTGGAGCGTCCAGCGGCGCGGCGACGATCTCGTGGAGCAGGTCCGCGGCGTTGATGCGCTCGTCGGCGAACCATTGGTGGCTGGTGCCGCTGGTCATCGTCACCAGTTGCCGCAACGTAATCTCCTCGGCCCCGTCGGCGGCCATCGCCCGGAGCTCGGGGAAGTGGTCGAGGAGCCGATCGTCGAGGCTGAGACGTCCCTCGGCCTCGGCCAGCCCGAGCGCGACCGAGGTGAACGTCTTGGAGACGGAGTAGAGGTTGACCCGGTCGTCGGATCGGACCCGCCGCTCGACCGGTGGGCTGCCCTCGTGGTGGAGGTGGATCCCGTACGCGCCCAGGCTGCGCTCACGATTCGCGCGGATGAAGTCGTCCAGGAGGTCGTCGCCCACTGACGAATCATATGTAGCCCGACAACGCCGCTGATTTCGCCGCCCTCCCGACCCCGCGCCTGCGGCGCGGGCCCCACCCTGATTTCGCTACCCTCCCGACCCCGCGCCTGCGGCGCGGGCCCCACCCTGATTTCGCTGCCCTCCCGACCCCGCGCCTGCGGCGCGGGCCCCACCCTGATTTGTCGTACCCCCCGCCTAGGCTGATGACCGTGCACAAGCTGTCGCGCACCGATGCGCGCCGCCTCGCCGTGCGCGCCCAACTGCTGGACGCCGTCCGCCCGAGCGGGATGTTCGAGGTGGTGCGCCGGTTGACGCTGCTGCAGCACGATCCGGCCGCAGCCGTCGCGCCCAGTGCCGACCTGGTCCTGTGGAGCCGTCTCGGCTCGTCGTACTCGCCGGCGCAGTTGCGCGACGCCATCGATGAGCAGGCGCTGCTGGAGCTGCATGGCTGGATCCGCCCGCCCGAAGACGTCGCGCTGTTCCGGGCGGAGATGGCCGAGTGGCCCGGGCGTCCCCCGTTGCGCGACTGGCAGGAGGGCGTGCGGGACTGGGTGGACGCCAACGACGGCTGCCGGCTGGATATCCTCGCCCGGCTGCGCGCCGACGGGCCGCTGACCGCACGCGAGCTGCCGGACACCTGCGTGATCCCGTGGCGCTCCTCCGGTTGGACCAACAACCGCAATGTCGGGAAGATGATCGACTTCCTGGTGCAACGGGGCGAAGTGGCGGCCGCCGGATGGCGCGGCACCGACCGGTTGTGGGACCTGGCCGAGCGGGTCTACCCGGACGAGGTGGTGCCCTACGACGATGCACTGCGCATCCGCAACCAGCGCCGGCTGCGCGCACTGGGCATCGCCCGCGCCCAGGCCCCGGTGTGCCCAGGCGAGCCGAATGACGTGAAGACCGCGGGCGAGCCCGCGGTGGTCGAAGGCGTGAAAGGTCAATGGCGCGTCGACCCCGAACTCCTCGACCGGACGTTCACCGGCCGCGTCGCGCTGCTCTCCCCGCTGGACCGGCTGGTCTACGACCGCAAGCGGATGACCGAGCTGTTCGAATACGACTACCAGCTCGAGATGTTCAAGCCGGCGGCCAAGCGCCGCTGGGGCTACTGGGCGCTGCCGATCCTGTACGCCGACCGGCTGGTCGGCAAGCTCGACGCCACCGCCGACCGCACGGCCGGTGTGCTCCGGGTGGACGCGATCCACCAGGACGTTCCGTTCACCAAGGCGATGACCGCCGCGGTGCGGCGCGAGATCAAGGACCTGGCGAGCTGGCTCCGCCTGGGCGTCACAGCGGCTTAGCCGCGGAAGGTTGTGCCGGGCGTTCAGGGACCCGGGATGATCCGGCGGGTCTCGTAGGCCCACATCGCGATCTCCACCCGGTTGCGGGCGCCGAGCTTGGCCATCAGGCTCGCCAGGTGCGTTTTCACCGTGCTGAGGCTGATGTGCAGGGCGTCGGCGATCTCGACGTTGGTCAGCCCCCGAGCGACGGCGAGCAGCACGTCCTCCTCGCGGGTGGTGACCGGGGAGATCGGCTGCACAGCGGGCCGCCCGGCCGGTGCGTCCGCGAAAGCCCGCAGCAGGCGCACGGTGACGCTCGGCGCGATGAGCGCCTCGCCGTCCGCGGCCGACCGCACGGCCTGCGCCAGCAGCTCCGGCCCGGCGTCCTTGAGCAGGAACCCGCGGGCCCCGGCGCGCAGGGCGCCGTAGACGTACTCGTCGAGATCGAAGGTGGTGATCACGACCACGACCATCGGGTCGGCGACGCCCGGACCGGCGATCAGCCGGGTGGCCTCCAGCCCGTCGAGCAGTGGCATCCGGATGTCGAACAGGCAGACGTCGGGTCGCAGGTCGCGGGCCAGGCGCACCGCCTGCTGTCCGTCGGCCGCTTCGCCGACCACCTCAACGTCGGGCTGGGCGTCCAGCATGATCCGCAACCCGGTACGGATGATCGCCTGGTCGTCAGCGACGAGCACGCGGATGGACACGGCTGTCCGCCCTCCCCCGTGGCAGCTCGGCCTCGACCCGCCACCCCTGCTCGGCGCCCGGACCGGCCCGTAGCTCGCCGCCGAGCAGGGCCGCCCGCTCACGCAGTCCGGCGAGGCCGTACCCGTCGCGACCACGGCCGGCCCGCGCGCCGTTGTCCCGCACGCTCACCCGTACCGTCTGCGGTTCTCCGGTGACCCGGACGACGACCTCGGTCGCGTCGACCGCGTGCCGCATGGCGTTGGTCACCGACTCCTGCACGATGCGGTAAACCGCCGCGTCCACGGCCGGCGGCAGCGCGTCCAGCTCGCCGTCGAGCCCCAAGTCGACCCGGAGACGGCCAGCCGGGGCGTGCAACAGACGCTCCAGGTCCGCGACACCGGCCGGCGGCGCCATTTCGGCGCCGGCCGCGCCGTCCCGAAGCGCTTTGACCATGGCCCGCATTTCCTCCAGCGTGCGCGCCCCCTCCTCCTCGACGCCCTCCAGCGCTTCGACGGCAGCGGCCGGGTCGGTGCCCGCGACCACCCGGCCGGCCTGGGCCCGGATCACCATCGCCGAGACGTGGTGAGCCACCGTATCGTGCAGCTCCCGGGCGAGTCGCTCGCGCTCGCGGGAGCGCACCTGCTCCAGCTGCCGCTCGCGAGCGGTCGCCCGGAACCGCACCGACACCCCGATCACCCCGGGCAGGAGCAGGAACGCGAAGCCCACGACCTGGTCGACGGCCGGGGTGTCGTCCGTGAAGACCGACAGCGCGAAGGCCGCGAGGATCACCACGCTCCCCAGCACGACCTCCCGTCCCGATCCCCACCTGGGCAGCGCGTACACCAACACGACCAGAACCGCACCGGTGTACAGGCCGACCGGCTCTCGCGGGGCGGCCACCAGCGAGGCCACCTCGAGCAGGATCATCGCGCCGAACCCGAGCACGACCACGGCCAGCGGGTGGGTCCGGCGCCACATGGGCAGCACGCACAACCAGACGGCGAGCACCACGGCCACCGGCCGCCACACGAGGTCGTCCCGCAGCGTGACCTCCAGCACCACACCGCCCAGTCCGGCGGCGAGCAGCACCCAGTCCCGCCACACCCGGCCGGGCGCGTCAGGCGGACGTGGTTCGGTCCACAGGGTTCGCAGGTCGTCGCGCAGCACGCTTTCAGCCTAGGGAGCACGCCGCGCCGCGCATCGGCCAAAAGAACGGAGCGTCGCTCCCTCCAGGGACGGGCGGATCCGCGGCTCCCGAGCCGATGTCCGGGAGCGCCGCCGCGACGAACCTCGTCATCGGCGGCCGCGCGGAGGCGGCCAACGAGCTGGTTGGAGGACCCGATGTTCACGAACGCTCTCTCCCGTCTGGGTGGAAGCGCCGCCCGCCATCCCGTGCGGGTGATCGCGGCGTGGTTGCTCGCCGCCGCGCTTGCCGTCGTTGCCGCGATCGCCTTCGGCGGGCGGACTTCAGACTCGATGACCGCGCCGGGACTGGACTCCCAACGGGCCGCGGAGCTGATCGAGCGGGCCGGCACCGGTCAGGAGGGCATGACCGCCCAGGTCGTCGTCACCCCCGTCGACGGCGGGGCGACATTCATCGACGACGGCGCCGCGCGCACCGCGCTCGCGCGGCTGCAGGCCGAGGCTGCGGCGACTCCCGCACGTGCTCGGCACGACCGACCCGGCGGGGGCGCTCGACCAGGGCGGGGACGTCGCCGTCCGCAGCGGCCTGGTCTCGGCCGACGGGCGTATCGCAATCGTCCGCGTGCAGTACCCGGACCAGAGCCAGCTGTCGACCGCGGACCTCGACGCCCTCGTCGCCCTCGTCGACCGGCTACGCGGCGAGCTGCCACTTCGCATCGAGATGGGCGGGGACCTCTTCTACGTCTTCTCCGACCCCGGCGCCGGCGCCAGCGAGCTGATCGGGATCCTCGCCGCGGCCGCGATCCTGTTCCTCGCGTTCGGCTCGCTCGTCGCCGCCGCGCTGCCGATCGGCATGGCGGTCTTCGGCCTGACCATCGGGGTGGCCACGATCACGGTACTCGCGGGGATGACGGAGGTACCCACCTTCGCACCGGTCCTCGGGAGCATGGTCGGGCTCGGGGTCGGCATCGACTACGCGCTGTTTGTGCTCGCCCGGCATCGGGAGTACCTCGCGCGCGGAGTCGAGCCCCACGAGGCAGCCGGGCGAGCGGTGGCCACGGCCGGGCGACCCGTCGTGTTCGCGGGCGGCACCGTCGTCGTGTCGATCCTCGGCATGGCCGTCGCGAACGTGCGGTTCATGACGGTGGGCGGGCTCGCGGTCTCGATCATCGTCCTGATCATGGTGGTCGCCTCGGTGACGCTGCTGCCGGCCTTCCTCGGCGCCGCCGGCTCGCGCCTCGCCCGGGCCGGGCGGCTGGGCCGGCTCATCCGGTCGCGCCGGCTCGTACGGCGGCGGGTCGCGGCGGCGGACGCCGTCCCCGGGCTCGGGTGGCGGCGCTGGATCGGCCACGTCAACCGGCACCCGGTGCCGTACGCGCTGGGCGCGGCCGGGTTGCTGCTGGCCGCGACGCTGCCCGTGTTCGGCCTGCGCGTCGGCCTGCCCGACGACGGCTCGCTGCCGGTCAACCGCACCGAGCGCCGCGCGTACGACCTCGTTGCCCAGGGTTTCGGGCCGGGCACCAACGGTCCGCTCGTCATCGCCGTGGACCTCGCCGGTGACCCCGGCGTGTTGGACCGGCTCATCGGAGCGGTCGCCGCCGACCCGGGCATCGCGTCAGTCGCGCCGGCGCAGGTCGACCCGGCCACCGGGATCGCGCACCCTCGTGGTCTTCCCGACGACCGGCCCGCAGGAGCGCGGCCACCGCCGACACCGTCGGCACGGCTGCGCGCCGACGTGCTGCCCGACCGTGGTCGGGCGGGGTCCCGCGACGGCGCACGTCGGCGGCGCCGCGGCGAGCTTGTCCGACGTGGGCCGGCGGACCAGCCAACGCCTGCCGGTCTTCGTCGCCGCCGTACTGGCGCTGTCATTCGTGCTGCTGATGCTGGTCTTCCGGTCGGTACTCGTACCGCTGAAGGCGGTGCTGCTGAACCTGCTGAGCATCGGCGCGGCCTACGGCATCATGGTCGCGGTGTTCCAGTGGGGCTGGGGCGGCGCGCTCATCGGGCTGGAGGCGACGGTACCGATCGTGTCGTTCATCCCGATGTTCATGTTCGCGATCCTGTTCGGTCTGTCGATGGACTACGAGGTGTTCCTCCTGTCGCGGGTGCGCGACGAGTACCTACGCACCGGCGACAACAGCACGGCGATCGTGCGCGGCGTCTCGGGCACCGCCCGGGTCATCACGTCGGCCGCGCTCATCATGGTGGCGGTGTTCCTGTCCTTCGCCATCGCCGACGACCCGTCGACCAAGATGTTCGGGCTCGGCCTGGCCACCGCGATCTTCGTTGACGCCACGGTCGTGCGCATGGTGCTGGTACCGGCGACCATGACGCTCCTCGGCCGGGCCAACTGGTGGCTGCCCGGGTGGCTGGACCGAGTGCTCCCCCGTGGCCCGGCCGCCCTCGACGACGGAGGCGACACCGACACCGACGCCGCGTCCGCGGGCGAGGCCGGGTCCGCCAAGATCTTCGCGCAGATCCGTTGAGAATGACCACGTCCGCGACCCTTTGACCGGCCGATCAGCCCGCCGGGACGTCGCTCGCCGCCGAGTCGATCGGCGGCTTGCGGCGGATGGTGTAGTGCAGAATCAGAAACGGCAACCCGAAGACCCAGAAGGCGTGCTCGGCCCGCAGCCGGCCGTCGGCGACATATACGTCGAGCTGCTCGGCAAAGCCAGGGACCGCCAGGGTGGTCAGCTGCCGGGACTGCGGGTCGATGTAGGTCAGGTAGTGGCCGGGCTGGTCCAGGTCGCTGCGGCTGGTGAGCGTCAGCCCGCCGTCGGGGCGGGGCCGGGGTAGCAGGGTGGCGGTGAAACTGGCCTGGGGCAACGGGAAGCCGACACTGACGTACCCGCGACCGGCATGCCGGTAGGTGGTGTAGATGCCGACGTAGATCGGTTCGTCAGTGTCGGCGAAGGACCGGATCCAGCCGCGGATACCCACCACGCCGTCCTGCTTCGGGCTGATCGTGTCGATGCGGCTGCGGATGCCGCGCTGGGTCTCCCGCTGGTTCATCGGGACGTTGGCCTGCCCGAGCGGACGCGCCACCAGGGTGCGGTACAGCAGGTAGCCGGGGCGTACCCAGAGCCGCCACTCGGGCACGATGTCCAACGCGAAGCGGGTGGTGTGCTCGTAGAACTCGCGTACCCGCGGGTCTACGCCGGCGGGGTCGAACTGCTCACCGGCCAGTTCATCGAACGACGCGACGATGCCGATGTCGGGTACATCCGCGCGGTAGCTGCCGCCGAGCGTGTCGGCTAACTCGCGTACATAGTCGGTGCCGACGTATCGGGTACGGGACTCCAGCGGTACCACGAACGGCAGTTGTTCGGCCTCAACCTGTTCGGCCAATAGGCTCACCTGGGGAGTCCGGAACAGGGCGGCGGACAACAGGCGGTAGGCCACCACGGTGGCGCTGGCTACGATCGCGGCCGGCGCGGCCCAGCCGCCCACCGACAGCGCCCACCCGGTCGCCGCGCCGACCAACGGGCCGAGCACCACCTTGTGCGGGCGGATGCCCAGGACACCGGCGAGGGTACCCACGGCGATGCCCACCGCCAACGGCCCGGCGCCGGTGAACCGCCCGATGGCCCAGCCCAACGGGGCGGCCAGGGCGGCACTCATCACGATCCGCGACCACAGTGCGGGGATCTCACCACGGCGCTGCCGGGCCCTGGCCACGGCGTCGCAGGCGCCCACGCCGACGCCACCAGCGACCGCCCCGAGCACGGTGGCGCCCGTACCCCAGTAACTGGCCACCGAAGCTCCGGCCAGCACGCCGACAACGCTGGCAAAGCCAACCGAACCGGGTCGCCCGACGCCGTCACGTGACACGCCCGCAATCTACCCGGCCCGGAATCGGGCAGTGCCGCCTTGGCCGCCCGGGTAGATTTGCGACGAGGGGGCGACCATGATCGAATGGCAGGTCAGCGTTGAATACCCGGACACCAGCGTGTCGATGATCGTGTACGCCCCGACGCTGCGCGAGGCAACCGATCTCGTTTACCGGCGCCTCACCGACCCCGGCGCGGCACGGCCCATCGCGCTGCGGGTCGAGGGCACGGCACCGCTCGCGTCGGACCTGGTCGACGCGGCCGGCGTGCGCGAAATACTCGGCGGGATAAGCCAGCACCGCCTCACGCGCCTGCAGAACGAAGTGGACTTTCCAGCACCGATCATGCACTACGGCGGCGGCCGAGGCATCTGGGCGAAAGCGTCGATCGAGGAGTACGCCTCCGCCTCCGCCCCTCATGATCATCGATCTTGACGCCAAACTGTCGTCCTGGCCGCACTTTGCCGTCAAGATCGATGATCATGGGCGGGAGCAGAGCAACGCACATGGGTTTACGCAGATGAGCGCAGCGCCGGTGGCCGGACCGCGCTTACAGTTCTACGCCGATCCGGCCGACTTCCTCGCCGCGGCGGGTGACCACCTGGCCGCCGACCCGGTGGTCAGCACGGTCGTGACCACGGTCGCGCACCGGGTGCTGTCGCGGCGGCCGACGGGATCGCGCCGCCCGACCGCAACTGGTGGCTGGTGGTCACGGACGACGTCCGGCGCCGTGGTCGGAGCCGGGATGCGGACGGCGACGTTCGCGCCGTACCCGCCGTTCCTGCTGCCGATGCCGGACGAGGCGGCCGTGGCCTTGGCCCGCGCGTTGCACGAGCGCGGCGAGGAGGTGCTCGCGGTCAACGGGGCCTTGCCCGCGGTCGAACTGTGCGCCGCCGAGCTGGCCCGGCTCGGCGGCGGCCGAGTCGAGGTCAGCCAGCACACGCGGCTGCACGAGCTCGGCGAACTCGTGCGGCCGGCCCCCGTGCCCGGCCGCCTGGTGGTCGCGACCGAGGACGACCTGGACCTGGTCATGGAGTGGTTCGCGGCGTTCATGGGCGACGCCGACGAACAGGCGGGCCGCCCGCGCGGTGCCAGTGCGCACGAAGTGCCCGACCGTGCGGAGATGCTGCGCCGCCTCCGAGCCGGACGGCTGTGGTTCTGGGTCGACGAGACGGGGCAGCCGGTGCATCTCACCGGCGCGAACCCGCCGTCGTTCGGGGTGGCCCGGGTAGGCCCGGTCTACACGCCGCCAGCCCAGCGCGGGCGCGGCTGGGCCAGCAACGCCGTCGCCGAGGTCTCCCGGCGGATCCAGGCCGAGGGTGCGCGGGTCTGCCTGTTCACCGACCAGGCGAACCCGACCTCGAACAAGATCTACGCCGCCCTCGGCTACCGGCCGGTCGTCGACATGGCCAACCTGGTCATCGTCCGCTGATACGAACGGGCCGTCCCCCCGGTTGCTCGCGCTCGGCCGACCATACACTCGGCGGCATGGACAAGATTCCTCAGCCACTCCGGCAGCTTCTCGCCACCGGACCACTCGCGACCGTGGTGACCGTAGACGGCGACGGCACGCCGCACGTGACGCTGGCCTGGGTCGGCTTCGACGGCGACGAGCTCGTCATGGCAACGTTCTTTCTGCTCGAGCAGCGGAAGCTGCAGAACCTCCGCCGTGACCCGCGCGTGGTCGTCTCGGTCCAGGCGAAGGAGCACTCGGGACAAGGGCTCTGGCCGTACGCGGTAATCCAGGGGCGCGTCGACCGGATCACGGAGGGAGGGGCTCTCGAGGTGATGGACCGGCTGGCCGAGTACTACATCGGCCCCGGACAGCCGTACCCGATGCGCGATGCCCCGGCCGGCGTCGTCGTTCACGTGACGGTCGACCGGGTGTACGGCCAGGGTCCGTGGGCGCAGGGCGGGTAACTACCGGGTCGCCACGAGGCTTGCGTACGCGATGTGCCCGAAGAAGCGGTTGGCCGCAATGCGGTCACGCGCCTCGACTTTTGGTGGTCGCGTAGTCACCCCTACGGGCATCGCTCGGCAATCGTTCAACCGTCGAGCATTCCGACGGCATTCCGACACTCGTTTGGACGGAGCCGTCGCGCAGCCGACGACGCGAGTATCGAACCACCTCATCGGCGCGATACTGCTCGGCATGGCACGGTCCTGCCGAACCGGGGAACGCGAAGGCTGGGTCGAGCCGAGGCGAACGGAGGATCGAAACCATGACTGCCGACAACAACGGCCGGAGCGGCCGGACGAAGGACGTTTCGATCGGCATCGTGGGCGGGGGCATCGGCGGCCTCACCGCCGCGCTGTCGTTGCTGCGTCAGGGCTTCGACGTGCACGTGTACGAGCAGAAGGCGATGCTCGTCGAGATCGGCGCCGGAGTCCAGATCAGCCCGAACGCGTCACGGGTCCTGCACGGGCTCGGGCTGGCGCAGGAGTTGGCGCGGGCCGGCGTGAAGCCGCTGGCGTGGCACCAGCGCCGCTGGGACGACGGTCGTACCCTCCTGCGTACACCGCTCGCCGAGCCACTCGAAGCCGTGTTCAAGTTTCCGCACTACCAGATGCATCGCGCTGATCTGCTGTCCGCACTGGCGGCTGAGGTGCCCTCCGAACGGGTGCACCTCGGGCACCGTCTCACCGGACTGACCGACCACGGAGATCGCGTAGAGGCTCGGTTCGCGAACGGTGTGAGCGCCCACGTCGACGTGCTCGTGGGCGCCGACGGGATCCGCTCACTGGTCCGCGACATCCTCTTCGGGCCACAGCGTCCCCGCTTCACGGGTTGCATCGCGTACCGCGGCCTGGTACCGGCCGAACGGCTCCAAGCGCTCGGTCTCGAGGTCACGGCGCAGGTCTGGATGGGACCCGGCCGCCACTTCGTGCATTACTTCGTCAGCGGCGGCCGCCTGGTCAACTTCGTGGCCATCACCGAACAGGACACCTGGACGCGCGAATCCTGGACCGACGAGGGCGACGTCGCGGATGCGCTGGCGGCGTTCGAGGGCTGGCACCCGCAGGTACGCACGATCATCGAAGCAGTGGACGAGACGTACGTCTGGGCGCTGTTCGATCGCACCCCGCTCGAACACTGGACCGCCGGCCGGGTGACGCTGCTCGGTGACGCCTGCCACGCGATGGTGCCCTTCATGGCACAGGGCGCTGCGCAGGCGATCGAGGACGCGGCAACGCTCGCTTCGTGTCTCGCCGACGACGACGTCGACTCGGCGCTGCGCCACTACGAAACCGTGCGCATACCGCGAACGTCGCAGATCCAGGCGATGTCCACCGCCAACAAGACGCGGTTCCACCTCCCCGACGGCCAGCACCAGCGCGAACGCGATGCGGAGATGGCCACCGGATCGACCGATTGGTCGTTCAACGCCGTAGCGTGGATCTACCAGCACGACGCGACAACCGTCGACCCGGCATCACGTCCAGCCGTTCGCGTCCCGCATCGCCGGTAGGACACGCTCGGCTAGGATTCGTCCGATTGGGTTGCCTGAGGAGAGCCGGGTCGACATGGGCGCATTGGTCGAGCCCCGAAAGCCGGCCTGGGTCGGCAACGCGCCCGCCGCACTGTCCCCACTGGTCGGGCGTCAACGGGAATCCTCGGCGGTGCGAGAGCTGCTGTTGCGCCCGTCGGTGCGGCTGGTCACGGTGACCGGCCCTGGCGGTGTGGGCAAGTCGCGGCTCGCGGTCGAGGTCGCCCGGGAACTCACCACGGGGTTCGACGCCGTCGCGTTCGTGCCGCTCGCCGCGATCAGCGACCCGCATCTGGTCGCCGTGACGATCGCGCGGAAGCTCGGCCTCGGGTCGCCCGACGAGATGGTCGCCGAAGCGCTCGCCGAGCACCTCCGGCTGCGCAGCCTGCTCCTCGTTCTGGACAACTTCGAACACCTCCTGGAGGCCGGACCTCTGCTTGCGGATCTTCTGGTCGCCTGTCCGGGTCTCGCGGCGCTCGTCACCAGCCGAGCCCGGCTGCGGATCTCGGGCGAGCAGATATTCGCCGTCCCACCGTTGTCGTTGCCGGACCCGGGTGGGCCACAGCCACCGGACCGCTTGGCGCAGTATGGTGCGGTCCGCCTGTTCGTGGAGCGCGCCCGGTCCGTCCGGCCGGACTTCACCTTCGACGCAGACACCGCCGCCGACGTCGTGGAGATCTGCCGTCGGCTGGACGGCCTCCCGTTGGCGATCGAGCTCGCGGCGGCGCGGACGACGGTGCTTGCGCCCGCGGCGTTGCTGTCCCGGCTCACCCGCCGGCTTCCGATGCTGACCGGCGGGGCGCGCGACCTTCCCGAGCGGCTGCGCACGATGCGGGCCGGCATCGCCTGGAGCTACGACCTGCTCGAGCCCGACGAACGGACGCTGTTTCGCCGTCTTGCTGTCTTCGCCGGCGGCTTCACGCTGCCCGCCGCGGAGGCTGCCGTCCCGGGCGAGGGTCCGTCAGTACTCGACCTGGTGGCCGGCCTGGTCGACAAGAGTTTGTTGAGGCGGACGGTCGATGATGCCGGCCGATCGCGGTTCACGATGCTGGAGACGATCCGCGAGTACGCGTTGGACGAGCTTGTGGTTTGCGGTGAAGAAGAGGCCGCGCGGGGCGCGCACGCCGCCTTTTTCCAGGCCATGGCCACCGATGCCGAGCCCGCCCTCCGCGGTGCCGAGCAACAGCATCACCGCGACGCGCTCGAGGCGGATCTGGACAACCTTCGCGCCGCGCTGACCTGGACCCTACGCGACGACGCGAGCGCCGCCGACACGGATCGCGGCCTGGCCCTGGTCGGGGCGCTCTGGTACTTCTGGTTCCAGCGGGGACTCACGAGCGAAGGCCGCCGGTGGCTGGCCCGGGCGCTGGGCGCTTCGGCGACGGGTGGGTCGGCGCGTATCCAGGCGCTGCTGGGTGCCGGCACGCTGGCCTGGCGGCAGGGCGACTCGGAGGCGGCCCGCGAACACCTCGACGAGTGCGTCAGCCGCTGCCGCGAGTCGGGCGACCTCGCTGGTCTTGCGGAGGCATTGCACGTGTTGGGTCACGTGACGTTCGACCAGCGCGACTATGTGGCGGCCCGGGGACTGTTCACCGAAAGCCTGGAGGCGTACCGGCAGGCGCGAGACATCGTCGGCGGCCTGCCGCTGCTCGGTGACCTCGGTCTGGTGGCCTACCACGAAGGTGACTACGCCCGCGCGGAGAAGGTGTTCCTGGAAAGCCTGGAGCTCTATCGCAAGCACGGGCTCAAGGACCGCGTGGCCGGCGCGCTCAACGGCCTGGGCGACCTCGCCCGTCTCGCCGACGACGGGCCACGGGCCGCGGCGCTCTACGAGGAGAGCCTGGCGTTGTGGCGCGAGTTGCGGGGCACTCCCGGCATCGCGTCGGCCCTGCACAAGCTCGGTCAGGTCAGCCGGTCGGAAGGCGACGTGCCCCGGGCGTGGCAACGGTTGGCCGAAAGCGTGGCCCTGCAACGCGAAATCGGCAACAAGCAGGGCATCGGCGAGTGCCTGGCCGCGTTGGCGGGGGTGGCCGCCGACTCCGGCAGCGTGCAGCGGGCGGCTCGGATACTCGCCGCGAGCGTCGCGCTGCTGGATGCCATCGGCGTTCCGCTCGCTCCGGCCGACCAGGTGATCCTGAGCCGCGATCTGGACGCTGTGCGGTCCCGCCTGGGAGCCGCATGGGACCCGGCGTGGACGGCGGGTTCGGCACTGTCGACCGACGAGGCCATCGCGTTGGCGCTCGTGCAGGACGCCGAGGTATCCGCGCCGCCTTCGAGGAGTCCGCTGTCGCACCGCGAACGCGAGGTGAGCGCGCTCATCGCGCAGGGCCTGACCAATCGGCAGATCTCCACAACGCTGTCGATCGCGGAGAAGACTGTGGGCAGCCACATCGCACACATCATGACCAAGCTGGATCTGCGATCCCGCACGCAGATCGCGGTCTGGGCGGTCGGGCACGGCCTGGGCCCCGAGGAGAGCGGGTCAGGATAAATCCGGATGGCGGCCGGCCGCCGGTGCTGATTCGTCCCGATGCCGGGGCGGACGTCGCCGTCCTAGCGTCGCGCCATGACTATTCATCGTGTCAAAGGCGGCGCCGGCACCGAGCTCTGCGTCGAGGAAACCGGCAACGCCGCAGGGCGTCCGGTGCTGTTCATCCATGGTTTCTCACAATGCCGGCTGTCCTGGACCCGGCAGTTGCGCTCCGACCTCGGCGATGACCTACGCCTCGTGGCGCTGGATCTACGCGGGCATGGTCTGTCCGAGCAGCCCGCCGGGGTGTACGGCGAGGCCTCGCAGTGGGCCGACGACATCGCCGCGGTCATCACCGAGCTCGACCTGCGGGAGCCCATCCTGTGCGGCTGGTCCTACGGCGGCGCGGTGATCGGCGACTACATCAGCTGCCACGGCGTCGACGCACTCGGCGGGATCGCCATGGTCAGCGCCGTGTCACGGCTGGGCGAACCGCTCATTCCGTTCGCGGGACCGCAGTTCCTCGCCTGCCTGCCGGGCATGTTCTCCGACCAGGTCACGGAGAGCTCGACGGCGGTCGAGACATTCGTACGGCTGTGCCGGTCGAGCGCCCCGGACCCGGAGGAGTTCTACTCGGTCGTCGGCTACACCACTCTGGTGCCGCCGCATGTCCGGCAAGGGATGCTCAGCCGGACGGTGAACTACGACCACCTGTTCGCCGGACTCCACCTGCCCGTGCTGATCACGCACGGCCTCGACGACAACATCGTCGCGCCGACCATGAGCCAACAGCTCGAACGGCTCATCCCCAACGCCCGCGTCTCCTACTACGCCCACGTCGGACACATGCCGTTCCGCGAGGACACGCTGCGGTTCAACGCCGAGCTACGGGCGTTCGCGAACAGCATCTGACGACCGGCGTGGCGGGTGCGGCCTGGCCGGTTCGGGCCAGGCCAGGTCGGCAGCGAGTGCTCTGGCAAGCCGGGTGATTGCCTCGCGTGTGGCCTGGTCGCCGACGCGATCGGGAAGCCAGGCGCAGGCGATGCACGCGCCTACCACGTCGGCGGTCGCGCAGGCGGCGGCCAGGCATTCCTCGATCTGGGTGAGGGAGGGTCCGGGGCCTGAGGGGAAGCGCAGGCCGGGCAGTTGCGCGCTGTCGATGACATCGATGTCGAGGTGCAGGTAGACCGGCGTGCGGCCGAGCCCGTCGAGGGCGGAGGTGATCGCAGCCGGGTCGGCGGGCACGCGGCGGACCTGGCTCGCGGTCAGGGCTTCGCGCTCGGCGGGGTCGAGGTCCCTAGCGTCAGCGAGCACGACGTCGGTGTCGGCCACCGGCCGCAGCCCGAGCACATCGCCGAAGAGCCCGGGGGTCCGGCCGGTCAGCATCGCCAGGGCCATGCCGCCGAGGTAGCCGCTGATCGTGATAGCCGGGGTGTTGAAGTCGCCGTGCGCGTCCAGCCACACCACGGCCAGGTCGCGATGGCGGCGCTGCAGCCCGGCCACCGCTCCCCGGGAGGTGGGGCAGTCGCCGGAGAGCAGCAGTGGCCTGGCGGCGCGCGCCACCGCGGCGGCGACCGCCTGGTGCAGCAGCGTCATCCGGCCGGGGACGGGGCCGGCCGGAAGGGCCGCGCGGATCGTCTCGGTCACGCCCACCGGGACCGGGAACGCCGGGATGTGCTCATCGAGGTGCCATGGGCAGATGATGAGATCCCACATTCACTTGCCCTTTTTGCGCTTTGCCTTCATCTTCTGGAAGCCGTTGGAGATCTTCGTCCTCGTCTTCGGGTCCTTGGCCTTGCGGATCATTTCCCCTTCGAGCTTCTTCGCCTGCGGCGATTTCGCGGCTTTCTGTATCCTCGCCATGAGCTTTCCCACGTCGCATCTGCCCTTCTGCGAGATCAACTCGGCACGTTGCCGCCACTCCTTGCCATGGAACACCTGATGAGCGCGTGACCTCCTCATCCCGCCGGGGTGAGCATCCCGAGAACGTCCTACTTGCTGCAGGTCGGCCCGGGTGTGATCGTCGTCGTCCACGGGGTGACCGCGGGCGTCAGGACGAGCCGCGGGGTGAACGCGGCGGCCGACGCCGGGAGCGTGCCGGTGATCAGGCCGGTCTCGACGGTCGCGGTCTGGCCGGGCGCGAGGTCGACGGTCACCACCGAGACCGCCCGGCCCTTCTCCACACCCAGCCCGATGTCGGTGTCGGCGCCGTTGAGCTTGGTGTCGACGGCCGCGCCGCCGGTCGGACTGTAGATCATCACGTTGGTGCGCACCACGTTCGGCCCGGCCAGTGCGAGACCGGTGACGCTGGCCGGTAGGCCGGACTTCGGCGCGCTCGAGGTGAGCGTCACCTTGAGGCGCAGCTCGCGGGTGCCGTCCTCGAGGCAGCCGGCGGCGGCGAGGCTGACGCTGCGCTCGACGTAGTAGCCGAGTTTGGCGCCGGTACCGTCGTTGAGGAATACCCCGACCGTCGGGCGCGCCCCGTCGTCGGCCGGCAGCGTGCCGGACATGACCGTAGTGGCGATCTCCTTCTGCTCCTCGGGGTGCGAGCTCCACATGAGCAGCCGCCGCTCCCCCGCCGACCGGGCGAGCGCCGCGACCTCGGCGCGCGGATCGCCGCGCTGCGCGAAGAGGGCGTTGAAGACCGCCCGGGCGACCTCGGCGAAGTAGGCGTCCTGGGTTGTGCCGTCCGGCATCGTCAAGTACACGTCATTGAGCAGTTGTTTGACGGCGGTCTCGGCGGCCAGCTGAGCGTGTCCGGGGATCGCGACCGGCCCGGTGGCGCGCAGGAGATACGACAGCGCGACCGGGTCGGTTGAGACAACCCCATCGACGGTACGGCCAGAGCGCAGGCGGTACATCTCGCGCATGATCGTCGCCGCGGTCGGGAAGTCGGGCGTCAGGTCCACGTCGGCCGGGTAGGTGCCGATCCGCTCGGTGTGCAGATCGAGCAGCTCCGGATCGAGCGGCAGCACCGGCGTATCGAACGTCCGCAACGACGTCGCGGCGGTGCCCTGGTCGACCACGGTGATGTCGCCGTGGTCGGCCTGGATCACGATGTACGCGCCGGGCATGCCGCCCGTGGCCCGGATCTCCGCGAGGTTCTGGAACATGAGCAGGTACGTGCGCTTGCCGGTAGCGCCGAGCATCGACGGCAACAGCGTCATCGCCCGCCCGGCCGGCCCGGCGAGCTGCTCGGCCTTCTGCAGGGCGGTCAGCAACTCCGGGATCTTCCTGGAGATACGCGGGTCGAGGCCCTTGGTCGGGATCGCCGCGATCCGGGCGTGCACTTCCTTGATCACGGCGGTGGCCTTGGCGATGCCGGGTGCGGCCCGCTGCAGTGCGGCGAGGTCGATCCGGCCGTTCTTCGGCGACAGTACGGCCGCCTCCAGGCCGGAGGCCGCCTCGAGCAGCGCCGGCAGACCGTCGTCGGCGAGGCGATCGAGTGCCTCGGCGATGGTACGCGCGGCCGCCAGGTCATCGCCCAGCTTCGGCAGGGCGGTGCCCAGTGACCACGCCGGCCCGGCGGTCTCGTCCTTCGCCGCGTCGGTTTCCCGTCGCAGCGCGGCGAGCGTGCGTTTCGCCGAGCCAGCGTCCCCCGATTCAACCTGCTGTTTCAGTTGTGCGAACAGCTTCGCCGCCGCCCCGAGGTGCCCAGACGCCTGGGTACCCCGGTAGCCGACCCAGCCGATGCTCAGCAGTAGCACGAGGACGAGTCCGACAGGCAGCGTGATACGCCAGTTCTTCAGCCAGTCGCGCAGCCGTTCGCGTGTACGCACTAGTTCCCCAAACGAGATCGCTCGACGGGAGACGTCGCTCCACCGCCCACCGTACCCGATAAGGTACGAATCGGGCATAATGGACGAAAACTGCGCCAGGCACCGTGCCCCCGAGGCCACAACTCCCCCGAAGTAGTGCCCTCACGCCGGGCGGGAGGCCACAACTCCCCCGAAGTAGTGGCCTCACGGCGGGCGGGAGGCCACAACTCCCCCGAAGTAGTGGCGAGCCCGGCCGGTGGCCACAACTTCCCCGAAGTAGTGGCCACGCGGCCGGCGGGAGGCCACCACTCCCCCGAAGTAGTGGCCTCGCGGCGGGCGGGAGGCCACTACTTCCCCGGAGGCGACCAGAAGGCTGACGCTGCTCTGGCCGACCACCGAGCGGCTGACGCGAGTGCGAACACTGGAACACCGAAGCATGCTCCCTCGTCACGTAGCTCGCAGATCACCTCGCCGACCGCGATCGACGGAAACCCGCGTACCGCCGACGAATCAAGTACGAGGCGCACCGGTTCGCTCACGGCGTACGCGGAGGGAAGCCGAGCCGCTCGCGGAGTGCCGCGAAGTACTCGGGCGTATTCCGCTTCTTGGCTTCGGCAAGCTTCCGCCGGAAGTTCTCGCGAACCGCCGCAACTTGCTCCGGCGTCGCCTCGTCGTACGTGAGCCACTTGCGGTCCCCGCCGACGTCAGGTTGTTCTGGCATGTGCGTTCACCACTCCCTGGATGAGAAGCGCCCCCGCTTGATTCGAACACCTGAACGAAGTCTAGCGAAGCAGCCGTGTGGCCACAAGTACGGTTGAGCTGTTCGCGAAGTCTCTGGCATCCCGTGCGCCCCGGTTGGCTCAATGGATTCATGGGAAGCGTTGCGGCGTACGACGAGATCGCGGACTGGTACGAGCAGGATTTCCTCGCCCGGACCGCGGGCACGGATCCGCTCGGCATCGACCGGGCCCTTCGCCGGTTGCTCGGCGAAGGTGAGGGCGACGGCGGGCTCTGCCTCGAGGTCGGCTGCGGCACCGGCACGCACGCGGCCACCGTGCGCGAGCTCGGCTGGACACCCATCGGCGTGGACTTGTCGGCCGGCATGCTCGGGTACGCAAAGGGCCGGCTCCCAATCGCCCGGGCCGACGCGACCCGCCTCCCGTTCGCCGACGAAAGCGTGCCGGCGGTGATCGCCATGTTGGTGCACACCGACATGCCGGACTACCCCGCCGTCCTGCGGGAGGTCCGCCGTGTCCTTCACCCGGACGGCGTGTTCGTCCACGTCGGGGTGCATCCGTGTTTCTGCGGCGGGTTCGCCGATCGCAGCGACACCGAGGCCATCGTCATCCGCAGGGGGTACCTCGACCGCCACTGGACCAAGGAATCGTGGACCGACCAGGGTATCCGCGACAAGGTCGGGGCCAGCCACTTCCCGCTCCCCCAGCTGTTTCACGCGTTTCTGGACGCGGGGCTGAGCCTCGATCGGTTCGACGAGGGTGGGGCGCCCACGCCGAACATATTGGCCATCCGCGCCCGCCCGATCGCGTGAAATGCCCCTGTTTGGGTACTTGCGTCCGTGGGCAATGGTGAAGGTATGGGTGTGAAGCACGTCGTCGCAATGCTGTCCGTTTTGGCGGTCGCCGGATGCGCGAACTCCGCAGCCGGTACCGCCGCGCCCAGCGGTGCGCCAGCCGGGGCGGCGACCGGAGCGCACACGAGCACGGCCGGCGGCCCGGTGCCGAAGGGGTTCGTCGCCAAGGACCTGACATTCGTGAGCGCCGACGAAGGCTGGCTGCTCGGGACCGCGCCCTGCGCCACGAAACCGTGTACCTCGATCGTGCACACCACCGACGGCGGGAAGACGTGGGCCGGCATCCCCGCGCCGCAGGCCGAACTGGAGACCAACGGCCAGAACAGCTGCGCCGGCAGCGGGCCGTGCGTGCGCGGGCTGCGGTTCGCCAACTCGCGGGTCGGCTACGCGTACGGCTCCACCGCCTGGTACTTGACGACCGACGGCGGCCAGACCTGGACGCAAGAGCAGGGTCAGGCCAACGCGATCGAGGTCGCCCACGGTACGGCGGTGCGGATCGGTACGGCGTCGGAGGGCTGCCCGCCCGGCTGCACCTTCACCGTGGCGACGGCGCCCGTGGGCGGCGCCACGTTCAGCACCGCCGAGGTGTCGGGCGGTTCACTGCTCGGCAACAACGTGCAGTTGCTGCGGCAGGGGCATTCGGCCTACGCCGAGGTGTTCCAGAATGTGGCCGGCGGCGCGGAGGACGCGCACGCGACGCTGCTGACGTCCACAGACGACGGTCGCAGATGGACGGTTCGAAACGACCCGTGTACGAGCAGCGGTGGCCAGGAAACGGACAGCACGCAGATGGCGGTCGCGGACGACGGCTCGCTCAGCGTGCTGTGCAGCACGCGCGGCGGGGCGGCCTCGTTCGTCCGGACATCGACCGACCACGGCACCTCGTTCGGCCCCGAACACGCGACGGCGGCCGGCGGATCGGCGTACGGCCTCGGAGCGGCGAGCGCGAAGACGCTGCTCGTCGTCAAGCTCGGCGACGGTTCCGCCTCGCTGTCGCGCAGTACCGACGGCGGTGCGACCTGGGCGACGGTGGCCGAGGCGCCCGCGCCGACCAGTGGCGACCTCGGCATGGCCGCGATCGGCTTCCAAAATGGGACGACCGGCCGTTGGGCTCCCGGCGGCGCGGTCGTACTGAGCACGAGCGATGCCGGAAAGACGTGGCAACCGTCGACGTTCGAATAACAATGAGCGGATGAAGCTTCGTCCCGCCACCGACGCCGACGCCCCCGCCGTTGCCACGATCTGGCATCTCGGCTGGCGCGACGGCCACCTCGGCCACGTCCCCGACGAACTACTTGCCGCCCGTACCCCAGAATCGTTCTTTGAACGAGCGGCGCAGCGCACCGGCGACACCACCGTCGCCGACGTCGATGGGGCGGTCGCCGGTTTCGTCATGGTCGTCGACGATGAGGTCGAGCAGGTCTACGTCTCCGCCGATCACCGCGGGTCCGGCATCGCCGGTGCGTTGCTGGCGGAGGCCGAGCGGCAGGTGCAGGCCGGCGGCCACCGCCAGGCCTGGCTCGCCGTGGTCGCCGGCAACGCCCGGGCCCGCCGGTTCTACGAGCGCAGCGGCTGGACCGACGCGGGCCCGTTCGACTACGTCGCCACCGGCGGGATCACGGTGCCCTCGCATCGGTACGTGAAGGCGCTGGCTTGACAGCGGGTCATGGCGCGAAGCACTCAGCCCCGAAGCCCGCTATGATCATGGGGCATTCCTCCACCTGCCCTCTCGACGCGTGGGCGATACTCGATGGATGTCGCTTCCCGGTCGCCTGCTGTCCGAGCACACCGGCGTCGTCTGCCTGCCCCTGTCCCGGGCGGCGGAGATCATGCTGACCGTGCCGCTCGGTACCGTGCGCGGCGACAACGTACCGCTGGTGATCGGCGGCGAGTCCGGCGGCGTCGTGACGATCAGCGGCGGCCCGTCGACCTTCACCACGGCCGGCGACCATCAGCTGACGATCGACGTCGACCCCGACGCCGGCTGGATCCAGTCGCGCGGTCAATGGTGGTACTGCGGGCGCCTCCAGCTCGCCGAGCACCCGGACGGCACGCTCGTCACGCAGCAGACGTACAACTGCGCGAAGGGAGTGTCGGGCCGGATCGTGCCCTTCACGGTCGGCCGGCAACATCGGCAGTCCGGCGAGCAGGTCCTGACCCGGGTGTTGCGTGCCTTCGCCGAACGTTTCGGGGCGCGCACGTACCGGCCGTAGAACGTCGACGCACGCGACGCGCCTGAGTTTGCCGCCCTCCCGACCCCGCGCCTGCGGCGCGGGCCCCACCCTGATTCACGCTGTCGGGGCATTGACGCGCGAGTTGCCCGGTACGGCCGCAGCGGCACGGAAGAATGCGGCGTGCCCACTACGCAACTCGACGACGTCGGGCTGGTCCGCCGGCTCAAGGCGCTGGCCTGCACCGCGCCGCTGCACGACCTCGACGCGCGCAAGGCGCATGCTCGCGGGTCGAGTACGCGGTCTACGCGATGGCCGAGATCGCCCTCGCCGCCATCGACCTGGTCACGCTCAACATGGACTTCGACACCGGCGCCGACCACGAGCAGATAGTCGCCGGGCTGCTGCCGCGGGTCGCCGCCCAGGCCCCGAGCGCGGCCCGCGCGGAGCACGAGCGGGTCGCCCGCTGGGTGCTGGAGAACCTGATCAACGTCGGCAGCGTCGACCGCGGCTTCCGCGCCGTCTACGGCACCTTCGGACGCCGACGGCGCCTACGTCCGCCGGGACTACGACTTCAAGCTGATCGAGGAGGTGCCGCGGCCCGGCGGCAGCGTCTACCTGCGCGCCACCGACGAGGCGGTCAACGTGCTGGTCGGCGCCCTCGACACCGACGTCACCAGCGCGCAGATCGCCGCCGAGGTCAAGCTGGAGGTCCTGATCAACCGCGGGCCGCCTCGCCGACGCCCAGACTCGCCGCCGAGCAGGCCCGCTACCGCACCGTGCAGTACGCGCGAGACGCTGCGCGATCCCTGGAGGCGACCCGGCGCAACGTCCGCGCGGTCGACTGGCTGAGCGCACGTCCCCGACTGATCGCCGAGGCCCTGGACCACGTCGCCGACCGCTACCGCGCACGAGAACGCGATCCTCACCAACATCCGCAAGGCCCGCGACGAGGCGGAGGACGCCGACCACAAGCGGCGCGCCGCCGAGCTCGTCGACATCGTCAAGGACTGCATCCGCCGCCACACCCAGCTGCAGTCCCGGCTGCTGGAGGCCGGCCCGCTGTTCCGCGCCGAGCAGGACCGGCAGGCCTTCGCCGCGCCGCCGCAGCGGGCCGGCGTCGACCTGTACGGGCAGCTGCTCATGCCGCTGCTCGGCCTGCCGATCGAGCAGGCGGTCGCGCCGATCGAGGAGTTCTTCCGCGGCGCGGTCGGGCTGCGCACCCCGGCCGTGCCCACGCTGTCGTCGACCTGGTGTCGCTGCTGCTGCCGCCGCCGGTCGAGCGCGACGACCTGGGCGCCGAGCTGCCCGAGCCCGACCTGGTGCCGGCCGAAGACAGCCGCTTCAGCGACGAGCAGTGGCGCCTCGCCGACGACCTGCTGGACCTGCCCGACGTCGCCCGCGACCTGTCCGGCCTGCTCGCCGAGGCCCGACGCCTCGACCCCGACCTGCCCCGCCTGGTGGCGCTGCTGGCGGTCCACGCCGACAGCCCGGAGCTGGCCGGCGCGATCCGCCGCGGGCAGGCGCGCGTGCTCATCGCCGTGCCGACCGGCCGGCGCCTCGACCCGGCGGTGACCGGCGGCATCGGCGGCGACGAACTGGTCCTGACCACCGCCGGCGTCGGCGGACGCAGCGCGTGACGCCACGGTCGAGGACGCCACCGCGGCCGCCACCCTCATCTCGTGCGGGCTGCGCCCGAAGCAGGTGCCCTCGCGCGACGTGGTGTACGGCGACCTGGTCCGCCGCTACCGCGAGGACACCGCCTTCGCGCAGGTCGTCAACGGCGTCGCCACCGGCCTCGGGCTGCGCGTCCTGGACGTCAGCGCGGCCGGCGGAGTCGTCCTCGCCGCCGCGCACGAGTCCGTCTTCGAGATCAGGATGGAGACGTACGCGCGGCAGGCGAAGATCCGCGAACGCCGCGACATGGAGAAGGTCCTGCACGGCATCGTCCACCTCGCCGTCGCCGCGCTCGCCTTCCCGCGCCCGGCGGACCTGGCCAACGACACGTACGTCGGGCGGGTCACCGTCGAGCAGGTCGACCTGATGGTCCGCGAGGCGTGCCGGATCCTCGACGAGCGGGCCGCGCTCGGGCGACCCGTCCGCCGACGCGCCCGAGCTGGAGCAGGTCTGGCGGGCCTACGCGCGGCGGCCCGAGGTCGCCGCGACCAAGGACGGCCGCGCCGCCGCCGACAGCACCCGCGGCATGGTCGCCCGCGCGCTGCGGTTCCTGGCCGAGCAAGGGTTCCTCGCGCCCGGTGACCGGGCGAGCAGGACGGCGTCTACCGCTCCACCCACCGCTACCAGATCCAGGTCCGCGAGCTCGCCGCCGACCGCGCCTTCGCCGAACTGCTCGACCTCGGCGTCGTGTCCATCGTGGACGGTGCCGGGACGCTGCGCACCGACGAACGACACGTTGGAAAGCTGAGTCATGTACGAGCTGTCGCGGGTCCGCCTGTACTCCGTCGGCCCACCCGGCGCCCGCTACCAGGACGTCCTGCTGGACCTGAGCGGTGCCGGCCGGCCGGTCGAGCACCACCAGCCCAGCCTGCTCGGGGCCGCCGGTTTCGGCGCCGGGCCGCTGCGGCGCCCGTCGCCGGCCACCGTGCTGTTCCTGGAGAACGGCGGCGGCAAGTCGGTGCTCATCAAGCTCATCTTCTCCGTCATGCTGCCCGGCCGCCGGCAGGTGGTCGGCACCACCAACACGCGGGTCCTGGAGAAGTTCGTGATGGCCCGCGACGTCGCCCACGTGGCGCTGGAGTGGATGCACACCGGGACCGGGCGGCAACTGGTCACCGGCAAGGTCTCCGAGTGGCGCGGCCGCGTCGTGTCCGCCGACCCGGCGAACCTCATCGATCTGTGGTACTGCTTCAGCCCGTCGGACGGGATGCGGCTCGACGACCTGCCGTTCGCCGTGGACGGTCAGCTGGTGAGCGCGTCGGGCTTCCGCGACCGGCTCGCCGAGGCCGCCACCGCCGATCCCTCCCTCGACCTGTACTGGACGCGCCGGCACAACGACTGGACCGACCGCCTCGACGTGGTCGGCCTGGACACCGAGCTGTTCCGCTACCAGCGCGCGATGAACGCGGGCGAGGGCGAGGCGGCCGACGCGTTCGCGTTCACCACCGACGAGGTGTTCGTCGAGTTCCTGCTCCGCGCGGTCATGTCCGACGAGGAGCCGCGCGAGCTGGCCGACGTGGTCGCCACGTACGCCGACAGCCTCGCCCGCCGCGGCGAGCTCATCCTCGAACGCGACTTCGTCGACGGCGCGATCGCCCGGCTGGTCCCACTGTCCACAGAGCACAGTGCCGCCGCCGCGGCCCGCGAACGGGCCGAGCGGGCCCACGCCGACCTGCAGGCCCTCGCCGCGCGGGTCACCGCCCGCCGGGACATCGAGAACGGCCGGCTGGCCGACCACCAGGCCGGCGCCGACGCGGCCGCCGACGCGGTGGCCACCGCCGAGCACCGGCACGGGCTGCGCGGCGCGGCGGTCGCCGAACTGCGGCGGCTGATGGCCGTACACCTTCTGGAGCGGGCCGATCGGGAACTGGCCGCCGCGGCGGGCGGACGTCGCGGAGGCCAAACTCGCCGCGCGGGCCTGGCGCGAGACGACCCTCGTGGCGAAGCTGCGATCGGCCGCCGCGGCGGTGCGGCACCGCCAGGAGCTGGTCAGCAGCACCGAGGAGCAGGCGAGGCCGGCGCTGCAGGCGAAGAACGCGGCCGCGCGGGCCCTCGCCCGCGGGCTGCTCGCCCTCGCACACGAGGCCGCCGAACTGGCCGGGTCCGAACGCTCGCTCGCGCAGGCCACGGCGCGTACCGCCGAAGAGGCCCAGGGCGAACAGGACCGCGCTCTGGCCAAGGCGGCGGCCGGCGCGGCCCGGGCCGAACAGTGGGATGTGCGGATCGCGGAGGTGTCCGCGCTCGTCGCCGCGGCGAAGCGGGACGGCGTCCTGGACGATACGACGAGCGTCGCCGACGCCGCCTCGCTCGATCTGGCCGCGGTCACCGCGCAGGACCTCGCCGACGCCGAACGCGCGGCCGACGAGACGGAGGCGCGCCACGAAGCCGTCACCGCCGAGCTGGACACCGCCCGGCAACGGCTGCGGGCGGCCGAGGAAGAGGCGCGGCGGGCGGCGCGCGAGTACACCGACGCGACCGAGCGGACCGCGAACCTGGCCCAAGTGCCGCGCTTCGGCGAACTCCTCGACACCGAGGAGGTCCTGCTCGAGTACGACATCGTGGCGCTGCTCGGCCGGCTGCGCACCGCCATCGCGGAGGCCGAACGGGAACGGACCTCCCTGCACATCGCCGAGGCCAGCGACGAACAGGCCCGCCTCGCCCTCGACGACGGCCAACTACTGCCGCCGTCGCCGCAGATCGCCGACGCCTGCCGGGCCCTCGACGAGGCCGGCATCACCGCCTGGGCCGGCTGGGACTACCTGGCCACCATCGACGACGTCGCGCAGCGCCGCGAGATCTGCCACCGGGTACCGGAGCTCGCCACCGGCGTCCTGCTCAACGACCCGGCCCAGCTGGCCACGCGCGCGAGCAGGTCCTCGCGGACCGGCGGCTCCTGCCGACCACGTTCATCGGCGTCGGCACGACCGCCGCGCTCCGCATGACCACGCAGTTGGCCCCGGCTCCGCTGGCGCGACCGCTGTCCACTGTGGACTTCGTCGTGCCGCTGAACCCGGCGATGTACGACCTCGACGCGGCCTCCGTCGTGCAGGCCGCGATCCACGAGCGGCACGTCGAGCGGCTGCAGCGCCTCGCCCGCCTCGAGGCGAACCTGGCCGCCGACAACGGCTTCCTGCGCGAGCTCGAGGCCTGGCGGCAGGAGTTCCCGTCCGGGCGCCTCCTCGAACTGGAGACCCGCCGCCAGAGCACCGCCGACACGCACGCGTCGGCGGCGGCGACGGTCCGCGACCGGGCCGACGCGCTCGGCCGGCTCGCGGCGCGGCGATCCGAGCTCCGGCTGCGGCTCCCGGCGCTGCGTGCGGCGGTACGGACCGCGTCGGAGCGCCAGCAGCGCCTCGCCGCCCTCGCACTGCAGGAGGCGCGCATTCCCGAGTGGACACTCGCCGCCGCGCGGGCCCGCGACGAGGTCGCCCTGGAGAGCGAGCGGGCCGCGGCCGCCCGCCAGCTCGCCGCGGCCCGCCGTGACGAGGCGTCCGAGCACCAGCGCGCCGCCGACGGCCACGCGCGCACCGCCGAACTCGCCCGCGCCGACCTGCGCGACGTACCCGGCGGCGGCGCGGTGTCGATGCACGACCCGGCGCCGAGCGAACCGGTCGACGTGCTGCGCGAGACGTACCGGGTGGCCTCGGACGCCTACGACCTGGTCGAGGTCGGCGCCGACCTGCGCGCCGGGCTCGAGCAGGCCGAGCGTGAGGAGTCGGCGGCGCGGGCCGAGGTGGAGGCGCTCCCGCCGGCCGTCCGCGCCCTCGCCGAGCAGTGGCTCGAGACGCCCGAGGGCGCCGACGCCTCGACGCGCGGCGCCGCCCGCGACCGGGCCGACCGTCGCCTGGCCGCCACCGAGGACCGGCACACGGCCGCCGTCGTGGCCCGGGCCACCCGAAAGGCCGACCTGGAACACCTGCCCGCCCAGCCGTCGCTGCCGAGCGGGTTCCGCCCGCCGCGCGACGTCGAGCACGGCCATGAGCTCCTCCGCTCGGCGACCGAGGCGCTCGACGCGGCGGCGCTGCGCCTCGAGGCCGCCCGCGGCGCGTCCGCGTCGGCGGCCCAGGCAGTGGCCGGCGTACGCCGCTCGGCCGAGGCGTTCCAGTTCCTCGTCGACTCGATGGGCGCCGTCGAACGCGACGACGGCGCCGCCGGGGAAGCCGCCGAGGGCGCGTTCGACGGCGACGCCAACCAGGCGCGCGAGCGCTACCACGAGCTGCGGGCGGCGTGGACGGTCGCGCAGGACGCCGCGTCGATCGCCGACGACCGGGTCCGGGCGGCCGCCGACGAGCTCTCGCAGTACGCCACCGCGCGGCGGTTCGAGGCGCTTGAGACGCCGGTACGGCAGCAGATCGTGTCGGTGCGCCGTACCGGCCTGCCCGACTACGCGGCCGAGTGGGCCGAGGCGCTGCGGCCCCGGCTGCGCACCCTCACCGACGACCTGGCCCAGATCGACCGGCACCGCAGCGGCATCGTCACCCGGCTGCACGGCTTGGTCGACGCCGCGCTTGCGGACCCTGCGTACGGCGCAGCGCGTCTCCCGCCTGCCCGACGGCCTGGGCGACTGGTCCGGGCAGGAGTTCCTGCGCATCGTGTTCGCCCCGCTCGAGGAGGCGCTGCTCGTCGACCGGCTCGGCGAGGTCGTCGACGAGGCGGCCAAGGGCCGCACCGGCTGGGCGGCCGGGGATGGCCGGGAGACCAAGCGCGACGGCCTTTCGCTGCTGCTGCGCGGCGTGCAGGTGGCCGTGCCCAAGGGTTTCCGCGTCGACATGCTCAAACCCGACTCGGTCCTGCGGACCGAGCGCGAACGGGTCTCCGAAGTCAAGGACGTCTTCTCCGGCGGCCAGCAGCTGACCGCCGCGATCATCCTGTACTGCACGATGGCGGCCCTGCGCGCCAACAACCGCGGCCGGATCCGCGACCGGCACTCCGGCGTCCTGTTCCTGGACAACCCGATCGGGCGGGCGTCGGCCGGCTACCTGCTCGAACTGCAGCGCTCGGTGGCCGACGCCCTCGGCGTCCAGCTGATCTACACGACCGGCCTCTTCGACGCCGGCGCGTTGAGCGAGTTCCCGCTGATCATCCGCCTGCGCAACGACGCCGACCTGCGCGCCGGCCGCAAGTACCTGGCCGTCGACGACACCATCCGCCGCGAGCTGGACGCCCTCGACGAGCCCTCGGACGGCGGCCGGCTCTCCGCGATCCGCATGTACGTCACGTAGCCGCGACCAGGATTTTCGTCTGCGGTGCGCCGGCCAGCGCGGGCGAATTGGCGGGCGACGACCACACCTGCGTCTGCAGGAAGGCCAGGAACCGTTCCGCCCCCTCGGCGCTGGCGAAGTCGAGGTCGACGACCACGTAGCGGGAGTCTCCGACGGGTTGCTGGATGCGCTCGGCCAGGACGCCGGATTGCCGGCGCATGTCCGCGAAGCGGTCGAAGGCCGCCTTCCACGTGGCGAAGTCGCTGATCGGGTGTTCGATGTGCAGGGTCGCCATGATGTCCTCCTCGGATTGTCCACCGACCATAGGTAGCGCCCAGCCGACCCGCCCATCCCAGACATCTGGGATCATCGGCCGGGTGAGTTCGCGGATCGAGCGCCTGTGCCAGCAGCTCGGCGACTCGCGCGAACTGCGTCACGCGGTGCTCGCCGAGATCCGGCGGGTGGTCGGCTTCGACGCTTACGTGTGGCTGCTGACCGACCCGGAGACCTCCGTCGGTGGAGCGCCGCTCGCGGACGTGCCCGCCGCGCTGCTGCCGCGCCTGCCGGAGCTGATCCGCCTCAAGTACCTGACCGTGGTCAATCGCTGGACCGGCCTCGGCGCCGCGGCGGTCGCGCTCGGCGGCGCAGCGCCCCGCAGCCGCGTGTGGCAGGAACTGCTCGCCGGGTACGGCGTCGCCGACGTCGCCTCCTGCGTGTTCCGGGACCGGCACGGCTGCTGGAGTTTCCTCGACCTGTGGCGATCGGGCGGCCCGTTCACCGCGGCCGAGACCGCCTTCCTCACCGGCGTGCTCGCCCCGCTGACCGACGCGCTGCGGCGAAGCCAGGCCAACACGTTCGTGGCGGCGCCGGGCCCGGCCGGCCGCGACCGGCACCGCGTCGGGCCGGTGGTGCTGCTGCTGTCGCCGGAACTGGCGGTGATCGGGCAGACACCGCAGACCGACGAGCATCTCCGCGCGCTCGTACCGCCGCCCGCCGGGCGCGACCCGATCCCGGCCAACGCCTACAACGTCGCGGCCCAACTGCTCGCCGTCGAGGCGGCGGTCGACACCAACCCGGCCATGGCGCGGATGCACCTGTCCGACGGCGTGTGGGTGAGCCTGCGCGCGGCCCGGCTCGGCGCCGAGATCGCGGTCACCATCGAGGAGAGCTCGCCGGCCGAGCGGGTGGCACTGTTCGGCCGGGCGTTCGCGCTCAGCGCTCGCGAGGCGGAGCTCCTCGGCCACCTCATGACCGGCGCCGACACGCGCGAGGTCGCCGCGCGGATGTACGTGTCCCAGAACACCGTCCAGGACCACCTCAAATCGATCTTCGCCAAGACCGCCACCCGCAACCGTCGCGCGCTGCTCTCCCGCGCGCTGGGCACCTGACCCAAGTACCGTGAGAAGCGCCACGAAATAGGTCCGACCTTATGGCAAACACGGTTGGATGAAACTATGACGACCGCTCAGGCTCCGGCTCGCGTCGGCCTGCGCTCCGAGCGCGGCCCCGTGCTCGCCTCCGTCATGCTCACCACCGGGCTCGTCGCGTTGGACAGCACGATCATCGCGACCGCCATCCCGTCCGTGGTGCGCGATCTCGGCGGCTTCGCGCACTTTCCGTGGTTGTTTTCGGTCTACCTGCTGACGACGGCCGTCACCACGCCGCTGTACGGGAAGCTCGCCGACATCGTCGGCCGCAAGCCGGTGATGTTCTTCGGCATCGCCATGTTCCTGCTCGGTTCGGTGTTGTGCGGCGCCGCGTGGAGCATGCTCACCCTGATCATCTTCCGGGCGCTGCAGGGCGTCGGCGCCGGTGCGATCCAGCCGATGAGCATGACGATCATCGGTGACCTCTACACCGTAGAGGAACGGGCCCGCGTGCAGGGCTACGTGGCCGGCGTGTGGGGCATCTCGTCCGTGCTCGGTCCGACGCTCGGCGGCGTCTTCGCCGAGTACCTGTCCTGGCGTTGGATCTTCTTCGTCAACCTGCCGCTCGGCGCCGCGGCCGTCTGGATGCTGGCGCGGCACTTCACGGAGAAGCTCGAGCGCCGGGAGCACCGCATCGACTACCTCGGCGCGACCCTGCTGATCAGCGGGTGCACGCTGCTCATCCTGGCCACGCTTGAGGGCGGCACCAGCTGGGCGTGGCTGTCCGTGCCGAGCGTCGCGATCTTCGCGATCGGCGCGCTCCTCATCCTCGCCTTCGTGCTCGTCGAACGCCGCGCCGCCGAGCCGATCCTGCCGCTGTGGGTGTTTCGACACCGGACCCTCGTCGGCGGCAATCTCGCCGCGCTCATCGTGGGCGCGCTCCTCATCGGCCTGAGCTCCTACGTGCCCAACTTCGCCCAAGGGGTACTGGGGGCAAGCGCGGTCGTGGCCGGATTCGTGCTGGCCGCGATGACGTTGGGCTGGCCGCTGACGGCAACCATCTCCGGACGCATCTACCTGCGCATCGGCTTCCGCAACACCGCGCTCATCGGCAGCGTGACCATCGTCGCGGGCACAGTGATGTGTGTCCTGCTCAGCGAGCAGACCTCGATCGGGGCGCTCGCGCTGGCCTGCTTCGTCATCGGTGCCGGGCTCGGCCTGATGTCGGCGCCGACCCTGGTCGCCGTGCAGTCGGTGGTCGGCTGGGACCGGCGCGGCGTGGTCACCGGGACCAACCTGTTCTTCCGGTCGATCGGCAGCGCGATCGGCGCGGCGGTGTTCGGCGCGATCGCCAACACCACTCTCGACGCGCGCTTCTCGGCCGCACCGGCGCAGCTGCGCAGCCAGTTCGGGTCGGGCGCCGACGCGACCAACCTCGTGCTGAAGACCGGCCACGCGCACAACGCGGTCGTGGACTACGTGCGGACCAGCCTGTACGACGCGACCCACAACGTCTTCGTCGCCCTGATGCTGGTCGCGGTGCTGGGCGTGCTCGTCCTGCTGCTGATGCCCCGCCGCACCACGCAACTGACCTTCGACTGAACGCTCACCGGACTGCTCCCGGCGGCGGCTCTACTGAACGGCATGGCACATCATCGTGGGGCCCACGCCGCCGGCGCGGGGTCGGGGCGGCGGCAAGGTGCTTCGTTCCTGACGAAGTCAGTGATCGCCCTCGGCGTCGCCGGCCTGCTCGGCGGCGCGGCGGTGGCCGCCAACGCCGGCCTCCGCCCGCGGCCGGTGCAGCAGGCCGTGCCCGACGCCACCGGTCTCGGCGACCCGGCGCTCACGCCGACGTCGGTTCCGGCGCCCTCGGCGTCGGCGTCGCCTTCGCCCTCGCCTTCGCCCACGACGAAGCCCGCCGACCCGCCGTCGCCGGTGCCGGCCGCGCCGTCGACGGGCTCGGCACCGGCGACGACGACCGCACCGGCGAAAGTGAGAGCACCGGCGAAACCGGCTCCGCCCGACATCGCCAACCCGCCGGTCGCCCCGAACGCCGCCGGGTGACGTTCAGAAGATCCGGACCGCGACCTCGGCGGGAGCCGACAGCAGGCCGGTGATCTCGTCGTCGAGCTCGGTCTTGCGCCGGTGCCACTTCGCGACCTCGGCTGCCTGAGCGGCCGGATCGCTGGGCAGTCCGGCCGAGTCGACGAACGCGGGCGTCAGCAGGCTCGCCATCCGCTCCTTGCCGCCGCCGATGCGCAGCTTCTCGCCGTACTCGTCCTCGCTCCAGCGCACCGGCAGGCCGAACTCCGCGAACGTCTGGTTGAAGGCGGGCAGGTGCCCGTACCGCTCGGTGTCGGCGAGCGTGCCGTCGCAGTCGAAGATCAGCGCCGGCACCGCTCACCACGCCTTGCCGGCGCTGCCGAACTTGTCGATCAGGCCCTTGGTGAGGTCGACGACATCCGCCCGTACCTGCCGGAACAGCCACGGCGGGTCCCACTTGTCGCGGGCCTCGGCGGCGCGGAGAAAGTCGAGGTTGCTGCGCATGTCTAGCACAGCGATCCGCACGTCGGCGACGCCCCGCGTGCTCGCCGCCGCCCCCGCCACTGCCGCCGCCGTCGACATCCGCCGAGGCCACTGTTCCCCCGAAGTTGTGGCCTCCCGACCCCGCCGAGGCCACTACTTCCCCGAAGTTGTGGCGTCAAGGGGGTCCTGAGGCCACTATTCCCCCGAAGTTGTGGCCTCCCGACTAGCGCGAGGCCACTGCATCCCCGAAGGTGACTCTTCACGTGGTCGTCGCCGGGTTGTTCGATGACGGTGGTCGGCGAAGAGCGATCCGACACCCCGGCCGGTACCGGCGTTCATGATCCATGTCGAGAACTCAGCGAAAATCGGGGCGGATCATCGCTGAGTTCTCGACATGGATCTTGCGACCCCCGGTCAGGCCGGCTGCCGGGGGCGTACCTCAAGATCAAAGGTGCGAAGTTGGCGATCTGGACGCCGAGAATCGCCGACTTGGCACCTTTGATCTTGAAGTACGCCCCGGCCTTGGACTCGACCGTCACGTGTTCCGGATCAGGCACGCCGACCTCGCTGAGCCGCCAGGCCCGGAGGCCACTACTTCCCCTAAGTTGTGGCATCCCGGCCGGCCTGAGGCCACTATTCCCCCGAAGTTGTGGCGTCAAGGGGCGCCGAGGCCACTACTTCCCCGAAGTTGTGGCCTCCCGGCCACGCTGAGGCCACTGCTTCCCCGGAGTTGTGGCCTGCCGACGCCGACGCGGGCGCTGCAGGAGCGGCAAGCTGTCGAGCAGGGTTACGCGCCGGACAATTTGGCTTCGTCTTGGGCGGGTGGCTGGTCGACCCCGGCGGTGGCGAGCTTGGCCGGCTCCCAATTCGGGTCGACGGTCTGGCGGGCGGCGACCGCGGCGGCGATCTCGGCGTACACCTTGATCAGCTGGCGGCCCGAGTGCTGCTCGGCGGCGGTGGCGAGGACCGACAGCGGCGCGACCGACGGCACACCGAGCCCGTCATCGAACCGGACCACCGCCCGCCCACCGGACCAGACCCACCGGCCGCCGCCGATGCGCATCAGCGTCTCACCGAGGTAGGCGACCAGGCCGTCGATCACCGGGTCGCCGGCGTCGACGTGGTCGGGTGCGATCTGCTGGAGCACAAACCGGGCAAGAGGGTCGAGCGAGGCCGGTGAGTAGTCGAACGGGAAGTCGGCGAACGCTTGCGAGTCGTGCAGGCCGGCCAGCTTGTACTGCACGTCGCTGCGCCAGGTCAGCGTCAGCACGTCGGCGTCGTCGCCGGCGTCCGCCGGCAGGATGCGGACCACTCGCACCACCTCCCGCGGCGAACAGCCTATCGGGAATTCGCCATATTGGATCTGGGTAAGCTGGCCGGCATGGCCGAGCCCTATACCAAGACGGACGAGCACCTCCTTCTCGAGCGCGCCCGCAACGCCGCCCGGAATCTGCACCGTGCCACCGGGCAACTGGTGTCGTTCGCCGAGCGCATGTCCGCGGTCGTCGGCCCGGCCGAGATGGCCGAGTTCGACGTGCTGATCGCCCGCGAAGCGGCCGCCCTCAGCGAGCGCGTCGAGGCATTCGACGCCCTCGGCCTCGGCGCCGGCAGCATCGACGCGACCGGCACCGGCGACGACTGACCCGGGCCAGGCGCCGGCCACGCGCCGGGAAGGCGCCGGCCACGCGCCGGGAAGGCGCCGGCCACGCGCCGGGTTAGGCGCCGGCCACGCGCCGGGTTAGGCGCCGAACACACGCCGGGTTACGAGCCGGGCAGGTCGATGCCTTTGCCTTGGGCGTAGCCGGCGTGCGCGCACGGGATCCGGACTTCCGGGTCGAGCGGGTTGGCGCCGAAGGCGCCGATCGAATCGTCGTCCGGCATGATCACCTGGACCTGAGCGTGCATCTGCAGCGCGGTGAGCTGCTCCTCGGCCATCGGGTCCACCATCGGCGCGAGCAGCAGCACGCGGGCATAGCCGTCGGCCAGGTCGACGTTGGTCGCGGAGCGGATGCCGCCGTCGATGTAGCGGCTGTCGCCGATCGTCACCGGCGGCCAGACCCCCGGCACGGCGCAGCTGGCGGCGACCGCGTCGACCAGGGGGACGCCGGAGTCCTTGTCGAAGATTCGCAGCGAGCCGGTGTAGGCGTCGACGGCGGTCACGGCAACCTTCCAGTCGGACGGCCACTCGTGCACGGGTAGCCGCCCCTCGATGATCTCGCGCCGGGCGGACTCCGAGACGGTCTTGGCGTTGAGCGCCATCTCGCCGACGCGGATCGGCAGCTGGGACAGGTCGCCGGACTCGATGGCCTCCGTGGCGAGCGTCGCCCACATCTCCATCAACTCGGCGACCGAGATGCCCTCCGGGGTCAGCTCGCGGTTCTGCCGGGCCGGGTCGATCTGCCGCTCGAAGAGCTCGGCGACCGGGATGCGGCTGGCGAGTTGGGCGGCGACGGTGGCGCCGGCCGACGTGCCGACCACCCGGTCGGCGGTGTTCACGTCGAGGCCCCGCTCGGTCAGGGCGTGCAGGATGCCGGTCTCCCAGGCGACGCCGGCAAGACCACCGCCACCCAGGACAAGTGCCCATGGCGTTGTCATCGCGACCTCCTTGGCTGGTCGACGTCCCGTTGAAGACACTAGCTTTCGGATGTGACTTTCTCCCCCGCTCCCGGTGCGCCAATCGAGACGACCATCGCGGTGCTCGGCCTCGGCGAGGCGGGCGGCGCGATCGCCGCCGACCTGATCAAGGCGGGTGCGACCGTCCGCGCGTACGATCCGGCCGTCGCCGCGCCGCCTGGCAGCGTCGCGTGCGAGAACGAGGCCGACGCCGCGACCGGCGCCGATGTGGTGCTCAGCGTCAACAGTGCGGAGGCGGCAACCGGTGCGTTGCGGGTCGGGCTGGCCGCTCGGCCGGCGGTGTGGGCCGACCTCAACACGTCGGCCCCGAGGCTCAAGCGCGAGCTGGCCAAGCTGTGCGAGCCGGCCGGCGTGGCCTTCGCCGACGTCGCGCTGATGTCACCGGTGCCCGGCAAAGGGCTGGCCACCCCGGCCCTCGCCTCGGGTGCGGGCTCCCCCCAGTACACCTTGAAAATCAACGCTCTCGGCGGACGGGTCACCGCCCTCGACGGTCCGGCGGGGCTGGCGGCGACGCGGAAACTGCTACGGAGCGTGTTCTACAAGGGCCTGGCGGCCGCCGTGCTCGAGGCGCTGGCGGCCGCCCGGGAGGCCGGGCACGAAGACTGGCTGCGGGAGAACATCGTCGCCGAGCTGGCCGGCTCGGACGAGGCGACCCTGGCCCGGCTGGAGACGGGTACGGTGCGGCACGCGCTGCGCCGCTCGCATGAGATGGCGGCGGCCACCGAACTCCTGGAGGAGCTGGGCGTGCCGCCGCGCATCGCATCCGCTTCGCGGGACTGGCTCCGCGAGCTGGCCGAGCGGTAAGCACTGCGGCCGGCCGCCGGATCACGCCCACGGTGCCCGATTGTTGCGCATTCTGTGTCGGGTGGGCGGACGAGCCGGTGGGTCGGGTGCCGTACGCTGCTGCGCATGTCCGACTACTACACCAACCCCGAGCAGCCAGCGCAGTACGGCTACCCGCAGCAGCCGACGTCCGGACCGTCGTACGGCGCGCCGCAGCCGACGTCGGGGCCGTCGTACGGTCAGCCGACGTCCGGCTCGGCGTACGGTGCCCAGCCGGGGTGGGCCGGACAGCCCGTGCAGCCGGGCCAGGTCATGCCGTACCAGCAACAGCAGCAGGCCTACCAGGCGCCGTACGGGTACCCGGCGGCGCAGCCGCAGTTCGACGCGTACGGGCGGCCCATCTCCGACAAGAGCAAGATCGTCGCCGGCATCCTGGGCATCGCGCTCGGCGGCTTCGGCGCCGGCCGGTTCTACACGGGCCACACCGGCATCGCCGTCGCCCAGCTGATCGTGACGCTGGTGACCTGCGGTCTCGGCCACTTCTGGGGTCTCATCGACGGCATCATGATCCTGGTCAACGGGGGCACCGACGCGCAGGGCCGGGTGCTGCGCGACTCCTAGGCTGCGGCGCCGCCGCGGGGCGGTGAGTCTAGGATGGCCCGGTGCTGACGGGCAGGAGACTCGCACAGGCAGTCGTCGCGGTGTGCCTGACGGTCGTCACCATCGCCGCGTGCGATGGCGACGGCAATCCCGCACCCCAGGCACCGGCCATCACCGCGGCCGCCGTGCAGGCCGGACTGCTGCAGGCCAAGGACGTCGGCCAGACCTGGACCACACCCGAGGCGACCCCGCCGCCGTCGACGCTGCCGAACCTGTGCGCCGGTGACGGCCCGCGCCCGGCCGTGCCGGGCAGCCCGACCGCCGCGACGGCGTCGCTGGTGGACGAGGGCGACGCCGGGGCGCAGACCCTCGACCAGATCGGCCTGGTCTACGCCGACGCCAAGGCGGCGACCGCGGCCCGCGACAGCCTCCAGGCGACCGCCCGGGCCTGCGCACCGACCGCGACGCACTCTCCCGCGGCCACCACCGCCAATCCGGAGGCCGGCTACTCGGAGACCTTCATCAGCCAGCCCCTGGTCTCCGGCGCGTGGTCGGGCTTCGCGATCACCCGGCACAAGGTGTACGAGAAGAGCAGCCCCGGCACGGCGGACACGGCGGTGGCCGTCCTGTCCTCCCGTAACGCGGTGCTGGTGACGAGCTACGCCGTGTATCGGGTCGAGCAGCCGAGCACGGCGCCGGACTTCTCAAGTGACTGGCAGCGGCTGGTGGGCGCCTTCATCAGCCGGGTCGACGCCCACGCCAAATAGCACGCCCGCGCGCAGCGCGGTCACGGCTCCACCGCGATGACCGCGCGCAGCGCGGTCACTGTTCCACCGCGATGACCGCGCGCAGCGCGGTCACGGCGTCCGCGACCATGCGCTCGATGACCTCCGCGGCCGGACGCACGTCCAGAACCAGCCCGACGCCCTGCCCGGCCAGGAGCGGCATCTCGTCGAGGTCGCCGGTGGTCGCGTCGCGCATCGGCACGAAGTTCGAGAACTTGCGCAGCTTGGTGGGCTGACCGCCGAAGGTGAACGTGCCGATCACCGGCAACGTGTCCGGGTCGATCGGGATCTCGTTGACGCGGTCGTGCCACTGCGACACGACGCGGTTGCGGACCACCCGCATCGGGTTGAACTGCGGGGTCTCGCGGCCGAAGACGTGGGTGCGCACGGTGTCGGTGCCGTCCGCGGCGACCAGCCGCTGCTTGTACCCGTCGTGCGCGGCCGACTCGGTCGTGGCGACGAGGCGGGTCCCCAGCCAGACGCCGTCGGCGCCGAGCATGAGCGCGGCGGCGAGCCCGCGACCGTCGGCGATGCCGCCGGCGGCCAGGACGAGGGTCGGGGCGACCGCGTCGACGACGAGCGGGACGAGCGCCATCGTCGGCAGCCCGCCGTAGCAGTGCCCGCCGGCCTCCTCGCCCTGGGCCACGACCAGGTCGATGCCGTCGTCGACGGCGCGTTTGGCCGCGTCGACCGAGCCGACCTGCTCCCACACCTTCGCGCCCGAGGCGTGCAGCGCGTCGATCCAGGCTCGCGGTGGATGCCCCCAGTGGAATGACGCGACCGCTATCTCGGCCGCGCAGGCCACCTCGATCTGGGCCGGCGCGGTCAGCCCGGTGATGAAGTTGACGTTGAACGGGCGGGGTGTACCGGCCCGGATCGCCTTGATGGTCATCTCCAGCGCGGGCGGCGGCATGAGGCCGACGCCGAGCGAGCCGAGACCGCCGGCCTCGCACACGGCGATGGCCAGGTCGGCCGTCATGCCGACGAAAGCCATGCCCGCCTGGGCGATCGGATGGACGACATCGTAAGCAGCGGTCAGCCGCGTCGGAATTACAGTCATCCTCTGAGGGTCCCGCGACCCGCGGACCCGCATGTTGCCGAGCGCGCAGGGAAAGCTGGCGGGGAGCGCACGATGGGCAAGCGCAGGATGCGGTGGACGACCGGGGTCGTCGCCCCACCCGAGCAGTTCACGTACTGGCGGGAACTGATCTGTGCAGCGTTCCTCGATCTGACGCCCGAGTCAAGACTCCGCGACGCCTTCCGGGGCACGGTCACCCAGCAGAAGCTGGGCCGCCTCGACCTGGCGCGCATCGACTCGCAGGCCCAGCAGGTGCGCCGGACCGAGGACGACATCAACCGCTCGCCGCAGGTCGGCTACTACGCCAACCTGCAGGTCCGCGGCGAGTGTCGCACCGAGCAGGACGGCCGGGTCACCATCCAGCGGCCCGGCGACCTGACCGTCGTGGACACCACCCGGCCGTTCACGTTCGAATTCACCGGCGACTTCCGGCAGCTGTCGCTGCACCTGCCGGAGCAGCTGCTCGAGACGCAGATGACCGCTCCGCTGCGCACCGCCACCCGCGTCGCCACGGCGACCGGCGTCGGTGCGGCCGTCCGGCACGCGTTGCACAGCATCGACGGCGGTGACCTCGCCCCGGACAGCGCGGCCCGGCTGGCCACGCACACGGCCGGGCTCCTCGCGGTCGCGCTCGACCGGCCCGAGCCACTGTCGGTGACCGCCCGCCAGCACCGCCGGCTCCTCGACGCCGCCCTGACCGACATCGAGGAACATCTCGGCGACGACGACCTGGCCCCGGCCACCACCGCCCGCCGGCTGGGCATCTCCGTGCGGTTGGTGCACCAACTCTTCGCCGGTCGCGAGCAGACGTACAGCTTGCACGTACAACGGAAAAGGCTCGAACAGGCGCGGCGGGACCTGCTCGATCCGGCCCGCTCGGCGTTGCGGATCATCGATATCGCCGCCGACGCCGGGTTCGCCGACGTCAGTCATTTTCACCGGACATTCCGGAAGGTGTACGGCGAGACGCCCGGCCACCTGCGGAAAACAGTCGGTCCTCCCGTATAGAGTGCATCGGTGCGGCACCGGCTCGGCGTTGACTTCGGCACCTCCAACACGGTGGCCATGTTGGGCTGGCCGGACGGGCGGGTGCGCCCGCTGCTGTTCGACGGCAATCCACTGCTCGCGTCGTCGGTGTTCGTCGACGACCGGGGTGCGCTGCTGGTCGGCCGGGAGGCGCAACACGCGGCCCGGGTGCGGCCCGAGGCGTTCGAGCCCAACCCGAAGCGGCGTGTCGACGACGGCACGGTGCTGCTCGGCGACCGGGAACTGAGCACCGTCGAACTGTTCGGCGCCGTGCTCAGCCGGGTCGCGGCCGAGGCCGCACGGGTCACTCCCGACCTCGAACGGGTGACACTGACCTGCCCGGCCGCCTGGGCCAGCCGCCGCCGGCAGGTGCTCCTCGACGCGGCCGCGTTCGCCAACCTCCCCGAGCCGCACCTGGTCGACGAGCCGATCGCGGCGGCCGCCTTCTTCGCCCGCGACGCCGCGCTGCCGGTCGGCGCGGCCGCCGTGGTCTACGACTTCGGCGCCGGCACATTCGACGCCGGCGTCGTGCGACGGACCCCGCGCGGCTTCGAGGTGCTCGCCTCCGAGGGCCTGACCGACGCGGGCGGCCTCGACGTCGACGCCGCGATCGTGAGCTACTTCGGCACCCAGTACGCGAACCGCCTCGGCGGCGGGTGGCAACGGCTCGCGGAGCCGCGGACCTCCTCCGACCGGCGGGCCAACCGGCTGCTGTGGGACGACGTCCGCGCGGCGAAGGAGACGCTGTCGCGCACCAGCACGACCCTCGTGCCGATCCCGCTGCTCGACGAGGACGCACCCCTCGGGCGTGAGCAGCTGGAGCAGCTGGCCGGCGACATCATCCGCCGCACCGTCGAGGCGACCAGCGCGGCCCTGCGCAGCGCCGGGGTGACTCCGGCCCAGGTCGCCGGGGTGTTCCTGGTCGGCGGGTCGAGCCGGATCCCGCTCGCCGCCACGCTGCTGCACCGGTCGCTCGGCGTCGCCCCGATCGCCATCGAGCAGCCCGAGCTGGTGGTCGCCGAGGGCAGCCTGACCGCGACCGCCGCCCCGCCGATGGGCGCTCCGGCCGCCCGCGGCGTGGCCACGATGCCGCAGTCGGCGCCACAATCGGCGCCACAATCGGCGCCACCGTCACCCACGTCGCCGTCGTCGGGTCCGCCGGCGTCCTCGCCGGTGTCGCCTCCCTACTCGGGTCCGCCGGCGTCCTCGCCGGTGTCGCCTCCCTACTCGGTGCCGCCGGCGGCGTCCGCGTTCTCCGCGCCACCGGCGCCGTTCTCCGGGGCCCCGTATTCCGGGCCGCCATACTCCGGGCCGCCGGCGCCCTACTCGGGGCCGCCCGGGCCGCCCCCGACCCGCCGCCGCAGACCCCATCGCCGCCGTTCCCGCCGCCGCCGGCCGCCTTCGGGTCACCGCCACCGCCGTTCGCGGCGCCACCGTCAGCGTTCCCGGCCCAACCGGCGCCGATCCCGGCCGCGGGGCCGGCGGGTCCAGCCGGGCCGGCGGCGCAAGAGGCCCAGCGGGGCAACTACCGGCTCCTCGCGCAGATCGGCGCCGGCGTCGCCGTGCTCGTTGTCGCCCTGCTGATCCTGGGCTCGTCCAACGGGCACAGTCTCTTCGGGCTCGGCGTCACCTCCCCGCTCGCCTATCCCGCGTTCGCGCTGGTCCCGGCGGCCGTGGCGCTGCTGGCCCTCGGCGCCCGGGGCAGCCTGCTGCGCCGCGGCGCGCTGCTGTTCGCCGGCTACGCCGTGGCGTTCACGGTGACCATGTGGGTGGCGGTCGAACCCGACGCCGAATCGCTCGGCACGGTCCTCGCCGGCCTGAGCTTCGTCCTCGCCGTGGCCGCGGGTGTCGGTTTCGCCGTCTTCGGCATCCGGCGGATCGTCCGGCCCCAGGCCCAGCCGAAGGCCGGCCGGGCGTGGCTCGGCGTGGCGCTCGCCGGCGTCGGCTTCGCATTCGCCGAACTCCCCGACGCGGACGTCGGCCTCTGGGTGCCCCGTGAGGTGCTCTCGCAGGCATTCCTCTACAACTCGGTCTTTGCCGGTATCGGCCTCTACCTCGCATTCCTCGCCGGTGTCGCGACGGCCATCGCGACCGGCCTGGCCGCCGCGGCACTCGTCAAGCCCCCCGCCCGGTCCTCAGCCGGCAACACCGCCGGCAGCACGGCCGGCAACACCGCCGAGCCGGCCGCCAAACGCCGCGCCCCGGCGGTTGGCGGGACGCTGGCCGGCCTCGGCGGCCTCTTCGTCGCCTACGTCGGCCTGGTCGGCCTGATCTTCCTGGCCGACGAGAGCATCGTGTACGAGAACAACCTCGGCGCGCTCGAGGGCAGGTCGATGTACGGTTTCTTCGCCCCGGCGATCGCGTGGCCATACCTGCCGCTGATCATCCTCGCGGTGCTCGCCGGGCTCGTCGTCGCCGGCCTGCTGCGGAGCCGACGGAGCGCATCCGCAGTGTCGCCCGATCGGCCGACCATTTGAGGTGATCGTCCGACAGCGGGGAGTCGGTCGGTTGCGGCAAAGTTGCCGTCGAACCACCAAGGTTCAGGGCGAGGCAACGATCCGCCGGGCGTCATTGGTCGCAACCGGTCCGGCGGGGAGCCAGTGCGAAACCGGCGCCCGGGAGCACTCACTCCTGAGGACTGGACATGATCCGACCTGACCGCATCTGGGACTGACGCGTGCCATCAACCATCTGGACCATCTGCGCGCCGGTGAACGCCGCGACGCGGCGGGCGTGGGCCGGCCCGACGCGGTGAACGTCGCCGTTGAGCCCGATCGTTCCGGGTTCGTGCTCGCCCTGCCCCCGGCACATTGAGGATTCCTGCCATGACGATCCCCTACTCGACCAGCATCAGCCTTCCGGCGCCGGCCGTGGTGGCCGCCCCGTCCGGCGCGGGTCGGCCGCGCCTGACCTTCCTGGGGACCGGATACCTCGGCGCCACCTATGCGATCTGCTTCGCCGAACTCGGCTACGAGGTGATCGGCTTCGACGTCGACGAGGCGAAGATCGCCAAGCTGGCCGCCGGTGAGGTGCCGTTCCACGAAGCCGGCCTGGAAGACCTGCTGCGCCGCAACCTCGCCTCCGGCCGGTTGCGCTTCACCACCTCGTACGAGGAGACCGCCGCCTTCGGCGACGTGCACTTCATCTGCGTCGGCACCCCGCAGCAGGCCGGTGGCCTCGGCGCCGATCTGTCCTATGTGGAGGCTTCGGTCACCGGGCTGGCCAAGCACCTGACCCGCAAGGCGCTCATCGTCGGCAAGTCCACCGTACCGGTCGGCACCGCCGAGTGGATCGAGCGTCTCGTCGCCGCGCACGCCCCGGCCGGCCTCGGCGTCGAAGTGGCCTGGAGCCCCGAGTTCCTGCAGGAGGGCCACGCCGTCGAGGACGTCGTACGGCCCAACCGCATCGTCGTCGGCGTGAAGACCGAGTGGGCCAACAACATGCTCTACACGGCGCACAAGGGCGTCTTCGACCTCGCCGCCGCCGAGGAGCGCGAGGTCCCGGTCGTCATCACCGACTTCGCCACCGCCGAACTGGTCAAGGTCGCCGCCAACGCGTTCTTGGCCACCAAGATCTCGTTCATCAACGCGATGGCCGAGGTGTGCGAGGTGGCCGGCGGCGACGTCACCGCGCTGAGCCGGGCGATCGGCTACGACCCGCGCATCGGCAACCGCTTCCTGCAGGCCGGAGTGGGCTTCGGCGGCGGCTGCCTGCCCAAGGACATCCGCGCCTTCCAGGCCCGCGCCCGGGAACTCGGCGCCGGCGACGCGGTCCGCTTCCTGCACGAGGTCGACCTGATCAACCAGCGCCGCCGCGAACGGGTGGTCGAACTGGCCACCGACCTGCTCGGCGGCAACCTGCACGGCAGCCGCATCGCCGTACTCGGTGCCACCTTCAAACCGAACTCCGACGACATCCGCGACTCCCCCGCCCTCGCGGTCGCCGGCATGCTCGCGCAGGCCGGCGCCGACGTGCACGTCTTCGACCCGGCCGGGATGGAGAACGCCCGGCGGGTGCGCCCGGAGCTCACCTACGAGCCGACGCTCGAGGACGCGGTCCGCGGCGCCGCCCTGCTCTGTGTACTGACCGAGTGGGCCGAGTTCCGCACCGCCGACCCGATGGCCCTCGGCCGGCTTGTCGCGGTCCGCCGGGTGATCGACGGTCGCAACTGCCTGGACGCATCGGCGTGGACGGCGGCCGGATGGGAGTTCCGGGGACTGGGCCGCTGAGCCGGGGTCGACGCGGGCGCGCTAGCGGCCCTTGCAGGCGAGGCCGCTCTGCGACCAGACGTCCGGCGGCGGGGCCGCACCAGCGCCCGCCGAAGTCGAAGCCGCCGCCGACGCGGGCGCCGGCGACGACGACGGCTGACCCGACGGCTTGGCCGACGGCGAGCGTTTCGCGGCGGCTGGCCCGTACATCATGATCGTGGTCTTCTGCAGCTTCTCGGGTGACAGGGTGATCCCGGCGACGGTCTGCTGGTGGCCGAACACGTCGGTCAGCCGCACCGTGAACGGTCCCCGGCCGTCGCCGTCCTCGTCGAGCCAGTAGTTGTAGTCGGTGTGCTTCATCGCGAGCCAGCCGCCCGACGGCGTCTTCACCTCGAGCTTCGCGAGGGGATTGCCGTGGTTGTCCGGCAGCAGGGCCAGCCAGTACTGCGACGCGCCGTCCTTGACCTTCATCGTGATCGGGCCGGGCAGCCCCGGGTCGTGCACGCCACGGTACGAGATGGGGATGATGCCGTCGGCGACGTTCCCGATCCGCGCGAAGGCGGCCTGGCTGAGATCGAGATGGCCCTTCTCGCACTCCGGGCACTGGTCGACGACCTTCACGCGGACGCTGCCCTTGGGCCCCTTGACGTCGATGTACCCGCCGCAGGCCGAGCCGGCCGCGTACTCCTGCGGCCCGAGCGCCACGTAGAGGTTGGTCGACGGCGGCCCGTACGAGCAGTTGCCGCCCTTCGACCCGTCGAAATACGTCGCCCGGCCGGAACCGGCCACCGGCGCGGCGCACGCGGGCGAGCCAGAGGCCGCCATGACGAGCGCGACGGACACCGCCGCCACGCCGAGCACGCCTCCGCCGATCGCGGGTACCAGCCACCGTCGCATAACCGGCCGATCGTAGCGACGCCGCCGGCCGGATTCCGGCGATCTAAGGCAGCCTTAAGCCCGGCCTCACCGGCAAGTAGGGTTGGGCGGGTGGCACTGCGCGACGAGGACCTTCCCGCGTTCTACCGTGAGCTCGGCCTGCCCGGCGTCGTGGACGTCCACGTCCACTTCATGCCGGACCGGGTGTTGCGCAAGGTCTGGGCCTACTTCGACCAGGTGGAGCACTACGCGGGCGTGCCGTGGCCGATCGCCTACCGGTTCGACGAGGCCGAGCGGCTGTCGATCCTGCGCCGCCTCGGGGTACTGACCTACCCGGCGCTGTGTTACCCGCACAAGCCGGGCATGGCGCAGTGGCTCAGCGAATGGGCGCGTGACTTCGCCGCCCGTACGGCGGGCTGCGTCAGCACGGGCACGTTCTTCCCGGAGCCGGGCGTCGACGGCTACGTGCGCACGGCGGTCGAGGCCGGCACCCGCGTGTTCAAGGCGCACCTGCAGGTCGGCGCGTACGACCCGCGCGACCCGCTCCTCGAACCGGTCTGGGGCCTGCTCGCCGAGGCGCGGATCCCGATCGTCTGCCACTGCGGCAACGGCCCGGAGCCCGGCCGGTTCACCGGCCCCGGCCCGATCGGCGAGGTGCTCGCCCGCCACCCGGGGCTGACGCTGGTGGTCGCGCACTGCGGCATGCCCGACTACGGCGCGTTCATCGACCTGGCCGCCCGCTACCCGCGGGTCCACCTGGACACGACGATGGCGTTCACCGACTTCACGCAGCGGCGCTCGCCGTTCCCGGTGGACCGGCTGCCCCAGCTCAAAGACCTGGCCGACCGGGTGGTGCTGGGCAGCGACTACCCGAACATCCCGCACCCCTACGCGCACCAGATCGAGGTACTGGCCGGCCTGGGGCTGGGCGACGACTGGCTCCGCGCCGTCCTGCACGACAACGGCGCCCGCCTGCTCGGCGGCCCCCAGAACGCGGGCGACCCTAGGAGGTCATGACGCGGTGGTGCAGGGCGGTCACGGTCGCGCGGGCGGAGACGAGCGCGCCGTGCTGCCAGGCGACGGCGTGGCTGAGCCAGTCGCCGGCGAAGTAGACGCGGCCGGCCGGCTGCAGCAGCAACTGGTAGCCGGAGCTGGCGTAGGGCGGCAAGGTCCAGCCGCCTTCGAGGAACGGCGTGCGGTGCCAGGCCATGGAGAACGAGTAGGCGAGCTCGGTGCGGTACTTCTCGCCGTGGATCTTCACCCCCTGGGCGACGGCCCGGGCGGCACGATCCACTGGGGACAGTGCACTGTAGACGTTCGCGGCCTCACCGGTGTTGTAGTAACCGACGATCAGGCCGCGCGCGCCCAGGTATCCGTGCGACGGGTACCAGACGTGCTGCAGATCCAGGTCCGTCTCGGTGATGCCGCCGAAGATCTTCTCATCGGTCTCCCACCACCGGCTGCGGTACTCCAGGCCGAGCTTGCCGACCGGGACCGCCGGGAATTCGGCGAGGGCGGCGCTGACGCCGGAGCCGAGGTTGTGCGGGAGGCGCGCCATGAGGTTCGGCGGCAGGGTCGCGACGCAGAAGTCGGCTTCCAACCGTTGCGGGCGGCCGAGCTGGGTGTAGGTGACCTGGACGCCGCCGGCCGTGGTAGTGACGCCGGTGACGACCGCATCGAGCACCACGCGGTGCGCACCGATCGCGCGGGTGAACGCCTGCGGGATCTGGTCCATCCCCCCGACCGGCTGGAACATCAGCATGGCCTGGTCGTAGCCGTGCTCGAAGGAGAAGGACCGGCCGACGTTGCTGGCGAACACGTCCGCCAGGGGCGGCGGCGGGCCGAGGAGCTGTCCCGCGTCGGTGCCCGCGCCCGGATCGCGGGCGTAGCCGCGGTGTTCGGTACCGGTGTAGGCGAAGCCCGAGGTCCGCTCGCCGATCGCCCCCCAGTCCTGCAGGAACGCCAGCAGCCGGTCTTTGTCCTCGGCGGTGACGGCGGCGTCGAGGGCACCCTGGTCGGTGGCCTTGGCGAGCAGTTCGGAGACGTACCCGTAGACGTCGGCCCGGGCCGTGCGGTAGCGCACGGGGTGACCCGGGGTCATCCCGCCCGACTCGTTGTAGATGTACGCGCTGGCGTTCTGGTTGGTGAACACCTCGATCGGCACGCCCAGTTCCCGGCAGTAGTCGAGGGTGAGCATCCACTGGGCCAGCCGGGCCGGACCGGCGTTGAGGTAGACGCCGTCGGAGAACTCGGCGCGCTGGGTGTGCCCGTCGAGGTCGGTCTCCTCGGTGCCGCCCCGGACGGTGAGGTTGCGCCCGCCGGCCCGGCCGCGCGCCTCGAGGATGGTGCAGTCGTAGCCGGCCTTGCCTAGCTCGTATGCCGTGGCGAGGCCGGCGACGCCGCCGCCGAGGATCACCACGCGCTTCGCCGAGCGGCCGGACAGGGTGAAGTCCGACCGGGACGGTGGCGTGAAGGCCGGCGCGGATTCGGCGTCGGTCGGCGCGAGCCCGAGGGCGCCCATCGTGGCGAACAGCGCGCCCGCGCCACCGCTGGCCGCCACGGCTTGCAGGAATCGCCGGCGGCTGACCATCTCCGCGTGCTCGTCGCGCCGCGCCACGGAGACGTGCGTCGATGGTTGCCGCCGCTTCGCCGGGCGCTCACCCATACCCGTCAGGATGACATCGAGGCAGTTCAGCGCGCATCAGATGATCAGCCTACGAGGTCGGCGGCACTCCGCCGGTCCGCGCGGTGAGGGTGAGGGCGCAGTCGCGCACCGTCGCGCCCACCCGCTCCACCGTCGACTCGTTGAGCTCCGAGGAGAACGCGAGCACGCAGACGACCATCGACACGCGGCCGTTGGCGTCGAAGACCGGGGCGGCCACCCCCGACTGGCCCAGGTCGTACTCGCGGACGCTCGAGCCGTAGCCCCGCCGTCGCGTCTCGGCCAGCACGTCGCGCAGCTTGGCCGGCTCGGTCACCGTCTCGGCGGTGAACGCCTCCACGCCGTGCCGCTCGATCAGCCGGTCCACGGCGGTCGGGTCGGACCAGGCGTGGAATGCGCGCATGATCGCCGGGGCGGAGAACGGGAACGTGTCGCCGACCCCGACCGTGATATGGACGCCCTTGCCCCGGTCGGCCTTGGCCTGCACCGCGTACGTGTCGCCGCCGTGCCACTGCGCCGCGAACGCGATGTAGCCGAGTCGCTGGCTGACCAGGTCGAGTTCCTCGCGGACGATCGCCGCGGTCCAGTCCTCGGCGACCGGCGCGATCGCCAGCAACCGCGGGCCGAGCGACCAGCCACCGCGGTCGCCCCGGCTCGCCGCCCAGCCGGCCCGCTGCAGCGTGCCCAGGATGTTGTAGCAGGTGCTGCGGTTGAGGTTGAGCTCCTCGATCAGGGCGCCCGACGACACCGGATCCGGCCAGTCCCGGGCGATGCGCTCGAGCAGCCGCACCGTGTTGAGCACCGCCGGCACGTCGCCCGTCATCGCTGACCTCACACTTCCGTCGATCCGTGTCGCACTCGCCCCCGGCACCGTACCGGAATGCTGGCGAGTGAGGCGACGTAGGTTAGCGGCATGACGGATGAGAGTCTGCGGTCGGTGACGATCGAACGGACCGCGCTGGGCCAGCACGTGGTGCGCAATGCGCGCGGCGCGACGGTGCGGATCGGCGTCGGCGACGCGAACACCTTCACGCCGGTCGAACTGCTCCTCGCGGCCATCGGTGGATGCACCGGCCTGGACGTCGACTACATCGTCAGCAAGCGCGCGGAGCCGATCGGGTTCACCGTCACCGTGACCGGCGACAAGGTCCGCGACGACGCCGGCGGCAACCGGATGACCAACCTGCACGTGACCTTCGACGTGCGCTTCCCGGACGGGCCGGCCGGTGACAAGGCGCGGGAGGCGTTGCCGCGCGCGGCGAAGATGTCGCATGACCGGCTGTGCACGGTGTCGCGGACGGTCCAGCTCGGCGCTCCGATCGGCACGACCATCATCGAGTAGTTCCTCACAGCGTCGGTCGTCGCTACGATTCCGAGGTGAATCCGCTTCGTCGATTACTCCTGGGTTCCGGTCGACTACCGGTGCAGGTGCGAGCGCTGCTCGCCACGGAGGGCGTTGTGCTGCTCGATGAGGGTCTGAGCGGCTCGATCACCTACCGCGACTTCCGTGCACCGGGCACGTTCTACTCCTGGCGCAAGGTCGCAGTCGTCGGCGCCATCGTGGTGACCGGTGAGCGGCTGGTGGTGTGGGCGGCCAAGGGCAAGGTCGTCGACGTGGCCCTCGGGGATCCCCTCCGCGCGGCGATCACCGTCACCGCGACCGGCGAGCCGCCGGACGGCATCACCTTCAGCTATGACGCGGCGGCCTTCAGCCCAGACCGTTCGGGCACAGTCGAGGTGCATTTCCGCACCGAGGCGACGCTGGCCGTCATTCATCTGTTGAACACGGCATGAATTGGCATCGACAGCGACCAGAAAATTCATCGATGTTCCACTTCGTGACACCGGCTGCGCATATCCGCGACAGTTGTCTTCGGTTGACGAGTAAACTTTCAACCGAATTAACAGTGTCTTAAGTGGGTCTATCAAATACGCCTGAGCCGGGCAGCCCTCGCGCACCGGAGTGGTCCACGTTTTCATGTCATATACGACGAGGCGGGTCCGCGCGGTTTGATGCGAATCACGGAGAATCCTCGGGTTCAGGCGTGACGGAGTGCGCATCGGCCCTCACCGGGTCGCATGATCGGTGCGGCCGACGGCCCTTTGGACCAAGCGCCATCGGCCACCCGGGCGAGCGCCAGGGGACAATCCGGCGATCATTAAGTGATCATTAGCTGACCAGCGATTACGACGGGGATCAATAACCGTCTGACGGTTATGCATATGTCGAAATCAGTGGCCGTTACCTGTTCGTAATTGATGTTGGCTAGCAACATCAAGTCCCTAAGTCAACAAATCCGCTGTTCTCAGTCACGCCAGCGTCACGCTGTACTGCCTGCGCTAGTGTTTGCGGCGAATTCGCACCCGGCACCATGCATCGAGATTCGCACCGAATTGGCCACCGCCATTCGGTGATTCAAACATGTCCTCGAGCGCCCGGAGTCCGTAATGATGCTGAAGAAAGCCCTGCTCGCCCGGACAGCCCTGACCGCCGCAACCGGTTTGGTGCTGCTGGCGGCGGCCCAGCCGGTGTCCGCCGTGCCGCCGAGCATCCACGACAACGCACAGGACGGCGCGCCGCTGCGCGCCGAAGTGGCGCCCCCACGCGTCACACCACCAGGTCCCTTACCCCGCAAGTCCGGCAGTGTCCCGGTCCAGCGGAACAAGACGGTTGCCCCGAAGGGCAAGGCGGCGACGTCGGCCGCCGCCGCGGTCACGACCACCAACCCGGTGACACTGCGCGCGCTCGTCGTCGGCCTCGACAGCGCCGACTGGGGCGTCGCCACCTGGAAGGCGACCCTGGACCGGGTCGGCGCCGCATACGACGTCCTCTACACCAAGACCAGCCCGTTGACCTCGACCAACCTGGTCGGCACCGATGGCGTCGGCAAGTACAACGCGATCCTGCTCACCAGCAGCTCACTGCTGTACGACAGCGGCGGCGGCAACTACGTCAGCGGCCTGGACGGCACCGAGTGGAACACGCTGTGGGCCTTCGAGCGCGACTACAACGTGCGCCAGACCGCGCTCTACACCAGCTACGGCACGTTCCCCGAGGACTACTGTCTCAGCGCGTCGAGTGAAGGCGGCGTCGGCGACACCGCGCTCAACGCCTCGCTCACCGCCACCGGCGCCGGCGTCTTCGACTACCTGAAGTCGACCGCGCAGGTGCCGATCGTCCAGTCCTACGTCTACAAGACCCGGGTCACGGCCGGCTGCAACGGCCAGGCCGTGCTGGCCAACGGCGCCGACATCCTCGGCGTGAAGAGCACCTCGACCGACGGCCGCGAGCGCCTCGCCCTCACCTTCACCTCCAACTCGGCGCTGATGCAGGCCAACCTGCTCAGCTACGGGCTGTTCCGCTGGGCCAGCCGGGGGATGTTCCTCGGCGAACAGCGGCACTTCCTCAACGTCGACGTCGACGACTGGTTCAACAGCGCCGACCACTTCTTCCCGGACGGGCACATCGAGAGCGATCCCGGTTACCAGATGTCCGGCCACGACGCGTACAACATCAACACCCGGCAGACCTCGCTGCGCAGCACGTACCCCCTGGCGAGCGGGTTCACCTTCACCATGGCGTACAACGGCGCCGACGCGAACCTCAACGCCGGCTCCACCTGCAGCCCGAACGGCGGGATCAGCACGCTGACCGCCACGACGAAGTGCCTGAAGAACAACTTCCGGTGGATCAACCACACGTACACCCACCCGGAGCTGAACTTCACCGACTACAACACCACGTTCAACGAGATCAACAACAACCGGACGGTCGCCACCACGCTCGGCCTGTCGCAGCCCAACACGGTGCTGAAGACCGGCGAGTACTCGGGACTGGGCGTCTACAACCCGGACCCGAACGACGACGTCGACCCGCCGACCGACTTCGGGCTCGGCGCGTCCAACCCCAACCTGCTCAGCGCCGCCCAGGCACTCGGAGTGAAGTACCTGCACGGCAACATGTCCTTCCCGAGCCACGTGCCGGCCTGCTTCAACTGCGGCATCGTGCACCCGATGAACAACGCCCTCACGATCGTGCCGGACTGGCCGACGAACATCGCCTACCACTGCACGACCAGCGCCGAGGAGACCGCCTTCTACAACTCGTACTACGGGCCGAACGGCCGGTTCCCGTTCTTCCCGGTGAACCAGACGTACGCGCAGCTGCTCGACTTCGAGGCGAACGTGGCCCTCGGGCACGTGGCCACCGGGTCGATCTACGCGCACACGTTCCACATCGCCAACCTGCGTGACTACAGCTCCGGCAAGACCCTGGTCTCGGACTGGCTGGACAAGGTGATGTCGAAGTACAGCGCGCTGTACAACGTGCCGCTGGTGAACACGGCGTGGGCCGACCTCGGCACCTACGCCAGCGGCCGCAACGGCCACTTCGCCGAGCTGACCGCCGGGGTCAAGGCCGTGTACTACCCGACGACCAACTCCATCCAGGTCACGTCGCCGGCCGCCGGCAAGGTCACCCTGTCCGGCACCACGGCCACCGGCTCCATCACCTACGGCACCGATCACATCGCGCCGGTGACCCTGACCGCGAACGCGACCGTCACCGTGACGGCGAGTCCACGGCCGTGAAGGTAGCCACCATGAAGGTAGCTCTTGTGTCGGAAGGCACCTACCCGTTCGCCATGGGAGGCGTCAGCGTGTGGTGCGACCAGCTCATCCGGGGTCTACCGGACTACCGCTGGGACATGGTCGCACTGAGCGTCGACGGGTCCGAACGGTCGATCTTCGCCCCGCCGGGGAACCTGGATCGGGTCGTCAACATCCCATTGTGGGGCTCCGGCGGCGCCAGCCGCCGGGGCCGCCCGCCCGCCTCGTTCCGCTCCTCCTACGCCGCGTTCCTCAACTGCCTCGTCACGCCGCTCGACCCGCGACCGGAGCGGGCGGCGGTCGAGCGGAGCCGCTTCCTGCTGGCGCTGCGCGGCCTGTACGAGTACGCGGCCGGCGGCGGTGACCTCAGCTCCGCGCTGACCTCCAACGACGCGCTCGCCGCGATGATGGACGCCTGGCACGGGCTGCGAGCGGTCGAACCGGAGCTCTACCGCGATCCGGGGCGCGCCGTCGGCCGCGCCCCGGTCACCGGCGGGCTGACCCTCGCCGACGCCACCCAGGCGGCCTGGCTCATCGAGCACATGCTGCGCCCGCTCGCCGCTGCGCCGGTACGGGCCGACGTGGTGCACGCCGCGATGAACGGTCTGTCCACATTGGTCGGCATGGCCACGAAGTGGCGGGACGGCACGCCCCTGCTGCTCTCCGAGCACGGCATCTACCTGCGCGAGCGATACATCTCCTTCCTCGAGGAGGACACACCGCACCCGGTCAAGGTGCTGGTGCTCAGCTTCTTCCGGTCGCTCGCCGGCGCCGCGTACCTGATGTCCGACGCGCTCGCCCCGCACTCCGCGTACAACCGGCGCTGGCAGCTGCGCAACGGCGCCGCTCCGCAGCGGATGTGGACGATGTACAACGGCGTGTCGCCGGAGTCGTTCCCGACCGCGGAGGCGGAACCGGCCGAGCCGACCATCGTCTTCATGGGCCGGTCGACCCGCTCAAGGACCTGCACACCCTGATCCGGTCCTTCGCCATCGTGCACGAGAAGCTGCCCGAGGCCCGGCTGCGCATGTACGGCGCGACCCCGCCGCAGAACATCGGCTACCGGGAGAGCTGCCTGCGGCTCATCGAAGAGCTCGGCCTCACCGGCGCCGCCGTCCCTCGAGGGACGGGTCGAGGACACCGTGAACGCGTACCACAGCGGCAGCATCGTCGCGTTGACCAGCATCTCCGAAGGCTTCCCGTACACCGTCGTGGAGGCCATGGCCTGCGGCCGTACCGTCGTGTGCACCAACGTCGGCGGGGTGCCGAGGCGGTCGGCGACGCCGGCATCGTGGTGCCGCCGCGGGACACGACGGCGATCGCGGAAGCCTGCCTGAGGCTGCTCGGCGACCCGGAACTGCGGGCCTCCCTCGCGGCCAAGGCCCGCGACCGCGTCATGGAACGCTTCACGCTCGCCCAGTCGCTGACCGCCTACCGCGACCTGTACGAGCGGATCACCACGCCCGAGCTTACCGCCGAGCCGGCGCCCGACTCCGCCGACGCGCCTGTCCCGGCGGTCATCGGCCGGGCCTACGTGCGCCGCCCGGTCGGCCGGGCCCGCGTCTTCACGGCCGATGCCACCGGCATGAGTCGTGGAGCGGTTTGGAACGCGAATCAGCCCCTGTCCTTCGAAGGTCAGCGCTCATGACGCAGCTCATCAACGACCCCCTGGCCGACATCGCCGTCCGCGGCAGCACGACGCCGATGATGGCCGCGGCCCGGTTCGTCGCGTCCGACGCGACGATGGTGCTGTCGGTCGCCGCGCTCGAGGCCCTGGCCCTGCGCCTGCCGTCCACCGGCGACCCGGTCGACGACCTCGTCACGCGGGCCCGGCTGCGCACCGGGCAGGCCGTCGACGCGCTGCAGGTCGCGGCCCTGCTCGAGGCCGACGGGATCAACGACCGCGCGGCCCGCGTCGAGTACGGCTACACCGACGTGTTCGCGCTGGCCGACGACGTGTTCCGCCGCCTCGGCGGCAGCGTCCCGCGGCTTCGTTCGACCCGCAACGAGAACCCGGAACCCGGCCGCTGGCTGCGCGATCTGTCGCACGGACTGTTGTACCTGCTGCCGAGCGCGTTGTTCCCGGCCGTCCTCGCCGTCGTCCAGCCCCACCCGTTCCTCATCGCCTTGATCGTCGCCGGCCTGCTCGGCTGGGTCTGGGCCGGCGGCGCGACCTGGCTGGCCTACCAGTGGCTCAACGTGCACGACCCGAAGGGCGCCGGCCGGGTCCTCGTCTGGACCAGCCTCGGCGGGGTGCTCGTCGCCGCGGGGGTCGGCGCCGCGATCACCGTCGGCACCAACAGCGGCCCCACCGCGGCCGTCCTGGTGCCGGCCGTGATGACCTACCAGATGGCCGCCACCGTGCTGCTGTTCTACCGGCGCGAACTGTGGGTCACCGCGCTGATGGTGCCCGGCGCGATCGCCGGGATGGCCTATGTGGTCCTCGGCGGGCCGGCGCTGCGCTGGGCGCTGGGCACGATCACCTTCTGCGTCGCGCTCGCCTTCGTGCTGGCGCTGGTCGAGGCCGGTCGCGCCGGACGGCGGGCCGAGGCCAAACGGGCCCACGGTGTCCTTCGTGGACGGTCGGGGGTCCTTCTGACGGTACTGGCGTACAACGCGCTCACCGCGTGGTTCCTGCTGCACGCGCAGATGCCGTACCTGCTCACGCACATCGACATCGTGGTGGCCGGCGGGCCGCTCATCGTCGCCATGGGCGTGGTCGAGTGGCGGGCGCGCCGCTTCAACGAGCGGTCGCGCTGGCTGCTCTCGCAGGTGCGTTACCCGCGCCAGTTCTCCCGGCGGATCTGGCTCATGGTGGCCGGCAACGCCATGGTCTGCTCGGCCGCGGTGGCGCTGCTGGAGGCGCCGCTGATGCTGGTGCTGTGGCGCTTCGACAAGCTCACCGCGGCCGGTGTGGCCATGGGCGCCGCGCAGGTCGCGCTGGCCGGCGCCTACTTCCTGGCGTTCGTTCTGGCCGGGCACCACCGCTACGGCTGGCTCAGCCTCGCCCTCGGCACCTCCATCGCCGCCCACGTCGTGGCCGGCTACCTCGTGTCCGGTCAATTCGCCGTGGCGACCGTCTCGCTGCCCCGGCTGTCCGCATACACCGACATGGCGCTGTTCTTCGGCAGCGTCGTGCTGCTCCAAGTGCTGTTACTCGTCGCACTCGCACCGATCCTGGGCCAGGCCCGGCGATACCGGTGAGATCCGTTCCCGGTGACATTCATTTCACGGTGGGGAGGAAGACAACTATGCACGCGGTAATTCTGGCTGGAGGCAAGGGCGTGCGGCTGCGGCCGTACACCACCGCGCTGCCGAAGCCGCTCGTACCGATCGGCGAGCGGTACACCATCCTCGAGATCATCCTGCAGCAATTGGCGGCGCAGGGATTCGCCTCGGTGACCTTGTGCATCAACCATCTCGGCCGGCTGATCAAGGCGTTTGTCGGCGACGGCTCCCGCTGGGGTCTGCGGGTCACCTACGTCGAAGAGACCGTTCCACTGTCGACGGTCGGCCCGCTGTTCGGCATCAAGGACCGGCTGCCCGAGCGGTTCCTGGTGATGAACGGCGACGTGCTCACCGACCTCGACTACGGCGATCTGCTGCACTCGCACGAGCTGTCCCGGTCACCGGCTGACCGTGGCGACCTACCAGCGCTCGGTGAAGATCGACTTCGGGGTACTGGACGGTCGAGTCGGACAGGCTGGTCGGCTTCACCGAGAAGCCGACGTACAACTACCGGGTCAGCATGGGCGTGTACGGCATGTCCCGGGCCGACGCTCGACCCGTATCCGGGTGGGCTCGCGTTCGGCTTCGACCAGCTGGTCCTCGACCTGCTCGACCGGGAGGAGTTCCCGGCCAGCTACCCGTTCGACGGGTTCTGGCTCGACATCGGCCGCCCCGACGACTACGACGAGGCCAACCGGAACTTCGCCGAGCTGGAGAAGATCCTGCTGCCAACCCGGACTGGAATGAGCCGCATGAGTCGGCGTACTGCTCTTCGGGGCCACCGGGTTCATCGGGCGGCATGTGTTGCCGGTGCTCTCGGCCGACCCTCGGGTCAGCGCGGTCACCTGCGCCGGGCGGGACCGCGTCGACCTCTTCGGCGGCGGCCAGGACGCGCTCACCGCGTTCATCGCCGCGGCAGTCGCCCGACGCCGTGGTCAACTGCACCGGCCGGCTCACCGGCACCGGCGCCGAACTGGTCGAGGCCAACACGGTCGTCACCGCCAAGCTGATCGAGGCGATCGCGGCCGCGAGCGCCGGGCGCGCGGTTCGTCCGGCTCGGATCGGCCGGCGAGTACGGGCCCGTCCCGCACGGCAGCTCGGTCTCCGAGGAGCATCCGGCCGCGCCGGTCAGCGACTACGGCATCAGCCATCTCGCCGGGACCCACCTGGTGCAGGCGGCCAGCAACGCGGGGCGGATCGACGGCATCGCCCTGCGGGTGTTCAATCCGATCGGCGGCGGGCTGCACCAGGACAACCTGCTCGGCCGGCTGCGCCAACCTCTTCGCCGAGGCGCGCACGACCGGCGCCCGTACGATCACGCTGGGCTCGCTGTCGGCGTACCGGGACTTCGTCGACGTCCGCGACGTCGCGACCGCGGTCCTCGCCGCCGTCGTGACACCCCGGCTGGCCGCCCGCGTCTGCAACGTCGCGAGTGGACGGGCGGTCACCTCGCGGGAGACGGTGCGGCTACTGGCCGAGGCGGCCGGCTTCACCGGCGAGATCCTGGAACGGGGTATCGGTCCGGCCCGATCGTCGGCGGTCGACTGGATGCGCGGCGACATCGAACGGGCCCGGCAGGTGCTCGGGCTGGGCGCCGGCGTACGACCTGCACCGAGTCCGTCCAGGCGATCTGGGCCTCGGTGGCCACCCCGGTGACCGTCTGATGCGGGCACTTCCAGGGGTACGAGGGACTGCCGCGGCGATCGTCGTCGTGCTGCTGGGGGCCGGATTGGTGGCGTGCAAGCGCACCCAACCGGCGACGGCCTCGGCCGAACAGACTCCTCATGCGCCTGGAACGGCTGCCCTGCCCGGCAGCACGACGCCCATCACCAGCTGGGTCTATCAACTGCAGAACTACGACGACGATCGGCTCGACGACCCTGGCCGCGTCGCCGTTCCCGCTCGCCGTCATCGACCTGGCCCGCGACGCCAAGTCCGACTACTTCCGGCCGGACGAACTGGCCATGGTGCACAGGCCGGCAAGCGCGTCCTGGCCTACTTCGAGATCGGCAGCATCGAGGACTTCCGGCCCGAGTACCGAGCCGATCCGGCGGGACGCGCCCGACCTGATCGCTCAACCGACTGGGCGGACTGGCCGGACGAGCACTTCGTCCGGTACTGGGACCAGCGCTGGTGGGACCGGGTCGTGCGGCCGCGCGTCGACCAGGCGCTGCAGGCCGGCTTCGACGGCGTCTACCTGGACACCCCGCTGGCGTACGAGGAGCTGGACCTGAAGCTGGTCCAGGGCGAGAACCGCGACCGACCTGGCCCGGGCCGATGGCCGACCTGATCGTGCGGATCAGCAGAGTACGCCAAGGCAGCAGCGGCCGGACTTCCTGGATCGTTCCCGCAGAACTCGCCCGAGCTGCGCGAGCCAGCCCGGCTACGTCGAGGCCATCGACGGCATCGGCATGGAGGAGCTGTTCTTCCTGGCCACCGACGAGCCGTGCACCGAGGACTACTGCGCCGAGAACCTGGCCGAGACCCGGGCGCTGCGCGACGCCGGCAAGTTCGTGCTCGGCCGTCGACTACGCCACCACGACCGGCAACGTCCGGGTCGCCTGCGACCGGTACCGCACCGAGCGGTTCGCCGGCTACGTCACCGTCCGCGACCTCGACCGGATCAGCCCCGGCCTGCACCTGACTCCGCTCGTACCCCGAAAAGAAGGAGAAACGCATGCCCAAGACGATCGGTGTGGTCGGGATGGGCTACGTCGGCCTCACCCTGACCGCCGCGCTGGCCGAACAAGGGATTCGTGGTGCTACGGCGTCGACGTCCAGCCCGACCGTGATCGACGCCCTGTCGCACGGACGCCCGCACATCTTCGAGCCGGGCGTCGAGGAGGTCGTTCGCCGAGCACGTCGGCAAGACGGTCGTTCATCGACGACGCGAGCTGCCGCGCGACACTCGTCGACGTCGCGGTGATCTGCGTATCGACCCCGGTCGACGAGCACACCCGCAAGCCCAACCTGACCAACCTCGCGGCCGCCGCCCGACAGCATCGCCGAGCTGGTGCGGCCCGGGCACGCTCGTCGTGGTGCGCAGCACGGTGCCGGTCGGCACCAGCCGCACGCGTCGTGCTGCCCGGCGCTGCTGCACGGCGTGGGGCGACGCCGCGAAGCTGGTGATGGCGCCGGAGCGCACCATCCAGGGCCAGGCGCTGCGCGAGCTGGTCGAGCTGCCGCAGGTGATCGGCGGCCTCGACGAGGAGAGCCTGGCGCGCCGGGATGGAGTTCTTCAGCGGCCTGGCCACGCAGCTCGTCCCGGTGTCCAGCACTGGAGACCGCCGAGACTGGTGAAGCTGTCCAACAACTGCCACACCGACCTCATCTACTCCTTCGGCAACGAGATCGCGCTGATCGCCGAGCAGCACGGCCTCGACCCGCTGGAGGTCATCCGCGCGGCGAACCTCGACTACCCGCGGCCCGACCTGGCCAAGCCCGGGCTACGTCGGCGGCGGCTGCCTGTCGAAGGACCCGTACATCATGATCAACAGCGCCGGCGACCGGCCGCCGTTCCTGGTCGGGCAGGCCCGGGAGCTCAACGAGTACCTGCCGGTGCACGTGGCCGACCCGGGTCGTGGAGATGATCCGCGCGGCCCGCGGCGCGACCGCAGGGCGCCCGGCTGTCCGTGCTCGGCTGGGCCTACAAGGGCTGGCCGCCCACCGACGACATGCGCGGCACCCCGATCGAGGCGATGATGCCGATGTTCTCCGACGGCCGGCCTGACCGTCCTCGGCCACGACCCGATGGTCACCGACGACGTGATCCGCCAGTACGGCGGCGAGCCGGTCAGCCTGGACAAGGCGTTCACGCGACGCCGACGCGATGCTCATCATCAACGACCACCCCGACTACCGGGCGATCCAGGTCGACAGCGGTGCTCGGCGGCGCCAACAGCCGGCCGTGTCGTCTACGACTCCTGGCGGATCCTCGACGAGACGGCGGTGACCGCGGCCGGCGTCCGCTATGCGGGCATCGGCTACCTGCCGGCCGCCCCCACGGCGACGGGGGTGGCGTCGTGAGGGCACTGCTGCTCGGCGGGGCCGGGTTCATCGGCCTGCACCTGGCCCGCCGGCTCGTCGTCGAGGGCCACGAGGTCACCATCGTCGACGACTTCTCGCGCGGGCGGCGACGACGCCGACCTCGACGCCCTGCGCGCGCACCCGGCGGTCGACGGTGCGTCTCGGCCGACCTGACCGACGCCGGCGACCTGGGCCGACCTGCCGCACGGCTGGGACCAGATCTACCTGCTCGCCGCCGTCGTCGGGGTGCGCAACGTCGAGCCGACCCGGCGCGGGTCGTCCGGGTCAACACGCTCGCCGCCCTGCACCTGATCGACTGGGTGGGCCCGGACGAGCGCGTGTTCTTCGCCTCGACCAGCGAGGTCTACGCGGGCGGCGTCGACGCCGGCATCGTCGCCGGTGCCGACCGCCGAGAACGTCGCCGGTGATGATCGCCGACGTGACCGCGCCCCGGTTCGCGTACGCGATCAGCAAGCTGCTCGGCGAAGCCGGCGTTCATGCACGGCGGCGCGGGCCAAGGGCTTCCAGGCCGTCGTCGGGCGCTTCCACAACGTGTACGGCCCGCGGATGGGCGCCGACCACGTCATCCCGGAGATGGCGCTGCGCGCGCTGCGCGGCGAGGACCCGTTCCGGGTGCCGGGCGCCGAGCAGTTCCGCGCGTTCTGCTACGTCGACGACGCGGTCGAGGCGATGCTGCGGCTGATGGCCACGCCCGAGGCGGCCGGCCAGATCGTGCACATCGGCGACGACAGCGCCGAGACGAACATCGGCGACCTGGCCAAGCTCGTGCTCCGCGCGACCGGAGCGACGGCCGACCCTCGCGCCGTCGGCCGCGCCGCCCGGCTCGGTCAAGCCGCCGCTGCCCCGACCTCGCCCGGCTGCGGGCGCTGACCGGGTTCGAGCCGTCGGTGCCGCTCGACGAGGGCGTCCGGCGCACCGTCGACTGGTACCGCGGATGGCGGCGGATGATGCGAGAAGCCTCGGCTTCTACTACGGCGCGGGCCAACTGGACAAGCTCGTCGGCTACCGGCGGGTGGTCCTGCAGGCCGACTTCTACAACGCCGCAGGAGCTCGCGTACCTGCGCCAGCGCGGCACCGAGCCGCTGGGCTACCTGTCGCTGTCGGAGGACCAAGGCCCGCCGGCGCCGTGGCAGCGGCAGGAGCGCAATCCGGACTGGGGCGGCGCGTTCGTTCATGTCGGGCACCCGGAGTGGGTGGCGCACGTGGTGGAGCAGGCCAAGGACGACGATGGAGGCCGGCTTCACCGGGCTGTTCCTGGACACCCTCAACGTCGAACTGACCTTCCCGGAGGACGTGCCGCACCTGCTCGCGCTGGTCGCGGCGCTGCGCGAGGAGGCCGGCCCGAGCTACATGCTGGCCAACCGCGGCTTCGGCATGCTGCCCCGGCTGGCCGAGTTCGTCGACGGCATCCTGTTCGAGTCGTTCTCGGCCCGCTGGACCGACGACGGCTACGCGGCCTGGCCGCCGGACGTCCTCGAGCTCCACGCGCAGATCGCCGAGCAACTCCTGCAGTTCGACCTCGACCTGTACGCGCTGGACTACGCCGACTCGATCGGGCTGATGGAGTTCGCCGAGCGGCGAGCGCGCCAGTTCGCGCTCGACCCGTTCATCAGCGACCGAGCGCTGTCCCGGATCTAACGCCGCTCACCGAGTCGATCAAGGAAGTGCGCGCCGGGATTTGTCCGATTCCCGGGCGTGTACTTCCTTGATCGACTCGGGTCGCGCTCACGGGTGTAGGAGGACGATCGCGGCTGGGCGGTGTCGCGCTGGGCGGGGCCAGACTGTGCGGTCCGGGTCGTTGCGCTCTAGCTCGCGGGTCAGCGCGATGACCTCGTGCGGTCCGCGGGCGAGTAGCACCTCTAGGAACTCGGGCCAGCTCAGCGCGGCGTAGTCGACGACTGCGGCGGCGGCCCCGGCCGACAGCAGCACGACGGCCGCCGGGGCCTCGACGCTGCCCTTGGCGTCGGCGATGACCGTGCCGTCGCCGAGGACCACCAGGGTGTCGCCGCTGGCCAGGTAGTCGACGGTGGCGCCGCGCCAGCGCACGACGGCCGCGGACCCGTCGGCCGCCAGCGGCTCGGCCGACTCCGCGACGGCGAGTAGCCGGGCGCCCGCCCCTGCGTCGCCGTCGAGCAGGACGGCCGACCCAGAGGAGGTCGCGGCCGTCCACGGTGCCCGGGACCCGTCGGGGGCCGCCTCTCCGGCCAGCGTCACCTGCATCTGGCCGTCACCCGCATCTCGCCGTCACCCGCTCGTCGCCGTCAGCCCGCATATCGACAACGTATGCCGGGCGTCCGGCCGGCAACTCCGGCGACCGACCCGTTTCACCCGGACGAGCCGACCGAAGATCTCGGACGAGCCGCCGCACTCCGCCACCTGAAAAGCGGCTCAGCAGGCGTACGCGGAGGTTACGGCGTGCAGTGGGTCCTCGGCCAGCGGGGCCCGGTGCTGGGCCGGTTCGAAGACCGGCGGCAGGTAGACCTGGGCGTCGACGGCGGCCGCGAGCAGCAGCGCCGCGGCCACCGCGGTCGGGCGCTCGGACGGCCGCTTGTCCAGGCAGTCGGCGCAGATCTGGGCGAGGTCGTCGGCCAGCCCGTCGAAGCGGGGCAGCGGCGCCGGGGCGGCCAGCCGGTGCGAGTTGAGCAGCGCCTCGTCCGTGTCCACCGGCCACGGCAGCTCGCCGGTGATCGTCTGGTAGAGCAGCACACCGACCGAGTACATGTCGGTGGCGGCCATGACCGGGCGGCCCTGCAGCCGCTCGGGGGCGATGTAGGCGGCCGTGCCGACGATGCTGTTGCCGACGATCCGGTCGGGCGCACCGGCCGCCGCGGCGATGCCGAAGTCGAGGATCTTCGCGCCCGTCGGGGTGAGCACGATGTTGGCCGGTTTGACGTCGCGGTGCACGATCTCCCGGCCGTGCGCGGCGGCCAGCCCGGCGCTGACCTCGGCGCAGATCCGGGCGGCGAAGCGCCAGTCGAGCGGCCCGCGGCGCAGCTGGTCGGACAGCAGCGGCCCTTCGACCAGCTCCATCACCAGGTACGCGGTGCCGCGCTCACCCCGTCGTGAGGTGCCGAAGTCGTAGACCGCGGCCACGTTGGGGTGCGCGAGGCGCGCCGCGTAGCGGGCTTCGTTGCGGGCGCGCTCGAAGGTGCGCGGGTCGCCGGCGTGCTCCGGGGTGAGCAGCTTGACCGCGACCTCACGGTCAAGGACTTCGTCGTACCCGCGCCAGACGTGGGCCATGCCGCCCGCGCCGATCTCCTCGTCGAGGCGGTACCGGCCGCCCAAGGTTCGCATCGTGCACTCCCAACCCCGTCACCGCCCGTCATGATTCTCGCGGTGCACTGCGCACCTACCCGTCTGACCCGGGCACAAAACCGCCCGATGGTGGCGGGCTGGCACACGTTCGGGGTCACCGCAGCTTCGTGCCGCTGCCCGGCGGACTACTTGTTGGCGGGGCCGGCGCCGGTGGTGTCCACGCCGTCGTCGCCGCCACTGGTGACGTCGCCCTCACCGGTGAAGCTCGTGCCGCTCATGTCGCCGGCGCCGGTGCCGCGCCCACCCGGCGGCGGGGTACCGCCGGTCACACTGCCGCTGGTCAGGCTGCCGGTGCCGAAGAGGGAGCGCAGCTTGCCACCGGTGTCCGCGCTGCCGTCGGCGCCACCGTCGACGCCGTCCGGGTTGGCGCCGCCGTCGGCCGGCCCGTCGAACACGTCAGGTGCGCCGGTCGTCTCGATGTCGTTGTCGTCCAGCATGCTCTGGTCGTACCCACGGATGGGTTTGATCATGCACGGCCCGGCGACCGCGCCGGGCGCGTGGGCAACGATCGCCCGCTCGACGCACCATAAAACGGTAGCTGTCGATCAAAGAAGATGCCTGAGCAGGGAACTCGATCACATAGTTGAACGCGAATGTAGGGTTTGGGCGCGGGTTTCGAGCCCGTATCGACCCTTGTGTTCGTGTACCGCACTGTGTGATCGTCCACCCATCGTCGTGAGTCGATAACGATGGATGACCGGCCGATCGGCGCGCGCACGCCGGACAGCCAGACCCGTCGACTCCCGTCGCGGCATCCAATCTCCGGTGCAGCGTCACCGTACCCCCGTTGGTGACCTGCGCTGTCTCGGGAAGAGAGGCACCCTTGAAGTTCACTCCACGGCTCGCCACCGCGGCCGGAGCGTTCGCAGTGGGGCTGGTCACCGCCGGCACCGCCGCGGCTGTACAGGCCTCGCCGGCACTGACAGCACCGAGCAGTCCGGCAGCGACCAAGGCGCAGGCGAGCAAGTCGGCCGACGCCTACGTCGCCAGCCACCCGAGCGTCGTGCACGCCTCGTCCGGCGAGGCGTTCGTGCAGCACCCGGTGATCTCCTCCGGCGGCATGCACTACGTGCCCTACGACCGGACCTACAAGGGACTCCCCGTCGTCGGCGGCGACTTCGTCGTCGTCACCGACGCAGCGGGCAACACCAAGTACACCTCCGTCGCGCAGACCAAGTCGATCGGCAGCCTGTCGACCATTCCCGACGCTCAGCCAGGCCGGCCGCCGAGAAGGTCGCCCGGAGCCAGCTCAAGTCGGTCAGCACCGTCGAAGGCACCCGCCTCGTCGTCGACACGCTCGACGACTCCGCCGCCGCCCTGGCCTGGGAGACCACGCTCAGCGGCACCGGCGCCGAGGGCTACAGCCGCCTGACCGTGGATGTCGACGCGGTCACCGGCGACGGTCCTGCACTCCCAGGAGCACGTGCTTGCACGGCACCGGCACCGGCGCCTGGGAGGGCTCGGTCACGCTGGCCACGACGCAGTCCGGCAGCACGTTCAGCATGAGGGCCCCGGGCACGACCAACCTGAGCTGCCAGAACGCCAGTAACAACACGATCTTCACCGGCCCGGACGACGTCTGGGGCAACGGCAACGGCACCGACCGGGAGACCGGCTGCGTCGACGCGCTGTACGCGGCGCGAGACCGAGGTCAAGATGCTGTCGCCGTGGCTCGGCCGCAACGCCATGGACGGCAACGGCGGCGCGTGGCCGATCCGCGTCGGCCTGAACGACGTCAACGCCTTCTACGACGGCACCCAGGTCCAGATCGGCCACAACAACGCCGGCCAGTGGATCGGCTCCGCTCGACGTGGTCGGCCACGAGATGGGTCACGGCGTCGACGACCACACCCCCGGTGGCATCTCCCGCAGCGGCACCCAGGAGTTCGTGGCGGACACGTTCGGCGCGGCGACCGAGTGGTTCGCCAACAACCCGGCCGACGCGCCGGACTTCCAGGTCGGCGAAGAGGTCAACCTGGTCGGCAGCGGCCCGATCCGCATCATGTACAACCCGTCGCAGGTCGGTGACCCCAACTGCTACTCCAGCAGCATCCCCGGTCGCGGAGGTGCACGCCGCGGCCGGCCCCGGCGACCACTGGTTCTACCTGCGTCGCTCAGGGCACCAACGCCGACGACGGCCAGCCGGCCAGCCCGACCTGCAACGGCACCATCGGTCACCGGTGTCGGCATCCAGAACGCCATGACGATCATGTACAACGCGATGCTGATGAAGACCACCAGCTCGTCGTACCTGAAGCTACCGCATCTGGACGCTGCAGGCGGCCAAGAACCTGACCCCGGGCAACTGCACCGCGTTCAACACGGTCAAGGCCGCGTGGAACGCCGTCAGCGTGCCGGCCCAGTCCGGCGAGGCGACCTGCACCGGTGGCACGCCGACCCCGACCCCGACGATCACGCCGACCAACCCGGGTGGCTGCTCCGGCCAGAAGCTGCTCAACCCCGGCTTCGAGTCCGGGTCCGCCTCGTGGACCGCGACGGCCGGCGTCATCGGCCAGAACGGCTCGCAGGGCCAGCCGACCCACGGTGGCACCTGGAACGCGTGGCTCGACGGCTACGGCCGTACCCACACCGACTCGCTGTCCCAGTCGGTGGCCATCCCGGCCGGTTGTCATGCGCGACGCTGACGTTCTGGCTGCACATCGACTCGGCGGAGACCACGACCAGCACGCAGTTCGACAAGTTGACCGTCCAGGCCGGCTCGTACGACCGCGTGCACGTTCTCGAACCTGAACAAGGCCAGCGGCTACGCAGCTGCGGACGGTCAACGTCTCGGCCGTCCGCGGGTCAGACCGTGACGGTGAAGTTCACCGGCACCGAAGACTCGTCGCTGCAGACGTCGTTCGTGATCGACGACACGTCCCTGACGCTCAGCTAGGTCCTGCTGTTCAACAACCCGGCCGTCTCGCGCTTCGCGCGGGGCGGCCGGGTCGCGCGTGGCGTCCGCCACCTCAGGCCACTACTTCCCCGGAGTTGTGGCCTCCCGACCCTCTGAGGCCACTACTTCCCCGAAGTTGTGGCCTCCCGGGGCCGCCAACTGATCATGGTGTCTCGGTTTGGGGAGCCACTGCCGGGGCAGGGTGGAAAGCAAACGTTTCCGTCACACGGGAGCCAGCCACCACGACTGCAGCGATCGAGGCAAACCAAGCATGCCAACCACGCTCACCTGCACCCAGATCGCCTCACCGCCGGTCGCCCTCATCGCAGTGGCCGGCGCGCTCACGATCCGGACAACAGTGACCGTGCGGAGGTTTCTGCTCAATCTGCTGGCCGACGGCCCGTCGGCGATCGTGGTGGACCTGTCCGGGATGACCCTCGAGTTCGACGCCGCCGCGACGGTCTTCGCGTCGATCGCCCGGACGGCCGCGCGCTGGCCGGGCTGCCCGGTCCTGCTGTGCACTACCGACCCGGCGCTGCACACGCAGCTGATCCAGTTCGACGTCGATCGGCTCGCTTCCGTGTACCCCGACCGGGCAACGGCCCTGGCCGCCGCCGACAGCCAGGCGCCACTGCGGCTGAATATGCGTCTGGGGCCCACGCCGGCCGCCACCATGAACGCCCGGGCGCTGATCAGCCGGGCATGTACCACCTGGCACCTGCCCGACCTGCGTGACGACGCCGAACTGGTCGTGACCGAACTGGTCAGCAACGCGGTCCGGCACACGGTCAGCGACTGGATCGAGGTCACGGCCGTGCTCCGCGACCGGTTCCTGCACCTGTCGGTCCGCGACCGCAGTCATCGTCGGCCGAGCCACCGGCTACCCGATGCGGACAGCGGTGAGGGCGGCCGGGGACTGCTCCTGCTCGACGCGCTCTGCGTCGGCTGGGGTTGCACGTTACTGACCGACGGAAAGATCGTCTGGGCCACCGTGCGGATCCGCCGCCGCACCTCCGACGGGCGCGAGCCGTAACCAGCCCGCGCCCGACAAACGAGGCTGGCCGCCGAACGAGCCGAAGCTGCTCATGCTGACATCCGGCCGGACATCGACGACAATGAACGCATGCTGCTGCCCGTACGCGCCCTTGCCCGAGCCGCCGTCGTGCTCATCGTCGCTGGATCGGCGCTCATCCCGGCCCTCCCGGCCGCGGCCGCGACCTACAGCCCGCCGGCGCTGCGCCAGCGCGTCGACCTCAACAGCGGTTGGAAGTTCACCAAGGGCGACGTCGCCAACGCGCAGTCGCCGACGTTCAACGACAGCGCCTGGGCGTCGGTCAACACCCCGCACACCTGGAACGCCACCGACGGTTCGGACGGCGGCAACAACTACTACCGGGGCGTCGGCTGGTACCGCCGGCACTACACGGTCCCGGCCGGATACGCGGGCAAGCAGCTTTACCTGCAGTTCGCCGGGGCCAACCAGGTGGCCGACGTCTACGTCAACGGGACGTATCTCGGCCAGCACGCCGGCGGCTACGCCCGGTTCCGGTTCAACGCGACCAGCGCATTCCACGTCGGCCAGGACAACGTCATCGCGGTCAAGGTGAACAACGCGAACAACGCCAACATCCCGCCGCTGTCGCGCCGACTACACGTTCGACGGCGGTATCTACCGCAACGTCAGCTTCTGGGCGGTCGACCCGCTGCAGATCCGCATGCTCGACTACGCCGGGCCCGGCATCTACCTGCGCCAGCGCAGCGTCACCGCGAGCTCGGCGACCGTCGACGTGACGACCAAGGTGTTCAACAACAACAACAGCGCCGCCAATGTCGCGGTCCGCACGGTCATCGCCGACGCCGCCGGCACCGTCGTCGCCGACCAGACGCTGACCGCCGGCAGTGTGGCCGCTCACGCCGGGCGCGACGTGACCCAGACCGTGACCATCGCCAACCCGCATCGCTGGGACGGCCGGGCCGACCCGTACCTCTACAACGCCAACGTCGAGATGCGCGACGCCACCGACCAACCGGGTCACCGACGTGGTCACCGAACCGCTCGGGCTGCGCGTCGTTCGCGATCGATGTCAACACCGGATTCACGCTCAACGGCCACGACCTCGACCTGCACGGCGTCAACCTGCACCAGGACCGGGCCGGCGTCGGCTGGGCCGTCGACGACGCCGCAGCACACCCAGGACTTCGATCTCATCCGCGAGATCGGTGCGCACCGCCGTCCGGATGGCGCACTACCAGCACGACCAGAAGGACTACAACCTGGCCGACGAGCGCAGGGCTTCGTGGTGTGGGCCGAGATCCCGCTGGTCAACGACACCACCGCGTCCGCCGCGTTCACCGCCAACGCCGCAGCAGCAGCTGCGCGAGCTGATCCGGCAGAACTACAACCACCCGTCGATCGTGTTCTGGGGCATCGGCAACGAGCAGCGCAGCGACAACGCGGCGACCAACACCCTGCTCGCCGACCTGGCCGGCATCGTGCACACGCGAGGACCCGGACCGGATCTCCACCTACGCGAGCTGCTGCGTCAGCGACACCGGCGCCGTCACCGACGCACACCGACGTCGACCGGCTACAACAAGTACTACGGCTGGTACACCGGCACGGTACAACGACCTCGGCGCCAACCTCGACAGCCTGCACGCGGCGCTGCCGAGCCGGCCGATCGCGGTCTCCGAGTACGGCGCCGGCGCCAACATCACCCAGCACGAGTTGAACCCGGCCCAGCCCAGCCCGGGCGGGCAATGGCACCCGGAGGAATACCAGGCGCTGCTGCACGAGGCAGTCGTGGAAGCAAATCAACGCCCGCCCGTACGTGTGGGGCACGTTCGTGTGGAACATGTTCGACTTCGCCTCGGACGGCCGGAACGAGGGCGCCCAGCCCGGCATCAACGACAAGGGCCTGGTCACCCGCGACCGCGCCATCCGCAAGGACGCCTTCTACTGGTACAAGGCGAACTGGTCGTCGGCACCGACGCTCTACATCACCAGCCGCCGATGGACCCAGCGAACCGCCGCGTCGACCGACGTGAAGGTCTACTCCAACGCCGCGACCGTGACACGTCACCCTCAACGGCACGTCACTGGGCGTCGAAGACGAGCAGCGACCACATCTTCACCTGGACCGGCGTGACCCTGCGGCCGGGAGCCAACACGGTCACCGCGACCGCCACGATCAACGGCACCGCCGACCACCGACACCGTCACCTGGACCCTCATGTGAGGCCAGGTACGCCCCGTGGATAGCCCGTACGCTGGCTGGCATGGGTGACTTCTGGGACGACGTCGACGCGCACCTGGTCCGCTACGGCGGGACGTTCTCGCCGGCGGTGATCGAGCGGGCCGCGGGGTCCTACGTGTACGACACCGACGGCCGGGCCATCCTCGACTTCACGTCCGGGCAGATGAGCGCCATCCTCGGCCACTCGCACCCGGACGTCGTGGCGACCGTGCGGGAGTCGATCGGCACGCTCGACCACCTGTTCAGCGGGATGCTCAGCCGGCCGGTCGTCGACCTCGCGCGCAAGCTCGACGAACTCACCCCGGCGCCCCTGGCCAAGACCCTGCTGCTCACCACCGGCGCCGAGGCCAACGAGGCCGCGCTGAAGATGGCCAAGCTCGCCACCGGAGGGTACGAGGTGGTCAGCTTCAGCCAGTCCTGGCACGGCATGACCTCCGGCGCGGCGTCCGCGACCTACAGCGCCGGCCGCCGGGGGTACGGGCCGGCCGCGCCGGGCAGCTTCGCCATCCCGGCGCCGAACGCCTACCGATCCGTTCGCTGCGACGGCACGCGACTGGCCGGGCGAGCTGGACACGGCGTTCGACCTGGTGGACCGGCAGTCGACGGGCAGCCTGGCGGCGGCGATCGTCGAGCCGATCCTCAGCTCCGGCGGGGTCATCGACCTGCCCGAGGGGTACCTCCGCGCGCTGAAGGACAAGTGCGTCGAGCGCGGCATGCTGCTCATCCTCGACGAGGCGCAGACCGGGGTCGGACGGACCGGGACGATGTTCGCGTTCCAGCGGGACGGCGTCGTCCCTGACATCCTGACGCTGTCCAAGACGCTCGGCGCCGGGCTGCCGCTCGCCGCGGTGGTGACGACGGCCGAACTCGAGGAGCGCTGCCACGAGCGCGGATACCTGTTCTTCACCACCCACGTCTCCGACCCGCTGCCGGCCGCGGTCGGGCTGACCGTGCTGAACGTGATCGAACGGGACGGCCTGGTCGCGCGGGCCGCCGAGCTCGGCGAACGTCTGTACCGGGGACTGCTCGGGCTGCAGGAGCGGCACGAGTGCATCGGCGACGTCCGGGGCCGGGGCCTCATGCGCGGCATCGAGCTGGTCACCGACCGGGAGACCAAGGCGCCCGCCGACGACCTGGGCCGGCGGGTCACCGACGAATGCCTGGCGCTCGGCCTGCACATGAACATCGTGCAGCTGCCCGGCATGGGCGGCGTCTTCCGCATCGCCCCACCGCTGACGGTCACCGAGGAGGAGCTCGATCAGGGCCTGGAGATCCTCGACCGTGCGCTCGGAAAGGCCACCGCGAGCTGACGCCGCGACCGAGGCCACAACTTCCCCGAAGTAGTGGCCTCACAGGCCCGCCGAAGCCACAACTTGCCCGAAGTAGTGGCATCCCGAGCCGGCCTAGGCTGCTTGTCGGGCCAGGCGGTGCAGGTCGATGTTGGGGATCATCCGCGCCTGCGCGCCCCGGCCGACCTTGACGAGGGGGCCGCTGCGCAGGAGATCCTCACCCGACTTCGCGGTGCCCTGCGCCCGCTCCTCCCAGATCGACTCCTCGATCGCCCGCAGCGTGGGAACGATGAAGCCGACCAGGCCGCCGTCCACGTCCACCAGCAGCACGTTGGCGCCGGTACGGTCGACGTCGTACTGCCCGAGCAGCGTCCCCAGGCACAACAGCGGCACCGAGGTGCGCCGGTGGACGAAGAAGCCCTTCAGGGGGCCGCCGTCGACCGGGATCAGGTCACTCGGGTAGGGCACGATCTCGCTGATCTGCATGAGCGGCGTCGCGGCGTCGTGACCGACGTTGTACGTGAGGAACGGCCGTACCGACTCGACGATCTCCCGCCCGTCGACCTCGTCCCCGTCCCGGACGCTGTCCACAGTGGACGGCTGGCCGACGGTACCGGCCAGGGGAATGGCCAGCCCGGCGATCGCGTCGAGGTTCGGCTGGGCCTTCACGGCCTCGCCGTCGATCATCAGGTGTTGGCCCGCCCCGGGCAGGTCGACGATGCCGAACAGCAGGTCCGGCCGGGGCATGCCGAAGGGGGGCAACTCGACGAAGCCGTTGTCCGGCAGCGCCTGGATGCTCGACACCTCCGACACGGTGAGCACGATGAGGCCCCGGGGCAGGTGGAGCGCGATGCCGCGATGTGACTGGTCGGCCGGCAGCAGGCCGAGGCCGAGCAGTTCGAGGAGGTCGACCGCCGGTACCGCGTAGCCGTCCAGTTCGACCACCCCGCGGCAGGCGCCACCCGCGAGCGTCGAATCCTTGATGATCAGCTGCGGTACGACCGAGTGCACGTGGGTGACGTCGATGCACAGCCCGAGCGCGCCGCTGCGCAGGAGCATGATCATCCGCTGCGGGCCGGCGCCTTCGACCGGCCGGGCGGGCCCACTCTCCTTCGGCCCGGCCACGTCCCGTACGCGGGGCGCACCGGGCAGCGCGGCGATCGCATGGCAGTCCAGCACGCTGACCACGGCCGCGTTGTCCGGCCGCTCGAAGCTGTGCGAGAACAGCGGGCTGCGCTCGCTGACCGTGGTCTCGAACAGCGCCGAGTCCGGTACCCGGACCACGCCGCGGATCTCACCGGCGAGAAGCCCGAAGACGTAGCCGTCGTGGGCGACGATGACGATGGCCTCGCCCTCGCCGCCGGACTCCATGCCGTCGAGGCGGCGCAGGTCCAGGATCGGGATGACCAGGTGGCGCAGGTTCACGGCGCCGACCAGCCCGGGCGCGCTGATCGGCAGCGTCTCGAAGGTGGACGGGCGCGGGATCACCTCGCGCAGTTCCGACAACGGCAGGGCGACCTCGGCCGGGCCGAGGCTGAACACGCCGTAGAGCGTCACCTCGCCGTCGACGGCGGTCACGCCGAGACCGCCACCTTGCCGGGGCCGGTCAGTTCGGCGATCAGGGCGCTGACCTGGCGCGAGATCTGCTGCTGGTGCTCGGCCGACACCGAGATGCTGCCGATCGACTCGGCCGTGGACGCGACGCTCTTGAGGATGTCGCTGAACGCCGCCTGCGCCCGCAGGGAGACCTGCGAACCCTGGCTGATCCGGTTGGCCGACTCCGAGATGAGCCTGTCGATGTCGCGGGCCGCCTCCGACGAGCGCTCGGCGAGCTTGCGGACCTCGCCGGCGACGACCGAGAATCCGACGCCGTGCTCGCCCGCCCGGGCCGCCTCGATGGAGGCGTTGAAGGCGAGCAGGTTGGTCTGGCTGGCGATCTCGCCGATCACCTTCACGATCGCGGCGATCTGATCGGACGAGCGCTCGATCAGGTCGACCGCCTCGATCGACTTGCGCAGTTCCTCGACGCCGAGGCTGGCGTTGGTCTGGGTCGCGTCGGCGAGGACGTTGGCCTGCCGGGCGCTGCCGACGATCGCGTCGGTCGACGCGGCGAGCGTGGCGATCGACTCGGTCATCGCGACCGTCTTGCTGGCCAGGCGCAGCTCCAGCTCGACCTGGTCGGTGACGTCCTGGGCGTACTTGATGACGCGGACCGGCTCGCCACGCAGGTTGAAGATCGGGTTGTAGCTCGCCTGCAGCCAGACGTCGCGGCCGTACTTGCCGATGCGGTGGAACCGTCCGTTGAGGTATTCGCCCTTGCGCAGCCGCAGCCAGAAGTCCCGGTACTCCAGCGACAGGACGTAGTCCGGGGTGCAGAACATGCTGTGGTGCTGGCCGGCGATCTCCCGCGCCGAGTAGCCCATGGTGCGCAGGAAGTTCTCGTTGGCGGTGAGGACCGTACCCTCGAGGTCGAACTCGATGACGGCCTGTGCCCGGTCGATCGCGGTGACGCGGCCCTCGGACTCGGCGGTGGCGAGCTTCGAGTCGGTCACGTCGAGGGCGAACTTGACGATCTTGGATGGCTTGCCGTCCAGGTCGAAGATCGGGTTGTACGTGGCGCGGATGTACACCTCCCGGCCGCCCTTGCCGATCCGTTTGTACTCGCCGCTCTCGTGCTCGCCCCGGCTGAGCTTCTCCCAAAAGGTCAGGTAGAGATCGGTCTTGGCGTACTCCGGGTCGACGAACATCCGGTGGTGCTTGCCTTTGACCTCGTCGAGGCTGTATCCGAGGAGCTTCAGGAAGTTCTGGTTGGCGGTGAGCACGGTGCCGTCGAGGTCGAACTCGATGACCGCCTGCGCGCGGTCGATCGCGTTGGCCCGACCCTCGTACTCGATGGTGTGCTGCTTCGCATCGGTCACGTCGAGGGCGTACTGGACGACCTTGAACGGCTTGCCGTCCAGGCCGACGATCGGGCTGTAGGTGGCCTGCAGCCAGACCTCACGATCGTGCTTGGCGAGCCGCTTGTACTCGCCGGCCTCGAACTTGCCCCGGCCGAGTTCCTCCCAGAACTTCGTGTCGGCCTCGCTCGCCGCGTACTCCGGCGTACAGAACATGCGGTGCGGCCGGCCGACGATCTCCTCCAGCGTGTAGCCCATCGACTCGAGGAAGTTGCGGTTGGCCGTGAGCACCCTGCCCCGCAGGTCGAACTCGGCGACCGCCTGCGACCGGTCGATCGCCTCGACCTTGCCGCGGTACTCGGCCGTCTGCAGTCTCGCGGCGGTGATGTCCGTGGCGTACTTGACGACCTTGTACGGCCGGCCGTCCAGGTCGAAGATCGGGTCGTAGGTGGCCTGCAGCCAGATCTCCCGGCCGTCCTTGCCGATTCGCCGGTACTCGCCGCCCTCGTGCTGGCCTTTGGCCAACCGCTGCCAGAACGAGCGGTACGCGCCGCCCCGCGCCTCCTCTTCGTCGACGAACATGCGGTGGTGCTGACCCTTGACCTCGTCGAGCGGGTAACCCATGACGTCGAGGAAGTTGCGGTTGGCGTCGAGGATCATGCCGGACAGGTCGAACTCGATGATCGCCTGGCTGCGGCTGATCGCGTCGGCCTTGCTCTGGTACTCGGCGTTGCGCAGCTTGGTCTCGGTGACGTCCAGGGCGTACTCGACGATCTTGTACGGGCGGCCCTCGAGGTCGTAGATCGGGTTGTAGGTGGCGCGGATCCACACCTCGCGGCCACCGCGGCCGATCCGCTTGTACTCGCCGCCGATGTACTCGCCCGCGCGCAGCTTGTCCCACATCTGCTCGTACGCGTCGCCGGAGGCGAAGCCCTCGTCGACGAACATGCGGTGATGCTGGCCGACGACGTCGGACAGGGCGTAGCCGGTGAGGTTGAGGAAGTTCTCGTTGGCGCCCAGGACGTTGCCGTAGAGGTCGAACTCGATGATCGCCTGCGCCCGGTCGACGGCGGCGTGCCGGCCGCGCAGCTCGGCCAGTTGCTTGCGGTCGTCGGTGATGTCGTACGCGGTGAGCAGCACCCCGGTCGGGCCCATAACGCCAGAAGCGTCGGCAAGCTCGGGTGGCCTCGCGCCGACCTTCCCGCCGTCGAAGATTGGGCCACAGTTGAAGCGCAGCCAGCGCTGCCGCTCGGCGCCGTCGGTGATCGCCCCGGTCTGCTCGATGAACCTTCCCGCGCGGGCGGCGTCGAGCATCTGGTCGAAGACCGCCGCCGGCAGGTCCCACAGGTCCCGCAGGCGCTTGCCGACCACCTCGTCGAGGCTGCGGGCCGACACCTCCAGCGCGTGGTCATTGACGCCGGTGATGATGCCGGTCTTCGCGTCGAGGGTGAGCAGCACCCGCTCGTGCATCAGGAGCCCGAGGGACGCCGCGCGCAATGATTCGTCGCCGACGGCGTCGATCAACCCACTGGTACCGGACACGGACGGCTCCTCAAGCGTTCTCGACCCGCATGGCCTACTCCTGATCGGCAACCGCGACCGCACCTTGAAGGAAACCCCTGGGCACAACTTCGGGGAAGTAGTGGCCTCGCGGCCCCCTCGAGGCCACAACTTCGGGGAAGTTGTGGCCTCGCGGACCTCTTGAAGCCACTACTTCCCCGAAGTTGTGGCCTCCAACGTGGCCTCGAGGGCGAGCCTCGGGTAGACGCGGCGGGCGTTGGCCTCGAAGACCTTGTGCCGGTCGTCAAGCCCCAGGCCGGCCGCGTCGAGGTAGTGCTTGGTGTCGTCCCAGTCCACGCCGGTGTCCGGGTCGGCGCCGCGCACCGCGCCGATCATCTCCGACGCGAACAGGATGTTGTCCACGTCGACCACGCGCAGCAGTAGGTCGATGCCGGCCTGGTGGTAGACGCAGGTGTCGAAGAAGACGTTGCCCATCAGGTGCTCCCCGATCGGCGGCCGGCCGAGCCGCTCGGCCAGGCCGCGGAAGCGCCCCCAGTGGTAGGGCACCGCGCCGCCGCCGTGCGGGATGACGAACCGCAGCGTCGGGAACTCCTGGAACAGGTCGCCCAGCAGCAGTTGCATGAAGACCGTCGTGTCGGCGTGCAGGTAGTAGGCGCCGAGGGTGTGAACGGCCGGGTTGCACGAGGTCGACACGTGGATCATGGCTGGGACGTCAAGCTCGGTCATCACCTCGTACAGCGGGAACCAGTAGCGATCGGTCAGCGGCGGTGCGCTCCAGGCGCCGCCGGACGGGTCGGGGTTGAGGTTGCAGCCGACGGCGCCGAGCTCGTCGACGCAGCGTCGCAGTTCGTGCACCGCGTCGTCGATGGTGCCGCCGGGGGTCTGCGGCAGCTGGCACACACCGGCGAAGTTGGCCGGGTACAGCCGCGTCACCCGGTGCACGAGGTCGTTGCAGGCCCGCGCCCACCCGCGGGACACCACCGGGTCGGCGACGTGGTGTTCCATCGCCGACGCGCGCGGTGAGAAGAGCATGAGGTCGCCGCCGCGCTCCCGCAGTACCCTTAATTGATTGTTTTCGATGCTCTCGCGCACCTCGTCGTCGCTGATCCGCGCCGGCTCGGGCGGCGGCAGCGCCGGGTCGTCCAGGCGGGCCAGCTGCGCCGCGCGGAACGCCTGGTGCGCGGCCGGTGCCGTGGTGAAGTGCCCGTGGCAGTCAATGATCATTCGTCAACACTATCGACATAGGTGAGCCCCTTCGCGGCGAGCGCGGCCCGCATGCCGGACACGTCGAGGCTCAGCTCCCCGGCGGCGTAGCGCTTGCGCTGCAACGCCTCCCGCTCGTCGCGGGCCCGCGACGCCGACAGCACCGGCACCGCCTCGACGCGGGGCACCACGACCACGCCGTCGTCGTCGGCGATCACGATGTCGCCCGGCTCGACGAGCCGGCCGGCGCAGACCACCGGCACGTTGACGTCACCGAGCGTCTCCTTGACCGTGCCGGTCGCCGACACGCAGGCCGACCAGACCGGGAAGTCCATCCGGGCCAGTTCCGCGACGTCGCGGCAGCCCGCGTCGATGACCAGGCCGCGGACGCCACGGTGGCGCATGGCGGTGGCGAGCAGCTCGCCGAAGTAGCCGGACTCGGAGCGCGACGTCGGGGCCACGACCACGATGTCGCCGGGCCGGCACAACTCGACCGCGACGTGGATCATCCAGTTGTCGCCGGGCGGCACGCTGACCGTCAGGGCGCTGCCGGCGATGTGCGCGCCCGGGTAGATCGGCCGCAGGTGTGGGGCGAGCAGCCCGGTGCGGCCCTGTGCCTCGTGGACGGTCGCCACGCCGAGGCGGGCGAACTCCTCGACGACGGCCGGGTCCGCCCTCGGCGGGTTGCGGACGGCGATGGCCATGCACTCACTCCTTTTCCGAACCGGCCAGGCAGCAGCGAGACGTGGATGACTGTCTTCGTGAGACTTTATTCGATGACTCGGGCCCGTCGAGGGCGCGACCGTTGCTCCCGCCAGAAATCCCGGCGTCCGCGTTCCCAAGCCCACGTCGGCTGGCACAACCCGTGAAGCCACTACTTGGGGGAAGTAGTGGCTTCGGGCAGGCTGGGAGGCCACAACTCTGGGGAAGTAGTGGTGTCACTACGGGCTCGAGGTCGTTCGGCGGCCGGTACACGGGTTGCGGCCGCGAAGTAGATTCGCGATCGTGACTGCACCCGCGGCCTACCGTTTGGGCATCGACTTCGGCACGTCGACGACCGTCGCGATGCTGCAGTGGCCGGACGGCCGGATCCGCCCGCTGCTGTTCGACGCTCCGGGCACGTGGTGGCCACGAGCCCCCGCGGATGCCCCAACCCCAAGTCGATCAAGGAAGTACACGCCGGGAATTGTCCGATTCCCGGGCGTGTACTTCCTTGATCGACTTGGGGTTGGGGCGAGCGCTGCACCACCGGGCGACGGATATGGTGGCAGCAGATCTTCGAGGATTGGGGCAGCCGGTGGCGGGACCGTTGGCGCTGGTCGGTTCCGGCGAGTACCTGCCGGTGATGCTCGACGTGGAGCGGGTGCTGCTCGACGGGCAACCGCCGAGATATGTGCAACTGCCGACCGCGGCCGGCCGGGAGGGTAAGGCCCGGCTGTCCTACTGGGTGGAACTCGGTCGCGCGCAGGCCGAACGACTCGGCGTCGAGGCGGTTCCGCTCGTCGTCACCGATCGGGCGCAGGCCGACGATCCGGCGATCGTGTCGCAGGTCGACGGCGCCGGCCTGATCTACCTGTCCGGCGGCAGCCCGGCATACCTGGCCGACACGTTGCGCGACACCGCGCTGTGGCGCGCGATCGTGGCGGCCTGGGAAGGCGGCGCCGCGCTGGCCGGGTGCAGTGCGGGCGCGATGGCGATGGCCGATCAGGTGCCGGACCTGCGCAACCCGTCCGGCGGCAGCCGGCGCGGACTCGGCCTGCTGCCGCACATCCGGGTGCTACCGCACTTCGACAAGATGGTCGGCTGGATCCCGGACCTGCTGACGCGGCCGTTCTTCCGTACGGCCGAGGGCGTCAGTGTGGTCGGCATCGACGAGGACACCGCGATCGTCGGCGGCCCGAACGACTTCACCGTCCACGGGCGACAGTCGGCCTGGCTGCTGAGCGCCGGGCGGCGGCAGGAGTTCAGCGCCGGAAGTCCGATGCGGCTGGCCACGTAGTCGCCGGCTACGTATCCTTCATCCGGTGCAACAGCCAGTTCTGGTCGCTGCGCTCCCGACCCCGCCCCGCCTTGATCAAGGCGTACCGGTGGGGCGCGCCCTGTCCGTGCAGCGTGAAGATCATGCGTCGCTCGTTGCGGTCGTGCTCCTCCCACCAGCCGATGTCGGCGATCGACTTGTCGGCATCGGTGTAGGTGAGGTGCTCCATCGCGTGATCCGCGACCTCGACGGCGAGCCGGTTCACGCTCGGGTCGGTGGGCAGGCCCTTCGGCAGCGCCCACGAACGCAGCACGCCGTTCTCCTCGAGGCGCAGGTCGAAGTGGGGCGCCGGCCGCCGATGGTCGTGCAGCACGAACGCGGGGCGAGCCGGCTCACTGGTCACGCCGTCAAGAGTGGCCACGCGTAGGCGGTCAGGGCAACCGCGGCACCCAGCATGCCGAACCGGATGCCGCGCGTCGGCAGCGGCAGGGCGGCCAGCACGAGCAGGATGATCGCGAGCAGGAATAGCAATGCCTGGGTGGACATGGGATGACCTCCGGGAGTGATCGACTGAGCGATCGATGCCCGGTGACCGTCCACATGAAACACTGCCTGCTCACTCCATGTGGAAGGTGAACATCCGCTCGGCCTCGATCCGCGCGTACGTGGGACCGGAGTCGAGGAACTTTTCCCAGCTCGCGCCGTACCGCGGGACGTAGACGTCGAGGAGTGCCTGGCGGAACCCGGCGCCCTCCGCACTGCGGACGTCGACCGGCACGGCCGTGCCGTGCACCGTCACCGAGAGCTCCTCCCCCGGCAGGTGCGTCGCGCTGACCTGGGGCCGTTTGGCGATGTGGCGGAAGCGCACCGACTCCGGCGAGGACCCGAAGTGGAAGGCGCCCCGGTAGAAGACGCCGTCGACCGGCCCGGCGATCGGGCGGCAGTCGCGGGTGACGGTGGCCAGGACGAGCAGGCACATGCCCTGCAGCCGGGCCGCGAGGGCCTCGGCGTCGAGCCGCCGGTCGGCGGTGATGATCGAGCGCAGGTGCTGACCGGCGGCGGCGTGGCTGCGGTCGAGGAGGTCCTGGAGGCGGGCGAGGTCCTCGGCGGTCTCGTACATGCCCGGACTGTAACAATGCTTGCGTCCGCACGTCCGTAAGTCTACGCTAACCGTTCGTGGACACTTACGGAGACTCGGGCCTCGGGCTGCTCGGCGACCCGAGTCGCCGGGCGATCTTCGAGCTTCTCGCGCGTCGCCCCTCCTCCGTTGGTGACCTGGCCAAGCAGCTGCCGATCAGCCGGCCGGCCGTGTCCCAGCACCTGCGCGCGCTCAAGGACGGCGGCCTCGTCGTGGATACCGCCCAGGGCACGCGCCGCGTGTACCGGCTGAATCCCGAGGGCGTGGCCGCCCTGCGCGCCTATCTGGACCGCGTCTGGGACGACGCGCTCACGGCCTTTCAGAAGGCCACTCTCGATGAGGAGGACTCTCATGAGTAGCACCCCGACCATTCCCGCCATCCGCCGTACGGTGACCGTCAGCGTTCCGGTGGAACGCGCCTTCAAGGTCTTCACCGCATCGTTCACGACCTGGTGGCCGACCGGCTACCACATCGGCACGGTGGACATGGCCGAGGCGGTGCTCGAGCCGAAAGCCGGCGGCCGCTGGTACGAGCGCGGCGTCGATGGCACCGAGTGCGACTGGGGCGTCGTGGTGACCTGGGAGCCACCGCACCGGCTCGTGCTGACCTGGCAGATCAACGGCGAGTGGCAGTACGACCCGGATCCCGCGCACGCCAGCGAGATCGAGGTGCGCTTCGTCGCCGACGGTCCACAGCAGACGGTCGTCGAGCTCGAGCACCGGCTGATCGAGCGGCTCGAGCACAGCGAGGCCCTCCTCGACGCCGTCGGCGGCTCGTCCGGCTGGAACACCATCCTCGCCCGCTACCTCGCGGCGGCCGAACGAATAGGACTGGGTTGCCACAACTCCCGGGAAGTAGTGGCCTCGGCGGGGTCGGGTTGCCACGACTTCGGGGAAGTAGTGGTCACCAGTGGGGCTAGGCTCGGCCGCATGGCGCGCTTTCTCGACGTGCATCCGGACAACCCGCAGCCCCGGCTGATCGGCCAGATCGTCGACCTCGTTCGCGGCGGCGGGCTCATCGCCTACCCGACCGACTCCGTCTTCGCGCTCGGCTGTGCGCTGGGCAACCGGGAAGGGCTCGACCGCATCCGGGACATCCGCAAGCTCGATGAGCGCCACCACTTCTCGCTCATGTGCCGTGACTTTGCCCAGCTCGGGCAGTTCGTGCAGATCAGCAACTCGGTGTTCCGGCTGGTCAAGGCCTCCACACCCGGTCCCTACGCGTTCATCCTGCCGGCCATGCGCGACGTCCCCAAGCGGATGCTGCATCCAAGGAAGCGCACGGTCGGCGTCCGCGTGCCGGCGCACACGGTCTGTCAGGCGATCCTCGCCGAGCTCGGCGAACCGCTCGTGTCGAGCACGCTGCTGCTGCCCGGCGACGACGAGCCGTTGACCGACGGTTGGGAGATCAAGGAACGGCTCGACCACGCCGTCGACGCGGTGATCGCCGGGGTCTGCGGCACCGAGCCGACGACGGTGGTCGATCTGTCCCAGGACGAGCCGGAGATCCTGCGCGTGGGCGCCGGGGACCCTACCCGCTTCGAGTAGCACCGAACACCGGCCGCGGTGCAGTCACCAACCGATGGATCAGGCCGAACTGGACTCCAGTACCGTCGCCGACGCCGGCACCAGTCCAAGCTGGACGCTCTGGCGGGACAGCGCGGCATCAAGCGCCCAGTCGGTGGCCGTGCGGAACCGGTTGCCCGGCAACGACAGCAGGTGATAGCCGCGGGTGACCGCCTTGGCCGGCAACCCGGACAGCGGGATGCGCAGCGGGTTCGCCGCCGCCTGCGTGCCGCCGAGGTCGACGAGGAAGCCGAGATCGTGGTGCTTGTACGGGCGGCGCCGGCCCTGCCCGTAGGACGCCGCGATGTTGTGCGCGGCCCGCTTGCCTTGGCGCTGGGCGTGCTGCGCGGTCATCGGGGTCAGCCGGCCGGGCCGGGTCAGGTCCGGCACGGCGGCCGCATCGCCGCACGCGAAGACCTCCGGGTGACCGGCGACGCTGAGGTACTCGTCGACGACGAGGCGTCCCTCCTGCGTCGGCAGGCCGACCTCGTCCACCAACGGGTCGGGCCGCACACCGACGCACCACACGAGTGAACGGGTGCGCACGAACGATCCGTCGGTCAGCCACACGCCATCGTGGGTGGCCTCCTTGACGGACGTACCCGTGCGCACGTCGACGCCGCGGGCCCGCAGCACCTCGTCGGCCGTGCGGGACAGCCGCCGGTCAAGCTCCGGCAGCACCCGGTCGGCCAGGTCGAGCAGCAGCCAGCGGGGGCGGTGCTCGCCCAGCCGTGGGTGCTTCTCGTAGAGCACGTCGGTGTAGAGCATGCCCTGCGCGGCGACCTCCGTGCCCGTGTAGCCGGCCCCGACGACCACGAACGTCGACCGCGCGGCCCGCTCGTCGGCGTCGTCGGTCGCGTCGGCCATCTCGATCTGGCGGGTCATGTGGTCGCGCAGGTACAGCGCTTCCGGAATGCCGCGGAATCCGTGCGCGTGCTCGGCCACACCGGGGATCGGCAGGAGCTTGTTGACGCTGCCGACGGCGATGACCACCCGGTCGTACGTGAGCTCGCCGGGGCGCTGCTCGGAATCCGTCCAGCGCACCGTGCGCCGCGCCAGATCGATGCCCTCGACCTCGCCCAGCACCAGCCGTACCCCGGGGAGCGTGCCGGGCAGCGAGACGGCGACGCGGCGCGGATCGATCACCCCGGCGGCGACCTCGGGAAGCAGCGGCAGGTACAGGAAGTAGTCGGTCGGGTTGATCAGGACCAGGTCGGCGCGGCCCTTCGCCAGCGCGGCAAGCGTCCGGGCGGCGTGGTAGCCGGCAAACCCGGCTCCGACGATGACGATCCGCGGCCGGGCCATCGGCACCACCCCTAGGTCACGAGGCCGTCCATCAACCAGACGAGCCCCTGCTCGAAGTTGTTGTCCTCCATCTTCGACGGGCCGCTGGCCAGCATCCGCGCAAGGTGTGGAAAGTCACCGCCGGCCACCACCTGCCGCAGATAGTTCTGGATCTCGGCGACCCCGCGATGAGCGTGCTCCCGGGCCTCCCGGACCACGAAGCCAGTGGTGTAGTCGCTGACCGCGGCAACCAGCTTCCACTTGAGCTCATCGTCGGCGTCGAGGCTGTCGAGCGCCTCCAAAGTCTGCTCGAGGTGGCGCAACGTATTCGGGCCAACGCTGCCACCCATCGACTGGCGCGCCACCAGATCGATCATCCACGGGTGGCGGAGGGTGGCGGCCCGCTCCCGCCGGGCGATGGCGAGGGTCGCCTCGCGCCAGTCGGTGGGCAGGTCGCCGGGGACGATCACCTCGGCGCCGACCTCGTCGGCCATCAGGTCGAACAGGTCTTCCTTGCGCTCGATGTAGGTGTAGAGGCTCATCGTCCGGGCGCCCAGGTCGGCCGCGACCCGCCGGATGGACACGGCGTCGAGGCCCTCGGCGTCGGCGATGGCGAGGGCGGCCCGCACGATCGCCTCACGGGACAAGGTGGTGCGGCGTTTCCGCTCCTCACGCGCCCACACCGGAGTGCTCATCGGCAAATTGTACAGCGTAGCGCAAGACCTTACGCCGTACGGTCTTTGTGCTACGGTGTACGGCATGACGCTACAGCGTACGGAGACCTTCGACCCCGCCTTGAAGAAGTTGTCCCTGGTCGTGGCCCTGGGCGCGATCATGACGGTGCTCGACGCGACGATCGTCAACGTTGCCGTGCACGTGCTCGGCCGCGACCTGCACGCGCCGCTGAGCACCATCCAGTGGGTGATCACCGGCTACATCCTCACGCTGTCCATGACCATCCCGCTCAGCGGCTGGGCGACCCAGCGCTTCGGCAGCCGGACCCTCTGGCTCACCGCGCTGACGCTGTTCATCGCCGGCTCGGTACTGTGCGGCCTCGCGTGGTCGGCGCTCAGCCTCATCGCGTTCCGGGTGCTGCAGGGCATCGGCGGCGGGCTGCTCATGCCGGTCGGCCAGACCATGCTCGCCCGCGCGGCCGGCCCGAATCGCCTCGGCCGGGCGATGGCCGTGGTGGCGATCCCGGCGATGCTCGCCCCGGCGCTCGGGCCGGTCCTCGGCGGCGCGCTGCTGGACCATCTCACCTGGCGGTGGATGTTCTACCTCAACGTGCCGGTGTGCGCTCTCGCGCTGATCCTGGCCATCCGCCTGCTGCCCGCCGACGGCGAGCGCCAAGCGGACAGCCGCCTCGACGCGCGCGGCCTCGCACTGCTCTCACCCGGCCTGGCGCTGTTGGTCTACGGCCTCGCCCAGGTCGGTGCGCACGGCGGCGTCGAAAGCACCGCCGCCCTGGTCGGCCTGGTCGGCGGGGCCGCGCTGCTGATCGCCTTCGCCGTCCACGCGCTGCGCCGCGCCGACCGCGCCCTGGTGGACCTCCGCCTCTTCGCCGACCGGAGCTTCGCCGCGGCCGTCCTGGCGCTCTTCTGCTACTCGATCGGCATGTTCGGGATGTTCATCCTCATCCCGCTGTACGACCAGAGCGTCCGCCACGGCGACCCGCTCAGCGCGGGACTCCTCGTCGCTCCCATCGGCGTCGGGGCGATCATCACGATGCCGCTGGCCGGCCGGCTGGCGGATCGGCTCGGCGCGCGGCTCCCGGGGATCACCGGCATCGTCGTCGTACTGGTCGGCATCGCGCTGTTCACGCGGGTCGACGACGACCCCAGCCGTACCCTCCTGACCCTGGCCGCCTTCGTGATCGGGTTGGGGCACGGGCTGATCACCCCGTCGATCATGGCCGCGGCATACAAGACGCTGCCTCGCCCGTCGATCCCGGCCGCCACGACCGGCGCCAACATCATGGTGCGGGTGGGTTCGGCACTCGGCGCGGCGATCCTCGCCGTGGTGCTGCAGATCCTGCTCACCTCGGCCGGTTCGGACCCGGCGGCCGCGTTCGCGGGCAGCTTCTGGTGGGCCTTCGGGTTCGCCGCGATCGCTCTGGTGCCGGCGGTGCTCCTGCCGCACAACCCGAGCACAAGAAGCGCGGTTTCAGCGCTCAGCCTGGGCGGGCGGCCAGGCCAGCGCCCGTAACCGGGGCAGGCCACCGTTGACGACGTCGCGGTCGTGGCTGTGTAGTTTCCGCGGGTTGCCCGGTCGGTACTGCCAGAGCGCGAAGGTGCGCCACCCGGCCGGGAGCCGGGGCTGCTTCGCGGAGTAGTTCGCGATGTCCAGGGGATGATCGCCGTAGGAGGGGTCGTTGCCGGTGCACGGGTTCCACCAGTACGTGTTGGTATAGATCATCGGCTTGCGGCCGATGGCCCGCTGGATGCGACCGATGAACGCGCCGATCCAGGCCCGCAACTGCTGCGGGTTCAGGTCGTAGCAGCCGCCGGCGTGCACTCCGGCGTAGGGCCATTCGAGGTCGACGAACGGGACCAGGGTCTGCGGATCGCGGGTGAACCTGGCGTGGCGCAGGAAGTGGTCGGCCTGTTCGACGGGCTTGCCGAGGTCGGGGCGGGCGAAGACGTAGGCTCCGACGTAGCGGCCGGCGGAACGGGCAGCGGCGTAGTCGGCCCCGAAGTTCGGGTTGACGTAGGTCGTGCCCTCGGTCGCCTTGATATAGACGAACTGGCTTCCCGCGGCCACCTCGGTGCGCCAGTGCGGCGCGAAGTACCGGTGATCGTGGTGCGAGATGTCGAGGCCGCCAACGGGGAAGCCCGCCGGCCGGTCGGCCCGAATCTCGGCGACCGCCCGCTCGGAGATCACGTCGAGAGGGTCCGCGGCGAGGTTGCCGGACGGCGTGGATCCAGCCGCCCACACCGAGCTGGTGAGCAGCACCAACGCGGCGACGACCGCGCGGCGCCGGCGTGGTGGCATCGACGCGACGGCACGGCGCAGGCGCCGCCACACGGCGACCACAGGCTCCCACACCACCCCAGTGTCCCCCGACCACGCTCACGACGCAGCCGGCTAGCCGCGCCGCTGTGCGTGCAGGCGGGTCCGCAGCACCTCCTGCACGGCCTGGACCAGCGCCATCGTCTCCGCCGCCGCGCTGCTCTGGTCCCAGACGAGCGCGTAGGTGAGGTGCAGGTCGCCCGCCGTCAACGGCACGAACCGCACGTCCGGCCGGCGCACCGTCTCGACCAGGATCTGCGGCGTCGGCAGCAGCCCGCGGCCCGCGGCGACCAGGTCAAGCGCCGCCGTCGCGTCGTCCACCTCGACCACCGCCACCCGCGCCGGCGGGCCGAACCGGTGCCGCAGCTGCGCCCACGCACTCGGCAGCAGGATCTCCTGGCCGAACAGCTGCTCCGGACGCAGGTGGGGCGCGGTGGCCAGCGGCGCGTCCGCGTGGACGGCCAGGTGGCGCACCGGTACGTGGAAACGGGCCGTACTGGCCAGGCCGGGTGGGAACGGCGTGCTCATGATCGCGGCCGCCGCCGTCGCCTGGGTCAGGGCCTCGGTGGCCGTCCGCCAGCCGGCCGGTCGTAACTCGATGTCGACGCTCGGCTTGCGGTCGGCGAGGCGACGGGCGGCCCGCGCGGCCAGGCTGCCGGTCAACGGGTCATAAACGAGACGAATCGCCGGGGTGGCCAGCCGTCGCGCCTCGGCGGTGACCGCATCGGCCTGCTCGAGAAGCGCCTCGACCCGGGGCAGGAGGGACCGGCCGGCCGCGGTCAGGCGGACCTCCCGGCTGGTGCGCTCGAGCAGGCGGATGCCGAGGATGCGCTCCAGCCGGGCGATCGCCTGGCTGGCCGCGGGCTGCGACATGCCGAGTTCGTCGGCCGCGCGGGAGAAGTTCAGCCGCCGCGCGACGAGCGCGAAGCAGCCGAGGTCCCGAAGCGACGGTCCAGCGTCCACGGACCGAGTATCGGCGATAACCGCCGCTTATGGACCGTACGGCGGGCAGCGTCACACCGGCATGCTTGCGCCGTCATCACGATCGTGAGGAGTGCCCGTGGCCCGCTTTCCCGCCTCCACCGTGCTCGGCTACCCGAGAATCGGCCCGCACCGGGAGTTGAAACGGGCGCTCGAGTCGTACTGGGACGGCACGACCGGCCGAGCCGAACTGCTGGAGACCGGCCGCACACTGCGGGCCGGCACCTGGCGGCGACTCGCCGGACTCGGGCTCGAAGGGCTTCCTTCGAACACGTTCTCGCTCTACGACCACGTGCTCGACGCGGCGGTGCTGATCGGCGCCGTGCCCAACCGGTTCAAGGCCGACGACCCGCTCGACACGTACTTCGCGATGGCCCGCGGGGCCGACGGCGTCGCACCGCTGCCCATGACCAAGTGGTTCAACACGAACTACCACTACATCGTGCCGGAGCTCGACGGCCCGCTCACGCTCAACCCGGCCAAGCCGCTGTCCGAGGTACGCGAAGCCGCCGCGCTCGGCTACGACACCCGGCCGGTCCTGCTCGGCCCGGTCACCCTGCTCCTGCTGTCCGGCTCTGTGCTGTCCGGCTCCCGGCCGTCCGGCTCGCGGCCGTCCGATGAAGGCCGGCTCGACGAGGTTGTGGATGTCTACTGTGGACTGCTCACCGAACTCGCTCGCGCGGGCGTCGACTGGGTCCAGCTCGACGAGCCCGCCTTCGTCCAGGACCGGACGCCGGGCGAACTGGCGGCGCTGTCCCGCGCATACCACCGCATCGGAGCGCGTACCGACCGGCCGCAGGTGCTCGTCGCCTCGTACTTCGGCGACCTCGGCGCCGCGTTGCCGGTGCTGGCCGAGGCGCCGATCGAGGCGATCGCCCTCGACCTCGTGGCCGGCGATCCGCACGACGTACCGGGCAAGACCGTCGTCGCCGGGGTGGTGTCCGGTCGGGACGTCTGGCGCACCGACGCCGACGACGCCCTGGCCCGGCTGGCCGCGGTCAACGCCGACGCGGTGAGCGTGAGCTCGTCGTGCTCGCTCATCCACGTACCCCTTGATGCGGCCCTCGAAGAGAGCCTTCCGGTGTCGGTCGCCTTCGCCGATCAGAAGGTGGCCGAGATCGTCGCGCTGTCGCGCCGGGAGCCGAGGACGGCTCCGCGCCGGGAACCGAGGACGGCGCCCCGCCCAACCGCCGCGTCGGCGGTCGGCGCGAGGCTATCCGAGCTTGCCGACGCTTCTGGCGTTAAGGCTGCGCGCTCCGAGACGGCGCGGCGAAACCCGTACGCGGCCCGGGCCAAGGCGCAGACGCTCGGCCTGCCACCGCTGCCGGTCACCACCATCGGGTCGTTCCCGCAGACCGGTGAACTGCGCGCGACGCGGGCGGCCGTGGCCAACGGTGCGCTCACCGTTGACGGTTACGAGGAGCGGGTACGCGCGGAGATCGAGCGCGTCATCCGCCTGCAGGAACGGCTCGGGCTCGACGTGCTGGTCCACGGCGAGCCGGAACGCAACGACATGGTGCAGTACTTCGCGGAGCACCTCGACGGCTTCGCCACGACGCGGCACGGCTGGGTGCAGTCGTACGGGTCGCGCTGCACCCGCCCGCCGATCCTGCACGGCGACGTGTCACGGCCGGCACCGATCACCGTGCGCTGGACCCGGTACGCGCAGTCGCTGACGCCCAAGCCGGTCAAGGGCATGCTGACCGGGCCGGTGACGATCGTGGCGTGGTCGTTCGTCCGCGACGACGTTGCGCTGCCGGAGGTGACCCGGCAGGTCGCCGACGCGATCCGCGAGGAGGTCGCCGACCTGCAGTCGGCCGGTGTCCGCATCATCCAGGTCGACGAGCCGGCGCTGCGGGAGCTGATGCCGTTGCGCCGGGCCGACGCCGAGACATACCTGCGGTGGGCCGTCGACGCGTACCGCCACGCCACCTCGTCGGCCGCTGACGGCACCCAGATCCACACGCACCTCTGCTACTCCGACGCCACCCAGATCCTGGCCGCGATCGACGGCCTCGACGCCGACGTGACGAGCATCGAGTCGGCTCGTTCGGGCCGCCACGGATTCGCCTTCGCGCGCGGACTCGGGCCTGGCGTCTACGACATCCACTCGCCGCGGATCCCGTCCGTGGACGAGGTTTCCGCGTCGCTGCGGGCCGCGCTGGCTCGGGTGCCGGCCGACCGGCTCTGGGTCAACCCGGACTGCGGGCTCAAGACCCGCACGTACGAGCAGGTCGAGGCGGCACTGTCCAATGTGGTCGAAGCCACCGCCCGGGTGCGCTGGGAGCTCAGCACCCTGAGTGCCACAACTTCGGGTAAGTAGTGGTCTCAGCCCAGCCGCGAAGCCACTACTTCCCCGGAGTTGTGGCTTCAGGCGGGATTGGCTTGTAATTGTGTAATCAGCGTCGGAGGATGGGACGCATGACCGCAGCCGAGCCGAGCGTCGTCGTCGGAAACCGGGAGCATCTGTGGTGGTTGCTCGCCGAGGCGGCGCAGCTGGAGCACATGATCATGTGCCAGTACCTGTTCGCCGAGTTCAGCCTCAAGACCGACGAAGACGGGCTCCCGGCCGACCAGGCCGAGGCGGTCGACCGCTGGCGCACGACGATCCACGGCATCGCCGTCGAGGAGATGCTGCACCTGGCCCTGGTCTGCAATCTGATGTCGTCGATCGGGGCCGCGCCCGGGTTCAGCCGGCCCAACTTCCCGCAGCGCTCCGGCTACTTCCCGTCGGGGCTGCAACTCGACCTGCTGCCCTTCGGCGAGCAGGCGCTGCGGCACTTCCTCTACCTCGAACGGCCCGAGGGCATGCTGCGCCAGGACGCCGAAGGCTTCGTGCCCACCGCTCCCCCGCGCGAACCGGTCGCGCTCGACGAACTGCTGCCGCGGGGGCAGGAGTTCGAGACCGTCGGCCACCTCTACCGGGGCATCGCCGAGGGGCTGCGCGCGCTGAGCGGGCGGCTCGGCGAACACGCGGTGTTCGTCGGCTCGCCGCGCGCGCAGGCGACGCCCGAGCAGTTCCACTGGCCCCAGCTCATCGCGGTGCGCGACCTCGGGTCCGCGCTCGCCGCCGTCGAGGAGATCATCGAGCAGGGCGAGGGTGCGCGGGGCGACTGGAAGCAGGCACACTACGGCCGCTTCATGAACCTGTGGGAGGAGTTCCACGCGCTGCGGGAACGGGATCCCTCGTTCGAACCGGCGCGAGCCGTGCTCCCCTCGTACACCCGCCAGCCCTACGATCTGCGCACCAGCGTGGCGATCATCAGCGACCCGCAGACCCGACACGTCTCCGAGTTGGCCGGCATGGCCTACGAGATGGTGCTGCAACTCTTGCTGCGCTACTTCACCCACACCGACGAGAGCGACGAGCAGCTCGGTGTGCTCATCGACGCCGCCATCGACACCATGGCCGGCGTGCTGCGGCCCCTTGCCGTCATCCTCACCACGCTGCCCGTCGGGCCGGAGCATCCGGGTCGCACGGCCGGCTTCGCCTTCCCGATGTACTACGTCTTCAGCAATCTCGCGCCGTGGCGGGAGCCGGCGTGGGCGTTGCTGCACGAGCGGATGGCGCTGCTGACCGAGCGGTGCGGTCTGGATCGCGCCGATCTGGAACCGGTGCGGGCCAAGGCGGCCGAGATCACCGCCGCGCTCGCCGCGCACGTGCCCACCGCACTGCTGCCCCGCTGACCGACCCGGGAAACTCAAGTTCTTGACTATTGGCGTGGTCTGTGACCAGAGTTAGGCGAACGTTCGCTTTCGGTGCCACCACGGTCTGGAGGGCGTTGCGTGTACGTGTCGCTGAGGGATGTCGCGGCGCGGTCTGGGGTGAGCTTCCAGACCGCGAGCAAAGTCCTCAACGGCCGGGCGGGCGTCGTCTCCGCGGACACCCGCGAGCGGATCCTGCGCGCAGCGGGCGAGCTTGGCTACGTGCCCAATGCGATAGCGCGCGGCCTCGTGCGCCGCTCCTCACTCACCGTGGGCGTCCTCGCCGAGGACTTCACCGATCTCGCCGTGTCCCAGTTCGTCCGCGCTGCGCAGCACACCGCGGTCGGCCGGGGCCATGCCGCCTTGATCAGCAATGTTCACGCTAACATAGGCGCCGCTGGTGCTGTCCGGAAGCTTCTCGAGCACCGGGTCGACGGCATCCTGGTCGCCGCGCCCTCCCTCGAAAACGACCCTGAGCTGGGCAAAGCCCTCCGCGGCACACTGCCGGCGGTGAGCATCAACCACATCCACGGCGGCGGCGTGCCGACCATCGGCTCCAACCACTCGCTGACCGCCGCACTCGCCGTCGCGCATCTCCTGGCGCTCGGGCACGAGCGGATCGGCACGGTCACCGGACCCCGTGCGCGACGGGTGGTGCAGAGCCGGATGCGCGGGCTGCGTTCGGCCCTGCGCGAGGCCCGCCGGAGCCTGCCGCCGCGGCGCGTGGTCGAGGCCGACTGGACCCACGCCGGCGGCTACCAGGGCACGCTGCGGCTGCTCGACGCCGACCCCGACGTCACCGCCGTCTTCGTCCACAACGACGTGATGGCGATCGGCGCCCTCAAGGCCATGCACGAGCGCGGCCGCCGCGTGCCGGCCGACTGCTCGCTGGTCAGCTGCGACGACCTCCCGCTCGCCGCCTACCTCGTGCCGGCGCTCACCACGGTCCGCGTGCCCTTCGCGGAGACCGGCGAACTGGCCGCCACCCTCCTGCTGCGCCGCATCGGCGGCGAGCCCATCGACGATCGCAATCTCGTTCCGGTGGAGCTGATCGTCCGCGACTCCACCGCACCACCCCCCTAAGGACGGTGAACACAATGGAAGGTCCACCCCCCATCCACCACCTACGCTCCACCCGTCGCACGCTGTTGCGCGGCGTCCTCGCCGGGGCCGGCGCGGCGACGCTCTACGGCTGCTCGTCGCCGATCGGCGCCGGGCTGGCCAACACCGAGCTCGACCCGGGCGCCGTCGAATACTGGAATCTCTTCGGCGGCGGTGACGGCGTCCGCATGCAGCAGATGCAGGACGGTTACCGCAAGGCCAACCCGAAGACCGAGCTGCAGGCGGTCACCCTCACCTGGGGCAACCCGTACTACACCAAGCTGTCCCTGGCCACGGTCGGCGCCAAGCCGCCGAACGTGGCGGTGTCGCACCTGACCCGGATGAAGACGCTGCAGCAGGCCGACCTGCTGCAGGAGCTGAAGCCCGGACGACCTGGCCCGGCACGGCATGTCGGCCGACAACTTCAACGAGCGCGCCTGGCAACGCCGGCCTGGTCGACGGGAAGATCTACGCGATCCCGCTCGACACCCACCCGTTCGTGCTCTTCTACAACACGAAGATCTGCGGCGACGCCGGCCTGCTCGACAGCGACGGCCAACCTCAAGCCGTTCGAGGGCGAGGACGGCTTCGTCGACGCCCTGGACAAGGTCAAGAAGGTCACCGGGCAGTACGGCGCCACGCACGGCATCAACGCCGATCCCGGCGTCCTGCTGGCGGCTTCTTCCAGACGCTGTACTCGCAACTGGGCGGCGAGGTGCTCGCCGACAACGGCACGAAGATCGTGCTCGACGACGCGAAGGCCAAGCAGGTGCTCGACCTTCATGCGGTCGCTGACCGTCGAGAAGAAGCTGCTGCCCAGCGCCGTCGACTACCAGGGCGCGATCGCGCTGTTCGTCAACGGCGCAGTCCGGCTTCCACCTCAACGGCGAGTGGGAGATCACCACGTTCCAGACGGCCAAGATGCCGTTCAGCATGACGCTGGTGCCCAACGTGTACGGCGGATCCAAGTACGCGGTGCAGGCCGACTCGCACACGCTCGTGCTGCCCAAGCAGCGCGACCAGGACCAGGCCAAGCTGGACCTGTCGCTCGGCTTCGTCAAGTCGATGCTGGACCAGAGCCTGACCTGGGCGCAGGGCGGGCACGTGCCGGCGTGGCAGCCGTTCGCGACCAGCGACGAGTACAAGAAGCTCACCCCGCAGTCCAACTACGCGGCCGCGGCCGACGCCGCGGTCTACGATCCGCCCGGCTGGTACTCCGGCTCGGGCTCGAACTTCGAAAACATCATGGGCGCCTCCATCGGCGCCGTCGAGGCGGGCCAGCTGTCGCCCGACGCCGCCATCGCGCAGATCCGCTCCAAGCTGTCCGTCCTCGCCGAGACGCCGTCCCCCGTCTGATGAGCCGGTCTAGAGGAGGTTGGCCGGGCCGCCACCACCAGTAGCAGCAGCGCCGACGTGCAGCCGTCCGCCGAACCGGCCGCGGCGGCGACCGGCGCGTCGCCACCGCGCCACCGCGGGCGGCCCGGGCACGGCGCGCCCCGCGCGTGGTTCGTTGCCCCGTTCGTCGTTCTCTACCTGCTGTTCATCATCGGTCCCGCCGATCTACGGCGTGGTGATGAGCTTCTTCGACACCAGCCTCGTGAAGTCGCGGGCTCGGCGGCTTCGCCGGGTTCGGCAACTACGGCGAGGCGCTGGGCAGCGCCGGACTTCTGGTCGTCGATGTGGCACACGCTCTGGTTCACCATCCTGACCACGCCGCCGCTGGTCGTGCTGGCGCTGTTCTTCGCGATGCTGGCCGACGCGGGTCCGCCGCGGCCGCTGGTTCTTCCGGCTGGCGTTCTTCCTGCCGTACGTGCTGCCGTCGGCCGTCGTGGCGCTCGATCTGGATCTGGCTCTACACGCCGGAGCTCGGCTTGCTGAGCACGATCGTCACGAAGCTCGGGCTTCGCCGAGCCGAACTGGCTGGGCGACCCCGACTGTGGCCATGGTGTCGCTGGCCGATCGCCACGGTGTGGTGGACGCTCGGCTTCAACTTCGTGCTCTACCTCGCCGGGCTGCAGGACATCCCGCGCGACCTCTACGAGGCGTCGGCGATCGACGGGGCGGGCCCGTGGCAGCAGATCCGCCGGATCACGCTCCCGATGCTCGGCCCGCACCACGACGCTCGTGATCGTGCTGCAGATCATCGCGTCGCTGAAGGTCTTCGACCAGATGTACATCATGACCAGCGGCGGCCCGAACTTCGCCACCCGGTCCGTCGCTCGAATACATCTACGACATCGGGCTTCACCGACTTGCGCACCGGGTACGCCGCCGCCGCGTCGACCCTGTTCTTCATCGTCGTGCTCATCGTCTCGGCGGTGTGGCTGTTCATGACCCGCCGGCAGGAACAGGAGCTGTGACCGTGACTACCATTGCGCCTACCCGGACCGCGCCGTCGACCCCGACCGGGTGTCGCGCCGTCGACCGGCGCGACACACTGTCCGCATACGACAAGCGGGTGAAGCTGTTCAACCGGTGCTGCGTCGGCGTCCTGATCGCGTTCGCCCTCATCTGGCTGGTGCCGATCGCCTGGGCGATCGACACCGCGCTCAAACCCAACGGCGAGACCACCAAGACCGACCTGGCTGGATCGACAATCCCGACATTGGACTCGTTCCCACGCTGCTCGACGCAGGGCGACATCCTGGAACTGGTACGCGTCCAGCTTCATCACCTCGCTGGCTGACCGCGCCGGCGTCGTGTCTGACCGCGCAGCATGGCCGCGTTCGCGATGTCTCGCGCATGCGGTTCCGCTACCGGTGGGTGGTCTTCTGGTTCATCCTGATCGGCATCATGATCCCGCAGCAGGTGCTGATCGTGCCGCAGTTCCGTGAGTTCAGCGGGCTGCACCTGCTCAACACGTACTGGGCGGTGATCCTGCCGCAGATCCCGTCCGCCGATCGCGGTGTTCATCTTCAAGCAGTTCTTCGACGGCCTGCCGCGCGACCTCGACGAGGCGGCCCGCGTGGACGGCGCCGGCTTCTTCCGCACGTACTGGCGGATCGTCATGCCGCTGATCACGGCCGGTGGTCTCCGCGGTGTCGATCTTCACCTTCGTGTGGACCTGGAACAACCTGCTGTGGCCGCTGCTGGTGCTGACCAACCCGAAGCTGATGACCATCCCGGTCGGCCTCGCAACCGTGCAGGGCTGCTACGGCATCCGGTACGCGGACACGATGGCGTCGGCGATCCTCGGCGCGCTGCCGCTCGTGCTGGTGTTCCTGCTCTTCCAGCGGCGCATCGTCGAAGGCATCGCCGGCACCGGACTGAAGGGATGAGTCTTGCTGCACGCCGCGCTGACCATCGATCCCGCCTTCCGGGTCGGCCGACGTCGACCCGCGGCTGTTCGGGTCGTTCGTCGAACACATGGGCCGCTGCGTCTACACCGGCATCTACGAGCCGGGCCACCCGACCGCCGACGACGACGGGTTCCGCGGCGACGTCGCCGGCCTGGTCCGCGAGCTGGGCGTGCCGATCGTGCGCTACCCCGGCGGCAACTTCGTCTCCGGGTACCGACTGGGAGGACGGCATCGGGCCGCGCGACCAACGGCCGCGCCGGCTGGACCTGGCCTGGCGGTCGATCGAGACCAACCAGGTCGGCGTCGACGAGTTCACTGCGCTGGTGCCGGGCGTGTCGGCAGCGAGCCGATGATGGCGGTCAACCTCGGCACGCGGGGCGTGGACGAAGCCCGCGACCTGGTCGAGTACTGCAACCATCCGTCCGGCACGCACTGGTCGGACCTGCGCCGCGCGCAACGGTGTCGCCGGAGCCGCACGACATCAAGCTGTGGTGCCTCGGCAACGAGATGGACGGGCCGTGGCAGATCGGCCACAAGACGGCCGACGAGTACGCGCGGCTGGCCGCCGAGACGGCCAAGGCGATGCGCCGGGTCGACCCGACGATCGAGCTGGTCGCCTGCGGCAGCTCGCACCAGCCGGATGCCCACCTTCGGCACGTGGGAGGCGACCGTCCTCGACGAGGCCTACGACGTCGTCGACTACCTCTCGCTGCACAGCTACTACGAGCAGCGCGGCGACGACCGGGACAGCTTCCTGGCCAGCGGCGGTCGACCTCGACCGGTTCATCGACGCGGCGATCGCCACGTGCGACCACGTCCGGGCGAGTCGGCCGGCACCGCAAGCGGATCAACCTGTCGGTCGACGAGTGGAACGTCTGGTACCAGAGCCGGTTCGGCGGCGAGGAGCAGCCTCGACTGGGCCGAGGCGCCGCGGCTCATCGAGGACACCTACTCGGTCGTCGACGCGGTCGTGGTGGGCAGCCTGCTCATCACGCTGCTGCGGCACGCCGACCGGGTGCGCATCGCCTGCCTCGCCCAGCTGGTCAACGTGATCGCGCCGATCCGCAGTCCGAGCCGGACGGGCCGGCCTGGCGGCAGTCGATCTTCCACCCGTTCGCGCTGACCTCCCGGTACGGGCGCGGCACGGTGCTGCGGGTCGAGCCGACCGGACCGGTCCACGACACCACCTGGCTGGGCGAGGTGCCGACGGTCGACGCGACCGCCGTGCTCGACGAGGAGTCCGGCGACGGTCACGCTGTTCGCGGTCAACCGCAGACCAGACCGAAGCGGTCACGCTCGACGTGGACCTGCGCTCGCGGCCTGACCTGGCGGCCGGCGAGCACGTGGCGCTCTTCGACCGTGACCCGGACGCGACCAACAGCGCGGCCGAGCCGGACCGGGTCACCCCGACGGCGATGGGCGAGCTGAAGGTGGTCGGACGGCCACCTGACGGCCGTCCTGCCCGCCCTGTCGTGGAACATGCTGCGGGTGACGGCGGCGGCCTGACGTCGGCTACGGGATGAGGAGGACCTTGCCGGTGGTCTTGCGACCCTCGAGGTCGCGGTGGGCCTGGGCGGCCTCGGCGAGCGGGTAGCGCTGGCCGACCCGGACGTCGAGCCGGCCGTCGGCGACCCGCTGGAAGATGTATTCGGCGCGCTCCAGCAACTCCGCGCGCGAGACGATGAAGTGCACGAGGGTGGGCCGGGTCAGCTTGTATGACCCGGCCTGCAGCCGGTTGACGTCGAGCGGGTCCGGCCGGCCGCTCGCATAGCCGTACAAGGCCAGGGTGCCGCGGAGGCGCAGGCTGGCGAGGCTGCCGTCGAAGGTGGACTTGCCGACCCCGTCGTACACGGCCGCGACGCCCTCGCCGCCGGTCAGCTCCTTGACCCTGGCCGGCACGTCGTCGTAGTGCAGGACATGCGCCGCGCCCGCCTCGGCGGCGAGCTTGCCCTTGTCCGGGGTGGACGCGGTGGCGATGACCGTGGCGCCGAGTTCCGTGGCCAGCTGGGTGAGCAGCAGCCCCATCCCGCCCGCGGCGGCGTGCACGAGCACCGCGTCGCCGGGCTGCACCGGGTAGACGTCGAAGAGCAGATAGTGCGCGGTCATGCCCTGCAGCAGAGCCGCCGCGGCGAGATCGGTGGCCAGCCCCGCCGGCACCGGCACCGTGCGATCGGCCGGGACCAGGGCATATTCGGCGTACGCGCCGAGGAAGTTGGTCGAGGCGACCCGATCGCCGACCCGCACCTCGGTGACGCCGGCGCCGACCTTCACCACCTCGCCCGCGCCCTCGGCGCCGAGGATCAGCGGAAGCTTCATCGGGTAGGCGCCGGATCGATGGTACGTATCGATGAAGTTGACCCCGGCGGCCGCCAGCTTGACGAGGACGTGGCCGGGTGGGGGCTCCGGCGTGTCGACCTCAGCGAGGGTGAGGATCTCGGGTCCGCCGGTCTCCGTTATCCGAATAGCACGCATGAACCCAACCTTAGGCGCTCGCCTGAATGGCCGAGTAGGGCCCGGTCACGCTGTCGGCGCGGCTCGCCGCCTGCGATATTGGGGCTGACAGGGTGGGGCCCGCGCCGCAGGCGCGGGGTCGGGGGGCAGGAGATCAGGGTGGGCCCGCGCCGCAGGCGCGGGGTCGGGGGGCGGAGGAATGGCAGGAGCGCCGTTCGTCGGGCGGGAGCGCGAGCGGGCCGAGTTGGCCGGCCGGCTCAATGCGCTGCGCGACGGCGCCGGCTCGGCCACGATCGTGATCGGCGAGGCCGGCATCGGCAAGTCCGCCCTCCTCGAAACGGCGCAGCAGGGGCTCAACGGGCCGGTCATCCGCGGACGGTGCAGCCCGGAGGACGGCACGCCGGCATTCTGGCCGTGGCAGACGATGGTGCCTCCCGCGGCCCTGCGCCCACCGGACGACCCGGCCGCCTCCGCGGCGGCCGTCCGTTTCGCGGTGATCCGGCAGGTGACCGAGGCGGTGCCGGAGGGCGCCGTGATCGCCCTCGACGACCTGCAGTGGGCGGACGAGAACTGCCTCGCGCTCGTCCGGCACCTGTGCGCGGCGCTGCCCGCCCGGGCCCTGTGTCTCCTCGCGACCGTCCGCGACCCGGACGGCGCCCGCCCGATGCCGGCCGGCCTCGAGCACCTGCTCGCCACGTCCGACGTGCACATCCAGCGGCTCGCCCCGCTGCCCGCGGCGACCGTCGGCAGCTACGTCCGCGCGGTCGCCGGTGACCGGATCGACCCGTCGTGGCCGGACGAACTGCACCGGCGCACCGGCGGCAACCCGCTCTACCTGCGCGAGCTGACCCGCGTGCTCGCCGACGACGGAAGGCTCGCCGAACCGGCCCGGGAGTACCCGCTGCCGGCCGAACTGCGCCGGCTCGCCGCGCTGCGGATGGGCACGGTCGGCGCGCCGTGCCGGCGGCTGGTCGGCGCGGCCAGCGTGCTCGGCGACGAGGTCGACCTCGGATTGCTGCGGGCCATCGCCGAGCCGGCCGAGTTCGCCGCCGTGCCCGAGGCGGTCGCCGCCGGCGTCCTGGTCGAGGATCCGTCGACGCCCAACCTGTTGCGGTTCAACCACACGCTCGTCCGCCAGGCCCACTATGACCTCGCCGCCCGCGAGGACCGCCTCGCCTGGCACGCGAAGGTCGCCGCGGCGGCGACCGATCCGGCCGAACGGGCGCGGCACCTCGTCCGTGCCGCCGTCGACGCCGAACGTTCCCGGACGGCGCTGGACGCCTGCCGGGCCGCGGCGATCGACGCCGATCGGCGGCTCGCCTACGAGGCCGCCGCGTACTGGTACGGCCAGGCGCTCGCGCTCGCGGACACCGACGAGACGCGCGCCGAGCTGCTGCTGGCCCAGGCCGACGTCGACTTCCGCGCCGCGCGGTTCGGCACCGCGCTGGACAGCGCCACCACGGTCAGCGGACTGGCCGACCGGCTCGGCCGCGCCGATCTGGCCGCGCGGGCCGCTCTCGCCGTCCGCAACGTCGGCTGGCCGGACGCCAACCGGGCCATCGCCGGTCTGTGCGCCCGAGCGCTTGAACTCCTCGACGAGCCGTCCCCGCTGCACGCAAGGGTGCTCGCTCAGTACGCGTTGGTGCTCTCCGAGCTGTCCGACCCGGACCGGGCGCGGCCGTTCGGCGAGCGGGCCATCGCCATGGCCGAGTCCCTCGACGCCGAGTCCCCCGACGGCGCCAGCGCGCTGATCGACGCGCTACACGCCCGGCACAGCATCGCCGTCGGCCAGCCGGACGTCGCCGAACGCCTGGACATCGGCACCCGCGTCCGCAGCCTCGCGGCCCGCGCCGGACGGCCCGATGCCGTGCTCTGGTCGCACGTCTGGCGCATCGAGGCCACGCTGCAACTCGGCGCGATCGCCGAGGTCGACAAGGAGATCAATGCGCTCGCCGCGTTCGTCGACCGGCTCGGCTGGCGGATGGGCAACTGGCACGTCCTTCGCGCCCGCGCCACCCAGTCCGTGCGTACCGGCGACTTCGACCAGGCCGAGGCGTACGCCCTCGACGCGCTCGCGGTCGGACAGGAGAGCCAGGACGAGTCGGCCGAGTATCTGTTCCTGTCGTTCATGGACGGGATGCACTGGTTGACCGGCCGGTACGACCAGTACCGCGACGCGATCCGCCAGGCCGCGAAGGCGGTCATCGTGCCGATCGCCGATGCGCTCATGGCGCACACCGAGCTGACCCTCGGTGACCCCGACGCGGCGGCCGAACGGCTGGCCCGGCTCCGGCCACTCCTCGACGACCTGCCCGTCGACTCCCGCCGTCCGGCGATCCTGCTCGCCACCGGGGAGGTTGCAGCCGGCCTCGACGACAAGGAAGTCACCCGCATTTGCTACGAGCGGATGCTGCCCTTCCGCCCGTACTTCTTCAACTCGTCGTCGGGTTCCCGCGGCGCCGTGGCGCGCGGCCTCGGCGTGATGGCGGCCGCGCTCGGCGACCTCGACCAGGCCGAGCGGCTGCTGACCGAGGCGATCACCCTGGAGCACCGGACCGGCTCGGCCCCGTTCCACGCCCTCGCCCTCGTCGAGCACGCCCGCGTCCTGCTCCGCCGCGGCGGTCCCGGCGACCGCGACCGCGCCGGCGGCGACCTCGACAAGGCGCTGCTGATCGCCCGGCGGCTGGCGATGAACCCGCTGACCGCCGCGGCCGAGAAGCTCTCCGGTGAACTGGCCGGCACCCGGGCGGGCACCGCGACCCTGACCGTCCGCGAGCGGGAGATCGCCGCACTGGTCGCCGAAGGCCTGTCCAACCGGGGCATCGCCGAGCGACTCGTCGTGTCCGAACGCACCGTCGAGAGCCACGTCCGGGGTGCGCTCACCAAACTCGGTCTGACCAACCGCACCCAACTGGCGGCCTGGGTGAGCAGGCAGTACTGAGCCGGTACTGAGCCGGGCGGCTCAGTGCTCGGTCCAGTAGCTCCACTGAGGCCGACCGGGTGGCCCGACGGACAACATCTCTGGTGTCAGCAAGACCGCACGACACCGGAGGTTCCCGATGTACGCACAGCTTGAAACCCTGATCCCGGCACCGGGAGCCGACAGCGCCAACGCCGGTGCCCGGCTCGACGCGGCGGCCGGACGTCCCGGCTTCGCCGGCGGCTACCTGCTCGGCCAGCTCGGCCACGACCGCTTCGCCGTCCTGACCCTGTGGCACCGCACCCCGGACGGGGGCGGCTACCTGGTCGAGGACGAGTGGGTCGGCCACGACGCCGACCAGCCGGCCGGAGCGGCCGTCGTCCTCTCGTTCGACGGCCCGCTGGCCGACCCGCTGCTGCACGCGGCGCAGTTCGGTGCGCAGCACCGCGTCGTACCGGCGATCAAGGCGACCCCGGGCACGGTCCGCGGGCTCGCCCTGCTCGACGGCGAACGGCGGGCCCTCCTCGTGATCAACCTGGTCACGTCCGTCGAGGCTCTCGACGCCCTCGGGCACGCCGTGAACAGCACCGAACTCCTGCCCGGCGAAGACCCGGCGCTGCTGCCGGGCCCCGACCGGGCGGAGGCCTACCGAGTTCTCACCACTGTCTAAGGAGCACAGTCATGACCTCAATCACCATGCCGTCGATCACCGCCGGTACCTACGTCCTCGACCCCGCCAAGTCCAACGTCACCTTCTCGGTCAAGCACCTGTTCGGCCTGGGCACCGTGCACGGCAGCTTCGCCGTCCGGCACGCCAAGGTGTGCGTCGACGTCGATCCGCAGCGTTCCTGCGTCGACGCGGTCCTCGACGCCGCCAGCTTCAGTACCGGCAATCCGCGGCGGGACAAGGACATCCGCTCGGCCCGCTTCCTCGACGCGGCCGCCCACCCCGAGATCGCCTTCAGCTCCACCGGCCTGCGCCGGCACCGGGACGGCACCGCGACGATGGACGGCGAGCTGACCGTGAAGGGCGTCCGCACCCCGATCACGCTCACCCTCGACGAGCTGGCCACCTCCGGCGACGGCTTCCGCTGCGTCGCCAAGGGCATCATCGACCGGTACGCCACCGCCGTCTCCGGCGGCAAGGGCATGATCGGCCGCGAGCTGCAGGTCTGCATCGACATGCACGCCACCCGATAGGCAACAGCCAGGCGAACGGTCCCCCCGGCACCCGCCGGGGGGACCGTTCATCGGTCGGCGTGGCACACTTTGCGCATGAATGTCTCAGCGGCCGGTGTCTATGACTGCGCTCTTGGCGGGACCGAGAACACCGAGGCTGACCGGCAGATGATCGCCCGTGCCCGGCAGATTATGCCGCATATCGTGCTCGGAGCGTGGGCGAACCGTGGCTTTCTGCAACGCGCCGCGACGCGGATGGCCGGCGAGTGGGGCATCAGCCAGTTCATCGACCTGGGCTCGGGCTTTCCGACCCAGCGCAACACCCACGAGGTGGTCGCCGAGACGCGGCCGGACGGCCGGGTCGTCTACGTCGACGTCGACCCGCGCGTCGTGGCCAAGGCGCACGAGCTCCTCGCCGGCGCCGACCGGGTCACCGCCATCCAGGCCGACGTACGCCAGCCGGACGCGATCCTGCGCCATCCCCAGGTGCGCCGGCTCATCGACTTCCGCCAGCCGGTCGGCGTCCTGCTGGTAGCGGTCACCCACTTCATCGCCGACGCCGACAACCCGTGGGACATCGTCGACCGGTTCATGGAGGCCGTGCCGATCGGCTCCTACCTGGCGCTGTCCGCGGTGACCAGCGACCGGCAGGAGGAGAGCTGGGAGCAGGTGCTACAGGCCGACTCCCGCTACGAGGGCTACCCGCGCAGCCGGGCCGAGGTCGAACGGTTCTTCGCCGGGCTCGAGATCGTCCCGCCCTACGAAGGGGCCAAGCCCGAGGTCGCCTACGTCGGCCTGTGGGGAGCCGAAGACCCCGAACTGGCCGACGACGACGGCTCCCGCCTCGCCTACGCGGCGGTGGCCCGCAAGCCGGACCCCAGCTGAGCGGCTTTTGCCAGATGATGGCTCGGGTCCGCCGAGCGCACGACCGTTCCTCCCGCGAGAAATCCCGGCGTCCGCGTTCCCAAGCCCAGCCGCGAGGCCACAACTCCGGGGGAAGCAGTGCCCTCCGCGGGGCCGGGTTGCCACAACTTCGGGGAAGGAGTGGCCTGTCGGCGCGATCTTGGCGATCCGTGGCTGCCCAGCGAGCGTCAGAGCCGCCACGGATGGCCCGGGTCCGCTGCTGGGGCGGGCTAGCGCTTCTTGTCGGCCTCGAGGAGCTCGGCCAGCTTGGCCATGCTCTGCTCGATCGCCGGGCGCAGGTCGTCCCGCGTGTGGAGCTGGGTCGCGTCGAGGTCGTCGGGCAGGTCGCCGCGCAACAGCCAGTCCAGCGTCTCCAGGCGGGGGCCGTAGCCGCCGCCCATGCAGTAGATCGCGTCGAACATCTGGCCACCGATCTCGTGGCTGTCGAACGTGGTCGCGTGCTCGAGCTCGAGCACGGTCCGGTCGCCCGCGCGGCGCAGGCGCAGCTCCACCTCGTCCGGCGCCGGGTCGCCGCCGCCGAGCGCGACCACCAGCAGCGTCGGCGCTTCGCAGCGCAGCACCTTGCCCGGCCCGAAGTCCCCCTGGGTGAACTCGCCGCCGACGCGCAGGTCGCCCGCGACCGGCGCGTACCACCGGCGCAGCCGGGCCGGGTCCGTGCACGCCTCCCACACGTCTTCGATGGCCGCGTCGTAGGTGCGCCGGAACGTCGCGCTGCGCGCGGCACCTGCGTCGATCGTGCGGTGCCGAAGCTCGTGGTGGGTGTCGGCCGGGCTGACGGTGCGGGTGCCCATCGCTATCTCCTGTCGTCGTCGTTGGCCCTGACAGTATCTGGCTCTACTTATATAAGCAAGAGCTGAAATTCTCGGGCTTTGTTGCCGGCCGTTGAATGGACCATTGCGCTATTGGCCTCGGCTGAACGTACGCTGTGTGCGGCACCACACCATGGCGGGAGACGGGAATGCCTGCGCGCACACCTGATTTGACCGCAGTATGAGCATTCCTGTCGTCGACCTGGTCGAGATCGAAGATCCGCCGATGCCCGGCGACCTGATGAGCGGCCGGCAACGCGCCGGGCTGGTCCTCGTCCTCGGCTCGCTGATCGCGATCGGTCCGCTGACGATCGACATGTACCTGCCCGCGCTCCCGGCCATCACGGAAGGCCTCGGCACCTCCTCGACCTCGGTCCAGCTGACCCTGACCGGAACGCTGATCGGGCTGGCCCTCGGCCAGTTGGTGATCGGGCCGCTGTCGGACTCGTACGGCCGGCGCCGGCCGCTCATCGCCGGGCTGGTCCTGCACGTGCTCGCCTCCGTCCTGTGCGTGATCGCACCGAACGTCGCCGTGCTCGGCGGCCTGCGGGTCCTGCAGGGACTCGGCGTGGCCGCGGCGTCCGTGGTGGCGATGGCGGTGGTCCGGGACCTGTTCAGCGGCTCGGCGTTCGCCCGCCTGTTCTCCCGGCTGATGCTGGTGGTGGGCGCGGCCCCGATCCTGGCCCCGACGCTCGGCGGCGTGCTGCTGCGCTGGACCAGTTGGCGGGGCATCTTCGTCGCCCTCGCGGTGTTCGGCGTCGCCCTGGTGACCGTGGCGTCCTTCGGACTCAAGGAGACCCTGCCGGTGTCGCGCCGGCGCTCCGGTGGCACGGTGGCCACCCTGCGGGTCTACGGTTCGCTGCTGCGCGACCGTACCTTCGTCGGGCTTGTGCTGGTCGCGGGCCTGTCGATGGCGGCGCTGTTCGCTTATGTGGCCGGCTCGTCGTTCGTCTTCCAGGAACAGTACGGGCTCAGCGAACAGCAGTTCGGCTTCGCGTTCGGGGCGGGCGCGGTCAGCCTGATCGCCGCCACCCAGCTCAACGTGCGGCTGTTGCGGCGATACACCCCGCAGCGGATCCTCATATCGGCCCTGTCCGTCGGTTCGGTCGCCGGACTCGTCCTGGTCGGATTCGCGGTGACCGGCATCGGCGGGCTGCCGGCCATCCTGGCCTCCCTGTGGGCGGTCCTCGGCGCGGGCGGCCTCGCGATACCCAACGCACCGGCGCTGGCCATGTCGCGCCACGGTGAGGCGGCCGGCACCGCCGCGGCGCTGCTCGGTGCGGTGCAGTTCGGCGTCGGGGCGGTCGCCGCACCGGCGGTCGGCCTGCTGGGCACCGGTGCGACGGCGATGGCGGCCGTGGTGGCCGCCGGCATGATCACCGCGCTGTTCGTGCTGTTGCTCGTGGTGCGCCCCTCGCGGCTCGCCCAGCTCGAACCCGCGATCTGACGGGCGTTCGTGGCCTCCGCATTGCGCGGAGGCCACGAACGGTCCGCTCTACACGAGCGCCAACACGCGCTCGTCGACCGCTGCCGTCGCCGGCTTCATCCGCAGGCGCCGCACGCTCGGCATCAGAGCGGTACCAGCCGTGCTGAGCGCCACCAGGACGGCCCCGATCAGCAGCGGTGTCGCCGCACCGAAGGCCTCGGCGGCCGGTGCGGCCACCGCGTAGCCGAGTGGCATCGCCGCCATCGACACCAGCAGGTCGTAGGCGCTCACCCGGGCCAGCTTGTCGGCCGGCACGTGCTGCTGGACCGCCGACTCCCACACCGGGTTGAGGAAGCCGAGCCCAGCCAGCGCCACGCCGTAGGCGGCAATCACCAGGGCGGCCGGGGCAGCCAACGCGAGGAGTGCGAGCGGCAGCGCGAACAGCGACAGGCTGAGGTTGGCGGCCAGGATCGGGCGGTCGAGCCGCAGCGCGAAGCGCCCGCGCGCGCCGAGCCGGGTCGCAAGCAGCGAGCCGGTGAGCATCCCGACCGCACCGGCCTGCAGGAACGCCACCCAGACGAACTCGCCGCCGAGCTCGTGCACCGCGATCAGCGGGCCGAGGGTCAGCATCATCGCCGAGGCCATGTTCCAGGTGCCGTGCCCGATCAGGCTGACCCAGAACCAGGTGTGCCGGCGCACCTCGCTCCAGCCCTCGACGATGTCGCGCCGCAGGGAACTGCGCTCCGTCGCGGGCGGGACGACGGCGGCGACCCGGACCAGGGCGAGCGACGCGAAGCTCACCGCGAACGTCGCCGCGTCGACCGCGAAGGCCCAGCCGGCGCCGATAGTGAGCACGATCGCGCCGCCGAGGGCCGGGCCGAGGACGCGCGCCACACCGTTGGAGACGCCGAGCAGCGCATTGGCCCGCGGCCGATGCGCGTCCTCGACGGTCGCCGCGACCATCGGTGAGCCGGTCGGCAGCGCGAACGCGGAGGCGACGCCGCTGATGGCGCCGGCCACGGCCAGGTCGAGGACGCTGGCGCGGCCGGCAATGAGTTCGGCCGCGACGACCGCCTGCGCGGCGAAGCGCACCGCGTCGGCGGCCATGGCGACCCGCCGGGGCTGCCAGCGGTCGGCGAGGACGCCGCCGAGCGGCAGCAGCAGCAACCGGGGCACGGTCGCGCAGGCCAGGACGAGGGCGATCGCGCCGGCCGAACCGGTGGTCCGCACGAGAGCGAGCGCGAGAGCGGCCGGGATGACGTAGTCACCGACGGCGGAGAGGGAGGCGCCGAGCCAGACGAGGCGGAAGTTCGTACCCATGTCCGAGACATTACTTCGGCACCGAACTATTCGTCAACGAATCTTTCTGTGCAGAATTTTTTGCCATGGAATGATATGGTGGACGTATGCGCGACTCCGTCGACCGGCACCTCGACAAATGGATGCCGCTCATCCCCGACCTGGACCGCCACGTCGAGGGCGCGGTCACCCGCATGCAGTTCCTGACCGCCCACCTCAAGCGGATCCGGCAGGCCTCACTCGCGCAGCACGGCCTGCAGGACTTCGAATACGAGACGCTGCACGCGCTCGGCGGCCACGGCGAGCCCTATCGCGCCGGCCCCACCGAGTTGGCCGCCGAGACGCAGACCTCGCCGGCCGCGATGACCGGCCGGCTCGACGGGCTGGAGCGGCGCGGCTTCGTGCGCCGGTTGCCCTCCCCCACCGACCGGCGCAAGGTGATCGTCGAGCTGACCGAGGAGGGACGCGAGGTCTGGCACTCGGCGATGAGCGGCACCGGCGACGAGGAGACCCGCCTGATGGGCCTGCTCACCCGGCGCGAGCAGGCCCAGCTCGACGACATGCTGCGCCGCATGCTGCTGGCCGCCGAGGACGGCGGGCGGCCGAGCTAGAGCGCGAGCGGGCTGCCGGTCTCGAGCATGGTCTTGAGGCTGGCCAACAGCACCGGCCAGCCGCCGGACTCCGGCTTGCGCCCGCTGCAGGCCGCAGCATCTCGGTGTCGCCCTCGAAGTCGTCGTGGGTGACGGTGAGCTTGACGAGCTGCCCGCCGGCTCGAGGTCGAAGGTCACCTTGGAGCGCCGCTCCTTGCGCAACTCGGCGAGCCGCTCGTCGCTCCAGCCGAACAGTGCCTGGTGGGCCGGCTGATAGTTGTGCCAGGTGTACGAGAGGCGCTCGAACGGCTTGGCCTCGAGCACGAGCGTGTCGTGGTCCTCGAACTCCCCGTCGGGACCGTCCTTCCACAGCACCGGCGAGCCGACCTGCCAGTCGGACTGCAGGGCGATATTCCAGTAACGCAACGTGAATGCCGGCTCGGTCAGTGCCCGCCACAGCTGCTCGGGCGTGGTCTTGATATAGGTGACGTAGACGAACGACGTCTCTTCCACGGTGCTCTCCTCCAAGGTGCGTTTCAGATCGGCGAGCGCCTCGGCGTGCTCCCGCTGATAGCGGCTCAGCCACCGGTCGGCGATGTCGTTGATCGGGGCGGCGTTGAGGTGGTGCAGCTTCTCCCGGCCGCGCCAGCTGGTGGCGACCAGGCCGGCGTCCTGCAGCACGGCGAGGTGCTTGGTCACCGACTGCCGCGCCAGGTCGAGGCCGGCGCACAGCTCGCGCAGGCTCTGGCCGTTGCGCTCGCGCAGCCGGTCGAGCAGTTGCCGGCGATGCGGGTCGGCCAGCGCCTTGAAGATCGGATCCATCGCCACTCCCAGTCATGCAGCCGTACGGCTGCATATCGCCACCATAGGCAGCCGTACGGCTGCATGTCAAGGTCGTAGGCTGACCTCATGACCGACAACTCGACCTTCGCTCTCGGCTCCCGCACCGTGCACCGCGTCGGCTTCGGTGCGATGCAACTGCCCGGCCCCGGCGTCTTCGGGCCGCCCCGTGACCATGACGAGGCGATCGCCGTCGTGCGGCGCGCGGTCGAGCTCGGCGTCGACCACATCGACACTGCGCAGTACTACGGCCCCGACGTGTCCAACGACCTCCTGCGCGCGGCGCTCTACCCGTACCCGCGGGGGCTGGCCCTGGTCAGCAAGGTCGGCGCCAAGCGCGACGGCAAGGGCCAGTGGCTGCCGGCTCAGCGCCCGGAGGAGCTGCGCGAGGGCGTGCTGGACAACCTGCGCTCGCTGCGGGTGGAGCAGCTCGCCGCGGTCAACCTGCGGGTCATGGACGCCGGCCACACGACCGATGAAAGGACCGATGAGAGCACCGACTACGACGCGCAGCTCGACGTCATGATCGCCATGCGCGACGAAGGGCTGATCGCCGGCGTCGGCCTCAGCAACGTCACGCTCAAGCAGTTCGAGCACGCGGCCCAACGCACCGAGATCGTGTGTGTGCAGAACCCGCTGAACCTCGTCGACCGCGCCTCGATGCCGGTACTGCGCGCGTGCGAGGAACGCGGCATCGCGTTCGTGCCGTTCTTCCCGCTCGGCTCGGCCTTCGGCGGCACAAACCGGGTGCTCACCCACCCGGACCTGCTCGAGGCGGCCGAGCGCCTGGACGCCACCCCGGCGCAGGTCGCCCTGGCCTGGACGCTCTCGCTCGCACCCAACGTGCTGCTGATCCCGGGTACGTCCAGGGTCAAGCACCTCGAGGAGAACCTCGCGGCCGGCTCGATCACCCTCGACGACACCGCGCTCAAGGCCTTGAACGCGGTCTCATAACGGCGCCGGGTCGTCGCGCAGGCGGCTGTACAGCCAGCCGCCTGCACCACTGACCGGCGTGCCGGGGCTCGCGGGTAAATGCGTTGAGCCGCCGCAGCATCTTCGGGAGGCTGGAAGACCGCACCCCTCCTGAGGAATCTCATGCGCCTGCTCCGCGACCTGTGGGCCACCTCGCCGCGCCGCACCGCGACGGTGGCGCTGCTCATCGTGCTCGGCGCCGGCGGGCAGGCCGCCGCGGCGGCGCTGGCCGGGCCGGTGCTGCTGGACCGCTCGATCGGCTGTTCGTCGTGCTCGCCGCTCGCCCTGGTCGTCGCGGTCGTCAGCGACCTCGTCGGTCGGGCTGCATCATGGCCGGGCTGACCGCCGACTGGTCGGCCGACGTGCGCCGCCGGCTGTGCCGGGTCGCCTTCGGCCAGGACCTGCCGACCCTGGAGACCACGCCGGTCGGCGAGCTGCTCGACCGCATCGACGGCGACGTCTACCAGGTCGCGTCCGAGCTGCGCGGCAGCGGCGTGCGGATCGTGCAGTCCGCGTGCCTGGCAGTGCTGTCGGTCCTGACCGCGCTCGTCGTCTGGTGGCCGGCCGGCGTCGGCATGGTCGTGCTGTCGACGCTCCTCGCGGTCAGCCTGCGCAAGCCGACCGCGCAGATCGGTCCGGCCCGGATCGGCGAGGAGGAGGCCTGGTCCGACCTCGCCGCGGTGATGGAGGAGTCCATCCACGGCCAGGACGACGTGCGCACCAGCCTGGCCCGGCCCTACGTGCTGCGCCTGTACGCCCAGCGGCCAGCCAGGTGCTGGCCCGCGGCCGGCGGGTGTGGGCGGATGTCGGCGCGGGTCACCGCGGTCGCCTCCGGCGCGACCCGGCTCGCGATCGCCGTGGTCGTCGTCGGCGGCGGCTGGGCCTATGCGACCGGCCGCATCGACGGCGCCCGGCTGACCGCGGTCTGGCTGCTCGCGCTCGGCCTTCGGCGGCACCGTCGAACACGTCAGCCGGATGGTGCCGGAGCTGCAGTACGCGCTCGGCGCCTGGGGCCGGGTGCAGCTGCTGCGCGACTCCCCGCAGGAGCCGTCCGGCGGCTCGGCCCCGGTCGACGGCGACCTGGCCGTGCGCGGCCTGACCTTCCGCTACCCGAGCGACGGGCGCGCGGCCGGCGCTGCGCGACGTCAGCCTGCAGCTTCGCCCGGGGCCGCTCCTACGCGCTGATCGGGCGGACCGGCTCGGGCAAGTCGACGCTGGCCAAGGTGCTGACCCGGGCCGTCGACGTGCCGCGCGGCACGGTCTTCCTCGGCGGCACCGACCTGCTCGACCTCGACGTCGAGGGGCTGCGCCGGTGGATCGCGGTCGTGCCGCAGCGCACCGAGATCCTGGCCGGCACCCTCGCCGAGAACATCGCGCTGTTCGACCCGGACCTGCTCGCGGCCGGCGGCCGCGCGCCGTCGACGAGCTGGGCCTCACCTCCTGGGTGGCCGACCTGCCCGACGGCCTGGACACCAGGCTCGGCGACGGCGGCTACGTGCTGTCGGCCGGGCAGGAGCAGCTGGTCGCGTTCGCCCGGATCCTGGTCCGCGACCCGCACGTGGTGATCCTCGACGAGGCCACCGCGCGGATGGACCCGGTCACCGAGGCCCGGGTGCAGCGGGCCACCGAGCGGCTGCTGCGCGACCGGATCGGCATCGTCATCGCGCACCGGCTCTCCTCGGTGCGCCGCTGCGACGAGGTCGTCGTGCTGGCCGACGGCGAGGTGGTCGAGGCCGGGCCGCTGCGCGAGTCGCGGCGCTTCGCCGAGCTGCTGGCCAGCAGCAGCCGACCGGCGGCGGTCGCCGGCCGGCGCTGGCGCGGCGGTGCTCGCCCTGGCCGACGAGGACGACCCGCGAGCCGACGCGCGACGCGAGGCGCACGGATGCAGCCGGCATCACCGCGCCGGCGCGCAGGCCGACCCGCCGCCGCTGCCGCCGACCGCCGCCGGCCCGGACGCTGCGCGAGATCGTCCGGCTGGCCACCAACGACCCGCGGTTCGGCCTGCTCGGCGCGGTGGCCTGTTCCTGGTGCATGGTCCTGCTCGGCCTGGACGGCTCGGTGCTGCCGTGGCTGTGGGCCGACCTGGTCGACGGCGGGCGCGGCGCTCTGGCCGGTCGTCGGCATCGTCGGCCGCGCTGCTGGTCACGTTCCCGATGCCGTACTACACCGAGCCGTGGTTCCCCGAGTGGTGGGTCCGGCAGATGCTGCGGATCAGCCTGCGGCTGGTGCACGGGCAGACCGGGCCGCGCCGGGTCAGCGCGCACACCCCGGCCGAGGTGGTCGCCCAGGGCGGCGACACCGAGCGGGTCGTGCTTCCTCGCCGACAACCTGATCGACCAGTTCATCGGCCTGGTCGTGCTCGTGGCGATGACGCGTGGTCTCGCGGCTCGCTCGTGCCGGCGCTGTTCTTCGCCGGCACGATGGTGCGTCTCCGGGCTGGCCGCGACGCTGTTCGGGCCGCGGCTGGAGCGGTCGGCCCGGCGGACCGTCGCGGCCCGGGCCGCGTTCGCCACCGCGCTGGTGTCGTCGCTGTCGGCGGCCCGCACGGTGAAGCTGGCCGGCGCGACCCGGCCGGTGCTGGCCCACCTGGCCCGGCTGGACGTCGTGCGCAGCGACCGGCAGCGGCGGGAGATCTCCGTCCAGGTGTGGGCCCGGTCGACGCCGTCGATGGTCAGCGGCCTGCTGCCGATCGGCGGCGTGGGCGCTCTACCTGGCCGGCAACCTGTCGGCCGGGGCCGACCCTGGTCGCGGTGTCGACGCTCGGCGCGGCCCGCTGGTTCGCCTGGACCACCGCGTCGCTGGTGTCGCAGCTGCCGTCGGCCCGGGTGTGGACCCGGCGGACGGTCGCGATGTCCGGCGTCGGCGACGTACTCGGCGGCGGTGCCCGGCGTGGACATCTCGGCCGGCACCGCGCCGGCGCCCGGCGACGGCGCCGCGCCACCCGCTGCGCCGGCTTGGAGCTGGCCGGCTTCACGCGCGGTGCACGAGGACGGCACGGTCGGCGTCCGCGACGTCGACCTGACCGTCGAACGTGGACAGCTGGTGCTGGTGCGTCGGCCCGGTCGGCTCCGGCAAGTCGTCGCTGCTGCGGGCGCTGGCCGGCATCGTGCACCACACCGGCGCGCTGCGCTGGAACGGCGCAGCCGGTCGACCGAGCCGGAGCTGTTCCTGCGGCCCAACCAGGTCGGCTACGTGGCGCAGCTGCCGCGGGTGCTGTCCGGCACGGTCGCCGACAACATCCGGCTCGGCCACGAGGTGGACGCGGCCAGCGCGGTGTCGACCGCCCAGCTGGAGCACGACCTGGCCGCGGCCGGCGGCGGGCTCGGGCTGCTGATCGGGCACAAGGGCACCCGGCTGTCCGGCGGCCAGCTGCAGCGGCTGGCGCTGGCCCGGGCGCTGGCGCCGCGCACCGAGCTGCTGATCGCCGACGACGTCTCCTCGGCGCTGGACGTCACCACCGAGCTGGAGCTGTGGCGGGCGCTGCGCGAGCACGGGTGACCGTGGTCGGCTCGACCTCGAAGCGGGCCGCGCTGGCCCAGGCCGACCAGGTCGTCGTGCTGCATGGCCGGGACGGCGGTCGCGCAGGGCACCTGGCGCGAGCTGGCGGACCGCTGGGGCCACCTGGCCGGCTGAGCACCCGCCGCCCAACGCCGGAGGCCACTACTTCGGGGAAGTAGTGGCCTCAGCGGGGTCCTGAGGCCCCTACTTCCCCGAAGTAGTGGCGGACTCCCGGGGCGTACCGGGCATCGTCGTCGACCGCGTTCGCCAGCGCCTCCGGCGGGCCGGGGCGGCCGAAGTGCCAGCCCTGTCCGTGGTCGACCCCGAGGGCGCGCGGGCGGCGGCGTCCGCGGCGGTCTCGATGCCCTCGGCGACCACGCGGGCGCCGCAGCCGTGGGCGAACTCGACCAGCGAGCGCACCAGGGTCGTGAGGACCGGGTCGTGGCTGACCCCGTCGACGATGGTCCGGTCGAGCTTGATGACGTCCGGGCCGGTCAGCACGATGTGGCGCAGCGAGGAGAAGCCGGCGCCGACGTCGTCGATGGCGAGCCGCATGCCGCGCGCCCGCAGCGGCGCCAGCACGTTGTCGAGCGCGGTGTAGTCCTCGACCCGGTCGTGCTCGGAGAGCTCGAGGATGATCCGGTCGAGCGGCAGGCCGGACAGCAGCAGGGTGCAGCGCGTGGTGACGAGGGTGGCCGGGCGACACGTTCATGGCGACGTAGCCGGCGACCTTGCTCAGGTGGTCGGCGGCCCGCTCGAGGGCGAGCAGCTCGAGGCGTGCCCGCGCCCGATGCTGTGAGCCTCCTCGAAGCAGACGTCCGGCGCCCGCTCCCACTCGGCCGGGAACCGGCTGAGCGCCTCGGCGCCGATGCGGTAGCCGGTCTGCAGGTCGACGATGGGCTGGAGCACCACCTGCGGGCCGCCGCTCGCCATGAGCGGGGCGAGCCGCGCCTCGATCTCGTCGCGACGTGCCCGCTCGTGCACCTGCGGCTCGACGATGACCGCCGCGGCGTGGGCGAGCACGTCCATGAGCGACTTGTCGCGCTTGGTGAGCTCCTTGTCCGAGGTCAGCCCGGCCGCGCAGAACGTGCCGTACAGGCTGCCGTCGCTCAGGACCACCGGCACCGAGACGTAGAGCGGATCCGCGGCAGGCGGGCCGCGGGCAGCTCGCATCGCCTCCGGGAAGTCGCGGAGGTCGGGGATGACCGGCGGCAGCTTCTTGTCGAGGATCGCCTGGCACAGGGTCGTCGCCTGGCGCTGGGTGGCGCCCTCCTTGAAGAGGAAGGGCACCGAGGACTCGACGACCTCGAGGTGCTGCGTCGTACCGTCCATGCGGGTCAGGAAGGCCACGCTGAGACGCAGCGAGTCCTTCGCGGTGCGGAGCAGGTCGGCGACCTGCTGCGCCTCTTCCGTTCGACGCTTCGCCATGCTGGCCCCCTCCAGTACGCAACGGCGTAATCGGCGGCGGCGCGCCGAAGATAAGTCCTTTCCGGGCCTCAGGTGCGCCCCGTCGAGGCCGATGACGAGGCGACAGGCGGCCGGACCAACCGGCCGGTTCAACGAAAGGTGGTGGCGTATGTCCATCAACGCGATCGGTGCCGGCTCGGCCGTCTCCTGGTCGGTGCCGCCGGCGGGCGCCTCCGTCGACCCCGAGACCCAGCGCGCCCAGGTCCGCGCGCAGGCCGACATGCTCAGCGCCCTGCGCGGGGTCGGCCACGCCGGTCTGACCGCGATAGCCGCGTCCCGCCTCACCGACGGGCAGGGCATCGACCTGTACGTGTAGCGCCCGTCGACCTAAGTCGGTGGCTGCGCCCACTTTCGGGCGCAGCGGGTGACCGGGCTCAGGCCGTACCGTATGGAATATGGGCAGTCGGGGCCGGGCGTGGCGGGCGGACGCCGGCCTCGTCGTGCTGGCGGCCGGCCTCGGTGCGTTGTTCTTTCTCGATGCGCGGCAGGCCGCGGACCACGGCCCGTCGGCCCTGCGGGTCGACCTCGCGGTCGGCGCCGCCGCCTGCCTGGCGTTGCCGCTGCGCCGCCGCTGGCCGGTGGGCCTCGCACTCGTCCTCATCCCGACGATGGTGTTCTCCAGCGCGGCGATGGGCGCGACGGCGGTGGCGATGCTCGGCGTGGCGACCTACCGCCGGCTGCGCACCACGGTTCTGGTGGTGGCGCTGCACGCCGCGTTCGTCCTCGCCCTCTTCAGCCTGGTCGCGACCAGCCGCCGGGAGTACTGGCAGGCCGTCGCCGTCGTGCTCGCCCTCGACGCGGCTTTCGTCGCGTCCGGGCTGCTGCTGCGCTCGCAGCGGCTGCTCGTCCGGTCGCTGCGGGAGCGCGCGCGGGAGGCCGAGGAGGGCCAGCGGCTGCGGATCGAGGAGGCGCGGCACACCGAACGGGAGCGGCTCGCCCGGGAGATGCACGATGTGCTCGCGCACCGGATCTCACTGCTCGCCGTGCACGCGGGTGCCCTTGAGGTGCGCCGGACGGCCCCGCCGGAGGAGCGGCAGGCGGCCGGGATCATCCGGCAGTGCGCGTATGACGCGCTCGAAGACCTGCGGGAGGTCATCGGCATGCTGCGCGACGAGCCGGCCGGCGACTCCGACCGGCCGCAGCCGACGCTGACCGGCCTGCCCGGGCTGATCGAGCAGTCGCGGCTGGCCGGCACCCCGGTCACGCTCGAGGACCGGCTCGAGGACCGGCCGGCCGCGCCGGACAGTGTCGGGCGGCACGTGTACCGCGTGGTGCAGGAAGGGCTGACCAACGCCCGCAAGCACGCGCCCGGCGCGCCCGTGCTCGTACGCCTGGACGGCGACGCGAACGGGCTGTCGGTGGGCATCACGAACCCGGTACCGGGCGTCGCGGGCGCCTCCTTGCCCGGCTCGGGCAACGGCCTCATCGGGTTGGCCGAGCGGATGCATCTGGTCGGCGGACGGCTCGAGCACGGCCACACCGATGCCGGCGAGTTCCGGCTGCGGGCCTGGCTGCCGTGGCGGGCATGACGGACCGCACATGACGGACCGCATTCGTGTCCTCATCGTCGACGACGACGCGCTGGTGCGGACCGGACTGTCGATGATGCTCAGCCAGTTCGACGACCTGGAGGTCGCCGGGGCGGTCGCCGACGGCGACGAGGTGGTCGCGGCCACCAACCAGCATCGGCCGGATGTGGTGCTGATGGACATCCGCATGCCGCAGGTCGACGGGCTCACCGCGACCGAGCAGCTCCGGGCCCGCCGGGAGCCGCCCGAGGTGATCATCCTCACCACGTTCGACACCGATCGGCACATCCGGCGGGCGATGCGCGCCGGCGCCAGCGGCTTCCTGCTCAAGCACACCCCGCCGGACCAGATCGCGCAGGCCATCCGGCTGGTCGCGGCGGGCGAGCCGATGCTCTCGCCGGACGTGTTCCGCCGGGTGATGGCCTTCGCCGCCGAACCCGAGCCCGATCCCCGCCAGGAGCGGGCGCGGGCGCTGCTCGGCCGGCTCAGTGCGGGCGAGCGGGCGGTCGCCGCGCTCGTCGGGCAGGGCCGCACCAACGGCGAGATCAGCCACGAACTGCTGATGAGCACGGCAACGGTGAAGGCGTACATGACGCGTATCCTCACCAAGCTGGAGCTGACGAACCGGGTACAGGTGGCACTGCTCGTGCACGACGCCGGATAGCGGATCAGGGTGGGACCCCGCGCCGCAGGCGCGGGGTCGGGTGGGCGGAGAGACTCGGGAACGCGTGCAGCCATAGCGATATGACAGTCCTTATTGGAAACGGTTATCATTTCGACCGTGAGACTCACCGTTGCTCTGGCCGGCGCCCTGCTGCTGCTCTCGGCCTGCGGTCACCCCGGCGCCGGCGCCGGCGGAGACAAGCTCGCCGTCGTCGCGACCACCACGCAGGTGGCCGACTTCGCCCGCGACGATCGGCGGCGACGAGGTCGAGCGTCACGCAGATCGTCAAGCCGAACGTCGACCCGCACGACTACGAGCCGACCCCGGCCGACCTCGCGGCGATCGCCGACGCGAAGCGTGCTCGTGAAGAACGGCGTCGGCCTGGAGAAGTGGCTGGACGACACCGTCGTCGTCGGCCGGCTTCACCGGCACCGGTGGTCGACGCCAGCAAGGGCGTGACCGATGCGCGCAGGACGACGAGCGAGCCGGACCCGCACATCTGGCACAACCCGCGCAACGCCAAGATCATGGTCGGCAACATCGAGCGCGGCCTTCGCGGCCGCCGACGCCGCGCACGCCGGCCTCTACCAGCAGCAACCTCGCCGCGTACACGGCCGCAGCTCGACGAGCTCGACGCGGACATCGCCGCGAAGATCGCCACGACTCCCGGTCGCGCAGCGCAAGCTGGTCACCAACCACGACGCGTTCGGCTACTACGTCGACCGCTACCAGCTGGAGTTCGTCGGCTCGATCATCCCGAGCTTCGACACGTCGGCCGAGCTGTCCGGCCAGGCAGCATCGACCGACCTGGTCGCGAAGATCAAGGCGACCGGCGTCAAGGCGATCTTCTCCGAGAGCTCGCTGCCGCCGAAGACCGCCGAGGCGATCGCGGCGGCAGGCCGGGGTCAAGGTCGAGCGGGCGAGGACTCCCTGTACGGCGACACGCTCGGCCCGGCCGGCTCCGCCGGCGACACCTATCTCAAGATGGAGCAGCACAACACCGACGTGATCGTGCGGGCCTCTGAGATGCCGGACGCGGCTACTGCGCAGTTCGACGACGGCGTCACCGTCGCCTACGCGGCACGACCCGGTCCTGCGAGGGCGTCGACGGCCGGGTCGGCGCGGGCGAGTCGGTCGCGCTGATCGGCCCCAACGGCGCCGGCAAGTCGACCCTGATCAAGGCCGTCCTCGGCCTCGTCCCGGTCGTCGACGGCACGATCGCCGTGCTCGGCCGCCCGCCCGCCGCCGCGCGCCGCCACGTCGCCTACGTGCCGCAGGCCGACACGCTCGACCCCGAGTTCCCGGTCTCGGTCGGCCAGGTCGTGCTCATGGGCCGCTACCGGCGCGTCGGCTGGCTGCGCCGGCCCGGCCGCGGCCGACCGGCGCGACCGCCGCCGACGCGCTCGACCGGGTCGGGCTGGCCGACCGGGCCGCGCGACCGGTTCGGCACGCTGTCCGGCGGCCAGCGCCAGCGCGTGCTGCTCGCCCGGGCGCATCGCCCAGCAGCCGCGGCTGCTGCTGCTCGACGAGCCGTTCAACGGCGTCGACGCGGTCAGCCAGGACGCGCTGCTGGACGGCGCTCGCCGAGCTGAAGCGCGACCGGGCGCGGCGATCGTGATCAGCACCCACGACCTCGCCCTCGCCCACCTCGCCTGCGACGAGGTCTGCCTGCTCAACCGGCACGTGTACGGCTTCGGCCCGGTCGACACCGCGCTCACGCCCGGACCGCCTGCGCGCGACGTACGGCGGCCACGCCCTCGAACTCGGCGGCGACCGGATCATGCTGGCCCGGCCGTGATCACCGCCGTTCGAGCTGCCGTTCATGGCCCGCGCGCTCGTCGAGACTGCTGCTGCTGGCCGATCCTGGCCGGCGGTCGGAGCACGTTCGTGCTTCCTGCGCCGGCTGGCGTTCGTGGCCGACGCCATGACCCACACCGTGTTCCCCGGCGTGGTGGTCGGCTTCCTCGCCGGCGGACGCGCGGTGTCTTCGCCGGGGCGCTCGTCGCCGGCGTCGCTCACGCGCGGTGCTGCTGACCGTGCTCAGCCCGTACCGGCGGGTCACCGACGACGCCGCCCTGGCCGATCCTGCTCACCGCGATGTTCTCGATCGGCGTCGTCCTCGTGTCGCGGCGCACCTCGTACACCGTCGGACCTGACCGCGTTCCTGTTCGGCCGGCTGCTGACGGTCGACGCCCGGCCCAGCTCGTGCAGACCGCCGTCCGTGGCCGCCGTGGTGCTCGCGGTCCTCGGCGCGCTGTCGAAGGAACTGCTGTTGCGCGCGTTCGACCCGGCCGGCCGCGGCCGCCTGGGCTACCGGATCGGCCGGCTCGACCTGGTGCTCAACCTGGTCATCGCGCTGGTCGTGGTCGCGGCCGTCCAGCGCGGTCGGCACGCTGCTGGTGATCGCGCTGCTGGTCGTGCCGGCCGCGACCGGGCGCCTGCTGTCCGGCGCGCATGCTGCCGATGGCCGTCATCGGCGCGGTCGCCGACCGCCGCTCGCCGGCTGTCTCGGGCTGCGTCCTCAGCTACCAGGCCTCCGTCGACTACGGCCTCCGCCTCGCCTGCGGCGCCGACCGTCGTCCTGGTCCTGGTCGCCGCTGTACTGCGCTGCGCCCTGTCCGCCTGACGGTGGCGGGCCCGTGATTTGAACCGCGATCATCGAGGCGGTCCTGGTCGGCTGCGCCGGCGCGCTGGTCGGCGTACAGGTGGTGCTGCGCCGGCTGGCGTTCTTCACCATGGCGATGACTCACGCGACGTTCCCCGGCGTCGTCCTCGCGGCGATCCTGGGGTTCAGCGTCTACCTCGGCGGCGCGCTGATCGGCCTGCTCGCCGCGCTCGCCGTGCGTCGGCCTGACCCGCCGCCGCGGCCACGACCCGAGCGCGGCGACCGCCGTGGCCCTCGCCTTCGGGTTCGCGCTCGGCGTGGCGCTGCTGTCCGCGCAGAACGGCTTCACCAAGGACCTGTCGGCCTACCTGGTCGGCTCGATCCTCACCGTGTCCACCGGCGATCTGCTCGTAGCGGCCGGCGTGCTCGTGGGCGTCGCTCTGGTGCTGGTCCTGACCCATCGGCAACTGGTGTTCGCCGCGTTCGACCCGGTCGGCGCCCGCGCGGCCGGCTACCCCGTCGCCGCCCTCGACCTGCTGATGCTGCTGCTCATCGAGGCGGTCGTCGCTCACCGCCCTGCCGGTCGTCGGCACGATCCTGGCCCTGGCCCTGGTCGTCGCGCCGGCCGCCACGGCTCGACTGTGGACCGATCGGCTGTCCACCATGACCGCGGTCGCCGTGGTCATCGGCGTCGGTTCGGCACTGGGCGGGCTGTGGTTCTCGCGAACGTACGACGTCGCCGCGGGCGGCGCGATCAGCCTGCTCGCCTCCGCGGTGTTCGTCGCGTCGCTGGTGGCCCGGCGATGGCTGATGGCTATCGCGCGGCCCGGTCGCCACAACTCCGGGCAAGTAGTGGCCACCGCGGGGTCGGGAAGCCACAACTCCGGGGAAGCAGTGGCCACCGTCGGGCCCGGTAGCCACAACTCCGGGCAAACAGTGGCCTCCGCAGGGTCGGGAGGCCACAACTCCGGGGAAACGGTGGCCTCCACACGGCGGCGCTAACGCAGTCCTCGGCGTGAGCGTTTGGACGGGACGGCCTAGCCCGTGTGCGCGACCGTGCCGGTCAGGCGGCCCTGCACGATGGCCCGGTCGTTGATCGCCTTGACGGCCTCGTCGGTGGCGACCCCGTCGGCGAGGCCGGTGACCGAGCTCAGCCCGTACACCGAGAAGCGGTAGTGGTGCGTGCCTGAGGGTGGGCACGGCGGCGTCCATCCGGTGCTGCCGCCGGAGTTCTTGGCCTGGTGGGCCCCGGCCGGCGGATCCGCGCCCAGCGTCGAGGCTGTCGGCGGCAGGTCGACGACGACGCGGTGGACGAACGTGCCGCCGGGCGCGTCCGGGTCGTCGACCACCACGGCGATCGCCTTCGCCCCGCGCAGGTCGCCGGACCAGGCGATGCCCGGCGCCGAACCGTCGCCCTTGCAGGTGTACTTGACGGGAATGCTCCCACCTTCCGTGAAGGCGTCGCTGGTGACGCTCAGCGTTCCCGACGCCGATGCCGTGACGGCCGGCGTACCGGCGGCCCCGCAGCCGGAGACGGCGAGCGCGAGGCCGAGCCCGAGTAGCGCAACTGCTCTCATGCCGTCCATCCTCGCTGATCGACTCCGGCGAAGTTTTGCGCAAGGCACTGCCGGGAAAGCCCCTTCTTGTGACCCGATCCGACGACCGCTCAATCGCCCGCAGCACCGCGATCGTCATCGGCCTGGTGCTGCTCACGGCGCTGGGCCTGTTCCTGGTGTACGAGGTGCGCCGGATCGTCGTGTGGATTGTGATCGCCGCGTTCTTCGCCACCGCCCTGCACCCCATGGTCAGCTGGCTCGAGCGGCGCGTACGGTGGATCAAGCGCTGGCTGGCGACGCTGATCGTCTTCATCGTCGGGTTCGCGATCCTGGGCGGGCTGGTAGCCCTGTTCGTGGTGCCGCTGGTGCGGGAGGCCACCCAGCTGGCTCAGCAGGTGCCCGACCTGATCCGCGACGCGCGCGCGGGCCGCGGGCCGCTCGGCGGCCTGCTCGTGCGCTTCCACGTGGTCACCTGGATCCAGCAGCACAGCGGGCAGATCCAGTCATACATGGGCGGGCTCGGCGGTTCGACGCTGTCCTTCGCCCGGGGCGCCGCGACGACGGTCGCGGGCATCGTGACGATCTTCGTGCTCGCATACCTCATGGTCCTCGAGGCGCCCCGGCTCGTCGACGCGTTCCTCGCGCTGTTCCAGCCGCGCCGGGCCGAGCGGATCCGCGGGGTCGGCGCGGACTGCGCGCGGACGATCACCGGCTACATCTCCGGCAACCTGCTGATCAGCCTCATCTGCGGGGTGCTCACCTACGTGGTGCTGCTGATCCTCGGCGTGCCATTCGCCGGCCTGATCGCGCTGTTCGTGGCGATCGCCGACCTGATCCCGCTGATCGGGGCGACGCTCGGCGCGATCGTGGCGGTGCTGGCCGCCTTCACGCACTCGATCACCGCGGGCATCGTGGTCATCGTGTTCTTCATCGTGTACCAGCAGCTGGAGAACCACCTGCTCCAGCCGATCATTTTCGCCCGTACCGTGCGGCTGAACCCACTCACCGTGCTGGTCAGCATCCTCGTTGGGGTCGAGATCGCCGGGATTCTCGGTGCGCTGCTTGCCATCCCGGTGGCCGGAATGCTGCAGATCATCGTCCGGGACGTGTGGGACGAACAGCGCGGCCGGCCCAAGGCGGAGCCGACGGTCGGCGAAGACGAAGAGCCGGCGGACGCCGACCGCGCTGCGCCCGACAACCCCCCGTAACCAGGTACCGCGCGACGCGTTAGGAAGGGTCGACCGTGCTGGCCGCGGTCGCGCTCGCCGTCGCGCCGGACGCGATCCTCGCCGATGTCCCGCTGCCGGCGGAGCTGCCGCTGATCGGCCTGTTCTTCGTCGCCGGAATGTTCCTCCTCGGCCTCTTCCACCTGCCCGGGCAGGCCGCCACCTACCTCGGCCGGCTGCGCCGGGCGCTCGACGGGGTGGGCGTCGGGATCTGGGCCTTCTTCATCGCGTGGCTGCTCATCATCGGCTCGGCCGGCCTGAAGGGCGCCGCCCTGACCGCCATCCTCGTGGCGAGCGTCGCGGTGAGCGCGAGCGTGGTCGGCGCGCTGCGGGCGGCGCCGGTGCACCGGCCCGCGTTGCTCTACGGCGCCGTTTCGGGGGTACGGTCCGAGCCCGAGCTTCGCGCGTCGGTCAATGCGGGCTGTCGCCTTGGGCAGGGAGACCTGTTCTGTACCCCGGCCGTCCCCGAACGCGTCGAGGCCTACCTGGACACGCACCGCTCGGCCACCTTCTAGGTCAGGAATACATCCTCTTGATCGCCTCGAAGCGCTCGAGATTGGCACCGAAGTAGGCGCGCGGCTCGTCGTCCAACTCCGGGTCCGGGAAGTTCTGGTACGCGCCGCCGGTGCCGAACGGATGCACCAGCGACCACGACTCGCGCAGCCAGCGCCGGGCGTCCTCGACGCGCGCCGGGTCGGCCACCGTCACCGCCTGCTTGAGCAGGAACCGCGCATCGCGGTGGACGAACGCGGTCGCGCCGGCCGGTACCCGGTTGTAGGCGCCGCCCCAGGGCGAGAAGTCCAGCTCCCGGCTCCAATCACCCTTGCCGTACTGCTCGACCAGCGCGGCGACCGCGCCGGAGGGCAGATTGTCCCGGAAGAACTCGCACTTGCTGAACATGTCGCCCGGATCCTCGTCGGGGAACAGTTCGGCGAGGTACTGCTTGGTCGCGCGGAACGACATCCGCTGGTACCAGGCCTGGGTGGGAGCCCGCTCGGCCCGGCCGACCAGCTCGTCGAGCAGCACCGCGGTCATGCCCCCGGTATCGGTGCCGAAGACGTTGACGCCGTTCGCCTTGATCACGAGGCTGGGCGCGAGCCCGTCCGGGCCGTCCGGTGCCCACGCCTGCCATGCCTCGATCAGCCGCACCGCGTGCTCGTGCGGCCAGACGAGGTGGAAGACCATGGTGTCCGGCGCCGGTACGGTCTCGAACGTCAGGGACGTGACCACCCCGAAGAAGTCGCCGGCGCCGCCCCGCAGCGCCCAGAACAGGTCACCGTCGTGCTTCGCGTCGCAGTCGACGACCCGCCCGTCGGGCAGGACGACCTGCGCGGCGCGCAGCCGATCGCAGGTCAGCCCGTACGTGCGGCCGAGGACGCCGAGCCCGCCGCCGAGCGTGAGACCCGCGATGCCGACTGTCGGGCCGCACCCCGCCGGGATGGTGAGGCCGTGCGCGGCGAGGGCGTCGTACACGTCGCCGAGCACCGCACCGGCCCCGACGCTCGCCAGCGCCCCCTCGACGGTGACCGACCGCATAGGCGCAACGTCGAGCACGATCCCGGTGGTCGACGACCGCCCGGCGAAGCAGTGCCCGCCGCTGCGCGGGACGACCGGCAGCCCGGACGCGTGACCGAATTTGATCGTCTCGACCACGTCATCGGCGGTGGTGCACCGGACGATCGCGGCCGGACGGACGGCGGCGAAATTAGCGATTTGCGGCTTACGTACGGTGTCGTAGGTGGGATCGCCCGGCCGGACGACCTCGCTGGCGATCGTCGAGCGCAGCGAATGCCAGTCCTCCCCCATGCCGCCCATCATGCAACAGGGCAGGTCCGGGTCCAAGATCTGAATGAAGCGATGCGCCCGTCAGCTGTGGGCGACCGGGTGGCGCGGCTGGTAGATGCCGAGATCGGCGCCGCTCGGCAGGCGGACCGCCGAGAGCAGGCCCCAGCCCTGGTCGGTGACCGGCTGGGAGATCTCCACGCCGCGGTCCTTCAGCTCGGCGAGGGTCGCCTCGATGTCGTCGCACATGAGGTAGACCTCGTGGGCCGGCTTCTCGGCCGGGTGCACGGCGAATTCGGCCGGCGGCAGCTTGAAGATGAGCCAGTTGTCGCCCGCGTCGACGTTGAGAAAGCGCAGCTTGTCGCGCACGAACTCGCGGTCGGCGTCCGCGTCGGTGCTGTACATCAGCACATGTACACCGTTGATCATGGGATTCTCCTCAGGAGCAGGGCAAAAGGCCGGCCTTGGCTTTGCTGCGAAGCACCCGCCCGGCCGACTCGGTCACCCGGGCGGCGAAGGTCTTGTCGGCGCGAGCAGCCTTGAGCAGAGCATCTGTCATGGGTGCGGCGTCTGACGGCCGTACCGTCAGCACTAGATCTCCGCCGGCGCGGACGAAGCGCACGGCGCGGTCGCCGACCGGGACGGTGCTCGCGGCCTCGGCCGCTCCGAGGTCGTCGGACATCACCAGGCCGGTGAAGCCCATCTTCTGCCGGAGCAGGCCGGTCACGATCGGCTGGGAGAAGGCGGCGATGGCGTCGGGGTCGAGCTTCGGATAGAAAGCCGAGGAGATCATGACCGCCGTAGAGCCGGCGGCGATGCCCTTGGCGAACGGCTCGAGCGACGGGTCGTTCGCGGTGGCCGTGTCGTCGCGGGCGTCGCGGGAGGTGTCGGTGTTGGCGCGGACCCGGCCCAGCCCGGGAAAGTGCTTGAGCGTGGTCTGCACGCCCGCGGCCTGCGCGGCGGTGACGACGGTGGCGACGTCGGTGGCGACCGGACCGGGCGTCGAGCCGTACTGGCGGTTGAACGCCCCGATCGGCGGGTTGCCCTTGCCGAGGCTCGACGGGACGACGTCGGCGACGGGCGCGAGGTCGATGGTCACCCCGACGTCCTTGAGGCGGCCGGCCCACTCCGTCGTACGGCTGGTCAGCGTGGCCTGATCAAGGCTTCCCTGGGTGACGGCCGACGGGATGGCGGGGAAGTCCGGTCCCTGCAGCGTCTGGACCTGACCGCCCTCCTGGTCGGCGCCGATCTGCAGGGACACTCCGCTGCTGGCCTTGGCGGCGTCCTGCAGCTCGCCGAGCGCGCTGCGCAGGTCGTCGGCGGTGCCCTTGTAGCGGCCGGTGAGGAACACCCCGCCGAGCCGGTAGCGCTTGATCGACTGGATCGCGCCGGACGGCTTGGTCACCGGGGTGCCGACCATGAGCAACTGGCCGACCTGCCCTTCGAGGCCGAGCGCGGTGAGGGTGGCCGCGACGCAGTCGCCCCCGGGCGCGAGAGAGACCGTGATCGGCGGTGCGCCGGCCGAGGGGGACCGGGTCGCCCCGGCGACCGGCGCATTCGACGCGGATGGCCGGAGGACCAGCACGGCGCCGACGAGCACCAGGACGGCCACCACGGCGAGCGCGACGAACCACGGCCATCGGCCGGATCGGCGCTCGGCCGCGTGCCGGCCACCCTCTTCGCTCACACCACTCCCCTCAAACGAACAATGCCCACCCTAGAGTGAGTGGATGAGCGACGAAGACGAAGAGCGCGCCGGGGTGGCCCTCACGCACCTCGATCAACCGCTGTTCGACGGTGCGGACGCTACCAAACGGTTGCTCGTGGACTATCTCGACGCGGTCAGCGAGCGGATCATTGCCGGCCTGCGCGACCGGCCGCTGTCGGTGATCCGCGTCCGGCCCGGCCAGGATCCGTTTATGCAGAAGAACGTCCCCAAATACACGCCGTCGTGGGTCGAGACGACGACGATGTGGGCGGAGTCGTCCAAGCGCGACGTCTCGTACGCGCTGTGCAACGATCGTCGCACGCTGCTGTGGTTCGCCAATCAGCGCGCCGTCGAATACCACCCGCAGTTGTACCGGGTCGGTGCTGGAGCGTCACCGGACACCCCGACCCACCTCGTCCTCGACCTGGACCCGCCGAACCCGGACGCTTTTGCGATGGCCGTGGGCGCGGCCCGGCTGGTCCGCCAGGCGATGGCCGACGTGGGGCTCACCGGGCTGGTGAAGACCAGCGGGGCCAAAGGGGTGCACGTGTTCGTGCCGCTCGAGCCGCACTCGACCGCCGACGTGGCCGCGGCCACGCGGGCGATCGCGGCGCGCGCCGAACAGCTGGACCCGGCGCTGGCGACCACCGCGTTCATCCGCGAGGATCGCGACGGCAAGGTGTTCCTCGACTCGACGCGGGCCGGCGGTGCGACGGTGGTGGCCGCCTACAGTCCGCGCATCCGGCCGGGTGCCCCGGTGTCCTTTCCGGTGGCGTGGGACGACCTGGACAGCGTGACGCCGCGCGACTTCACCATCCAGACCGCGCCCGGTCTGCTCAAGGACAAGGACCCGTGGGCCGAGCGCATGCCGGCGCCGCAGCGGCTGAGCGCTGAACTGCTCGAGGAGGGCCACGCCATCCCGATCGCGCGGGTCCAGGCGATGCACGAGGGCAAGCGACGTGCGCGGGCCCGCAAGACCTGACCGGTTCCGGCCGTCGACGCACGGCTTCGCGTTCACCAACTCGTGGCCGGCGGAGCCGGCCTTCACGTTCTGGCGAGCGCGGCCGGCCTCACGGCTGCGGTTCGTGCGGATCGGCAACACCGCCAACGGGTTGTGCGGCGGCATGGTCTTCGCCGCGCTCGATTTCTGGCACGCGGGCCGCCGGCCACCCGCCGATCGGCCGGCGGGCGGCGAGCCGCTGTTCCGCTTCCTCGTCCGGCGGCTGATCGACTCCTGGCGGCTGCCGGTCACCGGCGCGCGCTACTACCGCTGGATGTGGCGCAGCGACGCCGATGTGGCGGCGCGGACCCGCCGCGATTGGCCGGCGATCCGCGCCGACCTCGAGCGGGGCGTGCCCGTGCCGCTCGGGATCGTCACCACCGCGTCGCACGATCCGCGACTCATCGGGCGCAACCATCAGGTGCTCGCCTACGCCGTTCAGGACCAGAAAATTCAGGTGTACGACCCGAATCGCGGGCGACGCGACGACGTCTTCATCGCGGCCCAACCGGGCGGGTATACGCACAACCTGGATATCGCCTATGCCATACGAGGATTCTTCCGGGTTGCGTATCGGGCGCGAAATCCCCCGCCAACGTGATCAAAACCGCACGCACGGTGGACACTGTGGGCGGATGCCTGACAGTACGCGGCGAAAATCTGGACGGCTGTGGCACGTTTCGGGAGACGGAGGGGGCACCCGATCGATTAGTCTCCTCCAACGCACCCGCGCCGAGAGAGGAACCACCATGGAAGACTACGGCCACATCGATGCCGGCCAGGAGCACGCTGAGCTCGACCAGGGCCACCAGGAGTACGGCAACGAGGCGGACCACGCGCTCAACGCTTCCCAGTACGGTGAGGCCACCACGCACGAGGCCGACCAGCACTACGCGCAGGGTCACCACGTGGAGTACGACAGCCCGGATGAGACGCACTACGCGGAGACGGACTTCACCAACTTCGACGGCCACGAGGCCGACTCGCACGCCGCCTTCGGCAACCAGTTCGCCGAGGCTGAGCACAACGAGGCGTTCGGCAACCTGGACGTGCTGCACGAGCAGATCGACGCGGAGCACTTCGACGCCACCCGCTTCGGCGACGACGGTCCTCAGGAGATCACCGCGGTCAGCAAGTAGGGCCGTCCACATACGCACGACCGGACATCCGACCGGAGCAGCGGCGCTCCGGCCGGATGTTCCGCGTTTGCCCCGACCACCCCGAGGTTATGTCCACATTGGACGGCCGGTCAACCGGCGCTGGAAATGAGCCGCCGGGACTCCGCCACCAGCCGGTCGCGCGAGTCCCACACCTCGGCGTCGCTGGACGCGCCGCTGCTCACCCGGCTCAGCCGGAGCCAACCCGGGGCCGGCCGCGCGTGCACATACGAGGTGAGCTCGACGACCGCGCCGTCCCGGCTGGGCAATGAGTCGGCGGCGAGCAGCAGGGTGAGCGCGTCGGGCGGCTGCCCGTCGCTCAGCCGGAGCCAGCCCTTGACCCGCCCGTCGCACGGCCGCGGGTCGAGCCGGAGATCGAGCCGCCCGTACGTGGGTGCGGTGCCCCGGCAATGTTCCGGCGGCAACAGGTCCGGGCACGCGGTCAGCGTCCGCTTGTCGAGGTCGTCGAGCGAGTCGAGATCCCCGTACGCGGCCAGCGCCCGCACCCGCTCCACCGGTGTCCCGTCGGGATCGCGCTGCACCAGCGACGCCGAGCCGGTCGACAGCCCGTGACCCCGGCGCAGCGCCTCGGTGTGGACAGTGGCCGGGCCCGGCCGGGCCGGTGACAGGAACTGCGCGCTGATCGCGAACGGATCGCTGCCGTCGAGCTCCGCACCGAGGGCCCGCCCGAGGGTGGCCACGAGCATGCCGCCGCAGATGCCGAAGCCGTCGAGCCAGCCGGCCCCGAGCTCCGCGTCGTAGGTCGACGCGGCCCCGGCGCGGCGGTGCACAGCGGTATCGCAGTCGAATCCGCTCATGGGGGTACCTCCTGCGCATTCGCTCGGTCGTGCGGCGCTTTCGAGCGACGTCTTCCGAGGAGGCCGCTGCGCGGCCTGTGGTCCAGACCGAGCCACTGCCCTCCCGACCCTCGCCTCCGGCGAGGCCCCACCCTGTGACGCGCCAACTCCGTCGCTCATGCCATCGTCGACCTTCGGCCGCCGCGCTGGAAGTGACACACATGCATCGTTGCCCTAGAGGGAAGCCCGAGCTGGAAGCCTTCCGCTATCGGGTCACGGAATCGCCGGCCGCCCGGGCCGTGCGCAGCACCTCGGCGACCATGGCCGGCCGGAACAGCACGCCCGGCGGGGCCAGCAGCTGCTGGACGTTGACGAACGCCTTGCGCACCGACGGCGAGGTCTGCGCGGCCAGCTGGATTTTCTCACTGTACGAGTTGAGCAACCGGATCCCCATGGGACGGGGGCCGGTGGTCTGCGGGAACGCGAAGTCGCCGCCGACGGCGAAGCGCCACGGGGTGGCCACGATGCCGGCCACCGTCCGGGCGAAGGCGCGCGGCAGCCGGGCCGACCCGGCGCCGAGACGCTCCACTGTGGAGCGTAACGCCAGCGCCTCGAGAGCGGCGCAGGTCATGCCCTGCCCGTAGACGGGATTGAAGCTGCACACGGCGTCGCCGGTGGCCACGTAACCGGCCGGCGGCCGGCGCAGCCGCTCGAAACGCCGCCGCCGGTTGGCCGGGAACCGGTGGGTCACCAGGTCGCTCAGCGGCTCCGCGCGCTCGATCAACGCGGCCAGCGGCCGGTACGGGAGGCTGCGCGCGTACGCCAGGAACGCCTCCTCGTCCTCGGGCGGCCCGGCGTTGTGCCAGCCGCCCATGGAGATCAGCCAGCGCTCGCCCTCGACCGGGAACGCCAGGCCGACCCGGCGCTCGGTCCGGGGCGCCGGCAGCACCAGGACCCCGAGCCCGTCCTGGAAGTCCCCGTCGCGCCGGGCGAACAGGCGGGTCGTGTAGTGCACGCCGACCTTCACCTCGACCGGGCCGGGCGGCTGGTGACCGAGCTCAGCCAGCCAGCGGTCCGACCGGCTGCCCCGGCCGGAGGCGTCGACGACCAGGCCGGCCTCGATCACCTCGCCGTCGTCGAGCCGGACCCCGGCGACCCGGTCCCCGGCACCGACCAGCCCGGCGACGCTCACCCCGTCGCGGATGCGCACGGTGTTCAGCGCGGCCAGGCGGCGGCGGATCATGGCGTCCAGCAGCGGCCGGGTGAACGACTGCAACGGCAGGTCAAGAGGCATGGGGCGGTAGCGGACCCCGTACCGGAAGAGGGTGAGGTCGGTGCCGAGGTCGGCCAGGGTGACCGCGCCCGCGGCGCGCAGGTCGCCGGCCAGCCCCGGGAAGAGTTCCTCGAGCGCGCGGGCGCCGCTGATCAGCAGGACGTGGCCGTGGCTGGCCTGCGGTACGCCGCGGCGCGGCACCGCCTCATCCGGGAGCCGGTCGCGCTCCACGACGATCACCTCGTCGAACAGCCCGGCCACGGCGGCGGCGGCAGTCAGCCCGGCGATACTCGCCCCGACGACCACGCACGTTGCCACCTCGGCATGATAGGTCGGCGGCGTACTTGCTCGACAACGCGCAACCCGAGGCCGTGGCCGGTTCACCGGCTCCTCGACGCGGGCTCAGCACGCGCCACATCGAGGCGGGGGCCTTGACCTGGCCACCTCGCCGATGATCTCGGCGTGGGGACGGAACCCGACGCCGGGACGTCAGGCGGCTGACGCGTCCGGATCGTGGTGCATCTGATGATCACTGTCGATCTGCTGGCCCCGGCGGCGGTAGGTCCACAGGCCGGCCGCGACCCCGATCAGGCAGATGGACACCACGACGACCGGCACGTTGGTCACTATGAGCCCGATCACAGTGCTGACCGTGGCCAGGATGGCAACGATGACGGCCGCCACGCGGCGCCGGTGCACAGTTATCGCGTCGGCTGTCCGGGCAAAGCGGCGGACCCACGACGGGTCTTCACCGTTCAGCAGCGACTCGATCTCGTTCAACCGGCGCTGCTCACTTTCGCTGAGCATGGCGCGCGCCTTTCTCACTCCGACGATTTCGGTTGTACAGCCTTACCCCGTTCGCTCGTGGCGCAAGCCTAACTGTGACACGCATGAGCGACCAGTGAGCGGCGGAAGTCTGTGCCAATTCGTCGGCCATACGTCCGAACGCGTTCCGGACGTCGTTACCCCGACCCCAACCCGCGCCTCCAACTCGGGCGATATCGGTCGGTAGGCTACGTGCGCGACGGGTACACGGTCGTGAATAGGGGTCGTGAACAGGGAAGGCGGAACCAGGGTGTCAGAACATTCGCGCGAGGAGTGGGCTCCGCCGGGCATCGACACACTCACGCCACATTCCGCGCGGATGTACGACTGGTGGATCGGCGGTAAGGACAACTTCGAGGCCGACCGGGCGCTGGGCGCCGCGTTTGCCGAGGCCATCCCCAGCATCCGCACCATGGCGCGGGAGAACCGCAACTTCATGGAGCGGGTCACCCGCTACCTGACCCGCGAGGCCGGGATCCGGCAGTTCCTCGACATCGGTACCGGCATCCCGACCAGGCCAAACGTCCACGAGGTGGCGCAGCAGGTCGCGCCGGGGACGCGGGTCGTCTACGTCGACAACGACCCGGTCGTGCTGGCCCACGCGCGGGCGCTCATGATCAGCGGCCAGTCCGGCCGCACCGCCTACATCGACGCCGACCTGCGCGAGCCCGGCAAGATTCTCACGGAGCCGGTCCTGCTGGACACCCTCGACCTGGACCAGCCGGTCGGCCTGCTCATGGTCGCGGTTCTCATGCTGCTCAAGAACGACGAAGACCCGTGGGGCAACACCCACGCACTGATGGACGCCCTGCCCTCGGGCAGCTATCTCGCGCTCACCCATCCGGGATTGGATTTCGACCCGGTGGCCATGCTCAGCATCTCCAACGCCGCCGCGCAGGGCGGAATGATCGTGATCCCGCGCTACCGGGCCGACGTCGAACGATTCTTCGAAGGCTGGGAACTGCTCGAGCCCGGCGTCGTCCCGGTCATGGCCTGGCGCCCCGACGACCCGGAAGCCGACCCGAACGGCGCCTTCTACTGGTCCGGCGTCGCGCGCAAAGCCTGACGCAAACGCGATTATCCAAATCCGTGTTGTCCAAATCCGCTCCGGGTCATTCGTCCATAGAGTGAGATCCAGCGAAACGCGCTGGACGTGCACGCTGAGGAGCAGGCCATGCCCATGTACATCGCGCTGACCTACACGCCCGACGTCGACTGGAGTCAGCCCGAACACGCCGAGGAGATGAAGGAGTACCGGGCGTTCGGGCAGGCGGCCGCGGCCGTCATCAAGGGTGGTCACGCCCTCTACCCCACGTCGAGCGCCACGACGATCCGGGTACCCGGCGGCAAAGGCGGCGACGTGCTGGCCAGCGACGGCCCGTACGCGGAGACGAAAGAGGCCTTGACCGGCTTCTATCTCTTCGACTGCGCCGACCTCGACGAGGCCGTGGCGCTCGCCGCGAGAATGCCGGCCGCCTGGAACGGCGCGGTCGAGATCCGCCCCGTCATCACGTTCTGAGCAGGAGCCTTCCTGAACCCCAGTCAGGCCCTCGAACGGCTCGTCCGCGACGAGCACGCGCGCGTTCTGGCCACGTTGATCCGCCTCACCGGCAGCGTCGACGTGGCCCAGGACGCGGCGCAGGACGCGGTCGTCCGCGCCCTCGAAACGTGGCCCCGCGCCGGCGTACCGGCCAACCCGCGCGCCTGGCTGCTCCTCACCGCGAAGCGGCGCGCCGTCGACCTGCTGCGCCGGGAGGCTCGCCGGCCCGGGAAGGAGGCGGAGGCTATGGCGCTGCTCGACCCGACACCCGAGCCGCCCGAGGTGGTCCGCGACGACCTGCTGCGGCTGGTGTTCACCTGCTGCCACCCGGCCCTCTCGCTCGAGACGCAGGTGGCGCTGGCCCTGCGGACGCTGGGCGGGCTGTCCACGGCCGAGGTCGCCCGCAGCCTCGTGGTGCCGGAGGCGACCATGGCCAAACGGCTCACCCGGGCGAAACAGAAGATCACCCAGGCCGGCATCCCGTACCGGGTGCCGGCCGCCGAGGAACTGCCGGATCGGCTGGCCGGGGTCGCCGCCACGGTGTACCTGATCTTCAACGAGGGCTACGCGGCCGGCGCCGGGGACGCGCTCATCCGGGTCGCGCTGTGCGCCGAGGCGATCCGGCTGGCCCGGCTCCTCGCCGAGCTCATGCCCGACGAGCCGACCGTCCTCGGGCTGCTCGCGCTGCTCCTGTTGCAGGACGCCCGGCGGGCGGCCCGCGTCGACGCCGACGGCCGCCCGGTCCTGCTGGCCGAGCAGGACCGCACCCGCTGGGACGCCGCGGCGATCCGGCAGGGCGTCGAGCTGCTCGGCGACGCGCTGCGGCGGAGCCCGGACCGGCCCGACGCCTACGTCGTACAGGCGGCGATCGCGGCCTGCCACGCCCTGTCCCCCAGCTACGAGCAGACCAACTGGGACTCGCTGATCTCCTGGTACGACGTGCTCCTGCGCATTCAGGACACGTCCGTGATCCGGCTCAACCGGGCCGCGGCGGTCGCCGAACGAGACGGCCCAGCCGCCGGCCTCGACCTCGTCGACACCATCGAGGGCCTGGACGGCTATCCGTGGTGGCATGCCACCCGCGCCGAACTGCTGCACCGGCTCGGCAGAATGAGCGATGCGCGGGACGCCCTCGCGAGGGCCGTCGCGCTCGGCATGAGCGAGCCACAGGCGGCGCACCTGCGCCGGCGGCTGTCGGTGGAAGATCAGGGGGTAGGGGCGGCGAAGGAGGACGGTTGTGGACCTCACGGTTGAGCCCGGCTCGGCGGTGCCGCCGTACGAGCAGATCCGCGCGCGGATCGCCGAACTGGCCGGCGCGGCCGAACTGCCCGCCGGGACGCGGCTGCCGACGGTCCGGAAGCTGGCCGGTGACCTGGGCCTGGCCGTGAACACCGTCGCCCGGGCCTACCGCGAACTGGAGACGGCCGGGCTGGTCGAGACGCGCGGGCGCAACGGCACGTTCGTCACCGCCCGCGCTGCCCGGGTGCCGGCCGAGGCCGAACGGCTGGCCGCCACGTACGTGGCGGCGACCCGCCGGCTGGGCCTCAGCCCGGACAAGGCGCTGGGCTTGGTACAGGCCGCGTTGGCGAACCCGGCCAACCCGGGCTACGCCGGATCTTGAGCGAACGCGAAGGCGACCCCGACCGGTCCGCCGGTGATACCGGCGCCGAGTTCCGATACCGTCGCGGTGTGCAACCAGACGACGCCGGATCGCTTGTCCGATTAGCCGCCGGGGGGCAGGAGTCCGCGTGGACGGCCCTTGTCGAGCGCTTCAGCGGCCTGGTCTGGTCGGTGGCGCGAGCCCACAGCCTGGGCGGCGCCGACGCGGAGGAGGTCTTCCAGACCACCTGGCTGCGGCTGACCGAGCACGTCGGGCGGCTCAAGGACCCGGACCGGGTCGGTGCCTGGCTGGCCACCACCGCCCGGCACGAGTCGCTGAAGGTGATCCGCGCCGGCAAACGTGCCGCACCGACCGACGACCTGGACTCCCTCGACCACGGCGACGACGACAGCCCGGAGACGAGGTACCTCGACGCCGAGCAGGCCGCGGCCGACGACCAGGTCAAGCTGCGGCTCTGGGCAGCGTTCCAGGACCTGCCCGACCGGTGCCGCGAACTGTTGCGGGTCCTGATCGCCACACCGCCGCTGTCGTACGCGGAGATCTCGGCGATGTTCGGCATCGCGATCGGCAGCATCGGCCCGACGCGCGGCCGGTGCTTGCGCCAGTTGCGCGAACTGTTCACGCTGGAGGAGGACCTTGGAGGGCGACGTGCCTGACGACCTCGATCAGCTGGAGCAGAACCTCCGCGCGGCGGCGGACCTGCTCGACCCCGTGCCGGAGCGGCTCAAGCACGGCGCGGTGATCGCCTACGCCTGGCGCACGGTCGACGCCGACCTGGCCGAACTCGTATTCGACTCGCTCTCTGACGAGGCGGTGGCCGCGGTGCGCGGCGGCGACCAGCCGCGGGTGGTGACCTTCCGCACCGGCGACCTGACCGTCGAGCTGGAACTCGAGGACGGCCGCCGGCTGGTCGGCCGGGTCGAGCCGGCCGGCCCCAGCCAGATCGGCATCCAGCAGGGACCGCGCACGGTGAGCGTCCCGGCCGACGCCCTCGGTCGCTTCGCGACGTCCGAGGTGCGCCGCGGCGCACTGCGCCTGCACATCCAGACTCAGCACCGGTCGGTCGTCACCGACTGGATCTGAGCGGGTCCCGTCCCGGATGGCCCAAGCCACTACATCCCCGAAGCAGTGGCCTCCCCACCCCACCGAGGCCACTATTCCCCCGAAGTAGTGGCCTCCGACCGGCCCGAGGCCACTATTCCCCCGAAGTAGTGGCCTCCGACCGGCCTGAGGGCACTATTCCCCCGAAGTTGTGGTGTCCCGAGCCCGCTGAGGGCACTACTTCCCCGAAGGTGTGGCCGCCCGACCCACGGACCCGAAATTATCGGCGCGAAAGTCGTCAGTCGCGGACGTCTAGGCCTAGCGCCATGGCGACCGTGATGGCCTGGTCGGGTGTGATGATGGCCTGCTTCAGCTCGACCGTCAGCGGGTCGATCGTCGACAGGTCGCTGCCGCGCAGGTCGCACCGCGACAGATCGGCGTGGTGCAGCGACGCCCCGGACAGGTCGACGTCGCGGAACACCCCGCCCGCGCACTTGGCGTTGGTGAGATCGGCCTCGCGCATCCTCGTACCGGTGAACGACGCAGTGGCCAGGTCGGCGCCGGCCAGGCCGGTGAACGACCAGTCGCCCTCCACCACCTCGGTCAGGTTGAACGTGCACCGCTCGAACGAACTGCCGACCACCTTGCACCGCGTGAATACGGTTTCGAAGAACGAGCAGCCGGAGAAGCTGCAGTTCACGAACGCGACGTCGGTCAGTGCCGCACAGTTGAAGCGGGTCATCGAGAACGTGCAGCCGGTGAACGTCGACGTGCTCAGCGTCGCCTCACACAGGTCCACGTCGTGGAACGCGACCTCGCTGTGCTCGAGCCCGGTGGCATCGAAGTCGGTCCACTCGTCGCCGGTGATCCGCGAGGTGGTGTTGGGAGCTGTCCGTGCCCGGCGTGCCTCGACCATGGCCCGACCCTAACAGCGCGGGCCGCCCCCGGTACCGTAGTCTTTCCTATCTAACAGATAGGTTTGGAGGCTATGGTGGCGCTCCCGGACTTCATCATCGCCGGCGTCCCGAAGGCGGGTACGTCGGCGCTGCACGCCGCCCTGGTGCGGCATCCGCAACTCTTCCTGCCCTCCGTCAAGGAACCGAAGTTCTTCCTGACCGACGGGCCTCCACCACGCACGGGCGGGCCGGGCGACCGGCAGACGTACCAGGAACACGTGTGGCGCCGCGCCGATTACGAGGCGCTCTTCGCGCCGGCCCCGGCCGATGCGGTCAAGGGCGAAGCGACCCCGTTCTACCTGCACAACCTCGAGGCGCACCGGAGGATGCACGAGCTCACCCCGTACGCCAAATTGATTTTGATCTTGCGGGACCCGGTCGATCGGGCGCACTCGAACTGGTCGCATCTGTGGGGTGCGGGGCTGGAGTCCGAATCCGACTTCCTCAAAGCGGTCGCACTCGAGCCGCGGCGCCGGGCGGCCGGCTGGGCGGCGTTCTGGCAATACACGGCACTCGGGCAGTACGGCTCGCAGCTTGAACACCTGCTCACCTACGTCGATCGCGAACAGATCCTGCTGCTGCGCTTCCGCGACCTGCGCGACCAGCCGGCCGCGACACTCGATCGGGTCTGCGCGTTTCTCGGCGTGGCGACCGGCGTTATCGACACTGTGCCGCCGGAGAACGTACGACGGTACGTCGAGGACAACGCGCTCAACTCGGCGGTGCGGCTGGCGTTGCGCACCGGTGGCCGGTTCGGCCATCTGTTTCCGCCTCCGGCGCGGCGCCTGGCCAGTGGCCCGCTGCTGGCGCTGCTGCATCGCCAGCACGGCCGGCGCCCGCGCGTGACGCCGGAGCAACGGGCCGCGCTGTTGCCCAGCTTCGCGGACGAGATCCGCAAGCTACAAAACGTGTCCGGCGAGTCATACGCTGACTGGCTGAGTCTCGATCACGCGAGCATGTTCCACTGAGGAGGGTTCCTTGTCGTCACTACTACCGTTGCCCCGCTGGACCGGCGCCGACATCGCGGTCGCGCCGCCCGCCACGGGCCCCGGGACGTGGGCCGGCGCGCCGAGTGCGTGGCGCTACGGTGACGACATCTACCTCGCCTACCGGCTGCGCCGCCCGATCGGCGAGGGCCGCGGCTTCGCCAACGTGGTCGCCCGCTCGGCCGACGGCGTGCACTTCACGCCGGTCGCGGAGGTCAGCAAGGACCGCTTCGACGGCGCCTCCCTCGAACGGCCCGCGCTCGTCGTGACCCCCGAGGGCCGCTGGCGGCTCTACGTGAGCGTCGCGACGCCCGGTACCAAGCACTGGCGGGTCGACCTGCTCGAGGCCGACGAGCCGGGCAAGCTCGGCGACGCGCCGGCCCAGACCGTCCTGCCCGGCGACGCCACGGTCGGCGTCAAGGACCCGGTCCTGCACCACGACGGCCGCCTCTGGCACCTGTGGGCCTCCTGCCACCCGCTGGACAGCGACGAGCACGCCGACCGCATGTCCACCTGGCACGCCACCAGCCCCGACGGCATCGACTGGCAGTGGCAGGGCGTCGCGCTCGCCCCGCGGCCGGGCACCTGGGACGCGCGGGGCGTCCGGGTCTCCGCGGTGGCGCCGACCGCGAGCGGCATCATCGCGACCTACGACGGCCGCGCGACCGCCGAGGAGAACTGGGAGGAGCGCACCGGCATCGCCACCGGCACCCTCGACCGGCTCACCGCCCGGGCCGGCCAGCCCCTCGGTTCGCCGAACGCCCCGCACGGCCTGCGCTACCTCAGCGTCGTCACGATGCCCGACGGCCGCCGCCGCATCTACTACGAGGCCACCCGCACCGACGGTGCGCACGATCTGAGAACCGAGATTTTCTAGGTCGACGGTACGGTCGGCCGAATGGGTAGTGATCCGGTGCCGGCGACTGTAGCGCGGCCGGCTCGCTCGTCGCATCGCTCGGCGCGCGCGAGAACACGCCGGGCGTCGCGGAGCTCACCGATCCTCCGCAGGCGGTGGCGGTGCTCGTCGCCTACCTGGTGGTGTTCACCATCACCGCCGCGTGGCTGCTGCGCCGGCGGGATCAGACGTGAGGAGCCGACGGTTCCGTTGCCAGGGCACTATCCAGCCGTGGCGGCGGGGACGGCCATCAGCGCCAGGACGGCCTCCGGCGCCATGGGTCGTGCGAAGAGATAGCCCTGGCCGTAGTCGCATCCGATGGCTTGGAGCGCCTCGCGTTGCTCTTCGTGCTCGATGCCTTCGGCTACCGTCTTCAGGCGGAGTGTGTGTCCCAGCTGGACGATGGCTCTGACGAAGGCGCAGGTGTCGTCATCGCGGGTGCTGAGGTCGTCGATGAAGGACTTGTCGACCTTGAGCACGTCGACCGGGAAGCGGCGCAGATAGCTCAGCGACGAATAACCCGTGCCGAAGTCGTCGATGGAGACCCGGACGCCGAGGTCCTTCAGCGCGCGAAGCCGGTCGAACGACTCCTCGGTGTCGCTCATCAGGACGCTCTCGGTGATCTCCAGGGTGAGCGCGGCGGGATCCAACCCGCTGCGTTCGAGGGCATGGCGCACATCGCCGATCACCGCCGGGTTCTGCAGCTGACGCCCGGACAGGTTGACGCTCATGGTGCATGGGGGGGCGCCGTCGGCCAGCCAGGCCCGCGCCTGCCGGCAGGACTGTTCGAGTACCCACCGGCCGATGGGCTCGATCAGGCCGCTCTCTTCCGCGATAGGGATGAAGGCACCCGGGAGCACGAGTCCTCGGCTCGGATGTTGCCAGCGCAGGAGGGCCTCGACGCCTTCGATCGTACCGTCGGCGATTCGCACGATCGGCTGATAGTGCAGCACGAACTCGTCGCGTTCGAGCGCGAGTTGCAGCTCTGTGCCGATCTCGAGCCGTTCGAGGACGCGCTCGTGCATGTGGGACTCGAACACCAGGTACCGGTTTTTGCCGGCCGCCTTGGCCGCGTACATGGCCGTGTCGGCCTGTCGCAGGAGTTCGTCGGCGACCTCGCCGACGTCGCCGAGGACTATCCCGATGCTGGCCGACACGACGACCTTGCGGTTCTCGATGGTGACCGGCTCGTCGAGCGCCTTCAGCACCCGGGTCGCCGTTGCCGTCGCGACCTGTTCGGTCGCCTCGTCGATCAGTACGGCGAACTCGTCGCCGCCCAGCCGCGCGACGGTGTCCGCCGGCCGTACGCAGGAAATCAACCGCTGGGCCGCGGCGAGCAGGAGGAGGTCGCCGGATGCGTGGCCGAGCGAGTCGTTGACGGTCTTGAAGCCGTCGAGGTCGAGGAAGAGTACGGCGATCCCGGTCGGGTGACGACCGGCGCCGGCGAGTGCGTGCTGGACGCGGTCGCGAAACAGCGCCCGGTTGGCCAGCCCGGTCAGTCCATCGTGGAAGGCCTGCCGGGTGAGCTGTGCCTCGAGCTCCTTGCGCTCGGAGATGTCGCGCACGATCATGGACGCCCCGGTCAGGGTGCCGCCCACGTCCAGCGTCGGCGAAATGGTCAGGCCCACCGCGATGCGGTGGTCGTCCCGGTGCCGCAACACGGTCTCGAACTCGTCGATCGGGCTGCCCGCGGCGATCCGGGCCAGCAGGTCCCGGTGTTCGTCCCCCAGCTCCGGCGGGCAGAGACAGCCGAATCCGTCCCCGATCATCCGCGCCGCGGGGTATCCGAAGAGCCGTTCGGCGCCGGCGTTCCACGAGAAGACGACGCCATCGGACGTGACACCGATGATGGCGTCGCGGGAGGACTCGACGATGGCCGCCAGCCGGGCCACGATCGCGGCGGCCTCCTGCTGTTCGGTGACATCCTGTACCGACACGAACATCGTCGTCACGTCGGCGTCGCCGTCGCCGATGGTCTGGCCGCGCGCCTCGACGACGCGTTCGATCCCGTCCGGACGGACGATGCGGTACTGCTCGCGGAAGCCGACGCCGCCCGCGGAGGCGGCGATGCTGGCGTTGACCCGTACCCGGTCATCGGGGTGGATGAGATCGCTCAACGTCGCGAGCGACACGCTGCTCGACGGATCGACGCCGAAGATCCGGTACAGCTCGGCGGACCACTGCACGTCGTCCGTCGCCGGGTGCCAGGTCCAGCTGCCCAGCCGCCCGATCCGCTGCGCCTCCTGCAGGTGACGGTGGGTGCTCCGCAGATTCTCGCGGGCACCGTCGAGGGCGACGGCGGTCCGCGCGACCTCGTCCTGCATGGTGTTGAAGCTGGTGGCCATGGCCCCGAGTTCGTCGGCGGAATGGACGGCGATGTGCGTGGCGTCAACGCGCGCGCGGGCGGCGGCCAGGTCGCCGGCGGCCAAACTTTCCATCGCCCGCGTGAGGTCGGCGAGCGTGCCGGTGGCCAGGCGCCTCGCCGCCGCGGCGACCTGGCTGGCGACGTGGGCGATGGTACCGGGCAGGATGAGTCCCACCGAGATCGTCACGAGCGCGACGGCCACGAAGATGTCCGCGAGCGCCGACTTGAGGGCCGGTTCCAGACCGTGAACGCTGTTGACCGCGATGAGGTAACCGGCGCTGTCGAGCAGCATGACGAGCAGCATCGCGCCGGTCAGCTTGGTGTGCAGGGAGCGCGTCGTGCCCTGGCCCTCACCGCGCCGCCGGTCCTGCCAGACGCGCAGCGCGTACAGCGCGGCTCCGGAGTACGACAGCGCGACGCCGAAGACGACGGTGGGCAGTCCGAACTGCTCGAAACCGAGGACGGCGCTCACCCCCCAGGCGCCCGCCGCGGCCAGCCCGGCCATGATCGTCCCGCGCGGAGCCCGGTAGGGACGGTGCAGCTGGGGCGAATGGCGGCGGAGCAGCCACACCGCGACGCTCGGCAGCGAGATACCGATCAGGTACGTGAGGTTCGCGGCCGCGATCATCCACACCGGGTCGCCGATGATCAGGAAGATGACCGACATGCCGGCGGTGAGGCACGTCGCGAACCATGGCACGTCGCGCCGGGAACGACGGCCGAACAGGCGCGGTAGCAGGCCGTCCTCGGAGAGCTGGGCCAGCGTTCGGGCCGCGCCGGCCAGCGGCTGCAGGGTGCCGTGGAACATGTTGAGCACCACCAGCCAGACCGCGGCGGCTCGGGCCGCACCGCCGAAGAGCGGAGCGAACGTCGGCCCGAGCGTGTGGGCGATGTCCCCTTCCAGCCCGGAAGGGCCCACGACGCCGAGCCAGACGACGGGGGCGGCGACGAAGAACAGCACGGCCATGCCCGCGCTGGCATAGAACGCCCGCGGCACGTTGCGGTTGGGGTCCAAGGTCTCCCCGACGTGGCAGCCGGCGGCCTCGAAGGCCGGCGCGGCGAACCCGATCAGGTACAGCCCCGCCATCGCGCTGGTCACCGAGCCGAACAGCCCGTCAAACGGCGACCGCAACGCGTAGCTGGTGGCCTGCTGCCAGTCGACGCTGCCGGCAAAGACGGGGACCACCACGGACAGAAAGGCCAGCGTTGCCGCTCCGGCGGCGATGACCACCGCGGCCGAGGCGACTTTGCGGACGCCGAAGAAGTTCAGGACCGTGAACAGCAGAAGGAAGGCGATCGCCAGCGGGGTGACCGGCACGCCGGGTAGATACCAGTTGTGCAGCGCCGCCGCGGACAGCAGGGAGGTCAGACCACAGGTCGGCACCCAGCCCCACCAGTAGCAGGTGCCCGCGAGGTTGGCCAGCACCGCGCTGTATGGCCGGAACGCCTCACCGCAGACGGCGGCCACGCCGCCCACGCGGTTCGGCCACATCAGCAACAGCTCGATCCACCCGGGCATCGCCGCGAGACTCAGGATCAGCCCCACGATGAGCAGCGGGATCGCGGCGCTCCCCTGGGCCAGCAGCAGTGCGCCGAGCAGGAAAAGGCTCTGGTTGCTACCACCCATCGCCAGCGCGGTCGTGCTCACCCACCCGAGGGTGCGCGGATGCGACCGTGGCGGCTGGCCCTGTTGACGGAGCGTAGTGGCAATGGAGCCTAACGTCACTGCCAAATAGTGACATTCCGGGCCGTCTCGTGAAGCCGAAACATCCAAGAGCGGTCCTTACCCGAATGCGACGGCGCCGAACCCTGTGGTCGGATGGCACCATGCATGTCGCAGACCTCCTCAACGACACCTTTGACCGGCTGCCAGAGCTGGTGAGCTCGGCGGTCGACGGCCTCACCCCGCAGCAGCTCCGATGGGCGCCACGGCCGGGCGCCAACTCGATCGGCTGGCTCGTCTGGCACCTCACCCGCATCCAGGACCACCACATCTCCGAGGTGGCCGACCGCGACCAGGTGTGGGTGAACGGCGACTGGGCGGCCCGCTTCGGCCTGAGAGGCGCGGACGCCGGCAACACCGGGTACGCGCACGCGGCCGACGACGTCGCATCGCTGCAGCCGGAGAGCAGCCAGGCGCTCGTCGACTACTACGAGGCCGTCGCCGTGCGGACCCGTGAGTTCATCCAGGAACTCACCCCGGAACGCCTCGACGAGATCGTCGACAAGCGGTGGAATCCGCCGGTGACCCTCGGGGTCCGGCTGATCAGCGTGGCCGGCGACGACCTGCAGCACGTCGGCCAGGCGGCGTACGTGCGCGGTCTCCTGCCATGACCGAGCGCATGACCGGGGCGGTACTCGCTACACCGGGCGACCGCGCCCGCGTCATCGAAACCATCCTGGCGGCATTCGCCGGCGATCCGGCGTTCCGGTACTTCTTCGGCGACGACCAGGACGCCCGGAGCAGCTTTGCGGCGTACCTGTTCGACATCCGCGCGCCCAGCCGTTCGGTATGGCTGATCGACGGCGGCGCATCCGTGGCACTCTGGGATCCGCCGCCCGACCCGGGGCTCGAACCGAGGCTCGAACCGGTGAACGCCGAGCTGCCGAAGGCCATACCGGCGGCAGCGCGGCACCGGCTGGCCGGCTACGACAAGGCGATCCACGGGAACTTCCCGTCGACGCCGTTCTGGTACCTCGGCGTGCTCGCCACCCACCCCGAGTACGCCGGCCGGCGGCTCGGCCGGGCGGTGATGCGGCCCGGTCTGCAACGGGCGAAGGCCGACGGGGTGCCGGCCTACCTGGAGACGGCCACCCCGCACAACGTCGACCTGTACCGCCGGTCCGGCTGGGGCGTCGTCCAGTCCCTGACCGTGGCAGCGTTGGACGTGTGGATCCTGCGCCACGAGGGCCTCTGACGCCCGCCCGCCCATTCTCCGAGTCGATCAAGGAAGTACACGCCGGGATTTGTCGGTTTCCCGGGCGTGTACTTCCTTGATCGACTCGGAGAATGGGGCGTTACGGCAGGGCGGCTCGGAGTTCGTCGACGAGGTGGTCTACGTCCGCTTCCGTGGTGTCGAAGGAGCACATCAGGCGCACCTCGCCGCGCTCGGGTCGCCAGTCGTAGAAGCGGAAGGTCTTGCGGGCGTGTTCGGCGGCGGCGGGCGGGATGATCGCGAAGACGCCGTTGGTCTGCGTCGGCTGGGTGACCGTCACGCCGGGCAGGTCGGCGACGGCCGTGCTCAGGCGGGCGGCCATCGCGTTGGCGTGGCGGGCCGAGCGCAGCCACAGGTCGCCGTCGAACAGCGCGATCAGCTGTGCGGACAGGAACCGCATCTTCGAGGCCAGCTGCATGTTCATCTTGCGCAGGTACTTCATCCCGGTAACCGCCTCGGGATTGAGCACGACCACGGCTTCGGCGAAGAGCAGCCCGTTCTTCGTACCACCGAGCGACACGACGTCCACCCCGGCGTCGGTGGTGAGCGCGCGCAGCGGGACGTCGAGCGCGGCGGCCGCGTTGGCCAGCCGGGTGCCGTCGACGTGCAAATGCAGGCCGAGGCCGTGCGCGTGGTCGGCGATCGCGCGGATCTCCTCGGCGGTGTAGAGGGTACCGACCTCGGTGGACTGGGTGATCGAGACCGCGGCCGGCTGCACGTGGTGCTCGTTGCCGAAACCCTTCGCCTGCGTCGCGACCAGTTCGGGGGTGAGCTTGCCCTGCGGGGCGGCCACGGTGAGCAGCTTCATGTGCCCGACCCGCTCGGGGGCGCCGTTCTCGTCGGTGTGGATGTGCGCGGTGTCCGCGCAGATCACCGCGCCCCACGGAGGCAACAGGGCCTGCAGGGACAGGACGTTCGCACCGGTGCCGTTGAAGACCGGGAACGCCTCGGCCGGCTCACCGAAGTGCCGCTTGACGACCGACTGGAGCTTCTCGGTGTACGGGTCGTCGCCGTACGCGATGACGTGTCCACCGTTGGCCTCGGCGATGGCGGTCAGGACCTCGGGGTGGATGCCGGCGTTGTTGTCCGACGCGAAATCGCGCCACTGTGGATCGTGTAGGGTCACGCGAACAGTATTTCAACCCGTCATCGGGTGACGCTGTTGTCATCGGGTGAAGCTCGGTACACTCGGGTGCGTGGACGGCGAGGGTGGCGGGCTTCGAGACCGCACCCGGCGGGCGGTCCGGGCCGAGCTGGCCACCATCGCGTTGCGCATGTTCGCCGAGCGCGGCTACGAGCAGACCACCGTCGACGACGTCGCCCGCGCGGCCGGCCTCACCAAACGCAGCTTCTTCCGCTACTTCCCCTCGAAGGAAGACGCCGCGTTCGTGCACGTCGACCTCCACGGCGACGCGGTCATCGCCGAGATCCGGGCCCGGCCGGCCGACGAGCCGCCGTGGACCTGCCTGCACCAGGTGCTGCGCCATTGGGACCAGGCGACCTTCGCCGCCGACGTGGCCTCGGAGCAGGAGCTGGCCGGCTACCGGCTGATCGAGTCGACGCCCGCGCTGCGGGCCCGGCTCCGCGAGCGGCGGGAGCAGTGGCGGCACAACGTCAGCGCGGCACTGCGCGAGCGGCCCGGCACGAGGCTCGACCGGTTCACCGCCGACCTGTTGACGAGTGCCGCCGCGGCGATCCTGGAGTCGGTGTCGGCCGAGTGGCGGCGCACCGGAGGCACCGCCGATCGGACCGCGCTGCTCGACCGGGCCTTCACGCTGCTGCGCTCGACCCCGGACATCCGGGTCCGGCTTCCGCTGACCGGCTCGCGAGCGCATCGCTAAGCTGGCAGGGTTGCTGCGATACGTTGATGTCGTCGCAAAGCGCATTGTCTGACTAATGCTCGCGAATGCGGGCATAGCCGTCCAGCCTCTTGAACACTGACCGAGTGGGCCGTAACCGTCGTCGTTGTACTGAGTGATCGGTCGGCTACCGGCCAACACGAAGGCCTGATCTGCCGATTCTTCGGAAAGGTCGAAACAGGTCACCATCTGCGGGCAACTAGTGCGAAGTGTCAATGAACGAGGCGGTAGGTTCCTTGCAATTGTCGGCTCGCGTCGCCGTCGTGATCGTGACGTACAACAGTGCGGACTTGCTCGCTGACTGTCTGCGTTCGGTTGCGGCCTCGACGATCGACCTCGCGGCGGTCGTGATTGCCGACAACGCCTCCGCGGACGAATCGGTCGAGATCGCCGAATCCGCCACGAACCTGCCCGTGCACGTCGTGCCGATGGGCCGCAATGCCGGATACGGCGCGGCCGTCAACGCCGGCATCGCCAGCCTGGGCGAGCGCAAGTACGACGCGGTGTTCGTGATGAACCCGGACTGCCGGCTGCATCCTGACGCTCTTGCCCACCTGGCCGCGGCGCTGCGCCAGCCGGGCCGGGGCATCGCGGTGCCGAAGCTTCTCAACGCCGACGGCTCACTGCAGCCGTCGCTGCGCCGCACCCCCACCGTCGGGCGGGCCTGGGTCGAGGCGGTCATCGGCGGCGGCCGGGCCGGCCGGCTCGGCACGCTCGGCGAACTGCTCACCGACCCGCGCGACTACGAGCGGCCCGGCCCGCACGCCTGGGCCACCGGCGCCGCGATGCTCATCTCGGCCGACGCCATGCGGGAGATCGGCCCGTGGGACGAGTCCTTCCTGCTGTACAGCGAGGAGACCGACTACGCGCTGCGCGCCGGCGACGGCGGCTGGACCCTCTGGTACGAGCCGTCGGCCGTGGTCGAGCACATCGGCGGGGAGTCCGATACCAATCCCACCCTGTACGCGCTGATGTCGGTCAACAAGGTACGGCTCTTCCGCCGCCGCCACCGGGCTCCGGCCGCCCTGCTCTACCACTCGGCCGTGCTGGCCGGCGAGGCGGTCCGGGCCCTCGGCGGGCGGGCGACCGCCAAGGCCGCGGTGGACGCCCTGCTGCATCCGTCCCGGCCGAGACGTCTGGCGGACTGAGCGTGGCGCCGATGACCGGGTTGCGGGTGGTCCGCTTCGACATGCTGACCCCGGCCGAACTGGACGCCTGGCACCGCCTGCGCGAGGCCGACCCCGCGTACGACAGCCCGTACTTCCACCCCGGCTTCGCCGCCGCCGTGCACGCCAGCGGCCGGCCGGTGCACATGGTGGTCGGCAACGACGAGCGGGGCCAGATCACCGGGCTGCTCGCCTGCCAGCGGGAGGGCTCGATGCTCCGCCCGGCCGGCTGGCCGGCCGCCGACTTCCAGGGGCCGATCCTCGCCCCGGGTGCCGCGTTCCCGCCGCTCGACCTGCTCAAAGGCGGCATCCGCGGGTTCGAGTTCGATCACCTCGTCGAATCGGCGACGGACTTCGCGCCGTGGGTCGAGTCGAGCCGGCCCTCGCCGTATGTCGACATCTCCGGCGGCATGACCGGCTACCTCGGCCGCGCGTCGCGCTCCGGCAAGGACAACATGGGTCAGGCCCGCCGCCGCGCCGCCCGGGCCGAACGCGAACTCGGCCCGCTGCGCTTCGAGGTGGACACCGTCGACGAGGTCGCGCTCGCCCGGCTCGTCGAACTCAAGCGGGCCCAGTACGCCGCGACCGGCGCGCGCGACTATTTCGCCGAGCCGGACCGCGTCACCCTCCTGAAGCGCCTCATGCACACCCGCGACGCCTCGTTCGGCGGCGTCCTGTCCACCATCTACGCCGGCCCGCACCTGCTCGCCGCCCACTTCGGCATGCGGGCCGGCAACGTGCTGCACTGGTGGTTCCCGGTGTACGACCCGATGCACGCCAAGCTGGCACCGGGTTGGATCCTGCTGCGCGCCCTGGTCGAAGCCGGCGCGGCGTTCGGCATCGCCCGCATCGACCTCGGCCGCGGCGAAGACGAGTACAAGCGCCGCGCGAAGACCGGCGAGACGAGCGTCAGCCAGGGCATCGTCACGCGGAGTACCACCCGGCGGGCGATGCGCCGCGCCAAGGACTCCCTGATCGCCTCGGCCAAGGCATCCGTCCTCGGCCCGACCCTTCGCAAGGCGGTACGGGCGCTGCGAAAAGCCCGCTGACAGCGGCCAGGCGGCCCAGGCGCTAGTGCGCGGCCGACCGGTGCGCGGCCAGGAGGTCGCCGCCGAAGTCGGACGCCGGCCGCCGCAGGACGGTGTGCGCGTGGTTGGCGCCGTCGTCGGTGTTGTCGTACTCGATGAGCAGGTCCGGGCCCTGCAGCCGGTAGTAGTGCCCACCGCCCCCCGGTGCCGGGTCTCCCTGCCAGGCGAAGTGGAGGGCGTCGGCGTCGACCGGCAGGGTTGGCTCGAGCCGGTCCAGGTAGACCGCCAGCAGTTGCCGGGTCAGGTCGGCGGCGTCCGACGGGAGGTCGGCCACGGCCACGCCCAGCGGCTGCAGGTTCCCGCCGGTCCGCCCGGTCGGCCCGCTGCGGATGTCGGGCGGCGCGTCCGGCGCGACCACCACGCGACCTCTGGTTGCCGGGTCGAGCGACCGCACGACCGCGTAGCCGAGGTCCTCCTCGGGGCCGAGCGGCCGGACGACCGGGGCGTCGCCGTAGAAGACCGCGTTGGGGTTGGCGCCGAAGAACACCGGCGTCGGATAGATCGTGTCGCCGTCGAGCGTCATCGTCACCGACAGGTGGTGGCCCTCGAATCGCCAGCCCCAGCGGGGGTCGGACGACGGATCGCCGAACACGACGACGTAGTAGTCGTTGCTGTGCCGTCCCCGGCGGTGGCCCTCAGAGCGGTCGAGCACCTCCTCGAGCGAGATGATCGTCATCGCCTGGGCGAACGCGTGCGGCCGCAACGCGGTGGCGAGCAGGCGGTGCGCGGCCTTGCGAGTGCCCGGGTCGAGGTCAGTGAGGCAGGCGCCCGGACGGGCCCGCGGCCGGTACTCCAGCCACCGCCGGGTCGCCTCGTCGGCAAACGACGCCCGTGCGGCGGCCGGGGCGGCGCGCAGCAACCGCGCCGCCTCCGTCCGCATCGCGTGCGCGAGGCTGTTCATCCAGCCCCCCCGACCGCGCCTCCGGCGCGCCCCACCCTGATCATTACTTGCCGGTGCTCAGCGCGCTCACCTCGGCCGGACTGAGCTTCAATCCGGCCGCGGCGATGTTCTCTTCCAGGTGCTTCACCGAACCGGTACCCGGGATCGGCAGAATGGCCGGCGAACGGGCGAGCAGCCAGGCGAGCACCACCTGATAGGGCGTCGCGCCGTGCTCCTCGGCGAGCTGCCGCAGGTAGGCGTTGTCCGAGTGGTCCTGGATCGGCGCCCACGGCAGGAAGGTGAGCTGCTCCTGCTCGCACAGGTCGACCAACGGCTCCGAGCCGCGGTCGCTGAGGTTGTAACGGTTCTGGATGGAGACGATCGGGGTGATCGCCTGCGCGCGGCGCAGCTGCTCCTCGGTGAAGTTGGACACCCCGATGTGCCGGACCTTGCCCTGCTCCTTCAGCTCGACGAAGGCGCCGATCGAGTCCTCGAGCGGCACCTTCCGATCCACCCGGTGGAACTGGTAGAGCGGGATCTGCTCCAGCTTCAGGCGGCGCAGGCTGCCCTCGCAGGCTTCTTTGATGTGCTCCGGCCGACCGTCGGCCGGCCACTCGCCGGGGCCGGTCCGGGTCAGGCCCGCCTTGGTCGCGATGACCAGGTCGTCCGGGTAGGGCGAGAGGGCCTCGGCGATCAGCTCCTCGCTGACATTCGGCCCGTACGAATCGGCGGTGTCGATGAAGTTCACCTCGAGCTCGACGGCTCGGCGGAGCACGGCCTTCGCCTCGTCGCGGCTGGGCGGATCGCCCCAGATGCCGTGACCGGTGATCCGCATCGCGCCGAAGCCCAGGCGGTTGACGGTCAGGTCACCCCCGACATCGGTCGTGCCGGCCGCGCTGGCGGTTACTGCGTTCAACGCAACGACTCCTTCAACTGGCGTTCAGTCAATCCCACTCGACACTAGTCCGGCGGCCTCGTCGGCGCCGCTGCTCGTCCCGCGTATTGGATCGAGCCGGCGTGTGCCGGCGTTGATCACCGTGTTGAGCGCGGCGGCGCCTTGGAGCAGCGCCTGCGACCGGGCGGTGATGCTGGCGTCCCGAGCGGCCAGCGTGCTGATGACCTCCTCCCACCGCCTCGCCCGCCGGAGCTGAGGCATCAGGGCCTGGAGTGTGCCGATGCGGTAGCCAGCCATGCGTAGCTGGTGAACGATGCGTGCATCTCGCACATCACTCGGCGAGTAGGTGCGTGCGCGGGTGGACGTACGGTCGGGTACCACGAGTCCTTCGGCGTCCCAATGACGCAGGGTCGACGGTCGAACACCGAGGGCGCCAGCCAGTTCGGAGATGGTCATTGAGTCATGGGCCTCGGTGTAGACCCGATAGCCCGCACGGGTACGGGCGGCAAAGGGCAGCACGCCGTCGCGCTCGAGGTTCCGCACCTGCTGGACCGAGTACCCGGCCTGGCGAGCGACGTCGAAGGTTCGCAGCCCTGACTTTCGACTTTTCACCCCGACTCCTCCCGAGGCAAACACCCTAAGCCTCCACAAGGACTTGAATGAAACGCTGGAGCACATGACCCTCGACGAGATTGTTGACTACATCGACGCCCTGGGCGGCGTCCTGACACTCAGGCCGCAGCCGGGCGACGGTTCACCCGAGATCAGCTGGGGCGACGTGTTCTTCTACTACGCGCCCGACAAGGTGGTCCCGAAGACCCAGCCGTTCGCGACCATCGTGACGAAGGACTACCCCGATGACCGGGGGTCCCGCCTCGACCGACCCGGCGCCTTCCGCCTGAACATTTCCGCCGGGGCAACGGAGTTCCGGAAATGGACCGGCCACGAACCACGGGAACCAGCTACCGCCGACATCGACCCGAGCGCCGCGGACGTCCTGTTCGCACACCCCGTCTACGGCCGGCTGGGGTGGCTCTGCGTCGTCAACCCCGGCCCAGACACGGCGACGCCGGTCCAGGATCTCCTCCGGACGGCCCACGGGGTCGCCCGCACGCACTACCAGCGTCGCGCCGAACGCAACGCGTCGTAAGGCGGCCTAGTAGAACGAGAATCGGGCCAGAGGCTCGATGAGCTCGCGTTCCTCGTACGACAGGTGGGACAGCAGCGAGTCGGTGAGCTGGTCGACCGCGACGCGCAGGTCCTTCATCCCCTCCGGCCGGCTGACCAGCGCGACGAGCGCCTGGTCGACCGCGTCCAGCACGTCGTGGATCAGGTGGTGCTCGGCCTCGAGCCGGTCGATGACCGGGGCCAGCCGGGCGTCCTTGCGGCGCAGGTGCGGGAAGACGCTCTGATCCTCGATGGTGTGGTGGGTCGCCACCACGCGGCAGTACGACTCGCAGTAGGTGCCAAGCGTCCAGTTGTTCTGCCGCATCGTCATCTCGTTGAGCTGTGAGCGGGCGGCGGCAATGCCGGTGGCCCCGGCCGCCACCTGGTCGACCAGCTCGCGGATCTGGGCCAGTTCCCGGCGGAGGTGGTCGTGCACCTCCACGAGGTGGTGCGAGGTGGCCTGCTCGCGGGCCGTATAGACGCGCTGCGGATCGCGCGCCGGACCGGTCGGCCGCGTCGCGTCGTCCCACAGCTGGGTCGGGCTGAGTCGTACCCCGTCGTCCTTGGTCGCCGTGGCCAGGCCCTTCGCGTCCTGGTGCACCTCGATGACCTCGGCGACGACCGGCGTCGGGGCCGGCGTCGGCGTGGTCCGCTCGCGCGCCACGATCTCCCGTACCCCCGGGGCCACCTCCAGGCCGAAGCGGGCGAGGTCGTCGGGCGAGTCGCTGCCCAGGATGTAGGCGCTCATGCCCTGCGTCAGCGTCAGCTCGGCGAGCTGCTCGGCCCACGTCTTCGCCGGACCCTGCAGGAAACCCCGGCCGTTGCCGAACGTGCCGTTGACGTTGTAAAGCCGCCGGATGTCCTCGGGTGCCCGGCCGGCCTCGGCCGCGGCTTCGTCGATCGCGCCGTTCATGGCCGGCAGCTCGGCCAGGCCGGCGTACGCGAGGCTGGGCAGCCAGCCGTCGCCGAGCCGGGCGGTGAGCCGCAGCATCCTCGGCTTGTATGAGCCGATCCAGATGCTCATGTCGTGAGCCGGCGCCGGTCCGGGCTTCGCGCCGGAGAGCTGGTAGTGCTTGCCCTTGAACCGGACGGACGGGCCGTCAGCCCGCCACATCGCCCGGATGATCTGGATGCCCTCTTCCAGGGCCTCGATGCTTTCCCCGGCGGTGTGGCGCGGGCCGCCGATCGCGGCGATGGCGGTCCAGTACGCGCCGGCGCCGAGGCCGAGTTCGGCCCGGCCGCCGCTGAGGATGTCGAGCGAGGCGACACTGCGGGCGAGCACGGCCGGCGGCCGCAGCGGCAGGTTGGCGACGTTGGGCATGACCCGCACCCGGTCGGTCTGCGCGGCGATCACGGACAGCAGGGTCCAGGTGTCGAGGAACTTCGGCTGGTACGGGTGGTCCTGCACGCTGACCAGGTCGAGCCCGGCGCGGTCGCTGATCTGGGCCAGCGAGAGGATCTCGTCGGCGCGGTCCGCCGCCGGGGTGAGGAATGAGCCGAAGAGCAGCTCGTGTCCGTAGTCCGCCATGCGATTTAGTCTGCCACGCAGAACATCTGTGCACCAACCTTCATAGGAACTCACGCCGCCTGACCAGGTCAGTACGGCGTGAGCTCGATCCTATGGGGTGCGGTCAGTGGCCACCGTGGTCGTCGCCGCTGTCGTGACCGGCGCCGTCGTCGTGGCCGCCGTGCCCGCTGCCGCTGTTGGCGCTGCCGGGGCCGGAGTTGTCGGTACCCGAGTCGTGGCCGGAGTTGGCGCCGCGGTCGTCGTTGGCGTCGTGGCCGGCCGGGTCGTCGTTGACGCCCCGCGGCCGGTCGCCGCCGTGATCGTCGTTGGCGTCGTGCGTCGCCCCGTCGTCGGTCAGGCCGGGCGCGCGGTCGCCACCGTTGTCGTCATTGGCGTCGTGGCTCGCCCCGTCGTCGGTCACGCCCGGCGCGCGGTCGCCACCGTTGTCGTCCCCGACATCGTGACTCGGGCTGGTGCTCACCGGCACGCTGATCCCGCTGCTGCTGTCGCCGCTGCTCGCCGCGAGTGCCGTACCTCCGGCGCCGAGGCTCAGGATCGCCGCCGCTCCGATCACCACAATTTTCCGCATCGTCATCTCCTCTAGTCGTTGCTCTTGTCACCAGCCTGTCCGGCGGTTGGCTAGGGCCACGCTGTCGCAGACCTAACGAACGGTTAAGGTCCGGATTCGGGATACGGTCGAGCGCATGCCTGAGCTTGTGCCTGACTCGCCGCCCCACCCGGCGCTGACCGACGCGCAGATCGCCCGGCTAATCGAGCTGTCGACACCGCAGGAGGTGTCCGCCGGCGATGCCCTGTTCCGCGTCGGCGACCTCGTCTACGACTTCATCCTGATCGAGCGCGGCGAGGTCGACATCGTCCGGGAAGCCACCCCCGACGCGCCGGAGAGCGTCATCGTGCGCATGGGTCCGGGGCGGTTCGTCGGCGAGCTGAGCATGCTCAACGGCCAGACCGTCTTCCTCACCGCGCGCATGCACACCGACGGGCTCGTGCACCGGCTCGCGCCGCCGGCGTTCCGGCACCTGATGGCGACCGAGGCCACGCTGTCCGATCTCATCCTGCGCGCGTTCATGATGCGGCGCGAACGGCTGCTCAGCAACGATGGCGCCCGCAGCCTGGAGATCCTCGGCAGCCGGCTCGCCCCCGGTACCCACTCGCTGCGAAACTGGGCCGCGCGCCAGGGTGTGCCGCACCTGTGGCTGGACTTCGAGGAGCCGGAGGGGCAGGCCCTGGCCCGGGCGGTCAACGCGAGCATCGCCGACCTGCCGATCGTGGTCACCCCGACGGCGATCCTGCGCCACGCCACGCCGGGCATCGTCGCCGAGGACCTCGGGCTGTCGTTCTCCGCACCGCCCGGTGCGGTCTTCGACCTGGTGGTCGTCGGGGCCGGCCCGGCCGGACTGGCCGCCGCCGTGTACGGGGCATCCGAGGGCCTGAACACCGTCCTGCTCGACGGGGTTGCCGTCGGCGGCCAGGCGGCTTCGAGTGCCCGGATCGAGAACTATCTCGGCTTCCCGTCCGGGCTGGCCGGGGCCGACCTGACCGGACGCGCGCTGATCCAGGCTCACAAGTTCGGCGCGACGGTCTCGACTCCCTGCGCCGTCACCGAACTGCGCACCGGCAGTGAGCCGTTCGAGCTGATCCTCTGCCGACGGCGCGACCGTCTCCGGGCGGGCGGTCATCATCGCCACCGGCGCCCGGTACCGGACGCTGCCGCTGGATCGCTGGGACGACTTCCTGGAGGCGGGCATCTACTTCGCCGCCACCGAACTGGAGGCGCGCAGTTGCGCCGGCGAACCGGTCGCGGTGATCGGCGGGGCCAACTCGGCCGGCCAGGCCGCGCTGTTCCTGGCCGAGAGCAGAAGCCGCGTGCACCTGGTGGTCCGCGCCGACGACCTGGGCAAGGAGATGTCGGCGTACCTGGTCGACCGGGTGGTGGCCGACCCCCGCATCAGCGTGCACACCGGTACGCAGGTCACCGCGCTGCACGGCGACGGCCACCTCGAGCAGGTCACGCTTACCCCGAAGACCGGCGAGCCGGTCACGGTCGACTGCAGCGGCCTGTTCTGCTTCATCGGCGCGGCCCCGGCCACCGACTGGATCACCGGGGTAGCCCTCGACGACGACGGCTTCGTGCTGACCGACGCGGCCCTCGAGGAGGCACATCTACCGGAGACCTGGAAGCTGCTCGGCCGCCGGCCACTCCCCTTCGAGACCAGCGTGCCGGCGGTATTCGCGGCGGGCGACGTACGGCGGGGCTCGATGAAGCGGGTCGCAGCCGCAGTGGGCGAGGGCGCGTCGGCCGTCCGCTCGGTGCACGCCGCGATCGCCGCCATCCACTGAGGCCCGCGGCGGCCGTGGCCACTACTTCCCCGAAGTTGTGGCCTCCCGGGCCTTCGGAGGCCACAACTTCGGAGAAACAGTGGCAACCGGGGGCCGGCGAATCTAGTTCTGCAGGGCGCCCGCCATCAGGCCGCGCATGAAGAACCGGCCGAGCATGATGTAGATCGCCAGGGTGGGCAGGCTGACCAGGAGCGCGGCGGCCATCGCCTGCGCCGAACGGGACGGACTGGCCGCCGGCGATGTTGTTCAGCGCGATGGTCACCGGCCATGAGTCGCGGGCGGTCATCATCGCGCCGAACAGGAAGTCGTTCCAGGTCGCCGTGAACTGCCAGATGATCGAGACGGCGAAGGCCGGGCGGGCCAGCGGCACGGCGAGGTCGATGAAGCTGCGGAACGTGCCGGCGCCGTCGAGGCGGGCCGACTCGAGAAGCGTGTCGGGCAGGCCGACGAAGTGGTTGCGGAAGATCAGCGTGGTGATCGGCAGGCCGTAGATGATGTGGATGAGCAGCAGGCCGGCCAGGCCGCCGGTCGGGTCGTTGCCGCCGCGCAGGCCCATCGCGGTCATCGTCTGGGAGACCGGGATGATGACCGCCTGGTACGGCACGAAGATGCCGAACAGGATCAGCGGGAACACGACGTTGGCGTGCGGGAAGCGGATCTTCGACAGCACGAAACCGTTGGCGCAGCCGAGCAGCGACGAGATGAGGCTGGCCGGGATCGCCAAGCGCGAGGCTGTTGCGGAAGCCCGAGGACAGCTTCGGCCAGACCGCGGCGAAGTTGCTCGAGCGAGAAGCTGGTCGGCAGTTCCCAGATGCGGGTGACGCTGACGTCGCTCGGGTCCTTGAACGAGGTCACCACGAGGACGTAGACGGGCATGAGGAAGAACGCGGCGAACACCGCAAGCGCTGGCGTAACGGCCGACCGTACGCCACGGGGTGGTGTACGAGACGCGCCCCGGTGCGGGTACGGGGACGGGTGCAGGTGCGGGTGCGGTGACGGCCATCGTCAGCGCCGCTCCGACCGGAGCGAGTACCAGACGTACGGCCCGACGACCAGCACCGCCCCGATCAGCAGAACCGTGGCGATGGTCGCACCCCGGTCGTAGAAGCCGCCGTCGAACGTGGTGAACCACATGTACAGCGACGGGGTGTCGATGCGCAGGTTGCCCTGGTCGATGGCGTACAGCAGGTCGAAGGTCTTCAGCGAGATGTGCAGCATGATGAGCACGACGCCGAACGTGATGGGCCGCAGCAACGGGCGCACGACGTGCCAGAAGATCTGCGCGCTCGCTGGCGCCGTCGATGCGGGCCGACTCACGCAGCGTCTCCGGCACGCTGCGCATGCCGGCCAGGAACAGCGCCATGACGTAGCCGGACAGCGCCCAGCCGGCCGGCAGCGCGACCGCGGCGATGGCCAAGACCGAGTCGGACTTGTGCCAGTCGCTGCGCAGGAAGCCGAGGCCGAGGTCGGCGAAGAGCTTGTTGAGCCCGGCCGTGTCGGCGCCGGAGCCGTTGTCAAGCAGCCAGCGCCAGACGATCGCGGTGGCGATGAAGGAGATCGCCATCGGGAAGAGGTACACGCCGCGCCAGAAGCCTTCTGCCGCGCACGCCCTTGTCCAGCAGCATCGCCATGACGAAGCCGAGGATCAGCGATCCCGCCACGAACACGACGGTGAACACCACCAGGTTGCGCACGTCGGTGCCGGAACCGCTCGTCCTTGGCGAGATTGAAATAGTTGTCCAGGCCAACCGACGTGTACGACGGGGAGAGGCCGCGCCAGTTCGGTGAACGAGACGCGCACGTTCCAGCCGAGGAAGCCGTACACGAAGATGCCGATGAGCGATGCAGCGACGGCGAGCACGAGCAGCAGACCCGGCAGCCACCTCGGCCCGCGCCGTTTCTTGCGCCGCGGCGGACGGCGGCGGCGTCCAGGCCGGCCGAGCCCGCTCCTGTGCGTGCCGCGGCACGTGCGTCGTGGCGCTCACGATACGTCCGTCTTGCCGACGCGCGGCGACGCCTTCACTGCGTCTCCCGGTACTTCACTTGCAGAGTGTCGGCGAACTTGACCGGGTCGCCGTCCTGTACGAAGAGGCCGAGCGCGGAGTCGATCTCCGCGTTGTACGCGTTGTTGGCGACCACGCCGTGGGTGAGCGAGCCGACGATGCGGGTCTTCGGGTCGCGCCACTGCTCCAGCGCCCAGGTCAGATAGCCCTTGTAGAGCGCCGCGTCGGCGTCGGTACGCGCCGGGATCGAGCCCTTGAGCGGGTTGAACAGGTTCTGCCCCTCGGTGGAGCCGCACTCGATGAGCCAGTCCCGGGACAGGTCCGGCCGCCGCGCGCCGGTCGGCAGGGTGAACGAGTCGGACAGGAAGTCGTAGACGCCGTCGGTGCCGGGCGAGGCGGCGACGCTGTAGCCGGCCTGCCAGGTGAGCTTCTTGGCACGTTCTCCAGGTACGAGGCGCTCCAGTCGCCCATGACCGCGTACACGGCCGAGCCCTGCACGACGCGGTCCAGCTGCGGCTGCCAGTCGGCGGACGCCGACTTGAGGTCGGAGACCTGCAGCACCTTGGTGTAGATGTTGAGCGCCGCCTCGACCTCGGACGAGGTCCAGCTGATCTGCCCGGTCGAACAGCCGCTCGTAGTTGTCCGCGCCGAGCTCGCCGAGGAGCACGGTCTCCAGCAGATGCTTCTGCGTCCACTCCGGGCCGATGGCGAGGGCCGTCTTGCCCTTGCTCTTGATGAGCTGCGCCTGGGTGAGGAACTCGTCCCAGGTCTTCGGCGGAGCGGCGATGCCCAGCGTCCTTGAGGGTCTGCGGCAGATACCACATGAGGTTGGCGCGGTGGATGTTCACCGGTACCGCGTAGATCTTGCCGTCGATCGTCAGGTTGTTGAGCAGCCCGCGCGGGAAGACGTCGCGCCAGCGCTGCTCGTCGTACAGGCTGGTAAGGTCCTTCACCTTGCCGGAGCGCACGTCGTCGACGAGTTCGAGCCCGGCGTGGCGCTGGTAGGAGTCCGGCGGGTCGTTCGCGAGCAAACGACTGGCCAGGATGGCCTTGGCGTTGGAGCCGGCCCCGCCGGAGACGGCCGCGTTGACGAAGCGCACGCCCGGGTTCTCGGCCTCGAAGGACTTGGCCATCGCGGCCAGCCCCTCCTCCTCGCCCGGGCCGGTCCACCAGGAGTAGACCTCGAGCTGGTTATCGCGGTCACCACGGACCGCGCACATGGAGAGGCTCGCGAGCAGAGCTACGACAATCAATGAGGCAACCGCAAAGCGGCCTTGCCACATGTGGACTCCACCGCCTTCATTGCGCCGGCGTGAACTGCTCGCGCAGGCGACCGTATTGCCTCGTTGAGGTGTCTTGGGTGGAACGTAAAGGCAGAGACCGCTGGCCAAACGGATGATTTACCGCAAAGTTCAAACACTTGCTATGCGCTGCGTGTGCGGGTCAGCACTTTCAGCGCAGCTTTGGTCGGCAACCGCGCAACTTCATGATCGAACGAGGTCTCGCCCCGGCAGAACCGCCGGAACACCCGCCAGCCGGGCGGCGTCGCGAGGACGGCGTGGAAAGCGCCCGGGTGGCTGGCGAAGGCCTGCAGCAGTCGCCGGCCCGCCCGCATCGACGGTACGAGCGTGGCCTCAACGGCTCGTTCGTATCCATCCAGATCGCCGGTGGCCGCGGCGATCCCGGCGAGCGCGCCGGAGCGCAGCGCGTAGCTGATGCCCTCGCGGCTCCATGGTTCGAGGAGGCCGGCCGCGTCACCAGCGACGATGACGTTTTCGCGGCGCAGTGGCGAGTCGTCGGCCCGGCAGCGCGTGAGGTGGCCGGAGTCGTGCTCGGGCTCGATGCCGTCCAGGCCGAGCCGGCGCACGAACGTCGTGAGGTAGTCCCGCGTCCGGGCGCCGTCGCCGCGGGCCGCGATGACGCCGACCGTGAGGGTGTCGTCCTTGGGAAAGATCCAGGCGTACGACCCGGGCACCGGTCCCCAGTCGATGAGCACCCGTCCCCGCCAGCGCTCGCGGACGTCGCGCGGCACCGGCAGTTCCACCTCGAGGCCGAGGTCGACCTGGTCGAAGCGGACGCCGACGTGCCGGGCGGTGATGCCAGCCGAGCCGTCGGCGCCGACGATGATGTCGCCGTCGACCTTGCCGCCGTCATTGAGCTTGACCTGCCGCCCCCCCGACCCCGCGCCTGCGGCGCGGGCCCCACCCTGTTCTTGCCGCCCCCCCGACCCCGCGCCTGCGGCGCGCGCCCCACCCTGTTCTTGCCGCCCCCCGACCCCGCGCCTGCGGCGCGCGCCCCACCCTGATCCACCGTGCCGGTCAGCGACCGGGCGGTCGCGTGCTGGCGGATCTCCGCGCCCGCCTCGACGGCCGCCTTCTTGAGCGCGTCGTCGAACTCGGCGCGGCGCACCATGGTCAGGATCGGCTCCTTGGCGATCTTGGTGAATTCGCGCCGGCCGTCGAGCGTGAACGTGATCCGGTCGACGCGGTCCGCGGCCGGCACGTCGATCGCCCCGGCCACCGCCGCCAGGGAAGGGCCGATCAGGCCGCCGCCGCAGGTCTTGTACCGGGGATGCTCGGCCCGCTCGAGGACGAGCGTCCGGGCGCCCCGCCGCGCCGCCTCATACGCCGCCGACAGCCCGGCCGGCCCTCCCCCGATGACCACCACGTCCCAGTGCGCGCTCACGGGGACTAAATTAGTCGCGCCCAGCGTTACCCTGGGCATCATGTACAGGCGTTTCTTTGTCGCGGCCGCGCGAGCTCGTTGCTCGCCGGTTGCCTCTGCCTGACCTTCTTCGCTTCCGCACCGGCGATCGCCTTTCGCCGGTGCATTTTCGTGCTCCGGGGCGGTCGCCTCTTCTTTGAAGGGACCACCACCATGGACACCACGCAGGTCATCAGGACCTTCGTCGACTTCTACCGCGAGCGCGGGCACCTGCTCGTGCCCGACGGCGGCCTGCTCCGGCCGTCCGGCGATCCGGTGCTGTTCACCAGCTCCGGGATGCATCCGCTCACCCCGTACCTGGAGGGGCGGCCGCACCCGCTCGGCCGGCGCCTCGTCGGGCTCCAGCGCTGCCTGCGCACCACCGATCTCGACGAGGTCGGCGACAACACCCACCTCACGGTCTTCGAGATGCTCGGCTCGTGGTCGCTCGGCGACTACGGCACCCGGCCGACGCTGCGCTGGGGCTACGAGCTGCTGCGCGACGGCTTCGGCATCACCGACTTCCACGTGACCGTGCTCGACGGCGACGTCGAGTCGATGCGGACCTGGCAGGAGCTCGGCGTACCGATCGAGGTCCTCGGCGAGGAGGACAACTGGTGGTCCAACGGGCCGACCGGGCCGTGCGGGCCGGACTCGGAGATCTTCGTGTGGACCGGCGACTCGCCGCCGGTGGGCACCCCGAGTACGGATTCCCGGTGGGTCGAGATCTGGAACCACGTGATGATGCGCCACCGCCGCCACCCCGACGGCCGCCTGACCTCGCTCGAGCAGTCCAATGTGGACACCGGGATGGGGCTGGAGCGGATGCTGATGGTGCTGCAGGGCAAGTCGTCGGTCTTCGAGACGGACCTCTTCGAGCCGTGGCGATCGGTGGGCGACGAGCGCATGGTCGTCGATCACCTGCGGTCCGGCGTGGTCGTGATCGGCGAGGGCGTGCGCCCGTCGAACACCGGCCACGGCTACGTGCTGCGCCGGCTGATCCGGCGGGTGCTCACGTCACTGTGGCGCGTCGAGCCCGGCCGCACGCTGCTGGACCTGCCGGACGAGCCGATCCTGCACACCCTCGAGCACTTCCGGCTGGGCACCGGGATCGGCCACGTCCGGACGGTCTTCGGCGACGAGGAGGAGAGGTTCCGCCGCCTGGTCCAGCGGGGCCGGCCGCTCGTGTCGAAGCTCCGGTCACAGCGTGAGCTGACCGAGGAGGATCTGTTCTACCTCCACGACACGCACGGCCTGCCGCGCGAGCTCGTCCTGAACCTGCTGTCCGGCTAGCGGGAGACGGCTATCCGGCCAGCGGCACGACCTCCGGCGCACCGAGGCGGGTCGCGTCGGCGGTCTCGTCGTCGGGCTGCTCTTGCGACGCCCGTTCCGCCTCGACCCGCAGCCGGTAGTGCTGCACCTCGCGCTCGAGCTGCTCGCCGGTCCAGCCGAGGACCTTGCCCATCAGCTCGGCCGTCGGCTGTCGCGCCGTGAGCCCGCGGTCGAACGTCTCGATCGAGATCCGGGTACGCCGGGTCAGCACGTCCTCGAGGTGCCGCGCGCCCTCGTGCGACACCGCGTAGACGATCTCGGCGCGCAGGTAGTCGTCGGCGCCTTCGAGCGGCTTACCCAGCGACGGATCCTCCCGGACCAGGTCCAGCACCTCGTCGATCAGCGTGCCGTAGCGGCCGAGCAGGTGCTCGATCCGCGCGACGTGCAGCCCGGTGTCGGCGGCCATCGCGTGCCGCTGGTTCCACAGCGCCGGGTAGCCCTCGGCCCCGAGCAGCGGCACCTGTCTCGGTGCAGCACGCCGGCACGTTGTCGCCGAGCCCGTGCACCGCGGCGTCGACCGCGTCGTGGGCCATCACCCGGTACGTCGTGTACTTGCCGCCGGCCACCACGATCAGACCCGGCGCCGGGCTGGCCACGGCGTGCTCGCGGGACAGCTTGCGAGGTCGACTCGGACTCGCCGGCCAGCAGCGGCCGCAGGCCGGCGTAGACGCCCTCGACGTCGGCGCGCTGTCAGCGGCGTGTTCAGCACCGTGTTGACCTGCGTCGCAGCAGGTAGTCGATGTCGGCGCTGGACGCGGCCGGGTGGGCCTTGTCCAGCTTCCAGTCGGTGTCGGTGGTGCCGACGATCCAGTGCCGGCCCCACGGGATCACGAACAGCACGCTCGTCTCGGTCCGCAGGATCATCGCCGGTGGTCGGACTGGATGCGGTCGCGCGGCACGACGAGGTGGATGCCCTTGGACGCGCGCACCTGGAACTGGCCGCGCTCGCGCGACCAGCGCCTGGGTGTCGTCGGTCCACACGCCGGTGGCGTTGATGACCTGCCTGGGCCCGCACCTCGAACTCTCGGTCGTGCTCGAGGTCGCGGACCCGGACCCCGGCGACCCGCTCGCCCTCGCGCAGGAAGCCGACGACCCGGGTACGGGAGGCGACGTGCGCGCCGTACGACGGCGGCGGTGCGGACCAGGAACATGGTGTGCCGGGCGTCGTCGACCTGCGCGTCGTAGTACTGCACCGCGCCGACGAGCGCGTCCTTGCTGCAGCGCCGGGCACACCCGCAGCGCGTGCCGGCGGCTGCAGGTGGCGGTGGTGCGGCATGCCGCGCGCGTGACCGCTCGAGACCGCCATCGTGTCGTAGAGCAGCACGCCCGCAGCCGACGTAGGGCCGCTCCCAGAGCCGGTGCTTCAGCGGGTACAGGAACGGCACCGGCCGGGCGAGGTGCGGCGCGAGCCGTCTGCATGATCAGGCCACGCTCCCGCAGCGCCTCGCGCACCAGCCCGAAGTCGAGCATCTCCAGGTAGCGCAGGCCGCCGTGGATCAGCTTGCTGGACCGGCTGGACGTGCCGCTGGCGAAGTCGCGCGTCTCGACCAGCCCGACGGACAGGCCGCGAGTGACCGCGTCGAGCGCGCTGCCCGCGCCGACCACGCCGCCGCCGACGACGAGGACGTCGAATTCCTTGCCGCTCGACAACGCGGCGATGCGCTTCGTCGCGGCCTGCCGGGGACAGTGCGCTCGACTGCATCAGACGAGCCTCCTATCAATGTTGCCGGGCCGGGCCCGTCAGACGAGCCCGGCCCGGGTGAACCTCCTACCCGACGTCTACCCAGTCGAGCGTGCGTTCCACCGCCTTCTTCCACTCGGCGTAGCCATCGGCCGCGCTGCTCGTCCGACCAGGTGGGCTGCCAGCGCTTCGACTCGTTCCAGTTCTCGCGCAGTTCGTCGGTCGTCTTCCAGAAGCCGACCGCCAGGCCGGCGGCGTACGCCGCGCCGAGCGCCGTGGTCTCGGCGACGACCGGCCGGCTGACCGGTACGCCGAGGATGTCGGCCTGCATCTGCATGCACAGGTCGTTGGCGGTGATGCCGCCGTCGACCTTGAGCACGTCCAGGGTCGACGCCGGAGTCCTGCGCCATCGCGTCGACCACGTCGCGGCTCTGGTAGCAGATCGACTCGAGCGTGGCCCGGGCCAGGTGGGCGCTGGTGTTGAAGCGGGACAGCCCGACGATCGCGCCGCGGGCGTCCGAGCGCCAGTACGGCGCGAACAGGCCGGAGAACGCCGGCACGAAGTACACGCCGCCGCTGTCCTCGACCTGCGCGGCGAGCGTCTCGCTCTCGGCCGCGTCGCTGATGATGTCGAGCTGGTCGCGCAGCCACTGCACCGCCGAGCCGGTGACCGCGATCGAGCCCTCGAGGGCGTAGACCGGGGCGCTCGTCGCCGAGCTTGTAGCAGACCGTGGTGAGCAGCCCGTTGTTCGAGCGCACCAGCTCGGTGCCGGTGTTGAGCAGCATGAAGTTGCCGGTGCCGTAGGTGTTCTTGGCCTCGCCGGGTGCGAAGCAGACCTGGCCGACGGTGGCGGCCTGCTGGTCGCCGAGGTCGCCGGTCAGCGGCACCTCGCCGCCGAGCGGGCCGCCGGACGCGGGTGACGCCGTAGCGGTTCGGGTCCGACGACGGCCGGATCTCCGGCAGCATCGAGCGCGGGATGTTGAAGAATCGCGAGCAGCTCGTCGTCCCAGTCTGAGCGTCTCGAGGTCCATCAGCATGGTGCGGCTGGCGTTGGTGACGTCGGTGACGTGCACGCCGCCGTCGACCCCGCCGGTGAGGTTCCACAGCAGCCAGGTGTCGGTGTTGCCGAAGACGCGTCGCCGCGCTCGGCGGCCGCGCGGACCCCGTCGACGTTCTCCAGGATCCACTGGATCTTGCCGCCGGAGAAGTAGGTCGCCGGGGGCAGGCCGGCCTTGCGGCGGATGACGTCGCCCCGGCCGTCCCGGTCGAGCGCGGTGGCGATGCGGTCGGTCCGGGTGTCCTGCCAGACGATCGCGTTGTAGTAGCGGGCGGCCGGTGCGTCTTGTCCCAGACCACGGCGGTCTCGCGCTGGTTGGTGATGCCGAGCGCGGCCAGGTCCGTGGCGGCGAGGTTGGCGTTCTTCAGGCGCGTGCTGGACCACTGTCCTGGTGCGCTCCCAGATCTCCACCGGGTTGTGCTCGACCCAGCCGGCCTGCGGCAGGATCTGCTCGTGCTCGAGCTGGTGCTCGGCCGACCTCGTTGCCCCCGTGATCGAAGATCATGAATCGGCGTGCTGGTCGTGCCCTGGTCGATCGCGCCGACGAAGTCAGGCATTGGTGGTCCCCTTTTCAACGGCTTCGAGGTCCTGCGTCGGGAAGCCGACCGACCTCTCCAGGGGCGCCCGGCAGGAACCGCCCGATCAAGACCTTGTAGAGCCCGGCGCCGACGAGGCCACCGATGATCGGCGCGACGATCGGCACCCAGAAGTACAAGTTCCCGTACTGGTCCCGCATCGCCCCACCGTATCCCGTGATGAACGACGCCAAGCGCGGCCCGAAGTCACGGGCGGGGTTGATCGCATAGCCGGCGTTCGTGCCCCAGGCCATGCCGATCGCGACGACGAGCAGACCGATGATGAACGGGGCGAGGTTCGCCCCGGGCGGGGTGCCCGCGAGGTCCGTGATCGCCAGGATCATGAACAGCAGGATCGCGGTACCGATGACCTGGTCGCGGAACGCGCCCCACTCGGTCACCGGCAGGACACCGTTGCCCGGGAGCGTGGAGAACACGCCCTGGGTCTTGATGGTGAGGAACGGATCGACCTTGTGCAGGGCCTCGGTGTAGTTCCAGCGCACCAATAGCGCGGCCACGAACGCGCCGAACGACTGGGCGAGAATGTAGGGCAGCACCTTGCGCCACGGGAAGCCGGTGAAGACCGCGAGGGCGATGGTGACCGCGGGGTTGAGGTGCGCGCCGCTGATGCGACCGCGATGTAGACGCCGAGCATGACGCCGAGGCCCCACGCCCACGCGATGCTGTCGTGATCGCCGAAGCCGCCGGCGACGACCTGCGCCACAACACCGACGCCGAAGAGGATGAGGATCATGGTCCCCGCGAACTCGGCCGCCACTTCGCCGACCAACACGGGGACTTTCCGCCGTTGCGCCATTCGTCCTCCCAAACGAAGTCAGGCAGCGTCCAATGAAACCGCGTTGCGCTGCGGTTTCCGGGCGATGACGGCCATTACCTGCCCCGGACGGTAGGGGCCGCACATTGCACCGTCAACGAACAGCGGTCTGCATTGTCGAACGCTGGCCCGGCGATGTAGCTTCAGCGCCATGCCGGGCATGGTCCAGTCGATCGAGCGGGCCGCCGCGATCCTGCGACTGCTCGCCAGCGGCCCCGGGCGGCTCGGCGTCGTGGAGATCGCGCGCTCCCTCGACCTGGCCAAGGGAACCGCGCACGGCATCGTGCGCACGCTGCAACACGTCGGCTTCGTCGAGCAGGACGGCTCGGGCAAATACCAGCTCGGCGCGGCCCTGCTCCACCTGGGCACGAGCTATCTCGACGTCAACGAACTGCGGTCGCGGTCCATCAACTGGGCCGATCCGCTCGCCGCGCGCAGCGGCGAGGCGGTGCGCATCGGCACCATCCTCGAAGGCAAGGTGCTCGTCGTGCACCACGTCTTCCGGCCCGACGACACGCTGCAGACTCTCGACGTCGGCGCGCTGCTGCCGCTGCACGCGTCGCGCGCTGGGCAAGGTGCTTCTCGCGTACGACGCGGCGGTCGCCCGTACCACCCTGCAGGCCGAGCCCGAGCGCTACACCCGGCGGACGGTCACCGAGCCGCGGCAACTGGCCCGGGCGCTCCTCGAGGTCCGGGAGGCCGGCTGGGCGGTCGAAATCGAGGAGCACACGATCGGCGAGGCCGGCCTCGCGGCGCCGATCCGCGGCTACGGTGGCCTGGTGGTCGGGGCGATCGGCATCTCCGGCCCGGTCGAGCGCATCTGCGACAGCAAACGACGTCCCAACCCCGAGCTCGTCGCTCACGTTCGCGAGGCCGCCCGCGCGGTCTCGCGTGACCTCGGGGCAACCCGGCGTTAGGGTCGGGCACGACGCGATGGAGGTGCCGCGGTGACGGACCGCTATGTCGTCTCGATCGACCAGGGCACGACGTCCACCCGCTGCATCCTCTTCGACCACCGCGGCCAGCTGGTCTCGGTCGTCCAGCTCGAGCACCAGCAGTACTTCCCGAAGCCCGGCTGGGTCGAGCACGACGCGATGGAGATCTGGCGCAACGTGCTGCGCCTGGCCCCCGGCGTCTGCCAGCAGGCGCGCATCGCGCCGGACCAGATCGTCGGCCTCGGCATCGCCAACCAGCGCGAGACCACCGTGCTGTGGGACCGGCATACCGGCATCCCGGTCGGGCACGCCCTCGTCTGGCAGGACACCCGTACCGACGAGCTGGTCGCGCAAGCTCTCCGACGAGCCGGCCGCCGAGGCGATCGAGCAGCGCTGCGGCCTCCCGCTGGCGACCTACTTCTCCGGGCCGCGCATCCGCTGGATGCTCGACCACACCGCCGGGCCTGCGCGAACGCGCCGAACGCGGCGACGTCCTGTTCGGCACGATGGAGACCTGGCTGATCTGGAACCTCACCGGCGGGCCGAGCGGCGGCATCCACGTCACCGACGTGACCAACGCCAGCCGCACGATGCTGATGGACATCCGTACCCTCGAATGGGACCCGGAACTGCTCGTCGTTCTTCGACATTCCGTCGCGCGATGCTGCCCGAGATCCGCTCCTCCGCCGAGATCTACGGCACCGCGACGATCGGCTTCCCCGGCGTGCGCATCGCCGCTGCCCTCGGCGACCAGCAGGCGGCGCTGTTCGGCCAGACCTGCTTCACGCCCGGCGAGGCGAAGTGCACGTACGGCACGGGCAGCTTCCTGCTGCTCAACACCGGCGCCGAGCTGGTGCGCTCGACCCACGGCCTGCTCACCACCGTCGGGTACAAGATCGACGACCGAGCCCGCCGGTGTACGCGCTCGAAGGGTCGATCGCGATCACCGGCTCGCTGGTCCAGTGGTTCCGCGACCAGCTCGGCCTGATCGCGACCGCCGCCGGAGATCGAGACGCTCGCCCGCACCGTCGACGACAACGGCGGCTGCTACATCGTGCCGGCCTTCTCCGGCCTGTTCGCCCCGCACTGGCGCAGCGAGGCGCGCGGCGTCATCGTCGGGCTCACCTCGTACATCACCAAGGGTCACCTGGCGCGCGCCGTCCTCGAGGCGACCGGCTGGCAGACCCGCGAGGTCGTCGACGCGATGAACGCCGACTCCGGACTCGACCTCAGCACCCTCAAGGTCGACGGCGGGATGACCGCCGACAACCTGCTCATGCAGTTCATCGCCGACGTCCTCGACGTGCCGGTGGTCCGCCCGATGGCCGCCGAGACCGTGTCGCTGGGTGCCGCCTACGCCGCCGGCCTGGCGTCGGCTACTGGACCGACCTCGACGCGCTGCGCCAGAACTGGCACCGCGCCGCGCAGTGGCTGCCCGCCATGAACCCCGAGCGTGCGCGCCGAGGAGTACGCGAACTGGCAACGCGCGGTCGAGCACACGTTCAACTGGATCAAACCGCACTGACGGCCCACCGCCCCCATGATCATCGATCTTGCTGGGGTGGGCTGTGCCGTGCTTGGGCACGAGGACCTGGCAGGCGCGAAGCGCCTGATGCTCCTACGGATGTCAAGCTTGCGGATCATGCCAAGGCAAACGCGCGGAGCCGAGGCTTGCAAGTCGGCGGTGCTCAATGAGTGGCCCGGGGTGCTGGCCGCTCATCGCCGATCTTGGACAACAACGGCCGTCCCAGCGACCCTTCGTGTCCAAGGTTCACAGCCCCGCCCCCCACGGTGGCGCCGATTACTGAAGAGACCCGTCGAGCGCTCGTCCCAGGCCGAACGGTCCGCCACCTCAGGCCACTACTTCCCCGAAGTTGTGGCCTCCTGACCCCTCTGAGGCCACTACTTCCCCGAAGTAGTGGCTTCCGGCCGAGTTGAGGGCACTGGTTCCCGGAAGTTGTGGCTTCCGGCCGAGTTGAGGGCACTGGTTCCCCGAAGTAGTGGCCTCCCGACCCCTCTGAGGCCACTACTTCCCCGAAGTTGTGGCGGCGGGCTTGCCACCGCGGACGTGGCAGCGGAGGCGCCCTGCGCCGGAGCGGTGTCTGGCGGGAGCGACGGTCGTGCGTTCGACGGACCCGAGTCATGCAGAGAAAAGGGGATCGTTCAAACGTGCGACGTCAGATGGCAACCGGCTTGCACCCGGGAGGCTCGTGACTTACCGTCGCGCGGCGATCACGATAGAGGCTCCACGGATGGAAACGAACAACCCCCGGAGCGCACGATGCAGATTCAACGACCGACCTTGACCCCAGCGGTGGACCTCGCCGCGGCCGGCCTGCGTTCAGCCGCGACACCCCAGCCGCCTTCGACGCCGAGTCCGAAGAGCGTCCCGGCCGCGCCACCCGAGCAGACGAAGACCGAGGAACTGCCGAAGCAGCGCAAGGCCGCGCACTCGATGCCGGACATGAGCTCGTCGGACCGGGCGGCGATCGCCACCTCGACCGGGTTCTACATCTCGCCGACCGGTGAGGTGACGCCGGACGGGATGCCGCCGTGGTCGTTCATCATGCAGACGCTCGAGAAGCGGCACGCCCACTCGGCCACGGAGACGCCGCCGGCTCAGGAGATCGCGACGACCGCCGGCTCGTCGTCCAGCGACGGCACCGGCGTCGACGTCCTCGCCTGACGACGAGACGGCGAGGCCCACGGCGCAAGCCACCGCCCGAGCGACGGCAGCCGGCCGCCGCCCGGGCAACGGCCGCCGATCGGCTCACGCCGGATAGGCGCGGGTCTCGGTGGCCTTGACGGCGGCCCAGACCTGCTGGCCCGGCTCGAGATGCAGCTGTGCGGCGGCGGCCGGCGTGATGTCGGCGGCCGCGGTGATCGGGCCGGACAGCTGGACGCGCAGGTTGTCGCCGTGGCGCTGGATGCCGGCGATGGTCGCCGGCCAGGTGTTGCGCGGGCTTCCCGACGGCTCGGTCGGGAAGCAGCGCGACGGCGCTCGGCGCGAACGCGACGAACACGTCGCCGGCCAGGCCCGCCTCGGCGATCGTGAGCGTGAAGTCGTCGCTCAACCGCACCATGTGCTGGTCGGCCCGGCCGCGGTAGAGGTTGAGGCCGACCAGCCGGGCGACGTAGTCGGTGCGCGGCTGGGCGGTGATGGTGGCGGCGTCGCCCTCCTGCACGACCGCGCCGTCCTCGATGATGACGAGCCGGTCGGCCAGCACGAGCGCGTCGAGCGGATCGTGCGTGACGAGCAGCGTCGCGCCCGGGTGCTCGGCGAGATGGCGCTGCAGCTCGGCGCGGGTGTCGAGGCGGGTACGGGCGTCCAGCGCGGCCAGCGGCTCGTCGAGCAGCAGCAGCGTCGGGTCGCAGCGGCGAGCGCCCGGGCGAGCGCGACCCGCTGGGCCTGCCCGCCGGAGAGCTGGCGCGGCTTGCGCCGGGCCTGCTCGGCCAGGCCGACCCGGCCGAGCCAGTCGGCGGCCTCGCTGCGGGCCTCGCTGGCGGTGCGACGCCGTGGCGGCGGGGGCCGAACGCGACGTTGTCCGAGCGCGCTGAGGTGCGGGAAGAGCAGGTAGTCCTGGAAGACCACGCCGATCGGCCGGCGCTCCGGCGGGATCCAGGCCCGCCGGTCCGGGTCGTCGAGGACCCGCCGCCGAGCCGGATGTACCCGTGCGGTCAGCGGATGGAGGCCGGCCAGGGCGCGCAGCGCGGTGGTCTTGCCGGCGCCGTTGGGGCCGAGCAGCGCGACCACCTCGCCGGCGGCGACGGCCAGCGGCAGGTCGAGGCGGAAGCGTGCCGCGCTGCGACCACGAGATGCGCGTCGAGGCAGGGCGCTCATGGAGCGGTGAGCCACCTGTCGCGGAGGCTGACCAGGATGGCCACCGACACGACCAGCAGGATCAGGCTGAGCACGATCGCCGCGTCGAGGTCGGTCTCCAGCGCCAGGTAGACGGCGAGCGGCATGGTCTGGGTCCGGCCCGGGAAGTTGCCGGCGAAGGTGATGGTCGCGCCGAACTCGCCGAGCGCGCGGGCCCAGCACAGCACGGCGCCGGCGGCGATGCCGGGCGCGACCAGCGGCAGCGTGACCCGGCGGAAGGTGGTCCAGCGGCCGGCGCCGAGGGTGGCGGCGGCCTCCTCGTAGCGGGCGTCGGCGCCGCGCAGCGCGCCCTCGACGGCGATGACCAGGAACGGCATCGCGACGAACGCCTCGGCGACCACGACGCCGGCGGTGGTGAACGGCAGCGTGATGCCGAACGTCGAGTCCAGCCACTGGCCGACCAGGCCCGCGCCGGCCGAAGACGAGCAGCAGCGCGACGCCGCCGACCACCGGCGGCAGCACGAGCGGCACGGTGACCAGCGCCCGGACGAGCCGCCGGCCGGGGAACTCGACCCGGGCCAGCAGCCAGGCCAGCGGCACGCCGAGCACGAGGCAGACGACGCGTGGCGAGGGTCGCGGTCTGCAGCGACAGCCGCAGCGCGGTCGAGGATGCCGGGCTCGGTGAGCCGCTCGGGCAGCGTCGCCACGGCGCGCGGACGAGCAGCCCGACCAGCGGCAGCACCAGGAACGCCAGCGCCGAGCAGCGGCCGGGACGCGAGCACGCGGCGGCACGGCGGCCGTCGACCGCCGCGGCTCGTCACGGGCGTCTGGAAGCCGGCCTCGGTGAGCACCGCCTTGCCCGTGTCCGACTGGACGTAGGCGACGAACGCCTCGGCCGCCGGCCTTGTTGGGGGCGTTCTTCAGCACGACGATCGGGTAGTCGTTGATCGCGCCGGCCGACTCGGGGAACTCGATGCCGTCCACGTCGGCCGCGGCGGCCTTGGCGTCGGTGCGGTAGACCAGCGCCGCGTCGACCTCGCCGAGCTTCACCTTGGACAGGGCGGACTTGACGTCCTGCTCCAGGGTCACCGGGGTGAGCGTCGACGTTCGGCCGCGGCGAGCGCCTTCTTCGCGGCCGCGCCGCACGGCACCTGCGTCGGCGCACAGCGCGACCTTGACGCCGGGCTTGGTCAGGTCGGACAGGCCCGTGATGCCCTTGGGGTTGCCCTTCGGCACCGCGATCACCAGCTGGTTCTTGCACGAACGTGGTCGGCGTGCCGTCGGCGTTGCCGGCGTCGGTGACCGTCTTCATGTTGGCCGGCGCGGCCGAGGCGAACACGTCGGCCGGCGCGCCCTGGTTGATCTGGGTGGCCAGGGCGGAGCTGCCGGCGAAGTTGAACGTCACCTTCGTGCCCGGGTTGGCGGCCTCGAAGTCCTTGCCGATCTGCGTGAACGACTCGGTCAGCGACGCGGCGGCGAAGACGGTGAGCGGTGCCGGTGACCCCGCTGCTGCTCGAAATCGCCGCCGGCGTGGCACCGGACGTCGCCGCGGTATCGCCGCTGCTGCCGCAGCCGGAGAGCAGAAGGGCCGCCGCGACGGCAACTGCCAGTTGCTTCCTCACAGGTGCACCCTCCCCTTGGCGCCGGACACCGCCGGCGCTTTCTCCACGACGACGGTGGTCGACTTGATCACCGCGACAGCGACCGAACCGACCTGCAGGTCGAGCTCGTCCACGGCCTCGCGGCTCATCAGCGACACCACGCGAAACGGACCGGCCTGGATGTCCACCTGCGCCATGACCGTGTCCTTGAGGACGGCGGTGACGATGCCGCGCAGCCGGTTGCGCGCCGACGACTCGTCGATCCGCCCGTCCGGTTCGCTGCCCTGCGATCGGGCGAACTCGGCCAGGTCGACCCCGTCGATGGCGCGGTGCCCGTGCTCGTCGCGCACGGCGGACAGCCGGCCGGCGTCGACCCACCGGCGCACCGTGTCCGCGCTGACCCCGAGCAGTTCGGCGGCCTCGCCGATCCGGAACATGGTCACGGGCATAACGCTAGCGGCCGCACCTACGATAAGAAAGCAACCGATGGACTTGCGTTTGCAATTGCAATCATCGGGTACGGGTGGAATGTGGTCGACACGCGCAGGCCCGGCGCTGCCGGGTCTTTGCATGGACCCGGCGAGCGGCGGCGGGCAGCTGCTCAGGCGGACCAGTCGGGGCGGCGGCCGAGGTAGCGCAGGAGCGCCTCGACGTCCCCGTCACCCGCGGCGGCCGGCACGACCGCGGCGTAGGCGCCCCACTGCCGCAGCGGCTCGACCAGTGCGGTCGCGACCGGCAACAGGTCGCGGGCCAGGTCGGCGGTCAGCGGCGACGGCTGGCCGGTCGCCACGGCGATGTCCCAGGCGTGGACGGCCGCGTCGAGGGCGCAGGCGCCGGCCGCGAGCGCGGCGGCCATGGCCCCCTGCGGCAGCGGGGTCGGCACGTCCTCGGCGTCGGGCGCGACCGCGCCGAACGCCGCCGAGGACGCCCGCATCGCCTGCTCGGCGTGCGCCGCCGGGTCGCCGTCAAGGTGCCCGGACGGGGCGAACGGGTCCTCGGACGGGCCGGGGCCGCCGGTGAGAATCGCCGCGTAGCCGAGCTGGTCGCCGGCGGCGTGCTGGAGCACCTGCGTCACGTTCCACTGCTCGCATGGTGACGGGCGGGTCCAGCCGCCGGCGGGCACGGCCGCGACCACGGTCCGCAGCGCGTGGTGGGCGTCGTCCAGAATCTGCCAGGTGTGTTCGCTCATGCACTCACTCTAGCAGAACGGAATGTTCTATTCCACTACGTTGGGCTGCCAGTTCGGGTCACGACCGGTCGCCCCGCTTACCTGGGCACTCGGTGGCATAGCCTTTCGCCATGGATGCCCTGCGCACGCCCGAGGAGCGCTTCGCCGGCGTTCCCGGCTTCCCGTACGAGCCGCGCTACGTGACCCTCAGCGACGGGCTGCGCATGGCCTACGTCGAGGACGGCCCGGCCGACGGCGAGCCGGTGGTGCTGCTGCACGGCGAGCCGACCTGGTCGTTCCTGTGGCGCGCGGTGATCCCCGTGCTGAGCGGCGCCGGCCTGCGGGTCATCGTGCCGGACCTGATCGGCTTCGGCCGGTCGGACAAGCCGACCGGCCGCGAGGTCCTCAGCTACGCGCGGTTCGTCGAGTGGGCGCGGGAGTTCGCGTTCGACGCGCTCGACCTGCACGAGGTCACCTGGGTGGGGCACGACTGGGGCGGCCTGATCGGGCTGCGGCTGGCGGCCGAGCACGGCGACCGGTTCCGCCGGTTCGTGGCCACGAACACCGGGATGCCCACCGGCGACCAGCAGATGCCCGACGTGTGGCTGCGCTTCCGGGCGATGTCGCGCACGGCGCCGGCGTTCGACGTCGCCCGGCTGGTGCAGACCGGCTGCGCCGGTGAGCTCGCGCCCGAGGTGCTCGCCGCCTACGACGCGCCGTTCCCGGACGAGTCCTACAAGGCGGCGGTGCGGGCCATGCCCGACCTGGTGCCGGCCGAGCCGGACAACCCGGCCGCGCCGGCCAACCGAGCCGCCTGGCAGCGACTGTCCACTTGGGACAAGCCGTTCCTGTGCGCCTTCAACGGCGACCCGATCACCGGCGGCATGGGCTCGGTGATCCCGCGCCTGGTGCCCGGCGCGACGTCGGTGACCCTGCCGGGCACCGGCCACTTCCTGCAGGAGGACACCGGCGCCGAGCTGGGAACGGCGATCGCCAACTTCATGGCCACCACTTCCGGCAAATAGTGGCCACCGGCCGCGCGCGAGGCCACTACTTGCCGGAAAGTGGGGCGGTCAGGCGGTCACCGGGGCGAGGTCGAAGTGCACGCCGGTCAGCTCTTCCGACAGGTCCCAGAGGCGGCGGGCCAGCGCCGGATCGGTGGCCTTGGGGTCGGGCTGGACGACCGTCGGCGTGCCGCGCTGCTCCCGCAGCTTGCGCGGGCCGATGAACGCGCCGCTCTCCGCGCCCGGGTCGGTCGCCGCGTAAAGCTGATCGAGAGCGCCCATGTCGGCCGACTGCGCGAAGATCAGGTTGCCGACACCCGCAGCATGGCGTTCACGCATGCCGGTCGGGCCGCTGGTCTGCAGGTTCGTCGCCGCGTACCCCGGGTGGGCCAGCAGGCTGCGGATCGGCTCGCCGGCCGCGGCGCAGCCGCCGGTCGAGCTCGAGGCCGAAGAGCACGTTGGCGAACTTCGACTGGCTGTAGAACGCGGTCGGCGCGTAGCCGCGGGCACCGTCGAGGTCGTCGAAGTGAATCGAGCCACCCCGGTGCAGGGCGGAGCTGACTGTCACGACGCGCGCGTCGGTCCCGCTCGCGCCGCCGCGGCGCAACGCGGGCAGCAGCAGGCCGGTCAGCGCGAAGTGGCCCAGATGGTTGGCGCCGAACTGCGACTCGAAGCCCTGCTTGGTCAGCGAGCGCGGCGGCATCATCACGCCGGCGTTGTTGACCAGCACGTCCACGGTCGGCACGGACGCGGCGAACTCGCGGACCGAGTCCAGGTCGGCGAGGTCGAGCATGCGCAGCTGGACGTCGACCGCGGGGACCGCCGCGCGGATGTCATCGAGAGCCCGGCGCCCCTTCTCCTCGTTGCGGACGGCCATGAGCACGGTCGCGCCGTGCCGCGCCAGCTCGCGGGAGGTCGAAAAGCCGAGGCCGCTGTTGGCCCCGGTCACCACGAAGACCCGGCCGTCCTGGCGCGGGATGTCGTTCGCGGTCCAGCCGTTCTTCATGGAAGTCATAGGCACAGCATGGCGCGCGTGGCACTCAGTGTCAACACTGGCACGGAGCCGCAATTGGCGTACGATGCACCGCATGAGCCTGGCCGAACGCAAGCGCCAACTCGTCCGGGACGAGCTGGCCGAGGCCGCCCTGCAACTGCTGGCCAGACAGGGGTACGTGAACACGACCGTCGAGCACATCGTGGCCGCGGCCGGCGTCTCCCGCCGTACCTTCTTCCGGCACTTCCAGTCCAAGGAGGACGTGCTCGTCCAGTTCCTCAGCGATCTGGGCGCGCGGATGTGCGCCGAGCTGGCGGCCCGGCCGGCCGGCGAGGCGCCGCCGGTCGCGCTGCGCGAGACGCTGATGGTGTTCGTCCAGGACTTACAGGTGCACCCGGAGAAGGCGCTCGCCCTGACCCGGCTCATCTTCGACACGCCCGCGCTGCGTGCCCGGTACGTCGAGCGGCAGGACCGCTGGCGCACCGACCTCGCCGCGGAACTGGCCCGGCGCACCGGTGCGGCCGACGATGACCTGCGCCCAGCGTTGACCGCCGCCGCCGCGCTGGCCGCACTGGACGTGGCGCTGGCTCACTGGGTGAGCGGCGGGGGCACCGGAGACGTTTGCGCGGGAGTCGACAAAGCGCTGCAAATCGCCGTGCCGAACTTGCCGCCCCCCGACCCCGCGGACCCCACCCTGATCTGACCGGAACGCGACACATCGACCACGGAACGTGAAGCCCAAAAATTTTCAAGCTCACGTTGAACCCTGGACCACCCGGTTTACGAACAACCGGGTATGGAGAACCTGCACGGGCTTCCACGGCGGCGCAAGTGGGCCGTCCGGGTGGCCGCCGTCGGCGCCGGCGCCGCAGTGGCGCTCCTCGGCCTCGGCTCGCCCGCCTCGGCGGACGTCTCGCTGCTGCCGACCCCGACGACGCAGGGTGGCGCGGCCAACCTCACCTTCCGGGTCACCAACGACAGTGCGGTGGCGACGGTCAACCGCATCGAGATCCGGCTGCCCGAGGACAACCCGATCGCCGAGGTCTACCCGCTGTCCGCGGACGACTGGGCCCCGGCGATCACCACGCGGACGCTGGCCGAGCCGCTGCAGTCGGTGCACGGCGGCGGCACGGTGACCGACGCGACCGCGGCCGTGACCTGGACGGCGATGCCCGGGCACGAGCTCAAGCCGGGTAAGAGCGCCGACCTGACCCTGACGGCCGGGCCCCTGCCCACCACGTCGCAGCTCGTGATCGGCGTCATCGTCAGCCGCTCGGACGGAGTCGTCGAGCGGTACACGCGGGCGCCGGGCGCGGCCACCGGCACCATCGACGAGCGACCGGCGGTGGTCATCTCGCTCCAGCCCGGCCCGGGCGACGCGGCCGCCGCGCACGGCCACGATGCCGCACCGGCCGCCGCCGGCAATACCGCGAACCCCACGACCGAGAAGAACACCCCGTATATCAAATGGGTACTCGTCGTGCTGGTTCTCCTCGGTGGCCTGACCATATTCAGCCTTTATCGGCAGCGCCGCGCTGCGGCTCCGCCACCCGACAAAGAAAAGGAGCTGGTGAGCTCCGGAACCTAGCGTACGCAGGCTCCCCCAGTACCAAATTGAAGAACCACGCTCAGCGCGGCTGGGCAGGCAGAACGCGCCCTTGAAACGCAGTCTTTGGAATTGTTTAGTTTACCTTTACGAACCTTGACGGCAATCATCGTCAATTCTAGTTTCGCCTAGAGATTGTTTGAGTTCCGCCGCACCGCCCCCAACGACAGCACGAAGAACGAGAAAGGTTCCGTCATGCAGCGAAGGTCAGCATCGCGGCGTCGCTCAACCGTGGGCAAACCTCCCTTCTACCGCAACAAGCGCATCATCGCCGTGGGTGCGGCAGCGGTGGCATTGGTGAGTCTCTTGGCGGTCTCCCAGATCTCGGACGCGAGCACCCGGCGCCAGCGTGAGGCCTGGCAGCGCGCCAACTGCCGCGCCCCGGCGACCGCGAACGCACCCGCCCCCGGCAGTACCCCCGGCCAGGCGGCCACCGGCAACACCGCCACGAACGCCCAGGATGCGAACCGCTGGCGCCGACCCAGCCAGTGCCCGACCACCCGTCCCACCAGCGGACCCACGACGGGCAGCGGCGCGACCGCGACCGCGGGCGCCCCGACCGAGGGCACCTCGACCTCGGCCGCCCCCACCTCGACTTCGAGCACCTCGGCCGCGCCGAGCGCCAGCGCCACCTCGCCCGCGCCGCTGGTGATCCTCGGCAACGACTGCAGCAACAGCAAGCTTGACGCGCACACCGGCTTCCAGGACGGCAACAAGTGCGTGAGCACCGAGTTCGGTGAGGTCGGCACCGCTGCCAACAACCCCACGCTGCTCATCGTCCAGGCCCCCCGGCGCGTCCGCGTCGGCGAGCCCTTCACGCTGCAGATCAGCACCCGCAACCTGGTCCGCGACCGGTTCCTCGCCGCGGCGCAGGGCGGCTACTACAAGGAGAGCTCGTTCCTCACCGACGGCGGCCTGGTCCGCGGCCACTTCCACACCGCATGCCGCATGCTGGCCAGCACCACCTCCGCCCCGGCGCCCGACCCGCTGCCCGCGTTCTTCGTGGCGACCGAAGACGGCAAGGGCAACGGAACGCCCGACACGGTCACGATCAACGTGACCGGCATGCCGAGCGCCGGTACCGCGCAGTGCGCCTCCTGGGCCGGTGACGGTTCGCACCGCATCCCGATGATGCAGTCCGCGAAGCAGACCCCGGCGTTCGACGCGGTCCGGATCACCGTCCAGTAGGTTCCCCAACGCGATTCGGATCGACACCGAAACCGCCTCGACGATCTCCCGGGTCGTCGAGGCGGTTTCCGTTTCCCAGTTTGTTTCCGTTTCCCAGTTTGATGACTCGGGTCCGTCGAACTTGCGACCGTCGCTCCCGCCAGACACCGCTCCGCTTCGCTGCGCTGCCAGGCTCGCGGTGCCAAGCCCGGGTCGCCACAACTCCGGGGAAGTAGTGCCCTCCAGCCACCCGGGAAGCCACTACTTCGGGCAAGTAGTGGCCTCAACGGGGTCGGGAGGCCACAACTTCGGGGAAGCAGTGGCCTGAGGTGGCGGCGGACTGTTCGGCCTGGGGCGAGCGCTCGACGGGTCTTCAGTGGTCGGCGCCGCCGTGGGGGCCGGGGCTGTGAACCTTGGACACGAACGGTCGCTGGGGCAGCCGTTGGTGTCCATGATCGGCGATGAGCCGCGGCCAACGGAACTCAGCGGCCACCGTCGATGCCGAGCCCCTCCGCGCTGGGAGTTGTAACCGTTGTTACTTGCGGGTAGCTTGGCGAGATGCGGCGCCTTGTCCTGCTTGCGGCGGCGCTCGGCATGCTCGCCGAGGCGGTGCTGATCGCCGTCGCGCTCTTCGTGGTCGGCCGAGTGATCAGCGCCTATTCCATGTCGATGAACGGCGCCGATCCCCGTGCCGCCGCGGTCGGCGTGCAGGTCCTCGCCCTCGTGATCGCATTGACGCTGTTCGTCGTCGCGCTGTTTCTCGTCGTCGCGGCGATCGGAGACCGGCCGCTCGCCGGAGTGCCGCGCCGGCTCACCGTCGCCGCGCTCGTCGTACAGTGGATCCTCGCCGTGATCACCGCGGTCACCAGCGGCGGCGTCGCGTTCGCCCTCGCCCTCGCCGTGGCCGGTTGCCTGCTCGGCGCGCTTCTCGTCGACCAGCGCGACAGCCGCCCGGACGCTGCGCAAAGATTAGGGTCATGACCGAATCGAACCGTCCGCCGCTGCCCCACGACTTCATGCCGCAGGTGCCGTCGTTCGACGTCAGCAGCGACTCGATGCAGCACGGCGGCAAACTCCCCGACGAACACGTCTACGAGCTCGGCAACATCTCTCCGCACCTGCGCTGGCAGGGCTTCCCCGACGGCACCAGGAGCTTCGCCGTCACCTGCTACGACCCGGACGCGCCGACCGGCAGCGGCTTCTGGCACTGGGTGCTCTTCGACATCCCGGCGACCGTCACCGAGCTGCCGGCCGGCGCCGGCAACGGCGACTTCAAGGGCCTCCCGGCCGGAGCCGTCCACGCGCGCAACGACTACGGCACCAACGACTTCGGCGGTGCCGCGCCCCCGCCCGGTGACGGGCCGCACCGCTACGTCTTCACCGTGTATGCCGTCGACACCGAGTCGCTGGGCCTGGACAGCAGCGCCAGCCCGGCCTACGTCGGCTTCAACCTGCGCTTCCACGCCATCGCGCGGGCCAACCTGATCGCCGAGTACGAGAACCCGCAGGGCTGACCGCCCGGCCCGCTCCCGAGAGGCCTCACCGCCCGGAGGCCACTACTTCCCCGAAGTAGTGGCTTCCGGCTAGGCGCGCTTGATGGCGGTGAACAGGAGGTACTCCCAGTCCATCGCGCCGTTGCCGAGGTCGTACCGGCGCGCCAGGTCGGCGAGATCCCGGTCCAGCTCGTCGTGGCGTTCGCTGCTGTTCTTGTACGCGGCGAGCGTCGGCCCGTAGTGCGACTTGAAGTAGTCGCGGAACGCCTCGGCGGTCGCGAAGTGCTCGACGCGGAGTGTCCGGCGCTCGGCTCGTACGTCGTCGACGCGGTCGCCGAAGAGCGCCCGGACGTGCGCCTCGTTCCCCCACAGCGGCGGCGGCTGGGCACCCGGCGGTGGCGGCGCGGCGTACGGCTTCATGGTGGCGAACAGCTGCCCGATGAAGCCCTCCGGCGTCCAGTTGATCAGCCCGATCCGGCCGCCCGGCCGGCAGACGCGCAGCAGCTCATCGGCGCTCGCCTGGTGCATCGGCGCGAACATGACGCCGACGCAGGACATCACGGTGTCGAACGCGGCGTCGGGGAACGGCAGCGCCTCGGCATCGGCCTCCTGCCAGGTGAGCTTCGCGCCGGCCTGATCCGCGGCCTCCTCGCCGGCGGCGAGGAGTTCGGGCGTCAGGTCGGAGGCGGTCACGTCGGCGCCGAGAAGGGCGGCCGGGATCGCGGCGTTGCCGGAGCCGGCCGCCACGTCGAGGACGCGCTGCCCGGGCTCGACGGCTAAGGCCCGTACGAGCGTCGGGCCTAAGCTCGGCGATGAGGTCGGTCGCCAGGGTCGCGTAGTCGCCGGAGGCCCACATGGCGCGGTGCTTGGTCTTCAACAGGTGTGGTCATGGACGCCGACGCTAGAAGCCTGACAAGACGGCCGCGCCTAGTACACGATCTGTACTACCGGTTGCAGCCCATGGGAGCCTCCTACCACCAGTTCTGCCCGGTGGCGAAGGCGATGGAGCTGCTCGACGAGCGCTGGACGCTGCTGGTCGTGCGGGAGCTCGTCGCCGGCAGCCGGCACTTCAACGACCTGCGCCGCGGCCTGCCCCGGATGTCGCCGACCCTGCTGTCCAAGCGCCTGCAGCAGCTGGTCTCGGCCGGCGTGGTGGAGCGCCGGCCGGACGGCAACGAGGTGCAGTACCTGTTGACCGAGGCCGGCCGCGAGCTGCGCGCCGGTCGTCGAGGCGCTCGGCGCCTGGGGCGTGCGGTGGATCGGCGAGCTCGGCGACGAGGACCTCGACCCGAAGCTGCTGCTGTGGGACATGCACCGATACGTGGACCACGCGGCGGTGCCCGTCGCCCGTACGGTCATCCAGTTCAACTTCCGCGACGTCGCCGCGCCGCAGACGCAGCGACTGGTGGCTGGTGATCACCACGGCCGACGTCGACGTGTGCGACGCGGATCCCGGTCACGAGGTGACCGTCGCGGTGACGGCCAGCCTGCGCAGCCTGATCGAGGTGTGGCGGGGCGACGTCGGCTGGTCCGATGCGCTGCGCTCGGGCGGCCTCGAGGTACGCGGGCCGGAGCGGCTACGCCGGGCCATGCCGACCTGGTTCCGCAAGCCGGCGATGGCCACCGTGCCGCGAACCGTGAAGAGCCTCGTGGCCACGTCGCGCAGTACATGAAGGCCTACCGCCGGTAGCGGCGCCTGAACGCCTACTGCCGGTAGGAGGCCTCGGCCAGTTCGGCGCTCCGGTTCCGCGGGGCGGCTCTCGGCACGACGCGGTGCACGGTGGCGGTGACGATCGCCATCACCAGGCAGGCGGTGCCGGCGATGCCGGCCATGCCTCCCGCGTACGCGGCGAAGAGCCGGCGGCGGCTCAGCTCGTCGGGCGGGATCTGCAGCACCTGGTTGGTCCAGCGCAGCGCGACCACGGCCACCACGAGCAACGCGATGCCGACCAGGGTGAGGAAGGCGACCGCGAGCCAGTGTCCGCCGTCGGCCTCGTCGGCCGCGTGGCGGCGCAGGACCAGCAGGACCAGGCCGGCCGCGCAGGCCCAGCCGCCGACCACGAGCATCGCGGCGATCGCGTCGCTCGGCCGGTGCCAGCCGGCCGACAGCGTCGCCACCCCGACCAGGCCGGCGAACGCCGCGCCGAGGACCGCGCCGACGCCGCGGACGCGGGACGGCAGCACGAACACGAGCGCGACGGCGACCGCGGCGGCGGCCGTCGTGTGGCCGCTCGGGAAGCTGTTGCCGACCTGGTCGCGAACCTTGTCGACGCCGTACATCGGGCGGTACAGACCGGCCTTGAGCACCTGCGTCGTCAGGTTGGCGCCGGCGATGAGCAGCAGCGCCACGAGGGCGAGACCCACCCGGCCGCGCAGCAACGCGATGAACACCACGGCGGCGATGGCCGCGGCGATCGAGACCACCGACATCGTGTTCAACACCGTGTCGGTGATGATGCCGACCCGCCGCTGGCCGATGCTGTTGCCGGTCAGCGCGATCGTGTCGAGCACCTGGCCGTGCTCGCTTCGCACGAAGAAGCGCCACAGGCCGATCACGCCCACCACATCGGCGGCGCCGACCAGCACCAGCCACACCGCGATCCCGACCGATCGACCCGTCATCTAAGAACCGTAGCCGGTGGATTGGCCGGCGGCGCGGCAAGGCACTACAGTGCGTAAGGAGTCGAAGCGGTTCGACGGTTCGAGGGGCGGATGGCTACGATCAGCGACGTCGCGCGCGCGGCCGGGGTATCGATCAGCACCGTCTCCTACGTGCTGTCCGGGCGGCGCCCGATCTCACCGGAGACCCGCGCGCGGGTCAAGGCCGCGATCGCCGAGCTCAACTACCACCCGCATGCCGGCGCCCGGGCCCTGGCCAGCAGCCGCACCAACGCGCTCGCCCTGGTGGCTCCCCTGCGCGCCGGCATCAACGTGCCGGTGATCATGCAGTTCGTGACGGCGGTGGTGACCGCCGCCCGCTCGTACGGCCACGACGTCCTCCTGCTCACCAACGACGAGGGTACGGCCGGGCTCGAGCGGGTCGCCGGGGCGGCCATGGTCGACGCGCTGATCCTGATGGACGTCGAGCGCGACGACCCCCGGCTGCCCGCGATCCGGCGACTCGGGCGCCCGTCGGTGCTGATCGGCCTGCCCGACCGGCCGGGCGAGATCAGCTGCGTCGACCTGGACTTCGCCGCCGCCGGGTACGCCTGCGTGGAGCACCTCGCCGGGCACGGCCACCGCACGGTCGCCCTGCTCGGCCCGCCGCCCGGCGTCTACCGGCGGGGCACCAGCTATGCGACCCGGTTCCTGACCGGCTTCACCGACGCGGCCAAGGATCTCGGCGTGACGGCGACGGTCCAGCCGTGCGAGCCCACCTTCGAGGGCGTCGAGCAGTCCCTGGCCGAGATCGACGCCGCCGGGCCGCGGCCGTCCGCCCTGGTCGTGCACAACGAGGCGGCGCTGATGCCGCTGCTCGACCGGTTGCGGGCCGGCGGCCGCCGGGTGCCGGGCGACGTCTCGATCGTCGCGGTGTGCCCGCGCGACGTGGCGCTCTCCCACCCGGTCCGGCTCACCTCGATCGACATTCCGGCGCTCGAGGTCGGCACGCTCGCCGTCGAGATGGCGATGGGCCTCCTCGACGGCGGCCGGCCCGCCGAGACCCGCCTCCTGGCGCCAACCCTCACGGAACGCGACAGCTGCGCCCCGCCCCCACCTCCTTGATCGAATAGGCGGGCAAGAAGGCGGTGGGCTTGACATCGTAAGGAGCCCTTACCTACCGTCGGCGGAAACGCTTCGACGAAAATAGCGTCGAAGCGTTTCGACTGGCCGTTGGTTGACGCGCTTGGCATCACCGCTCGCGCCCTCGAGTGAAAGGCGAGACATGAAGTTCACCGACGGCTTCTGGCACAAGCGTGAGGGTGTCTCCGCGCTGCATCCGGTGCACCTGCAGGACGTGGAGGCCGGAGCCGACCGGCTGACCGCCTTCGCCGCGACCAGGCGGATCAACCACCGCGGCGACACGCTCAACGCGCCGCTGATCACGGTCACCTGCACGTCGCCGATGCCCGACGTGATCCGGGTGTCGGTCGGGCATTTTCTCGGGTCAGCCAAGCCCTACCCGACCTTCGCGCTGACCGAGGCGCCGACCGACGTCCGGGTCGGCGATCATCAGCTGACGTCCGGCGCCCTGACGGTACGGTTCGACACCGGCGAGCACTGGGGCATGTCGTTCGAGGCCGACGGGCGCCGGCTCACCGGCAGCGGCCGGAAGGGCATGGGCATCATCGACACCGCCGCCGGCGCGCACTACGTGCACGAGCAGCTCGACCTCGGCGTCGGCGAGCCCGTCTACGGCCTGGGCGAGCGCTTCGGCCCGCTCGTCAAGAACGGCCAGGCGGTCGACATCTGGAACGAGGACGGCGGCACCAGCAGCGAGCAGGCCTACAAGAACGTCCCGTTCTACCTGACCAACCGCGGCTACGGCGTCCTCGTCAACCACCCCGGCCGGGTCTCGTTCGAGGTCGGCTCGGAGGCCGTGTCGCGGGTCCAGTTCAGCGTCGCCGGCGCAGGCGCTCGAGTACTTCGTCATCTACGGCCCGACGCCCGAAGGACATCCTGCGCAAGTACACCGCGCTCACCGGCCGGCCGGCGCTGCCGCCGGCCTGGTCGTTCGGCCTGTGGCTGTCCACCTCGTTCACCACCGACCTACGACGAGGCGACCGTCACCAGCTTCATCGACGGCATGGCCGAGCGCGACCTGCCGCTGTCGCGTCTTCCACTTCGACTGCTTCTGGATGCGCGAGTTCCACTGGTGCGACTTCGAGTGGGACCCGCGCACCTTCCCCGACCCGGCGGGCATGCTCGCGCGGCTGCAAGGACCGAGGGCCTGCGGATCTGCGTGTGGATCAACCCGTACATCGCGCAGCGCTCGCCGCTGTTCGCCGAGGGCGAGGCCGCGCGGCTACCTGCGTGACGCAGGCCCGACGGCGACGTCTGGCAGTGGGACCTGTGGCAGGCCGGGCATGGCGCTGGTCGACTTCACCAACCCCGACGCGCGCGCGCTGGTACGCGGGCAAGCTGCGACGCGCTGCTCGACAGGGCGTCGACTGCTTCAAGACCGACTTCGGCGAGCGCATCCCGACCGACGTCGTCTACGCACGACGGCTCCGACCCGGAGCGGATGCACAACTACTACACCCACCTCTACAACCGAGACCGTCTTCGAGCTGCTCGCGCGAGCACCGCGGCGAGGGCGAGGCGGTGCTCTTCGCCCGCTCGGCGACCGCCGGCGGCCAGCAGTTCCCGGTGCACTGGGGCGGCGACTGACTCGGCCACGTTCGAGTCGATGGCCGAGACGCTGCGCGGCGGCCTGTCGCTCGGCGCTGTCGCGGCTTCGGCTTCTGGAGCCACGACATCGGCGGCTTCGAGGGCACCCCGACCCGGCCGTGTTCAAGCGCTGGATCGCGTTCGGCCTGCTCTCCTCGCACAGCCGGCTGCACGGCAGCCAGCTCGTACCGGGTGCCGTGGGTGTTCGACGACGAGGCGGTCGAGGTGCTGCGCGCGGTTCACCAAGCTCAAGTGCCGGCTCATGCCGTACCTGTTCGGCGCGGCCGTCGAGGCGCACACGCGACGGGCGTGCCGATGATGCGCCCGATGGTCGCTCGAGTTCCCGGACGACCCGGCCTGCGCGCACCTCGACCGGCAGTACATGCTCGGCGCCAGACCTGCTCGTCGCGCCGGTGTTCAGCGCCGACGGGGACACCTCGTACTACGTGCCGGCCGGGCGCTGGACGACTCATCTGCTCGCGCGACGCGTCCGGTCGAGGTCGGCGAGACGGTCCGCGCTGGGTGCGCGAGCGGCACGGCTTCGACAGCCTGCCGCTGCTGGTCCGGCCGGGCTCGGTGATCGCCGCTCGGCGCCCGCGACGACCGGCCGGACTACGCCTACGTGGACGGCGTGACGCTGAACCTCTTCCAACTCGCCGAGGGCGTCCGCGAGGTGACCGTGCCCGCGCTCGACGGCGAGGTCGCGGCGACGTTCCGGGTCGAACGGTCGGACGGCGACGTGCGGGTCACGCGCATCGCCGGCGCCGAGGCCCGGTTCCAGGTCAGCCCCGTTGCCACAACTCCGGGGAAGTAGTGGCCTCAGAGGGGTCGGGTGGCCACAACTCCGGGGAAGTAGTGGCCTCCGCCGGCCCGGCCGAGCGGCGGTGTCAGTTGACGACCACGATCGCGGTACCGGCGGCCAGTTCGCTGAGCAGCGTCTGCTGGCCTGGCTTCGGCACCCGGATGCAGCCGTTGGACTTGTTGCCGCCGAAGTCGTTCTTGTACCACGCGTGGATGCCGATGTGCGCGCCCTTGAGGCCGGTCGCGACCGCGTCGGGGTTGTCGGGCACCGCGCCGAGCGCGAGGGCGTCGACGCCCGCGTACACCTTGCCGGGCAGGGTCGAGTGGCCGAGCACGAACGTGCGGCCGAGCGGCGTCGGCGTCGACGCGGTGCCGAGCGTGACCGTCCAGGACTGCTGGGCGGTCCCGTCGCGCAGCCAGGTGAGCTGGTGCGCGGAGCGGTCCACGACGAGCTGGTCACGCAGCGCCACCGTGCTGTAGTTGCCGCGCGGCAGCCAGCCGACCGTACGGTTGACCGACGGCAGCAGGACCGCCACCCAGTCGCCGCGGTGCTCGACGATCGGCATGATCAGCTGGACGCCGCTGATCGTCGGGGCGAGGTAGGCGCGGGGGGTGCCGCCGGGTGCGTCGTACACCGGGATCTTCTTGAGCGGATGCAGTCCCTCGGTGATCAGGGCGGTCGAGCCGGCGTCGGGGTCGGCCGGGAAGCCCTTGGGCGCCGGCGTGTAGTCGATCGTCTTCAGGCCGCCGGTGACCGGGGCCGGCGACGGGACCTCCGCCGGCGCGCTGGGTGACGGCGGGGCGACGCTGGGCGCGGCGGGTTCGGCTTCGAGGTAGACGCCCTGGGCGGCCGGCTTGGCCGCGCAGCCGCCAAGCACCAGGACGGCCAGGGCGGCGAGAGCGAGGACACGACGCACTCGTCCACCGTAGTAGGTCGCACGGCGATCGCCTGTCGCCCACCCTGTCGAATTGCCGGCGGGCTGCGCACTGTGTACCTCCTCCTCACCGACGGTCACCGGCGAGGGGCACGCGCCGCTGATTGGGCAGGCTCCTCAACGGCAACCGGCAGCGAACGTTGTGTCGACCGATCGGACCGCAACCTCGTACAAGTCCACGACAGGACGCCACCGAGTACGAGGAGACGAAACGTGACGAGTGCCGCCACCAAGGTTCTGCGCCGCCTGATGCCCGTTGCCGTTGTTGCGATCGGGGCCGGCGTTGGACTTGGGTTCTCCGGTACCGCCAACGCCGCCGAATCGGCGCCCGCCCCGGCGAAGTGCACCGTGGACGCGAAGCTGGTCCCGTCCTGTGGCGTGCTGTGGGGCGCGGCCGCGGGTGGCTTCTCCGACACCCCCCGCGACGAAGCGCTCAAGACCTTCGAGGCCAAGACCGGCCGGACCGCGGCCATCTACCACACCTACCACAAGGGCGACGAGGCCTTCCCGACCAAGGCCGAGATCGCCATGACCAACGACCCCACCCGCCCGCGCACCCTCATGCTCAACTGGAAGATCGCCTACGGCAGCACCTGGGCCAAGGTCGCCGCCGGCGCCCAGGACGCCCGCATCGACCGCGAGGCCGCCTACCTGAAGAAGAACTTCACCAAGCCCTTCTTCCTCGTGCTGCACCACGAGCCCGAGAACAACGTGAACCCCAAGAAGGGCTCGGGCATGACGGCGAAGGACTTCGCCGCGATGTACCGGCACACCATCCTGCGGCTGCGCGCCAACGGAGTGACCAACGCCATCTCCACCATCGCGTACATGAACTACGAGAAGTGGAACGACTCGTCCTGGTGGTTCGACATGTACCCCGGCGACGACGTCATCGACTGGATCGGCGTGGACTCCTACCTCAACGCCCAGCCCGGCGGCTACCACAACGGTGACTTCACCAACCTGATGAACCGCACCACCGGCAAGTCGAAGTTCCCCGGCTTCTACACCTGGGCCACCACCCAGCACCCGACCAAGCCGATCATCGCCGCCGAATGGGGCGTCTACGACTCGTCGAAGAAGGTCAAGGGCGCGAACAAGGCGAACGTCTACGGCACCGTGCTGAAGGATCTCGCGGCCATGCCGGCGATCAAGGGCATCGTCTACTTCGAGACGGCCAAGGACCAGTCCGGGCACGACATCCGCGTCGACGACACCCCGGAAGCCCTGGCCGCGTTCAAGAAGATCGCCGCCGACCCGCGCTTCACCGTCACCCTGAACTGAACACCACCTCCCCGGTGAGCGATGGCCGTCCCCAGATGTCTGGGGGCGGCCATCGCCGTTGCGCCACCACTTCGGGGATCTCGTGGCCTCCGGACCCGTTCGACGCCACAACTTCCCGCAAGTAGTGGCCTCCGATGGGCCGGGAGGCCACTACTTCCCGCAAGTAGTGGCCTCCGGGGCGATGGGCGATGGGGGACAGACGACAGGCGGCGGTGAATCAGATACGGAGCCGCTCGATGTTGCGCATCTTGTTCATCGCGTCCAACGCGGCGATCTTGTAGGACTCGGCGAGGGTCGGGTAGTTGAACACCGCGTCGACGAGGTAGTCGATCGTGCCCGAGCAGCCCATCACCGTCTGTCCGATGTGGACAAGCTCGGTGGCGCCGGTGCCGAACACGTGCACGCCGAGGATCCGCCGGTCATCGGGTGACACCAGGATCTTCAGCATCCCGTACGAGTCGCCGATGATCTGCCCGCGCGCCAGCTCCCGGTACCGGGAGATGCCGACCTCGAACGGGATCCGGCTGTCGGTGAGCTCGTCCTCGGTCCGCCCGACGAAGCTGATCTCCGGGATCGTGTAGATGCCGATCGGCTGCAGCGCCTGCATGCCCCGCACCGGCTCGTCACAGGCGTGGTGCGCGGCGAGGCGACCCTGCTCCATCGACGTCGAGGCGAGGGCCGGGAAGCCGATCACGTCGCCGACCGCGTAGATGTGTTCGGCGCTGGTCCGGAAGTGCTCGTCGACCTTGATCCGGCCGCGTGCGTCGACGGCGATGCCGGTGGTGTCCAGGCCGAGTTGGTCGGCGGTGCCCTGGCGGCCGGCCGAATACATGACCACGTCGGCGGCGATCCGCTTGCCGCTCTCCAGGACGGCGACGGCGCTGCGCGGGTGGCGCTCGACCCCGGCGACCGCCTCCCGGAAGCGGAAGGTCACCTGCAGATCCCGGAGGTGGTACTTGAGCGCCTCGATGATCTCCAGGTCGCAGAACTCGAGCATCCGGTCGCGCCGCTCGACCACGGTGACCTTGGTCCCGAGCGCGGCGAACATCGAGGCGTACTCGATGCCGATCACGCCGGCCCCGACCACGACCATGGTCTGCGGGACGTGGTCGAGATGGATGATCCCGTCCGAGTCGATGATCGTCTTGTCGTCGAAGTCGACGCTGTCCGGCCGCGCCGGGAGCGTGCCGGTGGCGATGATGATCTTTTCGGCGGTCACGACCTCGCGCGGGCCGCTGTCGCCCTCGAGGGCGATCGTGTGCGGGTCGGTGAACCGCCCGGTCCCGCTGAGCAGCCGAACCCGGTTGCGGGCCAGCTGACTGCGGATCACGTCGACCTCACGGCCGATGACGTGCTGCGTCCGCGCAGCCAGGTCGGCGACCGTGATGTCCTCTTTGAGGCGGTAGCTCTGCCCGTACATCTCCCGCTGGTTGAGGCCGGTCAGATAGAGAACGGCCTCGCGCAGAGTCTTGGACGGGATGGTGCCGGTGTTGATGCACACCCCACCGATCATGTTGCGACGTTCAACGATCGCGACCCGCCGATCGAGTTTCGCCGCCGCGATCGCGGCCTTCTGCCCGCCGGGACCGGAGCCGAGCACGAGGACATCAAAGTCATACACGTGTTCAGTGTCACCGATCCCCGACCGCCGAGGAAGCGTTTGGCCCGTCAACCATTGGCCGGACTCGGGGGCGCCGGGATTCCTGGCCTTGTTTCCGCAGGCCAGTATCGTGGACAATCCGGCCGGACGGCATGCGAGGGGGGAGAGCAGGAGTGGATACCGGCCGCCTGCGGGACAGCTGGGCAAGGGTGATCGTGCACGGCACCCAGGTCCCGCAGTTCTTCTACGCCCGGCTGTTCCTCGCCTATCCGGAGCTCCGCGAGCTGTTCCCGGTGTCGATGGCGGTGCAGTCCGACCGCCTCGTCGCCGCCCTCGGCTCGATCGTGTCCAATGTGGACGATCTGGCCGTGCTGACCCCGGCGATCGAGCGGCTCGGCCGCGACCATCGGCGGTTCGCGGTCCGCGCCGAGCACTATCCGCTCGTGGCCGAGGCACTCCTGGCGACGCTCGCGCACTTCCTCGGCGACGAGTGGACCGACGAGCTGGCCGGCGACTGGGCCGAGGCCTACACGATCGTCTCGACGGTGATGACCGCCGCCGCGGCCGCCGCCGACGGCATCTCGCCGCCGTGGTGGGAGGCCGAAGTCGTCGAGCACCAGCGGCACGGCTTCGACATCGCGGTACTGCGGCTGCGCCCGCACACCGTGAGCCCCTACCGCGCCGGCCAGTCGATCCCGGTCGAGACGCCGATGCGGCCCCGGCTGTGGCGCCCGTTCTCCCCGGCCAACGCTCCGCGCGCCGACGGCTCCATCGACCTGCACATCAAGGGCGTTCCCGGCGGCCAGGTCAGCAACGCGCTGATCAACGGGGCGGTCAAGGGCGACGTGCTACGGCTGGGCGCGCCGGCCGGCAGCCGCCTGACCCTCGACGACGACACCGGCCGCAATCTGCTCCTGCTCGCCGGGGGAACCGGACTCGCGCCGCTGAAGGCGATCGTCGAGGAACTGGCCGCCCACGACCGGCCGCGCCGGGTCGCGCTGTTCGTCGGTGCACGGACGGTCACCGACTTCTACCAGCTGACCGAGCTCGACCAACTACGCCGGCAACTGCCGTGGCTGACCGTCACGCCGGTGTTGTCGCACGACCCGTACCATGACGGCCGGCGCGGCGGTGTCACCGAGACGGCGCTGCAGGAGGACCGCTGGCAGGACCACGACGTCTACGCCTGCGGCCCGGACGCCATGGTCGAGGACGCACTGACCCGCCTTGTCGCGGCCGGTGTGCCGGTCGAACGCATCCACACCGAGGACTTCGAGGCCGAGCCGTACGGCCGGCGCGTCGGGGCGACCCGCGGCGTCAGCGGGGAGGTGCGGAGCCGTTGACCATCCCATCGGCGAATGGCGGCTGGCAGCCGATGTCGCCCGACGAGGTCCGCCGAGCACCCCTGCGGGAGAGCGGCCTCGGCCGGCGCGGGTACCGGCCCGAGGACGTCGACCGGCTCCGCAACGACGTGGCGGCCGAACTGGAGCGGTGGAGCCGCGCGTACGCGGAGGCCGAGGGCGAGATCCGCCGGCTCCGCGACTATTTCCGCCGCCACGGCATCGACCAGGCCCCGCTGGACGACGAGCCGGCCGGCGCCAACCATCGCAGCGACGAGATCCCGCCGGCGGCGGTGCAGCTCATGGCGCGCGCGCAGGCGTACGCCGATCAGTTGGTGGCCGAGGCGCAGGCCCAGGCCCGGCACGTGCAGGCCGACGCGCGCAGCCAGGGCGACGCGATCGTCAGCCAGGCGCGCCGCCAGGCCGATGAGGCCGGCCGCGTCTACCGCGAGCAGGCCGGTCCCGCCTACAGCCCGGACCGCGAGGAGGCGGCGCGGCTGACCGCCTGGGCCCGCAGCATCCTGGCCACCATGCAGGCGGTCCAGCACCAGCTCGGCGCGACGGCCGAGGCGTTCTCGCTCGAGCTCAACAAGCTCGACCCGCAGCCGGAGTCCACGACCTGGCCGCCCGACCCCGCCCCCCCGACCTGGCCGTAGCCGCCGGGTCCTCCGAGTCGATCAAGGAAGTACGCGCCGGAATTTGTCCGAATCCCGGGCGTGTACTTCCTTGATCGACTCGGAGGGACGACGGACTAAGGGGTGGCGGAGTCGATCATCTGTGTTACCTCGTCCTTGCGGGACTGCTCCTCGGCGGCGAACCGTTCGGCGTCGAGCTGCTCGGCGATCTCCTCGTCCTGGCGCATGAGCTCGTCGAGGTTGGTGTCGCCGAGCTCGAAGACGCCCATGTCCACGTACGCCGCCTGCAGGTCCTTGCCCCACAGCCCGATGTCCTTGACGCACGGCACGATCCGGCTGAACAGCAGCTTGCGGAACATCTGCAGGTACGGCGACTGCTCGGTGATCTCGTCGGCCTCGGCCCGGCTGATGCCGAAGTTCTCCAGCAACTCCGCCCCGCGCAGCCGGTCGCGCATGAGGTAGCAGCCCTGGATCACGAACTCCTCGCGCTCGCGCCGTTCCGCGTCGGACAGCTGGGCGTAGTAGTCGCGCAGCGCCATCCGGCCGAACGCGACGTGCCGCGCCTCGTCCTGCATGACGTAGGCGAGGATCTGCTTCGGCAGCGGCTTGGTCGTCAGGTCGCGCAGCAGGCCGAAGGCGGCCAGCGCGAGACCCTCGATGAGCACCTGCATGCCGAGATAGGGCATGTCCCACCGGGAGTCGGTCAGCGTGTCGTTGAGCAGGCTCTGCAACTGGTCGTTGATCGGGTAGACCATGCCGATCTTCTCGTGCAGGAACCGCCCGTACATCTCGGCGTGCCGCGCCTCGTCCATCGTCTGCGTCGCCGAGTAGAACTTCGCGTCGAGGTCCGGCACCGACTCGACGATGCGGGCGGCGCAGATCATCGCGCCCTGCTCGCCGTGCAGGAACTGCGAGAACTGCCACGATGCATAGTGTTTGCGCAGCTCACGCCGGTCCTGATCGCTGAAGGCGTCCCAGTGCCGGGTGCCGTAAACCGCCATCGCCTCGTCCGGCAGCCCGAGCGCGTCGTAGGGGTCGACCTCGAGGGACCAGTCGATCCGCTTGGTGGCGTCCCACTGTTTGTCCTTGCCCTTCTGGTACAGCGCGAGCAGCCGCTCGCGACCCTCGTCGTACTCCCAGTTGAACCTCGCGGCGCCCGAGGCCGGGACGGCCCATTCGTCGTTCTCGACGGGCGCTGTGTAGAGGTCGTGCGTGCTCACGAAGGACCTCCCCCAAGAAGGCGACGACGTACACCGTACGTCCATTTGGACCGTCGCACGTACGCTGTACGTCTGTCAATGCGTAAGCTCAGGTCGTGACCGAAGCCGTTTCCGATCAGCGCGGCCAGCTCTCGCGTGACGCGATCATCCGCGCCGCGGTCGAGTTGATCGAGCGGGACGGCGAGGCGGCCATCTCGATGCGCCGGATCGCGGCCGAACTGCGGTACGGGGTCATGTCGCTCTACAACCACGTGCCGAGCAAGGAAGCGTTGCTCGACGCGGTCGCCGAGCACGTCATGGACGGCTTCGACTTCGCGCCCGACCCGGACGCCGACTGGCACGAGCAGACCCGAGCCCTGGTGCGCTCGTTCCGGGCCCTGGCCCGGCGCTACCCGCGCTGCCTCAACGTCGTCATCACCCGCCAGCTCAACACCACGGCCGGGTTACAGCCCCTCGAGGCCGCCCTCGCCACCGCCCGTTCGGCCGGCTTCGACGGCGAGACCTCCATAAGGATCATGCGTACGTTCGTCGCATACGCGCTGGGCGGATTGATGAACGAAGCCCGCCTCAGCGAATACCAGCCAACGGCCGAGAGCGGACGGGTTGATCCGGTCCGCTTCCCGAACATCGCGGAAGTGGGCTGGTCACTGGCGCACGCGGACCACGACAAGGACTTCGAATTCGGGCTCGAACTGCTGATCAGCGCGGTTTCTGCACTGCCAAGGTAAGTTTTCCGGGTACCCGGTACTTCCGCGTTGACGTGCCGCGATACCGTGACGGCCGTGACAGCGCCGTTCGAGTCGCGCCTCGGCATCGACCTGGGGACCACGCACACCGTCGCCGCACTCTCCGGCGCCGACGGCCGCAGCCAGCCGTTGCTCTTCGACGCGAGTTTCCTGCTCCCATCGTCCGTGTACGCCGAGACGGACGGGCGCCTGCTGGTCGGCCGGGATGCCGAGCGAAGCGCCAAGCTCGACCCGACCCGCTTCGAACCCAACCCGAAGCGCCGCATCGACGACGGCAGCGTCCTGCTGGGCAACCGGGAGTACCAGGTCGGCGACCTGCTGGCGGCGGTGCTGCGGCGCGCCGGCGACGAGGCCGCCCGGGTGGCCGGGCAGATGCCGGCGCGGACCGTCCTGACCTATCCGGCGCACTGGGCCAACAGCCGCAAGTCGGTGCTGGCCGACGCGGCCGGCCGGGCCGGGCTGCCGGCGGTCACGCTCATCCCCGAACCGATCGCCGCGGCCATGTACTTCACTACGATCCTCGGCCGGCACGTCCCGCCGGGCGCCGCGCTCGTCGTCTACGACTTCGGCGGCGGCACCTTCGACACCAGCGTGCTGCGGCGCCGGCCCGACTACGGCTGGGAGGTGCTGGTCAGCGACGGGCTCAACGACGTCGGCGGGGTCGACCTCGACGCCGCCATCATCGACCACCTCGAGCGGACGCTCGGCGTGCACGACCCAGAGCTCTGGCACCGGCTGACCGAGCCGGCCGACGACAACGCCCGGCGCCGCCACCGCATGCTCTGGGAAGAGGTACGAGCGGCCAAGGAGCAGCTATCGCGCAGCTCGTCCGCCGGCGTGCACGTGCCGCTCTTCGACACCGACGTCTACCTCACGCGTGAGGAGTTCGAGCGGGTCGCCCGCCCATACCTCGAGCGTACGGTCGACCTGGCCGCCAACGCGCTGCAGCGCGCCGGTGTGCGCCACGACCAGATCGCCGGGCTGTTCCCGGTCGGCGGGTCGAGCCGCATCCCGCTGGTCAACACGCTCCTGCACCACCGCCTCGGGGTCGCCCCGACGCTGATCGAGCAGCCCGAACTGGTGGTCGCGCTGGGCAGCGTGCTCGCGCTCGGCCCGACGCCGGGACCCATGCCGGGCGGCGCGTTCCCGGCCGGAGCCATGCGCCAACCCATGTCGGCCGGCGTGCCGGTCTCGACGCCACCGATGCCCGGGCCCCCGTTGCCCTCGCCACCCGTGCCCATGCCGCAACCGCCGATGGCGGGCCGGCCGCCCGCGGCTCCGGTGTCGCCGTCGTGGGGAGCAGTGGGGGCCGCCGGGGTCGGCGCGGCCGTGGCGTCCACCTCACCGATGGCCGGCCCGTCCGGCCCGGTGTCCACCCCGCCGACCGCGTCGTCGATCTCGCCGCCCTTCGGCGCGGCCGGCCCGGTGTCGGCGCCGCCCGGCACGTCGAGCGACTCGACCACCGGATTCGGGTCGGAGGTTCCGCTCACCCGACCTGCGCCTCCGGCGCAGCCCCACCCTGAGCCGGTGACCTCGGCGATGGGCGCCGAGGCGCCGCCGTCGACGATGTACCCGGCGCCCCCGCCGATCGACAGCTCCGCCCCCGGCTACTCCACTGCCCCGCTCGGACCGCCGCCGCGCAAGGCGGGCCGCCGGACCGCGCTCATCGCCGGGCTCGTGGTCATCGCCCTGCTCGTGCTGGGTGGCGGCACCGCACTCGCGTGGACCGTGGTCTCCAATGCCACCAAGTCCAACAATTCCGGCTCCGACAATGCCGGGTCGAACAATTCCGGGAACGGGGGCAGCGGCTCCGGCAGTACCCCCGGAAATGGCGGAAACCAGGGCAACGCCGGCGGTGCGAAACAGCACGCCGAGGTGAACAAGAGCGCCTGGTACGCCGGATTCAAGATGACCTTCGGCGCGGTGGACTACGACGCCGCCGAGCAGCAGCTCACCGCGGAAGTGCTGGTGGAGAACCAGGGCTCGCAGAACAAGTCGCCCGACGTCGGCATGACGTTCAGCCTCAACGACAAGCACTACGACGGCAACCCGTCGGACAGCATCAACGTCGACACCGGGCAGAAGACCAAGGTGGTCTACGAGTTCCGGACCGACGAGAACTTCACCGGCAACATCAACGACGGGCTGTTCACCGTCGGCGACGGCAAGAAGGCACAAGCCACGGTCCCGGTCGGCGGCAAGGGCGACCTGGTCGCCTACGAGCCGAAGAACCTGGTCAAGGACGCCGCGGTCACCGACCACGACCTGAACATCTGGTTCACCACCTGCGATCTGCGCGGCGGCTTCTTCGACTTCCACGGCCAGGCCGACAAGGGGTACCTGGCCATCACCTGCTCGGTCGACATGCAGTACACCGGCGGCTCGGGTGCCGGGCACTACGTCGGCGCGGACAACTTCGCGCTCGGCCTGCCCGACGGCACCGAGGTCGGCCCGACCGTGGCGCCCAACGAGGCGCTCTACTCGGCCGAGCGGGTGCCGGACACGCAACTCGGCTTCCAGGTCAAGGCGCCCGCCACGGGGTCCTACAAACTGCGGGTCGTCGACGTGCACGCGGGCAAGAAGCGGTCGCCGGCGGACGTGAAGGAAACCCCCTTCACGATCTCCTGACGTATAGCGGCTCCGTCAGCGGCATGCCAGGGTGGTTGGTATGCCACCATTTCGCGCTGACCACGTCGGCAGCCTGTTGCGGCCGCCATCCCTGCTGCAGGCTCGTGAGGAGTTCGCGGCCGGCAAGATCACCGCCGAGGAGTTGCGCGCCACCGAGGACGCCGCGATCACCGAGGTCGTCCGGGCCCAGGAAGACGTGGGCCTGCAGTCGGCGACCGACGGGGAGTTCCGCCGCGCCTCCTGGCACATGGACTTCATCTACCAGCTCGGCGGCGTCTCGCAGGCCGACGAGCGCATGCACGTCCAGTTCTTCAACGCCGACGGGACGATCGAATTCGACCCGCCGGCCCTGCACATCGGCGAGCCCGTGCACCTGCGGGAAACGATCTTCAAAGACGCGTTCACCTACCTGAAGTCCCAGGTGAGCACGGCGACGCCGAAGTTGACCATCCCGTCGCCGAGCATGGTGCACTACCGCGGCGGCCGGGCGGCGATCGACAAGACCGTCTACCCGGACCTCGAGCAGTTCTGGCAGGACCTGAGCGCCGCCTACGCCGAGGAGATCGCGCGGCTGGCCGAGCTCGGCTGCACCTACCTGCAGCTCGACGACACCAGCCTGGCCTACCTCAACGACCCGAAGCAGCGGGAGATGGTGGCGCAGCAGGGCGGCGACGCCGAGCACCAGCACGAGCGCTACATCAAGCAGATCAACGCCGCGATCGGTGGCCGGCCCGAGGGGATGACCGTCACGACGCACATGTGCCGGGGCAACTTCCGCTCGTCCTGGGCCGCGTCGGGCGGCTACGACTTCGTCGCGGAGGCGTTGTTCACACAGTTGGAGGTGGACGGGTTCTTCCTCGAGTACGACGACGAGCGCTCGGGCGGCTTCGCACCGCTGCGGTTCGTACCGCCGGGCAAGCGGGTCGTGCTCGGCCTGGTCACCACCAAGCGCGGGGCGCTGGAGGACAAGGACACGCTGAAGCGGCGGATCGACGAGGCGGCCAAATACGTCGAACTAGATCAGCTGTGCCTGTCTCCGCAGTGCGGGTTCTCGTCCACCGTTGAGGGCAACGTGCTGACCCACGACGAGCAGTTCGCCAAGCTCCGCCTGATCGTCGAGACGGCCGCGGAGGTCTGGGGCTGACCGCGGGTCGGGCTACTCGCCGCTCTCGGTGCCGGCGTCGGCGCTCGGCGATGTGCTCGGATCGGTGGTCGTGCCGACGGTGATGGTGACCGTGGCGCCCGGCTTGACGCAGGAGCCGCCACTCGGGTTCTGCGCGCTCACCGCACCGCCGGCGTCACCCGGCTGGAGGTCCTTCTCGACGACCTTGAGCCCGTCGTGCTCCAGCTGCGACTTGGCGTCCGCGTGGTACACGCCGACCACGTTCTGCACCTTCACGCCCTGCACCTTCAGCGACACCTTGCTGTTCTTGGTCGCCTGGGTGTCCCCGTTGGGCGACTGGTCGGTGACCGTGCCCGGGTCCTTGCCGTCGACGCAGACGTACTTGACCTGCCCGACCGTCAGGCCGGCGTCCTTGATCTTGTCGCGGGCGTACGACTCGTTCTGGTTCGTCACCCACGGCACGGACACCTTCTGGGTCGTCGTCGGGTTGCCGTTGCCGGGATTCGTGTCCTGGGTGCCGGCGTTGTCGGCGCCGGTCTGGTCCCCGGTGGCGGCCTGCTGCTCGGCCGACTGCGGCGCGCCGCTCGGCGACGCCGGCGGCTCCTGCGAAGCGTGCTGCGCCGTCGTGTGCCGCTTGTCGTCGCTCGAGGATGTGGTCATGCCAAAGGCGGTGCCGACCGTGGCACCGAAGAACGCAAGAACCGCCGCGGCCAGCAGTAGGTGCCGCAGTGTGTGAGTTCGCCCTGACATGCATCCAGGTTGACGCCTGAGGATGGGAACGGCGCACAAGTGTCGCTTGTATGGCACGTCTTGGGGAGACCCGGGCCGGCACCGCCCGGCACAACTTCCGGGAATTAGTGGTCACCGCAGGGTGGCCAGGCCACTACTCCGGGGAAGTAGTGGCCACGGTGGCCCGGGAAGCCACTACTCCGGGGAAGTTGTGGCCACTGCGGGGTCGCGAGGCCACTACTCAGTGGGTGTAGAACTTGACCGGCTCGGCGGGGAGCGGGGTGTTGCCGAGAATGAGGTCGGCGGCCTTCTCGGCGAGCATCATCACCGGGGCGTAGATGTTGCCGTTGGTGACATACGGCATGACCGATGCGTCGACGACGCGCAGGCCGTCGAGGCCGCGGACGCCCATGCTGGACGGGTTGACGACGGCGAGATCGTCGGTGCCCATCTTGCAGGTGCATGAGGGGTGGAGCGCGGTCTCCGCCTCGCGGCCGACCCAGGCCAGGATCTGCTCCTCGCTCTGCACATCGGGGCCCGGCGAGAGTTCGCCACCGTTGTAGGCGTCGAAGGCGCGCTGCCCGAGGATCCGGCGGGACACCTGGATCGCCTCGACCCATTCGCGGCGGTCCTGGTCGGTGGACAGGTAGTTGAAACGGAGCGCGGGGTGGACGGCCGGGTCGGTCGAGGTGATCTTCACCGTGCCGCGCGCGTCGGAGTACATCGGGCCGACGTGGACCTGGTAGCCATGGCCGTGGGCCGGGGACGAGCCGTCGTAGCGGACCGCGATGGGCAGGAAATGGAACATGAGGTTCGGGTAGGCGACCTCGTTGTTGCTGCGCACGAAGCCGCCCGCCTCGAAGTGGTTGGTGGCGCCGGGGCCGGCGTGCTGGAACAGCCAGCGGTAGCCGATCCACGGGTAGCGCCATTTCTTCAGGTTGGGCTGCATCGAGACCGGCTGGGTCGCCGCGTGCTGGATGTAGACCTCGAGGTGGTCCTGGAGGTTCTCGCCGACGCCGGGCAGGTCGACGACGGGGGTGATGCCCAACGTGGACAGTTCGGCGGCGTTGCCGACGCCGGAGAGTTGCAGCAGTTGCGGCGAGTTGATCGCCCCGCCGCAGAGGATGACCTCGCCGGCGTGGATCTGCCGGGTGGTGCCGTTGTGCCGGTACTCGACGCCGACCGCCCGCGGCCGGTGGGTGCTGGCGCCGTCGAAGAGGATACGGGTGACCAACGACCGGGTGCGCACCTCGAGGTTGGGCCGGTCGGTGACCGGGTGCAGGTAGGCGCGGGCGGCGGACAGTCTCCGTCCCTTGTGGACGTTGCGGTCGAAGGCGGCGAAGCCTTCCTGCCGGAAGCCGTTGACGTCGTCGGTGAGCGGGTAGCCGGCCTCCTGGACGGCGTCGAAGAACGCGCGGAAGAGCGGGTTGGTGGCCGGCCCCCGCTCCAGGACGAGGGGGCCGTCGCTCCCGCGGAACGGATCGTCGGGCGGCCCGACCGGGCTCGCCAGGCAGTTCTCCATGCGCTTGAAGTAGGGCAAGCAGTTGGCGTAGTCCCATTCCTCCATGCCCGGGTCGGCGGCCCAGCGGGTGTAGTCGAGCGGGTTGCCGCGCTGGAAGATCATGCCGTTGATGCTGCTCGACCCGCCGAGCAGTTTGCCGCGCGCGTGGTAGATCCGCCGGCCGTTCAGGTTCGGCTCGGGCTCCGACCGGTACTGCCAGTCGTAGAACCGGCTGCCGATCGGGAAGGCGAGCGCGGCCGGCATGTGGACGAAGACGTCCCACTGGTAGTCGGTGCGGCCGGCTTCGAGGACGACGACGCGGTTGGCCGGGTCGGCGGAGAGCCGGTTGGCCAGGGCACAGCCGGCCGAGCCGCCGCCCACGATGAGGAAGTCGCAGTCGCTCAAGAAATGCCGACCCTCTCGCTGAACCAGGTGTGGAAATCGCCGATGTGGTGCTCGTTGGGGACGAGGACGCCGCCCCGAGCGTACAGGCGGGAACTCATCGACGGCTGGCACCGTTCGCATGCCTCGAAGTCCTGCAGGTTGACCCGGTGGAACAGCTCGACGGACTTGTCGATGTCCCGGCCGGTACGGACAACGTCGGGCAGGTAGAGCCAGTCACACTCCACAATGGTCCGGTCGGCGGCCATCGGGAACATGCGGTGCAGGATCACGTGGTCCGGCACCAGGTTGAGGAAGACCTGCGGCCGGATGGTCGCGGCGTAGTACCGGCGGTCCTGCTCGGCCGAGATGCCCGGGATGCGGTCCAGGCCGGGCGAGCCGTCGACGGTGAACCCTTCGATCTCGTCGCCGAAAAGCGCACCGTGCCCGACGTAGTACTGCGCGGCGTACCCGTCGGCGAACTCGGGCAGCACCTCGACCAGTTCCGGGTGGATGGTCGCGCAGTGATAGCACTCCATGAAGTTCTCGACGATGAGCTTCCAGTTGGCCTTGACGTCGTACGTGATGCGACGGCCGAGTTCGAGGTGCTCGACGTCGTACTTCTCGATCGCCGCCGGGTCGCCGAGCCGCTCGGTGACCGAGCCGACGACCTGCTCCTCGAACGACGGCGGCTGCTCGGCGAGGCAGACCCAGACGTAGCCGAGCCATTCGCGGACGTTGACCTTGGCCAGGCCGTACTCGTCGCGGTCTATGTCGGTCATCTTGGTCAGGTTGGGCGCGGCGATGAGCCTGCCGGTGAGGTCGTACGTCCAGGCGTGGTAGTAGCAGCGGATGGCCCGGCCGACGGTGCCGCTCGGCTCGGTGCACAGCCGGGCGCCGCGATGCCGGCACACGTTGAAGAACGCCCGGATCGACCGGTCCCGCGCCCGGGTGAGCAGGACGCTCTCGCGACCGATCTGGACGGTACGGAACGCGCCCGGCTCGGGAAGGTCGGCGGCGCGGGCGACGCAGCACCACATGGTCTCGAAGATGCGCTCCTGCTCGCGGGCGAACACCGTCTCGTCGGTGTACGCACTGCCGGGCAACGTCTGGATCAGGCTACTCATCGCGGTATCCCCTCGAGCGAAAGCGTTCGTCGCCAGCGGGCGAACGGGCCGACCCGGTTCATGGCCAGGACGGCGACCGGCCGCTCGTCGCGGCGGTACACGGCGAGGAAGCTGCGTTCGTCGACGCGGCCGTCCTCGACGGTGACCGAGTCGCCGGGCAGGGCGTGCCCGGCGAACTGGATGCGCACGCCGTACTGGTCGGACCAGAAGTACGCGGGACGGGCGGCCGGCGGGGCCTGCCCGAGGAGCGTGGCCGCGGCGGTCCGCGCCTGTTCCTTGGCGCTGGTCCAGTGCTCGATGCGGTGATGCCGGTCCAGGGCCGGGTCGAACCAGCTGGCGCAGTCGCCGACCGCGACGACCCCCGGGATGCCGGTGCCGCCGGACGCATCGCACCGCACGCCGAGGTCGTCGACGCTCAGGCCGGAGCCGTGCAGCCAGTCGACGGCCGGCCGGCTGCCGATGCCGGCGAGCACGAGGTCCGTCTTCAGCACAACACCGTCGGCCAGATGTACCGCGTCTTCGGTGATCCGGTCGACCCCCACGCCGCAGATCAGCCTCGTGCCGTGGTCGGCGTGCAGGGCGGCGACGGCGGCGCCCATGCTCGCGCCCAGCGGCCCGGCGAGGGGGGCGGGCAGCGCTTCGACCACGGTGACGTCGAGGCCCTTGGCCCGAGCGGTGGAGGCGACCTCGGCGCCGATGAACCCGGCTCCGACGATGACGATCCGATGGGCGGCGGCGAGGGCATCCCGCAGCGAGCGGGCGTCGTCGAGGGTCCGCAGTGTCCGGCCGCTACCGAACCGGCGGGCGACCCCGCCGGTGGCGAGGACGACGCCATCGGCAACCAACGTTCGATCCGGCAAACGGACCTCGCGGGACGCCGCGTCGAACGACACGGCCGCCGCGCCGAGGAGCCATTCGGCGCCCAGGTCCTCGCCGTCGATCTCGAGTGACAGGTCGACGTCGTGACCGGCCAGGAACTCCTTCGACAGGGGCGGCCGGTCGTACGGGCGGTGCGGCTCCTCCCCCACGAACACCAGTTCACCGTCATAGCCGAGCTGGCGCAGGGCCCGCCCCGTGGCGTGCCCGGCGAGGGAGGCGCCGACGACGACGATCCGATTCATGGCGAGACGTCCACGAAGATCTCCCCGTCGACCACGTCGACCTTGTGCGTCCGCACGGGTCGCTTGGCCGGCGGCGCGTCGACCTGGCCGGTGCGCAGGTCGAAGCGCGACGCGTGCAGCGGGCACTCGACCAGGCAGCCCTCCAGCCAGCCGTCGGCGAGCGACGCGTCCTGGTGGGTGCAGGTGTCGTCGATCGCGAAGACCTGGTCGTCGTCGGTCTTGAACACGGCGATCGGCGGGTCGAGGTCGAGCCGTCGCGCCTCTCCGGGGACCAGTTCGGCGAAGGGGCAGACGCGGATCATCGGTACTCCACCATCGCATCGAGCAGCCAGCGCGCGAGGTAGTCGGCGAACGAGGCCCGCACGTAGATCTCGTACGTGTCGCGTGCGGTGTGATGCAGGATCACCTGCGCCTGGGCGAGGTTGGTCTGGGCGCTGGACCCGATGCCGAACGCGCGCGGGTGCAGGTCGATCGTGCAGCCGTGCTCGAGAATGCGCCTCGCGTGCGGCCCTTTCAGTTCCAGGATGGTACGAGCGGCAGAAACGTCGACGCTCGTCGTCCCGGCCGGCGGGGTCTCGTCGACCAGCAGGTGCCAGTCGGGACCGAGCCACAGGCCGGTGTCGCACGGGCCGCGCACCTCGAACTGCCGTCGCGGCGGCAGTTCCCGCAGCGGCGTCCCGTCGAGGGCCTCGCGCAGGTGCGCCAAGGGCGTCTGGAGTTCAGCCGTCACGGCGCGCCCCCTCCTTGTCGTAGAACACCGGCTCGGTCACCACGACCGGGTGCGCGCGGCCGTCGGACACGGCGAACACGGTCTCCCCGATGTGGGTCAGCCCGCCGCTGAGCAGGCCGAGGGCGAACGACCGGCCGAGGCTCGCGCTGGCGTAGCTCGATGTCACGTGCCCGAGCATCGGGACCGGCGCCGCGGCCTCCGGGTCGAGGACCAGCTGCGCGCCCTCGGCGACCACAGTGGACGGATCGTCCGGCACCAACCCCACGAGCTGTTTCCGGTCGGTACGAAGGGAGTCCGCGCGCCGGAACGACCGCTCACCGACGAAGTGCTTCGCCTTCGACACGGCCCAGCCGAGCCCGGCATCGGCCGGGGTGACCGTGCCGTCGGTGTCCTGCCCGACGACGATGAAGCCCTTCTCGGCCCGCAGGACGTGCATGGTCTCGGTGCCGTACGGCGTGATCCCGTACGGCTGGCCGGCGGCGTGGACGGCCTGCCACAGCGCGAGTCCGTAGTACGCGGGCACGTTGATCTCGTAGCTGAGCTCGCCGGTGAAGCTGATCCGGAAGATGCGGGCCGGTATGGCGTCGATGTCGGCCTCGCGCACGGTCATGAACGGAAACGCCGCTGCGGACACGTCCAGATCGGGGACGAGCGCCCGCAGGACGTCGCGGGACTGCGGGCCGACGACCGCGACGGCGGCCCACTGGTCGGTGACGGACGTGGTGTGCACGCGCAGGTCCGGCCACTCGGTCTGCAGCCACTCGTCGAGCCAGTCGAGGACGGCCGCCGCGTTGCCGGTCGTGGTCGTCATGTGATAGCGCTCCTCGGTGAGTCGCGCGGTCGACCCCGTCGTCGAAGACCATGCCGTCGGCGTGGCACATCACCCCGTAGCGGCAGTGCCCGACGGCCAGGGACGAGAACTTGTTGGTGTAGATGCGATCGAGGAACTCGCCGACGTCGGGGCCTTGCAGATCGATCTTGCCGAGCGTGGTCACGTCCATCATCGCGACGCCCTCGCGCGCGGCCCGGCACTCGCGCAGGACCGCCTGGTGCAGGTCCTCGCCGGGCTGCGGGTAGTACCAGGGGCGTTTCCACTGCCCGACGTTCTCCCACACGGCCCCGTTGGCCTCGTGCCACTCGTGCATCGGGGTGCGCCGGGCCGGGTCGAGCAGCTGTCCCCGGTCACGCCCGGCGAGCAGCGCGAACGAGATCGGCGTGGTGGGCGGCCGGTACGTGGTCACGCCGAGTTCGCCGACCGGCCGGCCGAGCGCGTCGGCCAGCGCTCCGAGGCTGGTCACGCCCGAGGTGCGGCCCTGGTCGGCGCCGGTGCCGATGGTGGTGAACCGCTTGACGTGCTCGGCCGAGCGCATGCCGCCGTCGACGGCCCGGCGCAGGTCGGCCAGGGTCGCGTCGCGGTGCGGGTCGACGAAGATCCGCTCGGGATCGCCCCCGACGCACCACACGGTCGCCGGCGGCGTCCCGCGTCCGGGCGCGTGGTCTTCCCCGGCGACCGCGGCGGCCAGGTCGTAGACGCCGTTGGCGGCGCCGACGCAGCGGACGCCGTCCACTGTGGAGCCCGGCACGAACGCGGCGACCTCGTCGGACCAGACCGTACGGCCACCGACCTGGCTGTACAGGTGCACGTTGGGGTTCCAGCCGCCGGACACGGCGAGGAGATCGCACTCGAGCGTCTCGTCGCCGACGTGGACGGCGCTCAGGATGCCCTCGGCGTCACCGTCGGTGCCGGTCACGACCGACCCGGCCCGGAACGGCACCTCGCGCTCCCGCAGCGCGTCGACGAGCGGGCCGGCGCTGTCCGGGCGGGAGTCCAGGACGGCGGCGACCTCGATCCCGGCGTCCAGCAACGTGACGGCGGCCTCGAGCGCGCCGTCGTGCGCGCCGAAGACCACCGCACGCCGGCCGGGCCGCACGCCGTACCGCCGGATGTAGCCGGCGGCCGCCCCGGCGAGCATGATGCCGGGCCGGTCGTTGTCGGCGAAGAGGATCGGCCGCTCGAGCGCGCCGGTGGCCAGGATGAGCCGGCCGGCCCGGATGTGCCAGAGCCGTTGCCGGGCCACGTTCGGCGACACCGTAGTGCCGAGATGGTCGGTCCGCCGCTCCACGGCGACATAGAACCGGTGGTCGTACGCGCCGGTCACGGTGGTGCGGGCGAGCACCCGTACCTCCGGGAACTGGGCGAGGTCGTCGGCGACGGCATCGCGGATAGGGCCGCTGCCGGCCAGCAGGACCCGCGCACCGGTCTGCGCCTCGGTGAGCGCGGCGGCCAGCCCGGCCGGACCGGCGCCGACCACGAGCACGTCGACGTGCGTCCAGGTCTTGTCGTAGCGGGCCTCGATCGGCGCGTCGACCAGCTGCCCCTTGCCGGCCAGCGACCGCGCGGCGAGCCCGTCGTAGACCTCGAGCGTCGTCGCGCGGACCATCGGTTCACCGTCGCCGCTGTCGACCTGGACGAACGCGTGCGGCTCGCCCGGGCCCAGGTCGACCACGCCGCGCGGCCGGCCGGTGTACGGGCCGCGCGCCACGATGCGCACCTGGTTGCGCAGCAACGCCGCCGCGAGCGTGTCGCCGGGCTGCGCGGTGAACTCCTGGCCGTCGAAGGTGAATCGCATGGCTAGCGCCGGATCTCGTTGGTGACCGTGTGCCGCTGCCGGTTGAACCAGCGCCGGCAGCCGGCGGTGTGGAACCAGCGCTCGGCGAACCAGCCCTTCGGGTTGTCGCGCATGAACACGTACTCGGCCCATTCGCCGTCGGACGAGGCCATCGGGTCACGCTGGGTACGCGACGCCGGCCTGGCCGCCGTAGTGGAACTCGGTCTCGTCGCGGTCCCGCACCAGGGGCAGGGAATCGACAGCATCAGTGGGCCCCCTTCAATGCGCGACCGCCGCCGCGCCGTGCTCGTCGACGAGCGCGCCCGGTGGTGAACCGTTCCAGCGCGAACGGTTCGGCCAGTGGATGCGGCCGCCCGTTGGCGATCGTGTCGGCGTAGACCCAGCCGGCGCCCGGGGTGGCCTTGAAGCCGCCGGTCCCCCAGCCGCAGTTGACGTACAGCGTCCTCGACCGGGGTGGCGCCGACGATCGGCGAGGCGTCCGGCGACGACGTCGACGATGCCGGCCCAGGTGCGCAGCACGTGCGCCCGGGCGAAGATCGGGAACAGCTCGACCGCGGCGGCCATCTGCTGCTCGATGACGTGGAACGAGCCGCGCTGCCCGTAGCCGTTGTACGCGTCGATGCCGGCCCCCATCACCAGCTCGCCCTTGTGCGCCTGGCTCACGTAGACGTGCACGGCGTTGGACATGACGACGGTGTCGAGGACCTGCTCGAGCAGCTCGGAGACGAGCGCCTGCAGCGGGTGGCTCTGCAGCGGCAGCCGGAAGCCCAGCCTCGCCGCCGAGGACCGAGGTGTGCCCGGCGGCGCACAGCGCGATCCGCCCGGCGCGCGATGGTGCCGCGCGTGGTCTGACGCCGGACCGGCGCCTCGGCTGTCGAAGCCGGTCACCTCGCAGTTCTGGATCAGGTCGACGCCGAGCGCGGCGGCGGCGCGGGCGTAGCCCCAGGCGACGTAGTCGTGCTTGGCGATCCCGCCGCGCGGCTGGAAGGTCGCGCCCATCACCGGGTAGCGCAGGTCGCTCGGAGATGTTGATGATCGGGCACGAGCTTCTTGACCTCGGCCGGGGTCGAGCCACTCGGCGTCGACGCCGTTGAGCCGGTTGGCGTTGACCCGCCGCGTGCCCTCCCGCACGTCGGGCAGGCTGTGGGCGAGGTTGAGCACGCCGCGCTGGCTGAACAGGATGTCGTAGTCGAGCTCCTCCTGCAGGCCCTCCCACAGCTTCAGCGAGTGCTCGTAGATGGCCGCGCTCTCGTCCCACAGGTAGTTGGAGCGGATGATGGTGGTGTTGCGGGCCATGTTGCCGCCGGCCAGCCAGCCGCGTCTCGAGCACGGCGACGTTGGTGATGCCGTGGTTCTTGGCGAGGTAGTAGGCGGTGGCCAGCCCGTGCCCGCCGCCGCCGACGATCACGACGTCGTAGGACGCCTTCGGGTCGGGGTTGTCCCACAGGACGTCGCGGGTGCTCGGCGCCAGCTCGCTCGCAAGCTCGCGGGCGCCGCCGTGCACTCCGGCCTCGCGCAGCACTCGGTCATGAGCGCAGCCGCTGCATCGCCGGGTCGAAGAGCGGTTCGCTGCGGCACCGTCGCCGGCACCCGCCGGTCGAAGTATCCGATGTGGACGCTCTGCCCGGGGGCGGCGAGCTCGGCCGGCAGCCACGCGTAGGCGATGCCGTGCCCGACCGTGTAGCCCCAGGCGGCGCTGGTGACGTAGCCGACGCAGCGCTGCCCGTCGTAGACCGGTTCCTTGCCGAGCACGATCGGCGCGGGTCGTCGAGGTCGAGACAGCCAGCCGCCGTCGCGGCTGCGTCCGCGCCCGATCAGCGCGTCCCGCCCGACGAAGTCGCCCTTCTTCAGCTGTACGGCGAAGCCGAGGCCCGCCTCGTACGGGTCGTGTTCCGGGGTCATGTCGGCGCCGAAGGAGCGGTAGCCCTTCTCCAGCCGGAGGCTGTTGAAGGCACCGCGGCCGGCCGCGATGACGCCGTGCTCCTGGCCGGCCTCCCAGAGCGTGTCCCACAGTTTCAGCCCCAGGTCGGCGGTGGTGTAGAGCTCCCAGCCGAGCTCACCGACGTACGACAGGCGCAGCGCGGTCACCGGCACCTGGCCGACGTAGGTCCGCGTGCCGCGGAAGTAGCGCGAAGCCCGTCGTTGGTCAAGTCGGCGGACGGTCAGCGGCTGGACGAGGTCGCGGGCCAGGGGGCCCCACACGCCGACGCAGCAGGTGCCGGCGGTGATGTCGCGGACGAACACGTCGTCGGGCGCGCGACGCGGCGCAGCCAGTCGAGGTCGAGGTTGCCGTTGGCGCCGACCTGGAACTCGTCCGGGCCGAGCCGGGCGACGGTGATGTCGCTGCGGATCCCGCCGCGGTGGTCGAGCAGCAGGCAGTAGGTGACCGAGCCGACGGACTTGTCGAGCTTGCCGGTGCACTGCTGCTGCAGGAACGCCAGGGCGCCGCGGCCCGCTGACCTCGATGCCGCTTGAGCGCGGTCATGTCGTACATCGCGACGCGCTCGCGGGTCACCTGCGCCTCGGCGCCGACGATCGGCGACCAGTAGCGCGCCGCCCAGTCGTTCGGCGCCGGGATGTCGCGACCGGTCGCAGCAGCGGCGCGTTCGCCTCGTACCACTGCGGACGCTCCCAGCCGGACGCCTCGAGGAAGTACGCGCCGAGCTCCTGCTGGCGCGGGTAGAACGGGCTCGTGCGCAGCGGCCGCGGCTCCTCCATCGGCTGGAGCGGGTGGATGATGTCGTAGACCTCGACGAAGTTCTGGCAGTCGCGCATCCGCACGAACTCCGGGGCCAGCTGGTGCGCCTCGAACCGGTTGACGTCGCAGTCGTGCAGGTCGATGGTGGTCACGCCGTCGACAAGCCACTCGGCCATCGACTTGGCCACGCCGGCCGAGTGGGTGACCCAGACCGCCTCGGCGACCCAGAAGCCGTCCACGTCGGGTGACTCGCCCGATCAGCGGCATGTTGTCGGTGGTGAACGAGAAGAGCCCGTTGAATGCCCTCGTCGAGCTTGGCGTCGCGCGGTCGACGGGCAGCAGCTCCTGCGTCTCGTCCCAGGCCGGCGCGAAGTCGGCCTCGGTGAACGCCAGCACCGACGGCATGACCTCGGCCGCCTCGACGGAGAGGATGTCGTCGGCCGTCGACGGGCATCGGGCGGTGGCCGTACCAGCCGATGCCGAGCCGGTCGAAGCGCTCCCGGAAGTACAGGTCGGCGTCCTGGTGGCGCAGGATCGGCCGGACAGCCTCCTGCTCCTGCCCGGCCAGCGCGGGCACCGGGCCGGTCCAGGCGAGCTGGTGGGCGAGCGGGGTCAGCGGGAGCGTCAGGCCGGCCATCCGCGCGACCTTCGGCCCCCAGATGCCGGCGCAGCAGACCACGATGTCGGCCGGGACGTCACGGTGCTCGCGCCGAGGCGCGTCGGTGACGGCACACGCCGCTGACCCGGTCGCCGGTGATCGCGATGTCGAGCACCTCGTGGCCGGCCACGGAACACCGCGCCGCGCGCCTGCGCCTGCCGGGCCTGGGTCTCGCCCGCGGCGCACCGCGTGGGCGAGGCCGTCGCTCGGCACGTGCAGGCCGCCGAGCACCCGGCCGGCGTCGAGCGATCGGGTGCAGCGCCGCGCACTCGTCGGGGCCGAGCACGCTCGCGCCTCGATGCCCCAGGACGTGGCCCAGCCGTGCCGCCGGTGCAGTTCGGCCAGGCGCTCCGGGTGAGGTGGCGACCTCGAGCCCGCCGACCGGCAGGAAGCAGTCCGAGCGCCGACGTACTTCTCGCACGGTGTACCGCGCGAAGTCGGTCATCGCCTTGGACGCCGTTGGTCTGGAAGACGAGGCCCGGCGCGTGGGAGCGAGGAGCCGCCGGTCGCGAAGCAGCGGCCCCTGGTCGAGCACGGTGACGTCGGTCCAGCCGCGCGCGGTGAGCTCGTCGGCGAGCGCGCAGCCGACGATCCCCGGCGCCGATGATGACGACCTTCGGCATTGGACGCCTCCCGCCGTGTTGCACTATGCGCAACCCACCTCGTGCCACGCAACAGCTTGATGTTCACCCGCCGGGAGGCGTCCCGTCAATGCCGCAATGCCAGAAGCGTCGGCAAGCTCGATGGCCTCGCGCCGACCGTCCCAAATCAGCCGGTTTCTAGCCGAGCCAGGCTTTCCACTTGTCGGGGTTGGCGTCGAGCCACTTCTTGGCGGCGTCTTCGGGTTTCATGTTCTGCGCGGCGATGTCGCGGGCGACCGCGTTCTGATCGTCGTTGGTCCAGGTGAAGTTCTTCACCACCGCGACCGCCGGGCTGCCGGAGTCGGCGAACTTCGCTCGAGACCACCTTGTTCAGGGTGTAGTGCGGGTAGTCGCAGGCCACCTTGGCCGCGTCGGCGTCGCACCCGGGCGTGTACGGCGGCAACGTCACCCGGACCAGTTTCACCTCGCTAGAACAGCCACTGCGGCTCGTAGAAGTAGCCGAGCACCGGCTCTTGTGCTGGCCTCCGCCGGTCCGGAACGCCTGGATCAGCGCGGTCTCACTGCCGGCGTAGACGACCTTGTAGTTGAGTTTCAGGTTCGTCACCAGCGCCGCGTCGTTGGTCACGAACGACGGGTCGCCGTCCAGCAACTGCCCCTTGCCCCCGGACTCGGAGGTCTTGAACAGGTCGGCGTACTTGTTCAGGTTCTCCCAGTCGGTGATGTCCGGGTACTGCGTGGCCATCCACGGCGGCACGTACCAGCCGATGATGCCGTTGTTCTTCGGTCGGCCCGAACTCGACCGCCACCTTCTGCTCGGTGATGTACTTCTTGGCCAGATCCTCGTGCCCCCAGTTCTCCATGATCACGTCGACCTGGCCGGTCCCGAACCCCTGCCACGACACCTGCTCATCGAGGTTCTTCTGCACCACCGTGCAGTCGAACTTGTCCTTCAACACCTGCGCAAGCACCGCCCCGTCCGCGGTATACCCCACCCACGCATTCATCGCCAGGTTCACCGTGCCACACGGCTTCGCCGCCGCCGACCCCGAACCCGAACCCTCACTACCACCGACCTTCTGCCCGCCACACGCGGCCACCGCCAGCCCGACCGTTATGCCGAGGGCGAGACCGCCCAGTAAACGTTTCTTCGACTTGTGGAACACAGGTGATTCCCTTCCTTGTGGGGGGTGCGCGCTTAGCGGTGGGCCCGGCCGGCCCGATTTGCCGCTGCGCGGGTGGTGCGGTCGAGCAGGATGCCGAGCAGGACCATGGCCGCACCGGCGGCGAGGCCCTTGCCGAACAGGCTGCTCTGGGAGAAGCCGGCCACGACGTCGTAGCCGAGTGCGCCGGCGCCGACGAGACCGCCGACGACGACCATGGCCAGGACGTAGATCAGGCCCTGGTTGGCGGCGAGGGTCAGGCCCCGCCGGGCCATCGGCAACTGCACCTTGGTGATGATCTGCCAGGTGGTGGAGCCGGACGAGGTCGCCGCCTCCACCGCCGCCGGCGACACCCCGCGGATGCCGTCGGCGACCAGCTTGATGGCCGCCGGCGCCGCGTACACGACGGCCGCGACGATCGCGGTGAACCGGCTCGCGCCGAACAGGCCGAGGAACGGCACGAGGTAGACGAACGCCGGCATGACCTGGCCGGCGTCGAGGACCGGCCGGATGACCCGGTCGACCACCGCGCTGCGCGCCATCCAGACGCCGACGACCACGCCGAGCACCATCACCAGGACCGCGGCGACCAGGGTGGAGGCCAGCGTGACCATCGCGTCGTACCAGACGCCGAGCACCGACGATCAGCGCCAGGCAGACCGCCGCGATCGAGGGCCGGACCCCGGCCGCCGAGCAGCAGGGCGAGCACGACGATGGCGGCCGCGACGAGGTACCAGGGACCGTCGGCGAGCAGGGACTGCAACGGGTTCAGCAGGCCGTAGCTGACGCCGTCCTTGATCGCGCTCGGTCACCCCGCCCAGGTTGGTCTGCACCCAGTCGACCGCGGTGTTGACGCCGCGTGATGATGCCGCCGCCGATGTCGCGGCACCGCGTCCGTCGGGAACGTCGCGGCCCACACGTACGTGTGCGACAGGTACGCGACGATGAGCGCCACGACGGTCGACACCGGCGACGACGAGACGCCGCGGCTGCCGGTACCAGCGGACGGTCCGGTGCGCGTGTCTTGCACGCGGGCGCTGGCCGCGGTGGTCAGCCGGTCCAGCACGATCGCCATGACGACGATGGCCAGGCCGGCGTTGAACGCGACGCCGACGTCGAGCGTCTCGAGCGCCTTGACGCACGATCTGGCCCGAGCGCCGGGCGCGTCGATCAGCGCGGCGATGGTGACCATCGACAGCGCGGCCATGGTGGTCTGGTTGACGCCCGACGACGATGGTGCGCTTGGCCATCGGCAGCTGCACCTTGCGCAGCAGCTGCCTGCGGGTCGACGCCGACGCGGTCGCCGCCTCGACCGTGGTCGCCGGAGACCTCGCGGATGCCGTGCGCGGTGATCCGGATGACCGGCGGCACCGCGTAGACGATCGTGACGATGACCGCCGACGGCCGGGCCGATGAGGAAGAACAGGGCGAGCGGCGCGAGGTACACGAACGACGGCATCGTCTGCATGAAGTCGAGCACCGGCGTGATGAGCGCGCTGAACCGGTCGTTGACGCCGGCCCAGATGCCCAGCGGCAGGCCGATGAGCACGCAGATGACGACCGCGGCCAGCGTCAGCGCGAGCGTGTCCATGCTCTCCTGCCACAGGCCGAGCAGGCCGAAGAACACGAAGCCGACGGCGGTCAGCAGCGCGACCCGCCAGTTGCCGAACGCGAACGCGAGCGAGCGTCGCGAGCGCGACCACGCCGAGCCAGCCGATCAGCGGAACCGGCCGGTCGGACGACGGCTGGCTGATCAGGTCTGGATGAACGTGGTGAACGCGTCGATGCCGGCCCGGATCTCGTTGACGAAGTAGACGAAGAACGGGTTGGTGTTGCGGCTGTTGCCGATCGCGTCGTTGAGCTGGTTGAGCCGGTCGTGCAGCGGCCGTCAGGTCGGCGGCGCCGAGGACGAGCGTGTCGCGGCCGTGCAGGACGATCCAGAGCACCAGCCACAGGGCGATGGACGCCGGGCACGGCCCACCGGCCGGGTCGCGAGTCGGAGCAGTCGCCGGCGCTCGACGGTCGCGGTCGACGGTGGCCATCAGCCGGACCGTGACGCGGCTCGGCGACGGCCGGCGCCATCGGCGGCGATCACGCGCCAGGATCTCGTCCTGGCCGACCACGCCGACCAGCTCATCGCCGTCGCACACCCGCACCGGGTGGTCGGCGCTGAGCACCGTCGCGGACCGCGTCGCGGATGATCGTGTCGGCCGGCAGAGCCGGGCCCGTCGAGCGGGTCGTCCGCGGCGGCCGGCCGGGCGATCCAGCGCAGCGTCAGCACGTGCGAGCGGGGCACGTCGCGGACGAAGTCGCGCACGTAGTCGTCGGCCGGTGCGCCGACCACCTCGTCCGGGCGGCCGATCTGGACGATCTCGCCGTCGCGCATGATCAGGATGCGGTCGCCGAGCTTGAGCGCCTCGCTCAGGTCGTGGGTGATGAAGACCATCGTCTTGCCGACCTCGCGGTGCAGCCGGATGACCTCGTTCTGCATGTCGCGGCGGATCAGCGGGTCGAGCGCGGAGAACGGCTCGTCGAAGAAGCAGGATCTCCGGGTCGACGGCGAGCGCCCGGGCCAGGCCGACGCGCTGCTGCATGCCGCCGGAGAGCTGGTCCGGGTACGCGTTCTCGTGCCCCGCCCAGCCCGACCAGCTCGACCATCTCGTCGGCCCGGGTGTGCCGCTCGGCCTTCGTCGTCGCCGCGGATCTCCAGCGCCGTAGGCCACGTTGTCGATGACGCGCCGGTGCGGCAGCAGCCCGAAGTGCTGGAACACCATGGCGAAGCGGTGGCGGCGCAGCTCGCGCAGCTCGCGGTCGCTGACCTTGCGGATGTCCTCGCCGTCGAAGCAGGATCTCGCCCGCGGTCGGCTCGATCAGCCGCGTCAGGCACCGCACCAGCGTCGACTTGCCGGAGCCGGACAGTCCCATGACGACGAACACCTCGCCCGGGGCCACGTCGAAGGAGACGTCGCGCACCGCGGCGATGCAGCCCGTCTTCTCCATCAGCTCCTTGCCCCGCAGCTGCTCCTCCGGGCGGCCGACGATGCGGTCCTCCCGCGGCCCGAAGACCTTCCACAGCCCGTTGACAGCGAAGACCGGTCCTGCCACTCGCGTCACCGCTCCCCTGGTTTGGCCCCGAACCACCGTTGCGGCCGGGGGCGCGTGTTCTGCCAGATGTGCTTGATCTCCCGGTACTCCGCGAGCCCGGTCGGCCCGAGCTCGCGCCCGACGCCGGACTGCTTGAAACCGCCCCACTCGGCCTGCGGAACGTATGGATGATAGTCGTTGATCCATACGGTGCCGTGGCGCAGTCGCCCGGCGACCCGCTGCGCCTTGCCGGCGTCCTGGGTCCACACCGCACCGGCCAGGCCGTAGACCGTGTCGTTGGCGATGCGGACCGCCTCGTCCTCGGTGTGGAAGCGCTCGACGGTCAGGACCGGCCCGAACGACTCCTCGTGCACGACCCGCATGCCGGCGTGGCAGTCGCCGAGGATGGTCGGCCGGTAGAAGTACCCGGTGTCGCCCTCGCGGCGTCCGCCGCAGAGCACGCGCGCGCCTTCGGCCACGCCGGCCGCGACGTACGCCTCGACCTTGTCACGGTGGGCCGCCGAGATCAGCGGGCCGGTCTCGGCGTCGGGGTCGAACGGGCCGCCGAGCCGGATCGCCTCGGCGCGCACGGCCAGTTCGGCGACGAACGCGTCGTGCAGGCTGTCCTCGACGATCAGCCGGGCACCGGCCGAGCAGACCTGGCCCGAGTGCAGGAACACCGCGGTCAGCGCGAGGTCCAGCGCCGAGTCCAGGTCGGCGTCGGCGAACACGACGTTGGGGTTCTTGCCGCCGAGTTCGAGCGCGACCTTCTTGACCGTCTCGGCCGCCGTCGGCCATCAGCCGCCGGCCGGTGTGCAGGCCGCCGGTGAACGAGAGCAGGTCCACGTCGGGATGGCTGGCCAGGGGCGCACCGGCGACCGGGCCGGCGCCGAGCACGAGGTTGGCGACGCCCGGCGGCAGGCCGGCCTCCTCGAGCACCTGGATGAGCCGGATGCTGGTCGACGGGGACAGCTCGCTCGGCTTGAGCACGAACGTGTTGCCCGCGGCGAGCGCCGGCGCGACCTTCCAGGACGCCTGCAGCAGCGGGTAGTTCCACGGCGTGATCAGCCCGCAGACGCCGACCGGTTCGACCACGACGCGGCTGATCGCGTCGGGGTTGCCGGTGTCCACGACGCGCCCGGCGGAAAGGCCCGCGAGCCGGCCGTAGTAGCGGAACACGGCGGCCACGTCGGCCACGTCGTACTCGCTCTCCACGAGGCGCTTGCCGGTGTCGAGCGACTCGGCGCGGGCGATCGCGTCGCGGTCGCGGTCGAGCAGGTCGGCCACGCGCAGCAGCAGCGATCCGCGGTCACCGGCGGCCACGTGCGGCCAGGGTCCCTCGTCGAACGCGACGCGGGCGGCGGCGATGGCGGCCGCCGTGTCCTCGGCGGTGGCTTCGTCGACGGTCGCGACGTGGCTGAGGTCGGCCGGGCAGGTGATGTCGCGCCGTCCGCCGTCCGAGGACTGCGTCCACTTTCCTGCGATGAACAGTTCCGGCATCGATTGTTCCTCAAGCAGTTGCACAGGACGCAACACGTCGTGTTATGCGCGACAGTTTGCTCGGGTTCCGTGCTGACAGTCAAGCATTTCGCACGGTTGTGAGGGATCGGCTATGAAGCTGTAACGCGGGGGGCTCCCATGCGCCGCGAGACCTCGTCGGCGGCCGCGCAGACCGCCTCGGCAGTGGCGCTCAGCTGCGCCGCGGCGAGCCGGAAACTCGGGCCGGACGCGCTGATCGCCGCGATCGCCCGGCCGTCGAGATTGCGCACCGGCGCCGCGACTGCGGTCAACCCGATCTCCAACTCGTCGACGGTGATCGCATAGCCCTGCCGGCGCACGTCGTCCAGCTGCGCCGCGAGTACGTCCTGGTCGACGATCGTGTGCTCGGTGTAGCGCTCCAGCGCCGGCACCGGCATCGGCTCCGGGAGGAAGGCCAGCAGCACCTTCCCGTTCGACGTCGCGTGCAGGGCGAGCCGCTGACCGACCCAGTTGCGGGTCTGCAGCGCCGACGGCCCGGCGACCTGATCCACGTACAGCGCGTAGCCGTCGGCCAGCACCGCGATGTTGATCGTCTCGCCGACCTCCCGCGCGAGCTGCTCGCACACCGGACGGCTCTCCTGTACCAGGTCCAGCCGCGCCGTGGTCGCGCCGGCCAGCCGCAGGATGCCCACGCCCAGGCGGTACTTGCCGCGATCCATGTGCTGCGCGACCAGCCCGCGGTTCTCCAGCGCCGCGACGAGCCGGAAGGCGGTCGACTTGTGCACGCCGAGCTCGACTGCGATCTCGGTGACGCCGGCCTCGCCCTCGCGGGCCAGGATCTCGAGCACGGTGACGGCGCGGTCCACCGACTGCACTGGCGACGCGTCGCTCCCGTTGTTGCTCATCGAGCAACAGTATGGCGCACCTGGCAACACCCGGAACCGGCGAACGCGACGTGCTATGAATCGCACATGCCGCAGACACCGGCGCTGAGCCGTGACGCCGTCGTCGCCATGCTGCGCGCCGCCGGCTGCGTCTTCGCCGAGGACGAGGCCCAGTTGCTCATCGAATCCGCGGCCGGGCCGGCCGAACTGGCCGCGCTGCTCGACCGGCGCGTCGCCGGCGTCCCGCTCGAACACGTCGTCGGCTGGGTCGACTTCGACGGCCTGCGGATCGAGGTCGACCCCGGCGTGTTCGTGCCGCGCCGGCGCACCGAACTCCTCGTCCGCGAAGCCGCCGCCCGCGCCCAGCCCGGAGCGATCGTCGTCGACCTCGCCTGCGGCTGCGGCGCGGTCGGCCGGGCGGTCGCCGCGCGGACGCCGGTCGAGCTGTACGCCTCGGACATCGAGCCGGCCGCGGTGGCGTGTGCGCGGCGCAACCTCGGCCCGATCGGCGGGCACGTCTACGCCGGGGACCTCTTCGAGCCGTTGCCGGATCGCCTGCGTGGCCGGGTCGGCGTCCTGGTCGCCAACGTCCCGTACGTACCCACCGAGGCCGTCTCGCTCATGCCGCCCGAGGCGCGCGACCACGAGCCGCTCGTCGCGCTCGACGGCGGCGCCGACGGCCTGGATGTGTTCCGCCGCGTCGCCGCCGAGGCGCGGCGGTGGCTCGCGCCGGGCGGTCACGTCCTGATGGAGTCCGGTGCCGAGCAGGTGCCGGCCGCCCTCGAGGCACTGGCCGCCGGTGGCCTCACCCCGACGGCGGTCCACGACGACGACCTGTGGGCCACCGTCGTCATCGGCCGCCACGACGGCAACTAGCGAGCACGGCCCGGGACGCCTCGCAAGCTATCGACAGAGGTCCATCACTACGCACTCCGGGACGCTTTCAAGATCGATGTCGAGTTTCCGGGGAAATTCCGGCCCGATTCACACCGTCAACTCGACATTGATCTTGAGGCGCGCCTAAACGATGCAAGATCAAAGGTGACTACTCAGTGATTCGCGGCTCGAAAATCACCGAGTAGTCACCTTTGATCTTGACCGAGCGAATGGAGCGGTGTTGCTCCTATGGATGTCAAGCCTGCGGATCATGCCAAGGCAAACGCGCGGAGCCGAGGGTTGCCAGTCGGCGGTGCTCAACGCGTGGCCCGGGGTGCCGGCAGCTCATCGCCGATCATGGACACCAACGGCTGCCCCAGCGACCGTTCGTGTCCAAGGTTCACAGCCCCGCCCCCCACGGTGGCGCCGACCACCGAAGAGACCCGTCGAGCGCTCTTCCCAGGCCGAACAGCCCGCCACCTCAGGCCACTACATCCCCGAAGTTGCGGCCACCCGATCCCTCGGAGGCCACTACTTCCCCCAAGTTGTGGCCACCCGGCCCCTCCGAGGCCACAACTTCCCCGAAGTTGTGGCGCTGGGCTTAAGGACGCGAACCGGGCAGGCGCTCCCAGCCGCGGTGCTCGACGGTCACGATCGGCAACGCGGTCATCGCAAGACCGGTCGCCCGTCCGGCGTGAAGCGCCGGCGCAGCCCGAACGCGCGCGGCGTCGGCCCGTACCGGCGCAGCAGCGCGAGGCGGCGAAGCGCCTCGTCGACGGTCGGGCGGTGGCCGGCCGGCACCCACCAGAGCGCGGTCGAGGGCTGCGGCGTCGGCCGGAACCACTCGGCGCGGCGTCGCACGAAGGCGCCGTGCAGGCTGCGGTACGTGAACGCGTGCAGCGCCTCGTACGACGTCCAGACCGACACGTTGACCACCATGAAGCCGTCACCGTCAGGCACGGTCTCCGGCCGGTGGCGGTTGTTCAGCTGCCACACGAAGCCGCGGCTCTCCTTGGCGAGCCGCCCGACGGGGTCGAGCGCGGCGACGAAGCCGCCCAGCTCCGGCGCGTCGAGAGGCCCGCGCATCCGAGCCACGTTGACCTGCGCCAGGTGATGGTCGGCCGGTGAACCGGCGGTAGGAGTACCGATGATAATGGACCTTATCCTCGACCGGTGACCGCCTTCTCGAACCAGTGGTGCGCGTAACGCTCGTCGTTGAACGGCGCGACCTCCTGGTAGCCGGCCGAGCGGTACATGGCGATCGCCTCCTCGAGCGCGCGGTTGGTCTCCAGCCGCAGCCGCCGCGCACCGGCCGCAGCGGCCCGCGCCTCCAGGTCGGCGAGCAGGCGCCGGCCGAGGCCGATCCCGCGCACCGACGAGCTGACCCACATCCGCTTGATCTGGGCGGTCATCTGGTTGGTCGGCGCGAGGCCACCCGAGCTTGCCGACGCTTCTGGCGTTGCGGCGTCGTCGAATTTCAGCGCACCGCAGCCGACCGGCTCGCCGTGCAGCGTGGCGACCACGAGCAGGCCGGCCGGCGGGACGAGTTCATCGTCGTCGGCCGGGATGCTCAGCTCGGGATCGAAGCCGTCCTCGAAGCGCCGGCCGAGCTCGTCGAAGTAGGCCCGCAGGCACCGCCGCGCGTCCGGTTCGCGCGGGTCGCGGGGGGTGAACCGGACCGCCGACGCGGCGAGCAGCCGCTCCACCTCGGCCATGGCGGCGACCAGCCGGTCGCGCTGTCCGGCGCTGAGCGGGTCGAGCAGCGCGCCGGCGGCCGCGTCCGAGCGGCGATCCAGCTCGTCGCACTCGGCCTGGCCGGCCGGGGTGAGCCGCGCGGTGCGCACCCGCCCGTCGGCCGGGCTGGCCTCGACCACGATCAGCCCGTCGCGCTCCAGCGCGCGCAGCAGCCGGCTCAGGTAGCCGGAGTCCAGGTCGAGCCGCGAGCGCAGGGCCCGCACGTCGGTCGGGCCCAGGCCGATCTCCCACAGGACCCGCGACAGCCCGAGCGACCGGTCGCGGGAGAGGAACTCGTCGTCGAGCGCGCCGACCCGCTGGGTCACCGCGCGGTTGAAGCGCCGCACCTGGGCTATCGCGTCCATTCTCTGACTATAGTCAGAGATTAGACCCGCGTCGCGATCCGGGTCCACATGGTCGGCTTGGCCAGCGACTCGCCGGTGCGCAGCGCGGTACTGACCGTCTGCCGGTCACCGGTGTGCACCGCGAGCCGGCCGAACAGGCGGCCCGAGCCCAGCTGCGCGGGCACCGGCGGGATGTCCGGCGCGAACCGGACGGTCAGGCCCGGCCAGCCGAGCACGGCGAGATCCTGGGTGGTGCTGAGCATCGTGCCCCGGCCGAGCGGCCCGCGGACGACCGCGATCGGCTTGCCGGCGGCGAGCACGGTGTGCCGGCCGAGCACCGCCGGTACCGCGCGGATCAGCGGCTGCGCGGCGGCGAACACCGCGGCCAGCTGCGGGCCGCTGGACCGGCCGGGCTGGCCGAGGATCGCGCCGACGATGATGACCGGCGTGCCGGCGACGCTCACCCGGACCGCGAAGACGAGGCAGCCACCGGACTGCGTGGTCGAGCCGGTCTTGATGCCGACCACCCCGTCGAGGCCGAGCAGCCGGTTGGAGTTGCGGACCGGCCCGGCCATCGGCACGGCGGCGGTGCGCTGGGCGACGATCTCGGCGAAGGCGGGGATGCGCATCGCGTGCTGCGCCAGTACCACTTGATCGACGGCGGTGCTCACGGTGCCCGGGTCGAAGCCGGACGGATCCGTGTAGTGCGAGCCGGTCATGCCGAGCACCGCGGCGACCGCGTTCATCTTGGCCACGAACGCGCCGACCGAGCCGGCGTCCCATGCGCCGAGGATGCGGGCCATGTTGTTGGCCGACGGCAACATCAACGCCAGCAGCGCCTGCCGCTCGGTGAAGACCGCACCAGCCCGGACCGGGATGAGCGACTCGCTGCGCGCGGCCTCGCCCGGGTAGGCGGCGGCCTGCTGGGTGGTGACGGTCAGCGCCGGCCCCGGCTCGCCGGGCCCGAGCGGGTGGCTGCTCAGGATCACGTACGCGGTCATCATCTTGGTGACGCTGGCGATCGGCACCGGCCGCTGGGCGCCCGAGGTGCCGACCCGCCCGACGCCGGCGACGTCGATCGCGGCCTGACCGCTGCGGGGCCACGGCAGCGCCGGCAGCACGCCCGGGATCCGCACCGCGGCCGGCAGGGCGAGTTGCGCGAACGGGAGCGGCGGGCGGTGGGTGAGCGGGGTGACCGCGAAGAGCAGTGCGGCCACGCCGATCAGCACCACGCCCGCCATCGCGACGAGCGCCCGGCTGATCAGGGACCACTGCACTCTTCGATCGTGCCCGGAGTAACGCCTCGACGGGGGCGGTATGCTTGAGCCGTGACCGTGTTCTGCGCATCGATGATGGCCCCGCTCCGGGGCTGCTGACGCGCGCGATCACCTTTCGCCGAGGCCCGATCCGGGGCCTCGTCGCATGTTCGGGGCCCCTTCGTCACCGGAGGTTCCCACCATGCCGACGACCTATCTGACCACCACCATCCCGTACGTCAACGCCGCACCGCACCTCGGCCACGCGCTGGAGGCGGTGCAGGCCGACGCGCTCGCCCGGCACCGGCGGCAGACGCGGCGACGCCGTACGGCTGCTCACCGGCACCGACGACAACTCGCTCAAGAACGTCCTGGCCGCCGAGGCGGCCGGCGTACGAGGTGCAGGCGTTCGTCGACGCCAACGCCGCCGCGTTCGCCGCGCTCGCGCGAGCCGCTCGCGCTGTCCTACGACGACTTCATCCGGACCAGCGTCGACCCGCGCCACCGGGTCGGCGTCGAGCGGCTCTGGCGGGCCTGCGCCGACGCCGGCGACCTCTACCAGGCCCGGTACGAGGGGCTGTACTGCGTCGGCTGCGAGCACTACCTGACGGAGGACGACCTCGACCCGGCCGGGCACTGCCCCGAGCATCGCGACGCCGCCGCAACGCCTCGCCGAGCAGAACTGGTTCTTCCGGCTCTCCCGCTACCGGACCGGCTGCTCGAGCGCGATCCGCCGGCGGCACCGTGCGGATCGAGCCCGAGTCGCGGCGCAACGAGGTGCTCGCGTTCATCGCGGGCGGGCTGCGCGACTTCTCCATCTCGCGGTCCCGCGACCGCGCCCGCGGCTGGGGCATCACCGTGCCCGGCGACCCGGGCCAGGTCGTCTACGTCTGGTGGGACGCGCTCGGCAACTACGTGACCAGCCTCGGCTACGGCGGTCCGGACGAGAGCGACTACCGAGCGCTGGTGGGCCGGCGCCGACCGCCGCGTCCACCTCGTCGGCAAGGGCGTCGTGCGCTTCCACGCCGTGTACTGGCCGGCGATGCTGCTGTCCGCCGGTCTGCCGCTGCCGACCGACATCCTCGTCCACGACTACCTCACCGTCGACGGCCACAAGATCAGCAAGTCGGCGCGTACGAGCGTCGATCCGGTGGCGCTGGTCGGCGACTTCGGCACCGACGCGGTGCGCTGGTGGCTGCTGCGCGACGTACCGCGCGTCGGCGACGCCGACTTCACCGTGCCCCGGCTGCTCACCCGCGCCGACGACGACCTGGCCGGCGGCGTCGGCAACCTGGTCCACCGCGTGGTGACGATGGTGCACAAGTACGGTGTGGTGCCAAGCGACGACCCCGGCGAACTCGAGGACGCCTGTACCCGGGCGTCCCAGCGCGCCGGCGCGGCCCTGGAGGACTTCGACTTCCGCCGCGCCACCGGTGCGGTGCTCGGCATCGTCGAGGAGGCGAACCGCTATATCGAGCGGGTCCGCCCGTGGGAACTGGCGAAGACGGGCCGGCCGGCGGACGTCCAGAGCGCCCTGGGAACGCTCCTGTACGCCTGCCGGGCGCTCGGCGCCGAACTCGGTCCGTTCGTGCCGGACCTCGCGGCGCGGGTCACGAAGCAGTGCACCGCCGTCGACGGTGCACTGCCCGCGCCCCGGCCGCTGATCAAACGGCTGGCGCCGCCGCCGGTTCGGGAGCCAAAGCCGGTTGCTCAGCCGGTTCGCTGACCGGCTCGACACCCGCCGCGCCCGGCCGTCGCCGGGCCAGGGCCGCGCCGGCCAGTACCACGGCGGCCAGGCCACCCGCGGCGGCGAGGGTGCGGACGTCGGGCTCCAGCAACGGCTGGCCGCGCAGCGCCTGCCAGGTCAGCAGGGCGACCAGGCCGGCGTAGCCGGCGGCCGCGACCGTCACCAGCCGGACCCGCACCACGCTGGTGGCCAGCCGGCCGCGTGGCGATCGCCGCCCGAGCGCGACGAGCAGCAGCGCGAGCAGCGGCAGCACCTGCAGCGCGTGGATGCCGACGAAGTGCGGGATGCGCAGATCGCCGCCGGTCGTCGCCCAGCCGGTGACCGGCATGGTCGGACCGCCGTCGGCGACCCCCACGCTGTGCGCGCCGATCATGCTCACCGGCTGGCCGGCGTCCAGTGCCCGCTGCTGCGCCGGCGTCGGCTGCACCATGAGGAAGCCGATCATCATGCCGGCCAGCGACACGGCCAGGCCGAACCTGGTCGCCCACTTGACGGTCGGCTCGAGGTGGCGCTGCAGGGCGACCACCACGCCGAGCACGAACGTCGCCGTCCACAGCAGCATGACGAGCGTGCCCATGGCGCTGAAGACGGTCCGGTCGAACGCGGTCGCGTTGTTGAAGTGGCTGGCCTGCCCGCGCATCGCCTGCATGACGACGAGGCCCATCTCGACCAACGAGGTGACGGCGACCACGGTACCGGCCCACCAGCCGACCCGGCGCCCCCGCGTGGACAGGCTCAGCATCCAGGCGAGCGTCACGCCGTACAGGACAAACGAGACGGCGAACTTCAACGGCTTGAACCAGACCGGGCTGCCGTGGCTGCCGGCCACCGTGCGGTGGTCGACGACGAGCCCGACGGCCGCGACGACGGCCAGGACGGCCATGGCGGCGCTCAGTACGAGGAGTGGTCGATGCAAACGGTTCCGGGTGGCGGTCATGACCAGGAGGTTGTCACCGGCCGGGCCGCGGATCACGCCCGCTGACCCGAGAACCGGGGTAGGGCTAGCCGGTCTTTTTCAGACGGTCATCACCTGGTTGCGGCCGCGCCGCTTCGCCTCGTGCAGTTGCCGGTCGGCCGCCTCGATCAGGTCCTTCGGGTTGGCGTCCCACGACGGCACCACCGACGCGACCCCGACGCTGACCGTCACGACGCCGTACGGCGACTGCTCATGCGGCTCCTCGAGCGCGATGACCGCGTCGCGGATCCGCTCGGCGATGATCCCGCTCGCCGCCAGGTCGACGCCCGGCAGTACGACCGCGAACTCCTCACCGCTGTATCGGGCGACGAGGTCCATCGTGCGCACGCACTCGCTGATCGCGGCGGCGACCCGTTGCAGGCACTGGTCGCCGGCCAGCTGTCCATAGTGGTCGTTGAACTGCGTGAAGTGGTCGATGTCCACGACGGCGATGGCCAGCGGCTGGCGCGGCCGGACCGCGCGCCACCATTCGCTGTCGACGACGTCGCTGAAGCGGCGCCGGTTGGCCAGGCCGGTCAGCGCATCGGTGACGCTGAGCCGTTCGAGGCGCTCGTTGGCCACCGCGAGCGCGGCGGTGAGCTCCTCGGCCTTCCGCTCGAGCGACGCGACCAGCCGCGCGTTGTCCAGCGACACCGCAAGCTGCCCGGCGACGAGCAGCACCGTGTCGAGGCGTTCGGCGGTGAACGCGCCGCGGCCGAGACGGTTCTCCAGGACCAGGATCGCGCTGGGCCGGCCACGCGTCAGGATCGGCACCGCCAGCAGCGAACAGTGCGCCAGCCCGGCCAGATACGGGTCGCGCGCGAAGCGGTCGTCGTTCGTGGCATCGTCGACGACCAGTGGCTCGGCGGTCCGCTCGACGTAGCGCAGCGGGGCGAGCGGCAGCAGTTGCCCAGCGTCCGCCTCATCCAGCGGTACGGGGGGAGCCCCGTTCACGTGCAGCCGCCACCGGCCGGTGTCCGACTCGCGCAGCACCAGGCGGACCTCGGTCGCGCCGGTCAGCGTGCCCAGGGTCGCCGTCACGCGCGACGGCAGCCGGTCCAGGCTGGTCTCCGCGCTGAGCGCCTGCGCGGCGGTGAGCACGCCGAGCAGGTCGACGCCGGCACCGGCGACGCCCAGGCCGGCCCGCAGCTCGGGCTCGGCCGCCGGCCGGCGATCCGGTTGCTGCAGCGCCGGGTAGCGCCGGTCCAGCTCGGCGACCTTCGCGCTCGCGCCCCAGCCGGCGTAGTGCCGGCGAGCCTCGCGCAGCAACGATTCGCTGAGGTAGCGCATCCCGTACGCGAGCAGGAAGGCGGCGGCGCGCTCGGTGATCAGGGCCTGGTGCCACGGCCGGCGGACCCTGGCCACGTCGCGGAGCGCGGCGTCGAAGGCGCGCCCGGCGGCCGCGGGCGTGTCGGTGGCCCAGGCCCGTTCGGCCACCACGAGGTGCAGGAGGTGCCGCAGGTTGTCCGGGCCGTCCGCGGCGCGTTCGGCGAACCAGTCCCGGCAGGCGTCGAGGTCGCCGAGGGCGGCGGCGCTGCCGGTGGTGCGAGCCTCGGCGGCCAGCGCGAGAGCCCGCAGCAGCTGGATGTAGACGGCCACATGGTTGAGCCGGGCGAGCGGCCAGAGGTCCAGCGCGGCTCGCGAGTGCTGGGTCATCCGGTCGACGTCGCCGAAGATCGCCGCGGACAGCGCCCGCATCGGGTGGTAGTTGAACGGGATCGCCGGGTGACCGGGCGGCCCGGCCGCCAGATCACGCTCGTCGACCGCCTCGTCGCTGAACCCACCCGGCTCGGTGGTCTCGCCGCGCATGGCGCGAACGAATTGGCGGAAGCACATGAAGTCCGTATGGAACTGATGGTTGCCCGTTCGGGCGGTGAGCCCGATCGCCGCCTCGATCTCCGACCGGCAACCGTCCAATGTGGACGAGCAGTCGAGCAGGTTGGGCAGCGTCGAGTAGAACGTGAGCGACGCGTTGAGCGGATCGCCGCCCTGCAGCAGCCGCTCGCGGGCCTCCTGCGCTCGGGGGATGTTGACCTCGAGCGGCTCGAACCAGTGCCCGATGCTCGACGCGTAGACCAAGCGCGCCTCGGCGGTCTCCGGCTCGTAGCCACGCGCCGCGCCGACGGCGATGACCCGCTGGGTGATCGCCTTGCCGACCTGCATGTCGGCCAGGAGGATGGCGTGGCTGAGCGCGCCCATCAGCGCGGCCATCGGCCCGTGCGCCGACCAGAGTTCGGCCGCCTGGACCAGCAGCCAGGTGAGGATCGGTTGGTCGCCGACGAACGACGGGTTGATCAGCCGGCCGACGGTGCCGGCGATGGCGATGATCAGCGGATCGTCGACCTCGGCCCGGCGCAGGTCGGCCTCCGCGTCGCCGGCCGCGGCCCACGCCGCGAGCACCTCGGCGCCGCGATCGGCCGCGTCCGGTCGCGGATGGCCGAGCCGCGCCAGCAGGTCCAGCCCGAGCGACACCGCCTCGGCCAGCCGGCGCCGGTTGTTGAGGCTGTAGATCTGTGCCCATATCGCCGGGGTGAGGACGATCGGCGGCTGCCCGGTCGCCGTGATCCGGGCGAAGATCTCGTCGGCCGCGTCGAAGCGGGCCTGTCCGACGAGCGCCGAGTGCCGCATGGTGAGCAGATCGAGGTACAGCCGATCGTCCGGCCCACCGGTGATGAGCTCCAGCGCACCGGTCGCGTACCGCTCGACCAGCGCGTCGTCGGCGAGCAACTGGGCGCGGCGGGCGGCGTCGCGCAGCAGTTCGGCGGCGCGCCGCGCCTCACCCGGATCGGTGATCAGGTCCTTGGCCAGCAGGTACTGCTCGGCCGCGACGGCGCCGAATCCCGGCCGCTCGGCGACCCGGCGGGCGAGCGTCAGGCGGAGCGCGGTACGGGACTGCGCGTCCCGCCGGCCGAACGCCGCCTGCCGCACCCGGTCGTGCCGGAACCGCACGTGGTGCTCGCTCTGGCGCACCACCAGCCGGCCGTCCTCGAGCGCGGGCAGCAGGTGCGCGTTGACCCCCAGCACGTCGAGGCCGGCGGCGGCGGCGAGCAGCCCGACCTCCACCTCGCCGCCCAGGCAGGCCATGATCTCCAGTACGCCCCGCGTGCTCGCGGGCAACTCGTCGATGCAGTCGCCGAGCAGGTCGAGCACGTCCCGCCGGCCGACGTGGCGGTGCAGGTCGTCGGCGTTGCACTGCCAGCCGTCGATGCCGGGGACCAGCACGCCGTCGCGGCGCAGCGCGTTGAGCAGTTCCAGCGTGTCGTACGGGTTGCCGTCGGTGCGCCGCGCGATCGTTCCCGCGAGGGGCGCGGCCGCGCGCTCGTCGATGCGCAGCAAGTCGCCGAGGAGCGTCTGCACCGCCGCGGCCGGCAGGTTCGCCAGCGTGAGGTGCACGGGCGGGGTGCCGAGGCGCTGCCAGCGCGCCAGTACCGACTGCAGCGGGTGCGCGGCGTCGAGTTCGGTGTCCCGGTACGCGCCGACGACGAGCAGCCCGGCGACGGTCTCGTCGCTCATCAGCGCGTGGACGAGCTCGAGCCGGTACGCCGTGGCCCGCTGCAGGTCGTCGAGGACCATCACGACCGGGCGGCGCGGCGACGCGATCGCGCGGAGCAGGTCAAGGGCGGTCTTGCGCAGCCGCGCCTGCAGGGCGCGCGACTCCCCCTCGGGCGTCTCCGGGGTGACCTTCATCAGCCTGGCCAGCTCCGGGAAGACCGCGGCGGCCAGGCCGAGGTTGGCGCCGACGACGGCGGCGATGCGCTCCCGGATCCGGCCGATCTCCTCGTCCGGTTCGCCCAGCAGCAACCGGACGAGCGACCGCAACGCGCGCCGGATGCCGTCGGCGTCATGATCGCGGCGGTACTGGTCGAACTGGCCGGTGACGAACCAGCCGTCGTGCGCGGCCACCATCGGCCGGAGCGCGTCGATCAGCATGGTCTTGCCGACGCCGGGCGGGCCGCTGATCAGCACGCCCCGGCGCTCGCCGGCCAGGACGCCGTCGAAAACCGCTCGCAGGGCCTCGACCTCGGGGTCTCGGCCGACCAGGCGCGACGGCGCGGCCAGCCGCGGCGGAAAGTCGCGGCCGCCGAGCGGGAACGGCGCGGCGTCGCCGGCCCGCCGCGCCTCCCGGAGCAGGTGCAGGTCGTGCCCGAGCCCTTCTGCGCTCTGGTAGCGCTGGGCCGGCACCTTCTCCAGCAGCCGGAGGATGATCCCGGACAGCCCGGCCGGTACCGCCGGGTTGAGCACGGCCGGTGGCAGCGGGGCCCGGGCCAGGTGGTCGTGGATCAGGGTGAGCGGGTCGTCGCCGGCGAACGGCGGCTGGCCGGTGGCCAGCTCGTAGAGCGTGGCGCCCAGCCCGTAGAGGTCGGCGCGCAGGTCGACCGGCCAGCCGGTGCGCCCGGTCTGCTCCGGCGCCAGGTACTGCAGCGTGCCGGCGACCTCGCTCTGGTGCGTGAACGCCGGCCACTCCTGCGCGAAGGTGGTGGCCAGGTCGAAGTCGATGAGCTGGATCGCCCGGCCGCTGACGACCAGGTTGGCCGGGGTGATGTCCTTGTGGATCACGCCGCGCCGGTGCACCTGGGCCAGGATGGCGGCCACCTCGATGGCGAGGTCGACGACGCGGTCCGGCTCGATCGGCGCCGCCGGCAGCGCACCGCCGCCGGTGTCGTGCAGGAGGAGGTCATCGCCGGTTCCACCGGCTAACTGGACATCGCCGGCACCACCGGTACCACTGGCCAACTGGACGACGCCGGCGATGCCGGCGAGTCGTTGGAGAACTCTCCGCTCGTGACGGCGGCGAGCGGCCCCGCTCGTGCCCAACGGCTCCTTGAGGATCGCACTGCTGCCGTCGGTCAGCGTCACCCGCGTCACGCGCGTGCGATCGCCTTCGTAGAGCACGACGCGGCCGTTTCCGTTGGGCCCGATTCCCGTGGACATGGCCCCGCTCTCGTCGCCGAAGTTTCCGCCCTCCCATCGGCGGCGGCGCCCGGAGCCTGAGCATTTTCCGGAATCAGGACGAGCGGTAGACGCACACACGCCCCGGCGAAGCGGGTTCGCCGGGGCGTGCGGGTGTGTGCGGTCAGGCGGCGATGAGCTCCGCCGGCTCCTCGGCCGGGCGCAGGGCGAGCGTGAGCACGTCCTTCACGTCGGCCAGCGGGTGGATCTTCAGCTCGGCGCGGACCTCCTCGGGCACGTCGTCGAGGTCGGGCTCGTTACGCGCCGGGATGATGACCTCGGTGAGGCCGGCGCGGTGAGCGGCGAGCAGCTTCTGCTTGACCCCGCCGATCGGCAGGACCCGGCCGGCCAGGGTGACCTCGCCGGTCATGCCGAACTCGGGACGCACCGGGCGGCCGGTGACCAGTGAGGCCAGCGCGGTCACCATGGTGATGCCGGCGCTCGGGCCGTCCTTGGGCACCGCACCCGCCGGCACGTGCAGGTGGATGCGGCGTCCGGCCAGGACGTTTGGGTCGATGCCCAGCTCCCGGCCGTGCGAGCGCAGGTAGGACAGCGCGATGTGCGCCGACTCCTTCATGACGTCGCCGAGCTGACCGGTCAGGGTCAGGCCGGGCTCGCCCTCCATCGAGGTCGCCTCGATGAACAGCACGTCACCACCGGCGCCGGTCACCGCGAGACCGGTCGCCACGCCGGGCACGGCGGTCCGCTCGGCCGACTCCGGGGTGAACCGGGGCCGTCCCAGGAAGGTCGCCAGGTTGTCCAGGTCGACCTTCACCGACTCAGGGTGGGGCTGCGCCGGAGGCGCAGGTCGGGAGGGCGGTAGCTCGGCCCCGCTGGCCAGCTTGACCGCGACCTTGCGCATGATCCGGGCCAGGGCCCGCTCCAGCTGCCGCACGCCTGCCTCGCGGGTGTGCTCGGAAGCGATGCGGCCGAGGGCGTCGTCGCTGATGCTGACGTCGGCGCCGGTCAGGCCGGCGCGCTCCAGCTGCCGAGGCATGAGGTGGTCACGCGCGATGGCGACCTTCTCCTGCTCGGTGTAGCCGTCGAGAGTGACCAGCTCCATCCGGTCCAGCAGCGGGCCGGGAATGGTGTCGATCACGTTGGCGGTCGCCAGGAACAGCACGTCCGACAGGTCCAGGTCGACCTCGAGGTAGTGGTCACGGAACGTGTGGTTCTGGGCCGGGTCGAGCACCTCGAGCAGCGCCGCGGCCGGGTCACCGGCGTAGCCCGCGGACACCTTGTCGATCTCGTCGAGCAGCACGACCGGGTTCATCGAGCCGGCCTCGCGCAGCGCCCGCACGATGCGGCCGGGCAGCGCGCCGACGTAGGTCCGCCGGTGGCCCCGGATCTCCGCCTCGTCGCGGATGCCGCCGAGGGACACGCGCACGAAGTTGCGGCCCAGCGCCCGCGCGACCGACTCGCCGAGGCTGGTCTTGCCGACCCCGGGAGGACCGGCGAGGCCCAGGACGGCGCCCGAGCCGCGCCCGCCGACGACCTGCAGGTTGCGGGCCGCCCGCCGGTTGCGCACGGCGAGGTATTCCAGGATGCGGTCCTTCACGTCGGCCAGGCCGGCGTGGTCGGCGTCGAGCACGGCCCGCGCCTCGGTGAGGTCCGTGTTGTCCTCGGTACGGGTCGACCACGGCATCTCGAGGACGGTGTCGAGCCACGTGCGGATCCAGCCGGCCTCAGGCGACTGGTCGCTGGCCCGCTCGAGCCGGCCGACCTCGCGCACTGCCGCCTCGCGGACCTTGTCCGGCAGGTCGGCGGCCTCGACGCGGGACCGGTAGTCGGCCGAGCCGTCGGGCTCGTCCTCGCCGAGTTCCTTGCGGATCGCGGCGAGCTGCTGGCGCAGCACGAACTCGCGCTGCGTCTTCTCGAGGCCCTCACGGACCTCGCTGTTGATCTTCTCGGTGACCTCCTGCTCGGCGACGTGGTCCTTGACCCAGCCGACCAGCAGCTCGAGGCGCCGCGTCACATCGGGCGCGGCGAGCAGTTCGATCTTCTGCTCGAGGGTGATCCACGGTGCGTAGCCGGCCGAGTTGGCCAGCTCGGCGAGGTCGGTCATCCGCTCGACCGCGTCGACCACCTGCCATGCGCCGCGCTCCTGCAGCAGGGCCGTCACCAGCGCCTTGTATTCGCGAGCCAGCTCACGGGCCTTGCCCGCGGGGGCCGGCTCGTCGACCTCGGTCGCCTCGACCCACAGGGCAGCGCCCGGACCGGGCACCCCGGAGCCGATGCGCACGCGGGTGAGGCCGCGCACGACCGCGGCGGGTTCACCGCTGGGCAGCCGTCCGACCTTGTCGACGTGCGCGACGACGCCGAACGGGCCGTATTCCCCGTCGTACCGGGGCACCGCGAGGACCTGCTCGTTGCCGGCTGCGCGCGCGGCGTCGACCGCAGCCTGCGTGGTGGTATCCAACGTCACGGGAATGACCATGCCTGGCAGCAGGACGGCGTCGGTCAACGGGAGAACCGGGTAGGTAGCCATCTGACACCTCAGAATTTTCTCTTCAGTTGAGCTTTAAAGACTCAAGTAACAAATCGTTGCCTCTGTTCCTTGAGCGCCCGAGGATGTGACCCAGGGCACTGCGCGAGGCAGAATGGACGGGTGCTCTCGCTGGACCTTGCCGTTTCGCTGCGCAACGCCGGCCTGGAATGGGCCCCGGCGGCCGGCGACCGCTTCGCCATCCCCGACCGTGACCTCGACGACGCCGTGTTCGTGCTCAGCGACATGACCATCGAGGTCCATGAGCTGCCCGAAGGCACGATCATCGGCTTCAACGGGACGACCGAGTGGGCCCTGGACGACCTGGATAAGAACGAGGCGGTCTGGCTGCCCCGCGAGGATCAACTGCGCGGGCTGCTCGGGCCGTCCTTCCGCCGGCTCGAGCGCCAGGGCGACGCATACGTGGTGATCGCCGCGGTCGACAACGCGGAGTCCCTCTTCGGCGCGGAAAGCCCGGAGGACGCCTACGCCGCGGCGGTGCTGAGCTCGCTCTGCACGGTTTCCCGGTGACGGCGGTGCTGCCCTGGGGCGCCGACCTGGCCGGGCGGCTCGACCGCCACATGATCGATTCGCGCCTGCTGCGCGGCAACCCGCTCGGCGACCCGCACGAGCGACCGCTGTGGGTCTACGTGCCGCCCGGATACGACGAGGTGGAGACGCGCTACCCGGCGGTCTACGTCATACAGGGCTACACCGGGCATCTGAGCATGTGGGCAAACCGGACGGCGTTCCGGCAGCCGTTCATCGAGACGGCCGACGCGCTGTTCGCGGCGGGTGACGCGCCCGGCTGCATCATGGTGTACGTCGATGCCTGGACCTCATACGGCGGGTCGCAGTTCGTCGACTCGATCGGCACCGGCGCCTACCACTCCTACCTGTGCGACGAGGTCGTGCCGTGGGTCGACGCGCGCTACCGCACGATCGCCGACCGCGAGTCGCGGGCGATCAGCGGCAAGTCGTCGGGCGGATTCGGCGCGATGATCACCCCGATGCTGCGGCCGGACCTCTTCGGCGCCCTCGCCACGCACGCCGGGGACAGCCTCTACGAGCTGTGCTACATCCCGGACTTCGGCAAGGCCGTCCGGCTGCTGCGCGCCTATCACCACGACATCCAGCAGTGGTGGACGGACTTCCGGTCGCGGACCGCGTTCACCAAGCCCGGCGACGACACCCTGGTGATGCTGCTCGGCGTCGCCGCGTGCTTCTCGCCGGCCGCCGACGGTACGCCCGAGATGCCGTTCGACCAGGAGAGCGGGCAACTGCGGCCCGAGGTCTGGCAGCGGTGGCTGGACTGGGATCCGGTCCGGATGATCGACCGGTACGCCGACGCGCTGCGTTCCCTCCGGGCGGTCTGGATCGATGGCGGTACCAGCGACGAATGGTTCCTCGACCTCGGCGCCACCGCGTTTCGTCGAGGACTGGCGCGCATCGGCGTACCCGACGAGCGGGTGGTGTTCGAGCTCTTCGACGCCGGTCACGGCGGCATCGACTATCGGTACCCGCAGTCGCTTGCCTGGCTGGCGCACAAACTGGCGCGCTGAGCACCGCGGGGCCTGGCCGAAAGGTCAGGAGATTGCCGGACAGGATTGCTCTACCGGGCCGAGATTAGTACTCATTAAAAGGTCGCAAGCAAGACCTCCTGGCCGGACATCTCCCGGTCAGACACAGCTACCACACCATTCGGCCGATCCGGCGGACGCGCTGTGCGACGGTGTGTGCGCCGAGCGCGAGACCCTTGTCATCGCCGACACGCAGGCGAAACGCACGTTCCCCAAACATGCAACAGTATCTCTTGACAGGCGCACTATTGGTGCACTTTCATGACTGATGCATTTCTCGGTCGGATCGCCGATTGTTGAACTTTCCTGTTCGTAGGCACCGTTCGGCACCGAACATTCGTTGGTTTGTGCTCATGGAGGAGCGCTGTGCCCAGTACCGCTGAGACGTGGTGAACGTGGTCGCTCACCGACGCGGCCACCAGCAGCTCGTGGACGGCGGACGGGGCGGCACGATCCGTCGTCGCCTGGTCGGCATCCTCGCACTCCCCCTCGTCGCGGTCCTCATCCTGCTCGGCTTCGTCACTACGACGGAGGTGCGCGCCTACAACACCTCGACCGCCACCACCCAGGCGGTCACCCTCGCGCTCTCGGTCCAGGACCTGGTGCAGGAGCTGCAGACCGAACGTGGTCTGGTCGCCGGCCTGCTCGGCGGCAACGTCGGCTTCCGCGACGAGCTCACCCCGGCCCGCGCCAAGGTCGACGCGCAGCGCGCCGCGGTCGACAAGCTCGCGGCCGAGGCCGGCGCGGTCGGCGACCGGGTGCGCACGGCGCTGCACGAACTCGACGGCCTGACCGCCGTGCGGGCCGGCGTCGCGGCCGCGGGCAGCGGCAGCCGGCAGGCGACATTCCAGTTCTACACCGACCGCATCACCACGTTGAACCGCCTCGACTACGGCCTCGACAGCGTCGCCGACGTGCCGCTGCGCCACGGCGTCGGCACCCTCTCCGCGCTGTCCGACCTCAAGGAGAGCACCGCACAGGAGCGGGCGTTCCTCAACGGCGTGTTCTCCGCCGGCGGCTTCGCCGGTGGCGAGTTCCTGCAGTTCGCGGCCATGCGCGCGGCGAAGCAGACGGCGCTTCGGGACTTCGACCGCGAGGCGACCGCGCCGCAGAAGGCCGCCAACGCCTACGTGCTCGACACCGGCGCCGCCCGCGAGGCCGGCTACTTCGAGCAGGTCGCACTCAACTCGTCCGACGGACGCCACCTGCAGGTCAACCCGCAGTCCTGGTGGTCGGCGCTGACCACCGTGCTCGACGGCATGCTGCAGATGCAGCGGCACGTCGGCGCGGAGATCCAGGCGCGGGCCCAGACGCTGCAGTCCGGCTCGACCCAGCGGGTCCTCATCCTGACCGGCATGGCCCTGCTGTGCATCGCCGGTGCCGTCATGCTGCTCGTCGTCGCGTCCCGGTCGATCACCCGGCCGCTCGCCGTCCTCGCCGCCGAGGCGCACAGCGTGGCCACCCAACGGCTGCCGGCCGGGGTGAGCCGTGCGCAGAGCGGCTCCGGTGAGTATCCGCCGCAGCCGCCCGAACCGGTCCGCGTCCCGCCCCGGTCCACTGTGGAGATTCGCTCGGTCGCCGCGGCCCTCGACCGCGTCCAGGACGTCGCGTACTCCCTCGCGACCGAGCAGGCCATGCTGCGCCGCAGCACCAGCGAGTCGCTGGCCAACCTCGGCCGGCGCAACCAGAACCTGCTGCGTCGCCAGCTCGGCTTCATCACCACGCTCGAGCAGCAGGAAAGCGACCCGGGCGGCCTGGCCAACCTGTTCGAGCTGGACCACCTCGCCACCCGCATGCGACGCAACGCGGAGAGCCTGCTGGTGCTGGTCGGCGCGTCCAGCCCGTACAAGTGGACCGCGCCCCTGCCGGTCGTCGACGTGATCCGGGCGGCGATCTCCGAGGTCGAGGAGTACCGGCGGGTCAACCTGCGCCGCGTCGACGAGGCGTTCGTGCACGGCGCGGCGGCCACGGCCATCGCGCACATGCTCGCCGAACTGGTCGAAAACGGCCTGAGCTTCTCCCCGCCCGACCTCGACGTCGAGGTGCAGGGGCGGCGCATCGGCGACGGCTACCTCATCGCCATCACCGACCAGGGCATCGGCATGTCCCCCGACGACATGGCCATCGCCAACGCCCGCCTGCGCGGCGAGGGCGACTTCGTCGCCGCACCGGCCCGCTACCTCGGCCACTTCGTGGTCGGCCGGCTGGCCAGCGAGCTGTCGATCGACGTGCAACTCGCGCAGTCGCCGGTCACCGGGGTCACCGCGCGGGTCCAGATGCCGGCCAACCTCCTTGCGCCGCAGCCGGCGATCAGCCGGGTCGAGGCGACCAGTGGGCCGCCGGTGAACGGCCGGAAGCGCCCGGTGGAAACGGCCGAGCCGGTCGAGGCCCGGGCGATCCCGACCCAGCGCGAGCCGCGCCCGGTGCCGATCATCGAGTACCGCACCGTGTCTTCGGGGTCTCCCGGATCTCCTGGATCTCCCGCGTCGAGCGGGACGCCCGAGACGCTGACCACCCCGCTGACCGGCGGAACCGCGGTCGCCGTCGAGGACCGCACCCCGAATGGCCTGCGCAAGCGGCCCCCACGCGGTGCGAAGGCCGACCTCACCCAGACGGCCGAGATGAGGGCCATACCATTCGCGAACCCACCGGAGAACCGCGAAAAGCTCGATGCGTCGCCGCAGCAGGTCCAATCACGGCTCACCGCCCTGCGAGCAGGGTTCCAGCGCCGTGAACAGGAACGGGGAAGCAGGGAGACCGACGAATGACCCTGGAGACCCACACGGACCTGCATCAGTTCAACTGGCTGCTGGCCAACTTCGTCCGGCAGACCGACGGCGTGCGCGACGCGGTGGCGGTCTCCTCCGACGGTCTGCTCATCGCCACCTCCGACGGGCTGACCCGCAGCGAAGCCGACCACCTGGCCGCGATCGTGTCGAGCATGGCCAGCCTCGCGCGAAGCGCCTCCCGCCGCTACGACTTCGACAGCGTCAAACTCATCATGATCGAGATGCGGCGCGGCTTCCTGCTCGTCTCGTCGATCCGGGACGGTAGCGTGCTCGGCGTCGTCGCCGGCGGCGACTGCGACCTCGGCCTGGTCGGATACGAGATCTCGTCGCTGGCCGACCGGTTCGGCCTGCTGCTCACACCGACACTGATATCCGAGTCCAGGCGCCAACTCCCGCGATGAACGACCGGCTGCCCGATCCGCGCATGATCCCGCCGTGGCGGACCGCCCTCGGGCCGTCCGACGCGGACGGCGGCGGACGGCACCAGGCCGAGTACCCGCCGCCGCCGGCCTACGACGACGTGCCGGTACGGCCGTTCATGCTGACCGGCGGGCGGACGAGGCCGGTCCGCGACGGGCTGCGCGTCGACACGCTGGTGCGCGCACTGCCGGCCGCGCTGTCCGCGCCGTTGCGGTTCGAGGCGCGCCGGATCGTCGAACTGTGCCAGCGGCCCATGTCCCTCGCCGACGTCGCGGTTGGGCTCGGCGTCCCCCTCGGGGTCAGCCGGGTGCTCGTCGCCGACCTCCTCGTCGAGGGCTACCTGCACCAGGAGGAGCAGCCGGACGAGCTGCCCATCGAGTTGATCGAGAGGATTCGGGACCTTGTCCGGGCACTATAGCCATACCCCGCCGCCGGTCACCGTGAAGATCGTCATCAGCGGCGGCTTCGGCGTCGGCAAGACCACCTTCGTCGGCGCCATCTCCGAGATCGAACCGCTGGTTACCGAGGCCGACATGACCGAGGCGTCGGTCGGCGTCGACGACCTCGACCCGATCACCGCCAAGACCACGACGACCGTCGCCCTCGACTTCGGCCGGATCACGCTCGACGACAGCCTGCTGCTGTACCTCTTCGGCACCCCGGGTCAGGACCGCTTCTCGTTCCTCTGGGACGACCTCGTCATCGGCGCGCTCGGCGCGGTGGTCCTGGTCGACACCCAGCGCATCGAGGACAGCTTCCCGGCGATCGACTACTTCGAGGAACACGCGGTGCCGTTCCTGCTCGCGGTCAACAACTTCGAGCACGCCCGGCACTTCGAACTCGCCGAGGTCCGCGAGGCGCTCGGGGTCGACAACGACGTGCCGGTGCTCGACTGCGACGCGCGTTCCCGCGCCTCGGTGAAGCGCATCCTCGTCGCCCTCACCGAGGAAGTCCTGACCCGCCGCCTGGGCCGGGCCCAGACTGTCGGCGCCTGAATCCTGGAAGGGACGCACGTGAACCGGATCCACCGCCCACCCGCCGCGCCCACCGGCATCCGCGCGGCCGCCTGCGCCGCCGCTGTTTCGCTGGTACTCGTCCTGGCGGCCTGCGGCAGCACCGTCGAAACGGCCGCGGCGCCGGCACCCGGGGTGACACCGAAGCCGTGCGACACGCTGAACATCGCGGTCAACCCGTGGGTCGGATACGCGGCCAACGTGGCGGTGATCAGCTACCTCGCCAAGCACGAACTCGGCTGCAAGGTGGTGGAGAAGGACCTCACCGAGGACGACTCGTGGAAGGGCATGGCCAGCGGTTCCATCGACGTGATCCTGGAGAACTGGGGCCACGACGATCTGAAGAAGCGGTACATCGACGACCAGCGGGTCGCCGTCGAACTGGGAATCACCGGCAACAAGGGTGTCATCGGCTGGTACGTGCCGCCGTTCCTGGCCAAGAAGTACCCGGACATCACCAAGTGGCAGAACCTCAACAAGTACGCCACCCAGTTCAAGACCGGTAAGTCGGCCGGCAAGGGTCAGCTCCTCGACGGCGACCCGTCGTACGTGACCAACGACGAGGCGCTGGTGCGCAACCTGAAGCTCGACTTCACCGTCGTCTACGCCGGCAGCGAGGACGCCCTCATCGCCGCGTTCAAGGACGCCGAGGACACGAAGACGCCGCTGCTCGGCTACTTCTACGCGCCGCAGTGGTTCCTGTCCCAGGTCCACCTGGTACACATCGAGCTGCCGCCCTACACCCCCGGGTGCGACGCCGACCCGAAAACCGTGGCGTGTGACTACCAGCCGTACGACCTCGACAAGGTGGCCAACCGGAAGTTCGCCGAGTCCGGCAGCCCGGCGGCCAACCTGGTCAAGAACTTCACCTGGACCGACGACGACCAGAACGCCGTCGCTCGCTATCTCACCGTGGACAAGCTGTCGCGCGACGACGCCGCCAAGCGGTGGCTCGACGCGCACCAGAGCCAGTGGCAGGCCTGGCTGCGGTGAACCCCCCTCAACCAATGGAAGGAACCGTGTTGGTGCATTCGTCGAGACGACTCTTGCGGGGAGTCGCGCTGAGCCTGGTCGTCGGGCTGGCGGTGGCCGCGTGTGGCGGGCAGAAGGTCGGTGGTAGTGAGGGTTCGGGTTCGGGGTCGGCGGCGGTGAAGCCGTGTGGCACGGTGAATCTGGCGATGAATGCGTGGGTGGGGTATACCGCGGATGGGGCGGTGCTTGCGCAGGTGTTGAAGGACAAGTTCAACTGCACGGTGGTGCAGAAGAATTTGGATGAGCAGGTGTCGTGGCAGGGGTTCGGGACCGGCCAGATCGATGTGATCATGGAGAATTGGGGGCATGAGGATCTGGCCAAGAAGTACATCACCGAGCAGAAGGTGGCGGTGGATTTCGGGCCGACGAAGAACACCGGCTATATCGGCTGGTATGTGCCGCCGTGGATGGCCACCCAGTATCCGGATATCACCAAGTGGGAGAACCTGAACAAGTACGCCGACCTGTTCAAGACCTCCGAGTCGGGGGGGAAGGGGCAGTTGCTGGATGGGGATCCGTCGTTTGTGACCAACGACGCGGCGTTGGTGACGAACCTGAAACTCAACTACAAGGTCGTCTACGCCGGCAGTGAGACCGCGTTGATCCAGGCGTTTCGGACCGGGGAGGCCCAGCACAAGGCGGTGCTCGGCTACTTCTACGAGCCGCAGTGGCTGTTTAGCGAGTTGAAACTGGTCCGGGTGGCGTTGCCGCCGTACACGCCCGGGTGTGACGCCGACGCGGCCAAGGTGGCCTGCGGCTACCCGGACTACACCCTGAACAAGGTGGTCTCGGCGAAGTTCGCCGAGTCCGGCAGCCCGGCGGTCGCGGTGGTGAAGAACTTCGCCTGGAGCAACGACGATCAGAACGCGGTCGCCCGCGACATCGCCGCGCAGAACATGAAACCCGAAGACGCCGCCAAGAAATGGCTCGACGCCAACCCCGACAAATGGAAAGCCTGGCTCGGCTGACAACGAGGGTCGCCGGCGTCCACAGTGGACGCCGGCGAAGCCCCTCTGTCTGCGGTACCCATGATCGGCTCCACGGCGAGCGGGCTACGTCGGGGATGCCGTGTCGTCCATCCCCGGTGAGGCCACTACTTGCCGGAAGTTGTGGCATCCCAAGGCCGCGGAAACCACTACTTGACGGAAGGTGACTGTTCAGGGGGTCGGCGGGTCGGCTGCGGTGAGCATGATCGCGAAGAGTTTCCGGTGGAGGGCACCCGGTAGGTCTTCAGGATCATGCACTCGGGGGGGTGGCCGGTCGTGCCGGGTGCGGGTACTGCCGTGCTGGTTTGCAGGTCGCGGGTTTGCTCGATGACGGTGGTCACCGCCGGGCGCCGAACCGCTGGGCCGCCGTGTGCACGTGCCGCCGGAATCGCCGGACCAAGCACCCTGGTCACGATTCGCACACCCTCAACCGACTCCACCACCTACAGATCCCCCCGCAGTAGTGGCCACCCGACCGGCCGGGCCACTACTTCCCCGAAGTTGTGGCATCCCGACCGCGCGGAGGCCACTACTTCCCCGAATTGGTGGCCTCCCGACGCGCTGAGGGCACTGCTTCCCCGGAGTTGTGGCATCCGACCGCCCTGAGGGCCACTACTTGCCGGAAGTTGTGGCGACCCGGACCTATCTGGCGTAGACGAGGACGCCGCCGACGTAGGTCGCCGACACCCGGGCCTCGCCGATCTCCGTCGGGCGGGGCGTCGAACGGGTCGCGGTCGAGCACGACCAGGTCGGCCCGGTTGCCGGCGCGCGAGCGTGCCGGTGTCGTCGAGGTGGTTCACGTAGGCCGAGCCCGCCGTGTAGGCGGCGAGCGCGCTCGCCAGGTCGAGCCGCTGCTCGGGCAGGAACGGCTCGTCGTCGCGGCCCAGGAGCACCCGGTTGACCGCGACGTGCACGCCGAGCAGCGGATCCGGGCTGCTGACCGGCCAGTCGCTGCCGGCCGCGATGGTCGCCCCGGCGCGGAGCAGGTCGCCGAACGGGTACTGCCACGCCGGCCGCTCGCGCGCCGAGGAACGGCAGGGTCAGTTCGTCCATCTGCGGCTCGTGCGCGGCCCACAGCGGCCTGGATGTTGGCGGTCGCCCCGAGCCGGCGGAAGCGGGGCAGGTCGTCGGGGTGCACCACCTGCAGGTGGGCGAGGTGCGGGCGGGTGTCGCGGAAGCCGTTGGCGGCGCGGGCGGCCTCGACGGCGTCGAGCGCCTCGCGCACCGCCCGGTCGCCGAGGGCGTGGAAGTGCACCTGGAAGTCCAGGGCGTCCAGCGCGGTGACGTACTCGCGCGAGCGCGCCCGGCTCGACGAAGCTGATGCCCGCGTGTTGTCGGTGGCGCAGCCGCAGCCGTCGCAGGTAGGGGGCGAGTCATCGCGGCCGTGAAGTTCTCCGCGACCCCGTCCTGCATGATCTTGACGGTCGTGCACCGGAGCGGCCCGACGGTCAGCTCGCGACGCTTCGTCGAGGAGCTCGGGGATCTGCTCGGCGCCGCGGTCACGGTCCCACCACAGGGCGCCGACGACCCGGCGGTGAGCAGGGTCCCGTCGCGGGCGGCGGTGAGATAGGCGTCGGACGGGTCGGGGTAGCCGTTGGCGCCGCACATGAGCGCGTCCTGCCAGGCGGTGACGCCGAGTGCGTGCAGCGGCGCTGGGCGCGCAGCAGGCCCTCCAGGCGGTCGGCGGCGGTGGCGAGCGGGATGAGGTCGAAGACCAGCGCCATCGCGCCCTCCTGCAGCGTGCCGGTCGGGCGCGCCGTCCGGCGTCGCGCTCGATCCGGCCGTCGCCGGGTCGGGCGTGTCGGCGGTGATGCCGGCCCGTTCGAGGGCGCGGCTGTTGACCCAGGCGCCGTGGTGGTCGCGGTTGGTCAGGTAGACCGGGCGGTCGGGCACGAGTTCGTCGAGCAGCTCGCGGGTCGGGCACGCCGCCCGGGAAGCTCTCCATCGACCAGCCGCCGCCGATGATCCACTCGGCGTCCGGGTGGGCGGTCGCGTAGGCGGCGATGCGGCGCCGGTACTCCTCCAGGTCGACGGTGCCGGTGAGGTCGCACTTGCTCAGCTCGAGGCCGGCCATCACGGCGTGGATGTGGGCGTCCTGGAAACCGGGCATGAGCAGCCGGCCGGCCAGGTCGACGACCTCCGTGCGGGGCCCGGCCAGCTCGCGCACCTCGTCGTGGCCGACCGCGACGATCCGCTCGCCCCGCACCGCGAGGGCGGTGGCGCGGCTGCGGGCCGGATCGACGGTGAACACCGGCCCGTTGACGAACAGGACGTCCGCGTCGTTCATGGTTCACCGTTCATGACTCACGCAACTGGGCGAGGATTCGGCTCAGGTGGGCCTGATCCGAGGCGCTCAGCGTGCCGAAGAATGCCTCCGCCTCGGCGCTGCGGGCCAGCCGGATCGCCTCGGCGACCTTGCTGCCCTCCTCGGTGAGGGCGATCAGCGTGGCGCGCCGGTCGGTCGGGTCGGCCTGCCGCTCGACGAGGCCGCGCTCCTCGAGCCCGTCGACGACCTCGGTGGTCGAGCGCGGGGCGATGTGCAGCCGGTCGGCCAGGTCGCTGAGGCGGATCGCGGTCGCATGGGTGAGCACGGCGAGCGCGCGCGCCTGTCCGGGGGTGATGTCCCACGGGGCGACGGTCCGCGTCGACTGGCGCCGCAGCTGCCGCGCCACGCCCCAGAACGCCTCGGAAAGGCTCTCGTCGGCCACGGGAATAGCCTACCAGGCTTTACTGTTGTAGCCTCATGTTGAGGTTACCTCAGTATAGGAGCATCAGTTTGGAACCCGACATCCGGATCTTGCTGCCCCCCCGACCCCGCGCCGGCGGCGCGGGCCCCACCCTGATGCGAGGCAACCGCCGAACCGTCTCTGCTGCGGAGCGATCCCAGGCGCGAAGCGTCTCGCTCCGGCGAATCGGCCGGCTCTTCACCCCGTACCGTCGAACGCTTGTGATTGTCACCCTGATCATCATGGCGTCTTCGGTGATCTCGATGGCCTCGCCGTTCCTGCTGCGGGCCGTCATCGACCGCGCGCTGCCGTCCCGCGACATGACCCTGCTGGTCGCTCTGGTGCTCGGCATGGTCGCCGTGGCCGCGGTGACCTCGGCGTTCGGCGTGGTCCAGACGTGGCTGTCCAGCCGGGTCGGGCAGCAGATCATGCACCGGCTGCGCACCGACGTGTTCAGCCACCTGCAGCGCCAGTCGCTCACCTTCTTCACCCGGACGCGCACCGGCGAGGTGCAGTCCCGCATCACCAACGACATCGGCGGCATGGAGTCGGTGGTCACCTCGACGGCGACCTCGACCGCGGCCAACCTGACCACGGTGATCGCCACCGCGGTCGCGATGGTCGCGCTGTCCTGGCGGCTGTCGCTGGTCTCGCTGATCGTGCTGCCGCCGGCGATCTACCTGACCCGCAAGGTCGCGCAGATGCGCCGGACCATCACCGCGCAGCGCCAGGGCGAGCTCGCCGACCTGAACGTCACCATCGACGAAGGCCTCTCCATCAGCGGCGTGCAGCTGGCCAAGACGATGGGCACCAGCGCCTCGCTCGTCGAGCGTTTCACCGCGTCGTCGACCCGGCTGGTCGACCTCGAGCTGCGCTCCGAGCTGGCCGGCCGCTGGCGCATGGCGTCGATGAACGTCATCTTCGCGGCCATCCCCGCGATCCTCTACCTGGCCGCCGGCCTGCCCACGACCGCCGGCACGCTGAGCATCGGCACCCTGGTCGCCTTCACCGCGCTGCAGACCGGCCTGTTCCGGCCGCTGATGTCGCTGCTCGGGGTCGGCGTCACGCTGACCAGTTCCCTGGCCCTGTTCGCGCGGATCTTCGAATACCTTGACCTGCCGGTCGAGGTGTCCGACCCGGACGCGCCGGTGTCGCTCGACGCGGTCCGCGGGCACCTGCGCTTCGAGGAGGTCACCTTCAGCTACCCCGGCAGCGACACCGCCGCCGTCGCCGGGATCAGCCTCGACGTGCCCGCCGGCACCAGCCTCGCCCTCGTCGGCGAGACCGGCAGCGGCAAGAGCACCCTGGCGTCGTTGATCTCCCGGTTGTACGACCCGAGCGGCGGTCGCCTGACGATCGACGGTGTCGACCTGCGCGACCTGCGCCTCACCGACCTCGCGGGCATCGTCGGGGTGGTCAGCCAGGAGACCTACCTGTTGCATACGACCGTCCGGGAGAACCTGCGCTACGCCAAGCCGGACGCCACCGACACCGAGATCGAGGCCGCCGCGCGCGCCGCGCAGATCCACGACCTGATCAGCGGGCTTCCGGAGGGGTACGACACGGTCGTCGGCTCCCGGGGCTACCGGTTCTCCGGCGGCGAGAAGCAGCGGATCGCGATCGCCCGTACGCTCCTGCGTGACCCGCGGATACTCGTCCTCGACGAGGCCACCAGCGCGCTGGACAACGAGACAGAGCGCGCCGTGCAGCAGGCGTTCGACGCCCTGGCGCGGGGGCGCACGACGGTGACGATCGCGCACCGGCTCTCGACCGTCCGCGACGCCGACCAGATCGCGGTGCTGTCGCAGGGCCGCGTGGTGGAGGCCGGCTCGCACGCCGAGTTGATGGCGCGCGACGGCGCCTACGCCCGGCAGGTGTCGGGGACGACGTCGCGCCGCCCGTGACGGCGGTGAGCACCACGAGGGCCCGGTGGCGACGCCGCCGGGCCCTCGTGCGCGTCGCGGATCAGTCCAGGTACTTCGACCACGGGCCGGAGATGGCCAGGGTGATGCCCGGAACCTGGATGTTGACGAACAGGACCTTGCCGTCGGGCGAGAAGGTCGGCCCGGTGAACTCGGAGTAGGTCGGCGCGCCGTTGGAGGTGCCGTTGCTCAGCTGATTGCGGGCGATCGCATAGGTCGGACCACCCGGAACGGCGCTGAGCACGTGCGAGGCCTTCACCCCGTCCTCGGCCAGGACGAGCGTGCCCCACGGCGTCACGGTCACGTTGTCGGGACCGTCGAAGGTCAGGTCCGCGTACTTCGGGAAGGGGCCCTCCGTCTCGGCGGCCGGATTGTGCGGGAAGTACGTGACCAGGGTGATCGTCTCGTCCGAATAGTCGTAGAACCAGACCATTCCGTCGTGCCGGGTGGCGTCGGCCGGCAGGTCGCTGGCGCCGAAGGCGAAGCTGTTGACGATGTAGGCGCCCCGGCCGTTGCTCCAGACGCCCTCGAACTTCTTGCCGCGGGTGACGGTGCCGTCGGCGAACTGGCTGCGCGTCGGCGTGGACACGGCGTCGCGCTCAGGGACGTCGGTCCAGGTCACCTTGAACGGCCGGCCCAGCTGCGCGGAGGTGATGTAGGCGACGTCCGGCACGATGCTGCCGTCGTCGAGGCGCATCTGCACGATGCGGCGGCCGCGGGCTCGGCGAGGCTGGGGAGCGCCCCGGCGACGGTTAACCCGACGCCCGCGGTGCCACCGGCGAGCATTTGGCGACGACTAATAGCCATGCTGGGATTCTCCTCCGGGAGGGCTGCACGTCGATGCATGGTTGCCTGAGAAGCCTCGGAGTTCCCGTTGAATGGCCGGGAAACTTCCGGTGACCAGCGCACGTGGCGCGGGCTACGTTCGCGGCACACCCGGTGGCCGGGGTAGCACCACCCCCATCCGGGTAGGGATATCCCCACGGTCAAGACGGGGGCCCTTCGGATCGAGGTTGAGCAGCGATTTCCGCAGACTCGATCAGGTGGATGGACTGTGGGATCTGCATGCGGCGGCCGGCTGGGCATACCTGATCATTTTCGTCATGGCGCTCGTCGACGGCCTCTTCCCGGTGGTACCGGCGGAGACGACCATCATCACCGGCGGGGCCCTGGCCGCGAGCGGCCGCCTCGAGCTGGCCGGGGTGCTGGCGGCGACGTGGGCCGGGGTGATCGCCGGTGACCTCATCACGCATGAGCTGACCCGCCGGGGACGGGCCCGCCAGTTCGACCGCTGGTCGCGTCGGGGGCGGACGAGGAAGGCCCTGGACTGGGCGACCGGCCTGCTGGCGCGGCGCGGGACGGCGGTGGTGTTCGCCGGGCGGTTCGTCCCGCTCGGGCGCACCTCCGTGTCGCTGGTCAGCGGCGTCGCGGCGATGCCCCGCCGGCGCTACCTGCCGCCGCTGGTTCTCGGGTCGGCGCTGTGGAGCGGGTACGTGTGCAGCCTCGGCTACTTCGGCGGGCACGTGTTCGGCAACCCGCTGTACTCCGTCGGCATCGGGGTCGGCCTGTCGCTGCTGCTCACCGGCGCCGGTACCGCGATCGGCAAATGGCGCGGCTCACATCGTCCACCACAGGTAGCCGGCCGCGAGGACGCCCACCGCGCACACCACGATGCGCAGCCCGTTGGCCGGTATCAGGTGCGCCAGGCGCGCGCCGATCGGGCCGCCGATCGTGCTGCCGACGGCCAGTACCAGTGCGGCAAACCAGTGCACGGGGGCCACGAACGCGAACAGGATGCCCGCGATGCCGTTGGCGATCAGCGCCAGGAGCTGTTTGGTGGCGTTGAGCCGGCGTGGCGTGTCGTCGACGAACAGGCCAAGTACCGCGAAGAACAGCAGGCCGATGCCGGTGCCGAAGTAGCCGCCGTACAGCGCCACCGCGGCGATCGAGGACAGGAACGCCGGACGGCGGTCGCCCTCGCCGCGCTGCAACCGCCGCAGGAGCCAGGGCTGCAGCGCGGTCAGGATGCTGGAGGCCAGCAGCAGCACCGGCACCACCACTTCGAAGCTGCGCGCCGGGGCGAGCAGCAGCAGCCCACCGCCAGCCAGCGCGGACAGCGCGGACAGCGGCAGCACCATCCGAAGCAGTGGTGCCTGGCCACGTAGGTCGTCGCGGAAGCCGAGGGCGCCGGTGATGTTGCCGGGCACCACACCGATGTCGTTGGTCACGTTGGCACTCAGCGGCGACAGGCCGACCGCCACCAGCACCGGGTACGTGACGAGGGAGCCGGCGCCGGCGATCGTGTTGACCGCGCCGGCGAAGACGCCGGCGCCGGCCACGGCCAGCAGGCTCAACGGCGTCACGGTGATCAGTCTGGCGACCGGTATCCGGGGTCCGGGTACCGGGTTACCGTCGTGTTGTGAAGAGCACGGACACGACCGAGATGAGCATGACCCGGCGGCAGGTGCTCGCCCACCGGACCCGGGCGCAGCAGCTCGACCGCGACACGACGCCGGTCGCCGGCGCCGCCGTGCTCGACCTCGGCGTGCAGGACACCGGGCCCGACGGCGGGCTGTGGGCCCTCGCGATCCGCGGCGTCCAGCTGGAGGGCGACGAGCTGTGCACCCTTTGGAGCGTCCGGGGCGCGCCGCACCTGTACCGCCGCCGCGACCTGCCGGGCGTCGCCGCGGCCGTCGCGCCGTGGTCGGACGCCGACGCCGCCAAACGCATCTTCGACGCGTCGAAGCCGTTGACGGCGGCCGGCATCCCGGCGCGGCAAGCACTGGACGCGGTCGCCTCGGCGATGCGCTCGGTGGTCACCAAACCGACCGGCAAGGGCGACGTGTCCACCGCGGTGACCAAGCTGATGGACGAGCCGTACAAGCGGTTCTGCCGCTCGTGCGACGCCGTCCACCTCTACGAGCAGCCGTTCCGGCTGGCCGCGCTGCGCGCCGGTCTCGAACTGCAGCCCGGGACGTCACCGCCGGTCCTGCAGCGCATCAAGGGGTTCACGGTCGCGAAGACGATACCGGAGCGCCTGGACCTCATCCGCGGATACCTGCGGCTGCTCGGCCCGGCGACCCCGAAGCACGTGGCCGACTTCCTGGACGCGCCGGTGCAGGAGGTCAAGGCCCGCTGGCCGCGGGACGCGGTCGAGGTGACGGTGGGCGGCCAGAAGCGCTGGGCACTGGGCGACCTCGACCCGGACCCGGTGACGGTGACTCGGCTGCTCGGCCCGTACGACCTGTTCGTCCAGGCGAAGGACCGGGCGTTGCTGGTCGAGGAGCCGGCCCGGGTCAAGGCGCTGTGGCCGGTGCTCGGCCGGCCCGGCGCGGTGCTCGTCGACGGCGAGATCGCCGGCACCTGGCGGCCACGCAAGACCGGCGCGAAGCTGCGCCTTCAGCTCGACCTGTGGTCGACGGCGCCGATGGGGGCGCTGGAGGCCGAGGCCGAACGCCTGGCCGCGTTCCGCGACGTCCAGTTCGCCGGCTTCACGACGAGCTGAGCGCCCCGTTGAGCCGCACGATCGCCTCGATCGAGCGGTCCACATCGGCCGGCGTCGTCGCGTAGTTGGAGACCGAGATCCGCATCAGCCGCCGCCCGTGCCACGTCGTACCGCCCATCCAGCACGTGCCGTCCCGCTGGATGTCGGCGATGACCCGGTCGGTGCGCCCGCCGTCGCCGAAGTCGACGAGCACCTGGTTGAGCACGACGTCGTTGACCACCTCGAGGCCGGCGGCGCGCAGCCCGTCGGCGAACCGCCGGGCCAGCGCACAGCACCGGTCGACCAGGTCGGCGACGCCGTCGCGGCCCAGTTCCCGCAGGGCCGCCCAGACCGCGAAACCGCGCGCCCGGCGCGACGACTCGGCGGTGAAGTCGGCGGCTCCCGGCACCGTCCCCGAGCCGACCAGGTACGAGGCGGTGTACGACATCGCGGCCACGTGCACGTCGGGCCGGGCGCAGAACGCGAACGCCGAGTCGTACGGGACGTTGAGCCATTTGTGCCCGTCACACCCCCAGGAGTCGGCCAGCTCGACCCCGTCGACGAGGTGGCGCAGGCTCGGGCTGGCGCCGGCCCACAGACCGAACGCGCCGTCGACGTGGACCCAGCTGCCGTGCCGGTGGGCGACGTCGCAGGCGGCCCGGAGGTCGTCGAACGCGCCGGTGTTGACGTTACCGGCCTGCAGGCAGACGATCGTCGGTCCCGGCTCGTGCGCGGCGAGGACCTCCGCGAGATGGGCGGCGTCGATCGCGCCCTGGTCGCCCGCCCGCACCGGCTCGACGGCATCCGAGCCGAGCCCGAGCAGCCGCAGCGATCGGTCGATGGTCGCGTGCCGCTCCTGACCCGCGATCACCCGGATCCGGGGAGCGCCGGGCAGGCCGCGCTGTTCGACGTTCCAGCCGGCCTCGGCCAGCACCTGATGGCGGGCGGTGGCGAGGCCGACCGTGTTGGCCGCCTGCGCCCCGGTGACGAAGCCGACCGATGCGGTGGCCGGAATGCCGAGCAGTTCCTTGAGCCAGCCGCCGGCGGCGTCCTCGGCGGCGGTCGCGGCCGGTGCGATCACGGCGTTGAACGCGCACTGGTCCCAGCCGGCGGTGAGCACCTCGGCGGCGGTCGCGGCCGGCAACGCGCCGCCGATGACAAAGCCGAAGAACCGCGGCCCGGGCATCGCGACGAGGCCGCCCTTGGCCGCCGCGATGAGCTCCTCGAGCACGTCGGCCGCCGGGGTCGGTGCGGCCGCGAGCGGGCCGCCGAAGGCCGCCTTCAGGTCGGCCAGATCGGCCGACGCGTTGACCGGTCCGTCGACGATCGCCGCCCGGAATGCCGCGGCCTCGTCGGCCGCTCTGCGCAAGAGTTCCTTCACGCCTACACCGTACTGTCCCTTGTGGACCTCTTCAGGCGTGCTCGAGGAGCCAGGTGTGCACCCGCGACAGCTGGGCGACCAGGCTGAGGTGGCCCTCGCCGTCCAGCAGCAGCGGGTCCACCCCGGGAACGCGTCCGGCCAGCCACTCGCCGTGGCTGATCGGCACCATCAGGTCGAGCCGGCCTTGGACGAGTAGCACCGGCACGCGAATGGCCGTGACGTCGAAGCCCCACGCCGCCACGAAGGCCAGGTCGTCGTCGAGCCAGCCGTCGACGCCGGGGCGCAGGCCGGCGGCCATCCACTCGTACATGAACTCGGCGAAGCCGCCGTCGAGCGCGGCCACGTCGACCGGCGGCAGGATCGACTCGAGGCCGTCGGCCAGGCCACTCGGGCCGCCGGCGGCCAACTCGGCGGCCGCCTCGGCCAGGAACGGCCGCAGCGCTTCCGCGCCGGCGAGCGCGGCCCCGAACTCGTCGACATTGGACTGTCCCATGCCGGCCAGGAAGTCCAGACCGGCCGCGCCGAACGGCGCCACGGAGGCGATCGAGGCAACCGAGACGGCCCGATCGGGCAGCAGCGCGGCGCAGGCGAGCGCGTGCGGGCCGCCGCCGGAGACGCCCCAAGTACGGAACTGGCCGACCCCGAGCGCGTCGAGCAGGGCGGTCACGTCTTCGACCGCGTCGGCGACCGAGCGCCCGGGGCGGCGGGTCGACCGGCCGTACCCGGGCCGGTCGTAGCCGATCAGCCGGATGCCCTGGGCCTTCGCGTCCCGGGCCCAGGCCTCGGCGAGGAGACCGGAGCCGGGTGTGCCGTGGTGCACCAGGACCGGCTCGCCCGCCGGATCGCCGGCCTCGTAGACGTGCAGCAGCCGCCCGTCGGGAGTCGGTACGTCGTGCTCGACAGCATCCATGGGTCAAAGCGTAGTCCGCACAGTCCCCAGTCGATCAAGGAAGGCGCACCGGCCCATGATTGCCGGCCGCAAGTGGACCATTGGTATCCGCCACCGGCTTCGTAGCCTGGGCGCATGGATGAGATTGCGATGCGCCTGGACTATGAGAAGGTCGCCGCCGGGGTCTACGGAGCGATCGCCCACCTGGACCGGGCCACCACGAAGCTGGCCGACGAGGCCGGCATCGACCCTCCGCTACGCGAGCTGATCCGCATCCGCGCCTCCCAGCTGAACGGCTGCGCGTACTGCATCGACATGCACACCAAGGACGCCCGCAAGGGCGGCGAGTCGGAGCAGCGCATCTACGCGCTGCCGGCCTGGCGGGAGACGCCGTTCTACTCCGCGAAGGAACGGGCCGCGCTGGCGTTCACCGAGGTCGTCACCCGGATGGCGGATACGCACGTGCCGGGCGCCGCTTATGCGGAGGTGGCGGCCGAATTCACCGAGAAGGAGGTCGGCGCCGTTCTCAGCCTGATCCTGACGATCAACGCCTGGAACACGATCGGCGTGGCCGCCCGAGCCTGGGAGCCCGGCTCGTACGAACCGTGACGTCAGGCGAAGTCTTCCGGGCTGAAGTCCTTGGGCTCCACGAGCACCAACCAGCACCCGGAGTTGTCGCGCATGACGGCTTCGACGCCGTACGGGCGGTCCGACGGCTCCTGCAGGAACGTCACGCCCTTGGCGCTGAGCTCCTCGAACGCTTTGCGACAGTCGTCGACGCGCAGCCCGAGCCCACCCATCTGGCCCTTCTCGAGCTGTCCGCGGACGTGCTCGGCGTCGTCGGGCTCGAGCGGCGGGCCGGGCAGCATCAGCGTGACCTCGAGTTCGGGCTGGTTGGGGTGCACGACGGTGACCCAGCGGAACCCTTCGCCCATGCTCACGTCGGTCTTCGCCTCGAAGCCGAGGATGTTGACGTAGAAGTCGCGGGCGGCGTCCTGGTCGAGACAGTAGACGGTGACGAGCGAGATGTTTGTGATCATGTGCTACACCGTATCCTCGCTGCTCAGCCCGGTGCTTCTCGAAGATTGCGCGAACGACGATCGGGCGACGCCGCGCATGAACAGGTAGCAGCCGGGGACGTGCGGCGCCCCGGCCGCCGCCCACCGGCTCCGGTAGGCAGTCGGGCTCTCCCCCACCAACTGCGTGAACCGCGTCGAGAACGAGCCGAGGCTGCTGAACCCGATGAGCATGCAGATCTCGGTGACGGTCAGGTTGGCCGCGCGCAACAGGTCCTGGGCCCGCTCGATGCGCCGGCGGGTCAGGTAGCGCATCGGCGTCTCGCCGTAGGTCATCCGGAAGCACCGCACGAAGTGGTACTTGGAGACGCCGGCCACCGCGGCGACCCGTTCGAGATCGAGCGGCTCGGCGTAGTACCGGTCGATGTGATCGTGCGCCCGGCGCAGGTGTGCCAGCAATTCGATCGGTGGCGCGAGCACCCGTCGAGCCTATGTGAATAAGGGCGTGCGCGGCGATCCACAATCGATGTCGTGACCAAGACCAAGGACTGGTACGAGTGGCACCGCCCGTACGAGGACGCCGGCTCGCCGCTGTCGCACCGGCTGCGTCTCGTCCAGCGGCACGTCACCGCGTTCCTCGACCGGCGGACCGAGCCGGCGCTGACCGTGGTGAGCGCCTGCGCCGGGCAGGGCCGGGACCTGATCGGGGTGCTGTCGGGCCGCGCGGACGCCGCCCGGGTGCGGGCCCGGCTGATCGAGTACGACCCCCGCAACATGGCGGTGGCCCGCGACCGTGCGACCGCCGAAGGACTCGACGGGGTCGAGGTCGTACGGGCCGACGCCGGCGAGCTGGCCTCGTACGCCGGTGCCGTGCCGGCCGATCTGGTGCTGCTCGCCGGGGTGTTCGGCAACATCGTCGACGGCGACGTCCACGCGACGGTCGCCGCGCTGCCGCACCTGTGCGCGGCGGGTGCGACGGTGATCTGGACCCGGACGAGGGCCGAACCGGATCTGACCCCGGCGATCCGGGGCTGGCTGGCGGAGGCGGCGTTCGTCGAGGAGGCGTTCGAGGCGCCGGACGGCATGTTGCTCTCGGTCGGCGTCCACCGGTTCACCGGCGTTCCGGCTCCCCTGCGCGACGGCAAGCTGTTCACATTCGTGCGCTAGGCGGCCAGCCCGGGAACGGGTCGGGCGTGTGGTAGGCAAGCTCATGGGCACGATCACGCTGCACACCGAAGGGGCCGTCGCGGTCCTCACCGTCGACTCGCCCGAGGTCCGCAACGCGCTGACCCCGGAGATGGCCACCGAGATGATCGCGCACTGCGATGCGATCGACGCCGACCCGGCCATCGGCGCCGCCGTCGTACGCGGGGCCGGCGGCACCTTCTGCTCGGGCGCCGACCGGCGGCGCTGGACGCCCGGCGCCGACCAGGCCGAGGAGCACACGTACGCCGAAATCGGCCTGGTCTACCAGGCGTTCATGCGGGTCGGGGTGCTCAGCGTGCCCACCATCGCCGCCGTCCGAGGATCGGCGGTCGGCGCCGGGCTCAACCTGATGCTCGCCACCGACCTGCGTGTCGTCGCCGCCGATGCTCGCATCATGGCCGGGTTCCTGCGGATCGGTCTGCACCCGGGCGGCGGCTTCTTCACCATCGCCACCCGTACCGCCGGCCGCGAGGCCACCGCCGCGTTAGGGCTGTTCAGCGAGGAGATCGACGGCCGGCGGGCGGCCCAGCTCGGGCTGGCCTGGACGGCCGTCGACGATGCCGACGTCGAAGCGACCGCCCTAGCCCTGGCGGCCCGGCCGGCGAAGGACCCGGCCCTGGCCCGCGAGGCGGTCCGGTCGTTCCGCACCGAGGCCGGGCCGCCCGGCATCGACTGGCCGACGGCGATGCACTTCGAGCGCGCGACCCAGATGTGGTCGATGCGCCGGCGCACCACCGCGTAGCGGGCCCGGCGCCGGCGGTGAGCTGGGCCTCATCCGTCAGGACGAGACCGATCTCGGCGTGCGCGACGATCGCGGCGGCCCTGGAGCGGTTAACGTCATGGTGTGCGCACGTTGTGGTCGCGATCGGCGAACTGGCGATACAACGTGCTGCTCCGCGACGCCGGGCTGGCGATCCTGCTGCTGGCGGCCGAGACGGTCGCCTTCACGGTCAGCCCCAGCGTGGCGGCCCGGCCGTCCGCGCCGGCCGAACTGCTCTACAACGCGCTCGGCCTGATCCCGGTGGTCATCCGGCGGCGGTGGACCTGGCTCGCGGTCATCCTCACGTCGATCCACGCCGTCCTGCCCTTCGCCGGCGTCCCGCTGCGCAGCGCCGCCGTCGCCGTGCTCGTGGTGACCTACACCGCGGCGGTCCGGCTGCCGATCCGGCAGGCCTGCGGCGCCCTGCTGCTGATCTGGGTCCCCTCCCTCGTGCTGTCCGCGGTGGTCGGCGGGCCGTACCGGGGCGACACTGCCCTCTCCCCCGTGTACTACGTCGCGTTCAGCGCGCTGAGCGCCCTGGTCAGTTTCCTGATCGGCCGCACCGTGGCGACGCGCCGGGCGTACGTGGCCGCGCTCGAGGACCGGGCCCGGACGGCGGAGACCAGCCAGCAGGCGCTGACCAACCAGGCGGTCGCCGACGAGCGCCGGCGCATCGCCCGTGAACTGCACGACGTGGTCGCCCACCACGTCAGCGTGATGGGGGTGCTGGCCACCGGCTCGCGCCGGATGCTGGCCCGCGACCCGGCCGCCGCCGACGAGGCGCTGGCCACGATCGAGGAGACCGGCCGCACCGCCCTGCGCGAGATGCGGCGGCTGCTGACCGTGCTGCGCGCCGACGCCGAGCCGGCCGGCGAGCTGGCGCCGCAGCCCGGCCTGGCCGGCGTCGAAGGGCTCGTCGAGCAGATCCGCGAGGCCGGGCTGCCGGCCGTGCTCAAGGTCGAAGGGGTGCCCGGGCCGCTGGACCCCGGCGTCGCGCTCACCGTGTACCGGATCGTGCAAGAGGCGCTCACCAACGCGCTCAAGCACGCCGGCGCCGCGGCCGTCGAGGTCCGGCTGCTCTTCGCCCCGCACGAGCTCATCGTGGAGATCTGCGACACCGGGCGGGGCCCGCAACTCGGCTCGGGCGCGATCGGCCACGGCCTGCTGGGCATGCGTGAACGCGTGATGTTGTACGGAGGGACGCTGCGCACCGGACCCCGCCCGGGCGGCGGCTACCGGGTGTACGCGAAGATTCCCGTGGACATCACAGAGAGGCAGCTGGCATCTTGAGCGAGCCCAGCCGTCCGGTGCGCATCCTGCTCGCCGACGACCAGCCCCTGCTGCGCACCGGCTTCCGGATGGTGCTCGGCGGTGAGCCCGACCTCGACATCGTGGCCGAGGCCGGCGACGGCGTCGAGGCGGTCGACCTCGCCCGGCGGCTGCTGCCCGACGTGGTGCTCATGGACATCCGCATGCCCCGCATGGACGGCGTCGCCGCGACGCGGATCATCGTCGAGGCGAAGCTGCCGGTCCGGGTGCTCATCCTGACCACGTTCGACCTGGACGAGTACGTCGTCGGGGCGCTGCGGGCCGGGGCGAGCGGGTTCCTCGCCAAGGACGTGCCGGCCGACGACCTGGTGACCGCGATCCGCACGGTCGCGGCCGGCGAGGCGGTCGTGGCGCCGCGGATCCTCAAGCGCCTGCTCGACAAGTTCGCCGAGTCGCTGCCCGACCCGTCGGCCGCGCCGCCGAGGGACCTGCGGGTGCTCACCGACCGCGAGCGGGAGGTGCTCGTCCAGCTGGCCCGGGGCCTGTCCAACGCGGAGATCGCCAAGGAGCTGTCGGTCAGCGAGACGACCGTGAAGACCCACGTCGGCCACCTGCTGACCAAGCTCGGCCTGCGCGATCGTGTGCAGGCCGTCGTCCTGGCCTACGAGACCGGCCTGGTCCGCCCCGGCTCCTGACGCCGCTCCGGAGGCCTCGAGCGCCACAACTTCCGCGAAGTAGTGGCCTCCGAGGGGCCGGGACGCCACAACTTCCCCGAAGTAGTGCCCACCGGACCCGCCGAGGCCACTACTTCCCGGAAGTTGCGCAGGGACGAATCGGTCTCGACGTACGCTCTCTCGACGCCGGTCGTGCGCCCGGCGGACCCGAGTCATGAGCTGAGTAGGGGTCGGGGTCATCCGCGAGACGGATCCGGATCTGGCCCGCGAGCACGACGGCTCGCTGGTCGGCAACCCCTACCGTGAATGCGAGTGTTCGCGAAACTTCACGAGGGGGGACACGTGACTGCCACGGTCACGACCGGCGCGGCTGTCGCCGCCCGAGCGGTCGACGTCTGGAAGGTGTACGGCAGCGGAGAGGCCCAGGTCATCGCGCTGCACGGGGTCACCGTCGAGCTCGAACAGGGGCACTATACGGCGATCATGGGGCCGTCCGGGTCCGGCAAGTCCACGCTGATGCACTGCCTCGCCGGGCTCGACTCGGTCACCCGGGGCGACGTGTTCATCGGCGAGACCCGGCTCACCGGCATGTCCGACGGTGACCTCACCACGCTGCGGCGGACCAAGGTCGGCTTCATCTTCCAGCAGTTCAACCTGCTGCCGACGCTGACCGCCGAGGAGAACATCCTGCTGCCGCTGGCGATCGCCGGGCGCAAGCCCGACGCGGACTGGTACGACACGGTCATCGACACGGTCGGCCTGCGCGACCGGCTGCGGCACCGGCCGACGCAGCTGTCCGGCGGCCAGCAGCAGCGCGTCGCCTGCGCCCGGGCGCTGGTGTCCCGCCCGGACGTCGTCTTCGCCGACGAGCCGACCGGCAACCTCGACTCGCACTCCGGCGCGGAGGTGCTGGGCTTCCTGCGCAACTCGGTCCGCGAGTTCGGCCAGACGATCGTCATGGTGACGCACGACCCGAACGCGGCCTCGTACGCCGACCGGGTCATCTTCCTCGCCGACGGGCGGATCGTCGACGAACTGCTCGACCCCACCGCCGAGTCCGTCCTGGACCGGCTCAAGCGGCTTGACGTTACCGCCGCGAACCAGCCCGACGTCGCCGCGGCGAACCAGGTCGCGGAGGAGCGTGCCTGATGCTGCGCGCCACACTCAAGAGCCTGCTGGCGCGCAAGCTCCGGCTGACGTTGTCCATGGTCGCCGTCGTGCTGTCGGTGATGTTCGTGGCCGGCTCGTTCGTGCTGACCGACACGCTCGGCCGCTCGTTCGACGCCTTGTTCGCCAACATCTACACATACACGGATGTGCAGGTCCAGCCGGTGCAGAAGGCGGCCGAGCAGAGCGGCGTGGGGACCCTGCCCGCCTCGACCGTCGAGCGGGCCAAGGAGGTGCCCGGCGTGGCCAAGGCGACCGGCCAGGTGTTCACCAACGGCGCCAAGGTGATCGGCAAGAACGGCAAGCTCGTGACCAACCAGAGCGGTCAGCGCTTCGGCGCCAACTGGACCGGCGAGGACCAGCTCGTCCAGCTCAAGGAGGGCACCGGGCCGCAGGCCGCCGACGAGGTGGTCATCAACGCCGGGCTGGCCAAGACCGGCGGTTTCAAGCTCGGTGACTCGATCGACATCATCACCACCGAGCCGCGCACGACATACAAGGTGGTCGGCATCTTCCTCTTCGCCGGCGGCCGCGAGTCGATGGCCGGTGAGCAGACCGTGTTCTTCACCGAGCCGGTGGCGCAGCAGGCGATGCTCGGGCAGACCGGCGTCTTCACCGACGTCGACGTCAAGGCGCAGCCCGGCACCTCCAAGACGCAGTTGCGCGACAACCTCCAAGCCGCGCTGGGCAGCGACTTCACGGTGAAGACCGGCGACGAACTGGCCAAGGAGTCGGCGCAGCCGTTCAAGGACATCTTCAAGTACGTCAACTACGTCCTTGTCGGCTTCGGCCTGGTCGCCGTGCTGGTCGGCATCTTCCTCATCCTCAACACGTTCTCGATCATCGTGGCGCAGCGCACCCAGGAACTCGCGCTGCTCCGCGCGATGGGCGCGAGCCGGGGGCAGGTGCTGCGCTCGGTCCTGCTGGAGGCGTTGCTGATCGGGGTGATCGGCTCGGCGGTGGGCTTCGCGGTCGGCATCGGGCTGGGTGCGCTCGGCGCATACGGGCTCGGCGCGTCCGCGGGCGGCTCGCTGAAGATCGCCAGCCTCGGCGTGCCGCCGATCGCCGCGATCCTCGCGTTCGGCATCGGCATCTCCGTGACCCTGGTCGCCGCGCTGGTGCCGGCCCTGCGCGGCGTCCCGGGTGGCGCCGATCGCCGCGTTGCGGGAATCCGCCGCGACCGACCGGCCGCTGACCCGCATCACGATCACCGGCGCGATCGTCACGGTCGGCGGGACGGTGTCGCTGGTCTGGGGGCTGTCCGGCGCCGGCGGGGCGACGCTGTGGCTGATCCTGGCCGGTGTGCTCGCGCTGCTGGTCGGGGTGGCGCTGCTGACCCCGCTGATCAGCAAACCGGTGGTGTCGGTGCTCGGCCGGATGTTCTCCTGGTCGGTGCCGGGCAAGCTGGGCCGCCGCAACTCCTCGCGCAACCCGCGCCGTACCGCGATCACCGCCGCGGCCGTCATGATCGGCATCGCGCTCGTCACCGCGATCAGCACCGTGTTCGCGTCGCTGTCGACCAGCCTCGGCAAGGTCGTCGACCAGGAACTGCAGGCCGACCTGGTGGTCTCCGGTCAGCAGACGTCCGAGGTACCGCCGACGATCCAGCCCGACGAGATCAAGGCCATCCGGGCGCTGCCCGACGTGCAGACGGTCGCGGCGGCCACGTTCGACGCCGGCAAGATCGACGGGAAGACCCAGTACGTCATCGCGTACGACGACTTCGCCTCGGCCCGCACCGTCCTCAAGCTCAAGGCCGACGCGGGCAGCATCGACTCGCTCGGCAGCGGGCAGCTCATCGTCGACCGCAAGACCGCCGACGACAACAAGCTCGCGGTCGGCGCCCAGGTGCCCATCGCGTTGACGAAGACCGGCGAACGCACCTACACCCTGGTGGGCATCACCGCGCCGACCAACGTGGGCAACGGGTTCACCATCTCCGAGGCCGACGCCGAGGCCGGATTCCGGTTCCCCAAACCGATCCAGGCGTACGTGAAGGTCCGCGACGGCGCCGACGTCAACGCGGTCAAGGCGGAGATCGCCGGGGTGATCAAGAACAACCCGGAGGTCGACGTCCAGACCCGGCAGGAGTACGTCGGCACCAGCACGCAGTTCTTCGACGTGCTGCTCGCCGCGGTACAGGTCCTGCTGCCTGGTCGCCCTGGCCATCTCGGTGCTCGGCGTCATCAACACGCTCGTGCTGTCGGTCATCGAACGCACCCGCGAAATCGGCATGCTCCGCGCGATCGGGCTCAGACGCAGCCAGACCATGCGGATGGTGACGACGGAGTCGGTGGTGATCGTGCTCTTCGGCACGCTGCTCGGCCTCGTCGTGGGCGGCGGGCTCGGCGCTGCGATCGTCCGGGCCCTCAAGGAAGCGGTCGGGTTCGGCGACGTCTCCCTGCCGTGGGGCCTGATGCTCATCTACCTCGGGGCGGCGCTCGTCGTCGGCGTGTTCGCCGCCATCATCCCGGCCGTGCGCGCCGCGCGCCTGAACGTGCTCGGCGCCATCGCCTATGAATGATCCATTCTAGCCGCTTTTAGCCGATGACTCGGGTCCGTCGAACGCACGACCGTCGCTCCCGCCAGACACCGGCGCTTCGCGCCTGCCAGGTCCGCGGTGACAAGCCCGGGGTCGCCACAACTTCGGGGAAGTAGTGCCCTCAGCCGACCCGGGAGGCCACAACTTCGGGGAAGCAGTGGTCTGAGCGAGGTCGGGAGACCACGGGGCAGATGCGGGGCACCCGTTGTCGATCAAGGAAGGGCGCGCCCGGGAATCGGACAAATCCTGGCGCGCTCTTCCTTGATCGACTTGCCCGAAGTTGTGGCCTCGCCGGGACGGCTCGGGCGGCGCGGCTAGTGTTGGCCGGCCACCTGCACCGTCGATGGGAGTTCCATGAGCACGTCGTGGCGTCAGCTACCGGCGCCGGCCCGGGCGATCGCGGTCGGCGTCGAGGCTGCGGTCGCCGCCGCACAGGCGCGTGACCTGGCGGCGTTCGACGAGGCCGGCGCCGAGTTGGCCGGGCTCGACCCGCAACAGGTCGGCGTCGTGTTCGGCGCGGTCGTCCGGGCCCTCCTCGAGGACCTGCACCCGGACGGGCTCACCGGCGACGACATCCGCGGCGTGCTCGAACAGTGCGTCCGCTCGGCGTCGCAGTGGTGGCCGGCGGTCGACGCCAACGTCATCGTGGTCCTGCTCACCGGCGCGCTCGGCGTGCACCAGTTCGACGACGGCGCGGCACCGTTGTCGGCGGCGGCGATGGCCCGCCACGGCGCCGTGCTGACCGCCGACCTGCTCGCCGCCTCGGGGCAACCCCTACAGCCCTATCTGGCCGCCGTCTTCGCCGAGATCGCCCGCGCCGAAACCGTCGAACAGCCCTGACCGAACCGCCGCGACGCCACTCCTTCCCCGAAGTAGTGCCCACGCGGCCGGCTGGAGGGCACTACTTCCCCGAAGTAGTGGCCACGCGGCCGGCTGGTGGGCACCACTTCCCCGGAACAGTGGCCACGCGGCCGGCTCGAGGGCACTCCTTCCCCGAAGTTGTGCCCACCGGCCGCGGCCAAGCGCAGCCGTCCAAGGGTTGCCCCTGACCTCGGTTCCGGGGTGCTCCCCCAGGCAAAGACCAGTGGCGGGCTACCTCCCGCGGCCGACGTTGCGGCGCGCGATCGCCCGGAGGATGAGTCTCGCACACCAGGAGACGAGACGCAGGGGGACCAACGATGTCGCTCACGATCGAACGGACCCGAACCATCGCGGCGCGGGCGGTTGACGTGTGGAAGACGTACGGCAGTGGGGAGGCCAGGGTCGTCGCGCTGCACGGCGTCGACGTCGAACTGGAACGCGGGCAGTTCACCGCGATCATGGGGCCGTCGGGCTCCGGCAAGTCGACGCTCATGCACTGCCTCGCCGGGCTGGACTCGGTGTCGCAGGGCGACGTGTACATCGGCGACACGCGGCTGACCGGCATGTCCGACGGCGGGCTGACCACGCTGCGGCGCGACCAAGGTCGGGTTCATCTTCCAGCAGTTCAACCTGCTGCCGACGCTGACCGCCGAGGAGAACATCCTGCTGCCGCTGGCGATCGCCGGCCAGCAAGCCGGACCGGGCCTGGTTCGACACGGTCATCGACACCGTCGGCCTGCGCGACCGGCTGCGGCACCGCCCGGCGCAGCTGTCCGGCGGCCAGCAGCAGCGCGTCGCCTGCGCGCGGGCCCTGATCAGCCGGCCGGACGTCATCTTCGCCGACGAGCCGACCGGCAACCTCGACTCGCGGTCCGGCGCCGAGGTGCTGGGGTTCCTGCGCAACAGCGTCGTGCGAGCTCGGCCAGACGATCGTGATGGTGACGCACGACCCGGTCGCCGCCTCGTACGCCGACCGCGTCATCTTCCTCGCCGACGGCCACGTCGTCAGCGAGCTGTACCAGCCGACCGCCGAAACCGTCCTGGACACCTGGACGCTGGACAGTAGGACCGGATGCTGCAAGGCGACCCTCAAGAGTCTGCTGTCGCGCAAGCTGCGGCTGGTCCTGTCCGGCCTCGCCGTCGTCCTGGGCGTCATGTTCGTGTCGGGGGCGTTCGTGCTCACCGACACGCTCGGCCGCTCGTTCGACGGGCTGTTCGCGACCATCTACTCCGGTACCGACGTCCAGGTCTCCGCGAAGCCGAAGGTCGACGTCGACGAGTTCGACGGCGAGACGGTGCCGGCGAACATCCCGGCCGCGGTCGTTGACCGGGTCCGCGCCGTGCCGGGTGTCGCCAAGGCGACCGGCTCGGCGAACGCCGACGGTGCCCGGGTCATCGGCCGCAACGGCAAGGTGGTCACCACGTTCGGCCCGCCGCGCCTCGGCGAGAACTGGACCGGCGAGTCCGACCTGAGGAAGCTGCGCGAGGGCCGCGGCCCGAGCGCCGACGACGAGATCGCGGTCAACGCGGCCACCGCGAAAGCGGCCGGGCTGCACGTCGGCGACCAGGTCGGCGTCCTGACCCTGCAGCCGAAGAAGACGTTCACGCTGGTCGGCATCTTCGGCTACAGCGGCGACCGCGACTCCCTCGGCGGCGCCCTCGAGGTCGCCTTCACCGAACCGGTCGCCCAGCAGCTCATGCTCGGCCAGACCGGCGTGTACAGCGACATCGACGTGACGCGCCGCCGGGCGTCACGCCGGAGAAGCTGCGCGACGACATCGCCGCCGCGCTCGGCCCGGACTACCAGGTCAAGACCGGCCAGCAGCTGGCCGCGCAGACCGCCGACGGCCTCAAGCAGGGGCTGAGCTTCTTCAACAACGTCCTGCATCGGCTTCGCCGGGGTGGCCCTGTTCGTCGGGACGTTCCTCATCCTCAACACGTTCTCGATCATCGTCGCGCAGCGGACCCGTGAGCTGGCGCTGATGCGCGCCCTCGGCGGCAGCCGCCGACAGGTGATCGGCTCGGTCCTGATCGAGGCCGCCGTCGATCGGCCTCATCGCCTCGGTCATCGGGCTCGCCGCCGGCATCGGCGTCGGCGCGGGGCTGGCCTGGCTGTTCGGCAACGTCGGCGGCAGCGCGCTGGAACTGGCCGGCATCGGCGTACCCGCCGCCGCGATCATCAGCGCGTTCGCCGTCGGCATCCTCGTCACCGTGCTCGCCGCGTTGCTGCCGGCGCTGCGGGCGTCGCGGATCCCGCCGATCGCCGCGCTGCAGGAGTCGGCGACGCCGGACCGGCCGCTCACCAGGCTCACCGTGAGCGGCGCGGTGGTCGCCGCGGCCGGCGCCACGCTGCTCGGACTCGGCCTGCCGGCCGGCGACGGCACGCTCTGGCTGATCCTCGGCGGCGTCCTGGTCTCGTTCATCGGCGTCGCGCTGCTCACGCCGCTGCTGGCCCGGCCGGTCGTGGGCGTGCTCGGCCGGCTCTTCTCCTGGTCGGTGCCGGGCAAGCTGGGCCGGCTCAACTCCGGCCGCAACCCGCGCCGCACCGCGATCACCGCGGCCGCGCTGATGGTCGGCCTGGCCCTGATCACCGGGGTCAACGTGGTGCTCACCTCGGCCACGAAGAGCCTGCACCGGACGGCCGACCAGCAGGTGACCGCCGATCTGATCATCGCCGGCGACCGCGGCCGCGATGCCGGCCACGTTCGACCCGGCGGTCATGGACCGGGTCCGGGCCATCCCCGGCGTCGCGCGCACGGCTTCCGAGTACGGCGATCTCGCGGTCAGGTCAACGGCGAGCCCCGCAACGTCGTCGCGGTTCCCGACCTCGGCAGCTACGCCGAGCATGTTCAAGCTGGCCGCGACGTCCGGCACGCTCGCCTTCACCGGCACCGACGAGGCGGTGATCGACGCCGAGCGCGCCGCGCAGCAACACGTCGGGGTCGGCGACACCGTGACCGTCCAGCTGTCCCGGGGCCAGACCCACAAGATCAAAATCATCGGAGTGTACGGGAAGAGCGACGTCATCGCCGGATACATCCTGTCCGAGCGACGTCATCAAGGACTTCCGGGTCGCCCAGCCGGCGATGGGCTACGTCACGCTGGCCGCGGGGACCCCGGTCGACGGCGTCAAGCAGCAGATCGACCGGCTGCTCGCGGACAGCCCGGAGGTGACCGTCGCCGACCGCAGCGAGTTACGTCGACCAGTAGTCCGCGCAGTTCGACACGCTGCTGACGATGATCCAGGTCCTGCTGGCCCTGGCGATCCTGATCGCCGTCCTCGGCATCGTCAACACCCTGGCGCTGTCGGTGCTGGAACGGACCCGCGAGCTGGGCCTGCTCCGCGCGATCGGGATGCGGCGGGCGCAGACGATGCGGATGGTGACCGTCGAGGCGGTGGTCATCTCGGTGTTCGGCGCGCTGCTCGGCCTGGTCGTCGGCACCGGGCTGGGCTCGGCCGTCGTACGGGCCCTGAAGGACGACGGCTTCACCGACCTGGCGTTCCCGTGGACCAGATGGCGACCTACCTGCGTCCTGGCCGCGCTGGTCGGCGTGGTCGCGGCGGTGCTGCCGGCGATCCGGGCGGCGCGGGTCAACGTCCTGGCCGCGATCGCCCACGAGTGACGGTTCGTAGGCGCGCCTCGGCGCCTGCGACAGCTTCCTCAGGTAGGCCGAGGTCGACCGAGGCGAGGCGAGTCGACGACCGTCACCCCGTCGACATCGGACAGTTCGGTCTCGCTCGGGACGGCCAGCACCACGCAGCCGGCCGCCCGGGCGCTGGCCACGCCGGTCGGCGAGTCCTCGATGGCCACGCACCGGCGGATGTCGGTGACGCCCGAGCAGGCGGGCGGCCGTCAGGTACGGCTCCGGGTGCGGCTTGACGTTGCTCACCTCGTCACCGGCGACGACGGCGTCGAAGTAGTGCGCCGCCGATGCTCAACAGGGCCACGTCGACCAGGTGCCGGCGGGTCGCGGTGACCAGCGCCATCGGCACGTCCGCGGCGTAGACGCTCGTCGAGCAGTTCGCGGGCGCCCGGCTGCCAGATCGAGGCCGTCGGCGAACAGCTGCCTTGCCATCCGGTCCTCCAGCCACACCACGCTCTCGGCGACGTCCAGGCCCGGCCGGCCCAGATCGGTGTGCAGGATCAGCATCGAGTCGGTCATGCTCGTGCCGACCATCGCCGCCCGGGCGGCCGGCGACAGGCTGCCGCCCAGGTGCACGGCGAGCTCGCTGAGCGCGACCGACCACACCTTCTCGCTGTCGACCAGGGTGCCGTCCATGTCGAACAGCACGGCGTCCAGTCCAGGGTTGGGCCACACCGAAGGCGTGCTCGGGCGGGCGGCAGACTCGGTCACTGCACCATGGTCCTTGACGCGGCGCGTCCGCGGCGCACTTCACACCAGGATCGTGGTACGGCTCACGGCTATTGCTGCACGCGCAGGTCGAGAAGCGGGTCGAGGTCGGTCCGCGGCGCCACGTAGCGCGCGGTGAGCGTGTCGACGCCGGTACCCCGGGCGCCGCTCGGCATGTAGGTCACCATGGCCGCTCGCGAAGAGGCGGCCTCAACGACGCCGGCACGCCAGGAGCCGTTGCGAAACACCCATACCGGGTCCGCTCGGCGGTACGTGTCGGTCGGCGCGACCTCGGCCGGGTCGCGCTGGTCGGGATGGACCATCGGACTCGTCATGCTTGTAACCCTCCTGGGTGAATACCCTTCTGGTCTGCTCGGTTCGGGAGGGGTGCCGTCCTGGGGCGGTGCTTGCGGCTCGAACGCGGCGGCGGCGAGGTCAGCAAGGCTGAACATGTCAATTCCCTCCATCGCTCCGACGGGCTGCCCGACGCGTCCGCATTTCCGGCCCGCACCGATGGCTCTTGATCACGATCGGTTAAGAGGCGCGTACATGCGCACGTGCGTTATCCTGCTCTCCATACAGTGCAGGCGCAAGAGCCGATGCACGTGCAGCAGGTCCGCAATTCGGGAAAATGTTCTCGTGCCCCTCTTACCCCCCAGAGAGATCGACATGGACGCTAATAATGGGATTTCCGCCGCCCAACTGCCGGCGCTCACCTGGCAGAAAAGCCGCCGCTCGAACCCGAGTGGCAACTGTGTAGAGATGGCCGAGCTGCCCGGCGGGGCCGGCGTCGCGGTCCGCAACTCCCGCGACCCGGAAGGCCCGGCGCTCATCTACACCTTCGCCGAGATCGAGGCCTTCATCGCGGGCGCCCGCGACGGCGACTTCGACAACCTGATCGCGTAGCTTTCCGCCGGACTTCTTCGCAGATGTCCGCATGGACTGGTGGCCAGATAGCCATGTGACAACTGGCACCGTCCGTATTGGACAGCGACACAGATCGACACCTGACCCTCCGGCTGACCCATCTCATCTGTCGGTCATGGCATGCTTACACCGCCGTGGTGATGACGGTCATAGTCGACCGAGGTGGAGCAGTCGGAGGTTAGGGCGTTGACAACGGCTCAACCGGAGGGTGGAGCAACCGGCGGACCCACCGTCCTGCGCATGCTGCTTGGCGCGCACCTGCGCCGGCTACGCGAGGCACAGGGCGTCAGCCGTGAAGACGCCGGCTGGGAGATCCGCAGCTCAGAGTCCAAGATCAGCCGCATGGAGCTGGGCCGGGTCGGGTTCAAGGAACGCGACATCGAGGATCTGCTCACGCTCTACGGCGTGGACGACCCCGAAGAGCGCGCCCGCCTGATGACGCTGGCCCGCGACGCCAACAACCCGGGCTGGTGGCACCGCTTCGGCGACGTGCTGCCCGGCTGGTTCCAGTCCTACCTCGGGCTCGAGGCGGCCGCGTCGCTCATCCGAACCTACGAGGTCCAGTTCGTGCCCGGCCTGCTGCAGACCAAGGAGTACGCGCAGGCCGTCGTGCAGCTCGGCCACCGGCGCGCGCCGATGGAGGAGATCGACCGCCGGGTCAGCCTGCGGCTGGCCCGCCAGCAGATCCTCACCCGAACGACCCCGACCCACCCCAGCTCTGGGCGGTCGTCGACGAGGGCGCGCTCCGCCGCCCGATCGGCGGCCCGGGAGTGATCCGCGGCCAGATCGAGGCGCTCATCGAGGCGACCAAGCTCCCCAACGTCCGCCTCCAGGTGATCCCGTTCCAGGCCGGCGGCCACGCCGCCGCGGGCGGCTCCTTCACCATCCTGCGCTTCCCGGCCCCGGACCTGCCCGACGTCGTCTACATCGAGCAGCTCACCAGCGCGCTCTACCTGGACAAGCGCGACGACGTCGACAACTACGCGGCCGCGATGGAACGCCTCTGCATCGAAGCCGACCCGCCCACCCACACCGCCGAGATCCTCGACGAGATCCTCCGCGACCACGGCAAATAGCCCGCGCCCCGGGCGACCTTCGGCGTCGCGTTGCGCCGCTTCATGATCCTGAAGAGGTACCAGGCCTATTCGCCGGAACCTCTTCAGGGTCATGCTCGCCGCCAAGCCGTGCTCCGCGCCACTGCCGCAGGATCCGCCCGAGCAGCGCACTGGCCCCCCACCCCACAGCCGACCCAAGATCCACCCGCTCTTGAAGATCCATGTCGAGAACTCAGCGATGTTCGGCCCGAATTTTCGCTGAGTTCTCGACATGGATCTTCCGTATCGCGATCCGAACGGCGATCGTGGCAGCCGGGTCGCCGGCGAGCCGAACACCATCCGCCGCCTCAAGATCAAGGGTGCGAAGTTGGCGATCCAACGGGCCAGGATCGCCAACTTCGCACCTTTGATGCCGCACAGTGGCCGAATCCGAACCGCGCAGCGGACTGCGAGACCGGAGCCCGGCACCGCTCGCCTCGGTGCCCGCCGTGGCGGTGTCCAGCCGGTTCCCTTGGCCGCTCTGGCGGCCGGTTGACCTGCCCTACTTGGCGTTGAAGTAGCTGGCGTCCGGGTGGTGGATGATGATCGCGTCGGTGGCCTGCTCGGGGACGAGCTGGAACTCCTCCGACAGCGTCACGCCGATGCGGTCGGGGCCGAGCAGGTCGACCATCTTGGCGCGGTCTTCCAGGTCGGGGCAGGCCGGGTAGCCGAAGCTGTAGCGGCAGCCGCGGTAGTCGGTGCGGAGCAGGCCGTCGAGGTCGGCCGGGTCGTCGTCGATCATGCGGCGGCCGTCGGGCAGGACGAGTTCCTCGCGCACGCGGCGGTGCCAGTATTCGGCCAGGGCCTCGGTCAGCTGCACCGAGAGGCCGTGGACCTCGAGGTAGTCGCGGTAGGCGTGCTCGGCGAACAGCTTCGCGGTGTATTCGCTGATCGGCTGGCCGACGGTGACCAGTTGCAGGGCGATGACGTCGAGGCCGTCGCCGGTGCGGGGCTTGAAGAAGTCGGCGATGCACAGCCGGCGGTCACGGCGCTGGCGCGGGAAGGTGAAGCGGGTCCGCTCGCTGTGCGCGTTTTCGTCGAGGACGACGACGTCGTTGCCCTCGGCGTAGCACGGGAAGTAGCCGTAGACCACCGCCGCCTCGAGGACCTTGTCGGCGGCCAGCCGGTCGAGCCAGGAGCGCAGCCGTGGTCGGCCCTCGGTCTCGACGAGTTCCTCGTAGGACGGGCCGTTGCCGCCCCGGGCGCCGCGCAGGCCCCACTGGCCGAGGAAGGTGGCCCGCTCGTCGAGCAGCGCCGCATAGTCGGACAGCGCGATGCCCTTGACCACCCGGGTGCCGTAGAACGGCGCGGTCGGCACCGGGGCTTCCGGGTCGACGTCGGAGCGCACCGACGTGTCGTCGAGGCTGGGCAGGTCTTCGCGGACGGTCACCTGCCGGGCGCGGCGGGCTCGGCGGGTCTGCAGGGCCGCCTCGCGGTCGGCGTCGACGACGGCGGTCCCGCCCCGCTTGGCGGTCATCACCCGGTCCATGAGGTTGAGCCCCTCGAAGGCGTCGCGGGCGTAGTGCACGTCGCCCCGGTAGAGCGAGCGCAGGTCGTCCTCGACGTAGGCGCGGGTGAGCGCGGCCCCGCCGAGGAGCACGGGCCAGCGATCGGCGACCCCGCGGGTGTTCATCTCCTCCAGGTTCTCTTTCATGATCACCGTGGACTTGACGAGCAGCCCGGACATGCCGATCGCGTCGGCCTGCTTGGTCTCGGCGGCCTCGAGGATCGCCGAGATGGGCTGCTTGATGCCGAGGTTGACGACCTCGTAGCCGTTGTTGGACAGGATGATGTCGACGAGGTTCTTGCCGATGTCGTGCACGTCGCCCTTGACCGTGGCCAGCACGATGCGGCCCTTGCCCGAGCCGTCGGCCTTCTCCATGTGTGGCTCGAGGTAGGCCACGGCGGCCTTCATGACCTCGGCCGACTGGAGCACGAACGGCAGCTGCATCTGCCCGGAGCCGAACAGTTCGCCGACGACCTTCATGCCGGCCAGCAGCGTGTCGTTGATGATGTCCAGCGCCGAGCGGTCCTCGAGTGCGGCGTCGAGGTCGGCCTCGAGGCCGTTGCGCTCGCCGTCGATGATCCGCCGCTGCAGGCGCTCCTCGAGCGGCAGCCCGGCCAGTTCCTCCGCACGCGTCGCGCGGGCGGATGCAGCGTCGACCCCCTCGAAGAGGTGGATCAGCCGCTGGAGCGGATCGTAGCCCGGCGCACGGCGGTCGTAGACGAGGTCCAGGGCGACCTGGCGGTGCTCCTCGGGGATCTTGTTGATCGGCAGGATCTTCGATGCGTGCACGATGGCGCTGGTCAGGCCGGCCTGCTGGCACTCGTGCAGGAACACCGAGTTGAGCACCTGGCGGGCGGCCGCGTTGAGCCCGAACGAGACGTTGGAGATGCCCAGGGTGAAGTTGACACCCGGGTAGCGCGCGACGATCTCGCGGATCGCGTCGATCGTCTCGATGCCGTCGCGGCGGGTCTCGTCCTGCCCGGTGCTGATCGGGAAGGTGAGGCAGTCGATGAGGATGTCGGACCGCGCCATCCCCCACGTGCCGGTGAGGTCGTCGATCAGCCGGGACGCGACGCGGACCTTCCAGTCCTTGGTGCGGGCCTGGCCGTCCTCGTCGATGGTCAGCGCCACGACCGCGGCGCCGTGCTCGCGCACCAGCGGCATCATGCGGGCGTAGCGGGACGTGGGGCCGTCGCCGTCCTCGAAGTTGACCGAGTTGACCACGCAGCGCCCGCCGAGCATCTCCAGGCCGGCCTGGATCACCTCGGGCTCGGTCGAGTCGAGCATGATCGGCAGCGTGGACGCGGTGGCGAAACGGCCGGCCAGCTCGCGCATGTCGCCGGCGCCGTCGCGGCCGACGTAGTCGACGTTGAGGTCGAGCAGGTGCGAACCGTCGCGGGCCTGCTGGCGGGCGATCTCGACGCAGGTCTGGTGGTCGCCGGCGAGCATCGCGTCGCGGAACGCCCTGGAGCCGTTGGCGTTGGTGCGCTCGCCGACCATGAGCACGCCGGCGTCCTGCCGGAACGGCACCTGGTGGTAGAGGCTGGACACGCCGGGCTCGACGGCCGGGGTGCGGGCGCCGGCCTCGACCTCACGCAGCGCCGCCTTGACCGCGCGGATGTGCGTCGGGGTGGTGCCGCAACAGCCGCCGACCAGGCTGGCGCCGTAGTCGCCGACGAACCGCGTGAGCGCCGTGGCCAGCTCGTCCGGGGTGAGCGGGTAGTAGGCGCCGTCGGAGGTCAGCTGGGGCAGGCCGGCGTTGGGCATGACGGACAGCGGCACCGTGGCGTGCTGCGACAGGTAGCGCAGGTGCTCGCTCATCTCGGCCGGTCCGGTCGCGCAGTTGAGCCCGATGAGGTCGATGCCCAGCGGCTCGAGGGCGGCGAGCGCGGCGCCGATCTCGCTGCCCAGCAGCATCGTGCCGGTCGTCTCGACGGTCACGTGGCAGATCAGCGGCACCCGGCGCCCGGCCGCCTCCATGGCCCGCTGGCCGCCGATGATCGCCGACTTGGTCTGCAGCAGGTCCTGGCAGGTCTCCACGATCAGCGCGTCGGCGCCGCCCTCGATGAGGCCGAGCGCGTTGTCGAGGTAGGCGTCGCGCAGCACCTGGAACGGGGCGTGCCCGAGCGTGGGCAGCTTGGTGCCGGGCCCCATCGAGCCGAGCACGAACCGGGGCCGCTCCGGCGTGCTGTGCTCGTCGGCGACGGCCCGGGCCAGCCGCGCGCCGGCCTCGGACAGCTCGCGGATGCGCGACTCGATGCCGTACTCGCCGAGGTTGCCGAGGTTGGCGCCGAACGTGTTGGTCTCGACGCAGTCGGCGCCGGCGGCGAAGTATTCGGTGTGGACGTCGCGGACCACGTCGGGCCGGGTGACGTTGAGGACCTCGTTGCAGCCCTCGTGCCCCTCGAAGTCGTCGAGCGACAGGTCGGCGGCCTGCAGCATGGTGCCCATCGCGCCGTCGGCGAGGAGCACCCGTGCCTGCAGAGCGGTCAACAACGAATCCGGCATTCCCCAAGGTTATCGGTCAGCACCGACATCGCTCACACCGACGGGACGCGATCCCCACCACGTTGCCCAGGCCGTACGGGTCGGTCGCGACCGGAGGTCGCGCAGTCGCGACCGGAGGTCGCGTTGGTGCGCAACGCAACGCGGACGCCGGGATTCCTCGCGGGAGGAACGGTCGTGCCCCCGGCGGACCCGAGCCAAATGTCAAAAGAAAGCACCGAAAGAGAACGGCGACGCCTTATAGCCGACCGTCGGCGACGGCCTGGGTGACCCACGGGATGACCTCGTCGAGCATCTCGTCAGCGACGTGGTCGCCTCGAAGCCGAGGACCTCGCGGGCCTTGGTCACGTCCGGGACGCGCTTCTGCACGTCGTACTCGTAAGGGTCGTCGCAGACGACGCTGAACGGCGCGTCCGGGCCCTTGATCTTGCGCCAGATCACCTCGGCCAGCTCGAGGACGGTGGTCGACTCGGCGGTGGAGATGTTGAAGTCCTCGTTGCGGGCGGCCGGGTGCTCCATCGCCGCGACGATGCCCTTGGCCAGGTCGCCGCCGTAGGTGTAGTGGCGCACCTGGTCGCCGGCGCCGAGGATGTGCAGCGGGTCCTGGCCCTTGACGACCTTCTGCACCAGGTCCGGCACGACGTGGGACATGGCCAGCTTGACGTTGCCGGAGAGCACCTCGACCTCGCCGAGCGCCCGGCCCTCGCCGACGCCGACGCAGTTGAACGGCCGCACGATCGTGTACGGCAGCTTGTACTGGTCCCAGGCGGCCTTCGCGTAGTACTCGACGGCCAGCTTCTGGAAGCCGTAGGACGACAGCGGCGGCGGCACCTGCCGCTCGTCGCCCTCCTTCGACGGCCAGTGCGTCGTCGACTCGAAGACCATCGACGAGGACAGGTACGTCATCTTCTGCAGCTTGCCGTCGCGGTGCGCCTCGATCGCCGCGTCGCACGACGACGCCATGATCCGCTCGTTGGTGGCGAGCAGGTCGTAGGCGTACGCGTGGAAGTAGGAGATGCCGCCGATCATCGCGGCGCCGGCGATGAAGTGGTCGCAGTCGGCGAGCAGCTTGGCGAGCAGGTCGACGTCGCGCGCGTCGCCCTCGACGAAGTCGTACGCGGGGTGCGCGTCGTAGCTGCGGGTGACCGGGCCGTACTTGGAGTAGTTGTCCAGGCCGACCACCTGGTTGCCGCGCGGCGAGCAGCTCCTCGACCACGTATCCGCCGATGAAACCGGCCGAGCCGGTCACCAGCACCTTTGCCACGAACAGGTCTCCTTAGCTAGTGATCTGCGTCCGCTTCTGCTGCAGTTGCTCGACGCGTGAGCCGCCGCCCGAACGCGAAGCGGTACCAGCGCAGATACCTGGGCAGGAACCGGCCCAGATCGAACTGCGACTCGCCCAGTTGCCGGTCGAGCCAGATGGTAGGGATCTCCGCGACCGGCAGCCGCAGCCGGGTCGCCTTGGCGGTCAGCTCGAGACCGATCTCGAAGCCGGTCCGCGAGTCGATGCCGACCGACGCGCACGAACTCCGTCGAGTACGCCTTGAAGCTGTTCGTCGCGTCGCGGGTGCCGACCCGGGCGAACCAGTGCAGGGTGCGGCCGGCCCAGCGCGACAGCACGCGCTTGAACCGCGGGCCGCCGACCTGCTGGCCGCCGGGCATGTACCGCGACGCCGCGGCCACCACCACGCCGCGGTCGACCAGCCGGGCCAGGTCGTCGATCTGGCGCGGGTCGTCGGAGCCGTCGGCCATGGTCACCACGGCGACCGGCGGCCTCGGCCGTGTCGATGCCGAAGCGGATCGCGTTGGCCGGCCCCGGCCCGTACGTGTTGAGCACCGGCCGCACCCGGTCGTCCTCCTGGTTGATCTTCTGCACGTAGGCGACGGTCGTGTCGTCCGGCGTGTCGTGCACGCAGAGCACCTCGCACGGCAGCGTGACCTCGCGCAGGATCCGCTCGAGGCAGGCGACGATGTTCTCGCCCTCCTTGTAGACCGGGATGACCACGGACACCTGCGGCTTCATACCCGCATCCCCCGTCCGGCGATGCCCCACATGTCGGCGACCGGGTTGTCGGTCTCCAGAGTCGCGGTACTCCGGGTGCGGCGCGGCGATGACCAGCAGGTCCGCCCCGGTCGAGCACCTCGTCGAGCGGCGAGAACCGCGTCGTCGGTGATGTACGGGTCGGTGCAGAGCACGTCGTCGGCCTTCAGCATCAGGATCTTGCGCAGCTTGTAGGCCAGGCTCTCCCGGCGGATCGTCGCTGCCGCCCTTGAACGCCATGCCCGAGGATGCCGACGGTCAGCTCCGACAGGTCGAACGCTGCTCGAGCTTCGACACCACGTACAGCGGCAGGCCCTCGTTGATCAGCATCGCCGAGTGGCCGAGCACGAAGTTGTTGTTGTTGAACGCGGCCAGCTGCATCGTGTCCTTGAGCAGGCACGGACCGGCGGCGAACCCGGGGCCCGGCATGTCGGCCGCGCGCGGGTACTCGTAGCGGATCGCGTGGCGGATCCGCTCGAAGTCCAGACCGAAGTCGTTGGCCATCATCCAGAACTGGTTGGCGGCCGCGAACTTGATGTAGCGCCAGGTGTTCGTGAACAGCTTCGCCAGCTCGGCCTCCTCGGGCTCGAGCGGCACGATCTTGTCCGACAGCACCGGAAGAACTCCTTCGCCCGCGCGAGCGCACGCTCACCCCGGCGCGGACACGATCTGCGGCAGCTCGAACAGCTCGGTCATCGCGTGGCCCTCGGCGATGCGCTCCGGGCAGAACGCGACGTCCACATCGAGCCCGTTGCGCGCCAGCAGCCGCTCGGTGAGCGCCGTCACGCCCGGGTGCACGGTCGAGCGCAGGATGATCAGCTGTCCGTCGTGCAGGTGCTCCATGCAGCGCCCGAGCGCCCTCGGCACCGCACCGAGGTCCGGGTTGAGGTGCTCGTCGACCGGCGTGCCGACCACCACGACGACCGCCTCGGCCCGCCCGACACTGGCCGGGTCGGTGCTCGCGCGCAGCCGGCCTGCCTCGACCGCCTCGACCAGCGGCTCGGCCGCGCCGTCCTCGGCAAACGGCAGCCGACCGGCGTTGACGATCTCGGTGGCCGCCTCGTTGATGTCGTACAGCACCACCGAACGCCCCCGCGACGCCAGGGCGATGCCGAGCGGCAGACCGACCCGGCCACATCCACCGACGATGACCACGTCTTCTGTCCGTGCCACGTTGCCGCCCCTCCATCTGGTTCCCATCTGGGCCTCGCGGTGCGGTCCGCATCATAGGTGACGTCCTGCTAGATGACCTAAACGCGCAGCATTTTCGGGACACTACCCGCCGACGCGACACACCGCTTGATCACAACCGGTGCGGTGTCGGCCGATCGCCGCCGTCATGGCTCGGAAGACCGTCGGCGCGGCCGGGAAGCCATCCGGCGCTGGCCAACGTAGGGTGGAGGGGTGACCGAGTTCGACGGCCTGCCAGTCCTGCGCGCTCCCGTCGCTATCGCGGCGTTCGAGGGCTGGAACGATGCTGCCGACGCCTCGACGGCGGCGTGTCGAGCATCTCGAGCAGGAGTGGGGCGCCGAGACCATCGCGTCGCTGGATCCGGAAGAGTTCTACGACTTCCAGGTCAACCGGCCGACGATGTGGTCCAGACCAGCGACGACAGCCGGCGCATCGACTGGCCGACCACGCGCTTCTCGGTCGCTTCGCCGGCCGACTCCGAGCGCGACGTCGTGCTCATCCGCGGCATCGAGCCGAGCATGCGCTGGCGGACCTTCTGCGACGAGTTACTCGAGGTCTGCCACAGCCTCGAGGTGTCCCGGATCGTGCTTGCTGGGCGCGCTGCTGGCCGACGTGCCCTACACCCGGCCGCTGCCGGTCAGCGGCACCGCCGCCACCAAGAAAGCCTCCGATCGCTACGGCCTGACCCCGACCCGCTACGAGGGGCCGACCGGCATCGTCGGCGTGCTCCACGAGGCGTGCACCCGCGCCGACCTCGACGCGGTGTCGTTCTGGGTGCACGTGCCGCACTACGCCAACAACCCGCCCTGCCCCAAGGCGACCCTCGCCCTGCTGCACCGCATCGAGGAGGTCCTGGACCTGCCGGTGCCCACGACCGACCTGGCCGAGCAGTCCAGCGAGTGGGAAGAGCGGCTGCGCCTGGCCGCCGAGCAGGACGCCGAGCTGGCCGAATACGTGCGTGAGCTGGAGGAGCGCTCCGGCGACCCGGGCCTGCGCCCGGCCTCCGGCGACGAGATCGCCAAGGAGTTCGAGAAATACCTGCGCCGCCGCGGCGGCCCGTCGTCGGCCACCGGCGCCTGGTAGCACCCGCGCCGAGGCCACTGTTTCGGGGAAGTAGTGCCTTCGCGGCCCGCCTGAGGCCACTGTTTCCCCGAAGTAGTGGCTTCCCGGCCGGCCTGAGGCCACTATTCCCCCGAAGTAGTGGCCTCCCAGCCGCCCGAGGCCACTATTCCCCCGAAGTAGTGGCCTCCCGACCCGCCCGTGGCCACTGTTTCCCCGAAGTTGTGGCTTCCCGGGCCCGTGGCCACTGTTTCCCCGAAGTAGTGGCCTCCCGACCGGCCTGAGGCCACTATTCCCCCGAAGTAGTGGCCTCCCAGCCGCCTGAGGGCACTACTTCCCGGGAATTGTGGCCTCGCGCGGCCCGGAAGGTGGCGGGCGCGGTGTTAGGGCTTGTAGGTGCGCAGGAAGCGGCCGATGCGACCGATCGCGTCCTCGAGGTCCTCGACGCGCGGCAGGAAGACGATGCGGAAGTGGTCGGGGTTGGGCCAGTTGAAGCCGGTGCCCTGCACGACCAGCATCTTCTCCTCCCGGAGCAGGTCGAGCGCGAACTGCTCGTCGTCGCTGATCGGCGTGGACCTGGCCGGGTCGAGCCGCGGGAACAGGTAGAGCGCGCCCGACGGCTTCACGCACGACACGCCCGGGATCTCGTTGAGCATCTCCCAGGCGCCGGTCGCGCTGCTCGAGCGAGCCGGCCGCCGGGCAGGATCAGCTCGTTGATGATCTGGTAGCCGCCGAGCGCGGTCTGGATCGCGTGCTGCGTCGGCACGTTGGCGCACAGCCGCATGTTGGCGAGGATGTCGAGGCCCTCGATGTAGCTGCGCGCGTGCTCCTTCGGCCCGGAGATCACGAGCCAGCCCGGTGCGGAAGCCGGCCACCCGGTAGGCCTTCGACAGCCCGTTGAAGGTCAGGCACAGCAGGTCGGGCGCGAGCGCCGCGATCGGCGTGTGCTCGACGCCGTCGTAGAGGATCTTGTCGTAGATCTCGTCGGACAGGATCAGCAGCTCGTGCTGGCGGGCGACCTCGACGATGGCCTCGAGCACCTCGCGCGAGTAGACGGCGCCGGTCGGGTTGTTGGGGTTGATGACGACGATGGCGCGGGTGCGGTCGCTGACCTTGCTCCCGATGTCGTCGAGGTCGGGCGGCCAGCCGGCCTGCTCGTCGCAGACGTAGTGCACGGCGTTGCCGCCGCCGAGGCTCGACGGCGGCGGTCCACAGCGGGTAGTCGGGCGCCGGGATCAGCACCTCGTCGCCGTTGTCGAGCAGCGCCTGCATCGCCATGACGATCAGCTCGCTGACGCCCCGTTGCCGAGGTAGATGTCCTCGACGTCGACCGGCGGGAAGTCGCGCTGCTCGTAGTGCTGCATGACGGCCCGCCGGGCGGCAGCAGGATGCCCTTGCGGTCGCTGTAGCCCTGCGCGATCGGCAGCTTGTGGATGACGTCCGACGAGGATCTCCTCCGGCGCCTCGAAGCCGAACGGCGCCGGGTTGCCGATGTTGAGCTTGAGGATGCGGTGCCCCTCGTCCTCGAGCCGCTTGGCCTCGGCCAGCACCGGTCCGCGGATGTCGTAACAGACGTTCGCGAGCTTCGCGGACTGGGTCACCTGCATGCACACCACGGTAACCGCGCGTGTCCCACGCAGAGAAACCAATATCCCAAAGCCCGGAAGTGCGAAGCGAGCCGTACGCCGTCCTAGGAAGCTAGGCTCGTCGGTGTGACGCACGCACCCGATCAGGCGGCCACCCTCGCCGCCCTCAGCCGGCTGCGCCCGGACCTCGTCGACCCGTACCTGGATGCGTCGGCGGCCGCCCGCGCCGCCGTCCTGGCCCGGCTCTGGGGCGCCCTCGCCCGCGAACCGATCGACGGCGTCGCCGATCTGCGCGTGCACGGCGAGCGGCTGACCGTCACCCTCGACGACGGCCGGACACTCACCGGCCCGGCCGCCGCCGCCGAACCGTTCCGAACCGTGAAGGCCCTGACGCTCACCTTCGACGGCGAAGCGTTCGAGCACCCGGCGCGCCTGATCGCGGCGATGCGGCTGCCCGGCGCCGGGACCCGGCTGGTCACCGAGCTGGACAACAGCGTCGCCAACCTGGCCCTGGCCCACGCCGCCCACACCCCGGCGCCGCTGCGCGACCTGGCCGACTTCGAACAGTCCATCGTGGACGGCCATCCGCTGCACCCCTGCTGCCGTACGAGGATCGGCCTGTCGACCGAAGACGTCCTGCGGTATGCGCCGGAGTACCACCCGGTCGTCCACCTTCACGTGCTCGAGGTGGACCCCACGCACTGGCACACGTCGGGTGTGGCGAAGCCGCCGCTGCTTCCCGTACACCCGTGGCAGCTCGACCGCGTCCTGGCCTCTGGGGTCGCCCGGGACACCGGTACCACCATCGCGGCCCGGCCGCTCATGTCGCTGCGCACCCTGGCCCCCGTCGACGAGCCCGGCCTGCACCTGAAGACCGCCGTCAACGTCCAGATGACCAGCGCCGTGCGTACCCTCTCCCCGGCCACGGTCCACAATGGACCTCTGGCCTCGGCTCTGCTGGCCGACCTGGCCAAGCGGATCCCCGGACTGCGCATCCTGCGCGAGCCGTCCGGGGCGTCGATCGTGCTCGACGGCGAGGAACAGCGCAGCATGGCCGTCGTCTGGCGGGAGGCACCGGTGGGCTACGACCAGGTGCTCCCCCTCGCCGTGCTCGCCTCCCGGCCGCAGATGATGAGCGACGAGTTCTTCGCCGCGCTCGTCGAGCTGATGCTGCCGGCCCTGCTCACGATGCTGCACTTCGGCGTCGCCCTCGAGGCCCACGGGCAGAACACCCTCGTCGCGGTCGCCGACGGCCGGCCGATCGAACTGCTCTACCGCGACGTCGGCGGCATCCTCGTCAGCCCGCGCCGGCTGGCCCGTACCGGCGTCGAGATGCCGCCCCTGCGGGGAAGCGTATCGACCGACGACCCGGATGCGTTGCGGACCAAGCTGTTCGCCGCGGCGATCGCCACCGTGCTGAACAGCGTCGTCACGCGGCCGCAGCAGTGGGACCAGATCGCCGCCACCGCCGAGAAGGTCTTCGACGACCTACCGGAGGACCGCAGCGCGTTCTTCGCCGACACGCTGCCCCTCAAGGCGACCACCGCGATGCGCCTGGCGCCGGACCCCCTCGAAGACCTCTGGGCCCGCATTCCCAACCCGATGAGACGTTAGCGCCAGCGCCTGTTCGAAGGGGCCCGCATTCCCAACCCGATGCGACGCTAGAGCCAGCGCCTGTTCGAAGGGGCCCGCATTCCCAACCCGATGCGACGCTAGCGCCACGGCGGCGGGCGCCCGGTGTCCACGAGCTTCCAGTCGCCGTCGTCGTACAGGGTGTCGTCGTAGTAGAACGTGCTCGCCGGCAGGCGCAGCCGCCCACCCGACTCGTCCGCGAACGCCGCCCGCGCCGCCCCGTGCAGTTCCTGCTCCGGTACCCCGTACAGGTCCCGGACGAGCCTGGCCACATAGGACAGTGCGTGGTGGCCCATGAAGCTGTCGTACGTGAGGCTGCGCACCTCCTCCGCCGGCATCGGCACGTCGCGCGGGATCACGTTCGTCGGCGGCAGTGGACGCCCCGGCCGCAGCGACGAGTCGACATAGACCGCGCTGTCGCGGTACGCGACCTGCGTGACGGTGAAGCCGTCCGAAGTGGAGAACCGGAACAGCGTGTTCTGCCCGTGCGTCTCGAGCAGGCAGCCGGTGCGCAGCGCCGCCCGTACCCACATCCGGACCATCGGTTCCACCAGCCGCCGGTTGACAAACGATGCCGCCGACTCGCCCGACGCGTCGATCAGCTGCTGCAACACGGTCGGATCGTCCGGGCGGTGGAAGTCCCGGCCGTACAAGGAGAACAGCGGCACGGTGAAGCCGGGACCGGTGTCGAGGGTGCGGATCAGGAAGCCCCAGCCGGTCTCCAGCCAGCCGCCGCCCACCTCCGGCATCACCGGCAGGCCGGCCGCCACCAGTTCGCGCGCGACCCACAGCTGCAACTCCACGACCGGCCGCCGCAGCCGCCGGATGAAGCGCGACAGCCGCCGGGGATAGTGCAGCTTCACGAAGTGCGGCTCGACCGCTGCGCCGTCCAGGGCCGTCACGAACACCGTGCGCGCGTTGGCCGACGGCACCGCCTCGAGCGCCGGCCCCGGCGCACACCCGGAAACGTCCACGAGCGGCAGGATTCCCGGGTGTACGGGGAGCAGAAAACCGCCCCCGGGAAGCCGGTAGAGCTCGGGCAACGTGATGCCGCCGCCCCGCTCCGGTGGCACCTGGAAGGTAGGCAACGCGAAGCTGGCCGCGCCGAGCTGCGGATGGTACTCGCGGTCGATCTCCAGGTCCCCGGCGAACGCGCTGTATGACCGGGTACCGACGCCGAGGTAGCGTTCCGCATATTGCCAGAATGCGATCGGATCGCGGGCGCCATGCAGCAGCATCGCGCGAGCCTACTCGCCATGATGACGGCAAACGAAGGGGACCCTAACTTTTGCGCGCGTCACTACCCGAACGCGTCCTGCGCGCCGTCCGCGCGCTGGACCGGCCGGTCTGCGCCTACGTCTACGACCGGCAGGTCCTGGCTCGCCAGGCGCGGGCGGTGCGGGCGGCGGTGCCGGAGGGCGCGCTCCTCGCGTACGCGATGAAGGCCAACGGCCACCCGGACCTGGTGGCGGCCCTGGCCGGCGAGGTCGACGCGGTCGAGGTCGCCTCGGGCGGCGAGCTCGACGTGGCCGTGCGGGCGGGCGCGCGCGGCATCTACTTCGCCGGCCCGGCCAAGACCGACGACGAACTGCGCGCCGCGGCCGCCGCCGACGCGATCGTCAACGTCGAGAGCCTGCACGAACTGCGCCGCCTCGCCTGGATAGGCGAACCGGCCCGAATCGCGCTGCGCGTCAACCGCGCGCACGCCGCGCTGGACTCCCGGCGGCCGGCGCCTGAAGGCCGGCCCGCGCAGATCCGGATGACCGGCGTGCCGACCGCGTTCGGCATCGCGGAGGGCCAGCTCGGTGCCGCGTTCGCCGCGATCGCCGCCGCACCCCACCTGCACTTCACCGGCTTCCACCTGCACGCGGTGTCCAACAACCTCGACGCGGTCGCGCACGCCGCGTTCGTCGCCGACGCCATCGCCTGGTCCGCCGCCGCGTCCCGCCATTTCGGGGTACGACTTCAGCAGGTCAACGTCGGCGGCGGCTTCGGCGTCGACTACACCGGCGACGCCGTGTTCGACCTGTCGGCGCTGAAGGCCGGGTTGCCCGCCGATCCGCGGCTCGTCTTCGAGCCGGGACGGTTCATCGCCGCCCCGGCCGGCTGGTACGCGGCCGAGGTCATGGACGTGAAGCACACCCACCGCCGCTGGTTCGCCGTCCTGCGGGGCGGCACGCACCACTTCCGCCTGCCCGCGTCCTGGGGATACAGCCATCCGTTCACGGTGCTGCCGATCGACGACTGGCCGTACCCCTTCGAGCGCCCGACGGTCTACGACGCGCGGATCGACGTGGCCGGCGAGCTGTGCAACCCGAGGGACGTCCTGTCCCGCGACGAGCCGGTCGAGCGGGTACGGGCCGGCGACGTGCTGGTCTTCGCCAACACCGGCGCGTACGGCTGGGAGGTCGCGCACCGGGACTTCCTGCTCCACCCGTACCCGCAACGGATCATCCTCTGACGAGGCGGCCCGGCGCCGGTGGCCACTACTTCCCCGAAGTTGTGGCCTCCCGGAGCCGTCGGAGGCCACTACTTCCCCGAAGTTGTGGCCTCGCGGGCGCTCTGAGGCCACTCCTTCCCCGGAGTTGTGGCGACCCGGGCTTGGGGACGCGAGCCTGGCAGCGGAGGCGCCCCGCGCCGGAGCGGTGTCTGGCGGGAGCGACGGTCGTGCGCTCGACGGGCCCGAGTCAGGAAAAATCAGGAAAGGATCCTCGAGGCCGCCCACGGTGCGGCGCGGACCGCGCGCATGGCCTGGCGGCGGGCGTCGCCCTTGAGCGTGTCGATGAAGAGCGTGCCGTCGAGGTGGTCGGTCTCGTGCTGCAGGGCCCGCCCGAGCAGCCCGGTCCCACTCACCGTGATCGGCTCGCCGTGCAAGTCGACGCCGGTGACGGTGGCGCTCAGCGCGCGCGGCGTCGGGAAGTACAGCTGCGGGATGGACAGGCAGCCCTCCTCGCCGTCCTGCTCGCCCTCGGTCGCCACGATGACCGGATTGACCACATATCCGAGGATACCGTCGGCGTTGTACGAGAAGACCCGGGCGTTCACCCCGATCTGCGGGGCGGCGAGGCCGGCGCGGCCGGGCAGGGCGACGGTGTCGACCAGATCTTGGACCAGGGCGCGCAGCTCGGCGTCGAAGCTGGTCACGGGCTCGGACGGGGTGCGAAGGACGGGATCGCCGAGCAGGCGGATGGGACGGACGGTCACGGCCAACACAGTAAGGCACACGTTTCGGTGATCGTCCTTGACTTGACACTAGAATGGCCCCGGCCCACCCCCCTCGGAGGCAAACCATCATGGCGCAACCCGCCGTACGCTCCGGCAACGTGCGATCACACCGGAGACACGCAGCGCGGCGATCCGCGTTCGCGCCGTGGATCATTGTCGCGCTCGTCGTCGTGCTGCTGGGCGGGGCCGGCCTGTACGGGTACACGCGCCTGGCCAAGGACGAGTGCAAGGGCGACATCACCGCGCAGATCATCGCCTCCGCCGAGACCTCGACGATCCTCGACAATCTGTCCCGGAGCTGGGCCGACACGTCGCCGGCGATCAACGGCACCTGCGTGAGTGTGAACGTGCGGACCCGTGACAACGCCGTCATGGCGCAGGAACTCGGCACGGACTGGGACGTCAAGTCCGGCGGGGTCGCGCCCGACGTGTGGGTACCGGACTCGACGGCCTGGGTGCGGCGCGCGTCGATCGCCGCGACGGCCGAGCGGATGATGCCGGACCTGCAGCCCAGCCTGGCCCGCTCGCCGGCGATCATCGCGATGCCGAAGCCGATGGCCCAGGCGCTGGGCTGGCCGACCGGCGACCTGTCCTGGCAGGACCTGATCAACAAGGTGGCGGTCGACCCGGCCGGCTGGGCCAAGTACGGCAAGGCCAACTGGGGCAAGTTCCGCTTCGGCATGACCGACCCCCTCGCCTCGACGGCCGGCCTGCTCTCGCTGATGGCCATCCTGGACAGCGACGACGACGGTGAGGTGACTCCCGCCGAGCAGGACACGGTCTACAAGCTCAAGCAGCTGCGGTCCATCTACACCGAGACGACCGCCGAGATCACCGCCGGGCTGGCCAAGGCCGACCAGAAGAGCCAGGAGGCGGCGCTGCAGTACGTCTCCGCGTTCCCGGCGCTCGAGCAGGACGTGCTCACCTACAACAAGACGAACCCCAAGGTGCCGCTGGTCGCCGTGTACCCGTCCAACGGCAGCGCCGACGCCGACAACCCGTACCTGATCCTCGACGCGCCCTGGGCCGACAAGTCGCGGCAGGCCGCCGCGAAGGCGTTCCTCACCTACGCCCGTGGCACCGTCGGCAAGCAGGCCTTCCTCGAGGCCGGGTTCCGCGACGCCAACCGGGCCGGCGGCACCCAGTTGACCCAGAACTCCGCGTTCACCGCCCGCATCAAGACCGTTCCCCGCGCGGTGCTGCTGCCCGAGTCGGTCAAGCAGTCGATGGACACCTGGACCGCCCTGACCAGGCCGACCAACATCCTCCTGGTACTGGACATCAGCGGCTCGATGAAGCAGCAGGTCACGGGCACCGGCAAGACCCGGATGCAGCTGGCCAAGGAGGCGGCCCGGGGCGCCGTGCAGCTCTTCGACGGCGACGTCACCGCGGGCCTGTGGATCTTCTCGTCCAGCCTGACCGGGAACACCGACTACAAGTCCGTGGTGCCGATCGGGAAGGTCTCCGACCAGGTCAGCGGCAAGTCCCGGCGGGACCAGCTGCTCAGCCAGATCGACAAGATCAACCCGACCGGCGACACCGGCCTCTACGACACCGCCGCGGCGGCGCAGCAGGCCGTCGTCGACGCCTACAAGCCGGGCGCGACCAACCTGGTCGTGCTGATGACCGACGGCAAGAACGACGACCCGAGCGGCGGGCTGAGCCTCGCCCAGTTGCAGGCGAAGCTCAGCGCCAACGCGAAGACGACCAAGAAGGTGCCGATCGTGACCGTCGGCTACGGCGACGACGCGGACTTCGCGTCGCTGCAGGACGTCTCGCGGCTCACCGGCGGCAACCTCTACACCTCGAAGACCGCCTTCGACATCAACGAGGTCCTGCTCACCGCCGTGTTCGGACGGGTATAGCGCAGCGGTCAGCGCAGCGGCCGGAAGAACGTCCGGAGGTCCTCGGCGAGGATGTCCGGGCACTCCATGGCCGGGAAGTGGCCGCCCTCGTCGTACTCGGTCCAGTGCTCCGCCATCCCGTCCGCGTTGAACATCTTGCCGATCAGCGGGTCCCGGCCGCCGAACATCGCCCAGCCCTGGTGGGGGTTGGTGGCCCCTTCGTTCCACTCGTACGAGTGGGCCGCCTCGTAGAGGAAGTTCGCCGCCGACCAGGCCGCGCCCGGGAACCAGTACAGCGCGATCGTGGTGAGCAGCTGGTCGACGTCGACCGGTTCCTGCGTCCACTCGTGGAACTTCTCGGCGACCCAGGCGAGCTGCCCGGCCGGCGAGTCGACCAGCGCGTACGAGACGGTGCGCGGCCTCGTTGACTGCAGCTGCAGGTATCCGCCGCCGCCGCTGGTGCGCTGCTTGAGCTCGGTCAGGTGCGCCCGCTCGTCCTCGGTGAGGGCGTCCAGGTCGACCGGCATGAAGGTACCGGCGGCCGCGGCCGCTCCGGCCAGATCGGTGACGACGTGCACGCCGACGACGTGCTCCCGGTCGCTGCCGCCGACCATGCCGGCCACCCCGGCGCCGATGTCGCCGCCGTGCGTGCCGTAGCGGTCGTAGCCGAGCCGCCGCATCAGCTCGATCCAGGCGCGGGAGGTCTGGGCGACCGCCCAGCCCGGCGCGGCCAGCGGCGTTGACAGCCCGTACCCGGGGAGGGCGGGAATGACCACGTCGAAGGCGTCGGCCGGGTCGCCGCCGTGGGCGCGCGGGTTGGTCAGCGGCCCGATCAGCTTGGTGAACTCGGCGACCGAACTCGGGTACCCGTGCGTCATCAGCAGCGGCAGCGCGCCGGGCTCGGCCGATCGGACGTGCAGGAAGTGGATCCGCTGGCCGTCGATCTCCGTCTCGGTCGGCCCGAACCCGTTGAGCAGCCGCTCCTGGGCCCGCCAGTCGAAGCGGTCCTGCCAGTGCTCGATCAGCCCGGCGAGGTAGTCGCGCGGGACGCCGCGGTCCCAATCGTCGGTGACCGCGCCGGCGAGGCGGGTACGCGCGAGCCGGCCGCGCAGATCGTCGAGGTCCGCCTGGGGGATGTCGATCGGAGAAGGTCTCATGCCTTGCACGCTACGGCCCAATGCGGAAAGGATCGTTCCGCGTTTTCTGGCAGACTTTTGGATGTGTTGGAGACCTCGGCTCGACTGCTCCGGCTGCTGTCCCTGCTGCAGCAGCGCCGCGACTGGACCGGCCCGGCGCTCGCGGAGCGGCTCGGCGTGACCACGCGCACGATACGCAACGACGTCGAGCGGCTACGCAGCCTCGGCTACCCGGTGCACGCGACGCCGGGCGTGGCCGGCGGGTACCGGCTCGGCGCCGGCGCCGCCCTGCCGCCGTTGCTGCTCGACGACGAGGAGGCCGTCGCCGTCGCCGTCGGCCTGCGGACCGCCGCCGACGGGTCGGTCAGCGGCATCGAGGAAACGTCCCTGCGCGCCCTGACCAAGCTCGAGCAGGTCCTGCCGTCCCGGCTCCGGCATCGCGTCAACGCCCTGCACGCGGTCACCGTCCCCATTCCCCGCTCCGGACCCACGGTAGATCCAGCGGTACTGGCGACGCTCGCCACCCTGTGCCGCAACACCGAACGGCTCCGGTTCGACTACGCCAGCCACGACGGCGTCGAGTCACTGCGTACTGTCGAGCCGCACCGTCTCGTGCACACCCGCGGCCGCTGGTACCTGGTGGCCTGGGACGTCGACCGGGACGGCTGGCGCACCTTCCGGGTCGACCGGATCAGTCCCCGCGTCCCGACCGGTCCCCGGTTCACCGCGCGGCCGCTCCCCCACGACGGCGACGTCGCCGCGTACGTGTCGGCCGGGCTCGGCGCGGCCACCTGGAGGTTTCGGGCCCGGATCCGGCTGTACGCACCGGCCGACACGGTGGCGGCGCGGCTGCCCGGGGCGGCCGAGGTGATCCCCGTCGACGACCGTACCTGCGAGGTGGTCGTCGGCTCGGACACGGTCGCGTTCCTGGCGCACTACATCGGCCTGCTCGACGTCGACTTCGACGTCCTCGACTCCGACGAGCTGCGAGCGCACGTCGCGCGGCTGGCCGATCGCTACGCGCGCGCCGCCACCCGCAAGGCGGCCCGCGAGGCCCGCGAGGCCACAACTTCGGGGAAGTAGTGCCCTCCCGGCGCGTTCGTGGCCACAACTTCGGGGAAGTAGTGCCCTCCCGGCGCGTGCGTGGCCACAACTTCGGGGAAGTAGTGGCCTCCTGGCCCGCTGAGGCCACTACTTCCCGAAGTAGTGGCCTCCATTGGCTTGCCGGGGGCGCTACTTCGGGGGTGTTGGGCCGGCCAGAGCGGCCTTGAGCGGGGCGGCCTTCGCCGCTGCTTCCGCGACCTCGGCGGCCTCGTCGCTGCCCCATGTGATGCCGCCGCCGGCCCACAGGTGCAGCCGGCCATCGGCCGCGGCGACCGTACGGATGGTCAGGCCCAGGTCGATGCGGTCCGGGCCGATCCAGCCGATCGCGCCCATGCTCGGGCCCCGGCCGACCGGCTCGAGGGCGTGGATGAGGTCGATGGCGGCCAGCTTCGGCGCGCCGGTCACCGAGCCGCCCGGGAACACCGCCCGCAGCAGGTCGGTCAGGCCGACGCCGTCGGCGAGCTCGGCGCTGACCGTCGACTCGGCCTGCCACAGCCTCGCCCAGCGCCGGATCGCGAAGAGCTCCTCGACGCGGACCGAGCCGGTACGGGCGACCCGGGCCAGGTCGTTGCGCTCCAGGTCGACGATCATGACGTGCTCGGCGCGCTCCTTCTCGGAAGCGAGCAGCTCGGCCCGGCCGCGGGCGGTCGCCGGCCGGGTGCCCTTGATCGGCCGGGTGACCGCCCGCCGGCCGGTGACCTCGATCAGCGTCTCCGGCGACGCGCAGGCGACCGCCCAGCCGTCGCCGCCGAGCACCCCGCCGTAGCGGGCTCCGGGCAGGCCGGCGACCCGGTGCAGGGCTGCGGCCGGGTCACCCTCGTACGGGGCCGCAGGCGTGGCCGACCACGTTGACTTGATACACGTCACCCCGCGCGATGGCTTCGCGAGCGGCGGAAATAGCGGATGCATGTCTATCGTTGGACCAAGATGGCCGCCACACCCCCAGCTTCAACGGTGCGGCCGGAGGGCGAGATGACACACGATTGACGGGCGTATTCCCGTAAACGACGCACACCATGTCCGGCACCGCCGGCGCCGGTGATATACGCCCACCCGAAATAATCGACGAACCGACGAGCACGGCCGCCCCGCGGATATCTGACGTTACAGAGCGTGACAATCCGATTTCACGCTGAGTAACGCCCAGGTCGGCGAGGAAGTCGGCCAGCAGCTCCAGTGGATCACCCGGCATGCCGAGGCGCCACTCGAGACGGGAACGCTCCCAGACGTTTCCCCGAAGCCCGGATGGCAGTCCGGGCACGTGGTTACCCATAGCAACCGAGGTGGGCTGGACAACTGGCTGTAGTCGGCTCATACGAAGGGTGGATTGTCTTCGAATTGACCCGTCACATGTACCGAATTGTGTCGTTGGCCGTAGTAGCGTGCATCACTGAACATGTGAACCAACCACACAGACCCCCTGAACCACTCCTGATAACCCCGCGCAAAAATCATCCACCCGAGGAAATCCGATGTTGTGCCAGCACCAACCGTCCTGTCCGTCCGCTGAGGAAACCGACCGAGAAGCAGCGCGTGTCGTCGCCTCCGTGCCGGAACAGGGCTGGAGTCTGCTCTGCAACGGTGTCATCGTCTTCGAAGACACCGGTGAGCTACTCCCCGACTGCAGCGTGATCGAGCCCCACCGCGGGCCCGCGCCGCACACCCTTGTCCCCGCGGCTTAGTTACCCGCAGTACCCGTCGGCGTAGACGCCCACGATCGACGCTACCCAGCGTCGTAGGCGTCCACCGGCGGGCAGGCACACACCAGGTTCCGGTCGCCGAAGGCGCCGTCGATGCGCCGCACCGGAGCCCAGTACTTCGCCGATCGATCGATATCGGGCATCGGATAGGCCGCCACCGACCGCGGGTAGGCGTGCGCCCACTCGTCGGCCGTCACCATCTGCGCCGTGTGCGGCGCGTTGGCCAGCGGGTTGTCCCCGGCCGGCCACTCGCCCGCGCCGACCTTGTCGATCTCGGCCCGGATGGCGATCATCGCGTCGCAGAAGCGATCCAGCTCGGCCAGGTCCTCGCTCTCGGTCGGCTCGACCATGAGCGTGCCGGCCACCGGGAACGACATCGTCGGCGCGTGGAAACCGTAGTCGATCAGCCGCTTGGCGACGTCGTCGACGCTGACGCCGGTCGACCTCGTGATCGGCCGGAGGTCGAGGATGCACTCGTGGGCCACCAGACCCTGCACCGACCGCGAAGCACCGGCGGCGCCATCGACGGCCCCGCCCACCTCGGAAGCGCGCTCGCCGGGCTCCCCGCGTACAGGATGGGGAAATGCTCCCGTAGCCGCGCCGCGACGTAGTTGGCCGACAGGACGGCCTGACGCGGTCGCCCGGGTGAGGCCCTCGCCGCCCATCAGCCGCAGGTAGGCCCACGGGATGGGCAGGATGCCGGCCGAGCCCCACGGCGCCGCCGCCACCGCCCCGCTCGTGCCGCCCGCCCGGCCCGACCCGGCCTTGCCCGGCCGGGCCCGGCCGTCGAGGGCGTGCCCGGGCAGGAAGTCGGCGAGGTGCGCGCGCACCGCCACCGGCCCGATGCCGGGTCCGCCGCCGCCGTGCGGGATGCAGAAGGTCTTGTGCAGGTTCAGGTGGGACACGTCGGCGCCGAACTTGCCCGGCTTGGCGTAGCCGAGGAGCGCGTTGAGGTTGGCCCCGTCGACGTAGACCTGGCCGCCCGCGGCGTGCACCTTCTCGCACAGCTGCGCGATGCCCGCCTCGTAGACCCCGTGGGTCGACGGATAGGTCACCATGATCGCGGCGATGGCCGCGTCCCGGTGCTGCTCGATCTTCTTGTCGAGGTCGTCGAGGTCGACATTGCCGTCCTCGTCGCAGGCCACCACGACGACCCGCAGCCCGGCCATCACGGCGCTCGCCGCGTTGGTGCCGTGCGCGCTGGACGGGATGAGACAGATGTCGCGCCCGGATTCGCCGTTTTTCCGGTGGTACGCGCGGATCGCCAGCAGCCCCGACAGCTCACCCTGCGAGCCGGCGTTGGGCTGCAGGCTCACCGCGTCGTAGCCGGTGACCTCGGCGAGCCAGCCGCTCCAGGTCGGCGATCAGCCGCGCGTAGCCCTGCGCCTGGGCGACGGCGCGAACGGGTGCAGCTGCGCGAACTCCGGCCAGGTGATCGGCTCCATCTCGGTCGTGGCGTTGAGCTTCATCGTGCACGAGCCGAGCGGGATCATGCCGCGGTCGAGGGCGTAGTCCTTGTCGGCGAGGCGGCGCAGGTAGCGCAGCATCGCGGTCTCCGAACGGTGCGTCGAGAAGACCGGATGTTCCAGGAACGCCGTCGTGCGGCGCAGCGCCGCCGGCACGGCGTCGGCGGTGTCCAGCCCGGTGACGTCCACATGGGACAGCCCGAACGCGGCGAGCACGTCGCGGATGTGCCCGAACGTCGTGGTCTCGTCGCAGGCGATGCCGACCCGGTCGGCGTCGACGAGGCGCAGGTTGATCCCGCGCGCGGCGGCGGCCGCGACGACCTCCTCGGCGCGACCGGGCACGATCGCGGTCACCGTGTCGAAGAACGCGGCGTGCTCGGTGGTCACCTCGCCGGCCCGCAGCCCGGCGGCGAGCCGGGCCGCCATGTCGTGCGTGCGGGCGGCGATCGCGGCGAGACCGTCCGGGCCGTGGTAGACCGCGTACATGCCGGCCATCACGGCCAGCAGGACCTGCGCGGTGCAGATGTTGCTGGTCGCCTTCTCGCGCCGGATGTGCTGCTCGCGGGTCTGCAGGGCGAGCCGGTAGGCCGGGTTGCCGTCGACGTCCTTCGACACCCCGACGAGCCGGCCGGGCAGCGAGCGCTCCAGGCCCTTGCGGACCGACATGTACGCGGCGTGCGGGCCACCGAAGCCCATCGGCACGCCGAAGCGCTGGGTGCTGCCGACCGCGACGTCGGCGCCGATCCGGCCCGGCTCGCGCAGCAGGCACAGGGCGAGCAGGTCGGCCGCGACGGTGACGATCGCCTGGTGCTCGTGCGCTTCCTCGACGATGGCCTCGTGATCGCGGACCGCACCGGACGCACCCGGGTACTGCAGATGCAGGCCGAAGTAGTCATCCGGCTTCGGCTGCTCGAGGTCGACGACCTTCACCTCGATGCCGAGCGGCTCCGCCCGGGTCTGGATCACCGCGAGCGTCTGCGGCAGGGTGTCGGCGTCGACGAGATAGACGCTGGACTTCGACTTCGCCGATGCGCTTGGCCAGGGTCATCGCCTCGGCCGCGGCGGTCGCCTCGTCGAGCAGCGAGGCGTTGGCGACCGGCAGGCCGGTCAGGTCGGCGACCACGGTCTGGAAGTTGAGCAGCGCCTCGAGCCGGCCCTGGCGAGATCTCCGGCTGGTACGGCGTGTAGGCCGTGTACCAGGCCGGGTTCTCCAGCACGTTGCGCAGGATCACCGGCGGCGTGTGCGTGCCGTGATAACCGAGGCCGATCATCGACACCAGCGGCCGGTTGGCCGCGGCGAGGGCGCGCAACTCGCCGAGCACCTCCGCCTCCGACGCGGGCAGCGGCAGGTTGAGCGGCTGGCGCCAGCGGATCGACGCCGGGGATGGCCGCGTTCATCAGGTCGTCGACCGACTCGTAGCCGACCGTCTTCAGCATCAGCTGCTGGTCGTCGGCGGACGGTCCGATATGGCGGCTGGCGAAGGGGACGTCACTCATAGCGATCTCTTCCGGTCGGGGCCTAGGACTTGCCCCTCCCCCTCTGTCGCGCACTCCAGAGGTGCCTGCCCTGCGCGGTCCTTCTGCCTGAGAGGTTCCGGGGAGGATTTGCCCCTTCGGCGCCGCCGTAAACTGCCGGCGATCTCTCCCGCGCGGGTATGTCGGCCAAGACCCATTAATCTACCAGCGTGCGGCCGTTGTCTCCCGTGACGTCACCCACCCTCGAGGCGCGTGTCGACCACCCCGATCGTGGTACGCGCGGCCGACAGCGTCGTGGCTCCCAGTCGATCAAGGAAGTACACGCCCGGGATTCGGACAAATCCCGGCGTGTACTTCCTTGATCGACTGCGAAATCGGGCCGGCTACGTCAGCCGGCCCGGCGGCGGGCTCGGCGAGCGGCCAACTCGTCCGCGGCGGAGGCCGAGCCAGCGCCAGACGCAGAGCCAGACGCAGAGCCAGAGACGGAGGCAGAGCTAGAGCCAGGAGCAGAGGCGACCGGCGGATCGGGCGCGCCCTGGTCGGCTGAGTCCGCAGCCGTTGCGGCCGGCGGCTCGGTCGGGATCAGCGACAGCGTGCCCTCGATCTCCTTGAACGCGCCGGAGATCGCGATGCCGAACACGCCCTGGCCGCCCTGGAGCAGGTCGACGACCTCCTCGGGCGAGCGGCACTCGTAGACCGTGGTGCCGTCGGAGATCAGGGTGATGCCGGCCAGGTCGTCGACGCCGCGGGAGCGCAGGGTGTCGATCGCCTTGCGGATGTTCTGCAGCGAGACGCCGGCGTCGAGCAGTCGCTTGACGACCTTGAGCACGACGATGTCGCGGAACGAGTAGAGCCGCTGGCTGCCGGAGCCGGTCGCGTCGCGGACGCTCGGCACGACCAGGCCGGTGCGGGCCCAGTAGTCCAGCTGCCGGTAGCTGATGCCGGCCGCGTGGCAGGCCGTCAGGCCGCGATAGCCGACCGTCGTCGTCCGCCGACAGGGCACCCTCACCGGACGCAATCGTGCAGCGCCTCACCTCACCGCGGCTCAGCTCGGGCGGCTGTTGCATTGCGACCCACCTCCAGCGTCGACATCCCAACCCTATAGCGCGAGGCCTTGAGGGCAGTTCGAGGCACGCCGCAGAACGACGACGCCGCGCCGCGTGCGCGACAGCGACCTCAGCCCGGCGAAGTCCTCCGGGCTGACCTGCTCGAGGAACTCCCGGAACTTCTCGACCTCGTCCTCCTGCTCGTCCGGGATGACGATCGCGGCCTCGGTCAGCACCTGGTCGGCGCAGCGGATCGGCGCACCGACGCGCAGGGCCAGGGCGATCGAGTCGCTCGGCCGGGCCGGACACGCGCACGCCCTCGCCGATCACCAGCTCGGCGTAGAAGATGTTGTCGCGCATCTCGACGATCTCGACCGCGAGCAGCGGCGCCTTGAGCGCGGCGAGCACGTCGCGCAGCAGATCGTGGGTCAGCGGCCGGGCCGGCTTGACGCCCTGCTGCTCATAGGCGATCGCGGTGGCCTCGACCGCACCGATCCAGATCGGCAGGTAACGGTCGCCGTCGACCTCTTTGCAGCAACACGATCGGCTGGTTGGTGGGCAGCTCCACCCGCACCCCGACCACGCTCAGCTCTCGCACTGCCGCCTCCGCGCTCGACACCCTCTCCCTGCACGTTACACGGCCACCGGCGTCGTGCCCTCGCACCGTACAGGCGCCATCTCGCAGTCGGTCCGAGCGAGATCGCCGATCACGGTCTAGCGCCCCAGGGTCTCCCGCAGTCCGGCCCGGACCAGCGCGGCGTGCACCCGCTGGGTGAGCGCCGCGAGCTCGCGCGACCGTCTCGGCGGCCCGGGCCCGCGCCGGCCGGGCCGCGGCTGCCGGGTCAGCGGCGCGACCAGCTGGCTGAACAGGCCGACCTCCCGGTCCGCGGCGGCCCGGTAGGCGCGCAGGTGGCGGGGCTCGAAGCCGTACTCGGCGAGGCGGGCCGCGGCCGCGGCGACCTCGAGGGCGTCGGCGTCGTAGCCGCCGCCGTTGCGGACCGAGATCAAGCCCGTGCTGCTCGAGCGCGCGCAGGTGCGCGTCGTCGAGGCCGGCGCGTTGTCAGCAGTTCCTCGCGGCTGAGCCGGTACCTCGGTCGGTCTCGGCGGCCGTCGACGACGCGCGTGACACCGACGGCGACCGGCGGCGGCCGGCGGCGAGTCCGGCCGGTCAGGTCGGCCAGCTGCTCGCGGATCACCCGCAGCGGCAGGTAGTGGTCGCGCTGGGCGGTGAGCACGTAGCGCAGCCGGGCGACGTCCGCCCACGCGTACTTGCGGTAGCCGGCCGGCGTCCGCCGCGGCTCGACGAGCCCCTCGGTCTCCAGGAACCGCAGCTTCGAGATCGTGACGTCGGGGAACTCGGCGCGCAGATGCGCCAGCACCTCACCGATGCTCATGAGCGCTGGTCCGCGACGCGGCGCCGGACCGCGAGCGGCGCTGGGCGCCCGGCGTGCCGCGCCGTCCGCGGCTGCGCGCCGCCGACGATCCCGCCATCGCTCAGCTCTCGTCTGGCCGCGGCCCTGCCACGAAAACCAGGCGGAACTTGCCGATCTGCACCTCGTCGCCGTTGCTGAGGGTGGCGGCCTCGACCCGCTCGCGGTTGACGTAGGTGCCGTTGAGGCTGCCCACGTCGCGCACGGTGAACGTGCCGCCCTCGCGGTGGAACTCGGCGTGCCGGCGGGACACCGTCACGTCGTCGAGGAAGATGTCGCTGTCGGGATGCCGACCGCTGGTGGTCACGTCGTGGTCGAGCAGGAACCGGGCGCCCGCGTTCGGGCCCGCGGCGCACCGCGAGCAGGGCCGTGCCCGGCGGCAGCGAGCCGGAGACGCGGGTCGGCACCACGTCGGCGTCCGAACCCTCGATGGCGTCCTCAATGGCGCCAAGGTTCAGCGTGGACGTGACGTCGAGCGGGGGGAACTCGTCGTCTGGGCGCGTCATCGAACCACCTCTGCGGTATCTGTCTGGCGTCTCTCGAGAACCCGCATGCCCGGCCGGCATCCGAGATCGCGCAACGACGAGCTCACACGGTTTGACTGAGCGAGCCTAGTCACGCGCCATATCCAGGGTCAACCGGACGCGCGGTCAGCCCTCCGAAACTCACCAACGAAAGTCAAGGCCAAAGTCGAGCGGAATCAGCAAGTGGTTGATCATCCGCGGTCGCGGTGCGAAAGCGTCTACTGGCTCTCGGTCAGCTCCCGGTAGGCGGCGGCGTCGAGCAGGGCGTCGACCGACGCCGGGTCGCTCGGCCGCGATCTCGACCAGCCAGCCCTCGCCGTACGGGTCGGTGTTGATCAGCTCGGGCGCGTCGCCGAGCGCCTCGTTGCGGGCCACGACCGTGCCGCTGATCGGCGCGTAGATCTCCGAGACGCTCTTCGTCGACTCGACCTCGCCGAGCGACGTCGCCGGCCTTGACCTCGGTGCCGACGTCGGGCAGTTGCACGTAGACGATGTCGCCGAGGGCGTCCTGGGCGAAGTCGGTGATGCCGACCTTGTAGCGCGCCGCCGTCGGCGGTCACCCACTCGTGCTCCGCGGTGTAGCGCAGATCCTCAGGAATCACGTCGGTCCTCACTCCAAGATCTACGAGGCCGGTCTGCGCGTACTTCAGGCTGCACCGGCAGCGTGCAGCGCGGTGACGCGCACGGTGTCCGGCTGCTCGCACGGAAACCGTACCGCCGTGCTGCCGCACGGTGTCCACGACCCCACCCGGAATGTTCAAGCGCGGTGAGCATGGTCTGCGGATCGCCGATCACCGTCATCGTATAGGTGGCCGCTGAGCACCGCGCCGTCGACACGCAGCCCGTCGCCGTCCCGTCGACGAAGTAGGTCGACGCGACGATCCGGACCGCCGGGCCGTCGCCGCCGGCGATCTGCATCGCCTCCGCCCCGGCGCCCGCGCAGCTCCTCGACGGCGTCGAGGATCGTCTCGGCGCCTGGACCGCCTCGGTGCCCGGCGTGAAGTCGATCGCACAGCCCGGGCCCCTCCGCCGGCAGCGTGCCGGCCAGGATGCCCAGCTCGTCGGCGCGCTTCCGGGCCTCGGCCAGAGCCGCCTCGCTGGCCCTGCGCGCCCGAGTCGAGCTGGCGCTTGGTGTCCTCGAGGTCGCTGATCTCCCGCCGCAGCCGGTCCTGCTGCGAGTCCAGATCGGACAGGATCCGCACCAGATCCTCGGGCCGCGCCGAGGACAGCTCCGCGTCCGTGTTCCGGCTTTTGAGCTGCACGACCAGAGCGAAGCCCAGAGCCAGCAGGAGCAGCGACCGCGATGGTGGCACGGCCGACAGAACGGTCGGCTTCGAGTCGCAGGTCGCGGCGTCACGCCCGGAACAGGTGCCGGCGGATGGCGGCCACGTTGCCGAAGATGCGGACGCCGAGGACGACCACGACGCCGGTGGACAGCTGGCCGCCCACGCCGAGCTGGTCGCCCAGGTACACGATGAGCGCCGGCCACCAGGACGTTCGACACGAACGAGATGACGAACTGCTTGTCGTCGAAGATGCCGTCCAGCTTGGCCCGGACGCCGCCGAACACCGCGTCGAGGGCGGCGACGACCGCGATCGGCAGGTACGGGCTGCAGCGCGAGCGGCACCGTCGGCTCGAGGAACACGCCCAGGGCGACCCCGACGACCAGGGCGAGCACGGCGAACATCAGCGACCTCCAGAGGGCGAGGACGAGGGCGACGGCGACGGCGAGGGCGGTGTCCGGGCGTAGCGCAGCTGAGGATCCGGGGCCGCGGCCAGGGTCAGGCCCCGTGCGGGACTTCACCGCGAACTGCATGCGGTACGTGTCGACGTACCGCTTGAAGCGCTTCGCGGTCGCGGAGCCGGCGAAGCTGTCGTCCAGGTCGCCCGGCCCGATCGCGGCGACCTCGTACGGGCTGGCCGACCGGCCGGAAGTCCACGAGGATCGCGCCGCCGGCGGTGCGGATCGTCGACGTCGCGGTCAGCCGCTGCCCGTTGACCGCGATCGCCTCCGCGCCGGCCTGCCACAGCGCGTTGGCGATGTCCTGCAGATCGCGATCGAGCACGACGCCCGGGTTGTCGTCGCTCGGCTTGCCGGTGACCGGGTCGATCTGCGGCGGCGCGTCGACGAGCGTGACGACCACGCCGTCGCCGGTGACCTTGCCGAGCCCGGTACCGGCGGCCAGCTCGCGCAGCCGCTCCGCGTCGCCGCCGGCCGGCGAGGGCGTCGTCGCGGGCCTGGGCCACCTGGTCGCGCAGGTCGTCGGCCTGCCGCTGCAGCTGCTCGGTCTGGGCGCGGCGGCTGTGCACGTCGTCGACCAGGTCGCTGACGGGCCTTGGTCGGTCGCGGCTCGGCGGCGACCGCCTGCTGGTACGCGACCGCGAGCAGGAACCCGATCAGCAGCGCCGCGAGCGCGGTGCCGCCCCGGCCGCCGAGCAACCGCCAGCGCGGCCGGCGGCGGGCGCTCGGCCTTGCGGCGGGCGGCGTCGGCGTACCCGGGGTCGAGCGGTGCTGCGGAACAGTTCGGTGAGGAAGTCGTCGCGGCGGCGGCCGTCACGAGGCGCTCGACGCCGGCTCTGCAGCCGCGCCGGCCCGCACCAGCCCCGCGGCCTGGACCACGTAGAAGACGGCCGGCCACCCAGTACAGGACGATGCCCCACCAGGCCAGCGCCCAGCCGCTCGGCAGCGCACGACGGTGCGCGGCCGCCTCGCTGCCTCGGCCAGCAGCAGCACCGGGAAGCGCCATGAGCAGGACGAACGTCGCCGTCTTGCCGACGTAGTGCACCGGCGGCGGGCCGTACCCGTAGCCGCCGCAGCACAGCAGGCACACGCACCAGGACGACTTCGCGGGCGAGCAGGGCGATGGTGAACCCCACGGCACGACGTCCTTCGCGGTCAACGCGAACAGGGTGGCCAGGATGTAGAGCCGGTCGGCGAACGGGTCGAGCAGCTCGCCGAGCCGGCTGACCTGGTGCAGGCGCCGCGCCGCGTAGCCGTCGACCCAGTCGCTGACGCCCGCCGACGGCGAGCACGACGATCGCCCAGACCCGTTGCGTCGGTGGCCAGGAAGAGGTACAGGAACAGCGGCACGCCCAGCAGCCGGGCGAAACTGATCAGATTCGGCACGGTGAGCACGCGAGCCGTGCGAAGACTCTCCGGCGTCGGCTCCACGGTCGCGAATCTAGCAGGTGATCTGACCTGCCCTTTCGGCGAGGGCTCGCATCGACTACCGTCACTTGATGGAGCTCAGATCGTTCCTCGTCCTGTCCCTCGCCGCCGCCTCACTCACCATCCCCGGGTCCGCGTCGGCGAGTGCGTCCACCGCGGCCGCCTGCACCCCGGCCCAGGTCGTCGGCAACGCCGGCTTCGAGTCCGGCTCGTCGCCGTGGACCGCGTCGTCCGGCGTCATCGGCGCGTTCACCGGCCAGTCCGCGCACGGCGGCACCCGCTTCGCGTGGCTGGACGGCTACGGCTCGGCGCACACCGACACGCTGTCCCAGACCGTCACGCTCCCGTCCGGCTGCAGCACCGCGACCCTCGCGTTCTGGCTGCACATCGACACCGCCGAGACGATCACCACGGCCGTACGACACGCTCACCGTGCAGGTCGGCTCGACCACGGTGGCCACCTACTCCAACCTGGACGCGGCCACCGGCTACGTGCACCGCACCGTCGACCTGTCGGCGTTCGCGGGGCAGACGGTGACCCTGCCGTTCACCGGGGTCGAGGACGTCCGGCCAGCAGACCAGCTTCGTCGTCGACGACGTCGACGATCGACGTGTCCGGCGACACCGGCGGCGGCGGGACCGATCCGACCCGCACGCCGGCGGCGCCGTCGTACACGGTCAGCCTGACCAGCGACGCCACCGGCGGCACCTGGACCGGCCACGAGAGTCGATCACGCTTCACGCAACGCCTCGCCGCTCGCGCTCACCGAGGTCTACCTGCGGCTGTGGGACAACTACCACGGCACCTGCCCGTCCACCGCCGATCACGGTCAGCAACGTCACCGGCGGCACGGCCGGCGCGCTCGAGGTCGGCTGCACCGCCCTGAAGATCACGCTGCCCGCGCCGCTGGCGCAGGGCCAGTCCGGCACGGTCGGCTTCGACCTGTCGATCGTCGTGCCCGGCACGGCAGCGACCGGTTCGGCCGCGACGGCGCGTACAACTTCATCGGCAACGCGCTGCCGGTGCTGGCGGTCCGGGACGGCGCGGGCTGGCACCTCGACCCGTACACCAACAACGGGGAGTCCTTCTACCAGCTGGCCAGCGACTACACGGTCACGCTCGACCACCCGACCGCGGTGCTGGTCCCGGCCACCGGCACCGTCGACCGACGCCCCCGGCACCTCCGGCCGCACGGTCACCACCGCGCACCGCGACCAACGGTGCGCGAGTTCGCCTGGGCGGCCGGGCCGTTCAGCCAAGATCTACGCACGCACGTCACCGGGCGGGGTGCGGGTCAACACGTACTGGACGCACCTCGGTCATCAGCCGCCGACGGCGGCCAGCCATGCAGAGCACCGCGTCGTCGGCGATCGACGGGCACGGCGTCACGCTTCGGCGCCTACCCGTACGGCGAGGTCGACGTCGTGCTGGACAACAACTTCTGGTTCGGCGGCATGGAGTACCCGGGCTTCGTCTCTCGACCTGGCCAGTCCACGGCGGTGATCCACGAGCTCGGCCACCAGTGGTTCTACGGGATCGTCGGCGACGACGAGTACAACACGCCGTGGCTGGACGAGGGCTTCACCGACTACGCCACCGACCTGCAGCAGGGCGGCACCGGCACGAACTGCTGGAACAGCGTCTCCTGGCAGTCCTCGGCCGAGAAGATCACCAACTCGATGGCGTACTGGGACGCGCACTCGTCGCGCTACAGCACCGTCGTCTACACCTACGGCAAGTGCGCGCTGCACGACCTGCGCCGGCTGCTCGGCAACACCGCGATGACCAACCTGATGCGCAGCTACGCGCAGGCGCACTGGTACGGCGTCACCACGGTCGCGGAGTTCAAGGCGGCCGCGCAGGCGGCGACGGCGACGAACCTGACGTCGTTCTGGACCACGCACCGCATCTAGGGTCGTCTTCGATGCCACTACTTCGGGGAAGTAGTGGCATCGAAGGGGCGCGGAGGCCACTGGTTCCCCGAAGTTGTGGCCTGCTGGTCAGCGGTGGTCGCCGATGCTCGGGCCGACGTGCTTGTCGAGCCACTCGGTCAGCGGGGCGCAGTTGCGCAGGAACTCGACGACCTTCGGCTTCGCCTTGGCGGTGCCGAGCCAGGCCGCGACCGGCCACTGCTGCCAGGCGATCAGGCCCTTGAAGCGCAGCAGGTCGGCCCGCGGGTGGTCCTTGGCGTAGCCGCGCGGCATGGACTTGAGCTGCTCGTGGCCGGTGATCTCGATGCCATGCTTGTCGGCGACGGCGACGATCTCGCGCAGCTGCTCGCCCCGGGCGTCGTCGTCGACCGCCGCGCGGAAGCGCTTGAGCTGGTCGGACGCCATCATGTATTCGCCCCGCCCGGCCGCCAGTCCCCGGGCCGACAGCTGGAGGTAGCCGCCGCGGTCGAGGGTGGCCGCGATCGCCGTCTTGTACGGCGACTTGTCGGCGCTGAACCGGACATCACGGTAGGGCCGGAAGATCCGGCCGCCGCCGAACTCCGGTTCGAGTTCGGCGAGGAGCGCCTCCATCGGGGCGCGGACCTTCTCGTCGTAGACCGCCTTGTGTTCGGTCCAGTACGTCTTCGAGTTGTCGGCCTCGAGCCCCTCGTAGAAGTCCAACGCCTCGGCCGGCCATCCGCGGAACGCCATCCCGCCAGGCTAGCCTGGCGCCGAGTCGATCAAGGAAGTACACGCCGGAATTTGTCCGTTTCCCGGGCGTGTAGTTCCTTGATCGACTGCGAAGGGGGGTGGGGTTGGGGTCAGGCTTTGTGGGTCGCCGTTAGCAGTACGTCTAGCGCGTCGGCGGCGATCCGGCCGGCGGTCTCGCGTTCGGCGGTGTCGCGCGCCGTGGCGGCCCGTTCGGCTTCGGCGCGCACGGCGGCCCGGGCGGCCTCGACGCCCGCCGTCCAGGCGGCTTCGTCGGCCATCGCGTCGAGCGCGGCCAGCTCGAACGTGTCGTCGCCGAAGAGCCAGCCGTCGTTGACGTGGGACGCGAACGCGGGCTCGCCGGCGAGGAGGTTGCCGGTCGGCGCCGGCCGGACCCGAACCGGGGGCGGCTCGATCGCGCCCTCCGCGATCGCGAACGCATATGTCTCGAGGGTGCGGGCGGCGACCGCCGCCCAGGAGTGGCGCTGGTGCACGGCCAGGCGGGCGCGGGCGCCGAGGGTCTGGCCGAGCACGGGGTCGCCGAGGAGGACGCTGGTGGCCTCGACGATCGCGTCGACGTCGCCGACCGGGAAGCGCAGGCCGGTCACGCCCGGCTCGACGAACGAGGCGAGCGCCCCGATCGAGGCGACCGCGAGGGGCGCGCCGACGGCGGCGGCCTCGATGGCGATCGTGCCGCTCGCGGCGTATCGGCTGGGCAGCACGACGGCGTCCGCGGCGCCGAAGAGGGCGGCGAGGGTCTCGTGGTCGAGGTGGCCGGGGAAGCTGGTGGCGCGGTGCAGTTTGCGGCGGCGGGCCTCGGCGATGAAGGCGGTCCGGGCCGGCCCGTCGCCGACGAAGGCGAACCGGGTGCCCGGGTGCAGGTTGCGCAGCGGTGTGGCGGCGGCGAGGAGGTCGGGCACGCCCTTCTCGGGGACCATGTGTCCCGCGTACACCACGAGCGGGCCTTCGCCGGCGAACCGCAGGCGGGCCGCGCCCACGGCGCGGGTGGTCGGCTTCCACGCCTCGACGTCGAGCCCGACCGGCACCGTGTCGATGCGCTCGGCCGGCACGCCGAAGAGGTGGGCGATTTCCCAGGCGAGGTAGTCCGACGGGACGAGCACGCGGGTCGCCTCGGCGCACAGGCGCGCCTCGGTGGCGTGCGCGCGGCGGCTGGCCGCGTCACGCAGGACGCCTTGGTGCCGGCCGGCCTCGGTGGCGTCCATGCTGACCACGAGCGGCGCGCCGAAGCGGCGCTTGGCGGCCAGCGCGGCCTCGAGCGGCGCCAGTCCGATCTCCGGCGGCTCGAGGGGGGCATGGAGGGAGGCATCCGGCGCGGTGTAGCGGGGGCCCTGCGCGTGGATGACGTCGAAGCCGTCCGATGTGGGGTCCGACGCGTCGTCCGAGACGGCGTAGCCGAGCGCGGCCAGTGGGGCACTCAACGGAGAGGAACCGATCAGCAAAATGCGCAAGGCGTAATCCCCCATTCGCCGAGAGTCACCGTAACGCGCCAAACCAGCGCTCGCCGGGCAGTGCCTCCACGCCGCCGAGCAGGTCGCCGGGCTGCCCGTCGGGGCAGGCCGGCGGCCCGAAAGGCGCCACAAAACGGACCGATCAGCCAGGGCCAGACCGTCCCCTGATCGTACGCCCAGTCCCGCTCCGCCAGGCCAGCACGATGCACACTGTGGTGACCAAGCTCGCCCCGGGCCAGGTGCGCACACCGGCCGGAGTGAGCAATTCCGTCTGGCTGGGACAATGGACGAGCGGGGTTAGCCGACACCGCCGCTGGGCAGCTATCGAGCAGCGCCATCAGAACCGCGACGAGCAGGAGTGGGAGCACAGATGCAGGTGTGGCCGGGCCAGCGGTACCCGTTGGGCGCCACGTACGACGGGACGGGCACGAACTTCGCGATCTTCTCGGAGGTCGCGGAAGCGGTCGAGCTGTGCCTGTTCGACGACCACGGTGACGAGCAGCGCATCCGGCTGCCCGAGGTCGACGCCTTCGTCTGGCACGCCTACCTGCCCGGCGTCGAGCCCGGCCAGCGCTACGGCTTCCGCGTCCACGGGCCGTACGACGCCGGGCCGCGGCCTGCGCTGCAACCCGAACAAGCTGCTGCTCGACCCGTACGCGCAAGGCGATCGACGGCGACGTGCGGTGGAACCCGGCGATCTACGGCTACGACTTCGACGACCACGACCGGAGGTCGGAGACCGACTCGGCGGCGTTCATGCCGAAGGCGGTCGTGGTCAACCCGTACTTCGACTGGGGCAACGACCGGCTGCCGCGGATGCCCTACCACCACTCGGTCATCTACGAGGCGCACGTGCAAGGGCCTCACCATGCGCCACCCGGGCGTCCCGGAGGAGCTGCGCGGCACCTACGTCGGCGATCGGCCACCCGGCGATCATCGAGCACCTGACGCAGCCTCGGCGTCACCGCGATCGAGCTGATGCCGGTGCACCAGTTCGTGCACGACCAGCGCTGGTCGAGCTGGGGCTGTCGAACTACTGGGGCTACAACACGATCGGCTTCTTCGCGCCGTACCACGGCTATGCCGCGATGGGCAGCCGCGGCCAGCAGGTGCAGGAGTTCCGCGGCATGGTGCGGGCGCTGCACGCGGCCGGCATCGAGGTGATCCTCGACGTGGTCTACAACCACACCGCCGAGGGCAACCACCTGGGCCCGACGCTCGGCTTCCGGGGCATCGACAACGGGCACTACTACCGGCTCGTCGACAACGACAACCGCTACTACACCGACTACACCGGCACCGGCAACAGCCTCAACGTGCGCAACCCGCACTCGCTCCAGCTGATCATGGACTCGCTGCGCTACTGGGTCACCGAGATGCACGTCGACGGCTTCCGCTTCGACCTCGCCTCGACCCTGGCCCGCGAGTTCTACGAGGTCGACCGGCTGTCCACGTTCTTCGAGGTGGTGCAGCAGGACCCGGTGGTCAGCCAGGTGAAGCTGATCGCCGAGCCGTGGGACGTCGGCCCGGGCGGCTACCAGGTCGGCAACTTCCCGCCACTGTGGACGGAGTGGAACGGCCAGCTTCCGCGACACCGTCCGCGACTTCTGGCGCGGGCGAGCCGGCCACCCTGGCCGAGTTCGCCAGCCGGATCTGCGGCTCGGCCGACCTCTACCAGGACGACGGGCGGCGACCGTTCGCCAGCATCAACTTCGTCACCTGCCACGACGGCTTCACGCTGACCGACCTGGTCTCGTACAACGAGAAGCACAACGAGGCCAACGGCGAGGACAACCGCGACGGCGAGAGCCACAACCGGTCCTGGAACTGCGGCGTCGAGGGCCCGACCGACGACCCGGAGATCCTCGCGCTGCGGGCCCGGCAGCGGCGCAACTTCCTCGCCACGCTGATGCTGTCGCAGGGCGTGCCGATGATGCGGCACGGCGACGAGCTGGGCCGCACCCAGCACGGCAACAACAACGCCTACTGCCAGGACAACGAGCTGACCTGGGTCGACTGGGAGTCGCGTCGACGAGCAGCTGCTCGACTTCACCCGGAGCCTCGCGGCGTTCCGCACCCGGCACCGGGTGTTCCGGCGGCGGCGGTTCTTCACCGGCCGGCCGGTGCACCCGGCAGGAGGGCACGCCGATCCCGGACGTCGCCTGGTTCGCCCCCGACGGTCGGCAGATGACCGAGGAGCGACTGGGACAACCACTTCGGCCGCGCGGTGATGCTGTTCGTCAACGGCGAGGGCATCCCCGAGCGCGGCCCGCACGGCGAGCGGCACGTGGACGACTCGTTCCTGCTGCTGCTTCAACGCGCACGACGAGTCGCTCGAGTTCGCCATCCCGGCGCAGGAGTACGGCGAGAAGTGGGAGCTGGTGATCGGCCACGTCGGCCGGGTCGGGCCGCGAGGCGACCACGGTCGCGGCGAGCGGGCAGATCGTCGTGCCCGACCGCTCGCTCCTGGTCCTGGACCGGACGGTGTGAAGGCGTGCCGATCGAACCCGTCCGGTCGACCTACCGCGTCCAGGTACGCCCGGACTTCGACCTCGACGCGGCCGCCGGGCTCGCCGCCTACCTGCGCGGCGCTCGGCGTCGACGCACCTCTACACGGCGCCGCTGCTGACGGCCACGCCCGGCTCGGCGCACGGCTACGACGTGGTCGACCACCGCGCGGTCAACCCGGCGCTGGGCGGCGAGCCGGCCCGCGTCGGCTGGTCGAGGCGCTGCGCGCAGCACGGGCTGGGCATCGTCGTCGACATCGTGCCCAACCACATGGGCGTCGCCGTGCCGAAGGCCAACCCGGCCTGGTGGGACGTGCTGCGGCATGGGCCGCGACAGCGAGTACGCGCACTGGTTCGACATCGACTGGGTGCGCCCGACAGATCGTGGTGCCCGTGCTCGGCCGACGACGTCGCTCGACGACCTGCGCGTCGAGGACGGCGAGCTGCGCTACTACGAGCACCGCTTCCCGATCGCCCCCGGCACCGGGGACGGCGACCCGCAGGAGGTCCACGAGCGGCAGCACTACGAGCTGGTCGACTGGCGCCGGGGCAACGAGCGAGCTCACCTACCGGCGGTTCTTCGCCGTCGTCGAGCTGGCCGGCCTGCGGGTCGAGGACGCCGACGGTGTTCGACGGCGACCCACGCCGAGATCCTGCGCTGGTCGCGACGGCGCGTCGACGGCATCCGCGTCGACCACCCGGACGGGCTGCGCGACCCGGCGCGATACCTGGCCCGGCTGCGCGCCGCCGCGCCCGCCGCCTGGCTGGTCGTCGAGAAGATCCTCGAGCTCGGCGAGGCGCTGCCCGGCCTGGCCGGTCGACGGGACCACCGGCTACGACGCGCTGCGCGAGGTGTGCGGCGTCTTCGTCGACCCGGCCGGCGAGGCGCCCTTCGCCGAGCTGCACCAGCGCCTCGGCGGCGTCCCGGACTGGCACGAGGCCGGCTACGAGCAGAAGCTCGACGTCGCCCGGCGGCTGCTTCGGCGCCGAGCTGCGCCGCCTCGGCGAGCTCGTGCCCGACCTGGCCGACGCCCGCAGCGCGCTCGGCGCCGAGCTGGCCGCCGCTTCCACGTCTACCGCACCTACCTGCCGGACGGCCGCGACGACCTCGACTCGGCCCTCGCCGAGGCCCGCCGGCGCCGGCCCGACCTGGGCCGGCACCCTCGACCCGCTGGCGCCCCGGCTGCGCGACCCGGCCGACGAACTGGCCCAGCGCTTCCAGCAGCTCACCGGCGCGGTGATGGCCAAGGGCGTCGAGGACACCGCCATGCTACCGCTGGACCCGGTTCGTCGCGCTCAACGAGGTCGGCGGCGACCCGGGCCGGTTCGGCGTGTCCGTCGACGAGTTCCACGCCGCCAACGCCGACGCGGCAGCGCGAACTGGCCGGCCAGCGATGACCACCCTCGTCCACCCACGACACCAAGCGCGGCGAGGACGTGCGGGCCCGGCTGGCCGTGCTGGCCGAGCTGCCCGGCGAGTGGGCCGAAGCCCTGCGCGCGCTGGCGGGCGGCCATGCCGGTGCCCGACCCGACGTTCGAGCATCTGATCTGGCAGACCGTCGTCGGGGCCTGGCCGATCGAGCGGGAGCGGCTGCACGCGTACCTGCAGAAGGCCGCCCGCGAGGCCGACCGCGCGACCTCGTGGACCGACCCGGACGAGGCGTTCGAAGGCGGCGCTCCGCGCCGTGGTCGACGCGGCTCTACGACGACCCGGCGCTGCGACGACGTCGCCGGCGTTCGCGGCCCGGATCACCCCGTACGGCTGGATCAACTGCGCTCGGCCAGAAGCTCGTGCAGCTCACCATGCCCGGCGTCCCCGACATCTACCAGGGCACCGAGCTGTGGGACAACTCGCTGGTCGACCCGGACAACCGGCGCCCGGTCGACTTCGCGGCCCGCCGGCGACCTGCTGGCCCGGCTCGACGACGGCTGGCTGCCGCCGGTCGACGCGACCGGCGCGGCGAAGCTGCTGGTGCTGCAGCCGGGCGCTGCGGCTGCGCCGGGACCGGCCGGAGCTGTTCACGCGGTACCGCGCCGGTGCCGGCCGACGGGCCGGCGGCCGAGACACGTGCTCGCGTTCGACCGGGGCGGGGTGATCGCCGTCGCCACCCGGCTGCCGGTCGCGCTTGGCAGCGGCGCGGCGGCTGGGGCGACGACGACGCTGGCGCTGCCGGACGGCGCCTGGACGGACGTGCTGACCCGGCCGCGGCAGGCCGGACCGACCGTGGCCGAGATCTGCTCGACACGTACCCGGTCGCCCTGCTGGTGCGGGCAGCGATGACCGAGTTCGCGGTGTGGGCGCCGGACGCGAAGCGGGTACGACTCGGCACGGACGGCCGGCGCTGCACGAGCTGTCGGCGGCGGGCGGCTGGTGGCGGGTCGACGTGCCGGACGCCGGCCCGGGCACCGACTACGCGTTCCTGCTCGACGACGACGAGCAGCGGCTGCCCGACCCGCGCTCGCGCCTGGCAGCCGGACGGGCGTGCACGGGCCGAGCCGCGTCTACGACCACGCCGCGTTCGCCTGGACCGACCGGGCCTGGACGCGGACCGGCCACGACTGGCCGCGGCTCCGGTGCGTGCTCTACGAGCTGCACGTCGGCACGTTCACCCCGGAGGGCACCTTCGACGCGGCGATCGAGCGCCTCGACCACCTCGTCGACCTCGGCGTCGACCTGGTCGAGCTGCTGCCGGTCGCGCGCGTTCAACGGCGAGCACGGCTGGGGCTACGACGGGGTCTGCTGGTACGCCCCGCACGAGCCGTACGGCGGGCCGGACGGGCTGAAGCGGTTCGTCGACGCCGCCACGCGCGCGGGCTCGGCGTGGTGCTCGACGTGGTCTACAACCACTTCGGCCCGTCGGGCGCGTACGCGCCGCGGTTCGGGCCGTACCTGGCCACCGCGGCGACGACCTGGGGCCGCTCGATCAACCTCGACGGCCCGCGCTCCGACGAGGTCCGCCGCTACATCGTCGACAGCGCGCTGGGCTGGCTGCGCGACTACCACGTCGACGGCGCTGCGCCTCGACGCCGTGCACGCGCTCGTCGACCGCCGCGCCATCCACCTGCTCGAGGAGCTCGCCGTCGAGGTCGACGCGCTGTCGCACCCACCTGGGCCGGCCGCTGTCCCTGATCGCCGAGTCCGACCTCAACGACCCGCGGCTCGATCACCGCCCGCGAGGCCGGCGGGTACGGCCTGCACGCCCAGTGGGACGACGACGTCCACCACGCCGCTGCACGCCCTGCTCACCGGCGAACGGCAGGGCTACTACGGCGACTTCGGCTCGCCCGAGTGCCTCGCCGACCGTGCTGACCGGCGCGTTCTTCCACGCCGGCACGTAGTCGGCGTTCCGGCAGCGCACCTGCACGGCCGCCCGGTCGACCGGGACCGGGTGCCGGGTCACCGGTTCGTCGCCTTCCTGCAGAACCACGACCAGATCGGCAACCGCGCCACCGGCGACCGGCTCGCCGCAGCGCTCTCCCCCGGCCTGCTGCGGGTCGGCGCGACGCTGCTGTTCACCGCCCCGTTCACGCCGATGCTGTTCATGGGCGAGGAGTGGGGCGCGACGCACCCCGTGGCAGTTCTTCACCAGCCACCCGGAGCCGGACCTGGCCGACGCGGTGCGCGACCGGCCGGCGGCGCGAGTTCGCCGCGCACGGCTGGGCCGCCGACGACGTCCCCGACCCGCAGGACCCGGCCACCTTCGAGCGGTCCAAGCTGGACTGGTCCGAGCTGGAGCATCCGGCGCACCAGTGGGCCTTCCAGCTGTACCGCTCGCTCGTCGCGCTGCGCAAGTCGACCCCGGACCTGTCCGACCCGCGCCTCGACCGGGTCGTCGTCGAACACGAGCGCGGTGTTTTCACCATCCGGCGCGGCGCGCATCAGGTGGTGGTCAACCTCTCCGACGACGAGCGTCTCGTACCGTCGCGGGCCGATGATCTCCCCGACGAGCTCGTGTTCGCCACCGAGGCCGGCGTGAAGCTGACCGCCGACGGGCTCATGCTTCCGCCGGAGACCGCCGCGATCGTGCGTTGAGGATCTCGGCGACGCGCCGCATCCGCGGGTCCTCGATGACCGCCTCGAGGGGCAGGGGCAGCGGGATCCGCCAGTTCGGGTACTGCTCGACCGTCCCCGGCAGGTTGGGCTGGCGGACCTCGCCGAGCACGTCGTAGGGCGAGGCGAGGACCAGCCGGCACGGCGTCCGCGCGAGCAGCTCGTGCAGCGCGACGATGATCTCCTCGTCGGGGCTGTCCGGCTCGATCAGCCCCTCCGCGTCGAGCAGCGCGAGCAGCCGGGCCCGGTCCTGCGCGGCCGCTGCCCACTCGTCCTTCACGTCGCGGCCGAGCACGCCGGCCTCGGCGCGGGCCAGCACGTGTTCGCCGCTCAGATAGCCGGCCGCGGTCGGCAGGTCGTGCGTGGACAGGGTGGCGAGGACCCGCTCGGGCCAGTTGGCCGGCGGCAGGAACGCGCCGTCGGCCTCGCGCGTGAACCACAGCACCGCGGAGCCGAGCATGTTGCGCTCCTGCAGCCCCTCGGTGACGATGTGCAGCACCGTGCCGAGATCCTCGCCGATCACCGTCGACCCGGCCGCGCGCGCCTCGTCGACCAGGATGCCGAGCATGGCGTCCGGGTCGTAGTGCACGTAGGTGCCCTGGTCGGCGGACCGGCCCGGCGGCACCCACCACAGCCGCCACAGCCCGGCGACATGGTCGACGCGCAGCCCACCGGCGTGGCCGAAGATGCCACGCAGCATCTCCCGGTAGGCGGCGTAGCCGGTCGCGGCCAGCCGGTCCGGCCGCCACGTCGCCAGACCCCAGTCCTGGCCCTGCTGGTTGAACGCGTCCGGGGGCGCGCCGATCTTCGCACCGGCCGCGATCACGTCCTGCAGCATCCACGCGTCGGCGCCGCCCGGGTCGATGCCGACCGCGAGGTCGTGCACGATACCGACGGGCATGCCGGCCGCGGCCGCGTTGGCCACCCGCAACTGCTCGGCACAGAGCCCCTGCAACCACGCGTGGAAGGCGATGGCATCGGTACTGGCGGCGGCCACTCCCGGGGCACCCGGGTGACGGACCTCCTCCGGCCACCGCCGCCAGTCCGCCCCGTGCCGTTCGACCAGGGCGTTGAACGTCGCGAAGAGCCGCAGCGCCGGCTCGTCGACGGCCGGATGCTCGGGCTGAGCGGCCCACAGCAGATCGAGGGCCTTCCGCTTGGCCCGCCAGGCAACGTCGTAGTCGATGGTCGCGCCCGGATCCACGGCCGGCCGCAGCGCGTCCACCTGGGCCCGGAGTCCGGCGTCCGCGTCGCGGTAGGCGTCGGTGTGCTCGATGCGCAGGTACAGCGGGTTGATGAAGCGCCGGCTGGACGGCCAGTACGGCGAGGCCGGGATCGATTCGCCGCCCGCGTCGTCGAACGCGACCGCGTGCAGCGGGTTGAGCAGGATCGCCCCGGCCCCGGTGGACGCCGCCCAAGCGGTGAAGGTGGCCAGGTCGGCGAAGTCCCCGACGCCCCACGAGCCGGCCGAGCGCAGCGCGTACAGCTGGAGCATCCAGCCCCACGTCGACGGCGAGGTCGGCAGCGGGGTGATCGGACCCTTGACGGTCGAGGTCCGGGCCGGCGCGTGCGCGCGGGCGGCGGAGTCGCTCGAGTCGCTCGAGTCGCTCGAGTCGCTCGGGTCGACGTCCAGGAGGCGCAGGACGGAGATCACGACCTCGGGGTCGACCTCGATCTCGACGCCCTGCCAGTTCCGGTACCGGGTTGCCACCCCGTAGGCGTCGGCCAGTGCGGCCAGGTCCGGATCCAACGTGCACCCTTTCGACGTGGACGAACCCTACCTGGCAGGCCCGATCCGAACCTACAACGGGGCTCGCCACGCCTTCGGGCGTCGTATTACTGCTTCTTGCCCTTTTTGTCCGTCTTCGACGTCTTGCTCGTCTTCGCCATCGGGATCCCTCCTTCCAGCACGTGTCGCGGTGATCGCGCTCACCCTACCTGTAACCGTCCGTTCACCGAGGTCACCCCGACAGACCGCAACTGAACGGGCAAACCTGGCGTCGCCGCGCGCCATCCTGGCCCCCTCGTCCGATCGGATATCCGTCGTAGTCAAGCGGTCAACAACCTGGGGAATGCGCCTCGGTCGATGACATACTTGCCCGCGGTCAGATTCCACACGGATTCCTCACGGACGGAACGCGTCATGGGAAGGCACCAGGCGGGCGCCACCAGGGTACTGGTGCTGCGTGCAACCGTTCTGGTGATCGTCTTCACCCTGGTGATCGGGGCCGGCTGGTATGCCGTCGCGCACCGCGACCAGCTCGCGAACGCCGACGGCTGCCCGACCACGTTGAAGGTGGTCACCGCGTCCTCGTTCGCGCCGGTCCTGGGCACCGCCGCCCGCACGCTGCGCAGTGGACGCAACTGCATCCAGGTCGACACGAAGATCAGCGAGGGACGGTCGGCCGCGGCGCAGGTCGCGGAGTCGGGCGCGGACGCCTGGATCCCCGACGACACGGCCTGGACGGCCACCATCGGCGAGCAGACCCTCGCCCCGAAGGGCAACGGCGGCTCCGGGCGGATCCTCGCGGTCAGCCCGTTCTACCTGGTCACCGACGCGCCGACGGCGGCACGGATCAAGGGGGCCGGCGGCACCTGGCTCGGCCTGTCCAACCTGCTCACCACCCAACCGGGGAACATGCGGCTGGTCGTGCGGGACCCGTCGACGTCCGCCGACGGGATGATCGCCGCCGGCGCGGTCGGCGAGGCGGTGTGGAACGCCAAGGGCATGGACGCCTCCTCCCTCGCGCTCGCCGACACGGAGAAGGTGACCCGCACGGTCCTGCACGACCTGGCCGCGACGCCGGAGAAGCCGGGCGAGGTCGGCGTCATCCCCGAGTACGCGGTGCTGTCGACGCTCGGCGTGAGCGGCGGCGACCGGACCTATCTGGCGCCGGTCGACAACACCGCGGAAATGCGGTTCACCTGGCTGCCGACGGTCGGTGCGCTCGCCGACGCGAAGCACGCGTCGGCCCTCGAGCGCCTGCTCGCCGCGTTCGACTCCCCCGAGGCGAAGAAGGCGCTGGTCACCGCGGGTCTGCGCGGTCCGGACAACCTGCGGCCGGCCCTGCCCGGCGCCGACCGCCTGCCGCCGGTCGTCGCGAAGCCGTTCGGCGTGCTCCAGGCGCACCACCTGCAGCACATCTTCGCCACCTGGGACCCGGAGGACCGGCGCAGCAACCTGCTGATCGTGGTCGACGTGTCGTCGAGCACGACGACCGCCTCGATCAGGCCGTCGAGGAAGCCCTCGCCGTCGGCGAGCAGCCCGCCCCCACCGCTCGAGCTGCTGCGCCAGGGCAGCCGCTCGGTGGCCAACCTGCTGCCGGACGGTTCGCGGCTCGGGCTGTGGGAGGTCGGCCCGACGTTCGATCCGCCGCACGCCTACCGGCAGCTCGTGCCGACGGCCCGCCTCGACGACAGCCTCCGCACCGCGACCAACCAGGCCGTGAACAACCTCTCCACCCACAAGGCCGGGCCGGGCCTCTTCGACGCGATCGTGGACGCCTATCGCGTGGTCCGCGACGACTATCAGCCGGACATGGTCAACCAGGTGCTGGTCTTCACCGATGATCAGAACCGCGACGCGGCCAACGCCGCTCTGGTCCTCAGCCTGGCCAAACGGCTCACCTCGCTCAAGGACCCGGAGCGCCCGGTCCACCTGAGCATCGTGCTGCTGGGTGGCGAGGAGAGCGGCAAGGCCCTCCAGGATCCGCTCAAGCCCATCGACGCGTACGTGGGGAGCGCCAGCGGCGCCGACGACGTAGAGGCGGACTTCATCCACGTGGTGGCCGGCGGCCTACACGAGTGAGCTCATCCGGCGCTCCAGGTTCGGGCCGATGCAGCGCAGGTTGCCGATCGTCTCCCCGCGCCGAGCCCGCTCACGGTGTCTTCGAGCTGGGCGCAGGTCAGCGCGCGCAGCGCCCGCAGGTACCGAAGATCTCCAGCGTGTGGCTCACGTCGACGAAACCGTGTTCCTCGGCCACCCGGTCGGCCCACCGCTCGACGGCAGGCCCGAGCACCTCTTCGGTGCGCCCGCACGAGCGGCACACCAGATGATGATGGTGCCGGTCGCTGCACCGGCGGTAGCGGGTGTCGCTGCCCGGCGCCTGCATCACGTCGATCTCGCCGTTCTCGGCGAGAAACTGAAGGGTGCGGTAGACGGTGGTAAGCCCGACCCCGTCGCCCCGCTCGCGGAGCATCATGTGCAGCTCTTGGGCGCTGTGGAAGCCGTCGACTTCCGCCAGCAGGCCCATGACCGCGTCGCGTTGGCGCGTGTTGCGACGAGCCGGCTGCTGCTCCACGTCGTTCATCCACCTAGATTAGCCGCCCCTAAGAAAACCAGAGCCCTCGGCGCGTCACCGAGGCCACTACTTCCCCGAAGCAGTGGCCACCCGACCCCTCTGAGGCCACTACTTCCCCGAAGTTGTGGCCGACGCTGGGCTTGGGGACGCGGACCTGGCAGGCGCGAAGCGCCGGTGTCTGGCGGGAGCAGCGGTCGCGCGCTCGGCGGACCCGAGTCATCGGGTGGAAAAGGTCCTGACAATGGCAACATGTCCGCCATGGACGACATCACGATGCTGATCCTCGACGACCATGCGGCGTTCCGGCGCGGCTTCGCGCGGCTGGACGACGCCAAAGGCGAGGAGCAGTTGCGGGCAGCATGGGAGCCGCTGGCACTGCACCTCGAAATCCATGCGGAGGCGGAGGAGACGATCCTCTACCCGTACCTGTTGAAGCGGGGCGGCAAGGACGCCGGCGAGGAGACCGAAGACGCGATTCGCGACCACAACAAGATCCGCGACGGGATCACCGCGGCGGCGAACCACCCGATCGGTTCCGACGGCTGGTGGGAAGGGGTGTGGCAGACGCGGACCGAGAACAGTGAGCATCTCGCCGAGGAGGAGGACGAGGTGCTTCCCGACTTCCGCCGGCACGCGACGTTCGAACTGCGGGCGGAACTGGCCGTGAAATGGCTGGCATACTACGCCGAGCACCCCAGCGGGAAGGGTCTGACCTTCCGCGACAAGGACCCCGACGATTACATCGAGGAACACCGCTGACGAAGCAATCGCCCCGCAGCCGCGTGCCCGGCGTCTTCGCCGTCGTACTGCTCTGCCTCGGGCTGCTGTGCGCGTGGGCGGCGATCAGCCTGTCGTTCGGCGCGCGCATGCACCCGGTGCGGGTCACCATCGACGCGCTGCTGCTTCCGGCGCCGGCCAACATCGGCTACGCGGCGTTCCTGGTCATCCTCGCGGCCGGCGTGCACAACCGCAAACGCGTCGCGTACTGGATGCTCGTCGCGTACTTCGCCGCGCAGCTCGCTGTTCGACGTGTTCGTCCTGCTCGACCGGGACGACCGCGGCGTGGAGGCGCACGCGGCTGCACCTCGCCGTGGTACGGGCCGTGGGCCGGGCTGGCCAACCTGATCGTCACGCTGGCCGTGCTCGTGACTGCTCTGGCTGGCTCGCACGACGAGTTCTACGCCAAGGTGCAGCGGGCCAGCCTGCCCAAGGCGCTCGCCACGCTCGGTCGGGCTGATGGTCGCGTTCTCGCTGCTCGGCTGGGGCGCTGGTCGAGCTGTTCCCGGGCTCGCTGCGCGCCCGGGTACCGCCGGCTCGTCTACAGCGTGCGGGAGCGTCGGCGGCGGTGCGTTCGGCTTCGACGTCGACCGGGCACGGCCGGGCCCCGGCCTGGGTCAACCTGGTCCTCGGGCGTGCTCGGCGCGATCGCGCTGTTCGCGGCCCTGTTCGTCGCTGCTGCGCTCGCAGCGCGCGGTCGCCTCGCTGGACGCCGACGAGGAGCGCCGCGTCCGGCGAACTGCTCGCCGAGTACGGGCGAGCGCGACTCGCTCGGCTACTTCGCCACCCGCCGCGACAAGGAGGTCATCTTCTCGCCGAGCGGCAAGGCGGCCGTCACCTACCGGGTGGTGTTCGGCGTGACGCTGGCCAGCGGCGACCCGATCGGCGACCCGGAGGCGTGGGCGCCGGCGATCGAGGCGTGGCTGCGCGAGGCCCGCGAGTACGCGTGGACGCCGGCCGTCATGGGCGCCAGCGAGGAGGGCGCGACCGCGTACGCCCGGGCCGGGCTGCGGGTGATCGAGCTCGGCGACGAGGCGATCCTGCACGTCGGCGCAGTTCGACCTCGACGGCCGCGACATGCGCCAGGTCCGCCAGGCGGTCCACCGGGTCGAGCGGGCCGGCTACACGGTGCGCGATCCGCCGGCACGCGGACATCGCGCCGGACGGAGATGGCCCGGATCATCGAGCTGGCCGACGCGCTGGCGCGACACCGAGACCGAGCGCGGCTTCTCGATGGCGCTCGGGCCGGCTCGGCGACCCGACCGACGGCCGGTGCGTGCTCGTCGAGGCGCACGACCGGGACGGGCCGCGAGGTCGGCGCTGCTGTCGTTCACGCCGTGGGGCGCGGACGGGCTGTCGCTCGACCTGATGCGCCGCGACCGGGCCGTCGGACAACGGGCTCATCGAGTTCATGGTGGCCGGCGCTGATGGCGCGCCGCGCCGCGGCTCGGCGTCAACCGGGTGTCGCTGAACTTCGCGGTGTTCCGCTCGGTGTTCGAGGAGGGCGCGCCGGATCGGCGCCGGGCCGGTCCTGCGCGCTTGGCGGGCGCTGCTGCTGTTCGTGTCGCGCTGGTTCCAGCTGGAGTCGCTGTACCGGTCGAACGTCAAGTACCGGCCCGAGTGGGTGCCGCGGTTCCTCTGCTACGAGGACGTCCGGGACCTGGCCAAGGTCGGCGCTCGCCTCGGGCGTCGCCGAGGGCTTCGTGGTCGGTGCCGAGCCTGCGGACGCTGCTGCGCGCGCGGGCACGCGGCCGACCGCCGGCCGCCGCGCTCGCGGTGCTCGTCGTAGCCGTGCCGGCGCCGCGCCGCCGAGCCGCGGCTGCCCGAGCAGACCGCGCGTCCGGCTGTCGCAAAGCTGGACGCGCTGCGCGCCGACGGCGATCGACCCGTACCCGCCGGGCTTCGGCCGTACCCACACGCCGCGCGCGGTCCGGGCCGCGCACCCGGGCCTGCCGCCGGACATCGCGCACCGGCGACAAGGTCGCCGTCGCCGGCCGGGTCGTGCTCGCTGCGCGACCACGGCACGCTGTGCTTCGCCACGCTGCGGGACTGGACCGGCGACCTGCAGGTGATGCTGACCGGCGAGCGGCCGGCGCGACGCTCGGCGCGTGGAAGCGCACCGTCGACCTCGGCGACCACGTCGGCGGTCACCGGCGAGGTCATCACCACCCGGCGCGGTGAGCTGTCCGTCGCCGTCGACTCGCTGGCTGCTGACCGCGAAGTGCCTGCGCCCGTTGCCGGACAAGCACCGCGGGCTCGCCGACCCCGAGGCCCTGGTCCGGCAGCGGCACCTCGACCTGATCGTCAACCCGGCCGCGCGGCAGATGCTGCGCACCCGGTCGGCGATCACGCTTCGCGCTGCGCTCCGCCCTGCACCGGCGCGGCTACGTCGAGGTCGAGACGCCGATGCTGCAGCCGATCCACGGCGGCGCGAACGCACGGCCGTTCGTCACCCACAGCAACGCCTACGACATGCGGCTGTATCTGCGGATCGCGCCCGAGCTGTACCTCAAGCGGCTCGCCGTCGGCGGGGTCGAGCGGGTGTTCGAGATCGGCCGCAACTTCCGCAACGAGGGCGTCGACGCCACGCACAACCCCGAGTTCACGATGCTCGAGGCGTACGAGGCGTACGGCGACTACACCAGCATGCGCGAGCTGGCCCGCGAGCTGATCCTCGCGCGCGGCCGCGCCGACACGCCGGTGCTCGACGCCGCGGGTCGTACCACGGTGGACCTGCGCGGAGCCGTGGCCGGTGGTGCCGGTGTACGACGGCGATCTCGGCTGCCGCTGGGCGTACCGGTCGACGCCGGCACTGACCGTCGAGGAGCTGCGCGGCCATCGCCGGCGCGGGCCGGCGTGCCGTTGGCCGAGGCGTGGGGCCACGGGCAGATCGTGCTCGAGCTGCTACGAGCGCCTGGTCGAGGCGCAGACCGTCGCGCCGACGTTCTACACCGACTTCCCGGTCGACGTGTCGCCGCTGACCCGCGAGCACCGCGACGACCCGCGGCTGGCCGAGCGCTGGGACCTGGTCGCGTTCGGGACCGAGCTCGGCACGGCGTACACCGAGCTGGTCGACCCGGTCGAGCAGCGGCGCGCGGCTGACCGCGCAGTCGCTGCGGGCGGCGGCCGGTGACCCGGAGGCGATGGAGCTCGACGAGGACTTCCTCGACGCGTTCGAGTACGCGATGCCGCCGACCGGCGGGCTCGGGCTGGGCGTCGACCGCCTGGTGATGCTGCTGACCGGCCGGACGATCCGCGAGACGCTCCCGTTCCCGCTGGTGAAGCCCCGCTAGTGCGCCAAGATCGCGCCGGGAGGCCACTACATGCCCGAAGTAGTGGCCTCCCGACCGTGTTTGGCCACTACTTCCCCGGAGTAGTGGCCTCCCGGACCGGCTGAGACCACTGCTTCCCCGAAAGAGTGGCCTCCCGAGCCCGAGTCATCGGCCGAGCGAGGTCTTCGTGAGCGGGTGGCCGCCGGCGGCGTCGAGGACGACGCGGGCGCCGAGGGGCTTGGCCAGGGTGACCGTGACCGGCTCGAGCTTGAGCAGGTCGATGCAGGCGCCGGCGCTGGACTTGCGGGTGGCGGCGACAACCACCACGTCGTCGAACTCGGCGAACACCGGCCGGATGTCGTAGTCGCAGGCGCCGACGCCGACGGTGTAGGTGAGCGTGGTGCCGTCGGCCTTGACGATGCCCTGGGCACCGGCGTAGCCGGAGTTCGCCGGGAGCGGCGCGACGGCGCCGCCGGTGGGCAGGGCGGCGATCGACGCCGGGACGACGGCCACCCGCGCGACCTCGGCCTTGAGGCCGGCGACGGTGAAGATCCACGCCGGTACCTTGGCGAGGCCGCGACTGGTCCGCAGGTCGACCTGGCCGAGGCGGGCGGCGGTGACGGTCAGCGCGGTGCAACCGGTGGGCACGGAATGACCGGTCGGGCCGTTGGGGTCGATCGGGTTGTCCGGGTCCGTCGGGTGTGTCGAGGGCGGGTAGCGGCGGATCGGGCCGCTACTCGCGAACGGAACGGCCGAGCCGGAGCTGATCGGCCCGGCGCTCGGGCACGGCGGCGGGTCGCCGTTGTCGAGTTCGCCGTAGGCGTTGCCGGCGGCGACGACCGGCACCGGGAGGGTACTTCCGTCCGGGAACTGGATCTGGCCCTTGGGCGGGACGACGGTCGGGAACATGATGGCCGACCGGAACCAGCCGTTGCCGAACGCCTGCTTGGTGGCCTCGGTGAAGCCCGGGTCGCCGACCAGGACGGTCAGGTCCTCCAGCGGCACGAAGCCGGTCTGCCAGGCGGTGCCGGCCGTACTGGCGCGCCACGCGTCGACGACCTGCTCGGCGCGGGTCTTGAACGCGTCGCTCGACGGTGCCGCCGGATCGCTGCCGGGGGCGGCGCAACCGGCCAGGACGAGGAGGGCGAGAAGCCCGAACATACGCCGCATACAGGAATAGACGCACAGCCTTGCCATCGCGTTCCACGGCCCGATGAAGATTCACTTTGCGCCGCAAATCACATAATGCGCTTCTATAAGTACGTGATAGAAATAAGAAGTGCTCCCAGTTGATATGGCGATCGGGCTGGACTATGTCCGGCTCCACCTGGTCCTCGAACGGCTCTTCGCGCTGCTGCGGCGCAGTACGCCGCCAGGGCGGGGCCGCGCGGGTCGGGAGGGCGGTCCAGACCTGAGCCTCACCGCCGCCTCGACTCTGCGCAATCTCGAGCTCAACGGACCTCGCCGCCTGACCGACCTCGCCGCCGACGAGAGCGTCACCCAGCCCGCCATGACGCAACTGGTGTCCCGGCTCGAGCGCGACAGCCTCGCCGAGCGCACCACGGACCCGGCCGACGGGCGCGTGGTGCTCGTGCGGGTGACGGCGGCCGGCACCGCCGTCATGCAGCGGCGCCGGGAGGTCCGCGCTCAGCACCTGGCCGATCTGCTGTCGACGCTGGACGAGGACGACGAGCGACTGATCAAGGCCGCACTACCGGCGCTGGAGCGCCTGGGGGGAATCGTATGACGACCACCACCTCGAAGGGTGGGTTCCGGGCCGCTGTTTCGGGTGGCGCCGAGCACCCGCACTACAAGTGGGTCGCACTGTCCAACACCACGCTCGGCACGCTGATCGCCACGATCAACGCGCTCGATCGTGCTGATCTCGCTGCCGGCGATCTTCAACGGCATCCACCTCAACCCGCTCGAGCCCCGGCAACGTCAGCTACCTGCTCTGGATGCTGATGGGCTACCTGCTGGTCACCGCCGTGCTCGTGGTGACGCTCGGCCGGCTCGGCGACATGTACGGCCGGGTCCGGATCTACAACGCGGGCTTCGCGGTCTTCACCGTCGTGCTCGATCATGCTGTCGCTCGATCCGTTCAGCGGCGGCGACGGGCGCCGAATGGCTGATCGGCTGGCGCGTGCTGCAGGCGGTCGGCGGCGCGATGCTGATGGCCAACTCGGCCGCGATCATCACCGACGCGTTCCCGGCCGAGCAGCGCGGCATGGCGCTCGGGCGTCAACATCGTGGCCGGCATCGCCGGCTCGTTCATCGGCCTGGTCCTCGGCGGGCTGCTCGCCGAGTGGGACTGGCGCGCGGTGTTCTGGGTCAACGTCCCGATCGGCGTGCTCGGCACCATCTGGGCCTACCGGTCGCTGCACGACACCGGCGTCCGGCGCAAGGCCCGCATCGACTGGTGGGGCAACCTGACCTTCGCCGTCGGCCTCACCGCGCTGCTGGCCGCGCATCACCTACGGCATCCAGCCGTACGGCGGGCACACCATGGGCTGGACCAACCCGTGGGTGCTCGCCGGCCTGATCGGCGGCGTCGCCATGCTGGTGCTCTTCGGGTTCATCGAGGCCCGCGTCGCCGAGCCGATGTTCCCCCTCGGGCTGTTCCGGATCCGCGGCGTTCGCCTCCGGCAACGTCGCCACCTGCTCGGCTCGATCGCCCGCGGCGGCCTGCAGTTCATGCTGATCATCTGGCTGCAGGGCATCTGGCTGCCGCTGCACGGCTACGACTACGAGGACACCCCGCTGTGGGCCGGCATCTACCTGCTACCGCTGACCGTCGGCTTCCTGGTCGCCGGACCGATCTCCGGGCACCTCTCCGACAAGTTCGGGCCGCGCCTGTTCGCGGCCGGCGGCCTGCTGGTGATGGCCGGCTCGTTCGTCGGGCTGCTCATCCTGCCGACCGACTTCACCTACTGGGCGTTCGCCGCGCTGATCTTCCTCAACGGCCTCGGCGGCGGCCTGTTCGCCGCGCCGAACACCTCGCTGGTCATGTCCAGCGTGCCGGCGCACCTGCGCGGCGCGGCCTCCGGCATGCGGGCGACCTTCCAGAACGCCGGCATGGTGCTGTCGATCGGCGTCTTCTTCTCGCTGATGGTGGCCGGCCTGGCCGGTTCGCTGCCGCACACGCTGGACGCCGGTCTCACCGCGCAGGGCGTGCCGCCCGGCGCGGCCGCACGCGATCGCCGCGACTGCCGCCGGTCGGCACGCTGTTCGCCGCGTTCCTCGGCTACAACCCGATCCAGGCCGCTGCTCGGCCCGAAGATCCTCGGTGCCGCTGCCGGCCGGCAACGCGCAGACGCTGACCGGGCGGGAGTTCTTCCCGCACCTGATCTCCGGCCCGTTCCACGACGGCCTGGTCATCGTGTTCTGGCTGGCGATCGCGATGGCCGTCGTCGGTGCGCTGGCGTCGCTGATCCGCGCGAACCCCCCGCCGCCGCCCGCGCCCTCGGTGGACGAGGCGGTGGAGCAACCAGCGGAGCAGGCGGCCTAAGCGCCGATGCGATCTTGGACACGAACGGCCGCCCCAGCGGCCCTTCGTGTCCAAGGTTCACCGCCCACCAAGGTGAGGGCACTACTTCCCCGAAGTTGTGGCCACCCGGCCCCCTGGAGACCACTACTTCGGGGAAGTTGTGGCCACTCGAGTCGGCTGAGGGCACTACTTCCCCGGAGTTGTGGCGACGCGCTTGCCGCCGCGGACCTGGCAGCGGAGGCGCCCTGCGCCGGAGCGGTGTCTGGCGGGAGCGACGGTCGCGCCCTCGACGGACCCGAGTCATCTAAAAGAGCTCGGGTCCGTTTTGGGGGGTTCAGGCGACCGTCAGGCCGTCGCGCAGGGCGCGCAGGGCCTGGGCCAGCAGGCGGGACACGTGCATCTGCGAGATGCCCAGCTCGGCGGCGATCTGCGACTGGGTGAGGTTGCCGAAGAAGCGCATCGCGATGATCTTCTGCTCGCGCACCGGCAGCCGCGCGATCAGCGGGCGCAACGCCTCGCGGTTCTCGATGTTCTCCATGTCGTGGTCGACGTCGCCGAGCAGGTCGACGAGGCCGCTCTGGCCGGCATCGGCACCGTCGCCGCCGACCGGCGCGTCGAGCGACATCGCCCGGTAGGCCTGACCGCAGTCGAGGCCCTCGATGATCTCTTCCTCGCTGACGTCGAGCCGCTTGGCGAGGTCGGCGACCGTCGGTGAGCGGCCCAGGTCCTGCGCCAGCTCGCCGGACACCTTGGTGATCTCGAGGCGGAGTTCCTGCAGGCGGCGGGGCACGCGGACGTCCCAGCCCTTGTCGCGGAAGTGCCGCTTCAGCTCGCCGACGATCATCGGGATGGCGTAGCTGGTGAACGCGGCCCCGCGGCCGGCGTCGTAGCCGTCGACGGACTTGATGAGGCCGAGGTTGGCGACCTGCACCAGGTCGTCGAGCTGCTCGCCACGGTTGCGGAAGCGGCGGGCCAGGTATTCGGCCAGGGGGATGTAGAGCTCGATGAGCCGGGCCCGGACGCGCGTGCGGTCGGGGCCGGCCGGGAGGTCCGCCATCAGGGTAAGCAGGGACCGCGCGGCCGCGTCGGTCTCCCGGTTGGTGCGGCTGCCGGAGGCCTCGACGGCCTGGAGCTGCTGGCTGACGGTGCGGTGGTCCACAACGATGCTCATGGAGGGTTGACCCTTTCTGATGAACAGACGACCGGCACCAGGGCGCGTTGAGACGCGCAAGGAGATGACCGGTCGGGTTACAGCCCTCGACGCCCGTTATTTGAGCGCCGGGTAACGAACCCAGCAAGTGTTCGAGGTCAGGTCCGCCGCTGCTGGACGGTCGACCATGCCGAACGCTCAGGCCAACATAACGCACTTCCATTGATCGCGAAAGTCGGCGCGAAGCATCGATTCGGTGCGACACGTCCGGTGGATGGGTCGGTGACGGCAAGTAGACGCCGACCAACCTGGCGCCGTGGTTGATCCGAAGTCCTCTCGCAACACACGACAACGTTCGGAGGACAGAGATGACCACCACCCACAAGCCACGCGGGCGCAAACGCCGCGGGTTCGCGGCGTTGCTCGCCGTGGCCGGCGTCTCGCTCGGCGGGGCGTTCGCCGGGCTGGGCCCCGGCAGTGCGGCGGCGTCCAGCCACCGCGAGGCGCCGTTGATCGCCGCCGACCCGGCCGTCGACAACACCGACGTGTACGCGTTCGTCAGCCCCGAACGCGCCGGCTACGTCACGTTCCTGGCCAACTTCATGCCGTTCGAGGAGCCGAACGGCGGGCCGAACTTCTACCCGTTCGCCACCGACGCCACGTACAACATCAACGTCGACAACGACGGCGACGGCAAGGCCGACGCGGTCTTCCGGTACACGTTCAAGACGCAGGACATGCGTGGCGGCAACACGTTCCTGTACAACAACGGTCCGGTGACCTCGCTGGACGACGTGAACCTGCTCTTCCGCCAGACGTACACCCTGGAGTCGTCGTTCAACGGCGAGCCGTTCAAGACCCGGGCGACCAACGTCCCGGTGGCGCCGTCGCGGGTCGGCCCGGCGTCGATGCCGAACTACGGCGCGCTGCGTACGGCCGCGACCAAGACCCTGAAAGGTGGCTGGTCCACCTTCGCCGGGCAGGCCGACGACCCGTTCTTCCTGGACCTGCGGGCGTTCGACGTGCTCTACGGCGGCGACCTCACCGAGGTCGGGCAGGACACCCTGGCCGGGTACAACGTGAACACCATCGCCCTGCAGGTGCCGTTCAAGGACGTGGCGCTCAAGGGCGACGCCAAGCGCAACCCGAACATCGGCATCTGGTCGACCACCGAGCGCAACCGGGTGCGGATCAGCGGCGCCAGCGCGCCGGTCGGCCGGGACCGCGTCCAGGTGTCCCGCCTGGGCAACCCGCTGGTCAACGAGCTGGTCATGTCGGCCAACCTCAAGGACGCGTTCAACTCGCTGTCGCCGGACAAGGACGCCACGATCCCGGCCGTCGTCAAGCGGGTCACCGACCCTGAGCTGGCCCGGCTGATCGAGGCCATCTACGGGATACCAGCGCCCGCCACGCCGCGGAACGACCTGGTCGAGATCTACCTGACCGGTATCACCACCAAGGCCAACGGGCCGATCAAGGCCGACCTCAACTCGCAGCTGAACAACGCCGACGTCAACCCGCGCAAGTTCCAGCCGGCCGAAGAGCTGCGGCTGAACCTGACCGTGCCGATCACCGCCCAGCCCAACCGGCTCGGCGTGCTCGGCGGCGACCTGCAGGGCTTCCCGAACGGCCGCCGGCTCACCGACGACGTCGTGGACATCTCGCTGCAGGCCGTCGAAGGCGCGGCGCAGACCGGCACGCTGGTCGACGCTCTCGCCGCCGGCGACAAGGTCGACGCGAACGACAACATGTTCGGCGCCTCCTTCCCGTACGTCGCGCTGCCCAACGTGGGCGCGGTCAACAAGGGTGGCGGCACGGCCGGCAACGCCGCAGCGGCGGCCGCTCCGGACCTCACGCCGAAGTCGCTCAACAGCGGCACCGACATGACCCCGGTCGCCGTCGGCACGTCAGCCGTCGCCGTCGCGCTCGGCGCCCTGGCGTTCTTCGGCTGGTGGCGCCGCCGCACGCCGGTGACCGCCCAGGCGCCGTTCGGCACCTCCGCGGCCGGCGGTATGCCGAATGACCCCGATAAGACACAGATCCTCTGATCCCGATCCTCCCCGGGGGCACCACGGTGTCCCCGGGGAGCTCCAGGAGGTGCGCCATGCGACGTTTTCTTTTCGGGGTACTTGCGGCCGCCGGCCTTGCCGCGCTCCTGCTCGCCGTCGGCGGGGTTGTCGGGCAACCGGCTCCTTCCGCTGCCCCTTCGACCCCCACCGTCCAGAACCGCCTGGTCGCCTCCATCACGCGGGCGCAGGACCGGCTCAAGACGCTGCCCGGCGACTACACGACCTGGGCCGCCCTCGGCGTCGCGTACCTCGAGCAGGCCCGCGTCAGCGCCGATCCGAGCTACTACCCGAAGTCTGAGGGCGCGCTCAAGCGCTCCCTGCAGATCCGGCCGGTCGACAACGACCGGGCGCTCACCGGGCTCGGCGCGCTGGCCAACGCGCGGCACGACTTCGCGACCGCCCTCTCGTACGCGACGAAGGCGATCGCCGTCAACGGCTACAGCGCCGACGCGTACGCGGTGCTCACCGACGCGCAGACCCAGCTCGGGCACGCGACCGAGGCCACCGACGCGGTCCAGCACCTCCTCGACCTCAAACCCGGGCTCAGCGCGCTGACCCGCGCCTCGTACGACCTCGAGCAGCACGGCCAGGACGCCCACGCCGCCGAGCTCATGCGGCAGGCCCTCGGCGACGCCGTCGACCCGGCCGACATCGCGTTCTGCCGGTACCAGCTCGGCGAACTGGCCTTCGCGCACGGCGACCTCGCGGGCGCGCTGGCCTCCTTCACGCAGGGCCTCGCGGCCGACCCGTCATACCTCCCGCTGATCCAGGGACGGGCGCAGGTCTTCGCCGCGCAAGGGCGATACGACAAGGCGCTCGCCGACTACGCCACGGTCACCGACCGGACGCCGACGCCGGCCGCGCTTCTCGAGTACGCCTCGCTGTTGCGACTCGCCGGTCGCGGCGCGGACGCGACGGCTCAGCTCGACCTGGCCGCCGCGGCGCAGACCGTGTTCACCGCCAACGGCGGGGTCGACGACCTCGCCGGTGCCGCTCTCGCGATCGCGCAGGTCAAGCCGGCCGACGCGGTCCGCCTGGCCCAGCGGGAGTGGCAGCGGCGCCAGTTCAGCGACGTCGCCGACACGCTCGCCTGGTCGCTGCACCTCGCCGGCCGCGATCGGGACGCGCTCGGCTACGCCGGCAAGGCGCAGGCCCTGGGCGCGCACAACGCCCGGTACCTCTTCCACCAGGGCGCCATCGAGTTCGCCCTCGGCGACCGGGACGCTTCGCGGACCCACCTGCGCGCCGCCCTCGCCGTCAACCCGCATTTCTCCCCGCTGGACGCGCCGGAGGCGGCGCGCATGCTCACCAACCTGGGGTCGTGATGAGACGTTTGCTTCTGGTCCTGCTCTTCGCCGCGATCGCGGTGCTCGGCTTCGGCCGTCCGGCCGGCGCCCACCCGCTCGGCAACTTCTCCGTCAACGAACTGGCCGCGCTGGACCTGCGTCCGGACCGCGTCGACGTGGCGGTCACCGTCGACCTGGCCGAGCTGCCCACGTTGCAGGAGAAGCCGGGCCCGTCGTCCTGCCAGGATTTCGCCGGCGCGTTCGCGGTGACGGTCGACGGCCAGCGTCTCATGTGGACAGTACGGGCCGGCGAGATCGCGCTCACCCCGGGCTCCGCGGGCCTGTCCACGAGCCGATTCTCGTGTACGCTCACCGCTCCCGTCTCGTCCCCGTCCACTGTGGACGTCGTCAACGGCTACCGCGCCGACCGGATCGGCTGGCGCGAGCTGACCGCCGTCGGCCACGGCGTGCACCTGGTCGACTCGCCGATTCCGGCGCAGAGCGTCAGCGGCGGCCTGACCGCGTACCCGCAGGACCTGTTGAGCTCGCCCCTCGACGTACGGTCGGCGAAACTGCGCGTCGAACCCGGCGACGGGCCGTCCTCGTCCGCGGCGGCGCGGCTGCCTGGCGCGTCCTGGATTCCGGGCAGCCGGTGGCTCGTCGGCGCCGAGGAGACGCTCCGCGGCTGGGTCGCCGACCCGCACCTGGGACCGGCCGTCGGCGTCCTCGCGGTCCTGCTCGCCCTGGTGCTCGGCGCGGCCCACGCCGCCCTGCCCGGGCACGGCAAGACGGTCATGGCCGCCTACCTGGCCGGCCGGCACGGCCGGCCCCGCGACGCCCTCGCCGTCGGTGCGACCGTGACGGCGACGCACACGGGCGGCGTGCTGGTGCTCGGCCTGCTGCTGACGACCGTGGCCGGGCTGGCCGGCGAGCGGATCCTGGCCTGGCTCGGGGTGGCGAGCGGCGCGCTGGTCGCGGTACTGGGGGCCGCCATGCTGGTCAACCTGATCCGGCGGCGGGGCGCGCCCGCGCCGCACAGTCACGCGCATGCTCACGGCGGTCACGCACACTTCCGCGGCGAGCATTCGCACGGCGCACAGGACCATTCGCACGGTTCCCATGACCACTCGCATGGTCGCATGACGACGACCACGGTGCTCATGACCACTCGCATGGTTCGCATGACCACGACCACGGTGCTCATGACCACGGGCGAGACGCTTCCCGGGCGCCGAGCCGGCTCAGCCTGGTGTCGATGGGCATCGCCGGTGGGCTGGTCCCCAGCCCGTCGGCCCTCGTCGTCCTGCTCGGCGCGATCGGCCTCGGCCGGACCGGCTTCGGCGTCCTGCTGGTCATCGGCTACGGCCTGGGGATGGCCGCGACCCTGACGGCCGCCGGCCTCTTGCTGATCAAAGTCCAGGACCGCTGGTCGAAGCGGCTGCCCCGGCTCACCGCGCGCCTGTCCCGCGTGATGCCGACCGGCACGGCCGCACTCGTCCTCCTCGTCGGCCTCGGCCTGGCCGGCCGCGCCTTCGCCGGCCTGTAAATGGTCAGCCGACAACGTGAAGGGTTTTCGTCGTCCTGGGTACCGGTTCCCTTCACGTTATGTGCCGAGATCGACCTCGGCCGCCTCTCCCCCGCTGTCGACCACTGTCAGGTTGGCTGCGACGGTACCGGCTCGCGAAAGAGATCGCGGACGACGGTCGCGCTGTGGCCGACCCGGTTCGGACCGTCCTCGACCAGCAGGTGGGCGCGTACGAGCGACTCGAGCACCTCCTGCACCGGCTCGCCCAGGTGCTCGGCCAGTTCGTCCACGTCGAGCGGGCCGGCGTCGGCGAGGAGCCGCAACACGTCGCCGGCCAGCGGCGGCATCGAGCGCATCCGTTGCTGCACCAGGTGGATCACGTCCCAGTCGGCGACCAGGGCCGGGATGCCGCCGGTACGGGCGATCAGCTCCGGCTCGCCCAGTTCGTCCACGCTCAGCGGGGCCAGCCGCAGCACCAGGTCGGCGGGCAACGCCGCGACCGGACGGTCCACGATGGACGAAGGCTGGCGGTAGGCCAGCACGATCGTCAACGCCGGACAGTGCTGGCCCAGCCAGGCCAGCTCGTTGACGCTGCGCTCGTCGAGCTTCTCCGCGCCGTCGACGCCGATGAGGGCCGGCTCGGGGACCGTCGATGCTATCGACTCCAGTTCGGGTTGGGACAGCAGTCGCTGAGCGGCCATCGCCTCGTCCACTGTGGACGTTGACGCCAAGCCGAGCTGGAGCAGTACCGAGCGGAGCCAGGTCAGCCGGAGCGTCTCGGGGGTGCCGAGGGCGGTGCCGACGCCGGCCCGGCCCGGAGCGCGGCGGGTCAGCGCCGACAGCAGCGCCGACTTGCCGGATCCGACCGGGCCGGTCAGATGGACCAGACGGGCCGAGGAGTTGAGCATCAGCGCGATCTCGCGCGTACGCCCGAAGAAGTGGGCGGGCTCGTCGAGGCTCGGCGGGTCGGTGACCGGCACCGCCTCCCGGGCGCGGAGGAGTTCCAGGCGCAGCCGGCTGGTCTGCGGCGAGGGGCTGAGCCGGAGGCCGTCACCGAGGGTACGGCGGCACTGCTCGAACCACCGCAGCGCCTCGTCGGTGTGGCCGAGGGCGGCCGAGGCGCGCATGGCGATGCGGTACGTGCGTTCCAGGTACCGGTCGAGCTCGAGCGCGGCGCGCGCCAGTTCGAGGGCGCGGGCCGGATCGCCGGTCAGGGCGCTCTCGGCCAATTCGACGGTCGCGGCGAGGACGGCCTCGCGGGCCTCGCCGCGCGGCTGGACGGCCCACTCGGCGTACTCGTCCTCGGCGAACGGCGGGCCGGTGACGATGTCCAGGATGCGCTCGCGCAGTTCGAGGCGGGCGGCGGAGCCGGGCGGGTGGGCGTCGGCGGTCCGGACGAACTCGTGCAGTTCGGCCAGGTCGAGCTCGACGTCCTGGGTGCTCAGCAGATAGCCGTTGGGCCGCCGGAGCACCAACGGGGCGAGCTGCTCGACGGCCGCCTCGACGGGGCCGCCCACGGCATCGGCGAGCGCGGTCGCCGACTGGGTGCGGTCGTGCCGGGCGGCCAGCACGCCGAGCACCTGGCGGGCGCGGCGGGGCAGGTCGGTGAGGTCGATGGGCCTGCCGTCGTCGTCGACGATCCGCAGCCCGCCGAATACGCAGATCCGCACGTCCCGCCCATCGGCCGCCGGTACCCGGTCCTAAAGATTTCGGCGAACTTGCCGATCAACCGGGGTGCGCCGTGGCAACCCGTGGCTGGGCTGGGTCGCGCAGAGCGCCGCCGGGCTGATCCTCGCCATCGGTCTGCTCGTGGCCGCCGCGCCGCCCACGTTGCCGCCGCGCGCGCCCGAATCGGCCGTCGCGCCACCCGAGACCCGCGCGATGTGGGTCTGGCAGCCGGCCGCCCCGGCCGCGCTCGTGTCCTGGGCCGTCTCCCATGGCGTCCGGACCATCTTCGTGTACGTGGATCCGCACGGCTCCGACGTCGGCTCCCTCACCGAGTTGCGGCGCCGCTGCGACGCGGCGGGCATCCTCCTCGACGCGCTCGGCGGCGAACCCGGGTGGACGACCGACCACGCGACCGCGTTCGCCTGGAAGCGGGCGGTCGACCGGCTCGGCCTGTTTCACGGCGTCCACGTCGACGTCGAGCCGTACCTCCTGGACGGCTGGGCCACCGACCGCGCGCACCTGGTCGAGGCGTACCTGCGGCTCCTCGACGGCCTGGCCGACTCGGCCGGCGAGCACCCGCTCGAGGTGGACGTGCCCTTCTGGCTCGGCACCGTACCGGTCGGCGCCCGCACGCTGGCCGACGAGGTGCTCGGCCGGGTCGACGCGGTCACCGTGATGAGCTACCGCGACACGGCCACCGGCCCGAACTCGATGCTCGAAGTGAGCCGGGACCTTCTCGCACGGGCCGGCCGCGCGGCCAAGCCGGCCCGGTTGGCCGCGGAGACCCAGCCGCTGCCCGGCTGCTCGTACTGCACCTTCCACGGCGACACCCAGCGGGTACTGGCGAAAAGCCTCACCGACGTCGACGGCGCGGCCCGGCGGTTCTCGGCGTTCGCCGGTATCGCCGTGCACCAGTACAGCACCTGGACCGCCCTGCCTGGCTAACTCGGCTAACCTGCGAAATCCCTCAAGTCCCCCGGTCGGCGGCCGATGCGACCCGCATGCGACGCACCGCTCGTCTCGCCGTCACCGTCGCCGCGGCAGCGCTCCCAGTCGTCAGTACGGCCACGCCGGCCCAGGCGGCCGTCCCCATCGTCGGGCTGGTCGTGCCGATCCTCGCCCCGATGCTGCCCGGCCAGCAGGGCTGGGTGAGTGCGCTGTGGGGCACCACCGGTGAGATCTGCGACGTCCAGGCGACCGCCGGCGGAACCGGCCTCAAGGTGACCTACCCGGCGAACACCGGCGACCACTCCTCGCTGTACAAGCAGGACTCGCTGCGCGCCGGGCACTTCGACTACACCGCCTTCAGGCTCGCGGTCGGCGCCGACGTCCGGGCCGCGACCTCGTTGAAGATCCTCCTCTCGTACACGGAGAAGAGCGGAACCGGCGCGGACTGCACCGGTCCGAAGCGGACCTTGACCACCGCGGCGGTCCTGCCGGTCGTGCCGGTGACGGGCACCGCCGTGGTGCAGAAGACGTCCTCGGTGGCCGTGCCGCGGAGCACCCCGGTGTGGACGCAGCTGAGCTTCTCCGGGCGCCGGACCGGGCTGACCGACTTCCGCGTCACGCTCACCCCGCCGGCCGGGCTGTCCGTCGCCTACCCCGCCGACAAGACCTCGGCCGGCCTCTCCCTGACCACCAACCTGCCGGTGGGCACCGACGACTTCGTCGCCGTGCGTGTCGACGCCACGGGCGCCAAGGCGGGCACCTACAAGGTGCCGGTACACGCCACGTACAGCGGCGGCAGCTTCGACGGATCGCTGACGGTCGTCGTCAGCTGATGGCGGAAAGGGTCAACGGCTCATGCCCCGACTACTGTCCAGCGTCCTCGCCTTCGGTCTGGCGTCCGCGCTCGTTGCGTGCGGATCGCCGTCCACGACGGTCGGCGCGCCGAGCGTCGCACCGGCGCCGATGGGCTCGGCCCAGCCGAGCGGGCCGTTGACCCCGGCGCGAGCGGAGACGATCTTCATCGACACGACCGCGGCACACCTGTGCGCGGTGCAGTCCCGGGTCTACAGCGACCCGACGGAGCTGGCGGACGCGTACGCGACGCCTCCGCCGTACCCGCAGCTGAGCCCGGCCCAGGTCGCCGCCTTCAACCAGCGGGTCACCAGCGACGCGGGCTTCGCCACGCGGCTGACCGAGAAGATCCGCACCACCTGCGGGGCGACGACCGAGGCCACCGCTTCCGGCAAGTAGTGCCGTGCGGGGCCGGTCGAGGCCACTGGTTGCCGGAAGTAGTGGCCTCCGGGGCCGGTCGAGGCCACTGGTTGCCGGAAGTAGTGGCCTCCGGGTTCGGTCGAGGCCACTTGCCGGAAGTAGTGGCCTCCGGCAGGACCGAGCGGTACACCTCCATGGTGTGGTCGGCGATCGCGGCCCAGGAGAAGTGCTCGATCGCGCGCGGCCCGGCCGGCCCGGCCCATCGCTCCGCGCGGTCCGGGTCGGCGCAGCACCGCTCGGTGATCGCCGCGGCCAGGTCGGCGACGAACCGGTCCGGGTCGACCGGGTCGCCGTGCCGTCGGCTACCTGCTCGATCGGCACGAGCAGGCCGGTCTCGCCGTCCGCGACCACCTCCGGGATGCCGCCGGTCGCGGTCGCGACGACCGGCGTCTCGCAGGCCATCGCCTCCAGGTTCACGATGCCCATCGGCTCGTAGATCGACGGGCAGACGAACACCGACGCGTGCGTGAGCACCTGGATGACCTCGGGCTTGGGCAGCATCTCGCGGGACCCAGACACGCCGTCGCGCGCTCGGCGCGCGAGCTCCGCGACCAGGCCCTCGACCTCGGCGCGCGATCTCCGGCGTGTCCGGCGCGCCGGCCAGCAGCACGAGCTGCGCGGCGGCCGGCAGCGACCGGGCCGCGCGCAGCAGGTAGGGCAGGCCCTTCTGGCGGGTGATCCGCCCGACGTAGACCACGCTCGGCCGGTCCGGGTCGATGCCGAGCCGGTCGAGCACGTCGGTGCCGTGGTCCGGCGCGTACTGCTCGGTGTCGATGCCGTTGTGGACCACGCCGACGCGGTCCGGGTCGACGGCCGGGTAGGCCGCGCGAGCACGTCACGCGCCATGCCCGCCGGAGACGGCGATGATCGCGTCGGCGGCCTCGATCGCGGTGCGCTCGCACCAGGACGACAGCGCGTACCCGCCGCCGAGCTGCTCGGCCTTCCACGGGCCGCAGCGGCTCCAGGCTGTGCGTGGTGACCACGTGCGGCACCCCGTACAGGAGTTTGGCCAGGTGGCCGGCGAGGTTCGCGTACCAGGTGTGGCTGTGCACCAGGTCGGCGCCGGCGCAGCCGGCGGCGATCGCCAGGTCGACGCCCGATCGGTGCGCAGGGCCGCGTTCGCCCCGGCCAGGTCGGCGGGCTCGGCGTAGCCGGTGACGCCGCGGCTCGCGTCGCACGGCGGGTCCGCCGAAACACGTGCACCCGCACGTCGGCCAGCGGCGCGAGGTCACGGGCCAGGTATTCGAGCGTGGACGCCGGCGCCGCCGTAGACGTCCGGCGGGTACTCGCGGGTCAGCAGATCGACGCGCAGCGAGCGCTTGCCGGTGCTCGTCAGCTACCACGTCGAAACATTATCGTCTTCGGCACGGCTCACGCTGGTGCAGCGATCCGCGAGGTGGTTAGCGTGCAGCGCATGGCGGCAAAGGTTCTCGCAATCGTGCTGGCCGGCGGCGAGGGCAAGCGACTGATGCCGCTGACCGCCGACCGGGCCAAGCCGGCGGTGCCCGTTCGGCGGCATCTACCGGATGGTCGACTTCGTGCTGTCCAACCTGGCCAACGGCGGCTACCTCAAGATGGTCGTGCTGACCCAGTACAAGTCGCACTCGCTGGACCGGCACGTCACCAAGACCTGGCGGATGTCGACGCTGCTCGGCAACTACGTGACGCCGGTGCCGGCGCAGCAGCGGCTCGGCCCGCGCTGGTTCGCCGGCTCGGCCGACGCCATCTTCCAGAGCTTCAACCTCATCGACGACGAGCAGCCCGACTACATCATCGTCTTCGGCGCGGACCACATCTACCGGATGGACCCGTCCCAGATGGTCGCCGACCACATCGCCTCCGGCGCGGCGGTCACCGTGGCCGGCATCCGCCAGCCGCTCGTCGATGGCCGACCAGTTCGGCGTGATCGAGGTCGGCCGCGGACGGCCAGACAGATCACGCGCGTTCCGGGAGAAGCCGAAGGACGCGGTCGGCCTGCCGGACGCGCCCGGACGAGATCTACGCGTCGATGGGCAACTACGTGTTCACCGCCGCGGCGCTGCACGAGGCGCTCGACCACGGACGCGGTCGACCTCGACAGCAAGCACGACATGGGCGGCAACATCATCCCGATGCTGGTCGAGCGCGGCGAGGCGCAAGTCTACGACTTCCGCGACAACGACGTGCCGGGCAGCACCGACCGCGACCGCGGCTACTGGCGCGACGTCGGGACGCTGGACTCGTTCTACGACGGCGCACATGGACCTGATCGCCATCCATCCGATCTTCAACCTCTACAACCGCGAGTGGCCGATCTTCACCGGCTACCCGCCGTGGCCGCCGGCCAAGTTCGTGCACGGCTGGCAGCGAGCGGGTCGGCCGCGCGGTCGAGCTCGATGATCTCCCCCGGCGTCGGTGATCTCCGGCGCGCTGGTGGAGAACTCGGTGATCTCGCCGAACGTGCACGTGCACTCGTGGGCGCACGTGTACCGGCTCGGTGATCATGGAGGGCTGCGACATCGGCCGGCACGCGGTCGTCCGCAACGCCATCCTCGACAAGAACGTGAGCATCCCGGAGGGCGCCGAGATCGGTGTCGACCTCGAACGCGACCGGAAGCGCTACACGGTCTCCGACGACGGCATCGTGGTGATCGGCAAGGGCCAGAAGGTCGAGCCCTGAGCCGTCGGTTCCGTGTAGAGGCGAGGAAGTATCGCCTCTCCACGGGCTGACCCGCCGTTGATTCGTTACGGTGAGACCATGAGCGGGCGTTTTCCGATCGAATCGGTGTCACCCTCCATCGAGTGCGGGCGTTACCCCGCCAAGGCGGTGGTCGGTGAGCTCGTGCCGATCTCCGCGCGCTCTTATCGCGAAGGCCACGCCGCGCTGGGCTGCAATGTCGCCTGGCACGGCCCCGACGGCACGCCCGGCCCGTTCACCCGCATGTCACCCGGCGGCCCCGGCACCGACACCTGGCACGCGATGATCCGGCCCGACGCCGTCGGCCTGTGGACCTTCCGGATCGAGGCGTTCAGCGACCCCTATCTCACCTGGCGGGACGCGGTCACCAAGAAGATCGCCGCCGGGCAGGGGCTCGAGGACCTCGCCAACGACCTGCGGGAAGGCGCGGCCGTCCTGGAAAAAGCCATTGACCTGGTACCGGCGGAGAAGCGCGTACGGGTCCGCGGGGCCAGGGCCGCGCTGCTCGACGCCAAGATTCCCCTCTTCGCGCGGCTCTCCCCGGCCGTCGACCTCGTCGAGCTGCTGTGGGAATACCCGGTCCGCGAATACGTCGCGTCCTCCGAGCCGCTGACCATCTGGACCGACCGCAAGCGGGCACTCTTCTCCGCCTGGTACGAGTTCTTTCCCCGCTCCGAGGGCGCCACCGTCGCCGATTCTGAGGGCGCCACCGTCGCCGATTCTGAGGGCGCCACCGTCGCCAATTCTGAGGGCGCCACCGTCGCCAGGCACCCCAGATCCGGCTCGTTCGTCACCGCGATCCAGCGCCTGCAGGGCGTCGCGGACATGGGCTTCGACGTGCTCTACCTGCCGCCGATCCACCCGATCGGCCGGGTCAACCGCAAGGGACCCAACAACACCCTGGTCGCCGGGGCGGACGACCCGGGCTCGCCGTGGGCGATCGGCGCCGAGGAGGGCGGCCACGACGCGATCCACCCGGACCTCGGCACGCTCGGTGACTTCCGCCGGTTCATCTCGGCGGCCCAGCAGGCCGGCCTCGAGGTGGCGATGGATCTGGCGCTGCAGTGCGCGCCGGACCACCCGTGGGTCAAGGCGCACCCGGAGTGGTTCACCACCAAGCCGGACGGCACGATCGCCTACGCCGAGAACCCGCCGAAGAAGTACCAGGACATCTACCCGCTCAACTTCGACAACGACCCGGAGGGCATCCGCGCGGAGATCCTCCGGGTGACGCTGCACTGGATGAAGCAGGGCATCAAGATCTTCCGGGTGGACAACCCGCACACCAAGCCCCTCGACTTCTGGCACTGGCTGATCGGCGAGATCAAGGCGGTCGACCCCGACGTGATCTTCCTCGCCGAGGCGTTCACCAAGCCGGCCATGATGCGGGGCCTCGGCAAGCTCGGCTTCACCCAGTCGTACACGTACTTCACCTGGCGCGTCGAGGCGTGGGAGATCCGGCAGTACGGCGAGGAGCTGGTCGCCTCGGCCGACTACATGCGGCCGAACTTCTGGCCCAACACCCCGGACATCCTGCCCGAGCACCTGCAGCACGGCGGTCCGGCGATGTTCAAGATCCGGGCGGTGCTGGCCAGCATGCTGAGCCCGTCCTGGGGCATGTACGCCGGCTACGAACTCTTCGAGCACGTGGCGCGCCCGGGCGCCGAGGAGTACATCGACAACGAGAAATACCAGTTGCGCCCCCGCGACTGGAAGGCCGCCGAGGCCGCCGGTGAGTCGCTCGCGCCGTTCCTGGCCCGGCTCAACGGCATCCGCAACGCCAACCCGGCCCTGCACTGGCTGCGCAACCTGCGGTTCCACTACATCGACAACGAGCAGCTGCTGTGCTTCTCCAAGCGGGACCTGGACACCGGCAACACGGTGCTGGTGATCTGTTCGCTGGACTCGTACAACGTGCAGTGGGGTAACACGACGCTGGACATGCCGGCACTGGGTTTCGACTGGCACGAGCGGTTTTCCGCCCACGATGAACTGACCGGCGCAACGTTCGACTGGGGACAGCACAACGCCGTACGGCTCGATCCCGTATCTCGAGCCGGCCCACGTCTTCACGGTGCACCGGCACCACTAAGAACGAACATCGGCGTTCCGCCGGGCACCGCCGTCGACGGGAGGAGGCACCGTCGTCGGGAACCACGCTCCGCCAGCGGGGGGCACGGAGCGAGAGCAAGGTAGGTGGCAGATCTATGGAATTGAGCAGACCCGATTATCTGGCCGAGGGCGCGGACGAGAGTACCGACGGCACGCGCGTCGAGGACGGCATGGTCGAGCACCCGTCGGCCGGACGACTTCGATCACGCCCGGACGCTGCCGGCGGACCGCAACGTGGTTCCAGCGCGCGGTCTTCTACGAGGTGCTGGTCCGCGCGTTCTACGACTCCAACGGCGACGGCTCCGGCGACCTGCGCGGCCTGATCGAGCGGCTCGACTACCTGCAGTGGCTCGGCGTCGACTGCCTGTGGCTGCCGCCGTTCTACGACTCGCCGCTGCGCGACGGCGGCTACGACATCCGCGACTTCTACAAGGTGCTGCCCGAGTTCGGCACCGTCGAGGACTTCGTGGCGCTGCTCGACGCCGCGCACAAGCGCGGCATCCGGGTGATCACCGACCTGGTCATGAACCACACCTCCGACTCGCACCCGTGGTTCCAGGAGTCGCGCCGCGACCCGGACGGGCCCGTACGGCGACTTCTACGTGTGGAGCGACAGCGACGAGCGTACCCGGACGCCCGGGTCATCTTCGTCGACACCGAGGAGTCGAACTGGACCTTCGACCCGGTGCGCCGGCAGTTCTTCTGGCACCGGTTCTTCTCCCACCAGCCGGACCTCAACTACGACAACCCGGCCGTGCAGACGCGAGATGCTCGACGTCATCCGGTTCTGGCTCGACCTCGGCATCGACGGGTTCCGGCTGGACGCCGTGCCGTACCTGTTCGAGGCCGAGGGCACCAACTGCGAGAACCTGCCGGAGACGCACGAGTTCCTGCGGCAGCTGCCGCAAGGTCGATCGACGACGAGTACCCGGGCCGGGTGCTGCTCGCCGAGGCGAACCAGTGGCCGGCCGACGTCGTGGAGTACTTCGGCGACCCGGAGACCGGCGGCGACGAGTGCCACATGGCCTTCCACTTCCCGCTGATGCCGCGCATCTTCATGGCGGTGCGCCGGGAGTCGCCGGCTTCCCGATCTCGGAGATCCTGGCGCAGACGCCGACCATCCCGGACAACTGCCAGTGGGGCATCTTCCTGCGCAACCACGACGAGCTGACGCTCGAGATGGTCACCGACGAAGAGCGCGACTACATGTACGCGGAGTACGCCAAGGATCCGCGGATGCGCGCCAACGTCGGCATCCGCCGCCGGCTGGCCGCCGCTGCTGGAGAACGACCGCAACCAGATCGAGCTGTTCACCGCGCTGCTGCTGTCGCTGCCCGGCTCGCCGGTGCTGTACTACGGCGACGAGATCGGCATGGGCGACAACATCTGGCTCGGCGACCGCGACGGCGTACGCACCCCGATGCAGTGGACGCCGGACCGCAACGCCGGCTTCTCCACCGCCACACCCGGGCCGGCTCTACCTGCCGCTCAACCAGGATCCGCATCTACGGCTACCAGGTCGGTCAACGTCGAGGCGCAGCGCGACAACTCGGCCTCGCTGCTGAACTGGACCCGCACCATGCTGGCGGTGCGCCGGCGGCACGACGGCGTTCGCCGTCCGGCGACGTTCCCCGAGCTCGGCGGCTCGAACCCGTCGGTGCTCGCGTTCCTGCGCGTAGCACGGCGACGACGTGGTGCTGTGCGTCAACAACCTGTCCCGCTTCCCGCAGCCGATCGAGCTGCAACCTGCAGCACTGGGCCGGCTACACCCCGATCGAGCTGACCGGTCGCGTGCCGTTCCCGCGGATCGGCCACCTGCCCTACCTGCTGACCCTGCCCGGTCACGGCTTCTACTGGTTGCAACTGTGCGCGCCCGGAGGAGCAGCACTGATGAATCAGCTTGCCGTACGCGCGAACTGGTTGATCCGCACCAGCGCTGGTACGCGGGGCGCAGCCGGACGCTGGCAGTCGGTCCACGCCGACGCCGTCGACCCCGCTGCGCCGACGACCTCGACCACGTGCTGCTCGACGCGCACTACGCCGACGGCGGCACCGAGCGCTACCAGGTGTTCGTCGGGCTGGGACCTGCGAGCTGCCGCCGGAGTACACCGCGCTCGGCCGACGATCGGCACCGAGGACGACCGGACCGGCTACGACGCGCTCTACGACGAGGACGTCGGCCCGGCGCTCGCTCGGCCTGATCGAGGCCGAGCGAGACGGTCGGCGACCTGCGGTTCCGTCGCCGAGCCGGACGTGCGAGCTGCCGGCTCGACGCGCCGGCCCGGGTCGTCGACGCCGAGCAGTGCAACACCAGCGTGATCTTCGACAGCGCGGCGATCCTCAAGGTGTTCCGGCGGGTGGTCGCCGGGCATCAACCCGGACGTCGAGCTGAACCGGGTGCTGGCCGGGCCGGCAGCGCCGCACGTGGCCCGGCTGCTCGGCGCGGTCGAGAGCGTCGACGAGCCGGCGAGCCGGTCACGCTGGCGCATGGCCACCGACCGCGTTCGCGGCGAACTCCGCCGACGGCTGGGCGATGGCCACGGCCAGCGTGCGCGACCTGCTCGCGCAGGCCGAGCCTGCGCGCCGACGAGGTCGGCGGCGACTTCGCCGGCGAGTCCTGACCGGCTCGGCGAGGCGGTCGCCGACGTGCACCGCACGCTGGCCGCAGGAGCTGGGCACGAGATCGACCGCGCCCGCCCGGTCGACCGCCATGCATGAGCCGCTTCGACGCGGCGGTCGGCGCCGGTCCCCGAGCTGGCCGACTACGTGCCGAGGCTGCACGCGAGCTGTTCACGCAGGCCGGCGGCGAACCGGTCCACGGTCCAGCGCATCCACGGCGACCTGCACCTCGGCCAGGTGCTGCGTACGCCGGAGACCTGGCTGCTGATCGACTTCGAGGGCGAGCCCGGGCGCGCCGGTCGAGGAGCGCCGCGCGCCGGACTCGCCGCTGCGCGACGTCGCCGGCATGCTGCGCTCGTTCGACTACGCCGCCTACCAGCTGCTGGTCGACGACCCCGACGACGAGCAGCTGGCCGACCGGGCCCAGCGAGTGGGTCGAGCGCAACCGGGACGCGTTCTGCGACGGCTACGCCGCGGTCGCCGGCACCGATCCGCGCGGACCACGCGGCGCTGCTGCGCGCGTACGAGCTGGACAAGGCGGTCTACGAGGTCGCCTACGAGGCACGGCACCGGCCGAGCTGGGTGCAGATCCCGCTGCGGTCGATCGCTCGCCTCATGCAGGACTCCCCCTCGGGCACCGGCTCGGGAAGTACGCGAGGATGAGACGGTGACGATGGACTTTGATGCGTTGATCGCCGGTACGGCGCACGACCCGCACGCACTGCTGGGTGCGCACCCGAGCAAGGGCCGCACGGTCATCCGGACCATGCGGCGCGGCGCCAAAGAGGTCGCCGCCGTGATCGCCGAGAGCAAGACGCCGCTCACGCGGGTCCACGACGAGGGGATCTTCGAGGCCACCGTGCCCGGCAACGTGGTGGACTACCGCCTCGAGGTGGACGGCGAGGTGTTCGACGAGCCGTACCGCTTCGGCCCGACGCTGGGCGAGCTCGACCTGCACCTCATCGGTGAGGGCCGGCACGAGCGGCTCTGGACGGTCCTCGGCGCCCACCCGCGCGACAGCGGGGTGGCCTTCACGGTGTGGGCGCCGAGCGCCCGCGGCGTCCGCGTGGTCGGCGACTTCACCGGCTGGGGCGCGCACGACGGCTGGCCGATGCGCTCGCTGGGCAGCAGCGGCGTGTGGGAGCTGTTCGTCCCGGAAGCGGCGATCGGGCATCGCTACAAGTTCCGCATCCTCGGCCAGGACGGCGCCTGGCGGGAGAAGGCGGACCCGCTCGCCCAGCGGACCGAGCACCCGCCGGCCACCGCGTCGGTCGTCTACGCCTCGAACTACGACTGGAAGGACGGCGACTGGCTACGCGAGCGGGCCGAGTCGGCTCCGCACCGCGAGCCGGTCAGCGCCTACGAGGTCCACCTGGGCTCGTGGCGGCCGGGACTGTCCTATGTGGAGCTCGCCGAGCAGCTGACCGACTACGTGGTCGACCTCGGCTTCACGCACGTCGAGTTCATGCCGGTGATGGAACACCCGTACGGCGGCTCCTGGGGCTACCAGGTCACCGGCTACTACTCGCCGACCGCGCGCTTCGGCAGCCCGGACGAGCTGCGCTACCTCATCGACCGGCTGCACCAGGCCGGGATCGGGGTCATCCTCGACTGGGTGCCCGCGCACTTCCCGCGCGACGAATGGGCCCTGGCCCGCTTCGACGGCACGCCGCTCTACGAGCACTCCGACCCGAGTCGGGGCGAGCACCCGGACTGGGGCACGTTCATCTTCGACTTCGGCCGGCGTGAGGTGCGCAACTTCCTGGTCGCCAACGCGCTCTACTGGACCCACGAGTTCCACGCCGACGGCCTGCGGGTCGACGCGGTCGCCTCGATGCTCTACCTCGACTACTCCCGGGAAAACGGGCAGTGGACGCCCAACCAGTACGGCGGGCGGGAGAACCTCGACGCGATCTCGTTCCTGCAGGAGATGAACGCGACCCTCTACAAGCACCACCCGGGCATCATGACGGTCGCCGAGGAGTCCACCGCCTGGCTCGGGGTGACCCAGCCGACCTCGCAGGGCGGCCTCGGCTTCGGCTTCAAATGGAACATGGGGTGGATGCACGACACCCTCGAATACATGGCCAAGGACCCGATCTACCGGCAGTGGCACCAGGGCCAGATGACCTTCTCCACCGTCTACGCGTGGAGCGAGAACTACGTGCTGCCGATCAGCCACGACGAGGTCGTGCACGGCAAGGGCTCGTTCGTGGGCAAGATGCCCGGCGACACCTGGCGCAAGCTCGCCAACGCCCGCGCCCTGCTGGCCTTCCAGTGGGCGCACCCGGGCAAGCAACTGCTCTTCATGGGCAGCGAACTCGGCGACGAGCAGGAGTGGAGCGAATCCCGCGGGCTCAACTGGGACCTGCTGCACGACCCGGCCCGCGCCGGCATACAGCGCCTCGTCCGCGACCTCAACGTGGCCTACCAGAACAACCCGGCCCTCTGGTCGCAGGACACGACGCCCGACGGTTTCCGCTGGCTGAGCAACGACGACGCGGCGCACAACTTCTTCGCGTTCATGCGGATCGGCAGCGACGGCTCGCAGCTCGTGTGCCTGCTGAACCTGTCGGCCTTGCCGCTGGAGGACTACCGGGTCGGCCTGCCCGAGACCGGCGAGTGGGCCGAGGTGATCAACACCGACGCCGACCTGTACGGCGGCTCGGGCGTCGGCAACCTCGGCACCGTCCGCGCCGAAGACGAGCCGTGGCACGGCCTGCCCGCCTCCGCACACCTGCGCGTGCCGCCGCTGGGTGCGCTCTGGCTCAAGCTGGCCTAGCGCCTGGACCGCCGGCGCCGGTCAGACGCCATGGTGGACCCAGATGTTCGGCTCGACGTAGACCGCCTGGTCGCGGGCGACGTCGCAGTGCACCGGCACGAGTGCCTGCGGCACCACGACCGGGCCGTCGGCGTCGAAGGGCAGGCCGGTCCACATGCGCCACTCCGCGAGGGTGCCCGTGATCGTCATCGAGCGGCTCGCCACCTTGACCGGACGGCCGCCGGCTCGTACGTGCGTTCGTAGCCACGGATCGCTCGGCAGTCCGTCGTCGCGCGTCTGCCGCACGTACCCGGAAAAGGGCTCGAACGGCACGAGGTGCTTGTGGTTGGGGCGCAGCGACACCACGAGGTCGCGGTAGCCCAGCCGGCCGGCGTTGCGGCGGGCCGCGTCGAGCATCCGGCCGGACAGTCCGGTGCCGCGGCGGTCCGGCCGTACGGCGATCTCCACCGCCCCGAGGACGGTCCCGGCCCGGCCGGCGAGGTGGTCGGCGGCCGCGCCGAGGATGACCGCGTCGTAGCCACCGTCCGGCAGGTTCTCGACGTCGGCCGTGAACGGGAACGTGGTGGCCTTGGCCACCGGCTCACCCGTGTCCTCGTCGAGCGCCAGCAGGCTGCACTGCGGGAAGGCGGCGACCAGCCGCGCCCACAGCGCTGCCGAGACCGCGTCGTGAAACATGAACTCCGGCCAGACCTCGGCGACGTCGGCCTCGATCAGATCTGGGCGCTCGTCGAGCGTGACCAACCGCATGGGTCAATTCTGGGGCATCTTCCGACGGTGACAGAAGGTATCGGTGGTGGCAGGCTGGCGACCTGTGCGGCCAAATTACCGTCGGCAAGGCGACGGGCCGCGCCGAATGTCTCAGTCGCCGCGTCCAACCGCCGATGAAAGGTGCGATCAGTCCAGCGGGCGGGGTGTGACAAGGGTGCGAATGGCGTGGACGCGCACACAGGACGGCGGGCGAGCGGGCCCAGCCGCCTGGACGCGTTTCGTACTGCTCGGCTACGGCCTGTGGATGGTCGCGGTGACCGCCGTGAGCTACCTGGTGCCGGAGTGGAAGCTGTTCACCTGGGCGCTCATCGGGGTGAGCGGCGGCGTCGGCGTGCTGGTCGGCACCTGGCGCAACCGGCCGCGCCGAGCCTTCCTGTGGGTGTCCACCGCGCTCGCGGCGTTCGCGCTGATCGCCGGGGACACCGTCTACAACGTACTGGTCGACGTCCTGCACCAGGAGGACCCGTTCCCGTCCGCGGCGGATGCGGTCTACCTGCTCGGTTTCTTCCCGCTGTTCGGCGTCGCCCTGTTCGGGCTGGCTCGCTCGGGCGCGTTCGGGCGGGACCGGGCGGCGACGCTCGACGCGCTCATCATGACGGCCGGCCTGGCCCTGCTGTCCTGGCTGTTCCTGATCGACCCGTACGTGCGGGACCAGACGCTCACGTTCGCACAGAAGGCGATCTCGATCGCCTACCCGCTCTACGACGTGCTGGTGCTGGCGATGGTGGCCCGGCTGCTGGCCACCGTCCGGCTGACGGTGGCCGTGGCGCTGCTCGGCGTGGGCGTGGCCGGCCTGCTCGTCGCCGACGTGCTCTACGGGCTGAGCCAGCTGTCCGGCGCGTGGGCCATGGGCAGCTGGATCGACCTGGGCTGGGTGGCGTTCTACGGCTTTACCGGCGCGGCCGCGCTGCACCCGTCGATGGTGCGGCTGACCGACCCCAAGGTCGACCGCAGCAAGGAACTGACCAACCGCCGCCTCGTGCTGCTCACCCTGTCCTCGCTCATGGCACCGGCCGTCCTGCTCGGCCAGTCGCTGACGCACGACGTCCGGGACGGCGCCGTCATCGCCCTGTTCTCCGCCGCCCTGTTCGTGCTCGTCCTCGCCCGGCTGTCCGGTGTACTGCGGGAGCACCGCCAGGCGGTCGCCCGCGAACGGGGCCTGCGCGAGGCCGGCGCGGTGTTGCTGACCACCACCGAGGCCAGCGAGGTGTTCAGTGCCGTCCGCACCGCCCTGGCCCGGCTGATGCCACGCGGCATCGACCATGTGCTGCACTTCGCGACCGAACCGTCCACAGCGGACGATACGCCGATCACCGGCATCCAGATGGTCTACACGCGAAGCCTGCCCGAGGAGCACCGCGTCCGCCTCGACGGCTTCGAGGTCACGCTGCGCTGCCCGCTGCTACTCGGCGACACCGCGGCCGTCGAGACGTCCGTCGGCGAGCTCATGGTCGGCGCCGACGAGGCCGTGCTGATCGCCCTGCAGGACTCGCTCGAGGTGCTGGCGTCGCAGGCGGCCCTCGCACTCGCCCGGGTCTCGCTGAGCCGCGAGATCAACCGGCGCCGCAACGAGGAGTACTTCCGGACGCTGGTCCAGAACACCGCCGACGTCATCGTCATCCTCGACGACGCCGGTCGCATCCGGTACGCCAGCCCGTCCGCCACGCTGACCTTCGGCGTCGAACCGCCCGACCTGGTCGGCGCGCTCCTGGTCAACCAGGTCGACCCCGACGACCGCGAACTGGCCGCCCGCTTCCTCGACGTGGCCCGGGACAGCCGGCCCGGCACCGACGTCGAGGCCCGCGACTGGCGGCTGACCGGTGGGGTCCAGGTCGAGGTCAGCTGCCGCGACCTGCGCGGCGACGAAACCGTCAACGGCCTGGTCGTCACCCTGCGGGACGTCACCGAGCAGCGCCGCCTCGAGGAGGAGCTGACCCGCCGAGCGTTCTACGACTCCCTCACCGGGCTGGCCAACCGGGCGCTCTTCCAGGAACGCCTCCAGCAGTCTCTGGCGCGGTCCGAACGAGCCGGCGGCGTCGTCGGCGTGCTGTTCGTCGACGTCGACGACCTGAAGGTCGTCAACGACACGCTCGGCCACGAGGCCGGCGACGAGGTCCTGGTGGCCACCGGGCAGCGCCTGGCCCGGGCGGTCGAACCCCACCGAACCGTCGCGCGGCTCGGCGGCGACGAGTACGCGGTCCTCGTCGACGACGTCGACGACCCGGTCGAGGTCGAGAACGTCGCCGAGCGCATCATCACCGCCTTCCGCCAGCCGTTCGCCATCACCGCCGGCACGGTCAACACGATGGTGAGCATCGGCGTCGCGGCGACCGACGAGGCGGCCGGCGGCGACGACCTGCAGCGCCAGGCCGACCTGGCCCTGTATCTGGCCAAGGGCGACGGCAAGGGCCGCTGGCGGCGCTTCCGGGCCGCGCTGCACATGGCGGTCCGCGAGCGCATGGAACTGCGCGCCGCGCTCGACCAGGCGCTCGCCGACCGCGCGTTCCTGCTGAACTACCAGCCCATCGTCGACCTGCCGACCGGCACGCCGGTCGGGTTCGAGGCGCTCATCCGCTGGCCGCATCCGACCCGCGGCTTCATCCCGCCCATGCAGTTCATCGAGATCGCCGAGGAGACCGGCCTCATCGTGCCGCTCGGCAACTGGGTCCTCGAACAGGCCCTCGACACCATTCTGCGCTGGCGCGAGCGGGGCGGGGCCGACGCCCTGTACATCAGCGTCAACGTGTCGGCTCGGCAGTTCCGGACGCCCGGATTCATCGACAAGGTGGTGCACGAGCTGGCCCGCCGCGAACTGCCGCCCTCGTGCCTGATGCTCGAGATCACCGAGAGCCTGCTGCTACGCGACGAGAACAACGTCATCGCCGACCTCAACACCCTGCGGGAAATGGGCATCCGGATCGCCATCGACGACTTCGGCACCGGGTACTCGTCGTTGAGCTATCTGCGCCAGGTACCGGTGGACGTTCTGAAAATCGACAAGTCCTTTGTGGATACCGTGGCGACCTCGCGCCAGCAGCACGCGCTCGTCGAAGGCATCGTCACCCTGGCGCACACGCTCGGTCTCCAGGTGGTGGTGGAGGGTATCGAACAGGCGCAGGAGCGTGAACTGTTACACGCGATGGGGTGTGAGTTCGGCCAGGGATACCTATTCGCCAGACCAATGAGTTACAGTGAGGCGAGTCAATTGATCTTCACGGATAGGGTGGCCGCATAAGCGAATGGTCACTCGTAGGAGGTGCGAGTGACTACCGTCGAAGCAGGCGACATCACCCGGCTCTGGACCGGCAATCCCATGTATGACGCGGTCATCGACGAGGTTCGCGGCCGCGACATCCGCATCGGTGACGACTGGCTCGTCGACTTCGCGTCCTGCAACTACCTCGGTTTCGACCTCGAGCCGGGCATCATGGACGCGATCACCGAAGCGGTGCAGCGCTGGGGCACGCACCCGAGCTGGTCGCGACTGCTCGGCAGCCCGCGGCTCTACCCGGACATCGAAGAGCGGCTCACCATGCTGCTCGGCGCCCCCGACGTCCTGGTGCTGCCGACCATCACGCACATCCACTTCTCCGTCATCAACCTGCTTGCCCAGCAGGGCACCGTGTTCGTCGAACGGCGGGCGCACAAGACAATCTACGACGGCTGCGTCTACGCCCGCGGCCTCGGCGCGAGCCTGCAGCGGTTCCGCGCGGAGGACCCGGGGGCCCTCGACCTCGCACTCCGTACCGCGCTCCGGCCGGCCGTCGTGTGCCTCGACGGGGTGGACAGCATGACCGGCAACGCCGCGGATCTGGCGGTGCTGCAACAGATCTGTGCCCGGCATGGCGCACTGCTCTATGTGGACGACGCGCACGGCTTCGGCGTGGTCGGCGAGCGGCGCCCCGACGAGACCTCGCCGTACGGCATGCGCGGCAACGCGATCATGCGCCACCTCGACCTCACGTACGACAACGTCGTGCTGGTCGGCGGGCTGTCCAAGGCGTACTCGTCACTGCTCGCCTTCATCGCGTTGCCGCCGGCGTTGAAGGAGCACCTCAAGGTGGCGGCACCGCCGTACCTCTACACCGGTCCCTCGCCGACCGCATCCCTCGCCACCGTCCTGGCCGGGCTCGACCTGAACGAGCAGCGCGGCGACGCGATCCGCGCCGACCTCTACCGCAAGACGCTACGGGTACGCGAGCACGTACGGTCCGTTGGCCTGCGAACCCCCAACACCCTGGGTACCCCCATCGTCGAGTTGCCACTGGGCGCGACCGCCGACCTCGACGCGGTGACCGACCTGCTGTGGCGGCGCGGCATCTACGTGACCGTCGCGGCCTATCCGCTCGTCCCCCGCGCCGCCTCGGGCGTTCGCATCCAAATGACCGCGGCGCACACCGAGACCCAGATCGACCAGCTGAACGAGGCCGTCACCGCACTGGCCGAGTTCGCGGCCAGTGCGGTCATGGCGTGACGGATGCGGCCGGGGCGTGGGACGCCGAGTTCTCGGCGATCCTGCGCAGCGACCTGCTCCCCCGCCTTGCGCAGCAGGCGATCGGCGCCGACTACCCCTTCGAACTGCGCCCGTACGGGTTCACCACGTGGACGCTGCTGCGCGACATCGGCACGCGGCTGGACCTGCTGGCCGGGCAGACGCTACTGGACCTCGGCTGCGGCGAGGGCGGCATCGGCCTCTGGCTGGCGCAGACGCACGACGCGCGGCTGATCGCGCTGGACTTCTCGGCCGAGGCACTGCGGGCGGCCGAGCGGTTCGCGGCCGAGCGGAACGCGCGCGTGGAACGGGAGTACCGGCGCGCCGGCTTCACCGACACCGGGTTGGCCGCGTCGAGCATCGACGCGGCGGTGTGCTTCGACGCGCTGCACTACCTGACCGACCGCGACGCCGCCCTGCGCGAGGTACGCCGGGTCCTGCGGCCGGGCGGCCGGATCGCGTGCACGGTGTTCGAGGCGGCCGGCGAGGACTACCGGTCCACTGTGGAGGATGCCGGGCTGCGGGTACTGCACTGCGCCGAGGTGGCCGGCTGGCGGGAGCCGACCCGGCGCACCTTCGAGCTGTGGCTGGACAGCGGCGACCGGCTGCGCGCGGAGTTGGGCGAGACGGTCGCGGCGACGCTGCTCGCCGAGGCGGCCGAGGTCGTCACGCGGCTCGCCGACCGTCGCTACCTGTTGCTCGTGGCCGCAGACCCGCGCTGAGGCCACCGAGGGCACTACTTCCCCGAAGTAGTGGCATCCCGAGCCCGCTGAGGCCACTACTTCGGGGAAGTAGTGGCATCCCGAGCCCGCTGAGGGCACTACTTCGGGGAAGTTGTGCCGACGCGGGCTTGTCACCGCGGACCTGGCAGGCGCGAAGCGCCGGTGTCTGGCGGGAGCAGCGGCCGTGCGCTCGGCGGACCCGAGTCAAAGAATGGAGGAAGATGCTATGTTGAATGGTCCACGCAGCAAAAAGGGCGCGCTCAAACAAACGAGCCACGCCGTCAGGCTCGAATAGTAGATACAAAGGAGACGTTTTGTCAACCGCCTCCGAACAAGATATTGAACAGGACCATGTCACACGGCTCTACGGCCGGCTCGACGAGATGCGCGAGCAGGCCACGAAGCGGTTGAGCGGTGCTCTGCTCGAAATCGGCGGGACCCAGCAGGCGCGATCGGAGCGCGAGTCAAACGCGGTCATGTACCGGGAGAAGCTCGCGCACTACAGCGCCGTGGAGAACGGGCTGTGTTTCGGGCGGCTCGACTTCGAGGACGGGCAACGGCGCTACGTCGGGCGCATCGGCATCTTCAACGACGAGGGCGACTACGAGCCGCTGCTGATCGACTGGCGGGCAACCGCGGCGCGGCCGTTCTACCTGGCGACGGCCGTGTCGCCGGAGGGCGTGCGCCGGCGGCGGCACATCCGCACGACGCGGCGCACGGTGACCGGACTGGACGACGAGGTGCTCGACCTCGACGACGCGCGCGAGAGCCGCAGCGAGGCGGTCACCGGCGAGGCGGCGCTGCTCGCGGCGCTCACCGCGAGCCGCACCGGACGCATGAAGGACATCGTCGAGACCATCCAGGCCGAGCAGGATCACGTGATCCGGGCCGACGTCAACGGCGTCCTGGTCGTGCAGGGCGGCCCGGGCACCGGCAAGACGGCGGTGGCGCTGCACCGCGCGGCCTACCTGCTCTACACCTACCGCCAGCAACTGTCCACCCGCGCGGTGCTGATCGTGGGGCCGAATCCGACCTTCCTGCGATACGTGTCGCAGGTGCTGCCGTCGCTGGCCGAGACCGGCGTGGTGCTGTGGACGCTCGGCGACCTGTTCCCCGGAGTCCGCGCACGGCGGTCCGAAGCCGACCAGGTCGCCGAGGTGAAGGGCCGGCTGATGATGACCGAGGTGCTGGCCAACGCCGTACGGGACCGGCAGCTCGTGCCGGACGAACCGATCGGCATCCCGATCGACAACGACACCCTGTGGCTGACGCGGGAGATCGTGGAGGACGCGCGGGCGATCACGCGGAAGTCCGGCAAGCTGCACAACCTCGCGCGCGAGATGTTCGACACCGAGGTCATCCACGCCCTGTCCTGGCAGCTGGCCGAGCGGATCGGCTTCGACCCGTACGCGAACGATCCGCTCGGCGAGAACGACGCACCCGGCGACGACCAGCTCCTCGACGAGTCCGACCTGGCGGAGATCCGCCGCGAACTGCGCGAGAGCGACGAGCTGAACGCGGCGCTCGACGAGCAGTGGCCGATGCTCACACCGCAGCAGGTCCTGCGGGACCTGCTCACGTCGGCCGACCGGCTGGCCGGCGCGGCCGGGACGCTCACCGACGCCGAACGCGCGCTGCTGCTGCGCGAGCGGCACCGGGGCTGGACGCCGGCCGACGTGCCACTGCTGGACGAGATCGCCGAGCTCCTCGGTGAGGACGAGCGGACCCGGCAGCTGCTGGCGGACCGGCGGCGGCAGGAGGAGATCGAATACGCCGAGGGGGCCCTGGAGATCGCCCGCGGGTCGCTGTCGATCGACGTCGAGGACGAGGAAGAACCCGAGATCCTGTCGGTGACCGACCTCATCGAGGCCGACCGGCTGGCCGAGCGGCACGAGGACCGCGAGCTGCTCACCGCGGCGGAGCGGGCCGCCGCCGACCGGAAATGGGCCTTCGGCCACATCATCGTCGACGAGGCGCAGGAACTGTCGCCGATGGCGTGGCGGCTGCTGATGCGCCGCTCGCCCAGCCGTTCGATGACCATCGTCGGTGACGTCGCGCAGACCGGCGACCTGGGCGGGGCGTCGTCGTGGCAGCAGGTGCTCGGGCCGTACGTCGCGCACCGGTGGCGGCTGGCCGAGCTGAACGTCAACTACCGAACGCCGGTGGAGATCATGCAAGTCGCGGCCGGGGTGCTGGCCGAGATCGACCCGAGGCTGTCCCCGCCCCGCTCGGTGCGCGAGTCCGGATCGCGGCCCTGGCTTCGCAACGTCGAGGATGTCGCCGGTGCGCTGCTCGAGGTGCTGCGGACCGAGCCGGTCGCGGACAAGATCGCCATCCTGGTGCCCGCGGCGCTGATCGAGGACCTCGGCAAGGCCGTGCGGGCCGAGGTGTCTGACCTCGCCGTCGGCGAGCTGCCGGACCTGGAGCGGCGGGTAGCCATGCTGACGGTACGCCAGGCGAAGGGGCTGGAGTTCGACTCGGTCCTGGTGGTCGACCCGCAGCGCATCGTCGACGAGTCGCCGCGGGGGCTGAGCGACCTGTACGTGGCGCTGACCCGCGCGACGCAACGGCTGGGGATCATCAACTTCGTCGATGATCCCCAGCCGGCCTGTCTACGGAGTGTCGCCTAGCGTCACCGTGAGCTGCTGGGTCGCGCCGTTGCGGGTGACGGTGAGCTGGATCTGGTCGCCGGTCTTGTGCGTCTGGATCACGTTGATCAGGGCGTTGGCGTCGCCGACGTCCTGACCGCCGGCCTTGATGATGATGTCGCCCTTCTGCAGGCCGGCCTTGTCGGCCGGGCCGCCGGCCACCACGTCGGCGAGCAGTGCGCCGCCGTTGTCGCCGTCGGTGAGCTGCACACCCAGGTACGGGTGGGTGACCTTGCCGCCCTTGAGGAGTTGCTGGGCGGCCGAGGTGACCTTGTTGCTGGAGATCGCGAAGCCGACGCCGATGTTGCCGGCCTGCTGGCCGGTCGACGCGATGGCGGTGTTGATGCCGACGACCTCGCCGGCCAGGTTGACCAGCGCACCGCCGGAGTTGCCGGGGTTGATCGCCGCGTCGGTCTGCAGCGCGTCGCTGATCGAGTGCCCGGCGCCACTGCCCTGCTCGGAGCCCTCGTTGATGGTGCGGTGCAGCGCGCTGATGATGCCCTCGCTGACTGAGCCCTGCAGGCCGAGCGGGCTGCCGATGGCCAGGACGGTGTCGCCGACGCGGACCGCGTCGCTGTCGCCGAACTTCGCCGGGGTCAGGCCGGTCACGCCCTGCGCCTTGATGACCGCGATGTCGCCGGCCGGGTCGGTGCCGACGATCGTCGCGCGGGCCGTCTTGCCGCTGCTGAAGGTGACCGTGACCTGGTTGTTGGTGGCCCCGGCGACGACGTGGTTGTTGGTGACGATGTTGCCGTCGGCGGACATGACGACGCCGGAGCCCTCGCCCTCGCCGGTGGTGATGTCGACCACGCTGGGCAGGACGGCCTCGGCGACCCCGGCGACGGAGGACCGGTCGATCTGCGGGGCGGCGGCGCGGGTGACGACCTGTGTCGGCGCCTGGCCGTTGTCGGCGGCGCGGACCACGACGCCGCCGATCGTGCCGGAGACCAGCGCGAGCGCCAGAGCACCGACCGCGATCAGGGCGATCTTGCCGCCATTGCCGGAACCGCCGGTGCCATGCTGCGCCTCGATGCGCTGCGTCGGCGGCTGCGCGCCCGGGTACCTCGGCCACTGGCCGGTCGGCGCGTTCGGGTCGGTCGAGGAGTAGCTGAAGTGCGGCTGCTGGTACGAGTGGGCGCTCTGGTAGCCGCCGGACGCCGGGTAACTTCCCGGCGGCGCGCTGCTCGGCGCGTAGCTTCCCGGGGGCGCGCTGCTCGGCCCGTAGCTGCCCGGCCCGTAGCTTCCGGGCGGCGCGCTGCTCGGCGCGTAGCTTCCCGGGGGCGCGCTGCTCGGCGCGTAGCTGCCGTTGCGCGGGCCGCTCGGCGGCGCGCTGCCGGGTGCTGTCGTGTACGGACCCGCGGTGACTGCTCCGCTCGACGACCCGGCGTCGCCGGGACCCGCAGCCGCAGGCGCCCCGTCGGTCGCGGGAGCATCCGTGCTCACCGGCTGACCCTGCTGCTCGGCGTGCTCATGACGCCAACCGCTGTCCTGTTCATGCATGCTTACTAAACTGCCGTGCCGCCCTTCGCCGAAACTGGAATTTCGCTGGGAGCTTCCCGAGAGTCGCTTTTTGTCGGACCCGGCTGGCAGGATCGGTCGGGTGAAGCTCTTGAGAGTTGGGCCGGTCGGCGCGGAGCGTCCAGCCGCGCTGGATGCCGATGGCCGCCTTCATGACGTGTCGGGCCACCCCGACCCCCTGCGCGACCCGTCCGCCCTCGACCTGGCCGGACTGCCGCCGGTGCTCGACGCGTCGCCGCGGATCGGCGCGCCGCTCGTCCCCGGCAAGATCGTCTGCATCGGGCTGAACTACCGCGACCATGCTGCCGAGACCGGCGCCCCGATCCCGGCCGAGCCGATCGTGTTCATGAAGGCCCCCGACACCGTCGTCGGCCCCGACGACCAGATACTGGTCCCGCGCGGCAGCGTGAAGACCGACTGGGAGGTCGAGCTGGGCGTCGTCATCGGCCGCACCGCCCGCTATCTGTCCACTGTGGACGAGGCCCGGGCCTGCATCGGCGGCTACGTGCTGTCCCACGACGTGAGCGAGCGCGAGTTCCAGTTGGAGCGCGGTGGCCAGTGGGACAAGGGCAAGAACTGCGAGACGTTCAACCCGCTCGGCCCGTGGGTGCTTACCGCCGACGAGGTGCCGACCCGCAGGCGCTCGGCCTGCGGCTGTGGGTCAACGGCGAGCAGAAGCAGAACGGCAACACCAAGAACATGATCTTCGACGTGTTCGAGATCGTGCGCTACGTGAGCCAGTTCATGACGCTCTACCCCGGCGACCTCATCAACACCGGCACCCCGGCCGGGGTCGCGCTGGGGCAGCCCGAGCCCAAGCCCTACCTGAAGGCCGGCGACGTCGTCGAACTCGAGATCGACGGCCTCGGCCGCCAGCGCCAGGAGTTGGTGGAGGCATGAGTTCCGCGGCGAAGCGGCGCGTGAACCTGCCGCTGCCGTTCGAAAGCGGGGCGGCGTGAGTGAGTTCACTGGTCTCACCGCGATCGTCACCGGCGGCGCGTCCGGCATCGGTCTGGCCACCGCCACCCTGCTCGCCGCCCGGGGCGCCCAGGTGGCGTGCCTGGACCTCAAGCCCGACGGCCTGCCCGAGCCGCTCGCCGGCTTCGTCGCCGACGTCTCCGACGACACCGCCGTGCGCGCGGCCGTGAACGCGGTCGCCACCCGGTTCGGCGGCATCGACATCGTCGTCAACAACGCCGGCATCGGCGCGATCGGCACGGTCGAGGACAACCCCGACGACGAGTGGCACCGGGTGTTCGACATCAACGTGGTCGGCATGGTCCGCGTCACCCGGGCCGCCCTGCCCTACCTGCGCGCATCGTCGCACGCCGCGGTGGTCAACATCTGTTCGATCGCCGCGACGGCGGGGCTGCCGCAGCGGGCGCTCTACGCCGCCACCAAGGGCGCGGTGCTGTCGATGACCCGGGCGATGGCCGCCGACCACGTGCGCGAGGGCATCCGGGTCACCTGCGTCAGCCCGGGCACCGCCGACACGCCGTGGATCCGCCGCCTCCTCGACCAGGCGCCCGACCCGGACGCGGAGCTCGCGGCGTTGCAGGCCCGCCAGCCCACCGGCCGGCTGGTGTCCGCCGACGAGGTCGCACACGCGATCGCCTACCTGGCGAGCCCGCTGTCGGCCGCCACGACCGGGACGGATCTCGCCGTCGACGGCGGCATGCAGGGGCTGCGCGTGCGTCCCGTTTCCTAGCTTCCTGACTCGGGCCCGTCGAGATCCGGACCGTCGCTCCCGCCAGACACCGCTCGTCGCTGCCAGGTCCGCGGTGACAAGCCCCCGTCGCCACAACTCCGGGGAAATAGTGCCCTCCGCGCGGTCGGGAGGCCACAACTCCGGGGAAGCGGTGGCCTGCCGGTGCGATCTTGGTAACGGGTGGTCGCCGGGGGTGCCCCGGGTCGGGCCTGGACGCGAATCTTGACGATCCGGGGCTGTGCAGCTCGACTGTCAAGATCGAAGTCCCGGATCGGCGGTGGAGCGGGCCGATTGACAGCCGATCCGGGACTATGATCTTGACGGTGGGGTTCAGGCCACTCTCCCGACGGGGCTAGATCTCGAAGTGCTGGTAGTCCTTCCAGTCGCCGCCCCATTTGAAGCCCTCCGCCTGGAACGCGCGGATCACCAGATCGCCGCTGACGATCATGCCGGGGCGCAGGTTGCCGCGGTCGGCGAAGGCCTTGCCGGCCGGCGGCACGATCGTGTGGCTGTTGGGGAAGTACGGGTTCTCGATGGTGTTGACGTCGATGGCCCGGCCGAACGCGTGTACCGACCAGTTCTTGTTGCCGTACGCGGTGCGGCAGTTGAACATCGACGTGTTGTCATCGGCCATGGAGCGGTCGTCGCTGCCGCCAAAGGCGTCGATGAGCACCATCTTGCGGATCGGGAAGCGGGCGCGTAGAGCTTGCCGAAGATGCGCACGATCTTCTCGGTGACCGCGCCGTTCACGACGAGTTCGCCCTGGTGGGGGGCGCCGTCGAAGCCGACGTACGTCACGTGCACGAGCCGCAGCGCGGACCGCGGGACCGGGCAGCCGGGGTGCCACGAGGCGCCGTTCATCGACGCTGCGACGGTGGATGCGGGAAGGCCGCTAGCTGCATCAGGTAGCGGCCATCCGCGACGTGGGACCTACCACGAACCTACCAATAGTGTCGTCGTCCGCCGACCGGGCGGCCGACCGAGCCGAGGATGAACAGGACGGCGCCGATGACCAGCAGGATGACGCCGATCGTGGTGAGGATAGAGATGTGCAACAAGATCCCCAGCAGTAGCAGGATCACTCCTAAGATCAACATTGCGGGCTCCAGCAGCAGTCGTGGGGGATGCTCGAACGGCTGGGTGCTACCCGGATCCGCCGACCTTCAACCGCCGATGGTCAACTTGCCCCGCTCGTACGCCACGTGAGCCGCGTCACCAAGGTGCGCGCCTCGTCGGCGACGTCCGCGTCGACCGACACGGCATACTCCCCCGCCTGCAGCGAACTGCGTGAGGTGAAGTCCCGCCGCCCGCCGGTCATGCCGTGGGCGATGGCGCCGAACACGGCACCCCAGATCGCGCCGATGATCACCGCGCTGATCAGTACCGCCCACCAGGCAGAACCGCTGAACAGCGTGAACAGGAAACCGATGAAGAGGCCGAACCAGGCGCCGCTCGCCGCGCCGGCGAGGGCGGCCCGGCTGGTGGTCATCCGGCCGAGGACGGTCTCGACGAGGCGCAGGTTGGTCCCGATGATCGCGGTGCGCTCCACGGGGAAGCCGTTGTCGGAGAGGAAGTCGACCGCACGCTGAGCCGAGGCGTAGTCGGCATAGCGCGCCACGGTTACCGAGGGCCTGGTCAGCTCGACCAGGTCGCCGATCGCATCGGGCGTGGCCGCCGGGCCGGCCGGCCCCGGAGGCACCGGAGTGCCCTCTGGTGGTTCTGGCGTCGATGTGGTCATGGCGCACAAGGTAGGGCGCCAGCGTCCCCCAAACAAGCCAGCGTCCCCCAAAACCCGCCAGCGTCCCCCAAAACCGGCCGAATCCCGGTCCGACTGTTGCCGGGTCGGTGCCACACGGGAGCCAGGCGGCCGCAGGCACCGGGAAAGGCTCAGCTCCCTTCGCGTCGGCCGATTTGGTCCCCCGTCAACAACCGAGGGGACCGGGCGCATGGTGAGCAGTTCAGTGCTGCGGCGGCTTGCCGTCGATCCAGTGCTCCGCGGCATTCGCAGAGCATTTCCGACCCGCGCCTTCGCGCGGTTGTGCCTCCTGGTCACCGTGCTGACGGTCGCCCTGGGGATCTGGCTGGTCACCGGGGCCGGCGGGCCCTGGGCCGCGCAGACCGCCTCCAACTTCGCGCTGGCCATCGCCGCACTGTCGGCCGCGGTCGCCTGCCTGTACCGCGCCACCCGGCTGCGGGGCCGGCTGCGCTGGACCTGGCTGCTGTTCGGCTTCGCCACGCTGTCCTGGGGCCTGGGCCAGGTCGCCTGGCTGTACCTGGAGTCCTTCGTCGGTGACGAGGTGCCCTTCCCGTCGCTCGCCGACTTCGGCTACTTCGGCATGGCGCCGCTGATCTCGATCGGCCTGCTGCTCGTACCGGTGGGCGCCCAGAACATGGCCAACCTGGCGCGTACGGTCCTCGACGGCCTGATGATCGCCAGCTCGCTCGGGCTGGTCAGCTGGGTCATCGTGCTCGGGCCGCTGATCGACGCGGGCGCGGACAGCGCGCTCGCCCTGTTCATCAGCCTCTGGTACCCGATGGGCGACGTCGTCGTGGTGACGATCGTGCTGTTCATGGTCGCCCGGTCGCGGCAGAACGGCACGATGCCGATCCCGCTGGCGCTGGTCGGCACCGGTCTGGTCACCTTCAGCATCTCCGACAGCGGGTTCGCATACACGACCATCGTCAAGACGTACGCGTCCGGCGCGGTCCTCGACCTCGGCTGGTTCGTCGGCTTCCTGCTGATCATGCTGGCCGCCTGGCGGCCGGCGGCAGCGCCGAAGGCCAACGCCGCGGCCGCCGACATCCGCCCGCTCGGCGTGCTGATGCCCTACATCGCCGTCGTCGGCGCGCTGTTCACGACCATCGTCGAGGTTCTCAAGACCGGTCACGTGGACGAGTTCGTGTCCTGGAACCGCTCGGCCATCATCCTGCTCATCGTCGGCCGCCAGCTGCTCACCCTGGTCGAGAACCGCTCGCTCACGCGGCACCTCGAGGCCCGGGTCGCCGAGCGTACCGCCGAGCTGCGGGTCAGCGAGCAGCGCTTCCAGGCGCTCGTCCAGCACAGCTCCGACGTCGTCACGGTGATCGACACCGACGCCGTCGTGCTGTACCAGAGCGAGTCGGTGAGCCGGGTCTTCGGCTACGACGCCGCCGACCTCACCGGCCGGCCGCTGACCACGCTGCTCGACCTGGACAGCGTCGAACTCGTCCGCGAGACGGTCCGGGAGCTGACCGGCGAACCGTACGGGATCCGCCTGCTCGACCTGACCGTCCGCCACCACGACGGTCACCTCGCCGAGGCCGAGATGACCATCACCAACCTCCTGGACAACCCGAGCGTGCGCGGCCTGGTCATCAACACGCGTGACGTCAGCGAGCGCAAGGAGCTCGAGGACCAGCTCATCCACGAGGCGTTCCACGACTCGCTGACCAAGCTGGCCAACCGTTCGCTGTTCAAGGACCGGGTCGAGCAGGCGCTGCTGCGCCACTCCATGGCGATCTCGGCAACGCCGGGAACGCGGGCCGGCGACGCCGCCGCCGACTCCGGCGCCGCGGTTGCGGTGCTGTTCCTCGACCTCGACGGGTTCAAAGAGGTCAACGACAGCCTCGGGCACGCCGCCGGCGACCAGCTGCTGATCAAGGTGGCCGAGCGGCTGCGCGCCTCGGTACGGCCGGAGGACACGGTCGCCCGCTTCGGCGGCGACGAGTTCGCCGTGCTCATCGAGAACGACGCCGCCGTCGAACTGGCCACGCGCATCGTCGAGAGCCTCGAGGAGCCGCTGCTCATCGAGAGCAACGAGATCCTGGTCCGGGCGAGCATCGGCATCTCCACCGCCGGCCCGGACGCGCGCGACGCCGACCAGCTCATGCGCAACGCCGATCTGGCCATGTACCGGGCGAAGGCGGCCGGCGACGGTGGCTTCGCCCTGTACGACCCGAGCATGCACTCCGGCCTTATCGAGCGCCTCCAACTCGAGGCCGACCTGCGCCGGGCGCTGGACTCCGACGAGATCGAGGTGCACTACCAGCCGACGATCGACCTGGCGTCCGGCAAGCTCGTCGGCTTCGAGGCGCTCGCGCGCTGGCGGCACCCGGTCCGCGGGCTGGTCTCGCCGAGCGACTTCATTCCGGTCGCCGAGGCGACCGGGCTGATCCGCCCGCTCGGCCAGCTGATCATGCTCCAGGCGTGCCGCCAGGCGGCCGCGTGGGGCGCCAACGACCCGGACCGGCCGCTGACGATGAGCGTCAACGTGTCCGGCGCGCAGTTCGACCAGACCGAAGACCTGCCGGCCTTCGTCGCCATGGTGCTCGCCGACAGCGGCCTGTCGCCGGATCGGCTGTGCCTGGAGATGACCGAGAGCGTCCTGATGCGGGACACCGAGGAGAACCTGGCTCTCCTCGTACGGCTGAAGAGTCTTGGCGTCCGGCTCGCCATCGACGACTTCGGCACCGGCTACTCGTCGCTGGCGTACCTGCGCCGGTTCCCGGTCGACACCCTCAAGATCGACCGGTCCTTCGTGGAGCGCATCGGCCTGCCCTCGGACGACGCCGTCCTGGCCGGCACCATCGTGCAGCTCGGCCAGAGCCTCGGCATGTCGACCGTGGCCGAAGGCATCGAGAACTACAGCCAGTTCCTGGCCCTGCGCCGGATGGGCTGCACCAAGGGTCAGGGCTTCTACTTCGCCCGCCCGCTACCGGCCGCCGAGGCCGTCGCACTCATCGATTCCCGCGAACCCGCCGCCGTCTGAGTCCTCGGCCGAACGCCGCCCACGTCCCCCGCTAGAGACCGGAGATCGATCATGGCTGTCCTCGTTGACCATCAGGCACGGCTGGAAATCCCAGCACACTGGCCGAATGCTCTACACCCGCGGGCCCTGGCCGAGATCGACGTACCCACCCCGTTCCTCGCCTGCGACCTGGACGCGGTCGCCGAGCGGTACGAGCGGTTCACCGCCGACCTGCCCGGCGTCGACGTGCACTACGCGATGAAGTGCAACTCCTCGGAGGAGATCCTGCGCACGCTCGCCGCGTACGGCTCCGGCTTCGAGGTCGCCTCGCTCGGCGAACTGCGCCTGCTGCAGGCGATCGGGGTCGACGCGGCCGAGGTGCTCTACAGCAACCCGATCAAGCCGCCCGCGCACATCGCCGAGGCGCACAAGGCCGGGCTGTGGCGCTTCAGCTTCGACTCGGAGGGTGAGCTGCACAAGCTGGCCCAGCACGCGCCGGGCAGCGCCGTCTACATCCGGCTGCGCGTCGACGACAGCACCAGCATCTTCCCGCTGTCGCGGAAGTTCGGCGCGGAGGCGCATGAGGCCCGCGCGCTGCTGCAGCTCGCCCGCGAGCTCGGGCTCCGCCCGTACGGCGTGACGTTTCACGTCGGCTCGCAGTGCGGCACGACGAGCGCGTGGCGGCAGGCCATCGCCGCGGCCGGCCGGCTGATGGCGGCCCTCCTCGAGGACGGCATCCACCTGGAGATGCTCGACCTGGGCGGCGGCTTCCCGGCCCGGTACGTCGAGCGGGTGCCGTCCCTCGCCAACGTGGCCGAGTCCATCTACCAGGGCCTCGACGAGCTCCTGCCGTACCGGCCGGGCACCCTCGTCGCCGAGCCCGGCCGGCACCTGGTCGCGGAGAGCGCCGTGATGGTCGCCAGCGTGCTCGGCCGGGAGGTCCGCGCCGGCGAGAACTGGGTGTACCTCGATGTGGGCGCCTACAACGGCCTCATGGAGACGCAGCAGACCGTCAACCAGTGGCGGTTCCCGCTGTGGAGCTCCCGGGCCGACCACGCGTTCGTGTCGCACCAGCCGTTCACGGTGACCGGCCCGAGCTGCGACAGCTCCGACACGATGTTCTTCGGCGTGGCCCTGCCGACGACCATCGACGTCGGCGACCGCCTCTACATCGGCTCGGCCGGCGCCTACACGCTGAGCTACGCGTCGAGCTTCAACGGCTTCCCGCCGCCGCAGCCGGTCTTCGTGGGCGGCGTGGCCGCTATCCGCGGTGTTGACTGACGACCGGGGCCGGCTGCGGGGGTTGATGGCCGCCGGCCTGGTCGACTCGTTCGGACTCGCGCTCGGCTGGACGCTGTTCAACCTGCTCGCCGTCGCCCGCGGCGGGCTGGCCGAGGCCGCGCTCTACAACGCGGCCATGCTCGTCGGCATCGTGCTGTCGGCCCCGGTCACCAGCTGGCTGGCGCGCCGGCTGCCCGGTCGCCGGCTGCTGGCCGGGGCCGCGTCGACCGAGGCCGTCCTGCGGGTCGCGACGATCGCCGGGCTCCTCGCCGGCTGGCCCGGCCCGGCCGTTGCGGGCGGCGTCGTCGCGATGTACGTGTGTGCCTTCGCGGGCTTCGCCGCCATGCGCGCGGAGGTGGCCGCGGTCGACGCCCGGCCGCGGGCGATGACCCGCTACGCCATGTCCATCGCCGCGGTCGAGGCCACCGGAGCCGGGTTCGCCGCCCTGCTGCCCATCGACCGGCACCGTGCCCTGCTGGTAATGATCATCATCGGGTACGGGGTGAGCCTGGTCCCCACGGTCCTGTGCGCCCGGCGGGCTCGGGTCACGTCGAGTGCGGTCCCCACGCGACGGCTGCCGTTGCCCGTCGGCGTCCTCGCCGGCGGCGCGGTCATCGGCCTCCTCGCGTACGGCCCGACGCTGCTCAGTGTCGCCCTCGCCACCGAGTTGCACGGCCAGTCGTCGGTCGCGTTCGCCGCGGTCTCGTTCAGCGCCGGCTGCCTGCTCTCCTCGTCCCTCGTCGAAGCGGTCGGGCGATGGCGGCTGCCGGCGACGCTCGCCTGGCCGATGTGGGGCATCACCATGCTCTTCGGCTGGATCGCCGCGCCCTGGCACGTGGCCGGGCTGTGCGTCGCCCAGCTGATGTCCGGCGTCGGGCTGACCGCGTTCGAGGGCGGGATGGACGCGCGGATCGCCGCCGAGTCCGACCCCGGCTCGGTCACCACGGCGCTCGCGTGGACCGCGGCGACCCGGGCGACCGGCAGCGCGGTCGCCGTCCGCGTCCTGCCCCTGCTCGTCGCCGCGCCCGCCATCGGTACGGTGGCGAGCACCGGCTCGTCGCTGCTGGCCATCGGGGCGGTCGCGGCCACGATCGTCGCCGGCGCCCTCAGCCCGGCCGGCCGCCATCGGCTGCGGAACGCATAGACGAGCCGCAACCTGTACGGGTCATGACGCGCGTAACGGCGGGGTCGTTCAACGTACGGCATGTGATTTTGCCCGGACGTGAATGAATGGCCGAACGTCGTGAGCTCCGGCCCGAAAGTCGAGGTGCGGAAGGTATCTACGCGGCTTCGGCGCCCTCATTCTTGACAGCGGGACAGTCAGATGGAGGGGGATTCGCGATGGGGAACCAGACTGCACAACCGCAGACCACGTGCTCGTGGGCCGGTCCGACCTGAGGCACTGATTGCGAGGCTGCGAGGATGGGAGCGATCGTTCCCCAACGCAGTGCAGGAGGAGTCGCATGGCTCTGGAAAAGCCCGTCGTCGGCCAGCCGGACGGCCCGCCGCCCGCGGATCTCGTCATCGAGGACCTGACGCTCGGCAACGGTCCCGAGGTGCGCCCCGGACAGTACGCAGTTGTGCACTACGTCGGTGTGTCGCACTCGACCGGACGCGAGTTCGACGCGTCGTGGAACCGCGGCGAGCCGTTCAGCTTCCCGATCGGCGGCGGACAGGTGATCGCCGGTTGGGATCAGGGCGTGGCCGGCATGAAGGTCGGCGGACGCCGCCGGCTCACCATCCCGCCGCACCTGGGCTACGGAGACCGGGGCGCGGGCGGCGTCATCAAGCCGGGCGAGACGCTCGTCTTCGTCGTCGACCTGGTCGGCGTCCAGTAACGTCATCGGGGCCGCCGCTTCGTGAGAAGTGGCGGCCCCGACGTATGTGGTCAGTGCGCCAACGGTGGCAGGGCCGCCTCGTCGGCCTTCTCGTCGGCGGCCTCGTCGGCCGCTTCCTGGGCGCGCTGCTGGGCGGCCGACATCGAGCGCAGCGGTAGGGCGGGCAGGAACACGATCACGAGCAGCCCGATCACCATCACGGCCGCGCCGCAGTAGAACACCACGGTCATCGACTCGGCGAAGCCCACCTTGAACGGGTGCGACAGCGCGTCGGCGAACTTGTTGATGAACGATGTGTCGTTCAGCGAACTGCTGCCGCCCTGGGAGAGGTTCTGGATCTGCTGGATCTGATCCGGGTGCTGGGCGGCCGCCTGCCGGAACCCGAGCGTCTGCGCGGCGGCGGTGTAGGCCGACTTGATCTTGTCCGGCAGGATGCTGAACAGGATCGACAGGAAGACGGCCACCCCGAGCGTGCCGCCCATCGAGCGGAAGAACGTGACCGACGACGTCGCCACGCCGATCTCGCGCGGGTTGGCCGCGTTCTGCGCGGCGGTGAGGATCGGTTGCATGTTGCCGCCGAGGCCGAGCCCCATCACCACCATGATGACCATGGTCTTCCACAGCGGCGTGTCGGCGGTGATCTGCGCGAAGAGCAGGATCGCCAGCAGCATCAGCGCGGTTCCCACGATCGGGAAGATCCGGTACTTGCCGGTCCGGGCGATCAGCTGGCCGGAGAGGATCGAGCCGGCCATGATGCCGAGCACCAGGGGCAGGGTTTGCAGGCCGGCCTGGGTCGGCGTCGACCCCTTCACGATCTGCAGGTAGAGCGGCAAGGTCAGCAGGACGCCGAACATCGCCATGCCCATGATGAAGCTGCTGCCCGAGGCGACCGCGAAGGTGCGGCCCTTGAACAGCCGCAGCGGCAGCAGCGCCTCGTCCTTGTAGCGGATCTCGGCGATCAGGAAGAGCACCAGGCCGAGCGCGCCGATGACGAAGCAGAAGATCGAGCGGGTGGAATCCCAGCCCCACTCGCGGCCCTGCTCGGCCACCGTCAGCAACGGCACCAGGCACAGGATCAGTGCGAGAGCGCCGGGCCAGTCGATGCGGTGCTCGCGGCGGGTGTGCGGGATGTGCAGCACCCGGACGATGACGAGGAACGCGGCCGCGGCGATCGGCACGTTGATGTAGAAGATCCAGCGCCAGCCGGCCACCCCGAGGATCTCGTCCGTACCGGCGAAGAAGCCGCCGAGCACCGGACCGAGGACGCTCGACGTGCCGAACACGGCGAGGAAGTAGCCCTGGTACTTGGCCCGTTCGCGGGGCGGCACGATGTCGCCGATGATCGCCAGGGCCAGGGAGAACAGGCCACCGGCGCCGATGCCCTGCACCGCGCGGAAGGCCGCCAGTTCGTACATCGTCTGTGACAGCCCGCACAGCGCCGAGCCGAGGATGAAGATGCCGATGGCGAACAGGATGAAGGGCTTGCGCCCGTACATGTCCGAGAGCTTGCCGTAGAGCGGCGTCGAGATCGTCGAGGTGATCAGGAACGCCGTCGTCGCCCACGCCTGCAGCTGGAAGCCCTTGAGGTCGTCGGCGATGGTCCGCATCGCGGTCGACACCACGGTCTGGTCGAGCGCCGCCAGGAACATGGCCATCATCAGGCCAGACAGGATCGCCAGCACCTGCCGGTGGGTGAGGACGGCGTCGAGCTGGGTGCTCGGCGCGACCCCGGGCACGGCCGGCTCGGCGACGGCCGTCGGCGCCAAGGCGGCCGCGTGCGCCGGCCGGTGGTCCGAGGCCGCGTGCTGCGGCTCGTGCTCCGGTGGCACCGCGTCGGCCGACGCGTCGCTTTCCGTCGAAGTATCGCTGCTCACGACGTCTCCCAAATTCGAGCCCTCTGCGTATCAAAATCCAACGTACTCCGCCGGATTGGGACGTGGGGGGAAGGACGTTATCTTCGCGCCCGCCGCCCGCGGCGCGCGCGCAGGTAGTCGCTGACCACGTACCGGCCGAGATCATGTGCCTCAGGAGTGAACACGCGCCCCCCGTTGCGCCGGGCCACCGCATCGACGAACCGGCGCAGGCCCGGATCCTCGCCGAGCATGAAGATGTTCATCGTCGCCCCGTACCGGGTGAGCGTGTCCACCTCCTGCACGGTCGCGACGATGGTCTCGTGCAGCGGCGGCCAGGAGAAGTACGCCTCGCCGTCCTCGAGGAGGTGCGCGGTCGGCTCGCCGTCGGTCACCACGAGGATGACCGGCTCGGACTCCGGGTGCCGCCGCAGGTGCCGGCCGGCCAGTTGCAGCGCGTGCTGCAGGTTGGTGCCCTGGATCATGTCCGGCTCGACCGCGGCCAGTTCCTCCTGCGACAGGGTCATCGCATAGCGGCCGAACCCGATGATCTGCAGCGCGTCCTGCGGGAACCGGGTGGCGACCAGATGCGACAGGCCGAGCGCGGCCTGCTTCATCGGGCCCCACCGGCCGTCGGCCATCATCGAGAACGACAGGTCGACGCAGAGCGCGACCGCCGCCGAGACGCGCCGCTCGGTCTCGGCGATCTCGAAGTCCTCGACGTCCAGCCGGACCGGCAGGGTGGCGACCCCGGCGTTGGCCTGGCGGCGCACCGCGTTGGTGATCGTACGGACCACGTCGATCGGCTGGTCGTCGCCGTACTCCCAGCGCCGCGACGCACCGGTCAGCTCGCCGGCCGCGCCCGCGTCGCGCAGGTCGTGCTGGCCCCGCCGGCCGGCCTCGAGCTCGGAGAACATGTGCCGCAGCGCGGTGCCGCCGAGCCGGCGCAGCGCCTTCGGACTCAGGGTCAGCCCTTCGTCGCCGCGGGTGACCCAGCCCTGCCGCCGCAGCTGCCGCTCGAGCTCCTGCAACCGCCGGACGTCGTCGGCGGCGCGCCGGCCGAGCTGCCGTTCGACCGCCTCCACGTCGACGTCGTCGAGGGTCGCGCCGGGGTGCTCCTGGCCGAGCTGGTCGAGCAGGTCGTCGAGCTCGCCGAGCTCCTCGAGGGCGCCGGCGGCCTCGCCGTAGCCGAGTTCGCCCTCGCCGCGGACCCGTTCGCGCCGGTTCCACGGCAGGTCGGGGCGCAGCGCCCGCAGGTTGTCCGTGAGCGCCGCCATCTCGCCGGCCAGCTGGGCGTCGCCGAGCGCACGCTGCATCAGCCCGGCCAGCTCCTCCCGCTGCTGCGGGGTGAGCGAGCGCATGAGCCGCTCCCCGGCCGCGGCCCGGCGCGCGAGCGCGTCGACGAGTTCGTCGACGTTCGCCGGCCGCTCCGGGAAGAACTCGCCGTGCCGCTGCATGAACTCGGCGAACGCGTCGTCGGTGTTCTCGCCGCGGGCGTGCTTGGCGAGCAGCCCGTTGAGGTCCTGCAGCATCTCGCGCAGCCGCGCGTTGGCCTGCGGGTCGACCGCCGGGTCGGCGCCGCGCAGGGCATCACGCATGCCGGAGAACCGCTGCTCCAGGACGTCGCGGCGGAGGTTCTCCAGGATCTGCTGATAGGTGCGGCGCGCCTCGTCGCTCGCCCAGTTGTAGTCGCTGAGCTCCTCCACGGCGCGCGCGGTCGAGCGGGGCAGGCTGTCGAGCATCGACTCGGCGAACCGCGCGTCGTCGGTGTCCCGGCGGGCCAGCTCGTCGCGCTCGGCCGCGATCGCCTGGTCGAGCAGCGCCTGGGCGCGGGTGACCGCGCCGTCGAGGTTGCCCCGGTGCAGCGCCTCCCGGCGCAGCCGGCGGGCCCGGGCGGTGAGGTCGTCGAGGCCCCGGCGGCCCTCCGGCCCGCGCCGCAGCAGATTGCGCAGGGCCTCGCGCAGGCTCCCGCCGGCGAGGACCTCCTCGCCGATCTGGTCGACGGCCCCGCGCACGTCGTACGGCGGGGCGAGCGGGTCGGGCCCGCCGCGCCACGCGCCGTAGCGGTATCGGTTCGTCGGCATCGCGATCAGCCGCCGTAGACGGTGCGGCCGTCCGCGGTGAGGTCCTTGGACAGCCGCCGCGTGAGGTGCAGCCCTTCGAGGGCGAACTCGACGCCGGCCGCCGCTTCGCCGCGGGTGGGCGCGTCGCCGAGGCCGAGCCGCTCGAGCACCTTGGCCAGGCCCGGGACGGTGCCGACCTGGCGCAGGACGTCGTCGGCCGACACGAGCTCGCCGGTCTCGATGAGCTGGCCCTCGGCGACCAGTTCGGTGAAGCCGGACAGGTCCAGCCCGGCCAGCCGGGTGCGGAACGTGTCGGCGGTGGCCGTCCGCAGCAGGTGGGCGAGGATCTCGATCTCGCGGCCCTCTTCGCCGGAGTCGAACTCGACCTTGCCGCGCAGCGTGCTGGTCACCGACACGGTGTCGCCGATGCGCGCGACCGGGTGCGCCTCGCCGAGCAGGCCGCCCCGGCGCAGGGCCGAGGCGGACACCGTCTCGGCGGCGGCGATGCGCGAACCGGGCGGAGACGCCGGAGCGGGCGTCGACCGCGGGCGACTCGCGGACGGCGCGGGTGAAGCGGGCCAGCACCTCGACCACGTGTTCGGGCACCTCGGCGACCAGGCGGGCCTCCTGCTGGACCAGGTCGATCTCGAGGTCGAGCTCGAGCGGGTAGTGGGTACGGATCTCGGCGCCGAACCGGTCCTTGAGCGGGGTGATGATGCGCCCGCGGTTGGTGTAGTCCTCCGGGTTGGCGCTGGCCACGAGCAGCAGGTCGAGCGGCATGCGCAGCTGGTAGCCGCGGACCTGGATGTCGCGCTCCTCCAGGACGTTGAGCAGCGACACCTGGATGCGCTCGGCGAGGTCGGGCAGCTCGTTGACGGCGAAGATGCCACGGTTGGTGCGCGGCACGAGGCCGAAGTGGATGGTCTCCGGGTCGCCGAGCGTGCGGCCCTGCGCGACCCGGATCGGGTCGACGTCACCGATGAGGTCGCCGACGCTGGTGTCCGGGGTGGCCAGCTTCTCGCCGTAGCGCATGGAGCGGTGCAGCCAGGCGATGCGCAGGTCGTCGCCGTCTTCGAGGGCGGCGCGCTGGGAGGCCGGGGTGATCGGGTTGAACGGGTGCTCGTTGAGCTCGGAGCCGGCGATCACCGGGGTCCACTCGTCCAGCAGCGCGGCGAGGGAGCGGATGACGCGGGTCTTGCCCTGCCCGCGCTCGCCGAGCAGGACCATGTCGTGCCCGGCCAGGATGGCCCGCTCGACCTCGGGCAGCACGGTGTCCTCGTAGCCGACGATGCCCGGGAAGCGGGGCTCACCCGAGCGCATGCGTTCCAGCAGGTTGTCGCGGAGTTCCTGTTTGACGGTCTTGTACGTGTGTCCGGCGGCTCGCAGCTCGCCCGCGGTGCGCGGCAGCTGGGCCGGTGGGATGGGGGCAACCGGCAGTGTGGATCCCGATGCAGTCACCCGTCCGACGCTAGCTCGCGAGTGTTTCGAATGCCGACTAATAAACTAGTTCGTGAAGCTGGCCCCGTCTTCGATCGGCAGCAGCACCCGGAATCGCGTGTCACCGGGCGAGGAGATCACCCGGATGTCGCCGTGGTGCTTGTTGACCACGATCCGGTAGGAGATGTCCAGGCCCAGCCCGGTGCCCTCGCCGACCGGCTTGGTGGTGAAGAACGGCTCGAAGATGCGCGGCCGCACGTCCGGCGGGATGCCCGGGCCGGTGTCGGCGATCTCCACGCACACCATGTCGCCGTCGCGCACGGTGGAGATGGTCAGCGTGCCGTGTCCCTGCATCGCGCCGAGCGCGTTGTCGATGAGGTTGGTCCACACCTGGTTGAGCTCGGCCGAATAGGCCGGGATGGGTGGCAGCGACTTGTCCCAGTGCTTGACCACCGTGACGCCGGCCGGGATCTTGCTCTTGAGGATGACCAGGGTGGCGTGCAACAGGTGGTGCACGTCGACGACCTGGTGCGGCGCCCGGTCCAGCTGCGAATACTGCTTGGCCGCGCCGACCAGGTTGGACACGCGGCTGACCGCGTCCTCGATCTCGCCCAGGAGCAGCTCGGTTTCGACCGTGTAGGTGATCCAGCGCATGGCCGCCTCGAAGTCGGCCGGGTCGACCGCGGTCTCGACGTCGCGCATCCACTCGACGTCGATCCCGCCGGCGACCAGCGTGGCCGCGACGTCCCATGCGCCGACGCAGCCGCGCGCCTCGAGCCACTCACCGATCGCGTCCTCGGCGTCGTTGATCTGCATCGCGCTGCGGTCCTTGGGCGCGGCCGCGGCCCGCTTGACCGCGGTCTCCTGCAGTTCGACCAGGCGGGCGAGCTGGCGGCCGTCGAGCCGGCCGTCGGCGATGAGCGCGAGCTTGTGCCGCATGCCGGCGACGCGGTCGCGCAGCACGGAGGTCGCCCGGACGGCGGCGGCGGCCGGGTTGTTGAGCTCGTGGGTCAGCCCGGCGGACAGCGCGCCGAGCGCGAGCAGCCGCTCCCGCTCGCCGATCAGCGTCTGGTTGGCCCGCATGCCGATGAAGAGCCCCTCGAGCATGTGCATCGCCATCGGGAACCAGCGCTGCATCGCGCCGGCGAAGTCGTCGGCCGGCAGGGCGTAGACCTCGACGTCGGTGATCGCCTTGAGGCTGTGGTTGTAGAACCGGGCGATCTCGCTGTTCATGTAGGCCTGGGTGGCCCCGCCGTACGAGCCGCGCTGCTCGGTCCGCGTGGTCTCGATGTTGTCGCCGTGGATCAGCCGGTTCATCGTCATGACCCCGGACAGCAGCACGTAGAAGCAGGTGGCCGGCTCGCCCTCGCGGCAGATCCACTCGCCGGCCGGGGCCGCGACGACGTCACCGCGCTCGGCCAGCCAGCTCAGCTGCTCGTCGCTGAGCGACTCGAAGAGGAACAGCTCCCGCAGCTGATCGGGGGTCAGCTTGTCCGATGTCATCGCCCCTCCAGGTATCGATGCACGAGCGAGACGGCCATCGCGCCCTCGCCGACGGCCGACGCGACCCGCTTCACCGAGTCGGCGCGCACATCGCCGGCGGCGAACACGCCGGGGATGCTGCACTCCAGGTGATAGGGGTCACGCGGCAGCAGCCAGCCGGGCGGCCGGCGGCCGCCGACGGTGAGGTCCGGGCCGGTCAACACGAAGCCGCGCTGGTCGCGCTCGACCACGCCGTCGAGCCAGTCGGTCCTCGGCTCGGCGCCGATGAAGATGAACAGCCAGGATGCCTTCACCGTCTCCGTCGCTCCCGTGCGCACATCCCGCAGCGTCAGCGCCTCGAGCCGGGCGTCGCCGTTCCCCTCGACCACCTCGGTGTACGGGTGTACTTGTATCGACGGTACTGCGTTGACCTGCTCGATGAGGTAGCGCGACATGGATCGGTCGAGGTCGCCGGCGCGGATCACCATGTGCACCCGGTCCGCATAGCGGGCGAAGTACATCGCGGCCTGCCCGGCGGAGTTCGCCCCGCCGACCACGTAGACGTCCTGGCCTGCGCAACTGGGCGCTTCGGTGGCCGCCGAGCCGTAGAACACGCCGGTGTTGGCGAAGTCCGCGAGGCCGGGCGCCTGGAGCAGCCGGTAGGACACCCCGGTGGCGAGGATCACGCTGTGCGCGCCGACCGACGTGCCGTCGTCGAACTCGATCACCCGGGTCGAGCCGCGGCACGGACAGCCCGGTGACCTCGCGGGTGGTGATCAGCTCGGCGCCGAACTTGACCGCCTGCCGATAGGCCCGGTCGGTCAGCTGGGCGCCGGAGACGCCGTCGGGGAAGCCGAGGTAGTTCTCGATGCGGCTGCTCTGCCCGGCCTGGCCGCCGGTGGCCCGCATCTCGATGAGGACGGTGCGCAGCCCCTCGGACGCGCCGTAGACGGCCGCGCCCAGCCCGGCCGGCCCGCCGCCGATGACGACCAGGTCGTAGAAGTCGGACACGGGTGCGGTCGACAGCCCGACGTGCTGGGCGACCTGTGCCTCGGTCGGGCACACCAGCGGCTTGCCCTCCGGGGTGATCACCACCGGCACGTCGCCCTCGGTCAGCGCGGCCGCGTTGAGCAGCCGCCGCCCGTCCGGCTCGTCGGCGGCGAACCACCGGTAGGGCACCATGTTGCGCGCCAGGAAGTCGCGGATCGCGAAGGACGGCGCCGAATAGCGGTGCCCGATCACCTTGGTCTCGGTGATCGGGCGGTCGGGCGTGGCCCGCCACATCTCGAGCAGCTCGTCGACGACCGGGTAGAGCTTCTCCTCCGGCGGGTGCCAGGGCTTGAGCAGGTAATGGTCGAGGTCGACGACGTTGATCGCCTCGATCGCGGCGTCGGTGTCGGCATACGCGGTGAGCAGGACCCGGCGGGCGAGGGGGAAGAGATCCATCGCCGACTCGAGGAACTGGATGCCGTTCATGTTCGGCATCCGGTAGTCGGCGAGCAGCAGCGCGACCTGTTCGCCGCGCAGCTTCAGCTCCTTGAGCGCGTCGAGGGCGTCGGCCCCTGAATCCGCTCGAACCACCCGATACTGCTCGCCGTAACGCTGGCGTAGATCGCGGGCGACGGCACGGGACACGGCCGGGTCGTCGTCAACGGTCAGGATCGCGGGATTCGCCATGTTGCAAACCTATCCCGGCTGCGCGGGCCGACACGATGCCACTACTTCGGGGAACTAGTGGTCAAAATGAGCTGGGAGCCCACCACTTCCCCGAAGGAGTGGCAAAGACTAGGGGGTCTCCAGTAACTTCCCTTTTCGCACGATCGGTACCGACAGCGTCTTGTAGCCGACCTCCTCGAACAGCACAACCATCCGGTCGTGCTCGTAGGACATCACCGTGCCCGCACCCCACTCGCTGTGCCGGACGGCGCTGCTGACCGGGAACGGTTCGTCGCCCACCTTGCGCTGCGCCGGCGTCACCGTCTTTTCGGGGGTACGCAGTGAGCTCGAGGTTCCCGCGGCGCAGTTGTCGCAGTGCCCGCAGTCGTGGTCGACTTCCTCCCCGAAGTAGGCGAGGAGGGCGCGGCCGCGGCACCGTCCGCTCTCCGCGTACTGGCGCATCATGTCGATCCGCGACCGGCGCAGTGTCTGGTGCCGTTCGAAGTGGGCCATGGCGGCGGCCGCCGCGCGGGCCGGGTTCGGGGCGTAGCGGGGCACGGTCAGCTTGCTGCCGGTGCCGACGGCGACCGCGCCGACCTGCTCGAGGAGACCGAGCAGCTGGGTGAGCCGGCGGGCCGGCAGGCCGGTACGCCCGGTGAGCTCGGTCTTGGTGGTCGTCCCCTCGCGCAGCGCCGCGGCCAGCTGGAGCAGCTCGTGCGACTGGGGCGCACCGGAGGCGAAGTAGCGCTGCAACGCGACGTCTTCGGGCCGGAAGAACAGCACGGTGGTGGCCGGCGCGCCGTCCCGGCCGGCGCGGCCGATCTCCTGCAGGTAGCTGTCCGGCGAGTCGGGCAGGGCGACGTGGTGCACCCAGCGGATGCTCGCCTTGTCGACGCCCATGCCGAAGGCGCTGGTCGCGACCATGACCGGGATCTTGTCGGCCATGAAGTCGTCGTACCGGCGGGTGCGTTCGCCGGTGGACAGCCCGGCGTGGAAGGCGGTGGCCGGCAGCCCGGCCTCGCTGAGCCGGGCGGCGAGCTGTTCGGCAGCGGCGCGGGTCGGGGCGTAGACGATGCCGGGCGGGCGCTCCTGCCGGATCTGGGCGATAAGCCGGGTCCAGCGCTGTTCGTCGGTGACGCAGTGCACGGCGGCCAGGTGCAGGTTGGGCCGGTCGAGGCCGGTGACCTCGACGAGCGGGTCGCGCAGCCGGAGGGACTCGACGATGTCGGCCCGGACCGGCGGGGACGCGGTCGCGGTGAGCGCCGCGACGACCGGCCGGGACTCCGTGGCGCCGGTGCCGGCGAGCTCCTCGATCAGGTGCCCGAGCTGCAGGTAGTCCGGGCGGAAGTCGTAGCCCCAGGCGGAGACGCAGTGGGCCTCGTCGACGGCGACGAGGGCCGGCCGGAGAGCCCGGACCTCGGCCAGCCGTTCGGGATTGGTCAGCTGTTCGGGCGTGATGAACAGGAACTTCGCGGTGCCGGCGCGGATCGCGTCGAGGGCCTGCCGCTGTTGTTTCGGGGTTTGCGCGCTGCTCACCCGTACGGCGGCCAGGTTTTGATCTTCTCGGGCGTTGAGACCGGCGAGCTGGTCCTCCTGCAGCGCCAGCAGCGGCGAGATGACCAGCGTCGGGCCGGGCCGCAGCGCCCCGGGCAGCTGGTAGACGGCCGACTTGCCGCCGCCGGTGGGCAGGACGACGAGCACGTCGCGGCGTTTCATCAGGGCGCGCATCGGCCGGTACTGACCCGGGCGCAGGGACCGCCAGCCGAAGAGTCGCCGGGCGGCCCGGGGCAGCCGCAGGCGCAGGGGTAGGAGATTCATCGGGCGCCGAGGCTACCGGCGAGTCCGCATCCGCGCTCGCCGGGACACGCCGCGCGGGCGTTTGGGAACTGTTTTGCGACCGTGATGAGGCCATGATTCTGAACATGGCGAGACCGGCATCCACGGGGGAAGACGCCGGTCTCTGCATCACCATAAGGGTTTCCGCGCCGCGCCGCCATACCCGACTTCCAGGATCTGCCAAAGTTGCGTGCCAGAGTCGCCCTGACGGTTGACGGGTGCCGAGTCGGCCTGCGCTGCGCGCGCGGCGGCCGCATCGTATGGTGTGCTTTTGCTGGGTGAAGGGGTCCGACATTGGCCGAGCAGGCGACCGTCGACGGGCTACAACCGGGCGACCACGCGTGCCTGACGTTCTCCGACGCGGATGAGCGGTTGGACATCGTGGCCGCGTTCGTCCGGGACGGCTTGGCGGCCAGCCAACGGGTGCTGTGCTACGTGGAGTCGAGTTCGCCGTCGGCGTTCTCGGTGGAACTGGCCGAGCGCGGGCTGCCGGTCGACGCGTCTGTCGCGAGTGGACAGCTGGTGGTGGCCGGCAGTGGCGAGCACTTCCTGGCCGGCGGGGCGTTCGGCGCGGAGCGGATGCTCGGGCTGCTGGAGTCGCAGGTGCGGGCGGCACGCGGTGACGGGTACGCGGGGCTGCGGTTGACCGCCGACATGTGCTGGGCGCTGCGCCCCGCGGCCGGGGTCGAGCAGCTGATCGCCTACGAATCGCGGGTGGCCCAGTTGCTCACGACGGCGAGTGCCCTGGCCGTGTGCCAGTACGACCGGGAGCGCTTCGACACGGTGACGCTGGCCAGCGTGACGGCGGCGCACGGGCAGGCGGTCGCGGCGGTCACGTACCACGACGACGCGATGCTGCGGATCTGCCGCCAGTACGCGCCACCGGGGATCCGGTTGGCCGGCGAGATCGACTTCCGGCACCTGGCCGTGCTGTCCAGCGCGCTCGCCGAGGCGGTCGCGCTCGACCAGGTCATCCACGTCAACCTGCGGCAGTTGCGCTTCATCGACGGTGCCGCCGGCGCGGCCATCGTGCAGGCCGCGGCGAGCCTGGGTCCGGACAAGCGCATGACGGTGGCCTGCCAGCCGCTGGTCGGCAAGGTGCTTGGCGCGATCGGCGCCGGCGACCTGCCTCAACTTCGGATCACGGTGCGTGATGTCGACGAGTGACAACGGCTTGGTGGTCTCGCTCGACCAGACATTCGACGTCGACGGTCTGGTCGCGCTGCGTTCGGCGGTGGCCGCCCACGCCGACCGGCTGGGGCTGCCGGCCGACCGGATCCCGGAACTGGTGCTGGTCGCGCACGAGCTGGCCAGCAACGCCGTACGGCACGGCGGGGGCGTGGGGCGGCTGCGCTTGTGGCGGTCGGGAGACTCGGTGCGCTGCGAGGTCAGCGACTCCGGCCTGGGGTTGGCCAAGCCGCACAACGGCGAGTACTGGCGGCCGGCGGTCGACGCGCTGGGCGGCCGGGGTCTGTGGCTGGCCTATCACCTGTGCGACGAGTTCACGATCGTCTCGGACGGCGCCGGCACGATAGCGACGGCGAGCATGACCGGGTTCATTGGCTGAGCGGGCATGGCCGGTTGACGGGCGTCTCTGCGTCCTATATAGAGAACATGGACCGCCACCAAGTCTCACAGAGGAGACCCGTCATGACCACGATCGCTCGACAGCATGGCGCGTTCGACCGCTAGTACGTGTGGTAGTGGCACCACGACCGCGCGGCGCGGGTGTTCAGCAGGATCAGGCAGAGCACCGGGATGATCAGGCCGGTCAGGTAGCCGTTGGCGCCCTGCTGGGTGACGACGTTGTAGACCGTACCGGCCACGCTCAGCAGGTTCAGGATGATCAGGATGATCCGGGCCCAGTTGCGTCCGCGCTGCAGCTTGCGGCCGAGCCAGATCGCGATGAAACCGACCACGGCGACGAACGCGGCCACCACGCCGAAGAGCGTCGCCACGGTGGTCAGGCCGGTGCGGCTCAGATCGCCGTACTGCTCGATGTCGGCGCTGTAGCGCGACGCGCCGCCGACGGCGATCAGCGCCAGGAGCGCCGCCCCGACGAGGGCGAGGATGCCGCCGATGTACTGGATGATCGCCACCGTGTGGATCGATGCCGGCGCCGACCGGCGGACCGGGTAGGGCGTGCCGTAGCCCGGGTAGGCGTTGTAGCCCTGGGGCGCTTGATAACCGTACGACATGATGAGCCTCCAAAGCGGTGACGCCGACCCCCCGAGAGTGCCTCAGCCAGGCAAGTCGTGAATCCCCAGTTGGTGCCACCGGGTAAGGCCCGAACGGTGGTTAGGATGAGTCGATGGTCCGTTACGGCGAGGCCGCCGGCCGATGGGTGCTCTTCGCCACCGTCCTGGGCTCGGGTATGGCGTTCATCGACGCCACCGTGGTCAACATCGCCCTGCCGCACATCGGGGCGGACCTGGACGCCGATGCCGCCAGCCTGCAGTGGACGATCAACGGCTACACGCTGAGCCTGGCCTCGCTCATCCTTCTCGGCGGGTCGCTCGGTGACCGGTTCGGGCGGCGGCGCACGTTCCTGGTCGGCGTGGTCTGGTTCGCCGTCGCGTCGCTGCTGTGCGGGATCGCGCCGAGCATCGGGGCCCTCATCGCCGCCCGCATCCTGCAGGGCGTCGGCGGCGCGCTGCTGACCCCGGGCTCGCTGGCCATCCTCGAGGCGTCGTTCGAGCCGCGGGACCGGTCGAGGGCCATCGGCGCCTGGTCCGGGCTGGGCGGCGTCGCCGGTGCGATCGGGCCGTTCGTCGGCGGCTGGCTCGTGCAGGCGGCGAGCTGGCGGTTCGTCTTTCTCATCAACCTGCCGCTGGCCGCCTTGGTCATCGCCGCCGCGTGGCGGCACGTGCCGGAGTCGAAGAACGCCGATGCCCCGCCGAAACTCGACATCGCCGGCGTCCTGCTGGGCGCCGCGGGGCTCGGCGGCGTCACGTACGCGTTCACCGCGTGGACCACGCGCGGGCCGACGTCGCCGATCGTGATCGGCACGCTCGTCATCGGGGTGCTCTGCCTCGTCGGGTTCGTGCTCAACGAACGGCGCTCCTCCCACCCGATGCTGCCCCTGGAGATCTTCAAGTCGCGGGCGTTCACCGCGGACAATCTCGTGACCTTCGCGGTCTACGCGGCGCTCGGCGGGGTGTTCTTCCTGCTCGTGCTGCAACTGCAGGTGGTGGCCGGCTTCACGCCCCTGGCCGCCGGGGTGGCGCTGCTGCCGATCACCGTCATCATGTTGTTGCTCTCGTCGCGGATGGGTGGGCTCGCCGAGCGGATCGGCCCGCGCATCCCGATGACGGCCGGGCCGCTGATCATCGCGGCCGGCCTGCTCTGGATGTCGCGGATCGGCCCGGACGCCTCGTACCTGTACGACGTGCTCCCGCCGGTCATCGTGCAGGGCCTCGGCCTGGCGCTGACCGTCGCTCCGCTCACCGCCACCGCGCTCAGTTCGGTCGACGACCGGCACGCCGGCGTCGCCAGCGGTGTCAACAACGCGGTCGCCCGGGCGGCCGGGCTGCTCTCCGTGGCCGCACTGCCCCTCGTCGCGGGGTTGGGCACGGGCAGCCTGACCGACCCGCAGGCGCTCGGCCCCACGTTCCGGCTCTCGATGCTGATCTGTTCTGGGCTGCTGGTCGTCGGGGCGATCATCTCGTTCATCGGCATTCCCGGCCGGATGCCGCGCCGGGAGCGGTCGCCGGTTCGCGCGCACTGCTCGATCGCGGGGCCGCCACTGCACCCGGAGACAGCTTCCCGTTCGGTTGTCGTACCCGGGGGGCATGATGGAACACGATGAAGAAGACGGCGCTCCTTTTCCTGGCATTTGCCCTGCTCCTCACCGGGTGCACCGGCGGGAAGTCGAACAGCGATAGTGGTGCCTGGCACTCACCGGGCACGGCGACCGCCGCTTTCACCGTCACCCCGGCGGAGAACGCGGCCGACGTGCCGGTCTCGGCCGAGATCGCGCTGAAGGACAACGCGGGCACCCTGACCGAGGTCAAGCTGGCCGGGGCCGACGGCACCGCGGTCGACGGCGACTGGCGCGAAGACCACTCGTCCTGGGTGCCGGCCGGCCCGCTGAAGTACGGCACGACCTACACGGCCTCGGTGACCGCCAAGGACAAGGCCGGCAAGAGCGGGACCAGCACCACCAAGTTCACCACCATGCAGCGCCCCGGCAATCGCATGGAGGCGCACCTCTACATGGGCGACAACCAGGTCTACGGGCAGGCGATGCCGGTGGTCGTCGAGTTCAAGAACGGCGGGGTGGCCAAGGCCAACCGGGCCGCGGTCGAGCGCCGGCTGTTCGTCACCAGCGACCCACCGCAAACCGGCGCGTGGCACTGGGACAGCAACATCCAGGCGGAATACCGGCCGAAGGACTACTGGCAGCCCGGGACCAAGCTGACCGTCCGGCTCGGCCTCGGCGGCCTGCCGATCGGCGACGGGCGCTACGGCGCGGTCGACATCGTCACGAAGGCCGCGATCGACACGGTGCGCCGGGAGATCGACGTCGACGACGCCACCAAGAAGCTGACCGCGAAGCAGGACGGCCAGGTGGTCAAGACGTTCCCGGTGAGCCTGGGCCGGCCGACCAAGCCGTCGTTCTCCGGCAACATGGTGATCATGGAGCGGCTGGACAAGACGGTGTTCGACTCGTCGACCTACGGCACGCCGGTGAACTCGGCCGACGGCTACCGCACGGACATCCAGTTCGCCGAGCGGCTCACCTGGGACGGGCAGTTCATCCACGCGGCACCGTGGTCGGTGGCCGACCAGGGCAAGCGCAACGTGTCGCACGGGTGCGTCAACGTGTCGCTCGACAACGGCCACTGGATCTACGACTGGACCAAGATCGGCGACCCGGTCGTCGTCAAGGGCACCGAGCGGCAGCTGAACACCGGCAACGGGTTCACCGCGTGGAACATGTCGTGGGATCAGTTCCTGGCCGGCAGTGCCCTGCAGGGCGGCACCTCGTCGTCGGCGTCCCCGCAACCCTCGACCTCACCGAGCTGACCGAGCTGACCGAGAGCATCTTGAACCTGGGCCTTGCTCGGCCCGGATCACGCGTCGGCTCATGTCGAGAACGCGCGGTCGGCTCCGTCTGACTCACGAACCCGCCAGAGTGAACGGGTCAACAAAGGAGACGGATATGAACCGCGAAGACGTATTCGAGGTGCTCGCCAAACAGCTCTCGAAGGAGCTCATGGGGTCGTCGATCCCGGCCCGGCTGGCCTACATCGGCATCGACGGCGCGCCCCGGGCGATCCCGATCGGATTTCTGTGGACCGGCGAGCACGTGGTCATGGCGACCGTGCCGAAGTCGGCGAAGGTTCGGGCACTGCGGCAGAATCCCAGGGTGGCGATCACCATCGACACTGAGGGCGGATGGCCGCCCCGGGCGCTGCTGATCCGTGGCGCGGCGCGCGTCGAGCTGGTTGACGGGGTGCCGGACGACTACATCGCGGCGGGCCGGAAGGCGGTCCCGGCCGAGCACTTCGAGGGCTGGGAGCAGGGGGTGCGGGCGCTCTACGACCAGATGGTCGTCATCACCGTCGAGCCGGACTGGGCGAAGCTGCTGGACTTCGAAACCACGATCCCCAAGGCCGTCGAGGACCTGGTGCGGGCCCGCCAGGGCGCCGCCGCCGTCGAGGGACAACCCACGACCGGTGATCCGGATGTCCGGCGGACGAGCTGAGGAGGCGACGATGCCCAGATACATGTTGCTGACCAACTACGACGACACCCTCGGGGCCGGGCCGATGTCCGAATGGGATCCCGACGACATGACCGCGCACCTGGAATATCTGCGGGCGCTGAACAATCACCTCATCGACAGCGGCGAGCTGGTCGACATGCAGGCGCTCGCCGGACCAGCGCTGGCCAAGGTCGTGACCTTCGACGGGCCGGCCGGCCCGGTGGTCACCGACGGGCCGTACACCGAGGTCAAGGAGGTGCTCGCCGGATACCAGATCATCGACGTGGAGACCGAGGCGCGCGCGATCGAGATCGCGGCCAAGGTGTCGGCCGCGCCGGGCCCGGGCGGCGTGCCGCTGCGCCAACGGATCGGGGTGCGCCAGGTGATGGGGCTCCCGAGCGGGGATCTGTGACCGGGACCGCGCGGATCGAGGACCTGCTGCGCGAGCTGGCGCCGCAGGTCCTCGGCGCGGTAGTGCGGCATTCCGGAAACTTCGACGCCGCCGAGGACGCCGTGCAGGAGGCGCTGCTGGCCGCCGCGATGCACTGGCCGACCGAGGGGCTGCCCGACAACCCGCGCGGCTGGCTCATCCAGACCGCCGTGCGGCGGGTGACCGACCAGTATCGAAGCGACCAGGCGCGGCGGAGCCGCGAGAAGTCGGCCGCCCGGCGCGAGGTGCGCGGCGCCGAGCCGGTGCAGCGAGACGACGCGCTGGTGCTGCTGTTCATGTGCTGCCATCCGGCACTCACCCCGGCGTCCTCGATCGCGCTGACGCTCCGCGCCGTCGCCGGGCTGTCCACCGCGGAGATCGCGAAGGCATTCCTGGTGCCGGAGGCGACCATGGCGCAGCGGATCAGCCGCGCCAAGCAGAAGATCAAGGCCTCCGGCATCTCGTTCCGGATGCCCACGCCCGAGGAGTTCGGGCCGCGGCTGGGATCGGTGCTGCACGTGTTGTACCTGCTGTTCAACGAGGGTTACACCAGCAGCACGTGGGCCGAGCTGCACCGTACGGACCTGACCGCCGAGGCGATCCGGCTGACCAGAGCGGTGCACGCGATGCTGCCCGAGCACGGCGAGGTGACCGGGCTGCTGGCGTTGATGCTGCTGAACGACGCCCGGCGCCCGGCCCGCACCGGCGAGCACGGCGAGCTGATCCCGCTGGCCGAGCAGGACAGGACGCGGTGGAACCGGGCGGCGATCGCGGAAGGTGTGCGGCTGGCCGCGACCGCGATGTCCGGTGCCGCGGTCGGCGAATACCAGCTGCAGGCCGCGATCGCCGCCCTGCACGACGGGGCCGAGCGCGCCGAGGACACCGATTGGCCGCAGATCCTCGGCCTGTACGGCCTGCTGGAACGGCTTACCGGCAACCCGATGGTGACGCTGAACCGAGCCGTCGCCACCGCCATGGTGCACGGCCCGCAAACCGGGCTGGACCTGTTGGCGCCGCTGGACGAGCGGCTACCCGGCCACTACCGGCTGGACGCCGTGCGCGGGCATCTCTTCGACATGCTCGGCGACACGCGGGCGGCCGCGGCGCACTACCGCGACGCCGCCGCGAAGACCACCAGCGAACCCGAGCGCCACTACCTGATCACCCAGGCGGCCCGGCTCAACAAGTCGCGCACCAACGGTCGAATCCGGCTAGATCGCGCCGCGAGGCGCGATGGCGGCGTGCCCGCGCCGCGAGGCGCGATGGCGGCGTGCCCGCGCCGCGAGGCGCGATGGCGGCGTGCCCGCGCCGCGAGGCGCGATGGCGGCGTGCACGAGCCGCCATCACGCCCAGCGCATTCGCGTGAGAGCCGAAAAGCACAGGTAAGGCCTCACCTCCTCGCGCGGGTCGGATCGATGCCATCGATGGCGGTAAGCGACGATAACGCCGCACCCGGATGAGGCAAAGGGTTGCTCCGGGAGCGCTCCCATGCGAAACTCGTCGCCACCTCGCGTCAGGGAGCCGACGCAGCACAGGCGGTATGCAGCGCGCATTGCGCGCCCCGCCAGATCAGCCGCGACCTGAAACCCCGTTGAAATTTTCGCGAGGAGACACCCACGTGAGACCCACGAAACGCACCATCGCGAAGGTTGTGGTCGGCGCGCTCGCCGCCACGGCGCTCGCGGCGCTGCCCGCGTTGCCGGCGCACGCCGCCACCGCCTGCAGCGTGACCTATACCGTCCCCAGCCAATGGCCGACCGGCTTCACCGGCAACATCGTCATCACCAACCTGGGTGACCCGCTCACCAGTTGGAACCTCACCTACACCTGGCCGGGCAACCAGCAGATCACGCAGAGCTGGAACAGCGACTACACCCAGACCGGGGCCAACGTGACCCTGCGCAACGCGGCCTGGAACGGCAACCTGCCCGCGAACGGCACCGTCAACCCGGGCTTCAACGCCTCGTACAGCGGGACCAACCCGGCGCCGACGACCTTCTCGCTCAACGGCACCCCGTGCACCGGCGCGAACCGGCCGCCGGTGGTCAGCGTGACCAGCCCGGCGGCGAACACCCGGTTCACCGCGCCGGCCGCCATCACCATCAACGCCTCGGCGAGCGACCCGGACACCGGCGACTCGATCAGCAAGGTCGAGTTCTACCACGACGGCCTGCTGCTCAGCACCGACACCACGGCGCCGTACTCGTTCGCGTGGACCGGCGTACCGGCGCAGACCGCCGCGTACAGCCTGCAGGCCAAGGCGTACGACACGAAGGGCGGCGTCGAGCACGTCGACGGCCGTACCCGTCGTTCGTCGACCCGGTCAGCGGGCCGAGCGATCGTCGCCACCCCGGCGACGGTCACCGTGCCCGAGGGCGGCACGTACACCGGTCGCGGTCAAGCTCAGCCAGGCGCCCACCGGCAACGTGACCGTCGCGGTCGCGAACGACCGGCGACGCCGACATCACCGCCGCGCCGACGTCGCTCACGTTCACCACCGCCAACTGGAACACGGCGCAGACCGTCACGGTCGCGGCCGCCGCAGGACGCGGACAGCACCAACGGCACCGCGACGCTTCACCTCGACCGCGACCGGCTACAGGCCGCCGCCACGGTGACCGCGACCGAGAGCGACGACGACGTGGCCGGCGGCGTCTACGTCCAGCGGTTCCTCGCGCAGTACAACAAGATCACGACCCGGCGAACGGCTACTTCTCGCCCGAGGGCGTGCCCGTACCACTCGGTCGAGACGCTGATCGTCGAGGCGCCGGACCACGGTCACGAGACCACGTCGGAGGCGTTCAGCTTCTGGATCTGGCTGGAGGCGCAGTACGGCCGGGTCACGCGGCGACTGGGCGCCGTTCAACAACGCGTGGACGACGATGGAGAAGTACATCATCCCGACGCACGCCGACCAGCCGACCAACGCCGTCTACAACCCGAGCGACGCCGGCCACCTACGCGGCCGAGTGCCGACAGCCCAGCCAGTACCCGTCGCACGCTCGACTCCAGCGTGCCGGTCGGCGCCGGACCCGATCGCCGCCGAGCTGAAGTCGCGCCTACGGCACCGGCGACATCTACGGCATGCACTGGCTCGATGGACGTCGACAACGTCTACGGCTACGGCCACTGCGAGCGACCGGCACGGGCACGCAGGCCGTCGTACATCAACACCTTCCAGCGCGGCCCGCAGGAGTCGGTCTGGGAGACCGTCCCGCAGCCGTCCTGCGACGACGTTCACAGTACGGCGGCACGAACGGGCTACCTGCGACCTGTTCATCGACGGACACAGCGTACGCCAAGCAGTGGAAGTACACCGACGCCCCGGACGCCGACGCGCGCGCCGTCGCAGGCCGCGTACTGGGCGCTGACCGTGGGCCACGGCGCAGGGCAAGGCAGCCGACGTCGCGGCGACCGTGGCCAAGGCCGCGAAGATGGGCGACTACCTGCGCTACGCGATGTTCGACAAGTACTTCAAGAAGATCGGCAACTGCACCGTCGACCGTCGCTGCGCGGCCGGCACCGGCAAGGACAGCGTCGAACTACCTGCTGTCCTGGTACTACGCCTGGGGCGGCGCGACGACACCGGCGGCCGGCTGGGCGTGGCGGATCGGCGCCAGCCACAACCACCCGGCTACCAGAACCCGCTGGCGGCCTGGGCGCTGTCCAACGTGCCGGCGCTGACGCCGCAAGTCGCCGACCGGCAAGGCCGACTGGGCCGACCAGCCTCGAGCCGGCAGCTCGAGTTCTACCAGTGGCTGCAGTCGTCCGAGGGCGCCATCGCCGGCGGCGCGACCAACAGCTGGGACGGCAGCTACGCGCACGCCGCCGGCCGGCACGCCGACCTTCTACGGCATGGCCTACGACGTCGCAGCCGGTCTACCACGACCCGCCGTCCAACCAGTGGTTCGGCTTCCAGGCGTGGTCGATGGAGCGGGTCGCCGAGTACTACTACGCGACCGGCGACGCCAAGGCCAAGGCGATCCTCGACAAGTGGGTCACCTGGGCGATCGCGAACACCACGGTCAACGCGGACGGCGACCTTCCCGATCCCGGACACGCTGGCCTGGACCGGCGCAGCCGGACACCTGGAACCCGTCCAGCCCGCGGCGCCAACACCGACCTGCACGTCACGCGTCGTCGAGCTACGGCAACGACGTCGGTGTCGCGGCGGCGTACGCCAAGCTGCTGACCTACTACGCGGCCAAGTCCGGCAACACCGCGGCCAAGACCACGGCGAAGGAGCTGCTCGACGGCATCTGGCTGCACACCGACGCGAAGGGCGTCGCCGTGCCGGAGACCCGCGACGACTACAACCGGTTCGACGACGTCTGGACCTCCAGCAACCAGCAGGGCCTCTACGTCCCGCCGGGCTGGACCGGCACGATGCCCAACGGTGACGCCATCGCCGCCGGCAAGTCGTTCCTCGACATCCGCTCCTTCTACAAGAACGACCCGGACTGGCCGAAGGTCCAGGCCTACCTGAACGGCGGTCCGGCGCCGACGTTCACCTACCACCGGTTCTGGGCCCAGTCGGACATCGCCATGGCGATGGCCGACTACGGCCTGCTGATCGGCAGCTGATCGAACACGCCGGGAGGCCACTCGTGGCCTCCCGGCCCAGCTCCCAGTCGATCAAGGAAGTACGCGCCGGAATTTGTCCGAATCCCGGGCGCGTACTTCCTTGATCGACTGGGGTTGTCCACAGGGGCTGCGGCCGGTCGCATCGCGTCGGCAGGATCGTCCCTGTCATGGAAACGGCCGGACCATACACCAGCGCTGAGCTCGTCTCGATCGGCGCGCGCCGCGCTGGCTACCTGCGGATCAGCCGGGACCTCTGGGTGCCGAGCGGACCACAGGTCGACGAGCGGGAGCGGATCCGGCTGCTCTGGTTGGCCGCGCCCGAGGGCTCCGCGCTGAGCCACGACACAGCAGTCCGGCTGTTCGGCGCGCCTGGTGACTGGCGCGAGGACGCCGCGCCACCGCACATCACCATCCCGGTCGGCACGAACTTCGACCGTACGGAGGTGAAGGTCCACGTGGCGAGACTGCCGGCCGAGGACATCTGCACGTTCGGCTCGTGCCGGGTGACGACGCCCGAGCGGACCTTCCTCGACACGGCCGCCGGCCGCGACCCGGAACGGCTGGTGGTCGTCGGTGACGCGCTGCTCGCGCTCGGCCTCACCACCGTCGATGCGCTCGAGGCGCGGCTAGCGACAGCCAAGGGCGTCCGCGGCGTCGTGGTGGCCCGCGACATCGCCCCGGTACTGGACGGGCGTTCGCAATCGCCGCCCGAGAGCGTCGTCCGTCTACGGCTATTGCGCGCCGGGCTGCCCAAGCCGGAGTTGCAGCATCCGATTCCGGTCGGCCGGTACACCGTGCATGCCGACATGGCGTGGCCCGAGGCGCGCACGGCACTCGAGTACGAGGGTCGCCAGCACGCCGAGCAGGAGCAGTTCGTACTGGACATCGACCGGTACTCGGCGATGGCCGCACTGGGCTGGCTCGTGCTGCGGGCCGGGCGAGCGGACGTGGCCGGGCGCAGCGACCGGCTCATCGGGCGCGTCAGGAGTACCCTGCGCCGTCGCGGCATGCACTTCTGACCCTTGCCTCACACGGCCATCACAGGAGATCCTGCCCACACGCGGCTTGGGCATGACGTGATCACAGGAGACGATGCGTGTATGGCAGACGGCGGGCGGCCCAAGACGGCGCGCAACATGCGGGTGCTGCTGATCGGCGCGCCCGGCGCGGGCAAGGGCACCCAGGCCCTCAGGATCGCGGAGCACTTCGGGCTGACCCACATCTCCAGCGGCGAACTCCTGCGGCAGCACATCGCCGAGGGCACCGCGATCGGCCGCCAGGTCCAGGCCTACGTCGAGCGCGGCGACCTGGTGCCGGACTCGATCATGATGGACATGCTCTACAAGCCGGTCCGCGCGGCCTCGGAGCACGGCGGCTACGTGCTCGACGGCTTCCCCCGTACGGTCGAGCAGGCCCAGTCGGCCTACGAGGCGGTCGGCAATCAGGGCATGGGCGTGCAGGTCGCCGTGCACATCCACGTGCCGACCGAGGAGCTGATCCGGCGGCTGCTGAGCCGGTCCCGGGGCGGCGACGACACCCGCGAGGTCATCGAGCACCGGCTCGAGGTGTACCGGGACAAGACGCTGCCCATGCTCGAGTACTACGCCCAGCGGGAGCGGCTCATCCAGGTCAACGGCGCCCGGCCGGCGGCCGAGGTGACCTGGTCGATCACCGTCCAGCTGCAGCGCCTCAAGTGGGGCGCCCAAACCTGAATGCCTCGCCCGTCCGAGTCGATCAAGGAACTACACGCCCGGGATTCGGACAAATCCCGGCGTGTACTTCCTTGATCGACTGGAGGCCACGACTGGAAAGCCTCCGGGGCGGCGCGTCAGGACAGCGCCGCGGACACCACCGCCCGCGCGTCCTGCTGGATTTCGGCCAGGTGCGACGGACCCTTGAACGACTCGGCGTAGATCTTGTAGACGTCCTCGGTGCCCGACGGCCGGGCGGCGAACCAACCCGACTCCGTGACCACCTTCAGCCCGCCGATCGCCGCGCCGTTGCCGGGCGCCGCGGTCAGCGTGGCCGTGATCGGCTCGCCCGCCAGGGTCGTCGCGGTCACCTGGTCCGGCGACAGCTTGGCCGAGCACGGCCTTCTCCTCGCGGGTGGCCGGGGCGTCGATCCGCGCGTACGCGGGGTCGCCGAACTTCGCCACCAGGTCCGCGTAGTGCTCGCTCGGCGACCGGCCGGTGACCGCCTGGATCTCCGAGGCGAGCAGGCAGAGCAGGATGCCGTCCTTGTCGGTCGTCCACACGCTGCCGTCGCGGCGCAGGAACGACGCGCCGGCGCTCTCCTCGCCACCGAAGCCGACCGACCCGTCGAGCAGCCCGGGCACGAACCACTTGAAGCCCACCGGTACCTCGATGAGCCGGCGGCCCAGATCCTCCGCGACGCGGTCGATCATCGACGAGGAGACGAGCGTCTTACCGACCGCGGCCTGCGGCGACCAGTCGGCCCGGTTGCCGAAAAGGTAGGAGATCGCGACGGCCAGGAAGTGGTTGGGGTTCATCAGCCCGGCGTCGGGCGTGACGATGCCGTGCCGGTCGGCGTCGGCATCGTTGCCGGTGGCGATCTGATAGTCGGCGCGCTTGCCGATCAGCGACGCCATCGCGTACGGCGACGAGCAGTCCATCCGGATCCGCCCGTCCCAGTCGAGCGTCATGAACCGGAACGTCGGGTCGACCACCGGGTTGACCACGGTCAGGTCGAGCCGGTGCCGGTCGGCGATCTCGGCCCAGTACGCGACACTGGCCCCGCCGAGCGGATCGGCGCCGATACGCACGCCGGCGTCGCGGATCGCCGCGATGTCGATGACCGCCGGCAGGTCGTCGACGTATGCGCCGAGGAAGTCGTACTTGCCGGGATCGGTCCGCGCGTACGGTACCCGGCGGACCTCCTTGAGCCCGCCGGCCAGGATCGTGTTGGCCCGGTCCTGGATCCACCTGGTCACGTCGGTGTCGGCCGGACCGCCGTTGGGCGGGTTGTACTTGAATCCGCCGTCCTCGGGCGGGTTGTGCGAGGGCGTGACGACGACGCCGTCGGCGAGCCCGGTCGTCCGCCCTTGGTTGTAGGTGAGGATCGCCCGCGACAGGGCCGGCGTCGGGGTGTAGCCGTCCCGGCTGTCGACGAGGATCTGCACGCCGCCCGCCGCGAACACCTCGAGCGCGCTCACTGTCGCCGGCTCGGACAGCGCATGGGTGTCCCGGCCGATGAACAGCGGTCCGTCGTACCCCTGATCGCGCCGGTACTCGACGATGGCCTGGCTGACGGCGAGGATGTGGTCCTCGTTGAAGGCTCGGCGCAGGCTCGACCCGCGGTGGCCGGACGTGCCGAAGGCGACCTGCTGCGCCGGTTCGCCGACGTCGGGATGCTCGGCGTAGTAGGCGGTGATCAATCGGGGAACGTCGACAAGGTCGCTGAGCTCGGCCGGCTGGCCGCCGCGTCGGTTGGCGGACACGCGTCACTCTCCAGTGCTCGGGAAGGTTCCCTCACATTCTGAGTCCCGGCCGGACCAACCGCCCAGTCGATCAAGGAAGTACACGCCCGGGAAACGGACAAGTTCCGGCGTGCACTTCCTTGATCGACTTCCAAGGGTCCGTCAGGCGGCCGCGCAGACCGTGCCGTTGACGGTAAACGCCGTGGGTTTGGCGTTCGTCCCGGTCCAGCTGGCCAGGAAGCCGACCTCCGCCGTGCCGCCGGCCGGGATGATCCGGTTGTAGTCGACGTTGGTGACCGTGACGTTCGCGCCGGACTGGGCGACCGTGCCGTTCCACAGCTGGCTGATCACCTGGCCGTTGGCGAAGGTCCACCTCAGCGACCAGCCGTTGATCGGCGCGCTGCCGCCGTTGGTGATCTTCGCGCTGCCCTGGAACCCGCCCTGCCACTGCCCGGTGATCGCATAGGTCACCGTGCATCCGGTCGCCGGTGGCGGCGAACTCGACGGTGAACTAGACGGCGAGACCGACGGTGAAGCCGACGGTGATCGCGACGGCGACACCGAAGGCGAGGCCGAGGCCGACGGTGGCGTCGAGGACGTGTCGCCGTACAGGATGCCGCGGCCGTTCGTGCCGACGTACACGCGACCGTAGATCCGCGGGTCACCGGTGATCGCCTCGCCGATGTTGCCCCACTGGTGCTGGTCGTCGTTGATCCGGACCCAGCTCGCGCCGGCGTCGTCCGAGCGGAAGATTCCCGCGTACGCCGTCGATCTTGGCGATGGTGTAGAGGGCCGGGTAGGTCGCGGCCGGGCGCCGCCTTGCCGAAGCCGATGTTGTCGGCCTCCTGCACGTTGGCGAGCTTGGTGAACGTGGCGCCCGAAGTCGGTCGAGTGCCACAGTCCGTAGGCCGTCGCGTGCCGCCGGCGAGCCAGACGTCGCCCTCGCGGCCGGGCACCGCCTTGAACGTGCGCCGGACGCCGGCAGTCCGGTCGCGGCCGTCGCGGTGAAGCGTCACCCCGCCATTGGTGCTGACGTAGAACGGCCGCCCGAGAACCCGTAGAACGTGTTCGGGTTGACCCGGTCGGACTCGACGACGGCGTTCGGCGGGAGGCCGGACGACTGGGTCCACGCGTTGCCGAAGCCGACCGAGTAGCACCGGCGCCGCTGTCGCCCGGCGCCCACACGAACCGGCTGCCGTCGGCGGCGGCCGCGATCGTGCCGCCGCTCGTTGATGCCGCCCGGCTCGCTGCCCTGGAACCAGTTCGCGCCGCCGTCGGTGGAGAACGCGGCGTGGCTGTCGTTCGGCCGGTCGGAGTCGGTGAAGTTGCCGGCGCGGACGATCACGCTCGGGTTGTTCTCGGCGTAGTCGAGGCTGGTCGTGCTGGTGAAGGCCGGCGCGGTGAACATCATCGCCGGCACCGTGTCGAGGTCGGTGTGCCGGAAGCCGCCGATGTCGCCGAGCGCCGGAGATCAGCGGCGCGCCGGTCGGCGGGCTGATCAGGTCGAGCACCGCGGTCTCCTCGAGGCCCGGCGCCATCGGCTTGATGGTCGACCGTGCCGCCGGTGTCCCAGGCGGTCGAGGTCGGTGGTGCCGTAGATGGTGGCGCCGGTGCCGTACAGCATCCGGTCGGAGTTGAACGGGTCGATCTCCATCGACTCGGTCATCCAGCCCAGCTTCGGGCGTGACCTCGGGCGGCGCCGGGTTGCGTGCCGAAGGTCAGCCAGGGCGCCGCGGTGATGTCCATGCGTGTAGCGGAAGCTGCGGTTCGGGTAGCTGGTCGAAGTCCCAGATCGCGGGTCCACGTCGCGCCGCCGTCGGTGCTGCGGAAGAAGATGACGTCCGGCCACCACGAGATCTGCGTGGCCACCATGATCGTGTCGGGGTGCTGCCGGTCGATCGTCAGCCCGCTGTAGCCGAAGTAGTCGTCGCGCTGGACTGGACGGGATCGGGCTGATCTGCGTCCAGGTGCCGGTCGCGGTGTCGTAGCTGCCAGACGTCGCCCTTGCCGCCGTCGTACGGGCCGCCGGTGTCGCTCGTGGCCAGGTAGAGGTAGCCGCCGGCGGTGTCGAGGACGCCCTTGTGCGGCGATGTACCCGGTCGGCTGGCCGGCGACGCGCTGCCCAGGTCGTCCCGCCGTCGGTGGATGCGGTAGACGGTGTTCTGCTTGTCGGCGACGCCGACGTAGATCGTCTGCGTCGGCGATGCCCGCCGCGTGCCGCTGCGCGGGTCGAACGTGACCCAGACGACGCCCTGGTTGTCGGCGGTGTAGCCGTTGGGGTCGCTCGGGTCCTGCGACGTAGTTGCCGGCGTTCGGGAAGCTGGTCACCTGCGCCCAGGTGACGCCCGAGTCGGTGCTGCGCCACAGGCCGTTGCCGCTGGGCGCGCCGAGGTACAGGATGCTGTTGCTTGTTGGGGTCGATCGGCGAGCCGCTCGCCCATGCCCCGGCCCGGCATGTTGCCGCCGAGCTTGAACGGCAGCGGCGACGGTCTGCCAGGTGGCGCCCTGGTCGGCGGAGCGCAGGATCGCGCCGTTGTTCGGGTCCCAGCTGTTGGTGTACATGCCGGCGGCGACGTAGACCTTGTTCGGGTCGACCGGGTCGGTGGCCAGGCTGACGACGCCGTTGTGGCCCCAGTTGGTCGAAGCCGACCCAGTCGAGCAGCGGCACCCAGCGCTCGCGTGGCCGCGTTCGAGCGGTAGGCGCCGCCGATGTCGGTCCGGGCGTACACCAGGTTCGGCTCGGTCTGGTTGAAGACGATGCCCGGCACGAAGCCGCCGCCGACGATCTCGACGTTCTTCCAGGTGTACGGGTCTGAGGCGGCAGCACTCGCTGGTGAACTGCGCTGTGCGGCCATGGCCCCCGCGGTGAAAACCGTCGCGGCGGCGACGATCCCGACAAGTAGCTTTCGCATGCTCGGGAAGATGCTCCGGCCGGCCGCGCCGGTCAACGAGCGTCGATGTCCGGCGGGCACTCGACCGCACTCGAAACGCTTCGACGCAGGCATTTCAGCGTTTTCGGGGCCGCCTACTCGGCTGAAACTTTCGCCGCCATCTCTTTCGCGATGCGCTGCAGCCGGCGGTCGATGACCCGGTCGACGTGAAGGGCGATCCACACGCAGACCAGGGCGAGCGGAAGCTCGGCCAGCAACGCCTGGAGCACGGCCTCGGGCAGGTCGCCCCGGGGTGCGGTGACGACGTCGAACCACGCGTCCACCACGAGGACCGTCGCGGTCGCTGTGGCGGTCAGATCGACGTGCCGGTTGCCCCGCCACGCCAGGAACGCGGTGGCGACGAGCAGGACGGCCAGGCCGAGGTCGAAGCCGACCCAGGCCAGCCGGTAGTGCCGGGTGTGCGCGTGCAGCGGCAGGCTCATCGAGAGATAGGCGGTCCAGATGATCGTGGCGAGGGCCAGGATGCCGAATGCGGGCGCGACCCAGCGCGGAACCGGCGACGGCACGTCACGCCGGCCCGTCGTAGGCGGCCGCCACCTTCTTGGGCACGCACATGCGCCAGGCGTCGGTGATCAGCTCGCGCAGCTCGTCCTCCTCGATCTCGGCGAGCCGCACGCGCACCCAGTTGTAGCGCTCCTCCGACGACCGTTCCGGCATGAGGAACTTGTCCGGGTCGCTGGCGACCAGCGCCGCTCGCTCCTCCTTCGGGTAGCCGAAGCCCATGACCGTCTCGTCACGAGACAGCGCCACGTAGACGATCTGCCCGATCCGGAACTTCACCCGGTCCCGGATCAGATGTTCCGACGTGCGCGGCAACTCCCGGGCGATCCGCCGCACCTGCTCAACTGTGACCACGGTTCAACCGTAGCCACGGGGTCTGACAGTTTCCCCCAGCAGCGCCGTGGCGGGCCGCCGTAGGGCCCACCGCGGGGGGCCACCGTGGGGGGCCCACCGTGGGTCCCGTGGAGGGCCCCGCTGGGAGGCCACTACTTCCCCGAAGTAGTGGCCTCCCTCCTGAGCGTCCCGCGCCTACGTCGTACAGGTGGCGCCGTTCAGTTTGACGCTGGACGGCGGCGGGGTGGACGGGCCGTTCGCGGTGAAGCCGACCGTCACCGACGCGCCGGCCGCGAGCGACGTGGCCCAACTCGGCGCGGCCGCGGTGAACGTGGTCCCGGACTGGGTCACCGTGGCGTTCCAACCGCTCTGCAACGTCACGCCGGACGGCACCGCCCAGGTGGCGGTCCACGGGTTCAGCGCCGACGTCCCCGTGTTGCGAACGGTCACGCTGGCCTGGAATCCGCCCTGCCAGGCATTGTCGATCTTGACGGTAGCGGAGCAGGCTCCCGGACCGCCACCACCGGAAGACGGCGAGACCGACGGGGAGACCGGTGGCGGCGAGGACGGCCCGGTCGACCCGGTCGGCGGGATCAGGTACGGCTGCAGGATCGTCTGCTTGTGCTGGTTCACCGTCACCCAGTCGTCCTGCACGATGCCGCCGGTGTCACCCGAGTCCGGGTTCCACGACCAGTACGTGAAGCGACATCCCGGTGACGCCGGTCCCCATGTACGGCATCAGCTTCGTCAGCCACTGCGTGTCCAGCGGGTTCGGCCAGGGTGCTGCCGAACTCGCCGACCAGCACCGGCGCGATGTTCTGCTTGTACGAGGTAGCCCCAGAAGTGGTCCCAGATGGCCGGCAGGTTGTTCGGGAAGGTCGGGTCGTTGAACCAGGGCTGCCGGTCGTAGACCGAGATGCCGTAGTCGTGCGCGGAGTAGACCAGCTTGTTCGCCATGTTCAGCCGCACCGGGTACTGCGCCGGCCTTGGTCAGGTTGCCGCCCCACCAGTCGCACCGGGTCGTCGGGATGTTGTCCCAGACGTTCGGCGTCGCCGCCGCTGCGGGCAGCTCACGCCCTCGACGATGATCGAGCCAGTTCGGGGTTGGCGGCGAGGACGCGTTGCCGATCCGCTCGGCGGCCAGCCGCCAGTCGCGGGCGGTGTCGCCGCAGCCCCAGCACGCGCCGGTGCCGTTCGGCTCGGTACCGTCCGCGTGCGGCTCGTTGAACAGGTCGGCGCCGACGACGGTCGGGTTGCCGGCGTACCGCGTGGCGAGCATCTGCCAGTCGGCGATCTCGCTCGCCTCGGAGCACCGCCGCGGTGTACCAGAGCGCGGTCTGCCCGGCGCGGTCGGCCGGTGCCGGTCGAGGATGATCCGCATGCCCTTGCTGCCGGCGTACGTCGACGACCTTGTCGAGGATCTGCAGCGGCGACAGGCCGACGAGGTCCGGGTTGGTGTTGGTGTTGATGCTGGTCGCCTGCGCGCCCGGCTTGAGCGCGTCGCCGGAGTACGGCACCCGGATCGTGTTGTAGCCCGAGCTGGGCCATGTGGTCGATCATCGACTTCCAGGTCACGCCCGGCCCACAGGCCGTGGAAGGTCTTGTTGTCGGTCTCCATGCCGAACCAGTTGAGCCCGGTCAGCCGGACCGTCGCGCCGGTCGAGTCGACGATCTGGTTGCCGCTGGTGCTCAGGTAGCCGGTACCGGTGCCGCCGACCGCGGCCGACGCCGTGCCGGTGAGCCCGACGACCGCGATCGCCCCACTGGTCCCGAGGACCAGCGCGGTCGCCACGGCCCACAGCCGCGAAAGTCGTGTCTTCATGCGCCGGACGCTAGATCGATGACGAAAAATGGGTCAACGAGCGACGTTTTCATTTCCCCTGGTACGGGGGTCAGCCAGCGATTTCGCGAAACGCCGGGCTGAAACTTCCAGGACACTCACGCAAGCGCGTAGTGGTCCACTCCGTCGACGCGGGTGACCGTGAGTCGCCCCTGCGCGACCAGCAGGTCGAGGTGCAGTGCCGTCTCCATGATCGCGAGCATCTTGTTGAATGTGGTCAGCTCGTCGAGCCGGCGCTCCCGCCGCGTCCAGGTGATCATGCCGGCCGACTCGTAACCGGTGAACGCGCCCTTCGCGACGCTGTCGAAGATGAGGTCGAGTCGGGTGCGGTGGTGCTCGAGCAGTTCGTCGATCCGCGCGTGCGCGCTCTCGGTGACCGGGCCGTGCGCCGGGAGCAGCCGGGTGTCGGGCATCGACCGCACCAGCGTCAGGGATTCCAGATAATCGCGGAGCGGCAGCTCGGACCGTCCGACCTCGAAGCCGACGGACGGGGTGATGTGCGGCAGGATGTGGTCGCCGGCGAAGAGCAGGTTGGCCGGCTCGTCGCGGAAGACCACGTGCCCGCGCGTATGCCCAGGGGTCGCGACGACCTGCAGCGCCCGCTTCTGCAGCCGCAGTTCCTGGCCGTCGGCCAGCCAGCTGTCCGGCATCTCCCAGATGTCGAACTCGTGCGGGTCCGGCGTGAACTTGCGGCGCAGCTGGGCGAGCAGCTCACCGGCACCGGCCGCGACGACGCGGTCGACGTGCGGGAAGAAACCGGCGGGGTGCGGCTCGTTGAGGATCTGGAACGCTTCCTTCTCCTGCGCGCCGAGGCTGATCGTGATGCCGAACTCGCGCCGCAGCAGCACGGCCTGGGTGTAGTGGTCGCGATGCTGGTGGGTGACCAGGAACTGGGTGACGTCGCCGAACCCGGCACCCAGGCCGGCGAGGGACTCGCCGAGCTGTTCGCGCGACTCGGTGAGACCCCAGCCCGGGTCGATGAGGGCGAGGTGGTCGCCGTCGACGATCGCGTAGGCGTTGACCGCGGCGAGCCCGTCGTTGGGCAGGGGCAGCGGGATCCGGTGCACCCCCGGGGCCACTTCGAACAGCCCGGGTTGCGTCCACTCGTCACGTGCATGGGTGCCCGACATTGTCGACATCATGGACCGCAACAGCGGACTTTGGCGCTCATCGGGCCGAAGCGAGGCTTACATCACAGCCGGCAACACAGCCCGCTCAGATCAGCAGCGCTGGATTTTCGACGCAGTCGGCGACGTGCCGGAGGAACCCGCCGGCCACCCCGCCGTCGCACACCCGGTGGTCGAAGGTCAGCGTGAGCTGGACGACCTTGCGGACGGCGAGCTGCCCGTCGACGACCCAGGGCTTGTCGACGATGCGGCCGACCCCGAGCAGCGCCGCCTCGGGCAGGTTGATGATCGGCGTCGAGCCGTCGACCCCGAACACGCCGTAGTTGTTGAGCGTGAACGTGCCGCCGGTCAGCCGCGCCGGCGGCAGAGTGCCGGCGCGGGCGGCGGCGGTCGTCTCGGTCAGCGTCGCGGCCAGCTCGGCCGTGCTCATCACGTGCGCGTCGGCGACGACCGGCACGATCAGGCCCCGGTCGGTCTGCGCGGCGACGCCGAGGTGCACGCGGGGCGACCGGACGATCCGGTCGTCCTCGACGCGCGAGTTGAGCTCGGGGAAGCGCCGCAGCCCGCTCAGGCACGCCCGTGCGATCAGCGCGAGCACGCTCACCGGCTGGTCCGGCCGGGCCGCGTTGATGCTCGCACGGGCGTCGAGGAGCGGGGTCGCATCGGCGTCGACCCAGATGGTCACGTCGGGGATCTCGCGCCGGCTGCGGGTGAGCTTCTCGGCGATCGCGCGCCGGACCCCACGCAACGGCGTGACGGTCTCGTCCGAGGCCGGCCCGGCCAGGGCCGGAGCGCCCGCGGGCACGATCGCGGCTTCCACGTCGGCCCGCCGGACGATCCCGCCGGGCCCGCTGCCGTGCAGCGTCGCGACGTCGACCTGGTGATCGCGGGCGAGCTTGCGCACGAGCGGTGAGATGACGAGCGGCGCGACGCCGACCGAACCCGCACCGTGCGGCGGATGGTGGCCTCCGGCCCCACTCGATGCCACAACTTCGGGGAAGGAGTGGCCTCCCGTGCCATTCGATGCCACAACTTCGGGGAAGGAGTGGCTTCCGGGGGCGGCCGACGCCACAGCTTCGGAGGAGGTGTGGCTTCCGGGGGCGACGCGGCGGCGACGACGGCCGCCCGCGCCGTGCCCGGTGCCGTAGCCGACGAGGACGTTGCCCGAGCCGCCACGATCCTCCGCGCCGCCACGATCCTCCGAGCCGCCACGATCCTCCGCGCCGACCGGCTCGACGGTGATCAGCGGCTGGCCCACCGGCCGGGACTCCCCGGGCCGGCCGTGCAACTCGACGACCCGCCCGGCGAACGGGCATGGGACGTCAACGATCGCCTTGGCCGTCTCGACCTCGACGACGCTCTGGTCGACCTCGATGACGTCGCCGACCGCCACTTTCCAGGAGACGATCTCGGCCTCGGTCAGCCCCTCCCCGAGGTCCGGCAGCACGAACACGTGCGCACTCATGCTGAGCTCCCCGCGCATTCGCTCGGTCGTGCGGCGCTTTCGAGCGACGTCTTCCGATGAGGCCGCTGCGCGGCCTGTGGTCCAGACCGAGCCGCCGCCCTCCCGACCCTCGCCTTCGGCGAGGCCCCGCCCTGTGACGCGCCAACTCCGTCGCTCATGCTGCCACCCAGGGCTGGTCGTCCCACTGCAGCCGCTCGATCGCGTCGAGGACCCGGTCGACGCCGGGCAGGTGGTATTGCTCGAGTTTCGGTGGTGGGTAGGGGATGTCCAGGCCGGTCACCCGCAGCACCGGCGCGTGCAGCGAGTGGAAGCAGCGCTCCTGGACCCGCGCGGCGATCTCGGCCGCGACCCCGGCGAAGCCCTGCGCCTCCTGGAGGATCACGCAGCGACCGGTGCGCCGAACGGACGCGCACACGGTGTCGTCGTCGAACGGGACGATCGTCCGCACGTCGACCACTTCGAGCGAGCGACCGTCCTCCCGCGCCGCGTCGGCGGCTTCGAGCGCGACCGGCACGGTCGGCCCGTAGGCGATGAGGGTCGCGTCGGTACCGCTGCGCCGCACGACCGCCCGCCCGAACGGCTCGGTGGTGACCGGGAACTGGGCCTCGGCGCTGCCGAAGTACAACTTCTTGGGCTCGAGGAAGACCACCGGGTCGGGGTCGGCGATCGCCTCGCGCAACAGCGAGTAGGCGTCGTCGACGGTCGCCGGGGTGACCACCTTCAGCCCGGGCGTGTGCGCGTAATAGGCCTCGCTCGAATCGCTGTGGTGCTCGACCCCGCCGATCCCGCCCGCGTAGGGAATCCGCAGCACGATCGGCACGGTCAGCCCGCCACGGGTGCGGTTACGCATCTTGGCCACGTGCGAGACGATCTGCTCGAACGCCGGGTATGCGAACGCGTCGAACTGCAACTCGACGACCGGCCGCAGCCCGGACATCGCCATGCCGATGGCGAAGCCGACGATGCCGGCCTCGGCGAGGGGCGTGTCGAAGCAGCGCTTCTCCCCGTATGCCGAGAAGAGCCCGTCGGTGATCCGGAAGACGCCGCCGAGCCGCCCGACGTCCTCGCCGAACACGACCACCCGTTCGTCGTCGGCCATCGCGTCGCGAAGAGCCGTGTTGAGCGCCTTCGCCATGGTCGTGGTGGTCATGAGGACGCAGCCACCTCGGCGGCCACCATGTCGCGCTGGTCCCGCAGGGTCTTCGGCAGCGTCGCGTAGACGTCGGAGAACAGCGACATCGGGTCGACCGCCGGCTCGGCGCTCATCCGCTTCCGGAGGTCGGTCGCGGCGGACTCGGCGGCGGCCTTGGCCGCGGCGACCGCGTCGTCGTCGAGCGCGCCGACGTCGCGCAGGTGGGTCTCGAGGCGGCTGATCGGATCGCGGCTGAGCCAGGCGTCGACCTCGGCCTCGTCGCGGTAGCGGGATGCGTCGTCGGCGTTGGTGTGCGGCTCGATGCGGTAGGTGTGGGCCTCGACCAGGAACGGTCCGTTGCCGGCCCGCGCGTGCTCGACCGCCTTGGTCAGCACGGCGAGCACGGCGACCGCGTCGTTGCCGTCGACCTGCTCGCTGTCGACCCCGTAGCCGACGCCCTTGTAGGCCAGTGACGGCGCGGCGGTCTGCCGGGACAGCGGCACGCTGATCGCGTAGCGGTTGTTCTGCACGAAGAAGACGACCGGCGCGCGGAACACGGCCGCGAAGTTGACCGCCTCGTGGAAGTCGCCTTCGCTGGTGCCGCCGTCGCCGCACAACGCGAGCGCGACCGTGTCGCGCCCCTGCTGCGCCTCGCCGAACGCCAGCCCGGCCGCGTGCACGGTCTGCGTCGCGAGAGGCGTGCACTGCGGCGCGGTGTAGACCGCCTTCGGGTCGTAGCCGCAGTGCCAGTCGCCGCGCAGCAGCGTGAGCGCCTCGACCGGGTCGAGCCCGCGCGCGAACAGCGCCATCGTGTCGCGGTAGGTCGGAAAGATCCAGTCGGTCGGCCGCACGGCCAGGACCGCGCCGATCTGGCAGGCCTCCTGCCCCCGCGACGACGGGTAGACCGCGAGCCGCCCCTGCTTCGTCAGAGCGGTGCACTGCGCGTCGAGCCGACGACCCACGACCATCATCTGGTACTGGCGGAGCAAGGTCTCCGTCGACGGCTCCGGGTAGTCCGTCGGCGCCGGAGCCTCCCGTCGATGACCATCGTCGTCCAGAATCTGGACCGGGTCGCGACTGGGCAGCAAATGTGACTCCGCGGCGGTCTGGCGCATCGTGGGCGGCAGACCGGCTCGGAGCGCCTGGGACATCGTCGTCACGGCGCACCTCCTGGACGTACGGTAAGAACCATCTTGCGCCCGAGGGATGATTGACTCCACTCATGCGCGAAACCCGGGACCAGTGGCGCCGAAGGAGGCCCAGCCGTGAGCCAAGAGTCCGTTTCTCCGCTCGTGACAACTGGCTTTCGGCCAATCGACCGGCTGGATCGGTTGATCATCGATGCGCTGGTGAAGGAGGCGCGGACCTCGATCCGGACATTGGCCGAGCAACTGCACATTTCGCGCACCAACGCGTACGCGCGGGTCGACCGCCTCCTGAGGGACGGGGTGATCACCGGGTTCCACGCCGCCGTCGCGCCCGAACCGGCCGGGCTGGGCACCTCCGCGTACGTCAGCATCGGCATCGAGCAGAACACCTGGCGGGAGGTGTCGGCCCGGCTCGCCCAGGTCCGCTACATCGTGCACGCTGCGCTGCTGGCCGGCGACTACGACGTGCTGGCGCTGGTCCGGGCGCCGGACAACGCGGCCCTGCGCGACCTCGTGCTCAACCAGATCCAGAGCATCCCCGGCGTCCTGTCCACGCGCACCTGGCTGGTCTTCGAGGAGTTCGACGGCGAGCTGTCCCCCTGGCTGTAGAACCAGCCGGCCGCCATCGGCGCCAAAGGATGCCCGGGCTGTGAACCTTGGACACGAAGGGCCACTGGGGCAGCCGTTGGTGTCCAAGATCGAATCGGCGGGTCGCTCAGCCGAAATGGGACCGCAGCAGGTCGTTGACCGGCTCCGGGTGCTGTGCGCTGGCGATGTGCGCGGCGTCCGGCAACACGGTGAAGGTCGCACCGGCCACGGCCGCGGCGACGGCCTGACCGTGCTCCGCCGGGATGGCCAGATCCTCCGCGCCGGAGATGACCAGCGTCGGCGCGGTGATCTGCCCGAGGACCGGGCGCAGGTCCATCGCGGCGATCGCCTCGCAGCACGATGCGTAGCCCTCCGGCGGTGCCGCCACGAGCATGGCCTTGAAGCGGTCGACCACCTGCGGGTGCTCGGCCGCGAAACCGGGCGTGAACCAGCGCGAGACGACCGGGTCGGCGATGGCGACCGTGCCGCTCTCCCGGACGATCCGGGCCCGATCCAGCCAGCTCTCGGCGTTGGGCAGGTAGGCCGCCGTGCACAGCAGGGCGAGCCGCGCGACGCGCTCCGGGTGGATGCCGGCCAGCCACATGCCGACCATGCCGCCGATCGACAGCCCGGCGTACGAGACCGTCTCCAGCTCAAGTTCGTCAAGCAGGCCGAGCACGTGCTCACCGAGCTGCGAGATCTGATACGGCCCGGCCGGTTCCTCGGACTCGCCGTGCCCGAGATGGTCGAAACGCAGCACCCGGAACTCGCTGGCGAGCGCGTCGAGCTGCGGTTGCCACATCGCCCGGGTCGTGCCGAGCGAGCCGGCGAGCATGACCACCGGCGCGTCCGGCGGCCCGGTGAGGTCGTAGGCGAGTGCGTTCACCCCACCGAACCTACGGCATTTCGGACCTGTCCACCGTACGGGACGAGAGCCGCCCTAACCGCCCTCGGTGCCCCGCAGGAAGCGGCTGGACCAAGCCACCGCGTCAAGGTACGCCCTGGTCGTGTCCGGGCTCGGCACCGGCGCGGCGACGAGCATCGGCAGGTCGCTCGCCTCGTACGCGTGGACCAGGCTCAACAGCTCGCCGAGCGGGCCGTCGCCGGTGATCAGCGCGTCGCTGACGTCGTGGGTCAGGCTGAGTCTCGGGGCCAGGTCGGCCGGGGACTGCCCGAGCACCTCGGCGACCGCGGAGATCAGCCCGACGGTGAACGCGGCCTCGGGCGGCAGGTCCATGCGCTCGGCGAGGTTCTGGCACATCCGCGCCCGGGTGACCGCCGTGGTCAGCGGCTCCGGGTTGCCCTCGTCGAGGTCGCTGAGCAGCATCAGCGTCGCCCAATCGCGCAGCCGGCCGACCCCGAGCAGTTCGACGGCCTCGTGCACCGAGGACACCTCGACGGGCAGGCCGAGCGGGTCGGCGTTGGCGACCGCGAGGAGCCGGATGCTCAGGGCCGGATCGCCGGTGACGAGCCGCACCACCTGCGTCAGCGGGATTTCCGGCCCGACCAGCAGGCCGAGCAGCTCGATCCGCCGCAGTCGCGAGGGTGAGAGCGCCAGGGCCGGGACGACTTGGGGCCGGCTCAGCACGTACCCCTGGAAGAGCTCGAAGCCGAGGGAACGGGCGCGCTCGAGGTGATCGGTGGTCTCGATGCGCTCCGCGACAAGAATAAGCGACGGGTACTGGCGGCAGACGGTCACCGCGGTCGCGAGTTCGGCCGGGTCGGTGCCGAGGACGTCAAGCTTGACGTAGGTGGCCAGGCTGAGCAGCCGCTCGTGGTCGCCGATCACGAAGTCGTCGAGGGCGATCGTGTAGCCCTCCTCGACGAGGCGGCTCACCCCGGCGACGACCTCGTCGTCGACCTCGATCGTCTCGAGGACCTCGAGGACGACCTGCTCGGGTCCGAACGGCAGCGGCAGCTCACCGACGATGAACTCCCGCGTCAGGTTGACGAAGCAGAGCGCGTCGCCCACGAGCGCGTTGATGCCGACGTCGGTGAACGCGGTGACCAGGACGCGGCTGGTGGCGTACGCGCCCCGTTCGGCGGCGTCGACCGCGTGCGCGTCGCCGCGGAAGAGCAGCTCGTAGCCGACGACCGCGTTCGTACGGTCGAACAACGCTTGCCGGCCGACGTGCACCAGGCCGGCGAGGGATCGGGGAAACGTCACGGTTCGTTCATCGACCCGCCCGCGCCCGCGATGAGAAGAACCCGGCTGTAGGAACAACTCCGGGGAATCAGTGGCCTCAGCACCCCTCGGAAGCCACAACTTCGGGGAACCAGTGGCCATCCGAGCGGAACGCCACCACTTCGGGGAAGTAGTGGCCTCAGCACCCCTCGGAAGCCACAACTTCGGGGAACCAGTGGCCTCGCGCTGGGGCAGCGGTCAGTTGGGCCCGACCGGCGGGATCTGGACCGGCAGCGACGGCAACGGCAGCTGGGGCAGCGTCGGCAGCGGCAGGCTCGGCGCCGGCAGATCCGGCAGGGTCGGCAACCCTCCGGTCGGCAGCGGCAGCGGGTTGTCGCGCGTCGGCTGCGGCCCCGGCGTCTGCGGCGGCGCGGGCTGGACGGTCGGGCCCTGCGGCGCCGCCGGAGTGGCTCCCGGTACCGGGGCCGACGGGGTAGCCGGCAGCGAAGGCGCCGTCTTCGCCGCGAGGAGCCGGCGCAGCTGGGCGATCTGGTCGGTGAGCCGCCGCTTGTCGTCGGGGTTCTGCAGCCGCCCGACCAGCGTGGTCGCCTGGTCGAGCTGGTGGTTGGCCTCGTCGAGCCGGTTGGCGGCGATGGCGGCTTTGGCCCGGGAGATGGCCTGTTCGGCGCTACGGGTGTCGGCCCGCTCCGGGTACATGACCTTGGTCAGCGGCCAGAGCGGGCTGTTCGGCCCGGCCTGACCGGCCCCGGCGGCGATGCCGCCGAGGACGAGAATGGCGGCGGCGATCCCGGTGAGCAGCTTGACGCCGCGGCGCCTGGGCTTGAGTTCGATCGGGCGGTTGGACCGGGCCTCGAGCAGCTCGCCGACGAGGGGCTGGTTGGCGTCGAGCTTCTCGTCGAGGTCGGCCCGCCAGTCGTGCAGCAGGCCGGCCAGCTCGTCGCCGGGCGGAGCCGCTTCGCCCCGGCCGAGCGCGTCGAGCAACGCGTCGTCGGCGGAGATCCGGGAAAGGTCGGCCGGCAGCTCGTCGTTGCTCATGCCGCATTCACCTCCCCTAGCTCGTCGCCCGCGATCATGCGCAGCCGGGCCAGCGCCCGGGACTGGGCGACCCGTACGGCGGCCGCCGACAGGCCGACGACCTCGCCGACCTCCTCGGCCGACAGCCCGACGGCCACCCGCAGCAACACGATCTCCCGCTGTGCCTCGGTGAGCCGGTCCAGGAGCCCGGCGAGCCGCCGGGCCAGGTCGGTGCTCATCGCCTGCTGCTCGGGCCCGGGCGCCGTGTCCGGCGTCTCGTGCACCTCCTCGACCGGCGCGACGACCGCGTCGCGGATCGCGGAGCGCTGCGCGTCGGCGACCTTGTGTGCGGCGATGCCGAACACGAAGGCGGTGAAGGGCCGACCCTGATCACGGTACTTGGGCAAAGCGCCCAACAGGGCCAAACAGACCTCTTGGGCGATGTCGTCGGCCGTGGTGTAGACCCCGCCGACCCGGCCGAGCCGCGCGCGGCAATAGCGGACCAGCCCCGGCCGGACCTGTGCGAGCAGGGTCGCCGTCGCATCGGGATCACGGCGGACGGCCCGACTGACAAGGTCCTTGTCGATCGCGATGGTCATGGACAACTTTCGTTGGACGGCGGCTTGGCCGACGGTATCGGCAACCGCCGCGCGGGGCCACTCGAGAGCACGCGATCGCCATCAACCCCAGAACCCTCGGTACGGCCCGGCGTGGCGCCAGGCGAGGTCACGCAGGCGCCGCATCCGGTGCAGCACCGCCGGATCGGCGGTCAACAGTGAGTCGCCCAGGGTGCCGTCGTTGCCGATCTCGAGCGCCACCACCCGCGCGTCGTCGAGCAGCCAGAAGTTCATCGGCGGAATGCCCAGTGCGCGGGCGTCCGGCGTACCGAGGATGCGCAGGTCCTCGCCGGCGTCCACGTGGAACGGCACGAGCGACAACTCGAAGCGCTGGTACGGCGTCGGGGGCTGGTCGACCACCCGGACCCGCTGGATCACCCGGCCGGCGTCAACGGCCCGGCGAACCGCGTCGAACCAGGGCAGATGCCACGCGAGGTCTTGGGCGTCGATCGGTTGCCCGGCCAGCGGAAGAGTCTCCAGCCGGAACGCGGACCGCTCGACGGTGTCCAGTACTGCGTCCAGATCCAGCATGTCAATGACATCGCGACGCGGGCCCCACACGCAACAGCCGACGCGGGTCGGGATGGGCCACTTCTCGAAGTTGTCCGCCGGGCTTGCCGATGTGCGCTGGTGAGGCCGGGACGGAGGAGGCGGAGGGTTGCGCGGGACCAGAGGCATGGCCGTACCTTCCTGGGTCGGCTCACCCCTGCTGCGTGATCCGCCGCTGCTCGGCATGATCGCCTTCGGGCTGCTCAGCAGCCTCTTCTTCCTCCTCGACCCCGGCGACGACGCGTTCAAGGTACGGGCCAGCTGGCTCCTGCAGGTGCCGATGGACGCCGTGTTCGCCTGGTTCGCCTGGCACGCCTCGCGGGTCGCCGGAATCGAGCGGTCGGTACGGCGGTTCCTGCGCGTCTTGGCGTTCGCGGCGACGGTGTTCATGTTCGGCGACTCGATCCAACTGACCGACACGATCTCGCATGCGTCGCCGGAAATGATCAACGGTGGCCTCGTCCAGACGATCTTGTTCCTGCTCGGCGCGGGCACGGTCGTGGTCACCATGCTGCGCTACCCGACCCCGCACGGCGGCCAGGGCGAGCGGCTACGGTTCTGGCTCGACGCGACGACGGTCCTCGTCGGCGGCGCGGCCCTCGCCTGGTGCTTCACCGTCGACCCGACCGACCCGAAACACGTCGACTGGATCAACACCGTGGTCGTGGCCAGCGTGGTCCTGGTCTCCGCGTTCGCGGCGGTGAAGATGGTGCTCAGCGGCACGGCGCCGCTGACGCGCGGTGCGGCGATGACGATGAGCATGGCCGCGCTCCTGCAGGGGATCAGCATCTTCCTCACCCCGGCGACCCCGGGTGCCGCGCTCAAGCCCGAGCTGCTCGCGCTACGGATGGTGCCGTCGGCGCTGATCGCCCTCGGGCCGCGCATCCACGAGGTGCAGACGCGCGACAACCCGGTCGACTTCCGCCAGCGCCGCACCCGCCCGTACAACGCGCTGCCCTACCTCGCGGTCGCCGTCACCTTCCTGGTGCTGCTGCTGGTCGTGCCGCCCGAGATCGGCGTGCGCGTCTGGGGCGTCGTCGCCGGGGTCGTGCTGATCACCGGCCTCGTCGTCGTGCGCCAACTGCTCACGTTCCACGACAACTTCGAGCTGATCGCGCGCCTCGACAGGACGCTGCTCGAGCTGCGCGGGCACCAGACCATGCTGCACGAACAGGCGACCCACGACGGGCTGACGCGGCTGGCCAACCGTACGGCGTTCGCCGACGAGGTGACCGCGACGCTCGCCGTGCCCGGCGCGGTCCGGGTGGCCGTGCTGCTGATCGACCTCGACGACTTCAAGACGGTCAATGACAGCCTCGGCCACGGCGTCGGCGACGCCCTGCTCGTCGAGGTCGCCGGCCGGCTCCGCGGTGCGGTCCGCAACGAGGATCTCGTCGCGCGGCTGGGCGGCGACGAGTTCGCCGTACTCCTGCGCGACGTGTCGCCGGACGAGGCCGGCCAGTTCGCCGAGCGGATCCTCGCCGACGCGGCGCGACCGGTCCACATCGACGGCCACACGCTCGTCGTGCGGGCCAGCGTCGGGGTGGCGCCGGCCGTACCCGGCGACGACCTCGAAGGCCTGCTGCGCAACGCGGACATCGCCATGTACGCGGCGAAGGACCGCGGCAAAGGCGGCTTCCAGCGCTACGCCGCGGACATGGGCGCCCGTATCAAGGAGACCGCCGAACTGGGCAACCGGCTGCGCGAGGCGATCGGCACCGATCAGTTCCACCTCCTGTACCAGCCGGTGGTGGACCTGGACACCGGCGTGTTGGTCGGCGCGGAGTCGCTGGTCCGCTGGCGACCGCCGGATCGCGGGGTGGTGCCGCCGGCCGAATTCATCCCGACCGCCGAAAGCACCGGGCTGATCGTGCCGCTCGGCCGGTGGATCCTGCACGAGGCGTGCCGGCAGCTCGCCCAGTGGCGGGCCGAGCACCCGGCGGCCCACGACGTGGTTCTCGGGATCAACGTGGCCGGCCGGCAACTGCAGGAGCCCGGCTTCGTCGACGAGGTCGCCGCCGCGCTCACCGCCAACGGCCTGCCGCCCGACCGCCTGACCATCGAGGTCACCGAGACGGCCGTACTCGACGGCGGCGGCGCCACCGAGACCCTGCACGCCCTGCGCCGGCTCGGCGTCGGGCTCGCGCTGGACGACTTCGGTACCGCGGCGTCGTCGCTGGGCCTGCTGCTGACCTGTCCGGTGAGCGCGCTGAAGCTGGACCGCTCGTTCGTCGAGCGGCTGGGCACCGACTCACGGCAGGCGGCGGTCGCGACCGCGGTGATCCAGATCGCGCGGGCGCTGGATCTCACCGCGATCGCCGAGGGGGTGGAGACGGCCGAGCAGGCCGGCCTGCTGCGCGACCTCGGGTACCGCCGGGCTCAGGGTTATCTCTTCTCCCACCCGTTGCGCGGCGACGAACTGCCCGCGCGATGGGCGACGGCCACCGTGGCCCCGTAGCTCAGGTATCGCCTCCGCAGGCCGATTCCAAGGTACGGATGGAGGTTCTGGGTGCTCGCTGAGGCATGGCGAAGGCTGAACCGGGTGTTGCCGCACGGCAACCGGCTACCGGACCGCGACTGGCGGGCCCGGCACCGCGTCATGATCATCATCCTGCTCGGGCACGCCGTCGGACTCTTCGTCTACGCCATGGTCACCGGGCAGGAGCCGGCGCACGCCCTGCTCTACGCCACCCCGGTCGGGCTGGCCGCCGCCCTCGCCGCGTCGCCGTCGATCAGGCGGCGATCGAGAGCCTGCATCGCCACCACCGGCGCGATGCTGTCCTCGGCGCTCCTCGTCCTGCTGTCGGGTGGCCTGATCGAGGCCCACTTCCACTTCTTCGTGATGCTCTCGGTGATCACCATCTACCAGGACTGGCTGACCTTCCTGCTCGCGGCCGGCTTCGTGGTCGTCGAGCACGCGGTGGTGGGCGTCCTCGCACCGGGCGCCGTCTACAGCCACTCCGCGGCCTTGCACCACCCGGTCAAGTACGCGTTGATCCACGCGACGTTCATCACCGGCGCGGCGGCCGCGGCGATCGCCAACTGGCGGCTGACGGAGAACGCGCAGGCCGGCGAGCGGATCATCGCCGAACGGCTGGCGTACGAGGCCGGGCACGACTCGCTGACCGGCGCGCTGAACCGGCGCGAGTTCGACCGGCGGCTGGCGCTGCGGCTCGGGCGGGCGCGGGCCGCCGACGCGTACGACGCCTTGTGCTATCTGGACCTCGACCGCTTCAAGATCGTCAATGACAGCCGCGGGCACGCCGCCGGCGACCTGCTGCTCGTCCAGATCACCGACCTGATCCGCCGCGAGATGGGCGAGCACGACCTGCTGGCCCGGGTCGGCGGCGACGAGTTCGTGGTGCTGCTGCTGGACTGCGATCTGGCGCGCGCGGCCGAGTTCGCCGAACGGGCCCGGTCAGCGGTCGCCGCGCACCGCTACGCGGTGGGCGGGCGCATCTTCGACGTCGGGATGAGCGTCGGGGTGGTGCCGGTCACCTCGCACACCAGCGCGCAGGAGGCCGTCCGCGCGGCCGACGCCGCCTGCTACGCGGCCAAGGACAAGGGCCGCAACCGCATCCACGTGGTCGCCCTCGACGACGGCGAGCTCACCAAGCAGCGCGGCGAGGTCCGCTGGGCCGAGCGGCTCATGACCGCCATCCAGAACGACGGGCTGCTGCTGTACTACCAGCCGATCGCCCCGACCGGCTCACCCGAGGGCGCCGAACGCTTCGGCGAGCTGCTGCTGCGCATGCGCGGCGACGACGGCACCGTCATCGCGCCGGGCGCCTTTCTCGCCGCCGCCGAGCGGTACAACCTGGTCGGCACGGTCGACCGGTGGGTGGTCCAGGCCGCGTTCGCCGCGCTCGCGGGCCGCTACCACGAGGTACGCCTCCCGCTACCACGAGCTGTTCTCGATCAACCTGTCCGGCGGCTCGATCGGCGACGAGACCTTCCTGCCGTACGTGCGGGCCAAGTTCGCCGAGTACGCGGTGCCGCCGCACGTCATCTGCTTCGAGATCACCGAGACGGTCGCGATCACCGACCTGTCCGCGGCGTTCGCCTTCATCACCGAACTGCGCGCGCTCGGCTGCCGGTTCGCGCTGGACGACTTCGGCAGTGGGCTGTCCTCGTTCACGTACCTGAAGAACCTCCCGGTCGACTTCGTCAAGATCGACGGCAACTTCGTACGGGAGATCACCACCGACCCGGTCGACCGGGCGATGGTCGAGGCGGTGAACCGGATCAGCCACGAGATGGGGCTGCGGACGGTCGCCGAGTTCGTCGAGACCGAGGCGATCATGCAGTGCCTGCGCGGACTCGGCGTCGACTTCGCGCAGGGGTACGGCGTCGCTCGGCCCGAGCCGTTCGACGGCTGGCTGGAGCGGCACGGGGCGGCCGTTACCGGGCGCCGGCCGGATGTCGCCGAGGTAGGTGTCGCCAACGTGAGCTCCGCCACCCCGTACGCTTGAAAACGTGCAGGCCAACCTCGACACGACCGTCACCGCGAACCCAGCGCTGGACCGCACGCACCCCGCCGTCGGCGGTGAGGGCGTCCGCGTGCTGCTCCTGGAGGGCATCCACCCCGACGCCGTCGCCCGCCTGAAGTCCGAGGGCTACGAGGTCGACTCGGTCAGCCGGGCCCTCGACGAGGACGAGCTGATCGAGCGCCTGCGCGGCGTCCACCTGCTCGGCATCCGGTCCAAGACGCAGGTGACCGCGGCCGTCCTCGCCGCCGCGGCCGACCTGCTGGCGATCGGCGCGTTCTGCATCGGCACCGACCAGGTCGACCTCGACGCCGCCGCCGCGGCCGGGGTCGCCGTCTTCAACGCGCCGTTCTCCAACACCCGCAGCGTCGTCGAGCTGGCCATCGCCGAGATCATCGCGATGACCCGCCGGCTCACCGAGAAGAACGCCAAGATGCACGAGGGCGTCTGGGACAAGGCCGCCGACGGCAGCCACGAGGTGCGCGGCCGCCACCTCGGCATCGTCGGCTACGGCAACATCGGCACCCAGCTGTCGGTCCTCGCCGAGAACCTCGGCATGCGGGTGTCCTTCTACGACACCGCCGACAAGCTCGCCCTCGGCAACGCCCGCCGCTGCGACTCCCTCGAGGAGCTGCTCGACAAGTCGGACATCGTCACCCTGCACGTCGACGGGCGCGCCGGCAACAGCGGCTTCTTCGGCGAGCAGCAGTTCGCGCGGATGCGCCCGAGGAGCCTGTTCCTCAACCTGAGCCGCGGCTTCGTGATCGACCACGACGCGCTGCGCAAGCACCTGACCAACGGCCACCTCGCCGGCGCCGCCGTGGACGTCTTCCCGAGCGAGCCCAAGGGCCGCGGCGACGAGTTCACCTCGGCGCTGCGCGGGCTGCCCAACGTGATCCTCACCCCGCACATCGGCGGTTCGACCGAGGAGGCACAGGCGGACATCGGCTCCTTCGTGGCCGAGAAGCTCCACCGGTACCGTGGCCGAGGGCAGCACGACGTTGAGCGTCAACCTGCCGCCGGTGCAGCTCCCCGCCCCGCACGGCACGCACCGCATCGCCCACCTGCACCGCAACGTGCCCGGCGTCCTCGCCGAGGTCAACAGCGTCCTGGCCGGGCAGAAGGTCAACATCGAGGGCCAGCTCCTGGCCACCCGCGGCGAATACGGCTACCTGCTCACCGACGTCGCCGTGGACTACCCGGCCGAAATCGTCGCGCAGCTCGCCGCGATGAGCCAGAACGTGCGGCTCCGGGTCCTTTCGTGACGCTGACCGTCGATCTCGCCGAGCGGCTGCGCGCCGTCGTCGGCCCATCCCACCTGCTGATCGACTCCGACCTGATCGCGCCGTACGAGACCGACTGGACCGGCCGGTTCATCGGTACGGCGTCGTGCGTGGTCCGCCCGTCGAACACCGAAGAGGTCGCCGCGGTCGCCCGGATCTGCACCGAGGCCGGCAAGACGATGACCGTGCAAGGCGGCAACACCGGCCTGGTCGGCGGCGCGGTGCCGGACACCGGCGCGGTGCTGATCAGCCTGACCCGGTTGATCGGCCGGGACCCGGTCGACCCGATCGAGGCGCAGGTGACCGTCGGCGCCGGGGTCACCCTCGAGGCGCTGCAGCGACACGCGCACGCGGCCGGCCTGCACTTCGGCGTCGACCTCGCGGCCCGCGCGTCGGCCACGGTCGGCGGCCTGGTCGCCACCAACGCGGGCGGCATGCACGTGCTGCGCTACGGCAGCATGCGCCAGCAGGTCACCGGGGTCGAGGCGGTCCTCGCCGACGGCACCGTGCTGACCCGGCTCAGCGGGCTGGCCAAGGACAACACCGGATACGACCTGCCGCAGCTCCTCACCGGCAGCGAAGGCACCCTGGCGATCATCACGCGGGTGCGGGTCCGGCTGGTGCCGCAGCTGCCCGCCCGTGCGGTCGCGCTGGTCGCCGTGGCCGGTACCGACGCGGCGCTGGACCTGGTCGCGACGGCCCGGGCGCTGCCCGGCCTGACCGCCGCCGAGCTGTTCTTCCCGGCCGGGCTCGACCTCGTCCGCGAGCACTCGCGGCTGAGCGCGCCGTTCCCGCAGCCGGCCGGGGCATACGTGCTTCTCGAGTGCGCGGGCCGGACCGACCCGACCGACACCCTGCTGGTACTGCTGGAGCAGAGCGACGCCGTCGAGGACGCCACGCTCGCGTCGGACGCCGCCGGTCAGGCGAAGCTCTGGGCCTACCGGGAGAACCACACCGAAGCGATCAGCGCGTCCGGCGTACCGGTGAAGCTCGACGTGAGCGTGCCGCTGCGGGCGCTGCCCGAACTGGTCGCCCGCCTCGACGAGACCGTCGCCGAGGCGGCGCCCAAGGCGCGGGTGATCGTCTTCGGGCACGTGAACGAGGGCAACCTGCACGTCAACGTGCTCGACGCGAACGGCCTCGGCACCGAGGTCACGGTGGCGGTGCTGACGCTCGTCGCCCGCCTCGGCGGCAGCATCAGCTCCGAGCACGGCATCGGGCGGGCCAAGGCGGCCTGGCTGGAGCTGTCCCGCTCGCCGGCGGAGATCGCCACGATGCGCCGCCTGAAGGACGCGCTAGACCCGGCCGGCCTGCTGAACCCCGGCGTGCTCTTCCCCACCCAGTCGATCAAGGAAGTACACGCCCGGGAATCGGACAATTTCCGGCGTGTACTTCCTTGATCGACTGGGCGGAGAAGAGACTAGGCCGATGGCACCCGCGGCGCCCCTCGAACGCGAAGCCTTGGCGGCGGCGCTGCGGCCGTTCGGGTCGTCCCGGGCGTTGCCGGGCGGCGGCGTACACGTCCGCGGCGGTCCTCGAGTGGGAGCGGCGGCACCTCTTCGCGGCCGGCTGGACCTGCGTCGGCCGCACCGGCGAGCTGTTCGAAGGGGCCAACCAGCGCGCGATGGTCGTCGGGGACATCGGGGTGCTGCTGGTGTTCGACGGCACGGCGCGAGCCTTCGCCAACGTGTGCCGCCATCGGGCGCACGAGCTGCTCCCGGCCGGCGGCACGGCGGACCGGCGCGCGGTCGTCTGCCCGTACCACGGCTGGGCCTACCGGCTCGACGGCACCCATCGCAACGGCCTCGACGAGCACCTGGTCGCACTGCCCACAGTGGACTGGGACGGCTGGCTCATGGTCAACGCGACCGCCGACGGTGAGCCGTTCGCGGACTACCTTGGTGCGCTGGCGACGCTGCTCACGCCGTACCGGATGAAGGATTTGGTGCTCGGCGCGCGCCACCGCTATCGAGTGGCCGCGAACTGGAAGATCCTCGTCGAGAACTACCACGAGTGTTACCACTGTCCGCAGATCCATCCGGAGCTGTGCCGGGTCTCGCCGCCCTCCTCCGGCGACAACTGGGACCTGCCCGGGCAGTGGGTCGGCGGCTCGATGGACCTGCGCCCGCCGGCCGAGACGATGTCGCTGGACGGCCGGGGTTCCGGCGTGCTCATCACCGGCGCTCCACAAGGGACGGTCAGATACGTGTCGCTGCTGCCGAACCTGCTGCTGTCCGCGCACCCGGACTACGTGATGGCGCACCGGCTCACGCCGGTCGAGCCGGGCCTGACCGAGGTGGACTGCGGCTGGTACTTCCCCTCGCCCGACGTCGACCCGTCATACGCCGTCGACTTCTGGGATCTCACCAACCGCCAGGACTGGGCGGCCTGCGAGTCGGTGCAGCGCGGGGTGAGCTCGCCGCACTTCCGGCCCGGTCCTCTGGCTGCCAACGAAGACGCCGTCTACCAGTGGATGGCGCTGATCGCCCGGGCGTACCTCGGATGAGCATCCAGGTCGGCGACGAGCAGCTTCCGCACGATGACTTGTCCGCGCGGGCGGCCGGCCGCGCGACGAGCTTCACCGGCGCCCCCGCGGTCGCCTTCGACGCGCACCCCACCCTCGACACCGTCGTCACGGTGCTCGCCTGCCTGGACGCGGGCGTGGCGGCCGTGCCGATCCCGCCCGACTCGGGATCGCTCGAGCGGTCGCACATCCTGACCGACTCGGGTGCGTCCTACTGGGACGGCCGGTCCTTGACCGACGCCGCCGGCCCGAAGCTGGATGCGGCGCTTCTGCTCTACACCAGCGGCACCACCGGGAAGCCGAAGGGCGTCCCGGTCTCCCGCGCGGCGATCGACGCGTGCCTCGACGGGCTGGCCGACGCGTGGGCGTGGACCCCGGACGACGTCCTGGTGCACGGGCTGCCGCTCTTTCACGTGCACGGCCTCGTCCTCGGTGTGCTCGGCCCGCTGCGGGTCGGCAGCCGGCTGGTCCACACCGGACGGCCGCTGCCCGAACGGTATGCGGCCGCGCCGGGCACCCTGTACTTCGGCGTGCCGACGGTGTGGTCGCGGATCTGCGCCGACCCGCCGGCGGCGCGGGCCCTCGCCGGCGCCCGGCTGCTGGTGTCCGGCAGCGCGGCGCTGCCCGGCTCGGTGTTCGAGGCGCTGACCGCGCTGACCGGCCACCGACCGGTCGAGCGGTACGGGATGACCGAGACGCTCATCACCATCAGCACCCGGCATGACGGCCCGCGGCAGCCCGGCAGTGTCGGGCGGCCGATCCGCGGTGTCCACACGCGACTGTCCGATGAGGGCGAACTCGAGATGCGCGGGGCGACGCTCTTCACCGGCTACCTCAACCGGCCCGAGGCCACCGACGCCGCGTTCACCGGCGACGGCTGGTTCCGCACCGGCGACATCGCGACGATCGACCCCGACGGGACGCACCGCATCGTCGGCCGGGCCAGTACCGACCTGATCAAGAGCGGCGGCTTCCGCATCGGCGCCGGTGAGGTCGAGGACGCGCTCCTGGCCCACCCGGCCGTCCGCGAGGCCGCCGTCGTCGGCGCGCCCCACGACGACCTCGGCCAGGAGGTCGTCGCGTACGTCGTCGCCGACGGCGTCTCGTCGGCCGACCTGATCGACTTCGTCGCGGACGGCCTGTCGCGGCACAAGCGCCCGCGCCGCATCGTGTTCGTGGAGGCGTTGCCGCGCAACCCGATGGGCAAGATCCAGAAGCATCTGCTGTAGGGAGGCAGGGCTGAATGAACAGAACCCGCATCTGCGTCGTCGGTGCCGGGGCGATCGGCGGGCTCATCGGCGGCCGGCTCGCCGCATCCGGCGTGCCCGTGTCGGCCCTCGCCCGTGGCCGGACCCTGGAATCGTTGCGGACCAACGGCTGGCGGGTCCGCCGCGCCGGCGACCTGCTCACCGCGCCGGTCGCGGCGGCCAGCGCCGACCCGGCCGCCCTCGGCGTCCATGACGTCGTCATCCTCGCCGTCAAGGCGCCGGCCCTGCCCGCGCTCGCGCCCACCCTCGCCCCGCTGCTCGGGCCGGACACCGTGGTCGTGGCCGCCCTCAACGGCGTGCCGTGGTGGTTCTTCGACGGTCTCGGCGGGCCGTACGAGGGGCTGCGCCTCGACGCGGTCGACCCGGGTGGGGTCGTGTCGGCGGCCATCCCGACCGCGTCCGTGCTCGGCTGCGTCGTGCACCTGAGCGCCAGCGCACCGGAGCCCGGCCTCAGCGACCACCGTTCCGGCGACGGCCTCATCCTGGGCGCACCGGGCGGTGCGGACGTCGACGTCGCCGCCGGGCTGCTCGGCAAGGCCGGGTTCGAGCGTCACCGTGTCGCCGCGGGTGCAGAAGGACATCTGGTACAAGCTCTGGGGCAACATGACGATGAATCCGATCTCGGCGCTGACCGGCGCGACCGCCGACCGGATCCTCGACGACGAACTCGTCAACGCCTTCGCCCACGCGGTGATGGGCGAGGCCGCCGCGATCGGCGACCGGATCGGCTGCACGATCACCGAGAGCGCCTCCGACCGCAACGCGGTGACCCGGAAGCTGGGCGCGTTCAAGACGTCGATGCTGCAGGACGCCGAGGCCGGCCGGCCGATCGAACTGGACGCGCTCGTCACCGTGGTCCGCGAGATCGGGCTGGCGGTGGGCGTCCCGACCCCCAACGTCGACGCGCTGCTCGGCCTGACGCGGCTGGCCGCACGAACCCGCGGCCTTTACTAGCCCGCGGCGTATGCGGCGCGGCGCAACCGGCTCCTGATGCCGCTCGTGCGCACCGGCCGGGGGCCGCGGCAGCCCGTCGAGGAGGTCGTCCAGCCGCTCGATCATCGGGTCGTCCGCGTCGGCGTAGTAGTCGTCCGGATGCGTCCGGTCCTCACCGATGCCGACGCCGAACATGCGCAGCAGGACGGTACCCACGATGGCGACCGCGAAGTTCAACGCCAGGGCGAGCAGCCCCGCGTAGACGGTCAAGTGGGTGTCGAGGCCGAACCTGGACAGCGGCCAGCTGGACCCGCCGAAGTGCGGCCACGACGACCTTGCCGGTGCCGGACAGCTGGGGCGTGTTGTAGAGCATGTAGAGGCAGCTGGTCAGCCCGGCGATCATTCCGGGAATCAGCGCCCACCGGTGGAACCACGAGGTGCCCAGGCCGACGAAGACGGCCGGGATGATCTGGATGACGAGCGCTCCGGCGAGGAGCTGCAGTTCGGCGGAGAAGCCCGGGTTGATGAACAGCAGCAGCCCGGCCGCGCCGAACTTGACGATCAGCGACGTCCACCGGCTCACGTACGCCTCCTCCCGGGGCGAGGCGTTGGGCCGCAGGTACTCGCGGTAGATCGACCGGGTGAACAGGTTGGCCGCGGAGATCGCCATGACGGCCGCCGGGATCAGCGCGGCCACCGCGATGGCGGCGTAGGCGATGCCGGCCGACCACGGCGGGAACAACGCGTGGAAAAGCTCCGGGGTGATCGTGTTGAGGTCGCCGGTGACACCCTTGCTGAAATTCGAGCCGAGCGGCACGACACCTTCGGAGATCGCGAAGAAGCCGAGCAGCGCCATCAGGCCGAGCGCGATGGAGTAGATCGGCAGGGCGGCCGAGTTCCGCTTGACCGTCGCCCGGTCCTTCGCGGCCAGGATCGCGGTCAGCGCGTGCGGGTACGTGAAGATCGCCAGCGCCGAGCCGATCACCAGGGTGAGGTAGCCGAGCTGGCCGTTGGCCCCGAGGATCAGCCCGTCGACCGGGGACGGCGTCGCCTTGAACCGGGCGGCGGCGAGGTCGAACGTCGAGCCCCAGCCGCCGGACATGGCGACGACCAGGACGGCCGACAGCACGACCCAGACGAGCAGGATGTCCTTGCCGATCGACAGCAGCGCCGGAGCGCGCAGCCCGGAGCGGAACGTGGTGATCGACATCAGCACGATCGCCACCAGCAGCGGCCAGTCGCCACGCACGCCGAGCGTCTCGAAGAGCGCCTTGAGCGACACGAGCTGCACGGAGATGTACGGGATCGTGGCGACGATGCCGGTGATCGCGACCAGCAGGCCGAGGGTGCGGGAACCGTAGCGGTCACGGGCGAACTCGGCGTTGGTCACGTAGCCGCGCGCGTGGGAGACCGACCAGATGCGGGTGCTCCACAGGAAGGCGATCGGGGCACAGATGATCGCGAACGGGATCGCGAAGAAGCCGATCGCGCCGACCCCGTAGGTCAGCGCCGGTACCGCGACGAACGTGTAGGCGCTGTACATGCTGCCGCCGAGCAGGAACCAGGTGACCCAGTTGCCGAATGCCCGGCCACCGACGCCCCACTCCTCCAGGTCGTGGATGGTGGCGGGCCGGCGCCAGCGGGCGGCGGCGAACCCGGCGACCGCCATGATGATCAGCAGACCCAGGAAGACGCCGACCTCGACCTCATGATCGGTGAGCTCCGGCATGTCACCTCCGGTCCTTCGTCACCTGGTAGACAAAGGTGAGAACGACGATCGCGATCACTCCGGTGAACATCTGGTACCAGTAGAAGAACGGGATGCCGGCGATCCTCGGGTCGACGCGGTTGTACAGCGGGACGAGCAGCGGCAGGCGATCGGGGATGGCCAGCAGCCAGTGGATGGCCCGCTTGTCGTCGTCCCGGTGCCGGACCCGGCGCGGGCGGCCGCGATCGAGCCGCTGGGGTTCGACGATGCCCAAACGATCGGCACCCGGCCGCTCGAGGTTGCGCGGCGGCGGCGGGGCGAGCGGGCGCCCGGCCCGCCGGATGCTGATAGCCGTTGCCGTGTTGCTGGCCGTAGCCGTTGGGCTGCCGGTAGCCGTTGGGCTGAGCGGGCGGCGTTGGCGGCGCTCCTGGTTCGGGATGCCGCGGTCGCGGAACGAACGCGCGCCCGTACGACGGGTTAGCCATCGACGCTTGCCTTCCGTGCACTCGGAGTGTCATTTGGTCTCGTGCTGGCGACACCATACGGCAGACTACAGACCTTTTCGATACCGCCCGTCATACCGAAGTGACCGCCCACACACACGCCGGACCGATTGTGCACGCAGTGCTGCTGGCCGCTCACCGCATGACACCGCCCATACTGAGCCATGGCCAAGGCGCCGTTGGTCGGCCGCGACACCGAACTCGCGATCGTGCGGCGCCTCGTCGCGTCCACCGCCGCCGGCGCGGGCGGTGTGCTGCTCGTGCGGGGCGAGGCCGGCATCGGCAAGTCCCGCCTGCTCGCGGCGGCCTCCGAGTGCGCCGCCGGGGCCGGCCTGAGCGTGCTCACCGGCCGCGCGGTCGAGGGCAACGGCAGCTACCGGGCCGTCGCGCAGGCACTCGCCGGCCTTTCGGTGCCGAACGAGATCGCTCCGGAGCTGCGGCCGTTCCGCGCCGCGCTCGGACGCGTCCTGCCGATCTGGTTCGCCCCCGACCCCGAGCCCGCCGTCGATCCGGCCCTGCTGCTCGGCGAGGGCCTGCTGCGCCTGCTCGACGGCAGCCTGCTGGTCCTCGACGACCTGCACTGGGCCGACGCCGAGACCGTTGCGCTCGTCACGTACCTCGCCGACGCCGCGCGTACCCACCGGCTCCTGGTCGCCGCGGCCACCCGCGACGACGAGCACACGCCGGCCTTCCCGCCGAGCGCCAGCATGACCGTCGTGGCTCCGCAACGACTCCAGCCGGACGACGCGACATTTTTGGCCACGGTACTGGGTGAGCTCGCGCCAACCGTCGTCCAATCGGTGGTGGCGGCGGCCGACGGCCTCCCATTGGTCATCGAGGAACTGGTCGCGGACGGGCGCGTCACGCCGACATTCGCCGCGATCGTCAGGGCCCGAACTGATCGGCTTACCCGCACCCAGCGCGCCATTCTCGGGGCCGCCGCGCTGCTCGGCCCCGATCCCGACTGGACACTGTTGACCGGGATCACCGGTCAGCCGGAGGCCGGTCGTGCTCGAGGCGTTGCAGGCCGCCCTCGGCACACTGCTCGTCGCCGATCCCGCCCGGCCGGATCAGTTGACCTGGCGGCACGGGCTGATCCGGGAGGCCGTCCTGGCCGAGCTCACCGGGCCCCAGCGCAGCGCGTACGCGCGCCGAGCCGCCACCATCCTGATGGCCGACCCGGCCACCGCGGGCCTGGCCGCCGAACTGTTCATCCGGGCCGGCCAGCGGTCGCGGGGCACCGCCCTCCTGCTCGACCTCGCCCGGCGCGACCTCGCCCGCGGCGCCCTGCACAGCGCCGATGCGTACCTGGACCGAGCCCGGGCGACGGCGACAGACGGGACCGAGCAGGCATCCCCCGACGTGGCGGCCGAGCGCGTGCGGCTTCTTGTCCTGCTCGGCCGGGCGCAGGAGGCGCTCGACCTCGGTGCGGGCCTGGTCTCCGTCGTGACCGGCGACGCGCACGCCGAGCTGTGCCTGCACCTGGCCGAGGCGGCCGTGGCCACCCGGCGCTGGTGCGAGGCCGAGCGCTACCTCGAGCGGGCCGGTCGGCCGGACAGCCCCCGGGTCAAGGTGATCGCCGCCGACGCCGCCTTCGGCCCCGGGGACCTCGACCGGGCCGCGCAGCTCGCCGCCGCCGTCATCGCCGCCGGCCGGGACCCGTCGGTCGTCCACGTCCCGTCGCTGATCCACGCCTACGTCATCCGGGCCCGGTGCGCGACCCGCACCGAACCGGAGCGTGGTCGGCATTACTACGCCAAGGCCGCGCAGTTGGCCGCCGAGCACGGGTTCGCTCCGCAGCGGGTCACCGCGCTGATCGGCCTGGCGACCATCGACCTCAACGAGAGCACACCGTCCGCCGCCCTGGCCGAGGCGCGCGAGATCGCCCTGGACACCGGGCAGCTCGGCCAGGTCGTGTGGATCGACCAGCTCACCGCCGACGCGACCATCGTGACGGCCGGCCCGGCCGCCGCCGAGCCGATCGCCCGGCGTGCGGCGGAGCTCGCCGGCCGGTTGCGGCTGCCCGGCCTGCAGGCCGTCGGCGAGGCATATCTGGCGCTGTGCCTCGTCGTCGCCGGTGACCCGGCCGGCGCCCGGGTGCTGCTGGACCGGGCCGTCCAGCGGCCCTCGGCCCCGGTCGAGGTGGCCGCCGCCGCGCACCTCGTCGAGGCGATGCGCCACCTCCTCGCCCACGACCTCGGCCGCGCCGCCGCCACCCTCGACGCCGGGATGCGCCCGCTCCTGGGCCGTGACGAGACCGCACCGCTGTTCGCGTGGGGGCTGTGGGCCCTCCTGTCGGCCACGGCCGGCGATCCGTCCACTGTGGACGTGGTCCGGGCGTCGCCGGCGGCGTTCCGGGCGGCCAACCGGGCGGCGGTGGGGCTACGCCGACGCGGTACTGGCCGGCGAGCCCGCGCTGGCCGCCCAACGCTTCGCCGCCGCCGACGACGTGCTGCCCGCATCGTCCTGGTGGCGCCGGCTGCTGCGGCTCGTCGCCCTGGAGGCGGCGGTCGACGGCGGCTGGGGCGACCCCGTACCGGCGTTGCGGGTCGACCTCGAGGCGTTCGTGGCGGGCGGCGACGACCAGCTCGCGCGGACCGCCCGGGACCTCCTGCGCCGGGCCGGCGCCCCGACGCGGCGCGGACGCGGGCAGAGCGCCGTGCCCGCGCACCTGCGCGCGGCCGGGGTCACCAGCCGGGAGATGGATGTCCTGCGTCTGGTCGCCGAGGGCCTGACCAACCGGGAGATCGCCGAGCGACTGTTCCTCTCCCCTCGTACCGTGGAGACGCATGTCGCGAATCTGCTGTCGAAGACCGGCGTCGCGACCCGGGGCGGGCTCGGCGCGGTAACTCGGTAGTCGCTACGGATCCGGATCGGGCCGCCGATCCCCAGGCTAGACGGCATGAAACCTTTTGAGACCACCGGTGTGCTGGCCGCGATGCTGTTCGTCACCGACCTGGCCACGTCCGCCACCTGGTACCGCGACCTGCTCGGCCTGACGTACCTGCGGGAGTTCGACAGCGACGGCACGGTGACCGGCTGCTCCCTCGCCGACCCCGACGCCGGATACCTGCTCTCGTTCCGGCTCCGCAGCGCGACCGCCGCTGCGCCGGACCTGCGCGGCGAGCACCCGCTGATCTTCGGCGTTCGCGACCCGCAGACCCTCGACCGGGTCTTCGCCCACGCGGGCGCGCTCGGCTACCGGCCGACCCGGGGCGAGCACACCGACGCCCGGTGGGTCGAGGTCGTCGACCCGGACGGCATCTGTACCCGCTTCGGCTACCCGATCGGGGACTGGCACGCCTTCAACGGCATCCGGGTCGACGCCACCGGTGCGCTGACCGTGTACACCGAGCCGATCCTCGGCGACGACCACGACGGCGTCGGGCGGGTTATCCACAGGTTTTGACTCGTTCTGGCGCGGGCGGTGCCGGTCGGCCAGGCTGAAGCGCGTGTTCGACGAACTGTGCGCGGCACAGGCGGGGGTCGTCACCAGGCAGCAGGCGTTGGGCAGCGGCCTCACCGACGGCGCGATACGGGCCAGGATCCGCGCCGGGAAGTGGCAGCGGCTGAGCCGGCGGGTCTACTGGACGCATACCGGCCCGCCGACCCGTTCGGCCGAGATGTGGGCAGCGGTGCTCGCCGCCGGTCGGGGAGCGGTGTTGAGTCACCATTCGGCCGCCGAGTTGTGCGGGCTGACCGACCAACCGGCCTCGATCATCCATGTCAGCGTGCCGCCCGATCGACGGATCACGGCGCCGCCCGGCGTTCGACTGCACGTCAGGCGGAATCCGCCGGGTCAGCGGGCGGCACCGCTCCCGCCCCGGACGAACGTCGAGGACACCGTCGTCGACCTGACTCAGTTCGCGTCCACCGTCGACGAGGCCATCGCTTGGCTGGCCAAGGCCTGTGGACGGCGGCTGACCACGCCCCAGCGGCTGGCCGGCACGATCGCTGCCCGGAGCCGGCTGCGCTGGCGGGAGGCGCTCCGCACCGCCGTCGAGGATGTCGCCGGTGGCTGCCATTCGCTGCTCGAGGTGCGGTATCTGCGCGATGTCGAACGAGCGCACGGCCTGCCGACCGGCCGGCGGCAACGGCAGCGGCGTGCGGGCCTGGCCACGACATACAGCGACGTCGACTACGAGGAGTTCGGCCTCAACGTCGAGCTGGACGGTCGCATCCCACACCAGGGCGACGGTGCGTTGCGCGACCGCCGGCGCGACAACCAGCGCGTGTCGGGCGGCGATCGTGTGCTGCGCTACGGCTACGTCGACGTCACCATCCGCCCGTGCACCACGGCCGGGCAGGTCGCCGGGGCGCTGCGCGCCGGCGGCTGGAAGGGCGAGCCGAAACGCTGCGGCGGCGCCTGCACGCTGCCGCCGACAACGTGAAGCGAAATAGCACCTATGGCGACCAAAATCCTTCACGATACTGAGCTGGGGATCAGCCCTTCACCGCGCCGGTCAGGACGCCCTTGGTGAAGTAGCGCTGCACGAACGGATACACGATCAGCGCCGGGATCACCGTCACCACGACCACGGCCAGCGCGATCGGCAGCGGGAAGAAGAACACCAGCTGGAAGAGCGTGATGGTGAGCGTATTGCGCACCGCGTCCCAGAACGCCGAGTCCTCGAAGAGGGCCTGGAAGTTGCCGAAGCCGATCCACTCGCTCTTGGCGAACGCCTGGAGCGGGTTGTCGCCGAGGAACCGCGCGCCCCTCGTCACCGCCGGAGTCGCGCCACTCCTTGGTGATCTGGGCGAGGTCGGTGAGCGCGCCTTCGGCGCGGGCCCCACCCTGATGTCTCCGCCCTCCCGACCCCGCGCCAGCGGCGCGGGCCTACCCTGAGGTCTCCGCCCTCGACCCCCCGCCTGATGTCGCCGCCCTCCCGACGCCGCGCGGGCCCCCACCCTGATCGAAGGAGCGCGACACAGCCTTGATGACGACGCCGAGCGGGCCGCAGCCGGCCGACTTCGCCGACGTGCGGGCCACCAACCTCGCGGTGGTGCTGCGGGACGTGCGTGCCCACGCGCCGTGCTCGCGCGCCGACATCGCCGCGCGGACGGGCCTCAACAAGGCGACCGTCTCCAGCCTCGTCGCCGAGCTCATCGACCGCCGGCTGATCCGCGAGACCGGCATCACCGAGCACCGCATCGGCCGGCCGGCGACCATGCTCGTGGTCGACGGCGGCCATCTCGCCGCGATCGGCCTGGAGATCGGCTTCGACCAGCTGACCGTCGTCGCACTCGACCTCGCCGGGGTCGAGCTGGTCTCGTGGCGGCGCAGCTGGTCGCCGTCGAGAACGGTGACCGGTGTCGCCGCGCTGGTCGGCAAGGCCGTCGCGCGCGTCGCCGCGCTCGAGCGTGAGGTCCTCGCGCTGACCGTCGGGGTGCCCGGGCCGGTCGACGACGCCACCAACGTGCCGGTGCTGGCCGAGCTGCGCCGGGCGTTGCGCGACGCGCCGTACGAGGTCGCCGTCGACAGCAGCGCCAACCTCGCGGTGACCGCCGAGCACCGCGCCGGCGAGCACGCCGGCACCGCCAACCTGGCCTACGTCACTGGCGACTGGGGCATCACCGCCGGCCTTGTCGTCGACGGCCACCTGCTGCACGGCGCCCGTGGCTTCACCGGCCGGCTCGGCCGGCTGATGGACCTCGACGCCCGGGCCGGCCTGCCGGCGATCGTGCGCCGGGTGCTGCCCGACGCGGAGGACGACGGGCCGATCGTCGACTACGCGCCGGAGATCGAGCGCATGCTGATCGCCGCGAAGAACGGCGAGCCGGCCGCACTCGACGGCCTCGCCGAGGCCGGCCACCACCTCGGCCGCGGCCTGTCCGCCCTGGCCGACCTGGTCGACCCGGAGGTCATCCTGCTCGGCGGCGGCTACGCCCGGCTCGCCGAGTGGCTGCTCCCGCCGGCCGCGGCCGAGCTCGACGGCAGCGCCCGCCTGAACATTTCATCGCTCGGCGCGACCGCCGCGGCCCTCGGCGGAGCCATGCGCGCCCTCGCCGACGTGGAAAGCGGGAACCTTCCAGCGCCGCTGGCCACCGCGGCCCGGTAGCGCTCCCAGTGGGACCGGTAAATATTTACGGGGACGCTTGACCCTGTCGAAGCAGAGTGGAAGCCTCACGTCGATCGAAGCGCTTCGAACGAGACAACGCATCCCATGACGCGACGGCGAGGGGCAGGGCGATGAACGGCGGTCTCTTCCGCGATCCGAGCCGGCCGCTGGCCGTACGCGTCGACGACCTGCTCGACCGGCTCACCCCGGCCGAGCGGCTCGCCCTGCTCCACCAGTACCAGCCGGCCATCCCCCGGCTCGCCATCGCCGCCTTTACCACCGGTACGGAGGCGCTGCACGGGCTGGCCTGGCTCGGCGAGGCGACCGTGTTCCCGCAGGCGATCGGCCTGGCCACGAGCTGGAACCCGGCCCTGCTGACCGAGGTCGGCGCGGCCGTCGCCGACGAGGTCCGCGCCAGCGACCGGGCCGGGCCGAACGTGTGGGCACCGGTCGTCAACCCGCTACGGGACCCGCGCTGGGGACGCAACGAGGAGGGGTACGCGGAGGACCCCTGGCTCACCGGCGTCCTCGCGACCGCGTACGCGCGAGGGCTGCGCGGCGACGGTGCGGTACTGCGGACCGCGCCGACACTCAAGCACTTCCTCGCCTACAACAACGAGACCGACCGCGACACCACGTCGAGCGAGCTGACCCCGCGGGTACTGCACGAGTACGACCTGCCGCCGTTCCGGATGCCGATCGAGGCGGGGGCGGCGGTCGCCGTCATGGCCTCGTACAACCTGGTGAACGGCCGGCCCGCGCACCTCAGCCCGCTCATCAACGGGGAACTGCGCCGGTGGACCACCGATGACGTGCTCGTCGTCAGCGACGCCGGCGCGGTCGGCAACATCGCCGGCAGCCAGGGCTATCTGCCCGACCACGTCTGCGGCTTCGCCGCCGCGCTCCTGGCCGGCGTCGACAGCTTCACCGAGAACGACGCCGACTCCGGCCCGACGATCGAGCGGCTCGCCACGGCCCTGCGGCGCGGCCTGCTCGAGCCGGCCGACATCGACCGGGCCGCCCGGCACGTGCTGAGCATCCGGTTCCGGCTGGGCGAGTTCGACCCGCCGAAGGCCGACCGAGCCGACCGAGCCGACCGAGTACCGGCGCATCGGGGCGTCCTGGCCCGCGAGGCCGCCCGGCAGTCGTTGGTGCTGCTGCGTAACGACGGCGGACTGCTCCCGCTCGACCCGAGCATCCGGACGGTGGCGGTGCTCGGGCCCCTCGCGGGCACGACGCTCACCGACTGGTACAGCGGCACCCCGCCGTACGCGATCACCGCGAGGGATGGGATCGCCGGGCGGGTCGAGACGACGTTTCACGACGGGGCCGACCGCGTCGCGCTGGAGCTCGACGGGCAGCCGGCCGGCACGTACGACGTCTTCGACTGGGGCGGCGGCGTGGTCGCGCTCCGGTCGGTCGCCAGCGGCGGCTACCTCGGCGCCGACGAGTCGGGCGCCCTCGTCGACGACCGCGACGGGCCCGGCGGCTGGGTGGTCCGCGAGACGTTCCGCTTCGTCGACCGGCCGGACGGCCGCGTGGCGCTGCGCCACCTCGCCACCGGCAAGTACGTCCGCCTGGCCGGCGGCGCGCTCCGCGCCGACGCAGGCGAACCCGCCGGCTTCACCGTGACGCTGCTGTCCGACGGCGTACGGGCGGCCGCCGCGCTCGCCCGAGCCGCCGACGCCGCCGTGATCGTGGTCGGCAACCATCCGATGGTGAACGGGCGCGAGACGCAGGACCGCACCGACCTGGCCCTGCCGGACGGGCCGGACGCGCTGATCCGCGCCGTCCTCGCGGCCAATCCCCGGACGGTACTGGTGATCAGCAGCAGCTACCCGTTCGCGGTCGAGCCGGCCGGCGTCCACCCGGACGCGGTGCTATGGTCCGCGCACGGCGGCCAGGAGTACGGCGCGGCACTCGCCGACGTGCTCTTCGGCGACGCCGACCCGGGCGGCCGGCTGACCCAGACCTGGTACCGCTCGGCGGCCGAACTGCCCGACCTGCTCGACTACGACATCATCGGCAGCGACGCGACCTACCTGTACTACCGCGGCTCGCCGCTCTTCCCGTTCGGCCACGGCCTGTCCTACGCCGCCTTCTCGTACGGCCCGCTGAGCGTCACCGACGACCTGGTCGCCGAGGTCGAGGTCACCAACGTCGGCGTGCGGGCCGGCGACGAGGTCGTGCAGCTCTACACCCGCCAGCGCCGCTCCGCGGTCAAGCGCCCGTTGCGCCAGTTGCGCGCGTTCGCCAAGGTGCATCTTGAGCCGGGCGAGTCAGCCACCGTGCGGCTCGCCGTCTCATCCCAAGACTTCGGGTACTGGGACGAGACAGCCGGCCGTTTCGTCGTGGAGACTGCTCGGCACACCGTGATGGTCGGCCGGTCGTGCACCGACATCGTCCGGACGGCGACGGTGGCGGTGCGAGGATCCGTGATCGACGGCAGGCCGGTCGCGGCGCTGGGAGTGGGGTAGATGGCGTCACCAGCACAACGCGTTACCATCACCGACGTGGCGCGCCACGCCGGGGTCGCGTTGAGCACGGTGTCCTATGTGCTCAGCGGCAAGCGGGTCATCTCCGCGACGACCCGGCAGCGGGTCCTGGCCAGCGTCCGCGCGCTCGGCTACCACCCGAACGCGGGCGCGCGGGCCCTCGCCAGCAAACGCTCCAACGTGATCGCGCTCGTGCTGCCGCTGCGGTCGGGCATGCACGTTCCGGTGCTGATGCAGTTCGCCACCGCGGTCGTCACCAGTGCCCGGCAGTTCAACCACGACGTGCTGCTGATGACCGCCGACGAGGGGCCGGACGGGCTGACGCGGATCGCCGCCAGCGCCATGGTGGACGGGCTGATTGCGATGGACGTGGAGATGCGCGACCCCCGCGTACCGCTGCTGCGCGTGCTCGATCGGCCCAGCGTGCTGATCGGCTTCCCGGCCGACGCGTCCGGGCTGACCTGCGTCGACCTCGACTTCTACCGCGCCGGGGCGGCGTGCGTCGAGCACCTGGCCGGGCTCGGGCACCGCGAGGTCGCCCTGCTCGGCGCGCCTTCCGTCGTGTACGAGCGGAACACCGGCTTCGCGCACCGAACTAGGGCCGGCTTCCTGGAGGCGGCCGAGCGGCAGGGCGTCGCCGCGGTCGCCCACCCGTGCGAGGAGAACGCGGCCGCCGTCGAGGAGGAACTGCGCAGCCTGCTCGCCCACCGGCCCGGGCTGACCGGCCTGGTCGTACACAACGAGGCGGCGGTCGGGCACGTGCTCGCCGCGTTGCCGGCCCTCGGCCGGTCGGTACCGCAGAACATGTCCGTCCTGGCGATCTGCCCGGATGAGGTGGCCGAGCGGTCCAGCCCGGCGCTCAGCTCGGTCCTGGTCCCCGCGGACGCGGTCGGCCGGGAGGCGGTGTCGCTGCTGATGCGCAAGCTGGACGGCGAGTCGGTGCCGGACGCGACGCTGCTCGATCCGCAGCTGACCGTCCGCGCAAGCACATCGATGATTGCCACTCCTTCCGCTGAGGCGGTAGCGTGACGCACAATTAGGAAGGTTTCCTAAAGGAGGCGTCCCGATGGGCAAGCGCGGTCTCCTGGTTCTCGGCAGCGCCCTGGTCGCGCTGGCGGGTGCCATGATCATAATCATCCCGTCCGCGTCGGCGGCGGAGCTCCTCGCCAACCCGGGCTTCGAGTCCGGCAGCCTGTCGCCGTGGTCGTGCACCGCCGGTAGCGTCGTCTCGACGCCCGTGCACTCCGGTACCAAGGCCCTGGCCGGCGCGGCGGGCAACAGCGACAACGCCCAGTGCACCCAGACTGTGGCCGTGCAGCCGAGTTCCAGCTACACCCTGTCCGCCTGGGTACGCGGCAACTACGTGTACCTCGGCGTCACCGGCGGCGTGTCGACGTGGACGCCGTCGGCGACCGGGTTCGCCCAGCTGACGGTCGCCTTCACCACCGCGGCCGGCCAGACGTCCGCGCAGATCTTCTTGCACGGCTGGTACGGCCAGGGCACCTACTACGCCGACGACGTGTCCCTGTCCGGTGCCGCTGGGCCGGGCGGGCCCAGCCAGTCCCCGACGAGCGGACCGTCCCCGACGCCGAGGCCGACGGTTTCCACCTCTCCCCCGCCCCCGGGCTCCGGGACCTTCCGCTCGCCGATCTACTTCATGCCCCTGGACAACAACCCGCAGAACATCTCGACCGCGATGTCCGCCAGCGGCGCGAAGTTCTTCAACCTCGCCTTCGTCCTCGACTCCGGCGGCTGCACCCCGGCCTGGAACGGCGACGCCGCGCACAAGGTCGCCGCCGACACCACGGTCCTCGGCGTGGTCAACGCCGCTCGCGCCGGCGGCGGCGACGTGGCGGTGTCCTTCGGCGGCTACAACGGCGCCGAACTCGGCGCGAGCTGCGGCTCGGCCAGCGGCCTGGCCGCCGCGTACCAGCAGGTCATCAGCAAATACAACCTGAGCCGCATCGACCTGGACTACGAGGGCGACGACCTCAACGCCAACATGGCGGTGCGCATGGGCGCGCTGAAGATCCTGCAGGACAACGCCCGAGCGGCCGGGCGGCAGTTGCACATGACCCTCACCGTGCCGATGACCACGATCGGCTTCCCGGACACCGGCAAGGCCGAGATCCAGGCCGGGATCAGTGCCGGAGCGCAGTTCGACCTGATCAACATCATGGCCTTCGACTACGGCCTGACCAACGCCGGCACCATGGTCGACAGCGTCAAGCTGGTCGCCGAGGCCGCCAAGAACCAGCTCAAGACCCTTTACGGGTACGACGACGCGACGGCGTTCGCGCACCTCGGACTGCAGCTCATGAACGGGCACACCGACCAGCCGAGCGAACTGTTCACCCAGGCCGACTTCAGCGCACTGCTCGCGTACGCGCGGTCGAAGCACTTCGGCTGGTTCTCGTACTGGGCGCTGAACCGGGACCGCGCCTGCGACCCGAGCGTCCCGCACAACTGGGCCGACGGCACGTGCAGCAGCGTCACCCAGCAGCCCTGGGACTTCTCCAAGATCGTCGCCCAATACACCGGCTGACCGCCACAACTCCCCCGAAGTAGTGCCCTCAAGGCCGTCGGGAGGCCACAACTCCGGGGAAACAGTGGCCTCCGGGGGCCCCAAGGGCACTACTCCGGGGAAGTAGTGGCCTCCGGGGGGCCGGGAGGCCACAACTCCGGGGAAACAGTGGCCTCCGGACGGCCCCGAGGGCACTACTCCGGGGAAACAGTGGCCTCCGGGCCGGGCGCGCGGAAGACGGCGGCGCCCGGCAAGATGGGCGCGTGGGACTTGATCGGCTGGGCGACCGGCGGCCTCGGCTCGGCCTCGGGCTGGCCGCGGTCGGCCGGCCGGGCTACATCAACCTCGGCCACGCGCACGACCTGCCGGCCGAGCGCACGGTCGAGGCTCTGCGCGCGCGCAGCCACCAGCTGCTCGACGTGGCCTACGAGCGGGGCGTGCGCTACTTCGACGTGGCCCGCTCGTACGGGCGGGCCGAGGAATTCCTCGCCGGTTGGCTCGACGGGCACCCGGACGCGGTCGTCGGCAGCAAGTGGGGCTACACCTACACGGCCGGCTGGCGCGTCGACGCCGAGGTGCACGAGCGCAAGGACCACAGCGTGGCCACGTTCGTCCGCCAGCTCGCCGAGACGCGGGCCCTCCTCGGCGAACGCCTCGACCTCTACCAGATCCACTCGCTGACCCCGGACAGCACCGCCCTCACCGACGCGGGCCTGCACCGGCGCCTCGCCGACCTGGCCGCGACCGGAGTGACGGTCGGACTGTCCACCAGCGGGCCAAGGCAGGGCGAGGCGATCCGCGCCGCGCTCGACGTCGAGGTGGACGGCGAGCCGCTGTTCACGAGCGTCCAGTCGACCTGGAACGTGCTCGAACAGTCGGCCGGACCGGCCCTCACCGAGGCCCACCAGCGCCACCGGTTCGTCATCGTGAAAGAGGCGATGGCCAACGGGCGGCTGGCCGGCGACGACGCCCCGCCCCTCCTGCGGGATCTGGCCGGGCAGTTCGGCGTCGGGGTGGACGCGATCGCGCTCGGCCTGGTGCTCAGCCAGCCCTGGGTCGACGTCGTGCTGTCCGGCGCCGCCACCGTCGACCAGTTGACCGCGAATTTGGCAGCTCTGCCCGTACCGCTGGAAAATCCGGATCTCCGGGAACTGGCCGAACGGGCCGGGGACTACTGGAGTCACCGCTCGTCGCTGCCCTGGCAGTGATAATGGCGCGATGAGCCTTCCGGACCGGGCCCGGGTCGTTGTCATCGGCGGCGGGGTCATCGGCACCTCCGTCGCCTACCACCTCGCCGCACTGGGCTGCCACGACGTCGTGCTGCTCGAGCAGGGCCGGCTGACGTCGGGCACCACCTGGCATGCGGCCGGACTGATCGTCACCTTCGGCTCCACCTCGGAGACCTCGACGCGGCTGCGGCAGTACACGCGCGACCTCTACGCGCGGCTGGAAGCCGAAACCGGGCTGTCCACCGGCCTGAAGCAGGTCGGCTTCATCGAGGTCGCCACCGACGAGGACCGGCTCGAGGAGTACCGGCGAGTCTCCGCGTTCAACCGGCTCTGCGGGGTCGACGTGCAGGAGATCTCCCCCGGCGAGGTCAAGGAGCTGTTCCCCCTCGCCCGCACGGACGACATCCTGGCCGGCTTCTACGTCGCCGAGGACGGGCGGGCCAACCCGGTCGACGTGACCATGTCCCTCGCCCGGGGCGCCCGGCAGCGCGGGGTACGGATCGTCGAGGGGATCCGCGCGCTCGGCGCGACGGTCGCGCGCGGCCCGGCCGGCAACCGGGTCACCGGGGTCACCACCGACCAGGGGCACATCGAGGCCGAGGTCGTGGTCAACTGCGCCGGCATGTGGGCCCGGCAGCTCGGCGAGGCCAACGGGGTGAGCATCCCGCTGCAGGCGGCCGAGCACTACTACCTGATCACCGAGCCGATCGCCGACGTCGACCCGGCCTGGCCGGTGCTCGAGGACCCGGGCGCCTACGGGTACTTCCGCGAGGAGGGCGGCGGGCTCATGCTCGGGCTCTTCGAGACCAAATGCGCGCCCTGGCACGTCGACCGGATCCCCGACGACTTCCAGTTCGGCCAGCTGCCGCCGGACTGGGAGCGCATGTCGCCGTACCTGGAGAAGGCGATGGGGCGCATCCCGATCACCTTCGACCGCGGGGTGCGCACGTTCTTCTGCGGGCCGGAGAGCTTCACGCCCGACCTCCAGCCGATCGTCGGCGAGGCGCCGGAGCTGATCAACTACTTCGTCGCGGCCGGGCTCAACTCGATCGGCATCCTCACCGGCGGCGGGCTCGGCCGGGTCGTCGCCCAGTGGATCCTCGACGGGCGCCCGGACGTCGACGTCACCGCGATGGACGTTGACCGGCTTTCCCCGTACCAGAAGAATCCGGAGTATCGGGCCAGCCGGACCGTCGAAGCGCTCGGCATGGTCTACGAGTGCCACCTGCCCGGCCGGTCGATGAAGTCCGCGCGCGGCGCCCGCCGCTCACCGCTGCACGACCGGCTCACCATCCAACGGCCGTACTTCCGGGACGTGAGCGGCTGGGAGAGCCCGGACTGGTACGGCTTCGACGGCACCGAGCCGACCCCCACGTGGGGGCAGCCCGGGTACTTCGCGCGGTGGCGGGAAGAGCATCGGGCCGCCCGCGAAGGCGTGATCCTCATGGACATGTCGTTCATGGCCAAGTTCCTGGTCCAGGGTCCCGGCGCGGGAAGCGCGCTGAGCCGGCTCTCGGCCGGCAACGTGAACGCTTCGCCGGGCATGCTCACCTACACCCAGTGGCTCAACGAGGGCGGCACGATCGAGGCCGACCTGACCGTGACCAAGCTCGACGAGGACCGCTTCTGGGTGGTCGCGTCGGACACGGCGCACCGGCACGTGTTCACCCGGCTCCAGCGGTCCGGCGCGGTCGCCACCGATGTGACCGGCGGCTATGCCCAGCTCAACATCCAGGGGCCGCGCTCGCGATCGCTGCTGTCCACACTCACCTCCGCGGACCTCTCCAACGAGGCGTTCCCGTTCCGCGCGGCGCGCGAGATCGACCTCGGCTTCGCGCGCGTGCTGTGCGTGCGGATCACCTACCTGGGCGAGCTCGGGTACGAGCTGTACATCCCGGCCGAACAGGCGGTGCACGTCTACGACCGGATCGTCGCCGCGGGCGCCGCCGCCGGGCTGCAGCACGCCGGGCTGAAGGCGCTGTCCAGCCTGCGGATGGAGAAGGCGTACCGCGACTACGGCCACGACATCGACAACACCGACACCGTCGACGAGGCCGGGCTCGGCTTCGCGGTGCATCTCGACCACGACTTCGTCGGCCGGGACGCCGTACTGGCGCAGCGCCAGCGCCCGCTCGAGCGGCGGCTGGCCCAGGTCTTCGTACAAGACCCGTCGGTGCTGCTGCATCACGCCGAGGTGGTCCGCCGCGACGGAGAGCCGGTCGGCTACATCCGGGCCGCCTCGTACGGGCACACGCTGGGCGGCGCGGTCGGCCTGGCGATGCTGCCGGTGTCGCTCGACGGGACCTGGACGGTGGAGATCGCCGACCGGACGTACCCGGTCCAGGTCTCGCACCGTCCGCTGTACGACCCGAAGAGCGACCGCGTCCGCATGTAGTATTTCGACTCCGGAGCGTGTCCGCTCATATTCGAAGGGCGCCACCGACCACTGCCGGAGATCGTTACCAGCAAAGGGGAAATTGCGAAATTGTGCCAACTTTCCTTCATGTTCGACATTTACCCAGCGTAACGAGCTTGATCTTTTGCGATTCAGATGAAAACTTCTTAAAAAATCTTGACCGGTACTCAACCCCGACGAAGGCTCATTCCGTACTACTCAGTGCGGCGGCTCGAGCCAGGGTCGCTACAAATCCCGGAGGTGCAGATGGTGCTGCGGGCCGATCAAGAAATCGAACGGTGACCGATGCACCAGGTCCACAACAGCGGATACGGTGACCGCGTGCTTCCGTTTGAACGGCGTGCAGCGGGTTCGGTGGGTCGTCGCGGTCGGGCGCGGCTCGCCGAAACCGAAGCACCCGTGCAGCGAGAGTATGCAGACATCGATGACCCCGCTCATCGGCCGGCCCATCGAAGGGGGCCCGAGGACTCGGGCGGCAGCCATGAGGATCAACTCCTCCGGATGCTGTACGAGGAGCACGCCGAACCTCTCTTGATGTTCGTGCTACGGCTCACCGGAGGCGACCATCAACGTGCCGAGGACATCGTTCAGGAGACACTGTTGCGAGCTTGGCGCAATGCTCACAAACTCGGCACCGAGCCGGGTCAGTCGTTGCGTCCCTGGCTGGTGACCGTGGCTCGGCGCATCACGATCGACGAGCATCGCAGTGCTTCGGCGCGCGCCGCCGAAACCTTCGACCGGGATTTGGACGGATTGTCGACGACTGACGAGACAGATCGGGTCTTGGCCCAGCTGACCGTCACCGACGCACTCCGAACACTCAGCCCCGCACACCGGGAGATCCTCGCGGAGACCTACCTGCGGGACCGAACCGTCACCGACGCGGCCGACACACTCGGTCTGCCGCTCGGCACGGCGAAGTCCCGGGTGTTCTACGCACTCCGGGCGTTGCGGGCCGCACTTGAGCAGAGGGGGTTGACCGCATGAACGCATCCGAAGTGCATTATGACGTCGCCTCCTACGCGCTCGGCGTCCTGGACGCCGCAGATGTCGACCGGTTCGAGGAACACCTCGTCACCTGCGACGCTTGCGCGATGGAGCTGGAATCGCTCCTGCCCGTCACCCGGCTACTCGCCGAGGTGGACAGGGACGCATTCCAGAAGACCTCACAATCGGTCAGCGACGGCATGATGTTCGACCGGATGCGTAACGTCGTGGCCTTCGAACGCAAGCGGGGCAAAGCCCGCCTGACGTTCATGGTCGCGGCGGCCGCGGCCGTCGCCGTCATCGCCACTCTCGCCCTGAGCATCGCCCTGATCGGAAGACCGGGCGGAAACAGCGGCGAGGGAACGAGACCGGGTACCAACAACCAAGCCGGTGGGCGAGCCACGGTCGGCGCGCCGCCGACTACCGCCGGCCAGTCAGAATCGATTCCCGGGCTGAACAGCCCACCCGCCGGCGGCAATGTGACGACGCTGACCGCCACCGACGCACTCAGCGGGGCCACGCTCAGCGTGGCGATCGACCCACGCTCGTGGGGCAGCCAGCTGAGCGTGACGATCGGCAACATCCACGGGCCGGTGACCTGCACGCTGCAGGTGATCGACAAGTCCGGGCACTCGCAGATCGCCGGATCCTGGACGGTCTCGGCCGAGGGCTACGGCACCGCGGAGCATCCGGAGAAGCTGAAGTTCACCGCCGCGACGTCGGTCGCCGGGCCGGACATCAGCCGGATCGAGGTCCGGGCCGGCACGGACGTCAACGCCTCGACCGTGGTGGGTGTCAAAGCCTAGACATTGAGTTCGGCAGCACAGCGATACGATGAAGACCGGCAGGCGAGCCTGCCGGTCTTCGCCTTTCCCGGGTCCCGGCGAGCGTGTACGGAGTTCGGCCGGCAACAGTTCAAGACGGTTCCGATTTTTTGTGTGAAGTTCTCCACTCGGAATCCTTCAACCTCCGGGAACACCGATCCCGTACCTCTTGGTGAATAACGGCCAGGGATCGGCTCACACCAATCTGGCCGGATAATCCATCGGCAGGAGGACGTCGTGATTTCGAAGAAGTGGGGCATCGCCGTGGTCGGTGGTGCGCTGGCCGTAATGGCCCTCACCGGCTGCGCGCCTCGAGGCACCGATGCCTATAACGCGGGTGCCCCGGACCTCGCGGGCGCGACCGATCCCAGCGCGACGCCGGCCGCCGCGCCCACGACGCCGGCCGCCGCGCCGGTCAAGCTCACCGAAGCGCTCACCGCGAAGACCATCAAGAAGATGGGCAAGGTCGTCACCGACCAGAACGGCTGGGTGCTCTACCGCTTCGACGCCGACACGGCGAAGCCGTCCAAGTCGAACTGCGAGGCCAAGTGCGCGACGGTGTGGCCGCCGGCCTTCACCGATGGCAACCCGAAGCTCAGCGGGGTGGACGCCTCCCTGGTCGGCACCGTGACCCGCGGCGACGGCTCCATGCAGATCACGCTCAACGGCTGGCCGCTCTACCGCTACATCGGCGACAAGGCCCCGGGCCAGTGGAAGGGCCAGAACGTCGGCGCCAAGTGGTTCGTCGCCGCGCCGGACGGCAAGAAGAACCTGACCTGCCTGCCGACCCCGCCGCCGAAGCCCGTCGAGCCACCCGCGGACGACACCGCTAATACCAACACCGGTGACTCGAACGCGAACACCAACACGAACTCCAACAGCAATGCCAACAACAACTCCGGGTCCGGCGATAGCGGCTCCGGCGGGTACTAATCCCTGGGGTATCCGCACAGTGCGGTGGCCGGTCGTCACTACCTGACCCGGCCGGCCATCGCCGAATTCCTCGCACATTCGCTGGTCAATTCTTTCGATCGCCGGGAATCGCCATGGGTATGCCGTTACTGTCACGAAATACGCTCCGGCTCGGCATTGTCCTGGCCGGGCTGGTCGGGGGCGCGGTGCTGGCCGTCCCGGCGTTCGCCGGGAGCACGGGGTCGGCCGGCGACGGCCCGGCCGCTCCGGTGGCGCCGCCATCGCCGGTCTTCGTGCAAGCCGACGCCCTGCCCGCCGGCTGGACGATGACCCAGTGGGGTCCGCTCACCCCGGCCGACCGGGACGTGCTCGTCCGCGTCAAGCAGGCCGGCCTGTGGGAGCGCCCGTCCGGGCTGTGGGCCCAGACCATGGCCGCCAGCCCGCGGGTCAAGGACGTCGGCGCCCAACTCGCCGCCGACCACCTCCAGCTCGACGTGTCGGTCGAGGCGGTCGCCAAGAAGCTCGGCGTGGTCCTGCCGCAGACGCCGACCGCCGAGCAGGAAGGCTGGATGAGGGAGGAGAAGGAGGCGAAGACCCCGCAGGAGTTCGACCGCGTCTTCACCGAACGGCTGCGCGCGGCACACGGCAAGGTCTTCACCATCATCGCCGCGACCCGCTCCGGCACCCGCAACGATCTCATCCGCCAGTTCGCCCAGGTCGGCATCAACGTGGTCATGAAGCACATGACGCTGCTGGAGAGCACCACGCTGGTCGACTACAACGCGTTGCCCACGCCACCCGCCCCAGCGGTCGGCCCGGCGCAGGCGGCGGCCGCGGCGAGAGGCACTTCCAACGACAACCGCAACGCGCTGATCTGGGTGGTCCTCGCCCTGGCGTTGCTGGCCGGAGTGCCCGCCGCGATCCGCGTGATCCGCCTGCGTTGAACCGCAAGACGGGCCGGTGGCGGCCCTCAGGTAGTACTCGACGCAGCGCCGCTGCGGGAAGGAGGCCCTAGCGAACGAAAGCGCGATCGGAAGCCACGGCAAGTCAGCAGGCGACCGCATGTCCCCGCCGGATGTGCGGTCGCCGCACATTTCCTTCTTTCTCTATGACTCGGGTCCGTCGAGGGCGCGACCGTCGCTCCCGCCAGGAATCCCGGCGTCCGCGTCCCCAAGCCCGCCTCGGCGTTGCCACGACTCCGGGCAAGCAGTGCCCTCGAAGGGGCCGGGATGCCACAACTCCGGGGAAGTAGTGGCCTCCAGGGGGTCGGGTTGCCACTACTTCGGGGAAGTTGTGGCCTCCGCGAGGTTGGGGCTCGAAAGTTTCATGCGGCGTTGCGGCGGCGAGCGTCTGCACGACGGGGTCGCCGCACTTCCGGGCGCCGGATGCGCGGCGCCGCGGCTGGAGGCGTTGGCGTAGAGGTTCGTCGATGGTTGACTGTGCGCACCTCGCGGGTGAGAGCCATGACAACGACGGCTCTCGCTGAGGAGTGCAAATCTTGCGACGAATATGGACCGTACCGGCTGCCGTGAACGCCGCGACAGCGACAATCGTGGCTCTCGTGGCCGTCGCCGCGGCGACGATCGTGGCGCCCGCCGGGGCCGACGCCCACGGTGTGGCAATCATTCCGGGCAGCCGCACGTACCTGTGCTATGTCGACGGGCTCCGCTCCACCGGGCAGATCATCGCCTACAACCCGGCCTGCGCCGACGCCATCGCGCAGGGCGGTCAGCAGCCGCTCTACGACTGGTTCGGCGTGCTGCGCTCGGACGCCGGCGGCCGCACCGTCGGCTACATCCCGGACGGGCAGATCTGCGGCGGGGGCACCACCAAGTACGCCGCCTACAACGCCGCCCGCACCGACTGGCCACTCACCCACCTGACCGCCGGGTCGACCATCTCCGTGCACTACAGCAACTGGGCGGCGCACCCGGGCACCTTCCACGTCTACATCACCAAGGACGGCTGGAGCCCCACCACCCCGTTGGCCTGGGGCGACCTCGAGTCGTTCTGGAGCGCCACCGACCCGCCGCAGTCCGGGCCGCCCGGCGCGTTCAACTACTACTCGTGGGACATGACGCTGCCGGCCGGTAAGTCGGGGCGGCACATGATCTTCATGCAGTGGGTACGGTCGGACAGCCAGGAGAACTTCTTCAGCTGCTCCGACGTGGTGTTCGACGGCGGCCACGGCGAGGTCACCGGCGTCGGTCCCGGAGGGACAACGACACCGGCCCCGTCACAGAGCAGCAGTCCGGCCCCGTCACAAAGTCCCAGCCCGCCGCCGTCGAGCAGGCCGCCGTCGAGCCCGCCGTCCAGCCCGCCACCGTCCGGAACCGGGGCGTGCACCGCCACTTGGCAGAACATGCCGATCAACTGGCCCGGGCACTTCCAGGCGCAGGTCACCGTCCGCAACCCGGGCACCGCATCCGTGAACGGGTGGACCGTGCGCTGGTCGTACCAGTCGGGCCAAGGCTTCGAGGGGGCGCCGTGGAACGGGACGCTGGTCCAGCCGGCGCCGAACGTGGCGATGCGCAACGTCGACTGGAACCGGGTGCTCCCGCCCAACGGCACCACGTCGTTCGGCTTCAACGGCACCGGAACCGCACCCGACCCGGCGCCGACGCTCACCTGTACCAGCCCATGAAGAAGAAGCTCGCCGTCCTGATCGCGGCGGGCGCGCTCGTCGTGGCGGCCCTCGTCCATCTCATGTGGACGGACGCGGCGCCGCCCGCCGCGACCACGACCACGGTGCAGGCCGCGCTCGACGGGCGGACGGACGCCGCCCTCGAGGTGTTGCCGGGCGCGGAGTCGGTCACCGTGCACAGCGCCGACCTCGGCGACCTGCTGTTCCGGGCGTCGACCCCGCCCGGCGCCACGGTCGAGCCGGCCGCGGCGGTCCGGGACGGGCGCGTGACGCTCAGCCTGACCCACACCGCCGTCGCCGGCCAGGCGACCCTGCACGTCTACCTCAACGCTCGAGTTCGCTGGCGGCTCACCCTCGCCGGCGGCGGCCTCGAGCAGGCGGTCGACTTCGGCTCCGGCCGGCTGGCCGGGATCGAGCTACGGGCCGGGGCGGGCCGCGTCGACCTGGCGCTGCCCCGCCCGGAGGGCACCCTCGCCGTCTCGCTGGCCGGCGGCGCCGGGGCCCTGGCCATTCACGTTCCTTCAGCGGTACCGGCGAAGCTCATGCTGGACAAGGACGGTTCGGTCGGAACGCTGAGCGACCCCGGCGCAGTGCTCTCCCCCACCGGCTGGGCGGGCGCGACCGACCGCCTGCAGATCCAGGCCGGCGGCGGCATCGCGTCGATCACCGTCGATCGGCACTGAGCCGGTCAACGGAGCCGCTGGCCGAATCCAGCGCGGACCGGAACCGGTCGGCCGGCTGCGGGCGGGCGAACAGATATCCCTGGGCCCGCTCGCAGCCCAGCGCCCGCAGCCGGGTGACCTGACCGTGCTCCTCGACGCCCTCGGCGACGCACTCGAGGCCGAGGTTCTGGGCGAGGGCGAGCACCGCGCCGACCAGGATGGCGGCCTCGGTGCTGTCGTCGGTGTCGGCGTCGAGGTCCCGGATGAACGACCGGTCGATCTTGATCACGTCGACCGGCAGCTTCCGCAGGTACGTCAGCGACGAGTAGCCGACGCCGAAGTCGTCGAGCGCCACCTTGACCCCGAGCGCGCGCAGTTCCCGCAGCGTACTGGCGGCCGCGTCCAGGTTCGCGATCAACGACGTCTCGGTGACCTCGACGGTGAGCGCCCGCCCGGGCAGCCCGTTGACCCGCAGGAGGCGCCGCACGTCGGCGGCGACCGTACCGGTCGCGAGGTACGCCGCGGACAGGTTGACGCTGACATTGTCGTCGGGGTGGGTCGTCCGCCAGACGGCCAGCTGCGCGCACACGGTGGCGAGGACCCACCGGTCGAACTCGGGCAGTACCCCCGCGTCGTGCGCGGCCTCGAGGAACGCGCCCGGGCTGAGCGCCCCGCGGGTCGGGTGGCGCCAGCGCAGCAAGGCCTCGGCGCTGCTGGAGTCGCCGGAGCCGAGGTCGACGATCGGCTGGTAGACCAGGCTGAGCTGGCTTTCCGGCAGCGCCCGGGCCAGGTCGGTCTGTAGCTGCCGGCGCGCCTCGATCTCGGCCGACATGTTCGGGTCGAAGAGACGGTAGCCGCCCTTGGTGTGCCGCTTCGCCGAGTACAGCGCGAGGTCGGCGTCGCGTAGCAGCGTGGCTGCGCCGGTCTCGGCGGTCGGCACCGCGATGCCGATGCTGGCGCGGACGGCGGCGGGACGGCCGCCGAGCATCATCGGCTCGGCGAGCCGCTGGAGGATGTCATCGGCGAACGCCCGGGCGGTCTCGAGGCCGCCGATGCGGATGAGGACGGCGAACTCGTCGCCGCCGAGCCGGGCCGGTAGGGCGGCCGCGCCCATCGGCGCGACGGCGTCGCTGAGCCGCCGGGCCACCTCGATCAGCAGTTCGTCGCCGGCCGCGTGCCCGAGCGTGTCGTTGACCAGCTTGAACCCGTCGAGGTCCAGCATCAGCAGGGAGACGTCGTCGACGTCGTCGGGCGCGGACTGGAGATCCGGGTCGCGGAGCGCGGCGGTGAGCATCGCGCGGTTCGGCAGGCCGGTGAGCGCGTCGTGCGCGGCCTCGTACGCGAACCGGCTGCGCTCGGCGGCCAGGTCGCGGGTGAGCGCGGCGTTCAGTTGTATCGCGAGGAACTGGCGGGCCAGCACGGCGACGAACATGATCACGCCGCACCACACGACGGGCGCGGCGAGGTCCTGCTTGGCGAGAATGCTCCGGACGCCGGCGGCGACGAACGCGACGACCGGCACGTACGGCAACACCGCGCCGAACGTGGTCACCGGCTGCCAGGCCCGCTCCTGCTTCTTCGGCAGCCGGGTCAGGGGCGCGACCCCGATCAGGACGGCGGCGGCGAGGAGGCCGCCGGACACCCAGGAGTCCAGCCAGGTCGCCTGCGCCACCCGCTCGACGACCTCGACGATGAGCGACAGCGCCAGCGCGACGATCCCGGCGGTGAGCGCGCTCATCGCGTTGACCTGGCCGATCGGCTGCCCGGCGAGCAGGAGCAGCGCGACGGCGAGGAGCACCACGGCGAGGCTCGGGTAGGCAAGGTCGTTCAGACCCGTCGCCGACGAGCCTTCCAGCGCGATCACTGGGGTGAGGAAGGCCATCCAGGCGGAGCCCAGCAGGGCCGAGCCGGCGACCATGCCGTCGAAGACCATGCGCAGCCGTCCGGCCGCGGACCGCGGGGCGCCGGGTAGTACCAGCATGGCCACGATGGCGAGTACCAGCGCACCCAGGCTGAGCACGTTGACGAGGCCGCCGCGGCTGCCCGGCACCCCGGTCAGGATCGCCGGGACGCCCACCAACACCTCGGCGATCGCCCAGCACCACAGCCCGAGCGCGGCCACCAACCAGACCAGCCGGGTGTTGCCCCAGCTACGGACGGCCGCGAAGGCGTGGAGGGTGGCGAAGCCGGCGGTGGCCGCAATGATCAGCGCGCTGTACGTGGCCGGCGTCGACCAGAGGTGCAGCGCCACCTGGGCCAGCCCGAACACCAGCCAGCCGCACACGCGGATGATTCGGCGCCGGTTGGTGGGCATGCTCGCTCCTGAGCCGTTGAGGAAATGGGCTTACTGCCCACGTCGGCAGGCAACGCCCCCGGCTGACATGAAACGGGCGACAAATTGTGGCGGTCAGATCGGTACAAAAAGGACGCGCCTCTATGGGGCCACTCGTGGCCTCCCGGCGGCCCGGTAGCCACTCGTTGCCGGAACGAGTGGCCTCCCGGCGGCCCGGTAGCCACTCGTTGCGGGAACGAGTGGCCTACGGGTCGATCGTCGCCTTCTCGGGGCAGCCGTGCTGCGCCTGCCAAGCGGCCAGGTCGGCGGCCGGCGACACGGCCTTGTGGGCGCGCCACGCGTCCAGGTAGGGCCAGGGGTAGAGCACGCCGCGCCGCGTCCACCAGTCGCCGGTCTTCGCGCACGCCGGTGACAGGCCGAAGTGGGTGTGGCAGGCACCGGCGTCGCCGGTCCGGCCGACCTTGGCGATCGGCTGGCCGGCGCTGAGCCGTACCCCCGGATCGATGCCGGCGTCGACGGAGGAGAAATGCGACAGGTAGTACCGCGCGCCGTCGGCGCCGAGGATCGAAACGGACAGCCCGCCGCGCGAAGCGCCGGAGTTGACCATCTTCGTCCAGGCGTCGACCCGGGTCACCTCGAGGACGGTCCCGTCGACCGGCGACACGACGGTCAGGCCACAGGCGGCGATGATGTCGGTGGCCGGATAGTCGTGGTGGGTGTGCGCGTAGGACGCGTTGCCGACGACCGGGAACACGTACTCGCCGGTCGGTTGAACCGGCGGCGGCGAAGGCGGCGCCGCCGCTGACGGGGATGCTGACGGGGATGCCGACGCCGACGGGGCCACCGGAGCCGGTGGCGCCGCCGGCGTGCGCACAGCGGCCGTCGACTTCGCCGGGGCCGCGGACGAGCCGCACGCGCTCAGCGACAGCGCCGCGACGGCCGCGAGACCGGCGAGCAGGCGACGAGACATCCCGGCCACCGTACCCGACGGTCGCCTCGGGTCAGGCGGGCCAGGGTATCTGGGGCGAGCGGTAGAAGTTGATGCCCATCGCCGTCCACCGCGGGCCCTGGGCGGCCAGCCGGAGCCGGAACGCGTCCCAGTTGTGCGTCGAGGCGGGCGACCAGCCCAGTTCGGCGATCGCCGGCAGCCGGGGGAACGCCATGAATTCGATGTCGGCCGAGGTCCGGATGGTCTCCGTCCACAGTGGTGCTTCGACGCCGAGGACCGCCGACGCCGGTACGCCGATCACATAGCTCCCCGGGTCCCAGCCGTACGCGTCGTGGACCTCGATCAGGCCAGCCCAGTCCTGGCCGAGCGGGGTGTCCTCGGTGTACTTCATGTCGAGGTAGGCCAGGTTGGCCGGGGACAAGACGAGTTTGGTGCCGTGGTTGGCGGCGTTCGCCACCGCGGGATTGTCGTTCGTGGTGTCCCAGTACTGCGCCACGGTCGTCGGCAGCGGCGTCGCGTCGACGATCTGGTGCCAGGCGAGGACGCGCTTGCCGTGCGAGCGCACGATCTGCTGGACCCGGTTCATGAACGTGACGTAGTCGGCCGGCTGGGTTGCCTGCGCCTCGTCCCCGCCGACGTGCAGGTACGGCCCGGGCGTGAGCGCGGCGAGTTCGCCGATGACGTCGTCGAGGAACTTGTAGGTGATCTCCTTGCTCACGCACAGGCTGCTGAACCCGACGTCCGTACCGGTGTAGAGCGGCGGCGCGACCCCGTCGCAGTTGAGCTCGGCGTAGCTGGCCAGGGCCGCGTTGACGTGGCCGGGCATGTCGATCTCGGGGATGACGGTGATGAAGCGCGACTGCGCGTACGCGACGATCGCCCGGAACTGCGCCTGTGTGTAGTAGCCGCCCGGGTCGCCGTCGACGGCCGTGCTCCCGCCGTACGTGGCCAGCCGGGGCCAGCTCTTGATCATGATCCGCCAGCCCTGGTCGTCGGCCAGGTGCAGGTGGAACGTATTGATCTTGTACATGGCGAGCTGGTCGATGTACCGCTCGACCTGCGCGACGGAGAAGAAGTGCCGGGCGACGTCGAGCATCGCGCCGCGGTAGGCGAAGCGCGGCCGGTCGGTGACGTGCCCGCCCGGGATCCGCGCCGTGGCCGGCACGAGCTGGCGCAGCGTCTGCACCCCGGCGAAGAGGCCGGCCGGCTGTTCGGCCCGGATCGTCACGCCGTGCTTGGTGACGTCGAGGCGGTACCCCTCGGTGCCCAGGCCGGTCCGGCCGAGCAGCAGGCTCACCGAGTTGGGTCGGGCCTCGTGCGCGGGCACCACCGGCAGCGGGAAGCCGGTCGAGTGCCGCAGCAGCCCGGCCAGGTAGCCGGCGACCCCGGCCGCCCGGGGATCGGTGGCGATCGTGGTCGCCCGATTCACCTTGTACGAGACGCCGCCGTCCGCGTGCGCCGAGACCGGCGCCGGGAGAATGTCGGCGTAGGACACAGAAGAGGCAGCATACGCGGGCGCGGGGACCGTCACGAGTCCAGCCAGCAGCACAGCAGACGCGAGTACTCGGAACATTAAAGTAGTCTTACTGATTTACGGCCACAAATAAAGGCCCTCAGCGCAGCAGCTGATCCTGGACCGCGGCGAGGAGCTCGACGCTGGTGAACGGCTTCTCCAGCAGGTACACGTCCGGGTCGAGGGTGCCGTGGCTGGCCAGCACCGGCTGGGCGTAACCGGACATGTACAGCACCTTGATCTGCGGCCGGATGACCGTGACCCGCTGGGCGACCTCCTTGCCCAGCATGCCGGGCATGACCACGTCGGTCACCAGGACGTCGATCGGGTCCGGATGCTCAGTCGCGATGCGCAGCGCGTCGGCGCCGTCGTCGGCGGTCAGCACGGTGTAGCCGCCGCGGCGCAGGATGCGGCTGGTCACCTGGCGCAGCGCGGCCTCGTCCTCGACGACCAGGACGGTCTGGCCCTGACCGTGCAGGTTGCGATCGGCGCCGGCGTCGGACTGGTCCTGCGGTGCCTGGGCGGTGGTCGGCAGCAGGACGGTGATCGTGGTGCCGAGTCCCGGCTCGGAGTAGATGTGCACGGTGCCACCGGCCTGCGTGACGATGCCGTACACGGTGGCCAGGCCCAGCCCGGTCCCCTCGCCGCTGGGCTTGGTGGTGAAGAACGGGTCGAAGGCCCGGTCGACGACGTCGGCCGGCATGCCGGTACCGGTGTCGGAGACGCGCAGCCGCACGTACCGGGCGGGCTCGAGACCGGCGCGCGCGGCGTGCTGGACGTCCACGTCGACGATGTTGGTGTCGATGGTGAGCTGGCCGCCGGAGGGCATCGCGTCGCGCGCGTTGACGGCCAGGTTGACCAGCACCTGCTCGAGCTGCCCGGGGTCGGCCATCACCGGCGGCACCGTCAGCGCCAGGTTGGTGCCGAGCGCGATGTGCTCGCCGATCGAGCGGGACAGCATCTGCTGGACCTCGCGGACCACGGCGTTCACGTCCAGGGGGCGCGGCCGGATCACCTCGCGGCGGGCGAAGGCGAGCAGCTGGTGGGTGAGCTCGCTGCCCCGGCGGCCGGCCCGGGCGATCTGCTCGGCGTCGGCGGCGAACGGGGTACCGGCGGCGTCCTCGACGATGAACGCGGCGTAGTTGAGGATCACCGCGAGCAGGTTGTTGAAGTCGTGCGCGACGCCGCCGGCGAGCTGGCCGAGGCTTTCGAGGCGCTGGGTACGCTGCAGCCGCGCCTCGAGGCGCTCCTTCTCGGCCTCGTCGCGCAGCCGCTGCTGCTCGGTGACGTCGCGGATGGCGACGACCACGATCGGCCCGTCGTCGGTCCGCAGCGCGCTGAGGGAGATCTCGACCGGGATCTTGGTGCCGTCATCGCGTACCGCGGTCCGCTCGGGCTGCTCCGATTTCCGGCCGTCGCCGTCCAGGAAGATCGTCGGCCGGGGCAGCCCGTCCGGGAGGAGGCGCTCGACCGGCAGGTCGACCAGCTCGAAGCGGAGCAGCCCGAACATCCGCTCGGCCTCGGCGTTGACCAGGACCACGCGCCCGTTGACGTCGACGCCGAGCAGCGCGTCGGGGGTGGCGTCGAGGACCGCCTGGACCTGGGCCTCGGCCCGTTCCCGGACGCTCACGTCGCGGGCGATGGTGGTGACGCCCATGGCGATGCCGTCCGGCCCGATCAGCGGCGAGACCGCGACCGACACGGCGACGCTGCGGCCGTCCCCGCGGATCCGCATCGTCCGGTACCGGTCGACGCGTGCCCCCGCGGCGACAACGGTCCGGATTTCCGCCTCGTCGGCTTGCTTCTCGGCTGGGACGAGATCGTCGCTGGAGCGGCCGATCGCGTCGGCGGCCGCATATCCGTACAGCCGTACGGCGCCGGGATTCCAGCTCAGAATCCGGCCCTGCAGATCGGTGGCGACGATCGCGTCATGCGAAGACTGCACGATCGAGGCAAGGAGCGCCTGCTCGCCCGGCCCACCACTGTTCACCACATGCTCCAAACGTCTCCTCACTTAGCGTAGTGTGATTGCGACTCATTGTTTCCTAGTCGCCGGAGTTCGCCAGAAACATGCCGACCGCTGCCATATCGCGCGCGTCTCCGCAGGTAAATTCATCATTGTTTATTGGCGAGCTCGCAGTTCGCATTCATTGGGCATTTGCTCAGCGAGCGGGCGCGACCATTCTTCAGCGTTCCGACGCTACGCTTTGATCGACACCGGAAGAGTTTCGAAAGGACGCCGACACCATGGCGAAACGGGTCATTCACGAGCTTATTGACGATATGAACGGCCAGCCGGCGGACGAGAGCGTGACGTTCGCGCTCGACGGTGTGCAGTACGAGATTGACCTCACCACCAAGAACGCCGCGAAGCTGCGCAGCGCACTCGCGCCCTTTGTCGCCGCGGCCACCAAGGTCGGCCGGGGCGGGATCACCGGACGCGGGCGCGAAGGCCGCGGCCGCAGCACCCCGCGCACCGACCGGCAGCTCAACCAGGCCATTCGCGAATGGGCCGGCGCCCACGGCATTACGGTGTCCGACCGGGGCCGGATCAAGCAGGAGATCGTGGACCGTTACAAGGCCGAGGCGCGCCGATAACCGCAGCCTGGCAACTGCCTGACAATCCGTCGCGGCAGTGGCGGTGACCCGGTCCGGCGGGTAACGGTTCGACTATGCGCGTGTCGACCGCCGGTTCCATGCTGTGCTGTGCCGTCCTGTCCGGGTTGACGCTCGCCGCCGCCGCATTCCCGGCCGCGGCGCTCGTCGGGCTGGCGGCCAAGCAGGGCGCCGACGCCTACGAAAACCTGCCGAGCAGCCTGCAGACGCCGCCGACCCCGCAGACGACGTATGTCTATGCCGATGACGGCAAGACGCTGATCACCATGTTCTACGATCAGAACCGGCGGGACGTGCCGCTCGACCGACGTCGACCAGGTCATGCAGCAGGCGATCGTCGCGGCCGAGGACACCCGCTTCTACGAGCAGGGTGCCGTCGACGTCAAGGGCCTCCTGCGGGCCATGGTGTCCAACGTCCGCGGCGACCGCAGCACCCAGGGCGCGTCGACGCTGACCATGCAGTACGTGCGCAACGTGCTCAAGAACGACCCGTCGCTGACTCCCGAGCAGCGGGCGGCCGCCACCGCGGACACGCCCGGCCGCAAGATCCAGGAGATCCGGTACGCGACCGCACTGGAGAAGCGGATCCCCAAATCGGACATCCTCGACCGCTATCTCAACATCGCCTACTTCGGCGACGGCGCGTACGGCATCGCCGCGGCCAGCTGGCACTACTTCGGCAAGCAGCCCGCGGCGTTGACCCTGCCGGAGGCGGCGCTGCTGGCCGGCCTGGTGCAGTCGCCGGACGCGTACAACCCGGTCACCGGCGACAAGACGGCCGCGCTCAACCGCCGCACGTACGTGCTCGACGCCATGGTCAAGATGGGTGCCGTGTCGAGCGCCGACGCGGCCGCGGCGAGAGCCGCCCCAGCTGCGGCTCGCCGTGCACACGACCCCCAACGACTGCACCGCGGTATCCAGCGCGCACAACGACTGGGGCTTCTTCTGCGACTACTTCCGGCAGTGGTGGGACGCCCAATCGCAGTTCGGCACCACCGTCGCCGACCGGGAGCAGAATCTGCGCGAGGGCGGCTACACCATCGTCACCTCGCTCGACCCCGGCATCCAGGCCTCGGCCCTGGCGAACTCGCTCAAGGTGTACGGCTACAACAGCGCCCGCTCGCTGCCCACCGCGGTCGTCCAGCCGGGCACCGGCCGGGTGCTCGCGCTCGCCGTGAACCGGCACTACAGCCTCGCCCCGAACGCCCCCGGCAAGCACTACCCCAACACCGTCGACCAGCTCGTCGCCGGCGGCGGTGGCATCGACGGCTACCAGGCCGGCTCGACATTCAAGATGTTCACCATGCTCGCCGCGCTGTCGTCGGGTATGCCGCTTTCCACCAGCTTCAACGCGCCGGCCAACCTCAAGACGGAATGGCGCGACAACGGTCCCGGCAACTGCGACGGGTACTGGTGTCCGGGCAACGCCAACCCGTCGTTCATGGACGGCGACCGCACCATGTGGAGCGGCTTCGGCCGATCGGTGAACACGTACTTCGTCTGGCTCGAGGAACAGATCGGCCCGGCCAACGCGGTCGCCATGGCGCAGCGCCTCGGCATCACGTTCCGCGCCCGGTCCGACGCCGACCTGGCCAAGAACAACGCCGACGGCTGGGGCTCGTTCACCCTCGGCGTCGCCGACACCACCCCGCTCGACCTGGCCGAGGCATATGCGACGGTCGCCGCGCAGGGCACCTACTGCGCGCCGCTGCCGGTGACGTCCATCCTCGACCACGACGGCAACCCGGTGGCCGCGGCCAGCCCGAGCTGCCGTTCGGCGATCAGCCCCGACGTCGCGGCCGCCGCGACCGACGCCGCCCGCTGCCCGGTCGGCCAGCAGTCCGCGTTCGGCCGGTGCGACGGCGGTACCGCCGAGAACGTGGCGTCGATCATGGGTGACCGGCCGGTCGCCGGCAAGACCGGCAGCTCCGAGAACAACTCGACCGAGACGTTCGTCGGGTTCACCCCGCAGATCTGCGCGGCCGGCACGGCCGCCGACGCCGCCAACCCCAACGACCACGTCGGAAGTGCGATCGAGTCCCGGGTCGTGACCGCGGTGGCGACGACCCTCGCCGCGGCCATGCAGGGCGCCCCGACGGTCGACTTCCCCCAGCCCCCCGACGCGCTAGCGTTCGGCTAGCCGTCCAGGCCACTACATCCGGAGAAGTTGTGGCCTCCCGACCCCTCTGAGGCCACTGCTTCCCCGGAGTTGTGGCGACGGGGCTTGGCACGCGGACCTGGCAGCGGAGGCCCCCAGGGCCGGAGCGGTGTCTGGCGGGAGCAGCGGTCGCGCGCTCGACGGACCCGAGTCAGGAAAGGTTATGAATCGTGGCTGATCCGGAAGGTGTACGTGAGGAGCCGCCACTCTCCGTCGATCACGCGACCGTCGGGGGTGGGACCGGTCTGGGCGGCGAAGTCGACGACGAGGTCGTCCTTGACCCCGAACACGGTGTCGGAGTCCAGGTACGCGCCGCCGTCGACGAACAGCTGGGTGACGAGCCGGCGATGCCCGGGCGCGTTGATCATGAAGTGCAGGTGCGGGGCCCGATACGGATGGCGCCCGGCCGCGGCGAGCATCTGCCCGACCGGGCCGTCCCCTGGGATCGGATACTCCGACGGGAGGATCGTCCAGAACCGCACCCGCCCGCCGGCGTCGCTGACGAACCTCGCCCGCAGCGCCGGACCTTCAAGATCCTTCAGCTGTACGTCGTAGAAGCCGTCCTTGTTCGACTGCCATACGTCGACCAGCGCCCCGGCGACGGCGGCGCCTTCGAGGTCGGTGACCTGGACGTCCACCCAGAGCGGCGTTCCGGGCAGGCCGTCGGCGAGGTCGGCGCCGGGCTCGGCCTCGGGCGGACCGGGCACGTAGAAGGGGCCGAGGACGGCGCTCGGCGTGGTGTCCGGGGTCCGCGAGTTGGTGAGCAGGTCGACCATGCTCGACACCCCGAGCGTGTCGGAGAGCAGTACGAACTCCTGGCGCTTGGCGTCGCTGATCTGCCCGGTCCGGGTGAGGAAGTCGATCGCCCGCTCCCACTCGTCCTGGCGAAGGTCGTGGTCGTTGGCGAAGCGGTGCAGGTGCCGGACCAGGCCGGTGATCAGCTCACGGAACCGCGGGTCGGGGGTCTTGGCGAAGCTGGCGACGACCTCGTCGGTGAGCCGGTGCAGGTCGGGGATGCCGTCGGGCCGGACGCCCGACATCGCCGGGCCGATGACGTCCTCGTGGCCGACAGCCTTGGCCGCCTCGGCGGTCAGCCCGAGCGCACGCAACGACGTCGGGCCGCCCAGCTCGGTGATCAGGTCGTAGACCCCGACCGCGGCATCCGGTGCCCCGAGTGCGACGGCGACCCGCCCCAACTCGGCGTTCCGCAGCGCCATGACGTGCGGGAGCAGGACGGTGTGCGTCTCCGAGTGCGGCAGGTTGTACGTGCCGCCGAGCCGGTGGCACAGCGTGTGGTGCAGGCCCATCTGGACGTTGCCCAGGCAGATGCCGGCCAGCCAGGCCCCGGCCAGGGTGTCGGCGCGGGCGTCGACGTCGTCCGGGTGCCGTGCGATGCGGCGCAGCCCGCCGGCCAGCTTCCCGATCGCCTCGAGCGCCAGAGCGTCGACGGCCGGGTTCGCGTCGGGCGCGTACAGGGCCTCGACGGCGTGCGCGAGCGCGTTGACGCCGCTCGTCACCGACAGGGGCACGGGGAGGCCGAGCGTGAGGTCCACGTCGTAGACGACCGCGGCCGGCAGCAACGCCTCGTCCCGGCGGGTCGTCTTCACCCCGTCGGCCGTCTCGCCCAGGACCGGCGTGACCTCAGACCCCGCGTACGTGGTGGGCACGGCGATCTGCGGCAGACCGAGGCGCGCCCCGATCGCCTTGCCGAGGCCGGTCGCCGAGCCGCCACCGACCGAGACGACGCAGTCGGCGCCGGCGGCAAGGGCCTGCTCGACGGCGCGGTCGGTGACCTCGACCGGCGTGTGCTGGACGACGCCGGTGAATCGGCCGGCCACACCCGGGACGGTCGCGGCGTGCCGCGGGCTCGCGACGAGGAAGGGGTGGCTCCGGCCGAGGCGGGCGATCTCGTCAGGCACCTGGCCGGCGGTGCCGCGGCCGAACAGGACGCGCGGCGTCCTGATGGCGAACCCGAAGGACCTCATCCCCCGATTGTCTCCCGGCCCCCGTGGCCTCGGGTGGTGGCCACTACTTCCCCGGAGTTGTGGCCTCCCGGGCCCCCCGTGGCCACTACTTCCCCGGAGTTGTGGCCTCCCGAGCCGCTCGGGCGTCGCCGCGAGCTGAAAGTTTCAGGTGTTTGCCGTGGTCGTGCGGGGGTTGGGTGGGCGTGCCTTGGTCCGGGCGTCGAAACGGTGCTTTCGTTTCGACACATCACCCCGGGGAGGACGTCTTGATGAAGCACCGCCTCACGATCGGCATCGCGGTCGCCGCCGCGCTGACCGGCGTCTCGGCCACCGTCTGGGCGGCCGGCAGTGGTGACGCGATCGCCGGTACCGTCAGTGGCACTTTCTACCGTGACCCGAACTCGCAGGTCATGCGCTGGTTGGCGGCCAACCCCAACGACAGCCGGGCCGGCGTCATCCGCGACCGCATCGGCAGCCAGCCGCAGGGCCGCTGGTTCGCCAGCGCCAACGCCGGCACGATCACCGCCGATGTGTCGTCGTACGTGGGTGGGGCGACCGCGGCGGGGCAGATCCCCCTGCTCATCGCGTACGCGATCCCGAACCGCGACTGCGGCGGGGCGAGCGCGGGCGGGGCCGCCGACCTGAACGCCTACCGCACCTGGGTGCAGAACTTCGCCGCCGGCCTCGGCAGCCAGACAGCCATGGTGCTGCTCGAGCCGGACTCCATTGCGCTGCAGACCTGCCTGAACGGCAGCCAGGTCAGCGAACGCGACGCGGCCCTGGCCCAGGCGGTCGGCACGATCAAGCAGGCCAACCCGAACGCGAAGGTGTACCTCGACGGCGGGCACTCGGCCTGGAACAGCGCGGGTGACCAGGCCGGTCGGCTGGTCGCGGCCGGGGTACGGAGCGCCGACGGCTTCTACAGCAACGTGTCGAACTTCCGCACCACCGCCGATGAGGTGGCGTACGGGCGGAATGTCCTAAATGCGATCGGCGCGGCCAACCTGCACCAGGTCGTCGACACCAGCCGCAACGGCAACGGGCCGCTGGGCAGCCAGTGGTGCGACCCGGCAGGACGGGCGGTCGGGCGCAACCCCACGACCAGTACGGGCGAGGCGACGGTCGACGCCTTCGTCTGGGCGAAGCCGCCGGGCGAGGCGGACGGCTGCGCGGCCGGCGCCGGCCAGTTCGTACCGGACCTCGCCTACCAGCTGGCGATCAACGCGGGCCCGCAGCCGACGACCAGCACCCCGGCGAGCCCGAGCGCGAGCCCGAGTGCCAGTCCAAGTAGGAGCCCGAGCGCCAGTCCGACCCCGACGAGGTCGACGAATCCCGGCGCGAGCTGCAGCGTCCAGTACAAGATCGATAGTCAATGGGACGCGGGGTTCACCGCGACGGTGACGGTCACGAATCGCGGACCGGCGGTGAACGGCTGGACCCTGGCGTTCGCGTTCGCGGGCAACCAGCACATCACGAACGCCTGGAACGGCGCGGCCACCCAGAACGGCGCCGCCGTTGCCGTCAAGGACGGTGGCTGGAATGCCTCCATCGCCACCGGAGCCTCGACGAGCTTCGGCTTCCAGGCGACCTACAGCGGCACCAACGCCGCTCCGGCCGCCTTCTCCCTCAACAACACGAGCTGCGCATGAGCGTGAGCGCAGGTGGAACCGGCTGCGCCTAGGCGCAGTCGCGGCACAAGGGCTGGCCGTTGCGATCGCCGGCGAGTTGGCTGCGGTGGTGCACCAGGAAACAGCTGGAGCAGCGGAACTCGTTGGCGCGCATCGGCACCACCGGCACCGTCAACTCCTCGTCGGAGAGGTCGGCCCCGGGCAACTCGAAGGATTCGGCCTCGGGCTCATCGAGGTCGACGGATGGGGACTGGGCGGTCTGCCGGCGCGCGGTGAGCTCTTCGAGGCTGTCCTCGGCGAGGTCAGCTGCGGGTCGGCGCGGCGCGTCATAGTCCGTCGCGGTCATGTTGTTCACCTTCCCCAGGATCGGTCTGGTGGTGTAACGAACGCGATCCCGGCAGGGTGTGTTCCCGATCCCCATGCCAATCGAACGTAGTCTAGGTCACACCGATAGACGATCCACAGTGGACCGTTCAGACATCCGCACAAGTCATATCAAAACCATCGCCCCGCCACGCGGCGAATCGCCAGTTCGGAATTGTACGCCGGTCTAGTCTCACGCCATGACCAACCCGACGCCGATGTCACAGCAGCCCCAGCAGTTACCCGAGAGCGCCCGCGCCCGCCTCGGCCGCTCGCAGCAGGCCGCCCGGCCGTTCTTCACGTCCGACCTCTCGGTCAACGAGTTCGTCCTGACCACGCAGAGCGGGTTCCACCCGCTGGGCCTGGTGATGGGCACCTGTATCTACCACGTCGGCGTGCAGACGTCCCGGTGGAGCGTCAGCCAGGAACTGCAGGTGCTCAGCCAGGCCATGTACCACTGCCGCGAGCTGGCCATGGCCCGCATGGAGAGCGAGGCCGACGCGCTCGGCGCGGACGGGGTCATCGGGGTACGGATCCGCCCGCTCAACTATGCCTTCGCCTCCGACGTGCTGGAGTTCGTCGCCGTCGGCACGGCGATCAAGTCCGACGACGGCGCCAGCTACCGCACGCAGCAGGGCCGGCCGTTCACGTCGCACCTCTCCGGCCAGGACTTCTGGACGCTGCACCGGCACGGCTGGATGCCCCGGGCGCTGGTGTTGGGCACCTGCGTCTACCACATCGCGCACATGACCTTCCGCCAGATGCTGGCCAACGCCGGGCAGAACGCCGAGCTCACCAACTTCTCCCAGGCCGCATACGACGCCCGGGAGATCGCGATGGCGCGGATGCAGTACGAGGCGGAGGTGGTTGCCGCGGACGGCGTGGTCGGGGTCAGCGTGACCGAGTCGGCCTGGGCCTGGGGCGAGCACGCGATCGAGTTCTACGCCCTCGGCACGGCCGTGGCCCGGGTCCACCCGGACGCGCAGCCGGAGCACCCGACCATGGTCATGCCGCTGACCGGCTGACCCCCAGCCACCGCGGCCACCGCGGCCACCGCGGGGCCACAACTTCCCCGAAGTAGTGGCCAAACCACCGCCCGGTGGCCACTACTTCCCCGAAACAGTGGCCTCCCGGGCCGTCCGTGGCCACAACTTCCCCGAAACAGTGGCCAAACCACCGCCCGGTGGCCACTACTTCCCGGAAGGAGTGGCATCCAACGCATCAGAGGCTGAATCGCTGCAAGGTGTCCAGCGCCGCCTGGTTGGTACCGGCCACGCGGGCGAGCGCCCCGGCCAGCTCCCGGCACCATTCGTCGGCCGGCACGGTCCTGGTCGACAGGACCACGCCGCCGGACTGGTGACAGATCTTGGAAATCGGCGGCGCGCCGACCCCGGCCCGGTCGAGGTCGAAGCGCCGCTCACCGGCGGTGACCGAGACGCCGAGCACCGCCGGCTCTCGAGAGTTCAGCCGCGCCTTCCACTTGCCCTCGCGCCGGACCTGCACGAGGTGGGCCGGCAGGGCGGCCGACAGCACGTTGATCAACATGCCGCCGTACAGCGACAGGTCATCCGTGTGCCTCCGCAACTGGGCGGCCAGGATCTCGAGGTCGACGTTGTCGCTCATGGTTCCGTCCTACTACGAGAAGGAGTATTGCGACGAACAGATAGGTGTCCGAAAGGAGGGTCCGCGCCCCGAAATGCCAGACGAGCCGGCTGCAGAGCAAGGCGTACGAGACGAGCGCCAGCCCCCACCCGAGGGGCCGGCCGGAGCGGGCGAGCAGGGCGATCGCCGGGATCAGCCACACCAGGTGATGTACCCAGGTGATCGGCGAGATGAGGCAGGCCAGCACCCCGGTGACCGCGAGCCCGACCCGCGGATCGCGGTCGCGCCACACCAGCCGGGCCCAGGCGGCGACCGCGGCGACAACGAGCACGACGAGCACGGCCCGGCTCAGGCCGTACCGGCTGACCAGGCCGTTCAGTGACTGGTTGGACACGAACGCCGGGTCGCCGATCCGGTCGCTCTGCCAGATCGCGCTGGTCCAGAAGGTCCAGGAGGCACGCGGGGCGACCGCGAACATCAGCAGCGTCGCGACGGCCGCGGACGCACCGGCCGTCAGCGCCGCCCGCCAGCGCCGGGTCAGCAGCAGGTACCCGATGAAGATCAGCGGCACGAGCTTGACCGCGGCGGCCACCCCGATCAGCACACCGGCGCTCCGGCGCCGGTCGACCAGTACCAGGAGGTCGACGGTGACCAGGGCGAGCAGGAGCATGTTGACCTGGCCGTAGTTGTAGTTCGTGCGCCACGGGTCGAAGGCGAACGCGAGGACCAGGCCGGCCGCCAGGACCAGCGCGTCCGCCGAAGCCGTGAGCCGCAGGACGACGACCGTCGCCGCGACCGTCAGGGCGTCGAAGACCACGGTCGCGACCGGCCACGGCAGGACCGCGATCGGGGCCATGACCAGCGCGCCGAAGGGCGGATAGGTGAAGCCGTAGTCACGGTCGCGGCCGTGTTCGACGAAGCCGTAGAGGTCGCCGCCGTGCAGCCAGGCCCGCGCCGCCCCGTAGTACACCTTGAGGTCGAAGTGGCCATTGATCTTGTAACCGACGATGACCAGGGCGACGGCGGTGACGGCGAGGACGAGGCGGCGGAGCATCGCCCCGAGACGTTACCCGGCGAGGTAGATGGTCGGCCTGGGCGGCGTGCGCCATGCCGTCGCCGATGAAGAAGCTCGGGTGCGGCGGCTGGTTGTAGGCGGTGTTCTGCCAGGCGATCGCGACCGCGGTACTGGGTGTCGTGCAGCAGCGTGTAGATCCGCGTGGTGGTCGGCGTCGGCGTGCGTGTAGATCCGCAGCGCGGTGTTGTCGGTGGTCGCGCCAGATCGACCTCCTCGCGCCAGTCGCCGAACAGGTCGCCGGACAGCGACGGGGTCGACTTGGTGCCGTTGTTGGAGTGCACGCCGCTGCGCGGTCAGCAGGCGGGTGTCGCCGCCGGTGCCGTACTTGTCGATGTGCGTGCCGTCGAGCAGTTCGCGGACCGGGTCGCCGTCCCACCAGGCGAGGAAGTTCGTCGAGCCGGGCTTGCGGCCGATGGTCTGCGCCGCTGGTGTTGGCGCAGCCCGGTGACCGCCGACGACCAGGACTCGGCGCCGGGGCTGCCGGCCCAGATGTCGTCGGAGACGCCGCGGCCGTTGTCGCAGCCGCAGGAGGCGTGCTGCCAGAGGATCTGACCGGTGCGGGCGTCGGCCATCCAGGCGGCCGGCTTGCTGGTGTTCTCGTCGACCTTGAACACCTCGAGGCCGGGCCGGCTCGGGATCGAGGTCGCCGACGTGCAGCGCGTCGCCGTGGCCGTAGCCGGTGTTCCACAGCGCGTGCGCCGTTGTCGTCGATGGCCATCGCGCCGTAGACGATCTCGTCCCGGCCGTCGCCGTCGACGTCGGCGATGGCCAGCTGGTGGTTGCCCTGCCCGGTGTACTGCGATGCCGGACGCTGTTGGAGTCGAACGTCCAGCGCTCGGGTCAGCGTGCCGTTGCGGAAGTCCCAGGCCACGATGACGGTACGGGTGTAGTAGCCGCGGGACATGATCAGGCTGGGCCGCTGCCCGTCGAGGTAGGCGGTGCCGGCCAGGAACCGGTCGACCCGGTTGCCGTAGCGGTCGCCCCACGACGAGACGGTGCCGCGCGGCGGGTACGTAGTTGACCGTGGACATCGCCGCGCCGGTCTGGCCGTTGAACATGGTCAGGTACTCCGGGCCGGACAGGACGTAGCCGGCGGAGTTGCGGTAGTCGGCGCTGGACGTTGCCGATGACCTGGCCGGTGCCGTCGACCGGTGCCGTCGGCGGTCTTCATCGCGACCTCGGCCTTGCCGTCGCCGTCGTAGTCGTACACCTGGAACTGCGTGTAGTGCGCGCCGGCGCGGATGTTGCGGCCCAGGTCGATCCGCCACAGCCGGGTGCCGTTGAGCCTGTACGCGTCGACGTACACGTTGCCGGTGTAGCCGGACTGGGAGTTGTCCTTCGAGTTCGACGGGTCCCACTTGAGGACGATCTCGTAGCTGCGCCGTCGCCGTCGAGGTCGCCGACGCTGCGCGTCGTTGGCCGAGTAGGTGTAGGCGACGCCGTCGGGCGTGGTGCCGCCGGCGGGACCTGCAGCGGCACGTCGAGGTAGCCGTTGGCGAACTGCAGCGCCGCGCCGGAGGCGGCCTGCTCGACGCCGTTGACGACGGCCCGCACGGTGTACGCCGCGCCGGCCGGCGCGCCCGAGTCGAGGTAGTTGGTGGAGTCGGTGATCGGCGAGGCGTTCACCTTGGTGCCGAGCCCGGTACACGTTGAAGCCGGTGCCGGCGGCTCGGTGCCGAGCAGCCGCCAGGACACCAGGTTGCCGCTGCCCGAGCGGACGCTGATCAGCCCCCGGTCGAGCCGCTCGGCCTGCCGCGCGGTGGCCGCGAACGCGTCGGTCTGCACAGCGGTCGCGGTCAGAGCCACGAGCAGGCCGAGCGCGATCGATATCCGTCGAAGAGTCACGGCGGCGATGCTAGAACGCCCGCTAAGATCAGTTCCAGTATCGACGCACGACCCCAGGTAAGCGCTTTCCCAAACCTGAAACTTTCACCGGAAGGACTCGCGCCGTGTTCGTCGACCTGCCCCTCGAGCAGCTCCGCGACTACCGTCCCCCGCGCACCGAACCGGACGACTTCGACGACTTCTGGTCATACACGTTGGGCGAGGCGCGGGCCGAGGACTGGGCGCCCCACTACGAGCTGGTCGACTCGGGGCTGTCCACAGTGGAGGTCTACGACGTCACGTTCGCCGGCTTCCTCGGTCAGCCGGTGCGCGGCTGGTTCGTCGTGCCGGCCAACACGGACGGGCGGCTGCCGTGCGTCGTGCAGTACATCGGCTACGGCGGCGGGCGCGGCCTGGCGCACGAGCCGCTGCTGTGGGCCTCGGCCGGCTACGCCCACTTCGTCATGGACACGCGCGGCCAGGGCAGCAACGGCTGGTCGGTGAGTGAAACGCCCGACCCGGACGAGGTCGGCACCCCGCACACGCCCGGCTTCATGACCCGCGGCATCCTCGACCCGCTGCAGTACTACTACCGCCGCGTCTTCACCGACGCCGTGCGCGCCGTCGACGCGGTCGGGAGCGCACCCGCGGGTCGACGCCGAGCGGGTCGCGATCACCGGCGGCAGCCAGGGCGGCGGCATCTCGCTGGCCACCGCCGGGCTGGTCGACGGCCTGCTCGCGGTGATGACCAACGTGCCGTTCCTGTGCCACTACCGGCGGGCCACCGAGATCAGCGACGAGTTCCCGTACCAGGAGATCGTCAGCTATCTCAAGACCCACCGCGACCACGTCGAGCAGGTGTTCAAGACGCTGTCCTACTTCGACGGGGTCAACTTCGCCGCGCGGGCCCACGCGCCGGCCCTGTTCTCGGTCGCCCTGATGGACGCGGTGTGCCCGCCGTCGACGGTGTTCGCCGCCTACAACACGTACGCCGGTTTGGAGAAAGACATCCTGGTGTGGCCGTACAACGGGCACGAAGGAGGCGGCGCCTTCCAGGACGCCGCCCAACTCCGCTTTCTGAACGCTCTAGTCCGCAGCCCTTGACCCGCTGGGCTCCAGATCCTCCTCGGTGAGTGGCGCGTCGATCGCCTCCGGCGCGTCCGGCACCTTCCACAGCTTGCTCGGCCACCACATGTGCCGGCCGATGTCGAGGTTCAGCGCCGTCACCAGCACCGAGCGGACCACGATCGTGTCGAGCAGCACGCCGAACGCCACCGCGAAGCCGATCTCGGCGAACGCGATCAGCGGCAGCGTGGCGAGCACCGCGAACGTGCCGGCCAGCACCAGCCCGGCCGAGGTGATCACGCCACCGGTCGCGGCCAGCCCGATCAGCGCGGCCCGCCGGGTGCCGTGCGCAGGCGCCTCCTCGCGGACCCGGGTCATCAGGAAGATGTTGTAGTCGATGCCGAGCGCGACCAGGAAGACGAACACGAACAGCGGGAACGACGTGTCCGCGCCGCCGAAGCCGAAGACGTGCTGGAACACCAGCGCGCTGACCCCGAGCGCGGCCGCGAAGGACAGCACGACCGTCGCGACCAGGACCAGCGGCGCGACGATCGCGCGCAGCAGCAGCACCAGGATGAGCAGCACCACGACCAGCACGATCGGGATGATCAGGTTGCGGTCGTGCTGCGCCGCCCGTTGCACGTCGAGGTTGATCGCCGTCGTCGCCGCCGACCTTGGCGTCGGCGTCGGGCACCGCGTGCACGCGGTCGCGGACCCGGTCGACGGTGTCGTAGGCCGCCTGGCTGTCCGGTGGATCGGTCAGCGTGCCCTGCATGTAGCGCGGTGCCGCCCTTGACCACCGGCGGCGTCACCGTGTCCGGGTCGATGCCGGCGCTGCCGGCGAACGCGGTGCGCACCTCGTCGGCCTGGTCCGCGTTGCTGATCACGACGACCGGGCTGCCGGCCGCCGGCCGGCGAAGTGCGCGGCGAGCACCTCCTCGCCGACGACCGAGTCCGGGTTGCCGCGGAACGACTCCTTGTTGGTCAGGCCGGTCGCGCTCGAGCTGGATGATGCCGAGCGCCATGATCGCCAGGACCGCCGCGGTGACGACCCAGGTCGTGCGCGGCCGGCGGGCGATGCGGGCGCCGACCCGGGCCCAGACCCCGGTCGCGGTCGGCTCGGCCGTGCCGACGCGCGGCCGGGCCGGCCAGAAGATCCACCGGCCCACGTGACCAGCAGCGCCGGCAGCAGCGTGAGCATCACGGCCAGAGCGACGACGATGCCGATCGCGGCGACCGGGCCGAGGCCCTTGGTCGAGTTGGTCTCGGCGAACAGCAGGCACAGCATGCCGAGCGACCACGGTGGCGGCGCTGGCGATGATCGCCGGGCCGGCGCGGTGCAGCGCCATCGGCCATCGCCTCGTGCCGGTCCTCGTGCCGGCGCAGCTCCTCCCGGTAGCGGGCGACGAGCAGCAGCGCGTAGTCGGTGCCGGCGCCGAACACCAGCACCGTGAGGATGCCCGCGCTCTGCGCGTTGACGGTCAGCCCGGCGTGCTTGGCGAGCAGGTAGATGACGCGCCTGCGCGCACGATCGAGCGCGACGCCGGCCGAGATGACCGGCAGCAGCCACAGGCACCGGGCTGCGGTACGTGAACAGCAGGATGACGACGACCACGGCGACCGCGCCGAACAGCAGCGTGCTGTCGATGCCCTCGAACGCCTTGCGACGAGTCGGCGGCGTTGCCGGCCGGCCCGGTGACGTGCACGGTCATGCCGTTGGCGCCGTTCTCCGCGGTGGCGCGCAGTCCGGTCGACGATGTCGGCCGGCCTTGTCCCAGCCGTCGGGCCGAGGTTGAGCGGCACGATGATCTGCGCGGCCTGCCCGTCCTGGGACGGGATCGGCCCGGTGACCTGCGCCGTCGAGGTCGGCGGTGCGGCCGAACTGCTGCCGCGTCGGCGGCAACCTTGGCCTGGTCGGCCGGCGGTGAAGCCCGGACGTGCGCTCGTAGACGACGACGGCCGGGATCGTGTTCGGCGACGTGAACGCGGCCTGCGCGTCGAGCACCTGGGTCGACTCGGCGCCGCCCGGCAGCCACGACTTCGCGTCGTTCTTCTCGACGCCGGTCAGCTTGCCGGCCAGCGGCCCCGCAAGGCGACGACCGCGAGCCAGAAGACGATGAACGCATACTTAATCCAGCGCCCCGCGATAACGTTGGCGACGGACCTGGTCATGATGAGCCCCCCGGTGGAATGATTCGACGGCTCTATGCTCGCCTGCCGGTGACCCCGCGCGCATCATGAATCTGAACACCCTCACCCTGCGGTTCCCGGAGGAGATGACCCCTAGGGGTCCGGTTCACGGCCCTCATCCTTGCGGCCGTGCCCACTACTTCCCGGGTCGGAAAGCCACAACTCCGCCGAAGTAGTGCCCAAAGCCAGCCCGCGAAGCCACAACTCCGGCGAAGTAGTGCCCTTTCAGGCGCCCAGAGGCCCCTACTTCCCCGAAGTTGACGTGTTAGGTGGTCGGCGGGTCGGCTGCGGTAAGCATGATCGTGAAGAGTCTCCGGTGGATGGCACCCGGTGGGTCTTCAGGATCATGCACTCAGGGGTAGCGGTGGCCGGTCGGGCCGGGTGCGGGTGTGCTGGTCGGCTGGGTGTTGGGTCGCGGGTCGCGGGTTGTTCGATGACGGTGGTCGATCTACCCCGAAGGACGCAGACGGTGGTCGATCTGCCGACATCGCGTCGGCGTGTCGCGGGGGTGCATCGACCACCGTCTCGGCCGCGGCATCGACGGTGGTCGACCAGCCACCCCGGTGCGGCCCGACGCCGGCGGCTGGCGGTGATGGCGGGACCAGCCGGCCCGGCTCATGATCCATGCTGCGACGTCGGCGACGATGCGCGGGGACGTCATTGCGGGCTCGACCTGGATCGGCGGTCGGGGCGGGTGCGCGGCGAGCGGGTGGAACCGCCGAGGGGCCGAAGTGGACGCCGTCGATGCCGCGGCCGTGACGGTGGTCAATGCACCCCCGCGACACGCCGACGCGATGTCGGCAGATCGACCACCGTCTGGGGTCGACGGGGCAGATCGACCACCGTCACCGCCATCCGCCGACCCGCTGGGGTGCGGGCGGGTGGGAGTGCCGCGGGAATCGCCGGCCCGAGCACCCTGGTCACGATCCCCACCTCCTCAACCAACGCCACCACGTGAACAGATACCGTGCGGGGAAGTAGTGGCCAAACACGGGCCCGACGCCCCTACTTCGGGGAAGTAGTGGTCAAAACACGGGCCCAAGGCCACTACTTCGGGGAAGTAGTGGCCAAAGACGGCCCTGACGCCACTACTTCCCCGAAGTAGTGGTCAAACTCGGGCTTGAAGCCACTACTTCGGGGAAGTAGTGGCCAAACTCGGCCCTGAGGGCACTACTTCGGGGAAGTTGTGGCTTCCGAGGCCGCGAAGCGAGCTTGGCGCGCGGGAGCCGGGCTTGGGGACGCGGACGCCGGGATTTCTCGCGGGAGGAACGGTCGGGCGCCCGGCGGACCCGAGCCATATTCATCGAAAGAGTTAATAGGGATCCCCGCAGACCTTGTAGGCGTCGCCCTCCTTGACCAGCGCGAACACGTGCTGCTGCTTGCTGCCGTCGGTCAGGACGAGGTCCATCGTCACCGTGCCGGTGTGCCGGCCCTTGTCGTCGTTGGCCGAGAACGCACGCGTGTTGTGCTTGGTGAACTTCGGCTGGCCGTGCACGTACTGCGCGAATGCGTCGCTCGTGTAGCGCGTCCGCGTGTCGGCGCACAGCCGGCTGTAGGCGCTGTCGAGCCGATCGGCGGCGAGGTCGTCGGCGAAGCCGTTGGCGGCGTTGCGGACCGGGGCCGACACCGAGGAGACGATCTTGTACCCGCCGAAGCCACCGCCGCCACAGCACACCACGAGGAGGATGGCGACGACGAGCAGGACGATCTTCCAGCGACGCCGGCGCGGTCGGTCAGGCTCCACCGGAGAAGGCTAGCGAACCGGCGATGCGCAACGCCTCGGCCGGTGGCACCGGCTCGCCGAACAGGAATCCCTGCACTTCGGTGCAGCCGAGCTCGCGCAGCAGCTCGAACTGCCGCTCGTTTTCGACGCCCTCGGCGACGCCGTGCAGGCCGAGCGTCTTGGCCAGGCCGAGGATCATCGCCACGATCGCGTCGTTCTCCGGATGCTGGCCGAGGCCGGCCACGAACGACCGGTCCACCTTGAGCGCCTCGACCGGGAAGCGCCGCAGGTGGGTCAGCGACGAGTACCCGGTGCCGAAGTCGTCGATGGCCAGGTGCACGCCGAGGCGCCGGATGTCGGCCAGGGTGTCGCGGACCGCCTCGACGTCGTTGAGGATGCTGCGCTCGGTGAGATCGAGCCAGAGCGCGTCCGGGTCGAGGCCGGTCTCATCGAGTACCCCGGCGACGGTCGCGGCGAGGGAGCCGTGCTGGAACTGCACGGCCGACACGTTGACGGCCATGCGGATCCGTTCGAAGCCGGGCTGCCTGCGCCATTCGACGGCCTGCCGGCAGGCCTCGGCCAGGACGATCGTGCCGAGCTGGACGATCAGCCCGCTCTCCTCGGCGACGTCGATGAACTCGGCCGGTCGGAGCAGGCCGCGGCTGGGGTGCTGCCACCGGACGAGGGCCTCGAAGCCAACCGGCAGAACCGTCTCGGCGCTGAGAATCGGCTGGTAGTGGACCCGGAGCTGCCCGCCGACGATGGCCACGCGCAGTTCGTCCTCGGTGTGCAGGCGGTGCTCGACCGACGATCGCAGCTCGTCGTCGAAGATCTCGACGCGGCCGCGGCCGCGCTGTTTCGCCCGGTACATCGCGAGGTCGGCGTCGCGCAGGACGTCGTCGGGGGTCAAGGTGTGCCCCGCGGCGGCGAAGCAGATACCGATGCTCGCGCCGATCCCGACCGGCCTCCCGGACTTGGTGTAGATCGGCTTGGACAGCTCGGCGATCACCCGTTCGCCGAGGTCGACCGCCGTCTCGACGGCGTCGATGTCCTCGCACACGGCGACGAACTCGTCACCGGCGAGCCGCGCCACCGTGTCGCTGCCGCGGACCATGCGCAGCAGCCGGCTCCCCACGGTGCACAGCACCTCGTCACCCATTTCGTGGCCGAACGAGTCGTTGACCACCTTGAACCGGTCGAGGTCGATGAACAACACCGCCATCAGGGCCCCGCTGCGGTGGGTTCGCGCCAGCGCCTGCTTGAGCCGGTCGACGACCAGCTCGCGGTTGGGCAGCGAGGTGAGCATGTCGTGCGTCGCCTGGACGGCGAGCCGCTCGGTGACCACCTTAGTCAACGCGATGGACGTGTTGAGCTCGTCGGCGACGACCTTCAGCTCGTCGTTCGTCTCCACGGTGACCCGCTGGTCGAGGTCACCCGCGCCGACCGCATGCAGGGTGTCGACGATGCGCCGGATCGGCCGGGCGACCGACAGGTAGAAACCGACGAACAGGTACACCGCGAGGAGGCCGGCGGACGCCGCAGCGAGCTCCACGTTGTGCGCCTTCTCGTTGTACCGGTCGATGCGGGCGTTAAGCAGGCTCCAGAGGCTGTTCGACGCGGCGTCGGCGAACGCGACGACGATCGTGCGCAGGTTCTCGCCGGCGCCGGCGGTGAAGGTGCTCAGGTCCCGCTTGCGCAGCGCCTCCGTCAGCCCCTGGCTCAGCTCGGCGGTCGATCGGTCGTAGTCGGCGAACTGGGCGGTGATCAGCGACCGGATGTTCGCGTCGGTGGTGGCGGCCGACACCGTCTGTACTGCGTGGACGATGTGCGCGCGGACGTTGTTCAGCACGCCGTTGTACAGGCCGACGTCGATGAACACGTCGGTGTTCTCGGCCGGGGTGTTGCCCGCGGCGAGCGCGATGCGGTCGACCGCCCGGCCGGCCGTGTCCAGGACCACCGGCAGCCGGAACTGCAACGTGTCCATGAGGTAATAGGTGTCCAGGTCGGGATCGCGCGTGAGGTTGGAGCGGTCGCCGATGCGCACGATCAGCGCAAGCAGCGCGTCGGCCGCGGTGTTGAACTCGCGGAAGCGCACCTCGGGTTCGGCCACCGACGACGTCGCGGTGACCACCAGCGCGCGGGCGACCCGCCAGTCGTCGTTGGCCTGCAGGATCGTGCCGTAGCGGCCGTTCACCCCGTCGACGTCAAGCAGGTTGGGGTCGAGGTTGAGCTGCGGCAGGTTCGGCGCGGTCAGCGAGCGGTGCCGCTCCTCGACGACCCGGGCGGTCAGTGTCACCAGCGGGGTCAGGTATTCGATGCCGCGCAGTTCGGCGCTGCTGAACGCGACCACACGCTGCTGCAGGTCGACGTACGCACCGGAGACGAACACCAGCGGCAACAGCAGCACCAGGCCCACCACCACGAACTTCTGGGCATAGCGCAGCCGGCCGACCAACTGCACAGCGGGCACGAAGAGAAGCGACAGACCGGAAATCTGCGTCCTCCTCTGCGGTCACGGACCGAACCGAGTCCTCCACTGTGCCAATCGGACGCAGAACCGCGACCTGAAGGAGACTCGGCGACAAGCTGCCGGCTGGGACCATTGCGGATATGTGGCGACGCCTCCTCACGATCCTGGTCGCCGTCACCGCGGGCCTCGTGATCGGTGCGCCCGCCCACGCCAGCGATACCGCGGCGCCGGTCGTGTTCGTCGGCGTTCCCGGCCTGAGCGCCGCCGACCTGTCCCCCACCGCGACCCCGACCCTGTGGCGGCTGCTCGGGGCCGGCGCCGCCGCGTCGCTGTCCGTGCGGACCGTCCACACCGTCACCTGCCCGGCCGACGGCTGGTTGACCCTGGGCACCGGCGCCCGGACCGCACGGCCCGAGGGTGCTTGCGCCTTTCCAGCCCTGGTACGGGACGAGCCCGGCGAAATCAGGGTGGGGCCCACGCCGCCGGCGCGGGGTCGGGAGGGCGGCGAATACGGTCGCCGGCGCATCGCCGGCTTCGACGCGATCGCAGCGGCCAACCGGCACAACGGCGGGTCGTTCGGGCTGCTCGCGACCTCGGCGGCGCGGGCCGGCTGCGCGACCGCGATCGGGCCGGGTGCCGCTCTCGCCCTGGCCGATGCGGACGGGCGGGTCGATTGGGCGCCGGACGCCACCGTCGACCCCGCGAGCCTGGCCCGCTGTCCATTGACCATTGTGGACCTCGGCCGGCCAGCCGACCTGGATGCGGCGGTCGCCGCCGTCGTCGCCGCGGCCCCGGCCGGCGCGACGATGCTGATCGCCGGCCTCGCCGACGGCGGGTTCGGGGTCGGCGGTGGCGCCGACGGCGGGTCCGGGGTCGGCGGCGACGACGTCGGCGGGTTTGGGGTCGGCGACGTCGGCGCCGACCTGCACATCGTCCTGGCCGCCGGTCCCCGCTTCGGCCCCGGGCGCCTGGACACGCCATCGACCCGCCAACCCGGGCTGGTCCAGCTGACCGACCTGACACCGACCATTGTGGACGCCCTCGGGGTCGCACCGAGCGCACCGGTCGTCGGCTCGGTCGCGTACAGCACCGCGACGACGGCGTCCACAGAGGACCGGGCGGCCGCGCTGCGGGGTAGTGCCGTCGCCGCCGACGTCCAGCGCGACCTGCTCGTGCCGTTCTTCACCGTGTTCGCGGTTGCCCTGCTCGGGCTGGTCGGCCTCGTGCTGGTGCGTGGCTTCACGGCCGGGGTGGGACGGTTCGCGACCGTGCTCGCCGCGGTGCCCGTCGCCACGTTCCTGGTGAACCTCGTGCCGTGGTGGGACTCGACGCACCCGAAGGTCGCCGTGCTGGCGCTCCTTGCGGCGGCCGTTGCCGTCGTTGCGCCCGCCGGGCCCCGATACCTCGGACCGTTGACGCTCGCCGTGCTGGTCGCCGACGCCGCGACCGGTTCCCTTTTGCAGATGTGCAGCCTGTACGGCCAGTCGCCGCTCATCGCGGGACGGTTCTACGGCTTCGGCAACAGTACGTTCGCGGTGTTCGCGGTCGCCGCCCTGATCGGCGTGGCGGTGCTCACCCGCGGGATGGCGCCGCGCCGGGCGGCCCTCGCGATCGGGCTCGCCGGTGCCTTCGCGGTCGCCGTCGACGGCTGGCCCGGGCTGGGCGCGGACTTCGGCGGCGTCCTGGCCCTGGTACCGGCCTTCGCGCTGCTCGCCTTGTGGACCGGCGGGATCCCCGTGACGGCGGTACGGGTCGCGCTCGTCGCGGGCGGCGCACTCGCCCTGCTGAGCGCGATCGCGGTGCTGGACTGGCGCCGGCCCCCGGCATCGCGGTCACACCTCGGCGCGTTCGTCCAGCAGGTGCTTGACGGCCGGGCCGCCGACGTGCTGTGGCGCAAGGCGAGCACCAACCTGCACTCGTTCACCGACCACCCGTTGGCGCTGCTGGTGCCGGTGGCGCTCGCGGTCGTCGTGGTCCTGCTGCGGCGCGGGGTCTTCGCCGACCTGCGCCCCGCGATCGGGGCGGTGGTGCTGGCGGTGACGATCGGCTTGCTGGTCAACGACTCCGGTGCCACGATCCCCGCGATGGCGCTGACCCTCGCCATCCCGTTGACGGTGGCGCTGCGCGCATCGGGGCGGGAGGCCACAACTTCGGGGAAGTAGTGGCCTGCGCGGGGCCGGCAGGCCACAACTTCGGGGAAGTTGTGGCCTAAGCGGGGTCCGGAGGCCACTCCTTCCCCGAAGTTGGGGCGGGGCGGGGTCAGCCGAGCCAGCGGATCGCCAGCGCGCGGGCGACGTGCACGTATTGCACACCCCGGTGAACCTGCCCGGCCAGGTCGCGGCCGGTGGCCCGGTGCCGCAACGGCACCGGCACCTCGAGCACCCTGAACCCCTTGCGCACCAGATCGATCGTCAGCCCCGTCTCGACGCCGAAACCGGGGGCGAGGGGACGCGCGGCGTCGAACGCGGCCCGGGTGAGACACCGCTGGCCGGACAACGGCTGCATCGGCTCGAACCCGGCGAGTCGCAGCACGCCGTGCCGTGCGAGCCGGACCACGAACCCGTGCCCACCGGCGGCGCCACCGCGCGCGGTCACCTGTGGGGGCAGGACCGCCATGGTCATATCGGCCATGCCCAGCCGGACCGGCCCGACGAGGTCGGCCGCGCCCGCCGCCGACTCGCCCAGGTCGGCGTCGAGAAAGAGCAGATGCCGGGAACCGCTGCTCTCGTGGGCGTCCACCGCGGCGACGGCCGAGGCGCCGAGCACCATGGCGGCTGCCTTGCCCTGCGCCCGGTAGTGGCTCACCACCACGGCGCCGGCGTGCGCGGCGACGTCCCGGGTGCGGTCGGTGGAGCCGTCGTCGGCGACCACGACCAGGTCGACGCCCTCGATCCGGCGGGCCGCGGCGACCGTCGCCCCGATGCGCCGCACCTCGTTGCGGGCCGGGATCACGACGGCGACAGCCGGGCTCTCCACGCCTTCAGGATGAGCGCCGCGCGACATGTTGTCAGGACCGGCGAGGCAACGATGGCATCTCAGGAAGGTCACCGCCGCCGGCCTCGCGGTTCGGTACGGTGGGGATGTGTTCCAAGCTACGGCCGCACTGGACAGCGAGGCCCTCTACGGCATCGTCGCGGAGTTCTGCGCCGCCTATCTGGGCCTGCCCGACGACGAGCCACTGACGCGCATCGAGGATCCCGGACCGCTCGACATGGTGGCGTGGATCTCGCTGACCGGCGCGTGGGACGGTCACGTCGCGATCAGTGCGACCGACCCGGCCGCCGTGGCCATCGCGGCCGCGATGCTCGACGTCGACCCGGCCGTGGTCAGCGAGGCGGACATCATCGACGCGGCCGGCGAGCTCATCAACGTGGTCGCCGGCAACATCAAGTCGCTGCTGCCCCAGCCGTGCCAGCTGTCGCTGCCGATGACCGCGCGCGCCGGGCACCGCATCCGCTACCCGGGCACCCGGCCGCTGTGCAGCATCACGGCGGCGCTGCACGGCGAGCCGGTGACGGTGACGGTCTGGCAACTCGACCTCTCGTAGGCGAGACCGCGACCGCTCGTCGGCGACCGTGATAAGCAGCCGAGATAACAGAAAATCTCCGGCCACAACAAATACGCTGGCCAGCGCACTTGCCCTTTGTTCAGACCTTGTAATCGATCTTCCGTGATAAAAACGTGATGCGCCGGTTTCCTTGACAGCGCCACGGGATAGAGACGAACCTCACTGGAGAGCGCTCTCCCCCCGCCGCCGCATCGGACCCGCGATCCGTCGTGGGCCTCCATCACGGAGATGCCATGGACCCCCAAGAACACTCCGCGCCGCAGCCGCCCCGCCCTCCAGCGCAGCCCCACCCTGAGCCTCGGCCCCCCCGACCTGCGCCTCCGGCGCAGACCCACCCTGAGCCTCGGCCCCCCCGACCTGCGCCTCCGGCGCAGACCCACCCTGTGCCCGTACCGGCCGCTCCTCGGTCCCGCCGATCGGGACGCGCCCGATTCATCGCCTCGGCCGGTGCCGCGCTGGCCGTCCTGGCCGGCTACTTCGTCTACACGTTAGGGCCGGCAGCGGCGGCGACGTCGTTGCTGTCGCAGGGCAAGCCGACGACCGCCTCGTCGACCGAGAACGCCGGCACCCCGGCCTCGCAACGCCGTCGACGGCAACACCGGCACCCGCTGGTCCAGCGCCTTCAGCGACCCGCAGTGGCTCCAGGTCGACCTCGGCGCCACCGCCACCATCACGCCAGGTCGTCCTCAACTGGGAGGCCGCCTACGCCACGGCGTTCCAGATCCAGACCTCGGCCGACGCGCACCACCTGGACCACCATCTACAGCACCACCACCGGCACCGGCGGCGTGCAGACCCTCAACGTCACCGGCTCCGGCCGCTACGTGCGGATGTACGGCACCGTCCGGGCCACCGGCTACGGCTACTCGCTGTGGGAGTTCCAGGTCTACGGCGACACGGCCACCGCCGGCGGCTGCGGCACCACCAACGCCGCGCTGAACCGGCCCGCCACCGCCTCGTCGACCGAGAACGCCGGCACCCCGGCCAGCGCCGCGGTCGACGGCAACACCGGCACCCGCTGGTCCAGCGCGTTCAGCGACCCGCAGTGGCTGCAGGTCGACCTCGGCGCGTCGCAGTCGCATCTGCCAGGTCGTCCTCAACTGGGAGGCCGCCTACGCCACGGCGTTCCAGATCCAGATCTCCGCCGACGGCACCACCTGGACCACCATCTACTGCACCACCACCGGCACCGGCGGCACCCAGACGCTCAACGTCGACCGGCACCGGCCGCTACGTGCGGATGTACGGCACCGCCCGCGCCACCGGCTACGGCTACTCGCTCTGGGAGTTCGCCGTCCACACCGGATCCGCCACGCCGACGCGACCGCACCCACGCCGACGACCTCGCCCACGCCGACGCCGACCGGCTCGCACTGCCCGGCGGCGGCTCGCTCGGCCCGAACGTCATCGTCTTCGACCCGTCGATGTCCGGCGCGACCATCCAGAGCCAGGTCGACACGATCTTCGCCGCAGAAGGAGACGCAACCAGTTCGGCACGCAGCGGTACGAGCTGCTGTTCAAGCCGGGCACGTACAGCGGCTTCAACGCCCAGATCGGCTTCTACACCTCGATCGCCGGCCTCGGCCAGAACCCGGACGACGTCCAGCATCAACGGTGACGTCACCGTCGACGCCGGCTGGTTCGACGGCAACGCCACCCAGAACTTCTGGCGCTCGGCCGAGAACCTCTCGATCTACCCGTCGGCCGGCGTCGACCGGTGGGCCGTCGCGCAGGCCGCGCCGTTCCGGCGGATCGACGTGCACGGCGACCTCAACCTGGCGCCCGAACGGCTACGGCTGGGCCAGCGGCGGCTACATCGCCGACAGCCGGATCGGCGGCACGGTCGGCCCGTACTCGCAGCAGCAGTGGTTCACCCGGGACAGCCAGGTCGGCGGCTGGGTCAACGGCGTGTGGAACATGGTGTTCTCCGGCGTCGCCGGGCGCACCGGCGCAGAGCTTCCCGAACCCGCCGTACACCACGCTCGCCACAGACCCCGGTCACCCGCGAGAAGCCGTACCTGTACGTCGACGCCGGCGGCAACTACCGGGTGTTCGTGCCCGTCGCTGCGGACCAACTCGGCCGGCGTCACCTGGGCCAACGGCAACACGCCCGGGCACCGTCGATCCCGCTGAGCCAGTTCTACGTGGCGCAAGCCGGGTGACACGCGCGGCGACCATCAACCAGGCGCTCGCCCAGGGCCTGAACCTGCTCTTCACCCCGGGCATCTACCACGTCAACCAGACGATCAACGTCACCCGGGCCGAACACCGTCGTGCTCGGCCTCGGCTACGCCGACCATCATCCCGGACAACGGCGTCAACGCGATGACGGTGGCCGACGTCGACGGCGTCAAGATCGCCGGCCTGCTGTTCGACGCCGGCACGACCAACTCCAACGCGCTGCTGCAGGTCGGCCCGACCGGCGCGCCGGCCGAGCCACGCCGCCAACCCGACCTCGATCCAGGACGTGTTCTTCCGGATCGGCGGCGCCGGCGCCGGCAAGGCGACCAACAGCCTGGTGGTCAACAGCAACAACACGCATCATCGACCACATCTGGGCCTGGCGCGCCGACCACGGCAGCCGGCGTCGGCTGGACCGTCAACACCGCCGACACCGGCCTGATCGTCAACGGCAACAACGTGACTGGCGTACGGCCTGTTCGTCGAGCACTACCAGAAGTACGACGTGATCTGGAACGGCAACGGCGGCCGGACCATCTTCTTCCAGAACGAGATGCCGTACGACCCGCCGAGCCAGGCCGCCTGGCGCGCACGGCGACCAACGGCTACGCCGCCTACAAGGTGGCCGACACGGTCACCACGCCACGAGGCGTGGGGCCTGGGCAGCTACTGCAACTTCACCGCCGACCCGGCGATCGCCGCCGACCACGCCTTCGAGGTGCCGACCAACGCCAACGTCAAGTTCCACGACCTGCTGACCGTGTCGCTCGGCGGCGTGGGCGTCATCGACCACGTCATCAACAACACCGGCGGCCCGGCCCAGGGCACGCGCGACGGTACCGGTGAACGTCGTCAGCTATCCGTAACCCGTCCTAGACCCCGCCCAACACCCCACCGATTCGGGAGGAGGCGACGCGCCAGCCGTCGCCTCCTCCCGAACCACTGTCTGGATCACACTCGGGGCGGCAGTTCGCCGGAGCCGCGGACGATGAGCTTCAGCGGCAGTACGACGCGCCGGGGCGGGCCGGCGTCGCCCTCGATGCGGCCGAAGAGCAGTTCCGCCGCTTGCCGGCCGAGCCGGTCCGGCGCCTGCGAGATGGCCGTCACCGGCGGGTTGAGCGACTCGGCGCCCTGGAAGTCGTCGAAGCTGACGTGCGCGACGTCGGTCGCCCCGCGCAGGTGCAGGGCCCGTACGACGCCGAGGGTGCTGCGCGAGTTGGCCGAGATGACCGCGGTCGGGCGGGCGTCGGACTCGAGGAGCTCGACCATCGCCGCCGTCGAGTTCTCCGCGCCGAGGGCGTCCACCCGGATCAGCTGCTCGTCGATCGGGATGCCGGCCTCGAGGAGCGCGGCCCGGAATCCTTGGTACCGCAGCCGGGTGGTGTATACGTGCAGCCGGTCACCGACGAACGCGATGCGCCGGTGCCCATGCTTGATGAGGTGCTCGGTGGCGAGCTTGGCGCCGCCCTCGTTGTCGACGAGGACGGTGTCGGAGTCGTGCTGGATCGGCGGCCGGTCGACGAACACGGTCGGGAAGCGCACCGGGGCCTGACCCAGGTACGAGTGGTCCCCCGAGGTCGGGGTGATGATGAGCCCGGCGACGCTGCGGTTGGCCAGGCCGAGCACGACCGCCCGCTCGTTCTCCGGCGCATATCCGGAACTGGTGACCACCACGAACATGCCGTGTTCGCGGGCCACCTCGTCGACGCCGCTGGTCAGCTCGGCCATGAACGGGTCGGCGATGTTCTCCACCACGAGGCCGATCGCGTCGTCCCGGCCGACCCGCAGCGACCGGGCCGCCTGGTTCGGGTAGAAGCCGAGCTCGCGGATCGCCGCCTGGACCCGCTCGGCGGTGTTCGGGGCGACCGCCGGGTCGTCGTTGACCACCCGCGACACCGTCTTCGCGCTGACCCCGGCCAGGCGCGACACGTCCCGGATCGTCGGCCGCTTCGAGCCCGTCCGCCCGGTCACGCTTGCCCCATGAGAGCCTCGCTACACCCGGGCCCGCAGGTCCTGCTCGGTACGGGCGGTGCCGGCCAGCCGCTCGGCCAACTCCCGCGCCCGCGCCGGGTCGACCCCGCCGGCCAGTTCCTGCTCCACCGAGGCGGTCGCGACGGCGACGGCGAAGACCACCGCATCGTCCGCGTCGCGCCCGGATTCCAGGGCCTCGACGAGCCCGCCGACGAACGAGTCGCCGGCGCCGATCGGGTTGACCACCTCGACCGGCACGGTGCTCACCCACACGACCCGCTCGGCGTCGCCGAAGGCGGTGCCGGCCGCGCCCGCGGTGACCGCCGCCGACCGGGCACCCCGCGCGCACAACTCCCGTACCGCCGCGCACGCCCGCAACGGCACCTCCGGGCCGGTCTCGGACACCGGCTCGTTGGAGTGACCGGCGAGCACGCCCTCCGCCTCGGCCAGATTGGGCGTCACCACGTCCGGCCCGAACCGCAGCGCCGCACCCAGAGCGGCCCGCGCCGCGTCCACGACGACCCGCACCCCGCCGCGCTGCCCGACCGCGACGAGCTGCCCGTAGGCGTCCTCCGGGACACCGGGCGGCAGGCTGCCGGAACAGACCAGGCTCTGGTACGTCCCGGAGCTCAGCTCCTCCGCGATCAGCGCCGCGTACCGGCGCCACGCCCCGGCCGAAATGTGCGGACCCGGCTCGTTGAGGACGGTGACCCGCCCCGAGTCCTCCAGGTAGATCGTGGCGATCCGCGCCTCACCCGGCACCGGCAGCCCGACGAAGTCCAGCGGCTCGACCGCGAACAGCCGGTCGAGGACGGCCGCGTCGACGTCGGGCGCGAAGCCGACCAGCGTGGCCCGCCGGCCGAACGCGGCACCGACCCGGGCGACGTTGACCCCCTTGCCGCCGGCGGTGGCCACCGCCCGCGACGGCCGCAGCACACTGCCCGGCCGCAGCTCCGCGAGCCGGACGGTCCGGTCGATGGTGATGTTCGGGGTCGCGATGAGCAAGGGTTCTACGCTCCGTAGGAGGTGTACCAGGCCGGCGGCATCGCCGCGGCCACTGTATCGATCGCCGGCCGCGGAACGTGGCTGGTCCACGGTTTCCCGTACCGGCGCACGAGGTCGTTGAGGGTGTCGAGCCGCTCGCCGGCCCGCACCAGCCCGGCCCGCCGTACGCCGTCGGGAAGGTCGCCGACCGCGTCGCCCCAGACCGCCCGGCCGGCGATGTAGCCGCTCGCGCCGGCCTTGGCGACGATCTCCATCTGCACGGCGAAGTCGTCGAAGCCGGCGCCCTCGCTGAGCAGCACCCACGGCCGGTCGACGCCGGCGTCGAGATCGCGGGCCGCCGCGGTGGCGGAGGCGCGTTCGGCGGCCGAGCCGACCGTACCGGGGAACTGCACCTTGAGGATGTCCGCGCCGAGCGCGGCGAACTCCGCCGCCGCGTTGACGATCGCCTGCGCCCGCGAGCGGTGCACCGCGGCGTCGTCCGGGTCCTCACCGTCGAGGGGGTACCAGATCGGCTCGATGACCAGCGGCAGCTCGTGTTCGCGGCAAGTGGTGGCGAGCTCGGCGACCAGCTTGCGCTGCGCGGCCGCGCCCGCGCCGAGTTCGGTGCGGTAGAACAGGATCAGCTTGACGCCGTCGACGCCGAGCCGGGCCATCTTGGCCGGTGTCCACTCCGGACGCAGCTTCGGGGCCACGCCCCAGCCGGGCGGCCGTCCCGGCTCGTACGACAGCAGTTCGATCGGCGCCATCAGCCCGACGTCACCGGGCACCACCCCGGCCGCCACGGCCTGGCCGAGCGACCACACCGGGTCCAGCAGCAGCGCCGAGGCGTGCCCGGCGAGGGCGGCGGCGAGTTCAAGCTTCGACGCGACGACGGTTTTGTGCGGCACCCGGCCGACGTCGCGGTCGAAGAGGGCGAGGTAGTTCTCCGGATGGTCGAGGGCGGCGACGCAGAAGAAGCCGTCGGCATCGGCCAGCCGGGTGAGCCGGCGGGTGGTCCCCAACCGGCTCACGTCGACACGCTGGTCGGTCATTCAGCACTTGTCCTTGTAGATGTACTTGTTGACGTCGGGCTGGTTGAGGTTGTCCTTGGTGACGATGAGCGACTCGGTGTTGATGGACGCGGTGACCGACTTGCCGGTCAGCGAGTTGGCCGCCTGCTCGACGCCCTGGAAGCCGATGTCGTATGGCTTCTGCGCGACGAGCGCCTGCACGTCGCCGGCCTCGAGCTGCTTGATCTGATCCGGGCCGGCGTCGAAGCCGACGACCTTGACCTGGCTGCCCTTGCCGGCCGAGCGGACGCCGGTCGCGGTGCCCTGCGCGGAGAACAGGTTGGTCGCGAAGACGCCGACGATGTCGGGGTTGGCCTGCAGCGAGGCCTGTACGATCTGCGCCGCGGTCTGCGGCGAGTTGTGCGAGTACTGCGTCGCGGTGGCGAGGGTGAAGTTCGTGTACTTGGTCTTGATGGCCTCCTCGTTGAAGCCGGCCACCCGGGCGTCCACGCTGAGGACACACCGGGGTCGGTCGAGATGACCAGTACCTTGCCCTTGGCCCCGTTGAGGAGCTGGTTGAGTGCCTCGGCGGCCTTGGTCCCGCCGAGCTTGTTGTCGGTGGCGATGCGGGACACGCCGATGCTGGTGTCATCGACGGTGGTGTCGACCAGGACGACCTTGCGTGCCGCCGGACTGGATCCGCTTGAGCGGGGCGGCCGAGGCCTTGACGTCGTTGGGCGCGACGAGCAGTGCCGCCGGCTTGCTCGCCGCGACCGCGTCGAGCAACGGGTTCTGGAGCGTCGCGTCGAACTTGTCCGGGCCCTGCACCTGCAGGGTGACCCCGAGCTCCTTGGCCTTGGCCTCGGCGCCGCACTGCATCGACACGTAGAACGGGTCGCCCTTGACGCCGACCATGAGCACGAACTTCTTGCCGGACACGCTGTTCGCGTCGCCGCTGGCCGACGACGATCCGGCGCTGTCGTTGCCGCAGGCGGCGAGGAGCATCAGGCCGGCGAGGGCGGTCGCCACGCCGGCGGCGGATTTACGGTGCACCATGGACGTACCTTCCTGTGGTTGGGGGTGTCGCCTCAGCCGCGGTCGCGGGAACGGCGGCGCAGCTGGTCGAACCAGACCGCCACGATGAGCACGAGGCCCACCGCGACGTCCTGCCAGTAGGGCTGGACCCCGATGATGACGAAGCCGTTCTTCAGGACGGCCGGGATCCAGACACCGATGAGTGTGCCGATGATGGAGCCGACGCCGCCGAAGAGGCTGGTGCCTCCGAGGGCGACGGCGGTGATGGCCTGGAGGTTGTCGGTCGAGTGGCCGCCGATGCTGGTCGTGCTGAAGTACGCGACCGACAGGAAGCCGGCGAAGCCGGCCGAGACGCCGCCGATCAGGTACACCTTCACCAGGTGGCGTTCGACGTTGATGCCGGCCCGGCGGGCGGCCTCCGGGTTGGAGCCGATCGCAAACGTGTGCCGCCCGAAGACGGCCATGTGCAACAGGATGAAGCCGGCGATGACCACCAGCAGCGCGATCACCACGAGGTTGGGCACGCTGCCGATCAGCGAGCCGTGCCCGACCGGGTCGAGCGCGTAGGTCGCGGTGTTCACCCCGTCCTGCAGGATCAGGGCCGCACCGAGTCCGGCGCCGAGCGTGCCGAGCGTCGCCAGGAGCGGCGGAACCTTCAGGTACGCGACGACGACGCCGTTGATGCCGCCGATGATGAGCCCGGCGAGGATCGCCCCGGCGAGCGCGGCGAGGATGTAGCCGAGCTTCGTCTGGTCGGCGTCGACGTCGGCCGCGGTGTTGCCGCCGCCGATGGGGATGAGTTCCATGGCGTGCACGGCGAAGACCTCGCCGAGCACGATGCCGCTGGGAATGGACAGGTCGACGCCGGCGGTGATGATGACGAACGTGGTGCCGATGCTGACCACGGTCAGGATGGCCACGTTCTGGGCCAGCTGGACGAAGTTGCTGCGCTGCAGGAACGTGTCCGGCGCGAGGATCGAGAACGCCACGATGATCGAGGATCAGCACGGCGAGGGTCATCATCGTCGGGTTGCGCAGCAGGGTGCGAACGACGTGCTCCCGCGGCGTGATGGCGCTTTCGGGCTCGGCCGGCGCCTGCTGTTCCTCGACGCTCATGCGGAGCCTCCTGCGCATTCGCTCGGTCGTGCGGCGCTTTCGAGCGACGTCTTCCGATGAGGCCGCTGCGCGGCCTGTGGTCCGACGCCGCCGCGCCAACTCCGTCGCTCACTGCGATGACCTCCAAGAAAAACAGCGCTGCGCGACTCATGCCGGGCTCTCGTTCAGGCCTTCGTTCTGGCCTTCGTTTGTGTACGCGCCGGAAATGGCGGCGATCAGGCGGTCGACGTCGGCCTCGCCCCGGCGGAAGCGGGCGACGCGGGCGCCGAGGCGCAGCACCTCGATGCGGTCGGCGAGTTCGAGCACCTGCGGAAGGTTGTGGGAGACGAACACCACGGCGATGCCGCGGTCGCGGATGCGCTTGACCAGTTCGAGGACCTTGACGGTCTGGATGACCCCGAGCGCGGCGGTCGGCTCGTCCATGATGATCGCCTTGGTGGCCCACATGGCGGCGCGGGCGATGGCGACCGACTGCTTCTGGCCGCCGGAGAAGGTGGCGACCGGGGCGCGCATGTCCTGGACCAGCCCGACGCCGAGGTCGGTGAAGGCGGTGGAGGTGCGCCGGCGCATCTCCGGCTGGTTGTGCAGCACGCGGAGACGGCGTATTTCCCGGCCGAGGAAGACATTGGCGGCCGCGTCCAGGTCCGGGGCGAGGGCGAGATCCTGGTACACGGTTTCGATGCCACGCCGCTTGGCGTCCGGCGGCCCGGACAGGTGGACGCTCTCCCCGTCGATGGCGACCGTGCCCTCGTCCGGCGAGACGACCCCGGCGAGGATTTTGACGAGGGTGGACTTGCCGGCGCCGTTGTCGCCGACCAGGGCCGTCACCTCGCCCGGATGCGCGGCGAACGACGCGCTCCGCAGGGCCCGTACGTGCCCGTAACTCTTGACGATGCCGGTCGCGCTGAGCACAGGTTCCTCAGGCACCCGAGTACACCTCCTTCCAGGACCGGCCGTGGCCGGCGATCGCGGCGTTGAGCTTGGTCATCCGGGGAACGGCGACGTCGCGCAGGAACGCCTGCCGCTCGGCGCCGGTCAGCGCGACGGCTTCGCCCCAGAACGCGCGGCCGGCGATGTAGCCGCTCGCGCCGGCGTCCATCGCGACGAGGACTCGCTCGACGAACGCCTCGTAGGTCACTCCGGCCGACAGCAGCGTCCACGGCACGTGGCCACACACCTTGCTGAGTTCGGCGCAGCCGGCCGCGTCGCCCGGCCATTCGAGCTTGAGCAGGTCGGGACGGAGCCCGGCGAGCAGCTCGGCCGAGCGGATCACCAGCCGGTGCGCGGCCTCCGCGTCGTCCCGCGGGGTGAGGCTGACCAGCGGTTCGATCACCGAGGGCAGGCCCTGCGCCCGGCAGTCCTCGACCACCCGGCGGACCGCGTCGAGGGCCTCGCCGGCGAGGTCCGGCTCACCCTCGACGGCCGGCCGGTCGGGTCGCCAGCGCACGAGGAACTTCAACGCGGCGCCGCCGTGCTCGACGACGAACCGCGGCCCCCGCTGCTCGGGCGAGTACTCGTTGCGGTACTCGTCGTGCCAGCGCGGCTGCGGCGACCGCTCGCTGGCGATCATCAGCCCGGCCCGCCCGTCGAGGGCCCCGGCCGCGCGGACCGGTCCGACGCCGTACTCGACGTCGGTCAGCACACCGCTCGCGTGCGGCGACAAGGCGGCGATCACGTCGACCTTGAACGCGCTCATCTCGGCGTCGCCGGAGGGCCGCCCGGCCTTGTCGAGCATGCTGCGCAGGGTGCCGCGCTGATCCATCGCGAGGATGGCGAAGATGCCGCCGGGGCCGGCGATCCGATCGAGGTTCAGCTCCATGAGCCACCACCTTCCCAAGCGCCGCGACTCATGCCGCTGTGCCTCCCCAACAGCGGCAAATTCGCGCTCCGCTTCGCTCCGCGACTCATGCCGCCCTTCCCTTCTGTGGTACGTCGCCGATCGGGGCCTCCCCGGCGGCGGCGCGGGCCATCAGCGCCGCGCCGTAGGCGCCGGGTTCAGCCACGTCGGTGATGCGCATGGCCGGGAACTGGCGCAGTTTGGCCGCGCGCAGCGCCGCGTTGCGCAGCCAGCCGCCGGCCACGACGACCTCGCGGTACGGCCCGGCCACGCGGTCGATCTCGGCGAGCACCAGTGCGGCCTCGGCGCACACCGCGTCGACGGTCGCCAGCCACGCGTCGGTGGCCAGGCCGGCGCGGTCGCGGTTCGTCGTCGCCCCCGATTCGACGGCCAGCCGGTCGAGGGTCAGGCCGGTCATCAACCCGGCGAGGATGCACAGATGCCCGGCGACCACACCCCAGCCGATCGACAGGTTGGCGGCGGTCAGCCGCTCCACGTGGTCGGCGGTCAGCGGCGGCCGGCAGGTGCGGACCAGCGCCTCCGCGGTGCCGAGCGAGTCGAGCAGCGCGCCGTCGACGGCCGCGCCGGTGGCGTAGGCGGCGACCTGGTGGTCGTGGCCGGCGACGGTGAGGACCGCGCCGCGCAGAATACCCGGCACACCCTCGCCGGAGGCCAACCCCGCGGCGGTACCGGCGACCACCGGCTCGGGCAGCAGCCCGGGCCAGCCGAGCAGGTCCAGAGCCGCGTCCCAGGCGCGCACGGCGGTGAGGTCGAACAGCCCGGTCCGGCTGACCAGCGAGAGCTCGGCGACTGGAGCGCCACCGAGGCGGCGGACCACCCATTCACCGACGGAGTAGAAGCGCGTCGCTCGCTTCGTACCGGTGAAATGGTCGCGGAGCCACAGGAGCTTGGCCAACGACGGAAGCGTGGTCAGGGGCAGGCCCGTGGTACGGCGGAACGTCGCGTCGCCGAGTTCGCGCGCGATGGTGTCGAGGTCACCGCGCGGGTCGTGCCAGGCGATCGCGGGAGCGAGCGGGCGGTCGTGGGCGTCGACGAGCACCCCGGTCTCGGCCATCCCGGTGACGCCGATGCCGGCGACGGCATCGTCGCCGGCGGCCCGCGCGGCCACCGTGGTCGCGGCGGTCGCGAGGTCGTCCGGGTCGATCTCGACCCCGCCCCGCTGCCACGGCGTGCGCAGCTCGGCCTCGTGGTGCAGGCGGCCGGTGTGGTCGATGGCGACGGCCTTGATCCGCGTCGTGCCGACGTCGACGCCGACGAAAACGGCGGTCATGGCCGTGGTGGCCGGCTGATGAGGGCGGTCGCGTCACCGTCGACGCGCCAGTCGCCGGCGGCGTACGGGACCACCACGGCGGCGCCGCGGCGCACCTCGAGGGCTGGCGCGTCGGACGCGACGATCCGGCCGGTTCCGTCCACGATGACGACGACCGCGAAGCCGGCCTCGACCGGTCGTTGTCCACTGTGGAGCCGGAAGAACGCATCGGCGGCCGGCGGCATGAGACCGCCGCCGGCCGGCGTACGGGCGGCGGCACCGTTGCGCTGGACCAGCGCGTCGAGGTCTTCGGGCTTGAGGGCGTCGAGGTGGACCGCCTGCAGCGCGGTGTCGTAGCCGAGCCCGAGGTGCCCGTCGCGGGGCAGGTCGAGCGGCAGGTCCCGGGCCTCGAGGAGGATCGAGAAGTCGGTGGGCTCCTGCAGCTCGAGCACGAAGACACCGGCGTCGATGCAGTGCGGGGTGCCGGCCGGCACCAGTACGGCGTCGCCGGGCGCGACGGTCAACCGGTGCAGGGCGGCGACGAGCGAGTCGGTGTCGCGGTCGTCGACGAGTCGCCGCAGGCGGTCCGCGCCCATCGGCTCGGTGAAGCCGACGCGGACGGCGGCGCCGTCGTCGACGGCGAGGACGTACCAGGCTTCGGTCTTGCCGTGGGCGGCGGACAGGTGGCGGCGGGCGAACGCCCGGTCCGGGTGCAGGTGGACGGGCAGGCGCTGGCCGGCGTCGAGGAGCTTGACGAGGAGTTCGCTCGACGGGCCGAAGCGGGCGACGTGCGCGGGCCCGAGCCACGCCTGCGGGTCGGCTCGTACGGCGTCGCGCAGCAGCGTGCCGTCGGCCAGCCGGGACAGGCCGCGCGCGTCCGACGATGACATCGTGGTCATAGACGCCAGCCACTCTTCGGGCTGGCTCATGCCCTCGGTGGCGGCCCCGCCGCGCAGTTCGGCGATCCGCCGGCCGCCCCGGTAGAAGTGCTCGAGCTGGTTCGGCGGGAGCCGCTGCGGGACCGGTGTCACGCGGTTAACCTGGCTTTATCGACGGCCACGGCATCCCGCCGCGCAGGGCGGGAGATCGATCGAGGCCGCGCTGAACCGACGTGCACGTCGCCTCCCAGATCGTCGCTGGGGTGGAGGTGAAGCCAGTGACATCGTTGACACCGGAGCAAGACTCCGTCAAGACCTCGTAACCGGGCCGCAACCTTTCAATTCGGATGACGGCCGAGGCACGGTGCCCGGCGCGGGCGCCCAACCGGCCCGTCGCGGGCGGCCGGCGGACACCAAGCGGGCGGCCCAGTTGTTCGTACGGGCACGCTGCGGGCCGCCAATTATCCGTATCGTCAGCGTTTACTGGTGATACACCCGCGCCCAAGCGGGCAAAGGCGAGCCGAGATAGTGCTGCTGTGAACCGAGTCACAACGTTTCGTCGATGTTAGAACTTGGTGACCCGCAGCAACACCATCGACGGCGACCAGTCCCACGGTGTCGCCCCGGAGAGGCGACGGAGGGAGACACGGCGATGCACTCGACCGAACGGCAGCACCGCATCCTGGCCGTCGCCCGCAGCGAAGGCCAGGTCGACGTGGCGAAGCTCGCCGCCGACCTGGCGGTCGCGCCCGAGACCATCCGGCGCGACCTCCGCGTGCTCGAACAGCACGGCCTGGTGCGGCGCACCCATGGCGGCGCCTACCCGGTCGAGACCGCCCGCTTCGAGACGACCCTCGCCACGCGTACCACCCGACACGTACCGGAGAAACGGCGCATCGCGGCGGCCGCGGTCGAGCGGCTCGGCGACGCCGAGACCATCTTCATCGACGAGGGGTTCACCCCTCAACTCATCGCTGAAGCGCTGCCCGACGACCGGCAACTGACGGTGGTCACCGCCGCGCTGGGCACCGCGGCGATCCTCGCGGACAACGCCGCCGTCACCGTGCTGCTCCTGGGCGGACGCGTCCGGGGACGCACGCTGGCCACCGTGGACCACTGGGCCACGCGCATGCTCGCCGGATTCGTCATCGATCTGGCGTTCGTCGGTGCGAACGGGATCTCCCGCGAACACGGGCTCACCACCCCCGATCCGGCCGTCGCCGACGTCAAGGCGCAGGTGATGAGCGTGTCGCGGCGCCGGGTGTTCGTCGGGGTCCACACGAAGTTCGGGGTCAGCAGCTTCTGCCGCTTCGCGGAGATCTCCGACTTCGAGTCCATCGTCACGGACACCTCGCTGCCCGCGTCCGAGGCGCACCGCTACACCCTTCTCGGCCCACAGGTGATCCGGACCTGAGGTCCGGGCTTCCTCCTGCTCGTTCACCCCCATCACTGGAGGTTTGCTGTGCTAAAACGCCGTTTGTTGATGCCTTTTGCCGCATTTGCCGGCCTACTGCTCGTCGCGTCCGGCTGTTCCGGCGCCGGCGGCTCGAGCTCCGGCGGCGGCGGTGATGACAAGACCATCACCGCCCTGATGGTGGGCAACCCGCAGATGGAAGACATCCAGAAGCTCACCGCCGACAACTTCACCAAGCAGACCGGCATCACCGTGAAGTACACGATCCTTCCCGAGAACGAACTGCGCGACAAGGTGACGCAGGACGTCGCGACCCAGGGCGGGCAGTACGACGTGGTGACCATCGGCGCGTACGAGACGCCGATCTGGGCCAAGAACAACTGGCTCGCACGACTTGTCGAGCTACGCCGACGCCGACTCCTCGTACGACAAGGCCGACCTGCTGCCGCCGATGGTCAAGTCGCTGTCCGGCGAGGACGGCAAGCTCTACGCGGCACCGTTCTACGGTGAGTCGTCCTTCCTCATGTACAACAAGGAATTGTTCCAGGCCAAGGGCCTGACCATGCCGGAGCGCCCGACCTGGGCGCAGGTGGCCGACTTCGCCAGCAAGCTCAACGACAAGGCGACCGGCACCGCCGGCATCTGCCTGCGCGGCCTGCCCGGCTGGGGCGAGGTGATGGCCCCGCTGACCACCGTGGTCAACACCATGGGCGGCACCTGGTTCGAGAAGGACTGGACGCCGAAGGTCAACGCCCCGGAGTTCACGCAGGCGACGAAGTTCTACGTCGATCTGGTCCGCCAGTACGGCGAGCCGGGCGCGTCGCAGGCCGGCTTCACCGAGTGCCTGAACACCTTCGGGCAGGGCAAGGCCGCCATGTGGTACGACGCGACGTCGGCCGCCGGCACCCTGGAGGACCCGAGCGCCAGCAAGGTCGCCGGCAAGGTGGGCTACGCGTACGCGCCGGTCGACAAGACCAAGGCGTCCGGCTGGCTGTGGGCCTGGGCCTGGGCCATGCCGAAGACCACCAAGAAGGCCGACAGCGCCTGGAAGTTCATCTCCTGGGCCACCGGCAAGGACTACGAGAAGCTGGTCGGCGCGAAGCTCGGCTGGTCCCGCGTGCCGTCCGGCAAGCGCCAGTCGACCTATGACCTGCCCGATTACAAGAACTCCGCGACGTCCTTCGCCGACATCACGCTGAAGTCGATCGAGGCGGCCGACCCGACCAACCCGGGCCTGCAGCCACGACCGGCGCTGGGGGTGCAGTTCGTCGGCATACCCGAGTTCCAGGACCTCGGCACCAAGGTCGCACAGGAGATAGCGGCGGCCATCGCCGGAAGCACCACGGTGGACAAAGCGCTGGCCGACGGGCAGAAGCTCGCCGAAGACGTGGCCAAGAAGTACAAATAGCCCCTCCTAGGCCCTCATAGTCCGGGGACCCGCCGCCGCCACGGCGGGTCCCCGCATCACCGGGAGGTCCCCAGTGACGCAAGTCGTCGACACCGGTTCGGCCATCACGCCGACCGCGCCGGGCACACCGGCACTACGCAATGTCAAGCCCGCACAGAAGTGGAGCCGCCGAGCACCGCTGCTACCGGCCCTCATCTTCGCGATCGTCGTCACCCAGATCCCGTTCGTGGTCACGCTCTACCTCTCGACGCTGAGCTGGAACGCGCTGCGCCCGGGCGAACGCGGGTTCGTCGGGCTCAGCAACTACGGCACCGTTCTGACCGACTCGCGGCTGCGCGCCGCGCTGGTCAACACCGTGATCCTGACCGCCAGCTCGGTGATCCTGTCCGTTCTCATCGGGCTCGGCCTGGCCATCCTGCTCGACCGCAAGTTCCCCGGCCGGGGCGTCGTGCGCACCCTGCTCATCACCCCGTTCCTGGTGATGCCGATGGCCGCCGCGCTGGTCTGGAAGCACACCATCTACAACCCCACCTACGGCCTGATCAACGGCATCCTCGGGGGGAGCACCGACTGGATCTCCCAATACCCGAAGGCCGCCGTCGTGGCCACGCTCGTGTGGCAGTGGACGCCGTTCATGATGCTCATCCTCCTGGCCGGCCTGCAGGGCCAGTCCCAGGAGACCCTCGAGGCCGCCCGGGTCGACGGGGCCAACGCATGGCAGATCTTCGTGCGGATCACGCTGCCGTTCCTCCGGCCGTACCTGGAACTGGGCGCCCTGCTCGGCTCGATCTACCTGGTGAACACGTTCGACGCGATCTTCACCCTCACGCAGGGCGGTCCGGGAACGGCCACGACCAACCTGCCGTACGAGATTTACCTGACCACGTTCCGCAAGTTTGAATATGGCGAGGCGGCCGCGGCCGGCGTCGTGGTCGTGATCGGCACGATCATCGTCGCGACCTTCGCGCTGCGCCTGCTCGCCAGCCTCTTCAGGATGGAGGAGGGACGATGAAGGACCGCCGCTCCACCACAGCCGTCTGGGCCGTCGGCGCCTGGGCCGCTGGCCTGCTGTTCTTCTTCCCGGTGCTGTGGATGGTGCTCACCGGGTTCAAGAAGGAGTCCGACGCGGCGACCAACCCGCCGACCTGGTTCTTCAGCCCGACCCTCGACGGCTACCGGCAGGTGTTCGGCCGGGACATCACGCCGTACCTGCTCAACTCGCTCATGGCGGCGGTGTTCTCGACGATCCTGGTACTGCTGCTCGCCATCCCGGCGGCCTACGCGCTCTCGCTACGGCCGGTGGAGAAGTGGCGGGACGGGCTGTTCTTCTTCATCTCCACCAAGATGCTGCCCGCCGTGGCCGCGCTCCTGCCCATTTACCTGGTGGTCAAGCAGCTCGGCATGCTGGACAACATCTGGACGTTGGTCATCCTCTACACCTCGATCAACCTGCCGCTCGCGGTCTGGATGATGCGGTCGTTCCTGCTCGAGGTGCCGGTGGCCCTGCTCGAAGCGGCCGCGCTCGACGGCGCCGGCTTCGGCGCGGTCGTCCGCCGGGTGCTGCTGCCGCTCGTCTCCCCCGGCATCGCGGCGACCGCGCTGATCTGCTTCATCTTCTCGTGGAACGAGTTCTTCTTCGCGGTCAACCTGACCGCCACGAATGCCGGTACCGCGCCGATCTTCCTGGTCGGTTTCGTCTCCTCCGAGGGAGCGTTCCTGGCCCGGCTGTGCGCCGCCGCCACGCTCCTGTCTCTGCCGGTCGTCCTGGCCGGTTGGTTCGCGCAGAACAAACTCGTTCGTGGCCTCACGATGGGAGCCGTGAAGTAATGAAAGCCGCAGTGATCGTCAAACCCGGCGAGATCGCCATCGAGACGCTCCCGGATCCGACGCCAGGACCCGGTGAGGTCGTGGTCCGCGTGATCGGCGGCGGCATCTGCGGCACCGATCTGCACATCCTCGACGGCGAGTTCGCGCCCGCGTACCCGATCGTGCCCGGGCACGAGTTCGCCGGCGAGGTGGTCGCGGTTGGCCCCGAGGTCGACTACGTGCCGGCCGGTGCGATGGTGGCCGTCGACCCGTCCCTGCACTGTGGACGGTGCTACTACTGCCGGCGCGGCCGGGGCAACCTGTGTGAGAACTGGGCGGCCATCGGCGTCACCAAGGCCGGCGGCGCGGCCGAGTTCGTCGCCGTACCGGCGCGCAACTGCTTCCGCCTGCCGGACAGCGTGAACCCGGCGGACGCCGCGCTCATCGAACCGCTGTCCTGTGCGGTGCGCGGCTACGACGTGCTCACCCGGGAACTCGCCCAGGACTACCTCATCTACGGCGCCGGCACGATGGGGCTGATGATGCTGGAGTTGTCCAAGAAGGCCGGGGCGGCGACGGTGTCGGTGGTCGACATCAACCCGACCCGGCTGGAGACGGCGAAGCTGCTCGGCTGCACGGCCGCGGTCAGCAACGCCGGCGAGTTGGACTACCCGCGCGGCTGGGACGTCGTCATCGACTGTACGGGTGCCGCGGCGGCCATCGCCGACGGGCTCAACCGGGTCGGCCGGGGCGGTACGTTCCTGCAGTTCGGCGTGTCCAGCTACGACACGCGAGCGACCATCGAGCCGTACAAGATCTACAACCAGGAGCTCACCATCACCGGCTCGATGGCCGTGCTGCACAGCTTCGAGCGGGCCGGCGAGCTGTTCTCCGCCGGCGTGCTCGACCCGCAGATCTTCATCAGCCACCGCTTTCCACTGGCCCAGTACGCCGAGGCGATCGCCCAGTTCCGGGCCGGAGTCGGCCGGAAGATCCAAGTGAATCCATAACCCGGAGTGGCGCGGTCGGGACGCCACAACTCCGGGGAAGGAGTGGCCACGACGGGATCGGGAGGCCACAACTCCGGGGAAGTAGTGGCCACGGCGGGGTCGGGAGGCCACTACTCCGGGGAAGTAGTGGCCTCCGGCGGGGTCGATGGCCACTCCTTGCCCGGAGTTGTTGCCGCTAGCGGTCGTGGCCGGCGCGCAGCCAGGCGATGTAGTCGGCGACCGCCTCGTCCAGCGTGAAGCCGGGCGTGAAGCCGGTGTCCTCGCGCAGCCGCGTGATGTCCATGAACTGCTCGGCCCGGCCGCCGAACTGGCTGCGCCCGTCCCGCAACGGCAGGTCGGCCGCGGGCACGACCCGCCGGATCGCCGCGGCCGCTTCGGCGTTGCTCACCGTGCCTCCCGACCCGATGTTGTACGTGTCATAGGACAGCCGGGACGCCGTCATCAGCTGTGCGATCGCCCGCCCGCAGTCGCGGACGTAGAGGATGTCCATGTAGTCCAGCGTCGAAGCCACGACTTCCCCGAAGTAGTGGCCACCCGGCCCCGCCGAGGCCACGACTTCCCCGAAGTAGTGGCCACCCGACCCCGCCGAGGCCACGACTTCCCCGAAGTAGTGCCATCCCTACCCCCACCGAATTCTGGCGGGGCGCCGGGACCACCGCGAAAGCTAGTGTGTAGTGGTGAAGGTGACCTGGTGGGGGCACGCGACGGTAGCCGTCGAGGACGGCGGCACTACGGTCTTGACCGACCCGGTCCTGCGCAACCGGCTGGCCCACCTCTGGCGCCGCCGCGGGCCGACCCCGACCCCGCCGGCGCCGCTGGACGCCGTGGTCATCTCGCATCTGCACGCCGACCACTGCGACCTGGCGTCGCTCCGGATGGTCCCGCACGAGACCACGATCGTCGTCCCGCGGGGTGCGGCGGCGTTTCTGCGGCGGCGCATCGGCACGGACCGGCCATACGTCGAGCTCTCCGCCGGCGAGCAGACCTCGGTCGGCTCGATCACGATCCGCGCCGTGCCCGCCGACCATCACGGGCACCGGATGCCGCGTTCCAGGATCTTCGCCGAGACGGTCGGCTACCTGCTGGCGGGCACGCGTACGACGTGGTTCGCCGGCGACACCGGGCTGTTCGACGGCATGTCCGAGTTCGGGCCGGTCGACCTCGCGCTGGTGCCGGTCTGGGGCTGGGGCTTCAACCTCGGGCCCGGCCACCTCGACCCGGCCCGTGCCGCCGAGGCGGTCCGCCGCGTCGCGCCGACCTGGGCCGTGCCGATCCACTGGGGCACACTCTGGCCGATCGGCTGCCAGCGCATCCGACCGGACCGCTTCACCCGGCCGGGCCAGGAGTTCGCCGAGTTCGCCGCGGCCGCCGCGCCCACGACCGCGGTCCGGGTCCTCGCGCCGGGCGGCAGCCTCACGCTCGACGACGCCTGGTCGGTCTCGTGACCGCTCTCGGGAACGTACTGGCCGCTCTCGGGTCGCTGTTGCTCATCGTCCTGATCGGCGCGGTCATTCCGGTCCTGCCCACCGGCGCGGCGGTCAGTGCGGCTGCCGCGGTCGCCTGGCACCGCGACGGCTACACGGTGCTCGCGGTCGTCGCGGTCGGTGCGCTCGCGGCATACAGCGGGGACATCGTCACCTTCGCCCTCTGCCGCGTCGGCGGGGAGGCGCTGACCCGCCGGGTCCGGCTGTCGCGCAAGCCGATCGAGATGGCCGGGACGGTCAAGCAGCGCATCGAGCGCAAACCGATCACCGCCCTGCTGGTCTCCCGGCTGATCCCGGCCGGGCGCATCCCGATGCTGCTCGCCGCCGCGGTCGTCGGCATCTCGTGGCGCCGATTCGCCACCGCGAACGTCCCGGCGTGCGTGCTGTGGTCGGCGATGTACGCGGCGGTCGGCCTGATCGGCGGCGCCATCTTCCCCGAGCCGTGGCAGGGCCTCGTCGCCGCGATCGCGCTCGTCCTGGCGGTGTCGTGGCTCGTCGGGCGCATCCACAAGCGCCGCGAAGGATCAGGTCGGGGTGCGGCAGAAGCCGCCGGCGGCCGAGACGACTCAGCCCACGCGGTCGAGGGAATCAGCGGACCGGCGCAGGCCTAGGTCGTCCAGCCAGCGCACGAGCTGGCGGTAGAGCGAGTCCGGGCCGATCAGCTCCGGCTCGTCGAGCGGCCACGAGCGCGGGTGCATGAGGATCGCCTCGGTCTGCCAGCCACCCAGCCCGCCGTGCGAGCCGACCAGCTCCTCGAATGCGGCGACCTCGTCCGTGCCCGGCTCGACCAGGCTCACCAGCACCAGGTCGCCGACATGTGCGCACTGCTGATGGGCGAGTAGGTCACGCGCCGCGTACGGGCCATAGCCCTTCAGCGGGTCGTCGCCGTCGATGTGCCCGTCGCGCAGCCGATAGCTGCCCTTGGCCCCGAAGGCCATCGGCCCGTCGACCGAGTCGACCACCACGAGGCCGATCCCGGCGTGCCGGGCGAGCCCCTCGACCAGCTCCGGATAGGCGGCGTTGATCGCCTCGAGCCCCAACCGTCCCTCGCCGGGCAGGTAGACCATGGCCAGGTTGCCGGATACGACGGTGACGACCGTCCCGGCCGCCTGTTCGTCGGGCTCCTCGACGGGCGGCACCGCATAGGTGGCCACCCGCACCGCCGCCGTACGGGCCCGGCCCTGCCCGGCGACCCCGTCGAGCAGCACGTTGACGCGTCCCCAGTCCTCGGATTTGCCGCTCTCGGCGGAGGCTTCTTCCGGCGTACTGGCCAGCCGCGCCACCACGGCGTCGAGCGACTCCCCGTACCGCTGCCGGAACGTGGCTCCCTGGCTCTGGCCGTGGTCGGAAAGCACGACGATGTCGTACGTGCGACCCGCGTGCGCGGAGAGCCGATGCAGCGTGCCGAGCACCCGGTCGAGGCCCTCCAGCGTCTGCATCGCCTCCGGGCGCAGCGGCCCGGCGTGGTGCGCCACCTCGTCGTAGTCGACGAAGTCGCAGAAGATCACCGGGGTGCCCTTGCTCATCTGCTCGGCGATCAGCGACACGTTGAGGTCGCGCAGCACCACGTTGGTGACCGCGCGGAGCGCCACGTAGGCGCCCAGGCGCGGCACCCGCGGGTAGACGTCCCGCCGGCGCTGCCGCCGCGCCTGCTGCAACTCCTTCAGCATCTCGCCGACGGACAGGACGATCGCGCGGGCGAAGCCGTACGGGCTGGCGACGAAGGTCAGGTAGCCCCGCGCCGACCGGCCGGGCAGCGTCGCCTTGCTGAACACGAGCATGCTGATCGGCGCGTCGCCGGTGAAGTTGTTGCTGATGCTCGCCCCGCCATCGGCGAGCAGCCCTCTTCCGTCCGTGATGCGCTTCTCGATCTCGGCGGCATCCCGCGGACGGTTCGTGACGACGATCTTGCCGGTCTCCTTCTCGTACCAGCGGAAAGCCGGAATCTCGGTGACATTCCCGTGCAGGATGCCGGCCTGGCTCGCGGGCGTGGTCGAGGGCACCCCGGTGTGCCAGGAGACCATCGAGTGCGTCTCCTGCCGCAGCCAGCGGCCGAGATTCGGCAGGTTGCCGGCCTTGATCGCCCAGCTGAGCAGCGGCGCGGACAGCCCGTCGAGCTGGATGATCAGCAGCCCGGGCTCGACCGGGGCGGCCGACGGCCCGCGCGCCATCTGGCGCAACGCCTGGCCGAGGAAGACGTCGTCGCTGCCGGCGTCGGCCAGCCAGTTGATCAGCGCGGCCAGGGCGGCGGCGACCCAGCTGGCCACCCAGGCGGCGGCGAAGCTGTCCACGCTGACCCCGTCGGCCAGCCGCAGGGCGGTGTACATCACGATCGCCTGCAGGACGGTGCCGAGGATGAGCACACCCAGGCCGCCGATCACCACGGCCACCCCGAGCAGGGCCAGCCGCATCACCATGCCCACCAGGGCCAGCACCACCACCAACTGCAGCAGCGCGGCCGGGCCGCCACTGGCCCGGACCCCGGGGACCAGCCAGAACGTCAGAGCGAGCACGGTGAAGTTGGTCACCCCGCTGCGCAGCAGTGACTTGACCCACGCGAACGTGGGCCGCCACTCGCGCGTCAGCCGCACACCCAACCGGATCCGTTTGCCGGCAATCGCGGTCGCGGTGCGGAGGGTCTGCCTCATGCGATGCCCGCCACAGTCCAAGATTGTCATACCTGGGACGGATCGGTCCCCATCCGACCGTGTGACATGCGCCGAAGGGGGTCAGGCGCCCCAGAGGCCGTAGACCTTCCAGCCCAGGTCCGGGAAGCCGGCCGCCTCCGCGACGTGCGCGGACGCGATGTTGGCCGGGTCGTGCAGGTAGGTGGCGACCGCGCCGCCGTCAACCACCCGCCGGGCGGCCTTGGCCACCAGCCGGCGGGCCAGCCCCTTGCCGCGCGCGGCCGGCTCGGTGCCGACGGACAGTTCGGTGCCGGTCGGATGGTGCCGCTTGAGCCCGACCCCGGCCAGGTAGGCGCCGTCGCCGTCCCGTTCGATCAGCACCTCGCCGCCGAACGGGTGCAGCCACTCGGGCACCGCCGGCCCGTCGGCCGGCTCCCAGGCGCCGGCGTCCGGCAGCGCGGTCGGGTGCAGCGACCAGCGGAACACTCCCGCGAACCAGCCGCTGCCCGGCATGCCCATGATCGTCGGAAGGTGCGCGGCCAGCAGCAGCTGGGGATCGCCGCCGGGTTTCAGCGCCTCCCGGACCGCGTCGGCCCGGTCCGGCGGGACGGACACGACGCCGTTGCCGTCCGCGTCGGTGATCCCGAGCACCGGCCATCGCTTGCCGTCCCAGGCCGGCTCGTCGCGCACCTGGGCTCCCACGATCACGACGCCGCTCGGCCGGTCCGGCCAGTCGCCCAGCCAGGCCCGCAGATGCTCGACTACCCGACGATCCATGCCCCCACCCTATTGACCGCCGGCCCATGCGACGACCAGTACCGTAATGGTCATGGATGAACGTGATCAGCCACTCAGCGGGCGGGGTCGGGGGGGCGGCAAACACCGGGTCGTGGTGGTCGGGGCCGGCTTCGGCGGCCTGTTCGCCACCAAGGCGCTGCGGAAGGCGCCGGTCGACGTGACCCTGATCAACGGCACGCCCTACCACCTGTTCCAGCCGCTGCTCTACCAGGTCAGCACCGGCATCCTCTCCGAGGGCGAGATCGCGGTGCCGATCCGCGAGATCCTCCGGCGGCAGGACAACACCCGCGTCATGCTCGGCTGGGTCACCGAGGTCGACGCCGAGGCCAAGACGGTGACCGCATCCGCACCGGGGATCACGTACTCCGTCGAGTACGACACGCTCATCGTGGCGGCCGGCGCCTCCCAGTCGTACTTCGGCAACGACCGGTTCGCCGAGTTCGCGCCCGGGATGAAGAGCATCGACGACGCCCTGGAACTGCGCGGCCGGATCTTCGGCGCGTTCGAGCTGGCCGAGTTGGAAACCGATCCGGCGGCGATCGAGCGCTGGCTGACGTTCGTCGTCGTCGGGGCCGGGGCGACCGGGGTCGAGATGGCCGGCCAGATCGCGGAGCTCGCCCATCGCACCCTTCCCGGCCAGTACCGCCGGATCGATCCGAAACACGCGCGCATCATCCTCGTCGACGCGCTCGACGCGGTCCTGCCGACGTTCGGCGATCACCTGTCGACGCAGGCGCTGCGCCAGCTGCACAAGATGGGCGTCGAGGTCGAGCTCCGTACCAAGGTGGTCGATATCGACGCCACCGGCATCGAGGTCGAGACCGCGAACGGGCGGCGCCGCATCGAGAGCATGACCAAGATCTGGGCGGCGGGCGTGGCCGCACCCGAGCTGTCGAAGCAGGTGGCCAAGGCCACCGGTGCGGAGACCGACCGGGCCGGCCGGATCCTGGTCGAACCGGACTGCACGGTCCCCGGACACCCGGAGATCTTCGCGGTCGGCGACATGATGGCACTCGACCAGTTGCCCGGCGTGGCCCAGGTGGCCATCCAGAGCGGCCGGTACGCCGCCCGCCAGATCACCCGGCGCGTGAAGAACGAGGGCCCGGACAAGCCGTTCAAGTACTTCGACAAGGGCAGCCTGGCGACCATCTCGCGGTTCTCCGCGGTCACCAGCATCGGCCGGCTGCACTTCTCCGGGTTCGTCGCCTGGCTGCTGTGGCTGGGCGTCCACCTGTTCTACCTGGTCGGCTTCAAGAACCGGCTGACCACGGTGCTGCACTGGTTCGTCAGCTTCATCGGCCGGGGCCGATCCGAGCGGGTCGCGACCGTGCAGCAGGTCTTCGCGCGCAACGCGATGAAGGAGCTCCGCGAGCCGCCGTCTTGACCGACGCGCGCCGGTCGTTCGGCATCTTCTGGCTGGTCCAGACGCTGTCGGTGGCGGGCGACATGTTCGCGTTCGTCGCGGTGCCGCTCCTGGTCCTGGCCGCGACCGGTTCGGTGGCCCAGATGGGGCTGGCTTCGGCGCCTGCTGGATCGGCTCGAGCGTACTCGGCGGCCTGGCGCTGACCGTGGTGGGCGTCAGTCGAACGCTGGTCGTGGTGGCCGGCCTCATCACGGTCTTCGCGTTCAGCCTGGGTGTCGGCGGGGTGTGCTCGATGTCGCTGCGCCAGGAAGTCACCCCGAACGAACTGCTCGGCCGGGTGACGGCGGCGTTCTGGACGGTCCACTACGCGCTGGCCCCGATCGGCGCGGCCCTGTTGACCGCACTAGCGGGCAAGGTCGGCGCCCCGGCCGTGTGCGTCGCGGCCGGCGTCGGTTGCGTGGCGATCGCGGCGGCGGCGTTGTTGACCCCGGTACGCGAGTCCCACCCGGAACGCCTCGCCCCGGCTCGCTGAAGACGTACCGGTCTTCAGCGATCATGGAGGGGAAGCCTCCGGGCAGGCAGCGAACCCCTACGTCGCGCCTGCCCGGAGACCCCTATGGCCGGCCGCTGTGCACCCAGCCGACCGGCGGGACCCTCCGGCGCGGCTATGCCACCTGCAGCGCCACCTCGGAGGCGGCGTGGAGTTCGCGGACTCCCTCGCCGTTGCGGATCTCGATCACCGGGATGCCCTCGTCGAGGTTGAGCCGGCGCCGTTCGGCCGGGCTGGGCATCCGGGCGATCGCCTCGTCACCCGGCCGCAGGGTGACCGGATGGTGCTCGGTCGCCGCGCGGACCTGCGCTTCGACGCCGTGCCGCACGGTGATGAGGCCTTCGCGCCTGAGTACCTGCAACGCGTCGCGGACGGTGCTGCGGCTCACGCCGTACGCCTGGCTGAGCACCGCCTCGCTCGGCAACGCCATGCCGGGGGCGAAGCGACCGCCGGCGATCTCCTGGCGGATCAGGTTGGCGACGTGTTCGTAGAGCGGCCCGTCACCACTCCAGTCGGTCTTCATACACCAATCATAGGGCCATATGGCTATACAGCAAGCGGCTCAGCGCACCGGCCGGGCTCGGAGGCCACAACTCCCCCGAAGTAGTGGCCTAAGCGCCGGGCCGAGGCCACAACTTCCCCGAAGTAGTGGCCTCGCAGTCGCCGTAGGCCACAACTTCCCCGAAGTAGTGGCCTCGCAGCCCGGTCGAGGCCACAACTTCCCCGGAGTTGTGGCGGCCGGCGAGCCGATCAGGAGATCTGGCCGTTGCTCACTTCGACGAGGCGGGTCAGGGTGATCGCCTCGAGCATCCGGCGGTCGTGGGTGACCAGCAGCAACGTGCCGGTGTAGGTCGTCCAGCGCCGACTCGAGCTGCTCGATCGCGGGCAGGTCGAGGTGGTTGGTCGGCTCGTCGAGGACGAGCAGGTTGACGCCGCGGGCCTGCAGCAGCGCGAGCGCGGCCCGGGTGCGCTCGCCCGGCGAGAGGGTGGCGCCGGGCGCAGCACGTGGGCGGCGCGCAGGCCGAACTTGGCCAGCAGCGTGCGGACCTCGGCCGGCACCAGGCCGGGGACGGCGGCGCTGAAGGCGTCCACGCAGCGGCTCGTCGCCGACGAACAGCCCGCGCGCCTGGTCGACCTCGCCGACGACGACGCCCGGAGCCGAGCGTCGCGTGGCCCGCGTCGAGCGGGATCCGGCCGAGCAGCGCGCCGAGCAGGGTGGACTTGCCGGAGCCGTTGGCGCCGGTGATCGCGACCCGGTCGGCCCAGTCGATCTGCAGGTCGACCGGGCCGAGCGTGAAGGCGCCGCGGCGCACCACCGCGTCGCGCAGGGTGGCGACGACCGCGCCGGCGCGCGGGCGCGGCGGCGATCTCCATCCGCAGCTCCCACTCCTTGCGGGGCTCCTCGACGACGTCGAGCCGCTCGATCAGCCGCTCGGTCTGGCGGGCCTTGGCGGCCTGCTTCTCGGTCGCCTCGGCGCGGAACGTTGCGGCCGATCTTGTCGTTGTCGCTCGCCTTGCGGCGGGCGTTCTTGACGCCCTTCTCCATCCAGGCGCGCTGGGTCCGGGCGCGCGCCTCGAGGCCGGCTCGAGTGTCGGCGTACTCGTCGTACTCCTCGCGGGCGTGCCGCCGGGCGACCGCGCGCTCCTCCAGGTAGGCCTCGTAGCCGCCGCCGAAGTGGTTGACCTGCTGCTGGGCGAGGTCGAGCTCGAGGACCCTGGTGACGGTACGGGTGAGGAACTCGCGGTCGTGGCTGACCACGACCGTGCCGGCCCGCAGCCCGCCGACGAAGTCCTCCAGCCGGTCGCAGCCCGTCCAGGTCGAGGTCGTTGGTCGGCTCGTCGAGCAGGAAGATGTCGTAGCGGCTGAGCAGCAGCGACGCCAGGCCGGCGCGGGCGGCCTGGCCGCCGGACAGCGCGGTCATCGGCATGGTCCAGGTCCGACGCCAAGCCCGAGGTCGGCGGCGACCTGCTCCGGCCCGCTCGTCCAGGTCGGCGCCGCCGAGGTCGAGCCAGCGTTCCAGCGCGCTGGGCGTACCCGTCGTCGGCGCCCGGGCGGCCCTCGCCGAGGGCGTGGGTCGCCGTCGTCGAGCGCGTGCTGGGCGTCGGCGACGCCGGTACGGCGGGCCAGGAACTCCCGTACGGTCTCGCCGGGGCGCCGGTCGGGCTCCTGCGGCAGGTAGCCGACGGTGGCGTCGGGCGGGCTGAGCTGGATGGTGCCGTCCTCGGGGGCGAGCCGGCCGGCCAGGACCGCAGCAGGGTCGACTTGCCGGCGCCGTTGGCGCCGACCAGGCCGATCACGTCGCCGGGCGCGACGACGAGGTCGAGGCCGGAGAAGAGTGGGTGCGCGCCGTGACCGGCCGCGAGGTCCTTGGCGACGAGAGTGGCGTTCATAGCGGGGCCAATGGTAAACGGCAGCCCGGGCGAACCGGCACAATAATGCCCATGGAGCGTCCGCCGTGGGCCCCGCCCACCATCGACATCGAACAGCCGAGCGCGGCCCGGATGTACGACTACTACCTCGGCGGCACGCACAACTTCGCCGCGGACCGCAAGGCCGCCGAGGCGATCATCGCGGCGATCCCGGACGTCGCCGACGGCTGCCGCGCCAACCGCGCGTTCCTGCAGCGGGTGGTCCACGAACTGGCCGAGGTGGGGGTGCGCCAGTTCGTCGACATCGGCTCGGGCATCCCGACCGTCGGCAACGTGCACGAGGTGGCGCAGAAGGTCGCGCCGGACGCGCGCATCGTCTACGTCGACATCGACCCGGTCGCGGTGCTGCACGCCCGGCAGCTGCTGTCCGGCAACGACCGCGTGGTCGTGATCCAGCAGGACATGCGCGAGCCGGCGAAGATCTTCACCCACCCCGAGGTGACCGCCCTGATCGACCTGAACCAGCCGATCGCGGTCCTGTTGATGGCAGTGCTGCACTTCGTCCCCGACGAGCAGGACCCGAAGGGCATCCTCGCCGCGGTACGCGAGGCGCTGCCGGCCGGCAGCTACCTGGCCCTGTCGCACGGCGTGAAGGACGTCCGCCAGCAGGAGGCGAGCGACGCACAGCGGGTATACCACCGCACCGCGAACCCGCTGACCGTCCGGACCAAGCACGAGGTGACCGGGCTGTTCGGCGGCTACGACATCCTGGAGCCGGGCGTGGTCTACGTGTCGCAATGGCGCCCGGACCCCGACGACCCACCGGTGGAGCACCCCGAGCGCCACGCCATCGTCGGCGGCGTGGCGCTACGGGGCTGAGCTCCTACGCGCCGGCTGGGTTGAGCGTCACCGTCACCGGCTTGAAGCTCGACCCGCTCACGTCCACGCCCGCGGCCTTGACCTGGTCGAGGGCCTTCTGGACGTAGTCGTTGGTGTAGGCGAGGCCCTCGGGCTTCTGCTTCAGGACGGTCTCACCGGTCTGGTTCTTGGTGGTCAGCGACTGGTCGACGGTGCGGTTCCAGTCGGCGTCGTCGATCAGCCCGACGCCCGCGGTCGACGGCCAGATGAGCTTGTTGACCTCGTTCATCTGCCACAGCTGGTGGCTCTTGCCGAGCTTGGATCCCTTGGCCACGACCAGATCCCGGCATTCCTCGGCGTGGTCCCGGCAGTACGCCCAGCCCTTGATGGTGCCGGCCAGGAACTTCACCGTCTGATCCTGGTACGCCTTGTCGTTGAGCTTGTCGGTGTTCGCCCAGACCGCGTCCTGCAGCATCGAGGTGCCGACCGTCTTCCAGTCGATGATGCTGAAGTCGTCGGCCGTGTAGAGCTTGCCGGTTGCCGGGTTGGTGGCCTCCAGCAACTGGGCGTACTCGTTGTAGGCCATCGCCTGAGCGACGTCGATGTCGCCCTTGAGCAGCGCCTGCATGTCGAACTGTTGCTGGACCAGGGTGACGTCCTTGCCCGGGCTGAGCCCGGCCTTGGTCATGCCGGCGAAGAGCTCGAACTCGTTGCCGAAGCCCCAGTTGCCGACCTTCTTGCCCCGGAAATCGTTCACCGACTTGATGTTCTTGTTGGCGAAGGCCACCTGGTACGTGCCGGAGCGGGCGAAGATCTGCCCGACATCGGTGATCTTCGCACCCTGCTCACGAGAGGCGAGCGCCTTGGGCACCCAGGCCACGGCGTAGTCGGCCTTGCCTTGCGCGAGGACGGTCTGCGGCACGATGTCGACCGCGCCCTCGAGGAGCTCGACGTCAAGCCCTTGCTCCTTGTAGAAACCCTTGTCGACGGCGGCGATGTAGCCGGCGAACTGGGCCTGGTAGAACCACTGCAGCTGCAGCTTGATCTTGGCAACGCCGCCGCTCGCCGTGGTGGTGGTGGTCGGGTTGTCCGCCGTGCCGCAGGCGCTTAAGAGCAGCGCCGCCGCGATGGCGAGGGAGGCTAGATAGCGTCTCATGCGAATCCTCCGATGGAAACTATGTGCGGTTGCGCCATGGTGTCGCCAGCCGCTCCAGCAGGAGCGTGCCGAGGTAGAAGACGAGGCCGAGGACGCACGCGCCCACGACGAAGGCCCAGGCCCGCGGGTACGCGGTGAAACTCGCCGCCTGGGTGATGCGTGAGCCGAGGCCGTTCTGCAGCCCGCCGAAGTATTCGGCGACGACGGCGGCGATGACGGCCAGGGCGGACGCCTGCCGCAGCCCGGTGAAGACGAACGGCAGGGCCCCGGGAAGGCGTACGAGGCGAGCGAAGGTCCATCCGCTCGCGGCGTAGCTTTCCATCAGCTCGCGGTGCGTGGGGTTGACCTCACGAAGGCCGCGCAGCGTGTTGACGAACACCGGGAAGAACGCGATGATCGCGGCGACCATGCGCCGGGGCAGGCTGCTGGTCGACTCGAACATGTTGTTGAGAATCGGCGCGAGCGCGATGATCGGCAGCGCGTTGAGCACCGCGGCGACCGGGATCGAGACCTCGCTCAGCAGCGAGAACCGGCTGGCGATCATCGCCATGAGCACCCCGAGCACGGCGCCGACGATGAGCCCGACGAGCGCGTTGAGCCCGCTGGCGAGCGCGGCGTCGAGGATGTTGCCGCGCTGCTCTCGAAGCTCCGACCAGATCGCCGAGGGGGCGGGCAGCACGTACGGCGCGATGCGCCCGACCTTGACCAGCAGTTCCCAGCCGACGATGGCCACGACTCCCACGACGATCGGCGGCAGCACCGCTCGTACCCACCTCATGGCGCTGGTACCCCGCGCAAGGCCCGCCGGACCTCCGTGATGGCGGCGAAGAACTCCTCGGACTGGCGGGTCGCCTCACCTCGATCGGCATGCTCGCCGAGGTCGATCGGGATGATCGCGGTGATGCGGCCGGGACGCGGCGACATGACCACGACCACGCCGGAGAGGAACACCGCCTCCGGGATCGAGTGCGTGACGAAAACGGTACTGGTGCCTGGTCTTCGCGCAAATCTGCAACAGCTCGACCTGCAGCCGTTCCCGGGTCATCTCGTCGAGCGCGCCGAACGGCTCGTCCATGAGCAGCAGCGGCGGGTGTACGGCGAGAGCCCGCGCGATGGCCACCCGCTGCTGCATCCCGCCGGAGAGCTGGGCCGGGTAGTGCCCGGCGAACTCCAGCAGCCCGACGAGGTCGAGCATCTCCTCGGCTCGGGCCTTGCGCTCGGCCCGGCCGGTGCCGCGCAGTTCCAGGGGCAGTTCGACGTTGCGCCGCACGGTCCGCCACTCGAAGAGGCCGGACTGCTGGAACGCGATGCCGTACTCCTGGTCGAGGCGGGCCTTACGGGCCGGCTTGCCGGCGACGGTGATCGTGCCGGCGGTCGGCGGGATAAGGTCGGCGACCAGCCGCAGCAGGGTGCTCTTGCCGCAGCCGGACGGCCCGATCAGCGACACGAACTGTCCACGCTGGACGGTGAGGTCCACATCGGACAGCGCCATGACCTCGTCCGGGCGGCCCTGGTTGAAGACCTTGGAGACCCGCTCGAGGACGACGGCACTCCGACTCACCGCGCCTTCGACTTCAGTGACGCTCATACGTGGCTCCCAGGACGCGGCGGCGGTGGCGCATGAGCGGCAGTTCGAGCAGGCTGATCGCGGCCGCGACGACGAGGCCGAGGACGGCGGCGCCGAGCATCGCGGTGTAGACCTTCGCCGGGTCGGAGGTGGCCTCGCGGGAGTACTCGATGACCAGCCGGCCGATGCCGCCGCCGGTACCGGTGGAGATCTCCCCGACGACCGCGCCGACGACCGCGGCCGCCCCGGCCAGGCGCAGCGCCGGGAACAGGTACGGCAACGACGCCGGGAACCGGAGCTTGACCAGGGTGCGCCACCAGCCGGCCGCGTAGCTGCGCATGAGCTCCTCGCCGATGCTGGTCGGCGACTGCAGGCCGCGCAGCATGCCCACGGCGACCGGGAAGAACGCGAGGTACGCGGCGATCAGCGACACCGACATCCAGCTCGGCCACAGCACGCCGCCCCAGCCGGCGATGAGCGGGGCGAGCGCGACCAGCGGGACGGTCTGCGACAGCACCACGTACGGCAGCAGCCCGCGCTCGACGACCCGGAAGCGCTGCATGAACACGGCGAGCACGAGCCCGACGACCGCGCCGACGACAAAGCCGACGGTGGTGATGCCGAGGGTGAACAGGCAGGCGTCGAGCACCGCGCGCCAAACCGGCCGGCCATTGCCGCCGCCCACCTCCGGGTGCGCGAGCGGCGCAGCGACGTCAGCAGCGTGCGGCATGGACAGGTCGTCGGCGCGCGGCAGGATCCGCACGCCGAACACCTTTGTGCCGTCCGGGCTGCCGACCGCCTTGTAGCCCTCCCAGAGCCCGATCGCCAGCAGCAGCGCGACGCCAACGCCGCCGATCGGCGCAGCCTACGTCTCATGACCCGCCAGATCAGCAAACGCCGGAATCACGTGATCCCCGTAGGCCGCGAGCGTCGACTCCTTGGCGTCGTGCTGCAGGTACAGCGCGAACTGGTCGACCCCGAGCTCGCGCAACTCCTGCAACCGGCGCGAGGTGCGTCGGAGACCGGGCCGAGGATGCAGAACCGGTCGACGACCTCGTCCGGTACGAAGTCGGTGTGGGTGTTGCCGGCCCGGCCGTGCTCGGCGTAGTCGTAGCCCTGCCGGCCCCGGATGTAGTCGGTCAGCACGGTCGGCACCGCGCCGGAGGCCGCCGTAGCGCGACGACGATGTCGGCGACGTGGTTGCCGACCATGCCGCCGAACCACCGCGTCTGCTCGCGCTGGTGCGCGAGGTCGTCACCGACGTAGGCGGGCGCGGCGACGCAGAACTTGATCGCCGCCGGGTCGCCGCCCGGCCTTCTCGGCGCGCCGCGCGGACCGCGGCGATCATCCAGGCCGCGATGTCCGGGTCGGCGAGCTGCAGGATGTAGCCGTCGCCGACCTCACCGGTCAGCGCGAGAGCCTTCGGCCCGTAGGCGGCGACCCACACCTCGAGGCGGCTCTGCGCGGCCCACGCGAACTGCAGATCGCGCTCCCGCAGCCGCACCTTGCGCCCATTGGCCAGGTCCCGGATCACCTGCACGCACTCGCGCAGCTCGCCGAGGGTGGTCGGCGGTCAGGCCGAGCACCCGCACCGCCGAGTCGCCACGGCCGATGCCGCAGACGGTCCGGTTGCCGTACATCTCGTTGAGCGTGGCGAACAGCGACGCGGTGACCGTCCAGTCGCGCGTGCTCGGGTTGGTCACCATCGGCCCGACCACGACCCGCTCGGTGGCGGCGAGGATCTGGCTGTAGATGACGAACGGCTCCTGCCACAGCACGTGCGAGTCGAACGTCCACACGTGGCTGAAGCCGGCCGCCTCGGCCTTCTGGGCCAGCGCGACCACGTCCCGCGCGGGCGGGTCGCACTGGAAGACGACGCCGAAGTCCATGGTTCACCGTACTTTCGGGAAGCCGAGGTCCACTGTGGACGAAGCCGGGTCGGGCCAGCGCGAGGTGACCACCTTGCGCGGGTGTAGAACTGGATCCCCTCGGGGCCGTACATGTGCAGGTCGCCGAAGAGGGACGACTTCCAGCCGCCGAAGCTGTAGTAGGCGACCGGGACCGGCACCGGCACGTTGACGCCGACCATGCCGCACACCACGTCGTACTGGAAGCGCCGCGCCGCCCCGCCGTCCCGGGTGAAGATCGCGGTGCCGTTGCCGTACGGGTTGTCGTTGACGAGCTTCAGCGCGTCGTCGTAGCGTGTCGGCCCGCACGACGGACAGGACCGGGCCGAAGATCTCGTCGGTGTACAGCGGCGAGTCCGGGTCGACCTTGTCCACCAGCGAGGCGCCGAGGAAGAACCCCGGCCCGTCGCTGATCGGATCCGAGCGGCCGTCGACGACCACGTCGGCCGCCCCGGCGCTCGGCGAGGTAGCCGGCCACCCGGTCCCGGTGCTCGCGGCGTGATCAGCGGGCCCATCTCCGCGGACGGGTCGGTCGCCGGGCCGATCCGGATCCGGCCGATCCGCTCGCCGATCGCGGCCACGAGCGGATCGGCGATCCCGCCGACCGCGACGACGACGGAGATCGCCATGCAGCGCTCCCCGGCCGAGCCGTAGCCGGCCGAGACCGCCGCGTCGGCCGCGGCGTCGACGTCGGCGTCCGGCAGCACGACCATGTGGTTCTTCGCGCCGCCGAGGGCCTGGACCCGCTTGCCGGCGCGGGTGCCGGTCTCGTAGATGTGCCTGGCGACCGGCGTCGAGCCGACGAAGCTCAGCGCCTGCACGTCCGGGTGCTCGAGCAGCGTGTCGACGGCCTCCCGGTCGCCCTGCACGACGTTGAACGCGCCGTCCGGCAGCCCGGCCTGGCGCAGCAGGTCGGCGAGCAGCAGCGAGACCGACGGGTCCTTCTCGCTCGGTTTGAGCACGAACGTGTTCCCGCACACGAGCGCGTTGCAGAACATCCACATCGGCACCATGGCCGGGAAGTTGAACGGGGTGATCCCGGCGACCACACCGAGCGGCTGACGGATCGAGTAGACGTCGACGCCGGTCGACGGCCTGCTCGCTGTAGCCGCCCTTGAGCAGGTGCGGGGCGCCGGTGGCGAACTCGACGTTCTCCAGGCCGCGGGCGAGCTCGCCCTCGGCGTCGGCGACCGTCTTGCCGTGCTCCGGTGCTGACCAGGGTGGCGATCTCCTTGCGGTTGGCGTCGACGAGGTCGCGGAAGCGGAACATCACCTCGGCCCGGCGGGACAGCGACGCGGCCCGCCAGCCGGGCTAGGCGGCGAGCGCGCTGGCCACCGCCGCGCTGGTCTCCTCGGCGGTCGAGGCGACCACTTCGGCCTGCTGCTCGCCGGTCGCCGGGTCCCAGACCGGCAACCGGCGACCGCCGGTGCTCGTCGACGGCCTTGCCGTCGATCCAATGCATGATCGTCTTGCATGTCTACCCACAGCAGGTAGTCGGACAGGCCCGGCGCACGAACTGTCCATGGCCGGCTCGGCCGTGGTATGCGTCGCCGGAGACGATGACGGTGCCGCGCGAGATGACGGTGTCGACCTTGCCGGCGACCTCGAAACCCTCCCACGCGGAGTAGTCCATGTTCATGTGGTGCGTCTCGACGCTGATGCGGGTGCGCGCCGCTCGGGTCGTAGAGCACGATGTCGGCGTCGGAGCCGGGCGCGATGATGCCCTTCTTCGGGTACAGGCCGAACATCCGCGCCGGCGTCGTCGCGATCGTCTCGACCCAGCGGGCCAGCGACAGCTTGCCCGTCGACGACCCCCTGGTAGACGCAGGTCGACGCGGTGCTCGACGCCGCCGATGCCGTTGGGGATCTTCGAGAAGTCGCCGATGCCCAGCTCCTTCTGGTCCTTCATGCAGAAGGGGCAGTGGTCGGTGGAGACCACGGACAGGTCGTTGCTGCGCAGGCCCTGCCACAGGTCGGCGCGGTGCGGCTCTCTTGCCGCTGCGCAGCGGCGTCGAGCAGACCCACTTGGCGCCCTCGAAGCCGGGCGCGCCGAGCTGGTCCTCCAGCGTCAGGTAGAGGTACTGCGGGCAGGTCTCGGCGAAGACGTTGCGGCCCAGGTCGCGGGCGGCGGCGACCTGCTCGAGGGCCTTGCTGGCGGACAGGTGCACGATGTAAAGCGGGCAGTCGGCGGCGACGGAGGCGAGCCAGATCGCCCGGCTGGTCGCCTCCGCCTCCAGGGCCTCGCGGCCGGGTGATGCCGTGGTAGATCGGGTCGGTCTCGCCGCGCTCGAGAGCGCCTGCTGCACGAGCACGTCGATGGCGATGCCGTTCTCCGCGTGCATCATGATCATGGCGCCGTTGTCGCGCGCCTTCTGCATCGCGCGCAGGATCTGCCCGTCGTCGCTGTAGAAGACCCCCGGGTACGCCATGAACAGCTTGAAGCTGGTGATCCCCTCGTCGACGACGAGCTGGTCCATCGCCTTGAGCGAGTCGTCGTCGACGCCGCCGAGGATCATGTGGAAGGCGTAGTCGATGTGGCAGTTGCCGTCGGCCTTGGCGTGCCAGGCGGCCAGCCCGTCCTGCACGACCTCGCCGGTGCGCTGCACGGCGAAGTCGATGATCGTGGTGGTGCCGCCGAAGGCCGCCGCCCGGGTGCCGGTGTCGAAGGTGTCGCTGGCGAAGGTGCCGCCGAACGGCAGCTCCATGTGGGTGTGCGCGTCGACGCCGCCCGGGATGACGTACTTCCCGGTCGCGTCGATGACGTCCTCGACCTCCGGGCCACGGCCGGGCGCGAAGACCGCGACGATCTTCTCGCCGTCGACCAGCACGTCGGCCGGGGTGGCACCGCTCGGGCCGACCACCGTGCCGCCCTTGATGAGCATGCTCACGGCTGCACCAGTCTCTCGTACGCGTCGGGCCGGCGGTCGCGGTAGAACGCCACCGGTCGCGCACCTCGGCGAGCAGGCCCGAGGTCGAGGTCGCGCACGATCAGCTCCGGGTTGTGCGTCGTCGCCGACGTCGCCGACGAACTTGCCCTCGGGGTCGACGAAGTAGGACTGAGCCGTAGAAGTCGTTGTCGCCGAGGTCCTCGATGCCGGTGCGGTTGATCGCGCCGATGAAGTACTCGTTGGCCACCGCGCTGACGCCGGCTGCTCGAGCTGCCAGAGGTACGCGGACAGGCCCCGGCTGGTGGCCGACGGGTTGAAGACGATCTGCGCGCCGCCCAGGCCGAGCGCCCGCCAGCCCTCCGGGAAGTGCCGGTCGTAGCAGATGTACACGCCGACCTTGCCGACCGCGGTGTCGAACACCGGGTAGCCCAGGTTGCCGGGCCGGAAGTAGAACTTCTCCCAGAAGCCCTTGACCTGCGGGATGTGCGTCTTGCGGTACTTGCCGAGGTACTTGCCGTCGGCGTCGACCACGGCCGCGGTGTTGTAGAGGACGCCGGGCTGCTCCTGCTCGTACATCGGCAGGATCATCACCATGCCCAGCTCGGCGGCGAGAGCCTGGAAGCGCTCGGTGGTCGGGCCCGGGGATCGACTCGGCGTACTCGTAGTAAGCTGCGATCCTGCACCTGGCAGAAGTACGGCCCGTAGAACAGTTCCTGGAAGCAGATCACCTGGCGCCCTGCGCGGCGGCCTGCCGCGCGTAGTCCTCGTGGGCCTTGATCATCGACTCCTTGTCGCCCGTCCAGTTGGTCTGGACGATGGCGGCTCGGATGACGTCTGCCATGCCGTCCCCTCCTTGGTTTGTCACACCATCCTGTGTCCACATTGGACTCTTGTGTTTACCGGGTCGGATGGCGTAGGACTCTAATGACACAAATCTAGGCGGACAATGGTCCATACGTTACGAGATGTTTCGGAGCTGTAACAGTGGCCGGTACGGCGTGACCGCGCACCTGGGATTACCATGCTCTCGCTGATCACCGGTGCGGTCGACGACCGCAGCGCCCGGGGCGTCGCCGCGGCCGTGAGCCGGCTGGTCAGCACCGGCGCGTTGCCACCGGGCAGCCGGCTGCCGACCGTGCGCGACGTGGCCCGTGAGCTGGGCATCAGCCCGACCACGGTCAGCGAGGCGTGGCGCAGCCTGGCCAGAGCCGGTGCGATCCAGACCCGGGGCCGCTCCGGCACCTTCGTGCTCACCCCCACCAAGCCCCGCCAGCGCCTGCGCTACGCCAGCCTGAGCGCGAGCCCGGCGATCTTGCCGCATGACTTCTCCACCGGCGTGCCCGACTACGACCTGCTGCCCAGCCTCACCGACGCGCTGCGGCGCATCGGCGACGCCCGGCTGACCACCAGCTACCTCGACGATCCGGTCCTGCCCGGCCTCGAGACCGTGCTGCGCGAACGCTGGCCGTATCCGCCGCAGCGGCTCACGGTGGTCGACGGCGCGCTCGACGCCCTCGACCGCGTCACCGCCACCGTGGTCCGCTTCGGCGACCACGTCCTTGTCGAGAACCCTACCTTTCCGCCCCTGCTCGACCTGCTGGAATCGGTCGGTGCGAGCGTCGTCGGCGTACGCGTCGACGAATTCGGCCTGGAGCCCGCCGCGCTGATCGACGCCCTCGCCTGCCGGCCGGCCGCGGTCTTCCTCCAGCCCCGCGCGCACAACCCGACCGGCGCCAGCATGACCCAGCGCCGCGCCGACGCCCTGGCCCAGGCGCTGCGGGCCCATCCGGACGTCGTGGTGGTCGAGGACGACCACGCCGGGGACATCGCCACCGCCGCCGCCGGTGAGCCTCGGGCGCCGCCTGCCCGACCGGACGGTACGTGTGCACAGCTTCTCCAAGAGTCACGGCCCCGACCTGCGGCTGGCCGCCGTCGGCAGGCCCCGCGTCGGTGGTCACCGCGGTCGCGGACCGCCGGCTGCTCGGCCCCGGCTGGTCGAGCCGGCTGCTGCAGGCCGTCCTGGTCGACCTGCTGACCGATCCCGCCGACCGTCGCACAGATCGAGGCGGCGCGGAAGGAGTACGCCCGGCGCCGCACGGCCCTGCTCGCCAGCCTCGCCCGCCGCGGCGTGACGGCCTCCGTCGGCCGACGGGATCAACCTCTGGCTGCCGGTCGCCGACCAGCAGCTCGCGATGCTCCCCCTGGCCGCGCACGGCGTCGCCGTCGCCCCCGGCGCGCCGTTCATGGTGACCCCGCTCGACGGCGACCACGTCCGGGTGACGGTCGGGCTGGTGCGGGACGGCTTCGACGAGCTGGCCGCGATCCTGGCCGAGGCCGCCGCCGGCGCCGGCGCAACGGGTGACCGCCGGGCCCGATCGCACCCAAGAGGCTGGCGCTGAGCCCTTCTTTCGATTTCCTGACTCGGGTCCGTCGAGCGCACGACCGCCGCTCCCGCCAGACAGCGCTCCGCTTCGCTCCGCTGCCAGACCCGCGGCGCCAAGCCCGGGAGGCCACAACTCCGGGGAAGCAGTGCCCTCACCGACGCGGCTAAGCTTCGGCGGTGCATGTGAGTGAGCTGCGAGGCCGTCGGGTCGCGGTGTGGGGCACGGGGCGCGAGGCGATCGCCGCCATCCACGCGATCGCCCCGGCCGGGCCGGCCGACCTGGTAGCGGTGCAGGACAAGGTCACCTTCCTGGCCACGCCGTGGGAGGGACGGCTGGCCGAACTGGCGCCGCTGCACCAGGGCGAGGCCGCACACGCGGCGCTGGGCACCGCCGAGGTCGTGGTGCGCTCCCCGGGGGTCGCCGAGTCGCATCCGTGGATCATGGAGTTGCGCGACCGGGGTACGCGGATCACCGGCGGGACCGCGCTGTGGATGGCCGAGCACGCCGGCCGGACGATCGCGGTCACCGGCAGCAAGGGCAAGAGCACCACGGCCAGCCTGATCAGCCACCTGCTGGCGGAGACCGGCCGGCCGAACGAGCTCGGCGGGAACATCGGCGTCGCGGTGCTCGACCTGCCCGAGGCCGACCGGTACGTGCTCGAGCTGTCGATGTACCAGTGCGCGGACCTGGACGACTCGCCGAGGATCGCGGCGCTGACCTCGCTCATGCCGGAGCATCTCGACTGGTGCCGGAACCATACGGCCGAGGAGTACTACCGGCACAAACTCAACCTGATCGCCTACCGGCCGGAGCACGTCGTCTACAACGCCGACGAGGCGATCCTGGCCGCGCACGTCACGGTCGACGGTGCACTGGCGGCCGGGCGGCCGGACACATTCCACGTGCGCGACGGCGTCGTGTACCTCGGCGATGAGCCGCTGTTCCCGCGTACGGCGCTGCCGCTCGTCGGGCGGCACAACGCCGGCAACCTGTGCGTCGCATTGGGAGCCCTCCAGTGTGCCGGGGTGGACTGCGCCGCCGAGAAGGCCGCGCTGGAGGCGGCGTTGACCCGGTTCCGCCCACTCGAGCACCGGCTCACCCCGATCGAGGACCCGTCCGGCATCACGTTCGTCGACGACTCCCTGTCGACCATCCCGCAGTCGGCGATCCACGCCATCGAGGCGTACGTGGGACGCCCGCTCACGGTGATCGTCGGCGGCGAGGACCGCGGGGTCGACTACACGCCGCTGCGGGACTTCCTCGCCGAGCAGGCCGTCGTGGCCACGCTGATCGGCGTGCCGGACAGCGGCCCGCGCATCCTGGACGCGGTGAAGGACGTACCGACGATCACCGCGGTCACCGCCGATGACCTGGTGCAGGCCGTCACCATCGCACGTGAGCGCACCCCGGACGGCGGGGTGGTGTTGCTGTCCCCGGCGGCGCCCAGCTACGGCCGGTTCGACAACTACGCGCACCGGTCACGGGTGTTCCGGCAGGCAATCGAGGAGTCGCGCCATCGCCAGGATTGACGAGCGCACTTCTTGCAACAACTCGGTCGTGCTGAGCGGGCGGACCCATTCGGCGCTCGCCACGGCGTCCAGCCGTACCGTCTCGACGCCGCACCCGTAGGTCAGGCCGAGCAGCCGGATGGCGTCGCAGTGCTGGAGCCGCACGTACGGTTCGTTGGTCACCAGCAGCACCCGCTCGGCCGGGGTCGGCGCGGCCACCAGCGAAGCCCAGCCGAGCAGGGTGTCGGCGGTGTTGGCCCGCTGACCGGGCCGGGTGGACGCGGCCGCGAGGACGTGCACGCCCCCGGGCCAGGCCCGGTGCCACCAGCCGTCGCCGGCGCTCGCCGCCGACGGCTCGCCGAGGTCGAGGGCGCGCCGCAGGCCGATCGCCATCATGTCGGCCTCGGTCTCGATCGGGCCGATGCCGAGCCTCGCCGCCTCGATCCGTTCCAGGTCGTTGCGGGGCCGCAGGCTGCCGAGCGCGGTGAGCGTGCCGGTCCGCACGCCTTCGGCGATCAGCTGCGCGGCGTACGCGGTCCGGCCGAGCGCGACCCGGATCCCGCCGCCGAGAACCAGCACGTGGTCGTACGCGTCGTGCAAGGGCCGCGCGAACCCGCCCAGGCCGAGCGTATGGATCGCGGCGCGCAGGTAGGCGTCGACCTCCGGCTCGTAGTTGATCCGCTCGGTGTCGTAGCGCTCGAGCTGGCCGCCCCGGAAGTCCCAGACCTTGCAGAAGTCGACCAACTCCGGCAGGTCGGCCGGGGCCCCGCCGAAGTGGGCGACCAGATCGGTCAACGCCGGCGAGGAGACCCACTCGTCGACTTCCCGGCGGATCAGCGCCGGATCGACACCGCCCGGCGAGCACGTCAGCTGCGCGAACACGCTATCGACGGCGACCGGAGGATCTGCGGGGCTGGTCGACGGCCTCGAGTTCATCGACCGCGTCGCAGGGGTTCAGCATCGGGTCGACCGCGTCGACCTGCACGGCCAGCCGGCGCAGCAGCGCCCGGAAGGTCTCCCGCTCCTCGGCGAACAGCCCGGACAGCACCTGGTCCTCGACCCGCCGCAGCTCCTGCTGCAGCTCGGTGGCCAACGCCTGCCCCTTCGCGGTGACCACGACGCGGCGGGCCCGCCGGTCGGCCGGGTCGGGTTGCCGTTGGACCAGGCCGGCCCGCTCGATGTCGTCGAGCAGGTAGGTCATCACGGTCCGGTCGATGCCCAGCTGCTGGGCGAGAGCCAGCTGGGTGCCCTGCGGCCCGCGCGCGGCCGCGGTGAGCACCTGGTAGCCCCGCGGGCCGCCGGGCACCTCCGCCATCACGGTGTTCGCCGCCTTGATGTAGGTCCGGAACACCACGCCGAGTGCCCAGCCGAGGTCGGCGTGCAGCTCGACATCCTCCTCCCGAGGAGGACGCGAGGGCGCCGGAGTGCTGGTCACGCCCCTAATGGTACGGGTGATCCAGCAAACATGTCGAACAGATCTTCTGTCGTACAGACGATCTACCAGGCCGATGGCGCGTAGTCCTTGAGGAAGCAGCCGTAGACGTCTTCGCCCAGCTCGCCCCGCACGATCGGGTCATACACCCGCGCCGCGCCGTCGACCAGGTCGAGCGGGGCGTGGAAGCCCTCGTCGGCGAGGCGCATCTTGGTCGGGTGCGGCCGCTCGTCGGTGATCCAGCCGGTGTCGACGGCCGTCATCAGGATGCCGTCGGCGCGCAACTCCTCGGCGCTGGTCCGGGTGAGCATGTTCAGCGCGGCCTTCGCCATGTTGGTGTGCGGGTGGCCCGAGCCCTTGTACTGCCGGCTGAACTGCCCCTCCATCGCCGAGACGTTCACCACGTACTTGCGTCGCGCGCTCGCCGCGGCCAGCGCCGGGCGCAGCCGGCTGATCAGGATGAACGGCGCGGTCGCGTTGCACAGCTGAACCTCGAGCAGCTCGACCGGGTCGACCTCGTCGACCCGGCGGGTCCAGCTGTTGACCGCGTCGAGGTCGGGGACGAGGCCGCCGGCGTCGATCCTGGTCTGCAGCGCGCCACTGGTCAGGGCGAGCGCGGTCAGCGCGTGCGGGCTCATCGACGTGGTCGCCAATGCGTGCCAGTCATGCGGCGTGCGGTGCAGCGTGACCAACTCCGGCAGCGGCCCGCCGGGCAGCGGCGCGGACTCGGCGGCGACCAGGTGCCCGTACGCGCCGGGAGTCCGCCGTACCGTCTGTGCGGCGTTGTTGACGAGGATGTCCAGCGGCCCCAGCTCGCTGACCGAGTCGGCGAGGGCGACCACCTGGGCCGGGTCGCGCAGGTCGATGCCGACGATCCGCAGCCGGTGCAGCCACTCGGTGCTGTCCGGCATGGCCGCGAACCGCCGTACCGCGTCGTTCGGGAACCGGGTGGTGATTGTGGTGTGCGCGCCGTCGCGGAGGAGCCGCAGCGCGATGTACATGCCGATCTTCGCGCGCCCGCCGGTGAGCAGGGCCCGCCGGCCGGTCAGGTCGGTACGGGCGTCGCGGCGTTCCCGGTTGAACTTCGCGCACGGCGGACAGAGCTGGTGGTAGAAGGCGTCGACCTCGACGTACCGGTCCTTGCAGACGTAACAGGCCCGCGCCCGCTTCAGGGTGCCGGCCGAGGCGCCGACAGTGTCTGTGGCGGCGAAGCCGTTCGGCCGAAGGCCGGCAGTTGGGCCGGAGGCCCCTAGAAGGCGATCGATAGTTTGCGACGACAGCGGGATCCCGCGCGTCTCGTCGTCGATTCGCCCGGGCGAACCGGTCGCGGTGGCCGCGGTGACTTCACGGTCGTTGGCGGTGACCGCGGCCCGCCGTTCCCGGCGCCGGTCCTGCTTGACCGCCTTGTAGAGCCGCGCCGTCGCCCGGCGCACGGCCAGCACGTCGGGGTGCTCGGGCGGCAGCGACTCCAGCTCGTCGAAGACGGCGAGGCAGATCGCCAGCCGCGCCGGGTCGATGCCGTTCAGCTCGGTGCTCACGCAAAGCGACTCTACGCTGCCACAACTTCGGGGAAGTTGTGGTCTCGGCGGGCTACAGAGGCCACAACTTCGGGGAAGTAGTGGCCTCCGCGGAGTGGGGAGGCCACTACTTCCCCGAAGTTGTGGCGGCTACGGCTATTTCGACAGGAGGGCGGCGATGTGGTCGACGAGCAGGGCGCGGAAGACCTGATCCGACGCCAGGGCCTCGTCGAACACCTTCCGGATGCCGAGCAACGCGTCGACGATCGCCGATGGTTCTTCCCGGCCGCCGACGGCTTTGTGCAGGTCGTCGGCGATCGGGTCGTCGAGGGGTAGCGGCCGCCCGTCCCTGGTTGTGCCGCGCGCCACGTACACCATCCAGGCGGCCACCCCGAGGGATGCCCACACCGGTTGCGCGCCCGCGGCCAGCCGGTCGCGAACCGTGCCGAGCAGCCGGATCGGCAGTTTCATCGAGCCGTCCCCGGCGACCTGCACCGTCCGGTACCGCAGCCGCAGGTTGGCGAACCGGTCCAGGATGGACTCCTGGTAGCCGGCCAGGTCGAAGTCGTCCGGCATGTGCAGCGTCGGTGCCGCGTCGTGCACCATCAGCGCCCGGGCCGCCGCGCCGAGCGTCGGGTCGGCCAGCGCCTCGTCGATCGTGTCGTACCCGGCGAGCGCACCGGTGTACGCCAGCAGCGAGTGCGTGCCGTTCAGCAGCCGGAGCTTGGCCCGCTCGTACGGGGTGACGTCGGCGGTCAGCACCGCACCGGCGCGTTCCCATGCGGGCCGTCCGACGGCGAAGGTGTCCTCGATGACCCACTGTTTGAACGGCTCGGCGACGACCACGCCCTCGTCGGCGTAGCCGAGGGTGTCGCGGACGTACGCACGGTCGGCGGCGGTGGTCGCCGGCACGATCCGGTCGACGACCGACGACGGGAAGGCGACGTTTGCGCACGCCCACTCGGCCAGGTCGTCGTCGAGCCGGGCCGTCACCAGGCCGCTCAGCACCGTGCCGTTGCCGCTGAGATTGTCGCAGGACAGGATGCTCAGCCCGAGTCCGTGCGTGGCGCGGCGCCGGGCGAGGGCGTCGACGAGTTGCGCGATGACGTGGCTGTTGTAGCCCTTCTCGGTCACCGTCAGCGTGACCAGCCGTACGGCCGGGTCGGCCATGCGGGCGACCGGGTCGTCGGCCTGCGTGCGGACGTCCCGCAGCACCCCGATGACCCGCGGCGGCGCGGCGCCGGCGCCCCGTTCGAGGAGGGTGTAGAGCCCGTCCTGGGGGGCGAGCTGGTCCCGGACGGTGGCCGAGCGCTGGGTAAACCCGCAGATCCCCCAGTCACCGTCGGAGTACGGCAGCGCGTCCTCGGTGAACACCGCCTGGTGGGCGCGGTGGAATGCGCCGACGCCGAGGTGCACGATGCCCACGCCGAGGCGGGCCGGGTCGAAGGCGGGCGGGCGCGCCTGCGCGGGCCACGATCGCAGGCCGAGCCGGCTCACCACGAGTGCACCGTCCCGTCCTCGAGACGGTTGATCGGCAGCGAGGCCGGCCGGTACGGGTACTTCGCGGCCAGTTCCTCGTCGATGTCGACGCCGAGCCCCGGCTCCTCGGACGGGTGCAGTGACCCGTCGGCGAAGCGGTACCCGTGCGGGAAGACCTCGTCGGTGGCCGGCGTGTGCGGCATGTACTCCTGCAATCCGAAGTTGGGGATGTGAGTGTGACGAAGTTGCGGTCCGGGCAAGTGACGATCACCCGGGCGTCGGTGATTCTCACGGCACCTCCCTCGCTCCGACCTCGTCTGGATCATCCCGCACGCGCGCGACGAGCTGGGTGGGGTTGACCATTCGCAGGCTTGGCCACCACGCCGGAGTTCTTGGCGACGAAGTCGTCGATCATGCCCTGGGTGAGCTGGAGGTCGCCGGCCACGTCGAGGATGTTCAGCGTGACGGCGGAGCCGGGCTTGTCCGGCGCGTCGCCGGTGCCCCCGGCGGCCGGCCCGGACGCCGAGGGGGCGCCGCAGGCGGTGGTCAGGGACAGGGCGACAAGAGCGGCGAGGGCGAGTCCTCGGGTGGTACGCATGAGCGTCTCCTTCCCGGCGCCGGCGGCTGGGGGGTGCCACCGGCGCGGACGGGTGGTGGGGGTCGGGTGGTGCTCCCTCAGGTGCGCGCCGGGCCGGTGGAGTCGCGCACCATCAACTGTGAGGTCAGCTCGCGGCGTAAGACGCCGGCCCGGTCCGGGTCCTCGAGTAGTTGCATGAGCAGGTCCACCCCGGCCCGGCCGGATCGCTCCTTGGGCTGGGCGAGGGTGGTGAGGGCCGGGCTGACCATCTCGGCGAAGACGATGTCGTCGAAGCCGATGACGCTGATCTGGGCCGGGACCGCGACGCCACGGGCGGTGAACCGGCTGAGCAGGCCGAGCGCGACGAGGTCGTTGTAGGCGAACACGGCCGTCACCCGGGCCGCGAGCACCAGGTCGGCGGCCGCGACCCCGCCGGAGAACTGCGGCGCGACGCTGCCCAGCTCGACCAGTTCGAGGCCGGCCGAGGTGACGGTCGCCCGCAGCAGCCGGGTGCGCTCGCGGTTGGACCAGGAGTTGCGCGGGCCGGCCACGAACGCGACCCGCTGATGGCCGAGAGCCTGCAGGTGCGCGACGGCATGCCGGATCGCGTCGTGGTTGTCGATGGTGACCGACGGGATCCGCCCGACGCGGCGGTTGAGCAACACCAACGGCGTCTCGCCGGCAAGCGTGCGCAGCTCCTCCTCGCTCGTGCGGGGCGAGCAGAACACGACGCCGTCGACCTGCTTGATCAGCGCCCGGACCAGTTCGGCCTCGATGGTGGAGTCCTCGTCCGTGTCGGCCAGGAACACCGAGAAGTCGGACTCGCGCGCCCGGGCCTGCACGCCCTTGACCACGCCGGGGAAGAACGGGTTGGTCAGGTCGGGCACGATCAGGCCGATGTTGCCGGTGCGGCCGGTGATCAGGCCGCGGGCGGCCCGGTTGGCCTGATAACCGAGGGCGGCGGCCGCCCGCCGGACCCGCTCGCGGGTCTCCTGCTGCACCAGCTCCGGCGAACTCAACGCGCGGCTCACCGTCGAGGGCGAGACGCCCGCGGCCCGAGCCACGTTCTTGATGGTTACCGGCACCCCCGCAGTCTGAAATCGTTTGTAGAACGTTGTCAAGGCCAACCGGCAGAACCGTCTTGACTGGCCTGTCTCCCGGCTGAAAAGGTTTGCAGCATGTTGTCTGCCGACCGTGCGCTTCCCGCCGACCCGGCCGCCCGCGCGGTGGCGCACGAGATCTTCGCCGCGACGGAATCGTTACCGCTGGTCTGCATGCACGGGCACGTCGACGTGGAGGTGCTGGCCGACGACCGGCCGTTCGGTGACCCGGCATCGCTGTTCATCACCCCCGACCACTACGTCACCCGGCTGATCCACGCGGCCGGGGTGCCGCTCCCCGCGCTGGGGGTCGGCGGGTCCGGCGCCGAGCCGCGGGAGATCTGGCGCACGTTCTGCGCACACTGGAAACTCTTCCGCGGCACGCCGTCGCGGTTCTGGCTGCTGCATGAGCTGTCCGCGGTCTTCGGCGTGTCGCTGGTTCCGTCGCTCGACGCCGCGGACCAGCTGTTCGACCTGCTGTCCGAACGGCTCGCTCGGCCCGAGTTCCGGCCGCGGGCGCTCTTCGAGCGCTTCGGCATCGAGATTCTCGCGACCACCGACTCGCCGCTGTCCGACCTGGCCGGGCACGCGCGGCTGGCCAAGGACGGCTACGAGGGCCGCGTCGTGCCGACGTTCCGGCCCGACGCGCTGGTGCACCTCGACCGGCCGGACTGGCCGGCGGAGGTCGCCGCGCTCGGCGCCCTGACCGGTCTGGACACCGGCTCCTACGCCGGTTACCTTGCCGCCCTGCAACAGCGCCGCCGCGACTTCGTGGCCGCCGGCGCGCTCGCCACCGACCACGGCCACCAGACGGCCGACACGACGCCGCTGGCCGCGGGTGAGGCCGGCCGGATCTACGCCGCAGCGCAGGCCGGGCGGATCACGCCGCCGGAGGCCGCCGCATTCGCCGCGCACATGCTCTTCGAGATGGCTCGCATGTCCTGCGAGGACGGCCTGGTGATGCAACTGCACCCCGGCGTGCTGCGCGACCACGACCCGGCGATCTTCCGGGAGTACGGGCCGGACAAGGGCTTCGACATCCCGGTACCGGTCGACTTCACGCGGGGCCTGCGCCCGCTGCTGGAGACGTTCGGCCGTGACCCGCGGCTGCGGATGGTGGCGTTCACGGTCGACGAGACCTCGTTCTCCCGCGAACTCGCCCCGCTCGCCGGGGTCTACCCGGCGCTGCGGCTCGGCGCGCCCTGGTGGTTCCTGGACAGCCCGAACGGCCTGCGCCGCTTCCGCGAGGCGGTCACCGAGACGGCCGGCTTCTACAACACGGCCGGATTCGTCGACGACACCCGGGCGTTCGCCTCGATCCCGGCCCGCCACGACCTGGCCCGCCGGATCGACGCCGGCTATCTGGCCGGCCTCGTCGCCGAGCGCCTGCTCGACCTGGACGAGGCGATCGAGACCGCGGTCGACCTGGCCTACGAGATCCCGCGGACCTTCTACGCCCGGTCGTAGAGTCGTCCTACGCCCGGTCGTAAAGTCGTCCCGTGGACGACGTCGTCATCGCCCGGCACGAGCTGATCGGCACCCTCGCAGAGCTCATCCGCATCCCCAGCGTCGGCGGCAGCCCGGCCGAGTCGGCCATCGTCCATCACGTGGCCGGCCTGCTCCGCGACGACGGGGTCGAGGTCGACGAATGGCGCATCCCGCTCGACGACCTCGCCGCCCGCCCGGACTTCCCCGGCATGGAGGTCGAGCGGTCCGAGGCCTGGTCGGTGGTGGCCCGGGTGCCTGGGCGGCGCGGCGGCGACGGCCCGTCGCTGATGTTCAACGCGCACCTCGACGTCGTGCCGCCCGGCGACCGGCAGGCCTGGGATGAACACCCGTACTCGGGCCGGACCAGCGCCACCGACGTCTACGGTCGCGGCGCCTGCGACATGAAGGGCGGTGCCGCCGCCGCCCTGTTCGCGCTGCTCGCCGTGCATCGCGGCGGCACGCCGCCGGCCGGCGACCTGCTGTTCGCCGGCGTGGTCGGCGAGGAGGACGGCGGCCTCGGCACCTACGCCACCCTCGCGCGCGGCTGGCGCGCCGACGCCTGCGTCATCCCCGAACCGACCGGCCTCGACGTACTGGCCGCCAACGGCGGGGCGCTGACGTTCCGGCTGCGTGTCCCCGGTCGCGCCACGCACGCCTCGACGCGCACCGCGGGGGTCAGCGCGGTCGAGAAGTTCCAGCCGGTCTTCACGGCGTTGCGGTCGCTCGAAGCCGTCCGCAACGCCGACGTCGACCCGATGATGGCGCGCTGGGACCTCGCGTACCCCTTGGAGGTCGGCACGGTCCGCGCCGGCGACTGGTCGTCGACGGTCCCGGACCTGCTCATCGCCGAGGGCCGGTACGGCGTAGCGCTCGGCGAACCGGTCGAGGACGCCCGGCGCGTGTTCGAGGAGGCGATCGCTGAGGTCGACCCGTCGGTCAGCGTCGAGTGGTGGGGTGGGCAGTTCGCGTCGGGCCGCTGCCCGGCCGGCAGCGATCTCGTGCCCCGCGTGCTCGAAGCGCACGGCGGCCCGGCCGAGGTGTACGGCGCGCCCTACGGCTCGGATCTGCGGCTGCTCACCGCGGCCGGCATCCCCACCGTCCAATATGGACCCGGGTCGCCGGCGTTGGCCCACTCCCCCGGCGAGCGCGTGCCGATCGGTGAGGTGCTGCACTGCGCCGAGGCGCTGGTCCGCCTGGCGTCAGCGGGTAGGTAAGCAGGGTTCGGCGCCGGTGTGCGGGTCGGGCTGGTGCTCCGGCGTGACGTCCTGCGTGACCAGCACGATGACGCCCCAGCCGGCGATCGCCGCGAAGCCGAGCGCCAGCACGGCCCCCGTCGTGCCGGCGATCAGCCGCTCGCCGAGCACCGTCAACCCGATCGCGGCCGCCACGACCGGGTTGATCAGGGTGATCGCGGCGGTCGGCGCGGCGACCTCGGCGTCCCGGTAGGCCGCCTGTGACAGCAGCAGCCCGGCGAGCGCCAGCACCGCCGTGGCCGTGCCGGCCAGCACCAGTCGTCGCACGTCGGGATGGGCGCCGAGTAGCAGCGTGATCGTCTTGGTGAACACCGACGCGACCGCGAAGGCCACCCCCGCCGCCGTCCCGAAGAGCAGGCTGCCCGCCGCGCCGCCCGCCGTACGGGCCGCGTAGACGAGCACGAGCAACACGAGCCCGGTCGCGCCGATGAGCGTGAGGACGCTGGAACTGTCGAGCGCGCGCATCGTCGAGTTGGCGTCGGTCGAGGTGAGGACGAAGATGCCGGCCAGGCCGATGACGGTGATCGCCGCGCCCCGCCACTCTCCGCGGCCGACCCGTCGACTGGCCGTGAGGGCGGCCAGCGGCACCGCCAGTACCAGAGTCAGCGCCCCTAACGGCTGCACCAGGGTGAGCGGGCCGAAGCGCAGGGCCACCACGTGCAGTGCGGCGCCCGCGACGCTCAGCGCGACCGCGAGCCACCAGCCCTTCTGCGCGAGCAGGAACGTCAGCGAACCCATGGCTCGCCCGATCGGACTGCGTGACCGGGCCGATCGGCCTCCGCGATCGTGACCCCCGACTCGCTGCTGCGCGACCGCCTGCCCCGCGTATGCGGCCGACGACAGCGCCGCGATCACGGCGGCGACGATCAGCCCGGTCATGGCCTCCATGATCCCAGACCCGGCGCGGCGCGGTCATCGTCCGCGCGATGAAGGCCGCCTACTCCCCAGGGAGTAGACGAGCCTCATCTGCATCGATGGCTGGCCGGCAATCCCTCAGAAATGCCGACTGGCGGCGAGGAACGGCATGCCGTGGTGGTTGGTATGCGCCAGCCGGCTGGCCAGCGTCCCCTGTTCGGCGATCTGCCGGTGGTAGGCCTCCCGCCGCCGGGCCACGCACCCGGTCGGTTTGTCGGCCGCGTTGACCAACTCCGGATCGAGGTGGGTGTTGAGCCCCTCGCGCAGCAGGCCGAGCGCCTCGGCGCGCAGTTGCGACACGCGTGACTCGGTCACCCCGAGTTCGGCGGCGATGTCGAGCATCGGGCGCTCCTGGAAGAAGTACCCCTTCACGACCGTGTGCAGCCGCTCCGGCAACGCCTCGATGGCGTTGTGCAGATAGCCGACCCGCTCGCGATACAACAGCAACTCCTCGGGCCCGGCTGAACGTTCGGGCACCATGTCTTCCGCCGTACCGGCGGCAAATCCTTGCAGCGACAACACCGAGGCGCGGTGCACGTCGTCGTCGAGCGACTTGAGCTCGTCGACCGAGACGCCGAGCACCTCGGCCAACTCGGCGTGCGTCGGGGCCCGGCCGAATGTGGCGGTGAGCTCCTGCTCGGCCGCATCGGCCCGGCGCGCCCGGGAGCGCACCGAACGGCTCGCCCAGTCCAGGCCGCGGAGCTCGTCGAGCACCGCTCCCCGGATCCGGTTCGTCGCGAAGCTGCCGAACGGTATCCCCCGGCTCGGATCGAACGACTTCGCCGCACTGGCCAACGCGGCCATGCCCGCCGAGACGAGATCCTCGCGGCTGACGTGTGCGGGCAGCCGGCCCAATGTCTGCCGGACCAAATGCCCTACCAGAGGCAGATGTGCCCGGACCAGATCCTCCAGTTCCCGGCCCTTCAACCGGCAAGGTTCAGCAGCGTTGTCAACACCAATCGTGGCGTCGGTGGCAGTCGACGTCATCGGTCCCCCTCGTGTCGGGTGGACGCGCTGCAGGCGGTCCACCTGCTGACACGAGAAACGTTCGACTACACAAGGTGCAGGCGCCGGCACTTTCGGTTGCCTCTTGGTTGCAAACCGGTGCTAGTCCTCAAGAGGCGAACGCCGTACTGGGCAAGGACGGTGACGTTGCGACTGGCGGCGTCGCTCTTGTACAACGGGGGACGTCGATCGAAGGGGAACCGCCGCCGTGGGCAACGAATATCAGATCGACCTCCCGGACGACCTGGCCAGCCCGGCACGGCGCGCGCTCCTGCAGGCGGGTCTGCGCCGCCTCGACCAGCTGAGCGAGCTCAGCGAAAACGACCTCCGAAAGCTGCACGGCATCGGCCCCAAGGCGGTCGACCTGCTCCGCCGCGCCCTCGACGCGCGCGGTCAGACGTTCGCCGGGGAATAGGGTGTCCACATGCGCCGCGTGGGATTGCCGGAGCGACGAGCCCGACTGGCGACGCGCCATCTGCTCAGCGCCAAGACCACCGACCCGGTCGTCGCGGCCCGCGGCGTCGTCGCGTTGCACGCCACCGATCCGGCCACCGTGTTCCTGTCCATCCAGGCCCGTACCACCGGGGTGGACGTCGCCGCGATCGAGTCCGCCCTGTACGAGGAGCGCACCCTGCTGCGCATGCTGGCCATGCGACGCACGATGTTCGTGGTGCCGGTCGAGGAGGCACCGACTCTGCAGAAATCCTGCACCGACGCGATCGCCGTCCAGCAGCGCAAGCGGTACCTGCAGTTGATGGCCGGCGCCGGCCTCGGCGATCCGGACTGGCTGGACGACGTCGCCGAGTCGACCGCAGAGGCGCTCCTCAAGCGCGGCGAGGCCACCGGCGCCGAACTGTCGGTCGACGAGCCCCGCCTGCGCTCGAAGGTGTCGCTGGCCGAAGGCAAGGCGTACGGCGGGAACCAGAACATCACCTCGTGGGTGCTCCTGTTGCTGGCCGCGCAGGGTCGCATCGTCCGCGGCCGGCCGCGCGGGTCCTGGATCAGCAGCCAGTGGCGCTGGTCACCGGTCGACCGGTGGTTGCCCGGCGGCATGGCCGAGCCGAACGCGGACGACGCCCGGGCGGCGCTCGTACGGCTGTGGCTGCGGTCGTACGGGCCCGGCACGGTCGCCGACCTGCGCTGGTGGACCGGCTGGACGGCGGCCCACGTCAAGCAGGCGCTCAAGACGCTCGGCGCGGTCGAGGTCGACCTCGACGGCGCGACCGGGGTCGTCCTGCCCGACGACGTCGAGGAGGTCGGCGCGGCAGAGCCGTCGGTCGCGCTGCTGCCCGCGCTCGACCCGACGCCGATGGGCTGGTCCGAGCGCTCCTGGTACCTGGGTCCGCACGCCCCGGCCCTCTTCGACCGTTCGGGCAACATCGGGCCGACGGTGTGGTGGGATGGACACATCGTGGGCGGCTGGGCGCAGCGCCCCGACGGCGCGATCGTCCATCGCCTGCTCGAAGACGTCGGCCGCGACGCCGCGCTGGCGATCGACCAGGCCGCCAAGGCGCTCGGCGACTGGATCGGCGACGCGCGCGTGGTGCCGAGGTTCCGGACTCCCCTCGAGCGCGAGCTCACCACAACTTCGGCGAAATAGTGGCCACCGCGCCCGCCTGAGACCACAACTCCGGGGAAGTAGTGGCCACTAGGCCCGCTCAGGCCACTACTTCGGGGAAGTAGTGGTCACCGCGGCGAGCTGAGGCCACTACTTCCCCGGAGTTGTGGCACGGCCGGCCGCGCCTAGGCTGATGCGTATGCAGATCGGATTCGGCCTGCCGGTCTCCGGCGCCTGGGCCACCCCGCAGGCGATCACCCGGTTCGCCACGCTCGCCGAGGCCAACGGCTACCACTCACTGTGGACGTTCCAGCGCCTCCTGGTCGGCGCCGACCAGGACCTCGACCCGGTCTACCGCAGCGTGCTCGATCCGCTGGTGGCGCTCGGCTTCGCCGCCGCCACGACCAGCCGCGTCCGGCTCGGCGTCGCGATCGTCAACGTGCCCTTCGTCGAGCCCGCCTACCTGGCCAAGCAGGCCGCCACGCTCGACGTGCTCTCCGGCGGGCGCCTCGACCTCGGCCTGGGCACCGGCTGGTCCGAACCCGAGTTCATCGCGACCGGCGCGTCGCTGGAACGCCGCGGCCGGCGCATGACCGACTACGTGGCGGCCCTGCACACCCTCTTCGCCGACGGGATCTCCGAACACCGGGGCGAGTTCTACACCATCCCGCCGAGCCGCGTGGAGCCCAAGCCCGTCCAGCGCCCGTCGCCGCCGATCCTGCTCGGCGGCGGAGCGCCGGCCGCCCTCAACCGCGCCGGACGCATCGCCGACGGCTGGATCAGCCGCAGCGGCGCCGACCTGGCCTCGATCGCTTCAGACATTTCCCTGGTACGGGCGGCCGCCGGCGAATCCGGACGCGACCCGGGGAGCCTGCGCTTCGTCAGCCGAGGTGTGCTCCGGCTCAGCGCGGACGGCAGGCCGATCGAGGGCGACCGGCGCCCCCTGGCCGGCTCGTACGAGCAGGTGCGCGCCGACGTCCACCGCCTCGGCGAGCAGGGCGTGACCGAGGTCTTCTACGACCTCAACTGGGATCCGGCGATCGGCTCGCCGGACGCCGACCCGCAGCGCGCACAGGACCGCGCGGAAGAGATCCTCCTGGCCCTCAAACCCTGACCCGAGAGCGCGGACGGCAGCCCCCGCGACCACTCGCTACCAAGATCGCGCCGGCAGGCCACTACTTCCCCAGAGTTGTGGCCTCCCGACCCGCGGAGGCCACTACTTCCCAGAGTTGTGCCGTGCCGGGCTTGGGGACGCGGACGCCGGGATTTCTGGCGGGAGCAACGGTCGTGCGCTCGACGGACCCGAGTCAGAAGTCAAAGGTAAGATCAGGGGCGGCGGGCCATCCGGCGAGTCAGCTCCTCGGCCCGCCTGAGCTGGGCGGCGCGGGCCCGGCCGACCACGAAGCGCCGCAGCGGGGCGGGCGAGTTGACCTCGATCGCCTCCCTGACCTGGGTGCCCTGCGGTCCCGGGTGGAGCGTGACCCGCGCCCGCAGCCGGACCCCGCCCGGGCTGATCGCGGAGCTGACCAGTTCGACGCCGGGCTGGGCGAGCGTGAGCAGCACGTTGCTGCGGCTGTCCCAGTGCAGCAGCCTGCCGGCGCGGAGCCGCTCGACCGCGACGTATTCGATGATGTTGTGCCCGTCGTCGTCCTGGCCGAGCCGGATGTCGCGCACCTCGACCACCCGCGGGGTCAGGCCGATGTAGCTGTTCGGGTCGGACAAATGCCGGTAGATCGCGTCCGGCTGGGCGTCGACCACAAAACTGTGCTCAAACGCATCGATCGGCACAACTCATCGTCGCACAACGATATGTTGATCGGATTCCCGTTGCCGGTCAGGGTTTGCGCGCCACCACGGCGAGCAGGTTGAACTTGGTCGAACCGGTGATCTCCTCGTCCGCCGGGCGCCAGTCCTGCGCGTAGACGATGCCCGGCTCGATCGGCTCCCAGCCGGTGAGCAGAGCGGCGATCTCGTCCGGACTGCGGCTGACCGTCGCCATGCCGCCGCGCGCGTACATGGCCTGGATCTTCACGCCCTCATCGGTCGGCTTGGCCTGGGTGCCGTGCGACAGGACGAAGTAGCTGCCCGCGGGAAGGGCGTCACGGTAGGCGGCCACGGCCTTGCCGAGCGCCGCGCTGTCGGCGATGAAGTGCCCGACCGCGACAATCAGCAGGCACACCGGGCGGGACAGGTCGAGCAGCCCTCGCACGCCCTCGTCGCCGAGCACGGCCTGCGGATCGAGGAGGTCGGCTCGCAACACGTAGCTGTCCGGGTCGTCGCCGAGGATGGACCGGCTGTGCTCGACCGCCACCGTGTCGATATCGACGTAGGCCACCCGCGCGGCCGGGTTGACCATGCGGGCCACCTCGTGCACGTTGCCCACCGTCGGGATGCCCGAGCCGAGGTCGAGAAACTGGTCGACGCCGAGCTCCGCGACGGCCACGACGGCCCGCCGCAGGAAGTGCCGGTTGGCCCGGGCGATCTCGGGAATCTCCGGCGCGAGCTGCAGCGCGCGCTGGGCGACCTCGCGGTCGATGGCGAAGTTGTGTGATCCCCCGAGGAACCAGTCATAGACGCGCGCGGGGCTGGCCTGATCGGGCTCCACCGTCACGCGGTTGGGTAGCCGGGTCCCATCCATGGTGCTCCACTCTTCCATCACGGACGGCGCTCGGCCACATCGGCTCGCTACATCGATGCGATCAGTCGCTCCACCTGCTGATCCGCCTGATCCGTCGGGGGAATGCCGGCATTCGCCAGTACCACTTGGGCCTGGCTCTTGGGCAGGGACGCAAACCAGCGGCGGGTCAGCTCGTCCAGCTCGGGCCGGCCGAGGAGGCGAAGGCGCGCCATCCCGCCGTCCGGGAAGATGTCGAGGCGGACGTGCGTAACCGTCTGACTGTTGGGTTGGAGGATGAACCGGTGGCGGGTGTCCGGCTGCAGCCGGGTGTGTTCGAGCAACGGGACCCAGGCGGACTCGTCCTTGACGTCGGCGGTGCGCGCGTCGATGCCGCGCAGGGTCGCGGCCGCCGGGGCGTTGCCCTTGAAGTGGCTGGTGTCGAGTTCGGCGAACGCGATCGTGCCGGGCGCGGCGAGCCGGACGACCACCCAGTCGTTGCCGTCGTCGCGGCGGCGCGCGGTCTCCCAGCCCTCGCCCATGATGCGGGCGTTGCCGGGCGAGATGAGGTTGTTCGGCGAGCCGTAGAACCGGTCGCTGCAGTCGACGATCAGGCCGCCGTGCTCGAGCGCGGCGAGGTCGACAGCCGCGGGTCAGGAAGCGCGGATCGGGGATCACCTCGCCGTGCACGCGCAGTCGCGCGACCCCGCCGTCGGGGTAGATGCTGAGCCGGACGTGCGTGCAGCGCCGCGCGGCGGCGACCTCGAAGAGGTTGCGGGTGTCGCCGGCGAGCGGCGACCTCGGCACCAGCGTGAACCAGTCGGCGCCGGCCAGTTCCGGCGGCGACGGGTAGCCCGTCGACGCCGCAGCCCTCGACCGAGGCCTGCGGGCGGATAGTTGCCGGTGAAGTGGGCGGTGTCGACGACGATCGCCGCGCACGACGCCGGGCGGCGCCGAGCCGGACGACGGCGTAGTCGTGGCCGGGCGTACGGCGGCGGCGGGTCTCCCAGCCGTCGTAGACCTTGCCTTTGGGCCCGAACGTCCACGACTCGAACGTCGACGGCTCCGGCGTTGAGCAGGTTGTCGCGGGCGGCGAACAACTCGTCGTTGGCGTCGACCACCGAGCCGCCGAGCGCGCGGGCGGCGAGGTCGGGAAGCTCCACGAAGTGACATCAGGTCAATCCTCCCTCGTCAGACAGCCGGCCGCGGGGCGGCCCGTCGATCGGCTCGCCGCGCAGCCAGGTGGCTTGCACGACACCGTGCAGTTCGCGCCCGGCGTACGGGGTGACCGGGTGGCGGTGGGCCAGCCGGGTCGGGTCGACCGCGAACGTCTCGTCCGGTGCGAAGAGCGACGAGGTCGGCGTCGCCGCCGACCGCGATGCGGCCCTTGCGCCGCAGCCCGGCCAGCTCGGCCGGCCGGGTCGCCATCCAGCGGGCCACGTCGGCCAGGCTGTGGCCACGCCGGCGCGCCTCGGTCCACACGATCGGCAGGCCGAGCTGCAGGGAGGCGATCCCGCCCCAGGCGGCGGCGAAGTCGCCGGTGTCCGGGCGTTTCAGCTCGGGTGGGCACGGCGAGTGATCGGACACGACCAGGTCGATCGCGCCGTCGGCGAGCCCGGCCCACAGCGCGTCCGCGGTTGGCGTGGTCGCGGATCGGCGGGCAGCACTTGTACTCGGTGGCGCCGGCCGGCGACGGTTTCCGCGTCCAGGGACAGGTAGTGCGGGCAGGTCTCGGCGGTCACCCGCACGCCTCGGGCGCGCGCCTCGGCGAGCAGCGGCAGCACCCGCGCGGAGGACAGGTGCAGGATGTGCAGGCGCCGGCCCGCCTTCTCGGCGGCGTCGATCGCCCCGGCCACCGCGGTCACCTCGGCCGCGTCCGGCCGCGAGGCGAGGAAGTCGGCGTACTCGCGGGACGCGGGCGCCATCCCGCAGCTCGCGCGGGTCCTCGGCGTGCACGATGAACAGCGCGTCGACGCTCGCCGAGCGCGGTCGTCGAGCCCGGCCCGGTCCAGCGGCGGGAACTCCGGTACGCCGGAGTCGACGAGGAAGCACTTGAAGCCGAACACCCCGGCCGTCGTGCAGGCCGGGCAGCTCGCCCGCGTTGCCGGGCACCGCACCACCCCAGAAGCCGACGTCCACTGTGCACTGTCCACTCGCGGCGGCCCGCTTCTCCTCGAGGGCGGCCACCGAGACGGTCGGCGGCAACGAGTTGAGCGGCATGTCCACGATGGACGTGACGCCACCCGCGGCGGCGGCCCGGGTGGCGGTGGCGAAGCCCTCCCATTCGGTGCGGCCGGGCTCGTTGACGTGCACGTGGGTGTCGACCAGGCCGGGCAGCACGGCCATCGGTCGCCGAGGTCGAGTCCGGGCAGCGCGTCGTACGGCGCGATCGCGGCGATCCGCCCGTCGCGGATGGCGATGGCGGCCGGGCGCTCGCCGTCGGGCAGCACCACCCGCCGCGAGCGGATCACCTCGTCGTAGCCGTTCACAGGCCCTCCAGCGCCGCCCGTTCGAACCGGGTCTCGAAGGCGCCGCAATCCAGCCCGCGCAGCAGGAAGCCGGCGAGCGCCCGCGCGGTGGCCGGCTCGTCGAGGATGCCGCCGGCCCGCCGTGTCGAGGTAGGCCGACAGGCGCTGCTCGGCCGCGGCCAGGCCGTCCTGGAAGAACGCGTACGTCGCCGCGTAGCGGGTCGGCAGCTGCGCCGGGTGCAGGTCCCAGCCCTGGTAGAAGCCGCGTTCGAGGGAACGGCGGACGAGCCGGGAGTGCAGTCGCCAGGCGGCCCGGACGGCCTCGCGGTCGCCGACCGGCAGGACGTTGGTCGACCCGTCGGACAGCCGTACCCCGGTGCCGGCCGCGGCCACCTGCATGACCGCCTTCGCGTAGTCGGCGACCGGGTGCTCCATGCTCTGGTACGCGGCGGCGATGCCGGTCGCCGCGCTGTAGTCGTAGGTGCCGTAGTGCAGTCCGGCGCAGCGTCCGCCGGCGACCTGGATCATCCGGGCGAGCGGTCGCGGTGCCGTCGCTGCCGAGGACCGACGGTGGCGTCTCGATCTGGATCTCGAAGCGGAGGCCGGGGTCGAGATGTCCACACAGGACGGTCATCGCCTCGACCTGCTCGACGGCGCTCACCTTGGGCAGGGTGACGACGAAGCCGTCCGGAAGCGTGCCGAGCGCGTCGAGGAAGATCTGCAGCGTCCGGACGGCGCGGCGGCGGGTCGGCGCCTCGAGGCTCTTGCAGCGCAGCCCGATGAACGGGACGTCGAGAGTGCCGGCGAGCTCACCGGCGATCCGGGCGGCCGCGTCCTCGGTCGCGTCGTCGCGGGTGCCGTAGCCGTCCTCGAAGTCGATCCGCAGATCCTCGATCGGCTCCCGGCGCAGCTTCTCCGCGACCCGGCGCCGGACGTCCTTGGCGTAGCCGAGCGGACCGTGGACCTGGACGGCGTGCAGTGCGGTGGTGCCGTAGTCCTCGACGATCGTCGGGGCGAGCCGGTCGGCCGGTACGTAGATGGTGTGGATCGGCTGCCGGCCGCCGTGGTCGCCCGGGTAGCGGGCCGCCAGCGCGGCGTCAACCGGCGCGAGCATCCGGTCGAGGCGAGCGGCGATGTCGTCGTTCACTGGAGGAGCTTCTCGATGGCTAGAAGTGCCACATGTCCTCCCCGGCCGGCGCCGCCCCGTCGCGGATCACGGAGCCTTCGATCAGCCCGTACGGCCGGTCGGCGGCGAAGTAGATCTCATCCGGGTTGTCCAGGTCGAACGGGGCCAGGTCGACCAGGAAGTGGTGCTTGTTCGGCATGGACAGCCGCACCTCGGCCAGTTCCGGCCGCGCCTCGAGGACCCGCCGGCCCATGGCGAAGAGCGTCTGCTGCAGGGCAAGGCTGTGCGTGCCGACGAACGCCTCGATGAGCAGCCGCCGGGTGTCCGCATAGGACTCGGCCCAGTCGCTGCCGTCCCCGGTGTGCCGCCACTGCGCGGTGACCGCGGTCGCGAGGATCCGGTCGCTGGTCTCCTTCAGCGTCGTGTAGCGGTCCTTGAGGTAGCCGTGGAACTCGGAGTCGGTGGAGTTGAGCAGCACCAGGTCGGCCAGCCCGGACACGACCTCGGCGCGCTCGCCGTCGTAGCGGACCCGCGCGGTGCGCACCTCGCCGCCGGCGCGCTCGAACGAGTGCGGGCCGAGCCGGCTCCAGCCGTACTGCTCGATGCGCACCTGGGCGCGGTGGATCGTCGGCTGGGAGTCGACGAAGTGCCGGGCCAGGAGAAGCCCGAACGCCTCGATCTCGGCGACGCCGTGCTCCCGCGCGAACGCGTAGACGGTGTTCTTCTGCGTGTCCGTCGGCAGGACGGCCGCGTTGTCACCGCGCAGATGCGTGCCGTCGACGTCACCGGCGAGCGCGACGCTGACGTTGATGTCGGTCAGGTCATGGCGGTCGCCGTCGCGCACGACCCGGACCAGTCGGGTCTCGGCCTTCCCGTACTGGTTCGGGCCCAGATGGACGATCTCACCATCAGCTCCCTCGATAGGTCGAATAGCCGAAAGGGCTCAGCAGCAGCGGGACATGGTAGTGCCGGCCGGCGTCGGCGACGGCGAACTCGACGCTCACCGACGGGAAGAATGCACCCGCCCCGAGGTGGGCGGCGGTGTCGAAGACGAGGCGGTACCGGCCGACGGTGACCGGGCCGAGGTCGCGCACCCGCCCGTCGGCGTCGGTCACGGCTTCGGCGACCGTCGTGCCGTCCCGCTCGAGGCGGACCGGCACGCCCGCGACCGGTTCCCCCCGCGCCGTGTCGAGCACATGAGTGGAGAGCGTCATGCCGTTGATACCAGCCGCTCGAGCCGAAGCGCGACGATCTTCCGCAGTTCGTCGCGCACCACCCGCCGCTCGGTCTCGTCGTCGTGGCCGAGCCGTTCGCGCGCCGCCGCGAGGATCTCCGGCGCGGTCCGCCCGGACGCGAAGATCAGGAACAGGTGCCCGAACCGCTCCTCGTAGGCCCGGTTGGCCTGTTCGAGAGCCGCCTGGACGCCCTCCGGCGCGCCCTGCACCGCCGACTGCTCCCGCCGCGACCACGCCGCCTCGCGCGACTCGCCGGCCGGGCGCTGCCCGATCCGCGGGTGGGCGGCCAGCGCCGTCGCCAGTTCCGGCCAGGACAGCCGGTCATAGGCCGCGCCGGCCTCTTCGACCAGACGATCCTTCGACTGGTACGGCCGGGAAGCGGTCACCTGGGCAACCCACGACGGCGCGGCGCACACGGCCAGCAGCGCCTCCTCGGCGCGGTCGGCCGGGAGCGCGTTGAACGCCGCGAGACCCACGGCTCGACCCTACAGGTCGGGGAGTCCTCCCGTGCTCTCGACGGATGGCGGGCTCGGCAGTGTCCACTGTTTCCCCGAAGTAGTGGCCATGGCGGGCTCGGAGGCCACTGTTTCCCCGAAGTAGTGGCCATGGCGGCCTCGGAGGCCACTGCTTCCCCGAAGTAGTGGCCTCGGCCGGCCTCGGAGGCCACTACTTCCCCGAAGTAGTGGCGACGCAAACCCACGGCCTCGCGGGGCTACTCGGCGGCTTCCAGCAACGCCCGATCCGCGCCCGGCGGGGCGACGAAGGCCATCCCGATCGGCGGCGACGCGCCGGTCGGCACCGACACGCTGGGCAGCCCGCAGGCGCTGGCCGGCACCGTGCACTGCAGTGTGGCGTGCCGCCAAGCGTCCTTCGCCTCGGCGGTCACCTCACGGGGGTGACCGGGACCGCCGGCCGCCGGCAGGGCCAGCCAGGCATCGTCGCCCATCAACTCGAGAAGCGACCCGCGCCACGCCGCGATGGCCGCGCGCGCCGCCGCCTCCTGCTCATCGTCCACTGTGGAGCCATACCGGAACCGGCCCTCGATGTCCAGGGCCAGAGTCCGCGGGTGCGCCTCGATCCAGGCGCCGTGGTTGCGCCACGCCTCGACCGCCTGGACCGCGCGGAACGCGGCCAGCATCGCATCGGCGTCGCCGGGCCACTCGATCGTCTCGACGGCGGCGCCCCAGCGCTCGGCGGCCGCCACGACGGCGGTGTCGACCGGATCGGTGCCGCTCACCAGCAGCACCCGCGACGGCAGGTCGCTCGGGCCGGCCGGGAGTAGTACGTCGCCGACCAGCCGCAAGGTACCGGCATCGCGCGTCATCCAGCCGACCGTGTCGAACGACGGGGCGAGCGGCAGCACCCCGGTGTTGTCGATGACGCCGTGGGTGGGGCGCAGCCCGTACAGGCCGCAGCAGGAGGCCGGCACCCGGATCGAACCGCCGGTGTCGGTGCCGAGGCCGACGTCCGCCTCGCCGAGCGCGACCGCCGACGCGGGCCCGTTGGACGAGCCGCCGGTCACCAGGTCGGGCGCGGCCGGGTTGGGTGGCGTTCCATAGTGGACGTTCGTGCCCGAAAGGGAGTACGCGAGTTCGTCGGTCTGGGCGATGCCGGCCAGCACGGCCCCGGCCGCCCGAAGCGCGGCGACCGGCGCCGCGTCAGATGCCGACGGGAGCGCCTCGGCCAGCCACTGCGGGTTGCCGGCCCCGACCGCGAACCCGATGACCGGGAACAGGTCCTTGACCGCGACGCTCAGACCGTCGAGCGGGCCGGAGCCGGTGGACGGCGCCAACGGCTCGCCTCGGACCCGCCACACCGCGAACGACGCATCGGCGTTCAACCGGCACCCCCAATCAGGTGCAGTCATTGTGGCTTCCCGAGACGTCGGGCGCATCTTAAAGACCAAGTTTGGCCGCGACCGGGACGACCCACGCCGGTGGTGCTTACCCGGCCCAGGTCGACCCGATCGGCACTGACCGCCTATCTCGTCGTGAAACTGCCGGAGTTCAACGGGTCGACGGAGCACCCGACGATCACCTGGTACTCGTACGCGCTGGCCGGGGCGAGCCCGTGCAACGGCACCGAGACGGTATGTCCGTTGCTGTGCACCACGCTCGTCACCGTCCACTTCGACGCGCCGACCACCCGGAACCGGACGCGGATGTCGTTCGGGCGCGTGGCGGCCACCCGTACGTCGGCCGTACCGCCGGCCGGCGCGACGAGCACCTCGGCCTTGGTGACCGCGGTGGACAGTCCACTCGCGACCCGTACGGCGCCCGAGCCGGACTGGCCGGCGATGAGCATGTCCGGTCCGGCGATGGCCACCTCAGCCCGGCCGTCGCCGGTGAGGTCGCCGATCGCGACCGCGCCGCCCATCGCACCGTCGGGCTGCGCGGCCAGGCCGAATGCCGGTTCGGTGACCGGGTGCCCGCGCAGGCCGGCCGTGAACAGTTCGGCTCGCGCGGCGCCCGGCGCCCCGATCAGCAGATCCGCGTGCCCGTCCCGGTCGACGTCGCCGACCGCCAGCGCGGCACCGAACTTCGCTCCCCGGGCCGGCGCGTCGTCTCGTACGAGCGACCCACTGGCCCCGCGGAACACGTGCGCGACACCCGCGGACTTCGCGGCCGCGGTGCCGGCCCGCGCTCCTGGCGACTTCGTCTTGCCGAGCGTCTCGCCGGGCGCGCCGACGACCAGGTCGGCCCGGCGGTCGCCGTTCAGGTCACCGACCGCGAGGGAGGCGCCGAAGCGGTCGGCCTTCTCCACGGCACCACCGGCGGCCGTCTGCAGCAACACCGTACCGGCGTGCAGCCCGGCCGCGGTGCCCTTCAGCACGGTGACCGCGCCACCGGCCGGCGCCCGGCCGGGTGCCTCGCCGGGCGCGCCGACGGCCAGGTCCACGACGCCGTCGCCGTCGAAGTCGCCGGTCGCGAGGGCCGCACCGAACTGGTCGCCGGCCTCGTCGACGCCGCCGTTGTGCGCCTGGGTCAGCAGCGTCGGCGGCTTCTGCCCGTAGCCGGCGCCGGATCCGGCGAACACGAACACCGCACCGGCCCCGTGCCGGCGGCCGGGCGCACCGACCGCGACGTCGCCGTACCCGTCGTGGTTGAAGTCGCCGACCGCGACGCTGGCGCCGAACCGGTCACCGGCCGCCGGAGCGACCACGCCGGCCTCGGCGCCGGCCGCGCGGGCCGCGAGCCCGGTCCGGCCGCCCAGGAACACGTTGATCGTGCCGGTCGTCGCTGCGCCGGGTGCGCCGACGACCAGGTCGGGATAGCCGTCGTGGTTGACGTCGCCGGTGGCGAGCGCGGTGCCGTACTCGTCGCCGCCGCCCGGGCTCAGCCGATCGACCGGCCGCGGGACGAGCCCCGGACCGCCGGGCGCGCCCGCGTAGACGTACACCTGGCCTGATCGCACACCGCCGGACAGGTCATCGGGCGCGCCCACGACCAACTCACCGGCGCCGTCGCGGTTGAAGTCGGCGATCGCGAGACTGGTGCCGAAATGCTCGCCGACGATGTGCGGCTGGCTCAGCAGCCACGTCCGCAGCGTCTCGACCGGCGGGCAGTTCGCAACGACCGCCGGCGCGGCCTGGCTGGTCAGCGGAAGCAGCGCCGACGCGCCCAGCAGCAGCGTGAAAAGCCCACGCTGAAGCACGCGTTTATACATGAATACTCCTCAAGGCGGGGGGATGCCTTCTCCGCCACCTAACGAGCCACGCCGACCTAAGCCACCATTTACCACAAATTCGGACTTTCATGACTCGGGTCCGCCGAGGGCGCGACCGTCGCTCCCGCCAGACACCGCTCCGCTTCGCTGCGCTGCCAGGTCCGCGCCCCCAAGCCCAGCACCACTACTTCTCCGGATGCAGTGGTCTCAGAGGGGTCGGGTGGCCACAACTTCCCCGAAGTAGTGGCCACCCGACCTCCCGGAGGCCACTACATCCCCGGAGTAGTGGCCTCCGCGGTGCTGGCCTCCGCGCCCACCGCGGACCCGGGACAGCGTTATTTCGGGGTCGTCGGAGAGTCGAGCCACGTGTTGATCAGCGCGGTCAGGTCCCGGCCGGTGTGCTGGTTGACGAAGGCGATGAAACTCGCGCGGTCCTGGGTCGAGCCCTTCTGCTGCTGGACCCAGTCGCGGGCCATGGCGTAGAACGCGGCGTCGCCGACCTGTTTGCGGATCTGCTCGAGCATGAGGGCCGGGCAGAGATAGACGTTGCTCTCCGCGAAGCTGTCGGCGCGCGGGGAACCGGGCGGGCCGAGCCGTTGACGCAGGTCGGCGTCGTACGAGCGGTAGCGCTGTTCCCACTGGGACTGGCTGATGCCGGCCTTCTCGTTGGTGTAGGCGAACTGCGCGTAGTCGGCGAAGCCCTCGTTGAGCCACAGGTCCTTCCAGGTCGCCGGCGTGACGGCGTCGCCGAACCACTGGTGGGCGTATTCGTGGAGCAGGTCGGCGTCGACCGCGTCGGTGGCGTTGCCGCCGCTGGCGATCCGGTCGCCCAGAGTGATCATCTGTTGGGTCTCCATGCCGGAGGCCGACGGGACGAGCAGCACGCCGGCGCTCGGGAAGGGGTACGGGCCGAACCTCTTCTCCAGCCACGCGAGGTAGCTGGGCGAACGGCGTACCACCTTCATCATCTTGTCGTCGACGCCGGGGCGGTACCAGTACGTGAGCGGGATGCCGTGCGGGCCGGTGGCCGTCTCCTTGGTGAACTTGCCGACGGCCAGCGTGGTCAGGTAGGTGGCGACCGGATCGGTCGACGTGTATCGGAAGGTGTTGCCGGTCTGGCCGTCGGGCGTACCGCTGGCGATACCGGCCCAGCCGGCCGGGACGGTGATCGCGATGTCGTAGAGCGCCTTGTCCGACGGCTGGTCGTTGGACGGGTACCAGGTCGAGGCGCCGTACGGCTCCTGCATCGTCCACAAAAGGCCATCGGACGTGACGGTCAGCCCGAGCGGCTCGATGTCCTTACGGTGCGTCGGCATGGGTACCGGCATGGGCACCCCGTGGTACTTGACGACCAGCGTCGACTCCGCGTCCTTGGCGACCCGGGCCGGCACCGAGAGGTCGCTGTCCTTGATCGTCGCGGTGGTCGGTGCGCCGTCGACCACGGTGCTGTCGATCGTGTAGGCCGGGGAGAAGTCGAGCGTGATCGCGGTCAGGTCGGCGGCAGCGCGCAGCCGGATCGTCGCCTGGCCGGCGAACGTCTTGGTGTCCCAGCTCAGGTCCAGTCCGTAGTGCAGCACGTCGATCGACGGGTTGCCGTAGGCCGGGTAGATCGGGTCGGCGACCGGCGCCGATCGGCCGGGCTCGGTGGATGCCGACGGAAGCGGCGGCGGCGGCGCAGTGGACAACGGCACCGCTGACGGCGACGCCGTGCAACCCGCCACGAGCAGCAGCGGGACGACGACGGCAAAGCCCAGGCGCACCGCTCGATCATAGGTCGGCGGCACCACCGCACCCGCCGATGAGATCCTGTCCCGGACCGGTGACACGAGCGACAGGGAGAGACATGGGTGGCGAACTGCACGCGCAGGCCCAGCTGGACGACGTGGCCCGGACCGCGGCGAAACCCCCCGGCACGTGGTCATGTTCGAGTGGCTTCCCGGTACGCAGCCACCCGGGGACAACCTCGCGGTCTCGTTCGAGGAGCTCGGCGAGATCACCGCGCGCATGCATGAGCACAGCCGCACCTGGCGACGGCCGGCCGGATTCGACCGGTTCGCCTGGGACTATGACGGCGCGTTCGGCTCGACCGCCCGCTGGGGGCGCTGGCAGCACGGCATCGCCGTGGGCGCCGCCGAACGCGACATCCTGCGCCGCCTCGACGCGACGATCCGGCACCGGCTGGCCGCCTTCGGGCAGAAGCGGGACCGCTTCGGCCTGATCCATGCCGACCTGCGCCTGGCCAACCTGCTCGTCCACGAGGGTCAGACGTTTGTGATCGACTTCGACGACTGCGGCTGGAGCTGGCTGCTCTACGACCTCGGTGCCGCGCTGAGCTTCATCGAGGACGACCCGCGCGTACCGGCGCTGATCGACGCCTGGGTCCGCGGGTACCGGCGGGTGCGCCCGCTGCCGGGCGCCGACGAGGCCGAGATCCCGACCTTCGTGATGATGCGCCGCCTGCTCCTCGTCGCCTGGATCGGCTCGCACTCCGGCACCGACCTCGCCCGCTCGATGGGCGCCGACTACACCAGCGTCAGCTGCGACCTCGCCGAGCAGTACCTCAGCACGTACGGCCCTGGCGCCCGCTCGGCCGTACCGGTGGAATAGCAGCATGCGTGGCTTCGCGATCCTGCTCGCACTCGGCGTGACGGCGCTGGTGATCTACGGCGTGGCGCTCTTCGTGGCCAGTGTGCGCCGCGGCCCCTCGATCCCGTCGGCGCGCTGGCGGCAGAAGGCGGTGTGGAAGGTCCAGCACTACAGCCGCAACGGGATGACCGTGGTGGCGGTCGGGCTGACCACGCCGCGCGGCGACGTGATCGAGGAGCACGTCGTCGCGCGGTTGCCGGACGAGTCCGACGACTGGCAGCAACGCTTCCTGGAGGCCCGGCAGGAGGCCGAGGAGCGCGCCTTCCACCTCAACGCCGAGTGATCAACCGGCTTGCTTGAACGCCTGGCCGACCGGGGTGATCTGCGGGCCCGCCCGGAAGAGGCCGCAGCCCGACGAACCGTCGTCGGCCGGCAGGGCGAACCAGGCGTACCGCTGCACGTAGGACAGGCCGCCCAGCATCTTCGTCGACGCGGTCACGAACGCCGCCTGCTGGTCCGGAGTCGGGAACTTCGCGCCCGCCGCGCGAAGTTGATCAAGGCGTACTCGGTGAGCCAGATCGGCTTGTGATACCGGTTGTAGACGCGCCTGGATGTACGACTTGAGCTGGTTGACCGCGTTCGTCGGGCTGAAGTCCCCGCCGTACCAGTGCAAGGTGATGAAGTCGACGCGGTAGCCGCGCTGGCGCGGCGCCGGACATGAACCGGTCGAGCCAGCCGCCGGGCGTGTCACCGCCGAAGGCGACGGCCGGGCTGCCGAGCGTGGTGCCGGTCGACATCAACTGCGGCCAGAGGTCGAGGGCCTGCTCGACGCTCATGTTCGACTGCGCGGCCATGTCCGGCTCGTTGAAGCCGAGCAGGTAGGGCCCGGCCGCCTTGGCCTGGGCCAGCGCGGACGAGGTGACGCTCTTCGCGCCCCAGATCATCGGTACGAACTGCGCGCCGGCCGGCGTGCTCACCCCCTGGTGCTGGGTGGTCCACGTGTAGTACCAGGTGGCGCCGGAGTCGGCGAGGGCGCTGTTGACCCCGGTGAAGGTCCAGACGCTGACGCCCTTCCTGCGCGAGGGTGTCGCCTTGGCCGGCGGGGGCGGTGCGACCGCCTTCTTGCTCGACGGCGGCGAGGCGGCCGCCGGTGACGGTGACGCCGCCGGAGCGGGGGCCGCCGATGCCGAGACCGACGGGGCTGGTGCCGCCGCGGCGGTCGGCGACGGTGGGCCGCTCGCCGGCCAGAACATGACGGCCCCGGTGGCGACCACGGCCGACACGGCGGCGAACGCGGCGACCGGTCCGGCCACACCCGTGCCGGTAGAGCCGTGGAAGCCCCAGGTGAGGAGCCGCCGCGGCAGGTGGGCCAGAAGCCAGGAGCCGCCCGAGGTCGCGCCGTGGGCGGCGATCGCGGGCAGGTCGATCGTCAGCCCGACCGGTACGGGCAGCAGCGGCAGCCCGGACAGCAGCCGCTCGACCGGCAGGTGGCCGTGGCTGACCCGGTCGCAGTGCCGACACTCACGGACGTGCCGGGCGATCCGCTTGCGCCACAACGGCGTCGGTACGCCGTCCCAGCCGTGCGTGATGTGGTACAGGTCGCGGCAGCCCGGCTGCGCCTGGAGGGCCCGGACGACCACGCGGGAGATCTGCAGCGTCTCCTTCATCCGCTGGATCCGCACGGCGGCGTGCCGGTTGCTCAGGCCCATCGCGCCGGCCACGTCACTCCGGTCGAGGTGGCCGGTCTCCTCGAGCCACCAGAGCGCGAGCAGCGCCCGGTCAGACGCCTCCAGCCAGCGGGTCGCCTCGGCGACCTCGCGGCGCTGGTCGGTCAGGCGCAGCCGCAGGATGGTGACCGCGGTGAAGTCGGAGGCCGGGTCGGGCACGTCGTCGGCGACGCCGAGTTCCGCATCGCGGGTGAGCGCGGTCGCCCGGTCCTGCTCGCGGTCGCGCACCTGCCGGATCGTGATGGCGGCCAGCCAGCGCCGGTACGACGACGGGTCGCGCAGTTCCCGCAGGTGCCGGACGACGCGCAGCATGACCTCCTGCACGACGTCGTCGACGTCGGCGTGCCCGTCGAGCGCGCGACCGACGATGTTGTAGACGAGCGGCAGCGACTCGGCGACGAGGTCGTCGAGTGCGTCGGCGTCGCCGGCCCGCGCCGCGATCACGGTCCGCGCGTCGGGGCCGCCGCGACTGGTGGTCCGCACTACCGGTCGCCCCCTCGCTCCTGCTCGACGAGTGCGGGTTGCCGGCCGCGGAGCCGCCGTCGAGGCATTCGCCTTTGGCATTTCGCCAATCCGCCCGCCAGGGTCCTTCGACCCGGCCCGGAACCGTCCCTCACCAGGCGAAGCCTAACGACCGGCACAGGACGGCACCACTTATCTTTGGCTTAATTCCAGCGCCGGAATAGCGATCGGGAAATACGCTCTGATGGTGATTCGACCGCGCCAAAGAATGGCGAACAATTCTTTCTGAAAAGTGTTATCCGGCATTGAATAGCGCGTCGCCCCGCGATTCAGGTGGATTCCCGGACCACGAGCGTCGGGTGGAAAATCGCCGAGGCGACCGGCTGGCCGGGATGCTCGATCTGGCGCAGCAGCAGGGTCGCCATCTCCGCGGCCATCTCCTCGACCGGCTGGTGGATGGTGGTCAGCGGCGGGTCGCAGGCCAGGGCGGCGCTGCTGTCGTCGAAGCCGACCACCGCCACGTCGTCCGGCACGCGCCGGCCCGCGCGCGACAGCATCGGCAACGCACCGAGTGCCATCAGGTCGGAGGCGACGAAGAGCCCGTCGAAGTCCTGGGCCTCGGCGAGCAGTTGCTTCATCGCGGCCGCGCCGCTCTGCTGGGTGAAGTCGCCCTCGGCGGTCGCCGGCTCGGGAAGGCCGCGCTCGGCGAGGGCCGCGCGGAACCCGGCGAGCCGGTCCTGGCTGGCCGGCATGTCGAGCGGGCCGGAGATGGTGGCGATCCGGCGCCGGCCCCGGGCGACCAGGTGCTCGACGGCCATGCGGGCGCCCGCACCCTGGTCGACGTCGACGTAGGTGATCGTGGCCGTGGCCGGGGTCTGCGCCGAAGGCGCAGGTCGGGGGGGCTGAGGCACGGGCCGCGCCGACAGTACGGCCGGCAGTCGCAGGTCGACGAGTTGGCGCGGGAGCGCGTCGGTGACGTGCGAGGAGATGAGGACGACGCCGTCGACGTGTCCCTGGCGCAGGTAGCCGAGCAGTTGGGTACGCGACTGCGCGTCATCGGCGAGCATCAGCGCCATCTGGATGCCGCGCGGCCGGAGCACGCTGAGCATCCCGGTCACCATGCGCCCGAAGAACGGGTCGGTGAACACCCGGCCGACGAACGGACCCTCGACGTTGCGCCGCTCCGCCTCCGACACGACCAGCGCGACCGAGTCGGTCCGCCGGGTCACCAGGGACCGGGCCGCCCGGTTGGGGACGTAGCCGGTCTGTACGACCGCCCGTTCCACCTGCTCGCGGATCGCCGGGTCGACGTTGCGGGTCGCGTTGATCACCCGAGAGACGGTCGCCCGCGAGACCCCGGCGACGCGCGCGACGTCTTCGAGGGTCACCGACGGATTGGTGCTCATGGTGCATTTATACCGTGCCGGACGGCCCTTCGCGGTACCGATAGGAGAGCGCTCTCCAGTTGGCATCGGCGCGCTAGACCCGTCGATGGCATCGCCGTACCCCCAAGTTGGAGAGCGCTCTCGGACCCCGGCAGCGGCCGGCCCGAACGGTGACGGTGGCCGATCCGCCCCCGCCCGCCCAGCCGGTAGCCCGCCGGGTTGCCACCACTTCCCCGAAGTAGTGGCCACCCGACCCCGCCGAGACCGCTACTCCCCCGAAGTAGTGCCCACCCGACCCCTCTGAGGGCACTACTCCCCCGAAGTTGTGGCAAACCGGCCCGTCGAGGGCACTACTTCCCCGAAGGGGATTGTTGACGTGGTCGGCGGGTCGGCTGCGGTGAGCATGATCGCGAAGAGTTTCCGGTGGATGGCACCCGGAGGGTCTTCAGGATCATGCATTCGGGGTGTGGCGGTGGCCGGTCGGGCCGGGTGCGGGTGCTGCTGGGCCGGGTGTTGGGTCACAGGCCCGCCGGGTCGCAGGCTGTTCGATGACGGTGGTCGATCTACCCCGAAGGCCCGAGACGGTGGTCGATCTGCCGACAGTTCGTCGGCCTTGTCGCGGGGGTGCATCGACCACCGTCTCGGCGGCGGCATCGACGGTGGTCGACCGGCCCCTTCGGTGCGACCCGACGCCGGCGGCTGGCATTGACGGCGGGACCAGACGACCGGCTCATGATCGATGCTGCGACGTCGGTGACGATGCGCGGGTCCGTCGTTGCGTGCTCGACCTGGATCGGCGGTTGGGGCGGTGCACGACGAGCGCGTGGGGCCACCCGGGGAGCCGGAGTGGACACTGTCGATGCCGCGGCCGTGACGGTGGTCGATGCACCCCCACGACACGCCGATGCGATGTCGGCAGATCGACCACCGTCTGGGGCGGCTGGGATAGATCGACCACCGTCACCGCCACCCGCCGACCCGCTGGGCCGGCGGGTGGCAGTGTCGCGGGAATCGCAGGGCCGAGCACCCTGGTCGTGATCCCCCGCCCTCGATCGACTCCACCGCCTAACAGATATCGCCGAAGTTGTGGCATCCCGGCCGCCGAGACCACTACTTCCCCGAAGTTGTGGCATCCCGAACCCGCTGAGACCACTACTTCCCCGAAGTTGTGGCATCCCGAACCCGCTGAGACCACTACTTCCCCGAAGTTGTGGCATCCCGAACCCGCTGAGGGCACTACTTCCCCGAAGTTGTGGCAACCCCGGGCCCGCTGAGGGCACTGCTTCCCCGGAGTTGTGGCGACGGGGGCTTGCCACCGCGGGCCTGGCAGCGCAGCGAAGCGGAGCGGTGTCTGGCGGGAGCAGCGGTCGTGCGCACGACGGGCCCGAGTCATCTGGCGAAAGAGAAGTCGCTAGAGGTCGATGACGAACAGCGACACCGCGAACACCCCGTAGAACGCCATCGACCAGGCGAGCGTCTTGGCGTTGAGGCGGCCCAGCCGCAGCAGCACCAGCTGGTAGACGATCGCGGCCATGGTCACGATGCCGGACAGAAGCAGCGCCGAGTCGAAGTGCCACGGCGTGAACAGCAGGCCCAGCCCGCTCGGCACGGTCGCCTGGATCATCATCGCGCCGGAGATGTTGGCCAGGGCCAGGCGCGTCTTGCCCTGGCGGACCCAGATGATGGCGTTCATCGTCTCGGGCAGCTCGGTGGCGATCGGCGCGAACAGCAGGGCGGTGACCGCCGCGGGCAGGCCGATCATCGGGCCGATCACGCCGAGTTGGTGCACGAAGAGCTGCGACGCGGCGAAGATGACCGTGAGGCTGAGCAGCGTCTGCAGGGCTACGGCCCAGGTGGTCGGGGTGCCGCGCTTGCGCTGCAGCTTCAGCGGCTCGAGCTCGTGGCCACCGTGGCCGTCGTCGTCCGCGCGCAGCTCGCGCCAGAAATAGATCGCGTACGCGGCGAAGAACAGCAAACCCAGCCACGGTTTGACGGCGAAGGCGACCAGGCCGAGCGCGACCTTTACCGCGAAGATGACCAGGAACCAGGTCTGGTCGCGGGCCAGCTTCTTCTCGTCGCCCAGGTTCTGGGGTGAGGTGGCCGGCGGTGGCGCGCCGACCGGCACCCGCTGGGTGACCCTGAGCTGGCTCCACATGACGAGGCCGGTCACGCCGTAGGCGACGGTGGCCAGCGCCAAGGGGCCGCCCATCGCCGCGCCGACGCCGATGTCCTTGGCGGACTCGCCGCGCCCGAGCACCACCGCGACGAAGGTGACCACGCTCTCGGGTAGGGCCGTGCCGATCGCCGCGAGAATCGAGCCGACCGCCATCGTGCCGACGTTGAGCCGCCTGCCCAGCCACTCGACGGCGTTGACGAACCACTCACACGAGACGTAGATCGCCACCGCGCAGATCGCGAGGAGGATGAAGTGCAGCACGCCGGTCTGATCCCTTCCGCCGAGGCGGCGAGCCGGGATCCAAACCTGCGAGACCTCGACCGGCCGCGACGACGTGTTGACATCGCGTTGGGGTCGAAGGTCTCGTCCACCCGGCCACATCAGGTCTGACGTGATGGCTCCGGGCCCGGTCACCGGGAGCCGCAGCTCCAGCATGTCGACGACCGGCGAAGGACTACTCCCCTTCGGTGGTTCTCCAGCGATCATACCGGAGCCTCGATCAAGACCAAACACACGGTACGGTGACCGCTAACACTGTCGGAGGGGGCGGGCGTGCGTCGCGGCCAGATCGCCGTGTTGATCGGGGTGATCTCGGGCCTGCTGTCCGTTCTGCTCGCGGTCGCCGTGAACGTCGCCACCGGCGGCCGGCTGCCCGGGCCGCTCGACCGGGTGGCGTGGCTCGCCTGGCCGTCAGTCGCGCTGCTCGCCGTGATCGGCGTGGGACTGGCGGTCTGGCAGCAACGGCTGGCCTCCACCCCGGCGCCGTCCACTGTGGACAGTTTCGGCGGCCCGTCGGAACTGCCGCCGGCCGGCACCACCTTCGCCGGCCGCGCCGCCGACCTGGCGCTGATCGGTCAGCTGCTCGACGGCGGCGGCCGGGCTCTGGCCCTCGTGGGTGCACCCGGCGTCGGCAAGAGCACGCTGGCCCTGCGGGTGGCGCACGAGCGGCGCGGCGGCTATCCCGACGGGCAGCTCTACGCCTGGCTACGCGGCGGCAGCGGGGGCGACCCGGTGGACCCGGTCGGGGTGCTCGGGCGGTTTCTCGGCGCGCTCGGCGTGTCCGAGGACGAACGGCGCGGCGACCTCGACGAGCTGGCCGCCCGCTTCCGGTCCGCGGTCGCCGACCGACGGGTGCTCATCCTCCTCGACGACGCCCGCGACGACGCTCAGGTCCGGCCGTTGCTGCCGGGCGGCGACCGCTGCCTTGTACTGGTCACCAGCCGGCGCTTCCTGGCCGGCCTGCCGGTCGAGTCGCTCAACATCGGCGGGCTGGACGACACGGAGGCGCTCGCCGTACTGGCGGCCACGGCCGGGCCGAAGGGCGCCGAGCGGATCGCCGCCGACCCGGACGGCGCGGCCCGGATCGTGCGGAGCTGTGCCGGGCTGCCCCTCGCGCTCGGCATCGCCGGCGCCCGGCTGCGCGCCCGGCCGGGCTGGACACCGGGCGACCTCGCCGCCCGCCTCGACGACGAGCGGCGGCGGCTCGACGAGTTCCGCGTCGGCGACGTGGCGGTGCGGACCAACTTCGCCGAGGCGTACCGGGCACTGGACACAGTGGACGGTCAGGTCTTCCGCCGGGCCGGCGCGCACCCCGGCGAGACGTTCTCGCTCGACGCGGCGGCCGCGTTGAGCGACCTGGCCGAGGCGGACGCCGAGGCCGCGCTCGACCGGCTGGTCGACGCCCACCTGGTCGAGGCACCCAGCCCCGGCCGGTACCAGCTGCACGACCTGCTGCGGCTCTTCGCCACGGAGAACCTCGCCGACGGCGAGCTCCGGGCGGCGCTCGGGCGCCTGGTCGACTGGTTCGCCCGTACGGCGGCGCGCGGCGCCTGGATCGACCGCGAGCGGGGCAACGCGGTACTGGTCGCGCAGCGTCTGCAGGCGCTCGGGGCGTACGAGGAGGTATGGCGGCTCGTCGAAGCGGTCCACCGGACCCTGGTCGGGATCGACGACCTCTACACGACCTTCGCGATCTGGCGGGAGGCCGCCGCGGCGGCCCGGGCCCTCGGCGACGAACGCCGCCTGACCCGGGCCCTACGCTGGGTCGCCAACGGCCACCGCAACATCGGCGAGGTCACCCTCGCCCTGCCGCCGGCGCAGGAGAGTGTGACGATCGCGGAGCGGCTCGACGATCGCCGGCAGCTCGCCGAGAGCCTGCGCACCCTGGGCGAGACGATGCGCGACCTGGGCCGCTTCGACGAGTCGGACGCGGCCCTGCGCCGTGCCTGGCAGCTCTTCGTCGACCTCGACGACGTACAGGAGGAGATCGAGGTGCTGACCGCACTCGCCACCCTCTACAGCTCCCACCGGCTCGCCGCGCAGGCCATTCCGTTCATCGAGCACGCCGCGCAACTGCTGCCGCGCTACTCCGCCGCGGAGGACACGCACCACGGCTGGGTCTATCTCCAGTCGAGCATCGCGTACCGGCTGACCGGCCGTAGGGAGGAGGGCGTGCGGCGGGCCGACGACGCGATGCGGGTCGCCGTCGAGGTCGGCGACGACTTCCTGCGCGGGTACGTCGTCGAGGAGTTCGGCTTCATCGCGCTGGACGAGGGACGCCACGACGACGCGCTGCGGCACATGCACGAGATGCTCGCCATCTTCACCGGCCGGCATGGCGTCGGGGTGGGCTCGGCGCTGCACGCGATCGGCATCGTGCACGACCGGGCCGGCCGGCGGGCCGAGGCGCTCGAGTCCTACGAGGCGTCGATCGCCCAGTTCGAGCGGTTGCGGGACCGGAGCCGGGCGGCGCAGGTGCGCGAGCACCACGACCGGCTCATGTCCGGGACGTGAGGAAGGCGCGCAACTCGGCCTCGTAGCGGGCCTGGGCGACGTTCCACGAGCCGGTGTGCTCGCCGCCGACCGTGGTGACCAGAGTGGTCAACTCGGGCCGCAGCGCGGCGAAGCGCAGCGTCGGGCCGGGTGGGACGGTCGTGTCGGAGAGGTCGGCGTAGAGCAGCATCGGTGCCCGCAGCGACCGGACGAACGCGGGCCGGGTGAAATCGAGGTCCGCGAAGGACAGGTCACCCCGCTGCTCGGTGATCCGCTCGGCCGTCCAGGTCACCGGGGGCGGAACGTGGCGGTGGTCGGCCTGCAGCGCGAGCGTCGACGTCCAGTCCACGACCGGCGAGTCGAGCACCACGCCCCGGACCCGGTCCCGGTCCTCGGCCGGCATCCGGTCAAGGGTACGCAGCACGAGCGCGCCGCCCATCGACCAGCCGAACAGGACGACGTCGGTGGCGCCGTGCGAGCGGGCGTACGCCACCGCCGCCTCGACGTCCTGCCACTCCGACGAACCCAGGTGGTAGTCGCGGTCCGGGCTCGACGGCGCGTCCGGGTCGTTGCGGTACGTGATGACGAGCGAGGTCAGGCCCAAGCCGGCGAGCGCCGGCAGGACACGCAACGCCTCCTCCCGGCTGCCACCCCGGCCGTGGACGGCGATCACCCAGGTCGTCTTCGCGGTGACGTCGGCGCGCGGCGGGACCAGCCAGGCCGGCATCCGGCCGAGCGGCCCGGCGACGTCGACCGGAGTGAACGGCAGCGAGCGGGCCGACTGCGGGTCGCCGGCGTAGATGTCGTGATCCAGGGCGACGTGCAGGCCCTTGCTCAGCGACCCGGCGGTCACCGCGACGACGGTACGCCGGACGTGATCGCCGTCGACCCGGGCGGTGCCGTCCAGTACGGCGTGCCCGCCCGGCCAGTCGAGGCCCCAGGCGATCGGCCGGCGGCTGCTGTCGTCGCGGCTGAGCGTGACGGTCGAGCCGGACACGTCCTCGACCGTCGTGGGGTACACGGCGGCGTCGAGGTGCAGGATCTGGCTGGAGAAGTACCAGCCGACGCCCGCGTCGGCGACCGCCAGGAGCAGTACAACGGCCAGCGCCGCGAACAGCCAGCGGCGCAGCCGCCGGGCCCGGCGCGGCGGTCGGGGATTCTCCACAGCGCAGGAGGATACCCGGGCGCTCAGCCCGGGGACGGCCTCAACCGGCCTTCGGGGCGGTGGTCACCGCGGCGCGCAGCCGCTTGCGGTCGAGCTTGCCGACCGACGTCAGCGGGATCGCGTCGACGACGGTGACCTCGCGCGGGTACTTGTTGGCGGCCAGCCGGTCGCGGGTGAAGTCGATCAGCTGCTCCTCCGTCGCCTCGGCGCCCTCGGTGAGCGACACGAACGCGACGACCTCCTCGCCGAGCCGGTCGTCCGGCCGGCCGACGACGGCCGCCATCGACACCGCCGGGTGCTGCAGCAGCACGTCCTCGACGTCGCGCGGGTAGACGTTGTAGCCGCCCCGGATGATGAGGTCCTTCATCCGGTCGACGATGGTGAGGTAGCCGTCGGCGTCGAGCCGGCCGACGTCGCCGGTGTGGAACCAGCCGTCCGGCGACGGCTCGCCGCGCCAGTAGCCGCGCATCACGTTCGGGCCGCGGACGACGATCTCGCCGTCCTGGCCGACCTCGGCGTCCTTGCCGTCGAGGCCGACGATGCGCACCTCGCACGCCCGGCACCGGCTTGCCGACCGTGCCCGGGCCGCGGCGCCAGCGGCGGCGTGCCGCTGATGATGCCGCCGGTCTCGGTGCAGCCGTACCCCTCGAGAACGGTCGCCGACGGGCACCCGTCGCTGGAACTCCTCGCCGGACGCTGGCCGACAGCGGTGCCGCGCCGGAGAAGACGAACCGCAGGGCGCTCAGGTCGTACGTCCTCGAGCGGCTGGCCGAGCAGCATCGCGAGCATCGACGGCACGACCGGCATCACCTGCGCCCGGTGCTCGGCGGCGAGGCGCGAGGAACGACGCCGGCTCGAACCAGCGCTGCAGCACGCGACACCGGCGGCTCGGGAGCGTGGAAGGCGCCGACGGTGACCAGCAGGCCGAACGAGTGCGACAGCGGCAGCGCCGATGATGCCCGCGTTGAGACCCGGGCATGTGGCTGCTGCCGCGGGACGACGCCGCCGGCGTGCGATCAGGTTGGCGTGGCTGAGCGCGACGCCCTTGCTGCGCCCGGTCGTGCCGCCGGTGTACAGCAGCGCGGCCAGGTCGTCGCCGGTACCGGTCCACGATGGACGCCGGGTCGGCCGACTCGAGTTCGGCGACGCTGACCGTACCGCCGTCGCCGACGACGATGACCGGCAGCTCCGGCCGCCGATCGCCTCGCTGCACCTTCGGCAGCAGCTCCGGCGTGGTGACCACGGCGACGGCGCCGGAGTCGGCGAGGATGTGCTGCAGCTCGGGCGGCGGTGACGAGGAAGACGACCGGCGTGACGACCGCGCCGGCCCGCCAGATCGCGTTGTAGACGATGGAGACCTCGGGGCAGTTGGCCATGATGACCACGACCCGGTCGCCGGGGCCGACGCCGAGGTCGCGTCAGCCCGGCGGCGACGCGGCTCGGCCCGATCGTGCAGCTCGCCGGAGGTGTGCCAGGTGCCCTCGAAGAACAGCGACGGGTAGTCGCCGAGCCGTTCGTGCGCTGCCTCGGCGAGGCGGGCGAGGTTGGTCTCCATCGGCGTCTCCCTCGGCAGCGGGGGCGTGCTTTCTACACTGCCTATGCCGATACCTGATCATGTCAACCCTCGTTCATACAACCAGCTCGTCACTCAGGGAGAGATCATGCCGGACCGACCCATCGTCGCGGGTGAACGCTTCGCCGACCTCGGGATCATTCACCCAACGCGGCGGCGACGGCCCGAACCTGTGGCGCACGCTCGGGTTCCGGCGTACCGACTGGGAGCCGGGCGGCTCGACGGTCGAGTGGGACGCGACGCTGGAGTACGGCTTCGTCACACCGGCCGGGCCGGTGATCCAGGGCGGTCTGGTCACCGCGATCCTCGACTCGGCGATGGGCGGGGCCTGCTGGACGGTCCTCGAACAACGACGAGGTGTTCCTGACCGCCGACCTGCGGGTCGAGTTCTTCCGGCCGACGCGGCCCGGGCCGCTGCGGGCCGTCGGCAAGGTGGTGCGGCGGACGTCGAAGGTGGTGTTCTGCTCGGCCGAACTCTTCGACGCCGACGAGCACCACCCTGGCCGCGAGCCGCTGCACGCAGGTCGTCCTACCAGCGACGTAGCCCGGCCGTGGGGGACCACAACTTCGGGGAAACAGTGGCCTCCAGGCCCGTCGGAGGGCACTACTTCCGGGGAACAGTGGCCTCAGCGGCCGTGGGAGGGCACTACTTCCGGGGAACAGTGGCCTCCAGGCCCGCCGGAGGGCACTACTTCGGGGGAAGTAGTGGCCTCCAGCGGCCGTCGGAGGCCACAACTTCGGGGGAAGTAGTGGCTTCCAGCGGCCGTGGGAGGGCACTACTTCGGGGGAATAGTGGCCTTCAGCGGTCGGGCTTGGGCACGCGGACCTGGCAGGCGGACGCCAGCGCGCGGTGTCTGGCGGGAGCGACAGTCACCCCAACAAAACGCTGCGCGTTTTGCCGGGGACCCCGGCGGTGCGCACGGCGGACCCGAGTCATCGGGAGAATCGGCAAGTTTCTGTCAAGGAACGTCGCGTGAGGTTCCGTACGCGGGTCGCGGCTTGGGACGGTGTACCGCGTGAGCATCGGCATCGAGACGGCCGCCTTTGAGGCATCGGTGCTGGTGCGCTGCACAGGGGTGTGCGGTGGTGGTCGCACTCGGGCTCTGGGGGGTGCCCGGGTGCGCACCGCATCCGGTGGTGTCGCGACGGCCACGGGGGCTGAGCGCGCACCGATCGGGTTCGAGCCCGAGTTCAGCCGGGTCGAGGCCGCTCACCGCCTCGTGGAACTGCTCGATGAGGTCGGCCGGCCCGCCGAGGTGCACAGCTACACGGCGGGCAACCGGCACCGCTACGACATCCACCGGGTCACCGGGCCGCGCGGCACGCTCGGTGTGCTCAACGTGGCGTGGCGGATCGGCTACGGAGAGCTGTGCGGGCGGCCGGGCCAGCCCCGGACCGCCCGGCAGGTCCGGCACGCACTCGCGCTCGCCGCGGCGGCCTGGCGCGCGGCGCTGCTCGTCATCGGCCCCACCCGCAGCGACTCCCCCGGACTGCGCGTGCCCGACCTTGACACCGCGACGGCCCTGGTTCGCGCCGGCCGGATGCTCGACCTGCCGGTGCGCATGACCACCCGGCCCGGCGGTCAGCTGGTGCTGGTGCTGCCGACCGGCGCGCCGCGGGTGCGGCTGGCCGAGGTGACCATCATGGACGCGGCAGCCTGACCGTCCGGTAGAGCTCCTCGAGGCCGTCGACCAGGGCCGTCAACCCGAGTTCGAACGCACCGTCGTCGATGCGCGATTGCAGACCGGCCAGCCGGTGCGCGTCTCTGAGGTGCGGATAGTCGCTCTGGTAGAGCGACGGGTCGTCGACGAAGCCCAGTGCGAACGAGCCGAGCGCGGAGCCGGCCACGAAGTAGCGCATCGCCGCGCCGATCCGGGTCGCGTGACTGGGCGGCCAGCCGGCGTCGACGAGGGCGCCGTAGACCGCATCGGCCAGCCGCAGCGCCGACGGCCGCCGGGCCGGGCCGCGAGCCAGGAACGGCACCACGTTGGGGTGCTCGCGGAACGCCGCGCGGTAGGCCCGCGCCCACGCCTTGAGCGCCTCCGGCCACGGATCCCGGCCGAGCATGGACAGGTCGACACCGGCCACGATCGCGTCACCGACCGCGTCGAGTATGTCCTCTTTGGTGGAGAAATGGTTGTACAGCGATGGCGCCTGCACGCCGAGTTCGCGAGCCAGGCGACGGGTCGACAGCGCGTCGAGGCCTTCGGCGTCGATGACCGTGACCGCGACCTCGACGATGCGCTCGCGGCTGAGCAGTGGCGTTTTCGGGCGAACCATGACTACGATCCTAGAAACTAACGGTGATAGTTAAGGGGTGCCGGTCGGTGGATTTCACCCTGACCCACGAACAGCGCGCCATCCGCGAGCTCACCGCCGAGTTCGTCGACCGGGAAGTTGTGCCCAACGCCGCCGCGTGGGACCGCGCCGAGCAGGTCGACCTGTCGGTGCTCGACACCCTGGGCGAACTCGGCATTCTCGGCATGACCATCCCGGAGAGCTACGGCGGCAGCGGGGGCGACCACCTGTCGTACTGCCTGGTGCTGGAAGAGCTGGGGCGGGGCGACTCGTCGGTGCGGGGCATCGTCTCGGTATCGCTGGGACTCGTCGCCAAGAGCATCCTCGCGTACGGGACGGAAACGCAACGTCAGGATTGGCTGCCGGCGATGTGCCGCGGCGAGGCACTGGGCTGCTTCGGCCTCACCGAGCCCGACCACGGCTCCGACGCGGCGTCGCTGTCGACCCGCGCGACCAAGGTCGACGGGGGCTGGCGCCTCGACGGCCAGAAGCTCTTCATCACCAACGGCACGTGGGCGAAGATCGCACTGGTGTTCGCGCGGACCGGCGGCCCCGGGCCGAAGGGGATCTCCGCCTTCCTGGTCCCACTGGCCACCCCCGGCATCGAGGCCCGGGAGATCCACGGCAAGCTGGGCCTGCGCGGCCAGGCCACCGCCTCGATCGCGTTCGACGGCGTCCAGCTGCCGCCGGACAGCCTGCTCGGCGTCGAGGGACAGGGCTTCGAGGTCGCCATGGCCGCCCTGGCCAAGGGGCGCATGTCGGTCGCCGCCGGCTGCGTCGGCATCGTGCAGGCCTGCCTCGACGCGGCCCGGCGCTACGCGACCGAGCGGCACCAGTTCGGCCGGCCGATCGCCGGCTTCCAGCTCGTCCAGCAGCTCATCGCCGACATCGCGGTCGAGGCGGACGCGGCGCGGCTGCTCACCTGGCGGGTCGCCGACCTGATCGACCGGGGTGCGCCGTTTGCCACCGAGGCGTCGATCGCCAAGCTCTACGCCAGCGAGGCCGCCGTACGCTCGGCGAATGCGGCACTGCAGGTATTCGGTGGATACGGTTACATCGACGAGTACCCGGTAGGAAAGTATCTGCGTGACGCCCGCGTCATGACGGTCTACGAGGGCACCAGCCAGATCCAGAAGCTCATCATCGGCCGTGCGGTGACGGGTGTGAGCGCGTTCGTTTGACAGGAGTGTGACGTGGCCGCGTACGACGAGATCTTTGTCGGTGGAGCCTGGGTGCAGCCCGACGGAGCCGAGCGCATCCCGGTGCACAACCCGGCGACCGAGGAGGTGCTGGCCTCCGTGCCGGTCTCCTCGCCGGTCGACGTCGACCGGGCGGTGAGCGCCGCGCGGGCGGCGTTCGACGGCTGGTCGGGGACGGCCAGGGCCGAGCGGGCGAGCTACCTGACCGCGCTGCGCGACACGCTCGCCGCCCACGCCGACGAGATGGCCGAGCTCATCACCGCCGAGATGGGCACGCCGATCACCATCGCCAAGCGGGTGCAGGTCAGCCTGCCGCTCGGCGTCCTCGGCTCGATGATCGAGCTGCTCAAGGGCGACGAGGAGGTGGAGCGGGTCGGCAACTCCATGGTCGTGCGCGAGCCGATCGGCGTCGTCGGCGCGATCACCCCGTGGAACTATCCGCTGCACCAGGCCATCGCCAAGATCGCCCCGGCGCTCGCCGCCGGCAACACCGTCGTGCACAAGCCGAGCGAGGTCGCTCCCCTGTCGGCATACCTGCTGGCCACGTTCGTCCAGGACATCGGCCTGCCGGCCGGCGTCTACAACCTGGTGCCCGGCCCGGGCGAGCCGACCGGTTCGTCCATTGTGGAGCACCCGGGCGTCGACATGGTGTCGTTCACCGGCTCCACGCGGGCCGGCAAGCTGGTCTCCGCCGGCGCGGCCGCCTCGGTGAAGCGGGTCGCCCTCGAGCTGGGCGGCAAGTCCGCCAACGTGATCCTGCCCGACGCCGACCTCGCCGCCGCGGTGAAGACCGGCGTCGCCAACTGCTACCTCAACGGCGGGCAGACCTGCACGGCCTGGACCCGGATGCTGGTGCACACCACGAGGTACGACGAGGCGGTGGAGCTGGCCTCGGCCGCCGCCGCGAAGTTCGTGGCCGGCGACCCGACCAACCCGTCGACGCGGCTCGGCCCGATGGCCTCGGCCGCCCAGCGCGACCGGGTCAACGGCTACATCGCGCGGGGCCTCGCCGAAGGCGCGAAGCAGGTGGTCGGCGGCGACCCGGTGCCCGAGCACGGCTACTACGTGCCGGCGACCGTCTTCGCCGATGTCGCCCCGGACTCGACCATCGCGCAGGAGGAGATCTTCGGACCGGTGCTGTCGATCATCCGGTACGAGGACGAGGACGAGGCGCTACGCATCGCCAACTCGGTGGTCTACGGTCTGGCCGGCGGCGTCTGGTCGGCGGACGTCGAGCACGCGGTCGCCTTCGCCCGCCGCATGCGTACCGGGCAGGTCGACATCAACGGCGGCGCGTTCAACGTGCTCGCCCCGTTCGGCGGGTTCAAGCAGTCCGGCAACGGCCGCGAACTCGGCGCCTACGGGCTCGCCGAGTTCACCGAGGTCAAGTCGGTGCAGCTGCCATGAGTGCGGTTCTGGGCGCGGTGCTCCGCTCGGTGGGCGGGTCGGTTGCGGTCGAACCGCTCGAACTGCCGCCGCCCGGCCCCGGCCAGGTACGGGTGAAGCTGGCCGCCGCCGGGGTCTGCCACTCGGACCTGTCCCTGGCCAACGGCACCCTGCGCCAGCAGTTCCCGGTCGTCCTCGGCCACGAAGGCTCGGGGACGGTCGTGGCCCTCGGGCCGGATGTGTCCGGGCTGTCCGTCGGGGACCACGTCGTGCTCAACTGGTCGCCGTCGTGCGGGGACTGCTGGTTCTGCGCGGCCGGTGAGCCGTACCTGTGCGAGCACGGCGCGGACGGCGGCGCGCAGCCGTACGCGACCGCGTCCGGCACCCCGGTCTACCCCGGTCTCGGCACGGCCGCGTTCGCCACCGAGACGAACGTCGGCGCCCACGCCTGCATCCCGGTTCCCGCCGACGTACCCCTCGAAGAGGCGGCCCTGCTCGGCTGCGCCGTACTGACCGGCGTCGGCGCGGTCACCAACTCCGCGCGCGTCCAGCCCGGCCAGTCGGTCGTCGTCATCGGCCTCGGCGGCGTCGGGCTGGCCGCCCTGCAGGGCGCCCGCATCGCCGGCGCCGCGGTGATCGTCGCCGTCGACCCGGCGCTGTCCAAGCACGAGCTGGCGCTGCGGCTCGGCGCCACCCACGCCCTCGCCCCGTCGGACACGCTCAGCAAGGAGATCCGCGCGCTGACCGGCGGCCGCGGGGCCGACCACGCCATCGAGTGCGTCGGCCGGAGCGCGACCATCCGTACGGCCTGGTCGGTGGTGCGCCGCGGCGGCCGGGCGACGGTGCTCGGGCTGGGCGCCCCGACGGACACGCTGGCGTTCAACGCGCTCGAGATCACCTACTTCGCGCGGTCGCTGACCGGCTGCATGTACGGCTCGAGCAACCCGGCCGCCGACGTCCCCAAACTGCTCGACCTGCACCGGTCCGGGCAACTGGACCTGCGCTCGATGGTCAGCGACCATCTGCCGCTGTCCGAAGTGGACACGGCGTTCGCGAACATGACAGCCGGTACGGCCGCCCGGAGTATGATCACCTTCAACTGAGGACGCCGCCGGCGAGGTGCATCGGGCAGGGGTCTATTACGAACTCGTCACGGGCGTTGCTATGTGACGCAGAAAACATACACTGTTAGTGCAACATGATCCACCCGCCTCAGCCAACACCCCCAGCGACGGCGAGCGAGGTACGAATGCCCCTGCCCGACCCCGAAGGCTCCGGTCTTGCACTGCGCGCCATCGGCGTGCAGTTCGGCGGTCTCGTCGCGCTCGACGACGTCTCGCTCGAGGTGCCGGCGGCCGGGGTCGTCGGGGTGATCGGGCCCAACGGTGCGGGCAAGACGACGCTGTTCAACGTGGTCTGCGGCTTCGTCCGGCCGGACCGCGGCACGATCACCTGGCAGGGTGCACCTCTTCGGCCCAAGCCGCAAGACCTCAACCGGCTCGGCATCGCCCGGACCCTGCAGGGCGTCGGGCTCTTCGACGGGCTCACGGTGCTGGAGAACGTGATGGCCGGCGCCACCCACACCGCGAAGGCCGGCTTCGCCTCGGCGCTGTTCGGCCTGCCGCGCAGCGACCGCGACGAGCGCCGGCTCAAGGCTCGCGCGATGGAGAAGCTCGAGATCATGGGCGTGTCCGACCGGGCCTCGCAGTACCCGGCGACACTGCCCTTCGCGCTGCGCAAGCGGGTGGCGCTGGCCCGGGCCCTCAACGCGGAGCCCAAGCTGCTGCTGCTCGACGAGCCGGCCAGCGGGCTGTCCGCCGACGACGTCGAGGCGCTCGGTGACCTGATCCGCGAGTTGCGCGGCGACCACTCGGTGATGCTCGTCGAGCATCACATGGACCTGGTGATGAAGGTCTGCGACACGATCGTCGTGCTCGACTTCGGCAAGGTGATCGCCACCGGCAAACCCAACGAGATCCAGGACAACCCGGCCGTGACGGACGCCTACCTGGGCACCGAAGCGAGCACCGATAGCCACGTCCAAAATACGGAGGCGGGGGCAGGATGACGGCCCCGATGCTCGAGGTCCTCGACGTCACCGCGGGATACGGGGGCGGCCCCGTCCTGCACGACGTGACCATCACCGTCGAGCCGGCCACGATCACCGCCGTCCTCGGCGCCAACGGCGCGGGCAAGACCACGCTGCTGCGCACCATCTCCGGCCTGGTCAAGCGCACCGCCGGACGAGGTGCTCGTTCGACCGCGCCAACGTCGCGAAGGTGCCGGTCGAGCAGCTGGTCCAGCGCGGCATGGCGCACGTGCCCGAGGGGCGTGGCGTCATCGGCGAGCTCACCGTCGAGGAGAACCTGCGCCTCGGCGGCCTGTGGAAGAACGCGCCGCACGACGACGATCTACGACCTGTTCCCGCCGCTGGCCAGCCGCCGTAGCCACCTCGGCGACGAGCTGTCCGGCGGCGAGCGGCAGATGCTCGCGCTCGGCCGGGCGCTGGTGTCCGGGCCGAAGCTGCTGCTGCTGGACGAGCCGTCGCTCGGCCTGGCCCCGCGGGTGGTCGCCCAGATCATGGCTCTGCTGGCGCGGCTGCGGGACGAGCGCGGGCTGACCGTGCTGCTGGTCGAGCAGAACGTCCGCAGCGCACTGTCCGTCGCCGACCGGGGCGTCGTCATGGCACTGGGCCGGGTGGTCACCGAGGCGCCCGCGCGCGCACTGCGCGACGACCAGGACCTCCGCCATGCGTACCTGGGTTTCTGAGGGGTACTGACGTGGATCGGTTCATCTTCCTGACCCTCGACGGACTCTCCCACGGCGCCGTCTACGCCGCGTTCGCGCTGGCGCTCGTGCTCATCTAGCGCAGCACCCGGATCGTGAACTTCGCCCAGGGCGCGCTCGCGGTGACCTCGGCGTACGTCGGCTACACGGTCGCCTCCGCCACCGGCTCGTACTGGCTGGGCTTCGTCGCCGCCCTCGCCAGCGGGCTGGTCATCGGCGCGCTACTGGAGCGCGTCGTGATGCGGCCGGTCGAGCAGGCCCCGCCGCTCAACCCGGTCGTCGTGGCGCTCGGCATGGTCCTGGTCATCCAGGCGTCGCTCGGCATGATCTACGGCAACGACTTCAAGCCGCTGCCCACGCCGTTCAGCCGGGCAGCGTGGACGATCGGCGGGGTCGCCGTGCTCTCCCCGTACGACGCTGTTCGTCTTCACGGCGGTGTTCGCGCTGATGCTCGGGCTGGCGCTGCTGTTCACGCGGACCAAGGCCGGGTTGCGGATGCGGGCGTCGGCCTTCGCCCCCGAGGTGTCCCGCCTCCTCGGGGTGAACGTCGGCGCGGATGCTGACGCTGGGCTGGGCCCTCGCCGCCGCGGCCGGCGCGCTCGCCGGCGTTGCTGGTGATCCCGACCGAACTCGGGCTCAACCCGAACGCGATGGACCTCGTGTTCGTCTCGGCGTTCACGGCGGCGGTGGTCGGCGGCATCGACAGCCCGATCGGCGCGGTCATCGGTGGGCTCGGGGTCGGCCTCGTCCTGTCCTACGTGACCGGCTACTCCAGCAGCGACGTCACCCCGATCGCGGTCCTGGTGGTGCTGGTCGCGGTGCTGCTGCTGCGCCCGGCCGGCCTGTTCTCCTCGACGCGGACGAGGCAGGTCTGAGCATGTTCACGATGCTGCGCAACTTCCTCATCACCGTCGGCGCCGGGGTGGTCCTCTTCGGACTGACGTACGCCATCGAGTCGTTCCGCAACTACCAACTCGCCACCGTCGCGGCGTACCTGTGCGCGACGGCCGGCCTGACCCTCCTCATCGGCTTCAACGGCCAGATCTCGCTCGGGCACGGCGCGCTGATGGCCGTCGGCGCCTACACCGTGGCGCTGGTGCAGAACAAGTTCGCCGACGCCAACAACTATGCACTGTGGACGGTCCTGGTCTCGCTGCTCCTCGGCATCGTCACGACGCTGATCGCCGGGCTGGTGATCGGGCTGGCCGCCGCGCGCCTGCGCGGGCCCTACCTGGCCGGTGTGACGCTCGCGGTGGCGGTCGTGGTGCCCGCGATCGCGACCGTCTTCAGCGGCGTCTTCAAAGGTGACCAGGGCCTGGGCGTGGCGGTTCCGCCGCCGCCGGAGGCGCTGGGACTGGATTTCCCGGTCGAACGCTGGCAGGCGTGGCTGGCCCTGGTGGCCGCGCTGCTGGTGATGCTGCTGCTGGCCAACCTCGTCGGCAGCCGCTTCGGCCGGACCTTCCGGGCCGTGCGCGACAACGAGGTCGCCGCACGGCTCGCCGGCATCCACGTGGCGCGGACCCAGGTGCTGGCATTCGTGGTGAGCGCGGCCTGCGCCGGCCTGGCCGGCGGCATGTTCGCGGTGCTCTCGCAAAGTGTGTCGCCGAGCGCGTTCTCGTTGACGCTCTCGCTCTACCTGCTGCTCGCCGTCGTCCTCGGCGGACTGGGCAGCCTGGCCGGTGCGGTGTGGGGCGCGATCGCCCTCGTACTGCTGCCGGAACTGTTGACCAGCCTGACCAACGCGATGGACCTCTCTCCCGCGGCGGCACAGCGTCTGGAAGGAAATCTGCCGCTGGCCATCTTCGGCCTCACGCTGATCGTGGTCATGATCGGTGCGCCGAGCGGCATCCAAGGAGCAATCAACCGCCTCACCCGAAGAATCCGCAAACCCCGCCTCATGAAGGGTGGTGCCACAACATGACCCATGCCGTGAACCGCGTTCTGAAGCGCAGTCTGGCGATCACCTGTTCCCTCGCGCTCGCCACTGCCGTCGCCGCGTGCGGCGGCGGCGGTAGCAGCAACAACTCCGGAGGCAAGGCCGAGAACGTGCCCGGGGTGACCGACACCGAGGTCATCGTCGGCTCACACCAGCCGCTCACCGGGCCTGCCGCCCCCGGCTACTCGAAGATCGCTCCGGCGACCAAGGCCTACTTCGACTACGTCAACGCTCACGGCGGAGTCAACGGCCGGAAGATCACCTACAAGTACGTCGACGACGGCTACAACCCGTCCAACACCCAGCAGGTCGTCCGCCAGCTGGTCCTGCAGGACAAGGTGTTCGCCATCCTCAACGGGCTCGGCACGCCGACCCACACCGGCGTACTGGACTTCTTGAAGTCCAACCGCGTCCCCGACCTGTTCGTCGCCTCCGGCGCGAAGACCTGGAACCAGCCGGACAAGTACCCGTACACGTTCGGCTACCAGCCCAACTACACGGTGGAGAGCAAGGTCCTGGCCAGCTACGTCAAGCAGACATACCCGGGCCAGAAGGTCTGCTTCCTCGGCCAGAACGACGACTTCGGTCGCGACGGGCTGGCCGGCGTGGAGACGATCCTCGGCCCGACCGGCCTGGCCGCCAAGGACACGTACGTGCCGACGAACGCCAACGTCGCCCCGCAGATCGGCAAGTTCAAGGCCGCCGGGTGCACCGTCGTCATCCTCGACACCGTGCCCGGCTTCACCGCGCTGACTCTCGGCACCGCCGCGAAGCTCGCGTACAAGCCGAACTGGGTCGTCTCCAGCGTCGGCGCGGACTACCGCACCTTGGCCGGTCGCCTCGGCGCCGCCGGCACACCGCTGCTCGAGGGCCTGGTCGGCGCCGGCTATCTGCCGGCGGTCGACGACGAAAGCAACCCGTGGACGCAGCTGTTCAAGAAGATCAACTCCGACGCCAAGGGCCCCGCGTACGACGGCAACGTCGCGTACGGCTTCTCGGTCGGCTACCTCTTCGTGCAGGCGCTGCAGAAGGCCGGTAAGAACCTGACCCGGCAGGGCATCGTCGACGCCGTCGAGGCTGGCGGCTTCAAGGGCCCCGGCATCGTGCCGCTGCAGTACTCCAAGACCAACCACTCCGGCTACAGCGGCGTGCAGTTGTCCAAGATAGCGAGCGGCAAGCAGCTACCGTTCGGCGCGGTCTACACGACCGACGACGCCGACGGCGCCATCACCGAGTACAAGGAAGCACCCGCCACGCCCACCAGCGACGGCATACCCACCGCATAGCAGGCTGTGGCCTCCGCTCGCCCGGTGGCCACTACTTCCCCGAAGTAGTGGCCTCGGGCGGGCCCGGTGGCCACTACTTCCCCGGAGTTGTGGCCTCGCGGGGACCCGGAGGGCACTACTTCCCCGAAGTAGTGCCCTCGGGGGACGCTGGCGCCGCCGCGCCAACTCCGTCGCTCACGCGGAGACGTACGCGTCGGCGTCGAAGCGGCGGGTGTCCTGCCGATAGCGCCAGGTGTAGCCGGGCCAGATCGTCGAGTTACGGCCGGTCGAGTCCAGGTACCAGCTGTTGCAGCCACCGGCCAGCCACACCGTGTTGCGCATGCGGTGATCCATCACCGCGACGAAGCCGCGCAACATCTCCGGTCTCGGCTCGACCCGGCTGAGCCCCCGGCTCCGCATGTGCTTCAGCGCGTCGATCAGGTAGGCGATCTGACTCTCGATCATGAAGATGATCGACGTGTGACCGAGTCCGGTGTTCGGCCCGACGAGAAGGAAGAGGTTGGGGAAGCCGGTGACCGTCATCCCCCGGTACGCCTTGGGGCTGCCCTGCCAGACCTCGGCGAGCGTCTGGCCGTCGCGGCCCCGGATCCGTTCGGCGATCGGGGTGTCGCTCACGTGGAAGCCGGTGCCGAAAATGATGGTGTCGACCTCGTGCTCGACCCCGTCCCGGGTGACGATCCCATGTGGACGGACCTCGCGGATCGGCTCCGTCACCAGGTCGACGTTGTCCTGCACCAGCGCCGGGTAGTAGTCGTTGGACGCCAGGATCCGCTTGCAGCCCAGCGTGTAGTCCGGGGTCAGCCTGGCCCGCAACTGCGGATCGCGGATCGAACGCTCCAGGTGCTTGCGGGCTCCTTGCTGGAGCACGCGCATGACCTTCGGGTGGAGGAACCCCACCGCCAGCAGTTCGCGCGCCCAGTAGATGCCGCCGCGCATCGCGGTCTGGAGCGCCGGCACCCGCTCGTACCACTTATGTTCGAAGTCGCTCAGGGGGCGCGAGCGGCGGGGCAGCACCCACGGCGGCGTGCGCTGAAACAGCGTGAGGTGGGCGACCTCGGGCTGGATCTCCGGCACGAACTGGATCGCGGACGCGCCGGTGCCGATGACCGCGACGCGCCGGCCGGTCAGGTCGTGCCCGTGGTCCCAGCGCGAGGAGTGGAACGTGGTGCCCTGGAAGGTTTCCAGCCCGGGGAGCTTCGGGATCGCCGGCTCGTTGAGCGGCCCGGCGGCGGAGACGAGGACGTCGGAGGTCAGCTCGCCGTCGGTGGTGTCGATCGTCCACTGGCTGGCGGCCTCGTCCCACGAAGCGCCGCGCACGTCGGCGTTGAAGCGGATCTTGGAGCGGACGTCGAAGCGGTCGGCGCACGCCTCGAGGTAGTCCCAGATCTCCGCCTGCGGAGAGAACGTGCTGGTCCACTTCGGGTTCGGCGCGAACGAGAACGAGTACAGGTGCGACGGAACATCGCAGGCGCAGCCGGGATAGGAGTTGTCGCGCCAGGTGCCGCCGAGACGCGACGCGCGCTCGAGGATGACGAGGTCGTCGATGCCCTGCTGACGCAGGCGAATCGCGGCGCCGATGCCGCCGAAGCCGGCGCCGACGATGGCGACGTGGACATGCATCTGGGTGGCTCCTCACCTGGTACCCACTGGTACCAGGTGAGGCTACCACCTTCGTCTGCCGCCTTCTACCGGCCTTCTCAGCGCTCTACAGGTCGAGCAGCCGGTTCAAGAAGTCGCGGTAGCCGCGTACGGCCGCACGCAGCCGCTCGGTGTCGTCGCCCGATCCGTCGCGCCAGCCGCCGAGATCCTGCTTGGCCTTGGCGAGCGACGCGGTCAGGCTGGCCACGGCCTCCTCGACCAATGCCTCCGCTTCGCCGGCGACCGTCTGCGGGTCGTCGATGAAGCCCAACTGCAGTTCTTGCCAGCGGACCCGGATGCCTTGGGCGTCCGCGTCGGTCCAGAAGGCCGCGACCGCCGCCGGCTCCACAGATCCGGGCCTCATTTCCTCTTGTACGGGTGGCGCCGCGTCACCGAGGTCGGTTCCGTCGGCGGCGTTGATCGGGCCGTCGTCGGCGCGGTGCTCGTCGGCCGGGTGCTCGTCGTCGGCGACGGCGCTGATCGGGCCGTCGTCGGCAAGGTGCTCGTCGGCGCGGTACTCGTCGGCTGGGTGCTCGTCGGCATCCGCGTCGTTCTCCGAGTGGTAGACGGTGCCGGCGTCGGCGTTCACCGCGTCGACCGCGTCCTGGTCGGTCGCGCCGCCGTCGCCGTAGGTGTCCGACTCGTGGCGGCCGTGCACCGTCTCGTCCGGGGCGACCGCGTTGACCGGTGCCATCGCGACGGCGGTCGGCGGGTTGGACTCGATCGGCGACTCGGGGACGCCGACGGAGTCGTGGGCCTCGGCCCGCTCCTCGAAGCTGCGATCGTCGCCCCGGTCCTTTTCGAACGCGCTGGTTTCGAACGGGTGGTCACCGGCCGGGCTTTCGAACCGGTTGCCGTCGGTGCCGCTCGACGCGTCGGAGTCGGCGCCCTCAACGCGAGCCGTACGGTCGGTGTCGGTATCGGTGTCGGTGTCGGGGTCGGGGTCGGGGTCGTCGACCGTGTCGGTCGCGTCCCGCCGGGCGGCGGCGTCGAGTTCGGTGTCGTCGGCGTCGGCGTCGGGGTCGGCGGGGTGGTCGGCGTCCGCTTCGTGGTACGTGTCGTCGCGAGTTGCCAGGTCGCCGTCCTCGGCGGCCTCGCCCTCCTGCTCATCCAGGCGGCTGTCGACGTCGCGCGGTGTGTCGTCGTGGTCGTCCCGGTCTCGGTCGTCGAGGCGGGTCGACGAATTGGCGTCGTATGTCATGCGGGATCTTCCTCTCCCGAATACTCAGGACTCAGGACCGGTTGGTGGTGTCGTGCTCGACGCGCTCGCCGCGGCCGTCCTGCTCGGCCCGCAGGGCGCGCTCTTCGTCGGCTGCGACCGCGGCCCGGTCGGCGTCGAGGGCCCGATCGGCTGCGGCCCGCTCGGCGTCGACAGGACGCTCGGTATCGACAGGACGCTCGGTGTTGACAGGACGCTCGGCTTCGACGGCCCGCTCAGTGGCGGTCTCCGTCGTGGTCGTGCGCGGAGCGCCGAGGAGGTCGCTGAAGAGCTCGCGATAGTGAACGAGCGCCTGGCGCAACTGCTCGGTGGTCGCCTCGCCCTTGGCGTTCACGAGGTTGATCTCGTGGGCATCGCGGTAGTGGCCAAGCGTCCGGGCATGGTCGACCGACAGGTCGGCGACCTGCTCGTCATAGTTGTCCGTCGGGTAGCCACGCTCGGCGATCAGGCGGGTGACGAGGCTGTCGGCTTCGGTGACGGCCGTGTTCGGGTCGTCGAGGAACTTGGCTTGGATCTCGTCCCAGGCAGCCGCGTAGCGGTCACGGGACTGGGGGTCGAGCTCACGGAGTTCGAGTTTGGCGTGGCGGCGCTCACGTTCGCGCAACTCACGCTCGGCAGAGAGACGGCTATCTCCCTCGGCGACCGCGCGGTCGTACTCGGGACCGAAACGCTGGCGCAGCGCGCGGCGGCGGGAAGCCATCACGAGCGCGGCGACAACGACGAGGATCACGAGTACCACGACGACGAGAATGACTATGGACGTCGATGACATGGGCTTGTTCCTCCTTTACAGGAGGTATTCCGCGCAGAGGGCCCTGTCAAACTTTTCGCTGCCGATATGGCCCAGGTTGTGCTAAGGCCTCGCTGATTTCTGGGCCTCGCTCAGTGTCGGCACCGTGTCCAAGGTGAATCCGAAATGCTCGCGGTACGCGTCGAGCACGGCGGCATCGTCGTCGCCCAGTGCCCGTTCGCTCTTCTCCCCGTCGACGGTCTCGATCAGGATGCGGCCGCTGATCGTGACGCGGCCCCGTTCGGTGAGCCGCGAGCAGACCAGCGACCGGGTGAAGTGCGACTTCGGCGAGGTGACCTGCCACCAGCACGTCGGCACGAAGTCCGTCAGGTCGCGTGGGCGCCGTTCGAGGCGGTACTCGGCAAGGCCGTCCTTGAGGATGACGACGTCGCCGTCGTCCTCGTCGGTGATCTGGAAGCGGCCGCCCGGGTCGCGCTGGTCGCCCCGGCTGTCGAGCCGCAACGGGCGGTGACTGAACGTACCGAAGCCGACGTCGACCAGCCACGGCCACGGCGACATCGGCGTCGCCACCCGGAGTGCGAGATGGTCGAAGGGCGGCCCGAACCCGTCCGGCCCGGCCGCCCGGGCCGCGTGCATCGTGACCTGGTAGCCGAGCGCGCCCAGCAGCAACCCGAACAGGCCGTTGACCTCGTAGCAGAAGCCACCGCGGCGCCGGCCGACGATCTTGTCGAGGAGCGCCTGCTCCTCCAGCACGACGGGCTCACCGAGGTGGATGCTCAGGTTCTCGAACGGGACGGTGTGCAGGTGCTGTTCCTGCAGGTCGGCCAGCGACTCCACGTCCGGCGTCACCGGCCAGGTCGCACCGATCCGATCGAGGTACGCCTGTGCCGCGGCAACATCCACGGGCCGATGCTAACCGTATGGCCACAAGTGGACAATACTGGGGTCACAGCCGGAATTGCACGAGTGCGTACCTCCCACTGGTACGCCACGATCGGTCAAGGTGGTCGAGCCGCTCGACGGTGGCCGCATCGAGGCCGACCACGACGTCCGACTTGAGCGTGCGCAGGGCGACGACGGGGCTCGGGAAATACGCCGTACGCTCACGAAACGTGTCCGTCGGCGGCCAGTCGCAGTCGCCGACCAGGCGCCGGTAGTTGAGGTCGCCCTTGGCGACGGTGAGCTTCGCCCCGGCGAGCCGCTCGGCGAGGTCGGCCGGCATCTCCTGGTAGGTGAGCGGCAGGCAGCCGAACGGGTGCGCGACCACCTCGATCCGCCCGTCGGCGAGAGCCTCCCAGAGCCGTCCACCCGCCTCGGTCGCACGGATCCGCTCGACGGTCGCGAGCAGGTCCCCGTTCGTCGCGTCGGAGACGAACGTCGGCTGCGGCTTGACGTGCAGTTCGACCCGCGTCGCCAGCCCGGAGCGCAGAAGCTCGTCGGCGAGCAGCAGGTCCGCGAGCAATTCGGTGCCGGCGTTGTCGGCGAGGAAGCAGACCAGGCCCGGCTCGCCGGTGTCGAGGTGCCGCCAGACGGCCTCGCTGTCGTCGACGAGCAGTTCGACGTCGTCGCCGCCGGCCTCGGTGAGCAGCCGGAACCCGAGGTCGGCGCGGTTGCCGAGCAGCGCGGCGTGCAGCAGTTGCTCGCGGCCGAGGTGGGTGTCCTCGGCGTCGGCGAGTTCGGTGGCTTTCTGGGGGCCGAACGGGTCGATCCCCTGCCAGGGTCCGGGCGCGAGGTACTCGACCGCGGCGAGCAGCTTGCGGTAGAAGCACGCCTCGGCCCACAAGAACGGCTGATCGACCCAGCGCTCATCGATGTGCCCCCAGTCCTCGAGACCCCAGCCGTCGAACGGCTCGATGACACCGTCGGTGATCTCCCGGAGGAGATCCTCGAGGGCGTGCCGGATCCTCGGCGGGTACGGGTGCCCGGCAAGCACCTTCCGGATGATCGCCGGGTGGCGGCGCACCAGTACCGACTCGGGGAACGAACCGGGCACGTTGCTCAGGATCGGCGAAGGCACGCCGTCAACGCTCTCACGAGGTGGTGCCATCTGCTCCGCGGCCGGCCGGCGACACGTTCAACCGCTCTGCCTGATCGCCACCGATATTCGCTCGCGCCGAAAGCGACGGTGACGTTTCCTTGACGGATGGAGCTTGAGTGGCTCGACCCGGCCGATCCGGACCGCCGGGACGTCGATGGTGCGGTGGCGCTGATGGAAGCCGCTCGGCCGGACGACGAGCGGGAGTTCCCGGCACCGACGGTGTCGACCTTCGTGGCCAACCTCCGATACGGCTGGGAGTCCAACGCGCCGCTGATCGCCGTATTGCGGGACGACCGCACGCGAGTCATCGGTCTGCTCGAGGTCTGGTTGCCCGAATGGGACAACAAGCACGTCGGGTTCGTGAAGGTCACCGTCGACCCGACGATGCGCCGCCGGGGCATGGGCAAGTTCTTGGCCGAGGTGGGCGTTCGCCACGTGCAATCGACCGGGCGCCGGCTGCTGGCCGCCCATACGCGTGACGACGTAGCGTCCGCGGCGCTGTGCACGTCGTTCGGATTGAAGCAGGGCTCGGCGGCGATCGTCCGCCGCCAGGACCTGCTGGCGGTGGACTGGGCCGGCGTCGACCGTCTGTACGCCGACGCGGAGGTGCACGCCATCGACTACGAGTTGCTGCGGTTCGGCGGACGGACGCCGGACGATCTGCTGCCGCAGGTGGCGCGGATGGTCGAGGCGATCAACGACGCGCCGCTGGACGACATGGACATCGAGGACGAGGTGTTCAGCCCCGAACGGGTCCGCGCGTTTGAAGACGCGATGATCGCGCGCGGCCAGCGCTGGCGCCGGGTCATCGCGCGGCAGAAGAGCACCGGTGCGCTGGCCGGGCACACGATGGTCGGGGTCATCGACGAGACGCCCGGCTTCGCCTGGAACGGCGACACCAGCGTGGTCCGCGCGCATCGGGGCCACCGGCTCGGGCTGCTGCTCAAGGCTGAGATGATGCGCTGGCTCCACGAGGACGAGCCGCAGCTGCGCACGATCGTGACCGGCAACGCCGCGTCCAACAAGCACATGATCCAGATCAACGAACTGCTCGGCTATCGCGTCGCGTACCAGGAGATCATGTGGCAGCGCAGCATCGCCGATTGACGGGAAAGGGGCGGCGCAGCACGAGGCGCCCCTTTACACCACCAGAGTGGCCTATAAACAAATTTCTGGGTTTTTGCGAGTAAATGACAGTTTTATCCGTACGTTCGGCTATGTGACACTCAACGCAGTACGCCGCCGCCCGGCCTTCGTCGCGAGCGCCTTTGCCCTGATGGTCATCGGAACCGGACTCGTGATCTCCGGAGCGCCGGCCGATGCCGCCTCCAGCGCGCACCATCGCAGCCAGGTCGCCAACGTGATCCGCATGACCAACCAGGCCCGGGCCCGCGCCGGCTGCCGTCCGGTCACCCCGAGCCGGAGCCTGAGCAACGCCGCGTACCAGCACTCGCGCGATATGGCGAACAACCACTACTTCTCGCACTACAACCGGTTCGGCTCGGGGCCGGGCAACCGCGAGTGGAGCGCCGGCTACCGGTGGAACGCCTACGGCGAGAACATCGCCTGGGGTCAGCGGGACGCCTCGTCGGTCATGCGCGCCTGGATGAACAGCCCCGGGCACCGCCAGAACATCCTCAACTGCCGGTACCGCAACGTCGGCGTCGGCGTCGCGTACAACTCACGGGGCGTCCCGTATTGGACCCAGGACTTCGGCGCCTAACCCCTTTCCAGTCGATCAAGGAAGTACACGCCGGGATTTGTCCGATTCCCGGGCGTGTACTTCCTTGATCGACTGGAAAGCAGGGACGGGCGTCAGCGCGAGAGGGCCTGCAGGAATCGTCGCAGAGCGCGCTGGTACGGCTCGATCGTAGAGATCTCCGCGTACTCCTCCGGGCCGTGCTGGCCGTCGCCGCCCACCCCGAACACGACCGCCTCGACGCCGACCTGTGAATAGAACCGTCCGTCGCCGGCGCCGTGCTTGTAGAGGAACTCCCCCGCGTACCCCTCCGCCTGGGCGGCCTCGCGCAACAGCTTCACCTCGGCCCGCTCGTGGTCGGCGTGGTGCGGCCCGTCGACGTGCTCGATGATCACGTCGATGCCCGGCTCGCCGAAGCTGTTGAGGTACCCGGTCAGTTCCTCGATCGAGCGACCGTTCAGGAAGCCGTCCTCAGCCGGGAACCGGATGTCGAGCGAGGCTTCCGCGTACGCCGGGATCTGGTTGATCGCCCGGTTCGGGGTGTCGATGCGGGCCAGGTTGACCGTGGTGCGCCAGGCCGGCTCGCTCAGTGCGGGGTAGCGCTGCCCGAGCCGGTGGAGCATGCGGACCAGCTTGTCGAGGGCGTTGTCGCCCAGCCAGGGGTATGCGCCGTGCCCGCTCCGCCCGGTCGAGCGCACGATCGCGTGCAGCAGCCCCTTCGAGTCCGCCACCAGGTCGAGCCGGCTGTGCTCGCCGATGACCACGAACTGCGCGCGTACCCCCTGCATGACCACCTGGTGGCGGGTGCCGTTGCGGCCGCCGACCTCCTCGTCGGTGACCAGTTGCAACCCGATCGGGTACGGCAGGGTCGGCGCCAGATCCCTGAAGACCCGGGCGAGCGAGAGCCCGGAGACCTTCATGTCCTGCGCGCCGCGCGCGTAGAGGCGGTCGCCGTCGCGGCGCGGCTCGAACTGCGCGGGCTCGGCCGGCACGACGTCGAGGTGGGCGTTGAAGATGACCTTGAACTCGGGCCGTACGTCGCCGACGTAGAGCAACGCGCTCGGCTTGCCTCCGGACTCGAACCGCTCGACGCGGAACCCCCGGCCGACGAAGCCGATGACGAAATCGAGGGCGCGTCGCAGTTCGTCCGGCCGGTCGGCGGTCGACGGGATGGACAGCAGGGCAGCGGCGTCATCGAGAAAGGCGGTCACGATGACCATCGTGCTACTGGTTCGGGCAAGTTGTGGCCTCGGCGGGGCCGGGAGGCCACTACTTCGGGCAAGTTGTGGCCTCGGCGGGGCCGGGAGGGCACTACTTCGGGCAAGTTCTGGCCTCCCGGGGCGGCCTACGCGAGGCCCTGCGCGAGCCGGTAGTACGCCTGGTTCCACCGCAGGTGATCGGCGAACCGGGCCGTCGTGGTCTGCTCGTCGATCACCAGCAGTTCGGTGTGCAACATGTGCGCGAAGTCGACGAGCGTCTCGGTCGGCACCGCCTGGGTGAGCACCGTGTGGTGCGGCCCGCCGGCGGTCAGCCACGCCTCGGCCGACGTCGACAGGCTCGGCTTCGGCTTCCACACCGCGCGGGCCACCGGCAGCCTGGGCAGCGGCTCGTCCGGCGGGACGACCTCGATCTCGTTGAGCACCAGGCGATAGCGCTCGCCCAGGTGCACGAGGCCGAGCACCACGCCGGGGCCGGGCGCGGCGTCGAAGACCAGCCGCACCGGGTCCTCCCGGTTGCCGATGCTCAAGGGGTGGATCTCGCACGACGGCGTGCCCGCCGCGATGCTCGGGCAGACCTCGAGCATGTGCGCGCCGAGGATCTTGGGCTCGCCCGGCCCGAAGTGGTACGTGTAGTCCTCCATGAACGAGGTGCCGCGCTCGCTCTCGCCGGCGATCGCCTTGACGGTGGCGAGCATCGTGGAGGTCTTCCAGTCGCCCTCGCCGCCGAAGCCGTAGCCGTCGGCCATCAGCCGCTGCACCGCGAGCCCGGGCAGCTGGCGCAGCCCGCCGAGGTCCTCGAAGTTCGTGGTGAACGCGCCGAAGCCGCCATCCTTGAGGAAACCGCGCAGCCCGAGCTCGATGCGTCCCGCGTAGCGCAGTGACTCGTGGCGCTCGCCGTCCCGCGCGAGTTCCGGGGCGAGCCGGTAGCTGTCTGCGTACTCGTCGACCAGCGTGTCGACGGCCTTGTCCTCAACGGCGTCGACGGCGTCGACGAGGTCGTTCACCCCGTACGTGTTCACCGAGACGCCGAAGCGCAGTTCGGCCTCGACCTTGTCGCCTTCGGTCACGGCGACGTCGCGCATGTTGTCGCCGAACCGGGCCAGCCGGAGCGTGCGCAGCTTCTCGTAGCCCCGCGCGGCATCCACCCACTGCTGCGCGCGGCGCTGGACCGTGGGGTCCGCATAGTGCCCGGCGATCGTCTTGCGGGCCACACCGAGCCGCGTCTGGATGAACCCGAACTCGCGGTCACCGTGCGCGGCCTGGTTGAGGTTCATGAAGTCCATGTCGATGGTCGCCCACGGGAGGGACTCGTTGAGCTGGGTGTGCAGGTGCAGCAGGGGCTTGCGCAGGGCGTCCAGCCCGCTGATCCACATCTTCGCCGGCGAGAACGTGTGCATCCAGGCGATCACGCCGATGCACTCGGCGTCGGCGTTGGCCTCGAGCATGAGGCGGCGGATCGCGGCCGCGCTGGTCAGCACCGGCTTCCAGACCACGTCGGCGGTGAGCGCCGCGTCCAGCGCCCGCTGGATCTGTTGCGACTGATCGGCCACCTGCGCCAGAGTGTCCGGCCCATACAGCCCTTGGCTGCCGGTGAGGAACCACACCTGCTGAGTCATGGCACCACCCTCCAATATCAGCGGTGTTAACGTTCACAAATGTTATCGGGAACGCTCAATCGGTCAACGGCCCGATGTAACGGTTGAGTTACGACCGTACCGCTCGTTTTGTCACCCGGTCGGGGGTAACGAGCGTGCTGGCAGGCCGCACTCAGCTTCCCCCAAGGTTCGGCGCGTAGAACCGCACGTGAAGCGTGAGCCTTGGGAGGTGAGCGGTGCGACTCGCACGGACGTCCCGGCCCGCTGTCCTCCTCGTCGCCGCCGCCCTCGCCATCTCCGTCGGCTGGGCCTGGCTCGTCCCGACGCGGGTCGCGGCGGCCCGGCCGCCCGGCCACACCATCGGCAAACACCTGGCGCACGTGCCGCAGGCGCTGACGCCGCGCTCACCCACCGACGAACGTAAGGATCTGCGGCACACGCCGCAGCCGATCACGCTGTCAGCCGTCGCATCCGCGGTCGGCTGGCGAGCGGCCGGCGACGCCGTCCGGAGCATCGCGTCCGGCCACCTCGCGGTGGCCGGCGCCCTGCCGCAATCCCGAGCCCCACCCGCCGTCCTCTGACCTCAGCCTCAGCATCCACTGACGACGTCAACGAGGACGGCCATGCCTAACACCCTTATGCCCACGCCCGACCGACGACGACCGGAGTTGGTCGCCAACCTTCGGCTGCTGCGCGAGAATCTCGAGGCGCAGCGCCTCTTCCACCTGCGTCAACTCGCCGAGCTCAGCGGGCGGACTCGCCCGTTCCTGACCACCCGCGACGTCGGGCAGGACGACCTGCTCGCCGACGCGGCGCGACGGACGCTCGGCGACATCGAGACCGCGCTCAACCGGATGCGCACCCACCGGTACGGCTACTGCCTGTACTGCGGGGTCGAGATCCCGATCGACCGGCTGCGCTCGATGCCACAGACCGACGCGTGCGCGGACTGCGACGGGTAGTCGAACTCTTCTGGACAGACATGAGACCCCGCGCCGTCGGCGCGGGGTCTCGAGGGCGGCAGCCCCTACTTGCCGGTCTTGGCCAGACAGAGGACGTAGCCGGTCTTGCCCGACTCGCCCTCCCAGTAGACGCTTTCCGGGTTCTGGGCCTTGAACGGGTCGCAGGCGCTGAACTGGGCCTCGATCTGCGTCTTGTCGTCGACCTTGCCGACCACCTTGTACACGGCCTTCGGGTCGTCGCACTTGACGACCTCGAGCGAGTCGGTACCGGTCTGCTTCATGCAGTCGCCGACCTTCGCGCTCGACGCGTTGTGCCGGGTGGCCCACAGGACACCGCCGAGGATGACGAGGATCACCACAATCGTCACGAGCGAGACGATCCGCTGCCGGCGCTTCGGGTTGGCCGCCTTGACCGGCGGGACCGGCTGACCCGGTCCGGGCTGCGGCGGGTACGGCGGCGGCGGTGCCATCGGCGGTTGCTGCGTGACCGGATTCGCCGGGTACACCGGCTGCTGCGGCGACTGCGCGCCGGGGTAGCCCTGCTGGGCCGGATCGGACATGGTAATCCTCTCGGGTCTTTCGTCGGGGGTTCCTCATCCAGTACGGCGTGACACCTCGTTCCATCCCGTTCCATCCTGTTCCACCGCGCCCCGGCGAGTGGGCGGAACGCTCACCCCACTCCCGGGCCGGCTGACGGCGAATCAACCGATCGGTGGATCGGCCGCTCAGTCCGGGTCACGGCGAACGGTTGCCTCCTGGTCGATTCGGCGGGATCGCTCCCACGGGACGCTCGATACATGGCAGTCATAGAGGTCACCAATCTGCACAAGCGCTACGGCGACGTGGTCGCCGTCGAGGACGTCTCGTTCAGCCGTCGAGGCCGGCGAGATCTTCGGCATCCTCGGCCCGAACGGCGCCGGCAAGACCACCACCGTCGAGTGCATCGACGGGCTGCGCAAGCCCGACCGCGGCTCGATCAGCGTGCTCGGGCTCGACCCACTGCACGATCGCGAGCAGGTGCACCTGCAGGTGGGCGTGCAGCTTCAGGAGAGTCAGCTCCCCGACGCGATGACCGTGAGTGAGGCGCTCGAGCTGTACAGCTCGTTCTACCCGAACCCGACGGACTGGCGGAAGCTCGTCGACGAGCTCGGGCCTGGGCGACAAGCGGCGGACGCCGGTTCGAGAAGCTGTCCGGCGGCCAGAAGCAGCGGCTGTCGATCGCGCTCGCGCTGGTCGGCAACCCCAAGATCGCGGTCCTGGACGAGCTGACCACCGGCCTCGACCCGCAGGCCCGCCGCGACACCTGGCAGCTGATCGAGGCGATCCGCGACCGCGGCGTGACGGTCGTGCTGGTCACCCACTTCATGGAAGAGGCCGAGCGGCTCTGCGACCGGCTCGCCGTCATCGACCGGGGCCTGGTCGTCGCCCTGGACACCCCGAGCGGCCTGGTGGACAAGGTGGCGCGCGAGCACCCGGGTGCGCTTCCGGCCGTCGCGGCCCTTCGACGACGCGCTGCTGACCGCGCTGCCCGAGGTCACCGACCTGACCCGGCACGGCCGCCAGGTCGCTGGTGACCGGCACCGGCACGTCGTGCACGCGGTCACCTCGGTGCTCGCCCGCGAGCAGATCGTCGCCACCGACCTGCGGGTCGAGCAGGCCAGCCTTGACGACGCGTTCGTCGCGCTGACCGGCCAACCCATGGACGTCTGAGAAGAGGATCTTCATCATGTACGCCTTGCGCAAACTCACCGGCGCCGAATTCCGCCTGTTCCTCCGCGAGCCGATCGTGGTGTTCTTCGTGGTCGCGTTCCCGGCGGTACTGGTCGTCATCCTCGGCAGCGTCCAGCCGTTCCGGGTGCCCAGCCCCGACCTGGGCGGGGCCCGGGTCATCGACATCTACGTGACGATCGCGATCACCTTGGCACTCGCGATGCTGGCGCTGCAGTACACGCCGAGCGCCCTGTCCAGCTACCGCGAGAAGGGCATCCTGCAGCGGCTGTCGACCACCCCGGTGGCACCCTGCCAAGCTCCTGGCCGCCCAGCTGATCGACAGCCTGCTCATCGCCGTCGTCGTGGTGGCGCTCGTGCTCGCCCTCGGCCGGCTGGCGTTCGACGTGTCGCTGCCCCAGCAGATCGTTCGGGTTCGTGCTCGCCCTGCTCCTCACCGCGGCCGCCCTGTTCGGCATCGGCCTCTTCGTCGCCGCGGTCGTGCCAAGCGGCAAGGCCGGCAACGCGGTCGGCACCGTGCTGTTCTTCCCGATCATGTTCTTCGCCGGACTGTGGGTGCCGCGCGAGTCGATGCCCGCATGGTTGCAGCGCGATCGGCGACTTCACCCCGCTCGGCGCCGGCGAGCAGGCGCTGCACGACGCCAGGACGGGCGCGTGGCCGCACGCCGGGCAGTTGCTCGTGCTCGCGGCGTACGTGGTGGCATTCGGCGTCGCAGCGGCGAAACTGTTCAAGTGGGAATGAGAGAGCGCGTCCAGTTCGGCGAGCGGCAGCTCCAAGCTTGGGAGCTGCGGCTCGACCAGATCATCAAGGTCGTGCCGTACGTGCCCTCGCCGTCTCGGCCGTCCTGGCCTGGCTGTTCCCGTTCCCCACGTCGCCGACTGCCGTGATGTGTCGCTGGTGATCGGCGCAGCCCTGTGGATGCTGTGGTGGGTCACGCTGCATCCGCGGTGGGAGAGATCGCCGCACGCTCATGGCCGTCTACTACGTCGGTGCTCATCGGCTTCATCGGCGCGCTCGTGATCCTGAACCCGCTGTTCGGGTTCTTCGCCTTCGCCGGCTACCTGCACGCGATCTACGCGCTGCGCGGGCGCGTGGCGCATGGTGGGCGTGGGCGCGACCGCGATGCTTCAGTTCGCTGTCCCAGGTCGGCGGGGTCGGGACCGTCCGGGCGCCGGGTGGCCTGCTCATCTACGCGGTGGTGCTGTCGTTCAACGTCAGCCTCGCCGCGGTCATGACGTTCCTCGGCTGGGTCACCCAGGAGCAGGCGCAGCGCCGCAAGGTGACCATCGCGGAGCTCGCCGAGACCAACCGCCGCCTCGAAGAGGCGATGGCCGAAAACGCCGGCCTGCACGCCCAACTGCTCACGCAGGCCCGCGAGGCGGGTGTCCTCGACGAGCGCCAGCGCATGGCCCGCGAGATCCACGACACCATCGCCCAGGGACTGACCGGCATCGTCACCCAGCTCGAGGCCGCGTCCTCCGCCGGCGCAGTGGCCCGGCACGTACGCGCCGCCGCGCAGCTGGCCCGCGACAGCCTGGCCGAGGCGCGCCGGTCGGTGCACGCGCTGCGCCCGCAGCAGCTCGACGGAGGCCCGACTGCCCGATGCGCTCGCCGAGGTGGTCGAACGGCTGGTCGGCCGTCAACGGGGTGCCGGCCGCGCTCACCACCACCGGCACCGCCCTGCCGCTGCTGCCGGAGATCGAGGTCGCGCTGCTGCGGGTCGCGCAGGAGGCGCTCGCCAACGTGGCCAAGCACGCCGGCGCCTCCCGCGTCGGCCTGACACTGTCCTATATGGAGGATCTGGTGACGCTCGACGTGCGCGACGACGGCGTCGGCTTCGACCCGTCCGCCGTCGCCGCCGGCTCCGCCGAGCACGGCTTCGGGCTCGGCAGCGATGCGGGAGCGGCGTCCTGCGCGTCGGCGGGAACGCTCGCGGTCGAGTCCGAGCCGGGCGCGCGGCACCGCCATCTCGGCGGCGTGCCGGCCCTGGTGGCCGGAGGGCTCGGATGACCCCGATCGGCGTCTGATCGTCGACGACCATCCCGTGGTCCGCGACGGGCTGCGCGGCATGCTCGCCGCCGACCCGGACTTCGAGGTCGTGGGCGAGGCGGCCAACGGCGTCGAGGCGGTGACCGTCGCGGTCGCCGTACGCCCCGACGTCGTGCTGATGGACCTGCGCATGCCGCGGATGGACGGCGTCTCCGCGATCGCGCGCCCTGCGCGAGCGCGGGGTCGCAGGCGCGGGTACTGGTGCTCACCACGTACGACACGGACAGCGACGTGCTACCGGCGATCGAGGCGGGCGCGACCGGCTACCTGCTCAAGGACGCACCCCGCGACGAGCTCTTCCGGGCGATCCGGGCCGCCGCGCGGGGCGAGGCGGTGCTGTCGCCGTCGGTGGCCGACGCGGCTGATGGGCCAGCTGCGCACGCCCGCGAAGGAGCCGCTCAGCCAGCGCGAGCTGGAGGTGCTGAGCGCTGATCGCGCAGGGCTGCGACCAACCGGGAGGCGGCGGGCAGCTGTTCATCAGCGAGGCGACGGTCAAGACGCACCTGCTGCACATCTACGCCAAGCTGGGCGTCAAGGACCGAGCGGCCGCGGTGGCCGAGGCGTTCTCGCGCGGGCTGCTGACACCCGGTCGACGTTGACATCGGGAGGTTCACATGGTGCACACCGAACTGGGCGTGGCCTTCAGCGCACCGGACGCGAAGCCGACGGACTGGTCCGACGCCTCGGCCGCGCTGGAGAAGGCGGAGCTCTACTGGCTGACCACCGTACGGCCGAGCGGCCAGCCACATGTCACGCCGCTGATCGGGCTCTTCCATGACGGGTCGTTCTACTTCTGCACCGGCGACACCGAACGCAAGTACCGCAACCTCGAGCTGAACCCGCAGGTCGCGGTGACGACCGGCAACAACACCCTGCGCGACGGGCTGGACCTGGTCGTCGAGGGGTCGGCGGTCAGAGTCGCCGACGAGGACCGGTTGCGCCGGCTGGCCGAACTGTGGGAACAGAAGTACACCAGCGAGTGGCACTTCGAGGTCGAGGACGGTGCGTTCAAGGGCGACGGTGGCTCGGCACCGGTCTTCCAGGTCGTGCCGACCGCGGCGTTCGCGTTCGCGAAGGGCGACTACGCGCAGACCAGGTACACGTTCTGACGTTAGGCGTCGGGTCTTCGGGTCAGGTCTTCACCCGGCGGAGGGACACGTCGGTTGCCGTCCGGTAGCAAGAATGGCGGCTTCCGTATGTGTTTCGTCCGAGGAGGAGGCCGGTTGCGTGGACGGCGAGATCCGCATCGCGGTGGGCAAGTGCCTGCGTGTGTTCGCCTATTTTGAATTGTTGTTCGGGGTGCCGGCCAGCGCCTTCGCCACGATGACGGGGCTCAAGCCGCCGATTTCGGTCGCGTGGATGCTGGCCTGGGGCATCGGCCAGGCCGTCGTCGGGTCGATGATCGCCCGCTCGGGGACGCTGGCCCGGCAACGCGCCCGGGCGACACGACTGAATGTGGCCATGGAGCGGGCCATCCGGCTCGGCTGAGCGGTCACTCCTTCGGGGGAATAGTGGCCTCAGCACCGGCTGGAGGCCACTGTTTCCCGAAGTAGTGGCAACGGGCGCCCTCGGCCTTGTGGCAACGGGCGCCTGCCGCCTTCAGGCGGCAGGCGACAGGCGGGGGTGCCGGCGGATCGGTCAGGCGACGTCGATCGGGCGGAACTGGACGCTCACCCTCGGTCCGACCGCCTTCGCGGTCTTCGGGACGGCATGCTCCCAGGTGCGCTGGCACGAGCCGCCCATCACGATCAGGTCGCCGTGCCCGACCGGGAAGCGCAGGCTCTCCCCGCCGCCGCGCGGGCGGAGCATCAGCGGGCGCGGCGAGCCGAACGAGACGATCGCCACGACGGTGTCCATGGTCGCCGACCGGCCGATCGTGTCGCCGTGCCAGGCGACGCTGTCGCGGCCGTCACGATAGAGGCACAGGCCGGCGGTGACGAGCGGCTCGCCCAACTCGGCGGCGTAGTGCGCGGTCAGCCGCTCGCGGGCCTGCGTGAGCAGCTCGTGCGGCAGCACGTCGTCGGGGCCGAACCAGCTCAGCAGCCGCGGCACGTCGACCTCGTTGTCCCACATCTGGCGTCGCTCGGCCCGCCACGGCACGTCGTCCAGGAGAACCTGCAGGACGCTGTCGGAACCCTCGACCCAGCCGGGCAGGTGGTCGACCCACGCGCCGCGGGTCAGCCGGTGCCGCCGGATGCGCCCGGCGAGCCGGCCCAGGGTGGGCGTCTCCTGGCCGAGGTCGAAGATCGAGGGCTGCACGGCGAGGTGGTCCATGCCCCGCAGTCTATCCCTCTTTCGAACGCATGTGCGTATCGACGGTCCGGCACACCCGTAACCCTTACGGCATGATGGACGGGTGACGCGATGGGAATACGCACGACTCGAGTACAAATCCGCCGGCACGCTCGGCACCGACAAGTGGATGGACTGGGACGCGATCTTCCATCACCCGGGCGGCGTCGAGCGCTGGGGCACCGATGAGCGCTTCAACGACATGCGCCACCTCAACCGGGCCGGCGCCGAGGGCTGGCAGGCGTACGATCGCGCGGCGCTGATCATCGGGCAGCCGCACCGCCTGCACGCGCTGACCTACTCATTCCGCCGCCCCATCGGCTAGTCCGCGGACGTCAAACCCCTGCCGACGGGCGGCCGGCAGGGGTTTTGCGCGTCCAGTAGCGGGGATACGGTTCAACCATTTCCACGTTTCATACGTACTGCCTGACAGCGGGTGGCCGAGCGCGATGAGGGAGCAACCAACCGATGAGTGACAACACCGGCACCGCACAGATCGGCGTCACCGGACTGGCCGTGATGGGCCGCAACCTGGCCCGCAACCTCGCCCGGCACGGGTTCACGGTCGCCCTGCACAACCGGCACCCGACGCCCGCACCGGCAGCCTGGTCGCCGAGCACGGCGACGAGGGCACGTTCGTGCCGAGCGAGTCGCTCGAGGACTTCGTCGCGTGCCTCGAGCGGCCGCGCGCGATCATCGTCATGGTCAAGGCCGGCGGCCCGACCGACGCGGTCATCGACGAGCTCGTGCCGCTGCTCGACGACGGGCGACATCGTCATCGACTGCGGCAACGCGCACTTCGCCGACACCCGCCGGCGGGAGGCAGGCGCTGACGGAGCACGGCCTGCACTTCGTCGGCGGCGGCGTGTCCGGCGGCGAGGAGGGCGCGCTGCTAGGGCCCGTCGATCATGCCCGGCGGGTCCGCGCAGTCCTACGAGAAGCTCGGCCCGATCTTCGAGTCGATCGCCGCCCAGGTGGACGGGCACGCCGTGCTGCGTCCACGTCGGTCCGGACGGCGCCGGGCACTTCGTGAAGATGGTGCACAACGGCATCGAGTACGCCGACATGCAGCTGATCGCCGAGGCCTACGACCTGCTGCGCAGCGGGCTCGGTGGCGACGCCGGCGCAGATCGCCGACATCTTCCGCGAGCTGGAACTCCGGCGACCTCGAGTCGTTCCTGATCGAGATCACCGCCGACGTGCTCGCGCACATCGACGCGGCGACCGGCAAGCCGTTCGTCGACGTCGTCCTGGACCAGGCCGAGCAGAAGGGCACCGGCCGCTGGACCGTGCAGAACGCCCTCGACCTCGGCGTGCCGATCACCGGCATCGCCGAGGCGACGTTCGCGCGCTCGCTGTCCGGGCACGCCGAGCAGCGCGCGGCCGCCGCAGCGTACGTTCGCGACGGCCGCCGGCCGACGCGGGCTGATCGCCGACGACCCGACAGGCGTTCATCGACGACGTGCGCAAGGCGCTGTACGCGTCGCAAGGTCGTCGCGTACGCGCAGGGCTTCGACCACATCGCGGCGGGCAGCGACGAGTACGGCTGGGACATCGACCGCGGCGCGATGGCGACGATCTGGCGGGGCGGCTGCATCATCCGCGCGAAGTTCCTGGACCGGATCCGCGAGGCGTACGACGACCAGCCGGACCTGCCGACCTGCTGGTCGCGCCGTACTTCGCCGCCGCTGTCCAGGACGGCGTGGACAGCTGGCGCCGGGTGGTCGCCGACGGCCGCCCGGGCCGGCATCCCGACCCCCGCGTTCTCGTCGTCGCTGGCCTACTTCGACGGCGCTGCGCGCGACCGCGCTTGCCCGCCGCCCTCATCCAGGGGCTGCGCGACAACTTCGGCGCGCACACCTACCAGCGCGTCGACCGGGAGGGCACGTTCCACACCCTGTGGGCTGGCGACAAATCCGAAGTCAAGGCCTGATCGGAGGCGGCATGGGCGCGTTCCCCGCGAGCGGCATCATCATTCTGTACGGGGCGACCGGGGACCTCGCCCGACGATGGGTGCTGCCGGCATTGTTCGACATGGCGAGCCGCGGGATGCTGCCCGAGCGATATCGCATCATCGGCAGCGGGCGCGGTGACCTCACCGGCGACAGCTTCCGCCGGCAGGTCTACGACGCTCTCGCGGAGCACGACCGGCGACCGCCCGAGCCGGCGTTCCGGGAGTTCGCGGTGCGGCTGAGCTTCGCCGGCGGCGGGTTCACCGCCGACGACCCGGGCCAGTTGGTCACCGCGATCGACCGGGCCGGCCGGTCACTGCGGGCCGAGGCCGTCACCGCCCGGCGCGAACAGGGCGAGACGGTCAGCCTGCGCGCCGGCGACGGGTCCACTGGCGACGACCCGGTGCCGCTGCTGCACTACTACGCCGTGCCGCCGAACGCCTTCGGCGACCTCGTCGAGGCGCTCGGCGCGCACGGCCTGACCGACCGCTCGCGGGTCGTCTTCGAGAAGCCGTTCGGCACCGACGCCGCCTCGTTCAAGGAACTGCAGGAGCAGGTCAACGCCGTGCTCGACGAGTCACAGGTGTTCCGCCTCGACCACTTCCTGGCCAAGGAGACCGTCCGCGGGCTGGCGACCGTACGACTGACGAACCCGTTGCTGGCCAAGACGTGGGACCGCGACTCGATCGAGGCCGTGCAGATCGACGCACCGGAGACCCTCGACGTCGCCAACCGGGGCAGCTTCTACGACGGCACCGGCGCGTTCCTCGACATGCTCGTCACCCACCTGTTCCAGGTCGCGGCCACGGTGGCCATGGAACCGCCGGCCTCGCTGGAGCCGGCCGACGTGGCCGCCGCGCGTGAGGCGGTGTTCGCCGACTTCCGCCCGCTCGCCGGCAAGGACGTGACGTTCGGGCAGTACCACGGCTACACCGCCCATCCCGGCGTGCCGTCGCACAGCGCGACCGAGACGTTCGCCGCCGCCCGCCTCTGGGTCGACAACGACCGGTGGCGCGGGGTGCCGTTCCTGCTGCGGTCGGGCAAGGCGATGGGCCTGAAGGGGCAGCAGATCAGCCTGCTGTTCAAGGGCGGCTCGTCCGTGACGTTCTCCATGTCCGGCCCGGGCGGCCTGCAGTTCTCGCTGATCACCCCGTCACACGGGCTCGAGGAAGCGCTCGGCCAGTCGACCGCGGAGGTGACCTACCCGGAGGCGGTCGGGCCTTACGCGCGGCTGATCCGCGACGCCCTCGCCGGCCAGCCCGGCCTGTTCACCGGGGTGGCCGGGCTGGAGAAGACCTGGGAGGTGGCGGCGCCCATCCTCGACGACCCGCCGGTGCCGATCCCGTACCAGCGCGGCACGATGGGCCCGGCGTCGGCGGATGCGCTCGCCGGCGCGCAGGGCTGGCTACTACAGTCGGCGCTGACCTCGATGGCCGGCAACCGGCACGGCGCCCCGCGGCGCTCGCATCGCCGGTCGAACGGCCGCGGCGGCAACGGCCCCCGGCTCAGGGCGGTTCAGTAGGTCGGCGATCTGCGGGAACCTACGCTCGGCGCATGATCACGCGTCGGCTGGCCCTGGTCTTCACCTGCAGTTTCGGCGGCACCGTCAGCTTCTACCTGCTGCTGTCCGTCGTGCCGCTGTATGCCACGTCGGTCGGCGCGGGCGACGTCGGGGCCGGCTTCACCACCGCCACGCTCATGCTGGCGACCGTCGCCGCCGAACTGGCCACCCCGCGGCTGATCGCGCGGCTGGGCTACCGTACGGCGTTCGCGCTCGGGCTGGTCCTGCTCGGGCTGCCGGCCCTGGCGCTGGCCTGGTCCGACCGCATGGCGGTCATCCTGGTCGTGTGCCTGATCCGCGGGGTCGGCTTCGCCATCGTCGCGGTCATCGGCAGCGCGATCGTAGCCATCCTCGTCCCGCCGGAGCGACGCGGCGAGGGCCTCGGCCTCTACGGCATCGTGGTCGGCATCCCGTCGGTGGTCGCGCTACCCCTGGGCGTATGGCTGGCGACCCGCATCGGCTTCACCGTCGTCTTCGTCGCCGGGGCCGGTATCGCCATCGCCGGGCTGCTCGCCGTGCACAGCCTGCCCGGCAAGGCTCCGGCGGCCGAAGACAGCCACGGGATCATGGCCGGCCTGCGCAACCCGCTGCTGTTGCGCCCGTCGATCATCTTCGCCGCGACCACCATGGCGACCGGCATTGTCGTCACCTTCCTGCCGGTGGTGACCGGCGGCATCGCCCCCTTCGCCCTGCTCGCCCAGGCGGCGAGCGCGACCGCCGCCCGCTGGTTGGCCGGCAAGCACGCCGACCGGCACGGCCCGGCCGGCCTCCTGCTGCCCGGCGTCGTCGTCTCCGCGCTCGGCATGCTGACCCTGGTGTTCGTGTCCGGCCCGGTCGCGGTACAACTGGGTGATCCCGGTGGCCGGCATGCTCGTCTTCGGCGTCGGATTCGGCATCGCGCAGGCCGCCACCCTGACCCTCATGTTCAACCGGGTACCGGCGTCGGCCTACGGGACCGCGAGCGCAGTGTGGAACCTCGCGTACGACACGGGCATGGGCGTCGGCGCCGCCGGCTTCGGTCTGGTGGCCGCCCAGACCGGCTACCCGGTCGCGTTCGGCCTGAGCGGCGTCGTGGTCCTGGCCGCCGTGCTGCCCGCGTTGCGCGACGCCAGGGCGTCGAAGACCGCCTTGGGCTCCCACGGCATGTCTGGATAGCGCGTGCCGGTCGCCGGCCCCCCGATATGTGCATGCATTGTCAGCTCGCTCGCCTTCCTTGGTTGCTTCTGCTGAGTCCGGCTCCCACCAGCATCCCGACCAGGATCGCGGGGCCGTGGTCGTCGGCGACCGCGATGAGGAACAGCGCCATCACAACCGCCAGGACGGCGACCGCCCGGTAGACGCGGCGCGGGTCACCGAGCCGCCGTACGACCTGCGTGCCGACGGCGATCACCAGCGACGAGGCGATCGCGGCCCCGACGTAGCCGGCCACGGCCAGCCCGGCCACCGAGGCGATCCAGGCGACCCCGGCCGCGACCGCGACCGGCGATGTTTCGCGGATTGTCTGGCCGCCGGCCTGGTCGTTGGCGGCGGCCGCCAGCAACCCGCCGACCAGGCCGAAGATCGCTACCGAGTTGCCGGCGCCGTGCGGATCCCACGCGTAGCCGGCGAGCTGGCCGACGATCCCGGCGGTGAGATACAGCACCAGCCAGCGCGCCGGCCCGAAGCGGCGCTCCGCGAAGTACCCGATCACCGCGAGGAAGAACAGGTTGGCCACGATCTGCGGCCAGCCGTCGGACTGCACCAGCAGTGGGCTGAGCACCCGCCACCACTCGCCGTGCGCGAGAGCGTCCGGGTCACGTCCGAGGGCGGGCAGTACCGCCGGGTCGAGCAGTTGCCAGGCCGCCATGATCGCGGTGACCAGCCAGACCACGCCGGTGACGATGGGAGGGCTGGTACGCCGGCCGGTGTCGAGCATCACGCCTTCCATGGTCGCGCCGGTACGCGACCCCGAGCAGAGCCATCAATCCGGACTGGCGAAGGACAAATGTCCTACCGCCGCGCAACCGCGACCGGTCAGGCACATCGCAACTGCCGACGGCCAAGATCGCCCCAGCAGGCCACCACTTGCCCGAAGCAGTGGCCTCCCAGGCCGGCCAAGGGCACAACTTGCCGGAAGTAGTGGCCTCCCGGGCCGGCCGAGGCCACTACTTCCCCGAAGTTGTCGCAAGGGCAACGCGGGCTTGGCCGACTCGCCCGAGACATCGAAGCAAAGAAAGGTGTCGAAGTGTTGACGCGGCCGTAGCGAGGCTGCAACATTAGCGACACCCCTTGCCGGATTTTTGCGCAGCATCGCAATTGCTGCACAGACGCTCCGTAATTCTTGACAATGGGCCGCCACGCGGCGGAGTCGCGGCCTTCTCCAGCAACGACGGACGTTCCTTGGAGAGCGCCATGAAACGGAAACACGCCCTGGCCACCCTCGTCGCCGCCGCGATCGTCGCCGCCGTCGCGCCGAGCCTGCCGGAAGCCCTCGCGGCCGGTGGGCCGAACCTGTCGATCGGCAAGACCGCGTCCGCGAGCAGCAGCAACAGCCCGTACACCGCCGAACAATCTGAACGACGGCAACCAGGCCTCCTACTGGGAGAGCGCAGGCGCCTTCCCGCAGTGGGCGCAGATCGACCTCGGCAGCACGCGACCAGCATCGACCAGGTCGTGCTGAAGCTGCCCGACCGGCTGGGGGGCCCGCACCGAGACGCTGTCGGTGCAGGGCAGCGCCGACGGCGTCCGGCTTCACCACGATCGTCGCGCTCGGCCGGCTACGCCTTCGACCCGGCCAGCGGCAACACGGTCACCATCAACTTCACCGCGACCACCACCCGGTACGTGCGCGCTGAACATCACCGCCAACACCGGCTGGGCGGCCGCGCAGCTCTCCGAGCTCGAGGTCTACGGCACCGACCACGTCGACCGGCAACCTGGCCGCCGGGCAAGACGATGACCGAGAGCAGCCATCGCCGACGTCTACGCGCGCCGGCAACGCCAACGACGGCAACCAGGCCACCTACTGGGAGAGCGCGAACAACGCGTTCCCGCAGTGGGTCCAGGTCGACCTGGGCGCCGTCGTGTCAGCGTCAACAAGGTGGTGCTCAAGCTGCCGCCGTCGACCGGCTGGGGCACCCGCACCCAGACCCTCGCCGTGCAGGGCAGCACGCACCGGCTCCAGCTTCGCCGACATCGTGGCCTCGACCGGGTACGCGTTCGACCCGGCCAGCGGCAACACCGTGACCATCACCTTCGCCGCGACCACCACCCGCTACGTGCGGCTGCAGCTCACCGCCAACACCGCGTGGCCGGCCGGTCAGCTGTCCGAGTTCGAGGTCTACGGCCCGGCCACCGGCGACACCGCAGCCCGCCGACCGCGCCGGGCACCCTGGCCTACACCCAGCCCGCCACCGGCCAGATCCGGCTGACCTGGGACGCCTCGACCGACAACGTCGGCGTCACCGGGTACGACATCTACCGCAACGGCACGCTGCGCACCAGCGTGGCCGGCAACGTGCTCACCTACACCGACACCCAGCCCGACACGGCGACGATCGTCGCTACTTCGTCCGGGCCCGCGACGCGGCCGGCAACCAGTCCGGCAACAGCAACACCGTGACGCGTACCGGGTACGACGGTCGACACCACGCCGCCGACCGCGCCGGCGAACCTGGCCTACACCCAGCCGGCAGTCCGGCCAGATCCGGCTGACCTGGGGCGCGTCGACCGACAACGTCGGCGTCGACCGGCTACGACGTCTACGCCAACGGCGCCGCTGCGCGGCGACGCGTCGCCGGCACCGTGCTCACCTACACCGACACCCAGCCGGACACCGCCACCGTCTCGTACTACGTCCGGGCCCGCGACGCGGCCGGCAACCTGTCGGCGCCAGCAACACGGTGACCCGTACCGGCACCGGCACCGGCGGCACCAACCTGGCCGTCGGCAAGCCGATCGACGGCGACCGGCTCGACGTCTTCACCTTCGTCGCCGGCCAACGCCAACGACAACAACGTGACCACCTACTGGGAGGGCGCGGCGGCGTCTACCCGCAGCACCCTGACCGTCGCACCTGGGCGCGAACGCCGTCGTCAGCTCGATCGTGCGTGAAGCTCAACCCGGACTCCGCCTGGGGCACCCGTACCCAGACCATCCAGGTGCTCGGCCGCGAGCAGAGCGTCGTCCGGCTTCACCAGCTGTCGCCGGCGCCAGGCCTACACCTTCAACCCGGCGCACCGGCAACACGGTCGACCATCCCGGTCAGCGCCACGGTCGCCGACGTGCGGCTGCAGCTCACCACCAACACCGGCGCCCCGGCCGGGCAGGTCGCCGAGTTCGAGGTGATCGGCACCCCGGCGCCCAACCCGGACCTCACCGTCACCGGCGTCGTCGTGGACGCCCGACCGTCGCCGATCGAGACCGACGCGATCACCGCTGTCGGCGACCGTCAAGCAACATCGGTACGGCCGCGCTCCGGCGGCGACCAACGTCAACTTCTACCTCGGCGCCACGCAAGGTCGGCACCGCGACGGTCGGCGCGCTCGCGGCCGGCGCGTCGACCACCGTCTCGGCGAACATCGGCACGCAGAACGCCGGCACCTACCAGCTGACCGCGAAGGTCGACGAGGCCAACACGCGTCGTCGAGCAGAACGACGCCAACAACACCTTCACCAACCCGACCGCCCTCGTCGTCGCGCCGGTACAGAGCTCCGACCTGGTCGCCGCGTGCTGGCCTGGTCGCCGGGCAACCCGGCGGCCGGCAACACGGTCACGTTCTCCGTGACCATCAAGAACCAGGGCACGATCGCGCTCGGCGCCGGCGCGCACGGCATCACGCTGACCGTGCTCGACGCGAACAACGGCGCGACCGTGCGGACGCTGACCGGTTCGTTCACCGGCACCATCGCCGCCGGCGCCACCACCAGCCCGGTCAACCTGGGCACCTGGACGGCGGTCAACGGCAAGTACACGGTGCGCGTGGTGGTCGCCGTCGACGCCAACGAGCTGCCGGTCAAGCAGGCCAACAACACCAGCAACACAGCCGTTCTTCGTCGGCCGCGGCGCGAACATGCCCTACGACATGTACGAGGCCGAGGACGGCACCGTCGGCGGCGGCGCACAGCGTCGTCGGCCCGAACCGGACCATCGGCGACCTCGCCGGTGAGGCGTCCGGCCGCAAGGCGGTCACGCTGAACGGCACCGGCGCGTTCGTGCAGTGGACCACCAGGGCGACGCACCAACACCCTGGTGACCCGGTTCTCCATCCCGGACTCGGCCGGCGGACGGCACCACGTCGACGCTGACCATCTACGTCGACGGCACGTTCCTCAAGACCATCGACGCTGACCTCGAAGTACGCGTGGCTGTACGGCGCCGAGGCCGGCCCGAGCAACTCGCCGGGCGCCGGACCGCGGCACATCTACGACGAGGCCAACGTCATGCTCGGACACGCACCGTGCCGGCCGGGCACACGATCAAGCTGCAGAAGGACGCCGCCAACAGCGGCGACGTACGCGATCGACTTCATCAACCTCGAGCAGGTGTCGCCGATCGCCAACCCGGACCCGACGCAGGTACATCGTGCCGGCCGGCTTCACGCAGCAGGACGTGCAGAACGCGCTCGACACGGCCCGGCAGGACACCACCGGCGCTCGGCGTCTACCTGCCGGCCGGCACGTACCCGACGACGCAACAAGTTCCAGGTCTACGGCAAGGCCGTCAAGGTCGTCGGCGCCGGGCCCTGGTACACCCGGTTCGCAGACCCCGCAGGACGCAGGAGAACACCGACGCCGGCTTCGACGTGCAGACGCGACCGGCAACGGCTCGTCGTTCACGCAACCTCGCCTTCTTCGGCAACTACACCATCCGCATCGACGGCCCGGGCAAGGTCTGGGGCGAGCTGCACGAACGTCTACAACCTGACCATCGACAACATCTGGGTCGAGCACACGGTCTGCATGCTACTGGGGCGTCACACGTCAACAACCTGACGCATCACCAACAGCCGGATCCGCGACACCTTCGCCGACGGCATCAACATGACCAACGACAGCACCGACGCACATGTGTCCAACAACGACGCCCGGGCCAACGGTGACGACGCCTTCGCGCTGTTCTCGGCGATCGACGGCGGCGGCTCGGTCGGCAACCACGACAACGTCTTCGAGAACCTCTCGGCCACGCTGACCTGGCGGGCGGCCGGCCTCGCCGTGTACGGCGGCTACAACAACATCTTCCGCAACCTGTACATCGCGGACATGCTGACGTACGCCGGCATCACGATCAGCTCGCTCGACTTCGGCTACCCGTTCGTCGGGCTTCGGCACCGCGCCGACGCAGTTCCAGAACATCTCGCTCGTCCGCGCCGGCGGCCACTTCTGGGGCAACCAGACCTTCCCGGCGATCTGGATGTTCTCGGCCTCGAAGGAGTTCCGCGGCATCCGGGTGACCGACGTGGACATCATCGACCCGACGTACTCGCGGCATCATGTTCCAGACCAAGTACCGACGGCGGCACACCGCAGAACCCGGTCACCGACACCATCTTCACCAACGTCACGATCAGCGGCGCGCAGAAGAGCGGTGACGCGTTCGACGCCAAGTCCGGCTTCGGCATCTGGGCCAACGAGCTGCCGGAGCCCGGTCAGGGTCCGGCGGTCGGCTCGGTCACGTTCAACCACCTGACGTTCAGCAACAACTTCCAGAACATCAAGAACACGACGACCACGTTCACCATCGTGCAGAACCCGTAGATCCGCACCGCCTCGGAGGCCACTACTTCCCGGAAGTAGTGGCCTCCGGTGGTGCTTTAGGCCACTACTCCGGGGAAGTGGTGGCCTCCGGTGGGGCCGGACACCACTACTCCGGGGAAGTAGTGGCCCCCGGCGAGGCTGAAGGCCACGACTTCCCCGGAGTTGTGCCGCTCGGGCGCTAGGACTCGACCCAGCCGTGCGCGCGGGCCAGATCGGTGAGGCGCTGGCGGATCTGCACGAGTTGGCTGCCGGTCAGCGTCGGCACGTGCTCCAGCAGCGTCTCGGTGACCTCGATGGCGAAGTCGCGCTCGGAGAGCACATCGCACAGGCCGTCGTCGTCGCCGCTCGCGCTGGAACTCGCGCGAGATTGCCCGCTACCCGAACGACCCGGGCTGATGAACACATCGCGGCGGCTCGGCGGCGCGTCGAGGATGCGCACGCTGGACACCTTGAGGCCGCGATCGCCCTCCTCGACCTCGTATTCCACGCGCATCCCCTGGTGCACCAGGTGCCGCTGGTCGCCGAAGTCGTTCGCGTGGACGAAGACGTCCTCGCCGCCGTTGGCCGGCGCAATGAAGCCATATCCCCGCGAATCGTCGAATCGCAGAATCTTGCCGACCGGCACAGCACCCACCACCGCTACTGCTCACACCACCGAGGCGACGATCATACCCCGACGTGGTGGGCACGAGCCTCGGCCTTACCACCAGAAGATGTCGTGCTCGCTCAGCATGCCGACGGACGTTTTCGAAAGTACGCCCCCCGCGCCCCTCATCCCTTCGACAATGCGATGGCCCCGTGCCGCCGCAGATGGCGCAGCAACTGCACGCCCACCGCGGCATAGCCGGCCAGGGCGGCGGCCGCGCACAGGACGAGCACGCCGAGTTCGACCGGGTTGAGCCGATCGAGCGGCTGCTGGCGGAACGCGTGCACGAGCAGCAGCAGCATCGCCAGCCCGATGCCGGTCACCAGGGTCGCGACCATCCGCAGTTGCCGGGCGGCCGGCACGGCGGTGCGGGCCAGCAGGATCGCCGGCACCGCCAGCAGGATCAGCCCGTGCACGCCGATCGCGTGCGGCAGGAGCAGGTCGCCACCCTGGGTGGCCAGCCGCAGCACGAGATAGTCCGGGCCGACCGTCGCGGCGTCCGGGCCGAGGTAGGCGGCGGACCGGTTGCCGAACCCGCCGCCGATGCTGCCTTGGAAGACGCCGCTGTTGTTGGACACCATGATGAAGCCGACCGCACAGCCGACGAACAGCACCAGCACACCGGCGACCACGCCGAGCCGCAGGCTCGTGGCCAACCCGGGCGTGCGCAGCGCGGCGACGAGCAGCACGACCACGCCGACCAGGAACACGCCGGCGGTGCCGGCCGCACCGCCGCGCATCAGCGCGGCGTCGAACGGCGTGCTGAAGTTGTAATGGCTGGGCACGCCGCGCCAGGCCTCGATCGCCATGATGGCCGTCTCACCGACCGCAAACAGCACGACCGAGCCGCCGATGACGTGCCGCTGCCACGGCCTCGTGCGCAGCAGCGGCAGGATCAGCGCGACCGACCAGGCGATGAGCCAGCCCGCCTCGGCGAAGTCGACCGGCTTGCGCAGCGAGACCGGACCGGACCAGGTGTCGCCGGTGACCACCAGGATCGCGATGTGCACGACCATGGTGACGAACAGGAACGTGCCGGCCCACCAGAGTGCTCTCGGCCACGACATGGTGCTCCCTCCCCCGTTCGCTAGGGTCACCCCAACGTTAGGGCGACTATACTCTGTCCCTGTGACAACCGGGCTCCGCGAGCGCAAGAAGCAGCAGACGCGCGAGACGATCGCGCGGGTCGCGTTCGACCTGTTCGTGGCGCGCGGGTTCGACGCCGTGCCGATCGTCGAGATCGCCCGCCACGCCGACGTGTCCGAGGCCACCGTTTTCAACCACTTCCCCACCAAGGAGGACCTGGTCTACGACCGGTTCGAGGCGTTCCGGAGTGCGCTGCTCGACGCCGTTCGCGGCCGGGGGCCGACCTTGTCGATTCCGGCCGCGTTCCGGGCGTTCCTCGCCAAGACGCACGGCACGCTCGCCTCGAAGGACCCGGCGGTCGCGCAGCGATTGATCAACATCACGCGGGTGGTGACCAGCAGCCCCGCGTTGCTGGCCCGGGAGCGGCAGATCTACGACGACTACACCCGGGCGCTCGCCGCCCTCATCGCGGAGGAAACCCGCGCCCGCCCCGACGACGTCGAGCCGTGGGTGCTCGCCAACGCGCTCATCGGGGTGCACCGGGCGCTCATCGACTTCGTGCGGACCAACGTGCTCGCCGGCCGGGCCGGACCGCATCTGGTGCGGCGGGTGCGCGCACAACTCGACAAGGCGATGACCCGGCTCGACCGCGGCCTAGCGGGCCACCGTTGACCCCCTTATGAAACCGGCGCTAGCCGGCTACCGCTGACCCGCGGAGGCCGTCGAAGATGATCGCGAGACTGCGGTCCCGCACCCCGGGTTCCAGGCGGGCGTAGTAGGCCGATCGCGAGGCGCCGATCAGCAGCGCGTAGACCTCGGGCAGGTCGACGTCGTCCCGCACGGCCCCGGCCTTCTGGGCGCGTGCGAGCAGCACCCCGAGCGCGTCGCGCAGGTCGGCCGCGGCCCGGTCGATCGGGCTTTCGTCGCCTTCGGACAGCGCCCCGGTGCCGATGAGGGCCTCGCCGATCGTGATCTTCGTGGCCGAGTCCTCGACCATGTGCCGGAAGTACGCGAAGAACGCCTCCCCGGCGTCATCGGCGCTCGCCAGGGCATCCGCCCGCGCCTTCAGCCGCCCGAACCGTTCCAGCAGCACGGCCTCGAGGAGCGCCGCCTTGGTCGGGAAATGCCGGAAGACGGTGGCGATGCCGACGCCGGCCAGCCGGGCGACCTCCTCGGTCGAGGCCGCCTCGCCGCCCCGCCCGAAGACCTCCTCGGCGACCTGGAGGATGCGGGCGCGGTTGCTCTGCGCGTCGCGTCGTACGGCGCTCATCGACACCTTCCGGTTGACAAACGGAGTCCAGACTCCGTATCTTCGGAGTCGTCACTCCGCTTAGCCCGATACTAACAGGAGGCAATCATGACGCTCAGTCCCCGCGAGGTCTTCCTCGGCGTCCTGCACGGCGTCTGCGACCGGCGCCTCGACGACCTTCCGGCGTACTACGCCGAGCACACCGACGTGCGCCACCCGTTCGACCCGCAGCGCGCCCCGGCGTTGCGTACGCGCGACGAACTCCGCGAGCACTTCGCCCGCGGGCTGGCCGCGACGCCGGAGATCCGGCGCAAGCCGCGCAACATTCGCATCCACGAGACGACCGACCCCGAGGTGGTCATCGGCGAGTTCGACTACCACAGCACCGTGGTCGAGACCGGCGAGACCTTCGACATGCCGGCGATCTTCGTGATGCGCGTGCGCGACGGCGAGATCGTCGAGTCGCGCGACTACGCCGACCACCTGACGGTCGCGAAAGCCATGGGCCGCCTCGGCGACGTAGCCCCCGCCCAGTCGATCAAGGAAGTACGCGCCCGGGAATCGGACAATTCCCGGCGCGTACTTCCTTGATCGACAGCGACATCGGGCAGCGCCCGAGGTTCAGCCGGCCGCGCCGACGGCCAGCTGGACGGTGGCGGTGCGGGTTCGGGCGTTGCGGTCGACCCACTCCACCCGCACCCGGTCGCCCGGGTGATGGCGATCGAGCAGCGCCGTCAGCTCATCCGGCGAGTCGATCGATTCGCCGTCGACCGAGTGGATCACGTCGCCGGTCCGCAGTCCGGCGCCCTGCGCCGGCCCGCCCGCCCGTACGCCGGTCACCGCGGCTCCGCGGCCCTTGCCGTCGCCGACGTTGACGCCGAGGAGCGCCGTCTGTCCGATGTGGATGGTTGCCGACTCGTCGCCGTTCTGGATCTGCTGGGCGATGTTGATCGCCGTGTCGCTCGGCACCGCGTACCCCTCGCCGCCGTTGGCCTTGGCGTCCTCCTCGGTGGAGGCGGCGGTGTTGATGCCGACGAGCTGTCCGCTGCGGTTGACCAGCGGGCCGCCGGAGTCGCCGGGCTGGATGTCGGCGTTGACCTCGATCATGCCGGTCAGCCGCCGGGAACCCGCGCCGTCGGCCTCGGTCGCCACGATGGTCTGGCCGAGGGCGGTGACCTTGCCGGTGACCGCGGTCGGCGTGCCGCCCTCGCCACCGGCGTTGCCGATCGCCACGATGCCGTCGCCGACCTTCACCTTCGAGGAGTCGCCGACGGTGATCTTCTTGAGGTTGCTGGCGTTGCGCAGCTGGATGAGCGCGATGTCGTGGGAGCGGTCGAAGCCGACCACGCTGGCGCTGAACGTACGGCCGTTGCCGACGTCGACGGCGCTGATCGCGGTACCGCCGGAGATCACGTGATTGTTGGTCAGCACCAGGCCGGACGAGGTGAGCACCACCCCGGTGCCGGCCTTGCCGACGTTCTGGTCGCCGAGCCGCACGTTGATGTTGACGACCGTCGGGTTGACCTTGGCGACGATCTGGGCCGGGCTGAGCAGCGTGGCCGACGGCGCGGCCGCACTGGGCGCCGCGGCACTCGGCGCGATCGACTCGCCGACCTGCGGCGGTTTTGCCGCGGAAGGCCGGCCGTTGTGCGCGCTGGGCTGGGCGTTGAAGACGAAGACGAACGCGCCCAGGCCGAGCAGCGGTGCGAGGCTGAAAAGCAGGAGGCCGAAGACCACCCGGCGCGCGGTCCGCCAGCCGCTCCGCCGCGGCGGCGCCGAGATCGGCGGGTACCCGTGCCACTGCGGCGGCCGGGGATAGGGAACCCGATCATCCCAGGCCGGGACCGCGGTCACCGGATACGCCGGCGCGGTGACCGGATGAGCCGAATACGCCGGACGAGCCGAAGACGCCGGACGAGCCGAAGACGCCGGACGAGCCGAAGACGCCGGACGAGCCGAAGACGCCGAATACGCCGGCGCCGTCACCGGCGACACCGGGTCGGGAGCGACCGCGACGCCCGTGGCGTACCGGGGCGCGCCGGGCGGCGTGCGGACCGCCATCCACTCGTCCGCCGCCGCCGTCGACCGGTACTGTCCGCGCATGGTTCTCCTTCGGGAGTCCGACCCGCTTGTCTACTGGTACGAAAGGCGGGGCGTCGAAGGTTCGCCGAAACGGACGTCAAATCAGCACTGGCACGAAATCCACCAGTTCGAGCTCGTGGTCCACCAGCTCACCGGCCAGATACGCGCCGTACGCCGCCAGGTCGAGGTGACCGTGCCCGCACAGCGCGGTCAGGATGACCTTCGGACTCGCCGGTCTCCTTGCAGCGCAACGCCTCCTCGATGCAGGCGGCCAGCGCGTGGGTCGGCTCCGGCGCCGGGACGATCCCCTCGGTACGGGCGAACTGCACGCCCGCCTCGAAGCACTCCCGCTGCGTCTTGGCGACCGCCTCGATCAGCCCGAGCTCGTAGATGTGCGACAGCAGCGGCGACATGCCGTGGTAGCGCAGGCCGCCGGCGTGGATCGGGTCGGGGATGAAGTCGTGCCCGAGCGTGTGCATCTTCATCAGCGGCGTCATGCCGGCGGTGTCGCCGAAGTCGTACGCGTAGACGCCCTTGGTCAGCGACGGGCAGCTGGCCGGCTCGACCGCGCGGATCGTCACGTCCATCCGCCCGGCGAGCTTCTCGCGCAGGAACGGGAACGCCAGGCCGCCGAAGTTGGAGCCGCCGCCGGTGCAGCCGACGATCACGTCCGGCGCCGACGCCGACCTTGCGCGAACTGCGCGAGCGCCTCCTCGCCGATGACCGTCTGGTGCAGCAGCACGTGGTTGAGCACGCTGCCGAGCGCGTAGTTGGTCGTCGGGTCCTGCGCGGCGACCTCGACCGCCTCGGAGATGGCGATGCCGAGGCTGCCCGGCGAGTCCGGGTGCTCGGCCAGGATCGCCCGGCCGGCCTGCGGTCAGGTCCGACGGCGACGGGTGGATCGTCGCCGCCGAACGTCTCGATCATGATCTTGCGGTACGGCTTCTGGTCGTACGACGCGCGCACCTGCCAGATCTCGCAGTCCAGCCCGAACTGCGAGCAGGCGAAGGCGAGCGCGGTGCCCCACTGGCCGGCGCCGGTCTCGGTGGTCAGCCGGCGTACGCCCGCCTGCGCGTTGTAGAACGCCTGCGGCACCGCGGTGTTCGGCTTGTGCGAGCCGGCCGGCGACACCCCCTCGTACTTGTAAAAGATCTTCGCCGGGGTGCCGAGCGCCCGTTCCGAGGCGGTGCGCCCGGTACAGCGGCGACGGCCGCCAGAGCCGGTAGACGTCGAGCACCTCGTCCGGGATGTCGATGTAGCGGTCGGTCGTGACTTCCTGCAGGATCAGCGCCATCGGGAACAGCGGCGCGAGGTCGTCCGGGCCGACCGGCTGCAGCGTGCCCGGGTGCAGCACCGGCGGCGGCGGCGACGGGCAGGTCCGCGATGATGTTGTACCACGGCGCGGCATCTCGGACTCGTCCAGCAGGATCTTGGTGGCGGCCAGCGGATCACTCATGGGCACACGCTAACCCCTCAGCGGTGCCGTGGTCGCGGCCTTCTGCGTGTCGCCACAAACGTGCCCGCCGCGATCACGACGAGCACCATGAGCACTGCGCCACCCAACGCGACCATCATGGCGGTCCGTGAGGACTTCACCGTGGTCTGCGCCGCCTTCGGCACCAGCGACGGCCCGGCCGTCGTTGGTTGCGCTGCTTTTGACGGTACGAGGGGAGCCGCGGCCGCCGACGACGGCTTCTTCGTCGGGGTGGCCGAGGTGAACGTCACGTCGGAACACGAGTAGTAGCTGTCCGCGGTGCTCGAGTTCTGCCAGATCGTGTAGATGATGTGCCGTCCGGACTTGGCCGGCAGTTTGCCCTTCATGACATATGCGTTGTCGCGCATCGACGGGTCGGTGGCGGTAAGGAACGGCGTGGACTCCACGTCCGACCAGCGCAGCGGGCGCAACGGGTTGAATCCGTTCTTCGTCACGTACACACGGAAGGTCCCCTGGTGCGGGATCCGCTGCTTGTACGCGAACGTGAAGCTCGCCCCGGCGGTCACCTTCGTCGTCGGCCAGTCCTTGCGGGGCAGGTCGAGGCCGGCGAACTTGGCCAGGCCACCGCTGCACAGCTTGCCGTCCGGGATGACCTGGCGATCGCGGCCGTCGACGCCGGAGACGCGGATGTTGTCCCAGTCGGCCACGTCGGCACCGGCGGCGACCGCGGCCTTGCAGGCGGCCGAGTTCATCTGCGCCGGCGTGCCGGCCCCGCACACGACCGACCGGCTGGCCGGCGTGGACATCGCGCCGTGCGCCTGCGCCGGCATGCCGAACGCCAGCGCGCCCAGTACCACTCCGCCGGCCGCCACGATTCCAAGTCTTCGCTGCACGGCTGGTGGTACGGGCGGTGACGCGGAGAAGGTTCAGATTATGGTTGACTTATATAAGCTGACACTTCTAAAGTGGGAGGGTGCACGCATTCGATGTCCTCGGCGATCCGGTCCGGCGCCGGATCCTGGAGCTGCTCGCCGACGGTGAGCTGGCCGCCGGCGAGGTCACCGCGATCGTGCAGGAGGAGTTCGGGATCAGCCAGCCGGCCGTCTCCCAGCACCTCAAGGTGCTGCGCGAAAACGGGTTCGCCCGGGTGCGCGCCGAAGGCACCCGGCGGCTCTACGCGGTCGACGCCGAGCCGCTGCAGGAGGTCGACGCCTGGCTGCAGACCTTCCGCCGCTTCTGGACCCCTAAGCTCGACGCGCTGGCCACCGAGCTCGCGCGCGGCAAGCGCGAGCGCCGCCTAAAGCACGACCGCGACTAGCGCCCTCGTCCTCCGCTCTTCCGCGTCGATCAAGGAAGTACGCGCCCGGGAATCGGACAAATTCCGGCGTGTACTTCCTTGATCGACGCGGACGACGAGGCTCTACGTGGCGTCGAAGCTCGTCGCAGCCGCCTGGAAGTCGGGCTGCGACGGCGTCCAGTCCTGGTCGGGAGTCGTCCAGGTCAGGACGTACGCGCGGATGGCGTCGACGGCGAAGCTGCGGCGCAGGACGTGCCACGTCACACCGCCGGCGGCGTACGTGTACTCCCAGTCGGCCCCGCCCTGGCGGAAGATGGCCGGAGCGATGGCGATGCGGTGGTACGCGACCGGCGGCGCGCCGGCCAGCAACTGCTGCTCCTCGCGGCGCCAGGCGTCGACCCGGTCCGGATCGGGCGAGCCTCCGGTCTGCACGGTCAGCCGCCGCTGGCCCGTGGAGTCGCGGAAACACACCTGCGTACCCTCGGTCGCCCGGTTCCAGCCGCTCGGAATACCGATGCGGAACCCGGCCCGGTCGTCCTGCCAGACCCAGCCCGCGGGCAGCGGGACCGGCCCGGGCGTGCCGGCGCCGGCCGGCGCGGCCGGCGACGCCGACGTCGAGGGGCTGGTGTCGGCGACGTCGCAGGCGAGCCTCGGCTGGATGGGCGTCGGCGAGACCGGCGAACCGGCGAGCCGCGACGCGACCGGCGGGTGCTCGCGCAGCACGACCGTCGCCGAACCGGCCGCCAGCAGGACCGCCGCGGCGAGTACGGCGATCGCCGCCTCCCTCCGCCGGCGCGCCGGCTCTTTGGCGGCCGGCTGGGCGTCGGGCGGATCGGCCGCTTCCCGGTCCGCGGCTCGCGTCGCCTCCTCCGGTTCGCTGATCGTTGCCGGTTGACTCCCGGTACCGTGCTCGAACTGGTTCATCAGCTCGATCAGGTTGATCCGCACGACGCGTTCGGCCAGAGCGTCGAAGGCGGAGGTAGGCGGCTGCACATCGACGGTCGCCCCTGATGCCACAACTTCGGGGAAAGAGTGGCCTCCCGCTGCCCCGGATGCCACAACTTCGGGGAAAGAGTGGCCTCCCGCTGCCCCGGAGGGCACAACTCCGGGGAAGTCGTGGCCTCGGGGCGCCGGGATCTTCTGCGTCGGCTCCTGGGCGGCCTTGTGCTCGGCCTCCCGGGCGGCCTGAACCGCAGCGGCCACCTGCGCCGCCTCGTAGGCTTCCCGAGCTGCCCGGAGCCTCGCCTCGGTCGCGGCCTTCTCCGCCACCGCGCGGTCGGCTTCCTGGGCGATGGCGTCGCACAACATGAGCCGGGCGATGGTCGCGGTCAGCCGCTGGGCGGGCTCGTGCCTCAGCAGACCTTCGATCACGGGCGCGAGCGGACCGGCCCGGCGCATCGGGTCCGGCGGCTCGCTCTGCAGCGCCGCGAGTTGCGCGGTCACGGTCGGTCGGGTGTACGGCGGCCGGCCCTCGACCGCCCAGTACAGCATCGCGCCGAACGACCACAGGTCGGTGTGCACGGTCGAGGTGCCGTCCTTGGCCCGCTCGGGCGCCAGGTAACGCGGCGAGCCGAGCAGCGTCAGCTCGCGGGTGACCAGGCCGGCGTCGTCGAAGGCCGCGATACCGAAGTCGCCGAGCAGCACGCGGCCGTCGGCGGCGAGCAGGACGTTCTGCGGCTTGACGTCCCGATGCAGGACGCCGGCACGGTGGGCGGCGACGAGGCCGTCCAGGACCGCGACGCCGATGGTGGCGGCCTCCGCGGACGAGAGCGGTCCGCCGGTGTCGACCACCGACTCCAGTGAGCGCGAGGCGACGAACTCCATGACGATCCACGGCCGGCCGCCGGCGTGCAGTACGTCGTACACCCGGACCACGTTGGGATGAGCGAGGCGGGCGGCGGCCTGTGCCTCCCGGATGGCCCTGGACCAGTTGTTCAACGGGCCATCGGCGGCGACCAGTTCCTTGGTCGCGACATCACGGTCAAGCACCTGGTCGTGGGCGAGCCAGACGCGGCCCATCCCGCCTTCGCCGATCACGCGGACGAGCCGGTACCGTCCGGCGACATCGTTCACGCTGGTCGTCATGGCGGTGATTCGCCACCGACCACCGCCCGGATGGGTACACGTCTCGGACAAACCCGCGGCCACCTCTTCGGGGAAGCAGTGGCCAAGCAGTCACCGCGAGGCCACTACTTCGGGGAGGTTGTGACCTCGAGTGGGCTCGCTTGACCGGGGGTGCGGGGGGCCGTAGCGTCGAGGCGGCGAGAAGCCGGTGCAAGTCCGGCGCGGTCGCGCCACTGTGATCCGGGCGTAGATGACCCGGAGAGCCAGACCTCGCAACGTCACCCCACGCCGAGCGGGACGCGACATCCCGAGGAGGTAGCTTGACCGCCGCCGATCCGCTGTACCCGTTCTCGGCCGTGGTCGGCTCTCCGAACTGGCCCCGCCCTGCTGCTCACCGCGGTCTCGCCGGACATCGGCGGCGTGCTCGTGCGCGGCGAGAAGGGCACCGCGAAGTCGACGATCGTGCGCGCGCTGGCCGCCGTGCTGCCGCCGATCGACGTGGTCGCCGGCTGCCGGTTCTCCTGCGACCCGGCCGAGCCCGACGCCGGTCTGCCCGGACGGCCCGCTCGACGCCGGCGCGCCCGGCCGAGCACCGCGCCGGCCCGGCTGGTCGAGCTGCCGGTCGGCGCCACCGAGGACCGGGTGCTCGGCTCGCTGCACCTCGAGCGGGCGCTGGCCGACGGGGTCGAACGGCGTACGAGCCCGGCCTGCTCGCCGCCGCGCACCGCGGCGATCCTGTACGTCGACGAGGTCAACCTGCTGCCACGACCACCTCGTCGACCTGCTGCTCGACGCCGCCGCGATGGGCCGCGCCGACGTCGAGCGCGACGGCGTCTCGGTCGAGCACGCCGCCCGGTTCGTCCTCGTCGGCACGATGAACCCCGAGGAGGGCGAGCTGCGCCCGCAGCTGCTCGACCGGTTCGGCCTGACCGTCGAGGTGGCCGCGCCGCGCGACCCGGCGCTGCGGGTCGAGGTGGTCCGCCGGCGGCTGGCCTACGACGCCGACCCGGACGCGTTCGCGCCGCGGTCGCGACGCCGACCGGCGAAGCTGCTGCCCGAGCGGATCGTCGACGCCCGGGCGCGCGTCTGCCGCACGGTCGCGCTGGCCGACGCCGCGCTGACCCAGATCGCGAGCGTCTGCGCCGGCTTCGAGGTCGACGGGATGCGCGCCGACATCGTCACCGCCCGCGCCGCCGTCGCCCACGCCGCCTGGCACGGGCCGCGACGTGGTCGACCGCGGCCGACATCCGGGCCGCCGCCCGGCTCGCGCTGCCGCACCGGCGCCGCCGCAACCCGTTCGACGCGCCCGGGCTCGACGAGGACCTGCTCGACCAGATCCTCGGCGACGACGAGCCCGACCGCGAGCCCGACCGACGCCGAGCCACGGCGACGCCGGCGAGCCGCCGCCAGGACGGCGACGACCCGGCCGGCGACGGGCCGAGGCGCGACGAGCCGTCGTCCGAGACGGCGGCGGCCACGGACCGGTGTCGCACGACCGCCCGCGGACGCAGCCGCCGCCGAGCTCGGCAGCGGGGCACCGAGCGAGTCGCCGACGTCGGCGCGAGCGCGACCTACCGGGCGCGGCTGTTCACGGTGCCCGGCGCGGCGCCGCGGGCCGCCGGGCGGCGCTCCCGCGCGGTCACCGGCGACGGACGGGTCGTCGCGCGCCGGCGCCGCCCGGCCGGGCCGCGGCACCGGCGTCCACCTGCCGGCCGACGACCGCACCGCGGCGGCCCGGCCCGCGCGCCGCGCGGCCACGCGGCCGGCCGCAGCGCGGTCGCGCCTGCGGGTCGCCGCCGACGACCTGCGCGCGGCCGGTCCACGAGGGCCGCGAGTCCAACCTGGTGCTGTTCTGCGTCGACGCGTCCGGCTCGATGGCCGCCCGCAAGCGGATGGAGCAGGTCAAGACCGCGGTCCTGTCGCTGCTGCTCGACGCCTACCAGCGCCGCGACAAGGTCGGCCTGGTCACCTTCCGCGGCGCCGACGCCGACCTGGTGCTGCCGCCGACCCACCGTCGACGTCGGCGCGGCCGCGCCTGCGCGACCTGCCCACCGGCGGGCGTACCCCGCTGGCCGAGGGGCTGCCGCGGCCGCCCGCACCGTCGCGGGTCGAGCGGCATCCGCGACCCGCGCCGCCGGCCGCTGCTCGTCGTCGTCACCGACGGGCGGGCCACCGCGGCCCCGACGCCGGTCGACCGGCGTCGCCGCCGCCGCTGCGCGCGGCGTGGCCGACGCGTCGTCGTCGACTGCGAGTCCGGGCCGATCCGGCTGGGCCTGGCGCAGCGGCTCGCCGAGCAGCCTCGGCGCCGCAGTACCTGCCGATCGGACGAGCTCGCCGCGCGGCACGCGCTGCGCGGCGTCGCGATCGAGCAGCGGAGGGCCGCCTGATGCCGCAGGGCAAGCCGACGACCGTGCCCGACGACGGGCTCACCACCCGGCAGCGCCGCAACCGGCCGCTGCTGATCGTCCACACCGGCGACGGCAAGGGCAAGTCGACCGCCGCCTTCGGCCTGGCGCTGCGCGGCTGGAACCAGGGCTGGTCGATCGGGGTCTTCCAGTTCGTGAAGTCGCGAAGTGGCGGATCGGCGAGCAGACCGCGCTCGAGGCGCTCGGCGACGCGACCGGCGGGGCGGCCGATCGACTGGCACAAGATGGGCGCCGGCTGGTCCTGGTCCGGCAAGGCCGGGCGACCGAAGCGACCACGCCGCCGAGGCGGCCGAGGGCTGGGCAGAGATCAAGCGGGACCTGGCCGCCGAGACGCACACGCTTCTACGTGCTCGACGAGTTCACCTACCCGATGAAGTGGGGCTGGGTCGACGTCGACGACGTGGTCGCGACGCTGGCCGAGCCGGCCCGGGCACGCAGCACGTCGTCATCACCGGCCGGGCGCGCCGCGGCCCTGCTCGACGCGGCCGACCTGGTCACCGAGATGACCAAGGTCAAGCACCCGATGGACGCCGGCCAGAAGGGCCAGCGGGGCATCGAGTGGTGAGCATCCCGCGCGTCGTCATCGCCGCGCCGGCCTCCGGGCACGGCAAGACGACCGTCGCGACCGGGCTGATGGCCGCGCTACGCCGCGCGCGGGCTCGAGGTCGCGCCGGGCTCAAGGTCGGCCCCGACTACATCGACCCCGGCTACCACGCGCTCGCCGCGGGCCGACCGGGCCGCAACCTCGACCCGCTCCTGGTCGGCGAGGACCGGATCGTCCCGCTGCTGCGCACGGCGCGACCGGCGCGGACATCGCCGTCGTCGAGGGCGTGATGGGCCTGTACGACGGGCGCATCGGCGGCCGGCGACTTCGCCTCGACCGCGCACGTCGCGCGCCTGCTCGACGCGCCGGTCGTCCTGGTCGTCGACGCCGCCGCGCAGGCCGGTCGGTGGCCGCGGTCGTGCACGGCTTCCGGTCGTTCGAGCCCGGGGTGCGCGTCGCCGGGGTCATCCTCAACAGGGTCGGCTCGGCCCGGCACGCCGCGATCCTCCGCGACGCCCTCGAGGAGATCGGCACCCCGGTCCTCGGCGCGCTGCACCGCGCCGACGCGGTCGCCGCCCCGTCCCGGCATCTCGGCCTGGTCCCGGTGGCCGAGCGCGACCGGAGGCGCTGGCCACCGTCAGGGCCCTGGCCGACCTGGTCGGCGGCGCGGTCGACCTGTCGACCGTGGTGGCGGTCGCCCGGACGGCCGCCCCGTTGCCGGTCGCGCCGTGGTCGCCGCCGCGGGTCGAGACGGCGGACCGGCCGGTGATCGCGGTCGCCGGCGGCCCCGCGTTCACCTTCTCCTACACCGAGACCGCCGAGCTGCTCACCGCGGCCGGCGCATCGGTGTCCATTGTGGACCCGCTGCGCGACGAGGCGCTGCCCGACGGCTGCCGCGGCCTGGTCGTCGGCGGCGGCTTCCCCGAGGTGTACGCGGCGGAGCTCGGCGCCAACGAACCGCTGCGGGTGGCCGTGGCCCGGCTGGCGAGCCGCGGCGCGCCGATCGTGGCCGAGTGCGCCGGGCTGCTCTGGCTGTGCGCGACGCTCGACGGTGCGCCGATGTGCGGGATCCTCGACGCCGCGGCCGAGATGACCGCGAAGCTGACGCTCGGCTACCGCGACGCGGTCGCGATCTCGCCGAGTTGGTTGGCCGACGTCGGTACGCGCGTCACCGGCCACGAGTTCCACCGCACCGTGGTGCACGGCGAGCCGGCGACCCCAGCTTGGCAGTCGATCGGCCATCCGCCGGACGGGTTCGTGGCGGGCTCGGTGCACGCCTCGTACCTGCACCTGCATTGGGCCGGCCACCCGGACATCGCCCGCCGCCTCGTCCAGACCGCCGCCGAGGCCACAACTCCGGGGAAGTAGTGGCCTCAGGCGGGCCTGGTGACCACTGGACCCCCGAAGTAGTGGCCTCAGGGCCGCCCGTGGCCACTGGATGCCCGAAATAGTGGCCTCGGCAGGCCCCGGTGGCCACTACTTCGCGGAAGTTGTGGCCATTGACAAAATCGTTTTTTACGTACAAGCTGATTTTGTCATGAGAGATGTCCTGTACCTGGAGCAGATCGAGCAGGCCGAGACCCTGCTCAAGCCGCAGCGCATCGAGGTGCTGCGGCAGCTCGCCGAGCCGCGCTCCTGCACCGAGGTCGCCGCGCAGCTCGACCAGACCCCGCAGCGGGTCTACTACCACGTCAAGCGGCTGCGTCGACGCCGGCCTGGTCACCCAGGTCGCCGAGCGCCGGGTGCGCGGCATCCACGAGGGCGTCTACCAGGCCGACCGCCCGGTCCTACTGGCTGTCCCCACGCCTCGTCGGGCGGATCGGTCCCCGCCAGATCCAGGACGAGCTCAGCCTCGGCTACCTGCTCGACCTGATGGAGGAGGTCCAGGCCGACGTCGCCGCGCTCGACCGCGCACGCGGCCCGACCTGCCCTCGATCGGCGTCTCCGGCGAGATCCGGGTGCGTCCGGAGCAGCGCCACGAGTTCCTCGACCGAACTGCAGACGTCCTGCAGGACCTGTTCACCCGCTACGGCGGTGCGGAGGGCGACGCCTTCCGGCTCGCGGTGGCGTGCTACCCGAAGGGAGAAGCGACGATGGCTGAACCGATGCGCACGTGTACCGCCCGCGTGGCCGCGCCCGTCGCGACCGTGCACCGTGCCCTCACCGAGGCCGACGCGCTGCGGACCTGGCTGGCCGAGCACGCCGAGGTGGACCTGCCGCGAGCGCTTCGCGTTCTGGGGCCGCTACACGCCGGACGGCGACGCGCCGCACCAGCGGCTGCTGCACGTCGACGAGCACACCGTGCGCTTCGCCTGGCTGCTCGGCGGCGAGGAGACGACCGTCGAGATTCACGCTGGCCGCCGAGGACGGCGGCGCCACGCTCGTCACCGTGCAGCCAGTCCGGCGTGCCGAGTTGGCAGGACATCGTGGAGGGCAAGGGCGGCATCCGCGGCGCCCTGCAGACGTTCTGGGCGCTCGCGGTGGCCAACCTGATCGACTACGTCGACGGCGCGGCCGCTGACCCCGAAGTGCGACTTCACGACGGCCGAGATGCGCGCGGAGGTGCTCATCGCGGCCGAGCCGCAGAAGGTGTACGAGTCGATGACCGACCCGGCGCAGTTCCGCCGCTGGTTCGGCGCCAACGTGGACATCGAACTGTTCGTCGGCGGCCGGTTCGCGATGGGCGGCTTCGACCTCGACCCGTCAGCCGGCCAAGATCATCGAGCTGGAGCCCGGCCGCAGGATGGCGATGGCCTGGGACGCGATGGTCTCCGCTGGGAGCTCGAGCGATCGGACGGCAAGACCCGGCTGACCTTCGTGCAGAGCGGCTTCGACCCGGCCAACCCGCCGTACGACGGCGTGGATGGGCTGGCTGTCCGGCGTCGCGGAGCTGCGCCGCTACCACGAGCTGGACAACTGGACGAGCGTCTGGAAGCGGGTCGAGTGGGAGAGCATGCCCGAGGGCATGCTTGCGCTGGAGTAGGCGGCAGGAGCCGGGCGATGCGGATGAGGCGCAGCCTCGTCCGCGTCGCCCGGTTCACGGCTCGATGATGTGGACCGCGGCCTCCTCGGCCGACGCGGCGCCGCCGTCGATGCCGGTGTCCTCGGCGATCTCGTCCTTCTCGTCGTCTTCGAAGATGCCCTCGTCGGGCGCCCGGAGACGGCCCGCCCGCTGGTCACCGACCTCGTCGTCGTCGAAGAACTCGTCGGACTCGCTCAGCGCCTCGTCGTCGTCCAGGTCGTTGCGCGACAGCGGCGCGTCCGGGTCGGCCGTCGGGTCCGGCTCCTCTTGGCGCAGCCGCTGCTCGAGCGTCTCACCCCGCTGCTGCTCGGCCGCGGTGGTACCGAAGGCGTCGAGGCCACGCGGCCGCTCCGGCGGCGAGTACCCCTCGTCGAGCGCGTCGTCGAGACCACGGTCCTCGAGCGTGTCGCTGGCGGACAGCTGACCCTCGTCGTCGGGCGTCCAGACCTCGGTCTCTTCCTCATCGTCCTGGGCCACGTCGTCTCCTCACCTGTTCGGACACTCATCCTGATGCTATTCAGGTGGACATTGCCCTCATCAAGCGGACCCATGCCCCACCGGTGGTGGCGGTCGCGGCACCGACGGACCGTCGTCGGCGCCACCGGCGCGCTGACATACTTCCACGGTGGATCTAACGGCGCCCCCTGACCTGACACCCGCGAACGCAGAGACGCCACCGCCACCGCCGCAACGGTCACGACAGACCGCGCTGGTCGTCGCCCTTGGCGCCGTCGTCGTGGTCGCGGCCATCGCCATCAGCATCATCGCCACCTCGGCCGGCCACGGCGACGAACCCACCGTCGAGTCCACCCGGCCGCTGGCGACCGCTCCGCCGGCCGCGGGCGCCCTGCCGACCACCCCGGAGGCGCCGGCCGGCCCGGGCGCGACGGCCGTGCCGGCCGGTGGGTACCGCGTGAGCGGCACGTTCTGCCGCTCGGTCGACTTCGCACCGGTCGCCGCCCTCTACGGTCGGGCGGTCAAGGCGCCGGCCACGAGTAAGGCGGACAAGGCCGGCTTCAGCACGTACACCTGCAGCGGGACCTTCGCCAAGAAGGGCGTGCCGGTCACCGCCGACGTCAAGGCCATGATCTTCACCACGTCCGCTGCCGCGTCGTACGCCGAGGCGAAGCAGTACGCACCGGCGCAGCCGGTCGACGAGATCAAGCTGGCCGGCGGCGCGTTCGGCTACATCACGACCGGCGACGGAGCCCGCGTGTACCAGCTGTGGGTGCTCGACAAGAACCTGCAGCTCGGGGTAACCATCAAGGCGACACCGGCGACCCCGCCGACCCGCGACCAGCTCCGGGACGCCGCCATCAAGGTGGCCGTGACCACACTCAGGAAACTTCCACACGCCTAAGTCGCCCACAACTCCGGGGAATCAGTGGCCTCGGCGGGTCCGCGACGGCACAACTCCGGGGAAGTAGTGGCGTCGGCGGCGCCGGCAATGTACGGAAATCGCGACGGGCATTCAACCCTCCGGGCATCCACGTCCGTACTCCTCAGCAGCGGAGGAGGACGCGCGTGCGCCAACCCGAGTGGAACGACGAGGAGGCCGACGAGGACCGACCGACGAGGACCTACGGCTATCGTGCCGCGCTGGGCCCGGACAAGTGGGCGAGCTCGGAGACCGCGGCCAGCGTCTTCGGCGGGGGTGCCCCGTCCGATGAGGCGCGCCCGCAGTCGCGCGTGCGCCGGCCCCGACCCCCGCAACCGATCCGGCCGGCGAACGCCGCTGCCCCGCCGCCCGGCCCGTCACCGTCCGGATCGCCGATGTCCGGACCGCCACTGCCGAAGCCGATTGTCCTGCCCGCGCCGCTACCGGCCGCCGCGCCGATCCCCATCGCCGGACCGACGCCGATCCGCTGGGTCGGCGGCGACGACAAGAATCGCGACGCTGGACGCGACACCAACCGCACACCGCGACGAAAAAACGCGACGCCAAGCAAGATGCGCCAACGCCGGCACCGAGCCAGATCCAGCCGCCGATCCAGACGCCGCGAACAGCCCGGCGCCGGGACCCGGGCCGACCCTGCCCGCCGAGCCGGAACCGCCGCAGCTGTCGACCCATCCGCTGCGCACACCCGCCCCAGCGGTGACGTCCATCCGCGTCCTGCCGACACCGATCGACGGCTTCGACTACCAGACCGCGTCGCTGTGGTTCAGCGACGCGCTCCCGCCGGCGCCCGCCACTCCCGGAGACGACGGTGGGGACCGTGCTCGACACGTACCCCTTGAAACAGTGGCGGGTCGACAACCCGGGGTCGTCGAGAACCCGGTGATCAGCTGGCTCGACGAAGACGACTAACCGCGCGGCGTGACCAGCATGATGCCGACGCCGCGGACGATGCGCAGCAGGCGCGGCTCGGCGGCGGTCTCACCGAGCTTGCGGCGTAGCCACGACACGTGCACGTCGACGGTCTGCTCGGCACCGCGATAGGGCTGCCGCCAGACCTCTTCGATCAGCTCCTGCCGGCTGACCACCCGATCCGGCCGCGCCGCGAGATAGGCGAGCAGGTCGAACTCCTTGCGGGTCAGGTCGAGCGTCCGGTCCTCGAACCATGCCATCCGCTTGGCCACGTCGATCCGCAGCGGACCGACGGCCAGCTTCTGCTTCACCGGTGTGCCGGGCATACTCGGCACGGTACTGCGCCGCGCGCCGTTGGACCATGCATGCGCGACTAATGCCGAGTGTTCCCGCCTTCCCGATCCCCACCCTGAGAATCATGCCGACAGTCGCTTCACGAGGGTCGGCGCGAAGATGACCGACGACGCACGCCGCTCCGGATCGTCGAGCTGGGTCAGCAGCATGCGGGCCATCTCGGCGGCCATCTCCTCGACCGGCTGGCGCACGGTGGTCAGCGGCGGACGGCTCGCGAGCGCCGCGCTGCTGTCGTCGAAGCCGACGACGATGACGTCGGCCGGCACGCGGCGGCCGTGCTCGCGCAGGGCGAGGAGGGCACCCTGTGCCATCAGGTCGTTGGCGACGAAGACGCCGTCCACGCCGCGGTACCTCCGCGAGCAGCCGCTCCATCGCGCGTTCGCCGCTCTCCTGCGTGTAGCTGCCCTCGACGCACGGCACGTATGCGATCCCGCGCCGTGCCATCGCGGCCCGGAACGCGGCGAGCCGGTCCTGCCCGGCCGGCATGTCGAGCGAGCCGGAGATGGTGGCGATGCAGCGGCAGCCGTGCTCGACGAGCCGGTCGGCGGCGAGCTTCGCGGCGGCCTGGTGGTCGATGTCGACGTAGCTGATCGGCAGTGACTCGGCGGGGCGGCCGAAGAGCACCGCCGGTGCCCCGGCGTCGACGAGCCGCCGCGGGAGGTCGTCACGCGGGTGCAGCGAGATGGCGAGCGCGCCGTCGAGGTGCCCGGCCCGCAGGTCGCCGATGAGGTGCGCGCGGGCGTCGGCGTCGCCGACGAGCTTGAGCGGTACGTGGATGCCGAGCGGGCTGAGCACGCTGAGGACGCCGCCGACGATCCGGCCGAAGAACGGGTCGCCGAAGAAGCGGCTCATGAACGGGTCGTCGGCGCTTCGGGTCTCGGCCTCGGAGAGGACCAGCGCGACCGCCCCCGAGCGGCGGGTGACCAATGTCCGGGCGGCCTGGTTCGGCACGTACCCGGTGGCGACCACGGCGTCCCAGACGACCGTGTGCAGGGCCGGGTCGACGTTGCGGATGTTGTTGATGACGCGCGACACGGTGGCCCGGGAGACGCCGGCGGCCTTCGCCACATCCTCGAGGGTCGGCTGCCGACCCGGCTCGCTCATGACCGTCATTACAACACGCCCGGAGGAGAGCGCTCTCCTCCTGCCGATGTCGTTCTCCAGTCCATAGTGGAACTCGGTGGCGCCGAGCGCGACGCCTGGATCCACTGTGGATCGCTGACCGGGCTCGACCACGGCGTTCTCGACGGGTCATGCCGCCGGTGGCGGCACGGGCGAGGCCCGCGTCCGCCGCCGGATGGAAGAGCACTCTCCGATGCGCCGGCGGGAACCGCCTCGCCGGCCAGGAGCAGCAGCCAGAGCACGCCGTTCGTCCCGCCGAGCAGCCAGTCCTCGGTGATGATCGGCGGCACCATGCTCAGCGCCGCGATCGTGAAGCCAGGCGGCCCGCCGCCGGCCGATCGCGTGCCAGACCAGCAGCACGACGCCGAAGAGGAACGCGATTTCGCCAAGGACCCCGCCGCGGCGAAGCGCCCCGACGGCCGCGTTGTCGGTGTTGAGCTTGCGGCGCGGGCCGCCCGGCGGGGCGCCGTCGTTCAGCCTGGTGACCACCGCCCGGGACGTCCGCGCGTCGCCGAAGAGCTTCTCCGCGATGCCGGCCTGCCGCCAGTCGATGGCCACCTGCCGCCAGGTGTCGACCCGTCCGCTGGTGACGTCACCGCCGCCGAACCGGGCTGCGCACCACCCCGCCGGAGATGGCGACCGCGAGAGCGAGCACCACGAACGGCGTGGCCGCGGCGATCCACCGCCGCCGGTACTCGGGAAGGCCGGTGCATTCCCGGGGCCGCCAGTACAGCAGCACGAGGTGCAGCGCCGCCGCGCCACCGGCGAACACCAGCGCGGTACGCGAGCCGGTCAGCACCAGGAAGAGCCCGGCGAGCAGGACCGAGGCGAGCCGTTGCCAGCCGGCGAAGGCCCGGTCCGGGCCGATCCGTACGGCCACCGCCACGGCCAGCCCGGCCATCGAGTTCGGGTGGTAGTACAGCAGCGGGCCGCCCCAGAAGCGGTTGCGCATGGCGAGGGTCGACGGATCGCCGTTGGGCACGGCGTGCACCGCGTGGAAGACGGTGCCGGCCCCGGCGAGCAACAGCCCGGCCAGGAGGAGCACGACGGCCACGATCACACCGACGCTGAGGTCGGCCGGCCGGGCCTGCACGACCACGAGCGCGGCGAGCGTGAACACGCCGGCGTAGGCGAGCCGCTGGGCGGCGACCCCGGGGTGCAGCACGAGGAGCGCGCCGAGGATGCCGAGCAGCCAGTACGCGAGCCCGGTCCAGGCCGTGCCCAGGCCGGGCAGCGCCGTGAGGCCCTGCCACCAGGGCCGGCCCCAGACCAGGCCGACCACGCCCAGGACGCCGAGCACCAGCCAGATGGCGATCGGCCGGTCGGTCGCGGTCCAGGTGAGCGCGCCGGCGACGGCGAAGAGGCCGCCGAGTACCAAGCCGCGCAGCGTGATCCCGGGCAAGGTGACGGCGAAGCCGGCGACCGCCAGCCCGAGCACGATTCCGAGGCCGGTCAGCACGATGGTCAATGGGCCGGCGCCGCCTCGGCCTGACGGCGCCGCCGCCCGATGATCCGGTCGCGCACGACGCGGCGTACCCCCGAGGGCAGCCACCAGATCTGCAGGAACGTCAGGTAGTCCACCGCCGACGGCTGGCCGTAGCGGCGCGCGTCGCGCAGCAGCATGGCGAAGACGCGCGGGCTGTGCGTCGGCGCGGCCATCGAGCTGATCACGCTCATCGACAGCGCGGCGTAGGCGCGCGGGGTCAGCCGGGACCGGCTCTGCTGCAGCCACTCGAACTGCTCGCGCCACGGCGCGTCGAAGCTCACCCGGGGACGGTGCTCATCGGCGTACCAGATGACGAGCGGGTCCGGCGCATAGACCAGCCCGACGCCCTCGTGCTCGAGGCAGCGCAGCGTCCAGTCGAGCTCCTGCAACCGGCGCAGCCGCGGATCGAAGGGCACCCGGCGCATCAGTGTGGTCGGCGCCATGATGGTCGAGGTCTGGATGAAGCCGTCACCGTGAAAGAGCCCGCGGCGCACCGCGAGGTACTCGCTGAGCGGCTCGCCCGGCTCGGGCAACCGGCGCGGCAGCACGAACTCGGCCCGCGGCGTGCGGACGAACAGGCAGGTGGCCACGATCGGCGGTGTCCACCTCGGACTGCCGAGCGAGGGCGAGTTGCGTCTCGAGCTTCTCCGGCAGCCACTCGTCGTCGTCGTCGAGCAGCGCGGTCCAGTCGGCGATCGCCGCCTGGGCGCCGGCGTTGCGGGCGTTGGGCGCACCGCCGCGTTCGGGCAGTTCGACGATGCGCAGCCGCGGGTCGTCGACCCCGGCCAGCGCCGCGCCGGTCGCCGGGTCGGGTCCGTCGATCACGACCACGACCTCGATCTCCCGGAGGGTCTGATCGAGCGCGCTGCGCACAGCACGGAGCAGAAGGTCTGGACGTAGGCGGGTCGGTATGACCACACTCACGAGGGGTCGCGCCACAACACGCACCCTGAGCGAGTCAGATGACATCACAGTGAACAACACACGGACATCTGCGGAGCAATACGCAGTGCGAGCATCCGGTCACGGGTCAACGACGACCCGCGGCGAATCGCCGTGCCGACACCTCGACGCTGGCCGCGAACAGGCTGAATGGCCAGTCGAATCACCTTTTTGTCGACGCGACGCCCGGTGGCTATCGGGTAGGTTGGTCGATGGCCGCAAGATCATCAAATTCGATATGCACACGCCCTACCCAGGGACGTTGAACTGGTAGGAGACGACATGGTCGGCACGGACGGACGATCACGTGTTGCTCGGTAGGCTCCGTATCCGCGGGAAGCTCATCCTTCTCGTGGTGATTCCACTACTCGCCGTGGTCGCGTTGACCGTTCCTGTTGTGCTCGGCCGCATCCAGCAGGCCAACCGGGCCGGGGACACCGCCGCGAAGGTCAAGGTCGCCGGCAAGGTCGGCGAGGTGATCCGCGACATCCAGCTCGAGCGGCTGCTCTCTGTCGCCTACCTCCTGAAGGTCGCCGACCAGGGGAAGCTCACCACACAGACCACGGCCACCGACGCGCGTATCGGCGCCCTCAAGGCCGACAAGTCGGTCAAGCTGCCGACGGCGGTCGCAGTTGCGATCGGCAGCACGCCCGAACTCGCCCAGTTGCGCACCGGCGTGCTGGCCGGGAAGGTCCGCCCGGACGAGGTCGTCGGCGGCTACGCGGCGATCATCACCAAGCTGGTCACCGCCCTCAACCTCGAATCCGGCGTCGACATCCGGGCGACCGACGGCCGCCAGGTCATCGCGCTCGACGCGGCGTTGCGGACCGACGAGGCGATCAGCTACGCCGTCACGTACCTGCTGATCATCGCGGCCACCAAGGACCCGGCCACGCTCATCCCCTACTACGCCGACCTGAACAGCGTCTATCTCTGGTCGGGGCGGTTGACGACATTCGGCACCAAGGCCCAGGCCGACCTGTACACGCAGAAGCTGCAGGCCGGTGCGGTCTCCAAGCTGGGCCCGGCGTTCAGCGACCCGCTCAATAACAGCCCACTCACGGCGTTCGCCCAGGTGAGCGCGGCCCAGGTCTTCCCGGCCCTGGAAACCGTGGTCCAGCTCGGCACCGAGGTCGAAGACAAGATCATCAGCGACGTCACCAAGGTCGTCGACACCCGGCGGAGCAACGCGCTCACCACCGCGTACGTGATCGGTGGCCTGGCCATCCTCATCCTCCTCGTGGCGATCCTGCTGAGCCTGGCGGTCGCCCGCTCGGTCGTGCGGCCGCTGAGCCGCCTGACCGCGTCGGCCGACCGCGTGGCCCGCGTCTCCGAGGCCGAACTCGTCCGCGTCGCCGACGACGACGCCGAGGCGACCGGCCCGATCCACCTCGAAGCGGTGGGGGTCACCGCCAACGACGAGATCGGCGACCTGGCTCGCGCCTTCGAGCGGGTCCAGAGCACCGCGGCCGGACTGGTCGAGCGGCAGGTCGCCAGCCGCCGCAACGTCGCGCAGATGTTCGGCCACGTCGGCCGGCGCACCCAGAACCTGGTCGCCCGCCAGGTCGCGCTCATCGACCGCCTCGAGCGCGAGGAGACCGACCCGGAGCGGCTGCAGCACCTGTACCGGCTTGACCACGTCTCCAGCCGGTTGCGCCGCAACGCCGGCAGCCTCGTCGTGCTGTCCGGCTCGGCCGGCGTCGACGAGCAGGTCACTCCCCTGCCGCTGGCCGACATCGTCCGGCTGGCGCTCGGCGAGATCGAGGACTACACCCGCGTCGACGTGATCGTCCCGCTCAACGTCACCGTGGTGCCGTCGGTGGTCAACGACCTGGTGCTGATGCTCGCCGAACTGATGGAGAACGCGACGGCGTTCTCGCCCCCGCACGTGCGGGTCACCGTGTCCGCGCAGTCGACGCACTACGGGGTGCAGATCGCGGTGGTCGACCACGGCATCGGCCTCTCGCCGGACCGGCTGGCCCAGGAGAACGCCCGGCTCGAACGCCGCGAGCGGCTCGACCTGGTGCCGACCGAGGTGCTCGGCCTCTTCGTGATCGGCCGGCTGGCCCGCCGGCACAACATCGGGGTCGTGCTCTCGCCGACCGCCGGCGGCGGCGTGACAGCCACCGTGCAACTCGGCCACCACCTGCTGACCAGCTCGTCTCCGCAGCGCGCCTTCCCGTCCTACCCGCCGGTGTCGGGGATGCCCGGCGGCCCGTCCCCGCTGAGGCTGCCGCCGGCGCTGCCGGCCGGACCGACGGCCGGCGGCCCGGCGACATCGGTGCCGGCGCCGTTCACGCCGCCGATGCCACCATTCGAGCCGTTCACGCCGGTCGAACCCGCACGGGCGCCGGCCCACTCGCACGCCGCCGATCCCACACCCGAACCGGTGCTCCTGCCGGTCGCCGGGGCGCAGATCTTCGACGAGGCGGCGGTCTACCGGGCGACCCGTTCCATCGCGACGGCCGAACCGTGGAGTGCGTTCATCCCGCACGAGCGAACCGATGTCGACGAAGAGCCGGCTCCCCCCGTACCGGTGGAAGCTCCTGTTGAAGAGAAGACGCAACCGCTGCGGCAACGGGTCCCCGGCACCAACATGCCGCCGACACCCGGAGTGGCGCCGACCACCGCGCCACCACAGGCGGCCGACGCGGAAGCGGTACGCGCGCTCGTGGAGGACTTCGAATCCGGCGTAGAGCGGGCAAAGCGGCACGCCTTCGCGCCCGCCCCGCTCGAGCCGGTCCCGGTTGAGCCGGCCGGCAATGGGTATAGCGGCAACGGGGTCGCCAACGGCAACGGCGCTGGCAACGGGCACGGTGCCCCGCTGACCCGGCGGGAACCGGGCGTGACGCTGCAGGCCCTGCAGGGCAGCGGCCGTATGAGCAACCCGTCGAGCACCGGTGAGGCGAACACCGATCCGCAACAGGTACGCGATCTCGTAGACCAGTTCGAGGCCGGCGTTACGCGCGCATTGCGCGATGCGCGCACTGATCAGGAGCACGGAGAAGGATCATCACGATGACCAGTCCCTACGCCAGCCATAGCCAGTCGACACTGCAACTGAGCCAAGAAGCGCACACGTTCAACTGGTTGCTGGACTCGTTCACCTCGACCACCGCCGGGGTGGTCGAGGCGATCGCGGTGTCCTCCGACGGCCTCCTGATGGCCATGTCCGCCGTGAAGGACCGCTCCAACGCCGAGCGGCTCGCGGCGGTGGTGTCGGGCATGACCAGCCTCGCCGGGGGCGCCGCCGCGTCGTACAGCCTCGGCGGGCTCAACCGGGTCATCGTCGACATGGCCGACGGCTACCTGCTCATCACCGCGATCAGCAGTGGCTCGGTGCTCGGCGTCATCGCCGACCACTCGGCCAACCTGGGCACCATCGCCTACGAGATGACGCTGTTCGCCAGCCGGGCCGGCGCCGCGCTCACCCCCAACCTGATCATCGAGCTGAAGAACGCCGTGCAGCAGTAAGCCGTGACCTGCCGTGACACTGCCACCCGAGCCTCTACCCCCCCGACCCGCGCCGGCGGCGCGGCCCCACCCTGACTCTCTGCCCCCTCGACCCGGGCCGGCGGCGTGGCCCCATCTTGAGCCTCCGCCCTCCCGACCCGCGCCACCGGCGTGGGCTCATCCTGAGCCTCCGCCCTCCCGACCCGCTCCGCCCTACCTTGAGTCCGACACCGTCCGGATCCGTCCGTTCCTCACCGCGCCCAAGGCCGCATCGCAACTCGACCCGGTCGAGGACACCGCACCCGGACTGCGTCCGTTCGTGCTCACGGCGGGCCGCGTCGACGGCGTGGACCCGGACATCGACCTGCAAACGCAGGTGACCGCGCGAACGCTTGAGGCCCGCCGGCTCGCGCAGGTGCCGATCGGCGGGCTGACCCGCGAGCAGCGGGCCATCATCGACCTGTGTGCCGAGCCGATCTCCGTCGCCGAGATCTCTGCCAAGCTCGGGCTTCACCTGGGCGTCACCAAGATCCTGGTCGGCGATCTTCGCGCGGCCGGCCAGCTCGACGTACACACAATGGACGTCGAGACCTCACATGACCCGGAAACAATATTGCGAGTGATCAATGGACTTCGTGCGTTCACCTGAGATGATCGCGACCGCGACACCACCGCCCAAGCCACCGATCCCGGTGAAGATCGTCGTGGCCGGCGGCTTCGGCGTCGGCAAGACGACGGCCGTCGGCGCTATCTCCGAGATCATCCCGCTGACCACCGAGGCGGAGATGACCGAGGCCGCGGTCGGGCTCGACGTGCCCGGCACCAGCACGGACAAGACCACGACGACGGTCGCCATGGACTTCGGCTGCGTGACGATCGACAAGAGCCTCAAGCTCTACCTCTTCGGCGCACCGGGCCAGGCGCGGTTCGGGTTCATGTGGGACGACCTGGCCAAGGGCGCCCTCGGCGCGCTGGTCGTGGTGGACAGCTCACGCCTCGACGACTGCTACGCGGCCGTCGACTACTTCGAACGGTCCGACCTGCCGTTCGCGGTCGGCGTCAACGCGTTCGACGGCCGGCTGGTGCACGAGCTCGACGAGGTGCGCTGGGCGCTCGCCGTCCGGGACGCGGTGCCGGTCTTCGCGTTCGACGCGCGCCAGCGGCTGTCCGTGCGTGACGCAATCCTCATCGTTCTCAATCTGGCGCTGGACCGCGCGACGCGAGGACGATAGTCGGGGCAGACAAGTTTGGGGGCAGGGATGCGAGGTGAACCGGGCGACGCGATGGCCCGCATGAAGCGGTGGGAGGCTGTCCGGCAGCGCCTCGCCGACGCGAACGGCCATTCGGCGCACACCGTCGACGAGGTCGTCCACGCGGTCAGCGAGGTGGCGCGCCATCACGAGGACCTGACCGTCACGGTGACCGTGGACGACGGCGGGGAGCTGTCGACGGTGCGCATCGTCCAGCGCGCCGGGCAGCTCGACGTGACCCGCCTCCAGCCGCAGCCGCTGGCCACGCCGCTGCGACCGACATCCCCGAGCCACCTCGCGACCCCACCCCCGCCAAGTCCCCTGGCTACGCCGGCCCCGACATCTCCGGCGCCGCCTCCGCCATCCGACCCGCGCTGGCACGGCGACAGCCCGTGGGCCGGACAGACGCTGCGGCCCGATCAGGGTGGGGCCGCGCCGCAGGCGCGGGTCGGGGGGGCAGGGGCTCAGGCCGCCGCCGGCGCGGGGTCGGGGGGGCGGCAAGATCAAAGTGGGACCCGCGCGGGGTCGGGGGGGCGGCAAGACTGGCAGCGGCGCGACCCCGAGACCCTCGATCAGACCGCGGCCCGGCTGGCCGAGCTGATCCGCCAGGACCCGTCACTGCTCGACGGGAACGGATAGCCGACCCGCTCGTTCCGCGTTATTCGCTCGGTGACGCCTACGTTCCCGTTACTCGCTCGGTGACACCGATGGGGACGGACTCGACGCGGACGGCGACGGGCTGGGCGGGCCCGACGAGGGCGGCGGAGGCGGTGGCGCGGGCTGGGTGGTCACCGGCTTCTTCGTCGTCGGGACCGGCTGGCCGGCCTTCTTCGTCGTCGGCGCCGTGCCCGGCGTCGTGCCGAGCAGGGTGGGCGCGTCCGTCGGGCCGAGCGGCAGCGGATTGGACCCGTCGGCCACCGGCGGCACGGCCGGCGCGGGGCTGATCACGGCCGGTGTGCTCTGCTGCGGGGAAGCCTGGCTCACGTCCCGCGGCCACTTGGTCCAGACCCCGACGCCGACCAGCACCAGGCCGACGATCGCGGCGATGAGCAGCAGCGGAATCCGGCGGCCGTCCGCTTCTTCGGCCGGCTCCTCGGGCTCGTGCGGCGGCGGGACCGCCTGCCGCGCGAACTGCCCGGAGTAGTGCCACTCATCGAACTCGTCGACGCCGTGGTGCGGCCGCAGATCCTGGTAGTCCTCGAACATCGGTGGCTGGTCCGGCAACCCCGGCGGCGGCCCAGCCAGATCAGCCGGACCAGCCAGATCAGCCGGACCGGCCGCGGCCGCCAGGGCGGCCGGCACGAAGGGCTCGAACGGCTCCGAGGGTTCGGCCTGCGCGGGCGCGAAGCCGTTGAAGCTCGGCCCGGACTCGAGTTCCGGGATCGGCGGCACGTACGGCTGGCGCTGCGGCAGATCGGTGTGCCCATGGAACAGGTCTTCGTGGTGGTCGCTGTCGGTGCCGCCGCGCGACGGGTCGTTCCACCAGTCGACGTCGTCGGCGGGCGGGGGCACCGACGGCGACGCCTGCACGGGAAGCTGCCGCTGCGTGTCGGCGACCTGATCGACGACCGGGGTGACCTGGTAGCCCTGGCCGGCGACCGGCATCTGGTTCCAGTCCATGCCCTGACCGGAGCCGTACACCTCGTCGGGCGAGCCTTCGAGGCGCATCGGCGAGTCGTGCGGGTCGGCGGGCGGCTGCGCCGGCTCGCCCGGCACCGAGTGCCGGCCGACCACGCCGCCGTTTCGCCGGGGCAGCGGCACGGCCGGCTTGTCCTTGGCCGTCTGCTCCCATTTCTCGATGTCCCAGGCGTTCTCGTCCCAGTGGTCCCAGGCGTCGCGATCGCGGTTCCAGCCGTCGGCCGGCTCGGCCGCGCCGGCCGTGGCGCCGTCTTCCGCCCAGCCGTCACCGGCCCGGTCTTCGCCGGGCACTTCGGTGCCGCTGTCTCGCGTGGTCAGGTCAGCCCCTCAGAACGCCCTCGTCACATACAAACGAGCCGAACGGAAGATAGCGCACGTACATCGACGCCGTCGACCGGAGGAACCCGGCCCAGCCGGCACAAAGTGCCGCTGACCGGCCGATGTTGACCCACCGGCCGGTCAGCGTGCGATGCGCGATCTAGCACGGTCCGTTGTCGGTCCACACACTTTGTCCGTTGTTGCCGGGGATGTCGCCCTGGGTCCACCACTTCGCGGTCCACGAGTGCCCGTTGTACGTGACGACGGCCTGCCCGTTGTAGGCGGTCGTCGGCGACCACGCCGGTGCCGAGCAGCTGGGCGTGCCACCGCCGCCGCCCGAGCCCGAGCAGGCGCCCTGGTCGAGCCAGACCTGGGCGGCACCGGGCGTCTCGCCCTGCGTCCACCACTGGGCCTTCCAGGTGTGCCCGTTGTACGAGACCGAGCTGCCCGCCGGTGTACACGGTGGTCGGCGTTCCAGGCCGGCGCGGTGCACGTGCCGCCGTGCCGGGCGTCGTCGGCGGCGGGTCGTGGGCGGGCTGGTCGGCGGGGTCGCCCCGGCGAACTGCGCCGTGTACTTGGTGAAGTCCCACGCCGCCCTGGGGCACGCTGCTGCACGTACCGGAGGTCGTGCTCTGGTTCGGGTCGGGGCACTGCCGGTCGCGGTTGACCGACCAGTACGTGTACCGGGCCAGGTGGTGGCTCGGTCGCGTAGTCCAGCACGGTCTGGAAGTCGGCCTGGTGGAAGTACTCGCCGGCGTCGCTGCGGCCGTTCATCATCGACACGCCCTCGTGGGCGTAGGCGGTGGCGCTGTCCCAGCCGAACGTGGTCATCAGGATGCGCGTGGAACGCCTCGAGCGCGCTGGTCTGGCTGGCCGCGCCGTTGAAGCCGCCGTCGAACGGCATGATCGAGTAGTTGTTCGGGGTGAAGCCGAGGCTCTTCGCGTCGTTGAGCATCTGCTGGCCGAACCAGCCGGTGCCGGCCGCGGTGCCGGCGGTGGTCACCGACACGTACAGGCCGGGGTTGTTCTGCTGCAGGATCTGGGCCGCGCCGAGTTCGTTGTGGACGGCGGCGGCGTTCTCGTACTCCGGCTCCTCCAGGTCGAAGTCGATCGCCTTGAGCGCGTACTTGCTGACGACCTGCTGGTACGCGGCGGCGGTCGCCGCCGGGGTGCCGCAGGTCTGGCCGAGCTTGGTCCCGCCGTAGCCGCCGATCGAGACGCTCACGTCGCCGCCGTTGCGCGCGGATCCGGCTGATCAGGCTGGCCGCGTCGGTGTCGGCGGAGACCGCCCGGGTGCCGTCCCAGGTCGGCGAGCAGCCGCCGCCGTTGGGGGCCAGGATGAACGCGAGCTGGAACGCCTTCTGCCCGGTCGCGTTCATCACCGCGACCGCGTCGGGCGGGCTGTTGTCGAACGGCATCAGGTACGGGCGCGGAGGCGTACCAGTTGCTGGTGAGCGCGGCGTCCGCGCTCGAGGCGTTGACGACGCCGAAGAGCACGGCGCCGGCGGTGGCCAGACCGGTGAGCATGGCCGGCACGAGGACCTTCGGTCGCATGGGCACCCCCTTCTGTTAACAAACCTTAGCGTTTCGTGAACGTACAACGTTCATCGATGTCTTCACAAGAACATCCGACCGACGATTTTTCTGTCCTTGACAAAACTATTTGTCGGTGACAGGCTCGTCGCATGGTTGAGGTAGCGGTGATCGAAGATCCGGCAGCGGCCGAGGTCTGCTTGGACCCGATGCGAGCCCGCCTGCTCGCTGAGCTGGCCGAGCCCGGCTCGGCCACGATGCTGGCGGCCAAGATCGGGCTCGCCCGGCAGAAGGTCAACTACCACTTGCGGGCCCTCGAGCAGCACGGCCTGGTCGAGCTGGTCGAGGAGCGGCGCAAGGGCAACGTCACCGAGCGCGTCATGCGAGCCAGCGCACTGTCCTACGTCATCTCCCCGGCCGCGCTCTCCGCGGTCGCCCCGGACCCGTCGCGCTTTCCCGACCGGCTCTCCGCGCGCTGGCTGCTGGCCCTCGCCGCCCGCACGGTCCGCGACGTCGGCGCGCTGATCACCGGTGCGACCGTGGCCGGCAAGCGGGTGGCCACGTTCGCCGTCGACGGCAAGGTGCGCTTCGCCAGCGCCGCCGACCGCGCCGCCTTCGCCGAGGAGCTGACCGGCGCGGTGACCGCGCTCATCGGCCGATACCACGACGAGTCCGCCCCGGGCGGCCGCGAGCACCAGATCGTGGTCGCCGTCTACCCGACCAACACGAAGCCCGCCAGCACCAATCAGAAGGAGTCCTGACATGGGCAAGAACTTCGAGCTCAACCACGAGATCACCGTCGACGCGACACCCGAGGAAGTCTGGCAGGCCATCGCGACCGGTCCCGGTATCGACTCTTGGTTCATGGGCCACTCCGAGATCGAGCCCCGCGAGGGCGGCAAGACGGTCTTCCGCATGGGCGACATGTTCGAGGCCGAGTCGACGGTGATCGCCTGGGACCCGCCGCGCCGGTTCAAGTACCAGGGCGCCGCGGCCGAGGACGGCTCGTTCATGGCGATGGAATTCCTCGTCGAGGGCCGCGACCAGGCCAGCACCACCGTCCGCCTGGTGCACAGCGGCTTCCTGCCCGGCGACAACTGGGAGGAGGAGTACGACGCGCTCCGCAAGGGCAACCCGCTCTACATGGCGACGCTCAAGCAGTACCTGGAGCATTTCCGCGGCCGCACCGCCACGCCGGTGTCCTCGTTCGGCGCGCCCCAGCCCACCCAGGACGACGCCTGGCGCAAGGTCAGCGGCGCACTCGGGCTGAGCGGCACCGTCAACGAGGGCGACGCGGTCCGCTTCAGCATCGACGGTGCCGAGGTCACCGGCGTCGTCGACACCGTGCGCTACCCCTCGTTCCTCGGCGTCCGCACCGACGACGCCCTGCTCCGCTTCGTCGGCCGCAGCGGCATGATGGGCGTCGGCCACCACCTCTTCGCCGAGGCCGACGAGAAGACCGCCACCGAGGCCTGGCAGGGCTGGCTCGCCGAAACCCTCGCCTGAGGCGTGTTGAAGTCCCGGGAAGCGGTTGGTCGCTTCCCGGGATTCTTTCTTTTGCCGATGACTCGGGTCCGCCGAGCGCACGACCGCTGCTCCCGCCAGACACCGCTCCGGCCCGAGGGGGCCTCCGCTGCCAGGTCCGCGTTGACAAGCCCGCCCCGGCCACCACAACTCCGGCCAAGCAGTGGTGTCAGCCGGCCGAGGAAGCCACAACTCCGGCAAACAGTGGTGTCAGCCGGCCCCGGAAGCCACAACTCCGGGCAAGTAGTGCCCTCCACCGGCCCCGGAGGCCACTAGTTCCGGGTTCCGGGAAGTAGTGCCCTCAGCCAGGCCCCGAGGCCACCAGTCCGGGGTTCGGGCAAGTAGTGGCCTCCGCCGGCCCCGAGGCCACAACTCCCGGGAACAAGTGCCCTCCGCCGGCCCCGAGGCCACTAGTTCCGGGAAGTAGTGGCCTCCGCCGGGGCCCGAGGCCACTACTCCGGGGAAGTAGTGGCGTCATGGTGTGATCTTGGAGGCGTGCGGTCGCCCGCGTCCTCGATCTTGGCCACCGGCGGCTGGGGTGCAGTGGTCAGCGTCGATGCCGAGCCCAAGACGGTGGTCGATCTGCCGACACAACACGCCCGGCGCGATGTCGGCAGATCGACCACCGTCGGGGTGATTCGGGGCAGATCGACCACCGTCTCTGCCGCTCGGGTGCAGATCGACCACCGTCTGGTCGCGACCGGCGCAGATCGACCACCGTCTTTCGCGGCGAGGCGGTGTCGAAACGGGATGGTCGGCTACCTGGTCGGCAAGATCGTGGTGGTGTCGGGCATGACGCTGATCGGCGTCGCGCTGCAGTTCACGCCCGGTCTGCTGCTGTTCGATGGGTTCACGGTGTCCGGGGTCACGCCGTAGCTCACCCTGATCAGCTTCCCGCGATCATCGGCTCGCTGTTCTCGAGTTCCCGCAACATGGGCCCGGTGATGCTGCCGCTCTTCGTACTGATCGCAACCTCTGGCATTTTCTATCCGATCAACGGTCGTCCCGCCATTGTGTGTGACCTCGCACAGGCTTTCCCGATCTACTGGCTCGGTCTCGGCATGCCTCTCGGCGGTTGAGATCGGCCATTCCTGGCGGCATCTGGCGACATTCGGGGTACTCGGTGTATGGGCCGTCATCGGCCTCGTGGTGGCGCCGATCGTTACGTCGCATGGTGCGGCGGGAATCGGGGTCGAGTGTGAACGCCCGCCGGGAAGCGGCCATGCAGAGGGTCCGGTGAAACGACGAATCGGCCGCGGGTCTTTGGAAGGTAGCGCCTGCATCTGGCGCTGCGAATCGCCCAGTACTTCGAGATCGCGGTCGAGCCGGCGAGCAGCGCTCGGGCTGAGCGGCCGGCAAAAGAGCCTTATGGCATTGTGCAAAGTGCAAAATAAAGACCCAATAACCTTTTGTCACCGGTACTGCCGGCAGTGGCGCCGACCAGCGACGGTGCGTGTTGCGACCGGCGCTCACCGATAACTTGCCCCGCAAGCCGGGCCGGTCGTTCGGCGCCAAATGTCGCAGAGTTCGCCTATCGAGACACGTGCGTGTCCGCGCCGCATTGCGATGTATTACATTTACCTCGGCAATGGCGCCGGCGGAGCCCGAGCATGCGGCTGCGCCGCCTTGGCGCGCTTCTGGAATTCTGGCAGGCACGGCAGAAAGGACGCCACATGGCGAAACGCGTTATCCACGAACTCGTCGACGACATCAACGGGCAGGCGGCGGACGAAAGCATCACCTTCGGACTCGACGGCGTGCAGTACGAGATTGACTTGACGAGCAAGAACGCGGCGAAACTGCGGGACGCCCTCGCGCCGTTCGTGGCCGCGGGATCCAAACTCGGCCGTACCGGTATCGGCGCCGGTCGAGGCCGGGATGGGCGCGGCCGCGCACCGGCGCGTTCCGATCGTGAGGTCAATCAGGCGATCCGGGACTGGGCCAAGTCCAACAACATCGAGGTCTCCGACCGGGGCCGGATCAAGCAGGAGATCGTCGACCGTTACAACGCCGAGGTCGGTCGCTGAGCGAGCGACGATCCGCGGCAATCGTGGGGGGGAAAGGTGGGTCGGCCGGGCTCCGACGCCACGCGAACGTCTTGGGCACAGCTTGAAGCCGCGGTCACCGCAACCGTCTCCCGGTGACCGCGGCTCCCCCGTACCAATGATGGAACGAAAGCGGGGAACCGTGCGTCTCACGGCCATGAGGATCGCTATCTCGGTGCCCCGGTTGGCCAGTGCCGCCGCGGCCGCGTTGCTGTTCGTTTCCCTGGGCGGGTGTGCGCGCAGCGACCCCACAATCCCGACACCGGGCAGCTCGACCGGCACTTCGGCGGGCAGCTCGCCCAGCCCGACGACCGGCGCGACCGACCAGCGGGTGGTCGTGGAGCGCACCGGCGGCATCGCCGGCGTGCAGGACACCATCGTCGTCGAGCCGGACGGGCACTGGACGCGCGGGAGCAACCGCACCTCTTCGGGCGCCGGTCAGCTCTCCGAGGAGCAGCGCAGCCAGCTCCAGACCCTGGCCAACAGCCCGAAGCTGCGGGCCGAGGCGACCCGCAAGGTCAGCACCGGCTTCGTGTGCAGTGACGGGTTCAAGTACACGGTGACCGTCGGCGAGACCAAGGTCAGCTACGAACAGTGCGGCGGCAACTCGTCCGACCCCGAGACGGCCAGCGCGATCGTCAGCCTGGTGATGTCGGCTACGCGCGTCACGTAGCGCCATTCGTGCCGAACCGAGGAGCGCCCGCGATCGGGCGCTCCTTTCCGTGTCTCAGAGGTTCAGGGTTACGAACGTCTCGCCGGCCGTGTTGACCACCTTGATCGCGACGACCTCGCCGGGCGGCACGGCCGCCGATCCGTTGAGCGTGGTGCCGTCCTGCGCACCCTTGGCCGAGACGATCCAGCCACCGGCGATCTGCCCCGCGGGGTCATTGCGCCCGACCACGATGAGCCGGCAGTCCTGCCCGGCCACGATGCCGCCGACCTGCGCGCTGACCCGTACCCACCCGGCGGCTGGGATGATCGTCGCGTCGATGGACGCATTGGTACGGGCGTCGACCGTCTTGCCGGAGCGGGTACCGGACGGGAACGGCGACGGCGACGGGGTCACGGTGATCACCGACGGGCTGGGCTGAGCGCCGCCCTGGACGCTCGCCTTCGATCCGCGGCCGATGGCGACCCCGGCACCGAGTGCCACCGCCAGCACGATCGCCGCTGCCGCGACCGCCATCGACCACCCCCGTCGGTGCTGCGCCGAGCTCTCGGCCCTGATCTGGCGCAACGTCTTCTGCAGCACCAGGTCGGCGTCGGGCGGCCCGTGCAGCAGCGCCTCGGGCGGCAACTCGTCCAGCACGTTCTTCACCGCCTCCAAATCGGCCAGTTCGGCCCGGCATGCCTCGCAGCCGGCCAGGTGCTCTTCGATCTCGCGCCGCTCGTCTGGGTCGAGCACGTCCAGCACGTACGCCCCGAGCAGCCGGGGTTCGTGCTGTGGCTCGTGCGTCGTGGCCATCAAGCGGCTCCTTTCAGTGCGACGGAACGCCCCGCCAACGATCGTCGAAGCACTTTCAACGCGTTGTGGGACCGTGACTTCACCGTTCCGGCCGGGATGCCGAGGAGTTCGGCGGTCTCGGCAACGCTGCGGTCGTGGAAGTAGATCTCCACGATCACGCTGCGGTGCTCGTCCGAGAGGTGGTCGAGCGCCTCCAGGGCGAGCATCGAGTCGGCGATGCGCTGGGCATGATCTTGCTCAACCGGCACCGTGGTCGGCGACTCCGCGACCTCCGGCGGCCGGGACGCTTTGGCCCGGAGCCGGTCGGTGACGATGTTGCGGGCGACCGTGAACAGCCAGCCCCGGATGGAGCCGGCCGCCTCGGTCAGCGATTCGGCGTGTTTCCACGCGCGGATCAGCGTCTCTTGCAAAACATCCTCCGCAGCCGACCGGTCGCCGAGTAACCGTGTCGCATAGGCGAGGAGCGCTGCCCCGTGCTCCTCGTAGAGTGACCGGATCAACGCCTCGTCGCTGGACACCTGGCGTCCACGCGACCATGGTCTGGCCATCGCCCGCCTTCCCACCTCTGCTGTTCCCTCGCACCCGGACTACGGATCGGGGTTCGGAATGGTTCAACGTTTGTCGTCGAGCAGCCTAGAGGGGGCAACTCCGACGAAGTTGCCCCCTCTGGTCACTATCTGGTACTAACCGCCGATGGTGATCTGGACCAGCACCTCCACCGACTTGGTGTCACCGGAGATCTGGGTGTCCGTGTAGCGGACGTCGCGGAGTTGCTTGTTGGCGAAGAGGCGCGTCTGGTCGGCGTAGTTCGGCGAGGCCGGGTTGCCCGACTCACTGAAGCTCAGCACCGCCTTGGCGCTCGGGCCGGAGGCCGTGAAGCCCATGGTCAACAGGAAGCTGGTGCCGTAGTTGACCGGGTAGCCCTTGGTGGTCATGTCGGTGCCGGGCAGCGGGTCGCCCAGGTCGATGCCGGGCTCGAGCGCGGTCGACGAGCCCGCCTGGCCGGGGAACTGGTAGTACACCGCGTTGGCGATGCCGATGTTCTCATTGCCGCCGGGCACCGGGATCCGCTGGCCGTTCTTGACCGTGTACTGGAGCTGGGACAGCGGGACGTCCAGCGGCAGGCCCAGGCGCTGCAGCAGGGCCGCGGCTTGGGCCAGCCCCTTGCGCAGCGGGGCAAGATCGGTCGGAACGCCCCGTGGAGTGTGCGCCGGATCAGCGCGGTCGAACGGGACGCCCCACAGTGGGCCGGCCGTGTTGAGCACGCTCGGGTCGTACGCAGCGATCACCGCGGCGATCGTCTCCCGCCAGAGCACCGCACCCCGGCTGGCCGGGTCGAACTTCCGGTCCCAGTTGCTCAGGGCTGTACATGGGGCCGTCATGCAACCCCTGATCACGGCCGCGACGAGCTGGTCGGACGTGAACGCGGTGTCCGAGTAGATTGCCGTACCCAGGCCCGGGATCGAGAACCGGCCCTGCGCATCGACGCTGCCCGGCGCGGCGCCCTCGAGCAGCCGGACGTTCTGCCGGGACCGGACGGTCAGCGGTGAGAACTCCGGACCCTGCAGCGGGTTGAACCCGGTCAGGGTCTTGTTGGCGTTGGGCACGTAGTGGCTGTCGTTGGCGTTGAACGTGTAGTCGCGCCGGGTCAGCTTGGGCTGCCGGCCGAACGGGATGAGCCCTTGGGACCGCTGTCCCGGGGCACTCTGCCAGGCGTTGGCGGTGTCGCTGCCGTCGAGCAGGCCGAGCGGGTTTTCCGGCGCGGCCCAGGTCATGGCCGCGGCCGGCAACAACAGCGGGGTCTGCGACGGGTCGGCGTAGTAGGCGTTGCCGTTCGCGTCGCTGGCCATGACGTTGACCCACGGGATGCCCTGGTCGGCGGCGATCGCGCTGTTGATGCCGTTGACGTCGGCGGCGCGGGCGAAGTTGAACCACTGGTGCAGCATCTTGTCGTTGGTGATGTTCGCGTCCCGGTAGGTGATGGCGGTGGTGTCGTCCCAGCCGAGCGGAATGCCCAGTACGTTGAGGTCGAGCACCGGGCCGTAGCGGGTGGAGTAGAGGGTCCGCGACTGGTTCTGCAGGGTCCCGTTGGCCTGCTTGACCTGGATGGTGAAGGTCTTGCTGGTCATTGCCTCCGTGCTATTGCCGACCGTGTAGGACGTCGGGTGGCCCGGCACCAGGTTGACCGAGTAGAAGGTGAAGCGGGTTCCGGTCGAGATGGTGTGCGTCCAGGCGACCTTGTCGGTGAACCCGATCTGCACGCCGGGCAGGCCGCCAAGGCTCGCGCCGTAGACGTTGAGGTTGTTGGGCACGGTCAGCTGCGACTCCCAGAAGCGCAGTTCGCCCTCCCACGGGAAATGCGCGTTGGACAGGAGCATGCCCTTGCCGGTCTGCGACTTGTCGGCGCCGATGGCCCAGCCGTTGCTGCCCAGGGCCGTGCCGGCCGCGTTGCGGAAGTCCTGGATGCGCTGGACGCCGGCGCGCGCCATCGCCGGTGCCGCGGCGGACACCGGTGCCGGAGTGCCCGGCGGGTGGGCGGCCCAGGCCGGAGCGAGCAGGTTGTCGCCGCTGGCCAGCAGGGCGAGGTCGCGCTCGTACGCCAAGACGTCGACCGCGGTGATCGGGCCGACCCACGGCATGCCGGCGCACCAGCCGGGCACGTGCGCGGCACCGACCTTGCTGAGCAGACCGTTGAAGCCGGCGACGTAGCCGTCGAGGATCTGGCGCTCCTCAGTGGACAGTCGCGCGTTCTGCTGGCGGGCCAGGTCCATGATGCCGAGCTGCAGGTAGCCGTAGTCGGTGACGAGGTTGGCACCGTCTCCGTCGCCGAAGAACTTGGAGCGCTGGCTGCGTACCTTCACCACCATGTCCATCAGGTCGCAGAACCGGTCCTCGGCGTAGGCCCAGCCCTGGCCGAAGGCCACGCTGCCGACGTCGTTGGCGGAAATGTGCGGCACGCCGAAGCTGGTGCGCTTGATGGTGGCCTTGTAGGTCGTCGCGGCAACCGCGGCGGCATCGGTGTTGGCCGATACCGGGGACGGCACCGCGACAACCGCGGTGGTGACCATGAGGGTGGCCACCCCGGAGGTGAGGAGCATGCGGGCTTTCCGCCCAGTAGATCGACGCACGGAGTCCCTCCAGTTCGGTCGCGGATCCCCTGGGCGAAGGCAGGCGGCAGCGCGCCGTCAAAGCCACGACCAGAGAAGCGACGTGGGTCAACAGGCATGCACGTTCAGCTATGCGAGGGTGCGATGAAGGCCGTCAGATACCCCCCACGGGCCGTGACTAAGACCCTCCGTCGCCGAGAGCGTACCCATTGTTATCGCCGTATTCAATCGATCGTGACCACTCAGCTGACCGCATCGCCCCAACGGTGGCCGCCACCGATCCATTGGGATGATAGCCATGTGACACGTGGCGGATCGTGGGGACGTCGAATCCGTTGAAGCGCGAGGCGTAGACGGTGGTGTAAGAGCCGGTGCTGCCGATGAAGACGCGGTCGCCGGTGGCCAGGTCGGCGGACATCTCCACCCCGTACAGGATGGTGTCCTGGCTGTCGCAGGTCGGGCCGGTGAGGTGGAAGCGGTCGCGCACCGGGTTGCGCCGGGAATCGCTGACCGGGAAGCGCAGCCGGTTGTTCGTCTCAAGACTTTCCATCAGCCCGTTGAACGCGCCGACGTCCAGATGCGCCCACCGCTCGCCGTGGCGGAGCGCGGTGCCGATGACCGTGGTGACGAGCGTGCCCGCCTCCGCCACGACCGCGCGACCGGGCTCGATGATCACATCCACCTCGTACGGCAGGTCGGCGAGGCCGGTCGCGATCACCGCCGCGTACTCGGTCAGTGGCAGCGGCTGCGCGCCGTACCGGGCCGGAAAGCCACCGCCGACGTCGACCATGCGCAGCACGATCCCGCTCGGCTGGAGCTTCTCCATCACCTGGCCGACCGCCTGCAGCGGCCGCCGCCAGGCCTGCGGCGCGAGCATCTGTGACCCGACGTGGAACGTGATGCCGGACGGGTCGAGCCCGTGGTCGCGCGCCGCCAGCAGCAGCCCGACGGCCGCGTCCGGGTCGACCCCGAACTTGCCCTCGCTCGGCACGTCGCTGCGCGTCTGATGGGCGGCGAGCCGAACGAACACCGACGCGTCCGGCGCGACGGCGGCGAGCTTCGCCAGTTCGTCGAGCGAGTCGAACGCAAACCGGCGTACACCCGCCGCGTAGGCCCGGGCGATGTGCGCGATCGGCTTGACCGGATTGCTGAAGATCACTCGCGCCGGGTCGACCCCGATGTCGCACAGCGTCTCCAGTTCCGGTGCCGAGGCGATCTCGAAGCTGCTGCCGACGTCGTGCAGCCGGGTCAGCACGGCCGGGTGCGGATTGCACTTGGTGGCGTAGTGGACGGTGGCCATCGGCAGCGCGGTGACGATCGTCCGGTATGCCTTGGCCACCGCGTCCAGATCCATGACAAGCTCGGGCGTTCGACTCTCCGTGTCCACTGGCCCCTCCGGTCGGCACGGGAAAAGTACGGATAGTGTCGCCCCAGATACGCCTTGTTATCAATGGGTCGGTGATTCGCCGGGTAACTTGGCATTGATGGGTGATCGAGTGGCGCTCCTGACCGGAGCCACGTCCGGCCTCGGCAAGTGGCTCGCCCCGCGGCTGGCCGAGGCCGGGATGACGGTGCTCCTGCACGGCCGCGACGAGGCGAAGGTGCACGAGGGGGTCGCAACGGTCCGCGCCGCGGGCGGCCGGGCGGAGGGCTTCGTCGCCGACCTGGCCAGCCTGGCGCAGTGCCGTCGCCTCGCCGCCGAGGTGGCCGCGCGGGGCGACCTCGACGTGCTGATCAACAACGCGGGCGTCGGCTTCGGCCGGCCCGGCACCGGCCGCGAGGAATCGTGCGACGGCTTCGAACTGCGCTGGGCGGTCAACTATCTCGCGCCCGTCGCGATCACCCGCGGGCTGCTCGACACGCTGCGCGCCAACCCGCCCGCCGACATCGTCAACGTCGGCTCGGGCGGGCAGGTGCCGATCGACTTCGACGACCCGCAGAGCGAGCGCGCCTACGACGGCACGGTCGCCTACCGCCGCGCCAAGCTCGCCCTCGCCGCGTGGACGTTCCAGCTCGCCGACGAACTTGCCGATCAGGGGGTACGGGTGAACTGCCTGCACCCGGCGACGTTCATGGACACGGCGATGGTCGCCGAGGCCGGGATCGCCAGCGTGTCCACTGTGGACAAGGGCGGGGCGGCGACGCTCCGGCTGATCCTGCACCCGGAGGGCACCGGCAAGTTCTACAACGGTATGCGCGAGGCGAGGGCCCATCCCGACGCCTACGACCCGGCGGTGCGCGCGAAACTCGCCAAGCTGACCGACGCCGAACTCGCGTCCTGAGCCCCGCCGTCGGGACGCCACTACTCCGGGGAAACGGTGGCCACCGGGCCCCCGGGACGCCACTACTTCGGGGAAACGGTGGCCTCCGGCCCCCGGGACGCCACTACTTCGGGGAACCAGTGGCCACCGGGCCCCCGGGACGCCACTACTTCGGGGAAACGGTGGCCTCCGGGCCCTCCGGAGGCCACTGGTTCCCCGGAGTAGTGGCCTTTCTAAAGAAACCTTGCCCATTGACGCACATCTCCGTAGCATGAAGCAACGGCCGACCGTTGAATCGTTTCATTCCCCGCCCGCCACCGGGAGGATCCGCGATGCGACGCGCCCTTCGAAGAGTCCTGTTCACGCTCGTGCTCGTCCTGTCCACCACCGTCGTCCTCGACCGCCCGGCCGGCGCCGCCACCCCCGTCAGCCTCAGCGGCGCCCACTGGATCTGGTACCCGGAAGGCGACCCCCACGTCAGTGCCCCCGCCGGCGTTCCGCTACTTCCGCAAGACCTTCACGTCGCCGCCGGAGCGATCAGCGACGCCCAGCTCGTCCTCACCGGCGACGACACGGTCGACGTCTGGCTCAACGGCAAGCCGCTCGCCGGTTCGCCGCGCGCCGTCGACTCCTGGCGCTCGGCGCTCTACGTCGACCTGGCCAGGCCGCGCTGGTGGCCGGCAACAACACGATCGCGATCGCGGTCCGCAACACCACCGCCGGGCCGGCCGGGCTGATCGGCCGCGTCCACGTCGTCGCCGCCGGCGGCACCGCCGATCTGGTCACCGACGGCAGCTGGAAGGCGGCGCAGACCGCGCCGGCCGGCTGGGAGCAGCCCGCGTTCAGCGACGCCGGCTGGCCGTCGAGCACGGATCTCGGCGCGTACGGCGTCGCGCCCTGGGCCACGAGCGTCGCCGCCGCGCCCGACCCGGGCACCGCCGCGTCGCCGCTCACCGTGGCCGCGGCGACCGTCGAGCGCCGGACCAACCCGCTCGGCGTCGACGCGGCCAAGCCCCGCTTCGGCTGGCAACTCGCCTCGGCGCAACTCCAGCAGCGGCAGGGCGCGTACCAGCTCACGGTCGGCACCACGGCCGGTGCCGCCGACGTCTGGGACAGCGGCCGGGTCGCCAGCCAGCAGTCGGTGGACGTGGTCTACAACGGTCCCGGCGCTGGCCTCGCATGCGCCGCTACTTCTGGCGGGTACGGGTCTGGGACAGCCCAGGCCGCGCCGGGCGCCTGGAGCGCCGGCCAGACCTTCGAGACGGCTCTGCGCAACCCGGCGACCGAATGGGTCGCCGACTTCATCGGGCGCCGGCCAACGACCGACCTGTCCGGGGCCAGCTGGATCTGGTACCCGGAAGGCGACCCGGCCGCCGGGGTGCCGCCGGCGACGCGCTACTTCCGCCGTACGTTCAGCCTGGCCGCCGCACCGTCGTCGGCGACGCTCGTGGTCACCGGCGACGACACCGCCGACGTCTGGGTCAACGGCGTCCAGGTCAGCACCTCGCCACGGGTCACCGACTCGTGGAAGCAGGCGGCGACCGTGGACGTCACCGCCCGGCTGCACGCCGGTACCAACACGATCGCGATCGCCGGCCAGAACACCACCCAGAGCCCGGCCGGCGATGATCGCCAAGCTCGCCGTCGGCGGCGCGACGACGCTCGTCACCGACGCCGCGTGGAAGGCGAGCCAGACCGGCCCGACCGGCTGGGAACAGCCCGGCTTCAACGACAGCGGGTGGGTCGCCGCGCGGGCGCTCGCCGCGTACGGGGCGGGGCCCTGGGGCACCGGTGTCCTGGTGTCCACCACGGCACCCGTTGCTGCGCAAGGCGTTCACGGTCACCAAGCCGGTCGGCCACGGCCCGACTGCTGAGCACCGCGCTCGGCCTGCACGAGACCCGGCTCAACGGTGCGAAGGTCGGCGCCGACGCGCTCGCGCCCGGCTGGACCGACTACACCAAACGCCTGCAGTACAAGGAGTACGACGTCACCGGCCAGATGCGCCAGGGCGACAACGTGCTCGGCGCGTACCTGGGCAACGGCTGGTACTCGGGTAGCGTCGGCTTCGCCGGCGCCAGCGCTACGGCACGCAGCCGTGGTACTCGGCCCAGCTCGTGCTCACGTTCACGGACGGCACCGCGTACGACCGTGCAAACCGACGCACTCGTGGAAGGTCGCGGCCGGTCCGATCCGCGCCGACGACCTGTACCACGGCGAGGACGTACGACGCCCGGGGCGAGCTGCCCGGCTGGGACTCCCCCGGCTTCGACGACTCCACGTGGTCCGGCCCGGTCGTCCGGACCGCGGCCAAGCCCAACCTGGTGGCCCAGGTCGACCACGGCGTGACCGTGCAGCAGGAATTCCGGCCGGTGGCGGTCACCCAGCCGCAGGCCGGGGTGTGGATCTTCGACCTCGGGCAGAACTTCACCGGCTGGGACCGGCTGCGGGTCAGCGGGCCGGCCGGCACCACCGTCACGATGCGGCACGGCGAGGTGCTCAACCCGAACGGCACCTCTACACCGCCAACCTGCGCGCGCGCCCGGCCACCGACACGTTCACGCTGGCCGGGACCGGCGCGGCCGAGGTCTACGAGCCGCGCTTCACCGTGCACGGCTACCGCTACGTCGAGCTGACCGGGCTGCCCCGGCACGCCGACCGCGGACACGCGTCACCGGGCTGGCCGCGTGGACCGGCGGCGCCCGATCCGGCACCCTCACCACGTCGAACGCGCATGGTCAACCAGGTGCAGCGCAACATCCTGTGGGGCGAGCGGTCCAACATGCTGTCCATCCCGACCGACTGTCCGCAACGGGACGAGCGGCTCGGCTGGACCGGCGACATCGCCATCTTCGTCGGCGACGTCGACGTTCAACGTCGAACGTGCACGGGCTTCCTGGACAAGTTCGCCGACGACCTCGTCGACGCGCAGCACAGCCGACGGCGCGTTCACCGACGTGGCGCCGGCGGTCCGATCGGCGGTGCGGGCACGGCCGGGCTGGGGCGACGCGGGCGTCATCGTCCCGTACACGCTCTGGCAGCGCTACGGCGACGTCCGGCGTCGTCGACGAGCACTTCGCCGCGATGGCGCGCTGGGTCGACTACCTGCGCTCCACCTCGGGCAGCGACCTGATCCGCAACCAGCCGACCTACGGCGACTGGCTCAACGTCAACGACAACACCGCGCAGGACGTCATCTCGCACGGCGTTCTTCGGCTGGTCGGCCCGGCTGGTGTCGCGGATGGCCGCGGCGACCGGGCGCACCGCCCAGGCGTCCTCCTACGGCACGCTCGCCGACCAGGTCGCGGCCGCGTTCACCAGCCGGTTCGTCGCCGGCCGACGGCACCGTGTCCGGCAACACCCAGACCGGCTACGTGCTGGCGCTCGCCTTCGGCCTGCGTGCCGGACAACCTGGTCCAGCCGGCCGCCGACAAGCTGGCCGCCAAGGTCGCCGCGACCGGCGGGCACCTGTAGCGTCGGCTTCCTCGGCGTGGAGAACCTGCTGCCGGTGCTGGCCGACCACGGCCACGCTCGACACCGCGTACCAGATCCTGCTGCAGCCCGGCTTCCCCGGCTGGGGCTACATGATCAGCCGGGGCGCCACCACGATCTGGGAGCGCTGGGACGGCATCCGCACCGACGGTTCGTTCCACGACCCGGGCATGAACTCCTTCAACCACTACGGGCTCGGCTCGGTCGGCGACTTCCTCTACCGCTCGCGTGGGCGGCTCGTCGGCCGGCGTCGCCCGGCTACCAGCAGCTGCTCATCGCCCCGCGGCCGGGCGGCGGGCTGACCTCGGCCGCGGCGTCGCTGGCGACGCCCGTACGGGCCGGCCGTCAGCGACTGGTCGGTGTCCGGCGGCGTCCTGACGCTGCGGGTGACGGTACCGGCCGGCACCTCGGCGACCGTGCAGGTACCGGGGACGAACGCCGTCTCGGCACCGGCGCAGGCGGTGCTGACCGGCCCGCGCTCGTACTACCTGCCGGCCGGCAGCTACACCTTCACGGCCTAGGCTAGGCCGTGTGACGGAGTCGTTCGAGGACCTGCTGCGTGACCTCACGCCGCAGGTCCTCGGCGCGGTGGTGCGCCGGTACGGGCATTTCGACGCCTGCGAGGACGCCGTGCAGGAAGCACTCCTCGCCGCCGCGACCCAGTGGCCGGGCGAAGGTGTGCCGGACAACCCGCGCGGCTGGCTCATCACCGTCGCGTCGCGCCGCCTCACCGACCAGCTGCGCAGCGACATCGCGCGCCGCCGTCGCGAAGAGGCCGACGCGCTGATGGCGCCGGCCGACGCGCCGGCCGTGCCCGCACAGGACGACACGCTCGTGCTGCTGTTCATGTGCTGCCATCCGGCGCTGTCCCCGCCGTCGCAGCTCGCGCTCACCCTGCGCGCGGTCGGCGGTCTGAGCACGGCGCAGATCGCCAGCGCGTTCATGGTTCCCGAGGCGACCATGGCCCAGCGGATCAGCCGGGCCAAACAGAAGATCAAATCCACCGGTACGGCGTTCCGCCTGCCGCCCGACGACGAACGGGCCGAACGGCTCCGAGTGGTGCTCCAGGTCCTCTACCTGATCTTCAACGAGGGCTACACGGCGACGTCCGGCGAGGCGCTGCACCGGCCCGACCTGACGGCCGAGGCGATCCGGCTCACCCGGTCGCTGCACCGGCTGCTGACCGACGACGGCGAGGTCGCCGGGCTCCTCGCGCTGATGCTGCTGACCGAGGCGCGCCGGCCCGCCCGAGCGAGGCCCGACGGCTCACTCGTACCGCTCGACGAGCAGGATCGCGGGCTCTGGGACGCCGGCGCGATCAAGGAGGGCGTCGCGCTGATCACCGCCACGTTGGCCGGTTCGACGATCGGGCCCTACCAGTTGCAGGCCGCGATCGCCGCGGTCCACGACGAGGCGGCGCGGGCCGAGGACACCGACTGGACGCAGATCCTCGGCCTGTTCGACCTGCTGGAGACGATCGCGCCGAACCCCGTCGTCACGCTCAACCGCTCGGTCGCGGTGGCGATGGTGCACGGCCCCGGCGCCGGCCTGGAACTGCTGGCCGCGCTGGACGACGACGAGCGGATGGCCGAGAACCACCGGCTCGACGCGGTCCGCGCGCACCTGCTCGAGCTGGCCGGTGATCTCGACGAGGCGCGGGCGCACTTCGAGCGAGCGGCGAAGCGTACGACCAGCCGGCCGGAGCAGCGCTACCTGCAAGCCCAGGCCCACCGCCTGCGCCGCCCGGACACCGAGGCCACAACTTCCCCGAAGTAGTGCCCTCGGGGCCCGCCTGAGGCCACTACTTCGGGGAAATAGTGGCATCCCGGGCGCCCGCCTGAGGGCACTACTTCCCCGCAGTAGTGCCAACCCGGGCTGGGCTTGGGGACGCGGACGCCGGGATTTCTCGCGGGAGGAACGGTCGTGCCCTCGACGGGCCCGAGTCATCGGTCAAAAGGAATTGGCACTTAGGCGGCGGACCGTGGTGCTGTACGAGGTGCTGAACGGCGGGTCGAGGGCGCCCGCGATCTCGTGGAGCTGGGCGACGACGTGATCGAGCGCGGCCTCGACGTCGATCGGCAACGGCAGGTCGGCGGGGGCGGCGTGACGGGTCGCGCGGAGGGCGTCGACCAGGCCGTCGAGGAGGATCTCGTCGCCGGCCCAGGGGCGCCGCGCCCGGCACTCGTCGGTCACGAACGCGTCGTGCAGGCGGTCGATCGCCTCGACGTAGAGCAGGAACGCCCGCGGGTATTCGCGCGTTTCGTAGACGGTCAGCGCCTCCGCGCCGGCGCGCTGGGGCGCGAACGGATCGACGGTCGCGCTGCGCGAGCGGGCGGCGCTGCGGACCTCGTTGATCTCCCAGGCGGCCATCTCGCAGTTGTACTGGGCGAGCTCGCCCTGTGCGGAGACGGCGGCCCCGGCCCCCATCCGGAACACCTTCGCGCCGTCGTCGAGCGGGAGGATGAGCTCGTGGACGACGTTGCGGCGGCGCCGGCCGCGGGCGTGGTAGGCGTCCGCGATGAGCGCGGTGTGCTGCACGATCCACTGCGAGCGCAGCCGGCGCCGGCCGAGCCGGCCCATCCGTACGGCGTAGGTCGCCTCGGCCGTGACCAGCAGGAACGCCTTGCGGCCGATGCCGCGGAAGACGTTTTGGAAGTCCGGCGAGCGTTCGTGGGCGTAGGCGAACTCGATCACCGCCGGAGGCTTCAGCGGTCGCAGTTGGTTGAGGGCGGCCATGCGGCGTAACTCCTCCTCGAAGTCGGCCCTTCGCATGCCGCCCCTCCCTGCGTCATGGAGAGGCAACCTTGCGACCGGTCACCCGCAGGGCGCCATCCCTGTGTCACGTATCGGACGGCACCGTCACCGACCCCCACGATCACCCGTTAATGCGGCGATCCGGGCGCACGCATCTACGCTCTGTTGCTGGCCGGTCGCTCTCAGATATAGTGAAGGCTCCGCACATTGATCACAACCAATGCCGCGGCGGGAGGGGCCCACCGCGGCCGGGTTGGGACCGGGGGCCGGGATGTCCATCAAGGTTGTCGACGCGGTCCAGGAAGACCTCATGGCCGAGGTCTGGGATCTTTACTACACCACGTTTCACGAGCTGAACGCCTTCGCCGTCCAGCGTCACCTGATGTTCCGCAGCGAGTTCGACGAGGTCATGCTCGACACGCGGGTGCAGAAGTACCTTTGCCTGGCCGACGACGGCTCGGTGTGCGGGCTGTCGACCTACACCAACATGCTCGACGCGATGCCACTGATCTCTCCGGCGTACTTCGAACGTCGCTGGCCCGAGCTGTTCGCCCAGAACCGCATCTGGTACTGCGGCTTCGTCGCGGTCGAGAAGAACGGGCGGGCGAACACGGCGTTCTCCGAACTCGTCGAAGCGATGTACCTGACGGCGGCCGAGCAGCGCGGGATCATCGGGCTCGACTTCTGCCGGTTCAACGACGACCAGCGGCACATGGCGCGCGTGATCGAGTTGAAGCTGCACCGGTTGTCCGGTCACGTGCGGGCGGAACGGATGGACGAACAGGCCTTCTGGCTGTACGAGTTTCCGGCCGCCTGAGCGCTTCTGAGTGTCTACGGCATAGGCGCCCGCCACATCAGCCACAGCGGCGGACCGTCGGGGAGCTGAATCACCGAGCGGATCACGTATCCGTGGCGCAGGTAGAGGTCACGGTTGCGGGGGTCGTTGGATTCCAGGTAGGCCGGGATGCCGGCCGCGTCGAGCCGCCGGTGATGGCGGTCGAGCAGCGCACGGCCGAGGCCGTGGTTCTGCCGCCCCGGCCGTACGGCCAGGAACGCCAGATAGTGGTGCGCGTCCATCGGGTGGTGGGCCTCGAGGGCCGCGTCGAGTTCCCGGGTGCGGTCGAACGCGGACCCGGCCGCCTCCTTGAGCCGCTGCTCGTAGTCGGCCGGCGCCGGGATCAGCGAGGTGAACGGGAACCACAGCGCCACCCCGGACAGCACGCCGTCGTCGGGGTCGACGGTCGCGTAGACCTCCCCGTAACGGACGGCGTGTTCCGCGTAGATCTCGAAGTACCCCGGGGCGCGCCGGCGGCGCACCGCGTCGTCCGGCATGAGCCAGCGCCCGATCGGGCCTTCGCTCATCGCCTCGGCCAGGACGCCGGCGATCTCGGTGACGTCGACCGGTGCGACATCGCGGACCACGAGATCCTGGATGGCGTGCGTCATCTGCTTCCCTTCGATGTCCTGCGCGTGCCAGTTCTGCGGGTCAGTGGATGAGCGTGCTCTGCGGGGTACGGATGGTCAGCGCCGCCGCCTCGGCGGTCGACGGCGTCCGCGGCGACGGCGGCATCGACGCGATCGACGCCGTGAGATGCCCCTCCGCGCCGCGGCCGATCGCCGAGTAGACCTCCGGCCGGGCCCCGCGCATGACCAGCGCCCAGCCGAAGCCGACGACCGCGAAGATCGCGTACGCGGCGGGGAACAGCCACTGGAACGGCGAGTTCTTGTCGACCTGGAGCAGGTCGCCGAGGCCGATGACGGTCGCGGCGAGCACGCCACTGAGCAACAGGAACGCGATCACCGGGGCGATCCGGGCCCGCCACACGTTCTCCTGGCCGCGGTTGCGGATGAAGAACGCGACCACCGCCGCCGAGGCGGCCCACATGAGGATCAGCACGCCCAGGCCACCGACGATGGTCAGCCAGCCGAACAGGTAGACGAGCGGGTCGGTCTTGGTCAGGTAGTACACGATCAGGACGCCGAGGGCGAGGACGCTCTGGGTGATCGAGCCCATCAGCGGCGCGCCCGTGCGCGGGTGCGTGCGCCCCCACAGCCCGGGCAGCACGCCTTCGCGCCCGAGCGCGAACTCGTATCGCGCGACCGCGGCGTGAAACGCCAGCAACGCGGCGAAGACGCTGGTCAGGAACAGCACGTAGCCGAGGCTGACGAAGATCGTCGGCACGTGCGCCGAGATGAGCGAGAACACCAGGTCGGTGTGCTGCTCGCGGGCGGCGGCCACGATCTGGTCGGGGCCGGTGCTGACCGACATCGCCCACGCGGACAGGCCGATCAGGACACCCGGGATGATCACCGCCCAGTGGGTGGCCCGGCCGATGGTGCGCTTCGGGTCGCGCGCCTCTTCGGACAGCACGACCGTCGCCTCGAAGCCGACGAACCCGGCGATCGCCACCACCAGCAACGCGGCGGCCTGCGGGTCGATCATCTTCGCCGGGGACAGCGTGGCGAAGCTGACGTGACCGTCGGCCGGGTGGAGGGTCATGATCAGGTCGTACACGAGCACGAGACTGATCTCCGCGACCAGCAACACCGCGAGCACCTTGCCGGACAGGTCGACCCACAGCAGGCCGAGCACGGCCACGAGGACCCAGGCGACCAGCGCGCAGACGAACCACGACACGCTGAAGCCGAACGAGGCGAGGATGCCCGAGCCGACCACGCCGAAGAGGCCGAAGAGACCGATCTGCATGAGCGCGTAGGCGGGCAGCGCGACGAACGCGGCGCCGACGCCGACGATCCGGCCCAGCCCGTGGCTGATGTACGAGTAGAACGCGCCGGAGTTGACGATGTGCCGGCTCATCGCGACGAAGCCGACCGTGAAGATGGACAGGATCCCCGCCGCCACGAGATACGAAACCGGTACGGCGGTGCTGCCGACCACCGCGTAGATCGTGGTGACCGAGCCGAGGATGACGGTCAACGGGGCCGCGCCGGCGATGCCGAAGAACACCACCGACGGCACACCGAGCCGGTTGCGGGCCAGAGACCGCGACACGATGTCCGGCTCGGCGGCAGCACGACCCGCCATTGCCATCCTCCACGAAGTGTTCGGAACGTTGCGATTGCGCCGGCTTCGTGGGGGAAGGTGGTGGCGCCCCTTCGCGCTCACCGTCGACCGGCGGCGAGCACCGAGCCCACGAGGGCCTCGGTGTGCTCGACCAACTGCCGTAGGTCTTCGGGCAACGAACTGACGACCGTCGGCAGGTGGACCAGCGCGTCGCGATGCGCTTGAAAGTCCCACAGCACGTGTCGGGTCAAGCCGGTCGCGATAACCAGTCCTACGAGCACGCGGTCGCTGAGGTTCATCGGACGGCGTCGGACCAGAATCTCCGCCAGCCGGATCGGCGCCCACGCTGCCACGTTGCGCTGGTTGGAGTTCATCGGCATGTACAAGGTCTGGGTTCCCATCAGCTTTCGCCGGGTCACCGGCTCCAGGACGCCGGCGCGGAGCAGCCGCTCGCCCACCTTGACCGTCGCGTCCTGAGCGAGGAACGCCAGCCACGTGCGCAGTTCGCGGTGCTGAGGTTGGGCGATGAGAAGGTCGAGCACGTCATGGCTCAGCGGGTCACCGGTCGGCTCCCGGCTCACCACATAGAGGTCGCCTTCGTAGGCGCGCACGCGGTCGCTCACCATGAGCTCGCCGAGCAATGCGCCGGCCAGTCCAAGCCCAGTCGCCCGGGGGTGCAGTCTCGACCGGCCGGTGCGGTCCTCGTGCGCGATGAGGAAAAACTCGTCTGCAAGCAACGCCGCCACGCCCCTTTAGAGCCCGCACTATGCGCTGTCCTCAATGTCTCCAGCATCATGTACCTATCACTGGGTGTAGTGCAACGGGTACTAGACTTCTCGCTGTTGCCGCCCCGGCCTCCGAAGATCCTCTGGATCGTGCAGACTGGCCCGGCCAAATTGGACATCGAGGAGGTCACGGTGCCTATCGACGAGGGACCCACACTGCGCCGCCGGCGGCTGGGCTCCGAGCTGAAAAAGTGCCGCGAGCAAGCCGGCATGACGCAGGAGCAGGTATCGAAGTACTTCGAATGGCATGCCGCCAAGGTGACCCGCATCGAGACCGCCCGCGTCGCGGTCACCCCGAGAGATGTGAAAGATCTTTTGATCCTGTACGGCATACAGGACGAGGAGTACCGCGAGGCGCTCATGACCCTCGCCCGGCTGTCGCGCGAGCGCACCTGGTGGACGGACTACCGCGACCTGATGCGCCCGGGCAACTTCGTCGGCCTGGAGGCGGAGGCGTCGTGGTCCCGGGTGTGGGAGCCGATCGTGCTTCCCGGGCTGCTACAGACCGAGGCGTACATGCGGGCGCTGATGACCGTGGGCCGGCGCGCGGACGCCCCGGAGAGCGTGGACCGGCGCATCGCGCTGCGCGTACGGCGGCAGGCGCGGCTCACCGACGACAGCCCGCTGCAGCTCTGGGCGGTCATCGACGAGTCCGTGGTGCACCGGGTCGTCGGCGGCAATGACGTGATGGCCGAGCAGTTGCAGCGGCTCCTGGATATCGGCCAGCTGCCCAATGTGACTATTCAAATCCTTCCGTTCGCCGCCGGAGAGCATGTATTCCTGGGCGGATCGGCGGCGCTCCTGGAGTTCCCGGAAACCGCGCACCTCGATGTCGTTTATCTCGAAGGCCTGGCCGGTGACTACTACGAGGAGCAGCCTCAAGAAGTCACCCGCTACCGCGAAGAGTTTGAGCGGCTCTCGGTCCGCGCACTCGATGCTCACGCGTCCTCCAGCATGATCAAGAAGCTGCGGGACGGCTACGGGGACGCTCTGGCCAGGTAGTACGCAGGCGCCGACGTCCCTCGGAGCAACGGTGCCTCGGCGTGCCGGCCGCCGGCCGAATGGTCTCTGGTTCACATCGGGTCGTCTCTGTTCCGGTACGTCGTCTCTGTTCCGGTACAGAGAAGCGATCCCCACGATTGACGAATAGCATTGACGCCGGTCGGCTGGTCATTGAACTCCATGATGCCGGAGTACATATCGTCGTGGCCCGGTGCTCTCGTACGATTGTGACCGCTCGGCTTTCATAACATATGCATCGACGGCTTCGGCAACCGTCGACGGCCGTACTCGTCTATCTATCTATGTCCGATGTGCGGCGCCGCGACTCTTGGGTGTCAGCCAGCTACTCAACGTTAATGTCGATTTCTCGTTCCGCTCGACTCGCCGACACGCCTCAGCGTTCGCAACACCGACGGGTGAATCGCTCAATCGAATGTAGTAACGTCGGAGGCCTTGCCGGAGTCGAATACGAAGAGCAGCATCAAGAGGTCGCCCGTTATTGGGTACTCCGAGCGGCTCACCGCTAAGGCCCTCGGCATTCACTCACCCACCACATGATCAACAGGTCTGTGAGTGAGATTTGTGATGCACCAACCAAGGCAGGAAGGAGGTAGCCCGGCATGACCGCACATAATTTGAACGACGCCGTGTGGCGCAAGAGCAGCCGCAGCAACGGCAACGGTGGCAACAACTGCGTCGAGGTCGCTGACCTCGGCACGGCAGTGGCGGTGCGCGACAGCAAGGACCCGCACGGTCCCGCTCTCGTGTTCACGCCCGCCGAGTGGGACGCGTTCCTCGGCGGCGCCAAGGTCGGCGAGTTCGACCTCTCGTAGTTCCGCGGTCGCACTGCGCCAACGACGGCGAAGTTCGGCCAGAAATCCGCACGACCCTCACTCGTCGAGGGTCGTTGTTCATTTTCGGGGCGCCCTTACCGGGCGCCCCGATCCTTTTACCGTTCGTAGCCGAACGTTCTTTGTTCTCTCTTTCGGTGATCAAGTCGTCACTCTTTCGACTGACTCCGACAATGTCTATGGCATTGAGGAAATAACACGGGGTGTAGTACTCGGGCGAGGTCGTGCCTATCGCGCACTGGACGGGTGAATTCAAGCCGATACCACGGCTCACTCGGCGTACGGCCGGCATCGACGGTGAATCCGTAGCGATCCAGCCGTACCACCTTCGGGGTCGCCCGGCACGGCACGCCCGCGACGCCGAGCGCCTCGCGGAAATAGTCCGCGACCTCCGGGCTGTGGTGCCCGGCGAGATCGAGCAGCAGATCCTGCTCGATCTCGTGCAGCGGATCGGGGTCGGCCTCGATGAACGCCTCGACGTCGATCTCCTCGATCGTCACGCCGCTCTGGACCTGCACGCGGTCGACCTCGATCGCGAACATGGCCACCCCGTGGCCGACGTCGAGCAGCTCGGACACCGGGTTGGCCTCGGCGAACTCCAGCCGGGCCGGCGCCGCCTCGTCGGCGTCGAGCCGATGGAGGCAGCCGCCGACCCGGACCCGGCCGAACGTCGGCGCGCCGTCGACCGGCGGCCGGTCGTCGACCGAGAGCAGAGCCGCCACCCGCGTACGGCCGTCGACGGCACCGAGGGCGCGGGACACGTCGCCGCCGGCACGGGCCAGGATCATCGGGCGGCCGGCGCAGTCGGTGGCGTGCTGTACGGCGACGGGCTGTGGCCAACCGGCGACCCGGAGCAGGCCGGGCAGGCGACCACGAACGAGGGTACGGGCGACCTCGGCGAACGTCGGGCTCATGCCGAACAACTTAGCTTAGGCAACCCTAATAATCGAGCGTTGGCCGCTCGTCGTCGGCGCAGATTGAGTGGCCACTCCTTCGGGGAAGTAGTGGCCACGCGGGGCCCGGGAGGCCACTCCTTCGGGGAAGTAGTGGCCTCCGGCCGGCCCGGAGGGCACTCGTTCGGGGAAGTAGTGGCCACGGTGGGCCCGGGAGGCCACTACATCCGGGAAGTAGTGGCCACCCGCCGGCCCGGAGGGCACTCCTTCGGGGAAGTAGTGGCGACCCACCGGGCCCCTGCCGGGAAGTGGTTAGAGGACATCCCGACGCGTCGTCGTCGCCAGCGCGGCGACCGCGAACACCACGGCGTACCCGGCGAGAGCCAGGCCGGCCTGCCACTGCGGTGGCCCGCCGGTCGACGTCGGCAACCCGTCGAGGGCGGCGCCGAGCGCGAACGGGAGCCAGTCCTTCACCCCGCCGACGAGTTGCGCGACGATTCCCTCGATCAGCGCCAGCCAGGCCAGGGCGACCGCGACCGCGCCGATCAGGTTGGTGATCAGCGCGCCGATGCCGACGCCGATCGCGGCGAAGGCGCCGTTCCAGAGGATGCCGCCGGCCACGGTCGCCCAGAGGTCCGCGCTGGACAGGTCGAGCGACGAGCCCTTGCCGGCCAGCCAGATCGCCGTGGTGACGAGGGCGGTGATCATGCCGATGACCCCGAACGCGAGGCCGGTGAGCGTGTACGCGCCGAGCTTGCCCAGTACCACCCGCTCGCGGCGAGGCGTGGCCAGGTAGGCGTCGGTGATGGTGCGGTGCCGGTACTCGCCGGCCACCGCCATGATGCCGAGCACGAGCGTGAACAGCGACACGAGGCCGATGTGCGACACCGCTTTGCGAACCATGTCGGGTGAGTCCACATTGGACCCGTTCAGCATGAGCCCGCTGATGCCGCCGACGATGAGCAGTTGGGCGGCGCCGAGCAAGATCCAGACGGTACGGGTCGAGCGCAGCTTCTGAAACTCGACGAGGACGGTCATGAGGTCAACTCCAGGAACGCGGACTCGAGATCGGCGTGGGGCTCGCCCGGCGTAGCGCATCGAGCCCTCGCTGATGATCACGACACGGTCGACGGTCTGCGCGACCTCGGCCAGGACGTGGCTGGAGATCAGGACCGTCCGGCCCTCGGCGGCCAGGTCGCGCAGCAGCCCGCGCAGCCAGGCCATGCCGGCCGGGTCGAGGCCGTTGGCCGGCTCGTCGAGGACGAGCACCTCGGGGTCGCCGAGCAGCGCGGAGGCCAGGCCCGAGCCGCTGGCGCATGCCGAGCGAGTAGCCGCCGCACCCGCCGGCCGGCGTCGACGGTCAGCGCCGACCTGGTCGAGCACCTCGTCGACGCGGGTGTCGCCGGCAGCGCGGCGAGCCGGGCGAGGATCCGGAGGTGCTCGCGGCCGGTGCGGCCGGGGTGGAAGCCGGTCGCCTCGAGCACCGCGCCGACCGTCCGGCGCGGGTACGGCAGGTCGACGTAGCGGCGCCCGCCGATCGTGCGCGGTCGCCCGCCGTCGGGCGGACCAGGCCGAGCAGCATCCGCAGGGTGGTCGTCTTGCCGGCGCCGTTAGGGCCGAGGAAGCCGGTCACCTCGCCGGCGGCGACGTCGAAGCTGAGGTCCCGTACCGCCGTGACCGCGGCCGAACCGTTTGGTCAGGCCGCGGACGGCTATGTCAGTCATCGTTGCACCATCGCCCGCCGGCGGCGACGATCGCGTCGCCCGGGCGCGGCATCTTCGGGATACCGCCAGCGCGGTATACAGCCGGGGCCGCCGGCCGCCTACCGTGAGGCCATGAACGTCGTCAGGGTGCGGCCCGCGCCGAAGCCGCGGGTCGCGGATGCGGTCGGAGGCTACCGCGGCCGCGGTCCGCGCCGAAGGCGCGGGTCGGGAGGGTGGAGGCTCAGGGTGGGTCCGCGCCTAAGGCGCGGGTCGGGAGGGTGGCGGCTCGGCCACCTGCGCCGGGCCGCCCGCTTCCACCCGCACTGGCGGACGTCGCGATGGCCGTCGTGGTCTACGTGGTCACGCTGCTCACCACGGCATCGCCGCACCACCTGCACGACGGGGTCGCGGCTGCTGTTCGGCGCGGTCGCCTGCGGGGCGCTGATCCTGCGCCGGCGCTGGCCGTACGTCGTGCTGATGGTCAGCACGGTCGGCGGCCGAGGCGTACCTGGCGCGGTACCAGCGGGATCGACCGGACGCTGGTCCTGGCCGCGCCGCTCATCGCGCTGTACACGGTGGCCGAGTCGACCGAGCCGGCGCCGCTCGCTGCTCATCGGCGTGCTCGTGGTGCTCGCGTTCGGCGGCTTCCACACCGGCTCGGCAAGCCGGCCCGCTTCCTCGGGCCGGAGAACCTCGCCCTCGCCGCCCTCGGCGGGCTGGCCGTCGCCGCCGGCGACGCCTCCCGCAACCGCCGCGCCTACCTGGCCGAGGTCGAGCGCGCGGGCCCAGCGGGCCGAGCACGACCGGGACGCGGAGGCGCGGCGCCGGGTCACCGAAGAGCGGCTGCGCATCGCCCGCGACCTGCACGACAGCGTCGGCCACCACCTCGCGCTGATCAACGTGCAGGCCGGGGTGGCCGCGCACGTGCTGACCGACCAGCCGGACGCGGCACGCGAGGCGTTCGCGCACGATCCAGGTCGGCGAGCCGGACCGCGCTGGACGAGCTGCGCGACACGGTCGGGCTGCTGCGCCAGCCCGGCGACCCGGCCGCGCCGATCGAGCCGACCGTCGGCCTGGCCGGCCTCGCCGACCTGCTCGCCGCGTTCTCGCCGGGCCGGCCTGAGCATCACCGAGCAGCCGACGGAGGGCGCCGAGCCGGTCGCTGCCCTGGGCCGCCGACCTCACCGCGTACCGGGTGATCCAGGAGTCGCTGACCAACGCGTGCAAGCACGCCGGCCCGGTGCGACGTCGGCGTTGACGCTCGACCGACGCTCGCCGGCCGTCGTCGACGATCATCGGTGGCGAATCCGGCCGCCGACCGCCGGCGTCCGAGCGGGCACGGCCTCACCGGCATGCGCGAACGGGTCGCCGCGCTCGGCGGCCGGCTGCGACGCCGGTCCGCGTCGACGGTACGGTTCCGTGGTCGAGGCGATGCCTTCCGCTGTGACCGATCCGCGTGCTGCTCGCCGACGACCAGCCGCTGGTGCGGGCCGGTTTCGCCACGCTCATCGACGACGGCGCCGGACCTGCAGGTGGTCGGCGAGGCGCGCGACCGGCCGTGAGGCGTCGACCTGGCCCGCCAGACGCGGGCCGACGTCGTGCTGATGGACATCCGCATGCCCGACCTCGACGGGCTCGGCGCGACCCGCCTGATCACCGCCGACGAGGATCTGGCCGGCGTACGGGTGCTGATCCTGACCACGTTCGAGATCGACGAGTACGTCTTCGAGGCGCTGCGGGCCGGGGCCAGCGGCTTCCTCGGCAAGAGCGCCGAGCCCGACGAGCTGCTCGACGCGATCCGGGTGGTGCACCGGGGCGACGCGCTGCTGTCGCCGGCCGCGACCCGCAGCCTGATCGCCCGCTACCTGGCCCAGCCGGATCGCGGTCGACATCCCGTCGCCGGAGCGGCTCGGCGGGCTGACCGACCGCGAGCGCGAGGTGCTCGCGCTGGTCGGCACCGGCCTGTCCAACGAGGACATCGCCGCCCACCTGGTCGGTCAGCCCGCACACGGTCAAGACGCACGTCAACCGGGCGATGACCAAGCTCGGCGCGCACGACCGCGCCCAGCTGGTGGTCATCGCGTACGAGACCGGGCTGCTCAGCCCACCGCGCACGCCGAACCGTTGAGCGCGAACGCACTCGGCGCGCCGTTGCTCCCGCTGTACTCGGCCTGGAAGCCGAACGAGGTGGAGCCGCCGGCCGGGATGGCGCCGTTGTAGGACAGGTTCCGCGCCGTCACCGCCGTCCCGCTCTGGCCGACCGTAGCGTTCCACGCGCTGGTGACCCGCTGGTTGCCGGGGAACGACCAGGTCAGCGTCCAGCCGTTGAGCGCGCTACTGCCGGTGTTGGCGACCGCGACGTCGGCGGTGAACCCGGTGTTCCACGTGTTGGCGCGATAGGTGACGCGGCAGGCGGCCGACCCGCCGCCTCCGTTGCTGGGTGACGGTGACGGTGACGCTGACGGCGACGGGGACGGTGGCGGTGAGGTCGTTCCCCCGCCGTTCACCGCGGCCGAGAAGTTCGTGACGGCCAGGCCGGCGCCCCCCTGCCACGGCTCGAAGCCGGCCTGGATGCTCGTCAGGTACCACGCGTTGGTGATCGCTCCACGGGCCCGCACGTCGTTGAGGAAGTCCAGCACGCTGAAGCTCCAGCTGGCGATCGGCGACGGTGCGACATATGAGATGACGTTGTTGGAGCCGTTGCTGCCCCGCCAGACGTCCCAGCTGCGCCCGCCGATGGTCGTGGTGGCGACCACCGAGCCGATCGGCTGGATCGAGCCCTGCCGGTTGAACCAGATCATGACCTCCATCTGGTTCACGCCGTTGGTCTTCGGCGTCGGATCGAGCCAGATGTCGTATGAGGCGTCGAAGATCGCTCCGCCCACGTATTGGTAGCTGATGCTGCTGGTCACCGAGCCGATCTGGCTCAGCTGCCTCGGCAGGTTGGTGCCGGGCGAGCAGTTGGTGTAGTGGCATCCATAGTAGACGGACGGGTAGGACACCGGCGCACCGTTGGTCGGGTTCGATCCCTGCTGCGTGACGATCGAGAAGCCGGTACCGGTGACGTTGATGCACTGCTGGGCGGAGGTACCCCAGCGGTTGTTCTGCACCACGTAGCGGCCCTGGATCGTGGTGCTGCCGAACTGGTCGCAGATCTGGGTGTCGGCCTGGGCGGGGGTGGTGGCGATCGTGGTGACGACGGCGGCGGCCGCGAGCACGCCGGCCGCAGCCGCCGCTCGAATCACACGTCTCATGGCTACGTCCTTGGCGGTTGGGGTGGACTGCGCCGGACGTTACCCAGACATCGACGGTCGTGCGAGGTGAGCCGGCGTAGTCCTTTGCTCAGGCCAGATAGGCCTGAAACTTTCATCGACGCCGCCGTAGGCTGTGCTTGACGACGACTACAGGAAGAGGGTGCGACTCCATGGCTGATCGTCTCGACGGGACGGTGGCGTTGATCACCGGTGCGTCCAGTGGTATCGGTGAGGCGGCGGCGCTGACGCTGGTGGAGCACGGGGCGGCGGTGGCACTGGCGGCCCGGCGGGTCGACCGGCTGGAGGCTCTCGCCGGCAAGATCCGGGACCAGGGCGGAACCGCGCTCGTACTGGAGGCCGACATCACGGACGAGGAGCAGGCCAAGTCCACTGTGGAGCGGACCGTGGCCGAGCTCGGGCGGCTGGACACGCTGGTGAACAACGCCGGCGTGATGCTGCTCGGGCCGATCGTCGACGCACCGGTCGAGGAGTGGCAGCGGATGGTGCACCTCAACGTGCTCGGCCTGCTCTACTGCGCGCACGCGGCCGTGCCGCATCTTCTGCAGGCGGCCGAGAGTGGGCCTCGTCAGGTCGCCGACATGGTGAACATCAGTTCGGTCGCCGGGCGGGTGCCGCGCAACGGCAGCGGCGTCTACAACGCGACGAAGTTCGGCGTCGGCGCGTTCAGCGAGTCACTCCGCCAGGAGGTCACCCGCCGGCACCTGCGAGTGTCCCTTGTCGAGCCCGGTGCCACCGCGACCGAGCTTTCGTCGCACAACCGCCCGGAGATCCTGGACGTGATCCGGCAACGGTTCGCCGGCATGGAGCGGATGACGGCCGAGGACATCGCCGACGCCATCGGCTACATCGTGACGCGCCCACGGCGGATGTCCGTCAACGAGATCCTCATCCGCCCGACCGAGCAGAGCGACTAAATCAGGGTCGGCAATAATACGTTGCCCGGCCGGCGGCGCCGGTCGTACCGTGGGTGTCCAGATTGGACATTGCCCTCGTAGCCCAACTGGCAGAGGCGCCAGCTCGAGAGCCTGGTTGTTGCGCGTTCGACTCGCGCCGAGGGCACACACGACAACCGAGGCCACTCCATCCCCGAAGTAGTGCCCTCGGGGCCGGCCGGAGGGCACTACATCCCCGAAGTAGTGGCATCCGGGCCGCGCGGAGACCACTACTTCCCCGAAGTAGTGGCATCCGGGCCGCGTTGAGGGCACTACTTCCCCGGAGTTGTGGCCTCGGGGGCGGTCCGAGGCCACTCCATCCCCGGGTTACCTCGTGTGGTGCAGGACGAACGTCCTACCGGTTGTCGTGCCGACCGCCCAGACCTCTCCGGTCGCGGGCACGGCACTCGCGCTGAACAGGCTCGTGTCGGCGCCGGCCGGCCCATTCGGACTCGGTACGACGGACCACGCGGTGCCGTTCCAGTGCTCGGTGAGGGTCACCCGCACCGGGATCGTTCCGGTCGCATCATCGCGGTAGCCGGCCGCCCACACGTCGTTCGACGCCACCGCGGTCACCGAAGTCAGTACGTCGTGCACGGCCACGCTCGGGGTGGACACGAGCGCCCAGGCGGTGCCGTTCCAGTGCATGGTCACCGCCGCGTCCGGCATGTTCGTACCGTCGGTGGTGAAGGTGTTGCCGACCGCCCACACGTCGTTCGGTGCGATCGCGGTCACCCCGTTGAGGACGGTACGGGCGGGGTTCAGCGTGGTGCCGCCCGGCACGTTCGGACTGCGCACGACGCTCCAGGCCACGCCGTTGTAGTGCATGGTGAGGCTGAGCCCGGTCGGCGCGATCCCGCCGAGCGAGTAGCTGCCCACCGCCCAGATGTCCGTCGGCGAGTTGGCCGAGATCGCGGTCAGCGTGCTGCTGGCGATCGTGCCGCCGGCCGGCGGGACCGGATCCGGCACCGCCACGACCGACCAGGCACTGCCGTTCCACTGCTCGATCAAGGCCCGGCCGGTCCGGCTCTTGCCGACCGCCCAGGCGTTGGTCGGGCTCAGGGCGACCACGCCGGCCAGGATGGACTTGGACCCGCCGCTGGTCGCCGGGGTGGGCACGACGGTCCACGCGCTGCCGTTCCAGTGCGCGGCGAGCGGGTTGGTGGAGGCGAAGCTGATCTTGTTCGTCGAACCGACCGCCCAGGCGTCGTTCGGGCCGGTCGCGCTGACCGCGAGCAGTTTCTCGTCGAAGTGCAGCACGCCCGGGGGCGTCGGCACCTGGCGCCACCGCGTGCCGTCCCACCGCTCGGTCAACATGTCCTTGCCCTGGTCGTCGCCGGGATTGGCGAGGTAGCCGACGGCCCACGCGTCGGTGGCCGTACGCGCGGACACCCCGTTGAGCACGTTCCCGGTCGCGGACGGGTCGACGCTCGGTACTAACACCCACCCGGCGGCGGCGTTGGCGGTGCCGGCGACGAGTACCCCCACCACCGCCGCACCGAAGGTCGCGCCGAGCCACCCTTTGGAGCTGATCATCACGTACTCCTGACGTTTCGGACGCGGCCTGGCGGCCCCGCCTCACTCAGGTAGGCGTTCCAAGGGGTGCCGTGGCCGTTCCGCGACGCTCAGGTGGACACGGTGGCCCGGTTTCGCCGGTGGCCGATGAACGCGGTGATCGCCACCGGGACGGTGACGATCTCGATGAGCGGCACCCGGTCGGCCGGGTAGAAGGACAGCACGATCAGCGCGGCCAGGCTCGCCCAGGCCCACAGCGTCACGGCCAGCGGCTGGCGCAGCGCCACCACGCACAGCAGGACGATCAGCGCGACGAAGAAGGCCGGGTGCCACGAGAACGGCGTCCGGTGATGAACCTGCACCGCGGTACCGGTGGTGATCGCGGCGAGCCAGGCGACCCGCCAGGCCAGCAGTGGCCGGGTCACCGCGATGAGCAGCGGCGCGGCGAGCGCCAGGCCGCCCGGCACGCAGAGCCAGCTCGGCAGGCCGGACTTCGCGTCCAGGTAGGTCGACGCGCCGTACGCGAGATAGATGGCCCCGATCGAGGCCAGCACCCAGGCGACGACACGGCGTTTCGAGGCGGTGCCGGCGCGATCGCGGCCGACGAGAAACATGCGGAGGCCGCGCAGTGCCGCGGCGACGCCGCGCCGAACGGCGTTCGATTGATCAGTCATAAACCGGACGGTAGGTGTCCGGCCGGGCGCGAGTCGTGACCCCACAGTGCGATCCGCGATGTCATACCCGAGGACTACGCCGTACGGGGGCCGCGAGCATCGGCGATCCTGTATAGGGTGCCCGGCATGGGGTTGCGCAACGGATACATCGTCGCCACCACGGGCAAGTTCGGCCTGCTCGAGGAGCTGTCCCGGCACACCGGCGTGTTCACCGTCGACGCGGTCGTCGAGCGCCCCAACGAGGTCGAGCTCGACGGCGGCGCGTTCGACCTGCTGCTCGGCGAGCGGGACGGCAAGGCGTTCCTCGTCGACTCGTCGATGGTCCTGTCGAACGAGCCGGACATGATCATCGCCATGTCGACGAGCCTGGGGACCGTGGTCGGCTGCGGCGCCGAAACCGTCTCCGGCACGTACTGGTTGACCGCCGCCCGCGACGGCAAGCCGCTGCGCTTCGTCTTCTGGTCGTCGGCCGGAATGACCAAGGGCATGGCCATGGGTGAGCCGCTGCCGAGCGAGCAGGAGCACCCGATCGTCGACTCGACGGGTGACGGCGTGATCGCGGCCATGGCCGGATTCGGGCTGGACCCGTCGGCGTGGCTCGACGCCGGACCCGGGACGATCGTCCGCTACGACTTCAGCCGGCCGGCCGAGGACGGGCCGATCGCCAAGGTCCGCCGCCAGCACACCGAGCGCTACAAGCGGCCCGAAGACGAATGGCTCAACGAGATCGTCGCGGGGAGCCGCGGCGCCCGGCGGCCCGGGGAATCCAAGCGGACCTGATGACGCGGGCTCATCGCGCCGCGATGCCCGGCCTCGCCGTGCCCGTTAGACGTAGACGGCCGTCACCGGCGCCTCCACGAACTCCTCGTGCCGGGCCAGCTCGACGTCGAGCGCCCGGCGCTGACCGGACGTCAGCGGCGTGATCAGGTCGAGCTCGAGCCGGAAGCCGCCACCCTCGGTCGTGCGCCGCCAGAAGCCGGCCAGCTGGCTGTCGATCATGATCGGGTGCAGCATGGTGTTGGCGTTGTACTGCCCTGGCTTCAGGCCGGCGCCGGCCAGGTTGAACGCGAACTTCGTGGCGCTGTAGGCGACCACGTATTCGTCGAAGCCCTGCAGAAGCAACGCCGTCGGCACCACCTCGCCGGCACCCGGCGCGGCCGGGTCGAACCAGACCGCCAGCCCGTCGACGTCCGCCGACTCCAGCGCCGAGCCGACCAGCTCCAGCCCGCGCTTGACCTGGGCGACGGTCAGGCTCGACCACCAGACGAAGTCCTTGATCGTGGCCGGCCCGTGGGTCGCGAAGAAGCGCCAGGTCAACTCGGCCAGTGCCGCGTCGCCGGACAGCTCCCGCGGTGCCGGCACGCGCTCCTCGACCAGCGCGTAGGTGTGCTGCTTGCCCCGCATCGGTCCGTTGGCGATCAACCCCTCGAGCTCGGCCCACATCACCACGTAGGCCAGCCGGCCTCCGGCCGCCGGGAAGCCGCCGGCGTCGAGGACCGCCGCCAGCTCGTTGCGGGTCAGGTGGTTGCCGCCGCGCAGCGCCCCGGTGATCAGCCGGCTGGTGCGCTCGGCCGAGGCCTCGTCGATGCCGTGCTGGCGGTAGTAGTACGCATTGAAGGCGTGCACCCGCGGGCCGGTCAGCGCCTGGATCCAGCCCAGGTCCTCGGGGGCGACGAAGTGCCAGGTCGGGCGCAGGGCGTGGGTGCGAAGGACGGTGCCGTCGTCGACCACCTTGCGCATCCCGGCCGCCCCGACCCCATTGGTGCGTTGTGCGACGCCCCACAGCGAATAGGGGAACTCCTGCGCCTGCACCGCTCCCAGGTGGCGGACCACGGCGGCCGGGTCGGGCAGGGGCGGCCCGACCAGGTGCTGCGAGCGAAGCCTGCGGTGCGCGATCTCCCGGCCGTCCATACCAACACTCTAAGGACGGGGTACGACAGTAACGCGGCTACTGACGCACGAGGCCCGAGTTCGGGTCGGACTGCAGCCGGCCGGCGTCGACGGCTTCGAAGTCGGCGCCGGTCAGCGACTTGAGGTCGCCGAGGTCGTCGTTGTTCCACCGGCTGTCCTCCGTACCGGAGAAGAACCAGCCCGATCCGTTGTCGGCCAGGATCGCCCCGTACCGCTGCAGGGCCTGAGCAATGACGCGGGCCTGCGGGGAGAACTTCGAGGTGTTCACGCTGGCCTTGAGCCGGAAGCGCGCACCCATCGGCGGCAGCGCGGGATCGGCACTGGACGACGCGGCATGCCGGGCCGGCCAGACGAAGCTGTTGCGCGTGCGCGGTGCGGTGAAGCGGATCGCGTGATCGACATGCCCGGCCGCCACCTCGTCATAGCGCACCAGCCCGGGCAGGATCGGCAGCCCCGCCGCGTCGGCCGAGGTGAAACCGGCCTTGCGCAACGCGTTCGAACGCAGGTCGTAGATCGCCCCGGACCCCGCGTGCCATGAACCGTCGGCGTTGCGCCGGGCCGCGAACAGCTCATACGCCTTGCACGCCTTCGCGTCGAACACGATCACGTGCCGGTCGCCGTCCGCGTTGGCCCCGCCCTCCACCTTCGCGGTCTTCGGCAGCGGATAGCCGCCTTTGTCGCTCTCGTCGGCATATTCGAAGCTCACCTTGACCGCCGCCTGCCCCGCCGGTACCGCCGTCACCGGAATGCCGAACGGCGCCCCGTCGATCTGTCCGGACCCGAAGTCCGGATGTGCGTGCTTGTCCGCGCCGATGCTCGCCACCCACGCCGCCGAGCCCGACGCCACCGGCAACCTGGACACATCGGCATGCCAGACGTTGTTGGCCGGAAGGATCAAACACTTCTTCGGTACGGGGGGAGCCGCGCTCGGACTTGGGGACGGCGCGACCGGCGGCGCGGATGAGGGGAGCGCCGACGCCGACGGCGCCGCAATCGGGTGCGCGGCCGACCCGGCGGCACCGCACCCCGACAGCAGCAGCACGGCGGCCGTGACCCCGGCGAGGAGGAGACGCATCCGGCGATCCATCCGCGCGATCTATCGAAGCTCAGCGATCGGCGGCAATGCTCTGCCCGTGCCGGAAGAGGTTGTCCGGGTCGTAGCGCGCCTTGACCTCCTGCAGCCGCGGATAGTGCGCGCCGTAGTAGGCGACCGGCCAGTCCTCGAGGTCGCGGTCGGCGTAGTTCTGGTACACCTCGCCGGTGAGCGCGGGGCGCAGGTCGTCGGCGAACCGGTCGACCCAGTCGACGTTGGCGCCGCTCTCGTCGTCCTCCTGCCACAGCGCGATGAGCGAGACGTAGTGGGTCGAGCCGCGGTGCGCGAAGGCGGTCGCGCCGGCCGGCACGCGCGCCACCGCACCGCCGCCGAGCAGGTCGAAGCGCACCATCGAGAAGGCCGACGGCGCGCCGGCGAAATGCTCGAGCATCGTGTCGAAGGCCGCCGCGTCGAAGCGGTCGTTGCGGAAGTAGCCGCCGCGCCACTTCGACTGCAGCCCGTACGGGATCTCCTCGCCGAGGGCGTGCGCGAACTCGAGGTAGCTGCCCGGCTCGAACGCGTCGTACAGCGGCTCGCCGATCGCGCGCATCGGCGCGAGGGCGGCCTCGGCGGCCTCGACCGACCCGACGTACAGCCCGTAGACGGCGACGGCCGGCTCGCCGTCCGGGTACGGGTCGGTGGACAGCAGCAGGCTCAGCGCGAGCCGGTCGTCGTCGCTGTCGGCGTACAGGTCGCGGTAGGCGCGGAAGACCTCTTTGCCCTTGGCGATCGGCCAGGCCATGATGCCGGTCATCATGGTCGGCGGTACCGGGTTGAGCCGGTAGGTCAGCTGGGTCACCACCCCGAACCCGGCGCCGCCCGCGCCCCGCAACGCCCAGAACAGGTCCGGGTGCTCGTCGTCGTTGACCGTCAGTACCTGCCCGGCCGCGTCGACGACCTCGGCCGCGACGAGGTGGTCGCAGCCCAGCCCGAAGCGGCGGGTGAGCGGGCCGTAGCCGCCGCCCAGGCTGTACCCGGCGTTGCTGACCGTCGGGCACTCGCCGCCCGGCGCGGCCAACCCGCGCTCGGCGTAGGTGACGGCGTCGATGTCCCGCCAGCCGATCCCCGGCCCGACCGTCACGGTCGGCGGGTCGGCGTCCGGGTCGGCGTCCAGCGCCTTCATGCCGCCCACGTCGATGACGAGCCCGTCCTGGACCAGGCAGAGACCGCTCGCGTTGTGCCCGCCGCTACGCACGGCGAACGGCATGCCGGTGTCGCGGGCGAACCGTACGGCGGCCACCACGTCGGCGGTGTCGGCGCACCGGCACAGCGCCGCCGGCCTCGTGCGGATGCGCGTGTTGAACAGCACTCGGGCCGGCTCGTAGCCCGGGTCGTAGGCCGTGAGCACCGTGCCGCGAACCGACTCTCGAAGGGCCGTGAAGTCTGGCCGCATCGCACGTCCTTCCCACCGATCAAAGGCGGGCCCGATCTTGCCACCGCCGCACACCCCCCGCCAAGTCGATCAAGGAAGTACACGCCGGAATTTGTCCGTTTCCCGGGCGCGTACTTCCTTGATCGACTTGGAGGGTGGATCCGGGCCGGCCGGCGACGTAGCCTGCGGCCATGGCTCGCGACCCGATCGACAGTGTGAGCGTCCTCAGCACCGGTTCGGTGTCGATCCGGCCCGAGCACGTCGGGCCGACGTGGAAGCCGCTCTTTCTCTGGCTGATGACATCGCGCCGCTGGACGGCGCCCCGGCCGATCAACGTGTACGTCATCGAGCACGCCGAGGGGCTCGTCCTCTTCGACACCGGGCAGGATCGCCGATCGGTCACCGACCCGCAGTACTTCCCCGGCGGCTTCGCCGGACTGGCGTACCGGCGGCTGGCCACCTTCGACATCCCGGCCCGGTCCACGCTGTCGGCGCGGCTGCGCGCCCTCGGCCACGACCTCGCCGACGTGCATACCGCCGTACTGTCGCACCTGCACCAGGACCACATCGGCGGCCTGCCCGAACTGGCCGGCGCGCGCGTGCTGATCAGCCGGGCCGAGTGGGATGCGATGCAGCGGCCGCGTTCGGTGTACGACGGCTACCTGCGCGACCACATCGAGCGGCCCGGCCTGCAGTGGTCGTTCGTGACGCCGGAGCCGCTCGGCGACCCGTCGGCCGCGCCGTTCACCAACGGGCACGACCTCTTCGGCGACGGCAGCATCGTGCTGGTGCCGACCCCGGGACACACGCCGGGTTCGCTGTCGGCGCTGATCCGCCGCCCCGGCTGGCCGCCGCTCCTGCTGTGTGGCGACCTCACCTACGACGACCGGCTCCTCGAGGCGGGCAAGGCACCGGGGGTCGGCAACCGGCGCCAGTTGCACATTTCGATCGATCTGGTCAACGAGTACCGCCGCCGCAACCCGGCGCTCGCCGTGCTGGCCGCGCACGACCCCGGCGCCGCCGACTCGCTCGTCAACGTCTACGAGCACCCTGTCCAGCCCGAGCAGTTCTAGCGTCCACCGTGGCATCACGGACGACCGGAGGCCACTACTTGCCCGAAGTAGTGGCATCACGGGTGGCCGGATGCCACTACTTGCCCGAAGTTGTGGCATCACGGGTGGTCGGAGGCCACTACTTCCCCGAAGGAGTGGCTTCCGGGCTTGGGGACGCGGACGCCGGGATTTCTCGCGGGAGGAACGGTCGTGCCCTCGACGGACCCGAGCCATCGGCCAAAGGAATTGGCACTCAAGCGGCGGATCGTGACCTAGTCTTCGGCGACGGGGTGCCCACTCGTGAGGGTGCCATAGGCGACCCACTCCGAGGCGGTAGCGGTGGTGGCGGTGATCCGCATGCCCAGGACGGCGTAGAGGTGGCCGTCCGATGCGGCCCGCGGATCGGCGCGGCGCGCCTCGGCCCGCCGCAGCGCCCGCCTCTCGAGCGCCTGGAGCACTTCCGTGACGGTCGAGCCGACCTCGTAGATCAAGCCGAGATAGCGGGTCGGCTGGTAGCCGTGCACGGTCTCGACGGTGACCAGGGCGATGACGCGTGGTTCAGGGGGTGCTGGGCGCACCCATCTGATTCTGCCAGAGTTTACGGTTGGGCGGTGCTGACCTACGACGAGATCGTTGCCGCCCGGGACTACCTCGCCGGGCGGATCGTGCGCACCCCGACGGTCGAGAGCGAGGCGACGAGCCGCCTCGTCGGGCGCCGTACCGTCCTGAAGCTGGAGGGCCTCCAGCACGGCGGGTCGTTCAAGCGGCGGGGCGTCGCCTGGCGGTTCGCCGGGTTCGACGCCGACGAGCGGGCGCGCGGTGTGGTTGCCATGAGCGGTGGCAACTTCGGCCGGGCCATCGCCGATGTCGCCGGCCGGACCGGCATCGCCGCGACCGTGGTACTGCCCGCCTCCGCTCCCCGGGTCTCGGTCGAGCACATCCGCGCGGCCGGGGCCACCGCGCTGGTCGTCGACACCGTCGAGGCGGCACTGGCCACAGTCGACGAGCTTGTCGCCGGTACCGGTGCGGTGGCGTTGGACGACATGAGCGACGCGGCGATCGCGGCCGGCTACGGCACCCTGGCCCTGGAAATCGTCGAGGACGTCCCCGATCTGACCGACCTCGTCCTGGCCGTCGGCGGTGGCGCGCTGCTGGCCGGTACGTGCGTCGCGCTGGAGAAGGCGGCCCCAGCCGTGCGCATCTGGGGCGGCGAGCCGACCGGATCGCCATGCCTGGCCGAGGCGCTCGACGCCGATCGGCCGGTGACCACCCCGGTCACGACCAGGATCTCGACCCTGGGGGTACCGTCGGTCTCGCAGCTCATCCTCGACCGGGTCCGCGGCCGTACGGCGGGGATCGTGCGGATTGCGGACGACGAGTCGTACGCCGCGACCCGGCGCCTGGTCGAGGAGGCCAAGGTGTGGGCCGAGCCGGCCGCCGGGTGCGCCCTCGCCGCCGCCCAGCGCCTCGCGGCCGACGTCCCGGACGATGCGGTCGTCGGGGTTGTGGTGTGCGGTGCCAACGCCACGCTCGACGACCTGCGGTAGCGGTCGCTCTGTCGACGGCCGGCCTCGACGCGTTGAACCGCCGAGGGTCAGCCGGCGTCGATCTCGACGCGGTCGATGTCTCCGGCGTAGTAGTCGCAGCCGACGTTCACCTGGTCGCAGTTGACCTTGCCGCCGATGGTCAGCGGCCAGGTGTTGGCGATGGTGCCGGTCGCCCCGTTGCGCCGGGCCTCGCCGACGCCGTCGATGGTCATGGCCACCTGACGCGCGGTGCGGTCGCAGCGGACGATGTGCCAGCCCCCGTCGTTGATGGCGTGGTGGGCGGTCACGATGACGGTGCCCGACGAGCCGCGGAACAGGCATTGGACGATGCCGTTCGGGATCTGGAACTTCCAGTTGCCGCCCGGCACGGTCGCCTGGCCCTTCTGGATGATGTTGCCGAACTGGTAGCGGGTGCGGATCCGGATGGTGACCGCGTAGTCGCGATTTCCCGGGTCGAGGGCCGAGCTGTCGGGCACGGTGACGATGTGCGCCGGGTGCGGCGGCGGGGTGTCGGGCTGGAGCCGGGCGAAGCGGTACGCGGTGACGCCGCCGCCCGAGACGCCGGTCTGGACTTCCCGGCCGATCGAGCCGTTGAGCCCGTGGCCGGTGCTGTCGGCCATCATCCGCGCGCCTTGGCCCTCGTTCATCAGCCAGATCGCGACCGGATAGCTGACCGCTGCGTCCGCCGTCGTCGCCGTAGTCACCACCATCGTCGCCGCCACAAAGGTCACGACCAGCGCGTGCCGACCGAGCATTCCGTCCCCCGAACGCAGATTGCAGTTGTGTGATTACTGATCGTAATTGCAGCAATCCGGAATGATGCTCACGTCAGCTCGGCGTGTCACCCAGTCGGGTCACGAAGTCCCCGCGCTCGCCGCCGGAGCGCGCCCGACCGCGCCAGGCCGCGCCCGACTCGCGGCCGCGCTCGGCCGGAGGCCACTACTTCGGGGAACGAGTGGCCTCCCGGCCCCCCGGAGACCACTACTTGCCGGAGGTTGTGGCGGTGCTGGGCTTGGGAACGCGGACGTCGGGATTCCTGGCGGGAGCGACGGTCCGGACCTCAGCGGACCCGAGCCATCCAAAAAGGGCCATCCAAAAAAAGGGCCATCCAAGAAAGCCATCCAAAAGGCCCTCAGCAGGCCAGGCGGGCGTCCGCCCAGTCGGCGTGGTCGTAGTCGATGCCGTCCCCGCCGTTGCTGACCACCAGGTGCAGCGTCGTGTGGCCGGCGATGCCGACGTCCACTTGCGACGGTGTGGTCGAGGTGACGACCGGGCTGGTGTAGACGGTGGTCCCGTCCGCGACGAGCGAGAACACCACGGTGCCCCGGCCGGCCGTCTCGCCGTCGACGCCGAGCGTCGCGGTGAACCGGCTGCAGCCGCTCACCCCGACCGCGACGTCCGAGGCGGCGTGCACGCCGACGCCCTTGAGGTAGTACGCGCCGTTGACCGCCTGGACCGTGCCGTCGGAGGTGAGCTGCTCGCCGTTGGACTGGTCGCGTTCGGCCGCGCCCCAGCCGTTGGCCGACGAGGACCACGATCGGTCGGACACGAACGAGCCCGCGGCCGCCGTGCCGCAGACCAGCGTCGGGCTCCCCCAGTCGGCGTGGTCGTAGTTGATGCCGTTGCGGGCGTCCGTGACGCGCAGTTCGAGGGTCAGATAGCCCACAGTGGACACCGAGAGCCGGGTGGGCGCCTGCCCGCCGCCCTTCGCCACGCTGTAGCCGAGCAGCCGCCCGTCGCCGTACACCGCGAAGCGCACGAGGCCGTTGGCACCGCTCTCCGCGTCGACGCCGACCTGCGCGGTGAACGTACGGCAGGCGCGGCCGAGGTAGACCTGGACCGCGGCGTCGGCGTGCATCCCGATGCCCTTGGCGAACGTCGTACCGCCGATCTTCAGCGTCGCGCCGTCGCCGGCGGCCTGCTCGCCGTTGGACCGGTCGCGCTCGGCCGGACCCCAGCCGTTCGACGACGCGAGCCAGCTCAGGTCGCTCGACTTGCAGCGTCCCGGCGGCCGGCGCGGCGGCGAGCGTTCCGACCGCGACTCACGCGATACATGACGACCCCGTGCGACGCGCACGGTCGCCGTGATCGCACCGGTCGACGTCGAGGTGGCCTTCGACCAGAGATCCTTCAACGTGTACTGGCTTGAGCCGCCGATACCCAGCGACGCGGCGGTCGTCGACACCGATGCGGACGCGCTTCCGCGGTTCAGCAGTACCGCGGCCACCGATCCGTCACCCATCGGCTTGGCCCACACCTCGGTGTCACCGTTGTCGGCGATCCGGCGGCCCTGCGAGCCACCCCAGTCCTGGTTGACCGCGATGACGTCGGCGTTGTCCACAATGGACAGTGTGGCGGCCGACACCGAGCGAAGGTCGTTGCCGAGCAGCAGCGGTGAGGACAGCAGCGACCAGAGCGAGAAGTGCGCCGTGTATTCGGTCTGCGTCATCCCGCCGTTGCCGACCTCGAGCATGTCCGGGTCGTTGTAGAATCCCTTGCGGGAGAACAGTTCCAGCCCGGCCTGCTGGTCGAGGAGCGACGTCATGCTGCCCCACGAGTCGCTGATGTCGCCGGTGGTGCGCCAGGCGACCCCGCCGACGGTCTGCGCGAAGATCCACGGGTCTTCCTGGCCCCAGTTGCAGACGCTGTAGACGATCGCCCGACCCGAATTGCGCAGCGCCTCGCCCATGCCCGGTAGCGGTCGACCGCCGGCCGGCCCTGGTTGTTGCAGTTGTCGTACTTGAGGTAGTCGACCTGCCAGGACGCGAACGTCTGCGCGTCGACGGTCTCGTGGTCGAGGCTGCCCGGCAGCCCTTGGCAGGTGGCGGTGCCGGCGGACTCGTAGATGCCGAGCTTCAACCCGCGCGCGTGCACGTAATCGGCGAGCGCCCGGATCCCGCCCGGGAAGCGGGTCGCGTTGGCCTGCAGCCGGCCCTGCGCGTCGCGGGTACTGGCCATCCAGCAGTCGTCGATGTTCACGTACGTGTAGCCGGCGGCGCGCAGGCCGGTACTGACCAGCGCGTCGGCCGTGGACCGGATGAGACCCTCGTCGATGTTGCAGCCGAAGCGGTTCCAGCTGTTCCAACCCATGGGAGGCGCGGCGATCGGGCCGGGCGCCGGGGTGGCGGCGGCGAGGGCGGGGGTCGAGGTCACCGCGACGACGGCGGCAGTGGCGATGGTGGTGGCGATCGTGGTGAGGGCAGCGGCGAGCTTGAGCATCTCGACTCCCGGGCGGTCGATCGATATGCCTGGATACGCTACCTGCTCGCGTGATGCGGGTACAGGGACGGCCTGAGAGAATCATGGGCGGGCGTTCAACAAATGAGCTGTCGATTTCGGCGTTCTCGCGCGACGTATGAGTATGAGAGCGGGACCGAGGTTCTCCCGCACCGCCGAGAATGGAGTTTCTGATGACCCAGTACGCGATCCTGGTCTATCAACCGACGCCGGCCGACGCGTCCGAACTGCCGCCGGAGGAGCTCGAGGCCCACGGGCGGCAGGAGGCGCTGGTCGAAAGCATGGGCGGCCGCATCACCGGCGCGCACGCGCTGCACCCGAGCACCATGGCCACCTCGATCCGGGGCACGCAGGTCACCGACGGGCCGTTCATCGAGGCCAAGGAGGTGATCGCCGGCTTCTACGTGCTCGAGGCCCGCGACCTCGACCACGCCATCGAAATCGCCAAGACCAACCCGGCCACCTGGCACGGCGGCGTCGAGATCCGCCCGCTGCTGGGATGACCGTCGGGTCTGTCGTCGCCGAACTGCACCGTCGCGAGTGGGCCGCCGTGCTCGCCGCGACGGTGCGGGTCGCCCGCGACCTCGATCTCGCCGAGGAGTGCGTGCAGGAGGCGTACGTCCAGGCGCTCGAACGCTGGACCCGCGACGGCCTCCCCCGCAACCCGGCCGGCTGGCTCGTCACCGCGGCGCGCCGACGGGCGATGGACGCCATCCGCCACGCCGAGGTGGAACGAGCGAAGCTCCCTCTACTCCTGGAGCCGGAAATGGGCGATCCCGCAGTCAACGACCGGTTGAGCCTCGTCTTCATCTGCTGCCACCCGGCCTTGGCCCAGGATGCGCAGGTGGCACTCACGCTCCGGCTCGTCTGCGGGGTGAACACCGGCGACATCGCCCACGCGTTCCTGGTCTCCGAGCCCACCATGGCCGCCCGGGTGACCCGAGCGAAGAAGAAGATCGCAGCGGCCCGGATCCCCTTCCGGGTGCCGGGCGGCGCCGAACTGGCCGACCGGCTCGACGCGGTGCTCAGCGTCATCCACCTGCTCTACACCACCGGCCACACCGCGCCGACCGGCGACCGGCTCCAGCGCATCGAGCTGGCCGACCGCGCCGTCGACCTCGGCCGGATGCTGCATGAGCTGATGCCCGACGAGCCGGAGGTTCGCGGGCTTCTGGCCCTGATGCTGCTCCTGAACGCCCGCCGCGCGACCCGCACCGACGCTCAAGGACATCTCCTGGTACTGGGTGAGCAGGACCGCTCGCAGTGGGACGGCGCGGCGATCGCCGAGGGCCGGGCGCTGATCCTCCAAGGGCTGCGGCCGGGCCGGTACCTGCTCCAGGCCGCCATCGCCGCGTTGCATGCGGAAGCGCCCACGTACGACGCGACGGACTGGCCGCAGATCGTCACCCTCTACGACGCGCTGTACCAGGTCTGGCCCTCCCCCGTCGTCGCCCTGAACCGGACGGTGGCGGTCGCGATGGCCGACGGCCCAGCCGTCGCGCTGCGCGACCTCGAGATCCTTGAAAGCGACCCGCGTCTGGCCGGCTACCGGTACCTGCCGGCGATCAAGGCCGACCTGCTGCGCCGGCTCGGCCGCCGGGCCGAGGCCGCGGACGCGTACCGGTCGGCCCTCGCGCTCGCCGACAACGCCGCGGAACGCGACTTCCTCACCGCTCAACTCGACGCCACAACATCCCGGAAGTAGTGGCCTCGCCGCCCGGCGAGGCCACTACTTCCGGGAAGGCGCTAGTTGTGCTGGCGGCGGGCGGCGAGGGCCAGGTCGACCTGCATGGCCCGGAAGGCCGGCTTCTTGACGTAGTTCTCGTCGTAGATCGCCGCCGAACCCTGGCCGGGGAAGACGCCCGGCACCCACTGGTACTTGTCGGTGAAGCCCCACACCGTGACGGACAGGCAGCGCCTGATCAGCAGGCAGGCCTGCAGCAGGACGCTGTACCCCTGGGCCTGGGCCTGCGTCTTGGGCGGATCCATCGGCAGCACCGAGCGGACGTCGGCCTCGGTCACCGCGATGTGCATGCCCAGCCGGGCGAAGCGGTCCATGTTCTCCGGCACGTCGCCGTTGAAGCCGTACTGGGTGCCGAAGTGCCCCTGGATGCCCACGCCGTCGATCGGCACACCCTGCTTGCGCAGCGACTTCACCAGGTCGTAGACGGCGGTGCTCTTCGCCGTGATGCCCTCGATGTTGTAGTCGTTGTAGAACAGCAGCGCGTGCGGGTCGGCCTGGTGGGCCCAGCGGAACGCGTCGGCGATGTAGCCGGGGCCGAGCTGGCGCAGCCACATGGTGTCGCGCAGCGTGCCGTCGTCGTTGAACGCCTCGTTGACCACGTCCCACTGCCAGATCTTGCCCTTGAAGTGCGACGCCTCGTCGATGATGTGCTTGCGCAGGATCGCGCGCAGTTCGTCGTTGGTGAACGTGCCGGTGGTCAGCCAGGTCGGCAGCTGGTTGTGCCAGACGAGCGTGTGCCCACGGACGAGCTGCCCGTTGGCCCGCGCGTACGCCACGAGGGTGTCGGCCGCGGCCCAGTCGTACTGGCCGCGCGTCGGCTCGACCAGTTGCCACTTCATCACGTTCTCCGGGGTGACCGTCGAGAACTGCTCGCCGACGATCTGGCGGTACGTCGCGTCGGCGGCCAGCGCGTCGGTGTCGACGGCGGTGCCGATGCGCAGGTTGTGCGGGCGGGCCAGCGCGCGCAGCGGCTGGTCGAGTGAGACGGCGGCGTCGGCGTTGTCGACGTCGCCGTTGGACCCGCCGGCCGTGGCCGGTTGGGTCACGACCCAGGCGGCGGCGACGACAACGGCGGCGGTGGCCAAGGCATGGAGCTTGATGCGTTTCATCACGGACTCCCTAGCGGCGGACTTTCCGGAAGTTTTCCGTTACGCGATTGTCAAGCTAGCGGTCGGTATCGGTCGGCGTCAACGTCCCCAGTACAACTGAACTGTCCCGCACGATCAACTCGGTCGCCAACTCGACGCGCGGGCGTCTCGATCTCCTCGCCGCGGGCCATCCGCAGGACGGTACGCGCGGCGACCAGACCCATCTCGCACCAGCGGCTGGCGGACCGTGGTCAGCGGCGGCGACGCCCAGCGGCTCTCCGGCAGGTCGTCGAAGCCGACCACGCTCACGTCCTCGGGCACCCGCAGGCCGCGCCGGCGCACCGCCTCGTAGACGCCGAAGGCCATCTGGTCGCTCGAGGCGAAGACGGCGGTCGGCGGCCGGCTCAGGTCGAGAAGCGCGCTGCGCGCCGGCGAACCCGGACTCGGTGTAGAAGTCGCCCTGCACGATGAGTTCGTCGTCCATGATCGACGCCGGCCGCGTCGAGCGCCGCGCGGTAGCCGTCGAGGCGGGCCCGGCTGCACAACAGCTGCTTCGGCCCGGCCACGAAGCCGATCCGGCGGTGCCCGAGCGACAGCAGGTGCTCGGTGGCGCTGAGCCCGCCGGCCCAGTTGCTCGCGCCGATCGTCGGCACGTCGATCGCGGGCACGCCGGCCGGGTCGATCACCACCATCGGGATGTTGAGCCGGTGCAGTTCCGCGTGCATCGGCGGGGTCAGCGTCGAGGTCACGAAGATGATCCCGTCGGTGGCGCGGGCGCGCAGGTTGCGCAGCCACTGCCGGGCCGACGCGGGCTGCTGGTGGATGGCCGAGACGACCGTGCCGATGCCGGTGGCGTGCCCGGCGTCCTCCACCCCGCGGATGATCTCCACCGCCCACGGGCTGTCGAGGTCGTTGAACACCAGGTCGATCAGGCCGGCGGCGGCGGCCTCGCGGTTGGCCCGGCGCCGGTATCCGTGCTCGCGGAGCAGCCCCTCGACCCGTTCCCGGGTCCGCGGCGCCACGTCGGAGCGGCCGTTGAGCACGCGCGACACGGTCGGCACGGACACTCCGGCCTCTTGCGCGATCGCGGTGATCGTGACCCTGGGCTCGTCCACCACAACCCCCTCCACCGCGCAGCGCGGTCGAACGCCACTGGAACGACCGCGAGCATATCCGGAAATCTCCCGGCTTGACGCCATCGACGGACGGCTCTACGTTGCGGAAAAGCGACTGGCATGTTCCGGAGAATCTCACTCGAGCGGAGTTCGCCATGCGAAAGTTGCCGCGGGTCGTCCTGTCCATCGCCCTCGCCGCCACCGTCGTGCAGGCGCCCGCGGCCCACGCGGCGGCCAATCCGGCGGTCGCCACAGCGGCCAACAATGCCGGTACCGGCGAAAACTACGTCACCGACCGGGATGGCCCGGGGCGCTTCCCGCTCGTGGCGAAGGGCGTGGCCGCGCCGCTGGTGGTCAGCACGAGCGACTACGCGGGGTGATCCGGGTCGTCGACGACCTGCAGGGCGACATCGCGAAGGTCACCGGCGTCCAGGCGATCGTTTCACACGATCAGCTTCCGGCCGGCCGCGACCTGGTGCTCATCGGCACGATCGGCAAGAGCCCGCTCATCGACCGGCTGGTGGCCGACCGGAAGCTCGACGTCAGCGGCATCGCGGGGCAAGTGGGAGACGATCGCTCGAGCAGGTCGTCGACAACCCGCTGCCGGGCGTGCGGCGCGCGTTCGTCATCGCCGGCAGCGACCAGCGCGGCACCATCTACGGCGCCTACGACCTGTCCAAGCAGATCGGCGTCTCGCCCTGGTACTTCTGGGACGACGTGCCGGTCGCGCCACCGCGACGCGCTGTACGTGCTGCCCGGGCCGGCACACCCAGGGCACGCCGGCGGTGAAGTACCGCGGCTTCTTCATCAACGACGAGAACCCGGCGCTCGGCACCTGGGCGCCCGGCGTACTTCGGCCCCGGCAAGGCCCCCGGCTACCCCGGCGGGCTTCAACGCCGGCTTCTACGCCAAGGTCTTCGAGATCATGCTGCGGCTGAAGGCGCAACTACCTGTGGCCGGCGGTCTGGGGCCGCGCGTTCGCCGAGGACGACCCGCAGAACCACGCGACCGCCACGCGCGTACGGCGTCGTCATGGGCACCTCGCACGAGGCGCCGATGATGCGCGGCATCGAGGAGTGGAACCGGCACGCCGCGTCGGACAGCGGGCATCACCGGCACGACCCGTACGGCGGCAACGGCGAGTGGAGCTTCCGCCGCAACGCCGACGCGCTCAAGGCGTACTGGCGCGACGGCATCCGGCGGATGGTGCGACGCAGAACATCGAGGGCGTGGTCACGCTCGGCATGCGCGGCAACGGCGACGTCGAGCCTGCCCGACGGCGACGGCATCGACCTGATGAGCACGATCATCGACACCCAGCGGCAGATCCTCGCCGAGGAGACCGGCGAGTGACTCGACGACGATCCCGCAGGTGCTGGACGCTCTACAAGGAGGTCCAGCGCTACTGGGACCAGGGCTACTGCGCGCGCCGGACGACGTGACCGTCGTCTTCTGCGACGACAACTGGGGCAACATGCGCAAGCTGCCCGACCCGGAGCTGCCGACGCGCAGCGGCGGCTACGGCATGTACTACCACTTCGACTACGTCGGCGGCGGCCGCAACTACAAGTGGGTCGACACGGCCAACCTCGCCAACACGTGGGAGCAGCTGCACCTCGCGTACGACGTACGGGGTCGACCGGCTGTGGATGGTCAACGTCGGCGACCTGAAGAACGACGAGCTGCCGCTCCAGTTCTTCCTCGACTACGCCTGGAACCCCGAACGCGCTGGCCGGTCGAGCGCCTCGGCGACTGGGAGCGGCAGTACGCCGCGGAGAACTTCGGCCAGCGCGCTACGCCGCCGGCGATCGCCGGCGTGCTCGCACGACTACGGCCAGCTGCAGTCGCGCCGCAAGCCGGAGCTGCTCAACCGCCGGATCACGCTCGACCCGGCCAAGGACCTCGCCACCGACTCGTCCGCGGTGGTCTACGACGACCAGGGCAACCCGTTCAGCCTGACCGACTATCGCGAGATGGACCGGGTGACCGCCGAGTGGCAGGCGCCTGGCGGCGCGAGGCCGAGCGGATCGGCGCGCCGGCTGCCCGCCGGCCTGCGCAGGACGCCTACTACGAGCTCGTCTACTACCAGGTGCAAGGCCACCGCCAACCTCTACGCGCTGCGCCACGCCGAGTTCACCAACATCCTGTACGCCGCAGCAGGGCCGCGCCGCGACCAACGACCTGGCCGACCGAGGCCGAGGCCCGGTTCGCCGACGACCAGGCGATGATCGCGTACTACAACACCGACGCTGGCCGGCGGGAAGTGGAAGGGCTGGCAGCTCCAGCCGCACATCGGCTACGGCGACGTGGCCCGGTACGGCCCGAACGCGCCGTGGCAGCAGCCGCGAGCTCAACAACGTGGCCCTGCCCGACGTGATCTTCCCGGCCGTGCAGCGGATCGACGCTGCCCGGCGCGGCCGACGCTGGGCGTCGCCATCGACGGCTCCGACGAGTGGTGGCCGGGCGACGCCACGCCGGCCGTGCTGCCGGCGTTCAGCCCGTACCAGACGCCAGCCGGCGCAGTACATCGACGTGTTCAACCGGGGCACGACGCCGTTCGACTACACGTCGACGGCCGGCGCGCCCTGGGTGCACGTCCACGCCGTCGGCGGGCCGCGTCGACGAGCAGGTCCGGGCGACCGTGCGCGTCGACTGGGCGCGCGCGCCGGAGGGCACCACGCAGGTGCCGATCACCGTCACCGGCGCCGGACGGCGCCGCGGTCGTCGTCCAGGCCGTCGTCGCAGAACCCCGTGCTCGCGCCCGGTCGACGGGCTTCGTCGAGGCCAACGGGTACGTGTCGATCGAGGCGACGCACTTCGACCGCGCCGTCGGCGCGCCGGGACGTGCACTGGCAGCTGCTCCCCGGCATCGGCAAGACCGGCGACGGCGTGACCCCGTCGCCCGGACACCGCGTCACCGCGACGCCCGGCGGCGCCAGCCCGCACCTGGAGTACACGATGACGCTCACCACGAGTGGACCGGTGACGGTGTACGGCGTATCCTGTCGCCCGCGCAACAACGTGCGGCCGACCGACGGGCTCGCGTTACGCGGTGTCGATCGACGGCGAGCGCCGCAGATCGTCAACGTCACCACGGCGACCGGCGCCAACGACACCACGATGAACCGCCAGTGGGAGCGCAACACCTCGACAACGTCAACCTCACGGTCACCACCCACGCGGTCGGCGCACCCGGGCGTCCACGTCCTCAAGTTCTGGATGGTCGACCCGACCGTCATCGTGCAGAAGCTCGTGGTCGACACCGGCGGCGTGCACGACAGCTACCTCGGCCCGCCGGAGAGCCGGCGACTGTAGCGTTCACGGCCCGGCCCGCCTCAGCGGCCACTCGCCGGAGGCCACCCACCGGAGGCCACCCACCGGAGGCCACCCGGAGGACCGCCACCACGGAGGCCACCCGCCGGAGGCCACCCGCCGGAGGCCACTACTTCCCCGAAGTAGTGGCCTCCGGGTCTGTCGGAGGCCACTATTTCGGGGAAGTAGTGGCATACGATCCACCCGGCGAACGGGAGGCTAACCCGGTGAACCTCGAAGCGACCATCGCCCGGTACGTGGCGGACAACCCGGCCAGCGCCGCCCGGCACGCCGAGGCGCGCAAGGTGATGCCCGGCGGCAACACGCGCACGGTGCTGCACTACGAGCCGTTCCCGCTGACCTTCGTGCGCGGCGAGGGCCCGTACCTGTGGTCCGCCGACGATCGCCGCTACATCGACTTCCTCGGTGAGTTCACCGCCGGCCTCTACGGGCACTCCGAGCCGGCCATCATGCGCGCCGTCCACGCCGCGCTGGATCGGGGCATCAGCTTCGGCAGTACCAACGGATTGGAACACCGCCTCGCCGAGCTGCTGTGCGAGCGGTTCCCGAGCATGGAGCTGGTGCGCTTCACCAACTCCGGCACGGAAGCCAACCTCATGGCGCTCGCCCTCGCGGTGCACGCCACCGGGCGGCGACGGATCCTGACCTTCCGCGGCGCGTACCACGGAAGTGTCCTGTCCTTCGGGGATGGGCCGAGCCCGATGAACGTGCCGCACGAGTTCGTGCTCGGCGACTACAACGACGTGGAAGGCACGCGGGCGCTGATCCGCGCCGGAGCGCCTCGCCGCCGTGCTGGTCGAGCCGATGCTCGGCTCGGGCGGCTGCATCCCGGCCACCCACGAGTTTCTGCGCGATGCTGCGCGACGAGACGGCGGCCGCGGGGAGCCTGCTCATCTTCGACGAGGTGATGACCTCACGGCTGTCGCCCGGCGGCGTCCAGCAACTGGAGGGCGTCACGCCCGATCTGATGACCGTCGGCAAGTATCTCGCCGGCGGCATGTCGTTCGGCGCGTTCGGCGGGCGGCACGACCTGATGGCCAACTTCGACCCGTCGTCGCCGGCGCCGCTCGTACACCCCGGCACGTTCAACAACAACGTCCTGTCGATGAGCGCCGGCATCGCCGGGCTGACCGAGGTACTGACCGACGACGCGCTCATCGCGCTGAACGCCCGCGGCGACCGGCTGCGCGACCGGCTCAACGGGATCGCCGGGCCGTTCACCGTCACCGGGCGCGGCTCGTTGATGACGATCCACCACCCGGACCCGCGGGCCAAGGAACTCCTCTTCTTCGAGTTCGTCGCGGCCGGGCTGTGGACCGCGCGGCGCGGCATGATCACCGTGAGCCTGCCGATCACCGACGAGCACTGCGACGCGCTCGCCGCCGCGTTCACCACGACCGTCGAGGAGCACTTCCGATGACCCGCGAGCAGTCCGGCCACGACCCGGCGACCGTCGACGGCCGCGACCTATGAAGACCGCCATCGTGACCGGCGGTGGGCGCGGCCTCGGCCGCAGCATCGCCGAGGCGCTCGCGGCGGCCGGCTTCTCCCTCGCGCTGATCGGCCGGCACGAGTCGTCCCTGCGCGAGACGGCGCCCGACGCCCTCATCGTGCCCGCGGACCTGACCGACCCGGCGGCGCTCGACGCCGCCTTTGCCCAGATACTCGGCACCTGGCCGCGCCTGGACGTGCTGGTCAACAACGCCGGTACGTTCGGTCGCTCGGCGCCCCTGGAGGACGTGGGCCGGGAGGAGTTCGACGACGTCGTCACCCTCAACCTGACCGCGGCGTTCTGGTGCACGCAGCACGCCGTACGAGCGATGAAGGCGCAGCGGCCCACCGGCGGCCGGATCTTCAACATCGGCTCGGTGTCGGCCCACCGCCCCCGCCCGAACAGCGTCGCGTATGCGGTGTCGAAGCACGGCATGACCGGCCTGACCCGGGCCGTCGCGCTGGAAGGACGCGAGCACGGGATCAGCTGCACCCAGCTCGACATCGGCAACGCGGCGACCGCGATGACCGCGCCGCTCGGCGAGCCCACCTTCGACCCGGCGCACGTCGGCACGATCGTCGCCACCCTCGCCGCGCTCCCCCACGACGTCAGCGTCCCGGAGTTGACCATGCTCGCCACCACGATGCCTTACCTCGGCCGCGCCTAGCCGTACCCGTTGGGTGGCCACTACTCCCCCGAAACAGTGGCCTCCCGACCGGCCCGAGGCCACTACTTCCCCGAAGTTGTGGCATCAGAGCCGGCGTGCCGGGCTTGGGGACGCGGACCTGGCAGCGGAGCGAAGCGCAGCGGTGTCTGGCGGGAGCGACGGTCGGGACCACCGCGGGCCCGAGTCATCTGCGAAGTAAGGCATCATGTTCCGGTGCAACCACTGGTGCTGGCGGAGAGGCCGCTCGTGCGTGCCCGCCGGGGGCACGCGGTAGCCGTCGGGGTGCTCGTGGCCCTCGCCGCGGCGCTGAACGAGATCGTCGCCTACAGCGTGTTCCGGACCGTACGGGTGGGCAACTACGACCTGACGATCTTCGACCAGGCGATCCGCTCGTACAGCCGGTTCCACCTGCCGGTGTCGATGATCAAGGGTGTGCACAACAACTTCGGTCCGGACTTCACCGTGCTCGGCGACCACTTCTCGCCGGTACTGGCGTTGCTCGCGCCGCTGTACTGGGTGCACGACGGGCCGACGACCCTGCTGCTCGCGCAGTCGGTCCTGTTCGCGCTGGCGATCATCCCGCTGTGGGTGCTCGCACGGCGGGAACTCGGCACCGTCGCCGCCTACGCGGTGGCCGTCGCGTACGCCCTGGCCTGGCCGCTCGCGCAGGCGTCGGCGTTCCCGATCCACGAGGTGGCGTTCGCGCCGCTCGCCGCGGCCATCCTCTTCGAGCGGCTGTCGGCGTGGCGCCACGGTACCGCGAAGGTGTGGCACGTCATCCTCGCCGCGGTCGGGCTGGTGCTCGTCAAGGAGGACCAGGGTCTCCTGGTCGCCGGGCTCGGGCTGGGCCTGCTGGTGCTGGCCGCCCGGCACCGCACGCGCGGCCTGCTCCTGCTGGGGCTGGGCTTCACCGTCGGCGGCATCTTGTACACGGTGTTCGCCACGCAGGTGCTCATCCCCGCGTTCGGCGGCTCGGCCGACTACTACTGGTCCTACAACCGGCTCGGCCCGGATCCGCAGTCCGTCGCCTGGCACCTGGTCCGGCACCCGCTCGACTCGCTGCAGGTGCTGATCCAGCCGACGAGCATCAAGGTGCCGACGCTGCTGTGGCTGGCCGTACTGGGCGCGCTGGCGCCGTTCGGCTCGCCGTACCTGCTCGCCGTCGTACCACTGCTCGCCGAGCGGATGCTCTCCGGGTCGCCGACCTGGTGGGGCACCGAGTACCAGTACAACGCGTTCGTGGTCGTGCCGCTGCTGTGCGCGGGGATCGACGGCGCCGCCCGGATCGCCCGGCGGATCCCGCAGGTCGCCGCCGGCTGGGCGGTCCTCGCCGTGATCGCCGGGCTGATGAGCGTGCCGCACTTCGCCCTCGGCAACGTCGAATGGCAGCAGACCCCCCGCAGCGCGGCCGTACGGCGGGCCGTGGCCCACGTGCCCGACGGCGTGCTGGTCGAGGCTCCGGACCGGGTCGGTCCACAGCTGACCGCCCGGACCCGGGTGGTGATGTGGGACCGCACGCCCCTTAACGCGCCGTGGGTGATCGCCGAGATCGACGAGCGGGTGTTCCCGTTCTGCTCGCTCGACGAGCAGCGCCAGCGCGTCACCTTCCTGGAGGACAACGGCTACCGGCCGGTGTACAGCGAGGCCGGGTACATCGTGCTGCACAACCCGGACGCCGTCCCGACGCTGCGGGTGCCCATCCATCCTTGTGCACCCGCATGAGTAGAGCACGGTCTACCGCGCCGGCAACCGCCGAGCCGTAGGGTCGATCGGGTGAGACCGAGCGGCACCGTGTGGCGGCCGATGGCCGGCAACCCGCTGCGCTTCCTCTTCTCGTGGTGGCCGTGGCGGTGCCTCGCCTATCTGGTCAGCACGGTCGTGGTGGCGGGCGCGGTGTGGGGCGTGTGCGTGGCGGCGGTGTTCTTCCCACCGGTCCTAGCCCTGCTCGGCCTGCCGGTGGGCGCGCTCGAGCGGCGCCGGCTCCTGCTGCTCGAACCCACCGCGGCGGCCACCCCGCACGCCACGCCCCCGCCCGGGCCCGGTGCGTGGCTGCGGGTCCGGCTCACCGAGAGTGCCACCTGGCGCGAGCTCGGCTACACCGCCTGCCTCGCCTCGGTCCTGGTCTTCGCCGATGTGATCGGTCTGTCCGTCCTGTTGCTGGGGTGCCTGCTCGTGGTGCTGCCGGCGCTCCTGGCCATCGGGAGCGCGGCCCACGTCAGCTTCCAGGTCGGTGACCTGGGCATCACCACCGTCCCCCAGGCCATACCCGTCGCCCTCCTCGGCGTGCCGTTCGTGATCATTACCGTGTACGGGCTGAGCGCGATCGCCGGGGCACAGGGCGCGTTCGCCAAGTGGCTGCTCGCCCCGACCGAGGCCGAGCTGAATCGTCAGGTCGAGGAGCTGGCCGACTCGCGGACCCGGCTGGTCAACGCGTTCGAGGCCGAACGCCGTCGGATCGAGCGCGACCTGCACGACGGCGCGCAGCAGCACCTGGTCCTGCTGACGATGACCCTCGGCCTGGCCCAGCTGGAGATCGGCCGACGCAGCACAGCCGCGCGGGTGACCTGGTCGCCGAGGCGCACCAGCAGGCCCGGCGGGCGCTCACCGCCATCCGGGAACAGATCCACGGCATCCACCCGCAGATCCTGACCGACTTCGGCCTGCCGGCCGCGGTCGGTGAGCTCGCCGAGCGCTGCCCGGTGCCGGTCGAGCTGGACGTCCGCCTCGACCACCGGCTGCCGTCCGCCGTCGAGTCCACCGCGTACTTCGTGGTGTCCGAGGCCCTGACCAACGCGGTCAAGCACGCCCGGGCCAGCCGGGTGTCGGTCACCGGCCGACTACGTGGGTCAGCGGCTCACCGTGGTGATCACCGACGACGGGGTGGGCGGCGCCGACCCGAGCCGGGGCACGGGCCTGCGGGGGCTGGTCGACCGTACCTCGGTCATGGCCGGCACCCTGGTGCTCACCAGCCCGATCGGGGGGACCGACGACCGTGCGGATGGAGCTGCCGTGTCGCTTCGAATAGTGCTGGCCGAGGACGCCGCGCTCATGCGGGCCGGCCTGGTCGGGCTGCTCGAGCGATTCGGGCACACCGTGGTCGCCGCGGTCGGCGACGCCGACGCGCTCGTCGAGGCGGCCCGCGCGCACCGCCCCGATCTGGTCATCACCGACGTGCGGATGCCGCCGGGCTACACCGACGAGGGGCTGCGGGCGGCGGTCACGCTGCGGGCCAGTGACCCGACGCGCGGCCGTACTGGTGCTCTCGCAGTACACGGCCACCGCCTACGCGGCGGAACTCCTCGGCCCGAGCGGCCGGGCCGGCGTCGGCTACCTGCTCAAGGACCGGGTCGGCGACATCGCCGACTTCGCGTCGCGTTGTCGACGGGTCGCGGCCGGCGAGACCGTCATCGACCCGGACGTGATCCGCCAGCTGCTCGACCCGGCAACGCACGACCGACCCGCTGGACCGGCTGACCCCGCGGGAACGGGAGGTCCTCGCGCTGATGGCCGAGGGCCGGTCCAACGCGGCGATCTCGCGCACGCTGGTCATCGGCGACGCGGCGGTGGCCAAGCACATCGGCAACATCTTCACCAAGCTCGACCTGCCGCCGAGCCGAGGACGGTCACCGCCGGGTGCTGGCCGTGCTCACCTACCTACGCAGCTAGAGCGGTTTTGGCCACTCCGGTTTTGGCCACTACTTCCCCGAAGTAGTGGCCTCCCGGCGGTCCGGTGGCCACTACTCCGGGGAAGTTGTGGCCTCAGCGGGGGTCCGGTGGCCACTACTTCCCCGAAGTTGTGGCCTCAGCGACGGGGCGGGCGAAGGGCGGCGCGTGCTCCGGCCGGAAGCCGACCCCGATCAGGTACGCCGGCAGGTAGGACAGCTGCGGGAACCGGCCAATCAGCGCGAGCGCCGCCGCCGGCGGCCCCATCCGGTCGCCCTCGATGATCGGCGCCACGACCAGGCGGTGCATCAGCCGCTGCATGATCTGCACGAGCACGGTCGGCAGCAGCCGGCGGCTGCGGACGCGGGCCAGGTCCAGCTCGGTCACCCGGTTGCCGAGCAACGGCTCGGCGAGCACGGTCGCCGCGGCGACGGCGTCCTGCACGGCGAGGTTGATGCCGACCCCGCCGACCGGCGACATGGCGTGCGCCGCGTCACCGATGCAGACCAGCCCGTCGAGGTGCCAGCGGTCCAGGCGATTCAGCCGTACGTCGAGGTGCTTGACGTCATCCATCGACTCGAGGCGGTCGACCCGGTCCGCGAGGAACGGGATGAGCTGGGCGATGTCCTGCCGGAACGCGTCGAGGCCGCGAGCGCGCAGTTCGGCGTCGATGCCTTTGCGGCCGATGTACGCGATCTGGTAGAAGTCCGGCCGCGGGATCAGCACCGCGAAGCGGCCGCGGGCGGCGTATGGCATCAGGGCCGACGGCTCGTCCTGCGGGTGCCGCGGCAGCCGGAACCACCAGGCGTCGATCGGCACCGGGAACTCCCGCGGGTGCAGTTCCGGCTGCTGGTGGGCGATCGACCAGCGGCCGTCGCCTGCGATGGTGAGGTCGGCGCGCAGCTCACCGGTCGTGCCGTCCTCGGTGCGGTAGCGGAGCCCTTCGATACGGTCGCCGGTCGCGGATCAGCCCGGTCGCCTCGGTGCGCATCCGCAGGGTGAAGCTCGGCTCCTCCTCGGCGGCCCGGGCGAGCAGGTCGAGCAGGTCCCACTGGGGCACCATCGCGATGTACGGGTGGCGGACCTTCAGCCGGGACAGGTCGCCGACGACCAGGCTGCGGTCGCCGCCGAGGGGCAGAGCGACCTGGGTCAGGTGAGTCTGCGGCAGCGCCGCGAACCGGTCGCCGAGCCCCAGTTCGTCGAGCAGCTGCATGGTAGACGGGTGCACGGTGTCGCCGCGGAAGTCGCGCAGGAAGTCGCCGTGCTTCTCCAGGACGGTCACCTCGACTCCGGCGCGAGCCAGCAGCAGACCGGCCACCATCCCGGCCGGACCGCCACCGATGACGGCGCACCGCGTTCGCTCGGTCATCGCGATCCCCTTATTCAACGGGTGATGAATAACTGGAGCGTACACCGCTTCATCGATGCCACAACTTCGGGGAAGTCGTGGCCTCGGCTCCCCGAAGTTGTGGCTCAGCTGAAGGTTTCGGGCTCCTCGCGGTCAAGGGTCCGCTTGACCGCGTCGAAGAAGCGCTGCGCCACCAGGCCGAGTTCAGTCTTGGCCTGCTCGGCGGTGTGCCGGACGACGTCGTCGGGGATGCGCCGCAGGGGCAGACCGGTCGACATGGCGAGCACCTGCGCGCGGGCCGCCATCTCCAGGTAGTACAGGTCGGTGAACGCCTCGGCGACCGTGTCGGCGGCGGTGATCACGCCGTGGCCGCCGAGCATGAGCACCGACGCCCCGCCGAGCGCCCGCGCCATCCGCTCGCCCTCGGTGCGGTCGAGCGCGAGCCCGCCGTACGAGTCGTCGTAGGCGATCCGGCCGTGGAACAGCAACGCGTTCTGCTGGCAGGGCTCGAGCCGGCCGCCGTCCAGCAGGGTCAGCGCCGTCGCGTACGGCATGTGCGTGTGCAGCACCGCGCGGGACTGGTGCGCGTGCAGCGGCGCATGGATGAAGAACGCCGTCGACTCGACGCCGTACTCCCCCTCGATGATCTCGCCCGACCCGTCGCAGAGCACCAACGAGGAGGCGGTCACCTCCGACCAGAGCCGGCCGTACGGGTTCACCAGGAAGCGCTCCCCGGTGACCGTGCCGTGCTCGTCCGGCACAGCGACGGAGAAGTGGTTGTCCACGCCCTCCTGAAAGCCCAGCCGGGCCGCCCAGCGCAACGCGGCGGCCAGTTCCCTGCGTTCGGCAACATACGAGACCATGCGCCCAGTACACACGACCGGCCCGGCTCCGGCCAGGGGCTCTGGAACGGAGTGGAACGCCTAGGGGGTATGACAGGTGTTCTGCTCGAGGTCGAGGCGAGGCCCGGCAAGGAACGTACGACTCGCCTCGTCATGACCGACGAGGCGGTGATCTTCACGAACGTCGAGCCGTTCCGATGGTCGGAGATCGACCGTGTGATGTACCAGGCCACGGACAACCACATCAACGGCAGCTACATGGGTACGACGTTCCGCATCGGCGTGGGCAGCGGCCAGCGTACGGGGACGTTCCTGCTCAACTCGGGGACGACCGGGGCGCTCAAGCACAAGATCGACCACGAGCGGCGCACCGCCAACCAGACCCAGTGGGTACGGGCCATCGAGATCCTCGAGGAACGGGTGTGCGTCCGCTTGGCGACCGAAGCGGTCACGGCGGTCCTGCGCGGCGAGTCGGTCGAACTGGGCGGTGTCCGGCTCGACCGGCAGGGCGTGCACAAGGGTGGCCTGTTCAAGAAGACCGTGCCGTGGTCCGAGGTGGCCGGCTCGCGGGTCAGGTACCCGTACTTCGAGGTGCTCGTCCACAAGGGCACCAAGACCAAGGCGGGCATCCAGATCAACGCCGGCCAGTGGAACATGGTCCTGCTGTCGCGGGTGATCAACGTCCTGTCGCGATAGCGGCGCATCGCACCGGACGCCACAACTTCCGGGAAGTAGTGCCCTCAGAGGCCCCGGGACGCCACAACTTCCGGGAAGTAGTGCCCTCAGGGCCCCGGGACGCCACAACTTCCCGGAAGTAGTGCCCTCAGGGCCCCCGGGAGGCCACAACTTCCCGGAAGTAGTGGCCTCCCGGAAATTCGCTGGGCGGTCGGCCCGGCCGGCGTTACGATCGGGCGGTGATCAGCTGAGCTGTGCCCGCGTCCCCAAACGCCCGCCGCTCGCTGGAGTCTGCCCATGTCTTCCATCGTCTGTTCTGACGTCTCGTTTTCCTGGCCCGACGGCACCGTCGTCTTCGACGGCCTGTCGCTGACCGTCGGCGCCGGTCGCACTGGCCTGATCGGCCTCAACGGGTCCGGCAAGTCAACCCTGCTCCGCCTGATCGCGGGGGTACTGCCACCCGCACGCGGCTCGATCACGGTCACCGGCACGCTCGGTCACCTCCCGCAGCACGTCACGCTCGACCCGAACCGGCGGGTCGAGGAGGCGCTCGGCATCGCCCCGGTGCGCGCCGCCCTGCGCGCGATCGAGCGAGGTTCGGTCGACGAGCGGCACTTCACCGAGGTCGGCGACGACTGGGATGTCGAGCATCGCGCCCGGGCCGAACTGGACCGGCTCGGGCTCGCCCACGTGTCCCTGGACCGCCGCCTCGGCGAGCTGTCCAGCGGCGAGTCCGTGCTGCTCCTCCTCGGCGCGCAGTTCCTGCGCCGGCCCGACGTCCTGCTCCTCGACGAGCCGACCAACAACCTCGACCGCGACGCCCGCCACCGCCTGTACGAGGCGGTCGCCGCGTGGACCGGCAGCATCGTGCTGGTCAGCCACGACCGCGAACTCCTCGAGCTGGTCGACCAGATCGGCGAGCTGCGCGGCGGCGAACTGCGCTGGTACGGCGGCACGTTCAGCGACTACGAGGACGCCGTGGCGCTGCAGCAGGAGGTGGCCGAGCGGCTGGTACGAACGGCCGAATCCGACGTCCGGCGGCAGCAGCGCGACCTGATCGAAGCGCGGATCAAGCTCGACCAGCGGGTCCGGTACGGGCAGAAGATGTACGACAACAAGCGCGAGCCGAAGATCGTCATGCAGGCGCGCAAACGGCAGGCCCAGGTGTCCGCCGGCAAACACCGCAACCTGCACCTCGAACGGCTCGACGGCGCGCGGGAACGGCTCGTGGCCGCCGAGGACGCCGTCCGCGACGACAGCGAGATCACCGTCGACCTGCCCGCCACCTCGGTACCGGCCGGGCGCGTCGTGCTGACCCTCGACGGGGTACGGCCGGTGTTCGGCCCGGCCGCGCACCTGGCCGTCCGCGGGCCGGAACGCATCGCGCTCGTCGGGCGCAACGGCGCGGGCAAGACCACTCTGCTGCGGACGATCGTCGGCGAGTTGGCCCCGCTCGCCGGTTCGATGCACGTCGCCGTGCCCGTCCGGTACCTGCCGCAACGGCTGGACCTCCTCGACGACGCACTGACCGTGGCGCAGAACGTCGGCCGCGTCGCGGAAACGGCCACCGATCTGGAGGTCCGGTCGCGGCTGGCCCGGTTCCTGTTCCGGGGTGGCCGGGCCGACCAGCTCGCCGGTACGTTGTCCGGCGGGGAACGCTTCCGCGCCTCACTCGCCGCGCTCCTGCTGGCCGAGCCGGCCCCGCAACTGCTGCTGCTCGACGAGCCGACGAACAGCCTCGACCTGGCCAGCATGCGTCAGCTGTCGGCTGCGCTGCGCTCCTACCAGGGCGCGCTGGTCGTCGCCAGCCACGACGTACCGTTTCTGCGTGAGCTGTCCATCACGCGATGGTTGGAACTCGCCGGCGACGCCCTCACCGACGTCGGTCCTATGTAGACGGTATCGCCGCTTCGCCGAAGCCGTACCTGGCCATGAGCGCGCGATGCTCGGGCGAGCCGATGAAGGTGGCGAGCTGGGCGTCGATGCGATCGGCCAGCCCGGCCTCGCTGTGACTGAGCGAGAACGCCCCGAGCGCACCCGCGCCCGGCAGGTCCACGGCGACGAGGGCGGGGTCGCCGATCCGCGCGACGAGCGCCCGGTTGCCGATCGCCGTGCTGGCCGCCGCGTCGACCTCGTTGCGCTGCACCGCGCGCACCGACTCGTCCTGCGTGTCGAAGTGCACCAGCCGCTCCGCGGGGACGCCGGCCGCGCAGGCCGCATCGGCCTGGACCTGACCGACCACGACCGCCAGCCGCGCCTCAGGATCAAGACCGATCTCCTGGTACGAGGCGAAGCCGCGCTCCCGCCGCACGATCAGCCCGTCCGGCACCGACCAGATCGGCCGGGTGAACCGCACCCGGCGCCGGCGCTCCTCCGTGACGAACATGCCGGTGTTGACCTGCCACCGTCCCTCGAGGACGCCCGGAATAAGCTCGGCGAAGTCCATCTGCCGCACGTCGATCGAGCCGACCCCGGCCAGCCGCAGGACAATGGTCGCGACGTCGACGTCACACCCGGCAGGGGTACCGTCGTCGGCGAGCCAGCAGAACGGCGGCTCATCAAGGATCGCCAACGTCACCGTCTCCACCGGCCGATCATCCCACCTCGTGGCTGGGTCAGCGGCGTCGGCTCGGGCTTGGGGACGCGAGCCAGCCCCTAGGCACACTTCCCCCGAAGTAGTGGCCTCCCGACCCCTCTGAGGCCACTACTTCCCCGAAGGAGTGGCCTCACGGCGGCCGGAGGCCACTACTTCCCCGAAGTGGTCGCGTCGGGCTTGGGGACGCGGACGCCGGGATTTCTCGCGGGAGGAACGGTCGCGCCCTCGACGGACCCGAGTCATCTGGCAAAGCCTCACGTCGTGACCGCGGCGACAAGGGCGTCGAGCGCCTGCCGCCAGGCGTGGGCGGGTGGAGTCGCGTAGCCGACGACCAGGGCGGATGGAGTCGCGTAGCCGACGACCAGGGCGGGTGGCGGCGACGTGGTGGTCCAGTAGCCGCCGGCGTGCAGGCCCTCCAGGAGCAGGCCGGCCCGTTCGGCGCGGGCGATGACCCGTCGCTCGTCGTCGACCGGTACGAGGGCGTGCAGGCCGGCGTTGGTGCCGCCGACCACCCGCGGCGCCAGCCGGGCGACGAGTTCGGCCCGCCGCCGCGCGTACGCCTGGCGCATCCGCCTGATCTGCCGGTCGTACTCGCCGCGCTCGACGAGGTCGGCGAACGCCAGCTGGTCGATGGTCGGGACGGCGGCGCCCAACTCGGCCGCCACGTCCAGGATGGCCGGTCGCAACGCCGGCGGTACGACCAGCCAGCCGATGCGCAGCCCGGGCGCGAGTGCCTTGCTGGCGCTGCCGGCGAAGACGATCCGCGCCGGGTCGAGGGCCTGCATCGCGCCGACCGCCCGCCGGTCGTAACGGAACTCCCCGTCGTAGTCGTCCTCGACGAGGTACCCGTCGTGCTCGCGCGCCCAGGCGACGAACGCCGCCCGCCGCTCGTCGGACAAGGTCGCGCCGGTTGGGTGCTGGTGCGCGGGCGTGAGCAGGGCGGCCCGGGCGCCCGCGCCGAGCGCGCCGGGGTCGGCCCCGGAGACGTCGACCGGCAGCGAAGTCGCGACCAGGCCGCCCGCGCACATCACCTGCCGATGCAGGTCGTAGCTGGGATCTTCGATCGCCACCTCGCGGACGCCGAGCCGGTGCAGCGCCCGCCCCAGCAACGCCAGGCCGTGCCGGAACCCGACCGTGACCACCACCGACTCGGCCGTCGCGTGGACGCCACGCGTCCGCGCCACATAGTCGGCCAGCACCGCCCGCAACGCCCCCAGGCCGGCCGGCTCCGGATAGTTCAGCACTCGCGCGTCGGTGGTCGACAGCACCCGCCGCACGCTCGCGGCCCACGCCTGCCGCGGAAACGAGGTGACGTCGGGACGGCCCGGCCGCAGGTCCAGCCATCCCCGTTTGGGCTCGGCCGGCGAGTGATCGGTGGTCGTGACGTTGGCCACCCGCGTTCCCGAGCCGCCGACCGCGGTCAGCCAGCCTTCCGCGGTCAGCTGCGTGAACACCTGCACGACCGTGCCGCGGGCCACGCCAAGATCGGCCGCGAGCTGCCGGCTGCCGGGCAGCCGGGTGCCGGCCGGCAGCTGCCCGCTGCGGACACCCTCGCGCAGCGCCGCCTCCAGCCTCTGCCCGACCCCGCGCCCGTCCGCCGATCCGCGCCGCAGTTCCAGGTGCAGATCAAACCCCACGAACGGCAGCATACGAGGCCCCATCCGGGGCGTGTTTACAATCCACGGCATGCCACCGTCTGATCGTGCACGGGATCTCGTCCGCGGCGCCTACGACACCCACGTCCACGTCGCCCCCGACGTGATGACCCGGCTCATCGACGATGTCGACCTGGCCCATCGCTGCGCCGAGGTCGGCCTGGCCGGCTTCGTGCTCAAGTCCCACTACGTGCCGACTGCCGAGCGGGCCGCGGTCGTGCGCAAGGTCGTGCCGTCGGTCGAGGCGTGCGGCGCGATCACGCTCAACGGCTCGGTCGGCGGACTCAACCCGGTCGCCGTCGAGATCGCCGGCCGGCAGGACACGCGGGTCGTCTGGATGCCCACAGTGGACAGTCTCAACCAGCGCCGCAGCCGGGCCCAGGATCCACCCGGCGCGAAGCCGCCGATGTGGGCGGCGCTGCAGGACGACCTGCGTGAGCGGGGCATGGAGCCGCCGCCGGTCGAGGTCGTCGACGAGCACGGCGAGGTGCTGCCGCAGACCCGCGCCATCCTGGCGCTGGTCGCGTCGCACGGGATGACCCTCGCGACCGGCCATCTCGACGGGCGGGAGATCGCCGCGGTGGTCAAGGCGGCCGTGGCGGCGGGCGTGCGGCAGGTCGTGGTGACCCACCCGGAGTTCACGTCGCAGCGCCTGCCGGTCGAGGCGCAGCGCGAGCTGGCCGAACTGGGCGCGCTGCTGGAACGCTGCTTCACCACCCCGCACACCGGCAAGGTGACCTGGGAGCGGCTGATGGACAACATCCGGGCCGTCGGCCCGGCGCACTCGGTGCTCTCCTCCGATCTCGGCCAGCCCTTCAACCCACCGGTCGAGGACGGCCTCGCGTTGATGGCCGACCATCTGCTGGGCGCCGGGTTCAGCGAGGACGAGGTGCACGAGATGGCGGTGGTCAACAGCCGTCGCGTGGCCGGCGCGAAGCCGACACCCTAACCGCGCTCGAACAGGTGACCCACCAGGTCCGGTCCGGGCATCGCGGTTCCCGAGCCGTCGCGGCGCGGGTCCTCCGCGGGCAGCTCGACCGGCTCGCCGACCCGCGTCGCACCGACCGGGCGGGACCGATCCAGGCGACCGCCAGCCGCGTCTCGCCCTTGAGGAACCGCTGCGCCCGCACGCCGCCGGTCGCCCGGCCCTTCGCCGGGTAGTCGGCCGAACGGGGTGACCTTGACGCTCGCGCCGGTGGAGGTGACCACCATCGGGTCGCCGTGCTCCGGGTCGTCGGTGCGGACCGCGCCGAAGAACAGCGCCTCGGCGCCGGCGGCCAGGTTGATGCCGGCCATGCCGCCGCCCTTGAGCCCCTGCGGCCGCACGACGGACGCGGCGAAGCGCAGCAACGACGCGTCGGACGCCACGAACGCCAGGGTCTCGCTGCCGTCGGTGAGCCAGGTCGCGCCGACCACCTCGTCGCCCTCGCGCAGCCCGATCACCTCGAACTCGTCCGAGCGCACCGGCCAGTCCGGCGCGCAGACCTTCACCACGCCCTGCCGGGTGCCCAGGGCCAGGCCGGGCGACTCGCTGTCGGACCAGCGGGGCCAGGCCGACGACCTTCTCCCCCGGCTGCAGCGGCACCAGTTCGGACGCGGACATGCCGCCGCGCAGCGACACGGTGCCGGCCTGCTCGGGCAGCACCGGCAGCGGCAGCACGTCGGTCTTGAAGGCGCGGCCCGCGCTCGGTGACGAGGAGCACCTGGCCGCGCGCGGTGGTGTGCACGACGGCCCGGACGGCGTCGTGCCGGTCGCGGCCGCTGCGGCGGCGCCCCTCCGTCGCCTCCTCGGACTCGGCGGCGGTCCGGGCGACCAGGCCGGTCGCGGACAGGATGACCTGGCACGGGTCGTCGGCCACCTCGAGCGGCCCGGCCGGCGCGGACGCGGCGAGCACCTCCTTGAGGTCGCCGTCGATCAGCGTGGTGCGGCGGTCGGCGGCGAACTCCTTGGCCACCTTGGCCAGTTCGTCGGAGACCACCTTCTTGAGCACGGACTCGTTGTCGAGGATCCGGCTCAGCTCGGCGATCTCCAGCGCGCAGCCGGGCCTGCTCGGTCTCCAGTTCGAGCCGGTCGAACTTGGTCAGCCGTCGCAGCGGCGTGTCGAGGATGTAGGTGGCCTGGATCTCGGACAGCTTGAACTGCCTCATCAGGCCCTCTTTGGCCGCCTGCGCGTTGTCGCTGCCGCGGATGAGCCGGACCACCTTGTCGATGTCGAGCAGCGCGATCAGCAGGCCGTCGACGAGGTGCAGCCGCTCCTGACGCTTGCGGCGCCGGTAGCGCCGAACGGCGGGTGACCACCTCGTAGCGGTGCGCGAGGAACACCTCGAGCAGCGCCTTGAGCCCGAGCGTCTGCGGCTGCCCGTCGACCAGCACCAGGTTGTTGATGCCGAAGGACTGCTCCAGCGGGGTGAGCCGGTAGAGGTCGGCGAGCAGCGCCTGCGGGTTGACGCCGACCTTGCACTCGATGACCAGCCGGGTGCCGTTCTCGCGGTCGGTGAGGTCCTTGACGTCGGCGATGCCGGCTGCAGCCGCTTGGCCTCCTTGCCGTGACCTCGTCGGTGATCTTCTCGATGACCTTCTCCGCGCCGACGCCGTAGGGCAGCTCGGTCACCGTGATGGCCTGCCGGCCGCGGCTGCCCTCGAGCGGGCCGATCTCGACCCGGGCCCGCATCCGCACGACGCCGCGGCCCGGTCTCGTAGGCCCGGCGCACCTCGTCCAGGCCGAGCAGCATGCCGCCGGTCGGCAGGTCGGGGCCCGGGACGAACTCCATCAGCTTGTCGAGCGTCGCGGTCGGGTGCGTGATCAGCCAGCGGGCCGCGGCGACCACCTCGCCGAGGTTGTGCGGGATCATGTTGGTCGCCATGCCGACCGCGATGCCGGAGGTGCCGTTGACCAGCAGGTTGGGGAACGCCGCCGGCAGCACCGTCGGCTCCTGCAGCGAACCGTCGTAGTTGGGCTGGAAGTCGACGGTGTCCTCGCTCAGCTCCGCCGACCAGCAGCATGGCCTCGCGCGACAGCCGCGCCTCGGTGTACCGCGGGGCGGCCGGGCCGTCGTCGGGCGACCCGAAGTTGCCGTGCCCGTCGATCAGCGGCACGTTCAGCGAGAAGTCCTGGGCCAGGCGGACCATCGCGTCGTAGATGGCGCCGTCGCCGTGCGGGTGGTACTTGACCCATGACGTCGCCGACGACGCGGGCGGACTTCACGTGCGCGCGGTCCGGCCGGTGCCCCTGCTCGATCATCGAGTACAGGATCCGCCGGTGCACCGGCTTGAGCCCGTCGCGGGCATCGGGCAGCGCGCGGGAGTGGATGACCGAGTACGCGTACTCCAGGTAGGAGTCCTCGACCTCGGTGATGAGCGGATTGTCGATGACCTGCGCGCCCGCCCGGTCGAACGAGGACAGGTCGACGCGGCTTCGACTGCGGTGCCATCGTTGCGTGCCATCGGTGCTCCTCAGGCGTCGATCGCTTCGCGGTCGACCCGGCTGGCCGACTCGATCAGCCAGTTCCGGCGCGGCTCGACCTTCTCGCCCATCAGCAGATCGAGGGACGCGCTCGGCGGCCTCGACGTCGTCGAGGGTGATCCGGCGCACCGAGCGGGTGGCCGGGTTCATCGTCGTGTCCCACAGCTCGTCGGCGTCCATCTCGCCGAGTCCCTTGAACCGCGGCACGGGCGTGCACGACCTGCTTGCCGGCCTTCTCCAGCCGGGCGACGGTCTGCTCCATCTCGACCTGGGTGTACGTGTAGATGGTCTCCGGGTTGCGGCCCTTGGTGACTGATCTTGTGCAGCGGCGGCATCGCCGCGTACAGCCGACCGGCCTCGATCACCGGCCGCATGTACTTGCGCGAACAGCGTGATCAGCAGGGTGCGGATGTGCGAGCCGTCGACGTCGGCGTCGGCCATGATCAGGATCACCCGGCCGTAGCGCATCGCGCTCAGGTCGAAGGTGCGGCCCGGTGCCGGCGCCGAGCACCTGCACGATCGCGCGAGCACTCGGCGTTGTCGAGCACCTGCTGCGAGGCTCGCCTTCTGGACGTTGAGGATCTTGCCGCGGATCGGCAGCAGCGCCTGGTACTCCGACGATGCGCGCCATCCGGGCGGTGCCGAGCGCGCTGTCACCCTCGACGATGAACAACTCGCTGCGGTCGACCCCGGTGGACCGGCAGTCGACCAGCTTCGGCGGCATCGACGCGCCCTCGAGGGCGGTCTTGCGCCGGGCGGCGTCCTTCTGCTGCTTCTGCGTCAGCCGGACCCGGGCCGCGTCGACGATCTTCTGCAGGACGGTGCCGCGCCTCGGACCTGGTGCGCCGGTCGTCGACCCACGCCTTGAGGTGCTGCTCGACGATCGCCTGCACGCACCTTGGTGATGCCGGCGCGGTCGACAGCTCGTCCTTGGTCTGCGAGGTGAACTGCGGCTCCGGCATCCGCACGTGGACGACCGCGGTCATGCCCTCGAGGACGTCGTCGAGGATCGGCGGCTCCTCCTTGGGCTTGAGCAGGCCGCGGGTGTTGCGCATCGCCTCGGTGAGGGCCCGCACGAGCGGCCCGCTCGAAGCCCTTGCGGTGCGTGCCGCCGTGCACGTTGCGGATCGTGTTGGTGAAGCACTCGACGGTCCGCTCGTAGCCGGTGCCCCAGCGCAGCGCGACCTCGACCTCGGCGCGCCGCTCGACGTTGGCGCGCATGACGCCGTTCTCGTCGGCGGCGTTCTCCTTGTAGGTGCCCTCGCCGGTGATCACGCAGCGTGCCGCAGACCGGCTTGTCCCCGGCCGGGGCGAGGAAGTCGACCATGTCGATCAGGCCGTTGGGGTAGTGGAACGTCTCCTCGGTCGCCGGCGCCGGTCGGGCTCTCGCAGCACGTAGGTCGACGCCGGGGACCAGGAACGCGGTGTTGCGCAGCTTGGCCCGCACCGCCTCGACGTCGACAGCGCGGCGCCGGTCTCGAAGTAGCGGGCGTCGTACCAGTAGCGGATCGACGTGCCGGTGGACTCGCCGCGCTTCATCCGGCCGGACGACCCGCAGGCCGGGCTGCCGGCGTGAACGCGCGCCGTCGGGCCGGGCGCCGTCGAACACGCCGGGCACGCCGTGCTGGAACGACATCTGGTGAACCTTGCCGTCCCGCTTGACGGTGACGTCGAAGCGCACGCGACAGCGCGTTGACCGCGGACGCGCCGACGCCGTGCAGGCCGCCGGAGGTCTTGTAGCCGGAGCCGCCGAACTTGCCGCCCGCGTGCAGCCGGGTCAGCACCAGCTCGACGCCGGACATGCCCGGACTTGGCGTGGATGTCGGTCGGGATGCCGCGCCCGTCGTCGTCGACCTGGACCGAGCCGTCGGCGTGCAGGATCACCTCGACCCGCGTCGCGTGCCCGGCCGACGCCCTCGTCGGTGGAGTTGTCCACGATCTCGTTGAACGAGGTGGTTGACGCCACGGCTGTCGGTCGACCCGATGTACATGCCGGGCCGCTTGCGGACGGCGTCCAGACCCTCGAGATGCGTGAGGTCGTCGGCCCCGTACATGGTCGTCGGGCTGTGCGGTCAACGGATCCTTCTCCAGATCATGTGCGGTGGTGCCCGGAACCGGTAGTCCCCAACCAGCGAGCGTAGCTTGGCCGGGCGTCGATCAGTCGGACGCCGCGCTCGACCCGCGTGCCGTCTCCACCTGAACGAGGAGGGTGCTGGCCGGACGCAGCCGCGGCGCGGGCAACCCGAGCTCCATCAGCACCGAGCCGGGCGCGAGGAACGGCTTCTCCACCCAGCGGGGCAGGCTCGCCCCGGCCGCCGCGGTCCCCGGCCCGATGACCGTCACCTGATAGTCCTGGGCCGGGTCGAGGCCGGCCACCCGCATGGCCGGGGGCGTGTCGGCCGCCCGCGCGATCAGCTGCACATAGGCGAACAGACCGTGGTCGCGACCCGGCGAAACGACGCCGTGGACGAGTGCCGACGGGTCGGGATGATCCACCCGGACGGTGGTGCCGCGATGCAGCAGCGGCCGCAGCCGCTTGTGGAGGGCGATCCACTCGCTCAGCTCGGCCCGCTGCTCCTCGCTCGCGGTGGAGATGTCCCACTCGATGCCCATGTGGCCGAACAGCGCGGTGCTGCACCGGAACGCCAGGCTCAGCGACCGGCCGGTGGTGTGGTCGACCGGCGAGCCGACGTGCGAGCCCATCATCTCCGGCGGCACGAGCAGGCCGGTCCACCGCTGGATCTGTTGCCGCTCAAGGGCGTCGTTGCAGTCGGAGGTCCACACCCGGTCGGTGCGCGCGAGGATGCCGTAGTCGATCCGCGCGCCGCCCGACGAACACGACTCGATCTCCAGCCCGGCGTGCCGGCGGCGGAGCTCGTCGATAAGCCGGTAGACCGCGTCGGTCTGGCGGTGCACACCGAGGATGCCGCGGTGCACGGCCTCGGCGATGTCGCGGTTGTGGTCCCACTTCAGGTAGGTGAGCTGGTATTCGGTCACCAGGTCGTCGATGCGCTCCAGCACATAGTCGAACGCGTCCGGATCGGCCAGGTCGAGCGTCTGTTGAAAGCGAAACTCGGGCGGCCACCGGCTCGCCTGGCCGAGGATCCAGTCAGGGTGGGCGCGCGCGAGGTCCGAGTCGGGGTTGACCATCTCCGGCTCGACCCACAGGCCGAACTCCATGCCGAGCGAGCGCACGTGATCGGCCAGCGGATGCAGGCCGTGCGGCCACACGCCCTCATCGACATACCAGTCGCCGAGGCCGGCCCGGTCGTGCCGCCGGCCGCGGAACCAGCCGTCGTCGAGCACGAACCGCTCGGCCCCCACCTCGGCGGCCCGCGTCGCCAGCTCGAGCAGCCGGTCGAGGCCATGGTCGAAATAGGTGGCCTCCCAGTTGTTCAGGGTCACCGGCCGGGCGGTGCGCGTCCGCGGCGAGTTGGCGCGGACGTGCCGGTGCAGCCGCGCGCTCGCGGTGTCGAGTCCGTCGGCGTAGACGAAGTAGACCCACGGCGTCACATAGCTGTCCCCGTCGGCGAGCTGGATCTCGCCGGAGGCGAGGAGCTCTCCGCCGCCGAGCACGGCCTGCCCCTCGATCATCCGCTCGGCGTAGTGCAGGTGGTCGCCGCTCCAGGCGGTGTGCACGGCACGCAGCGCGCCGCGCCGGAAACCGAACCCACGCTCGCCGACGACGAGCAGGCCGGTCGCGTCGTGACCGGTGCGGCCGCGCCGGCTCTCCCTCGACCAGGCGCCGTGGTGGAAGTCGGTGCGCTGCGGCTGTTTCTCCTTGGACCACCGGCCGGTGAAGTCGAGCAGCTCGGCGTCGCCGGCGGGGATCGGCAGGGTGCAGATGAGCGCATCGACGGTATAGGGCTCCGCGCCGAGATTGGTCAGCGCGTGCCGCATGCGCAGCACGCCGAACCGGTCGAGCTCAAGCTCGCTCACAACCCGCAGGCCGGCCTCGGCGTCGGAGGCGGCGGCGAGAATCCGCCCGCCCAGGCCCGATTCGACGGTGACCGGCTCGTCGAGCGACCAGCGCACCGGTATCGACGCGCCTTGCCGATGGCCGCTCAGCCCCGGCCGCCCGACCCAGCCGTCGGCCGGCGACGCCAGCAGCGGCAGGTCGCCGCCGAGCGGCACGAGCGCGTCGAGCAGGTCCGGACCGAGCGGTCCCGGGTCGGCGCCGAAGTGGCGCACACGGGGCAGCCGCGGTCCGGCGACGTCGAGCACGAGACTGATGCCGCCGGCAGTCAGAACGGCGGGGGGTTCGCCTGGCATGCCGCCAGCCTAGTGAAACCCCCCGACACTTTTCGTGGTGCGTCCGCCGGGTGTGTGGGGGCTAACCTAACCGGTACCGGTATAGAAAGCGCTGGCATTCGCGACAATCGTCGCGACCTCGTCGGGGCTCGCACCCGACTCCGCGTAGGCCGCGCCCCACAGCTCGCTCGACCGGATCATGAACGCGCGCCCGTCGTCGCTCGCCTGCCAGGCGACCGGGTCGTCGATCATGCCGCCCTCGAGGTGCAGGACGAGCCCGAGCAGCATCCCGTCCCAGCCCACCCCGGTCGCAGCCGGCCCGTACCGGGCCCAGAATTCCGGATCGGGGTCCGACTCGTGCGTCAACTCGAACAGCGTGCCGTCGCCCTCGTCCGACAGCCGTACCTCGACCTCGGACATCTCGGTCCCGTATTCCCACGTGGCCCGGAACAGCTTCGGCGGCTCGCAGCGCAGGATCTCGCCGCCCGCGTGGTCCTGTAGTTGATAGCGCCCGCCGAGCCGCAGGTCACCGGTCACCGGCAGGAACCAGCGGGCGATCCGCGCCGGATCGGTGCACGCCTGCCAGACGTCGTCGACCGGCGCGTCGAACGTCCGCCGTATGACGACCGTCCGCGCCGTGCGCCCGGGCACCGTCGCGGTCGCGCGCTCGGCTCGATCAAGGTAGCCACTGAAGTCCGTCACGTGTCAACTCTGCCAGCTGCGGCTTATATAAGTCAAGCCTTCATCAGTTGGGCGTGCAGGTGCATGTCGTGCCAGCCGTCGGCATGCGGCATGTACTCACGCAGCGTCGCCTCCAGCTCGAACCCGGTCCGCCCGGCCACCCGGCACGAGGCCGTATTCCGCGTCGAATGCAGCAGGAACAAGCGATGCAGTCGCAGCTCACCGAACGCCCAGTCCCGCACCGCCGCCGTCGCCCGCGTCGCGATGCCCGCACCGCGCGCGCCGGGCAGCACCCAGTAGGACACCTGCGCCTCGGCCACCCACAGCAGGATCGTCCGCAGCCCCGCCTGCCCGACGACGCGGCCGTCGTCGTTGCGCACGATCGCCCAGCTCGCGTCCCGCTCCGCGGTCCAGCGGTCGCGCCACTGCTGTACCCATTCCGCGGCCTCGTCAAGATCGTCGATGCGAAGCATGTGCCATCGTTGGATGTCCGGATCGGAGAAGGCCTCGCGCACCGCCGGCGCATCGTCCCTCCGCCACGGCCGCAGCGCCAACTCGCCGTCCACCTGCAGCTCAGGCTGCTCGATCGCCCGAAGCGTGCCCTCCGCCAGCACCGGCGCGACAGTCGAGGGCATGGTCATATTTTGGCAGATGACTCGGGTCCGTCGAGCGTGCCGCCGGGGTCCCCCGGCAAAACGCGCAGCGTTTTGTTGGGGTGGCTGTTGCTCCCGCCAGACACCGCTCCGGCCCAGGGGGCCTCCGCTGCCAGGTCCGCGGGGCCAAGCCCGTCGCCACAACTCCGGGCAAGTAGTGCCCTCAACGCCCCCGGAGGCCACAACTCCGGGGAAACAGTGCCCTCAGCGGGCAGGGTTGCCACAACTTCGGGGAAGTAGTGGCCTCAGCGGGGTCCGGAGGCCACAACTCCGGGGAAACTGTGGCCTCGTCGTCGACCGCATTCAGCTCTGGCGCGCGTCGCGGCCAACGGCCATGATGAATGCGTGGGCGACCTGGTACCGCTCCCGAGAGTCGGCGACATCTTCGCCGACGAGCGCGGGGAAGACCGGACGATGCGCGTGAGCCGCCACGATGAGCACGACGTGGTCGTGGTGTCCCTCTGGGTGGGCAAGCAGTGCCGCGCATCCTTCCGGCTGCCGCTGGACGACGTCGAGCGGCTGACCGAGGCGCTCGGGGCCGCCGCGCCGGAACCTCCAAGATCCGTGCTCGCGCGCTGGTTGGCGCGGATCAGCGTCCTGACGCCCTAACCGAACCCTTACGAAGCGCGACCTTCCGCGCTTACGTTCCGCCGCCATGATCGCCGGGCTGGCAACGATGCAGACGACGAGGGGTTCGGTATGAAACGGACCATGGCGACCGCGATGGCGATCGGCGCGCTCAGCGTCGCGGTGCTGACCGGGTGCAACCGGGCCAAGGCCGAGGCGCCGGCGCCCGCACCGGCCACGACCGCGACCGTCACCCCCGCAGCCGGTGCTGCGGCCGACACCACGACCGGCACCGCCGCCGTCGACGGCCAGCTCAGCGACGTCGACGGCCTGCTCAACCAGGTCGACAGCCAGTTGAAGGCCGACGGCCAGGCCCAGCCGGACTCGGACTGAGAGGGATCTCCCGACGATGAAACTCCTCCCCCGCATCGCGGCGGTCGTCGCCATCGGCGCCAGCCTCGCCCTGGCCGCCGGCCCGGCGTTCGCAGCACCCAACGCGGCACCGAGCGCCAAGCCAAGCGCAGCCAAGCCCAGCGCCGCGGCGGCCAAGCTCGACGCGGCCAAGAAGCTGGTCACGGCCCGCATCGACGGCCGGCTGGCGGCGCTAAAGGCGCACAGCACGACGGTACAGAGTGCGGCGCATCTGTCCTCGGCGCACAAGACGACCCTCAGCCGCCTCATCTCGGCCGACCAGTCCGGGCTGGGCGCGCTGCGTACCAAGGTGGCCGGCGAGACCACCCTCGCCGCGGTCAAGGCCGACGACCAGAGCATGGTCGCCGACTTCCGCATCTACCTCCTGGTCGGGCCGAAGGTACGGCTCACCGTCGCCGCCGACACCGAGGCAGCCGCGATTCCCCAAGCTGGAGAAGGCCGCCGACGAACTCGGTACGGCGATCGCCGCGGCCAAGAAGGCCGGCAAGGACACCACCACGGCCGAGGCCGACGTGGCGGACCTGCGCGCCAAGGTCGATGCGGCGCAGGCGGCCCTGGCCGGCAAGGCTGACGCACTGCTCGCGATCCAGCCCGGCCCGGACGCGAACGCCATCACCGGCCAGGTCAGGCCGATCCGCACATCGATCAAGACCGCCGGCCAGGCCCTGCACAAGGCCGTCGCGGACGCGAAAGCCGCGAAGGCCGCCCTGACCGCATAGCCCGGCCACGACTTCCGGGAAGTAGTGGCCTCCGCCGGCCGGAAGCCACTACTTCGGGGAAGTTGTGCCCTCGGCCCAGGCCGGAAGCCACTACTTCGGGGAAGTTGCGTCCTCCGCCAGCTACAGGAGGGGGCGGACCTGCTCACCGGCGAAGTGCATGAACGCCACCAGGTCGGGCTCGTCGGAGGTCGGCTGGAGCACCACCGAGTCGGCTCCGGCGGCCGCCGAGCGCCGGACCGCCTCTGCCACCGCCGCCGCATCGGCGGCCACCGCGAGATCAGGGCTCGGCTCGAGGTCCCAGGCGCGCAGGTCGGCGTCGAGCCGTTCGGCCGCACCGGGGCCGGCGGCCGCCCAGACGTACGCGACGAGGTGGTGGTCGGGCTTGGCCCCGCCCGCCTCCAGTTGGGCTCGCGCCTGCCGGATGCCATCGACCGGGGTACTGCCGGTCAGGATGGTGCCGCCGGCCAGTTCACCGGCGAGCGCCATCGACTTCGGGCCGGTCGCCCCGGCGAGGAGCCGCGGCGCGGCGGGGGGCGGCCACTCGAGCCGGACGGCATCGAGGTTCACGTATCGCCCAGACGTCGTCACCTCCTCCCCCGCGAGCAAAGACTTGAGCGCCACCAGGTATTCACGGAGCAGCGTCAGCGGCGACTGCGCCCGCGCACCGGCCTGACCCATCCAGGACTGCACGCCGTGGCCGATGCCGACGTCGACCCGGCCCGGGAAGAGCCGTTCAAGGGTGGCGATCTCCATCGCGGTCAGCGCCACGTTCCGCAGCGGCACGGGCAGAAGACCAATACACACTCGTACGCGGGAAGTCCAGGCCAGCGCGGCCGCCGCCGTGGCGATGCCGCCCTCCGCGAAGCAGTCCTCCCACAGCCACAACTCGTCCAGCCCGGCCGCGTCGGCGGCCTCGGCCGCGGCCCGCAGCTGCTCCGGCGGCATCTGCGGACGGAATACGACACCAAGTGCCGGCACGGCAAACCCCCGATCGTCGACGTTCGTTGAACCCTAAGCCCGTAGCTCGACCTTCTGGGGAAGGCCGGTCTGCAGCGCCGCGATGCCGGCCTCGGCGACGGCGGTCGCCGCGTAGCCATCGCGGGCCGAGGCCAGTGGTGAGCCGGCCGAGCCGGCGCCCCGCACGCCGTCGATCCAGTCCTGCAGCTCACGCCGGTACGCCTCGGCGAAGCGCGGTCGCCAGTCGGCGGCAAGGCCGCGCCCGGCGGCGAACTCGCGCCGGACGAGCGTCGGTGCGGGCGCGTCAACGGCCGCCGTGCCGTCCTCCCCGACAAGCTCGCAGCGCACCTCGTAGCCGTAGCGGGCGTGGACGAACACCTCGACGTCGATGAGCACGCCGCCGGTGGTCTCGAGCACCAGCAGCAGCGGATCACGGGTACTGCCGGAGGCCCGGCTTGACCGTCCGGTGTGGACGGTGACGGTGGCGATCTCGTCGCCGAACAGCCAGCGGGCCATGTCGATCTCGTGCACGGCCGAGCCGGTGATCAGGTAGGCACTGGGCACATTGGCCGGCGCGTCCGGGTTGCGATGCACGCAGTGCATCAGCAGCGGCGGGCCGAGCAACCCCTCGTCGAGCAGGCGCTTGAGCTCGACATATCCGGGGTCGTACCGGCGCATGAAGCCGACGCTCACCAGCCGGCGCCCGGCGGCGGCCTCGGCGTCGAGGATGTGCCGGCAGCCGGCCACGGTCGGCGCGAGAGGCTTCTCGCAGAACACGGGTTTGCCCGCGGCGATGCTGGCGAGCACGAGTTCCTCGTGCGTCGGGTCGGAGGAGGCGACGAGGACCGCGTCAACGGCGTCGTCGCGGATGAGGGCGTGCGGATCGTCGAGAACGCGAGCGGCCGGCAGCGCGCCGGCAACCGCCTGCGCCCGGGACCGGTCGACGTCGAACACGGCGCCGACCTCCGCACCGGAGACCATCCGGGCGAGCGTCCGCGCGTGGTCGCTGCCCATGACGCCGGTGCCGATCACGCCTACCCGTACTGTCATTTTGGCACCTCCACCCAACTGCCGGTGCGCACCGACTCGAGCATCGCCTCGAGCGCACGCGCACTCGCGACGGCATCGTCGACGGTGGCGCCGTATGCCTTGCCGTCGCCGATCGAGCGCAGAAACCGTGCCGCCTCGATCACCTTAAGGTCGTCGTAGCCCATCGCGATGCCGCCACCCGGCTGGAACGCATCGAGGTCGCCGTGGCCCGGCCCGACGAAGACCGTGCGAAGGCTCTGGCCGTGCGGCTCGTCGCCGACGCTCAGCGCGAGTTCACCCATGCGCCGGAAGTCCCAGGCCAGCATGCCCCGGGTGCCGTGCACCTCGATGCCGTAGTTGCACTGCTCGGCGACGCTGACCCGGCTCGCCTCGAGGGTCACGCGGGCGCCGCCGGTCAGCCGCATCAGGCAGCTCACGAAGTCCTCGTTCTCCACGTCGCCGAGGGTGCCGCCGGTCGCCAGCGCGAAGTGGCTGCCCGCACCGCTCGGCTGCGGCCGGCGCGGAACGAACACCGCGGTGTCGGCGACCACCGAACCGATCTCGCCGAGCAGGTGACGGACCAGGTCGACGCCGTGCGACGCGAGGTCGCCAAGCACACCGCTGCCGCCGCGGGCGCCGCTCGAACCGCCACGACAGCGCCCCGTCCGGATGCGCCGCGTAGTCGCTGAACAGCCGGACCCGCGCATGCGTGACGGTCGCCGAGGTCGCCGCGCGCGATCAGCTCCCGCGCGGCGCGACGGCCGGGACGTGCCGGTAGTTGAAGCCGACGGTGCTCTGCACGCCGCCTTCCGCGACCGCCGCGGCGACCGCCTCCGCGTCGGCGGCGTCGACCCCGACCGGCTTCTCGATCCACAGGTGCTTGCCGGCGGCGGCGACCGCGGCGCCGATCTCGCGGTGCAGGAAGTTGGGCGCGGTGACGCTGACCGCCTGCACCTCGGGATCCTCGAGCAGGTCCGGCCAGCGCTCGGTGGCGCGGGCGAAGCCGTACTGCTCGCGCGCGTCGCGCGGCCCGCCCGGCTCCGGGTCGGCGACCGAAACCAGCACGGACCCGATCGCCAGTTCCGGGTAGTGGTGCGGCACCCGCAGGTGCGCGCGCGTGTGCACCTGCCCCATCCAGCCGAAGCCGACGACGCCGATGCCCAATGAACGACGGACGGTCACGGTGTCCGACCTTCGAAGACAGCGGCGAACTCGCGCTCCGGCTCCGCTCCGCGACTCAGGACCGCCGACCGCAGGAACTCGAGACTGCGCCGCACCTCGTCGATCGGCCCGGCACCGGGCGCTGGGGCCTGGTAGCAGCGCGGCGTCCTGCTCCAGGACGTACCAGCCCTGGTAGCCGGAGCCTTCGAGCTCGCGCACGATGCCGCCGATGTCGAGGTCGCCGTCGCCGAGCGGCGCGTAGAGGCCGGCCCGCACTGCCTCGATGTAGCTGCTGTCGCCGCCGGACACGGTCGTCGCGACGGCGCCCCGCACGTCCTTGAGGTGTACGTGCGTGATACGGCCCGGATCCTGCTTCACCAGTTCGAGCGGGTCGATGCCGCCGATGAGCAGGTGACCGGTGTCGAGGCAGAGCGGCACGTCGCTCGACTCGGCCAGCCGCAGCACCGACGCGCGGTCCTCGATGGCGGTGCCGACGTGCGGATGCAGGGACGGGCGCAGACCGAGATCGGCGGCGAGGTCCTCGAGACGGCGCAACGTGGCCAGCAGCACCGCCCACTCGTCCTCGGTGAGCCGTACCTTGCGGTCGTAGCTGCCGTCGGCGGACCGCGCCGCGAGCACGACCACCTCCGAACCGGCCTCGGCGAGCGTCTGCATCGCCGAGCGGGCCTCGGCGAAGTCGGCGTCGGTGCATACGTGCATCGGCACCGGCAGGAAACCGCCGATCAGCTTCAGCGCGTGCCGGTCGAGCAGCGCCCGCACCTCGACCGGTCCGCGGCCGAGGTATCCGGTCGGGCCGAGTTCGGTGGCGTCGAGCCCGAGTTCGCGCATCTCGCCGAGCACCCGCTCGGCGGGCAGCTCAACTCCCCAGTCGGGCGCCTCGCTGACCCCCCACGAGATCGGCGCGCCGCCGGTGCGCGCCAGGACGTCGTTCACGCTGATCCTCCCGCCTCGTCGATCGCGAGGTCGGTGCGCTCCAGCTCGTGAGCGAGCTCCTCGAGCTCGGCGCCGCCGGCCATCAGCCGGGTGAGCTCGTCGCGGGTGATCTCGCGTCTTGGCGAAGTCGCCGAGGCTGCGCCCGCGCTTGAGCAGCAGGAACCGGTCGCCCACCGGGTAGGCGTGGTGCGGGTTGTGGGTGATGAAGATGACGCCCGAGCCCCCGGTCCGCGCGGCCTGAGCGATGTACTTCAGCACCACGCCGGCCTGCTTGACGCCGAGCGCCGAGGTCGGCTCGTCGAGGATCAGCAGCCGCGCGCCGAAGTGGACCGCCCGGGCGATCGCCACCGACTGGCGCTCGCCGCCCGACAGCGTGCCGACCGGCTGGTCGGGGTCGCGGATGTCGATGCCCATGTCGCGCCAGCTCCTCGCGGGTGACCCGCTGCGCCGTCTCCGCGTCGAACCGGCGGAACGGCCCCCAGCCCTTGGTCGGCTCGGAGCCGAGGAAGAAGTTCCGCCAGACCGCCATCAGCGGGATCATCGCCAGGTCCTGGTAGACCGTGGCGATGCCGGCGTCGAGCGCCTCGCGCGGCGAGCTGAAGCGTGACCGGCTCGCCGTCCATCAGCAGCTCGCCCTGCGTCGGGCTGGTGCACCCCGGACGAGGATCTTGATGAAGCGTCGACTTGCCCGCGCCGTTGTCGCCGAGCACGCAGGTGACCTCGCCCGGCGTGGACCGTCGTCGAGATGTCCTTCAGCGAGATGACGCTGCCGAAGTACTTGCCGACGTCCCGCGGATCTCCAGCAGCGGGCTGCGCTCGTCGGCGGGTCGTCGTCGGCAGTCATGCGCCTCCGCTCTGCTCGGCGTACCGCCGGACGAGCTGGTTGGCCAGCACGGCGAGCAGCAGCATCGCGCCGAGGAAGAACTTGAACCAGTCGGTGTTCCAGCCCGGCGTACACGATGCCCTAGCGAGGTCATGCCGAAGATGAGCGCGCCGAGCGACGCGCCGATCGCCGAGCCGTAACCCGCCGGTCAGCAGGCAGCCGCCGATGACCGCGGCGACGATGTAGATGAGCTCCTGGCCGAAGCCGGTGCTGCGCCTGGATCGAGGTCAGCCGCACGAGCTGCGTGTTGCCGACGAACCAGGCGCGCGAACGACGTCGATCATGAACAGCGCGATCGTGGTCCGGCCGGCCGGGACGCCGACGTTGCGCGCCGCGTTCGTCGTCGCCGCCGACCGCGAAGATCCAGTTGCCGAACCGGGTCCGCAGCAGCACCCACGTCGCGACGATGGTGAACAGCGATCCACCAGAGGATCGCGACCTGGAACTGCGCCCGCCGATGGTGAACGTCGCTGGCGAAGACGCCGTGCGCGACGCCGTAGCCCGGCACCTCGTCGATGCCGCTGACCTGCACGGTGTCGGTGATCAGCTTGGTGACGCCGAGGTTGAGGCCCTGGAGCATCAGGAACGTGCCGAGCGTGATGATGAAGCTCGGCAGCTTGGTGCGGGTCACCAGGTAGCCGTTGAAGAAGCCGATCGCCAGCGCCACAGCAGCGAGACGGCCAGACGGCGACCCAGATGTTGAGCCGGTAGTCGTGGTCAGGATGGCCGTGACGAGGCCGGCCGTGCCGGTCTGCACGCCGGCCGACAGGTCGAAGTGCGCCGCCGATCATCAGCAGCGCGACGGCGACGGCCATGATGCCCGAGCGTCGAGGCCGGGTCGAGCCAGTTGGCGATGCCGTTCGGGCGAGCGGAAGACGTCGGACTGGACGGCGAAGAAGACGAAGACGACGATCGGCGCCGACCACCGAGCCGAGCTCGGGCTTGACGAGCAGCCGCGCAGCAGGCCGACGCGGGCGACCCGCTCGTCGGCGCTGCCGCGCGTCGTGCGGTCATTGCGTACCTCCAAGGGATGAAGCCTGCGGGCGGGCCGCATCGTTGGCGCCCGCCCGGCATGGTCAGCGGGTACCGGCCGCCGCCAGCTTCTCGATCTGGGCGGCGTTGTCCTTGCGTCACGAGCGTCGGACCGGTGAGCACGGGCTGGCCGCCACCGAGCGACGTTGAGGTTGGACTTGTAGAGCGTCAGCATCTGCGACCGGCAGGTAGCCCTGCAGGTACGGCTGCTGGTCGACGGCGAAGAGGATCTTGCCGCTCTGGATGCCCTTCGCCACGTCGGCGTTGAGGTCGAAGGTGGCGAGCTTGGCCGTCGAACCGGCGCTCGGCGATCGCCGTCACGGCCACGGCGGCGACCTGGCCGCCGAGCGTCACGACGCCGTCGATGGTCTTGTCGGTCTGCAGCTTGGCCTTGATGGTCGCCTGGGCGCCCGGCAGGTTGTTGTTGTCGACCTGCAGGTTGGTGGTGGTGCCGCCGAGGGCCGTCTTGACGGCCGCGCAGCGCTGCTCGAGCCCGACGTTGCCGGCCTCTTGGATGACGCAGATCGCGTTCTTGACGCCGACCTGCTTGAGCTGGCTGCCGACGGCGGCGCCGGCGATCGACTCGTCCTGGCCGATGTGGCTCAGCGCGCCGAACGCCTTCGAGTCCGAGGCGCCGGAGTTGATGGTGATGACCGGGATGCCGGCCGCGACGGCCTTCTGGATCGACGACTTGAGCGCGTCCGGGTTGGCCATCGACACCACGATGCCGTCGACCTTCTGGTTGACCGCGGCGTCGATGAGCTGAGCCTGCTTCTGCGGGTCGGCGTCGCTCTCGTAGGTGACGGTGTCGCCGAGGTCCGAGCCGGCCTTCTGCACGCCGTTCTTGACGATGCTCCAGAACGCGTCGCCGGCGCCGCCGTGGGTCACCACGGCGATCTTGTAGCCGTACTTGCCGGCGCCGCCGGCCTTGCCGGTGTCGTCCTGCTGCTTGTTCACCGGGTCGTTGCTGCAGGCGGCGAGGAGCAGCAGGCTCAGCGCGGGCACGACCAGTGCCCGTCTCATCTTGATCATCGGGTCTCCTTGTGGGGGTGAACGCCTCGGTTGGCGGTCGGGACGTGGTAGGAGGCGGCTACCGGCTGGGTCACGTGCGGCCACGCGAGGTGACCACCATTGCGCGGGTGTCGAACCGAACGGTGCAGTTGGCGTTGACGAGGGCAATCGCTTCGTCGAGCGGGTCGATGGTCCGCATGTCTGTGTGTCTCCTACAGGTACCGGCGTTGTGCGCGGCGGGCGCGCTCGTAGTCCACCCGGGCGGTGCGGGTTGAGTCCAATGTGGACACCTCGGCGACCGGGACGTCCCACCACGACTCGCTGGACGGCGCGTCGACGTAGGGGTCGGCGTCGACGTGCACGACCGTCGTACGGTCGGACTCCTTGGCCTTGGCCAGCGCCGAGCGCAGGTCGTCGACGGTGTGCACGCGGATCACGTCGGCGCCGAGGCTCTGTGCGTTGGCCGCCAGGTCGACCGGCAGCACGTCACCGTCGAGCCGGCCGTCGCCGGAACGGAACCGGTAGGCCGTGCCGAAGCGCTGCGCGCCGACCGATTCGGACAGCCGCCCGATGGAGGCGAAGCCGTGGTTCTGCACCAGGACCACGATCAGCTTGATCCGCTCCTGGACGGCGGTGACCAGCTCCTGCGCCATCATCAGATAGGAGCCGTCGCCGACCAGGACGAACACGTCGCGGTCGGGGGCGGCGAGGCGCACCCCGAGGCCGCCGGCGATCTCGTAGCCCATGCACGAGTAGCCGTATTCGACGTGATAGCCCTTCGGGTCCCGGGTGCGCCAGAGCTTGTGCAGATCGCCGGGCATCGAGCCGGCCGCGCAGACCACGACGTCACGCGGCTCGGACGCGTCGTTGACCGCACCGATCACCTCGGACTGTGCGGGCAACGGCGTGTGCCCGAGGTGGTAGGCCGCCTCGACCGTGCGGTCCCACTCCGCCACCAGCGCGCGGGCCCGCTCCTGATACGGCGCCGGGGTCACATAGCCGGCGAGCGCGGACGCCAGCGCCGTCAACGCCTCCCGGGCGTCCGCGACCACGGCCACCCCGGCCTGCTTGACCGCGTCGAACGTGGCGACGTTGACGTTGACGAATCGCACCCCGTCGGCCGCGAAGGCACTGCGCGACGCGGTGGTGAAGTCACTCCACCGGGTGCCGATGCCGAGCACCACGTCGGCCTCGCGGGCCATGGCGTTGGCCCCGGTGGTGCCGGTCGCGCCGATCGCGCCCAGGGCGAGCGGGTGGTCGTAGGGCAGCGAGCCCTTGCCGGCCTGTGTCTCCGCGACCGGGATGCCGGTCGCCTCGGCGAACCGGCGCAGCGCCTCGGTTGCCTCGGCGTAGATGACGCCGCCACCCGCGACGATCAGCGGGCGCTGCGCCGAGCGCAGCACCTCGACGGCCCGGACGAGGGCGGCCGGCTCGGGCACCGGGCGCGGGATGTGCCACACGCGGGGACGGAACAGTTCCGCGGGCCAGTCGAACGCCTGCGCCTGCACATCCTGCGGCAGCGCGAGGGTGACCGCGCCGGTCTCGGCCTGGTCGGTGAGCACCCGCATCGCGGCGAGCAGTGCCGAGGGCAGCTGCTCGGGCCGCCAGACGCGGTCGAAGTAGCGCGACACCGGCCGGAACGCGTCGTTGACGCTGATGTCGCCGCCGCGCGGGTCCTCCAGCTGCTGCAGCACCGGATCGGCGACGCGGGTGGCGAAGACGTCGCCGGGCAGCAGCAGCACCGGCAGCCGGTTGACGGTGGCCAAAGCCGCCCCGGTGACCATGTTGGTCGCACCCGGGCCGATCGACGTGGTGCAGGCCAGTGTGGACAGCCGGTTGCGCATGCGCGCGAAGCCCGACGCGGCATGCACCATGCCCTGCTCGTTGCGGGCCTGCCGGTAGGGCAGAGCACCGGGGGTGTCCAGCTCGGCCTGCAGCAGCGCCTGGCCGATCCCGGCCACGTTGCCGTGGCCGAAGATGCCGAAGCACCCCTCGAAGAACTTGTGCTCCACCCCGTCACGCGCGCTGCGCTGCGCGGCAAGGAACCGGACGACGGCCTGGCCGACCGTGAGCTTCATGAGACAACCCCCGTCATCGGCAGTCGCGGGTCGACCGGCTGGCCGACCCAGGTGTCGCGGATCCACGCGTGGGCGGGATCGTCGCAGATGTGCCAGGCCCGCTCGCCCGGCCCGGCCATCACGTTGAGGTAGTAGAGGTCGTAGCCGGGGACGGCCATCGAGGGGCCGTGCCAGCCGTTGGGGATCAGCACCACGTCGCCGGTCCGCACCTCGGCGAGCACGTCGGTCGTGCCGTAGACCCGTTGGTAGGCCATGCCGTGCTCCCCTCGTACCTCGTAGTAATAGATCTCCTCGAGGACCGATTCCTTCGGCTCCTCGTGCCGCTCCTCGTCATGTTTATGCGGGGGGTACGACGAAAAGTTCCCCGACGGGGTCAGCACTTCGCAGACGATGAGCCGGTCGGCGTCGAGCACATCGGGGGTACCGAAGTTGTTGACCTGCCGGGAGCAGCTGCCGGCGCCGCGCAGCTCGACGCGCGTCTCGGCCGCCGTGACGTGCCGGAACGGCCGCGGGCGAACCGCGCGCGCCGTGCACAGCGCGAACCGCCCGCTGCCGGCCAGCGTCAGCGCACTGTCCCGGGGCACGTACGCGACGTCGGTGATCCCGGTGAAGACGCTCTCCCGCCCGGCGAGCTCGGCGGACCCGGCCGCGCAGGACACCGCGCACGCGCCGGACAGCGGCACCACCAGCACCTCGTCGTCCCCGGTCGACCACTCGTAGTTGTCCCCGGGTGACAGCAGCACGACCCGTACCCCGGAAAAACCCCAACCGGCGGACTCCGGCGTAACCTCGACGAGCATCTCGGTCATGACGTCACCGCCGTCCTGACCAGCGACACCGCGGCGTCGACCGCGTCCTCGACCGCGCCGTCGGCCGGATAGAGCAGCGCCCGCCCGACGACCAGTCCGCGCACCCCGGGCAGCGCCAGCGCCTCACCCCACCGCGCATAGGTCTCCTCCGGATGTCCGCTCGGATCCCCGCCGAGCAGCAGTGTGGGCAGTGTGGTGGCGGTCATCACGGCGGCCATGTCCTCCACGACCGGCAACTTCAGCCAGGTGTACGCGCTGGAGGCGCCCAACCCGCTCGCGATCGCCACCGACTTCACGGCCGCGCCGGCGCTCAGGTCGTTGACAACCCGCCCGTTGACCCGCCGCGACCAGAACGGCTCGACCATCGCCATCAGCCCCCGCGCCGCGAGTTCGGTGACCGCCCGCCCGCTGGCCTGCAACGTCGCGACGCTGCCCGGGTCGGCGAGGTCGATGCGGGTGAGCATCTTGCCGCCGTCGAAGCCCATCGCCGCGATCGAGTCCGCGTCGTAGCCGGTGAACCGGTCGTCCAACTCGAACACCGCGCCCTGCAGGCCGCCGCGGTTCATGGAACCGATCACGACCTTGTCCTCGAGCGCACCGAGCAGCAGCAGGTCCTCGAGGATGTCCGAGGTGCCGAGGACGCCGTCGACGCCCGGCCGCGCCAGCGCGATCACCAGGCGACGCAACAGGTCGTAGCGGTCGGCCATGGCGTCGGGCACGTTGCGCACGCCGAGCGCGCCGCGCGCCGGATGGTCCGCGGCGACGATCATCAGTTTGCCGTCGACGCCGAGCAGCGGCCGCCGCGAGCGCCGGCTCGCGAGGTCGGCGATCGCCTCGGGCCGGGTCGCGCGCACATCCCGCAGCGCCGCGAAGTCAAGCACCGCCGGCCTCCAGCAGCGCGAGCACCTCGCCGGTCGTCGGCATCGCGGTCGAGCACTCCAGCCGCGAGGCGACGATCGCGCCGGCCGCGTTGGCGAAGCGCAGCACCCGATCGAGCGGCCAGCCGGCCAGCAGCCCGTAGCACAGCGCGCCGCCGAAGCCGTCGCCGGCGCCGAGCCCGTTGAGCACCTCGACCGGGGCCGGGGGCACCTCGACCAGCTGATCGCCGCTTCGGGCGAGCACCCCCTTCGGTCCCTGCTTGACCACGGCCAGGTCGACACCGGCCGCCAGCAGCGCCTCGGCCGCGCGGTGCGGATCGCGCTCCCCGACCGCGATCTCGCACTCCTCGAGGTTGCCGACGGCGACGGTCACCTTCGGCAGCGCGCGGGCCACCTCGGCGTGTGCCTCCTCGGCCGAGGACCAGAACATCGCCCGGTAGTCGAGGTCGAGCACGGTCAATGGCCGGCGCCCGCGCATCTCCCAGGCTGCGTGGTGCGCGTCGCGGCTCGGCTCGCGGGACAGCCCGGTCACCGTGGCCCAGAACAGCCGCGCCTCCCGGATCGCGTCCCGGTCCAGTTCTTCGGGGCGCACGACGAGGTCGGGGGCGATCGGCTCGCGGTAGAAGTACAGCGGAAAATCGTCGGGCGGGAAGATCTCGCAGAACACGATCGGGGTCAGCAGGTCGGGCACGGCGCTGACGAACCGGTCGTCGACGCCCAACTCCTTGAGTGCGCGATGGACGTAACGGCCGAACGGGTCGTCGCCGGTCCGCGTGATCACCGCCGACCGCAGCCCGTGCCGGGCCGACGCGACCGCGACGTTGGTCGCACTGCCGCCCAGGAACTTGCCGAAGGTGGTGACGTCTTCGAGGCCAACCCCGACCTGCAGCGGGTAGAGGTCCACGCTGACACGGCCCATGGTGATCACGTCAAAGGGTTGCACCGCTCCTCATTTCGGGCGTGTTCGTGGCACGTTCCCGCCAGCCTGATATCCGGGCCGTGCGAAGTCAACAGTTTGTCTTGACATTTGTTCAAAGTGGGTGACAAGCTCCAGTGATTGTCAGCCGAGGGGGTCCCGATGCCGCTGCCACGGATCGAGATCGACCGTTCCAGTCCCGTGCCGCTCTACTTCCAGATCAGCCGCCAGCTCGAAGACGCCGTCGACCGCGGCGACCTGGTGCCCGGCGAGCGGCTGCCCAACGAGGTCGAGCTCGCCGGGTCCCTCGCCATCTCCCGCCCGACCATGCGCCAGGCCCTGGAACACCTGGTGGACAAGGGCATGCTGACCCGCAAGCGCGGGGTCGGCACCCAGGTCAGCAACACCCAGGTGCGCCGCCGCGTCGCACTCACCAGCCTGTTCGAGGACCTGACGGCGGCCGGCCGCACGCCGAAGACGACGGTCCTTCGCCTCGACCCGGACTGCATCGACCGGCACGCGGCGCGCGCGCTCGGCACACCGATCGACGCCGGCCTGGTCTACTGCGAGCGGGTCCGGCTGGCCGACGGCCGACCACTCGCCATCCTGCGCAACTGGCTGCCACCCCGCTTCAACGACATCACCACCACCGACCTCGAGTCGGCCGGCCTCTATCAGCTGCTGTCCCAGCGCAACGGCCGTCCCGCGGTGGCCAAGCAGCGCATCACCGCGGTTCCGGCGAGTGCCGCGGAGGCCCGGCTGCTCGACACGAAGCCGCACGCTCCGTTGATCAGCATGCAACGCACCGCGTTCGACTCCGCCGGACACGCAGTCGAATTCGCCGACAACCTCTACCGCGCCGACCTCTACGCCATCGAAGTGACCGTCTTCAATCGCTAAATTTTCGATGACTCGGGCCCGTCGAGCACACGACCGCCGCTCCCGCCAGACACCGGCGCTTCGCGCCTGCCAGGTCCGCGGGGCCAAGCCCGTCGCCACAACTTCGGGGAAGTAGTGGCCTCAGAGGGGTCGGGAGGCCACAACTCCCGGGATGTAGTGGCCTGGGGGTGGCGGACTGTTCGGCCGGGGACGAGCGCTCGACGGGTCTCTTCAGTGATCGGCGCCACTGGTGGGTGGCCGGGGCTCTGAACCTTGGACACGAAGGGTCGCTTGGACAGCCGTTGTTGTCCAAGATCGGCGATGAGCGGCCAGCGTCGGTGAAGGTCGCGTTCGAGGCCGACTTGCAACCCTCGGCTCCGCGCGTTTGCCTTGGCATGATCCGCAGGCTTGACATCCATCGGAGCATCACCGGCGCTTCGCGCCTGCCAGGCCCGCGGTGGCAAGCCAGCGACGCCCTCCCACGCCATGCCACCGCTTAGCCCCCCGACTCGTGGCCTGCCGACCCCGCGGAGGCCACTACTTCCCCGAAGTTGTGGCGTCACGGGCCGCTGGAGGCCACTCCTTCCCCGAAGTTGTGGCATCCCGGGCGGCGGCAGGCCACTCCTTCCCCGGAGTGCGCTCGACGGGCCCGAGTCATATGGCGGGAAACGGAGGGCTATCCCTACGGTCGAACGACCCGCTGCCGGGATCGACCACCGCCGCTGGCTGGCCGAGTCTGGTGGTATGCAACGATCTCGCCTCGTACGAGGCCTCATCGCCGCGGCCATGGCGGCTGCCGTTGCCGTCACGGCCACGGCAGCGCCCGCAGCGGCCGCGACCAGGTATCCAATGTGGACAGGATGTCCGAGCGGGCAGGATGTGGATCCGCGCCAGGAGTGCGCCACCGTCACCGTGCCGCTCGACTATACGAAGCCGGCCGGCGACACGATCGCCCTGGCCGTGTCCAGGATCCGTACCGCCCGGCCGGGCGAGCGGCGCGGTGTTCTCTTGTTGATTCCCGGTGGTCCGGGCAGTTCCGGGCTCAACCGACCCAGCACGTACGTCGCCAAGTTGCCGAAGGAGGTGCTCGACCGATATGACCTCGTGGGCTTCGATCCCCGCGGGGTCGGGCGAGCGCGCCGATTCTGCCGCCCCCCGACCCCGCGCCTCCGGCGCGGGCCCCACCCTGATCTCGTGCCGGTTGACCGCCGACGACATCGCGTCCTCGCACCTCAAGCCGTGGCCGGCGTCGGACGGCGACGTCAGCGCGAATGTGGCGCGGGCGCGCCGGGTCGCCGACGCGTGCCGGCAGAACGTCGGGCCGTTGCTGCGGCACATCTCCACCCGCGACGAGGTCCGCGACGTCGACGCGATCCGCGCCGCCCTCGGCGAGCGCAGGCTCTCGTACTGGGGTGTCTCGTACGGCACGTACATGGGCGCGGTGTACGCCACGCTGTACCCGCAGCGGACCGACCATGCCGGTCAACATGTTCGCCTGTTCGTTCTGGCCCAGCCCGACCCGGCCGCCGGTGCGCGTCAGCGCGCACGGCCCGTCCAACGTGCTCCTGGTCCAGAACGAGCGTGACCCGGCGACGCCGCTGAGCGGCGCCCGGCAGTTGCGGGCGGCGCTGGGCGACCGGGCCCGCATGGTCGTCGTCGCCTCGGGCGGCCACGGCTCGTACGTGGCCAACGGCAACGCGTGCGGCGACCGCACGGTCAGCGCGTTCCGCGCCGGCGGCGCACGGCCCCCGAACGACGTGTACTGCCCGTGACGAAAGGTCAGCCGGCGGCGAGGCACCCACCTCGCTGGCCGGCATACGCCCGTCTATAACGCTACTTACAGCATCTATACGGCTTTGACCGTTTGCCGGTTTCCGCTCAGGCAAACGGCAGGTGAACGGCAGCGGAACTTCAGACCGGATCTTTCTTGCTACTGGTAGGACGGACGGTGAACACGTCACGATCGATAGGTGACAGCAGACTTCGCGATCCTGGTTCTGGTGGTCGTCGACGGCACTCGGGTTCGATTTCACGAACGGGTTCCACGACACTGCGAACGCGATGGCGACGTCAATCGCCACGAACGCACTGCGACCGAAGACGGCCGTCCTGCTTTCCGGGCGTCCTCAACCTCGTCGGCGCGTTCCTCTCCGTCCAGGTCGCGCTGACCGTGACGAACGCGGTCGTCAAGATCCAGGACGTCGAACGGCGCCCCGAAGGCGGCACTGCTCGCCGACGGCGGCTCCGCCCTGCTGCTCATCATCCTCGCCGGCCTGGTCGGCGGCATCGTCTGGAACCTGACGACCTGGCTGCTCGGCCTGCCGTCGAGTTCCTCGCACGCGCTGTTCGGCGGGCTGATCGGCGCTACCATCGCCGGGCTCGGCTGGGCCGGTGTCAACTGGAACGGCAACGGCACGAAGCTCGACGGCGTCGTCGGCAAGGTGATCCTGCCCGCGGTCATGTCGCCCGTCATCGCCGGCGTCGTCGCCGCCGTCGGCACCTGGCTGATCTACAAGGTCACCGTCGGGGCCGCCCGGCGCTTCACCGACAGCGGGTTCCGGTGGGGGCAGATCGGCAGCGCCTCCCTGATGTCGCTCGCGCACGGCACCAATGACGCGCAGAAGACCATGGGCGTCATCACCCTCGCGCTGATCGCCGCCGGCGACTGGACCGACACCACGAGCATCCCGCTCTGGGTGAAGGTCTGCTGCGCGGTCGCCATCGCCGGCGGGCACCTACCTCGGCGGCTGGCGGATCATCCGGACGCTCGGCAAGGGCCTGGTCGAGATCGCGCCGCCGCAGGGCATGGCCGCCCAGTCCACCTCGGCCGCGGTCATCCTCGCCTCCAGCCAACTCGGCATCCGCGCTGTCCACCACCCAGGTCGCCACCGGCTCGATCGTCGGCAGCGGCGTCGGCCGACCCGGCGCGCAGGTGCGGTGGGCGGTCGCCGGCCGCATGGTGCTCGCCTGGCTCGTCACCCTGCCCGCGTCCGCGATCGTCGGCGGCGTCATGTGGTGGATCGGTAACCTGATCGGCGGCCTCGCCGGCGCGCTGGTGATCTTCGTGATCCTGGTCGGGCTGGCCATCTTCATGTACCTGCGGTCGCGCCGCAAGCCGGTCGACGCCACCAACGTCAACGACGAATGGGATGACGTCCCCGACGACCGAGCCCGTCCCCGTCGGCGCGAGTTGAGAGGAGGCCACACGACATGCACAACCTTGGATTTGCGCTCGAGGGCGCCTGGAAGGTCCTGATCGCGGGCCTCGTGCTCGGCGCCGGCCTGCCCGTGCTCTTCGGGCTCGGCATCCGGTCGCTGGCGTACGGCGCCGGCGGCGACCCCGAACTTCACGAGACGGGCGTCACCGGTCCGAAGCCGCGCCCGATCGGCACAGTCGTCGGCTGGCTCTGCTTCGCCGTGGTCGTGCTGGGCATCGTGCTCGGCATCACATACGTGGTCGCCACCGGATTCGGCGACACGCTCAGCTTCGAGCACATCTACCCGACGATCGTCAGCAAGCACTGAAGGGAGCGGCGATCAGACCCGCGATGCCGTGCCCGAGGTGCTGGCCTCCGAACTGGTCAGGTCCTTCTCCTGATCAACTGCGTCGATCTGGCGGGCATGGCCGGCGCCGTGGGTGCGGCTGGGCCGGCGCTGCCACAGCGCGTGGCCGGCCGCCAGCGCGACCACGGCCGCGGCGACCGCGATCACCAGCCCGCTCGCCACGCCCAGGAGCTTCATCGCGCTGGCCAGCAGGACCGCCACGAGCGCGACGCGCACGACTCGGGCCGGCGCCCGCGACGACAGGCGGGCGCCGAGCAGCACGCCTGGCACCGAACCGACGAGCACCGCCGCCGCGATGTCCAGCTTCAGGTCACCGAAGAGCGCGTGGCCGAGCGCCGCCGCGGCGACGAGCGGGATCGCCTGCACCAGATCGGTGCCGACCAGGTCGTTGGCGCGCAGCATCGGGTAGAGCGCCAGCAGCACGACGATGATCAGCGAGCCGGAGCCGACGGAGGTCATCCCGACCACCAGGCCGCCGACCGCCCCGAGCACCACCGTCGGCAACGGGCGCACCCGGACGGCGCCGCTGTCGCCTTGGGGCTTCCTGCCCCGTTGGTACGACTTGAGCACGAGCCCGACGGCGGCGAGGAGGAGTGCTCCGGCCAGCGCGTACTGCACGGTTCGTTGCACCGACCCGGCGTCGCCGAGCAGCCGCATGACCAGGACACCGAGGAACGCGGCCGGCACGCTTCCCACGCACAGCCATCGCACGAGCGCCCAGTTCACCGTGCCGCGCCGGGCGTGCACCCAGCCGCCGAACGGCTTCATGACCGCGCTCGCGGCCAGGTCGCTGGAGACCGCGGCGAGCGGCGGGATGTTGAAGAAGAGCACCAGCATCGGCGTCATCAGCGCACCGCCGCCCATTCCGGTGAGGCCGACGACGACGCCGACCCCGAAACCGGCGAGCGCCAGAATCGGATCCATCCGGCCACTCTACTTACCCACCCGGATTGGTCGACAACATAGGCTTTAGAATGTCACCTTAAGGGAACATCGGCCGGTGCGGCGCGTCAGCGCCAGCCGTAGTCCGCCCGCAGCATCCGCGCCACCGCGTCGAACCTCGACCGCTCGAGCACCGCGCCCTCGCGGCGGATCCCCGATTCGGGCACCTTCAGCACCCGATCGAGCCGGATCCAGCTGGCGCGGTGCTGCCTGTCCCAGGCGCCCTCGCCGAGCGCGTACCAGTTGCGCTGCCCGTCCCGCTCTGCATTGCTCGAGAGCATCAGCCCGAGCAGCGTGCGGCCCTCGCGGCCGACGACCAGCACCGGGCGGTCCTTGCCCTGATCCGGCAGGTCCTCGTAGGCGACATAGGTCCAGACGACCTCGCCGGGATCGGCCCGCCCGTCGAGCTTGGGTGCGTAGACCAGGTGCCGGGCCCGCGCCGTGCCGCGGAACCGGTCGAGCACGCCGTTCCAGAATCGAGCCACGGCTCGACACAGTAGCCGCCGGTGCGACTCGCCGCCGTATCGTAGGCCGGTGGCCGACGAGACACGACCGCTTGACGGGGTCACCGTGGTCAGCGTGGAGCAGGCGGTGGCCGCGCCCTTCGCCACCCGGCAGCTCGCCGACCTCGGCGCCCGCGTCATCAAGGTCGAGCGGCCCGGTGACGGCGACTTCGCCCGCTCGTACGATCAGACGGTGCTCGGGCAGTCGAGCTATTTCGTCTGGCTCAACCGCTCGAAGGAGTCCCTCGCCCTCGATCTCAAGTGCCCCGATGACCTGGAGATCCTGCACGCATTGCTCGCGCGGGCCGACGTGTTCGTCCAGAATCTCGGTCCGGGGGCCGCCGATCGCCTCGGCCTCGGCGCCGACGCCCTGTGCGCGCGCTACCCGCGGCTCGTCGTCTGTTCGATTTCCGGGTACGGGGCGCAGAGCGGCCGGAAATCGTACGACCTCCTGGTGCAGGCGGAGACGGGGTTGCTGGCGCTCACCGGTACGCCGGAGCAGATGGCCCGCGTCGGCGTCTCGGTGGCCGACATCGCGGCCGGCGTCTACGCGTACTCCGGGATTCTCACGTCGCTCTACACCCGCGCGACGACCGGCAAGGCGCCCGCCGTGTCGGTGTCGCTGTTCGAGGCGCTCGGCGAGTGGCTGGGCCAACCCGCCTACTACACGCGGTACGGCGGGACACAGCCGCCCCGCTCCGGCGCGCGGCACGCGACGATCGCGCCGTACGGGCCGTTCGAGAGCGCCGACGGCACGGTGCTGCTGGGCATCCAGAATCACCGCGAATGGGTGGCCCTGTGTGACCTGCTCGGCGATCCTTCGCTGGCCGGCGATCCGCGCTTCGCCACCAACCCGGACCGCGTGGCCAACCGGGTGGAGCTCGAAGCCATCATCGCGGCCCGCATGGCCACGGTCGACCGAGCCGCGCTCGACGCGGCCGGGATCGCCAACGCGCCGGTCAGCTCGGTCGAGGAGTTCCTGGACCATCCGCTGCTCGCCGAGCGCGGACGCTGGTTCGAGGTCGCCACGCCCAACGGCCCGATCATGGCGCTGCGGCCGCCGGCCGACCTCGCCGGCGTGCCGCCGCGGATGGACCCGGTGCCGGCCGTCGGCGAGCACACCGCGGCGATCCTTGACGAACTTGGCCTCCGGCGTGAACGCCGGAGGCCAGAAATGGAATGAGCGCGAGAGCTTAAGCCTGGGTGCCGTTCCAGCGAGGGTTGCGCCGGTTGACCACGCGCACGCGTCCGCGCCGGCGCACCACGACCGAGCCGGGCTTGCGCTTGAGCGACCGCAGGGAGCTACGAACCTTCATCGTTGCCTCTTCTCGAGTTCCGTACGCCCACATAACACCGTCACGAGGCCACGCATTCCCGCAGGCCGAGCCGCCGCGTGAGGGCGAGCGTGCCGGCCCCGGCCGCGAGGAACAGCGCCGCGAGCACCGCCCAGCCGGCCGGCCCGTGATCGATCGCGGTCGCGGTCACCACGAGGGGCGCGAGCATGTTGCCGAGGGCGGTGCCGGTCTGGCTGACCCCCTGGTACGCGCCGGCATTGGCCGGATCGGCGAGCTCGAAGGCGAGCCCCCAACTGCCCGCCTCGGACAGCACCTCGCCGGCGGTGTGCGCCAGTGCGCCGAGCACGAGCAGGCCGACCGCGACGGCGACCGGTCCGGCGGCGGCCGCGGCGTACAGGCCGCAGGCCACGGCCAGAAGCGTCGCGGCCTGGAAGACCGCCCGCCCGGCGATCGACACGTCGTGGGTGCCGCGCGACGCCCGTACCTGGGTCAGCGCGACGACGGCCGTGTTCAGCGCGAGGAGCAGGGCCACGGTCACCGCCGGCGCGTGGGTGTGTCCGGTCACCCACAGCGGCAGGCCGACGGTCATCAACCCGAACTGCATCGTCATCACGACGTTGAGGGCGGTCGCGGCGAGGTACCGGCGGTCGGTCACCGGCGATCGGCCGGCACGTGTGGTGCCGGTCACCGCCACCGCGCCGCGCAACTGCCGCAGCGGGACGCACGAGGCCAGCAGCAGCACGCCGATCACCAGCATCGCCGCCGTGTACGCCGCGGCCGTGTCCGCGAGCAGGGCGAGCGCGGCTCCCCCCGTACCAAGTCCGATGAACACGTTGGTGACGACCCGGAGGCGGGCGCGGACGCCGACCCGCTCGGGCCCGGTGAAATGTTGCGCCAGGAGCGTCGACTGGGCGGTGCGCTGCATCGCCTGCAGGCCGACCGCCACGCAGGCGGTCCCCACGAACGCGGCGGTCGTGTCGGCCACCACATAGGTCAGCAGGGCGAGGCCCTGCCCGACGGTGGTCCCGACGAGCACGCGCGCGGCCCCGAGGCGATCGGCCAGGTAGCCGGCGGCGAACGACGCGCCGACGCCGACCGCACCGGCCACCGTGAGGCCGAGCCCGACCGTCGTCGCGCTCAGGCCGATGACGCGGGTGAAGAAGAGCACGCTCACGCTGAAGAACAGCCCCTTGGCCAGGGCCGAGGCCATCGTGGACCAGGTGAGCGCGCGGGCCACGGGATCCTCCGTGCGCAGCGCCCGGGTCGTCAGTGAGGTCACTTGACTGTTCTCGCAGATACCGCCCGGGCCAGCGAACGATATAGCATATTGCTTTATGATCCGGTACGAGCTGGTGGGCATGGACCTGGCCGACGTCCGCTTCGCCGTGTCACCGCTCAACGAACTGGTGCTGTCCCTGCGCGCCTGGCGCGACCCCGGTCGCTACCCGCTCCACCTGCGCTGGCTGCGTACCGTCGAGCGGGCCCGGGCCGAGCTGGATGCCGCGCTGCTGTTCGCGCTCACCAACGACCAGCTGTGGACGCCGGACTTCCTCACGCCCCGCCCGTTCTCCCCGCTGACCCGCATCGAGGACGAACTCGCGCTGATCGCGCGGACCGACGACGCCGTGGTCGACCGGGACATCCGCGCGGTGCACCGGATCAAGCCGCGAGCGCTGTACGGGCCGCCCGGCCGCGTCCGCACCCGGATCATCGATGCGCTGACGGCGTACTGGGAGCGGTGCTTCGTGCCGTACTGGCCGCGGATGCGGGCGCTGCTCGAAGGCGACGTCACCTACCGCGGCCGGCAGATCGCGCGCGAAGGGCTGGCCGCCATGTTCGGCGGGCTCAGCCCGTCCGTACGGCTCAACGGCAATGTCGTCGAGGTGCACCTGCGAACGTCCAATGTGGAGTACGCCCGGCCGACGGTCGGCGGCCTCGCGCTCGTGCCGACCATGTGGACCAACCACGCGTCCGCGCCGATCTCACCCGACGAGCCGGCCTCGATCATGTACGGGGCGAGGGGCATGGGCACCCTGTGGGAGGCGCAGCCGATCCCGGCGCCCGACGCGCTCGCCGACCTCCTCGGGGCAACGAGGGCCGGGCTGCTCATGCGACTCGACGCGCCGACCTCGTCAACGGAACTGGCCGTGCGGCTGGGCGTCACCACGGCCGCCACCAACCAGCACCTGCGGGCACTGCGCGCGGGGGGCCTGCTCGTCAGCAGCCGGCACGGGCGGTCGGTGCTCTACCGCCGGTCCGACCTCGGCGACCGCCTGATCGCCCCGCTCACCGGCTGACGAGGTCGACCCCGACGACCCGGCCCCGGTGCCCGCGCCGTCGCAGTTCGGCCAGGTAGGCGCCGTTGCCGCAGCCGCTGTCGAGCACCGCCTCGTCGCCGTGCAACTCGGCGAGGTCGAGCGCGCTACTGATCAGCGACTCGCCGGCCCGGTACGACCAGAGGCGCTGGCGCGCGGCGAGCTTGCCGGGTCCGGCATAGAACCGCTCCCGCAGCGCGGATCGATCGGTGTAGGAGTTCACGAAGGCATTCTCCGTCAAGACTCGATGCCACAACTTCGGGGAAGTTGTGGCCTCCCGGCCCCATCGATGCCACAACTTCGGGGAAGTAGTGGCCTCCGGCCGGTCGATGCCACTACTTCCCCGAAGTTGTGGCCTCCGGGCCCCGCCATGACCACTACTTCCCCGAAGTTGTGGCGCGGGGAGGGGTGGGCTTGCGGCGGCGGGCGCTCGACTCGCGCACCACCATGTCGGGTTGGAAGACGACGTGGCGGTGCTCGTGGCGATCGCCGTCCTCGATCTCCTCGAGCAGCATCTCGGTGGCCGTGCGGCCGAGGTGTTCGCGGGGCTGGCGGACCGACGACAGCGGCACGGCGGCCGCCGCGGCGAACTCGATGTCGTCGTAGCCGACGATCGCCACGTCGTTCGGTACCCGGATGCCACGAAGGGTCATCTCCTGCAGCACGCCCAGGGCGAGCAGGTCGTTGGCGCAGAACACGGCGGTGGGCCGGGACGCCTCGGCCAGTTCGGCCAGCCGGCCGGCGGCGGCCCGCCCGGACGACACGGTGAGGTTGGGTGTGTCCACTATGGACAGCTCGGCGGACGCGCCGATCGCCTCGGCGAAGCCGGCCCGCCGGTCGGCCACCTGCTGGATCGACATCGGGCCGCCGACGAAGGCGACCCGCCGGTGACCCCGCTCGATCAGGTGCTCGCCGGCCAGCCGGCCGCCGCGGATGTCGTCGACCGCGACCGAGCAGCCGCTGTGCAACCCGGCGCGGCGGTCGACGAACACGACCGGGGTGCCGCGCTCGATGAGCTGGTCGAGCCGGGAGCCACGCGAGTCGTCGACCGGGGTGATGAGCACGCCGCGCACCCGCTGCTCCTCGAGCAGTTCGAGGTGGCGGCGCTCGCGGCCGACGTCTTCGCCGCTGTTGCAGACGACCACGAGCACCCCGTGATTGTCGGCGGCGGCCTCCGCGCCGCGGACCACGTCGGTGAAGAACGGGTTGGTCACGTCGAGAACGACGAGCGCGATCTGGCGGCTGTGCCCGGCCCGCAACTGGCGGGCCGAGTCATTGCGGACGTAGCCGAGCTCGGTGATGGCGTCAAGCACCCGCTTGCGGGTGGCGGTGGCGACCAGGTCGGGCCGGTTGAGCACGTTGCTCACCGTGCCGATGGAGACGCCGGCGCGCCGGGCCACCTCCTTGATGCTGGTCGTCGTCGCCACCTGGCCTCAACTCGTTCAAGACGATCATCAGAGGATCGAACATAACAACTCAGTAACTCGGCCGAAACCCTTGACTCGGCAACGGCGCGGCTCCTAACGTCAGCGTAGCCGTCGAATGAAACGTTTCACAAGAGAGGACAAGCTCGGTGCCCGATCCGGTGCTCGCCCTCAGCGGCGTGAGCAAATCCTTCGGTGCCGTCGCCGCCCTGCGGGACGTACAGCTGGAGCTTTTCGGCGGCGAGGCCCACGCCCTCGTCGGGGAGAACGGTGCCGGCAAGTCGACGCTGGTGCGGATTCTGGCCGGGGCGCACCCGCCGGACGAAGGGCTGCTGACGCTCGACGGGCAGCCGCTCACGCTGAGCGGTCCGGCCGATGCACGGGCCGCCGGCATCGCGGTCATCTACCAGGAGCCGACGCTCTTTCCCGACCTCTCGGTCGCGGAGAACATCTTCATGGGCCGCCAGCCGCTGCGCAGCCTGCGCCGCATCGACGCGGCCGCGATGCGCACCCGGGCCGCGGAACTCTTCGCCCGGCTCGGCGTGCACCTCGACCCGGACCGGCCGGCCCGCGGGTTGTCGATCGCCGACCAGCAGATCGTCGAGATCGCCAAGGCGCTGTCCTTCGACGCCCGCGTCCTGGTGATGGACGAGCCGACCGCCGCGCTGTCCGGCGTCGAGGTCGAACGGCTCTTCGCGGTGGCCCGGTCGCTGCGCGACGCCGGCGCGGCCGTGCTGTTCATCTCGCACCGCTTCGACGAGGTGTTCGCGCTGTGCCAGCGGATCACCATCATGCGCGACGGCCGCTGGGTGTCCACGGACAAGACCGACGACCTGACCGTCGACGTGGTGATCCGGCGGATGGTCGGCCGCGAGGTCTCCTCGCTGTTCCCCAAGCAGGACACGGTCGTGCGCGAGCCCCGGCTCGAGGTACGGGACCTGAGCCGGCTCGGCGTGTTCCACGACGTCACCTTCACCGTCCGCAGCGGAGAGATCGTCGCGCTGGCCGGCCTCGTCGGGGCCGGGCGCAGCGAGGTGATCCGGGCGGTGTTCGGCATCGACAAGTACGACCGGGGAAGCGTCCGCGTCGAGGGCAAGCGGCTGCCCCCGGGCTCCGCCGCGGCCGCCATCGCCGCTGGCCTGGCGCTCGTGCCGGAGGACCGCCGCCAGCAGGGACTCGTCATGGAGCTCTCGGTCGAACGCAACGCCACGCTCCCCCGGCGCTGGTCGCTGAGCCGGTTCGGGCTGCTGTTCGCCGGGGCCGAACGGCGCTCGGCCCGGCGGTGGACGCAGCGGCTGCGGGTCAAGACGTCGCGGCTGAGCGCGCCGGTGTCCACGCTGTCCGGCGGCAACCAGCAGAAGCTCGTGCTGGCCAAGTGGCTCGCCACGCAGCCCCGCGTCCTGATCGTCGACGAGCCCACGCGCGGCATCGACGTCAGCACCAAGGCCGAGGTCCACCGGCTGCTGTCGCAACTGGCCGCCGACGGGGTCGCCGTGCTCATGGTCTCCAGCGAGTTGCCCGAGGTGCTCGGCATGGCCGATCGGGTGCTGGTGATGCACGAAGGCCGACTGGTCGCCGACATCGCCCGGATAGCGGCGGACGAGGAGTCGGTGATGACCGCGGCGACCGGAGCGTCCACATGAGCACCACGACCGCGGTCCAGGCACCGACGCGGGCCCGCACGATCAGCTCGCGCGTCTTCGTCGTCCGCGAGCTGGGCATCCTGCTCGCGCTCGTCCTGCTCATCGGCATCACCGCGATCGTCAACCCGCGGTTCCTCAGCGCGCAGAGCATCAAGGACCTGCTGCTCAGTTCGAGCATCCTGGCGATCCTCGCGATCGGCCAGGCGATCGTCATCATCACCCGCAACGTGGACCTGTCGGTCGGTTCGATCCTCGGCCTTGCCGCGTTCGCCACCGGTACGCTCTTCGTCGAGCACCCCAAGGCGTTCATCCCGCTCGTGATGCTCCTCGGCGTCGCGCTCGGCGCGGCGTGCGGGGCGGTCAACGGCGCGCTGATCGCCGGTACGAAGGTGCCCGCGCTCGTCGTGACCCTCGGCACGCTCTACGTCTTCCGCGGCATCGACTACTTCTGGGCGACCGGCAAGCAGATCAACGCGGCCGACATGCCGCCCGCCTTCCTGCACCTGGGCACCGCGACCGTCCTCAAGGTGCCGGTGCTAGCCCTGTTCGCGGTCGCCGTCCTGCTCGTCGCCGGCTACTACATGCGCTCGTACCGGGGAGGCCGCGAGCTCTACGCGATCGGCTCGGATCCGGTCGCCGCGCGACTGTCCGGCATCCCGGTCGGCAAACGGGTCTTCTTCGCCTTCGTGGCCAGTGGCGCGCTCGCCGGCCTGGCCGGGGTGCTCTACGCCGCCCGGTTCGGCACGCTGGACGCCAACGCCGGCATCGGCGTGGAGCTCAACGTCGTCGCCGCGGTCGTCGTCGGCGGGGTGGCCATCTTCGGCGGCAGCGGCTCGGTCTACGGCGCGGCCCTCGGCGCGGTCCTGCTCACCACGATCGGCGCGGCGCTGCCCGTGCTCGGGGTGAGCCCGTTCTGGCAGCGCGCCGCGGTCGGCGCGCTCATCCTGGCCGCCATCGCCCTCGACCGCCTGCTCGCCGTCAGCGTCGCCCGGAGCCTGCTGCGCGGAAGGAAAGCCAATGGCTGAGGTCGAAGCGCCCGAGGTCGAGGTGACCGGCGCGACCGAGACCACCGGCGCACGGGTCCGCTCGGTCCTCGCCTCCTGGGACGTCGTCGTCCTGATCGCGCTCGTCCTCGTCGTGGTCATCGGCGCGGCCACCATCGAGGGGGTGGCCAGCCCGCGGTTCTGGCGGTTCGTCACGCTCGAGGTCATCCCGATCGCCCTCATCGCCCTGCCGATGACGCTGGTCATCATCACCGGCGAGATCGACCTGTCGGTGGCCAGCGTGCTCGGGCTCACCTGCTCGTTCATGGGTCAGCTGTGGCTGTGGGGGGTGACCTCGCTGCCGTTGCTGATCCTGCTGTGCCTGCTGCTCGGCGCCGTCCTCGGCGCGTTCAACGGCATGTTCGTGACCTGGTTCGGGCTGCCGTCGCTGGCGGTCACGATCGGCACGCTCGCGCTGTACCGTGGCCTGGCCTATGTGATCCTCGGCGACCGTGCGGTGGCGAACTATCCGATCAGCTGGACCAGCGGTGCGATCAAGCCTATTCCCGGGCTGACCATCCCCTGGTTCATCATCGTCGTCGCCGTCCTGGCGGTGGTGTTCGGCGTCGTGCTGTACGCCACCCCGATCGGCCGGGCGCTGTATGCCATCGGCAACAACGCGGAAGCCGCTCGCTTCGCCGGCGTCGCGGTCGCCCGTACCAAATTCTGGCTTTTCGTGACGACCGGCGTGATGTCCGCGCTCGCCGGCATCTTCTGGACCCTGCGCTACGCCAGCGCGCGGGCCGACAACGGCAGCGGTCTGGAACTGGCCGTCGTCGCGGCGGTGCTGCTCGGCGGAGTCTCCATCTTCGGGGGCAAGGGTGGCCTGGTCGGTGTCATCGGCGCGGTCATCCTGCTCGCCACGCTGCGCAATGCGCTGCAGCTCGCCAATGTCCCGGCCAACGCGCTGACCATCGTCACCGGAACGTTGCTCATCGCCTCGGTCGTCGGCCCGAACGTCGTCAGCATGGCGCGCGAGACGTTGCGCCGGCGCCGACTTACCGAACACCCCCACCTAGAAAGGACGTCACGATGAGACCCACTACGACCCGCGTGCGCGTCATCGCGCTGGCCGCCGTCGCGGCCCTCGCGTTGGGCACCGCCGCCTGCGCTTCCGACGACAGCGGCGGCAGCGGAAGCGGCGCCAGCGCCGGCGCGTCCGGCGGCAGTATCAAGAGCGGCCTGAAGGTCGCGTTCCTGCCGAAGCAGGTCAACAACCCGTACTTCGACACCTCCGACAACAAGGGTGGCAAGCCCGCCGTCGAGGAGTTCAAGGGCACGTACAGCGAGACCGGGCCGTCCGAGGCGTCCCCATCCGCGCAGGTCAGCTACATCAACACGCTCTCGCAGCAGGGCACCAACGTGATCGTGGTGTCGGCCAACGACAAGGACGCCATCTGCGGCGCGCTCAACGAGGCGCGGCAGGGCGGCGCGAAGGTCGTCACGTACGACTCCGACACCAACCCGTCGTGCCGGGACCTGTTCATCAACCAGGCCACCACCGACGGCATCGCCAAGTCGCAGATCAAGCTGATCTCCGACGCGGTCGGCGCCGACGGCGGCGAGATCGCGATCCTGTCGGCGACCGCCAACGCCACCAACCAGAACGCGTGGATCGCGGCGATGAAGACCGAACTGGCCAAGCCGGAGTACAGCAAGCTGAAGCTGGTCGACACCGTCTACGGCGACGACGACGACCAGAAGTCGTTCCAGGAGGCGCAGGGCCTGCTGGCCAAGCACCCGAACCTCAAGGGCATCATCTCCCCGACCACGGTCGGCGTGGCCGCCGCGGCGCGCTACCTGTCCGGCTCGACGTACAAGGGGAAGGTCCAGCTGACCGGCCTCGGCACGCCGAACCAGATGAAGTCGTTCGTCAAGGACGGCACGGTCAAGGCGTTCGCACTGTGGAACCCGGCCGACCTCGGCTACCTCGCCGCGTACGCGGGTGCGTCGCTCGCCTCCGGGATGATCACCGGCAAGGAGGGTGACAAGTTCAAGGCCGGCAAGCTCGGCGAGTACACGGTCGGGCCCGACGCCACCGTGGTGCTCGGCGACCCGTTCACTTTCAACGCCGGCAACGTCGACCAGTTCAACTTCTGAGTGCAACGCTGAAAGCAGGGAGGCCCACGATGTCGGATGTGACCCCGGAGACCCGCGCTCGGGTGTCGGACGTGCTGCGTTCGCAGCGCATCGAGACGGCGTCGTGGGCCTTCGGCAACTCGGGGACGCGGTTCAAGGTCTTCCCGCAGGAGGGCGTGCCGCGCGACCCGTACGAGAAGGTCGCGGACGCGGCCACGGTGCACCGCTTCACCGGGGTCGCCCCGAGCGTCGCGCTGCACATCCCGTGGGACCGGGTCGGCGACTACGCCGACCTGGCCGCCCGGGCGAGTGAGCACGGCATCGCGCTCGGCACCATCAACGCGAACGTATTCCAGGACAACGACTACATGCTCGGCAGTGTCACCAACCCGGATCCGGGCGTCCGGCGCAAGGCCATCGGGCACCTCCTCGAGTGCATCGAGGTGATGGACCGCACCGGCTCCCGCGACCTGAAACTGTGGTTCTCCGACGGCACCAACTACCCCGGCCAGGACGACGTGCGCACCCGGCAGGACCGGCTGGCCGCCGCACTCGCCGAGACGTACGACCGGCTCGGCGCCGAGCAGCGGATGCTGCTGGAGTACAAGCTCTTCGAGCCGGCCTTCTACATGACCGACGTACCGGACTGGGGCACGTCGCTGGTGCACTGCCTCGCGCTCGGCGACAAGGCGCAGGTGGTCATCGACACCGGCCACCACGCGCCCGGCACCAACATCGAGTTCATCGTGGCGATGCTGCTGCGGGCGGGCAAGCTCGGCGGCTTCGACTTCAACTCGCGCTTCTACGCCGACGACGACCTCATGGTCGGCGCGGCCGACCCGTTCCAGCTTTTCCGGATCATGAACGAGATCGTGCAGGCCGACGCGGTCGGGCCCCAGTCGGGCATCGCCTTCATGCTCGACCAGTGCCACAACATCGAGCCGAAGATCCAGGCGGTCATCCGTTCGGTGCTCAACGTGCAGGAGGCCACCGCGAAGGCACTGCTGATCGACCGTACGGCGCTGCGCGCGGCCCAGGACAGCGGTGACGTCCTCGGCGCCAACGAGGTCTTCATGGACGCCTACAACACCGACGTGCGGCCGCTGCTGCGGCAGGTCCGCGAGGACATGGGGCTCGACCCCGACCCGATCGGGGCATATAAGCGCTCCGGATACCTCGAGCAGATCCGCAAGGAGCGGGTCGGCGGCAGCCAGGCGGGATGGGGGGCCTGATGTCCACATCGGACGAAGCCGTGCACGATCTGGTCGCCCGGTCGCGGCGGCTCGGGGCCGACCGGCGCAACACCAACTACGCCGGCGGCAATACGTCGGCCAAGGGGTCGGCGACCGACCCGGTCACCGGAGCGCCGGTGGAACTGCTGTGGGTCAAGGGCTCCGGCGGCGACCTGGGCACGCTCACCGAGGCCGGCCTGGCCGTGCTGCGCCTCGACCGGGTGCGCGCGCTGGTCGAGGTCTACCCGGGCGTCGACCGCGAGGACGAGATGGTCGCCGCGTTCGACTACTGCCTGCACGGCAAGGGTGGTGCGGCGCCGTCGATCGACACCGCGATGCACGGCCTGGTCGACGCGTCCCATGTGGACCATCTGCACCCGGACGCCGGGATCGCGTTCGCCACCGCCGCCGACGGCGAGGCGCTGACCAAGGAGTGCTTCGGCGAGCGGGTGGTCTGGGTGCCCTGGCGGCGCCCCGGTTTCCAGCTCGGCCTGGACATCGCCGCGGTGAAGGCGGCCAACCCGCGGGCGATCGGGGTGATCCTGGGCGGGCACGGCATCACCGCCTGGGGCTCGACCAGCGAACAGTGCGAAGCCAACTCACTGGAGATCATCAGCACGGCGCAGGCGTTCATCGACACTCGTGGCCGTGCCGACCCGTTCGGGGCCGTCATCCACGAGACCCGGCCGGACCGGCGGGCTCAGGCCGCCGCCCTCGCACCTTTGCTGCGCGGTCTCGCGTCGACGGACCGGCCGATGGTCGGGCACTTCAGCGACGACGAGGTCGTGCTGGACTTCCTGGCCCGCGAAAAGCACCCGCGCCTGGCCGCGCTCGGCACCTCCTGCCCGGATCACTTCCTCCGTACCAAGGTCCGCCCGATGGTGCTCGATCCCGGCGGCGGTACCGAGGAGCGCATCCGCGCGCTGCACGCGGCCTACCGGGCCGACTACGCCACCTACTACGACCGCCACGCCACGGCTGACTCGCCGCCGATGCGCGGCGCCGACCCGGCGATCATCCTGGTGCCCGGCGTGGGCATGTTCAGCTACGGCCAGACCAAGCAGACCGCCCGCGTGGCCGGCGAGTTCTACCTCAACGCCATCAACGTGATGCGCGGCGCCGAGGCGATCTCGCGGTACGCCCCGATCGACGAGAGCGAGAAGTTCCGCATCGAGTACTGGGCCCTCGAAGAGGCCAAGCTCGCCCGGTTGCCCAAGCCGAAACCCCTCGCCACCCGGATCGCGCTGGTCACCGGGGGCGGCTCCGGCATCGGCCGGGCCATCGCCGAGCGGCTCGCCGCCGAAGGGGCCTGTGTCGTCGTCGCCGACCGCGACGCGGAGGCCGCCGCGACGGTCGCCGCCGAGTTGGGCGGGGCCGATGTCGCCGTTTCCTGCACGGTCGACGTCACCGACGAGGACGCGGTCCGCGCCGCGCTCGAGGCGACCGTGCTCGCCTTCGGCGGGGTCGACCTGGTCGTCAACAACGCCGGGCTCTCCATGTCGAAGTCGCTGCTGGAGACCTCCGCCGCCGACTGGGACCTCCAGCACAACGTGATGGCGCGCGGCTCCTTCCTGGTCGCGCGGGAGGCCGCCCGAGCCATGATCGCCCAGGACATGGGCGGCGACCTCGTCTACATCGTCAGCAAGAACGCCGTCTTCGCCGGGCCGAACAACGTCGCGTACGGCGCGACCAAGGCCGACCAGGCGCACCAGGTCCGGCTTCTCGCCGCCGAACTGGGCGGGAACGGCATCCGCGTCAACGGCATCAACCCGGACGGCGTGGTCCGCGGCTCCGGCATCTTCGCCGGCGGCTGGGGTGCGAAGCGGGCCGCCGTCTACGGCGTACCGGAGGACGAACTGGGTGCCTACTACGCCCAGCGCACCCTTCTCAAACGCGAGGTCCTGCCCGAGCACGTGGCCAACGCCGTCGTCGCGCTCACCGCCGGCGACCTCTCGCATACCACCGGCCTGCACGTGCCGGTCGACGCCGGCGTGGCCGCGGCCTTCCTGCGGTGACCACCTTCGCCGCGGTTGACCTGGGCGCCGCCAGCGGGCGCGTCATGCGCGCGACGGTCGGACCGGACCGCCTCGACCTCACCGAGGTCGCCCGGTTCGACAACGTCCCCGTCCGGGTCGACGGCACGCTGCACTGGGACGCCCTGCGGATCTACCACGGCATCGTCGACGGGCTGCGCGCGGCCGGGCCGGTCGACTCGATCGGCGTCGACACGTGGGCCATCGACTACGGCCTCCTCGACGCCGACGGCCGCCTCCTCGGCAACCCGGTGCATTACCGCGACGAGCGCACCGACGGCGTCATGGAACAGGTGCTGACCGAGGTACCGGCGGCGGACATCTACGCCACCACCGGGCTGCAGTTCCTGCCGTTCAACACGATCTTCCAGCTGATCGCCGCGCGCGACACCGCCCAACTCGCGGCCGCCACCCGGCTGCTGTTGATTCCCGACCTCCTCACGTACTGGCTGACCGGCTCCGCCGGTGCCGAGCGCACCAATGCCTCCACGACGCAGCTCCTCGACATCCGCTCGGGAACTTGGGCCACCGACCTGATGGCGCGGCTGGGCATCCGCGCCGATCTCTTCCCGCCGCTGCGCGAGCCCGGGTCGCCGATCGGAACACTCCGCCCGGACGTCGCCGGATACGCCGCGCAGGTGACTGCCGTCGGTTCGCACGACACCGCCTCCGCCGTTGTCGGGGTGCCCGCGCGCGACGACCGCTTCGCCTACATCTCGTGCGGCACCTGGTCGCTCGTGGGCGTCGAACTGCCCGCGCCGGTGCTGTCCGACGCCAGCCGCGCGGCCAACTTCACCAACGAGGGCGGCGTGGACGGCACCATCCGCTACCTCCGCAACGTGATGGGCCTCTGGCTGCTGCAGGAGTGCCAGCGCGCCTGGGGAGCCTTCGATGATCTAGCGGTACTGCTTGAGCACGCGTCGCACGTGACCCCTTTCCGGGCCGTCGTCCCCGCCGACGATCCGGCCTTCCTGCACCCGGGTGACATGCCCAGGCAGATCGCGGCGGTCTGCCGGCGCCTCGGCCAGCGGCCGCCGGACGGGCCGGCCGAGACGGTGCGGTGCATCATGGACAGCCTCGCCCTGGCCCACCGGGCGGCCGTCGCGGACGCCGTGCGGCTCTCCGGCCGCGCCGTCGACGTGATTCACATCGTCGGCGGCGGCGCCCGGAATGCACTGTTGTGTCAGCTCACCGCCGACGCGTGCGGCCTGCCCGTCGAGGCGGGACCGGCCGAGGCGACCGCGCTCGGCAACGTGCTCGTGCAGGCGCGGGCCCTCGGCGCGGCCGGTCCGGACCTGCGTGCGCTGCGCGACCTGGTGCGCCGGACCCACCCGGTCACGCGGTACGAGCCGCGCGGCGACCCGGATGCCTGGTCCGCGGCCGCGGCCCGGATAGCGACGGCGACCCAGGGGCAAGATCAGGGTGGGGTCCGCGCGGAAGGCGCGGGGTCGGGGGGGCGGCAAAAGTTGCACTAAGAATGCCGTCACCTGGCCGATGTGTGCGGCTGCCCGCAAGAGCGATGGTCGGTGGGTCCGCGTCGCATCGGGAGGGGCTCGCAATGAACAGGATCGCCGTGGCCGTACTCGGCAACGACCAGATCACCCGGGAAGGCGCGGTCGCGCGGCTGGCCACGTTCCAGGAGGTCGAGGTCCTGCCGCCGGATCAGCACCAGCGCGCCGAGGTCATCCTGATCCTGGCCGGCCAGCTGTCGGACGGCGTCCTGTCCACTATGGAGCGGGCCAGCCGGGACACCACCACGACGCGGCGGCCGAGCATCGTGCTGGTGGCCAACGAGTTCCGCGAGGACCGGGTGCTGCGGGCCATCAAGTTCGGCCTGGTCAGCCTGCTGTATCGGCAGGACAGTGGCTACGATCGCATCGTGCAGGCGATCTTGTCCGCCTACGCCGGCCGCGCGGAGTTGCCCAACTCGATGCTGCGCTACGTGCTCGACCAACTCAAGGCGATCCAGAACAACGTGCTCGCGCCGCGCGGACTGACCGTCGCCGGGCTGTCCGACCGGGAGGTCGACGTGTTCCGGTTGCTCGCCGAGGGCTTCGACACCGCCGAGGTGGCCCTGAAGCTCAACTACTCCGAACGCACGGTCAAGAACGTCATCCACGGCGCGGTCACCCGGCTCAAACTGCGCAACCGGACCCACGCGGTCGCGTACGCGCTGCGCTCCGGCGTGCTGTAGACAACCGATTGACGCTCGATCGACACCCGGTCGACGGCGGCCGAGGCCATCGACGCCGGTTATGTTCGCTTCCGAACGGCTTGGCCGAAGTCGGCGACCATCCGCGCCCGCCCGGCCACTGTCGGCAACGCCTCTTGAGCGGTACCGTATCGCGTCGGGATCTCCCTCCGCGTGACGCGACGGCCGGGAAGGGGTGCGGGTGTGCCGGTAACCGGTCAGCGGTTGGTCCGCCGAGCTCTCGGCCGCCGACTCACCAAATTACGCACTGCGAGTGGCAAAAGTCGTCGCGAGGTCGCCGAGGCCAAGCTGGGCATCTCGGAGCCGACCCTGCACCGCATCGAGACCGGCAAGGTGCCCGTCACCGTGGCCAACCTGCGCGCGCTGTGCTGGCTCTACGGCGCCGACGAGGACATCACCAACGCGCTCGCCGAGCTCGCCCTGGGCACCTCGCAGGTGGAGTGGTGGGACGCCAATCCGGTGATCCCCGACTGGTTCAAGCTCTACGTCGGCCTCGAGGCCAGCGCGACCCGCATCTTCTGCTACGACGGCGAGATCGTGCCGGGTGAACTGCAGACCGAGCAGTACGCGCGGGCCGTCTTCGGCGCGGAGAAGCCGACCGACACCGAGATCGTGCAGCGGCAGGTGCGTTCGCGGCTGCAACGGCAGAAGACGCTCTTCGCCCGCCAACCTGCGCCGCATCTGGTGACGGTCCTCGGTGAGGGCGCATTGACGCGGCCGGTCGGCGGGGTCGAGGTGCTGCGGGCGCAGATCGAACATCTTCGTGCGCTGGCGCAGCAGGACAATGTGGAGATCCGCGTGCTGCCGTGGTCGGTCGGCGCGCACGCGGCGATGGCCGGCGCATTTCGCATCATGGACTTCGACGATCCGGAAGACCCGGACGTGGTCTACCTCGAGTCACATGTCGGGGCCCTGTATCTCGAAGAGGACAACGAGGTTCGCGAATACCGTCGCATCTTCGAACTGGTGCACAAGGCCGCCGTGCCGGTGCAGGACTTCAGTTGACGAGCAGCCGGTCGAACTCGCCCTTCTTGGCGCCGTCGAGGAATGAGTCCCACTCTTCGAGCGTGAAGCGGACGATGCCGGCCTCGGGTGCCTTGCTGTTGCGGACCTCGATCACGTCGGCGTGGCGGCGCGCTTCGACACAGCTGCCACCGTTGCCGGTCGATCGGCTGGACATCATCCAGCTGACTTCTGTGGACATTTGGGGTGCTCCTCCGAAAGACACGTGCTGAAACAACTTCGACGCGTAAACTCAACAATTGCAGCGAGTGACGGAATAGCTCGCTGCCAACGGCCTGTCGACGCGCTAACCCCCAGTTGACCAGGCAATTTATGCGTTGACCCGGATCACTGTCTTTCACGAAGAAAATTCGTAGTACACAGCGTAACTGAAGTAGCCCCTTGAACACGATGCCTTATTGAGAAGTGTCCCCGTGAAATCTTGCACAGCGCAATGCCTCGCTGTCATGCTTACCTACGAGCTGGGGCGCGACGAGGGGAGGAAGCCTTGAACTTCCCCAACCGTGCCGCCCACGTGTCCGCTGACGAGGAAATCGCCCACCTGCGCCGCCAGGTGACCTGGCTCGAGGCCGAGCGCGACGCCCTGTGGTGGGCGGTCGGGCACGACGACCTGACCGGCCTCGCCAACCGGCGGCTGTTCAACACCCTCGCCCCGCCGCTGCTCAATCAGCGCGGGCGGCGGTCCATCGTCATCGTCCTGGACCTCAACGGCTTCAAGCCGATCAACGACCAGTTCGGCCACGCCGCCGGTGACGAGGTGTTGCGCATCGTCGCCGACCGCATGACCTCGTGCGCGTTCGACCTCGCGGCCCGCCTGGGCGGCGACGAGTTCGCCGCCGTGCTCACCGAGCCCTGCGTCGACGACGCTCCACCGACCGCTCGTGCCTGGCAGGACGACGACTGGTGGCAGCCGCGGGTCACTCGCCTCGCGATGACCATCTCCGAGCCGATGCCGGTCGCCGATCGTGCCCTGAGCGTCAGCGCCTCCGTCGGCATCGCGCCCGCGTTCGACGACGCCCCGATGCACGAACTGTTGCACCGGGCCGACCAGGCGATGTACCAGGCGAAGGCGAACCGCCGCCCGCACATCACCTGGGAGCGGCACTACCTGCCCGAGGAGCCGGCCCGCCACCGCGTGGTCGAGCTCGCCGTCTACCCGGCACCGGCCAAGGCGTCGCCGCCGCGTGCTCCGGTCTCCCCCGCTCCGGTGATGACGCCCGAGCGGGTCCAGCCGGCGAAGTCCTACCGCCGCGGCGACCCGGTCTGGGTGCTCCGCTACGGCGCGTGGCGACCGGGCGTGGTCGAGAGCGCCTCGGTGATGGCCATCATGGCCACGTTCCGCTGCAACGAAGGTCGCGGCACGGCCGTCGACACGATGTCGGCCGAATACGTCCAGCCGCGTGAGGGCTCCATCGAGCTGGACACCGTCGCCCCGCACCCGATCGCCGCCGCCTGAAGCGGCCTGGGCGGTCGTCGGCGCGCGTTATGATCACGCGGCACGAATCGGGGATTTGACCAACGTCGGTGCTCCGTAGATTTGTGGACACACCGACGTTCCACGAGGAGTCACCCATGTCCGCCAAGCTCACCGGCCGCCCGGCCACTTCACGTCGGGCGCGGACGAGCGCGCTGACCCGCGCCGTCGTGCTCATCGTCGCGGGCGCCGTCGTCCTGGCCGGCGCGGGCTGCGCGTCGCACGCCAAGTCCAAGGCCGGCGACGGCGACAGCGGCGACAGCGCCTTCATCGGCGGCGCGCCGAGCACCGCCCCGCCCGCCGACGGCACCGGCAGTGGCACCGGCACCGGCACCGGCACCGGCACCACCGACACCGGCCAGAACACCGGCAACGGCTCCGGCAGCTCGCCGGCGCCCAAGGGCCCGGTGATCTCGTACTTCCGGATCAAGCAGAAGCCCCAGTGCCCGCAGGGCACGAGCGTCAACCCGATCGCCGGCGTGGACCTCGTCGTCGAGTGGTCGGTCAGCGGCGCCGACGAGGTGACCCTCGCGGTCGACGGGCCGGGCATCTACAACTCCTACGGGCCGAAGGGCAACGAGACGTTCGCCTTCGGCTGCGGCAGCGGGCGCAAGCAGGGCGACATCATCAAGCACACGTACACGCTGGTGGCCGAGCACGACGGCGTCGAGGCCAAGAAGACGCTGACCGCCACGGCGAAGTACTACGAGGTCGCGCAGGTCTGATTCACCGCACATCAACCCGCACGAGCGACCGCCGTCACCCGCTCGGCGGGGCCCCCGCCGGCGTCGAATCACGTTACCGTGTAACGATGCGGAGGCTGGCGGTGCGGTTCGTCGCATCGACCGTCGCCGTGATCGGCATCCTGCACGTCGCCGCCGTGACGGGCCGTGAGAGCCCGACGGCGGCAATCAGATTCGTCGATGGCGGCTCGACCGGCCGGCTGCAGGCGTTCGTCTTCGGGCTCACCCTGCTGGTGCTCGCGCACCGGGCTCGCCGGTGGCCGCCGCCTCGCCCGGCACGTGGCCGTGGCCACGCTCCTCCTCGCCTGCGTCGCCACCAGCCTGGAGTCGGCCAGCCCGGTGCACGTCCGGCTGCCGCGCGTGGCGGTGCTCGGGGTGCTGGCCGTGCTCCTGGTGACGGTGCGCTCGCAGTTCCCGGCGGGGCCGGACCCGCGCCGGCTGCGCCTGGCCGGCCAGGTGAGCCTCGGGCTGCTCGCCCTGGTGACGGTCGGCGGCGGGCTCGGGCTCGCGGCGTACCAGGAGAAGCCCCGGCAGATCGGTGCGGCGCTGCTGGCCGGGTTCGCCCCGTCGCGGCCGCCGCCGATCGGGCACGACAACATCTTCGCGCTGCTCGTCGGGGTCGGCTGGCTCGCCGTGCTGGTGCTGGTGTTCGGGCCCGGCCCGGCGCCGGAGCCGGGCACCGCGGCGCAGCGCCGGCGCGTGGCCGAACTGGCCGGCGACACGGGCGCCGACAGTCTCGCGCCGTTCGCCACCCGGCGGGACAAGACCTACGTGTTCCAGCCCCGACGGGCAGGCCGCGATCGGCTATCGCGTCTTCTTCGGCACCGCCCTCGCCGGGGGCGACCCGGTCGGCGACCCCGGCTCGGCCGACGCCGCGGTGGCCGAGTTCCTGCGGCGCTGCGACCGGGAAGGCTGGCGGCCCGGCGTGCTGGGCGCCGGCGGACCGGCCTGGGGCAGGTTCCTGCGCGGCTTCACCTTCGGCGACGAGGCGGTGCTCGACGTCGCCACGTTCACGCTCGCCAGCCGGCGCATGCGCAACGTGCGGCAGGCGGTGCAACGCACCCACAACGCCGGGGTGAAGGTGTCCATCGGCCCGCTCACCGGCGACCTGGCCGGTGCGCTGCGCCCGGTCCTCGACGCCTGGCTGCGCGGCAACTTCGAGCGCGGCTTCGCGATGAACCTCGATGCGCTGCTCGCGCCCCGGCCGGACTGCCTTGTCGCGGTCGCCCGTGACGAGCGCGACGAGCCGGTCGCCTTCGCGCGGTTCGCGGTCTGTGCCGGCGGCCGCATCCTCACACTCGACGTGGCGCCCCGCCGCCGCGACGCACCCAACGGCGTGGTCGAGCGGCTCGTGGTCGAGATGGTGGAGCACGGCCGCGTCAACGGCGCCGTCGAGGTGTCGCTCAACTTCGCCGGGCTGCGGCGGGTCTTCGAGTCGCACAGCCCGTTCGCGCGGGTCGCGACGCTCGGCATCCGGCTCTTCGACCCGTGGATCGAGCTGTGGCCGCTCTACCGGTTCTGCGCGAAGTTCCGCCCCACGTGGCGGCCCCGGCTGCTGCTGGTGCGCTCCTGGCCGGCCCTGGCGCCGGTGGCGGTGGCCGCCTTGACCGCCGAGTTCGGCCGCCGCCGCACCGACCCGCCCGAGCTGCCGGAAGCTCAGGTGTGCGGCCGCGTGTCGTAGGCCATCGCTCCGATGTCGTTGCCCTCGGGATCGAGGAAGCGGATCAGCGCGCCGACCGTGGGGATGACCGACTTCGCGAGGATGATCCTTCCGCCGTGGGCCTCGACCGACGCGGCGACCGCCTCGACGTCGTCGACCGCGAACGTCGGCTCGATCCCGTTGAGGCCGGTGCCGGTGCGCGGCTCGGACCGCTGGTGCATGGTGCCCTGGATGCCGGGCGACGCGTCGTCACCGGTGTGGATCAGGTAGAAGCCCGGCGGGCCCCACGGCTCGAACTCCCACCCGAAGACGGCCTCGTAGAAGGCGCGAGCACGGTCGACGTCGTCGACGTGGATTGCGAAGGACGCGAGGTTGTTCGGCATGAGGGGACGCTATCGCCATTGCGTTTGGCGAGCTTTGTGGCCTGGAACACATTTCTGGCGGCGCCTCGGTCGCTGCCCCCTCCGTGACCTCGGAATATCGCTCGCCGAGCACCTTGGTCGATCCCTTACGTCCCGATGAACTCTTGCCTGCGAGCCGCGGGAACTGTCGTACCCCGCGGATAGGTTCGTCAGGGTTGACGTCCAGTCGCACACGCAATCACAGGAGGTGATGAAGCGGTGAGACACCAAATGGCGCCGAACGAGATGGCGCCGGACGAGCGGCTCGACACCGGCGAGATCGCCGAACGGGCCGCCGCCGAGCACTATGTGGCCAAGATCTGCTTCAAGACCGGACCACCGCGCAAGATCGGTGTCGAGCTCGAGTGGACCGTGCACCATCGCGACGACCCGAGCCGCCCGCTCGAGGCAGCCACACTGGTCGCCGCACTCGGCCGGCACGCGCCGGCCACCCTCCAGCCAGACAGCTCCCACGTCCCGTTGCCGCACGGCGGTGTGCTGACCGTCGAGCCCGGCGGTCAGGTGGAGATCTCCACCCCGCCCAGCGACTCCCCGGCGACACTCTTCTCGGCGGTCGCCGCCGACACGGCCTATTTGCAGGCGCTCCTCGCCTCGGCCGGCCTCGTTCTCGGTGACGAGGCGTGCGACCCGCATCGTGCAGCCCGCCGCATCCTCCACACACCGCGTTACGCGGCGATGGAGCGCGCCTACGACCGGCGCGGGCGGCACGGCCGGATCATGATGGGCGGCACCGCGAGCGCGCAGGTCTGCCTCGACGCGGGCACGCCGGAGCGGTTCGCCACCCGGTGGCGGGCCGTGCGACGCCGTCGGTCCGGCGCTCCTCGCCGCGTTCGCCAACTCGCCCCGGCACGCCGGCCGGCGGCTGGGCTGGGCGTCCGGGCGGATGCGGGCCTGGTTCGGCATCGACCCGTCGCTGCACCCGGCCCCCGCCGCCGAGTGACGATCCGGCCGCCCACTGGGCGCGGCAGGCGATCAACAGCCGCCTGCTCTGCATCCGGCATCCACACGGTGAGTGGGACGCACCGCCGGCGTCACCTTCGGCGACTGGATCGACGGTGCGCTGCCGTCGAGGCCGACCTACGACGACCTCGACTATCACCTCAGCACGCTGTTTCCGCTGGTCCGCCCGCGCGGCTACCTCGAGGTCCGTTACCTCGACGCGCAGCCCGAGCGACGACTGGCTGGCGCCGGTCGCCCTGATGACCGCGCTGTTCGCGCGGGAAGCCACGGTCGATGCCGCGCTGGCGCTGACCGCCGGGTCGGCCGGGCGCTGGCTGGAGGCGGCCCGGGACGGCCTGGCCGACCCGGTGCTCGCCCACGACACGCCGGCCCTGCTCGACCTGGGCATCCGCGCGCTGCCCCGCGGAGCACCGACCTGTCCCCCACCACGATTTCCACGGTGACCGAGGCCGTCGGCCGCCGTCTGAGCCGAGGAGCACCACGATGACCGGAGAGCGTCGCGCAACGGACAGGGAGCAGCACCGACGGGGAGCCGGCACCGATCTGCGCGCCCGCGCCGCGGCCGAACTCGACCGCGCCCGGGTCCGGAGCCTCGGGCTGACCGACGCGGCCGACGACGAACCTGCATCCACCAGCACTCCCCGCTGATGTCGCCACTGGTCTGGGACCTCGCGCACATCGGCAACCAGGAGGAGTTGTGGCTGGTCCGCGACGTCGGCGGCCGGGCACCGGTCCGCGAGGACATCGACGACCTCTACGACGCCTTCAAGCAGCCGCGGCGCGACCGTCCCGCGGCTGCCGCTGCTGCGCCCGGCCGAGGCCGCGCGATACGTCGGCACCGTGCGCGACAAGGTCTCTCGACCTGCTCGACACGGTCCGGCTGGAGGGTCGGCCGCTGGTCGACCGACGGGTTCGCGTTCGGCATGATCGTGCAGCACGAGCAGCAGCACGACGAGACGATGCTGGCCACCCACCAGCTGCGCTCCGGCGCCGCCGCTGCTGCGGCCCCGCCGCCCCGGCACCGTCCGGTGCCCGCGGCCCGGAGCGGTCGCCGGGAGCGAGGTGTTCGTCCCGGCCGGGCCGTTCACCATGGGGACCTCGACCGAGCCGTGGGCGCTGGACAACGAGCGTCCCGCGCACCGGGTCGACCTGCCGGCGTTCTTCATCGACGCCGCTACCGGTGACCAACGGGCAGTACCTCGCGTTCATCGACGACGGCGGCTACGCCAACCCCGCGTGGTGGAGCGCGGCGGGCTGGGCGCACCGTGCAGGAGGCCGGCCTCGAGCGGCCGCAGCACTGGCACGAGACGGCACCGAGCGGTTCGGCCGGCGGGAGCCGATCGACCCGGCCGAGCCGGTGGTGCACGTGGGCTGGTTCGAGGCCGAGGCCTACGCCCGGTGGGCCGGCAAGCGGCTGCCGACCGAGGCCGAGTGGGAGAAGGCCGCCCGGTTCGACCCGGCGACCGGCCGGTCGCGGCGCTATCCGTGGGGTGACGACGACCCGACCGAGGAGCACGCCAACCTCGGCCAGCGTCACCTGCAGCCCGGCGCCGGTCGGCGCGTACCCGGCCGGTGCCTCGCCGTTCGGCGTGCACCAGCTCATCGGCGACGTCTGGGAGTGGACCTCGTCGCGACTTCCGCGGCTATCCCGGGCTTCGCCGCGTTCCCGTACCGGGAATACTCGGAGGTCTTCTTCGGCGGCGACTACAAGGTGCTGCGCGGTGGCTCGTTCGGCACCGACGCGTCCGCCTGCCGGGGCACCTTCCGCAACTGGGACTATCCGATCCGGCGGCAGATCTTCAGCGGGTTCCGCTGTGCGCGCGACCCGACGGCTGCCGCGGCGGAGGTCGCGCTGATGTGCCGGCACCTGGCCTATCTCGGGCCGCCGGTCCCGCTGGCCGAGCTGCTCATCGACCCGCCGCACTCGCTGGTCCGGCAGTCCTGGGCGCCGCGCGACATGCGCGGCGGCGGCACCATCAACGCCGACGGGTTCGGCGTCGGCTGGTATCCGGACGACGCCAGCACCCCGGTCCGCTACCGGACGCGCGCAGCCCGATCTGGACCGACGCCGACCTCGCCGAGTTCGCCGCGCGTGACCCGCGCGGGCGCGGTGCTCGCGGCGGTGCGCTCGGCGACCGTCGGGCATGCCGGTCCGCGACGGCGGCCGCCGCGCCGTTCGCGCGCGGTGCCGTGGCTGTTCAGCCACAACGGCGTGGTGACCGGCTGGCCGGACGAGCGGTCGCCAAGCTCGCCGCGACGCTGCCGGTCGTGACCTGCTCACGCTCGACGGCGCCGACCGACGCGGCGCTGCTGTGGGCGCTGGTCCGGCACCGGCTGCGCGGTGGCGCCGACCCGGCCGAGGCGCTCGCGCAGCGTGGTCGCCGACGTCGCCGCGGCGGCCCCCGGTTCGCGGCTCAACCTGCTGCTCACCGACGGCGCCGCACGGTCGCGCGACCGCGGTCGGCCACGCGCTTGTCGGTGCGGCACGAGCGCCGGACGCGGTCGTGGTCGCCTCCGAACCGCTTCGACACGCCCCGGGCTGGCGCGCGGTGCCCGATCGCCACCTGGTCGTGGCGGACGTTCGACGACCTACCTGGTCGACAGCGCTGTGCGACGCAGGGCCTATGAACGGGGAGATCAGCGCATCGACGTGCACCTGGACGCCGACGACCTGAGCCGCGAGCTGGAGCGCCGACGCGCGCGCCGGCCTCACCGCGACCCCGAAGACTGGCTGCCGCCGAAGTGGTTCTACGACGAGCGGGGCAGTCGAGCTGTTCGAGGAGATCACCGAGCTGCCGGAGTACTACCCGACGCGGGCCGAGCGGGAGATCCTCGCCGCGCACGCGTCGGACATCGCGACCGCGATCGGCGCGAAGACGCTCGTCGAGCTGGGCTCCGGCTCGTCGGACAAGACCCGGCTGCTGCTCGACGCGCTGCACCGGCAGCGGCACGCTGCGCGCGCTTCGTGCCGCTCGACGTGTCGGAGTCAGCGCTGCTGGCCGCGGCCGCGGCCCGATCAACGCCGACTATCCCGGCCTCGATGTGCACGCGATCGTCGGGGACTTCACCCGCCACCTGGACCGGATGCCCGCGGCGGCGACGGTCGGCTGGTCGCCTTCCTCGGCGGCACGATCGGCAACCTGGTGCCGGCCGAGCGGGCCGCGTTCCTCGGCGTCGCTGCGCGCGACGTGCTGCGACGCGGGCGAGTGGCTGCTGCTCGGCACCGACCTGGTGAAGGACCCGGCGACGCTGGTCGCCGCCTACGACGACGCGGCCGGCGTCACCGCCGAGTTCAACCGCAACGTGCTGCGGGTGCTCAACCGCGACCTCGACGCCGACTTCGACGCCGGATTCGTTCGCCCACGTCGCCCTGTGGGACGCCGACGCACGAGTGGATCGAAATGCGACTGCGGGCGGAGCGCGCATGCGCGTACGCCTGCAGGAGCTCGATCTCGAGGTGCGGTTCGCGGCCGGGGAGGAGGTGCGGACCGAGGTCTCGGCGAAGTTCCGCCGCGCCGGGGTCGACGCCGAGTTGGCCGCGGCCGGGTTCGCGCCGGTGCACTGGTGGACCGACGCGGCCGGACGCTTCGCGGTGAGCCTGGCTCGAGCCACGACCTGAGCGGGTGCCGTCCGGGCGGGCGGCCCGCTGTGCGCGACATCACTATGGTGAGCGGGAGCATCTCACCGGAAGGGACCGACAGATGAGTGACGCGAGCCAATACGATCTGGGCAAAATGGGCATGAGCGTCGAGGACGCCGGCCAGGACGCGCCGCACGACGTGGTGGCGGCGATCGACCGGGACGGCGACGGCCGGGTCGACGCGATCGCCTACGACCGCGACGGCGACGGCATTGTCGACAAGATCGTCATCGACACCGACGGCGACGGGGTCGCCGACCACATCGCGATCGACCGGGACTTCGACGGCCGGGTCGACTTCGTCGGCGTCGACCGCGACGGGGACGGCGACATCGACAGCGCAGCGACCGACACCGATGGCGACGGCACGCTCGACACGGTCCGGCACTCGGCGGAATAGCGCGGGTCAGCGCCCATGACGGCGGCCGCCGCGGAGGTGATCGAATTCTCCGCGGCGGTCGCCGTGCTGCCATGGGTCCAATCGACGTCGATATGGTGTCGGCATGGACGAACCGTTGTTGAGTCTGCGTTCCTTCATCGCCGCCGTCGAGACGTTCGGGGAGCTCCGCGAGGTTCGCGGCGCGCATTGGGACCTCGAGCTGGGTGCCATCGCCGAGCTCAGCTACCGGGCGCGCCGGCCCCGCACGCTGCTGTTCAGCGACATCACCGGCTACTCCAGCGGGCGGGTGCTGACCGGGAGCACCGGATCGGCCCGCCGGCTGGGACATGTGCTCAACCTCGGTGACGAGCACACCGACGCGACGCTGGTCGACGCGCTGCGCGGCAAGCCGGGGCAGTGGTCGGCGGCGGCGCGCGACTATCCGATCCGGCCCGTCGAAGACGCGCCGCTGCTGGCCAACGAGGTGCCCGGCGACAAGGTCGACCTGCTCAGCTTCCCGGTGCCGCGCTGGCACTCCGACGACGGCGGCCGGTTCATCGGCACCGGCTGCCTGGTCGTCACCAGCGACCCGGAGACGGGCGAGCACAACGGCGGCTGCTACCGCATGGAGGTGCAGGACAACGGCCGCAGTGTGACGATCGCGGCGGTGCCGGGCAAGCACGGCGCGCAGCACATCCAGGCGTGGTTCGCCAAAGAGGGCCGGGCGCCGGTGACGGTGTCGTTCGGGCACCACCCGTTGCTGCTCGCCCTCGGCGGCACCGAGGTGCCGCGGGGCGTCTCCGAACTGGAATACGCCGGCGCGGTGCTCGGCCAGCGCGTGCCGGTGGTGTTCGGCCCGGACACCGGGCTACCCATCCCGGCCGGCAGCGAAATCGCCATCGAGGGCTGGCTGCACCCCGACGACAAGCGCGAAGAGGGGCCGTTCGGCGAGTGGACCGGGTACTACTCGGGCAGCCGCCGGCCGGACCTCGCGGTCGAGATCACCCGCCTCTACCACCGGGACAACCCGATCATGCTCGGTGCGCCTCCGGGGCGCCCGCCGCACGACTACTCGTACATGCGGACGGTCATGAAGTCGGCCATGATCCACGACGAGCTGGTGGCGACCGGCGTGGCCGGCATCAAGGGCGCGTGGGCGCACGAGGCCGGCGGCGGGCGGCTGTTCATCGCCGTGTCGCTGGAGCAGCGCTACGCCGGGCACGCCCGGCAGGTCGGCTACCTGGCATCGCAGCTGCCGGCGGCCGCATACATGAACCGTTACGTCGTCGTGGTCGACCACGACATCGACCCGAGCGATCTCGACCAGGTCATCTGGGCCATGTCGACGCGCACCGATCCGGCCACGGACATCGAGATCCTGCGCCGGTCCTGGGGCAGCAAGCTCGACCCGATGCTGCCGGAGGGAGCGCCGCTGTTCAACAGCCGCGCGATCATCGACGCGTGCCGGCCGTGGGAGCGGCTCGCCTCGTTCCCGAAGGTGGCCGAGAGCGACCCCGGCTTCCTGCACGAGATCCACGAGCGCTGGAAGCACGTGATCGACTGAGCGGCGGCCCGCGGCCTTCACAGGTCGGCCAGGACACGGGCCTCGCGCAGCACGCGGGCGCCGCCTTCCACGTCGTCGTGGTGGGCGGCCCACAGCGCGGTTTCCACCCGCCGGGCGACGGCCCACAGCACGAGCCGTTCCGGGTCGAGCGCGAGTTCATCGGCCAGCAGGGCGACCCGATCGCGCAGTACCGCGGCCGGGTCGGGCCGGGCGTACGGGTCGTCGATCTGCTCCAGCAGCGGCCACGGATCGTACGCGGGGTCGCCGAGCATCGGCTTCGGGTCGATCGCCACCCAACGGCCGCCGCCGCAGGACAGGATGTTGCCCGGGTTGAAGTCGCCGTGCAGGACGGCGGTGCGTTCGCCGCCGGCCGGCAGGTCGCGCAGCAGGCGGATGCCCTCGGAGACCAGGCCGGGGTCGTAGCCGGGCCGGATCCGGGTCATCCGCTCGTCCGTCAGGTCGGCCCACTCGGCCGCGACCGCGGCGAGATCCTCGATGGCGCCGTCGGGCCGGCCACCGCCACCGCCGGGCGGCGGGACCACCTCGGCGGCGGGCAGCGCGGTGGCCTCAGGCAGCGGCGCCGACCAGAGCCGGCGGAGCACGGCACAGCCGATCCGGAGCCGGTCCTCGGCCGGGGCGGCCGAGTTCGCCAGCTCCTCGCCCGGTTCGCAGCGCTCCAGCAGCAGCGCGTGCCGCGCCGGGTCGTGGGCGAGCAGCCGTACGGCGCCGTGCCCGTCCCAGAGCCGCAGCGCGGCCGGTTCGCCGTACATCTCGCGGTGTGGCCAGCCGATCTTGATGATCGCGCGGGTGCCGTCCGGCAGTTCGGCGGGCGCCACCCAGCTGCAGCTACCGCCGTACAAGGGGGCGGAAAGTTTGAGCCCGAACGCGTCGCGGACCTCTTCGATGAGGGTGGGGAGTGCGGCCAGCCAGGGCTGGGCCTCCGCCAGCTGCCCGAGGTCGGTCACGACCGGCAGGCCCGGCGGCACCAGCTCGAACGGTGCGGGCACCGCGTCAGCCTAGCCAGACCGCGCCGAGTCAGCACGAACGTGACGCCGGCAACGCGGCGCGCGGCGTGCACCGAGGGCAGCTGCGCCTGGCGGACGACCAGCTCGTTCACCAAGCCGGCGCCGGCGATCCGGCCAGCCCTGCCCGTACCGCCGCCGAGCGAGGATCATCCGGCTGGCCCTGCACCTGGTCCCGGAGGCCGACCAGCAGGTGGCCGCCGGGACGCCCCGGTACGCCGCGATGGTGGCCGGCAGCGCCGGGTCGGTGAGCGACGCCCAGCCGACCACGCCGGCGATCTCGGGGTCGCCTCGGCCGTCGCGAGGAACTCGACGGTCTCCGCGGCGTCGCAGCGGGCCGCCTCCACCAGGACGGTGTGCTCGACCCCGGCGGCGACGAGGTTCCGGCGCAGATCGTCCCTGGCCCCGCCGGATCGGGGCGAACGCCGGATCGGCGAGCCACGCGTAGTCCCCCCCTCGACGATCACGGAATAAGCCCGGCCCGGCGCAGGTCGAGCCAGAGCTGGCCGGGGAGCTCGAGGTCGAGCAGTTCGACGGCCTCGGCCACCTCGGCCGGTGAGCGCAGCCCGACCAGGACGCTCGCCACCGCCGGATGGCTGAACGGGAACTGCAGCGCGGCCGCGCGAAGCGGCACACCGTGCCGGTCGCAGACGTCGCGGAGCGCGGCCACCTTCGACACGATCGACGCCGGCGCCGGCCCGTAGTCGTAGGTGGTTCCGCCGGCCAGGATGCCGGAGTTGAACACCCCGGCCGCGATCACCGAGACGCCCCGGGACGCGCACAGCGGCAGCAACTCCTTGAGCCCGGCCTGGTTAAGCAGCGTGTACCGGCCGGCGAGCAGGACGCAGTCGACGAGGCCGGTACGGACGAAGTCGGCGAGCATCTCGGCCTGGTTCATACCGACCGACACGGCGCCGATCCGGCCCTCGGCGCGCAGCGCCACCAGAGCGGGCAGTGCACCCGCCACCGCCTCGGCGTAGTTGTCGTCCGGGTCGTGGATGTGCAGCACGTCGACGCGGTCCAGCCCGAGCCGGTCGAGGCTCTCGGCCAGCGAGGAGCGAGCGCCCTCGGCCGAGAAGTCCCAGTACGGCTTCTCGGTGACCGGCTCGGACCACACGTCGACCGTGCCCACCCCGCCGGCGGTGAGCCGCCGACCGACCTTTGTGGACAGTGTGTACTCGGCGCGCGGCTTGCCGCCCAGGACATGGCCCGCCCGCCGCTCGGACAGCGCGGGGCCGTAGAACGGCGCCGTGTCGAAGAACCGGATGCCGTGGTCCCAGGCCGCCTCGACGGTCGCGTACGCCTGCTCGTCGCCGACCGCGGAGTAGAGGCCGGCGATCGGGGCCAGCCCGATGCCGAGCCGGGTGACGGCGACCTGCGTCTGTCCTAAGTGGGCGGTCTTCATGCGTGCATCATCCTGATCACAGCCTGACTCGTCGGCACGGTCACCGGGCCCCCTCGGTATCCTGGATCCTATACGATCTATCCGATGTCTAGTCGGTTCCAGCAGCTGTTGCTCGAGCCGGCCGCCGCGCGCTGGGCGGCCGAGCGGGCCGACGCCGACCTCCGCGCCCGGATCACCGCCGAGGCCGAGTCGACGGTCGCGCCCGACGAGGGCGACCACGCCGAGTTCACCGCGATGGATGCCCGCTTCCACGCCAGCGCGCGAAAACGTCATCTGCGCGCCTTCGATTGACGACTATTGTGAGGACCTGTGAAGGTCGCGCTGTTTGTGACGTGCGTCAACGACATGCTGTACCCGGGCACCGGGATCGCGGTGACCCGGGTGCTGGAGCGGCTCGGACACACCGTCGAGTTCCCGCTCGGCCAGACCTGCTGCGGGCAGATGCACGCCAACAGCGGCTACGCCGAGCAGGCCAAACCGATCATCGAGCAGTTCGTACGGGTCTTCGACGGCTACGACGCGATCGTCGCGCCGAGCGGCTCCTGCGTGGCGATGGTGCGCGACCAGTACCGGCACCTCGTCCCGGCCAGCGCCGACGTGGCCGCCCGCACCTATGAGCTGTCCGAGCTCCTGGTCGACGTGCTCGGCGTCACCGACACCGGCGCCCGCTTCCCGCACCGGGTCACCTACCACCCGACCTGCCACGGCCTGCGGCTGTTGCGCCTCGGCGACAAGCCGCTGCGGCTGCTGCGCGCGGTCCGCGACATCGAGCTCGTCGAGCTGCCCGGGGCCGACGAGTGCTGCGGCTTCGGCGGCACGTTCGCGCTGAAGAACTCCGGCGTCTCCACCGCGATGCTCGAGGACAAGTGCGCCAACATCCGCCAGACCGGCGCCGACCTCGTGGTGGCCGCCGACAACTCCTGCCTGACCCACATCGGCGGCGGCCTGTCCCGCCAGCGCACCGGCGTCCGGGCACTGCACTACGCGGAGGTGCTGGCGTCATGACGAATCCGCTGGTCGGCGCCAAGCCGTTTCCCGAGGCGGCCAAGGTGGAGCTGGGCAAGCCGCAGCTGCGCGCCAACCTGCGCCACGCCACCCACACCATCCGCGACAAGCGGCTCCGCGTCGTCGGCGAGCTCGACGACTGGGAGCAGCTACGGGAGGCCGGTCGCGCCATCAAGGCCGACGTCCGGCGGCGCCTGCCCGAACTGCTCATCCAGTTTGAGGAGCGGGCCACCGCCGCCGGTGCCGTCGTGCACTGGGCCCGCGACGCGGCCGAGGCCTGCCGCATCGTCGCCGACCTCGCCAAGCAGAAGGGCGCCGACGAGCTGGTCAAGGTCAAGTCCATGGCCACCCAGGAGATCGGCCTCAACGAAGCCCTCGAGGAAGAGGGCATCACCGCGCACGAGACCGACCTCGCCGAGCTGATCGTCCAGCTCGCCCACGACACGCCCTCGCATATCCTGGTGCCGGCGATCCACTACAACCGGACGGAGATCCGCGACATCTTCGTCAAGGAGATGGAGGACGCGCCCGAGGGCCTGACCGACGAACCGGCGACCCTCGCCGATGCGGCGCGGCTGCACCTGCGGCGGCGATTCCTGTCCGCCACGTTCGGTGTGTCCGGGGCCAACTTCGCCGTCGCCGACACCGGCACGCTCGTCGTGCTCGAGTCCGAGGGCAACGGCCGGATGTGCCTCACCCTGCCCGAGACGCTGGTCAGCGTGGTCGGGGTGGAGAAGCTCCTGCCCACGTACACCGATCTCGAGGTCTTCCTGCAGCTGCTGCCACGCTCGTCGACCGGCGAGCGGATGAACCCGTACACGACCTTGTGGACCGGGGTGACGCCCGGCGACGGGCCGTCCGAGGTTCATATCGTGCTGCTCGACAACGGCCGGGCCAACGTCCTCGCCGACCCGGTCGGCCGCCAGGCCCTCGCGTGCATCCGCTGCTCGGCCTGCCTCAACGTCTGCCCGGTCTACGAGCGGGCCGGCGGTCACGCGTACGGCTCGGTCTATCCGGGTCCGATCGGGGCGATCCTGTCGCCGCAGCTCACCCCCGGCCAGAACGAGTCGTTGCCGTTCGCCTCGACGCTGTGCGGGGCGTGCTACGACGCCTGCCCGGTGAAGATCAACATCCCGGAAGTCCTCGTCCACCTCCGCCAGAAGACCAAGCACCCAGCCGGCGAGAAGGCCGCCATGGGGCTGCTGTCCTGGGTGATGCGCCATCCCCGGCGATACGCGGCGGCGCTGCGCTTCGCGCGGTTCGGGACCGGACCGCTCGCCGCGTTTGTCCACAAGGGACCGGACGGCCGCCGGGTGCTGCGCCACGCGCCATGGCCGGGCTCGCGGTGGACGGTCTCCCGGGATGCGCCCTTGCCGTCGACCGAGACCTTCCGGGAATGGTGGATCCGTGAACGCTCGTGACGAGATCCTCACCCGGCTCCGCGCGGCGCTCGCCGACCGGCCGGCGGCCGAGCCGATCCCCCGCGACTACGGCCGCCACCTCGACGGCGACCCCGACCTTGTCGAACTGCTGACCGACCGGCTGGTCGACTACAAGGCGACCGTGCACCGGACGATCGCCGACGCGCTCGACGGCATCGAGACCCTGCTCACGCCGGCCGATCTCCCGTCGGGCTGGCTCACCTCGTACACCTCGAAGGTCGTGGTGGACGATCACCTGCCGGTGCACGACCTGGACCACGTCGACGCGGTGCTGACCGGATGCGCGGTGGCGATCGCGGAGACCGGCACGATCGTGCTCGACGGGGGGCCGGCGCAGGGCCGGCGAGCGATCACGCTGGTGCCGGACCGGCACATCGTGGTGGTGCGGACGGACCAGATCGTCGGGCGGGTGCCGGAGGCGCTGCCGCGGCTGGCCGCGACGCGGCCGCAGACCTGGATCAGCGGACCGTCGGCGACCAGCGACATCGAGCTCAACCGGGTCGAGGGCGTCCACGGCCCGCGCCGGCTCAACGTGGTCATCCTGTAGCAGCCCCGGGCCACAACTTCGGGGAAATAGTGGCCTCAGGTGGCCCGGACGCCACTACTTCGGGGAAATAGTCGCCTCAGGGCGCCCCGGAGGCCACTACTTCGGGGAAGTGGTGGCCTCGGGTGGGGCCTTCGGCTTGGCGTCCACGCCCGCCTCGAGCCGCTGCTGGGCGGTGATCGGGGTCGGCGCGCCGGTCAGCGGGTCGTAGCCGCCGCCGGTCTTCGGGAACGCGATCACCTCGCGGATCGAGTCGGACCCGGTGAGCAGCATGAGGATCCGGTCCCACCCGAAGGCGATGCCGGCATGCGGCGGCGGCCCGTACTTGAACGCCTCCAGCAGGAAGCCGAACTTGTCGGCCGCCTCGTCCGGCGTGATGCCGAGCAGGTCGAAGACCCGGCGCTGCACGTCGGCGCGGTGGATACGCACCGAGCCGCCGGCGATCTCGTTGCCGTTGCAGACGATGTCGTACGCGTAGGCGAGCGCCTCGCCCGGCGACTCCTCGAAGCGGTCGGCCCACTCCGCCTTCGGCGAGGTGAACGGGTGATGCACGGCCGTCCAGCCCCTCGACCCGCCGCCGGTGCCGCCGGCCTCGAGGTCGGTCGGCTCGAACATCGGCGCGTCGACGACCCAGCAGAACGCCCAGGCGCTCTCGTCGATCAGCCCGGCCCGCCGGCCGATCTCGTTGCGGGCCGCGCCGAGCAGTTCCTGCGCCTCGCGCCGCTCGGCGGCGGCCGCGAAGAACACGGCGTCGCCCGGCTTCGCGCCGACCGCGTCGGCCAGCCCGGACAGGTGCGCGGCCGACAGGTTCTTGGCGACCGGTCCGCGCGGCTCGCCGGTCTCCGGGTCGAGCACCACGTAAGCGAGGCCGCGCGCGCCGCGCGCCTTGGCCCAGTCCTGCCAGCCGTCGAGTTCCTTGCGACTCTGCGCGGCGCCGCCCGGCATGACGACGGCACCGACGTAACCGCCGGCGTCGATCGCTCCGGCGAACACCCGGAACTGCGTGCCGCTCAGGTACCCGGTGAGCTCGGTCAGCTCGACGCCGAAGCGCAGGTCCGGCTTGTCCGAGCCGAAGCGGGCCATCGCGTCGAAGTACGTCAGCCGCGGGATCGGCGTGCCGACCCGGTAGTCGGCCAGCTCCGACCACAGCGCGGCGATGATCGCCTCGCCGAGCTCGATCACGTCCTCCTGGGTCACGAAGGACATCTCGACGTCGAGCTGGGTGAACTCGGGCTGCCGGTCGGCGCGGAAGTTCTCGTCGCGGTAGCAGCGGGCGATCTGGTAGTAGCGCTCGAGCCCGCCGACCATGAGCAGCTGCTTGAACAGCTGCGGCGACTGCGGCAGGGCGTACCAGCTGCCCGGCTGCAACCGGGCCGGCACCAGGAAGTCGCGCGCGCCCTCGGGCGTCGAGCGGGTCAGCGTCGGCGTCTCGACCTCGACGAAGTCGCGTTCGCCGAGCACCCGCCGGGCGATCTGGTTCGCCGTCGAGCGCATCCGCAGGGCCCGCGCCGGACCCGAGCGCCGCAGATCCAGATACCGGTACTTGAGACGCACGTCGTCGCCGGCCTCGACCTGGTCGTCGACCGGCAACGGCAGCGGTGCCGCCTCGGACAGGATCTCCAGGTGAGTAGCGACCACCTCGACCGCGCCGGTGGGCAGTTCCGGGTTCTCGTTGCCCTCGGGGCGCGGCCGGACCGTACCGGTGACCAGCACGCAGTACTCGTTCCGCAGCCCATGCGCGACGGACATTTCTTCGCGGAAGACCACCTGCACCACCCCGGACGCGTCCCGCAGATCCACGAAGATCACGCCACCGTGGTCGCGGCGGCGGGCCACCCAGCCGGCGAGCTTCACGGTCGTACCCGCGTCTGCGGCGCGCAGAACTCCGGCTTCATGGCTGCGAATCACGAGCACGTCTCCCTCGGTGTGCGGTTTCGTCCATTCTCTCAACCCCAGTCGATCAAGGAAGTACACGCCCGGGGAACGGACAAATCCCGGCGCGTACTTCCTTGATCGACTATGCGGTGACGGCCGGGTGCAGGTCGTCCGGCGGGGGGCACCACGTCGCCGGATCGGCGGGCACCTGATCGCCGCTGCGGATGTCCTTGACCTCATCGGGTGCGCCGTCCGCGCCGGGGAACCAGACGAACGGGATGCCGCGCCGCTCGGCGAAGCGGATCTGCTTGCCGAACCTCGCCGCGCTCGGAGCCACCTCGGTCGGCGATCCCCCGGGCGCGCAGTGCGGCGGCGATCCGGTTGCAGGCCGCCCGCGTCCTCCTCGTGCGGCAGCGCGACCAGTACCGCCGGTCGGCACCGGCCGGGAGACGCTCAGCGCACCGGCGTTGAACAGCAGGCCGAGCAGCCGGGACACGCCGATGGAGATGCCCACGCCGGGGAAGCTGTCGCTGCCCGACGAGGCCAGGTTGTCGTACCGGCCGCCCGAGCAGATCGACCCGAACTTCTCGTACCCCACCAGCTCGGTCTCGTAGACCGTACCGGTGTAGTAGTCGAGGCCCCGGGCGATCTTGAGACTCGGCGCGGACCAGCCCGGGCGCGTGCTCGCCGGCGGTCCGACGACCGCGGACCAGCTCGTCCAGCCCCTCGTCGAGCAGCGGGTGTTCGACCCGCAACGCCCGTACCGATCGACGAACGAACGCGTCGTCGTCGGAGCTGATCTCGGCGAGCGCCAGGCACGCCTTGGCCTGGGCCTCGGTCGCCCCGGCGGTGGCGACGAGCTGCTCGGCGACCCGGTCCGGGCCGATCTTGTCGAGCTTGTCGATGGCGCGCAGGGCCTCGTCGGTCGCGGTCAGGCCGAGCCCGCGGTAGAAGCCCTCGGCCAGCTTGCGGTTGTTGACCAGGATCCGCACCGGCGGGATCGGCAGGCCGCCGAGCGCGTCGCCGATGACCAGCGGCATCTCGGCCTCGTAGTGGCCCGGCAGGCTGTCGCGGTCGACCACGTCGATGTCGGCCTGCAGGAACTCGCGGTAACGGCCCTCCTGCGGGCGCTCCCCCCGCCAGACCTTCTGGATCTGGTACCGGCGGAACGGGAACTGCAGCTTGCCCGCGTTCTCAAGCACGTAGCGCGCGAAGGGGACGGTCAGGTCGAAGTGCAGCCCCAGGGCGTCGTCCTCGGCGTCCGCCTCGGCTTGCAGGCGGCGCAGCACGTAGACCTCCTTGGAGGTCTCGCCCTTGCGCAGCAGCTGGTCGAGCGGCTCGACGGCGCGGGTCTCCAGCGGCGCGAAGCCGTAGAGCTCGAACGTGCTACGCAGGCGGTCGAGCACCCGCTGTTCGATCATGCGCTGCTCGGGGAGCCACTCGGGAAATCCGGAGAGTTTGCTCATCGTTGGTCTACCAGCCTCGTCGCGGTGCTTCGCGGAGTTCGCGCAGGAAGGGGTTGGTGGCGCGCTCCTGGCCGATCGTGGTCATGGGCCCGTGGCCGGGCAGGACGACGGTCTCGTCGGCAAGCGTGCAGGATCTTGTCACGCAGGCTCGTCTGCATCGGTCGGCCAGATCGCCGCCGGGCAGGTCGGTGCGCCCGATGGAGCCGGCGAAGAGCACGTCACCGCTGAAACACAGCGGCTCGGGGCCGTCGACCGGGTCGCTCTGGGTGCGGAAGAGCACCGACCCGCGCGTATGGCCGGGTGCATGGTCGACGGTCAGCTCGCACGCCGGCGAGGTCCAGCACCTTGCCGTCGGTGAGCGGCTCGACGTCCTCCGGCTCGGTCCAGGTGAAGCGGCCGCCGAAGAGCTGCTGGAGGTCCAGGGACAGACCCTTGGCCGGGTCGGCCAGCATCTCCTGGTCATCGGGGTGGATGTAGGCGGTGATGCCGCGGGCGCCGCAGACCGGCGTGACGGAGAAGGTGTGGTCGAGGTGGCCGTGGGTGAGCAGCACGGCGGCCGGCCGCAGCCGGTGCTCGTCGAGCAACGCGTCGAGCTGCTCGACAACGTTCATTCCCGGGTCGATGACCAGGCACTGCTTCGCCGGGGCCGGTGGCCACGACGTAGCAGTTGGTGCCGAACACGTCCGACGGGAAGCCGGCGATAAGCACAGTCGATCCTTCGGTCGGGGACCCTTGAAGCTTAGGCACAGCCAACCGTGACCGGGCGGCGACCCGCGTCGCAGGTCTTACCCGTACACTCTGGCGGGCGCGTGACGTGTCCCGCATGTCTCGATTACGCCCGCGTGTCGTCGTGTTGTGTGAGGGAGAGTTTCGGTGCCATCCAGTAAGAGCCGGCAGCGCGCTCTGGCGCGGGCCAAGGCGGAGCGCCAGATCGCCCGGAGGGCCGCGGCCGCGCGCAAACGCCGCCAGTGGCAAGCCGGCATCGGCGGCGCGGTCGTGCTCGCCCTGGTCGTCCTCGGCACGATCTGGGCCGCCGGCGGGTTCAAGCCGGCCCCGGTGAAGCCCGACGACTGCGCATGGACCGCGGTGGACACCACGACGGACACCAATGCCAAGCAGGTGGGCATGCCGCCGACCCAGGACATCCCCAAGTCCGGCTCGGAGCACCTGACCATCACCACCAACCAGGGCACGATCTCGGCGCTGCTCGACCCGGCGAAGGCACCGTGCACGGTGGCGAGCATGAAGTACCTGGCCGGCAAGAAGTTCTTCGACAACACGACGTGCGGGCGCCTGGCCACCAAGGGCTCGTTCCTGCTGCAGTGCGGCGACCCGGGCACGTCCGGCAAGGGCGGACCGGCCTACCGGTACAAGACCGAGTACACCCCGCCGGTCCTTCCCAACCCGTCGCCCTCGGCCTCGTCGTCGGCCTCCCCCACTGCTTCGGCCGATCCGAACGCCCCGACCGGCGCCACCGCGACGTACTCGCGGGGCGTCATCGCGACCTGGAACGACGGCACCCCGGACAGCAACGGCAGTCAGTTCTTCATCGTCTACCAGGACAGCGTGCTCAACCCGAACTACACCGTGTTCGGCACGGTCACCGACGGGCTCGACGTGGTCGACAAGGTCGCCAAGGGTGGCCACGACGGTACGTTTGACAAACCGGACGAGACCGGCGTGACGCTCGGCGGCGGCCACCCGAAGATCACCACGACGATCCAGTCGCTGACGATCTCCGATACGGCCCCGGCGACGCCCGCTCCTTCGGTGCCGGCCTCGTCCGGACCGCCGGCCTCCGCCTCGGCCACGCCGTCGTCCAAGTCGTAGGCTTCCTACCTTCATTTCGAGGAGAACCACCGTGACCTACAACCGAGACCGCCAGCGCGCCAATGCGCGGGCACGGCTCGAGCGGGACATGGCCGATCGTGCCGAACGCCGGCGCAAGCTGCGCCGGCGGCAGACCGCCATCGCCATCGGTGCGGGCTCTCTCGTAGTCATCGTCGGCCTCGTCTGGCTCGTGGTGGCCGTCACCGGCGACAAGAAGAAGACGCCGGCCGCGAGCGCGTCGGGGTCGGCCACACCGACGTCGTGCAAGTGGAACCCGCTGGTCGACCCGAGCGCGTCGCCCAAACCCAGCCTGCCGCCCACGATCAAGAACGTCGGAACACCGCCGGCGACCGGCGAGCCGCGGTCCGGCACCCAGGTCATGACGATGAACACCAACCTCGGTGCCATCAAGGTCGAGGTCGACACAGCCAAGGCGCCGTGCGCCGCCGCAAGTTTCACCTATCTGGCCGGCAAGAAGTTCTTCGACAACACCAAGTGCCATCGGATGGTGACCTCGGGGATCTACGTGCTGCAGTGCGGCGACCCGAGCGCGACCGGGACCGGCGGCCCCGCGTACCGATTCAACGAGGAGAACCTGCCCACCGACAAGCGGCCGGCCTACCCGGAGGGCGTCGTCGCGCTGGCCAAGACCCAGGACCCGGGTACGAGCGGCAGCCAGTTCTTCATCGTCTACAAGGACAGCGAGTTGCCCGCCGACTACACGATCCTCGGCCGGGTGACCGAGGGCCTCGACATCATCAAGAAGGTGGCCGCCGCCGGCGTCATCCCCGACCCGCAGGCGCAGAGCGCGGGCGACGGCGCGCCGAAGACGGAGGTCAAGATCCAGTCGCTGACGATGTCGGCGCCGACCGGAACGAGCTGACGCCTCGCCGGTGCGGTCGGGGGCTCAGGCCCCCGACGTGACCCGGTAGGCGTCGTAGACGCCGTCGATCCGCCGCACCGCGGCCAGCAGGTGGTTGAGGTGCTTCGGGTCGGCCATCTCGAAGCTGAACCGGCTGATCGCCACCCGGTCGCGGGTGGTGGTGACGGTCGCCGAGAGGATGTTCACCTTCTCGTCGGACAGCACCCGGGTGACGTCGGCCAGCAGCTTGTGCCGGTCGAGCGCCTCGACCTGGATCGCCACCAGGAAGGTCGACGCGCTGGTCGGCTTCCAGGTGACCTCGAGGACGCGCTCCGGCTGCTCCTTGAGGTCGGCCGCGTTGGCGCAGTCGTCACGGTGCACGCTGACCCCGCCGGAACGGGTGACGAAGCCGAACACCGCGTCGCCGGGCACCGGCGTGCAGCAGCGGGCCAGCTTGATCCAGACGTCGTCGATGCCGAGCACTTCGACGCCCGGGTCGGCGGCGGCGGTGCGCGTGCGCGGCGGCCGGGTCGGGATGGCGGTCTCGGCGATGTCCTCGACCGCGCCCTCCTCGCCGCCGTAGCTGGCCACGAGTCGCTGGACGACGGACTGTGCGGAGGCCTGACCGTCGCCGACCGCGGCGTAGAGCGCCGCCACATCGCTGAGGTGCAGCTCGCGGGCGATGGTCATCAGCGACTCGGAGGTGAGCAGCCGTTGCAGGGGCAGGCCTTGCTTGCGCATGGCCTTGACGATCGCCTCCTTGCCGGCCTCGATCGCCTCCTCGCGGCGCTCCTTGTTGAAGTACTGCCGGATCTTGGTGCGCGCCCGCGGGCTCTTGACGAAGCCGAGCCAGTCCTGGCTCGGGCCGGCCGTCTCCGATTTCGAGGTGAAGATCTCGATGACGTCACCGTTGGACAGCGCGCTCTCCAGCGGCACGAGCTTGCCGTTGACCCGCGCTCCGATGCACTTGTGCCCGACCTCGGTGTGCACGGCGTAGGCGAAGTCGACCGGCGTCGAGCCGGTGGTCAGCGCGATCACGTCGCCCTTCGGCGTGAAGACGTAGACCTCCTGACTGGACAGGTCGAAGCGCAGCGCGTCGAGGAACTCGCTCGGGTCGCTGGCCTCCCGCTGCCAGTCCAGCAACTGCCGCAGCCAGGTCATCTCGTCGATGTGCGCCGGCATCGCCGCGACCGGGGTGCCCTTGGTCTCCTTGTAGCGCCAGTGCGCGGCGATGCCGTACTCCGCCGTGCGGTGCATCGCGTAGGTGCGGATCTGCAGCTCGACCGGCTTGCCCGTGGGTCCGATGACCGTCGTGTGCAACGACTGGTACATGTTGAACTTGGGCATCGCGATGTAGTCCTTGAACCGGCCCGGGACCGGCTGCCAGTTGGCGTGGATCACGCCGAGCGCCGCGTAGCAGTCCCGCACCGTGTCGACCAGGATCCGCACCCCGACCAGGTCGTAGATGTCGGCGAACTCGCGGCCGCGCACGATCATCTTCTGGTAGACGGAGTAGAGGTGCTTCGGCCGGCCGGTGGTCTCGGCCCTGATCTTGGCCGCCTTGAGGTCCACCGCGACCCGCTGGGTCACCTGGCGCAGCAGCGAGTCACGCTGCGGCGTGTGCTCCCCGATCAGCCGGTTGATCTCCTCGAACCGCTTCGGGAACAGCGTGCGAAACGCGAGGTCCTCGAGCTCCCACTTGATCGTGTTCATGCCCAGGCGGTGGGCCAGCGGGGCGAGGATCTCCAGGGTCTCGCGGGCCTTCTGCTCCTGCTTGGGCCGGGGCAGGAAGGTCAGCGTGCGCATGTTGTGCAGCCGGTCGGCCAGCTTGATGACCAGCACGCGCGGGTCCTTGGCCATCGCGACGACCATCTTGCGGATCGTCTCGGCCTTGGCCGCGTCGCCGAGCTTGACCCGGTCGAGCTTGGTGACCCCGTCGACGAGCAGCGCGACCTCACCGCCGAAGTCGACCTGCATCCGCTCGAGCGCGTAGTCGGTGTCCTCGATGGTGTCGTGCAGCAGGGCGGCGACCAGCGTGGTGGTGTCCATGCCCAGCTCGGCGAGGATCGTCGCGACGGCGAGCGGGTGGGTGATGTAGGGGTCGCCGGACTTGCGGTACTGCCCGGTGTGCCAGTGCTCGGCCGCGTCGTAGGCGCGCTGCAGGAGACGGATGTCGGCCTTCGGGTGGCTGGCCCGGTGCTGCGCGATGAGCGGCTCGAGCACCTCGCGGACGGGTGCGCTCTGCCAGGGCGCGTTGAAGCGCGCCAGCCGGGCCCGCACGCGCCGGCCGGTGGGCGTGGCGCCGACCAGACCCATCGCCGTGCCGGTGACGCCGTTGGCGGCGTCGGTCAGGTCTTCGGTGTCCTCGTCGACGGTGTTGCGCCGGCCCGTCGGATGCGGCGCGTCGACGGCCGATGCTTCGACGCCGGGGAACGGCAGCACCACCGCGTCCGCCGCGCCCGAGTCGAGCGCGACGTCGCGCCGCCTGCCCGGCCGGCCTCGCCAGCGGTGTGGTCATCCTGCACGTTGTCCACCTGCTTGACCGTACCCTCCACCGGCCGCTCCTCAGTTGCCGATCGCCCGTTCGTCCGGCCGCCGCCGTGCCGTGGTAGCGACCCGGGAGAACCGCAATCGTACCCGCCCAGGCCGACAATTCCGCCGGCCGGTGTGTGACGGTTGGGACTCCCGCTCCTGGTCAGCGCCGTACGAGTCAGGTTTATGCCCGCGCTCCCGCGGGTGTGTCGAGCTAAAGGTCAGACGGTCAGCAGGGCGTGCACCGGGCGCGGTGCGAGCCGCTCGCGCCCGTGCAGGAAGGCCAACTCGAGAAGCACACTGAAGCCGGCCACCGTACCGCCGGCCCGCTCGACCAGCCCGAGGGTCGCTTCGGCCGTCCCCCCGGTGGCCAGGACGTCGTCGACGACCAGCACGCGATGTCCGGCGGTGAACGCGTCGGCGTGCACCTCGAGGGTCGCCTCGCCGTACTCGAGCGCGTACGTGGCCGAGAGCGTCTCGCGCGGCAGCTTGCCGGCCTTGCGCACCGGCACGACGCCCCGCCCGGTGGCGTAGGCGATCGCCGCCGCGATCACGAAGCCACGCGCCTCGATGCCCACCACAAGATCGAACGAGTCGCGCCCATGGTGCTCGATGATCGCGTCGATCGAGGCGGCGAACGCCGCGCCGTCCGCGAACAGCGGCATCAGGTCCTTGAAGACGATGCCGGGCTTGGGAAAGTCCGGCACGTCCAGGACCCGGCTCGCCACCAGATCTTCGATCTCAGTCACGCGACGAGCTTAGTGGGTCTTTCCTATCCGATGGCTCGGGCCCGTCGAGCGCACGACCGTTGCTCCCGCCAGACACCGCTCCGGCCCCGGGGGGCCTCCGCTGCCAGGCCCGCGCCCCCAAGCCCGCCGCCACACCTTCTCCGGATGCAGTGGCCTCAGGGGGCCGGGTGGCCACTACTTCGGGGAAGTAGTGGCCTCAGGGGGTCGGGTGGCCACTACTTCGGGGGAAGAGTGGCCTCCGGACGGCGCTGAGGCCACTACTTCCCCGAAGTAGTGGCCTCAGCGCGGCGGTGCTGGGGTTAGCGGCGTTTGCCGCTGGGGCGGCCGCCGCCTCGTTTGGCTGGGCGGGGCCGGTTGCCGGCGAGCACGGGCACCCGGACGGGGGGCCGAACCGGCGAGCGCGGCCACGTCGGAGTCCTGCGCCGCGGGCACGGCCTTGGCCGGTCGGCCCTTGGTCGCACCTGGGCGACCGGCTGCGGCCGGGGTGACCTCGTCCTTCTTGGCCTCGGCGGCGCGCTGGGTGGCGGCCCGCTTGGCCAGGACCCGCTGCGTGTGCGCGATCAGCCGCGGCTCGCGCAACTTCAGCTCGGCCAGAACCGGGGTGGCGAAGAAGATCGACGAGTACACCGCGAAGCCCATGCCGAAGAACAGCACCAGACCGAGGTCCTTCAACGTGCCCGCGCCTGAGCAGGCCGGCGCCGATGAAGAGCAGACCGCCGACCGGCAGCAACGCGACCAGGCCGGTGTTGATCGACCGCATCAGCGTCTGGTTGACCGCCAGGTTGGCGGCCTCGGCGTAGGTGGTCGTCGCGCTGCCGGTGATCCCGCGGGTGTTCTCCTGGACCTTGTCGAACACCACGACCACGTCGTACAGCGCGAAGCCGAGGATGGTCAGGAAGCCGATCACCGTCGACGGCGACACCTCGAAGCCGACCAGCGAATAGACGCCGGCCGTGAGCACCAGGTTGAGCATCAGCGACGCGACCGCGGCGACGGCCATCCGCCACTCGAATCGGATGATCAGATAGACCACCACCGACCGCGAGGAAGATGACGAGGCTGATCAGCGCCTGTCTGGTGACCTGGCCGCCCCACGCCTTGCTGACCTCGCTGTCGCTGATGCGGCTGGGGTCGACGTTGAGCTGCTTCGGCGACCGCGGCCTTGATCCGCGCCGAGTCGGCCTGCGCGAGCGGCGCGGTGCGCACCGCGTAGGTAGCCGTGGCGCCGTCTGCCGACCTTCTGCGTCGTGTAGACCTTGCCCCCGGCGTCGCTCGACCGCGTTCTCGGGCCTCGTCGAGCGTGCCGACGCTGGCCGGGATCTGGAACTGCGTTGCCGCCGCGGAAGTCGATGCCGAGCGTGAAGCCCCGGATCAGCATGCTGCCGATGGCGATCAGCAGGATGATCGCCGCCGACGGTGAACCAGACCTTGCGCTTGCCGACGACGTTGACGCCCGAGCTCGCCCCGGTAGAGGCGGGCTGCCACTCCCCCGCTAGCTCATCTCAGGCCTCCTTCACGCGGTTGCGCGGGTCTTGGCCGGCTGGCTCCGTATCGGTGTTGGAGCACCCGGCCGAGACCGCTCACCCGGGGCGACAGGAACGCCTTGGTGCTGCGCGAACATCGTCATGATCGGGTGACGGAACAGGAACACCACCACGAGGTCGAGGAACGTGGCCAGACCCAGGGCGAAGGCGAAGCCCTTCACCGTGCCGACCGAGACGATGTAGAGCACCACGGCGGCCAGGATCGTGATCGTGTTGGCCGAGATGATCGTCCGCCGGGCCCGTGCCCAGGCCCGGGGCACGGCGCTGCGCGGACTTCGGCCGTCGCGGATCTCGTCCTTGAGCCGCTCGAAGTAGATGACGAACGAGTCCGCCGCGACACCGAGCGAGACGATGAACCCGGCGATGCCGGCCAGGGTCAGCGTGAAGCCGATCTGCCGGCCGAGCAGCACCAGCGCGCCGAAGACCAGCAGGCCGGACAGCACCAGGCTCAGGAAGATGACCGAGCCGAGCAGCCGGTAGTAGAAGAACGCGTAGATGACGACCAGCAGCATGCCGATGCCGGCGGCGAGCAGACCCGCCTTGAGCTGCTCGCTGCCCAGCGTCGCGGAGACGCTCTGCGCCGTCCTGCGAGCTGAAGGTCAGCGGCAGCGCGCCGTAGCTGCAGCTGGTTGGCCAGCAGCTGGCGGCCTGCGCGCTGGTGAACGTGCCGGTGATCTGTCGCGTCGCCGGGGATGCACGCCCTGGATCTCCGGCGCCGGACACGACGGTGTTGTCCAGGACGACGGCGACCTGCTTGCCCTGGTTCGGTAGCCGTCGCCGTACGGCCTAACGCCTCGGTCAGCTGCGGTCCACTTCTCCTGGCCGCTCGCCTTGAACTCCAGCGACGACCGATCCACTGGCCGTTGGTCGGGTCGATGCTGCGAGTCGGCGCTCGGAGACGTCGGTGCCGACCACCTTGGCCACGTCGAGGAGCTCCTTCTGACGCCCGGTCGTCGCAGGCGACCGCCTGCTGGTTGGCGTCGTCGATCGAGCCGGCCGGCCGGTGGTTGAGCTTGTCGCAGTTGATCGTACGGCACGTTGAACTGCATCTGCGGCGGGCAGCACCGCGACCTCGCTCGGGGTCAGCGTCCTTGAACGGCAGGAGGCCCGGCCTGCGCACCGGTCTGGTCCTGGCTGAAGTCCGGCGGGGCCTGCAGGGCCGGCGGCCGCGTCGTCCAGACGGCTTGCCGAGCTTCGCCTGCACCGCGGCGCGCTGCTGCGCGACGGTCGCGCGGCACCGGCCGCCGCGGACGCGGCGGACGGCGCCGCGCGCTGGGCGGCCGGCGTGGCGACTGCCGGCGCCGGGCTCGGCGCCGCGCTCGCCGACCGGCGCTGGCCGACGCCGAGCCGACGGCTGTCGGCGCGACGCCGGCGGCGCTGCCGCGGTGGTCGACGGCGACGCGCGGACGGTGGTGGCCGGCCAGCGTCGGTGGTCGTGTTGCAGCACCGTGCGGAACCGCAACTGCGCCGGGCTGGCCGATCGTCCTTGAGCCGGTCGTCGCTCTTGCCGGCCAGGGAGACCGACGATGTTGCTGTTGCCCTCGATGATCACCTCGGCCTCGGAGACGCCGAGACCGTTGACCCGGTTCTCGATGATCTGCCGGGCCTGCTCCAGGCTGTTCGCCGGCGGCGGCTTGCCGTCCTCGGTCTTGGCCTGCAGCGTGACCGCGGTGCCGCCGATCAGGTCGAGGCCGAGCTTCGGGCGCGAACCGGTTGTGCAAGCTGCCCGTGCCGCCGAAGAAGACGATGGCGTAGAGGACGACGAAGATGGCCGCCGAGCACGGCGAGCTGCCGGCCCGGGCGCATCGGTCCCTGCGGTGGTGCCACGACTGTCGAGTCTCCTGTGCTTCACGCCGCGCCGTCGCGCGGTGTTACGTCCGTTGATGTCGGCGGCGGCCGACCGCACTGCGGCGAGACACAGCGGGTGAAAACGTCCGGCCATTGTCATAACCGCCTGGTGTCGCGCGAAACGTTCAGTCTTCCTTCGCGACCGTAGTCGCTTGAGCTGTCTTCCTCTTCTTCGTCGTCGTCGTGGCGGGCGGCCGGGGTGACGACCTTGCCGATGGCCGCGCGCGCGTAGCGGGCGGTGACGCCGGGCGCGATCTCCAGCGTGACGACGTCGTCGTTGATGTCCACGACGGTGCCGTAGAGGCCGCCGACGGTGACGATCTCGTCGCCGGGACCCATCGCGCGCTGCATCGTACTCCGTCGCGCGGCGCCGCTTCTGCTGCGGACGGATCATCAGGAAGTAGAGGGCCACGAAGAAGAGCGACCATGAGCAGGTAGATGAAGTACCCGCCGCCGCTACTTTGCTGGCCATTTGCGGCGAAATAGATCATGGTGACCTTCCCGGTTGGCTCGGCCTCGCTCCGTTGTGCGGCCGAGCGGATATAAACGTCCGTGCAACGGACCGCGGCGAGTCTAGTCGGTGTGTCCCACGCCACGATGACGGGCATAGATCACGGTCCGATCACGACCAGCGCGGGCCAGCCGGCTCGGCTGGCCCCGACGGAAACAGCACGCTACGGCTCCAAGCTGAACAGGTCGGGCATATCGGGCGATCCTGTCGGACCAGCCGACTGCCATGTTCCCCGCCACCGAAGGTACCAGCCGGAGCTGTCAACCCGAGATGCCGCCAGGCACCCGCGGTAGCTACGCGGCCCCGCGGGGTGCGTGCGAGGAGCCCGGCGCGCAGCAGGAACGGCTCGCAAACCTCCTCGACCGTGTCCGGCTGCTCCCCCACCGCCACCGCGAGCGTCGACAACCCGACCGGCCCGCCGCCGAACGAAACCACGAGCGCCTTGAGCACCGCCCGGTCGAGCCGGTCGAGGCCCAGCTCGTCGACGTCGTAGACGATCAGCGCCTCGCGGGCCGCGGCCTGGTCGACCACGCCCTTGGCCCGCACCTCGGCGTAGTCGCGGACCCGACGCAGCAGCCGGTTGGCGATGCGCGGCGTGCCGCGCGAGCGCCCGGCGATCTCCACCGCGCCGTCCTCGGTGATCGGCACGCCGAGGATCCGGGCCGAGCGCGAGCAAGACCTGCTCCAGTTCTGGCGGGTCGTAGAAGTCCAGGTGCCCGACGAAGCCGAACCGGTCTCGCATCGGGCCGGTGAGCAGACCCGCCCGGGTCGTGGCGCCGACGAGCGTGAACGGCTCGACGTCGAGCGGGATCGCGGTCGCGCCCGGGCCCTTGCCGACCACGACGTCGACCCGGAAGTCCTCCATCGCGCTGTAGAGCAGTTCCTCGGCCGGCCGCGCGATGCGGTGGATCTCGTCGATGAAGAGCACGTCGCCGCGGCTCAGGCTGGTCAGCACCGCCGCGAGGTCGCCGGCCCGCTCGATCGCCGGCCCGCTGGTCAGTCGCAGTCCAGCGCCCAGCTCCGCGGCGACGATCATGGCGAGCGTGGTCTTGCCCAGCCCCGGCGAGCCGGACAGCAGGATGTGATCCGGCGGCCGGCCACGCAGCACCGCACTGCGCAGCAGCAGGTCGACCTGCTCGCGAACCCGATGCTGCCCGATCAGCTCGGCCAGCCGGCGCGGCCGGACGCTGGCCTCGGCGTCCCGCTCCTCCGCCGTGGCGTAGGCACTTGTCAGCTCACTCATGAAACATTCACCGGACGCTGCCCAGCATCCGGATCGCCTGTTTGAGCAGCACCGGCACCGGCGGGGCGACCTGGCCGTCGAGCTGGTCGGCGACCGCCGCCACCGCGTCGTCGGCCTGCCCGGCCGTCCAGCCCAGCCCGATCAGTGCCTGCCGGACCTGCTCGGCCCAGGCCGCGCCGGCACCGACGCCGATCAGTGCCGCGCCGTCGCCGGGGAACGGCCCGATCCGGTCGCGCAGCTCGAGGATCAGCCGCTCGGCGCCCTTCTTGCCGATGCCCGGCACCCGGATGAGCGTCGCGATGTCGCCGGCCGAGATGGCGCGGCGCACCGTGTCGGGCGAGTGCACCGCGAGCACCGCCTGAGCGAGCCGCGGTCCGACGCCGCTGGCCGTCTGCAACAGCTCGAACAGCTGCCGCGCGTCGTCGTCGGCGAAGCCGTAGAGCGTCAGCGAGTCCTCTCGCACGATCAACGACGTGGCCAGCCGCGCCTCGGTGCCCACCCGCAGCCCGGCAAGAGTGCTGGGCGCACAGGCGATGGAGAGCCCGACCCCGCCCACCTCGATGACGGCGCCATCGGGGCTGACCGCCGCGACCCGGCCCCGCACACTCGCGATCATGCCCGACCCCTCTTCGCTCGAGAACCCGCCGGCCGCGAACCCGCGGCCCGCGAACCATATGCGGCCGACTTGGCCACCGCCGCGGCCAGCCGATCGCGGGCGCCACCGCGCCAGATATGGCAGATCGCCAGCGCGAGCGCGTCCGCGGCGTCGGCCGGCCGGGGTGCCACGTCGAGCCGCAGCAGGCGCGTCACCATCGCGGTGACCTGCGCCTTGTCGGCCTGCCCGGAACCGGTGACGGCGGCCTTGACCTCGCTCGGCGTATACATCTGCACCGGCAGGCCGGCCCGCGCCGCGGCCAGGACCGCCACCGCGCCGGCCTGCGCCGTGCCCATGACCGTGCCCACGTTGTGCTGGCTGAAGACCCGCTCGACGGCCACCGCCTCGGGTTTGTGCTCGGCCAGCATCGAGGCGAGCATCGTGTCCAGGTGCAGGAGCCGGTGCGCCAGGTCGAGGTCGGGATCGCTGCGCACGACCTCGTAGGCGATCAGCGTGCAGGCCCGTCCGGGCACGCCTTCGACGACACCGACGCCGCATCGCGTCAGCCCCGGATCGACGCCCAGCACGCGCAAGACCAACCCCCTGGCCACCCCGATGAAACGCTTGTTCGACACCCTAGCGACCGGGTCCGACAACAATCGGCACCGACACGCCCCGCGACGTCGGTGACCGTGAGGGCGGAGCCGGCGAGGAGACCTCAGTCGCATAGCGGACACGGTCCGTGACAACTTCTTCCCCCTCGATCGCAGCCTTTCTTGTGGGTCGCGCGTGATATCAGCGTTCGACGATGCGGCGGGAGGAATCATGGCGACATCGACGCTCACCCTCGAGCGCGAGCACACGTCCGGCAGCGCACGGCAAGCGGTGCTCATCGCGGCGCTCGCCGCCGGCGTCGTCGCTCAGGGCGGGTACTACGTCGCCGGTCGCCTCCTGCTCACCGGTCTCGTCGCCGTCGCGGTGATCCTGGCGATCCGCGACAAGCTCCGCGTCACGTGGACGCTTCCCCTGGCCGGCGCCGGCCTGGCCGGCTGGATCCTGCTCCGCGGCATCACCGGCGGCGGCGTCGAACTCGCGACCGCCGCGGTCGCGACGCTCGGCGTGTTCACGGCCGCCGCCGTCGTTGTCGCCGGCAGCGGCCCGGCCGTGCGCGAGCGGTACGCGGAAGCCGCGATCTGGATCGGCGTCCTCGTCGCGGTCACCGCGTGGTTCGGAGTCGCCTGGCGGTCGCCGCGCTTCGCGGTACTCGTCGAGCACAAGCTGTGGCGCGGTGCGTCGACGCTCACGTACCCCAATGCCGCGGCGGCGCTGCTCGCTCCCCTGGCGTTGCTCGCGCTGGCGCTGTTCCTGGCGCGACCGGGCGACCTCAGACGCGTGGCCGCTGCGTACCTGTTGCTGGTCGGCGTCGGCGCCGCGCTCAGCCGCGCCGGCTTCCTCGCCTTCGGCGCCGGGCTCGCCGTCCTGGCCCTGGCCAACACCGGCCGCCGCGCCCGCGGCCAAGGCCCCGCCGGGCAGGCCGTCCCGACCCCGGCCGACACCGGCCGCCGCCCCCGCGACGAAGCCCACACCGGCCGGAGAAGCGTCCTGCGCCTGCTGCCGACCGCGCTTGGCGCCGCGGTCGCCGTCGGCGCGCTCGCGCCGTCGTACCCGGCGAGCGCGCAGCCGCGCCCGTACCTGGCCGTCGCCGGGTTGCTGGCCGGCGCCGTCGTCGCCGTCGGCCTGAGCCGGCTGCAGGCCTGGTCGGCGCGCGCCGGGGTCGCCGGAACACTCGCAACCGTGGCCATCGCCGGCCCCGTCGCCTGGGTCCAGCACGGCGCCCCGTACCTGCAGAAGATCTTGGAAAGCCGGGGGAACCTCGACTCCTCGGGCCGGAGCGAGGCCTGGACGTCGGCGTTCGCGCTCATCGCGCAGAACCCGTTGACCGGCACCGGGATCGGGCAGGCGCGCTTCTTCGTCACCGGCCCTGGCGGGCGCGACGCGGTCTCGCTCTACGCCCACGACGAATACCTGCAGACGCTGGTGGATCTCGGCGCGATCGGCGCCGTGCTGCTGGTGATCCTGTTTGCGACCGTCGCTCTGACGGTCGGCGCGAGGCCATCCGAGCTTGCCGACGCTTCTGGCGCTACCGTGCGCCGCCGTCGTGGCGACGTCTGGGCCGGCGCACTCGCCGCTCTCACGGCCTTCGCCGTGCACAGCGGCCTCGACTTCCTGTGGCACATCGCGGTGCTCCCGCTCCTGGCCGGCCTGCTCGTCGGGCTCGCCGCGACGGACCGCAGTGAAGAACCCACCAACGCACCATCGAGGAAGGAGCAACCAGGATGAAGGCAAAGTTTCCGCTCATCGCGGCGGGGGCCATGGGGGTGGGCGCGGTGCTCGCGTTCGCCCTGCCGGCGGGGGCGTCCGTCAGTGTCCAATCCCAATCCCCACCGACCGGTACGGTGAAGCTCGGCCAACGGGCCACGCTCGAAGCCAACGGCGCGGTCGTGTTCGCACCGGTCAAGGTCGTCTGCCGGCCGGGGTCCTATACCTCGCTCACCGTGCTGGTTGCCGAGAACGTGGGCGGCAAGATCGCCAGCGGCACCACGTACACCCAGATCGAACCGTGCACCGGCCAGCCGCAGAACCTGCAGATCGCGGTCGTGCCCACGCAGCGGGCGTTCAAGGCCGGCCTCGCCTGGGGGCAGGCGACGTTGCAGACCTGTAGTGACACCGGCTGCAAGAGCGCCGTCGACCAGCACGAGATCACCATCGTCAAGAAGCGCTAGGCACGTGCACGGGTGCGTCCCGGGAGCTCACGGGACGCACTACCCTGCAGCAATGCGCATCCTGACCACCGCCGGCGCCTACACGAAGCCTGTCGGCGACGCGCCCAACCACTACTTCGAGCACCTGAGCGTGCCGGACCTCTCGGTGGGGACGTACAGCATCCCGGCCGGCGGCGTCGACGACCAGACGCCGCACACCGAGGACGAGATCTACGTGGTCACGGCCGGACGGGCCCGTATCGTCACCGGCGACGGCACCGGCGACGTCGGGCCCGGCGACGTGATCTTCGTGCCGGCCGGTGAGGAACACCGGTTCGTGGACGTGTCCGAGGACCTGTCGCTGCTGGTGGTGTTCGCGCCGGCGTACAAATCCCGCCAGCGGGGGTGACCAGCTCGCCCTTAGGCTGCGATCCCGGCCATGAGGTTGTCGACCAGCCGCTCGGCCAGGTCGGAGGTCTCGACGTTCGGGTTCCAGCGCAGCATCGACTGGGCCAGCATCGGCCCCGACAGCATGAGCAACGACAGCTCGATGTCGACGTCCGCCCGGAGCTCGCCGGTCTCGACGCCCCGCCGGAGCACCTCGCGCATGACCTGGCGGCGCGGCTCGACGACCTCCTGGTAGCGCTCGTACATCTGCGGGTTGCGATGCAGCTCCGGCAGCAGGCAGACGGTGACCTTGCCGGCCCGCTGGTTGCTGGTGTGCCGGGCGCCGGCGAGCAGGGTGACGAGGTCCTCGCGCACCGACTCGCCCCGGATCGGCGGGACCGGGCCCTTCATCGCCACGACGGCGTCGACGATCAAGGCCTCCTTGTTGGGCCAGCGACGGTAGATCGTCGCCTTGCCAACCCCGGCGCGCGTGGCGATCGCCTCGATCGACAGCGCGTCGGCGGTGTGGCCCTCGGCGAAGAGGTCCAGCACCGCCTCGATAATCGCCTCATCGGCCCGCGCGCTGCGGGGCCGACCAGGACCTTTGCGATCCTGATCGGCCGGGGGCGCAGCGCTGAGGGCAGTCATGGCATCCATTGTGAACGACGTGTTACGGATCAGCCAACCGCCTCGGCGAGCTCGATCCCTTGCTCTTCGGCCAGCGCTTCTGCCGTGGTAGGCGACGGCGCCGACTCGGGACGCTTGCCCGGCAGCCAGATGAACACGGTCAGGGCACCGAGCAGCGCGAACACCGTCGAGCCGACCGCCGCGTAGTGCATGGCGTGTATGAAGGCGTCGTTGGCCCGGGCAACCAGCTCCGCCGCGGCCGGGCCGGCCTGCGCGGCCACCCCGTACGCGCCGGAGATCGACGCTCCGGCGGCGTCCTTCGCTCCGGCCGGCAGCCCGGTCAGCGCGCCGGCCATGTCGGCGCGGTAAACCGCCGCGAGGACCGAGCCGAGCACCGCGACGCCGAGGGCGCCGCCGACCTGGCGGACCGTGTTGCCGATGGCCGAGCCGACCCCGGCCTTCTCCCGCGGCAGCGCCGCCATGATGGACTCCGTCGCCGGCGGCATGACGTTGGCCATGCCGGCGCCCATCACGAAGAACAGCGCCCCGAGCACCCAGATCGGGGTGGTCGCGGTGAAGAACACGAACCCGCTCAGCCCGATCGCCACCATGATCAGACCGGTGGTCGCCACGCCCTTCGGGCCGAACCGCTTGACCATCTTGGCGCTCTGCGGCGCGAACACCATCTGCGCGACCGCGAACGGCACCATCAGCGCGCCCGAGGCGAGCGGGCTGTAGCCGCGGACCAGCTGCAGGTAGAACGCCATGAAGAACAGCGAGCCCATGGCCGCGAAGAACACCAGGCCGACCGAGGCGACCGAGGTCGAGAACTGCCGGTTGGAGAAGAGCTTCACGTCCAGGGACGGGAAGGTGATCCGCCGCTCGTACAGGATGAACGCGCCCAGGACGACCGCCGAGGCGACCAGCGTGCCCCACGAGCGGGGGTCGCTGAAGCCGTGGTCGCCGCCCTCGATCACGCCGTACGTGAGGAGGACCAGACCGACGATCGACAGCATGACGCCGATGAAGTCGATGCGGCCCGGCTTCGGGTCGCGCGACTCCGGCACCAGCAGCGCCACCAGTACGACGCCGGCCAGCGCGATCGGCACGTTGATCAGGAAGACGGAGCCCCACCAGAAGTGCTCGAGCAGCAAACCGCCGACCAGCGGCCCGATCGCCACCGCGAGCCCGACCGAGCCGGCCCACACGCCGATGGCGCGACCGCGCTCCCGCGGGTCGAAGACGTTGGAGATGATCGACAGCGTCGACGGCATGACCGCCGCGCCGCCGATGCCCATCACCGCGCGCGCCCAGATGAGCTGCGTGGGCGTCTCGGCATAGGCCGAGGCCAGCGACGCCGCCCCGAAGAGCACCAGTCCGATGATGAGCATGGCCCGCCGTCCGAAGCGATCGGCGAGCACACCGGCCGTGAAGAGCAGACCGGCGAAGACCAAGGTGTATGAGTTGATCGCCCACTCGAGGTCACTCTGCGTCGCGCCCAGCCCGTGACGGGGGTCAGCGATGGTCCGCAGGGCCACGTTGAGCACGGTGTTGTCGAGTACCACGACGAGCAGGCTGACCACCAGCACGGCGAGAATCGCCCATCGCCGCGGATGGCCGGTGTTGGTCGACGCGAGATCCTGCGCCGTTGATGAGGCGGCTGTCGAAGCCATGTGCCCCTCCCCGATTCGATACGATCCAGTTTCGTTACATAAACTAACCGCGCGGCTAGCGATACGGAACCGTATCGTATTCAATTGTGATGATCACCACACCCGGGAATGGCCCGACCTGCCAAGATCGCCGCCGGCTGAGGCCCCACTGAAGGCACTACTTCGGGGAAGTAGTGGCCTCCCGGCCCCCCTGAGGGCACTACTTCGGGGAAGTTGTGCCATCCCGGCCCCCTGAAGGGCACTACTTCGGGGAAGTTGTGGCCATGGACGGGCGGACGCGCTCCAGGAAGTCGGCGAGCATCGGCAGGAACGCGGGCGCCAACTGGGTGCGCCGCTCCACGCCGGGCCGGGGTGCGTCGACGAAGAGCATGTGGTCGGCGCCCGGAAACACCGCGATGCCGTGGGCGCCCCGCCGCAGCGCCGGCAGGCGCTCGGCCAGGACGGCGACGCTGCGCTCGACCGGCACCTGCTCGTCGGCGGCGCCGAAACAGGCCAGGATCGGGCAGCGGATGTGCGGCACCACGGCGGCCGGGTCGAACCGCATGGCACGGGCGAAGAACCGCAGTTCGCGCTCGTCGGCGTACGGCGCCTCGGTGACCATCGCGTGCCACGGGCGGCCGGCGAACCCGGTCTGCTCCTGAAGCAGTCGTACGGGCGGCTCGCCCACGGCGAGGCGGGCGGCGCGCTCGTCGACCCAGCGCAGCGCGTCGTCGATGTCGTCCTCGTCGAGGCCGGCCTGGCGCAACCCGCGTTCGATCCGGACGCGCTCCTGTTCGGCGATGCCGACCGTCGGGCCCGACACGGTGATCACGAAGTCGACGGACTGAGGGGCGGTGGCGGCGGCGAGGAGGGCGATCCAGCCGCCCTGGCTGTAGCCGATCAGGCCGGCCGAGGAGACGCTCGACTCCGCGCGCAGGACGCCGATCGCGGTCAGCGCCTCGGTGGCCCGTTCGGGGAAGGTCTGTTCGCGCCAGTCGCCGGGCGAGCCGCCGCAGCCGGGCTTGTCGTGGCGCAACGTGGCGACGCCGTTCTCGGCGAACCAGCTGGGCATCTCGCCCCAGGCGTGCCGGGTGGCCGGCCCGGAGCCGTCGACCAGGACCAGGCCGGTGGACAGGTCGGCCTGGCCGTCGGGCGCGGCGACGATGCCTTGCAGTCCTCCGGCCGGGGCCGCCACCGTCACCCCATGCTCGATCATCTGCCGCTCCCCAAGCTAGGCCAGTGAGCGTATCGGACTACACCGATCGGCGGCGTCGCGTCCGCCCGGCCGACCAGCCGAGCACGGCGAGCAGCACCAGTACGGTCAGGATGCTGATCAACCGGCCGAGCGTCCCGTGCGGGGCCGCGAAGTGCAGGGCGACGGTATGCGTTCCGGCCGGTACGGGTACCGCCACGACGCCCTGGTCGGCCGCGACGAGGGGGGCGGCCTGGCCGTCGACGGTGGCCCGCCAGCCGACCTGGTCGGCGTCGGCGACGACGAGGTAGCCGGCGCCCTGCGCGTCGACGCTCGTACTGATGATGTCGGTGTCGTCGCGGTCGACCTTGACCGTCGCCGGACGGCCGGCGGCCGGCGGGCCGGCCTGGTTGAGCAGGACCTGATCGGCGCCGAGGAGGCCGCTGGCCAGGGCGGCGACCCGGGCCTTCTCGTCGGGCTGGACGACCGCTGTCGACGCCCACCGGATGCGCGGCAACGCGTTGTGCCGTTCGTAGATCACCGACGAACCGGCGTGCACCAGGCTCAGGCCGTCGTCGCCACCGGCCACGGTGGACACCGCGACCTCCCCGGCCGTACCGGCCAGCTGCACCGGCGCGGCGGTGTGCAGGGTCAGCTCGGCGGTCAGCCTGGTACCGGCCGGCACGGTGTCGGCGGCCACCGGCACGTAGAACGTCCGGCCGGCGACCAGGCCGACCCCTCCGTGCCCGACGGTGAGCCGGCTGCTCTGGGCCACGACCGCCCCGGTGCCGGCGTTCTTCACCACGACCTTCACCGACCACGCTGGGTTCTGCGCGTCGGGCACCGCTTGCGTCGGGGTGATCCCGACGCCGCGCAGCGGGCCGGTCTGGTCGATCTTCAAGGTGTACGGCCGATCCGGCGCCACCGCGATCGAACTCCCGTCACCGGTGGCCGCGTGGGCGGGGCCGAGCACCGCGTCGTAGGGCGAGGTGATGAAGTACCGCGTGGCCAGCCGGTCGAGGATCGGGCTCTGGGCGGTGGCCAGGTCCGGTTTGAAGTACACGTACGTCTCGAACGGGATCGGGTCCTCGGGCATCCCGCGCAGCATCGTGGCCAGGTTGTCGCTGATGAAGGCGTGGCCGCTGATCGAGCGCAGCCGGTGCACGATGTCGGCGCCCATCGGCATCGCGGAGTCGGTACCGGCGAAGCGGTCGCGGCCGAGGTTGGCCTGCAGGTAGCGCTCGACGTCGGTGACCGGGTAGAAGGTGTTGCGCGCGGCCCGGGGGCTGAACGGCACGACGAACGTCAACGCCTGCACGGCGACGACGATCGGGACGAGCCCGGCGACGCCGACCCGAAGCGCCGACCAACCGCGTGCGGTGCGCTCGGGCGCCCAGTACAGCCAGGCGAGGACGGCCAGTACCCCGACCATGAGCACGATGCCGGTGGCCATCTGCACGGTGCCGTAGTGGACGGGGTTGGGGCCGCCCGGCACCTGGCCGGGCGGCGCGTGCTTGGTGGCGTCCCGCGCCGTCCAGCCCAGGTACGCCAGTGCCGCGCCGGCACCGACCCAGACCAGCAGCGAGCCCAGCCGGCCCCGCGGCGAAGGCTTCGCGACCCGGCCCCGCAGGACCAGTTCGAAGCCGAGGGCGGCGAGCATGGCGAGCGTGAAGAACAGGACGCTCCGCGCCCGGCCGATGAAGTTGAACGAGAAGATCGGCAGGTACCGCAGCACGTGCATCGGGCCCTCGACGTAGATCGCGACCAGCCACGCCGCCGAGGCCGCGACCAGGAACACCCACACCCCACGCGGCAGGAGGGACCGGCCGGAGCCGGCGAGGGCCACCCCGGCGACCACGAGGACGACCGTCGCCGAGCCCAGGTACGACATCGTCTCGATGATGTTCGTCGGCGGCAGGTACCAGACGGGCTGGGTGGCCTTCCAGGCCGGGCCGCCGAAGGTGTACGGCGCGAATGTGGTGACCAGCGCCGTGAGGCTCAGATGGGCGTCGGTGCTCTGTTCCCGGTTCTCGATCAGGAAGTGCGGATAGAAGCCCAGGAACGGCAGGAGTTGCGCGGCGGTCAGCCCGACGGCGGCGACCATCGAGGCGGCCGCGGCGCCGATCACTTTGAGGGCGGTGCGCAGCTGGTCGCGGTACTCGGCGATCACCCGCACGAGGAAGTAGAGGCCCGCGGTGAGCAGGGCGAGCGCGGTGACGGCCGGGAAGCCGCCGAGCACCATGGACGCGATCGGGATGGCGAGCAGGACGGCGTCGGTGGCGGTACGGCGGGTGACCAGCCGTTCGGCCGCCCAGAACACCCACGGGATGAAGACCGCGACCCGGGTCTGCGGGAAGTGGATCCACACGTCGAGGAAGCCGCTGCTGGCGTATATCGTGCCGCCGACGATCGCGGCCGGCACCCCGACCCGGATGCGGCGCAGGAAGAGGTAGCTGCCCACGATGGCGCAGAGGACCTCGAGCACCTTCCCGTACGCGGGAGCCAGCCAGGCCGGCAGCAACAGGTAGGGCAGGCTGACCGGCGACCACAGCGCGAAGCTGGGCACCGAGCCGAGCGGCGCACCCCCGGACACGTACGGGTTCCAGCCGGCCGGATGACCGGCGCGCACGGACTCGCCGTAGATCTGCTCGTTGGGCAGCTGCGCGGTGTAGATGTCGTCGAGGAAGGCGTTGGCGACCGGCGTGTTCGCGTATCCGGCCTGATAGTACGGATTGAGGTTCACCAGCTCGTCCGTCGGCCCGTACACCTTCGCGCCCAGCAGCGGACTGCCGACGCTGCCCAGGGCGAACAGGACCGCGGCGATCAGAGCGATCGACGTCAGCGGCGCGGGGACGCGGCGCCGGCGGCGCGCAGCCGGCTGCTTCGCCTCCGTCTCCGGGCCGGGCTCGGCCTCCCCGGTCACCGCGACAACGTCATGGGACATGACTGGTCACCGTACATGTCCCGGCTAGGAGGGCCAATCGGGGAATCAGGCGTCGATGAGGGCCATGACATCGTCGCTGACGTCGAAGTTGGCGTAGACGTTTTGCACGTCGTCGCAGTCCTCGAGCGCGTCGATCACCTTGAAGACCTTGCGCGCGCCGTCTTCGTCGAGTGGCACGGTCACGCTCGGCACGAACGACGATTCAGCCGACTCGTAGTCGATGCCGGCGTCCTGCAGAGCAGTACGGACGGTGACCAGGTCGGTCGGCTCGGTGATCACCTCGAATGCCTCGCCGAGGTCGTTGACCTCCTCGGCACCCGCGTCGAGCACGGCCATGAGCAGGTCGTCCTCGGTGAGCTCGCCGGCCGTAACGCCAGAAGCGTCGGCAAGCTCGGATGGCCTCGCGCCGGCCTTGGGCACGATGATGACGCCCTTGCGAGTGAACATGTAGGAGACGCTGCCCGCGTCGGCGAGGTTGCCGCCGTTGCGGGTGAGCGCGACGCGCACCTCGGTCGCGGCCCGGTTGCGGTTGTCGGTGAGGCACTCGATGAGGATGGCGACCCCGCTCGGGCCGTACCCCTCGTACATCGCGGTCTGCCAGTCGGCGCCGCCGCCGATCAGGCCCGACCCGCGCTTGACCGCGTTGTCGATGTTGTTGTTCGGCACCGAGCTCTTCTTGGCCTTCTGGATGGCGTCGAAGAGGGTCGGGTTGCCGGCCGGATCACCGCCGCCGGTCCGCGCGGCGACCTCGACGTTCTTGATGAGGCGAGCGAAGAGCTTGCCGCGCTTGGCGTCGATGACCGCCTTCTTGTGCTTGGTCGTCGCCCATTTCGAGTGCCCGGACATGCTCGTACCCTCCGTCGTCTAACCCGCCGCCGGCCCCATCTCCACTGCCATTTCCACGAAGTAACGATGCAATCGCAGGTCACCGGTGAGCTCCGGGTGGAAGGCGGTCGCGAGCAGGTGCTGCTGCCGAACCGCGACAATCCTACCGGCTGTGACCCGGCCCAATACTTCGACGTCGGGGCCGACCCGCTCCACCCAGGGTGCCCGGATGAATACGGCCGAGAACGGGCCTCCGTCGATGCCCTCGATCGGCACCTCGGCCTCGAACGAGTCGACCTGCCGGCCGAAGGCGTTGCGCCGCACGGTCATCTCGATGCCGTCGAAGCCGCGCTGGTCCGGGCGCCCGTCGAGCACCTCGGTGGCCAGCATGATCATGCCGGCACAGGACCCGTAGGTGGGCATGCCACCGGCGATCCGCTTGCGGATCGGCTCGAGCACGCCGAAGTCGATCGCGAGCTTGCTCATCGTGGTCGACTCGCCACCCGGGCACCACCAGCGCGTCGACGTCGTCCAGTTCGTCGGGCCGGCGGACCGTCCGCGCCTGCGCGCCGCACGCGTCGAGGGCGCGCAGGTGCTCGCGTACGTCGCCCTGCAGGAGCCAGTACCCCGACGATCACCAGCCGCGCTCCGCGAGCCGGTGCGCCTGCGGGATCTCGTCGACGTTGATGCCGACCATCGCCTCACCGAGGCCGCGCGACACCTTCGCCAGCATGTCGGGGTCGTCGTGGAAGGTGGTGGCCTTGACGATCGCCGACGCGCGCTGGGCCGGGTTGCCGGACTTGAAGATGCCCGAGCCGACGAACACGCCCTCGGCGCCGAGCTGCATCATCATCGCCGCGTCGGCCGGGGTCGCGATGCCGCCCGCGGTGAACATCACGACCGGCAGCTTGCCCGCCGCCGCGACCTCCTTGACCAGGTCGTACGGGCGCCTGCAGCTCCTTGGCCGCGACGTACAACTCGTCCTCGGGCAGCGACGTGAGCCGGCGGATCTCGCTGCCGGATCTTGCGCATGTGGGTGGTCGCGTTGGAAACGTCGCCGGTGCCGGCCTCGCCCTTCGAGCGGATCATGGCGGCGCCCTCGTTGATCCGCCGCAGCGCCTCGCCGAGGTTGGTCGCGCCGCATACGAACGGCACGGTGAATGCCCACTTGTCGATATGGTTGGCTGTAGTCGGCCGGGGTCAGCACCTCCGACTCGTCCACGTAGTCGACGCCGAGCGACTGCAGCACCTGCGCCTCGACGAAGTGCCCGATGCGCGCCTTGGCCATCACCGGGATCGAGACGGCGCCGATGATGCCGTCGATCATGTCCGGATCGCTCATCCGCGACACGCCACCCTGCGCGCGGATGTCGGCCGGCACCCGCTCGAGCGCCATGACCGCGACCGCGCCGGCGTCCTCGGCGATCTTGGCCTGCTCGGGCGTGACCACGTCCATGATCACCCCGCCCTTGAGCATCTCGGCCATGCCGCGCTTGACGCGGGCGGTGCCGGTGACGTTCGGCGTCTCAGACATGGTGACTCCCCTTGAGCATGTGGATTGGCCTTCAGTTTACGCCGATGTTGGATGCCAATCCGATAGCCAATCCATTCCCGGCGGCCCACAAGCCATTTTTGATCATGACTCGGGTCCGTCGAGCGCGCGACCGTCGCTCCCGCCAGACACCGCTCCGGCCCATGGGGGCCTCCGCTGCCACGTCCGCGCCCCCAAGCCCAGGGAAGCCCCAACTCCCGGCAAACAGTGCCCAAAACGGCCCGGGAGGCCACAGTTCCGGGGAAGCAGTGGCCAAGCCCGGCCCGGAAGGCCACTGTTCCAGGGAAGTAGTGGCCAAGCCCCCCGGGCGGCCACCGTTCCAGGGAAGCAGTGGCCAAGCCGCCCCGGGAGGCCACAGTTCCGGGGAAGTAGTGGCCAAGCCGACCCCCGGAGGCCACAGTTCCGGGGAAGTAGTGGCCACGCCGGCCCGGGAAGCCACAACCTCGGGGGTGACTGTTCGGGTGGTCGGCGGGTCGGCTGCGATGAGCATGATCGCGAAGAGTTTCCGGTGGACGGCACCCGGTAGGTCTTCAGGATCATGCACTCGGGCGTGGCGATGGCCGGTCTGACGGGTGCGGGTGCTGCGGTGCCGGGTTGTTCGATGACGGTGGTCGATCTGCCCCCGTCTTTTGGTGCCCGGGCGGAATCGACCACCGTCACCGCCCGGGCGCCGACCCGCTGGGCGGGCTCGTGGACGTGCCGCGGGTATCGCCGGGCCGAGCAGCCTGGTCACGATCTCCACGCCCTCGACTGACGCCACCACGTGAACAGATACCGGGAAGTAGTGGCCAAAACGGCCGCCGGAGGGGACTGTTTCGGGGAAGTAGTGGTTGGGTGCGCTCAGCTCTGGGGGGCGGGGGCCGGCGACGGCGTTCGTTGCGCTGGGAGGGCGATCGTCGGGTCGTCGACGTCGAAGTACGTGGGCTTGGGGTGCTTGCGGGCCAGCCGGAACACCCGTACCCAGATCCGCCGCCGCATGGCCAGCGCGTCCCGGACCACGTCGTTGTGCATCTGCCGGGCCAGGGCGACCCGCCGGCTCACCGCCACCAGGTTTCCGAAGACGTCTTCGGGGCCGCCCATGACGCCACGCAAATCGCGCGTCAGGTCGTTTTCCGCCGCTTCCCGGTCCTCCGGCTGAGCGTCGAGCGCGATGCGGGCCGCGCAGACCAGCGTGGGCACCTGGGCCGCCTCGCCGAGGGCCGCGGCAGCGGCGGCCCGCCGTACCAGATGGGCATCGAGCGTCGCCAACGATGCCACGGCTCGCGCGTGCAGGCGGTCGACCCGGGCCGCGGTCCAGGTGAGATAGGTCGCGACCAGCACGACCACCGCCACGACGGCAACGACCCACCACATGCCGTCAGACCCTATTGTCTACGGGCTCGATCGTCGCGCCCGCCACTTCGATCGCGGTCGCGTAGACCTCGAGGACCCGCTCGGCGATCACCGGCCAGTCGAAGGCGGCGACGACCGTCGAGGCCCGGGCGACCAGGGCCCGGCGGTGCTCGTCGTCGTCGAGGACCGACCCGAGGACCGTGGTCAGCGAATCGGTGTCGGCCGTGGTGAAGAGCGCGCCGGCCGTCCCGCCGGCGAGCACGCGCCGGAAGGCGTCCAGGTCGCTGGCCACGACAGGGGTACCGGCCGCCATCGCCTCGGTGAGGATCATGCCGAACGACTCGCCGCCCGTGTTGGGCGCGACGTAGACGTGCACGCTGCGCAGCATCCGCGCCTTGTCGGTCTCCGAGACCTTGCCGAGGAAGACGATCCGTTCGCGCAGGTCGGCTGGTACGTCCCGCAGCACGTCGCCGGGGTCGCCCGGCCCGGCGACGAGGAGCCGCAGCCCGGGCCGCCGGCGGGCGAGCGTGGTGAACGCGGTGAGCAGGTACGGGAAGCCCTTGCGCGGTTCGGTGAACCGGCCGAGGAAGCCGATCGCCCCGCCGTCGGGGCCGGGCGAGGTCTCCGGCGCGGTCCAGCCGGGCAGCGGCTCGGCGCCGGCGAACTTGGCGATCCGCACGCCGTTGGGAATCTCCCAGGCGCTGCCGCCGAGGTGCTCCACCTGCACCTTGCGCGCCAGTTCGGAGACGGCGATGCGTCCGGTGATCTTCTCCAGTACCAGTTGAAGAATGCCCTGGGCGGCGGAGATGGCGCGGGAACGGGTCATCGCGGTGTGGAACGTGGCCACGACCGGGCCCCGTGCGGACAGAACCGCGAGCATCGACAGGCTCGGCGTGATCGGCTCGTGCACGTGGAGCACGTCGAAGCGGCCCGCGGTCAGCCACCGCCGCACCCGGGTGGCGGAGATCAGCCCGAACGAGACGCGCGCCACCGAGCCGTTGTAGGGCACGGGCACGGGCCGGCCGGCCGGCACCACGTAGGGCAGCTCGCTCCTCGTCGCCCGGGGCGAGGACGCTCACGTCGTGGCCGAGGTCGATGAGCGTCTCGGCGAGGTCCCGGACGTGGTTCTGCACGCCCCCCGGCACGTCGAACGAGTACGGGCACACGATGCCGATCCGCACGCGCTCTCCCTACCCGCTCACGGTCGCGGTCTGCGACTCGTCGAGCCACATCCTTTGCAGCATGTGCCAGTCCTCCGGGTGGCGGGCGATGCCCTTGGCGAAGTGATCGGCGATGAGCTGGGTGGTCTGACGCAAACGGACGTCGAGTGGCCCGTCGGCCGGCAGCGTCAACGGGCCCTCCAGGATGCCGGCCGCGGCATCCGGGTCGAACCAGAGCGACGCCACGTACAGCGGGGCGCCGGTGCGCAGCGCGAGCGCCGCCGGCCCGGCCGGCATCTTGGTGCGCCCGCCGAAGAACTCGACCTCGACCCCCCGGGCCGTCAGGTCGCGGTCGGCCAGGAGCGGCACGACGGTGCTCGCCTTGATCCGGTCCTCGAGCACGTCGAAGACCGGCCGGTCGCCCCCGTGGGAGGGGATGATCTCCATGCCGAGGCTGCGGCGGAAGTCGAGGAACTTCTCGTAGACGCCCTCGGGCTTGAGCCGCTCGGCCACCGTGGTGATCGGCCAGCCGTTGGCCGCGACCCAGGCGCCGGCGGCATCCCAGTTGCCGGCGTGCGGCAGGGCCACGATCGCGCCCCGGCCGGCCTTGATGTCGTCACCGAGGAGCATGCCCCGCTCAAGGCGGAACCCGGTCAGGAGCTCCTGGTGCGAGCGCGCGGGCAGTTGGAACGCGTCGAGGTAGTACCGCGCGTACGAGCGCAGCGCCCGCCGCAGGAGGTCGTCGAACTCGTCAGCGGGCATGCCGTCGCCGACCACCCGCCGCAGGTTGGCGGCCAACCGGACGGTGCCCCGGCCGCTCTTGCCGCGCCGGTGGCGGCGGGCACCCCGATCGGCCGCCGCGGCGAACGCGGGCCAGACGGCGGCCCGCGGGAGTCGCTTGATGACGCCGAAGGCGGCACCGTAGCCCAGCTCGACGACGTTCAAGAACACCCCTAGCTGCTTATCGGCTGGTGCGCCTGCCGGTACACGTGAACCATCCGCTGTGCGATGGTGATCACCGACAGCACGACGAGCACCCAGAGTGCCACCTCGAGCGCCGGCTTGACGCCCAGGCCGGTGAGCAGGCCGCCGACGCCGACGATGATCAGGCGCTCGGCCCGCTCGGCGATGCCGACGTTGGCCGTGAACCCGAGACCCTCCGCGCGCGCCTTCACGTAGGAAACGATCTGGCCGAGGATCAGGCACAGGATGGCGGCGACCGCGCCACGGTGCTGGTTGCTGGTGGCCATCCAGTAGGCGACCGAGGCCAGCACGGCGCTGTCGGAGATCCGGTCGACGGTGGAGTCGAGGAACGCACCCCACTTGCCGGTCGAGCCCTTCAGCCGGGCCATCGTGCCGTCGAGCAGATCGGTCAGCGCACAGATCGTGACGATCACCAGCGCGATGATGAGATGCCCGCGGGCGGCGAAGACGACCGAGCCGAAAATGACGCCGACCGATCCGGCGACGGTGACGGCGTTGGGCGACACGCCGATGCGTAGCAGGGCGCGAGCGAGCGGCTCGACGACCCGCGTCAGGGTCGGCCGGCTGATAACGCTCAAAAATCTTCGCCATGGCGATCTAACGATAGCGGCGCTGTTGACCATCGCGTCATTCGACGATGGGCTTGTGTCGGGCTTGTTTCAGGTGTGGGATCGGCTGAAGAACCCCTCAGTGTGGGCACCATCAGGTGAACTGGCCGGTTCCTGCCCGGAAACGTGAGCCGGCTCACCGACGAAATATTTCGTGCTCGGGCGGTCGACGGGAGGCCAGAAATGGCACAGAAAAGTCAGGAGAAGGGGGTCACCGGCCCTGCGCCGGTAGTTGATGACCCCAGCAGGGTTCGCAACGTGGTGGTGGTTGGCCACTCCAGCGCCGGGAAGACGACGCTGGTCGAGGCGCTGCTCGCCGCCACGGACACGATCCCGCGAGCCGGATTGGTGACCGAGGGCACCACGGTCAGCGACTATGATCCGGCGGCGCAGAAACAGCAGCGGTCAGTCGCGCTCGCCTGCGCCCCGTTGGTACACGAAGGCATCAAGGTCAACCTGCTCGACACGCCCGGCTACGCCGACTTCGTCGGCGAGTTGCGCGCCGGTCTACGCGCCGCCGACGCCGCCCTGTTCGTCGTCTCCTCGGTCGACGGCATGGACGCGGCCACCGCCGCCCTGTGGGAGGAGTGCGCCGCCGTCGGCATGCCCCGCGCGGTCGCCATCGCCCGCCTCGACCACCAGCGCCACGACTACGACGAGACCCTGGCCAACTGCCAGGAGGTCTTCGGCGACAACGTGCTGCCGCTGTACCTGCCGATGCTCGGCGACGACGGCGAGTCCGTCGTCGGCCTCTACGGGCTGATCACCCAACGCGTCTTCGACTACAGCGCCGGCTATCCGCCCGAGGTTCGCGACCCCGATCCCGAGCATCTCTCGGCGATCGAGGAGTCGCGCAACGCCCTGCTCGAAGGCGATCATCGCCGAGAGCGAGGACGAGACGCTCATGGAGCGCTACCTCGGCGGCGAGGACATCGAGACCTCGGTCATCATCGAGGACCTCGAGAAGGCCGTCGCCCGGGGCACCTTCTACCCGGTGGTCCCCGTGTGCGCCGAGACCGGCGTCGGCCTCGACGCCCTCCTGGAGGTGCTCACCAGCGGCTTCCCGTCGCCGCTGGAGCACTCCGTGCCGGCGGTCACCACGGTCGACGGTGCCCCGCGCGAGCCGCTCACCGCCGACCCCGGCGGACCGCTGGTCGCCGAGGTCGTCAAGACGACCATCGACTCGTACGTGGGGCGCGTGTCGCTCGTCCGCGTCTTCTCCGGCACCCTGCGCCCCGAGCATCCCGTGCACATCTCCGGTCACGGCATGGCCGAGCGCGGACACCCCGACCACGACGCCGACGAGCGCTTCGCCCACCTGTACTCGCCGCTCGGCGCCAGCCTGCGCGAGGTGCCCTACGCGATCGCCGGCGACATCGTCGCGATCACCAAGTCGACCACGGCGGAGACCGGCGACACGATCTCCTCGCAAGGAGCACCCGCTGCTGATGGCGCCGTGGGAGATGCCCGAGCCGCTGCTGCCGATCGCCATCGTGGCCAAGACCCGCTCGGACGAGGACGCGCTGGCCAAGAACCTGGGCCGGCTCGTCGCCGGCGACCCGACGATGCGCCTCGAGCGCAACGCCGAGACGCACCAGCTGGTGCTGTGGTGCATGGGCGAGGCCCACGCCGACGTCGTCCTCGACCGGCTACGCTCCGGCGGCGTCGACCTCGACACCGAACCGGTACGGGTGGCGCTGCGCGAGACGTTCGCCGCCTCCAGCAAGGGGCACGGGCGGCACGTCAAGCAGTCCGGCGGCCACGGCCAGTACGCGGTGTGCGACATCGAGGTCGAGCCCCTGCCTCGCGGGTCCGGCTTCGAGTTCGTCGACAAGATCGTCGGCGGGGTCGTGCCGCACAACTACATCCCCTCCGTCGAGAAGGGCGTTCGCGCCCAGATGGAGCGGGGCATCGTGGCCGGCTACCCGGTGGTCGACCTGCGGGTCACCCTCTTCGACGGCAAGGCCCACTCGGTCGACTCGTCCGACGCGGCGTTCCAGACCGCCGGCGCGCTCGCCCTGCGCGACGCCACCGAGAAGGGCCAGACAACGCTGCTCGAGCCGGTGGACGAGGTCACCATCCGCGTGCCCGACCAGTTCGTCGGCGCGGTGATGAGCGACCTGTCCAGCCGCCGCAGCCGGGTCCTCGGCACCGAGCCCGACCCGGGCGGCCACGAGCGGACCCTGGTCCGCGCCGAGGTACCGGCTACCGAGCTGGTCCGCTACGCGGTGGAGCTGCGGGCGATGACGTCGGGCTCCGGGCACGTTCGCGCGGACGTTCTGCCGCCACGACCCGATGCCCAGCCACCTCGCCGAACAGGTCAAGAAGGAGCACGCCACGTCCTGAGCGTTCACGCCGGCCGGGAGGCCACCACTCCGGGGAAACAGTGGCCTCCGGGCCCGCCGAGGCCACAACTCCGGGGAAACAGTGGCCTCCGGGTGCGGGCTTGGGGACGCGGACCTGGCAGCGGAGGCCCCCCAGGGCCGGAGCGGTGTCTGGCGGGAGCAACGGTCAAGCGCTCGACGGCCCGAGCCATCAAATAGAAGAAGTTAAATCGCCCAGGCCTCGGCCAGCAGTTTGCGGGTGTCGGTGAGCAGTTGCGGCAGCACCTTCGTGCGGCCGACCACCGGCATGAAGTTGGTGTCGCCGCCCCACCGCGGCACCACGTGCTGGTGGAGGTGGGCGGCGATGCCGGCCCCCGCGACCGAGCCCTGGTTCATCCCGATGTTGAACCCGTGCGCGCCGCTGACCTTACGCACCGTGCGCATCGCAACCTGGGTGAACGTGGCGATCTCCGCCGTCTCGTCGTCGGTCAGGTCGGTGTAGTCGGCGACGTGCCGGTACGGGCAGACCAGGAGGTGCCCCGGGTTGTACGGGTACAGGTTCAGCACCGAGTAGACGAGCGCGCCGCGGGAGACGACCAGGCTCTCGTCCTCGGGCCGGCCCGGCGCCGCGCAGAACGGACACTCGTCGTCGGACGCGCGTTCGCCCGCCTTGATGTAGTCCATCCGGTGCGGCGTCCAGAGCCGGTCAAGCTCGTCGGGTACACCAGTCATGATGCCGATGGACCCTGGTTCACGCGGGACCGCACGACCTCGATGACGTGGGCGACCGCGTCCTCGAGCGGCACGCCGTTGCGCTGCGAACCGTCGCGGTACCGGAACGAGACGGTCCCGTCGGCGGTGTCCTGGTCGCCGGCGATCGCCATGAACGGCACCTTCTGCTGCTGCGCGGTGCGGATCTTCTTCTGCATCCGCTCGTCGGAGTCGTCGACCTCGACCCGGATGCCCTCCTTCTGAGCCGGTCGGCGAAGGCGGTCAGGTAGTCGACGTGGTCGGCGCGGACCGGGATGCCGACCACCTGCACCGGCGCCAGCCAGGCCGGGAACGCGCCGGCGTAGTGCTCGGTGAGCACGCCGAAGAACCGTTCGATCGAGCCGAACAGCGCCCGGTGGATCATGACCGGCCGCTGCCGGGTGCCGTCGGCCGCCTGGTACTCGAGCTCGAAGCGCTCGGGCAGGTTGAAGTCGACCTGGATGGTCGACATCTGCCAGGTACGGCCGATGGCGTCGCGGGCCTGCACGGAGATCTTCGGGCCGTAGAACGCCGCGCCACCCGGGTCGGGCACCAGCTCGAGGCCGGATTCGTCGGCCGCCTGGCGCAGCGCGTCGGTCGCCTCCTCCCAGTTCTCGTCGGTACCGACCGAACTTCTCCGGGTTGCGCGTGGACAGCTCGAGGTAGAAGTCGTCGAGGCCGTAGTCGCGCAGCAGGTCGAGCACGAAGCTGCAGCAGCGACTTGAGCTCGCCCGGCATCTGCTCCTTGGTGCAGAAGATGTGCGCGTCGTCCTGGGTCATGCCGCGCACGCGGGTGAGACCGTGCACCACGCCGGACTTCTCGTACCGGTAGACGGTGCCGAACTCGAACAGCCGCAGCGGCAGCTCCCGGTAGGACCGGCCCCGCGACCGGAAGATCAGGTCGTGGAACGGGCAGTTCATCGGCTTGAGGTAGTAGCTCGCGCCCTCCATCTCCATCGGCGGGAACATGGCGTCGGCGTACCAGCCCAGGTGGCCGGACATCTCGAACAGGTTGCCCTTGGTGATGTGCGGCGAGTTGACGAACGCGTAGCCGGCCTGCTCGTGCCGGATGCGCGAGTAGTTCTCCATCTCCCGGCGGATGATGCCGCCCTTGGGGTGGAAGACGGCCAGCCCGGAGCCGATCTCGTCGGGGAAGCTGAAGAGGTCGAGCTCGGCGCCGAGCTTGCGGTGGTCGCGACGGGCGGCCTCGTCCAGCAGCTTCAGATAGGCCTTGAGCGCGTCGCGGGTCGGCCACGCGGTGCCGTAGATGCGCTGCAGCTGCGGGTTCTTCTCCGAGCCGCGCCAGTAGGCGGCGGCGCGTGCGCATGAGCTTGAACGCGCCGATCAACCGGGTACTGGGCAGATGCGGGCCGCGGCACAGGTCGGACCAGCAGACCTTCTCCGACTGCGGGTCGAGGTTGTCGTAGATGGTCAGCTCGCCGCCGCCGACCTCCATGACCTCGTCGGTGTCGACGTCGGACTTGAGGTCGACCAGCTCGAGCTTGAACGGCTCGTCGGCGAGTTCGACCTTGGCCTCCTCGATGGAGGCGAAGCGCCGCCGGCGGAAGCGCTGGCCCGCCTTGATGATCTCCTGCATGCGCTTCTCGAGCCGGTCGAGGTCGTCCGGGTGGAACGGCGTGGCCACCGCGAAGTCGTAGTAGAAGCCATCCTCGATCGGCGGTCCGATGCCGAGCTTCGCCTCGGGGAACAGGTCCTGTACGGCCTGCGCGAGCACGTGCGCCGTCGAGTGCCGCAGCACGTTGAGGCCGTCGCGGCTCATCGAGCGCCACCGGCGTGACGTCGGTGTCGACGTCGGGCGCCCAGTCGAGGTCGCGCAGTGTGCCGGACGGGTCACGAACCACCACGATCGCCTTGGGTCCGGCGGCGGGCAGCCCGGCCGCGGCGACCGCCTCCGCGGCCGTCGTGCCCGCGGTGACCCGGAGTGCCTTTGCGGACACGGCGTTTGCGGACACGGCATTTGCGGACACGGCGTTCTCCAAGTGCGTGAGGTGATTTGTCCCTCACGATGCTAGTCGCTGCCGGAGAGCGGCCCGCTACCGCAGGGCGGCGCACCACCGGGGGCGTCGAGCAGGACCGCTGCGAGCACCACAGATCCGACGCGACCAGCATCGGCACCGGCCGTTGCCGGTGCCGGCCGATAGGCCGGCGCAAAGGATCTCGGTCACAGCGCCGGCAGCGCCACTCGTGCAAGAACGCAATCTCACTTAGATTTAGGCCTGTGGCGACTTCGACCCTGATCCAGGCGCTTGATCGACGTTACCGGACCTACTTCGCGAACCGTGCGCCGATCACTTTCAAGGTGCGTTCGACAGTGGGCCCGGCCCCGGCCCGGGAGCACACCTTCGGCTCCGGCGAGCCGGCGTTCACCGTCACCATCCTCGACCCACGCGGCGGCGCGGCGCTCGCCTCGCTCGACCAGCTGCAGATCGCGATCGGCTACCTCAACGGCCATCTCGACATCGACGGCGACCTGGTGACCGCCCTCGCGATGCGCAAGTTCTTCCCCGACTTCCATCCGATCGCCTGGCTGGGCCGCTTCGCCCCGGCGGTCGTGCGGGGCGGCAAGGAGCACGACCGCCGCTCGATCTCGGCGCACTACGACCGCGACTCCGATTTCTTCATGACGTTCATGGACACGCGGCACCGCTGCTACACGCAGGGAGTGTTCGCCTCGGACGACGAGCCGCTCGAAGACGCGATGACCCGCAAAATGGATCTCGCCATCGAGTCCCTCGGCATCAAGCCCGGCGACCATGTCCTCGAGGTCGGCGGTGGCTGGGGCGCGTTCCTCGAGCACGCCGGCAAACGCGGCATCAAGGTCACCGCGCTCACCCTGGCCGAGGAGTCCGAGCACTACCTGAACGGCCTCATCAACCGCGAGAACCTGCCCGCCACGGTGGTCCGCCAGCACTTTCTCGGCTATGACAGCGGCGGCGAACGGTACGACGCGATCGTCAACATGGGCGTCACCGAGCACCTACCGGACTACCGGGCCAGCCTGCGCAAATATGCCGAGCTGCTCAAGCCCGGCGGCAAGATCTACCTCGACGCCCTCGCGATGCGCGCCAAGCACCGCGTGTCGACGTTCATGAGCCGCTACATCTACCCGGGCGGATCGTCACCGCTGCTCCTGCACGAGTACCTCAAGCGGGTCGCCCACTCCCCCTTCGAGCTCATCAGCGTCACGACGACCGGCACAACTACCACCTCACGTGTAAGGCCTGGGCGCTGCGTCTCGACGCCGCTCGCGACGAGGTCGTCCGCCGCTGGGGCGACGCCCTCTACCGCCAGTTCCGCCTGTTCCTGTGGGGCTCGGCCGCCGGCTTCGCCACCGGGCAGGTGCAGGCCTACCGCTGGGTGCTCAAACTCCCCGCGACCCGGTAGCTGGCGAGGCCACCCCCTTCCGGAAGGGGGTGGCCTCGCTCGAACCGCGGTCAGCGCTTCCAGAAGGCCGAACGCGCCGGCGGTGTCGGTTTGCCGCCGCCTGGTTTGCCGCCTGGTTTGCCGCCGCCTGGTTTGCCGCTGAACGACTCGAGCGTGCGCAGCACGTGCTGCCACAGGTCGTCCAGCGATCGCCGGGTGATTGCCTCCGGCCGGAGTTCCTCGGCCAGAGCCGCCAGCACCTTGTCGCCGAGCGCGGCGAGCCGCGAGCCCAGGTCCTCGAGCAGTTCGCGCCGCTCGTAGGCCGGACGGCCGACCGCCTCGCGCAGCCGCGTGACCTCGCGTGCGATCAGGTCGCGCAGGTCGATGCCGGGCTCCTGCCGCTGCATCTCCGGAGCAGCCGGGCGGGGCATCCGGGCACTCGTCCGGCCGCGCGGCAGCCTCATCATGCGGGCGCCCCCGCCGCCCTTGCTCAGGTCGGCGGCGTTGACCGAGAACGGCATCGACCGGGCCGGCGCCGGCGGCTGCCCCGGAGCCGGCGCCGGCGGCGGCATGCTCATCGGCGCGGACGCGGGCATGGCCATCGGCGGCGGGCCGACCGGCGCGGCCGCGGACTCCTTCATGAACATCAAGCGCGGTGCGGCATCGGCGGCTGCGCCCGGCGCCGCGAACATGTCCCAGCCCGACGGCGGACTCGACCGGCTGGACCACCTGGCGCTGGGCGCCGCCCTCGTTGACCACCCGGGTGTCGACCGCCACGAACGCGGTGAACCGGCACAGCACGCCGAACCGCAGCGAGGTCGCGGTGATCTCCCGCTCGAGCGCCGAGAGGTCGCCGACCGACTGCGCCACGTATCGGTCCTCGAGGTCGCGCAGGTGGGCTCGGGCCCACGTCCAGGTCGACGCCGGGCTGACCACCGGCTGGGCGGTGGCGGTGACCGACCACTCCCGCCCGTCGCGCGTGGTGCCCTTGAGCGTCAACGCCCCTGGCTTTGTGGTCGGCGCGAGGCCATCCGAGCTTGCCGACGCTTCGGCGTTATGCCGCCGGTCAGCCGGCCGGCCACGACGAGCGGCACGCCCGGCGAACAGGTCCGGCAGCCGCGCCGGGCGCGACCGTGCCGTCGACCGGCGACAGGCCGCTCGGGACGAGCGTCAGGCCGGTGACGACGGGCGTGCCGATGCGGCGGTGGATGTGGTCCATCGCCTCGTCGAGCCGGTCCTCGCTCTCGACCAGCTCGCACCGGCCGCCGCCGAGCGCGGCGAGCCGGCCGAGGAAGCCGGCGTTGACCGCCCGGTCGATGCCGACCGTGTGCACCCGGACGCCGGCCAGCTCACCGGCCGCCTCGCGGCAGGATCTGGTCCTCGTTGCCGACCTGACCGTCGGTGACCAGCACGAGCACGCGGTCGCGGGCAGCCCGCGTCGGTCGAGCAGGCCGCAGCCCGCGTCGCAGCGGCGCGAGCAGCTCGGTGCCGCCGCGCGCCTCGACGCGGGACAGGTGCTCGACGGCGCGGAACCGGTTGCGGTCGGTGGCCGCGACGAGGCCGTCGCCGAGCGACGGCGGGCGTCTCGATCTCGTGGTCGAAGGCGAGCACCGCGAACCGGTCGTCGGCGGTCGAGCGTGTCGACGATGCGGGCGGCGGCCCGCCGGGCGGCGACCATCTTCCAGCCGCCCATGCTGCCGGAGCGGTCGAGCAGCAGCACCACGTCGCGCGGCCGTGGCCGGCCGTCGGCGCGCGGGCGGCAGCACGGTCAGCAGGAAGGTGCCCTCGTCGCCCTCCGCGTCGGGCGTGACGGTGACGGCGCCGCGGCCTGCTCGCCGCGACGCCGTAGGCGAGCGCAGGACGAAGTCGCGGTCGGCGCGCTCGCCCGGGCCGGATGCGCAGCGTGCCCGTCCGCGGTCGATGACCGTGTGCAGGCTGGACCGGACCGTCGCCGAGCGGCAGCCCGGCCGGGTCGATGTCGACCTCGATCGACAGGCCGCAGCGGGTTGGGGAAGCCGGGCAGCAGCACCGGCGGGGTGATCCGCGAGGCGTCCGGCACCGCGTCGGTGTCCGGGGCGTAGCCCGTCGCCGACGCTGCGCCCGGCCAGCGGCGCGCCCGGGATGTAGCGCGGCGCGACGACGAGCGGGAAGCGGAACGTCGCCTCGCCGTCCTCGTAGGACAGCGGGCCGACCAGCGTCAGCGCGACCGTCACCCGCTCGCCGGGCAGGATGTTGCCGACCCGCATGGTGAACACGTCGGGCCGCTCCTCCTCGGCGATCGAGGCGCGCTGGCCCGGCGGCGATCGCCGCGTCGTAGGTCTGCCGGGCCGCGCCGCGCTCCTGCAGCTCGGCCTCGACGACGCGGTCGTCGGCGGTCATCGGCATCGCCGGTCACCGCGGCCCGGTCGGGCAGCGGGAAGACGTAGGTCGCCTCGAGCGGCGACGTCGTGCGACGTTGAGGAACGCCTGCGTCAGCTCGACGTCGGCGACCAGGCCGGTGATGCGGGCCCGGCACGTCGAGCCGGTCGAGCGGCAGGTTGCCGCGGTCGGTGCGCAGCGACGCCGAAGCCGGCGTCGGTGATCGGGTGCGGCGACCCGGGCCGCCTCCGCCTCGGGCATGGTGGCGATTCGCATATCGCAACTCCTCACTCGGTGGTTTCGGCGGAAAGGACGGGCTCGTTCACGGTGATCAGGCCGCGGGCGGAAAGCACATCGATCAGTGGCCGGGCGGCCGCCAGGATCGCGGTGACGTCTTCGCGGCGGGGCACTTCGGGCAGCAGCAGCATCGCTCCCCCGCCGAGGTGCACGCCGCCGAGCCGCACGGGATCGGGCGGCGCGTGGTAGGCGGGCGTGATCGTCACGTTCACCGGGCGCTCGACCCAGAACTTGTCGCGGACCGGCGCCGGTGACTCGGCTGACACTGTTACGTCGGGCAGCTCAGGCAGCTCGGCGATGCGGCGCAGTTGGTCGTCGGGCGCGCCCGCGAGCTCGGCCTGGATGTCGGCGAGCCGGTGCCCCTGGGCCTGGCGGCGCTTCACCGCCACAAGCTGCAACAGATGTCGCGGCCCGTAGAGCGCCGTGCGCCCGCGCATCCCGGCGGGCCGGTCGACCAGGCCGATCGTCGAATACCACCGGATCGCCCTCGCGTCCGGCACGTCACGGACCCGGCCGTTGGGCGCGCCCGGGTAGGCCGGACCGTCGAGCGCCTCGGCCACCCGGGCCGCGAGCTCGTCAAGGGTCCACCCGATCGCATCCATGCCACCACAATGACACTGTCACGATGACACTGTCAAGGTTTCGAGAGCGGAAGATGAAGCTCTACCCGTACCCCCGGGTAAGCGTCAGTGAGACGGACCTGGCCGTGGTGGCGGCGGACCAGCTCGCGGACGATGGCCAGACCGAGGCCGGTCCCCCCGGCGTCGCGGGCGCGGGCCTCGTCGAGGCGGGTGAAGCGGTCGAAGACCCGCTTGCGGTCGGCCTCGGAGATGCCGCGACCGTCGTCGACCACGGTGAGCAAGGCCTGGTCACCGTCGCGGGTCAGCCCCAGCCGCACGGTCGTCCGCGCGTGCCGTACGGCATTGTCGACCAGGTTGACCAGCGCGCGCAGCAGCGCGTCCGGGTCGCCGACCGTCCACAGCGGTTCGGTCGCGGCGACCTCCACCGGCACCCGCGCCGTGGCGTACCGGCTGCCGACCTCGGTCAGCAGGTCACCGAGCTCGACCGGGGCCCGCGGCGGTGCGGCGCCGGTCTCGGCCCGGGCCAGCAGCAACAGGTCGTCGACCAGCCGGCTCAACCGGTCTACGTCGATGAGAACGTCGTCGCCGACCGACTTCCAGTCACCGAGGCGCTGCGCCACCTCGAGCTGCACGCGGATGCTGGCGAGGGGGCTGCGCAGCTCGTGCGCGGCGTCGGCGACGAACGCCCGCTGCCGGGCCCGGGCGCGGGCCAGCCGGTCGATCATGTCGTTGAGCGTCGTCGCGAGGCGGTGGATCTCGTCGTGCGCGACCGGTACGGGCAGCCGCTCCTCGGTGTGCGCCCCGGTGATCCGTTCGGCGCCGGCGCGCAGCGATTCGACCGGCCGCAACGACGCGCCGATCACCCGCCAGGCGACCAGCATGAGGACCAGGACCAGCAGCGGCTGGGAGATGAACAGCACCGTGCGGAGCAGGCTGACGCTCTGGTTGAAGCTGCCGATCGGTACCGCCACGACGATCGTCTGCCGGTTGCTCGCCGGGCCGACCTGCACGGCGGTCACCCGCATCGGCTCGGACTGCAAGGCGCGGTCGCCGGGTACCTCGACGCGCGCACCGCGTACGGCGGCGTCGAGTTCGTCGGGGCGCAGGATCGGCACCAGGAGGTCCGCGTTGCCCGATCCGGCCGTCACGTGGCCCTGGCCGTCGAGCATCTGCGCGACCTGCCCGGCCGGGATCGGCATCGGCTGGGGAGCGACGCCGTCCTGCCGGATGATCTCCGCGATCGAGGCGACGGTCGAGTCCGCGCTCCGGTCCGCCGTACGTTGCAGCGCGTAGCTCATCGCGGCGACGATGGCGACGCTGCCGATCGTCAGCCCGATCACGATCCCACCGGTGCCGACGAGCATCAGCCGCCCGCGCAGGCCGAGGCGCCGCCACCAGCCCATTCAGTTCTCCGGACGCAGGCGGTAGCCGGCACCGCGGACGGTTTCCAGCCGGTCGCGGCCGAGCTTGCGGCGCAGGTAGCCGACGTACACCTCGACCGCGTTCGGCGCGGTGTCGATGCTCGCGTCCCACACGTGGTCGAGCAGTTCGGTCTTGGACACCACCTCGCCGGGGCGGCGCATGAGGTACTCGAGCAGCGCGTACTCCCGAGCCGTCAGGGTGATCTCGTCGCCCGCGTGGGTCACCCGGCGACGGGCCGGGTCGAGGGCCAGGTCGCCGACCTGCAACACGCTCGGCCGCTCCGGCGCACCCCGGCGCAGCAGTGCGCGCAGCCGGGCGAGCAGCACCACGTACGAGAAGGGCTTGGTCAGGTAGTCGTCCGCGCCGCAGTCAAGCCCGTCGGCCTGGTCGTACTCGCCGTCTTTGGCCGACAGCATGAGGACCGGCACCCAGTTACGCTCGGCGCGCAGCGCCTGAACTACCCGATAACCGGATAAACCTGGCAGCATGATGTCAAGGATCATCGCGTCGTACCCGCCGTGGCGCGCCAACTCCAGCCCATTCGGCCCGTCGCCGGCCACGTCCACGGCGAAGCCCTCGGCCTGCAGGCCGCGCTGCAGTGCACTCGCCAATCGCGTCTCGTCCTCAACCACCAGCAGTCGCACGGGGTATAGCGTGGCACGATGAGCTGAGCCGCCGCACAGATCCTCTCAGCGTGGCCACAGCCGTCCCGACGCACCATGGTCGGCAGGAGGTGTACCCCAATGTCAATCTTCACGTCTCGACCCGCCGTTCGGTGGGCGGTGCCCGCGCTCGCGGCGGTCGCTGTGGTCGGTGCGGGCGTGGCCGCCAAGACCCTCGCGGTCGCCGCCGAGCCTGACCTGGCGCCCCGCAGCGCCGCTCAGCTGCTCGTCGACCTGCAGACCGCCAGTCTCGACGGGCTTTCCGGCACCGTCGTCGAGCGCGCCGATCTCGGTCTTCCGTCCATTACGTCGATGCTCGGCAACCTCGGTGACCCAACCGGCACCGGCAAGGGCAGCGCCAACCTGACCTCGCTGATCACCGGCAAGCACACCCTCCGGGTGTGGTATTCCGGCCCCGACAAGGCCCGCGTGGCCCTCGTCGGCACCAACGGCGAGTCCGACGTCATCCGCAACGGCAACGACGTGTGGATCTGGGACAGCAAGGCGAACACGGCGACGCACCACGTGTTCTCCGACGACGAGAGGCCGCCGTCGCCGAGCGACCTGCCCAGCATGCTGCCGAAGACCCCGCAAGAGGCCGCGGACCTCGCCCTCAAGGCGATCGACCCGACCACCGTCGTCAGCACCGGCAACTCTGCCAAGATCGCCGGCCGAAACGCCTACGAGCTGATCCTCAGCCCGCGCGACACCAGCTCGCTGGTCGGCCAGGTACGCCTCGCCATCGACGCCAAGCAGCACGTGCCGCTGCGCGTCCAGGTCTTCCCCAAGGGCTCGAGCCAAGCCTCCATCGAGGTCGGCTTCACGCAGGTGAGCTTCTCCCGCCCCGACGACGCGCAGTTCAACTTCTCGCCGCCGGCCGGTACCAAGATCGAGGACTCGACCGGTGCCGAGAAGAAGGTCCCCGGCGCTAACAAGGCTCCGCCGACCAAGGATGACAAGGGCGGCAAGGACGCCAACGCCGGCAAGGGCGCCGAGCCCAAGTCCACGGTCATCGGCACGGGCTGGACGTCCGTCTTCGTCGCTCGCATGAGCGCCGGCGACTCGGCCGAGGCCGCCAAGTCCCCCGAAGCGCAGTCGTTGCTCAACCAGTTGCCCAAGGCCAACGGCGGTCGCGTCCTGACCAGCAACCTCTTCACAGTGCTGCTGACCGACGACGGGCGCGTGCTCGTCGGTGCGGTGAGCGCGGACCGGCTGGCTCAGGTGGCCGCCGACCCCGCCGCCCAACTCAAGTAGCGCCGCAACGACATGACCGGCCCCGACCGCTATCGGGGCCGGTCATGCTTTTTGATTTCATGACTCCGGTCCGTCGAGCGCGCGACCGTTGCTCCCGTCAGACACCGCTCCGGCCCTGGGGGGCCTCCGCTGCCAGGTCCGCGTCCCCAAGCCCCGCGCCGGCCACAACTTCGGGGATGGAGTGGCCTCAGGACGTCCGGGAGGCCACAACTTCGGGGATGTAGTGGCCTCAACCGGCCCGGTGGCCACTACTTCGGGGATGGAGTGGCCTCAGGACGTCCGGGAGGCCACAACTTCGGGGATGTAGTGGCCTCAACCGGCCCGGTGGCCACTACTTCGGGGATGTTGTGGCCTCGGGAGGGGCCGGTACCACTATTTCGGGGATGTAGTGGTGTCCGGTTCAGCTGGGCTGGTTGGCGATGAAGAGCTCGATCGACGACGGTGACAGGACGACCTGGCGCACCGGCACCAATTCGCTCGGCTCGCCGAGCCCGGCGCCCGTCCCCGGGTTTCTCGCGAAGCGCGGGTGCGCGCCCCCGCTCACCTGCACCCGGATCCGGTGCCCGGGCGCGAACCGGTAGGCTGTCGGCCACAGCCGCAGCCGCACCTCCTCGCCTTCGTCCACTGTGGACACGCGGGTCAGGCCGTCGCAGACGTTCCACGAGTGGCCTTCCGCGTCGACGTCGCACAGCCGCACGAAGACGTCGAAGTTCGGTCGCGACGCGCGTATCCGCAACGACGCCGTCACCGGCCCGATCGCCTCGACCGGCGACGTCAGCGGCGGGGTGGTGAACGTGCGGACGTCGGGTCGCATCTCGTGCTCGCGGTTGTCGCGCCGGCCGGCGATCTTCGCCATCAGTCGCGGACCGCCGAGCGCCGGCGTCGGATCGACCGGGTTGTAGACGAACTCGGTGAGCTGATCGGCGTCCGGCTTGGTGGCCGCCAGCCCGCCGTCCGGCTGCAGGAACCAGCGCTGCGCCTCCGCCCCCGGCGGCGGCCAGTCGGGGAACTCGCGCCAGACATCCGCCCCGCCCACGTGGACCCGGACCGGCTGCTCCCGGAACGGCGCATGCTCGGCCGCGGTGAGCGCCTGGAACCAGGTGACCGACTCGAGGGCGCTCGCCTGGAACAGGCCGAGGCTGCCGTGCGTCCAGGGACCGATGGTCAGATACGGCCGCGCCCCGGCCGCCCGCAGCGCCGCGTAGTCGTCGAGCTGCCACGGCAGGAAGATGTCGGACCAGCCGCCGATCATGAGCACCGGCGCCGCCACCTCGGCCAGGCGCTGGCGATGACCACGCTCGGCCCAGTAGTCGGCGGTCGGGCCTTGCTCGGCCAGCCAGCGCCGGAAGAACTCGACCTCGCTGCCGGTCGCGATCAGATCGGCCTCGGCCAGTGGCAGATGTGCGAAGCTCTGGTGCAGGCGGGGCTGGCCCCGCAAGAGCTCCACAGTGGACGAAGCCCACGGCCCGCGCTGCGCCGCGATGATCACCGCCCAGGTCAGCACGGTGTCGAGCGAGAACGAGCCGCCCGAATAGGTCGGCTCGGCGAAACTCGACGCGGTCACGATCGTCGCCATGCCCTTGAGCTGGTCGCCGACGTCGGCGGCGATCGCCCACTGGACGAACCCGACGTAGCTCGGCCCGTAGGTGAGCAGGCGCCCGTCGTACCACGGCTGGCGGCCGAGCCAGTCGACCGTGTCGAGGCCGTCGTCGTGCTCGTTGAGCATCGGCTCGAACCCGCCGCCCGAGTCGGCGGTGCCCCGGCACGACTGCAGCACGACGTGGAACCCGCGTAGCGCCACCGCCCGGCACAGCAGGTTGGTCGGCACGCCCCGCCCGTAGGGAGTGCGCACCAGCACGGTCGGCGCGCCCGGCAGGTGGGGCGCGTAGTGGTCGGTGCGCAGGATCGTGCCGTCGCGCATGCGCACCGGGATGCGCCGCGTGACATCCACCCGCCGGGCGACCGGCGGTGGGAGCCGGAGGAACCGCCCGAGCGGGTCGAGGAACGCCATAGCGCCCGAGTGTACGGCGATCACGGCCGGTCGGCTTCGCATCGGAGACCGGTCAAAACGCGCTGCAGGGACAGTTGTCCGTCAGCGCCCGCACGTTGTTGACGTATTGCTTGTTGGGGATGCCGTTCCAGCCGTTCGCGAGGACCACATTGCCCGGCCCGACGTTGTAGGCGGAGACGACCGCGTTGAGCAGCGTCGGGTCGGACGACAGCAGGTCATAGGTCTGCGGCACCAGCCGATCACCGAAGAACTTCGTCAGGTAGGCCAGATACTGCCCGCCCAACTGGGTGTTCCCGCCGAGCGTGTGCGGGTCGAGATTTTCGCCGAAGACATAGGTGTTGAGGAAGTCGGCCGTGGCCGGCATCACCTGCATGGTGCCGATGCCGTTGTCGCAGGCGACGATCGTCGACTGCCAGCCGCTCTCCTGATACGCCACCGCGTAGAGCAGCTTGGCCGGGATCACCAACTGCGGCTTGCTCTGGTAATAGGGCCGCGCCGCGGTCGCGTCGAGCGCCTTGCGCACGTCGGCCTTGGGCGCGTCGGTGCCGTAGTGACTCGGCTGGCAGTTGGGTTTGGGCGGCGACGGCGGCGGCGCGACCCTGGTGCCCTTGGGCGGCGGCTGGGTCTTGACCTTGGTCTTGGCCTTCTTGGTCGGGGTTGGCGCCGCTGACGGCCTCGCGCTCGGGCTGGGCGGCAGCGACGGCTCCGCGCTCGGCGACGCGGCGGACGGTATGGGGTCCGTGGCCGCGTCCGGCGACGCATCGGCCGCGGCCGGTGTGCGCTGCGGACCGCTGGCGCCGGCGAACGCCCAGAGCGCTGTGCCCAAGCCCACAACGAGCACCAGAGTGGCGACCGAGACGAAGACGATCATGCCCACCCGCTTGCGCCGGCTCGCCTGCGCCCAGGACTCCTCGTCCTCATACTCGTAGTCGAAAGCCATCGATCAACCTCCCCGTTGTGGGGGGAGCCTAGCGGCCGGGTACGACATTCGGCGCCCGCGCGAACGGGGCACCGCGCGCGGCCTGGAACAATGGATATATGCAGACCCGCGCAGACCTCCGTAACGTCGCCATCATCGCGCACGTCGACCATGGCAAAACCACGCTCGTCGACGGGATGTTGCGGCAGGCCGGGGCGTTTCACGCGCGGGCCGAGGCCGTCGATCGCGTCATGGACTCGATGGACCTCGAGCGCGAGAAGGGCATCACCATCCTCGCCAAGAACACCGCCGTGCGCTACCTGCCCGGCAACGGCGAGGACCCGGTCACCATCAACATCATCGACACCCCCGGCCACGCTGACTTCGGCGGCGAGGTCGAGCGGGGGCTCACCATGGTCGACGGGGTGCTGTTGCTGGTCGATGCCAGCGAAGGGCCACTGCCGCAGACCCGGTTCGTGCTGCGCAAGGCGCTCAAGGCGCGCCTGCCGATCATCCTGGTGATCAACAAGGTGGACCGGCCGGACGCGCGGATCAAGGACGTGGTCGACGAGACGTACGAGTTGTTCCTCGACCTCGACGCCGACGAGGCGCAGATCGACTTCCCGATCGTCTACGCGTGCGCCCGCGACGGCATCGCCTCGATGACCCAGCCGGCCGACGGTTCGGTCCCCGAGGACAGCACCAACCTGCGGCCGCTCTTCCGTACGCTGCTGGACACCATCCCGGCACCCTCCTACCACGAGGGTGCGCCGCTGCAGGCCCACGTCACCAACCTCGACGCGTCGCCGTTCCTCGGCCGGCTGGCGCTGTGCCGGGTGCACGAGGGGACGATCCGGAAGGGCCAGACAGTGGCCTGGTGCCGCACGGACGGCAGCGTCCAGACCGTACGGATCTCCGAGTTGCTGATGACCCAGGGGCTGGAGCGCAAGGCCGCCGAGCAGGCCGGCCCGGGCGACATCATCGCCTTGGCCGGCATTCCGGACATCATGATCGGCGAGACGCTGGCCGACCTGGAGCACCCCGTACCATTGCCGCTCATCACCGTCGACGAGCCGGCGATCTCGATGACCGTCGGGATCAACACGTCGCCGCTGGCCGGCCGGGTCAAGGGCGGCAAGGTGACCGCGCGCCTGGTCAAGGACCGGCTGGCCCGCGAGATGGTCGGCAACGTGTCGCTGCGCGTCCTGCCGACCGAGCGCCCGGACACGTGGGAGGTCCAGGGTCGGGGCGAGCTCGCACTGGCCATCCTGGTCGAGCAGATGCGCCGGGAGATGTACGAGTTGACCGTCGGCAAGCCGCAGGTCGTCACCCGCGAGATCGGCGGGAAGGTGCACGAGCCGGTCGAGCGGCTGACCATCGACGCCCCCGAGGAGTACCTGGGCGCCATCACCCAGTTGCTGGCCAGCCGCAAGGGCCGGATGGAGCAGATGGTCAACCATGGCACCGGCTGGATCCGGATGGAGTGGCTGGTGCCGGCCCGGGCGCTGATCGGCTTCCGCACGGAGTTCCTCACCGACACCCGCGGTACGGGCATCCTGCACCACGTCTTCGAAAAGTACGAGCCGTGGTTCGGTGAGCTGCGCATCCGGGCGACCGGCTCGCTCATCGCCGACCGCAACGGGGTGGCCACGCCGTTCGCGATGATGAACCTGCAGGAGCGCGGCTCGCTCTTCGTCGAGCCGACCACCGAGGTCTACGAGGGGATGATCGTCGGCGAGAACTCCCGCGCCGACGACATGGACGTGAACATCACCAAGGAGAAGAAGCTCACCAACATGCGCTCGTCGGCCGCCGACGAGACAGAGCGGCTCATCCCGCCGCGCAGGCTCACCCTCGAGCAGGCCCTGGAGTTCTGCCGGGAAGACGAATGCGTCGAGGTCACCCCCCACGCCGTGCGCATCCGCAAGGTGCAGTTGGACCAGAAGGACCGTGAGCGCACGTTCCGCAAGCGCGCCCACAGTTGACCCACGCGGCCTACCGACCCGGCGTGGCCACTACTTCCCCGAACCAGTGCCCACCCGACCCCGCCGTGGCCACTACTTCCCCCGAACAGTGGCCACCCGGTGCTGGCTTGGGCACGCGGACGTGGCAGCGCAGCGAAGCGGAGCGGGTCCGCCACCTCAGGCCACTGCTTCCCCGAAGTAGTGGCCTCCCGACCCGTCCGAGGCCACTGCTTCCCCGAAGTAGTGGCGACCTGGCCCCTCTGAGGCCACTACTTCCCCGAAGCAGTGGTCACCCGGTGCTGGGCTTGTGGACGCGGGCCTGGCAGCGCAGCGAAGCGGAGCGGTGTCTGGCGGGAGCAGCGGTCGTGCGCGCGGCGGACCCGAGTCATCTGCGCAAGAAAAAATGTCAGTCGGTCGGCCTACGCTGACTCGGGATGTCGGGACCGGAGGGATAGCGGCCGGACTCGAGCGACCAGTCGAGGTTGCCGCGCAGCCAGTGCGCGACATCGATCGTCGCTGTGCGCACCGCCGGGTCGTCGGCCCACGGCCCGTTGGCCAGTGCGTCACACGCGGCGAGGAAGGAGGCTACCTGGGCATCGTGCTCGGCCACCCCGGCGCGGATCGAGTCCGCAGGGTCGAGGCCGCGCTCCCGGCCGACGATGAAGACGATGTTGTGCAGATCACCGACGGCCATCTCCTTGCGCCAGGAGATGAGGTCGTTGAAGAGCCCGATCGCGGTGCCGGCATGCCGGCGGAGCGCGCGGAAGTTCTCGTCGGCGAGCACGCCGGCCGGCAGTTCGATCCCGTGCACCGGTTCGATCAGGTCGAAGAACATCTCGGTCGCGGCGCTGTGCCGGCGCATCGCGAGATATTCGGCCACGGTCGGCAGCGCACCACGGCCGCGGTTGCCGGACTCCCAGACGGTGCCCTGCAGGTATTCCGCGATGTGCTCGACGAAGCGCGCCCGCCAGGCCGCGCTGACCCGTGGTGCCGTGCGGCGCCAGACGTCGGCGAGCGAGGCTGCGATCGGCCGGCCGAACGCCTCCCGGACGGCGTTGCCCGGCAGCGCGTCGGCCCGCAACTGCGCCACGAACTCGTCGATGCCGGCCCGCATCGCCTCGGGCTCGGCGACCAGCGCGGTCTCCAACAGGTCGTCGAGCGCGAAGATCGCGGTGAGCCAGTCGGTGGCCAACGTGAGGTCGGCGACGCCCGCGGTCGGGTGGGCGCGGGACATCAGGTTGGCGAACCGCGCGCCGGCGAAGGCGGCCTGCGTTCCGGGGCGTTCGAGCAGGCCGTGGCGGGTGGCCCAGTGCAGCGCGCTGCGCTGGACCTCGTCGGCGTACGGCGAGATGCGCGGTGCGAGCGGGCAGAACACCGCAGGTGACGGCGTCGATGACGCGCGGAACCGGGCGCGGCGCTCCCCCGACGTACCGTTTCCGCGCATGATCACGCTCCCTGACCCGCCGCCCGAAGTCCTCAGTATGATCGCGCCGATCGCTGATCGACGACACCGGTCGTGAGTCGGCCTCTCAATGGAACATCGGATGATTCCGCGCCACCTGTTACGACGATTTGGCAGGTTGCTCGGCCTCTTCCCGTTCGACTCGGTGGACCGCTTGGCCCGATCGTCGTGCCGCGATTTGAGAAGGCTCGCGACGGTGGTGATGGCCAGGGTGCCGAGGATCACGCCGAGCGAGATCTGGATGCCGATGTGCGGAGCCCATTCGACGGGCTTGCCGCCGTTGACGAACGGCACATTGTTGTCGGCCAGCGCCTCGAGGAAGAGTTTGACGCCGATGAAGCCCAGCACGATCGACAGACCGATGGACAGATAGACGAGCCGGTCGAGGAGTCCGCCGATCAGGAAGTACAGCTGGCGCAGGCCCATCAGCGCGAACACGTTTGCGGTGAAGACCAGGTACGGCTCTTTCGTCAGGCCGAAGATGGCCGGGATCGAGTCGAGCGCGAAAATCAGGTCGGTGGTGCCGATGGCGATCAGGACGACGACCATCGGGGTGAGCATCGTCTTGCCGCTCCGGCGGACCATGAGCTGCGGTCCGTCATAGTCCTTGGTCATCGGCAGCACCCGCCGGCTCCACCGGATCACGGGGTTTTCCTTGAACTCCTCTTCGGAGTTCTCGCGGTGGGCGGCCAGCCGGATCGCGGTATAGATCAGGAAGATGCTGAAGAGGTAGAACACCCAGGAGAAACGGTTGATGGCGGCCGACCCCGCGGCGATGAACGCACCCCGCATCAGCAGCGCCAGAACGATGCCGATCAACAAGATCTTCTGCTGGTACTGCCTGGGCACACCGAACCTCGCCATGATGATGACGAAGACGAAGAGATTGTCGATCGACAGGCTGTACTCGGTGAGCCAGCCCGTGTAGAACTGCCCGGCGAATTCGGCGCCGTGGGCGGCGAGCACGCCCAGGCCGAAGGCGATGGCGATGGCGACGTAGAAGACGACCCAGAGGCTGGCTTCGCGCATCGTCGGCTCGTGCGGGCGCCGCGCGACCACGATCAGGTCGAACAGCAGCAAGGCACCGAGCACGGTGAGGGTGATGGCCCAGATCCATCCGGCGACGTTCACGCGCTAAACCTCCGGTAGACACAACACAGCAACGCCGGTTGCGTCTGGCGACAAACCGTGCGACCCGTGCGATTTCGTGACTGCCGGAGGTCTCTTCCGCCACCGGTGGCCCGGTGACCGACGGCCCCGGGTCGGCCCGAGTTGCCCCGGGATGACCGTGCTGACGACGCCGTCGCGGGGGAATACTCCCCTCCACGTTCGTGACCATTGTCCACGACGAACGCGCGTTCCGGCGAGTGGGTCCGAAAAAGTGTCGGACCCGGGGGTTATGGTGCGGATGTTCGCGGATCTCGCGCGGTTGTCGGACCGATGACGTGGGTGGGGACCGCGGCGCTCGCATGCGCGGGATCTCGCGGAAAGGCTTCGGGGAGGGGACTTTTCGACATGTTTCGACAGGGAGACGTGCTGCTGGTGCCGGTTGAGGCGGCCGCGGTGCCACTGACCGCCGTGCCGGCACCCCGCGACCGCTCGGGCCGCCTCGTGCTCGCACGGGGTGAGACGACCGGCCACGCCCATGTGATCAGCGGCACCGGCGTCCGGCTGCTGGCCGATCGGGACGACCTGGACCGGTTGTTCGTCCAGATCGACGAGGCCGGCCTGCTCACCCACGACGAGCGGGCCGACATCACCATTCCGGCCGGCCACTACCGGGTGGTTCGGCAGCGTGAATACGCGCCCGGGCCGGCCGGTCCGGCCGGTCCCGATGCACCGGGCCGACGGCGATGACCGTGGTCCAGCTCGAAGCGCCCGCCCAGGACAGCGTCGGCGGGTTCGACCCGCTCGGCGCCGCGGTCGCCAAATGGACAGCGGTCGGCCTGTCGACCGCGCCGGCCGATCGCGACACCGCCGCGGAGGCGGTGCGGATCGCCTATACATCGGTCGGTCTGCCCGCACCGAAGCGCATCGTCTGGTTCGACTCCCCACTCGCCGGTGCCCGCGCCGCGGCGCTGCTCACCGGCCGCCGCGGTCTGCCCGGGGGCGTGCAGAGCGGCCTGCCCGGCCCACGTGACCCGCAGGGCCCCACGGTCGAGGACCTCGCCGACCACCTGCGGGAGCAGGACTGCCCGCCGGCCCCCGGCTCGGCCGGCGTGTCCGTCCGGGCGGCCGTGCGCACCGAGCCGTGGACGGCCGCGCGCGATCAGGTGCGGGCCGCCCTCGGGTCGGACGGCTGGGCCCGGCTCTGGACGGCATGTGGCGCCGACGTCTGGCGCGCCGTGACCGACCGGGTCGCCGTGCCGCTGCGGGCCCATCTGCGGGCGGCGCTCCCGGCCTACGTCGGCGGCGTGGAGCCGGGCAGCGCCGTGCTGCTCGAGGGCGGCGGCGGCCAGCACGATGCGGGCTGGCTGGCGGCGTTCGACGCGGCCGAGCCGTCCATCATGGCGACCGGCGCCGGACCGACCCTGGTGCGCGCGGCGCAGCGGCTGACCGGCCTCGGCGGATTGGCCCGCTCGACCGGCTGGTGGTGGCCCTACACGGAAGTGGCGATCCTCACCGAGCGACCCGTCGACATGGAGCGCGACAACGACGGCCGGCTGCACTCGGCGACCGGACCGGCGCTGCGCTACCGCGACGGCTTCGCGGTGCACTGCTGGCACGGCGAGCCGATGCCGGACGATCTGCCCGAGCGCCTGCACCAGGTCACCCGGCGGCGGATCACCGCCGAGCCCGACCCCGAGTTCAGACGGGTGATGTTGGAGCACTACGGCTACGGGCGCTACATGCGCGAGGGTTACGCGCACCGGGTCGCGTCCGACGACTGCGGCGTGCTGTGGCGCGCGCCCCTCGGCGAGGGCGACACCGACGAACCGCTCCTCGCGGTCGAGGTGACCGACGACACCAGGACCTGGTGGCTGCGCGTGCCACCGGGGACGAGCACGGCCCACGAAGGCGTCGCGTGGACGTTCGGGCTGACGGCGGAGCAATACTCGCCGCTCATCGAGGCCTGAGGTGGCACGGCATCTGACGGCGTTGGGCGGCTGTAGTGACGGACGGCCGCTAGCGGGCGAGCATCTGCACGACGGCCGACGCCCCCGATGCGGCATACCAGCCGCTCACCGCGATTGCTACAGCGGTGATCGTGGCGACCGCGACGGACAGGCCTTCGGCGGTGATCTTTTGAGTCTTGCCGCGGCGATGCCGCGCGCGGCCGCGGGGCCGGTCCGACGGCAGCTCGGGCCGGTGCGCCTGCCCGGCTGTGCTCTTCCGGCTCAGCCGGTGCCGGCCACGCCCGCCCGCCTCGTGCGCACCCGTCGCCGGATCGTTCGTTTCGCCGCTCGCCGCCATGTGTCGCCCCCCGTGCTGTCCCCCGCATTCGCACCATATGCTGGCGTTTCCCTACAACCACGGCACCACGCCGCATAGCACCCCGGCGTCATTCGGGAATCACCCTCGTGTGTGATGGACCGGTGATGATCGGACTGACCGGCGGCATCGGGTCCGGCAAGAGCGCCGTCGCCAAGCGTCTCGCCGCGCTCGGCGCGGTGATAATCGACTCCGACCGGCTCGCCCGCGAGGTCGTGGAGCCGGGCACGCCCGGCCTCGCTCGGGTCGTGGAGACATTCGGCCCCGAAGTGCTCGGCGCGGACGGCGCCCTCGACCGGGCCGCGCTCGCACGGCGCGTGTTCAACGACGCGGAGGCCCGCAAGGCGCTCGAGCAGATCATCCATCCGCTGGTCCGCGAGCGGTCCGCGGCGATCATCGCGGCAACCGAGGAGGGCGCGGTGCTCATCAACGATGTGCCGCTGCTCGTGGAGGCGGGGATGGCGCCGGCCTTCGACAAGGTGATCGTGGTACTGGCCGACGAGGCGACACGGGTCGATCGACTGGTGCGGCTGCGCGGGATGAGTGAGGACGACGCCCGGGCCCGCATCGCCGCGCAAGCGACCGACGAGCAGCGGCGCGCCGTCGCCGACGTCGTCATCGTGAACGACGGCACCCCCGAGGATCTTGACGCGGCGGTGGACGCGGCGTGGTCTGAGCTGACCGCCTGATGCCTGCCTCGTTGCCCGGCTCGCTGCCCGGCCTGTCCACAAAAGGGGCGCTCGCGGCGGCCGGTCGCGCGTTGAAGCGCGAACCGCACAGTGCGCTCGCCGACCGCGATGAACGGCCGGGGCTGCAACCTGGCGTCGGGCGGACCGGCCGGTGTGGAGGCCGGTCGTGCGACCCGATCGGCCGCCGCGAGCGGCCTACCTGCTCCACGGTAGCCCGGTGACGTGTGCCACACAATCGCAATGTTGAATACGATCAATGACCGAGCGCGAGACCGGGAAAACTGTCATACCCGCGGCGTACGGTTGATTCATGGCGCTTGACATCCCGCGCATGGACCGCACGTTCGAGGTGGTCAGCGATTACCAGCCCTCCGGTGACCAGCCGGCGGCGATCGAGGATTTGACCCGCCGGGTGAAGGCCGGCGACCGGCATATCGTCCTGCTCGGCGCGACCGGCACCGGCAAGAGCGCGACAACGGCGTGGCTGGTCGAGCGGCTGCAGCGTCCGACGCTGGTCCTCGCCCACAACAAGACCTTGGCCGCCCAGCTGGCCAAGGAGTTCCGTGACCTGATGCCGCACAACGCGGTCGAATATTTTGTCAGTTACTACGACTACTACCAGCCCGAGGCCTACATCCCGCAGACCGACACCTACATCGAGAAGGACTCGTCGGTCAACGAGGAGGTCGAGCGGCTGCGGCACTCGGCGACCATGAGCCTGCTCACCCGGCGCGACGTCGTGGTGGTCGCGACCGTGTCGGCGATCTACGGCCTGGGCACCCCGGAGGAATACCTCGACCGGGCGGCGAAGGTGACCGTCGGGCAGGAGTACGACCGGGACAAGCTGCTGCGGCGGCTGGTCGACATTCAATACACGCGCAACGATCTCGCGTTCAACCGGGGCACGTTCCGGGTTCGCGGCGACACCCTCGAGATCATCCCGGCCTACGAGGAGCTGGCGATCCGCATCGAGTTCTTCGGCGACGAGATCGAGCGGCTGACCTATCTGCATCCGTTGACCGGCGACGAGATCCGGGCGGTCGATTCGCTGCTGGTCTTCCCGGCCACGCACTACGCCGCCGGCCCGGAGCGGATGGAGCGCGCGATCCGCCAGATCGAGGCGGAGCTCGAGGAGCGGCTCGCCGAGCTCGACCGCGAGGGCAAGCTCCTCGAAGCCCAGCGGCTGCGGATGCGCACGAACTACGACGTCGAGATGATGCGGCAGGTCGGCTTCTGCTCCGGCATCGAGAACTACTCCCGGCACATCGACGGCCGCGAGGCGGGCAGCCCCCCGCACTGCCTGCTCGACTACTTCCCCGACGACTTCCTGACGGTCATCGACGAGTCGCACGCGACCGTGCCGCAGATCGGCGGCATGTATGAGGGGGACGCGTCCCGCAAGCGGACCCTGGTCGAGCACGGCTTCCGGCTACCCAGCGCGCAGGACAACCGGCCGCTGCGCTTCGACGAGTTCGAGGACCGGGTCGGGCAGACCGTCTACCTCTCGGCCACGCCGGGACCGTGGGAGCTGGGCCAGAGCCACGGCGAGTTCGTCGAGCAGGTGATCCGGCCGACCGGGCTGGTCGACCCCGAGGTGATCGTCAAGCCGACCAAGGGCCAGATCGACGATCTCATGCACGAGATCAAGCTGCGCACCGACCGCAACGAGCGGATCCTCGTCACGACGCTGACCAAGAAGATGGCCGAGGACCTCACCGACTACCTGCTCGAGCACGGCATCCGGGTGCGTTACCTGCACTCGGAGGTCGACACGCTGCGCCGGGTCGAGCTGCTGCGTGAGTTGCGCCGCGGCGAGTTCGACGTGCTGGTCGGCATCAACCTGCTGCGGGAGGGCCTCGACCTGCCGGAGGTGAGCCTGGTGGCGATCCTCGACGCCGACAAGGAAGGCTTCCTGCGCTCGGGCACGAGCCTGATCCAGACGATCGGCCGGGCCGCCCGAAACGTCTCCGGTCAGGTGCACATGTATGCCGACAAGATGACCCCGTCGATGGCGAGCGCGATCGACGAGACCAACCGGCGCCGGGCCAAGCAGGCGGCCTACAACAAGGAGCGGGGGGTTGATCCGCAGCCGCTGCGGAAGAAGGTCGCCGACATCCTCGACGACATCTACCGCGAGGCTGAGGACACCGCCGGTCAGCTCGGTCACGGCCCGGGCGGCGCGATCATCGGTGGCGGCGGTCGACAGATGAGCCGGGGCAAGGCGCCCGTGCCGGAGACGCGCAGCCGCGGCAAGGGCGGCACGACCAAGGGCGCGGCCGGCGCCGGCGGCGCGACACCGACGCGGGCCGGCATGGCCCGGGCCGAGCTGGCGACGCTGATCCAGGACCTCAACGAGCAGATGCTCGGCGCCGCCCGCGAGCTGCAGTTCGAGCTGGCGGCCCGGATCCGCGACGAGATCTCGGAACTGAAGAAGGAACTCCGCGCGATGGATGTGGCCGGAGTGCGCTGATCCGCCTCGTCGCCTCGGCCGTCCCGCGGCTCGTCGCCTCGGCGGTCCCCGCTAGCTTCTCGGCACGGCCGTCTCGCTGGGTTGTCGCCCAGCAGGACCGGCCGAGGCCGGAGCTGATCAGGGACGGTTGATCGCGAACATGTAGCAGCCGTAGAGCACGTTCCGGCTGTGCACGGTGGCCACGTCCGGGTCGGCGAGGAGCTTCTCGATGCCGGCTTCCGCGCCGGCGCCGTGCACCAGGGTGGCGTCGATGATGCGCCCGGCCTGGCTGTACGCGCGGAAGACCTGATCGCGGGGCCGGAAGCCCTCCGGGTAGGCGTCCCGCTCGGGGTAGCCGTCGCACCGGTCGGCGTGGACGAAGACCGGGCCGATCTCGCGGTAGGCGCCGGCCGTGCCGTCCGGACGGTAGGCGATCAGGGCGAGTCGCTCGCCCGTACGCGCCTCGCGGAGGCAGCAGCGCAGCGGTGCGCCGTCCGGGTCGGCGTTGACGAACGGGGCGAACGGGTCACCGGCGTCGTCGACGCCGTTGCGGCGCATCTGGTCGAGCCGGTCGGCCGGGATTGCGTCAATCACGAATGCCATGCCCCAACGATCGCGCGGTCCCGACCCGAAGTCTGGCGGGTTTCGGCCGTCGCGATCCGGTCCGAAGTCTGGCGGTTTCGGCCGTCGCGATTCGGTCCGAAGTCTGGCGGTTTCGGCCGTCGCCAGCCGGTCCGGCGCGCGGGCGGGTGATCGCTCCACCCGACGGACAGGTTGTGCGATTCGGGCTAGCGCACCCGTGGGTACGGTCGGCCGCGCACATCGGAAGGGATGAGTAGCCACTACCCTGCGAGTCGGCGTCGTGCCACCGTGGTGACTACGGGACGCATGTTGTCCGAATGCCAACTGAGCTGCGGCTTTCTGTTGTGGTATCGGCGGCGCGAAGTCAGGGATACTCTCCCAACGGTTGAGCTTGAGCGAACGCCGAACTCGAAGGACACAGCTGCATGGAGCCGGGACCCACCGAACGGCACGAGTCGGACACGGCCGCCGCGACAACACCGGCGAACGGCACCGGCGCCGTCGGCGTACCCCCAGCCGATGCCGCTGCCGTCCCGCCGGTGTCGTCGCGGTCGGATGCCGGCGAGCCGGCCCCGCCCCGGCCTCGCACCCGGCGCGGTTGGATGTCCGATTCGCCGCTCGACGGCGGCTCCGGCTGGCCGACGTCGGCCTACGCGATCATCCCGCGCCCGGCGAGCGTCGGCAGCGTCAACGGCTCGGCCAACGCCACCGCCGGGCATCAGGGCACCGCCGCGCCCGACGGCGCCCGGCCAGCGGCGGCCACTCAATCAGCGGCCGGTGGGGCAGAGACACGCCCTGGCCAAGCGACGTCGGCCGACGGGACCCGGCAACCGGGGAGGTTCAAGCTCCCCAAGCAAAAGTCCAGGCGACTGGGCACCGCCGCGACCCAAGCCGAGTCCGGCGATGCCGCTGCCGTTGCCGCCGGCCGAGACCCGGCCGGCGATGCCGCGACCACCGGCCAGGCCGCCACCGCCGGCCGAGATATGGCTGTTGACGCCGCGACCAGTCAAGGTACCGCCGCACGCCGAGCCGGAACCCAGGGCACCACGCCAAGCCAAGCCGCGTCGAGCGCTGCGCCGACCACCAAACGCCGGGCCGTCCCGCCGGCGCCGCCCGCCGCCGATCCCCAAGAGGCGCACGACGACGCGACCGGCACCGGCCATCGCGGGCTCGCCATTGCCGGTGCCCTGATCTTCGTCCTCGCGGTGGCGATCGCGGTTTTCTTCGCGGTTCGCTCGGCCGGTACGGACGCCGACAAGACCGGTAGCGCGTCGGCCGGCGACGCCACGCCGAACACCGCGCTCGACCCGACCACCATCGACAACGTGGTGGACCCCGACCCGTCGGCGAGCGCGTCCTTCGCTCCCGGCCTACCGGGGTCCGGCGACGTCTTCCGTTCCGGGTCGGTTCGGCTGTCGATGGTGCCCGACCAGGCCGATGAGTCGTTCGACTTCGACTCCGGCATCAAGGGCGCGCCGAACACGTTCTCCGCCGGCGAGCGCCCGGACGTCGACGCGCTGACCCAGGGGCTGTGGGCCGCCAACGGCGCTCGCATCGCGGTATGGACCCAGACCGGCTCGCCGACGTCGGCCGGGTGCCGGGCGCTCCCCAGCGATCAGTGGTCCAGCCTGATGAAGCTCGAGCCGGTACTCGTCGGGCCGAAGGCCTGCGTGCAGACCAGCGAGGGGCGCGTCGCCAGCTTCGTCGCGCGTCCGATCGACGTCGGCGCGGACGGCGGCGTCACCACGGTCTACCTGGACTTCACCGTGTGGAAGAAGACCGGCGACTAAACCACCGGACGAGGACCGGCAGCCCAACCACCGGACGAAGACCGGCCGTACAAACCACCCCACGAAGACCGGCAGCCCAACCACCGGAAGACCGGGCGACTACACCACCCGCACGTCTTCGAAGTGCTCCACCTGCGGCGCGCCGTCGAAATGCGGGCCGATCAGCGCGCGCCACTGCGGGAACTGCTCGCTGGCCCGAAAGTCCAGGTGCGCGTCCACCGACTCCCACTCGACCAGCAGGACGAAGCGAGTCGGTGTCTCTATGCCGTGCGTCATCCGTACCGAGAGAAAGCCCGCAGCCCCGGTCAGCAGCGGGCGAGCCTTGGCGTAGGCCGCGATGAAGCCGTCCTCGTGGCCGTCCTGTACGTCGATGAGCGCAACCTCAAGCACCATGCGACCACAGTAGAGACACGAAAAGGGGGCACCGAAGCGCCCCCTTTTACGATCTAGCGAAGGTCAGCTCTTGCCGCCGGCCAGCTTCTCCCGCAGAGCGGCGAGCGCCTCGTCGGTGGCGAGCGTGCCGCTCGGCTCCTCCGGCGCGCGTGCCGTCGTCGGGGTCGAAGAGGTCACCGAACCGGTCGCGCTGGCGGCCGCAGCCGGGGCACCGTTGGTGGCCGGCTCGGCGGTCGCGTCGGCTTGGCGGGCCGACTGGACCTGCTTCGTGTGGGCCTCCCAGCGCTGCCGGGCCTCAGCGTATTGCTGCTCCCACGCCTCACGCTGCTTCTCGTAGCCTTCCATCCACTCGGCGGTCTCCGGGTCGAAGCCCTCCGGGTAGATGTAGTTGCCCTGCTCGTCGTAGGTCGCCGACATGCCGTAGAGCGTCGGGTCGAAGTGCTCCTCGCCCTCGACGAAGCCCTCGTTGGCCTGCTTGAGCGACAGCGAGATCCGGCGCCGCTCGAGGTCGATATCGATGACCTTGACCATGACGTCGGAGCCGACCTGCACGACCTGCTCGGGGATCTCTACGTGGCGCTCGGCCAGCTCGGAGATGTGCACCAGGCCCTCGATGCCGTCGTCGACGCGGACGAACGCGCCGAACGGCACCAGCTTGGTCACCTTGCCGGGCACGATCTGCTGGATCGCGTGCGTACGGGCGAACTGCCGCCACGGGTCTTCCTGCGTCGCCTTGAGCGACAGCGAGACCCGCTCGCGGTCCAGGTCGACGTCGAGCACCTCGACCTCGACCTCCTGGCCGACCTCGACCACCTCGGACGGGTGATCGATGTGCTTCCAGGACAGCTCGGACACGTGCACCAGACCGTCGACTCCGCCCAGGTCGACGAACGCGCCGAAGTTGACGATCGACGACACGACGCCCTTGCGAACCTGGCCCTTCTGCAGCTTGTGCAGGAACTCGGTGCGCACCTCGGACTGCGTCTGCTCCAGGTAGGCGCGGCGGGACAGGACCACGTTGTTGCGGTTCTTGTCCAGCTCGATGATCTTGGCCTCGAGCTCCCGTCCAACGTAGGGCTGCAGATCACGGACCCGACGCATCTCCACCAGGGACGCGGGCAGGAAGCCGCGCAACCCGATGTCGAGGATCAGACCACCCTTGACCACCTCGATGACCGAGCCGCGCACGACACCGTCGTCTTCCTTGATCTTCTCGATGGTTCCCCACGCGCGCTCGTACTGCGCACGCTTCTTCGAGAGGATAAGGCGGCCCTCCTTGTCCTCCTTCTGGAGAACCAGGGCCTCGATGTGGTCACCGACCGACACGACCTCAGCCGGGTCGACATCGTGTTTGATCGACAGCTCGCGCGAAGGGATAACACCCTCGGTCTTGTAGCCGATGTCGAGCAGGACCTCGTCCCGATCGACCTTGACGACGGTGCCTTCGACAATGTCGCCGTCGTTGAAGTACTTAATGGTCTCGTCGATCGCGGCGAGGAACGCTTCCTCGGAACCGAGGTCATCGACGGTGACCTTGTTGCTGGTTGCGCTCGAGGTGGCCTCGATGCTGCTCGTCATCTGGGTTGTTGCTCCGGTCGGTGGAAGTCTGCGGTGACCTGCGCGCCCGCGGGGCGTCGCCGGACAGGGCCCGCCGCCGCAAATGGGTCACGGGATGAAGGACGACCGTGAGCCTGCTCCATGCCGAGACGCACAAACCCACGAGTGCAGCGTTCAGCCTACCCTGCGCAATACCACATGGTCCAACCCTCCCCCAGACCCGATCCACCGTTCCTGGCAATTCACGGTTGCCTACGGTGGGGTCATGGAGGCTGATGGGACTGCGGGTGTCGTGAGGCGGTCGGTAACCACCGTCGAGAGTACGCGAGCAAATCGAGGTTGGTGGGATGGTGACGCGGATGCGTACCAAGCCGAGCACGGCGCCTTCCTCGGCGACCTCGACTTCGTCTGGTGCCCCGAGGCGCTGAGGGAGGCCGACGCCCACCTTCTGGGTGACGTCCGGGGCGCCCGCGTGCTGGAGATCGGTTGCGGCGCCGCGGCCTGTTCCCGCTGGTTGGCGACCCAGGGGGCCGCCGCCGTGGCCACCGATCTGTCGGCCGGCATGCTCCGCCACGCCCGCGCCGGCGCCGCCCGATCGGGCGTCGAGGTGCCACTCGTGCAGTCCGACGCCAACGCCCTGCCGTTCGCCGACGGCGCGTTCGACATCGCCTACACCGCGTTCGGCGCGATCCCGTTCGTCGTCGACTCTGCGCGCGTCATGGCCGAGATCTACCGCGTCCTGCGCCCGGGCGGCCGCTGGGTCTTCTCGATCACCCACCCGATGCGCTGGGTCTTCCTCGACGACCCCGGCGAGAACGGCCTGACCGCCGTGCACTCGTACTTCGACCGGCAGCCCTACGTCGAGCAGGACGAACACGGCATACTCACCTACGTCGAGCAGCATCGCACCGTCGGCGACCGCGTCCGCGAGATCGTCGGCGCCGGCTTCGTCCTCCGCGACATGGTCGAGCCCGAATGGCCTGAGGGCCATGAGCAGATCTGGAACCAGTGGAGCCCGCTTCGCGGACGGATCTTCCCCGGTACCGCGATCTTCATCACCGACAAACCCTGATATTTCTTGGCTCGGGTCCGTCGAGCGCACGACCGTCGCTCCCGCCAGACACCGCTCCGGCGCAGGGCGCCTCCGCTGCCAGGCCCGCGTCCCCAAGCCCGGGACGAGGGCACAACTTCGGGGAAGTAGTGCCCTCAGACACGCCCCGAAGCCACTACTTCGGGGAAGTCGTGGCCTCACGCCGGCCTCAAGGCCACTGGTACCGGGAAGTCGTGGCCTCACGCCGATCGGTGCCGTCACACCCGAACGATTGCCATCAGGTGGCTGGTCGCGCCGAGCAGGCTCGGCTCGTCCTCGATGCGGCGCAGCCGGTCGAGCAGCCAGACCGTACCGGTCTCGTCGGCCAACCAGCCGTCAAGGTCCCAGATGCTCCACTGCGGCCCCTCGATCGCGAGGACCCGGTCCAGCCGCAAGCCGGCCCCGGCGACCTCGCCCGCGACCTCGGACGGGTGATGCAGGTAGGCGGTGGTGAACCAGCGCCCGTCCGGCCGGTCCGGCCGGTGCACGCCGGTCGCGAGCGCGCCGTCGACGACGGCCTCGAACTCGGGCTCGACCCGCAAGATCCGGGCCAGACCGTCGTGCATCGAGGCGAACCGGTTGATGAGGGCGGCCACGATCACCCCGCCCGGCCGGAGCACCCGCGCGGCCTCCCGCCACGCCGCGATCCGTTCGTCCCGCTCGACCAGGTGGTAGAGCGGCCCGAACAGCAGCACTGCGTCGACGCTGCCGTCCGGAACGTCGAGTGCCCGGGCGTCGCCGACCGCCGCGGTGACGCCGGGCAACCGGGCCGCCACCTCGACCTGCTCGGCCACGACGTCGATGACGTGCACCCGATAGCCCTCGGCGGCGAGCGGACCGGCGTAGACCCCGGTCGCCCCGCCGACGTCGAGCACCTCAGCCGGCGCCGGCGGCAGGACCCTGCGCAAGATGTCGCGCGTACGGAGGAACTCCAGCCGCCCGGCCCCCTGAGCGAGCCGGGTGGTCTCCCCCATCAGCCGGTAGTAGTCCCGCTGCTCCGCCCGCATGCGTCCCATGCTCTTCGCCGCAACCCCCACCCAGCAACCGGTTTGCGGCCGGCCGGCGCGGCCACCGGCTGAGCGACCCGCCGGGCGACCGGCCGAGCCTCAGGAAACGGCGTCAGTGGTCGGCGGCCGACCAGTCACCGCCCACCCCGACCGAAACCCCCAGTTCCACGTCGAGCGGGTAGGCGCCGCCCATCTGCTCGCGCACCAGCGCCTCGAGCGCCGCGCGCTCGCCGATCGCGACCTCGAACACGAGCTCGTCGTGCACCTGCAGGAGCATCCGGGACTGCAGGCCGGCGTCGCGGATGGCCTTGTCGACCCGGAGCATGGCCACCTTGATGATGTCCGCGGCCGAGCCCTGGATCGGGGCGTTGAGCGCCATCCGCTCGGCCATCTCGCGCCGCTGCCGGTTGTCGCTGTTGAGATCGGGCAGGTAGCGCCGACGCCCGAGCACCGTCTCGGTGTAGCCGTCGCGGCGCGCCTGCGCCACGATCGCGCGCAGGTAGTCGCGGACCCCGCCGAACGTGCGGAAATACTCCTCCATCAGCACGCTCGCCTCGGCCGGCGTGATGCCGAGCTGCTGGGCCAGGCCGTAGGACGACAGCCCGTAGGCCAGGCCGTAGTTCATCGCCTTGATCTTGCGGCGCTGGTCGGCGACGACCTCCTCGACCGGCACGGAGAACACCGACGACGCGGTCGCCGCGTGGAAGTCGAAGCCCGAGTTGAACGCCTCGATCAGCGCGTCGTCCTTGGACAGGTGCGCCATGATGCGCATCTCGATCTGGCTGTAGTCGGCGGTCAGCAGCGTCTCGTAGTCGCTCGCCGACGATGAACGCGCGCCGGATCCGCCGCCCCTCCTCGGTGCGGATCGGGATGTTCTGCAGGTTGGGGTCGGTGCTGGAGAGCCGGCCGGTGGCGGCGACCGTCTGGTAGTAGGTCGTGTGGATGCGGCCGTCGTCGCTGATCGACTTGAGCAGGCCGTCGACCGTCGTCTTGAGCTTGGCCACGTCGCGGTGGCGCAGCAGGTGCATCAGCAGCGGGTGCTCGGTCTGCGCGTAGAGCCCCTGCAGCGCGTCGGCGTCGGTGGTGTAGCCGGTCTTGATGCGCTTGGTCTTGGGCAGGGACAGCTCGTTGAACAGGATCTCCTGCAGCTGCTTGGGCGAGCCGAGGTTGAACTCGCGCCCGACCACCCCGTAGGCCGCCTGCGCCGCCGCCTTGACCTCGGCCGCGAAGTGCGCCTCCAGCTCGGACAGGTAGGGCGTGTCGGCGGCGATGCCGGCCCGCTCCATCTCCGCGAGCACCTCGAGCAGGGGCAGCTCGACGTCGTTGAGCAGCCCGGCCGAAAGGTCACCCTCGCGGCGCAACTCCTCGGCGATGGCGTCGGCGAGGTCGAGGGTCGCGCGGGCGCGCAGCATGAGCCCCTCCTCGGCCTCGGCCGTCTTGCCCTGCAGCCCTTCGACGTCGAGGGCGAGCTGGCCGGAGTCGGGCGCGTCGACCCGCAGCTCCCGCTTGAGGTAGCGCAGCGCGAGGTCGTTGAGGTCGTAAGAACGCTGATCGGGGCGGGCCAGGTAGGCCGCGAGCGCCGTGTCGCTGGCGATGCCGTCCAGCGTCCAACCGCGGGCGACGAACGCGAGCAGCGCCGGCTTGACGTCGTGCAGCACCTTGGGCCGGTCCGCGGCGGCGAGCCAGGCCGCGACGGCCTTCTCGTCGGCCTCGTCGAGCTCGGCCGGGTCGAACCAGGCGGCCGGCCCGTCGGCGCTGGCCAGCGCCACGCCGGTGAGGATGCCGGTGCCCCGGCCGAACCGGCCGGAGACCGCGACGCCGACCCGGGTGCCGGGCGGGGCGTGCTCGTCGAGCCAGGCGCCGACGCCCTCACGCAGGACGGCGCCGGACAGGTCGAAGCCGGACTCCGCCTCCGGCTCGACCGCGTCGAGGTAGTCGTAGAGCCGGTCGCGCAGGATGCGGAACTCCAGCGCGTCGAAGACCCGGTGCACCGCCTCACGGTCCCAGCCCCGCCAGCGCAGCTCCTCGGGCTGGACCGGCAGGTCGAGGTCGTTGATCAGGTAGTTGATCTGGTAGTTGCGCATGACGCCGGCCAGGTGGGCGCGCAGACTGTCGCCGACCTTGCCCTTGATCTCGTCGACGTGCGCGATGACGCCGTCCAGGTCGCCGAACTGGTTGATCCACTTGGCGGCGGTCTTGTCGCCGACGCCCGGGACGCCGGGCAGGTTGTCGCTGTCCTCGCCGACCAGTGCCGCCTTCACCCGATAGAGCGACGGCGGAATGCCGTAGCGCTCCTCGACCTTGGCCGGGGTCATGCGGTCCATCTCCGACACGCCGCGCTTGAGATAGAGCACGGTGATCAGGTCGGTGACCAGCTGGAACGCGTCGCGGTCGCCGGTGATGATCGACGTCGGCATGCCGTCGGCGCGCGGCCTGGCAGGCCAGGGTCGCGATGATGTCGTCGGCCTCGTAGCCGGGCTTCTCCAACACCGGGATGCCGCAGCGCGGCGAGCACCTCTTTGATCAGGTCGACCTGACCGGAGAACTCCGGCTTGGACGTCGGACCGGTTGGCCTTGTATTCCGGGTATTGCTCCAGGCGGAACGTCTGCCGGGACACGTCGAACGCGACCGCGACGTGGGTCGGCTGCTCGTCGCGGAGCATGTTGATCAGCATCGAGGTGAACCCGAACACCGCATTGGTCGACCTGGCCGGTCTGGGTCGAGAAGTTCTCGACGGGCAGCGCGAAGAACGCGCGGTAGGCGAGCGAATGCCCGTCGAGCAACAGAAATCTCGTCTCAGTCACGGTGCGAGCCTAGCCGTTGGGTACGACAGAAAATCCCTCAGGCCACGCCGAGGTAAGCCTCCTTGACCGCCGGGTCGTGCAGCAGCTCGGCCCCGGTGCCGGCCTTGACGATGCGGCCGGTCTCCAGCACGTACGCGCGATCGGCGCGGGACAGCGCCTGCTGCGCGTTCTGCTCCACGACCAGGATCGTCGTACCCTGCTTCGAGATCTCGGTGATGATGTCGAAGATCTGCTTGATCAGCATCGGCGCGAGGCCCATCGACGGCTCGTCGAGCAGCAGCAGCTTGGGCCGGCTCATCAGCGCCCGCCCGATCGCGAGCATCTGCTGCTCGCCGCCGGACAGCGTGCCGGCCGACCTGCTTGCGCCGCTCGGACATGCGCGGGAACAGCCCGAACACCCGCTCCAGGTCGGCGAGGATGCCCTCCTTGTCGCGCCGGGTGTAGGCGCCCATGTCGAGGTTCTCGCGCACCGTCATGCCGGGGAAGATGCCCCGGCCCTCGGGCGACTGGCACAGGCCGCGCCGGACCCGCAGGTCGGCGCGCAGCCTGGTGATGTCCTCGCCGTGGAACCGGATGGCGCCCCGGCTGAGCGGCCGCAACCCGGAGATGGCCCGCATCGTGGTGGTCTTGCCGGCCCCGTTGGCGCCGATCAGCGCGACGACCTCGCCCTCGTCGACGCCGATGCGAGATGCCGTGCAGCGCCTCGATCCGCCCGTACGAGACGGCGACCTCCTCGAGCTCAAGCAGCATCTTCGGTCACCCCCAGGTAAGCGGCGATGACCTTGGGATCGCGGCTGACCTCGGCCGGCGAACCCTCGGCGATCTTCCGGCCGAACTCCAGCACGACGATCCGGTCGGTGACGCCCATGACCAGGCGCATGTCGTGCTCGATGAGCAGGACCGTGTAGCCGAGGTCACGGATGGACTTGATCAGCTTGAGCAGTTCTTCCTTCTCGGCCGGGTTGAAGCCGGCGGCCGGCTCGTCGAGGCAGAGCAGCTTCGGCTCGGTGGCCAGCGCCCGGGCGATCTCGAGCCGCCGCTGGTAGCCGTAGGGCAGGTTGCGGGCGACCTCGTCGGCCCGGTCGGCGATGCCGACGAAGCGCAGCAGCTCCATCGCCTTGTGCTCGCCGGCGCGCTCCTCGAGCGTGTGCCGGGAGATCCCGAAGATCTTGCGCTGGTCCGCCGGACCTGCTGCACGGCGCGGACCAACGCGTTGCTCCCGTCGACCCGTGGCAACTCGTCCGGCTTGGCCCGCTTGCGCCATCCCCGGAACAGCGCACCGGGGACGCTCGTGTGGTGCCGGGCGTCGGTGCCGACGATGACGTTCTCGAGGGCCGTCATCTCGGGGAACAGGCGGATGTTCTGGAACGTCCGCGCGATGCCGAGCCGGTTGATCTGGTGCGGCTTGCGCCCGGCGATCCGCTTGCCATCGAAGGTGACCGTGCCCGACGTGGGCCGGAACACCCCCGTCATCACGTTGAAGCAGGTCGTCTTGCCGGCGCCGTTGGGGCCGATCAGACCGAGGATCTCCCCCTCGTACAGCTGGAAATTGACCTCGTTGAGGGCCACCACGCCGCCGAAGCGCAGCGTGACGTGGTCGACGTCCAGGAGGACCCGGCGCTCATCAGGCAACGACATCGGGCACCGCTTCCTCTTCGCGATCGTGCAACTCTCGGGCTCGTCGTCCGGCTGGGTATCAGACCCTGCGGCCGCAGGATCATCACGATGACGAGCGCGAGGCCGACCGCCATCGGCCGGTAGTCCTGGAAGCCGCGGAACCGCTCCGGCAGGTACGTCAGGAGGATGGCGCCGAGCGCCACGCCCGCCATGTTGCCGGAACCGCCGACGACGACCATCGCGACGAAGGTGACGGAAAGGGTGAGCGAGAAGTTGGTCGGGTCGATGTAGGCCTGCTTGCTCGCGAACAGCACGCCCGACGTGCCGCCGAGGCCGGCGCCGATGGCGAAGGCCCACAGCTTGAACTTGAACCCGTTGACGCCCATGACCGCCGCCGCGTCCTCGTCCTCGCGTACTGCCAGCCAGGCCCGGCCGACACGGCTGTTCTCCAGCCGCTTCACCACGAAGATGAAGATGAGCATGACCGTCAGCGCGAGCCAGTACCAGGGGGCGATATCGACCACGCCGAAGATCTTGGTGCCGTCGGCGTATGGTGCCGGGCGGCCCGGGAATGCCGGAAATGCCCTGCGGCGCCGTTGGTGAACGACGAGTTGCAGGGCGATGATCCGGACGATCTCACCGAAGCCGAGCGTGACGATCGCCAGGTAGTCACCGCGCAACCGCAGCGTCGGGCCGCCCAGGATCACCCCGGAGATCATCGTCAGCGCGATCGCGATGGGGATGGTGAGCCCCCAGGCGACCGACCAGCCCTCGGAGCAGGTCGAAGGTCGCGCTGCATCATCTTCAGCACCGGCGAGTCGGGTGAGCCGAAGAGCGCGACGCTGTAGGCACCGACCGCGAAGAAGCCGACGTACCCGAGGTCGAGCAGGCCGGCCAGGCCGACCACGACGTTCAGGCCGATCGCGATGAGCACGTAGATCGAGCACAGTGAAGAGCACGCTCGCCCAGTCGGAGCCGCTCTCGGAGTAGTCGGTACGGATGATCCGCAGGCCGGGGATGCCGAGGTAGGGCAGGTAGTACAGGAAGATGACGAACGCCACGAAGGCGAGCTGCCGCTGCCATTTCGGCAGCGCGCGCCACCGGTCGCCGAGGTGCTTCGAGCTTGACCCGTTCGTCCGCGCCGCGGAGGGTATCCATCCCGCTACTCATGCTGCACCGCCCGCATCGACGCTCGCCTGCGGCGGGCCCCGCCTGTGTCGCGTCATGCGCCGGGCCCTCCCTAGCGACTCACCCAACAAGCCGGTGGGACGGAACATGAGCACCACGACCAGCACGACGAACGCCGCCACGTCCTGCCAGTTGGAGCCGGTGATCGTCGACGCGTAGTTCTCGACGATGCCGAGAAGCAGACCGCCGAGCAGCGCGCCGCGCAGGTTGCCGATGCCGCCGAGCACCGCCGCGGTGAACGCCTTGAGGCCGAGCAGTGAAGCCGATGTCGAACTTGGTGTTGCCGATCTGCAGCGCGAAGAGCAGCGCCGCGGCGCCGGCCATGATGCCGCCGAGCACGAAGACCAGCATGATCACGCGGTCCTGGTTGACGCCCATGAGCGCCGCGGTGTCCGGGTTCTGCGCGACCGCGCGCACGCCCCGGCCGGCCCGGGTGCGGTTGATGTAGCATGTCGAGGCCGATCATCATCACGACCGCCGCGACAATCACGAAGACGTGCTTGTAGGTGACGTCGGTGCTGCCGATCGAGAAGACCGGCGTGTTGGGCAGGATGCTGGGCATACCGACGATCAGCCGACCGAACGGCCGTCCGAAGGTCTTCGCCAGGAGGAGGCCGAAGATCTCCATGAGGATGGTCGACACGCCGATCGCGGTGATCAGGAAGATCAGCGGCGGCGCGTTCTTCTTGCGCAGCGGCCGGTAGGCGATCCGCTCGACCAGCAGGGCAGTGCCGCCGGAGACGAGCATCGCGGCGAGCAGGCCGACCACGATCAGGACGATCAGCACTGCCGACGCCGGGGTGATCGGTCGCGCCGAGGGCGGTCCAGGCACCGAGGACGGCCAAGGTGCCGACCATGAAGACCTCGGAGTGCGCGAAGTTGATCAGGCGGAGGACACCGTAGACGAGGGTGTAGCCGAGCGCGATGAGCGCGTAGATCGAGCCTCTTGCCAGCCCATCGACGGTGTGCTGGCCCAAGTGTGAAATCAGGTCATGAATTCACAGCGGCTCCCAAACAATATGCGAGGTGCGGCCGGAACGTTCCTCCGGCCGCACCCCCTTGGTCAAGCTCAGCTCTTCGGGATCTCCTGATCCGCGACGATCTTGCCAGCGACGACCTTGTAGGCCCAGATGACCGTCACCGACTCGTCGACGTCGCCCTTGGAGTCGAACTTGATGTGCTTGGTCGCACCGTCCTTGTCGTACGAGTTGACGTAGTCCTGCGATGTCTTGCCGCGTGGTCTTCCCGGCCTTGAAGCGCGTCGAGGAAGACGTTCGCGCAGTCGTAGCCCTCAGCCGCGTACGTACCGCGGGTCGGTCTTGTACTCGGCCTTCCAGTCGGCCTGGAAGGTGCCCGTCGGCTTGTCGGCCGGCAGGCACGGGCAGGTGACGATGGCGCCCTCGGCGGCCGCCGCACCGGCACCCGGCGGGAAGTTGGCGTCGTTGACGCCGTCACCGGCGACGAACTTGGCCGTGCATGCCGGCCGCGCGTAGCTGCTTGAGGAACGGCGCGGCCTCGTTGGTGTAGCCGCCGTAGAACACGGCGTCGGCGCCGGCGTTCTTCACCTTGGTGACCGTGGCGTCGAAGTTGGTCTGCTTCTCCTGGGTCTTGTCGCGTGGCGACCACGATCGAGCCGAGGACCTTCGGCGACCGCGTCGGCCAGGCCGCGCGCCGTAGGCGGTGCCGTCGTCGACCACGAAGACCTTCTGCGCCTTGAGGATCGTCCTTGATGTACCGGCCGGCGGCCGGGCCCTGCACGCTGTCGTTGCCGACGACGCGGTGGAAGACCTTCCAGCCCTTCGTGGTCAGGTCGGCTGGCGGTGGCCGACGGGGTGACCATGGCCAGGCCGGCCGACTCGAAGATCGGCGTCGGTCGCCCGGATCTCACCGGAGAAGTGACCGCCGATGACGCCCAGATCTGACGTGTCCGCGGCGAGCCTGGTGGCGACCGGCGTGGCCTTGGTCGGGTCACCCTGCGGTGTCGAATTCCTCCATGGTGACCTTGCAGTCCGGGTTGGCCGCGTTGAACTTCTTCACGGCCATTCGTGCGCCGTCACGAGAAGGCAGCACCAGGCCGGAGTTGCCGCCGGTGAACGCACCGAAGATCGCAATCTTGCCGCCGCACTTGGCGGCCGTCCCACTGCCACCGGAGCTGCCGGACTTCTGGCAGCCCGTCAGTGCCAGTGCTGCAATGAGCGCTACGCCCCCGAGCGTGCGTAGATGGTTTCGCCTCACGGCTTTTTGCCCTCCTAAAGTGCAGGCGAAAAGATCACAGTCTCATCGGCGGGCCGCTTGTCCCACCGCTTGAGACCGCGCGCCTGCATAGCGGTCCGTGGCGCGGACAGTACCGGAGGGCCTGATTCCTCTGTAGAAGCAACCGCAAGCGTGCACCAAACTGTTACGTGCCCGCAGCATTCGGGCCCTGACCGGCCGCTCGTCTACCTCGCCGTGACAATCCTGCCCTTGCCGAGCCGGACACTACCCGCTATACTCCGCGACCCAGATCTGACCCTTGGCGCCATCGTCGCCCGCCGCGAGCAAAATACCCGGCGCCGAGGTGACCGCCATCCCCTTCTCCGACCCCGACGGGTGGGCACCCGGCGGCATGGTCACCGTCCGCCACGACCGGCCGTTGTCAACGGAGGAGTACAACCCGTACTTGGCGCCGTCCTGCGCCGAGACGAACACAGTGTCACCGAGGACGGTCGCCGACCGCACATCGGCGAGGGGTGACAGATTGCCACCGAACCGTCCGCCGACCGTCCACTGGGCACCGGAGGCCGAGAGCCAGGCACCGAACGTGTCGCCGTGCAGCCCCACCGCGACCAGCTGGTCACCGGTACGCACGACGCGCTGCAAATCCTCGTACCCGTCATCGCGGGGCAACGTCACCCGCGTCCAGTGCTCGCCGTCCGGTGAGGTCCAGGCGAACGGGTCGTGGTCGATGCGCCCCTTCGGCAGCCCGCCGCCGACGAGGACGTAGCCGGCGTCACCGACGTACCCGTCCTGGGCCTGGGTGTCGAGGCCCGGGTCGCTGGCCAGGCCGGGCGAGTTCTCCACGATCCGGAACTCGGCCGAGTCCGCGGAGAGCCACGCGGCCGCGCCGGTGACCCGGTTCCCGGCGATGAGCCACCCCTTCGGACCGGCCTCGAGCTGTCCCACGTTGACCGCCTCCGACCCCCCGTACAGCGAGAAGGCGGCGTTGGTCACCTCGATCAGGTTGTCGGCCCTGCTGGTAGAACGTGCTGATCCGCGGGTTGCCGTGCGCGCCGCCGCTCTTCGCGCCGATCGCCGCGACCTTCCCGTCCTTGCACGCCGCCGTATAGAGGGTCTGGAGTTTGCCGTAGAAGCTGGACGCCTGCAGCGTCATCGCCCGCCAGGTGTGCCCGTCGTCGCTGGTCCAGGCGGCCGGGCGGCTCGCGTCCCCGGCGCCGAGCACGCCCCCGACCACGAACCACTTGCCAGCGCAGGCGACCGCGTCGCGCACCGCGAGATGCCCGGGTGCGCCCGGCGGCGCCGGCAGGGACTCCTGCCTGCCAGGACAGCGACAGGGGCCCGTCGACGACCGGCGGCGTCCGCCCGGTGCTGCAGCCAGCGAGCAGGAGCAGACAGAAGGCTGGCGAAACCGGCGAAACGCCTCATAGCGCTTCCGCGATGATGCGGTCGGCCACCTCGCGCATCGTCATCCGGTGATCCATCGCGGTGCGCTGGATCCACTTGAAGGCCTGCGGCTCGGTCATCCCGTACGGCGGTCATCAGCTGCCCCTTGGCCCGCTCGACCGCCTTGCGGGTCTCGAGCCGGTCGGTCAGCGTGGCGACCTCGGCCTCCAGCGCGACAGCTCCGCGTAGCGGGACAGCGCGACCTCGATCGCCGGCACCAGGTCGCTCTTCTGGAACGGCTTGACCAGGTAGGCCATCGCGCCCGCCGCCCGCGCCCGCTCGACCAGGTCACGCTGGCTGAACGCGGTCAGGATGATCGACCGGCGCGATCCGCGACGCCGGCGATCTTCTCCGCGGCCGCGAGCCCGTCCATGATCGGCATCTTGATGTCGAGGATGACCAGGTCGGGCTTGAGCTCCTCGGCCAGCCGCACCGCGGTCTCGCCGTCGCCGGCCTCACCGACGACGTCGTAACCCTCCTCGACCAGCATCTCGCGAAGGTCGAGCCGGATGAGCGCCTCGTCCTCCGCGATGAGCACACGGCGGCTGACTGCCTCGGTCACGCGCCCACTCCCCACCCGACACGGTGGTATCTGTTACCACCGCGAACAGAGTAATAGGTACCCTGGTTCGACGTCGCCGTCCTGGTATCCCAACCGGCAGAGGAACGGAGCTCAAACCTCCGACAGTGTGGGTTCGAATCCCACCCAGGGCACTTCTTTATATGACTCGGGTCCGTCGAGCGTACGACCGCCGCTCCCGCCAGACACCGCTCGTCGCTGCGCTCCTCGCTGCCATGTCCGCGTTCCCAAGCCCGCAACGCCACAACTCCGGCGAAGTAGTGCTCTCAGATGGGCCGGGTGGCCACAGTTCCGGGGAAGTAGTGGCCTCAGCGGGGCCGGGAGGCAACAACTTCGGGGAAGTGGTGGCCTCCTGGTGCGATCTTGGACGCCGGCAGCTGCCCCACCGACGGCCGGGAAGTTGGGGCAATGTCTCAGGTTGCGCGGTTTGCTGCCGAGTGGCTGATCATGAGCACCGAGGTGTCCACTGTCGCCGGCGTCGGCGAGGTCATCGACGCGCGTGCGGTCACGACCGTCTTCCAGCCGATCGTGCGCATCGAACACCGGCACGCGTCAGACAAGCCCGAGATCGTCGGCATGGAGGCCCTCGCCCGCGGGCCGCGCAACACCCCCTGGGAGACGCCGCTGGCGCTCTTCCAGGCCGCACGCGAGGCCGGGCGGCAGGCCGAGCTCGACTGGATCTGCCGGGCCGGCGCCTACCGCGCGGCGATCGACAACGACCTCCCGGACGGCATCACGCTGTTCGTGAACGCCGATCCGGCCACCTTCGGCACGCCGTGCCCGCCGGACCTCGCCGAGGTGATGCTGGCCGCGCAGTTGCGGCTCCGCGTGGTCACCGAGGTACCCGAGCGGGCCGTCGGCGGCGATCCCCTGGCCGTCCTGGCCGCGGGCGCGGCCTGCCGGAGCGCCGGCGGCGGCATCGCCCTCGACGACGTCGGCTCGCACCCCGGGTCGCTGGCCCTGCTGACGCTGCTGCACCCCGACGTCATCAAGCTCGACCTGCAGGTCGTTCACGGGCACCGCGACCGCGAGCACACGATGAACGCGGTCCGCGCGTACGCCGAACGCAGCGGAGCGACCATCCTCGCCGAGGGGATCGAGACCGAGGCCCACCTCGCCGCCGCGCGCAGCCTCGGCGCGACGCTCGGCCAGGGCTACCTCTTCGACCATCCGGGACCGCTGCAGTTGCTCGGCAGCAACCTCACCCGGCCGCGCCGTACGGTGCCCTTCGTCATCGCCCCACCCATCGGGACGCCGCCGTTCGGCGGCTCATCCCGTACCCCTTATGAAGCGATCTCCGCGGTCTGCCCGACCACCGAAGTGACCAAGCGGGAACTCCTGGACACCGCCCGGTTGCTTGAACGGCGGGCGCTGGAAGCCGCCGAACCGGCCGTGCTGCTGGCCTGTTTCCAGGAGGCTCGGCACTTCACGCCGGGCACCGCGCGGCGCTACGCGCGCTTCGCCGAGTCGTCGGCGCTGGTCATGGCCCTCGCCACCGACCTGCCGAGCCGTCCGGCGCTCGGCGTGCGGGGGGTGGCGCTGGCGGCCGACGACCCGCTGCGCGGCGAGTGGAACGTGGTCGCCGTCGGGCCGCAGTTCGTCGGCGCGCTGGTCGCCCGGGACCTGGGCGACAGCGGCCCGGAGCCGGACCGGCGGTTCGCCTATGCGCTGACGTACGACCGGGAACTGGTGCTGGCGGCGGCCCGGACGCTGCTGCACTGGAACTGACGCGACACAGATCGACGCCCCCGCGACAGATGGGGCCGGGGGCGTCGATCGGCTATGTGTTCAGGCGAGATCAGTCGCGAAACGCGTCCTTGACCTTCTCGCCGGCCTGCTTGAGGTTGGCCTTGACCTGTTCACCCTTGCCTTCGGCTTCCAGGCGCTCGTTGTCCGTGGCGTCGCCGTAGGCTTCCTTGGCCTTGCCGGAAAGTTCCTCGGCCTCGTTGTGGACCTTGTCGTCCAGACCCATTACAAGCCCTCCTGTATCAGCGTTGTCCTGCCTCTCGGTTACCCACCGGTCCGGCCCGGAAACAAAAGTGTCCCGGCCGATCCACCGCCGTTGCGCAGATCATGCCCCGGTGGAATGCTGCATTGCCATGTCTGAGCTGGGGCGGCGAGCACGTGCCTCGCTACCGTCCGTGGCCCTGCTCACACTGGGTGCCGCGACGGCCTTCGGGCTCGCGGTCATCGCCGGTTTTGCCCCGACTCCGCCGACGTTCCAGCTCGTCCTGACCCTCGTCGTCGCGGCCGCGCTCGGGGTCGCCGTCACCGTCCCGGTCCGGGAGTCCATCCAGGCGTGGAGCCGGGCCACGGTTGCCGCCGCCGGAGTCCACCGCCGCGGCCGCCCGGCCCTGTCCGCCGACGAGACGGCGCCGGCGCGTCGGCTCACCCGCCCCTCCTGGCCGCGCATCGCGATCGTCGCCGTGCTGACCGCGGCGCTCGTGCTCGGCTGCTGGGTGTACCCCTTGCCCGCGCTGCGCTGGCTGTTCGGCTACTTCTCGTACGTGCTGCCGGTGCTGCCGCTGTTCCTCCTCGCCGGCTCCGGCTTCTCGCTCACCGGCCTGGAGACGGTGCTCGTACCCCCGGTCGAACGTCGTATGTGGACCCGCGACGAACTGCTCATCATGGCCACGGGTGCCCTGCGCTGGCTCCGGGAGCGGCTGTTCACCCGCGTGACCGGTACGGTGGTCGCCGTTCTCGGCCTGCTGCACCTGCTGCGCGGCAGCCCGAACGTGGGCGATGGCGGAACGCGGCGAGCCGGCGGGTTCGCCGGCTTCCTCATCGGCGAACCGCTGCGGCTGGTCTTCTCCGCCGGCGGGGCGATCGGGCTGCTGCTCGCCATGCTCATCTGCGTGGCCGTGGTCCTGGCCGGTTACGTCTGGGGGCTGCACCGGCTGGTCCTGGGTTACCTCGCCCTCGCGTTGGCGGTCGTGCTGCCGGTCACCGCGGTGTCGGTGTCGCACTGGGTCGGCTTCGACTACTACCTCACCACGCAGGGTTCGCGGGTCGTCGTGGTGGCCGGCCTGTCCTCGACCCAGCGCCAGGCCGTCTACGACGCGGGCCTGGCCGTCAACGGCCTGAGCCCGTCGTTGCAGACCCTGTTCGCCACCGGACTGCCGGTTGCCGACCGGGCCGACGGCGTCCGCATCGCCAAGGCGCTCGCCCAGCCGGGCACCTCGGCGGCGCCGTCGTTCGCCGGCGACCAGTACGAGCTGAAGACCGGCGAGTGTTTCGACTTCATCGGCGGCTCCTCGCAGCTGCGCTACGTCGCGCCGTGCAACGGCAGCCACGTCGGCGAGGTGTACTTCGTCGGGCATCTGCCGTTCACCGTCAACCCGGGTACGGCGGCCGTGCAGTTCGCCGCGCGGGCGATGTGCGAGCAGTCGTACGGCGACTACCTCGGGGTCCCGTACGGGCAGTCGTACCTGCCGATGGAGACGCCCCTGCTCCCGCCGGGCGATGCGTGGACGGCGAAGCCGGTCATCGCCTGCTGGCTCGGCTCGGTCGGCCCGTGGGTGTTGAAGGGCTCGAAGACGGTGGCCGCGCTGCAGCAGAAGGTGCCGTGGGCGGGCGCGACCGGCTGCACGATCGAACTGCCCGACGCATTGAAGGTGACCGCCGCCGCGGCGAACACCCGGTGCGTCGCGCCCGGGCCGACCCAGAGGCTGACCGTGCCGAACGGCGGCTACAGCATCGACCTCGAGTTCACCGCGATCGGCAAGAACGTCGGCGCCGCCCGGGTCGGTGCGGCCTGCCTCGACGGGTCCAACCTGGCCAACGGCTACACGTTCGAGGTGACCGGGGCCGGGATCATCGAGGTCTGGAAGCACAACGGCGACCAGCACTCGAAGCTCGCCGCGTCGGCCAAGCCGAAGGGCACCGGCGGCCCGACCACGGCCACGACCGCGATGCAGGTCTCGTGCCGGGTCGTACCAGGCAAGGGGGTCGAGCTGATCGCCAACTCCACCGGCGGCCGCAAGCTGTCGGTGATCGACGGCACCGCGCCGATCACCCGGCTCAGCCCACGCCTGCTGTTCATCAGCGCGGCGGTGGCCCCGGCCGTGATGAACGTGGTCATCTTCAACGCCGTCCGTCTCTAGGTAGCCACTACTTCGGGGAAGTTGTGGTGTCCGCCCCCCTCTGAGGCCACTCCTTCCCCGAAGTAGTGGCCTCCCCTCGGCCGGGATGCCACTACTTCCCCGAAGAGTGGTGTCCGGCCCTGAGGCCACTCCTTCCCCGAAGCAGTGGCTTCGGGGAAGCAGTGGCTTCGGTGCTAGCGGACCGAGCGGCGCAGCCGGGCCATCGCGAGCAGGAGCACTCCGGCCGCGGCCCAGGCGCCCAGGGTGAGCGCGGTGGTGGCGGCGTGCGCGCCGTCGAAGTACGCCGTCGAGCGCAGCAAGGTCATGCCCGCCCCGGGCGGGAAGAACTGGCCGATCGCGCCCCACGGCTGGGGCAGGAGTTCCGGCGCGGCGTTGATGGCCGACAGCGGGTTGCCGATCACGAACACGGCGAGCACGCCGAACGCGACGCCGATCCGGCCGAACAGTGCGGCCAGCCCGAGGACGACGCCGCTGATCGCCGCCGAGACGAGGGCGAGCACGGCCGCGTTGGCGAGGTAGGTGCCGGGTAGCGCGTCGAAGAAGTACTGCAGGATGGCGGCCTCAGCCAGCCCGGCGAGGGACGCGAAGAGCAGCAGGCCGAGCAGCCGGCCACCGGTGGTCTTGACGCCCTGCCAGAGCAGGACGGCGGCGATGATCGCGGTGATCAGCATCGGCAGGAACGCCGAGGCCAGGCCGGCGCCGCGTGGATCGTCGGCGTCGACCGGCACCACGTCGACGACCTTCACCTGCGCGCCGGCGAGCTGCTGGGTGAGCAGGCCGGCCACGGTCGGACTGGCCGCGGAAGCGATGTGGACGCTCATGGTGCCGTCCGGCGCCGGGATGAACGCGGCGTAGGCGTCCCGGTCGCGCAGCGCCTGGTCGGCGGCCGCGGCGTCGGCCACCCCGGTCACCGCGAAGCCGCCCGGCCGGAGCCCGTCGAGCCGGCCCTGGACCTGCTGGGCGGCGGCGGGCGGACCGGCGACCACGACCGGCAGGTCGTGCGGGGCCATCTTCAGCGCCGGCCAGGCGAACAACGCGACGAGCAGGGCCTGGAGCACGACGACCGCGGCGGCGATGGCGATCGGCCGGGTCCAGGCCGGCGGCCGGTGGGTCTCGTGGGCAGGGGTGGTCGAGGCCGGGGCTTGGGTCAGGACGTCCATGGTGTTGCCTCCAAAAACGAACGCTCATTCTCTTGGAATTCACTGTGCACCGAATTAGGCGCGCGAGTCAAGAATGAGCGTTCGTTTTATAATGTGACGCGTGCCGCGTGTCTCCGACCAGTACCTCGCCGCCCGCCGCCAGCAGATCGTCGACGCGGCGGTGATCTGCTTCGTCCGCGACGGCTTCCACCAGACGTCGATGCAGGACGTGATCCGGGAGGCCGACCTGTCGGTCGGCGCCTTCTACCGGTACTTCCGCAGCAAGACCGAGCTGATCCGGGCGATCGCCGAGCAGGTGGTCAGCGACCTGGTCGGCGACTTCGACGCGCTGGTCGACCTCGATCCGATGCCGCCCTTGGCGGAGGTGATCCGGGGCGGTCTCCACGCCGCCGACAAGCGCATCGACGGCGACCAGCGGGCGAAGATCGGCGTACAGGTGTGGGGCGAGGCGGTCCGCGACCCCGAGCTCGCCGACCTGGTCGCCGGCGTCTACCGGCAGATCCGCGAGCGCTTCGCACGGCTGGCCCGCCGCGCCCAGGACGCGGGCCAACTCGACCCGGACATCGACCCCGACGCCATCGGCGCGACGCTGTTCGGCCTGCTACAGGGGTACCTGCTGCAGCGGCTGCTGGTCGGCCGCATCGACATCGACGCCTACCACGCCGGCGTGACGGCGCTCCTGACCGCCCGCCCGAGCGCCACGACCGAGAAGGCCACCACTTCCCCGAAGTAGTGGCCTCAAGCCGGCCGCGAAGCCACCACTTCCCCGAAGTTGTGGCTTCCGGGCCCCGCTGAGGCCACTACTTCCCCGATGTTGTGGCCACGAGGGCGCCCCCAGGCCACTACTTCCCCGAAGTTGTGGTCTCGGGCTTAGGCGGTCCAGTCGAAGAGCGCCGCACCGGCCTCGATGAAGGCCAGCCAGAACGCCGCGTCGATGATCGGGATGCCCGCGCTCCAGCCGGACCGGCGCCGCGCCAGCCGCCAGAGGGCGACGGCCAGCCCGGCCCAGACCACGAGCAGCACCACCACGGCCCAGGCCGGCGCCACCAACCCGGACGCCGCGAACCACACCCCGGCCACCAGGTGACCGACCACACCGACGATCACCGCGAGCGTCCTCATGCGCGACATGCTCCCATCCGGCACCTGGGCGCGCGAATGGCGCACGGGCCGAATAGGCTTGCCGACCATGCAGGAAAGGACACTTGGGCGCACCGGAATCCCAGTCGGCGTCATCGGCCTCGGCGCCTGGCAGCTCGGCGCCGACTGGGGCGAGGTCGACGAGGACGACGCGCTCGCGACGCTCGGCGCCGCCGTCGACGCCGGCGTCACCTTCATCGACACCGCCGACGTCTACGGCGACGGCCGCAGCGAGCGCATCATCGGCGCGTTCCTGCCGGACGCAGCCAGCCGCCGACCGAGGTCACCGTCGCCACCAAGATGGGGCGGCGGGCGCCGCAGGAGCTCGGCCAGCTACACCCTGGACAACTTCCGCGCGTGGACCGACCGGTCCCGCGAGAACCTCGGCGTCGACACCCTCGACCTGGTGCAGCTGCACTGCCCGCCGTCCCGGTGTACTCCGACCGACGCCGTCTTCGACGACCTCGACACGCTGGTCGAGGAGAAGCGGATCGCCGCCTACGGCGTGAGCGTCGAGACCACCGACGAGGCGCTCGACCGCGATCGCCCGGCCGGGCGTCGCCACCGTGCAGATCATCCTCAACATGCTTCCGGCTCAAGCCGCTCGACGAGGTGCTGCCGGCCGCGCAGAAGGCCGGCGTCGGCATCATCGCCCGCGTGCCGCTCGCCAGCGGGCTGCTGTCCGGCCGGTACGACGCGCACACCACGTTCGCGGCCGACGACCACCGCAACTACAACCGGCACGGCGAGGCGTTCGACGTCGGGCGAGACCTTCTCCGGCGTGGACTACGACGACCGGGCTCGAAGCGGTGCGCCGCCTCGCTCCCCTCGTACCGGCCGGGGCCACGATGGCGCAGTTCGCGCTGCGCTGGATCATCGACCAGCCGGCCGTGTCGGTGGTCATCCCGGGCGCGCGCAACCCGGCCCAGGCCCGGCTCAACGTCGAGGCCGCCGCCCTCGACCCGCTCTCCGCCGACGTCCACGACGCCGTCCGCGCCGTCTACGACGAGCTGATCCGACCGTCCGTCCACAGTCGATGGTGAGACCCGGCGACACCATCGGGGTCGAGGAAGAGTTCCACGTCGTACGGGCGGACACCGGCCAACCGGAGCCGGCCTCGCGACGGCTCCTGCGCGGCACCGACGCCGAGCCCGAGCTGCAGCGCTCGATGGTCGAGACGGCCAGCGACGTCCACACCGGACTGTCCGCGCTGCGCGAAGACCTCGTCGCCCGGCGCCGGTCGCTGGCCGAGGCGGCCGCCCGGATCGGGCTCGCCGTGGTGGCCGCCGGTACGGTCCCCGAGGCGGGCCGCCGGGCGACGCGGGTCTACCCGAACGACCGCTACGAGTGGATGGCCGAGGAGTACCGGCAGCTCGTCGACGAGCAGCAGGTGTGCGCGTGCCAGGTCCAGGTCGGCGTGCCCGACCGTGACCTGGCCGTCCGGGTCACCCGGCGGATCCGGGCCTGGCTGCCGACCCTGCTGGCGATGAGCGTCAGCTCGCCGATGTTCGCCGGGCTGGACACCGGCTACGCCTCGTACCGGACGGTGCGTCACCTCACGCTGGCCGACCGTCGGCCCGTCGCCGGACATCGACACCGCCGCCGAGTACCAGGCGCTGATCGACGACCTGGTCGACAGCGGCGTGATCAGCGACGCCGGCATGGTCTACTTCGACGCCCGGCTCTCCGCCCGCTACCCCACCGTGGAGATCCGCGTGGCGGACGCCTGCCCGATCGTCGACGACGCCATCCTGATCACGGCGCTCGCCCGGGGGCTGGTCGACACCGCGGTCCGCGAGGACGAGGCCGGCGCCCCCGTACCGGAGTCGCCGCAGGTGCTGCTGCGCGCGGCGACCTGGCGGGCGGCCCGCTCCGGGCTGATGGGCCACCTGCTCGACCCGGTCGCGCGCAGCTCGGTACCGGCGCACGAGCGGGTCCATGCGCTGCTCCGGCACACCCGCGAGGCCCTCGAGGCCCGCGACGACTGGGACACCGCCGTCCAGCTGTGGAGCGCGCTGCAGGCACGGGGTACCTCCACCGACCGGCAGCGCCACCAACTGCAGAAGGGCGATGAGCACAAGGATCTCGTCGCGACGCTGATCGAGGAGACTCAGCAGGCCTGACGCCACGCGTTGAGGCTCAGCCTCTTGCGCATCGAGGAGAAGCCGAGCTTCTTCGTGGTGGCGCAGAACTTGTCCGGGCTCAGGTCGTACTCGACGTGGAAGACCGGCTTGCCGGCCGCGATGAACGGCTTGAGGGCGTTGCACTCGTTGTACTTCGCGCACTCCTCGTTGACCGCGAAGTCGAAGGCCGGCGCCAGCGCCGAGACCTGGTCGACGTCGTTCTTCAGCGCCACGGCCAGCCCGGCGGTGTGCGCCAGGTCGGCGATGCGCCGGTTGTACGTGAGCTGGTCGGCCGCGGTCAGCGGGAATCCGCTGTCGTTGGCGTACGCGTCGACGTTGTCCGGCTCGACGCCGTCAAAGCCCTTCTGCTTACAGGCGGCGAACCGGTCGGCCAGGATCGGCCGCAGCGCGTCCCATCGGCGTACGTCCAGCCACCGCTCGCCGTCCCAGCCGTCGAGGTCGTTGCCGAGCACCGTCGACGGGAACCGCGCGGCGTCCGGCCGCCAGTCCTCGCGGGCGCCCACGTTCACGTAGCAGACGACCTTGCGGCCGGCCTTGTGCAGCGCCGCGACGGTCGCCGCGCTGGTGTCCACCGCGTCCACGTCGTAGACGTCGGCGACCACGCTCGGATCGACCTTGCCGGACAGCTGCCACTGCCAGGACAGGCCGGCCGTCGGCGTCCACCGGGCCGGGGCGGCAGCTGACGCCGGTACCCCTTGAAAAAGGACGGCGAAGAGGGCCACGGCGGCCACAGTGAGAAGACGCATGGCCTGCCATCGGCGGTGACCGCGGACGGCTGAGGCGCCCCGGTTGCGAAGCGATTAGGCTCAGGTTCCATGACGGTTCGCGGTTTGCTCATCGACTACGGAGGCGTGCTCACCACCGACGTGTTCGCCTCATTCGAGCGATTCTGCGCGGCGGAGGAACTGCCGGTCGATACCGTCAAGCACCTGTTCCGCACCGACCCGGCCGGCCGCGAACTGCTCGAAGGCCTCGAGAACGGCACGCTGCCGGACGCCGAGTTCGAACGGCGCTTCGCCGACCTGCTCGGCGTCTCAGCCGACGGCCTCATCGAGCGGCTGATGAGCGCGGCCGAACCCGACCAGGCGATGCTCGACGCCGTGCGAGCCGCGCGCCGGCAGGGCGTCCGCACCGGCCTGGTGTCCAACTCCTGGGGCGTCGATCGCTACGACCGCGACCTGCTCGCCGAGCTCTTCGACGGGGTGGTGATCTCGGCCGAGGTCGGCATCCGCAAGCCGGCGCCGGAGATCTACGCGCTCGGGGCGGAGTCGGTCGGGCTGCCGCCGGAGTCCTGCGTCTACGTCGACGACATCGGCGGCAACCTCAAGCCGGCGCGGGCGCTCGGCATGACGACCGTCCTGCACAAGGATGCGCCGACCACGATCGCCTCGCTGACGGAACTGCTGGGCGTACCGCTGCCGGTTGTGTCTCGGTGAAACGCCGCGCGCTGTTGCTCGTGCCGCCGCTGGCGGCGGTGGCGGCATGCGACTCGGGTGAGCCGGCGCCGTCGGGCCAGGTGCGCATCGCGACCGGCAGCCGGACCGCCGTCTACTACGTGTACGGCGGGGCGATCGCCGCGCTGATCCGCCAGAAGCTGCCGAAGGTGCAGCCCACGGTGCTCGTGACCGCCGCGTCCGCGCAGAACGTCAAGATGGTGCTGCGAGGGCTCGGCCGAGGTCGGCTTCACCCAGGCCGACATCGCGGCCGAGACGCCCGGCTCGTTGATGGCGCTGGCCCGGCTCTACGACGACTACATGCACCTGGTGGTGCGCAAAACCAGCCCGATCACCTCGCTCGCCGACCTGATCGGTCGCAAGGTGTCGATCGGCGCGCCCGGCTCGGGAACCGTGGTCACCGCCGACCGGCTGCTGTCCGTCGGGCTCGCCGGGGTGCCGGGAGCGGTGCAGACGCTGCAGTACGGGCTGGACGACTCGGTCAGCGGCGCTCGCGCGCGGACCGGATCGACGCGTTCTTCTTCTCCGGTGGGCTGCCGGTGCAGGCGATCGCATCGCTGGCCACGTCGGTGACGCTACGCCTGGTCGACCTGCACGACTCGGTGGAGCCGCTGCGCGCGAAGTACGGCGAGTACTACACGGACCGGGTGGTGCCGCGCTCCACGTACTCACGGGTTGACGCCGCGCAGACCATCGGCATCCCGAACTACCTGGTGGTGCGGCCGAACATGGCCGAGCCGATGGCGTTCGCGCTGACCAGGCTGCTCTTCGACGGGCCGGGACGCGCTCGCCAAGGCGCACCCGGTCGGGGCCCGGCTGAACGTCAGATCGGCGATCAGCACCCCGCCACTGGCCCTGCACCCGGGCGCGGCCCGCTACTACCGCGACGTCAAGGGGTAGGCAGCCACAGCCGCGCGTGCAGGCCCCGCGGCTCGCCCGCCAGCAGTTCCAGGTGGCCGCCCGACGCCTCCACCAGCACCGCGACGATGGGCAGGCCGAGGCCGCTGCCGTCGACGTTCTGCGTGTCCGGGCGCGCGCCAGAAGCGGTCGGTGGCCAGTTCGCGGTGCGCCTCGGTGAGCCCGGGGCCGGTGTCGACGACGTGGACCGCCACCCCGCCGTCATCGGCCGCGATGCGCACCGTGACCGTGGCGGCATCGGCTGTCCCGCCGTTGGCTGAGAACTTCACCGCGTTGTCGATCAACGCGTCGAGCGCCTGGTCGAGCGCGTTGGCCACGGCCCGCGCCGCGGACCGGACGGGCCGGCCGCACGTACCGGAGGGTGACGCCGCGTCTTGGCCGCCACCGGCTGCCAGGCGAGTATCCGGGTCCAGGCGACCTCGCCCGCGTCGACGTCGACGAGGCTGTACCGGCCGCGCTCCGCCCGCGCGAGCGCGAGCAGGCTGTCGAGCACCTGGCCGAGCCGCTCGGTCTCCTCCAGCGCGAGCCGGTGCACCTCGACCACCTGCGGGTCGGTGAGATCGGCGCCGAGGTCCTCGACCCGCAGCCGCAGCGCGGTCAGCGGGTTGCGCAGCTGGTGGCTGGCGTGCGAGACGAACGCCCGCTGCCGTTCGAGCGAGTCGGCGACCGTCTCGGCCATCTCGTTGAACGCCCCGGCCAGCCGGCGCAGCTCGGCCGGGCCGTCGTCGACCGGCACCCGCACCTCGTAGTCGCCGCCGCCGAGTTCGTGAGCGGCCGCGTCGAGCTCGCTCACCGGGCGCAGGATCCACCGCGCCAACCACCAGACGGCGACGATGCCGACGGCGAGGACGACGACCGCCGCCGGCGAGCAGCACGGTCCACGCGGTACCGACCCCGGCGGCGTTGCGGCCGGTCGGCGACACGGTCACCACCGCGCCGAGGATCTCGCCGCCGCTGCCGACCGGTACGGCGATCACGAGCGGCCGGGTCCGCCACGGCCAGATCGTGCCGTCGTCGGAGGCCTGCGACCCGGCGAGCGCCCGGCGGGACTGGTTGACCACATCGGACGAGCTGAGGTCGGCGGCGCTGCGGGAGGCGACGATCGGGTGCCCGGCGTCGTCGACCACGGCGGCGGCGATGCCGTACAGCTCGTCGTACCGGTCGAGCTCCGAGCGCAGCGCCTCGAACTCGCCGCTGCGCAGCGCCGGCTCGGCCAGTGTGGCGAAGCGGGTCGCGTCGATGAGCCGGTCGGCGACCAGCCGCGCGGTGTCCCGGCCGGCGATGGTGATCGCGAGCGGTACCTCCAACGCCACCAGGACCAGGGCCAGGAGGAGCAGGTAGCCGGCGACGAGGCGGCGGCGCATCAGCCCGTGCCGAGCCGGTAGCCGACCCCGCGCACGGTCAGCACGAGCCCGGGGACGTCGAGCTTCGCCCGCAGCGACCCGACGTGGACGTCGAGGGTGTGCCGGCCGACATAGCTGGTCTGCCACACGGCGAGGATCATCCGGTCGTACGAGACGACGACGTCCGGCGTCCGCGCGAGCACGGCGAGGATCTCGAACTCCTTGCGCGTCAACGCGACCTCGCGCAGGTCGACGGTGACCCGGCGGGCGGCGACGTCGATGCGCACCGGCCCGGCCGTGAGCACGTCGATCGCGGGCGGCGCGGCCCGGACCGCCCGGCGCAGGACCGCGTCGATCCGCGCGTCGAGCTCGGCCATCGAGTACGGCTTGACGACGTAGTCGTCGGCCCCGGTCCGCAGCCCCATGACCCGGTCGCGCTCCTCGGCCCGCGCGGTGACCGCGATGATCGCGACCCCCTCGTCGCGGCGGCGCAGCGCTCGGCACACCTCGATGCCGTCACCGTCGGGCAGGTTGAGGTCGAGCAGGACGAGGTCGACCGGCTCGGCGGCGAGCGCGGAGGCGCGCGGTCGGGCTGTGGAGCACATCGTGGCCACGGCGGCGCAGCGCGGCAGCCAGCGCGGCAGCCACCCGGGCGTCGTCCTCCACCAACAGCACTCGCATCGCGCGCAAGCCTAGCGTTATATCCATGACTCGGGCCGTCGAGCGCACGACCGTCGCTCCCGCCAGACACCGCTCCGCTTCGCCTGCGCTGCCAGGTCCGCGTGCCCAAGCCCAGCGTCGGCCGCACAACTCCGGGGAAGTAGTGCCCTCAGCGGGCCCGGGATGCCACAACTTCGGGGGAATAGTGGCCTCAGCGAGGTCGGGAGGCCACTATTCCCCCGAAGTTGTGGCCTGCGCTGGCTAGGGCGTCGATCTCCGCGCGAAGCGGCAGAGCCGTTGACGCGCCCGGCCGGGTTGCGCACAGGGCACCGGCCGCGCAGGCCCAGCGCAGCGCCTCCACCGGAGACCGGCCCTCGCTGTGCGCGACGACGAACGCGCCGGCGAAGGCGTCCCCGGCCGCGGTGGTGTCGACGGCTTCGACCTTGGGTGCCGCTACCGGCTGCCGGCCCTGCCCGTCGGCGTAGATCGCGCCGGCCGCGCCGAGGGTCAGCAGGACCCGCGGTACCTGAGCCAGCAGCGCATCGAGCCCGCCCAGCGCGGCCGCCTCGTGCTCGTTGACGATCAAGGTATCGACATCGCTCAGCACGTCGCGGCCAAAGGGCGTACCGGCGCGGCGTTGAGGACGACCTCGGTGCCGTGCTCGCGCGCGATCCGCGCCGCCGACGTCACCGTCTCGAGCGGGATCTCCAGCTGGCACAGCAGTACCGAGGCGTCCGCGATCGCCTGCCGTTCCGCGCCGGTCAGCTCGGTCAGGCTTCCGTTGGCGCCGGGGGCCACGACGATGGAGTTCTCGCCGGCCTCGTCGACGGTGATCAGCGCGACCCCCGACGGGCCGTGGAAGCTGCGCACCAGCGTCACGTCGACGCCGGCGTCCCGCAGGGTCGCCCGCAGGGAAGCGCCGAACCCGTCGTCGCCGACCGCACCGAGGAACCGGCACGCACCACCGGCCCGGGCCACCGCGATCGCCTGGTTGGCCCCCTTGCCGCCGGGCACGGTCGTGAACGCCGTGCCGAGCACGGTCTCCCCCGGCCCGGGCAGCCTGGGCGCGGTCGCCACCAGGTCCATGTTGGCGCTACCGAGTACGACGATCCCGCCCATGTTCAGGCGCGCAGGGCTCGCCGCTGGACGCCGCGGGCGAGGGCCGTGGCCAGGAGCACGTCGAGCAACGCCGGGTAGTCCAGCCCGGCGACCCGGAACATCTGGGGGTACTGCGAGACCGAGGTGAACCCCGGGAACGTATTGACCTCGTTGACGACCGGCTGCGTCCCGTACCGGAGGAAGAAATCGACCCGGAGGAGACCTCGGCAGTCCAGGGCGCGGAACGTGCGGACGGCGCAGTCCTGCAACTGTTCGATGATCGCGGGCTCGAGGCGGGCCGGGATGTCGAAGATCGTGGCCGGATCGCTGTACTTGGCCTCGTAGTCGAAGAACGCGTGCTGCGACGGCAACCGGATCTCCAGCGGCGGCCCGACCTGGAGCCGTCCGTCCGGGTGCTCGAGGACGCCGAGGTCGACCTCGCGGCCGTGCACGGCCTCCTCGACGAGCACCTTGCCGTCGCTCTCACGCGCCTTGGCCAGCGCGGCGCCGAGCTCACTCCAGGTGTCCACCTTGGACACACCGAGGCTGGATCCGGCGCGGGACGGCTTGACGAACACCGGCAGGCCGAGCCGCTCGCGATCAACCGCGGACACCGTCTCGTCGCCGCGCAGCACGACCCCGTCGGCGACCGGCAGGCCCTCGGCGACGAGCAGTTTCTTGGTGAACTCCTTGTCCATCCCGGCGGCGCTGGCGAACACGCCGCTGCCGACGTAGGGCAACCCGGTCATCTCCAGGACGGACTGGATGGTGCCGTCCTCGCCGTACGGGCCGTGCAGTGCGGGGAAGACGACGTCCACCTCGCGGAACGCCCCGACGGCGTCGGCGATGCTGGCCAGCGCGCCCTCGTCGGAGTCGAGGCTCAGCATGTCGTCCGCGGACTTGCCGAAGACCCACGTACCGGCGGGGGTGATGCGCACCGGCACCACCTCGTACCGGCTCGAGTCGAGATGCTTGACGATGCTCGCCGCCGACTTGCCGGAGACCTCGTGCTCGCCACTGCGCCCGCCGAAGACGACGGCGACGCGGGTCCGGTTAGCCATCCGCGAACTCCTGTTCCAGACTCTTCAGGGTCTCGGGCTTGATCGGCAGGTAGTGCCGGGGCACCCGGGCGCCGATGCCGGTGAGGATCTCGTGCGGGTTGGTCTCCGCCCAGGCGGCCCACTCCTGCACGGTCGGCTCGCCGTTGTCGCCCGGGCCGAACAGGATGATCGGGTCGCCGAGTTCGACCGGCAGGTCCTCGGCGTCGACCACGAACTGGTCCATCGCCACCCGCCCGGCGATCGGCCGGCGCTGGCCGCGGATCAGCACGACGCCGCGGTTGCTGACCCGGCGGGGCACGCCGTCGGCGTAGCCGAGCGGCACCAGCACCACGGTCGTCTCGCCGGGCGTGATGTAGTCGTGCATGTAGGACACGCCGGTGCCCTCGCGGACCCGCTTGACGTTGACCGCCCGGGCTCGCAGCGTCATCGCGCGCCGGAGTCCGCTGTCCCGCCCGTCGATCGGTTCGACGCCGTAGAGCGCGATTCCCGCCCGTACCAGATCGAAATGGGACTGTGGCACGTCCAGGATCCCGGCAGAATTGGCCAGGTGGCGCAGGTCCGGGTCGAGTCCTTCATCGCGGGCGATCTCCAGCGCGCGGTCGAAGGCGGCCAGTTGGGCCGGGACGCTCGGGTTGCCGGGGTCGTCGGCGGAGGCGAGGTGCGACCAGATGCCGTGCACCCGCACGGTGCCCTCGACCTCCCGCGCCCGCGCCTCGCGCACCAGGTCGGGCCAGTCGTCGAAGCGCACGCCGTTGCGGGTGAGGCCGGTGTCGATCTTCAGGTGGACGAGGGCCGGCCGATCGGCCCGCTCGGCCGCGTCGACGATGCTCTCCAGGTGCGGGATCGAGGAGACGGACAGGTCGACCCCGGCCTCGATCGCGGTCACGAAGTCGTCGTCCGTGCCGTAGAGCCAGGCGAGCATCGGCGCGTCGATCCCGGCATCGCGCACGGCGAGCGCCTCGCTGACCGAGGTCACCCCGAGCCAGCTCGCGCCGGCCTTGAGCGCGGCCTGCGCGACCGGCACGAGACCGTGGCCGAAGGCGTCCGCCTTCACCACCGCCATCAGCGCCGATGGGTGGTCACCGTCGATAAGGGCGCGCTCGGCCAGCAGCGCTGCGTTGTGTGCGATCGCGTCCAGGTCGACGACCGCCTCGGCGATGATTCCCTCCACGCTGCCCTCCCCTCGCTGCCCCGTGGTCGCGCCGATCATACGTTCGCCCACCCAATCCCATGCCGGCCTGACCCAAAAACGCATTATGACCGATTTCCTACCGGTAATCCGGAGACTTTCACGACAGCTTAGGGACGGTGGTACGTGTACGAGCAGACGTTGCGCGTGCGGTACAGCGAGTGCGACGCGCAGGGCGTCGTGTTCAACGCCCACTACCTCGCGTACGTCGACGATGTCATGGACCGCTGGCTGGCCGAGGCGCTCGGCCGGCCGGAGGTGTCCGGCTTCACCGCGGCCACCGAGTCGGGCTTCGACTACATGGTGAAGAAAGTCGTGGTCGAATGGTCCAGCCCGGCCCGGCACGGCGACGAACTGGCGCTCTCGGCGAAGGTGGTGCGCTGGGGAAACGCGTCGTTCGACGTCGCGATCAGCGGCACCGTCGGTGACCGGCCGATCTTCGACGCGACCCTCACCGGTGTCTGCGTGACCCCGGGTACGGCGAGTCCGGCCCGGGTACCCGAGGAGATCCGCCAACGCCTCAGCTGACGTGGCAGGTTCGGTTCTGTAGCGTGTCGAGCAACTTCGACTGAGGACATGACGCAATGCCAGCAGCAGACGATTGGGTCGTGGTCGGGCTCGACAACGGCGGCACAGCCAACAACGCGACCGTGCTCGACGCGTCGGGCCGGTTCCTGATCGACCGGCTGGTCGAGGTGCCGAGCCGGGTCCTCGAGGGGCCGATCGCGGCGGTCGAGGCGCTCGCCGACGCGATGACCAACGTCCTGTCGATCACCGGAGTCACCGCTGGCCAGCGTGGTCGCGGTCGGCCTGGACTCCCCGGGCCCGGCCAGCGCCGACGGGGTGATCTCCTCGAAGGGCTCGACCAACTTCTCCCAGCTCGCCTGGTGCGGCTTCGACTTCCGTACCGCCCTGCGAGGATCGCATCGGCCTGCCCGTCGTCTACAACAACGACGGCAACGCGGCCGCGCTGTACGCCCACTTCGTGCACTTCGGCGGCGACGGCTTCCCAGTACTCCTCGGTCTCGGCGATCGTCGGCACCGGGCTCGGCGGCGGGGTCGTCGAGGCCGGCCAGGTCGATCCGCGGCGCGGCCGGCATGGCCGGCGAACTCGGCCACGTGCACATCCCGATGCACGGCCTGCTCGAGGAGGGCCAGCCGATCCCGACCTGCGCCTGCGGTTTCCTCGGCGACGTCGAGAGCGTGGCGTCGCTGACCGCGATCAGCCGCAACCTCCTGCCGTACTGGCTGACCCGCTACCCCGACCACCCCCTGCACCAAGCCGACTCGCTGCGGCACGCGGCGAAGCTGGTCCGCTCGTACGGCGAAGCAGGGCGACGAGCTCGCCCTCAAGATCTTCGAGCAGCAGGCGATGGCGCTCGGCCGGCTGTTCACCATCGCGGCCAACTTCACCGACCCGAACGCGTACTTCGTCGGCGGCGGCGTGGTCGAGGCGGCCCCGCACTTCCGCGAGTGGTTCCTCGCCAAGATCCGCGAGCACACCCTGCTCCGCGACGAGCAGGCCGCGGTCGCCGAGTTCTCCCTGGTGCCCGACCGCGACATGGCCGGCGCGCGCGGTGCCGCCGATCGCCGCCGCCGAGACACTGGTCAAGCACTAGCAGGGTCGTACATTTGCTGTATGGCCGATCTGTTGCCAGGGCGCGAGGTGCCAATCGGGAAGTACACGACGGTGCAGCGCATGCTGCCGCACCGTGAACGGCGCACGGTCGGCGCGTGGTGCTTCCTCGACCACTTCGGCCCGCAGAGCGTGATCAACATGCCCGGCATGCAGGTGCCGCCGCACCCGCACATGGGCCTGCAGACGGTGACCTGGCTGCTCGACGGCGAGGTGCTGCACCGCGACAGCCTCGGCTCGCTGCGGACCATCCACCCCGGCCAGCTCAACCTGATGACGTCCGGGCACGGCATCGCGCACTCCGAGGAGTCGCCGACGGACCACCCGCCGTCGCTGCACGGTCTGCAGCTGTGGGTCGCGCTGCCGTCCGGCTCGCGGGAGGGGCCGGCCCGCTTCGATCACTATCCGGAACTGCCGCGGCGTAGCGTCGACGGCGGCGCGCTCACCGTGGTCATGGGCGAGTTCGACGGCCTGGCCTCCCCGCGCGGTGACCTACTCGCCGCTGGTCGGCGTCGACCTGGTCCTCGACCCCGGCGCGTCGATCGAGCTGGCCCTGCGCCCGGACTTCGAATACGCCGTGGTCATCATGGCCGGCTCGGCCGCCGTCGACGGCACCGACCCTGCACCCCCACAGCCTCCTCTACCTCGGTGAAGGCCGGGCTTCTTCAGTGGTACGAGCGGAGCCCGGCGGATCGCGGCTGTTCCTGGTCGGCGGCGAGCCGTTCGACGAGGAGCTGGTGATGTGGTGGAACTTCGTCGGCCGCTCGCACGAGGACATCGTCAAGGCCCGCGCGCAGTGGGCGGCCGGCGAGCGGTTCGGCACGGTGCACGGCTACGCCGGCGGCCCCCTCCCCGCACCCCCGCTGCCGACGACCCGCCTCGTCCCCCGCGGCCGGGCGGCCCATTCGTAGCCTCGGCCGTGCTTTGGCCACAACTTCGGGGAAGTAGTGGCCTCCCGGCGTGGTTTGGCCACAACTTCGGGGGAGTAGTGGCCTCCCGGCGTGATTTTGGCCACTACTTCCCCGAAGTTGTGGCCTCCCGGCGTGGTTTGGCCACACTTCCCCGGAGTAGTGGCCTCCCGGCCGTGGCCGCCGGGCGGGAGGCAGTTCTTATGGTGTGATGACGGAGCGGCTCGTTTCGGCGGGCGGCTCCTACCCTTGGCTCATGCCGCCCCGCATCACCAACCTCGCGTTGCTGAGCGCCCTCGCGCTCGCCTTCGCGACCGGGATCGGCGCGGTCTGGACCGGCTCGGCCCGCGGCGCGTGGATCGTGCTCGCGCACGGCCTGGTGGGCATCACCGTCGTCGTCCTGATCCCGTGGAAGTCGCGCGTCGTGCGGCACGGCATCCGCCGCCGGCGGCTGACCCGCTGGCTGTCCTACCTCCTGGCCGTCCTGGCGGTGACGGTGCTGGCCAGCGGCATCGCCTACGCCACCGGCGTGGTCCGGTCGGTCGGCGACCGCGAGACCCTCTGGTGGCACGTGGCGATCGCACTCGCCCTGGTCCCCCTCGTCGCGTGGCACGCCATCGCCCGACCGGCCCGCCCGCGCCGCACCGACCTGTCGCGGCGCAACCTCCTCCGCGCCGGCACCGTGGCCGGTTTCGGGATCCTCGTGTACGCGGTGAGCTCGGCGACCACGACGATCGCCCGCCTGCCGGGGACGCGCCGGCGGTTCACCGGCTCGTACGAGACCGGCTCGTTCCAGCCGTCCGCGATGCCGTACACGATCTGGCTCAACGACTCGTCGCCGCCGGTGGACGAGACGACGTGGCGGCTGTCGCTCGGCGACCGGCGGCTGACCCTGGCCGATCTCGGCCGGTTCCGCCAGCAGACCGTGCGGGCGACGCTCGACTGCACCTCCGGCTGGTACGCGACGCAGGACTGGTCCGGCGTGCCGCTGCGCGACCTGATCCGGCCGGGCAAGGACGACCGCAGCATCGTCGTACGGGCGGTGACCGGCTACTGGGTGCGGCTGCCGATCGAGGATCTGGACACGCTGCTGCTGGCGACCGCGGTCGGCGGGGCGCCGCTCGCCCGGGGGCACGGCTACCCGCTGCGACTGGTCGCACCCAACCGGCGCGGGTACTGGTGGGTGAAGTGGGTCGCCGCGGTCGAGCTCAGCTCGGCCCCGTGGTGGTGGCAACCTCCGTTCCCGGCGACGTAGGCGTCGTCGGGCGGCTCGCGTACCAGCGCCGGGCGCCGGTGACGGTCACCCCGACGCCGAGGGCGATGACGACCGCCACGGCCGGGACGTACCCAGGCCGACGGAACTGCTGCCTCATCCGGCCTGCGCAGCCTCGATCGCGGCGACGAGGTCGGCGCGGGCGCGGGCCACCCGGGACCGGATCGTGCCGACCGGGACGTCCTCGATCGCCGCGGCCTCCAGATAGGACAGTCCCAGCACCTGGGTCAGCACGAACGCGACCCGGCGCTCGCCCGGCAGGCGGGCCACGAGTTCGGCGGCGGCGTGCAGGCCGGCGTGGTCGACCGAGGATCTGGCCATCGGCTCGGCCGCGACGCGGGCGTCGAGCCGGCGGGAGCGGACCGCCTGCCGGATGTGATCGGCGCAGGCGCGCCGCGCGATCGACAGCAGCCAGGTCCGGGCCGACGAGCGGCCGGCGAACTGCGGCAGCGCCCGGAACGCCCGCAGGTATGTGTCCTGGGTGACGTCGTCGGCATATTGGACGCCGACGAGCGCGGCTACGAATCGCCACACCTCGATCTGGGTGGCCTGGACGAACGCCGCCGACGCCGCATCGTCACCGTTGCGCGCGAGGAGCGCGGCGGCGGTAACAGCGTCGTCACCTCGATCAGCCGGCATGGCCCCCGAGCCTACCCGTGCCCATTCGCCAGGCCCGCTCGCCCCGACCGATACCGCACCCCAGAAGGCGCCGCTAATGCTGGACGATCGCCTCGAGCTGACCGAAGATCGCGTTTTTCACCCGTTTGCGCAACACCCACACCGTGGCGGCGAGCAGGATGCCGACGAGCATCCGTACCAACGTGAAAATGATCTGATTCCGGTCGAAGGCCAGCAGATCGGCTTGCGCGGACGCGAGATCGGTGCCGACGATCGTGGGGGTACGCGTCAGCAGCGCCAGCACCGGCGAGACGACGATCGACACCGCCCACGCGACGACCGTCCAATGCCGAAGCACGCTGCCCGGGTTCAGCCCGTTGCGCACCACGACCCGCCAGATCATCACGAACCAGAGCAGGAAACCGATCAGGTACGCCAGTACGAGCAACTGCCCCACGGCGTTGACCAGGCGTTCCCGGTCGGCGAGGCGCCTGAGCTCGGCCAGGTCGACGCTGCTCGCGCTCGCGGTGAGCTGGTCGACGAACCGGTAGTCCTGCACCAGCAACACGATCTTGACCGCGCACATGACGACGTACGCCAGCGCGATCGCCAGCAGTACCCAACTGGTGACTCGCCAGGCCGACGCCGGCGCCGTGCCCTGGTTGCGCGCGACCACGACGCCCTCGGCGACGCACAGGTGGCCGTCGCCGAACTCCACGTCGGGCCGGCCACACAGCGAGCACCGCATCGCCGGACCGTATGCGACGCACCTAGGACGTGCAACCGTGCTCAGGGGCAGCATTCATGGACGTTAGACACCGCAAGCGACGTTTCGTGTCCAATGTGCGGCCATTCGCCGGTAATCGCGGGGCCGGTCCGGTAGATCGTCCGGAAGGCGCTCGACCCCCGACGGTGGTCACCGCACGATGGCGAGGCTCGCCATGAGGGCCGCGAACTGCGGCGAGGTCGAGGCTCTGGTCGGCGTCGGACAGCGCCGTGTCGGGGTCCGGGTGCACCTCGATCAGGAGGCCGTGCGCGCCCACGGCGAGGGCCGCGCGCGACATCGGCGCCACGTAGCGGCGCTTGCCGGTCCCGTGGCTCGGGTCGACGATGACCGGCAGGTGCGTGCGCTCCCGGAGCACCGGTACGGCGGACAGGTCGAGCGTGTTGCGGGTCGCCGACTCGAACGTGCGGATGCCCCGCTCGCACAGGATCACCTGCTGGTTGCCGGCCGACAGGACGTACTCGGCCGCGGCCAGCCACTCGTCGATCGTGCTGGACAGCCCGCGCTTGAGCAGCACCGGCCGGTCGACCTTGCCGAGCGCGCGCAGCAGGTCGAAGTTCTGCATGTTGCGGGCGCCGACCTGCAGGATGTCGGCGACGCGGGCCATGCCGGCGACCTGCTCGACCGCCATCACCTCGGTGACGATCGGCAGGCCGATCGCTCCGGCCGGCCTCGGCCAGCAGGGTCGAGCCCCTCCCAGCCGAGCCCCTGGAACGCGTACGGCGACGTGCGCGGCTTGAACACGCCGCCGCGCAGGACGTGCGCGCCCGCGTCGCGGACCGCGCGGGCGGTGGCGTTGACCTGCTCGGCCGACTCGACCGAGCAGGGCCCGGCCATCACCACGAAGCCGTCGCCGCCGACCAGCAGGTCGCCGACGCGCACGAGGGTGTCCTCGGCGCGGGAGTCCCGGTCGACGAGCCGCTTGGAGCGCTTGGCACCGGCGACAGCCGGCTCGGCCGCCCGCACGACCACCGACTCGATCGCGTCGGCCGCGGCCACCTGGCGCACCTGGCCGGGCTGCGGCTCGCTGCGGGTGACCTTGGCCGGATAGCTGCCGAGCACCTTCACGTACAGCGCGGCGCTGCGCAGCTCGTCGACGACGAGCTGGGTCCGCGGGTCGGCTGACGTTGCCTTCGAAGTCGAGGAAGAAGAGGTACTCGAACGGCCGCCCCGGCCGCGGTCGCGACTCGAGCTTGGTCATCGAGTGGCCGCTGCCGGCGAGGATCTCCAGGCAACGCAGCAGCGCACCCTCCTCGTGCCGGGTACTGAGCACCAGGCTGGTCTTCGCCGGTACGCGGGTGTCGACGGTGATCGGCTTCGCGGCCAGTACGAGGAAGCGGGTGTAGTTGTCCTCGCCGTCGCCGATCCCCCGCCGCAGCACGGTCAGCCCGTGCGCGTCGGCCGACTCCGGTGAGCCGATCGCCGCGTACGAGGCGTCGCCGCGCTCGGCGACCTGCCGCATCGCCTCGGCCGGGTCGAAGGCGTGCACGGTGACCGCGCGCGGGATGCTGCGCAGGAACGTCGCGCACTGCTCGAACCCGTGCGGGTGCGCCAGCACGTGGGTGATCGCGTCGAGCGGGACGTGCGCGATCCCGGCGAGACAGTGGTCGACCCGCCAGGTCTCCTCCCCCACGACCGCGACGTCGCTGTGCTGCAGCAGGTCGTACACCTGGTTGATGCTGCCGGCGGTGGTGTCCTCGATCGGGACGACGGCGAGGTCGCAGCGGCCGGCCTCGAGCGCGGCGACCACCTCGCCGTAGGTCTCGTAGCCCAGGTACTTCGCGTCCTCGCCGCGCCCGGCGATGTGCTTCTGGGCGGCGAGGTGCCCGTATGCGTGCTCGACCCCCTGGAAGGCGACGGTGACCAGCTGTGTCGAGGTCGGGATCAGCTCGGCCGCCTGCCGGTCGACGGCGTGGCCGATGATCTCGCGGAAGATGCGCCGGACGAGGTCTTCGGAGACGCCGAGCCGGCGGGCCGTCAATGCCACCGACTCGATGACTGCCCTTTCGCGCGGAACGTCGCGTACGGGCGTGCCGGTTCCGGCCTTGAACTCGGCCACAGATGCGACAATGCCCAGCCGTCGCGCGATCAGCTCGACCAATTCGCGGTCGACGACATCGAGTCGCTGGCGAAGGTCCTCAAGGTCAGGCACGGGATCCGGCATGGGTTCTGAATAGCACATCGACCCGGACCCCACACTCAACCCCACACCAATATCGAAGTCCTTGCGCGCGCACATTCCCCACGGTATCTATCCATTCGAATATCAATATTGCTGGTATTACCAGGGAGGGAACCACATCGTGCGCAGACCCTCATGGAAATCGGCGGCGCTGTTGAGCGTCGCCGTCGTCGCGAGTTTGGCGACGATCAACACACCGGCGGCCGCCGCCCCCAAGGGACCGGCCGCACCCCAGAGCAGCAACCCGTTCCTCGGCGAGGGATCGAGTTCGCTCGACAAGGACAACCGGACCGGTGTCGCGGCGCCCAACGCGACCCAGCGCGGCCTGGCCAAGCAGTCCGGCTCGATCGCCTGGAACGCCTTCGGCACGCCGAAGTCGCTCAGCCCGGCGGGCAAGGCGAAGGCCCTCGCCACCGGCCTGGCGTCCGACCCGGAAGCGGCCGCCCGGCAGTACCTCGTCCAGAACCAGGACCTGTTCGGCATCGACGCCACCGCCGTGGCGAAGATGGACAAGGTCATGGTCCACTCGCTCGGTACGGGCACCGTCGTCATGCTGCGCCAGCGCTTCGGTGACCTACCGGCCGGGCACGACGGCCTCGTCTCCGTCCTGGTGAACAAGGGCAGCGTGGTCCGCGTGACCTCGTCGCTGTCCCGCGACACCAGCGCACCCGAGGCCGCCACGATCGACGCGTCCGACGCCTACGCGGCCGCGCTCAAGCGACGCCGGGCTCACGGCCGACCAGGTCGCAGCCGGCGCCGGTCGCCGAGGTCGCCGTCCCGATGCCGAACGGGGCGCCGCGAGCGGCCTACGCAGGTGATCGATCATCGGCACGGACACGACCAGCCCGACCGCGTTCAACACGTACGTCGACGCCCGGACCGGCGGCATCCTGGTGCGCGAGGACCTGGTCGACTTCGACTCCGACAACCCGACGTGGGCGGTGTTCCCGGCCACCCCGCCGCTGTCGTTCCGGCCGGCGACGGACCCGCGCGTGGTCTGGTGCCTCGACCCCGACCCACGGCTGCGTGAAGACCGTCAGCGATCCGAACAGCGGCCAGGCGTGGGACGTCGATCTGACCACCGGCCAGCCGACGTTCACGTCCTCCGGCAACTCGGCCAACAACGTGGTGATCTGGGGCGCCGGCACGCCGCCGACCCCGGCCACGCCGAGCCCGGACCGCAACTACACCGTACCCGTTCACCGACCAGTGGCACCAGGCGCGGTGCAACCCGGCTGGGTTCACCTCGGCCCAGCGCAACGACGCCGACGCCGCCGTGACCAACCTGTTCGCGATGCACAACCGCATGCACGACTTCGCCTACCTGCTCGGCTTCAACGAGGCGGCGTGGAACATGCAGGTCGTCAACCTCAGCGGGCCGGGCCTGGGCGGCGACGCCGGAACAGGGCCGGGCGCAGGCCGGCGCGCTCAGCGGCAGCCGCAACAACGCCAACCAGGGCACCGGACGCGACGGCCTGCCGCCGACGACCAACATGTTCCTGTGGCAGCCGGTGGCCGGCGCGGCGTACCCGCCGTGCGTCGACGGCGACTACGACATGACGGTGATCGGTCACGAGTACACGCACGCGATCACCAACCGCATGATCGCCGGCCCGGACAGCGGTATCACGTCGGCTTCCAGGGCGGCTCGATGGGCGAGGCGTGGGGCGACCTGACCGCGGCCGAGTACCTGTTCGAGAACAACTTCCGCGCGCCCGGCGACACGCCGTTCGTGACCGGCGCCTACGTCACCGGCAACACGACGACCGGCATCCGCGACTACGACGCCAGCAAGAGCCCGCTGAACTACTCCGACGTGGGCTTCGACCTGGTCGGGCCGGAGGTGCACGCCGACGGCGAGATCTGGGTGGCGACCAACCTGCGGGTCCGGGCAGGCGCTTCGTCAAGCGGTACGGCGAGGGCACCCCGTCGCTGCAGCAGCGGTGCGCCGACGGCCAGGTCCGATCGACTCCTGCCCGGGCAACCGGCGCTGGATCCAGCTCATGTTCGACTCGTACCTGCTGCAGGCGTCCAGCTCGGTCAGCATGGTCGACATGCGCGACAACATGCTCGCCGCCGACCTGGTCCGCTTCGGCGGGGCCAACCAGGACCTGATCTGGAACGCGTTCGCCGAGTCCGGCCTGGGCCAGGACGCGGTGACCGCGGCGCGCACGACACCGACCCGACGCCGAGCTTCGCCTCGCCGTACGCGAACAACGCCACCGTGCACGCTCGCCCGATCGGCGACGCGGCCGACGCGGTGGTCCGGCTGTACGTCGGGCGACTACGAGGCGCGGGCGGTGCCGGTCGCGGACACCGACCCGGAGACGGCGATCCCGGACACGTTCCAGATCGTGCCGGAACACGTCGTTCAACTTCGTGGCCAACGGGCCGGGCTTCGGCAGCCGGCGCTTCACCACGCAGTTCCTCGCCGGCCGCGGCCAGGACCTGCGGCTCGACCTGCCCCGCAACCTGGCCTCGACGGCGTCCGGCGCCACGCTCACCGGTGACGGGGTCAACCTCGACGCGCTCGGCGACGACACCGAGGCGACCGACTGGGCGTCGCTCGACGGCGTGGCGGGCAAGCAGGTCACCGTCGACCTCGCCGGCGACCTCGCCGCAGATGGTCAACACGATCAACGTCAGCGCGATGCTGCGGCCGGCCATCACCGGCGACGCCGACCCGGTGCCGCAGAACCGGTTCACCGCGCTGCGCTCGTTCGCGATCCTGGCCTGCAACGCGGCGCGTCGCCGACTGCTCGACGGACGCCGGCTACCGGCAGATCTACCGCAGCCCGAACGACGCGTTCCCGGCGCGGTGCGTTCCGGCCGGTGGCGCCGCAGCTGAACCTGCGCACGTTCCACTTCGCCCCGACCAAGGCGACGCACTGCGCATCCAGGTCCTGACCAGCCAGTGCACCGGCAACCCGCGCTACGCCGGCGAGCAGGACAACGACCCCGCGGCCGCGACCGACTGCACGGCGAACAGCCCGTTCGCCACCCAGGTGCGCGTCGCGGAATTGCAGGTCTACACGCGATAATGCAGTTGTAGGACAATTATCCGCAGGAAGACCTGAGCCCGATTCGCAACACCCTCCGAAAAAGCTGCCCCTCTCCGCTACCCGCGGAGGGGGGCAGCGCGGTATTGACGGGGTCCGAGCAACGTGAGGTCCGCCGCCGAGAGGCGGTCCCGGGCGGTCTTGACCTGGTGCCAGTACGGGTAGAGCAGCGTCGGCGCGCTCACCTCGTCGAGCCGCTTGACCTCCTCGTCGCCGAGCTTCAGGTCGGCCGCGGCCAGGTTGTCGGTGAGCTGCTCGGTCGTCCGCGCCCCGACGACCAGCGAGGTCACCGCCGGCCGTCCGAGCAGGTAGGCCAGCGCGACCCGGGCGGCGGACACGCCATGGTCCGCGCCGATCGACACGAGCACCTCGACGGTGTCGTAGAACTTCTCCTGGTCGTACACGGGAGGCTCGTCCCAGTCGGAGAGCCCGCGCGCGCCGGCCGGCGGCTGCACCCCGCGCCGGTACTTGCCGGACAGCAGCCCACCGGCGAGAGGGCTCCAGACCAGGATCCCGAGGCCCTGGTCGACGGCCGACGGGATCAGCTCGTACTCGGCGTCGCGGGCCTGCAGCGAGTAGTAGATCTGCTGGCTGACGAAGCGCGGAAGGCCATTCCGCTCGGCGACGCCGAGCGCCTTCATGATCTGCCAGCCGGCGTAGTTGGAGGCACCGACGTAGCGCACCTTGCCGGAGCGGACGAGCAGGTCGAGCGCGCCAAGAGTCTCCTCGAGCGGAGTGACGCCGTCCCACTCGTGCACCTGATAGAGGTCGATGTGGTCGGTGCCGAGCCGGCGCAGGCTGGCCTCGCACCCGGTGATGACGTGGTGACGGGACAGGCCCGCGTCGTTGGGGCCGCTCCCCATCGGCATCCGGACCTTGGTGGCCAGCAGCACCTCGTCGCGCCGGCCGCGGATCACCTCACCCAGGATCTCCTCGGAGAGGCCGTCCGAGTAGACGTCGGCCGTGTCGATCAGGTTGATGCCGGCATCGAGGCACTGGTCGACCTGGTGGCGCGCCTCGTCGACGCCGGTCGATCCGACGCTGGCGAACCCGCCCTTGCCGCCGAAGGTCATGGTGCCCATGGTGAACACTGATACGCGCAGGCCCGATTGGCCAAGGTTGCGATATTCCACGCCTCACACCGTACCGACGGACCCCGGTCGATGAGGGCAGAGCCGCGGGGCATGATGGGAGACATGGACATCGGCATTGGCTTGCCCAACACGCTGGACATTCCCGGACCGCTGATGCTCGACTGGGCGCGCCGGGCCGAGAAGCGCGGCTTCTCGACGCTGGCCACCATCGACCGCATCGTCTACCCCAACTACGATTCGCTGACCGCGCTCGCCGCGGCCGGCGCCGTCACCTCGCGCATCGGGTTGCTCACCAACATCCTGCTCGCCCCGCTGTACCCGCCGGTGCTGCTGGCCAAGACCACGGCCAGCGTCGACGCGCTCTCGGGTGGCCGGCTGACGGTCGGCATGGGCGTCGGTGGCCGGCCCGACGACTTCGCCGCGATGGACCGGCCGTTCGAGCGCCGCGGCAAGCTCATGGACGAGACCCTCGACCTGCTGCACCGGGCGTGGGCCGGCGAGCCGGTCACCGGGGACAATTTCCCGGTCAACCCGACGCCCGCCGCCGGCAACCGGGTGGCGAGTCTGATCGGCGGCGGGACCGACGCCGCGTTCGACCGCGTGGTGAAGTACGCCGACGGCTGGACGGCCGGCGGGATGGCCCCCGACCAGATCGGCCCGTTTGTCGAGAGGGTCCGCAAGGCCTGGCAGGAGGCCGGCCGCGAGGGTGAGCCACGCATCGTCACGCTCGTCTACTACGGGCTCACCGACGAGGAAACGTCGAAAGCGAACCTGCGCAAGTACTACGGGTTCCTCGGCGACTGGGTGGACGCCGTCGTCGACAGCGCGGGCCGCACGCCCGCCGCGGTCAAGGGCATGGTGCAGGCGTTCGCTGCGGCCGGCGTGACCGAGCTCGTGTTCAACCCGACCGTCCCGAACCTCGACGAGGTCGACCGGCTCGCGGACGCGGTTCTCTGATCAGCGAGAAGGGGGACGGGCGTCCCCCTTCTCACCGACCCTTCTCGACCCTTTCACACCGACTCAGAATCGCCGGGCGGTGCCCGGCCGCACCCGGGTCACCCGGACGCCGGCGTGCGGGTTCGCGGCCTCGACCATCAAGCCGTTGCCCAGATAGAGGGCGACGTGGCCGCGGCTGGCGATGACGTCGCCGGGCCTCCACTGCCCGGCCGGCACCGCGCGACCCTCCCGGCCGATCGCGCCGGAACTGTGCGGCAGGCTGACCCCGGCGCTCCGGTACGCCGCGGACACCAGGCCCGAGCAGTCCCAACCGCCGGTGCCCGAACCGCCCCGCCGGTAGGGCTTGCCGACCTGCGCGAGCGCGAACGCGAGCACCGCGGCCCGATCCCCGCTCGGCGGCGGCGCAACCTCTTCGCGCCGCGCCGTTCGTGGCGTCGCTGCCTTCGTCTTGGTCGCCAACGTCTTGGTCGGCTTTGTCGGGCGCGCTTTTCGCCCGACGTGATTGACCGGCCGGATCGGCGCCGTCAATGCCCGTACCATCAGAAAATCACGTGGCTCATCGACGGCTTTGACGATCGGGGCCGGTGCGGATCTCGGAATCGTCGCCGCGGCGGGCTGTCCCTGCGCGAGCGTCACGGCGACGGTTGGAATGAACACTGACGTGGCCGCAGCCCAAACTCCGGGCTGACGTAAACGTGCGAGCAGTGGTTCTCCGGTTGTGAAGCCTGTACCTCTCGCGGGTCCGGCTGGATCGGCGCCAATATCCCTGCCGCTCCAAAGGTGCTTACCGGTGACGCAGGCTCGAATCTTCTGTCAATGCAAAGAATGGAACGAAATCAGCGTTTCGGCGGGAAAACCCGCGGCATTCCTCCGATCTTGTCGACCCTTCGGCATCGCCGGTCACAGGGGCAACAGGCGCATCGTCGCAGGCCTGGCACGTTTCCGGGAGCAACGCCGTCGCGGCCCCACCTACCTTCAATGGCACACCACCACACACCCCTTCTTGAAGGAGCGGCACCATGAGCGACACCGACTACGGCCAGAGCCACGAGAACTACGACCTCGAGCACGGCCACCAGGAGCAGGGCTACGAGCAGGACCACGCGGCGGAGTACGACGCGTACGGCCAGGCCCACAACTACGAGAACGACCAGCACTACGCGCACGGCCACGCGGTCGAGTACGACAGCCCGTCGGGCGCGCACTTCGAGGAGCAGGAATACACCGAGGCCGACAGCCACGTCTCGGACTCGAGCGCCGCTTACGGCACGCACTACTCCGAGACCGACCACTCGCAGTCGTACGCCGAGCTCGACTACCTGCGCGAGCACTTCGACGCCGAGTACGCCCACCTCAACCAGCTCGACTCCGGCGAGGGCCACGGCGCCCTCACCGCCAAGTGACCTACCCCAGTCCCACATAAGCAGCGCCGGTCAGCGGATCAGTCCCGCGGGCCGGCGTTTGCGTGTTACCGGTGTGGGGATCTGGGTACTCTGCCGCCATGCAGGTTATGAGCCGATGCCCGGTCTGCGGCGAGCGCGTCTACGTCGCCGCCGGCGAGCCGACCCCCGAGCACAAGGCCGAGGATGGCACCGAGAAGTGCCCTGGCAGCGGCCAGCCCAGCCAATAGCTCAGCGCCCCCACGCCCGCCGGGTTGCCACCACTTCCCCGAAGTAGTGGCATCCGGGCCGCCCTGAGGCCACTACTTCCCCGAAGTTGTGGCCTCCCGACCCCTCTGAGGCCACTACTTCCCCGAAGTTGTGGCGACGGGGCTTGCCACCGCGGACGTGGCAGGCGCGAAGCGCCGGTGTCTGGCGGGAGCGGCGGTCGTGCCCTCGGCGGACCCGAGTCATCGACAAAGGGATCTTATCGGGCGGCTGGCGGAAGTGAGCGCCGGGCCATCCGTTCGGCCAGCGCCGACAACTCCGCGGCCCCCGGCTGGGAGAGCTTGGCCATCGGCAACCGCGACAGCGCCCGGGTGACCAGGTCGTCGGCCTGCTGCTCGGCCCAGCGTCGGGATCCGGCCGCCTCGAGGAGTACCGCGGCGCGCTGAAGCTCCACAGTAGACAGCTCGCCGTTCGTGTAGAGCTCCGCGAGCTCGGATCCGGCCGGCGTACGCGACGTCAGGGCGTGCACCACCGGCAGCGACTGCTTGCGATGCGCCAGGTCCGAATAGGCCGGCTTGCCGGTCACGGCCGGGTCGCCCCAGATGCCGGCGAGGTCGTCGACGAACTGCAGGGCCAGGCCGAGCAGCTCGCCGAACTCGCGCATCGGCGCGATCTGCTCGACGCGGCTGCCCATCGCCGCGCCGACCGCGCACGCGCAGCCGAGCAACGCCCCGGTCTTCAGCGCCGACATGCGGATGCAGTCGCCGACGGTGAGCCGTTGCCGGCCCTCGAACGCGAGGTCGGCGGCTCGGCCGTCGAGCAGGTGTTGCGCCGCTTCGCTGAGCATCCGCTCGGCGCCCTCGCTGTGCCCTTTGACCACGTTGAACGCGAGCGTCAGCAAGGCGTCGCCGGCCAGGATGGCCGCGCTGGAGCCGAAGACCGCCCACGCGGTGGCGCGGTGCCGGCGGGTCAGGTCGCCGTCGATGACGTCGTCGCGCAGGAGCGAGAAGTTGTGCACGAGTTCGACGGCGACCGCCGCCGGTACCGCGGCCGCGGCCGGAGCGCCGACGGCTTCGGCGCTGAGCATGGCCAGCGCCGGCCGGTCCGCCTTGCCGGTAACCGCGTCGGGGGCGGGGTTGCCGTCCTCGTCGCACCAGCCGAAGTGGTATTCGGCGACGGGCCGCATCGACTCCGGCAGGGTGGCGACCGCTGCGCGCAGAGCTGGATCGACGGCGGCGCGGCTCCACGTGGAGATCTCCTCCACGGTCCGGGGAGCGGACGGCGCGATCGTGGTCATCGAGGCGGCACCACCGTTTCTGTGCGCAGCTGAGGCGTGCATGATCGCATGGGCGCGAGGGTGCGCTCGGCACGAGATCGTAACGTTGCCGTAACACGACCAGTATGGGCATCCGGCCTCGGCCGACGTGCCCAAAATGCGAAAGAAGCTCGGGCTCGGGAGGCATCTGATCATGAAGTTTCGCGCGACGATCCAGCAGTCCGGCAAGACTGCGACCGGCATCGAGGTCCCGCCGGAGGTCGTGGAGGGGCTCGGCTCGAGCAAACGGCCGGCGGTGAGCGTGACGCTCGGCGACTACAGGTACCGGACGACGATCGCGCCGATGGGTGGCCGGTTCATGATTCCGGTGAGCGCGGAGGTCCGGAAGAACGCCGGCGTGGCGGCGAACGACACCCTCGACGTGGAGGTCGAGCTGGACACCGCGCCGCGCGAGGTCACGGTGCCGGACGACTTCCAGGCCGCCCTCGCGACCGGCGGTGCGCTGGAGTTCTTCGAGTCGCTGTCGTTCAGCAACAAGCAGTGGCACGTCTTGCAGGTCGAGGGGGCGAAGACGGCGGAGACGCGGCAGCGGCGGATCGATAAATCGGTGGAAATGCTGGCGGCGGGTCGGGCAAGGTAGCGTTTTGTTCGTCCTCGGTTCGTTATGTCAGGCTTTTCGGGCCGACGTTTTTGTCATACCCCCTCGGCAGGATGCGGGTCATGGGCAACGCCATCGAAGCAGAAGGACTGGTCAAGCGATACGGATCGGTCGTCGCGCTCGACGGACTCGATCTGACGGTGCCGGAGGCCGCCGTCACCGGGTTACTCGGGCCCAACGGCGCGGGCAAGACCACCGCGGTCCGGGTGTTCACCACCCTGGTGAAACCGGACGCCGGGAAGGCCACGGTGGATGGGCTGGACGTGGTCGCCGATGCCCGCAAGCTTCGCGCCGAGATCGGGTTGTCCGGCCAATACGCGGCGGTCGACGAGGATCTGACCGGCTTCGAGAATCTCGACATGGTCGGCCGGCTCTACCATCTCGGCCGGCGGGCGAGCCGAGCTAGAGCCCGTGAGCTGCTCGAGCGGTTCGATCTGGCCGACGCCGGCGACCGGACGGTGAAGGGTTACTCGGGCGGCATGCGACGCCGGCTCGACCTGGCCGGCGCGCTGGTCGCCAAGCCCCGGCTGCTGTTCCTCGACGAGCCGACCACCGGACTCGACCTACGCAGCCGGCTGGGCATGTGGGACGTGATCGCCGAGTTGGTCGCCGCGGGCAGCACGCTGTTGCTGACCACGCAATACCTGGAGGAGGCCGACCGGCTCGCCGACCAGATCGCGGTCATCGACCACGGCAAGGTGATCGCCAGCGGCACGTCGGACGAGTTGAAGGATCGCGTCGGCGGCGAGCGGCTCGAGGTGACGGTGAGCAGCGCGGCCGAGCTGGTCGACGTGCAGCGCGGTCTGAGCTCACTCGCCATGGGCGAGATCACGGTCGACGAGCAGGGCCGCACGGTGACCGTCCCGGTGACCGGCGGGCCGGCGGTGCTTCAGGAGGCGCTGCGGCGCCTCGAGGACGAGAAGGTGACCGTGCTGGAGGTGGGTCTCCGCCGACCGACGATGGACGACGTGTTCCTGGCGCTGACCGGTCGCCCGGCCGACGAGCTCGACTCGACGCCGGTGGAAGAAGGTGCGCGATGAACGACCTCGGCAATGCCGTCAGCGACGGGATGACGATCGCGAAGCGCAACCTCATCAAGATCAAGCGGGTGCCCGACCTGCTGGTGTTCGCGACCCTGTCACCGATCATGTTCGTGCTGCTGTTCGCCTACGTGTTCGGCGGCGCGATCGTGATACCCGGCCTGTCCTATCGGGAGTTCCTGATGGCCGGCATCTTCGCCCAGACGGTTGTGTTCGGAGCCACGATCACCGGCAGCGGCCTCGCGCAGGACATCCAGAAGGGGATCGTCGACCGGTTCCGTTCGCTGCCAATGGCACGATCGGCCGTGCTGGTCGGACGGACCACGAGCGACCTGGTCAACAACGTGCTGGTGATCGTGGTGATGTCGATCACCGGGCTGATCGTCGGCTGGCGGATCCGCTCGTCGCCACCCGAGGCGCTGGCCGGCTTCGCGTTGCTCTTGCTGTTCGCCTACGCGTTCTCCTGGATGATGGCCTCGATCGGCCTGTGGGTGCGCAGCCCCGAGGTGTTCAACAACGCGAGCTTCATCGTGGTGTTCCCGTTGACGTTCATCGCCAACACGTTCGTCAGTGAGTCGCAGCTGCCCGAACCGCTCAAGACGATCGCCGAGTGGAATCCGGTGTCGGCGGTCACGCAGGCGGCACGGGAACTGTTCGGCAACGTGAACCCGGCGGCTCCCCCGCCCGACGCGTGGCCACTCCAGCATCCGGTGATCGCGAGCCTCGGGTGGATCGTGGTGATCCTGGCGATCTTCGTGCCGCTGTCGATCCAGCGCTACAAGAAAGCGGTGAGCCGCTGACCGGGCGCCGCACGACGGCCGTCAGCCGCTGACCGGCGCCGCACGACTGCCGTCAGGTGCTGGTCGGCGCGGCCGCCGGCGAGGACGGCCCGCTCCTCGCCGGCCCGGGCGATCATGATGTGCGGGGACGCACCGCCTCCACGATCGCGGCCATGTCCGAGTCGCGGTGGCCGAGCTCGGCGGCCGTCTCGAAGAGCTTCCGGACGGCGTCCACTGTGGACGAGTCGACGCCGATCGAGCGGGCCACCTCGCCGATCAGCCGGGAATCCTTGGCCGCCCCGCTGACCGTGAACGAGGTCGGGTAATCCCGGTCGATCATCGCCTTGCCCTTGACGTGTGCGTAGCCGATATCCATGGCGCCGCCCGCGATCAGGTCCAGGAACAGCTGCGGGTCGATGCCGAGGCCCTCGGCCAGCGCGATCGTCTGGCCCAGCCCGGCCATGATCGCCATCACCCAGCTGTTCATCACCATCTTCGCGCGGCTGCCGGCGCCGGCCTCGCCGAGCCAGACGGTCTTCCCGGAGACCGGTTCGAGGAGCTGCTCCACGCGAGCCCGCAGATCGGCCGGGCCCGAGGCGAGCACCGTGAGCTCGCCCGCCTCGGCCGGCTGGCGCGTGCCCAGGACCGGCGCGTCGACGTAGCGCAGGTCGTGGTGCGCCGCCAGTTCGGCGAGCTCGTCGACGCCGGGCAGCCCGACGGTGCTCATCTGTAGCCAGATCATCCCCGGCCGCAGGGAGGAGGCGGCGTCCTTGATCGTCTCGGCGACGGCCGCGGCGTCGTAGAGCATCGTCACGACGACGTCCGCGCCGTCCACCGCGTCGGCGACGTCGGCCACCACGATCGCGCCATCGTCCAAGAGGGGCTCGGCCCGTGCCGGTGTCCGGTTCCACACCCGCACGGTCTCGCCGGCCTTCAGCCAGTTGCGGGCCATTGCCGCGCCCATGATTCCCGTGCCCAACAACGCGATCGTCATAACTCCTGTTTACTCCATCGACATGCGGTAATGCTTTGGGCCACCGACAATGTGAGCATGCCGAAGCTCGACGAGTGGCTCAAGGTCGTCCCCGCCCCGGCCGCCGTCGACGCCGGCCTCCGCGTGCACCGGGTGCGCGGAGGCGCCTCCCGTACCCGCCCGGCCCTGTTCAGCGAGCTGTCGCGCAGCCTGCCCTTCCCCGTCTACTTCGGGCACAGCTGGGACGCGCTCGCCAACGTCTTCGACCGGCTCCGCGAGCCGCTCACCGTCGTCGTGGAGAATGCGGACCGGTTGCTCGCCGACGAGCCGCCCGACCAGTTCTTCGATTTCCTCCTGGTCCTCGCGAGAGCCGCGCACCTGCACCCGGACCTGCAGATCGTGCTCTCGGCCCCGGCGCCGCACCTAGGCCCGCTGCGCTCCCGGGTGGCAACGGCGATCGCCTAGCGTTCTCGGGTGAGTTCGCCGGCGAGGCTTCCAAGATCTCGCCTAGCTGGCCACGCCGACGGCTTGTTTGATCGTGGCCGGGTCGTCGAGGGCGGCCAGCATGGCATGGGCCACGTCGGCCCGGCTGATCGTCAGGCCGCGCGGGACGTTGGCGCCGATCGCCCGCCGGTACCGGCCGGTCAGCGGCTTGTCCTGCAGCCGCGGCGGCCGGATGACCGTCCAGTCCAGGTCGCTGGCCCGGATCTCCGCTTCCATCGTCGCCAGGTCGGCGTAGACCGGGCGGAACAGGCGGCGCAGCAACGGCATCGCGATCGTCCGGGTGACGAAGCTCTCCCCCGCTGGCGTCGGCCCGACCGGTACCGCGCTCACCGCGACGAACCGCCGTACGCCGGCCGTCTCGAGCGCGCGGAGGATCACCCGGGTCGTGGTGGACGCCACCGAGACGTCCTTGCGCGTACGGGCGCCGACGCCGGAGATCGCCGCGTCGCTGTCCTTGAGGGCCGGCACGAGCGCGTCGGCGTCGGCGAGCCCGGGCACGCGGACGACCTCGAGGGATGGGTGGCTCAGGTCGTACGGCGAGCGCACCACCGCCACGACCTGGTCACCGGCGTCGAGCGCCTGCTGGACCACGAGCCGGCCGATCCGACCGGTCGCGCCGAATACAGTGAGCTTCACAAAACCCGCCTCCTTGTTACATTGTCTTCCGTACCACGTATGATACGGAGAGCATAAGGTATGAGTTCCATATTAGCCAAGGGTACCGGAGACCCGAGCGATCCGGGCGCGGCGAGACGGCGCCGCCGGCTCACCAACGCGGTCAAGGAGTCGCTGCGGGACCTCCGCGTTCAGCTCGCCGTGCTCAACCACGAGGTCGGCGAGCGGCTCAAGCTCAAGCCGGTGGACATCGACTGTCTCGACCTGCTGGCGCGCAACGGCGCGCAGAGCCCGAGCAACCTCGCGAAGCTGGCCGGCCTGCACCCGGCGACGATGACCGGGATCCTCGACCGGCTCGAGAAGGGCGCCTGGGTGGCCCGCGAGCGCGACCCGGAGGACCGTCGGGCCGTGGTCGTACGGGTACGCCCGGAGCGGGCCGGTGAACTGCTCGGCGTCTACTCCGGGATGAGCGGGCTGATGGACGACATCTGCGGCGCGTACTCGGAGCAGGAACTGGAGCTCATCACCGAGTTCCTGCGCCGGGCCCACGACGCCGGCGGCGAGGCCGCCCAGCACCTGCGCTGAGCTGCGTCGCCGGCCGTCGTTCGGGAGGCCACTACTTCCCGGAAGTGGTGGCCTCGGGGGCCGGTGAGGCCACCACTTCCCGGAAGCAGTGGCCACGCGGGCGCTGGCCTCATGCCGGGGCCGCCACGTTCCTGTGGCGGCCCCGCGGTGCTTCCGGACGATCAGCACCACTGTTCCTACGAGTAGGTAAAGCGCCGCAGATAGGACGTGATGCGCTCGGCGTCGATGACGTCGGTGGCGAGGCCGACGTAGCCATCGGGGCGGATCAGGAACAGCGCGGGCCCGTCGGCGCCGTAGGCCGCGCCGTCGATCGTGACCCTCCGGACGCCCGGCACCTCGACGTCAGCGTCGGCCATCAGGAGTGTCCAGTGTGGACCGCGTAGCGCGTCGAAGATCCGCATCGACTCGCCGTCGGTGGTGTGGCATGGCCCGTCGGGGGCCCGGTCGCCGGCTCGCACCGGGCCCGGTGCAGACCGCTCCTCGATCGACAGCCGGCAGCCGCGATAGCCGACGCCGAGTTGCTTGAGGTTGGGCTCGTCGCGCCGATGCGCGGTGCCCTCCCCGGCCGCCGCCCGATGGTGCAGCCTCGTGCTGACCCCGAGGACGTCGGCGGCGACCGGGAGCCTCTCCTCCTCGTAGGTCCCCAGGAGACTCTCGTCGGCGCCCCGCAGGATGCCAGCGAGCTTCCAGCCCAGGTTGTAGGCGTCCTGGATGCCGGTGTTCAACCCTTGGCCGCCGGCCGGCGAGTGCACGTGCGCCGCGTCACCGGCGAGGAAGACCCGCCCGACCCGGTATCGGTCGACCATCCGCACGTTGGCCCGGAATAGCGAGGTCCAGCCGACGTCGAGCAGCTTGCCGCCGCTGTCGACGTCGTCGAGCAGGTTCTGGAGCGTGGCCGGGTCGAACCCGGGCTCCGCATCGTCCGTGATCGGCGCGGTCAGCTGGAACTGGTCGGTGCCGGGCAACGGGCACAGCGCCAGTCGCATGCCCTGCTGCGGGCCTGACGGCGCGGGCCAGATGTGCCAGTAGTCGCGCGACAGGCCGTCGACCCGGACGTCGGCGATGAGCATGCGGTGGGACTCGAACGTATCGCCGAGGAAATCGACGCCGAGCGAGCGGCGCACGATGCTGCGTCCCCCGTCGGCGCCGACGAGGTAGTCGGCTCGCAGCTCCTTCACGACGCCGTCCGTGGCGACCGACACCCGCACCCCGTCCGCGTCTTGATCGATCTCCAGCACCTCGGCCGCGAGCTCGACATCACCGCCCAGCTCACGCAGGCGCTGAGCCAGGATCTCGCCCAGCCGCCACTGCGGGAGCATCCAGATGTTCGGGTACGGGACGTCGGGCGTGACCGGCTGCAACTCGTCCATGCGCATGTCGTGCGTCTGGCCGCCGGGCTGGTGGATGCGCAGCGGGGGGTAGTCTGCGCCGGCCGCGCGGATCGCGTCGATGACGCCGAGGTCGTCGAGGACTTCTTGGGTGCGGGGCTGGATGCCCTTGCCGCGCGAGCCCGCGAAGAGGTGCGGCGTCTGCTCGAGGAGCCGGCAGGCGATGCCGCGCCGCTGGAGTTCACAGGCAAGGACGAGACCCGTCGGTCCGGCGCCCACGATGATCACGTTCATGATGAATCTCCGTTCACTGAATTTAGATTCACCGTAGACGGCGGCTAAAGTCTCGTCAAGGGAGGGGCCATGAGCAGCACGACGACCCGCAAGCTTCAGGCGGCGCAGACCGAGGTCGAGCTCAAGCAGGCGGCACTGGTCGTCTTCGAGCGGCAGGGCTATCTGAACACCAAGATCACTGATATCACCCGGCAGGCCGGGCGGGCGGCCGGCTCCTTCTACACCCACTTCCCCAGCAAAGAGGCGCTGCTCGAATCCCTGCTTGCCGACCTGCTCGTCCAGGCCGACGAAACCGCGACGCTGCCCGGGCACAGCGGCGACTTCGCCGACTGGGGCGCGGTGCGCTGGCACGTCGCCAGCTACTGGCAGGTGTATCGCCAGCACTCCGCGGTGCTGCGGTCCCTGCAGCAGGCGGCGATCGTGAGCGAGCACTTCACCGCCCGGCTGCAGGAGATGACCGAGCCGGATCGTCGCCACTTCGCCGAGCACCTGACCCAGGCCCAGGCCGCGGGGGCGACCCTGCCCGGTGATGCGATGCTGGTGGCCTCGGCGATCCAGGCGTTGATGGGCACGTTCACGGCCCAGTGGATCGACGGCGGCGAACGGGGTGACCTGCCGCCCGACGCCGGCGACGAGGTGGGCATCGACACGCTGACCAACTTCGTCTTCGCCGCCATCCACGGCCCGAGTCGCTAGGGCCTGGTTCATAAGGGATGGCCGGGCTGCGGCGGGCCCAGACCCCCCTTATGAACCAGGCCCTAGCCCTTCGCCGACGTCCACGGCGACCCGTGCGGGCTATGCGTGCTCCGCGAGGATCTGCGCCAACTCGGCCGGGCGGCTGAGCATCGGCCAGTGCCAGGTCGGCAGCTCGACGAAGGTCCACTGGTCGCCGGCCATGTGGCGGCAGTCGGGCCGGGCCGCGGCCATCTCCTCCATCTGCGCGATGGTCATGCTGCTGAGGATGCCCAGGCGCGGCAGCTTCTCCCACGCACCGGTCAGGCGCACCGGCTGGGTGGCCGTCTTCGACGGCTGGAACACCGCGCGCTCGGTCAAGGAGTCGACGTCGACGCCATCCGGCGCGAACGCGGCCCAGTCGGGCGCCGGCAGCTTCCAGTCGGCTGGCAGGTCCTGCTGCGCGAAGTCGTTCTGCGACACCCCGTCCGGCAGCGGACCGGTGTCGACGTAAACCAGCTTCGCCACGCGCTCCACGGCCCGATCGGCGACCGCCGTCGTGACGATCCCGCCATAGCTGTGACCGACGAGCGCGACATCGTGCAAGTCTTCGTAATGCAACAGGTTGAGCACGTCGGTGATGTGCGTTTCGAGGTCGACGTCGGGGTTGCTGAGATGGGCCCGCTCGCCGAGACCGGTCAGGCTCAGCGCATAGACGTCGTGCCCGCGCGAGCGGAGCGCCTCCGTCACCGGACGCCACGACCACGCACCCAAGAAGAAGCCCGGCACTAGAACAAATGTCGTCATGCGGAACACGCTACAGTCGATACCGGACACATTCCGCCCGGATTCGCTAGGAGATTTTCTTGCCTCGCCCGACCGCCCGCGTCCTCGCCCTCCTCGAGCTTCTCCAGGCCGGCGGCACCTTCACGGTCGCCGATCTGGCCGAGCGCCTCGGCGTCGACGAGCGCACCCTGCGGCGGTACGCGACGCACCTCACCGAACTCGGCATCCCGGTCGAGGCCCGGCGCGGCCGGTACGGCGGCTACCGGCTCGGCCCCGGCTACAAGCTGCCGCCGCTCATGCTGACCGACGACGAGGCGGTGGCGATCGTGCTCGGGCTGGTCACGTCGCAGAGCGCCGCGTCGGCCAGCGCGAGTGCCAAGATCCGCCGCGTGCTACCGCCCCAGCTGTCCGCGCGCATCGAGGCGATGGTGTCCACTGTGGACGTCACCCGGCGCCGGGAGCCGCCGGCGGCCAGCACCGACATCCTGCTCACCCTGGCCGAGGCGGCCCGCAACACCACGACCGTCACGATGACCTACACCAATTGGCGCGGTAGGCCGACCGAGCGCAGGCTCGACCCGTACGGCCTCGTCCTGCACACCGGCCGCTGGTACGTGACCGGGCATGACCACGCCCGCGACGAGATCCGGACGTTTCGCCTCGATCGCATCGGCGAAGTCCAGCCGACCGGAGCCACCTTCGAGGCGCCGGCCGGCTTCGACCCGACCGCGCACGTCCTCAATGGACTCAACGAGGTCCCGTACCGTCACAAGATCTCGGTCATCATCCACGCCGACTTCGACGAGGTCCGGCGACGCGTTCCCGGCACGCTCACGCAGCTTCCCGACGGCGTACGGCTGGAGATCCGGGCCGAACGCCTCGATGGCGCGGCGCAGATCCTCGCCGGTCTCGGCTGGCGCTTCACGATCGAGCGGCCCGACGCGCTCAGGGCCGAGATACGAGCGCTCGCCGATCGCCTCTACGCGCAGACCTGAGATTCTTCCTTTTATGGCTCGGGTCCGCCGAGCGCACGACCGTCGCTCCCGCCAGGAATCCCGGCGTCCGCGCCCCCAAGCCCAGCCGCCACAACTTCTCCGGATGTAGTGCCCTCAGTGGGGCCGTGAGGCCACTGTTTCCGGGAAGTAGTGGCCTCAGTCGGGTCGGGAGGGCACTGGTTCCGGGAAGGAGTGGCGTGGCGGCCAGCCGCACCGAATTGGCACTTGCCAGCGAACCGTCTCGGCGCAGGCTGAAACCATGACTTCCGACGCGCAGCACCCAGCGACCACCGCCGTCCACGTCACCGCACCCGAGTTGCCGCACTCGCGCAGCCTCAGCGTGCCCATCTACCAAGCGTCCAACTTCGCGTTCGACGACCCGGACGCGCTGGCCGAAGCGCTCGAACGGCCCGACGGGGAGTTCGTCTACAGCCGCTACGCGAACCCGACGATCCGCGCGCTCGAAACCACCATGGCCACGCTCGAGAGCGGGGTCGCGGCGGTGGCGACCGCCTCGGGGATGGGCGCGATCAACTCGGTGCTGCTCTCGGTGCTGCGCTCGGGCGACCACGTCATCGCCCAGCGGTGCGTCTACGGCGGCACGTTCGCCACGCTCGCCGATCTGGCCAGCCGGTTCGGCGTCGAGGTGACCTATGTGTCCGGCCGCGACCCGGCCGAGGTGGCGGCGGCCGTACGGCCGAACTCCAGGCTGCTCTACCTGGAGACGATCGCCAACCCGATGACCCAGGTGGTCGACCTGCCGGCGTTCACCGCCGTCGCCAAGCGGGCCGGGCTGCTGACCGTCGTGGACAACACGTTCGCCACGCCGATGCTGTGCCGCCCGATCGAGCATGGCGCCGACGTGGTGCTGCACTCGGCGACGAAGTACCTCGGCGGGCACTCCGACGTCACCGGCGGGATCCTGATCTTCGCCGGCGCCGAGCTGTACCGGCACGTCTGGCACCACGCGATGGAGGTCGGGGCGAGCGCCGACCCGTTCGCCGCCTGGCTGATCATCCGCGGTGTGCAGACGCTCGCGCTGCGCATGCGCGAGCACTCGGCCAACGCCGCCCGCCTCGCCGACCGGCTGGCCGGGCACCCGGCGGTCGAGGCCGTCTACTTCCCCGGCCGCGCCGACCACCCGGACCACGCGGTCGCCGCCCGGCTGCTCGACGGGTACGGCGGGATGGTCGCCTTCGACCTGGCGGGCGGGCGGGAGGCGGGCTTCGGCTTCACCAAGCGGGTACGGCTGATCAAGCTGGCCGCTTCCCTCGGCGGAGTGCAGACCACGGTCATGCACCCGGCGACGACCTCGCACCGGCAGCTCGATGCCGACGAACTGCGCGCGGCCGGCGTCGGCGAGGGCACGGTCCGCCTCTCGGTGGGCATCGAAGACGTCGAGGACCTCTGGCGGGACCTGAATCAAGCACTCGACTGAACCTTTGCCTCGCTGACGCCCGTACCAAAGGCCAGAAGTTCAGCGAGGGAGGCTTGGATGCGCAGGGTGACGCCACTGCTGGGAACACTCGCGGTGGTGACGATGCTCGCCGCCGGGTGCGCCGGCGCCACCACGACGGTGGCGCGGCCGCTAAAGACGAAGCCGGCCGGCACGGCCAAGACGGACTCGCCGGTCGTGGTGCCGGCGTCGCTCAAGTTCAGCGGCAAGACCCTCGACGGCAAGCCCTTCGACGCGGGAAGCCTGGCCGGCAAGCCGGTCATCCTGTGGTTCTGGGCGCCGTGGTGTGCCACCTGCATGGGCCAGGCGTCGGAGGTGCACGACATCGGCACGCAGTACGCGGGGCGGGTCAACATCCTCGGCGTGGCCGGGCTCGACCAGAGCGTGCCCGCGATGAAGCAGTTCGTCGTGGACGCCGATGTCGCCAACGTCCCGCACCTCGACGACAAGGCCGGTGTGCTCTACCGGCGGTTCAACATCACCGAGCAGAGCACGTTCGTGCTGATCAACCGGGCCGGCAAGGTGATGGCGACCACCTACCTCGACACCGTCACGCTGGGCGACTGGGCGGCCTACCTGGACAAGCACTGATGGCTGACCTGCCGTTCCTGCTGGCCCTCGCGGCCGGGGCACTGGCGGCGGTCAACCCGTGCGGGTTCGCGCTCTTACCCGCCTATCTGTCGTTGCTCGTCATCGACGACACCGCGTCGCGGCGGGCCGCGGTCGCCCGCGCGTTGACCCTGACGATCGGCATGACGGCCGGCTTCGTCGCGGTGTTCGGCCTGTTCGGCGCGGTCCTCGCGCCGGTGGCGACCTGGCTGCCGGAGCGGCTGCCCTGGTTCACCATCGGCTTCGGGCTACTGCTCGTACTGCTGGGCGGCTGGCTCGCGGCCGGGCGGCACCTGCCGTCGTTGCCGTGGCGGCCGAGCCGGGCCCCGACGCTCACGCGCTCACTGCCGTCGATGGTGTTCTTCGGCATGGCGTACGCCCTCGCGTCGTTGAGCTGCACCATCGGCCCGTTCCTGGCGATCGTCGTGTCCAGCCTCCACGAGACGTCGGCGCTGGCCGCGATGTGGCTCTTCCTCGCGTACGCGGTGGGCATGGGTCTCGTCGTCGGTGCCGCCGCACTCGCCGTCGCCCTGGTGCGCACGTCGCTGCTGGCGCGGGTCCGGCGAGCCGGTCCGGTGCTGTCCCGGCTCGCCGGTGCGCTGCTGCTCGTCGCGGGCGGCTACGTCGCCTACTACGGCTGGTACGAGGTGCGCCTCGACGCCGAAGGCGCTCGCGCGCTCGGCGACCCGGTCGTGCGCGCGGCGTTGGTCGTCCAGCAATGGCTCGCGCATGGCCTGACCACGATCGGGGTCGCCACCGTCTTCGCCGTCTTCGCCCTGCTCCTCGCGCTCGGCCTGATCACGAGAAGCCGGCGGCACGGTCCCATCCGGGCGCCGCGACAGGAAAGCGGCCCAGTCCTGGCGCCACGCGAGGAAAGCGTGCCGCGCCAGGACGGGGCCGTCCGGGCGGTCTGACCAAGCAACGCCCTGATGGATATCGCCCTTGCTCGATGTTCAGAGTACGAGCTGGCCCGTCGACGCATAGACCAGCCGAGCCGGATACAACAGTTCCGCCGTCGCCAAGGCGGCCTCGGCCGACTTGAACACCGCGACCTCCGACGTACCGTTGCTGAGCCGCCAGCTGACGACCGCATGCTCCGGAAGCTCGTGCCCCCATGCGACCACGCATGGATGCCCGTCGTCCTCCGGGTCCGCAATGATCGCGAACAGGCGAGGCGGCTCCTCGACGAACCGAGTCTCACCGTCAGCCACTGTGAGCTGCCCTTCCACCATTTGCCTACCTCCAATGCACGTGCATCTGCATCGTAAGGTGCACAACCGCACACGACGGCGATGAATGGGTTGCCGCCGGTACCAGTGGAGCAAGCCCTATCACCCGATCGGGGCGCGGCTGAGTAGCTCGCTGAGTAATTACCGGTCGAAATCGGCTTTGATCGCACGCCAGTTTTCGTCGTCGACGCCGGCTCTCCAGTACCCGGAGATGGAAAGGCGGTCCCGGGGAACGGCCTTGTCGTTGAGGAGCCAGCGGCGCAACTGCTTGACGAATCCAGCCTCGCCGTGGACGAACGCGTGCACGTCACCGGCCGGGAACTCGAACGCGGTCACCGCCTTGACCAGCTGCTCCCCGACCGGATCCGTCCCGCGATGCAGCCAGGTCAGCGTCGCGCCGGCCGGCAGCTTGAGCGCGAGCTCGTCGTCGGGCCCGTCGACCTCGACGAAGAGGTGCGCGGTGGCGGCGTCCGGCAGGCGCTCGGCCGCCGCCGCGATGGCCGGCAGGGCGCTCTCGTCGCCGACCAGCAGGTGCCAGCCGGCCGCCGGATCGGGCGAGTAGCCCCCGCCCGGGCCGATGAACAGCACCTCGTCGCCGGGCCCAGCGCGGCGCGCCCACGGCCCGGCGAGCCCCTCGTCGCCGTGCACCACGAAGTCGAGCGTCAGCTCCAGCCGGTCCGGGTCCCACGCGCGCACCGTGTAGGTGCGCAGCCGCGGCCAGAACTCCCGCGGCATCGTCGCCCGGATCGCCTCCGGGTCGATCGGGCGCGCGTAATCGCCGTCCGGGTGCAGGAACATCACCTTCACGTAGGCGTCCGCGTGCCCCGGACCGGCGAAGTGGGCCAGATCGCCGCCGCCGAGCACGATCCGCACGAACGTCGGACTGAGCTGCTCGGCCCGCAATACGGACGCCACCAGCGGCACGCGCGGCCGGCGAGAAGGTTCAGCTGACACCTCTGAACGTTACCTCCCGATCGGGCCGGCGAAGTCACCGCGCGATCCCCACTGCCCGGTGGCCTGCGGCGCGAGGCCACTGTTTGCCGGAAGTAGTGGCCTCCGGGGCGGCCGGTGGCCACTACTTGCCCGGAGTTGTGGCCGCGCGCAACGGGCAGGTGGTGGTGGACGCCCGGCGCTGGCGGGTGGCCAGGACCAGGGCGGCCGCGATCGCGAGGACGATGACGGCCACGCCGTACTGCTCCGCGGTCGTGTGCAGGCCGCCGCCGTGCACCACCAGGTAGCCGGCGACGACGGCCGGGACGCCCAGCCCGATGTACGACAGGACGAACACCAGCGACAGCACGCCGGCCCGCTGGTGTGCCTCGGCGAGCGGCATCACGGTACGGATCGCGCCCTGGACGCCGGTACCGAAGCCGACGCCGGCCAGCAACGCGCCGGCGAAGAAGGCGACGCCCGATCCGGTCGCCAAGGCGGCCATGGTGACGGTCACGCCGCCGATGAGCGTCGCGATGCCGACGCGCATCATCGCGTCCGGGGTGATGTTGCGCAGCACCAGTACGGACAGCGCGCCGACCCCGGCGATCACGAAGAGCACCGTACCGCCGAGCAGCGGCGAGCCGTTGCCCACGACCTGCTTGGTCAGCGCCGGACCGAGCGAGGCGTAGAAGCCCCCAAGCGACCAGACGGCGAGCAGTACCGGCGCGGCCGCGAGCATCGGCCCGCGTACCGCGGCGGGCAGCCCCACGTCGAGGCGCAGTGCGGCGAGCGCACCCGGCCGCTTGGTAACCGTCTCGTCCATCAGCGCGACGCCGACCCACTGGACGACCAGGATGCCGAAGAGCACCAGGTACACGAGCTTGGTCGGCATCGGCAGGAACTGCACGAGCACGCCGGACACCAGCGCGCCGAGTGCGGTGCCGGACATCGGTGCGACCGCGTTGGCCACGGCGCCCCGCGCCTTGTCGAGGTCGAGCATGCCCGCGCCGATGGCGCCGAGCGCCGCCCCGGTGGACAGCCCCTGTACGACGCGAGCGGCGAACAACTGCGGTACGCCGTCCGCGGTCGCGAAGATCCACATGGTGGCCGCCTGGACCGCGATCGCCACGAGCAGCACCGGCCGGCGGCCGATGTGATCGGAGATCGAGCCGACGACCAGGAGCGCCGAGAGGACCGCGATCGCGTACACCCCGAACACCACCGTCGTGGTGATCGGCGAGAAGTGCCACTCCCCCTGGTACACCGCGTAGAGCGGGGTCGGCGCGCTGGACGCCGCGAGGAACACCAGCACGATCGAGGCGAGGAGCCCGAACGCGACGGGCGAGGGCAGGCGTCTGCGCCGCGTACGCCCCCCGGTCGCAGGAACCGGCCTGTTCAGAAGCTGAGGCTGAGGCATGTCATTCTCCCGTAACAGCGCAGAAACAGACAGGTCTGTCTGCCTCACGTCGACACTAGACAGACCGGTCTGTTATTGTCAACGTCATGGCAGAGAAGACCACACCGCAGACGACGAAGCGCTCGGCGCGCGAACGCCTCCTCGCCGCCGCCGACGAGCTCTTCTACGCGGAGGGCGTGCACACGGTCGGCATCGACCGGGTCATCGAGCACGCCGGTGTGGCGAAGGCCACCCTCTACAGCGCGTTCGGCAGCAAGGACGAACTGGTGGCCGCCTACCTCAACGGCCGGCTCGACGCCCGCCAGCGGCGCATCGACAACAAGCTCGCCGGCATCGAGGATCCGCGCGAGCGCATCCTGCTCATCTACGACGCGCTCGGCGATGCCATGCGGGAGAACAACTACCGCGGCTGCGCGTTCGCCCGCGCGAGTGCCGAGGCGCGCCCGGGCACCGTGGTCACCGAGGCCTGCGACACGTCGCGCGCGTGGCTGCGCTCGCTCTTCCGCGACCTGGTGGTTGAGCTCGGCGTGACCGACCCCGACCGGCTTGCCCGCCAACTCGTGCTGCTCTACGACGGCGTGACCAACGTTTCGCTGCTCGACCGGGACACCGAGGCCGCCGACACCGCTCGCGCCGCCGCCGCCACGCTCCTAGACGCCGCCACGCTCCCAAACGCCGCACGCTCCTAGACGGCGCCACAACTTCGGGGAAGTAGTCCCCACCGACCCCTTGCTAGGCCACTACTTCGGGGAAGTAGTCCCCACCCAGCCCCCGCCAGGCCACAACTTCGGGGAAGTAGTGGCCGAGCAAGCCTCAGGCGCGGCGGCGTTTGCGCGCCCACGTCCACATGAGCAGGACGCTCTCGGTCGCGAGCAGCAGCGCGCCGAGCACGATGGCGAGCGCCTGGAGCCAGCCGGCCATCTGAACCATGAGTCCCACAACCAGCAGGATCGCGCCAATCGTTGCGATTCCGGCACCGATGAACCGAACGCGCAGGGCCCATTCGTCGTCCACGGACCAATGGTGCTGCCTTTTCCCCTTTAAAGCACCCTCGCCTTTGCGGCCGCCGGTTGTGCATGTCCATATGCAGGTACGTTGACATGTCGATACGACGATATGAACCAATTTTCAAAGGAGGCTAAATGACGCGAAAACGCCTTGCTGGGGCCTTTGCGGTCGCACTCGCGTTACCTCTTCTCGCCGTGATCCCGGCGAGTCCAGCGGCGGCGCAACCTCTGCAGGCACCTTCGAGCCCGAAGAAGGCCGTGCCGTCCGACACGCGGGAACTGGCCCGCAAGGACTTCAAGCTGGACGGCAAGCCGGTCAACACGCCGCAGCAGTACACGGCGAAGAGAAGCGCGGCGAAGGCCCAGGCCAACGTCGCCGCGGCAACCACCCCGCCGGTCGGAACTGTGCGGCAGTGGCTCGGGCTCGACGACGAACTGGGCCGGATATACCGCAAGGACTACACCCTTCGCGGTGTCGGCAACAAGATCGAAGTGTGGGTCGCCAACGACACGTCGTTCCCGGCTGGTGACTGCCGGGCGCAGGTGCCGGACTCCACAACGGTCACCCCCGGACAGGTCGCCGAGCTGATCGACCAGTTCGACAACAACATGTTCCCGAAGGAGACGGCCGCGTTCAGCACGCCGCCGGATCGCGACGGCACCAACGCCATCCTCGGTCCGGACGCCAACGGCAACGGCGGCGTTTACACCGGCGGTGGCGACAAGACCGTCACGCTGGTCGACAACGTGCGGGACGCGAACTACTACGCGTTCCCGGCCAACCCGACCTACATCGCCGGGTTCTTCACGTCGCAGTTCAACGAACTGTTCGACCGCAACGTGATGACGATCGACGCGTTCGACTGGGCCCACCGCACCACGGCCAACCCGCCGGACAACGCGACCGCGGATCCCTGCACCAGCCGTCCGTCCCGCCCGTTCCTGTATGAGGGAGTGTTCGGACACGAATGGCAGCACCTGTTGCAGTACTACACCGACCCGTTCGAGACGACCTGGATGAACGAGGGCCTCTCCGACTTCGCCCAGACGCTCGACGGCTACGTCGACGGCACCAAGACGGTCTTCGAACAGGGCGGCGACAGCCACATCTACTGCTTCCAGGGTTACGGACCGGTGCAAACCCCGTTCAACCCGAACCCGAGAGACTGCGGGGGCACCCAGAACTCGCTGAACCTCTGGGGTGAGGGCGGCAGCGGCAGCGGCGTGCTCGCCGACTACGGCAACGCCTATTCGTTGATGCTGTTCCTGTTCGACCGCTACGGCCTCGACATCATCTCCAAACTGCACAACGACGGCGCGCTGCAAGGTTTGCCGAGCCTCAAGGCGGAACTGGCCGCCGAGGGCGCCAAGGACATGTACAAGGTCCTGCATGACTTCCAGACCATGAACCTCGTCGACAAGCTCGTCGGGGACTCGAAGTTCGGGCTCATGCTCGGCGTCCCGAAGAGCCGCGTCACGACCAAGAGCCTGCGCGCGTCGGTCAACCTGGCCAACCCGCAGTCCTACAGCGTGCCCGGTGCCGGCCCTAACGGCGCCGATTACGTGCTCCTGCAAAAGAACGGGCAGCCGTTGAAGGGCCGCGATCTCCGGACGCTGTCGTTCAACGGGGCCAAGACACTGCCACCGCTGCCCCTCGCCTGGACGATCGTGACCAACGATCCAGACCACGTGGGCGACGCGGCGCTGTTCTCCGGCAACGCCAGCAACACGGACGCGACCATGGTCACTTCGGTGACCGTGCCGGCGGCCGACCCGACGCTGCGCTTCGACGCCAAGTACGGCGCCGAGGAGGGCTTCGACTACGGCTACGTGTCGGTCTCCACCGACGGCGGGGCCACCTATACGGTGATCCCCGGCGACAAGACCGTCGATGCCCCGCTCGGCCCCGGCCTCAACGGCACGACCACCGGATTCGAGCCGCACACCTACGACCTGTCCGCATACGCGGGCCAGTCGGTGCTGATCGGCATCCGGTACGTCAGCGACGGCGGCGTCAACGAGGGCGGTCTCCTCGTCGACAACATCCGCGTCGGCGGCACCCTGGTGAGCGACGGCTCGAGCCTCGATCCGTTCGACTCGCCGACCGAGATCAAGCCGATCTCGGTGTTCAACTGGAACGTCCGCCTGGTCGGCATCGACGAGCAGCACAGCATCGCGCTGCAACTCGAGTTCGACCACAAGTCGACGCTGACACTCAACTGGCTGCAGCTCCTGCTGCTGACCGTGTTCCCGAAGGTCGTCGCCATCGTGGCCTACGACGAGCCGACGGAGCAGGTCCAGCAGTACGCGCCCTACACCTTGACGGTGAATGGCGTGGTGCAGCCGGGCGGAGGCGGCGCATAAGTACGGGCAAGTCTCAAATTGCGACGGGCGCTCGCCGAGCCGGTGAGCGCCCGTTCGTTTACGCTGACCACCATGATCTTCATCACCGCCAAATTCCTGGTCAAGCCGGAGCACGCCGATCGCTGGCCGGCAATCGCCAAATCCTTCACGGAGGCCACTCGCGCTGAACCGGGGTGCCTCTGGTTCGACTGGTCCCGCAGCCTCGACGACCCAACCGAATACGTGCTCGTGGAGGCATTCCGCGACGGCGACGCCGGCGGCGCGCACGTGACGTCGGATCATTTCAAGGAGGCGCAGCGCACACTGCCCGACTATCTCGCCACGACCCCGCGCATTGTCAACGCGACCGTGCCGCAGGACGATTGGTCAGAACTCGGCGAGCTCGCCGTAAAGTGAGTTCCCGCAGCTGCCATTGGCATTGAGCCAGGTAACTTTCCGGCAGCGGTATTGCGTCGCTGTCCGCAAGCCTGGCCGCCGTCGTTGGCCTCAGGCGTAGCTTCGACCGCGAAGACACCATCGCCACCAGGCGCCCACCTCGCGCCTTTCGGTTTTGCTCATTGCTGGGGCTTGGCTGCCGATGGCGGTGACGTGAATGGTTGGCAGACGGCGTTGGCCACGCAGCGTGGCCACGACGGCGACAGCGTCATGCCAGCACGCCGTGCTGACCTGCCAACCCTCGCCGAGGACAGCTCGCGCAACCCGGCGGCCCTGGAGGCGGCGCTCGACCTGATCGAAGGTTCCTTGCTGGAGGACTTCCGGTCGGCGGCGCCGCCGACGGCCGAGGCCGAGCGGATCGCCACCGCACTCGGCCGGCCGGACCTGGTCATGCGCGCGCGGCTCATCGCGGCGGACATCCTCGGCCGGCGAGGCGACATCGCCGAGCTCGGGCGGCGGGGCCGGGCGATCAACGCTTGGGCATACGAGCACCGCCACACCTACCTCATCGCCCGCAGCCACCGACTCCTGTCCATCTTCTTCCGCCGGATCGGCGACGCCGGCGAGGCGCTCGCTCACGCGCTGCGCTGTGTGGAGCACACCACCGACGACATGGCGCCGCGCATCCGCGCCGGGCACTACATGTCGCTGGCGCTGGTCCTGGACATCAACGGCTCGTACGAGGACGCGCGCGAGCCCTTCAACACCGCACTGGCGATCGCCCAGCACGACCCGGCGATGAGCCTCGCCGTGCTCAACAACATGGCGTACACCGCGTGCGAGATCGGCGACAAGGACGCCGCCGTCGATCTGGTCGAGCAGATGCGCGGCATCGGCCGGGCGCACGGTGTGCCGCTGGACGGGCTGTACCTGGACACGGTGGCGCGGGTCGAGTTGCTCCTCGAGCGGTTCGAGGCGGTCGAGGCGACCCTGCGCCCGGTCCTCGAGGAGCCGCAGGGCCCGCTCGACACAGACGGCGACGTGCTGCCGACGTGCCTGGTCACCGCGGCCGAGGCGTGGCGCCGGCGCGGGCTGCTCGAACGCGCGCAGGAGGCCCTGGACGAGGCCCGTGAGCTCTGCGACGAACGTGGCATTCCGGCGATCGCCGTCGACGTCCGGCTTCAGCAGGCCGAGATCTTCGCGGCCGGAGGGCGTTTTCAGGAGGCGTACGAGGAGCATCGGCGCTACCACGCCGACGCCGAGGCCCTGCGCTCGGCCGAGCGGGAGGCGCGGGCCCGCGCATTGCAGGCCACGCTGGAGGCCGAGGAGGCGCGCCGGGATCGGGAGCGTTACCGCCAACTGGCGCTGCACGACGCGCTCACCGGGCTGCACAACCGCCGGTACGTCGACGAGTTCTTCGCCACGATCCTGGGCGTCGCCGCGACGCAGGGCAGCCCGACGTCGGTGGCCCTGCTCGACCTCGACCACTTCAAGGCCATCAACGACACGCTCTCCCACGAGGTCGGCGACGACGTCCTGAAGCAGGTCGCCACGCTGCTCACCGGCGCGGTACCGGCACCCGGCATCGCGGCGCGCCTCGGCGGCGAAGAGTTCGTACTGGTGTTGCCGGACACCTCGCCGGCGATGGCCCAGCGGATCGCGGAGGCGGCCCGCCAGGCGATCCGCTCGCACGACTGGACCTCGCTGACCGGCCACTTGGACGTGACCTTCAGCGTCGGGGTGGCCACCGCCTCCGGCACGACGACGCAGTCGGCGCTGCTCGGCCAGGCCGACCGCAACCTTTACCTGGCCAAGCGCAACGGCCGCGACCAGCTGGTCACCGACGAGAGCGGTGGGTCAGTCGGTACCGGCGAGAGCGTCGCCGAGCGGGGTGCGCCGGTAGAGCACCGACCGACCGGCCCGCGTCCGCTCTAGCAACCCGGCGTCAAGCAGTACGGCGAGGTGGTCGCCGACCGCGCCGACGGACAGGCCGAGGCTGCGCGCGAGTTGGCTGGTACTGGCTGGTTCGGCGAGTGCGATGAGCAGGCGGGCCCGGGAGTGCCCGAGCAGTGCGGCGATGGCGCCGGCCGCGCGGACGGCCGTCGGCTCCAGCAGTGCGGCGACTCCGCGAGCGGGGTAGACGATGGCCTTCGGCCAGGGGTCCGCGTGGTGGGCGGCGACAGCCGGCCAGATGAAGACCGAAGGCACCAGGGTCAACCCCGATCCGCCGACCGGCACCCGGCCGCCGGCCATGCGCAGTACCTCGACGGCACCGTCGCGCCAGCGGACCGCGGGGTGCAGTCCGGCGAGGGCGGCACCCCATCCACCGCGGCTCAACTTGCCGGCGCGGTAGACGACATCGCGTTCGCAGATGGCCCGTAGCTGCGGCCAGTCCGGCGCGACCAGGTCGTACCAGGCGAGTTCCAGGGCATCGGCGATGTCGGCGACGGCGGTACGGGAACGCAGGATCGTCCGTATCGGCGCGGGAAGCTGCGGTTGGAGAGCCAGATAGTGCTCGAACTCGCGGCGGGCAAGAGCGCGGGGCGTCGCTCGGACGGCCGCGAGGTCGTCCTCGATCGTCTGCGCCAGGCTCACCGGCGGCGGCGCAAGGAGGCTCGCGCCCTCCCGCGGCAGCAGCAGTGCGAAGACCGCGTCGAGCGCGGTGTCCCGGCGCAGCCGGGCGAGCCGGGGCCGCAGCCGCGCGAGCCAGGCCGGCGGCAGTGGCACGCGATGCGTTCCCCGGCCACTCAGACCCCGCAGGAGGGCGTCGAGCTCGAACAGCGGCGACACCGCGAACCGGCTGTTGAGCAGGGCGTCGGCGGCGACCTCGAAGCGCAGCACGGCCGTTGACGTTACGCCCCTGGACGTAACATTGGCGTACCCCCGGAGGTACGCGGCAGAGTGACGGACGTGACCACCTACAGCCAGGTGCTGGCCGAGCCGCGATTCCGGGCGGTGTTCGTCGGCCGGAGCCTGTCGATTGCCGCCGACACCCTGCGCATCCTGGCCTTGTCGGTGCTCGTCTTCGCGCTCACCGGTTCACCGCTCCTCGGCGCGATCGCGTTCGGCGCGGGTTTCCTGCCCCAGGCGGTCGGAGGCGTGCTGCTGGGCGCGGTCGCCGACCGGGTCGCTCCGCGCCGGCTGATCGTCGGCGGCTTCCTCCTTCAATCGGCTGTGGCCGTCGTCCTCGCGGTGGCTCGGCTGCCGGTCGGCTGGTGCCTGGTACTCGTCGCGCTGATCGCCGCCGTGACACCGGTGTTCAGCGGCGCCGCCAGCCGGGTCGTGGCCGACGTGCTCACCGGCGACGCATACGTGCTGGGCCGTTCCCTGATGAACATGGCGGCATCGGTGGCGCAGCTGCTCGGACTGGCCGCCGGCGGCATCGCCCTGGCCGCGCTCGGCCCGCGGCATGCTCTCCTCGTGTCCGCCGGGGGCAACCTGCTGGCCGCGCTGTGGGTACGGGTGAGCCTGCCGGCCGAATCGACACCCAGCGGCAGCCGGGTGGCAGTGGCCCGGCCTCCCGTGTTCTCGATGGTCCGGGACAGCTGGCACGGCGCGGTCCGGCTCCTGCGCGACCGGCCGGTGCGACGCCTGATGCTGGCGCAGTGGCTGCCGCCCGCGCTGATCGTCGGCGGTGAGGCCCTGCTCGTTCCGTACGCGGCTACCCGCGGCTTCCCGCCCTATGCGGCGGGTGTCCTGCTCGCCGCGCTCCCGGTCGGGATACTCACGGGCGACTTCGTGGTCGGGCGGTTCGTCCGCCCGGCCGTACGGGAAAGACTAGTGGTACCACTCGTGGTACTGCTCGGCGCGCCACTGCCAGTCCTGCTGGCCCGGCCACCGTTCGCCGTGGTTGCCGGCCTGCTGGCGCTGTCCGGGATCGGGTTCGCCTACGCCCTCGGCATCCAGCGGCGCTTCCTCGCGGCGTTGCCCGACCCGATGCGCGGGCAGGCGTTCGCGTTGCTGGCGACCGGCCTGATGACCCTGCAGGGGCTCAGCCCGCTCGTCTCCGGCGCGCTGGCGGAGTGGTCAGGGCCGGCGGTGGCGATCGCGGTGGCCGGGCTGGCCACGATCGCCACGGTCACGTTCCTGCCCCGTGCGTCCACCGAAGAGCCCACCGTAACCTCAGCCGCCTCAGCCGCCTAGGCCGGCGTCGCGGGCCCGGGCCACAGCGGCGGCGCGGTCGGCGACGCGCAGCTTGGTGAACACGTTGGACACGTTGTTACGCACCGTCTTCTCGGTCAGGCCGAGACGGCTGGCGATGGTGGCGTTGTTCGCGCCGGTCGCCATGAGCGTGAGGACGTCGCGTTCGCGTCCGGTCAGATCGGGGAACGGGGTAGCCGAGGCCTCCGCTCCCCCGGCGAAGAACCCGGTCAGGCGGGCCGCCACGGCCGAGCCGAAGATGGCCTCACCCGAGGCGACGACGTGGATCGAGCGGAGGATGGTCTCCGGGCCGGCACCCTTCAGCACGTACCCGCGAGCGCCGGCGCGCATGGCGGCGAAGATGGACGCGTCCTCCTCGACCATGGTGAGCACCAGTACGGCGACCTCGGGGGCCGACGCGACGATCTTCCGCGTGGCGTCGACGCCGTTGAGGCCGGGCATGCGCAGGTCCATCACGACGACGTCGGGCCGCTGCTCGAGGGTGATCGCGACGGCCTCGTCGCCGTCGGCGGCCACCCCGACGAGCTCGGTATCCGGCGAGTCGACGACCAGCGACCGCAGGCCCTGCCGGAACAAGGGATGATCGTCGGCCACCACGACACGAACTGTCATGAGGGTACCAACGGGAACTCGGCGTGCACGAGTGTCCCCTGTGGACTCCGCCGCGTCACGTCGCACCGGCCGCCGAGTTCGGCGGCCCGTTCGCGCATGGAGTTGAGCCCGACGCCGGCGCGGTAGCCATCGGGCAAGCCGGCGCCGTCGTCCGCAATGGACAGTTCGAGGCGGCCATTGACCGATAGCTGCACCGACACCGGCGAGCCGGGCGAGTGCCGGGCCGCGTTGGTGAGTGCCTCCACCGCGATCCGGTACGCGGCGACCTCGACCGCGGCCGGCAACGCGGGCAGCGTGTCGGGTACGTCGATCCGCTCGGCGCCGAGGCGTACCGCCTGTTCCCGGACCGCACCGGCCAGCCCGAGCTCGTCAAGGATCGGCGGGCGCAGGTCGTAGACGATGCGCCGGATGTCGTCGACGGCCGCCTCGGTCGCTGCGCGCAGCGTCGCGAGCAGTTCGGCGGTCGAGCCGTCCGGCCGGGTTGCCCGGCGTACCGTGTCGATGCCGAGCGCGATACCGGCCAGGGTCGGGCCGAGCCCGTCGTGCAGGTCGCGGCGCAGCCGCCGGCGCTCCTCCTCGCGCGTGGCGACAAGGCGTTGCCGGGAGTTCTGCAACGCCCGGGTGAGCACGACCGCCCGGGCGGCGACGGCGATCTGCGTCGAGAGGTCGGTGAGCAGCCGTCGCTCCGAGGCGGACAGATCAGCGTCGGTGCGTCGCTGGACGACCAGATTGCCGATGGTCTCGCCGGCGAACGGCAGCGGCCACGCCTCGGTGCCGCCGGGGAGCGCCCGCCCGTGCCGGCAGAGCACTTCGCCGTCGACCTCGATCATCACGTACGGCAGGCGCAACGCCTCGGCGACCGTCCGCGCGGCGGCGGGCAGGATCTCGTCGGGTGCGCCGGCGGCGTCGAGCCGGTCGCCGAGCCGGGCGAACGCCGCCGCCGGGTCGTCGCGCAGCCCGTACACGAGTTGGTTGATGCGCCGCTGGGCGAGGTCACGCAGCGGCAGCACGGCCAGCGCCGCCGTCACCGCGGCGACAACCTGCGGCACCAGGCCGCCGAAGAACAGCCCGAACACGACCACGACGACGAGATAGACCGCGACGAGGACGAGACTCAGGACGCCGTACACGAGAGCGCGGTTGAGCACCGCCCGCGTGTCGAAGAGGCCGTGCCGGACGATGCCGACCCACGCGGCCGCACCGAGTGCGATCGCGGCGCAGTTCTCGAGAATGCCGATCGGCGCGGTGTCGCCGGTGGTGAAGCCGGCGACGACGCAGGCGAGATAGGCGAGCGGTACGACGAGCGCGGCGAGCGCGGCACTCTTGCAGCGCGGGGTTCTCGCGGCTGGCGTACCGCCACAGCGAGACGCACGCGAGCAGGCTGAGCGGCCCGACGAGAAGGATGCTGATCACCAGGCCGTCGGCGGCCGGTACCGCGATCGGGTTGACCACGCCGGGCAGATCGCTGGCGTCGGGCGCCAGCAGCCCCCAGATCAGCAGGGCGACCAATTCGACGCCGTAGATCCAGCCGAGCAGCCGGCGCCGGCGGGTGTCGAGGCGGCGGTCCGGGAAAAGCAGCACGCCGTACGTGGCGATCAGCGGCACGCCGAGCACCGCCGCCGGGGTCTGGGCCACGCTCAGCCACGACGCGGTCCCGACCCGCCCGAGGTGCACGCACGCGTCGGCGAGCGCACTCACGCCGCCCGCGATCGGCGCGGCCGTACCGGAGATCAGGAAGATCCAGCCGGTGCGGCTGCGCGGCCGGGCCCGCAGGATCGCCGCCCCGACGAAGGCCACCGCGAGGTAGACCAGGCCGGTGATCGAGACCAGGACGGACAGCCAGCCGAGGTACCCGGTGAAGATCAGTGCGACGCCGAGCACGGCGAACGCCACGGCGGCGGCGAGCGCGGCCGTGACGGCGACCCTTACCTTCACCGGCATCAGCCTCGATTGTGAGGGCTGGGCAGCCCCGGTGACCAGGCCCTTCCCGACCTGGTCACCGGCGTCGGCGGTGCATTAGACGGCCACGGGCTGCAACGCCTCGGCCGGCGTCGGCGATCCGACCGGCGCGTCCCACCGGCTGTTCGGGGTGCGGGCGATCCGGGTCGCGATGACCACCGCGCTGATCAGCAAGGCGACCCCGGCGACGTAGTCGAAGATCGGGTTGACCTGGTGCCCGACGAAGTGCAGCACCGGGTACGCGATGAAGAGGAGCGCCGCCCACACCGGCACCGCGTGCGAGCGCCAGAGCGCGGCACCGAGGATGATCATGCCGACGACGTGGCCCAGCACGAACAGCCCGATCAGCGTGCCGAAGACCGGATCACCGTTGATCGCGTCGATGAGGGCCGCCGCGCCGGCCCGGTCCGGCAGTTTCGCGCCCTGGTACAGCGCGATCTGGGTGACGCCGAGGCTGATCAGGCCGGCCAGCCAGCCGAGCGCCGACAGTCCGCCGCCGACGAAGGCGAGTTTCGGGGCCCCGGGCCGGGCCAGCCGCGCGGTGGCGAGCATGGCCGGCACGATCAGCAGCAACGCGAACAGCACGAGGTTCGACGCGAAGGCGACGCCCGAGTGGGCGGCGTAGTCGGGTAGCTGCTGGGCCGCCGGCGCGTCCTCGTTGTCCGAGATCTCGATCGGGATCGCGAGCACCAACGGCGCGACGATCACCGAGACGACGCCGGCGGCTCGGGAAAGGGTACGGATGTCCATCGTGGTCTCCCTGGGACGGTGGGTCTGTGGTGCTCACACCGTCCGCCGCGCCCTGTCCCGGGCGGCAGAGCTTCAGGTCCCGGCCGGCCGGGAAGTTGCCACCGTCGTGGCGGTCCTGACGAACGCGGCGAGCGCCTTCGAGCGCTGCTCGATCGGCCACGCCAGGAGCACCGGCGTCGTCGGAGCATCCCGAACGGGAATGGCGATCAGGTCTCGACGCAGCTGTGGTCGTACCGATGCGGGAACCACGGCGGCGGCCCGACCGAGGGCGATCAGCTGGAACAGTTGGGCGGAGTCGGTTGCTCGGGCGCGGTCAAGCTCGCCGGCGATCTCGGCCACACTGACCTCGGCGCGGCCGGCCAGGCGGTGACCCGGCGGCAGCACGACCACCTGCGCCTCCTCGAGGAGCTGCTCGTGGTCGAGGCCGGTCAGGTCCTGGCGGCGGCCGTGCATGATCGCGACGTCGCCGGCCCCGGCCCGCAGCAGCCCGGCCTGTTCGCCGACCCCGCAGGTGCGCACCTCGACCGGCAGCGCGTCGGCCTCGCGCTCGTAGGCGTCGAGGATGGGGCGAAGGAGGCCGCCGTCGCTGCCCGGCTTGACGATCAGCACGAGCCGCCGGCGCTGCTCGCCGGCGCGGCGGGTGCGCTGGGTCGCCGCCTCGATCGCCTCGAGGATCCGCCGAGCGTCATCGAGCAGGACCTCGCCGGCCGCGGTGCAATCAACCCCATGACTGGTACGGGTGAAGAGCACGACGCCGAGGTCCCGCTCCAGTTGCTTGATCGCCCGGGACAGCGGTGGCTGGGCGATGCCGAGCCGGGCCGCCGCCTTGCCGAAGTGGCGCTCCTCGGCGACGGCCACGAAGTAGGCCAGCTCGCGGGTTTCCATACCGCCACGGTATCGGTGGCGCGGCACAATGAGGCAAGCCTGATTGGAGAGAGGGGTTCGCGCGGGAGCACTGTGGGAGGGCCATGCCTGGCCTGTGCGACGGTGCTGGCGGGACTCAGTTGTTCAGGTGGCAGGCGACGCTGGGGTGACGGCGATGTCGCGTCGTGGGAGGCGGACGCTGATGTCCAGCCCACCGGTGGGCACGGCGGTTGCGTCCACGGTGCCGCCGTGCACGGCGGCGATCGATGAGACGAGGGTGAGACCGAGCCCGAAGCCGTCGTGGCGGGTGCGGTCGTCGAGCCGGGTGAACGGCAGGAACAGGCGTTCGACCATGTCGGCGGGGACCACCGCTCCGGTGTTGACCACGCGCAGGACGGATGTCGCGTCGTGGGCGGTCGTCGAGATCTCGACGGTGCCGCCGGCGATGTTGTAGCGCTCGGCGTTGTCGAGCAGGTTGGTGACGAGCCGTTCGAGCAGCACCGCGTCGCCGGTCACCGGGGCTTCGTCGAGCGTGGTGATCGTGGTGATGCCGTCGGCGGTACGTCCCTCGAGTGCGTCCTCGGCGACGGTGGCGAGATCCAGCGGGTCGGTGAGGGTGCGCGCTTGATCGTTGCGCGCGAGTACCAGCAGTGCCTCGATGAGCCGCTCGGCGTGATCGACGGCCTGGCGGACTTCGGCGGCCATCGACACCAGTTCGTCGCGGGTCGGCTGCGGCTTGGCGAGCACGACGTCGATCGCGGTGCGCATGACGGTCAGCGGCGTGCGCAGCTCGTGGCTTGCGTTGGCGATGAACTGCCGCTGGCTGGTGAACGCGCGGTCGAGCCGTTCGAGCATGGTGTCGAAGGTGTCGGCGAGCTCACGCAGCTCGTCGCGCGGGCCTTGCAGAGCGATGCGCTGGGACAGGTTCTGCTCACTGGCCGCGCGGGCGGCCGCGGTGAGCCGGTGCACCGGTCGCAGGATGCGTCCGGCGAGCGATCCAGCCCGCGACCGCGGCGAGCAGTGTGACGCCGGCCAGGCTGAGCAGCGAGTAGGTCAGCAGGTGGGTGAGTGTCGTGCTGCGCTGTGCAGAGGCGCCGGCCTGGACACCGTTGGCATACAGCGCGGTGCACTTGACCGTGGCCTTGGCGACCGAGTCACTACCCGCGGCCTGCGCCGCCGCGACGCACTCATCGATCGCTTGCTGGACCGACGCTGGGATCTTGGGGGCCGTCGTGGTGTGCAAGGCGTGCGCGACCAGCAGGTAGGTGATCAACACGAGGGCGGCGCCGCCCAGCGCGAACAGCGACGTGTAGAGCAGCGTCAGCCGCGACCGGGCGCTGAGGTGGCTTCTCACAGCCGGTAGCCGACGCCGACGACGGTCTCGATCAGCGGCGGGTCGCCGAGTTTGCGCCGCAGCCGCCCGACGGTCACCGCGACCGTGTTGCTGAACGGGTCGGCGTGCGCGTCCCACACGTGTTCGAGCAGCTCTTCGGCGCTGACCGCGGCGCCGTCCGCGTCGGCCAGGCACTCCAGCACGCCGAACTCCTTGCGGGTCAGGGTCAGTGGGATGCCGGCGCGGCTGGCGCGGTGCCGGGCGCGATCGACCACCAGGTCGCCGCGCTGCACGACCGCGGGCGAGCCGGGTCCGCGTCGCCCGAGGGCGCGGATGCGCGCGATCAGCTCGGGGAATGCGAACGGCTTGCCGAGGTAGTCGTCCGCGCCCAGCTCCAGCCCGTCGACCCGATCCTCGACGTCGGTGGCCGCGGTGAGCATCAGGATGCGGCTGGGCGAGCCGTCGCGCACCAGCCGGCGGCAGACCTGGTCGCCGTGCACGGTCGGCAGGTCGCGGTCGAGCACGACCACGTCGTAGTCGGTGCTGGTTGTGCTCTCCAGGGCTGCCGCGCCGTCGTAGACCACGTCGACGGCGAAACCGGCGTCGCGCAGGCCCTCACCGATCCGGTTGGCCAGCGCGACGTGATCTTCCACAACGAGCACTCGCACGTCCACATCCTGCACCAGCGCGGATGACATCCGCCTAACAAGCACTGTTCGGCTGGTGTCATGGGCTACGCGCTAGACAGGAGAGGCCGCGGCGCCGCGGACCACCATGAACGGATCAGTCATAAGCGCCCAGAGGCCATCGGTGTACGTCGACGGCCAGGCGCAGCCACGACCCGACCGCTGAGGAGGGCACGATGAACGACAGCACCCGCGTCATGCGCCGGCCACGGCGTCCACGGCGCCGACGCGCGTCTGCCCGCCGGCTGCCGATCATCGCCACGGCCGTCCTGGCCCTGGCGGCCTGCGGCAGCGGCGGCAGCCCGCTCATCGAGTGCAGGCGGCTCGACGAGCTCCCCGTCAGCGGTCGCCTACTCGGCCTGCATGCGCTCCCACGGGGTGCCGAACTTCCCCGACCCCGGCAGCGGTGGACAGGTCCCGAAGGCCGATCCGCAACAGCTCGGGGTCAGCAGCTCCCAGTTGCAGGCGGCCGAGCAAGCCTGCCAGCACCTGATCCCAGCCACCGGATCGACCGCGGAGCAACAACAAGAGACACAGTGCTGCGATGGCCGACAACTGTTCGCAGGCGGTGGTGCAGCAATGGATGAGCGGCCTGCGGACGCTGGCCCAGTGCCTGCGCTCCCACGGCGAGCCGAACTGGCCCGACCCCATCATCAGTTCCCAGGGGGGTCACCAGGCGGTCCTCATTTCCCCTACGAGCCAGGCCGGCATCGACCATCATTCGTCGCAGGTCCTGGCCCAGGTTCAGGTATGCATCGACCTGACCGGGTTTCAAGGGCTCCCGCTTCCGTAGACAGTCCCACGTGTGGTGGATCTGCATCAGCGGAGATGACATCCGCATAACAAGCACTGTTCGGCTCGTGTCATGGGCTAGGCGCTAGACAGGACAGCAGCGGCGCCGCGAACCACCACGAACGAAAGCCCATGGCACGGACAGCAGCGAGTCCCGATGCACATCGACGACCGCCGCGCTGAGGAGGACGTGATGAACGACAGCATCCGCCTCGCACGGCGGGCATGGCCGCGCACAGCGCGAACCGCGACCGCCATCATCGCCACGGCCGCCCTGGCCCTGCTGGCGGCGGCATGCAGCGGCAGCCCGTCATCGGCCGGGTCCGGCGGCTCACCGAATGCGGAGGGTCATCGAGCTCCCCGTCAGCGGTCGCCTACTCGGCCTGCATGCGCTCCCACGGGGTGCCGAACTTCCCCGACCCCAACGGCAACGGAGAGATCCCGAAGGCAACCGCGCAGCAGCTCGGGGTCAGCAGCTCCCAGTACCAGACGGCGCAGACAGCCTGCGCACACCTGCTCCCGAACAGCGGCGAGGTGAGCCAGGCCGAGATAGCAGCAGATGATGAGCGGCATGCGGAGATTCGCCCAGTGCATGCGCTCCCACGGAGTGTCGAACTGGCCCGACCCCAGCACCGATCGCGCCGGGTACCCAGTCTTCTATCTCCACAACAAAATTGACGAGAACTCGCCGCAGATCGTTACCACGATCCACACATGCCAGCCCCTGCTGCCACAGAGCGGCAGCCTCAGCATCCCCGGGGGAGTTGCCATGTGTCCGGGTGATCGTCCTGGCCCCGATGCGACCAGTGCATGCGGCGGGCCGCATCAAGGAGAGTCGGAGTGACCAGCCTCCCTGAGCGCCCAATCTGACCGAATCCACCCGAGACCGTCGCCGTACAACGCGAAGCGAACGACCGTGAAGGAGTTTCAGGGCTATGAGTGCCGGGACGATACCGGTGACCAGCGAACGGGCCGAGTTCGTCGAGTCCGGTGAGGGTCTGCCTCCCCGCGGCGTCGCTGGCGTCGGTGGGTGATCGTTGCGGTGGTGTTGGTGTTGCTCGCCGCGGGCGCCCTCGTGGTGGCCGGTGGCGTGTTCGCCGGTGACGGGGGCAGCAGCGGGTCGAGCGACAACGGGTCCGCGACGTCGCTGGCGACGGTCACCCGCCAGTCACTGTCCGAGACACACGCAGGTCAACGGCGCACTGGGGTACGCGGGCTCCTACACGGTCCTCGGTCAGGCACCTGGCACGGTGACCTGGCTGCCGGCAGCTGGGGCAGGTGATCCGCCAGGGTCAGGTGCTGTACTGGGTGGACGGGACACCGGTGGTGCTGCTGTACGGGTCGACCCCGGCCTACCGTGCCCTCGCCGAGGGCGCGACTGCCGCCGACGTGACCGGTAAGGATGTGGCCGAGCTGAACCACGACCTGGTCGCGCTCGGGTACGTGCACAAGTCCGATGTGGACTCCGCCTGGGATCAGTTCCACTGGGCCACCAGGGCCGGCGTGAAGAAGCTGCAGAAACACCTCGGGGTGGACCAGAGCGGCACGCTGTCCCTGGGTGACGTGGTGTTCCTGCCGAGCGCCGCGCGGGTGACCGCGCTGCAGGCCAGCTCTCGGCGCCCCCGCGAGCGGCCCGGTGCTGCATGCGAGTTCGACGGCGCGGACGGTCAGCGTCGCGCTGGACGCCGACCTGCAATCCGAGGTCAAGGCCGGCGACAAGGTCACCATCACCCTGCCGGATGGCCGCACCACCCCCGGCACGGTCACCGCGGTGGGCACGGTCGCCACCGCCCCGTCGAACAACTCCGGCGGTTCTGACAGCGGCCCGACGGTGCCGGTGACGATCCGGCCCACCGATGCGACGGCGACCGGCAGCTGGGATCAGGCGCCGGTGCAGGTGGCGATCACCGACCAGACGGTGCACAACGTGCTGGCGGTGCCGGTCTTCGCGCTGCTCGCCCAGTCCGGCGGCGGGTACGCGGTCGAGGTCGTCAACCCGGACGGGACACACCACCTGGTGCCGGTCTCGCCGGGGCTGTTCGACGACGCGACCGGGCTGGTGCAGGTCACCGGGTCGGGCCTTTCCGCCGGTCAACACGTCGTGGTGCCGGCCTCATGAACGCGGTGCTGCAGGTCGAGCAGGTGACCAAGAGCTACCCGGGTCAGCCGCCGGTCACCGCGCTGCGCGGGGTGAGCTTCACCGTCGCGGCGGGTGAGCTGGTCGCGATCGTCGGCCCGTCCGGCTCCGGCAAGACCACGCTGCTGCAGGTGCTGGGCACGCTGGACCGGCCAAGCTCGGGCCGGGTGCTCGTCAGCGGCCTGGACGTGGCGCACCTGTCCGACCGGGAGCTGGCCACGCTACGCGCCACCCGCATCGGGTTCGTGTTCCAGCAGTTCTTCCTCGCCGAGCACGCCACCGTGCTCGACAACGTCGCCGACGGCCTGCTCTACACCGGTGTCGGCATCAAACAACGCCGCGCCCAGGCCGCCGAGGCGCTGGCCGCCGTCGGCCTCGGCGACCGCCCGCACGCCCGACCCACGCAGCTGTCCGGCGGCCAGCGGCAGCGGGTAGCCATCGCCCGAGCGCTGGTCGGCCGGCCGGCGATCGTGCTGGCCGACGAGCCCACCGGCAACCTCGACAGCACCACCGGAGAATCGATCATCACCCTGCTCGAAGACCTCAACGCGGCCGGTACCACCATCCTCCTGGTCACCCACGACCACGCCATCGCCGCCCGGTTACCCCGCCGCATCGAGATGCTCGACGGGCGCATCGTCGCCGACACCGCCGACCACGGCGCCTACGCCGGGAGCCTGGCATGAGCACACCGCGAAATCACTCCGCACCCAACGATCCACGATTTCGCGGCGACCCCGCGGTAAGCGCCGCACTCGCGCCGCGCCGATTGCGACCAGCCGATCTGGGCCGGCTGGCCAGCATCGGGCTGCGCACCCGCAAACTGCGCGCCGCCCTGTCCGCGCTCGGCATCGCCATCGGCGTCGCGGCCATCGTCGCGGTCCTCGGACTGTCGTCCTCCGCCCAGGCCGGGCTGCTGGCCGAGATCGACCAGCTGGGCACCAACCTGCTCACCGTCGCCAACGGGCAAACCCTCGGCGGCGACACCGCCGAACTCCCGACCGCCGCACCCGGCATGATCTCCCGGATCGGGCCGGTCACCACCGTTCAATACACCGGCGCGGTCGGCGGCGTGAACGCCTACCGCAGCCCGCTGATCCCCTCGATCAACACCAACGCGCTGTCCGTGCAGGCCACCAGCCTCGACCTGCCCGCCACCGTCGGCACCACGATGGCCCAGGGCCGCTACCTCAACCCGGCCACCGCCCGCGAACCCGTCGCCGTGCTCGGCGCCGCCGCCGCCGCACGGCTCGGTATCGACCGGCTCTACCCCGGCGAACGGATCTGGGTCGGCCCGACGCCAAAGATCGGCCAATGGTTCTACCTCGCCGGCATCCTGCACCCGGCCATCCTCGCCCCCGAGATCGACTCCGCCGTCCTGATCGGATTCCCCGCCGCGCAGACCTACCTCGGCTTCGACGGACACCCCTCCGAGATCTACCTACGTGCCGCCACCGACCAGGTCGACGCCGTCCACGCCCTGCTCGCCGCCACCGCCAACCCCGAACACCCCAACCAGGTCACCGTCTCCCAACCCTCCGACGCGCTGGTCGCCCGCGCCGCCGCGAAATCCGCCCTCAACGGACTGTTCCTCGGCCTGGGCGCGGTGTCCCTGCTCGTCGGCGCCGTCGGCGTCGCCAACATCATGATCATCTCCGTGCTCGAACGCCGCTCCGAGATCGGGCTCCGCCGCGCCCTCGGCGCCGCCAAGGGCCACATCCGCGTCCAATTCCTCGCCGAAGCCATGCTGCTCGCTACCCTCGGCGGCGCCGCCGGCGTCGCCGCCGGCGCTGGCGCCACCGCCATCTACGCCCACACCAAACACTGGACCACCGTGGTGCCCACCGTGGCCTGGGCCGGCGGGCTCGACCGCCGCCCTGCTCATCGGCGCCCTCGCCGGCCTACTCCCCGCGTTGCGGGCCGCACGAATGTCACCCACCCAAGCGCTCTGGACCGTATAGGAGGCAGACGATCGGAAGCAGGCAGTCCCGATGCACATCGACGAGCAGGCGCAGCCACGACACGGCCCCGAAGACGGCAGGACGAACGACAGCACCCGTGTCACACGCCGGCCACTGTGGCCCGGCCGCCCACAGCGCGAACCGGGCGCGGCCATGCGGATCTGACGCGGGCGGTGTGCGCGAATGGATCTTCGTCGTCGGTCGTCCGACCGGCATTGAGCGGCTTCGGCGGCCCCGCCAGATGCGGCCGGTTCGGTCGCCCGCAGACTGGTCAGCATGGCCGCCGCGGATCAGGCACCGTACGCGGCGGTCGATGTCCACTATCCACCCGACGGCGGCGCTCGCGCGGCACTGGTGACGGCGTGGGAGCCACGGTTCGCCCGGATCGCCGAAGAACGCGTGCGCTGGCTGGCCAGCGCGGCGCCGTATCAGCCGGGCCGGTTCTACGCCCGCGAACTGCCGGCGCTGCTGGCCGTGCTGGCCGACCTCGGCCACCCCCTATCGCTGGTCATCATCGACGGCTACGTCGACCTGGACCCGCAGGGACGCCCCGGGCTCGGAGCCCATCTGCACACCCACCTGAACATCCCCGTCATCGGCGTGGCCAAAACGGCGTTCCGCACGGCCAGCCACGCGGTTGCGGTACGCCGCGGCGACGCCCGGCGACCGCTGTACGTCACCTCGGCCGGCCTGCCCGCCGAACGCGCCGCCGCCCTCGTCGCCGCGATGGCCGGCCCATACCGGCTGCCGACGCACTACGCCGGGTAGATGCGCTCGCCCGGTCGCAGAGCCGCTAGCCGCCAGACCAGGCCTCAACGGCGAGGCAAACCGGTGCACGCACACGCCGCGAAGCGCGCGTTGCTGTCCGGTGAGGATTGCCGATGATCTGTCACAAGAGCAAGCCGAACCGGTGAGTCGAACCCAGACCGCTGGTCAACCGGTCGAAATTTGAACTTGTTTCCGATCGACATTGCTCCGACTCCTCGGCAACATGGCCCATGAGATGGGAATGTGATTCCGTATAACGAGATCGAGTGCCCCCAGCAGGATTCGAACCTGCGACCTTCTGGTTCGTAGCCAGACACTCTGATCCGCTGAGCTATGAGGGCATTTGTGGACCGTCGGGGAGTCGAACCCCGCACGTCAGGCTTGCAAGGCGAGACTGTGCACCAGCACCCAGCCCATTTCCGCGTACGTTGGGAGCGGAGGATTCGAACCTCCACGAGCTGCTTCAAAGGCAGCCATGCTGCCGGTTACATCAGCTCCCACCACCGCTCGTCCGGGACCCGAGAATCGAACTCGGTATATCCCGCTCCCAAAGCGGGCGGGTCAACCAGCTCCCTCGTCCCGGTCGAAATGCGACCATCCACTGTGGAGTTATCGACACTTGGGCGTGACCGTCCGCAATGGACAGAAAAATGCCGCCCATCCGGATGTCCGGGGACGGCGTAGGCGTCACGCTGGTCGCGTGCGCTACGGGCGCCACCTGTCCGCTTCGGCGGACCGCTCGGCCACGGGCATGACCGCTCGGCCGCGCGACGACGGTCGCTGCGGTCGTTGGTGCTGCTGCCTGGCGTTCACGGATCTGCCCTCTCGGTCGGTGTCCATCAACCAGGGTACGGCGTTGCTCCACATTGGAGCAACGGATTATCGCGTGCGGATCTCCCACAGGGTCGACGCCGGCGTCATCGTCCGCCCGGCGATGCACCAACTCGGCGTGCCATTTCTGCGTCGCTGGATCACGTAGCCGTGGTCTCCCCGGCCCGGTGGCGGGTCATCCTGATGACGCTTCTCGTCGAGTGCGTCCTCCGGGGGCCCGTCGACCGGGTCGCGGAGCGCGTGACATACCGTTTGCCCTGGTCAGTTGGGTTAGGCAACGATATGCCTCATTGGGTACGGATTGTCGGCGCCCCGGACGTGCGACGCGAAGGGTATCCGGTTTGGCAAGGTTGGGAGGACTCCGCTAGAGTTCTCCTTCGTCGCCGGTGTAACTCGGCGGTGCGGACGTAGCGCAGTTGGTAGCGCATCACCTTGCCAAGGTGAGGGTCGCGGGTTCGAATCCCGTCGTCCGCTCGGAGGCCGTCAGGCCATCTGCACCGCGGTGGAGTGGCCGAGAGGCGAGGCAACGGCCTGCAAAGCCGTGTACACGGGTTCGAATCCCGTCTCCACCTCGCAGCACGCATCTGGGGCGATTAGCTCAGCGGGAGAGCGCTTCCCTGACACGGAAGAGGTCACTGGTTCAATCCCAGTATCGCCCACCAGCAGAACCGCAGGTCAGGGCCGGTTTCCAGATCTTGGACCGGCCCTGAAGTGTCTCCAGAACCCGTCTCGGAAGAATCCTGGGAGACGATCTTGTCGGTTGGCTCCATCTCAGTAGTCCCCGCCGACCGGCAGCAGCCGATCAAGGACGGCCACTGGCGAGCCATCACTCATCCGCCGGCGAGTGTCGAGGGCCGGCTCCCATGAAGCCGTCAGGCCGTTGAGGAGACGCCGCTGCAGCCTTCGGATGGATCCATCCCGTTCCAGCCGGCCTTCGCGGATGCGCGGTACCGGAGAATATCGGTGCGGTCAGTATCGGTCGCCAGATGGGCGGGCGAGGCACCAGGAAGGCAACGGTATGAGCAGCGACTCTTCGATGACGCTTCCTGAGCCGGTCCGGGGTGAACCGCGCTGGCCGATGGTGGCCGCCGTGGTGGCGGCCATCGCGCTGGCGGTCCTGCGCCCCGCAGAGATTCGGATCGCCCCACCTTGGGTTCTGCCCCTGATCGAGTTCCCGCTGCTGATTGCGTTCATGGTCAACGATCCGGGACGAATTGATCGTCGAACGCCGCTGTTGCGGGGGCTGTCCATCGGTGTCGTCGGGGTGCTGGTACTCGACGCCGTGGTGGCGACCGTGCAGCTGGTTTCGATACTCATTCGCGGTGGTGAGGCGACCAATTCGGCCGACCAACTGCTCCGGGCCGGCGGAATTGTCTGGCTGTCCAATGTGATCGCCTTTGCGCTGCTGTACTGGGTACTCGACGCAGGGGGCCCGGCCGCCCGCGCACACGGCATGCCACACAATCTCGACCTGGCCTTTCCCCAACAGCTAAGTCCGGAGATCGCCGCGTTCGGCTGGCGGCCCAGATTCATCGACTACCTGTACCTCGGTCTGACGTCGTCCACGGCGTTCAGCCCGACGGACGTGTTCCCTCTGGCGCCGTGGGCCAAGATCGCCATGGGCGTGCAGTCGTTGATCTCACTCGCCGTACTGGGACTGGTGGTGGCCCGTGCGGTCAACGTGTTCACCTGAGACAGGGTAAGTACGTGCTGTGCGAGATCGGTGACAGTCGGCCAGCCGACGTCACCGGCCCCCGCGTAGCTACGCCGGCGGTTTGACGTAGCCTCGACGCTGGATCGTGGCCTGGCCGTGGTCCTTCGTGACCGTGGTGCGCCGCTCCGCGATGTGCGGGCCCGCCTGAGCAGAGGAGTTGCGATGACGACGAAGGCAGCATTTTCGCCCGAGGAGTGGGCGCTGGTTCTCGAAGGTCCGGTGAGCGCCGGCATGATCGTCGTGATGGCCGCGAAGGGTGGCATGTTCCGCGAAACGCTGGCGATGTCGAAGGCCTACACCGAGGCGCGGGCCCAGCACGGCGAGAGTGAGCTCCTCGATGAGATCGTGGCGGCCAAGCCCAAAGCGGACCATACGAAATTCCACTCGCAGGAGGAACTCAGGGACCACGGACTCCAGCACGTCCGCGATGCGGTTGCGCTGCTGGATACGAAGGCCACGGCCGAGGAGACCGATGGCTACCGGCGCTTCGTCCTCGCTGTCGCGAACAGGGTGGCGGCCGCGCACCGGGAAGACGGCCAGAGCGTGAGCCCGGCCGAGGCCGAGGCCATCGAGCAAATCGCGGCGGCGCTCAGCGTCGAATCGCTCCAGGATCAGGACGATCATGGCGGGACCGAGTGAGGTCGGCATCGCGAGCAGGGTGATCCGCTCGGTGATCGCGGCTGGCTGGTAGCGGGTGCTCGCCGGCGTGATACGGATCCTGGGCGCGGTCGTGGCCGCCACTACGACCGCACCAGGTACCGCTCACGAGACCGAGCCGCTCACCGTGCTTGCCAACGCGCCGCAGGCGCCGGTCAGGCCCCCTCGGCCGCGTCCTCGGCGGCGGCTTCGGCCACCGCGGCCTCGGTGATCGCAATCGCGAAGCCGAGTGCCTCGGCGATCGCCCCCGCAGCCTTGAGGACGCGAGGCGCTCCGACGATCGGAGCGACCGCGACGAGGACATCCTGAACGTCCTCGAGCCGCACCCCCGACTCCACCGCCGGGCCCACGTGCATCAGGTAGGACGCCGGTGGAGCGTCGACAGCGGCCAGCGCGGCGATCCGCACCAGCAGAAGCGTTGCCGGTTCGAGTTCGGTGCGGGACAGCGACGCCACATTGATGTCGACTAGAGCCTCCAGGACGGGTGCTTCTCCGATAGCCATCAACGTTCCCCTTCCACAAATGAGGCGGTATGAAGACCGATCCGTTCACCGCAGCACTGACTCTCGCAGCGTGACTGGCGCGCTTCCTCCTCCCGCACGGATGATCCCGAGGACCACCGACATTCCAGCCTGTCCGGCAGGCGGCGTCCGCCGCCTCACCCCCGGCGGGCGACGCGGATCGATCACCGCCCCGATTACCCTTGCTGACGCTGCTCACGGCGGTGGCAACCGTCCGCGCTTCCCCTCCCCCGAATGAAGCCCTTCCCGCTACGGAGTCATCGATGGGACCTGTCGATCACCAGGATGCGTCGTACGTCTCAACGGGTGAGCTGCCCTCACCGGAGCAGGTGCGGCACTCCCTCGACGAGGCGTACCAGCGCTACCGGACGGAGAGCGCGGGCGAGCTGTCGCAGGTCTACCCGGCCCTGGCCCGCGTGCCCGCCCACCTGTTCGGCATCTGCGCGGCCGGAACCCGCGGCGGCCTCTACGCGGTCGGTGACGCCGACTACGGCTTCACCATCATGAGCGTGGCGAAGCCGTTCGTGTTCGCCGTGGTCTGCGCAACCATCGGTCCGGAGGAGATCAGGCGGCGGCTGGGGGTCAACGCCACCGGGCTGCCCTTCAACTCCCTCGCCGCGGTCGAGCATGGTCCGGACGGGCGCACCAACCCGATGGTCAACCCGGGGGCGATCAGCACCGCCAGCCTCGCCCCCGGCGACACCGCCGAGGCCAAGTGGAAAGTCCTCCACGACGGCCTTTCCCGGTTCGCCGGCCGGGCACTGCCACTGGACGACGAGGTCTACGTCTCGGCCTCGGCGACCAACCACCGCAATCGCGCCCTGGCCGACCTGCTGCAGACCTACCGGCTCCTCGGCTGCGACCCGGTCGAGGCGGTCGACATCTACACCCGGCAGAGCTGCCTGCGGGTCACCGCCACCGACTTGGCGGTGATGGGCGCCACCCTGGCCAACGGCGGCGTCAACCCGCGCACGAACGAACGGGTGGTCGAGGCCCCGGTCTGCCACTACACCCTCGCGGTGATGGCCACCGCCGGGCTGTATGAGACCTCGGGCGACTGGCTGTACGACGTCGGCGTGCCCGGCAAGAGTGGGATCGGCGGCGGCATCATCGTCGTCTCCCCCGGCAAGGGCGCCCTGGCCACCTTCGCCCCACCGCTTGACGGTTTCGGCAACAGCGTCAAGGGTCAGCTGGCCGCCAGATTCCTGTCCTATCGGATGGGGCTGACGCTGTTCGCGTCCGAGCCGGCCCGCTCAGACCCGGTATCCGAAACCCTGTGACCGCGCCGGGGCGCCGAGGCCGGAGAGCAGGTCCGTGGCCGCTTCCGGGTAGGCCAGCCGGACCGTCGCGTCCGCGTACGGCTGTCGACTTGCCGGGTCGACGGCCGCGAGCCGAATCGTCGCGTCGCCGGCCAGGCCCATGGCCGCTAGGTCGGCCGGGGTCAGAATGAGCGTCGGGTCCAGTCGCTGAGTGCCGGTCCGCCCGGCGAGGGTCCGGCTGATGACCGTGGCGAGCGCGCCGCCGATCGCGGCCGACAGCAGGCCGGCGGCGAGCCAACCGGGCACGCCGAGACCGAGGACGAGCCCGCTGGCCAGCAACGGCCCGGCGATTCCCTCCACGGACATGCCGAGGGCGAACGCCCCCTGGTACTGCCCGGGGATCCGACTGTCGGCCAGCTCGAAGCTCAGCGACCAGGCAGCGACCGACGTCCACAACTCACCGATGGTCAGCACGATCATCCCGGCCGCGAGGACGGCCATCGCCGGGCCGACCGGCAGGAATGCGGCCATGGCGAATGCCGCGCACGCCGGCAGCACCAGCCGGGCGCCGAGGCGGGCACTGCGCCGGGCGGTTTCGACGGTACCGGCGCGCCGGCTCGCGGGCACCTGCAGCGCGATGCCGAGGACGGTGTTGATGATGAGCAGTGCGGCGACGAAGGTGTGCGGGACCTGCGTGCGGGTCGTGATCCACAGCGGCATCGCGATGGTGATCAGGCTGCGATACGTCGCCAGCAGTCCGCACAGCACCGCGACCGTCATGTAGGGCCGGTCGCGCAGCGCTGCCCATCCGACGGGCGGTGCCACCACCACCGGCCCGCGGACCAGGCGCGGCAGCCGGCGAACGAGGGCCGCCGTGAGGGCCGCCATGGCGACGTTGGCAACGATCATCGCGAGGTAGGCCGGTTGGTTGTCGAAGTACAGCGGTATCGCCGACAGCACCGTACCCAGTGAGATGCCAAGCTTCGACACCGACCGCAGGTGTGCCTTCAACGCGACCCGGTCACGGCCGGCCACCATCCCGGCGATGACGGTGTTGCGGGCGACCCGGGCGCCCTGATCCACTGCGGCAAACGCGCAGACGACGACGAGGAACGCGCCGAAACCGCCCACCACGAGGTACCCGGCAAAGCACACCGCCTGCGCCACGGACAACACGACGAGCAGGTCACGCGCGCCGACCTTGTCCGCGGCCCGCCCGGCCAGAAGCGCCACGACGACGGCGACGAGCCCGGCGATCGCGGCGCCGGTGCCGACCTCCGCGATCGTCAACCCGACAGAATGCGTCAGAAAGATCGCGCTGCAGCCGGCGAAGCTGCCGAAGCCGATGCCGTGCGCGAGGGTGGCCGCGCTGAGCGTGCGCTCGTCGCGCCCCGACGGCAGCAACCTGCCCAGCAGTGCGTGCACCGATACCACCCTCCCCTCAATGAGCCCTCGATGTGGTCTGTCGCACGTCATACGCACGGCCGCTCGGCTGGGTTCATGAGGTCTCCGGGCGCCACCGGCGGGAGCACGGCGAACTGGGCCGCTATGCGCCACATCGGTCGCGGCATACAAAGCTGTTCGACCGGGTACCGCCTACGCTGTGGCTGTGTCCGACGACGGAAGCCGGCCCGCCCGGGTCGACGACGTGCACGAGCTGGCTTTGGCCATGCCGCACGTCACCGTCGAGTACGGGACCAGCGACAATCCGGTCTACCAGGTGGGCCGCAAGTCGTTCATCTTCTTCCGCAATCCGCGACCGGACGCGTTCGATCCCGAAACCGGAGAGCGCTATGTGGATGTGATCGTCTTCTGGGTCGAGTCCGAGGTCGACAAGCAGGCGCTGGTTCAAGAGGCGACGTCGCCGTTCTTCACCACCGAGCACTTCGACGGCCACCCGTCGGTGCTCCTGCGGGCCAGCCGGATCGGTGAGCTGACCTTCAAGGAACTGGCCGAGGTGATCCAGGACGCGTGGTTGTCCCGAGCATCAGCGCGCCGAGCGGCCGTCTGGCTCAGCGCCCACTATCCGACATGATCAGGCCGGACGCCTGGTTGAACGAAACGACCTTGTGGGCATCGACGGTGCGGAATCCGTCATTGCGGGCAGCGGTGCATGTCGGCAGAATGTCGGTCAACCGCTGCCATCCGCCAGCCCTGTAGGAAGGTGCTCCCGTGAGCGACCCATCCGCCTCTGACGAGCCGCTCTCGTCGAAGCTCGATACCTCGGTGCCGCATTCGGCCCGGATCTGGAACTACTGGCTGGGTGGCAAGGACAACTTCGCCGTCGATCGGGCGGCCGGCGACGAGTACATCAAGGTCTTCCCGGGCGTCGTCGAGATGGCTCGCGCCTCGCGGAGTTTCCTCGCCCGCACGGTGCGTTACCTCGCGGGTGAAGCGGGCGTGCGGCAGTTCCTGGACGTCGGCACCGGTTTGCCGACCGTCGACAACACCCACCAGATCGCTCAGCAGGTGGCGCCGACGTCGCGGATCGTCTACGTCGACAACGACCCGCTGGTGCTGGTGCACGCGCGGGCGTTGCTGGTGGGCTCGCCGGAGGGCGTCACCGACTACCTCGATGCCGATCTGCACGAGCCGGAGCAGATCCTCGCCGCCGCCGCCAAGACGCTCGACTTCGACCAGCCGGTGGCGTTGATCCTCAGCGGCATTCTCGGGCATGTACCCGATACCGGCGAGGCCCGCGACATCGTCTCGCGGCTGATGGGCGGTCTCCCGTCGGGCAGCTATCTCTCGATCAACGACGGGACCCGGGTGGTCGCCGGTGAGGCGCTCGCCGAGGCGCAGGACGGCTACAACGACACCGGTGCGGTGCCCTACCAGCTCAGAAGCCCCGAAGAGATCGCCAGCTTCTTCACCGGACTCGAACTCGTCGAACCGGGGATCGTCTCGTGCCCGCTGTGGCGGCCCGACCCCGGCGACACACCCGTGGAACTCGACGCGTTCGGCGGCGTGGGTCGCAAACCCTGATCGGCCAGAAGGCGCCTCGCATGGTGGGACGAGGTACAGGCCGGTTCCGCTGGTTGCGCCGCATCGAGGAGCTCGATCCGGTCGGCGACCATCAGGAGATCTACCGCATCTCCGCCGGCCTGGAGTTCCCGTGGGACTACACGCGTGCGCTGGAACTCGCCCTGTTCCGCACCTATTGCGTGCCGAGCATCTCCGCGCTGCTGCACGCGACCGGCGAGTTTCGCGACCGGCCGCAGCGGCGGTACGACGACACCGCGCTCCTCATGGCCGAACTGGCCGCGCACGGCTACGACTCGCCCCGCGGCAAGGAAGCACTGCGGGTGGTGAACCGCGCGCACGCCCAGTTCAACATCAGCAACGACGACATGCTCTACGTGCTGTCGACGTTCATCTATGAGCCGATCGACTGGCTCGGCCGATTCGGCTGGCGACCGCTGTCCGATCACGAGCGAATCGCCGCCTTCCATTTCTACCGTGAGGTCGGCACCCGGATGGGCATCCGCCATATCCCCGCCGGTTTCGACGCGTTCCGCGAATACAAGGCCGACTTCGAGGCACGGTCATTCCGCTACTGCGAGACCAACCAGCGCATCGGCGAGTACACGGTCGGTCTGTTCTGCAGTTGGTTTCCCGCACCGCTACGGCCCGCCGTGCGCATAGGCGTCCGCGGGCTGCTCGACCCGCCGATGCTCACCGCCTTCGGATTCGAGCCGGCGCCGCGCTGGCTGCGCGCCGCCGAGCGAGCCGGGCTGCGGGCCCGTGGCCGCGTGGTGCGAATGCTGCCGCCGCGCAAACGTTCGCGGCTCGGTGTCGCGCCGCGCAACCGAACCTATCCGGGCTATCCCAACGGGTACCAGCCGTCCGACCTCGGGGCGCCGCCGCCGGACGGCGTCGACCCGCAATGGCTGCGCGCCGCGCGATAAGGCCGACGCGGTCCAGGCCTGCCGAAGCGGCGGCTACGCGGGCGACCCGCCAGGGATCCCGACGGTCGCGTGCCCAAGCCCGGCACGTCGCCTCGCCCGCTCAAGATCAATGGTGCCAAGTTGGCGATTCTCGGCCTCCAGATCGCCAACCTCGCACCTTTGATCTTGCTGGCGCTCATCGACTCATGATCCATGTCGAGAACTCAGCGATATTTCGGCCCCAGAATCACTGAGTTCTCGACATGAAGCGCGGGCTACTCCGGAAGCCACGCCGGCCAAGATCGGACCTAGCCGGCCCGCCCGAGCCAGGCAGAAGAGCGGCCACCGTCGATGCCGAGCCCAAGACGGTGGTCGATCCGCCGACACGACTCGAGGCCGGCGCGATGTCGGCAGATCGACCACCGTCGCGGGAGTGCCGGGGCCGGCATCGTCGGCTTGCCGACCGCATTTGGACGCGGCGCTGGCTGCCCCGGAGACTATGGCCATGCCGCTGCTGGAGCGAGAGTCCGCGATGGCGTCGCTGGTGCAGTACGCGCGGCAGGCGTACACGGGCGAGGGCCGGCTGGTGCTCGTGTCCGGCGAGGCGGGCATCGGCAAGTCGAGTGTGGTCGAGAGGCTCGCCGGCCGGCTGGAGGTGGAGCTGCCCGGCACCCGCTGGGCCTGGGGCATGTGCGACGGTCTCTTCACACCGCGCCCGCTCGGCCCGCTCTTCGACATCGCTGACGAGCTCGGCGGCGAACTGCTGGCGCTGTGCCGGGCGCGGGCGCCGCGGGACGAGCTGTTCGGCGCGCTGCTGCGCCAGGTGAGCGAGCCCGGACGGCTGAAGGTGGTGGTGGTGGAGGACCTGCACTGGGCGGACGAGGCGACCGTCGACCTGGTGCGTTTCCTCGGCCGCCGGTTGCGGAGCGCCCCGGTGCTGCTCATCGTGACGTACCGCGACGACGGGCTGGCGCCCGGAGATCCGCTGCGCATCGCGGTCGGCGAACTCGGCACGCAGCAGTCGACCCGGCGCATCCGGCTCGTGCCGCTGTCGGCGCAGGCGGTCGGCGTCCTGGCTGAGGGCAGCGGGCTGGAGCCGGCGGCGCTCTACCGGCTGACCGGCGGCAACCCGTACTTCGTCGCCGAGGTCGTGCGCTCCGGCGCCGCCGCGGTACCCGGATCGGCGCGGGACGCGGTGTTGGCGCGGGTGGCCGCGCTGAGCGACGCCGCGCGGGCGGTGCTGGACGTTGCCGCGCTCGTCGGGGCCCGGCTCGACCCTGGACTGCTGGCCTCGGTAACCGGCGGTCCGCCGGAGGCTGTCGACGAACTGGTGACGTCTGGTCTGTTGGTCGGCGACGGCACGGCGCTGCGGTTCCGGCACGAATTGGCCCGGCTGGCGGTCGAGCAGGCGATCCCGGCGCACCGGATCGGCGGCATCCACGCGCGGATTCTCGACGGTCTGCGCGTGGCGGGCAGCGCCGACGACACCGCCATCGCCGGCCACGCCGAGGGCGCGGGCGACGCCACCGCCGTACTGGAGTACGCGGTGCGCGCGGCTCGGCGGGCGGCCGAATTGGCCTCGCACCGGGAGGCCGCCGCACAGTACGAGCGGGCCCTGCGGTTCGCCGGCGGGCTCGGCCAGGTGGAGCAGGCCGAGCTGTACGACGCGCTGAGCTACGAGCTGTCCCTCGTGGACCGGTGGAAGGAGGTCGCGGAGGCGGTGCGGCATGCCCGGGCGCGGTGGCACGCGGCCGGCGACCGGCGGCGGGAAGGGGCATCGCTGCGACTGCTGTCGGCGGCGATGTGCAACCTGTGTCAGGGCGACGCGGCGGTCGCCGCGGCCCAGCAGGCCTTGGCGACGCTCGAACCGCTGGGATCCAGCCCCGAATTGGCGTGGGCGTACGCGCACCTGGCCGCCCAGTACATGGTGATCGACCGGCATCTCGACGCCCACGACCTAGCCGCCCGGGCGTACGAGATCGCCGACTCGCTGGGCCTGCACGAGGTGCGCAGCGATGCGCTCAACACGCAGGGCTGCGCACTTCGCAATAGCAATCCTCAGTGGACGGACTACGTACAGCGGGCGCTGGACATCGCACTCGAGCATGGACACGAGGAGCAGGCCGGACGCGCCTACACGAACCTGCACGGGCTCCTGTGTGACGAACGCCGCCATGCCGAGGCCAATCCGTTCTACGTGCAGGGCGTCGCGTACTGCGACGAGCGCGACGTGGCGACCTTCGGCACCTCGCTGCGGGGTGAACGGGCGAACACGTTGGTGCGGATGGGGCGCTGGGACGAGGCCGCGTCGGTCTGTCTGCAGATCCTCAACCATGCCGGGGCCTCACCGATCAACAAGATCACCCCGATGGCGAACCTCGGTGTGCTGTACGCCCGACGCGGTATGGATGACGCCTGGCGGTACCTCGACGAGGCGGCAGGCGCGGCAGATGGGTCCGGCGAACCACAGTGGATCGGTCGCGCCCATGTGATGCGCGCCGAGGCCCACTGGTTGGGCGGCCGCCTCGACGATGCCCGCCGGGACGCCGAGCACGCCGACGACGTCATGTCCGGCGCCAACATGTGGCTTCGTGGCAGTGTCGCGTACTGGCTTCGCCGCGCCGCATCGGACCGCCCGGTGCGTGGCGTGCTCGCCGAGCCGTATCGGCTGCAGATCGACGGCGACTGGGCGGGCGCAGCACGGCGCTGGACCGAACTTGGTTGCCAGTACGACACGGCACTGGCCTTGCTCGACGCCGACGACGAGGATGCCCTGCGCCGAGCGGTGAGCATCTTCGACGAACTCGGTGCGGCCGCCACCGCCCGCGTCGCCCGGCGTCACCTGCGCGGCCAAGGTGTCCGATCCATCCCGGCCGGTCCGCGCACGACCACCCGCGCGCACCCGCTCGGCTTGACCCGCCGGGAGCACGAGGTCCTCGACCTCATCTGCGCGGGGTACACCAACGCCGAGATCGCCGGACGGCTGTTCATCGCGGTCAAAACCGTCCACCATCACGTCTCCGCGGTCCTCGCCAAGCTCGGTGCGTCCAGCCGCGGGGCCGCCGCCGCCGAGGCTGTCCGGCTCGGCCTCGTCACGCCGGCCGGCCCTGACCAATCAGCGCCAGCCCGACCTGGTCGGCAGCGCAAACACATGGGCAACACCAACTCCTGACGGCGGTGGGGTTCCCGAACGATCTCGGGAACCCCACCGGTCATCGTGCTATTTGCTACTCAGTGTGCCGGAGCCGTGCGGGAGCTACGCCGCTGCGCCGTAGGCGGCCAGTTCGGTGGAGTCCATGAAGTCGCAGCCGCTGAAGTTTCCGGGGCAGGTGCCCCCGAGGTCAGCGACCTGGGTGGAGATCATCGTGTACCTGATGAACATGACGCCGGTGCCGGTACCCGGGGCCAGCGGCAGGCTGTTGACATGACGGTCGTTCACGCCGAAGTGCCCTTGGCTGGCGACCAGCCAGGTCGTTCCGTTGACCGAAGTCTCCACCTTGTAGTCACCGGTGGAGGCGCTGCCCGAGTCACCGCAGGTGTTGGACGGGTTGATGCCCAACTCGGTGAGGTTCACCGCTACCGGCAACTGGACCACGACAGACTTCGGCTGGGGGTTCGGCGCCGGGAACGCGGACCCCGGAGCGAGGCTGCCCCAGCCTGCACCCTGCGACTGGTCGATCAGGTTGATCGGGCCGCAGCCGAAGGCGGTGAAGTCGGGCGGCGTGAAGTCGGCGATCGTTGCGCCGCCACCTCTGGCCGCCCAGTCCCGGCGAATCGACCAGTTTTGGACGTTCGCCCGCGACGCGATGGAGAGGGTCTTCACCACCGGATCGAAGCCTGGCCCCCGCGCGAACACCTTCGCGTACGTACCCGGGAAGATGCCCGAGATCGTGTACGTACCGTTGGGGTTGGTCAACGCGGCATAGTCACCGGCGAAGCCGGAGGCATGGCCACCGAATCCGACGACTGCACCACTCACCGGCGCGCCGGTGTCCAGATCGGTCACCACACCGGACAGGGTGCCGGTCGGCGTGTTCGGTGCCGGCGGCATCGAGAAGTCCTCGACCGGAGTGGTGTCGTCACCGTCGACCGAGCCGGCGAACCAGCCCATGCCCCGGGCGGCGAAGACCTGCCAGATCTTGGTCTGGTTCTTGCCCTTGTTGACGACCAGGTCGGCGGCGAGGATCGAGTTGCGCTCGTCCAGGAACGACGGGTTGCTGGTGGAGAGCTCCATCGCCCGGGTCACCAGTGACTCGGTCGTCTTGCTGCCCAGCGCCTTGCGCAGGTCCCACAGGGTCTCGCCCCAGATCTCACCGTCGGCGTGCACCTCGATCCCGCGGGCCGAGATGTGTCCGAAGTCGCCGTACGTGTAGCCACCAGGACCCGTTCCCGCCACGCCATGGCAGGCCGGGGAGGTGCTGCCGACCGGGCAGTCCAGCGGCTGGGTGCGGATCAAGTCCTGGCCGGCGCCGACGTACTGGCCGACCCGGATCTCGCCCGGCGCGTTGGTGTCCTTGACGAGGCCTTCGTTGACCAGGAAGTCGTTCGCGTACCAATCGCTCCACGCCTCACCCATGGAGCCGGCCTGGATGCCGCCCAGCGTCGATACGCCGTTGGCGTCGACGACGAGGCGGTTGGACAAGCCGTGGGTGTACTCGTGGTAGACGATGTCGGCCTCGTCGGAGCCGTTGGCGGCGATGAAGGGATCTTCGGCCGGGAAGGCGGTGCCGGGCTGGTGCCACAAGAACATCTGCATGCGTGGCGGGATACCGTCGGGCATCGTCGCCATGTTGGCGTTGTCGATGTGGTTGCCGTCGGGTAGACCGTTGGCGGTGTTCGCGCCGTCGAGCGCGTTGCCTTCGACCGCGTCGCCGTCGACGGCCTCGAAGTTGCCGGCCGCCCGGGTGAACCCGATCGGCTTGGCCGCGAGGTGGTCGTGGAACGTGCCGAGGAACTTGAAGAGCTGCACGGCCTCCTGATTGGCGTTGGTCTGCCACGAGAACGGCACCTCAGGGTCCCAAGAGCAGACGAAGTTCGGCGGCACGCAACTCGGCCCGGCGACCGGGTGGAACGGGTAGACGAACGACTTGTTCCCGCTCGGCGGCACTTCCTCGCCGGCGTTGGCCACGTTGTCGTCGTTGAGGTCGAGGTAGACGTGCGCGACGTTGCCCGCCAGGCGCGGCGAGTTGTTCGGCAGCCAGCCGGGCGCGGTCAGGTTGGTGTTCTTGGCCTGGCCGCCCTTGGGCGCGTTCGGGTAGTTGTCCCAGGTGCTTGCGTTGTCGTGGTTGACAAGGTTCTGCCGGAACAGGGTGCGGCCCGTCTGGGCGTCGATGACGTGGAGGAAGCCCTCCTTCATGGTCACCGTCTGCCACGCCAACCGGAGACCGCCCAGGGTCTGGAACAGCACGAGCTTGGCCTGATCACCACCGGTGAAGGTGGTCTGCTTGCTCGCCTGGGTGTCGGTTTTGACGACGTTCGCCTTCGAGGTGCCGAAGGTGTCCGCGACCGCCTTGTCGCGGGCGGCGCTCGCGCTGAGCGCAGGCCCGCCCACGCTGGCCGGCAGATTCGCCACCGGCGAGCCGTCGGCCTGAATCAGCTGACCGTTCTTGGCCACGTGGGCCTTGAGTCCGTTGCCGAAGAGGGTGACGCCACCGACCTGCTGGATGAAGCTCAGGTGCGTGGTTCCTTCGACGTCGACGTACTTGTTGCGGAGGACGAGGCCGTTGACCTGAGCCGGGCTGAGGCCGAAGACATCACTGTTCGCCCGCACGTAGTCCAGCGCGATGGTCGTGGCGGAGGCCTTGCTCGGCTTGGTCAGGAAGCCGTCGATCCTGGTGACGCGGCGCGCGGTCGCGGTGAGCGGGTCGACATCGACGATGCCTTGGGCGCCCAGTTGCTTGCGCAGGTTCTTGACACCGGTCTTCGGCGTGGCGGCGAGTGCGGCGCTGCGGGCCGCCAGCACCTGCTGCGCCGGTCCGGCGGTACGTGAGTCGTAGTTCCCGACCATTTCGCTGTGGTTAGCTGCGGCCGGCGGTGCCGCTTTCGGCCTTACGACAGCGCCGGCCGCGGCCGGCGTTAAGGCCATGCACAGCACGACGACGGAGGTCATGCCCACCATCCGTCGGGTGCCAGTTCCGAGTCGCACGTTCATTCGGCGCTCCTAGGCCTGACAGTAGAAAGCCCGCAAATACCACGCGCGGGGTGTCTCCTCGCGCGCGGAATTTCGATCCAGGGCCATACATGTATCCATGTGCCAGCAACCCTGGCCGCGCCGCGGATCGGTCGCCACCGAACTGTCAGATTCCTAACTCAACGGCGAGAGCACCGTTCCATTGCGTGACATCTCGCGGGTACCACCCCGGCGAATTCAGCCGACTTCCACGTGCGCAGCATTCATCCGCCGCAGGCGAGGTGACGGATGCGGGTTCTGGAGAACGCTGCATGAATACCGTCGTCGCCCTTCACAGAGCCGGACGGCATGAGGGCGGCGACAGTTGCCAGGACAGGAGGAATGATGGGTCAGGCCATCGGAGGATCACTGCCGCTGGCGGTCGGGATCGCACTCAGCCCGATCCCGATCATCGCCGTGGTGCTCATGCTGACCAGCCGCAAGGCCAAGGTCAACGGCCCGATGTTCGTCCTGGGCTGGCTGCTCGGCCTGGGCGTCGTCGGAGCCATCGTCCTGCTCCTCGCCGGACCGACCGGCGCCAGCACGTCCGGATCTCCGGCCGACTGGTTGAGCTGGCTCAAGATCGTACTGGGGGTTCTGCTGCTGCTGGTCGCGGCGCGCCAGTTCCGCAGCCGGCCACACGGCGACGAGCAGGCGCAGATGCCCAAGTGGATGGCCACGATCGACAACACCAGCCCGGGCGCGGCACTCGGCCTGGGCGCCCTCCTGGCCGGCGTCAACCCCAAGAACCTGCTGCTGGCCGTCGGCGGCGCCGCCACGATCGCCCAGACCGGCATCCCCGGTGGGCAGCAAGCCATCGCCTACCTGATCTTCGCCCTCATCGGCACCCTCGGCGTCGGCATCCCCGTCGCCATCTACTTCGTCATGGGCGCCCGCTCGCAGAAACTCCTCGCCGGGATCAAGGACTGGATGAGCCGGTACAACGCCGTCATCATGACCGTCCTGTGCCTGGTCATCGCGGCCAAGCTCATCGGCGACGCGATCGGTTCACTGACCGGTTAGGCGCCTTACGAAGAAGGAACCCGCTCACCCTTCTTCCGGCTGATGGGCAGCTTCGGCTTAGGGCGTCCTCACCGGTCGTCGAGGGTAAGGACGAGCTTGCCGCGGAGGTGGCCGTGCTGGCTCGCGATGTGTGCGTCAGCCACGCGGGCCAGCGGGAACGTCCGTACCGGCATGGTGAACGCCCCCTGCGCCAGCAACGTCGCGACCTCGCCGAGCGCGTGGAACGCCCGACCCTCCGGACCGGGGCTGAGCCGAACACCGTACGTGGCCGCGGCATAGTCGGCGATCGTCACGACGTTGTCCGGGCTGCCGGTCAGCTCGATGAGGTCGGGCAGCGCGCCGAACCCGGCGGCGTCCAGAGCGAGGTCGACCGGGCCGATCTCGCGGACGCCGGCGACCAGCCCTTCGCCGTAGGTCGTCGGCGTCGCGCCGAGCGAGCGGAGGAAGTCGTGGTTGTTCGGGCTCGCCGTGCCGATGACCGTGGCGCCACGCCCCCGGGCGAACTGCGTCGCCGCAACGCCCACCCCACCGGCGGCCCCGTTGATCAGGACGGTCGACCCGGCCTTGACGCCGAGCACATCCAGGGTACGGACGGCGGTCTCGACAACGAGCGGGAGCCCGGCGGCCACTTCCCACAACACGGACGGCGGCTTGACCGCGAACTGGTCGACGACGGCGTACTGGGCCGCGCCACCGGAGACGGCGAAGCCGAACACCTCGTCACCGATCGCCAGATCGCTGACCCCGTCGCCGATCTCGTCCACGATCCCGGCGACGTCACCGCCGGTGATCGCCGGCAGCGTGACGGGCATCATCTGCTGCAAGGCACCGCTGCGTAACTTGCAGTCGAACGGGTTCACACCGGCCGCGCGCACGGCGACCCGGATCTGCCCGGCCTCGGCGTGCGGCTCGTCCACCTCGACGACGTGCAGCACGTCAGGCTCGCCGTACGCCGCGAAACGAACCGCCTTCATCGCCCATCCCAATATCGACAAATGTGATCTAAGGCATGTTACGGGCGGGCGTTGCGCGCCGATGCCGACTCCGCCGGAAAGCCACCCGGCCGGGGGATCCGCGGCGGGCATCCGGGAGGGTGGTCGGGCTACGGCTTGGTGACGGTCGGGGCCACGGCGTTCGTCGTGGTGGGAATCGATCCGGTCCGCAGCATCGACCACAAGGCGCCGGGAAGCCTTCGCCAGCCGACGGTCTTGGTCACCGCTTTCGCCGCGCTACCGGCGATCAACAGCCCGACGAAGCCGACGATTACCTGGATGGTCCAGATGGCTATGCGGGCGCGATCGGCGGCGCTGCCGTGCAGTCCCGCGGCCCAGATGTACAGCTGAGCGAATGGGAGCCACGAGAGCACAAACAGGCCCACGCCCAGCCGGAGGCGCAAAGCTCGGTGGCCGATCATCATGGACATCGTAGCAATATGCGGTGGGGCGCCCGATCCTTCCATCCGCTGCGGATGAGGCAACCTCGGCACCGTCGGGAGACGCTTGGCGCGTGAGTGTCCGTCGGGCCGCCCACCAAATGACCATGCCACCGGCCGGATGCCAGCTTCTCGCCCGCTGGCCTTTCCAACTGGCCGACGGGAGGGAACTCGATGCGGCGAAGGTTCGGGCCAGGACTGCTTGCCTCGCTGATCGTCGCAAGCTCCATCGCGTTGGTTCCGAGCTCGGCCGCCGCGTTCGGGACGATCGAGGGCGGGGGACAGAATCGGGAGCACGAACGAATAACCCGCGCAGCGGTGGCCTGCCCGGCCGGCACCGGCTCGGACGGCGACTGCTTCGAGCCGAGGTCGGTGGACCAACTCGCCGGCCACGGGAAGAAGTTCGGCGCCGTCGGCGCTCCGGACGCCACCGAGATTTCCAACTCGGCCGCACACTGCGACGATGCCGATTTTCTCGCCGGCGACTATCCGCAGACGCGCGAAGAGGCGACCGCCGCGCTTCGTGACTGCGTCAACCATCTCCGCCTCCGCTTTCGTGAGGCCGTCGACAGCGCTAAAGGCCTTCTCGACGACAACGGCCAGATCGTCGCCGCCGAGGTGAATCTCGACACCGACTGCGCGTTGGACGCCGACGCCGACCCCGAGCACCAATCGCCGCCGCCTCGGGAAGATCGCGCCAAGTGCAAGTCCTTGGAAGGTTTCGGTCGCGCCCTGCATGGGGCGCAGGACTTCTACTCGCACAGCAACTGGGCCGACGCTGCGGATCCAGCGCGTCCGATCGGCCCGGAAAACCCGCCCGGCTTGCACCGGCCCGCGCCGAGCCCGGTGCTCGATCTGCGTGGGAGCACCGAGCCAACCGTTCCCCAGGACTTGACGACCGGGTGCTATGTGCTCAACGACCGTGTTCCTGGCGTCGGCATATGCACGGGGCGGATCACCCATGCCGCCCTCAACAAGGACAACGGGCTCATCGATCCAGCGACCGGGAGTGCCACGGCCCCGACGACGCTGCGCGGCAAGGTGGGAACGAACTTCGCGGCGGCCGTGGCGGGTGCCGTGGTCGAGACGCGGCACCAATGGCAAGAGGTCCGGATCGCACTGGAAGCCGCGTACGGCGAGGCGGAGGCGTCGCTCATGGCCTGCGCACTCACTCACGACGATCCAGTGAACGACTGCCACAGTCAGGATCCCGCGGCCGCCGGTACCGGGCGCACCGTCCTCGTCATCGCCGGCGTCGGCGTCGGCGTCATCGGCGTCGTCATCGTGGTGTTCCTGATGCGCCGTCATCGGCGCGCCAACGCCATACCGCGGCGGTGAGCGGTCAGACACCTGATGCAGGACCGGCTGCGCTGTCGCGCCTACCGGAGGTCGTCGAAGAACGCGCGGATGTCATCGGCGAGCAGGTCGGGCTCCTCGGCCGCGGCGAAATGCCCGCCCCGCGGGAACACGGTCCACCGGCGGATCGCGTACAAGCGCTCGTACCAGGAGCGCGGGACCTCGCCCTCCGGTACGAATCCGTGGTCGAACACCGCCATCGCGGTCGGCACCCGGACAAAGTCGTCCCGGCCGATCTCCGTGCCGTGCCAGCGGTTGTCGTAGTAGTCACGCACCGCCGAGGCGAGGGATCGGGTCGTCCACAGCACGGTGAGCATCGTCAGCAACATGTCGCGGCCGAACCGGGCGTCGAGGTCACCGCCGGTGTCCGCCCACAGCCGCCACTTCTCCAGTACCCATGCGGCAAGTGCGGACGGCGAGTCGGTCAGCCCGTACCCGAGCGTCTGCGGCCGGGTCGACTGGATGGCGCTGTAGCCGCGCTCGGTCGTGTCCCAACGCTCGACCTGCGCGAGGTACGCGCGCTCCTCCGCGGTGGGCGGCGGCGCGTCCGGCCCGGCGTACGGCGCCATCTCCGGCGTGCTCAGGTGGATGCCGATCACCCGGTCCGGCTCGATCAGCGCCATGTGGGTGGCGACCCCGGCGCCGAAGTCGCCGCCGCACGCGCCGTAGCGCTCGTACCCGAGGCCGTGCATGAGGCGGTGCCATTGGGCGGCGACGTACGCGCGGTCGACGCCGACGTGCGGCGGCCGCGGCGAGTACGCGTAGCCGGGTAGTGACGGCACGACCAGGTCATAGGTGTCACCCAGCCGGTCGATCAGCGGCAGCAGCTCCAGGAACGTGCTCGGCCAGCCGTGCGTCAGGATCAGCGCGGCCCGCCCGCCGCCCGGCACGCGATGGTGCACGAAATGCACCGGTTCACCGCGGACGTCGGCGATCCGGTGCGGATAGCGGTTGATTTCCCGCTCGCGGGCCCGCCAGTCGAAGCCGTCGGCCCAATAGGTCAGCAGATCGCGCAGGTACTCCAGGTCCGTGCCCTGGCTCCAGGCGGGTCCGGGCGCCGGTTCCGGCCAGCGCGTACGCCGGATGCGCGAGCGGAGGTCGTCGAGCTCGTCGTCGGTGACGTGGACGGAGAACGGGTCGATGCGCACGGCGTGATCGTAACGAGGGCGACGCCCTCGAGGACATCACGACCAGCGCGGCCGGCCGCCGGCCCAGATCCCGGTCAACGACCCAGGTACGCCAGTTGGTTGCGGTCGGCCGTATCGCGGTGCCACACTTCGCGCAGGTCGGCTCCGCCGGTCGTACAGGTCATGCTCAGCACGCGATCGGCCCGCAGATAGTCGGAGAACCGGACCGTGAGCTCACGCATGGAGGCAACCGGGGTGACGACGACCGGCAGGCTGCCGATCTCGAGAAATTCGTTCACCACGGCGGCGTGGCGGCCCATCGCGGCGGTGTGTGGCGTGACGTTGAGCGCGACGATGTCGTGCCGCGGCAGATGGCCACGCAGGCCGGCCACCATCTCCTGGACCCCGGGCCCGGCCACGCGCTCATCGGACCCGTAGACCACGAGCAGCTCGTCGTTGACGGCCACCTCGGCCAGGCGAACGGCCGCCGCCGCCGCGGCCTGCCGGGTCTCCAACTCACCGACGACCACGACCGTCATCGCCGTCGCGCCCGGCTGGATCTCCGTCTCGCGCCAGTTGTCCGACGCCTCGTGCTCGACGGGCGACGCGCCCCGGTTGGTCGGCCGGGTCCGTGTCCATCGGCCGCGGCCCGCCGGTACGGTGCGCGGCGCCTTCGGGGGCCGTAGGCATGTCAGCACGAGCTGATTGGCGAAGATCGCCTTCATCTGATCCATCCGTGTTGGCTACGCGGCCGTTGCGGCCGGGGGTAACGAATCACTTCGCGACTCGTGAAAGCGGTGTGGTCACTAAGCGTGCCGCAGATTGCCCGCTTCTCGCCACCCCCAGTGTTGTCCGACCAAAACTGGCCTATGACCGAGGGAACGGCGCCCGGCTCCTCGTCCGCCGCGATGTGGCGGGACAGATCTGTCCAGTTCGCGGACGGACCTGTCCGCCGAGCGGCGGCTTCCGGGTTCAGACCGGCGAGGACCGCAGCAACCGGCTTCGCCTTCGCAGGTCGCCGACGAAATCGGCCAGCGCTCGACGGACCTCTTCCCCGCCATCGATCCCGCGCCAGTGTCGCCGAAGCGTACCGACCAATGCGTAGCAGGCGTCGATCGGCACCAGGAACGCTTCCGGTCCGGCGTCGGTACCGCTGACGTACACCGCCTCGACGTCCGGAACCAGCGCCGCCAACAGCGGATGCGTCCGGCGCAGCCGCTCCCACGAGTCCAGGTCGAGGAGGCACTCGGTGGCCCCGGCTGGGCTTGGATAGCAGGCCACCACCCGGTCCAGGTCGCTGTTGGTGAAGAAGAACGCGGTGGCGACCGGGATTGCCAGCTCATCCCAGTCGGCATCGCTGAGCGGGTGCACCGGGTCGTGGAGGTAGCGCTCCGGCACCGCCCGGAAACGCCCACCGCCGGCGCCGTCCCGGGTGAACAGCAGGTAGCAGGCCCGGCAGGCGCAGCGCAGCGACCGCTCGTCCAGAGCGACCAGGTGTCCATGCCGTTCGCCAAGCGCGACGGAGCACATGTCGCACCGGTCCCCCGTCGCTGCCGGCGCCCCGGGCGGCCCGGGCGGCCCGGGCGCCGGGCGGGTAAAGCGCCGCAACCCACCCTGTGCTTCCCGCCCCCCCGACCCCGCGCCTGCGGCGCGGGCCCCACCCTGTGCTTGCCGCCCCCCCGACCCCGCGCCTGCGGCGCGGGCCCCACCCTGTGCTTGCCGCCCCCCCGACCCCGCGCCTGCGGCGCGGGCCCCACCCTGTGCTTGCCGCCCCCCCGACCCCGCGCCTGCGGCGCGGGCCCCACCCTGATTCATCAGAGTCTGCCTGGTCAGCCCGGCACGCAGCGGCTCGGGACGAGACGGCTCGGCACGGATGGCGACGGTTCGCCCAGGCCGGGCTGGGGCGACGGTTCGCCCATGCCGGGCCGGCGCGTGATGCGGAGCAACGGCGGCGCCGGCGTGGCGACCTCCACCTCGACCCCGGTCACCTCCGGCGCGGCGTCCTGGATCGCCGTTTCGATCGCCTGCCGCGCCGTCCCGGCGGACGATCGGCAACCCTGGCCGCCGCCCGTCAGGCGGACATGCGCCACCCCGGCACCGTCGATGCCGAGGTAGTCCAGATCACCCGTGTGCGAACCGAGGCCGGGTCGCGCCCGGTCAAGCGCCTGCCGGATCCGCGTGTCCGCGTCGAGCGGGTGCAGGTCGTGCACGAGCAGCAGGCTCTCCACCAGCGGGTCGCCGCAAAGGTCCTGGCCGCGTTCCGGGCCGACCATCGCCACGATGCGCTCCAGACCGGCGCCATAGAGCTGGACCAGGCAGCGGACCAGTTCCTCGGCGACCACGGCCGTGCGCGGGTCGGAACCGGCCCGCAACTGCTCCAGCAGCCGCTCCACCCGTTCGGCGGCCGCCCGTGCGTCGGGGGCCGGGATCACGCCGACCTCCGGACGAACGCGTCCTCCTGATGCTGGTACGTCCGGCGCACCGTGAAACCGCGCAGCGTCCGTACCGTGGCGGCGGCCAGCGACGCGGCGCTCGTGGATGGCTGCTCCATGAACGGCATGAACTTGTCCGGAAAGCCGGGCATGGTGCAGGCGATGCAGATGCCGCCGACGTTCGGGCAGCCACCCACGCCGTTGATCCACCCGCGCTTGGCCACGTTGCACCGCACCACCTGACCCCAGCAACCCATCTTGACCAGGCAGGTCGGCGAGCCGTACTCGGTCGCGAACTCGCTCTGGTCGTAGTACGCGGCCCGATCGCAGCCGGTGTGCACGGTCGTCTCGAATAGCCAGCGGGGCCGCAGCGCCTCGTCGAGGGGAATCATCGGCGCCTGCCCGGCCACCTGGTACAGCAGGTACAGGATGGTCTCGGAGAGGTTGTCGGGGTGGGTCGGGCAGCCGGGCACGCACACGATCGGCACACCGGCCCGGGACGTCCAGTCCCAGCCGAGATAGTCGGGCACGCCCATCGCGCCGGTGGGGTTGCCGGCCATCGCGTGGATCCCCCCGTACGTCGCGCAGGTGCCGGCGGCGAGGATCGCGGTCGCCTTGGGCGCCAGCCGGTCCAGCCACTCTGTGGTGGTCATCGGCTGGCCGGTGAGGGGGTTGTTGCCGAACCCGGACCAGTAGCCCTCCGCCTTGTTCCCCTCGTCCGGCACCGATCCCTCGACGATCAGGATGAACGGCTCCAACTCGCCGCGGTCGGCCTTGTGCCACCACTCGATGAAGCTGTCGGGGCCGCCGTCGGGACCGGTTGCGAAGTCCAGGTACGGCCAGTGCATGGCGACCTTCGGCAAGCCGGGCAGCGCGCCGAGCAGGATGTCCTCGATGCTCGGTTGGGTCGCCCCGGTCAGCGCCACCGACTCGCCGTCGCAGCTCAGCCCGCCGTTCATCCAGAGGATGTGCACGGTCTGCTCGTCAGTTCCGGCCAATGACACGAACCGTCTCCGCCCGTCGCAGGTCGGCACCGGTCGCACAACCGGCCCGGGTGCATCCTGGGAGCCAGATTATTCGCGCCCATCGACGCGAGTCGCACAAGGTGTCCGTCGTCGTGGGCTCCGGGCCGTACGCTCGCGGATGTGACGGAGGGATTTCGCGGCGCGGGAGCCGGAGAGATCGAGGTCCTCCCGCTCGTCCTCGTCGTGCGGGATTTCCCGGCGCGGCCGTCGTCGTTGCCGGAGATCCGCGAATTCGTCCGCCGGCGGCTGACCCACACCCCCTTCTCGGACGAGGACATCAGGACGCTCGGCGAGCGAGTGTCGGACGTGCTCCTGGACGTCGCCGGGCCGAACGCGATGATCCAGGTGTCGCTGCGGATCCTCCCGGACCACGCCGAGGTCGACGTGCTCCCGTCGAATCTTGTCGAGGGGGTGCTCAGCGTCAGCGCGATCGCCGCGCCCGGACCGGCCGAGGGCGGCCCCGTGGTCACGGCTCAGGGCGACACCGCGCGCCCGTCGGATGGCGCGCCGAGCCCCGATCAGTTCTCCGGCGCTTCGTTCGCCGACTGGCTGGCCGGTGCGCTACGACGCGATGGCGTGACCATGGAGACGGCCGCCCGCCAACTCGGCGTGTCGACCAAGACGGTCAGCCGCTGGGTCGGCGGAACGACCGAACCGCGCCTGCGTGACCTGTCCCGCATCCGGGAGATCTTCGGCGACCTGCCGTTCCCGTAGAGCGCGCAACGTACACCAGAAAACCGCCCTGCCGAGCCACGGGTTGACCGGCTTCTCGACGCGGCGGGCAGTTGCGACGGTTGGTGGCAGATCGAATCCCTCTTGAGGAGCATCGACATGCGCCGACACCTCATTCCCCGCCTCGCGGCGGGCGTCCTGCTCGTGGCCGGCCTGACCACGGCCTCCATTCCGGCGTACGCCGGTGCCCACGCGGCCAAGACCCCGACATTCCACATCGACTGGACACCGTGTGCCGAGGCACCGGCGGTGCAGTGCGGCACCTTGCAGGTGCCCGTCGACTGGTCGAAGCCCAACGGCGAGCGGGTCCCCCTCGCCGTCGCCCGCCGCCCCGCGGACAACCCGGCGGCCCGGGTCGGCACGGTGTTCTACAACCCCGGCGGGCCCGGCGACGGCGGCGCCCGCTACATCGTCCACGCCGAAGAGATCTTCTCCCCCACCCTGCGGGCCCGGTTCGACCTCGTCGCGCTGGATCCCCGCGGCATGGGCGACAGCGTGCACGTCAAGTGCGGAGTGAACCCGATCCTGCCCGAAACCACCCTGTTCCCCAAGTCCGAGGCCCAGTTCCAGCAACTGCGCCGGCACAACCGCGAGGTCGGCCTGAGCTGCCTGAGCCAGACCGGCACGCTGCTTCGCAACATGGACACCGTCAACGTCGCCCGCGACCACGAGGCGCTGCGCCTGGCCCTCGGCGTCGACAAGATCAACTGGCTCGGCATCTCGTACGGTACCCAGGTCGCCGCCAACTACGCCGAGATGTTCCCGCGCCACACCCGGGCCATGGTCCTTGACGCCGCCCTCGAGCACAGCCAGGCCGAGGGCCCGCAGGTCATCGACGAGATCATGTCCGAGGAAGACTCGTTCAACCGGTTCGCCCGCTGGTGCGACACCGATGCGACCTGCGTGCTGAAGGGACAAAACGTCGCGGCAGTGTTCGACCAGCTGGTCATCGACGCGGACGCGCACCCGATCCCGGTGGCCGGGGCATTACGGCCGGTCAACGGCGAGGACATCCGGATGGGCGCCAAGGGCCTGCTGACCTTGAAGGAGCCGTCGATCTACGGCCCGGACGCCTCGTGGGCCGGCCTGTCGCGGGCGCTCGCGGCGGCCCTGGCCGGCAACGCCGAACGGTTCGCATTGCCGGCCGGAGTGCCGCAGGAAGGCCTGTTCGCCCAGCTCGGCAACGCCTGCACCGATTACGTGCCGCAGATCCGCACGTACGCCGAGATGCGCCAGCGCATGCAACTGGCCCGGCAGATCGCCCCGCACCTGCAGGGCGCCTCCGAGACCTGGCAGGTCAACTACTGCATCGACTGGCCGGTGCCGGCCACCAACCCGCCGCGGGCGCTCAACGTCCGCGGGGTGCCGAGCCTGATGGTGCACGCCGTGCACGATTCGTCGGATCCGTACCGGTGGGCGCTTGAACTCAACGCCCAGATCCAGGGCAGCGACCTGCTCACCCGCACCGGCGACGGGCACACCTCGTACTACACGTCGCCGTGCGCCCGCGCCGCGATGGATGCCTACCTGATCCACCCGCAGGCTTCGCCGGATCGGGTCTGCGACGAGTAGCACCGGTCGCACTCTGGAACACCCGGCGCCGAACGACCATTCGTTCGGCGCCGGTGGCCGGTCAGCGTTTTGCCGCGGCTTGGGGTGCGGCGAGGTTCGCCGACCATTTCTCCTCGATGTGGCCGAATCGCCAGATGGTGATCGCGACCAGCCAGGACACCACGAACAGGCCGACGATGCCGTATCCGGCGTAGTCGAGCGGGATGCCGGCGATCGCGGCGAGCGGCCCCGAGGTGATCTTGGCCTGGTCGGCGAGGACGCCGATGAGCTCGATCGTACCGATGACGAGGGCGACGGCGATCGAGATGGCGGTGATGGTGATGTTGTAGAACACCTTGCGGACCGGGCGGGCAAAGGCCCAGCCGTAGGCGGCGTTCATGAAGACGCCGTCGGCGGTGTCCATCAGGCACATGCCCGCCGCGAACAGGATCGGCAGGACCAGGATGGCGTAGAACGGCAGGTTGAAGGCGGCGGCGCCACCGGCGATGACCAGGAGGCCGACCTCGGTCGCGGTGTCGAAGCCGAGGCCGAACAGCACGCCGACCGGGTAGATGTGCCACGGCTTGCGGACCGACTTGGTGAGGCCGCCGAGGAACCGGTTCATGAAGCCGCGCTTGTTGAGCTGCTCTTCGAGTTCCAGTTCGTTGTAGGTGCCGCTGCGCATCTCGCGGAAGACCTTGATGATGCCGAGCAGGACCACCAGGTTGAGGGCGCCGAGGATCCAGAGGAACACCCCGGACACCGACGCGCCGACGACGCCGGTGATCGAGTGCAGGCTGGACTGGTCGTTCTCCACCTGCCCGGCGAGGGCCTTCACGCCGATCGAGAGCAGGAACGTCAGCAGGAACACGATGGTGGAGTGGCCGAGGGAGAACCAGAACCCGACAGACAGCGGCTTCCGGGTGCCCCCGTTCGCGGTGTTGTCGGCCATGAGCTTGCGGGTGGTGTTGTCGACGGCGGCGATGTGGTCCGCGTCGAACGCGTGCCGCAGGCCGAACGTGTAGGCGAGCACACCGACGCCGACGGTGAACACCGGATGGTCCCCGCCGAGGTGCAGGTGCTCGGGCGCGACCAGCCCGAACAGCACGCCGAAGCCGATGACGTGCAGCAGGATGATGAAGCCGAGCATGCCGCCGAGCGACCGGCGGTCCCGGCTGGTGAGGCTCCGGCGGAAACCGGCGAACTTCGAATCCTCGACTTTCGTGGCCGTGTCCGCCATGCTCTCCGCCCTCCCCGTACGACGCTCTCAAGGGCAGTCTGCAGCTATTGCCAGAAGTTTGCAAGAACGGATTACCGGCAAATACCCGTCAGATGCGGCTCGCGGTCGCGGCGGCGGCCAGCCCACCGCCGCGCACCGCGAACGTCTCGCCGCCGAGCATCAGGGGCGCGCCTCGTACACCAGGTTGAATCCCGTCTCGGCGACCCGCTGGAACGTGCGGAAGCCGGCCGCCTCGACCACTTCGCCGATCGGGGCCTCGCCGGCCTGGTTGCCGAGCGCGTCGTCGCCGGCGCCCTCGGAGATCGCGTGCGGCACGCAGAGGAACGTGGAGAACGAGTAGTAGACCCGGCCGACGGGGTTGAGGTTGTCGGCGACCGTGGTACCGGCGTACGGCTCGACGATCAGCCACACCCCGTCGTCGGCGAGGGCACTGCGGATGTGCCGGGCCGCGCCGACCGGGTCGCCCATGTCATGCAGGCAGTCGAACGTGGTCACCAGGCCGTACCGCTCGCCGGGGAAGTCCTGGGCCCGGGCCACCGCGAAGTCGCACCGGTCGGCGAGGTGCGCGCCCGCGGCCGCCCGCCGGGCGAGGTCGATGGACACGGAGTGCGGGTCGAAGCCGGTGATCGTGGCGGCCGGGTAGGTGGCGGCCAGGATCCGCGTAGAGGCGCCGAGTCCGCAGCCGACGTCGGCGACCGGGGTACCGGCGGCGAGCCGCTCGGCCAGGCCGGCGACGGCGGGGATCCAGGCGCTGACCAGGTTCGCCACGTAGCCGGGCCGGTAGAAACGCTCGCAGCCGGTGAAGACGCCTTGATGGTGGTCGCCCCACGGCACGCCGCGGCCGGTTTTGAACGCGTCGCGGACCATCCGCTCGTCGGCGAGGCAGGCCACGGCGAGTTCGAACGCCCCCGGGAAGGCGAGGCCGTCCGGGTCGGCGAAGGCGAGGGTCTGCGCCTCGGTCAGCCAGTACCGGCCGGTCTCGGGGTCGTATGCGACATAGCCGCCGGCGGCCTGCCCGGGCAGCCACTCCTGGATGTACCGCGCCGCGGTACCGGATTTGGCGGCGAGCTCGTCCGGCGTGAGCGGGCCCTGCTCGGCCAGGGTCCGGTACAGGCCGAGGCGGTCGCCGAGCAGGACGTTGCCGGCGGCGATGGTCGCGCCGAGGTCGGTGACGAACCGGTCGAGCAGTTCGGTGAGCTGATCCTCGCTGGTACTCATGGTGTCCTCCCATGTCGGGTGAAGGTGACGGCCCCGAGCATGGTTCGGCGTTCTTGGGCAGACGTTGGCCAAACGTTGGCGTCGCGATACAGGAAGCCGGGGCGCACGGCCCAAGCGGCCCAAGCCCCTACGACAGAAGCCGGGCGTACGTCTCCTGGACGGCCTCGCACGGGTCGACGCCGAGTTCGTCGCGCAACATGGTCCGCAGCCGCTCGTACGCCTTGAGCGCCTCGGCCACATTGCCGCGCGCCGCGAGGGCCCGCATGAGCAGCAGGTGTCCGGTCTCGCGCAGCGGTGCGACCTCGAGGAGTTGCCGGGCCGCCCGCTCGGCTCCGGGCAGTTCCGCACCGCCCAGTTCCAGGCAGGCCGTGGCGTAGGACTCGAGGGCGCGGACGTCCACGTCGGCCAGCCGCCGGCGCCACGACTCGGCCCACGACGCCTCGGTCTCCGGCACGAACGGCCGGCGCGCCACGAAGTGCGCGGTCAGCGCGGTCCTCCAGGCCCGGCGCCAGTCGCCGCTGGCGATCGCGCTTTCTGCCGTGTGTACCGCGGAAAAGGCCTCCTCGACATCGATGTGGGCCGGCTCGGGGAGGACGAGTGACAGTTCGGTGCGGCCCCGCAAGACGTCCCGACCCAGCGCGGTGCGGACCTTCGAGACGAGCGCGTTGAGCGCCACTCCCGCACTGGCCGGTGCGGCGTCGCCCCACAGGGCCTCGACCAGAGCGTCGCGCGTGACCCGCTGATGGCGAGAGACCACCAGGAACGCCACCAGCAGTCGGCCCTGCCGGCCGGGCAGGTCACGGTCGACGCGGCGACCGGACAGCTCCACGGCGAACGATCCGCACAGCTGAACGCGGCTCGAGTCGGCTTCGGGCGGCACGGTTGGACACCTCGGGGCGTCGGCGCTAAACCAGTAGGGTACCGCCATGAGCGGAGCGGGCATGACACGGCAAGTGCGGTGCGAGTGCGGGTATACCGCACGCGGTGACACCGACGACGCCGTCATCGGCCTGGTCCTGGCCCACGTCGCGGTCGACCACCCGGAGATCGCCGACTCCGAGACGGCGGATGACATCCGCCGCTGGATCGAGCTGCTCCCCGACTGATCCGACTGACCCGACTGACCCGACGACGCGCACGGTCAGGTCCGGTCGTCCGGGCGGCCGCGGGCGATCCGCCGGAGGTAGTGATCCACGCTCTCGCGGTCGTACCCCCGCCAGGCGGTGTGGAAGGTGACCGCCATCGCATCGGCGGCGGCCTTGGCCCGGCGCTTGGGGTCGTCCGAGGCCAGGGCATCGGTGGTCTTCTCGACGAACGAGTCGACCTCGGCCCGGTCATAGCCTCGGAACGTGGTGGTGAACTGCGTCATGCCCACGAGTGTGCGCCTTCCGGCGGCGGAATCGGGACCGCAACATCGACGATCCGCGTCGAATCAGGGCCCGGCCCGGCGCATGACCGCCAGCTCCGCGAGGACGGTCTCGGGTTGGGCGGCGGCCGGTGCGAAGCCGGACGGCGCCGACATCGCCGCGCGGAGCCCGCCGGCCAGGTCGTCGCGGTCGCGGATCCACGGTACCCAGCCGGCCCGGTCGAGGCTGTCGGCGTTGGTCCGGCCGTGGCCGGGCAGATTGCGATAGGTCACCACCGGGACGCCGGCGCTCAATGCCTCCAGTGCGGAGAGGCCGCCCGCGTTCTGGACGACGACCTGGCAGCTGTGCATGAGCGCCGCCATGTCATCGACCCAGTCGAGGGCGACGGCGTGTCCCGCGCGGCGCAGCTTGTGGCGCAGCGTGTCGTTGCGGCCACAGGCCACCACCGGGACGGCCAGGCCGGTCGCGGCCACGTCGGCGGCGGCCCGAGCGACCGAGCCGACGCCCCACGCGCCGGCGACGAGGAGGGCGAGCGGCTCCGCGGCCGGCAGACCCCACCGCTCCCGGGCCGCGTAGCCGGGGTATTGCTCGCCGAACGCCGGGCTGACCGCGGGCGCGACCACGCGTACGTCCCGCGCACCGTGCTCCTTGGCCTGCCGGGCCGGCTCGTCGTGCAACGCCAGGTGCACGTCGACGCCGGCGGAGACCCAGAGCCGGTGCACGGACAGGTCGGTGAGGTAGGTGACCACCGGTACCGCGAGCCGCCCCGCGAGGCGCAGCCGGCCGAGCACCTGGCTGGCGAGTGGGTACGTGGAGACGACGAGGTCGGCGCCGGTACCGATCGCCTGCAGCGTCGCGTCGTCGGCCAGTGCGGTCAGCCGGGCGCTCTGCCCGGCGAGGCGGTCGGTGCCGGCCAGCGAAAGCAGCCAGCCCCAGCTCTGCGGCACGGTGGTGAGCTGGCGGCGATATAGGCCGCGAAGCACGACGCCGGCCCGGCGGGGCATGAGGTCGACGAAGTCGTGCCGGTCGACCGTACAGCCGAGCAGGTGCAGGCGCCGGGTCAACTCGGCAGCGGCGCCGTCGTGGCCGGCGCCGAAGCTCGCCGAGATGACCACTGCCCTGGGTCTGCGGCCCGCCATCATCGGTCTCCCTCCGGGGCCGGATGGCCGGCCGCGTCCTCGTTGCCGGGCATGGTGGACGCAGCTACCTGAGCAAACGCTGAATCCGGGGCAGGACCCGCGCCGCAGGCGCGGATCCGGGAGGTGCAGCCCGCGCCGCGGGCACGGGGCCGGGAGGCGGGAGACCCAGGGTGGGGGGCCGCGCCGAAGGCGCGGAGACGGGAGGGCGGCGGACGGGCAAAGTTCAGCCGAACCTTCGAACTAGCGGGTTCGAAACGTCGTCCGGTATGCCTGCGGCGTGGTGTGCAGCGACCGCGCGAAGTGCTTGCGCAGGTTGCCGGCGTTGAGGAAGCCGCTGTTGACGGCGACCGCGTCGACGGTGAGGCTGGTCGTCTCGAGCATGCGCTGGGCCAGGCGGAGGCGCTGGCTCAACAGCCACCGGTACGGGGTGGTGCCGGTGGTCGCGGCGAAGCGCCGGGCGAACGTCCGCCGGCTCATCGCCGAGCGCCGGGCGAGGGTCTCGACCGTGATCGGCTCGCCGAGATGCTGCTGCGCCCAGGCGACGGTGTCCGCGAACAGGTCGACGTCGCTCACCGCGGGCACCGGCGTGTCGATGTACTGGGCCTGCCCGCCGTCCCGGTACGGCGGCACGACCAGGTCCCGGGCGACCCGCGTGGCGATGTCCGCGCCGTAGTCCTGACGGACCAGGTGCAGGCAGAGGTCGATGCTGGCCGCGCTGCCGGCGGAGGTGAGGATGGCGCCGCCGTCGACGTAGAGCACATCCGGGTCGACCTCGACCGACGGGTACTGCTTGGCCAGGTCCGCGCTCTCCGCCCAGTGCGTGGTGACGCGCTGCCCGTCGAGCAGGCCGGCGGCGGCGAGCACGAACGCGCCCGTACAGAGCGAGGCGAGCCGGGCCCCGCGCTTGTGCGCGCGGCGGAGCGCACGGAGCACCGACTCCGGCGGCCCGTCCGGTGCCCCGCACGGCGGCACGATGACGGTGTCGGCGCGGTGCAACTGTGCGAGCCCGCGCGGGGTATCCGTGCGCATGCCGCTGTCGAACGTCACCGGGCCCGGCCCGCAGGTGAACAACTGGTACCACGGCACGTCGAGCGCGAGCGAGTGGTCGTCGCCGAAGACCTCGAAGGCGACGGCGACCTCGAACATCCCCACGCCGTCGTAGACCAGGATCGCGACCGTACGGGGAAGGTTGGCCGTTATTTCGCTCACCATGACAATAATGCCACTTCCCCGCCGCGCTGTCCCGCCGCACCATGGTGGTATGGCTATCCAACGACTCCTGGCCCAACTGCAAGCGCCCCGGCTCGACCGGCAACTGGCCGACGGCGAACCGTCGAAGGGTGACTGGCTGCGGGCCGTACGAGCGGATATTCTTGAAGATCCGGCGACGCGGGCCGAGTTGGCCGACGGCTGGGAGGCAGTCCTGGAACGGGCCGACCAGGCCCGGAGCTTCATCGACCCGCGCGTGCCGCTGATAGCAGCGCGGGTGCGAGCCGCGGACTACGAGATCCGCGCCATGATCGCCGTGCTGCGCGACTCGCTGCCGGTGCCGGCCCGTGGCATCGCCATCGCCCGGACACTGCTCACCGACGGCACCGGCCCGCTCTACAACGCGCACAACCGGCGGGATGTGCGCACCGCCGTCCGGGAAGCGATCCACCACCTGACCCGCTGAAAGCCGCCCGTGCACTAGCGTTCCCGCCATGGCGACCGTTTCCGGACGGAACCTGACGCGGAGCGAAGCCGCCGAACGCGCCGACCTGATCACCGTCACGAGCTAAGGGCACTGGTTCCCCGAAGTTGTGGCCTCCCGGCCTAGTTGAGGGCACTACTTCCCCGAAGTAGTGGCCACCGGGGCCCGCGGAGGCCACTACTTGCCCGAAGTAGTGACGGCCGAGCTGGGCTTGGGCACGCGGACCTGGCAGGCGCGAAGCGCCGCTGCTCCTATGGATGTCAAGCCTGCGGATCATGCGGAGCTCATCGCCGATCATGGACAACAACGGCTGCCCCAGCGACCGTTCGTGTCCAAGGTTCACAACCCCGGCCCCCACGGTGGCGCCGAAGACCCGTCGAGCGCTCGTCCCCGGCCGAACAGTCCGCCACCTCAGGCACTACATCCGAGAAGTAGTGGCCTCCCGACCCCTCTGAGGCCACTACTTCCCCGAAGTAGTGGCCACCCGAGCCCACCCAGGGCACTACTCCCCGAGGTTGTGGCGTCCGGGCCCGAGTCATCGGGGTGAATGTTGTTATCCGTCCACTGTGGACATTGGCGACGGTTTAGTCGATGTCGCGCAGGGGGACGCCGCGCGGCACACGCTTGACCCCGACCCCGCCCCAGAAGGCGAAGCCGCTGACCACGATCCGCGGCGCGCCGTGCCGGCTGACCCCGCTCGCACTGTGTTGGAAGCCGCCCATCACCCCGACCCCGGTCACCTGGACGTCGGCGTCCTCCGGCACGATGACCTGCACCCCGCCCATGATCGCGACGATGTGGATCTCGATCTCGCTGTGCAGGATGCGGGCCTCGCGCAGGTCGACCGTCCCGCCGCCCCAGAACGCGAGGCAGTCGAGCCGGCGCGGCGGCACCCAGTTCCCGTTGCGCATGAAGCCGCCCATGACCGCAACCGCGCTGCCGGTCTCGGGGACCTCGCCGGGCCGCGGCGGGACACCGGGCAGCGGCACCGGCGTCGGGCCGGAGGGAATCGGGAGGTCCCTGGTCAGGGGCTCGAGGTCGGCGTAGGTCCGCGCCGCGTAGACCGCGCGCAGCCGGTCGTCGACCTCGTCGAGGTCGAGCCGGCCTTCGGCCACGGCTGCGCGCAGGACCTCGGCGACCCGCTCGCGGTCCGCGTCCGACGCGCGCAGCTGCCGGGCGTCGATCGGCTCGGGAAGCTCAGCCATGGGGACCAGCGTAGGGGTCAGCCCACGGTCCGGTGGGGCGGCACTGCCGATGCGGGCGGTATGGTCGCGGACCGGCCGGCGGCCGGGTATCTTCGGCGCACGAAGGGTGGTGTGTCGTTGACCTCGGTGGAGTTGCATCGCGCCGCGCGGATCGAGGACGCCCTCAACGACGCCATCGAGCGCCGGCTGCGCCAGCGTGGCTGGCGGCCGACGGTCACCCCGTACACCGGCTACGGCGCACCCGGCTGGGTCCGGGTGCTGGGCCGGGTGCTGCTCGCCCGCTTCCACCCCCGGCCGGGCCGGCGGCCGAAGAAGCTGCGCGGCTGGCGCAGCTTCGCGACATTCTCGGCGGCCCGCGCACCGGTCGTCATCGAGGTCGGCGGAGTCATCCACCACGCGGTCACCGACCGTGGCGGCTTCATCGACACGGTGGTGAAGGCGGACGTCGAGCCGGGCTGGACGACTGTCACCGTCAGTAGTGAGGACTCCACGCCGGTCGAGGCGCCGATCCGCGTCGTCGATCCGTCGGTCCGCTTCGGCCTCATCTCCGACATCGACGACACCGTCATGGTGACCACGCTGCCCCGGCCGCTGCTGGCGGCCTGGAACACGTTCGTGCTCGACGAGCACGCCCGCGCGTCCGTACCGGGGATGGCCGTGCTGTACGAGCGGCTGGTCAACGCCAACCCGGGCGCTCCGGTGTTCTACCTGTCGACCGGCGCGTGGAACGTCGCGCCGACGCTCACCCGGTTTCTGTCCCGCCACCTGTACCCGGCCGGCCCGCTGCTGCTCACCGACTGGGGTCCGCAGGGCGACCGGCTCTTCCGCAGCGGGCCGGCGCACAAGCGGGCCGCGCTGAACCGGCTGGCCGGCGAATTCCCGAACATCCGGTGGCTGCTGGTCGGCGACGACGGCCAGCACGACGTGGAGATCTACGCCGAGTTCGCGGCCGAGCACCCGGACAGCGTCGCGGCGGTCGCGATCCGGCACCTGTCGCCGACCGAAGCCGTGCTGGCCGGCGCCATGCCGACTCCGCCGGCCGAGGGTGCGCACGTGCTGCCCGGCACGACCAGCGAGGACACGACCCGCCGGCGCTGGCTGCGCGCGCCCGACGGCGCCGGTCTGTGGCGGCTCCTGCGGGACACGGATCTGCTCTGAACGGTCGAAAGCGCGCCCTCTCGTTCGTTTACCAGACATGCAGACTCTGCTCACCGGCCTCGCCATCGGCGAGTCCCCGCGCTGGCACGACGGGCGGCTGTGGCTGGCCAACTGGGGAACCCAGGAGGTCCTCGCCGTGGACCTCGACGGCACCAGCGAGGTCATGGCCACGGTACCGACCACGCTGCCCTACTCGATCGACTGGCGGCCGGACGGCCGGCTCCTCGTCGTCTGCGGGCCGGAGGCGCGAATCCTGCGTCAGGAGGCCGGCGGAGCCCTGGTCACCCAGGCCGACCTCGGCGACATCGACGAGGGCTTCAACGAGATCGTCGTCGACGGCCGCGGCAACGCGTACGTCGACAGCTTCAACCTCGTCGCCCTCGTCCCGGCCGACGGTCCGGCCCGGAAGGTCGCCGATGGCATCAGGTTCGGCAACGGCATGGCGGTCACGCCCGACAACGCCACGCTGATCGTCGCCGAGTCGCACGGCAACTGTCTCACCGCGTTCGACATCGCCGCCGACGGCAGCCTGTCACCCGGGCGGCTCTGGGCCGACCTCGGCGACGGGTACCCCGACGGCATCTGCATCGACGCCGAGGGTGCCGTCTGGTACGCCGACGTGCCCAACAAGCGTTGCGTCCGCGTCCGTGAAGGGGGCGAGGTGTTGCAGACGGTCGACGTGGATCGCGGCTGCTTCGCCTGCATGCTCGGCGGCGCCGACGGCCGTACCCTCTTCATCGTCGCGGCCCGATGGCTCGGTATGGACCGGATGTTCGATCAGCCGCGCACCGGCCGGCTGCTCGCCGTCCCGGCCCCCGCGCCCGGCGCCGGCTGGCCGGCCCGTTTTCCGGACTGACGCGCCGACCACCTACCGGGCGGAGGCCAGACGAGGGACCGGTGCCGCCCGCGCCAGCCATGCGGCCAACTGGTCGGCCGGCATCGCGCGGGCGAGCAGCCAGCCCTGCAGGATGTCGCAGTCGACGCGGGCGAGGATGGCCGCGATCTCCTCGGTCTCCACGCCTTCCGCCACCACTTGCAGGCCGAGGTTGTGCCCGAGATCGACGATCGAGCGGACGATCGCGGCGTGGCTCGGGTTGGACGGGAGGTCGGCCACGAAGCTGCGGTCGATCTTCAGCTCGTGCAGCGGCAGCGTCGACAGGTAGCCCAGCGAGGTCTGCCCGCGGCCGAAGTCGTCGATGCTCACCCGTACCCCGTCGGCCGCGAGCCGGGATAGGACGGTCGCGGCGCCGTCGGGGTCGGCGAGAAGCGCGGTCTCGGTGATCTCCAGGACGAGCCGGTCGGCCGGTACGCCGGCGAACTCCAGCGCGGACAGGACGGCGTCGGCGAAGTCGGCCCGGCCGAGGTTGCGGGCCGAGATGTTGACCGCCATGGCGAGTCCGTCGAACCGCTCGCCCCAGTCGCGGATCTGGTGCAGGGCGGTGCGCAGTACCCATCGGGTCAGCGGCTCTATCAGGCCGGTCTGCTCAGCGGCCGGCAGGAACACGTCCGGCGCCAGCAGCCCGCGCTCCGGATGCTGCCAGCGAACCAGGGCCTCGACGGAGCAGACCTCGCCGGTCCGTACGGTCGCCTTGGGCTGGTAGTGCAGGACGAGTTCGCCGGCGTCGATGGCCCGCCGCAGTTCGGCCACCAGCGCGAGGCGGCCGGCGTCGTAGGTGTCCCGGCCGCGGTCGTAGCGGACGCGCCCGGTACGGGCCTCCTTGGCCTGGTACATGGCGACGTCGGCGCGGCGGAGCAATGTGTCGACGCCATCGCCGTCGGCCGGTGCGAGGGCGTAGCCGAAGCTCGCCTCCGCGGTCAGCGGAAGCGTGTCGACGAGAACCTCCTCCTCGGCCAGCATCGTGCGCAGCCGGTCGACCAGCACGACCGCCTCGTCGTCGGTCACCCCGGGCAGCACCAGACCGAACTCGTCGCCGCCGAGCCGCGCCACCGTGTCGCCGGCGCGGACGTTCGCGACCAGCCGTTCGCCGACTTGGCGCAGGAGCGCATCGCCGTTCTGGTGTCCGAGGGTGTCGTTGACTTCTCGGAAGCGGTCGAGGTCGATCACGACGACGGCAGTCGAGGTGCGGTCGTGGCGGCCGGCGTGGCGGCCGGCGTCGAGCGCGGCGGCCGCACGTCGCTGGAAGAGAACGCGGTTGGGCAGCCCGGTGAGCGCGTCGTGGTCGGCGAGGTAGGCGTTGCGGTCGGCCGCCCGGCGCAGCCGGCCGATGGTGGAAGCCGAAATACCCGCCAGAACCGTCCACAGGGCCAGCAATCCGACGCCGAGTACCAGATAGAGCGTGCGCAGCCCGGCGGTGACGTCCGCCTGGATCGGGGCGTACGGCAGGTAGATCTCCATGACGCCGACCCGGGTGCCGTTCACCGTCAGCGGCAGGTAGACCTCCACCACCGGCTGGCCGGCCGGGCCGACGTCGTTGCGGTCGGAGTTGAGCCGCGTGACCTGGGCGACCACCTCCCCGCTGGCCGCGTCGACCGCCTCGTCTTCGACCTCCTCGCTGAAGCCGGAGCCGTCATCGGAGAACACCACCCGGCCGCCGAGGTCGCGCAGGCGGAGCCGGACCACGTGACCGGCGCCGACGGCCTGGTCCGTCATGCGTCGCAGGGCGGTCTTCTCGCTGGTCGACAGCCCGACACTCAGCACCCGGCCGTCGAGCAGCGGCTCGATCGCGGTGCGCGCGACCAGGCCCGCCTCCGCGCTCCCCTCGGCCACGCCGCGGCGCCGGGCTTCCTGGTCCAGCGCAACCGACAGCACCACCCCGAGCGCCAGCACCGGGACCAGGCTCGCTGCGACATACGCCAGGAACAGCCGCCACGGCTTCATACCCAAACCTTCGCACGGTACTGCGCTGAGCAAGGTCAAATTCGGGCGAGCGTGCCCTGGCCCCTGCTCGAATTCGGACATCAGCGCTGCCGCCGAACGGCGGCGGATGTCGTGGAGCGCGTTGGTCCGGCTGTGGATCGACGAGGGTCTGGCTCGCGACGCCGAGGCCAATGATCATGGGTGAGTACTCAGACGATTTCCGAGCCGGAGAATCACTGAGTACTCACGCTTTTTGGACACTCAGGCGTCCGGGAACGGCAATGCTGGGGCGGGCGACCGGGTGAGAATCGTCCGCTCGATCGCGGTCCAGGCGGTCGACGTCACCAGGTAGAGCCCGGCGGCCAGCGGCACGTACGCGGCCACCAGTACCGTGAAGAACGGCATTGCTCGCATGAGCTTGGCCATCGTCCCCTCGCCGCCGCGCAGGCGCCGACCGGCGTACCAGGCGATCGCCGCCAGCGCGGCGAACACCAGCCAGAACACCGGCGCGCCCGGGTCGGCCAGAAACCGGGTGCCGAGGTGGACGCCCAGCAGGGACTGGCCGAGCAGGCCGTTCGGTATGCCGTCCACTGTGGACGCGTTGAACAGCCGGTACAGCATCATGAAGAACGGGATCTGCAACAGGGCCGGCAGCATCCCGGCGAACGGGCTGGACCCGCCGGCGCGCAGCATGGACGCGGCTTCCGCGGCGAACGCCTCGCGGTCGGCGCCGTGCTTGGCGCGCAGGTCGTTCAGCTTCGGGGCGAGGGCACTGCGGGCGCGCTCGCCGCGGGCGGCGCGGATCGCCAGCGGCAGGAGGGCGGCGCGCACCGCCACGGTGAACAGGACGATCGCGACGCCGCCGGAGAAGGCGGTGGTCAGGGCCATGACGAGGTGATAGGGCAACGAGAGCATGACGGTTCCTTCCGAGAGCCGGATTCGAAAATGGGCATGACGGAAGGCCGCTTAGCGCGGTGATAACCCAAAAAGGGAAGACTAAGCGGCCGGGAACCGGTTTCCGGGCGCTCGCGGGCGCGGCCGGCCGGCCGCGTCGGGATCGAGTTGCCGGATGGCGGCGGTGTGCCGGGAACGGGCGCGCGCCGGGACAGCGGGCACGCGAGCCGGCGCGGCGGGCAGAGCGACAAGGGCCCGGGCCGCGAACACGATCGCCATCGCCACCACCGCGACGGCCGCCAATGCGAGGACGTCCGTCGGGCTCATTGCGCTGGTCCACGCGAACAGCGCGGTCAACGACCACGACATGATCTCGAGTGTACTGCTACACCTGGGCGATGCGGCTCGCCATCTTCAGCCAGGGTGATCCAGACACGCCAACGGTCGTGCTGGTGCACGGCTACCCGGACACCCATCGGGTCTGGGACGGCGTCGCCGACCGGCTCGCGCGGACCCGGCACGTGGTCCGCTACGACGTACGTGGTGCGGGCGCCTCGGACACGCCGCGCGGGCTGCGCGCCTATCGCCTCGACCGGCTCGCCGACGACCTGTTCGCGGTCCTCGACACCCTCCAGACCGAGCGACCGGTCCACGTGGTCGGGCACGACTGGGGCTCCATACAAGGCTGGGAGGCGGTCACGGATCCGCGGGCGGCCGGCCGGATCGCCCGGTACACGTCGATCTCTGGTCCTTGTCTCGACCACGTCGGCCATCTGCTGCGGCGCACGCGGGTCCCCGGCCAGCGCCGCCGGTCCTGGTACGTCTACGCGTTCCACGTGCCGTGGCTGGCACCGGTGGTGTGGCGGCGGTGGCTCGCGCGGCGGTGGCCGGCGGTGCTGGCCCGCAGCGAAGGGATCGCCGCCGATCCGGCGCCGACGCTCGCCGACGACGCCGTGCGCGGCCTGCGGCTCTATCGCGCCAACATGGTGCCGCGGCTGCTGCGCCCGCGCGAGCGGCGGACCACGATCCCGGTCCAGTTGATCACACTCGAGCGGGACCGGTACGTGAGCCCGGCGCTCGCCCAGGACCTCGAGCGGTGGGCCCCGAACCTGCGCCGCGACAGCGTCGACGCCGGTCACTGGTCGGCCCTGCACGCGGAGGCGGCGGCGATCGCCGCGCTCGTCGAGGATTTCGGCGAGCCGCCGGCGGTATGACGCTCCGGTCAGATGGGGGTACGGGTTTCTATCCGCGTACCCCCGCCGACCGGTGACCACACGTCCAGCCGCCCGCCCAGCGCCTCGACGCGGTCGGCCAGCTTGCGCAGCCCGGTCGCGCCGCCGATGCCGTCGTCGACGATCGTGACGACGAGTTCGTTGTCGACGATTGTGGTGCCCACCCTCGCCTTGGTGGCCTGGGCGTGCTTGCCGATGTTGGCGAGGCTTTCGCTGACCACGTAGTACGCGGCGACCTCGACCGCCTCGGGCAGCCGGCCGATCTCGTCCAGCTCCAGGTCGACCGGCACGGGCGCCCGGGCGGCCAGCGACTCCAGGGCGACCGGCAGCCCGTGGCCGGTGAGGACGGCCGGATAGATTCCGCGCGCGAGATCCCGCAGCTCGGCGAGGGACTCGGCGATCTCGGACCGGACCCGCTCGACGCGCTCCTTCGCCGCCGGGTCGGCGAGCTGCGCGCCGATCATGGCGAGCTCCAGTTGCAGCGTCACCAGCCGCTGCTGGGCGCCGTCATGCAGGTCGCGCTCGAGCCGTTGCCGCTCGAGACGACCGGCCTCCATCAGGCGCCCCAGCTGGCCGCGGAGCTCGGCCTGCAACCGGCCGTTCTCCAGGGTGATGGCGGCCGCGGCGGTGACCGCGTCGAGCAGCTCACGCTCGTCGTCGAGGGACCGATCGAAGATCAGCGCCGCCACCGGTGCCCCGCCGCTGTGGATGACGCGGGCCGGCCGGCCCTCCAGCGACACCGGACGCCCGGCCTCGTCGGCCCAGCTGTCGAGCTTCGGGATCCAGTACGCGATCTCGAGCGACGGGTCGTGCACCGCCTTCGCCAGCAGTGCCCGCAGGTCGGCCGCCGGGTCGGTCTGCACCGCGATGATCAGGCCGGCCACGTCGCTGCGGGCCAGCCGCGCGTCGAGCAGCCCGGCCAGGAAGACGACCGCCGCCAGCCCCAGGGCGCCGAACGCCACGTTCCGCAGGACCTCGAACGCCGGCCACTGGAACAGCGCGGCGACGAAGAGGGCGGCCAGCAACACCAGCGACAGGCTGAACAGGTCGACGATGTGCGCGATGATCGGCCGGGCCGGCGCCCGCCGGCGGGCGAGGAGCATGGCGGTGCCGAGCAGCAGCATGACCGCGACCGCGGCCAGCTGGACCCGCTCGACCGTGGTCGCGTACGGGCTGCTGACCAGCGCCAGCCGGTTCTCCAGATCGGCCCCGAGGAAGATCTTGACGACCTGGAGGATCATCGTGACCGCATAACAGCAGACGACCAGGACCCGCTCCGCCCGCCGGCGCAGCCGCCCGGTCGGGAACGCCAGGAACACATGCAGGAACAGCGCCGCCGGCAACAGATCCACCAGGTGCCCGAGCGAGTGCAGCACCGGCTGGTGCGACCACTGCAATGAGCTCAGCGCCATCGTGTACCCGACGGCGACCATCAACGGCCCGAGCCGGCTGGCCGGCCGCCGCCACCAGGCGATCAGGCCGCTGACCAGGTAGGGAATCGTGATCCAGTTGATCAGGAACGCCTGCAGCACCGGCCGGACAAGGGTGTCGCTCGCCTGCGCCAGCGCCACCGAGCCGACCGCGCCGGCGAGGCCGATGACCGCGAGCCCGGCCAGGAGCCACTTGGGGGGTGCGGGTGCGGCAACCGGTCCCGTCACGACGGTCCTCCTCGCGTCTGCTCCTACGCTCCCATAAAGTCCATTGGAGTCGATGCCCGAAGGTGTGGCAGCCTGGTCCCGTGCGCGTAGCGATCGCGGAAGACAACGTCCTCCTGCGCGACGGCGTCGCCCGGCTGCTCGGCGACGACGGCATCGAGGTCGGGGCCAAATGCACCACGGCCGACGAGCTCCTGCAGTACGTCCGCAGCTACCCGCCGGACATGGTGATCGTCGACATCCGGCTGCCGCCGACCCACACCGACGAGGGGATGCGCGCGGCCCTGGACATCCGCGAACATCATCCGGAGGTCGGGGTGCTGGTGCTTTCCCAGTACGTCGAGCTGGGTCTGGCCACGAAACTCCTGAGCGACTCCGCGGACGGGGCCGGCTACCTGCTCAAGGACCGGATCAGCGACGTGCGCGAGTTCATCGCCGCGGTCCGGCGGGTCGCCGACGGCGGCTCGGCGCTCGACCCGAGCATCGTGTCGACGCTGCTCAAGCGCCGGCGAAGCGACGACCCGCTCAATACCCTGACCCGCCGCGAGCGGCAGGTCCTGGAGCTGATGGCGGGCGGCAGCTCCAACCAGGGCATCGCCGACGCGCTGGTGATCACCTTGCGGGCCGTCGAGAAATACGTGTCGAGCATCTTCGACAAGCTCGGCATCCCCGCCACGCGCAGCGACTCGAGGCGCGTCCTGGCCGTGCTGCACTTCTTGCGCTCCTAGCTCTCGAGGAGGTCGCGGAGTCGGGCGCCGGTCAGCTCGGCCTTTGCGATGAATCCGCGTGCGGGACTGCGTCCGACCAGCCCGCCGTAGTCGGTGGCGGCGAGGGTCGACACGAGCACCACGGTCGGCGGCCGCGGACCGGCGGCCAGCTTCTCGGCGACCAGAAACCCGTCGACGTCCGGCAGCTGGACGTCGAGCAGGACCACGTCCGGCTGGAACGCCCGGGCCACCGCGACCGCATCGGCACCGTCGACGGCCTCGGCGACGACGTCGAACCCGGCGCCGCTGAGCAGCTGGCGGGCCACGGCGCGGAACCCCTCGTTGTCGTCGACGATCAGTACCCGTTCACGCATACCGCAAGCCTGTGTCCCCAAGCCCGAACCGCCTATACGGTCTACCCCCCAAAATGGGGCCAGGTGTGTGCCAGGTGGGGAGGTGGCGGGTTGACTTTTCGCATGATCGCCGGCCGGGCGGCGTCCCCGGTCATCCTGCACGTGCCGCACGCGGCGCGCGCGCTGACGCCGTTCGCGCGGCGGGGCATCCTGCTCGACGACGCCGAACTCGCCGCCGAACTCGACCTGATGACCGACGCGCACACCGACGTGATCGCCACCCGGGCGGCCACCGAAGCGGGATCCGGGCCGTGGATCTTTGTCAACCGGTACTCGCGGCTGGTCGTCGATCCGGAACGGTTCCCCGACGAGCGGGAGGAGATGCGGGCCGTCGGCATGGGTGCCGTCTACACACGTACCGCCAAGGGCAAGCCGTTGCGCGCCGAGGATCCCGAGCACGCCGAGGCCCTGCTTGTCCGACACTTCCGTCCCTACGCGGAGGCGTTCACGGACCTGGTCGACGAGCGACTCCGGGCCGCCGGTCGAGCGGTGATCCTCGACGTGCACTCCTATCCGAGCACGCCCCTGCCGTACGAGTTGCACGCCGGCGGAGCCCGGCCGGCGGTCTGCCTCGGTACCGATGCGTTCCATACCCCGGCGACGCTGGTCGACGCCGCCCGCAGCGCGTTCGCGTCCATCGGTGCGGTCGACGTCGACACGCCGTTCGCCGGCTGCTACGTGCCGATGCGGCACTACCGGCGCGACGCTCGCGTGGCGGCGCTCATGGTGGAGATCCGCCGCGACACCTACCTGGCCGAGCCGGCCGGCCCGCCCACCGCGGGCATCGAGCGGATCGTGCACGCGCTCGGCACGCTGCTGCACGGCGCCTGAGGTGGAAAAGCGTTTGGGCGCAACGGGTTCAGCGGCGATCATTGAGGCATGCATATTCCACAGCAGCTTCCTTTGGAGCTCGGCGCCGCCGGCACCGCGCCGGAGACGCTGCTGCCCGTCGTCCTCACGGTCGACGACAACGACTCCCCTCGCGACGTCATCGACGCCCTCGCGCTGACCGCGTTCGTCGTCGGCCGGCAACGGTTCGCGACGAGCACGAGCCTGACCAACGTCCGGGACGATGCCACGCTCCTGCCGACCGGTGTGCAGGTGACGCGGGAGTCGCATGCGAGCAACGAGCGCGCCCGGTTGGCCCTCGGCGACGGCTGGACGCTCCGGGTGGTGCACTTCCCGCGGACCAAGCAGCGCCACCGTCACGGTGACCGCGGTCAGCGCCGCGCTCGCCGCCGAGATCCTGGCCAAGGCCATCGACGGGGTCACCGAGACGCCGCCGCCGGTCGACGAGGCCGTCACGATGGGCTTCTGGTACGCCGGCCACGACGGCCCGCAACGCAACCCGCGCCCGATCACGGCCGGCACCTGGGCCGACATCCGCGGCAACTACGCGCGCAGCGCGGCGAGCCAGTTCGATCGGCTCGCCGCGGTCGACCGCGACTCGGTGCGGGGCCGGCTCCTGCTGCTGCACGGGCCGCCCGGCACCGGCAAGACCACGGTGCTGCGCGCGCTCGCCCGCGAGTGGCGCGGCTGGTGCCAGGTCGACTGCGTGCTCGACCCCGAGCTGCTCTTCGGCGAGCCCGGCCTACCTGATGGAGGTCGCGCTCGACCGCACCGGCGACTGCACGTGCCCGGACAAGAAGCACGAGAAGTGGCGGCTGCTGCTGCTCGAGGACTGCGACGAGCTGATCCGCGGCGAGGCGAAGCAGCACACCGGGCAGGCGCTGTCCCGGCTGCTCAACCTGACCGACGGGCTGCTCGGGCAGGGCCGCAACGTGCTGGTGGCGATCACCACCAACGAGGACCTGGCCCGGCTGCACCCGGCGGTCGTCCGGCCGGGCCGCTGCCTGGCCCGCATCGAGGTGCCGGCGCTGCCGTTCGTCGAGGCGCAGTCGTGGCTCGGTTCGCCGGCCGGCATCCCGGCCACCGGCGCGACGCTCGCCGAGCTCTACGCGCTGCGCGAAGGCCACACGAGCGTGGTCGAGCGCGAGCCGGTCCTCAGCGGCCAGTATCTGTAGCCGCGCACGCCACAACTCCGGGGAAGTAGTGCCCTCCAGGTGCTCCGGAGGCCACTACTTCCCCGAAGTAGTGCCATCACGGAGACGGCGTCACGGAGCGGCGTCAGGGCGTCACGGGGACGGCGAGAAGATCTTGCCGGGGTTCATGATGTTGTGCGGGTCGAGCGCGCGCTTGACCGCGCGGTGCATCTCCAGTCACCGCCGGCGACAGCTCGTGCTCGAGCCCGCGCCGCTTGAGCAGGCCGACCCCGTGCTCGCCGGTCACCGTGCCGCCGAGGGCGAGGGCGTCGTCGAGGATGTCGTCGAACGCCGCCTCGGTGCGCCGCCGCTCGTCCTCGTCGCCGGTCGTGCGCGATCAGCAGCGGATGCAGGTTGCCGTCGCCGGCGTGCGCGATGTTGGCGATGGTGATGCCGTGCTGCTGCGCGGCGGCGCCTCGATGCGCGCGCAGCATCTCCGGCACCTGCGCCTTCGGCACGCACACGTCCTCGGTGACCACCGGGCCGAGGCGTTCGAGGGCCGGGTAGGCCAGCCGGCGCGCGGCGAACATCGCTCGGCCTCGACCTCGTCGGTCGACTGCGCGGCCCAGGTCGCGCCGGCCGCGGTGAAGCACTCGACCATCGCCGCGGCCAGGCGCGTCGCCGCTCGTCGCCGGGGTCGTCGACGCGGGCGAGCAGGATCACGTCGGCGTCCACGGACAGGCCCATGTTCTTCCACTTGTCGACGGCGGCGAGGCAGTGCCGGTCGATCAGCTCGAGCGCCGACGGGGTCAGCCCGGCCGCGGCGACCGCGCGGACGGCGTCGCCGGCGTCGACTGATCGAGGAGAAGTAGCCGACGATGGTGCGCGCCGCCGGCGGCAGCGGGCGCAGCCGGACGCGTGACCTCGGTGACGATGCCGAGCGTGCCCTCCGCGCCGACGACCAGCCCGGTCAGGTCGTAGCCGGCGACGCCCTTGGCGGTCATGCCGGCCCAGGCGGACCAGCTCGCCGGTGCCGGTCACCATCTCCAGGCCGAGCACGTAGTCGCGGGTCACGCCGTACTTGACGCAGCAGATGCCGCCGGCGTTCGTGGCGACGTTGCCGCCGATCGTCGACCATGGCGAGCTGGCCGGATCCGGCGGGTACCACAGTCCGTGCTCGGCGACCGCCGCTCGCAGGTCGTCGTTGACCACGCCGGCCTGCACGACGGCGAGCCGCTCGATCGGCGTCGACGCGCAGCACCTCGCGTCATCCGGTCGAGCGCGAGCACGATGCAGCCGTCGATCGCGTTGGCGCCGCCGGACAGCCCGGTGCCGGCGCCCCGCGGCACGACCGGTACCCGGTGCGCGATGCAGGCCCGTACGACCGCGAGGACCTCGTCGGTCGACTCGGCCCGGACCACCGCCAGCGGACGTCCGGCCGGCGCTCCGACGCCCTGGTCGCGGCTCAGCCCGACGATGACCTCGGGATCGGTGACGATGCGCGCCGACGGGATCGTGGCGGCGATATCGTCGAGGACCGAAGCGTTCACACGTCCGATCGAAGCACATCGGAGACCGCCATGCCCACGATCAGCACCGACGACGGTGTCCGGCTCAGCTACGACGACGAGGGCGCCGGACTGCCGGTGGTGCTGATCGCCGGCTTCAAGGCGCCCCGGACGAGCTGGCGGTTCCAACGCGAGGCACTGCTTGCCCGGGGGTACCGGGTGATCGCGCTGGACCGCCGTTCGCACGGCGACTCCGAGGATCCGGCGGGCGGGCACACCATGGCGCGGCACGGCCGGGACCTGCACAACGTCCTCACCGGACTCGGCCTCGACGACGCGATCCTCGTCGGCGGTTCGCAGGGGGCCAGCACGATCTGGTCGTACGTGCGGCAGCACGGCACCGCACGGATCCGCGGCGCGATCTCGGTCGACCAGACGCCGAGGATGCTCAACGGCGACGGCTGGGCGTACGGGTTCTACGGCTACACCGAGGGCAACCGCGACACGTACTTCGCCACGGGTATCCCGGCCACCGGGCACGAGCCGCAGCGGTCGACGGAGGTGGTGACGCGGATGCTGGAGGCGCTGTCCCGGCCGGGCGACGACCCGACGAAGCGGCCGCAGCTGTCCCCCACCGATCTGGCCCTGCTGCACGACCACGCGATCCAGGACTGGCGCCCGGAGGTGGCCGGCGCGGACGTGCCGGTGCTCCTCGTGGCCGCCCGGCAGAGCGAATTCTGGCCGTGCGAGCACGCGGAGGCGGCGACGGCCGGCAACCCGAAGGGGCGCGCCGCGATCATGGAGAACGCCGGGCACGCCGCGAACATCGAGGATCCCGACGCGTTCAACACACTGATGCTCGACTTCCTAGCCGCCGTATAACTTCGGGGGATCGAGTGGCCTCGGGACCGCCGGGATGCCACAACTTCGGGGAACCAGTGGCCTCGCGGGCCGCTCCAGGCCACAACTCCGGGGATCGAGTGGCCTCGCGGGCCGCTCAAGGCCACAACTTCGGGGAAGTAGTGGCCTCGCGGGCCGCTCAAGGCCACAACTCCGGGTAGTGGCCCGCGGCCGCTCAAGGCCACAACTCCGGGGAACCAGTGGTCACCAGTAGAGTCGCAGCATGCTTTCCGCCGAGCAGGGCCTGAGCCGGATCAACGAGCTCGGGAGCCGCGAATCCTTCCTCGCGGTGATCGTGACCACGCAGGCCAGTGGTGAGCTGTCCACCTCGGTGGTAAACGCGGGCGTGCTGGCGCACCCGCTCACCGGCGAGCCGACCGTGGCGTTCGTGTCCCGCGGCGGCACCGCGAAGCTGGCCAACCTGCGGCAGACGCCGACCGCGGCGCTGGTCTTCCGGGCCGGCTGGGAGTGGGTCGCGGTGCACGGTACCGCCGAGATCATCGGCCCGGACGATCCCGTCGTCGGCGTCGACGGTGAGCGGCTGCGCCTGCTGCTGCGCGAGGTCTACCAGGCGGCCGGCGGGGTGCACGACGACTACGACGAGTACGACCGGGCGATGCGCGAGGAGCGCCGCGCGGCCGTACTGCTGCGGCCAACCAGGTTCACGACCAACCCGCAGTGACCGGGTCGCTCGCCGCACACCTGCCCGCCGCGCCCGGCGTCTACCGGTTCCGGGACGGGCGCGGCGGGGTGCTCTACGTCGGCCGCGCGGTTGAACTGCGCCGGCGCGTCGCCTCGTACTTCTCCGATCTGCGCGACCGGCGGCACCTCGCGCCGATGGTGCGCCGGATCGAGCGGGTCGAGGCGGTCGTCTGCGACTCGGCCCACGAGGCGGCCTGGCTGGAGCGCAACGTGCTCGAGCACCGGATGCCGCGCTGGAACCGGACGCCGGGCGGGCAAGAGGTGCCGGTGCACATCCGCCTGGACACCCGCCCGGGTGCGCCCGGGGTGAGCGTCGCGCACCGGCCGGAGCCTACGGCCGGGGTGCACTACTTCGGACCGTACCTCGGGGGCGAGAAGGTCCGGCTGGCCGTCGCCGCGCTGCACCGGGTCTATCCCCTCGCCTACACCGGTACGCGGCTGAGCGGCTCGCAGCGGGACATGGCGGAGAAGCTCCAGGTCCGGGCCGGCGATCGGGCGGACCTCGTCGATGCCCTGACGGAGGTGCTGCTGCGCCGGCGCGACATCCGCCCGGAACTGGCCGAAAAACGCGGCCGCGCCGCCACCAACCTCGCCTTCGAGCTGGCCGGGCGCCTCCAGGCCGAGCTCGAGGCGATCGAGTGGATCACCGCACCGCAGCGGGTGACCCGCAGCGACCCGGACGATCTCGACCTCTACGGCTGGGCCGGCGGCGTCCTCGTGGAGTTCCAGATCCGGGCCGGCCGGCTCCGCGCCTGGACGCAGCGGGCCTGCTCGCAGGCCGGGGCGCGCGAGCGGGTGGCCGCGACGCCGCCCGACTGGCAGACCTTCGCGCGCCGCAACGCGGAGCTCGCCGCGACGCTGTGGGTCTGAAGCAAGCGACGGGCCCGAAAAGCGGAGACGGCTTGACGTGTCGACATTCTTCGATAATTCTGTCTCGGAGAGCGCTCTCCAATCCGCCCACCATCGCCACGGCGCCACACCCCACTCCGCCGTCGCGGCGATGAACGCCGCACCCCCACGGGAGACCGCATATGCATACGCCCCGAAAACGGACCCTGCTCGCCCTGCTGGTCCTGGTCGCCGGGTACGCCCTGTTCACGGTGGCCACCCAGGGCACGGCCGGCGCCGCCAGTACCCTGCTCTCGCAGGGCAAGACCGACCACCGCGTCGTCGGTCGAGAACGGCGGCACGCCCGCCGCCGACGCCGTCGACGGCAACGCCGGTACCCGCTGGTCCAGCGCGTTCAGCGACCCGCAGTGGCTGCAGGTCGACCTCGGCGCGCACGGCCACCGTCTGCCAGGTCGTGCTGCACTGGGAGGCCGCGTACGCCACGGCGTTCCAGATCCAGGTCTCGGCCGACGGCGACCACCTGGACGCACCATCTACTCGCACCACCACCGGTACCGGCGGCACGCAGACCCTCACCGTCACCGGCACCGGCCGGTACGTCCGCATGTACGGCACCGCCCGGGCGACCGGCTACGGCTACTCGCTGTGGGAGTTCGTGGTCTACACCGGCGGCGGGACCACCCCGGCGCCGACCGCCCGCACCGGCCCGGCGACCGCCGGGCACGATCATCTCGCAGTACAAGCCGGTGACGGCCTCCTCGTACGAGGGCGGCAACGCTCCGGCCGCGGCGCTCGACGGGCGGACCACCACCCGCTGGTCCAGCCTGTTCAGCGATCCACAGTGGATCTGCAGGTCGACCTCGGCGGCACCGGCCGCGATCACCGGCGTGGTGCTCAACTGGGAGGCCGCGTACGCGCACCGGCGTACCACATCGACGTCTCCAACGACGCCACGCACCTGGACCACCATCTACACCACGACCACCGGCACACGGCGGCGTCGAGACGCTCAACATCACCGGTACCGGCCGCTACGTGCGGCATGTACGGCACCGCCCGGGCCACCGGCTACGGCTACTCGCTGTGGGAGTTCCAGGTGCTACGGCACGCGTCGACACCGTCGTCGAGCACCCCGCCGATGCTGTCCGGCCCGACCAGGCCGCCGGCCACCACCGGGCAGTTCCAGCTCGTCCGCGCCGGCCGACGCGCGCGATGGTCACCAACACCCGCCGGCCGGCGCTGTCCTGGGCGGCCGTCGCCGGGCGCGGCGCAGCTACGCAGGTCTGGATCAACATCAGCCGCACCGACTACGACTTCACCGCAGTCCGGCAACCTGCTCGACCTGTACACCAAGGTCGCCGAGCCGACCGGCACCAGCTACACGCCGACCTGGGACATCCCCGACCGCTGGACCTACAAGTGGTACGTGGTCGTCGGTCAGCGGATCCGGCGCCACGCACCACCTCCAACATCCGCACGTTCAGCGTGTACCTGCCGACCGTCGAGCACGGTCGCCGACGGCATCGCACGTCGTCAACGGCGCCCGCGACCTCAACAAGAACGGCACGCATCGAGCCGTACGAGGACTGGCGCCAGCCGATCGACGACCCGGGTCAACGACCTGCTCGGCCGGATGACGCTCGAGGAGAAGGCGTACCAGATGTTCTACAACGCCCAGGTCGTACCCGCAGTCCGGCTGGCACTTCGGCCCGGCGCGAGCGCGCGGGACCTGCAACACGCTCCTGCTCGCCGCGGCCGGCACCCGGCTGGGCATCCCGTTCGTCTCGGCCGGCGACACCATCCACGGGTACCAGACCACGTACCCGACGCAGAGCGCGCTGGCCGCCGGCAGGGACTACGCGCTGGACTACAAGCTCGGCGACATGCAGCGCAAGGAGCAGCTCGAGGTCGGCACCCGCGGCGTGCTCGGCCCGCTGGCCGAGGTCGGCACCAAGGTGCTCTACCCGCGCATCCAGGAGGGCAACGGCGAGAACGCCGACGTCGCCGCGGCCCAGGTGCGGGCGCTCGTCTCCGGCCTGCAGGGCGGACCCGAGCTCAACCCGCAGCTCGGTGCTGGCCACCGTCAAGCACTGGCCGGGCGAGGGCGCCGGCGGCGAGGCCGGCATCACCTACGACGCGGTCACCATCAAGTACCACATGATCCCGTTCCGGGCCGCGATGGAGGCCGGCGCGGTCAACATCATGCCCGGGCTACGCCGGCAGCTCCTACCTCGACCCGGGCGGCCCGGGCGCCGGCGACAGCGCGAAGATCCTCGCCTACCTGCGCCAGAACCTCGGCTACACCGGTCTCATCACCACCGACTGGCTGCCGTCCGGCGCGTGGATCGACGCGGCCAACGCCGGCTCCGACGTGATGGGCGGCGCCGACCCGGGTGCGGTCGGCTTCACCATCGGCCAGTTCACCGCCGGCGTGCCGGTCGGCCCGGATCGACGACGCGGTGCCGCCGGATCCTCCGGCTGAAGTTCCAGCTCGGCATCTTCGAGAACCCGTACGGCGACCCGGTCAACGGCCCGTACCGGTTCCACCAGCCGTCCTACGCGGCGCTGGCCAACCAGGCCGAGCGGGAGTCCATGACGCTGCTGAAGAACAACGGCGTGCTGCCGGTCCGGCTGAACGCCGGGCGACAACATCGTGGTGGCCGGTCCCCGCGCCACCGACGCCGCCGCGTGCTGCATCTGGACGAGCTACTTCCACCAGGAGTACGGCTCGCTGAACATCCTCGACGCCATCAGGGCCCGGGCGGCCACGGCCGGCGTCAACGTCTACCAGGACACCGGCCCGACGCCGAAGCTGGCCGTCGTCGCGGTCGGCGAAGCCGTCCTACACGCACGCCACCAGCTGGGTCAAGGAGCAGCCGTACCTGCCGGCCGACCAGCTCGCCATCATCCAGAACTTCCAGAACCAGGGCATCCCGGTCGTGGTGCGTGCTGGTGCTGCCGCGGCCCGTACGTGATCACCGACTGGAACGGCCTGGCCAACGCCATCGTGGTGACCTACCGCGGCGGCGAGGAGATGGGCCCGGCCGCGGCCAGCCTGCTCTTCGGCGACTACACCCCGCGCGGCAAGCTGCCCTGGCAACTGCCGCGCAGCCTCGACCAGGTCCTCCAGCCCGGGCGGCACGCGACATCCTGGCCGACGCCATCGAGAGCTGGGACCTGCCCTACGACCTCGGCGCCACCGCCGCCGAACGGGCCGACATCCGGGCGAAGATCGACGCCGGCCAGACCGTCCCGCCGACCTACGGCAACCCGCTGTACCCGTACGGCGCCGGCCTGACTTCCTTCTAGATTGCAGATGGCTCGGGCCGTCGAGCGCACGACCGTCCCTCCCGCGAGGCACCGGTCGGGCCTTGGCGGCCCTCCCTGTCAGGTCCGCGTCCCCAAGCCCACCGCAACTCCCGCCAAGCAGTGGCGTCGCGGCCCCCCGGAGGCCACAACTTCCGGCAAGTAGTGCCCTCAGGCGACCCCCGTTGGCCACAACTTCCGGCATGTAGTGGCCTCGGGCGGGCCCCGTTGCCACAACTTCCGGCAAATAGTGGCCTCGGGCGGCCCCGGAGGGCACTACTTCCGGCAAGTTGTGGCGTCGCCGGCGGGGTCGATGTGGAGAACAGATTCTCCATGTCGTCTCCGAGGTTCACGCGGCGTGGCTCGGCATCGTTGTCGCCATGAACGAGGACGACCAGGACGTCGTGGTGGTGGGTGCCCGGTGTGCCGGCGCCGCGACCGCGATGTTGTTGGCCCGGCGGGGCTACCGGGTGACGGTGGTCGAGCGAGCCCAGTTCCCGAGCGAGGTAGCGGCCCTCGTCGATCGTGCTGTCCTGATCGCCGCGCTGGTGACCGCGGTCTCGCTGACGAACCGTCCACCCCAGACGGTGTCCATCAGCTCTTCCTTGGTTACGACGCGGTCCCGGTGCGTGACCAGGTACGCGAGCACCTCGAACACCTGCGGCTCGACCGGTACCCGCACTCCGGCGCGCCGGAGCTCGACCTTCGTCAGGTCGAGCTCCAGATCGCCGAACGTGAATGTCATCGCAGGCTGGGGCTCGTACTAGGGAAGGAAGTAGTTCGGGTTGGGCAGCTTGAACGTGCGGTCGGCGTGCCCGCCCTTCAGGTCGCTGAACTGGTCGCCGAAGTTGCCGACGATCTCGTAGCCGAGCGACTCGATATGCGCCCGCGTGGCCGACTTGTAGTGAATCGTGGTGCAGGATCCGTTCGGGTCGCCCGCGCACGCGGCCTGCAGGTAGTCCGGGTAGTTCGCGACGGCCGGCTTGGTGAACAGCCCGTCCTCGCCGTTACTGAGCGTCGTGGGCTTGGGGAAGCCCGCGTCGACGCCGATCCCGTCGGCGGTCAGGTTGCCGAGCGTGGCCGGCTCCTGCGCCGCGCCGCGGCCGGTCAGGTAGAAGATGGCGTAACCCTCGCGCTCGGCCGTCGTGGCCAGATCGACCATGCCCGGCACGGCCGGGAAGCGCTGCTCGGTGACGAACTGCCCGTTGGTCGTCGGGTTGAACGCCCAGTTGCTGAAGATCTCGTAGTTCCAGGTGGCCAGGTGGTGTCGTCGACGTCGAGCACGATCGCCTTGGTCTTGTGCAGATGCCGCGGGAAGCCCAGCCAACGCTTGCCGGCGACGGCGACCGACCGCGCCTCCTTGGCGTAGTTGCTGTCGTCGGCGAAGACGCCGGTGCCCAGCGGGTCGCCGTAGTAGTTGCGGATCTGCTGACGCAGTACGTCGATGTTGGTGATGTCCCGCTCGGAGCGCGGGGTGCTGGTCTGGATGGCCGGCTGAGCGGTTGCGGCCGCAAAGGCGGCGCCACCACCGGCGAAGGCTAAGAGGGCGAGCGCGGCTGCGCCGAGGCCGAGCATCACCCGGCGAGGTTTGACAGTCATTCTTCTCCTCTTGAGAGTGGGTGCCTAAGGCAAACTAGGCCTCGACCCTGCGTAGCGCCACTCTCCGGCCCCTCCCCTCTGCCCTCGGTCTGCACTGGCCGGAAATGGCACGAGCGCTCGCCTGCCGGTTAGGCTAGCGTTGATACATGGAGAAGCCGGACGAGTTCTGGGCTGTGCTCCTTGAGGCCGGCTACGAGCCGACCGACGAGAGCCGGCAGCAGGCCCGTGATCGGCTCGAACGCGCCCAGGCCGTCGACCCGGACTCGCGGATCGAGTGCAGCGAGCGGATGAGCGAGATCATGGCCCGGCCGTCAGGATCTGAGCGATCATGACCAGACTCGTCCTCGACCCGTCCGCGGTCCTCGCCTATACCCAGGGCAAGCACGGCGTGGTGGCGCTGCTCGGCGAGGTCGACGAGGTCATCCTGTCCGCGCTGGCCCTCGCCGAGACCCGCAGCGAGCTGGTCTACAGCGAGGAGCTCTTCCTCTTCGACCTGCTGATCTACCGGCTGCCGACGGTGACCGTCACGCCGTTGCTGCCCGACGACGCGGTCGGCACCGGGCGCCTCGCGGCCATGCTGGAGAACCGGCTCGGCCTGGCCCACTCGGTCCTCGAGGCCCACCGGCACGACGCGCTGCTGCTCACCGCGCACGCGAAGAGCGTGCGCAAGGCCATCGGCGACCTGGCCGGCGTCCTGGACCTCTGACCCACGGCCGCGTGGCCACAACTTCCCCGAAGTAGTGGCCAACATGGGACCGCGTGGCCACTACTTCCCCGAAGTAGTGGCCAAACTGGGGCCGCGTGGCCACTACTTCCCCGGAGTTGTGGCCAAAGTCGTCCTTTAGCGGCCGCGCGAGCGGAACGCGGCCGGGTCGAACTGGCCGTGCAGCACCCGCGCCAGCCAGTGCGGCGCCTCCCGCTGGAACACCGACGGCGCCATCGTGCCCGCCCCCTCCGGCACCACACCCACCAACTCGCCGGCCAGGTCGTGCAGGTTGGTGCGATGCACCAGTTCCGGCTCGGCGGGCCAGGCGCCGATCACCACGTACGAGGGGATGTTGCGCCGCTGCAGGGCTTCGAGCGTCAGCGCGACGTGGTTCAGCGTGCCCAGGCCCGCCCGGGCGACGACCACGGCGGTCGCGCCGAGTGAGCCGGCCAGGTCGGCGATCGTCCAGCGGTTCTCGCCGAGCGACACGAGCAGGCCGCCGGCGCCCTCGACGAGCGTGAGGTCGTGGTTGCGGCCGGCATCCCGTACCCCGAGATACGCGGCCATCACGCTCAGCGGCGCTTCGCCGGAGACCCGGGCCGCCGCCAGGGGCGCGAGGGCGGCCGGGAAGGCGGCGAGGGTACGGACGGTGGCCGGCGCAGCCAGGCGCGCGATCGTCGCAGCGTCGGTCTCCTCACGGGTGGTGATGCCGGTCTGCGCCGGCTTGACGACCGCGACGCGCAGGCCCGACGTCGTCGCGGCCGAGGCGATCGCCGCCGTGACGATCGTCTTGCCGACCCCGGTGTCGGTACCGGTGACGATCACCGGGCCGAGGAGCGGGCGGGTCATGGCGCGGTCTTCACGACGGTGTCCAGCGCGTCGTCGAACGTACGCGCCGGGATGCCCGCGTTGACGGTCAGCCGCAGCCGCGACCGTCCGTCCGGAGTGGACGGTGGCCGGAAGCAGCCGACCGCGACCCCGCGTTCGCGGCAGGCGGCGGCCCACGCGAAGGCGGCGTCGGCGCTGGGCGCGGTCACCGAGATGACCCCAGCGTCCGGTGTGGACACATCCAGTCCGGCCGCGCGGAGCCGGTCGACCGCCCGGCCGGCCCGCTCCGACAGCGTCCGGCGGCGCTCGTCGCCGTCCCGGAGCAGGGCCAGCGCGGCCAGTGCGCCCGCCGCGACGGCCGGCGGCAGCGCGGTGTCGTAGATGAAGGTACGGCCGGTGTCGACCAGATGCCGGTGCAGCTGGGTCGGGCCGGCGACCACTCCGCCGGCCGCGCCGAGCGACTTGGACAGCGTCGCGGTGACCACCACATCGGGCCGCCCGGCCAGGCCGGCCTCGACCACCGCGCCGGCGCCGGCCGGCCCGCGGATGCCGAGCGCGTGCGCGTCGTCGACGAGCAGCAGCGCGCCGTGGGACCGGCAGACCTCGTACAGCGCGGCCAGCGGCGCGAGGTCGCCGTCGACCGAGAACACGCTCTCGGTCACCACGACGGCCGGCCGATTCTCGTTGCGCAGCAGGGCTTCGACCCCCGACGGGTCGGCGTGCGGCGCGAGCTTGACCTCCGCCCGTTTCCGCAGGAGCTGACATCCATCCACAATGGACGCGTGATTGTGCGCGTCCGAGATGACCACCGAGCCGGGACGGACCAGTGCGCGCAGCGCGCCCAGGTTCGCCAGGTAACCGGACGAGAACACCAGGGCCGTCTCGCAGGCGAGGTGCCGGGCGAGTGCTTCCTCCAGTACCAGATGAATGTCGGTGCAACCCCGGACCAGGCGGGATCCGGTGGCGCCGAGGCCGAACTCGGCGAGGGCCTGTGCGGCGGCCGCGATGACCTCGGGGTGGCGGGCGAGGCCGAGATAGTCGTTGCCGGCCAGATCGACCGTCGCGTCCCCGGCCGCGCGCGGCCGCAACTCGCGGCGCAGCCCGGCCGCACGACGCACCTCGGCCTCATCGTCCAATATGGACAGCCACCGGTTCACCGCACGACCTCGTGGACGGCCTCCACCAGGACACCGACCAGCATCTCGGTCTCGGACTCGGCGAGCGACAGCGGCGGCATGAGCACGACGGTGTCACCGAGCGGACGCAGCCACACGCCCCGGCTGCGGGCCGCCCGGCAGACCGCGGCGCCGGTGCGCTCGCCGACCGAACGGACCTGAACGCCGGTCATCGTGCCGATGCGCCGCACCTCGACCACCCGGTCGCTGTGCTCAAGCGGCCCGAGCAGCCGGCCGAGCCGGTCGCCGAGCGCGGCCGCCTGCGCGACCAGACCGCGCTCGTCGACCAGGCGCAGGTTGGCGAGCGCGGCGGCGCAGGAGAGCGGGTTCGCCGTATACGTATGGCCGTGGTAGAGCGTGCGCCCCTCGCCGAGGAACGCCTCGTACACGTTCTCGGTGGTGAGCACCGCGGACAGCGGCAGGTAGCCGCCGGTCAGCCCCTTCGCGGTGGTGAGCAGATCGGGCGCGATGCCGGCGTGCTCGCACGCCCACATCGCACCGGTACGGCCGATGCCGGTGGCAACCTCGTCGCAGATCAGCAGCGTGTCATAGGCGGTCGCGAGCCGCCGCGCCTCGCGCAGGAAGTGCACGTCGTAGGTCAGCATCCCGGCGGCGGCCTGCACCATCGGCTCGACGACGATCGCGCACACCTCGTCGCCGCGCTCGCGGAGCAGCGTCTCGAGCTCGGCGACGACCTCGATGGCCCGCTCCTGCGGCTTCTGGTTGTGGGCGCGCACGCCCGGCGAGCCGACGGCCGCCGTCTGCAGGAGAAGCGGCCGGTACGTGGCGTGGAACAGCTCGATGCCGCCCACGCTCACCGCGCCGAGCGTGTCACCGTGGTACGCCTCGCGCAGGTGCACGAACAGCGGCTTCGGGCGCGGGCCGGCCTGCACCGAGTACTGGTACGCCATCTTGAGCGCGACCTCGACGGCCGACGACCCGTCACCGGCGTAGAAGACCTTGCTCAGCCCGTCCGGTGCGGTCCTCAACAACTGCTCGGCGAGCTCGATGCCGGGTACGTGGGTCGCACCGAGGAAGGTGGCATGGTCGAGCCGGCCCAACTGCGCCACGATGGCCGCGTCGATCTCCGGCTCGCGGTGGCCGAACGTGGTGACCCACAACGACGAGACCCCGTCGAGGTAGCGGCGACCGTCCACATCGAACAGCCACGGTCCCTCCGCCCGGTCGACCACGGTCGGCTCGTCACCCAGCCATAAGCTCTGCTGCGTGAACGGATGCCAGACCGCCGCCGCGTCGCGTGCGAGCCACTCTGCTGACCCCACCCTGCCTCCTGATCAGTTGTGGAACTTCCACTAAACAACTTGTAGGGTATTTACAACCATCCTGACCGGCGAAGGTACCACTGCAGTCTTCCTCGGACCGTCGTCAGACCGTCACAGTGTGACCGCCGCCAAACGCCACGTCGACTCACGCCGGTGGCGCTACTCGGCTCGATGCCGGCCGGAACGACCTCCAGTGCTCCCGGCCATCCGGCCGATGTAGTTTGAGGCGGTGGCGGGAAGGTCACCTTCGAGTCGGGCTCTCGGCCTGGCACCTTCGCCTGGGTCGAGGCCGTCCTTCGACGTGCCGGAGTCAAAGATCCAACCCCCGATGCCCCGCCCGGGGGTCGTCGTCCGAACCGCGTTGCTGGACCGGCTGGATGCCGCGCAATCGGTGCCCATCGTCGCTGTCGTGGCGGCCGCCGGCTATGGCAAGTCGATGCTCCTCGCCCAATGGGCCGAGCGGAGGCACCCGCGCTGCGCCTGGGTCTCGTGCGACGAAAGCGACAACGACCCTGCCGTGCTGCTGACCAGCCTTGCCGCCGCCCTGGCCCGCGTCCACCCGGTCGACCAGTCCGTGTTCCGCACGCTCACGTCCGGAGCCGGAATCACCGCCATTCCCGGCCTGCTGGCCGCGATCACCCCGGCCCGGGCGGGCGCCGCCCTGGTGCTCGACCATGTCGAGGCGATCACCAGCACAGCCTGTCGCGACATCCTGAGCGAGCTGGCCCTCAGGCTCCCCCTCGGGTGGCAGCTTGCCATTGCGTCCCGGCAGAAGCCGCCTTTTCCGGTGTCGCGCCTGCGGGTGCAAGGTCGCTTCGCGGAGATCGGGGCGCAGGACTTGGCGATGGGCCCGGACGAAGCGAGCCGGTTGCTCGAAGGCACGGGCCTGCGGCTCGCCAACGCCAACGTGCCGGAACTGGTCGAGCGGACCGAGGGTTGGCCAATCGGCCTCTATCTCGCCGGCTTGGCGTTGAAGGCGGCCCCCGGGAATCGCGAGACGATATCCGCCTCGGCCGAGAGCAGCCAGTTCCTGAGCGGTTACCTGCAGTCCGAGTTCGTCGATCGGACGTCGAGCACCGAGATGTCATTCCTCGCCCGGACGTCGGTGCTCGACCGCATATGCGGTGCCTTGTGCGACGCCACACTAGGCACGACCGGATCGGCCGATGTCCTGGAGCAGATCGAGAGCCGGAACCTGCTGGTGGTCCCCCTCGACGATCGCCGGCAGTGGTACCGATACCACCGCCTGTTCCGGGAACGGCTGCACGAGGAGCTGCGGCGTCGCGAGCCCGACCTCATCCCGCATCTCCACAGCCGGGCGGCGGCATGGCTGGAAGCGAACGGCATGCCCGAGGATGCGATCGCGCACGCTCAGGCCGCCGGCGACACCGAGCATCTCGCCCGCCTGGTCCTCGACCAGATGCAACCGGTGTGGGCCAGCGGACGCGTCGACACGGTCCTGCGCTGGATGACCTGGTTCGAGCGCGATGACGCGCTCGAACGCTACCCGGCGATCGCCCTGCACGGCGCGCTCATCTTCGCCCTGCTCGGCCGGCCGGACGAGACAGAGCGGTGGGCAGCGGTCGCCCTACGCGCATCCCCCACCCAAACGCTCCCCGACGGGCACACGATGGGAAGCCTGCAGGCTTACCTCCGCGCGATCCTGGCCGGCGACGGCGTGGCGACGATGCGACAAGACGCGCGGTTCAGCTTCCGCGAGCTGAGCCCCACGAGCCCGTACCGAGCGACAATGCTGCACACCGAGGGCATCTCCTACCTGCTCGATGGCGACGCCCAACAAGCCGATCCGATTCTCGCCAACGCATTCGAGGACGCGACCCGTGCGGGCGCGCTTCCATTGGCGGCTCTTGTGCTGGCCGAACGCTGCTTCCCGGCCGTCGACAGCCACGACTGGTCCCAGGCCAGCGCGCTCGTCGACCGGGCGGTCTCGATCATCGAGGACGGCCACTTCGAGAACTACTGGACGAGCGCCCTCGTCTACGCCTGGGCCGCACGAGCGGCACTGCACCGCGGCGAGGTCACCCGGGCCCGGCAGTACGCGGCCCGGACCGCGCGCCTGCGGCCCCTGCTGGTCTACTCGATCCCGGTCGTGCCAGTCCAGGCGCTGCTCGAGTTGGCTCGCGTCTACATGATGCTCGGTGATCCAGGCGGCGCCGACGCCGCACTGCGGCAGGCGGAAGACATCATCCAGGAGCGGCCCAATCTCGGCGTACTGCCCGGCCAGGCCGCGCAGCTGCGCGCCAACCTCGACCACATCGTCGCCGACCGGTTCGGAGCCTCGTCGCTGACGGCGGCCGAACTGCGCCTACTGCCCCTGTTGTCCACCCACCTCTCCCTCAAGCAGATCGGTGACCGGTTGCACATCTCCCGGTCCACCGTCCATACGCAGGCCAATTCGATCTACCGGAAGCTCCGCGTCTCATCGCGCACCGAAGCCATCACCCGTGCGCGCGACGTCGGTCTGCACGTCGCCTAGGGTACGTGCATGTCTTCGACCCCGGATGCCGTCCTGCACGTGGGCGACGGCCTAGACGAGGCCGGCGTGCTCGCCGTGCTGCACGCCTCCGATGACGAGCTGCCGGGCCTGCTGGACATCGCGCATCGGGTGCGCCTGCGGTGGTGCGGCCCGGAGGTCGAGGTCGAGGGCATCGTCTCGCTCAAGACCGGCGGCTGCCCCGAGGACTGTCACTTCTGTTCGCAGTCTGGGCTCTTCACGTCTCCCGTACGGGCCGTCTGGCTGGACATCCCCGCCCTCGTCGAGGCCGCCCGCCAGACGGCGGCGACGGGCGCGAGCGAATTCTGCATCGTCGCGGCTGTCCGCGGACCCGACGAGCGACTCATGTCACAGTTGGCCGACGGGGTCGCCGCCATCCGCGAGGCCGTCGACATCAACATCGCCGCGTCGCTCGGCATGCTCACCCAGGCGCAGGTCGACCGGCTCGCCGCGCTCGGCATCCACCGCTACAACCACAACCTCGAAACCGCCCGCTCGTACTTCCCCAGCGTGGTCAGTACGCACTCGTGGCAGGAGCGCTGGGAGACGCTGCGCATGGTCCGCGACGCCGGCATGGAGGTCTGCTGCGGCGGCATCCTCGGGCTCGGCGAGAGCCTCGAACAGCGCGCGGAGTTCGCCATCCAGCTTCAGGCCCTCGATCCGGACGAGGTCCCCCTCAACTTCCTCAACCCGCGCCCCGGCACCCCCCTGTCCGACCAGCCGATCCTCGACCCGAAGGACGCGCTCCGGGCCATCGCCGCGTTCCGGCTGGCGCTGCCGAAGACCATCCTGCGGTACGCAGGGGGCCGCGAAATCACGCTCGGCGACTTGGGCACCCGCGACGGCCTGCTCGGCGGCGTCAACGCGGTGATCGTCGGCAACTACCTGACGACCTTGGGACGCTCGCCCGACGAGGACCTGGCCCTCCTCCGCGAACTGAGCATGCCGGTCAAAGCCCTCTCCGATGTGGTGTGACCGCTGCGGCGAAGCCCGCTCCGCCGGCGATCACTCGACCTGCGTCGCCGCGCGGGCCCTGGAACCGCCGCGATTCTGCTCGACCTGCCGACGGCGGATGAAGGTCCAGGTCTTGCCGGCCGGCTGGCGCGCCACCTGCGCGGAACACGGCACGCAATCGTCGCCCTGAGGCCGTCGCTCAAGATCCATGTCGAGAACTCAGCGATTTTTCGGCCGGATTATCGCTGAGTTCTCGACATGGATCTTGAAAACTGCCGGCGCGCTGCCAAGATCGTCAGAATCTCGCGCCGGACGGCTTCCGGCTCATGCGTCAGGCGGTAGTGCGTGAACCTGACGACCAGGATTCCTCGCGCGGCCAGTGCGGCGTCTCGCCTGAGGTCGCGTTCCCGATCCGCCGCCGACAGGTGGCCGTCGCGGCCGTCCAGTTCGAAGTTGACCATCTCGTCCTCGGCGTACACGTCGAGATAGACGGTATGGCCGTCGAGTAGCACTGGCGCCTGACGCCGGAACTGCGGCATCCCGGGCCCGTGGAAGACGTGCTCGTATCCCCACATCTCCAACGGGCTGTGACAGCCAATGCCCAGGAGGTGGAGCAGTCGCGCCAGCTCCTCGCGGCCGGCCACACGTGGTCGGGCATCGAGCGTGCGCTTCACTCGCGCCGCGGTGGTCCGTCGACCACTCACCGCTTGGATCAGCGGAGCCCGTCGTCGCTCGGCCGGCATGATCGGCCAACTGTCCACGAGCGATCGTTCGAGACTGGTGACCGGCAGGCCGTCTCGGTAGCGGATGTGTTCAGCGTCGAAGCCGTCGATGCGGTGGACGATCAGCCCGACGCCGGTGATCGGCGGGCCGGGGACAGTGGTCAAGTGAATGGGGTCGTCGTCCTCCCACAGTTTCCAGGCCGAGAGCGCGGTGGTGTGACTCAGTGCGGCGCGGCGACCGCAGTAGACCAGCGCGGCTCGTCGGCGACCGTGTACACCGAGCGGCGGCGAGGCGTACACGCCCCGATGGACACGCACCAACCGACCGGCGCGGACCGCATAGTCGAGGCGGTGTGGCGACGTCACCGCACACGCGTCAGCCCGGGTGATCACGCCGAAGTGGGCGAGCAGGAGTTTGTCGAGTTCCCCGTTCACGATGGGCCAGGATGACCGCGATCGACCCTCGCCGCGACCCACTGTAGATCAACATGTGGACAACCGGCGGGGGTGTGGACGGGCCGTCCGGACAGCTGTTGATCTGCTATGCGGTCGGGGGCTGCCAGTCGGTCGTGGCTAGGGCGACCTTGTCGAGGAGTTTCGGGGTGAGCCGCCGCCGCATGCCCCGCGCCTTCAGCACCGAGTCGATCCGTTGCGACTGGGCCAGTACCCGCAGCACGCGGGGCCGGCGAGCCTTGTCGTAGGCCGCCAGCGCCGCCTCGAGCGGCATCGACGCCAGTACCGACTGGAGCGTCGCCGCGTCCTCCAGGGCCAGGCAGGCGCCCTGGCTCACGTGGTGGGGCATGGCGTGGGCGGCGTCCCCGATCAGGACGTACCCCTTGCCGACGAACGTGGACGGCATCGGGTCGAGTTCGCCGACCGGGTCGTGGACGAGGTCGTCGGGCTGGGTCGCGTCGAGCAGGGTCGGCACCGGCTCGTGCCAGCCGGAGAACCAGCGGCGCAGCAGGCCGAGCTGGGTCTCGGCCGGTTCGGGGCGGCGGGCTCCGGGTGCGGTCGCCGTCCACGACACGCCCCGGTCACCCATCGCGGCCGAGGTGAACCGGTGACCGGCGCCGAGGGTGTCGGTGAAGGGCACCTTCGGCGCCCGGTACCAGGGGATGAATGCCTGCCAGGCGGCGAACCCGGAGCTGACGAACCGGGTCTTCGGGGCGAGCCGCTTGCGGATCACGCTCAGCGGGCCGTCGGCGCCGACGACCAGATCCGCCTCGTACGGGTGCCGCCCATCGCTCAGTACCGGCCGGTTGAGCAGGCGAGCGGCGCGGATCTCGATGCCGGTCCGGACGTCGACCCGCTCGCCGAGCGCGGCGATGAACGCGTCCTGCAGGTCGGCTCGGTGGACGACGAGTGCGCCGGTGGCCGGCCCGACCGGGGTCAGCGGCTGGCCGTCCGGGCGCCGTACGGCGAGAGGCGGCACCGTGGTGGCGATGGCGTCGAGGCCGCCGGCCAGCCCGAGTGCCTGCAAGGCCCTGATGCCATTGGGCCACAGGGTCAGCGTGCCCCGGCCGGGCCGGACCCGGTCGTCCCGCTCGAACAGCGTGACCTCCCACCCCGACCGGGCGAGCGCACCCGCCGCGGCGAGGCCACCGATCCCGGCGCCGACGACGATGGCCCTCGGCATCAGGTGTTGGAGGCAGGTTCGGCTTCGTCGTCCTCTTCGGCGGGCGACGCGGGTTCAGGAGCAGCCTCGGTATCCGGCTCGTACGGCGTCGACACCACCCTCGAGTGCCCCTCCGCGTCCGTCACCACGTGCTCCTGGCCGCCCTTGACCCGGACAAAGTAGATCAAGGCGCCGAGGAAGACGACGATCGAGACCCAGTCGTTGAGCCGCATCCCGAGGAAGTGGGCGGCCGGGTCGGTGCGCATCGCCTCGATCCAGAAGCGCCCGACCGTGTAGCCCATCACGTACACCGCGAACGCCCGCCCCTTGCCGAACTTGTACTTGCGGTCCAGCAGCCACACGAGCAGGGCGACGCCGAGGCACCACAGCGACTCGTACAGGAAGGTCGGCTGGTAGATGCCCTTGACGATCGGGTCACCGGTGCCGCTCTCGATGAGCGCCCGACCCTGGTTGGCGTCCCAGTTGTAGATCTTGATTCCCCACGGGAGGTTGGTCTCCCCGCCGTACAACTCGTTGTTGAAGTAGTTGCCCCAGCGCCCGATCGCCTGCGCGACCGGCAGGCCCACCGCGAGGCAGTCGGCGACCATGGTGAGCGGCAGTCCCAGGCGCCGGGCGGCGATCCAGGCGCCGACCGCGCCACCGGCGACGGCGCCCCAGATGCCGAGGCCACCCTGCCAGATCTTGAACGCGTCGACGAAGTTGCCGCCGTCGCCGAAGTACAGCGACGGGGAGGTGATCACGTGGTAGAGCCGCGCGCCGATGATCCCGAACGGGACGGCCCACACGGCAATGTCGAGGATCGAGTAGGGCGGCGCACCCCGCCGGCGGAGCCGGATGTCGGTGATGATGCTGCACGCGACGATCCCGAGGACGATGCACAACGCATACGCCCGAATCGGGATGGATCCTATGTGCCACACCCCCTGCGTCGGGCTGGGGATCGAGGCGAGATACACCACTGCAGCGTCCACGAATGCACACGCTACCTTCGTCAGGTATCAACATGACTACCCGGTCCCAGGCTTGAAAACTTAGAGTGGGGGTATGGACAGTCACCACAGGGGCAACGGCGCGAGTGTCACGTCCGTCGTTGCCGCGATCATCGAGGACAGCGCCGGTCGCGTCCTGCTCTGCCAGCAGCAGGGCGGCCACCGGCTGTGGGGCCTGCCGGGCGGGCGGATCCGCACCGACGAGAGCCCCATCCACGCAGCGATCCGTGATATTCGCGAGGAGACCGGCACCGAGACCGAGATCGCCGACGTCGTCGGGATGTACCAGGTCACCGGGGACGGCTGCGGCGAAGACATGCCGGACCTGCTGGTCTATGTGTTCCGCGGCCGGCTCGAGGTGGGCGACGTGCAGGTCAACGCCCCCGGCCGGATCTGCCGCCTCGCCTGGCACGACACCGACGCCCTGCCCGATCCGCTGACGGCGACGACGCGCATCGCGCTCGCCGACGCGCTCGCCGGCCGGTCCGGTGTCCTCCGCGCGCTCCAGCGCGACACCCACCCGGACGTTCCGGACGCCGCCGACGAACCGGCGCTCACCGCCGCAACCGTCTAGCGCGCGCCCCACGCATACAGGTTGGCCAGCGTCGCGAAATACACGGCGTGGCGCGTCAGCAACAGCGGCTCGCCGCCGACCTCGTAGGGCATCGCCACATCGAATCGCCGCAGCACCCGGCCGTCCGCCGCCGAGACGGCCAGCAACTCGTGCCGGTGTCGGCCCGGCGAGTAGTGATAAACGGCCGCATACAGGACCCCACCCCCGATCACCGGCGTCCAGTACGACGTGGAGCTCTCCCAGCCGCGCAGCGCGTACGAGCGGTGCCAGCGCACCGTGCCGTCCGCCGCGCTGAGCGCCGTCACGACCCCCTCGCCGATGACGAAGACGGTGCCGCCGGCGGCCGTGGCGTGCAGGGCCGGCGGTGGGCTGCACCAGCGCCGGATTCCGGTGCTCAGGGCGAAGGCGCAGGTGCCTCCGGCGCCGACCGTGATCACCTCGCCGCCCGCGACCAGCACCTCGGTACCGCTGGCGCCGGCCCGCCACCGCACCGCGCCGGTCCGCGCGTCGAGCGACGAGAGCACGTACCGATCCTGCCGCCCCCCCGACCCCGCGCCTGCGGCACGGGCCCCACCCTGATCTTGCCGCCCTCCCGACCCCCTGCCTTGATCGCCGACGGCTCCCGAGCGCAGCACGCTGGCTCCGGCCAGTACGGGCGCGGACGTGCCGCTGTCGCCCTCCGCGGTCACGCTCCAGCGCACCCGGCCCGACGCCGGTTCGAGCGCGCGCACCTGCTGACCGCCGCTCGCCACGATCACCTCCCCGGCCGCGAACGCTTCGCCCGGCGCCGCGTTTTCCCAGCGCAGCGTCCCTTTCAAGGTGTACGAGCGGAGCATCGCGACCCCGTCGACGGGGTTGCGTTCCTGTACGAAGAGGGCATCACCGGCGATCGCGAGCTGGCCGAAGGCCCGGTTGTCCGCGCCGGCCACCAGGCCGAGATCGGCGCCGGTGATCGCGTCGTACCGGCGGATCTCCCCGGTGGCGTGATCGTCGCCGGTGAAGGTCGTGCTGCTGCGCAGCAGCCGGCCACCGATGATCGCCGCGCCGGTGATCTGCCGCTCGGCCGGCCCGGCCGGTACCGTCCACAGTGGACGGAGATCAGGGTGGGGCCCGCGCCGCAGGCGCGGGGTCGGGGGGGTAGCAAGATGGGTCACGGTCGACGGCTTGAGCGGCTGGGCCGAGCCGACTCCCGCGGACGCGGGGAGGCCGACTGCCGCCAGTACCAGGGAAAGAACCATCGCGAACAGGGCGCCTCGCACGACGTCCTAAACGACGTTCGGGCGGTTTTGTCGCGGTTCAGCCGCGGACACCGCGCGCGAGCTGCTCGGACAGCGCGGCGACGGCGGCGACGCCGGCCGCCTCGTCGGGCGCGTCGAGCAGGCACCGCACCAGCGCGCTGCCGACGATCACGCCGTCGGCGAAGGAGGCCACCTCGGCCGCCTGGGCCGCGTTGCTGACCCCGAGCCCGACGGCGACGGGCAGGCGGGTGACTGCGCGCACCCGCTCGACCAGGGCCGGGGCGGCGCTCGAGGTGCCGGCGCGAGCGCCGGTGACGCCCATGACGCTGGCCGCGTAGACGAACCCGCGGCAGCACTCGGCGGTCAGGCGCACCCGCGCGTCGGTCGAGGACGGCGCGACGAGGAACACGCGGTCGAGCCCCTGCTCGTCGGACGCCCGCAGCCAGGGCTCGGCCTCGTCGGGGATCAGGTCCGGGGTGATCAGTCCGGCACCGCCGGCGGACACGAGGTCACGGGCGAACGCCGCGACGCCGTAGCGCTCGACCGGGTTCCAGTAGGTCATGGCCAGGATCGGCGCACCGAGGTCGGCGACCGCTTGGATGGTGCGCAGGGCGTCGGCCGTCCGGTATCCCCGGGCCAGGGCGGCCTCGGTGGCCCGCTGGATGGTCGGGCCGTCCATCACCGGGTCGGAGTAGGGCAGGCCGACCTCGACCACGTCGACGCCGTTGTCGATCATCGCCTTGATCGCGTCGATGCCGCCGGCGGCCGACGGGAAACCGGCCGGCAGGTAGCCGACCAGGACGCCCCGGCCCTCGGCCCGGGCCTTCTCGAAGGCAACCGTCACCGTCATGTCACACCTCGAAGTACGAGCGGGCGGTGTCGACGTCCTTGTCGCCGCGGCCGGACAGGCAGATCAGCACCACCGGGTCGTGGCCCAGTTCGGCGGCGAGCTTCGGGATGATCTTGGCGGCGCCGGCGATGGCGTGCGCGCTCTCGATCGCCGGGATGATGCCCTCGGTGCGGCAGAGCAACTTGAACGCCTGCATCGCCTCGGCGTCGGTCACCGGCTCGTAGGCCGCCCGGCCGGTGTCGTGCAGGTAGGCGTGCTCCGGCCCGACCGCCGGGTAGTCCAGGCCGGCCGAGATCGAGTGCGACTCGACCGTCTGGCCGTCTTCGTCCTGCAGCAGGTATGTCCGGGCGCCGTGCAGCACGCCGGTCGCGCCACCGGTGATGCTGGCCGCGTGCCGGCCGGTGTCGACGCCATCGCCGCCGGCCTCGAAGCCGTAGAGCCGCACGCTCTGGTCGGGCACGAACGCGTGGAACGTGCCGATCGCGTTGGAACCGCCGCCGACGCACGCGCACACTACGTCGGGCAGCCGGCCGGTGCGGTCGAGCATCTGCTGGCGGGCCTCGACGCCGATGCCCCGCACGAAGTCGCGCACCATCGCCGGGAACGGGTGCGGGCCGGCGGCCGTGCCGAGCAGGTAGTGGGTGCTCTCGACATTGGCCACCCAGTCGCGGAGCGCCTCGTTGATCGCGTCCTTGAGCGTCTGCGAACCGGTGCTCACCGGCACGACCTGGGCGCCCAGCATCCGCATGCGCGTCACGTTGAGCGCCTGGCGGCGGGTGTCCTCCTCGCCCATGTAGACCACGCACTCGAGGTCGAGCAGGGCCGCGGCGGTCGCGCTGGCCACGCCGTGCTGACCGGCGCCGGTCTCGGCGATGATGCGCCGCTTGCCCATCTGCTTGGTCAGCAACGCCTGGCCGAGCACGTTGCGGATCTTGTGCGCGCCGGTGTGGTTGAGGTCTTCGCGCTTGAGGTACACCTGCCCGTTGAGCTGCGCGGAGAGCCGGTCGGCCCGGTAGAGCGGCGAGGGGCAGTTGGCGTAGTCCCGCAGCAGCCGCCCGAACTCGGCCTGGAACGCCTCGTCGGCCTGGGCGTGCCGGTAGGCCGCGTCGAGGGCGTCGAGCGCCGCGATCAGGGCCTCCGGGACGAATCGGCCGCCGAAGGTGCCGAAGTGGCCGTTGGCGTCGGGCATCAGCCCGGCCGCCCCGAGCAGCCCGGACGGAAGATCACAGTTGTTGCTCATCGCACCGGCCTCGCCTCTCGGACGCCACAACATCTCCTCGCGGACGCCACTACTTCGGGGAAGTAGTGGCCTCCGCCGTCCCCGGACGCCACTACTTCGGGGAAGTAGTGGCCTCCGTGGTCCCGGGAAGCCACTACTTCCCGGAAGTTGTCGTTCATCGAACTGGTCTCGGGGTTGCTGGATGGCTGCCGGCGGTGACCAGCTCCGCCACGGCGTCTCGGGGGCTCTTCTTCGTGACCAGGCCCTCACCGACGAGGACGGCGTCGGCGCCCGCCGAGGCGTAGCGGATGAGGTCGTGCGGACCGCGGACGCCCGACTCGGCGATCTTGACGACGCTGTTGGGCAATCCGGGCGCGATGCGCTCGAAGACCGAGCGATCGACCTCGAGCGTGCGCAGGTCACGGGCGTTGATGCCGATGACCTTGGCGCCGGCCGCGAGAGCGCGGTCGGTCTCCTCCTCGTCGTGCACCTCGACGAGGGCGGTCATGCCGAGGCTCTCGATGCGGTCGAGCAGGCCGGAGAGCGTGTTCTGCTCCAGCGCGGCGACGATGAGCAGCACCAGATCGGCGCCGTAGGCACGGGCCTCGTGGACCTGGTAGGACGACACCACGAAGTCCTTGCGCAGCAGCGGCACCCCGACCGCGGCGCGCACGGCGGTGAGGTCGGCGAGGCTGCCACCGAACCATCGGTGCTCCGTGAGCACGCTCACGCACCGGGCCCCACCGGCGGCGTATTCACTCGCCAGCTCCGCCGGATCGGGGATCTCGGCGAGCTGACCCTTGGATGGCGAGGACCGCTTGACCTCCGCGATCACGCCGACACCCGGTGCGCGCAGCGCGGCATAACCGTCCTGCGCCGGTGGTGCCTCGGCGGCCATGCGCTTGATCTGGTCCAGGGGAACTTGGGCCTCTCGGACGGCCACGTCCTCCCGCACGCCGGCGAGGATCTCGTCGAGCACACGGCCGGAATTCGCGGCCGCGTTGCCGGAGCTTGCGGAGGCATCGCTTGGCCGCGCTCCTGGTGTTGCCGCGTTCGTCAAGGAGCTCCCCTCTCCGGGTGTCATGAAGGCGATGCTAAGAGGCAGGCAACGGGGGCCAAAGTCGGGGGGTATGGCCGTCGTCACCGGAGGGTCTAAGGCATAATGTCTCGCCTGGACGGGAGCGAGCCGTCTTCGTTGCGGAACGACGCCCACGGGTCGAAGTCGACCTCGAGCGGTTCCTGCTCCGGCCGCTGGGCCTCCGGCACGTGCTCCAGGTTGAGCCGGATCCGGTACCACAGACTGCTTCTGCCTCGCATGCCGTCGACCAGCACGTCGGCCGGTTCGAGAAGCGCCCAGACGCCCCCGTGGCGGGCCTTCCACCGCTCGAGCCCGGCCATCGCCTCGTCCTTGCTGCCGGCCCGGGCGATCTCGATGAGCGGCTTGGGCTCGCGCTTCTTCCTCGGCGTCATGCGCTGGTCGGCCAGCTCCAGCAGCAGGTCGAGCGAGCCGGGCGGGCTGTCGAAGTATTCGGCCCAGGCGTCGCCGCGCTCGGCGAACCGGTCGGGCGCGGTGCTCAGCGTGTAGTGGGCCGGGTCGCAGTCGGGCACCTCGTCCCAGGACAGCGGCGCCGACACGCGGGCATCCGGCGTCGGGCGCACCGAGTAGGCGCGACGTGGTGGTGTGGTCCTTGGCGTTCTGGTTGTAGTCGATGAAGACGCCGTGCCGTTCCTCCTTCCACCACTCGGCTGGTGGCCAGGTCGGGCGCCCGCAGCTCCACCTCGCGGGCGAACGCCAGCCCGGCCGCGGCGCACCTCGCGCGAACGTCCAGCGCGGCTCGATGCGGCAGTAGATGTGCATGCCGCGCGAACCGGAGGTCTTGGGCCAGCCCGACCAGCCCGTACGTCGGTGCAGCACCTCGCGGCACGACGAGCGCGACGCTCGCGACCTCGGCCCAGGCGACCCCGGGGATCGGGTCGAGGTCGATGCGCAGCTCGTCCGGGTGGGCCAGGTCGTCGGCGCGCGACCGCGTGCGGGTGCAGGTCGATGCAGCCCAGGTTGACCACCCAGGCCAGCTGGGCCGCGTCGCGCAGCACGATCTCGTGGGCGCTGCGGCCGGACGGGTAGTTCAGCTCGACCGTCTCGATCCAGTCGGGCCGGTTGTCCGGCGCGCGCTTCTGGTAGAACGCCTGGCCGTCGATGCCGTTGACGTAGCGCTTCAGCGCCATCGGCCGCCCACCGGCGCCGCGCAGCGCCCCGTCGGCCACGGCCAGGTAGTAGCGGACCAGGTCCAGCTTGGTGAGGCCGGACTCGGGAAAGTAGACCTTGTCGGGGCTCGTGATGGTCACCTCGCGCCCCGCGACCTGAAGCGTCTCCTTACTCGCCGCCATGGCCGCACCTTACGTCAGCGCGCTGACAGAAATTCGTGAACCCGCTCCCTGAGCATTCCGCTGAACTTCGCTGAGCGGCCCTTCACTCATGCCACGACCAGCCATGTCGGTCGATATGTCCGGGTCCGCTGACATACCCTGAACGATGGGTCAGGCGGGGCGCACCAGCGCTCGAGGAGGGGCGGGACCTGCAATGTTCACCGATCCGGAGGCCCGGCTCGCCGCGGTGTTCTTCGATCTCGACGGCACCCTTATCGACAGCGAGCACGTTTGGGATGACGCGGTCAGGCTGCTCGCCAGCAGCCGCAGCATGGAGGCGAGCGCGCCACTGCTCGCCCGGACCAAGGGCGTCGACGTCATGGGCGCGATGGTGCTCGTGCACGAGGAGTTCGGCTGGGCGCCCGACGGGCTGCACTCCAACGTCGCCTGGGTGTCGCGGAAGGTCGCCGACACGTTCCGTACCGGCATCATCTGGCGGCCCGGCGCCTATCAGCTGCTGGCCCAGCTGCGCCGGGCGCGGGTGCCGACCGCGCTCGTCACCTCGACGTACCGGGAGCTCGTGGAGATCATCCTGGACAGCATCGGCCGGGAGAACTTCGACGCGGTCGTCTGCGGCGACGAGGTGCGCTCACCCAAGCCCGACCCGGAGCCGTACCTGACGGCGGCCCGCCTGCTCGACGTCGACATCCGCGACTGCGTGGCCATCGAGGACTCCCACCTGGGCGCCGCGAGCGCGCGGGCATCGGGCTGCGCCGTCCTCTTCGTCAACGACCACCCGACCCCGTCGGACGTCGATCTGATCCGCACCAGCCTGCTCCACGTCGACCTGGCCACGCTGGCCGACCTGTTGGATTAGTCGTCCATCCGCCGGTACTCCTCGACCGGCACCAGCCGTTCCGTGGCCGGCATCCGCTCCGGGTAGAGGATGCCGTCGAGATGGTCGAGTTCATGCATGAGCAGCCGAGCGGTCAGCCCGTCGAACGCGGAGCGTTGCGAGATCCCCCGCGGGGAGTCGTGCTCGATGACGATCCACGCGGGTCGCGGGACTCTTCCCCGTACGCCGAAGAAGCTCAGGCATCCCTCGAAGAACTCGGCGGGAAGGTCGGGTCCCCGGTCGACGACGACCGGGTTGAGCAGGACGATCTGGTCGGCGCGGTGCGGTGGGCGAACCACTGCGGCGCGGCGGGCGAGGCCGATCTGCGGCGCGGCGAGCCCCATGCCGCGGCCGTGGAAGTTGTAGCGCCGCGTGATCTCGTCGGCCTTATCGGTCAGCGCAGCGACGGCCGCCCGCGCCTCGGCGGTCTCGGCCGGCAGGTCGAACGGGGCGAGGTCACGCCGGGTGAGTATCGGATCACCCCGTTGCACGATGGCCAGTTCCCGCATCAGGCGCACCAGTCTCGCGCCCTCCGCCGCGGCCCCGGTCACGGGCTCGCCGGCGGGAGCGTCAGCGGGCGTTCGACCGTCGTTGAACAGGCCGCCACTCCAATCGGTAGCGCGCATGCAGGCGCGGCGCGACGCTCTCCCACACGTAGATCACGGACTTGCCGTCGTCGCTGAGCATCCGCTCGATGCGGTCGCCTTTGAGCACGCCGAATTCGATCGACACTTCTTTATGTGACACACCGATCGGCGCGTGCTCGATCGGGAAGACCAGGCGCACCGTCAGGCGTTCGGTGCGCATCTGGATCCGCCGTTGGAACCACCGGCCCCACGCCTCCATCGGCACCGTGTAGGAGTACCGGAGCACCGCGCGCCCCTCCGGTTCGAGGGGGAATTCGCCGGAGTCGTTTTCGAACAGCAGATTGACCTCTTTGAAGTCGGACCGATCGGTGTCAATCCGCCAACGCATCGGCTCGGCGCCGCAGAACGCGGTCAGATGCATCTCGTCCCACGACAACTCGGCGTGCGCCTTTTCGTCCGCCGCGATTTTGATGGGGTAATAGATGACCGGCTTGTCGGTGCGGTTCCACAGATGCCGCTCGATGGTGATGGTGTATTTCTCGCCGTCGAAGCGCTGCTCGGCGATCTCCTGCTCGTTGATCAACTCGTGCGGCTCGATCCCCAGGCGCGTGGCGTGCGGCGCTGGCCGCGGGCCGTCCCGCTCCGATTCGTACGCCTCATAGAGGCGCAGCAGATCGCCGCCGGCGTGCAGGACCTGATCGGCGCGGGCGGCGAATTCCCTAGTTGGGCGGTGGCGTCCACCGAAAATGTGACTGGGGTAGGACGCATCGACTCGCATCATGCCCGCCAGCTGTTTCGTGGTGAGTCTCGCGGCCTTTTGTCGCGTCTTCAGGTCATCGACGAACCTGGCTCGGGCCGCGTATGCCCGCTCGCCCTCCTGCTTCAACGCCGCCACCTCGCGTCACCCGTTGAATGCGCTGAGCTAACCCTAGCCCGTGATCATGCGGATCGACAGGGCGGCGATGTGTCAGGACTGCTGCGTGGGGTCCTCGCCGCGGTCGAGGGCGTCCCAGAGTTCTGCCTGCGTAGCGGGCTTGCGGGCGGCCGGCGGCGGGGTGCTGCGCTCGTACCGCGCCCCCATCACCGGCCACGCCTCGAAGCAGAGGGTGGTCGCCAGTCCGGCGAGGCCGATGACCACGCCACCGGCGGCGCAGACGAGCGGCCAGAGCGGGTCGGCCCCGTCGGCGAGCGGCACCAGGGCGAGCGTCACCACCACCGCGCCGACGATGACGAGGAGGCCGCCGAGGATCGCCCGTACCAGCCCGCGGGTGGCCACGAGCGCTCCGGAGCCGGCCAGCCCGACGATCGCCAGGGCCGGCAGCCACGGCTGGAGGCTCGCGCCGGTGTGCTTGGTGACCAGCGGCGGGAACGGCAGTGGCCGCTCGTTGACCACTTCGCTCCAGGTCCGCGACGCACCGAGCAGCACCAGCGCCGAGGCCACCGCGCAGGCCACCACCACCAGGGCGAAGCCCCGGCGCGAGCGGAGGAACGTCATCGTGCCGGCCGCAGCGTTTCCGCCGCCGCGATCGCAGCGAGGACGGCGGCCGCCTTGTTGCGGGTCTCCGTCTCCTCCGAGGCCGGGTCGGAGTCGGCCACGATGCCGGCACCGGCCTGAACAAAGGCTGTGCTGCCAGTAGCGCGGCCCGGCGGCGCCGTGTGCCTTCTGATCAGCGCGGTCCGGATCGCGATCGCCGTGTCCATGTCGCCGCCGAAGCCGAAGTAGCCGACCACACCCCCGTACAGGCCGCGCCGGGTCGGCTCGAGCTCCTCGATGATCTCCATCGCCCGGACCTTGGGCGCACCGGACAGGGTGCCGGCCGGGAACGTCGCGGCCAGGGTGTCGAACGCCGAGTGCTCGTCCCGCAGCTCACCGACCACAGTAGACACGATGTGCATGACGTGGCTGTACCGCTCGACCGTCATGAACTCCGGCACCGTGACCGTGCCCGGGCGGCACACCCGGCCGAGATCGTTGCGGGCCAGGTCGACCAGCATGACGTGCTCGGAGCGCTCCTTCGGGTCGGCGAGCAGTTCGGCGGCGAGCGCGTTGTCCTCGGCCGGCGTCGCGCCCCGCCACCGAGTGCCGGCGATCGGGTGCAACAGCGCCCGGCGGCCGCTGACCTTGACGTGCGCCTCCGGTGACGAGCCGACCACGTCGAAGCCGTCGAAGCGCAGCAGGTACATGTACGGGCTCGGGTTGGTCGTCCGCAGCACCCGGTAGATGTCCAGCGGGTCGGCGTCGGTCGGCCGCTCGAAGCGCTGGGCGACGACGATCTGGAAGCACTCACCGGCCCGGATCGCCTCCTTGGCGACCTCGACGGCCTTCTGGTATTCCCCTTCGGGCGTCCGGCTGATCACCACCCCGACCGCGGGACGCTCCACAGTGGACACCATGGGGGGCGTCGGCCGGGACAGCGCCGTAGTCATCGCGTCGAGCCGCCCAATTGCCTGATGGTACGAGGCGAGCACGGTCGCCCGGTCCGCCGCCACGGACGGCAACACGGCGTTCGCGATGAGCAACGCCGAGCCCTCGAAGTGGTCGAGTGCGACGAGGTCGGTCGCCAGCATCATCCCGAGCTCGGGCTGGCCGAGATCATCGACGGCGAGCTCGGGGAGCCGCTCGAAGCGCCGCACCGCATCGTACGAGAGGAAGCCGACCATCCCGCCCGACAGCGGCGGCAGGCCCAGTACCGCGAGATCCCCGTCGTCGGCGGTCAGCGCGTCGATCGTGGCGCGCAGTACCTCCGTCGGGATCCCGTCGACCGGCACGTTCTGCGGTGGCGTGCCCAGCCAGTGCGCGCGGCCGTCGCGCTCGACCAGCGTGGCCTCACTCCGTACCCCGATGAACGAATAGCGCGACCAGACCGCGCCACCGGTGCCGGCGCCGAGCTCGGCGGACTCGAGGAGGAAGGTCCCCGGCCCGCCGGCCAGCTTCCGGTAAACCCCGACCGGCGTCTCGCCATCGGCCAGGAGCCGCCGCGTCACCGGCACGACCCGCCGGGTCCGGGCGAGCGCTTCGAAGGTGGCCTCGTCGGGCGCTACCGCACCGGTCGTCATGACTTTTTGAGAACGTCGAAGAAGCAGCTGTGCGACCCGGTGTGACAGGCCGGCCCGGTCTGCTCGACGGTGAGCAACAATGCGTCACCATCACAATCCAGCGCGACCGATCGCACGTGCTGATGGTGACCGGACGTCTCGCCCTTCACCCAGTACTCCTTGCGGCTGCGCGACCAGTACGTGGCCCGCCCGGTGCTCAACGTGCGGTGCAACGCCTCGTCGTCCATCCACGCGAGCATGAGCACTTCTCCGGTGCCCTGCTCCTGGACGACGGCGGCGACAAGGCCGTTGGCGTCGCGGCTGAGCCGCTCCGCGATGGCTGGATCAAGGTTCGTGGACGACACGGTTCGATTCTTCCCCACCCTGCTTCGTGATTGTGCCGTCGGGGGCTATGTTCGGGTGTTTTTGGGAGGTACCTTGACGGTGCGCCGCACGGAAGGATTGCGCGGTCGCTCACTCCTCTCCCGTTTCGCCATCGGCTGCCCGTCCCGTCATCCGGGTTGCCACGTTACGGCGTCGGACGAGCGCCGAGTCGATCTTGCCGGGTGTCCCAGCGCTAGTGCAGGACACAGGTCGCGCTCACGCGTGTGCGAACCACCAGTCCGAGTGACCCGGCCGGCCACCTCGGACCCAGCGGACGGAGGACCAACTCCCCATGCAGCCAGACCTCAACCCGATCGAGGCGCCCGCCTCGCCCGCCTCCCTGGTGCCGGAGCAGCGCCAGCCCGAAGAATCCGAATCACCGGTTGCCGTCCTGGACGCCAATACAGAAGGTGTACGGGCACAAGCCGCCGACCCCACCGTCGCCACCCTGCTCGAGCCCGCCGCCGAGACCACCGAAACCCCGTCGGTCGAGACAGCGGACGAGCCCGAGGCGTCCGCAGAGGCAGCGGCGGCCGTCGCCGACGCGGAGGCGGCGGTGGACGTCGCCGTGGACGTCACCGACGCGGACGCGGCGTCAACCGACGAGCCAGAGGCGGCGGTCGAGGTCGCCGACGCGGAGGCAGCGGTGGACGTCACCGACGCGGAGGCAGCGGTGGACGTCACCGACCCGAGGCGGCGGTGGACGTCGCCGACGCGGACGCGGCGGTGGACGTCACCGACCCAGAGGCGGCGGTGGACGTCGCCGACGCGGACGCAGCGGTGGACGTCACCGACGCGGACGCAGCGGTGGACGTCACCGACCCAGAGGCGGCGGTGGACGTCGCCGACGCGGAGGTAGCGTCAACCGACGAGCCCGAGGCGGCGGTCGAGGTCGCCGACCCGGACGCAGCGGCCGAGACGGCCGAGCCCGAGGTCGTCGAGTCGACCGACGAGCCCGACGCCACGGTCGAAGAGATCGAGCCGGACGCAGCCGTCGAAACCATCGAAACGGACGCGGACTCAACAGACGAACCGGAAGCGGAGGCGGCCGGCGCGACAGTCGAGGTGGCCGAGCCCGAGGCCGAGGCGGCCGACGAGCCCGACGCTGCGGTCGAAGTCGCCGAGCCCGAGTCCACGTCAACGGACGAGCCCGACGCCACAACCGTCGCCGAAGAATTCGAGTCGACCGGCGAGCCAGAAGCGGCCATCGCCGTCGCCGAGCCCGAGGCGGCCGACGAGCCAGAAATGGCCGTCGCCGTCGCCGAGCCCGAGCCGGCCGACGAGGTAGCCGACGCCGACGCCGCATCGACCGACGAGCCAGAAGCGGCCGTCGAAGTCGCCGAACCCGAGGCGGCCGACGAGGTAGCCGACGCCGACGCCGCATCGACCGACGAGCCAGAAGCGGCCGTCGAAGTCGCCGAGCCCGAGTCCACGTCAACGGACGAGCCCGACGCCACCACCGTCGCCGAAGAAGTCGAGTCGACCGACGAGCCAGAGGCGGCCGACGAGGTGGCCGAGCCGGACGCGGCCGTCGAAACCATCGAGCCTGACGCGGACTCAACGGACGAACCGGAAGCCGAGGCGACCGACGCGGCCGCCGAGGTGGCCGAGCCCGAGTCACCGTCGACGGACGAGCCCGAAGCCGAAGCAGTCGCCGACGAAACCGAGACAACGGACGAGCCCGAGGCGGTCGAGTCGACGGACGAGACGCACGCCGCCGTCCAACAGGCCGCCGCATCCGTTATTCAGGAGGCCGAGTCGATCCTCGTAGAAGCAGCGGTAGCCAGCCAGGCAGCGGCCGGCGAATCTACCGACGCGGATACCGAGCCCGAACCGGTTGCGGAGGCCGAGACCGAGCCGGCCGAGGTCACATTGGAAGTGATCGACGAGGGCGTCGACAACAGCGCCGACGAAAGCCCTGCTGACGACGTCAACCTCGTCGCCGACATCGACGAAGTCACCGGCGAGACCGGGCCCGAGGCGGCCACCGAGGCTGAGGAGGACTCCGCACCCGAGCCAGCCGCCGAGTCGACCGACGAGTCAGAAACCGAAACGGCAGAAGAACCCGAAGCCGCCGAGGACGCGACCGACCAACCAGAAGCCGAAACGACTGAAGAACCGGAAGCTGCCGAGGCCACCGACGAACCCGAGGTCGAGACCACCGAGGAACCGGACGCCGCCGTCGACACTACGGAGGAGTCCGAAGCGGAGACGGCTGACGAGGCCGAGGCCGCGGTCGAGGTAGAAGACGAGGTCGCCGAGGCCGAGCCGGCCGACGTGACCATCGAAGCGATCGAAGAAGGCGTCGACAACAGCACCGGCGAAGGCCCAGCTGACGAGGTCAACCTCGTAGCCGACATCGATGAAGTCACCGGCGATACCGAGCCCGAGGCGGCAACGGACGACGAAACCGAGGACGAGGGGGACGCCGAAGCCGAACCAGAAGCCGAGTCCTTTGACGAGTCCGAAGCCGACGCGACCGACGAGCCCGACGCAGCCGTCGAGGACGCGACGGACGAGGAGCCCGTCGACGTGATCGAAGTCGACGCCATCATCGTCGACCTCGAACCCGAAGCCGACACCGAAGAGACCGCCGCCGAAGCACCCGTCGACGTCATCGAAGTCGACGCCATCATCGTCGAACCCGAACCCGAAGCCGACACCGAAGAGACCGCCGCCGAAGCACCCGCCGACGTAGTCGAAGTCGACGCCATCATCGTCGACCCGAACCCGAGGCCGACACCGAAGAGACCGCCGCCGAAGTAATCGAGGTCGAAGCCTTCGTCGTCGACCTCGAACCGGAAGCCGACGCCGAAGAGACCGCCGCCGAAGCACCCGTCGACGTCATCGAAGTCGACGCCATCATCGTCGACCTCGAACCGGAAGCCGACGCCGAAGAAGACGAAGACGAGGACAGCGAGGAAGACGAGGACGACGAAGACGAGATCGACGACGAAGACGACACCGACATCGACGACGAGCTCGATGAAGATGACCTCGATGAAGACGAGGACGAAGGCGAACTGGTCGCTGTCGTGACCGAGACGCCGATCTCGGACGCCGACATCGAGGAGCTTGTCGGTACGGCGGTTCTTGACCTTGACGGCGACCTGGTCGCGGTGACCGGTCCGCCGATGCGGCCGGGTGATGTGGTCGAGACGCGCATCGTCGTACTGAGCCGGAAGCAGGCTTCCAAACTCCGCGCAAAGTTCGGCAAGGCCGAGGCACGGTTCGTCGACGACCCGCGTAAGTCGGTCTCCAAGGCTGCGGACGTGGTCATGGATGCGATCGAGGCATTGGCGAAGGCGTTGGAGGCTCAGCAGAAGGAGCTCGAACCGCGCAAGAGGACCAGGAAGGCGGACACCGAGACGCTGCGGGTGGCGCTTCGGCAGTACAAGGACTTCCTGGAGCGCATCCTCGCTCTCTGACTCCTCCGCACAACCCTCACCGGCGGGGACGGACCAGTAATGGTTCGTCCCCGCCCCTGTGCTTGAGTTGCGGAGATCGCCAAGATCAAAGGCGTGAAGCCGTGGCAGGCAGGTTGTAGACCTTGGCCACGAACGGTCGCTGGGGCGGCCCTCGATGTCCAAGATCGCGGCCAATGGGCCGTGTCTGACGGGACGCCGCTCCGGACCAACCTCCCAGGACGAACGGATCGCCGTGAACGGGGGCTCATGGCACAGAACAGTGGCTAGGCGCACCGCGGATGACCAAGATCACGTGTCGAGGCCACTACATCCCCGAAGTAGTGGCCTCGCACGCCGCCGGAGGCCACTACTTCCCCGAAGTTGTGGCTGAACGAGCCGCTGAGGCCACTACTTCGGGGATGTAGTGGCTGAACGAGCCGCTGAGGCCACTACTTCCCCGAAGTTGTGGCCACCCGGCCACCCGGTGGTGGGCTTGGGCACGCGGACCTGGCAGTGAGGAGCGCCAGCGACGAACGGTGTCTGGCGGGAGCGACGGTCGTGCGCCCGGCGGACCCGAGTCATCGGGCAAGAAAGGACCCGAGTCATCGGGCAAGAAAAATGGCATTTCCCTTGTCGCACGATTTCATTTATCGTTGAGTTCATCAGCCGTTGAATTAGGAGTCACCGATGACCAACGCGATCGAGGTCGACCACCTCGTGGTGACGCGGGGCAAGCGCCGCGTGTTGCACGACCTCAGCTGCTCCATCCCGCAAGGCAGCGTCACCGGCCTGCTCGGGCCCAGTGGCAGCGGCAAGACGACGCTCATGCGCGCGATCGTCGGCGTGCAGAAGATCGTCAGCGGCACCGTGACGGTTCTCGGCCATCCGGCGGGGTCGGCGCCGCTGCGCGACAAGGTGGGCTATCTCACGCAGGCGCCCAGCGTGTACTCGGATCTGACCGTGCAGGAGAACGCGCGGTACTTCGCCTCGCTGTACGGCGAAGGTGCGGCCAACGCCGACCAGGCGATCGCCGACGTGGGCCTGGCCGACGCCAAGCACCAGCTCGTTGCCAACCTGTCCGGCGGTCAGCGGGCGCGCGCGTCGCTGGCCTGCACGATCCTCGGCCACCCGCAGTTGCTCGTGCTCGACGAGCCGACGGTCGGCCAGGATCCGTTGCTCCGCAACGAGTTGTGGCAGCGGTTCCACGACTTCGCCAAGGACGGGACCACGATTCTCGTTTCCAGCCACGTGATGGACGAGGCCAGACGGTGCGATCGGCTGCTGTTCATCCGCGAGGGCCAGCTGATCGCCGATGACACGCCGCAGCACGTCCGCGAGCGGACCGAGACCGATGACCTGGACGAGGCGTTCCTGCGATTGATCGAGGAGAAGGTGTGATGGCGTTCAAGACGGCGGCGCGCATCCTGCGGCAGCTCCGGCACGACCGGCGCACCATCGCGATGATCATCCTGGTGCCGACGATCCTGCTGACCCTCCTCAGATACCTGTACGACAGCACTCCCCTGCTCTTCGACCGCGTCGGGCTGATCATGCTGGGCCTGTTCCCATTGGTGATCATGTTCCTGCTGACCAGCGTGGCGATGCTGCGGGAACGTACGTCGGGCACACTCGAGCGGCTGCTCACCACGCCGATCCGCAAGGTGGACATCCTGCTCGGCTACGGCATGGCGTTCGCCGTCGCGGCGGCGGTGCAGGCGGTGATCGCCGTGGCGCTGGCCTATCTGCTGCTCGGCCTGAACACCCTGGGTGCGGCCTGGCTGGTCGGGACCATCGCGGTCGGCAACGCCGTGCTCGGCATGGCGTTGGGCCTGCTGGTGAGCGCCTTCGCCAACAGCGAGTTCCAGGCCGTGCAGTTCATGCCGGCGGTCGTACTGCCGCAGGTGCTGCTGTGCGGGCTGCTCGCACCGCGGGCCCAGATGGCGGGCTGGATGCACGCGCTCAGCAACGTCTTCCCGATGACGTACGCGGTGGAAGCCCTGCAGGAGCTGGGCGTGCACCCCAGTCCGACCGCGACGATGTGGCGGGACTTCGCGATCATCGTTGGCTGCATCCTGGTGGCGCTGCTGCTCGGCGCGGCGACGCTCCGGCGACGTACGGCATAGCAAGAAGAGACGACGCTCCCGCACGGCAAGGAGTTTGACGACATGGCACGTACCGGTCGGCGTCCCGGCAACCAGGACACCCGCGAGGCGATCCTGGGGGCGGCGCGCGCGGCATTCGCCGAACGCGGCTTCGACGGTGCGTCCATCCGCGCCATCGCGACCAGCGCCGGAGTCGATCCGGCGCTGGTGCACCACTACTTCGGTTCGAAGGATCAGTTGTTCCTCGCCACGATCCAGGCACCGGTCAACCCCGAAGAGATACTGCCGAAGGTCTTCGAGGGCGGGATCGACGGTGTCGGTGAGCGGATCATCCGGGCGTTCCTGATGGTCTGGGACTCACCGGCCGGCTCGTCGGCGGCGGCGTTGCTGCGCAGTGGCGTGCAGCACGAGTGGTCGGCGCGGATGCTCCGCGAGTTCCTCGTCACGCAGATCCTCCGGCGGGCGCGCAAGGAACTGAACCTCGACCCGGCCGAGGCACCGACCCGCGCCGTACTCGTGGCGACGCAGATGGTCGGGCTGGCGATGATCCGCTACATCGTGAAGATCGAACCGATGGCGAGCATGTCCGCCGAGGATGTCGTCCGCCTGGTCGGCCCGACGGTGCAGCACTACCTGGCGGATCCTCTTAGCTAGCGCCCGCTCACATAAGGGATGGCCGGGCTCCGGCGGGCCCAGACGCTAATCGTCAAGGGTGTGCGCGGCGGTCCAGGCGCGCGCCGCGGGCGTCACGAGCAGGCCGGCGAACGTCAGCGCGCACACCGCCGGTACGACCGCGAACGGCAGCGGCGCGGGCAGTACGAGCACCAGCAGCGGCACCACGGTCACCAAGAAGCCGCACAGCAGCATGGTCGCCCACCACGCCCAGTGGTCCCCGCGCAGCAGCCGGACACCGACCACGATGACGACGACATCGAATGGCAACAGGCAGAGCACGCCGTTGAAGAACAAGACGAAGTCGAAGTAGCCGGTGCCGTTCTGGTGGACCGGGTCGATCTGCATGTCAGACAGCAGCACTCCGGTCGCCATGAGCGACAGCAGCACGAGCACCGCGCCGATGGCGAAGAGCCCCGTCGCGGTGAGCCGAACCTGCACCGGCGCGCGCCGGCGCACCGCCACCGTCATGAGCCCGAGACTACGGCACTGAGCTGCGAGTTTGTTCCAGCCACGACGCGTAGAGACGGGCGTAAATCGAGTCGGGGTCGGTGACGAGCGCGGCGTGCGGACCGCGCTGGACGACCCGGCCCCGGTCGACGACGACCACCTCGTCGGCGGCCTGTGCGGTGGAGAGCCGGTGGGCGATGGCCACCGTGGTCCGACCCCGGGTAACCGCGTCGAGGGTGCGCTGCAGCCGCACCTCGGTCGCCGGGTCGACCGCGCTGGTCGCCTCGTCGAGCACCAGCAGGTCAGGGTCGGCGACGTAGGCCCGGGCCAGGGCCACCAGCTGCCGCTCCCCGACCGACAAGGCCTCGCCGCGCTCGCCCACGCGCGTGTGGATGCCGTCGGTCAGGGACTCGGACCAGTCGGCCAGGCCGAGCTCGATGAGCGCCTGCGCGACGGCGTCGTCGGTCATTTCCGGCCGGGCGAACCGGATGTTCTCCGCGACGCTCGCGTCGAACAGGAAGCCGTCCTGCGGCACCATCACCACCCGGCGCCGCAGCGAGGCGAACCGCACCTCGGTCAACGGCACTCCGGAGAGCAGCACCCGGCCGAGCGTCGGGTCCATGAGCCGGGTCAGCAGCTTGGCGAAGGTGGTCTTGCCGCTGCCGGTCTCCCCGACCACCGCGATCCGCGTCCGCGCGGCGATGCCGAGATCGATGTCGCTGAGCACCTCCGGCCCGCGGCCGCCCTCGGCTGGATAGGCGAAGTGCACGTGGTCGAACCGCACGTCGATCGGGCCGGCCGGCAACTCGACGCCGGCCTCGACCGGGTCGGCCACGTCGGGCTCGGTGTCGGCGATGTCCAGCACCCGCCGCCAGCCGGCCAGGGCGTTCTGCGCCTCGTTGAGGACCTCGGTCGCCACCTGCACCGGCTGGATGAACAGCGTCACCAGGAACAGGAACGCGGTGATCCGCCCGACGCTCAGGTCGCCGTCGACACCGATCAGCACGCCGACGATGATCACCCCGGCGATGGCGATGCCGGCGAGCAGCTCACCGAACGCGAAGCTCATCACCGAGACCCGCTGGGCTTGCGTCTGCGCGGCGCGCGTCTCGTCGATGGCCTTGTCGAGCCGGCGCTGGGTGCGCGGCTGCACGCCGTAAGCCCGGATGACGGCCGCGCCGACGACGCTCTCCGCGATCGCGCCGAGCATCGAGCCGACCCGGGTGCGGACGTCGCCGTAGAGCGCGTTGAGCCGGCGCTGGAAGGCGCGGCTGATGAAGAAGAACGGGATGAACGCGGCGTAGACCACGAGGGTCAGCTGCCACGAATAGACCAGCATGACCGCGGTGGTGACCGCCACCTGGCCGGCGCTCACCAGCAGCATCACCCCGCCCATCTGCAGGAACTGGCTGATCTGGTCGACGTCGCTGGTCACGCGGGAGACAAGCGAGCCGCGGCGCTCCGACTGCTGGTGCAGCATCGACAGGTCGTGGATGTGCCGGAACGTCCGGGTGCGCACGCCGGCGAGCGCACGCTCGCTGACCGTGTAGAGCCGGACGTTCATCGCGTAGGCGCTCAGCATGGTCAGCAGCAGCACGCACGAAGTGATCGCGACGATGGCCAGGATGACGCCCAGGTCCGGTCCGCCGTCGACCCGCAGGCCGCGGTCGATGCCCTGCTGGATGGCGACCGGCACCACCACCTTGCCGGTGGTGGCGAGGAGCGCGAAGCCGAGGGTGCCGGCCAGGCCGGTGTGCAGCTCGGGCGACATCTTGAGGCCGCGCCGCAGAGTGGCCAGCGCGGTCACGGTATCTCCTGGTCGCGCCGCGGCGCGCCTTTACGCGCCGTCTTCCCTCCGCGCCACGCCCCGACTCCGTCGGCGCGTCGCGTCAGTCCAGACGCCGCACGGCGCACCGCGGCGCTCATGGCGCCACCTCCTCGAACGAGTGCTCCCGCTCCCGCTCCGCCTCGGCCTTCTCGTAGGCGGTCACCAGGTCGGCGTAGCCCGGCACCGACTCCAGCAGCTGGGTGTGCGTGCCGCGGGCGACGATCCGGCCGTGCTCGACGTAGACCACCTCGTCGGCGAGCGCGATCGTGGCCCGCCGGTAGGCCACGACGAGGATGCTCGCCGGTTGGTCCTCGCCGTCTCCCCGGCGCAGTGCGGCGAGGATCGCGGCCTCCACCGTCGGGTCGACGGCGCTGGTGGCGTCGTCGAGCACCAGCAGCCGAGGGCCGCCGGCCAGCGCCCGGGCCAGGGTGAGCCGCTGGCGCTGGCCGCCGGAGAGCGAGGTGCCCCGCTCGCCGACCATCGTGTCGAGTCCGTCGGCGAGCTGCCCGACGAACCCGTCGGCCTGGGCGAGGCGCAGCGCACGCCAGACCGCGTCGTCGTCGATGTCGTCGCGGCTGAGCGTCACGTTGCCACGGATGGTGTCGTCGAACACGAACGGCACCTGCGCGACCATGGCGACGCTGCCGACAAGGGACTCCTGGGTGAGCTCGCGCAGGTCGACGCCGTCGAGGGCGACCGTGCCGTCCTGCGGGTCGACGAGGCGAGCGGCGAGCGAGGTGATGGTCGACTTGCCGGCGCCGGTCGGCCCGACGAGGGCGACGGTGCGCCCGGCCGGGACGTCGAAGGTGACCGTCCGCAGCGTCTCGCCGCCCTCCTCGTAGTGGAAGTCGACCCGCTCGAAACGCAGCTCGGCGGGCTTCGAGCCGGCGGCGTCGAGGGTCCGATCGCCGTAGGTCATGTCGCCGGTCGCGCTCAACACCCGCTCGACCCGCTCCCAACCGGCGACACTGCGCGGCAGCTCGGCGAGCACCCAGCCGATCGCCCGCACCGGGAAGGCCAGCACGGTGAACAGGAACGCGACGCTCACCACCTCGGCGACCGTGGTGGCACCCTGCTCGTAGCGCCAGGCGCCGACCATCAGCACGGCCAGGGTGCCGAGGCTGGGCAGCGCGTCGAGCGCGGGGTCGAACAGGCCGCGCACCCGCCCGACCCGGATCATCGAGTCGCGCAGCTCACCGGCCTTCCCGCCGAACCGCTCGGTCTCCGACTCCTCGCGGCCCATCGTCTTGATGATGAGTGCGCCGTCGAAGCTCTCGTGCGCGATCGCACTCACCTCGGCCCGCAGCTGCTGCGCGCGGGTCACCCGGGGCGACATCCGCCGCGAATAGATCACGTTGAGGGTCAGCAACGCCGGGAAGATGGCCACGCCGACCAGCGCCATCGCCCAGTCGGTGAGGAACAGCGAGGCCACGGCGACGAGCAGCATGACGATCGTGCCCACCGCGAACGGGAACGGGGCGATCGGATACCACGCCGACTCGACGTCGGCGTTGGCATTGGACAGCAGGGTGCCGGTGGCGTGGCGCTGATGCCAGGCGATCGGCAGCCGCAGATAGCGCCGGGTCACGGCCCGCCGGTAACGCGCCTGCAGGCGGAACTGCATCACCCCGGCGCCCAGCCGCCGCCCGAGCAGCCCGGCCACCTTGCCGAGGCTGACCACGAACAATGCCAGCCCGGCGAGCACCAACGAGGCGGGAATCACAGTGCCGCGGTCGAAGGCGGGGACGACGACCCGGCCGACCACCGCGCCCGCGACGAAGGCGGTGGCCACGGTCAGCACGGCGAACAGCGTGCTGCCGGCCACCCCGATCGCGAACATGCGTGGCTCGTCGCGCACCGCGATGCCGAGCACCTTGAGTCCCTTGAGCAGGACCCTCCCGCTCGTCATAGCCGTCCCCCTGGTAAGTCATCCAACCGCTCACCCACCTTACCGAGGCGCACTGACAGAAATGAGTACGCTTGCGGCATGACGCACCGCTTCGCCCACGACGAGCGGTTCGCGCTCGCCGATTCGCTCATCGCGGCCGGCCCCGATGCACCGACGGTGTGCGAGGGATGGCAGACCCGTGACCTGGCCGCCCACATCGTGCTGCGCGAACGCCGTCCCGACGCGGCGCTCGGCATCATGCTCAAGCCGCTGCACGGGCACCTGCAACACGTCCAGGACAAGCTCGCCGCCGAGGACTACCTCACACTGGTCGGCAAGGTCCGCTCCCCGCAGACGCTGAGTGTGCTGCGCATCGATGCGGTCGACGAGGCGATGAACCTCACCGAGTTCTTCATCCACCACGAGGACGTCCGCCGCGGCCGCCCCGGCTGGACGCCGCGCGAGCTTCCCGCCGACTACGAGGAGGCGCTGCGCAACCGTTTGCGCGGCGCGGCGAAGCTGTCGGCCCGCCGGTTCGCCGGGACGATCGTGGTGCACACGCCGGGACTTGAGCCGTTCGAGGTGGGTGCGGGCGGTGCGCGTCTTGAGGTGCGTGGCGCGCCGGGTGAGCTGCTGCTCTTCTTCACCGGCCGGCAGCGGGTGGCCGACGTCGAGGTCTCCGGCCCGGACGGCCTGGCGGCGAAGTTGAAAAGCGCCCGGCTCGGGTTATAACCGGATGGTTGTATAACCAAGTCGCGCTCCCCTACCCTTCAGTAACTCTTCCGCCCGTGGGACCTGGAGCCGAGCCGATGACCCCCGTTGAGCTGAACCACCGGTCGATCCCCGACGCTTTCCTGCACCGCGTCGCCGAGAGCCCCGACGCGAACGCGTTCGCCGGCCCCGATGCACAGGGCGAGCCGGCCTGGCTGACCTGGGCCGAGGTCGGCGCCAAGGCCAAGGCGATCGCCGCGGGTCTGCACGCGCTCGGCGTGCGACCCGAGGACCGGGTGGCGATCATCGCCAACACGCGCGTCGAGTGGGTGCTCGCCGACCTCGGCATCATGCTCGCCGGCGCGGCCACCACGACCGTCTATCCGACCACCGAGCCCGAGGACGCGGCCTTCATCGTCAGCGACTCCGGTTCCAAGGTCGTCATCGCGGAAAACGACGCCCAGGCGGGGAAGCTCGCCGGTACCCCCGTCACCGCGACGATCATCATCGACGGTGACGGAGATAACACCCTCGCCGCCCTCGAACGGCGCGGTCAGGCGGTCCTCGACGCCCAGCCGGATCTCATCGAGTCGATCGTCGAGGGCATCGGGCCCGACCAACTCGCCACGCTGATCTACACCTCCGGCACGACCGGCCGGCCCAAGGGCGTCGAACTCCTGCACGGCGGCTGGGTGTGGGAGGGCCAGACCCAGGCCGAGCTCGGTCTGCTGCACCCCGACGACCTGCAGTACCTCTGGCTGCCGCTGTCCCACTCGTTCGGCAAGACGCTGATGTGCGGCATCGTCGAGGTCGGCATTCCGACCTATGTGGACGGTCGGGTCGACAAGCTGGTCGAGAACCTGCCGAAGATCCGGCCCACGCTCATGTGCGGCGGCGCCGCGCATCTTCGAGAAGGTCTACAACCGGGCGGTCACCACGGCGCAGGAGGGCGGCGGCGCCAAGCTCAAGATCTTCAACTGGGCGATCGGCGTCGGCCGGAAGGTCGTCGAAGAGCGCCAGGCCGGCCGCGAGCCGGCCGGCCTCCTCAAGCTGCAGTACGGCATCGCCGACCGGCTCGTCTTCACCAAGCTCCGCGACCGCCTCGGCGGCCGGATCCGCGCCATGGTGTCCGGCTCGGCGCCGCTGTCCAGGGAGATCGCCGAGTTCTTCCACGCCGCCGGCCTGCCGATCCTCGAGGGCTACGGCCTGACCGAGTCGTCCGCCGGCTCATTCGTCAACCGCCGAGGGCAAGGCGCGACTCGGCACCGTCGGCCTGCCGCTCGGCGACCTGCAGTGCCAGCATCGACACCGACGGCGAGATCCTGCTCAAGGGCCGTCCCATCATGCGCGGCTACCACAACCTGCCCGAGGAGACCGCCGCCGCGTTCACCGACGACGGCTGGCTGCGCACCGGCGACATCGGCGAGATCGACGCCGACGGCTACCTGCGCATCACCGACCGCAAGAAGGACCTGATCAAGACGTCCGGCGGCAAGTACGTCGCGCCGTCAGACATCGAGGGCCTGTTCAAGTCGATCTGCCCGTACATCTCGCAGGTCCTCGTCATCGGCCAGGCCCGCAACTTCTGCACGATGCTGATCACGCTCGACCCGGACTCGATCGTCGTCTGGGCCGCCGGCGGTCCGCTCGAGGGCAGGTCCTACGCCGAGATCGGCGCCGCGCCGGAGACCGATGACATGGTGGCCGGCTACGTCAAGGAGCTCAACAACCGCTCAACCGCTGGGAAACGATCAAGAAGTTCGCCCTGCTGTCGCGGGATCTGTCCATCGAGGACGGTGAACTGACCCCGTCGATGAAGGTCAAGCGCCGCGTCGTGGAGCAGTCGTACGCCGGCGACATCGACAAGATGTACGAAGGCAGTATCGCCCAGCTTTAGATTGATGGCTCGGGTCCGCCGAGCGCACGACCGTTGCTCCCGCCAGGAATCCCGACGTCCGCGTCCCCAAGCCCAGCGTCGGGCGCGGTTGGCCACAACTTCGGGGAAGTAGTGGCCTTGGCGGCCACGGTTGGCACTACTTCCGGGAAGCAGTGGCCTCGGTGGGCTCGCGAGGGCACTGCTTCCCCGGAGTTGTGGCGGTCAGGCGACCACCGCGGGCGAGGACCAGGAATGCCGCCGGGGACGATCCAGGTCGGCGCGGGCCAGCGCGAGCCGGTGCACCGCGTCGCGCAGGACGTCCTCCGGCATGGCGAACGGCAGCCGGAAGAAGCGCTCCATCGTGCCGTCGGCGCCGAACAGCGGCCCGGGCGCGACCCGGACCCCGAGCTCGTCGGCGGCCCGGGCGAGCGCGCTGGATACCGGCGCGTCGAGTTCGACCCATATGCTCAGCCCGCCGCTCGGCACCGTGAAGCGCCACTCCGGCAGCTCGGTCCGCAGCGCGTCGACGAGTGCGTCGCGCTGGCTGGCCAGCAGCTTGCGGCGGGCCTCGATGACCGTGTGCCGGTGGGCGAGCAGCCGGGCGGCGACCAGCTGGTCGAGCACCGGCGACGCCATGTCGACGCCGACCCGCGCCGCGGCCAGCCGGCCGACGAGCGGCGCCGCCGCCCGGATCCAGCCGATGCGCAGGCCACCCCAGTACGGCTTGCTCATCCCGCCGATGGTCAGCACGCGGGCGGTCCGGTCGAAGCAGGCCACCGACGGCGGCATCGTCTGGCCCTCGAGGGCCAGGTCGACGAACGACTCGTCGATGACGAGATCGGTGCCGGCCGCGTGCGCCGCCGACGGGAGCCGCTCGCGCAGGCTGGTCGGCATGAGGTGGCCGGTCGGGTTGTGGAAGTCCGGGATCAGGTAGGCGACCCGCGCCTGCGTGGACCGTACGGTCGAGAGCAGCAGGTCCTCGTCCCACCCGTCCGGACCGATCGCATACGAGCTGAGCCGGCCCCGCCCGGCCGCGAACGCGGTCAGCGCGTTCGGATAGGTCGGCGTCTCGACCAGGACCCGGGCGCCCGGCGCGATCAGCAGGCGAAGTAGGAGGTCGAGCGCCTGCTGGACGCCGCCGGTGATCATGATCTGCTCGGGTTCGGTCGGCAGGCCCCGCTCGCTGAACGACTCCGCGATCTGCTCCCGCAGTACCGCGATGCCCATCGGCTGGTAGCCGGCGCCCGGCGTGTATGCGACCAGGTCGGCGACCGCCTCCTCGGCGGCCTGTTGCAACTCGGGCGGCGCCGGCAGCGCGGCACAGCCGAGGTCGATCAGGTCGGCGTCGTCACTCGGCGCGATCAGCCCCGACGTGCCGACCCGGTGGCCACCCGGCAGCGAGGTCCAGCTGCCCGCGCCGCGCCGGCTGGTGAGGTGACCGGACTCACGCAGCTCGCGGTAGGCCGCCGTGACCGTGGTACGGCTGATGCCGAGTGCCACGGCGAGCTCCCGCTCGGCCGGCAGCCGCACACCGAGGGCCAATCGGCCGTCGATGAGCAGGCCACGCACGGCGCCCGCCAGCACCACGTACTCCGGGCGGCGACCACCGATGCTGCGCACACCGGGCGGCAACTGCCAGGCGCTGAGCAGACGCGCCAGCTGCGGACCACGGACGATCGCGGACAAGGCCAGTCCCCCTCGATTGGCTCTTTGGTACACGGCAATTGGCACTCAGAGTGGCATGCATGACCGCCGCTGGCAAGGCCACCCCACTCCCCTTCCGGTACCGCTGGCCCCGCCGGCTCGTCCAACTACAGGTCGGCCTGCTGCTGTACGGGCTGAGCATGGCCCTCATGATCCACTCCCGCCTCGGGCTGGACCCCTGGGACGTCTTCCACCAGGGCGTGGCCAAGCGGCTGCATCTGTCCTTCGGCACCGTTGTGATCATCGTCGGCGCGCTCGTCCTCCTGCTCTGGATCCCGCTGCGCCAGCGGCCCGGCGTCGGCACGATCAGCAACGTCGTGGTGATCGGCGTCTCGGTCGACGTCTTCCTGTGGCTGGTACCGGCACCGTCGGCGCTCTGGCTGCGCATCACGCTTCTGGTCGCCGGCGTCGTGCTCAACGGCGTCGCGACCGGCATGTACATCGGGGCCCGGCTCGGCCCCGGCCCGCGCGACGGGCTGATGACCGGCCTCGTGAGCCGCACCGGCCGCTCGGTGCGCCTGGTCCGGACCACCATCGAGGTCGCCGTCCTGGTGACCGGCTTCCTGCTGGGCGGCACGGTCGGCCTGGCCACCGTCCTGTACGCGGTGAGCATCGGCCCCCTCACACAGCTGTTCCTGCCAGTGTTCTGGGTTGCGCCGGCGCCGGCTCCGGCGTCGGACGGCGCACCGATCCCAGCAACACCCCACTGAGGACGATTACGCCGCCGACGATGTCGACGGCGGTAACCCGCTCATGCAGGAACACCGCGGTCGCCACGATCGCCACGACCGGCGCCAACGACGCGAAGGGAGCCACCGTGCTCGCCCCGTACCGGCTGATCAAACGCCCCCAGAGACCGAACCCGACGAGGGTGCTGATCCACGCGATGAAGCCGATGGCGCCCACTGCCCCGAGATCCAAGCCGCGCAGCGCGTTCCCGACGTAGCGCGGACCGTCGACGGCGAGCGTCAGCCCGACCAGCGGCAGGACGGCCACGACGCTCACCCAGACCATGAAGTTGAGCGTGTCGGCCGGGCCGGCCGTGCGGACCTCCGGCGCCCCGCGCGTCCCGCGCAGGCCCACCCGCATCGCCACGTTGCCAGTGCCCCACGCCGCACCGGCCGCGACGACCAGCAGGAACGCACCGAGCGGCCGGTCCAGGCCGAGGTGGGAGGCGATCAGCAGCACGCCGGCGGCCGAGAGCGCGACCCCGGCGTACGTGCGCCGGCCGGGCCGATCACGCAACACCACGGCGGCCAGGATGACGGTGAACACCGCCTGGCTCTGCAGGATGAGCGCCGACAGCCCGGCCGGCATGCCGGCGGCGATCCCGGCGAAGAGCAGGCTGTACTGCCCGATCGCGAGGGTCAGCGCGGTCAGCACGATCCACCGCCACTTGACCGTCGGCCGGCCCACGAAGAACACGGCGGGCACGGCGGCGACCGTGAACCGCACGGCGCAGAAGAGCAGCGGCGACATCGAGTCGAGCCCGACGCGGATGACCACGAAATTGACGCCCCAGATGACCGCGACGAGGACGGCGAGGGCGATGTGCCTGGGCTTCATGGTCTCAGCATGTTCGAATTAATCGTGAAGCACTATCGAAATGTTCTGCACAGTTGATTTAGCATCACTACATGATTGACGTCGGACGGCTCGTCGCATTTCGCGCGGTCGCGACCTGGGGCACGGTGACCGCGGCGGCCGGGGTGCTGCACTGCACGCCGTCCGCGATCTCCCAGCACCTCAGCAAGCTCGAACGGGAGACCGGCACCACGCTGGTCGAGAAGGACGGTCGCCGGCTGCGTCTCACCGAGGCCGGCCGGGTACTCGCCGAGCACGCCAACCGGGTGCTCGCCGCTGTCGAGGAGGCCGAGGCCGCCCTGGCCGCGCACCACGAGACCGTCTCCGGGCGGCTCACCATCGCGTCCTTCCCGACCGCGTGCCGCGGCCTGCTCCCCTTCGCGCTGGGCCGGCTCGCCTCGGCGCATCCGCGGCTGCAGCCGTCGCTCGTCGAGTCCGACCGCGACCCGAGCATCGACCGCCTCCAGCGCGGCACCGTCGACGTCGCCCTGCTCGACGAGTGGCCGGAGATGCCGGTGGAGCTTCCGCCCGGTATCTCGCACGCAGAACTCGGCGTCGACGTCGCCGACCTGCTGGTGCCGGCCGACCACCCCCTCGCCCGGTCATCCGGGCCGGTCCGCCTCGCGGACGCCGCCGACGAGCGGTGGATCGCCGCGCTGCCCGGCACGGTCTGCTACGAGTGGCTGCTGCGCATCCTGCCCGGCCTGCGGCCGGAGATCCTGATCGCCGAGTTCGAGACCCAGCTGACCTTCGTCGCGGCCGGGCTCGGCATCTCGTTCATGCCCCGGCTGGCGCGTACCTCGGTGCCGGCGGGCGTGGTGGTGCGCCCGATCACGCCGATCACCGCGCGCCGGGTACTGGTCGCCTGGCGCAGCGCGGCCGCCGTACGGCCCGCGATCGGTGCCACGGTTGCCGCGCTTCGGGAAGCGTGGGATCGGCGGCTTTAGCTATGATATGACCATGTTCGGTGGGGTTCGCACGGCGACCAGTACCGGCATGCTCGCCGCGCTGATCCTGGTCCTGGCCTTCGGCAACCAGGCCTTCACCGAATGGGTACCGACGGCACACCCACCCCGGTACGCTCTGGCACTGGTTCCTGACCACACTGGCCTGGCCGAGTTGGGCGATCGGCAGTGCGCGCGGGGTACTGGCGCACGACCTGCGGGCCGTACTGCTGCTCGGCTTCGTCGCCGTCGTCCTGCTCACCGCGGCCCGCCAGTCGATCGGCGCGGCCGCGTTCGTGGTCGGCTGGGGTGCGCTGATCCTCGGTTCGGCGCTGGCCGCGTTCGTGAGCGCGTTCGTGACGGCGGACGCCAGCCTGCTGGGCGCGTTCGACGCGGCCGCCGCCGGTTCCGGGTACGGCCTGTTCGCCGGCTGGATAGTGGGCATAGCCGTCACGTCGTCGGCCGGCGACTAACAGTCCGCCCGGCCCGATGCCACTACTTCCGGCAAGCAGTGGCCTCCGGCCGCCGGGAGGCCACTATTTGCCCGAAGTAGTGGCATCCCGGGCGCGCCGAGACCACTACATCGGAGAAGTAGTGGCATAGGCCGCGCGGAGATCACTACATCGGGGAAGTTGTGGCCTCCGGCGGTCGGGAGGGCACTATTTGCCCGAAGTAGTGGCCTCAAGGGCGCCCGGAGACCACTACTTCCCCGAAGTTGTGGCTCCGGGCTGGGCCCGGCGGTGGGACGGCGAAGCGGGACCGGCGAGCGGCATGCGGCGCTGACGGCGCGGCAACCATTGACGGTGGCCGATCTGGTCCACTTCGCTGAGACGGTGGTCGATGTGCCGACATGCCGCCGGCAGCGGTGTCTAGAGGGAATTGCCCTGTGTCACCTGTGCGACGGGTGGATCGCTGGCAACGGCTGGCCCGTCGACGTCACGTGGCTTTCGACGGTGGCCACCGTAAGGCGTCGTTGCGGGATCCGCCCAGCCCGGGAAGATCAACGGTGAGTACTCAGCGATTCTCGGCCCGAAAATCGCTGACGAGTCACCTTTGATCTTGCCGGCTGGGTCAGCGTGGAACTTTGGGCGACATATTCGACATATTCGGTGGCCAAAGTTCCACGATGAGGCGCTTGGGACCGCGGACCTGGCAGCGCAGCGAAGCGGAGCGGTGTCTGGCGGGAGCGACGGTCGCGCCCTCGGCGGGCCCGAGTCAGGAATCTAGAAACGAACGGGGTGTCCCGCCTCGCTGAGGGCGTGCTTCACGTCGCCGATGGCCAGCTCGCCGAAGTGGAAGACGCTCGCGGCGAGGACCGCGTCGGCACCCGCTTCGACGGCGGGCACGAAGTGCTCGACCGCGCCGGCGCCGCCGGAGGCGATCACCGGCACAGACACGACGGCGCGGACCGCCCGGATCAGCTCGAGGTCGAAGCCGTCCTTGGTGCCGTCGGCGTCCATCGAGTTGAGCAGGATCTCTCCGGCGCCGAGTTCGGCGGCGCGGGTGGCCCACTCGACGGCGTCGAGGCCGGCGCCGCGCCGGCCGCCGTGCGTGGTCACCTCGAAGCCGCTCGGCATGGCGGCCTGGCGGCGCACGTCGAGCGAGAGCGTCAGCACCTGGCGGCCGAAGCGTTCCGCGATCTCGGCGATCAGCTCGGGACGGGCGATGGCCGCGGTGTTGACACCGACCTTGTCGGCACCGGCGCGCAGCAGCGTGTCGACGTCGGCCGGGGATCGGACGCCGCCGCCGACGGTGAGCGGGATGAAGACCGTCTCGGCGGTACGACGAACCACGTCGAGCATCGTCGACCGGCCGTCGGACGACGCGGTGACGTCGAGGAAGACGAGCTCGTCGGCGCCTTCTGCGTCGTACGCCGCGCCGAGCTCGACCGGGTCGCCGGCGTCGCGGAGGTTCACGAAGTTGACGCCCTTGACCACCCGGCCGGCGTCGACGTCCAGGCACGGGATGACGCGGACGGCGACACTCACGCGGTGCCTCCTGCGCGTTCGCTCGGTCGTGCGGCGCTTTCGAGCCACGTCTTCCGATGAGGCCGCGCAAGCGCGTCCTGAGGTCCAGACGCGGCCGCGCCAACTCCGTCGCTCACGGCTCCTCGCTCAGGACGGCGAGGGCCTCTTCGACGGTGAACGCACCCGGCGTAGAGGGCCTTGCCGACGATGACGCCCTCGACGCCGGCCGGCTCGAGCGCGGCGAGCTGGCGCAGGTCGTCGAGCTTCGACACGCCACCGCTGGCGACGACCGGCTTCTTGGTGCGCCCGCACACCTCGCGCAGCAGGGTCAGGTTGGGGCCGGTGAGCGTGCCGTCCGGAGGACGTCGGTGACGACGTACCGCGCGCAACCGGCCTTCTCCAGCCGGGCGAGCACCTCGAAGAGATCGCCGCCGTCGCGGGTCCAGCCGCGCGCGGCGAGCTGGTGCCCGCGGACGTCGAGGCCGACCGCGATCCGGTCGCCGTACTCGCCGCAGACGCGGTCGCACCAGTCCGGGTCCTCCAGCGCGGCGGTGCCGAGGTTGACCCGGGTCGCCCCGGTGGACAGCGCCGCCCGCAGCGAGGCGTCGTCGCGGATGCCGCCGGACAGCTCCACCTGCGACGTCGAGCTGGCGGACCACCTCGGCGAGCAGTGCGGCGTTGGAGCCGCGCCCGAACGCGGCGTCGAGGTCGACCAGGTGGATCCACTCCGCGCCGTCGCGCTGCCAGGCGAGCGCCGCCTCGAGCGGGTCGCCGTAGTCCGTCTCGGTGCCGGCGGCGCCCTGCACGAGGCGGACCGCCTGGCCGTCGGCGACGTCGACGGCGGGCAGGAGCTGCAGAGCCACGGTTAGATCCTCCGGTCAAGGGTGAGCACGACCAGTGTCGGCGTCGCCACCAGCGCGAGCACCGTCAGACCGATCTTGGTCAGTAGCGAGTCGACGAGCGTCCACACCAGTATCAACGCGACCAGTACGCCGACGGCGATCGTGGCGCGCTGGGCTCGGGTGCGCCGCGCGAAGAGCTTACCGGTCCGGCCCGGGCGCCGCGGCACAAGCTTGCCCACGACGGCGCGGCGACGGAGCCGGCGGCGCGTGCGCCGCTCACGCCGGGCCCGCTCGGCGAGCGCGATCGCCTCGCGCTCGGCCCGGCGGCGCGCCCGCTCCTTGCTCATCAGAGCGTCGAGACCCAGTTGGCGAGCAGGGTCGCCCCCGCGTCGCCGGACTTCTCCGGGTGGAACTGGGTGGCCCTGAGCACGCCGTGCTCGACCGCGGCGACGAACGGCTCGCCGTGGGTCGTGGTCGCGACCCGGACGCCGCCGTCGAGGCGCTTCGCCGCGTACGAGTGCACGAAGTAGAACCGGGTGTCCGCGTCGGCAGCCCGGCGAACAGCACCGAGCCGTCCGGCCAGTCGACGTGTTCCAGCCCATGTGCGGCACGACCGGCGCGTCGAGCCGGGTCACCGTGCCCGGCACCAGGCCGAGCCCCTTGGTCACGACGCCGTGCTCCTCGCCGGACTCGAAGAGGATCTGCATGCCGACGCAGATGCCGAGCACCGGCGCGCCCGGCCGCGACCCGGTCGGCGATCGCCGGTCCGGCCCCGAGCGGCGTCGATGCCGGCCATGCAGGCGGCGTACGCGCCGACGCCCGGCACGACGAGCCCGTCGGCCCGGCGCCGCGAGCGTCAGGTCCTCGGTGACCGTCACCTCGGCGCCGACCCGCTCGAGCGCGCGCTGCGCGGAGCGGAGGTTGCCGAACCCGTAGTCGAGGACGACGACCGTCTTCGCCACGTCTAGGCCTCCCCCACCAGCCAGAGCACGCCGCCGGCGACCGCGACGACCGCCAGGGCGCCCACGATCGCGAGCGGCACGATGCCCTTCTTCTGCTGGCGCAGCGAGATGACCCCGCCGACCAGGACGCCGCCGAGCGCGAACAGCAGGATGGGCAGTACCGAACTCACAGCGACACCCTTGGTGGTCGGCACGACGCCGGCGCTGCGCGGGTCGATCGCGACCGCCTCGCGCAGCGCCCGGGCCACGGCCTTGAACTGCGCCTCGACCACGTGGTGCGCGTCGGGCGGCCGCCGCGGCCGGGCCGCGCGCAGCACGTTGACGTGCAGGGTGATCTGGGCCGGTGGCCGAACGACTCCAAGATGTGCCGGGTCATGCTCGTCGGGTAGAGCGGGCCGATGTACGGCGCCAGGTCCTCGGCTCGTCGTGCACCACGTACGGCCGGCCGGACAGGTCGACCGTGGCCTGCACGAGCACCTCGTCCAGCGGGATCGTGGCGTTGCCGAAGCGCCGGATGCCCTTCTTGTCGCCGAGCGCCTCGGCGAAGGCGGCGCCGAGCGCGAGCGCGGTGTCCTCGATCGTGTGGTGCGCGTCGATGTCCAGGTCGCCCTCGGTCTTGCACGGGCAGGTCGAAGCCGCCGTGCTTGGCGATCTGGTTGAGCATGTGGTCGTAGAAGCCGACGCCGGTGGAGATCTCGCCGACGCCGGTGCCGTCGAGGTCGATCTCGACGAGCACCTTGGTCTCGGTGGTCAGCGCGCTCGACTGCGTGGCGGTGCGGCTGCTCACAGCAACTCCTCACAAGGCGGCCAGGAACGCGTCGGTCTCGGCCGGGGTGCCGGCGGTGACCCGCAGCCAGCCGGGCAGGCCGACGTCGCGGACCAGCACGCCGCGGTCGAGCAGCGCCTGCCAGACCGCCTTGCTGGTCGCCGCCGAACGTCCGAACAGCACGAAGTTGGCGTCGGTGTCGGCGACCCGCAGCCCGTGGCCCCGCAGCGTGGCGACGATCCGGTCCCGCTGCTCCTTGATGGCGTCGACGTGGACAGCAGCGACGTCGGTGTGCGCGAGCGCGGCCCGGGCGGCCGCCTGGGTCAGCGCCGACAGGTGGTAGGGCAGCCGGACCAGCTGCACGGCGTCGACCACGGCCGGGTCGGCGGCGAGGTAGCCGAGGCGGCCGCCGGCGAAGCGCGAACGCCTTGCTCATGGTGCGGGTGACGACCAGCCGCGGGCGGCCCGGCAGCAGCGTCAGCGCGCTCGGCGTGCCGGGCCGGGCGAACTCCGCGTAGGCCTCGTCGACGACGACCATGCCCGGTCGCCTCGCCGGCGACGGCGCGTCACCACGTCGAGCGGCAGCGCGGTGCCGGTCGGGTTGTTGGGCGAGCAGAGGAAGACCACGTCCGGCCGGTGCTCGCGGACCTGCGCGACCGCGTGCGCGACGGTGCAGCGCGAAGTCCTCGTCGCGCCGGCCGTCGACCCACGCGGTGCCGGTGCCGGCGGCGAGCAGCGGGTGCATCGAGTACGACGGGGTGAAGCCGAGCGCGGTGCGCCCGGGGCCGCCGAAGGCCTGCAGCAGCTGCTGCTGGACCTCGTTGGAGCCGTTGGCCGCCCAGACGTTGGCGCCGGTCAGCCCGTGCCCGAGGTAGGCGGCGAGGTCGGCGCGCAGCGCGACCGCGTCCCGGTCGGGGTAGCGGTTGAGGTCGCGCAGCCTCGCGCGGACAGCGCCTTCGCCGATCGCGTCGACGACGTCGTCGGGCACCGGGTAGGAGTTCTCGTTGGTGTTGAGCCGGACCGGCGACGTCGAGCTGCGGCGCGCCGTACGGGCGTCATGCCCGCGCAGTTCGTCGCGGAGCGGCAGGTCGTCGAGCGGGTCACGCGCGGCGAACCTCGCCGTCACCGCCTCGCCGTGCGCGGGCAGGTCCTCCGCGTCGGCCAGGGTCGACCACGTGGGTCGGCCACGTCGCGCAGCGCGTCCTCGTCGTACTCGACGACGTGGACGCCGCGCAGGAACGTCTGCACGGACAGGCCGGAGGAGTGCCGGGCGCAGCCGCCGGTGGGCAGCACGTGGTTGGAGCCGGCGCAGTAGTCGCCGAGCGACACCGGCGACCAGGCGCCGACGAAGACCGCGCCGGCGTTGCGGACCCGCTCGGCGACCGCCCGCGCGTCGCGGGTCTGGATCTCCAGGTGCTCGGCGGCGTAGGCGTCGACCACGCGCAGCCCGTGCGTCGAGGTCGTCGACCAGCACGACGGCCGGACTGCGCGGCCGGTCAGCGCCTGGGTGATCCGCTCGGTGTGCTTGGTGGCCGCCACCTGCCGGGCCAGCTCGGCCTCGACCGCGTCGGCCAGCGCCACGGACGGCGTGACCAGCACGCTGGCGGCCAGCGGGTCGTGCTCGGCCTGGCTGATCAGGTCGGCGGCGACGTGCCGCGGGTCGGCCGTGTCGTCGGCGAGGACGGCGATCTCGGTCGGGCCGGCCTCGGCGTCGATGCCGACGACGCCGCGCAGCAGTCGCTTGGCGGCGGTGACCCAGATGTTGCCGGGCCCGGTGACCAGGTCGACCGGCGCGCAGCGGCGTCGCGTCGGTCGCCGTAGCCGAACATGCGCGATCGCCTGGGCGCCGCCGACGGCGTAGACCTCGTCGACGCCGAGCAGCGCGCACGCGGCGAGGATGTGCGGGTGCGGCAGGCCGGTGTCCTTCTGCGGCGGGCTGGCCACGGCGAGCGACGTCGACCCCGGCGACCTGGGCCGGCACCACGTTCATCACCACGGTGGACGGGTAGACCGCGAGGCCGCCCGGCACGTAGAGCCCGACCCGGCTCGACCGGCACCCAGCGCTCGGTGACCGTGCCGCCCGGCACCACCTGCGTGGTCGTCTCGGTGCGCCGCTGGTCGGCGTGCACCCGGCGGGCGCGCGCGATCGACTCGAGCAGGGCGGCCCGCACGCCGGGTCGAGGGCGGCGCCGGCCGTCTCGATCGCCTCGGCCGGCACCCGCAGGGCGGTGAGCTCGACGCCGTCGAAGCGACGCGGTCGCATCGCGGATCGCGGGCGCGCCATGCTCACGGATCGCCTCGACGACCGGTCGCACCGCCTCGATGGCGGCGGCGACGTCGAGCTCGGCACGGGGCAGCAGCCGGCGCGGGTCCTCGCTGGAGCCGCGCAGGTCGATCCGGGTCAACACGGGGAACAGTCTAGATGCCGGCCGCGACCGCATGAGTACGACGACCGACACCGGCGCTAGGCTTCGCCACGTGGAGGCACCGAAGCGCACCCTGTTACCCCTTTTCCCGCTCGGCACGGTGCTCTTCCCCGGCCTCGTGCTGCCCCTGCACGTGTTCGAGCCGCGCTATCAGAAGCTCGTCCACGACCTCTCCGCGGTACCGGAGGGCGTGGCCAAGGAGTTCGGCGTGGTGGCGATCAGGCGCGGCTGGGAGGTCGGTGTCCCGGACGGGGCCGCCTCGATCACGCCCGGGGACGCGCTGACCTTGTACGAGGTCGGTTGCACCGCCGAGGTGCGCCAGATCACCGAGTTGCCGGACGGCCGCTTCGACCTGATGACGGTCGGCCGCCGCCGCTTCCGTCTGGTGAGCATCGCGGCCGGCGCCGCGCCGTACCTGACCGGCGAGGTCGAGTGGCTGCCGGAGGAGCCCGGCGACGCCGAGCGCGCCGAGGACCTGGCCGCCGGGGTACTGGCGGCCTTTCAGCGCTATCTGCGGCTGCTCCGCCGCATGGACGGGGACAGCGGCGAGCAGTTGCCCGACGACCCCACGGTGCTGTCCCATCTGGTCGCCGCGACCGCCACGCTGACGATCGAGGAGCGGCAGCGGCTGCTCGCCGAGCCCGACACGGTCAGCCGTCTTCGGGCCGAGCGCGCCATGCTTCGTCGGGAGTCGGCCCTGCTTCAGCACCTGCGGGCGGTGCCGGCGCCGCTGTCCGATCTGGCCACCCCGGCGAGTCCCAACTAGGCGGCGGATAACCCGGCGGCAGCTGGACGTCCGGCAGTTCGTCCGTCTCCGGTCGCAGCGAGGGCGAATAGCTGAACCCGGCACAGGCGGTATAGAGCGCCGTGGCCACCAGCCCCTGGATCAGCACGATCCCGCGGACCCGGGGGATGAACCCGAGGTAGAGCCCGACGTCGGTAAGCCGTAACCGGACCGGCCGGAAGATGTGCGTGCCGACCGGCGCCGAGTTGATCAGCCGGTTGTAGGCGGACAGGCCGATCCGGTGCCCGAGCCAGGCGGCCAGCACCGAGCCGCCGATACTGCCGACGGCCAGCGCCGCGACCATCCCCGGTCCGCGGAAGCGGCGCAGCGCGAACCAGGCGAGTAGCGCGAGGACGATCCCGGCGCCGACCGCGATGAAGATGAACCAGCCCTCGTCGGCGATGTAGCCCTCGGGCTCGGGCTGTAACGGGTACGGTCCGAAGTCGGTCTGCACCAGCTCGACCTTGGGCGCGACCGCCCGCCACAGCAGCCCGATCGGCGCGCCGAGCCCGGCGATGACCACGGCGACGGCGAGGCAGACCAGCAGCTCGACGACGATCGACCGCGACCGTCCGGCGTCGCCGGCCGCCGGGGCGGCCTCGGGTGCCGGCTCGTATGGGGCGACGCTCACCCGACCATCCTCCCTCATGCCGTCCCGTACCCGCCGGAGGGTTATCCACAGGCTGGATTTTGGCGGCGCGAGAGCCTCACGTCGGCCGATATGCTGCGGCTGGTTATCACGGGGGAGGAACCACCATGGCACCGCCGTCGCTGAAGGTCGACCCGCACCGGCTCAAGGAGATCGCCGACAACACCGCCGTGCTCGCCGACGGCATCGGCACCGTCGAGCGCACCTTCGACGGCTGCCCGCCGCTGGGAGACGCGGTCTTCGGTGATCTCGGGGTCCGCGGGGCCTACCAGCAGTTCCATGATCTCTGGGCCGCCGAACTGCACACGGCCGCCGGCGGCGCCCACGAGCTCGCCGACGGGCTGTCCCGTTCGGCCGTCGCCTACGCCCAGGCCGACGCGGCCGCGGCCAGCGGCTTCGCGGGCGGCGGCGTCCGGTGACGGCGCCGACTCGGGTGCACCGCCTCGAGCAGTGCAAGCACGTGATCGACCACGCCGGCGACGTCGAGCTCGCCGGCGCGCTCGCGCAGGCCATCGTCGACGCCCTCGGCGTGCCGCCGCCCAAGGCCGTCCCGGCCACGCTCGACCTCTACGCCGACCGGCTGGCGCAGGCTGCGCACACCCTCGAGGGCGAAAGCACGGCGGCCCACTCGTTCGCGACCGAGGCCCTGCCCGAGATGTGGCTGGGGATGACGGCGTCCAGCGGCGCGCAGGCGATGACCGCGGTCGGCGGCGAGCTCGAACGGATCGGGGCGACGTTCACCCGGGCCGGTCACGCGCTCGCGACGTTCGGCGCCGCGATGCAGGACGTCCAGCGGCGCTACGACCGCGGCACGCTCACCCTCACCTACGCACGGCCGCCGCTGGAGGACCTGATCCGGTCCTACCCGCCGGACGAGGCGCTGATGCGGCAGGCACAGCACCAGGCTCAAGCCGGGATCAACGAGATGCTGACCGCCGCGCACCTCGCCGAGGCGGCCGCCCACGCCACCGCCAAGGTGCTCGACGAGCTGTCCGCGGCCGCCCACGCGGCCCGGCTGAAGACCACGACGCTGACCGACCTCGACAAGCTGATGCTCACCGACGCCGCCGTGCCGACGGCCGACCCGGCGCTCCACGACGACAACCTGATCCTCACCGCCGACGCCGCCGGCCGGGCGTCGGGCCGCCTCGACCAGCTGGACCCGGCCGAGCGCGGGGCCTTCGACACCCTGCTGTCGAAGGCGCGGTCACCGGAGGAGCGGGCCTACCTCATGCAGGCCCTGGCATCTGGCCGCAGCCTGGCCGAGATCGAGCGGTTCGACCGGCAGATCCACCCCCACGGCGCCGACGCCGACTGGCTGCGCAACCATCTCACGCCCGCCTCGACCCAGCTCGGACCGGCGTTCGCCAACACCACGACGGACGTGACGTTCGACGGCCGGGCGTGGACGCAGGGCAGCCGGCCGACCTGCGTCGCCGGGGCGGCCATCCTGGCCCGGGCGCGGGTCGACCCGATGTACGCGCTCGAGCTCACCACCGGCGGGCACCCCGACGACCCGAAGTTCGACAGCGGCGACGCCTTCGAGCAGCGGTTCCTCGACGAGCAGCACCGGGTCTACGAGGAGGGCCGGCGACCCCTGGCCGATCTCACCGGCGAGCCCGACGGCATCCGCGACGCCGGCAAGGACGACGTGGTCAACGACGAACTGGGCGGCCCGACCGGCCGGCACTACGAGCTGGTGGATATCAACTCCGTCGACGGTCGCCGCGACGCGCTGCCCAGCATCGAGCACAATGTCGACCTCGGCGTGCCGGTCTCGTTCGGGGTCAACAACGGCACCGTCGCGCACGAGATGGTGATCGTCGGCCACGACGGCGACATGCTCCAGATCTACAACCCGTGGGGCTACACCGTGTGGGTGCACGAGGACGCGTTCGTCAACGGCCATCTCGACGCCTTCGACCCGCTGGTGCCGGCCGCCGCCGACGACGTGACCCTGCCGAGGCGGTGAGCCGTGCCACCGACCCACACCCCGCGCACCGACGACGACCTCGCCCGGATGGACGTGCTCGCAGCGCTCCGTGACGGTCTCGGGACGGTCGGCTCGGCGAGCCGGGCGCTGTTCGGCGACGGCGCCATCGCCGCCGCGCTCGCCGCCGACCGGCTGGGCGTGCGGCCGCGCTCGCTCGCGTTCCTGGCCGAGATCGTGCGGCGCGGCGGCGTCGCCTTTGCGGCCGGCATCGAGGCCGCACTGCCGGCTACGGCCCAGGCCGCCCTCGCCCACTCGTGGCTCGACGCCGCGTGCGACCTGCCCGAGGTCGACGAGGTCTGCGCCCGCTGGCTCGAGGCGGTCGCCACGATCCTCGACGCCCGCCGCCGCGCGGTCCGCCGGTCGGCCCGGGAAGTGCTCAGCTGACCCGCGCCGCCGGGCCGAGCAGGGTCTTCAGCTCGGCCTTCAACGTCGCGGTCGTGGTGACCCGCACCGGGCCGACCCGCAACAGCGTCGTCTTGCCTCCGTCCAGGAGGCGCAGGTGCACCTCCGAGTTGCCCGGATGCCGCCGCAGCACCGACTTGACCCGCTCGACCAGCTCCTCCGTCCATGCTTCGGTCGGCAGTTCGATCATGAGTGGCCGGTGATCGTCGGGCGCCGACACGTCGGGCAGCGTCAGGTCCATCGCCATCAGGCGCGGCTGGTCCTCGCGGCGGTCCACGCGGCCCTTGACCACGACGATCGCGTCCTCGGCGAGATACTGCCCGACCAATTCGTAGGTGCTCGGAAAGAACATCGCCTCGACCGACCCGTCCAGGTCTTCCAGGATCGCCGAGCCCCATGGACGCCCTTGCCGGGTGATGCGCCGCTGCACCCCGGACAGGATGCCGGCGAGCACCACCACCGCTCCGTCGGGCGTGGCGCTCTCGTCGGCGAGGGAGGCGACGGTGCGATCGGCCTCGTGCTGCAGCAGGTGCTCCAAGCCGAACAGCGGATGGTCGGAGACGTAGAGGCCGAGCATCTCCCGCTCGAACGCGAGCCGCTCCATCTTGTCCCAGTCGCCGGTCGGGATCGGCGGGGTCACCTCGATGCCGCCGGGCTCGCCCGAATCGGCGTCGAACATCGAGCCGAACAGGTCGAACTGCCCGACCGCCTCGTTGCGCTTGACCCCGAGGAACGCGTCGATCGCGTCGGCGTGCACCGACAGCAGGCCGCGCCGCGGGTGCCCGAGCGAGTCGAACGCCCCCGCCTTGATCAGCGACTCGATCGTCTTCTTGTTGAGCACGGTCGCGTCGACCTTGCGCAGGAAGTCGTAGAAGTCGGTGAACGCGCCCTTCTCCGCGCGGGCGCGCAGGATCGACTCGACGACGTTGCCGCCGACATTGCGCACCGCCTCGAGCCCGAACCGCACATCCGTGCCGACCGCGGAGAAGCGCCGCTGCGACTCGTTGACGTCCGGCGGCAGCACCTTGATGCCCATGTGCCGGCACTCGGCCAGGTAGATCGCGGAGCGGTCCTTGTCGCCGCCGACGCTGGTGAGCAGGGCACTCATGTATTCGGCCGGATAGTTGGCCTTCAGGTAGGCCGTCCAGTAGGACACCAGGCCGTAGGCCGCGCTGTGCGCCTTGTTGAACGCGTAGTCGGAGAACGGGACGAGGATGTCCCACAGCGTGCGGATCGCGCCGGCCGAGAAGCCGTTGGCCCGCATGCCCTCGGCGAACGGGGCGAACTCCTTGTCGAGGATCTCTTTCTTCTTCTTGCCCATGGCGCGGCGCAGCAGGTCGGCTTTGCCGAGCGAGTAGCCGGCCACCTGCTGGGCGATGGCCATCACCTGCTCCTGGAAGACGATCAGGCCGTAGGTGTCGCCGAGGATGTCGGCGAGCGGCTCGGCGAGCTCCGGGTGGATCGGCACGACCGGCTTGCGACGGTTCTTCCGGTCGGCGTATTCGTTGTGCGCGTTGGCGCCCATCGGGCCGGGCCGGTAGAGCGCGCCGACCGCGGCGATGTCCTCGAAGCTGTCCGGCGCCATCGAGCGCAGCAGCGCCCGCACCGGGCCGCCGTCGAACTGGAAGACGCCGAGCGTGTCGCCGCGCGACAGCAGGGCGTAGGTTGGCCGGTCGTCGAGCGGTAGAGCCTCCAGCACCAGCTCGAGCCCGCGGTTGAGCCGGACCGCGTCGACGCAGTCGTCCAGGATGGTCAGGTTGCGCAGCCCGAGGAAGTCCATCTTGAGCAGGCCGATGGACTCGCAGGCGCCCATGTCCCACTGGGTGATGATCGCGCCGTCCTGCTCGCGCTTCTGGATCGGCAACACGTCGAGCAGCGGCTCCCGCGACAGGATCACGCCGGCGGCGTGCACGCCCCACTGCCGCTTGAGCCCCTCCAGGCCCCGGGCCGTGTCGACCACCCGGCGCACGTCGGGCTCCGCGGCGTAGAGCTGCCGGAACTCGGCGGCCTCCGGATAGCGCGGGTGGGCCGGGTCGAAAATGCCGGACAGCGGCATGTCGCGGCCCATCACCGCGCCGGGCACCACCTTGGTGATCCGCTCACCCATCGAGAACGGGTAGCCGAGCACCCGGGCCGCGTCCTTGACCGCGGCCTTGGCCTTGATCGTCCCGTAGGTGATGATCTGCGAAACCCGATCCGCGCCGTATTTCTCCGTCGCGTAACGGATCATGTCGCCGCGCCGCCGCTCGTCGAAGTCCATGTCGATGTCCGGCATCGAGATGCGCTCCGGGTTGAGGAAACGCTCGAACAGCAGGCCGTGCTCCAGCGGATCGAGCTCGGTGATGCCGAGCGCGAACGCGATGACCGCGGCGGCCGCCGACCCGCGGCCCGGCCCGACCCGGATGCCCACCGCCTTGGCCTGCTTCACCAGGTCGGCGGTGACCAGGAAGTAGCCCGGGAAACCCATCTGGCCGACGACGTCGAGCTCGTAGTCGGCCTGGACCCGGTGCCGCTCCGGCACCCCGGCCGGGAACCGCACGGCGAGCCCGCGCCGCACCTCCGCGCGCAGGAACGACTCCTCGGTCTCGCCGGCCGGCACCGGGAAGCTCGGCATCAGGTCGCGCGGCGCGAAGACGCTCGAGTAGTCGCCGATCCGCTCGGCGATCATCAGCGTGGCGTCGCAGGCGCCCGGCACCTCGGCGTCCCACAGCTTGCGCATCTCGGCGGCCGACTTGAGGTAGAAGTCGCGCGCGTCGAACTTGAGCCGCTTCGGATCGGCCATCGTCGTGCCGGACTGCACGCACAGCAGCGCCGCATGCGTGTCGGCGTCACCGGCGAACGTGTAGTGCAGGTCGTTGGTCGCCACCGGGGTCAGCCCGAGCCGCTTGCCCAGCCGCAGCAGGTCCTGCCGGATGCGCGTCTCGATGTCGAGCCCGTGATCCATCAACTCGAGGAAGTAGTTGTCCGCACCGTAGATGTCCCGGAACTCTCCGGCCGCGGCGCAGGCTCGCTCGAAGTCGCCGATGCGTAGCCAGGTCTGCACCTCGCCGGACGGGCACCCGGTCGTGGCGATGATCCCGGTCGCGTATTGCGCGAGCAGCTCCCGGTCCGCCCGCGGCTTGTAGAAGTAGCCTTCCAGGCTGGCCCGCGAACCGACGCGGAAGAGGTTGCGCAGGCCGTCGGCGTCGGCGGCCAGCATGGTCAGGTGGGTATAGGCGCCGCCGCCGGAGACGTCGTTCTCCCCGCCCTCCGCCCACCGGACCCTCGTCCGGTCCCGCCGATCCGTGCCCGGTGTCACATAGGTCTCACAGCCGAGGATCGGCTTCACCCCGGCCGCCACGGCTTGCTGGTAGAAATCGTATGCACCGAAGAGGTTGCCGTGGTCGGTCATGGCCAGCGCGGGCATGCCCTGCCGCGCCGTCTCCGCGAACAGTGGCGCGAGGCGTGCGGCCCCGTCGAGCATCGAGTATTCGGTGTGCGCGTGAAGATGCACGAAGGACCCGACCACCAGACCACTCAAGCACGCCGGTACGACAAAAACGAGGGAAACATGATCAACCGAGATCGCCTCGCCGAGCTGTCGCAGCGAGAGAAAGACGCGTTCGCCGAGCGCAACCCGCGATCCAGGCAGGCGTACGAGCGAGCCGCTCACCTCTTCGGGCGCGTACCCATGACCTGGATGAACAAGTCCGCCGCCGGCTTCCCGATCTACCTCGACACCGCACACGGCGCGACCGTGAACGACCTGGACGGCCACTCGTACGTGGACTTCTCCCTCGGCGACACCGGGGCCATGGCCGGGCACTCACCACGCGCGGTGGTCGAGGCGGTGCAGCGCCGGTTCGACACCCAGGGCGGCGCCACCGCCATGCTGCCGACGGAGGACGCGGCCTGGGTCGGCGCCGAACTGGCCCGCCGCTTCACCGTGCCCTCGTGGAGCTTCGCCCTCACCGCGACCGACGCCAACCGCTGGGCGATCCGGCTGCTGCGCGCGGTGACCGGCCGTCCGAAGATCCTCTTCAACAGCTACTGCTACCACGGCTCGGTCGACGAGTCGCTGATCGTGCTCGACGCCGACGGCAAGCCGGCCAGCCGGGACGGCAACGTCGGCGCGCCCACCGACGTGACCACCACCAGCCGCGTCGCCGAGTTCAACGACCTCGACGGGCTGAGCCGGGAACTCGCCCACGGCGACGTCGCGGCCGTGCTCATGGAGCCCGCCCTCACCAACATCGGCATCGTGCTGCCCGAGCCCGGCTACCTCGACGGTGTCCGCGAGCTCACCAAGGCGGCCGGCACCTACCTGATCAACGACGAGACGCACACCTTCTCCGCCGGGCCGGGCGGCGCGACCGGGCTGTGGAACCTGCACCCCGACGTCGTCACGATCGGCAAGGCGATCGGCGGCGGCATCCCGGCCGGCGCGTACGGGCTGTCCGAGGAACTCGCCGGCGCGATCGCCGCGCGCACCGACCTCGACCTCATCGACATGGGCGGCGTCGGCGGCACCCTCGCCGGCAACGCGCTCAGCGTGGCCGCCATGCGCGCGACCCTCGAACACGTCCTCACCGACGAGGCGTTCGCCCGCATGATCGACATCGCGTCGCGGTTCGCCGCCGGCGTGCAGGCCACCATCGACCGCCACGGCCTGCCGTGGTCCGTGAGCCGCCTCGGCGCCCGCGTCGAGTACCGCTTCGCCACGCCCGCTCCTCGCACCGGCACCGCCTCGGCCGCCAGCGCGGACCCGGAACTCGAGGACTTCCTGCACGTCTACCTGGCCAATCGCGGCATCCTGCTCACGCCGTTTCACAACATGGCGCTGATGTCGCCATCGACCACCGTCGAGCAGGTCGCCCACCACGACAACGTCTTCGCCGCCGCCGTTCAAGAACTTCTTTCCTGAGATGGCTCGGGTCCGCCGAGCGCACGACCCGCCGCTCCCGCCAGGAATCCCGGCCTCCGCGCCCCCAAGCCCAGGCTCGCGCCCAACATCCCGGCGCAAGGCCACTCGTCCGGGGAAGCAGTGCCGTCCCGGGCACGCGGAGACCACTACTTCCGGCAAGTAGTGCCCTCAGCAGGCCGGGATGGCCACAATTCCCGGGAAGTAGTGGCCTCGGGGTGCCCAGGAGGCCACTCGTTCGGGGAAGTAGTGGCCTCAGCAGGGCCGGGAGGCCACTACTTCGGGGAAGTGGTGGCCTCAGGGTGCGATCTTGGGGACGCGGACGTGGCAGCGACGAGCGGTGATGCTCCTATGGATGTCAAGCCTGCGGATCATGCCAGGGCAAACGCGCGGAGCCGAGGGTTGCCAGTCGGCGGTGCTCAATGAGTGGCCCAAGGTCCTGGCAGCTCATCGCCGATCTTGGACACCAACGGCTGCCCCAGCGACCGTTCATGTCCAAGGTTCACAACCCCGTCGAGCGCTCGTCCCAGGTCGAACAGTCCGCCACCTCAGGCCACTACATCCCCGGAGTTGTGGCATCCGGGCCCCTCGGAGGCCACTGCTTCCCCGAAGTTGTGGCCACCCGACCCGACGAGGCCACTACTTCCCCGGATGAGTGGCCTTGCGGTGCGATCTTGGGGACGCGGACGTGGCAGCGAGGAGCGCAGCGACGAGCGGTGTCTGGCGGGAGCGGCGGTCGTGCGCTCGGCGGACCCGAGTCATCGACAAAGGCATTTATCGGGCGTATGGGTCCATCATGACCGCGGCGGCCCGGAGCCACGCGCGCTTCGTGGTGGCGGACAGGGTGCCGTATTCGATGTTGGAGCCGCTCTCCAGCACCGGGTCGTAGGGCACCACGACGACCGACCGCGTGCGCGAGCGGAAGTGTGAGGCCAGGTCGTCGATGAGCGGCGTCGCGTTGGGGGTCGGGCAGGACAGCAGCGTGACCGCGTTGGCCACCAGCTCCTCCATGCCGGCCTCGTCGAGCAGGTCGAGCATCCAGTCGGCGGTGAACGCGGCGTCCTCGCGCGGCACGCTGGTCACCACCAGCTGGTCGGCGGCCTGCAGGACGGTCTGCCAGTTCGGGCTCTCGACATTGTTGCCGGTGTCGACGCAGATCACGTCGTGCGTGCGGCGGAGCAGCTCCAGAACCCGACGCACCGTGTACGGGTCGAGACGCTGCGCGAAGCGCGGGTTCTCCTCGCCGGCGAGGACGTCGTAGGACCCGTCGGAGGCGTGCCGGAGGTAGTCGTCGAGGTGGTCGTGCAGCTCGTAGCCGGTGTAGTTCTCGACATTGGCGAGGTCGGCGATCAGGTGGCGGATGGTCCGTGCGTGCCGCGCGCTGCCGGCCCGCAGGCCGAGCGTGCCGCGCAGCTCGTTGTCGTCCCAGGCGATCACGCCGCGTCCGCGGACGCTACCGACCGTAGCGGCGGCGAGCACCGTGGCCGTGGTCTTGTGGACGCCGCCCTTCGGGTTGGCGAACGCGAGCACCTTGGGGGTCGGGATCTCCTGCCGGAGGACCTGCACCATCTGCTCGGTCGGGTCGGTGGCCCGCTGCTGCTGCCACTCCAGCTGCGGGTATCCGCCGCGCCGCGGATCCACCGGCACCCGGGACGGTGGCCCCGGGTCGTAGGGCGCGTCATACGGCGCGGGCGAGCGGGGTGGCGCATCTAGGCCACCGCGTGCGTCGTACATGCCTCCCCCGTTGGCCGGTGGTGGTGGATAGTCGCGATCGTCCTGGTATGGGGATCGAGGTTGGTCGAAGCGTCCATCATATTCGAGTTCGGCCGGGCTGCCGCGGCCGAGCAGCGCCCGATCCAGTAGCGTGCGCCACCGCGGAGCCGGCTCCGCAGACCGCCCCCAACCGGCTTCGGTGCGCTCCGCCACACCCGCCTCCTGTCCGCCTCGAACCGCGCTCACTCACACCCGACCCAAACGCTCAGCACCACCAGGCTACGGACCGAACCCTATTCGGACCACCGGCTGATGCCCATCCCCTGCTTCAACGTCATGGCAGACCGAAGAGACACTCCCTGGTCAACCGCCATATGAGAAAGGTCAGTCGCCCGCTGACGAAGAACCCGACAGCGAGTCCCCAACCGGCCGGACCCGGTCGGTCTGCTCCGGCAACGGGGGCAGGAACACGGTGCGGTCCAGCCGCTTCACCTCGGCCGCCGGGTCGACCGCCCGGACCTCGGGCCGCTGCGCCAGCGCTCGTAGCGCCGCCGGCGCGGCATGCACCACCGCCGCGTAGACGCAGGAGCAATGTTGACGGTACGCCGTGGCTTCGGCCGTCGCGACATCCGCGCCAGATGCGTACACCTGACGGATATCATCGGGTTTGTCGGCGGCCTTCTGCAGCGTTCTGCGATAGTCCGCGGCCTCGTCGTCCTTGCGCAGCGCGGTGGTGTCCATCCCGGCGATCACGTCGTCCGGGATCTTGTACGCGCCGAGCCGGATCAGCTCGGTCTGCACCCCGGGCAGCGGTACCCGGGCGAACACGCTCGAGACCGGCACGGAACTCAAGGCGGGCGGGAGCCGGTCCGGCGCCAGGTACGCGGTGAAGGACACCAGCGCGTACACCTCGGCGGACCCGTCCGGCAGGGCGGCCAGCCGGGTCTTGGTGCCCTGCAGATAGGCGGCGATCGAGTCACCGTCGGCCGCCCCGACCCGTACGACGTCACCGATCGTCGGGTCGCCGGCCACGGGCGCCCGGGTCGCCGCGTACACGGCGACGAACGTGACCGCGGCGGCCAGTACCCCGGCACCGATGGTGAAGACCCGCATACGCGCCGCGCCACGGGTCAGGCGGGCCATCGCGTTGCCGAGCGCGGGCAGTACCGCCTGGTCGAGCCGGCTGAAGAAGCTCACCGCAGCTTGTCCAGCGCGCTCGCCAGGTCGGCTGGGTACGAGCTCACGAACTCGATCGGCTCCCCCGTCCCGGGGTGCTCGAAGCCGAGTTGCCGCGCGTGCAGCCACTGCCGGTGCAGGCCGAGCCGGGCGGCGAGGGTCGGGTCGGCCCCGTACGTGAGGTCGCCGACGCACGGGTGCCGGAGCGCCGAGAAGTGCACCCGGATCTGATGGGTACGTCCGGTCTCCAGCTTGACGTCGAGGAGGCTGGCCGACGGGAAGGCCTCGAGCGTGTCGTAGTGCGTGATGCTCGGCCGGCCGCCGGAGACGACGGCCCACTTGTAGTCGTGGCTGGGGTGCCGGTCGATCGGCGCGTCGATGGTCCCGCGCGAGGGATCCGGGTGGCCCTGCACCAACGCGTGGTAGCGCTTGTCGACCTCGCGCTCCTTGAAGGCGCGCTTGAGCAGGCTGTAGGCCCGTTCACTCTTCGCGACGACCATGAGCCCGGTCGTACCGACGTCGAGCCGGTGCACGATCCCCTGCCGCTCGGCGGCGCCGCTGGTGGCGATCGTGTGGCCCATCGCGGCGAGCCCGCCCAGCACCGTCGGACCGGTCCAGCCCGGCGACGGGTGCGCGGCGACCCCGACCGGCTTGTCGACCACGACGATGTCCTCGTCGGAGTGCACGACGATCAGGCCGTCCACCGGTTCAAGCGAAACCGGCGCGGAGACCGGCGACGGCAGGGTCACTTCCAGCCAGGCCCCGGCCGACACCTTGTCGGACTTCGGCTTCGCGTGCCCGTCCACGGCCACGTCGCCGGATTCGACGAGCGCGGCCGCCGCGGTGCGGCTCAACCCGAACAGCCGGGAGATCGCCTGGTCGAGCCGGACGCCGTCGAGCCCGTCCGGCACCGGAAGCGACCGATGATCGCTCACAGTGCCTCCCGGTCGTGCGGCAACGCGCGTTGCCGCGCGACCGCGCTCACGACGGGCGGACGCCGTCGCGGCGCCGTCCGGTGAACTCGAGCAGCACCGCCAGGATCACGCCGCACGTCAGCGCCGAGTCGGCGACGTTGAAGACCGGGAAGTGGACTCCGTTGTCGCCGAACACGCTGACCATGTCGACCACGTGCCCGACGAAGATGCCCGGTGCCCGGAAGATGCGGTCGATGAGGTTGCCGAGGGCGCCGCCGAGAACCAGCGCCAGCGCGATGGCCCAGGGCACCGACGCGAGCTTGCGAGTCATCCAGATGATCCAGGCGGTCACCAGTACCGCGAAGATCGGGAAGATGAACGTGTAGCCGCGGCCGAAACTGAAGGCCGCGCCCGAGTTGCGGACCTCGAGCAGGTAGACCGCGCCGCCGAACAACCGCACCGACGGCCGGTCGGTCAGGTAGGTCACGGTCAGCCACTTGGCGATCTGGTCAGCCACGATCACCAGCACCGCGACCGCGGCGAACCACGCCATGGCACGCGCGTGCCGCCGGGCGTCGACGGCCGTCGGCGGCTTGTCGGTGCCGGCCGTTTCGGGGGTCTCCTCGGCGGCCGTTTCGGGGGCTGTCTCGGGGGAAGTCAGCGCCGCTCCTCCAACTGCTTGCAGGTGACGCAAAGCGTAGCGGACGGGAATGCGGCGAGCCGCTCGACCGGTATGGCGTTGCCGCACCGCTCGCACCAGCCGTAGCTGCCGTCTTCGAGCCGGTCGACGGCCCGCTCGACCTGGGTGATCCGCTCGAGGATGTTGTTGGCGAGGGAGATCTCCTGCTCGCGCTCGAACGTCTTGGTGCCGGTGTCCGCCTGGTCGTCGCCGGCCGAGTCGGTGAGCCGGTCGCGCTGCAGTTCCGCGATCTCGTTGACCGTCGAGTCGTACTCCTGGCGCAGTTCGCCGAGGCGCTCGTGCAGGGCGTCGCGGATCTGCTCGGTCTCGGCGGCGCTGCGGGTGCCGCGCTTGGTGGGAGCTTTCGCCGCCGCCCTGGCGGCCGCGGTCCGGCTGGCGGTGGTCTTCGTCGCGGCGGTCTTCGGTTCGGCGGCCATGGTGGCTCCCTCGGCGGTTCGCAGTGTCCTAGCAGGGGTGGTGCCGGTCGTGCTCTTCGCCGCCTTAGCCGGCGTGGCCTTCGTCGTGCCGGCGGACTTCTTCGCCGGCGACGCCCCGTTCGCTGTCGTGCTTTTCGCCCTAGGTGTACTGGATGAGTTCGCGCTCTTGGCCACGGCCGGCTTGGCCGGGGCCGCCCCCGTCGCTTTGGTCACCGTCGTCTTGGTCGCCGTCGTCTTGGCCGGCGTCGCCTTGCTCGGCGCCGTCTTGGTCGCCGTCGTCTTGGCCGGCGTCGCCTTGCTCGGCGCCGTCTTGGACACCGTTGCCTTGCTCGGCGTTGCCTTCTTCGTCGGCGCCGCGTTCGCGGTCTTGGCCGGCGCCTTCGCGGCCGGCGCGGCCTTCTTGGCCGGCGCCGCCTTCACCGTGGCCTTCGCGGTGCTCTTCGCGGCCGGCGCCGCGGATTTCTTGGCCACTTTCTTAGCGACCGTCGCGCTTCGGCCGGCGGCCGTCGGAGTCCTGTTGCCCGCCGCCGTCGCAGTTTTCTTGGCCGCCGTCGCGGCGCCCGCCCGCTTGGCCATGGGTCCCCCAGATGCAAAATGGGCGCGCGACGCGTGCCGCGCACTCCCGAGGGTGGCAAGAATACGGAATGTCGAGTCCTCCGACAAACCTGCCACACAATTATTCGCGATTTCGATCCGTAACCGCACAGTCTACTTGCCGTGTTCAGCGAACCAGCGAGCAAGTCTGCCCCGCCGGCTGACTGCGCGCAACCTGAGCTCGGCAGCATCGCGAACTTCTTCGGTTGCCACGATCAACAAGCTATCGTTCGTCTTCAACCTCGTCTCCGGAATCGGCACAAATCCCGCGCCGTTTCGCAGTACCAGGGTGACCACGGCGCCGAAGGGCAGCCGCAGTTCGTCGATGTGTACCCCGTTGAGCCGGGAACCCGGCGGGATGTCGACCTGCAGCAGGTCGGCGCGCATCTTCTCCAGGGGTGCCGTCTCGACCTGCAGGTCGGTGACCTCGCCGGGCGCGGTCACGCCGAGCCAGCGGGCGACCGGCGGCAGGGTCGAGCCCTGGACCGCGGTGAACACCACGACCAGGACGAACACCACGTCGAAGAGCCGCTGCGCCCCCGGTACGCCGGCGGAGAGCGGGATGGTGGCCAGCACGATCGGTACCGCGCCGCGCAGTCCGGCCCAGGATAGGAACGCCTGGTCGCGGATCGGGAACCGGAACGGGGTGACGCTGGCCGCGACGGACAGTGGCCGGGCGAGCAGCACGAGGACGAGGCCGGCGACCATGGCCGGCACGATCGCCGACGAAAGGCGTTGCGGCGAGGCGAGCAGGCCGAGCAACACGAACAGGCCGATCTGGGCCAGCCAGGCCAGCCCATCGGCGAAGCCGAGCATGGCCCGCCGGTGCGGCAGCCGGGCGTTGCCGAGCACGACCCCGGTCACATAGACGGCGAGGAATCCGGACGCGTGGGCCACGGCGCCGGCCGCATAGGCGAAGACGGTCAGCCCGACCGCGGCGAGGGGATAGAGCCCGGCCGACGGCAGGGCCGCCCGGCGCAGGGTCCAGGCGCCGGCGAACCCGACGACGAGACCGATCGCCGCGCCCGCGACCAACTCGTACGCGACGAGCAGCAACTGCTGCCACCACGGGTCGAGGTGCCCGCCCGGCACCGACAGCAGTACGACGAGGATCACGACCGGGGCGTCGTTGATGCCGGACTCGGCCTCGAGAAGCGCACCGAGGCGGGGGCGGAGCCGTACCCGGCGCAGCGTGGAGAACACGGCGGCCGCGTCGGTCGAGGAGAGCACGGCGCCGTAGAGCAGGGCGAGCGGCCACGGCACCCCGAGGATCAGGTGGGTGGCGGCGCCGACCGCGGCCACGCTGACCGCGACGCCCAGGGTCGACAGGACGATGGCCGGTGCGAGCACCGGTCGCAGCGCGGTCCAGCGAGCGGTGAGGCCGCCCTCGGCGATGATCAGGACCAGGGCGCAGATGCCGAGCGTACGGGTGAGCTCCGCGTCGTCGAACCGGATGCCGAGCCCGGCCTCGCCGATCCCGACCCCGATCGCCAGGTAGACCAGGAGGCTGGGGAGGCCGAGCCGGCTCGACAGGCGGACGGCTCCGACGGAGATCAGCAGTACCCCGGCACCAAGTAGCAGCGCCAGGTTGAGCTGGTGGCTCACCGGCCGGCCTTCAGCAGCGCGTCGACGCGCGCCTGGAGGTCGGCCGGCGGATCCTCGACCGACACGAGCTTGTCGCGGCTGGCGGCACCGGCCTTGAGCGTCAACCGGCCCGGCCGAAGGTCGATCGCCTCGGCCAGTGCACGGAGCGCGGCCGTGGTGGCGCGCCCGTCAACCGGCGGCGCGTTGACCGCGACCACCACCGCCGGGCCGTAGGGCCCGTCGTGCACGCCGCCGACCGTGGTCCGCGACGCGCCGGGTTTCACCCGGATCGCGATCGTCGCCATGCCCCATTGTCCAGGCGGCGGCGTACCAGGCAAGGGAGCCCGCCGCTGACGCCACAACTTCGGGGAAGTAGTGGCCTCGGGTTGGTGCCGTGGGCACAACTTCGGGGAAGTAGTGGCCTCCGGGTAGCGCCGTGGCCACTGTTTCGGGGAAGTAGTGGCCTCCGGGCCCGCCGTGGCCACTGTTTCGGGGAAGGAGTGGCCTCCGGTTGGTTGCCGTGACAACTTCGGGGAAGTAGTGGCCTCCCGGCCCCTCCGTGTGCACAACTTCGGGGAAGTAGTGGCCTCCGGGCCCCGCCGTGGGCACTACTTCCCCGAAACAGTGGCCTAGCGGTCTTAGACCCGGCGCGCGGCCGCGAGCAGCGAGCTGTCCGGTTCGCAGACGCCGCACGGCGAGAAGCCGAGCTCGACGGCCTCGCTGACCGGCAGCGGCTCGTTCTCGCGTCCCATCATGTGGACGCAGCCCCGCAGGTGGTACCGCGGGCGGCCGTCGACGACGTAGACGTCGGCGTGCATGCCCGCGATCCGAGCCGCGTCACCGGGCGACGTCTGCTGCGGCGCGGGCTCGTCGTCCGGCTCGTCGTCGTAGTCGTCATCGTCGTACTCGTCACCCGCGTAGGTGTTGCCCGCGTAGCCGTTGTCCGCGTACTCGGACACGTCATGCTGCTGGGGGATCGACGGCGGGTACGGCTCGTCGCGAGCCGGCTCCATCATCGACGTCTCGTCGGCGCTCCGGCCGGCGTAGCCACCGCCGTACGTCGAACCGGCTCCCACCCCGGCGCCGACCGGCTCCCGGTCCATCGCCCGGCGGCCGGCGCGGGCCTCCGAGAGATCCGAGAGCTCCGACTCGGCGTCGGGCACCCGGGCCGCAGCGCGGGTACGGGACCCGGTGCGCACCGTGGCCCGGGCGGCGGCGGCCTGGCGGCCACCCACGATCAATGCGATCGCGGCGAGCAGACTCGCGACGATCGAGGCGACCAGCAGCGCGTTGGCGCCCTGCAGGACACCAACCACCAGCAGACCCACAGCCACCACGATCAGCAGCAGACTTCCGACTATCACCGGACTACCCTCCGCCTGTCTCACTCGCCATGTTCTCTCCGCTTAACGAGCGACGCCCCGGATAGCGACCGGCGCCCCAGTCGAAATCGACTGGGGCGCCGCGTGTCGCGTTTCCCGTTTCGTGCGTGTCGCGCTATATCGCTGACGAGGCCGCAGGGTGAGGCGTCAGCGGCCAGCCGCGTCCCGCCCACCGACGTAGCCGCCGGAAAGCCCGGCCGCGGCGAGCCCGCCGCCGGCGGCAGCGGCCCGCGTCGGGGTCTCGTTGCGGGAGGCCATCTCGGCCTCGAGGCTCTGCTCGCGGCCGGTCAGGTCGCGCAGCTGACTCTCGAGGTAAGCCTTCAGGCGAGTGCGGTATTCGCGCTCGAACTGCTTGAGCTCCTCGATGTGCTTCTGCAGCGCGGTCCGCTTGGCGTCGAGGCCGCCCATCGCCTCCTGGTGCCGCTGGCGCGCGTCGCGCTCGAGCGCGTCGGCCTTGGCCCGGGAGTCGCGGGTGACCTCTTCGGCCTTGGTGCGGGCCTCGGAGAGCAGCTTGTCGGCCTCGCGGCGAGCGTCGGCGACGTGGTCGTCGGCGGTCCGCTGGGCCATCATCAGGACGCGCAGTGCCTGCTGCTCGCCGTCGCCGGGCACCGGCCCGCCTTGCGAGCGCGTCTGCTCCAGCTCCGACTGCATGGAACGGGCGGCCTGCTCGGCCTGAGCCTTCTCCCGTGACACGCGCTCGAACTGGGTCTTGAGATCGGCGAGCTCGGCGGCCAGGCGCGGGTCCCCTCCCGGGCCGGCGGGCGCGCGCCCACCACCGCCACCGCGCTCGAGCTGAGCGCGGAGCTCGTTGTTCTCCTCGATGAGACGGGCGAGCTCGCGCTCGACCTCATCGAGGAAGGCGTCGACCTCCTCCTCGTCGTAGCCCCGTTTACCGATAGGGGGCTTCTTAAAGGCGACGTTGTGGACGTCGGCCGGGGTCAGCGGCATCGAAACTCCTCGGGTTCAGTTGCGGCCGCGTCGCCACGGCACCAGGTGGTTCACGAGACCAGCCGGATGAGTGGCGGTACCACGACGTTCATCAGCACGATCAGGATAACCAGCAACACAAGGGAAGACAGGTCTACCGCCACCGTACCAATACGAAGTGGCGGAATTACCCGCCTCAACGCCTTCAGCGGCGGATCAGTGACGCTCCAGACGACTTCCAGTGTGGCGGCAGCGCCCCGGCCCGGCTGCCAGCGTCGTCCGAACTGCATCACGTATCCCATGACAAACCGTGCCAGGAGCACCACCAGAAAGGCGTAAAGCACGAGGTACGCCACCTGCAGGGTGATGGACAGCACGACGTTGAGTCCTCGCTCAGCTCTGGTTGAAGAACCCGCCCTCAGCGATCTTAGCCTTGTCCTCAGCAGTGACCTGGACATTTGCTGGAGAGAGCAGGAAGACCCGGTTGGTCACCCGCTCGAAGTTACCACGTAGGCCGAACACGAGTCCGGCCGCGAAGTCCACCAAACGTTTGGCGTCGGCCTCATCCATTTCGGTGAGGTTCATGATCACCGGCACGCCGTCGCGGAAATGCTCACCGATAGTGCGCGCTTCGTTATACGTCGTTGGGTGCAGCGTCGTAATGGCGTTGCGCTGCGCCTCGGCTTCCTCTTCCGTAACCGTTCGCTCACGCACCTGTACCTGCGGCGCGAGCGCGAGATTGTCACGCGTCGGATAGCTGACCGTCGACGTCGGACGGGTGATGGACCGGACCGTCGACCGCGTGTCCGTACGCTCCGCAAGGCGCTCGGACAGCCGATCGGAAAGCCGGTCACTCGATGTGCTGAGCCGGTCGCTGGTGTTCAACCGCTCACTCGTGCTCAGCCGCTCGCTGCGCTCGGCGGCGAGTCGCTCGCTGATGCGCTCGCTGCGCTCCGAGAGCCGATCGGCACCGACGCGGGCGCGCGGGGTCACCGGCACCTCGTCGACGTCGTCCTCGTCGTCGGCGAAATCTTCACCGTGGCTACCGTATCCACGGTATCCACGGGGGTCGTCGTAGCCGCGCTCGTCTTCGTCCTCGACCAGCCCGAGCCAGACCCCAGCTCTGCGCAGAGCACCCATCCGCGCCCCTCCGTCCACCATGCGGCACTCCCCCCGAAGCCCCGTGCCACCGATCACGCGCGTAGGAACCGCCCGGCCGGCAATGAACCACACTCGTGTAATTTGTTGTTCCCGTGCGTCACGTTACCGCAGCGGCGGTCGATTTCCGAGCAATGCCGTGCCAACACGGACATGTGTCGAGCCGTGATTGATGGCCGATTCGAGATCTCCGCTCATCCCGGCCGAGATCCAGACCGCCAGCGGGTGGCTGGCCCGCAGTTCCTCGGACACCGCCCGCAGCCTGGCGAATGCGGCATCGGGCTCCCAGTCCGTCGGCGCCACGGCCATCACGCCCTTGAGGTCGAGGGCCGCCACCCCGGCCACGTGGTCGGCGATCGCGGCCACCTCCGTGGTCGCGCCACCTCGACCCGGGTCGCCGTCGAGGCTGACCTGAACGAGGACCCCGATCGGGCGACCTGCCCGGTCCGCGGCTTCACCGAGTGCCCTCGCCAGGCGCAGACTGTCGACCGAGTGCACCACCGCGGCGTACTCCACGACGGACCGGCACTTGTTGCGCTGCAGGTGCCCGACGAAGTGCCATGTCACGTCGACCCCGAGTTCGCGCGACCTCGAGTGCCTTCGGCCCGGCTTCCTGGTCCCGGTTCTCCCCCACGTCGAGCACCCCGAGCTCGGCCAGCCGCACCACATCGGCGGCCGGATAGGTCTTGGTCACCGCGACCAGCGTGACCTCGTCCGGCGAACGACCCGCCGACTCGCACGCCCGGGCGATTCGGTCCCGTACGACGACCAGCCGTCCGGCAATATCCGACATGCAGGCTCTCCCACCGAGAACTCAGCCCCCGTCAGAAGCTGACGAGGGCTGAGACTCTACGATCAGGCGCCATTCTTCAGGAAGTCGGGCACGTCGACGTCGTCGAAGAGCACCCGGCGCGGCGGCGGCGGGGCCTGCCGGTCGTTGGCCGCGGCCAGCTCCTTCGCCGAGGCCATCTGCTGCTGCGCGTGCGTGGCCGCCCGGCGCGGCGGCTCGGACGGCCGGTAGGCCGGTGTGCCACCGTCGAAGCCGGCCGCGATGACCGTCACCCGCACCTCGTCACCGAGCGCGTCGTCGATGACCGCTCCGAAGATGATGTTGGCGTCCGGGTGCGCCGCGTCGGTGACCAGCTGCGCCGCGTCGTTGATCTCGAACAGGCCGAGGTCTGAGCCGCCGGCGATGGACAGCAGCACCCCGCGGGCGCCGTCCATGCTCTGCTCGAGCAGCGGGCTGGAGATCGCCGACTCGGCCGCTTCGACCGCCCGGTTGTCCCCGCGCGCGCTACCGATGCCCATGAGTGCGCTGCCGGCCCCGCTCATGACGCTCTTCACGTCGGCGAAGTCGAGGTTGATCAGGCCCGGCGTGGTGATCAGGTCGGTGATGCCCTGCACACCGGAGAGCAGCACCTGGTCGGCCTGGCGGAACGCGTCCATCATGCTGATCCCGCGGTCACCCAAGGCGAGCAGCCGGTCGTTGGGGATCACGATGAGCGTGTCGCACTGGTTGCGCAGTTCCTCGATGCCGGACTCGGCCTGCACCTGGCGCCGCTTGCCCTCGAACGAGAAGGGCCGCGTGACCACGCCGATGGTCAGCGCACCGAGCTTGCGCGCGATGTTCGCGACCACCGGCGCACCACCGGTGCCCGTTCCGCCGCCCTCACCGCACGTCACGAAGACCATGTCGGCGCCCTTGAGCACCTCTTCGACCTCGTCCCGGTGGTCCTCAGCGGCGTTCTTGCCGACATCCGGATTGGCGCCGGCCCCGAGCCCGCGCGTGAGCTCCCGGCCCACGTCGAGCTTGACGTCGGCGTCGCTCATCAGCAATGCCTGCGCATCCGTGTTGATCGCGATGAACTCGACGCCCTTGAGGCCAACCTCGATCATCCGATTGACGGCGTTGACTCCGCCGCCTCCGATGCCGACGACCTTGATGACCGCGAGATAGTTGTGCGGATGTGTCATCGGACTGCCTTTCCGTTCGAGGTTGGCGAACGCCGGTCCCAGCTGGAATTGGGCGGCGTCCCCCACGTGCAGACGCTCGACGAGGGTCCCGCAAACCCTCACCCTGTACTAGAGGCTTATAGTTATGTCAACTAATGCCTCAACGCAAGGTAAGCGGCCGATTCCTATGATCCAAGGACCACGGTCGGCGTGTCGGTGTTTCCACGTACGAGAAGTGGCCCATTTCTCCCATGACTCGGGCTTCTTTTCTCCCAGCCGCCACAACTTCGGGGAAGTAGTGGCCTCAGCGGGGTCGGGTGGCCACAACTCCGGGGATGTAGTGGCCTGAGGTGGCGGACCGTTCGGCCTGGGACGCACACTCGACGGGTCTCTTCAGTGATCGGCGCCACCGTGCGGGGCCGGGGCTGTGAACCTTGGACACGAACGGTCGCTGGGGCAGCCGTTGGTGTCCATGATCGGCGATGAGCTCCGCGCGCAGGCTTGACATCCATAGGAGCATCACCGGCGCTTCGCGCCTGCCAGGTCCGCGTGCCCAAGCCCGCCGCCACAACTTCGGGGAAGGAGTGGCCTCAGCGGGGTCGGGAGGCCACAGCTTCGGGGAAGTAGTGGCCTCAGCCACCCGGGGAGGCCACTACTTCCCCGAAGTACTGGCACAGGGTTAGCGGACGCTCACCACCGATGGGGCGCTCACGTCGAAGGTCTTCGCGCCGCCCGGCGCGGCGAGCAGCATCGTGGCCACCCGTACCTTCGCGGCGTTCTCCGTCGAGTCGCCCCACACGACGACGCGGCCGCCGGACAGTTCGAGCCGGATGCGGGCCGGCGCGTCGGCGACCAGGGTCATGAGCGCCCCGCGCAGGGCCGGCGACAGCGAACGCAGTACCCGAAGCGCGTCCTTCGTCGTCTCGTCGTCGGCGACCCGGACGAGCGGCAGCCCGCCGGCCCGCGCCACCTGGGCGAACACCACACCGTCGTCGGCCAGCAGGCCGTAGCTGCCGACGAAGGCGACCACCGCGACCGCCGTACGCGGCCACACCCGTACCACCAGTGTCCGCGGCCACGAGCGGCTCACGGTCGCCTTACGCACCGGCGCGTACGACTCGACGCGCCGGGTGACCGCCGCGGTGTCGATCCGGGCCAGCGGCGTGCCCAGGCGCACGTCAGCGACGAGGCGCACGGCCGTCGGGTCGGCCCCGATCACGCGCACGGTGGTGACCCCGAAGACCTTCGTCCCGTACACGAGTCCCGCGGAAACGCCGGCGAGTACCAGTACCAGCAAAGCACTGAGCCAGGGAAGCGCGGACCGGAAGCGGCGGCGGCGCGCACGGCGGGCGAACCGGCGGACCGACGCGGGGACGGAGGCGCGCATCGTGGCCCGCCGCGCCCGCACCAGCCGCCACGCTCGCGACCTCCGCAGTTCCGGCACCGCTCAGTCCGTCCGGGCGTGTCGACCCACGTATTGCTCGGCGCCCGCGTCGCCGAGCGCGCGCAGCAGTTCGTCGCCCATCAGCGAGATCGGCGGCGCGCCCATGGTGACCACCACGTCGCCGTCGTTCGCCCGCCCGATCACCTCGTCGGGCACGTCGTCCCAGTTGGGCACGAACACCTTGCGCTCGTCGGGCAGCGACACCGCCTCGGTGAGCGCCGCGCCGCCCTCGCCGGGCTCACGGACCTCGCCGGGCCCGAAGACCTCGAGGATCACCGCCTCGTCGGCGAGCGACAGCGCCGCGGCGATCTCCGTCTGGAAGTCGCGGGTCCGGTAGACGCGGTAGGGCTGGAAGACCACGATCAGCCGCCCGTCGCCGGCCACCTCGCGGAGCGTCTTCATCGCGGCGAGCATCGAGGTCGGGTGGTACGCGTACTCGTCGTACACCCGCACGCCGGCGGCGACGCCCTTGAGCTCGAAGCGCCGCCGTACCCCCGGGAAGGAGGCGAGCGCCTCGATCGCGGACTCAGCGGAGATGCCGAGCTTGAGCGCGGTCAGCAGCGCGCCGGCCGAGTTGAGCCCGAGATGGCCGCCGGGGACCGGCAGCGACACCTCGCCCAGCGGAGTGCCCTCGAAGTGGGCCAGGTAGCGCACGCCCCGCGCCGAAGAAGAGATCTCCGACAGCCGGAGGCCGGCGTCGGCCGCGGTCCCGTAGGTGTGCACCGGGACGCCGGGCACCCGCGCCGCCATGGCCCTGGCCCGCGGATCGTCGGCGCAGGTGACCACGAAACCGCCCGGTTCGACGAGGCCGCAGAACTGGACGAAGGCGTCCTCGAGGCCGGCCATGTCGCCGTACGTGTTGAGGTGGTCGGCGTCGATGTTCGTGACCAACGCGACGTGCGGGGAGTAGAGCAGGAACGAGCGGTCGCTCTCGTCGGCCTCCGCGACGAAGTACTCGCCCGTGCCGTGGTGCGCGTTCGAGCCCGCCTCGGAGATCTCCCCGCCGATCACGAACGACGGGTCGAGCCCGGCGTGCTGCAGGATCAGCGTGAGCATCGACGTGGTGGTGGTCTTGCCGTGGGTACCGGCGACCGCGATCGCCCGGCGCCCGACCATCGCGGCGGCCAGCGCCTCGGAACGGTGCAGCAGCCGCAGGCCGCGGTCGCGGGCGGTGACCAGTTCGATGTGGTCCTTGGGGATGGCCGTGGAGTAGACGACCGTGTCGACGCCGTCGACGTTGGACGCCTCGTGGCTGCGGTAGATGGTGCCGCCGAGCGCGGTGAGCGCGGCGAGGGCGGGCCACTCACGCAGTTCGCTGCCGGACACCGGGATCTTGCGCATCAGCAGGAGGCGGGCGAGCCCGCTCATGCCGACCCCGCCGACCCCGACCAGATGAACGCGACCAAGATCCTCAGCTGTCAGCGCCGCGGTCGCGCCGCCGGAGCCTGCGGAGGCGGCGCTTGACCGCGCCCCTGGCGATTCAGTCATCAGGAAACCACCTTCAGCAGGTATTGCCGGAGCGCTTCGTCGCCGTCGCGCCGGCCGTAGTGCGCCGCCGCCGTGCTCATCGCCGCCAGGCGCGTCTCGTCGCGCGCCAGCGGCACCACCGTGCTTGTCACCCACTCCGGGGACAGGTCGGCGTCCTCCACGATGAGCCCGCCGCCGGCGTTGACCACCGGCAGCGCGTTGCGCCGCTGCTCGCCGTTGCCCCAGGGCAGCGGTACGTAGACGGCCGGCATGCCCACCGCGGCCGTCTCCGCGCAGGTCAGCGCGCCGCCCCGGCACAGGGCCAGATCGCCCGCCGCATAGCCGAGCTCCATCTCGACCAAAAACTTGATCTTCTTGTACGGGGCGGGCAGGTCGCTCGGCACCTCGAAGTCCTCGTTGCGCGCGCCGATGACGTGCAGCACCTGGACGCCGGCCGAGGTGATCTGCTTGGCCGCCCCGCTGACCGCGAGGTTGATCGAGCGCGCCCCCGCGGACGCGCCGAAGACGAAGAGGGTAGGACGGTCCGGGTCGAGCCCGAAGTGCGCACGCGCCTCGGCCCGGCGGGCGGCCCGGTCGAGCGTGGCGATCGACTGGCGCAGCGGCACGCCGACCACCGGCGCGTCGTGCAGCGAGGGGATCTGCTCGGCCTGGTGCGGGAAGCCGAGCACGATGTGGTGGCCGAGGCGCTGGCCCATCCGGTTGGCCACCCCGGGCGGCACGTTGACCTCATGGATGATCGTCGGCGTCTTCCTCCGCCACGACGCCAGGTAGGCCGGCACCGACACGTACCCCCCGAAACCGACCACGGCGTCGGCCTTGACCTCGTCGAGGATGGCGCGGGTGGCCCGGGCCGCCTTCCACATGCGGTCCGGGGTGCGGACCAGGTTCATGTTCACCGAGCGGGGCAGCTGGTAGGCCGGCACGTGGCGCAGGTCGTAGCCGCGCTGCGGGATGATCTCCGACTCCATGCCCTTGGTGGTACCGATGCAGGTGATGCGCAGATCGGGATCGTGCCGACGCAAACAGTCGGCGAAGGCCAGCAGGGGATAGATGTGCCCGCCGGTGCCTCCGCCGGCCAGCACCACCGAGCGCAGCTCCTTCATCGTCAGTTGCTCCTCCCAGAGGCCGTCCGGGCCGGATCGCGCGGCAGGGGCGGCAGCGGAGCCCAGAGTAGTCGCATCCATTTCGACGGCGGACGGGCGTGCAAGGCCTCGGCGGCGTCCGGCTCGGCGCGGGCCGAGGCGCTCAGCATCCCGGCCGCGGCGAGCGCCACGACGAGCGCGCTGCCGCCGTCGGAGATGAACGGCAGCGGCAGGCCGGTGATCGGCAGCACGCCGACCACGCCGCCGATGTTGACGATGGCCTGCCCGACGAACCAGATCGTGATGCCGGCCGCGACGAGCTGCCGGAACGGATCCTGGACCCGGCGGGCGATGCGCAGGCCGGTGTACGCGAGCACGACGAAGAGCAGCAGCACCACCAGGCAGCCGACGACGCCCAACTCCTCGGCCACGATGGCGAAGATGAAGTCGTTGTGGGCGTTGGGCACGATGCCCCACTTGAGGTGCCCCTCGCCGAGCCCGACGCCGAACCAGCCGCCGTTGGCCAAGGCCCACAGACCCCGCAGGTACTGGTACCGCCCGGCCTGCGCGTCGGGGTCGACGCTCGGGTCGAAGAACACCTTGAGCCGGTCGAGCCGGTAGTCCTTGCCGGCCGGGAAGAGGACCAGCGCGATGACGCCGACCAGGGTGATCGCGCCGATCCAGGTGAAGATGCGGGCCCGCGCGCCGGCCGCCCACAGCAGCCCGACGAACAGCAGCACCAGGCAGATCATCGAGCCCAGGTCGTTGTAGCCGACGAGGAGGAACAGCACCCCGGCGACCGGAAAGAGCGGGCTGAGCAGCTCCCGCCAGGCGATGATCCGCTTGCCCTTGCGGACCAGGACGTCGGCGCCCCACAGGACCAGCGCCAGCTTGGCCAGCTCGGCCGGCTGCAGCTGCTGCGAGCCGATGTGCAGCCACAGGTCGTCGACGTAGACCGGGCCGAGGTGGATCGGCCGAGGTACCTGCCCGGGGCCGGCCTGGCGGGAGGCCAGCCAGGCCATCAGGTCGACGAAGATCATCAACAGGAACGCGAAGAAGATGAGCGGCTTGGACAGCACCTGGAAGGTGCGCGCGGGCAGCCGCTGGAAGAGCCAGAAGGCGCCCAGCCCGACGATGGCCGAGAAGAGCTGCCGCACGATCGAGGTGAACGGGTTACCGGTCTGCGCGTAGGCGTCGAGGCTCGTCACCGAGAAGACCATCACCAGGCCGATGAGGACGAGCAGGCCGACGCTGGACAGCAGCAGATAGTACGAGGCGAGCGGCCGGTCGAGGATCCCGCGCAGCAACGCGAGCGGCCCGGTGCGCAGCACGCGAGGCTCGGCCGGCGCGTCCGTGTCGGTCCTCATCGCCACTCATCATCGATGAGCCGGCCATCGATCACGGGGACGGCACGCCGCGCCCCCTACGACAACTTCCGGTCGCGGCGTCCTGATTGCCACAACTTCCCCGAAGTAGTGCCGACCGGTCGCGCTGATTGCCACAACTTCCGGCAAGTAGTGCCCTCGTGGGGGCCCGGAAGCCACAACTTCCCCGAAGTAGTGGCCTAACCCGTGCCGCTCATCACGCGCAAGAAGTCGGCGGCGAACAGGCCGAGGGACGCGGCCATGCCGAGGCCGGCCACGATCCAGAACCGCACGACGATGTTGACCTCGCTCCAGCCGGCCAGCTCGAAATGGTGCTGGAGCGGCACCATCCGGAAGATACGTTTACCGGTCAGCTTGTACGAGCCGATCTGCATCACCCAGGTCACCACGATGATGAAGAACAGCAGCCCGAGCACCGGCAGCAGCAGGATGGTCTTGGTCGCCATGGCCAGCCCGGCGATCAGCGAGCCGAGCGCCATCGAGCCGGTGTCGCCCATGAAGATGCGCGCGGGCGACGTGTTCCACCACAGGAAGCCGACCAGCGCACCGGCCGCGGCGCCGGAGATCAGCGCCATCTCGAGCGGGTCCCGGACGTCGTAGCAGTAGGTGGCCTTGTACGACACGTCGGCGCACCAGTGCCGGTACTGCCAGAACGCGATCGCCATGTAGCTGCCGATCACCAGGATGGACGTACCGGTGGCCAGGCCGTCGAGGCCGTCGGTCAGGTTGACCGCGTTGGACATCGCCATCACGACGAAGACGAAGAGCAGCACCGCGCCGATCCGGGTGATGTTGAACCAGTCGATGTCGTGCACCCATGACACCCGCGGGCTGGCGACCGTGCTGATCTCCTGCCGGCCGGTACGGTTGGCGCCCCAGTAGAGCGCGATCACCCCGAAGACCGCGCCGATGAACGCCTGCCCGATCAGCTTGCCGCGCTTGTTGAGCCCGTCGCTGTTGCGCCGGCTGACCTTCAGGTAGTCGTCGAGGAACCCGAGCAGCCCGGTGAAGACGAAGAGCCCGAGCAGCACGATCGCGGTCGCGGTCGGCCCGGTCGGGCGCAGTTGCTGGCTGGGCAGGGTGGTCAGGGCGATGTGCCCGCCGGTGTACGCGACGAGCGTGGCGAAGATGAACACCACCCCGCCCATCGTCGGGGTGCCCTTCTTGCCCTGGTGGGTGGCCGGTCCTTCGCTGCGGATCGGCTGGTCCACGCGCAGCCGGCGCAGGTACGTGATCGCGATCGGGGTGCCGAACAGCGAGATCAGGAACGCGACGAACGCCGCGACGAAGACCGCCCTCACGAGGTGGCCCCGGGCCGCAGCGAGTCGACCACGTCCCAGGTGCGGTATCGGGAGCCTTTGACCAGCACCACGTCGCCCGGCCGCAGCTCCTCGCGCAGCAGCGCGATGGCGGCCTCTTGATCGGTCACCAGCACCGAAGCTCCTCCCCAACTCGCCACGGCGCCCGCGCCGCGATGGATCGGCGCCGCCTGCTCGCCGACGGCCACCACGCGGTCGACGCCGAGCTCCGCGGCGAGGCGGCCGACCTCTTCGTGGCCGGCTTGCTCGAACTCGCCGAGTTCGGCCATCGAACCGAGCACCGCGACCGTCCGCCGACCTTTGCCGATCGCGACGAGCGCGCGGAGCGCGGCCGCCATCGACGCCGGGTTGGCGTTGTACGAGTCGTCGATCACCGTGACACCGTCGGCCCGGTCGAAGACATCCATCCTTCGGCTCGACACCGGCCGCAGCTCGCCGAGCGCCGCCGCCACTTCGTCCATCGTCAACCCGGCCTCGAGCGCAACCGCCGCGGCCAGCAGGGAGTTGCCGACCTGGTGCCGACCGGCCATCCCGAGCCGCACCCGGCCCTCTTGGGAGCCTTTTTTCAAGGTGTACTGGTAGAGCCCGCGCTCACCCTCCACCACATCGAGTGCGCGAACGTCGGCGTCCTCGGCCTCCCCGACGAGCACCACGCGCGGCCGAGGTGCGGCCGGCCATCGCGCGTACGCGGGGGTCGTCGGCGTTGAGCACCGCGAGGCCGTCCGGCGGGAGCGCCTCGACCAGCTCGGCCTTGGCCTGCGGCGACGCCGTCGAGCGAGCCGAACTCGCCGATGTGCGCGACGCCGACGTTCACCACGACGGCGATCGCGGGCGGGGCGATCTCGCACAGGTACCGCAGATGCCCGGGGCCACGTGAGCCCATCTCCAGTACCAGGAAGCGGGTGTCCGGGGTGGCCTGCAGTGCCGTGTACGGCGCGCCGAGCTCGTTGTTGAGCGAGCCCTCGGTCGCCACGGTGACCCCGCGCCGGGACAGCAGGCGCGCCAGCATGTCCTTGGTCGTGGTCTTGCCGGACGAGCCGGTGAGGCCGATGACGGTCAGGTCGGTGAGCCGGTCGACGACGGCCCGGGCGAGCAGGCCCATCGCGGCCTGCGGGTCCTCGACCACCACGGTCGGCACGCCGGGGACCGCGCGGCTGCCCAGTACGGCGATCGCGCCGTCGGCGATCGCCTTCTCGGCGAAGTCGTGCCCGTCGACGGCCGTGCCGACGAACGCGGCGAACAGGCCACCCGGCTGCAGCTTGCGGGAGTCGTACTCGACCGGCGCGCTGACGATGCGCCCGGCGAGCCCGGGGCCCGGGCCGACCAGTTTGCCGCCGGTGAGCGCGGCGATCTCGGTGAGCGTGAGCGGGATCACCGGACGGCGCTCGCTTGGCTCTCTGGCCGCTCGGTGCCCTCGGCGCTTCCGGCGCTCCCGGCGTTTTCGGTGCTCGCGGCGTTTTCGGCGCTCGCGGCGCTTTCGGTGCTCGCGGCGCCGAATCGGGCGGTCAGCGCCGCGGCCAGCTCGACCCGGTCGTCGAACGGGAGCATCTCTGCGTTGACCTCCTGGCCGCTCTCGTGCCCCTTGCCGAGCAGGGCGATGATGTCGCCCGGCCGAGCCATCGCGACGGCGCGGTCGATCGCGGCCCGCCGGTCGCCGACCTCGACCACCTCGGCCGAGCCCTCGCCCGTACCGGCGAGCACGTCGGCGCGGATGGCCGCGGGATCTTCGGTGCGGGGGTTGTCGTCGGTGACCAGGACGACGTCGGCGCCCCGGGCCGCGGCCGCGCCCATGAGCGGGCGCTTGCCGGTGTCACGGTCGCCGCCGGCGCCGATGACGCAGATGACCCGGCCGCTCTTCTCCCCGGCCGTCTCACCGGCCCTTTGCCGGGTCAGGCCGCGCAGCGCGGCGAGGACCTCGACGATCGCGTCCGGTTTGTGGGCGTAGTCGACGATGCCGAGCACCCCGCTGCCACTGACGCCGGGCGGGTCGACCCGCTCCATGCGACCGGGCGCGCCGCCGGAGGCCGCCACGGCCGAGGCCGCGACCGCCGGGTCGACGCCGGCCGCGACCAGGCAGGCGATGGCGAGCAGCGCGTTGGCGACGTTGTGCCGGCCGGGCAGGCGGACCCCGGCGTCGACCGCGATCCCGCCCGGGCCGCGCGCGACGAAGGTCTGCTCGAAGCCGGTCGCCCGGACGTCGGTGGCCCGCCACGACGCCCGCTCGTCGCCGGCGGCCGAGAACGTGAGCGGGTCCGGGGCGGGTCCACGCCGCCGGCGTGGTCGGGGCGTCGCTGATCTGCTTGATCAGGCGCCGGCCGGCCGGGTCGTCGAGGTTGACGATCTCGACGCGGCTGCGGCCGTCGAAGAGCCGGGCCTTGGCCGCGAAGTACTCCTCGACGTCGGCGTGGAAGTCGAGGTGGTCCAGGCCGAGGTTGGTGAAGCCGCCGACCGCGAACTCGACGCCGTTGACCCGGCCGAGCTGTAGTGCGTGGCTGGAGACCTCCATGGCGACCGTCTGCACGCCCTGCTCAAGCGCGACGGCGAAGAGCGCGTGCAGGTCGGTCGCTTCGGGCGTGGTGCGGTCGCTGCCGATGACCAGGTCACCCATGCGGGTCTCGACGGTGCCGATCAGCCCGGTGACCCGGCCGGCCGCCTTGAGCCCGGCCTCGACCAGATACACGGTCGACGTCTTGCCGGCGGTACCGGTGATGCCGATGATGCTCAGCTCGGCCGTCGGTCGCCCGTACACCAGGGAAGCCACGGTCCCGAGGGCCTGCCTCGGGTCCTCGACCAGCAGCACCGGCCGGCCGGTCGCCTCGGCCCGCGCGGCGCCGGCGGGGTCGGTGAGGATCGCCACCGCCCCGGCCTCGGCCGCCGGCGCCGCGAACTCGGCGCCGTGCACGCGGCTTCCGGGAAGCGCGGCGTAGAGGTCGCCGGGGCGCACCGAACGGCTGCTCAGGGTGACGCCGGTGACACTGACGTCCTCCCCGCGCGGGTAGCTCACCTCGAGCTGAGCGGCCAACTCCGCCAGTGGAGTCGGGCGCACGCTCCGTGGGCGTGGATAGCCGGGCACGGGGCTAGACCCTACCGGTCCGGAAGCGATCGTTCACCGGGTCCCGGCTGATCTCTGTGCGTGATCACGGGTAGATCGTCAGCTTGGGCGGCGGCGTACCGGTCGGCAGCACGCCGAACTTGGCCAGCGTGAACGCCATCATGTCGTGGAACGCGGGGGCCGACACCGAGCCGCCGCTTCCGTCGGCCGGGACGTGCGCGGTGACCGCGACGACGTAGCGCGGCGCGTCGGCGGGCGCCATGCCGATGAACGAGGCGACCGTGCCCGACGTGTAGGCGCCGTTCTCGACCAGCTCGGACGTACCGGTCTTGCCGGCGATGCGGTAACCGGGCACGGCGGCCTGCCGGCCGGTCGCGTCGTCGAGCGTGATGACGCCCTCGAGCATCTGGCGCAGCTGCTGCGCGTGCTGCGAGTCGATGACCCGGCGCGTCAGGGGGGCCGGGGTCGGGCGGACCTTGCCGTCCGGGCCGATGATCGAGCGTACGAGGTGCGGCTGCACCCACACGCCGTCGTTGGCGATGGCGGCATAGACGGCGGCCATCTGGATCGCGGTGACCGCGACGCCGTTGCCGGTCGGTACGGAGCCCGGATCGGTGCCGGTCCACTTGTCGGCCGGGAGGACGTCGCCGGCCGCCTCGCCGCGCAAACCCTCACCGGTGGGTGCGCCCAGGCCGAACTTGTGCTGGTACTCGACCACTTTGTCCTTGCCCAGCCGGTCGGCGATCTTGATCGTACCGACGTTCGAGGACAGGGCCAGGATGCCCGGGATCGTCATCGGGGTGTCGGTCTTCTGCGCGTGGCTGTCGTGGTAGTTCACCCCGCCCTTGTTGATCTTCGGACCGACCACGATCGTCGAGTCCGGCTTGATCACGCCCTCCTGCAGCGCCGCGCCGACGATGATCGCCTTGTGGATCGAGCCCGGGTCGAAGACCGTCTGGGTGCAGTTGTCCAGCCACGCCGACTTGTCGAACTTGAACGGGTCGGCCGCGTCGTACCCGGGGTAGCTGGCCTGCGCGACCACCTCACCGGTCTTGACGTCCATGACGACCGCGGTGGCGAAGGTGGCGTTCAACTTGGCCATGCGCTGGGCGAGGTCGCTCTGCACCTCGTACTGGAGGTCGCGGTCGATGGTCAGCTCCACCGAGCTGCCCGGTCGGGCCGGCGTCTCCAGGTCCACCCCGCCCGGGATCTCCTTGGCCAGGTCGCCGTCGCCGATCTCGTACGTGCGCTTGCCGTCGACGCCGCGCAGTGTGGAGTCGTAGGCGGCCTCGATGCCGGCCAGCCCGGTGTGGTTGTCGTCGCGCCCGATGAAGCCGACGACGTTCGCGGCGAGGTCGTGCGCGGGCACGTCGCGGCGCTCGTCGCGGTTGACGTAGACGCCGGGCAGGCGCATCGCGTTGACCCGGTCGCCGTCACCGATGTCGATGCCGCGGACGAGGTACTCGAACTGCACCTGGGTCTTGCCGTTGCTGGTCTTGTGCGGCGACAGCTTGCGGACCAGGTCGGAGCGGAGCACGCCGTAGTTGCCGAGCACGCTGAACAGCTGGTCGGCGGTGGCCTCGGGGTCGGCGACCTTGGTCGGGTCGGCGGAGACATAGCGCGCCTCGACGCTGTGTACGAGGATGTTGCCGCCGCGGTCGAGGATCGCGCCGCGCGGCGCGGGCAGCTCAACGGTGTGCAGGCGGGCCTTGAGCCCCTCGGCGGCATATGCGCGTGCGTCCACGAGCTGCAGCTGGACCAGCCGCCCGGCGATGACGAGGAACATGGCCACCGTGATGACGGTGGCCAGGCGCAGGCGGCGGCGCGGTTCGGCGACCTTCGGCGTGCGCGGGCGGTGTGGCGCGGCCGGGTAGCGCTTCGCCGCGGCGCGCTGCTTGGTCTTGCCGCCATGCACCATGCGGGCGAAGAGGGTCGGCCTGACCTTCGCGACCGGGCGTTTGCGGCCGGTCTTGGCGGGCGCCTTCTTGGCGGGCGCCTTCTTCGCGGGCGCTTTCCTCGTGAATGTCTGCTTGGCCGGCGTCTGCTTGGCCGGCGTCTGCTTGGCGGGCGCCTTCTTGACCGGCTTGCTGGCCGGCTGGGACGGTACCGCCTTGAGCGGGCCGCTCCTCCCGGGCTCGCGGCGGGTCGTGCCGGCCGCTCGTCCGCCCGCGCGCCGGCCACCCTCCAGCAGCTCGAACGCGGGGCGGAACGGGTCGCCCCGGCCGGAGTCGCTCTCCCGGACCGTGCGCCCACGCGGGGTGTAACGGCGGGCCTCGGACAGCCCGCCGCGCCCACCGCTTTCAGTACGCGACTGAGGGTCGGTCGCGCCGGCACCCCCCGCGCCGGCGCGACCGACGGATCCGGACGTCCGGCCAGTCCCTGACCGGCGTCCAGACCCAGACTGCGTGCCACGGCGTGCGTCGTCACGTCCCCCGCCGGCCATGGCCTTTCCTTCCTGTGGTTCGCGGCCGCGCTTCTGCGCCACCCGTGCGGCCTTGTTACTTGCTGCGGCTCGGTCCGGGCATCTCCAGCTTCGTGCCGTCCGGCAGGAGCAGGGACGCCGGGCTCGTGGTCCGGCCGAGGCCGAACTGGGCCGCGCGCGTTGCGAGGTACGCGGGCGATTCCTGCTTGGCGATGTCGCTCTTCAGGCGCTGCTCGTCGCGGTCGAGCGAGCTCTGCTTGCGGTGCAGGTCGTCGAGCACGAACGCGTTCTCGGCGATCTTCGTGTTGAGCACGAGGATGCCGACCACGCCGGTGAGTACGAGCACCAGGACGAGCGCCACGAACGGCGCGCGTGGCGCCGCGACCGGCGCCGGTGGCGCCACCGTCAGCCGAGCCGGCTGCTGTACCGGCTTCTTCGTCTGCGGCTTGGGCTGCAGCTTCGGCGTCACCTGCGGTTGTGTCTGTGGCTGGAGTGCTGTCGCCCCGTCGACCGGGTAGTAGTTCTCACGACTCGTGGTCCGGCCCCCCGACCGCGATTCGTGTCGCATTTTTCGCTGCCGGCTGGCCGGCAGTGTCGTCACATTCATCACACCTCCCCCGAGTTGTTTGTGCGGTCGCGTCGTGACCGCGTGGTCCTCTTTGGACGGTCGGGCCACGGGCGCGACCGTTCGATGCGCTCCACTGCCCGCAGCCGCACCGACGCGGCGCGCGGGTTGGCCGCGACCTCGGCCTCGGCCGGGCAGCTCGGCTCCCCGGGTGAGCAGCCGCAGCGAAGGTCCGCTGCCTTCCGGCTCGAAGGGCAGCTCGACCGGCGCGGTCGAGCGGGCCCGCTCGGCGAACGCCTGCTTCGACCAGGCGGTCCTCGAGTGAGTGGTAGGACAGGACCACCATGCCGGCCGCCCGGCTTGAGCGCGTCGAGTGCGGCCGGAAGCGCCGCGTTCCAGCGCGGCGAGTTCGCCGTTGACCTCGATCCGCAGCGCCTGGAACGTGCGCTTGGCCGGATGCCCGCCGGTGCGCCGGGCCGGTGCCGGGATGGAGTCCCGGACCAGCTCGGCCAGCCGGGCCGAGGAGGTGAGCCGCCGCCTTCGCCCGCTCCCGCACGATCGGCGGCGGCGATGCGGCGAGGCGAACTTCTCCTCGCCGTACACGCCGGAGGACCCGGGCCAGATCGCCGGCGCTGTAGGTGTTGACCACCTCGGTCGGCCGTGATCCCCGCGGTCTGGTCCATCCGCATGTCCAGCGGCGCGTCCTGGGCGTAGGCGAACCCGCGGTCCGCCTCGTCGAGCTGCATCGACGAGACACCCAGGTCGAACAGCGCGCCGTCGAGGCTCGCCGATCAGCCCAGCCGCGTCGAGCACCTCCGGCAGCTCGTCGTAGACGGCGTGCACGAGGTGCGTCCGGTCGGCGAACGCGCGCCAGCCGCTGCCCCGGCGCAGCGCAAGCGCCTCGGGTCCCGGTCGAGGCCGATCAGCACGTGCGTCCGGATGCGCCGCGAGCACCGCCTCGGCGTGCCCGCCGAGGCCGAGCGTGGCGTCCAGGTGGACGCGTCGCCGGGCCGGCCGTCCAGCGCCGGGGCGAGCAGCTCGAGGCAGCGCTCGAGCAGCACCGGCACGTGCCGTCGCCGCGCCTGCTGTCGCCGCTTCGCGGACTCCCTCTGTCGACCCGCCGTGCCTGGTAGCTGATTCTGCTCTGGTCGCCGCGATGCCGCCCATCGACGTGCACGCCTTTTTGACGGCGCCTGCCGTACCGCCAGATCCCCATCCGCTCGCCCGCCCTGGCGCCGGGGAAGGGGCGCCAGGACCGTGGAGCGGCTGGAGATCTCGCGGTACGGCGAGCCGACGTGCGGCAGTCGTCGAGCCAAGCCCTACAGCCCGCCCGGCAGCACCCCCTCCTCGATGTCGGCGAAGTCGTCTTCGCTCTCGGCGAGGTAGGTATCCCAGGACTGCTTGTCCCAGATCTCCACCCGGGTGCTCGCTCCGATCACGACGAGTTCGCGGTCCAGCCCGGCGTATTCCCGCAGGTGCGCCGGGATGGTGACCCGGCCCTGCTTGTCGGGCACCTCGTCGTGCGCGCTGGCGAAGAACACCCGGCTGTATGCCCGGGCCGCCTTGTGCGTCATCGGCTGCTCGCGCAGCTGACCCGCGATCCGGCTGGAACTCGGCGGTCGGGAACACGTAGAGACAGCGCTCCTGCCCCTTGGTGATCACGACACCTCCCGCCAGCTCGTCCCGAAACTTCGCCGGAAGGATCAGCCGGCCCTTGTCGTCCAGGCGCGGAGTGTGGGTGCCGAGAAACATCGGCATCCACCCCCTCTCCGCCGCAGGACGGCCCCCCGGGGCCGGCGAGCCTCCCGGCCCCGCCATTGCGCTCCACTGTACTCCACTTCCCTCCACCGTCAACGGCAAAACCCCCGGGATCGAGTGCCCGGTCCGTGAAGAAATCCCACGTCAGAACGGGGTGGATGGCGGTGGAGCGAGAATGTGGCATGCCCAAAGAGGTCGGGGAAACGACACACAATGGCCGCCGCGCAAATATGGATAATCACCCAGTCGGGCACGGCCCGGGCGGTTTTCGCACACGTTTTCGAAGGCCGGCGGCCCTCCCGTGGCGCCCGTTTGCCCGGGTGGAGCGAAGTGGAGGCCCCGCGCGACGCCACACCTCCCGGGAAGCAGTGGCCTCCCGGCCCGGGATCGCCACAGCTCCCCCGAAGTAGTGGGGCCCCGGCCCCGGGATAGCCACGACTTCCCCGAAGTAGTGGCCTCCCGGGCCTCGGATGGCCACTACTTCCGGAAGTGTGGCCGGGCCACGCATGCCGGTGGCGTCCGGCAGGTAGGGTCTGCGCATCGCCGATCGACCCGTGAGAGCGAGATGACGGACAAAAAGCTGCCGCTGCGCGCCAAGGTCGCCACTTCCCTGTCCCGCGGCGCCGCCGCCCTGTCCCGCGCCGACCGGCCGAGGCGACGGGGCGGTCATCGGCGGCAAGATCGGCCTGATGATCGACCCCAACCTGCTCGCCAACCTGGCGGCCGGGCGGGAGATCGCGCTCATCTCCGGTACCAACGGCAAGACCACCACGACCCGGCTCACCGCCGCGGCCATGGGGGTCCTCGGCCCGGTCGCCACCAACAGCCTCGGCGCCAACATGCCGACCGGCCACACGTCGGCGCTGGCCAAGGCCGGCGGCACGCCGTACGCGGTGCTCGAGGTCGACGAGCACTACCTGCGCCAGGTCCTCGACGCCACCCACCCGCGCGTGGTCGCGCTGCTCAACCTCAGCCGCGACCAGCTCGACCGGGCCAAAGAGGTCGCGATGATGGCCGCGCTGTGGCGCGACGCGCTGCGCGAGCACGCGACCTGCACGTCGTGGCCAACGCCGACGACCCGATGGTCACCTGGGCGCGCATCGCCACCGCCAAGGCGGTGACCTGGGTCGCCGCCGGCCAGCGCTGGCACGACGACTCCTGGGTGTGCCCGGAGTGCGGCTCGCACATCGAGCGCTCCGGCGAGGAGTGGTGGTGCGTCACCGGCGACCTGCGCCGGCCGATCGCCCAGTGGACGGTCGGCGGCGACGGCGTGGTCGACCCCACCGGCGCGTACCACCAGGTCGACCTGCAACTGCCCGGCCGGGTCAACCGCGCCAACGCCGCCACCGCGCTCGCCGTCGCCGCGCTACTTCGGCGTCCGCCGGTCGAGGACGCGCTCCCCCGCCTCTCCGAGGTCGCCTCGATCGCCGGCCGGTACGCCACGGTCGTCCGCGACGGACGCACCATCCGGCTGCTGCTGGCGAAGAACCCGGCCGGCTGGCTGGAGGCCTTCGACATGGCCGAGCGACGCCCCGACCCTGCTCTCGATCAACGCCCGCGACCCCGACGGGCTGGACACCTCGTGGCTCTACGACGTCGACTTCTCCCCGCTGCGCGGCCGGCCGCGTCCTGGTCACCGGCGACCGGGCGATGGACCTCGCCGTCCGGCTCGAGGTCAACGAGGTGCCGTTCGAGCACGTCACCTCGTTCGACGAGGCGCTGACGGCGGTGCCGCCGGGCCGCCTCGAGGTGATCGCGAACTACACCGCCTTCCAGGACATCCGAGCGGAGCTGGACCGTGTCAACTGAGAGTCACTGCGGCTGGTCTGGATCTACCCGGACCTGCTGTCCACCTACGGCGACCGCGGCAACCTGCTGATCCTCGCCCGCCGGGCCGACCTGCGCGGGCTGCCGGTCGAGTGCGTCGGAGGTCCGCTCCGACCAGGCGATGCCGGCCGACGGCGACATCTACCTGATCGGCGGCGGCGAGGACGGCCCGCAGGCCCTGGCCGCGCAGCGGCTCATCGCCGACGGCGGGCTGCACCGGGCGGTCGAGCGCGGTGCGGTGGTCTTCTCGGTCTGCGCCGGGTACCAGCTGATGGGCTCCTCGTTCTTCGCCAAGGGCGCCAAGTGCGCCGGCCTCGAAATGCTTGGACCTTTCACTCCGACCGTGGACCGTCGCGGGCGGTCGGCGAGCTGGCCGGCGAGATCGACCCGGTCCTCGGCCTGCCGCCGCTCACCGGCTTCGAGAACCACGGCGGCCGGACCCACCTCGGCCCGGGCGTGAAACCACTGGCCCGGGTGACGGCCGGGATCGGCAACGACGGCGACGACCGAGGGCGCCTGGCACGGCAAGGTCCTCGGGCACGTACTCGCACGGTCCGGCGCTCGCGCGCAACCCCGCGATCGCCGACCTGCTGCTGACCTGGGCGACCGGCAGCACCCTGGAGCCGATCGACGACCGCTGGCCGGACCGCCTCCGCTCCGAGCGCCTGGCCGCGGTGTCCCGCTGACGCGTCCGGCCCGAAGCCCCCGCACGGCACCTTCGGCCGCGGGAATTGTCGTACCCGGGGAGCATCATCGCGGGCATGGATGACACGCAGCGGCTGGCCCGCTTCGACCGTGCGGTGACGGTCGCCGGCTCCGTCTTCGACGGTGTGACCGTCGAACAGTGGAGCGACCCGACACCCTGCACCGAGTGGACCGTCCACCAGCTGATGAACCACGTGGTCGGCGGCACTCGCCAGTTCATCAACCTGATGAACGGAGGCGGACCGCTCGACCGCTCGCTCGACTACCTCGGCCCCGACCCAGCGGCCGCGTTCCGCGAGGCGGCCGCTGACCTTCGAGCGGTGTTCGCCGCCGACGGCGCGCTCGAGCGCCCGGCGCCCACCCCGTTCGGCGAGCGGCCCGGCGCAGTCCTGCTTGAGATGCGGGTCACCGAGATGATGACCCACGGCTGGGACCTGGCCCGGGCGACAAGCCAGTCGACCGATCTCGATCCCGAGTTGGCCGAGTCGTGCATCGACGGGTTCCTGAAGCTCCAGGCGAATGCCGGCGATCGGGCCGGCATGCCGTTCGGTGAAGCGCAGCCGGTCGCCGACGACGCCCCGGCCGCCGATCGGCTGGCCGCCGCGGCCGGCCGCGTTGTGACCTGAGCCCACCAGACGTGCCGGCGTGACCGGAGGCCACTACTCCGGGGGAGCAGTGGCCTCCAACGACCTTGGCTAGGCGACGACGCTGACCATGCGGCCGGGCACGACGATCACCTTGCGCGGCTCCTTGCCGCCCAGGTGCGTCGCGACCTCGGCCAGCGCGGCCGCGCGCACCGCGTCCTCGGTGGCGTCGGCGGCGATCTCGATCCGGCCGCGGACCTTGCCGTTGACCTGCACCGGGTAGGTCACCGACTCGGCCACCAGCAGCGCCGGATCGGCGACCGGGAAGTCGACATAGCGCGATCGAGGTGTCGTGGCCCAGCCGCTGCCACAGTTCCTCGCGCCAGGTGCGGTGCGAACGGCGAGACCATCGCACCAGCGGCTCGACCACCTCCGCGGCGAGCCGCCGGCGGAGACCGCGGTCACCCGGTTGGTCAGCTCGATCAGCTTGGCGATCGCGGTGTTGAACCGCATCTCCTCGATGTCGACCGCGGACGCCGTCGATGACGCGGTGCAGCAGCCGCCGCGTCTCGTCGTCGACCGGCGCGTCGGTGACGACGCGGGTCGCCCCGGTCTGCTCGTCGACGACCAGCCGCCAGACGCGCTGCAGGAAGCGGTAGCGCAGCCGACGACCGCCCGCGTGTCCCACGGGCCGGGAGACGTCCAGCGGACCCATCGACATCTCGTACACGCGGAACGTGTCCGCGCCGTAGCGCTCGCACATCTCGTCCGGGCGTGACCACGTTCTGCAGGCGACTTGCCCATCTTGCCGTACTCGCGGTTGACCTCGCGTCGTCGTCCAGATAGAACCGGCCGTCGCGCTCGACGACCTCCTCGGCCGGGACGTACACGCCACGGTCGTCCTTGTAGGCGTACGCCTGGATGTAGCCCTGGTTGAACAGCCTCCGGAACGGCTCCGAGCTGACGACACGTGCCCCAGGTCGAACAGGACCTTGTGCCAGAACCGCGCATACAGCAGGTGCAGCACCGCGTGCTCGACCCCGCCGACATACAGGTCGACGCCACCCGTGTCCTGTGGATCGCGCGGGCCCATCCAATAGCGCTCGATCTCCGGCGTCGACCAGCACCTTGTCGTTGGTCGGATCCAGGTAGCGCAGCTCGTACCAGGAAGAACCCGCCCACTGCGGCATGACGTTGGTCTCGCGGGTGTAGCGCTTGCGGACCGTCGCCCAGATCCAGGTGACCTCGACCCAGTCCTTGGCCCGCGACAGCGGCGTCTCCGGCTCGCTCTCGGCGTCGTCGAGTCGCGAACGTGCGCGGGGCGAAGTCCTCCACCTCCGGCAGTTCGACCGGCAGCATCGACTCGGGCAGCGCGACCGGCATGCCGGTCGCGTCGTAGACGATCGGGAACGGCTCACCCCAGTAGCGCTGGCGGCTGAACAGCCAGTCCCGCAGCCGGTAGGTGGTCGCGCCGACCGCCGTGCCCCTCGGCCTCCAGCCAGTCGATCATCCGCGGCCTTGGCGTCGGCGACCCCCAGTCCGTTCAGTCGAGCCCACGTGCGAGTTGATCGCCGGGCCTTCGCCGGAGTAACGCCTTGCCGTCGAAGCCGTCCGCCGGCTGCACGGTGCGGATGATCGGCAGTTCGAACACCTCGGCGAACTCCCAGTCGCGCTCGTCCTGCCCGGGCACCGCCATGATCGCGCCGGTGCCGTAGCCGGCCAGCACGTAGTCGGCGATGAACACCGGGATCTTGCGCGCCGTTGACCGGGTTGGTCGCGTACGCGCCGATGAAGACGCCGGTCTTCTCCTTGGCGTCGGCCTGACGCTCGACGTCGGTCTTCGACGCCGCGAAGCGCGCGATACTCGGTGACCGCCTCGCGTCGGAGACTGCGTGCCCGGCCGGTCCATTTCTCGTTGGTACCGGCCGGCCACGCCGTCGGCGTCAGCGCGTCGACCAGCTCGTGCTCGGGCGCCAGCACCATGTAGGTGGCGCCGAACAGCGTGTCCGGCCGGGTCGTGAAGACGCGGATCGGGCCGGCGTCGCTCCCGAAGTCGACGTGGGCGCCGCGCGACCGGCCGATCCAGTTGCGCTGCATGGTCTTGACCTTCTCCGGCCAGTCCAGCCGCTCCAGGTCGTCCAGCAGCCGGTCGCCGTACGCGGTGATCCGCATCATCCACTGGCGCAGGTTGCGCTTGAAGACCGGGAAGTTGCCTCGCTCGCTGCGCCCGTCGGGGGTGACCTCCTCGTTGGCCAGCACGGTGCCCAGGCCCGGGCACCAGTTGACCGGCGCCTCGGAGATGTAGGCCAGCCGGTGGTCGTCGACGATCGTGCGCTGCTCGACCTCCGACAGCGATGCCCAGCCGCGCCCGTCCGGCGTGGCCCGGGTCGCCGGCTTCGAACTCGTCGACCAGGTCGGCGATCGGGCGCGCCTTGTTCTGCGTCCCGGTCGTACCAGGAGTTGAAGACCTGCAGGAAGATCCACTGGGTCCAGCGGTAGAACCCGGTGTCGGTGGTGGCGAAGCTGCGCCGGTCGTCGTAGGCCAGCCCCAGCCGGCGCAGCTGGCGGCGGTAGCGCTCGATGTTGGCCTCGGTGGTGACCCGCGGATGGGTGCCGGTCTGCACGGCATACTGCTCGGCGGGCAGGCCGAAGGCGTCGAAGCCCATCGGGTGCAGCACGTTGTAGCCGGCCATCCGGAAGTAGCGGGTGTAGCAGTCGGTGCCGATGTAGCCCAGCGGGTGACCGACGTGCAGCCCCGCGCCCGACGGGTAGGGGAACATGTCCATCACGATACAGCTTCTTGGGCGCGCCGGAGCGCGGATGCGTCCGGGTCGCTGAGCGTGCCGGTCGGATTCGGCGCGTTGAACGTGCCCTTCTCCTGCCAGAAGTCCTGCCAGCAGGCCTCGATCTCGCCGGCCATCGCGGCGGTGTAGCGGTAGGGCGGGACGTCCGCCTGCCCATCCGTCACCTGCGTCGCGGTCGCGTCGGCTTCCTCGCTCATCGTCGCCACCTCTTCTTATAAGTCTGCACGGAGCATTCTGCGGGCATGAAAAAACCCCTCACGCAGGAGGGGTCGCCGTGCTGCGCAAACGCGTCAGCACGGCTCACGAAGAAGCCGGGACACCCGTGTCATGCTGCCAGTGTACCGCCTTCTATCTCCGCTGGTCACGGTTAAACGGTCGGCACGGCGTCGACGCTGTCCTGCCTCAGCGTCGGCACGCCGTTCTGGCAGGTGATCAGGACCCGGACGGTGCTGGTCGCGCTCTTGAACACGACGCCGACCGTCGGCGCCGGGCCGTCCTTGCGTCGCCTGATCATGTAGCCGTCGGCGTCCGCGGCCGAGGCGTCGCGGATCACGGCCCTGTTGCTGTCCTTCGTGCAGCCGGCCACGACGACGCCGCCGGCGGTGTTGAACGTCTTGTCGATGCTCTGGCCCGACTGGTCCGCGGAGTTGGAGGCGCTCGGGCTCGGGTCCGGTGAGTCCGGCGATCCGGCCGTCGGCGCGACGGTGGTCCCCGGCGGCGGCGCCGCGACTACGGTCGCCAGCGGCTGCCCCGGGCCGGTTGTTCCGGTGTGGCCCGGCTGGCCGGGTTGTCCGGGCGCGCCGACCTGGCCGGGCTGCGAGCCGAGCACGCCCGCGCCGGCGCCGCCGCGGGCCTGGCTCGGTGCGAGGGGCCCGCTGTCGCCGAGCGAGCCGGACAGCACGAAGATCGCCCCGACCAGGGCGACCACGGCCACTCCGGCCGCGGCGATGATCAGCGGCCGCCGCGACGTACCAGGCTTGCCGGGCGACTTGCTCGGCGCCTTCTTTGCCACCGGACGGGGCGGCCAGGTCGGCCGGGCCGGGCCGGCCGCCTGGGCCGGCCGGGCCGGCTTTACCGCCTTGACCGCCTTGGCCGGCGCGGCGACCTTGACCGCGGCGGCGGCCTTGACCGCGGCGGCGGCCTTGCCCCCTGACCGGCACTCCCGGGACGGCCGGCATCGCGGTCACCAGCGACGGGTCCTCGTCCAGCCCGCGCAGCCGGATGCCGGCCGCCCGAGCCAGCACCGCCGCGACCTCGCTGGCCGGGGGCCGGTCGGCCGGGTCCTTGGCGACACAGCGCCGGTAGATCGCGGCGACCTCCGGCGGCACCTTCTCCATGCCCGGAAGCGGGGACGGCTCGACGTAGACATGTGCGGTGAGCATCTGCGTCGTGGTCTCGACCTGCCACGGGAGCGTGTTGGTGAGCAGGCGGTAGAGCAGGAGGCCGAGCGCGTAGACGTCGGAGGCGGCCAGGACCTCGCCGCCGGTCAGCCGCTCGGGCGCGAGGTAAGCCGGGGTGCCGAAGACGGGGGCGTTGGTGTCGTAGTCGTCGAGTTGCCCGACCGCCGCCGCGATGCCGAAGTCGACGACCTTGGCGCCGTCCGGGGTGAGCACGACGTTGGCCGGCTTGACATCGCGGTGGACGAGGTGCTCGCGGTGGGCGGCGGCGAGCGCGTCGGCCACCTCGGCGCAGACCCGCATGGCGGCGCGGGCGCGCAGCGGCCCCTCGGCCAGCCGGTCGGCCAGGGTGCGACCGGGCAGGAGCTCCATGACGATGTACGGGACGCGATCGCCGTGCTCGTCGATCGACTCACCGAAGTCGTAGACGGCCGTAATGTGTGGATGCGACAGCCGGGCGACGGCTTGCGCCTCCGCCCGGATCCGCCGGCGCGACTTCTCGTCGCGGACGAGTCGCGCGGCGAGCACCTTCACCGCGACGGGCCGGCCAAGCACCTCGTCACGGGCGTACCACACCACGGACATGCCGCCCTCGCCGAGCTTGCGCTCGAGCCGGTAACGACCCCCTAACACCTGCGCTGCCTCCACGCGCCACACTATGCCTCAATCGATGCCTGCCTACATAACCGCGAAACAGCCAGGTCCGTTGCGGTCCGATCACATGATTCGGCTCCCGATTTCGGGCCATGCCGGCTCGGCCGTCAAGCCAGCATTTCTCGTACCCCTTGAAAATGCTTGACGACGACAGGACCCCTTCGTCCGGTATTGACCGAATCGGTAAGCGGCGCGGTGGCGATTCGGCAGCTAGCCTGAGGGAACAGCGATGACTCGGTCCGCCGGGGAGGGCTCCGCGCAACCGAGCGGGCTATCTGTTGGTCTCTTCCGACAGGTGGTCAAAGCATCAACGGAGGAGGCCAGTTGACCAGGCACCGCACGTATGAGGAGCTGGGCAGCCCACTACCGGCTGCCGAGTTCCAGGCCGCCACCGATGCGATCGTGGCCAACATCGAGCAGGTCATCGAGGGGAAAACGGCCACTGTGCGCCTTGCCCTCGCGGTGATGCTCGCCGAAGGCCACCTCCTGATCGAAGACGTGCCCGGCGTCGGCAAGACCAAACTCGCCAAAGCGCTCGCAAGGTCGATCGACTGCTCGGTCCGGCGCATCCAGTTCACCCCCGACCTGCTGCCCAGCGACGTCACCGGGGTCAGCGTCTACAACCAGGAAAACCGCGACTTCGAGTTCAAGCCGGGCGCGGTGTTCGCGAACATCGTCGTCGGCGACGAGATCAACCGGGCCTCGCCGAAGACCCAGTCGGCGCTGCTCGAGTGCATGGAGGAGCGGCAGGTCACCGTCGACGGCGTGACCTATCCGCTCCAGATTCCGTTCATGGTCATCGCGACGCAGAACCCGATCGAGATGGAGGGCACCTACCCGCTGCCCGAGGCGCAGCGCGACCGGTTCACCGCCCGCATCGCGATGGGCTACCCGGACATCGGCTCCGAGCTGGCCATGCTCGACATCCACGGCGGCCACGACGCCCTCGACGACCTGCTGCCGATCTCCGACGCCTCGCTGGTGCGCCGCATGATCGCGACCGTCCGGGACATCCACGTCGCCGACACCGTGAAGCAGTACGCGGTCAACATCGTCACCGCCACCCGCGAGTCGCCCGACCTCCGCCTGGGTGCCTCGCCCCGCGCCACCCTCCAGCTGCTGCGCACCGCCCGCGCCGTCGCCGCGATGGAGAAGCGCGACTTCGTGCTCCCCGACGACCTGCAGACCCTCGCCGTGCCGGTGCTCGCGCACCGCATCATCCCGACCGCCGAGGCGCAGCTGTCCCGCCGTACGACCGACGCGATCGTCGCCGACCTGGTCCACCGGCTGCCGCTGCCGTCCGACCGCCAACCCCGATCGCCCTACGACACCAGGCCACGCGGCCAGCAGTACGGGGGTCGCTGACCATGCGCGAGGCGCTGCGGGGGCTCACCACACGGGGGCGCAGCTTCCTCGCCGCCGCGGCGGCAGCCGCACTCGCGGCGTTCATCCTCGGCGAGAAGGACCTGCTGCGGGTGGCCATCCTGCTCGCGGCGCTGCCCCTGCTCGCGGCGGGCTACGTCGGCCGCACCCGATACCGGCTGGCCTGCAGCCGCACGCTCGAGCCGCACCGCGCCCAGGTCGGCGCCAACGCCCGGGTGATCCTGCGGCTGCAGAACCTGTCCCGCCTGCCCACCGGGACCATGCTCCTGGAAGACCGGCTTCCCTACGCGCTCGGCAGCCGGCCCCGGCTGGTGCTCGAGCGGCTCGGGCGCGCATCAGGCCAGCTCGGTGGCCTACACGGTGCGGGCCGACGTGCGCGGCCGCTACGAGGTCGGCCCGCTGGTGGTCCGGCTGACCGACCCGTTCGGCCTCTGCGAGCTGACGCGGTCGTTCCCGTCCGTCGACCAGCTCACCGTGATCCCGCAGGTCGCACGCGCTGCCGGCGATCCGGCTGGCCGGCGAGTTCGCCGGCTCCGGTGACAGCCGCGCCCGCTCGGTCGCCGTGCACGGCGAGGACGACGCGGCCACCCGCGAGTACCGCCACGGCGACGACCTGCGCCGCGTGCACTGGCGCTCCACGGCCCGCGTCGGCGAGCTGATGGTGCGCCGCGAGGAGCAGCCGTGGGAGAGCCGGGCCACGGTCGTGCTCGACACCCGGGCCTTCGCCCACCGCGGCGAGGGGCCGACGGCCAGCTTCGAGTGGGCCGTCTCCGCCGCCGCGAGCATCGCGGTCCACCTGCGCCACGGCGGCTACAAGCTACGCCTGGTCACCGACGTCGGGATCGACGTCGACGCCACCGAGGCCGACGGCGACGGACCGCTGCTCGACCAGCTCGCCGACGTGCGGCTGGACCAGCAGGCCGACGTGGCCACCCTCGTCGAGCGGGTCCGCCGGCGCAACGACGGCGGCCTGGTCATCGGCGTCTTCGGCCTGCTCAGCTCGGCCGAGGCCGAGTTGCTGGCGGCGCTGCGGGCCAGCGGCGCCACCTGCATCGCGCTGTTCATCGACACCACGACCTGGCTCACGCTGCCCACCACGGCCCGCGAGGAGGCCGACCATCTCCACGGCCTGCGCCGCGCTGGCGATGCTGCGGGCCGGCTGGCGCGTGGTCGACGTGCCGCACGGGGCGAAGCTGCCCGCGCTATGGCCGCAGCTGGCCAGCCGGTCGCAGGGCTTCGCCTGGCGAGCCGCCTCCGCCGAGACCGTCGCGGGAGGCGTGCGGTGAACCAGCGCAAACACCTGACCCTCGTCGCTTCGGCCTCCGCACTGCTCGCGGCGCTCCCCCTGGCCTCGGTGTTCGACCAGTGGACCTGGCTCATCCACTCGTTCCTGATGGTCGCGGTGCTCTGCGGGGTGGCCGTCCTGATCCGCAGCCTGCGCGCACCGACCTGGGCGCCAACGCTCGGCATGCTCGCCGCCGGCCTGCTGGTGCTGACCTGGCTCTTCCCGAGCGGCCATGAAATCGCCGGGATCATTCCGAGCGTCGACACGTTCAAGCACTTCAACGACCTGCTCACCACCGCCGCGACGGAGATGAGCGAGTTCTCCGTCCCGGTCGACGACCGGGAGGGCTTCCTCTTCCTCACCACGCTCGGCATCGGCGCGGTGGCGATCGTCATCGACCTCTTCGCGGTCGTGCTGCGCCGACCGGCCCTGGCCGGCCTGCCGATGCTCGCGATCTACTCGGTGCCGGTGGCGGTCGCCGAGGACAGCGTCAGCATGATCCCGTTCCTGCTCGGCGCGGCCGGCTTCCTCTGGCTGCTGGTGACCGACAATGTCGACCGGGTTCGCCGGTTCGGGCGCCGCTTCACCGGCGACGGCCGCGATGTCGACCTCTGGGAGCCGTCCCCGCTCGCGGCGGCCGGCCAGCGCCTGGGCTTCATCGGCCTGGCCCTGGCGGTACTGCTGCCGCTGGCCTGGCCGGGCATGACGACCGGGTCTGCTGGAGCGCTTCGGCAGCGGCACCGGGGCCGGGTTCACCGGCGGGTCCGGCAGCGGCCGGTCGGTCAACCTCACCGCGGCGTTGAGCGGCGAGCTGAACCGTGAACACCCCCAGTCGCTGATCAGGGTGACCAACTCCGATGACGACAAGCCTTTCTACCTGCGCTTCGCGGTCGCCGATCAGCTGCGCAACGATGGCTTCGTCAACCGGTCGCTGGGCGGCGGGACCCGGATCAACGACGGCATTCCCGAGGCCGACTTCGTCGACAAGGTCAAAACCAGTACGCACCGGGCCAGCGTCGAGATCCTCGACCTCAACCAGGCCTTCCTGCCGGTCTACACCGCACCAACCAAGATCAACGGGATGGACAACAACTGGCTCTACGACCAGACCTCCGCGACGGTCTACTCCAACCGTGAGACGACCAAGAAGCGCAAGTACTCGTTCACCTATGTCAAGCCCGAGCTCACCGCGGCCGACCTGCGCGATGCGGCGCCGCTGAGCGACAGCGACCGGAACGTCCGCCAGTTCGGCCGGACGCCGTCCGAGGTCAAGCTGGTCAAGGACATCGTGGACCAGCAGACCAAGGACAAGACGACCGAGTACGACAAGGTCATCGCGCTGCTAAACTACTTCGCGACGACGAACGGCTTCATCTACAGCCTGATCTCGGACGCCGGCACCAGCGGTTCCAAGATCGCCGACTTCCTGACCTCCAAGAAGGGCTTCTGCCTCCAGTACGCGGCGGCGCTCGGCTGGCTCGTGCGCCAGGCCGGGATTCCCGTCCCGGGTTGCGTTCGGCTTTACGCAGGGCGGCACCAAGCAGGGCAACACGGTCACGCTGACCAGTAACAACCTGCACGCGTGGACCGAGGTCGTACTTCCCCGGTTTCGGCTGGGTGCCGTTCGACGCGACGCCGGCCACCGGCGTCGGCGGCTCGGTCAGCCCAGTCTGGGCGCCCAACCCGAGTCCGCCGCAGACCAGCGACCCCAACGTGGACACCGACGTCCAACACCCGGGCCAGGCCAGCACCGATCCGAGCGCCGGCCCGCTGGGCGCGCAGCCCGGCGGCGCCGATCCGACCGGCGGCTCGGCGGCGTCCGCGGTCGACCCGAAGGTGGTGGCCTACACGGCCGGCGGCGGCCTCGCACTGCTCCTCGTCGTGCTGCTGCTTCTGACACCGGCGCTGAGCCGCTCCCGCCAGCGCCGCCGCCGGCTGCGCTTCTCGGCCACGACGGCGAAGGCCACCGTCGACAAGGCGACCGCGACCGGACCCGGCGGCGCCGCGCTCGACGCCGCCGACCCGCTCGCCAGCGTGCCGCCCGGACTTCCCGTGGTGCTTCCCCCGGACGACGCGGTCTATCAGGCGGCCCGAGCCAACGCCCACCAGGCGTGGGACGAACTCCTCGACACGATGACCGACTACCAGGTCGAGATCGACGAAGCCGAGACGCCCCGAGCGACCGGGGTACGGCTGATCGAGCGGGAACGGCTGCGCGACGACGCGGCGTCCGGTGTCCGGCTGCTCGGCTCGGCGGAGGAGCGGGCGCGCTATGCACTGCGGCCGATCACCGGGCAGGAACTGCGCTCGTCGCTCGGCGCGGTGCGATCCGCGCTGTCGGCCCGCTCCAGCCGCCGCATCCGGATCATGGCGGTGCTCCTACCGCCGTCCGTGGTCCAGCGCTGGAAGCTCTCGACCTGGCGGCGCTTCACCGACATCGCCAACGCGGTCGGCGGCCGGCGGGACGCGGTCGTCCGCACCCTGAGCGTCCGCCGCATGGTGACGCGCCGCGCCAAGACCTGACCACCTGACCCTTCGAGTCGATCAAGGAGGGCGCGCCCGGGAATCGGATAAATCCCGGCGCGCCCCTTGCCGTTCATCGACGAAGGCCCGCGCGAGGGGGACGCTGCCGCGGTGACCGGTTTTGGGCACACCGATGCGCCGGCGGTCTACTGACCCACCGGCGCCACGTCGTCTTCGATCAGCCGTCACCCTCCGGGCGCTGGCGCCACCGCTCCTCGAGGCGGTCGACGACCCCCATCTTGCGTTGCTTGACGCGGCGGCTGGCGGTGCCGCCGACGACGTGCAGGTCTGTGCTCTGGCCGCGGCGGTAGGACTGCATCCCAAACGCCAAGGCGACCTAGCATGACAACGAAACCACCCACGCCCAGTAAGGGCAGTGAGATGGCCACGCCGTAGACGAGCAGTGCCATGCCGGCCAGAAGTAGCACCGCAGCGGCGATCATCCGACGCTTGGCATGGAACCGCGGGTCGGTGGCGCGCACCGCCGAGGCGAACTTGGGGTCCTCGGCAAGCGACCGCTCGATCTGCTCGAACAGCCGCTGCTCGTGCTCCGAGAGCGGCACGGCACTCCTCCCCGGTCGAGAGGTCGATCCGGTGCGGATCGACAGGTCCGTGACGGCAGCCAGGCGGCTGCTTACTCGCAAGTCTACGAGGCGGCTACGCGGTCGGAAAGCGGGACGATGGTCCGGCCGTGCCGTTTTCTTTCGTTCGAGCCCTGCCGGCCCCACTTCAGTGCGCCCGGCTGGGTCCAGCATCCGCCTCTCGTGGCGGCGGAGCACCGTTTCCGTCGACGCGGAAACCGTGCTTGAGCAGGCTGGCCGGGCGCACCACGTCGGGCCGAACCGGGCCGCGGCGGCGTCGGCGGCCCGCTCGGCGTCGCGCCAGCCGTGCTCGCGCTCACCGAGGGTGAGCTGCCGGGGCGCCCGTCGGCTGGCGGCCAGGCCCTCGACGCGCACGCCGAGCAGACGGATCCGCTCGCCAGGGCGGAGCGGCCTCGTAAAGCGCCCAGGCGATCTCGAAGATCTCCTGGGCCACGTCGGTCGGCGTCGTGCAGCGTGCGTGACCGGCTGAAGGTGCGGAAGTCGGCCAGCCGGACCTTGATCGAGACCGTCCGGCCGGCCTGGCCGGCTCGCGCGCAGCCGGCCGGCGACCTTGTCGGCGAGCGCCAGCAGCGTGCGTCGGATCACCGACACGGTCGGCGACGTCGACGTCGAACGTCGTCTCCGCGCCGATCGACTTCTCGACGTGCTCGGGGACGACCGGGCGCGGGTCGCGCGCCCAGGACAGCTCGTGCAGGTGCGTGGCGGCCGCCTCGCCGAGCGCCGACGCGCAGCATGCCGAGCGGCGCCTGCGCCAGGTCGCCGACGGTGCGCAGGCCGAGCCGGTGCAGCGTCTCGGCGGCGCGCTCGCCCACGCCCCACAGCGCGGAGACCGGCAGCGGGTGCAGGATAGTCGAGCACCCGGTCGGCCGGGAACGACCACCATGCCGTCGGGCTTGGCCCGGGTCGAGCCGAGCTTGGCCATGAACTTGGTCGGCGCGACCCCGACCGAGCAGGTCAGCCGCTGCTCGTCGCGCACCCGGCGCGCGGATCAGGGCGGCGATCTCGGCCGGCCGGCCGAGCAGCCGGCGCGCGCCGGCCACGTCGAGGAACGCCTCGTCGAGCGACAGCGGCTCGACCAGCGGGGTGACGTCGCGGAAGATCGTCATGACCGCGCGCGACGCCTCGGTGTAGGCGGCGAAGTCGGGCGGCAGGAAGATCGCCTGCGGGCACAGCCGGCTGGCCTGGCCGCCCGGCATGGCGCTGCGCACGCCGAACTTGCGCGCCTCGTAGCTGGCCGAGCTGACACCACGCCGCGCGGGCCGGATGCCGCCCACGACGACCGGCTTGCCGCGCAGCTCGGGCCGGCGGCGGACCTCGACCGAGGCGTAGAACGCGTCCATGTCGACGTGCAGGATCGTGCAGCCGGTGTCGTCGGCGTCCGGACCGAACTCCGTCCGAGCCGCCCTTCGGCACCACCTGACTACGCCCCACGCTCGCGGAGCCTAGCCGGCGTCGCCTGACTGACCATCGCGGGATCGAGCAGCGGGATCTGCCATCTCCACGTCGGTGGTCGACCCGTGGTACGCGATCAGCCGGCTGATCAGCGCCGGCTCCGTCCTGGACGCCGTGATCGCGTACCGGTCGTGGCAGTACGCGACCACGTCGCCGATGCGGTGCAGATGCGCCTCGGGCACCGGCCCGTACCAGCCCTCGGCGACGGCCTCCTCCCGCGTACCGACCCAGGCGGCCGGTCCGAGAACCTCCCGCCAGGTGGCCAGCACGTCGTCGCGCGCGCCCGGCAGCGTGTGCAGGTAGCGGACCCGCGGCTCGCCGGCGACGACCCGGAGGCCCGCGCGCAGTCGCGGATCGGCGTCGAGGTCGAAGCGGCACTCCGGCGGTACGTCGAGCTGGCCGTGATCGGCCGTCACCAGCAGCGCCGCGTCGGGCGGCAGCCCGTCGACCAGCAGCGTGACCAGCCGGTCGACCTGCGCCGCGGCGCCGCGCCACTGCTCCGAGTCGACGCCGTAGACGTGGCCGAGGCTGTCCAGCTCCGGGTGGTAGCCGTACACGAGCGGTGCGACACCCAGGGCGAGCACAGCATCTCGCCGGGCGATGTCGTCGACGGCGGCGGCACCGTGGAACTCGGCTCCCCGGTATGCGGAAACGGTCAGGCCGCTGCCCGGCGAAGTCCGGATTGGTGACCACGGCCGTGCGCAGGCCGGCCGCGGCGGCCCGCTCGAACGGCCGTCGGCACCGGCTGCCACCAGCGCGGATCCGGGTCGTCGCCCCAGCGGATGTGGTTGAGGACCCGGTCGGTACCGGGGACGTTGACGGTGAACCCGACGACGCCGTGGGTACCCGGGGTCGTACCGGTGCCGAGCGTGACCAGGCTCGTCGGGGTGGTCGACGGGAATCCGGACGTCAAGATCCGGGACGAGGAGGCGGCCAGCCCGGTCAGGGTCGGCGCGAACGGGGCGGCCGGCGCGAGCTGGTGCCAGCCGAGCCCGTCGACGAGCAGCACGGCGACCCGCCGTACCCCGTCCAGATCGGCCCGAAGGCCGAGGGTGTCGCGTTCGCCGGGGACGCCGAGGACGGCCAGGGCGCTCGGCAGCACGTCGGCGAGCGACGCCTCGCCGTAGCGCGGGGTGCGGTCACCGCTTGCGGCCGAGCAGATGCAGCTGGGTGGCGATGTCGCGGTACGGCGGTATGGCGGCCAGCGCCAGCTCGAACGCCTGCAACGCCTCATGCTCGCTCTCGGCGACCGCGCCCGGCACCAGGTCGGTGACGACGCGTACGCCGTGGACCTGCTCGACGTGCAGGCCGGCGGACGTCGAGCAGCTCGGTGGCGCCCGCGACGTCGAACCGCCGGCGCAGCCGGTCGCGCAGGTCCCGCGCCCGTCCGGGCTGGCGACGAGCAGGCTGGCCGCGGCGATCTGGCCGTTGATCGCCCGGTTCAGGACGGCGGCCGCCCGGCTGGCCACCACGACGCTCGCCGCGCCGCCGGGCCGCAGCGCACCGACGAGCCCGTCGACGACCTTGTGCGGATCGTCGACGACCTCGAGCAGGCTATGGCAGAGCACCAGGTCGACCGTGCCCGGCGCGACCAGGTCGGCGAGCGCGTCGCCGTCGCCCTGGACCGCGGTGACCCGGTCGGCCACCCCGGCCTCGGCGGCCCGCCGGGTGAGCGCCGCGAGCGCGTCGGGACTGGCGTCGATGACCGTCACCTGATGACCGGCCTTGGCCAGGGGTACGGCGAAGCCGCCCGTCCCCCCGCCCACGTCGACGACGGTCAGCGGCCGATCCGAGCGCGCCAGCTCCTTGCGCAGGACCGCCCAGACGACGGCGGTACGCGGCGCGGCGTGGGGGCCGTTCTCCGTGACGTCCACCCCACAGACACTATCGAACCGGCCAACCCAGCGGGCCGTGTCCACCGCCGAGCGTCCAGCTGGCGGAGCGGGACAGCGCGTCGTGGACGTATGCCTTGGCGAGGGCCAGGGCCTCCCCGACCGGAAGCCCGCGCGCCAGCCCGGCGGCCGTCGTCGCGCCGAAGGCGTCGCCGCTGCCGTGGATGTTGGCGGTCTCGATCCACGGCGAGCGCAGCAGCTCGACGCGGCCGTCCAGCCAGACGACGTCGACCGCCTCGGCGCTGCCCCGCCGCTGGCCGCCCTTCACGACCACGCACTTCGGTCCGTATGTGGCCAGGTCGGCCGCGGCGGCCACCGCGTCATCCACAGTGGACACCTCGCGGCCCAGCAGCACGCTCGCCTCGCGCATGTTGGGCGTGGCCACGGCCGCGTACGGGAACAGCAGCTCCAGGTAGGCGTGCTCGGCCTCCGGGGTGAACAGCCGGACCCCGTCGGTGGAGACGAGCACCGGATCGACCACGAGCTGCGGCAGGCGCGGCGCCCATTCGGCGACCGTCGTGATGGTCTCCAGCGTGGCCAGCATCCCGGTCTTCACCGCGGCCACCGGCAGGTCGTCGAGCACCGCGGCGAGCTGGGCGGCCACGAACTCGGCCGGCACGGGCGAGATCTGGCGGATCTCGACCGAGTTCTGCGCCGTGAGCACGGTGAGGACGCTGGTGCCGAAGACCCCGTGCATGGCGAAGGTCTTCAGGTCGGCCTGCAGACCCGCGGCGCCGCCCGAGTCGGATCCGGCGATGGTGAGCGCGACGGCGGGGTTCACCGAACCATCATCGGGCTCGGCCACCAATAGGTGACCCCCTCCCGGGTAAGGAAGGTGACAACTGCGAACCTCGGCCGGTCTTCGCTCGTAGTGAGAAGTAGCTGGGGCCGACGTTCGAACCCGTTGTCCCTGGTGAACTTGAGCTCCGTGCTGAGACCGGCCGCTGCCGGAACATAGAAGTGCCGGGGTGGCCGCCAGGCCACCCCGGCACGGTTTTACCCTTGCCAGCGTGATCGACGCCCTCGCGCTCGCCGGTATCTTCGGCTCACTGGCGCTGGCGGTCTGGGCCTTCTTCCTCTGCGCACGTGACAAACAGCCGACCCGTTCACTGTTCATCGGCCTGTATGTGATCGGCGCGCTCGTGGCCGTCCAGGTGATCATCGCCACGGTGCTGCTGATCGGCGGCTCCGGCCCGAGCCAGGGCGATCGGATCGTGACCTTCGTCGGGTACATGCTCACGGCGGTCCTCCTCCCACCGGCCGGTGCGGTGCTCGCCCGGATGGAGCCGACCCGCTGGGGGTCGGGGCTCATCGGCGCGGCGGCCGTGATCGTGCCGGTGCTCATCCTCCGGATGCAACAGGTGTGGGGTGGCTGAGATCAGAGCGACCAACAAGGGGCCCGGCCTGATCCTGGTCTGCGTGTATGGCCTGTTCGCGCTGGCTGCGGGGGCCCGGGCGGCGGTGCAGATCGCCACGAACTTCTCCGAGGCGCCGCTGGCCTACCTACTGTCGGCGCTCGCCGCGGTCGTCTACCTGGTCGCCACGATCGCGATGGCCCGCTCGACCAGCGTGTCGCGCCGGGTGGCGCTGGCCAGTTGCTCGTTCGAACTGATCGGGGTGCTCATCGTCGGCACGGCCAGCGTGCTTGACCGGGACGCCTTCCCGGACCAGACGGTCTGGTCGGTCTATGGCATCGGCTACGGCTTCGTGCCGCTGATCCTGCCGATCTTGGGCCTGCTCTGGCTGCGCCTCTCGGGGCCGTCATCGGAAGTCGCGTGACGGTGAGCGCACCGGCAACGTGAGCGTCGCCAGGTGGTCGGCGCGCAGGTTGAGCACGCCCTCGGCCTTTTCCAGGATGCCGCGCACCACCATCGCCGCCGCGGTCCGGGCGACCTTGCGGTACCGCTGCCACAGCCCCGGCGAGCAGACGACGTTGAGCATGCCGGTCTCGTCCTCCAGGTTGAGGAACGTGATCCCGCCCGCGGTCGCCGGCCGCTGCCGGTGGGTGACGATCCCGCCGACCAGCACCCGGCGCCCGTCCTCGACCTCATGCAGCCGGGTCGATCGGCACCGCGCCGACCCGGTCCAGGCTGATCGCGGATGAACTGGGCCGGATGCGCGTCCGGGGACAGCCCGGTGGCCCACACGTCGGCGACCATCCGTCGACCTCGTCCATCCCGGGCAGCATCGGCGCGTCGATCCCGGTGGTCGTGCCGGGCAGCCGCCCGTCGTCGCTCCTGCGCCGCCGCGCCGGCCGCCCACAGCGCCTCCCGCCGGCTCAGCCCGAAGCTCGCGAAGGCGTCCGCGGTGGCCAGCGCCTCCAGGTGCGCGGTGGACAGTCCGGCCCGCCGGGCCAGGTCGGCCATGTCGCGGTACGGGCCGCCGGCCGCCCGCTCCGCCTCGATGCGCTCGGCGACGGCGTCTCCCGAGCGTGCGGACGCTGGACAGCCCCAGCCGGACCGACCGGGCCGCCACGGCCCCAGTCGCGCGGTGGCTTCGGCCCGGGCGGTGGCTCGCCCGGTGTCGGCGGCCGTTCCAGCGTGGCCTTGGCGTTGCTGGCGTTGATGTCCGGCCGGAGCACCGTGACGCCGTGCCGGCGGGCGTCGTCGACCAGCGTCTGCGGCGAGTAGAAGCCCATCGGCTGGGCGTTGAGCAGCGCCGCGCAGAACGCCGCCGGGTGGTAGCGCTTGAGCCAGGCGCTGGCGTAGACCAGGTAGGCGAAGCTCATCGCGTGGCTCTCCGGGAAGCCGTAGTTGGCGAACGCGGCCAGCTTCACGAAGATGTCGTCGGCGAGCGCGCCGGTGATGCCGTTGCTCGCCATGCCGGCGTAGAGCCGGTCCCGGATGCCGCTCATCCGCTCCATCGAGCGCTTGGAGCCCATCGCCCGGCGCAGCTGGTCGGCCTCGGACGGGGTGAACCCGGCGACGTCGATCGCCAGCTGCATCAGCTGCTCCTGGAACAGCGGCACGCCCGAGCGTCTTCGCCAGCGCCGTCTCCATCTTCGGGTGCGGGATGGTCACTTCTTCCAGCCCGTTCTTCCGCCGGATGTACGGATGCACCGAACCGCCCTGGATCGGCCCGGGCCGGATCAGCGCCACCTCGACCACCAGGTCGTAGAACTTGCGCGGCTTCAGGCGGGGCAGCGTCGCCATCTGCGCCCGGCTCTCCACCTGGAACACCCCGATCGAGTCGGCCCGGCACAGCATGTCGTAGACCTCGGGGTCGTCCAGCGGCAGCTTCGGCGATGTCCAGCGACGGAGTCGAGCATCTCGAACGCGTACCGCAGCGCCGACAGCATGCCGAGCCCGAGCAGGTCGAACTTGACCAGGCCGACCGCGGCGCAGTCGTCCTTGTCCCACTGCAGGACGGTGCGGTTCTCCATCCGTGCCCACTCCACCGGGCACACCTCGATCACCGGCCGGTCGCAGATCACCATGCCGCCGGAGTGGATGCCCAGATGCCGCGGGAAGGTCTGCAGCTGCGTTGGCGTACGCGACCACCTGCGGCGGAATCTCGTCCACGTCGCACGGTGGACACCGAACCCCAGTGGTCGATCTGCTTGCTCCACGCGTCCTGCTGGCCGGGCGAGAAGCCGAACGCCTTGGCGATGTCGCGGACCGCCGAGCGCGGCCGGTAGGAGATGACGTTGGCGACCTGGGCGGTGTACCGCCGCCCGTACTTCGTGTAGACGTGCTGGATGACCTCTTCGCGTCGGTCGGACTCGATGTCGATGTCGATGTCCGGCGGGCCGTCGCGCTCCGGGCGAGAGGAACCGCTCGAACAGCAGCCCCCACCGCACCGCGTCGACGTTGGTGATGCCGAGCGCGTAGCAGACCGCGGAGTTGGCCGCCGAGCCCCGACCCTGGCAGTAGATGTCCTTCTCCTGGCAGAACTTGACGATGTCGTAGACGACCAGGAAGTAGCCCGGGAAGTCGAGCTGCTCGATCATCGCGAGCTCGTGCTCGATCTGCGCCGTAGGCCTTCGGTGCGTCGTCGCCGTACCGCTCGACCGCGCCGTCCATGGTCAGCTTGCGCAGCCAGCTCATCTCGGTCATGCCCGGGTCCGGGCACCGGGTAGGCGGGCAGGTTGCGGCGAGACCAGCTGCAGATCGAAGGCCAGCTCGTCGGCCGTACGCTGCGGTCGTGCGGCACCGCCCCCGGATAGCGCGGCGAACCGCCGGGCCATCTCCGCACCGCTGCGCAGGTGAGCCGTGCCGGCCGCGGGCAGCCAGCCGTCCATCTCGTCGAGGCTGCGCCGGGCGCGCACCGCGGCGAGCGCGGTGGCCAGTCGCCGGTCCGACGGCAAGCGCGTAGTGCACGTTGCCGGTGGCCACCGTCGGCAGCCCGGCCGCGCGGGCCAGTTCGGCGAGCGCGTCGTTGCGCTCGTTGTCGAGCGGATCGCCGCGCAGGTCAGCTCGACCGCCACGACTGTCCGCGCCGAACGAGCGCCGTGAGCCGGTCCAGCTCCTGTCGCGCGGCGTCCATGCCCTCGGTCACGCAGCGCCGCCGGCACGTGGCCCTTGCGGCAGCCGGTGAGCACCAGCACGTGGTCGCGCAGCTCCTCGGCGACCTTCTCCAGGTCGTACACCGGCTGGCCCTTCTCCCCGCCGGGCAGGTGCGCCTCGGCGATCACGGTGGACAGCCGGCGTAGCCCTCGGGCCCGCGAGCCAGCACCAGCAGGTGCCGGCCGACCGGATCGGGCTCGCCGTTCTGCGGCCCGGCGCGCGTTTCCACGGACGCCGACCGCTGCCGGGCAGCTCGAGAGACAGCTCGGCGCCGAGCGTCCAGACTCCGCACCTGGCCGCCTCCGTGAACCGGACCACGCCGTAGAAGCCGTCGTGGTCGGTGACCGCGAGCGCGGTCAGGCCCAGCGCCGCCGCCTCCTCGGCCAGCTCCTCCGGGTGGCTGGCGCCGTCGAGGAAGCTGAAGTTGGTGTGGCAGTGCAGTTCGGCGTAGGCCACGGTCGGCCGGCCGCTCGACGGCCCGGCGCGTCGTAGCCCTCGCGCTTGCGGGTCCAGGCCGGCGAGTCGCCGCCGTCGCCGGCCGCCGACAGCACGTCGGGGTAGTACGTCCGGGCCGGGCGTGCTCCCAGCTCTTCCGCGTCGCGGTTGCGCCGGAGAGCCGTCGGTCGAGCTCGGACCAGGAGATGTCGGGGTTGTTGAAGCCCATCAGTCGTAAACCGCTTCCATGGCCAGGCGTCCTGCGGACAGTCGCAGCAGAAGCGCCCGTCCGTCGGCGAGGCGGACCTGGAAGCGGGCCCTCCGGATCGCCTCGGCGGCGGCCCACCAGCGCTCGTCGACCGGCCACGGTCCGGCCCAGCCGGTGATCTCGATCGGGGTGAGGTCGTCGGTCGGCGCGAGGCAATCCGAGCTTGCCGACGCTTCTGGTGCTGCGGCCAGGACGATCCGGGCGGGCACGCCGGTCACCGCGAGCCGGGCGGTGACCCCGACCGGCTGCCCGTCGGCGTCGATGACCATCGACCGGGATCGGCTCGGCGAGCACGGTCGCCGGTGAGGGCGCCGGCAGCTGCCCCGGCCACGGCGGCTCGGCCGGCCGGGCCGGCAGCCGCTCGTCGCCCCACGGCACCAGCCGCACCCGGTCGCCGGGTCACGCGACCGCCACCGAGCACCGCGGTGACCACCGCCTCCGGCCCGAGCAGGCCCTGCACCCGACCATCGCCCGGTGCGCCCGATCGCGCTCCTCCCCCGCCTCGCCCCAGAGCCCGAGCTGCAGCCCGGCGTGCGCGAGCACGCCGTCGGGTACCAGCCGCAGCCGCGACGATGCCCGCCGGTTGGCCGGCATCTCGCCTGGGACGGGTCAGCCAGCCGTCCAGCTGCCAGCGCACCCGGTCGGCGATCGCGGCCGACGCTCAGCAGCCCGTCGTGGCGCCAGGTGCGGTGCAGTTCCTCGCCCGTTCGGTGACCGCCTCGATGACCAGCCGGGTGCAGGCCAGCCCGTGCCCGGCGAGCTTGGTCGTGCAGCCGCTCGGCGAGCGCCCGGGCGGCGAACGCGGCCGCGTCGACCCGGTCGAGCGGCTCGTCGAAGACCTCGATCACGTCGAGGTCGGGCGGCGGCTGACGCGGCGGCGAGCGGGTGGCCGTCCTGGCCGCCGGCCAGCCGGTGGGCCAGCGCCGCGTCGAAGCCGAACCGGGCCAGCACGTCAGCCGCGGGCAGCGCGGCGAACTCGCCGAGCGTGCGGATGCCGAGCCGGCGCAGCAGGTCGACCAGCGGCGGCCGGCCGAGCGCGGCGATGTCAAGGCCGGCCAGGAACGCCGGTGTCTCCCCGGGCGGGACGATCCGCCCGGCGCGGGCGGCGAGGCCGGCGGCGAACGTACCCTCGGCGATGCCGACCTGCGCCTCGACCCCACAGCGCTGGGCGACGTGCTCGACGATGCGCTCGGCGGCGCCTTCCTCGCCGCCGAAGTAGCGGGCCGGGCCCCGGGCGGCCAGCGCGCACACGCCCGGCCGCAGCGTCTCGACGCCGGGCGCGAGCTCCTCGACCGCGGCGACGACCGGCTCGAACGCCCGCGCGTCCCGGCCCGGATCGTGCTCGATCACCACCAGGTCGGGGCAGCGGCCCTGGGCCTCCCGCTTGCGCAGGCCGCGGCGGATGCCCTCGGCACGGGCCGCGGCCGACGAGGCGAGCACGCGGTTGGCGTGCAACACCACGACCGGTTCGCTCGCCGAGCAGCCGTCGACGATCTCCGCCGCGATCACCGGCCAGTCGGGACACCAGACCACGAGGGTGCGCATGCTCATCCGGCCTTGCGCAGGCTGCCGGTACTTGCGGGAAGCAGTGGCCTCCCGACCACCTTGAGGGGACTGCTACCCGCAAGTGGTGGCGTGGGGAGCACACCGGTCGGGGCGGGAAGCCACATGGTGATCTCGCGAGGAGCGGACGCGGCGCCCCGGCCCCAGGCGCGAACGGTCAACTCGCGAGCGCGCAGCCGGCCCCGCCCCGCGCCGAGGCCGGCCCAGTCGCCCCGAACCGCCTCGACGGTGAGATCGGCACCCGACCAGGCCGCGCTGAGCGGCCCGGCCGGAAGGAGCACGCTGCCCCGCTGCCGGGCCCGAGCGGCCAGCCGGCTGGCGACCGACGCCGCGATCGGCCCGGGAGGCGCGGCGACGACCAGGTCGAGCCCGTCCAGCAGCGCCGCGACCGCCGTCGTCCAGTGGGTCCCCGGATAGGGCACGAACGCGAGCCGATCGAGCGCGATGCCCATCTCGGCGGCGGCCACCGGGTTGAGCTGCGGCATGCCGATCACGGCGCACCAGGAGCCGGCCTGCGACGCCGCCGAGAGCAACGCGAGCAGCACCGACGTGGACCGCACGGCGACCGTCGTCCCCCGGCGCAGCCCGCCAGCGGGCAGCAGCGGGCGCAGTTCGGCCGGCACCGGCAGCACCTGTTGAGCACCGAGGGAGTCAGCGGTGTGCTGGCTGGCCGGACGCACCAGCCCGGCCGCCCGGACCGCCTGCAACCCAGCCGCCCGTCGATCGGCCCCACCGGCCCGCCCGGAAACGCCGGCCCGCCCGGAAACGCCAAGCTGATCAGGAACCGTGGGCCGAACAGGAGCCGTGACGGATCGGTCGAGAGCTGCGGCGGGGCGATCGAGGGGGACGACCGGTGCGATGGCCACCGGCTCGGGCGACGTCGGAGCAGCCAGCGCCGGAGCAGCCAGCGCCGGAGCAGCCAGCGCCGGAACAGCCAGCGCCGGAACAGCCAGCGCCGGAACAGCCAGCGCCGGAACAGCTAGCGTCGGAACAGCTAGCGTCGGAGGCTCGTCGCGGCGACGGAGCACCGTAACGCCGGAAGGCCCGGACGTGGAGTATCGCGCGCGAGTGCTACCAGCCGAGAGCCGGTTATGCGGCCGCTTCCACTCGGCTCGGCGCTTATTGGAACCGCCGGTTGGCCTTTCCGCCAACGCCGACGAGAATCTGCCAGCCACGCACGTGCTCCCCCACTACTTGCTACTTACCAAGGGCCTGCTTCAGCTGGCCACTTCAGCTGGCCAGGCCTTCGAGCCGTGGCTGATAGGAAAAGCCAAGGCCGATCTCCACCACGGCGATGAACTGCTCGGCCGAGCGCATGAGGTCGTCGGCCTCGCGGGCGCTCACCACCCGCGGGATGCCCGCCTCGGCGGCCGAGCGCTTGCTGGCGCCGGCGGCGAAGAAGGCAGCCCACTCGGTCAGTTCTGGCGCGACGAGCACGAGCAGCGACCAGACACTGGTCACCCGGCTGCGCTTGCCGGGCGAGGCCGGAGCGGCCCGGGCGGCGAGCACGGCTGCGGCGGCGCGCAGGGCGGCCAGATGAGCGGTGGCGTAGCGCATGCCGTCGGTGCGAATCTCGGCGGCCTCCTCGAGGCCTCGGCGGGCCAGGGTCAGCAGCTCACGCGGCGTGCGGTGGGGAAGCGCATGCGCGGGAACGGGCAACTCCTGGCGGCCCGACTGCCGGGCGATGGACCCGCCGGTGGGGGCGGCGACCGGAAAACGGCTGACACTCGAACGCCCGGTGCTAGGCGCGCTGGACGCGCCGTTCGGCGTGGTCGATCTGGACGTCGGCATCGCATCTCCCTCGAGGGCACTGTGGCAGGCATCTCGCCATCCGCCGCAGAGGAAGGAGCAGCATGATGGTTGTAGTGCGGGGTGGCGTCGCCGGCCGGGCGTGGAGCTTCCCCACACCACACCCGGCCGGCTGGGTCGCTATCCGCCGCCCGGGGGTCGTGGGCGGCGGATAGCGGCCCCGCCTGAGGCAGGACCCGCGAATGTCCAAGCCTCTGCGGTGTCGCGGACCGCGCTCGGGTTGGCGCCGCGAATCGCCTCTCCCGAAGCAGTTCGAACACTCGTTCGACTACTGCTTCAGACTACACCCCACCTCTGACAAAATCGCAACGCCGGCGGCACTCTTTCGAACATTCGTTCTAGAAAAGATCGTCGTACCCGACCGCTAGTCTCGCGAAGTGATCTCCGAGCCCTGCCCCGCTATCGGCGTGACCATGGTGGTCACCGGCGCCGCGTTCTTCGGCCTGAACGCCACCGCCTCCAAGCTGGCGCTCAGCACCGGGCTGGACTCGCCGCGGCTCACCACGATCCGGGCAACCGGCGCCGCGCTGGGGCTCTTCCTGCTGACCGCGATCACCCGGCCGTCCCGGCTCAAGATCGCGCGGCACGAGTGGCCGCCGCTGATCGTCTACGGGCTGGCCGGCTTCTTCGTGGTGCCCATGCTTTACTTCATCGCGATCAGCCGGCTGCCGGTCAGCGTCGGTGTGCTGTTCGAATACACCGCTCCCCTGCTGCTCGCAGCGGCATGATCCGGAAGAGTTACCGGGCAACGAGCACCGGCAACTCTTCCGGATCATGAACCAGCGCAGCGAGCCGCCAATCGATCGTGGACAACAACGGCTGCCCCAGCGACCGTTCGTGTCCAAGGTTCACCGCCCCGACCCGCCACGGTGGCGCCGACCACTGAAGAGACCCGCCGAGCGCTCGTCCCCGGCCGAACAGTCCGCCACCTCAGGCCACCACTTCCCCGAAGTTGTGGCCACCCGACCCCTCCGAGACCACTACTTCGGGGAAGTTGTGGCATCCGGGCCCTCCGAGGCCACTACTTCGGGGAAGTTGTGGCAACCCGACCCCCAGTGGCCACTGATTCCCCGAAGTTGTGGCGACGGGGGCTTGTCACCGCGGGCCTGGCAGGCGCGAAGCGCCGGTGTCTGGCGGGAGCGGCGGTCGTGCGCTCGACGGACCCGAGTCATCTGCAAAGGAAGAAATGCGGACCGGCAAAATAGGAGCTATGCAGCTTCATCCCAACGCACAAGCCGTGCAGGACGCGCTCGACGCCGCTGGCGCCACCGACGCCAAGGGCCAGCCGTGCCGCGTGCAGATCCTGCCCGACGCCGTGCACACCGCGCCCGCAGCCGCCGCCGCGGTCGGCGTCGAGGTCGGCCAGATCGCCAACTCGCTGATCTTCGCGGCCGGCGACAACCCGTTGCTGATCCTCACCTCCGGCGCGCACCGCGTCGACACCGCGAAGGTCGCCGCCGCGCTCGGGATCACGCTCAAGCGGGCCAACCCGGACTTCGTCAAGCAGCACACCGGGCAGGTCATCGGCGGTGTCTCCCCGCTCGGCCACCCGAAGCCGGTGCAGACGCTGGTGGATACGGCGCTGGAGCGGTACGACGAGGTCTGGGCGGCGGGCGGCGTCCCGCAGGCTGTGTTCCCCATCACGTACGCCGAGCTCGTCCGCATCACCGCGGGCACGCCGAGCGACGTGGCCTGAGGAGTGCCGGTCACCACGCTGTGCGTCTGGCGCGTGCCGCCGGTCGCGGTGCCGCGCGCCCTCTGGGGCATGGCGGTCAACCGGGGCCGGCTGCGCCGGACGCCCGGCGTGCGGTTCGCCAAGCTGCTGGGCACCGGCCAGGGCAGCCGATTCGGGCCGGCGTCGGCCGACCTGACCCGCTGGGCGGCGCTCATCGTCAGCGACGGCGACGCACCCGAGCCGGCCGGCGCGGCGAAGAGCCCGCGCTGCACGATCACCCTGAGCCCGATCGCCAGCCGCGGCTCCTGGGCTGGCAAGACGCCATTCGAGGGCGGGACACACCGGGAGGGCAACGTCCTCGTACTGACCCGGGCCCGGCTGCGCGCCTCGCGTACGCCGGTGTTCTGGCGGGCGATCGGGCCGGTGGCCAAGACCCTGCCCGGCCAGGAGGGGTTGCTGGCCGCCTTCGGCATCGGCGAGGCGCCGTTGGCCTTCCAGGGCACGGTGAGCATCTGGCGGGACGCGACGGATGTGACCCGTTTCGCGTACCGTCAGCCGGAGCACGCAGCGGTTGTCGCGAGCACCCCGCGCGAGCGGTGGTACGCCGAGGAGCTCTTCGCCCGCTTCCACGTGCTCGACATCGAGGGCGATCGAGAGGTGATCGGTTGGACGGAAGCGCAATGAGGCTGGTGCGCTGGCAGGGCGAGGACCTGTTGCGCCGCCTCGACGACGTCATCGCGGTGTACGGCGACGCGATGGGCTACTCGGTACAACTGCTGCAGACCCGGCGCGGCTACGTCGCCGGGCACACCCGCCGGCAGGACTTCCAGGCGGTCGCCACGCTCGACGACGACGACGCGCTCGCTCGGCTTCGGCTACGGCTACCGCGGCGGCGCCGGGCAGTGGTGGCACGACCAGGTGCGGTCGGCGCTGCGGCGAGACGCCCGCAAGTACTGGCTGACCGACTGCTTCGAGCTGGTCGAACTGCACGTACGGCCCGCACGTGCAGGGCCACGGCGATCGGCGCCCGGCAGCTGCTACGCGCTGCTGACCAACGCGCGACAGCAGACCGTGCTGCTGTCCACCCCCGAGGCCGACGAGCAGACATCGCGGGCGTGGCGGCTCTACCGCCGGTTCGGCTTCGTCGACGTCCTGCGGCACTTCAACTTCCCGGGCGACGACCGACCGTTCGCCGTCCTGGGTCGGCAGCTGCCGTTGTGAGCCGCTGGGCACCGCTCGGGCTCCTGGTCCTCGCTGGAGATCGGCTACCCGCTGGTCGCCGGGCCGCACCCGGGCCGTGCTCGTCGTCGCTCACCGTCGATCGTCGGCTTCTGCTGTCGGTCGCGCACTGCGTGAACCCGCGGCCCGCGAGCCGCCGCTCGTGATCGTCACGGCGGGTGGCTTCGCCGTCGAGGCGCTCGGGGTGGCGACCGGCTTCCCGTTCGGCGACTACGACTACACCGGTGCGCTCGGGCCCCGGCTCCTCGGCGTGCCGCTGGTGATCCCGCTCGCCTGGACCTGGATGGCGTGGCCGGCCTGGCTGGCCGCGGCGCCGCCTGACCGTCGCGGCGCGGGCCGCCCGGGTCGCGTCGCGGCCGGTCGGCCTGGCCGCCTGGGACCTCTTCCTCGACCCGCAGATGGTCGCCGAGCGGCTACTGGACCTGGCGCGACCCGAGCCCGGCGCTGCCCGGTGTCCCGGACGTGCCGATCGCCAACTACCTCGGCTGGCTGGGTGTCGCGATCGTGCTCATGACGGCCGTGGCGGTGCTGGCGCCGGTGTCGACCGGCGCGGCCGGAGAGCCACGACGCGCCGATGCTCGCGCTGTACCTGTGGACGTACGCGTCCAGCGTCCTCGCGCACGCGGTCTTCCTCGGGCTGCCGGCCTCGGCGGCCTGGGGCGCGCTCGGGATGGGCGCTGGTCGCCCTCCCCCTCGCCTGGCGCCTGTTGCGTTCGCGGACAAGAGTGTCCGCGTGATCGCGCTCGTCGCTGCTGCTGATCGCTGAGTGGCTTGACCGCCCACACCGTCGTCAACGCGCGGCTGCTGCGAAGCGCCCCAGGAGTCGCGACGAACAACCGGGCATCGCCGTCCTGCTGCCCGCTGCGCGACGAGGCGCACCGGGTGACCCCGTGCCTGCGAGCGCTGCTGGCTCAGCGCGAGCGATCTGCGCATCATCGTCCTCGACGACGGCTCGACCGACGGCACCGCCGACGTCGTGCGCCGGGTGGTCGGCGACGATCCCCGCGTGACCGTCCTCAGCCGGAGCGCCGCTGCCGGCGGGCTGGCTGGGCAAGCCGCACGCCTGCCAGCAGCTGGCCGACGCCGCCGCGGGCGCCGACCGTGCTCGTCTTCGTCGACGCCGACGTGGTGCTCGCGCCCGCCGGCCGTCGCCGCCTCGGCCGCGCTGCTGCGCACGTCGGGCGTCGACCTGCTCTGCCCGTACCCGAGAATCACGCGGAAACGGCCGGCGAGCGACTGGTCCAGCCGCTGCTGCAGTGGTCGTTGGCTGACGTTCCTGCCGTTGCGGGCGATGGAGCGCTCGCCGCGCCCGTCGCTCGCGGCGGCCGGCGGGCAGTTGCTGGTGATCCGCGCGGCGGCCTACGCCCGAGCCGGCGGCCACGCGGCCGTGCGCGACCAGGTACTGGAGGACATCGCGCTGGCCCGTGCGGTCAAACGCGCCGGCGGCCGGATCGCCCTCGCGGACGGCTCACGGCTGGCGACCTGCCGCATGTACGCGTCCTGGCGCGGAACTCGTCGAGGGCTACACCAAGTCGCTGTGGGCGTCGTTCGGCTCGCCGGTCGACCGCGGCCCTGGTGACCGCGCTCCTCCTGACGCTCTACGTCCTGCCGCCTTGCGACAGTCCTCATCGGACAGTGGTGGGGGCTGGCCGCCTATCTCGCTCGGCCGTAGCTGGGCCGCGTGGTGAGCGCCCGGGCGACCGGGGGCCGCGCGCTGCCCGACGCGTTCGCCCATCCCGTGTCGGTACTGCTGTTCGCGTGGCTGCTCGTGCGCTCCTACCGGCGGCGGCGCACGACCCGCTGGAAGGGCCGGCCCGTACGTGGCCGGCATCGTCGTGATCGGGGCCGGCGTCGGCGGCCTCGCCGTCGCCGCCCGGCTCGCCGCGGCCGGGCACGCGGTCACCGTCTTCGAGCAGGCCGACGACCGTCGGCGGCAAGCTCGGCCGCTTCGCGCGCGACGGCTTCCGCTTCGACACCGGCCCGAGCCTGTTCACCCTGCCGCAGATCGCCGCCGAACTGTCGTCGACCTCGATCTCGTGCCGCTCGATCCGGTGGTACGGCACCGCTTCGCGGACGGCACGGTGCTGGACTCCTCGTCGTCGCGTTTCACCGAGAGCATCGCGCCGGACGCTCGGCCCCGACGCGGCCGAGGACTGGCGCCGGCTGTGGAAGCGCGCCGCCCGGGTCTGGGAGGCGTCGTGGCGGCACGTCCTCACGTCCACAGTCGACAGTCCACTGCGGATCGCCGGGCTCTCCTGGCGGCTAAGGGACCTGGCCGCGATCGCGCCCGGCCGGACGCTGCGGAGCCTCGGTCGCCGCCACCTGCGTGACCCGCGGCTGCGGATGCTGCTCGACCGCTACGCGACCTACACCGGCGCCGATCCCCGGCGCGCGCCCGCCGCGCTGCTCGCCGATCCCGTACGCCGAGCTGCACTTCGGCGGCTGGTACCTGCGCGGCGGCCTCGGCACGCTCGCCGACGCGCTGCTGGCTCGGTGCCTCGCGCTCGGCGTCCGCGTCCGGCTGGGCACCGCGGTCGACCGCCATCGCCACCGCCGGTTCCGCCGTTTCCGGGGTACGGCTCGCCGACGGCACCTGCGTGCCCGCCGACGTCGTGGTGTCCAATGCGGACGCTCTGCAGGTCTACCGCGACCTCCTGCCGACGCCGCGGCGGGTCGCACCGCTGCGCGAGCGGAGCCTCGGCGGGTTCGTCCTGCTGCTCGGCGTACGCGGAAGCACCGCCGGCCTGGCGCACCACAACGTGTTCTTCCCGGCCGACTACGACGCCGAGTTCGACGCGGTGTTCGGTCGGGCCGGCCCGGCCCGTCGCGACCCGACCGTGTTCGTGAGCGTCGCCCGACGATCCGGCGGTCCACCCGCCCGCGGCACGAGGCCTGGTTCGTACTGGTCAACGCCGCGCCGCACGGCCGACCGTCGACTGGAGCGCCGGCCGGCGACGCGCTACGCCGACCGGATCCTCGACGTGCTGGCGCGCCGCGGCGTCGACGTGCGCGACCGCGTGCTGTTCCGGGAGATCCGTACGCCGGCCGACCTGGAGACGGCCACCGTGACGCCGGGCGGCGCGATCTACGGCACCCCGAGCCACGGGCTGACCGGCGCTGCTACGGCCGCCCAACCGCGGCCCGGTGCCGCGGGCTGTTCCTGGTCGGCGGCTCGGTGCACCCCGGCGGCGGGCTGCCGCTGGTGATGCTGTCGGCGAAGCTGGTCGCCGAGCGGATCGGGCGGGCCTAGAGCCTGGTTCAAAGGGGGCCGAGCCGCCTTTGGACCAGGCGCTAACGCAGTTCCCGGCGGACGGCCACGGCCAGCTGCCCCAGCGCGATCAGGCCGAGCAGCGCCCAGACCGCCGTCGCCACCGTCGCGGCGGTCGCGGTCAACGAGTCGTGCACCACGCCGACCACGCCGGTGACGAGGAGCGCGAACAGGACGACGATGACGCGGGTCGGCCGCTCCCCGACGGTCACGGTGCCGAGGTCGGCCATGCCCGCCACGGTCGCCCGCGCCCGCACGTACTCGTGCAGCCACGCCACCCCGCCCGCCGCCACCGCAAGCCAGACCGGCGCGCCCACCAGCACCAGCGCGACCGTCCAGCACGCCTCGGAGAGCCGGTCGGCGGCCGAGTCGTAGACGGGCCCGAGCCGGCTCACCCGATCCGTGAGCAGGGCGAGCGCGCCGTCGGCGGTGTCGGCGAGAGCCGACGCCAGCACCAGCGCGGCGGCCAGCACCGGCCAGGCACCGCCCAGCCCGGCCGGCCAGCGGCACGCCGACCGACAGCGCCAGGCCGAGCGACGGTCACCGCGTCCGGCCCGATCGGCGTGCGCGCCAGTCGACGGCTCACCTGGTAGGCGAGGAAGAGCCAACCGCGCACGAAGAGAAGCGGCCCGGGGGTCGTAGCCGCCGTGCAGCTCGGACCAGCGCTCGGCGTAGCCGGCCCAGGTGTCAGGCGTGCGGCACCGACGCCGAGCTGCTGCCACACCTCGCGCGTCGCCGTCGACCGGTTGAGCGTGATGAAGTGGATGCCGGGAGCGCCCTCGGCGAGCAGCCGCGCCGCACAGGTCGGTGGCGACCTCGACCCCGATCTCGCGCACCGCGGCCGGGTCGTCGGCGACCGCGCGCAGCCGCTCCGCGAGATCGGCCGGGAACGCGGCGCCGGACAGCTGCGCCATGCGCTCGATCTGCGCGACGTTGGTCACCGGCATGATCGCCGGGCACGATCGGCGTGTCGCAGCCCTGCGCCTGCACCGCGTCCCGCAGCCGAGGTAGTCCTCCCAGCGGAAGAAGATCTGGGTGATGGCGAAGTCGGCGCCGGCCCGGCACTTGCGCACGAAGTGCCGGACGTCCGACTCGAGGTCGGGCGAGCGCGGGTGCTTCTCCGGGAACGCCGCGACCCCGACGCAGAAGTCTCCGCGCTCGCGGACGAGCCGGACCAGCTCCTCGGCGTAGCGCGAAGCCTTCGGGGTGCGCGATCCACTCGGCCTGCGGGTCGCCCGGCGGGTCGCCGCGAACGACGAGCACGTTGCGGATGCCGGCCTCGGCGTAGCGGCCGATCACGTTGCGCAGCTCGGCAACGGAGTGGTTGACCGCGGTCAGGTGAGCCATCGGCAGCAGCGTCGTCTCGCGTGGCGATGCGCTCCGTCACGGTGACGGTCGTGTCCCGGGTGGAGCCGCCGGCCCCGTAGGTGATCGACACGAACGACGGCCGCAGCGACTCGAGCTCGCGAATCGCCTGCCAGAGATGGCGCTCGCCCTCGGGCGTCTTGGGCGGGAAGAACTCGAACGAGAACGTCGGACCGGCGGCCCGCACGAGGTCGCTGATCGAGGGCTGCCGAGCGTTCGGCATCACCGAAGGAAGTCCGAGGGCCACGCCCTGACTCTAACCGCTGCGCCGACATTTTTTGCCGCCCCCCGACCCCGCGCCTGTGGCGCGGGCCCCACCCTGATTCATGGGTACGGTGCTGAGCCCGCCCGCACGGGCACGTGACCCAGGGTCGGGAAATTGTCGTACCGCCCCGGTAGAACAGAAGCCGAGCAACCCATCGAGCACTCCCGACCGGGCGTCGTGACCGCGTTTCTCCCGCGGGCCGGGGTCGTGGGTCGCAGTGCCGCGATCGATGGTTGCCCACTGGTGCCGCGAGTGCGTGGGGGTCGCTGGTTCCAGGAGGTCACGGTGTCGGAGTCCCTCGATCCGCCGGACAACGGCGCGGCGGACGAGTCGATCGGCGCACTGCTGTCCCGGGTGCGCATGGAGCAGGGCAAGTCGCAGCTGCGCGTGGCGGAGCTGCTGTGCGCGGCGTCGGGCTTGGCGACCATCACCCGACACGAGATCTCCCGGTGGGAGCGAGAGGAGCGGATTCCAGGTGGCAGCTGGCTGCGATGGCTGGCGGTGGTGCTCGACACCCCGCTTGACGAGCTCGAGCGGGCGGCGGCGCGTGGCCCGTCAACGGAGGGAGACGACGATGACGCCGACCATGACGCCAACCATGACGCCGACGCTGACGCCATCGCCGGCACCGGCGACAGGCGGCGCCGACGGCGCCGATGACGCCGTCGATGATGGCGACTCGTGCAGCGGTGGCCCGGCGAGCGGGCCTCGCGCCGGGCCCGCCTGCTGGCGCTGCGCCGGATGGACGATCTGGTCGCCGGGCCGGAGCTGGTCCGGCTCGTGCACCGCGAGCTGCGCGCGTGGCTGGCCGATCTGCGAGCCGGCCGAGCTGACTGAGCCGACCGAGCCGACCGAGCGGCCGACCGCCGCGATCCCGACGCCGCGCCGGGCGGGGCGACCCACCGGCCACGCACACGCCGGCGAGTCGGGCCCGGTCGACTCGCGGGCCGCCCGGGAGCGGCTGTCGCTGATCGCCGGCCTCGCCCAGCTGGCCGGTTGGGTGACCGCCGACGTCGGCGCACCGACCTCCGCGCTGTCGGCGTTCCGGCTCGGGTTGCGGGCGGCCGACCGGGGCGGCGACCGGCCGCTGGCCGGGCACCTGCTGGGCTGCCTGGCCCAGCTGACCGCCGAGGACGGTGACCCGCGGGCGGCCCTGCGCCTGGCCCGGTCGGCCCAGCGTCGAGCCGGTGCGACCGCGAGTTCGGGCGTGCGCAGCCTGCTGGCGCTGCGGCTGGCCTACGGTGCCGCGGTCGCCGGGGCGCGCCGTGATTGCGAGGAGGCCATCGCGGCCGCCGAGCGCGCCGCCCAGCAGCGCGATCCGGCGCTCGACCCCGACTGGCTCTACTGGTTCGACGAGGCGCACTTCGCCGCGACGGTCGGCCGGTGCTACGTCGCTCTGGGCCGCTCCGGGCCGGCGCGGCCGCTCCTGGAGTCCGCGCTCGCCGCCGGGAGCGTCCGGTTCCGGGCGGCCGCGATCACCGGCGCGTCGCTGGCCCGGGCTCACCTCGACGCCGGTGACCTCGACGCCGCGTGCGGGGCCGCGACCGACGCCCTCCTCACCTGCGTCCAGAGCGGATCCGTGCGGGCCGCCGGGGCGGTGCTGGCGCTCGATCGGCGCCTTCGGGCGACGGCCGGCCCCGGTGGCCGTCCGGCGGCGATGCGGGACTACCTGGAGCTGATCTCGTCGGCCCGGCCGTTTCTCGCCGCGGCCGGCGACCGGCCGGCTCGGCCGGCCCGTCCGGCGTCCGCAACGCCGACGGGCCGCTCGACCACCCCGCCGGCGGCCCGTTCGGGGACGCCGCGTGCCGGCCCGGCCCCGGAGCGTGGCGATCCGCGCTCAGATGATCTCCGGCATCGACGTCCGTCAACCGTGCAAGATGCACGACAGGAACCCCGTAGCGCGGGAGGCAGCTGACCGGGCTAGCGTCGTGGCCGTGACCACGTCGTTGTTGGACCGCGCCGACCTGCGCGCACGCGTGCATCGAGCCCTCGAGGTGTTCCTGCGCCGCCAGCGAACCCGGCTTGCCGAAATCGAGCAGGAGGCGCTGTTCCCGGTCGCCGACGCGATCGAGGCGCTCGTGCTCCACGGCGGCAAGCGGTTGCGCCCGGCGTTCGCCTACTGGGGTTACCGAGGTGCCGGCGGGGCGGACTCCGACGAGGTGGTGACGACCGTCGCCGCGCTGGAGTTGGTGCAGGCCAGTGCCCTGATCCACGACGACGTGATGGACTGCTCGGCCACCCGCCGCGGCGAGCCGGCGGTGCACCGGCGCTTCGCCGAGTTGCACGCCACCTCCGGCTGGCACGGCGACGGTGAGGCGTTCGGCACCGCGTCGGCGATCCTGCTCGGCGACCTCTGCCTGGTCTGGTCCGACGCGCTGTTGCACACCGGGGGTCTCGACCCGGAGACCCTCGCCCGATCCCGGCCGGTCTTCGACGAGATGCGGATGGAGGTGACCGTCGGGCAATACCTGGACGTGCAGACGCAGGCGACCGGCAACACCTCGATCGCCCGCGCGGGGCTGGTCGCTCGCTTCAAGTCGGCGAAGTACACGGTCGAGCAGCCCCTCCTGCTCGGCGCCGCGATCGCCGGGGCGGCCGCGCCGCTCACCAAGGCCTACTCCGCATACGGTCTGCCGCTCGGCGAGGCGTTCCAGCTGCGCGACGACGTGCTCGGCGTGTTCGGCGACCCAGCGGTCACCGGCAAGCCGGCCGGCGACGACCTGCGCGAGGGCAAGCGGACCTTCCTGATCGCCGCCGCCGTCGAGCGGGCCGGCGACGCGTCCCGGGCGCTGATCGAGCGACGGCTCGGCGACCCGCGACCTCGACGCCGGCGGGGTCGAGGAACTGCGCGAGGCGATCGTCGGCAGCGGCGCGCTGGCGCGCACCGAGGCGCGCATCGACGAGCTGACCACCGCCGCGATCGCCGCCCTGGCCGACCTCGAGCTCGACCCCGAAGCCGCCGAGGTCCTCACCGGTCTGGCCGCGGTAGCCACCCGCCGCACCGGCTGACCGCACACGATCGGGATGCGCGAACCTACTCCGCCCTACTCTTCGTGGGGCCGGGGGCCTAGGCGGACCCACACCGACAGCGTGAACAGGACCAGGGCGAAGCCGAACGCCAGGTCCTCGATCGGGGCGTGCACCAATCGGATCCCGATGATCGTCGTCCGGGTTGTAGAGCACGACGCCGCGCCCGGTCAGTACGCCGTTGCTGGCCAGCTGGAAGCCGAAGATGATCGGATACAGGCACCAGAACACCCGTCCCAGGATCAGCCGCGTCCGCAGTACCCAGAGATCCAGAACGACGGCGGAAGACCACGCCGAGGGCCGCCGCGACCGTGTAGGTCACCGGCGTGAACGCGAGGACAACCGCGCGAGCGTCTGCCGCACCGCCTCGAAGCCGAGGACGGCGCACACCGGCACCACCAGGAAGAAGAGCACCTCCTCGAGCGGCAGTCCGCCGGGCAGGAAGACGTCGACCAGCTGGCGACGGTCGAAGGTCCAGTGCCCGGCGGCGACGGCGAGCAGGTCCCAGACCACGAACACGGCCGCGACCGGCACGATCGTCAGCACCAGCCGGCGGACCTGGCGCAGGACGCCGACGCGGAGCACCGGCTCGAGCCACACCGCGCCGACCAGGCAGCCGGCCAGGACCAGCAGGTACGTCAGATGCCGCAAGATCAGAAGCCCAGCGCCTGGGCGCGGCGCTTGACCTCGGTGGCGCGACTGCCGTTCAGGGCGACGGCCGGTGAACCGGGCAGCGACTCGTCCGGGGTGTAGAGCCACCGGAGGGCTTCCTCGTCGTTATAACCAGCGTCGGACAACAAGGTCAAAACGCCGGGCAGGTTCTTGATCACCAGCTTGCCGGCAACCAGCTCAGCCGGGATCTGGAGCACGCCGTCGCGCCGGACGGCGATCAGCGCCCGCTCGCGGATGAGCTGATGCACCTTGTTCACCGGCACGTCCAACTGCTCGGCAACGTCGGGAAGGGTACGCCACTCGGCCGGCCCATGGGTTTCGGTCACCCCATCACACTGCCATGCACGAAAACGCCGACGAAAGGGAATACCCGTGGGGCTCTGGAGGACCGTCCGACGAGAGGTCGCCGGCGCATGGCGCTCCGCGCGATACGACGTCGATCGGCACGTCGGAAGCCACCGCGCCGCGAAGCTCCTGCACGCCGACACGGCCGAGATGTGCGAGCTCGGCGGATGTGGGCCCGCGCCACAGCGCGCGGCGGTCCGGGCGCGAGCGACAACGTACGCCAGATCATCGGGCGGCAGCGCTCGGACACCGCGCCCCGTCCACCGCGTGCGCCCGGCGCACCGGCGACCGGCGGGCGTGCCTGGGCCGGCGAACGCCCGGCGCAATTCGCGAAGACGGCCGCTGCGAACACGGCCGGCCCGAAATCAGGCCGCGCGAGCACGGTCGTAGCGACGGCGAAGACGAGCCGCCGCGCGGTCACCGCGAGCGGCGTCGCCCTGCTCGTTGCCGGCGGCGCGGCCGGCACCTACCTGGCCGTCGCCGGTTCACTCGTCGGGATGAAAGCCGACGCCTCCGATCCGGTCGGCCCACCGCTCGCCGCTCCCGTGGCTCCCTCGTTGCCGGCTTCCGCCAGTACCCCTCAGGGAACGACAGCGTCGCCGCCGACCGTGACGGGCGGCCGCAGTCAACGCTCGGGCCGCGCCGGCCCCGGTCCAGCCCGGCGACCTGCCCGAAGTCGTCCAGCCCGCCCCGGTGCCGGCCCAGACCGTCGAGGCGCACCCACCATGCCCACCATGCGCGCTCCGTCCGCTTCCCCGAGCGAGACGGCGAGTGCCACGCCGTCACCGTCCGTGTCCGCCAGCTCTACCGACGAGGAGGGACCGCAAGTCACCGGTCGGCACCACCACAAGCGTCCGGACCAAAGTCGCGACGGACGCTGAGCTTCAGCGCCCGCCAGCCGTACACTCGCAGCCGATGGACACCACGGTCGCCGACCCTCTCCTCGGTGCGCTCGTCGACGGGCGCTACCGCGTCCGCGCGCGCGTCGCCCGCGGTGGGATGGCGACGGTCTACACGCGCGCTCGACGAGCGTCTCGAGCGCACCGTCGCGCTGAAGATCATCCATCCCGTCGCAGTCGCACGACCCTCACTTCGTGGACCGCTTCACCGACGAGGCCAAGACGATCGCGCGGCTCACCCACCCCAACGTGGTGGCCGTCTACGACCAGGGCACCCACGAGGGCCTGCCCTACCTGGTGATGGAGTACGTGCGCGGCCGCACCCTGCGCGAGATGCTCGCCGAGCGGCGCCGCCTGCAGCCGATCGAGGCGCTGGCGATCATGGAGCAGATGCTCGCCGCGATCGCCGCCGCCCACCGCGCCGGACTGGTGCACCGCGACGTCAAGCCGGAGAACGTGCTGGTCGCCGAGGCCCCCGGCGGCGGCCACAACCTGATCGACGGCGTGGTCAAGGTCGCCGACTTCGGGCTGGCCCGCGCGGTCGAGGCGAGCGCCGACGAGAACGGCGCGCACCTGATGGCCACCGTCGCCTACGTCGCACCGGAACTGGTCACCGACGGGCACGCCGACCCGCGCACCGACGTCTACTCGGCCGGCATCGTGCTGTTCGAGATGCTCACCGGCCGGGTGCCCTACGACGGCGAGACCGGCCGGTCGAAGTCGCGTGGCAGCACGTCGACCAGGACGTGCCGCCGCCGTCGCACGTTCACGCCCGGCCTGCCCGCCGTGCTCGACGACCTCGTCGCCCGCGCGACCCGCCGCGACCCGGGCGGCCGCCCGACCGACGCGGGCGCGATGCTCGCCGAGGTCGCAGGCCGCGCGGGAGGACATCGGCATCGCGCTCGCTCAGCGCAAGGGGCCGCTCTCCCAGCCGACGGTGATCGTGCCGCAGATCGAGTCGGTGCCGCAGGTCTACCGGCACCGGCGAGATGCGACCCAGCCGTACCGGCGAGATGCGGCCCAACTGGTCGCGGCTGAACCCGGAACCGCGGCCGCGGCCGCCGGCGCGCACCGGCGAAGGGCGCTCGTCGACTACCTGCAACGGGTGAGCGCCAACCCCCGTGGCCGCATCACGCTGATCGCCGCCCTGCTCACGCTCGGCCTGCTCATCGCCGTCGGCGGCTACTGGTTCGGCATCGGCCGCTACACGGAGGCGCCCGACCTGGTGCCCTACAACAAGGCGACCGGCCGACGCAGCGGGCCAACCTGCTCGGCTTCAAGCTCAAGTTCACCGAGAAGTTCAGCGACACGCAGTCCCAAGGACAAGGTCGTCGGGCAGGATCCGGCCGCCACAGAGCGGGTCCTCAAGGGCGGCACGATCACGCTGACCGTGTCGCTCGGCCCGGAGGTCTACCCGGTACCGGACATCGTCGGCAAGTCGCTACGACCTGGCCATGTCAGGATCTGCAGACGATTCGCGTGAAGGTCGCCCGTACCGACCGGTTCGACGACACCATCCCGACCGGGAGCGTGGTCGACACCAACCCGAAGGTCGGCAGCCGATCCGTCCCGGGCGCGACGCTCGCGGTCTTCGTCAGCAAGGGCCCGAACCCGGTCACAGGTGCCCAGCGTCATCGGCAAGAACGTCGAAGACGCCAAGCAGCCAGCTCGCCCAGGTCGGCATCCCGGCCGATCACGTGCAGATCACCCAGGTGAACAGCCCGAAGCCGCAGGGCGAGGTCGTGCAGCAGGACCCGGCCGGTGGCAGCGTGCAGGACGGCATGGTCATCAAGCTGTCGATCTCCAACGGTCCGCCGCTGGTCACCGTGCCCGACTACACCGGCCAGCAGGCCGACGCGGCCAAGGCCGACCTGGAGAGCAAGGGTTTGCAGGCGTCCGTCTTCGGCTTCGGCACGGTCCGCAACCAGAACCCGCCGGCCAACACCCAGGTCCCGGCGGGGACGACGGTCCAGCTCTTCGCGGCGTTCTGAGCATGCTGGCCGGCGGTCACGCGCCCGCAGCCGGTGGTCTGGCCAAGGCCGCGCTGCCGTACGTCGACGCAGACCGGCGCGTCGGCCGTGCAGGTCTACGTCTCCAACCCGCGCGGCTGGGCGCTGTCCGACGGTGATCCCGAGCAGGACGAGGCGTTCCTCGACGGCTGCGCCGATCGGGGCGTCGCCGCCGTACATCCACGCCGTCGCTGCTGGTCAACCTCGGTTCGCCGACCGCCGCTGACGGTCGAGCGCTCGATCGCGACCCTCGAACACGCGCTGCGCCGCGGCCAGGCGATCGGCGCCCGCGGCGTGGTCTTCCACGCCGGCAGCGCCGTCGACGCCGCGCACGCCGAGAAGGCCCTGCACCTGGTACGCGAGGAGCTGCGGCCCGCTGCTCGACCGAGCGGCCGCCGGCGGCCTGCCCGAGCTGCTGGTCGAGCCGAGCGCCGGCGGCGGCCGATCGCTGGCGGCCCGGGTCGAGGACCTCGAGCCGTACCTGGCCGCCGTCGACGGCCACCCGCACCTGGGCGTCTGCTTCGACACCTGCCACGCCTGGGCGGCCGGGCACGACCTGGCCACGCCCGGGCGGGATGACGGCGACGCTCGACGCGCTGGTCACGGCGGTCGGCCCGGCATCGGCTGCGGCTGGTCCACGCCAACGACTCGAAGGACGGCTGCGGCTCGGCCCGGGACCGGCACGAGACGCTCGGCGCGGGCACGATCGGCCGGCGACGCCTTCGCCGAGCTGGTCCGGCACCCGGCCGTTCGCGGGGTACCGCTGATCGTGGAGACGCCCAGCAACGACGACGCCTCCGGCCACGCCGCGGACATCGCCCTGCTGCGCACGCTCGCCACCAGCCCCACCGCCAAGCGAGCCACGTCCGCCACAACTTCGGGGAAATAGTGGCCCCCGGGCCCCCGCGAGGCCACCGTTTCCGGGAAGTAGTGGCCTCAGCGGCCCCCGAGGCCACAACTTCGGGGAAGACGGGGAGTAGTGGCCTCAGCGGCCCGAGGCCGCGGGAGGCGGCGTTAGCCTCTGAGCATCTCCGCGACCAGGAACGCCAGCTCCAGCGACTGCTGGGTGTTCAGCCGCGGGTCGCAGGCCGTCTCGTAGCGGTCGGGCAGGTCGGCGTCCTCGATCGCCTGCGCCCCGCCGAGGCACTCGGTCACGTTCTCGCCGGTCAGCTCGACGTGCAGGCCGCCCGGGTGGGTGCCCAGCTCGCGGTGCACCTCGAAGTAGCCGAGCACCTCGTCGACGATCCGGTCGAAGTGGCGGGTCTTGTAGCCGTTGGAGGACTCGACGGTGTTGCCGTGCATCGGGTCGCACTGCCAGACCACCCGGCAGCCGGCCGCGGTGACCTTCTCGACGATCGGCGGCAGCGCGTCGCGGACCTTGTGGTTGCCCATCCGCGCGACGAGCGTCAACCGGCCCGGGACGTTTTGCGGGTTGAGCTTCTCGCTCAGCTCGATCGCCTGCTCCGGGGTGGTCGTCGGGCCGAGCTTGACCCCGATCGGGTTGGCGATGCGGGACATGAAGTCGACGTGCGCGCCGTCGATCTGCCGGGTGCGCTCGCCGATCCACAGGAAATGCCCGGACAGCCCGTACGGCGTCTCGCCGACGATCCGCGCGAGCGGCCGCTCGTATTCCAGCGCGAGCGCCTCGTGCGAGCAGAACAGCGTGACGGTGCGCAGCGCCTCGTCGTCGGTGAGCCCGCAGGCCTGCATGAAGCGCAGGGCCCGGTCGATCTCGCGGGCGATCGCCTCGTAGCGCTGACCGGCCGGCGAGGTGCGCACGAAGCCCTTGTTCCAGTCGTGCACCGCGTGCAGGTCGGCCATGCCGCCGCCGAGGTAGGCCCGGAGCATGTTCATCGCGCTGGACGCGTTGGCGTAGGCGCGGACCATGCGCTGCGGGTCGGCGATGCGGGCCGCCGGGTCGGGGTCGAGCGAGTTGACCATGTCGCCGCGGTACGCCGGGAGACCGAGCGCGTCGAGCGCCGACGAGCGGGGCTTGGTGTACTGCCCCGCGACCCGGCCGACCTTGATCACCGGCAGGGAGGCGCCGTAGGTCAGCACGACCGCCATCTGCAGCAGCGTGCGCGCGTTGGCGAGCAGGTGCGTGTCGGTGTTGTCGGCGAACGTCTCGGCGCAGTCGCCGCCCTGCAGGAAGAACGCCTTGCCGTCGGCGACCAGGGCGAGCCGGTCGCGGAGCTGGTCGACCTCGTACGGCGCGACGATCGGCGGAACCGTGGACGAGCAGGTCGCCGACGTCGTCGACGGCCTTCTGGTCGGGCCACGGCGGCGTCTGCGCACGTGGCATGGTGCGCCAACGGTCCAGCCCGAAGTGCTCGTCGTCGCTGTTGCCCTGCACGGACACGCGTGCGATCTCTGGCCCGGGGAACCGGAAGTGGTGCCATTCCTGCGGCATGGTGACCAGCGTAACGACCCGGTCGACCCGATTCCCCAAGGGCCTGCGTCAAGGTGGCGACACGAACGACCCCGTTGGCGCAGGCCCTCGGCGCCGTCACATGTTGATCATGTGGCCGGCCAGGCCGTGCAGCGCTTCCTTGACCGCCTCGCCGAGCGTCGGGTGGGCGTGCACGTTGCGGGCCGACCTCGTGCACGGTGAGGTCCCACTGCTGCGCGAGGGTCAGCTCGGGCAGCAGCTCGGTCACCTCGGGGCCGATCAGGTGAGCGCCGAGCAGTTCGCCGTACTTGCCGTCGCTGATGATCTTGACGAAGCCGACCGTGTCGCCCAGCCCGTTGCGACTTGCCGTTGGCGGTGAACGGGAACTTCGCGACCTTCACGTCGAAACCGCGCTCGCGGGCCTGCGCCTCGGTCCAGCCGAAGCTGGCGATCTGCGGCTGGCAGTAGGTCGCCCGCGGGATCATCACGTAGTCCAGCTCCATGGTCTCCGCGTCGGCGATCGTCTCGGCGGCGATGATGCCCATCGACTCGGCGGCGTGCGCGAGCATCAGCTTGGCGGTCACGTCGCCGATCGCGAAGATGTGCGGCACGCTGGTGCGCAGCCGCCCGTCGACGTCGATCGCGCCGCGCTCGGTGCAGCGCGCACCCCGGTCTTCTCCAGGCCGTAGCCTTCGACCCGGGGCTGGAAACCGATGGCCTGCAGCACCTTGTCGGCCTCGAGCACCTGCGTCCGTCCCGTTGCGCGTGACGGTCACCCGTACCCCTTGATCGCGACTCCTCGATCGAGTAGACCCGGGTCGAGGTGAGGACGTCGATGCCCAGCCGCTTGTAACGCTTGGCCAGTTCGGCGGAGACCTCTTCGTCCTCCAGCGGCACCATGCGGTCGAGGAACTCCACGATGGTGACCTTGACGCCGTAGTTGTGCAGGACGTAGGCGAACTCGACGCCGATCGCGCCGGCCCCGGCGATGATGATGCTGCCGGGCAGGTCGTCGCTGAGGATCTGCTCCTCGTAGGTCACCACGCGGTCGGTCAGCTGGGTGCCGGGCAGCAGGCGGGTGGTCGCCCCGGTGGCGATGATGCAGTAGTCGAACGTCACGGTCGTCGTCGCCGACCCGCAGCGTGTGGTCGTCGTCGAAGACGCCGCGACCGTTGTACTGGCGGATCTTGTTCTTCTTCATCAGGTAGTGGACGCCCTTGACGCGCCCGTCGGCGACCTTGCGGCTGCGCTGGAACGCCGCGCCGTAGTCGAAGGTGACCGACGCCCTGGATGCCGAAGGTCTTCGCCTCGTGGTTGAAGATGTGCGCGAGCTCCGCGTTGCGCAGCAGCGCCTTCGACGGGATGCAACCGACGTTGAGGCAGACGCCGCCCCAGTAGCGGTCCTCGACGATCGCCGTGCGACAGGCCGAGCTGTGCGGCCCGGACCGCGGCGGTGTAGCCGCCCGGGCCCGCGCCCAGCACCACGACGTCGAAGTGCTCAGTCATACGTCAACAGTAATGTTTCCTACAGCCAGTCGTTGCGCCTGAACGTGATGTAGAGGGTGACCGACAGCACCGCGATCAGCACAGAGGAGATGATGAAGCCCGAGGTGTGCTCGTACCCGGGAAATGGGATGTTCTGCCCGTAGAAACCGGTGATCGCGGTCGGCACCGCGATGATCGCCGCCCAGCTGGTCACCTTTTTCATGATCGTGTTCGAGCGGTTGCCCTGGACGCTGACGTTGGTGTCCAGGATGGTGGACACGTAGTCCCGCTGCGCCTCGACCCACTCCCCCACGCGCAGCACGTGGTCGTACACGTCCTGGAAGTAGGGCCTGAGTTCCTCGTTGACCAGCTTGACGTCGTCGTTGGAGTTGGAGCGGATCAGCTCGTTGACGACCTCCCGCATCGGCAGCGCCACCTTGCGGAGCTTGCCGAGGCTCTTGCGGAATACGAACGAGCGGCGCTGGACCTGCCGGATGCTGGCCGGCGTCTCCTCGAAGAGCACCTCCTCGACCCCTTCGAGGGCAGCGTCGAGCGCCTGGAGCGCGTCGAAGTGCCCGTCGACGATCTCGTCGATCAGCCCGTACAGCAGGAAGCCACAGCCGTACTTGGCGAGGTCCGCCTGCTGGTCCCAGCGGTCGACGACCTTCTGCATGTCGAAGCCGTCGTCCATCCGGACGGTGATCAGGGCGCGTTTGGTGATGAACGCGGAGACCTCGTGGATCTCGACAACGCCGGACTCGGCGTCGAAGGTCGCCGAGTAAGCGATCATGAACAGGTGCGTCTGGTAGTGGTTGAGCTTCGGCCGCTCGTGTGGCGACGTGGCGTCCTCGATCGCGAGGGCGTGCAGGCCGAGCTCCTCGCCGATCTTCTGGAAGTCCTCGACGGTCGGCTTGCAGACGTCGAGCCAGACCACCGCCGACTCGTCCTTGATGTGCTCGGAGATATCGTCGACCGGGAAGTCCTCGGACTCGACCTTCCCGTTGCGATAGAGCCGCGTGCGCGCCATGGTGTCAGCGTAGAGTCGGGCCCCGGTGCCCGCACGCAGAGGGAGGGATCCGACTTGGCCGGGTTCGGTGCCGCCACCACGCCGCGATCGTCGGGCGACGTCGAGGGCGACTACGACATCGAGCTTGATCCACAGTGGACGGTCGGCGGCCGGCCGAACGGCGGCTACCTCATGGCCGTCCTCGGGCGGGCGGCGCTGGACCGTGCTGTTCGGGCCCGAACGGCTCTGGACCGCGAAGCGCTGCCGCATCCGCTGTCGTCCAGCGCCATCTACCTGTCCTCGCCCGAATCGGGACCGGCGACCGTCGCGGTCGAGCTGCTCCGCCACGGGCGCGCGGCGGACCAGCTGCGGGCTCGCCTCGTACAGGATGGGAACGTCTGCATCGAGGCGCTGTTCACCACCGGTGACCTCGACAGCGCTTCGGACGTGATGTGGGCGGACGCGCCGGCGCCGGAGTTGACCCCGTTCGACGAGTGCCCGCGCAGCCCGGTCGAGCCGCCCGGCTCCGGCCTGCATATCGACATGCTCGAGGCGATCGACCAGCGGCTCGATCCCAGAGCCATGGGCAATCCGCCGGGCGAGTTCCGGGGCTGGGTACGCTTCGCCGACGGCGAGCCCTTCGACCCGGTCAGCCTGCTCTTCGTCGTCGACTGCCTGCCGCCGGCCACGTTCGCGCTCGGCATCGCCGGGTGGACGCCGACGCTCGAGCTCACCACGTACGTGCGGGCGGTGCCGGAGCCGGGGCCCCTCCGTGTGCGGCAACGGGCTCGGCTGGTCTCCGGCAACCTCACCGACCAGGTGTGCGACGTGTGGGACAGCAAGGACCGCCTGGTTGCGCAGGCCACGCAGCTGGCGTCGTTCCGGAAGCCCAGCGGGACAACTCCGGCGAAGTAGTGCCCTCGGGCGCCCCGGGAATCGAGTGGCCTCGGGCGCCCCGGGGATCTAGTGGCCTCGGGCGGCCCGCGAGGCCACAACTCCGGGGAAACAGTGGCCTCGCGGGGCCTCGGAGGCCACAACTCCGGGGAAACAGTGGCCTCGGGCGGGCGCTCAGGTCGCGGTCAGGGTTGCGGCCACCGCGGCGTGGTCCGACGCCGTGATCCTGCCGACGTGGACGTCGGAGGCCCGCAGGCCGCCGAGCACCAGCACGTGGTCGATCTGCTGCACCGGCCGGTCCGCCGGGAACGTGCGCACTGGCCGGTACGGTGCGAACGCGTCGATCAGGCCGCCCTGGCTGAAGATGGCCATCGTGCCGCTGTCCGGCTCGATGTTGAGATCACCGGCCACGAAGGTCGGGCCAGCGCCGAAGCTCTTCGCGAACGCGATGACCGCACGCGCCTGGGCGTCCGGCGGTCCGTCGGGCGGCGGCTGCAGGTGCGTCGCGATCACCGTCCACTCGCGACCGCCGACGCTCACCTCGACGCCGAGCGCCTGAGCGCCGGTCGGCGCACCGGCGGCCGGCAGCACGACGCTGCGCGCGTTGCTCACCTTGAGCCGGGTCATGATCGCGTCGCCCCAGACGCTGTCGGCGGCCGGCGCGAAGTACCACCGCATGTCGAGCCTCTGGGCCAGCACCGCGACATCGTCGTGGCCGCCGTTGAGCAGCCAGGCCCGGTCCACTTCGGACAGCGTGACGACGTCCGGCCGCTCAGCCTTGATCGCCCGGGCCGTGGCGTCCGGATCGAAGGTGCCGTCGAGCCCGAAGCCCATCCGGATGTTGTACGTGACGAGCCGCAGCGCCGGCCCGTCGACACGCGGCTCGTTGCCGGCCGGCATCACCCGTGAGACGGCGGCCGCGAGCACGACGAGCGGCACGCCGGTGGCCAGCACCACGAAAACCGCCCGCTGGGGCGCGATCCGGGTCCGGCCGGCCCGTACCGGGGACCGGAACGCGTAGACCGCGACCGTCGCCGCGACGGCGATCGGCACCCATTGATTGGGATAACCGATGTCGTACGAGGCGTAGTAGGCGATCGCGGCGACGCCGAAGACGACCATGCCCCCGGCGAGCGCATAGCCCTGATGCTGAGATCGCCAGCCGGCCATGCCGACGCAGGCGCCGAGGGCCGGCGCGGCGAGCAGGATGGCGACCAACAGCCAGCGCCCGCCCGCGAAGGCGAAGACGACCGTGGACCCGACCAGGGCGATCGGCGCCAGATACCGCAGCCTCATCGGCGGCCGGATGCCCTGCCACGCGAACAGCAGGGCGGCCACGAGCGTGACCGGGATGAACAGGTAGACCGGCACGGTACGGGCGACCGGCGACGGCAGGTAGGACAGCGCCGTCGAGGTCAGCGCGGGCGACGTGGCCAACATGCCGCTGAGCAGCAGGGCCGGCCCGACTACGAACCAGCCGCCGGCGTTGAGGTCGCTCTTGGCCGGCCACCGCAGCACGGCCCAGACGAAGAGCGCCGCCTCGGCCAGCCCGACCAGCCACGCCCACCACACGTGCCGCCAGGTCAGGTCGACCGTACCCAGCAGGGCGTGCTGGGCGGCGGCCGCCGCGATCCCGACCGGCACGCCGGGGATGAGCCGCTCGCCGGACTCGGCGGTCGCGGCCAGCCAGGTGATCCCGGCGAGCAGACCAACCGAGGCGAGGTACAGCTGCGGCTGCCCGCCGTGGACGAAGAGCAGGGCGGCCCGTAGCCCGCCGAGGGCGATCGCGCCGGCTCCGGCGACCTGCCGCGGGCCGAACGTACGGGCGAGTGGCGGCGCCGCGACGCCGGCCAGGAACCAGGCGAGCCCGAACGCGCCGAGCAGTTCGGCGGGGGTCGATGCGGCCTGCCCGAAGATCGTGATGATCGACGGCAGCCAGACCCGGAGCACATCGATGAACAGCAGCACTCCGGCCGCGAGGGCGACATGTCGGCGGGCCACAGATGATTTTGGCCCGCTGGGCCCACCCAAGACCACCCTCGCCGCACCCGTCGAGCCGCCGGCACTCCGCCCGACGCCACTACATCCCGGATGTAGTGGCCTGCGAGACCCCGCGAGGCCACTACTCCCCCGAAGTTGTGGCTTCCCGACCGGCTGAAGCCACTACTCCCCCGAAGTTGTGGCCTCCGAGGCCGCCCGAGGCCACTACATCCCCGGAGTTGTGGCCCCGCGATGGCCACTGGCTTCCGGGCTTAGTGGTGGGTTGAGTGGCGTGGAGTGTGCAACGCGTCCAGAACGCGGCGCAGGCGATGGCGGATCAACACGCCGCGACGTCGTCGCCCGGGCGTGATGTGCCGCACGCGATGTGGATGGGTGGCATGCCTGGCCATGGCCGCCTCCTGGTCAGAACCGGCGTCGGCCCGGGGCGTCAGTCTTCTTGCACAACAATGTCAACCGGAGCGTCGTCGTCGAGCCGGTAACCGACCCCGCGAACAGTGGTGATGATCGCCGAGCAATCGCCCAGCTTGACCCGAAGCCGGCGAATGTGGACATCGACGGTGCGCTCTGTGCCCACCATGTCGTATCCCCACACGAGGCGCAAGAGTTGCGCCCGCGTGAACACACGGCGCGGGTTTTCGCACAGGAACCGGAACAGGTCGTATTCGCGGCGCGTCAGGTCGACCGGGCTCCCGTCGCGCAAAAGCAGGCGGGAACCGGTGTGCAGGTAGAGCGACGGGCTGTGCTCGCCAACCCGACCGATGCGCCGGATCTTGGGCGCTGTTTCCGTCTGCGCCGCCGGCGCTGGTGGGGACACCAACCGGAGCAAAGGACCCCGATTCGGCGCGCTGCCGGCCAGCGCCTCGAGTTCACTGATGAGCCGGGTCGCCGCGACCGGCAACTCGGTGCCAGAGAGCTTGAACTGGACTGTGATGGTGACGACCGCTTCGGCTGAGTCGGCAAGCCGCTCGTCCAGCACCGTCACTGACATGGCAGTATTCCTCTCGAGCTTTTCTTCTGTTGGACACCCGGTGTTAACCGAAATTGGTCCGACAAAGCCCGTCGAAGTGATCGGCACGTCGCGAAACCCACATCGGGTCAAGGAGCACCTCAAGCGACATAGACGCAGCGTACCAGCGGTCCAACGGATAGCGGTCGCTCTGTAACCTTGCGCACATTATCCATATCCGCCAATTGAAATGGTTGTCGAGTCAACTCATTTCCGGATGGCCATAGTTGATTCTTTCCCGAAGCGTCCGCGGGCCTTCGACGGACGCACCGAGCGCGGTGACCCGGTCGCGCAGCCCCCGGTCGGCGGTGACCACGATGATCGGGCGCTCACCCTGGGCGGCCTCGACCAGCGCGACGATGGCATCGTCGCCGGAGCGGGGCGCGCGCTCGACCCGTACCCCCGGGGTGGTCTCCACGTTGCGGGCGGCACCCTCCACGACCAGCACGACCTCGCCGGGCAAGGCGGCGGCGGCCAGGGCGTCGCGCAGGCGGCGGACCGCACCGGCGCGGTCCCGCCACCACCCGTCGGGAACCGAGCCGATGACGTTCGCGGCATCGACGATGGTGAGCGGCGGGTCAGGCGGGGACACGGACGGTCTCGAGGTGGGCGAGCATGGCTTGGTGCGCCTCCCAGCCGTCGGGGAACTTCACCGGCGTGTTCAGGTGAACCGGCTCGGCGGACGGGTGCGCGTCGAGCAGTTCGGCGATGCCGGCTCGGGCCACCACGATGCAGGCGTGACGATGGCGTGAGGCCAGCACGCACAGCCGGCCCGCCTCGAGGTGGAAGGCGCTCGCGTCCCGCCGGCCGGACAGCGGGTGCAGCACGACCGTGACGTCGTACTCGCGTCCCTGCAGGCGGTTGGCCGTGTCGACGGTGACCTCCGCGGCCGCGGTACCGGCGAGGGCGTGCCGGATGGCGGCGACCTGGTCGCGGTGGGCCGCGCCGATGGCGACCCGGTCGACCGTGACCGGCGTGCCGCCCGCCGACCGCTCGGAATAGGCGACCGGGCCCCGCTGGAGCAGCCGATCGGCGACGCCGGCGACCGCCGCGACCGCCTCGCGATCGGTCCGTACCGTGTGCCGCGCCGGCAGTTCGAGCAACGCCCAGCCGTTGGCCGCGGCCGTGTCCAGCACACTGTCCACAGCGGATCCCGCTCCGTCCACCCGGTACTCGAGGCGACGGTCGGCTTCCGCCGTACCGGAGGAAAATTCGGCGAAGGGGTAGAACGCCGACGAGACCACCGACGCCGCGGACGGCGGCAGCCGCCACGACACCGGCAGCCGATGGACCGGCAGGTCCGGATTGTGCCGGAGCAGGACGGACACGGCGCTCTGCATGGGATCCCAGGTGAGGCCGGCCCAGCGCTCGAGCGCGACCACCGAGAACGGGTCGAGCTGGCCGGGATCGCCGACGAAGAGCGCGCGCGCGAACCGGCCCGCGACCCGCAGCAGCATGTCGGAGCGCATCTGGTAGGCCTCGTCGACGATCGCGCGCTCCCAGTCCCCCTCGTCGACGGTCGCCCACTTCGCCGCCGTCCCGATCACGACGGCGCGGTCGGCGACGTCGTCGACCGCCCCGCTCACCAGCACCGAATCGTGCTTCATGACGCGTCTCGTCCAGGCGTACGTGGAAGCCGACAGCCGGCCGATGCTCACCTGCGGGGCGTCGGTGGCGAGCCGGTCGACGAGGTCGTCGACCTGTTCGTTGGTCTGCGCGACGACCATCAGGCGCTCGCCCCCCTCGGCGAGCGCGCGGGCCGCCCGGACGACCAGGGTGGACTTGCCGGCCCCCGGTGGCGAGTCGACCACGACGCCCCGGCCGCCCCGACCAAAGTCGGCGAGGATGTCGTCGGTGGTCATGACCAGTCCTCGCCGGCGTCGGTGTCGGTCGGCACGTACTCGGCCGGCGGGCCACCGTGGGTCCACGGGGTCGCATCGCGGCTCGGAAACCGGCCCGGCGGCTGGTAGGCGTCGGTCGCCGGGCCGTACGTGACGGCCTCGCCGACCTCGGGCACCGCGCCGGCCGGTGCGGTCAGCGTGCGCCCCATGCCACCCGAGAGCTCCAGCACCACCAGTGGCAGCGAAACGTCGACCACGGTCGCGACCTGGGCCGGGCGGGCCGGAGAGACGAAGCCGGCGCCCGGGTCGATCTGAACGGGATCGGTGGTCTCGATGGTGACGTGCGGGCGGAGCACCGGGCGCTTTCCCGAGGTGTCGCGCCGCTGCGGTTGCGCGGCGACGACAATGCCCGCGAACGCCTCCCCGGTCAGCCGGAACTCGGCCATGACGAGGGGGTCGTCGAAGGCGCGCTGGGCGTCGTACCGCGCCTGCTCGCGCTCGAGACGGTCGAGCCGGCCGGCGGCGGCGACGGCACTGTCCACGCGGGGCTGCGGGAGCGCCGCACCGTCCACGATGGACGCCTGGTACGCGGTGAACGCGTCGCGGTCGGCGGCCCAGCGAACCGGCACCGAGGCGCCCTCGGGCAGGGCGCGCAGCCGCCGGATCGCCCGCCACATCAGCCGCCAGGTCGGCTCGAGCTGGCTCGCCAACGCGGTCGCCAGGGAGCGTGCGTTGCCGCTGGCCAGCGACGGCGCGAGGATCTCGTTGTCGAACGAGGGATCGGTGCTCGGCCCGGCCGGCGGCCACAGCAGCGGATCCTCGGCGAGCGCCGCCGAACTGGGTCCGTCGAGGCCGTCGGCCGGCTCGATCCAGCCGAGCAGCGCGGCCAGGTTGGCGTCCTCGAGTCCACTCTGGCCGGTGGCCCAATGCGCGGACAGCACCTCGGTCATGGCGAGCAGCAGCGCCGATCCGGCGTGATCCGTTCGGTCCCGGAAGAAGGTCAGCCACTGGCCGAGCAACGGGACGCTGCGGTGCACGGCGTACTGCCCGTACGTGCGGCGGAACCGGGTCGACCGGCCCAGGAGCCGGACGAACTCGAGCCCGCCGGCGTTGGGAACGAGCAGTTGCGGCGCATCGGCGTACCGCATCTTGGTGCCACCGCGGCCGGGATTCGGCTCGACCGTCCGGGTGCGACGGTTCACATAGGACAGCACGACCCCGGCCAGCTCGGCGACGAACTCGAAGCGCTGGGTGCGGTTGCGCGGGTTGGGGACGAAGAGCAGCCGCGGCTCGGCCTCGTCGTCGCCGACCATGGCCGCGAGCGGCGCGGCCGCCTCGCCGGCCAAGACGAGCGGGACGAGCACGAGCGGCCGGTCACTGATGTGCACATGCCGGACCGTGGTGAGCGGCTGGGCCCGCCCAGTCTCGGCCGCCTGCGCACGGGCCAGGGCGGTAAGGACGCTCAAGTGACCCCACCGAGGCACTCGGCCCGCAAGCGGTGGGCGAAACGCAGCAGTTCGGCGATCTCCTCCTGCCCCACGCCCGGGGTGAGCGTCCCGCGGGCCAGGCCGAGCACCGTGTCGACCGAGTCGACCCCACCGAGGTCGTCGTGGACTCCGCGGCCGAGCGCGCGCGTGGAGCCGCCGCACTCGTCGCGGCAGAAGTACGCCATCTCGCAGGTGCCGAGGCAGTCCGGGGTGTAGCTCGCGTCGACCGTACGCACCGAGGACGCCACCTCGGCCGGCGGGTTGGCGACGTCGAGCGTCATCGTCTCCGGCAGGGCGTCGAGCACCGCCTCCAGGCGGGTGATGCGGGACAGTTGCCGCTCAAGGACGCTCAGCTGCCGCCGGACGTCGACCAGCGTCGCGGTCGGCCGGTTGGCGAAGTTCTCCGGGCAGACGAGTACGACCTGCTCGGACACCGCGTCGGCCGGGTAGCCGAGCTCGGCCAGCAGCCGGCGCATCGCGAGCACATAGACGGCGGCCTGCCGAGCCGCGGCCGCGACCTTGCCCGGGTCGGCCTGGCCGTCGATGACCGCGAACGACTTGATCTCGATGACGTAGAACCGGCCGCCGGCGCGGAAGGCGATCAGGTCCGGCTCGAGGTACGCGTAGTAGCCGGCGATCTCCAGCCGCAGCATCGGGTGGTCGAACATCGTGCCGGCGTCGTCCTGTTCGCCGGCCGCCCGGGCCAGGAGACTCCTGGTTCGCGCGTAGCGGACCTCGCGGCTCGCGTTGCCGCCCACAGTGGACAGATCGTCGTAGGACACCTCGGGGATCGCCAGCCCGAGCCGCTCCCGCAGCAGGTGCAGCAGATCCGCGCAGCCGTCGGCCTTGACCTGCGCCTCGAAGGCGTTGCCGCGGGCGATCGCGAAGCGCGACTGCCCGTACCCGGACGGAAAGCCGAGATAGCGCGCGATCTCGCCCTTGTTGACTCCGGCCGCGTCCAGGACGCCGCGACGGGCGCAGCCCGGGTTGCTGGTGAGCGCGGCGATCGTACGGGCGTTGTGGTTGCGCGGCGCCACCGGCCCCCGGATGCGGTCAAGCCGTTCGACAAGCCTGTCCATCGATGTCGCTCCTTGGGGAAGAAGGGGCCTTCTGCAGTCGTGCGCCGAACAGCGATTCGGTGTCGTCGAGCACCGCGCGGGCGCGCTCGGCGGCGGCCGTGCGGTGGCCGGTGTCGGACTCGAGGTGCACCGCCAGCTCCGCCTCGGCCGCCTCGACCACTTTGGACGGATAGACGGCGCCGTTGCCCGCGCCCGGAATGCTGGCCGCGAACCGCCAGAGCAGCCGCGACGCCGGCCGCCTCGACGCTTGGCAGCGCGGCGATCCGCGTCGCGACCCGGATCGCGCTGACCAGGAAGTCGACCCGCGCACTGAGCGGCCCGACAATGCGGGTCGACAGCGGCCAGGTCGAGATGGCCAGCAGCCCCCGGGCCGGGGAGAGCAGGTCGGCGCTCAGCGCCGGGCCGAGGTAGAACGGCCGCCCGAACGGGGCCACCCGGAACGAGCGCTCCTCGTCCCGCCGCAGGCTGGTCAGCCGCGCGGCGACGAGTTCACCCGGGAAGAAGGCCTCGTGCACCGCGATGATGAGCTTCGGCGCGGCCGGCACGGTGAGCAGGGTGAGCGCGTGGTGCACCTGCTCCCGGATCGACAGCAGCGAACCGGCCAGCCGCGGAGCCGGCACGGTGGTCGGCGCGGCGGACTCTTCGAGCCGCGCCAGCGCGTCGTCCCAGGCGTGCTCCGCATGGCGCAACTCCGCGCGCAGATTGCGAGCCAGGAGCCGGTCTCCCGAGGCCGCGGCCTTGCGCACACCACGGCGCAGCTGGTCGATGCGCCGCTCCAGCGCCTCGACCGCCCCAGCATGCTCGTCCGACACGTTCGCGAACGTACGATTTCCAGGGTCTTCCAGCAATCACCAGCGCCACGACACGCCGCAATTTCCTTCTTCAAGCCGATGACTCGGGTCCGCCGGGCGCACGACCGCCGCTCCCGCCAGACACCGCTCCGGCCCTGGGGGCCTCCGCTGCCAGGCCCGCGTCCCCAAGCCCAGGAAGCCACACCTTCCCCGAAGTAGTGGCCAACCGGCCCCGCTGAGGCCACTACTTCGGGGAAGTTGTGGCCTCGGGAGCCCGCGGAGGCGACTGGTTCCCCGGAGTTGTGGCCTCACGCCGCCGCTGGTTCGGGGACCCGCTCGGGTGCGGCCACGACCGGCTTCTCGGCCGGCCCGGGCACCAGCGCGGGCCTGCGCCGGGCGGCGACGTCCTCGACCCAACCGAAGGCGAGCACGAGCAGGCCGAGCACGATGAACACGGTGGACACTTCGAGGAAGCCGCCCCAGCGGCCGAGCAGCGAGATGCCGAGCAGCGCCGCGCCGAAGTCCACGATGGCGATCGCCGCCTGGTGCCACAGGTAGATGGTCAGCGCACGCCGGTTCATACCCTCGACCAACGGCTCCGCCTTGCCCAGGCCGAGCATCCTTGGCGCGTACGCGAGCAGCACCAGCAGGAACGCCGTCGACCAGGTCGCGTCGGCGAGCGGGTTGTCGTTGAGGTCGTAGATGCGCGGCCCCGGGTGGGTGAACAGCCAGGCGAGGCCGAAACCGGCCAGGGCGGCCACGACGATCCACAGCACCTTGCGGGACAACCGGCGCAACTGCCCGTCGTGGTAGGCGAAGCCGAGCATCCAGGCCGGTGCGTAGTAGAAGAAGTCGCGCAGCGTGCCGCCGGTCGCGAAGCCGGAGTTGGTCACCACCATGGTGACGAGCACCGCGAACGGCACCACCAGCGACGGGATGGGCCACTTGCGATAGGCCCACAGCAGCGCCGGGGACAGGACGATGAACCACAGGTAGGAACGGATGTACCAGAACATCGCGAGCCACGTGCCGCCCCACACCGTCGTCGGTGCGTCACCGAACGGGACGATCCAGAGAATCCACCGCCAGGTGTGCGGCATGCCGCCCACAAAGGACATCGACGCGAGCGCGATCACCGCCAGCACCCAGACGGGCAGCAGGATGCGACGCAGGCGGCGCACGATGGCGGCCGTGCCGGAGCGGTCGATCGACGCGGCCATCAGGGAGCCACCGAGCGCGAACATCAGTCCCATGGCCGGAAAGATGACGGTCAGCCACCAGAAACCGAGCGTGTGGTAGACCACTACCCGGATGATCGCCGCAGCCCGCAAGACGTCGATATACCGATTCCGCACCTGTCCAGGCTTCCCTGTCACACTGCTCGGCAACCGGGATTTGCCGCAAATGCCACTGTGTTCCTTGTCAAAGATCGACTCTAGGTTCGCCCGTAACCTGCTTCCCTTGCGCCACAACGCAACTCGCCGCGCCATCACGTTGTGATAGTCCATAGTGGACGTTTCCCGGTGGAGTTCAGGGCCGCGGCAGTCGCATCGCCACCGTCGGGGCGTTCTGTAGCACGGAGTCCTGGGTAGCCGCCGGCGTCCCGGCAAATGGACGGTCGGCGCGCCCGACGGTCACGCCGGGATGCAACTCGACCTCGTCCCACTCGCCGATCACGTACGGCTGGTCGCGCGTCAGGTTCACTCGACGTGGTGGCTGCGCGTCGCTCGAACGGGTGATGGCCACCGCGCCGTTGGTGCTCACATCGGTCGCCATGAGCATGCCTTCACGGGCCTCGATGAGCAGGTGGCTGCGGCTGACCCGGCGGGTCGCCTCCTCGTCGAGCCAGCTGCCGATCGTCACCCCGCCCGGGTCGTCGGGCGAGCGGCCGACGACGACGCGGCGGGCGCTGCTGGCCAGGAAGCGGGTGCACACCGAGCCCTCGACGCGGACCACCATCGCCACCAGCCACGGCCGAGCGCCCTGATCGGCGAGGCGGTCACCGTGCCGCGGGCAGACCGGTGCCCCGCTCGGCAACGTCGGCGGCGACTGGCCGGCCCCGGAGGCCGCCGGCTGGCGGAAGCTCGGGCAGCTGGGCTGCGGGCAGCGCCAGATCCGGCCGGTCGCCGGGTGCGGCCGCGGCGACGAACCGCTGGTCGGGGCCAGGGTCAGCGCCATCCCACCCGAGGACGACTTGGCCAGGTAGAGCGGCCCGGCCGAGTTCTGGACCGGGGTACGGGAGATCGCCGGCAGCCCGGTCAGCGCCGAGATCTCGAGGATCCGGGCGGACGGCGCCGCGCCCGCCGGGAGCATCTCGATCAGCCCGTCGTCGGACCAGCGACGCAGGACCATCCGCTCGTTCGAGGTGAAATCGGTGTCGGACATCGCGCCGCGCTCGGCCACCGCGTACAGGCCGATGCCGGCGTCGCCGAGCTGGCGGCTCAACGCGTCGACGAACTGGCCGAGACGCAGCAGTGCGGCGGGGCGCCCGCCGTCGATGTCGACGCTGCGGGCCGCCTCGGTCAGGTCGACGACGGCGCCGGCCGAGAGCGGATCCGTGGTGAGTCGCTGTTCGATCGCGTCGAGCGCCCGGCTGGTTTCGAATCGCACCCTGACATCATGCCGACCCCGATCGGGGCAGTGCCCGTCGGCACGCGCCTGTCGTTGAGATGAGTTGTGAAGGCACCCAATTTGGCACATTTCCGCTCGTACATGGTCATCGATGACATCGATCTCGACGGTGTCGTGGTGCCGGGGCTGCGCGGGGAGTTCCTGCGCCGGGAGGTCGGCGGGCGTACGGCGATGCTCAGCCGGTACTCGTACACCGGCCGCGAGGTCTTCCAGGCCTGGGGCTACCAGGACGAGGAGCACTGCCGCTACTTCGCCGTGGTCGGCGTCGACGGACGCCTGGAGCGGGCCCAGGCCGGCTGCCCCCGCGTACGCGTGCTGTCGGACGGCACCGAGGTGGCCGGCCTGGCGCTGTACAGCGCGGGCGGCGTCTGGCTGATCGTGACGCCGACCAGCGACCAAACGGCCGTGACGCCGACCAGCGGCCAAAAGGTCGCCGAACGGGAGATCGCCATGGCCACGGTGTGATGCACAGCAGCCGCCGCCGACCGCATCTACGGCCGACGGCGGGCTCTGCAGCACGCTCGACGATTGGCGCGTCAGCGTGCGGAGCGACGACGGGGCCGGGTCGTCGCAACTACAGAGGCGAAACTTGCTCGGTACTGCTGTCAGTTACCGTACCGACACGGCTCGCAACATCGACAGGGTTGAACGCTTGAGTGAAGAGCCTTCACTGGTTCTGCTCGGCCAGCTCCCGGGCGCGGTCCCGGGCGGCCTCGAGAGCGGCGAGCAGCGCGGCGCGGACCGCGTGGTTCTCCAGTTCGCGGATCGCGTTGATCGTCGTACCGGCCGGCGAGGTCACCGCCTCCCGCAGTTTCACCGGATGCTCACCCGACTCCCGGAGCATGATCGCCGAGCCGATGGCGGTCTGCACGATCAGGTCGTGGGCCACCTGGCGGGGCAGGCCGAGGAGGATGCCGGCGTCGGTCATCGCCTCGACCAGGAAGTAGAAGTACGCCGGCCCCGAGCCGGACAGCGCGGTCACCGCGTCCTGCTGCGACTCCGGCAGGACGATGGTGCGCCCAAGCGGCCGGAACAGCTCCTCGGCGGTCGCCACGTGCTCGGCGGTCGCGTGAGCGCCGGCCGAGATCGCGGTCATCGCCTCGTCGACCAGCGCCGGCGTGTTGGTCATGACCCGGATGACCGGGGTGCCCTCGGGCAGCCGCCGGGCGAAGAACGCCGTCGGCAGCCCGGCGCACAGCGAGATCACCAGCTTGTCGGCGGGGACCTTCGGGCCGAACTCGTCGAGCAGCACCCCGGCGTCCTGCGGCTTGACCGCGATCGCGAGGACGTCGGCCTCCAGTACCGCGGTCCCGTTGTCGACGATCCGCACGCCGTACTTCGCGGCGAGCTCGTCGGCGCGAGCGGGGCGGCGGGCGGTGGCGAGCAGCCGGTCCTTGGGCCAACCGGCGCGGAGCAGCCCCGACAGCAGAACTTCACCGATCTTACCCGCCCCGATAACCGCGACCGTGTGCATCGCTACCCCTCCCCCCTCCTCGTCGATCAAGGAAGTACGCGCCCGGGAATCGGACAAATCCCGGCGCGTACTTCCTTGATCGACTGCGAATGAACCAAATCTCAGCCGAAGAAGACTTCCGCTTCCGTGTAGCGCTCCGGCGGGACCGTCTTGAGCTCCTTGGTCGCCTCGATCAGGGGTACGCGGATGATGTCGGTCGACTTGAGCGCGACCATCTTGCCGAAGTCACCCTCGTGCACCGCGTCGATCGCGTGCAGGCCGAAGCGGGTGGCCAGCACCCGGTCGAAGGCGGTCGGCGTGCCACCGCGCTGGATGTGCCCCAGTACGACGGTGCGCGCCTCCTTGCCGGTCTTGTTCTCCAGCTGCTCCGCCAGCCACTGGCCGATGCCGCCCAGCCGCACGTGGCCGAACGCGTCGAGCTCCTGGTTGTGCAGCACCATCTGCCCGTCGAGCGGCTGCGCGCCCTCGGCGACCACCACGATCGGCGAGTACTGCGTCTGGAACCGCTTCTCGACGTACCCGGCGACCTGGTCGACGTCGAACTTGCGCTCGGGCAGCAGGATCACGTTGGCGCCGCCGGCGAGACCGGCGTGCAGGGCGATCCAGCCGGCGTGCCGGCCCATGACCTCGACCACGAGTGTGCGGTGGTGCGACTCGGCGGTGGTGTGCAGCCGGTCGATGGCCTCCATCGCGATGTTGACCGCGGTGTCAAAGCCGAACGTGTAGTCGGTGACGCCGAGATCGTTGTCGATCGTCTTCGGCACGCCGACGACGTTGACGTCGAGCTCGGCCAGCCGGGCCGCGACGCCGAGAGTGTCCTCGCCGCCGATCGCGACGAGCGCGTCGATGCCGAGCTCGGCCAGGTTGGTCTTGATCCGCTCCACGCCGCCGTCGATCTTGAACGGGTTCGTACGCGAGGAGCCGAGAATGGTGCCGCCACGGGGCAGGATCCCGCGGACCTGCGCGATGCCCAGCTCACGGGTGAACCCCTCGAGCGGGCCGCGCCAACCGTCGCGGAAGCCCACGAATTCGTGACCGTACGTCGAGACGCCCTTGCGGACAACGGCCCGGATGACCGCGTTGAGGCCGGGGCAGTCGCCGCCCCCGGTCAGTACGCCGATGCGCATGCTTGAAGAGCCTTCCGTGGGATGTGGTACCCGCATTCGGCGTCGTTGCCGGCCCGGGTGCGGCCATACACTGCGAACTGTAGTCGGCCCCCGGATCGCCACCTACGGGGGTTACGGACTGTGCATCGCGCGCCAGCGCGCGAGGTTGTGCCGGGCGTCGACCAGGGCGTCGTGGCGGCCGTCGGCGGCCGGTAGCGGCGGCCGGCCCAGGGTGTCCCAGAGCTGGCGCAGATCCTTGGTGAACCGCGGGATCTCCCGCGGCAAGGCCGGCATGGCCCCCCAGAGCTGGGCCAGGACGACATGATCATAAGCGGCGTACCAGGCCCAGAGCTCGATCTGGTCGTCGTCCCCGCGGCGCAGCGGCTCCAGCAGGAACGCGTGCAGTTCGTCGCGGATCCGCTCCCGCGAGCGCCAGACCGCGTCCGCCGGGGACGGCAGCTTGTCGAGCACGTGCCGGCGTACCCAGGGCACGGCCTGGGTGTCGTCGAACTCGGTGGACACGGCGTAGAACTCCCGGCCGTGCTCGTCGACCACGCCGATCGAGACCAGGTCAATTGTCCGACCATCCTCGATGAATTCGCAGTCGTAGAAGTAGCGGTACGTCATTGACGCTCATACTGCCATTACCCGGGTCAACCGCGCGTCGAGGACGGGCCCCCGAAGATCGCATCGGGATCGGCTTGATACAGGATGTACAGAGTCCGACAACGAACGCCATGATCTGGTGGAGACTTTGTACTGTTGATCTGTTATTCCTGACCGGGAGGGGTTGGACCGGTGGATGGTCGGCTGCCGGATCCCGGCGACGCTTTGACCGGTGTTGAGATGTTCGCTGGCTTGGAGCCTGAGGTTCGCCAGCGGGTGATCGGCGCCGCGGTGCCGCGTACGTATCGCAAGGGACAGTTGTTGTTCGTCGAGAACGATCCCGGCGAGTCGCTGATCGTCCTCAAGCGCGGCGCGGTGATGGTATTCCGCACGGCCCCGACCGGGGAGCGGGCGGTGTTATCGGTGGTTCGCCCGCCCGACGTCCTCGGCGAGGTTGCGCTCCTGGACGGCGCGCAGCGCTCGGCGTCGGCCGAGGCGATCGAGGACTGCCAGGCCCTGGCCCTGTCGCGGCACGCGTTCATCGAGCTCGTGCACGCCAACCCGCGGATCCTCGACGCGGTCATGCGCTCGCTCGGCGCCCTGATCCGCCGGCTCACCGAGCAGAACGCCGACCACGTCTTCCTCGACCTGCCCGGCCGGGTGGCCAAGACCCTGGTGCGCCTGGCCGGCGAGACCAACGCGCCGATGGTGACGATCGAGCTCAACCAGAGCCAGCTCGCCGAGATGGCGGGCGGTTCGCGGCAGAGCGTCAACCAGGCGATCGGTTCGTTCGCCAGCCGAGGCTGGCTGCGCACCGAGGGCCGGCGCATCGTCGTGACGGATCTGTCGGCCCTGCGCCGCCGAGCCGGCATGAGCGACCGTTAAGGGCAGTCCTCCTCCTCGCTCGGCGGGGGTAGCACGACGCCGGTCGCTTCGAGTTCGGCCAGGGTGATCGTGTCGACTTCCACGAGATCACCGGCCGTATGCTCGGCGCCGGTGCCGTCCGTCCAGTCGCGCGCCAATCTGACCTGCACGATGCCGCCTCTCGCGAGTGTGATCGCACGACACTAAACCAGCGCGTGGTGCCTGAGGGTGTCCGCTTCCGTACACCTGGTCGGGCGGGTGTGAGACATGTGAGGATACTGGGGATCGATTGGAGGGGGTTCGGCATTTCGAACCTTTGCGCGCGCTGCGGCCGGCCCGCGAACGAGGGTGACCGGTTCTGTGCGGGCTGCGGCGCGGAGTTGACCACCGCGTGCGTCCACTGTGGGCGGTCGCTGCCCGCCGACGCGGCGTACTGCACCGGGTGCGGCAAAGCCCGCTCGGACCAGCGCGCCGACGGCGCCCCGACGGCGACCGACCGGCGGCGGATCAGCGTCCTGTTCGTCGACCTCATCGACTTCACGCCATACGTGGAACGCGCCGACCCGGAGCTCGTCCGCGAGCTGCAGAACGACTTCTTCGCCACCGCCCGCCAGGTGATCGGGCAGTACGGCGGGGTCGTCGAGAAGTACATCGGCGACGCGGTCATGGCGCTGTTCGGCGCGCCGGTGGCGACCGAGACCGACGCGGTGCGCTGCGTCCGGGCCGGGCTGGAGCTGCAGCGGGTGCTCTCCCGCTACGACGACCCGGCGCGGAGCCTGCGCTTCCGGGTCGGCGTCGCGACCGGCGAGGCGATCGTCGACGTGGCCGCGGCCCGCGACGGCGGCCAGGCGATCGTCGCCGGCGACGTGGTCAACACCGCGTCCCGCCTCCAGTCGCTCGCCCCGGCGGGCGGGGTACTGATCTGCGGCATCACGTACGCCCTGGCCAAGTCGTCGATCAACTGCGCCGCGCAGCCGCCGGTCACCCTGCGCGGGCGCTCGACGCCGACCGAGGTGTGGCTGGCCATCGCGCCGATGCGCCGCAACCACCCGGCCCGCGAGACCGGCTCGACGCCGCTGGTCAACCGCACCCACGAGCTGCGGGCTGCTGGTCAACGCCCTGCACCGCGCCTTGCGCGAGGGCACACCGCAGCTGGTGACCGTGCTCGGGCACGCCGGCATCGGCAAGAGCCGGCTCGTCCACGAGCTCTTCCAGCACGCCGAACGGCTGTACGACGACTCGATCGCGTGGCGCACCGGGCGCTGCCCGCCGTTCGGGGAGAACGTGACGTTCGCGGCGCTCGCCGACATCGTCAAGGCGCAGGCCGGCATCCTCGACACCGACACGGCCGACACCGCCCGGGAACGCCTTGACGCCGCGCTCCTCGACCTCGTCGGCCCGCTCGAGGTCGCGCGGCTGTCCGATCCGCTCGGCCCGCTGGTCGGCCTGCCCGGCTCCAAGCTCGCCGCCGACGAGACCGAGTCGGCGTGGCGGCGTTTCGTGGTCGCGCTGGCCGCGCACCGCCCGACCGTCCTGGTCTTCGAGGACCTGCACTGGGCCGACGAGTCGATGGTGCGTTTCGTCGAACGGCTCGGCGCGTCGGTGCGCGACGTGCCGCTGCTGCTGCTCTGCACCGCCCGGCCCGAACTGCTCGAGCGCGAGCCCAGCTGGGCCGGCGCGATCCCCGGTTCGGTCACCATCACGCTGCCGCCGCTGCGCGACGCGGACATCGCCACCATCTACACCCAGCTCTTCGGCGCGGCGACGTTCCCGTCCGGGCTCCTCGGCCCGCTCGTGGAGCTCGCCGACGGCAACCCGCTCTACGCGCTGGAATACATGCGCATGCTGGTCGAGCGGGCGCGCTGCGCCCGTCTCGACGACGCTCACGTCGCAAGAGCTGCCCGATGCCGGACAGCGTCCACGCGGTCATCGCCAACCGGGTCGACCTGCTCGAGGCCACCGACCGCGCGGTGCTGCAGGCCGCCGCCGTGGTCGGCACGCAGTTCTGGCCGGGCGCGGTCGCCGCGGCGATGGGTGGCCGGCCGGCCGACGCCATCGAGCGGTCGCTGCGCCGCCTCGAGCAGCGCGACCTGATCCACGAGCAGGCCGGCCTCGACGATGGCCGGGCAGACCGAGTACTGCTTCGGCCACGTCCTCGTCCGGGACGTCTGCTACCAGCGGCTGCCCCGCACCGAGCGGGTCGCCCGCCACGAGCTCACCGCCGACTGGCTCGACACGGTCGCCGCCGACCGCGACACCGACCTCGCCGAGGTGGTCGCGCACCACCGGTACACCGCGCACGAGATCGCCCGTACCCTCGGGCTCGACGCGCACCGCTACGCCGAACCGGCGCGGGACGCGCTGCACCGGGCCGCGCGCCGCACGTACGCGCTGCACACTCTCGAGTTCGCCGCGGCATACGCGGGGCGCGCGCTCTCCCTGTGCGACGCCCATACCGACCCGCTCGAGCGGCTGCGGATCGAGCTCCTCGCCACGGAGATCGCGTTCTACTCCGGCACCGAGACATTCCTCGCCGGCGGCGGCGCCGAACAGCTCTTCACGCTGGCCGAAGAGCTCTACTCGGCCGGCGACCGCGCCAGCGCCGCCCGCGCGTGGACGCTCCGCGGGCAGGCCGCCTGGCTGCGCGCCGACCGGGTCGAGGCGCTGTCCTGCCTGGATCGCGCGGTCGAGCTGTTCGACGAGCTGCCCGACGGCTCGGACAAGGCCGAGGCCTACCTTGAGCTGGGCCGCCTGCACATGCTCAACATGGAGGTCGAGCCGGGCGGCGCGGCCGCGAGCGCGGCGAAGGACATCGCCGACCGGCTCACCCTGACCGAGCTGGCCACCAACGCGCGGATCACGATCGCGGTCACGCACTACCAGTCCGGCGACCGCAACGGGCTGCTCGAGCTGCGCTCGATCGTCGACTTCTGCCGCGAGCACGGGCTGCTCGCCCTGCGCCGGGCCCTGCAGAATCTCGCCTGGGCGATGCGCGAGGAAGGCGACTGGACCGGCTCGGAGGAGCTGCTCACCGAGGGCCTGCCGACCGTGCCCGGCGGGCACAACCTGCGCACCGGGTACTCGGCGGTGGTGCAGCACTCGTACTTCACCGGCGACTGGTCCAGCTCTGGTCGGTGCGGCCGAGGCGGCCATCGCCAGCCCGGGCGGCGAGTGGGACCTGCAGGCGCGCGGCATCTGCGCCTGGGTCCGGCTGCTCCAGGGCTACTCGGGCCCGGACCAGGTCGAGGAACTGCTCGACATCGGCCGCCGCAGCGGCTTCCACCGGCTGCAGTGGACCGCGCTCGGCCACGGCGCGCTGTGCCGGGCGCTGCAGGGCCGCTTCACCGAGGCCGAGGCGCTGCTGGTCGAGCTGTCCAAGGCGTGGCGCGACGTCCGTTCACTGGTCAGCGGCGAGTGGATCGACGCCGCGGCGCACGCCGCGTTCCTGTCCGGCCGGTCGGCGGCGGTGACGGTCCGTGACCTTCTCGCCGACGCGCCTCACCGGACCCCGTGGGTCGAGGCGGCGCTACGGACGGTGACCGCGGGCGTGGCCTTCGCCGACGGCGACTTCGCCCGGGCCGCGAACGTGCACCTGGCGGCGGCCGAGATCTACGGCGAGATGCCCCACCGCAGCGCCCGGATGCTCTCGCTGACCTGGGCGGTCCGGTCCCTGCGCCGGGTCGACGGCGCCGACGTCGAGCCGTGGGCCCGCGAACTGGCCGACTTCGCGGCCCCCGGCCTACTGATCCTGTCCGCACCCCCCGCCCCCACAACTCCCGGCAACTAGTGCCCTCGGCGGTCGCGGGAAGCCACTACTTCGGGGAAGTAGTGGCCTCGAGCGGCCCGGGAAGCCACTACTTCGGGGAACGGGTGGCCTCAGCGCGGCCGGGAAGCCACTACTTCGGGGAAGTTGTGGCCTCGATCGGCTCAGGCGGTGGCCTCGATCGGCTCAGGCGGCCAGCGCGGCCGGGGGGTCGATCGGGGACGGGTCGGGCTTCGGTGGAGGCACGGCGGCCTTGACCTTCTGCGCGTACATGTCGACGTACTCGCGCCCAGACAGCTCCATGAGCTCGTACATGATCTCGTCCGTGACGGCGCGCTCGACGAACCGATCTCCGGCCATCCCGGCATATCGAGAGAAGTCGAGCGCCGGGCCGAAGCGGATGCGCACCCGCTTGAGGTTCGGCCAGATCTGCCCGATCGGTTGAATTTCGTCCATGTTCAACATCGCCACCGGTACGACCGGAGCGCCGCTCTCAAGCGCGAGCCGGGCGACGCCCGTCTTGCCCCGGTACAGGCGGCCGTCGGGGGAACGAGTGCCTTCGGGGTAGATGGCGAAGATGCCACCCTGGCGGAGGATGTTGAGCCCGACCTCGAGCGCGACCCGTGCGGCCCGGCCGCCGGACCGGTCGATCGGCACCTGCCCGGTGCCGACGAAAAACATCTTGATCAGCCAACCTTTGAGTCCAGGGCCGGTGAAATACTCGGACTTGGCCGGAAAAGTAACTTTTCGCTTCACCGAGAGAGGCATGAAGATCGAGTCGCCGAACGAGAGGTGGTTGCTGGCGATGATGACCGGCCCCTCGTCGGGTACGTTCTCGACCCCCTCAACGCTCGGGCGGAAGATCAGCTTCAGCACCGGGCCGAGGACGATGTACTTGAGCACCCAGTAGAGCAGCACGCTCAACCTTCCCAAGATGTCGGATCTCGTCGGCAAGACCGTTCCAGTGAGCGTACGAACCAGTACGGCACACCACAACGCACTCCCGCAAGCGCGGTTGGACATGTCAGGATTTCCAGCAGCGGTTCAGTGCGGCGCCACCCGGTCGCCCAAGCTCAACCGCGGGGAGGGGCGGGCGGTGCCCGGGGGTGGTGCGAGGCGAGGTCGGCGCGACAATGGCCTCATCGCCCAGGAATATGCCGTGGTCGGAGACGTCGACCCGCGGATCGGCGAACACCTGCTCGATGTCTTGGCGGCGGGTGGCATCGCCGCATACCTGCAGCCGGCGACCGATCTGCATCCGGTGACGCGGACAACCACGCTGCCCGCACGGCCGACCGATCGCCTCTTCGCCGATCGTGATCATCTAACCACGGCCCGTGATTATCTGTCGCAGTTGACCGCATCACCGGAGGCCGCACTGGCGGTGCCGAAGCCCCCGCACTCCGAGGTCGAGCCGTCGACGCCGCTGGAACAGAAGACCGACAAGGACGTCGACGAGGAGGCGGCCTGGGCGAGCATCATCGCCGGCTACCACGTCAGCGTCGACCCGACGGCCGTGCCCTGGCCGGAGGCGGAGGACGTGGACACCTCCGGGACCGCGGCCGCCGACATGGACACCGAGCCCGCGCCGCGGACCTCGATCCGCCGGTCCCCTGACCAGATCGACCAGGCGTCGCTGCTCGACGGCCTCGACACCTTCGGCGTCCAGCCGGCCGACCCTGATGAAGACGAGGACGAGGGCTACACGCCCCCTCCCGCGCCGCCGCTGCCGCGCATCTCCGCGGCGACCGCCGCCGGCCTCGTGGCCCTGGTCGCCGGGCTCGTGCTCTTCTTCTTGCCATATCTGCTGCCGCTGTCCCAGACCGGCACGCTGTTCATCGCGTTCGGCCTGGTGCTGGGCGGCTTCGTCACGCTGATCTGGCGGCTGCGCCCGGGCGACGACGAGGACGACCACGACGACGGAGCCCGCGTGTAGGCGGTGCCCCGCCCGCCCGCGCAGTCGATCAAGGAAGTACACGCCCGGGAATCGGACAATTTCCGGCGCGTACTTCCTTGATCGACTCGTATCTCGTTCGTCCCGGGCTACACCTTCTGCAGCCAGTCGAGGATGGCGTCGATCGGCTCCTGCCAGCGGGCGTCCAGCATGAGGTCGTGGCCCATGCCGGGGAAGAGAAGGGGGGCACCCGAGTACCGGCGGGCCACCGCCTCGAGCGCCTTGTCGTTCACCATCCGGTCGTCCGGGCTGCCGACGACGAGCACGGGCGGGTCGCCGACCGGCGTCTCCGGCTCCTGCCGGCGCAGCAGTTGCCGCCGCGCGCCGAACGGCACCTTGTCCAGCCGCGCGAGGTAGCCCTTGGCCACGTCGGGCGGCAGTTCGCTGCTGAACAGCGGCCGGCGCCGCAGATGCCGGCCGAAGATCGGCGAGATGAGCACCCCGGCCCGCGCCGGGTAGCGGGCGAGCGCCTGGGCGGCGACCAGCGCGCCCGCGCCGTGCCCGACGAGTACCGCCTGCTTGGGCAGCCCGGCGGCGACCTGGGTGACGTCGTGGACGTAGTCGGCCAGCCGGGCCGGGGTCGACGACGCCGAGCCGCCGTAGCCGCGCAGGCTGAGCGCGTATGCCGGGAACCCGCGCTCGGCCGTGTGCTCGAGCCAGTGCTCGGCGTAGGCCCAGGCGCCGTGGCCGTACCCGGGGACGAAGAGCACCGGCGGTGCGTTCGTCGGGCCGTCCACCCGGGCCGAGAGCACTTCACGGCGGACCGGCGCGGTCGGCCGCGACCACTCCCGAGGCCGCATAACCCGGGTCGTCAAACTACCGCCTCCAATTCGCGCAGGGTTTTTTCGAGCTCCCGCAAGTACACGTAATGGCTGATCTCGAACCAATGCCGGGTGGAGTCCTTGACGTTGGCGTCGGTGAACCGCCGGTCCGGGGTGGCCTGCAGGCGGGCCCACTGATCGGCGGCCCGGTCGGGTGCGGCGTCGAGGAGGCGCAGCCAGCGCGCGAGCAGCACGGTCTGCCAGTGCACGATGGTGAAGATCGCCGAGTCGGGCTGCACCAGCCCGGCCACGGCCAGCGTCGGGTGCACGCGCGAGAGCATCTGCAGCACCAGCCGCGGCCGGCCGGCCGAGTCGACCGACAGCAGTTCCGGACCGAGGAACTCGAAGCGCGGCAGGTAGCCGGTCGCGAAGATCACCAGGTCCGGCTCGATCGACCGGCCGTCGGTCAGCTCGACCTCGTAGTGGTCGAACCGTTTGATGTCCGGTACGGGGAGGACGCTGCCGTGCCCGACGTAGTACACGAGCTGGCTGTTGACGATCGGGTGCGTCTCGTAGAACCGGTGATCGGGCTTGGTCAGGCCGAAGCGGGTGAGATCGCCGACGGTGAGTCGCATGGTCTTCTCGAGGAGCCACTGCCGAATGCGCAGCGGCAGCCGCATCGCGAGGATCTGGTCGTTGACCTGGTCGGCCGGGCGGCCGAGGGCGTACTTGGGTGCGTACCAGTAGCCGCGCCGCGACGAGTGCCAGCACTTCGCCGCCACCTGCGCCGCCTCGACCGCGATGTCGCAGCCCGTGTTGCCGGCCCCGACGACGAGGACCTTCTTGCCGCGCAACTGTGCGCTGTCCTTGTACTGGCTGGCGTGCGCCACCTTGCCGCGGTACTCGTCCATCCCCTCGTACCGGGGCAGCTTCGGTGACCAGTTGTGCCCGTTGGCGGCGAGCACGGCGGCGTAACGCAGGGTCCTGGGTGCCCCGCCGTTGGAGCCGCGGATGGTGACGTCCCAGCGGGGCGGGAAGGACTCGGTGACCGGCTCGATCCGCATCACCTCGGTGCCGAACCAGATGTGCTCGCGCAGCCCGAAGTGGTCGGCGTAGCGCTCGAAGTACGACAGCAGCAGCGAGTGGTGCGGATAGTCCGGCCAGTCATCCGGCATCGGGAAGTCCGGAAATTGGGTGAGCGGCTTCGACGAGATCAAATGCGTGCTCGCGTAGATCGGGCTGCGGTTGTGCCGCCAGTTCCAGCCGCCCCCGACGCCCGTCTCGCGCTCGTAGCAGTCGACGCCGAAGCCGGCCTCGCGCAGGTTTTTGATGGCGGCCAGGCCCGTTCCTCCCGCGCCGATCACACAGACGGTCTCGCCGCGGTCGTACACCGGCTCGCCGTCCCGCCAGATCGTGGCCGCAGGGGCTTCACTGTCCGCAGGCATCGCCGAATCCTATGCATATGGCTCGGGCCCGTCGAGGGCACGGCCGTTGCTCGGGGAACGAGTGGCCTCGGGTGGGCCCGGATGCCACAACTTCGGGGAACGAGGCCTCGGGGCCGATGCCACGGACGTCTCGGCGGGCCCGGAGGGCACTCCTTGCGGCGGACGCTCACTGTGGCGCAGTGGGCGGCGGGCGATCTTGGACTACGGCGTCGCCAGATCGACGACCAGGGGGAGGTGGTCGCTGGCGGCCAGGGCCGTCGGCGTGCTCACCAGGTCGTAGCGTTCGACCGTCCACCGGGGATCGACCAGGACGACGTCGATGCGCTCGCGCGGCGCGATCGCCGGAAACGTCGGGCGCTCGTCCGCGCCGGCCGCCACGGCCGCGTCGACCAGCCCGTCGGCGAGCGTCCGCCAGGCGGCGCCGCCGGAGTTCTCGTTCAGATCGCCGCCAAAGATGACCGGCTCGTCCAGTTCGTTGAGGTACTTCTTCAGCAGCGTCGCCTGGGCCGGCCGTTCGGTCGCGTCGATCGACAGGTGCGAGCCGGCCACCACGAAGCCGGTGTGCCCGGCGGTGCACCGTACGAACTGCGCGCCGCGCATGTGCCGGCCGGGCGTCAGCGGGTACTGCACCGACCACGCCTCGCGGGCCCGTACGCGGAGGTTGGTCAAGATCAGGTTGCCGAGTGACGGCAGGCCACCGCCGGCCACCACCAGGTCGAACGAGCGCGCCAGGTCGGCGCACTTCTGCCGCCAGCGGAACCGGCGGGGCGCCTCCTGGATGATCATCACGTCGGGGGCGGCCTCGCGGACGACGGCCGCGAGCGCACGCAGGTCGTCCTTCGAGGAGTGGATGTTGTACGAGAGAACGCGAAGCTTCGTCACGGCGCCACCTCGCCCGCGAGCTCGCGAGGCGCCGCCGTGAGGCGCTTCCGGACCGCGCGCAAGCACTCGGTCATGGGCGAGCTCATTTGCGTCGCGCCAGATCCGCCGCTCCCACCACGCCGGCCACGTTGCCCAGCAGGGCGCCGCGGACCTCCGCCACCGGCAGGCGGCCGCGCTGGGCCAGCGCGGCCTCGAAGCCGCGCCGGGCCGGCTGGAGCAGCAGCTCACCGGCGTCGATGACGCCACCGCCGATGACGATCACCTGCGGGTCGACGACCTGCACGCAGTCGGCCATGGCTATCCCGAGCCAGTGCCCGACCTGCTCGAACGCGGCCAGCGCCACCGGGTCGCCGTCGCGCGCGGCCCGGGTGACCATCGGGCCGTTGATCTGCTCGACGACCCCGCCGGCCAGGGCCAGCAGCCGGCCGGCCTCCTCCGGCTGGCCCAGCGCGCCGGCCTTGGCGAAGCGCACCAGGGCCTTGCCGCTCGCGTACTGCTCGATGCAGCCGCGCCGGCCGCAGCCGCACGGCAGGCCGTCGGCGACGATGACGGTGTGCCCCATCTCACCGGCGATGCCGTGCGCGCCCCGGACCAGCTGGCCGTGGATGATCAGCCCGCCGCCGATCCCGGTGCCGACGGTGAACAGCGCCATCGAGTCGTGCGCGTCGCGGGCCGCGCCGAACTCGAACTCGGCCCAGGCCGCGACGTTGCCGTCGTTCTCGACCACGACCGGCAGGCCGACCGCCTGGGAGATCTTTTCCCGCAACGGCTCGTTGCGCCAGGCGAGGTTGGGCGCGAACAGTACGGTCGAGCGGGCGGCGTCGATCCAGCCGGCCGCGCCGATGCCGATCGCGTCGATCGGGTGCGCGGACGACAGCTCCTTGACCACGTCGGCGATCCGGGCCACGGTTTCCGTAGGGTCGTCGGCGGGAGTGTCCCGCCGCGTCTGGACGAGCACGTCACCCGCCGAGTCGACGACCCCGCCGAGCACCTTGGTCCCGCCGATGTCGACTCCAATAGTCAGCGCCACGCGGCCCTACTTCCAGAAGACGGAACTAGCAAAGACCGAGGCCAATTCTGCACTCAAGAATCCTTGGTCACGTTGTGCCACACGTCGTCGTCCGGCGCGGCCGTGTCCTGTTCGGACGCGGTTGACCGGGCTCCGCCCGTACCAAAGGAAAAATCTGTTTCGCCGAAGGCGCGAAGGACGCTGGCGACGCTGGCCGCGAGGTCGCCGACGCTGGTGGAGAGTTTCTCGGCGAACGCGGGGTCGGGGTCGCGGGCCAGAGCGATCGCTTTGCACAGCGGGCAAACGCAACACTCGGCCGAACCGGTCGCGAAGCCGGTCGCGCTCTGCGCCGCCATGGAGACGGCGGCGAGGGCGGCGGCGACGAACCGCTCCGCCTCGTCCTTCGGGTCAGCCATTGCCGCTCTCCACCCACCGTTTGAGTTCACGCAGCGCGGTATCCATGATCCTCTTCTCGGCCTTGCGCTTGAACATGCCGAGCATGGGGATCGCCAGCTCGACCGACAGCGTGTAGGTCACGGTGGCGGTGCCGTCGCCGTTGGCCACGATGTCGTACGAGCCGACCTGCTCTTTCTGCATTTTCGACGGTGCCACGAGTTGCCACTCGATGCGGCTGAGATCCTCCGCGTACTCGTATCGCAGGGTGTAATCGTCGACGAACGGTCCGGCGTCGATCACGAAGCGGACCTGGCTGGCGTAGCCGTCCTCGTACTCTTCGACGATGTCGATCGACTTGATCGCGTCGACCCATTCGGGGTAACGGGCGAAGGCGGCGATGACCGCGGCGACCCGATCCGGTGGCGCGTCGATGACGATCGACTGTGTCGAGGTGTCAGCCATGCGTGGCAGGCTACCTCTGCGCAGTTTTCGCTTGCCGATCGGCTCGCCGCCGCTTGCAGTAGGTTTCTGATGTCTAGAGGGAGGGGCATCGTGCGTGAGTTCTCCGTTCCGCCGGTCGTGACCATCGGCGACAACGCGACCTTGGTCGATCCGGTCTGGGACAATGCCGCCTCCGCCCCCGATGTCGTCCAGTTCGCCCGCCGGGTCGATAGCGTCTCTGGCGGCGAAGCCATTCGGCCGAAGGCCGGCACTCGGGCCGGAGGCCCCGGGGAAGCGTTCGATAGCGCCTGGCAGGACGTGACCTGTGCGCAGTTCCTGGAGGAGGTCGTCGGCGTGGCCCGTGGCCTGCTCGCGGCCGGGATCGAGCCGGGCGACCGGGTCGGGCTGATGAGCAAGACCCGCTACGAGTGGACGCTCGTCGACTACGCGATCTGGAGCTGCGGCGCGGTGACCGTGCCGGTGTACGAGACGTCCAGCCCCGAACAGGTGGCGTGGATCTTGGAGGACTCGGCAGCCGTGGCCTGCTTCGTCGAGACGGCCGCCCATCGCGACGTGGTGGCCGGGGTCCGCGACTTCGACCACTTGTGGCTGATGGACGGCCTCGACGAACTGGTCGCGAGCGGCTCGGCGGTCTCCCGCGATCTCGTCGAGCGGCGCCGGGCCGACGCGAAGGCCGAGGACGTGGCGACGATCATCTACACCAGCGGCACCACCGGGCGGCCCAAGGGCTGCGTGCTGACCCACCGCAACATGTACTCGGACATCGCCAACGCCATCCCCGGCCTCTCCTCGCTCTTCCACGAGGGCTCGCGGACGCTGCTCTTCCTGCCCCTCGCGCATTCGTTCGCGCGGCTGATCCAGATCGGCGTGGTGCAGGCCCGCGCCACGATGGGCCACACACCGGACGTGAAGAACCTGGTCGCCGACCTGAAGTCGTTCCAGCCGACGTTCGTGCTCTCGGTGCCGCGGGTGTTCGAAAAGGTCTACAACACGGCCAAGCAGACCGCGCACGCCGACGGCAAGGGCGCCGTCTTCGACCGCGCCGAGCGGGTGGCGGTCGCCTACAGCGAGGCCATCGACGCACCGAAGGGCCCGGGTCTGGCCCTGAAGGCGCAGCACGCGCTCTTCGACAAGCTGGTCTACACCAAGCTCCGCGCCGCGCTCGGCGGCACCTGCCGGCACGCGATCTCCGGCGGTGCCCCGCTCGGCGAACGGCTCGCTCATTTCTTCCGGGGCATCGGGGTCAACATCTTCGAGGGGTACGGGCTGACCGAGACCTCACCCGCGACCAATGTCAACCTCGAAAGCGCCCAGCGAATCGGCACCGTCGGCCGCCCGTTGCCCGGCGTCACGGTCCGGATCGACGACGACGGCGAGATCCTGATCATGGGAGACCTGGTCTTCAAGGGGTACTGGAACAACGACGCCGCCACGGCCGAAGCGATCGACGCCGACGGCTGGTTCCACACCGGAGACATCGGCGAACTCGACGATGACGGATACCTGCGCATCACCGGCCGCAAGAAGGAGCTCATCGTCACCGCCGGCGGCAAGAACGTCGCGCCGGCCGTGCTCGAGGACCGCGTGCGCCGGCACGCCCTGATCAGCCAGTGCATGGTCATCGGCGACCGGAAGCCGTTCATCGCCGCGCTCGTCACCATCGACCCGGACGCGCTGCCGGCCTGGCGGAAGGCGCACGCCAAGCCGGATGACGCCGAGGCCGCCGACCTGATCGACGACGAGGACCTGCGCAAGGAGGTTCAGCTGGCGATCGACGACGCCAACCTGGCCGTTTCGAAGGCCGAGTCCATCCGAACGTTCCGGATTCTGCCCCGCGACTTCACCGAGGCCACCGGGGAGCTCACCCCGTCGTTGAAGGTGAAAAGGAACGTCGTGCTCAAGGAGTACGCCGGCGAGATCGCCGCCATCTACGAGAAATGAGCGCAGCCTCCGCCGTGTCGCTTCAGCCCTTCCTCTACCGCCCGCGCCCTTCCGCGATCGCGGTGCGAGCGCTCATGTACGTGCTGGTGGCGGTCCTGGTCATCGCCGACGGCTTCGTGGTCTCCGACGTCTACTGGCTCCTGCTGCTGCTGTTGGCCTGGACGGTGGCGACGTTTACCCAGAAGACCCTCGCCGTCATCGGCCGGCTCGCCGAGGTCACCGTCACCGTGCTGGCCGCCTCGTCGATGCACGAGAACGCCGGATCCGTGCTCCCGTACCTCGCGGCGCCGATCGTCGCCGCCACCCTGTACGAGAGCCGCGCCCGCGCCTACGCCTACCTCGGCGGGGCCATCGTCGGGTTGGTCGTCTTCGGGGCCATCTCCGGAGCGCTCGACGAGCGCGCCTACGTCATCGCCTGTATCGCGTGGACGGCCGTCGACGGGTTCGCCGTCTTCCAGGCCGGCCTCCTGCAGCAGGCGGTCCTCGGCCGGCAGGTCGTCGACGCGCCCCAGCCGTACGCCGAGGCGACCCGGCTCCTGACCCAGCTGCGCAGCGTCGCCCGGCAACTGCCCGGCGCCACGCTCGACCCGGGCGGGCTGGCCGAGCACCTGCTCGACGAGGTACGCGCGATCGCCCCGTCCAGCCGCGCCGCGGTCCTGTCCGGCAGCGGCGGCGGGCGGCTCGTGGTGCTCGCTCAGGTCGGGGTGGAGCGGGTCGACTGGGAGACCGCCCTCGACACCGAGAGCGCCATCGCCGACGCCTGGGCCACTCAGCAGCCGTTGACCGCGAACCGGTCGCAGTCGCGTTCGGCCAGCCGGGGCTCGGAGGTGTCGTCGCTGGTGATCCCGCTCATCGCCGGCGTCCGGACGATCGGCCTGATCGTGCTGGAGGACGACAGCGCCAACGCGTACCCGGCGGCCTTGATCGGCAAGGTGACCGCGGTGACCGGGCCGGCCGCGCTGCGGCTGGAGGCGGCGCTGCTCTTCGACGAGGTACGGTCCCTGGCCACCACCGAGGAGCGGCAACGACTCGCGCGGGAGATCCACGACGGCGTCGCCCAGGAACTGGTGATGGTCGGCTACGGGATCGACAACGCGGTGGCCGCCCTGCCCGACGCCGACGCGGCCGCCGAGGAACTGCGCATCCTGCGCGCGGAGGTCACCCGGGTGATCACCGAGCTGCGGCTCTCGCTCTTCGAGCTGCGCAGCGAGGTCGACCGATATGGCGGCCTGACCGCCGCGATCGCCGACTACGCGCGTACCGTTGCCGCGTCGGCGGGCTTCCGCGTGCACCTGTCGCTCGATGAGTCCACGGCGAGGTTGCCGGCGGCCATAGAGGCAGAATTGTTGCGTATCGCCCAAGAGGCGATCACAAACGCCCGGAAACACGCCGGTGCGGAAAATCTTTGGGTAACGTGCGCGGTCGATCCTCCGTTCGCACAAGTAGAAATCTCTGATGATGGCAGCGGCATCGGTGACCAGCGCGCTGACGGTCACTACGGCCTTGCGATCATGGCGGAGAGGGCGGAACGTATCCGAGGCCGGTTGGAGATCACGCCACGAGTGCCAAGTGGTACGACAGTGGCGGTTGTGCTCGGCACCGCACCGCGGGGACGGTAGCGTGTCTGGCACCAGAGGGAGAGAGCACCGGGAATGTCTACTACCGCGACGCCGACGACGCGTACGAAAGTCTTGCTCGTCGACGACCACGACCTTATCCGCCGCGGCCTGCGGCACGCCTTCGAGCGCGACCGCCAGTTCGAGGTGGTCGGCGAGGCGGCAACCGCGGCGGAGGCCATCCGCCAGGCCGGCGCCCTACAACCTGACGTGGTCATCATGGACCTGCGCCTGCCGGACGGCAGCGGGCTCGAGGCGACCCGCGCCCTTCGCAAGACCAGCAACTCGATGGGCATCGTGGTCCTGACCATGTATGCCGGGGACGATCAGCTCTTCGGTGCCCTGGAGGCGGGCGCCAGCGCGTTCGTCCCGAAGACCGCACCGGCCGACGAGGTCGTCGCGGCGGCCCGGCACGCGGCCTCCGCCCCGAGCGCCTTCACCGCGGCCGACCTGGCCGAAGCGATGAAGCGGCGGCTGGCCCCGAGCGGACCTCAGCTGTCCCCGCGTGAGGGCCAGGTGCTGCGCCTGCTCGCCGACGGCATGAGCGTGGCGGGCATCGCCAAGCAGCTCTTCGTGTCGGAGTCGACGGCGAAGACGCACATCTCGAAGCTGTACGAGAAGCTGGGCGCGGCCAACCGGGCCCAGGCCCTGATGACCGCGCTGCGACTCGGCCTGCTGGAAGCCCCGGACGCCCCCAAGTTCTGACGCTTGTTCAAAAGGAGGGCCCGGCCCCCCTTTTGAACGGGCGATAGCCTTTGCCGTCACCCGTTCGAGTGACCGTGACGAGTTTTAAGGATTGATCTCGCCGGCGCACCGGCCTCGGGCCGCGCTACGGTGCGCCGGCAGATCGGCCCCGTCGGCGTTGCCGGGCCAGGATCGCGTCCGGCGGTCGGCGCGTGTCCGATCGTGGTCAGCGGGCGGCGAGTATGGCGCGCATGCGATCGGCCCCGTCGGCGTTTCCGGGCCGGGTCGCGTCCGATCGTGGTCAGCGGGCGGCGAGTATGGCGCGCATGCGATCGGCCTGGGTTTCCCACCGCCACTCCGCCTCGACCCAGGCCCGGCCGGCGGCGCCGATGCTGCTGGCCAGGGCCGGGTCCTCGAGCAGGCGGGCCACCCGGTCGGCGATGGCGTCGACGTCACGGCCGCCGACGACGAAGCCGGTCTCGCCCTCGCGGACCGCGTCGGGTGCACCACCCGAGTCACCGGCGACCACCGGAAGCCCGCTGGCCGACGCCTCCAGGTAGACGATGCCGAGACCCTCCACGTCGAGCCCACCCCGACGCGTGCGGCACGGCATCGCATAGACGTCGCCGGCCGCGTAGTGCATCGGCAGTTCGCCCCACGGCACCGAGCCGGTCATGACCACATGCCGCTCGACGCCGGCCTCGCGCGCCAGTCGCTCCACAGTGGACCGATGCGGCCCGCCCCCGACGAGCAGCAGCGCCGCGTCGGGCACCCGGCGACGGATCGCCGGCAGGGCGCGCACGAGGGTGTCCTGTCCCTTGCGCGGCACCAGGCGGGACACGCACACGACGACCGGACGGTCGGCCAGCCCGTGCCGCTCGCGGATCGGGGCGCCGTCGACCTTCGGCGAGTAGAGATCGACGTCGACGCCCGGGGCCAGCCGTTCGAGCGACGTCAGGTGCTCGAGCACGCGGCCGAGCCGCACCCGCTGATATTCCGTCAGGTAGGTCACCACATCGGCGCCCCGCCCGATGCGCCGCAACAGTCCGCGAGCGCCGGGCAGCGCGGCCCAGCCGACCTCGTGGCCGTGCGTCTGCGCGACCGCCCGCTCGATCCCGGCGCGTTGGCGCAGACCGTCGGCCAGAAGCCCCAGTGGCGCCGCCGCACCGAACCACACCGTGTCGCAGTCGTTGGCCTTCGCGATCTCGGCGGCCCGCCGGGCGACGGGCGGCGTCGGCAACAGCACCCCGGTGTCCGCCCGGACCACCTCGAACGGCTGCTGGGCGTCGAACTCGGCCGCACCCTTCCACATCGAGGCGTAGACCACGACGGAGCCGCGCGGCTGCCGGACCGCGAGATCGTGCACGAATCGCTGGATCCCGCCCGGCCGGGGCGGAAAGTCGTTGGTAACCAGCAAGGTGCGCCCGCTCACCACGACCGCCCGTCCACAGTGGAGCTCATCTCGTGCCGAGCGATGGACGCCTTGTCCGGGGTCATCGGGCGCCGCGCCCCGGGACGCAGCTTGCTCAGGGCCATCGGGCGCCGCGGGTCCGGGCGCGGGTTGGTCGGGGTCATCGGGCGCCGCGGGCCCAGGCGCGGGCGATCGCCATGCGCTCGACGGTCGTCGGATGGGTGCCGAAGAGCGACTGCTCGACGCGGTTGGGGTCGGGATCGCCGAGATTGACCAGGGAGAGCCGGCCCTGCATCGCCTCGAAGTCGGCCGGGTCGTCGGTCAGCCGGAGCGCGTGCTGGTCGGCGCGGGCCTCGATGTGCCGGGACACGAGCGACGAGACCGGCCCGGCGACGAGTCCGGCCACGGTGACCACGGCCAGCAGCAGCGCCGACGGCCCGCGGCTCGCCGATCGAGTCGACGCCCGCGCGTCGCAGCAGGCCGGTCCACGAGCCGAGCAGATAGAGTGCGCAGACCGCCGCCCCGGCTCCGAGCGCACCGATGATCGTGCCGGTGACCACGTCGCCGGACTTGGCGTGGCCGAGCTCGTGCGCGACGACCGACTCGACCTCGCTGTCCGGCGCCTCGCGCAGCAGCGTGTCGTAGACGACGATGCGCCGCGTCGGGCCGAGCCCGGACACGTAGGCGTTGACCGCCCTCGTGCGCCTCGAGGCGTCGGCGACGAGCACATCGCGCACCGGCACCCCGTCGCGGTCGGCGAGCGCGATCAGGTTGCTGCGGAGCGGGCCCTCCTCCATCGGGGTGAACTTGTTGAACACCGGCTCGACGAGCACCGGGAAGACGAACGAGAAGAGGAACGTGAGCGCCGCGGCGCCGGCCGCCCCCCATGCCCACCACCAGCGCGGCGCGAAATGGGTGATGGTGAAGAAGCCGCCGAGCACGACCGCACCGACGACGGCCCCGACGGCGAAGCCCTTGAGCAGGTCGACCGTCCAGCCGGACCAGTCCTGGGTCGACAGACCGTAGCGCCGCAGCACCGACTGCCGCCAGGCCGCGAACGGCAGGGTCACCACCTCGCCGACGAACACGACGACCAGGCCGCCGAGCAGCCCCTGGGCCAGCCAGTGGCCGTTGAACGGGCGGCCGACCTGCTCGACCAGCCACGCCCCGAGCGGGGTGAGGCCGAGAATCAGCGCCGCCACGAGGCCGATGACGATCGAGCCATACATGCTCGGGCGCAGCGCGCTGTGGAAGGCGCGACCGCGCGCGACAGCGTCGGTCGGCAGCGTCTGCAGCGCGGCGAGCTGATCGGCGCGGGGCGCCGGCGGCGTGGTCAGCGGCACCCGCAGGAGCGCCACGGCGACGGCCGCGACGAGCAACACGGCGAGCGTGATCGTGGCCCAAAGCCGTGGGGTCATGCGCGCCGCACCTCCTCCCGTCGCGCCGGTCGGCCAATCCTATGCAGCGCTGGTCCGCCGGCCTGCCGGGCGGTGGGTCGCGCCGTCCGGGGTGGCGTCGTGGGTCGGGTCGAGGACGGTGACATCGAAGCCGGCCACGGCGAAGACCTCGATGGCCTGCGCCTCCGCCTCGCCGAGCTGGTGCACCGCCGGTGGTGTCTCCAGCAGCAGGGTCACCACGCAGGTGCCGCAGGCGCGGTTCCGCATCGAGCAACCGTCGCAGTCGATGAGCATCGCTGCCCCTCCTAGGTCAGTGGCGATGTTCTCGGGACTGACGCTACGAGAGGGGTACGACAAAAAACCCGGACGTCAGGCCCGGGACAGCCGGCGCAGCAACGAATCGCTGCTCAGGGGGTATGCGCCGTGGCGGCGCACGCCGTCGATGACCTCCTTGTCGGAGGAGATCACGACGATCGGCCGCCCGGCCGGCTCGGCGCGCACCAGGCGGCGGATGAGCTCGTCGGCCGTCTCCCCCTTCTTGGAGAAGAGGACCCGGACGCCGCGCGGGGCGGGCGGGAGCCCGATGACCCGCTCGGCCCCGTCGAACACCGCGGTGACCTCGGCCCCGGTCTGCGCGGCGAGCCCGCCGAGCCCGTTGACCAGCCGGCTGCGCTGCTGCTCGAGGGAGATCTCGCCGAAGCCCTTCTTGGTGACGTTGTAGCCGTCGACAAGCAGGTGGGCCTTGGGCAGCGACAGCAGGGTGTCGAGGCGGGCCGGGTCGTCGGCGTCGAGGGCGCGGGCCGAGCCGACCCCGGCGGCCTTCTCCGGCCGGTCGGCGGCCGAGTCCGCGACGAAGTCGGCCGGCAGCCGGTCGGTCGGCTCGAGGGCCAGCTCCCGGCGCAGGCCGACGGCGGCCTGACCGATGGTCTCCAGCAGCAGCCACAAGCGGGCGTCGTCGTTGGCGCGGACGTCCTTGGCGCTGGCCTTGCCGGCCGCGACGGCCGCCTCCGCCTCGGCCAGCTTGGCGCGCAGGCGCCGCAGTTCGGCGTCGTGATCGGAGGCGGCGCGAGTCGCGCGTCCCTTCTCGGTGGCGAGCATCTCGGCGGCCTTGCGCTCCCGGGCCTGGGTCTCGCGCAGGGTCTTGCCGAGGACGCGGGACTCCTCGCGCAGCCCGGACGTCTCCTCGCGCAGGCGGGCGAGCTCGTCGCGCAGCTTCTCGGCCTCGACCCGGGCCACGGCCCGGTCGTGCTCGGCGCGGGCGAGCCGCTGCTCGGCGTCGCGGATCCGCTCGGCGACCTGCGCACCCTCGGCGTCGGCCCGCACGGCCTCGGCGGCGGCACCGACCATCTCCCGCCACCCGTCGGGGCGCACGAGGTAGGCCAGGGCCGCGACCTCGACCGGGTCGGCGGCCGCCGGAGTGCGGCCCTCGTTGACGGCGACCCCCAGATCACCCGCCTCGGCGACGATCTTGGTGGCCAGACGCTGACGCAGCAGCGGATCGCCGGACAACTGCATCGCGATGACCGGCCCGCCGAGCCGGGCGCGGCGGTTGGGCGCGAACTTCGCCACCCGGCGCAACGCCATCGGCAACTCGTCGAGCGGAAGGCTCGTCATGGTCGCCGCGGCCAGAGAGATCACGCGCTGGCGAACCGCTTCCGGCAGGGTCGGCTCGGGCTCGAAAGTGACCTCAGCCGACCCTTGCGCACCACCAGCCCCACCCTCTCCGGTGAGGGCGTCGTCGGGCTCAAGGGCAGGCATCATCCAAGTGTCGCATTGTCGACGGCATTCGCCCGTCGTAGCGATCGCCTCAACATGTCGACAATCAGCCGAGCCCGCTCGCGCAAATTATGACATATGCTGGCTTTTCCGGTCCGGCTAGCGCTGGAGAGACGCATGCTTCCGCCCACACCGCGTGACGAAGAGGCTCGACTCAAGACCCTGCACGCACTCAACGTGCTCGACACCGCACCGGAAGCCGACTTCGACGACATCGTCGGCCTCGCTTCGGAGCTCTGCGGAGCCCCGATTTCCCTGGTCAGCCTGGTCGACACGCACCGGCAGTGGTTCAAGGCGAAGATCGGCGTCGACGCCGAGGAGACCGAGCGGGAAGTCTCCTTCTGCGCCCACGCCATCCTCGGCCGCGACCTCATGGTGGTGCCCGACGCGACCGCCGACGTCCGGTTCGCCGACAACCCGTTCGTGCAGGCCACACCCGGTATCCGCTTTTACGCGGGTGCCCCGCTGGTCACCAGCGAAGGCAGCGCCCTGGGCACACTCTGCGTGGTCGACCACCAGCCGCACCGGCTGACGCTCGACCAGACCCGCGCCCTACGTGCGCTGGCCAAGCAGGTGTCCGAGCACCTCGAGTTGCGGCAGCGGACCATCGCCAACGACGCCGGTACGCTCGACCCCCGCGACGTCGACCTCGCGTACCTGCTTGAGGGGCGGATCCAGGAGCTGCGCCCGATCGCCGACGGGCTCAACATCGTCATGACGCTCTCCTCGGCCGGCGCCGCGATCGTGCTGGCCGACGCCCGCCGGCTGGCCCAGGCGATCGACTACGTCGTCTTCTCGAGCCTGAAGGCCGCACCGGCGGGCGGTCGGGTCGCGGTCAAGATCATCGATCGGCCGTCGCCGGCGTTCGAGGTCAGCCACGCCGGTGGCTCCATCATGCCGGCCTGGCAGGCCGACCTGGCCGGTCGGCACACCGCCGACGAGCCGCTGCCGGCCGCCGCGGCGGCGGTACTGCGCGCGCACGGCGCGACCGTCTCGACCACCTCGGCCGCCCTCGGCTCGCCCGACGTCTCGTTCCGCATCGAGTTCCCGCCGCACTGATTCCTGATTTTTGTCGTACCCGTTCCGTAGCGTGCCCGCGTGCCCGACTACTACCAGGAGACGCTCGACGCGCTGTTCGACGACCCGCGCGCGGCCACGCTCTTCGCGACCACCTTCGTCGTGGTCGACCTGGAGACCACCGGCGGTGCGCCGGACGGTGGCGGCATCACCGAGATCGGCGCGGTCAAGGTGCGCGGCGGCGAGGTGCTCGGCGAGTTCGGCACGCTGGTCAACCCGGGCGAGCGCATCCCGGCGTTCATCACGGTGCTGACCGGCATCACCGAGTCCATGCTGATCGCGGCCCCACCCATCGACCAGGTCCTGCCGGCGTTCCTGGAGTTCGCGAAGGGCGCGGTCTGGGTGGCGCACAACGCGCCCTACGACACCGGGTTTCTCAAGGCGGCCTGCGCCCGGCAGGGATACCCGTGGCCCAAGCCGCTCGTGCTCGACACCGCCGCCCTGGCGCGCCGGGCCCTGGTCGCCGACGAGGTGCCCAACCATCGGCTTTCCACCCTCGCCCGGCATTTCCGGTCGGCCACCGAGCCCGTGCACCGCGCCCTCGAGGACGCCCGGGCGACCGTCGACGTCCTGCACGGGCTGATCGCCCGGCTGGGCAGCCACAAGGTGCACACGCTCGGCGATGCGATGGAGTTCGTGAAGGCGGTGAGCCCGGCCCAGCGCCGCAAGCGGCATCTCGCGGAGGGGCTGCCCGACGCGCCGGGCGTCTACATTTTCCGCGGCCGCAACAGCCGGCCCGCTCTATGTCGGCACGAGTTCGTCGATCGCGACACGGGTCAAAAGCTATTTCACGGCCGCGGAGAAACGCGCCCGGATCGACGAGATGCTCAATGCGGCCGAGCGGGTCGAGGCGATCCTCTGCGCGCATTCTCTGGAAGCCGAGGTGCGCGAGTTGCGACTCATCGCCACGCACAAACCGCCGTACAACCGCCGGTCCAAATTCCCGGAGCGGGTGGTGTGGCTCAAACTGACCGCCGAGGCTTTCCCGCGCCTTTCCCTGGTGCGCCAGCTCAGCGGCGACGGAGCGGCATATCTCGGCCCCTTTTCGTCCCGGCGGGTGGCCGAATTGGCCGCCGCCGGAATCTACGACGCATTGCGCATCCGGCAGTGCACCCACAAGTTGTCCATCCGCACGACCACGCCCGCGTGCGCTCTCGCCGAATTGGGGCGCTGCGCGGCGCCGTGCGAGCACCGGATCTCCCTTGACGCCTACGAGCAGGCCGCCGCCGGCCCCTTCCGCACCGCGACCGCCGGTGATCCGGGACCGATCGTCCAGCGCCTCCTCGCCCGCATCGAGGTCCTCGCCGGCGCCCAGCGCTTCGAGGACGCGGCCAACGTGCGTGCTCGCCTCGTCGCCTTCCTCCGCGCGACGATCCGGATGCAGCGGCTCGTCTCGGTCACGGCATTGCCCGAGGTCATTGCCGCGCGGCCGGGCGCGACCGGTGGCTGGGAACTCGCCGTCGTGCGTTACGGCCGGCTCGCGGCCGCCGGGCTGTCACCCCCGAAAGTGCACCCGCAGCCGACCCTCGATGCGGTCCTCGCCACGGCCGAGACGGTCGTTCCCGGGCCCGGTCCGACTCCCTGTGCCAGTCCGGAAGAGACCGAGCGCATCATCGCGTGGCTGGAACGTCCGGAAACGCGCCTGGTCAGAGCCGATATCGGCTGGTCTTCGCCGGCTTCGGGGGCGCTGAAATGGCGAACTTTTCTCGCTCACGCAGAGTCGGCGGCCTCGGCGCACGCCGATTTGGACTTCACGACACATCGGTCGTTCGCACATACTCAAATAACCGATCGGCGACGGGTTCGATAACTACGCTGAAACTACGCAAACTCACATGGCCGTTCGCTCAGGCGGCCCTGCCCGGCGAGGAGGTGCCGCATGGACCCCGGCCCCCAGCGTGCCGGCGCTCCGGTCGATGCCGGCCCCCTCATGCCGCCCGGATCTTCGTCGGACCCGGGTGAACCGCTCTCCGAGCCCTCACTTGCCAACGGCAACAAGGTTCTCAACATCCACAGCTCCGCCTATCTCGATCACGGCCCGATGCTCACGCCGAAGGCCCCGCCCATCGCGGAGCCTCCCCCAGGCGGCCGATCACCGAAGGCGCCCGCACCGGATGCCGCGATCCAGCTGCCGCACCAAGAGATCACACAGATGTCGGGCCCGCCGATGGGCGACGCCCCGACCGCAGCCACGGGCGCCACCTCGGACATCTCCTCAACGGACACAGCAGCCACGGACACAGCAGCCTCGAACACAGCGGCCTCGAACACAGCGGCCTCGCCGGACACAGCGGCCACGGACAGCAGTGCCGAGGACCGCCTTCCGCCCGACGATCGCCTGTTGGCCACGCCCGAAGAGGCGCTGGCGCACGCCGGCAAAACGGAAACCGTTGCACCTCCGAGGACGCAGGACCCGCCGACCCGCGACGCGCTGGTCAGTCCGCCCCACGCGCCGGACACGAGCGCACCCGGGAAAGGCACATCCGGCAAGAGCGCGCCCCTGATGCCCCCACCGCCCAGCTACTCCGCGCTGGTCGGCGGGGCCGTTCCCGGCGATCCGACCGCCACCTACGGTTCGCTGCTCGGCCAGCGGCTCCGCGCGCTGCTGCCCTGGCAGACCACCGACGAGGACGACCCGATCGCACCGCTGCTCCGGGCACACAAGATGATCCACCCCAGCGGCGATATGACGCTTCTGCGCCGGGCATACGGCATTGCCGAGCAGATGCACCGCGGCCAGATGCGCAAGAGCGGCGAGCCCTTCATCTCGCACCCGCTGACCGTCGCGCAAATCCTTGCCGACCTCGGCATGGACACGACCACCCTGGTCGCCGCGTTGCTACACGACACGGTCGAGGACACCAGCTACACGCTCGGCGCGCTCGAGCGGGACTTCGGCAGCGAGGTGGCGCTACTCGTCGACGGGGTCACCAAGTTCGACAAGGTCTTCTACGGCGCCGACGCCGAGACCGAGACGATCCGCAAGATGATCGTCTCGGCCGGCCGGGACGTGCGCGTGCTGGTGATCAAGCTGGCCGACCGGCTGCACAACATGCGCACGCTCGACGCGCGGTCGCACTCGTCGCAGGTACGGATCGCCACCGCCACCCGCGAGGTGCTCATCCCGCTCTGCGAGCGGCTCGGCATCCAGGCGTTGAAGCGCGAACTCGAGGACTGGGTCCTGCGCGCGGTCAACCCCGGCGGCTACGCCCTGATCGCCGACTACGTCGCTCACCGCGAGGGCTGGGACGAATATCTGGTCAAGGTGACCGACGTGGTCGAGGCCGAGCTGCAACAAGTTCAAGATCGACGCGACCGTGTCGCCGCGCCCCCGGCACCTGTACTCGATCTGGAAAGACACGGTCAACGGCAACTTCACCGACCCGTTCGACCTGCCCCGCGTCGTGATCATCGTCGACGGTCCGGACACCGACTGCTACGCCGCGCTCGGCGCCGTGCACAGCCGATGGCGGCCGACGCCGGGCCGGTTCAAGGACTTCATCGCCTCGCCGAAGAACAACCTCTACCGCTCGTTGCACACCACGGTGCTCGGCCCGGACCGGAAGTCGGTCGAGGTGCTCATCCGGACCGAGGCGATGCACCGGTCCGCCGAGTACGGCATCGTCGCCAACTTCCGCTATCCCCAGCTCGCCGCCCGGTTCGACGACGCGGAGCAGGCCGAGCAGCTCGACTGGCTGCGCCGCCTCCTGGACTGGGAGACCGCCGCGGCCGATCCGGCCCAGTTCATCGCGTCGCTGCGCTGCGACCTGGCCGAAGGCCAGATCCTCGTCTTCACCTCGACCGGGCGGCCGATCCTGCTGCCGGTGGAGGCCACCCCGGTCGACCTCGCCTACGTGCTGGGCGCGGACATCGGCAACCGATGTATCGGCGCGACGCCTCAACGGCCGGCTGATCTCGGTCTCCTCCGCGCTCGCCGACGGCGACACCGTGGAGATCGTCACCCGCACCGGGCAGCGCGACGAGTTCGACTTCGACGAGGACGCCCCGGCCCGCGGGCCCTCGTCGCGAGTGGCTGGAGTTCGTCAAGACGCCGCACGCCCGCCTGCACATCTCCCGCTGGTTCGCCGACCGGGAGGCACCGGCGGTCACCATCGCCAACAAGGTGCGCCTGGGCCGGCTCGCGATCGGCCTCGCGCTCCGCCAGCGGGGCCGCGGCCTGACCAGTGACCTGCCGCTCGTGCGGCTGCTCCCCCGGCTCGACTTCCCGGACCTGGAGACGCTGCTGGTGGCCGTGGCCGACCACGTGCGTACGGCCGACGACGTGGTCGACGAGCTCATCGCTCTGGTCGACCACTCGCCGCATTGATCAGGCAGTCCAGGAAAACCTCAGCGGCACGACTTAGGGTCGTCAAGTGACCTCAAGGCTGCGCGTCTTCGTGTACCGCACCTTCTACGGGCTGCCCGCGCGCTGGCGGCGGCGCATCGTGCGAACGATCCAGCCGACCTACACGATCGGCGCGGTCATGATCGTCCGCGACGCCGAGGCGACGCCGCCGGGCCGGATCCTTCTGCTGCGCCAGCCGCCCGGCACGGGCTGGTCGATCCCGGGTGGCCTGATGGACCGCGGCGAGGAGCCGATCGAGACCGCCGCCCGCGAGCTCGGCGAGGAGACCGGCATCAAACTGCCGCCCGAGCGGCTGCGGCCGGCCAACCCCAACGCGATCGTGCACACCAACGGACGCTGGGTTGACATGGTCTTCGAGGTGTCCGTGCCGCCGACCGAGGCGTTCACGATCGACGCCGCCGAGGTGCTCGAGGCGGCCTGGCACCGCCTCGACGCGCTGCCGCCGCTCACCGTCGCCGACGGCCAAGCTCCTCTCCTACTACGGCATCGGTCCCTACGTGGACTATCCGGAGGTACGCCCGTGAGCGTCGACATCTGCGCCGTGGTACTCGCGGCCGGGGAGGGTCGACGGCTTCGACCGCTGACCGCTCGTACCCCCAAGGCCTTGTGCCCGGTCGGCAACGTGGCGTTGCTGGACCGCGCCATCCGGCGGGTGGAGGCGCTCGGCTTCACCTCGGTGGCCCGGCTCGCGGTGAACGCCTGCTACCTGGGTGAGCAGGTCGTCGCCGCACGTCGGGGACCGCGCACACCTGTCGGTCGAGCCGGGCGAGCCGCTCGGCACCGCGGGTGGGCTCGGCAACCTCAAGCCCTGGATCGACGGGCGCGGCGTGCTCGCCGCCAACGCCGACGCCTATCTCGCCGGCGGTGAGGCCGGCGCGCTGCTCGACGGCTGGGACGGCACGACCGTCCGCCTGCTGGGTGTGCCCGGTCCGCCCGACGAATTCGGCGGCTACCGGTTCGCGGGCCTGTCGCTCTTGCCCTGGGAGCAGGTGGCGGCCCTGGATGCGGCGCCTTCGGATCTGGTCCGGACCACCTGGCGCCCCGCCGAACGGGCCGGACGCCTCGAGATCGTCCCGTTCGGCGGGAGCTATTTGGACACCGGTACGGCCCGCGACTACCTGGCCGCCAACCTGCACGCGGCGGCCGGCCGCGACCTCGTGGACCCGACGGCGACGGTGACCGGCCGGATCGAGCGTGCGGTGATCGGCGCGGGCGCTATCGTCGCCGGCTCGATCACCCGCGGCGTGGTCTGGCCGGGCGGCGTGGTGGCCGAGGGCGAAGACCTGCTCGACGCGATCCGCGTGGGGCGTGACCTGACCGTCCGGGTCACGGATAGCATGAGCGCGTGATTACCGCGATCGTGCTCATCGACTGCGCCACGGACTCGATCCCCGAGGTGGCCGAGACCATCGCCAACCTCAAGGGCGTCAGCGAGGTCTACTCGGTCGCCGGCGACGTCGACCTGATCGCGCTGGTGCGCGTGCGGGAGTTCGACGAAATCGCCGACGTCATCGCCGGCAGCATCTCAAAGGTGCCCGGCGTGGTCGGCACGGACACGCACATCGCGTTCCGCGCCTACTCCCAGCACGACCTCGAAGAGGCTTTCTCGATAGGTCTGCCCGAATCCGACTGAATATTCGGTGCGGGCGCCGGTCCACAGCCAGGTAGCCTCGGCAAAATGAGAATCGGCATCGTGGGCGCCACCGGCCAGGTCGGCGGCGTCATGCGTCGCGTCCTGGCGGAGCGCCAATTCCCCGTCGACGAGCTCCGGCTGTTCGCGTCCGCCCGTTCGGCCGGCAGACGCATCGCCTGGCAGGGCCGGCAGGTCACCGTCGAGGACGCGGCGACGGCCGACTACGGCGGCCTGGACATCGTGCTGTTCTCGGCCGGGCAAGGGCACCTCCAAGGAGCTGGCGCCCGCGGGTGGCCGCGGCCGGCGCCGTGGTCATCGACAACTCGTCGGCCTGGCGGATGGACCCCGAGGTGCCGCTCGTGGTCAGCGAGGTCAACCCGCACGCGATCGCCGACCGGCCGAAGGGCATCATCGCCAACCCCAACTGCACCACGATGGCGGCGATGCCGGTGCTGCGCCCGCTGCACGACGAGGCCGGGCTGGTCGCCTGGTCGCCACCACCTACCAGGCGGTCTCCGGCGCCGGCCTGGCCGGCGTCGCCGAGCTCGACGAGCAGGTCGCGAAGGTCGTCGACCGCGCGACCGCGCTGACCTTCGACGGCTCCGCCGTGGAGTTCCCGGCGCCGCGCAAGTTCGCCCGGCCGATCGCCTTCAACGTGCTGCCGCTGGCCGGCTCGATCGTCGACGACGGCGCCGAGACCGACGAGGAGCAGAAGCTCCGCAACGAGAGCCGCAAGATCCTCGAGATCCCGGCGCTGCAAGGTCTCCGGCACCTGCGTCCGGGTGCCCGGTCTTCACCGGCCACTCGCTCCAGCTCAACGCCGCGCTTCGCCCGGCCGCTGTCGCCCGGCGCGGGCCCGCGAGCTGCTCGGCCGGCGCGCCCGGCGTGGAGCTCTCCGACGTGCCGACGCCGCTGCAGGCGGCCGGGCAGGACCCGTCCTACGTCGGCCGGATCCGCGGCGACGAGACGGTCGAGCAACGGCCTCGCGCTCTTCTGTCTCCAGCGACAACCTGCGCAAGGGCGCCGCGCTCAACGCCGTCCAGGTCGCCGAGCTGGTCGCCACAACTTCCGGGAAGTAGTGGCTTCAACCCGCCCGGGAGGCCACTACTTCGGGGAAGTTGTGGCCTCGAAAGGCCCGGGAGGCCACTACTTCCCCGAAGTAGTGGCATCGCTAGAGGTAGCGGGCGAACTAGAGGTAGCGGGCGAACTAGAGGTAGCGGGCGAACTAGATGTAGCGGGCGAACCAGTCCAGGATCGCGTCGAACCGGGCCACCCGGTGCGACGGCCGGCCGGTCCTGGACATCTCGTGCCCCTCGCCCGGGAAGATCAGCATCTCGACCGGTGCACCGCGCCGCTTGAGCGCCACGAACAGCCGCTGCGCCTGCTCGATCGGGCAGCGCCAGTCGTGCTCGGAGTGGATCAGCAGCATCGGTACGCTGATCTTGTCCACGTACGAGAGCGGGCTCTGGGCCGCCACGTCCGCGCCGTACAGCGAGTCGACAAAGAACCAGCCCACGTCCGACGAGCCGGCGAAGCTGTCGATCGCGTTCACCGCCCGTTCGGAGATGGCCGCCTTGAAGCGGTCCCCGTGGTGCGCGGCCAGCCACGTTGTCATGAAGCCGCCATGCGAGCCGCCCAGGACGCCGACCCGGCGCCCGTCGAGGTCCGGCGCTTCGAGCGCGGCGTCCAGGAGCGCGATCAGGTCGATCGCGGTGAGCTCGCCGACGTTGCCGATGATCGCGCGCCCGTGCGCCTCGCCGTAGCCGGAGGAGCCGCGCGGGTTGCCCATCACGACCGCGTACCCGGCGCCGGCATAGACCTGGGCCTCGTCGAAGAGATGCCAGCCGTACTGCGCGAAGGGGCCGCCGTGGATCATCAGCAGCACCGGATGCGGCCCGGGACCGGTGGGCCGCACGACCCAGCCGTGCACCGGATAGCCGTCCGGGCCGACCGCGTTGACCTCCTGCTGCTCGTACACGGGGAATTCGAACCGAAATTCGTCGCTCCAGTCGGCGAGCAGACGCTCGGCGCCGGACTCGACGGCGACCAACGCACCCCACGTCGTCGGTGACGTGACGCTCGCGACGATGACGTCGTCGGCGGCGGCCACGCCGGTGACCTCCCGCGGCCCGTCGATCACCACGGTCGGCTCGCCGCCGTCGTAGGGCACCCGGATCAGCTGCACCGAACCGCGATCCTCGTTGGGGAACAGGACACCGGACTCGGTGATGACGAAATCCCCGCCGGACGTGGCGACGTTGTAGCGCGCCACGTCCAAGAGCGGTTGCTGGTGACCGTCCTCTACCCGTACCAGATGAAGGACATCGCTCCGCGTGGAACCGTCGAGACGGTCGGGGCCGACGGGCGTGCCGAGCGCCACGACCGACCGGCCGTCGGGGGTGAAGCGGGGCTGGCGCAGGTCCATCGTGGTGCCGGTGAGGCGGCGCAGTTCGGTCCCGTCGGGCCGGCTGACCCAGAGGTCGACGGCCAGGTCGTCGCCGTGCGTCTCGTGCCGCGCGGCCGCGAACGTGAGCCAGGCGCCGTCCGGGCTCCAGGTCGGGTCCCCGTGGTCGAACGCGCCCGCGGTGACCTGAACGCCGTCGCCGTCGACGTCGACGACGAACACGTGCTTCGGGCGGTCGGCGGTGAAGCCGAGATCATCCAAGCGGTACCAGAGGGAGGTGATCCGGCGGGGCGGCTCCGCTTCCGGGGTGAGCTTCTCGCCGAACGCGTCGGCGCCGGTGCCGTAACGGCCGTCCTCGGGTACGCGGGTCGCGTAGGCCAACCGCGTCGAGTCCGGACTCCACGACGGCGGCCCGGCGCCGAAGGGCTGGTCGGTGATCCGGCGCGGCTCGCCCCCGGCCAGGGGCATGACGCAGAGCTGGGCCGGCCCGTCGAAATCGCCCTTCTCGCCGCCGGCCCGGCTGCCCGAGTGCTGGTGGGTGGCGCGCACGAAGGCGAGCCAACGACCGTCCGGCGACACGGCCGGCGCGGCGTCCCGCCACCCGTGGGTGAGCTGCCTCGGATCGCCGCCGCCGACCGGCACCAGCCAGAGCTGGCTTGTGTAGTCGTCGGCGGCGAGGTCGATCCGGCGCAGGGCGACGACGGCGTACCGGCCGTCGGGGGTCAGCGCGGGCTTGCCGGGCAGCTTCATGAACGTTAGGTCAGTTGGCTTCACGCCCGGCACAGTATCCCGGCGACCGGCCACATATCCATCACTACCAACGTGTGAGGACCCGGCGGCGCCAGCGGATCAACGGAAGCGGTGCGGCCTTGCTCAGCGCGGCGTCGCCGACGACCTGGAAGAGGGCGCGCCGGTCGGTCATCCCGCCCTTGCCGCTCGGTTCGCGGCCGAAGCAGGCGAGCATCATCACATTGACGCCGGTCCGCTCCCCCCATTCAAGCAGGGCCCGCGCCTCGGCCGGATCCGCGACAGCGGTCGCGCGGACGTGGTTGCTCTGCGCGCCGCCCCCGGTGACGAGGATGTCGGCCCCGGCGTCGACGGCCGCCGCGCACAGGTACTCGAGCTTGCGGACCTTGTTGCCCCCGCCGGCCAGCGGGGTCAGGTCGTCGCGCTTGACGAACAGGTGCCCGGGCGCGAGGCCGAGAGCGGCGCCGAGCCGATCGGCCGGCTGCAGCGGCGTCGGACCGACCCGGAACATCAGGCCGCTGACTGTGCGGCGGCCACCCAACGCTCGAGGAGATCCGCCGCGGCGCCGGAGTCGATGGCCGCCGCCGCCCGCTCGATGTTGGCCTTGAGCAGGGCCGGCAGGTCGGCGCCGGCCAGTCCGGCCCGCGCGGCCAGGGCCGACGCGGTGTTGACCAGCACGGCGTCGCGCACCGGTCCGGTCTCGCCGGCGAACACGCGCCGCGCCACGTCGGCGTTGAAGGCCGCGTCGCCGCCGCGCAGGTCGCCGTCCTTGGACCGGGCCAGCCCGAGGTCGACGGCGTCGAGCACGGTCTCGCGGACCGCTCCCTCGCTGACGACCCACACCCGGGTGGGGGCGGCCGTGGTGAACTCGTCGAGGCCGTCCTCCCCTCGTACCAGGAGGACCGAATGTCCGCGGTCCGCGAAGACCTGGGCCATCACCGGGGCCATGCGCCGGTCGAAGCAGCCGACCGTCGCCGGCGGTGGGCTGGGCCGGGTTGGTGAGCGGGCCGAGGAAGTTGAACGCCGTCGGCACGCCCATCTCGCGGCGGGGCACGGCGGTGTGGCGCATGCCGGCGTGGAAGCGGGCGGCGAAGCAGAAGCCGATGCCGACCTGCTCGACGCAGCGCGCGACGGCCTCGGGGCCGAGGTCGAGCGGGATGCCGAACGCCTCGAGCAGGTCCGCGGCGCCGGCCTTGGAGGTGGCGGCGCGGTTGCCGTGCTTGACGACCCGCACGCCGGCGGCCGCCGCGACGACCGCGGACATGGTGGAGATGTTGACCGTGTTGAGCGCGGTCCCCGCCGGTGCCGACGACGTCGACGGCGTCGACCCGGGATCTCGACGCGCACCGCGTGCTCGAGCATCGCCACGGCGAGCCCGGCGATCTCGGCCGGCGTCTCGCCCTTGGCGCGCAGCGCGACCGCGAACGCGGCGATCTGCGCCGGGGTCGCCGAGCCGGACATGATCTCGCCCATCGCCCAGGCGGTGTCCTCAGTGGACAGGTCGTCCTCCGCGCAGCAGAGCGCTGAGCAGTTGTGGCCAGCCGCGATCGCCCATGACCGGGGCTCAGGTGAGCGTGCGCTGGCGGAGGAGCGCGGACACGGTCTGGCCGGTGAGCACCGGGTCGAGCGGGTGAACCAGCGTGGCCTCGGCCCGCGCGTATGCGGCGAGCCAGCGATCCGCGGCCCGCGCGATCACCACGCAGACCGGCGGGGGGTCGGTGACCTCGTCCTTGAGCTGGCGGGCGATGCCGAGGCCGCCACCCGGCGACGCCTCGCCGTCGAGCACGAGCAGGTCGATCTCGGTGTCGTCGACGAGCCGGACGACCTCGGCGTAGGTGGACGCGTCGAGGAAGGTCGACCTGCAGGTCGAGCGCCGGGCGGCTGCCGATGGCCAAGCGCATCCGGTCGCGGACCTCTGGGTCGTCGCTATACAGCAGGACGGTGTGCGTGCTCATCGGTCGGCTGCTCCTCGGCGGTACCAGTGGCGTCTGCCGAGGGGATCGTACCGTTCGCCGCCTCCATCGCCTCCTGCCGGTCCAGCATTCTGTCGATCCGCCGGGCTTCCCGATCCGCGTCGCTTCATCCACTGCACCACCAGTACCGCCAGCATGGTCACGCTGACCAGTTCGCCGCCGGCCCAGAGGATGCCGCCCGCGGTCTCCTGGTCGGTGAACGGGTTCACCCAGGTCAACCCCAGCGACGGGTACCAGTCGCCGCCGATCAGCGTCTTGCTCTGCATGATCGTGAGACCGAGCACGGTGTGGAACGGCGTGGACAGGAACATCAGCAGCGCCCGCGCCGGGTACGGCCACCGCCCGGGCAGCGGGTCGACGCCCAGCAACGGCCAGAAGAACAGGCAGCCGACGACGATGAAGTGCACGTGGGTCAGCTCGTGCGCGAGGTCGGAGCGCATCGTCACGCCGTACAGGTCGGTGAAGTACAAAGCGAACGGCGTCACGACGAACAGCGCGTAGGCCAGCAGCGGAAACGTGAGAACCTTGACGACCCGCGAGTGGATCACGGTAACCAGGACCGCACGGGGTTTGCGCGGCAGCGTGCGAAGGGCCAGCGTCACCGGCGCGCCCAGCGCCAGGAAGATCGGCGCGATCATCGACAGCATCATGTGCTGGATCATGTGGACCGACAGCAGCGTGTCGTCGTAGGCCTCGATGCCGGTCACCGACACGGCGGCGATCGATCCGAGTCCGACCACCATGAACAGGACCGTCCGCGAGACCGGCCAGCGGTCACCGCGCTTGCGCAGCGTAACCACGCCGGCGACGTACAACCCGGCCGCCAGCACCAGAAACAGGGCCATCCACGAGAAGTGGAAGGCTCAAAATCGAGCGTACGGTGGGAGGCCCGAGTTCGCCGCCATCCGCCAGAATCGCTTGCGGAAACACGTAGCGAGCCTACGTCAAGCGCAACTACCCGCCCCAGTGTCACTACCGGCTTGATCGGGGGCAATAATAAGGCCGTGACTGCGGCCCCAGCGATTGCCAAGAGCCAGATCCACTCACTGACCAGGCCCAACATGGTCAGTGTCGGGACGATCGTGTGGCTCTCCAGCGAACTGATGTTCTTCGCGGCGCTCTTCGCGATGTACTTCTCGATCCGTGCCGCCGCGCCTGAGCAGTGGGCCGAGCACACCAAGGAACTGAAGATCCCGTACGCCTTGGTGTTCACCATCATCCTGGTCACCTCGTCGATCACCTGCCAGCTCGGCGTCTTCCGGGCCGAGCGGGGCGACGTGCACGGCCTGCGGCGCTGGTTCGCCCTGACCTTCCTGATGGGCCTGGCGTTCGTGCTCGGGCAGGCCAACGAATACACCAACCTGGTGCGCGAGGGCATCAAGATCAACGGCGACGGCTACGGCTCGATGTTCTACCTGACCACCGGGTTCCACGGCCTGCACGTCTGTGGCGGCCTCGTCGCCTTCATCCTGTTCCTGATCCGTACGACCATGGGCCGGTTCACCCCGGCGCAGGCCACCGCGGCGATCGTCGTCTCGTACTACTGGCATTTCGTCGACGTGGTCTGGATCGCGCTGTTCGCGATGATCTACTTCCTCCAGTGATCTGTCACATTTCGCAGCCCTGCATCGTCATGAAGATGAAGACCACATAGGTGAGGCCATGACTTCTGAGCAGAGCAAGCCGCTCGCCCGGCTCGTGCCCGGCGGGAAGCGGGCGGCTCGCACCAAGGTGCGGCGCCGGCTGTCGGCCGGCGTCCGGCTCGTTGCCGCGCTCTTCCTCGTCGGTGGCCTGTACGCCGCCGTCGCCCCGGGGATCGGCCAGGCCGAGGACACCCCGAAGCTGTCCCAGGAAGCCCAGGCCGGCAAGCAGATCTATGAGGTCAGCTGCGTCACCTGCCACGGCCGCAACGCCCAAGGCGTCGACCAGCGCGGGCCCAGCCTGATCGGCGTCGGCTCGGCCGCCGTGGAGTTCCAGGTCAACACCGGCCGCATGCCGCTGGCCCGCCAGGAGGCGCAGGCCGAGCGCAAGACGCCGCTGCTGACCAAGGACGAGGCCAAAAAGATCGGGCAGTACATCCAGGAGCTCGGCGGCGGCCCGCAGTTGCCCAGCGACGACGAGCTCAACGCCGACGTCGCCGACGCGAAGAAGGACCCGAAGCGGCTCGCCGAGGGCGGCGAGCAGTTCCGCGTCAACTGCGTGTCCTGCCACGCGATGGCCGGCGGCGGTGGCGCGCTGTCCTCCGGCAAGTACGCACCGTCGTTGACTGAGGCCACCGCCCGGGACATGTACGCCGCGATGCTGACCGGGCCGCAGAACATGCCGGTCTTCGGCAACAGCGAGCTCACCCCGCAGGACAAGGCCAACATCATCGCCTACGTGGAGACGCTCCACGGCGATCAGGACCCGGGCGGCTGGGGAACTCGGCCGCTACGGCCCGGTGCCCGAGGGTCTGGTCATCTTCCTGGTCGGTATCGGCGCGATCGTCTTCTGCACGCTGTGGATTGCGGGGAAGTCATGAGTCACGACACGCTCGACAAGCGCGACGAAGAAGCGGTCGACGTCGAGGATCCCCGCCTGACCCGGTTCGACCTGATCCGCGAGGGGGCCCGCCGCGACGGCGTGGAGATCGTGCACTACGCGCCCCGGTTCGCGGTGCGCGGCACGTTGGCCGAGCGGCGCATCGAGCGGACCATCGCCCTGATGTTCATGCTGGTCGGCCTGTTCGCCACGATCTTCGTGGTCGTCTACATCTGGTGGCCGTGGAAGTACGAGACCGGCTCGGTCACCGACGAGTCCCGGGTGCTGAGCAAGGTCTACACGCCGCTCCTCGGCGTGTCCCTCGGCCTGGCGCTGCTCTTTCTCGGCCTGGCCATCATCGCCTGGGCGAAGAAGCTGCTGCCCGAAGAGGTCTCGGTGCAGGAGCGGCACATCGGCCCCTCCCCGACCGACGAGCAGAAGCTCACCGCCGCGGCGATCGTCAACATGGGCGACGAGCTGGGCGTCCGGCGCCGGCCGATGCTGATCGGCGCCCTGGCCCTCGGCTCCCTCCCGCTTACGGTCGCGGCGATTGCGCCGCTCGTCGGTGGCCTGATCAAGTCGCCGCACAGGAGCGCCGACGGCACGCGCGATGAGGCGGTCTTCCTGACCACCGGGTGGGACGGCGATCTCTACAACGACGGAAAGCCGGTCTACATGGCCCGGATGGACGGGACCAAGATCCGCCCGGAGGAGGTCAGCGTCGGCGGTCAGATCACCGTGTTCCCGCTGATCTTCAACGAGGCGGGCCAGTTCATCGGCGCGACCAACCAGTTCGCCGACTCGCCGACGCTGCTGATCCACCTGCGCGAGGCGGACGCCCAGACGGCTCTGAAGAACGCGAAGCCGATCAACGTCGGCTCACAGTGGGGCGACCTGATCGCCTACACGAAGATCTGCAGCCACGCCGGCTGCCCGGCCAGCCTGTACGAGCAGCAGACCAACCGGCTGCTCTGCCCGTGCCACCAGTCGCAGTTCCAGATCACCGACAACGCGCGACCGATCTTCGGCCCGGCGAGTCGGGCCCTCGCCCAGCTTCCCATCGACGTCGACGGGGACGGATACTTGTTCGCGAAGTCGGATTACAAGGTCCCGGTTGGACCTGGCTTCTGGGAGCGGCCATGAAACGTCGAAAGATGGACCTGAAGGCACTGCCGGCCAAGTCGGCGAACGAGATCGACGATCGCCTGCAAGTGGCGACCCCGCTGCGGCGGATCTTGAACAAGGTCTTCCCCGACCACTGGTCCTTCCTGCTGGGCGAGATCGCGCTCTACTCGTTCATCGTCCTGTTGCTCACCGGCACCTTCCTGGCGCTGTTCTTCGACCCGTCGTTGCGCGAGACCAGGTACGGCGGGAGCTACGTGCCGTTGCAGGGCGTCGAGGTGTCGCAGGCCTACAACACCGCGCTCTCGATCTCGTTCGACGTGCGCGGCGGCCTGTTCATCCGCCAGATGCACCACTGGTCCGCGCTGCTGTTCATGGCGGCGATCGTCGTGCACATGTTCCGGGTGTTCTTCACCGGCGCGTTCCGCAAACCGCGTGAGCTCAACTGGATCGTCGGCGTGCTGCTCTTCTGGATGGGCTTCCTCGAGGGCTTCGCCGGCTATTCGCTGCCCGACGACGCGCTGTCCGGCACCGGCCTGCGCATCGCCTCGGCCATCATGCTGTCGATCCCGGTCGCCGGCACCTGGCTCGTGACGTCGCTGTTCGGCGGCGAGTTCCCGGGCACGATCATCCTCGAGCGGCTCTACATCGTGCACGTCCTGCTCATCCCGGCCGCGCTCCTGGCGCTGATCACCGTTCACATGGGCCTGCTGGTCAAGCAGAAGCACACCCAGTGGCCCGGCCCCGGCCGGACCAACAACAACGTGGTCGGCGTGCGCATGTTCCCCGGCTTCGCGGCTAAGGCCGGCGGCTTCTTCATGATCGTCTTCAGCATGATCGCGCTGCTCGCGGGCCTCTTCCAGATCAACCCGATCTGGCTCTTCGGCCCCTACAAGGGCAGCGTGGTCTCCGCGGCGAGCCAGCCCGACTGGTACGTCATGTTCCTCGACGGCTCGACCCGTCTGATGCCCGCCTGGGAGATCAGATTCTCCGCCTTCGGCAACATGTACAACATCCCGCCGATCTTCTGGCCCACGGTGGTGCTACCGGGCATCCTGACGGTGTTGCCGCTGATCTATCCGTTCATAGAAGCGCGCCTCACCAAGGACAAGCTCCACCATCACCTGCTTCAACGCCCGCGTGACGTGCCCGCGCGCACGGCCCTGGGCATGATGGCGATCGGCTTCTACGTCGTCCTGCTGATTTCCGGCGGCAACGACGTCGTCGCCGACAAGTTCAACATCAGCCTCAACGCGATGACCTGGGCCGGCCGAATAGGGCTCCTCGTGGTGCCACCGGTGGCCTACTACGTGGCCTACCGCATCTGCCTGGGCCTGCAGCAGCACGACCGTGAGGTCCTCGCCCACGGCGTCGAGACGGGCATTATCAAGCGGCTGCCCGACGGCCGCTTCATCGAGATCCACCAGCCGCTGCCGACCAACGGGCACGGCGACGGGGACGGGCACGGCGACGGGCATGGCGAACTCGAGTACGCCGGCTGGGTCGTGCCGAAGAAGATGAACCGGCTGGGGGCACTCGCCCCGACGGTGAAGGGCTTCTTCTTCCCGATCGAGAAGGCCGCTCCGCCCCAGCCGCCCACCGAGGCTCCGGTCTCGCCGGCCCCGGCCCGCGAAGAGATCACCAGCGGCCACTGAGCAGCACGTCAAAGAAACGCCCGCCCCTCGCAGGCGGGCGTTTCTTTTTGCACCTTACGACCGCCGCCGCCCCGCGTGCAGCCACAACTTCCGGGAAGTAGTGCCCTCAGCCGGCCCGGGAAGCCACTACTTCCCCGGAGTAGTGCCGTCAACCGTCTCGGTTGGCCACTACTTCCGGGAAGTAGTGGCCTGAACCGGCCCTTGAGGCCACTACTTCGGGGAAGTTGTGGCCAACCGAGACACGCGCTAAGCGGCGCGCCGGGGGTGGCGCATGACGACTCGGGTGCGGCGGTCCACCAGCATGATCGGCGGCGCCAGGAAGATCGCGGCGCCGCATGAGGTGCAGGCCCACTCGGGGCAGTCGCCGTCGTGGCGCTCGACGCAGGCCGGCTGCTCGAACGACCGCATCTCGGCGCAGACGTCACAGTGCAGCTTCACTCGGCACCTTCCTTCCGGGACCGGGTACGTCCCACCGAGCAACGTCCCACGTCCCGGCGTGACGGCCCCGCACCGGCCACGGCGTGTCGCCGAAATTGGCACACCCGTACGGTCAGGAGTCGTCCGTGGACGGTTGCGGGGACGCGAAGGCGTTCGGGGCCACCGACGCCGCGTAGGCGTGCAGCTCAACGCGTACGCCCGTACCGGCGAAGTAGGCCAGCACCCCCGCGGGCGTCACGCACGCGGTCTCCGGCGGCACCCCGGAGGCGGTCACCGCCACACAGTCGGCCGGCCCCCCACCGATCACGCGGGATCCGCGGCCGGTACGGGCGCCCGGCTGGCCGACCACCGTCGCGAGCCGGGCCGCCACGTCCGGAGCGGTGGCGAAGCGCCCCCCGAACGCCGTCGCCACGGCCTTGACCTGGGTCGGCGAGAGCGAGTCGGCGCCCGGTGCGCGCTGGCACGTCACCGGGTCGCCGGTGCACACGAGCGCCTCGTCCGGGGAGAGCAGATAGGTGACGCCCAGCCCCCGGTACGCGTGCCGCGGCGGCGCCTGCGCGATGGTCACGGCGTGGCCGTCCAGCAGCGCGTACTGCGCGGTGTAGGTGGTGTCCTCGGCCGTGTCGAGCTTGTCGATGATGGCCTGGACGTCCCGGCGGGCCTGCTCGCCGGTGTGCGCGGCGGTCGCGCTGGCGCTGGCCCGGGCCGCCGGCTGGAGCGCCTGCGGCGAGCAGGCCGAGCCGGCGATCCCGGCGAAGCCGGTGATCACGCTGACGGTGAGGATGGCGGCGACCACGAGGCGCTTGCGATCAAAGCGGGCCGGCACGGAGTGGCTCTTCACGTCCAACCAACGGTGCAAACCGGCGCAAAGTCGCGGGGTGGCCGCCGCACGGCGCCTAACATGCACCACACGGCGCACAGCGTTCGGGCCAGAGCTATCCCGCCGCTATATCGACCGGGAATGATGTCGCTAACAGCCACCGGCCGGGAACCGGCCGCTATTGCCAGAGGTGTGCCCATGAAGCGCCGTCGCCTCATCGTCCTGCTGGTCGCCGCCATCGCCACGATCGGCCTGAGCACCCCCGCCTACGCCGCCACGGTCGGCGAGAAGCTCGCAGTGCTGTCGACGTGGAGCCAGTCCACGACCGCCAGCTACAACGCCTGGAACGCCGCGCGCCAGAACCAGGGGCGTGGACCAGCTACGGCTTCGACTGGTCAACCGACTACTGCTCGGCGAGCCCGGACCAGCCGCTCGGCTTCGACTTCCGGATCCCGTGCTGGCACCACGACTTCGGATACCGCAACTACAAGGCGGTCGGCCAGTTCCCGGCCAACAAGGATCGCATCGACAGCTACTTCTACTTCGACCTGAAGAACAAGTGCGCCACGTACAACAAGTTCGTGCGACCGGCCTGCCTGAGCCTCGCGTGGACCTACTACGAGGCGGTCCACGAGTTCGGCAACCTCAAGGTCAGCCAGAAGGACCTCGACAAGGCCGAGAAGCTCAACGAGACCGCGAACTCAGTGCTCGGCACCACGTCGGGAACCGGTGTAGTACTCGAACAACAGGCCCGACGTGGTGATCAGCACCGCGATGATGCCCGCCGCCACCAGCCACCACTGAGCGAACGCGAGCCCGAGCGAGGCGGCCACCGCCGACGACGCGATGCCGAACGGCCAGTAGCTGCCCGGGCTGAAGAAGCCAATTTCGCCGGCGCCGTCGGCGATCTCGGCCTCCGGCCGGTCCTCCGGGCGCGGCTCGATGCGCCGGGAGATCAGCCAGAGCGCGCTCGCGCACATGGTCAGCAGCAGGCCGGTCATGATCAGCGCGATGAGCCCGATCCACTCGACGTGGGTGCCGTCGTGGTTGGTCCACCACCCGTAGACCGCCGCCGCAAGGAAGACGAACGCGGCCAGTATGCCGAAGACGCGCCACTCAGACTTCATCCGAACTCCAGACTCAGCTCGACGAACGCTTGGCGCGGTCGGTGTCGAAGGGGTGCGTCGTCGTGGCGTAGCCGTTGTTCGGGAAGCCGAGGGCGTTGAGGGCATTGGGCGTGGACTGCCCGGCCGCACGCAACTGCAGGTACTGCTGGTACTGCGCGGGCGAGACGGCCCGCAACTCGAAGTTCATCATCGAGTGGTAGGTCCCGCAGAGTTCGGCGCAGCGGCCGACGAAGGCGCCCTCGCGCTCGATGGTGATCTCGAACTTGTTCTCCACGCCCGGAATGACGTCCCGCTTGAACAGGATGTCCGGCACCCAGAACGAGTGGATGACGTCCCTGGCGGTCTCCGTGAACTGGATCGTCTCGTTCGTCGGCAGGACAAGCACCGGGATGTAGTCGGTCGCGCCGGTCGTGGTGATCTCCTGGCCGTCCGGGCCGGCGCTGCCGGTGTAGCGGAACTGCCAGTTCCACTTGAACGCGACGACCTCGACCTTGACGTCCGGGTTCTTCGACAGCTTGTCGACGTCGGTCTGCACGACCGCGGTGTAGAAGAACAACACCGCGATGACGAGGAACGGCGTCACCGTGTAGAGGATCTCGAGCGGCATGTTGTAGCGCGTCTGCGGGGGCAGCTCGTCGCTGTTCTTCCGGTAGCGCACCACGCACCAGAAGATGAGGCCCCACACGAAGAAGCCGACGGCCAGCGCAGCGACGACCGAGCCGATCCACAGGTTGTACATCCGCTGGGACTGGGTCGTGATGCCCTCCGGCCAGCCGAAGCCGTGGAAGGTCTGAGCGACCGAGCAGCCACCGAGCAGCATGACCGACCCGACGGCCGACATGGCGAGCACGACGGCACGCGTCACGCTCGAACCCTTCGCGACCACCTGCTCCTGCCTCCTTCGGCAAGGCGTTCACCCGACGTTTCGGAGCGTACTCGACCATGCTCGGTCTACCCGGCTTGGGGTCCACATGTCCGGTTGCAAGACCAGATGCCAGTACCGTTGCCCACGTGGCCGTCTACCTCGACGCCGCGACCGCGGCTCCCCTGCACCCCGTCGCGCGCCAGGCCCTGCTGGCCGCGCTCGAGGACGGTTGGGCCGACCCGGGCAAGCTCTACAGCCAGGCCCGCCGCGCCCGCCAGCTCCTCGACGCCGCTCGCGCCGCGACCGCCGAGATTCTCGGGGTACGTGACGATGAGCTGATCATCACCACCAGCGGGACGGATGCGATCCGGCGGGCGGTCGCCGGGGTCGTGTCGGCCCGAAGGCGGATCGGAAATCGGGTCGTGCACACAGCGGTCGAGCACTCGGCGGTGTTGAAGGCGGCCGCGACCTTCGGCGAGCCGGCCGAGGCGCCCGTCGACCGGGCCGGCCGAGTGGACCTGGACGCGTTTTCCGCATTGGTACGTGGGGAGCAGGTCGCCCTGGCAACGGTTCAGAGTGCGAATCATGAAGTAGGCACGAAGCAGCCGATCGAGGACGCGGCGGCGAGCTGCCTCGAGGCCGGCGTCCCGTTGCTGGTCGACGCCGCCCAGTCGGTGGTCTACGAGAACGTGCCGGCGGTCTGGTCACTGCTCACCGCGAGCGCGCGGAAGTGGGGCGGGCCGGCCGGCGTGGGCATCCTGGCCGTGCGCAAGGGCACCCGCTGGGAGCCGGGCGACGACCCGGGCCCGCTCGACCTGCCGGCGGTCGTCGCGGCGGCCGCGTCCTTGCGAGCCGCTCGAGCCACCGCCGCGGCCGAGGCCCAGCGCCTGTCGGGCCTGATCGACCGGATCCGGTCGGTGGTGGCCGGGACGGTCCCCGACGTCGAGGTGCTCGGCGATCCCAAGGACCGGCTGCCGCACGTCGTCACGTTCTCCTGCCTGTACATGGACGGTGAGGCCCTCCTGCACGCCCTCGACCGGGAAGGATTCGCGGTGTCGTCGGGCTCGGCGTGTACGTCCGACACGCTGCGCCCGTCGCACGTGCTCGCCGCGATGGGCGTGCTGACGCACGGGAATGTGCGCGTGTCGCTGCACCCGGGCGTGTCGGACGAGGACGTCGACCGTTTCCTTGCCGTACTGCCGGCGATCGTGGCGCGGCTGCGCGCCGAAGCTGGAGTGGAGGACCTATGAACGTCACCCTGCTGGACTGCCGGGGCCGGCGCTGCCCGCTGCCGGTCATCGAACTCGCGCGTACCCTGCCCGAGATGGAGATCGGCGACGTTGTTCGCGTGCTGGCCGACGACCCCGCCGCCGCCGCGGACATCCCGGCGTGGTGCCGGATGCGGGGCCAGGACTTCGTCGGCGAGACCGACGTCGACGGGGCAAGAGCCTTCGACGTCCGCCGCAAAACCTGACGCTGCCGCCACAGTTTCCCCGAAGTAGTGCCCTCCGGGGTCCACTGACGCCACAGTTTCCCCGAAGTAGTGCCCTCCGGCGGCCGCTGAGGCCACAACTTCCCCGAAGTAGTGGCCTGCGGTGTCGGGGCTCGGCGGCAGCGCTAGTGGGTGCGGAGGCGCGCGATGAGCAGGTAGGCCTCGCAGCCCAGGCAGAGACCGAAGGCCGAGTTCAGGAACGCGGCCGCCAGCGCGAAGGCGCTCGCCGCGATGCCGACCACGGTGGCGCCCGAGAGATAGCCGAGCGCCGCCACCAAGGTGAAGACGAGCCCGACGGCCTGGGCGAAGCGGACCGGCGCGGCGTCCTCCCGTTCCTTCGGTGGGCCGAGCCGGGGTGCGACCAAGGTCCGATAGATAAGGCCCCACGGCGTCAGGCGCGGATCATAGGTGCCGATCGCGAAGACGACCGCCTGGAAGAGCGCCAGCCAGCCGCTGCCGGTGAGCAGGACGACGACGAACACCAACGTGGTGATCCCGGCCGAGAAGCGCGGGCCGCGCGGATCGAGCATGGTCGCGCGCCTCGAGGTTTCCAACGTCATGCGGCCCTACCTCCGAAAGACGGCGACAGATTCGCGCGCCAGTTCGCCGCGCGACTCATGCCGCCAACACCTCCGAGACCGCCGCGCTGAGTGCGGCCCGGTCGGGCACCCCGACGGCACGCTGAGCGATCCGCCCGCTCCGGTCGACGACCAGCAGCGTCGGCAGACGCCAGATGTCCAGCTCGCGCGCCGCGTCGAGGTGCTCGTCGGCGTCGATCTCTACGTGCCGCACGCCGGCCATCGTCGTGGACAGGTCGGCGCAGACCGCGCGGACCTGCCGGCACGGCGCACAGGTCGCCGACGAGAAGTGCAGCAGCGTGACACCGGAATCCCCGTCAGCCGGCTCCGCGAGAAGGCCGGCCGGGATCACCGCGCTGCCGTCGGTGGCGGTGGACGCGGACGTCAGTCGACCCGACCGCGAACGGTAGACCAGCCCTCCGACCGTCGCCGCGGCGAGCACCGTCACGGCGACCACGAGCCCAAGCACACCGCAAGATTAGCCCAGTTCCCTATCACTTCGATAGGGATACCCGTCACAGTCCCACCCGCCACCACTTCCCCGCAGGTACCTGCTCACGTGGTGGCGTCGGTCGAGGATGTGGGGTCGTGTGACCAGGGTGCTCGGCCGCCCGGCGATACCCGCGGTACTTCGGCACGTCCACGAGCCCGCCCAGCGGGTCGGCTCGGGCGGTGACGGGGCCTTCGAGGTAGATCGACCACCGTCATCGAACAACCCGCGACCGCGACCCAACACCCCAGCCGACCAGCACACCCGCACCCGGCCCAACCGGCCACCACCCCGGGTGCATGATCCTGAAGACCTACCGGGTGCCATCCACCGGAAACTCTTCGCGATCATGCTCACCGCAGCCGGCCCGCCGACCCCTGAACAGTCACCCCCGAAGTAGTGGCATCCCGGGCCGGCCGAGGCCACTACTTCCCCGAAGTCGTGGCCACCCAACCCCTGGAGGCCACTACTTCCCCGGAGTTATGGCCTTGCGGGCGTCGGTGGCCACTACTTCCCCGAAGTGGTGGCGTCCCGGGCCCGCCGAGGCCACTACTTCCCGCGAGTTGTGGCCTCGCGGGCCGGTCAAGGCCACTACTTCCCCGAAGTGGTGGCCTTGCGGCCGTCGGTGGCCACTACTTCCGCGGAGTTGTGGCGTCCCGGGCCCGCTCAGGCCACTGCTTCGCCGGAGTTGTGGCATCCGAAGGCGTCAGGGTAGGTGCGGGCGGACCTCGTCGGCTACGTCGTCGCCGTACGACGCGGCGAGGCGCTTGGTGAAGTCGTCGGCGCGGATCTCGTACTCCTGCGGGCCGACCGTCTCCAGCACCAGCGCGGCCATCAGCGTGCCGACCTGGGCCGACCGCTCGAGCGGCAGACCCCAGGACAGGCCGGCGAAGAAGCCGGCCCGGAAGCCGTCACCCACGCCGGTCGGGTCGATCGCCTGTACCTCCTTGGCCACCGGTACGTGGATCGGCTCCAGGCCACGGCCGGTGATCGACAGGCCGTCCTTGCCGAGCGTGGTGACCCGGATGCCGACCTGTGCGAGCACGTCGGCGTCGGACAGCCCGGTCTTGGCCTCGAGCAGGTCCTTCTCGTAGTCGTTGGTCAGCAGGTAGGCCGCGCCGTCGATGAGCTGGCGCGCCTCGGCGCCGGACATGCGGGCGAGTTGCTGCGACGGGTCGGCCACGAACGGGATGCCCCGCTCGCGGCACTCTTCCGTGTGGCGGAGCATCGCCGTCGGGTCGTTGGGGCTGATCAGCACCAGGTCGATCCCGTCGAGCCGCTCGGCGACCGGGGCGAGCTCGATGTTGCGCGCCTCGGCCATCGCCCCGGCGTAGAACGAGGCGATCTGGCACATGTCGTCGTCCGTCGTACACACGAAGCGCGCCGTGTGCGCGACCTCGCTCACGTAGACCGACCCGCAGTCGACGCCGTGCCGCGTCAGCCAGGCGCGGTAGTCGGCGAAGTCGGCGCCGACCGCGCCGACCAGCACCGGGTGCAGACCCAGTGCGCCCATCCCGTACGCGATGTTGGAGGCGATGCCGCCGCGGCGCACCACGAGGTCGTCCACGAGGAACGACAACGACACCTTGTGCAGCTGGTCGGGCAGGAGCTGCTCGGCGAACCGACCCGGAAAGTGCATCAGGTGGTCGGTGGCGATCGAACCGGTGACGACGATCTTCTTCATCTCGTACCTCGAGGGGGACGGGGTGTTGCCGGGCACCAAAGCCTATACGTGCGCACACGAAAGAGCCGCCCTCGCGAACAGAGGACGGCTCAGCCGAAGAAGCCTGGAGATCCGGTTCTAGTGGAACGAGTCACCGCAGGCACAGGAGCCCGAGGCGTTGGGGTTGTCGATGGTGAAGCCCTGGGCGTCGATCCGGTCGGCGAAGTCGATCGTCGCGCCGGTCAGGTAAGGAACGCTCATGCGGTCGACGACGACCTCGAAGCCGTCGTAGGTGCTGACCTTGTCACCGTCGAGCGAGCGTTCGTCGAAGAAGAGCTGGTAGCGCAGGCCAGAGCAGCCACCGGGCTGCACCGCGACCCGAAGTCGCAGGTCGTCGCGGCCTTCCTGCTCGATCAGCGCCTTCACCTTGTGGGCGGCTTCGGGGGTGAGGCCGATGCCGGCCGGGTTTTCCGTCTGAACGGGCTCGGCGAGCTGCGTATCGGTCACGATCAGTGCTCCCTGAAGATCAAAGCTACAGTTCCGTCCAACTAGAACGCGGACCCTGCTGACGTCATTCCCTATTACGTCATTTCCTCATTAGCTTGAACACCTCATTGTCGCACGGTCAACGGCTCCACTGCCCGGCCAGACGGCGGCCGAGTGCGCGGAGTCCCTCCGCTGGGCGTTCCATCGCGGCCGAGACGTCACCGAAGTAATCCACCAAAGCGTGCATTTCGGTCACGCCGGCCGCCGCGGCCGGTCGCCGGCCGGCCGAGATCTGCCCGGCCAGCACGACGCACGGGACGCCCCGGTCGCGGGCCGCACCCGCCACCCCGGCGACCACCTTGCCGCGCAGGGACTGCTCGTCGAACGCCCCCTCACCGGTAATGACCAGGTCAGACTCGTCCAGCTCGCGGTCCAGGCCGGTCAGCTCCCGGACCAGCCCGATGCCCGACTCCACCCGTCCGCCGAGCGCGAGGAACGCCGCGCCGAGTCCGCCGGCCGCGCCGGAGCCGGGCAACTCCGCCAGTCCGGGTGGACAGGTGTCCAGGCCCTTTTCGAGTACGTGTGAGAAGCGCGACAACGCGTCGTCCAGCAGGAACACGTCCTCGCGGGTGGCACCCTTCTGCGGCCCGAAGACGGCACTGGCGCCGTGGAGGCCGGTCAGCGGACTGTCGACGTCGGTGGCGGCGACCAGGGTCGCGTGGCGAAGTTGGGGCGACCCGTCCAAGGAGGTGCAGTTGGCGAGCGCGGCTCCCCCGTACCCGATGAAAAGCCCGGCGGACGTGCGTGGCGTGCAGCCGACCGCGGACAGGAACCCCGCACCGCAGTCGTTGGTGGCGGAGCCACCGAGGCCGACCACGACGGTACGAGCGCCGGCCTCGACCGCCGCGACCAGCAGCGGACCCAGGCCGAAGGTGGTGGTGCGCTTGGGATCCCGCTCGGCCACGGTGAGCAGGTGCAGACCGCACGCCTCGGCGCTCTCGACGTACGCGGTTTCGCCGTGGACCACCACCCGGCCGGTCACCGGCCGGCCGAGCGGGTCGGTCGTCGGCACGCTGACGACCCGTGCGTCCGGCAGCGCGGCGGCGATCACCTCCACGAAGCCGGGACCACCGTCGGACAGGGCCTTCAGCAGCAGGTCGTCCCCGGGCGCGGCCTCCCGCCAGCCGGCCGCCACCGCCTCGGCCACCTCGACAGCGCTCAGCGTGCCGGCGAACTTGTCGGGGCAGATCAGTACGCGCATGGAGGCCATTCTCACACCGCCGACAGTTATCGTCTGTGCGACGATAAGGGTGTGACCTGGGTAGAACCTTCTTCGACCGCCACCGCGCTCCTCCTGCTGGGCCGAGGCACGGACCCCGATACCGAAAAGGGTGTCGAGTGTCCGGGCGAGCTGCCCGCCGCGAGCGACCCTGACCTCGTCGAGCGCGCGGCCCGCGCCAAGGCGACGCTGGGCGACCGTGTCTTCGTGCTGGGCCACCACTACCAGCGCGACGAGGTCATCCAGTTCGCCGACGTGACCGGCGACTCGTTCAAGCTCGCGCGGGAGGCCGCCGCCCGGCCCGACGCCGAGTTCATCGTCTTCTGTGGCGTGCACTTCATGGCCGAGAGCGCCGACATCCTCACCAGCGCCGCGCAGCGGGTCGTCCTGCCCGACCTGGCGGCCGGCTGCTCGATGGCCGACATGGCCGCGCTGGTGCAGGTGGAGAAGGCCTGGGACCTCTTCACCGAGCTCGGCATCGCCGAGGACGTCGTGCCGGTCACCTACATGAACTCCTCCGCCGACATCAAGGGCTTCGTCGGGCGCAACGGCGGCGTGGTGTGCACGTCGTCCAACGCCGAGCGGGCGCTGCGCTGGTCGTTCGAGCGCGGCTCGAAGGTGTTCTTCCTGCCGGACCAGCACCTGGGCCGCAATACCGCGGTGCTGGAGCTGGGCCTGTCGCTCGAGGACTGCGTGCTCTTCGACCCCCACAAGCCCGGCGGCGGCCTCACCGCTACGCAGTTGCGCGAGGCGAAGGTGATCCTCTGGCGCGGGCACTGCTCGGTGCACGGCCGGTTCACGCTCGACAGCGTCCGGGACGTGCGCGAGCGGGTGCCCGGCGTCAACGTGCTGGTCCACCCCGAGTGCCGCTACGACGTGGTGACCGCGGCGGACTACGTTGGCTCGACCGAATACATCATCAAGAAGCTCGACGAGGCGCCGGCCGGCTCGAAGTGGGCGATCGGCACCGAGCTGAACCTCGTGCGGCGGCTGGCCAACCGGCACCCCGACAAGCAGATCACGTTCCTCGAGCGCAACGTCTGCTACTGCTCGACGATGAACCGCATCGACCTTCCGCACCTTGTGTGGGCGCTGGAGGAACTGGTCGCCGGCCGCGTGGTCAACGAGATCAAGGTCGACGCCTCGACGGCTCACTACGCGCGGATCGCTCTGGACCAGATGCTCGCCCTGCCGTAGCCGCAAGGCCACTACTTCCCCGAAGTAGTGGCCTTGCGGGCGCCCGGAGGGCACTACTTCCCCGGAGTTGTGGCGACGCGGGCTTGTCACCGCGGACCTGGCAGCGGAGGCCCCCCGGGCCGGAGCGGTGTCTGGCGGGAGCAGCGGTCGCGCGCCCGACGGACCCGAGTCATCGGCAGCTGAAAAAGATCGGGTCGTCACTCTGGGCGATCGTCTCCCATCTTCATGCCACCCCTGTGGTGCGAGGTGGTTGATCCGGGCGTGCGCGGGGATATGCTGCCCGGGCGAAGCGGTGTGGACCACTGGAAAAGGGTGCACCCGCCATCACTGAGCGTCAGCGTCACCCTGTAGCAGCCCGGAGGTTCTGGTGGAGAAATCTGTGCCTAGCGACGTGCTCGTCGTGCACGGCGGTGCGCCGTTGCAGGGGCAGATTCGGGTGCGCGGTGCCAAGAACCTGATCTCCAAGGCGATGGTCGCGGCGCTCCTCGGCGACACGCCGAGCCGGCTCTACGACGTGCCGGGCATCCGCGACGTCGAGGTGGTCACCGGCCTGCTCGAGCTGCACGGCGTGCGGGTCACCAAGGGCGAGCTCGACGGCGAGCTGATCTTCGACCCGTCCAACGTCGAGAGCGCCAACGTCGACGAGATCAACGTGCACGCCGGCTCCAGCCGCATCCCGATCCTGTTCTGCGGCCCGCTGCTGCACCGGCTGGGCCACGCGTTCATCCCGGACCTGGGTGGCTGCAACATCGGCGGGCGCCCGATCGACTTCCACATCCAGTCCCTTCGCGAGTTCGGCGCGGTCGTCGACAAGGGCGAGAAGGGCATGGAGATCAGCGCCCCCAACGGGCTGCACGGCGCCAAGCTCCAGCTGCCCTACCCGAGCGTCGGCGCGACCGAGCAGATCCTGCTGACCGCCGTTCGCGCCGAGGGCGTCACCGAACTGCGCAACGCGGCCGTCGAGCCGGAGATCATCGACCTGATCTGCGTCCTGCAGAAGATGGGCGCGATCATCAAGGTGCACACCGACCGGGTCATCGAGATCCAGGGCGTGGCCAACCTGCGCGGCTACACCCACCGGCCGATCCCGGACCGCATCGAGGCCGCCAGCTGGGCGGCGGCGGCCCTGGCCACCCGGGGCGACATCTTCGTCCGCGGTGCGCGGCAGGCCGACATGATGACGTTCCTGAACACGTACACGTCGGTCGGCGGCGCCTTCGACATCGACGACACTCCGGGCGACGGTGGCATCCGCTTCTGGCACCCGGGCGGCGAGCTGACGGCGGTCGCGCTGGAGACCGACGTACACCCGGGCTTCATGACCGACTGGCAGCAGCCGATGGTCGTCGCGCTGACGCAGGCCCGCGGCCTGTCGATCGTGCACGAGACGGTGTACGAGAGCCGGCTCGGCTACACCGCCGCGCTCAACCAGATGGGCGCGACGATCCAGACCTATCGGGAGTGCCTCGGCGGGACGCCGTGCCGCTTCGGCCGGCGCAACTTCATGCACTCGGCGGTCATCGCCGGGCCGAGCAAGCTGCACGCCGCCGACCTGGTCATCCCCGACCTCCGGGCCGGCTTCAGCCACCTGATCGCCGCGCTGGCCGCCGAGGGCACCTCCCGCGTCTACGGGGTCAACCTGATCCACCGCGGGTACGAGGACTTCGAGGCGAAGCTGGCCGCCCTCGGCGCAAACGCCGAGATGGGCTGACTCGTGACCTTCATGATCACCAAGTAGCGCGCGCATTCGGCTACCCTTTTCGCGTGCCGTCGCTGTTTCGCCGTAAGACCGAAGACGTAACCGAGCCGACCCCCGCGGAGGTGGTCGGCACCAAGAAGCCTGAGCGCACCAAGGCATACACGCCCAGCAAGGAAGAGCTCGGGAAGATCACGCCCAAGCGGCGCGAGACGGTCCGGCGCTCGGTGGATACTCCCCCGGCCGACCGCAAGGAACTGGCCAAGAAGATGCGGGAGAAGCAGAAGCAGGAGCGCCTCGAGCAGCGCGAAGGGCGGCTGGCCGGCGACCCGAAATACATGCTCCCCCGCGACCGGGGCGAAGAGCGTGCGCTGGTGCGGGACATCGTGGACTCCCGCCGCACGATCGGGACCTGGTTCTTCGGCCTCACGTTCGTCGTCATGCTGATCGGCTTCAACCGGGCGCTCAACCCGAGCATTTACCTTGCCGCCAACCTGCTCTTCCTCCTCTTCGCCCTGGCGACCGCCGTCGACAGCTATCTGATCACCCGCAAGGTGCAGAAACTCGTCACCGAGCGCTTCCCCAAGACGCAGCAGAAGATGCGTTCGCTCTACTTCTACGCGATCATGCGGGGCATCTCGTTCCGCTTCATCCGCAACCCGAAGCCGAGGTTGAAGCCCGGCGCCAAGATCTAGCGCCGGAACCGGAGATTCGCCGCCGCGAGCGGCGGACCGTGCGGCCGAAATGCGACGAATGTCCGGCGAAGGACACTAGCCGGTCGGTGGCGGTCGCTACCAACACGCCGTACCCTCCGGGGACAAATCACCGCTAGGCGGGTCAGGGGCCGGCGGGTCATGATGGCTGTGCGGGACGGGGCGAGGAGAGGGCAGCGTGAGCGACGTGTACCCGGACGACGAGCCGGGTACCGACGCGCCTGCCTGGGCCGCCTCGCGCACAATGCCGTGGGAACGGGTGCCCGACCAGCGCCGCGGCGACGATGGGTATGACGAACGGCGCGACGCCGCCGGCGGCTCGGGCGGCGGGCGCGGCTCCGACAGCGGGCGCGGCGCCGACAGCGGGCGCGGCGCCGACGGCGGGCGCGGCGCCGACGGCGGGCGCGGCTCGGGCAGCGGGCGCGGCTCGGGCGGCGGGCGCAGCTCCGACGGCGGGCGAAGCTCCGACGGCGGGCGCGGTTCCGGGGAGCGCGGCCCCGACGGCGGGCGCGGCTCGGGCGGCGGGCGCGGCGCCGACGGCGGGCGCGGCTCTGGGGGTTCCACATACGGGCGGCCGCGGCGACCCGACGACACCGACGACTTTCCGCGTCCCGATCCCCCGGGCGAACCGCGGCGGCCGCCCCGGCCGGAGGGCCGCACCTACGGGACGCCTCGGGAGCAACGCCTGGCCCGTGAGCCCCGCCGGGAACCCGAGTGGGACTTCGCCGAGCCCGCGCCGGCCCGCGACTATCCGACCCGTGAGCAGCCACGGCGCGACGACTACCGGCGCCGCGAGGAGCGCCCCCGCACGCCGCCGGAGCAGTCGACCGGCCGGGAGTGGGGGCGCGACCAGATTCCGCGGCGGGGCCGGTCCGACAGGCCGTCCCACGACCAGGCTGCTCGGTCGGCGCCACCGGACTACGACCACGGTCCCCGGCCCGCCGACTATGACCGCGCACCCCGATCGGCACCATCGGACTATGACCGGCCCAGCTACGACGCCGCGCCGCCGACCTATCAGCGGCCCGCACGGCCCGCGCGGGGCGACCGTGACTACGGGGAACCGGACTACGACCGACCCGGCCATCCCGGCCGTCCCGGACCGGTCGACTTCGATCCGGCGCCACGCTCCGGACCCCCGGAGTACGAGTCGCAGCGGCCCCGGCCGACCAGCGGCGGCGGGGTCTACGGAAGTGCCCGTTCGCCGGACGCGACCACCGGGCAACTGCCGAACCTCGCCGACCTGACCATCGACCGGCTGCCCAGCGGTACGCCGTTTTCGGTGAGCCCGGCCGGCCCGGGGTACACCTCCGCGCCACTCACCGGGGCCGGGGTCGACGGGCTGCAGGCAACCGGGTACATGCCGATCGTCCGGCCCGGCGTCGCGGGTTTCCCGGCCGAACTGGCGGCCGTGGCGGCGACCGTACCCGATCCGCCGGAGCCGCCGCCGGAGGAGAAGGCTCCCGATCCGGAGCAGCGGCTGGCGACCTTCGAGTTCCGCTTCGACCCGGACACCCTCCGGGAACAGGTCGAGGGCGACGAGGTGACCGAGCTCGAGGACATCCGTGACCAGCTGACCGAGAAGCTCAACGGGGTGTCCGACAACCCCACCCGGGCGCGGCTGCTGAGCCTGCGCGCGGTCGTGTCGCGGATCCTCGGCGACCTGCTGAAGGCGTTCGCCGATGCGAAGCTCGCGATGGCACACGCCGAGGCGACCGGCGAACTGCGGCGCATCGCGATCGCGCAGGCGCGGCTGGCGCACGTCTTGCAGTGGCGCGAGGACTTCGAGGAGGCCGACCGGCTGTTCACGCTGGCCAACTCGACCGAGCTGCCGGACCGGCTGCGCGCCACGATGCACCAGCACTTCGGCAAGTGCGCGTACGACCAGGGCCGTTACATGGAGGCGTGCAACCACTTCGAATCGGCCCTCGACCTGCGCAAGGAGGAGGACCCGGAGCTGATCGCGCAGACCGCGCTCGCGCTCGACGCGGTGTTCCGGCGGGTCGCCGAGAAGGGCTGGGGGCCCTATCCGCGCAGCCGCGAGGAGATCCTGCAACTGCGCAAGCCGCCGTCGCCCGCGTTCGACGAGGACACCCAGCGCTGGGGCTTCGTCGACGCGAACTTCGACTTCTGCATCGGCCCCGGGTACGTGGATGTGCAGCCGTTCCGCGACTGCGTCGCCTGGGTGCAGCGGCAGGGTTCGCAGACGTGGGAGCTGATCGACGACGCCGGCCGGTCGCTGATCGACCCCGACGCCGGGTACCTGGGGGTCAGCAGCTTCTCCGACGGCCTGGCCTGGGTGACGCGGGACGGGCACGGCCAGTGGATCGCCATCGACAAGGCCAACTCGGTGCTGATCTCGACCGGTTTCGACGACGTACGGCCATTCCGGCGCGGGATCGCCGCCGTCCGGCGCGGGGCGCGCTGGGGTGCCGTCGACGGGGTCGGGCGGATCGTCGTGCAGTTCCAGTTCGACGCGTTCGCCACGGCGCTGTCCGACGGCCGGTACATCGACGGCTTCAGCGACGAGGGCCTCGCCATCGTGGTGCTGGGCGGGCTCAAGGGCGTCGTCGACCGTACGGGGCGGGTGATCGTCCCGCCGGTGCACCCGGTACTGATGATCCACCCGGTGGCGTTCCTCATCGCGGACGAGGCGTCGCACTGGGGCGCCCTCGACCGGCGCGGCCGGCTGATCATCGACGCAGACGTTCTCCAGCCGGATGGGCGTGCTCGACGAGATCGACCGCCTGCTGGCCGACACCCGCCCGGTGATGTAGCCGGCATCCTTCGCGGAAGGTGTCGCCACGCAGCCGATAGGGTCGAAGGCATGGACTTTCGCCACCTCGGCCGCTCCGGCCTGCTCGTCAGCGAGATCGCGTACGGCAACTGGATCACCCACGGCTCGCAGATCGAGGCCGATCAGGCCACCCATGTGTACGGGCCGCGCTCGACCTCGGCATCACCACCTTCGACACCGCGGACGTCTACGCCGGTACCCGGGCGGAGAGCGTCCTCGGCGAGGCGTTGAAGGGTGAGCGCCGCGAGGGCCTCGAGATCCTGACCAAGGTCTTCTGGCCCACCGGCCCGGGCCGCAACGACCGCGGGCTGTCCCGCAAGCACATCATGGAGTCGATCAACGGTTCGCTGCGGCGGCTGCAGACCGACTACGTCGACGTCTACCAGACGCACCGGTTCGACTACCACACGCCGCTCGAGGAGACGTTCGAGGCGCTGGCCGATGTCGTGCACAGCGGCAAGGCGCACTACATCGGCGTCTCCGAGTGGAACGCGGAGCAGATCCGCGCCGGTCACGCGCTCGCCCGCGAGCTGAAGATCCAGCTGGTGTCCAACCAGCCGCAGTACTCGCTGCTGTGGCGGGTCATCGAGGCCGAGGTCATCCCGGCGTCGGAGGAGCTCGGCGTCGGCCAGATCGTGTTCTCGCCGCTGGCGCAGGGCGTCCTCACCGGCAAGTACCAGCCGGGCCAGCCGCCGCCGGAGGGCTCACGGGCCACCGATGAGAAGTCCGGTGCGATGTTCATCCAGCCGACTCATGCGCGACGACGTCCTGTCGGCGGTCCAGGGTCTCAAGCCCCTCGCCGAGCAGGCCGGGCTGACGATGGCCCAGCTCGGTGTGGCGTGGGTGCTGCAGAACCCGAACGTCTCCTCGGCGATCGTCGGCGCGACCCGGCCGCAGCAGCTCGAGGACAACGTGAAGGCGGCCGGCGTGAAGCTCGACGCCGACCTCATGAAGGCGATCGACGAGGCGGTCGGCTCGATCGTCGAGCGCGACCCGGCCAAGACGGAGAGCCCGGCCGAACGCCCGTAGCCACCATTTGCCGGAAGTAGTGGCCTCGGAGGCTCTCCGAGGCCACTACTTCGGGGAAGTTGTGGCTTCCGCGGCCCTCCGAGGCCACTACTTCCGGGAAGTTGTGGCCTCCGCGGGCCTCGGACGCTTCTAGAACGACCAGAAGCGGAACAGCCGGAAGCCCTCGTCCGCCAGGGCCGACGGCAGGCCGATCAGGTCGCCGACCGCGTCCACGGCGCCGAAGAACGCGGCGTTGATCCGGGGCGAGAACAGCAGCGCGAAGAGGATCAGCATCCCCCACGGCGCGACGTAGCCGAAGCCGCGCTTCGCCTGCGGCGACAGCCACGGGTAGACCACGTTGCCGCCGTCGACGCCGGGGATCGGCAGGAAGTTCAGCAGGCTGGCCGTCAACTGCAGGAACGCCAGGAACGCCAGCCCGGCCCAGAACGTCTCGTGCGCCGGCGTGTCCAGGCCCAGCCAGAACGGCACGAGCAGGACGAACGTGCACACCAGGTTGGTCGCCGGGCCGGCGAAGCTGATCAGGCTGTCCCACACTCTGCTGCGCACCGCGCTGTGGTCGACCCAGACCGCGCCTCCGGGAAGGCCGATTCCCCCCAGTACCACGAAAAGCAGCGGAAGCACGATGGACAGGACGGGGTGGGTGTATTTGAGGGGGTTGAGCGTGAGGTAGCCGCGTTGCGCGACCGCCCGGTCGCCGCCGGTGTAGGCCAGCAGCGCGTGCGAGTATTCGTGCAGGCACAGCGTGATGACCCAGCCCGACGCGACGAACAGGAAGACGTCGAAGCGCGAGCTGCCGAATTCCCGCCAGGCCATGATGCCGCTCACCACGAAGAGCGCGACCAGGCCGAGGAAGATCGCGCTCGGCCGGAACGCCTCACGAGGCAGCACCGCGCGCTCGGAGCGGCCGAAGGCCACCGGGTCAGCCCCCCGCCGGTAACAGGCTCATCTTGTATTCGGTCCGATCGTCCTCGACGAGCACCGCCGTGGCCACCCCGGTGGCGAGGAGGTCACGCCAGGTCTGGCCAAGCCACGACTCGGCGTCGGACTGGCTGGAAAACGCCTCGCTCGGGACGTCGACCGCCCGGCTGTCCGCGTCCTCGAACCGCCATGTCCACGCCATGTCCACTCTCCCGAATCGCTTCGTGTGCCCCAAGCGTATTCGACGCCAATCCGGCCACGGTGACGCGGCCGGTCGGCGGGGGATGCCGGTCGTTCAATCGTCGCCGGCGCGCCATAAGGTACGCACATGCGTGTGCTCGTGCTCGGCGGCATCCGGTCCGGCAAGTCGGCGCTTGCGGAGGCGTTGGTCGCCGACGTCGAGCGGGTCCGATACGTGGCCACTGCGCGGGCGACCGCGGGTGCGGCGGCCGCGCTGCCGGAGCCTGCGGAGGCATCGCTTGGCCGCGCTTCTGGCGTTACGGCGGCCGCGCTGCCGGAGCCTGCGGAGGCATCGCTTGGCCGCGCTTCTGGCGTTACGGCGGCCGCGCTGCCGGAGCCTGCGGAGGCATCGCTTGGCCGCGCTTCTGGCGTTACGGCGGCCGCGCTGCCGGAGCCTGCGGAGGCATCGCTTGGCCGCGCTTCTGGCGTTACGGCGGCCGCGATGCCGGAGCCTGCGGAGGCATCGCTTGGCCGCGCTTCTGGCGTTGCGGACGCGGACGATCCAGACTGGTCGAAGCGGCTGGCCGCGCACCGCGCGCGGCGCCCCGCGACCTGGACGACCGAAGAGGTCGGCGACGACCCCGGGCGGTTGGCCGCGCTGCTGACCGAAGCCGCGGACGACGACGTCCTGCTCGTCGACGACCTCGGCGGCTGGCTGGCCGCGACCATGGAACTCGGCGCGCCGGAGGACGCACTCGTCGCCGCGGTCCGCGACTGCCCGGCGGAGCGATTGGTGCTGGTCACGCCCGAGGTCGGGCTGTCGGTCATCCCGATGACCGCCGCCGGCCGCGACTTCGCCGACGCGATCGGCACGCTCAACCAGCAGGTGGCGGCGGCCTGCGACAGCGTCGCGTTCGTGGTCGCCGGCCAGACCACCTGGCTGCGCGGCGGACCGGGCTTCCCGGCCCGCCCGGAGAAGCCGTTCACCGCCGACGCGACCAGGGCGTGGAGCGCGCCGGTCGCGATCGGCGACGTTCCCGACCTCCAGCCCGGTCTCGACCTGCCGATGCCGGACGAGGCCGCCTCCGCCGAGGCCGCCGCGCGCCTGCTGACCCTGGACTTCGCCGGGGCCGGACTGGGCGCTCTCGCTTCGGTGGTACTGTTCGCCGCCGCGTCACAGGGCCGGGCCGATCCGCGTCCGTGGCGTACCCCCCGCGCGCTGCTGTTGCGCGGTGACCACGCGGGAGGGGCCGCGTCCGGCTACTCCCCGGCCGACGCCCAGCGGGCCGTGGACGCCGCGCTCGACGGCGGCGGGACGCTCGCCCTGCTGGCCGCGGCGGCCGGCGCGAGCCTCCAGGCCGTCGAGTGCCCGCCGGCGCAGGCCATCGAGGTGCAGGACGCCCTCGACGCGACGACCGTCGACGCGGCCCTCGGGCTCGGCTGGTCGCTCGCCCAGTCGGCCGTCGACGAGGGCGCCGACCTGCTCATTCTCGCCTCATGCGGCAGCGGCGCCGAGGCGAGCGCGGCGGCCATCGTGGCGGTCGCCACCGGTGGTGAGCCGGCCGCGATCCTCGACCGGGTCGTCGCCGCCGACGGCTCCGTCGACGACGAGGCGTGGATGCGCCGGTGCATGGCCGTACGAGATGCACGGCACCGCATCCGCGCCCGCGGACGGGATCCGAAGTCGCTGCTGGCCATGCTCGGCGGTGGAGACATCGCGGTCGCCACCGGGGTACTGCTCGGCGCGACGGCCCGGCAGACCCCGGTGCTCATCGACGGCCCGGTCGCGATCGCCGCCGGGCTGGTCGCGCGGGACTTCGGCGCCCAGACCCGGCACTGGTTGATCATGCCCGACCACGGCGAACACCCGGCCGTCAAGCTCGGCGCCGACGTGCTCGGCGTCGAGCCGCTGATGTCGCTGAAGCTCAGCCTCGGGGAAGGGGCGACGGCGCTGGCGGCCTTGCCGCTGCTGAACTCGGCGCTGACGCTGGCCGCGGCGACGGCCGCCCGTCCGGCGCCCCCCGCGCCATCCGACGACCCGGCCGACATAGAAGCAGAAATTCTGAGAGTACTGGCGGAGCCCCCGACGGCCGACGCCACAACGATGGCCGCCGAGCCTTCGACGGCCAGTGCCTCGACCAGCGAGCCTTCGACCGCCTCGTCGGACGAGCCTTCGACGGCCGACACCCCGACTGCGGCCGAGCCTTTGGCGGCCGACTCCCCGGCTACCGAGCCGTCGACGGCGGACGCCGTTCCGGCCGCAGATCACGCCGCGACGACGGCTGACGACCCGCCGCCTTCGTCCTCGCCGTCTGGTGCTTGACGGGCTTCGGCTGGCGCTGACCACGTTCACGGTCGCGCCGGTCCGGGCCGGTCGGGTGGACCGGGCCACGGCCGGCGTGGCGATGGGGCTGGCGCCGCTGGTCGGCGGCCTGCTCGGGGCCGTACTGGCCGGGATCGGGCTGCTGGCCCGCGCCGGCGGCGCATCGGCCCTGCTCACGGCCGCGGTGACGGTCGCGCTCGGCGTGGCACTCACCCGGGCGCTGCACGTCGACGGGCTGGCGGACACCGTCGACGGGCTCGGCTCGTACCGGGACGCGGAAGGCGCCCTGGCGATCATGAAGCGGCCGGACGTCGGCCCGTTCGGCGTCGCGGCGATCGTCCTCGTACTCCTTGCTGCAGGTCGCCGCGGCCACCACGGCGTATACGCGGCCATGGCCGGCAGCGCTCGCCACGGTCGTCGCGGCGGTCGCGACGGGTCGGCTCGGCGTGACCCTCGCCTGCCGTCGGGGCGTACCCGCCGCCCGGCCGGACGGCCTCGGCGCCCTGGTGGCCGGCACGGTCAGTTGGGCCTGGGTGGCCGGCGGCTTCGTGGCGGTCGCCGCGGTGTCGGCATTCGCCGTCCCCGGGCGGCCGTGGCAGGGCCCGGTCGCGGTCGCGGTGGCGCTGGTGGCGGTGGCACTGCTCGTACGCCACGCGACCAGGCGGCTGGGCGGGGTGACCGGCGACGTCCTCGGCGCCGTCGTCGAGGTGGCGACGACGGTCGCCTACATCGCGCTCGCGCTCAGTTGATCAAGGAAGTACGCGCCGGGATTTGTCCGATTCCCGGGCGTGTACTTCCTTGATCGACTGCGAGGTGCACGACTGCGAGGCGCACGAGTGCTCAGCGGACGGAGGGCTTGACGAAGGGGGGTTTGACGACCCGCACCCGGCTTTTGCGGCCGCGTACGTCCAGGGTCAGTTCCGAGCCCTCCGCCGCGCCGGCCGAGCTGTCGATCAACGCCAGCCCGATGCCGACCTTCCGCGTCGGGGAGAACGTGCCGCTGGTCACCTCGCCGACCGGCTGCGTCGTCGCGCAGCACGGTCATGTGTGGGCGCGGGATGCCCCGGTCGAGGGCCTCGATCCCCCAGAGCAGCCGGCGCGGGCCCTGATCCTTCTCGGCGACCAGCGCGTCCCGGCCCCAGAACGCCGGCTTCTTCCAGCCGACCGCCCAGCCGATCCGCGCCTGCACCGGGGTGATCTCGCGCGACAGGTCCTGCCCGTGCAGGGCGTACCCCATCTCGGTCCGCAGCGTGTCCCGGGCGGCCAGGCCGCACGGCCGCGCCCCGAGCGGTGCGCCCGCCGCCATCAGCGCGTCCCACAGCTGGTCGGCGACGGCGGCCGGAGCGATCAACTCGTACCCGTGTTCGCCGGTGTACCCGGTCCGGCAGACGATCACGTCGACACTGCCGTGCGCGGTGCTGAACGGCGCCACCACGAAGCTCATGTAGGCGTGGTCGGCCGGCAGGTCCAGCCCGTGCAGCAAGTCCGCGGAGCGGGGGCCTTGCACCGCCAGTACCAAATAATGATCATGCTCGTTGGTGACCGTCACCGGCTCGGGCGACGCGTGCGACAGCCGGCGCACCACCTCGGCGGTGTTGGCCGCATTGGGTACGAGGAAGACGTGGTCGTCCGCGAATCGATAGGCGATGATGTCATCGACGACTCCCCCGTCGTCGGCGCAGCAGAGCGTGTATTGCGCCTGGCCGGCCGAGAGGCGGTCGAGGTCGTTGGTCAGGCAACTGTTGACGAAGTCGACCGCGCCGTGGCCACGCACGGTGGACTTGCCGAGGTGGGAGACGTCGAAGATCCCGACCGCCTCGCGCACCGCGGCATGCTCCTTGAGCACACCCCCACCGGCGTACTCCAACGGCATTTCCCAGCCACCGAATGCTGCGAATTTGGCCCCAAGGGCCGCGTGCCTGGGATACAACGCGGGGTGCCGCAAGGGTTGCGTCATGACCGCAACCTACCGTGTTGGTTAAGGTGACCAACAATCCGACCTGTGGAGTTTTCGTGACCTCTCTGTCTCTGGCCGACACCGATCCGGCCGAACTGGCCGTCGATGCGATAGTGATCGGCGTCTATTCCGGCGACGACGGTAAGGTCGCTCTCGCCGCGGGCAGCTATACCGTGGCGGCCGCGTTCGGTAGCAGCGCTGAAGCCGGAAGCGCCGGCAAGCCCGGGTTGCCTCGCGCCGATCTCGCCGAGACCCTGCAGATGTTGGGGGCCACCGGCGCGGTCGGCGAGGTCACCAAGCTGCCGTCGTTCGGTGCGGTGAGCGCTCCCATGGTCGTCGCGGTCGGCCTCGGCGCGGCGGGCGAGACGTCGCTCGAGACGCTGCGGCGGGCGGCCGGGTCGGCGGCTCGAGCCCTGGCCGGCCACGCGTCCATCGCGCTGGCCCTGCCGATCGCCGACGACGAGGTCCGAGCCGTCGCGGAGGGCGCGCTGCTCGGCAGTTACCGCTTCACTGGGTACAAGTCGAAGCCGGCCTCCGGCCAGGAACCTGTGCGACGGGTGCAACTGGTCGTGCCGGACGCGGCCAGCAAGACGGCGAAGGCGGCCATCAAGCGCAGCGCGACCGTCGTCGCCGCGGTCGCCCGTACGAGGGACTGGGTCAACACCGCACCCAACGAGCTGCGGCCGCCACAGTTCGCCGACGCGGTCTCCACGGTTGCCCGCGAGGCCGGGCTCACCGTGCAGGTCCTCGACGAGAAGGCGCTGACCAGGGGCGGCTACGGCGGCATCCTCGCCGTCGGCCTCGGCTCCGCCGCCCCGCCACGGTTGGTGCGCATGGCCTACGAGCCGGCCGGCGCCAAGCGCCGCGTCGCGCTGGTCGGCAAGGGCATCACCTTCGACACCGGCGGGGTGTCCATCAAGCCGGCCGCGGGCATGTGGGAGATGAAGTCCGACATGGCCGGCGCGGCCGCGGTGACGTCGGTCATCCTGGCCGTCGCCGCGCTGAAGCCACGCGTTGCCGTGGTCGCGTACGCGCCGATGGCGGAGAACATGGCCTCCGGCTCGGCGTACCGGCCTGGTGATGTCGTCTCCATGTACAACGGCAAGCAGGTCGAGGTCCTCAACACCGACGCCGAGGGCCGGATGATCCTCGGCGACGCGATGGCCCGCGCGTGTGAGGACGAGCCGGACTACCTCTTCGAGGTGTCGACGCTGACCGGCGGCCAGGTGATCGCCCTGGGCAACCGGATCGCCGGCGTGATGGGTACGCCCGCACTGTGCGACCGGGTCAAGGACGCCGGTGAGCGGGTCGGCGAGCCGGCCTGGCCGATGCCGCTGCCCGAGGATGTGCGCAAGGGCATGGACTCCGACGTCGCCGACATCTCCCAGACCAACGCGAAGATGGACCGGGCCGGGCACATGCTGCAGGGCGGCGTGTTCCTGTCCGAGTTCGTCACCGAGGACGTCTCGTGGGCGCACATCGACATCGCCGGCCCCTCGTACCACTCCGGTGAGGCGACTGGCTACTGGGCCAAGGGGGGCACCGGCGTACCGGTCCGGATGTTGATCGAGCTCATCGAGGAGATCGCCGGCGAGCGCTGACCGGCCGGGGCCACTACTTCGGGGAAACATTGGCCTCAGGGCGGCCCGGAGGGCACTACTTCGGGGAAACAGTGGCTACGGGGCGGCCCGGAGGGCACTACTTCGGGGAAACAGTGGCTACGGGGTGGTGTCGCGCTTCTTGCGCTCGTTGTAGTCGCGCATGCGCTGGGGATAGCCGACCAGCGCGACGTCGTAGATCGGCATGCCGAGACGGTGGGCGAACTGGCGGGCCGCCTCCGGGCTGGCCATGCGGCGCCGGGTCCACTCACCGTCGTGAGCGATCAGCAGGAGGGTCGTCTGGGTGACCGTGGTGCGTGGCTCGATAAAGCCCTCGACGCCGCGCCGGCTGCGCACGAACTCCTCGAGGTGGGCGAGTTCTTCCCGCCCGGTGCTCCGGCCACCGGCCGTCGTGGACTTTCGCCGGCGAAAGAACGCCACTGCCGCTCCCCTCGCTGAGATGCTCGCCAAGGGTACGACGACGACGCCGATTTCACCGACCTCGACCCGTGACGGGGTCCGTGGGCGGATCAGCGGCCCGAGTGACAAGATAGCTTCGGTCATACCGCCAAGTACCTGGGAGATTCTGTGAGCGACTCCTTCGACGTCGTTGTGCTGGGCGGCGGGAGCGGTGGCTACGCTGCCGCGTTCCGGGCGGCGCAGCTCGGCCTGTCGGTCGCCCTCGTCGAAAAGGACAAACTGGGCGGCACGTGTCTCCACCGGGGCTGCATCCCGACGAAGGCGCTGCTGCACGCCGGCGAGGTCGCCGACGCCACCCGCGAGGCCGAGCAGTTCGGCGTGCAGGCGACCTTCGGCGGCGTCGACATGAAGGCCGTCAACTCCTACAAGGACGGCGTCGTCGCCAAGCTCTACAAGGGGCTGCAGGGGCTGGCCAAGGCTCGCAAGATCACCTACATCGAGGGCGAGGGCCGCCTGGTCGCGCCGAACGCGGTCGAGGTAGGCGACACCCGGTACGAGGGGCGCAATGTCATCCTGGCCACCGGGTCCTACGCGAAGACGCTGCCCGGCCTGGTGATCGACGGCGAGCGGGTGATCACCAGCGACCACGCGCTCACGCTCGACCACGTTCCCGAGTCGGCGATCGTCCTCGGCGGCGGCGTGATCGGCTGCGAGTTCGCCAGCGCCTGGAAGTCCTTCGGCACCGAAGTGACCATCGTCGAGGCGCTCCCCCGCCTCCTCGCGGTCGAGGACGAAGCCAGCTCCAAGGGGCTCGAGCGCGCGTTCCGCAAGCGCGGCATCGCCTTCAAGGTGGGCAAGCCGTTCGAGACCGTCGAGAGCACGGACAGCGGCGTGAAGGTGAGCATCCAGGGCGGCGAGACCCTCGAGGCCGAGCTTCTGCTGGTCGCGGTCGGCCGGGGCCCGTCGACCGCCAACCTCGGCTACGAGGAGCACGGCGTCAAGGTCGAGCGCGGCTTCGTCATCACCGACGAGCGGCTGCGCACCAGCGCGCCCAACGTGTTCGCCGTCGGTGACATCGTCCCCGGTGTCCAGCTCGCGCACCGGGGCTTCCAGCAGGGCATCTTCGTCGCCGAGGAGATCGCCGGGCTCAACCCGCCGGTCATCGACGAGGCGGGCATTCCCCGGGTGACCTACTCCGAGCCCGAGGTCGCGTCGGTCGGACTCAACGAATCGAAGGCCCGGGAGCAGTACGGTGACAAGATCGAAACCGTGCAGTACGACCTGAGCGGCAACGGCAAGAGCCAGATCCTCAAAACGCAGGGATTCGTGAAGCTCGTCCGCGTGACCGATGGGCCGGTCGTCGGCGTTCACATGGTGGGCAGCCGGGTGAGCGAGCTGATCGGCGAAGCCCAGCTGATCTTCAACTGGGAGGCGTTCCCGTCAGACGTCGCCCAGCTCATCCACATGCACCCCACGCAGAACGAAGCGCTCGGCGAGGCGCACCTCGCCCTCGCCGGCAAGCCGCTGCACGTCCACTAACTTTCGTTGAGGAGTCGTTTCAGATGTCGGTAACGGTCACTATGCCGCGGCTGGGCGAGAGCGTCACCGAGGGCACCGTCACCCGCTGGCTCAAGCAGGAGGGCGACACGGTCGAGGTCGACGAGCCGCTGCTCGAGGTCTCGACGGACAAGGTCGACACGGAGATCCCGTCGCCGGCCGCCGGTGTGCTGACCCGCATCGTCGTGCACGAGGACGAGACCGTGGAGGTCGGCGCCGAACTCGCGGTGATCGGGGACTCCGCGGAGTCCGGGGGCGAATCGTCCACGGACGACTCGGCGGCTCAATCCACTGAGGACGAAGCGCCCGCCGAAGACGAGGCACCCGCCGAGGACGAGGCATCCGCCGAGGACGAGGCATCCGCCGAGGACGAGGCACCCGCCGAGGACGAAGCACCCGCCGAGGCCGACGCGGAGACCGACGAGGAGCCAGCGGCGCAAGAGGAGCCGGCGCAAGAGGAACCGGCGCCGGCCAAGGCCTCGTCGTCCGACGGCCCCGCCACCCCGGTGACGATGCCGGCCCTCGGCGAATCCGTCACCGAGGGCACCGTCACCCGCTGGCTGAAGTCGGTCGGCGACGCGGTCGAGGTCGACGAGCCGCTGCTCGAGGTCTCCACGGACAAGGTCGACACGGAGATCCCGTCGCCGGTGGCCGGCACGCTGCTGGAGATCAAGGTCGGCGAGGACGAGACCGTCGAGGTCGGCGCGGAGCTGGCCACGATCGGCGCGGCCGGTTCGGCACCTTCGGCACCTTCGGCCCCGGATGACAAGCCGGAGCCAAAGGCCGAACCCGCACCCGAAAAGCAGCCGCAAGCCGAGAAGCCGGAAGCCAAGAAGCCGGAAGCCGAGCCCGCGCCCGCCGCGAAGGCGTCGACCGGACCGGCGATCGAAGCGACCGCCGACCGCGTCGAGCCGGCGTCCTCGCAGCCGCCCGGCAACGGCAAGGTCGACGGCGAAGAGGCGGCCGGCTACGTCACGCCGCTGGTCCGCAAGCTCGCCGCGGAGAACAACGTCAACCTGTCGTCGCTGACCGGCACCGGAGTCGGCGGCCGGATCCGCAAGCAGGACGTCCTGGACGCGGCCGCGAAGCAGAAGGAGGCGGCGGCCAAGCCGGCGCCCGAAGCTCCGGCCCCAGCGGCTCCCGCCAAGGCCGCGCCGCCGAAGGCGACGCCGAGCCCGCTTCGGGGGCGCACTGAGAAGCTGTCCCGCATGCGGGCGCTCATCGCGCGGCGCATGGTTGAGTCGCTGCAGGTCTCGGCGCAGCTCACCACCGTCGTCGAGGTCGACGTCACCAAGATCGCCCGACTGCGTGACCGGGCGAAGGGCGCGTTCCAGCAGACGCACGGCGTGAAGCTGTCGTTCCTCCCGTTCTTCGCGCTCGCCGCCGTCGAGGCGCTGCGCGTGCACCCCAACGTGAACGCCTCGATCGACGTCGACGCCGGTACGGTGACCTACCACGACGCCGAGCACCTGGGCATGGCCGTCGACTCCGAGCGGGGCCTGACCGTCCCGGTCATCCACAACGCCGGTGACCTCAACCTCGCCGGGCTGGCGCGGCGGATCGCCGACGTGGCCGACCGTACGAGGGCCAACAAGCTCACCCCGGACGAGATCTCCGGCGGCACGTTCACGCTGACCAACACCGGCAGCCGGGGCGCGCTCTTCGACACCCCGATCATCAACCAGCCGCAGGTGGCGATCCTCGGCACCGGCGCGGTCGTCAAGCGGGCCGCGGTCATCAACGACCCCGATCTCGGCGAGGTCATCGCGCCGCGGTCGATGGTCTACCTGGCCCTGTCATACGACCACCGCCTGGTCGACGGGGCCGACGCCGCCCGGTTCCTCAGCACGATCAAGGAGCGCCTCGAGGGCGGCAACTTCGAGGCCGAACTCGGCCTCTGACCCGCGCGAAGGAGGACCCCCACGCCACTACTTCCGGGAAGTGGTGGCCTCCCGGGCACCCTGAGGCCACTACTTCCGGGAAGCTGTGGCCTGCGACGAGCGTTCCGGGCCAATCGCGGCTGGGCATGATGAGGGTATGAAAATCCTGCTCTCCGGCGCGTCCGGCTTCCTCGGCTCGCGGCTCATCCCGCACTTGCGCGCGGCCGGTCACGAGACGGTCCAACTCGTCCGCCGGGAGCCCGCCAACGCCGGCCAGCAGCGCTGGAACCCGGCGGCCGGCGCCCTCGACCCCGCCGTCCTCGCCGCGGTGGACGCCGTGGTGAATCTCACCGGGGCCAACGTCGGTGCGCATCGCTGGACCGACTCATACAAGAAGTTGCTGGTCAACAGCCGCGTCGACGCGACCACCACGCTCGCCCGGGCGATCGCCAACGCGCCCGACGGGCCGAAGATCCTCATCAACGCCTCGGCCGTCGGCTACTACGGCGACACCGGCGACCGCCCCGTCGACGAGCAGACTCCGCCCGGCGAAGGCTTCCTGGCCGACCTGTGCCGGCTGTGGGAGGCGGCGACCCACCCGGCCGAGGACGGCGGCTGCCGCGTCGTACACACCCGCACCGGGTTCCCCCTGGCCACCGACGGTGGCCTGCTCAAACCGATGTACCTGCAGTTCAAGCTGTTCGCGGGGGGCCGGATGGGCAGCGGCAAGCAGTACCTGCCGTGGATCTCGGTACCGGATTGGCTGGCCGCGACCGACTTCCTGCTCGCCCGCGACGATCTTGCCGGGCCGGTCAACCTCACCGGTCCCGAGCCGGTCACCAACGCCGAGTTCTCCGCCGCGCTCGGCCGGATCATGCACCGCCCCAACTTCCTGCCGATCCCGGGCATCGCGTTGCGCGCTGTGGCGGGCGAACTCGGCGGCGAGGCCCTGGCCAGCCAGCGGGTTCTTCCCCGGGTACTGGCGGAGCACGGCTTCCCGTTCGAGCACAAGACGGTGGACGACGCGCTCCGGTGGGCCATCCACCGATGAGTCGATCAAGGAAGTACACGCCCGGGAATCGGACAAATCCCGGCGTGTACTTCCTTGATCGACTTTGGCGGCGGGCTAGAGACGCTCTGCGATCACGCCAAGCACGAAATTCAGCCCGACCAGGCCGCACATGACGATGGCGACGCGGCGGAAGCGATGCTGCACGGCCGGTAGTTCGTCCGGCAGAGCGAACACCCGCCCAGGCCATCCCCACCACGAGACCCAGACAAACGCGGCTGTCGCCAGTACCACTAAAATGATCTTGGCGGTTATCAGCGCCCACCAGGCGCGCGGGTGATCGACCAGCAGAACGAGGGCCAGCCCGGACAGCGCGAGAGCGGCGATCAGCGCGACCACCCGCCAGCGGTTGCCGGCGGCCAACTCGCGGTAGACGTCCTCGGCCGGGCCGGCGGCCAGCACGCGCGCCACCCTCGGCTGGACCACGAAGAGGCTATAGGCCATCGAGCCCAGCCACACCGCACCGACCCCGGCGTGCACAACTGCCAGCACGATTTGCATGGCACCATTGTGAGGTGACCGAGACTGTGCAATTTTCCGTGGTACGGGCGGGAACGGTCGACTACCGCGACGCCTGGGACGAGCAGCGGCGCATCCACGACGGCGTGGCCGACGGCGCGTTGCCGGACACCGTGCTCCTGCTCGAGCACCCGAGTGTCTATACGGCCGGGAAGCGGACCGAGCCGGGCGACCGGCCGTTCGACGGTACGCCGGTCGTCGACACCGATCGGGGCGGCAAGATCACCTGGCACGGGCCGGGGCAGCTGGTGGGCTATCCGATCGTGAAGCTGCCGGACCCGATCGACGTGGTGGCATACGTACGGCGGGTCGAGCAGGTGCTCATCGACGTCTGCGCCGAACTCGGCCTCGCCACCACGCGCATCGAGGGGCGCAGCGGCGCCTGGGTCCCGGCCGACGACCGCGGGCCGGCGCGCAAGGTCGCCGCGGTGGGCATCCGGGTCTCGCGCGGGGTCACCCTGCACGGCTTCGCCATCAACGGCAACTGCGACCTGTCGGTCTTCGACCGGATCGTGCCGTGCGGCATCCGCGACGCGGGTGTGACGTCGCTCTCGGCAGAACTGGGGCGGGACGTGACGGTCGAGGAGCTACTGCCGGTCACCGAGCGCCACCTGGGGACGCTCTTCGTCGGCTGACGGCTGATCTTGCCGCCCCCCGACCCCGCGCCTGCGGCGCGGGCCCCACCCTGAGCTGGGCTCACCCGATAGCCGACGACCGGGATCATCTCCGGGTCGACATCGTCGTTGTTCTGGTCGATGCCGAAGAAGGCCTTGAACACCGCGTCGCCGAGCTCGTCGTAGGTCTCGTACGTCTGCTCGAAGCTCAGCCGCTCGCCGATGTCCTCGATGACCCCCGGGTCCGGGCAGGCGCTGTATGCGCGGACGAGCTCGCCGTCCTGCCAGAGCCCGAAGGAGCACCAGTCGGCGTCGGCGTGCAACGCGTAGAGGTATGTGTTGCGACGCACGGTCGCGCCGAGGACGGCCGGGTCGAGCTGCGACGGCCGGTCCGGCATGATCTTCCAGCTGCACACCAGGTCGAGCGCGCCGAAGCAGCCGAGATAGGCGATGTCCTCCGGTGGGTTGAGCGCGTCGACCAGCAACTCGTCGCCGATCTCGGTGATCTGCGCCCCCGGGAAGAGCCTTTCCGCCAGGGCCCTGGTCGCCGGCTTGTCGAGCACCGGGTAGGCGCGCAGCACGTCCTTGGGGTTCGAGTCGGTATAGGCGATGAGCGCGCTGTTGGCTGACACGTTCCAGTGTTAACCAGCCGGGCGCCACGGGAAACACCCGCGGTGAACGTGACCTCGATCGCGTTGCGGGCAAAGCGGCAAATGCCAGGCGTAGGCTGACCCCCGTGACCGCCGTTGTTCCAGAGGGGCGCCGTCTGCTGCGCATCGAGGCTCGCAATGCCGAGACCCCGATCGAGCGCAAGCCACCGTGGATCAAGGTGTCCGCGAAGATGGGCCCGGAATACACCCAGCTGCGAAGCCTCGTGCAGCGCGAGGGGCTGCACACGGTGTGCCAGGAAGCCGGCTGTCCCAACATCTACGAGTGCTGGGAAGACCGCGAGGCGACCTTCCTGATCGGCGGCGACCAGTGCACCCGCCGCTGCGATTTCTGCCAGATCGACACCGGCAAGCCGGCCGAGTTCGACGCCGACGAGCCGCGCCGGGTGGCCGAATCGGTCGCCACGATGGGCCTGCGCTACGCGACGGTGACCGGCGTCGCCCGCGACGACCTGCCCGACGGCGGTGCCTGGCTCTACGCGGAGACCGTCCGGCAGATACACAGCCTCGTCACCGGCTGCGGCGTCGAGCTGCTCATCCCCGACTTCAACGGCGAGCCCGGCCAGCTCGGCGAGGTCTTCTCGGCCCGGCCCGAGGTGCTCGCGCACAACGTGGAGACCGTGCCGCGCATCTTCAAGCGCATCCGGCCCGGCTTCCGCTACGACCGTTCACTGGACGTGCTCACCCAGGCCCGCTCGGCCGGCCTGGTCACCAAGTCCAACCTGATCCTCGGCCTGGGCGAGGAGCGGGCGGAGATCTCGCAGGCGCTGCGCGACCTGCACGACGCGGGCTGCGAGCTGCTGACCATCACGCAATACCTGCGGCCGACGCCGCGCCACCACCCGGTCGAGCGCTGGGTCAAGCCCGAGGAGTTCGTCGAGCTGCGCGAGGAGGCCGAGGCGATCGGCTTCGCCGGGGTGATGAGCGGCCCGCTGGTGCGCTCGTCCTACCGGGCCGGCCGGCTATACCAGCAGGCCCTGGACAGCCGCGGCACTGTCAACCCGTAGTCCTCCGGTCCACTGTCCCGATCGATGCGGACTGGGCCTAGACTCGACGCATGGCCAAGGCGCAGGAGCCGGAGAAGGTTGGTTTCTTCGGTCGGTTCAAACAGATCGGCATGGTTTTCTCCTTCACCGCGAAGCGGGACAAGAAGTTCGTGCCGCTGGTCGCGGTGGCCGTGGCGGTCCCGCTCATCGCGGCCATCGTCGCGGTGGTGCTCGGCGCCTCGGCCATCTGGATCCCGATCGGGCGTCATGACCGGTTTGATCGGCACGATGATCCTGCTCAACCTCCGATCGCAGAAGGCCATGATGGCCGAGGCCGAGGGGCAGCCCGGCGCGGCGGCGTCGATCGTGGAGACCATGCGCGGCGACTGGCGGGTCAGCCCGGCGATCGCGTCGACCACCCAGTTCGACATGGTGCACCTGGTCATCGGCCGGCCCGGGGTGATCCTGCTCGGCGAGGGCAGCCCCAACCGGGTGCGCGGCCTCATCGCCCAGGAGAAGCGCCGCCTGATCAAGGTCATCGGCACCGCCGACCTGCGCGACTACCAGATCGGCAACGGCGAGGGCCAGGTGCCGCTCAACAAGCTCCGCAACACGCTCATGAAGCTGCCCCGCACGATCACCGGCAAGGACGTCAACGCACTCGACAAGCGACTGACCGCGCTGTCGGCCCGGCCGCAGATGCCGAAGGGTGCGATCCCGAAGAACATGCGCCCGTCGAAGGGTGCGTTCAAGGCGATGCGGGGCCGCTGACGTCCGCGTCGCCCGGCGGGCCGGCCACCGGAATCATGATCGACCGGGCCGCCTTGTCGTGCAGCCCGCGACCCTGCGCGTCCATGACCAGCGCTGGGATCAGCAACGCCAGGAGCACGCCGCGGAGCAGGGCGCGGAGCGCGCCGATCGGACGGCAGTCGGGAAACGAGACGCAGCGGATCCGGGTGATCCACATGCCTGGCGTCTGGGTGAAGAATCCGACGAAGAAGCCGTATTCCAGGACGAGGATCGTCGGCGCGAGCCAGGGTGATCGGCGGGAGTCGGAGAATGCGCCGGCGATCAGCAAACATAGAATCCAGTCGATCAAGAGCGCGCCGAACCGCCGCCCGATGGACGCCCTCGCGACGAGTGGCTCGGTAGTCTGGCCCACGCCACGAGGGTACCCGTCGAGCCGGAACCGTCCGTTCGGGCATCCTTGCTGCCATAGCGACCGTGGAAACACAGCGGAAACAATCGAGACATGCCGGGGCAATCGCGCAGTCCTACCGTCGCGACCAACCAGCCTCCTTCACACTGAAGTGATCAAATACTCACGCTGGTAATGCCACCCGACCCTGGAGGACGTGTGTTCGCCAATTCCGACGAGCTTCTGCGATACCTCAAAGACGAGGGCGTGCGGTTCGTCGACGTTCGGTTCTGTGACCTGCCCGGCGTCATGCAGCACTTCAACGTCCCGGTCGAATCGTTCGACGAAGCGATCTTCAGCGACGGCCTGGCCTTCGACGGGTCGTCGATCCGCGGGTTCCAGGCCATCCACGAGTCGGACATGCTGCTGCTGCCCGACGCGTCGACCGCCTTCATCGACCCGTTCCGGGTCGAGAAGACCCTCGCGCTGAACTTCTTCATCCACGACCCGTTCACCCGCGAGGCCTACAGCCGTGACCCGCGCAACGTGGCCAAGAAGGCCGAGACCTACCTCACGTCGAGCGGGATCGCCGACACCGCCTACTTCGGCGCCGAGGCCGAGTTCTACATCTTCGACTCGATCCGCCACGAGACGTCGGCCAACCAGGCGTTCTACTACATCGACTCGGTCGAGGGCTGGTGGAACTCCGGCAAGGACGAGCCGGGCGGCAACCGCGGCTACAAGACCGCCTACAAGGGCGGCTACTTCCCGGTGCCGCCGGTCGACCACTACGCCGACCTGCGCGACCAGATCGTGCAGCGGCTGATCGACGCCGGCTTCACCGTCGAGCGCTCGCACCACGAGGTCGGCACCGCCGGCCAGGCCGAGATCAACTACAAGTTCTCGACCCTGCTGCACGCCGGCGACCAGCTGCAGCTGTTCAAGTACATCGTCAAGAACACCGCCTGGGCGGCCGGCAAGACGGCGACCTTCATGCCCAAGCCGCTCTTCGGCGACAACGGCTCCGGCATGCACACCCACCAGAGCCTGTGGATGGGCGGCGAGCCGCTGTTCTACGACGAGACCGGCTACGGCGGCCTGTCCGACACGGCCCGCTGGTACATCGGCGGCCTGCTGCACCACGCGCCGTCGCTGCTCGCCTTCACCAACCCGACGGTCAACTCGTACCGTCGCCTGGTGCCGGGCTACGAGGCGCCGGTCAACCTGGTGTACTCGCAGCGCAACCGCTCCGCCTGCACCCGTATCCCGGTGACGGGCACCAACGCGAAGGCCAAGCGCGTCGAGTTCCGGGTGCCGGACCCGTCGGCCAACGTCTACCTCGCGTTCTCCGCGATGATGATGGCCGGCCTGGACGGCATCAAGAACAAGATCGAGCCGCCGGCCCCGATCGACAAGGACCTCTACGACCTGCCGCCGGACGAGGTGGCCAACGTCAAGCAGGTCCCCGGCTCGCTCGACGAGGTGCTGCTGTCGCTCGAGGCGGACCACGACTTCCTGCTCGAGGGCGGCGTCTTCACCCAGGACCTGATCGACACCTGGATCGACTACAAGCGCGCCAACGAGATCGACCCGGTGCGCCTGCGCCCGACCCCGCACGAGTTCGCGATGTACTACGACGTCTGATCGGCTGCCGTCCCGTCCGGGGACCGTCGTGAGGCCGTTGGGAGGCCACTACTTCGCCGAAGTAGTGGCCTCCGGGCCGTTGTGAGGCCACTACTTCGGGGAACTGGTGCCCTCCAGGCCGTTGGGAGGCCACTACTCCCGGATCATGACTGTGCGGGCTGCGGTCCCAGATGCTGGATCCGGGTGGAGGGCGGTGTGTGTTGAGACGCTGATGCGCCGGAGAACATCATGATGTCCTGGTACGCATCAGCGGTTCGGCACACCTGCCGACCCGGCCGGTACCACGATGTGAGACGTCGCTGGCTCGGGGGGATGCCGACCTGGCCGACGGGCCGCACCGTTGGGCTGCCGAGCGTCGAGCCATGGGGCAGCGGTGGCCTCCGGGCGCTCTGAGGCCACTACTTCGGGGCAGTGGTGGCCTCCGGGCGCTATCTTGGGGTGCTGGGGCCCTCGAAGATCCGCTCGACCGCTTGGCGGGTGCGGCGGGCGACGCGCAGGTATTCGTCGACGAACTCCTGGGCGTCGACCGGTGCGGCTTCGACGCCGCGGGCCACGATCTGCGCGACGGCGGCGAGGTCGGCGCCCTGGCGAGGCAGTTGGTCCGAGGCGCGGCCGCGGACCAGCGTGAGCGCGTTGCGCACCCACGACGCCTGACGCCAGCCGGCCTCCAGCGCGAACGCGTCGGACGGCTCGATCAGGCCCGCCTTCGCGGCGACGGCGAGAGCGTCGAGCGTTCTCGTGGTGTGCAGTTCCGGCAGGCGGTGCCCGTGGAGGAGCTGAAGCAGCTGCACGGTCCACTCGACGTCGGCCAGGCCGCCCCGGCCGAGCTTGGTGTGCGTAGCGGGATCGGCGCCGCGCGGGAGGCGTTCGTTGTCGACGCGCGCCTTGATACGCCGGATCTCGACGACCTGCTCGCGGCTCAGCCCGCCGGTCGGGTAGCGGGTGCGGTCGGCCATCGCCAGGAAGCGCGTGGCGAGCGCCTCGTCGCCGGCCACGAAGCGGGCGCGCAGCAGCGCCTGCGCCTCCCAGATCTTCGACCAGCGGGCATAGTACTGCTGATAGGCGGCCAGGCTGCGCACCAGCGGCCCCTGCCGGCCCTCCGGGCGCAGGTCGGCGTCGACCCCGAGCGGCGGATCGGGGGCGGGCCGGGCCAGCAGCCGCCGGACCTCCTCCGCGATCGACAGCGCGACCCCGCTGGCCGTGTCGTCGGCCATGCCGGGCAACGGTTCGAAGACGAAGAGGACGTCGGCGTCGGACGGGTAGCTGGTCTCGCCGCCGCCGAGGCGGCCCATGCCGATGATGGCGAACGGCAGGTCCGGCGCGGCACTGCGCTGGCGGGTGACGCCGAGCGTGGCCCCCAGCGTGGCGTCGGTGACGTGCGCGAGTGCCTCACCGACCGCGCCGACGTCGCAGCGGCCGAGCAGGTCGGCGCAGGCGACGCGGAAGAGCTCACGGCGGCGCAGCGCGCGGACGGCATTGCTGGCCGTCTCCGGGTCCGGGTGCCGCTCGGCCGCCGCCGCGAAGCCCTCGACGAGCGCCCGCCGCGACCGCGGCACCAGCTCGGCGTCGTCGGCGAGCAGCCGCAGCGCCTCCGGATCGCGGACGAGCAGATCCGTCACGTATCGGGAGAGCGCCAGCAGCCGGGCCAGCCGCAGCGCGACCGGGCCTTCGTCGCGCAGCAGACGCAAGTACCACGGGGTGTTGCCGAGCTTCTCGGACACCTGCCGGTAGGCCAGCAGGCCGCGGTCCGGCTCGGGCGCGTCGGCGAACTCGCTCAGCAGTACCGGCAGGAGCTGGCGCTGGATCGCCGCGGTGCGGGAGACACCGCCGGTGAGCGCCTGGATGTGCCGCAGTGCGCCGGCCGGGTCGGCGAAGCCGAGCACCTCCAGCCGGGCCCCGGCCGCCTCCGGGGTGAGCCGCAGCTCGGCACTGGGCACCCGCGCGACCGCCTCCAGCAGCGGCCGGTAGAGCAGCTTGGCGTGCAACCGCCGCACCTCGCTGGCGTGCTGCACCCACTCGGCTCGGAACGCCTCGACCGCGTCCCGCGCGGCGGTCGGCCGGTAGGCCAGGGCGTGGGCCAGCCAGCGCAGCTCGTCCGGGTCGTCGGGCACGGTATGCGTGCGGCGCAGCCGCTGCAGCTGCAACCGGTGCTCGACCACGCGCAGGAACCGGTAGGCGCGCAGCAGTTGCTCGCCGTCGGCCAGCCCGACGTATCCCCCGGCGATGAGCGCCCGCAGCGCCTCGAGCGTGGTCGGTGAGCGCAGCGTCTCGTCGCCGCGGCCGTGCACCAGTTGCAGCAGCTGCACCGCGAACTCGATGTCCCGCAGGCCACCGGGGCCCCGCTTGATCTCCCGGTCGACCTCGGAGCGCGGGATCGCCTCGACGATGCGCCGGCGCATCGACCGGACCTCTTGGACCGCTTCCGGCCGCTCGGCGGCGTGCCAGAGCAGCGGTTGGAGCGCCTCGAGCCACCGTTCCCCCAGTGACCGGTCGCCGGCCGCCGGCCGCGCCTTCAGCAACGCCTGGAACTCCCACGTCTTGGCCCACTTGCGGTAGTAGGCCACATGGGAGGTGAGCGACCGCACCAGCGCGCCCCGGCTGCCCTCGGGCCGCAGCGCCGCGTCGACCGGCCAGGCGACCACCCCGCAGATCTCCATCATGCGGGCGGCGAGCGCGCTGCCGGCCCGCATGGCGGCGTCGACGTCGGTATCGCCGACCGGCTCGCAGACGAACACCACGTCGACGTCGCTGACGTAGTTGAGCTCGCGGCCGCCGCACTTGCCCATCGCGATGACGGCGACGGTGCACGCCTCGGCGTTGGCCGGTTGCTCGGCGGCCGCGATGGCCAGCGCCGCGCCGAGCGTGGCGTCGGCCAGCTCGGACAGCCGCAGCATGGTGACCTCGACGTCGGCCGCGCTGGTCAGGTCGGCGCCGACGATGCGCAGCAGCTCCCGGCGGTATGCCTCGCGCAGCTGGGGCACCGTCTCCACGACCCGCGTGGCGTAGCCGGCCGGCCGTTGGTTCTGCTCGCCGCACAGCTCCCGCCACTCCTCGGGATTGGCCACGAGCAGGTCGCCGAGCGTCGCGGAGACGCCGAGCAGCGCAACGAGCCGGCGGCGGACGCGCGTGTCGTCGAGCAGTGCATCGATCACGTCGTCGCCGGCGACCTCGCGCAGCCGGTCGAGCTGGCGCAGGGCCAGATCGGGATCGGCGGCGAAGTAGAGGGTCTCGAGGATCGCGCCGCGCCCCTCGTCGACCGGCTTCTGGGCGGACTCGTCCCACAGGGCGAGGTGACCCGGCCCGACCAGCACTGCGGCCCGGTCGGCGTCGGTGAACCCGTAGCGGGCCAGGCGACTCGAGCCGGTGCCAGCACGGCCGTTCATGAGCTTTCCGATTCGCTCGGTCGTGCGGCGCTTTCGAGCGACGTCTTCCGATAAGGCCGCTGCGCGGCCTGAGGTCCAGACTGAGCCACTACCCTCCCGACCCTCGCCTTCGGCGAGGCCCCACCCTGCGACGCGCCAACTCCCTCGCTCATGAGCCGAGCAGCGGCAGGAAGCGGGTCTCCTCTTCGGCGATCGGCAGTGTGCCGAGCGCCACGGCGGCGAACCGCTCCGCGAACGGCTTCCACACCTCGGCGACGTCGTCGAGCACCGCGTCGACGCCGGCGACCAGCTCGACCCCGTCGAGGCCGAGGTCGGCGAGCAGGCCGACCTCGCCGATCGCCCAGTCGGCGAACATTTCCGTGTCGCATTCGATGTGGAACTGCGTGCCCCACGCGACCGGCCCGATCCTGAACGCCTGCACCGGGTAGTGCGTCGACGCGGCCAGCAGCACCGCGCCGATCGGCAGCTCGGTGATCTCGTCGACGTGCCACTGAATCACGTCGGGCGCGAACGGCACCCCAGCGAACAACGGATCCCGGTCCGCGACGTCGCGCCGGGCGACCAGCTTCGCGCCGATCTCCGGCCCGGACGGGCTGCGATCCACGGTGCCCCCGTGGGCCGCGGCGAGGAGCTGGCCGCCGAGGCAGATGGCCAGAGTCGGCACCTTGTTGCGGGTGGCCTTGCGCAGCAGACCTTCGAGCGCCGGGAACCAGGGCGCGCCCGGGTTGCCGTCGGCGTCGGGAAATGCGTCCTGCTCACCGCCGAGCACCACGAGCGCGGCGAACCCGTCGAGGTCGGCCGGCAACGCTTCACCCGCATGCGGCCGCACCACGACCAGCTCGAGCCCGCCGCCGCGCAGCCAGTCGCCCAGCCGCCGAGCGTCGTCGGTGGGGTCGTTCTCGACGACCAACGCACGGTTGCCTCTGCTCACCATGTCAACGCTACAGGTCTATGACAGGCAGAACTCGTTGCCTTCGGGGTCCGACAAGAAGTACTGCCGCCTTCCGAGCGGATGCTCGAGGGGGCAGACTGGCGCCATGAGTTTCGTCTCACCCGGGTTCTCCGGCCGGCGGCGGCGTGACCAGCAGGACCGCCTCCCGCCCGGCCAATACCTCGTCCGGGACTTCCCCGTGCTCTCGGCCGGCCCGACCCCACACCTGTCCACGGACCGGTGGGAGTTCACCATCACCACCGAAACCGGCAAGGTGCACACCTGGAGCTGGGCCGAGATGCTGGCGCTGCCGGCCGACGACGTCACGGTCGACATCCACTGCGTGACGAAATGGACGAAGCTGGACACCGGCTGGCGCGGTGTGTCCATCGACACGCTCCTCGAGAACGTCGAGACGTCGGCCGACTTCGTCGTCGCGCACTCATACGACGGCTACACCACCAACCTCCCGCTCGAGGATGTGCTCGACGGGCAGGCCTGGGTTGCCTACCGGTACGACCACGACCCGATCACCGCCGAGCACGGCGGGCCGGCCCGACTGCTGGTGCCCCACCTGTACTTCTGGAAGTCCGCGAAGTGGGTCCACGGCCTGCGGCTGCTGCTCGAGGACGAGCCCGGGTTCTGGGAGACGGCCGGTTACCACAACTACGGCGACCCGTGGCGCGAGCAGCGCTACCAGGGCGATTGAACCGCCTCACGTGGCGCGTCGCCACCCTCACCGAGGCCCGTAAGGAGACCGCGTCCGCTCGTACGCTGGTCTTCGACGTCCCGGACTGGCCGGGTCACCTTCCGGGCCAGCACGTCGACGTGCGGCTGACCGCCCCCGACGGCTACACGACACAGCGCAGCTACTCGATCGCCTCGGCGTCGGAAGGCAACCGCGTCGAGCTGACCGTGCAGAAGATCGAGGACGGTGAGGTCTCGCCGTACCTGCACGACACCCTCAAGGTCGGCGACCCGTGCGAGTTGCGCGGCCCGGTCGGCGGTTGGTTCGTCTGGCGTCCGGGCGGCACCGCTCCCGTGACGCTGATCGCCGGCGGCTCCGGGGTCGTCCCGTTGATCGCGATGATCCGCACGCGGCGGGCGCTGAAGAGCCAGACCCCATTTCGCCTCCTGTACAGCGTGAGGACGCCGCAAGACGTCATCTACGCAGGCGAACTGCGTTCGCGGGCGAGGGACGACCGCGGACTGGACGTGTCCTATGTGTACACCCGGTTGGCACCGGAGGGAGCTCTCCGCGAGCCGGGCCGCATCACCGTCGCCGACGTGAACAACCACGCGTGGCCTCCGGACTTCCAGCCGAGCACGTACGTATGCGGCCCGACGTCCTTCGTCGAGACGGTGGCGGACATCCTGGTGGCGCTCGGCCACGACACCCGGGCGATCAGAACCGAACGCTTCGGCTAAGCGGCCCGCTGAGGCCACTACTTCCCCGAAGTTGTGGCCTCCGGGGCCCGCTGAGGGCACTACTTCCCGGAAGTTGTGGCAAGCCGACCCCGCTGAGGGCACTACTTCCCCGGAATGGCGGCCTCCCGGACTTGGGAACGCGGACCTGGCAGCGGAGGCCCCCCGGGCCGGAGCGGTGTCTGGCGGGAGCAGCGGTCGCGCCCTCGACGGGCCCGAGTCAGGAAAGGAAGGATCTTACAGAGCACCCAGGTATCGGCGGCGCTCGTAGGCCGTGACGACCGGCCGGTAGTCGTTCCACTCGGTGCGCTTGTTCTTCAGGAAGAAGTCGAAGACGTGCTCGCCCAAGATCTCGGCGACCAGTTCGGAGCCGGCCATCACGTTGATCGCCTCGGAGAGGTTCTCCGGCAGGGGCTCGTAGCCGGCGGCCCGGCGCTCGGCGTCGGACAGCATCGACACGTCGTCCTCGGCGCCCGGCGGCAGCTCGTAACCCTTTTCGATGCCGCGCAGGCCGGCGCCGAGCAGGACCGCGAAGGCCAGGTAGGGGTTGGTGCCCGAGTCGATGGAGCGGACCTCGACGCGCGCCGAGTTGGGCTTGCCGTAGGCGGGCACCCGGACGAGCGCGGAGCGGTTGGTGTGGCCCCAGCTGACGTACGCCGGCGACTCGTTGATCTGGTTGGAGACCGGCTGCGGGAAGAGCCGCTTGTAGGAGTTGACCCACTGGTTGGTGATCGCGGTGAATTCCCGCGCGTGCACGAGCAGGCCGGCGATGAAGGCCTGGCCGACCTGTGAAAGCTTCATCGGGTCGGCCGGGTCGTGGAAGGCGTTGCGCTCGCCCTCGAACAGCGACAGGTGGGTGTGCATGCCGCTGCCGGGCTGGTCGGTGTACGGCTTGGGCATGAAGGTGGCGTAGACGTCGTGCGAGAGCGCGACCTCCTTCACCACGTGCCGGAAGGTCATGATGTTGTCGGCCGTGGTCAGCGCGTCGGCGTAGCGCAGGTCGATCTCCTGCTGGCCGGGCGCGACCTCGTGGTGGCTGAACTCGACGGAGATGCCGATCCGCTCGAGCGCGAGCACGGCCTGGCGGCGGAAGTCGCGGGCCACGGCGTGCGTGGTGTGATCGAAGTAGCCGCCGACGTCCACCGGCTCCGGCGGGGCGCCGTCGGGGTCGACCGAGGCGAGCAGGAAGAACTCGATCTCCGGGTGGGTGTAGAAGGTGAAACCCTTCTCAGCGGCCTTCGAGAGCGCCCGGCGCAGCACGTGGCGCGGGTCGGCCCAGGACGGCGCGCCGTCGGGGAGCGTGATGTCGCAGAACATGCGCGCGCTCTCGCCGGACATCCCGCCCTCGAACGGGAACACCTGGAACGTCGTCGGGTCGGGCTTGGCCACCATGTCCGACTCGTACACGCGGGCGAAGCCCTCGATGGCCGAGCCGTCGAAGCCGATGCCCTCCTCGAATGCCGACTCCAGCTCGGCGGGCGCCACCGAGACGCTCTTGAGCGTCCCGAGGACGTCCGTGAACCACAGCCGGACGAAACGGATGTCCCGCTCCTCGAGCGTGCGGAGGACGAACTCTTGCTGACGGTCCACGACGAAGCCCCCGGAGCATTGCGGAGAAGTGTTGATACCGGGCAAGTCTGGCCCGGTGGTGTTACGCACAAGTTACCGGACCCGGGTTGCTGCCGGCCGGGCCGGCGGTTGGCGTGATCAAACCGGTTCAAAGAGCTGTGAAATTTCGCATCGCGACGGGCCGGGAGCGTTACCCGGTGCGACCATCGAGGCGAACGACCCGGGGACCCCGCACGGGGCCTCGAGGAGCCTTTCGAGGAGGACATCGATGTCCGAAGTTCCTTCGCTGTACGGCGGCGCCGTCAACCGCCGCATCCGCACCCGGGACCTGATCGCCGCCAAGGAGCGTGGCGAGCGGTGGCCCATGCTGACCAGCTACGACCAGTACACGGCCGGCATCTTCGACGAGGCCGGCATCCCCGTCCTGCTGGTCGGTGACTCGGCCGCCAACAACGTCTACGGCTACGAGACCACCGTCCCGATCACCGTCGACGAACTGCTGCCGCTCGTCCGGGCCGTCGTGCGGGCCACCAAGCGCACGCTGGTCGTCGGCGACCTGCCCTTCGGATCGTACGAGGAGGGGCCCACCCAGGCGCTGCGTACGGCCGTGCGGTTCATGAAGGAAGGCGGCTGCCACGCCGTCAAGCTCGAGGGCGGCCGCCGCTGCGCACCGCAGATCGAGGCGATCACCGGCGCCGGCATCCCCGTGATGGCGCACGTCGGCTTCACCCCGCAGCGCGAGCACACGCTGGGCGGCTACCGGGTCCAGGGCCGTGGCGACACCGCCGAGGACGTCGTGGCCGACGCGCACGCCGTCGCCGAGGCCGGCGCGTTCGCCGTCGTGCTGGAGATGGTTCCCGGCCACGTCGCCAAGCGCGTCACGCACGAACTGCCCATCCCGACCATCGGCATCGGCGCCGGGCGCGGACACCGACGCCCAGGTCCTCGTCTGGCAGGACATGGCCGGCCTGCGCAGCGGCGGCAAGGTGCCGCGCTTCGTCAAGCGGTACGCCGACCTCGCCGGTGCCCTGACCACCGCGACCACCGAGTTCGCCGAGGAAGTGCGGTCCGGGACGTTCCCGTCGGCGGAGCACACGTTCTCCTGACCCCGCTGACCTGGCGATTACTGCCGCCCGGGAGGGCGGCAGTAATCGCCACCTACACCGACACGTCGAGCCCACGCAGCCCGCGGATGATGTACCCGGGTTTCCACCCAGGCTCGCGCTCGAGCCGCAGGTCGGGCGCCTTGCGCAGGAGCAGCCCCGAACGAGCAGACGAGCTCGATGCGGGCCAGCGGCGCACCGAGGCAGAAGTGGATGCCCGGCGCCGAAGGAGATGTGCGGGTTGTCGGGTTCCGCCCGAGGTCGAGCCGCCCGGGGTCGGTGAAGACGGCGGGGTCGCGGTTGGCCGAGCCGAACAGCAGGGCGATCTCCGCGCCGCGCGGGATCGCGACCCCGCCGACCTCGATGTCCTCGAGCACCCAGCGCTCGAACATCTGCAACGGCGTGTCGTAGCGCATCAGCTCCTCGACGGCGGTATCCAGCAGCGAGGGTCGGCCCGCAACGCGGCCAGCTGGTCCGGGTTGCGGAACAGCGACCACCAGCCGTTGCCGGTCACGTTGACCGTCGCCTCGTGACCGGCGTTGAGCAGCAGGACACAGGTGCCGATCAGCTCGTCCTCGGTGAGCCGTCCCTCGACCCCGCGAGCGCGCTGATCAGGTCGTCCCGAGGCGACGACGACGCAGCCGGGCCAGCCCGCGCAGATAGTCGGAGAACTCCACGCACGCCCGCACGGCCGCGTCAGCGGCCGTCGCGGGTCGGGTTCAGCTCGTACATGCCGCAGATGTCGGCCGACCACGGGCGCAACAGCGGCCGGTCCGACTCCGGCACCCCGAGCAGCTCGGCGATGACGGTCACCGGCAACGGCTCGGCGACCTCGGCGATCAGGTCGCCGCCGCCCTTGGCCACGAACGTCGTCGACGAGGTCGTCCGCGAGCCGTTGGACGGTCGGGCGCAGCGCCTCCACCCGCCGCGGGCGTGAACACCTTCGAGACGAGCCGCCGCAGCCGCGTGTGGTCCGGCGGCTCCCGGTCGAGCATGCCGTTGCGGATGAGGTGCCAGAACGGCGCCAGATGCGCCGGATCCGCCGGCCGCCCGATCTCCTCGTGGGTGGCCACGTGCAGGTAGCGTGCGGCCGAGCCGCCGGTCGCGCAGCAGCGCGTTGACGTCCGCGTGCCGGGCGACGAGGTACTGCCCGGTCGGCTCGAACCAGCTCACCGGCCGCCCGCTCGCGCAGTTCGTCGTAGGCCGGATACGGGTCGGCGACGAACGCCGGGACCACGGATCGAATCGCGTTCATGACGCCCTACCTTCCAGTTGCGCGCTCAGCACGTCGGGCGCCTCGGCGAGCGAAGGGCCGTACCAGGTCAGGTGGCGGCCCGACACGAGCGCGCAGCGGATGCCGGGAAACGCCTCCGGCCCGTCCTGCGCGCTGAAGGCGTAAGGCTCGTCCGGCAACACGACCAGCTCGGCCCGGCTGGCTTGCAGCTGCGGCAATGACGGCCGCGGATAGCGCTCAGCCGCCCCGCCGTACACATTGGACACACCCAGCCGCGCCAGCACGTCGCCCGCGAATGTCCCGCCGCCCACCACCACCCACGGCCGGCGCCAGACCGGGATCACCGCCGCCGTGCTCCGGGCCGCGCCCGTCCTCCCGGCCCACGCCGCCTCCGCTCTTTCCAACCATTTTGGTACGGGGATGCGCAGCCTCCCAAAGAGACGTTGGAGATCGTCGAGCCCCCCGCGAACGCTGCGCGGAAAGGTCGTGAACAGCTCCACCCCGGCGCTCCGGAGCGCCTCCGCGTCCTCGAGGCGGTTCTCCTCCTCGTTCATGAGCACGAGGTCCGGCTCGAGCGCCAGGATCTTCTCGATCGACGGGTACTTCGAGCCGCCGACCCGCGCCACGTCCAGGTCGGCGGGGTGCGTGCAGTAGTCGGTCGCGCCGACGAGCAGGGACGGTGCGGTGACCGCGACCGCCTCCGTCAGGGACGGCACGAGCGACACGACCCGTCACGAGCCCTCCTCCGTTCGCCCCGCACTCACAGAGTCGGTAATCCGGATGCCGGCGTGGACCTTGTAGCGACGGTTGATGGCGATGAGGTTGGCGGTGAGCGCCTCGACCTGACCGGCGTTGCGCAGCCGGCCCGCGTAGATGCCGCGCATCCCGGCGATCCGGTCGGCGAGCGCCTGCACCTTCGAGGTCGCGTCGCGGTCCTCGCCGAGCACCAGCACGTCGAGCTCGATCGTGTCGACCTCCGAGTCGATCAGCAGCGTGGCGCTCACGTGGTGGAAGGCGGCGCAGACCGTCGAGTCCGGCAGCAGAGCGGCGGCCTGCTGCGCGGCGCTGCCCTCCGCGACGACGAGCGCGTAGGCCCCCTGCTGGTCGAAGCCGAGCGGGTTGACGCAGTCGACCACCAGCTTGCCGGCGAGTGCCGGGCGCAGCGCCGCGAGGAGCGCAGCGTGCCCCTCCCACGGCACCGCCACGATGACCAGGTCGGCCGACGCGGCGAACGTGTTGTCGCCACCGTCGACTGTGGACGGCTCGATGCCCGGCAGCGCCCAGAGCTCCTGGGCCACCTCCCGGCCGCGCTCGGTCGATCGGGAGCCGATCAGCACGCGCTGACCGGCCCGGGCCAACCGGTAGGCCAGGCCACGGCCCTGCGGGCCGGTGCCACCGAGGATGCCGACGCTCAGCTCGGTGACGTCCGGCCGGCCGCTCTGATCAACAGTCATGTTGCCGAGCCTACTTCCCGGGCTGCGGGTCAGACCGCTTGGAAGAGGACCTTGCGCTTGTGCGGGTCGGCCTCGGTCAGGCGCACCCTGATCCGCTTCCCCAGCTGAAGGTCGGCTCCTTCGCACCGGGCCCGTACCGGTGGATCGACGATCGCGACGGCGCCGCCCTTGTGGTGGTTGCCGTCCACGTCGACGACGGCGGCGTCGAACTCCTCGCCGACCCGGTCGGCCAGCAGCACGGCCTCGGTCAGGTCGATCGCGCCGCGGGTGGCGGCCCCGGCCGTACGGTCGGTGGTGCTCATCACCTCGGGCAGGCGTGGGAGGGCGGCACGGACCCACTGCGGCACCGCTGTACCGGCCGTGAGCGCGAGACAGGCCTCGGTGGCGTATCGGTCGGCCAGTCGCCGCAGCGGCGCGGTCACGTGCGCGTACGGGGCCGCCACGGCACCGTGCAGGGGTTGCCCGGGCGCCGGACCGTCGAAGGCCGTGTAGCCGGCCCCGCGCATCAGCTCGGCCGCCTGGTCGATGAACGCGGCCGCGTGCGGCTCGGCCGGGTCGACGCTCGCGATGACGGCGCCCGCCGCGGCGCCGTCCGGCCAGGCGATGCCGAGCGCCGCCGCGGCGGCCTTGAGGCGCTCCACGGCCTCCGGCGGCGCGGGCGGCATGGTACGCAGCAGGCCGATGCCGCCATCGAGCATGACCTTGGCCGCGGCCATGCCGGTCAACAGGGAGATCTGGGCGTTCCACTCCTCGACCGGCTCCGGCGCCCGCAGCATCAGCCGCCAGCCGGCGCCCGCGGGCTCGATCTCCTGTTCGGGCGTCGGCAGGTTGATGGCGCCGCGGGCGAGGGCGCGGGCGACGAGGAGCTTGCCGATCTCGGGTAGCAGGGCGATCGACTCGTGCGCGCGGCCGGCGTCCACATCGGACTGCACGCCGGCGTAGTCGAGTTTGGCGCGGCTGCGGACGAGGGCCCGCTCCAGCCCGACGGCCTCGGTGGCGCCGCCGGCGTCGAGGTCGATGGTCCACAGGACGGCGGCGCGCGGCTGGTCGGGTAGCAGGCTGGCGGCGCCCTCACTGAGCACGGGCGGGTGCAGCGGGACCTTGCCGTCGGGAAGGTAGATGGTCTGGCCGCGTTTCCAGGTCTCGGCCTCGAGCGGGCCGCCCGGACGGACCACGGCGGCGACGTCGGCGATGGCGTAGTGGACGCGGTAGCCGCCGCCCTGTCGGCGGAGCAGGCAGACGGCCTGGTCCAGATCGCGGGAGGTGGCCGGGTCGATCGTGACGAAGGGGATCTCGGTGCGGTCGTTGTCGGCCTTGGCGGCGGGCCGACCGGCGGCCTCTTCGGCCTCGCGCTGCGCCGCGGGCGGGAACTCCGTCGGGAGGTCCAGCTCGCGGCGCAGCGCGGTGAAGTCGATGCGAGGCGCGAAGACGCGTCGGGTGGTCACCGACTAGTCATACCAGGTCGCGCCCCGCCTCTCTTTCGTACTGTTAGCCGTCGAAACGACCCAGGTCGTCGGGCGCGAGGCCGGCCGACTCGACGTTGGTGCCGTTCTCCCGGCCGGACAGGCCTTCGGTGCGGACAACCTCGGGCCGGACGCCGGTGCCGAACGACTCGACGTTGGGCGTCCGATCGGCGGCGAGGCCGCCCTCGGTGATCGCGGCCGCGGTGACCGGCGCGGTGCCGGCCGCCGAGGTCGCCGTGGTCGCGGCGGTTCCCGCCGACGTCGCCCGGCGTGGGCGCGGCGCGGTGGCCCGCTTGGCCGGCGCGGCCTTGGTGGTCGCGGCCTTGGCTGTCGTCGCCCTCGCCGCCGTCGCCTTGGCCGTCGTCGCCCTGACGGTCTTCGCCGGTGCGGCCTTGGTGGTCGCGGTCCGGCGGACCGGAGCGGCCTTGGTCGACTTCGCCGCCGCCGACTTCGCCGCCGACCTGGCGGGCGCCGACTTGGCCGCCGTCGACTTGGCCGCGGTCGACCGGGCGGCGGGCGCGCGCTTCGCCGTCGCGGTCTTGGCGACCGTCGTCTTGCGGGCCGGTGCGGCCTTCGTCGTCGTCCGCTTGGCCGGCGTGGCCTTCGCGGTCGACGCGCGCTTGGCCGGCGCGGTCTTCGCGGCGCCCCGGGTCGTGGTCTTGGCCGCCGTGCCCCGCGTCGCCGTGCTACGCGTGGCGCTCTTGGTGGCCGGTGCCGAACGGGACGCCCCGCGGGTCACCGCCGCCGTCGTGCGCTTGGCCGCTGCCTTGGCCGCCGGCGACGTCTTCTTCGCCGCCGTGGTCTTGGCGGCCGTGGTCTTCTTGGCCGCCGTGCTCTTCGCGGCGGCCGTCTTCTTGGCCGGCGCGGCCTTCTTGGTCGCGGCGGTCGTCCTCTTCGCGGGCGCGGCCTTCTTGGTCGCCGCGCTCGCCCGGGTCGTGGTCTTGGCCGGGGCGGCCTTCTTGGTCGCGGCCGTCTTGCGCGCCGTGGTCGTCTTCTTCGCCGGCGCGGCCGTCTTGCGCGCCGTCGTGGTCTTCTTCGCCGGGGCGGCCTTCTTGGTCGCGGCCGTCTTGCGCGCCGTGGTCGCCTTCTTCGCCGGCGCGGCCGTCTTGCGCGCCGTCGTGGTCTTCTTCGCCGGCGCCGCCTTCTTGGTCGCGGCGGTGGTCGTCTTGCGCGCCGTGGTCTTGGCCGGGGCGGCCTTCTTGGTCGCCGCCGTGGTCCTCTTCGCCGCGGCCGTCGTGGTCTTCTTCGCCGCGGTGCTCTTCGCCGCGGTCGCCGCGACGGTGCGCTTCGAGGCAGCGGCCCGACCGGCCGTGCTCTTCGCCGCCGTCTTGGCGGGCGCCTTGGCCGCCGCGACGGTGCGCTTGGCCGTGCCGCTCGACGCGGTGGCAACCGTCTTACGGGCCGCCGGCTTGCGGGCCGCCGTGCCGCTGGACGCGGTGGCAACCGTCTTACGGGCCGCCGGCTTGCGGGCCGCCGTGCCGCTCGACGCGGCGGCAACCGTCTTACGGGCGGCCGGCTTCGCGGCGGTCCGGGTGGCCGGCTTCGCCGTGCTGCGGGCCGCCGGACGCGCGGTCGACTTCGCGGCCGGCTTGGCCGCGGTGGTCTTGGTGGTCGTGCTGCGGGTCGCGGGCTTGGCGGCGGTGCGCTTCGCCGTCGTCGTCGCGGCCGTCTTGGCCGCGGCCGGCTTCGCCGTCGCCGTCTTGCGGGCCGGCGCGGACTTCGCCGCGCTCGTCGACCGGGTCGTCCCGGCCGGCTTGGGCGCGGACCGGGCGGTGCCGGTGGTCTTCGCCGTCATCGACTTCGCGGCGGCCGCGCGAGTCGCGGCCGGTCTCGTGGTGGCCTGTTTCGCTGCGGCCATCGTGGTCCTCCTGCTCCCGCATTCGCGGGTGTTCGCGGGTTCTGGTGTTGGTGCGGCTTGATCTGAACTGTGGCCGGTGACTGCGGTATTCGCGGTAACCGCGGCCTCCGGCGGAGTAATTAGCGGTCGCCTTCCCATCGGGCGTCTTCTGCGTCCCACGCCTCGTTGCGTTCACGGACGCGCTCGAGTGCCCGCTCGGCTTCTGCCGCCGAGTTGTAGGGACCGAGCCGGTCCTTCGACGCACACATGTTGGCCTCAGTCTCGACCCGCTGATGGGAAAGGCACCAGTAGTACCGATCAGCACCGCTGTTGCTCATGACATCACTGTGCACCGCAAATGAACCATGCGCCACCGAAACAGGCAAATAGCTGGCCGAGATTCCACTGTAGACGCAACCGCCGAGAAAGGCGGCAGAAGTCGAAATCCTCTGTTCGAAGTGGTGAACATTCAAGAAAAACGCTTATTTCACAAGGCGTTTGGATCAAGGCATCGACGATCACCAGTGCGTCAAGCGCCGCAAAAAATTTAAGGTTCGCAAAACCCGGCTGAGGCGGCGATCACTCGAAAGCGACCGACCGGTGGAGGCCGGGCCAGCCGGTTGTCGGGGTCCCAGGTGGACGGTCGGGGACGGTCTCAGCGGCTCGGGCGCGCGATGAGCATCTTGCTGATCTGCTCCGCGTCGCCGGGCCGGCCGAACTGCCAACCCTGGCCCAGATCGCAGCCGATCGCGGTCAACCGGCGCTCTTGCGACGGAGTCTCGATGCCCTCGGCGGTGACCGACATCTTCAGCATGTGACCGAGTTTCACGAGCATGCCGAGGATCGACTCGGCGGTGTCGTCGCGCTCGACCTCGGGGCTGAGCCGCTCCACGAAGCTGCCGGCCAGCTTGATGCTGTTGACCGGAAGATCGGGCAGGCAGGCGATGTTGGCGTAGCCGGTGCCGAAGTCGTCGATCGCGAGCCGGATGCCGAGGTTGCCGAGGGCGCGAAAGATGCCGAGCGTGTGCTCGTCCGTCCCGATGATGTCGCTTTCGGTGATCTCGAGCTGCAGGAAGCGCGGGCGCAGCTTGGTGCGATCGAGCACCGCCGCGACGTCCGCGACGAGGCTCGGCTGGTGCAGCTGGCGCGCGGCGAGGTTGACGCTCACGAACGGCGGGTCGGCCGTGTGCCGGTGCCATTCGACGGTCTGCCGGCAGGCCTCTTCGAGCAGGCGCATGCCGAGCGGCACGATGAGGCCGGTGTCCTCGGCCAGCTCGATGAAGCGGTCCGGTGGAAGCAGGCCGAGCTCCGGATGGCGCCACCGCGCAAGGGCCTCGACGCCGCGCAGCGTGCCGTCGCTGAGGCGCACGAGCGGCTGGTACTTGAGGATGAACTCGCCCCGCTCGAGCGCGGCCGGCATCGCGGCGGAAAGGCGGTAGCGGGCGACCTCGTGGGCGTTGCGCTCGGGGTCGAAGACGGCCAGACGGCCACGGTTGTCCGTACGGGCCCAGTGCAGTGTCATGTCCGCGGCGCGCATCAGCTCGGCCGGCTCGGTGCCCCGGGCCGGTCGCTCGACGATGCCGGCGCACGCGGCGATGGGCAGCTCGTGGTCGTCGACCCGGATCGGCGAGTCGAGCGCGCACAGGGCCTTGTCGGCGACCTTCACCGCGTCGTCGGCGCAGGTCGTACCCTCGACGAGGATCGCGAAGCGGTGGCCGCCGATATGCGCGACGAGGTGGCCGGCGTCCCCGACGACATGGCCGAGCCGCTCGGCGACCACCTGCAGCACCTGGTCGCCGACCTCGTGGCCGAGGCTCTCGGTGACGTCGCGGAAGTTGTCGAGGCCGATGACGCACAGGCCGAGGCGGGCCTCCGCCGGCGCGCGAGCGACCAGGTTGGCGACGTTGTCCATCATCAGGGCCCGGTTGGCCAGGCCGGTGAGCGGGTCGTGCAGCGCCGAGTAGAGCAACTCCGCACGCATCTGCGTGCTCACGGTCAGCGCGGCCTGCCGGATCGACTCCTGCTCGTCGAGCGTCCGCGCGCGCAGCGCCTGGGTATAGCCGGCGGCGAACCGGTCCAGCAGCGCGGTCAACCGGATCGGGTTCTCGTATCGCGGGGTGACCACGTCGGGCTCGAGGTCGCTGAGCAGCCGGCGCGCGATGAGGCCGACGCTGCGGCCCAGGGCCTCCGGGGCGGTGAAGTCGGCGGCGACGAGTTCGGCGCCGATGGCGGCGGCCGGGGCCGGATTGAACGGCTCGTCGTCGATCACCGCGCCGAGCCGCGTGGTGAGCATCCGCAGGCGGGTGTCGACCTCGGTGCCGCTGAACCGCACGTAGCTGGTGCCGGCCAGCGCGGCCGCCCAGGCGTCGGCGAAGGCCGTCACGCCGGCGAGGCGGTCCTTGGGTGGCTCTCGCCGGGCGCGGTTGGCCGCCGACGGCATGTCCTTCGGGCCGCCGTTGCGGCGCTGCGTGCTGCGGGTGGTGGCGCGTCCGTCCGGCCGGGTCGTCATCGCACCGGGCCCGACATGAATGCCACATTCACGGCCGACTGCGCGGCGCCCTCATCGTTGCTCGCCGCCCAATACGGTCGCCGCATGCCGCGCTGCCTCCTCGAGTCCATCTTCGCGCGTAGATGCTCCGGCGCGATTATCCGCCTTTCTTCGATCTGTTCCAACCGATCTATCCTCTGTTACGCGCCAACCACGAGCAGCGACGAAACGGCGCCGCTGATACCGGTTACAGTCGCCCGTCGTGCATTTGCTGTGCCGTTATGAGATTGGCCGCTGATGAGATTCAGCCCCGCCGCATCAGCCGGCCGACCGCGGCCATCATCTCGCCCGTCATCTCGTCGGCCCGGCCGTCCTCGGCCCCCTGCTGCATGCAGTGCCGGGCGTGGTCGTCGAGAAGGCCGAGGGCGACCTTGTCGAGCGCCGCTTGAATGGCGCTGATCTGCGTCAGTACGTCGATGCAGTAGCGGTCCTCGTCGACCATTTTCTCGATGCCGCGGACCTGGCCCTCGATACGGCGCAGGCGGGACTGCAGTTGGTCCTTGGTGGCGGTGTATCCGCGGGTGGTCTCGGCCATACCCGAACTATAGCCGGAATGGCTAACCCCCAGGGGGTATGGAGTATGTTTGGCACGTGGAGACGGCCGAACTGCGTATCGGGGGCATGACCTGTGCCTCCTGCGCCGCCCGGGTCGAGAAGAGGCTCAACCGGCTGGCCGGGGTCTCCGCCACCGTCAACTACGCCACGGAGACCGCACGGGTCACGTTCCCGGCGGACCTGCCGATCGGCCGGCTGATCGAGACCGTCGAGCAGACCGGCTACACCGCGGCCCCGCCGGACCCGTCGCCACCCGACGATCGGACCCGGCTGATCGTCAGCCTCGCGCTGGGAGTGCCGGTCGTGGCCCTGGCGATGCTCCCGGTCCTGCACTTCGCCGGCTGGGCGTGGGTCGCCCTCGCGCTCGCGACGCCGGTCGTGGCGTGGGGCGGCTGGCCGCTGCATCGTGGCGCACTGGTTAGCCTCCGCCACGGCGTCGTCACCATGGACACCTTGGTGTCGATGGGCACCCTCGCCGCGTACTTCTTCTCGCTGTACGCGTTGAGCACGTCCCGAGCGGACACCTACCTCGAAGTCGCCGCCGGCGTGACGGTCCTGATCCTGGCCGGACGGTTCTTCGAGACGCGGGCCAAGCGACGGGCCGGTGCCGCGCTACGGGGCCTGCTCGAGCTGGGCGCCAAGGACGTGGCCGTGCTGCACGACGGCCGCGAGGAGCGCCGGCCGGTCGCCGGGCTGGCCGTCGGCGACACCTTCGTCGTACGCCCCGGCGAGAAGGTGGCCACCGATGGCGTGGTCGTCGAAGGCGGATCGGCCGTCGACCTCTCGATGCTCACCGGCGAGTCCGCGCCGGTCGAGGTCGGCCCGGGCGACGCCGTCGTCGGCGCCACCGTGAATGCCGGCGGCCGGCTGGTGGTCCGGGCGACCCGCGTCGGCACCGCCACCCAACTCGCGCAGCTGGCCCGCCTCGTCGAGCAGGCCCAGCACGGCAAGGCACCCGTGCAGCGGCTCGCCGATCGCATCTCCGCCGTGTTCGTTCCCGCCGTGCTCGCCGTCGCGGCGATCACGCTCGGCGCGCACCTCGCGGTCGGCCGCTCGACGGCCGAGGCGTTCGGTGCCGCCGTCGCGGTGCTCATCATCGCCTGCCCGTGCGCGCTCGGCCTGGCCACGCCGGTCGCCCTGCTGGTCGGCACCGGCCGGGGTGCGCAGCTGGGCATCGTCATCAAGGGTCCGGAGGTCCTCGAGTCGACCGGCCGCGCCGACACCGTCGTGCTCGACAAGACCGGGACGGTCACGACCGGCCGGATGCGCGTCACCGAGGTGGTCGCGGACGACGTCCACGAGCTCCTGCGAATGGCCGGTGCGGTCGAAGACCCCTCCGAGCATCCGATCGGCCGCGCCATCGCCTCGTACGCGCGCGAGCGGCTCGGCCCCCTGCCCCCGGTCACCGGGTTCACCAGTACCGCGGGCGTCGGCGTACAGGGCACGGTGGACGGTCACCGGGTCTCGGTCGGCCGGTCCGGCGACGCCGGTGTCGAGGTCGCCTGGGACGGTGTGGTCCGCGGGTCCATCGTGGTCACCGACCCGATCAAGGACGACGCCGCGTCGGCGGTACGCGAGCTGCGCGCACTCGGTCTGCGACCGGTGCTGCTGACCGGTGACACCGACGCCGTCGCGCGGTCGGTGGCCGCCCGGGTCGGCATCGACGAGGTGATCGCCGGTGTGCTGCCGGCCGAGAAGGTCGACGTGGTCAAGCGGCTGCAGGACGGCGGCTTCGTCGTCGCCATGGTCGGCGACGGGGTCAATGACGCCGCCGCGCTCGCCCAGGCCGACCTCGGTCTCGCGATCGCCACCGGCGCCGACGTCGCGATCGAGGCGGCCGATTTGACATTGGTACGCCCGGAGCTCGGCGCGGCCGTCGACGCCATCCGGCTGTCGCGCGCGACCCTGCGCACGATCAAGGGCAACCTGTTCTGGGCCTTCGCCTACAACGTCGCCGCGATTCCACTGGCCGCCGCCGGTCTGCTCAATCCCGTGCTGGCGGGGGCGGCGATGGCGTGCTCCTCCCTCTTCGTGGTCGGCAACAGCCTGCGCTTGCGCAGGTTCAACCCACGGTGACCAGCTCGCCTCGTACCCAGGGAAAGGTTGTGGTCTTGATTTTGGCCTGCTGGACCTGGCGGACGCGCATGGCGGCCTTGAAGGCCTCGTCCTCGAGGCTGCGGCGCGCGGCGGCCGCCATGTCGGCGGCGTGCCAGGCGGCTCGTTCGATGGCCGACGCCTCCTGATAGGCGGACAGGCGCCGGTCCCGCACGACGTGGCGGAGCATCTCGTCCTGCTCGAACGGGTGCCGAGCCGGGTCCCAGCCGTTGCGGTGGAAGAGCGCGTCACCGAGCTGCTCGGCCGAGAGCTCACCACGCTCGTGCGCCGCGGTCGCGACGCGGTGCAGGTAGCGACGCCGGGACGCGAGCTCGAAGGCCTCGTCGGGCGCCTCCTCGGCGAGGGTCGGGAAGACGGCCGCCTGCTCGAGGCGGCGAACCTGCGCGTCGGCCACCTCGTAGGCGCGCCAGGCGGCCTCCTGGGTGCGCTGCACGGCGACCCAGTCGGCGTGGCGGCGGCGGGCCATGATGGCCGCGCGCTCGGCGGCCACCCCGATCTCCTCGGCGTAGCGGCGGATTTCGCGCACGCTTTGCCGCTGCCGCTTCTCGGACTTCTCGACGGCGACGACGCGCGCCCGCCGGCGAGCCTTGAGGTCCTGCCAGTGCTGCTTGAGGTGCAGGCCGCGGTTGGCGACCACCGTGACGGCGGTGAACCCGGCCGCGGCGAGCGCGATGAGCGCCAGCCAGATGAGGACGGCATGCTGGAGGCTGGCGATGAAGTCGTGTTTGGCCGCTTCGGAGAGCAAGATCAACACCTCGATAGGTAGATACGTTGGTTGATCCGGCGCGCCCCGGTGATCTTGGGGGCGGTAGCTCGGAGGTGATGGTGTTGGTGGCGCCTCAGGTGGTCACGCAGCGAGGAGCTGCGGCGGCGCTCGCGTGGGGGCGGACGACCGGGCGACGTCGCCCGGGAACTCGACCTGGGGGCCGGTGATCGGCGCGGCGACCGAGCGGGGTTCCGGCTCGGCGACGATCTCGTCGTCGACGGCGGCCGGCGCGGCGGCGATCTTCGTGCTGCTGCTCGTCGCGGCCTGATCGGCGCTGGCGACCTTGACGGCCATCGTCGGCTGCGGCGCAATCATGCCGTTCGCGCTGCCCGTGCCGTGGGCGGTGCCCACGCCGAGCGCGGTGCCGTTCACGGTGCCCGCGCCGAAAAGCAGCGCGAGAATGGCCAGGGCGATCGCCCGCGACGCCGCGCGGCGCGCGGCCCGCCGGAGACGGCGACCACACGCGACGACAGCCATAGACGCCAAGGTACTCCGAACTTGGTGATCAGGCATTTCAGCGTGACAAGCCTGACATTTTCGCGGCCCTTTCGCGAGCGTCCACTGTGGACAATGTCGGGCCTCCTTCGGCTGTGCGGCAAGGCTTGTCGCGCGATCTGCGCTTTCCGGCGGTCGGCTTGCCTTCCCGAGGGTCGGGCGTCTTCGGTAGTGTTGCTTTTCGGAGCGTTTGCCCGCGGATGCGCCGAACGCCGTGGAGGCGCCGATGACCAACATGCCGCAGCCCCCGCCCGGGCCGCCACAGCAGCCCGACGGCTGGCAACCGCCGTACCCTCCGGCCGCACCCGCGCCGGGCTACCCGCCGTATCCGCACCAGCAGCCCTACGTGCCGCCGCGGGTCGCGCCACCGCCGGTCGCGCCACCGCCGGTTGTTCCGCCGCGGGTTGTTCCGCCGCCCTATCCCCCGCACACTCCGCCGCCCACCGCGAAACGGATCCCTGAGGACCTGCCGTTCGTGGTCCGGCCGAGCGTGCCGAAGCGGCTCGTGCTCTTCGGCGCGCTGCTGTTCATCGTCCTGCTCGTCCTCGGCTGCCCGGCCGGCCTGGCGGTCGGCGACGGCGGAGACGGCGCGGTGTTCTTCATCGTGGCGCTGGCCGTCGTGCTCGTCTTCTTCGGCGGCGTGCTCGGCCTGCAGCTGTACCTGGTCACGTCGGGCGGCCCGATTCTCGCCGCCGGCCCGGCCGGCCTCTGGATCAAGACGCGACCCACCCGCGGCCAGGCGATCTGGCTGCCGTGGGCGGGCATCGAGCGGGTGTACCGGCGGCGCTGGGGCGTCGAGAAGATGGTGTGCGTGAAGGCGCGCGACCCGCGCGCGGGCAGCAATCTGGGTGCGTTCACCGCACTCGACTCCAGCATGCAGCAGCTGTTCTTCGGCTCCGGCTTCACCGCGACCTGCACTTACGCGGACAAGCCGGAGCAGGAGATCGTGAACGCGCTGACGCACTTCAGCGCGGGACGCTGCCCGGTGCAATGACCCACCCTAGCGGCGGCGGCGCAGCACTCCGGCTCGATCCTCGCCGCCGCCTCGGCCCGGAGCCTTCGGCGGCACGGTCAGGCGCAGCGCCAGCTCCGGGCACATGTTGACCGCCTTGCGGGCCCCCGCCTCCATCCAGGCCGGCACGGGAGCGTCGGGGAAGGCGGGAAAGCCGTTGGCGTCGAGGCTGATCAGCTCGGGCGCGACGTGTGCGCACAGGCCGTGCCCGTCGCAGCGGCTCCAGTCGACGGACAGCCGTCGCGCGGTGGCGTAGCTGGGCAGGGGCAGAACGCCCCGCACGGGCTTTCCGCACCCGTCGCCATGTGAGTGGATGGCAATGTCGTCGGCGAAGGCCTCGAGCGCGGAGAGCGCGAACCGCGCCGAACCGTCGGGGTGGCCGCACGCCCCGCGACCCTTGACGAAGCCGGCCGCCGAGCGGACCGCGTCGGGGTGGCCGCCACCGCTGGCGATCAGGCCGAAGACGCGCGCCAGGTCGGGCAGCCCGAGGCGGCAGGGGCCGCACTGGCCGGCCGACTCCCCCGCCAGGTACTGAAGGACCTGCTTGGTCTCGCCGAGCGGGCAGGTGTCGTCGCCGAGCGGGATGATGATGCCGGCTCCGAGCGAGCCGCCGTTCTCGTTGAAGCTCTCGCGGGACACCTCGGCCTGTCCGGCCGCCTCGGCGGTCATCCACTTGCCGTGGTAGCCGCCGACCAGCAGGCCGGGGCCGAGGTACGCGCCGCACAGGCGCAGGACGTCTTTGAGCGGGGTACCCGTGGCGCACTCCACGACCGCCGGGTGCCGGGCCGAGCCGACGACCGTCAGCATGACCGTCCCGGGCTCCTTGGCGTCGCCGACCGCGTTGTACTCGCACGGTCCGATCCGCGCCGCGATGGCCAGTTGGGCGAACGTCTCCGCGTTGGACAGCAGCGTCGGCAGGCCGTCGACGCCGGTGTCGCTGGACCGAACCTTGCGGCCGGGCGGAATGTGCGCCTCGCCGTTGATTCCGCGTACCAGTGCACCGCCCTCACCGGAAATGAACCGGTCGGGAACGGTGACGATCCGGGTCGGCACCGGCATGCGGCGCTCCATCAGCGCTTCGTCGAGGGAATCGAAGCCCACGCCGTCGTCGGCGACGCCGATCACGATCTCCTCGGCGTCGAGCGCGGCGGCGGCCAGCGCGGCGCCGTCCAGGATCAGGTGCGGCCCGCGGGTCAGCAGCGCCTTGTCCTTCCACGACGCCGGCTCGCCCTCGGTCGCGTTGACCACGATGATCGGCGGCAGGTCGCGCCGACGGCACGAGTCGAGCACCGCCTGCACCTTCGGGCGAACGGGAATCCCGCACCGCCCCGGCCCCGCAGCTCATGCCGCTGGCCAGTCCATCAGGTCACGCAGCGACAGCGGCTGGACGTTGCCGTGCACCTCCGGTGCGCGCGCAGGTCGAGCCGGCCGTACTCGTCGAAACCCGCGGTCATCCGGGGCACGCCGATGCTCGTGACCGGCGGAACCTGGGCCAGGCTCACCTGGGACTCCTTTCAATCGTGCAGAGGTTCAGCTGACCCAGTAGCGCTCGTCGGCACCTTCGTCGGCCGAGCGCCGCTGGCGACCACGACGGCCCGGCGCGACGTCGCGGGGCTCGCGGAAGCGGTTGTCGTTCTCGCGGAACCGCTCGCCGTTGTCGCGGGCGGCGCGGCGCGTCGCCATGTCGACCAGTGTCGGGGTGTCATCGGGCTCTAACTCTTGAAAGGGCCGGTAGTCCCGCTCGGGCCGGTAGCCGTCGTCCTCCGCCGGCCGGCGAGCCTCGATCGCCCGGCGCGGGCGCGCCGTCCCGACGTACGTCGGGGTCGGGATCCGGGCGTCGGTCGGCACGTACGAGTCGCTGTTGTCCTCGACCAGCCGGTGCCGGGGCGGCCCGCTGATCGGCTGCTGCTCGCTGTTCTGCCAGCTGGGCGGCGGCTGCTCCGCGGAGCGGCGGGCCACGTACCCTCCCTCCTCTTCCTCCTCGTATCGCTCCAAGCGGGGCCGGCGGCTGTAGTCCTCGGCCTTCGGCCGGCCGTACAGGTTCGCCTGCTGCTCCAGCCGGCGCCGCTCGCGCTCGTGCTGGACCGGGATCTGCTCGGTGACGTAGGCCTGCTCCGGGATTCGGCGGGCCGGCGAGTCCGACAGATCGATGTACCCGTTGTCGTAGGGCGCGTCGTACTCGTCGTACTGGTCGGCGTACTGGCGCTGGTACTGCGACTCGTACTCGTCCGGCCGCGGGCGGCCGGACTCGAGGACGTCGACGGCGACCGGGCGCGGTGGGGGCTCGGTCGACCAGGCGGCCATGCCGTTGGCCGACTCCCGCTGGCTGGCGATCGGCATCCGGATCGGCGTGAACGAGCCGGTACCGGTACCCGTGCCGGTCGCGCCCGCCTTGGCCCGCTGGTTGCCGGCGGCCAGGCGGATGAACAGCACGCCGGTGACGAGCAGGAGGCACACGACGTAACTGGCTGTGACCCAGGCTGCCGCCGCGCGACCGGCCGTGAGGCCGTGCATGATCGCGATCGGCCAGGAGACATACGACAGGGCGTGCACGCCACGCCAGACCCATGGCTTGGCGCTGCCGATGAACCGGAGCCGCAGGAGGCCGCTGAAGAACACCACGATCATCAGGTAGCTGGCGATCGTGCCCAGCCCGATGTAGAGGGCGTTGAACGGGCTCATGAACGGTACGAAGGCGTCCATGACCGAGGCCTTGCCCATCGAGACCTTGGTCGCGATGTGCAGCGCGAGGAAGCCGACGGCCCCGATGCCGCCGACCCGGTGCGCGCTCTGCAGCAGTACCCGGTGCTTGATGCCCATCACGATCCGGTCGGTCGACAGGAGGCCGCCCACGACCGTCATGCTGAGCAGTACCAGCGAAAACACCCCGGCGTAGTACTCCAGGAAGAAGAAGACGTAGGCGTATGCGAGCTCCCCGGACGGCGTGAGCATCATCAGCGCCCAGGCGATCGCCAGAATCGACAGGCCGAGCGTCACCATTGACGTCCGCTTCAACTTCGAACGTGGGGCGACCGAACTGCTCGTCACCTCGGGTGGCTCCTGGTGCTTCACTCTTGCCATGACCATCCTTCTCGGTCCCATGCCCGCCGCATGCTCGGCCCGCCGACATTTTTTTCGGGTCGGCTTTCCGTGCTGTCCTTCCTGAGTTACGTAGACGATGCCACCGATGGTTGAACCAGAGTGGAGTTTCATACGTGCTCAAGTTTCTCGTAGGAGAGACATAAGGTTGGGTCCTTCGTCCGTGTACGGAACGTGAGGTAAGCAGTGCGCATCGCTTTCGGTACCGACGACGTGAATGCCACGACTGCCGCTGTTCTTGACTTTCTCCACAAAGCCGGGCATACCGTAATGACCCCGGCTACCTCCACAAACTGGCCGGATATCGGCGAATCGGTCGGTAGTGCCGTCGTCGCCGGTCACGCCGACTACGGCGTGGTCATGTGCTGGACCGGCACCGGAACCGCGATGGCGGCCAACAAGGTGCCCGGCGTGCGGGCCGCGCTCGCGTGGGATCCGTGGATCGCCCGCGGCGCCCGCCTCTGGAACGACGCCAACGTCCTCGCCCTCAGCCTCAAACGACTCGCGCCGGAGGTCGCGGTCGAGGTGCTACAGGCCTTCCTCGACACGCCCGCGCCCGACCCTGACGAAGCAGACAACATCGCCCGGCTCTCTCCCGATCGCTGACTCGGGTTCGTGCTCGCAGAGGCCCGCGAGGCCGGGTTGGCCACAACTTCGGGGAAGTAGTGGCCTCCGGGCCCCCAGGAAGCCACAACTTCGGGGAAGTAGTGGTCACCGCCGGGCCGGGAGGCCGGGTGGCTCAGTGCGCCCCGGCCGTCTGGCGGCGGCGGTCGCGCCGCTCTATGAACGCCACACCGCCCCGGATGATCAGCGGAATCGCCGCCCACCGGTGAGCACCTTGGTCGCGAACGGGGTGATCACGATCGTGAGCAGCCACAGCATGTTGAAGCCGATCAGCCGCCCGGCCAGGTGCGTCACGTGGGCGAAGGTACGGTCATGACCCCGCCACTGGCCGCTGATCACCGCGAAGCTGATGAGAAACGCCAGGTACTCGTCGAAGTTTTCGGAGACGCTCCTGAGCAGTTCCTGATTCGTCGCACCCGTCGGGACCGGCAGTTCCAAGGCGAGCAGCGTCAGCGCGATGGCCACCACGGCGTCGGAGAAGAAGACGAGTCGCTCGGCCGTCATGAAGCGCTGCTCGACGGCCCTCTCGGCGGCTTCCTCCGCCGCGGTCCCGCTGGTCATGGCCGCAGTCTCGCATAGCGAGGATTCTTGTCAGACGCGGATGCTGGCCTCGCGGCCCGGGCAGCGCCGTCGCACGGGTGGAGGACCGCCGCCATAGGGTCGTCGTGGGCTGCGCCCGGCTGAGCAGGGTCGATATCCTCTCCATCGATAGCATCGCATTCTTCAATGGGGAGGCTCTGTACGGCGCGTTTCAAGCGCGTGTTGCTGTCGATGGCACTGATGCTCGGCCTGGTCGGTGTCGTCGGGCAGGCGAGCCCGGCCGCCGCCGCCGAAGGTGACATTCTCGACCAGCTCAACTCGGTGCCCGGCCTGACCGTGATCAGCGAGGGTTCGGTACCGGCGCCCTACCGGTTCTTCGTCCTCAGCATCACCCAGGCAGTCGACCACCGGCATCCGTCGGCCGGCACGTTCCAGCAGCGGTTCACGCTGCTGCACCGCGGCACGGACCGCCCGATGGTGCTGCACACGACCGGCTACAACGTGCCGGAGTTCGCCTTCCGCAGCGAGCCGACCGTGCTCGTCGACGGCAACCAGATCTCGGTGGAGCAGCGGTTCTTCACCCCGTCGCGCCCCGAGCCGGCCGACTGGTCGGACCTGAACATCTGGCAGGCGGCCACCGACCACCACCGTCATCGTGCAGGCGCTCAAGCCGATCTACTCCGGCAAGTGGATCTCCGACCGGGGCCAGCAAGGGCGGCATGACCTCGGTCTACCACCGCCGGTTCTACCCCGGACGACGTCGACGGCACGGTGGCCTACGTCGCGCCGCAGGACGTGAACAACAACGAGGACTCGGCGTACGACAGGTTCTTCGCCAAGGTCGGCACCGACCGGCCTGCCGCACCGCGCTCGACAACGTACAGGTCGAGGCGCTGCGCCGGCGGGCCGAGATGGTCGCCCGGTACAGGCCTGGGCGACGGAGAACGAGCGCACGTTCACCACGGTGCACAACGCCGACCGCGCGTTCGAGTTCATGGTCAACGGCACGACGTGGGCGTTCTGGCAGTACCACACCCAGGCCGAGTGCGCCGACGTGCCGGCGACGACCGCGTCCAGCGACGAGATCCTCGCCTGGATGGACAACATCTACGGGCTGGACTCCAACACCGACCAGGGGCTCGAGCCCTACACGCCGTACTACTACCAGGCGGCGTCGCAGCTCGGCTACCCGTACCCGTCGCAGGTGCACCTGAAGCGCCTGCAGCACTACCGCGGGCAGGACGTCGCGCAGACGTACATCCCGGCCAGCCTGCACCCGCGCTTCGAGCCGCTGGCCATGCTCGACGTCGACATCTGGGTCAAGCTGTTCGGCAAGCAACTACTCTTCGTCTACGGCTCCGACGATCCGTGGGGCGCCGAACCGTTCCGGCTGGGCATCGGCACGAAGGACTCACTCTGGTACGTGGCGCAGGGCGCCAACCACGGCGCGAACATCAGCCGGCTCAACCCCACCGAGGCGGCTACCGCGCGAGCCGCCGTGCAGCGCTGGGCGGGCGTGGCCCCGGCCGCGGCGCTGCGGGCGGGGGCCGGATCGGTCACGGTGACGCACATCGCCGGGCTGGATGACCACAACCTGGCGCTGGACCGCCACTTCAACCGCTGAACCCGCGTAGCCACCACTTCCCCGAAGTAGTGGCCTCCGGGGTGGTGGCCTCCGGGGTGGTGGCCTCCGGGGTGGTGGCCTCCGGGGTGGCCTCCGCGAGTGCCGCGAAAATTGTCGTACCGGGCTGGCAGAGTCCGAGGCATGGCTTCTTCGAACATCGAGTTCCGCAGCCGGCAGGTGAGCGTCGACGGTTCGTCGCTGCACGTGGTCGAAGCCGGTGACCCCGGCGCGCCGCCGGTCCTGTTCGTGCACGGCTGGCCGGAGTCCTGGCGAGCCTGGCAACCGGTGATGACCCTCGCCGCCCCGCAAGCCCGCGCGATCGCGATCGACCTGCCCGGCGTCGGCGCGTCGACCGCGGCGCCGACGGGTGGTTCGAAGCGCAAGCTGGCCGACGTCATCCACCGGCTCGCCGAAACGCTCGAACTCGACGACCTGACCCTGGTCGGCCACGACGCCGGCGGCATGGTGGCCTATGCCTATCTGCGCGCGTTCCCGGATCTGCGGCGGGCGGTCATCATGGACGTCGTCATCCCCGGCCTCGACCCGTGGGAGCAGGTGCTGCGCAACCCTTACGTCTGGCACTTCGGCATGCACGCCGTGCCCGGCCTCGCCGAAATGCTCGTGCAGGGCCACCAGTGCGAATACTTCGACTACTTCTACAACGCGATCAGCGCCAATCCAGACGGGATCACCCCCGACCTGCGCGCGGCCCATGCGGCCGCCTATGCCGGCGACGAGGCGCTGACGGCCGGCTTCGAGTGGTACAGGGCGTTTGCCCATGATGCCGAGGACAACCGGGCCGGCGACCCGCCCACCTCGACGCCGCTGCTCTACCTGCGCGGCGACAAGGAAGGTGGCGACATCGAGGTCTACCTGAAGAGCTTCGTCGACGCCGGCGTCCGGCGGGTGGAGAGCGGCATCATCCCCGGCTCGGGCCACTTCGCCCCGGAGGAGGCTCCCGAGGCGGTCTGGCGAGAGATCGCGAGCTTCATCGCCACGCCGTCCGGAAACGCCACGCCGTCCGGAACGTAGTGGAGCACGCGGCGTCATTCCGGTGTGGCGTGGCCCGTCTAGGAGTGGCCGCCGTCTAGGAGTGACGCGACGTGGGCGGCGATGCGGGCGGCGACGTCGTCGGGTGGAGAGAGAAACTGCATGCCGATCTCGTTCTGTCCGCCCTTCGGCTCGACGTGAAGGATGCGGGCGACGACCGTGATTGTGTCGGTGCCGAGGCCGAGTTCGACCTCGACGGTGTTGCCGAGCGCCAGTTTCGCGCCCGGGTCGGTGCGGCAGCGCAGGCCACCCGAGCTCAGATCGACCAGTTCGGCGGTGTGGCCGGTGGACTCGCCGTCGACGCGGACGATGAGCGTTCCACTGGCGTTGATCCGTTCGGCGTGGCGGCGTTCGAGGCGCTCGGTCAGTTCGGAGAGCTTGCGGATCCGCACGAGTGTCTCGGCGACGCGCTGATCGAGCTCGGCGACGACCGACTGCTGCTCGCTGGCGACGCCGCGGAGCACCCCGGTCGCCTCGTCGATGCCGCCGATCCCGCCGACCATCGCGGCGATCGTGCCGGCCATGTTGGCGGCGTCGCGTTCGAGGGTCGCGATGGTCTCGGCGATCTGCTCGGTCGACTCGGTGGTGTTCATCGCGAGGTCCTTGACCTCGTTGGCGACGACGGTGAAGCCGCGCCCAGCCTCGCCCGCGCGGGCCGCCTCGATGGTGGCGTTGAGGGCGAGCAGCCTGGTCTGCCCGGCGATCCCGGCGATGAGCTTCGCGGTGCCGGCGACCCGGCGCAGGCTGTCTTCGACGGCGGAGACGACCTGCTCGGCCTCGCGCGCCCGATCGACGACGCTGCGGGTCGCGGTGTCGGCGGCGGAGACGCGCTCGTCGATCGTGCCGGCGGCGGTGCGGACCCCGTCGACCTGCGCGACGACGTCCTGCAGTTCGGTGGCGATGACCGTGGCGGTCTCGTCGATGACCCGCTGCGCGCGATCCCGGAGTTGCCGTTCGGACTCGCGCTGGTGCATGAAGCTCGCGTGCATCTGCTTCTCGCGTACCCCATGGGCGTGCCGGAGTTCGGCGTCCACCTCGGCGAGCCTGGTTCGCGCGGTGTCGAGGGCCCGGCCGATGTCGCCGAACTCGTCGCGCCCGCCCGGCAGCGGCTTGACGCCCAGTTCGCCCTCGGCGATCGCGGTCACGCTGGTCACGACCAGGTGCACGTCGTGCCGCGTACGCCACCACACGGCGATCGCGAACCAGACCGCGATAGTCAGCCCGGCGATCGTGACAGACAGACGGATCGCGCGACTGTCGGAGAAGCCGCCCACCCGCACGGCGAGCAGGTCGCTGAGCACATCGACGGCCGGGTCGACGGCGCTCTTGACGGCCTCCGCAACGCCGGCCGGGTCGGCGGCGGTCGGCCGGTCGAGCGAGTCGGTCAGGGTTTTTGCCAGCGCGTCGACGGCGTCGGCCGCCTGAGTCAGCGAGGTGAGCCGGTTGGCGAGCCCGGCCATCGCCGTGTTGCTGCCGGCCGTCTGTATGTCGCTGCGGATGGCCCCCGCGGCCGAGGACAGCTCGCCGGCGTGCACGGCCTGCTCCCCGACGAGGGCGCCCGTCCCGGTCGCGGCGGTGGGCTGGGCCGCCTCGGCCGCGGCGACGAGCGCCTTCGGCAGCTGCACGATCTGCAGGTCCATGACGTAGAACGAGTCGAGGTCAGGGTCGAGGATCAGCTTCGAGGTGTTGCCCGCCTCGGTGATGAAGGCGGCGATCGCGGTGGCCTGGGAGACCCGCCCGCCGCTGCCGGCGACGTCGCTCATCACCGTGTCGAGCTCGAGTTCCGGGTGGGCGTCGACGGCCCGGCGCAGCGGCTCCAGGTCGGGGCTGCGCCCGGCGACCGTGTCGGCCAGGGCGATCAGCGCGGGGCGGACGACTGCGGTGCCGGCCTGCTCGAGCGTCGCGAAGTCGACCTGACCCCCGATTACACCGACGTACGAGTAGGTCGCGACCAGCCCAGGGATCAGCAGTGCGACGGAGAGCACCGCGAGCCGGGCGCTGCTTGGCACCCGTTCGACGACAGCCAGGAGTGGCCGGAGCGGGACGGGTCTGGGCTGCACAGCCACCTCACCAACGACATCGGCAGCAGTCTTCACGTACCAGTTCGGCAGTGGCGCGCGGGACCTGAGACGACTAGGCCCCGAGGTTGGCCGGACCCGTCGACTCGCGGACCGTCAGGTGCGTGGGAAGCAGCACGGCCCGGCGGGCGGCCGGAGCGTGCCGGTCGTCGAGGCGGCCGAGGAGCAGCGTCACCGCCGCCCGGCCGGCCTGCTCGGCCGGGCCGCTCACGGTGGTCAGCGGCGGGTGGCAGAAGTCGGCGCCGAAGATGTCATCGCAGCCGACGACGCTGAGCTGGTCCGGCACCCGGACGCCGCGCTCGGACAGCCGGGTGAGCATGCCGATCGCGAGCAGGTCGTTGAAGACCACACATGCGGACGCCCCGGTGTTGAGCACCGCGTCGGCGGCGGCCGATCCCGAGTTGCGGCCGGGTGGGAACGGCCCGACCCGGCGGAACTCGAGCCCGTGCCGGCCGGCGGCGCCGCGCATCGCATGCCAGCGGGCCTGGTTGGACCACGATCTCTCCGGCCCGGACACGTAGACGATGTCGCGGTGCCCGAGTGAGATGAGATGTTCGACGACCTGGCCGATGCCGGCCGGCGAGTCGATCACGACGCTCTGCACGCCGCGGACGTTGCGGTTGATGGTGACCAGCGGGATGTCCCCGGCGAGGCGGATGAGCGCCCGCTCGGACAGCCGGGAGGCGGCGAGGATCGCGCCGTCGAGGGAGCGCCGCATCTTGTGGAGCATCTCGACCTCGAGGTCCGGGGATTCCTCGGTGTCGATGAGCAGCTGTGCGTAGCCGGCCGCCTTCGACTGCTGCTGGATGCCGCGGATGATGCCGAAGTAGAACGGGTTGGTCACGTCGGACACGAGCAGCGCGATGGTTCCGGTACGGCCCGAGCTCAGCGCCTGGGCCTGGGAGTTGGGCACGTAGTTGAGCTCGCGGGCGATCGTACGGATGCGCTCGCGGGTCGCCGGATTGCCCCGGCCCGGCTCGCTGAGCGCCCGGGACACGGTCGAAGCGGCGACTCCAGCTCGCGCAGCCACATCGTTGATCGTCACTGGGCGCGGGGCGGTCACCAGGCCAGGCAACCACACCGTGGCCAGGCTTGGCAATTGGTGGCAAGCGGTTGTCGGGCGTCCACCGACCACGCCGAGGCCACTACTTCCCCGAAGTAGTGGCGTCCCGGCCCCCGCGAGGCCACTACTTGCCCGAAGTAGTGGCGTCCCGGCCCCCGCGAGCACACTCCCGAGTAGTGGCGTCCCGGCCCCCGCGAGGCCACTACTTGCCCGAAGTAGTGGCTCCCGGCCCGCGAGGCCACTCGCCCGAAGTAGTGGCTCCCGGCCCCCGCGGGGCCACTACTTGCCGGAAGTAGTGGCCTCCCGACCCCCGCGTGGGCACTACTTGCCCGAAGTTGCGGCCACCCGGCGCTGCTGCGGAGGCGAACCTAGGGAAGCATTCCGGGGCTGGCGACGAGCTCGGCGAGCTGCTGGTCGGTCAGGAACCAGTCGCCGAGGGCCGACGTCGGGGTCTGCTTCTTCGGGTGCTTGTTCTTGGCATCCGGCGGCAGCGGGTCCTTCTCCGACTGGAAGTCGGGGACGCTGCGGCTCTCGACGATGCTGAGGCTGCCGTTGCGGAGGAACTTCGTCGCGACGATGACGTCGATCTCCGGGGCGGTGTTGTCCCAGTGCTCGCGCGTGATGCGAATCTTGGTGCCGTCGACGTCGATCACACTGCAGGTGGTGCCCGGCTGGAGGTATCTGCCCGCCGCGGGCGCGCACAGGTCGCCGGTGGGCAGCGGCCGGCCGTCGTTGACGATGTCGGCGGACAGCCAGCCGACGCGGCCGTCGTTCGAGACCAGGACGGCGACGTTGACCGCGATCGTGGCCCCAGACCCCGGTGACATCGGCACGGTGGGGTCGGTGGGATAGGGCGTCGGGTCGGTGGACAGCGGATACTGCGACGCCGCCGTGAACCCGGCCGGCAGAGCGCGCCTCATGGTCTCGAGCATCTTCTTGTCGTGCGTACCGGCCGCTTGCGCGAAGGGCACCTCTGGCGGTGGCGGCGACGACGGTGGCTGTTCGCTGGGCTTGGGCGCGGCCAGTTCCACCGTCGTCGCGGAGGTGTTCGCCGCGATGGCCGGCGCCACCAGTACGGCCGCGCCGGTCAGCGCGGCCACGGCGAGCGCACCGCCGCCGGCGCGGACGGCCGAACGCCGCGCGGTCGAGCGGCGGGCGTTGGCCAGCACCTCGGCGCCGTCGCGCAGTGGCGGCGGGGCATCGCCGAGGAGCTGTTCACACAGGTATTTGACGTCGTTCACCGCGGTCCTCCAGTGGTCGGTCGCGTGAGATCTCCGAGTGCGTCACCGAGGGCCCCGCGCAGGTCGGCCAAGCCGCGCGAGGTCTGGCTCTTCACCGTTCCGGTGGTGCAACCGAGGATGGCGGCAACCTGCTCGACGGACAGGTCGGCCCAGAAGCGCAGGATCAGCACCGCACGGCGCCGCTTCGGCACCTGCTGCAGGGCGGCCCGCAACACTTCACGGTCCTCCGACCCGCGTACCTCGGGCGCCGTCACGTCGAGGACGGCGTCGTCGGGGAGGGTCGGCTTCTCCCGGCGCCAGGGCCGGCGCCGTTCGTCGAGGAAGGTGCGCAGGAGTGTCTGCCGCGCGTACTGGTCGAGCACCTCATGACGATCGATGCGCGACCAAGCGCGGTAGAGCTTGGTGAACGTGGTCTGGGTCAGGTCCTCTGCCAGATGCCAGTCGCCACACAACAGGAACGCCGTATTGCGAAGCTGGCCGGCGCGGGCGGCGTAGTAGGCGACGAACTCGTCCTCGTACGCGCGCCGATGCCCCAGCAGTGCCATCACCCCTGGTCCCTCCGGTTGGAGACAGAACTCCTCGGTCGAGACAGACACGTAGCCGGGTACCGGGCGGGTTGCTCGGCCTTCCGCGTCCGAGACGACACTCTCTTCGTTTCGTTATAGCGACAACGGATGGACTCGCGCTGTGGAGCAGGTTACCGTGTCGCATCTTGCCTGCTACCTGTGTTACGCGGGTTAAACTCAACGTTGTCTGCGTCCGTCATCTTTTCGACGAACGCCGTTTGTCAACCGAGAAGCAATTTCGAGCGGACGCAGAAGTGCATAAGGCAGCAGTGACGATGCTGGCCGAGTCGGCCGAGCTGCGGGCCAGGCACGAGGCTTCGATCGCGCCGAGCGCGAGACCCGACCCGACTACCCCAGCGGGTCGGCCGCGCTGTCCGAAGCGCTCAAGCAGTCGCTCCGAGAGGTCCTCGTCGAGCACGCGTTCTGACCCGCCCGGTTCCGGCCCGCTCTTTGCCATACACGCAGCGAACCCGCAGGTAAGGTGCCCGACCGGGTCACCGACCGGTCGCGTCCATGTCCCCGCCGCCGACTCCTTCGTTTCGTTATAGCGACAGTGGATGGACTCGGGCTTGCCCCGGCAGTACTGTGTGGACCTTCCGCACAGGTTGTACGTGGCACGCCCTCGCTCGCGCTCATCCGAAAGACCTTGAACTCCCGTGTCGAAGACACGGGTGCTCTTTTCGTTACACGGAGTAAGCTGAAGACAGGTGGCGCCCCGTCGCCTGCCTGACGTTCGCCACCAAGGGGCGCTACCTGGCTAGAAGGCGTCCGCTGCGGGACCATGCCTGCGCACGGTCCGGACACCACGAGGAGCCCCACCATGCCGCCAGTGATCTCTCTGGAGGTCAGCAACGCGGACTGCCCCTGGGACGAGTTCAACCCAGAGCTGTACTTTCTGGAGAACTACAAGGACTTTTACGAGGATGACCGCCGCATTCTCGGAGACGTCCGGGACTATTTTGACTCTGTGCTGGGCAGCCTCCGCACTTCAATTGAAGGTATTGACGTCGGATCCGGCGCAAACCTATATCCGGCGCTGGCGATGCTGCCGTACTGCGAGACCGTGACTTTGTTCGAGCGGGGTCGGGACAACCGCCGATGGCTTTTCGGCCAGCGCGAGCACTATTCGTCGATCTGGGATCCGTATTGGGACCTGCTGACCAAGAACCAGCGCTACCGCCGCATCGATCCGCGCCAGGCATTTCAGAACCGGATGCGCGTCCGCCATGGCGACATCCTCGATTCAACGAACCCGCGGAACCGGTGGGGCGTCGGCACGATGTTCTTCGTCGCCGAATCGATCACCCAGCGCGAGCGCGAATTCAACCTGGCGTTGACCAACTTCATCGGCATGCTCAAGCCGGGCGCGCCGTTCGCCGCCGCCTTCATGCAGGAGTCGCAGGGATACCGGGTCGGCGGCATCGACTTCCCGGCCGTGTCCATCGGACCGGTGCACGTCGAACATTACCTTGAGCGACGGGTTGATGACTTGACGGTCACCCCGGTAGTCTCGTCCAAACCGCTCCGTGAGGGCTACAAGGGCATGATTCTGGCGCTTGGCCGGAAGCGGCGGGCAAGAGGCTGACGCCGTCGTCGGGAGGCACATGAGGATTCAACCTCGTCAACAGCTTCTTGAAATCTGGCGTGCAGTAGCCGAAGCCTCGTTCGCGGACCGCGAGTGGGTCTGGGGCGGCCGCAGCGGACGCAATTCGATCAGCGATGCCGAACAACTGTTGTGCCTCATGGCGCCGGCCGCGGAAATCCCCATCTTCAAGCTTGACCTCCCCGACGAGACCGCCGAAGACGTGGAGGGCGCGCTCGCCCCGCTCGGTGACGCCCGGGACATCCCGACCAAGCTGGTCAGCGTCCTCAAGCAGTATCTGGAGCGATACCGCGACGCGGAAGGCGCCCCGATCTTCTCCGGCGGCAGCTACTTCACCGTCAAGGATGACGCCAATGCCGATCCGACGGCGGCGCAGGAGTCGCTCGACGTGGTCGACTCCTATGCGGTGTCGGTCCGGCTCGCCCTCGCGATCCTCGGTTTCGTCAAGGTCTTCCGGTCGGTGCTGACCCGGGCCGACCTGCTCGACGAGGTGCAACTGGTCGAGGCGATGGCCAAGCGGCGGCTCACCGCGGCGATGATCGGTCTGCTGCGCAGCTACGCGGTCTACGTCTTCGACAACGACTCCGAAGAGGACAAGAACCTCTGCCGGCTGGTCAACCAGACCAGCCTGCCGACGCGGCGGGCGCGCGAAATGCTCCTCGACGAACTGCGCGACATCCGGGCCGGCCTGCGCGACGTCACGCTCGGCATCGGCGAACTGCCCGACCTGGACAACCCGAACAAGCTCTTCGAGTGCGGCTGGTCGTGGGGGGTCACGGTGGACGCGCCGCCGGTCAAGACTCGACGCCGCCGGACATCCCGCAACCCGACGGGTATCGCCCAGGCCGCGCCGTACCTGTACTTCACCGTGGTGGCCCTGGACGGCATCCCGAACCTCTTCTCCGGACCGGACCCGCCTGCTGGGCCTGCTCGACGACGAGCAGCAGCGGCTCGCCGGTGCGCTGCAGATCCGCTGGGACCTCACCCAGCCGTACTGGTCGACGCATCGCCCGCTTCGGCGGCGGCCGGTGGCCGCTGGAGGACATGCCCTGGCGTACCACCGACAGCAAGGAGTCCGACTACCTCAGCCTGCTCGTCTCGCTCGATCGTCGTGCAGGACCTGACCCGGCGGCCCGACGCGGAGTCCACCGCCGCGTCGGCCGGGTGCTCAGCGAACTGGCCGAGCGGGCGCGGATCACCCGGCGCAGCATCCCGCGACGAGCCCGACGTCCGCGCTGCACCATCCGGGCTTCCCGCTCGAGCTCGAAGGCACCGAGGACGTCGGCCCGACGCCGCGCGCCTGGTCTGGCGGCTGGTCGACTTCTCGCCGCTGCTGCTCAAGCGGACCATCCGGGTGGCCCGGCTGTCCCAGCGACGTCGAGCGCGCGGCGGCAGATGGTCGACCTCGTCGACACCGTCTGGAACGACCACATCGCACAAGCGCCGGCTGCGACCGGCGTCGGGCTGTGGGACCGGCCGGACGCGGTCTACGACAGGGATCGGCAGGTCGACGAGGCTCGCCTCCTGGTACTACACCGAGCGTGTCGTCGAGCTGCCTGATCACCGCGGCCGACCTGATCAGCAGCCGCGCCGCTGCGCAGCCCGAGCGCTCGTCGAGCAGGCGCACCGACCTGCTCGCCGAGGCCGACCACCTCTTCGACCAGGAGCTGCTGCGCAGCTCCGCCGATCGCCGGCCCGTCGATGCGGCGGGAGCTCGACAAGGCCCGGCGCGTCGCTGCGCCGCGCCACGACGATCGTCGACGACCGGCCGGGCACCGCCGCGTCGCTCGCCCGCAGGTGCTCGTCGACCTCGACCAGCTCGAGTCGGCCCGGCAGAGCGCGCTCGGGATCAGGCTGACATGCTCGTCTTCGCCACCTCCGACAAGGGCGGCACCGGCCGGTCGGTGACCAGCGGCAACGTCGCCTACCGCCGGGCGCTGCAGGGTAGCGACGTCGTGCTACCTCGACTTCGACTTCGGCTCGCCGACCGCGGGCGCGATCTTCAGCATCCCGGCGGCCGCTGCACGGCGTACGCGGAGGGCGGCCTGCACTCGTACCTGCAGGGCGACGTCGGACCGAGCCCGTACGGCGTGGACGTCTGGGCGGAGTCGGAGCGGCGAGACGCTGCGCGGCCGGCCGGCCGGCGCGGGCCGGCTGGTGCTGCTACCCGGGCGACATCGGCGGCGGCGAGTTCGCGTCCAGCGCCGCGACATGGTCGACCGCTGCGCCAAGCTGTTGCTGCGCCTCGACGAGGAGTTCGACGCTCGTCCTCGTCGACCTGAGCGCCGGCCGCTCGTACGCGACCGAGACCGTCCTGGCCGCGACCGCGTCGCCGAGCATGCGCGGCGTGACCGCGCGCTGGCTGGTCTTCCACCGGTGGACGCGCCAGCACATCATCGCCGCCGCCGACCTGGTCTTCGGCGAGCACGGCATCCTCCGGCGTCGGCGAGAGCCTACGGCCACGATCCGCGACGAGCTGACGCGCGTTCGATCCGCTTCGTCCGTACCGCCGTCGTCGACCCCGACTCGCCCGACCTGGCCGGGCTGCGCGCCGGCGCAGATCGCGTGGCTGCAGGACGCGCAACAGCGAACTGCAGCGGCTGGCCAGCAAGCACGGCATCGGCCGCACCAACGTGCTCGGCATCGTCCCGCTCGATCCGGTGCTGCAGTGGCGCGAGCAGCTCATCTCCGACGACGACGTCGCGCTCACCAGCAGATCGCCAACCAGGCCACCGTCGACGCGTTCGAGCTCGTTGGCCAAGCGCCTGGTCGACGACGACGTCTGGCGAGGCCTGTGATGCACCGACCCGCCCGACCCACCCGATCGACTCGGTCTTCGAGGAGGCGACCGCCGAGGCCCGCGTGCAGTCGTTGCCGCTGTCGCACCTGTCGATCGAGCTCGGTCACCTCTACATCGAGGACTTCGACGACGGTCCGGACCGCCTTCGCGAGCACTTCGAGCAGGTCGCGCCGTGGGCCGCACGGCGCGCGGGCCGCCCTGCGCCGCCGCGCCTGCCGGGCCGGCCCCGCGTCAGCACCTGCTTCCTGATCGACGACTACTTCGGCCCGAAGCGTTCGCCGGCCCGAGATCCTGCCCGGCCTGATCGACGCGGCCGCGGCCCAGGGGCTGCCAATCGACTACCTCGTACGGGAGTCAGCCTGCGCGATGCCGACGGGGTCGCGTTGGCCGAGCTCGTGACGCAGCAGATCGTCGCCGAGCCCGCCGCCGGGCACCAACGGTGCCCGGCCGGCCGTACGGGACAGTGGCTGGCTCTAGCAACGGCGAGCGCTCGCCGCGGTCCGCCCGCCAGTCCGAGGCGATGTGCGCGTCGCGGCGGCTGGCGACCGCCGGTCCAGAACGCGGCCAACCGGCACTCGATCTTCGTCGACGTCGAGCTCTGGGACGAGCCCGACGGCCGGCGCCGGTACTCGTGCGCCTACCTGGCGCGCGTCTGGCAGCTGCTGCGGCTCGGCCTGCTGCGGCGGGCACGGCGAGCCGGTCGCCCAGCCGCGAGCGTGGGAGGGCGCCTTCCCCGAGCGAGTGGAGCCAGCTGCCGCCGGTGGTCCAGCTCAACCCGGCGGCCGACGCCGTTCAGCGCCTACCGGACGCTTCTCGGTGCTCGGCCGGCGGTTCCTCGCCGATCGAGCAGGCGGTCCGCACGATCCTGAGCCAGGTCGCGGTCGATCCGCTCCGTCGCCGACGAGGCCCAGCGGCGGGCCGACGCCGAGGGCATGCGGCTTCCGCCTCGAGGCGACCGAGCGGATCGACTACGCCTTCACCGGACCCTGCAATCACCGGCTGGCGCCTCGACCGCCGGCGTTCCACAGGTCCTTGAACCGTTCGATCCGGTTCTTCACGCGCGCCGAGCGCAGTTCAGAGCCGGGTGTTGACGATCGACGGGCGCACGGTACCGTCGATGCTCGACGCCGGCTGTGCTCTCGTAGCTGATCGACGTCGTCGAAGAGGATGAAGTCGAACAGCGAGCTGCGCCTGACGTCCGGAATCGCCGTCGAGTCCAGGATCCGCACCTCGATGCCCATGTCCCGCTGCATCTGGCAGACCTGCACGAAGCCGCTGTCCCCGCCGGCGCTCGGGCCGTCCATGATGAACACCCGGCGGATCCGCACCCCGCGGGTGATCGCGCTGCGCTGGATCTCCATGTATCGCTGGCCGAGGTCGCTGGTCCACAGTCCGCCGTCGACGCCGGCATCAACCGTGGTGAGGCTGGTCGCGTCGATCGTCGACTGGCAGTTGCGGGTCAGCGACAGCATCCAGTCGCGGTCCTCCCCCTCGTACGAGACGTCGCCGCCCTCGCTGAGCTCCTTGAGGAACTCCGACATGCGACCGATCTCGTCCTGGGCGAAGCGGAAGACCAGCGGCGGCATCGACGGGTCGATCTGGGTGGAGTGCCGGACTAGCTGGGTGACCGCGTCGGTGCGCAGGGCCGACGCCTCCACCAGCCCGAACAGCTCCGTCGCCTCGTTGATTTTGGTGAAGCCGCTCTGCACCACCTTGTCGATTTCGGCGAAGCCCTGCGTGATCTCCTGCCGCATCTCCGACAGCCGCCGGTCCACGAGCTTTTCGACCTCGGTGGAGTGCATCAACTCGGCCCGTTCGACGTCATTCATCTGCTGCTCCACGGTCACCATGAACTGGACGAGGAACACCACGCCGCCGAGCAGCAACGACAAGGTGATGACCCAGATCTGCTGCTCGCCGATGTTGCCGATCAGAATGTTGGTCAGAAAGTAGGCGATGGTGCCGATCGCGATCGATACGGCGAGCTTCCGCACGATAGGTATCTTGCGAACCTCCGATGATGGCGCATCCCGACTCGACCCCCGACCGATCCGCGTGTCTGTCATGCCACGGTCTCCCCCAACCGGTCACTCAATGCGGCGATGGCGCCGAGGGCCAACTGGTCCCGGACCCGGTTCACCGATGCATCCCACTGGCGCGTCAGGCCGGGCCGCCGCTCGAGATCAGCCCACAGTGCCGCCGCGGCCTCGTCGCCACGGGCGGCCGGCATCCACAGGTGCAGCAGGTGTTCCACGGCCGGCCGCAACCGCCGTACCACGCTCGACCGGTCGTCGATGCCCACTCGACTGCGGTCGACGATCCTGATCAGCGCGCTGAGCAGCCAGTCGTGCAATGCGAGATCGGCGGCAAACTCGGCCACCGACTCGATCTGGACGTTCCCGTGCACGACTAGCGTGCGCATCCCGTCGCGCTCGACGCGGAATCGCGGCGTCGGCGGCGTATCGGCGTCCGGCAGCACGACCCAGCGCAGGCGCGTGCGTTCCACCCGGAACGGCATCCGCCCGTCGAGGGCCGGCGCGACCTGCACGTCGCCGATCAGCCGGGCGCCGACCGCGCCCAGGTCGAGCACGTCCGGGTCGGCCGGCGGCGCCAGAAAGCCGCGGGCCAGTTCGGCGGTCGGGGCCCGGCCGATCAACTCGATCCAGCCCGGCCGGGCCAGGTAGTGCGCCCAGCCGAGCCGCCGGGTCTGTTCGCTCGGCGCGATCCGGGCCGTCGCCGTGCCCTGCACCACGTGGCCACCGGTGATCGAGGCGTGGCCGGCGACGGTGCCGACGACGCGGGCCTTGGTGCCGTTCGACGTGGCCGGGCGGCAGTCCACACCGGTCAGGACCAGCGGGGACACGACGTGCGAGATCGGCCGCTCGGATCGCAGCACGCGCTCACCACCCGCCAGACTGACGAGCTTCTCGCTCGCCGACACGGAGAGCGCCGCCGAACTGCGCAGCAGCGCCGTGTGCACCTCTCCAATGGCCAGTAACGCATCAGGATGGTGCGTATCGGCCATGAAGGCCTCCCCCTCGCTTCAACGCCAGAACCTCGATTGGACCTCATCCCTGCTGATCGATGCAACTGTGTGTATTCACTTGCTGACAATCGTGCCTTACTGTCGATGCATGTTCCCCCGTCCGGGCGTCCTCGTGATGGGCGCCGGCATCTCGGGGTTGACCGCTGCCGTGCGGCTGGTCGAGGCGGGGCACAACGTGCAGATCTTGGCCAGTGAGCTGCCCAAGGACTCGACCTCCTGCAACGCGGGCGCGATCTGGGGTCCCTACCTGGTCGACGCCGACGACCGCATCCTGCCGTGGAGCGAGCAGACCCGCCTGGTGCTCGTCGAGCTGGCCAAGGAGCCGGAGCGCACCGGCGTGCACATCGTCCTCGGGCACGAAGCGGTCCGCGCCGATCTGTATCCGCCCGAGTGGGCGACCCTGCTCGCCGGCTATCGGGAGTCACGGGCCGACGAACTTCCGCCGGGCTTCCGCCGCGGCTGGTGGTATTCCGCGCCGATCGTGCGCATGCCGGTCTACCTCGACTACCTGACCGCCCGCCTCGCCGAGGCGGGCGTCGCCGTGCACCAGGGCGAACTGCCGTCGCTCGCCGCCGCCACCGAGCTCGCGCCGATTGTGGTCAACTGCACGGGCATCGGCGCGACCGGCCTGACCACCGATCCGACGCTGTACCCGACGCGCGGCCAGCTGGTCGAGGTGGAGAACCCGGGCATCGAGCACTTCTTCTGCGAGCACGACGAGTCGCCGACCCCGACCTACTTCCTGCCGCACGGCGACGTGCTGGTTCTCGGCGGCAGTGCGGAAGAGGGCCGGATGGACCGGAAGGCCGACGAGGAGATCGCGAGGGAGATCCGGGCGCGGTGCGCGTTGATCGAGCCGTCGGTCGCCGATGCGCGGTTCCTCCGGCATCGGGTCGGGCTACGGCCGAGCCGGCCGACCGTTCGCCTTGAGATCGAGCGCGTCGGCGGTGGCCACGTCGTGCACAACTACGGGCACGGCGGCGCCGGCGTCACGGTCAGCTGGGGCTGCGCCAACGACGTGCTCATCCTGGTCGACAAGGTAGCGCTGTAGCCGCCGGTAGCCCTCGAGCCCGTCCGGGACCCACGGCCACTCGTCGAGGCGCGCCCGCAGCTCGTCCTCGGTCAGGAACGCGTGCCAGGCGACCTCTTCGACCTGCGGGTACACCGGATCGGTGCAGCGGACCTCGTACATGGCCGACCACCACGTGTGCTCCGGCGACTCGTACAGGAACTTGAACAGCGGCGTCGGCGCCGGCAGGCCGGCCACGCCCAGTTCCTCCGACGCCTCGCGCAGTGCCGCGTCGTCGTAGGACTCGCCGGCGCCGACCACCCCGCCGACGAACATGTCGTAGCAGGAGGGGAAGACCAGCTTGGTGGCGGTGCGGCGGTGGACGAAAACGCGACCGTGCTCATCACGTACCCAGATGAAAACGCAGCGGTGCCGGAGGCGGCGCGCGGTGGCCTCGGTGCGCGGAGCCTGCGCCACGACGTGGTCCTGCTCGTCGACGATGTCCAGCCATTCGTCGGTCATGCGGCCATTCAACCAGCCACTACCCTGCGATCATGGCTCGCGGATTCGGCATTTTCCTCACTGGTACGGGCGTGCTGGGCGTCTTCCTGCTGCTCGGTTCGAAGCCGGTCGGGCTGGTGATCTGCACGACGGTGCTGGCGGTGTACCTCGCCGGATTCCTCTCCGGACCGTCGATGACCGGCGTCCTGGCCGGGCTCGGCGCGGCGGTGCTGTGGGTGCTGCCGTTGCTGATCCGCCCGCCGGTACCGGGTTCGAGCGGCTGGGCGTTCGCCGCCGTGGCGTTCGGCGTCCTCGCGGGCGCGACGCTCGCCCGCGACAAGGTGGCCGCGGCCCTGACCGGGGGCGCGGTCGGCGCGCTGGTCATCGTGCACCTGGCCATGCTGATGGTGACGCTCGGACCGGCGAGCTGGGTTCCGGCGCTGGTACCGGCCGCGCTGACCCCGGCCGACCGGCTCAGCAACAGCCGGATCGAGGCGCAGGACCCCTACGTCGCGGTGTTCGTCATCGGTGGACTGCTGGCCGCGGCGCTGGCCGTGCGCCAGGTCGGCCTGCGCGTGGCGCGGGCGCAGGCCGACCTGGGCTGACCGCTGTTCCTGAGCTGCACGCGCCTTAGTTCGCCGCTCCCTGTACGTAGCGACCTGTCCGCTTGGTGCACACCACTACATCGATGTCCGGGTTCAACGAAACCTCAGAACTGGGGAGCGACTGCCCGAAAAGACCAGACGTCGCCACCGGGCCTGGCTAGCGTTTCCTCAACGGCAACCGACTTCTCACCTGAAGGTTGTGGACACGATGTCGATCACTCCGGTCGCTGGCGTCAGCGCGGTCGCGACCACTACGCAGATCCAGCAGATCCAGCAACAGCCGCGACTCCAGGATCAGCGGCTCGAGGACCAGCGGGTCCAGCAGCTGCAAGTGCAGGACCAGCGGCTGCAGGATCTCCGCGTCCAGGACCAGCGCAGCGCCGATCAGCGGACCCAGGATCAGCGGACGGCCGAGCAGCGGGCCGAGGACCAGCGGCTGCAGGACCAGCGGATCCAGGAGCAGCGCATCGTCGAGCAGCAGTTGCAGGACCAGCGGATCCAGGCCCTCCAGCGCCAGCAGGACGACCATCTCCGCGTCGACGTCGAGCGGCTGGCCGCCGATCGGGCCGCTCAGGCCGCCCGTGACCAGCAACGCCTGCGCAGCGCCGGCAACACGCGCGTCGATCTGTACCTCTAGCTGCGAAGGCCGACGCAGTCGAACTGCCAGAACTGCTCGGCGTAGACCAGCGCACCGGTCATCCACGGCTCGTGCGCGGGCAGTATCACCACCTGAAACCCGGGATCGGGGATGCGCACCGACGGCCGGGTGAAGCCGTGCGCGCTGGCCCGGACGAACCCGAAGCGCCGGTAGTACTCCGGCGCGCCCTCCAGGAACAGCAGCGGCGCACCGGACCGCTCCGCCTCGTGGATCGCGTGCCGCACCAACCGGTCGCCGATCCCGCGCCGTTGGTGTCCGCGGGCCACGCTGAGCGGGCTGAGCACCAGGACCTCGACCAGCCGCGCCGGTGCGTCCAGCCACGACCGGCTCAGCAGCACGTGCCCGGCCACCGCCCCGTCGACCTCGGCCACGAACGACAGGCCGCCGGCGCCGGCCCGCGCCGCCTGCAGCGCCTCGGCCAGGTCGGCCACCACGGGGCGGCCGAACGCGTCAATGATGCATCGCCGCACGTCCGCGGCGTCCCCGTCGCGCTGCCGCCGGATGGTGAGCTCGTCCGTCATGCCACCGATGTACCACGCGGCGCATCCTTCGCATAGCGTTTATCCGATCTGGGTACGACCTCAGCGAGCGTCGACCCGGGAGGAACAGAGCCATGCACGTGACGGACTATGTGAGCGCCATCATCTTCGGCGCCCTGGTCGGGGTGCTGGGCCGGCTCGTGCTGCCCGGCCGGCAGAGCATCGGCGCCTTCATCACTGTGCTGATCGGCATCGGCGCGGCCGTACTCGGCACCGTCTTGGCGCGCGTGTTCAATGTGGACGGTCGGGCCCAGGTCCACCTGGCCGGGCTCACTTGGAGCTGGTGGGTGCTGGGCATCCAGGTCGGCCTGGCGGTGCTCGGCGTCGCGCTCGCGCAACTGCTGACCCGGACCGCGCTCGCCGACAACGGCGCGCCCAGGCGCCGTACGCGCCGCCGCCGGACCCGGCGCGCCGCCGACTAGTATCGACTGATGCCGATGCAGCCGTGGTTCCCGGAAGCGAAGCTCGGGCGGGCGGCCACCCCGCGACAACGTGAAGGAAAATGGCACCCCTGGGTGCAATTTTCCTTCACGTTGTCGGAACGCCCAAGATCGCGTCCAGGCCCGACCCTGGGGAATCCCTGGCGACCACTCGTTGCCAAGATCGCACCGTCAGGCCACTACGTTCCCCGAAGTTGGGGCCTCCCGACCCCGCTGAGGCCACTACTTCCCCGGAGTTGTGGCAACGCGGGCTTGGGAACGCGGGCCTGGCAGCGCAGCGAAGCGGAGCGGTGTCTGGCGGGAGCAGTAGCCACCCCAACAAAACGCTGCGCGTTTTGCCGGGGGCCCCGACCGCGCGCCCGGCGGACCCGAGTCATCCAAAAGCTAACGGGTGTGGGGCTCCAAGCAGGGCCAGTCGTGGCCGTCGCGCGAGACGAAACGGCCGGTTCCCCCGCAACGGGGGCAGATCGGCGGCGCCGGCGAGGGGGCGGGCACGCGGCGCGAGCGGCGGATCACGCGGACGAGCACCAGCAGGGCGACGAACAGTACGACGGCTACCAGCAGGATGAAGCCGGTGTCGCCGTACGTCGTGAGGAAGGCCCTGATCACCGCCCGAGAGCATAAGGACCGAAGGCCCTCAGGCGGAATAGCTCAGTCCAGTGCGGGGTTCAACGTCCGTTCCGCGATGGTTGTGAGCTCTTCGTAGGTCATCACGGTGATACCGGTGGAGAGGGTATTGAGGCTGCGGATCTCGTCCCGGATGCGCGCAGTGTCCAGATCGTCGACGAAGTCGGGGTGGCCGATGACGATGGTCACCAGGACCCGGCCGTAGCTGATGCCGAGCCGCTCGCCGATGACGTCGCGGTTGCCGTCCAGGGCCCGGATCATCCCGCGCGCCCGGTCACAGGCGGAGGTAACCAGCGGAGACAGCGAGAACTGGCCGCCGTTGCCGGTCACCAGGTCGGCCACGTGCGGCCGCTCGACGCTGACGATCTGCAGCGCCCCGTCGAACTGGATGAGCGGGATCGTCTCGTGGTCGAGCGTGGGTACGACCTCGTCACGGATCCATGGCACCAGGTGACCGCCGAACATCCAGCGTTCGCGCTGGAGCAACTGGCGCAGTTCGGACGGCTCGACGGCGGGGTCGCGGATGGCCCGCTTGAGCTCGGCCAGGCCGCGGTGGGCCTGCCAGCGGCGGACCAGGCCGGTCAGGTCGAGGACGCTGTCCAGGCCGGCGAGGGCGGGCAGCAGTTCGCGGTTGCGGGTGAGTGCGCGCATCAGCTCGTCGATCGACGCGCTGTCGACGGCGCTGGAGTCGATGAGCTCGACCAGCCGGCCGTCCGGTACGGCCTCGACGACCAGGTCGCTGGTCGTGTCGTCCGGCGGTGGCGGCGCCTCGAACCCGCCGTACCGGTCGCTGGCCAGCGCCGCGCACGCCGACAGGTACGGCTTCGTCGGCACGGGCGGCACGATCGCCGTCGCCCACGCCGATCCGTCATGCACAGATGTGCTCACCTTGAGCACCGTAGATCACGAATGCCCACAGATTCGGGCGAATAACGCGAAACGGCGTACACGAACGCGGCCCTGGACTAAATCTGGATGGGTGACACAGCTAGCGGTGACGTTGGCGGCAGGCGCGGGGCCTGACGAGGCGGCCATCGGAGCTGGCTGCCTGGTCGCCGCGGACACGATCCTGTCCACGGCCGAGGCGGCAGCGAGCACGACCTTCCGTCACCCGTCGCGGGCCGAGCACTTCAGCTGCGAACTCCTGGCCTCGACCGACGACGCGGCACTCCTCGCCGTCACGGATCCCGCGTGGAGCCCGCCCAGCGGCTACGTCGCACCCGCCTTGGGCATCTTCACCGGGGGCATCGGCGGCTCTGCGTGGACCGACGCGGCGGTTCACGCAGAGGACGAGGAATGGCCCGTCGAGGTGAATCCCCGGTCATGGCGGCGTCCGGGACACCTCGACGTCCGCTTTCTCACAGACATTTCCGCGGTACTGGCGGGAGCCCCGATCTTCGTCGACGGACTCCTCGTCGGGCTGGCCGCGGCACCCCAGGACGGCGAGGACTGGACCGCCCTGCCGGTCACCGCGCTCGCCGAGTTGCCCATCTCGGCGCACCTGGAGCCGGTCGAACTCCGGCACGTCCTGTCGCCCTGGGCCCCCGGCCCCCCGCGCATCGCCGCCGACCTGCTCGACCCGGCCCGGGGCGTGCAGCCCTTCGCCGGCCGGCTGCCGGAGCAACTGCTGGACTGGTGCCACGGCGGCGCGCCGCTCGACGGGCTGCTGCTGTCCGGCGCGGCCGGCACCGGCAAGACCCGGCTGGCCCGCGAACTGGCCGAGCACCTGCACCGTGAAGAAGGCTGGCTGGTCGGCGAGGTCTCGGCCGCCGAGCCGTCGCCGGAGAGCCTGCGCCAACTCGCCCGCGCCGACCGGCCGACACTGCTCATCTCCGACGACGGTGACCACCACGGCGTCCGGGCCATCGCCGAACACCTGGCCAACCGCCCACCCCGGCGCGCGGTCCGGCTGCTCGTTCTCGACCGGCAGGCCGGCGCGTGGTTCGAGCGCTGGCGGACGCCGGTACGCGCGGTGTTCTCCGCCGAGCCGGTGACCCTCCAAGCGCCGGCCGTCAGTGCGGCCATCGAGGCGTTCGCCGGTGCGCTCGAACGCTTCGTCGACCCAGCCGACATCACTCGCCGGCTCGACGGCGAGCGGATGGGTGCGGTGGCTCGCCGGCTCGCCGGCGAGCCACCGGACATCGCCGAGGGCGACCCGGTCCGCGTACAGGTTGCCGTCCTCGCCGCCCTCCTCGACGACGGCAGCGGGGCACCCGACGAGGACGTCCTCCTCGAGGACGCGAGCCACCGCTGGAACGACGCGGCCGCCGAACTGTCCGCCGCCGCCCGTGAACACTGGTCCACCGCGACCGACCTTGCGATGCTCCACCAGCCGGCGTCCCGGGACGAGGCGGTCGCCCTGCTCGGCCAGGTCACCGGCGACGAGGCGGTCGGGGCCGAGCTGGCCGACTGGCTGCGCGCCAACTGCCCGCCGCGCGATCCGGCCCGCCGGTTCTGGGAAGCACCGCTGCCCAGCCCGCTGCGGGCCCGCCGGCTCGCCGTGGCGTGCGACAAGCCCGAGTTCCGCGGTGCGGTGGCCGGGCTGCGCGGTGCGCAGATCGGGCCAGCCTTCGCCCGCCTGGCCGAGGCGGCCGTACCCGGCGAGGCGCCGGCCGGCCTGCTCACCGAACTGCTCACCGGCGGGCTGCCGACGTTCGGCGTACCCGCGGTGACCGCGGCCGCCCGTACCGACTCGGCCGAACCGCTGCTCGCCGCCCTGCGGATCGCCACCGCCACCGAACACCTGGCCGCCGACGCGTTCGGCGAGCTGACCACGCTCGCCGAGGCCGTACCCCGGCCGGCCGGGGAACTGGCCGACCTGGCGGTGCGCTGGCGGCGGCAGCTCGTCGACGCCTGCCAGGAACGGGTCACGGCCGGGCACCGGCGCGCACCGGTACGGCTGGCGTACGAGCTCGTCGCCCTGTCCGACGCGCTCGACGACGCCGGCCAGCCGACCGACGCGCTGCGCAGCGCCGAGGAGGCGGTCGCCGCCTTCCGCGCGCTGCCGCCGGCCGGCCCGAAGGTCCTGCGCGGCCTGCACACCGCCCTGCGCGCCCTCGCCAACCGGCACGACGCGCTCGAACAGTACCCCGAGGCGGCCGCGGCGGCCGGCGAGGCGATCACGGTCGGCCGTGAACTGGTGGCGGCCAGCCCCGAGCAGGAGTCGTGGTTGGCCGGCGATCTGAGCTTCCACGCCCGGCTGCTGCTGCGCGCCAACCAGCCGGCGCACGCCGTCGAGGGGTACGAGGCAGCGGCGGCCATCTACCGCCGGCTGCGGCGGGACGCCCCGGCGCTGTTCCGCGACGAGTACAGCACGGTCCTGTGTGGACTGTCCGACGCGTTCGCCGTGGCCGGTCGGCCCGGGCCGGCGGCGGACGCCCTCGAGGAAGCGGTCGGGCTGGTCGAGACGGCCGCGTCCAGCGATCCGCAGCGCTACCTGCACCCCCTCGCCGCCACGCTCGAGGTGCTGGCCGAGCGGCTCGCCCGCGCCGGCTCGTTCGACGAGGCCGCGCAGGCCGCCGAGTACGCCGTGCACACCTACCGGCGCCTCGCCGAGCGGCACCACCACGACCTGCCCGAGTACGCGGAGGCGCTGCGCCGCCTGGCCGAGCGCTACGCGGACGCCGGTCGCATCAACGAGGCGCTGACCGCCGCTCACGACGGCGCCGCCGCCGACAGCACCGGCGCCGCCCTGTTCACGCTGGCCCAGCGGTACTGGGACATGGGCCGCCTCGCGTACGCGGCCGACGTCGCGATGCAGGCGGCCGGCGGCTATCGGCGCCTGGTCGAGCAGGGCCAGACCGAGCTGCGCGGCGCACTGGCCGCGACGCTCACCGCCGTCGCCGTCCTGCGCGGCGAACAGGGCCGGCTGGCCGACAGCGAGACCCTCGCGCAGCAGGCCGTCGCGATCGCACCCGACGGGGTCGAGCTGGCCGCCGCCCACAACAACCAGGCGATCATCCTCGGCGAGCTGGACCGCCCCGCCGAGGCGCTCGCCGCCGCACAGACGGCCGTCGACGCACTCGACCCGGCGACCGCCCACGCGGCCGACCGCGTCAAGGCGCTCCTCACCTTCTCCCGGCAGCTCGCCGCCACCGGCTCGCTCGACGAGAGCCTCGCCCGCGCCGAAGAGGCCGTGGCGTTGCGCGCCGTCTCACCGAGTGGTGCGGTGACCGCCCGCTCCCCGGGCCGCGGGCAGGCGCTGTCGGCCGACGCCTTGCGCGTGCTCGCCGAGCGGTACGTGGACACCGCGCAGTGGGAACGGGCGCTGGAGACCGCCGACCGCGCTCGGGCCGCCTACCGCCAGCTGCGCCGCGCGCAGTCGACCGGCTTCCTCGCCGACCTCGGCGCGCTGGCGGCGCTGGTGGCCGCGCTGCCCAGCGACATCGTGTCGCTCGACGCGGCGACCACCGCCGCCGACGAGGCGCGCACCTGCTACGCCCGGCTCGCCGGGTCCGAGCCGGAGCGGTACCTGCCGGCGTACGTGACATCGCTCGACCAGCTGGCCGCGCTGCGCTGGGAGGGCGGCCACGCCGACGGGGCCCGGGAGGCGCTGAAACAGTCGGTCGACGCCGGCCGGGTGCTGCTGCGCGCCGACCCTCGTACCGACCTGGTCGCGCAGGCCACCCGGCTGCGCCAGCTCGCCGAGATCACCGGCGAGCAGGATCCGGCCGGCGCACTCGCGGTCGCCGAAGAGTCCCTGGCCCTGGCGCAGCGGCTCGCCGGCGACGCGGCCCGGCCCGAGCTGGCGGCGTCTGCATATCTGTTGTCGCGGCTCCTCACCGGCGACGAGACGCGGGCCATGCCCCTGGCCAACACGGCCGTGTCACGTTATGAGGAGCTGGCCCGCGACCGGCCCGAGCACTACCTGGCCAGCTACTGCGCGGCGCTCGTCCAACGGTCTCGCCTCTACGCGCGGCAGGGCGACGCCGGTCGCAGCGCCGTCGACGCGTCAGCCGCCGTCCGGTACCTCCGCGACGTCGTGGCCAACCAGCCGGAGCACCGGCCCGCGCTGGCCGAGGCGCTGATGGCGCGGGCGTCCAACCTGCCCGAGAACGATGTCGTCGAACGCTGGCCGCTGTACGCGGAGGCGATCGAGCACTTCGAGACCCTCGCCGCGCAGGCGCCGGAGCAGTACAAGGCGTCGCTGGCCGCCGCGCTCCTGGTCTTCTCCGCCGACGTGTACAACCGCGGCAAGAAGTTCCGCGAGGAGAGCCTGCAGCACAGCCAGCGGGCCGTCGACCTGCTCGTCGAACTGGCCGGACAGCGGCCCTCGGCGTACGCGCGGAAGGCCGCCAACGCGCTGCGCCAACACGCCGAGCGCCTGGCCAAGGCGGGCCGGCAGCCGGAGGCCCAGGAGGCCCGCAACCAGGCCGAATCGCTCGCCCCGTCCTAGTGTTCGCGGTAGGTCGCTCGCCCGTCCTAGCGTTCGTGGTGGGTCGCTCGCCCGGTCGGCGTATGGTCACGAGCATGGTGGACGCTGCTGGTGACGGTACCGCGGAACATCCCTGGAACCTGAAGACCCCTCCGGGCACGTCGGACTACCAGATGTGGCGCGACGAGTCGGCCGACCCGCCGGCGCTGATCTGTCAGGTCGGCAAGACGCAGCTGCGCTACCAGGTGCGCTGCATCGAGGACCTGCACGCGATGCTCAAGGCGCACGGCGACTGGATGCCGCTCGGCAGCGCCGACGAGCAGAAGTCCGCCGCCGACGGCACGGTCGAGGCGTGGGGCCGGTCCCCCGGCAATCCGGTCGGCGGATGGTACGGGCTGAAGAAGGGCTTTCGTGGACGGTTCGGCATGTACGTGCCGCCGCTGCTGGAGGCGCTCGGCCTGGCCGAGGTCGAGCACAACGCGCGCAACAACCGCATGCGCGCCCGCTGACCCCCGACAAACTACGAAGCGCTGGTGACCGCCGACACCACGTCCTGCTTGGTCGCATTGGTCTTCTCGCCGTTGACGTAGGCCGCCGGTACCGACGAGACGCCGTACGTCTGCGCGGCCGTCGTGGCCTGCGCGACCCAGCTCGCCTTCTGCCCGCCGGACACGCACGACGCGAAGTCCGAACCCAGCCCCAGCGCCCGGCCGTCGCTGATCAGCTCGTCGTTGGACGGGCCGGTCGTGTCCTCGGCCGGCTGGTGCTGCAGCAGATAGTTGCTGTACTCGAGGAGCTTGTCCCCGTCATTTGCGCAGGCCACGGCGGCCGCGGCCCGCGACGAATACTTGTTCTTCGACCGTTCGTCGATGAACACCACCGGATGGATGCCGAGGGTGATCTTGTCCGAGGTCACGTACTGGGCGAGCTGATCACCGGCCGCCTCCTCGAACGTGCTGCACGGCGGGCAGCCGTAGTCGACGTAAATGTCCACCCGCACCGGTCCGCTGCCGACCGTCAGCCCGTCCCCCGGCGCCGGAGTCTTCTTCGCGGCGGCCTTCGACGGCGACGCCCCCGCCGACGCCGAGCCGCCGGCTACCGGCGGACCCGGATCGGGGTTGTCCTTGCCGCCCGAGTTGACCACGACATAGATCGCCACCCCGACCACGGCCAGCATCGCCACCACGGCGACCGCCGCGACCAGCATCACCTGCGACCGCTGGGATTTCGGCGCGGGCGGCGGCGCGTACTGCGGGTATCCGGGCGGCTGGTAGCCGGGCTGCTGGTACGCCGGCGGCTGCTGGTAGACCGGCGGCTGCTGATAGTCAGGCTGCTGATAGCCCGGCTGCTGGTACGCGGGCTGCTGGTACGAGGGCTGCTGATAGGTGGGCGGCTGATAGCCCGGCTGCTGGGGATACGGGTTCGGGCTCTGCGGATAGTTTGGCGGCGCCGGCTGCCCAGGCACGCCGGGGTACCCCTCGCCGTGCTGGTATTGACCAGAGTCCCCACCGGGATACATGGCACCTCCGCCGCCCAGGCTATAGCCCCTACGGGGGCATTATGACGGGTGCCCGCACGCGTCTGTCGGGCCTCAGTCGCTGAGCGCGCGCAGTACCGCCTGGGCGTCGTTGCCGAGCAGCGGTGCCTCCGCCCAGCGTTCCCGGGTCACCGTGGCACTGACCAGCGACGGGCCGTCAATGGCCAGCCCGTTGAACGAGATCACCTCGACAACGCCCTCATCAAGCACGTGGAAGAGGTCGAACAGCGCCCGCAGCACAATTTGCGCGACGTCGGCATAACCGACGCGCCCGGGCAGTTCGTACTCCACGGCCAGCTGGTGGGGCTCCGGCTCGTATTGCACCGGCCACGACGAGCCGAAGCCGGGCGGCAAGGGCCGGCTGGTCAGGACGACCTGCGCGAACGTCTCGACCGCGGCGCGGTCACCGGCCTGGTAGTCGGCCCACAGGCGTTCGGCGACGGCGGCCTGGCTCTGCTGGTGGTCGCGCTTCGCCGTGGACAGCTGCCGGACCCGGTCGAACTCGGCGGCCTCGTATGCGGCGACGGCCGCCTGGTATGCGGCCTCGGCCGCGGTCTCGCGGCGTTCCCGTGCCGCGCGCGGCCGGGGCACCCAGCGGGCCGGCCGGAACTGCTCAGGGCGGGGCGGCTCGAGCGGCACGTCCAGGTCGCCGACGTCCACCGGTGCCACCATGTATCGCCGCCGCAGCGCCGGCAGGCCGATCTTCAACGGCCTCGACACCGCGGCCGCCAGCAGCGAATCGTCCTGATCGCTCGACGGGGCCGCGTCAGCCCGCTGGCGCTTCTCGCGTTCCTCGATCGCCAACTCGGTCTCCACTTGGCGGGCGGCGCGCTTCGCGGCCGTACGTTGCCAGATGCGCAGCCGCTGGGTCTGGCGTCGCTGGAGTTCGGCGGTCCGCCGCTGGGCTTGTTGCTGCTGCCGGTGTTGGGCTTGCCGTTGTTGGGCCTGCCGTTGTTGGGCCTGCCGTTGTTGGGCCTGCCGTTGTTGGGCCTGCCGTTGTTGGGCCTGCCGCTGCTCGGTCTGCCGCTGCTGGGCCTGCCGCTGCTCGGTCTGCCGCTGCTGGGCCTGCTGCGCGAGTTGCGCCTGGTGGACGCGCTGCTGAGCCGCTCGCTGTTGGGCGAGCGCCGCGCTCGTCGGATCCCCCGCCATGCCGACTCCCCTCCGGGTCAACCGGCCACTTCCAGCGTGCCAGATTCCTCGGCCCGCTGGAACAGCGAAGGAGGTCAGCGTCCGCCGTGCCGCCGACCCACCCGGGTACGGGCGGAGAAGGACGCCGCACTCGGTGGCGGCACGGACGCGGCCGATGCGGTGGCCTCGGTGCGGCCCGGGTTCGCACGCCGCGCCGATGCGGTGGCCTCGGTACGAGGGGTGTTCGAGCGCCGCGGCGCCGCCGAAACCGAACGCTGCCGGCCGCGGGCCGACTTGGCCGGTGGCTTCGAGGTCCGGTCGCCGCGGCCGGTCCGCTTGGTTTCCGCCGACGCATGGCTCTCGACCGGCGGGCGGACGAACGTACGCTCGCCCGGCGCGAGCTGGCGCAGGAATCCGTCGCCGGGCCGCAGCCGCGTCGTGGTCGCCGCGATGCCCGCCTTGCGGGTCAGTTCCCGGACCTCGGCCGTCTGACCGTCGGTCATCAGCGTGATCACGGTCCCGGTCGCGCCGGCGCGAGCCGTACGGCCGGAGCGATGCAGGTAGGCCTTGTGCTCGACCGGCGGGTCGGCGTGGATGACCAGCGCCACGTCGTCGACGTGGATGCCGCGGGCCGCGATGTCGGTGGCCACGAGCGTGCTCGCCGCCCCGCCCGAGAAAGCGGCGAGATTGCGGGTACGGGCGGCCTGCGCCAGATTGCCGTGCAGTTCGACGGCGGCCACGCCGGCGGCGACCAGTTTGCGGGTGAGCGCCTTCGCGCCGTGCTTGGTACGGGTGAACACCATCGTGCGGCCGGGCGCCGCCACCAGGTCCACCAGCACCGGGAACCGGTCTTCGGCGTGGACGTGCAGCACGTGGTGGGTCATCTCGGCGACCGGCGACAGCGTCGAGTCGACGCTGTGCACGACCGGGTCGGTGAGGTAGCGCCGGACCAGCACGTCGACGCCGGCGTCGAGCGTTGCGGAGAACAGCATCCGCTGGCCGCCGCGCGGGGTCTGGTCGAGCAGTCGACGCACCACCGGGAGGAAGCCGAGATCGGCCATGTGGTCGGCCTCGTCGAGCACGGTGATCTCGACCGCGTCCAGGCTGGCGTGGCCGCCCTGGATCAGGTCGGCCAGCCGTCCCGGGCAGGCCACGAGGACGTCGACGCCCGCGCGCAACCCGGCGATCTGAGGTCGCGAACCGACCCCGCCGAAGACGGTCAGCGTGCGCAGCGACAGGACGCGGGCCAATGGCGCCATGGCCGCGTCGATCTGGCTGGCCAGCTCCCGGGTCGGCGCGAGGATCAGCGCCCGTGGCCGGCCCGGCCGCCGCCGGGCGGACGTGCCCGCCAGCCGGGTCAGCAGGGCGAGCACGAACGCGTAGGTCTTGCCCGAGCCGGTCCGGCCACGGCCGAGCACATCGCGGCCGGCCAACGCGTCGGGCAGCGTCGCGACCTGGATCGGAAATGGATGCGTCACACCGGTGTCGGCGAGCACCTTGGCGAGCGCGTCAGGCACGCCCAGCTCGGCGAACGTGGTGGGTTGAGCGGAAGGTATGTGGTGAGGGCGGCGGGCCGCCATGAAGTCTCCGAACGTCGAAGGGTGTCCGCTCGGGAGCGGACCTGCCGGCCGCGCAATTGGCGTCGATGCCGACTCGGCTCAAGCAAACGGATGCGAGCCGTCAAGACCACTATACCGGACTCCCCACGCGCCCGCCCCCCATGATCGTCGATCTTGACGCCAAACTGTCGTCCTGGCGACACTTTGGCGTCAAGATCGATGATCATGGCGCACCATCCTGGCCGCGAGCGATCAGGCCGCCGCCCGCCTCGACATATGGCTTGAGATATTGGCGTACGTCAACGTCTTCATCTCGGACAGTAACGTACGACGATTCATTAAGTGGGTCCGGCGATCTCCGTTCCTGGGCCTAGGCGAAGGCGCCAACTGACGGCTGACATTGTGCGTCGCACGCAGTAGCCGAACACGCAAAGAGGCGACCGATTCGGCTTGGTCACGGTCTTGTAAAATTGTTCCATCCCGTTCCGTCCTGTTCCATCAGGACGGGCGCTGCGCGGCGTTAGAGTCCAGGCGGTGCACCGGTTTCCGCTGTTACTGCATTCCGCCGATATCCGGCCAAGCGATATTCCGACCGTTCCGACCGGGTTGACAAACATATGCGCGAATCGTTGATCATCCGAAGCTGTCAGGCCGAAAATAGTCTTAGGACATCAAGCGGTTACACGGATACCATTTTGACACTGTTTGAATCTTAGAATTCGCGCCGACGGCTTCGCGGCAGCAACACCGGACGTCATTGTCTGGCGTAAATACTGGACGTTCACTCCATGCGGGGGGAGTCAGAAATGGTGGCGTGGATCGTCGGATCGAGCCTGAAATTTCGACTTCTCGTGGTGCCGGCGGCGGCGGCGATCCTCCTACTCGGGATCACTCGTCTCCAGACGATGCCCGTGGACGTGCTGCCCGAGTTCAACCCACCAACCGTGCAGATCCAGACCGAGGCGCTCGGCCTGTCGGCGGTCGAGGTCGAGCAGTTCATCACCGTGCCGCTGGAACAGGACCTGCTCAACGGCGTGCCCTGGCTGGAGACCATCACGTCCAAGTCGGTGCCCGGACTCTCCCAGGTCGACCTGGTGTTCCAGGCCGGAACGGACGTCATCAAGGCCCGCCAGGTGGTCGCCGAGCGGCTGACCCAGGCGGTGGCTCTGCCGCACGTCTCCAAGGCACCGACGATGATCGACCCGGTCTCGTCGACGAGCCGGGTCATGGTCGTCGGGCTCTCCTCGAGCACCGTCTCTCTGATCGACATGTCGGTGCTTGCCCGCTGGCAGATCAAGCCAAGGCTGCAAGGCCTGACCGGCGTGGCGAACGTGTCGGTGTGGGGCCAGCGCGAGCGGCAGTTGCAGGTCCAGGTCGACCCGAACCAGCTGACCGCGCAAGGTGTCACCCTCAACCAGGTCATCACGACCACTGGCAACGCGCTGTGGGTGTCGCCGCTGACGTTCGTCGAGGCGTCGACGCCCGGCACCGGTGGCTTCATCGAGACGCCCAGCCAGCGATTGTCCATCCAGCACGTCCTGCCGATCACCACCGCCGCCGATCTGGCGAAGGTGCCCGTCGAGGAGGCGCAGGGCAAGCGGTTGGGAGATGTCGCCAAGCTCGTGGAGGACCACCAGCCGCTGATCGGCGACGGGGTCGTCAATGACGCACCCGGCCTGCTCCTCGTGATCGAGAAGGCGCCCGGGGCCGACACGCTAGAGGTCACCCGCGAGGTCGACGATGCGTTGCGGGCTCTCGCGCCGGGCCTGTCGGGCATCAACGTCGACACCACGGTCTACCGGCCGGCCACCTACATCCAGGACGGGATCAGCAACGTCGGCATCGTGCTGCTTCTTGGTCTGATCCTCATCGTGGTGCTCCTCGGCGCGGTGTTCCTGGACTGGCGTACCGCGTTGATCAGCCTGGTCGCCCTCCCGCTTTCGATCCTCACGGCCGGCCTGGTCCTGAAACTCACCGGCAGTACGGTCAACCTGATGATCATGGCTGGCCTGGTGGCCGCCCTCGGGGTACTCATCGATGACGTCGTCGTCGACGCCGACAACGTCCGGCGGCGGCTCCGGGAGCACCGCGGGACCGCCGACAGCAGTTCGCGGGCCGCGGTCATCGCGGTCGCACTGAGCGAGATCCGCGGTCCGCTCATCTACGCGATGCTGATCCAGCTGGTGGCGACCGTTCCGGTGTTCTTCCTCAGCGGGACGGCCGGTGCCCTCACGCGACCCCTCGCCACCTCGTTCGCGATCGCCGTACTCGCCTCGTTCGCCGTCGCTCTCGTCGTCACGCCGGCGCTGAGCCTTACCCTGTTCGCCCGGATGCCGCGGGGTGCCGAGCCGTCCCCGATCATCCCGGCGCTTGGTCGGGGCCACACGGCGCTGGCCAGGCGGGCGGTTCGCTGGCCGTACCTCGTGGCGCTTGGCGCGACCGTCATCGTCGCGGCCGCGCCGCTGCTGCTGGCCCGGCTCAACGGACCGCTGCTGCCCCGGCTCGAGGACCGGAACCTGGTGATCAGTTGGACCGGAACGCCGAGTACCTCTCGGTCCGAGACCACCCGGATCGTCGAGAGCGCCGGTGCACGGTTGCGCGCCCTTCCCGAGATCGGCAACGTCGCCGTCCAGGTCGGCCGCGCGGTGACTTCGGACCAGGTGTCCAGCGTCAACGCCGGCGCGTTCTGGGTGACCATCAAACCCGAGGCCGACTACGCGACCGCGGTCAGGAAGGTCCAGGAGGTCGTCGACGGCTATCCCGGCATCCAGCACCGGGTGATGAACTACGCCGAACAACGCATCGACCACGCACGACCCGCCGCCCAGGGCGACATCACGGTGCGGCTGTACGGCACGGACCTGGCCGCGCTGCGCAACAAGTCGGAGGAGATCCGGGCCCTGCTCGCCGGCATCCCCGGGGTCAGCTCGCCGACCGTGGACCTCCCACCGATGCAGCCGACCATCGAGATCGAGGTCAATCTCGCGGCGGCCCAGAACTACGGGCTCAAACCCGGCGACGTGCGCCGGTCGGCCGCGGTCCTGCTCTCGGGTCTCGTTGCCGGCAGCCTGTTTGAGGATCAGAAGGTGTTCGACGTCGTGGTGCTGGGCGCCGAATCGGTGCGCGACAACCTGACCAGCGTGCAGAACCTGCTGATCGACACCCCCGACGGCCGCCGCGTGCCGCTGAAGGCGGTGGCCGACGTACGGCTCACCGCCGGTCCGTCGGTGATCGAACACGATGCCGTCTCCCGTCGCGTCGACGTGTCCGGCACCGTCACCGGACGCAGCGTCGAGGATGTCGCGGCCGACGTCCGGGCCCGGCTCGCCGGCGTCGACTTCCCGGTCGAGTACCACGCGGTGGTCCTTGACGGGTACGCCCAGCAGACGTCGAGCCACCGGGCCACGTTGGCCCTGGCGGCTGCGGCGGCGATCGCGGTGCTCCTGTTGCTGCAGGCCGCGTTCAGTAGCTGGCGGCTGGCCTTCCTGGCGATACTGACGCTGCTGCTGGCACCGGCCGGCGGGGTGTTCGCCGCGTTGCTCGACGGCCCGTTCTCCCTGGGCTCACTGGCCGGCCTCTTCGCGGTGTGGACGTTGGCGACCCGCAACGTGATCCTTCTGATCAGTCGTGGCCAACGCCTCAGACAGGCCGACGGCGCCGTCTTCGGCCCGGAGCTGGTGCTGCAGGCGACCCGGGAGCGTTTCGCACCGGTCGTGAAAACCGCGCTCGTCACCGCCGCTGCGATGCTGCCGATGGTGGTGTTCGGCAGCGTGGCCGGGCTGGAGATCCTGCATCCGTTGGCCGTGGTGGTCCTCGGCGGGCTGGTCACCTCGACGCTGCTGAGCCTGTTCGTCCTGCCCGCGCTCTATCTGCACTTCGGTGCGGGCAGTGACCGAGACGCCGAGCGCGACGGTCGGGCAGTCGACGAGCCTGACTCCGACGGCGCCGCCGAGCTTGCCCACGCCGAGCCCGCCCCATCGCAGTCAGCCAGCTGAAAGGGGACTGGATATCATGGTGCGCTTCACCCGGGCGAGGCTCGGCCCGATAGTGATGGTGTTGCTGATCAGCGCGGCCGCCGTGGCCGGCGTGGTCGGAGTGTCGAAACTGGGATACCCGACGGTTGGGGAGTATCCGGAGGGCTCCGCCGAGGAGGCCGGCAAGGTCGAGCCGGTTGCCGGCAGCGATCTGCCGCACATCGTGCTCAGCGCGGACGCGGTGCAGAAGATCGGCCTGCAAGTTGTCCCGGTCGCATCCGGTCCGGCGGCGCAGATGTCCATACCGTACTCGGCGGTCTTCTACGACCCGTCCGGCGAAACCTGGGTGTACGTCGGCGTCGAGGATCTGGTCTTCACGCGACAGCCCATCACCGTGGCGTCCATCAACGCGAAGAACGCGCTGCTGTCGGCCGGCCCACCAGTGGGCACCAAGGTCGTGGCGGTGGGCACCGCTCAGCTCTACGGCATCGAAGTCGGCGTCGAAGAGGAATAGAGCGAAGGGACGTATCGCGCCATGATGCGCTGGATCGTCGGCACGAGTCTGAAGTTTCGCGTTCTGGTGGTCGCGGCGGCCGTCGGCATGATGGCCCTCGGGTTCATCCAACTGCAGAAGCTGCCGGTGGACGTGTTCCCCGAGTTCGCACCGCCCCGGGTCGAGATACAGACCGCATGCCTGGGCCTTGCCGCGGCCGAGGTGGAGTCGCTGGTGACCGTGCCGATGGAGGCCGCGCTCAACGGCGTGCCCGGGCTGGACACGATGCGCTCGAAGTCGTTGGCTCAGCTTTCGTCGATCGAGCTGCTGTTCAAGCCGGGCACGGACCTGTTGACCGCACGGCAGTTGGTGGCCGAGCGGCTGGCGACGGTGACGCCGGGGCTGCCGACGTGGGCCGCACCACCGGTCATGCTTCAGCCGGTGTCCTCGATGGGCCGGGTCATGAAGATCGGGCTGACCTCCGACTCCAGGTCCCTCATCGAGATGTCGATGATTTCGTACTGGACGATCCGCGCGAAGCTGTTGCAGGTGCCCGGCGTGGCCAACGTGGCCATCTGGGGTGAACGGCTGCAGATGCTGACGGTACAGGCCGATCCAGCCCGGATGCAGGCGCACAACGTGACGCTGGACCAGGTGATGTCCACCACCGCGGACGCGTTGGACGTCGGACTGTTGCAGTTCTCGGAAGGTGCGGTGATCGGCACCGGCGGCACGGTCGACACACCGAACCAGTCTCTGGCCATCCGGCATGTGCAGTCCATCCGGTCGCCGGCCGACCTGGCCAAGGTTCCGATCGAGGAAGCCGACGGCACGCGGCTGGTCCTCGGCGACGTCGCCGACGTCACGGAGGACCACCAGCCACTCATCGGCGATGCGGTCATCCACGGCGGTCCCGGACTCATGCTGGTCGTCGAGAAGCTGCCCTGGGCCAACACGATCGATGTCACGGCGGGTGTCGACGCGGCGCTGAAGGAACTTCAACCCGGCCTGCCCGGCATCGCCATGGACGCGCAGATCTTCCGGCCCGCCTCGTTCATCCAGTCGGCGATCGACAACCTTTCTCGTGCGCTGCTCCTCGGCTGCCTGTTCGTGGTGTTGGTGCTCGGCCTGTTCCTGTTCGAATGGCGTTCGGCGTTGATCAGCCTGGCGGCGATCCCGCTCTCGCTCCTGGCTGCGGGGCTCGTGCTCTACTACACAAGAGCCACGGTCAACACCATGGTGCTCGCCGGCCTCGTCATCGCCGTCGGGGTGGTGGTCGACGACGCCATCATCGACATCGAGAACATCGTCAGACGGCTGCGTGAAGCCCGGCGCGCCGGCAGCCAGCGCCCGACGATGGCGATCGTGCTTGACGCGTCGGTCGAGGTGCGTGGCCCGATCGTCTACGCGACGCTCATCGTCGTCGCGGCCGCCGCGCCGGTCATCTTCCTCGGCGGCCTCACCGGTGCGTTCTTCCGGCCGCTGGCCCAGTCGTACACCCTGGCGGTCCTGGCTTCGCTCGCGGTGGCGCTGACCGTGACCCCGGCGCTGGCACTCCTGCTGCTGCGCCGGGCGCCGTTGCAGCGGCGCGAGTCGCCGGTGGTGCTCGTGCTGCAACGCCTCTACACCGGTTTCCTGTCCCGGGTGGTGCACCGCCCGCTGGCCGCGTTCGCGACCGTCACGATCGTCCTGGTCGCCGGCCTCGCCGTCCTGCCGGGCTTCGGCCAGTCGCTGCTGCCGGCGTTCAAGGAACGCAACGTGTTCCTGCACTTCATTTCCGTGCCCGGCACCTCGCACGACGAGGAGGTGCGGCTGGTCGAGGCGGTCAGCAAGGACCTGCGGACCATCGACGGGGTGCAGACCTTCGGCGCACACATCGGCCAGGCGTTTCTCGGCGACGAGACGGCTGGGGTGAACTTCGGGGAACTCTGGATCACCATCGATCCCGATGTCGACTACGAGGAGACTGTCGACAAGATCCAAGCGGTGGCCAACCAGTACCCGGGGCTGATGCACAACGTCTACACGTACCTCCGGGAGCGGACCGACGAGGTCCTGACCGGATCGGGCGACGCCATGGTCGTACGGATCTTCGGTGAGGATCTGGAGGTCCTGCGGGCCAAGGCCGAAGAGGTTCAACGACTGATGTCCGACACCGAAGGCATGACCGATGTCCACACCGATCTCGAGGTCGACGTGCCACAGATCGAGGTCGAGGTGGACCTCGCCAAGGCGGAGAGCTACGGCATCAAGCCCGGCGACGTCCGCCGCGCCGCGGCGACAACGGTGGCCGGCGAGGAGGTCGGCGACGTCTTCCGCGACGGCAAGGCTTACGACGTGGTGGTGTGGACCGTACCGGCCACGCGCTCCTCGGTAACGAGCATCGAGCAGATGCCGATCGACACGCCGAGCGGACGGACCATCCACCTTTCGGACGTGGCCGAGGTGCGGGTCAGGTCCACCCCCAACGTGATCCAGCACACCGGCACGTCGCGCTACATCGACGTCGGCGGCAACACCGAGGGCCGCGATCTCGGCTCCATCGTGAACGAGGTCCAACAGAAGCTCGACGGGGTCGATTTTCCTCGCGAGTACCATGCGGAGCTCCTCGGCGAGTACGCCGAACGCCAGGCGGCCCAGCGACAGATCCTGATCTTCGGATTCGCCGCCGCACTGCTGATCCTGCTGCTGTTGCGGCTGTCGTTCGGCGGTTGGCGCCCGGCGTTGCTCTCGTACTTCACCCTGCCGTCGGCTCTCGTGGGCGGTGTACTGGCCACGTTCGCCGCCGGTCGGATCATCTCGCTCGGTACGTTGGTCGGCTTCCTCACCGTCTTGGGCATCGCGGCCCGCAACGGAATCCTGCTGATCAGCCACTACCGTCACCTGGAGCAGCACGACGGCGAGACGTTCGGCTCCGCGCTGGTGCTGCACGGTTCCCGTGACCGGCTGTCGCCGATCCTGATGACCACACTCGCGACCGCGCTCGCCTTGGTGCCGCTGGTGGTGCTCGGCGACATCCCGGGTCACGAGATCGAGCACCCGACCGCCGTGGTGATCATCGGCGGACTGATCACCTCGACCTTGCTCAACCTGTTCATCGTGCCGGTGCTGTACCTGCGCTTCGGCCGGGGCGCGACCGAACCGCCGGCACCACGGGCCGCGTCGACGTAACAACCATGCTCACATCTGCTATGGCGAGGAAGGAGTTCATCACATGACACGCCTGCGATCTAGGCTCGGAGCGGGGCTCGCGTGTTCGCTCGGTGCGGCGGTGGTACTCACACTGTCCGTCGTGGCTATGACACCCAAGCCGGTATCGGCCGTAGTGGCCACCGCGGCCGCGCCGGTTGAGGTGGCCAACGTCTCCAGTACCGGCGGCTGCAGCCGTCCGGTGGCGTTCCGGCCGGGTCAGTTCGACCGTCCGACGAAAATCAACAACACGTTCCTGCCTCTGGTACCCGGTACCCGGTTTACGTTCGAGGGTGTCGCGAACCGCGGCGGAGGTCCGACCGATCACACGGTGGTGTTCACGGTCACCGAGCTGGTCAAGTTCGTCAACGGCGTGCGAAGCCGGGTGGTGCTCGACCTGGACGAGAGCGACGGTCAGTTGGAGGAAGCCGAGCTGGCCTTCTTCGCGCAGGACAACAGCGGCAACGTCTGGAGTCTCGGTGAGTACCCGGAGGAGTACGTCGACGGCGTCCTTGACGGTGCACCGAACACCTGGATCGCCGGGTTGGCCGGCGCCGATGCCGGCATCATGATGCTGGCCGATCCGAAGGTCGGCGGACCCCGGTACGTGCAAGGCTTCGCACCGAAGATCGACTTCCTCGACTGCGCGCAGGTGTTCAAGAAGGGCCAGCACGTCTGTGTTCCGGTGGACTGCTACTCCAACGTGCTCGTGACCGACGAGAACAGCCCGCTGAGCGAAGACACCGGGCACCAGCGCAAGTTCTATGCGCCCGGGGTCGGCAACGTGAAGATCACCGCGGTCGACGACCCGGAGGGCGAGACGCTGCAGCTCACCAAGCTGGAGAACCTCAACCGCCGCGCGTTGAACGATGCCAACAACGACGCGCTGAAGCTGGATCGCCGCGGCCACCGGATCAACAACGTATACGCGCGCACCCCGTTTGCGTGCGTGTCCTGACGCCGCACCATCCGACCGACCGGCGGCCCGCCGGTCGGTCGGTCAGGCCGCGGGCAGTCGCACCACGAACCGGGTGCCGGAACCGTTGCGATCGGCCAGGTCTACGGTGCCGCCGTGGGTGGTGACGAGATCGCGCACGATCGCGAGGCCTAGCCCCACGCCCCCGGTCCGGCGGTCCCGCGCCTCGTCGAGCCGTACGAAGCGCTGGAAGATCCGCTCCCGATCCGCGGCGGGGACACCCGGGCCGTCGTCGCTGACCACCAGCTCGACGACGCCGTCGGCCTGGGACACCGTGCACCCGACGGCCGAGGCGGCGTGCCGTTCGGCGTTGTCGAGCAGATTCGCCACGACGCGGCGCAGTTGCTCGGCGTCGCCGCGGACCCGGCCGCCGCTCACCTGCGTCACGTCGATGCGCACCGTGCTGCGAGCGTGCAGGTCCCGCGCCTCACGCAGTACCAGATCGTCTATGTCCACGATGGACGGTGCGGCGACCGGCAGGGCCTCGTCCGCCCGGGCCAGGACGAGAAGGTCGTCGACGAGGCGCTCCAGGCGGCTCTGCTGGGCGAGCCAACCGCGGGCCAGCCCCGGCCAGTCGGCGGCGTCGGGGCGGGCCAGGCCGACCTCCAAGCTGGTCCGGATGACCGTCATCGGGCTGCGCAGCTCATGCGACGCGTCGGCGACGAACGCGCGCTGGCGGTGCGCGGAGGCCTCGAGCCGGTCGAGCATCTCGTTCATCGTGCGCGCAAGCCGATCGATCTCGTCCCCAGTTGCCGGCACCGGCACCCGGCGATCCAGTGCGCTCGCGGAGACCTCGGCCACCTGCGCGCGGATCGCCTCCACCGGGCCGAGCGTGCGCCCGACCAGGCGCCAGGTGGTCACCCCGACCAGCAGGATCGTCAGCGGGACGAACCCGGCCAGGAGCAACGCGAGCGCATAGGTGCTGTCCTGCACCGGCTCCAGCGTCGAGGCGGTGTAGACCACGGCCGGCCCGCGCGGCGAGTCGACGCGCTGCGCCGCGATGCGGTACGGCCCGCCGTCGCCGATCGGCGGGTTGTCGACGGTGCGGATCGTCAGGCCGGTCCCACCCGGGATGAACGCGGCGATCGGCCGGTTGCCGCGGATGGTCGGGCTCTGAGCGACCACGACGTCGTCCACGACCACCTGGGCAACGGTGCCGTCGTCCTCGCCGGCGAGGCTGCCGGGCAGCCGGTCGCCGCGCACCAGGTCGGCGACCTCGGCCAGGCGGAGGCGGGCCTGGCCGTCGACGTTGTCGCGCATGGTGATCTGCAGCAGCACCAGCATGAGCACGGCCGCCGTGATCAGGCCGGCGCCCACCACGCCGAGCGCGGTCGCCGTGATCCGTACCCGGATCGTGTTGCGGCCCACGTCAGCCGCCGGACCGTTCGAACCGGTAGCCGACGCCGCGGATCGTACTGATCGCCGAACGGCCGAACGGGATGTCGACTTTGCGCCGGAGGTAGCCCACGTAGACCTCCACGATGTTCGACTCGCCGTCGAAGGCCCAGTCCCACACGGCGTCGAGGATCTCGCGTTTGCGCACGACGGCGCCGGCGTGCCGCATCAGGAACTCGAGCAGGGCGAACTCCCGGCGGGTCAGCTCGATCTCGGTCGCACCCCGGCGGCAGGTGTATCCGGCCGTGTCGAGCACCAGATCGCCGACGACGAGCGTGTCCGGCCGCTCCACACGGCGCCGGCGCAAGAGTGACCGTATCCGGGCAACCAGCACGACGAACGAGAACGGCTTGCTGAGGAAGTCGTCGGCGCCCGTCTCCAGCGCCTCGGCCTCGTCGAGCTCGCCTTGTTTGGCGGTCAGCACCAGCACCGGCGTCCAGTCGCCCGCGCGCCGGAGCAGGTCGCAGAACTTGAAGCCGTTGACCCCCGGCAGGAGCAGGTCGAGCAGGATGAGGTCGAACCGCTGCTCGCGGGCGAGTCGAAGCCCGCCGGTGCCGTCGAGCGCCACCTGCACGGCGAAGCCTTCCGCGGCGAGCCCGTCGGCGAGGGAGGCCGCCAACGGCTCCTCGTCCTCGACTACCAGTATGCGTGCGGGACTGTCGCCCATGATCACCTGGCCGGCTTCTTCGCGTGCTCTTATCGAGCAACTCGCATCATGTTGGTCAGCGCTCGCGGGCCTTCGACTGCCACGAGCGTACCCCCGGGCGAGGAGGCGGTACATGACCGACATGGTCGTCGAAGCGACCGGGCTGTACCACATCTACCGGGCGCGGGACGTCGAAACCGTCGCGCTGCGCGGCGCGCGGCTGGTCCTGCGGCCCGGTTCCTGGACCAGCCTCATGGGCCCCTCCGGCAGCGGGAAGTCCACGCTGCTGCAGATCCTGGCCGGTCTGCTCACTCCCACGGCCGGTGCGGTGCTGGTGGGCGGCGACGACTTGACCCGGATGACGCCGGACGAGCGGGCCCGGTGCCGCCGCCGCCGCATCGGGGTGGTCATGCAGCGGGACAACCTGCACCCGGACCTGGATGTGGCCGGCAACGTCGCCCTTCCGCTGCGCCTGGACGGCCGCCCGGCCGGCGCCATCCGCGAGCGCGTTGACACCCTCCTTGACGAGGTGGGCCTGGCCGACCGCCGCCACCGGCGGGTCGGCCAGGTCTCCGGCGGCGAGGCGCAGCGGGCGGCGGTCGCCGTCGCGCTCGCCGCCCGGCCCGGGGTACTGCTGGCCGACGAGCCCACCGGCGAGCTCGACGAGCAGACCGCCGCGGCGGTGCTCGACCTGTTGGACGCGGCCCGGACGGAACACGGCACGGCGATCCTCACGGTGACCCACAATCCCGTCGTGGCCGGACGCGCCGATCGTGGCCTCGTCATGCGGGACGGTTTGGTCAGCGATGGGTGACCTGCCGGCGATCGAGGCCATCGAACTCACGCGTGTCTACCGGACCGGCGGCGGGCTGCACCAGGTCGGCCTGAGCGTGGCACCCGGCGAGGTGCTCGCCGTCGTGGGGCCGAGCGGCTCCGGCAAGAGCACGCTGCTCTACCTGCTCGGCGGCCTCGACGACCCCGACTCCGGCCGGGTGCTCGTCGACGGCGTCGACTGGCGGAGCCTGCGCGGCAATGCGCGGGCCAGGTTCCGCCTCTCCGCGTGCGGCTACGTCACCCAGGGCCTGAGCCTGCTGCCGCAGGCGACCGCCGCGGAGAACGTCGAGGTCCCGCTGGTACTCGCCGGCGTCGCCCCGGCGGAACGCCAGCGCCGCGTCGGCGCCGCGCTGGAGCGGGTCGGACTGAGCGACGACGCCCCGAAACTGCCCGACCAGCTCTCCGGCGGCCAGCAGCAACGCGTCGCCATCGCCCGCGCGCTGATCGCCGGCCCTCGCGTCGTCCTGGCCGACGAGCCGACCGGCAGCCTCGACTCGGTCAACGCCGGCGTGATCACCGACCTGCTCGTCGAGACGGCCGCCGAGCTGTCGGCCGCCGTCATCCTGGTCACCCACAACCCGGCCGTGGCGCAGCGGGCGACCCGCACCCTCATGCTTCGTTCCGGCCGCATCGACACCGCGCCGGACCTTCCCGGACGCGCAGAGCCCGGAAGGACCCGCTGATGCTGTGGCTCCTCGCCCGCGGCATCCGGCGCTCGCCGCGTCGCCTCATACTCGCCGCCGTCGGCGTGGCATTCCCGGTCGCGATTGCTGGCCGCGACGCTGCTGCTGGTCGACGACGCGTCGCGGGCGATGACCCGGGTCGCACTCGCGCCCGTGCAGATCGACATGCGCGCCCTCGCCACCACGATGAAGAGCGACAGCGCCGCCACCGCGCGCCAGCTCGCCGGCGTCGCCGGCGTCGAGCGGGCCGAGCGCTTCGCCTCCGCGGCCGTGACGGTGTCGGCCGGAGGCACCGGCAGCCCCGTCGCCGCCCGGCTGTTCGCCGTCGATCCGGAGTACGTCCAGCACCACCCGTCCGGGTGAAGATCACCGACGGCCGGCTCGGCAACGGGGTGCTCCTGTCGCAGCCGTTGCGGGCCACCACCGGCTTCGCCGGCGCGACGAGCGTCACCATCGGGCTGCCCGACGCAGCACAGCAGCCAACCGGCGGCGAGGAGAACCCGGCGGCGCCGGTGACGCTGCCCGCCGCCGGTACGGTCGACCTGCATGCGGCGACGACCTGGTTCGCCATCCCGTACGGCGACGTGCAAGGCGACATAGCGAGCGTGCCGAGGGCGATCGTCGTCGACTACCCGACCTTCGAGCGGACGATCCTGCCTCTCCTGCGCAAGGCGCAGGGCGCCGATACGGCGCTCAATCCGAGCACCACCGACCTGCCGCCGGTCACGCTGGAGACGCACATCACTGTCGACCCCGAGGCCTACCCTTCCGACCCGGCGCAGGCGTTGGTCTTCTCCAACCGCCTCCGCCACGTCCTGGAACAGCGCTCGCCCGACGTGATCGTGGCCGACAACGCCGCCGAGGCCCTCACGTTGGCCCGCGACGATGCCACCAATGCCAAGATCCTGTTCCTGCTGCTCGGTATCCCCGGCGCGCTGGTCGCGGCCGGCCTGGGACTCGCCGCCGCCTCCGCGCTGGCCGAAGCCCAGCGACGCGAGGACGCGCTGCTCGAACTGCGCGGGGCTACCACTCGGCAGCTCGCCCGGCTGGCCGCCGCGCACGCGGGCGTCGCCGGCGTCCTCGGCGCCGCGCTCGGCCTGGTCGCGGCCGGCCTCGCGGTCGGCGCGGTGACCGGGCGGCCGGTGTGGCGGCAGGTCCCGGTCGACCGCCTCGCGGTCACCGCGGCGATCGCGACACTCGCCGCCGTGGCGACCGTCGCGGTCCGCGTGATTCCGTTGGTACGAGCAATTAACCGCGGCGAGGTCGGGGTCGAGCGGCAGGTCCTGGAGCGCGGCTGGACGCCGCGCTGGCGCACCGCGCGGCTCGACCTGATCGCCATTGCCGTCGGCGTTTTCATCCTGCTGGTCAACGTGCTCGCCGGTGGCCTGAAGCAGGTGCCTATCGAGGGGCAGGTGCTGGCGCTGGCGTTCTACGTGCTCCTGGCCCCGATCGCGCTGTGGCTCGGCGTCAACCTGCTCGTGATCCGCGGGCTCAGCTCGTGGCTGACCCGCCGGACGGCGCCGGAACGCGCCCGGCCCCTGACCACGTGGACGGCGGCGGCCCTGCGCTGGCTGGGCCGCCGTCCCGCCCGCACCGGCGTCGCGCTGGTGCTCGGTACGCTCGCCATCGCCTTCGGCGCCAACGTGGTGACGTTCGTCGCGACGTACGACGCGGCGCAGCGCAACGACCGGCAAGCCGGCTTCGGGGCCGACCTGCGGATCACACCGCCGGGCGGCGAGAACGAGCCGACGAGCCCGGCCCGTCCGGTCGCCACGCCCAGCCACCCGGGCATCGCGGCGATCACCCCGATCCGGCTGGTGCCGGCCCGCGTCGGCTCCGACCGCAAGAGCATCATGGCCATCGACCCGGCTACCTACCAGCAAGCCAACCGGATCGACCCGGAAATACTCGACGGCGAGGGCGTGGCGGCGCTACGCCGCGATCCGCAGGCCGCGCTGGTACACGCGGAGATCGCCGACGGCTTCGGTCTCAGCATCGGCGACACCTTGACGCTGACCCTCTTTCCCGACGCCGAAGGCGACGCGCACAACCTGAAGCTGCGCATCGCGGGCGTCTACCGGTCGTTCGCACCCAACGAACCGTTCAGCGAACTGGTGATGAACGCCGCCGCGATCCCGCCGCCGGCCATCGCGCCCGACTTCTTCATGGCCACCGTCGCCGCCGGCTACACGCCTGGCCAGGTAGCCGCCGATCTCCGCGGTACCGACCCGGGATTGAACGTCCAGACCATCGAGCAGAGCACGCTGAGCGAGCAGCGCAGCCTTACCGCACTCAACCTGCGGGCGCTCGGCCGGCTGGAATCGGTGGCGGCCGGCGTCGTGGCCGCCGTCGGCGTGGCGGTGCTCGGCGCGTTTCTGGTGTTCGAACGCCGCCGGGAGGCCGCGATCCTGCGGTCCTGCGGCGCCACGACCCGCCAGATCCTCACCTCACCGGCGGTCGAGGGCACGATCGCGGTGCTGGGCAGCCTGCTGATCGGCATCCCGGTCGGGATCGGCGTGAGCATCGTGACCATCCGAACGCTCGGTCTGTTCTTCACCCTGCGCCCGCCGCTGGTCGTGATCCCGGCCGGGACCCTCGCCCTTCTGGCCGGCTCGCTGGTCGTCACCGCGCTCGTCGCCCTGGGCGTCACCCTGTACCGGGTCACGCGCGCCACCCCGGCCACCGTGCTACGTGAACCCTGACCGCAGCAGTCTGGGTACTGGATCCGCAGTTCGCGATCGCCTGCTGGGCGACTACGTTGAAACCGCACGTCGCGTTAGTGCCGGATCCGAGTGCTCGTCCGGCCCGGCGGACAGCGCGCGTTCAGGAAAGGCACGGACAAGCGCCGCGGTGCGGCTTTGGACCTGGAGGCGTTCGAAAATGTTCTCCAGATGTTTGCGGACGGTGCTTTCGGCGATGAACAGGTGCCGAGCGATCCGGGTGTTACTCAGCCCGGCGTCGACGAGGCGCAGCAGCTGCCACTGCCGGTCGGTGAGTTTGGGGATGCCACGTCGGCGGCGCAGGACCTCGACGTGCGCGGTGTACAGGTGCGGCCGCAGCAGGGTGAGCAGGGCCCGGTCGCGATCGCTGAAGTCGGGATCGTGACGGCCGCGGGTCAGACCCAGCGTGAGCGCTTGGCCGGGCGGGGCGGGCAGCTTCACCTGCAGGTCGTGGTCGAGGCCGTGGGGCGCGCACCAATCGAGGTAGAACGGGGTGCGCCACCACTCGGCCAGCGTCATCAGGTCGCTGGTCTGGGTCACCGGGTTGTCGACCCGCTTGGTCAGGGCGCAGCACCAGTCCTGGTGCTGCCAGAAGACGCCATCGAGATCGTCACGGAACTCGGGCAGGTCAACACCCTGCTCGAAGACGACCACACCCCGCGCGCGGTCGATGCAGTCGATCCCGATCCATGCACAGGGGATGAGCGCACGCAGCTCGTGCAGGATCGACCAAGGCAGACCATCGCCATCATCGCCGAGATCGGGTGCCTCGACGACGCGCAGCATCCGATGCAGATCCATGTCGCCGACCCAAATGGGAGTGGTCATACGATCACCTCAGACGCGGACAAAGGTCCGTCGATACTGACGATAGGCCGCTGCGGCGAGGCTCGGCACCAGCAGCGGATACAGATCCGCCTCGCGGTCCGAAATCGGCATGGTCACAACGGTCTCGCCTCCCTCCCTGGAGACAACCCCGATATCCGGGCGAACGCCCCTCCCGACGCTAGGCAACCGGCGACGGAATCCGCCATACGACAAAGCGCGTACACCACGAAGAGCCGGTCGGCGGCATCAGTTCGGTGGTGGGGTGGGGGTGAAGCCGAGGGTGCGGTAGCCGGGCATGCGGCGCTGCAGTGAGGCGGCGAGGATGGGTGTGGCTGTGGTCGTGGTAGTCGTGGACTTCGGCGGTGTCTTTGCCGGGTGCGGCGCGGATGACGCGTCCGGCGCATTGGATGAGCAGGCCGCCGAAGGAGATCGGTGCGGCCAGGAACAGGGTGTCGAGGGCGGGTGCGTCGAAGCCTTCGCCGATGAACGGGGTGGTGCCGATGACGAGGACCCCGTCACCGGATTTGGTGTCGGCGAGACGGTGGACGCGGCCCGGCGGTCGGCGGCGGACATGCCGCCCTGCAGCACCATCGCCTGGTGGCCGCGCATCGGCGAGCATGGTGGTCAGGATCTCGAGGTGGGCGACCCGGCGGGTGAGCACGAGGCAGTTGCGGCCTCGCGGCGAGGGCGGTGGTGAGGTCGTCGACGATCTGGGTGTTGCGGGTCGTCGTCGGTGACGAGCGCGGTGGTGCAGCGGGCGAGGCACCCGGTGCGGACGGGTCGAGGTCGTCGTAGCGGAATGCGGTCTGGTGGACGTGCAGCAGCCGTCGTGGTCCGGCTGTCGGCTGTCGAGCGGCGTCGGCGAGCGTGCCGGTGTTCGTCTTGGGTGATGGTGTGCCGGATGGGTCCGAGTTGCCAGGTGACCAGTTCGCCGAGTCCGTCGCGGCGGGTCGGGCGTGGCGGTTAGGCCGAGCCAGAACTGGGCGCCGATGCGTTTGACGGAGTGGTCGTAGGCGGCCGCGGCGAGATGGTGGCACTCGTCGACGATGACCTGCCCGTAGCCGTGGGTGAGTTCGGCGACGTCGGCGTGGCGGGCCAGCGAGGGCAGCATGGCGATGTCCACGATGCCGCCGAGTTTGCGGCGGCCGCCGCCGACCTGGCCCGGCTTGATGCCGAGGAACTGGCTGGATGCGGGTGCGCCATTGTTCGGCGAGGGCTTTGCGGTCGACAAGGATCGAGGGTGGAGGTGCCGCGTTCGGCGATCATGGCGCAGGCCATGACGGTCTTGCCGGAGCCGGGTGGGGCGACCAGGACGCCGTCGTCGTGGGCGAGCAGCGCGTCGACCGCGGCGGCCTGCGTGGTCGTGAGTTCCGCGGTGAAGGCGACGTCGATCTCGCGGCCGGGGTTGCGGCACGTCGGTGACGGCCAGCCGGGACCCGGCCCGCTCGACGATGTCGTCGATGATGTGGCGCAGCCCGCGGGGCAGGATCATGCGGTCGTCGAGGGTGAGGTCGTAGCCGCGGACGAACCGCGGTGTGTCCCAGGTCGACTTGCGTAGCCGTTGCAGTTCGTAGAACTTCGGGTTGGCCATCGACGCGGCGTGCTTGAACGTCGCCAGCGCCGCCGGCGGCAGCTGCGTTGTGTCGAGGCTGAGCCCGGCGCCGATCTCGGCGTGGCACGATCGCGGGCAGCGGCGGGTGGACCCGGGTCGCGGCCGACCGGCGGATCGCGGCGACGTCGGTGCCGACGATCGCCTGGTGGTCGCCCGACGGGCGATGCGGGCGGCGTCACCCGGGCTGAGCCGGTCCAGGGTCGACAGGAACTCCCACTGGTCCTCGTACGGCTCAAGGGTGGCCAGGTCCAGGAACGCGGTCAGCCCGTCTCGGCGGCGGCGGCCCTGCAGCGGTGCGGCGATCAGGTTGCCGAATCCGCCATCGGGCAGCACGTCCTGGTTCGGGAACAACCGGTCGTACGAGCGCAGGTCCATCGACCCGCGCAGCACCATCGCCTCGTGCACCAGCACCGTGCCGACCGCACGGGCGACCTGGCCGGCGACCGGATCGGTGAACAAAACCCACACGTGGGCGCCCCGCCCGGACTGGGAGATCTCCAACCGCGGCCGGCACCCCGGCGGCCCGGGCCGCCTTGGCGTAGGCGAGCGCGTCGAGCATCGCCGCCGGCCCGTCGAAGTCGGCCGCCAGGAACCGGCAGCGTGTTGTCCACGCAGCAGCGGGTACAGGCCGATGAACACGTCGCCGATCAGGTGCGCCGCGAGCACCTGCGCGGTCAGCGGCAGATACGTGGCGGCAGCGCGGTCCATGCCCCGTCGCCAGCCGCCGGCGACCGCGGGCATCCACCCGCGCGCCCCGGTCCGCGCGTTCTCCCACCGCACCGCGTACACATCGGTCCGCGCCCGGAACCGGTCGGCGTACAACGCCAACTTGTCCTGCACCGGCGAAGCCATCGTCACCAAACCCGGTGGCGTCACCGGCGCGGCGAGCTGCTCCGGCGCCGGAGCGGTGTCCAGGCCGCGCAGATCCAACAGACGTGACAGCCGGGCGTTCTCCGCCCGCAACCGGACCAACTCCCGGCGCAGCCCAACGATCTCACCATCCACCGACACACCCACCACACCCACAGCGCCGATCGTCCCACGACGCCGTGCCTGCACCGCCACGGACCACCGGCCCCATCGATCGCCGCCGTTCGAGCACACGACGGTGTGTCCGTCCTAACCGGCGTCGCCGCACTCCCGCACGCCTAGCCGCCGGAGTATGTGAGCCGCCAGATGCCGACCAACATTGACCAGCGTCGACGCCGCCGGCTGAGGTATGCCGCAGGGCCGAAACCCGACCACGTTTACAAAATCAGGACCGTAACAACGAACTCATGGTGTGGCAGCGCTAGCCTATGGATCATGTCCCTGGCAATGACGCCCGCCGAACGCGAGGCCTTCCTCGCCGAAGTGCACGTCGCGGTCGTGACCGTGGCCGACGACGACGGCCGAGGTCCGCTGGCCATCCCGCTCTGGTACGACTACCAGCCCGGCGGCGAAATCATCCTGGTGACCGACGGCAACAGCCGCAAAACCCAGCTGATCCGCAAGGCCGGCCGGGTCACCGTCTGCGCGCAGACCCAGGAGATGCCCTATCGGTACGCCTCCGTCGAGGGCCCGGTCACCGCGATCGAGGACACCGTTACCGTCGAGCAGCGCTGGGAGCTCGCCCGCCGCTACCTGGGCCACGAGGGCGCCGACGGCTACATCGGGGCCACCCGGGACGTCACCGACCGCATGTGCGCGATCCACATCCGCCCCGAGCACTGGCTGACCCGCGACTACACGAAGGCCGGTGGATAGGGTCAGCGACCCGGCCCGCCGAGGATCACCGGTGGGCCTATCGATAGCGAGCAGGCACCATTTCTTCCTTTGCAGATGACTCGGGCCCGCCGGGCGCGCGACCGTCGCTCCCGCCAGACACCGCTCCGCTGCGCTGCGCTGCCAGGTCCGCGGTGACAAGCCCTCCGTTGCCACAACTTCGGGGAAGTAGTGGCCTCAGAGGGTTCGGGAGGCCACAGCTCCCGGGATGTAGTGGCCTGAGGTGGCGGACCGTTCGGCGTGGGACGAGCGCCCGACGGGTCTTCGGTGGTCGGCGCCACCGTGGGGCGGGGCTGTGAACCTTGGACCCGAACGGTCGCTGGGGCAGCCGTTGTTGTCCATGATCGGCAACGAGCTGCCAGCACCCGGGCCACTCGTTGAGCACCGCCGACTGGCAACCCTCGGCTCCGCGTGTTTGCCTTGGCATGATCCACAGGCTTGACATCCATAGGAGCATCACCGCTCCGCTCCTCGCTGCGCTACCAGGTCCGCGCGCCCAAGCCCGTCACCGACCCAGCCGGCATGATCAAAGGTGACTTGTCAGTGTTTTTCGGGCCGCGAATCGCTGACAAGTCACCATTGATCTTCGCGGGCTGGGTGTGCGGCGGCTCCGACGCCTCATAGTGGCCACCGTCGATGGGCTCTACGTGACGGTGGTCGATGTGCCACCGGGACACGCCGGCGCGATGTCGGCAGGCCCGACCGGTTCAAGATCCATGTCGAGTTGGCGGTGAAAATCCGGCCCGATTCACACCGTCAACTCGACATGGATCTTGAAGAGCCCCTAGTTCATGATCCGGAAGAGTTCCCGGTGCTCGTAGTCCGGTAACTCTTCCGGATCATGCCGCATTACACCGGAGGCATCACACCGGCACACAGGTCCAGCCGTGCCGCCCGTGTCCGCCTGCAGGTGTTTACATTCGTATACAATAGCCGAGTGGGTGAGACCTTCAGGTTCGACGAGCGGAGTACCTCGTTGTGTCCGCTCGCCAGCTGGATGCTGCTGAGCAGCAAGCTGTACAGCACATGATCGAAAGGAGTGCGGGATGAGCCGCGAAGATGCGGAACGTGCGTTGGCGTCGAACGACTGGAGTGGCGCCACCGTCAAGCGCGAGAGTCGCCCGGCGTCGGTAGTGCACTCGGTACGGCTGCCCGGCGAACTGTCGGCCCGCCTGGAAGCCGAAGCCAACCGACGCGACGTCACACCGGGTGCACTGATCCGGGAAATGATCGACATCGGATTGAAGCCACTGGGCGGCGATGTCGTAGTGACCGTACGGCTGGCCGACCTCCATCGCGCGATCGACACGGCCGTACGGCACGCCGCCTAGGACAAGGCGCGCGGCACCGGCGCCGATCAAGGCCAGCGGTCGGTCGCGCCTTGGACCAACGCGGGCCGGTCAGCTCGCCACGCCCCCACCCCATCGATCTCGGCCAGTGGGTGGGCGCGGGATGCGATTGCCGAACCCCCCGTTACGACGTGCGTAGGGACTCCTGCCTCGATCCGAGAATTCGCCGAACATCCGAGCCGTCGATGGCCGCTGCGGCGAACTGCTCGAACGCTCGGACGTACAGGGCGATCTGTTCCGGGTCCCGGATGTGCAGCTCGGCCGCGATCGTTTCGAAGGTGACCAACCCGTCGTCGAAGATCCAGAAGCCATTGAGCGGCGCAAGTGGCAGCCTCGCCGTGAACGGCAGGATGCCGAGCCGCACGTTCCCTAGACTCGACAGCGCGATCAGCCGATCAAGCTGCCCGGCGAAGACCCCATCCGGGCACAGCCGCGAGTGCAGGACCGCCTCGGACAGTATGAAATGGAAGCGCTTCGCCGGATCGTAGAGGGCTTGTTGGCGCTGCATTCGGACCGCGACCGCCTGGTCGACGTCCTCGGGCACCTTGTGGAGCGCCGGCATCTCGGCGATGCGGTGCCGTGCGTACTCCGCGGTCTGCAAAAGCCCTGCACGCAACGGGCAGTGCTCCCCTGTGGCTGACGAATGTCGCCGAACGCTGCGCGCGGAGCCTGGAAGCGCTCGACGACGTCGTCAACGCCATCCACCGGCGGCTCCGATGATCCCCGCCGTCCACGCCCGTGGAACCAACGTCGGAGGTCTGCTGCGGTACTTGTTCGGCCCCGGCCGCCGCGAGGAGCACACCGACCCGCACATCGTCGCCGCCTGGCTGGACTTGTAGCGGCTCACCTCCTTCCGGCTGGTGCGGGCGACCACTCGTCACAAGCCAAGCCAGGAACGGGACTGTTACCCGTCAGGTGACGCCAGCGTGTTACGCATCAGTCGGAGTCAGACACGGCCACTCCGCGGTGCCGGGTCTCAGGACGCGGGTGACAGACCAGTCTCGAGACATGGGTGACACGCCCGGCTAGACGATCTTGCATTCGTCGGTCAAGATACCGACCGCCGTCGGTGTTGACCAGGCGGGCTGGCGTTTCCGTCGATGCGTACCAATGAACATCGCATCGGCAAAGCAATGCTCGGCTCGCAGGGTCGGCGGGTGTGCTGGCGTCCACGCCGACCATCGCGCAACCGTGAGCCCGGTGTAGCCCCGTCGTTACCGATCGGCAGCAACAATTGCCGGGGTCGGACGGAGAACCGGTGGCCGAAAAACGCGCCTTGATCGCCGGCAGCGTCGCGCTCGTCGTACCGCTGCTGCTCTGCGGCGGCCTCGCCATCGGCGGAGGCCTGCTGGCCCGCGACGCACTCACCACGCATCCTTGCCAGCCACCGGCGCACGAGGAGGCCCTGATCGCGGCTTACGCCGCCGAACCGCTCCTGACCATGGGCGCGTCGCCACCGTCGGATGATCCGCCAGAGGTGTACCGGTTCTGCCACCGACAACAGGGTGCCGAACGCGCCTATACACACGGCTATACGGAGGTCACCTACCGGTACCCGGCGTCTGGCTGGCGTACCGCGCCGGAACTACGGGCCGCGTACGGACCGACCGCCGAGGCGGAAGGCTGGCAGGACGCAGGCGGGCGCAACGACACGGTGGCCGCTATCGAATTCTGTCGCACGCTCGGCGGGGTCCGCTCGACCCTGACGATCGCCTTCGTCGGCGACGGCAACCCGGCACAGCACGTGACCGAGGTACGACAGGTGGTCAGCGTTCCGGCGGACCAGTCCTGCCCGTTCCAGTCCGACGTCTGGGGCCCGGGCTACCGCGGCCCCTGAGCCCGCGCCACAACCTGCAGATCCGTTCGAACATCACCAGCACTCAGCGGACTTTCACACATCAAGTGAAGGCAGCCTGTAACGCATCAAGCAGAGTACGGCATGTCGATGTGCGTTCTGTCAGGGCTCCATTTGATCCGTTACGGATCAGCGCCGGATGATGCGTGACACCTCCGGCTAGACGATCGTCGGGACAGGTTACCCGTCGGTTGGTCGGATCGGGCGACGCTACCCGCTCAAGTAGCCGATGAGCATGACGGGCAATGGAGCGTGCGGACCCGTCGTTCGCTTAGCGCCGCACCCCTTCGGGTTGCACGATTGCCCTTCGCTGTGACCCGCAACGATCGGAAGGGAATCCGTCAGTGCCCGGCCAGCTCGTTCTTCAGGACGGCAATGGCGACCGCGCACACAAGCACGGCGAGCGCGTAGACCACGGCCCGGAGGAGGGACGCGCCCGCGCCTCGAGCTACGGCGAACCCGACCAGGGAGACCAAGGCGGCGAGGAGGAACTCGGCACACGCGAATTCCACGGAGTCGGGCACCAGGAACACACCAACGGAGACCACCAAGGCAACGCCGGCCGCGCCGAGCAACTGGGCACCAGCCAATTCGACATCGGACGAGCGGATCTTGCCAGCCCCCACCATCCGTGCCGAGACGCGGAAGGCGAACCAGTGCACGATCGCGAGTCCGAGCGTGATCCCCCAGATGAGTCCGAAAACGTTGGTGTGCGCCTCGGCGCTCTCCGGTATCGCGATCAGGGAGGCCATCAGGCAGATCGCCACGTAAAGGGCCATGGTCAAGGCTTCCTTGCGGACCTCCAACCTGTGCTCACCCTCGCCCGACAGCGGGGCGGCAGGTCCATCTGCCATGGCGCCATCGTCCCATGCAGGTCTGCGCCCGCCGTACGCACCAGGCTGAAGACCAACCGTGTTGCGCACGCTATGCCGCTGAGCGCACGGATCTTGTCAAACATCTGGTGGGACGCGAGCGGCAAGCATCAGCCGGGACAGGACAGCGTCCACTCCAGCGTCACTCCAGCGGTGTCGAGTACCAGGACCTGGGTGACAGATCAATCTCGGGACGTGGGTGACACGTCCGACTAGACGATCATGTTGGCGCTTAGGGTACTTCGGTTCGCTCGTGGCGTGCCAGGGGTGGACTCGGCCGTGGGTTTCACGTTTCAGGTGCGGCTGTCGGGCCCAGTGGCGCGGCAGCCGGATTCGGGTTTGCGGACCGGCTCGGGTGCGAGGGTCGGTGGTGGACCGGCGGGCCGGGCGTCGCCCCGCTCGGATCCCCCCCGATGCTCCGGACCGACACGACGCAGCAGCACGGCGTGGCCGACCGTCATCGTGGGAGCCTGCCCGTCCGGCGAGGACCTGCGGGACGGCGACACGACAGCGCCTGAGCTGCGGCCGGGCGACAATGGCAGGGGAGGAGGTCCGCGGTGCTGCTGAACCTGCTCGTGTACGGACTGCTTATCGCGGGGCTGGTTGCCGCGGCCGGGCTTGCCGGACGGATGATGGGCGTGCCGCCGGCGCGACGGCCGAACGGTGCCGTGTCCGCGAACCCGTGGGTTGACGCCGAATGCGCGTTCGATCGGGCACTCGCCGCGCATAAGCGGCGGTACTTTGCGGCGTTGCTTGTCGGCCGAGCGGCTCGTCTCAACCTGCCATGCATAGACGAGGCGGCGCCGTTTGCCCGACTCGGACAGCACCCTCTCGGCGAGCGGGTCGTGTCGCTGCGGGACGTCATCGGTACCGTTGGCCGGGCGGGCCAGATCTTCGACCGGGAGTTCCGGCCGACGCGCCAACGCGCCCGCGACCGGTTCCAGCGGGTGTTTGTCGCTATGTGCCGCGGCGAGCCCCTTCCACCGGTCGACCTGTACCAATGGCACGGTCACTACTACGTTTCCGACGGGCATCACCGTATCGCCGCCGCGCGCGCAATGGGCCTGGACTACCTCGCCGGCCAGGTCACTGACCTCGTGGGCCAATAGCTCCGGCCGCATGCCACAGCCCGGAGTCAGTCCGACGAGACCCGCCACAATGGACAGAACCAAGGCCAAGGCCAAGAGCAGAATCTTACAGACATCGATCCGCTGTCGATCTCCGCTGGGCCGTCCCTTGGCCGTCTGGGCCGTCGCCGGGCCACCAGACGCCGACCCACATTGACCGACGTCGACCAGTACTGACGTATCAAACGCCTGCTCAGAGGCCTTGAAATCGGCCCGACCAGGAGGGCGACGGACGAGTCGACCTGTACGCCGGGTCCTGTCCCCGCTCGCGCGGGTGGCGGCCATCCATCTCGGCCGGCCGTTGCCGGCCGGCTCTAGCGGCCTACCCGCAGGCATCGGGCGGGCCGCCCTCAAACGCCTGCGCAGACCGGTACCCGAAGGCGCCGATCCTTTTGGCCTTGCTCCGGGCGGGGTTTACCGAGCCATCCCGGTCACCCGGGATGCTGGTGGGCTCTTACCCCACCGTTTCACCCTTACCCGGCCCGGCGGGTTTCCCCGCCGTCCGGGCGGTCTGTTTTCTGTGGCACTGTCCCGCGGGTCACCCCGGGTTGCCGTTAACAACCGCCCTGCCCTGTGGAGCCCGGACGTTCCTCGGCGGCGTGGTGAACGCCGACGCGACCGCCCGGTCAACTCGTCCGTCGCGCTCAACATCGTACGGAACCGCGAACAATGCCCAGCCTGTGGGAGCCTCATGATCATGGCGCGGCGCCGGTGCCGAGGTCCCCGCGGCCAGGCGGTAGCGTGAACGGACCATGGATCTCTCCGACGCCGCTTTGCTGGTCGTGGCCGGTTTCGCGGCCGGCACGGTCAACGCTATCGCCGGTGGCGGGTCCTTGATCACCTTTCCGGCGTTGCTCGCGACCGGCCTCGAAGCGGTGCCGGCCAACGTCACCAACAGCGTCGCGGTCTGCCCGGGCTACCTCTCGAGCGTCGTGGGCAGCCGGGCCGATCTTCCCCGGGGCCGGGCGCTGCTGGGCCTGATCCCGACCGCCATGATCGGCGCGGCCGCCGGATGCGTGTTGCTCCTGGCGACGCCGGCCCGCGCTTTCGAGATTGTCGTTCCCTTCCTGGTACTGGGGGCAGCCGCCGTACTGGCATTCCAGCCGCAGTTGCGTCAACTGGTTGGCCACCCGCGCGCGATGTCCGAACGCCGTCGTACGGTCAGCTTGCACGCCATCGTCGGCCTCGGGGGGGTCTACGGCGGGTACTTCGGGGCCGCGCTCGGGGTCATGCTGGTCGCCTCGCTCGGCCTGGTGCTCGACGAGACGATGGCGCGCATCACCGCCCTCAAGAACGCCGTGTCGGCCGTCGTCGGCTGTGTCACCGTCGTCGCGTTCGCCATCTCCGGCTTGGTCAACTGGGTCGACGTGCTGGTCCTGGCCCCGGCGACGATCGCCGGGGGTTATCTCGGGGCCCGGATCGCCCGGCGCCTGCCGTCGCAGGTGCTGCGGGCGGTCATCGTCGTCTTCGGGTTCGCCGTCGGTGTGGTACTCCTTTGGCGAGCATTCCATCACTCTTCGTGATGGTTTTTTAACCCTCACGGTGAAAGATGCCTGGTCGCGCTGCAGTTGCAGACGATATGTATCAACAGCGCGTCAATCTCCCTCAGATCTACTGGCCAGGGGGAACAAGGGGGATCAGCTATGGGGCAGTCGCTGCCCGACCGGGACTTCATGGCGTTCTGCGACGCCCGGTTCGAGGAAGTGCGGGTGTTCGTCCGCTCGCAGTGCGCCGACGAGACGATCGTCGAGAACGTCGTGCACCACACGTTCATCGCGGCGCTCGGCGCGTGGCCGAACGTGGGGTTGTCGGACAACCCGACCGAGTGGCTCACCCGGACCGCGAGAACCAAGCTGTCACACGTGCTCAAGCACACGGCCGCCCGCAACGGCCTGCGCTGATCAGGACGTCACCTACGGAGCGAGGTGCGACGTGTCGTTCACCGAGCGGACCGCGATCCCACCGTCCGGCCAGGAGTCCACTATGGACACCCCGGCCGGGTCCAGGTAGAGCCGGTAGCAGGAAGGCGTCGCTCGCGGCCAGCGCGTCGCGCAGGATCAGCTTGATCGGTGTCACGTGGCTGATCACGGCGACCGGCCGGCCGTCGTAGGTCGCGCGCAGGCGTTTGACGGCCCGCCGGACGCGCAGCGACACCACCTGAAACGACTCGCCGCCCGGCGGCGCGACGGCCGTGGACGCGAGCCAGGCGTCGAGTTGGGCCGGGTAGCGCTCGCGGACCTCGGCGAAGGTCAGCCCCTCCCACTCGCCGAAGTCGCACTCGATCAGGTCGTCGTCGGTCTCGACCGGGACGCCGCCGAAGGCGTCGGACACCGCCTGAGCGGTCTCCAGGCAGCGACTGAGCGGTGAGCTGACGACCGCGTCGAGCCGCGGGGCGAGTGACCGCAGCCGCGCCGGCGACCGCCGCCGCCTGCTCAAGGCCGGCGGGCGACAGCGGCACGTCGCCGCGACCCGAGTACCGGCCCTGCGCGGTGAGCGCGGTCTCGCCGTGCCGGACCAGGATCAGCCGGGTCGCAGTCGCGGTGGGCGGCGCCGGCCTGGCGCTGCCCGACGGCAGTCTCGGGCGAGGACCGGCGGCCGGCGCCCGTCCATCGCCGCGTTGGCCAGCGCGTCGGCGTGCGTGTTCCGCTCGCGCGGGATCCACTCGAAGCGCACGACCGTCGAACTTCTGCACGAGGCTCGCGGCCTCGGCGGCGAGCGGGCGCAGGCCGGCGTGCTTGATCTGCCAGCGGCCGGACATCTGCTCGACGACCAGCTTGGAGTCCATCCGCACGTCGACCTCGTCGGCGCCGAGTTCGGCGGCGGCCTTGAGGCCGGCGATCAGGCCGGAGTACTCGGCGACGTTGTTGGTCGTGACGCCGAGCGCCGCCGAGCCGCTCGGCCAGCACCTCGCCGGTCGTCCGGGCGCGCACGACGGCGCCGTAGCCGGCCGGGCCGGGGTTGCCCCGCGAGCCGCCGTCCGCCTCGACGATGACCTCTCACAGGCCCGGACTCCGCCGTCCGCACCAGGATGCGGCGGCACTCCTCGCAGCCGCACGACCTCGTCGGCGGGCGCGCCTTGCGCACGGTGGCGCGCTCGCCGCCGGACAGCTCGATCCGGCAGCCGCCGCAGCGGCCCGGCGCAGCAGCGCCGCGCCGATGCCGCCGCTGGACTCGCGGATCTTGTCGTAGAGCGCGACCAGGTCGGCCGGCAGGTCGGCGGCGAGCGGGCTCGCGGCCGGCCTGCCGGAACTCCTCGTCCTTGGCGATCGTCGGCGAGCGTCTCGTCGCGCTGCTGCTCGGTGCGCTCGCGGCCGGCGCGGGTCGCGGTGAGCCGGGCCTGCGACGCCGTCGAGCGCGGCCTGCGCCTGCTCGCGCTGCTCCATCAGCTCGAGCTCGGCGTCCTCCAGCTCGCACTGCCGGCGGCTCAGCGTGGCCAGCTCGTGCTGCAGGGCCTCCAGCTCGCGGGCCGGGCCCGACCCGCGTCGAGCCGGTGCCTGGTCCTTGTCCTTGCGGGCGCGGACCTGCTCGATGTCGCGTCTCGAGGCGGGCGATGTCCCGGTCGAGGTCGTCGACGGCGACCTGGGCCCGGACCCGCTCGTCCTCCAGCGCGGACAGCTCGCGGGCGAGCCGGTCGAGCTCGGCGAGCTCCGGCAGGCTGCGTCGCCGGTGCGCGAGCTGGGCCAGCGCGGTGTCGATGGCCTGCAGGTCGAGCAGGCGGCGCTGCGCTTCCGGGTCGGCCTTCACAGGCTGGGCTCCTTCGGTGCGGGCGTGATGCGTGCAGCGTCCACGGGTCGGTGTCCAGGTCGGACACGATCGTCTCGACCCCGGCCTCGGCGCGGAGGCAGGCCGCGACGTCGTCGAGCCACGGTCGCTCGGTCGCCCAGTGCGCGGCGTCGATGCAGCGCCGGGCCGCCGCCGGCGAGGTGCTCGCTCGCCGGATGGTGGCGCAGGTCGGCGGTCAAGTACGCGTCGACGCCGGCCGCGCGCGGCGTCGCCGAGGAACGTGTCGCCGGCGCCGCCGCAGACCGCGACCGTGCGGATCGTCCGGTCCGGGTCGCCGGCCGCCCGGATGCCGCGGCCGTGTCGGCGGCAGGCGCGCGGCGGCGAAGCGCGGCGAAGCGTCGGCGAGGGCCAGCGGCTCGGGCAGCTCGCCGATCCGGCCGGTGCCGCGGCCGCGGCCGTCGGCGCCCGATCGCCGGGACCAGCGGGCGCAGGTCGACGCAGGCCGAGGCGGCGCGGCGAGCGCGTCGGACACGCCCGGGGGTGGCGACGTCGGCGTTGGTGTGCGCGACGAACAGCGCGATGTCGGCCCGGATCAGCTGGTGCACGATCCGGCCCTTGTACGTCGTCGGCGCGACCGTCGGACACGCCGCGCAGCAGCAGCGGATGGTGCGCGACGATCAGGTCGGCGCCGACCGCGACGCGCCTCGGCGACCGTCTCGGGGACGCAGTCGACCACGCAGCAGCACCGTGGTGACCGGCGCGTCGGGATCGCCGAGCACGAGACCGACGCGGTCCCAGTCCTCCGCCCAGGCCGGCGGATAGCGCCGGTCGAGCAGCCGCGACCACGTCCAGCGACGGTGCACGGCGCGAGCGCTACTCGACACGGCCGGCGACTCTACGGCGACGGAGGCGTGTCCGGCTCGACCCGGCTGCTCGTCGACGACCGGTGCTGACGCCGAGCGCGCGTCGCCACGGGAACTCGTCCGCGGAAGCGGTCGCCGGCTGCCCGGGCGGGTGCAGTCGGCAGCACGTCCGTCGCCGTAGAGCACCGTGCACCCCCCAGCGAGCGGAGCTTCGCGATGGCTCTCGGGAAGGCGGGGTGGGCGGCCATCGCCGCGTTCGTGTACGGCACCGCCACGATCGGCAGGCCCTTGCCCGAGCCCCTCGACGAGCAGGCCGAGCGACGAGCGTGTCGGCGATGCCGGCGGCCCACTTGTTGATCGTGTTGACGGTGGCCGGCGCGACGATCATCGCGTCCGCGTCCGGCAGCACATCCAGGTCGCCGGGATTCTTGTACCGGCTGCGCACCGGATGTCCGGTCAGCGCGGCGAGCGCCGGCACGTCGACGAACTTGCGACCGTCCGGGGTGGCGACCACGCAGACGTCCCAGCCGGCGCGCCTGGGCCAGCGTCGACCAGGTTGCCGACGTCCCGGGCGGTGGTGAGCCGCAGACGAGGACGTACAGGACAGGCCGGACATGCCGAGTGCTCTGCATAGTCATGCACCCTGGCCAGCACGCTCATACCCGACGCCCATGTGTTCGGCCAGCTCCGCGACGGCCGGCGCGGTGTTCCCCGCGTGCGGCGGAGCACGTCGCGACAGCACCTCGTGGGCGATCGGCCGGCAGCGGATCTCCGACGGCGCGAGCCGGTCGCCCTCGAGCAGCATCTCGCTGGCCTTCTCGATGTCGCCGATCTGCGTGTAGCCGCGGGCGATGTCGAGGAAGTGGTGCGCCCGCCGCTCCGGCAGCATCGCGTCGAACCCGACCGGGTCGAGCTTGTCGTGGATGTCCACCGCCGTGCCGCCCCTCGCCGAGCTCGACCGCGGCCGCGGCCCGGTGCAGCTGCACGTTGGTCGGGCCGAACCAGGTCCAGTAGTGGTTGTCGTCGCCGCCCAGCTCGTCGGCCGCGTCCTCGGCGCCGCCCAGCAGGTCACGTACGGTCGCGGTGTCGCCGATCCGCGCGGCCGCCATCGCGCCCTGCAGCAGCAGCATGCCGTAGACCGACAGCCGCTCCGGGCGTCGTGTCGTTGCCGTCGGTCCGGGCGCGAGCCGGTTGGCGATGTTGACGTTGACCTCGAGCGCCGGGCCGCGCCCGGCCGAGCGCGAGCAGCGCGACGCCACCCGGTAGGTCGCCATGCCGGCGAGCAGCTGATCGCCGGCGCGCTGGGAGACCGCGATCGACCGGTCGGCGGCGAGCCAGGACAGCTCGTGCTCGCCGAGCTTGCGCAGCGTCGACGACGCGATCTGGTAGACCTGCCCGAGCAGGTGCGCGGCGTCGCGGCGCCTGGTCGGTGTCCGGCGTAGCGCGGTGTCGGCGGCCTGCGCGTCGCGCAGCAGCTTGGGCAGGGTCCGGGCGAGCACGCCGTACTTCGCGTGCTGGTAGCGTCAGCCACGCGTGGCTGACCGCCTTGCGCATCTCGGTCAGCGGCGGTGGGCTCCGGCGGGGCGTAGAAGAACGCGCTGATCTGGTCGTAGCGCTCGAGCGCGGCCCGGATCTCCTCGACCTCGACCTGGTCGATGCAGTTGACGCGTGTCCGGCCGGCGCTCCGGGTCCTTGCCCAGCAGCAGCTGGACGTCGAGCTGCAGCACGTCGGCGATCTCGTACACCACGGAGAACTTGTCCAGCCGGCGTACGCCGCGCTCGACCTTGTCGACCCAGCTCTTCGACTTGCCCAGCCGGTCGGCGAAGACCTGCTGCGACATCTTGCGACGACCCCGCCAGTACGCGACGCGGCGGCCGATCGGCAGCTCGTCCACGTCGCTCACCTCCGGTGGTCACCCGGCTGGACGACAATCGCACCATCTGTGCGTTGTGTCCGGCTCATCCGCTCGTACGTTCCGATGTGCAAGTTGCAAGAGCCGTCGAAGTTGCAAACGACAGTTGTTGCTTCTAGTAACGGCCGGTACTCGGCGATGCACGCACGAGTGATCACTGACGGCTCATCGACCTTCCGGTATCTGTGGAGGACAACATGCGAAGCTGGGAACGCTCGAAGCTGCGGCGCATCGCGATGCGGTACGCGGAGCAGGGCTGGCACGTCCTGCCCGGCGCATACCTCGTCGGGCCTGGCGGCTCCAGCCGGGCCGGCCGCCACGCCAGGGAGCGCCGCTTCGACTGCGGCGAGATCGGCTGCCGCACGGTCGCCTGCCATCCCGCGCTCGCCGGCTGGGAGGCCATGCCCCGCCTGCCCATGGACGCGGTGGCCGAGTGGTGGCGGGTGCACCCGTACACGGTGCTGCTGGCCACGGGCCACTCGTTCGACGTCCTCGAAGTGCCGGCGACACTCGGCCGCGCGGCGCTGCTCGGCGACGGCTACGTCTCGGCGCGCGGCCCGGTCGCCGTGACCCCCAACGGCCGGTGGATGTTCTTCGTCCAGGCCGGGCACAGCCTGCTGCCCGAGCTGTACCAGCACCACGACGTCGTCCTGCACGGCCTGGGCTCCTGGGTACCGGCCCCGCCGAGCCCGCAACTGGGCGGCCGGATCCGGTGGGAGATCACCCCCGAGGGACACAATTGGCGCACCGGCGACACGTATGCGGTGCAGCGGCTCATGCTCGACGCGCTGGGACAGGGACGTCCGCGAGATGGGCACGGCATGTCGTGGCGGCCCGTGAGTTGGGCCGCCTGACCTGGCCCCACTACCCGAATAGCGGCGCCGTAGTGCGTAACATTCACGTGCATTTTTCATTTCGGGACTCAACGTAGTGTTCCGATTGCCACGGGTCGAGGTGCGTTCCCCCATCCGTGTTACTCAGGTTCCACCCGTTCACCCGACAGCCTTGAGCGCGCCCGCTACTTAACGTGACTGTGTGACCACATATTTTGATTCCCGCAGCTCGACGGGCATCGCCGTGGCGATCGTGTGCATCGGATACGGGCTCGCGCTGATCTGGGCGGCGCGGAAGTCGGACCGTCGCCTGTGGTGGCGCGTCCCCGCGGCGGTCGGCGGAACGCTGACGATGATCCCGTTCGGCCTCGCTGTGCTCCAGCGCGGCTTCTACGCGGTCAACTGGGTGTGGTTCGTGCTGTCGGCGCTGCTGTTGATCCGCCTGATGCTCCCGGCTCCGCCGCGAGTCCTTCCCACCGGGGACGTCCTGGCCTGACCATCGGGGTTCGTCCGCCGCCACCAAGTCGATCAAGGAAGTACACGCCGGAAATTGTCCGATTCCCGGGCGCGTACTTCCTTGATCGACGGCGACTTGCTAATCGAGCAGTTCGGTCACGGTGCCGGCGGCGACCGTACGGCCGCCCTCGCGGACCGCGAAGCCGAGGCCGACGTCCATCGCGACCGGCTTGCCCAGCGCGACGGTCAGATCGACCGTCTCGCCCGGCATGACCATCGTGGCCTCGGCGAGCTCCATCGCACCCGGAACGTCGGTCGTGCGGAAGTAGAACTGCGGCCGGTAGTTCGCCGAAGAACGGCGTGCGCCGCCCGCCCTCGTCGGTCGTGAGCACGTAGAGCCGCGCCGCGAACCGCTGGTGCGGTGTCACCGACCCCGGCACGGCCACGACCTGGCCCCGCTGCACCTGGTCCCGCTTGACCCCGCGCAGCAGCATCGCCGCGTTGTCACCGGCCTCGGCCTCGGCCAGCGACTTGCCGAACGTCTCGAGGCTGGTCGCGACCGTTGCCAGGGTCGGCCCGAGCCCGACGACCTCGACCGGGTCGCCGACCTTCAGCGTGCCCCGCTCGATCGCGCCGGTCACGACCGTGCCGCGGCCGGAGATGGTCATGACGTTCTCGATCGGCATCAGGAACGGCATCGTCAACTCCCGCTCCGGCACCGGCACGTAACGGTCGACCGCGTCGAGCAGGTCCACGATGGACTGCGACCCACCGCGGCTCGCCCTCGAGCGCCCGCAGTGCCGACACCGGTACGACCGGCAGCTCGTCGCCCGGGAAGCCGTAGCCGCTCAGCAGCTCCCGGACCTCCAGCTCGACGAGGTCGAGCAGCTCCGGGTCGTCGACCGTGTCGGCCTTGTTCAGGGCGACCACGAGGTACGGCACGCCGACCCGGCGCGCCAGCAGCACGTGCTCGCGGGTCTGCGGCATCGACCCGTCGTGCGCCGACACGACCAGGATCGCCCCGTCGACCTGCGCCGCACCGGTGATCATGTTCTTCACGTAGTCGGCGTGGCCGGGCATGTCGACGTGGGCGTAGTGCCGCGTCGGCGTCTCGTACTCGACGTGGGCGATGTTGATGGTGATGCCGCGCTCGATCTCCTCCGGCGCGCGGTCGATCCCGTCGAACGACACGAACCGGTTGGTTGCCGGGTCGCGGTCGGCCAGCACCTTGGTGATCGCCGCGGTCAGCGTCGTCTTGCCGTGGTCGACGTGACCCATCGTGCCGATGTTGAGGTGCGCCTTGCCGCGCACGAACTGGCTCTTGGCCATGGTGATGTGCCTCCACATCTGGCTGAAACGGAGGGCATGATGGTGTTGCGCAGGCGGGGTGCCACCCCCAGGAAGAATCGCCGCGCCAGAACCGCGCTGACTGCACACCAACACCCTCTCCCGCGGGTTCTGCTGGTGCTGGGAGAGGGTCAGCTATCGAGGCGGCCGGTGGCGAACATGGCGATCACGGTACGGTCGAACGCCGAAGCGACCAACCGTATTTCCTTCGGTGTGCGGCGCTCTACTGCTGGCCCGGGTACGGCGGCTGCTGGTAGTTCGGCGGCGGCGCGGGCTGCGGCTGCCCCTGGTACGGCTGCTGCTGGTAGAACGGCTGGGTCGGCGGCGCCGAATCCGGCTGTTCCTCGGGCGGATAGGCCGGCTGGGACGGTGGCTGGTACGGCTGGTACGGCTGGGGCGGCGCCTGATAAGGCTGCTGCTGTGGATAGTTCGCGGGCGGCTGTGGGTAGTTCGCGGGCGGCGCCGATTGCGGCTGTTCCTGGTAGGGCTGCTGCCCGAACTGGCCAGGCTGATCTTGGTACGGCTGTTGGCCGAACTGGCCAGGCTGACCCATCGGCGCGAACTGACCCGGTTGCAGGAATTGACCCGGCTGAACCTGGCCGGCCGGCTGGCCGGGGTACCCCGGCTGCGCTGGAACGGACGAGGCCGGCCTCCGAACCACGATCGCGAGCACCACGAGCGCCGTCCCGATCGTGATCAGCGCGACGTCCGTGAACGTGTAGATGTTGGTCACCGAGTTGAAGTGCTCGGCGTCAAAGTCCTCAGAGGTCGCCAGCGAGGTCGTGTGGACGACCCACACGATGTTGATGATCTGGTCGACCGCGATGAGGAAGCTGCCGAGCGCGCCGAGCAGAGCCGCGACAACACCGAGCCGCTTCATGAAGATGAGCATCAACACGACGCCGGCCAGCCCGATGAGGATCACCGGGATCCGCAGGCCCACCTGTACGCCGTTGGACAACGGCTCGGCCGCCTCGATCATCTGCCACCACCCGGTCTCGAACGGAGCGAACGAGCCGACCCTAGATCACAGCCGACGTCAACGCACACCGCCCGCGCTACGTGGTGGTGTTCGAAGGAGCAGCGCCGCCAGCCTTTCTTGCCCGGTACGCCGCTACTGCGGCCCGGTTGCCGCAGCCGTTGTCGCAGAAGCGTTTCGACCGGTTCTTCGACAGGTCGATCACGACGTTGCCGCAGTCCGGGTACTCGCAGATACGCAGCCGGCTCAGCTCACCTTCGCGGACGATGTCGACGATCGCCATCGCCGCTTCAACCGCCATCCGGTCGGCCAGCGGGGCGTCAAACGGCGTCGCGTGCAGGTGATAGGGCCGGCCGTCATGCCTGACGAGGTACGGCTGCGCGTTGGCGTCATGCAGCAACGCGTTGACGATGTCCACCACCTCGTCCTCGCCGACGTGCCAGACCCGGCGTAGCTTGCCCCGAAGCGCCTGCACCGAGCACAACTCCTCCTCGGTGCGCTCGTGACGCCCCGTCCACCCGTACGCCGTAAAGAACGCATCGAGCGCCGCGACGTCACCCAGCCGCTCCTCGCCGCGACCGGCCGTGTTGACCAGCGCGACGGCCGCCGCCAGAGCTTCCTCGGTGTCATCGGCAAAAACCATGTTGACTCCTGACACAGGCTCGACTAGCGTCATCAGCATAGTACCCGATGACTCATGACAGGCCCTGGAGGTCACCTGATGCGTGCCGATCGCTCCGCCGCCGCCGGACTCGGCCTGGCCCTGCTGTCATCGGCCACCTTCGGCACCTCCGGCACGCTCGCCCGGTCGCTGATCGACGCCGGCTGGTCGGCCCCGGCGGCGGTGGCGGCCCGCGTCGGCATCGCGGCGCTCGTGCTGGCGATTCCCGCCGTGCTCGCGCTACGCGGACGCTGGCCGGTGGTGCGCAAGACGCTCGGCTCGATCGGCGTCTTCGGCCTGCTCGGCATCGCCGGCGCTCAGGTGTCCTTTTTCAACGCGGTGCGCTACCTGCCGATCGGGGTCGCGCTGCTGATCGAGTACTCGGGGATCGTGCTCGTCGTGCTGTGGATGTGGGCAGCGCACGGCCATCGTCCTCGGCGGCTGACCGTGGCCGGCGCAGTCGCCGCCATGGCCGGGCTCGCGCTCGTCCTCAACGTCGTCGGCGGCGTCCGCCTCGACCCGACCGGGCTGCTCTGGGCAATGGGCGCCGCGGTCGGGCTGGCCGGCTACTTCGTGCTGTCGGCTCGGATCGACCCCAACTTGCCGGCCGTCGCTCTGGCCGGCGGCGGGATGGCCTTTTCATCCCTGCTCCTGCTGGCCCTCGGCTTCTTCGGCGTACTGCCGCTACAAGCCACCTCCAACGCCGTCTCCCTCGGCGGGCACCGAGTGTCGTGGCTGGTCCCGATTCTCGGCCTGTCGCTGGTGGCGGCGGTGATCCCGTACGTCGCCGGGATCGGCGCGGCGCGAGCCCTGGGTGCATCGTTGGCGTCGTTCGTCGGGCTGACCGAGGTCCTGTTCGCCGTACTGATCGCGTGGGCCGCACTCGGCGAACTGCCGACGATCCTGCAGGGTGTCGGCGGGGTGCTGATCGTCGGGGGGATCGCTTTGGTGCGGCTCGACGCACTGCGCTCGCCCTCCCCAGTAGCGGTGGTCGAGCCCGAGCCGGAGCCCGAGCCGGAGCCCGTGGCCGCCTAGTCCGCGGGGTTGGCCCGACGACGCGAAGGTGGAACGAAACGCCTGGTGGGCACGGTTGGGTTCGAACCAACGACCCCCCGCTTGTAAGGCGGGTGCTCTTCCGCTGAGCTACGCGCCCCAGAGTCAGGCTGTCGGCGAGCTTCAAGCGAGCCTCGCAACGACCCGCACCATGCTACAGGTCGGGCCGCCAGATCCCGAGTCGAGGCGTAGGTGCTCAACGGACAATTTCACGCCGTGACGTTCGATGCGAAGCCTGGCAAGTCGAGGCCGAGTCATTGATACGGAAGAGTTTGGGGCGTGCGAACGCCCAAAACGCTTCCGTATCACGACCAAGCCGGAATGAAGCGTCCAAGCCGGAATGAAGCGTCGAAGGCCGATCACGACGAAGCGGCCGCCAGCGCCGCCCGCCACACCGACTCGTCCCGGGCCGCCGACGCGCCCACCGACGACGCGAACCGCACCACGCCACCAAGATCCACCAGGAAGGTCCCTCGGTTCGCGTACCCGCGAGCCTCGTTGAACACGCCGTACGAGGATGCCACTGCGCCGTGCGGCCAGAAGTCGGCGAGCAGCGGAAACGAGAACCCCTCGCGCACCGCCCACACCTTGTGCGCGTACACGGAGTCCACACTCACCGTAAGTACCTGGGCCGAGGACACCGACGACAGCGCGTGCAATTCGCCCTCGCACACCGAGGTGAACGCCAACGGGTAGAACACCAGCAGGACCGGGCGACGGGCGCGGAAATCTGACAGTCGTACATCTTGGTTGTTCTGGTCTTTGAGCAGGAAATCCGGCGCCAGGTCGCCGACCGCAACGGGCATAACAGGCAGGATGCCACGTCGTGCCCGGCCAGTGGCAGAAGCGACTGCGGGTCAAGGCCTACACTCGCCGACATGGCAGCGGGCGCCCGTATCGGCATCGACTTCGGCACCTCGCACACCGTCGCGCTCATGGCGTGGCCGGATGGGCGGGTGAGGCCGTTGTTGTTCGACGGGTCGCCGTTGTTGCCGTCGTCGGTCTACGCGCAGCCGGACGGGCGGTTGCTGGTCGGGCGGGACGCCGTGCATGCGGCTCGGGTGGATCCGTCGCGGTTCGAGGCGAGCCCGAAGCGGCGCATCGACGACGGCAGTGTGCTGCTGGGCGAGCAGGAGTTCCAGGTACCGGCGCTGATCGCTGGTGTGCTGTCGACGGTCGCGCAGGAAGCGTCGCGGGTCGGCGGGGGCATGCCGTCCGCGTTGACGCTCACCCACCCGGCGTCGTGGGGCGTGAGCCGGCGCCTCGCGCTCGTCGAAGGGGCCAAGCTCGCGGGCCTCCCGCAGCCGGTGCTCATGCCCGAGCCGGTCGCCGCCGCTCAATATTTCGCCGGGGTACTGGGGAAGCAACTCGCCCAGGACCAAGGATTGCTCATCTACGACTTCGGCGGCGGCACGTTCGACGCCAGCATGGTTGTGCGCAACGGTGAGGGCTTCGACGTGCGAGCCGTCGACGGCATCGACGACCTGGGCGGGGTCGACCTGGACGCGCTCGTCGTCGACTACGCCAAGGAACAGGTGCCGGATCCGGAGCTGTGGCAGCGGCTGACCAACCCGCAGTCCACCGAGGACCGCCGCAGCCTGCGGTTGCTGTGGGACGACGCGCGGGCGGTCAAGGAGATGCTCTCCCGCAGCGACGCCGCCGGCTTGCACCTGCCGATCGCGGCGCAGGACCTGGTCATGTCGCGGGAGGCCTTCGAGCAGCGGGCCCGCCCGATGCTCGATCAGACGGTACGGACCACCAACGCCGTGCTGCGCTGGTCCAACGTGGACAAGGCTCAGCTGGCCGGCGTCTTCCTGGTCGGCGGGTCGAGCCGGGTGCCGCTGGTGGCCACGCTGCTGGAGCGCGAGCTCGGCCTCGCCCCGACGGTCATCGAGCAGCCGGAACTGGTCGTCGGTGAAGGCAGCCTGCGCACCGCCGACCTCACTCGGGCCCAGCGGGCCGCCCCGGCCCAGGCCCAAGTGTCGGCCCCGCCAACGCCACAAAACGCGCCACAAAGCGCGCCACCGATGCAGCAGAACGCGGCGCAAAACGCGGCCCATAACGCGCCGCACAGCGCGCCACCGATGCCACATAGCGCGCCACCCATGCCGATTCCCATGCCCATGGCGTCGCCACCGGGGCCTCCCCCGTCGGCACCGGTCAGCCCCAGCCCCCTGTACCCGGTCAGCGGCCACCCGATGAACGCCCAGCCGGTCAGCTCGGCTCCGGGCAGCGCCAACCCGGTCAGCCCGCCCTACGGCACGATGCCTTCCAGTGGCATCCCGGTAAGCCCTGCGTACGGCCCGCCGACGAGCTCGACACCTTCGAACGGCATCCCGGTGAGCCCGGCCGCATACGGGACGCCTCAGGGCCCGCCGATGCACCAGATGCCCCAGCCCCCGCCGCCACCTCCGCCGGCCGATCGCAACGCGCCGGTGTGGCCGTCCGGTGCGCAGGCGCCCCAGGGCCAGATGCGCTCGGCGATGCCCCCGCCGACCATCTACCCTCCTGTGCAGCCGGCGTACGGTGCTCCCCCCGTACCCGGGAAAAAGCGCAACGTCATCGTGCCGGTGCTGGCGGCTTTGCTGGTGTTGTCACTCATCTTGGCCGGGTACGTGGTGTTTCGGAACAGAGACCCGAAGAAGACCAACGCCGGCGACAACACCACGACGACCGCGCCGGAACCGACCGGTAGCCAGGGCGGCCAGGTCTACCAGCGCCAGCCCCGGCCGAGTTGGGTGCCCGCGAACTGGAACGCGCAGCCGGACCGCACCGCCGACAAGATCTGGCTCACCCAGGACGAGAACGAGGGCGGCCGCTGCGAGGCGGGCGCGACGCTGCGGGTGACGACCAGCTCCAATCCGCTGACCGGCTGCCAGCTGCGCTCGCCCCTCGACGGGCAGACCTTCGGCGACGTGGCCATCGAGGTCCAGGTGAGCGTCGCCAGCGGCTGCGCCGGGGTGTGGGCACGGACCGGCACCAAGGGCTACCTGATGATGGTCTGCCGCGACCGGGCCGAACTGCACCTGCTCAAGGACGCCCCGCCGTCCGACGCGACGCGGCTGGACCAGGCCACCTTCGCCGCGCCGGCCACCGGTCCGCTGGTGATCGCGCTGGAGGCTCAGGGCTCGACGCTCACCGGATACGTGGGCGGTGAGGCGGTGCTGACCGCGAACAACGGCGAGATCGCGCGCGGGAAGGTGAACGCCGGCGCGACGTCGGACGGCGGCAACCCCGCCGACGTCACGTTCGACGGGTTCCGCGTCTTCAGCCCACCGGCGCAGCAGAACAACCCGCAGCCCAACCCGACGAAGAAGCACACCTCTCCGACGAGCTCACCGACCTGGGACACGACGCCGTCCGATCCGCCGCCGACAACGTGGCAGCCGACCCCTACGAGCTGAGGGTGGACGTCAACGGCGCGAACGCGCCGCCCGTGGTGCGACAAGTCGAGCCGCACTCCAGTCCTTGCCGGCGTTGACCGTCGAGGTCTGCTGCAGACCGGCGGTCGGCGCGGACTCGTTGATCTCGCTCGGCTCGACGTGGCCGGGTCGGCCCGCCTTGGGCGTGAGGAGCCAGACGACGCCGTTGTCGGCGAGGGGACCCAGTGCGTCGATGAGTGTTTCCACCAGGTCGCCGTCCTCGTCGCGCCACCACAGCAGCACAACGTCGACGACTTCGTCGGTTTCCTCGTCGACCAGTTCCCCGCACCGGTCGATCAGGACGTCGCGGAGATCCTGGTCGACGTCCTCGTCGTACCCCATCTCCATAACGACCATGCCCGGTTCGACCCCAAACCGGTCCGCCAGGCTCCTCACTTCGGCCTGGCCCGCGGTCGCGTTCACTGCTCACTGCCTCCTAGTCGGTCACCACGTTTGTTAGCGCGTAGTCCACACAGTACGGGGCGTCAACGCAAGTGGCGCACCGATGCGATCGAAAAACTACCGGGCCAAAAGTGACCGCACACCCTGGACAATCTGCTCTTCTGACACCAAGACGTGGCTCGCCGCCGGTCCCAGCGGTACGAAAGAGTCGACCGAGGCGACCCGCCGTGCAACTCCCACATAGCCGGCATCGACCAACGCCGCGATGACGCCCTCCCCCACGCCGCCCGACCGGCGGGTCTCGTCGACAACCAAGACACGCCCGGTTGCGGACGACTCGCGGATGATATCGGCCACCGGCAGCGGCGCCAGCCAGCGCAGGTCGACGACCCGGACGCCGATGCCGTCGGCGGCGAGCCGGACCGCCGCCCGCAGCGACAGGCGTACGCCGTTACCGAACGTGATGATGGTGACGTCGTCGTTCGGCCCGCTCGCATAGACCCGGGCCCGCCCGATCGGCACGTGGTTGGCGGCCCACTCGCCCGGCGCGGCGTAGTCGCTGAGCCACCACCCGTCACCCTCCGTATGCAGGTCGCGCGTGTGGTAGAGCGCGATCGGCTCGAGGAAGACACACACGCTGCCGTCGACGATGGCGCTGGCCAGGCAGGTCCGCAGCATCGGCGCGGCGTCCTCGGCGCGGGCCGGCGCGGCCACCACCAGACCGGGGATGTCACGCAGGACGGCGACCGCGTTGTCGTTGTGGAAGTGCCCGCCGAAGCCGGCCTGGTAGGCCAGGCCGGCCACCCGGACGACCATCGGGTTGTGGTAGGCGCCCTGCGAGAAGAACTGCATGGTGGCGGCCTCACCGCGCAGCTGGTCCTCGGCATTGTGCAGGTAGGCGAGGTACTGGATCTCCGGCACCGGGAGCAGCCCGGACACGCTGGAGCCGAGCGCGAGGCCGAGGATCGAGGTCTCGTCCAGGAGCGTGTCGAAGACGCGCGGAGCGCCGAACCGGTCCCGCAGGCCCTTGGTGACCCCGTATACGCCGCCCTTCTGCGCGACGTCCTCGCCGAAGAGAACCATTTGGGGGTACGCGAGGAGCGCGTCAGTCAGGGCCGCGTTGATGGTCTGGGCGAGGGTCAGCGGTCCGGCGTACTCCGGCAGCCGGCCGTTGAACACGCCCGCCCGGGTCGGATGGTGCGGAGCCGGTTCGCCGCGCTGCGACTCCTCCTCGAGCGGCGGCTCCTCTTCGGGCCCGGCGTCCGGCCGGCGCACCTCGTCGGGCGGCGGCTGCGGTTCCGGTGCGGCGTCGGTCTCGTCGCGCGGGGCGCCATCCGCCTCAGCGCCGTCCTCGGCCGACGGCGGCTCCGCACCGCGGTCCTCGGCCGGCGGCTCCTGACCGCGGTCTTCGGCCGACGGCTCCTGACCGCGGTCCTCGGCCGACGGCTCCGCACCGCGGTCTTCGGCCGACGGCTCCGCACCGCGGTCTTCGGCCGACGGCTCCGCACCGCGGTCTTCGGCCGACGTCGCATCCGTCGTCGGCTGACCGTGCGGTCCTCGGCCGACGGCTGCACCTCCGTCGTCCGACGGCTCCGCACCGCGGTCCTCGGCCGACGGCTCCGCACCGCGTTCTTCGGCCGACGACGGCACCTCGGCGCGCTCCTCGGCGACCGGCGCGGCCTTGCCGCCCGGCTCCGGCCACGGCTCGTCCTCCTCGGCGGCCGGCGCTCTCGACGGCGGCTCCCCCACCGCGAACTCGTCGTCGAACTGCACGTACCCCGAGCCGTGCGCCATCTGATCGAGCAGGCGGCTCGCGGCCTCGCTGACCGCCCGGGACACCCGTACCGGCCGGCGCGGCGCCAGGGTCGAGGTGATGTCGGAGGCGGAGCCGAGCTTCGGTTCGGAGATGACCTCCTCGGCGACCCGCCGTACCTCCCAGCCCAGCTCGTCGTACCGGGCCATCAGCTCGGCCGGCGTGGCCAGGGCGGCGTCGACGAGGAGCCGGGCGGTGCGGACCACCGGGTCGCGGCGCAGGTCGGCCTCGATCTCGGCCGGCGTCCGGTAGGCGATCTCGGCGTCGGCGCCGGCGTGGCCCATCAGCCGCACCATCGACAGGTGCAGCACGGCCGGGCGGCGGTAGCGGCGCACCCAGGCGGCCGCCCGCGTCGCGGCGTCGTACGTGGCCGCCACGTCGGTGCCGTCCGCCGCGAAGTAGCGCAGCCCCGGCCGCGTGCGCAGGCTCTCCTCCACCCAGCCGTTCGGCGAGCGGACGCTGATGCCGATGCCGTTGTCCTCGCAGACGAAGAGCAGCGGAAGCCGTATTCCGACGTGGTCACACCAGCCGGTGGTGTTGAAGGCGGCGGTCGCGGCGGCGTGGTTGACGGAGGCGTCGCCGAACGAGCAGACGACCAGTGCGTCGGACGGCCAGCCGTAGCCGTTGCCGGCCGGCGGGTTGAGCCGGCGGCCGCGGCCGAGCGCGTAGGCGATGCCGACCGCCCGCGGCAGGTGCGAGGCGATCGTCGAGGTGGTCGGGATGATGTGCAGGTCCGGGTGGCCGAACACCTTGTGCCGGCCGCCGGCGATCGGCTCCTTGGTCGATGCGACCACTCCCCGCAGGACGTCGCGGACCGGGTCGGTGCCGGGGACCTGGGCGGCCCGCGCGGTGTAGAAGCCGCCGGAGCGGTAGTGCAGGAGCGCCGGATCGTTGGCGCGCAGTGCCAACGCGACCGCCGCGTTGCCCTCGTGGCCGGACGAGCCGATCGTGTAGTAGCCGGCATCGAAGCTTCTCAACCAGCGCGCGGCCAGGTCGAGGTGCCGGCTGGCCGACTGCGCGTCGTAGAGGGCCCGGGCCTGCTCTCCGGTGAGTGCCGTGTCGCCCCGCACCGGCGCCGTGCGGGCACTGGGATCACGGATGACCGTCGCGGCGGTGAGCCCGGCGAGCTCCTGGCGGAAGCGCTCGTCGAGATCCTGAGGGGTGGTCACGCTCGACAGCATGGCCGAAACCGGTCACTCGATGCCACTCCGGACCGGCGCTCTGTGGCGAATTCGTACCCGGCCGGACCCGCCTAGCGCTCGAGCCGCCCCGCCAGGGCCCGATATCGCTCGGATTCGAGGAATCTGGGCAGGACGATCGCGGCGGTCACGCCGAGGTCCCGGGCGAGCGCCTCGCCGGGGCCGAGGAACACCATCGCCTGGCCCTCGCCGAGCACGACGTCCTCCTGGCGGGCGTCGGTGGGCGCGCTGAAGACGTGCATCTCGACCAGACCGTCCGGTGTGGACACCGACGGCCGGGTGCCGGTCCAGAACGGCTCGACCTCGGGGATGACCAGTCCGGTCTCCTCGAGGACCTCCCGGCGGGCGGCGGCGTCCGGCGTCTCACCGGGCTCGATCCGGCCGCCCGGGAACGCCCACTGGTTGGGCGACACCTTGGCGTTGCGGTCGCGGTGCTGCATGAGAATGCGCCCCTGCGGGTCGACGAGGAGGACGACGGCGACGCGGCGCTCGATCACGCTCAGATCCTCCCGTGCCAGTCTGGCAATTCCCTGCAGAAACGCGGCTCAGCCGCGCAGAAACGACAGACGTACCTGCCGGGTGGCGTTGTCGCCGTTGGTGTCGACCAGGCAGATCGACTGCCAGGTGCCGAGGGCGATCCGCCCGCCGAGGACGGGCAGGCTCGCGTACGGCGCGATGAAGGCCGGCACCACGTGATCGCGGCCGTGGCCGGGTGAGCCGTGCCGGTGCCGCCACCGCTCGTCGGCGGGCAGGACGGCGTCGAGGGCGGTGAGCAGGTCGTCGTCGCTGCCCGCGCCGGTCTCGAGGATGGCCACGCCCGCGGTGGCGTGCGGCACGAAGACGTGCAGCAGGCCGTCGCCGCGGTGGGCGACGAAGTCGGCCGCCTCGCTCGTGATGTCCCGCACGACGGGACGCGAGCCGGTCCGAACCGTGATGACCTCCGAGTCCATCCCCGCAGTCTGCCAGGGTCGAAGCTCCCGCCGTACAATGGCAAGAACGCCTTTCCCCGCCAGCAAGTTACCGACCGGTACCGGTTTGATCATCGTGTCGGCCCGCCGTAGAGATGACGCGCAGCGGCACCGGCAGGCAGGATGGGGCCAGAGGTTACCGACACAACTGCGAAGGAACGCCTGTGTCCACCCAACGCAAGCGCCCGGTGATCAGCGACGGCCTACCAAGCCAGCTGCCCGATACCGACCCGGAAGAGACCAACGAATGGGTCGAGTCGCTCGACGGAGTCATCGACGAGCGCGGCCCCAAGCGCGCACGCTATGTGATGCTGCGCCTGCTGGAGCGCGCCCGTGAGCGGCAGGTCGGCGTCCCGCCCCTGACCACCACGGACTACATCAACACCATCCCGCCGGAGCGGGAACCCTGGTTCCCCGGTGACGAGCACGTGGAGCGGCGCATCCGCGCCTACATCCGGTGGAACGCCGCGATGCTGGTGCAGCGGGCGCAGCGCCCCGACGTCGGGGTCGGCGGGCACATCTCGACGTTCGCCAGCGCGGCGAGCCTCTACGAGGTGGGCTTCAACCACTTCTTCCGGGGCAAGGACCATCCCGGCGGCGGCGACCAGATCTTCTTCCAGGGGCACGCCTCCCCCGGCATGTACGCGCGGGCGTTCATGGAAGGCCGGCTCACCGAGCAGCAGCTCGACGGCTTCCGGCAGGAGCTCTCCCACCGCGGCCTGGGCGGCGGCCTGCCCAGCTACCCGCACCCGCGGCTGATGCCGAACTTCTGGGAGTTCCCGACGGTGTCGATGGGCCTCGGCGCGATCAACGCGATCTTCCAGGCCCGCTTCAACCGCTACCTGCAGAACCGCGGGTTCAAGGACACCAGCGACCAGCATGTATGGGCCTTCCTCGGCGACGGCGAGATGGACGAGCCCGAGTCGATCGGCGCGATCGGCGTCGCGGCCCGCGAGGAGCTCGACAACCTCACGTTCGTGATCAACTGCAACCTGCAGCGCCTCGACGGGCCGGTCCGCGGCAACGGCAAGGTCATGCAGGAGCTCGAGGCGTTCTTCCGCGGTGCGGGGTGGAACGTCATCAAGGTCGTCTGGGGCCGCGAGTGGGACCCGCTGCTCGCCGCCGACACCGACGGCGCGCTGGTCAACCTGATGAACGTGACGCCCGACGGCGACTACCAGACCTACAAGGCCGAGTCCGGGGCCTACGTGCGCGAGCACTTCTTCGGGCGCGACCCGCGGACCCGCAAGATGGTCGAGCACCTCTCCGACGACGAGATCTGGAACCTCAAGCGCGGTGGCCACGACTACCGGAAGCTCTACGCGGCCTACAAGGCGGCCACCGAGCACACCGGCCAGCCGACGGTCATCCTGGCCAAGACGATCAAGGGCTGGACGCTCGGCTCGCACTTCGAGGCCCGCAACGCCACGCACCAGATGAAGAAGCTGACGTTGCCGGACGTGAAGGACTTCCGCGACCGGCTCTACCTCGAGATCCCGGACGACGTGATCGGCGACAACCCCTACGCCGTGCCGTACTACCGGCCGGACGAGAAGTCGCCCGAGATGGAATACATGCGCGAGCGGCGCCGCCAGCTCGGCGGCCCGGTGCCGCAGCGGCGCACCACGCACATCCCGTTGCAGCTGCCCGACTCGTCGGTGTTCGGCGACATCAAGCGCGGCTCCGGCAAGCAGAAGGTCGCCACCACGATGGCCTTCGTGCGCATGTTCAAGGACCTCATCAAGGACAAGGGGATGGGTGCGCGCTGGGTGCCGATCATCCCCGACGAGGCCCGCACGTTCGGCATGGACTCGCTCTTCCCGACCGCGAAGATCTACTCCCCGCACGGGCAGAACTACACGCCGGTCGACCGGGAGCTCTTCCTGTCCTACAAGGAGTCGACGTCCGGGCAGATCCTGCACGAGGGCATCAACGAGGCCGGCTCGGTCGCCTCGTTCACGGCCGCCGCGACCAGCTACGCCACCCACGGCCAGCCGATCATCCCGGTCTACATCTTCTACTCGATGTTCGGCTTCCAGCGCACCGCCGACGGCATCTGGGCGGCCGCCGACCAGATGACGCCGCGGCTTCCTGCTCGGCGCGACGGCCGGCCGAACCACGCTCAACGGTGAGGGTCTGCAGCACGAGGACGGCCACTCGCTGCTGATCGCGGCAACCAACCCGGCGGTCGTCGCCTACGACCCGGCGTTCGCGTTCGAGATCGCGCACATCACCGAGAACGCCCTCCACCGGATGTACGGGGAGCAGCCGGAGAACCTCATCTACTACCTGACGGTCTACAACGAGCCGATCTCCCAGCCCGCCGAGCCGGCCGACCTCGACGTCGACGGCCTGCTGAAGGGCCTCTACCGATACTCGCCAGTCCACTGTGGACGGCCCCCGGGCGCAGATCCTCGCGTCCGGGACCGGCATGCAGTGGGCACTCAAGGCGCAGAGGCTCCTCGCCGACGACTGGGGCGTGGCCGCCGACGTGTGGTCCGCGACGTCCTGGACCGAGCTGCGTCGCGACGCGGTGCAGACCGAGGAGCACAACCTCCTGCACCCGGCCGACGAGCCGCTGATTCCGCACGTGACGCGGGCCCTGCGCGACACCGGCGGGCCGGTCGTCGCGGTCAGCGACTTCATGCGCGCGGTTCCCGACCTGATCGCGCGGTGGGTGCCGACCGACTACACGTCGCTCGGCACCGACGGGTTCGGCATGTCCGACACCCGGCACGCGCTGCGCCGGCACTTCCACGTCGACGCCGAGTCGATCGTGGTGGCCACGCTGCGGCAGTTGGCCCGTCGCGACGAGGTCCCGGCCTCGCGCCGCGGCCGAGGCCGCGAAGAAGTACGCGATCGACGACGTCAACGCGGCTCCGGTCGGCGAGACCGGCGGCGACTCGTAATCTTTCTTCGCGCCGGTGCAACGCGTCGGCGCAACGCGTCGGCGCTACGTCGGGGCGGGGCTCCCCCGCTTCGACATAGCGCTGCGGCGTGGCATCGTGTTCGCGTGCAGCCCGAGGACAACTGGCACCCGTTCGCGCGGTCGGATGCGAGCGCCGTGATCGACCTCGTGCGCGCCGTCGCCGCCTCCCGGGATCCCGGCATCCACGGCCACGGGGTCGAGGTCGTCGTGGAGGCGCCCCGCAAGAAGTGGTGGCAGGCGCTGTTCAACGAGGACGAGGAGCTGGCCCAGGCGCGGATCGTGGTCACCCGGGCCGGCGGCGCGGTCGGCTACCCGTTCGACATCCAACTGATCACGCCGTACGGTGCGGGCGCCGCCCACCGGGTCGGCCGGCGGCCGGGCTGGGCGGTCAGCAACTCCGCCGGGCTGGCATTCCTCATCCAGAAGGGCCGCCCGGGCGCCCGCTTCGATTTCGGCGGCCTGGTCGGCGGGGCCGTGACGGCGCTGGACGAACTCCGGCACGACGCCCCCGATACCGGCTGGCGGGTACGCGTCGACCGCGCCGTCCACCGGCGATAGTCGACCGCGAACTGCGATTCCGACCCCACCGTGGCCACAACTTCCCCGAAGTAGTGGCCTCCCGACCCCACCGTGGCCACAACTTCCCCGAAGTAGTGGCCTCCCGACCCCGCGGTGGCCACTACTTCCCCGAAGTTGTGGCCTCCCGACCCCGCGGTGACCACAGTTCCCCCGAAGTTGTGGCGTCCCGGGCCCGCTCCACGAAAGTCAACCGGTCAGCAGGGTCTTGCGGAGTGCTTCCAGGTGCGCCTTCGTGAAGCCGCCGCCGATCACATAGTCCTCGACCGAGCCGTACGCCGTGCGCAGGTCGTGCAGGAACAGCGACATCGCGCCCGCCGGTGCGGCCAGGAACTCGTCGGGCAGCGGCACGTATGCCGGGTCGGCCTCGACCATCCACTTCGTCATCCGGGCGGCGGAGGCCTCACTCAGCGCGTAGTCCTCGGCAACGTCGCGATCGTCGACGCCGAGCAGCGACAGCGTCACGCCGCACACCACGCCGGTACGGTCCTTGCCGGCCATGCAGTGCACCACAACCGGTGCGGCCTGCTCGTCGGCGATGACGCGGAGGGCGTCGACGATCGCCTCCCGGCCGTCGCGGGCCATGTCCAGGTAGCGGTCGGCCAGCCAGCGCTCGACGTCGAGTTGCTCGGCCAGCATGGCGGCGTCCCACTCGGCGTGCTTGGGATAGATGTGCAGGTATGTCGGGGCATGCCGCTCGGGGATCCGGCCGGCCTTGTTGATCTCCCTCGGTCGTCGCAGGTCGATGACCGTGCGGATGCCGAGCGCGGCGAACGCGTCGCGGTCGGCCTCGTCGAGCCGGTGCAGCGAATCCGAGCGGAAGAGCCGCCGCCACCGCACCGTCTGCCCGTCGAGGCCGACGTAGCCGCCGACGTCGCGGAAGTTGAACGTCACCGAAAAGGGAAGGGCGCGGGTCCGGGAAGAGCTCACCCCGCCACCGTATGCCAAGGGCCAGCCCCCTGGTCCTAGCCCGCTTTGTCGATCCGTGCGACCTCGTCCGGGGTGAGCGAGAAGCCGAACAGGTCGAGGTTGGCGGCGATCCTGGCTGGGTCGACCGACTTGGGGATCATGACGATGTCGTGCTCGAGGTGCCAGCGCAGCAGCACCTGGGTCGGCGTGACCGCGTGCGCGTTGGCGATCTCGGCCAGCACGGGGCTGCGCAGGTTGCTGTTCTTGAGCACGCTGTATCCCTCGAGGACCACGCCGCGCTCGCGGCTTTCGGCCAGCACCTTCGGGTCGTGCTCGGAGGTGCTCCACGGGATCTGGTTGACGGCGGGCATCTCGCCGGTGGCCTTGTGCAGCTTGTCGAGGAGGGCGGTGCTGTAGTTGCTCACCCCGACCGCGCGGGCGAGACCTTCGTCACGCACCTTGAGGAACTCCTGCCACAGGTCCGGTGCGCCGGACCGGTTCGGCGGCCAGTGGATCAGCCAGAGGTCGACGTGGTCGGTGCCGAGCCCGGTCAGGCTCGCGTCGAGCGTCGCGCGGGCTTTGCCGCCCAGACGCGGCGGCAGCTTGGTGGTGATGAAGATCTCCTCGCGCGGCACGCCGCTGTCGCGGACCGCGCGGCCGACCTCGCTCTCGTTCTGATACATCGTGGCCGTGTCGATGTGCCGGTAGCCAACGTCGAGTGCCGTGCGGACCGACTCGTAGGCCTGGTTGCCGGTGATCTGCCAGGTGCCGAAGCCGACCACCGGAATCTCGACGCCGTTGGACAAGGTCGCGTGGGGAATCGCCTGGGTCATGGACTCATTCTTCCCCGCTGGTGTCCGTTGAAGCACACTTGGCTGGTGGACAGCGACGATTGGGTCCGGATTGGCGCCGCCGACGACGTGACGACCCGGCCACGCGCCGTGCTCGTCGGGGACGTGCCGCTCGTGCTGCTGCGCATGACCGACGGCGGCCCGCCGGTCGCCTTCCCCGATCACTGCCCGCACCGGTTGGTCCCGCTCTCCGCCGCGACGCTTCACGAAGGGGTACTGCGGTGCGCCTACCACGGCTGGGAGTTCGCCGCTGACGGGACGTGTGTGGCGGTGCCCTCGCTCGGGGACGAGGCGCCGGTCCCGCCGCGGGCCAACCTGACCGGCGGCCCAGCCGTCAAGGTCGAGGACGGCGCGGTGTGGGTGCGAAGGCCCGAGCCGGACGGTGCGCCGATCGAGCTGTCGTCCAATGTGGACGAGGAGCTGCGCCGGGCCTGGCACCCGGTTGCGCTGTCGAGCGAGGTCGGCCGGGAACCGGTCGAGGTGTCGCTGCTCGGCTCGGCGTGGACGCTGCGGCGCGCCGGCCCGCTCGACGTGACGCCGGTGCCGCACGCCGTCCAGGAGCGGTGGGGCCTCATCTGGCTGGCGCCGGAGCCGCCGATCGTCGACTTGTTCGACGATCCGGACGTCGAGGACGCCGCGTACGTCGGCGCCTGGCTGCCGCCGGTCGCGCACCGACGTCGCGGCCGGCGCTCGTCGCGGACAACTTCCTCGACGTCGCGCACTTCCCGTTCGTGCACGCCGGGCACGTTCGGCGCCGGCGAGCGACGAGGTCGTGCCGGCGTACGACGTGATCGAGGAGCCGAACGGCTTCCGCAGCATTCAGGAGCAGTGGTTCGACAACCCCGAGGACCCCGGCGTCGTGGCCGGGCATCCGGCCGGTGCGCCAGCGTCGCCGCGCCACGTACGTCTATCGGGCGCCGTTCCAGCTGCTGCTCCGGCTCGAGGAGCTGGACGCCGGCGCGGTGAAGACGATCCTGTTCCTCGCCCAGCCGCGAGGACGACTGACCAGCACCCGGCATCTACACGAAGATGCTGCTGCACGGCATCGGCGGGGTCGCCGACCCGGCGCCGACGTGGTCGCCCGCGAGGTCGCCTTCGAGGAGGCGGTGCTCGCCGAGGACCTCGCGCTGCAGGCGGTCATGACCACGCCTGCCGGTTCCCGCTGCGACCTCGCACGACGAGACTGCACGTCCGCGCCGACCGGCTCGGGCTCGCGCTGCGCCGCTCGCTGCCGCGCTTCGTCGAGGACAGCTTGCCGCATGATGCATCGACCTGCTGCTGCGCAACGCCCGGCCGGTCGGGTCGACCGGCACCGGTCGACATCGGCGTCGACGATGGACGGATCGTCGAACCCCGGACGGGACGACGGCCGGCCAGACGATCGACCTCGGCGGCCGGCTGGTGACGCCGCCGCTCGTCGAGCCGCACATCCACCTCGACGCCGTGCTCACCGTCGGTCAGCCGCGGCCCAACGTCGTCGGGCTCGCTGTTCGAGGGCATCGCGGTGTGGGCCGAGCGGGTCAAGGACCTCACCGTCGAGGACGTGAAGTCCCGGGTCCGGCCAGGTGCTGCGCTGGCAGCTGGCCAACGGCGTGCAGCACGTGCGCAGCCACGTCGACGTCTGCGACCCCGAGCTGACGGGCGCTGCGGGCGCTGGTCGAGCTCCGGGAGGAGGCCGCGGGGCTCGTCGACCTGCAGACTCGTGGCGTTCCCGCAGCAGGGCATCCTCGGCTTCGACGGCGGCCCGGACGCTGATGCGCAAGGCGGTCGAGCTCGGCGCGGACGTCGTCGGCGCGATCCCGCACTACGAGCTGACCCGCGAGGACGGCGTCGACTCGGTGCAGTTCGCGATGGCGCTGGCCGACGAGCACGGGCTGCTGCGTCGACATCCACTGCGACGAGACCGACGACGACCACTCACGATTCGTCGAGATGATGGTGGCCGAGACGATCCGCCGCGGGATGTCGGGCCGGGTCACGGCCAGCCACACCACGGCGATGCACTCCTACAACGCGGCGTACGCCTACCGCCTGGTCAACAACATCGCGCGCGCCGGGCTGCACATGGTGACCAACCCGCTCGACAACGCCGTGCTGCAGGGGCGCTTCGACACCGGCCCGATCCGGCGCGGCCACACCCGGGTCAAGCAGCTGCATGGAGGCCGGCGTCAACGTCTGCATCGGGCACGACTCGGTGATGGACCCGTGGTACCCGCTCGGGTACGGCGACCCGCTGCAGGCCGCGTTCGTGCTCGCGCACCTCGGGCACATGAGCGGCGACGCCGAGCTGCGCCAGCTGCTGGAGATGATCACCGTGAACCCGGCGGCGGCGCTCGGCGTCGACGACTACGGCCTGCGCGTCGGCGGGCCGGCCGACCTCGTGGTCTTCGACGCGCCCGACGGACGTCGACGCCCTGCGGCTGGTGGCGCCGCGACACCTGGTGCTGCGGGCCGGCCGGGTGGTCGCCCGCAGCGAGCCGCGGACGACCACCGTCGTCTGGCAGGGCACCGAGGAGGACGTCACCTTCCTGCGGACGTGAGTCGTCAGGTCAGTCAGTGCGACGTGATCTCTTCGGATGACAGGTCGCTCGGTGACGCGCTCGAAGTGTAGATCGCCCAGTAGAGGACGCGCGGCGATGACGAAGCCGACCTCGAAGGTGATGTCGCCGAACGCCGTGACGTGGCTCGGGCACCACGCCGACGTACTTCGTCTGGTTGGAGAACAGCCAGATCGAGACGACCATGGCGACGGCCATCGCGACGAAGCCGGCCCACGGGTTGTGCTTGCGGTCGTAGAGGAAGCCGCTCGACCCGCTGACCGCGGCGCAGCCACCAGTCGACGAGGTACGACACCGAGCCAGGGGCCGATCCAGTACGAGATGATCAGCAGGAAGTTCTCGTACTTCTGGCCCGCGTCGCTGCAGCCCCGACCAGGCGAGGAAGAAGCCGATCGACGCCGAAGACCAGCGGCCACGATCGCCCGGCGCAGCGAGAGCGGCAGCTCGATGCCGAGCGCGAGGAACGACATCGACGCCGGAGTAGACGTTGATCGCGTTGGCGCGAGATGGCGCCGATCGACGATCGCCAGCAGCGTGAGGTTGGCGATGAACGTCGGCAGGTGCGCGGTGAAGTTGGCCGGTCGGGTTGTCGCCGCCGGCGCCGGCGATGGTCACCGAGGCGGCGCCGACGACCTCCAGGACGACGCAGGAGACGAAGACGCCGAGCCCGGCCCACAGGGCCAGCCGCCCGGCCCTTGACCGTTCGGGCAGGTAGCGCGTGTAGTCGGTGGCGTACGGGTTCCAGCCGGCCGCGTAGCCGAACGTCGCGCCGACCGTGAGCAGGAAGCCGCCGATGCCGCCCGTACCGGCGGCGGCCTGCTCGGGTGCGACTTGCTCAGGATGATGATCGACGGCGATCGGAAGATGATGCCAGGACCGAGAAGGCGTAGCGCTCGAAGACCTGGACGAGGTTGTGCCCGAAGAACGCGATCGCCGATCTGGGCGACCACCACGATGAGCAGGCACAGCGGCTTGGGGAGGTCGGTCAGCGAGTTGACAGCGCGAACGCGCCGCTGACGCTGTTGACCGCGAACCAGCCGACGCCCGCCACGACGGAGTTGAGCCCGGCCGGCAGGATGTTGCCGAGGAAGCCGAACGGCGATCCGGCTCACGATCATCTGCGGCACGCCGAGCCCGGGGCCGCGGGCGGACAGGATCACCTGGGTGAACGAGCCGAGCCCGGTGCCCAGCGACGATGGCCGCGACCGCCTGCCAGAAGGTCTGCTCGAAGAACAGGACGGAGATGACGCCGACGAAGATCGTCGCGAACTCGAGGTTCGGCGACATCCAGGTCCAGAACAGGTTGAGCGGCCTGCCGTGCCGCTCCTCGAGGGGGATGAACTCGGCGCCGCCGGGCTCGACGGCGGCGACCTTGGCGCCGTAGTGGCCTTCGCGTATTTCGGCGCCGGCCGCGGACGTTTCGGTTTCGGCCATTGATGGCCTCCTTCAAACGCACGATCTTGGGGGTATCGTTCAATCTCCCAGATTCGTGTGTCGATGGCATTTCGGGCCGTACCCGAACTTTTGATCATCGGATGTAGGGTTACCGCATGCCGCTTCCTGCCGGGTTCCGCTTCGGCGTGTCGACCGCCGCCTACCAGGTCGAAGGGGCCGTCCACGAGGACGGCCGAGGGCCCTCGATCTGGGACACCTTCAGCCACCAGCCGGGACGGGTCAGCGACGGCAGCACCGGTGACGTCGCCTGTGACCACTACCACCGCTCCGTCGAGGACCTCGACCTGATGGCCGAACTCGGCGTCAGCGCCTACCGCTTCTCGATCGCCTGGCCGCGGATCCAGCCGACCGGCGACGGCCCGGCCAACGCCGCCGGGATCGCCTTCTACGACCGCCTCGTCGACGGCCTGCTCGAGCGCGGCATCGACCCCCTGGCCACGCTCTTCCACTGGGACCTTCCCCAGGCGCTGCAGGACGCGGGTGGCTGGACCAACCGCGACACGGCCGCCCGCTTCGGGGAATACGCCGAGCTTGTCGGCGAGGCCCTCGGCGACCGGGTCAGGCTGTGGATCACGCTGAACGAGCCGTTCATCCACTTCTCGCTCGGCCACGTGCTCGGCATCCACGCGCCCGGCCTGACCCTGCAGCAGGACCAGCTGCCGATCGCCCACCACCTGCTCCTCGGCCATGGCCTGGCCGTGTCCGCGCTGCGCCGCACCGGCAGCGCGCCGATCACGCTGGCCAACAACTACTCGCCCGTCTGGCCGGCCAGCGACCGCGAGGACGACCAGGTCGCCGCGATGGCCTACGACACGTTGCAGAACCGGCTGTTCAGCGACCCGATCCTGCTCGGCACCTATCCACCCGGCGTCGAGGCGCTGACTACCGCCGACATCGACGGCATCGTGCTCGAAGGCGACATGCAGGTCATCTCGGCGCCGCTCGACGCGTGGGGCGTCAACTACTACAACCCGACCTCGGTCGCCGCGCCCGGCGCCGAGACTCAGGGCGGGACTGCGCGGGTCGGGGGGCAGGGGCTCAGTTGCCGTTCGCGATCAAGCCGCTCGAGGGCTACCCGACCACCGACTTCGGCTGGCCGGTCGTTCCCGACGGGCTCCGCGAGACCCTGGTCATGCTCCGCGACCGGTACGAGAAGCTCCCGCCGATCTGGATCACGGAGAGCGGATGCTCCTACGCCGCGATCGACGACACCGACCGGATCACCTACCTCGACGGGCACCTGGGCGCCGTCCGCGCCGCGATCGACGAGGGGGTCGACGTGCGCGCCTACTGTGTGTGGTCGTTCATGGACAACTTCGAGTGGGCCGAGGGCTACAGCCAGCGCTTCGGGCTCGTGCACGTCGACTTCGAGACCCAGCAGCGCACCCCGCGCGCCTCCTTCCGCTGGTACCAGTCGATCATCTCGTCCGAAAAATGACTTCGGCTCGGCCGTGTGCCCGACCCGCGGCGATCTGCACCTGAATTGCACCCCGGCCGGGCTTGCGAGGCGGTCCGTTTGGCTGACACGGGCGACCCCGTCCGATCCGTAGCGTGACTGGGGTTGAAACGTCGTTGGGAGTCGTGTCGTGGCTGATCAGTGGGCCGGAGCCCTGTACCTGGTGCCAGTGATCGTGGCGGCGGTAGTGGCATACGTGGTGACGCGGCCGTCGAAGAAGTCGACCGCCGCCGCGGCGGAGGAACCGGACGCTCTCGCACCGGTCATCCCCCTGCCGCGCACGACGACGTACAACGGGATCGAGCGGCGCATGGGCAGCCGCCGGCCGTCGCCGGCCAACGCGCACCCGACGCTGTTCCATGCGGCGCTGTCGAGCCACCTGAGCGCGGTGTCCCGGCCCCCGCCCGCTTCGGCCACCGCGGCCACCAACGCCAGCCTGGCCGCCTTCCAGAGCGCGCGCCTGGTGTCGAGCCGGCGGCCCGCCCGCATTCCCCGGCGGCCCAGCCACCAGTGTCCCCGCAAGCCCGAGTAGCGCTTCCCGGGACGGTGCCGCATCTGTTTAGGTTGAGCGTGGCTTTGACTTGCGTCGGCGGGATGCGGGGAGGGCAGCAGATGTGATGCCGAAATCGGCTGAGCTCGCCGCAGAACAGGACTACTTCGACACCGCGCAGAAGCATCGCGAGCGGATGCGAACCGACACCGGCCATGCCGCCGAGGCCGCCGCCCACAACGGAGCTGCCCGCTGGCTGGCGAAGTGGGCCAAACGCCGCAAGGACGGCATCGCACGGCCCGACGAGGCGGTCGCCTGGGGCCGTACGGACGACGAGGGCGGCACCTCGCTCTACATCGGCCGGGACACGATCTTCGACGACTCGGCCGAGGTCCTGGTCGTGAGTTGGAAGGCGCCCGCCGCCGCCCCCTACTACCAGGCAAACTCGACTAAACCGCTAGGGCTCCTGCGCAAACGGACGTTCCAGTGCGACGGCAACGTCGTCACCGCCTTCCAGGACGTGGTGTTCGCGGCGCTCGCCGCCGAACTGTCCGCACTGACCTCGGACGACCGGCCGCCGATCGACGACACGCTCCTCGCCGAACTGGACCGCAGCCGCGACGGCGCGATGCACGACATCGCCGCGACGATCCACGCCGCGCAGTACGAGTTGATCCAGGCGCCGCTGGAGCAACTGCTCGTGATCGAGGGCGGTCCCGGCACCGGAAAGACCGCCGTCGCGCTGCACCGGGTCTCGTACCTGCTGTTCAACCACCAGGAGCAGCTCGACGCCGAGAACGTGCTGGTGGTCGGGCCGCATCCGGCGTTCACCCGGTACATCCGCACGGTCCTGCCCGACCTCGGCGACACCAGCGTCGAGGAGGTCGACATCGGCATGCTCGCGCCGGACGTCCGGCGGGGGCGGACCGAGGCGGCGGCCGTACGGCGGCTCAAGGGCGACGCGCGGATGGCGTCACTCATCGCCCGCGCACTCGACGCCCGCATCGGAACTCCGGAGCCGGCCGAGCGGCTGCTCATCGACGGCCACTTCGTGACGCTGTCGGCGGCCGACGTGTCGTCCGCGCTCACCACCTGCCGCCAGGCCGCGATCCCGTACGCGCAGCGCCGCCAACTCCTCCGCGACCGCCTGATGCAACTCGTCCAGGACCGCGACGGCGGTATCGAGCGGGAACGGTTCGGGCCGGTCGACAACCTGGTCGAACGGCTCTGGCCGCAGCTCACCGCGCCGGCCTTCCTGCGCGACCTGCTCGGCTCGCGCAGCCGGCTGACCGTCGCGGCCGGGCACGAGTTCACCGCGGGCGAGGCCGCCCTGCTCTACCGCCGCGGCTCCGACCGCCTCTCCAACGAGGTCTGGGCCGCCGCCGATCTCCCCCTTCTCGACGAGGCCGAGGCGTTGATCAACGGCCTTCCGAAGCAGTACGCGCATATCGTGGTCGACGAGGCGCAGGACCTCTCCCCCATGCAGTTGCGCAGCGTCACCCGTCGCTCGTCGACCGGCTCGATGACCGTCGTCGGCGATCTCGCCCAGTCCACCGGCGCCTGGGCCCGGGACCGCTGGGACGAGGTCACCCGCCACCTGCCCACGACGCTGCCGCAGGAGACGGTCGCGCTCAAGTACGGGTACCGGGTGCCACGCCAGGTGTACGAGTTCGCCGCGCAGTTGCTCCCGATGGCCGCACCGGATGTGGAGCCGGCGCAGGTCGTGCGCGACGGGCCGACGAATCCGGGCGTACACCAGGTCGAGGAGGTCGCCGAGCGGGCCGGCCGGGCCGTCGCGGTGGCGATCGGGCACGCCGGCAAGGGCCGCTTCGTCGGCATCGTGTGCCCGGCCTCCTGCCGCGCCGAGGTCGAGGCGGCGCTCGCCTCCAACGCCGTCACCTGGAGCAGCGCCGACCGGGGCGAATTGGACACGTCGATCAACCTGGTCAGCCCTCAGGAGGCGAAGGGTCTCGAGTTCGACGCCGTGGTGGTCGTCGAGCCGGCCGAGATCGTCGCCGAGGACGAGCGCGGGCATCGCCTGCTGTACGTGGCGTTCACCCGTACCACGCGGTTCTTGGACGTGGTGTGCGTGGGACCGGCGCTGCCGCTGACTCCGGTTCTTGCGCCGCCGGCCGAGCCGGTCGCTCGTGTTCCCCAGCCCCGGGTCAGCGTGGAGTCGGCCGAGATCGACCGGCTGGCCGAGGAGATCGCCTCGTACGTTCGGGGTAGCGCGCCGGCGCCGCTGTGGTTCGAGGCGCTGCAGCGAGCGGCGGACCTGCTCGAGCAGTCCGACGTCCAGACCGACGCCAGCGGCCGCCACCGCCGCTGACCCGCCCACCCGGATGCCACAACTCCGGGGAAGCAGTGCCCACCCGACCTCGCCGAGGCCACTACTTCCCCGAAGTAGTGCCCACATGGCGGACCCGGGGGCTGGGCCGCCCCCGTGGCCACAACTTCCCCGAAGTAGTGCCCACGCGACCCCGCTGAGGGCACTACTTCCCCGGAGTTGTGGCCACCCGGGACCGCTGAGGGCACTCCTTCCCCGGAGTTGTGGCGGCGTGGGCTTGGGGACGCGGACGTGGCAGCGAGGAGCGCAGCGACGAGCGGTGTCTGGCGGGAGCGACGGTCGCGCGCTCCGCGGACCCGAGTCATATCAAGAAGAGCGGCGCTGGGCGATCCCTCAAGCGTTGCTTCGTGCCCGCGCCAGCAGCCAGGCGGTGGTGTCGCTCGGGAGGAGGGGGGTACCGCCGTCGCTGTCGAGCTTGTCGCTGGCGATGAGGATGTGGGCGCCGGAGGGTAGCGCCAGCGGGGCTGGGCTCAGGTTGGTGACGACCGTGACGGTGGCGTTCCGGTAGGCGAGGTGCGGCCCGCTGGTGCGGTCGGGCAGGTCGACCCATGTGAGGTGTCCCAGGCCCAATCGGTGCTGGCGTCGGAGCTGGATCGCTCGCCGGTACATCTCGAGGGTGGCTCCTGCGGCGCCGGCTTGTGCGTCTGCCGCGTACCGGCTCCAGTCCGGAGGCTGGGGAAGCCATGTCTTGCCGGTCGGGCTGAAGCCGTACGCGGGAAGATCGGGGTTCCACGGGAGGGGAACTCGGCAGCCGTCGCGCCCGCGGCGTGGCCACCGACCGGGTGTACGCGGCGCGGGAGCGCCTCGCCGGCATCGCTGACGTGCTGGGCCCGCGGGGGCTGCGGCTGGGCGGCGTGATCGACTGCAACTGGTGGCCGGAGCCGGCGTACGCGGCGGTGCGGGCCTTCCTCGACTCCGGCCCGGCACCGACCGCCCTGATCTGCCTGAACGATCGGATCGCTTTCGGAGCCTACCAGGCCGCGGCGGAGGTCGGGCTGCGCGTCCCGGCGGACCTGTCGATCGTCTCGTTCGACGACTCCGACCTGGCCGCCTGGCTGCGCCCGGCGCTGACCAGCGTCGCCCTACCGTACGTCGAGCTCGGCCAGCGGGCCGTCGAGCTGCTGCTGGACCCGGCCCGGCGCGCCGGCGTCGAGCTGGTGCCGATGCCACTGCACGCCCGGGATTCGGTCGGGCCACCGCGGGCCTGACTCAGTCCGCCGGCGGTCGATTTGCACGCCGCCGGCGATGTGGATGGCGGCGGGGCAGTCGTTAGGGCTCGCGGTGATGGCGTCGGCGGTGGGTGCGGAGAACGTCCAGGCCGAAGTCGTTCTCGGGGTCGCGCCAGACGGAGTGTGCGTGGTTGGCGCCGCGCTGGGTGTTGTCCCACTCGAGGAGCAGGCGCGGTCCCTGCACGCGGTAGTAGTGCGGCGCGCTGGACTCGGTTGAGCCGGCCCAGGCGAAATGCACCGCATCGAGCGCGGCTTCGTCGTACGCCGCCATCGGCGACACCGCCTCCGGCACGCGTCCGAAATACGTCCCGAGCAGTGCCCGGAGCAGTTCCCGTTCCTCGGCCCGGAGGTCGGCGCCGGGAATCCCCTTGGGCCGGGCTGTGTATTCCAGCGCCCGGTGGTCGGCCTCCCCGTAGCCGGCGGCCACGTCGATCGCGTCGCTCAGCGCCTGCAGCTTCGTCTGCTCGACCGGGTCGGGGAAGCGCTCGTCGCGCCAGATCCCGGCCAGCGGAATGACCCGGTCGCCCTCGGAGATCGTCGTACGGTTGGCGGTCACGACGTCAGAGGGCGCCTTGGGCGAGAGAATCGCACGGTGCGCGAGGTCGGGGTGCAGGGCACGGACGAGTTCCCGGGCCAGGTCTTCGACGCGGGCGAGCGGACGGTTCACCGCACCCCCGAGCAGTTCGGAGGTTGCCGGATCGGCGCCCATGAAGCATGGCGTGGTGGCCACCAGCTCGCCGTCCACGATCAGGTTGTTCAGCGATACGTGGTGGCCGCCAAACCGCCAGCCCCAGGTACGACCGCTTCCGGGGTCGCCGAAGACGCGCAAGTAGTACAGGCCCGGGTCGCGTCCGCGTTCTCGGTCAAAGCGGGCCGCGAAGCCCTCGGTGTGATCGAGAATGTTCTCCAGCCCGATGGTCGTGGCGACCGTAACGTAGCCAGGCCGGGACAGGCCGGACGCCACCAGCCTCATCGCCGCTCGCTGCTGTGCAGGCCGCTGCTGATGGACGGTCAGACCACCGTGATCGGTCGGGGTGTAGAACCAGCGTCGGCGCTCGTTGTCCGTATCCTCGTTCGACGGCAGGTGACCCACGGCGATCGCACGCTGCTCCGCGGTCAACATGTCCAGCCACGCCTGGGCCGCCTCGGCCATCGTGGCGGCGACCTGCCGACGCGAGTCGTCCGTCATGACCTCAATGTAACGCCACCATGGAGCACGAATTTTGGAGTCTCGTGCGTCTCCAGGGTGCCGAGCAGGGCATGGAAGCCGTGGGTGACGGCCTTGCGGTACCGCAAGATCAGGACGAGATCGCTCACAACGTGCGCCATCCGGCCAGCGTGCCCCCCGTGGTTCACTCAGAGAGGACTCATCTGATCGAGCACCTTCGCGGCAACCTCGATGATCTGCTCGACCTTTGGCGCATCGCGCTCGATCTCATCCGCACTGATGCTGGGCGCCGCCGACGAGGAGTACTCGACCTGGTTCCGGCGCCGTCGGAGACGATCGAAGGGCCGAAGCACGCCGCCGAGGGGCGGGTCAAGCTGGGCTGACACCGCTTCACGAACGGCTATGTGTCCGCCGCGGCTGGTGGCCCGTAGGCCTTGGTTCTCCAGCACGGCGGCCAGCGCCTTGCGGGCCGCGTCGTACAACAGTTGATATGCGCCGGCGGGGTCTGACCCCGCGATGGCGTTGGCCGAGGCGAGATGCTGGCATGCCTGGGACAGCAACAGATCGGCGTGGTCGCGGCTCGCTGGCACCCGCTCCAACTCGCCGCGATCGACCATTCCCTCAAGCGTCTCGCGGCCCTGCTGCCATCTCATGCGCGGTCTCCAGGATCAACGATGGGATACAGCGGGCGCGAGCGCACGGACGCCAGAAACGGATCGTCGCTGGACGAACGCCAGGCTGTTGCGGACACACGGTGAATGTTGACTTCTCGACCCAACCGCCGCTCGGCAGCCCGCGCCGCATCCGCAAGGTCATCGTCGTCGGCGTCACCCACCACCAACACGTCAACGTCGAGTGGTGGCGGTCCGCCCTCACCGGCATAGCGTGCCGCCCACGATCCGTAGATGTACGCCTCGTCCACCCCTTCGAGCGGTGGAAGGAGGTCGGCCAGAACCGCGACTGGACCGTAGGTCAACGCCAACAGCTCAGTGAGCGGCCGGACGAGAAGGTGATTGAGATCCGCCCGCAGCAGCCGAAGGTTACCCTTGCGTTCCTCTACGACGAGGCCCGACCGAGCCAGTTGGTCAGCCTCCCGGCTTATCGTCGACTGGGAAACCTTGAACTGGTTGGCCAGTTCAGTCACCGAATACGTTGAATCTGGGTGCAGATAGATCCATGCCAGCAACTCGCCCACAAGTGGTGAGCGCAGCAGTGGTAGGAGTTGAGATCTAGCTTGCACACCCTGCATGATAGCTTGCATGATCCGCAAGGTTGACCCAGCCACGCCAGGTAGTTTGCGCTTGTGCCATCAGATGTACGCGCAGCCGCGGGTGATCTCGAGCGCGTTGAATCCACAGTGCCGTCGCGGGTAGGCCGCGAGCCGTAACGGTACTGAGCACCATTTGATCGGGCGGTTCCGTCACGCAGCTGACGCTGTGTGATTTCGGATGGCATCGGATCGACCTCCGGCTATCTAGCAAGGACGCGGCCCGCGCGGTAGGTGGGCGAAGGCATCCGATCACCTCTTGAGAACGCTCACGGAGAATACGCAGTGTGACGACACGCAACGCAAAAACTACCGTGTCGAGACTAGAAATGCTCTTGCGACGGTTCTACGCTTTGAGAGTCGATCCAGTGTCGAGCGTGAAGGAGGACGAGACATACCTGGTTATCCAGAAGGGCTCACTTCTCCGATTCGACAAGGGGTGATCGCTCGAAAACAATACTGCGAAACTCACCCGCAGGATGCCGGTGAGTGACACAAGGTTGCCGGCACAAGCCGACAGCGAACGAACGACTGATCGGGCCCCGACGGCAAGCGCCGTCGGGGCCCACGGTCGTCTGAACGACGACGACTTCCCGGCTTTCAGCATGGGCCGCGCCGCCGAGATGATCGGTGTGACCGCGGCGTTCCTGCGCAGCCTCGGCGACGCCGGCCTGGTCAGCCCCCAGCGCTCGAGCGGCGGCCACCGCCGCTACTCACGGCATCAGCTGCGGCTCGCGGCCCGGGCCCGCGAGCTGGTCGACGGCGGCGTCGCCCTGTCCCCGGCCTGCCGCATCGTGCAGCTCGAGGACCGGCTCGAGGCGGCCAACCGGCACATCGCCGACCTCGAACGCCGCCTGCCGCGCCAGCGCCGCCGCGCCTAACCATCCGCCGCGACAACTTCGGGCGCCGCTCTTCCAGCCGCCACAACTTCGGGGAAGTAGTGGCCTCACACCCCGCCGGAGGCCACGCTTTCGGGGAAGTAGTGGCCTCAGACCCCGCCGGAGGCAACAACTTCGGGGAAGTAGTGGCCTCACACCCCGCCGGAGACCACGACTTCGGGGAACTCGTGGCCTCCAGCCCCGCGCCACGCCACAACTTCGGGGAACTCGTGGCCTCCAGCCCCGCGCCACGCCACAACTTCGGGGAACTCGTGGCCTCCAGCCCCGCGCCACGCCACAACTTCGGGGAAGTAGTGGCCTCGAACCCGACATCAGGCCACTGCTTCCCCGGACTTGTGGCAAATCAGCGCGTCGATCACCGACTCGAGGTCGCGCAGGTCCGCCTCGAACTCCGCGTCCCAGTCCACGTCCAGCAGGATGGCGCCGAGCGCCTGGTGAGCCGGCAACTCCACGCCGCGCCGGGCCCGCAGCTGCGGATCGTCCACCGCGAACCGCCCGTTGACCTCCGACGCCGCAAACCCGAGCACGAACGTCGACACCATCCGCTCCACCCGCGGTACGTGCTTCGGCGGTACCCCAGCTACCAGCAGTCCCTGGTAGACGGCGTCCACCGCGGCCGCCGCCTCCGGCGTCACCGACGGCCGGGACAGCAGCAGCATGAAGGCCGTCGGGTGCCGCCGCGCCAGCGCTCGCATCGCGTTGGCGAGCACGCGGAGCCCTTCGCGCCAGTCGGCCGGTGCCTGGTCGACGGCGAGTTCGGAGAGCAGCCGCCCGACCAGCCCGTCGAGCAGGGCCGCCTTCGACCCCACGTACGGATACAGCGCCATCGGTGACACTCCCACCCGCGCGGCGACCGAGCGCATCGAGACAGCGTCGAGGCCGTCTTCGTCGGCGATGGCCAGGGCCGCGTCGAGGATCTGGCGTCGCTTGTCGTCCACCATTACACTGTAGATCTATACGGCGTAGATCAACAGGAGGCCGCGCATGCTACGCGCGAACAACCTACGGAAGTCCTATAAGACGATCACCGCGCTCGACGGCTTCAGCCTCGAGGTCGACGCGACGGAGATCGTCGGGCTGATCGGCCACAACGGCGCCGGCAAGAGCACCTTCGTCTCGATCGCCGCCGGCCTGTTACGGCCCGACGAGGGCACGATCGAGAAGGGGTACGGGAAAGCTCAGGTCGGCGTGGCACCACAGACGCTGGGGCTCTACCCGACCGCGACCGTGCACGAGCACCTGTGGCTCTTCGGAAGGCTGGCCGGACTGCGCGGCCAACGGTTGCACGCCGCGATCTCCGACGTGGCCGCCGAACTTCTGCTCGGCGACCTGCTCAAGCGCAAGATCCAGGAGCTGTCCGGCGGCCAGCAGCGCCGCGTCCAGGCCGCCACCGCGCTCGTGCACCGTCCCTTGCTGATCCTGCTCGACGAGCCGACCGTCGGCGCCGACCCGGTCACGCGCGACGCCATCCTGGCCGCCGTGCGGCGGCACGCCGACTCGGGCGCCGCGGTCGTCTACACCACGCACTACCTGCCCGAACTCGACGGCCTCGACGCCACCCTCGCCATCGCGCGCGAGGGCCGGGTTGTGGCCCGCGGCAGCCGCGCCGAACTGCTCGCCAATCTGCCGGGCAGCCTGGCCGCCACCTTCCCGGACGGGCGGGAACTCACCATCCCGACAAAGGACCCGGGCGCAGCTCTCGCCCAACTCCTGGCCGGCGAGGCGACCCTGCCCGAACGCGTCGACCTGCGCAGCCCGTCGCTCGACGACCTCTACAAAGCGATCGAAAAGAGATGAGCGTGTGAACGCCCTCGTCCTGCACAACGCCCGGCTCATCCTCCGCGAGCCTGGCCCGGCGCTGAGCCGCATCCTCTCCCCGCTGGCGTTGATGGTGCTCATCCGGCCGCTGTTCACCGCGACCCAGCCCGGACCGGGCGGCTCCATCCGATCGGTACTGCTACCGCTCGTCCTCTTCTCCATGCTCGGCCTGTCGATCGTGGCGAACGCCCTGCTCGGCGAGCGCATCTGGCACACCCTCGACCGGCTGCGCGCGACCCCGGTCCGGGCGACGAGCCTGGTGCTCGGCAAGTGTGCGACGCCGCTGGCGATCCTGCTGCTGCAGCAGGTCGTGGTGCTCAGCGTCGGGGTCGCCGCGTTCGGGCTGCGCCCGCCGGACGTGCCGCTCCTCGCCGCCGTCGGCGTCTGCTGGGCGATCACCGTGCTCAGCCTGGGTGCGGCGCTCGCCGCGGTGACCAGCACACCGTCCGCCGTGTCCGCCATCACCGACATCGCCAGCCTGATCAGCACCGCGTTGAGCGGTGCGCTGCTTCCGCTGGCCGACCTGCCCGGCTGGGCGCGCACCATCGCGCCGGTCTCGCCCGGCTACTGGGCGATGCGCTCATTCGAGGCGGCGTTCAACGGGTCGGCGGGTCCGGCGCTGGAGGGTTGTGCGGTGCTTCTGGCGATGGCGGTGGCGGCGACGATATTCGCGGCGCGTCGCCTCTGGCGGTGACGCCGGAGCGTTTCAGTTGATCGGCTCCGGCCAGCAGCAGCGGCGCGACCCCGAACGCCAGCAGCCATCCGCCGAGCACGTCCGTCGGCCAGTGCGCGAGCAGCACGACGCGACTGACCCCGATGAGCACCGCGACCGAGCCAAGAAGCCACGCCACGGCTCGCCGCCGAGGATGGTCCCGCAGGAGGTACACGGCCAAGAGCACGGCAAGCATCGAATGCAGCGTGTGGCCACTCGGAAAGGCGTAGGAGCTGACCGGCGTGAACGGGTCGACCGGCCGGGGCCGGGCGAGTGGGAGCCGGACCGCGAGCGCGATCAGCTGGGCGACTCCCGCCACGACGACGATGGCGGCCGCGTCGATCGGCCGGCGACTGGCTAGCAGCAGCACGATGGCGACCCCGCCCAGGATGAGCAAGGGCAACGTGTCACCCATGTGCGTGACGACCCGCCAGCCTTCGACCCAGACCGGATGGGCCCCCCCGACCCGGCGCGCCCACGCGCTGACGTCGAGATCGAGCCGGGCAAGCGGCGCCCACCGGGTCGCGACGAGCACGGTCAGCGCCAAGAAAGCCACCAGCGCCCCGACCGCAATGCGTACCCGCATCATCCGATCATCGCAGAGCCACAACCGGCAGTCCTTGCTGCGGCAACGCATGAAAGGCTAGGCGGCATGTCGATGAGTGGCGCAACGGCGGGACCGGTCGTGCTGGAGGCGACCGTCCGTACGATCGAGCGCGCCGCCGGGGCACTCGCCACCGCCAGCGTCGCTCGCATGGACGAGTCGCTCCCCTGGTTCCGCGAATTACCGGCCGACCAGCGGGCGTGGGTGATGCTCGTGGCCCAGGCCGGCGTCCGGTCGCTGGTCGAATGGCTGCGCCGCCGCGTCGACGGGCATGCCGTCGAGCCGCAGGAGGTCTCCGACGAGTTCTTCGACGCGGCTCCGCGCGCTCTGGCCCGGTCGATCAACCTCGGCCAGACGGTCCAGCTCATCCGGGTGACCATCGAGGTCGTCGAGGAGCAGGTACCGCAGGCTGGCCGCGCCCGGTGAGGAGGCCGCGATCCGGGAGGCGATGCTGCGCTACAGCCGTGAGGTCGCGTTCGCCGCGGCCCGCGTGTACGCCCGCGCGGCCGAGACCCGCGGTTCCTGGGACGCGCGGCTGCAGGCGCTGCTCGTCGACGCCCTGCTGCGCGGCGACTCGTCCGACGTGCTGGCCAGCCGGGCCGCGGCGCTGGGCTGGGCCGACGCGCCGCCGGTCGCGGTCGCGGTCGGCCGCTCCCCGGGCGGTGAGGCCGCCGCCGTGCTGCACACCGTCTACACAGGCCGCCCGGCGCATCGACGTCGAGATCCTCGGCGGTGTGCACGGCGACCGCCTCGTCGTGGTCCTGGGCGGCGCGGCCGACCCCCTGGCCGCGACCGAGCGCCTGCTGGTCGGCCTTCGGCGACGGCCCGGTCGTGGTCGGCCCGGCCGTACCGTCGCTCGACGAGGCGACCGAGTCGGCCCGGGCCGCGCTCGCCGGCTTCCGGGCCGCTCCCGCCTGGCCGGCCGCGCCGCGCCCGGTGGCCGCCGACGACCTGCTGCCCGAGCGGGCCCTCGCCGGCGACAGCGAGGCGCGCCGGATCCTGCGCCAGGAGGTGTACGGCGCGCTGACGCGCGCCGGCGGCGAGCTGCTGGAGACCCTCGACGCCTTCTTCGCCTGCGGCGGGCGTCCTGGAGAGCGCCGCTCGCGGCGCTGTTCGTGCACCCGAACACGGTTCGTTACCGGCTGCGCCGGATCGGCGAAGTGACCGGTTTCATGCCGCTGGTCCCGCGGGATGCCTTCGCGCTGCGGATCGCCCTGACCATCGGCCGGCTTGATCCGCTCGCGGCCCCCGGCCCGATACCCGTCCGGTCATTGACCGGAACAGTTCGCAACCTGAACGTTCATGCACATGACGCGCTGCGATCTTTTGTAGGATACCTACAAAGCGAGTCGTCGAGTTTGGTGCCTCGCGCTACCCACTCGACCCACCAGCATCCGGAACAGTCATAGACGTGCTCGCCGTTCTCGCACCCGGTCAGGGTTCCCAGAAGCCCGGCTTCCTCGACTCCATGGCTCGCGCTCGCCGGCGCCGAGGCCCGCCTGCGCTGGTGGTCCGTGCTGTCGCGGCGTGGACCTGGTCCACCTCGGCACCGAGGCCGACGCCGACGAGATCAAGGACACCGCGAAGACCCAGCCGCTGCTGGTCGCCGCGGCCCTGCTCGCCGCCGAGCAGCTGCCGATGTACGACGTCACCGTCACCGCCGGGCACAGCGTCGGCGAGCTCGCCGCGGCCGCGCTCGCCGGTGTCCTCACGCCCGAGAAGCCGCGATCGACCCTCGCCGGGGTCCGCGGCCGCGAGATGGCCGCCGCCTGCGCGCTCGAGCCGACCGGCATGTCCGCCGTCCTCGGCGGCGACGCCGACCGAGGTGCTCGCCGCGATCGACGACGCCGGCCTCTACCCGGCCAACCGCAACGGCGCCGGCCAGATCGTCGCGGCCGGCTCGATCGCCGGCCTGGACAAGCTCGCCGCCGCGCCGCCGGCCAAGGCGCGCGTCATCCCGCTCCAGGTGGCCGGTGCGTTCCACACGCCCTACATGGCGCCGGCCGAGCAGGCGCTCGCGGCGGTCGCCGGCGGCATCATCCGCCGAGCAGCCGACCAAGATCCTGCTCTCCAACCTCGACGGCGCCGCCGTCGACCACGGCCCGACCATGCTGCGCCGCCTGGTCAGCCAGGTCACCGCGCCGGTGCGCTGGGACCTGTGCATGGCCGACCCTCGCCGACCTCGGGGTGACCGCCGTCATCGAGCTGCCCCGGCCGGCACGCTCGCCGGGCTGGTCAAGCGCGAGCTCAAGGGCATCGAGATCGTCACCGTGAACACGCCCGACGACCTGCCGGCCGCCCGCGACGCGATCGCCCGGCACGGCGCCGCCCCGACGCACGAGCCGCACCCGGAGTTCCGCGTGGTCGTGGCCGGCGCCGCCGGTACGTTCTCGCCGGCCGAGGGCCTGATCGAGGGCGCCGAGGTGCGCAGCGGCCAGGTGATCGGCGCGGTGCAGACCCGGCAGGGCCCGATCGACGTCACCGCACACCACGCCGGACAGCTCACCGAATGGCTCGCCCACCCCGACGACCCGGTCGCGCCCGGGCCAGCCGCTCGCCCGCATCGGAGGTCTCCGTCTGAACGCCGGTTCCAAGATCGTCTCGCTGGGCCACTACCAGCCCGCCCGGGTCCTCACCAACGACGATCTCGCCCGCGTCGTCGACACCAACGACGAGTGGATCCGCAGCCGGGTCGGCATCGCCGAGCGACGGATCGCCGACACCGAGACGGTCGCCGACATGGCGACCGCGGCCGCCGGCAAGGCGCTCGCCGCGTCCGGCCTGACCGCCGGCCGACATCGACATGGTCGTCGTGGCCACCTGCAGCTCGGTCGACCGCTGCCCCAACGTCGCCACCCGGGTCGCGGCCAAGCTCGGCATCAGCGCGCCGGCCGCGTTCGACATCAACACCGCCTGCTCCGGCTTCTCGCTACGCGATCGCCCAGGCCGACCACGCGATCCGGGCCGGCGCCACGCGCAACGCGATCGTGATCGGCGCGGAGAAGCTCACCGACCTCACCGACTGGACCGACCGGTCGACCGCCGTCACTCTTCGGCGACGGGGCCGGGCGCCGCCGTGGTCACCGCCGTCGCCGAGGGCGAGGAGCCGGGGATCGGGCCGGTCGTCTGGGGCTCCGCACCCGAGAAGGGTGACGTGCTCAAGATCGAGGGCTGGCGCCCGTACATCCAGCAGGACGGGCAGGCGGTCTTCCGCTGGGCGACCACCGCTCTTGCCCCGCTCGCCCTGCAGGTGTGCGAGCGCTCGGGCGTGGCGCCGGAGGACATCCGCGCGTTCGTCGCGCACCAGGCCAACCTCCGCATCATCGAAGGCATCACCAAGCGGCTGAACCTGCCCAACGCCATCGTCGCCAAGGACATCGTCGTCTCCGGCAACACGTCCGCGGCCAGCGTGCCGCTGGCGCTGTCGAAGATGGTCGAGCGCCGGGAAGTGCCGTCGGGCGCGCCGGTACTGCTGTTCGCCTTCGGCGGCGGCCTCACCTACGCCGGTCAAGTCATCCGGTGCCCGTGAAAGTCCAGAGATCCGTACCCAGGAAAGGAAACACAGATGACGAGCCGTGAGGACATCACCGGCGGCCTTGCCGAGATCCTCGAAGAGGTAGCCGGGGTCAACCCCGACGACGTGGCCGAGGAGAAGTCCTTCACCGAGGACCTCGACGTGGACTCGCTGTCGATGGTCGAGGTCGTGGTTGCGGCCGAGGAGAAGTTCGGCGTGAAGATCCCCGACGACGAGGTGCAGAACCTCAAGACGGTCGGCGACGCGGTCTCCTACATCGTCAAGGCCCAGGGCTAGAAACGACGCGTCCGGGCCCTCCTCGGGGGAGGGCCCGGCAAGGGAGAGAACAGTGACTGCTGAGGTTGTCATCACCGGGCTCGGTGCCACCACGCCGCTCGGCGGGGACGTGGCCTCGACCTGGGACGGGCTCATCTCCGGCCGTTCCGGGGTCGCCGCGCTGACCCAGGAGTGGGCAGCACAGCTCCCGGTCCGGATCGCGGCGGAGCTCGCCGTCGAGCCGACCGAGGTGATCGACCGCGTCCAGGCGCGGCGGCTGGACCGCGCGGAGATGACCGCGATCGTGGCGGCCCGCGAGGCCTGGGCCGACGCCGGCTCGCCGGAGATCGAGGGTGTGCGCCTCGCGGTCAGCATCGGCACCGGCATCGGCGGCGCGCACACGCTGCTCAACCAGGACGACATCCTCGAGGCCAGCGGACCGCGACGGGTGTCGCCGCACACGGTGCCGATGCTCATGCCCAACGGACCGGCCGCGTGGGTCGGCCTCGAGCTCAAGGCGCAGGCCGGCGTGCACTGCGTGGCCAGCGCCTGCGCCACCGGCGCCGAGGCGATCGCGCTCGGACTCGACATCATCCGCTCCGGCCGCGCCGACATCGTCGTCGCCGGCGGCACCGAGGCGGTCATCCACCCGCTGCCGATCGCCGGCTTCGCGGCCATGCGCGCGATGTCGACACGCAACGACGAGCCGGAGCGGGCCTCGCGCCCGTGGGACAAGGGCCGTGACGGCTTCGTCCTCGGCGAGGGCGCCGGCGTCGTCATTCTCGAGCGGGCCGACCACGCGAAGGCGCGTGGCGCACGGATCTACGCGCGGCTGGCCGGGGCCGGGCTCACCTCCGACGGGTACGACATCGTGCAGCCCCACCCGGAAGGCGACGGCGCCGTACGAGCGATCAGGGCGGCACTGCGTGACGCCGAATCTCGACCGCGCGGGACGTCGACGCACGTCAACGCGCACGCGACGTCGACCCCGGTCGGCGACATGGCCGAGATCAAGGCGCCTGCATCGGGCGCTCGGCGACCACCCCGTGGTCACCGCGACCAAGTCGATGACCGGTCACCTGCTCGGCGCGGCCGGCGCCGTCGAGTCCATCGCCACCATCCTGGCCGTGCATCACGGCGTGGTGCCGCCCACCATCAACCTCGACGATCCCGACGACGGGCTCGACCTCGACGTGGTCGCCCACAAGGCACGCCACCTGGACATCGCGGCCGCGATCAACAACTCGTTCGGCTTCGGCGGCCACAACGTCGTCCTCGTCTTCACCCGAGCGTGAGCCCAGCCTTGGAGGCTTCTGTGACCATCACCTCCGCGACTTCTGATACGGAGACCGTCGATCATCGCGATCCGGAGACCCGCCTGCGGGCGCTCTTGGACCGCGGATCGCTCCGGTTGCTGCAGCGAGCGCGACGACTCCGGCGTGCTCGCCGCGCGCGGCGAGATCGACGGTACGGCCGTCATCGCGTTCGCGACCGACGCCACCCGGATGGGCGGCGCGATGGGCGACGAGGGCTGCCGGCACATCGTCGACGCGATCGACACCGCAGTACGGGAGCGGGTGCCGGTCGTCGGGCTATGGCACTCCGGTGGCGCCCGGCTCGCCGAGGGCGTGGTCGCGCTGGACGCGGTCGGCCAGGTGTTCGCCGCGATGGTGCGCGCCTCCGGCCGGGTGCCGCAGATCTCGGTGGTGCTCGGCCCGGCCGCCGGTGGTGCCGCGTACGGGCCGGCCCTGACCGACATCGTCATCATGAGCGGCGGCCGGGCGGATCTTCGTGACCGGGCCCGAGGTCGTCCGCAGCGTCACCGGCGAGCAGGTCGACATGGAGCGCCTCGGCGGCCCCGAGCCGCACGGCCGGCGCTCCGGCGTGGTCCATGTCACCGACCAAGGACGACGAGTCGGCCGTCGAGCACGCCCGCAAGATCACCGCGCTGCTCGGCCGGCAGGGCCGGCATCTCCGACCGCCGACGTGAGCGACGTCGACCTCGGCGCGCTGTTCCCGGCCGAGGCCAACCGCGCGTACGACGTGAAGCCGGTGGTCGACGGCGCCTCCTCGACGAGCCCGGCGTCGAACTGCACGCCAAGTGGGCGCCGAACATCGTCACCACCCTCGGCCGGTTCGCCGGCCGCACGGTCGGCGTGATCGCCAACAACCCGCTGCGGCTCGGCGGCTGCCTCGACGCGGCCTCGGCGGAGAAGGCGGCCCGGTTCGTGCGGATGTGCGACGCGCTCGGCGTGCCGCTGCATCGTGGTGGTCGACGTGCCCGGCTACCTGCCCGGCGTGGGCCAGGAGTGGGACGGCGTGGTGCGCCGCGGCGCCAAGCTGCTGCACGCCTTCGCCGAGGCGGTCGTGCCCCGGGTGACGCTGGTGACCCGCAAGGCGTACGGCGGTGCCTACATCGCGATGAACTCCCGCTCGCTCGGCGCCACCGCGGTGTTCGCCTGGCCCGACGCCGAGGTCGCCGTGATGGGCGCCAGCGCGGCGGTCAACATCCTGCACCGCAAGAAGCTCGCCGCGGCCTCGCACGAGCGAGCGCGAGGCGCTGCGCGCGCAGCTGATCGAGGAGCAGATCGAGGTCGCCGGCGGGGTCAACCGGGCGCTGGAGATCGGCGTGGTCGACGACGTCGATCGAGCCGGCGCGAGACCCGCCGCCGGATCGCCGAGGCGCTCGCCGGCGCGCCCGCCGCCCGCGGGGCCCACGGCAACATCCCGCTCTAGCAGCCAGATCTCGAGGCACGTCGGGAGGCCGCTACTACCCCGAAGTAGTGGCCTCAGCGCACCCGGGAAGCCACTACTTCCCGCAAGTGGTGGCCTCAGCGCACCTCGGAGGCCACTACTTCCCCGAAGTAGTGGCCTCCGCGCGGCCGGGCAGCTTCGGTGGCAGCGGCGGGCAGTCGGCCAGCCGGGCCGCGCTCACCGTGCCGCACTGGACGGGCAGGTCGATCAGCAGGTTGCGGTCGTAGACGAGGACGGTCCACCGGCCGAAGTCGTGCCGCTCGATCGGCGGGCCGAACCGGGCCCGCACCGCGTCGACCGAGTTGTGGTCGAGGTCGACGACGATGAACCGCGCGTCGTGGCGGCTCGAGTCGTACCAGTCGGCGGACGACTCCCACCGGAACGCCTGGACCCCCGGCCCGACGACCGGCGCCACCCGTACTTGGCCGTGGCTGGCCAGGGTGAGGTTGTTCGAGGCCCAGTAGGTGCCGAGGCCGTCGTGCAGATCGTGGGCCGCGAGCCACTGGGCGACCCGCTCGCCCTCGACCGGCTGCGGTTTGGCGGCGACCGACTGCACCACGAAGGCGGCGACCAGCACCGCGGCCACCACCGCGACTGACGGCACCAGCGTCCGGCCCAGCCGTGGCAGCCGGTCACCGAGGACCCGGCCGGCGAGCGCCGCGCCGAACGGCAGCACCGCCACGATCTGGCGGGCGCTGCCGAGGTCGGTCGGCTGGGTCGACACGACGTACGCGGCCAGGTTGACCAGGATCGCCACGGCGAGCACCTCGGCGACGCGGTCGCCGGCTGTCCCGCGTACCAACCGGAACAGCGTGCCCCCGACGGCCACCGCGGCGAGTGCCAGCGTGACCAGGTTGACCACGCCGGCGGCCACCTCGAGCCGGCCAGTGAGGAACGGCAGGTACGCGCCGTAGTTCAGCGCGGTCGCTCGTACCGCCATCCACACGTGCCCGGGCAGGTCGACGACCGCGCCGAAGGCCGCGAGCGGCGAGTGCACCGAGAACCCGCCGCTCCACCACAGCGCGGCCAGCGCCCCCTGGGCCGCGGCGACCGACCCGGCGGCGGCCAGGAACAGGTGACCGTCCGTCCCCCGCCAGGCCCGTGTGCGCAGCATGCGCAGGGCGGACACCGCGGCCAGGGGGAGCGCGCCGATGAAGAGCGCGAGGGGATCGCCCATCTGCGCCACGGTGAGCAGCGCCGCGACGCCGAGCGGCCACCAGCGCCGCAGCGGGGTACGGCTTCGGCGGTCCACCAGGAGCCAGGTCGCCAACAAGGGCACTGCGGTACCGGTGTGATCCGGCCCGGACAGCACGATCGACCAGCCGCTGTGCGGCACCGGTACCAGCAGCGTCGCGACGACCACCCCGATCCGCAGCCAGGCCGCCCGCCCGGTCGCGTCGCCCTTCGCGACCAGCGCCGCGAAGAAGATCAACAACGTGTACGTGAGCGCCGCGGCCACGTGAACGACCTGCCCGTCGAGGCCGAGCGCGACCTCGATCAGCGCGTACTGGACGAGCTCGGTCGGATAGAACGAGACGTCGCTGAGCGTCCAGCCACGAAGCAGCAGGTTGCCGTGCAGCAGGTCCCAGGCCTGCAGGGCGTTGGCGGCGGCGTCGGCGTTGACCGCCGAGGTGCTCGCCATGCGCAGGTAGGCCAGCACCAGCCCGGCGAGGCCGAGTGCGACGACGGCGGCCTGGACGAGGCGGCGGCGCCGCGAACGCGCCGCGGCGATCGGGCGGGACTCGACGCTCGCGGCAAGGGGTCGACCGGCGGGCCCCGTCACCCGGCCGATGGTTCGACTCATACCAAGCTGGACACCTCGCGGCTCGAGCGTTGTTGGCCTCGCCCGATGACCGTAATCGATTTGCAATCAGGCGGGGGGTCAGCCGACCCGGGTCAGAAGCGTCATCGGGGCGCCTTCGGCGGCATGCCGGTACGGCTCGAGCTCGGCGTCCCAGGGCGCGCCGAGCGCCTTCTCCAAGGTGTGGGCCAGCGTGTCATAGCCGCGAGCCGACGCGATCAGGGCCCGCAGCCGGTCCTCGGACAGCATGATGTCGCCGTTCGCACTCGTCGCGGCGTGGAACAACCCACGGCCGGGCACGTGCATGTAGCGTTCCCCGTCGACGCCGGGGCTCGGCTCCTCGGTAACCTCGAAACGCACCATCGGCCACTGCCGGAGGGCAGCAGCCAGCTCGCCCCCGGTCCCGGACATCCCGGACCACGAGCACTGAGCCCGTCGAGTCGCTGGCTCGACCGGCTGTGCGGTCCACCCAAGGCGGACCGGTGCACCGAGGACACGCGCCACGGCCCACTCGACATGTGAGCACACAGCGAGCGGACTCGAGTGCACATATATGACGCCACGCGTTGGCACTGCAGACCTCCCGGATCCCGAGGTGCGTCTTCCCCTACGACCTCGAGGCGCCGGTGGATCCATGCCTTGCGCAGCTAACAGATCATCTCGCAGCTCAATGATGACGTTGTTGCTGTCGGTACGCCAGAGAATCGGCAACTCTCGCGTCCAAAATGTCCAACTGGATGAGCCGCTGAGACGTTACGCACGCGAAAAGTCACCTCTGGTACGGGTGCTAAAGTTGCGGGGCCCCAATCCGTGTTCAAGCAAGGAGTTCCCGCCGTGGCGAGCAACACCTCCAAGACCGCGCGCGCGTCCGTCCGCGCCGGCCAGGCCGGCGCGGCCGGTGGCGCACTCAGCGTGCTCGGCGAGTTCAAGTACCTCATCCCGCTCAACCACGGGAAGCACGCATATGTCCGCAACCTGACCAACGGCAAGACCATGCACCATCGCACCGACTCCGACGCGTTCGTCGAGGAGGTCCGGGTGCTGGCCGCCGCCGGTCACGCCGCGAAGATCCGCATCGAACTGCAGGCGCTCGCCGCCGCCGCGCCGGAAGACGGCTGGGACGCGACCGAGAAGCGCCTCGCCGACGCGGGCGTGTTCGAAGCCTGAGCCAGATCGCACCGAGCGCCGTCCCTCACGCGAGGGACGGCGCTTTGTCGTACGTTTGTCACCCGTAAAGATCTGGTACGACTTGAAACTTCTGGGTAACAATTACCCATGGGTAGCGTTGTCCCGGCGCTCGTCCCAACCCCGGACGGCGCTCGCCTCTTCACCGAGCTCCACTCGAGCGGCTCGGCGCGCAACGCACCCATCACAGTAGTCCTCCTGCACGGCTGGACGTTGGACAATCGTCTCTGGACCCGGCAGATCGAAGCACTCCCCCGGTTGCTGCGGCGGCCGGTGCGGATCCTCGCCGTGGAGCTCCGGGGCCACGGCCGGTCCACGATCACCGGCCGGGCCGACGCCACCCTCGAGCAACTCGCCGACGACCTGGCCACGGTCCTCTGTGAACGCGCACCCGAGGGCCCGCTGGTCCTCGTCGGCCACTCACTCGGCGGCATGACGATCATGGAGTACGCGCACCGCCACGCCGACGAGTTCGAGCGCCGGGTCGCCGGCGTGGTGCTCGTGTCGACGTCGGCCGAGGGCGCCGCACACACCAGCTACGGCCTGAGCCCGCAGTTCGCCTGGGTGATGCGGTTCCTGGAGACCCAGGCTGCGGCGATCCTGGCCCGCTCGGGCGCGTGGCGGCCGCACCGCCTGCTCATGCCGCTGCTCTCCCCCGGCGTGCGCTGGCTGGTCTTCGGCCAGCGGGCCGAGCCGGCCTGGGTGTCGCTCACCACCGCGATGGTCGGTGCGGCACCGCTGTGCGCGATCGGCGGCTTCCGCCCCGCGGTCGGCCGCCAGTCCCGGGTCGACGCGCTCACCGCGATGCGCCGCCTACCGGCCGCGGTCCTGGTCGGCGGCCGGGATCGGCTCACCCCCCGGGCGTGTGCCGAGACCATCGCCACCGCCCTCCCCCACGCCGAGCACATCGTGATCGAGGACGCCGGGCACATGCTGCCGATCGAGCGCCCCGACGAGGTGACCGAGGCCATCGCCCGCGTGATCGGCGCGGTTCGCAGGCGCCCGGGGCGGCGCATCCGAAGAGCCCTCCGTGCCGTCGCGAAGCCCCCATCGGCCGCCGCCGCCTAAGCCCGCGCCCCCGTTGAGGCCACAACTTCGGGGAAGTAGTGCCCTCCCGACCCCCCGAGGCCACAACTTCGGGGAAATAGTGCCCTCCACACCCGCCGAGGCCACAACATCCCCGAAGTGGTGGCGACGGGCTTGGGAACGCGGACGCCGGGATTTCTGGCGGGAGCGACGGTCCGGACCCCGACGGACCCGAGCTATGAAAAAAGAAAGCCCCTAGGTTTACCGGAGTTCGCTGTCAGGTGGCTGAGGGCCGGTCGACACTGGACTTTGGCGGCAGGTAGTTTCGGGCGCGTCGGAGGGGGTGGATGTGCACTACGTCGAGCAGTGGCTGCAGACGCTTCCACCGATCCTCGTCTACTTGATCGTGGTGCTGGTGATCGGCGTCGAGAGCATGGGCATCCCGGTTCCCGGCGAGATCACCCTGGTCACGGCCGCGTTGATGGCGATCGGCGGCACCACCAACCCGTGGGCCGTCGCCGTCGCGGCCAGCATCGGGGCGATCGGCGGCGACTCGCTCGGCTACCTCTTCGGGCGGCGCGGCGGGCGCGGCTTCCTCGAACGCTTCGGCCGGCGTTTTCCGAAACATTTCGGCCCGGCGCACCTGACGCGGGCGGACCGGATGTTCCAGCGCTGGGGCGTGTGGGCGGTGTTCTTCGGGCGTTTCGTCGCCTTGCTGCGTATCCTGGCCGGGCCGCTGGCCGGCGCGTTGCGGGTGCCCTACCGCAAGTTTTTGGTGGCTAACGCGGCCGGCGGGATAATCTGGTCGTTTGGCACCACGTTCGTCATCTACTTTGTGGGGCGCGCCGCCGAGAAATGGCTGAAGGACTTCTCCTACATCGCGTTGATCGTCGCGGTGGTCGGCGGCATCGCAACGACGCTCTACCTGCGCCGCCGCGCCACGACGGCGCACAAGGCGGAGCAGGAGGCCGAGGAAGAGGCGTCGCTGCAAGCCTGAATCGGAGCAACCGTTGACCGACGCTCTTCGCGAGTCCGAGATCGCCGCTGAGCAGCGCTACCTGGATCGGGTGTACACCCGGCTCGGGCAGTTGCGCGTGTCCGCCGCCGAGGTCGAGAAGGCCGGCTACAACCTGGCGCGGGTCGGCAACTACGGCGCGCTGGTCGAGCGCGACGCGATGGTCTACCACGCCGCCCGGCGCCGCCGGGCCCTGGAGAGCGAGCACGAGGGCCTGGTCTTCGGACGGCTCGACCTCGGGCCGGCGGCGAAGACCGGTGAGGCGGCGGCGGCGGTCGAGCCGGCCGTGCCCGGCGGTGAGGTTCGTTACATCGGCCGGATGGGGCTGCGCGACGAGGTCTACGAGTCGCTGGTCGTCGACTGGCGGGCGCCGGCCGCGGCGCCGTTCTACCGGGCCACCGCGGCGGATCCGGATGGGCGTCGTGCGCCGCCGTACCATCCGTCAGCACCGACGAAACCGTCATCGGCGTCGAGGACGACCTGCTCGACCCCGACGCCGCGCCGGCCGACATGCCGCGTCGTCGGCGACGGCGCGCTGTTGGCCAGCATCTCCCGGGCGACCGGGCGCGGCATGCGCGACATCGTCGCCACCATCCAGCGGGAGCAGGACGACGCGATCCGCTCCCCGGCCACCGGGGTGACGATCGTGCGCGGCGGCCCGGGAACCGGCAAGACCGCGGTCGCGCTGCACCGGGCGGCGTACCTGCTCTACGCCGACCGCAACCGCTACGACGGCGGCGGCGTCCTGGTGGTCGGGCCGTCGCAGGTGTTCGTCGACTACGTCGTCGCGCGTGCTGCCGTCGCTCGGCGAGGACACGGTGACGCCTGCGCTCGCTCGGCTCAACTGGTCGAGGGCATGCGACGCCACCCGGCACGACCCGGCGGCGATCGCCGCGATCAAGGGCTCGCTACGCATGCAGCGGGTGCTCGCCCGGGCCGCCCGCGACGCTGCCGCCGGACGCGCCCGACCGCGCTGCGCCTGCTGTACCGGGGCACGCTGCTGCGCCTCGACCGTCGCGCGCTGGACGAGCTGCGGCGCACCGTGCTCAGCCTGCGGCGTCGCGGCGCAACGCGGTGCGCGGCCAAGGCCGCCGGGCACCTGCTCGACGCGCTGTGGCGGCAGAGCGTCGAGCTGCTGCCCGAATCCCGCCAGCAGCCCGCGAGGAGTTCGCCCCGGACATCGCCGAGCGCCGCGAGTTCATCGCGTTCATGCGCGGCTGGTGGCCGCGTGGTCCGCCCGATGCGACGTGCTCGGCTGGCTGGCCGAGCCAGGCGCGGCTGCGCCGGTACGCCGTCGGGCTGCCTCAGCAACGTGGAGATCACGCTGCTCGGCGGCTCGTTCGTGCGCTGGACGACGGCCGTCGGTCGAGGACGTCGCGCTGCTCGACGAGCTGGACGAGCTCCTCGGCGACCCGCCGCGCGCGGCCGCTCGCGCGCCGACCCGTTCCGGGTGGCGGAGGGGGTGCGGGAGGTCACCACGTACTCCGACCGGATGGCCGCCGCGCGCGGCCGTCGCGAGCGCCCCGACGACTACCGCGACTACGCGCACGTCGTGGTCGACGAGTCGCAGGACGTCTCGCCGATGCAGTGGCGGATGATCGGGCGGCGCGGCCGGTACGCGAGCTGGACCGTCGTCGGCGACCCGGCGCAGGCCGCGTGGCACGGCGACGCGGCCGAGGCGCGCCACGGCGAGACCGCGGCCGCTCGGCAGCGCGGCGCCGCACCGAGTTCACGCGCTGACCACCAACTACCGGAACTCGGCCGAGATCTTCGAGGTGGCCGCCCGGGTGATCCGCCGGGCCGAGCCCGACATCGCGCTGCCCGACGGCCGTGCGCACGCCGGCGTGGCGCCGCCTGGTCCGCGGGCCGATGCGGCCGCACTGGCCGCGACCGTGCGCGAGGAGGCCGGCGCGGCTGCTCGACGAGGTGCGAGGGAACCGTCGGCGTGATCACCCCGACCGAGCGGCGCGACGAGGTGATCGAGTGGGTGGCCGGCCTCGACCGATCGCCTGCAGACGGTCGGGGCGCTTGACGCGAAGGGCATGGAGTACGACGCGGTCCTGGTCGTCGAGCCGGCCGCGATCCGCGCGACCTCGGGGGTGCGGACCCTCTACGTCGCGCTGTCCCGGGCCACCCAGCGCCTGACCACCGTCGGCACCGACGACTCCTGGCTGTAGGACTCGTCGAGGGAAGGCCACTACCACGAGGCCACTGGTTCCCCGAAGCTGTGGCCTCCCGACCCCCCGAGGCCACTAGTTCCCCGGAGTTGTGGCCTCCCGACCCCCCGAGGCCACTACGTTCCCCCGGAGTTGTGGCCTCCTGGCCCCGCTGAGACCACTGGTTCCCCGAAGTTGTGGCGTCCGTGGCGGCCTAAACGCGGACCTCAGCCAACTGTGTGTTGGAATTTGTTGACTTTTGACAATGTGGGTTCGAAACTGTGCGAGTGATGCTCGCTTCGCAACGCCAGATGGCCATCCTCGAAATGGTGCGCCGGCACGGGGGCGTGCGGGTGAGCCGCCTCGTGCAGGAGTTCGGGGTCTCCGACATGACGATCCGGCGCGACCTCGAGTTCGCTGGCCGACCGCGGGCTGGTCGACAAGGTGCACGGCGGTGCGACCGTGGCCAGCCCGGGCTCGACCGAGGAGCCCGGCTTCGACGCCAAGTCGATGCGCCAGCGGGCCGAGAAGGCGGCGATCGCCGAGCGGGCGGCCAGCCTCGTCGAGCCCGGCATGGCGGTCGCGCTCTCCGCCGGTACGACGACGGCAGCGCTCGCCGCGCACCTGGTCGGCGTGTCCGCGCTGACCGTCGTCACCAACTCGATCCCGGTCGCCGACATCCTGCACCACGGTCGCGGCGCCGGACCACACGGTCGTGCTGACCGGCGGGGTCCGCACGCCGTCCGACGCGCTCGTCGGACCGGTCGCCGACGCCGCGATCGCGCGCCCTCAACGTCGACCTGCTGTTCCTCGGCGTGCACGGCATGAGTCCGCGCACCGGGTTCACCACCCCCAACCTCATGGAGGCCGACACCAACCGCGCGCTGGTCGCCGCCGCGCGGCGCCTCGTCGTGCTCGCCGACCACACCAAGTGGGGCACCGTCGGCATCGCCACCATCGCCCCGCTCGACGACGCCGACGTCCTCATCACCGACAGCGGGCTCTCCGCCGGAGGCCCGCGACGCCAGCTCGCCGAGCGCGTCGGCGAGCTGATCGTCTGCCGAGCTTAGTCGTCAGGGGAGCTCGACTCGTGAAACGCACCGTGACCCAGCTGGCCGACGGCCGCGAGCTCATCTACTTCGACGAGCGCGACGACGCCGTCCGCGACGCCGTCGACCGTCGCGAGCTGCCGCCGCCGCCACCCGCCTCGGAGATGCGCTACGACCCGATCCTCGACGAGTGGGTCGCGATCGCCGCGCACCGGCAGACCCGCACCTTCCTTCCGCCGACCGACGAGTGCCCGCTGTGCCCGTCCACGCCGGACCGGCGACCGAGATCCCCGCGTACGACTACGACGTGGTGGTCTTCGAGAACCGGTTCCCGTCGTTCAGCCACCGGATCGGTCGCCGACGTCGACGCCTGGCGCGGGCTCGTGCCGTCCGCGCCCGGCCGGGGCGGCCGCTGCGAGGTCGTCTGCTTCACCTCCGACCACGACGCTCGTTCGCCACGCTGCCACCGACGCGGGTCCGTACCGTCATCGACGCGTGGGCCGACCGCACCGCCGAGCTGTCCGCGCTGCCCGACGTCGAGCAGGTCTTCTGCTTCGAGAACCGCGGCGAGGAGATCGGCGTCACGCTGCACCATCCGCACGGCCAGATCTACGCGTACCCGTTCGTGACGCCCGCGCACCCGGCGGATGCTCGCAGCGGCGCGCCCACGGGAGCGTACCCGGCGGCAACCTGTTCGCCGACGTGCTCGCGGCCGAGCGCTCGGCCGGCGTCCGCGTGGTGGTCGCAGCAACGAGCACTGGACCGCGTTCGTCCCGGCCGCCGCGCGCTGGCCGTTCGAGGTGCACCTCTACCCGCACCGGCAGGTGCCGACCTCGCCGGCGCTGACCGACGCCGAGCGCGACGCGTTCGGACCGCTCTACCTCGACGTGCTGCACCGCCTCGACGGCCTGTTCGGCGTGCCGATGCCCTACATCGCCGGCCTGGCACCAGGCCCCCGTGCGCGTCGACCGCGACCTGGCCTACCTGCACCTGCGAGCTGTTCAGCATCCGGCGGGCGCCGGGCAAGCTCAAGTACCTGGCCGGCTCGGAGTCGGCCATGGGGGCGTTCGTCAACGACGTCCAGCCCGAGCGGGCGGCGTCCATGCTGCGAGAGGTCCAGCTGTGACAGCGGTCGAGCGGGTCCGCTGGTCTGTTCGCTTCGCAGTACGGCGACCACGCCGGCGTTGGTCGGCGCCCGGGACGGGTCAACCTCATCGGCGAGCACACCGACTACAACGACGGCTTCGTGCTGCCGTTCGCGCTTCCGCACCGGACCGCCGTGGCGGCGGCCCCGTCCGACCGTCGCGAGTGGACGGTGTACTCGGAGGCGACGGGCTCGACCTCGTTCGCCGCCGGCGACCAGCCGTCACCGGCTGGGGCGCCTACGTCGCCGGTGTGGTGTGGGCGCTCGGCGAGGCCGGCGTCCAGGTGCCCGGCGCCCGGCTGGCCATCGCCTCCGACGTACCGGACGGTGCCGGGCTGTCCTCGTCGGCCGCCCTCGAGTGCGCGGTGCTGGCGGCGCTGGTCGACCTGGCCGGCGCCGACCTGCCGACCAGCCGGCTGGCCGCGGATCGCGCAGCGGGCGGAGAACGAGTACGTCGGCGCGCCGACCGGCATCATGGACCAGTCGGCGTCGACGCTGTGCCGCCGGGCCACGCGCTGTTCCTGGACTGCCGCTCCCTCGACATGGAGCACATCCCGTTCGATATCGGCGCCGGCGGGCTGGCGATCCTGGTCGTCGACTCGCGCGCGCCGCACCAGCACGCCGACGGTGAGTACGCCGACCGCCGCCGTACCTGCGAGGAGGCGGCCGCGCCCTCGGCGTGCCGGCGCTGCGCGACGTCGACGTCGACGACCTGCCGGCCGCGCTGTCCGAGCTGGACGACGAGGTCGCCCGCAAGCGCGTCCGGCACGTGGTCACCGAGAACCAGCGGGTTCTCGACACGGTCGCCGTCCTGCGCGACGGCGACGTGCGCGCGCGTCGGCCCGCTGATGACCGCGTCGCACGTGTCCATGCGCGACGACTACGAGATCACCGTGCCGGAGGTCGACACGGCGGTGGAGGCCGCGCTGTCCGCGGGCGCCTACGGTGCCCGGATGACCGGCGGCGGCTTCGGCGGCTGCGTCCTCGCCCTGATCGACACGGCGGCCGCGGCGAGTGTCGAGGCGACGATCCGGGACGCCTTCGCGGCGCGAGGCTTCCGCGAGCCGGTGGCCTTCGTGGCCCATCCCGCCGCCGGCGCCGCCAGAGTCGATGCAACTCCCACAAAGGAGTAGACATGCTGCACATGTGAGATGCATGGCCGTTCGGATGAGGGTGGCCCTAGAACGATCAGCCATAACCGCGCGCCGTTCGGCCGTCAACGACTCTGTCGCCTACGTGACGAACGCACTTTTTGTGCGACCCTCCGAGATGCCCGACCGCCAACAATGAACGCCCGCCGCGTCGCATACGACCTGGGAAACGTCGACGTTGGGAGGTTCACGAGTTGAACGTGCCTGGCTACAGAGATGTTCCACAACCGGACTGGGACCCTGCCGCTCCGGTCGACGTCACCGAGGCCGAGGAGTTCATTCGGCTGCACCACACCGAGACCCAGCAACACGTCGACCTCGAGGCCCGCCTGCAGAAGGTACGGACCGAAATCGAGGAGACCGGCACCTACCAGCACACCCATGCCGAGCTGGTGTTCGGCGCCCGGGTCGCCTGGCGCAACGCCAGCCGATGCATCGGCCGCCTGTACTGGCGAAGCCTCGTCGTCCGGGATCTGCGCATGGTGGAGCAGCCGGACGAGGTCTTCGAGGAACTGGTCAACCACCTCACGCTCGCCGGTCAACGGGAACGCTCGGTCATCCGCCCGATGATCTCCGTCTTCGCGCCGCACCGGCCCGGCCAACCACCCACCTCCCGGCTGTGGAACGAACAGCTCATCCGGTACGCCGGGCACCGGCACGCGGACGGCACGATCGTCGGCGACCCGCGGTACGTCGATTTCACCGAGGCTATGCACGAGTTCGGCTGGCACGGCAAGCCGGATCAGGCCTTCGACGTGCTGCCGCTGGCGATCGAGTCGGCGACCGGTGAGGTGCGCCTCTACGACCTGCCGGAGCGCGGCGGTCTGGGAGGTGGCGCTGGCCCATCCGGAGCTGCGCTGGTTCGCGGAGCTCGGGCTGCGCTGGCACGCCGTACCAGCGATCGCCAACATGCGCCTGTCCATCGGCGGGGTGAACTATCCGCTCGCCCCGTTCAACGGCTGGTACATGGGCACCGAGATCGGCGCGCGCAACCTCGCCGACCCGACCCGCTACAACCTGCTGCCGACTGGTCGCCGAGCGGATGGGCCTGGACACGCGCAACGAGCGTTCGCTGTGGCGGGACCGGGCGCTGGTGGAGCTCAACCGCGCGGTGCTGTGGTCGTTCGACCGCGCCGGCGTGCGGATCAGCGACCACCACAGCGAATCCCAGCGCTTCCTCGCCCACATCGCGAGCGAGGAGCGGGCCGGGCGGAAGACTCCCGCCGACTGGAGCTGGATCGTGCCGCCGATGTCCGCCAGCGCCACCGGCGTCTTCCATCGGTACTACCACGAGGCCGACGAGCGGCCGAACTTCTACCTCGACGCCGAGGCCCGCCGGCTCGGCATGAAGGGCAAGCCGCCGGTCATTGCGGAGCCGAACCCGGTCGACGAGCCGCCGGTCGTCACCCCGAAGCGGGGCCTCTTCAGCCGCTTCTTCCGCCGTACCGCGACGTAACCCCCACAAAGTCGATCAAGGAAGTACACGCCCGGGATTCGGACAAATCCCGGCGTGTACTTCCTTGATCGACTGGGAAGAACGGTCAGGCGCGCAGTACGTCCGCCAAGCGGTCCAGCGCGAACGCCACGTCGGCCGACGTGACCACGAGCGGCGGGGCCAGGCGCAACGTCGAGCCGTGCGTGTCCTTGGCCAGCACGCCGCGTGCGCCAGCCGCTCGCAGGCCTCCCGCCCGGTCATCAGCGACGGCTCGATGTCGATGCCGGCCCACAGGCCCCGACCGCGGACCGCGGTCAGGCCCTGCCCGATCAACCCGCGCAGCCCGTCGTGCAGTCCGGTACCGAGTTCACGGGCGTGCGCCTGGAAGTCGCCGGTGCGCAGCAGCTCGACCACGGCCCGGCCGACCGCGCAGGCGAGTGGGTTGCCACCGAACGTCGAGCCGTGCTCGCCCGGGCGCAGCACGCCGAGCACGTCGGCGTTGGCGACCACCGCGGAGACCGGCACCACGCCGCCGCCGAGCGCCTTGCCCAGGATGTACATGTCCGGGACGACCCGGTCGAAGTCACACGCGAACGTCTCGCCGGTGCGCCCGAGACCCGACTGGATCTCGTCGGCGAGGAAGAGCACGCCCCGCTCGGTGCACAGCGAACGGACCGCGGACAGGTAACCGGCCGGCGGCACCAGCACGCCGGCCTCGCCCTGGATCGGCTCCAGCAGCACCGCGACCGTGGTGTCGTCGATGGCGGCGGCCAACGAGGACAGATCGCCGTACGGCACGATGCGGAAGCCCGGCGTGTAGGGGCCGTAGTCGGCGCGCGCCTCCGGATCGGTGGAGAAGCTCACGATGGTCGTGGTGCGGCCGTGGAAGTTGTTCTCCGCCACCACGATCGTGGCCTGGCCGTCGGGCACGCCCTTGACGCGGTAGCCCCACTTGCGGGCCACCTTGATCGCGGTCTCGACCGCCTCGGCGCCGCTGTTCATCGGCAGCACGAGATCCTTGCCGCACAAGCTCGGCGAGCTCGCGGCAGAACGGGCCGAACTGGTCGTGCAGGAAGGCGCGGCTGGTCAGCGTGATCCGGTCGAGCTGGTCACGGGCCGCGGCGATCAACGCCGGATGCCGGTGGCCGAAGTTCAGCGCGGAGTAGCCGGCCAGGCAGTCGAGATAGCGGCGACCGTCGACATCGGTCACCCACGCTCCTTCGCCGTCGGCGATGACGACGGGCAGCGGGTGGTAGTTGTGCGCGGTGTAGCGCTCCGCCTCCGCTATCGCCGGCGTGGTGAGGTCGTTGTCCACAGTGGTCACCGGCGCACCTCCAGCGTGCAGCACTTCGGTCCGCCGCCGGCCTTGTGCATCTCCGACACGTCGACCGGGATCGGCTCGTAGCCGCGCAAGGCTAGCTTCTCGGCCAGCCCCTTGGCCGCGGTTGGCAGCACGACGCGCCGGCCGTCGCTGACCGCGTTGAGGCCGAGCACGGCCGCGTCCTCGGCGGTGGCGAGCACCGCGTCGGGGAACATCCGCCGCAGCACCGTCTGGCTGCCGGGCGAGAACGCACCCGGGAAGTAGGCCACGTTGTCCGGCGACAGCACGGCGAGCGCGGTGTCCAGGTGGTAGTAGCGCGGGTCGACCAGTTGCAGCGTCACCACCGGCCGGCCGAAGAGCTCCTGGGCTTCCGCGTGTGCGGCCAGGTCCGTGCGGAAGCCGGTGCCGGCCAGCACGAAGTCGCCGCACACCCGCAGGTCGCCTTCGCCCTCGTTGATGGCCTTCGCCTCGTGCACGTCGAACCCGTTGCGCGCGAACCAGTCCAGGTAGGCCGGCCCCTCGGCGGCCCGCTCCGGATACGTGAACTGCGAGCCGAGCACCACGCCCGTCGACGACGGTCGCGCCGTTGGCGGCGAAGACCATGTCGGGCAGGCCGGGCACCGGGTCGATGAGGTCCACGGTGTAGCCGAGCTCAAGGTAGGTGTCGTGCAACGAGGTCCACTGCGCCACGGCGCGGTCGACGTCGACCGGCTTCGTCGGGTCCATCCACGGGTTGATCGCGTAGTCCACGGCGAAGTATGTCGGGCGGCACATCAGGTATCGACGAGGCATGCCTAAAACCCTACGGGGCCCGAGACCGGCGAACCATTGCGATTCACTGCTTCTTGGCGCAGCTTTTTTGCGTGGTACCGGTATAGGCCAGCGATTCGTTGCGTCAGGGAAGCTCTCGCCATTCGCCGGGTCCGACCATCAGGCCGCGCACACAGTCCAGGGCGGTGTCCTCGTTGTCGAAGTCATACCACTTGCTGCGCCCGTCGGCGCCGCCTTCCCGCCCTTCGACGCGCCACGTCCCACCGTCCTCGAAGAGGTAGACGTCGCGGCGCGCCAGCCGCCCCCAGGTGCCGTTCCACCAGTGCTTTCGTCTCTCCATAGAGATGTATTCGAACACACGTACGACCTCGATTGGAAGGGGGTGACCATATGCTCCCCGGCATTCCGATATGCCGACGTTAAACCCGATCACCGTTGGGTACCCGAAAGTCATGAAGGATCTCGTCGACGTGCTCATCGCCGAGCATCGTGCCGTCGAGAGCCTTCTCGCCGACGTCGAGACGACCTCCGACCGGCGACTGCGCCGCGAGACCCTCGCCGCGGCGATCGCCGAGCTGAAGCGGCTCTCGGCCCTCGAGGAGCGCTTCCTGCACCCGGCCACGCGCGAGCACCTGGACGCCGGCGAGGTCCTCGCCGCGTACGAGTCGCGCGAGCACGCCGAGGCCGGCGAGAAGATGGCTCGCATCGCCGACCTCGACGACACCGATCCCGAGTACGAGCCGCTGGTGAGCTCGCTGTTCTTCGGCGTCCGCGACCATGTGAACGAGGAAGAGACGGAACTCTTTCCGCGCCTGCGTGCCGCATGCGACCCGGAAACCCTGCGCCGGCTGGGAACCGACGCGGCGAGTACATAAGGGACATGGCGGGTAAGGCAATTTGCATGTCAGTACCCGAGGAGCAGCAGCCACTCATCGCCACGCTGAAGCGCGCGGCGTACCAGTTGAAGGAGACCGAGGTCCCCTTCTGCCTGGCCGGCGGATTCGCTGTATACGCGCGCGGCGGCGAGTCGGTGGACCACGACATCGACTTCCTCATCAAGCAAGAGGACGCGGAGCGGGCACTGGCCGCACTGAACGAGGTCGGCTTCCGCACCGAGGTGCCCCCGGAGGGCTGGCTGGTCAAGGCATTCGACGACGACAACCTCATCGACTTGATCTATGCGCCGGTGCAGCGACCGGTGACCGACGAGACCCTGGCCGACACCGACGAGATCGCGGTCAACGCGTGCCACATGCGGGTACTGTCCGCGACCGAACTGATGGTCCACAAGATGCTGACCTGGTCGGCGCACTACTGCGACTTCGCGCGCGGACTGCCGGTCGCCCGGTCGCTGCGTGAACAGATCGACTGGCCCCGCGTCTACAAGGAAACCGTCCATTCGCCGTACGCGCATGCTTTCCTGGTCTTGATCGACCGGCTCGAGGTCATCTCGTTGAGCGAGTTGGAGGTCACGGCGGCATGAGTCGCGCAGCGAAGCGGAGCGGCGCATTGCCGCCTCTTGGATGCAGCAGCATGAGCGTCGACCAGTACACCGAAAGCGAGCTGCAAACAGTTCCTCACCGAGGACGTCCGCCTGGCCGAGCAGGGCATCCGGGCGGTCCGGCTGGAGGAGGGCCTGGCGCTCGTCGGCGAGGTCGAGAGCGCCCAGCGCCGCGACCTCATCCTCGCGCTGGTGACCGAGAAGTTCCCGGACCTGCCGGTGCACTGCGACATCGGCGTGACCCGGATGCACGAGCCGGACGAGGCGGAGGACCTATGACGGCAGAGCCTTCCTGCGCGTGGCCGCGGTCGGCGACGTACACCTCGACCAGGACGTGCTCGGCCGCTACCGCCCGGCGCTCGAACACCTCGGCCAGAAGGCCGACCTGCTGCTGCTCGCCGGTGACCTGACCCGGCACGGTACGGCCGGCGAGGCGCAGTGCGTGGCGCAGGAGTTCGGCGGGCTGCCGGTACCGGTGGTCGCCGTGCTCGGCAACCACGACTACCACTGCGACCAGGTGCCGGAGGTGACCGCGGTGCTGCGGGACGCCGGGCATCACCGTGCTCGAGTGCAGCGGCATCGTGCTGCACCTGCGCTGGACTGCGGGTCGGCGTCGCCGGTACGAAGGGCTTCGGCGGCGGGTTCGCCGGCGGCGTGCGGCAGCGAGTTCGGCGAACCGGAGATGAAGGCGTTCACCCGGCACACGCGCGACCTGGCCGAGGGCTTCGGCGACGGCGCTGCGGGCCCTCGACTGCGACGTACGGCTCGCCGCTGACGCACTACTCCCCGGTACCGGAGACGCTGATCGGTGAGCGGCTCGAGATCTACCCGTTTCTCGGCTCGTACCTGCTGGCGCAGGCGATCGACTCGGCCCCGGACACGGCCCTGGCGGTGCACGGGCACGCGCACGGTGGCTCGGAGCGGGGCACCACGCCCGGCGGTGTGAAGGTTCGCAACGTGGCCCACCCGGTCATCAAGCAGGCCTACAGCATCTACAAGTTGACCATCGCCGCCCCCGCGCTGGCGACGTCTTAGCCGTGCTGCAGACCCTCCCGTAGGACGCCCAGCGCGTGGGAGAGCAGGCGGCTCACGTGCATCTGGGAGATGCCGAGCTCGACCGCGATCTGCGACTGGGTCAGGTTGCCGAAGAAGCGCATCGCGATGATCTTCTGCTCCCGCACCGGCAGCCGGGCGATCAGCGGCCGGAGCGCTTCGCGGTCCTCGACGTTCTCCAGGTCGGGGTCGACGTCGCCGAGCAGGTCGCCCAGCTCGGTCGTGGCCTCCTCGCCGGCGACCGGCGCGTGCAGGGACAGCGCCCGGTATGCGTGAGCGCAGTCGATGCCCTCGATGATCTCCTCTTCCGTCACGCTGAGGTGCTGGGCGAGGTCGGCGACGGTCGGCGAGCGGCCGAGCTGCTGGGCCAGGTCGCCGGTGACCTTGGTGATCTCCAGACGCAGCTCCTGCAGGCGCCGGGGCACGCGCACGTCCCAGCCCTTGTCGCGGAAGTGCCGCTTGAGCTCACCGACGATCATCGGGATCGCGTAGCTGGTGAACGCAGCGCCCCGGGTGACGTCGTAGCCGTCGACGGACTTGATGAGCCCGAGGTTGGCGACCTGGTTGAGGTCGTCCTGGAGCTCGCCGCGGTTACGGAAGCGCCGCGCCAGGTATTCGGCCAGCGGGACGTATTGCTCGATGAGCCGGGCCCGAACCCGGGTGTGATCGTCGCTGCCCTTGGGAAGATCGGCGAGCAGAGTCAGCAGTGCCCTCGCCGCGCTGTCGGTGTCCTTGGACGACGTTCGCTCGGGGTGAGCGACTCGAGTCATGGGAGACGCGGAAACGGTCATTGGGGTGGTCCCCTGCCTTGCCGTGGTCGCGGAAACCACACGCGGCCAGGTCAACAACGCCTCGGGCCCATTGCTTGAGCACCGGCGTAAAAGTCCCCCTTGAAAGGCCTACACATCAGCCGTTCGGATGAGGTGGACTCCTCTTAACGTACGCCTTCAAGCTTGACGATCGCAAGGATCCGCCAGGTCTCGTCGCGCATCTAGGCCTGCGCCTCACTGAGCGCCTCGTCGTCCGGCTCCGATTCGGAACCCGGCTCCGAATCCGAATCCGGCTCGGTCTCGCCCAGTACGCGCGAATAGGCCCGCTCGGTGTCGAACGCCGCCCGATCCCAGGTGTAGCGCGACCGAACGCGATCCACCGCCGCGCTGCTCAGGCTCATCCGCCGCACGCTGTCGCGCAGCACCGAGCGGAGCGTTCCGGCCAGGTCCCGCACGTCGCGCGCCGGCACCACCACCCCGGTCACCCTGTCGATGACGCTTTCCGCCTGTCCCCCGAGCCCATAGGCCACCACCGGCGCACCACAAGCCATAGCTTCCAGCGGTACGAGGGGAGCCGGGCCGAACCACGTCGCACACGCCACCACGTCGGCCGAGCGATACCAGTCCGGCATGTCCCGGCGCGGGACGCGGCCCACCAGGCGTACCCGGTCCGCGACGCCGGCGCGCTCGGCCAGTTCGCGGAGGCGGATCGCTTCGGGATCCTTCGGCAGCGCGTCCGGGGCCGGCCCGCCGACGATCACCAGTTCGGCATCGGGGATGAGCTGCAGCGCCGCGACGACGTCGGCGAAGCCCTTGCGCTCGGTCAGCCGGCCGACGGTGAGAATGCGACTGAGGTCTTTGGGCGTCGCCGCGTTGATTTCCTGCCCTCCCGACCCCGCACGGGCCTCCGCCCTGGGCGTGAACACCTCGACGTCGACCCCGGAGGGCACCACGACGGTGTCGGCCCGGTGCACGCCGATCCGGCCCAGCTCGACGACCTCGTCCTCGCTCTGTGCGATGACCCGGTCGGCCATGCCGCCGAGCGTCCGCTCGAGGCCGACCCGGGTACCCGGGCTGGTGTCACGCTCGCCCAGGTGGCGGCGGCGCACCGAACCGAGCGCGTGGTAGGTGACGACGACCGGAATCCGGCTGTCGGCGGTCGCGGTCAGCGCGGCGAGCCCGCTCAGCCAGAAGTGGGCGTGCACGACGTCGGGCCGGAACGGTCCGTCGGCCCAGCGGGCGGCCAGCCGGCGGCCCAGTTCGCCCATGTGCGGCAGGAGCGAATCGACCTCCAGGACCTTGGCCGGGCCGGCCGGGACCGCCTCGATCACAACGCCGTCGCCGATCTCCAGTTCGTCGCCCGACGTGCGACCGGATGCGTCACGCCGGGTGAAAATGCGGACCTCGTGACCGCGCCGGGAAAGCGCTCGGGACAGCTCGACGACGTGTGCCGCTGCCGCCCCCTCGTTGATCTCATCGGGACCCGCCATCGGATTGGCCTGCCCGAACAGCATCGCGACCTTCACGGGCCCAGCACCACGCCACAATGATGTAAGACACGCATCGCGGAACCCCTCCTGTTACCGTGCATGGCCGATACCCCGGCCTCAGGGAGGTAAACCTCGGCGTTTCGTCCGTTTTGTCGAGAGTACCCGCCGGGCTCACGCCGGTTTGGAGCGGCGACTTTGGCAGCCGGACCCGGTCTGGTACATCGTTGTTCACGACGGCTCTAGGGCGTGAGGAGGAGCACGGATCATGGTCAAGCGCGGCCCGTTGCCGCCGTCTCCGGACGATACGGGCGCCGGCTCGTCCAGCGCGGAGCCCGCGGAGGCTCTCGCCGCCCTCGTCGCGAAGCTCCGCGCGGAGCTGACCGGGGTCCGGACGGCCATGCGCAATCGCGCCGTCATCGAGCAGGCCAAGGGCGTGCTCGTCGAGCGCCTCCGCATCACCCCTGACCAGGGCTTCGACCACCTCGTCCGGCTCTCCCAGCGCACCAACATCAAGCTGATCGAGGTCGCCGCCGCGATCGTCGGCACCACCGCGCCCGACCCGAACGCCCCCGACGTGGTCAGCCTCATCGACGACGAACTGCGCGAGCACGTCGCCAAGGCCCGTGACCGGCAGCAGGCCCAGCTCAGGGAGGTCCCGCGCAAGGCCGCCCGCGCGCCCGAGCTCGAGGCGCTGCAGGCGCAGCACCAACTGCTCAGCGCCCGCATCGGCTCGGCGCGCAGCTACGACGAGATCGCGGAGGCGTTCACCACCGCGTCGACCGGCTGGCCGGAACCCGATTCGGTGATCCTCACACTGCTCGACCCCGACGGCGCGCAGCGCATCGCGGGCGCGTTCGGGGTCGCCGGCGACGCGCGCAGCCAGTGGTCGCGCATCCCGCCCGACCCGGCGCTGCCGATGGTGATCGCGGTCCGCGACCGGGAGACCATCTGGCTGGCCGACCGCACGGCGATCGAGGAACGGTTCCCGGTCGTCGCCGAGTTGCCGTTCGGCGGCTCGACGCTCGTCGCGGCGCCGATCATCGCCGGTGGGCGGGTGCTCGGCGCGGTGCTGATGTCGTGGCGCGAGGAGTTGCCGGACGGCGACGAAACCCGGCGATACGTGATGGCGCTGGTCGAGCCGGTCGCCCGCCGGGTCGACGCGATGGTCGGCGAGGAGATCGCCGACGCCTGGTTCGACGTACCGAGCGACCCGGCCGTGACCGGCCTGCCGATCGCGCCCGACTCGCCACCCGGGCTGCCGGCCAAGGGCGGCCCCCCGGCCCAGGTGTGGCTGCCCACCGTCATCGACTCGCTGCACAACCCGGCCGCGATGCTCGCCCCGATCACCGAGGACGGGCAGATCGTCGACTTCCGCATCGACTACGTCAACGCACTCGCCCGGCGGGTCGTGACCGCCTCCCGCGTGGACCCCGACGAGTCGACGCTGCTCGCCGTGTACCCGGGTCTCGGCAGCAACGTGCTGCTGCCGGAGCTGGCCCGGCTGCTGCTGGACGGGCAGCCCCGGCGCCTCGACGGGCTGCGCGTCGACCCGCGCTTCGACGGCGTGCCGGCCGCGCAGACGATCTCGCTGCACGCCGTACGGCTGTGGGACCGGGTCTTCGTCGTCTGGCGGGTATCCACCGACGCCGACCTGCTCTACGACCAGCTGCTGCAGGCCGAGCGGATCGCCGGGATCGGCTCGTTCACCTGGGAGCTCCGCGACGTGGAGCCGCAGTGCTCGCCGGAACTACGGCGCCTGCTGCAGAGCGGCGACCGGGTCAAGGTGAGCGAGCTGACCGCCAGCGTGCACGCCGACGACCTGCTGGGCGTGCAGGACGCGGTCCGGCGCACGCTGCTCGAGGGCAAGCACCTGCTGGCCGAGTTCCGCGGCGCCGGCCGCGTCAACGGCCGGCGGCTGCGCATCACCGCCGAGCCGCTCGTCGACGACACCGGCAACGTGATCGCCGTCCGCGGCACGGTGCAGGACGTCACCGAGGAGCGGGCGATCGAGGCCCGGCTGCGCCGCGCCGAGGAGGCCCTGGCCGCCCACCGGCACCGGGTCGCCGACGAGCTACGCGCCGCCCAGGCATTGCAGCAGGCACTGCTGCCGACCGACCCGGAACTGGGGGCCATGGTCGGCGTGGAGATCTGTGGCCGGTGCCGCTCGCCCGAGCGGGTCGGCACGATCGACGGCGACTGGTACGACGCGACGTCGCTGCCCAGCGGCGCGAGCATCCTGGTCCTCGGCGACGTCGACGACAGCGGCCTGTCCTCGATGACCACGGCGGCCCGGCTGCGCTATGCCGTACGCGCCTACGCGGCGCTCGACATGGCGCCCGGGCAGATCCTCACCGCGGTCAACGACATGCTCTGCGCGATGGAGGTCGACCACAACGCGTGCCTGATCGTCGCGCGGTACGAGCCGCAGACCCGCGAACTGCGCTGGGCGGCCGCCGGCCAGGTGGCGCCGGTCCGGTACGACGCGAAGGACCGCGGATTCGTGCTGTCCGGACCGCTCGGGCTGCCGCTCGGCGAGGTAGTGGAGGTCCAGTACCACGACATGACCGTCACCCTCGAAGGCGGCGACCGGGTGCTGTTCTACACAGGTGGCCAGGCGCGGACCGAGCGGCGGCGCGGCGGCGGGCTGGACCTGGTGCGCCGGGCCGGTGAGCACGTCGACCTGAACGATTTCGACGCGATCGTCGAGCACGTGGTGACCTCGATCGCGTCCGCGGAGGACGAGGACATCTGTGCGATGCTCGTGCGCGTCCACGCCGCCGACGCGTAGGCCGGCTCGGCGTGTTCGAGCTCGACGTCGTGACCGACGACAGCCTGGCGCGGTTCCTTCAGCGCTGGTACGGCCCGCCGGACCGGCCGGTCTCCACCCGTCCCCTGCCGCCGGCGCTGCCGGCCGAGTTGGTCGAGTGGTATCGGCTGGCCGATCGCTGGTCGCTCCCCCTGTCCCGGGATCACATCTTCAAGGACCCCGACGCCGGTGGCCACAACTCCGGGGAACCAGTGGCCTCAGCGGGGCCGGGAGGCCACAACTCCGGGGAAACAGTGGCCTCAGCGGGGCCGGGAGGCCACAACTCCGGGGAACCAGTGGCCACCCAGCCCCACGGCGGGGGCGGAGCGAACCTGGTCGAGTTCTGGCACGCCGACGACGGCTCGGACAGCTACGCCTACGGCGATGATCTATCGGTCTTCGAGGACGGCCGGCCGACCGGCATCCCGTTGCGCCGCTTCCTCGTCTACGTCGCCGTCTTCGAGGCCGTGTACGCGCCGATCCACGGTCTGATCCACCTCGACGTGAAGCCGGACGTGCACGATGCGATCGTCGGGCGGCTGCTGCCGCTGCAGGATCCGCTGTGGCAGTGGCCCGACCCGGCGCTTCGCTACTACGCCGACGACGACCTGCTCGTCCACGCCGGCGCCGGCCGCCTCGTCATCGCGGCCCGGCACCGCGACGCGCTCGGCCGCTTCGACGGCCACGGCATCGACTGGGCCTGGGACTCACGCCGTTCCGGCTAAGCACCCAACTGGCGCCGTGCAAGATCGCCGATCACGGCGCTCGTTCTGAATAGAGACGCGTTTCATGATCCATGTCGAGTTGACCGTGTGAATCGGGCCCGATTTACACGGTCAACTCGACATGGATCATGAGGGGCTGGCGATGGTCAAGATCAAAGGTGAGTACTCACCTTTTGGCCACGGCCGTCCTAGCGAGGAGACTCCTGAACAATCCGGTTTCTTGACGTAGGCAGTTGGCTGTTGGACGGGGTAGGTGCGGTCCGGCCAGACGAGCACCCAGCGGCCGGCTGTGCAACAACTCACGCCCGGAACCGGATCGACCCTGCAGCCACCAGTTATTGATCAATATCGATCACACCGGCGCACCGGCACGCGGCACTATTCAGGCCATTCCTAGGTGAGCAGGCGGCTGAAGGACTGCTCGACCGCGGTGCGGATCTGTCCGGCCGCCCGAAGCGCGGCCGTCACCTTGGCGACGTCGCGCGCATCGTAGGGATAGAAGGTCAACGTCCCCGGGCCGCTCATGCTCGGCACGTCGAGCCGCTCGAACATCTGGCCGAGCCCGGCCTGGCCACGTTGCAGCAGGCCGGCCGCGTCCTCTATCCGGGCGGCCAACAACCGCAACGCGGTCGCCGTGCCGGTCAGCCGGGCTGGGTCGCCGGGCAGGTCGAAAAGGTCGGTAACGGTGAATGGTCCGGGCTGCTCCCCCATCCCTCAACGCTAAAACCCGCGCCGTGCCCGACGGAAGCACAAATTTCCACCTGTGGATAACTGCGCGCCAGACGTGCGTGGTAGGAACAGCCAATGTCAACCCGTACCCGATCGGTCACGATCGTTGTAGCGGCCACCGTCGCGGCGCTGTTACCCGGGCTGCCGGCCAGCGCCGCATCGCCGGATGTGGTCATCAGCCAGGTCTACGGCGGTGGCGGCAACGCCGGTGCCACATTCACCAACGACTTCATCGAGCTCTACAACCGCGGCCCGACCGCGGTCGACCTGTCCAGCTGGAGCGTCCAGTACGGCTCGGCCTCTGGCACGTCATGGCAGGTCACTCCCCTCGTCGGCTCCCTGATCGCGGGTGGGCACTACCTCGTGCAGGAGGCGGCCGGCGCGGGCGGTACGACACCGCTGCCGACCCCGGAGGCGAGCGGCTCGATCGCGATGGCCGCCGGCAGCGGCAAGGTCGCGCTCGTCACCGCGACCGACGCGCTCACCTGCGGAGCCAGCTGCGCCACCGCGCCCGGCGTCAAGGACTTCGTCGGGTACGGCGCGGCCAACGACTTCGAGACGGCCGCCGCACCGGGGTTGTCCAACACGACCGCCGACGCCCGGGCCGACGGCGCCGCCGACACCGACAGCAACGCCGCCGACTTCACGGCCGGCGCGCCGAACCCGCGCAACGGTGGCGGCGTCATCCCGCCCCCGCCGGTCCCCGAGGACGCCCGGATCCACGACGTGCAGGGCGCCAGCCACGTCTCACCCAAGCTCGGCAAGCTGGTCAGCGTGCCCGGTGTGGTGACGGCCGTCGCGTCCAACGGCTTCTACCTGCAGGACCCGGACCCGGACGGCAACCCGGCGACCAGCGAGGGCATCTTCGTGTTCACCGCTTCGCGGCCGAGCGTGGCGATCGGCGACGCGCTGACCGCGGCCGGCACGGTGAGCGAGTTCCGCCCGGGTGCGGACGGCCTGAGTGTCACCGAACTGAGCCGTCCCACGGTGACCGTCTCGGCCCACGGCCAGCCGGTGCCGGCACCGGTGCTCCTCGGGCCGGGCGGCCTGACCCCGCCGACGCCGGTACGGGCCGACGCCCCCGGCGACGTCGAGGCGTCGAGCACGTTCGACCCGGCCACCAACGCACTGGACTTCTACGAGGCGCTAGAAGGCATGCTGCTGCGCATCGTCGACGCGACGGCCGCCGGCCCGACGAACAGCTTCGGCGAGCTCTCCGTGCTGCCCGGCGGGGCCGGCTCGCCGCGGACGGTCCGGGGCGGCATCCGCTACACGTACGGAGACGCCAACCCGGAGCGCATCACGATCGCCGACGCCATCGCGCCGGTACCGGTGGCCAACGTGGGCGACAAGCTGCCCGGTGCGGTCGACGGCGTGCTGGACTACAACTTCGGCAACTACATGCTCCAGGTGCTCCAGACGCCGGCCCTGGTGTCCGGTGGCATCAAGCCGGAGGCCACGCGGGCGCAGCGCGTCTACGAGCTGGCCATCGCCACCTACAACGTGGAGAACCTCGCGCCGTCCGACCCGATCGCCAAGTTCGACCGGCTGGCCGGCGGCATCGTCACCGGCCTCGCGTCGCCCGACATCATCTCCGTCGAGGAGATCCAGGACAACACCGGCGCGACCGACGACGGCACCGTCGCGGCCGACCGGACCTGGACGATGCTGATCGACGCGATCACGCGGGCCGGCGGCCCCCGGTACAGCTTCCGCTCGATCGATCCGACCAACGACGAGGACGGCGGCCAGCCGGGCGGCAACATCCGGGTCGGCTTCCTGTTCCGCACCGACCGGGGCGTGTCCTTCGTGGACCGTTCCCCGGGCGACGCGACGACGGCGACCGACGTAACCCGGGTGGCCGGCCGCGCGGCGCTGACCCACTCGCCGGGCCGGATCGACCCGGCGAACACCGCGTTCAACGACTCGCGCAAGCCGCTCGCCGGGCAGTTCCTCTTCCGCGGGCACCCGCTGATCGTGGTGGCCAACCACTTCAACTCCAAGGGCGGCGACCAGCCGCTGTTCGGCCGCTTCCAGCCGCCGACGCGCTCCTCGGAGGTCCAGCGGCACGCGCAGGCTACGATCGTGCACGACTTCGTCGCGAAGATCCAGCGTGTCGATCCGCTCGCCAGCGTCGTGGTGCTCGGTGACCTGAACGACTTCGAGTTCTCGCAGACGGCCGACATCTTGACGGCGGGCGGCTTCCTGACCGACCTTCCGCGTACGTTGCCGGCCAACCAGCGCTACAGCTACGTCTTCGAGGGCAACTCGCAGGTGCTCGACCACATCCTGGTCTCCAAGCCGGTGCAACTGCTCGGCTTCGACTACGACGTGGTGCACGTCAACGCGGAGTTCGCCGACCAGGCCAGCGACCACGATCCCCAGGTCGTACGCCTCGTCCCGCTCTTCTAGGTTGTCCGGTGGGGAAGACCTACACGGTGTAGGTCTTCCCCACCGCCACCAACTCGCTGCTGTGCGAACCGATCACGCCCACATCCGCCGGGCGCGGTCGCCAACCCGGCAGGGCGTCCAGGCCGTCGCTGCCGTCGATGACCCTTAGTTGGTACGGGTCTGAGCCGCGCAACACCAGCGTCGCCTCGATCGTCCCGTCCGCGGGTCCGTTGAAGTTCACGCCGAAGCGGTTGAGCTCGGCGATCCGCACGACGGCGTCCCGGCCCTCGACGGTCGCCGTGACCACCCGCGTGTCGCCGACCGGCCCGTAGAACGAGATGAGCCGGACCGGCCGGCCGGCCGCGAACCGGATGGTGACCGTTCGCTGGCCGTTCGCGACGGTGCTCGACTCGACGGTCGCCGTCGGTGCGGTCAGGTTCGACGCCACCTGGGCCGGGCCGACCGACAGCTCCCCGCTCGGCAGCACCGGAAACTGTCGGCTCAGGTCGGCGTGCTCGTGCACGTACTGCCCGGTCCACGCCCCCGGCGAGGACTCGAGGCTGACCCAGCGGGCCGTGCCGGTGTCCTCGTCCAGCGCGTACATCAGGTGCGTCGGGATCGGATGGTTCGCGTCCCAACGGTCGACGCTGAGCCCGGTCCCGGTCAGCATCAGCGCGACGACGAACGCGACCGCGGCCGGCGCCGAGCCCCTGACCCGGGCCCGTTCCGCGGTCGGCGCCGGCCAGAGGTACTCGAACGCCGGCAGCAGCGTCAGGCACAGCAACGCGGCGAAGACCGCCGGAGCCGCGCCGGTCGCCAGCCCGAGCGCCGGGAAGAACAGCGTCACGGCCGGGACGAGGATGAGCACCCCGATCGCGCCGCCGACGGTCACCAGCAGCACCTGCAGCGCAGGCTTGTCGACGAGGAGCGCACCGATGCCGGCCACCGCGCCGAAGAGGGCCGGCAGGGCGGTGAGGTAGGAACCGCCGGGGATCAGCGCGGCGAAGACGACGCCCAAGACCGCCAGCAGTCCCAGGGCGCCGACGGCCAGCGTGACCGTCCCGAGTCGGCGCCGGCTCAGGCCGTACCAGGTAAAGACCGCGAAGAGGGTGAAGGCGGCGACGGCCAGGCGGAACCACAGTGGACGGTGCGGGTCGATGAGCTCGGCGTACCCGGGGCGGACGAGCACCAGCAGCGCCCAGAAGGCCTGCGCGAGCACGGCCGCGCCGATCAGCGGCAGGAACGCGAGCCCGAAGCCGGCCAGCAGGCGCGGCACGGAGGTCAGCCCCCGGCGGCGGGCCAGGAAGCCGAAGGCGCCCACGGCGAGCAGCGCGAGGACGGCGAGCGGCCAGACCAGGCCGCCCGGGTAGCGCGGCAGCAGGTTGCCGGGCAACGGGAAGTACGTGGCGTCGCCGGGCGACGGCCGCATGAGCGGGCCGAGGTCGACCCGGCCGAACTCGCGGGTGAGCGCCAGTGCGTTGTCCCCGTGGTGTTGCAGGCTGCCGACGTCGACATTGGACGGTCGATCGAGCGGGCTGTGGTAGGCCGAGGAGCCGTCGATGTACGCGGCGTTGAGCCCGGTGAAGCGACCGGCGGTGAGGACCGGCGTGAAGTCGGTGTCGTTGCTCAGCAGGCGGTAGACCTCGACGGCGACGCTGGTGGCAACCGGGTGCGGCGCGACGCGGCCGTAGACCGAGACGACGCCGCTGTTGCCGTCGGAGGTCTGGAACATGACCGCCGGCCCGCTGCTGCCGCGCGATTCGAGGTTGAGCACCACGGCCGGATCCTTGGCCAGCGGGTACTGGTTGACGAACGCCTCGGCGCCGCACAGGCACGCCTCTTCGGCGTCGGTGAAGACGAAGACGACGTCGTTGCGCGGCGGGGCGCCGGACGTCATCGCGCGGGCGACCTCCAGCATGGTGGACACGCCGGCGCCGTCGTCGTTCGCGCCGTAGCTGACCTGCACCGAGTCGTAGTGCGCCATCAGGATGAGCCGGCCGGTCGACTGCTGGCCGGGCAGCACGGCCACGACGTTGCGCACATGGGCCATCACGCCATCGCCGAACTTCCCCGCGTTGACCCCGACGGCGTCCTGCACCTGCGGCTTGAGGCCGTACCCGGTAAGGGTCTGCAGGATGTACTCGCGCACGCGGTCGGCCGCCGCGCTGCCGGTGACATGGACCTCCCGGCCGATCTGCTGGACGTGGGCGTAGGCACGCCCGCCGGAGAAGACGTCGGCGGGCGCGTCGGCCGGGCGGGGCGAGGGCGGCTGAAGGTTCAGGACGCTGGCCACGGTAACGGCGGCCAGGACGGCGAGCGAGGCGACGGCGGCGGGCAGTCGGCGTAACGAGGACACGGGCACATTCTGCCCGTGTCCTCGCGATCTTTCCTAGCGCTCGTTCGGCCGGACGGCCCAGGCCGGCGCCGTCTTCACCAGGTTCGTCGCCGTCGGTACCGGCGGCTTCGGTACCTGGAACAGCCAAGCGTCGAAGAACGCGGTCAGGTTCTGGCCGCCGAGCCGGTTCCCCAGGGCGATGAACTGCTCGGTCGAGCCGTTGCCGCCCCGGTGTTCGGCCGCCCAGGCCCGCACGATCCGGAAGAACCGGGTGTCGCCGATGGTCAGCCGGAGCGCGTGCAGCATCATCGCGGAGCGGTAGTACACGGAGTCGCCGAACAGGTCGTTGACGCCCGGGTTGCCCGGCGGCGGCTGCCAGACGGTCGAGTCGACCGGCAGGTTGTAGAAGAAGTCGAACGCCTCCTGCACGGTGCCGTCGCCGATGTGGTCGCTCCAGAGCCACTGCCCGTAGGTGGCGAATCCCTCGTTCAGCCAGGTGTCCTGCCAGTGGTGCACGGCCACGCTGTCGCCGAACCACTGGTGCGCCAGTTCGTGCGCCACCACGCCGGTCTCGCCGAGCGTGGTGCCGTTGTCGAAGAAGCCCTGGGCGTAGATCGGCCGAGTCTGGTTCTCCAACGCGAAGTGCAGGTTCGGGTAGTCGTCGACGATCGCCCCTTCGGCGTCGAACGGGTACGGCCCGAACAGCGACTCGAGGAAGTCGTCGATCTCGGCCGTACGGCCGACCGCGTCGTCGGCGAAGTCCGGCGGCAGGTCCGGGTCGACCGCGATGATCACCTGTCGTCCCTTGTGGACGGAGCGGGTGATCCGCCACTTGCCGATCGTCGCGGTGGCCAGGTAGCTGTTCATCGGTACGGTCTCGATCCACCGCCAGGTGGTCCAGCCGTTGTGCGTCGTCGAGCCGAGCAGGATGCCGTTGCTGAGCGCGGCGAGGCCCTGGGGGACGGTGATCTGGAACGAGTACGTGGCCTTGTCGAGCGGGTGGTCGTTCACCGGGTACCAGGCGGCCGCCACCTCCGGCTCACCGGCGATCACCGCGCCGTCGTCGGTGTGCATGAAGCCGGCCTGCAGGTCGGTGCCGGCGATCACGAAGCTGACCGGTACCCCGTGGTAGCGGACGTCCACGGCGAACGGCGAGCCCTTGCGCAGCCCACTGGCCGGCGCGACGGTCAGTTCGTGCGCGTCCCGGCTCCAGTGTGCCCGCCGGCCGTTGACGGTGATCGCGTCGACGGTCAGCCCGACCAGGTCGAGGTTGAAGCTGGACAGGTTCTGGGTGGCCTTGGCCACGATCGTGGCGTGCCCGGTGAGCGCGTCGCTCGCCGGGTCGTAGCGGACGTCGAGGTTGTAGTGCCCGACGTCATAGCCCCCGTTGCCGTAGTTCGGGTAGTACGGGTCGCCGATGCCCGCCGCGCCCGGCCGGAACACGGCGGAGGCGTCAGCGGGCGCGGTGACGAGGAGCGTGGTGGCGAGACCGGCGGCGACTGCGGCGCCGAGCCGGCGTCTGGCTGGTAACAGGCCCATGCAACAGATCTCATCATCGACATATCTCGCTGAGAACTCGTTTGGCGGCAGGCGGCAATTTCGCTCGCCGGTGCAGCCACGGCGCCCGCTCAGGAGTCTCTGGTGACGAATGTCGCCAACTGGGCGGACTGGGCGAGCCGGCTCGGCTCGTGCACGTACATCATGTGGCCGGCCTCGAAGTACTCGTAGGAGATGTTGCCCCGCAACTCGGCCGGGATCGCCAGGTGGGAGAACGTGTGCCGGGTGGCGAAGTACGGCGTGGCCCCGTCGTAGTACCCGCTCGCCACGTAGATCCGCAGGTGCGGATTGGCTCGCATGGCCGCCGCGAGCTTGTCCGCCACGTGGATGTGCTGGCCCTCGAACTCCTTGTACGACCACGGTTGCACGCGATCGGTGAGGATCTCGTACGGCAGGTCGTTCGCGTACGAAAGCTCCGCCCGCACGTAGTGGTTGAGCGCGGCCGTGTAGGGGCCCTGGATCGCGTGGTACGACGGGTCGGCGCTGATCCGCTCCCGCCCGGCGTCGGCCTCCCAGCCGAGGAACCGCCCGTCGAGCCGGCCGACCGTGCGCCGCCGCGAGCGCAGCAGCTCGGCGAAGAACCGGCTCTCCTCGATCCGCAGTTCCACCCGGTCGACGAAGTCCGCGGACAGCCCGGTGAGCGCGGCGAGGCGGGCCACCACGGCCGGCCGGTCGGTCAGCCGATCCCCCAAGGCCAACGCGTGGAGATAGTCGCCCATCGCGAACGCTTCGGCCTCGTCGAGGGCCTCGCGCAACGTTCGCTCGCCGAGCAGCCCGTGGTAGTGCGCCGTCGCGGCAAACGTGGGCAGGAACAGCGCGTACGGCGTGTCGTTGTGCCCGCCGCGGTCGACCGTGCCGCCGTCCAGGACGCTGGAGATGAGCATGAGCCCGTTGAGGTACAGGCCGTACCGCTCTTGCAGGTGCTCGGCCAGCCCGGCCGCGCGCAACGTCCCGTACGACTCGCCGCACAGGTACTTCGGCGACATCCACCGCCCGTTCCGCGAGGTCCAGAGCCGGATCACCTCACCGACGGACTCGAGATCCGCCTGGTAGCCGTGGAAGTCCTTGGACTTCTCGCCCTTGGCGGCTCTCGAGTACCCGGTCGAGATCGGGTCGATGAACACCAGATCCGACACGGCGAGCAGCGTCTCGACGTTGTCCACCAGCCCGTACGGCGGCGCCTCCAGCGCGCCCACATCGCCCATCACCACGCGCCGGGGCCCCAGCAGCCCCAGGTGCAGCCATACGCTCGAGGACCCCGGCCCGCCGTTGAAGGCGAACGTCACCGGCCGGTCGCCCGGATTCGCGCCGTTCAGGACGTACGAGGTGAGAAAGACGTCCGCCTTCACGACATGTCCGGCGAACGCGTCGTCCTCGTGCACCTCCTGCCGGAGCGCCATCCGGCCGGCCGTCGCCGTATAGATCATTTCGCGCCCGTGCACCACGAGCGTATGTGCCGTCGCGACCAGATCGTCGACCTTCTCCTCCTCCGCCATGGTCAAGAGCGTAGTTGCCGGCCGGGTCCCAGAAGGTTTCCGCAGGTCAACCCGGCGTTCCCGGCGGAGCGGCATGGTTCGCGGCGGGGAGTCGCTCAGTTGCCGAGCCCCCATTCGGCCCGCCGGGTTCGTAGCGTTCTCGTCCATGAGCAACGAGATCAGCGCCGCCGCCCTCGAGCAGCCCGCCACCGAGTCGACCGCCCGCCAGTACCTGGACCAGATCATGGCCCGCATCGGGGTCGACGGCCTCCTCGAGGCCCTGGCGTCACCCGGCCTGCTGGCCCGCGTCGACCAGCACGCCGCCGCCGTGCGCAACAGCATCGAGAGCGCCGGGAAGGAGGTCGACCCGATCTCGCTGTCCGGCTACGCCCGCTCGGTCCTCGCCGTCCACGAGCGCCACGGTCGCCCGCTCCCCACTCCGGAGACGGTCGCCTGGTCCAACCCGGACTGGACCGTCCTGCGCCTGGTCGCCGTCTGCTCACTGGCCGACGCCGAGAACTGCTTGTAACCCCTTCTTATTTCATGGCTCGGGCCCGCCGAGCGCACCGCCGGGGTCCCCGGCAAAACGCGTAGCGTTTTGGTGGGGTGGCTGTCGCTCCCGCCAGGAATCCCGGCGTCCGCGTCCCCAAGCCCCGGGACACCACAACTCCGGGCAACCAGTGCCCACAGCGCCGGCTATTGCCACAACTTCGGGGAAGTAGTGGCCACCGAGGCCCCGGGAGGCCACTATTCCGGGGAAATAGTGCCCTCCCGATGTGATCGGCTAGCGGCGGCGGCCGCTTGACTCGTTCCAGCGGAAGTGCACGAACAGCCGGCCGAAGTTGTCGGAGTCCTTCTCGACCCGGTGGTAGAGCGCCTTGATCTCTTTCTGGTCCAGGAACCGCAGGACCCGCTTCTTCAACGCGCCGGAGCCCTTGCCGGGAATGATCTCGACCAGAGTGGCTCGCTTGGCGACCGCCTCGTCGATGATCCCGCGCAAGGCCCGATCGAGGTCCTGGTTGCGGTTGAAGATGTCGTGGAGATCCAGCTTCAGCTTCACCGCTCCATTGTGACGGGTGTTGCGTGTCTCAACATGCAGACGTGGCTTGACGATCGGATCGGCCGATCGTCAATATTCGTGTGTGGGACGTGACGGCGCGCCTCTGACTTCTTGCCTGGTGGTCGACCTGGTTCGACACGCCAGCTCGCGCTGTCCGCGCTGAATCACTCCTTCTGAGCCCACGTCTCCTCACTCCTTCGGGGCCTTCCCGCGACGGATCGCCCGTTTTCTTGGTTTAATTCCTATCTAACACCTGTGAAAAGTGGGAAGTTATGACACTCGCTCTGAACATTGATCTGCTGTCCGTCGCCCGCCGGTACGCCGCTGAGCCCGACGAGTGGCCCTTCGCGCCGCGGTTCGACCCGACGCGGCGCTGGTACGCCCGGCTGGCGGTCACCGACGACCGCGAGGTCTGGCTGCTCACCTGGCTGCCCGGCCAGGCGACCGAGCTGCACGACCACGGCGGCTCAGCCGGTGCGTTCACGGTGGTGGCCGGTGAGGTCGTCGAGCAGATCGTCGGGATCGACGGCTCGCTGCGGCACTCGGCGTACGCGCCCGGAGAAGGACATCACTTCGGCCCGCACCACGTGCACCGGATCGTCAACGCGGGCAACCGCCCGGCCGTGACCGTCCACGCGTACGGGCCAGCGCTGCGCAGCATGACCCGCTACCGCCTCGAAGACGGCGACCTGGTCGCCGAGGACATCACCGAGGCGGGAGCGGACTGGTGAGCGCGCTCCTGGAGGTACCACGCGGGTCGCGGGGCATCGACGAGATCCTGGCCGAGGCGCGGGCGCGGCTCGAGCGGGTCGACCCGGCACCGGCGTTCGCGGAGTTCCGCGACGGCGCGCTCCTCGTGGACATCCGTCCGGGGGCGCAACGGGCCGCCGAGGGCGGCATCCCGGGGGCGCTGGCCGTCGAGCGAAACGTGCTCGAGTGGCGCTTCGATCCGCGCAGCGACGCCAAGCTGCCGGTGGCCGGCCGCTTCGACCTGCGGGTCATCGTCTTCTGCTCAGAGGGGTACACCTCGTCGCTGGCCGCCGCCGCACTGCAGGATCTGGGCCTGCACAAGGCGACCGACCTGGCCGGCGGCTTCCGCGCCTGGGCGGCGGCCGGCCTGCCCACAACTTCGGGGAAGTAGTGGCCTCAGCATGCCCCCGACGCCACAACTTCGGGGAAGTAGTGGCCTCAGCATGGCCGCGAGGCCACTACTTCGGGGAAGTAGTGGCCTCAGCCCGGGCGCGAGACGTGGGCGAGCCGCCGGGCGGGCCCCCGGCGGCTCGCATAAGCCGTGGTACGGGTGGGAGAAACCCTAGAAGACGTGCAAGCCGAAGGCGTTGAGCGCTTCTACCACGGGCTGGAAGAACGTCGTACCGCCGGAGCTGCAGTTGCCGCTGCCGCCGGACGTGAGGCCCAGCGCGGTGTTATTGGCGAAGAGCGGGCCGCCGCTGTCGCCGCCCTCGGCGCAGACGTTCGTACGGATCATGCCTCTCACGGTGCCCTCGGCGTAGTTGACCGTCGCGTTGAGGCCGGTCACCGTGCCGCTGTGGACGTGCGTGGTACGGCCGCTGCGCTGGACCGCCTGGCCGACGGTCGGGTTGGCGGACCCGGTGATGTCCCGGGTACCCGAGTACAGGTCGACGCCACCGGTCTTGGTGATGGTGGTGTTCGTGTACCGGATGGCCGCGTAGTCGTTACCCGGGAAGCTGCTGCCTTGCCGCGTGCCGAGCACGGTCGTGTGGCTGGAGTTGCTGTAGAACGTCGTGGAGATGTTGCCGCAGTGCCCCGCGGTCACGAAGAAGTCCCTGTTGCTGCTGTCGCGCGCGTTGAACCCGAGGGAGCACACGAACTGCCCCATGTAGATCGGGTCGCCACCGGCGATGCGCGTGGTGAACACGCCGTCGACGTGCTCGAGCCGCGCGCCCGCGCCCTGGGCCTTGACCGCCGCCTCCACCGTCGCGAGCTTGGCGCCGGTGACGGAGCTGTCGACCGAGACGACCACCTGGTTGGTGGCCGGGTCGACTGACCATGCAGTGCCGACCACCCGGGCCGACGAGTCCAGGTTGGACTGGATGCGGTCGAGCTGCGCACCGGTACGGGTGACGTGCTTGGCCGTGGCGCCGGCCGCCGCCACGGTCTTCGCGGCCGACGCGTCGGTCACGGTGACGACGAGTTTGCCGCTGGCGTCGTAGTACGCGCCGGCCGTGCTGCCGTTCAGCAGCGCGGTGAGCGAATCGACGCTCATGCCCGACGACACCAGCGGTGACGCGGACGCGAAGTTCGGTACGAGCACGGAGCCGACGACGAGTCCGACAGCCGCGGCGGTAAGCGCGGCGCGTCGGAGCGAGGACCTTGTGAGTCTCACGCGAGCCTCCCGGATAGGGTGAACGGACGAGTCGGGGGAGCACGTCCGGGCTATTGACATTTGAGCCGACAAATGTATAGCCGAGTCGAATGCTGCCATCAGCAGGCGAGATACACAAGAGTCGATCGGGGTCATACCGCCGGCCTATCCATGCCGGTCGAACCGTCATGATTGAGTGGTGGCCCGTCAAACAGACCAGAACCGTGCCTTCGCCCGGGAGCTCGCCGCGGATTCCATCGCCAAGGGCGATGCCGTCGGCTGGTTCGAGCAGTTGTACGCCGCTGCGGAGCAAGGCACCGCGACCGTCCCGTGGGCCGATTTGACGCCCAATCCGCACATGGTGGCCGCTCTCGCCGACATCAGCGGGCTGCCGTACATATCCGGGCTGCCCGAGCTGCACATGCCGGCCCGCCGCGAACGCGCGCTCGTGGTCGGCTGCGGACTCGGTGACGACGCGGAGTACGTCGCCTCGCTCGGCTTCGACACGGTGGCCTTCGACGTCTCCCCCACCGCGGTCACCGGCGCGATCAAGCGCTTTCCCAAGTCCACTGTGGAGTACGAGACGGCCGACCTGCTGTCGCCGCCGGCCGGCTGGGTCGGCGAGTTCGACCTCGTGGTCGAGGTCTACACCATCCAGGTGCTGACCGGCGACGCCCGCCGCCGCGCCGTCGAGCAGGTGGCGCGCCTCGTCGCGCCGGGCGGGCGGCTGCTGGTCATCGCCCGCGCACGGGAGGAATCCGACCCGCCGGGCCAGATGCCGTGGCCGCTCACCCTCGGCGAGATCGAGACCTTCCAGCGGTACGGGATGAGCAAGGTCTCCATTGTGGACTTCTTCGATCCGCGGGAACCCGAGGTACGCCGGTGGAAGGCCTGGTTCGGCAAGGACCTGCCGTCAGGCCCGACTCCGGGGATGTAGTGGTCTCCCGCGGAGCATGAGGCCACTATTCCGGGGAAGTAGTGGCTTCAGCGGCACCCGGAGGCCACTATTCCGGGGAAGTAGTGCACTCAGGAGAGCAGGAACGCTGACACCGGGCCGTACAGGTGCGGCTGGAGGTTGTCGTCGATCGGGACAGTGACCGTCACCCGGCCCTCGGCCTCGCCGACGAACAGCGCGGGATCGTTGCAGTCGGCGAAGCAGACCACGTCGATGCCGGCCGCGGCCGCGGCGCCGGCGAAGCCGTGGTCGCCGATGACGAGCGTGGGCAACGGTTCGCCGCGCTCGTCGAGGTCGGCCAACATCAGCTCCATGGCGCGCGGCGAGTGGCTGTGCCAGAGGGCCGCGCCGCGCTCGGAGCACACGCCGACCCCGCCGACGAAGCGCACCTGCAGCCGATCCGCCTTGCCGAGCGGCGCCCAGTCCACGGTGAAGCGGCGGCCGATGGCCGGCATGAGCAGCTCGCAGCCGGCGCCGCGCAGCGCCGCGGCGAGCGCCAGGTGGATGTCGATGATGCCGGCCGGGTGGCCGCTGCCGAGGATGACCCGCTCCCGCCGGTCGAGTGCCAGCCGGACCCGATCGCGCGTCCGCTCGAGCGCCTGCACGGTCAGCCGCGGGTCGATGACGTCGGTACCGGTCGAGCGGTGCGGGTCGGGGTCGATGCCGACCAGTTCGGCCATCAGCGCGAGCACCCGGGGAAACGGCCAGTCCCCGAGCGGCGGAAGGCCGAACTGGAATGCCTCGTCACCCGCGGCGAACGCGCGCGCGTGCTCGTAGTTGGACTCCCGCGTGGTGTCGACATCGCCGGCGAGTCGGGTCTCCACGAGGTACTCCAACAGGTCAGCCATGCCTGCAGCCTATGGCCCGCCCGAGGCGCCGGTCGACGACGGTCGCGACGGGAAGGACCACGCCTTAGTATCTGATCATGGCGACCAAGGTGTACGTCGAAGCGGGCAAGAAGAAGGTCTTCGCGGTGAGCCTGCAGTGGTCGGGCTGGGCGCGGTCGGGCAAGGACGAGGAGTCGGCGCTGTCCGCGCTGGCGGACTACGCGCCGCGCTACGAGATCATCGCGACGGCCGCCGGGCTGAGGTTCCCGAAGAGCGCGGACCGGCTCGAGGTGGTCGAGCGCCTGCCCGGCAACGCGTCGACCGACTTCGGAATGCCGGCGGTGTTCGCCTCGACCGACTCGGCGGCGCCGACCCCGAAAGAGGCGGAAAAGCTGGTCGCCCTGCTGTCGGCGGCCTGGCAGGCGTTCGACGAGGTCCGCGCGTCGGCGCCGCCGTCGCTGAGGAAGGGGCCGCGGGGCGGCGGCCGCGACCGCGACAAGATGGCGACGCACGTGATCGAGGCGGAAGCGGCCTACGCGCGCAAGCTCGGCATCAAGCACCGCCCACCGGCACTCGGCGACACCGACGCGATCGAGGCGTTGCGGGCGGACGTGCTGGCCGCGTTCACCGCCAACCCGGACGGCAGCTGGCCGGTGCGCTACGCGGCGCGGCGGTTCACCTGGCATGTCCTCGATCATCTATGGGAGATGGAAGATCGTTCGGAGTGACGAGCAGCTGCAACGGTGACAGCGAGTCCCGGCGCAGGACCTGGAGCAGCTCCTCGTACGGGCCGACGACGTAGGCGCGGTCGCCGGCGCCGAAGCGGGTACCCCGGCGCGGCGGGTGCTCCAGCCGCCCGTCCTCGGCGGCGCGGCTGATCGCCACGACCCGGGTCCGGCCGGACAGCTCGCCCATCGCGAGGTTCTCCAGCCCGCCGCCGCGGCCCACCTCGAGCCGGGCCACCAGCATCGGCGCGTCGCCGACGTAGAAGGTGCCGAGGACGTCGAGGCCGAGCGCCGCCCCGACGAACCAGGGCGCGGCGAGGGCGGCGGTCGAGCGTACGAGGCCGATGCCGAAGCTCTTCTCCACGGTCAGAGCGAGCTGGCGGTCGAAGAGGCGAAGGACGACCGGCATCTCCTTGAGCTGGTCGCGGACGGCCAGGGCGGTCTCCAGGTTGACCAGGTCGTCGCTGGTCAGCACGGCGACGGCCCGGGCCTCGGCGAGGTTGACGGCCTCGAGGGTCTGCGGCAGCGTCGCGTCGGCGATGATCACCGGCACGCCGATCGCCCGGATCTGGGCCAGGTAGCGGTTGGACTCATCGGCGTCGACGACCACGACCGGGCTGCCGGCCGCGCGGAGCTGCTCGACCACCCGTACGCCGATCGAGCCCAGCCCGACGACCACCACGTGCCCGGCCAGGCCGGTGATGCGCCGCCGGCCGAGCGACTCCTCGATCCGGTGCGTGATGAGCACGTTGGTCAGCAGCGCGAACATCAGCGTGGCCAGGCACAGGCCGACGATCACCAGGCAGATCGCGAAGATGCGCAGCCAGGCGGCCTGCTCGCGGAACGAGAAGTCGCCGTAGCCGACGGTACCGATGGTCTCGACGGTGAAGTACAAGGCGTCGAGGACGGTCATCCGCCGGCCGTTGGGCTCGCGGTAGCCGAGCCTCAGCACGGTCGTCGCGGTGATCGCGACGGCGAGCAGCGCGCCGAGCACGAGCGCCAGGCGCCGGTCGGCGGCGGCCGCCATGATCGAGGCGGCCACGGCCCGCATCCGGTGCAGGAGTTCCCACCGCTGCGCCGGCTGATCGGCCGGCCCTTCCCGCCAGACGATGTGGCCGTCGCGCAGCTGCTGCGGGGTGCCGAACAGGCTGACCACGTCGTCAGGGTGCACCTCGTGGTCCCGGCCCGGGCAGACCACGACGTGCTCGCCGGCGAGGCTGGATCTGTGCCGTACGGCGATCGGGGCCAGGTCGCCGTACAGGTCGCGGAGCGACCCGGTGCGCTCCGGCGTGACGCTGGCCACGACGAACCGTTCGCCGCCCAGCTCGAGCGGGTGCGCGCCGGTGCGCAGGCAGGCCTCGACGACGGCCGGTGCGGACAGTCCGGCGACGTCCAGTACGGCCACCGAGGCCGCCGCCAGCGCCCGGCCGACCGCCGGGTTGCGGATCTGCACCACGACACGGGCGTCGGGTCGCAGGTCCCGGGCGAGCAGCGCGGTCTCGAGCGTCTGCAGGTCGTCGGCGAGCACGCAGATGACCGCGAGCGCACCGGCGATGCCGGCCTCGGCGAGGGTCTCGGCCAGGTGCGGGCCGCCGACGACCTGCGGCACGCCCCAGCCCCGGACGACCCGCGTCAGCCGCGGGTCGGGCTGGTCGTCGACCACCACGACGCGGACGCCGGCGAGGTGCAGTTGTTCGACCGTACGCAGGCCGACCCCGGCCACGCCACAGACGATGACGTGACCGGACCAGTCGCGGCACTCGGCGTTCACGATTGGCAGCTTCGCATGCCGGTGTTTCCTTTACGGCAGCTTCGCCCCGCTGTGCGTGTCCTTTACGGTTGCTCGCGTGAAAGTCCTCAGCGCACGACAGCTCAATCGCGCCCTGCTGGCCCGGCAGATGCTGCTCGAACGGGTCAACCTGCCCGTGCCCCGGGTGCTCGAGCGGATGGGCGGGCTGCAGGCGCAGTACGCCCCGTCGATGTACGTCGGGCTGTGGTCGCGCATCGCCGACTTCCCGCGCGAGCAGCTGACGGAGTTGCTGGAGAAGCGGGCCGTGGTGCAGGGCACGCTGCAGCGCACGACCATCCACCTGGTCTCGCGGGCCGACTACTGGCCCTTCGAGCTGGCGGTACGCGACGCCCGCCGGGAGTGGTACCTGCGGACCGGCCGCGACCGTCCGTCCCTCGACGAGCTGCGGGCGTCCGCCGAGCGGCTCCGGGAGGTGCTGCTCGACGGGCCGCTGAAGCGGGCCGACCTGGACCGGCTCTTCGGCGCGAATTCCCGCACCGCCCTCAGCCTGCTCGTCAGCATGGTGCGGGTCCCGCCGTCCGGGACCTGGGCACGGCGCCGGGCCGACCTCTACGCCTCGGCCGAAGACTGGGTCGGCGTGCCGACGCTCACCCAGCCGGAGGCGCTCGTACACGTCGTGAAGCGCTATCTCGCCGCGTTCGGGCCGGCCACCCCGGGCGGGATCGCCGACTGGCTCGGCCTGCCGATCGCCGCGATCGCGCCGGTCCTCGCCGAGCTGACGCTGCGCCGGTTCAAGGCCGAGGACGGCGCGGACCTGGTCGACCTGCCCCGGGCGCCGCTGCCCGACCCGGAGACACCGGCGCCGGTCCGGTTCCTGCCCACCTATGACGCGATCCTCCTGGTGCACGCCCGGCGGGCGCTCGTGCTGCCCGAGGAGCACCGCTCGAAGGTGTTCCACACCAAGATGCCCCAGTCGATCGGCACCTTCACGGTCGCCGGCGCGGTCGCCGGGACCTGGCGGTATGCCGACGGGAAGGTGGTGACCGAGGAGTTCGTGCCGCTGCCGCCGACCGCCCGGCGCGAGGTGGCCGACGAGGCCGATCGACTGGCCGCGTTTTACGGTTAGAGTCCTGTCGTGGACGTGACGATAGGCAAGATGCCGGCGCATGTCGCCACGCCCTCGGGCGACGGGCCGTGGCCGGGGGTGGTCGTCATCCACGACGCCATGGGCTACGGCGGGGACGTCCGGGCCCAGGCGGACTGGCTGGCCGAGGCCGGGTTCCTGGCCGTGGCGCCGGATCTGTTCTTCTGGGGACGGCCGATGACCTGCCTTCGGGCCGCGTTCAACGACATCAGGCGCCGCCAGGGCCGGATGTTCGACGACACGGAGGCCGTCCGGCGCTGGCTGGTCGACCGGCCGGAGTGCGCCGGGCCGGTCGGCCTCATCGGCTTCTGCATGGGCGGTGGCTTCGCCCTGCTCCTCGCGCCGGGCCGCGGCTTCGACGCGGTCAGCGCCAACTACGGCACCGTCCCGAAGGATGCGCAGACGCTCCTGGCCGGCGCCTGCCCGGTGGTCGGCAGCTTCGGCGAGCGCGACCGGATGCTGCGCGGCGCGGCCGACCGGCTGGAGCAGGCGCTGAGCGCCAACGGCGTGCCGCACGACGTCAAGGAGTATCCGGGCGCCGGGCACGGCTTCCTCAACGACCACAAGGCGGCCGGCGACAAGATCCCGGTGCTGGTCAGGGTGATGACGCCGGTGATGGGCTTCGGCCCGAACGAGGCGGCGACGCGGGATGCGCGCCGCCGCATCGTCGACTTCTTCACGGCGCACCTGTCTTGAGCTCGGCCAGGACCTGCTCGCGCAGATCCTCGAGCCGCACGCCCCGGTCGGACATGATCTTGGCCGCCAGCCCGTTGCCCTCGCGCAGCACGCCGAGCAGCAGGTGCTCCGGGCCGATCGACTTGTCGTGCAACCGGATCGCCTCGCGCAGCGACAGCTCCAGCGCCTTCCTCGCCCGCTGGCTGACCCGGCCCGGCCGGCCGCGCCGCCCGAAGAGCCCGCGCCTCGGCTCGAGCGGCGCCTGGAGTGCGCCCGGTCCGAACGTCGATTCGACTCTGGCCCGTACCTCGTCCAGGTCGATGCCGATCGCCTTGAGGGCCTCCGCGTCCTCGTCTCCGAGTGCGGTCTGGCTGAGCAGCTTGCGCAGGTCTTCGCGCACCTGGATCCGGGTCAGCCCGGCCCGGCGCAGCACCGTGTAGGCGATGCCGGCGCCCTCGTCGAGCAGGCCGAGCAGGAGGTGCTCGGTGCCGAGCATCGGGTGGCCGAACTCCTCGCGCTCGTGCTGCGCGCTGATCATGACCTCACGGGCCGCCGTCGTGAACCTCTCGAACATCAGTCCTCCCGCAATCGTTGTGCGTGCTTCTTGTGCACGGCCTGTTTGGTCACTTCGAGGGCGTCGGCGATCTCCTGCCAGGACCAGCCCAGCCCGCGCGCGTTGTCGACCTGCAGCGCCTCCAGCGAGTCGGCCAGGCGGCGCAGGGCGAGCGCGGCGCGCAGGCCGACGCGCGGATCCGCGCTGCTCGCGGCGGTTGCCATGTCCCCTATGCTCATGTTGTCAACCATAGTTGACGTCAACCAAAGTTGACAATAGATAGCGGCGCTACTCTTCTCCTCATGAGTTCCCTGCCCGTCATCGACATGGCGAACCTGGACCCGGCCGCGATCTCGCGGGCCTGCCGGGACAGCGGCTTCTTCTACGTGACCGGCCACGACGTGCCCGGCGAACTGATCGCCCGGCTCGACCGGGCCAGCCGCGCGTTCTTCGACCTTCCGCCCGAGGACAAGCTCGAGATCGCGATGGCCAAGGGCGGCCGCGCCTGGCGCGGGTTCTTCCCGGTCGGCGGCGAGCTCACCTCGGGCCGTCCCGACCTCAAGGAAGGCCTGTACTTCGGCAGCGAACTGCCGGCCGGGCACCCGCTCAGCGCTGCACGGGCCGAACCTCTTCCCCCGTCAGGTACCCGACCTGCGCCCGGCCGTCCTCGAGTACCTCGACGCGCTCACCCGTACGGCCCAGGCGGTGCTCAGCGGCGTCGCGCTCAGCCTCGGGCTCGAGGCCGACTACTTCGCCAGCCGGTACACGGCCGACCCGACCGTACTGTTCCGCATCTTCCACTACCCGCCGGCCCCGCCGGACAGCGACGACTGGGGCGTCGGCGAGCACACCGACTACGGCCTGCTGACCCTGCTCCTCCAGGACGACAACGGCGGCCTGCAGGTCAGGACCCCGGACGGCTGGCTCGACGCGCCGCCGATCCCGGGTACCTTCGTCTGCAACATCGGCGACATGCTGGACCGGATGACCGGAGGGTGGTACCGGTCGACCCCGCACCGGGTCCGCAACGTGAGCGGCAACGAACGCCTCTCGTTCCCGTTCTTCTTCGACCCCGACTTCACCGCCGAAGTGCCCCCGCTGCCCGGCCGCGCCGCGACCGGCGAGGACGGCGGCCAGCGCTGGGACGGCCAAGACCTGCGAGCCTTCGACGGCACGTACGGCGACTACCTGACCGCCAAGGTCGCCAAGGTCTTCCCCGAACTCTTCGAGCACACGTCGGGTCTGTAGGTCGCCGCCGGTCACAGCGGTCCGTTTCGCGGAGTTGGCGCAGGTCAGCGGGTGGCACGATCTCGGGAGCACATGGGTCGGGCGGATCCCTAACGTCGTAGTCGCTGACTTCGACCGCTGGAGGATCCGATGACCACGATGAGCACGCAGGCGATGACCACGCAGACCGTGGGTAACCAGCCCGCGAGCACCCCGACCACCACTTCGAACAAGCGCCGCGTCGACAGCGAGCAGGGCATGATGATCCTGTTAGCCGTGATCGTGGCGATCGCTGTGGCAGGAGTCATGCTCGTTGGGGGATGATGTTCACGGGGAACACGGGAGTACCTAGGAGCGCGATGGCCCGCCAAAGCACGCTCGACCGCGATACCTCGCCCCGATCACCAGCAAAGGCGGTCCGCACCCGCCGCAAGGACCCGCTCTGGGCCCGGCTGCTGATCATCGGCGGCGCGCTGCTCATGGTGGTCGCCGGCGGCGGGATCGTCGCGAAGAACGTCCTGTTCGACTACGCGACGAAGAGCGTCTCCCAGGAAGATCTGCTCGGCAACTCCGGCAACAAGGCACAGCAGCGGGGCCACGTCTCGATCACCGGCGCGAAGAACATCCTGCTCATCGGCATCGACGCCCGGCCGAATCAGAATGTCACCGACCTGGTCCGGGCCGACTCGATCCTCATCCTGCACATCCCGGCCTCGCACGACGCGGCTTACCTGATGTCGATCCCGCGGGACACCTGGGTCAAGATCCCGGCGTACGACAACGGCAAGAAGAAGACGGGCACGCAGTACGACAAGATCAACGGCGCGTACGCGGCGGGTGGTAGCGGGCTGACCGGAGTCGACCAGCGGAGGAACTCGGTCCAGTTGCTCGCGGAGACCATCAAGTCACTGTGGGACATCACCTTCGACGCCGCGGCGATCGTCGACTTCAACGGCTTCCAGCAGGTGGTCAAGGTGCTCGGCGGGGTCGACATGTACGTCGACCAGAAGACCACCTCGGTGCACATCGGCTACGACAAGAAGGGCAACGTCAAGGTGCCCTTCAAGCAGTTCACCCGCTCCGACGGCGGCACCGGGCTGCAGCCGGTCCCCGGCGTGAAGCCGGTGGTCTACCAGGTCGGCTACCAGCACCTCGCGCCGTGGCAGGCCCTCGACTTCGTGCGCCAGCGGGAACTGCTACCCAACAGCGACTACGACCGGCAGCGCCACCAGCAGCAGTTCGTCAAGGCGATCTTCAAGAAGATGCTCAGCAAGGACGTGCTGACCAACCCGGTGCAGTTCAACAAGGTGCTCGACGTCGTCGGCAAGTCGATGACGATCGACAGCGGCGGCATCGACCTCGCCGACTGGGCCTACGCGATGCGCGCGATCGGCGGCGACGATCTGCTGACGATCAAGACCAACAACGGCACGTTCAACAAGTCGGCGGAGAACTCCGGGGCTGAGGCCTTGGACCAGAACAGCCTCGACCTGATCGCCGCGATGCGGGCCGACCAGGTCCAGTCCTTCCTCGCCTCACACCCCGAGCTGGTCAACAAGACCGACTGACAGCGGCAGGTCGGCCACCGAAGCGCCGGCCAGCAACTGAAACGCGCCCGGCTCGAAGACCCAGGCGTGCGTCTCGGTGTCCCAGTGCTCGAAGGCTCGCCGGGTCAGCTCGACCTCGGCGACGACCTCCTCCCCCGGCTCGGCGTCGACCGGAGCGAAGCCGACCAGCCAGCGCACCGGCCGCTCGACCACGCTGCCCGGCCGCTCCGCGTAGACCTGGACGACCTGCCGGCCCGGCCGCAGACCGGTGTTGCGGACGCTGACCCGCAGCGTGCCGTCGAGCCATTCCATCGAGGTGTACTGCCAGGTCGTGTACCCGAGGCCATGCCCGAACGGGAACAGCGGCGCGATGCCGGCCTTGAGGAACGCGCGGTGTCCGATGTGGAGCGTCTCCGCGTACTCGAGCACCCCGTCGACCGGCGTTGCCGACAGGAGCGGCGCACCCTCGGCGGCCGGCCAGGTGACCGGTGTCCGGCCACCCGGCTCGATCGCACCCAGCAGCACGTCGGCGAGGGCGTTGCCGAACTCCTGGCCGGGGAACCAGGACAGCAGGATCGCCGGTGCGTCCTCGGCCCAGGGCAGCAGGACCGGTGCACCCGAGTTGACGACCACGACCGTCCGCGGGTTGGCGGCGAGCACGGCCCGGACGAGCTCGTCCTGCCCACCCGGCAGCGCGAGCGACGTACGGTCGAAGCCCTCGCTCTCGACCTCTTCGGTGGTGCCGACCACGACGACCGCCACGTCGGCGGACCGGACCAACTCGACGGCGCGGGCCAGTTCCTCGCCCGGCGTCGCCTCCGGCGCTTCGACGTTGAGCTCCAGTTTGGCCATGTCCAGCCCGGGCGGCACCTCGTAGCGCACGACGACGTCGGTGTGCTCGCCAACCCGCAGGTCGACGGTCGTCGACCACTGCGGGGTGATGAGCAGCGACTCGTGCTCGGCCAGCCCGGGCGGCGGGGAGACGAAGTCGTCGAAGACGACCGCGTTGTCGACACTCACCGTGAACTTGCCGGTACCGGAGCAGCCGACCGTGTGCGGGCCGTCGACCTCGGCGGTCACGCGGGCATGCAACTCGACGGCGGCGACCACGCCGGACGGGACGCCCCGCCCGAACGAGCCGAGCCACGTCAGCTGGGCGAAGCGGCGATGCTCGCGGCGCACCTCGGCGCCGTCGTCGTCGAGGAGCCGGACGGCGATACCCGGCTCGCCGTCGAACGGGTCGGTGACCAGTGAGAGCGGCGCGACGGCGAGGCGGGTCTGCACCCGGGTACCCGGCGCGAACCGCACGTCGATCCGTTCGCCGAGCGCGTTTCGCAGGCCGTCCAGCGGCGACACCGCGTACGGCGGGAAGACGGTCGCGCTGCCACCGCCGAGCGTACGGGCGGCCGCCGCATTCGGGCCGAGGACGGCGACGCTGCGCAACCCGTCGGGGGCCAGCGGCAGCATCGAGCCCTCGTTGCGCGCGAGGACGAAGCCCGCGGCCGCGCTCGCGCGGAGCTCGGCGGCGATCCGCTCGGTCCGGCCAGTCCTGCGGCTGCGTACCGGCGGTGACCCGATCGGCGAGGCGTAGCAGCCGCGTCACCTTGTCGTCGACGACGCTCTCGGGCACCTCCCCCGCCCGTACGGCGGCGACCAGGTCCTCGCCCCACGGGCTGTAGGGCCCGGGCATGGCCAGGTCGAGCGCGGCGTTGGCGGCCGGCGCGGTCGACCGCGTGGCGAACCAGTCGGACATGACGAGGCCGTCGAAGCCCCACTCGTCGTGCAGGATGTCCCGCAGCATCGGATGCTCGGTCATCGTCGTGCCGTTGACCGAGTTGTAGGCGGCCATGACGGCCCAGACGCCCGCGCCGACGATGGCCTCGAACGGGGCGAGGTAGAGCTCCCGCAGGGTGCGCTCGTCGACCCGGGCGTCAACGGTGAAGCGCTCGGTCTCCGAGTCGTTGGCCACGAAGTGCTTGACGGTCGCGCCGACCCCGTCGTCCTGGACACCGCGGACGTAGGCGACCCCGAGGCGGGCGGTGAGCAGCGGGTCCTCGCTGAAGCACTCGAAGTGCCGGCCACCGTACGGCGTGCGGTGCAGGTTGACGGTCGGCGCGAGGATGACGTCGACGCCTTTGCGGCGAGCCTCGGCGGCGAGGAGCGAGCCGATGCGCGCGACCCGCTCGGTGTCCCAGGAGGCGGCGAGGGCGGTCGGCGAGGGGACGTTCGCCGACGGCTCGCGGTCGTCCCACAGCTCACCCCGGACCCCGGCCGGGCCGTCGGAGAGCACCAGCCGGCGCAGGCCGATGGCGGGCTCGGCCGGCAGCGCCCAGAAGTCCTCCCCGGTCAGCAGGCGCACCTTCTGCTCGAGGCTCAGCTTCGACAACCGCTCGTCGCTCATGGGTTCTTTCTACTCGACCAGCAGACCTTCCGCCGCGATCGCCGCCACGATCGCCGGGTCGTCGGTCCACACCTCGTCGTCCGGGCGCGGGTCGTGGAAGACGATGTCGGTGAAGCCGAGTGCCTGGTAGCGGCCGACGAAGTCGGTGAACGCGGCGACGCTGGCCAGCGGCCGCTCCTCGGTGTTGCCGATGAGGTAGATGCGCTGGAGTCCGGCCGGATCGCGGCCGATCGCGGCGCACGCCTCGGCCAGCCGCTCGCTCTGGGTGCGGACCGCCCGCTCGATCTGGGCCGGGCTCAGGCCGCTCGAGTCGGGCTCGCCGTACGTGATCCAGGCATCGGCGTGCCGGGCGACCACGGCCAGGGCCTTCGGCCCGGCGGCGGCGACGGCGATCGGCAGTCGCGGCCACTGGAGGCAGCCGGGGATCATCCGCGCGTCGTCGACCGTATAGAAGGGACCCCGGTGCGAGTAGGCCGGACTCCGGAGGAGGTCGTCGAGCACCGCGACGAACTCGGCGAACCGCGCGCTGCGGGAACCGGATGCAGGGCCGAGAACCGGGCCGAGGACCGTCGCGTCGAAACCGGTGCCGCCGGCCCCGACGCCGAGAGTGACCCGGCCGCCGGAGACGTGGTCGAGGGTCATCGCCTCCTTGGCGAGCGTCACCGGGTGCCGGAAGTTCGGCGAGGAGACCATCGTGCCGAGGCGGATCCGGCTGGTCACCCCGGCGACGCCGGTCAGCCAGGGCAGCGCCGCGTGCCAGGGCCGGTCGCGGTAGCGCCGCCAGGACAGGTGGTCGTAGGTCCACAGGTGGTGGTAGCCGAGCGCCTCGACCGTCCGGGCCCGCTCGACGGTGACCGGCCACGGATCGGTGGGCAACAACAGGACGCCGATTCGCACGCACCCTTGATACAGCAAGTTCTGGACAGCCTCGGGCGGCGGGTGACCGCAGAATGGGAACCATGCCGACCACTCGCCTGCCCGGGTTCTCCGTCACCGACCACACGTTCGTGGTCCCGCTCGAACCGGCCGGCGGCGCAAAGCTGGCTGACGAGAAGATCGAGGTCTTTGGCCGCGAGGTCCGCAGGACCGACGGTGTTGACCGGCCCTGGCTGGTGTTTCTGCAGGGTGGGCCGGGCGGCAAGGCGCCCCGGCCCACCGACCTGTCCAGCTGGCTCGGCCCGGCGCTGGAGCACTTCACGGTGCTGCTGCTGGACCAGCGCGGCACCGGCCGGAGCACGCCGGTCAACCGGCAGAGCCTGGCCCGCTTCGGCTCACCGGCCGCGCAGGCCGCCTACCTGGCGAACTTCCGGGCCGATGCGATCGTCGCCGACTGCGAGGCCATCCGCCGTGGGCTGCTCGGCCCGAACGGCACCTGGAGTGCGCTCGGACAGAGTTTCGGCGGCTTCTGCGCCACGACGTACCTCTCGGTCGCCCCGGAGTCGCTCGACAAGGTGCTCATCACCGGCGGCCTGCCGCCGCTGGACGGCGGGCCGGACCTGGTCTACCGGCACACGTTCCCGAAGGTGTACCGGCGCAACGACGCCTACTACGCCCGCTACCCGCAGGACGAGCCGGCGCTGCTGGCCATCCGCGACCACCTCGCCGCCAACGACGTACGGCTGCTCAACGGCGACCGGCTGCCGCCCCAGCGGCTCCAGCAGCTCGGGCACGGCTTCGGCATGATCGGCGGGTACGAATACGTGCACTACCTCGTCGAGGAGGCCTGGGCGGGCAAGGACGAGCTGTCCGACACCTTCCTGGTCGGGGTCCAGGAGCGCACCTCGTTCGCCGTCGGGCCGGTCTACGCCCTGCTGCACGAGGCCTGCTACACGCAGGGCGAGGCGTCGAACTGGGCGGCGCAGCGGCTGATCGCCGAGCACCCGGAGCTCGCCGCCGACTATCCGCGGGTCAACTTCACCGGCGAGATGATCTTCCCGTGGATGTTCGAGTGCAACGCCAGCCTCGAGCCGCTCAAGGAGGCCGCCGACCTTCTCGCCGAGAAGTCCGACTGGCCGCCGCTCTACGACGTGGACGTCCTGGCGCGCAACGAGGTGCCGGTGGCGGCGCTCATCTACTACGACGACCTGTACGTCGCGCGCGAACTGTCCACCGGCACCGCCGACCGGATCCGCGGCACGAAGACGTGGATCACCAGTGAGTTCGAGCACGACGCGCTGCGCCTCCACAGCGACCGGGTCGTCAACGGCCTGCTGGAACTTCTGGGCTAGCTAGGCCGTCCAACTGACCCAGCGTGCGATGTCGATCGCGAGCACCGGCCCGGGCGGAACGGTTTCCGCGTACTGCGGGTAGCGCTCGGTCAACAGCCTGAGCGCCGTGCGGCCCTCCGCGCTGTCGATCGGCACGATCCGCGCTGTTCCGTCGGCCCGGACCCACCACAGCTCGCGCCAGTCGTCCGCATAGTGGTCGACCAGCACCGACACCTTCGGATTGGCCGCCACGTTGGCCAGCCGCCGCAACGCCGTGGTGCGCTTCGGCTTGCCGTCGACGACGGTGTACAACCGGTCACCCGCGACGACGAACACGATCGGCACCAGGTGTGGCTGCCCGTCCGCGTCCACAGTGGCCAGACGGGCCACCCGCGCGGCCGCGAACCGCTCGTTCATCCGCCGTTGAGCTCGAAGATCGCCTGCTCCCACTTGTCCAGCCCGCGCTCGACCGCGCTTCGCGGACCGACCGGCAGCCACCGGACCACCCGGCTGACCCCGGCCGCGCGGGCCCGCTCGAGCACGTGCGGGTCGGCCGGCACGCTGAACATCTGCACATCGATCCGCCGGTCGGCGGTCACCCGCAGTTGCTTCATGCGCTCGAAGACCTGCTCGTCCCGCCGGTATTGCGGGAGCCACCCGTCGCCGTAGGCCAGCACCCGGTCGAGGACGGTCGGCCCCTCGCCGCCGATCAGGACCGGCGGATGCGGGCGCTGGATCGGCTTCGGCCACGACCAGATGCGCTCGAACGACACGTACTTGCCGTGGTAGCTCGCCTCGTCGTTGGTCCAGATCTCCTTCATCGCCTCGATCCGCTCGCGCAGCAGCGCCACCCGGATGGCCGGATCGGTGCCGTGATTGCGCATCTCCTCGCGGTTCCAGCCGATGCCGACGCCGAAGTCGAGCCGCCCGCCGCTGAGGTGGTCGATGCTGGCGATCTCCTTGGCGGTGATGATCGGGTCGCGCTCGATGACCAGGCAGATGCCGCTGCCGATGCGCAGCCGGGTGGTGGCCGCCGCGGCCGCGGTCAGCGCGACGAAGAGGTCGTAGGTGTTGGCGTAGCGCGGCGGCAGGTCACCGCCGGCCGGATAGGGCGTCTCGCGGGACGCCGGGATGTGCGTGTGCTCGGCGAAGTACAGCGCGGCCTGCCCGCGCTCCTCGACCAGGCGGGCGACGGGTCCCGGCCCGATGCCGTCGTGCGTGGGAAAGTATCCGGCGGCGAACTCCATGGGCTATACCTCCGTGACGATCACGTCGAGCCGGCGCGGGTGTTCCTCCACTGTGTACTTCAGATCGCGCAGCGCCGCCACCAGCTGGCGCACCGACCGCGGCTTCGCCTCCGCGAGCGCCAGGTCGCGGACGAGGCGCCCCTTGGTCGCCTTGTTGAAGTGGCTGACCACGCTCCGGCTGGCGACCCCGCCGGCGGTCCGTTCATGCAGGACGCGTACGGCCACCGTCCGCTCGGCCAGCGCGCCCGACGGCGTCCAGGCCGGCGTGTACATCGACGAGCGCAGATCGAGCACGAGGCCACCGCCGGCCAGCCGGGTCAGCGGCTCGTCGAGAACCCGCTTCCAGTACGCGCCCAGGCCGCCGAGGCCACGTAGCCCAGGCACCCTTGCCGTCATCGAGCACCGGTAAGGCGGGATCCGGTCGTCCAGCCGCAGCGCACCCCAGAGCCCGGAGAAGATCACGATCGAGCGTTTCAGCTGACGGTACGGCCCGGAGCCCAGTGACCCGAGGTCGAGTGCGTCGTAGAGCACCCCGGTGTACAACCGCGCGACGGGCAACGTCCTGGCCGCGCGCAGTCCGGTGTTGCGCCGGACGTCGTCGAGTTGCCCCGGGGCCAGCCCCAACGACGCCAGCGCACTGTCGAACGCTTGCCCGGGGCCTCCGGCCCAAATGCCGGCCTTCGGCCGAACGGCTTCGCCGCCAGAGACACCGGCTTCATCCCGTACACATAAATCGGTCAACGCGTCGAGAACCGCCTCCCGGTGCGCCCTCAACTCCGGAAACGACAGGCCGTCGAGGTTGAGCCGGCGGCCGGTGCCGCGGTCGGCCTTGCCCTCGGAGGGCGGCAGCAGGATCAGCAACGTGAAGACTCCTTCGGGCGCACCCCAACCCTAATATCCGGCCGGTCCGGGCCGATGAGCAGCGTGGACGCAGGTGGTGTCCGGGCGCTGGTGCGCACATTTTGAATGGGACAAACGGGAATACATGTATCAGACATTCCGTCCGTTGCTTGAAGCGTTGAAACAGCGCGGTGCGGATCCGCAGGCGGTGGACCGGGCGGCCGAGGAGGCCGAGCGCACCGGCCGCTCGATCCGGGCTGTCCTGATCAACGACCATGTCGTCACCGAGACGCAGCTGACCGAGGCGTCCGCCGACGCGTACGGCATCCAGACCATCGACCTGGTCGGCTACCCCATCGACCCGGCGGCGGTCACGAAGATCCCGCTGTCGGTGGTGCTCCGGCACCGGGTGCTCGGCATCGCCCTCACCGACGACGAGATCATCGTCGGCATCACCGACCCCGGCGACGTGGTGGCCCTCGACGACGTCCGCGCGGCCACCGGCATCATCGTCCGGCCGGTCGTGGTCGCCCGGAGCGAGCTGCGCAAGGTCATCGACCGGCTCAAGCGCGAGGAGAACGACCTCGGTGAGGTGGCCGACGAGCCTGCGCGCCGAGGCGGTGCCGTCGGTGTCCAACCTGACCTCGGTCGGCGACGACGCGCCGATCGTGCGCTACGTCAACTCACTGATCGAGCAGGCCATCCAGAACCGCGCGTCCGACCTGCACCTGGAGCCGACCGAGCACGACATGCGGGTGCGGTACCGGCATCGACGGCGTCCTGCACGAGGTCGACACGCGTGCCGCAAGCAGCGTGCAGTCGGCGCTGATCTCCCGCCTGAAGATCATGTCGAACGTCGACATCACCGAGCGGCGCATGCCGCAGAACGGCCGGATCACCGTCATGATCAACGACCGCCAGGTCGACCTGCGTACGGCCACCCTGCCGACGGTGTGGGGCGAGAAGGTCGTGCTGCGGGTGCTCGACACCGGCGGCATCGACCTCGAACTGAAGCAAGCTCGGCTTCACCGACGACAACTACGACCGGTTCTCCGGCTCGTTCACCAAGCCGCACGGCATGGTGCTGGTCACCGGCCCGACCGGGTCCGGCAAGTCCACCACGCTCTACGCGACGCTGGCCGAGATCAGCAAGCCCACGGTCAACATCATCACCGTCGAGGACCCGGTCGAGTACCGGCTGCGCCGGGGTCAACCAGGTGCAGGTCAACCACAAGGCCGGCCTGACCTTCGCCGCGGTGCTGCCGGCGATCCTGCGCTCCGACCCGGACATCGTGCTGATCGGTGAGATCCGCGACCGCGCCACCGCGCAGATCGCCGTCGAGGCCGCGCTCACCGGCCACCTGGTGCTGTCCACCCTGCACACCAACGACGCGCCGAGCGCGGTCACCCGGCTCATCGAGATGGGCATCGAGCCCTTCCTGGTCGGCTCCTCGCTGGACTGCGTGCTCGCCCAGCGGCTGGCCCGGCGGCTGTGCGACTGGTGCAAGGAGCGACGTACGCCCCGACCGACGGCCGAGCTGGACGAGCGCCCGCTGGCCGAGCGACGACCTCGGCGTGCCGAGCGTGCTGTGGCGGCCGGTCGGCTGCCGCTCCTGCGCCAGCACCGGCTACCGCGGCCGGATCGCGCTGCACGAGGTGATGCCGGTGACCGAGGAGATCGAGCGGCTCGCCGTCGACCGGGCGCTCGGCCAACGAGATCCAGCGGCGTCGCGCTCGAGCGAGGGCATGGTCGACCTGCGCGCCGACGGCCTGCGTAAGGCGCTCGACGGCCAGACATCCATCCAGGAGGTCGTCCGGGTCGCCGTCTGAGCGGCTCCCAGGCCACTGCTTCCGGGAAACCGCGGCATCCGGCTGCGCCGGAGGCCGCACGGCTTCGCCGGAAGTGGCCCCGAGTCGCCGTGTAAAGGCTCACGGCGCAGCTTCGGTTGCCGATCGGGTGCTCGTACTGGCTACGAGCGAGGTAGCAGGTGACGGCAGCACCGGCGTACGCGCCCGACGGCTCGCACGGACGAGGACTCGGCGAGGAGCGGGCCGCGCTCGACCCGATGCTCATCGCGCTGGTCGACGCCGCGCGGATCCGACCTGCACCTGACCGTCGGCGCGCCGCCGACGATCCGGGTGCACGGCGCCCTGCGCCCGCTGCCGCGGCTACGACGAGCTCGACCGGCACGACACCGACGTCGCTGGTCCGCGCCGCGGTGCCGTCGCCCGAGCAGTGGGAGACGCTTCGAGCGCGACCACGAGCTGGACTTCGCGTACAGCATCGAGGGCGTCTCCCGCTTCCGCGTGAACCTCTACGTGCAGCGCGGCTCGTACGGCGCGGTCTTCCGGGCCATCCCGCACAGATCAAGGCGCCTGGACGAGCTGGGCGTGCCGGCGTCGGTCGCCAAGCTTCGCCCACCTGCACCGCGGCCTCGTGCTGGTGACCGGCCCGACCGGTTCGGGCAAGACGACGACGCTCGCCGCGATCCTCGACCTCGCCAACCGCACCCGCGCGGCGCACATCATCACCATCGAGGACCCGATCGAGTTCCTGCACGAGCACAAGCGCTGCCTGGTCAACCAGCGCGAGGTCGGCGCGGACACCGACGTCCTTCGCGACGGCGCTCAAGCACGCGCTGCGCCAGGACCCCGACATCATCCTGGTCGGCGAGCTGCGCGACCTGGAGACCACGTCGACCGCGCTGACCGCGGCCGAGACCGGTCACCTCGTGCTGGCCACCCTGCACACGCAGAGCGCCGCGCAGACCGTCGACCGGGTCATCGACATCTTCCCGCCGCACCAGCAGCAGCAGATCCGCGCGCAGCTGGCCGACCGCGCTGCAGGGCGTGGTGACCCAGGCGCTCGCGCCCGCGCGCCGACGGCAACGGGCCGGGCCGTGATCACCGAGATCATGATCGCCACGCCGGCCATCCGCAACCTGATCCGCGAGGGCAAGATCCACCAGATCCCTCGTTCATGCAGTCCGGCGGCGACGACGGGCATGCTCGCGTTCGACCAGCACCTGGCCGAGCGGGTCCGCGACCAGGTCATGACCTTCGAGCAGGCCCTCGAGATCTGCCACTCGCCGGAAGAATTCACGCGACTCGCAGGACGGATGTGAGTCATCATGCCCGCAACCAAGACCTTCGACTACCAGACCATCGACGCCGCCGGCAACGTACGAAGGGCAAGGTCGAGGCGTCCAACGAGGCCGCCGCCGCCGCAGATCCTGCGCGCAGCAGGGCCTGATCCCGCTGTCGATCACCGAGACCGGCACACGGTGCTGCAGCAGGGATCTGAAGATCCCGGGTCTCGGCGGCCGCGTCACGCTGAAGGACCTGGCGGTCTTCACCCGGCAGTTCGCCACGATGACCGCCTCCGGCATGTCGCTGCTGCGCTCGCTCGCCGATCCTGGAGGAGCAGACCGTCAAGCCCCGGCTGCAGAAGGCGCATCGGCGAGGTCCGCACCGGACGTCGAGGGCGGCGTCGCGCTCTCGGTCGCGCTGGCCAAGCACGACAGGGTCTTCCCGACGCTGATGGTCGCGATGATCCGGGCCGGCGAGACCGGCGGCTTCCTCGACGGCGCGCTGGAGCGGATCGCGGCGAACTTCGAGAAGGACGCGGAGCTGCGCGGCAAGATCAAGAGCGCGCTGACCTATCCGGTGATCGTGCTGGCCTTCACCGTGCGTCCTGATCACCGGCGTCCTCATCTTCATCGTGCCGATCTTCGAGAAGATGTTCCACCAACTCGGCGGCGAGCTGCCGCTACCGACCCAGATCATCGTGCAACATCAGCCACAACATGTGTGTGGATCGTGCCCGCTCGCGTGCCGTGGCCGGGGTGATCGGCACGGTCGCTCTTCCGCCGGCAACTGCGCGGCGAGCCCGCGGTTCCGGCTGGCCTTCGACCGGCTCAAGCTCCGGCTTCCGGTGTTCGGCCCGCTGTTCACGAAGATCGCGATCAGCCGGTTCTCCCGCAACCTGGGCACGCTGCTCGACGTCGGCGTGCCGGTCATGCAGGCGCTCGACGTGGTCGGCGCGACGACCGGCAACGCGGTCATCACCGAGGCGATGGACGACCTGCAGGCCGCCGTCCGCGACGGCCAGGCCATGTCCGCCCGGCTGCGCGAGCACAAGATCTTCCCGCCGATGGTCACGCAGATGATCGAGGTCGGCGAAGAGAGCGGCCAAATCAGTCAGATGCTCGACAAGGTCGCCGACTTCTACGACAGAGAGGTCGACAGCGCGGCCGAGTCACTGACCGCGTCGATCGAGCCGATCATGGTGCTGGTGATGGGCGTCGTCGTCGGCGGCATGGTCGTCTGCCTCTACCTACCGATGTTCTCCATCTACCAGAACATCCAGAGCATGAGCCTGAGCAGCTAAGCTCCGGCCGCCGACGCACCAGCCCGACGCCCCCCAGCGAGTCGCAGGAGGCTCACCATGGAAGCAACACTCCGCAGGATGCGGGAGAAGGCAGCGGGCGACGACCGCGGCTTCACGCTCATCGAGCTCCTGGTCGTCGTCGTCATCATCGGCGTCCTCGTTGCGATCGCGGTGCCGATGTACCTGAACTACCGCAAGGGCGCGGCGAACAAGTCCGCGCAGTCCGACGTACGGGGTGCGGTCAGCGCGGTCGAGCAGTTCTACACCGAGAACAGCAACACCTACCCGGGCGACGGCAACAACACCGTCGGCTCCTCGCTGATCTTCAACATCACCACGTCGACCTCCGGCGGTGGCACGGGTACGGGTGCGACGACCGAGACCGCCAACGTCTCGGCCGGCAACTACCTCGGCATCAACAACATGGGCACCTTCTACTACATCTGCGGCTACAACGCCGACGGCGGGACGGTCTACGTCTACAACAGCCAGAACGGTGGCTCGGTCGGCAAGTCCACCCAGACCGGCGCCAACCCGGCGGCCATCTTCACCGCCTGCCTGACCAACGGCAGCTGACCAGTACACGTTCTGCGGGGCGGCGCGCCCTCGGACGCGCCGCCCCGTAATGCCAGAAGCGGCGCCAAGCTCGGATGGCCTCGCGCCGCCCAATTGATCCCACCGAAAGGAGGCGCACATGACACCGCTCTTCGTGGTCGTCGCCGTGCTCGGCCTGGCCGTGGGTTCGTTCCTCAACGTCGTCATCCACCGGGTGCCGCGCGGCGAGTCGCTCGTGCGGCCCGGGCTCGCACTGCCCGCACTGCCGGACCGCGATCCGCGCCGTGGCACAACGTACCGGTGCTCAGCTGGCTGGTGCTGCGCGGGCGCTGCGCCGGCTGCCGCGAACCGATCAGCGCCCGCTATCCCCTGGTCGAGGCCGGCACCGCGGCCCTCTTCGTCGCGGTCACCGCCCGGTTCGGCGTTCAGCGCCGCCCTTCCGGCCTACCTCTACCTCGCCGCCATCACCGTCGCGCTGGCCCTCATCGACGTCGACGTGAAGCGGCTGCCCAACGCGATCGTCCTGCCGTCCTATCTGGTCGGCTCGGCCTGCTCCTGGTCGGGGCCGGCGCGGTGGACGGCAACTGGGCGGCCGTCGCCCGCGGGCTGCTCGGCATGGCCGCGCTCTTCGCCTTCTACTTCGGACTGTCCATCGTGTACCGCGGTGGCATGGGCTTCGGCGACGTGAAGCTGGCCGGCGTCCTCGGCCTCTACCTCGGCTGGCTGGGCTGGAGTTCGCTGCTCGTCGGCACCTTCGCCGGCTTCGTGCTCGGCGGCCTGGTCGGTGCGGTCCTGCTGCTCACGCGGCGGGCCGGCGGCAAGACCGCGATCCCGTTCGGCCCGGCGATGCTGGCCGGCGCGATGCTCGCCGTGTCTTCACGGCCGGCCCGATCGCCGGCTGGTATGCCTCCCTGCTCATCCCCACCGTCTAAGGAGACGCGCATGGCCGCCTCGTCGTTGATCGGACTGGACATCGGCACGATGTCCATCCGAGCGGCTGAGACCGGCCGTACCAAGGACGGGCCGGTCATCTCCAACTTCGGCCACGCTCCGGTTCCGCCCGGCGTGGTGCAGAGCGGCGTCATCACCGACGAGGCCGTCATCACCGCGCTGCTGAAGGACCTGTGGACGAGGCACAAGTTCCGGACCAAGCGCGTCGTGCTCGGGGTGACCAACCCGCAGGTCGTCGTCCGCGAGATGTCGGTGAACAACCTGCCCCGCAACGAGATGCGCCGGGCGCTGCCCTTCCAGGTCCGCGACGCGCTGCCGCTGCCGGTCGAGAAGTCCCTGCTCGACTTCTGCCCGCTGGAGCAGCCGGGCACCAACGAGACCGTGCGCGGGCTGCTCGTCGCGGCGCCGAAGGACGCGGTACTGGCGGCCGTACAGGCGACCGAACGGGCCGGCCTGCACGTCGAGCGCGTGGACCTCGCCTCGTTCGCGCTGGTGCGCTCGGCGTCCCGGCTCGACGACCAGGTGGAGGCGATCGTCGACATCGGCGCCCGGTCGACCAGCGTCGTCGTGCACACCGACGGCGATGCCGCAGATCGTGCGCACCATCCCTCGCGGCGGCGCCGAGATCACCGAGTCCGTGGCCGCCCGGCTCGACGTCGAGTTCGACGAGGCCGAGTCCATCAAGTGCCTCGTCGGCATGAAGAACGAAGATCAGGCCGAGACGGCCGCCATCATCCGCGACGCCGTACGGCCGCTGATCAGCGAGATCAGCAGTTCGTTCGCCTACCTGACCTCGGGCGAGCGGCAGACCCGCGTCGGGCGGCTGGCCCTGTCCGGTGGCGGCTCACGCCTCGTCGGGCTGCGCGACGCGCTCGCGGAGATGCTCGGCATCGAGGTCACCCACGCCGATCCGATCCTGCGGGTCCGCGGGCTCCGGCGGGTCCGCAACGGCCCGCTCGAACAGTTCCGCTCGTCCGCGGCGATCGCGATCGGCCTCGCGCTCAAGGGGACCCCGGCATGACCGCGACCATCGCCCAGCCGATCGGACAGGACGGCCAAGGCGGCGAGCCGACCGCGCGGGGTGGCCACGCCGTCGACGAACGTTCGCTGCGGATCCCCGACATCGGCGTGGACCTGCTGCCGATCGAGATCACCGCGGCCCGGCGTACCCGAAAGATCCGGCGCGTCGTGATCAGCGCGGTCGGCGTCTTCGCGGTGTTCCTCGCGGTCTGGTACGGCCTGGCCATCTACGAGACGTCGAACGCGACCGACAACCTCGGCCGAGCCGAGGAAAACGTGCAGACGCTGACCCGGCAGCAGCGCGGGTACACCGAACTGGTCGCCGTGCAGTCGGCCTCGAAGACCATCAACGACCAGCTCAACGCGTTGCTGGCCCAGGACCTCCAGTGGTCGAGGCTGCTGCAGATGTTGCAGGGCGCCGCGCCGAGCGGGGTCACGGTCACCGGGGTGACCGCCGCCCTGCTGAGCGACGAAGCGTCCAGCGGCTCCAGTACGGCGAAGTCACCGACCGTGGCGAACGACACCGTCGGCTCGCTGACGCTGAGCGGCGTCGGCTCGAGCAAGACCGTCGTCGCCGCGTATGTCGACGCGCTCGGCAAGGTGACCGGCGTGGCCAACGCCCTGCCCGGGGACATCACCCAGCAGGAGGGCGGCCTGCAGTTCTCGGTGCACATGGACATCACGAAGGCGGCGCTCGGCGGCCGCTTCGCCAAGACCACGGGAACGGGGGGCAAATGAGCCGCTTCGGGCGCGTCGACCAGCTGTGGATGGTCGGCGGGGTGCTGGGCGCGGCCGTGCTCCTCGCCGTGAGCTGGCTGTTTCTCATCAGCCCCGAGCACGCGCAGCGCGACAGCCTCAACACCGAGGCGGCCAGCGCGGAAGCGCGGCTGACCCAACTCCAGAAGCGCCTCGGTGACCTCCGCAAGGAGAACGACAAGCTCGCCGAGTACAAGGCGCGGCTGGTGAAGGACCGGCAGGCGCTGCCGACGACGCCGGCCCTGTCAGACCTCCTTCGTGAACTGCAGATCGCCGGCGATCTCACCAGCGTGTCGGTCAGCGGGCTCAACGTCGGCAACATCACCCCGCTGACCACCGCGGCCGGCCAGGTCTACACGCTTGCGTTGAGCCTCAACGCGACCGGCACCATCGACAAGCTCAACGCCTTCCTCGACCAGCTCCAGCAGGTGCAGCCGCGCGCCTTGCTGATCAACACCGCCGCGCTGAGCCGTACCTCGGTCACGACCAACAGCGCCAGCCTCTCCCTGACGCTCAACGCCTTCGTGGCTCCCTCGACCGGTACCTCCGTCTCCCCATCGGCGACCGCGCCGGCCTCCCCCAAGGCGTCGGCGTCGGTTTCGGCTTCCCCCAACGCGTCGGCGTCGGCGTCGGTTTCGCCCTCTCCCGCACAGAGCCGGTAAGCCGATGACACGGCCCCCTGTGTCAGATGGCGGTTTCACCCTGGTCGAGACCCTCGTCTCGATCGCCGTGATCGGCGTCGTGATGACCTCGCTGACCGCGTTCTTCACCAACTCGCTGTCGATCAACAATCAGCAGCGCGGCAAGCAGGCCGCCACCCAGATCGTCGACGACGCGATGGAGCGGGTGCGGTCGCTGAAGGGCTCCGGCATCCCGGCCGGCCGCGACAAGCAGACCTCCGACGACCAGTGGACCAACCCGGTCGCCGGCGTGGCGCCCTACCTGACCGACATGACCGAGGCGTACGACAGCGCCGCGGCCAACGGATCCGGCACCAACGCCCCTCTGCCGACCTCGCCGCTGCCGGTCACCGTCAACGGCGTCACCTTCAACGAGAACTTCTACATCGGACAGTGCTGGCAACCGCTGCTCGGCGGCGGCTGCGTCCGGTCCGCCGTCCTGGCGACCGACGTCAAGTTCTACCGGGTGGTCGCCGCGGTCACCTGGCCGGAGAAGCACTGCCCGAACAACGTGTGCTCGCTCATCGCCACGACGCTGGTCAGCGGGGTGGCGGTCGAGCCGATCTTCAACTCCAACGCCGTCGCGTCGCCGCCGGCCGTCACCAACCCGGGCCCGCAGACCGGTGAGGTCGGTTCGGCCTCGGCGCTCACCGTGCTCGCCTCCGGCGGCGCGGCCCCGCTGATCTGGTCGGCGACCGGGCTTCCGGCCGGCCTGACGATGAGCTCGGCCGGGCTCATCAGCGGCACACCGACCACGCCCGGCTCGTACTCGGTGGTCGCCAGCACGACCGACGACTTCCAGCTGGTCGGCTCGGCCGCCTTCACCTGGACCATCAACCCGCCGCCGAGCCTCACCAACCCGGGCGCCCGGATCACCCCGGTCGGCACCGCGGTGTCGCTGCCGGTGGCGCTGACCGGCGGCACCGCGCCGTACGTCTGGACCGCGCCGGCCCTCCCGCTCGGCCTGACCATCAACGCCTCGACCGGGGTCATCAGCGGTACTCCGACGCTCACCGGTGCCACCGACGTGACGGTCACCGTGACGGACAAGTTCCTGAAGGCGGCCACCGCGGCGTTCAAGTGGACCGTGATCCCGAAGCCGACCATCACGACGGTGCTGCCGTCCCTCAGCGCGACCGCCGGTACGGCCATCACCGCGGTGCCGATGGCCGCGACCGGCGGCACGCCCGGCTACACGTGGAGCGCCACCGGCCTGCCCACCGGCCTGGCCATCAGCGCCGCCGGGGTGATCAGCGGCACGCCGAGCGTCGGCTCCCGCTTCGTGACCGTGGTGACGGTGACCGACACGCTCGGCGCGACCAGCTCGAAGACCGTCGTGTGCACCATCACGACGCCGAACGCGACGTACGTGCGGGTCACCGCCCCGGCCGCGGACCGCAGCGACTCGGTCGGCAGCGCGGTGTCCGTCTCGCTCACCGCGGCCGGCGGCAGCGGTACCTACACCTGGACCGCAACCGGGCTGCCCCCGGGCGTGTCCCTGTCCGCGGCGAAGCTCACCGGTACCCCCACCACCGCGGGCACCTACATCACGACGGTGACCGCCAAGGACACCGCGAACAAGGTGGCGACGACGATGTTCATCTGGACGATCGCATGAGCGACGGAGTTGGCGCGCTCCGCGAGCGCCTCCGCGCGGCCGCGACCGACGACCGCGGCTTCACGATGACCGAGATCGTCGTGACCATGACGGTGATGTCGGTGGTGATGGCCATCTTCACCGGCGGCATCGTGCAGATGTTCAACACCTCGGACAAGAGCGAGTCACTCGCCGCGTCGCAGGCGCAGAACAACATCGCCTTCCTGCGCCTGGACAAGCAGATCCGCTACGCGAGCGGGATCAGTACGCCGGGCGCGGTGAACTCGGCGCCCTACGTCGAGTACCTGCTGTCCAGCACCGGCACGGCGACCTGCTACGAGCTGCGGCTCAAAGACGCGAAGCTGCAGCAGCGCGTCTGGGTCCAGGGCACCAGCGCGTCCGGCAGCCCGTGGACGGTCCTCGCCTCCGGCGTCACCTCCACCCAACCGTTCACCTACCTCGCCGCGAACGCGACGTTCAACTTCCAGCGGCTGCGGCTGCGGCTCACCGCCACGTACGGCGGGAACAAGACGCTCAGCGCCGCGAACACCGACATCACCTTCACCGCGGTGAACACCACCCTCGGCACCTCCAGCGCCGCCGTCTGCACCGAAGGGCGGGCGGCATGAGGTCCCTCCGCACGCTGCTCCGCCGCGCCGGCGCGTCCGCGGACCGCGGCTCCCTCGCCATGGCCATGATGCTGACGCTCGTCGGCGTGTCGCTCAGCGGCCTCATGGTGCCGGTCGTGGTGAACCAGATCGACGCGGCCCGGACCGACGCGGCCCGTATCAACGCCCTCAACGCCGCGCAGGCCGGCATCGACGCCGCGCTCGGGCGGATCCGGTCGGCGGCCGACAGCCTCGGCGTCGGTAGCCTGACCGACCTGCCGTGCTTCCCGCTCGGCCGCTCGCCGCTCGTCGGCACCGTCACCAGCCAGACCAATGCCCGGTACGAGGTGCACATCAGCTACTTCTCGGTTGACCCGCTCAAGTGGCTCGCCAACCCGCAGTCGAGCTATGTGGTCAACTGCAACCCGCTCGGCGGCGGCGTGCAGAAGACGCCGGCCTACGCACTGGTCACCTCGACCGGCATCGACGCGGTCGGCAACGAGACGGTCAGCCGGACACTGCAGGCCAGCTACATCTTCAAGACGACGAACGAGAACATCGCCGGCGGTCTCGTCCACGTGTACAAGACGTCGACCAGTACCGACCTGTGCATGGACGCGGGGTCGGCCGCACCCAGCATCGGTACCCCGGTGCGGATGCAGCCGTGCAGCCCGGGCAGCGCGCAGCAGAAGTTCGCGTACAACACCAACCTGACGCTGCAGCTGACCGCGTCGGTCACCGACACCAACGCGCTCGGCATGTGCCTCGACGCCGGTACCCCGCACAACAACGGCGCGATCGTCGTGTTCCAGAACTGCGGCTCGGTCACGCTCCCACAGCAGCAGTGGAGCATCAACGACTCGGCGAACTTCGAGGGCACCACCAACGGTTCGACGCTCGACGGCTTCTGCCTCAACGTGCAGAACCCGGACACGCCCGGCAGCCTGGTCGTCCTCGGCAACGGCAACAAGTGCAAGCAGGGGTACGACAACGTGCAGACCTGGTCGCCGGACGCGGCCGTCGGCGCCGGGGCCGCGGGCACGGATACCGGGCAGTTGGTGAACTTCAACCAGTTCGGCCGCTGCATTGACGTGACCGAGCAGAATGTGACCTACAAGGACCCGGTCACCGACGACACCTACCTCATCGTGTGGCCGTGCAAGCAGGCGCCGAATGTGGCCAACGTCGCCTGGAACCAGAAGTGGACGCTGCCGGCGATCCTGTCCGGGTTGGTGAGCGGTACCGGCCGGATCACCACCAAGCCGAACAGCCTTTACTGCATGCAGAGTCCCGGGTCGACGGCGGCCGGCCAGTACGTCAAGGTGGTCGTCTGCCCGGGGAGCGGCACGCCGACGAACTTGACCTGGACCGTGTACGGCGACACCGGCACCTACCTGACGAGCTATCGCGTGGTCGACGGCTACGGCAACTGCCTCGTGCCGACCGACCCCAACGCCAACCCGGCGGACCTCTACGCGAAGGGCAACCAGATCAGCAAGCTGGTGGTCCGCGCATGCTCCGGTGACACCACGCAGAAGTGGAACGCACCACCGAACATCCTGCAGCCGCTCCCACTCAAGGACATCGGCGAGAAGTAGGACTGTCACACCTGTCCGAGGTCACACCCCGACGCCAGGCCACTACTTCGGGGAAGTAGTGGCCACCGCGGTCCGGGAGGCCACTACTTCCCCGAAGTAGTGGCCTCCCAGCCGATCGGCACGGCGTGGATGGCGACACCCCTCCAACCGCCATCCACACCGCCAGTCGGGCGAGCGGGCCTCCCCAGCGCGCTCGACTGTTCGCCGCCGGCCAGTCCACAGGGCACGACGCTCCCGGCACCGCCATGTCATGCCCCGACGGGGTCGAAAAGACTCCGCCGACCCCCGTTCCGGCATGGCGGGCAGGGAACACCGCGCTCTGTGGCGGCGTCTACCGACCGGACCGATCTCGCACAGACGCCGACATCGAGAACAGAGTGTGCAGATCGCCGTCTGATACATGCGTATGTGTCAAATCCTCGACCGACGGGTGTTCATGCACCGAGACACACAAAACTGTGCGTCGTCGTCCGTGCCTCTTCCGTCGCGGCGGCCTGGGCTTCGGCCAGCGCCACGGCGGGCGGCGCCCCGGCGCCGAGGCGTCGATAGACGTCAACCATGAACTCGCCGGTGACCTCGTCGTCCACCGGGCCGATGGTCGCGATGATCGTGCGGGTGCCCAGGCCGAGGAGCGCCGCGGAGAGGCCCATCAGCTCGTCGCCGGGGTGTACCGCGGACAGACCGGTGTCGCAGGCCGACAGGACGAGCAGTTCGGGCACGCGCTCCATGGTCGAAAGATCGTGCACGGTGAGTGCGCCGTCGGCCATCAGCAGGTGCGAGAAGTAAGGGTTGTCCGCGCGGAACTCGCCGTGCGTGGCGATATGCCCGATCCGGGCGCCGTCGAGGGCCTCCAGGACGCCGCGGGTACGCGCCTGCGCGCCGGCCAGCACGGTCACGCCGGGCAGCAGCGCGGCCAGGGTGGCGACCTCGGCCGGTGCCTGGGGCGGCTGCGGCCCGGCCACGAGGACGGTCCGGCCGGCCACGGACGGCGCGGTCGCGGCCCGGAACCACAGCGTCGCCGACGGGGTCACGGTCAGGGCGCGTCCCGCGCAGGCCGGCAGGAGCGCCCACGGCAGCGCGTGCAGGACACCGGTCGGGGCCAAGATCAGGCCGCGATCACCGATCGCGCCGGCCATCGGGACGAGCAGGGTCTCGTTCAGCGTCCGTACGGCGTGCGCCAGCGCAGCCCGCGCCGAGCCCCGGTTCCCCTGTCCCAAGACGAGCCGGCGCAGCGCGAAGCGCAGGGCGTGCACCTCGTCCGCGACCGCGCTCAGCGGGCCGAGGAGCTGGTGGCGGACCCGCCCGTCCGCGACCAGCAAGGCGTTCAGCTCGCCGTCGAGGTTGAGGATCTCGACCAGTACCCGGTCGCCGAGTGCGGCGCTCAGCTCGGCGAGGGAGACGGCCGGCTGCACCAGCCCCGACCCCGGGGTACGCCACGTGGCGCGGCGGATCTGCTCCTCGAGAACCCGCTGGCGGCGCAGCAACCGGGCGGTACGCCGCTGATCGGTCGGTACGGCGGAAAGCTCGGCGCCGATGCGACGCAACTCGGCGAGCGGCGCGGCGAGCTCCGCCGCCGGTGGCTTGATCGCCGGCAGCCGCAGGGCGCTGGCCCGGGCCCGCTCGGCCCACTTGAGCGCCTCGCCGGGGCGGCCCTCCTGCAGGGCCATGCGCAGGCGCAGGGCGGCCAGTTCGGCGGCCTCGGTGGCGCCGCGGATGCGCAGTTCGGTGGCGCCCAGGCTGGCCCGGTAGGCGTCCACCTCGCGCAGCCCGGCCCCCGCCGCCCGCTTGGCCCCCGGCCGATCGCCCTCGGCCAGCCGCAGCAGCGCCTCGACGTGCCAGGCGCGGGCCCGCTGCCGGCCGGCGCCGCGCCGGCGGGCCGCCTGCGCCCGCGCGAGGTCGCTGCGGGCGGCGGTCAGGTCACCGGCGCGGACGGCCAGCTGGGCGGCGTCGAGCCAGGCGTCCCACTGCGGGACCGTCCAGCCGGTCGCCTCCAGCGCGGCCGCCGCGACGCGCACCCGGCGGTGGGTCGGCCGGGCCAGCGCCTCGGCGTAGCGAGCCAGCTCGGCCCAGTTGGCCCGGCCTTGCCGGCTGAACGATCGCCGCGCCGACCGGGCCGCGCGGGCCGCCTCGGTCGGGTCGCCGGCGGCGAGGGCGACCCGGGCGAGCAGGAGCCTCGCCTGCGCGAGCAGGAACGGCAGGCGCGCCCGACGACTCGCCTCGACGGCGGCGGCGGCGATCTCGGCCGCCTCCGGCAGGAGCGACGCGGACAGGAGCAGCTCGGCCCGATCGGCCAGGGCGACCGCGGGCGAGCCGGTGCGGCGGAAGTATTCGTCGGCCTGGTCGTACCAGTCGAGGGCGGTCGGCACGTCCCCGGCCTGCGCGAAGACGAAGCCGAGGTTGTGCTGGACCTGGGCGAGTGCGGCCGCGTGCCCCTCCGCGTGGTAGAACTGCGCCGCGTTGTGCAGGTCGGCCTGGGCGAGGGTGAAGTTGCCCTGGTAGGCGTGCACAACGCCCCGGTTGACCAGCGCCCGCGCCTGCCAGATCCCGTCGCCGTAGCGGCGGAATACGGTCAGCGCCGCCCGGTAACCGGCGAGGGCGTCCGCATCCCGACCCATCCGGTGCAGGATGATCGCCTGCTGCATCCGGGCCCGGGCCTGCGGCAGCCCGGTCAGCACGGCGAGGGCTTCGTCGATCGCTTGCAACGCTTCACCCTGCCGGCCCAGGTCATCGAGCACCAACGCGAGGCTCATCCGCGCCTCGGCGGCCAGCCCGGCCAGCTCGTGCCGCTCGGCCAGCGCCACTGCGCGGCGCAGGTGCCCGGCTGCGCTGGAGGCGTCGTGCAGCTCACGGATCGCCAGCCCGAGCGCCCGACGGGCGACGACCTGCTGTTGCGCGTCGGCTGAGCGGGTGGACAGCACCGTCTGCGCCGTGGCGAGGGCGCGCTTCGGATCGGTCGGGACCAGGTCCAGCGCCCGTTCGGCGAGGCTGGCGGGACTAGCCGTAGGCATCCCGGCTCCTCTAACTTTCCCTTTGTCGCGCGGCCGTCGTATCAGGATCACTAGGTCGTGTATCTGTACAACGCAGGGGCTTGTCCGAACCTTACCGAGGAGATCCCGAATGGCTATGCCGGACCAGGAGCGGTTCAGGCGTTGGCGGGAGCGGCGGTCCGCCTGGCTGCAGGCCAAGGCGCCGTGGGTCCACGAGTATCCCTACCCCGACGTGGACGTCTCGACGGTCGCGGCGACCTACGTCCGTGACGAGATCCTCGTCAGCGAAGACCACCACGCCGCCGGCCTGAACGTCGTCAGCGATCTCGGCCACCGCCGGTCGGCCATCGAGACCCGAAACGTCGCGCCCGGCTTCCGCATGCTGAAGACGACCGGTCTGGACGCCTGGACCGCGGCCCGGCGGCTGCGGGACAACGCCGGCCGGGCGCCGGGCACCGTCGTCTCGCTCAACCACGTCTACATGTCCTCCCCGTTCGACCAGGGCGGTCCGCACGGCGACCCGTCGGCCGGCGAGCCCGTCGACCTCAACGAGCCGTCGCCGTCCGGCGCCCGTGTCGCGGTGCTCGACACCGGCGTGTGGTCGGACAGCCCCCTGCCCGCCGGCTCCTACCAGGCCGGCCCCGGCGACTTCGAGACCGAGATCGACATCAACGCCGACGGGATCATCGACTCCGACGTCGGGCACGCCAACTTCATCGCCGGCGTCGCGCTCAATCGCACGGCCAACGTGCGGGTGCGCATCGTGAAGTTGCTCACCCCGCTGGGTCTGTGCACCGACGTCGAGCTGGCCAACACGCTGTTCGCGCTGGACGACGTCGACATCGTCAACCTCTCGCTGGGCGGGTTCACCGTCGACGACCTGCCGTCGCCGGTTGTGGCGATGGCGCTCGACTCGGTGCTCAGCGGCAAGGACCGGGTCGCGGTGGTCGCGGCCGGCAACGACGGGCAGGTCAACCGGCCTTTCTGGCCGGCGGCGTTCACCACGGCCGGCCAACCGTGGAGTGATCAGGTGCTGGCGGTCGCCGCACACGACGGAGACGGGGTGTGCGAATGGAGCAACACAGGGCCCTGGATCACGCTCGCCGCGCCGGGCCAGGACATAACCAGCACCTACATCGTGCACAGCCCGACCTTCACCAGCGGTTGGGCACGGTGGAGCGGCACGTCGTTCGCCGCGCCCTACGTGGTGGCGGCGATCGCCGACCAGATCGCCAGCACCGGCTCGGTGACCGCGGCGGCCGAGCAAGTGCGCAAGGACGCGTCGATGCAGACGTTCGGCTCGTATCCAGGACTGCCGTGACCAGGGCCGGGTGCGGCGGGCAACGGCTCGCCGCACCCGGGGCGCTGTTACCATCGCGCACCGTGGCGGACTTCGAACCGGCGGCAGCGCTGGCACTGGCGGCGGGCGGCGACCAGCAGGCTTGGGACTCCATCGTGGGGGCCTACGCCGAGATGGTCTGGGGCATCGCGCGCAGTTACCGGCTCAGCAATACCGACGCCGCCGACGTCGTGCAGGCGACCTGGCTCAAGCTGGTCGAGCACATCCGTGACATCCGCGACGGCGACCGGCTCGGCGCCTGGCTCGCGACCACGACCCGGCGCGAGGCCCTCGGCCTGCTCCGCCGGTCCAAGCGGGACATTCCCGTCGAAGACGCCGGCATCGCCGAGGCCGACGACCGCGAGTCCGACGACCCCGAGCAACGCGCCATGCGCAACGACGAAGAGCGCATGCTCTGGCGGGCGTTCCGCCGGCTCAACGGACCCTGCCAGCGCCTGCTGCGCGTGCTGATGGTCGACCCCGCGCCGCCATACGTCGAGGTCGCCGCCGTGCTCGGCATGCCGGTCGGCAGCATCGGACCGACCCGCGCGAGGTGCCTGTCCACCTTGCGTGGTTATCTAAAGGACACGTCATGAACATCCCCGCCTCCGACGACGAGCTGCTCGGCATGCTCGGCGACCTCCTGCGGCGGGTCGACCCGATGCCCGAGACGGTGCGCGAGGCGGCCTCCGCCAGCCTCTCCTGGCGCGACCCGGACAGCCAACTCGCCATGCTGATCTCCGACTCCGAGGCCGAGCAGCTGACCACCGTCAGGGGAGCCGCCCCGCGCCTGTTGACCTTCGAGGTCGGCGAGCGCTCAGTGGACCTCGAGGTGACGTCCGAGGCGCGGCAGGCCCGGCTGGTGGGCCAGCTCATGCCCAACGGTGCCGCCACCGTGACCATCCAGCACGGCAACGGCACCAGCGAGGTCGAGGCCGACGCCCTGGGCCGGTTCGTGGTCAGCGACGTCGCCAGCGGTCTGGTCCGCATCTGCTGGGACCGCGGCGAGAGCCGCGTCTGCACGGAGTGGTTCTTCGCCTGATCTTGTTCTTCGACTCGGGTCCGCCGGGCGCACGACCGTCGCTCCCGCCAGACACCGCTCCGGCCCCAGGGGGCCTCCGCTGCCAGGTCCGCGTCCCCAAGCCCGCGCCGCCACAACTTCGGGGAAGCAGTGGCCTCAGAGGGGTCGGGAGGCCACAACTTCGGGGAAGTAGTGCCCTGAGGTGGCGGCCTTTCGGCCGGGACGAGCGCTCGACGGGTCTCTTCAATGGTCGGCGCCACCGTGGGGGCCGGGGCTGTGAACCTTGGACACGAACGGTCGCTGGGACAGCCGTTGTTGTCCATGATCGGCGATGAGCCGCCAGCACCCCGGCCAGGTCCGCGTCCCCAAGCCCGCCGCCACAACTTCGGGGAAGCAGTGGCCTCAGAGGGGTCGGGAGGCCACAACTTCGGGGAAGTAGTCCTGAGGTGGCGGTCCGCGTCCCCAAGCCCAGGGCTCGGTGGGTGATCTGGTAGGCAGTCTGACGTGACGCGGCGCTTCATCACCCACGAGTGGACGCTCGTCTCCGTCGGCGCGGTCCTTCTCGCGCTGGTCATGACCTGGCCGACGATGAAGGACCCGCTGCACACCCTTCCGGGTGATCTCTGGGATCCCTCCCTGCAGGCCTGGCAGATGGCGTGGAGTGGCTGGGCCGTCACCCACGACCCGGGCCAGCTGTGGCAGAGCAACGCGTTCCACTCCGAGCAGTACGGCTTCGCGTACTCCGACACGCTCCTCGGTTACCTGCCCGCCGGCCTGGTCGGCGAGGGCGTGACCGCCACGATCCTCCGGTACAACGTCATGTTCGTCCTGGTTTTCGCCCTCGCCTTCGTCGGCGCGTACGCCTTGACCCGCCAACTCGGCGCGAACATCGCCGGGGCGGCGGTCGCCGGGGCCGCCTTCGCGTACGCGCCGTGGCGCTGGACCCAGGACTACCACCTGCACGTGCTGTCCACCGGTGGGGTGGCGCTCGCGCTCGCCATGCTCGCCCGCGGGCACGGCTACTCGCTGCGCGACGGGTACCGGCCGGATCGCGCCAAGCCGTGGTGGGCGCTCGGCGGCTGGCTGGTCGCGGCCTGGCAGATCACGCTCGGGTTCGGCGTCGGCCTGCCGTTCGCCTACGCGCTCGCCGTGATCGCCGTGATCGCTATCGTCTTCTGGCTGCGCCGCCGGCCGCCGTTCCCGAGGCGACTGCTGCGGTTCGACGTGATCGGGGTCGCAGTGTTCGTCGCCGTCTCGGCGGCGATGGCTTACCCGTACCTGAAGATGATCAGTATCTATCCCTACGGCCGGCGGACGCTCGGCGACATCCGGTTCTACTCGCCGGCGTTTCCGGGCTTCTTCACGGCGCCGAAGGCCGACTGGGTCTGGGGCGCCGCCCACGAGCCGCTGCGCGACTGGCTGTACCGCGGCCACGGCGGCGTGGAGGCCGTGCTGCTGCCGGGCTTCGTCCTCTACATCTTGGCCGCGATCGGGCTCTTCCTCACCGTCTGGTCGCGCCGCCAGCGCATCACCATGGCCGTCGCCCTCGTGGTCGTGGGCACGCTCGCGATGGGTCTTCGCGCGCCGCTCACGCTCCTCTACCGCACCCTGCTCGTCGTCCTGCCCGGCTGGGACGCGGTCCGGACGCCGGGCCGCCTGATCATCTGGATCACGCTGATCCTCGCCGTCCTCGCCGCCGGCGCGGTGACCGCGATCGGTGAACGCCGACCGCGGCTCAAGCCGTTCACGGCGATCCTCTGCGCGCTCGTCCTGATCGAAGGCATCCAGCAGATGCCGACGCCGACCGTCCCGAAACCGCCGGTCGCCCTAGCCGGACTGCAAGGCCCGATCATGGTCCTGCCGTCGAACTACAAGGACGACGAACTGACGATGCTCTGGTCGACCGACGGCCTCGTCGACCTGGAGAACGGCTCCAGCGGTCTCCTGCCCACCGGCCTCGTGCAGACGCGCGCCCTCACCGCCAACTTCCCGGACCGGGCCAGCGTCGAGCATCTGCGGGGGCTCGGCGTCCGCACCGTCCTGGTCCTCCTGCGTCCCAACGCCGCGCACCTACCCACTCCCCCGCCCGGCTCGCAGGTGCCGCCCAACGTGCTCACCGCACCGGTCGCCGGCCTCGGCATCACGCGCGAGGTCCACCCCGACGCGGTCATCTTCCACCTGTAGACGCGGGGTCGCGAGGGCACTACTCCCGGGAAGTAGTGCCCTCAGCGGGGTTGGGAGGGCACTACTCCGGGGAAGTAGTGGCCTCAGCCGGGTCGCGAGGGCACTACTCCGGGGAAGTAGTGGCCTCAGCCGTCGCCGGGCTGGTCGAGCATCGGTTGCCGGTGTGCGTCGGTAACCTTGCGGGCGTGGCCGACGACGAGCGATTGCGCCGCTACTGGGACAAGCAGGCGGACGGCTTCGACCGCCAGATGGGCACGTTCGACCGCTACTTCGCCGCCGACACCCGGGCCTGGATCTGCGGCCGGGCGACCGGACAGGTCCTCGAGGTCGCCATCGGTACCGGCCTCAACCTCCCGCACTACCCGACCGGCGTCCGGCTCACCGGCATCGAGTGGAGCGACGCCATGCTCGCCCAGGCTCAGCGGAAGGCGCGGTCACTCGGCCTGACCGCCGAACTGCGACAGGGCGACGCGCAGGCTCTGCCGTACGAGGACGAAAGCTTCGACACGGTGATCTGCACGTTCTCGTTGTGCGCGATCCCCGACGACCGGCGAGCCGTCGACGAGATGGTGCGCGTCTTGCGGCCGGGCGGCCTGCTCCTGCTGGCCGACCACGTCGTATCGGCCAACTGGGCCGTCCGCGGGCTGCAGCGCCTGGCCGAGGTCGTCACGGTCCGCGTCGGCGGCGAGTACTTCCGGCGCCGCCCGATCCGGCACGTCGAGGCCCTCGGGCTGTCCATCGAGGACCACGACCGCTTCAAGCTCGGTGTTATCGAACGGCTGGCTGCCCGCAAAAGGTACTAGCGACAACTAGCCGATAGTTATATGCCAACAATTTTGGGCAAAGCCCCGGATATACGTCGTATTTACCCCGGCCGGTGCCACATTCGGCGGTTCACATTGTCGTTCGTCTGTCACTACGATCGTCGCCATGCCAACACGAGAACGGCTCGCGAACGACCCCGACGACGACACCGTCGTCACCGGATCGCTCGACAAGGAGCCGCTCGACAACGAGTCGCCCGACGAAGCGTCGCTCGGTAAGGACGCGAAGGACGGCACGGATCCCGAGGCACCGCCGCGGCGCAAACGCCGGCGCGGGCTGAAGATCTTCCTGAGCATCCTCGGCGTGCTGGCGATCCTGATCGGCGCCGGAGCGGTCGGCGGCGCGCTCTATCTACGCTCCGTCGACAAGAGCGTCAAGCGGGTCGACGCGTTCCAGGCCGTTCCCGAAGCCGGACGCCCGGCGAAGGCGGCCGAGGCCAAGGGTGCGATGAACTTCCTGATCCTCGGCAGCGACACCCGCGACCCGCAGAACACCGGCGGCTCCCGCAGCGACACGATCATCCTGATGCACCTGGACAAGACCCAGTCCAACGCGCAACTCGTGTCCATCCCCCGCGACACCTGGACGCACATCCCGAAGTCCGCCGACGGCAAGCACGGCGACACCACCGCGAAGATCAACGCCGCGTACGCGTGGGGCGGCGTGCCGCTGACCGTACAGACCGTTGAGGCGTTCACCGGGGTCCGCATCGACCACGTGATCATGGTGGACTTCGCCGGGTTCAAGGAGATCGTGGACGCGCTCGGCGGCGTAACCATCGACGTCGAGGAGAGCTTCACCTCGACCAGCCCGCTCAACCCGGGCAAGGCCCCGCATTACGACAAGGGTCCGCAGCTCATGAACGGCTCCCAGGCGCTGGACTACGCCCGCGAGCGGTACTCGTTCAAGGACGGCGACTTCGCCCGCATCCGGCACCAGCAGCAGGTGATCAAGGCCATCCTGAACAAGGCGGCGTCCGGCGGGATGCTGACCAACCCGACCCAGCTCAACGCCTTCCTGAGGGCGACGGCCAACGCGGCGACGGTCGACTCGACGCTGAACATCTTCGACACGGCGGCCGACCTACGCCATCTGCGCAGTGAAAACCTGACGTTCTTCACCAACCCCACCAAGGGCACCGGGATGGTCGGGGCAGAGAGTGTGGTCTTCCCGGACACAGCCAAGGACAAGCCCTTCTACGAGGCGATCCGCGACGACAAGCCGATACCGGCGCAGCCCAACTAGGTTTCTACGCCGCCGGCCACGTCGCGACCCGCCTGTGCGACGCGCCGTGTAATCCCGTCGGAACAAACAGTTCACCGCGGTGTCATTGGCACACTCCTCCTCGGGCACTCATCATTTGGCGCATGGCTGGGGACCTGCGCGTTCTGTCGATCTACGAGGGCTTCTTCGCCGGCGGTGCGCGTGCGTTACACAGCACGGTCGTACGCGGCTTGCACACCGGCGGCGGACAGACGCACTCGGTGCTGAGCATTCACCGGGAGATGCGCCGCGAAACGATGCTGCAGCGCATGGAAGACGATCGCTGCTATCGGGCGCTCACCGCCGACGGCATACCGGTCGCGTCGCTGGGCCGCACGCCCGACCACGCCGGCGCGCCGGCGTTCAGCCGGGCCGAACTCGAGCAGGCCGCCCTGTACGCCGAGGCCGCCGATCTCGTCCTGTCCCTCAAGGAGCAGCCGCTGCGGCTGGTCAACGAGGCCGGTTTCCCGCGCCGGCCGGTGGTCGTCGGCCTGCATCGTTCGGACCCGGAGAATCAGGGCACCGCGCTCGCCGACCTGAAGACGGCCGTCGCGGACGGGCGCGTCGCCGCGTGCATCTGCTGCGCCGGATCCACCCGGGACGCCTACCGCGCGGCCGGCATCCCGGCGCACCTGCTGCACGTCATCCCCAACGGAGTCGACCTCGGCCGCTTCCGGCCGGTACCGCTGCGAAAGCGCGGGCAGCTGCGCCGGTCGCTGGGCGTACCGGCGAGGGCGAGCGTGATCGCCTTCGCCGCGCGGTACGACCGGATGAAGCGCGTCTCGCTGTTCCTGCGCTCGGCGAAGCACTTCCTCAAGCACACCCCCGGCGGGCACGTCCTCATGTGCGGGGCGGGCACGAGCACCGCCAACGCCGAACTCTGTGTCGACCTCGAGACGGTCTTCGCCGACGAACCCAAGTTGCTGCAGCGGCTGCACCTGCTCGGGATACGCCACGACATGGAGTCGATCTACGCCGCCGCCGACGTGGTCGCGTTGACCTCGTCGTTCGGTGAGGCGGCGCCGCTGTGCCTGATCGAGGGCGCCATGTGCGGCGCGGTACCGGTGTCCACCGAGGTCGGCGACTCGGCGGCGATCGTGTCCGGCATCGGCCTGATCACACCGGCCGACCCGGAGGCGATCAGCGCCGCGTGGGGCGAGGCGATCGCCCGGCGGCCGGAGTTCACGCGGTCGCTGGCGCTCAGCCGCGAGCGGTTCAGCCACACGCGCATGATCGCGGCGTACGCGACGCTCATCGAACGCGTCCACCGCGAGGTAGCCGCGTCGATCTAGGGTTTACGAGCGAAGGCCTGAAAGGTATCTACCGTACGTCCGGAGCTGGTGCAATGGCGGCATGGACGTATGGTTGCTGACCGCCGACGGTATCGAGCGGCGCCCGGTCGACGAACTCGCTGCGCTCCTCGACCGCCCCGACGGGGTCGTCTGGGTCGACGTCCCTGACCCGGACGATGCGGCCGTCCGTGTGCTCACCGACGTCTTCGGCTTCCATCACCAGGCCGTGCACGACTGCGCGGTGCGCAACCAGGTGCCGAAGGTTCACGCGTACGCCGATCATGTCTTTTTGGTCCTGCATACGCCGGAGATGGGCATGGGCGGACATGTCCACTACGTCGAACTCGACCAGTTCATCGGCCGCCGCTACCTGATCACGGTGCACGGGCCGCTCAACCCGGTCGTACAGAAGTCGGCCGCGCTTCGCGAGACGAGCGCGGTGCTGCGCCGGATCCAGGAGGGGCGGCTGCACCCGGCCGACGGCTTCGAGTTGTCGTACGCGATCGTCTGCGCCCTGGTCCGCCGGCAGGAGTCGTTCGTGGAGGAGCAGACCCGGGAGGTGTGGAAGCTCGAGCAGCACGTCACCGGCGGGCACCTCGGCAACCCGGAGAAGTTCCTCGACGAGATGTTCCGCACGCGGCACGGGATCGTGGCGGTTCGCACGATGGCCGCGCTCAGCCGGGAGATCTACGGCCGGCTGGCCACCGTCGCCCGAGGCGTGCCGGCCGACGCTCGGCCCCTGCTGGACGACGTGGTCGACCAGTTCAACCGGGTGTTCGCGATCGCCGACGGCCAGAAGGAGTACCTGCAAGGCGTCATCGACTTCTACCGCACTCGCAGCGACACCAAGATGACCGTCGCGGCCGAGCGGCTCGCGGTCATCGCCGCGATCACCCTGCCCATCACCGCGCTCTCGTCGATCTACGGCATGAACCTCATCGTCAACCAGCGCACCCACGTGGTACAGCTGATCGCCGTCCTGCTCGTCATGGCCGGCATGAGTGGGCTACTGCTGGCGTGGGCCAAACGCCAGGGCTGGTTCTAGCCTCCGCAGCGCCGCCAGGTTCGCGTTCCGAAGCCCGGCACAACTTCGGGGAAGTAGTGGCCTCCGCTCGGCCCGGATGCCACAACTCCGGGGAAGTAGTGGCCTCCGGCGCGCCTCAGCGCTCAGGCGGTTTGGGAGCGGATGTCGTTAGCGGTCTTGCGGACCAGTTCGCGGTCCGCCGTCGGCGAGTTGCCCTGGACGATGACCACCCACTCCAGCGGGCCGCCGGGCGTGGAACCGAAGTAGTGCACCATGGTGAGCTGGTCGCGTCCGTTGCCGTAGTCGACGTCGCCGACCTTGGTGGTTGGGTCCTTCGCGGTGAGTGCCACGTCCGGCTTCCACGGCGTCATCGTCTCGAACTGGGCCTGCTCGGTCGCGTCGCAGCCGTTGACGCAGCGGTGGATGACGAACGCCATCACCGTGTGGTTGGGTTCGGTGCCGCGCTTGCAGTTGTTCGCCTTGTAGTCCGGCTCGCCCACCCAGAACTCACAGGTCATGTCGGCCGCCGTTCGGAACGCGAACGGCCAGTTGTCGAACGCCTGGACCGTCGTCTTGTCGGTCGGCTGCCAGGTCGTACCGACCAGGGCCACCGGTGGGGCGGAGGCCTGGAACGAGGGAGGCGGCGTCGGCGACGGGCTCGGCGACGGCGACGCGGTCGCCGCGGTCTGACCGACCGGCTTGTCGCCGGGCTTGTCCCGGCCCGGCAGGAACAGCACGGCGGCCACCCCACCGGCCACGAGCAGCAGCACGATCACGCCGACCAGGACGAACAGCAACGGCTTGCGCGACCGGCGCTGCTGCGACGGCCACTGCCCCGGCCCGGGCAGCGGCGGCACGTCGGGTGAGCGGACCGGCTGCGGATATCCCGGTGTCTCCCATGGCGGCGCCGTCGGCTGCGACGGCCCCGACGGCGGCGCACCGGTGCCGAACGGGCTGCCACCCGAGGCCGGGTACTCGCTTTCGAATGACGACGGGGTGCCGCCGGATACCGGGGGCGATGACGTCTGCCACGGCGGCGCCGACGACGGCGAGGCGCCGGACACCGGAGCGGTTGACGACGACGACTGCCACGGCGTGCCCCCGGAGACCGGCGCGGGCGGTGAGGACGTCTGCCACGGCGTGCCGCCGGACACCGGCGGGGGCGGTGACGAGGTCTGCCACGGCGCGGAGGCGGCGTTCACCGGCGCCACCGTGCCCTGCGGCCAGGACGTCGGCGGACCCGAGGTGGCGGCCTCCGGTGGGTTCGGCTCGGCCGACGGGATCACCGGCGGCGCGAACGGCGGGAACGTCTGCTCGGTTGACGGCTGCCGCACGGGCCACACGGTCGGCGACGGCGGCTGCGGTGACGACGTCGGCTGCGCACCGTCGGCCGGCGGGGACGCGAACTTGGTGGTCGGAGCCTGCTCGTCAAACGCCGAGGGCGGCGGCGACACCGGCGGCACGGAGCCATACGACGGCGTTGGCGGCCCGAGCCTCTTGGTCGGCCCCTGCTCGTCAAACGCCGACGGCGGCGACGACACCGGAGGCGGGGACACGGGCGGGGACACGGGCGGCACCGAAACCGGCGGCATCATCGCGGGGCGAGCCGCGTCATAACCGGGGGCCGGCCGCTGCGCGGGAATGTTGGGCTGCGGCAGCGCCGCCTGAAGCTGCTGCAGGAACGACCACACCGCACGTCCCTGCGGATCGGGCAGGATCGCGACCCACGGTGTCGGCCCGGCGGCGTCATGGGAGACCACGATCACGGAGTTGTTTTCGGGCCGCTGCGCCCAGGCCACGGTGGCGCCGAAGGCCGCCCGGTGCGCCGGGTTGTTCGCGACCGTCGGGGGCAGCAGGACCATCGCCGCCGGCTGCCCGCTCGACGACTGGCCGTCCCAGATCTCATACAGGTCAGCCTGGTGAGCGCGCCGCACGAGCTGGAACGACTGCATGCCCGGCCCCGTTGATTGCATTCACGTCCTCCAACACACCCCGCTCGAAGGTATTCTCCCTCATCAAGGCGAGCGTCAGCATAAGCCAGACGCGGGCATGCACTGCGCGCCACTTTGGTGCAATACAGTGCCATACGGGCATCGATGCCCGGTGGACTCGGGCGAATGCCAGGAACCCGACACGCGGAAGGAGGCCGATGCAGATTCATGCTGCTCGGTCTCCCGCGCTGAAGCTGGCCAGCGCCGCCGTCGCGGCCGGGCTGATCGGCGGGCTGGCCTGCGGTGCCTCCGCGACATGGTTCCAGCACGACCCGACCAGTGTGGCCGAGGCCGCGCGGCCGGGACAGGCGGCCAAGCCGGGCCCGGCCCCGATCGCCGGCATCGGTGGCGGCCTGCGGCAACTCGGCCAGGTGCCGGGAGTGAAGATCGGGTCGGCCGTGCAGGCGAGTCCATTGGAGAGCGACGGGCAGTACCGGGGCACCCTGACCCAGGAGTTCAACAGCCTGACTCCGGAAAACCAGCTCAAATGGGACGTGCTCGAGCCGGTCCGCGGCCGGTACGACTGGAGCACCGCCGACGCGCTGGTGAACTTCGCCGAGGCCAATCACCAGTCGGTGCGCGGTCACACCCTGGTCTGGTACTACGCGTTGCCGGGCTGGCTGGCCACCGGCGCCTTCACCCCGGAGCAGTTGCGCGACCTGTTGCACGAGCACATCGACGCGGTGGTCGGGCGCTACAAGGGACGCATCGCCGCCTGGGACGTGATCAACGAGCCGTTCAACAACGACGGGCAGTTACGGCCGTCGATCTGGATGCAAACGCTCGGCCCCGGATACATCGCCGACGCGCTGCGCTGGGCGCACGAGGCCGACCCGGCGGCGAAGCTCTACATCAACGACTTCAACGTCGAAACCCTCAACCCGAAGAGCGACGCGCTCTACAACGTCGTGGCCGGGCTGCGGCGCCAGGGCGTGCCGATCGACGGGGTGGGCATCCAGTCCCATCTGAGCCTGGCCAGCAAGCTGAACACGCTCGACGCCAATCTGCGCCGCTTCGCCGCCCTCGGCCTGGATGTCGCGATCACCGAACTCGACGTCCGGATGAACCAGACGGCCGGCCCGGCGCAGTTGGCGGCCCAGGCTTCCCTGTACGCGCAGGTGCTGCGGTCGTGCCTGGGGGTTCGCCGCTGCGTCTCGTACACCGTCTGGGGTTTCAGCGACAAGTATTCGTGGATCCCTTATGCGTATACGGGCTCTGGCAACGCCTGTATGTTCGACGCGGCGTTTCATCCGAAGCCCGCCTACCGGCAACTCCGCCAGATCCTGTCGACCGCGCAGAAACGATAGAGGGACCCGTGAGAGTCCTGCACGTGACGAACATGTGGCCCGAAGGCACGAGCTTCCGCGGCATCTTCGTGCGTGAGCAGGTCGAGGCGCTGCGCGCGGCCGGGCTGGACGTCGACGTCGAGGTGGTCGCGCAGGCGCGGGGGCGCAAGGACTACGTGCTCGCGGCGCCGCGGATCCGCCGGCGGGTGCGCACCGGCGGATACGACCTGGTGCACGTCCACCACGGGATGACCGCGCTGGCCACAAGGTTCGCCGGTCGGACGCCGCGGCTCCTGGGCCTCTACGGGCACGACGTCAACTGGCACTGGCAGCGGTGGATCACCCGGCTCGGCTGGGGCGGCGTCGCCGACAAGGTCTACGTGTCGCGGCGGATGGCCGTGGCCGCGGGCGACCCGGACGGCGAGGTGATCCCGAACGGGGTCGACTTCGCGCTGTTCGCACCGATCGACCGGGCCGCCGCGCGCAGCGCGCTCGGCTTCAGCGAAGGCGCCGACGAGAAGGTGATCCTCTTCGGTGGAGTGCCGGACAACTGGGTCAAGGGCTATGACGTGTTCACCGACGTCCTGGCCGGGCTGAACGCCAAGGGGGTCAAGGTCCGGGAGCTGGTGCTCGCGGCGTCCGGGCAGAGCCGGGCCGACGTGCAGCCGAAGTTCGCCGCGGCCGACCTGCTGCTGTTCACCTCGCGCAAGGGGTACGAGGGGTCACCGACGGTCGTCAAGGAGGCGACGGTCATCGGCCTGCCGGTCGTGAGCACCGACGTCGGGGATGTCGCCGAGGTCCTCGACGGCGTGTCGCCCTCCGCGGTCGTGGCGTTCCCCGAGCCCTGGAGCGGGCCGGCCGCGCGTGCCGAACTCGTCGAGGCCCTGGTCGAACGGTCCTTCGAGGTGCTGGCCGACGGCCGCCGCTCCAACGGGCGGGAGGTCAACGCGTGGCTGGACTGGACCGCTATCGCGCGCCAGGTGATCGCACACTATCGTCGGATCCTTGCCGCTGCCGCGGCACCGGAGTGATCACCCGTTGCGTCGGCGGCTCGCCGGCCACCATCCGGTCGATCAGCGCCAGGTAGATCAGCTTCTGTTCGTGCCACTGCAACGGCACCATCGCGGCCTTCGCCCGGCCGGCCTGCTTCGCGGCCCGGTCCGGGTCGTTCGCCAGTTCCCGCATCGCGACGAGAAGGTTCTCCGTGCTGGCCGGGTCGACGTAGGTGATCGTGTCGTCCGGAAAATGCCCGGCGATCACCTGGTTGCGGAAGCTGATGACCGGAATTCCCAGGTTCATGTATTCCATGAGCTTCGTCGGCAGGACCCAGCGCGTCCACGGGTCGAGCCGGCTCGGCAGTACGCCGAAGCCGGCCCGGTCCAGGGCCTTCGGGATCTCCGTGATCGGCAGCAGCTCCTCCGGCAGGCTGACCACACCGGCCAGGCCGAGCCGGTCGACCTGCTCCCGCAGTGCGTCCAGACCGTCGCCGCTGCCGAGGATCTGCACCCGTACGCGGGGCAGCTCGGCCCGGAGCCGATCGATCGCGTCGATCAGGTTGGCCAGGCCGTGCCGGGGCGCGATCAGCCCGTGGTAGCTGAAGACCAGTTCGCCGTCCTCGGCCGGTCGCCGGGGTTCGCGCGCCGGGAAGAGCCGCTCGTCGGGGCTGTTCAACACGATGGTGACCGGGCTTCTGGTCATCGAGCGGACGATCTTCGCGTACGGCTCGTGCACCGTCATGATCTCGGTGGCGAAGGCCATCGCGGCGCGGGTACTGAGCTGGAGGCCCCGCATGATGAACCCGGACGGGCGGAACTTCGAGGCGAACAGCTGCGCGGAGAGGTCGTGGATGTCCAGCAGCACCGGTACGCCGGCGAGCTTCTGGGCCACGGTCGTGAAGATGATCGCCTCGGGCATGGTGTGTACGTGCATGATGTCGAACCCGCGCGGCCGGCGGCCGAGCCACCACAGCGCGTGGATGAAGAACATCCCGTACAGCCGGAGGTACGCCGAGGCCGAGTCGCCGCGGTACTTCGAGACCGGCAGGTGGATGACCCGGACGCCGTCGATCATCTCCTCGCGCGGCGCTCCGCGCCGGTTGAGGGCGAGCACGGTCACGTCGTCGCCCCGCGCGGCGAGGGCCTCGGCTTCGCGGCGGACGCGGGGGTTCGCCTCGTACTCGTAGACGACGACCATGCCGACCCGCAAACCGGCGTCGTCGTACTGGTCGGCGCGAGGCCACCCGAGCTTGCCGACGCTTCTGGCGTTATCGTCGGCGCGAGGCCACCCGAGCTTGCCGACGCTTCTGGCGTTATCGTCGGCGCTGGGCCACCCGAGGTTGCCGGTGCTTCGGGCGTTCGGGCCGCGCTGGCGCGGGACGGCCGGCGTCTGGCGCAGCCCGAGCGTCCAGGCGAAGCCGAGCACGGTGAACAGCAACGTCGGGAAGAGCGGATCCTCGAGCGAGATCGCCAGGAACGCGACGAGCAGCGCCGCGACGACCGCCGCCAGCGCCCACGGGACCGTCACGTGCGGCGGGTCGCCCCCGGCCCGGCGGCGCGCCCGGATCAGCGGTGCGCACAGCAGGTACATCCAGGCGAGGTAGGCCAGCGCGCCGATCGCGCCGGTCTCCATGCCGAGATGCAGCCAGAACGAGTCGACCGTCTCGGTGTAGAAGCCGTGCAGGTCGAAGCCGCCCGGCCCGAACCGCGGATCCTCGTTCCAGTGCGGGTTGTTCTGGTACGCGACGTAGCCACCGAACTGGCCGGTGCCGTAGCCGAGCAACGGCCGCTTGATCCACAGGTGGGCCGCCTGCCGCGCGTACAGGATCCGGATCTCGCGCTCCTCGGGTGGAACCTCGGGCGCCGGTTGCGCCGGTCCGGTCCCGGCCGGCGCCGGTGACGCGCCGGTGCTCGGCTGGCCGCTCGGCGCCTGGACCGCGTTGACCGCGCCGGTGATCCGCCGGCTCCACTCGCTCCGGTTGCTCGGGGTGATGACCAGTGGCAGCGCGGCGGTCACGATGACCAGCGCCGCACAGGTCAGCACGATCTTCGTCCGGCCCCGGTTCACCAGGCCGATCACCACGAGCCCGGCCAGGGTGGCCAGGAGCGACTCCCGCGACTGGCTGGCGGCGAGGGCGAGCGCGACCACACCGAACGCCAGCCACCAGCGGACCGGCTTGGTGGGCTTGACCGACAGGTACGCGGCGAGGCCGAGCGCGGTCAGCAACAGCAGGTGGCCGAGGTCGTTGGGGTGGCGGAACAGACCCTGCGCCCGGTTGATGTCGGCCCAGGTGGTGTCGGTCCAGCCGAAGAACTGATATGCGGGGCGCCCGAACGCGAGCTGGAGAATCGCGGTCACCACGTGCGCGGCGATGAACGGACTGAGCACGAACAGGAACCGGCGCACGTCCCGCGGCCGGGGGTCGAGGGCCCGCCACGCGTAGAAGACGATCGCGCCGCGCAGGTACACGAAGATGGCCTTGGCGATCAGCGGCATCGACGAGTCGTTGGCCAGGCCGGCGACGACGAACACCACGGCCAGCACGACGATGGCGACATCGGCCCGCGTGGTGACCGTGCGCCACCGGCCGGCCAGCGAGAACTTCGCCGCGGCCCCGAGCGCGAGCGCGATGAACAGCGCGTTCTTGAGCGTGCGCGGCCAGGTCGTCGGCACCACGGTACGGTCGCCGCTGGCCGACGGCGCGTGCAGCAGCACACCGTTGAGCCAGGCCTCGCTCAGCACCAGGATCAGCAACGCGCCGAGCAGGACCCAGAGGACGAGATCGAGGCGGCGGGCCAAGGTCTCTCTCATACCCGCTCACCACCACGAGCGTCGGCCAACAACGCCTTGCCGTCCACGGCGCACACGGCCGCCGCGAACAGCCCGCACACCGTGGCCGCGACCAGGTCGACGCCCCACGACGCGGGCAGCGCATCCGCGCCGACGGCCAGGGCGTAGGCGCCGGCCACCGCGATCACGCTCCGCACGCTCGTACCGGTCCAGCGCAGCGACCACTTCCGCGCCGCCACGACCATCGGACCGGCCGAGGTGAGCACGGTGGCCGCCAGGTAGGCCACGGCCACTCCGGTGCCGCCGAGCCACCAGCCGAGCGGGGCGACGAGCACCAGCCCGAGGACGCAGCCGAGCAGCGCGAAGCCCACCGGGGTACGGGCTTCGCGCACGCTGCCGCTGGACAGCGCATTGATCGGGCCGATCGCGACCACCGACACGTAGGTGGCGATGAGCAGCAGCCGCAGTTCGGGTGCGCCCTCCGCGTACTGCGCGCCGCCGTAGATCGCGAGGATCGGCCCGGCGAGCGGCAGCGCCACCGCGAACAGCGGGGCGAGCGTCACCATCGTGCCGCGCATGGACAGGTCGGCGCTGCGGCGCACGGCGTGCTCGGCCCCGCCGCCCCGCGCCTGCGACATCGCCGGGAAGAGCGCCAGCCCGAGCACGCGCGGCAGCAGGTACAGGGGGGAGACAAGCGTCACGGCCGCGACCAGATATCCCACGTTGCGGGCGTCGGTGAACCACCCGGCCAGGAGCGGGATGCCCTGGAGCAGCCCGGCCGCCGAGCCGGCCCCGATCGCGGCCAGGCCGGCGAAGGTCAAGAACTCGCGACGGTGCGCGGCCGGCACCCCGACCGAGGTCGCGCCGCGCAGGCTCAGCCGCGAACCCACCGCGACCACCGAGTAGCCGATGACGAGCGGCGCGAGATAGAGGGTCGAGCCGGACACCACGACCGCGATGGTCGCGACGATCGCCAAACCAGAACCGGCGAACTCCAACCAGCTGTAGCGGGCGATCCGACCGAAGCCGTAGAACGCGGCCTTGTCCACGCTGTACGCGGAGAAGGCCGCCGTCAGCAGCCCGACCTGCACCATCTCGCCGACCGACACCGGGTAGAGCAGGTCGGCGACGACCGCGGCGATGAGGCCGAGCACGACCGCGCATACGTCCGACAGCCGGCGCAGGAACAGATAGGCCGACCGGGCGCCCTGCGCGTCGTCGCGGCCGCGGCTCTGCGCCACGTATTTCGCCATCGCACTGGCCAGCCCGGCCGGCACGAACAGGGCGGCGACGTAGGTGATGCCGAGCAACGAGCCGATGAGCCCGTAGGTGCTCGGCCCGACGGCGTGGCTGATCAACGAACCGTGGGCCAGCCGGCTGACCCCGAGCGCCACAAGTGCCCCGGTCGACAGCGCACCGGCGCGCAGCACGGCACGACCGCCGAGCGGGGCCGGACCCTTTACCGACAGACCCGGCCCCGCCGACATGGCAAGACCCTGGTCGGACATGCCCGGGATCCTACAAGCCAACGCAGCAACGCGACGCCCCGCGGAAAATGGCCGAAGGATCAACGGCCGTGACTATGTAGCGTCGAGCAGCGCGCGCCCCAGCACGGCGTGGGCCTCGACGGCCGGGTGCGTCGCGCCGTAGTTGTCCAGGTCCGGCAGGCCTTCGGCGAAGAACGCGTAAACCAGGCCCGGCAGCATCACCCCGGCTTCGTGGCGGGCGGCCCCGAGATGGTTGAAGTCGGCGCCGTACTTGCTGGCCACCCGGCTCCGCTCCGCCGAGGACATGGTCCGGCGGATGCCGTCGTGGTAGCCGTCCTTCGAGCGCAGGATCGACAGCAGGAAGCTGCACGAACGGGCCGACAGCAGCGTCCCGTCGGCCAGCCGCCGCAGCAGGTCCTGCGTCTCGCGCGGCGTGGTCGTACCGAGGAAGAACCGGTCCGGACGTGGCCCGGGCTCGACGCGGGTGTCGACGAAGCCCTTCGCGGCGAGGATGTCGTTGAGCTCCGCGGTCGGGCAGACCGAGCCGCACAGCCGCACCGCGGTGTTGTCGGACACGAGCAGCATCGCGACCAGCACATTGGCGATCGTGATCCGGTCGCCCCAGACCGTGTTCAGGCGATAGGTGCCGCTGCCGCCGGCGATGACGTCGGCCGTCAGGTCGACCAACTGGGCGAGGTCGAGCCGGCCCCGGTCGACCTTGTCCAGCACGGCGACGGCGACGGCGAGCTTCTGCACGCTGTAGCCGTGCACGACGTGGTCGGCGTCGTCCTCCAGCAGCACGCCACCATCGGCCACATATGAGTACCAGCGCCCGCCCGCCTTGGCCTTCTGCTCCTGATAGACGCGGCTCAGGTCAGCAATGGTGCTACCTCCGCGGCGATGAGGTCCAGGTGGTCGAGGTCGTGGACGTCGAGGATCTGCAGGAAGGCTCGCTGGGCCCCCTTGTCGCCGAACGCGCGGAGCTGCTCGGCCACCTGCTCCGGCGTGCCGGCCGCGCCACCGTCGCCCATGTCCGCCGCGTCCAGGCCGACCGCCGCGGCCCGGCGCTTGACCTCGTCGTCGTTGCGCCCGCAGATGATCGTCCGCGCGAACGAGAACACCATCGTCGACCGCCCGTCCCGGCCCTCGGCGGCGCAGGCCTCGCCCACCCGGTCGTACTGCGCATTCGTGTCGTCCAGCGACCGGAACGGCACGTTGAACTCGCTGGCGAAGCGGGCCGCGAGCGCCGGGGTACGCCGGGGACCGCCGCCACCGACGATGATCGGCGGTCCCGGCTGCTGCACCGGTTTCGGAAGGGCCGGCGAGTCGGTGAGGTCGTAGTAGTGCCCCTGGTACGAGAACGTCGAGCCGGCCGGCGTCGACCACAGCCCGGTCAGGATGGCCAGCTGCTCTTCCAGCCGGTCGAAGCGCTCACCGATCGGCGGGAACGGGATCCCGTAGGCCCGGTGCTCGCCCTCGTGCCAGCCTGTGCCGAGGCCGAGCTCGACCCGCCCGCCGCTCATCGCGTCGACCTGCGCGACCGCGATCGCGAGCGGGCCGGGCAGCCGGAACGTCGCCGACGTGACCAGCGTGCCGAGCCGGATGCTGGAGGTCTCCCGCGCGAGCGCGCCGAGCGTCACCCACGAATCGGTCGGACCCGGCTCACCGCCACCGCTGAAGCTGATGAAGTGATCCGAGCGGAAGAACCCCTCGAAGCCGAGCGACTCTGCCCGCTGCGCCATCGCGAGCTGCTGCTCGTACGTCGCGCCCAGCTGGGGCTCGGTGAACACGCAAAGTCTCATAGGATGTAGCTAATCATGGTCACGAGCCGACGCAATCCCTACGTCGACTGGCTTCGCGCATTCAGCCTCATCGTCGTCGTCCTGTGGCACTGGGTGTTCACGATCGTCCGCTGGCATCCCGACGGTCCCCATGCCACCAGCCCGCTCCAGTTCACCAAGGGCTTCTGGATCTTCACCTGGCTGCTGCAGGTCATGCCGCTGTTCTTCTACATCGGCGGTCACGTACACCTGCTGTCGTGGCAGCGCGCGCAGGAGCGCGGCATCGGCATCGGCGCGTTCGTCCTGCGACGGCTGCGCCAGCTCGCCGTGCCGGCCGCCCTGCTGCTCGGCACCTGGGTCGTGCTCGGCGCGCTCGCCAGCTGGTACTTCAACTGGCACTGGGTGGGTCGCGCCGTCCGGTTGGTGATCAGCCCGCTCTGGTTCCTCGGCGTCTACCTGGGGCTGATCGCGCTACTGCCGGTCGCGCTGTCGCTGCACCGCCGGTTCGGCCCGCTCGTCCTGGTCTGGCTGGCCGGCGCCGCGATGGCCGTCGACGTGTTGCGCTTCCACTACCACCTGCCCGGCGTCGGCTGGCTCAACATGGTGCTGGTCTGGGGCCTTGCCCACCAGGCGGGATTCTTCTACCAGAAGGTGGTCGACGCCGGGCGCCCGGTCGACTGGTCGCTGCTCTGGGGAGGCCTCTTCGGCCTGATCGGCCTGGTCTTCTCCGGGCTGTACCCGGGGTCGATGGTCGGCGTCCCCGGCGAACGCTTCTCCAACATGGCGCCACCCACATTCCTCATGGTGTGGCTGCTGCTCTTCCAGATCGGCGTGGTCGAGGTACTGCGCCCGCGCATGGAGATCCTGCTCGAACGGCCCCGCTGGCAGCGCGCCAACGACGTGATCAACCGGTTCGCCCTGCCATTGTTCTTGTTTCACATGACCGGAATGGCGGTCTCCCGCTTCATCGTCTGGCTGGTCACCGACCGCCTCGACGATCCGGTGCCCGACGCATCCTGGTGGCTGAGCCGCCCGCTCGCGCTCATCGGCCCGCTGATCTGCACACTGCCGATCATCTGGCTGTTCAGCCGGACGCAGGCCGCTAAGACCTGGTCACCGACACCCGCCGAGTCACCACCGCGCCAGCAGTCACCAACGCCGTAGCGATCAACGCCAGCCCGATGATCAACCAGGCCGCGCCCGAACCCGTGCTCTCCGGCCGAGCCGCCACGACGACCGACGCCGACCCACGCGTCAAACTCTGTGCAGCCGCCGCTGACACCGCCATCACCACCCCCGCGATCGCGAGGGTGACGGCAACCAATGCCATGAAGACCACCTTGACGAGCCACAGCCCCATGCGGAAAGGCTAGGCAGCGACTCCTGGCTGGGAAATCGTCTTCATCCAAACCTAAGAGGCATTTCAAATCATGGTTCGGCACGGTCGGCAAGCCACAACTCCGGGGAAGTAGTGCCCTCAAGCGGCCCGCGAGGCCACAACTCCGGGGAAGTAGTGCCCTCCAGAGGCCCGCGATGCCACTACTTCGGGCATGTAGTGGCCTCCAGCGGGCCGCGTTGCCACTACTTCGGGGAAGGAGTGGCCTCCACTACGTTGGAGGGCGTGCCCGAAGGCGACACCGTCTGGAACACCGCCCAGGTCCTGCAGCGCGGGATCGCGGGTCAGGTGCTGACGCGCAGCGACTTCCGCGTGCCACAGCTCGCGGCGGCCGACCTCAGCGGCGCCACCGTCGTCGAGTCGGCCAGCCGCGGCAAGCATCTGCTGCTCCGCCTCGCGCGCCCCGGCGACGAGCGGATCACCCTGCATTCGCATCTGCGGATGGACGGCGCCTGGCGCGTCTTCGCGAGCGGCGAGCCGTGGCGCGGACGCCCCGCCCACCTGATCCGCGTCGCCCTGCACGCCACGACCGCCGTTGCGGTCGGTTTCCATCTCCATGAATTGGCACTGGTACGGACTGAGCACGAGCACCGCGTCGTCGGTCATCTGGGGCCGGATCTCCTGGGCGACGACTGGAACGTCGACGAGGCCGTGCGAAGGCTGCGCGAGCGGCCCGACCGCGCCATCGCCGACGCCCTGCTCGACCAGCGGAACCTGGCCGGGATCGGCAACCTCTACAAGACGGAGACGCTGTTCCTGCGCGGGGTTTCGCCGTGGGCGCCCGTCGGTGACGTGCCGGAGCTGCCGGAAACGGTCGCGCTCGCCCAGCGGCTGCTCGCGTCGAACAAGGGCCGGTGGTCGCAGGCGACGACCGGGTCGCTGCGCAAAGGCGAGCAGCACTGGGCCTTCGAGCGGGCCGGCAAGCCGTGCCGGCGCTGCGGTACGACGATCCGCCGGTGGACCGGCGGCGACCACGAACGCATCACGTACTGGTGCCCGACCTGCCAGCCCGGGGACGCCCCGGCCGGCACGGCGCGACCGACGCTGGCGCGGGACTGACTACTCGCTCGGCAGCAGGTAGCGCCATGACGCCTGGACCAGCCGGCCGTCGGCGATCCGGTACGTCGGCCACGCCCCACGCTGGTCGAGGTCGCGGGTGAGCAGCCGGACGGCGTCGCGGGCGGCCTGCCCTTCGAGGTCCTCGCGCGCCAATTCCCGGTTGGACGGATCGGGGGTGCTCGGCGGCACCACCTGCGCGGGCCACGGTGCGGCGGTCTTGCCGTTCGCGTCGGCCGGCACCGGCTCGGTCACCACCCGTACCTTCGTGCCCAGGAACGGTTGCGCGGTCGCGGTCACCGTCTTGTACAGCTCGCCGAGCCGGTCCCGCGCGTCGTACCAGGCCTGGCCGTAGACCTTCTCGTCGCGCAGCTCGTCCAGGCCGTACGCGGAGATGCTGCGGATGGCCTGGCCGTCCCACGCGGTCAGCACCGTCGTCGGCGCGTCCACAATGGACGGTCCGATGGCGACGGTCGGGCCGGCGCTCGGGGCCTGGAGGTCGGCCGACAGGTGATCGAGCAGGGACTTGAGCTGGTCGGGATCGAGGCGGCTGCGGTAGGCGGCGTCGGCGATCACCTCACCGTCGCTGTAGACGACCAGCCGGGGCGGGCGCAGCGCCTGGACGCCGGCCATCGTGAAGCCGCCGGTGAGCGTCCAGGAGGCGATCGGCCGGTCGGCCGGCGGCGACTGCGTGGGATCGGCGCTCGGGCTCGCGCCGTTGGCGGGACTGCAGCCAACAGTGGCGACTGTGGCCAGGACGACCCCAGCCTGAGCCAGAAGCGCACGCCGGCTCAGCGCCACACGACCTCCCCTCAGGCGTGCGATGATCGCGGTCCGACCCTACTCGGTGCCCCCGAGAGTGAACGAAGCGGCCCTTGTGGAGTTGCGGGCCGCCGCTGACGCAAGTCGGCCAGCGGCCGGGTGGGGTCGCGGCCGACCCAAGTCGGCGCGGCCCCGGGCTACGAGGACCCGGCGACGTGGACCCGGGTGACGCGGCCCCTACGGCGTTGCGGGTCGCGGTTGACGCAGGTCGGCGAGGCCCTCGGCGACCCCGCGCAGGAACGCGGTGGCGTCGGCCAGGCTGCTCACCGCGGTGTCCTCCTGGGCCACGCAGCCCGCGGCGGCGGTGACGAACTGTTCATAGGCCGTCACGCCGGACTCGAGCTGGGCGGTCAGCGCGGCGTGGGCCGGCTTGAGGCTCTGCCCGGCCGGGCCGAGCCGCATGGTGCGCTCGACGACCGCGGTCCGCTCGGCCAGTTCTCGCAGCGAATGCTCCGCGACCGCCGCCTCGAGCACGGCCGACTCCGCGGTCGGGCCGAGACGACCGGTCAGGCCGCTCAACATCACCGAGGCCCGGTCGAGTCGCCGCCACGCCTCGGCGACGGTCAGGCCGCGCAGCTTGATGGCCGAGCGCTGCCGGTCGAGCTCGTCCAGGACCGTCCGGCCGACCGGGAACCGGCGCACCGCACTGGTCAGCCGGTCGCGGGCCAACGCACCGGCGAGCGCCGGGTTGACCGGCGGCGGCACCGGCTCGGCCCGCAGGGCCCGGAAGTCGATCCAGCGCCAGGCGGTGATGGCCATCGAGCCGCCGGCGGCCGCCGCCCAGAACGCGTCGGGAAGGCCGAGCCCGCTGTAGGGCACGAGCACGGCCGTCGCGCCGACGAGCAGGCCGGACCGCACGGACCAGCCCCGTGCGGAGCGGCGCAGTCGCCCCAACCGCTTCAGATGCTTGGCCCGTGCGTCAGCCATGACGCCCTCAGCCCGCGCTGGCCGCTGAGTCACCGGCGGCCTTGTCCTTCATGCTGGCGCGCAGCTCGTCGAGGCGGGCCACGCTCGCATCCTTCTGCCCGGTGGGGCCGGCCCCGACCGCCGGCGGCTCCGGCGCGGCGGCCAGCTTCTCGCCGGCCATGCTGGCGCGGAGCTGCTCCAGCCGCGACGAACCGGCCATGTCCAATGTGGACTTCTGCACCTCGAGCATGCGGCCCTCGACCGAGTTGGACGCGAGCTCGGCCCGGCCCATCGCGTTGGCGTAACGCGCCTCGATCTTCTCGCGCACCTCGTCCAGCGACGGGGTGTTGCCCGGCGCCGCGAGCGTGCTCATCGACTCGAGCGACCTCGCGACGGTCTCCTGCATCTTCGCCTGCTCCAGCTGGCTGAGCAGCTTGGTGCGCTCGGCGATCTTCTGCTGCAAGATCATCGCATTGTTCTCGACGGCCTTGCGTGCCTGCGTGGCGGCCGACAGCGACTGATCATGCAGCGTCTTGAGATCCTCCATGCCCTGCTCGGCCGACACCAGCTGAGTGGCGAAGATCTGTGCGGTGTTCTCGTATTTCGCGGCGCCTTCGGCATCGCCCTCGGCCATCGACTTGTCTGCGAGCACCAGCGCCTGACGCGCCGACGCTTGCAGCTTCTCGACCTCGGACATCTGCCGGGACAGCTTCATCTCCAACTGGCGTTGGTTGCCGATGACCGCCGCCGCCTGCTGCACAAGCGCCTGGTGCTGGCGCTGCGCTTCCTCGATCGCCTGCTGGATCTGCACCTTCGGATCGGCGTACTCGTCGATCTTGGCGCCGAAGAGCGCCATCAGGTACTTCCAGCCTTTGACGAACGGATTCGCCATCTCGCGGTCCTCTCTGCGGCCAGGCACGAACACGTGCGGCTTCCATCGTGTCAGGCCAGCGCGAGAGCGTCACGCCCACCTCGGGGACAACCCTGAGGCTAATTCGCACAGACTCCGACAAACCACTCAGCAAGTCAGGGTGATATCAGATCGTTCTCCCTGCCGACCTCTCGATCGTGCCACGATCAACTCGGCGAGCGGGTCCTCGCGACGGTCGCAGTTTCCCCGGGAGCGGTGTTCGCAGTTTCCCGGGGCGCCGGTCACGGAGCGGATTCGGGGCCGGTGTGGCGTTGGGCACACTTGGCGCCGTCGGGGCGTGCGCGAGCAGCTGAGAGCCGTGAGGCCACCCCCGGTCGAGCGGAAGTGCCTGGTCAACCCAGTCAGCCCGGTCAGCCCGGTCAGGCGTAGACGCGCTCCCGCTCGCGGGTGACGCGAAGCGTGGTCTTCAGCGGCCCGTCGTGGTGCACGGCCACCGACAGCTTGCCGTCGGCGATCGAGGCCTTGGGCTGGGTGGAAATGCGCGCCTCGGGGGCCTGCGTGGCAGCGGTGGCGGGCGTCTCTGCCGCGGCCGCACCATCGTCGGAAGCGCCGACCCCGGCCGGCACGAGCACACCACGGTCGTCGTCGTTGGTCGCCGCCAAGGCGTCGCTCACATCGCGGAGCACTTCGGACAGCGCGGCGCCGAGCGCCTCGCAGATCGCGGCGAGCAGCTCGCTCGACGCCTCCTTCTGGCCGCGCTCGATCTCCGAGAGGTAGCCCAGGCTGACGTTGGCCGCGGTCGACACCTCACGCAGGGTGCGATGCTGGGCCTGCCTGCGCGCACGCAGCGCATCACCAATTACTCGCCGGAGCAGCACCATCGCACCCCCTCTGGTTGGCCGGGCTCGCGAATCTGGTTATCAGCCACGGTACCCGGTGCGACGACGATCGACACCACCCCTCGCCGAAGGAGGCAGCGCCGGAGAGGACCGACAGCCGACAATGCGCCGACAGCGAACGGCTCACGGAAGCACCTTGCCGAGCAGAACGCGGCCCGCCTCCGGAGCAGCCCTCGCCTGATGTCGAGAACTCAGTGTTTTGCGGCCGAAAAGTCGCCGAGTTCTCGACATGGATCATGAACTGGGGGGGTCGGCAAGATCAATGGTGCGAAGTTGGCGATCTGGCGGCCGAGAATCGCCGAGTTGGCACCTTTGATCTTGAGCTGGCCAGGGAGACGTGCCGGGCTTGGGGAGGCGGACGCCATGCGCCGACAGCGAACGGCTCACGGAAGCACCTTGCCGAGCAGGTCCAGCGCGGCGTCGACGGCCTCGTGCCGGATCTGGGACCGGTCCCCCGCGAGGTCGAGTTGCCGCACGTCGGAGCTGTCCGGGCCGGCCACGGCCACGTACACCCGGCCGACCGGCTGTCCGCCCTGCGGCTCCGGACCGGCGACGCCGGTGGTGGCGACCCCCCAGTCGGCCTGGCAGCGCTCCCGGGCCCCGGCGGCCAGCGCGGCGGCGACCGCCGGGTCGACCGGGCCGTGCGCGGCGAGCAGCGGCCGGGGCACCCCGGCCAGGATCGCCTTGAGCTCGGTCGCGTAGACCACCAGACCGCCCCGGTAGGCCGCACTCGCGCCCGGCACGTCGACAATCGCGGCGGCGAGGAGCCCGCCGGTCAGCGACTCGGCGGTGGCGAGCGTCTCACCCCGCGCGACAAGCCGGCCGAGCAGGTCCCGGACAAGGTCGACAGTACTCATGCTGTTACTCCCGCATCGCTCGGTCGTGCGGCGCTTTCGAGCGACGTCTTCCGATGAGGCCGCTGCGCGGCCTGGGGTCCAGACGCCGCCGCGCCAACTCCGTCGCTCATGCGACCGTCCCGTCGGGCGGCGGTAGGGCGGTCGCCTGGGCCGGCGCGGTTGCACCTGTGGCCGGCGCCGGAGCCGCTCTGGGCGCCGGCGGCGGGGGGTTCTTGGCCACCGGTGGCCGGCCGTACCGGAGCCGTAGCGCGCGGATCAGGTAGTCGAAGCCGGTGACGACGGTCACGATGACCGCGGCGGCCATGATCCAGTCGGCCACGGCGGCGATCGCGGGTGGGAACGGACACAGGTACCAGGTGATCGCCAGGATCTGCAGCGCCGTCTTGACCTTGCCACCCCGGGACGCGCTGATCACGCCGTACGGCAGCACCCACAGGCGCAGCGCGGTCACGCCCCACTCGCGGACCAGGATCACCACGGTCACCCACCAGGGCACCACGTCGTAGATCGACAGCACGATCAGCGCCGAGCCGGTGAGCGCCTTGTCGGCGATCGGATCGGCGATCTTGCCGAACGAGGTCACCAGGTTGCGGCTGCGGGCGATCCACCCGTCGACGTAGTCGGTGAGCGAGGCCACGAAGAAGACGGCCGCCGCCGCCAGTCGCCAACCGGGATCGGTCATGCCGCTGACCACTACGAGTACGACGAACACGGGCACAAGCACGATGCGCGCGACGGTGAGACCGTTGGCGACATTCAGCACCGGCACCCGCGGCTCGGTCATGGCGTGCGCGCCCCGGAGATCATCTCGATGGGGATCGCCGTCAGGTCGACGCCGATGTTGCCCACCACCTTGGCCCGGACGAGATCACCGGGCTGGAGCGCGGCCGGGTCGAGACCGCCGCCGGCCACCAGCGTCGTCGAGCCGTCGACCTCCGGCGCCTGGTGCGCCGCCCGACCCTCGATCTCCCCGTCCTCCGCGGGCTCGTCGATCAGCACCTCCACGACCGAACCGAGGCGATCCGCGGCGCGCTGCGCGCACAACTCCTCGGCCAGGGCGCTCATCCAGTCGTACCGCTGCTTGATCATCTTCTCGGAGACCTTGCCGGGCAGCGAGGCCGCCTCGGTCCCATCCTCGTCGCTGTAGTCGAAGACGCCGACCGCGTCGAGGCGCGCCTCGGTCAAGAACCGGGCCAGTTCGTGGACGTCCTCGCGGGTCTCGCCCGGGAAGCCGACGATCACGTTGCTCCGCGCGCCCGCCTCGGAATCGATCGAGCGGACGGTCGTGAGCAGGTCGAGGAACCGCTCGGTCGAGCCGAAGCGGCGCATCCGCCGCAGCACCGGCTCGCTGGAGTGCTGGAAGGACAGGTCGAAGTACGGCGCGACGCCGGGCGTGTTGGCTATCGCCTCGACGAGCGACGGCCGGGTCTCGGCCGGCTGCAGGTATGACACGCGCACGCGCACGATCCCGCGCACCGCCGCCAGCTGCGGCAGCAGCTTCTCCAGGAGCCGGGTGTCGCCGAGGTCCTTGCCGTAGGACGTCGAGTTCTCGCTGACCAGCACCAGCTCGCGGACGCCGTCGGCGGCCAGCCACTCGGCCTCGGCGAGCACCTCGTCGGGCGTACGCGACACGAACGCGCCCCGGAAGGACGGAATCGCACAGAACGCGCACCGGCGGTCGCACCCGCTGGCCAGCTTCAACGGCGCCACCGGGCCGCTGGCCAGCCGCCGCCGCAACACCGTCCGCAGGTGCGCGGGCAGGTGGGCCGACCCGTGGCCGGGCTGCACCACCGCGATCGCGGCCGGCCGCTCGACCGGGGTCAGCGGCAGCAGGGTACGGCGGTCCCGCGGAGCATGTGAGGCGACCTTCTCGCCGGCGAGGATGGCGTCGAGCCGGGCGGCCATGGCCGGGTAGTGGTCGAAGCCCAGCACCGCATCGGCCTCGGGCAGCTCGCCGGCCAGTTGCTCACCGTAGCGCTCGGCGAGGCAACCGGTCGCGACCACCTTGGCGCCGGTGTCGGCCGCGGCGAGCAGCGTATCGATCGAGTCCTGCTTCGCCTTGGCCACGAAGCCGCAGGTGTTCACCAGCACCACGTCGGCGTCGGTGCCATCGGTCGACACCTGCCAGCCCCCCGCCGACAGGTTGGCGGCGAGCTCCTCGGAGTCCACCTCATTGCGGGCGCAGCCGAGCGTCAGCAGCGCGACGCGACGATTCTCTTCGGTGGACATGCCTTCGAGCGTACCGACCACGGCCGCCGCCCGTCGCTACCCCGCGGACATGGGAAACGGCTCACGGAGGGTGAACGCGGATGGCGTCGACCCGTGGCCGCGCAACCGCTCGAGCCGCTCCCGTGCCTCGAAGACGCTCGGGCGATGGCCGGCCGGCACCCACCAGTTCACCGCGTACACGTCGCCGAACGGCACGAACCACTCCCGCCGCCGGCGCAGGTACTCCAGATGCGGGCTCTTGAACGCGAAGGCCCGCAGCGCCTCGACGCTCTGCCACACCGTCAGGTTCACGATCACGTCGTCGCCGAACGGCCGCAGCGACGTCGCGTCACCGCCATCGTCGTCCACCAGCCGCCAGACGAACCCCGGCGCCGTGTCCGCCACCGCGTTGATCTTCGGCAGCCCGGCCATGAAGTCCGCCAGCCGCGGATCGTCGAGCGGCGCGACGAGCCGCGCCAGGTTGAGCTGGGCAAGGTGCTGGGTCATGCCGAGCATTCTAAGTCAGCGATCTTGACTTTTAGTACCCTCGATCGCGACGCAGCATCCCTCCGGCCGGGGATCCAGCCGCGCCGGGCGCCCCAGCGCGCCCTCCACGAACGCGAGGCTCGCCCCGCACACCAGCGCCGGGTGCGATTTCGCCACCGCGTCGAACGGGCAGTTGCGCAGCCGCACGACCGAACCCTCGACATAAGGCTCGAATCCCAACGATTTCAGCAGTTGTACGGGCTGAGCATCATCGACTCCCTCGACACAGCCGGCGCGCTGCGCGGCTACCCGCTCCCCCTGGCGACGGGCCGCCGCGTGCAGCGCGACCTCCGCACCGGCGTCCTCGACCGCGTCGGCGAGCATCTCCGCGAGCATCCGATAGTCGCGCGGCGGCAGGCTCAGGGCGTGCTCGACCGGGGCGCGCCGGTAGAGCTTGGCCGGCCGCCCGGCCCCCGGCCCGCTGCGGCCGTTCACCCGCGCGAACGACGCCTCGAGCAGCCCGGCCTCGACCAGCCGGTCGAGGTGGTGTGCGGCGAGCGTACGGCCGATGCCGAGCGCGTCGGCGATCTCGTTGCGGCTGACCGGCCCGGCGCTGGCGACGGCTCGCTCGTAGACGGCACGGCGAAGCGGCTCCTGCAGCGCACCGATCGCCTCAACGGACATGGGCCCAGCCTATTGCAACAGTCCCGCGGCCACCGTCAGCGTGAGCATGGACAGCGCCGTCGAGGCCACGATGCAGTCGCGGGCGAAGCGGCCGTCGACCCCGTACGCGCGGGCGTAGACGAAGGTGTTCTGCGCCGCCGGTAGCCCGGCGCAGATCACCACGGTGAGCAGGCCGACCCCGTGCAGGCCGAGGGCGTACACGGCGACGAGGAAGGTCACTACCGGCTGGGCGAGCACCTTGAGGGCGACCGCCACGGCCACCTCCCGCCGCCGGGGCGGCTCGCCTTGGGTGGGCTCCCCCGGTACCAGGGAAAGGCCTAACGCGATCAGGGCGGTCGGCACGGCGGCGGCGCCGAGGAGGGCGAGGATGCCGTCGAGAAGCTTGGGCAGGTGGACGCCGAGGAGGCCCAGGACGACGCCGAGGACGCAGGCGATCAGGATCGGGCTGCGGACCGGCAGGGTGACCAGGCGTCGCCAGCGGCCGGTCGAGTCGTCATTCTGCGCGGCGTCGAGGGTGCCGAGGATGATCGGGGTGATCACGGCGGTCTGCAGGAGCAGGACCACGGCCAGGAACGACGCGTTGCCGATGACCTGGACGGCCACCGGGATGCCGAGGTTGGCGGCGTTGACATAGCCGGCGGCCATCCCGCCGATCGCCTGCTCGCCGAGCGGCCGGCGGAAGATCCACCGCGAGGCGGCGAAGCCGGCGCCGCCGGCGACGACCGTGCCGACCGCAAACGCGGCGAGGCCCCGGCCGGCCAGCCCGGTCAGCGGGTGCCGGGTGAGCATGCTGAGCAGTGCGGCCGGCATGGCCACGAAGAAGACGAACCGGCCGAGCACGTCGACGGCTTGGCTGCGGCCGAGGACCCCGGTCCGGCCGACGACGTAGCCGACGGCGGTCAGCGCCCAGATCGGCGCGAACGCGGCAAGCACGAGCGGTCAGTCGTCGTCTTCGATCTTGAGCCCGGCCAGCACCTCGGCGAGCTCGTCGGGCTTGATCAGCACGTCACGGGCCTTCGAGCCCTCCGACGGCCCGACGATGCCCCGGGTCTCCATAAGGTCCATCAGCCGGCCGGCCTTGGCGAAGCCGACCCGCAGCTTGCGCTGCAGCATGCTGGTCGAGCCGAACTGGCTGGTCACGACCAGTTCGATCGCCTGCAGGAGCACGTCGAGGTCGTCGCCGATCTCCTCGTCGACCTTCTTCCGGCCCTCGTCGACCTTGACCAGCACATCCGGCCGGAACTCCGGCTCGCGCTGGTCCTTGCAGAACTTGACGACGTCGTTGATCTCGGTCTCGCTGACCCACGCGCCCTGGATGCGCACCGGCTTGGACGCGCCCATCGGCAGGTAGAGCGCGTCGCCGCGGCCGATCAGCTTCTCCGCGCCCGGCTGGTCGAGGATGACCCGCGAGTCGGCCAGCGACTCGAGGTGGCGAAGGCCAGCCGGGACGGCACGTTGGCCTTGATCAGGCCGGTGACCACGTCGACCGACGGGCGCTGGGTGGCCAGCACCAGGTGGATGCCGGCCGCCCGGGCCAGCTGGGTGATGCGCACGACCGAGTCCTCGACGTCGCGCGGCGCCACCATCATCAGGTCGGCCAGCTCGTCGACGATCACCAGCAGATAGGGGTAGGGCCGGATGACCCGCTCGCTGCCCGGCGGGGCGGTGATCTGGCCCGAGCGGACCTGCGTGTTGTAGTCGTCGATGTGCCGGACCCCGGCCGCGGCCAGGTCGTCATAGCGCATGTCCATCTCGCGCACGACCCAGTCGAGCGCGTCGGCCGCCTTCTTCGGGTTGGTGACGATCGGCGTGACCAGGTGCGGGATGCCCTCGTAGCCGGTCAGCTCGACCCGCTTCGGGTCGACCAGCAGCAGCCGCACCTCGTCCGGCGTCGCCCGGGTCAGGATGGAGACCAGCAGCGTGTTGAGGCACGACGACTTGCCGGCGCCGGTGGCGCCGGCGATCAGGATGTGCGGCATCTTGGCCAGGTTGGCCACCACGAAGCCGCCCTCGATGTCCTTGCCCAGCGCGACCATCAGCGGGTGGTGATCGGAGGTGGCGGCCCGGGAGCGCAGCACGTCGCCGAGTGCGACGTTCTCCCGGTCGGGTTGGGGATCTCGATGCCGACCGCGCTCTTGCCCGGGATCGGGCTGATGATGCGGACGTCGGGCGACTTCACCGCGTAGGCGATGTTGCGGGACAGCTGCGGTGATCCGCTCGACCTTGACCCCGTGGCCGACCTCGACCTCGTAGCGGGTGACCGTCGGGCCGCGGGTGAAGCCGGTGACCGCCGCGTCGACGTCGAACTGGTCGAAGACGCCCCGCAGCGCGGCGATGACGTCGTCGTTGGCCCGACTGCGGGCCGCGCGGTGCGTCGCCGGTGCCGAGCAGCTTCGGCGGCGGCAGCTTGTAGTCGCCGCGTCGGTGAGCGCCAGCTGCTCGGCCCTGGTCGGCAGCGGCGAGTGCTCGGGCGGCTCCTTGGACCTCTTCGCCCTGGACGCGGCCGGCGGCCGGGGCAGCACGACGGTGTCGTGCACGATCTCCTGCTCGGCGTCCGCGTCTTCGTCCTGGTCGGCGCCGAGGTCGAGGCCGAGCTGGTCGTCGGCCAGGGAACCCTGGCGCCGCCGCGTCGACCGGCGCCGCCCCTTCGGCTCGGCCGCGGACTCCTCGTAGAGCTCCTCGAACTCGTCATCGTCCACAAGGGACTCGTCGCTGACCCGGCCGAGGGCGAGGTCGCGCAACTGCCGGACGCGGACCGGGATCTGGTTGATCGGCGTCGCGGTGATGACCAGCAGGCCGAAGACGGTGAGCAGGATCAGCAGCGGCACCGCGACCCAGCCGGTCACCGCGCTGGCGAGCAACCCGCCGACTGGCCCGGCCGAGCAGGCCGCCGGCCCGGTCCATCAGCACCGGATCGGTCGGGCTTCCCTTGGCCAGGTGCAGCAGACCCGCCGTGCCGACGAACAGCGCGGTCCAGCCGACGATGCCGCGCCCGCGGTGCTCCGCTTCCTCTTCGTCGGGCGTCGCGCGCATGAGGCGGACCGCCGCCGATGACCAGCAGCACCGGCAGGACGGTCGCGAGAGCCGCCGAAGAACGTGCTGGCCGATGTCGGCCAGCCACCGGCCGACCGGTCCGGCCGTCTGGAACCAGACCGCCGCGCCGAGCAGCACCGCGAGGCCGATCAGGAGCAGGCCGGCGCCGTCGCGGCGGTGCTCCGGGTCGAGCTCGCGGGCGGTCGCCGCCTTACGCCCGACGGCGCGGGCCACCCAGCCGACCGCGTGCGCGAGGCCCATCCAGAGCGCGGCCAGGCCGCGGAACAGCAATCCGAGCGGGGTCAGCTGATTGCCGGTGCGGCGCCGCCGAGCGAGGCGGAGCCGATCGGGCGGCGGGGAGCCGGGGCGCCCTTGCGGGCGTTCTTCGCGGGCGGCTGAGCGCGACTGCCGCGGGTCGCGTTGGTCCCACGCGTGCTGGCATCGCCGCGCGCCGCGGGCGCACCACGGCCGCGGCCGGCCTGAGAGGTTCGGCCCGCCATGCTCACACCGTAGCGGCGCGGTGTGACGATTCCCCGCTTTTGGGGTCCGTGTCCCGGCTCTTTCGGCGCCACCACCACGCGCCGGCCCAGGACGCGCAGACGAGTACGGCCACGAGGATCTGCACCAGCCAGGTGAAGTGCGCGGGATAGAGGACACCCTCGATGTACCGGTCGATGAAACCCTTGGTCAGCCGGGGTTCGCCCGCTCGAGTCCGCGCCCAGTCCTGCGCGGCGGTGAGCGGGCAGGTCAGCGGGAACGCGACGATGACCGCCGCCCAGCCCACCGCGAGCAGGTGCGGCCAGATCAGCCGCGGCCAGCGCCAGACCAGGAAGCCCCCGAACAGCACGTACGCGAGGTACCCGAAGTGCGCCCCGACGACGGCCCCTTCAACCCAGCGATACCCACCACCGGCACCCATAGCGACACCAACGATGCCACCCCGCCACCCTCGGAGGCCACTACTCTCGGGAAAGTAGTGCCCTCCCGACCCCACTGAGGTGCTCAATGAGTGGCCCGGGGTGCTGGCAGCTCATCGCCGATCATGGACAACAACGGCTGTCCCAGCGACCGTTCGTGTCCAAGGTTCACCGCCCCGCCCCTCACGGTGGCGCCGACCACTGAAGAGACCCGTCGAGCGCTCGTCCCAGGCCGAACGGCCCGCCACCTCAGGCCACTACTTCCGGGAAGTTGTGGCCTCCCGACCCCTCTGAGGCCACTCGTTCCCCGAAGTTGTGGCATCAAGGCCGCCGCGAGACCACTGCTTCCCCGAAGTTGTGGCGACCCGGGCTTGCCACCGCGGACGTGGCAGCGAGGAGCGCCAGCGACGAGCGGTGTCTGGCGGGAGCAACGGTCGCGCCCCCGACGGACCCGAGTCATCAAAGGTCGGTCATCGAACGAAGGAAAGCGTCAGACCTCCACGACGTTGGGCACGATCATCGGGCGCCGGCGGTACGTCTCGTTCACCCAGCGGCCGACGGTGCGCCGCACGATCTGCTGGAGCGCGTGCGGGTCGGTGATGCCCTCCTGGGCCGCCTTGTCCAGGGCCTCGGTGATGAACGGCACCACCGCCACGACGATCGCGGTGTCCTCGGAGAAGCCCTTCGCCGACACCGTCGGGCCGCCGACCACCTTGCCGGTGACCGAGTCGACCACCACGGTCACCGCGATGAAGCCGCCGTCGCCGAGGATGCGCCGCTCGGTGAGCAGCGACTCGCCCACGTCGCCGACCGCCAGGCCGTCGACGTAGACGTATCGCGACTGGCACGTGGCCGACGAGCGGTCGCCCGGCCTTCGACCAGGTCGACGACGTCGCCGTCCTCGCACAGCACCACCCGGTCGGCCGGTACGCCGGCCTCGATGGCGAGCTGGGCGTGGGCGCGCAGGTGCCGCCACTCGCCGTGTACCGGCAGGAAGTTGGCCGGCTTGACCACGTTGAGCAGGTACAGCAGCTCGCCGGCCGGCGAGTGGCCGGACACGTGGACCTTGGCGATGTCCTTGTGTATGACGTTCGCGCCGGCCCGGGAGAGCCGGTTGATCACGCGGTACACGGCCGTCTCGTTGCCGGGTACCAGCGACGAGGCGAGCACCACGGTGTCCCCGGGTCCGATGTTGACGTGCCGGTGGTCGCCGTTGGCCATCCGGCCGAGCGCACTCATCGGCTCGCCCTGCGAACCGGTCGACATCAGGACGATCTGCCCCGGCGGCAGGCTCATCGCCTCGTCGACGCCGACCACGAGTCCGGCCGGGATGCGCAGCAGGCCGAGGTCGCGGGCGATGCCCATGTTGCGCACCATCGACCGGCCGATCAGCGCGACCTTCCGGTCGTGCAGGTGCGCGGCGTCGAAGACCTGCTGGACGCGGTGCACGTGGGAGGCGAACGACGCGACGATGATGCGGCCCGGGGCCCGCGCGAAGATGCGCTCGAGGACCGGGCCGATCTCGCGCTCGGGGGTCACGAAGCCGGGGATCTCGGCGTTGGTCGAGTCGGACAGCAGCAGGTCGACGCCCTCGGCGCCGAGCCGCGCGAAGCCGGCCAGGTCGGTGATGCGCCCGTCGAGCGGCAGCTGGTCCATCTTGAAGTCGCCGGTGTGCAGCACTGTTCCGGCGGCCGTGGTCACCGCGACCGCGAGCGCGTCCGGGATGGAGTGGTTGACCGCGAAGAACTCGCACTCGAACGGGCCGAGCTTCTCGGTACGGCCCTCGCGGACGGTCAGCGAGTACGGCTCGATGCGCCGCTCGGCCAGCTTGGCCTCGACCAGCGCGAGCGTGAACTTGGAGCCGACCAGCGGGATGTCGGGCTTGTTGGCCAGCAGGTACGGCACCGCGCCGATGTGGTCCTCGTGCCCGTGCGTCAGCACGATGGCCTCGATGTCGTCGAGGCGGTCGAGGATCGGCGCGAAGTCCGGCAGGATCAGGTCGACGCCGGGCTGCTCCACGTCCGGGAACAGCACGCCACAGTCGATGATGAGCAGCCGGCCGCCGAACTCGAAGACGGTCATGTTCCGGCCGATGGCGCCGAGCCCGCCGAGCGGGATGACACGCAGTCCGCCCTCGGGCAACGGCGGCGGCGGGCTCATCTCCTGGTGCGATTGTCACAAAGCCCCCCTTGCTGTCACAATGCTACGCCTAGCTGATCATGATGAGCGATCTGATCGGCGGTGCCGATGATCCGGCCGGCCTCGGCACAATCGTCGCGCAGCCGGCCCAGTTCCGCCGCGTTGACCGGCACAAGCGGTGGCCGGACCGGGCCGGCCGGCAGGCCGAGGAGCGCCAGAGCCGCCTTGGTCAGGATCACACCCTGGCACCGGAAGAACCCGCAGAACACCGGCAGCAACTTGTGATGCAGGTCCCGGGCTCGGGCGACGTCGCCCCGCTCGTACGCCAAGATCATCCGTTTGGTCTGTGGTCCGAAGACGTGGGTCGGCACGCCCGACCACGCCCACCGCGCCGACGGACAGCAACGGCAGCGTCAGCTTGTCCTCGCCCGAGTAGTACGCGAGGTCGGTGCGGCTGAGCACCCACGAGGTCTCGCCGAGGTCACCCTTGGCGTCCTTGACCGCGACGATCCGCTCGTGCTCGGCGAGCCGGCACATCGTCTCGGTCTCGATCGCCACCCCGCTGCGGCCGGGGATGTCGTAGACCATCATCGGCAGCCCGCAGCGTCCGCGACCATCGTGAAGTGGCGCACGAGACCGGCTTGCGGCGGCTTGTTGTAGTAGGGCGTCACCACGAGGAGTCGCGTCGGCGCCCGCCTTCTCGGCCGAGCGGGCGAGCTCGATCGTGTGCTGCGTGTCGTTGGTGCCGACGCCCGCGATCACCACGGCCCGGTCGCCGACCGCCTCGATGACGGTGCGCAGCACCGCGTCCTTCTCGGCGTCACTGGTGGTCGGGGACTCGCCCGTGGTGCCGTTGATCACCAGGCCGTCGTGCTCGCACTCGTCGACGAGGTGGGTCGCGAGCCGTGCGGCGCCGTCGGTGTCGAGTGAGCCGTCCGCGTTGAACGGCGTGACCATCGCGGTGAGCAACCGGCCGAAGGGGCGCCCGGGCTCAGAACCGGAGCGTGTCATAAGCACAACTTAGCGGACCGTCTCCCTGAGTTTTGCTCATGATTCCCATGAGTAGTCGCTCGCGGCCACCTCGGTGCCGTCGTCGAGCTTCGTGATGGTGAAGTCCGCGAACGCGTTGGGCGCGATCCGCTGCAACTCGCGCAGGCAGGCGATGGCCAGCTCGCGGATCTCCACGTCGGCCTGCTCGCTCGCGCGCATGGTGACGAAGTGGCGCCAGGCACGGTAGTTGCCGGTCACCACGATCCGGGTCTCGGTGGCATTCGGCAGTACCGCGCGGGCCGCCTGGCGCGCCTGCTTGCGCCGCGCGGTCGCCTGCGGGAGGTCGGCGAACTTGGCCTCCAGCCCCTGCAGCAGGTCGTTGTAGGCCCGTACGGCCGTCTCGGACGCCTCGACGAACGTCTTGTGCAGCTCCGGGTCCTGGGCGATGACGTCGGGCTCGACCATCGCCGCGTCCCGCCCCGGCACGTACCGCTGGGACAGCTGCGAGTACGAGAAGTGCCGGTGCCGGATCAGCTCATGCGTGAACGACCGGGACACCCCGGTCAGGTAGAAGGTGACCGTCCCGTGCTCCAACACGGACAGGTGACCGACCTCGAGGATGTGCTTGAGGTAGCCGGCGTTGGTGGCGGTCGACGGGTTCGGCTTGCTCCAGGACTGGTAGCAGGCGCGCCCGGCGAACTCGGCCAGCGCCTCTCCGCCCTCGGCGTCGGTCGACCACGGTACGTCGTCCGGCGCCTCGAAGTGGGTCCATGCGATGGCTTTGACCTGCGGCGGAACGATCGGCGGCACGGCGACTCCTCTCGGGCGTTGTTCGGCACCGACCCTAAGGCCAGCGCACCTGACGCCAAAACGACGGTTGACTGACGTCGACTATGACGTCATAGTGACGTCATGGATTTGACGCCGTACCTCGACGCGTTGCGGGGCGAACTGCTCAACGCCGCCGCACCCGGTGGGCCGGAGCTCGGCCGCGCCGCCGAGCTGCTGAGCGGGCCGCTCGAGGTGTCGGCGCGGCTGGCCCTGCTCGAGGTGCTCTCCGACGCCACCGCGGAGATCACCGCCCAGCTGACTGCGGCCAGCGTCGAAGTCCGGCTGCGTGGCCGCGAAGCCGAGCTCATCGTGACCGAGGTCACCGAGCCGGTGGCCGAGCCGCCGGCGGCGCCGAGCGTGCCGGTCAACCTCGACGGTGACCTCGCGCGCCTCACGCTGCGCATGCCCGAGGCACTCAAGCAGCGGGTCGAGGAGATCGCCGCGGCCGAGGGGGTCTCGGTCAACGCCTGGCTGGTCCGGGCGATCGCCGAGGCGGCCGCCCGGAAGCCCGCGAAGCCGAGGAACAGCGGTGGCAAGCGCATCACCGGATACGCCCGGTCGTAAGCGAGCTGAGGAGAATGACGATGCCCGAGTTCGACTGCCCCAAGCCGATCACCGTGTCCCTTCGGGCCGGTGGCGGCACGGTGGACATCACCGCCGAAGAGCGCCGGACCGCCCTGGTCGACGTCAGCCCGTACGACGACAGCGATGCCGCCCGCGACGTCGCGGCGGCCGCCCGCGTCGAGATGCACGGCGACACGTTGACGATCGCCGCCCCCGAACCGCCGGGCGTGTGGCTGTGGCGCCGCCACGCGCGGCTGCGCATCACCGTCCGCGTGCCGCTCGACTGCGTGCTCGCCCTGAAGATCTCCTCCGCCGACCTGTCCGCGCGCGGCCGCTTCGGCACGGTGAGCCTGGGCACGGCCTCCGGGGACGGCTACCTCGAACACATCGCCGGCGCCGCCAACCTGAAGACGGCCAGCGGCGACGTGACGATCGATCGGGTCGACGGCGCGGTGCAGGTCAACAGCGCCAGCGGCGACGTCGCGATCGGCTACGCGGCCGCGGATGTCGTCGTTCACGCGGCGAGCGGCGACGTGCGGATCGGGCGGGCCGACGCCTCGGTCAAGGTCGCGAGCGCGTCCGGCGACGTCGACATCGCCAGCGCCTGTCGCGGCGAGGTGCGCCTGAAGTCGGCCTCCGGCGACGTCAGCGTGGGCGTGGCCGCCGGCACGGGCGTCTGGCTGGACCTGAGCACCACCTCGGGCCGAGCCCGCAGCGACCTGTCGATGGCCGAGCCGCCGCCGTCACCGGGCGACGCCGACCTGCACCTGCACGCCCGCTCGATCAGCGGCGACATCACGGTGCGCCGCGCCCTGAGCGACCAGGCGGCGGCCGCCTAACGGCTCAGACGTAGAGCCACGTGAAGGGCGCCCACGGCAGGTTGCGCAGGATGCTGAACAGGATCCACGCACCGAGGAACCCGGCGAGCACGGGCATGGGCAGCTTCAACTGCGGCAACAACGTCTTCTTGGTCACCACGCCGAGCGTCCAGGCGAGGTAGGCGTACAACAGGAACGGGGTGGCGAACACGAGCATCGCGTGGTGCCGGGCGGCGGCCGCGAGGTTGCCGTGCAGCAGATACCACGCGGCGCGGGTCCCGCCGCAGCCCGGACAGTCGAAGCCGGTCAGCATCTTCAGGACGCAGGTCGGCCGGCTGTCGGCGTCGGCCGCCGTCGGATCCATCAGCAGCGTGTAGACCACACCGCCGGCGACGCACAGCGCCACCCCGGCGGGGGCGAGCCACTCCGGCATGCGCGGGCCGAGCCACTGGAAGAACGACCCCACCCGCCCCGGCTGCCGGTATGTGTACTGGTAAGCAACCGGCTCGGCATGGTCATGCGAAGCGGACGTCACGAACATCACCGTACACTGGCGCCGCTCGCCAACGCCTTGCCCAGCCGCTCGGCCAGATCGCCGGAAACCGGTGTGTCAACGGCGGATAGACCCAGCCAGCCGGCGAACCGGGCGAGCTCGACGACCAATGCCTCCGCCACCTCGTCGACGGTCGGGGCGCCGCGGCGCAGCCGGGCCGGCACCGGCTCGATCCACGCGGCCGGGATGCGCAACACCCCGGCCTTGCGGTCGGCCTTGAGGTCGAGCCGGGCGACCAGCCGGTCACCGAGGAGGAACGGCAGCACGTAGTAGCCGTGGATCCGTTTCGCGGCCGGCACGTAGATCTCGATGCGGTAGCCGAACTCGAAGAGCCGCGACACCCGGGCCCGCTCCCAGATCAACGGGTCGAACGGGCTCAGCAGCGTCGACGCGGACACCCGCCGCGGTATGCGCGCCTCCGGGTGCAGGTAGGCCGGCTGCTTCCAGCCCTCGACCGCCACCGGCACCAGTTCGCCCGCGGCGACCAGGTCGGCGATGGCCTCCCGCGCGTCGGCGACCGGGACGCGGAAGTAGTCGCGCAGGTCGGTCTCGACCGCGACGCCCATCGACCGGGCGGCCACCCGGATCAGCTCGCGGCGAGCCTCCGCACGGGTCGGCGTCGGTGTGTCCAGGACGGCCGCCGGAAGCACCCGCTCGGGCACGTCGTAGACCCGCGCGAACGAGCCGTTGCGCCGCGCCACGCTGACCTCGCCGCGGTAGAACAGCCACTCGATAGCGATCTTGGTCTCCGACCAGTTCCACCCCCAGCGGTCGGTGCCCCGGGCCACGTTGCCCTCGATCTCGCCGGCGGTGACCGGGCCCTTGTCCCGGACCTCGTCGAGCACCCGCTGGATGACCTTCGGCTTCTCCCGCGCGAGCCGCGTCATGCTGCCCCAGGCCGCGCCGTCCTCCATCCGCCAGCGCAGCGCCGGCTGCAGCGCGACCGGGACCAGCGAAGCCTCGTGCGCCCAGTATTCGAACAGCTCACGTGGGCGTTGGTAGGCCAGCCGGTCGAGCAGTTCCGTCGCATAGGCCCCGAGTCGGCTGTAGACCGGCACGTAGTGCGCCCGCTGGACCACGTTGACCGAATCGATCTGCAGCAGCCCGGTGCGCCCGAGCACCCGCCGCAGCAGGCGCCGGTCGGGGACGCCGGTCGGCAACGGATCAGCGAAGCCCTGTGCGGCCAGGGCGATCCGCCGAGCCTGTGCGAGCGAGAGTGTGTCGTCCACGATCGAGACACTAACCGTGGGGTACGACAGAAATCGCTACTGCTTCTGCGCTCCGACGAGCCGCTCGGCGTCCTTGGCGTCGAACGCGGCGGTGACCTTGCGGTCGATCTCGGCGAGATCGGGCACGTCCTCGCCGGTGGGCGAAGCGGTCCCGGCCACCGCGCCGGCCGCCGGCGTCGCCGCCCGGATCGGCAGGGTGAACAGCAGGATGATCAGCACCAGCACGTATGCATTGCTGCCGAGCAGCCCCCAGTCGTGGAACTTGTTGTGGAACGCCCAGGGCAGGCGGCTGCACAACACCCCGTACGTGACGATCGCGAAGATCAGCATGTTCCGCCGCTCCCGCTTGCCGCCCCAGGACTTGTCGAACGCGTGGTCGACGAGGAGCACGAACGCGGGCACCGCCCACACCAGGTGGTGGATCCAGGTGATCGGGCTCACCAGGCAGCCGACGATGCCGGTCAGCGCCAGGCCGGCCATCTCGTCGCCGGAGCGGATCGCCTGCCGGGCGCGGATCGCCCACACGACCAGCGCGCCGAGCACCAGACCCAGCCAGAGCACCTTGTTGGGCTCGGTCGGGTTGAGCCGGGACACGATGCCCATCAGCGACTGGTTGGACACGAACGCGGTGCTGCCGACCCGGTCGGTGTTCCACAGCGCGTCGGTCCAGAACGTACGAGAGGCGTCCGGCGCGAGCGTCGCGGCGAGCCAGGTCGCCGCGCCGGCGGTCGCGCTCGCCACGGCGGCGGCCCGCCAACGCCGGGTCACCAGCAGGTAGAGGATGAAGATGCCGGGTGTGAGCTTGATCGCAGTGGCCAGGCCGATGCCGATGCCGCCCAGCCGCCGGCCGGGGCCGATCAGGAACAGCATGTCCGCCGTCGCCAGGAACAGCAGCAGCAGGTTGACCTGCCCGAAGCTGACCGTCTCGTGCAGCGGCTCGAACGCGGCGAACAGCCCGACCGCGATCGCGAACGAGAACCACATCGACCAGCCCTGCCGGCGAACCAGCGGGCCGATGAACCAGTAGATCATCACGAACGTGACGGCCAGCGTCATCGAAAGGCTGATCGCGATGGTCATGTTCCAACTGAGGAACGCCATCGGCACCATCACCAGCGCCGCGAACGTCGGGTATGTGAAGCCGTATTCGGTCTTCGGCAGCAGGTAGTCGTAGAGCTGACCGCCGTTGTGGACCCAGTAGTTCATCGCGCCGTTGTAGACGCGCAGGTCGAAATAGCCGTGCCGGTCGGCGGTCAGCGCCAGGAACTCCCACACGGCGCCTAGGAACGCCAGCACAACAAGGACCCTGGCGACGGTGCTCCGACGCCCGGCCCGGACGGCCGTCAACACGGCGACTCGTCCTCGTCCCACCTACGCTGCCCTCCACTCGCTCGCTGCCGACCCACTCACTCCAGCTTGCCGTCCCGGCGCCACCCGGCACCGGCCGTGATCACTCATCCGCCTATCTTTGACACCATGGCGCTGGGGTTCGTCCGACCTGCGCGGCCCGACGACGTCGGCGAGATCGCGCGTATCCAACTCACCACCTGGCGGGTCGCCTACCGGCGACTCATGCCCCGGCACGTGCTCGAACAACTCGACGAGGACTGGATTGCCCAGCAGTGGCAACGCTCAATCACCGACCCGCCGACACCTAGACACCGCGTGCTCATCGCGCTCGAGCAGGCCTCTGATCAGTCAACGCCAGCATACGTGGTGGGTTTCGCAGCGTCAGGTCCACCGGACGAGGTAGCGCTCGCACCGGACGAAGATCACACCGCACTGGGTGACGACGTGGTCGCGGTCACCGACCTGCTCGTCGAGCCCCGCTGGGGCCGCCGCGGACACGGTAGCCGATTGCTGGCGGCGTGCGTGGATTCATGGCGGATTGACGGATTCACGACAGCGGTCGCGTGGACCTTCGTCGACGACGCTGTTACGAGCGGGTTTCTGGAGAGCACCGGCTGGGAGAAAGACGGCGCGAGCCGCGCGCTGGACGTCGACGACCTGCTGATCCCGCAGATCCGCTGGCACGTCGCCGTCCCCACCGAGGCTGTTATCGCGACGTGACCGGGTTGCGCCCGAATCGGGTCTGACCCGTCTCACAATGTGGAACGCCGCGACAAAGATCATCGATCAAGCGGATGACTCGGGTCCGCCGAGCGCACGACCACTGCTCCCGCCAGACACCGCTCCGGCCCCAGGGGGGCCTCCGCTGCCAGGCCCGCGGTGACAAGCCCGCCGCCGGGTGGCCACTCGTTCGGGGAAGTAGTGCCCTCAGCGGGGCCCGGATGCCACTCGTTCGGGGAGTAGTGGCCTCAGAGGGGCCCGGATGCCACAACTTCGGGGAAGCAGTGGCCTGAGGTGGCGGACTGTTCGGCCTGGGACGAGCGCTCGGCGGGTCTGTTCAGTGATCGGCGCCACCGTGGGGGCCGGGGCTGTAAACCTTGGACACGAAGGGTCGCTGAGGCAGCCGTTGTTGTCCAAGATCGGCGATGAGCAGCCAGCGTCGGTTGCGTTCGAGGCCGGTCGAGCGGCCCCGCCAACGAAGGCCACCAGCACTTCGGGGATGTAGTGCCCTCCGGACCCGGCCGAGGCCACTATTTCCCCGAAGTAGTGCCCTCCGGGCCCGGCTGAGGCCACTACCTCCCCGAAGTAGTGGCCACCCAGGGCGGCCGAGGCCACTGCTTCCCCGGAGTTGTGGCTACCCGACCCTGGGCTCGCGCACGCGCATCTGGCAGCGGAGCTAAGTCAATCGTCCAGCAGAGGACCGAGGCCGATCGTCAGCCCCGGACGGGTGACGACCGAGCGCACCGCCAGCAGTACGCCGGGCATGAAGGACTGCCGGTCGTACGAGTCGTGCCGGATGGTCAGCGTCTCCCCCGTCGTACCGAGCAGCACCTCCTGGTGCGCGACGAGACCCGCCGCGCGGAGTGAGTGCACGCGCACCCCGGAGATGTCGGTACCGCGGGCGCCGGCCATCTCGTCCTTGGTCGCGTCGGGGGCGGGGCCGATCCCGGCAGCGGCGCGGGCCTCGGCGATCATCTGGGCGGTGCGCAGAGCCGTGCCGCTGGGTGCGTCGACCTTGCCCGGATGGTGCATCTCGACGATCTCGACCGACTCGAAGTAGCGGGCCGCCCGGGCCGCGGCCTCCATCATGAGGACCGCGCCGATCGCGAAGTTCGGCGCCACGATCACGCCCAGCTCGGGCTTGTGGGACAGCCAGGCGCGCACCCGGTCGAAGCGCGCCTCGGTGAAGCCGGACGTGCCGATGACCGCGTTGATGCCCTGGTCGATGCACCAGTGCAGGTTGTCCATCACCACGTCGGGGGTGGTGAAGTCGACGACAACGTCGGCGCCGGCATCGGAGACGTTGAAGAGCCAGTCGCCGTCGTCGACCATCGCGACCAGCTCGAGATCGTCGCTGGCATTGATGGCCCTGCACACCTCGGTGCCCATGCGCCCCCGCGCGCCCAGCACCCCGACCCGGACCGGCTCCACGTCTTCGCTCACGCGGGTCAACCTATCCCAACCCGGCTTATGCCAACACCGACGCGAAGTCGTGGTCGTCGAACGGTCCGATCACCGCAAGGGACATCGGCCGTACGAGGAGCTCGGCGGCGATCCGGCGGACGGCTTCCGGGGTGACCGCGTCGACCCGCTGCAGGACGTCGTCGACCGAGAGCAAATCCTCGTAGAGCAGTTCGCCCTTGCCGAGTCGGCTCATCCGCGAGCCGGTGTCCTCGAGCCCGAGCACAACGGCGCCCTTGAGCATGCCCTTGCCCCGCTCGACCTCCTCATCGGTGACGCCGTCTCGGGCCACGCGGGCGAGCTCGTCGCGAGTGATCGCGAGGACCTCGTCGACCTTGCCCGGTGCGCAGCCGGCGTAGACGCCGAAGAGGCCGGTGTCCGCGTACTGCGACGTGTACGAGTACACCGAGTATGCGAGCCCGCGCTGCTCCCGGATCTGCTGGAAGAGCCGGCTGGACATGCCGCCGCCGAGCACGTTGTTGAGCGCGCCGAGGGCGAAGCGGCGCTCGTCCTGCCGCGGGTACCCGGCGCAGCCGAGCACCACGTGCGCCTGCTCGGTCTCCTTGTTGCGCACGACGACCTGGCTGGAGCGCATCGGCACCCGCTTCCCCACCGGCCGCCGCGGTGCGGGTACCGACGGTGCGGTCATCCCGGCCCGGTCGAACGCGGCGCGGACCTGGCGGACCACCTTGGCGTGGTCAAGGTTGCCGGCGGCGGCGATCACCATCGCCGGCGGCGTGTACCGCTTGCGGTAGAAGCCGTCGATCTGCTGGCGGGACAGTGCCGAGATGGTGCCGGCGCTGCCGGAGATCAGCCGGCCGAGCGGATGGTTGCCGTAGAGGGCCTCGGTGAAGATGTCGTGGACCTCGTCGCCGGGCTCGTCGTCGTGCATGGCGATCTCTTCGAGGATCACGCCGCGCTCGGTCTCGACGTCGGCGTCCGCCAGGATCGAGTCGGTGACCAGGTCACAGACCACGTCGATGGCGAGCGGCAGGTCGGCGTCGAGCACCCGCGCGTAGTAGCACGTGTACTCCTTGGCCGTGAACGCGTTGGTCTCCCCGCCGACCGCTTCGATCTGCGCCGAGATGTCCAGCGCCGACCGGGTCTTGGTGCCCTTGAAGAGCAGGTGCTCGAGGAAGTGCGAGACGCCGGACATGACCGGCGTCTCGTCTCGTGGAGCCGATGCCGACCCAGATCCCGAACGACACGCTGCGCATCGCCGGGATCGACTCGGTCAGGATGCGCAGCCCGTTGGGCAGCACGGTGCGTCGCACGGTGCCGCCCAACGGATCATCCGCCAGCGTTTGAGTCTTCGCTCTTGGCGTCATATGGGTCAGCTGTGGCGGTGCCGCCGCCGGCGGAACTCGCCGCCGTCACCGTCGCCGCCGCCATCTCCATCGCCGCCGCTCTCGCCGCCGCCGTCGGGCGCAGAGTCCGACGCCGCCGGACGCGGGCCCCGGTCGCCACCACGGTCGCCACCACGGTCGCCCCGCGGGCCCCGGTCGCCGCCGCGGTCACGCGGACCGCGGTCGCCCCGGTCCCGGCCGGCCGGCCGGCCGCCGCCCTCGGCGGGAGCCACTGCCACTTCGCCCTCGGCGAGCACCTTGTCCAGGTAGATCTTGCCTCGGTTGTCGATGTCCGCGATCTGGACCTCGACCTTGTCGCCGACGTTGAGGAAGTCCTCGACCCGCTCGACCCGCTTGCCGTTGCCCACCTTGGAGATGTGCAGCAGGCCGTCGCGGCCGGGCAGCAGCGCGATGAAGGCGCCGAACGCGGCCGTCTTCACGACCGTGCCGAGGAACTTGTCGCCGACCTTCGGCATCGTCGGGTTGGCGATGGCGTTGATGCGCTCCACCGCCGCCTCGGCCGACGGGCCGTCGGTCGCGCCGACGTAGATCGTGCCGTCGTCCTCGATGCTGATCTCGGCGCCGGTCTCGTCCTGGATCGCGTTGATGGTCTGGCCCTTCGGCCCGATCACCATGCCGATCTTGTCGACCGGGATCTTCACCATCGTGACGCGCGGCGCGTACTGGCTCATACCGGCCGGCGACTCGATCGCCTCCGCCATCACGTCCAGGATCACCTGGCGCGCGTCGTGCGCCTGCTGCAGCGCACCGGCGAGCACGTCCGACGGGATGCCGTCGAGCTTGGTGTCCAGCTGCAGCGCGGTCACGAAGTCCCGCGTGCCGGCGACCTTGAAGTCCATGTCACCGTAGGCGTCCTCGGCGCCGAGGATGTCGGTCAGCGTCGCGTAGGACAGCTTGCCGTCGATCTCCTCGGAGATGAGGCCCATGGCGATGCCGGCAACCGGCGCCTTCAGCGGCACACCCGCCGACAGCAGCGCCATCGTCGAGGCGCACACCGAGCCCATGCTGGTCGACCCGTTGGAGCCGAGGGCCTCGGACACCTGCCGGATCGCGTACGGGAACTCCTCGCGGCCCGGCAGCACCGGGATCAAAGCCCGCTCGGCGAGCGCGCCGTGACCGATCTCGCGCCGCTTCGGCGAGCCGACGCGGCCGGTCTCACCGGTCGAGTACGGCGGGAAGTTGTAGTTGTGCATGTAGCGCTTGGACTTCTCCGGCGACAGGGTGTCGAGGGTCTGCTCCATGCGCAGCATGTTGAGCGTGGTGACACCCAGGATCTGGGTCTCGCCCCGCTCGAAGAGCGCCGATCCGTGCACGCGCGGGAGCACCTGCACCTCAGCGGTCAGCGGCCGGATGTCACGCGGCCCACGGCCGTCGATGCGGACCTGGTCGCGAAGCACGCGGCTGCGCACCTCGTTCTTGGTCAGCGACTTCAGCGCGGCGCCGATCTCCTTCTCACGCCCCTCGAACTGCCCGCCGAGGCGCTGGTAGGCGGCCTCCTTGATGCGGTCGAGGGCCTCCTCGCGCTCGGCCTTGGCGGCGATGCGCAGGGCCTCGGCGACGTCGTCGCGCAGGGCACCGGCGACCGCCTCGAAGACGTCGCTCTGGTACTCGAGGAAGACCGGGAACTCGCTCACCGGCTTGGCCGCGACGGCCGCCAGTTCGCTCTGCGCCCGGCACAGCTCACGGATGGCCGGCTTGGCGGCCTCGAGCCCACCCGCGACGACCTCCTCGGTCGGCGCCGGCGCACCCCCCGCGACCAACGCGATGGTGTGCTCGGTGGCCTCGGCCTCGACCATCATGATCGCGACGTCGCCGTCGGGCAGCGTGCGGCCGGCGACCACCATGTCGAAGGTCGCCCGCGCCAGTTCCTCGTGCGTCGGGAACGCCACCCACTGGCCGTCGACGTGCGCCATGCGGGTCGCCCCGATCGGGCCGGAGAACGGCAGGCCGGAGAGCTTGGTCGACATCGACGCGGCATTGATCGCGACGACGTCGTACTGGTGCTGCGGGTCGAGCGCGAGCACGGTCTCGACGACCTGGACCTCGTTGCGCAGGCCCTTGACGAACGACGGACGCAGCGGCCGGTCGATGAGCCGGCAGGTCAGGATCGCGTCCTCGCTCGGGCGTCCCTCCCGGCGGAAGAACGAGCCGGGAATGCGCCCGGCCGCGTACATCCGCTCTTCGACGTCGACGGTCAACGGGAAGAAGTCGAACTGTTCCTTGGGCTGCTTGCCGGCGGTAGTCGCGGAAAGCACGACGGTCTCGCCGAGCTGGGCGACGGCCGAGCCGGCGGCCTGGCGGGCCAGGCGTCCGGTGGAGAAGGTGATCTCCCGGGTGCCGAAGGTGCCGTTGTCGATCACGGCTTTCGCGCTTTGGGTACCGAGATGGTTTGACTCGGTCATGGTTGTCTTGCTCCTCTTTGGGTCGTGGCACGGCCCTGGCGGAGCTGTCGGCGTCCGGTCTTCGATCGAAGCGTCCGGGGTCGTCTGGGTGCCTGTCTAGGGGTACCCCGGAAGCCACTACCGAGGACCGGTGCGCTGACCGCGCTCGGCCCGGCGGTGCCGTTTCTCTACAAACGCTCCGGGGAGCGAGCGCCGTGCGCCGGCTCCCCGAGCGAAAGTCTTATCGCCGCAGCCCGAGACGCTCGATGAGCGAGCGGTAGCGGGCGATGTCCGTGCGCTGCAGGTAATTCAGCAGCCGGCGGCGCCGGCCGACGAGCAGCAGCAGGCCACGACGGCTGTGGTGGTCGTGCTTGTGCATCTTGAGGTGTTCGGTCAGGTCCGAGATCCGCTTGGTCAGCATCGCGACCTGCACTTCAGGCGATCCGGTGTCGCCCTCCACGGTCGCGTACTTCGTCATGATCTCGGTCTTCTGTGCGGAGTCGAGCGCCATGTTCTCCCTTTGCGTAGGAATCGGATTCCGTCCGGGCCCGCGGCGTCGTGCAGGCAGCCGGAACTCCCGCCGGTAACCCGGCGTACGCCCAAGGCTAACAGATCGGCAGACTCACTTCCCAACCAGGACTTGCCTGGTCCGCTCGACGTCCTGCGCGATCTGCGCGATCAGCGGCTCGATCGCCGAATACGTCCGCATCTCGCGCAGGTGCGCCACGAAATCCAGCGACAGCCGCTCGCCGTAGAGGTCGCCGTCGAAGTCCAGCACGTATGCCTCCACGCGCCGCTCCGGGCCGGAAAAGGTGGGATTTGTGCCGATCGACACGGCCGCCATCCGGGGCTCGTCCCGGTCGCGGACCAGCCAGGCCGCGTAGACCCCGTCGGCCGGCACCGCCGCATGGGTCGAGGTCAGCAGGTTGGCGGTCGGGAAGCCCAGCTCATGCCCGCGCCGGTCGCCGCGCACCACGACTCCGTCGAGCCGGTGCGGACGGCCGAGCGCCCGCGCCGCGACCGCCACGTCGCCGGCGGCCACGCACGCCCGGATGTACGTCGAGGAGAACACCGTCCCGTCGTCCGCGACCAGCGGCGCGCCCTCGACCCCGAAGCCGAAGGTGCGCCCGAGCCGCTGCAGCAGCGCGACGTCGCCGGCCGCCTTGTGCCCGAACCGGAAGTTCTCCCCGACCACGATCAACGCCGCGTGCAACTGCTCGACGAGCATGTCGTGCACGAACGCCTCCGCCGACAGCCGCGAGAAGTCCATCGTGAACGGCTGCACGCACAGCACGTCGACGCCGAGTTCCTCGATCAACTCCGCCTTGCGCGCCGGCTCCGTCAGGATCGCCGGATGCGAGCCAGGCCGCACCACCTCGGACGGATGCGGATCAAAGGTCACCACCACCGACTGCACGCCCAACTCGCCGGCCCGCTTCACGGCATGCCCGATGATCTGCTGGTGTCCCTTGTGGACACCGTCGAAGACCCCGATCGTGACCACCGACCGGCCCCAACCACTCGGCGCCGATTGGGCCCCCCGCCAACGCTGCATAAACAAAAGCCTATTACGGGCTCGGGTCCGCCGGGCGCACGACCGCTGCTCCCGCCAGGAATCCCGACGTCCGCGCCCCCAAGCCCAGCACCCCCAACTCCGGGGAAGCAGTGCCCTGAGACGCCCGCGAGGCCACAACTCCGGGGAAGCAGTGTCCTCAACGCCCCGCGAGGCCACAACTCCGGGGAAGTAGTGCCCTGCGACGCCCGCGAAGCCACAACTCCGGGGAAGTAGTGCCCTCAACGCGCCCGCGAGGCCATAACTTCGGGGAAATAGTGGCCTCAGCGCGCCCGGAAGGGCGGTTCAGTGGCCTCGGCGCGCTCCGGACGTGTGGCCTTGGGACATTTGTCGTGTCGAAGAGACCACCATCGCTTCTGCCATCGAGGGGTACCGGACGGCTTTGCTTGAGTGCGAAGGCATTTCGCACTTGGAGGTATTCATGACCACGATTGACCTGCGGATCCGCAACCGAGCCGGCCGGCGCGCTCTCCTCGCAGTGGTGGGCGCCGTGGTGGCCCTCATCGCGTGGGCCATGCTCGGCCCCGTCCCCGGCCACCAGCTCACGGTCCGGCTCGGTCCGGACGGCTCCACCCAGCAGGTAGGCGCGGTCGCGGTGGCGATCACGGCGCTGCTGGCCGGGCTGGCCGGCTGGGGCCTGCTCGCGCTGCTGGAACGGCTGACCCGCCACGCGCGGGTGATCTGGAGCGTACTGGCCCTTCTCGTCCTGGCGCTTTCGCTGCTCGGGCCGCTCAGCGGGGTGGACGTCACGACCAAGGCGGCCTTGATCGGCCTGCACACCGTGGTCGGCACGGTCGTAATCGTCGGCCTGCTCCGTACCCGCTGACCCGCTACGGGACGAGCACGACCTCGGCTCGGGCCTTGCCATCGCGTTCGCGCACGATGCCGAGGACCGTGCCGTCGGGGGCGAACACCGCGTACGGCTCGGCGATGCCGACCGCCGCCAGCGGGCCGCCATGCGACAGCACGCGAGCCTCGTCGACCGTGGCGTCGCGGCGCGGGAACGAGCGGGCGGCCGCGGCCGGCAGCGGCATCGTGACCGGGTCCTCCCGCTCGGCGAGTTCGTCGAGCGGGACCGCCTCGGCCAGGGTGAACGCGCCGACCGCGGTACGGCGGAGCGCCGTCAGGTGCCCGCCCACCCCGAGCGCGGCGCCGGCGTCGCGCGCGATCGCCCGGATGTAGGTACCCGACGAGCAGGCGACGTCGATGTCGACGTCCACAAGCTGATCGAGTCGCCGAACCGCCAGGATGTCGAGGCGGGACACGGTCACCGGCCGGGCCGGCAGGGCGACCTCCTCGCCCGATCGGACCCGCGCGTACGACCGCACACCGTTGATCTTGATCGCCGAAACCTGGCTGGGCACCTGCTGGATATCGCCGGTCAGCGCGGCCAGCGCGGCGTGCAGGTCGGCGCCGGTCACCCCGGCGGCGTCCACAGTGGACACAACCGTGCCCTCGGCGTCGTCGGTGATCGTGGCCTGGCCGAGCCGGATCGTCGCGCGGTACTGCTTGGTGCTGCCGATCACGTACGTGAGCAGGCGGGTCGCCTTCTCGACGCCGATGATCAGTACGCCGGTCGCCATCGGGTCGAGCGTGCCGCCGTGCCCGACCCGCCGCGTGCGGGCCAGCCGGCGCATTCTCGACACGACGTCGTGCGAGGTCATGCCGCCCGGCTTGTCGACGACGACCAGTCCACTCGTTGCCACGAGGCAGAGGTTAGGCGGTACCGAGCACGGCCCAGCGGTCGCCCCGCAGCCGGGTCACCAGCGCGACGAAGCGGATCACGATGAACAGCGTCAACCCGGCCCAGACCCCGCCCAGCCCGAGGTGCAGCAGCAGCGCCAGCCAGACGGCCGGCAGGAAGCCGCCCAGCGCCGCGACGACGGTCATGTTCCGCATGTACTTGACGTCGCCGGCCCCGATCAGCACCCCGTCGAGCGCGAAGACCACGCCCGCGATGGGCTGCATGGCGACGAACCACCACCAGGCGACGAGCGCCTGCGCGTACACCTCGTCGTCGGCGCCGAACCACGGCTGCAGGATCGGTAGCGCCAACGCGATGAGTACGGCGAAGCCGAGCCCGGAGACGAGACCGATCAGCCCGATGCGGCGGGCCAGCCAGCGCGCCTCGACGGGCCGGGAGCCGCCGAGGGCCGCGCCGATCAGCGCCTGCGCGGCGATCGCCACGGCGTCCATGGCCAGCGAGCAGAACAGCCACAGCTGCAGCGCGATCTGGTGGGCGGCGAGCGCCGCCGAGCCGAAGCGGGCCGCGACGGCCGACGCGGAAAGGAAGCAGATCTGGAAGGCGGCGCCGCGAACCAGCAGGTCGCGGCCGAGGACGAGTTGGCTGCCGATCACCGCGAAGCGCGGCCTCAGCGCGACCCGCTCGTGCACCAGCGCACTGAGGAAGAGCAGGCCGGACACGCTCTGCGCGGTGGCGTTGGCGATCGCCGATCCGGCCAGCCCGAAGCCGAGCGGGTAGACCAGCACCGGGCACAGGATGCCGGACAGGACATTGGCCCCCAGGACGTAGAACAGCGGGCGGCGGGTGTCCTGTACGCCGCGGAGCCAGCCGTTGCCGGCGGTGGCGAGCATCAGGCCGGGCGCGCCGATCGCGGCGATGTGTAGCCAGTGCGCCGCCTCGGCCGCCACCTCGGCGTTGTCGGGGCCGGCGATGGCTCGGGTGAGTGGATCGGCACCAAGTTCGAGAATCAGGAAGAGGGCGACACCGGCTGCGAGGGCCAGCCAGCTGGCCTGGACGCCCTCGGCGACGGCATCGGCGCGCTGCCCGGCGCCGAAGCGGCGGGCGGCCCGGCCGGTCGTGCCGTAGGCGAGCACGGTGCCCAGCCACGCGGCGAACGACATGATCGAACCGCCGACGGCGAGCGCGGCCAGGGGCGTGCGCCCCAGGTGGCCGACCACGGCGGTGTCAACGAGCACGTAGAGCGGCTCGGCGGCCAGCACGATGAGGGCTGGGAAGGCGAGCCCCGCCACCCGGCGGAGCGACGGTGCGACGACGTCAGTGCCCACCGGCCGATCGTAAGGAACAGTCGGCCGAAGCGCTACTTACCTCAGTAGCGGCGGTCCATCGACATCTGCAGTGCCGCACGGGCACCTTCGACCCGCTTGTCCTTCTCGGGCCGCTCGGGCTTGGGCTGCGGCTTGGGCTGCTCGGGCATGACCAGGGTCTCCCCACGATTGAACATCTCGTTGGTGGTCCGCTTGCCGCAGCTGCCGGGGTCACCGGAGTGCGGTCCACGAACGGGAGCCAGGCCGACCAGGTCAGTCAACTTGGGGACTAAACCTAAGTTAACGTTCAGTTACCGCCCCGCGCGCCCCAATCCCGCATGCTGGACGCCCAGTCCAAGATGCGACAACGAACGGGTGAATCGCCAGGAGGCCGACGGGCTTGGGAACGCGGACGCCGGGATTCCTGGCGGGAGCGACGGTCGTGCCCTCGACGGACCCGAGCCATCGGAAAAAGGGGATTTAACGGGCGAAGAAGTGCCAGCCCAGCCACCACCAGAAGCCGAACATGGCGATGCGGCCGACCGGCAACGGACCGACGCGGTAGCGCATGACGACCCCGCACACGTCGCCGAGCGAAGGCACGCGGGACCGCCGGCTCAGGGCCTCCATCACCGCGACCAGGACGAGTCCGAGCGCAAACACGCCGATCGCGAACTCGCGGGAGGTCATCGCCGCACCATCGCCCAGAATGCGGACAGCCAGCCGAAGTAGAGCGCCGCACGCGCCGGGTAGCCCTCCAGCACCGGATCGGCGAGGCGCGACAGCGTCGGATGCTCGGGGGTGGAGCCGCTGAGGTAGTTGGTGGCCTCCATGCCGACCAGGACGCCCAGCGGGACCAGCCACCACAGCGTCTGGCGGGACAGGCGGCGCGGCGCGTCCCGGCGCGGCACGTGATGTGAGAGGCCGAGCCAGAAGAGGGTGCCGCCGACGCAGAGCACGAGCAGGTTGGCGCCCAGGGAGAACGACGGGAGCGCGCCGGCGATCAGCGAGGTGAGGACGAAGACCGGCACCAGGACGATCGGGCGCGCCCAGCTGCGCTCGATCTCGACGGCAAGCTCGGGTTGCTCTTGCATCCATCGATTCTCGCGGTACGGCCGCCCGCAGAGCTAGCCGTGTTTGCCCTTAAGACGATCACGAATCGAGCCGACCACGTCGTCCACGCTTCCCCGGCCGGTGAAGCCGGCCGCGAACCGGTGGCCGCCGCCGCCGAGCGCGATGGCAATGGCGCTCACGTCGACCGCGCCCTTGCTGCGCATCGACACGGTCCACTCCCGGTCGGCGACCTGCTTCACGACGCAGGCGACGTCCGCCTCCTCGACGACGCGGACCGAGTCGATGAGCGCCTCGAGCACCGCCGGTCGTTGATCGAAGCGGCGCAGGTCGTCGAGCGTGGCGTAGGTCCACACGAAGCCGACGCCGTCGGGCTCGAGCTGGGCGCGGCCCATCGCCTCACCGAAGAGCCGGACGGCGCCGAAGGGACGGCTGTCGAAGAGCCGGCGCGAGATCTCGCCGGTGTGGATCCCGGTCGCGATGAACCGGGCGGCCAGCTCGTGCACGGCCGGCGTGGTCGAGTCGAACTTGAACGAGCCGGTGTCGGTGGCGAGCGCCACGTAGAGGCACTCGGCGATCTGGGCGTCCAGCGGCACGCCCAGGCGGTTCAGCAGCCCGTCGGAGAGCACCGAGGTCGCCGCGGCGGCCGGGTCCACCAGGTTGATCTTGCCGAAGCTGGTGTTGGAGGCGTGGTGGTCCAGCACGATGCTGACCGGCGCCGCGGTCAGCCGTTCGGCCAGCTCGACGAGGCGCTCGATGCTGGCCACGTCGAAGGCGAGCATGGCGTCCGGCGCCGGGTCGGTATCCGCGGAGCCGGCGAGGAGGTCGAGGCCGGGCAGCTGCCGGAACGGCTCGGGCACCTCGGGCTTGCCCGGGAAGGTCGCCTGCAACCGGCCGATGCCGAGCTCACCGGCGATCTGCCGCAGCCCGAGGGCGAGCCCGAGCATGCTGCCCAGGGCGTCGCCGTCCGGGTTGACGTGGCAGGCCAGCAGCACGCTGGCGCGCGGTGGCAACCCACGCAGGGCCGCCACCGCCGATGCCCATTCGCCCTCGGTGGGGCGCTCGGAGCCGCTGCCCTCCCGACCCGCGCCTCCGGCGCGGCCCCGCCCTGCTAAGCCGTCGCTCAACGCCGGTCCTGCGCGCTGACGACGTCGTCGTCCTCTTCCTCGTCGATCTTGTAAGGTTGCGGGTCGCCCGCGTAGTGCGCGCCAACCGCGATGCGTTGCACCTCGGCATCGGACTCGCGGGCCGCCGCGAGCAGCTCGTCGATGTGCTCGGCGTGCTCGCCGACGTCGTCGAGCACGAACGCGAGGGTCGGCGAGTGGCGCAGCCCGAGCGCCTTGCCCACCGTGCTGCGCAGCAGCCCCTTGGCGCTCTCCAGCGCGGCCGCCGTGCCCGCGTGCGCGGCGGAGTCGCCGAGCACGGTATAGAAAACGGTGGCCTCGCGGAGATCGCCGGTGATTCGCGCGTCGGTAATGGTGATCATGCCCACACGCGGATCTTTCACCTGAGTCCGCAGCACCGAAGCGACCAACTCCTTCACGCGTTCGGCGTGTCGGCGCACCCGAGCCGGGTCCGTCATCTCGTCCACCTCCGCAGCCAGTAAGACCTCACCGGTCGCCTCGGGCAACATCCAGCACGCCCGAGCGCACGGTCGTTGACCAACGATCCGAGGGTACCCGCGCCGGGCCCGCCCGGCCGGGCAGAGACCCTCATGGTCGCCCGCTGGTTGTCAGTCGTCATCGCCGTGTAGCCGGCGCTTGACCGACAGCAGTTCGATCTCCGGCCGGTCGGCCACGGCGCGTTCGCAGGTGTCGAGCACCTCACCGACGTGCGCCGCCGTCGCGGCCACCACGGCGATGCCGATCTCGGCCCGGCCGTGCAGGTCCAGCGCGCCGACCTCGGCCGCGGCGACCTCATATTTGCGCAGCGCCGCCACCAGCGGTCGCACGTACGACCGCTTGATCTTGAGGGTACGGGAATCGCCCGGCAGCAGGACGTCGAAGATCACGGTTCCGGTGTACACGACGAACGATGCTACGGCCGGTCAGACGGCCGTGCGCTGCAAGATCTCCGGGCGGGCCACGATCACCGGCGTCGGCTCTTCCGGCAGCGGTGCGGCGCCCGCGCCGAGCGTGGGCCGGGGGTGCCGCGGAAGTCCCGCCCCCGCCGAGCCACCGCGACCGGGATAGATGTAGAGCAGGTTCGCCGGCACGGCGTCGAGCGCGGCGACCACCAGCGGCAGCTGGCGGAACCGGTACCAGGCCTCGTCGTCGGCGAATCCGACCTCGAAGACCACGCCGAACGTGGCCTCGTCCCAGTGCCACTCACGGGCACCGTTGGTGATGGCCGCCTCCACAAGCGACTGCCCGAACGCGTTGCGCCAGGCGTGCGCGGAGAAGAGCCCGTCGCGCGCCTCGATCGACCACCATGTGATGTTCATAACGCCGTCCACGGTACCTCCGCCGGAGCGCGCGGGTCGACCGCGATCCATGCCAAACGGGCGCGCGACCCGAAGGTCACGCGCCCGTCCGGTGTCGAGCCTCAGACTCGCGGCTTCTCGCGCATCTCGAACGTCTCGATGATGTCGCCGACCGAGATGTCGTTGTAGTTGCCGAGCGTGATACCGCACTCGAAGCCCTCGCGGACCTCGGTCGCGTCGTCCTTGAACCGGCGCAGGCCGGCGATGTTGAGGTTGTCCGACACGACCGCCCCGTCGCGGATGAGCCGCGCCTTGGCGTTGCGCCGGATGAGCCCCGACCGGACGATGCAACCCGCGATGTTGCCGAAGCGCGACGAGCGGAAGACCTCGCGGACCTCCGCCGAGCCGAGCTCGACCTCCTCGTAGACCGGCTTGAGCATGCCCTTGAGGGCCGACTCGATCTCCTCGATGGCCTGGTAGATGACGGTGTAGTACCGGATCTCCACGCCCTCGCGGTCGGCCAGCTCCCGGGTGCGCCCCTCGGCCCGCACGTTGAACCCGATGATGATCGCATCGGACGCGCTGGCCAGGTTGACGTCGTCCTGCGTGACGGCGCCGACACCCCGGTGGATGATCTTGAGCTGGACCTCGTCGGAAACCACGATCTTGATGAGTGCGTCCTCGAGGGCTTCGACCGAACCGGATCCGTCGCCCTTGAGGATGAGGGTGAGCGTCGTCTTCTCGCCCTCCTTGAGCTGCTCGAACAGGTCGTCGAGCGACTTGCGCCGGCCGCGGACCGCCATCTCGGCGGCACGCTGACGGGCCTGTCGCTGCTCGGCGATCTGCCGGGCGGTGCGGTCGTCGTCGGCGGCGAGGAACGTGTCGCCGGCGCCGGGCACCGCGGTCAGACCGAGCACCAGCACCGGGCGGGCCGGACCCGCCGAGGCGACCGGAAGGCCGTTCTCGTCGAGCATCGCCCGGACCCGGCCATGGGCTCGGCCGGCCACAATCGAGTCGCCGACGTTGAGCGTGCCCTTCTCCACCAGGACGGTGGCGACCGGGCCGCGCCCGCGGTCGAGGTGTGCCTCGATCGCGATGCCCTGAGCGGAGCCGTCGATCGGCGCCCGGAGATCGAGCGACGCGTCGGCCGTGAGCAGGACCGCCTCGAGGAGCCCGTCGATGTTGAGACGGCTCTTCGCGGAGATGTTCACGAACATCGTGTCGCCGCCGTACTCCTCGGCGACCAGCCCGTATTCGGTGAGCTGCTGGCGCACCTTCTCCGGGTTGGCGCCTTCCTTGTCGATCTTGTTGACCGCGACCACGATCGGCACCTCGGCCGCCTGGGCGTGGTTCAACGCCTCGATCGTCTGCGGCATGACGCCGTCGTCGGCCGCGACGACCAGCACGACGATGTCCGTCGCCTGAGCACCACGGGCACGCATGGCGGTGAACGCCTCGTGACCCGGGGTGTCGATGAAGGTGATCGCGCGCTCGTTGCCGTCGTGATCGACTTTCACCTGGTAGGCACCGATGTGCTGGGTGATGCCACCGGCCTCCGCCGCGACCATGTTGGTCTGGCGGATCGCGTCGAGCAGCTTCGTCTTGCCGTGATCGACGTGACCCATGACAGTCACCACCGGCGGCCGGGTGACCAGCCGGTCTTCGTCGATGTCGGCGTCGAGGTCGATGTCGAAGCGCGCGAGAAGCTCGCGGTCCTCGTCCTCGGGGCTGACGATCTGCACGTCGAAGCCGAGGTGCTCGCCGAGCAGCAGCAGCGTCTCGTCGGTGCACGACTGGGTCGCCGTCACCATCTCGCCGAGGTTGAACATCTCCTGGACGAGCGAGCCCGGGTTGGCGTTGATGCGGTCGGCGAAGTCCGACAGCGAGGCGCCACGCGGGAGCCGGACGACCTGACCCGCGCCTCGCGGCGCACCAGAGCCCATCGTCGGCGCGGACAGGTTGTCGAACTCTTGTCTGCGCTGCTTCTTCGACTTGCGACCACGAGTCGGCCGGCCACCTGGACGGCCGAACGCGCCGGCCGCGCCGCCACCACGGCCGCGGCCTCCGCCGCCACCGCCGGGACGTCCCGCGCCGCCGACACCGGCGCCGGGTGCGCCGCCGCCACCGCCGGGACCGCCACGGTAGCCACCGCCACCGCCGCCACCGGGACCGCCGGGACCGCCGCGGAAGCCACCGCCACCGCCGGCGCCCCCACCGGGACCGCCGCGGAAGCCGCCACCGCCGCCACCGCCACCGGGACCGCCGGGACGGCCACTGCCGCCACCGCCGGGACCGCCGCGGAAGCCACCGCCACCGCCACCACCGGCGCCCCCACCGGGACGGCCGGGACGATCACCCGGGCCACCTCCCGGGCGGCCCGGACGCTGAGTCGGCATCTGCGACGGGTTGGGCCGCGGACCGCCCATCGAAGCCGGGTTGGGCCGCGGCGGCATCGCCGACGGGTTGGGCCGTGGGCCGCCCGCCGCACCGCCGGGGGCCGGACGACCCCCGCCGACGCCGAACGGGTTGTTGCCGGGCGAGCGCGACGGCGGGCGACCGCCGGGACGCGGGCCCTGGCCCGGACGGGGTGCGCCCGGAGCGCCGCCGGACGCCGGGCCGGAGCCGGGTGCCTGCGGGCTGGGCGCGGGACCCGGACGCGGACCGGGCGCCGGTGCGCTACCGCCCGGAGCCGGCTCCCGCCGGGTGGTGTCGCGCTGACGGGCCTGCTGGGCGGCCTTCATCGCCGCTTCCTGCTCGGCCTTCAGCGCGGTGGCACGCGCCTCGGCGGCGGCCACCTCGATGTCGTGTGCGCTCGTCGGCTTGACCACCGGCGACTGCGGCGCGGGCCGCGGCGGACCGGGGACCGGCGACCGCTTCTCCGAACTACCGGAGCTCGGCCGGCGCGGCGGCGCTGGTTTGGCGGACGGGCCAGCCGGTGCCGGTCGAGGGCTCGCGGGTGCGGGCGCTGCCGGTGCGGCTGACGCTGCTGGCGACGGCGGGGCGGATATTGCGCCACCACCGGATTCAAAAGTCGCACGCAGCCGGCGCGCCACTGGCGCTTCAACCGTGCTGGATGCCGACTTCACGTATTCCCCAAGCTCTTGCAGCTTGGCGAGCACAGTCTTGCTTTCGACCCCGAGCTCTTTCGCTAGCTCGTGTACGCGGGCCTTGCCTGCCACTACACTCCTCACCTCGAGGCTGTCGCGGCAGTTTCCGCGCAGCCTCAGTCGTGCACTTGAAGCCTGGTCATTGCGAGGACTTCATCGTGTGCTCATGTCGGTCGTCCTACCTTGCGTGTCCGGGTGGGGCTCGAATGCGCCCACCGTCGGTGGTTCCGTCTTACTGCGTTATCACCCCGGTCAGCGGGCCGGTGTCGAGGACACCGGTGATGCGCAAGGCTCGCCCGAAGGCGCGCCGACGCTCCGCAAGCGCGAGGCAAGCCGGATCAGGATGCAGGTGTGCCCCTCGACCCGACCGTCTGCGTGCCGGATCAGCCACGACGCTGAAGTGATCAGCGCCGAGATCGATCGCGACGAGCCGCAGCAACTCGGAGGCTGGCACACGCTTCCGACAGCCGATGCACGTGCGGACGGGTGGCGTGTGACGTACCAAAGAGGAGTCTACCCCGCACTCTCCGCGCGCGCCGCGCCCGGGCCACCGACGTGATCGACGTCTTCGTCATCTTGACCATCGGCGCCGGCCGAGGTAGCGGTGTCCGGCCGGATGTCGATGCGCCAACCGGTCAGCCGGGCCGCGAGCCGGGCATTCTGCCCCTCGCGCCCGATGGCCAGGGAGAGCTGGAAGTCCGGCACGGTCACCCGCGCGGCGCGGTTGGCCGCGTCGACCACCTCGACATTGAGCGCCTTGGCCGGGGACAGGGCGTTGCCGACGAAATGCGCCGGATTGTCCGACCAGTCGATGATATCGATCTTCTCGCCGTGCAACTCGCTCATGACGGCCCGGACCCGCTGGCCCATCGGCCCGATGCAGGCGCCCTTGGCGTTGACGCCGGGCACCGTGGAGCGCACCGCGATCTTGGTCCGGTGGCCGGCCTCGCGCGCGATGGCGGCGATCTCGACCGTGCCGTCGGCGATCTCCGGTACCTCGAGGGCGAACAGCCGCTTCACCAGGTTGGGGTGGGACCGCGACAAGGTCACCTGCGGGCCGCGGAAGCCTTTCACCACGTGGACGACGATGCACTTGATCCGCTGGCCGTGCTCGTAGCGCTCCCCCGGCACCTGTTCGGCGGTCGGCAGCATCGCCTCGATCTTGCCGAGGTCGACGGTGACGATGCCCTTCTCGGTGCGCGCCTCGTGCGCCTGGATCACGCCGGTGACCAGGTCGCCGTCGCGCCCGACGTATTCGCCGAAGTGCGCCTCGTCGGTCGCCTCGCGCAGCCGCTGCAGGATGACCTGCTTGGCCGTCATCGCCGCGATCCGGCCGAAGTCGTGCGGGGTGTCGTCGTATTCGCGCAGGATCGTGCCGTCCGCGTCGATCTCCTGCGCGAGGACGGTGGCCGCGCCGGTGCGCCGGTCGATCTCCACCCGGGCGTGCGGGTTGGCCCCCTCCGTGTGGCGGTAGGCGGTCAGCAACGCGGTCTCGATCGCCGCGAGGATGGTGTCGAACGGGATTTCCCGCTCTCGTTCCAGCGCGCGGAGGGCCGCGAGGTCGATATTCACTCCTCGTCCTCTCCATCGTCATCGTCCAGGTCGTCGGCCGCTTCGATCCGCTTGAGCTCGACCTGGATCAGGCCCGGTCCCAGCTCGGCGAACGGAAAGCGGCGGTTCTCGCCGCCCCCCGACCCCGCGCCTGCGGCGCGGGCCCCACCCTGACTTCCAGCGCCACGCCGGTGTCGTCGACGGCGGTGATGCGCGTGGTGAGCTGGCGACCACCGGCCTTGACCTGCACCAGCCGGCCGACGTTGCGGCGCCAGTGCCGCGGCTCGGTCAGCGGGCGGTCCACGCCGCGCGAGCCGACCTCCAGTTCGTATTCCCCCGGGATGAGTTCGTCGCCACCGGCCTCCGCCTCGTCCAGCCGGGCGGAGATGTCGCGGGACAGGTCGGCGATCCGGTCCAGGTTGACACCCGAGTCGCTGTCGACCGCGATGCGCAGCAGGTGCCGCCGGCCGACCCGCTGGATGGTCAGGTCTTCCAGGTCGCAGCCGGCGGCGTTCAGCACCGGCTCGATGACCGCGCGCACCCGCCGCCGATCCTCGTCGGTCATCGTCCGTGGTGCCGGACCGGGTGCCGCCCGAGCTGTCACAGCATCGCGCGTGCGACCGCGTTGCTGGGACATGATCGACACCCTTTCGTCAGACAAACCCGACCAAGCACTCGACGCCGCCAACGCTTTTTGCGCGGGCGGCTTGGGCAGCAAGCGTAACGCGACGTGATGCCGAGACGCCCAGCGGCGCTCCGAATTGACCGTACGGCCACCGCCGCGCGGCTGCGCTGTGCGTCAATGGTGTTCACTGTGCGCGTGCGACTGGGGGACGAAGGACCAACGCGGCGGGCGGTGCTCGTCTCGGCGGCCGCCGGGTTGACCGCCGCCGGCCTGGGCGGTTGTGACCTCGGCCAGCCCGGACCCGACCCGACACCGGCACCGGACGCGCTGCTGCCGTTCCTCGCGGCCACCATCGCGCTGGCCGACACGTACGACGCCGCCATCGATGCGCTTCCGGCGTTGAGTGCTCGGCTAACTCCGTTGCGTGACGACCATCGGGCCCACGTACGCGCGCTGGCGAAGGAGATCGGCGTCCCGCAGCCCTCGACGCATCCTTCGACTTCCGCGTCGCCACCGGCGCTGGAGTCGCTCGTCGCCGCCGAGCGCGCCGCGCAGGAGGAAGCGGAAAAGGTGTGCCTCGAAGGCCCCTCGTACCGGGCCGCCCTGCTCGGGTCGATCGCGGCCTGCCGGGCGAGCCACCAGGAGGCGCTGCGGTGACGGCGGCTGACGACCGGTTTGCCGCCGCCCTGGAGGCGGAGCACGCCGCGATCTTCGGGTACGGCGCGGTCGGCGCGCACGCGGGCGGCAACGTCGGCCTGGCGCAGGCCGCCGAACTGGCCCACCGCACCCGCCGGGATGCACTGATCGTCCGGCTGACCAGCAAGGGCGTCGCCGCACCGTCCGCGCAGGCCGTCTATGCCCTGCCGTTCCCGGTCACCGACGAGGCAAGCGCGCTCAAGCTGGCCGAGACCCTCGAAGACCGGTGCACCGCCATCTGGCGGCTGGTGTTGCCCGACACCGCCGGCGACGAGCGCAAGATCGCCCTGGACGCGGTGATCGACTGCGCGACCCGCGCCACCGGCTTCCGGAAGGCGCGCGGGACCACCCCGGTAACCGTCCCGTTTCCCGGCCAAGCCTGACCGTGCGCGCGCCGCACCACCCTTGCTGACCAGGTCGTCCGGTTGACGGATCCACCTGGTTGTACCGGCAATGAACAGCACCCGATCGGAGGGCAGCCAGCCCGGCCCGGGACCCCTATGCTGGTCCGGAAGCCGGCGTCCTCCCCCGTGGTCGCCGGCTTCATTCTTTTGCCCGCCGGCTTCTCCCGAAGTCGTGCCATCGATCGGGCTCGCGGCTCCGAATCGCTGCTCAGTAGCGGACTGTAGAACCCGCCACGCCATGAGCGTCACACCTGGGAGAGGAGCCCAACATGCGCCGCACCAGCCTCACCATCTGGGCCGGTCCGACGATGCGGCCCGGCCGCTGACCTCGACCGGCGGGCAAGGTCCCTAGTGCCCCGAACCGCACGTCGGCCGGGGCGCTAGGGCAGCGTCAGGATCTCGTAGCCGTCGTCGGTAACGACGATCGTGTGCTCGAACTGGGCCGTCCACTTGCGGTCCTTGGTGACCACGGTCCAGCCGTCGCGCCACATCTGGTATTCGTAGGTGCCGAGCGTGATCATCGGCTCGATCGTGAACGTCATGCCCGGCTCCATGACCACCGGTCAGCCGGGGATTGTCGTAGTGCGGGACGTAGAGCCCGGAGTGGAACACCTCGCCGATGCCGTGCCCGGTGAAGTCGCGCACGACGCCGTAGCCGAAGCGCTTGGCGTAGGCCTCGATCACGCGGCCGATGGCGTTGATCGGGCGGCCCGGCGCGACGGCGCGGATGCCGCGCATCATCGCCTCGTGGGTGCGCTCGACCAGCAGCCGGGCCTCCTCGGACACCTCGCCGACGCAGAAGGTCGCGTTGGTGTCGCCGTGAACGCCGTCGATGTACGCGGTGACGTCGACGTTGAGAATGTCGCCGTCCTCGATCACGGTCGAGTCGGGGATGCCGTGGCAGATGATCTCGTTGAGCGAAGTGCAGCAGGACTTCGGAAAGCCCTTGTAGCCGAGCGTCGACGGGTATGCGCCGTGGTCGCAGAGGAACTCGTGCACCACGCGGTCGACCTCGTCGGTGGTTGCGCCGGGCTTGGCGGCCTCGCCGGCGAGCTGGGTCGCCTGCGCCGCGAGCCGGCTGGCCAGGCGCATCCTTTCGATGATCTCAGGGGTCTGCACGTCTGAGCCGCGATGGCGCTTGGGTGCCTTCTTGCCGACGTATTCCGGGCGCGGTATGCCGGCGGGCACCTGCCGCCAAGGCGAGAGGGTTCCGGGGGTGAGCGCTGCGCGGACGGTCATACCTACAACCCTAACCGGCGAGCGCGGGTAAGCCGTCGATGCTGGTGAGGTTCTTGGCCACCCCATAGTCGACGAGATCCTGCTCGTCCCGCCGGCTGTGCGAGCGGACCAGCAGGTCACGATCGCCGACAAAATCCATCAGCGGTACGGCGTAGCCGCACGAGTCGCTGACCCGGGACACCTCGACGTCGATGATCGAACGCACCGCATGCCGCTCCTGCCCGTCGAACGCGGACCACAACTCCTCGAAGCCCTTGTCACCGGCGAGCACGGCCGAGCCCTTGCCGTGCAGGCGGACGATCTTCGGCGGCCCGGTGAACGCGCAGAACATCACCACGATCCGCCCGTTCTGCCGCAGGTGGGCGATCGTCTCGGCGCCGCTGCCGTAGTAGTCCAGGTAGGCCACCCGGTGCCCGCCGAGCACGGCGAGGGTGCCCGACATCCCCTTCGGCGACAGGTTGACATGACCATCGTCGCCACTGGGCGCGGTCGCCACGAAGAACACCGGCTGGGCCTCGATGAAGTCGCGGAGCCGATCGTCGATCGCCTCGTATACCTTCCCCATGCCCTCGATGGTCGACGCCGGCGGCCCGGGTGACCAGCGTGATTCCAACCACCGGACTGGGTACAGCGTGGGCATGAGCGATGATCCACGTGTTGAGAACCGGGCCGCTGACCTGCTCCCCGAGGAGAAGGCGGTGGGCAGCGACGACCCGGAGGCCCAGGCCGCGGCGATCCTGCACGACTCCGACGAGCGAGAAGCGTATCGGGAGCCGGCGGAGCACCGGACCTCGCGGGAAAGCGCTGACTAGGGCCTGACCGCGGCGGCTCGTTGCAGCACGCTGACCAGGCCGGTCAGCGTGTCCTGCAACTGGCGACGGGCGGTGGGCTCGGAGTCCGAGAGGTAGGCCGAGCCGGTGATCTCCATCCGCTCGCGACCGTCGCGCCCGAGCACGCGGGTCATCACCACCCGGCCGACGCCGTCCATCTCGGCCACGACCGGCAGGCTGCGGTGCTCGCCGAGGCCGCAGTGATGACCCCGCGCGCACCATTCGGGATGCCCGTACCGCACATCGCAACGGTACGCTTCTATGCCGCTTCCACCAGCGCGGCGAACGGCCGCACGTCCCCTTGCGCCTCCGGGTGCCACTGCACGCCGACCACGAACCGCCGCGCCGGGTCCTCGACCGCCTCGATCACGTCGTCGTCGGCCCAGCCGGTCACGGTCAGCCGGCCGGGGTCGGCGACGGCCTGGTGGTGGTAGGAGTTGACCTCGGCCGCCGGTCGCCGAAGATCGTCGCCGCGTGCGAGCCGGGCGCGAACCGCGCCGGGTGCGCGCCGTAGACGCCCGGGCGCGGCTGGTGCCGCTCGTCGTCCGAGCAGGTCGGGCAGGTGCTGGTGCAGCGTGCCGCCGTAGGCGACGGCCAGCAGCTGCATGCCCCGGCAGACGCCGAGGACCGGCAGGTCCGCGTCGATGGCCGCGGTCGCAGCAGCGCCAGCTCGCCCGCGTCGCGGTCCGGCCGGGGCACGGTACGGGCTGGGCCGGCGCGCCGTAGCGCGCCGGTTCGACGTCGGCGCCGCCGGCCAGCACCAGCCCGTCGAGGCGCCGGACCAGGTCGGCGGCGTCGGTCGTCGCGGCGGCACGCAGCACCGCGCGGCCGCCGGCCGTCGTGCACCGTCTGCACGTAGGACTCGGGGATCAGCACCGCGCGCGTGTCCCAGGCGCCCCAGCGGGCCGGCTCGACGTAGGCAGGTGATGCCGATCAGCGGCCGTGCCGGCTCACAGCGGCGTCACGTACGCGCCGGTGATGCCGCCGTCGACCACGAACGTGTGACGCGGTGATGAACGACGCGTCGTCGCTGGCCAGGAACGCGACCGCGGCGGCGATCTCCTCCGGCTCGGCGAACCGGCCCATCGGCACGTGCACGAGCCGGCGCGCGGCCCGCTCCGGGTCCTTGGCGAACAGCTCCATGCAGCAGCGGCGTGTCGACCGGCCCGGGGCACAGCGCGTTGACCCGGATGCCCTCGCGGGCGAACTGCACGCCCAGCTCGCGGGTCATCGCCAGCACCCCGCCCTTGCTCGCGGTGTAGGAGATCTGCGAGGTGGCCGCGCCCATCAGCGCGACGAAGCTCGCCGTGTTGATGATCGAGCCCTTGCCCTGCCGCCAGCATGTGCGGGATGGCGTACTTGCAGCAGAGGTACACGCTGGTCAGGTTGACCTGCTGCACCCGCTCCCAGGCGTCGAGCCCGGTGTCGAGGATCGAGTCGTCGTCGGGCGGCGAGATGCCGGCGTTGTTGAACGCGATGTCGACCCGGCCGTGCCGCTCGGCGACCCCGTCGAAGAGGTCGCGGACCGGCGCCTCGTCGGTGACGTCGCAGCCGACGAACTCGCCGCCGACCTCGTCGGCCGCGGCCTTGCCGGCGTCGGCGTTGAGGTCGACGGCGACCACCGTCGCGCCCTCGGCGGCGAACCGGCGCGCGGTGGCGAGCCCGATCCCGCTGCCGGCGCCGGTGATGACGGCGACCCGGCCGTCGAGACGTTCTGCACTTCATTCCTCCGTGCTGAAGAAGACGTTCTTGATCTCGGTGAACGCGAGCGACGGCGTCCGGGCCGAGCTCGCGGCCGAGGCCGGACTGCTTCACGCCGCCGAACGGCGTCCAGTAGCGCACCGACGAGTGCGAGTTGACGCTGAGGTTGCCGGTCTCGACGCCCGCGGGCGACGCGCATCGCCCGGCCGAGGTCGCGGGTCCAGATCGAGCCGGACAGGCCGTACTCGGTGTCGTTGGCCAGCCGGATCGCGTCGGCCTCGTCGTCGAACGGCAGCACCGACAACGACCGGGCCGAAGATCTCCTCGCGCCAGTGCCGGTCGCTCGCGTCGACTGCGCGGTGCAGCACGGTCGGCGGGAACCAGAAGCCGGCGCCCGTCGGGCGCGCGTGCCGCGGAACGCCACCTCGGCGCCGTCCACATAGGACGCCACCGGGTCGCGCTGCGCCGCGGAGATCAGCGGGCCCATCTCGGCCGTCTCGAGGGCCGGGTCCTCGCACCGGAACGCCGTGACCGCCGGCTCCAGCAGCGCCAGGAACTCGTCGTAGACCGATGCCTGCACCAGGATCCGGGAGCGGGCGCAGCAGTCCTGCCCGGCGTTGTCGAAGACCGCGTCGGGCGCGGCGGCCGCCGCCTTCGCCAGGTCGGCGTCGGCGAAGACGATGTTGGCGCTCTTGCCGCCCAGCTCGAGCGTCACCCGCTTCACCTGCTCGGCGCAGCCGGCCATGATCGCGCTTGCCGACCTCGGTGGAGCCGGTGAAGCAGACCTTGCGCACCGCCGGGTGGTTGACGAACCGCTGCCCGACCACCGAGCCCTTGCCGGGCAGCACGGTGAAGACGTCCTCCGGCAGCCCGGCCTCCAGGGCCAGCTCGGCCAGGCGCATGCGCGGTCAGCGGGGTCAGCTCGGCCGGCTTGAGCACGACCGTGTTGCCGGCCGCGAGCGCCGGGCGCGAAGCCCCAGCCGGCGATCGGCATCGGGAAGTTCCACGGCACGATGACGCCGACCACGCCGAGCGGCTCGTGGAAGGTGACGTCGAGGCCGCCGGCGACCGGGATCTGCCGGCCGAACAGCCGCTCCGGCGCGCCGGCGTAGTAGTTGAGCACGTCGCGGACGTTGCCGGCCTCCCAGCGGGCGTTGCCGATGGTGTGCCCGGAGTTGCGCGACCTCGAGGCCGGCCAGCTCCTCGAGGTGCTCGTCGACGACGGTCGGCGAAGCGGCGCAGCAGCCGGGCCCGGTCGCCGGGCGACACGCCGCGCCACGCGCTCGAACGCCGCGCGCGCGCGCGACGATCGCCGCGTCGGTCTCCTCGGCCGAGGTGGCCGGCACCGTGGCGACGACCTCCTCGGTGGCCGGGTTGAGCACGTCATGCACGTGGTTCTCCCCTACAGCCGCTCGAAGCCGCGGCAGCAGCTCCCAGTCGGTGACCGCCGCGTCGAAGGCGGCCAGCTCGACGCGCGCGTTGTTGGCGTAGTGCGCGACCACCTCGTCGCCGAACGCGGCGCGCGCGAGCTCGCTGTCCTCCCACAGCGCCAGCGCCTCGCGCAGCGTGCTCGGGCACCTGCGGCGCGTCGGCGTCGCTCGTAGGCGTTGCCGGCGTACTCGTCCTCCAGCGACAGCTCGTGCTCGATGCCGTGCAGCGCGCCGGCCGACCATCGCGGCGATCGCCAGGTACGGGTTGACGTCGCCGCCCGGCACCCGGTTCTCGACCCGCAGCGACGGCCCGTGGCCGACCACGCGCAGCGCGCAGGTGCGGTTGTCGCGCGCCCCAGCGCACCGCGGTCGGCGCGAACGAGCCGGCCTGGTAGCGCTTGTAGGAGTTGATGTTCGGCGCGTACAGCAGGGTGAACTCGCGCATGGTGGCCAGCAGGCCGGCCAGCGACGTGCCCCATCACCGGCGAGATGCCGGCCGGCCCGTCGCCCGCGCCACGCGGGCCGACCGTCGTCGACGCCGCGCAGCGAGAAGTGGATGTGGCAGGAGTTGCCCTCGCGCTGCGTTGGGCTTGGCCATGAAGGTGAGCGACATGCCCTCCTGGGCGGCGATCTCCTTGGCGCCGTTCTTGTAGATGACGTGGTTGTCGGCGCAGGCGCAGCGCGTCGTCGTAGCGGAAGGCGATCTCGTGCTGGCCGAGGTTGCACTCGCCCTTGGCGCTCTCCGGCGACGAGCCCGGCGCCGGCCATGTCGTTGCGGATGCGGCGCAGCAGCGGCTCGACGCGGGCGGTGCCGAGCAGCGAGTAGTCGACGTTGTAGAGGTTGGCCGGGGTCAGGTCGCGGTAGCCTGCGGCGCAGGCGTCCTCGTAGGTGTCGCGGTAGACGACGAACTCCAGCTCGGTGCCGGCGTAGGCGGCGAGCCGTGCTCGGCGAGGCGGGTCGAGCTGGCGCCGCAGGATCTGCCGGGGCGAGGCGAGCACCGGCGCGTTGCCGTCGAGCCAGGCCAGGTCGGCCAGCACCAGCGCGGTGCCGGGCTGCCACGGCACGCGGCGCAGCGTGCCGAAGTCGGGCACCATCGCGAAGTCGCCGTAGCCCGCTCGACCAGGACGACATCGCGTAGCCGTCGACGGTGTTCATGTCGACGTCGACGGCGAGCAGGTAGTTGCAGCCCTCGGTGCCGTGCTTCGAGCACCTCGTCGAGGAAGTACGGGGCGTGGAACCGCTTGCCCTGCAGCCGGCCCTGCATGTCGGTGATCGCGACGACCACGGTGTCGATGTCGTGCTCGGCGGCGGCGACGCGCAGTCGCTCGACAGCGTCAACGGGGCGCGCCATGCGGCCCTCCTAAAGGTCTACTCAGCATACCATAAACGTTAGCCGAGCAGTCCGCGCAAGCAGCGTCGGCGGTCCCGTCGCAGTGCTCCTCCATCGCCGCCCGCGCCACGGCCGGCGTCGCCGCGCCAGGATCGCGTCGACGATGCCGGTCGTGCTGGGCGTCGGAGTGGTCGAGGTTGCGGCGGATCACCGGGATCGCGGCGAGCAGCCGGTCCAGGCGTGAGCTGGACGTCGGCGACCGCGGCGGCCACCGACGGTCGAGCCGCTCGCCGCGGCGATCGCCAGGTGCAGCCGCGAGTCGTTGACCCGGCGCGGTCCGGCTCGCCGCTCGCGGGACGCGGCCAGGCAGCCGACGAGCGCTGCCCGGTCGGCGGCCGACAGGGTCCGGAGTCGCGGCCAGCGCCGCCGCGCCCGGCTCGAGCACCCGCCGGAAGTCGAGCGCGTCGTGCAGCGGCGTCGCCCATCTCGCGGGCGAGAGCGGTCGCGTCGGCGCGGGCCGGCCGGTGAACTCGCCGGCCCGGACCACGAAGGTGCCGCCGGACCGGCCGCGGCGCGACTCGAGCAGGCCGGCCTCGCGCAGCGCGCCGATCGCCTCCCGCAGGGTCACCCGGCTGACCTGCAGCCGCTCGGCCAGCTCCCGCTCCGGCGGCAGCCGCTCGCCGACCTCGACCAGGCCGAGCCGGATGGCCTGGGCGAGCCGGGCGACGGTGATCTCGAAGGCGTTGCCGCCCCGGACCGGTCGCCAGAGCACACCCGATCCTTCCGATACCACCGCGGTCCGCCTCACAGAGCCATCATTACCTACCCCTATGACGCTTTCTCCACGTCTGGGACGACGGGATCGTCGACCGTCCGGCGCGGACCGGTGAACCAGTTCTTCGCCGACACGTTCCACCAGATCGCCGCGCCGCCGATGACGATGATCACCGCGATCGGCGCGTAGTTCACCGACAGTCCAGCTGAAGTCGCTGCTGAACGGGATCCCGCTGGGCACGAACGGCAGGATGAAGTAGATCGAGATGACGATGATCTCGATCGACCGCGATCCAGCCCAGCACCTTGTACTTCGAGCCGAGCGTCCACGGGCCCGGCTTGAAGTTGTCGCCGGCCCGCAGCCGCAGGTAGATCGGGATCATGAAGGCCAGGTACAGCCCGATGACCGCGACCGACACGACCGCGTAGAAGGCGGTCGGCACGCCCGCCGGGCTCTTGTACAGCGCCGGCAGGGTCAGCACCAGGCCGGCCACCGTTGCCGGCGAGGATCGCGTTGACCGGCGTGCCGTTGCGGTCCACTTTGGACCACAGCCGCCAGCCGGGCACCGCTCGGTCCCGGCTGAACGCATAGGTCATCCGCGACATGCTCGTCACACAGCTCATCCCGCAGAAGAACTGGCCGATCGTCGAGATGAGGATGACCGCCTTGAAGAAGAACGGGCTCAACGCGCGTCTCGAAGATGGCGCCGGAGAAGCCGGCCGCCTTGGTGATCGCGTCCACGTCGGTCGCCGCGAACAGGAACGCCAGCAGCAGGATCCAGCCGCCGATCGCCGAATAGAAGATCGACTGCCAGAGTCCGCGCGCCGCCGACTTCGCCGCACCCAGGGTCTCTTCGGAGACGTGCGCGCAAGCGTCAAAGCCCGTGATCGTGTACTGGGTGAGCAGGAAGCCGAACGGCAGCACCAGGAACCAGTACAGGTTGTCGGAGTAACCGGAGTTGTTGAACCGCTGGGTGAAGACGAACTCCAGGCTCTGGTGCTTGTCCGGCACGAAGATCAGGATCAGCACGACGGCCGACGCACCGAACACGTGCCACCACACCGAGACGTTCTGCAGGACGTCGATGATGTTGTGGCCGAAGATGTTGATGGCCGCGTGCAGCGCCAGGATGATCGCGAACAGCAGGAAGGTGAGATACAGGTTGGTGCTGTCCCACGACGTGTACGCGTCGAGCACCAGGCTGGCGAACGTCGCGCAGCCGTAGTCGACCGACGCGGTGACCGCGACCAGCCCGACCAGGTTGAGCCAGCCGGTGAACCAGCCGTGCACCGGCCTGCCCAGCCTGCGAGGCCCACCAGTAGATGCCGCCGGCCGTCGGGAACGCCGAGACGAGCTCGGACATGCAGAACCCGATGATCAGGATGAAGATCGAGATCAGCGGCCAGCCCCACGAGATGGCGATCGGGCCGCCGTTCATCCAGGCCTGTCCGAAGGTGGTGAAGCAGCCGGCGAGGATCGAGATGATGGAGAACGAGATGGCGAAGTTGGAGAAGCCGCTCCACTTACGGCGCAGCTCCTGCTTGTACCCGAGTTCGGCGAGGAGTTTTTCGTCGTCGCTCTGGGCCGGTGCCGTCATGGCGCCTCCCTGATGTTCGTTGGGGGTGGGTTTTCACTGGGGGAATGGTTCCGGTTGACCACCGCGTCGATGAGCCGGCCGAGTCCGGGGTCGTCCAGGTCGCGCCGCGCCTGGCCCCACTTGTCGGCCGCCTCGGCGCCGTAGTCGAAGTCCACCGTCGACTGTCCACTCAACAATCCTTTGTGGACGGTGAACCAGAGCGTCCAGGTCACGTTGGACGCCAGGAGAAACAGCCGGACCCGAGCGAGCAGCGCGGCTGTCAGGGACTCGCCGAAGTACGCGTCGGCAAGCAGCGCGACCCGATCCGGGTCATAGTCGGCCTCGGCTCCGATGTTGCCGAGTTCGAACGCGGGGTCGTTGTTGCCGGAGAGTTGATAGTCGACGATGCGGATCTGATGCGCCGCACCGCCGCCGTCCTGGGCGATGAAGTTCTCGGCCAGCAGATCGTTGTGGCACGGCACCGGTGGTGACGGGTCGACCGCGAGCGCCGCCCGGATCTCCCCCACCGCCTTGTCGTAGTCCCGGTAGCCGCCGGGCAGGTGAAGGTCGTGCCGTGCGCACACGTCGATGAGCTCGTCGCGCTTGGCGAAGATGTCGAAGTCGTTGTCGAAGCGCTCCCCCGAATGCAGCCGCCGGCACGCCTGCGCGATCGACGGGATGATCTCCGGCCGGCGCACCTCGACGTTGCTCAGCGTGCGCCCGGGAAGGAACTCGATGACGATCGCCGGCACGTCCGGGAACACCTCGTAGACCCGCGGGCCGACGCCGGTACGCGCCGCGAGCAGCGTGTTGGCGACCTCCTGCGCGGGCGCGATGCCGAGCCCGGCCGCGGAGACCGCCGGCTCGAGCACCCGCAGCACGAACGGCGTGCCGTCGACGTCGACCCGGTAGATGTGATGGGACAGCCCACCCTGCAGGGGCTGCCACGTCACGGCGCGACCCATCCACGACGGCACCCGCTCCAGCAGGCCCGCGATCGACGGCACCGCATCCATGGCACTGGGCCCTTCGCCGCGCAAGTCGCCGCCGAAACCGTCGATTCCGTGCCTTTACAGCATCGGACGCGCCGCGATCAGCGTCGTGGTGGGCCATAGTGTCTTACCACGTAATCCGTGGCGTCAAGAGCCTGAGCAAGCCTTTTCCGCGCGGCTACGGGTGTGTTGCCAACTGAATACGCATCCGTCTGAGGTATCGCGCCAGACCTTTTATGCCGCCGCGGAGGGTGGTAGGACTGCGGTGTGCTCCCTGACTCAGCCCAGGCCGTCGTCATCGGTGGCGGCGTCGCCGGCTGCAGCGTCGCCTATCACCTGGCCCGCGCTCGGCTGGACCGACGTCGTCGCTCATCGAGCAGCACGAACTGACCGAGGGCACCACCTGGCACTCGGCCGGCTTCGTCGGCCAGCTCCGCTCGACGATCAGCCAGACCCGGATGATCATGTACTCGTCGAGCCTGTACGAGCGAGTTGCGCGAACGTACCGGCCTGGACCCGGGCTGGCGCGGCGTCGGCGGGCTGCGCCTGGCGACCACGCCCGAGCGGGTCGAGGAGCTGCGCCGCCAGGCAGAGCGCGGCCACCACCTACGGGCTCGAGCTCGACCTGCTCACCGCCGGCCGAGACGGACGAGCGGCTGCCGCTGCTCGCCGTCGACGACGTGCTGGCCGCGGGCTGGCTGCCCGGCGACGGCTACGCTCGAGCCCGCGCCGCTGGCCGAGGCGCTCGCCGCCGGGGCGACCGCGCTCGGCGTGCACGATCCTCACCGGCGTCCGGGTGACCGGCATCGAGGTCGTCGACGGCCGGGTCCCGGCGTACGCACCGACCGGGGCCGATCGCGACCGAGACGTGGTCGTCGACGCGGCCGGGGCGGCCGCCGGGCAGCGTCGGCCGGCTCGCCGGGGGTGGACATCCCGATCGTGCCGATCCGCCACCAGTACGTGGTCACGCAGCCGCTCGAGGCCGGCCGATCCACGATGGACATCCCGACGGTCCGCGACCCGGACCACATCGTCTACTTCCGGGCGGCCGACGAGGACGGGCTGCTGGTCGGCGGGTACATCCGCGATCCGGACGTCGCGTGGCCGACGACGGCGACCCCGCTGTCCGACCCGCGCACGCTGTTCGACGCCGAACCTGGCCAAGTTCGCCGAGTCCTGGGGGAACGCGCGGCGCCGGGTCCCGGCCCTGCGGAGCTCGAATCGCCCGGGTCGTGCACGGCCCGGAGGCGTTCACCCCCGACGGCGAGTTCCTGCTCGGCGAGACCGCGGTGGCCGGGCTTCTGGGTCGCGGCCGGGTTCTGCGTGCACGGGCTGGCCGCGGCGGGCGGCGTCGGCAAGGTCGTCGCCGAGTGGATCGTCGACGGCACGCCGGAGTTCGACATCTCCACGATGGACATCCGCCGCTTCGGCCCGCACGCCGCGAGCCGGTCCTGGGCCACGCGCCAAGGCGCTCGACGCGTACTCCCGCTACTACGACATCGTGTACCCCGTCCAGGAATGGACGGCCGGCCGGCCGCTGCGCCGCTCGCCGGTCTGGCCGCGGCTGGCCGAGCTCGACGCGGTCCTCGGCGAGAAGGCCGGCTGGGAGCGGGTCAACTGGTTCGACACCAACGCGACCACGGCGACTCGCCGCGATCGCCCCGCCGGCTGGGCCGGGCCGCTACTGGTCGCCGGCGATCGCCGCCGAGTGCCGCGCCACCACCGACGCCGCCGGCCTGTTCGACCAGTCGTCGTTCGCGAAGCTCGACGTGCGCGGCCGGGGCGTCGCCGGCCGGCTCAACCGGCTGTGCGCCAACGACATCGACCGTCCACTCGGCACGATCGTCTACACCCAGCTGCTCAACGAACGCGGCGGGCGTCGAGGCCGACCTGACCGTCACCCGGCTCGGCGAGGCACCATTTCCGGTCGTCACCAGCACCGCGAGCGGCGTCCGCGACGCCGCCTGGATCCGCCGCCACCTCGGCGCCCGACGATCAGCGTCGACGACGTGACCGGCGCGCACGGCTGCCTCTGCCTGTGGGGTCCGGCCGCCCGCGACATCCTCCAGCCGCTCACCGACAGCCGCACTGTCCAACGCGGGACTTCCCGTTCATGCGCGCCCGACAGATCACCGTCGGCCCGGTGCCGGTCGCTCGCCCAGCGGGTCACCTTCGTCGGCGAGCTCGGCTGGGAGCTGTACGCGCCGACCGAGTACACGCTCACGCTCTGGGACCTGCTGCTCGACGGCGGGCCGCCCGTTCGGCCTGCGCCCGGCCGGCTACCGCGCGATCGACGCGATGCGGCTGGAGAAGGGCTACCGGGTCTGGGGATCCGACGTCACCACGGACACCACGCCGGACGAGGCCGGGCTTTCCTTCACGGTACGGCCGGAGCTGCCGTTCATCGGACGCGACGCCCTCCTGGCCGCCCGCGAGGAAGGCGGGCCGCACCGCCGCCTACGGTGCCTGGTACTGGACGACCCGGCGACGGTCTGCCTCGGCGCCGAACCGGTCCGGGTCGACGGTGTCCCCTGTGGACGGGTCACCTCCGGCGGCTTCGGCTACCGGGTCGGCGCGTCGATCGCCTACGCGTACCTGCCCTCCACTGTGGAGGTCGGCCAGCGGGTGCAGGTGAGCGTCTTCGACACCTGGAGCGACGCGACGGTGAGCCCTGAGCCGCTCTTCGACCCGACGAACACCCGCGTACGCGCCTAGCGCGTCGGGTTCTACAACCTCTCCAACACGGTGCCGGACAGCCGCTCGGCGGGGGCGCTCAGGCTGCTCAACGTCGTCGGCACGATCATCTGGCCGACGCGCTCGTAGAGCAGGCCGGCCTGGTGCGCCAGAGTGCCGATGACCGCCGGTACGACCGGAAGCAGCCAGTTGGCGACGAAGCCGTGCTCGGGCAGGTTGGCGATCGCGACGGCCGAACCGGCGCCGCAGACGCCCAGCACGGCGCCGCGCCAGGCGGCTCGGCCGGTGTGCGCGAGCGCCGCCCGGAGGGTCGCCTTGTCGCCGGGGTCGGGCAGGTCGGCGAGGGCGCGGCTGTTGCGGCGGCCGAGGTTGAAGCCGGCCAGCGCGACCGCGGTCGAGGCGCCGCTGACGATCGCGGCGAGCAGGCCATGGGTCATGGTGGCCACCAGCCCGGCGACCGTCGCACCGAGGGCCACGGCGACCGCGGCGCGGGCCCACTCACGTTTGTCACCCGGGTACCAGTAGTAACGGGTGGTCGTCGCCGACACCTGTCGGACTATCTGCCCCATGGGTTGCATGCTGCCACCCTTTAGTGGCGTTTTCGGGGGATTAGAAGAGGATTGTGGCGAAAAGACCGACCTGCTGGAAGCCGCACCGCTCGTACACGCGGCGGGCCGGCACGTTGAAGTCGTTGACGTAGAGGCTCACCGACGGGGCGACCCGGCGCAGCGAGTCGTGGACGACGGCCGCCATGCACGCGGTGGCGATCCCGCGGCCCCGCCACTCGGGCGCGGTCCACACCCCCTGGACCTGGGCGGTGTGCTTGGTCACCACGGCGAGTTCGGCCTTGAAGACGACCCGGCCGTTGATGATCTTCGCGTACGCGCGCCTCCCCCGTACCAGATCGTTGATCCGCTCCCGGTAGGAACGCTCGCCGCCGTCGGCGGTCGGTGAGACGCCGACCTCCTCGGTGTACATGGCGACGGCGGCCGGGAAGAGCATGTCGACCTCGTCCGGGCGGACCAGCCGGACCTCCGGATCCGGGGTCACGGCCGGCGACGACGTGGTGGCCAGCAGCGGCTGGGACGGGCGGACGTCGCGGGCCGGCCCCCAGTGCGGGCCGAGCAGGTCCCACATGCGCAGGACGGCGTCGGACGAGCCGACGATCGACGAGCAGCCGCGCGGCTCACTGCGGACCAGGTCGGCGAAGGCGCTGACGGCGGCCGGGGTGGCCCGGACGGGGATCAGGTTGGCGCCCAGCCAGCACAGCGACTCGAGGTGGCGCCGATGGCCGTAGCCGAAGACGCGTGCATCCTGCCGCCACCATGCGAGCCCGGCCATCGCTACGCGCTCGGCCACCTGCGCCCCACCGTAGGGGTCGTCGTCCAGGAGCCGTTCAACAGACCCGCGCTCGGCATCTCCGAGCAGCCGCGCCGCCACCGTGAGCATGGGTATCAGCCTGCCAGATCGGCGCCAGCCCCGCCCCTACGATCTTGGAGTTAATGAACCGTCACCGACGGGCCGACGCCTTGCAGGTCTTCCGGCAGTTCGACGCCCATCTCGTCGGCCAGCCGGAGGGCCTCCTCGACCAGCGTCTCCACGATCTGCGACTCCGGCACGGTCTTGATGACCTGGCCCCGGACGAAGATCTGACCCTTGCCGTTGCCGGAGGCGACCCCGAGGTCGGCCTCGCGGGCCTCGCCCGGTCCGTTGACCACGCAGCCCATGACGGCCACCCGCAGCGGCGCCGGGAAGCCGTCGAGGGCGGCGGTCACCTGGTCGGCGAGGGTGTAGACGTCGACCTGGGCCCGGCCGCACGACGGGCACGAGACGATCTCCAGGCCGCGCTCGCGCAGGCCGAGCGATTCGAGGATCGCCTGGCCGACCTTGACCTCCTCGACCGGCGGCGCGGACAGCGAGACCCGGATGGTGTCGCCGATGCCCTCGGCCAGCAGTGCGCCGAACGCCACCGACGACTTGATCGTGCCCTGGAACGTCGGGCCGGCCTCGGTCACGCCGAGGTGCAGCGGGTAGTCGCACTGCTCGGCGAGCTGCCGGTAGGCCCGGATCATGACGACCGGGTCGTTGTGCTTGACCGAGATCTTGATGTCGCGGTAGCCGTGCTCCTCGAAGAGCGAGCACTCCCACAGCGCCGACTCGACGAGCGCCTCGGCGGTCGCCTTGCCGTGCTTCTCCAGCAGGCGTTTGTCCAGGGATCCCGCGTTGACCCCGATGCGGATCGGAACGCCGGCGTCGGTGGCGGCCTTGGCGATCTCGGCCACCTTGTCGTCGAACTGCCGGATGTTGCCGGGGTTGACCCGCACGGCGGCGCAGCCCGCGTCGATCGCGGCGAACACGTACTTGGGCTGGAAATGGATGTCCGCGATCACCGGAATCTGCGACTTGCGCGCGATGATCGGCAGCGCGTCGGCGTCGTCCTGCGACGGCACCGCCACCCGGACGATCTGGCAGCCGGCGGCGGTCAGCTCGGCGATCTGCTGCAGTGTCGCGTTGACGTCAGAGGTCAGCGTCGTGGTCATCGACTGCACGGACACCGGCGCGCCGTCGCCGACCGGCACCGCGCCGACCATGATCCGGCGCGAGATGCGACGGGGCGCCAGGGGCGGTGGCGGGGCAACGGGCATGCCGAGGTTGACAGCGGTCATCGAGGCAGTCACCTACTACTTGATGCTGATCGGGTTGACGATGTCGGCCGTCACAGTGAGCAGCACGAACACCCCAAGGATACCGATCACGCCGAGTGTGATCGGAGCGAGCTTGACGTAGTCGACCCGTCCGGGGTCGGGCTTGCCCCGCTTGGCCGCGAGCCACGAGCGCACCCGTTCGAACCAGGCGATCGCGATGTGCCCGCCGTCCATCGGCAACAGCGGGAAGAGGTTGAAGATGCCGAAGAAGAGGTTGAGCGTCGCGAACAACGTCAACATGTTGGTCCAGTCGCCGAGCTCGAAGAGCTGGCCGCCGATGCGGCTGGCGCCGACCACGCTGACCGGGGTCTCGGGGTCGCGCTTCTCGCCGGCGATCGCGCTCAGCAGCTTCGGCACCTTGGACGGGATCTGCTGGAGCGACTCGAACGTGCGCGTCACCATCGTGCCGATGGTGGTGAACGTGTTGCCGACGCCCTCGACCGGGCCCGAATGGACGGTGGGCAGCTCCGAGTAGACGTCGATGCTGATGCCGAGCATGCCGCCCTGCTCGAGGTCGGCCGCGGTGACCTGGTCGGCCGTCTTGCTGGGGTCGATGTCGGCCTTGATCCGCTGGACCTCGGGGATGAACGCGGTGCCGGTCATGGTCTGCCCATTGCGCTGGTAGGTGACCGTGACGTTCTTGTTGACGTAGGCCTTGAGCTCGTCGCGCAGGGTCGGCGAGTTGGGCACCGGGGTGTTGTCGAGCTCGGTGATCACGTCGCCGGGCTGCAGCCCGAGCTGGGCGGCCGGGCTCTTCGGGTCGGTCGCCGGGTCGCACGCGCGGGGCGCCTTGGTCGACGGGTCGTACTGGTAGGTCTTGGACACGCAGTTCTGGATCGCGCCGACCTTCACCGGCACCGAGTCGATCTTGCTGCCGTCGGGCACGCCCACCACGACGAACACCAGCCACAGCGTGACGATGGCGAGGATGAAGTGGCTGGCGGAGCCGGCCGCCATCACGATCGTCCGCTTCCACACCGGGAAGCGCCACATCGCCCGGGACTCGTCCTTGGGGTCGACGTCGTCGTCCTGCGGCGTCATCCCGACGATCTTGACGAAGGCTCCGAAGGGCAGCGCCTTGAAGCCGTATTCCACCTCGCGGCGGCGAAACGAGAAGATCGTCGGACCGAACCCGATGAAGAAGCGGGTGACCTTCATCCCAAACGCACGGGCGGACCACATGTGACCCGCCTCGTGGAACGCCACGGCCACGAGGATGCCGAAGGCGAAAAGGATGATCCCCAACGCGTACGCCATCAGGCCCCTTTCTTCCCGGCGGTCGCGGCCGCCGCAATGTGCTCACCGGCATAGGCCCGCGCCCAGGACTCGGCGGCGAGCACGTCTTCGACGGTACCTGGTTCGGCGAAGTCCGGTGCGTCCAGCAGTGTTCGCTCGATCGTCTCGACGATGCCGAGGAACGGTAGCGTGCCCGCCGTGAAGGCGGCCACGCACTCCTCGTTGGCGGCGTTGAAGATCGCCGGCCGGCAGCATCCGGCCTGGCCAGCGGCCTTGGCCAGGGCCACGGCCGGGAACGCCTCGGTGTCGAGCGGCCGGAACTCCCAGGTGTGCGCCTTGGTCCAGTCGACGCCCGGCGCCGCGTCGGCAACCCGATCCGGCCACCCGAGCGCGAGGGCGATCGGCAGCCGCATGTCGGGCGGGCTGCACTGGGCGAGCGTCGAGCCGTCGACGAACTCGACCATGGAGTGGATCACCGACTGGGGATGGACCATGACCTCGATATCCGCGTACGGGATGTCGAACAGCTCGTGTGCCTCGATCACCTCGAGCCCCTTGTTCACCAGCGTCGCGGTGTTGATCGTGACGACCGGCCCCATGTTCCAGGTCGGGTGGGCCAGTGCCTGCTCGGGCGTGACGCCGACCAGTTCGGCCCGGCTGCGCCCGCGGAACGCGCCGCCGCTCGCGGTCAGGACGAGCCGGCGTACCTCGGGCGCCGAACCACCCCGCAGGCACTGGGCGAGCGCCGAGTGCTCGGAGTCGACCGGGACGATCTGCCCGGGCCGGGCCAGCCGCTTCACCAGCGGTCCCCCGGCGATCAAGGACTCCTTGTTGGCCAGCGCGAGGGTACGGCCGGAGCGCAGTGCGGCCAGCGTCGGCTCGAGCCCGAGCGAGCCGACCACGCCGTTGAGCACGATGTCGCACGGCCAGGTCGCCAGCTCCGCCATCGCCGCCGGGCCGGCGACGATCTTGGGGATGCGAAAGTCGCCGGTCGCATAGCCGCGGCGGCTCGCCTCGGCGTAGAACGCGAGCTGCAGGTCCTGCACCGCGCTCGACCGGGCCACGCCGACCGCCTCGACGCCGAGCTCGAGAGCCTGCTCGGCGAGCAGGGCGACGTTGCCGCCGCCGGCGCCGATGGCGACGACGCGAAACCGGTCCGGGTTGCGGCGCACGATGTCGATCGCCTGCGTGCCGATCGAACCGGTCGAGCCGAGCAGAACGATGTCGCGAGGGTCCACGGATCCATTGTCCCCGACGCCCCGGGGTGCTTACCGAGGGCGGTAGAAGCCCTCCAGTTCGGAGTCGTACCAGCGGCTGGTCAGGCCGATCGAGTGCATGCCGAGCCGCCGGCACACGGCCATGCTCGGCTCGTTGCCCGGACGGACCACGGCGAAGATCCCCGGTACGCCGGCGGCGAACGCCCGCCCGACCGCGACGCGCGCCGCCTCGGTCGCGTAGCCGTGGCCCCAGGCGTCCGGGTGCAGGTGCCAGCCGACCTCGAGATCCCCGGACGGCGACCCATCGGTGTTCGGCAGCAGCTTCACCAGCACCGTGCCCACGACGATCGCGTCGTCACGCCGTTGCAGCGCCCACACTCCGAGGTGCGCGTCGGCCGTCGAGACCGCCGCCCACCGCCGTACCGCCGCGGCCGCCTCGTCGGGCGTCTCCATCGGCCGCGGGTTGCCGAGCCAGCGGGTGACCTCCGGACGCGAGTACGTGTCGAAGATCCGCGCGAGGTCGGCCTCGTCGTCGGTCCACGGCCGGGCGATGAGCCGCTCGGTCTCGAAGCCACCGCCCTCCCGACCTGCGCCTCCGGCGCCGCCCCGCCCTGAGCCACCGCCCTCCCGACCTGCGGCTCCGGCACTTCCCCGGCCTGAAGTCGTCATGCTGCGACGGTAGGCGACCGTCCCGTCTTCAAGAACGTCGCCACGGCGAACTGGTCGGCCGGGGCGAAGGCGGCCTTCGGGATCGCGACGCAGGCGGTCCCGAACTCCGTGTACAACCGCCAGTACGAGCCGGCGTCGCGCAGCACGGTGAACCGCCGCCTCGAGTAGACCGACCGGCCGCGCAGGTTGAAGACGCGAAGCTCGTCCTCGTCGATCTCGTATCGCCAGTAGCTGTTGCCCGGATGCATGATCCACAGTGTGCGCGCCAGGATGACCATGTCCCGGGCCGTCACGAGGATCAGGATCAGCAGCACGAAGCCGAGCAGCGCATGCAACGAAAGCCCGAAGGCGACGATCCACCACACGGCCAGAAAGCAGACATAGACCGGAGTCAGCCAGCTCGGCTGCTCGGCTCGTACGAGCTGGCGGCACCTCGGAATGTCCACCAGCACCGAACCACTGACGACCATCGAACCCGCCTCCCCCGACGGCAACGTTTCGATGACTCAGACGCGCCGCTCGCCGCGCCGGATCCCGGCCCCGCCCCTAGACTTTCGATGTGGAAAATGTGCCGCTCGCGGAAAACGAGAACCAACGGCGGCGCCTCGCGGCCCTCGTCGACCAGATCAGCGACGCCGACCTCACCCGCGACGCCGGCCCGGGCTGGACGGTGTCGATGCGGCTGGCCTACATGGCCTTCTGGGACAGCTGGGCGGAGCACCTGGTCCGCCGCTGGCGCGCCGGCGAGATGCCGCCTCCGACCATGCCCAGCTGGTATGACGACGCGGTGACCGAGACCCTGCTCGGCCAGTGGCGCGCCCTTCCGCCGCGCGCGGCGGCGACGCTCGCGGTCGAGGCGGCGGAGGCGGTGGACGCCGAGATCGCCCACACCGAGACCCCGGTGGTCATGGCCATCACCGCCGCCCACGAGGGCCACCTCATCCACCGCCACCAACACCGCAGCGAGTGCCTCGACCGGATCGACGAAGCCCTCCACGACTGACCGTCTCCCTTCATATGGCTGGGGCCCGTCGCGACACCACCGTTCCGGGGAAGTAGTGGCCTTCCGGGCTGGGGAAGCCACTGTTCCGGGGAAGTCGTGGCCTTCCGGGCTCGGGAAGCCACTATTCCGGGGAAGTCGTGGCCTTCCGGGCTGGGGAAGCCACTATTCCGGGGAAGTCGTGGCCTCCCGGGCTCGGGAAGCCACTATTCCGGGGAAGTCGTGGCCTTCCGGGCTGGGGAAGCCACTACTTCGGGGAAAGGGTTAGCTGTCCGGGAGTTGGTGCGCCGACGAGCGCGCCAGCCGCGCCCCGCCCAGATCCGCCCGGTGTCCGGCGGCCGTTCCGGACTTGAAGCCGCCGCCCGACAGCCGCCGGCGCCGGCCGGTGGTGAGCCGCGGGTAGTGGTCGTCGACGACCCGATCGATCGCCGTCGCCCGGTCGGCGAGCACGAGCTCCAGCCCGGGCCGCACGCTGTCCTGCTCGTCCAGCCGGGTGCGCAGTTCGGCCTCCGCGAACCGGCCGGCCACCGCCTGCGCGAACCCCACATACCACGAGCGGCGCCACGCGGCGGTGTGCGCGCTCGACGGCACCGGCTCCCGCGCCAGCGCGCGGGCGGCCTGCACGAGCAGTGACGCGAACAACAACTCCACGCACTGCAGGTCGTCGTCGACGCCGAACACGTGCACCGTGCGCTCGTCGACGCTGATCCCGCGGCAGCGCATCGACTTGGCCACCACGTGCAGGAGATAGGCCTTCTCCCGCGCATAGGGCGCGTCGAGCCAGACGCGCTTGTCGCCGACCCGGCTGGGCTCCGGGCGCTGGGCGGCGAGGACCGCTTGGTCGATGCCGTATTTGGCGATGAGCTCGGTCGCCTTGGCGGTCAACGCCTCCGCCTCGGCCGGCGTGCAGGCCGGATCCTCCGCCTTGGCCAGGAGTTTGCGAACCTTGTCGAGCACCGTGGAACCCCCGGTTTGTCGTCGCCCCCGCTCGGACTCCCCGACCGTAGCCGAACCCACCGACAAAAACGGTTTACGCGGGCGGCGCCTCGTACGGCTTCGAGCGGATCTCATGCCCGACGCTCGTCAGGCAGCGCCCGCTCTTGAGGTCGAAGCGCCACCCGTGCAACTGGCAGGTCAGCTGGTTGCCGTCGACGATGCCGAACCTCGTCAGATCCGCCTTCAGATGCGGGCAGCGGCGCTGCACGACCCAGTCGCCGAGCCTGATGTCCTCGGCGTCCGGCTTCTGCTCCGCGTACCAGCCTTCGGCGTATTGCAGCCGCTCCTCGGACAGGCACTTGAAAAACGCATAGACGAACTCGTTGTACTGCCCGATCCGCGCCGCCGTGAACCGGCAGGACAGGAACAGCGAGTTGACCCAGTCGACCTCGTCGATGAAGAGCAGGTGCTCGACCAGCGCCCGTTCGGTGCGGAAGCGGTAGCGCACCTTCTCGTCCTCGTACCGGCGCACCTGCTTGCCGGGAAAGTCCACCACGATCGACTCGACGCTCTCACCGTCGTAGCCGACCAGGTCGAAGCGCACCGGCCCGCCGACGCCCTTGGCCAGGTAGATCGACTCCTCGAGGAGCGGCTCGATGCGCCGCTTCATCTCCTTCAGTATGTCGACCTCGGGGTGCCGCCAGGTCAGCTTGGCCGCGGCGATGACCGGCCGCTGGCGCTCCTGGTACGCCCGCAGGTGCTCCTTCTTGTGCGCGAAGTAGTCCGCGACGTCTTCGACCGGGTGGGTGACGGAAACGCTGCCGACGCCGACGTCGGCGACCGAGCCGGGCAGCAGCACGACGGCGTTGTCGGCGCCGTGTTTCGCGTACTCCTCCATGAATACCTGTTGGTCGGGGAAGATGTTGCCCTCGTCGCCGAAGATGTCGTTGAACTGCCAGAGCGAGTCGTCGAGGAAGCACGGCGGCCCAGCGATCGGGAACACGTACGACGGCTTGAGATCGTCGATGTAGCGGAACGTCCGGTCGAACTGCCGGTCCCGCTTCTGCTTGCCGAACGCGGTCTTCGCGGCGTGCGGCAACTCGTAGACCATCGGGTACCAGATCGCGCCGGAGAACTGGAGCAGGTGCGCGTGGACGTGCCCGAGTTCGGTAAAGGTGGTCAGGTCGGCCGGGCGGGCGTCGTTCTGGTTGAGCATCCGCACACCGTCGTACTCGACCCACAGCGACGAGTCGCCGATCGGCCCGTCCGTCGGCGAGGTGAGCGCCTGGATCATCACCTTGAGACCGCCGTCGAGCTCGACGATCTCGTTGGTCGTGGTCTCCAGGAAGTGCCGGAAGCCGAGCTCCTCGAGCTGGTCGCGCAGCTCCGACGTCGGGTACTCGGGCAGCAGCACGGTCGCCTTCTTCGACACGAACCGCTTCAGGTGCGCGGCGTCGAAGTGGTCACGGTGCAGGTGCGAGACGTAGAGGTAGTCGCAGTCGCCGAGGCTCTCCCAGTCGAGCTGGGAGTTGTCCGGAAAGGGGAACCAGGACGCGAAGTAGGCGGGGTTGACCCATGGGTCGCACAGGATGCTGCCGGCCGCGGTGTCGATCCGCAGGCTCGCGTGCCCGGTACCGGTGATGCGCACCGCGCCTCCTCAACAGGCTCTAGTCTTCACTGGGGCAACGCACCGAAACTACCCGACGCCGGGATTTGGACCCCCGCGCGGGCAGAAAGCCGTCGCATGCCAGACTTGATCCGAACGAGACGGTTGGCGCGAGGCCATCCGAGCGTGCCGACGCTTCTGGTGCTACGGCCTAACCGCCGACATTGCCGAAAGGACGCCGCAGTGGCAGAACACGAGCCGGTGACCTCCCCCGATCAGCACAAGCCGGGCTCCCCCCGGGCCGCCCGGGTCGGCGCCATCGTGGTCGCGCTCCTCATGCTGAGCTGCCTGATCGGCAACCACCGGGGCCGCGTCGAAGACATCTGGCTGGGTCTGATCGCGGGCGTGCTGATTCTCGCCGTCGTCGGCGACTGGGTCCTGCGCCGCAACGGCCTTCGTTAGCTACTTCGGGGAAGTGGTGCCTTCGACCCACCCCCGTGACCACAACTTCGGAGAAGTAGTGGCTTCGACCCACCCCCGTGACCACAACTTCGGGGAAGTAGTGGCTTCGGCACAGCTGCGTGGCCACTACTTCGGGGAAGTAGTGGCCACGGGTGACGGTCTCTAGCGGCGGCGGAGCATGATGTCGCGGACTTCCTTCAGCGCCGCGTCGACCTCGGCCTCGAAGTAGCCGCCGGACACGAGGTCGAACCTCGACGGGTCGAGGTCGCCGTCGTTGACCTGACCGCCCCGGCCGGACAGCGACGCCATCACGCCCTCGAAGAGCCGGTCGACCTGGTTGCGGTCGTACCCGCTGCCGAAGCGCCGGAGCTGGAAGGTGCGCCGCAACTGGTCGATGCGGGCCACCTCGGTGGGCGGCGCGGCACCGCCGCCGGGCGGCGGGCCTCCGTAGGGGTCGCCCATGCCGCCGTAGGTCGCCGGCTCGGGCATGCCGCCCATGCGGCCACCCATCCCGCCCCGGTCCATCCCACCGCGATCAGGGCCACCCATGCCGCGGTCGAGGTCGCCCCGGTCCATGCGGATCTCGGTCGTCATATCGCCGCGAACGTGCCGCGACGGTTCGTAGCCACCGTTGTCGTCGAACGCGCCGCCGTAGGTCGGCTCGTCGTAGCGGTTGTTGTAGCCAGGGCCGCCCGGGCCGCCGGATGGCGGACCGGCCTGGGCCGGCATCGGGTTGGGCCGGGTCGGCAGCGGCGGCGCCATCGGCGGCGGCGGAGCCATGCGCGGATCCATCGGCGGCGCCGACATGCGGTCGGGAGCGGGCATCCGGTCGGGCGGCATGCGGTCGGGTGGCATCCGATCCGGGGCATCCGATCCGGGGGCATGCCGATCCGGGGGCATGCGATCCGGGGGCATGCGATCCGGGGGCATGCGGTCAAGCGGCATCCCGCCGACGGGCATGCGGTCAGGGGCGATGCGGTCGGGGCCGACCCGGTCCGGCGGGATCCGCTCGGGCATCATGCGGTCGGGCGGCGGCGCCATGCGCTCGGGCGGCGCCATGCGCATCTCGCCGGAGCGCATCTCGCCGGAGCGCATCGCGCCGGAGCGCATCTCCGGGCGCGGCCCATCCCGCCGCGCGGGAAGCCGGTGCGCTCCTCGAGCTCCGAGAGCTGCCGTTCGACGCGGTCGAGGTGCAGGTCGACCTGCCACTCGTCGTAGCCGCCGAAGCGGACGCGGAAGACCACGTCGTGCACTTCCTGCGCGGACACCGGTTGGCCCATCGAGTCGCCGGCGAGCGTCGCCTCGACCCGGTCGAGGAACGAGTCGACCTCGTCGACCTTGTATCCCCGACGCAGCGCACGGCGTCGGAACCGCTGACCCTGACTCACTGTGTCTCCTCGTTCGCTCGCTGCGCCAGCCCGCAGCTTGCCACCACCAGCGCCACTCACCGCGTCACCTCCGAGGCGGCGAGCTGCCCGCACGCGCCGTCGATCTCCCGGCCCCGTGTGTCGCGCACCGTCGTCGCCACGCCAGCCGCCCGCAGACGACGGACGAACTCCCGCTCGACCGGCTTGGGGCTCGCGTCCCACTGGCTGCCCGGCGTCGGATTGAGCGGGATGAGATTGACATGCGCCAGCTTCCCGGACAAGAGCCGCCCGAGCAGGTCTGCCCGCCACGGTTGGTCGTTGACGTCTCGGATCATGGCGTACTCGATGGAGACCCGCCGTCCTGTGCGCGCCGCGTATTCCCACGCGGCATCCAGCACCTCGGCGACCTTCCAACGTTGGTTGACCGGCACGAGATCGTCGCGCAGATCATCATCGGGTGCGTGCAGCGACAGCGCAAGCGTCACCGACAGTCCCTCATCCGTCAACCTGTCGCATTGCCGGGCACCAGGCCGACCGTGGAGACCGTGATGTGCCGCTGGGAGAGGCCGAGGCCCTCGGGCGCGGGCGCGGTGAGCCGGCGCACCGCCTCGATCACCCGGGGGTAGTTGGCCAGCGGCTCGCCCATGCCCATGAACACCACGCGGGACAGCCGGTCGGGGCAGCCGGTGCAGCGCGCCCGACGCGGCCACCCCGGCGAAGTAGACGACCTGGTCGACGATCTCCGCGGTGGACAGGTTGCGGGTCAGCCCGGCCTGGCCGGTCGCGCAGAACGGGCAGGCCATGCCGCAGCCGGCCTGGCTGGAGACGCAGACCGTGACCCGGTCGGGGTAGCCCATCAGCACGCTCTCCACCAGCGCGCCGTCGTGCAGCCGCCACAGCGTCTTGCGGGTGGCGCCGTCGTCGCAGGCCAGCTCGCGCACCGGCGTCAGCAGCGTGGGCAGCAGCGCCGCCGGTCAGCCGCTCGCGGGTGGCCGCGGGCAGGTCGGTCATCTCCGCCGGGTCGCGGACCAGGCGGCCGAAGTAGTGCGTGGACAGCTGGCCGGCGCGGAACGCCTTCTCGCCCAGCTCGGCGACGGCCGCCCGGCGGCCGGCGAGATCGAGGTCGGCGAGGTGGCGTGGCGGCAGCGTCGGCGCGCCGCGGCGCCGGACCGCGGCGGGCCAACGGGGGCGAGGTCGAGGAGAGGAGCTGTCGTCATGACGTTTCCAGTGTCCCACGTCGATCGCCGTCGAGTCGCATCGTCTCAACGCTCCCAAGGTGTTCTCAATGCCCCAAAAGGTGCATTTATCAACAGAGGCCCCTATTTCGGGGGAAGGAGGAGCGTTAGCACCGCAAACCCGGTCGGCAGCCGCGAACAGGATCGAGTCCAGCCGGTCCATCAGGCCGCCGTGGCCGGGCAGCAGGTTGCTCATGTCCTTGACGCCGAGATCGCGCTTGAGCAGCGACTCGGCCAGGTCGCCGAGCACCGAGGCGACCGACCACGGCCAGACCGAAGATCGCCCCCTCCCACCAGCGGCGCCGTCGAGCAGGAAGTAGCAGCGCGATCGCACTGCCCACGGCCGTCCACACCAGCGAGCCGACGAAGCCCTCCCAGGACTTCTTCGGGCTGACCGACGGCGCCATCGGGTGCTTGCCGAGGAAGACGCCGGTCGCGTAGCCGCCGGTGTCGGACAGCACCACCGCCAGGAGCGTCACCAGGACTGCTGACGATCGCCGTCGGGCGGGCGCGCGAGCAGCGCGGCGAAGCGACGCAGGAACGGCACGTACACCGCGATGAGCGTGCCGACGGTGACGTCGCGCTGGTAGTCGGCCGCCCCGTCGGCCGAGCCGCCAGACGAGCATCGCCAGCAGCGTGACGAGCAGGCCGAGAGTGAGCGTCTCGGCACCGCCGTACCAGGCCAGACCGACCATCACCGGCGCCGCCGACCAGCAGCGGGATCATCGGCGGTCGGGCCCGGTCCGGCCCGACCGCGCGGACCATCTCCCAGATGCCGACGGCGACGGCGACGACGAGCACGGCCAGGAACGCCGGCTTCCAGAGGAACAGGGACGACAGCACGATCGCCCCGAGTGCTGACCCCGACCCCGATCGCGGCCGGCAGGTTGCGGCCCGCGCGGCCAGTACGCTTGACCGCGGCCGTGGAACCTCGCCGGCGCGAGCGCGGCAGCTCTTCGGCCGGACCCGGCTCCCGCTGCGCGCGATCGTTCACTGAGGGCATCCCTGGGGACAGCTCCGCCGAAAGGTCGGCCGTCTCGTCGTTGCGCGGGCGGGGGTCGAGGTGCGTCATCAGACCTCGAGCAGCTCGGCTTCCTTGTGCTTGATGAGCTCGTCGATCGTGGCCGACGTACTTGTGCGTCAGGTCGTCGAGTTCCTTCTCGGCGCGGCGCCCGTCGTCCTCGCCGGCCTCGCCGTCCTTGACGATGCGGTCGAGTTCCTCCTTGGCCTTGCGGCGGACGTTGCGCACGGCGACCTTGGCCTCCTCGCCCTTGTGCCGAGCGACCTTGATCATCTCGCGGCGGCGCTCCTCGGTCATCTGCGGCAGGACGATCCGGATCTGGGTACCCTCGTTGTTGGGGTTGACACCCAGGTCAGAGTCGCGGATCGCCTTCTCCATCGCGGCGAGCTGGCCGGCGTCGTAGGGCTTGATGATCGCCATGCGCGGCTCCGGGACGGCGATCGAGGCCATCTGCGTCAGCGGCGTCGGCGTGCCGTAGTAGTCGATCACGATCTTGGAGAACATCGCGGGCGTCGCCCGCCCCGTCCGGATGACCGCGAACTCCTCCTTGGCGATGCTCGATCGCTCGCTCCATCTTCTCTTCGGCCTCGAAGAGTGTCTCGTCGATCACGTCGTTCCTCCTTTGGACCGACCGCCATCTGGATCGACCGGGTCACAGTGCCTATTCGTCGCGATCGAGCACGGTTTCCGCGGTGATGAGCGTGCCGATCCTCTCACCACTGACCGCGCGGACGATGGTGTCCTCGCCCTCCGCCCCGAAGACCAGCATCGGCAGCTTGTTGTCCTGGCACAGGCTGAACGCGGCCGCGTCGACCACGCGCAGCCCTCGCCGCAGCGCCTCGTCGAAGGTGACGCTGTCGAGCTTGCGTCGGCGTTCGGATCGGTCCGCGGATCGGCGGTGTAGACGCCGTCGACGCCGTTCTTGCTCATCAGCACGGTGTCGGCGTGGATCTCCAGCGCCCGCTGCGCGGCGACCGTGTCGGTGGAGAAGTACGGCATGCCGGCGCCGGCGCCGAAGATGACCACCCGGCCCTTCTCCAGGTGCCGGATCGCGCGGCGCGGGATGTAAGGCTCGGCGACCTGGGCCATCGTGATCGCGCTCTGCACCCGCGTCTCGATGCCCTCCTTCTCCAGGAAGTCCTGCAGCGCGAGGCAGTTCATCACCGTGCCGAGCATGCCCATGTAGTCGGCGCGGGCCCGGTCCATGCCGGTGCGCTGCAGTTCGGCGCCGCGGAAGAAGTTGCCGCCACCGACCACCACGGCCACCTGCACGCCCGGCCGGACCACGGTCGCGATCTGCCGGGCCATCTGCCGCACGACGTTCGGGTCGACGCCGACCGCGCCGCCGCCGAAGACCTCGCCGGACAGCTTCAGCACGACCCGGCGGCGGCCGGGCGCGGGGTACGGCAGTCGGTGGATCGCCGTCTCGGTCGCGGTGTGGGTCATCATGGGCACCTTTCCGCCGTCAGCCTGCCGCTCTCGGCCCGTGGCGACAAATCGATCAATTATGTCCGACCCGACACGTCAAGGGGGTCGCGGCTGCCCATCTCGGACATCCGTGACCCCCCAACGCTCTGACGCAGAGCCTCAGGCCTGGCCGACCTCGAAGCGCACGAAACGCGTCACGTCGATGCCGGCCTCGTTGAGCACCTGCTTGACGGTCTTCTTGTTGTCGCTGACCGACGGCTGCTCGATCAGTACGAAGTCCTTGAAGAAGCCGTTGACCCGGCCCTCGACGATCTTCGGCAGGGCGCCCTCGGGCTTGCCCTCCTCGCGGGCGGTCTGCTCGGCGATGCGCCGCTCGGACTCGACCACGTCGGCCGGGACGTCGTCGCGGGTGAGGTACTTCGGCCGCATCGCGGCGATCTGCATCGCCACGCCGCGGGCGTCGGCCAACCCGGCCTCGTCGTCCTTGCCGGTGAACTCGACCGCGACGCCCACCTGCGGCGGCAGGTCCGGGCTCTTGCGGTGCATGTAGACCGCAACCGGCTGGCCGAGCACCGCGACGCGGTTGACGACGAGCTTCTCGCCGATCCGCGCGGACTCGGCCTGGATCAGGTCGGCCACGGTGCCGTCGTCGAGCTTCGAGGCGAGCAGCGCGTCGACGTCGGCCGGCTTGATCTCGTCGACGAGCTGGGCGAGGCGCTGGCCCGAGCTCGACGAACGCCTCCGTTCTTGGCGACGAAGTCGGTCTCACAGTTGATCTCGATCAGGCCGGTGCCGTAGTGGGCGACCAGGCCGTTGGCGGTGGTGCGGCCGGCGCGCTTGTTGACGTCCTTGGCACCCTTGATGCGCAGCAGCTCGACGGCCTTGTCGAAGTCGCCGTCGGACTCCTCCAGCGCCTTCTTGCAGTCCATCATGCCGGAGCCGGTCAGCTCGCGGAGCCGCTTGACGTCCGCGGCGGTGAAGTTGGCCATGTCAGTCTCAGACTCTCTCTTACTTCTCTCTCGCAACGGTTGCGGATCTCAGCCCTGCGCGGGGGCGGCGGGCTCTTCGGACTTGGCGCCCTCGAGCAGCTCGCGCTCCCACTCGGCGAGCGGCTCGTCGCCGGCGACCACACCGGGCTCGGGCTTGGCGTCGACGCGGGTCGACCGGCCCGAGCGGGCGATCAGGCCGTCGGCCGACGGCGTCGGCGACCACGCGGGTCAGCAGCGCGGCGGAGCGGATGGCGTCGTCGTTGCCCGGGATCGGGAAGTCGACCTCGTCCGGGTCGCAGTTGGTGTCGAGCACCGCGATCACCGGGATGCCCAGCTTGCGGGCCTCGTCGACGGCGATGTGCTCCTTCTTGGTGTCGACCACCCAGATCGCGGCCGGCAGCTTCTGCATGTCGCGCAGACCGCCGAGCGTGCGGGTCAGCTTGATCTTCTCGCGCGACAGCTGCAGGGTCTCCTTCTTGGTGTAGCCCTGCGGCGGCGCCGGTCAGGTCGAGCGACTCCAGCTCCTTCATGCGCTGCAGCCGCTTGTAGACCGTCTGGAAGTTGGTGAGCATGCCACCCAGCCAGCGGTGGTTGACGTAGGGCATGCCGACCCGCGCCGCCTGCTCCGCGATCGCCTCCTGGGCCTGCTTCTTGGTGCCCACGAAGAGCACCGAGCCACCCTCGGCGACCGTGTTGCGGATGTAGTCGTAGGCCTTCTCGATGTAGTCGAGAGTCTGGCGCAGGTCGATGATGTAGATGCCGTTGCGCTCGGTGAAGATGAAGCGCTTCATCTTCGGGTTCCAGCGGCGGGTCTGGTGCCCGAAGTGGACGCCGCTCTCCAGCAGCTGGCGCATGGACACGGTCATTCGGGGATCCCTTTCGATCCTGGTTCGTTCGCAGCGGACCGGTCGGGCCGCCGCCCTAGCGCCCGGTCGCCGGCCGTCTCCCCGGCTCGATGCCGGGACCAGGAGGCCGTCGCCGCTGCCGTCGTGCCTCGGACTCGAGGATCGGCAGTAGAAGGGCGCGCGAGGTCGACCGCGCATGCGCGGTCGCCAATCCGCAAGTGTACGCGGCACGTGGACGAACAGCCCACCGGGTACGGGTCAGCCGACGAGCGCAGCCGCCACGAAGAGCACCAGGCCGACCGGGAGGTACGCCAGGGGCACGCGGAGCCAGGCCCGCGAGCCGTGGGCCGCTGCCGCCCCGCCGATCAGGCCGTACAGCCCGAGTGCGAACATCGGCAGCCCGAGGATCATGAAGATGCTGGCGATGGTGCCGGCCGCGTTGACCGGGCTGGCCAGCGCCGATGAGAAGAAGATCCGCAGCACCGGGAGCTCGAAGAGCACGGTCAGCACGATCAGGAGCACGGCCAGGCCTGGCCGCCTCCCCCGGTACACCGAACCGCCAGAGCCGCCCAGCGCACCGGCACCGGTCGGGGCCGGCCCGAACGCACCGGACGGCGCCTCGGCCGGCGGTATCTGCGCCGACAGTTGCGTCGGCAGCTGCGACTGGCCCGGCTGGGCGGTTCGGCGCAGTTCCTCCCGATCGAGCGCCTCGGCGCGGTGCCGGCTGTAGTCGTCGATCGGCAGCTCGCCGGTCTGCGCACCCGGCTGGTCGAACAGCGCCTGGGCGCCGCCGCCGGAGACCGGCGGACCGGATGGCTGCGCCGGCGGCAACGAGGCCGGCGGGGGCACCGGGTCGCCGTAACCGGGCGCGTCCGGCTTGCGGAACGGGTCGTAGCCGGCCGCGCCGTAGTCCGGACTGTTGAAGTCCTGGCCGTACGCGTCGGGGTAGCGCTGCTCGCCGTACGCGCGCTCGTCGTACCAGCGCGCGTCCGGATCAGGGCTGCCCGGGTCCTGCGGGTAGTTCCGGCGTCCATCCACGACTCCGCACGCTAAGGGACCTTGTGTAGTTACCGCCACTCGTACGACGCACAGTGAGCGCTCTCCTGCACCCCGTAACCGCCTGCGCCATCTGATGAAATGGGCACGTGAAAACGGATCATTCAGCCACCCCCGACCGCGCCTTCGGCGCGCCCCACCCTGACCCGCTTGTCGCGCGCATGCGCCCGTTCGGCACCACCGTGTTCGCGGAGATGTCGGCGCTGGCGGTGCGCACCAACTCGGTCAATCTCGGACAGGGCTTTCCGGACACCGACGGGCCGCCGGCGATGCTCGAGGCGGCGACCCGGGCGATCAACGGCGGCCGGAACCAGTACCCGCCCGGACCGGGCATTCCGGAGCTGCGGGCGGCGATCTCGGCCCACCAGAAGGCGTTCTGGGGCCTCGACTACGACCCGGACGGCGAGATCCTGGTGACCGCGGGCGCGACGGAGGCGATCGCGGCGGCCATGCTCGCGCTGTGCGAGCCGGGCGACGAGGTGGTGTGCTTCGAGCCGTACTACGACTCGTACGCGGCGTCGATCACCCTCGCCGGCGCGGTACGGCGGCCGGTCACGCTGCGCGTGGTCGACGGGCGCTACGCCTTCGACCCGCAGGAGTTGCGCGCGGCGTTCGGACCGAAGACCCGGCTGGTACTGGTGAACTCGCCGCACAACCCGACCGGCAAGGTGTTCACGCCGGACGAGCTCGCGCAGATCGCCTCGCTGTGCACCGAGTACGACGCGATCGCGGTCACCGACGAGGTCTACGAGCACCTGGTGTTCACCGACGCGTCGGCCCCGCACGTACCGCTGGCGACCCTGCCCGGGATGGCCGACCGTACCGTGCAGATCTCCTCGGCCGGGAAGACGTTCTCGTGCACCGGCTGGAAGATCGGCTGGGCGTGCGGCCGCCGGCCGCTGGTGTCCGCGGTGACGCGGGTCAAGCAGTTCCTCACGTACGTGAACGCCGGGCCGCTGCAGCCCGCGATCGCCGTGGCGCTCCGCAGCGAACCGTCGTACTACGTCGACTTCCGCGACGCATTGCAGCGTAAGCGCGACCGGCTCTGCACCGGTCTCGCGGCCGCCGGGTTCGGGGTACTGCGCTCCGAAGGCACGTACTTCGTGACCGCCGACATCACCGCCCTCGGCGGTACGGACGGGGTGGAGTTCTGCCTGGCCCTCCCGGAGCGGTGCGGGGTGGTGGCGGTGCCGTCGCAGGTCTTCTACGACGACCACGAGGCGGGACGAAGGCTGGTTCGCTTCGCGTTCTGCAAGCGGGACGAGGTCCTCGACGAGGCGGTGTCCCGCCTGCAGCGCGCCTTCTCACCACCGGAGGCCACCACTTCCCCGAAGTAGTGGCCTCGCAGGGTGCCGGAGGCCACTAGATCCCGGAAGTTGTGGCCTGCCGGGGGGCCTCGCGGGGTGCATCGGAGGGCGTTACGCGGCCGCGGCGGTTGCGGCGGTTCCTCGCCGCCATCGGCGGCACGAGCCGGCGGTAGCCGGGCCAGTGACAGGTCAGCTGGCCACCGACCGCTAGGCCCCGCCACCGCTCGGCCGCGGCGAGCAGGCTGTAGACGGCCCGGCGCACGCCCCGGACGTCCAGGACCAGGTCCGGCTGGGTCGTGAAGGACTCGCGCATCGCCTTGTGCAGGTCCGCGTCGCCGAGCCCCTGGCACGCCCCCGCGCTGGCCTCCGCGATGCGCTCGACGAAGCCGCCGATCAGCTCCGCGCGCTGCAGGCTCGGCCGATGCACGCGGATCAGCTCGGCCGATCGGTCCGCGGCGTGCGGCGGCCGCCGCCCGCTCATGTGGGTCATGCTGCGGAACACCGCGCCACCGGCGATCGCGCCCCAGATGCCGTCCGGCATGCCGAGCGCGTCCTCGACGGTGAAGTGGACCAGGTCGTGCGGCAGCTCGGCGCCGGCCGGACCGCCGTCGAGGCGGTAGACGACCCCGTCGTCGCGCGCCACGAGCGCATACCCGCGCTCGTGGTCGGCCACCCGGCAGAACATCACTCGCATGCCTCCACCATGTCCCGCCCGACACCGTGATCGCGACCGATTTTTGCGAGCAATTCTCAGCCGAAGAGTCGACTAATTGACACACAATCAGCCTTCACACGGCGTGTGCGCTGGATTTTCCGAAGGTGCGTCACCTTTGCCGACCATGGTCGTTTATGCGTTTCTTTCGGGCCGATCGACGGCTCGCGATGCGCTCACTCTAATGGGTACATCTCAAGGGCTAAACAATTGCCGTACAATCAGCGTTTCTGCAGCTCAGGACTAATATCGAAATAGTTACGGGCGATCCGGAGGCATTTCTATATGGCGCTATTCCTGCGAAATTTTCTATCGTCTCTACGTGAGTGAGAACACCTCCCTTGAAGACGGCGCGACGGTGGCCCTGTCCACCTCCGACCCGGTGCCGGAGCCCGTTTTCGTCGACGACACCGGCAAGCGTCGACGGCGCATTCGAATCGCGTTCTACGCGCTGGGCGGGGTGAGTCTGACGTATGCCGGCCTGGTGGCGGTGAGCCTGCTCGGCGGCCCGCTCAACCCGGAGTCGCTGCTCCCGTTCCCGCAGACCTTCAACCGGCCGGCGGCCGACACCCCCGCCCCGATCACCGGCGAGGCGGCCCGGCTGGCCAACCGGACGCCGCGCCCGGGCACCTCCCGGCCGGCCAACGGCCCCTCCGGCATTCCGACGCCCGCGAACCCGGCCAAGCCGCTCGTCGTGCCACCGGCCACGCCCGGTACGGTGCCCGCTACGCCGACGCCCGAGGCGACCCCGACCCCGACGCCCACACCGACGCCCAGCCCGACCCCGCCGGCGACGCCCAGCCCGACGGCGACCACGTCCACCAGCACCCCCGACCCCGGCGGCCAGGGCGGCGGTCAAGGCGGGCAGGGCGGCCAGCCCGAGGACACCAGCACCGGCACCGCCGCCCCGGCGCCGATCCAGACCACCACGGTCGCCGCCCCGGCACCGATCCAGACCACCACGGTGGCCACCCCGAACACCGTCGAAGTGCCCGACAACCGGGCCAGCCAAGGCACCGGCACTACCAGCACCAGCGACCCGGCGCCGTCGGAACCGGCCGTCACCGAGTCGGCGTCGCAGTCGGCGGCCCAACTGTGACTGGTCGCGCCAAGCGGCGCTCCGTACCGCGTCCACATTGGATCGTCGCGTTCGTACTGTTGTGCGTGGTCGCCAGCATGTTCTTCGTCAACGCCTACGTCAGCGCCAAGTTCGTGCCGGACCGCGAGGCCAAACCGGGCGGCAGCGACACCGTGCCGACCAGCATCCTCAACGGTGGCCCGATCATCGACACCACCAAGGGTGCCGTGAAGTCGTACAGCCTGCCGAGCAAGACCATCGCGTTGACCTTCGACGACGGGCCGGACCCGCACTGGACGCCGATGATCATGGACGTGCTCCGCAAGTACCAGGTGAATGCCACCTTCTTCGTCGTCGGGTCGCAGGTCGCGCGCTACCCGCAGATCGTGCGCAACCTCGCCGACGGCGGCGACGAGATCGCCATCCACACGTTCACCCACCCGAACATGGCCGAGCTGCCGGCGTGGCGGCAGGAACTGGAGTACTCGCAGACCCAGCTGGCCATCATCGGCGCGACCGGGCGGAAGGCGGCCCTGCTGCGCCTTCCGTACTCCTCCGAGGTCGACGCGATCGACGACGCCAACTGGACGCTGATCCAGCAGGCCGGTCGGCTCGGCTACCTGTCGGTCATGACCGAGACGGACAGCGAGGACTGGTCGCTCCCTGGCGTCAAATCGGTGATCGCCAACTCGACGCCGGTCGCCGGCAAGAGCTCCGTGGTCCTGATGCACGACGCGGGCGGTGACCGCACCCAGACCGTCACCGCGCTGGACGCCTTCATCCCCAAGATGCTCAAACAGGGCTACCACTTCACCACGATCAGCCAGGGCCTCGCCGAGACGCTCGCCGAGCAGGCCAACGCGGCCGCTCCGGCGGCGATCGCCGGCAACCCGATGGCCGGCGCCGACGAGAAGCGCCGCGCTTCCGCCCTGGTCGCTGCCGTACGGATCAGCGACTGGCTCTTCGTCGTCGTCGGCGTGCTGTTCCTGACCGTCGGCGTGCTGATGATCGTTCGTACGCTGCTGCTGTTCCTCCTGGCCCGCCGGCACGCACGCCGGCGACGGTCGAAGAGCTGGAGCTGGGGGCCGCCGGTGACCGAGCCGGTGTCGGTGATCGTCCCCGCGTACAACGAGAAGGAGGGCATCGAGGCGGCCGTACGCTCGCTCACCGGCGGGGATCACGCGGGCGGCATCGAGGTCGTGGTCGTCGACGACGGCTCGACCGACGGCACCGCGGCCATCGTCGAGGCGCTCCGGCTGCCCAGCGTCCGGGTGGTTCGCATCCCGAACGGAGGCAAGTCGAACGCGCTCAACGTCGGCGTCGCCATGGCCTCGCACGAGCTGATCGTGATGGTCGACGGCGACACCGTCTTCGAGCCGGAGGCGCTCGGGCGCCTCGTCCAGCCCTTCGCCGACCCGCAGGTCGGCGCGGTCGCCGGCAACGTCAAGGTCGGCAACCGGGGCAGCATGGTCGCCCGCTGGCAGCACATCGAGTACGTGATCGGCTTCAACCTCGACCGCCGCCTGTACGACCTGATGCGCTGCATGCCGACCGTCCCCGGCGCGATCGGCGCGTTCCGCCGGAGTGCCCTGCGGCAGATCGGCGGGATGAGCGACGACACGCTCGCCGAGGACACCGACGTGACCATGGCCATGTGCCGCGCCGGCTGGAAGGTCGTCTACGAGGAGCGCGCCCGCGCCTGGACCGAGGCGCCGTCGTCGCTGCGCCAGCTCTGGCTCCAGCGGTACCGCTGGAGTTACGGCACGATGCAGGCGATCTGGAAGCACAAGCGCTCGCTGATCGACCGCGGCCCGTCCGGCCGCTTCGGCCGCGTCGGCCTGCCACACGTCGCCCTCTTCGGGGTGGCCCTGCCGCTGCTCGCCCCGCTGATCGACGTACTGGCCATCTACGGCGTGTTCTTCTTCGACCGCGCCGAGACGGCCATCGCCTGGCTGGGCATGCTCGGCATGCAGTTGCTCACCGCGTTCGTCGCGTTCCGGCTGGACAAGGAGAAGCTGCGGGTCCTATGGGTGCTGCCACTGCAGCAGTTCGCCTACCGCCAGCTGATGTACCTCGTGCTCATCCAGTCGACGCTGACCGCGATGACCGGCGCGCGGCTGCGCTGGCACAAGCTCGCCCGTTCGGGCACGGCGGCGGCGTCGGCGTCCATCGACCTCCCGCCGCCACCTCCACCGCCGGTCGTGTCCGTCTCCAGGCCGAGAGGCGTGGCCAAGGTCGCCGACCGCGAGCCGGTGGACATCGATTGACCCAGCCCCGCCGGCCGGTCCCCGCCGTCGCCGTGTTCTCCGCCGTGCTCGCCGTTTTCCTCCTCGGCGGGTTCGCCGTTTTCCTCCTCGGCGGCTGCGCACCGACGGCGGCCAGTCCGAACGCGGGTCCGCCACCGGCCGCGGCGCCGTCAGCGTCTCCCTCCTCATCGCCGGCGATCGCCTCGATCGGTCCCGACCCGTTCACCGCCGGGCTCGGCAAGGCGCCGACAGTCAAGGCGCCGGCGGCCGCGCCCGCCCGCAACGACCTCGCCGACCCGCGCAAGAAGGACGTCGCGATGCAGTTGCTGTCCAGCGCCGAGAACTCGAGCCTGGACTGGCGCGCCCAGTACCGGTACATCGAGGACATCGGCGACGGGCGCGGCTACACCGGGGGCATCGTCGGCTTCTGCTCGGGTACCGGGGACATGCTGAACGTCGTCCAGCGCTACGCCCGGCAGACGCCGGGCAACTCGCTCGCCCGGTACCTGCCGGCTCTGCGCGAGGTCAAGGGCGGTGACTCGCACGACGGGCTGGACCCGTCGTTCACCGCGGACTGGATCGCCGCCGCCGGCACCCGGGGGTTCCAGCAGGCGCAGGACGCCGAGCGGGACGCCATGTACTTCACGCCCGCGCTGACCGCCGCCCATCAGGACGGCCTGCGGCCGCTCGGCCAGTTCGCCTACTTCGACGCGGCCGTCATGCACGGCGCCGACGCCCTGCCGAAGCTCCGCAAGCAGGCGGCCGCGGTCGCCCGGCCACCGTCCCAAGGCGGCGACGAGGTCGCCTACCTGAGCGCGTTCCTCGACGCCCGGGTCGCGCTGATGAAGACCGAACCCGCCCACCACGACACCACGCGTATCGAGACGGAGCAGCGCGTCTTCCTCGACCAGCGCAACCTCGACCTCGCTCTGCCCCTGTCCTGGCAGGTCTACGGCATGCCGTACACGATCTTCCGCTAGGTCTCCGGCACAACTTCCCCGAAGTAGTGGCCTCCGGCCCCTGCGGAGGCCACTACTTCCCCCGGGTTGTGCCCCTCTGCCCCGTAGAGGTTGGCGCGCCCGGCCTAGAGAAGCCGGGCGCACACAGTAAACGCATTGGGCGGACGCAAAGGTTGCCACAACTTCGGGGAAGGAGTGGCCTCCCGGTGGTCGGGAGGCCACTCCTTCCCCGAAGTTGTGGCTATCTAGGGGTCAGACGTTGAACCGCTCCATCGCCAGCAACGGCCGCAGTGCGTGTTCGATCTGCGGGGTGACGAACGCCGCGCCGGATGTCGTCACCGGCGAGCGCATTGCCGATCGCGCCCATGATCATGCCCTGGTCCAGGGCGAGATAGCGCCGGGCCACGGTGTCGCTGCGCACCGCGACGGCGTCGTAGAAGCCGCCCGGCCCGTACGCGTCGAGGTTCGTCTTGATCCGCGCGAGGTTGGCCAGCGCCGCGCCGGGCGCGTACCGCAGAGCGAGGAACACCGCGTGCGGCGTCACCACGCCGTCGCCGTACGTCGGAGCCGGTCCGGCCGGACGGCAGTCGCCGAACCCGGCGTCGTAGTTCGAGCCCTCCACATCGGACGGATAGCCGGTCGGGTCCATGCCCATCGCCTCGACGCCCCACGCCTTGTAGCCGCCGAACGGGTCGGAGGCCGGCGAGAAGCCCCAGTAGCCGTACTTGGCGTCGTGCAGCCCGTGCTCGATCTGCGCCGGCGACGGTCGCCGGATGGTTGCGACCCCAGCTGCGCGGCCCCCACTGTCTCCTCGGGCACGAACAGGTCCGGCATGAGCGCCTCGAACATGTCGCCGCCCCAGCTCGGCACGAACCGTGATGCCCGCGGTACGTGTATGAGCCCTCGAACACCGGGACGCCGAGGTAGGTGGCGTGTGAAGCCGGTCGGCTGCTGCTCCACCCAGGACCAGTCGCAGGTGTCCGGGAACGTGCGCCATGTCGCGAAGTACGCGGACGGCGGGATCTGGCCCGATCGCGATCCCGATGTACGTGGCGATGCGCGGCTCGGTCACCGTGATGTCGTAGTGGTTGCAGGTGTACCAGACCGCCGTCGCGCGTTGCGCACCGAGCAGCCGCTCGGCTCGGTGTCGTAGAAGCCGCCCCGCAGCAGGCCCTTGCCGCGCCGCCTGGCCGTTCGGGTCGTAGAGAAGCCCCGAAGTTCATCGCGGACCAGCATGCGCCGCCTGCGAGCGAGCTGCCGGGACCGCGCCCTGCACGACGAGCAGCGCCGCGGCCAGCCAGCCGTTGTCCACACTGGACAGGAACGGGGTGATGGCGCTGCCGTCCGTCGGGCCAGTGTGCAGCACCGCGCCGGTGTGCGGGTCGTACCAGTTGTAGAACATGCCCGACGCGGGTGTGGTGCGTCGAGCCGGCACAGCGTGCCGAGCGTCTGCTCGACCCGGTCGGTCGGCCTCGCGGCCGGGAGATGATCCCGAGGTCGCGCGCGGCCACCGTGGACCACAGGTACGCCGCCGATGTTCGTCGGCGACGTGTACTTGGAGCGGCTGGCCGCGGCCAGGTCGCCGCCGATGTTGTCGGCCGGCAGCGCCGGTGGCCGGGTCGGTCATGGCGACCATCGAGCGCCAGGTGTCGACGGCGTAGGTGCGACAGCGGTGAGCGACTGCCGCCGGCAGAGGCCGGTGCGGGGATGAACGAAGACGGCCAGGACTATCGACGCAGAGACGCAGCAAGCGACGCATGAAGAGCCTCACTTCAGTCCGGTCGTGGCGATGCCGCGCAGGAAGTACCGCTGCAGGAGCAGGAAGACCAGAAGCACCGGCAGCACGACGACGACCGCGCCGGCCAGCAGCGAGGCCGAAGTTGATGCGGTTCTGCCCGACGCTGTAGAGCGCCAGCGCCACCGGCAGCGTGTACTTGTCCTCGGTGGTGGCCACGACGAGGGGCCACAGGAAGTTGTTCCAGGATGCGCAGGAAGGTCAGGATGCCGAGCGTGGCCAGCGCCGGCCGGCACAGCGGCAGGACGATCCGCCAGAAGATGCGCAACTCGCCGGCGCCGTCGACCCGGGCCGCCTCGATGAGCTCGTCGGGGATGCGACAGCAGGAACTGCCGCATCAGGAACACGCCGAACGGACCGGCCAGGAACGGCAGGACCAGGCCGGCGTAGCGTGTTGACCAGGCCGAGGTTGCTGACCAGGACGAACTGCGGCACGAAGATCACCATGCCGGGCACCATCAGCATGCCCAGCACGAGGACGAACAGCGCCTTGCTTGCCCGGGAACCGCAGCTTGGCCAGGGCGTAGCCGAGCGCCGAGCAGAACAGCAGGTTGCCCGCGGTGACCAGCACCGCCACGATCAGCGAGTTGGCGAAGTAGCGTCGGGAAGTCCAGCCGGGAGAACAGGTCGTGGTAGTTGGCCGAGCGTGAACGTCTCCGGCCACCAGGTCGGCGGCACGTGCCGGATCTCGCGCCTCCGGCTTGATCGAGGACAGCAGCATCCAGAGGAACGGGCCGACCACGACCAGCAGGCCGGCGATCAGGACGACGTAGAGCACGAGCGGGCCAGCCGGTGTCCCGCCGCGCGGGCCGGACGTACAGGAGTGGTCATGCGTCAGTCCGCTCGACCCGAGCAGCCGGAACTGCAGCACGCGACAGCGCCACGATGACCGACGAACAGCACGTAGCTCGCCGCGGCGGCGTACCCGTAGTTGCCGAAGCCGAACTGGTTGTAGATGTCGTACGAGACCGACAGCGTCGACGATGAGCGGGCCGCCGCGGGTCATCACGAACGGCTCCTCGAACAGCTGCAGGTAGCCGATGCTCGGTCACGACCGCCGCCGAAGAGCAGGGTCGGGCGCAGCAACGGCAGCGTGACGTTGCGGAACTGCTGCCAGCGGCCGGCGCCGTCCAGCCGCGCCGCCTCGTAGAGCTCGGCCGGGATGGCCTGCAGCCCGGCCAGGAAGATCACCATGAGGAAACCGAAGTTGCGCCAGACGGCCATGACGATGATCGACGGCAGCGCGAAGTGCTGGTCGTTGCCCAGCCAGTTCGGCCCGTCGATGCCGATGCCGCGCAGCAGGTTGTTGACGCAGCCCGGCGTCCGGGTCGAGCAGGAACCGCCAGACCACCGCGATCGCCACGATGCTGGTGACCACCGGCAGGTAGAAGCCGACCCGGAAGAGCGCCGCGAGCCGGATCAGCCCGGAGTTGAGCGCGGTCGCCGCGGCCAGCCCGACCACGATGGTCAGCGGCACGCCCGACCACCACGAAGATCGCCGGTGTTGACCGCGGCCCGCAGGAACAGGTCGTCCTGGAACAGCTTGGCGTAGTTGTCGACGCCGACGAACGTCGACGCGCGAACGGGTGGCGCAGGTCGGTCGAGCGCAGGTCGGTCAGGCTCATCACCAGCGACGCCACCACCGGCAGCGCCATGAACACGGCGAACAGCACCGTGAACGGGGTGGCGAAGCCCCAGCCGATCAGCGCTCGCCGCAGGCGCTGCGCCGGTGCGCGCCGGTGGCCGGCTCGGGCGCTCGGCTCGATCCGCGCGCCGGCTCGCGGTGGCCACGGACGGCCATGGTCAGCTCCCGGTGCCGATGCTGTCGGCCTGTCTGCTGCGATCGGCCTTCAGCGCGGCCGCCGGGTCCTCGCCGGTCTTGGCGACCTTCTCCACCTCGTCGTCGAACGCCGCCGCGACCTGCTCCCAGGTCGGGATACGACGGCGGGGACTTGGCGTCCTTGAGCTGCTCGCCGAACGTGGCGAGGATCGGGTCGCCGGTCAGCGTCTGGTCGTCCCAGCTCTTCTGCACGGCCGGCAGGTCCTTGACCGGCCTTGTACCACTTGACCTGCACCTCGGGCTTGCTCAGCCAGGAGATGAACTTCCACGCGCCGTCGCGGTTCTTGGCGTCCTTGAACACGGCCAGGTCGCTGCCGCCGATGAACGAGGTCGCCGACTTCTTGCGCCGGCATCGGCGCCACCGCGAACTTGCTCGCGAACGCCGCGCCGCCCTGCTCGTTGAGGATGCCGACGTGCCACGGGCCGGAGATGAAGGCGCCGATGCTGCCGCTTGACGAAGCCCGGCTCCAGCGCGCCCTGCAGCGGCAGGTCGGTCGGCGAGAGCTTCTCGGTGAAGAACGACTGGTAGTACGTCAGGGCCTCGGTCGATCTCCGGCGTGTCGAAGCGTGAACTTGCCGTCCTTCGTGATCTCCGCGCCGTTGGACCAGGCGAACGGCAGGAACGCTCTGCCAGCTGCCGGTCTGGCCGGGCTGCAGGTACATGCCCCACTTCGCGCCGGCCTTGGTCTGCAGCGCCTTGGCCATCGCCTTGAGGTCGTCCCAGGTCTTCGGCGGCTGGGTGATGCCGGCCTTCTCGGCGAGGTCCTTGCGGTAGTAGACGCAGCCGGGTCTCGACGTACCACGGGACGCCGTACGAGGTGCCGTCGACGACGGTGGTGTCCCAGGCGCCGGGGAAGAACGCGGACTTGTCGATCAGGTCGGTCGGGGTCGGGTCGAGTGCACCGGTCTTGGCGAACTCGCCCATCCACGTCGTGCCGATCATCGACACGTCCGGGGTCTGCTTGGCCGGCGATCGCGCTGGAGATCTTCTGGTGCGCCGCGTCCCACGGCACCGCGGTCACGGTGACCTTCGCGTCCGGGTTCTCGGTCATGAAGTCCTTGGCGAACGTCGACGAGCTTCTCGCCCTCGGTGCCCATCGCCCAGACGGTGATGTCACCGCTTGGCCTTGCCGTCGGCTGACCGGCTTGGCGCTGTCCTGCTCGCCGTCGGAGTCGCGACCGCAGCCGGTCAGCGAGCAGGGCCAGCGCGGCTCGCGGCGACGGCCGCCTTTCTACCGATCATTGGTACCTCCGGGGTGAGAGCCGCAGCTGCGACGGATCGACGAGCTGCGTGGGAAGGACCTGGCGGCGCGGCCTCGCGGTCGTACGTCGCGGGTCGGAGTGCGTTCGTGATGCGGTCGTGCAGCCATGCGCGCCGCGGTGCCGCCGAGTTCGCGCATCGGTTGGCGCACGGTGCGTCAGCCCGACGAACCGGGCGGTCATCACGTCGTCCCAGCCGGTGAGCGCGAGGTCGCCGGGGATGGCCAGGCCGAGCTCGCTCGGCGGCGAGCTGGACGCCGAGGGCCACCTCGTCGTTGGCGCAGACGATCGCCTGCGGGACGCGTCGCCGTGCGCAGCAGCCGGCGAGCCGCCGCGTAGCCCGGCCTCGACGTCGAACATGCACGGGACGAGGCGCGGGGCGCGTACGCCCGCGCGCGGCCAGGCCCCGCGTGAAGCCCGGCGTACCGCTCGGCCACGTCCGGCGAGTCGTCCGGATCGCCGAGGAACACCAATCGCCGGTACCCGTGCTCGACGAGGTGGGCGGCGAGCTCCGCGGCGGTGCGGCGTTCTCGGCCCGGACGGTGTCGACGATCGTCGACCGGGTCGCGGGCGAGGAGCACGAGCGGCAGTACCGGACGCGGCGATCGTCGCGATGACGTCGTCGCCGACGGTGCGGCCCATCACGACCATGCCGTCGACGCGGCCGGCCAGTTCGAGGACCTGCGGCGACGGCGTCCGGGCGGCCGTTCGTGGCCAGGATGAGCACGCTGCGGCCGAGTTCGGCGGCGGCCTCCTCGTACCCGAGCACGACCTCGGCGTAGTAGGGCCCGACAGGTCGGGGAAGACGATGCCGTTGGCGGCGTGCCGGCCCTCGGCGAGCGACCGGCCGAGCCGGCTGGGCGTGAAGTTGCAGCTCGCCGGCGGCGGCCAGCACCGCGCGCCGGGTCTCGCGGCGTGACCAGGTCGGAGTCGCGCAGGGCCCGGGAGACGGTGGCGATGGAGACCCCGGCGCGGCGCGCGACCTCGTAGATCGTGACCGAGCCCGCGCTTCGACTTTGAAAGCGCTTTCATCGACATGCGCGTGTGGATACCCGGATCACCGAAACTTGAAACGGGCCAGGCGCGAACGCCTGGCCCGTACGATTTTGCTGGGGTTCAGCCGGGTTGGTCCATCTTGCCGGTCCACGCCGGCGCTTCCTCGGTCGGCGCCGCGCCGAGCGCGCTGCCCTTGACGTACTCGTCCCAGGTCCGGTTCCAGTCCGTCCAGCCGTTGCCCCAGTCGAGGTTGCGCCCGGTGCCCTTCACGATCACCGGGTCACCGATGTGCGTGAGAGCGAACAGGTACTTCGCGTTGGGCGTCGACACGTTGGTGCAGCCGTGCGAGACGTTGCGCTTGCCCTGCGTTGCCGACCGACCACGGGGCCGCGTGGATGTACTGCCCGCTGCTGGTGAGCCGCATCGTCCAGTACACCGTCTCCCGGTAGGGGTCGGCCGGGTCGGTGGAGACGAACAGCTCCGACTGGTTCTTCGTCATGATGACCATGTTGCCGCTGGACGACGGGGTGCTCTTCTTGCCGAGGCTGACCGGGATGGTCTTGATGACCTGGCCGTTCTGCGTGACGGTCATCTGGTGGGTGTTGTCGTCGGTGGTCATGATGATCGCGTCGCCGATAGTGGCGTTGGCCGTCACGTCCTTCGCGCCGACGCCCTTGGCCATGGCCAGGCCGCCGGTGGCCAGCCGCACCGACAGCTTGGTGCCGGGCTGCCAGTACTCCTTCGACCGGTAGTGCACCTCGTCCCCGCTGAACCAGTTCCACGAGCCGACCTGCGCCGGGGTACTGGTGACCATCAGCCGCCGCTCGACGCTGGCCCGTTGCTCCTTCGGGATGCTCGAGCCGAAGCGCACCACGATCGGCATGCCCACGCCGTAGGTGGCGCCGTCCTTCATCGAGACGTTGGTGCTGACCGTCTTGCTCGGCTTGGCTTGGGTGGTGAAGCTGATCTTGCCGCCGTCGGCGACCGTCGCGGTGTAGGGCGTCGCGTACTTCAACTGCGCCGCCGGCACCCACGTCGTCCCGTCCGCCCGGACGGTACCGTCGACCTTCGTCCCCGACGCGTCGGTCACCGTGATGTCGGCGGCCTTCGTGTTGGCGCCGGTCAGGCTCAGCTCGATGGCGGTCGAGACGTCCGTCGCGCCGTTGGCCGGCGCCGTGATCGTGGCGGTAGGTGCAGCCGTTCCCGAGGCCGCCGGACCCGCGCCGTCCTTGCCGTGCCAGGTTGCGGCGTCCGCCGTGCCGCAGGCGGACAATCCGCCCAGCAACAGCAGCCCACCCAGCGTGGCGATCGCTCCAAGTGCGCGTGTCCTCATGGCCGGCACCCCCTTCGTCGCCACAATCATCGTGACGCGAGAAGGTGAACGAATCCCGGCTTTGTGCCACACCCGGATCTGGCTAAGCAACCGACTGCTCCTAGCAACGGACAAAATGAGAGGGCCTCGGAGAATATCTCCGCAGTACGAACGCCGCTGTCCGTCGCGTCGCTAGATCACGATTGGGCAAGCTCGTATGCGCGATATGCCATCTTGCGGCACCAAGACCCCAACGCCGGCTTATCGCCTCTCGACACGGCCCGGAATGCCCGATTTATACTTTATGACTCGGGCCCGCCGAGCGCACGACCGTCGCTCCCGCCAGACACCGCTCCGCACGTCCCGGCGCTGGGGCAACCACGGATGGCCAAGATCGCACCGCGGAGGCCACCAAATCCCGCAAGTTGTGGCCTCAGCGGGCCCCGGTGGCCACTACTTGCGGGAAGTTGTGGCCTCAGCGGGCCTGGTGGCCACAACTTCCCGCAAGTTGTGGCCTGCCAGGCCCCCGGTGGCCACGACTTCCCCAAAGGAGACTGCTCACGTGGTTGAGTCGGCCGAGGGCGTGGGGATCGCGGCCAGGGTGCTCGGCTCCCGAGTCCGCGGCGCTTCGGCACTTCCACGCGCCCGCTCAGCGCGTCGACGCTCGGCGATGACGGTGGTCGATCTGCCCCGGCCGCCCCACACGGTGGTCGATCTGCCGACATCTCGCCGGCGTGTCGCGGGGGTGCATCGACCAACGTCTTGGGCTCGGCATCGACGGTGGCCGCTATGGCCCCGGCCCGGCGCGGCCCGCCGCGCACCACCCGCCGCCCCCACGATCCGGCGCGAGCCGGCACCGACGTACCGCGCATCGGCACGGAGCTCGCAGCATGGATCATGACTGGGCCGTCTGGTACTACAGTCACCGCCAGCCCCGACGTCGCAGCCGCACCGCGGCAAGATCAAAGGCGACTTGTCAGTGATTTTCGGGCCGCGAATCGCTGACAAGTCACCTTTGATCTTCGCGGCCTGGAGGCACCCAGCTCCGGACGCCTCATAGTGGCCGCCGTCGATGCCGAGCCCACGACGGTGGTCGATGCACCCCCACGACACGCCGACGAAACTGTCGGCAGATCGACCACCGTCTGCGGCCGACGGGGCAGATCGACCACCGTCATCGAACAACCCGCGACCCGCGACCCGACACCCGACACCCGACACAACAGCACCCGAACCCGGCATGACCGGCCACCGCCACACCCCGCATGCATGATCCTGAAGACCTACCGGGCGCCATACACCGGAAACTCTTCACGATCATGCCTATCGCCGCCGACCCGCCGACCACCCCCGACATAGCGCCCTCGGGCGAGGTGGGTGGCCACTACTTCCCGCAAGTTGTGGCCTCGCGAGCCGCCGGAGGCCACTACTCCCCCGAAGTTGTGGCAACCCGACCCCCGGTGGGCACTACTCCCCCGAAGTTGTGGCAACCCGACCCCCCGGTGGGCACTACTTCCCCCGAATAGTGGCCTCAGCGGGCCTGGTGGCCACTACTTGGGCGGAGTTGGGGCAACCCCGCGCTGCGGAGGGCACTGCTTGCCCGGAACTGGGGCGGCTGAACCCGGGCTTGGGTACGCGGACGCCGGGATTCCTGGCGGGAGCGACGGTCGTGCGCTCGACGAGCCCGAGCCCGAGTCATAAAAGGTACAAAAAGCCCGAAGGGGCTCCCGGGTTGATCGGGAACCCCCACGGAGACTTGTCGGTCAGAGCGCCGGGTACGCGTTCTGCATCAGCTGCTGGAACTGGGCCGAGAACCAGGCGCCCGAGAGCGGCGCGTTGGGCAGCGCGCCGGTCAGGCTGTTGCCGTTGCGGGCGTTGCCGGTGTAGGTCGGGTCGCACATCCGGTCGAAGCCCTTGCCCTCGTTGTTCGGGATCAGGCGTGCTGGAGCCGTCGGACTCGCCCGGGGGCTTGATCCAGACGTAGGCGTCGATGCCGGCGGCCGGGGTCGCCTGCGGGCCGCTCGCCGAGGCCGGCACCGGACTGGTTGCACCAGTTGCCGGCGTGGATGCGGCGGTCGATGCGCGACTGCGTTGACGAACGTGTTGACGTCGGTCGACGGTGCTCGGCCGCGGTCGGGCCGGGCCGAGCCGCCCCAGCCGTTGCGGGAGGTGTCGATCAGCATGCCGATGTTGGACGGCGAAGCCGACCGAGACCAGCTTGGTCGCGGAACGCCTGGGCGAAGGTCAGCTCGTCGACGTAGTGGTTCCAGTCGACCCACTTGCGACTGCCGGACGCGACTGGCCGTTCACCGTGGTGTTGATGGTGAAGTACGGCTCGCGTCAGCGCCGAGTAGTTGGCCGTGTTGGTGATGAAGCCGTCGACGCTGGCGACGCCGGCCGGCGTGCCGCGGACGGTCGTGGCGAACAGGTCGGCGGCGGGGCCGAAGTTGCGAGTCCCAGCCGAGCCAGCCGTGGTGCGCGGCGTCGATGTAGTTGTAGACGTTGCGCGATCGCGTGCAGCTTGTTCAGCGCGTACGCGACGCCGTTCACGTAGTTGCCGTTGGCCTTCATCGTGTCGCACGTCGCGGTCGCGCCGGCCGTGCCGCCGGTGTTGGTGACCAGGTTCGGCAGCGAGTCGATCTCGATGATCGTTGACGATCCGCAGGTTCGCGTACTTGGGGTCGCCCAGGATCGCGGCGATCGGGTCGATGTACTCGGTCTTGTACCGGCCGATCTCGGTCGGGCCGAGCTCACCGTTGGAGGCGAGCGCGGAGCAGTCGCGGCCGGGCAGGTCGTAGATGACGAACTGGATCGTCAGCGTCTGGCCGGCCGCCTGGGCGAGCGCGGCGTCGAGGTGCGCGCGCAGGCCCATCGCCGTGCTGGTGCCGGCGATCGCGGCGATCCGGTCCAGCCAGACGGCGGTCGGCTGTTGGCGATGCGGCTGCCGCCGCTCGGCCCGGGCCTTGGTCGGCCCAGTTCGGGTTCACGTAGCCCGCGGCGCCGACGAACGGGTTGTCGACGTGCCCGGGGCCGCCGCCGGTGGTGACGGTGATCGATACGGCCGCACTGGTCGTGACCAGGTTGGCGCTGTTGGTCGCGCGGGCGGTCAGCGAGTACGAGCCGGCCGCGACGTTGGACCAGGTGAACGAGTACGGGGCGGTCGTGTCGGTGCCGAGCAGCGTCGTACCGGCGAGGAAGTCGACCTTGGAGATCGAGCCACTGGGGGTACTGGCGGAGGCGGCGAGGTTGACGGTGGCGGGCGCCGTGAACGACGAGCCGGCGCTCGGGCTGGTCAACGCGACGGTCGGGGCGTTCGGGCTGGGGGACGTCGACGGTGAGGCGGACGCCGACGGGCTGCCGCCGCCACCGGTGTTGCCGGTGCAGGCGACGGTGTTCAACGTGAAGTTCGCGCCGACCGGGTTCGTGCCGGTCCAGCTGCCGAGGAAGCCGAACGACACGACGCCGTTCGTGGCGACGTTGCCGTTGTAGCTGAGGTTGGTGGCGGTGACGTGGAGGGCGGTCTGGGTCTTGCTGGCGTTCCAGATCTGCGTGATCGTCTGGGACGAGTTGCCGAAGTCCCATCCGACATTCCAACTGGTGACGGCGTCGCCAAGGTTCGTCACGTCAACCTGGGCCTGGAAGCCACCGGCCCACTGGTTGACGATCGTGTACTTGGCGGTACAACCGGCTGCCGCGAACGCCTGGTGGGCGACTGCGACGACACCGGTGGTCGCCGCGAGTGCGGCAACCGACATGAGGGCGAGCTTGCGCCTCATCGATGCTCCTCACATAGAAGAACCTAGAGGGCTCTTGAGAGGCAGCGGTCGAGTCGCGGCGAGTCCCAGACGGCGATCCGCCAAGGCGCCGGGTCGTCGTCGTCTGGGGCCGGCGCGACCGACCGTTGTCTCTCAAGCGCCCTCTTAAGGGCGCACTCAGGGTTTGTTTGGCTGTCGTTAACCGTCAAGGCGAAGCCCGCGCGCGAGCGTTCTACCTCGGAAAAGGCCTGAAACTTTCTTTCTTTATTCATGACTCGGGTCCGTCGAGGTCCGGACCGTTCCTCCCGCGAGACACCGCTCCGGCCCTGGGGGCCTCCGCTGCCAGGTCCGCGCGACGCCATCCCTCCCGCTCCGGTCGACGCCGGACGCCCCCGGGCCGCGTCGACCCCGGCCAAGTCGATCAAGGAAGTACACGCCGGAATTTGTCCGATTCCCGGGCGTGTACTTCCTTGATCGACTTGGCCGGGATGAGCGGTGGCGCCGCTCGCTCGTCCGGGCGCTCGGTAGGCGCTGATAGTTTCGAGCGATGACAGACGCCGGTCATATTCACGCTGCGTTCGATTCGACGGCCTGCGCGCTCGCCCATGGCGCGGTCGACCTCGCGCCCGACGGCCGGGCGGTCGTCGCGATCTTCGACTCGCCGGTCGCCCGGCACCTGGTCCACTTCGCCGCGACGCTCGGCTTCAAGGCTTCCCTCGGCGACCCGTTCGACGCCTCCGCGGTCGACGACAATACGGACATCGTGGTCTGCGACCACGACCGGCCCGAACTGGGCGAGGCGCTGCGGGACGCGCTCGCCTCACCGGCTCGCTGGGTCGGGCTGATGGGCAATCCGCGGCACATGGGCCCGCACGTCGAGGCCCTGCGGGCGCTGGGCGTGCCCGACGAGGAGATCGCCCGGGTACACCGGCCTATCGGGCTCAATATCGGCTCGCGTACCCCGGCCGAGATCGCCCTGTCGACGCTGGCCGGCCTGGTCGCCGACCGCAACGCCCGCCCGGGCGGCTTCAACTTCAACACCTAGCCCCCGCGCGAGGGAGGCCGGCGCGGGGCTGGCGCCGGCGCGGGAGGCGGGCGTTGGAGGCCGGCGCGGGAGGCCGGCGTTGGAGGCCGGCGCGGGAGGCCACCATTTCCCCGAAGTAGTGGCCTCAGACCGCCCCGGATGCCACTACTTCCCCGAAGTAGTGGCCTCGGGCGGGCGTGGAGGGCACCATTTCGGGGAAGTAGTGGCCGTGCGGCGGCTTAGCAGCCGGGCAGGCGCTCGATCAGGTAGCGCTCGACCTGGTCGAGGGACACCCGCTCCTGGGTCATCGTGTCGCGGTCGCGCACCGTCACCGCGTCGTCGTTGAGCGTGTCGAAGTCGACCGTGACGCAGAACGGCGTGCCGATCTCGTCCTGGCGCCGGTACCGGCGGCCGATCGCCTGCGAGTCGTCGAACTCGACCATCCAGCGCTTGCGCAGCGCGGCGGCCAGGTCGCTGGCCTTCGGCGACAGCTCCGCGTTGCGGGACAGCGGCAGCACCGCCACCTTCACCGGGGCCAGCCGCGGGTCGAAGCGCATGACCGTGCGCTTGTCGACGCCGCCCTTGGTGTTCGGGCGCCTCGTCCTCGTCGTACGCCTCGAGCAGGAACGCCAGCACCGCGCGGGTCAGGCCGGCCGCCGGCTCGATCACGTACGGCATCCAGCGCTCCTGCTTCTCCTGGTCGAAGTACGACAGGTCGACGCCGGAGTGCTTGCGAGTGCGTGGTCAGGTCGAAGTCGGTGCGGTTGGCGATGCCCTCGAGCTCGGCGAACTCGGTGCCGCCGAACGGAAGCGGTACTCGATGTCGACGGTGCGCTTCGAGTAGTGCGAGAGCTTCTCCTTCGGGTGCTCGTAGAAGCGCAGGTTGTCGGTCGACAGGCCGAGGTCGACGTACCAGTTCCAGCGCTCCTGCAGCCAGTACTCGTGCCACTGCTCGTCGCGTGCCCGGCTCGACGAAGAACTCCATCTCCATCTGCTCGAACTCGCGGGTACGGAAGATGAAGTTGCCCGGGGTGATCTCGTTGCGGAAGCTCTTGCCGACCTGCGCGATGCCGAACGGCGGCTTCTTGCGCGCCGCGGTCTCCACGTTCTTGTAGTTGACGAAGATGCCCTGCGCGGTCTCCGGGCGCAGGTAGTGCAGGCCCTCGTCGCTCTCGACCGGGCCGAGGTAGGTCTTCATCAGGCCGTTGAACATCTTCGGCTCGGTGAACGTGCCCTTGTTGCCGCAGTTGGGGCAGTTGAGCTCGGCCAGGTCGAACGGCTTGTCGGTGCCGTGCTTCTCGACGTACGCCTCTTCGAGGTGGTCGGCGCGGAAGCGCTTGTGGCAGGACTGGCACTCGGTCAGCGGGTCGACGAACGCCTCGACGTGGCCGGACGCGTCCCACACGTCGCGGGCCAGGATGACGGCGGAGTCGAGGCCGACGATGTCGTCGCGCTGCTGGACCATGGTCTTCCACCACTGGCGGCGGACGTTCTCCTTGAGCTCGACGCCGAGCGGGCCGTAGTCCCACGCCGAGCGGGTGCCGCCGTAGATCTCGCTGGACGGGAAGACGAAGCCCCGGCGCTTGGCGAGGCTGACGACGGCATCGATGCGGTCGGCGGGCATGGTTCCTCCTACGCCTCGGCTGGCTGTCGGCGGGGCGGATTGTGGGCTGCTAGTCAAAGTTGGACTACTGATCCAGACATGTCGGTCAACGTTGCCGTTCACGGTACGGTTACGCCCGCTCGGCCGCACTACATTACCCGTGGGCCCGGAACCGACGGTCAGAGCCCTCCGCAGATCTTGAGCACCGGCGTGGCGGGGACGAGCGTGTAGCGGGCCTCGACGGTCCCCCGGTCCTGCCACTCGAGCGTGGCGGGGACGGTGATCGTGTTGGTCGTCGTGACCGCGCCCACCGTGTATGACTCGAGCTTGTCTCCGCTGTACGCCCGTTCGAAGTCCGCCTGCGACACCTTTTCGGTGATCTCGTCGCAGAGCTGCTCGTAGGCCTCCGCGTAGTCCTCGGTGCTGATCGCCTCGAGGTAGTGTCCGGACCACCGAGCTGGCCTGCGACTTGGCGTGGAGTCGCCACCGGCGGCGAGCACGCCGATGCCGGCGATCCCACCGACACAGCACAGCACGAGCACGAGGCCGCCGATGCCCAGCCCGATCCAGAGCGCGTTTGTTGTCCCGATCCCGCGGCGGCGCGGCGAACGGCGGCGCGACGCCGGGCCCGGCCGGCGGCGCCGGCACGCCGACAGCTCGCTCATACCGCCCACAGTATCCATGTCACCGACTGCGGGTCCTTTCAGCGGTCGCCGGCGCCTCGTCAGGCCCGGTCGCTGGCCGAGACGACCACGGCGCCGCCCGGCGCGGCGTTGGCCAGCACCTCGTACGCCGACGGCTCGTCGAGCGACTCGGCGAGCAGCGGGCGTGGCGTGCACCTTCACGTCGAAGGCGGACAGCGCCCGTCGGTAGGCCCCGACCGACTCCCACTCGGTGACCAGGGTCCAGTGGTCGGGCTCGTCCAGCGGACCGGCCCAAGCGACCCGCGCAGGTACCCGGGGCAGACCGCCAGCGCCGCTCAGCGCGGCGTGCGCCTGATCGACGAACGCGTCAGCGGAACCTTCACCCGCGCCTCCGGCGCGGACCCGCCCTGAGCCTCACCTCCCGACCCGGCCTCGGCGCGACCCGCCCTGAGCACTGACCGCGCTCCGCGCGGACCCGCCCTGAAGAGGACACGACGAACCGCGACACCACAAGCATGCGGCGAAGCATATAAAGGATGTGGAATGCACCGACTCGCCCGGGTCAACCGCACGGTCCTGTTCCTGGTCGCGGCCGCGTACGTCTTCGCGGCGCTGATCATCCCCGGAGTCGTCGGCGCCGCCATGCTGCTCGCGCTGACCGCCGCGCTCGGCTGGCTGCTGGTGCGGACCTGGCCGGTTCACACGGCGTGACCCGGGCCGTCCGGGTCCTGATTCTCGCCCTCCTGATCGTCATAGCGGTCATAAAGCTGACGAGATAGGGCCATGTTTTGACAATCATTATCATTTCGCGGCACAGTTCTAGTCATGCGTTCCGCGACGTGGCTCAGCCTGGCGCTGTGCCTGTGCCTGCTGAGCGCTTGCGGCTTCAAGATGGATCCCGGCGCCGCCGGCAAGATCAGCATCGTCGCCGCCTTCTATCCCCTGCAGTTCCTGGCCCAGCGCATCGGCGGTGACCTGGTCTACGTGGTCAACCTGGTCAAGGCCGGCGCCGAGCCGCACGACCTCGAGCTCTCCCCGCGCGACGTCGGCCTGATCAGTCGAGGCCGACGCTGGTGATCTACCTGCGCGGCTTCCAGCCGGCCGTCGACGAGGCGATCGTCGGCGAGGCCCGCAAGACCAGCCTCGACGTCGGCGAGGTCGAGGCGCTGCTGAACGGCGGCGACCCGCACGTCTGGCTCGACCCGGCCCGCTTCGCCACCATCGGCGACCGGCTGGCGGAGCGCCTCGGCTCGGTCGACCCGGCCCACGCCGACGAGTACCGGACGCGCGCCGCCGCCCTGCACCGCGAGCTGGACGCACTCGACGCCGAGTTCTCCGCCGGGCTGCGGCACTGCCAGCGGCAGCAGATCGTCACCAGTCACGAGGCCTTCGGCTACCTGGCCGATCGGTACGAACTCCAACAAATCGCCATCAGCGGCTTGAATCCCGACGAAGAGCCCAGCGCGCAGCGATTGGCGCAGGTCAGCGACCTCGCCCGTACGCACGGGGTGACCACCATCTTCTTCGAGTCGCTGGTCAGTCCGAAGGTCGCCGACACGCTCGCCCGAGAGGTCGGGGCCAAAACGGCGATACTCGACCCGATCGAAGGCATCGAAGACGTGACCAAACACGACTACCTTTCGGTCATGCGCGTCAACCTGGCCGAACTCCGCGCCGCCCTGGGCTGCCGATGAGCCCGGTCCTGCAGGTCGAGCGCGCGGTCGTCAACTACGACGGCCGGCCCGTGCTCGACGGCGTGTCGCTCGGCGTGTCGGCGGCCGAGGTGGTGGCCATCCTCGGCGCCAACGGCTCCGGCAAGTCGACGCTGGTCCGCGCGGCTCTCGGCCTGGTGCCGCTGGTCAGCGGCGAGGTCCGGCTCTTCGGCACCCCGCTGCGCCGATTCCGGGAGTGGCGGCGCATCGGCTACGTGCCGCAGCGGCTCGGCGCCGGCAGCGGCGTACCGGCGACGGTCGGCGAGGTCGTCGCCGAGGGCCGGCTCGCCCGCCGCGGCTTTCTGCGGCCGGCACGACCGCCGACGACCGGCGCGCCGTCGACGAGGCGCTCGCGGCGGTCGGGCTGGCCCGACTCGATCCGGCGAGCCGGTCGGCACTCTGTCCGGCGGCCAGCAGCAGCGGGTCCTGATCGCGCGGGCGCTGGCCGGCCGCCCGGAACTGCTCGTCCTGGACGAGCCGACCGCCGGCGTCGACGCGGCCAGCCAGGAGGCGTTCGCCGAAGGCGTTGCAGCGCTTCGTCGAGGACGGCGGCACGGTGCTCCTCGTCGCGCACGAGATCGGCCCGCTGCAGCCACTGATCACCCGGTGCGTCGTGGTCCACCACGGCTCAGTGATCCACGATGGAGAGGCTCCGGAGCCGGCCGGACACCACGCCGACCCGGACCACGACCACGTGCACCCGCACGGCCCGGTCGAGCGGACCGGCCTCTGGGGTACGACATGAACGACTTTCTGGTCCGCGCGCTACTCGGCGCTCTGATCACCGGCGCCGCCGCCCCGGCGATCGGCATCTACCTGGTGCAGCGCCGCCTGTCGCTGATCGGCGACGGCCTCGGCCACGTGGCGCTCACCGGCGTCGGCCTCGGGCTGCTTCTGCAGCGCTCCCCCGTGCTGATGGCCGTCGTCGTGGCCGCCATCGGCGCCGTGGTGATCGAACTGGTCCGCGAGCGCGGCAAGACCTCCGGCGACGTCGCCCTGGCCATGCTCTTCTACGGCGGCATCTCCGGCGGCGTGGTGCTGGTCAACCTGTCCAACAGCCAGAGCAGCCGGAGCCTCGTCTCGTACCTCTTCGGTTCACTGCTCACCACGACCTCCGAAGATCTCGTGGTCATGGGCATTCTCGGGGTGACCGTGCTCGCGGTGACCGTTCTCGGCCGGCCGTGGCTGTTCGCGGTCTGTCACGACGAGGAGTACGCCCGCGTGTCCGGCCTGCCCGTCCGCGCCCTCAACCTGACCCTCGCGATCACCACCGCGGTCACGGTGACGGTCGCCATGCGCGCGGTCGGTCTGCTACTGGTCAGCGCCCTGATGGTGGTACCGGTGGCAACCGCGCAGCAGATCACCCGCGGCTTCACCGCCACCATGCTGGCCGGCATCGGTCTCGGACTTTTGGCTGCTGGAGGCGGTGTTCTGGTGTCCATTTCCGCCAATACCGGACCGGGCGCCACGATCGTCCTCCTCGCCATCGCCGGCTTCTTCCTGGTGACGTTAAGTGCTTCTCTGGTACGGGCGACCCGCCGCCGACGGCCGACGCGTACCGTCGATCCGGTGGCCCCGGAGCCAGAAGTCATCCTCGACCGTAGTTACTGACAACGGTTATCGTTATTGACATGTCCGGACCCAACGGTTACGAAGCCGCAGGTGAGCTGCTCAGAGCGCTCGCCGCACCGCTGCGCATCCGCATCGTGACCGAGCTCGCCTCCGGCCCACGCTGCGTCCACGAACTGGTCGACACGCTCGGCGCCCCCCAGCCACTGGTCTCCCAGCACCTGCGGGTCCTGCGCGGGGCCGGCGTGGTGCGCGGGTCGCGCCGCGGGCGCGAGATCGCGTACGCCCTCACCGACGAGCACATCGCCCACATCGTCGCCGACGCGGTCAGCCACGCCAGCGAGTCCTAACCACAGTGCCGGCTTGACGCCACAACTTCGGGGAACCAGTGGCCTCCGGGCCCCCTTGACGCCACAACTTCGGGGAACGAGTGGCCTCCGGGTCCATCTGAGGCCACTCGTTGCCCGGCGTTGTGGTTGACGGCCGTCGAGCGGGCCCGGTGCGCGTACGGCAGGCTGACAGTTGTGAAGCTCTATGCGGACCGCACCGCCCCGCGGATGCGCCAGTTGATCACCGACCTCCTCGTCGTGGCCTGGGTCTATGTGTGGATCAGGCTCGGCATGCGGCTTTTCGACCTGATCCAGAAGCTCGCCGTCCCCGGCCAGAAGCTCGAGAGCGCCGGCAACGGCATGGCCGACAACCTCGGCAAGGTCGGCGACAAGATCGGCGACGTGCCGGTCGCCGGCAACTCACTGGCCGCCCCGTTCGGCGACGCGGCGAACGCCGCCCGCTCGCTGGCCAACGCGGGCAAGGAACAGCAGGCGGTGGTCGGCGACCTGTCCTGGGCACTCACGTTCATGCTGCTGGCGGTACCGCTCGGGCTGGTCCTCTTCGTCTGGCTGCCGCTGCGGATCCGCTGGGTGCGGCGCGCTTCCGCCGCCGCCAAGCTCGGCGGGGCCAAGGCCGGGCGTGATCTCCTCGCCCTGCGCGCGCTGGCCACCCAGCCGCTCAGCCGGCTCGCGAAGCTCGACCCCGACATCGCTACAGCGTGGCGGAAGGGCGACCCGGACGCCGTGGACTCGCTGGCCCAGCTCCAACTCCGCCGCCTGGGCCTCCGCTGACCCACAACTCCGGGGAAGCAGTGGCATCCGCGGGGTCGGGTTGCCACAACTTCGGGGAAGTAGTGGCCTCCGGAACCGGCCGAGGCCACTACTTCCCCGAAGTTGTGGCGTCAGGCACCGGCCGCGAGGGCGGTCAGAGGCGGCGGCGCACGTCCTCCTCCTGCGATGGGCCGGGCTCCCAGCTCGACACCCATTCGCCGGTGGTCGGGTTCGGCACGATGCCTTCCTCCAGGAAGGTGTAGCGGCCCTCGGTCACCCGCTTCGCGGCCTGCAGGTCGAGCGAGTCGGTGTTGTCCCAGAGCGCGTTGAACAGCGACTCGACCCGCAACTTGGCCTGCCGGCAGAAGAGGTCGGCGAGCTCGACCCCCTCGGGCCGCTCACCCCGCTCGGTGCGCGCCTTCACGCACGCGGCCGACATCGCGAAGAGCTCCGCGCCGATGTCCACGACCCGGCCGAGGAAGCCCTGCTTGCGCTCCATCTTTCCCTGCCAGCGGGCCATCGCGTAGAACGTCTCGCGGGCCAGCTTGCGCGACGCCCGCTCGATGTAGCGCAGGTGGTGGGCGAGCGGCCCGTATCCGGCGTACCCGTTGGGCAGTTGCCCCTTGCCGACGGCCAGGGTCGGCAGCCACTTCGCGTAGAAGCCGCCGGCCTTGCCGGCCGCCTTCGCCTTGGCGCCGAGGGCGGCGTCGGGGTCGATGATGTCGCCGGCGACGGAGAGGTGCGCGTCGACCGCCTCCCGGGCGATCGCCAGGTGCATGATCTCCGTCGAGCCCTCGAAGATGCGGTTGATGCGCAGGTCGCGCAGGATCTGCTCGGCCGGGATCGGGCGTTCGCCGCGGGCCGCCAGGGAGTCGGCCGTCTCGTACCCGCGGCCGCCCCGGATCTGCACCAGCTCGTCGGCGACCTTCCAGGCCAGCTCGCTCGCGTACAGCTTGACCAGCGCCGCCTCGATGCGGATGTCGTTGCGATCGTCGTCGGCGAGCCGGCAGGAGATCTCGAGCATCGCCTCGATGCCGTACGTCGACCCGGTGATGAAGGCGATCTTGGAGGCGACCGCCTCGTACTCGCCGATCGGCCGGCCCATCTGCACGCGCTCGGCGGCCCACTCGCGGGCGATGCCGACGCACCACTTGCTGGCTCCGACGCACATCGCCGGCAGCGACAGCCGGCCGGTGTTGAGCGTGCTCAACGCGATCCGCAGGCCGGCGCCCTCGCCGCCGATGACGTTCTCCTTGGGCACGCGCACGTTGTGGAACCGCGTGACGCTGTTCTCCAGGCCGCGCAGGCCCATGAAGGAGTTGCGGCGCTCGATGGTGACGCCCTCCGCGTCGCCCTCGACCACGAACGCGGTGATCCCGCCCTTGTGACCGTCGCCCTTCGGTACCAGAGCCATCACCACGAACAGCGTGGCGAGCGTTCCGTTGGTGGCCCAGAGCTTGACCCCGTTGAGCAGGTAGTCACCTTCCGGCGTAGGGACGGCACTGGTGCGCAGGTTGGCCGGGTAGGAGCCGACCTCGGGCTCGGTGAGCAGGAACGCCGACACCTCGCCGGCGGCCAGGCGCGGGCAGAAACGCCTTCTTCTGCTCCTCGGTGCCGACCAGTTTGAGCGGCTGCGGCACGCCGATCGACTGGTGCGCGGACAGCAGCGCGCCAAGGGACGGATTGGCCGAGCCGGCGAGGGTCAGCGCCCGGCAGTAGTCGAGGTTGGTGAGGCCGAGGCCGCCGTACTTCTCGTCGATCTTCATGCCGAAGGCGCCCAGCCCGGCCAGGCCGCGGAGCACCTCGTCGGGGATGTGCGCCTCGCGCTCGATCCGCTGGCCGTCGATCTGTGTCGAGGCGAAGTCGTTCAGCTTGGCCAGGAACGCCTGGCCCTTGGCCGCCTTCGCCGCGTCCTGCTCGGGGAGCGGGTCGATCAGGTCGAGGCGGAACCGGCCGAGGAAGAGTTCCTTGCCGAAGCTGGGCTTGCGCCATTCGGCCTCGCGCGTCGCCTCGATGACCTTGCGGGCTTCACGCTCGGTTACCTGCTGCGGCCGGTCCTCGGTCGTGGTCACTGCGCACCCCCCAAAACGTCTCTCCGTCACGCTACTCGCGAGTAGTACCCCACGGTAGGGCTCGACATGCATCGGCCGGTACCCCGTGGTTAGGGTCGAATCATGAGTCGTGAAGTTGTGGTTTCCGGCGGCGGTACCGGCATCGGCCTGGCCACCGCCGCCGCATTCGCCGAGGCCGGCGACCGGGTGACCATCCTCGGCCGGCGCCGTGACGTGCTCGAGCGGGCGGCCGACAAGATCGGCGCCAGCTGGCACGCCCTCGACCTTTCCTCGACCGCCGCGGTCGGCGAGTTGGCCGGCCGATTCGATGCGGTCGACGTCCTGGTCAACAACGCCGGCGGGATCACCTCGGTCGGCACCGGCCCGTCCCTGGAGGAGGTGCAGGCGGCCTGGCGGCTCGAGTACGAGATGAACGTGATGACCGCCGTCCTGCTCACCACCGCGCTGCTGCCGAAGCTGCGCCGTCCGGGTGGCCGCATCATCTCGATCAGCTCGATCGCCGCCCTGCGCGGTGGCGGCGGCGCATACAGCGCGGTCAAGGCGGCGATCAACGGCTGGAGCCTCAGCCTGGCCAGCGACCTGGGCAAGGACGGCATCACGGTCAACGTGGTCGCGCCCGGCTATGTGGCCGACACCGAGTTCTTCGGCGACCGGGCGACGCCGGAGGGGCACGCCGCGCGGGTCGGCCAGACCCTGGTCAACCGGGCCGGCGAGCCGGACGACATCGCCGCGTCGATCCGTTATCTCGCGTCGCCGGAGGCGGGCTATGTGACCGGGCAGATACTTCAGGTCAACGGTGGGGCCCTGCTCGGACGGGGGTAGGAGCGGTACAGTCCGAGGACAACTTCATATCCGACAGGGGAGCGCACAGCGCTGAGAGTGCAGCCGACAGCCGCAGACCCTCGAACCTGATCTGGGTAATGCCAGCGCAGGGAGTTCGGTCACCTCACGCGTCGCGCCACGTCCGGAGCACTCCGGGTCGTGGCGTGCGTCTTCTCCCGGTACACACCGCGGGAGGCAATCACCATGCAACGTCTCACAACAACCGCTGGCGCACCGTCGACATCGTCGTCGCCTCCGTCATCGCCGTCGCCTTCGGCGTGGTCTTCTGGGCCTGGGACCAGCTCTGGAACGGCCCGGCCAGTCGCCATTCCGCTGCCGACCGCGCGGCGCTGCTCTACGGGGTCTGGCTCGTGCCCGCCGTGCTCGGCCCGACTGGTCATCCGCAAGCCCGGGCGCCGGCATCTACATCGAGACCGTCGCCGCGCTGATCTCGGCGCTGCTCGGCACTCCGTGGGGGCTGGCACCGTCATCCTGTACGGGCTGGTCCAGGGGGTCGGCGGCGAGCTCGCGTTCGCGCTGACCGGCTACCGCGTCTACCGGCTGCCGGTGGCGCTGGTCGGCGGCGCGCTGGCCGGGCGTCGCCGCGGCGCTCCTCGACCTCATCGCTCTACTACGGCACCTGGTCGCACCGGCTACCAAGTGGCGCCTACGCCGGCGTCGCGGTTCTCAGCGCCGCGGTCATCGCCGGGCGCCGGCGGCTGGGCCGCTGCCACGCGCGCTGGCCCAGACCGGCGTGCTGGACCGGTTCGCCGTCCGGCCGGGAGCGCGCGGCTGTCTAGCGTCGTGAGCCGACTCGGGCGAGATCCGTGAGCACGTCGAGCTGCGCGGGTTCGGCTGGCGGCACGCCGGGCGCCAGGCCTGGGCGGTACGCGACGTCGACCTGCGCATCGAGCACGGCGAGCGGGTGCTGCTGCTGGGTCCCTCCGGGCGCCGGCAAGAGCACCCTGCTCGCCGCGCTCGCCGGCCTGCTCGCCGAGGACTCCGGCGAGCAGGAGGGCGCCGTCCTCATCGACGGCGGCTCGACCCGCGCACCGGCCGGACGCCGGCATCGTCTTCCAGGACCCGCAGACCCAGCTGGTCATGGCCCGGGCGGCGACGACGTGGCGTTCGGGCTGGAGAACCGGGGCGTGCCCGCGCGAGGAGATCTGGCCGCGGGTCGACGGGCGCTGGCCGGCGTCGGCTTCCCGTACGGCCGCGACCGGCTCACCGACGCGCTGTCCGGCGGCGAGCAGCAGCGGCTGGCGCTGGCCGGGGTGCTCGCCGCTGCGCCCGGGCTGCTGCTGCTCGACGAGCCGACCGCCAACCTCGACCCGGCCGGCGCCGCGCTGGTCCGCGAGGCGCTCGCGCCGGCTCGCGCGACCCGGACGCCACGCTCGTCCTCGTCGAGCACCGCGTCGCCGAGGCGCTCCCGCTGGTCGACCGGGTCGTCGTGCTCGCGCCCGGGCGGCGGCGTCCTCGCCGACGGTACCCCGGCGACGGTCTTCGCCACGCACGGCGCCGAGCTGGCCGACGCCGGCGTCTGGGTGCCCGGCACCCGTGCCGCGCATCGGCCGCCGCGCCGCCGGCAGGTCCTGGTCCGCGCGGCGGACGTCACCGCCGGCGCCGCCCCGGCGACCGACCGACTGGTCGTCCGGGCCGGCGAGGCGCTCGCCGTCACCGGCCCGAACGGCGCCGGCAAGTCCACGCTCGCGCTGCTGCTCGGCGGGCTGCTCGCAGCCGGCGAGCGGGCCGCGTCGCGACGCCGGCGCCGGGCCGGCACCGCCGCACCGGTGGCGGGCGCCGACGCTGGCCACCCGGATCGGCTCGGTGTTCCAGAACCCGGAGCACCAGTTCGTCACCGCGCCGGGTCGCGCGACGAGCTGGCCCTCGGCCCGCGGCGGACCGGCCAGACCGACGTCGTCCATCGTGGACGACGCTGCTCGCCCGGCTGCGGCTGGACCGGCTCGCCGCGGCCAACCCGTACACCCTGTCCGGCGGCGAGCAGCGGCGGCTCAGCGTGGCCACCGCGCTGGCCACCGCCCCGCGAGCTCCTGATCCTCGACGAGCCGACGTTCGGCCAGGACCGGCGCACCTGGCGTCGAGCTGGTCGACCTGCTCGCCGAGCTGCGCGACGAGGGCCGCGCCGTCGTCGCTGGTCACCCACGACGCCGACTCGTCACCGCGACGGTCGGCCGACCGGGAAGTACGGCTATGAGCCCCCTGGCCGCGCCGGGACGCCACCGCCAAGCTCGCCGCCGCCACCATCCTGACCGGCGCGCTGCTGTTCTCGCTCGACCCGATCACCTCGCTGGTGCGCGATCGCGCTGGAGCTGGCCATCGCGCCACTCGCCGGGCTCAACGTCCTGCGCGCCTGGCCGCTCCTGGTCAGCGCGGCCGGCGTCCTGGTGTTCACGTCGCTGTTCTCCGACCAGCCGGACGCCGTCCACAGTGCACTGTCCTATGCGCTCCGGCTCATCGCGATCGGCCTGCCGGGCATGCTGGTCTTCGCCACCATCGACCCGACCGACCTCGCCGACTCGCTGATGGCCCACCTGCGGGTCTCGCCGCGCTTCGCGATCGGTGCGCTCGCCGCGTTCCGGCTGATGCCGTTGCTCACCGACGAGTGGCGGCAGCTGAGCCTGGCCCGCCGGGCGCGGGGCATCGACGCCGGCTGGAACCCGCTCGCGCGGGCCCGGCTGTCCGGCTCGACGGCGTTCGCGCTGCTGGTCGGCGCGATCCGCCGGGGCACCCGGCTGGCCACGGCGATGGAGGCGCGCGGCTTCGACTCGGGCACGGCGCGGACCTCGGCGCGCCAGGCCTACTTCGGCGCGCTCGACGTCATGGTGGTCGCGGGCGGCGCCGTCGTGGCGGCGGTGGCACTGCTCGCGGGTCGGCTGTGAGTCAGACCGGCACGACCGGGTTCGGCATCGCCCCGCCGAAGCGCCGGTCCCGCTTGGCGTAGACCTCACACGCGTACCAGAGGTGCCGCCGGTCGAAGTCCGGCCAGAGCGTGTCGACCGAGACGAACTCCGCGTACGCGGCCTGCCAGATCATGAAGTTGGAGATCCGCTGCTCCCCCGACGAGCGGACCAGCAGGTCGACGTCGGGCAGGTCCGGCTCGTCGAGGTAGCGCGCGAACGTCTTCTCGGTGACCTTGTCGGGGTTGACCCGGCCGGCGACCGCGTCGGCCGCCAGCCGGGCCGCCGCATCGGCGATCTCGGCCCGGCCGCCGTAGTTGACGCACATGGTGAAGGTGAGTTTGTCGTTGCCGCCGGGTGAGCTTCTCGGCGTACTCGAGCTCGCCGATGACGCTGCGCCACAGCCGCGGCCGCCGTCCCGCCCACCGCACCCGGATGCCCATCTCGTGGAACTCGTCGCGCCGGCGATGGATCGTGTCGCGGTTGAAGTTCATCAGGAAGCGGACCTCGTCGGGCGAGCGTTTCCAGTTCTCGGTGGAGAAGGCGTAGGCGCTGACGTACTTCACCCCCAGCTCGAGTGCGCCCTCGATGACGTCGAAGAGGGCGGCCTCCCCGGCGGTGTGCCCGGCCGTGCGCGGACAGGTCGCGCTGCTTGGCCCAGCGGCCGTTGCCGTCCATGATGATCGCGACGTGCTGCGGCATGGCCTCTTTGGGCAGGTCAGGCGGGCGTGCCCCGCTAGGGTGCGGCGACGGCGGCCGGAACGTTCTGCCACGAGCCACGAAAACCCCTCACGCTCGATCTCACCAGCGGCAGCGAGCGTAACGCGCGCTCGAGATGCCACTGCAAATGCGCGGCGACCAGGCCACTCGCCTCCCGGCGGGGGGCCGCCTCGCTGTGCTCGGCGCTGTCCCAGTCGCCCTCGGCCAGCGCGATCATGAGCTCGACCGTGGGCGGTGCCGGGTTGGCCGCGCCCGGCGGCCGGCAGTCGGGGCACACCGAGCCGCCGGCCGGCACCGAGAAGCCCCGATGCGGGCCGGCGGTGCCGCAGACGGCGCACTCGCGCAGCGCCGGCGCCCAGCCGGCGACGCCCATCGCGCGCAGCAGGTAGGCGTCGAGCACGAGGCTGCTGGAGTGCTCGGCGAGCGCGAGCGCGCGGATCGCGCCGAGGGTGAGCAGGTAGAGCCGCAGCGACGGCTCCTCCTCCATCGAGGTGAGCCGCTCGGCCGTCTCGGCGATCGCGCTGGCCGCCGTATAGCGGGGGTAGTCGCTCGAAGAACCGCTTGCCGTAGAGCTCGATGCCCTCGACCTGGCTGATCACGTCGAGCGTGCGGCCCTCCATGAGCTGCACGTCGACGTGCCCGAACGGCTCGAGCCGGGCGCCGAAGCGGGACGTGGTGCGCCGCACGCCCTTGGCGACCGCGCGGACCCGGCCGTGATGGCGGGTGAACAGGGTGACGATCCGGTCGGATTCGCCGAGCTTCTGCACGCGCAGGACCACCGCATCGTCGCGGTAGAGCTTGCCGCGGAAGCCGCCGTTCACGACTAGAAGCCTAGGCGGCGCAGCTGCTTCGGGTCGCGCTGCCAGTCCTTGGCGACGCGTACGTGCAGGTCGAGGTAGACCCGGCCGCCGAGCAGCTCCTCGATCTGCCGGCGGGCCCGGGTGCCGACCTCCTTGAGCCGGCTGCCCCCGGCGCCGATCACGATCGCCTTCTGGCTCGGCCGCTCGACGTAGATGTCCGCGTAGATCTTGGTGAGCCCCTCCTCGGGGAGCATCTCCTCGACCAGCACCGCGATCGAGTGCGGCAGCTCGTCGCGTACCCCTTCCAGCGCCGCCTCCCGGATCAGCTCGGCGATCAGCACGTGCTCCGGTTCGTCGGTGAGCATCCCGTCCGGGTAGAGCTGGGGCGACGGCGGCAGGTACTTGATCATGCAGGTCGGTGAGCAGGTCGACCTGGTCGCCGGTGACGGCGCTGACCGGCACGATGTCGGCGAAGTCGCCGAGCTCCTGCACCGCGAGCAGCTGCTCGGCCAGCGTGCCCCGCGCGACCAGGTCGGTCTTGGTGACCACGGCGATCACGGTGGCCTTGAGCGTCGGCGATCTCGGCCGCGATGAACCGGTCGCCGCGGCCGATCTCCTCGTCGGCCGGCAGGCAGAGGCCGATCACGTCGACCTCGCTCCAGGTGCTGCGGACCAGGTCGTTGAGCCGCTCGCCGAGCAGGGTCCGCGGCCGGTGCAGGCCGGGCGTGTCGACGAGGACCAGCTGCGCGTCCGGCCGGTGCACGACGCCGCGGATGGTGTGCCGGGTGGTCTGCGGCTTGTCCGAGGTGATCGCGATCTTCTGGCCGACGATCGCGTTGGTCAGGGTCGACTTGCCGGCGTTCGGCCGGCCGACGAAGCAGGCGAAGCCGGCGCGGTAGGTGTCGGTCATTCGGTCGCCGCTCAATCGGTTGTCGTGCCGATGACCGTGCCGTCCGGCGCCGGCCAGGTGCACCGGAGCGCGTCGGCGCCAGGTCGCGCACGGCCGCCCGGCCCAGTTCGTCCAGCGTCGACGCCTCGGTGACCACGGCGGCCGCCTCGAGCTTCGCCGCGCCGGACGCGACCGCGGTGGCCACGGCCAGCTGCAGCGCGGTCAGCGACAGCGACGGCAGCGCGACGGTCGCCGCCGCGTAGGTGCGGCCGTCCCCGTCGCGCACGGCCGCGCCCTCGACGGCGCCGATCCGGGCCCGGGCCGCCCGGGCCAGGGTGACCAGCTTGGCGTCCTCGGCCGGCAGACGCGGGAAGGTCAGGCATCCGCGGGTTGCCTCTCGTCCTGGCGGGGTTCGCTCGTTGGACTCGTCGCTCGGCGGCCCGCCGGACGAGCACGGTGTCGATGCGGTTGCGCCGGCCGGTGGTGCCCTCGGCGACCAGGACGCAGGCCGCCGACCTCGGCGCCGGCGCCCGGGATCGGCACCCGGCCGAGCGCCTGGGCGAGCAGGCCGCCGACGGTCTCGACCTCGTCGGCGGGCAGCTCGACGTCGAAGAGCTCGCCGAGATCCTCGACCGGCAGCCGGGCGGTGACCCGGACCGAGCCGTCGGCGCAGCTCGCTCGATCGGCGGGCGCTCGCGACGTCGTACTCGTCGGTGATCTCGCCGACGATCTCCTCGAGGATGTCCTCGATGGTGACGAGGCCGGCGGTGCCGCCGTACTCGTCGACCACGACCGCGAAGTGGGTGCGGTCGGCCTGCATCTCGCGCAGCAGGTCGTCGACCGGCTTGGACTCCGGGACGAAGCGTGGCGCCGCGCATCACGCTCGACGACCGGCGCCTCGTCGGCGTCCGGATCGTCGCTCGCGGTGCGCCGGACCAGGTCCTTGAGGTAGACGACGCCGAGCACGTCGTCGACGTTCTCGCCGATCACCGGGATGCGGGAGAAGCCGCTGCGCAGCGACGAGCATCAGCGCCTGCCGCAGCGTCTTGTGCGCCTCGATCCACACCATCTCGGTGCGCGGCACCATCACCTCGCGGACGATCGTGTCGCCGAGCGCGAAGACCGACTGGATCATCTCGCGCTCGCCGTGCTCGACCACGCCGCGCTGCTCGGCGAGGTCGACCAGCTCGCGCAGCTCGACCGTGGAGGCGAACGGGCCCTCCCGGAAGCCCGGCCCGGGGTGATCGCGTTGCCGATCAGGATCAGCAGCCGGGCCAGCGGGTCCGAGCGCCCGGCCCGAGCCAGCGCACCAGCGGTGCGGCGAGCCGGCCCGACGGTGTAGGCGTGCTGGCGGCCGAGGGTGCGCGGCACGACGCCGACGACCACGAAGCTGACCACCGGTCATCGAGCCGGCCGTGACGAGCACGGCCAGCCAGCCCCGGTCGCCGCCGACGGCGTCGACGGTGACCAGCGCGACCAGCGCGGTCGCGGTCAGCTCGCAGAGCAGCCGGAGCAGCAGCAGCAGGTTGATGTAGCGCGGCCGGTCGGCGGCGATGGCCTGCAGCGCGCGCGGCGCCGCGACGCGCCCTCGCGGGCCAGCTCGTCGACCCGGGCCGGCGAGACCACGGTGCAGCGCCGCGTCGGCCACCGCGAACAGCCCGGCGAGCACGACCAGCGCGGCGGCGACGAGCAGCGAGTCTAGCAGGTCCGGCGGTCGGCGGCCGCTCACGGCGGCTCACCGGCTGCTGGTCGACGCCAGCTCGCCAGCAGCCGGGCCTGCAGCCCGAACATCTCGCGCTCCTCGTCCGGCTCGGCGTGGTCGTAGCCGAGCAGGTGCAGCACGCCGTGCACGGTCAGCAGGTGCAGCTCGTCGTCGGTGGAGTGCCCGGCCGTCGGCGGCCTGCTTGGCGGCCACCGCCGGGCACAGCACGACGTCGCCGAGCAGCGCCGGCTCGCCGCCGGGCCCTCGCTCGGGCCGTGGCGACGCTGCCCTCGTCCATCGGGAAGGCCAGCACGTCGGTCGGGCCGGCGCCGTCCATCCACTGGTGGTGCAGCTCGGTCATGGCGTCGACGTCGACGAGCAGGATCGACAGCTCGGCGAGCGGGTTGACCCCCATCCCGTCGAGCGCGTACCGGGCCACCGCGAGGATGGTGTCGGTGTCGACGTCGACGCCGGACTCGTTGGCGATCTCGATGGTCATCGACTGCTCCCTGTGTCAGCGTGCGCCGACCGGCGCCGCCCGGCGCGGTCCGGGCACGGCGCGCACCGGCTGCTGCGGCCGTGCCTCCTGCGCCCGTCCCACCGTGCGTAGGCGTCGACGATCTCGCCGACCAGCCGGTGCCGCACCACGTCGGCGCTGGTCAGCAGGGAGAAGTGGACGTCCTCGACGTCGTCGAGGATCTCCCGGACCACCTGCAGACCGCTGCGGGTGCCCCCGGGCAGGTCGACCTGGGTGACGTCGCCGGTGACCACGATCTTGGAGCCGAAGCCGAGCCGGGTCAGGAACATCTTCATCTGCTCGGGCGTGGTGTTCTGCGCCTCGTCCAGGATGATGAACGCGTCGTTGAGCGTGCGGCCGCGCATGTAGGCCAGCGGCGCGACCTCGATCGTGCCGGCGGCCATCAGCCGCGGGATCGACTCCGGGTCGAGCATGTCGTGCAGCGCGTCGTAGAGCGGGCGCAGGTACGGGTCGATCTTGTCGTAGAGCGTGCCGGGCAGGAAGCCGAGCCGCTCGCCGGCCTCGACCGCCGGCCGGGTCAGGATGATCCGGTTGACCTGCTTGGCCTGCAGCGCCTGCACGGCCTTGGCCATCGCCAGGTAGGTCTTGCCGGTGCCGGCCGGGCCGATGCCGAAGACGATCGTGTGCTGGTCGATCGCGTCGACGTAGCGCTTCTGGTTCAGCGTCTTGGGCCGGATGGTGCGGCCGCGCCGGGAGAGGATGTTGAGCGTCAGCACCTCGGCCGGGCGCTCGGCGGTGTTCTGCTGCAGCATGCCGACGGTGCGCCGGACCGCGTCAGCGGTCAGCGTCTCGCCCTTGCTGGATCAGCTCGAGCAGCTCGCTGAAGAGCCGCTCGGCGAGGGCGTTGTCGGCGGCCGTCGCCGGTGATGGTGATCTCGTTGCCGCGCACGTGCACGTCGCTGGCCACGGACCGCTCGACGAGCTTGAGGATCTCGTCACCGGCACCGAGCAGCTTCACCATCGTGTGTGGGTCGTCGATCGTGAGTCTTGCTGCTGCGCCCGCACGGGCGGCTGCACCGGCCGGTGCGGGGATGGGGTCTCGGTCATACGTGGGCCACGAAGGGCCTCACGCACCTGCTTCTCGCACCTCGACTGATGTCCTGGCCCTCCATCGTATCGGCTGACCGGCCCCGTGGCCTGCCCGATTTCCACGCGAGGTCTAACCCCTTCTTCCAGATGACTCGGGTCCGTCGAGCGCACGACCGCTGCTCCCGCCAGAAATCCCGGCCTCCGCGTTCCCAAGCCCGGGTAGCCACAACTCCGGGGAGGCAGTGCCCTCAGGGGGTCGGGAGGCCACAACTCCGGGGAAGTAGTGCCCTCCGCGGGCCGGGGATGCCACACCTTCGGGGAAGTAGTGGCCAACGGTGGCCGGGAGGCGACGGGCGGGGGGTTGTTCGATGACGGTGGTCGATCTACCCCTTCGGCCGCAGACGGTGGTCGATCTGCCGACATCGCGCCGGCGTGTCGCGGGGGTGCATCGACCACGTGCGTGGCGGCGGCATCGACGGTGGTCGACCGGCCCCTCGGTGCGGCCCGACCCCGTCGGGGCTGGCGGTGCCAGCGGGACCAGCCGGCCGGCTCATGATCCATGCTGCGACGTCGGCGACCATCTGCGGGTGCGTCATTGCCTGCTCGACCTGGATCGGCGGATGGAGCGGGGTGCGCGGCGAGCGAGTGAGCCGCCCGGAGGCGTAGTGGACACCGTCGATGCCGCCGCCGTGACGGTGGTCGATGCACCCCCGCGACACGCCGGCCCGATGTCGGCAGATCGACCACCGTCTGGGGCGGCGGGGCAGATCGACCACCGTCTAGCGCGCTCGGGGAAGATCGACCGCACGCCCGGCTCGGTTGCCGACAACTTCCCCGAAGTAGTGGCCTCGGAGGGGCCCGGAGGGCACTACTTCGGGGAAGTTGTGGCCTCGGAGGGGCTCGCGGCGCGATCTTGGCGATGAGTGGCCGTCCCGAGCCGGGCTTGTGAGCGCGGACGTGGCAGCGGAGGCCCCCTGGGGCCGGAGCGGTGTCTGGCGGGAGCAGCGGTCGTGCGCTCGACGGACCCGAGTCATCGGCAAAGGAACTCGATCGATTGCTTTTCGCTCGGTCTGGCCACGGAGACAGCTTGTGCAGTGATAGGGACTTCCTGGGATCGGTACGGGATCAGGAAGATCGAGGAGACCAGGATGGTCGCGCGCACCGCATATCTCGACGGCGAACCGTGCTGGGCTGACGTCCTCGCCGTTGACATGGACGCTGCCCAGGACTTTTACGGCGGGGTACTCGGCTGGTCGTTCCGGGCCGGTGACGACGCGGCCGGGCGCTACGTGATGGCGCTGCGGGACGGGCACGCGGTCGCCGGGATCAGCCCTCCCCCGCCCGGGCCGGCGCAGTCGCCGGCCTGGACGCTGTACCTGACCTCGCACGACCTCGACGGGACCGCGCGGCTGGTCGACCGGTGTGCCGGCAAGGTGGTCATGGGGCCGCTGGACGTGCCCGGCAACGGCCGGATGCTCTTCGCGCTCGACCCGACCGGGGCCGCGTTCGGGGTATGGGAGCCGGGGCAGCACACCGGCTCGGCCCTGTACGGCGAGGCCGGCGCGCTCTGCTGGGCCGAGTTGAACAGCCGGGAGCCGGAGTCGGCGGACACGTTCTACCGGTCGCTGTTCGACTACGAGCAGCGGCAGATCGGCGACGCCGACCAGTTCGACTACACGGCGTGGAGCCTGGGCGGCGAGACGCTGTGCGGGCGGCTGAAGATGACCGACTCGTGGACCGGCATCGCCCCGCACTGGATGGTGTACTTCGCGGTCGACGACGCCGACGTGGCCGCCGATCGGGCGCGCCGGAGCGGTGGGCAGGTGCAACAGGCGCCGTTCGACTCCTCGTACGGGAGGATCGCGGTGCTGGCCGACCCGGGCGGCGCGGTCTTCAGTGTGCTGGCCCCGTAGACCCGGGGCCCCATGATCGGGAGTGGCCCTCCAGCCGCCTCTGGGGGGCCACTTCCTACCTACCGCAGGTACGAGGCGCCGTTGAGGTCGAGTACCGCGCCGGTGGCCCACTCGGCCTCGGGCGAGGCCAGGTAGACGACCGCGGCGGCGACCTCCTCCGCCCGCGCGACCCGGTTGAACGGGCTCTGCGCGCGGATCTCCGGTCCGCGCGGCGACTTGAGCGCCTCGTTGGCCATGTCCGTCTCGACGAAGCCGGGCGCGACCGCGGTGACGCGATCCCGTCCGGCCCGAGGGCGAGGGCGAGGGACTGGGTGAGTGAGTTCAGCCCGGCCTTGCTCGCCCCGTACGCGGGCTGGCTCTTCTCGCCCCGGAACGCGCCCCGGGACGAGACGTTGACGATGCGGCCGCCGCGCCGCAGATGGCGGGCCGCGCACCAGCACACGTTGGCCGGCCCGATCAGGTTGGCGGCGAGCGTGTCCCGCCAGGCCGCCTGCCAGTCCACATAGGACGTCTCCCGGATCGGGTGCGGCGGGAAGATCGCCGCGTTGTTGACCACCACGTCGAGGCGGCCGAGGCCGGCCGCCGCCTCGTCCACAAAGGACTGCACGGCGTCCGGGTCGCGGACGTCGCCCTGGACGCTGAGGTGCCCGTCGCCGGGCAGGGTGTAGCCGATCGGCGTGCGCCGTGTTGTAATGCATGGCCACCCGGTCGCCGAGTGCGGCGAACGCCTCGGCCACCGCCCGTCCGATGCCGCGCGACGCGCCCGTCACCAGTACCGCTCGTCCCATGGATGGATCCTGTCACGGCTACGATTCGACGGTGACCAGTGACTGCCTGTTCTGCCGTATCGTCGCCGGTGAGATCCCGGCCACCGTCGTCCACGAGACCGACACCACGCTCGCGTTTCGCGACATCACGCCGAAGGCGCCGTCGCACGTGCTGGTGATCCCGAAGGCGCACCACACCGACGTGGTGACGCTGGCCGAGGCGGACCCGGCGCTGGCCGGTGAGGTGCTCGCCGCGGCGGCGACCGTCGCCAAGGCCGAGGGGCTGCTGGACCAGGGCTTCCGGGTCATCTTCAACGTCGGGCAACACGGCGGCCAGGAGGTCTTCCACGTCCACGCGCACGTCGTCGGTGGTCAGCCGCTCGGCCCGATGATCTCCCGATGACCCCGCCCACCGAGCGCTACGAGCGGATCGTCCGCCGGGTGCAGGCCGAGGGGCGGGTACCGGCCGTGTCGGTCGCCCTGCACCGCGCCGACCGTCCGATGTGGACATTTTCGGTGGGCACGTCCGGTGCCGAGCGGCCCCTCGACGCCGGCACCCAGTTCCGGATCGGCTCGATCACCAAGACGTTCACCGCGGTGCTGATCATGCAGTGCCGCGACGACGGCCTGCTCGACCTCGACGACCCGGTCTCGGCGCACCTGCCGGTCAAGGCCCATGGCCAGCTGACCATCTCGCGCCTCCTCTCGCACACGGCCGGCCTGCAGCGGGAGCCGCACGGCGACGTGTGGGACACCCTCGACGTGCCCGACCTCGACGACCTGCTCGATCGGCTCGACCGGGCGGAGCACCTGCTGCCCTCGGGACGCCGGTTCCACTACTCCAACCTGGGCATTTCGCTGCTCGGCCACCTCGCCGCCCGGCTGCGCGGCGGTACGTGGGACGAGGTCGTCCACGAGAAGGTCCTCGACCCGCTCGGCCTGGATTCGACCGCCGTGCATCCGGATCCCGACCGGGCCGCCGTGGGCTACCTCGTCGACCCGTACTCCGACCTGGTCAGATCCGAGCCGCCCGCGCATTTCGGCGCGGTGGCGCCGGCCGCGCAACTGTGGAGTACGGCCGCCGACCTGGCCCACTGGGCGGCGTTCCTGGCCGACCCGCGGGCGATGGACCCGGCCGCCTCGGTGCTCGCCGCGTCGACCGTCGAGGAGATGCGTTGGCCCCGGACGGTCACCGACGAGACGCTCTGGGCCGGTGGCATCGGCCTCGGGCTGATCCTCGTGCCGCAGCCGGGTGAACGGATCATCGACGTCGGCCACGACGGCGCGATGCCCGGCTTCCTGTCCGCCGCCTACGGTCGCCGGGCCGGTGGTGGCGCGCCCGGGGCGTTCGGCGCCGCCGCGCTCGGCTCGTCGGGCACCGCCGGCGCGGTGATCGATCTGCCGCACAGCCTGCTCAACGCGGCCGTCGAGCACGACCCGGTCGAGCTCGAGCCGTGGCGGCCGGGGTCCGGGCCGCCGGAGCCGTACCGTTCGGTGCTGGGCCGCTGGTGGGGCGAGGGGTTCGAATACATCTTCCGGTGGGAGGACGGTACGCTGCGCGCTCGCGGCGCGGACCACCCGGCGAGCCGGCCACCGGCCGTGTTCGCGCCGGTCGACGGCGACCCCGACGTGCTGCGGACCGTCTCCGGCCGGGAGACCGGTGAGCTGCTGCGGCTCACCCGCGACGAGCACGGCACGGTGGTGCAGATCCACTGGGCCACATACCGGTTCACCCGCGTCGCGGAGACCTTCGACCGCCAGACCTTCTGAGGCCTTCACCGCGAGGCACCCCGTCGGGCAAGCAGTGGCGCTACCAGCGGCCGAGGCGCACCGACAGGGCGGCCAGCGCCGCGACCCCGGCCGTCGACGTGCGCAGCACCGAGTCGCCCGAGCCGCACCGGCACCGCGCCGGCCGCCTCGAAGGCCGCCAGCTCCTCCGGCGCGATCCCGCCCTCCGGCCCGACGACCAGGATGAGCTCGCCGTCCGTGGGCAGCTCGACGGTCGCCAGTCGCTGGTGGGCGTCCTCGTGCAGGACCAGTGCGGTGGCCGAGAGCCGCCGGGCCACCGCCGCGGTGGACTCGGCCGCCGTCACGGTCGGCAGCCAGGGCCGTCGGGCCTGCTTGGCCGCCTCGCGGGCGGTGGCCCGCCAGCGCTGCACCGGCCGGTCGTCGCGCCACTTCGCGACGCTGCGCGCCGCCGCCCACGGCACGATCGCGTCGACGCCGACCTCGGTCATCGCCTGCACGGCCAGCTCGCCGCGGTCACCCTTGGCGATGCCCTGCACGACGGTCACCGTGGGTCGCGGTGCCGGCCACGCGCGGCGTGTCGACCAGCTCGACGGTCGAGCGCGCCGCTGCGCGACGCGACGTGACCGTGGCCGTGGCCAGCGCGCCGCGGCCGTCGCGCGAGCAGCAGCGTCTCGCCGACGCGCAGCCGCTGGACGTCGGCCGCGTGGTGGCCCTCCGGGCCGTCGAGGCGGCCGGTGGCGCCCGTCACCGGCAGGGCAGCGTGTCGACCAGGAACAGCGGCTGCGGCTCGACCGGTCAGGCGTGACCGTTGAAGGCGTCGCGCATCCGGGAGAAGAAGCCGCCCTGCTTGCGACAGCTCGGCGACCTCCTCGCCGCGGGAGCGGGCGAACTCGCGCAGCAGCCGCTCCTGCTCCGGCTCGAGCTTGGTCGGGCGTCCGCACGTCGAGGTGCACGAACAGGTCGCCGCGGCCGGCGCCGCGCAGGTGCGGCACGCCCTTGCCGCGGATGCGCAGCGTGGACGCGGCTGGGTGCCGGCGCGCACGTCGAGCGCCTCCTCGCCGTCGAGCGTCTTGATCGTCAGCCGGGTGCCGAGCGCGGCCGCGGTCATCGGGACGGTCACCCGGCAGTGCAGGTCGTCGCCCTTGCGGGAGTAGACGTCGTGCGGGCGCTCGTGGATCTCGACGTAGAGGTCGCCGGGCGGGCCGCCGCCGGGGCCGACCTCGCCCTGCTGGGCGAGGCGGATGCGCATGCCGTCCTCGACGCCGGCCGGGATCTTGACGGTCAGCGTGCGGCGGGTGCGGACGCGGCCGTCGCCGCCGCAGGTCGCGCACGGGTGCGGGATGACCGTGCCGTAGCCCTGGCAGGCCGAGCAGGGGCGGGCCGAGACGACCTGGCCGAGGAACGTGCGCTGCACCGACTGGACCTCGCCGCGGCCGCCGCAGATCTCGCAGGTGGCCGGGTGGGTGCCGGGCGCGGTGCCGGCGCCGGAGCAGGTGGTGCACAGCGACCGCGGTGTCGACGGTGATCGGCGCCTCGACGCCGAACGCGGTCTCCTGCAGGTCGAGCTCGAGCCGCAGGATCGCGTCGGCGCCCGGGCCGGGTGCGCGGGCGCGGGCCGCGCGCCGGCGGTCGTGCCGAAGAACGCGTCCATGATGTCCTGGAAGCCGACGAACGCGCCGGCGCCCGGACCGGCCGCCACCGGCCGCCGCCGGGCGCGAGCGGGTCGCCGCCGAGGTCGACGATCTCCCGCTTCTGGGGGTCGGACAGCACCTCGTAGGCGGCGTTGATGTCCTTGAACTTCTCCTGGGCCGCCGGGTCAGGGTTGACGTCCGGGATGGAACTCGCGCGCCAGCTTGCGGTAGGCGCGCTTGATCTCGTCGGTCGAGGAGTCCCGGCGGACGCCGAGAATCCCGTAATAGTCCTTCGCCACTGCGTCCTATGCCTCTGCCCTGGCTGTCTGGTCAACTGTTCGCTAGCAGGTCGCCCACGTAGCGTGCCACGGCACGCACGGTCGCGATGGTGCCGGGGTAGTCCATGCGGGTCGGGCCGAGCACGCCCATCCCTCCCACGACGGTAGTGCCTGGGCCGTAACCGGTGCTGACCACCGACGTGGCTGCGCAGGTCTTCGATCTCGTTCTCGTCGCCGATGCGGACCCGGGTCATGCTCGGCTCGACCTCGCCGAAGAGCTTGAGCAGGATGACCTCTTCCTCGAGCGCCTCCAGGATGGGCCGCAGCGAGCCCTGGAAGTCCAGCAGGCCGCCGCGGGTCAGGTTGGCCGTGCCGGCCAGCGCGATGCGCTCCTCGGTGCGCTCGACCAGCGTCTCGAGCAGCACCGTGGACAGCGAGGTCATCGCCGGGCGCAGCGTGCCGGCGCGACCTCGTCGACCAGGGCCTGGACCAGCGGCGGCGTGTCGACCAGCCGCTGGCCGACCGAGCCGCTCGTTGATCACCCGGCGCAGCTCGGTGACGTCGTCGGCGGGATCGGCGCCGGGCAGCTCGACCAGGCGCTGCTCGACCCGGCCGGTGTCGGCGATCATCACGACCATGAGCCGGGTGGTGGAGATCGGCACCAGCTCGAAGTGGCGCACGCTCGAGCGCGACAGGCTCGGGTATTGCACGACCGCGACCTGCCGCGTGAGCTGCGCGAGCAGCCGGACGGTGCGGTGCACGACGTCGTCGAGGTCGACCGCGCCGAGCAGGAACCGCTCGATCGCCCGGCGCTCGGCCGGGCTGAGCGGCTTGATCCGGGAGAGCTTGTCGACGAACAGCCGGTAGCCGGCGTCGGTCGGCACCCGGCCGGCGCTGGTGTGCGGCTGGCGGATGTAGCCCTCCTCCTCCAGCACGGCCATGTCGTTGCGCACGGTCGCCGGGGAGACGCGCAGCTGGTGCCGCTCGACGAGGGCGCGGCTGCCGACCGGCTCCTGGGTGGCGACGTAGTCCTCGACGATCGCTGCGAGCACCGCTAGCTTGCGGTCGTCAAGGGCCATGGCACCTCCTCGTCAAACATGGTCTTGGCACTCCTGAAGAGCGAGTGCCAGTCTACGTCGGGGCGGCCGGTGGCGCGATGATCGCGTCGCGGGCAACTTTCGTCAAAGAAGTCGCGTGGAGTTGCTGGCATCCCTTGATCTGTGGCCCTACCGTGACCCCCATGACTGAACCACCTCGCCCTCCTGGGGAAGGCGCTCCGGGATATCCCGATCCGAACTCCCCGCCCCCATCCGCCCCTGGGTCCTATTCGGTGCCGGGCGAGGCGCCCGCCCCGGGATACCCGCCGCCGACCAGCGGCGCTGGCTACACCCCGCCGCCGACAAGTGGCGGCGGTTACCCGCCACCAGCGGCCGGCTACGGACAGCCACCAGCCGGCGGCTACCCACCGGCGGGCGGCTACCAGGCACCCGGCGCCTACGGGGCGCCCGGCGCTGGCGGTCCGGCACCGATCGGTTACGCCAACAACGACGAGAAGACCTGGGCGCTCGTCGCCCACTTCGGCGGTGCGGCCGGCATGCTGGTCCTCTTCGGCATCGGCGGCTTCATCGCCCCGCTCATCGCACTGCTCGCCAAGGGCAACACCTCGCCGACCGTCCGGGCGCACGCGGTGGCCGCGCTCAACGGACAGCTCCTGTTGTGCATCATCGGCGTGGTCGGCTACGTCCTGCTGTGCGTCGGCATCGGGTTCATCCTGTTCACGATCACCGGCATCATCGGCATCATCTTCGGCGTCATCGGCGGCATCAAAGCCAACGAGGGCCAGCTCTACAAGTACCCATTGTCCGTGAACATGGTCAAGTAAGCAGACGCGACCACGTCGGGCCGGGAAGGGCACGCCCTTCCCGGCCCGACCCGTGTCAAGGCAGGAGCGCCCGGGTCACCGCGTCGGCCAGCAGCCTCCCCGGCAGGGTCAGCACCGCCCGGCCCGCCTCGAAGGCCGGCGCGCCCAGCAGGCCGTCGTCGCGTGCTTGACGGGCACCGGCCCGGCCGTCGGCGTCCAGGGCGGCCAGCGGCAGGCCCGACGACAGGCGGATCCGCAGCAGGACGTCCTCCGTATGCCGCTCCCGCGCGGTGAGGATCTCCCGCGCCTGGGCCGGCGAGGCACCGTCGGCCAGCCGGGCGGCGTAGGTCCGTGGATGTTTCACGTTCCACCAGCGCACGCCGTCGACGTGACTGTGCGCACCCGGGCCGAGGCCCCACCAGTCCCCGCCGGTCCAGTAGAGCTCGTTGTGCCGGCAGGGCGAGTCGACGGACCAGTTCGACACCTCGTACCAGCCGAAGCCGGCCGCGCTCAGCACCGCCTCGGCGGCCAGGTAGCGGTCGGCCGCCACGTCGTCGTCGGGGTAGGGCAGCTCGCCCCGCCCGATCCGGGCCGCGAGCCGGGTGCCGTCCTCGACGATCAGCGCGTAGGCGCTGACGTGGTCGACCCCACTGCCCACGGCCGCGCTGAGCGAGTCGGCGAAGTCGGCCGCGGTCTCCCCCGGCGTGCCGTAGATCAGGTCCAGGCTGACCCGCTCGAACCCGGCGGCCCGGGCCTCCCCGGCCGCGACGGCGGCCCGCCCGGGCGTGTGCCGCCGGTCGAGCACGCGCGAGCACGTGCGGGGCGACGCTCTGCATGCCGAGCGAGAGCCGGTTGAACCCGGCCGCCCGCAGGCCCGCAGCGACGCCGGGTCGACCGACTCCGGGTTGGCCTCGGTCGTGACCTCCGCGCCGGCGGCCAGGCCCCAGGTCCGGTCGATGCCCTCGAGGATGCGGCCGAGCTCGGCCGGCGGGAGCAGGGTCGGCGTGCCGCCGCCGAAGAACACCGTGTCGACGCGGGGCGGCTGGATCACCTTGGCCGCCAGGGCGAGTTCGTCGAGCACCTGCTCGACGTAGCCGGTCTGCTCGACGCCCTCGCTCGCCGTGTAGGTGTTGAAGTCGCAATAGCCGCACCGGCGTCGCGCAGAACGGCACGTGGACGTAGACGCCGAAGCCACGCGCGCCGGTCACCGCCACACCGGCCGGGCAGCGCCCCGTCGACCGGCACCGGTTCGCCGTCGGGAAGCGCTCCTGCCATGCACCAAGTGTCCCTCGCCGCCGACTCCGTGGGCCGGAGGCCACAGCTTCCCCGAAGTTGTGGCCTCCCAGCGGCCCTGAGGCCACAACTTCCCCGGAGTAGTGGCCTCCCAGCGGCCCGGAGGCCACTCCTTCCCCGGAGTAGTGGCCTCGCGCGCCTGCCACGTCTAGGTGTGCCAACCTGGCGGTCATGACTTTGGTGGGACTCGGCGTCGCCGGGGGCGTGGCGACGGTCACGCTCGACAGCCCGGACAACCGCAATGCCCTCTCCTCCCAGCTGCTGGCCGAGCTGGTCGACGCCCTGCACGCGGCGAACGCCGACGACGCGGTACGGGTGATCGTGCTCGGCCACACCGGGCCGGTCTTCTGCTCCGGCGCCGACCTCAAGGAGACCGCCGCGGCCGTGGCCAGCGGCCAGATGCCGATCTCCCGCCTCGGCGAGGTGCTCGAGCTGATCTGGGAGGGCCCGAAGCCGGTCGTCGCCCGCGTCGGCGGTCCGGCCCGCGCCGGCGGCCTCGGCCTCATCGCCGCGTGCTGACCTCGCCGTTTGTACGAGCGGAGCCACGTTCGCCTTCACCGAGGTCCGCATCGGGGTGATCCCGGCGGTCATCTCCTCGACCGTGCTGGCGCGGCTGCACCCCCGCGCGGCGGCCGAGCTCTACCTGACCGGTTCGATCTTCGACGGCACCCGCGCCGCCGAGGTCGGCCTGGTGACCGCGGCGGTACCGGCCGAGGAGCTCGACGAGACCGTGCACGACCTACGTCGACGCACTGGTACGGGGGGCTCCGGGGGCGCTGGCCGGCACCAAGCGCCTGCTCCATCGACGGAAAGCCGACACGTTCCGTGAGGACGTGAAGGCCCTCACCGAGCTGTCCGCTGCAGTACTTCGGCTCCGCCGAGGGGGTCGAAGGGGTGCTGGCCTTCCGGGAAAAACGGGACGCCAACTGGGTACCGGACAGCGCCGGCTGAACGGTTTGAGCGCGTGGTGCCGCGCCGTCGGGCTGGCGCAACGGGCGTACGCTGGTGCGGTTCCCAAAACGGAGGTGACTGTGCGTGCCCGTCGAGCTGCCGCGATGCTCGCGGTCTTCGTCGTGCTCGTCGGCGTCGCCACCTACGTCATCGTCCGCAAGGTCGGTGACAGCCTGCCACTGCACCTCGCTACCCGGTCGTGCACGGTCGATGCCGGCCCAGGAGCCGGCCCAGCGGCCGGCACAGGGGCCAGCCCGGCCCCGTCCGAGGCGCCGGTCACCCTCGATCTGACGCAGATCGCCAACGCGGCGACGATCGGCGCGGTCGGCCTGCGGCGCGGGATGCCGCGGCAGGCGATCGTGATCGCCCTGGCCACCGCGTTCCAGGAGTCGAAGCTGGAAAACCTCGACAGCGGCGACCGCGACTCGATCGGCCTCTTCCAGCAGCGGCCGAGCCAGGGCTGGGGCACCCCGGAGCAGCTCGCGGACCCGCGTTACGCGGCCAACGCCTTCTACACCACGCTGCTCAAGGTCAAGGGCTGGCAGAAGATGCGCGTCACCGACGCGGCCCAGGCCGTGCAGCGCAGCGCCCACCCGGAGGCCTACGAGAAGTGGGCGGCGAAGTCGGAGGTGCTCGCCCGCGCGCTGGCCGGCGAGGTGACCGGGGCGGTGGCCTGCACCGTCTCCCAGACGCCGACCAGCCGTGGCCCGACCGCGGCGGCCAACCTCGCCGCGAGCGTGAAGCTCGACTGGGGCACGGTCAAGACCGCCTCGGTGGCCAACCTGGTCGGGATGGCGCTGACCCCGCGGAACCAGACGGCCGGGTGGCAGTATGCCCACTGGCTTGTCGCCCACGCGGAAGACAATGGCATTATGCGGGTGCGCTTCGCCGACCGCGAATGGACGGCGAAAAGCGGCGCGTGGAAACCGGTGACGGCAAGCAAGGATGCCACCACCGGCCAACGCGTGGTGGCCGAGGTGTTCACCGCCTAACCCCTGTCTGGTAGACGCGTCCCGGGGCACAATCCGTTGTCAGCCCTCCGGACTTTTTCCGATGGCTCTTTACACGAATTCAAAGCCGTCAACTCGACTTACGATCGGTCCGACGCCACTTTCCCGAAGGCCGTGGCGTGCTCACCAAACGTAAGGGGAGGAAATGCTGTCCGCTCCCGAAAACGGGACGCTGACCGGCTTTGAACCGATCAGCGAAGCCGATCGAAAAGAGTTTTACGAGCAGGGATTCCTGCTCATCCGAAACGTGCTCGGCCGACGAGCACCGCGCTCGCCTTGAAGAGGCTGTCGACCGCATCTACGCGGAGGAGAAGGCGGCAGGCAACCTCAAGAAGGACGGGACGCTGCACCTGCTCGGCTTCGTCACCCGAGACGAGCTCTTCGGCGAGCTGCTGACCCACCCGACGACATTCCCGTACATGTGGGGCCTGGCCGGCTGGAACATCTACTCGCACCACAACCACCTCGACGTGACCCCGCCGGCGCCGCGACCGGAGAGGAGCCGGCGACCTGGGGCTGGCACCAGGACGGCTACCGGCAGAACTCCGACCCGGAGACGCTGGACCCGCACGCCGCGGCCGATGTTCTCGCTGAAGGTGGCCTACGTGCTCTCCGACCTGTCGGAGACCGGCCGCGGCGCGACGAAGATCATCCCGGGCAGCCACCTGCACAACTCGCTGCCCCGCCCGGCCGACCGACGGTGCACGCCCCGACCCGCAGGGCACCGTCGAGATCACCGCCAACCCCGGCGACTGCTTCATCTTCGACCGGCGCCTGTGGCACTCCCGCTCGACAACCTGCTCGACGCATCACGCGCAAGATGCTGTTCGTCGGCTACACGTACCGGTGGATCCGCATCCTCGACGACCTCAGCATCGACCGGACGGCGAGTGGTGGGCCAACCGGACCCCAGTGCAGCGCCAGCTGCTGCGGCGAGGCGCCGCACACCGCCAACTACTGGGGCATCAACTGGAACGGCTACGTCGACGAGGAGATCCCGCTGCGCAAGGAGCTGCGCGTACGCGGTCTGCTCGACCGTACGGTGCCCTGGCTGCGCTAGCGGGCCCGAAACCGGCGAAGGCCCCCCGGCGCACTGCCGAGGGGCTCGATGCCTTGTCTTTAGATTGGCGTCTATCTATGCAGTCGTTAGCATTGCCCGACGACGGCGGCTGCCAAGCGCGGCGACAATGGCGACACCAACGGCGGCCACGACGACCTGGCACAGCAGTTCGCCCCAGTCGACACCCGGCGTGTTCGTGCTGATGCCGATGGCGTGGGCCAGCGCGGTCGCCGATGAATGCGGCGATAATACCGACGACGATCGTCAGCCAAATCGGCATGCTCTGCCGACCCGGAACGATCAGACGTCCGAGCGCACCAACGATCAGGCACCGATGATGATCGCGGTGATGATTCCGGTGACGGTCACGGCCTTTCCTCCAACCTGGGGGTTCTTGCGGTTGAGAGACTGATTCCCTGGACCTCAGCCGATCAAACGCGCCGGCTTTCGCACGAATCCTCACGTCACCCAAAGCGGTGTCCATCGTGGCGAAGGCCATCTTGGGCGGGTTGTCGAGATCTGCCCAGGTTAGCGCGCTGGCCTCGGTCGGGATCGAGGGCGATCTCGCCCGACTCGATGGTGGCCAGCCAGAAGCAGTCGAGGATCGGCAACTGCTCGTCCTGGAAGAGGTAGCTCCCCGACGTACATGCCGACAAAAGCCCCAAGGCGGACCTCGACCCCAAGCTCCTCGCGGGCCTCGCGGACGGCGGCGGCCCGGGGATGTTCGAAGCCGTCGCAGAAGCCACCGGGGAGGTCCCAGGCGCCCGCGCAGGGCTCACGGACGCGCCGGATGGCCAGGTAGCGGTCGCCGTCCTCCCGGTCGAGAAGGATCACGCTGCCGGTCGGGCGCGGATTGACGAACAGCTGGTAGCCGCAGGCGACGCAGGTGGTCGGCGGGCTCGCGACGAGCCGGGCGCCGCAGCGGGAGCAGTGCGCGATCACTTCTTCCGGCCGTCGATCGGCGCCGTGCTGTCGGACGTGGACAGCGCGGCGATGAAGGCCTCCTGCGGCACCTCGACCCGGCCGACCATCTTCATCCGCTTCTTGCCTTCCTTCTGCTTCTCCAGCAGCTTGCGCTTGCGGGTGATGTCACCGCCGTAGCACTTGGCCAGCACGTCCTTGCGGATCGCGCGGATCGTCTCGCGGGCGATGATCCGGCTGCCGATGGCCGCCTGGATCGGCACCTCGAACTGCTGGCGCGGGATGAGTTTGCGCAGCTTGGCGGCGATCGTCACGCCGTAGTTGTAGGCCTTGTCGGTGTGCACGATCGCGCTGAACGCGTCCACCGGCTCGCCGTGCAGCAGGATGTCGACCTTCACCAGGTCGGCCGCCTGCTCGCCGCTCGGCTCGTAGTCGAGGCTGGCGTAGCCCTTGGTGCGGCTCTTCAACTGGTCGAAGAAGTCGTAGATGATCTCGCCGAGCGGCAGCGTGTAGCGCAGTTCGACGCGGTCGGCCGACAGGTAGTCCATGCCGAGCAACTGGCCGCGCCGGCCCTGGCAGAGCTCCATGACCGCGCCGACGTAGTCGTTGGGCGTGAGCACCGTCGCCCGGACGGTCGGCTCGTAGACCTCGGCGATCTTGCCGTCGGGGAACTCGCTCGGGTTGGTGACCGCGTGCTCCTTGCCGTCTTCCATGATCACGCGGTAGACGACGTTGGGCGCGGTCGAGATGAGGTCGAGGTTGGACTCGCGCTCCAGCCGCTCCTGGATGATCTCCAGGTGCAGCAGGCCGAGGAAGCCGCACCGGAAGCCGAAGCCGAGCGCGGCGGAGGTCTCCGGCTCGTACGCGAGCGCGGCGTCGTTGAGCTTCAGCTTGTCCAGCGCGTCGCGCAGCAGCGGATAGTCCGACCCGTCGATCGGGTAGAGCCCGGAGTAGACCATCGGCTTCGGATCCTTGTAACCGCCGAGGGCCTCGGTCGCCGGACGCGGTGTTGATCGTGACCGTGTCGCCGACCCGGGACTGGCGCACGTCCTTCACGCCGGTGATCAGGTAGCCCACCTCGCCGACGCCGAGTGCGGTGCCCTTGATGGGCTCGGGCGAGATCACGCCGAGCTCGAGCAGTTCGTGCACGGCGCCGGTGGACATCATCTTGATCCGCTCGCGCGCCTCGATCTTGCCGTCGATGACCCGGACGTAGGTCACCACGCCCCGGTAGACGTCGTAGACCGAGTCGAAGATCATCGCCCGGGCCGGCTGGTCGGCGCCGCCGACCGGTGGCTGGAACTGCCGGACGATCTCGTCGAGCAGGTGCGCGACGCCCTCGCCGGTCTTGCCGGAGACCCGCAGGCAGTCGCTCGGGTCGCAGCCGATCAGGTGGGCGAGCTCCTCGGCGTACTTGTCGGGCTGCGCGGCCGGGAGGTCGATCTTGTTGAGCACCGGGATGATCGTCATGTCGTTCTCGAGCGCCAGGTAGAGGTTGGCGAGGGTCTGCGCCTCGATCCCCTGCGCGGCGTCGACCAGCAGCACCGCGCCCTCGCAGGCGGCCAGGCTGCGCGACACCTCGTAGGTGAAGTCGACGTGTCCCGGGGTGTCGATCATGTTCAGGACGAACGTGTCGCCGGCCAGCTCACCCTCGCGCACCTGCCACGGCAGGCGCACGGCCTGGCTCTTGATGGTGATGCCGCGCTCCCGCTCGATGTCCATGCGGTCGAGGTATTGCGCGCGCATCTGCCGGGCGTCGACCACCCCGGTCAGCTGCAGCATCCGATCGGCCAGCGTCGACTTGCCATGGTCGATGTGGGCGATGATGCAGAAGTTGCGGATCCGCGCCGGTGGGGTCGCACCGGGGCGGAAGCCGGGGTCGAGCGTGGGTGGCACAGGCGTCCGTTCCGTCGAGAGCGGGTGAGCGTCTCTATGATCCCACGCCGCACGCCAAGGCCCCGCACGGACCAGATTCAAGATCCTTTTCCGCCGGATGACTCGGGTCCGTCGAGCGCACGGCCGTTGCTCCCGCCAGACACCGCTCCGCTTCGCTCCGCTGCCACGTCCGCGGTGACAAGCCCGCGTCGCCACAACTTCGGGGAACCAGTGCCCTCACGGCGGCCTTGATGCCACTACTTCCCCGAAGTAGTGGCCTCAGCGGGCGCCGGAGGCGCCTCGCACCCGTGGACGGGTCTTAGAGGAGGGCGCCCTCGTCGTGGAGCCAGTCCACGAAGCCCATCGCCACCACGGCCGCGCAGTCGATCAGCTCGACCAGCAGCGCGTCGTGGGCCCCGGACATCAGCGGCACCTGCATCTCCGCGTAGATCGGCAACTGGCCGCGGTCGGTCGGGTCGCCGATGTAGGCCTTGTAGAACCGCCGGGTGTGATTCCACTCGTTGACCACCCGGTATGACCGGTCGGCCCAGTCCGGCGGCACCGTCGTATGCGGACGAGCCCGGATGACCAGGATCTCGTCGGACGGGCCCTCGAGGGCGAACAGCACCGCGTGCCGTTCCCATAGAGCCAGCAGACTCCCGTCACCGTCGGTGAGGTAGCGGATGTCGAGCCGCTCGAGAGCCTCGGCGACCCTGACCAGATTGACCGGCTCGACCTTGCCGACGGTGTCGGCCGGGTCCTCGGTCACCGTGGTCGCCTCGGCCCGCGTCGACTGCCCTTGGTCCTCCGGCCCCGCTGACCGCGCCTTCGGCGCGCCCCACCCTGACCTGAGCTCTGCCTGCTCTCCTTGCTCTCCTTGCTCTGCACGCCACGGCCACCTTGGCATTGCCCGTGCTCCCTGCTCCCCGTGCGCCTCCCGCTTGAGCGAGCCGTCGCCGAACGAGCGCATTCGGCAAGGACCCGAGGTAGGACGGTACCCGTTCGGACGAGTTTAGGCAGCCCCCTACGGACCCCCACGATTACCCGTTCGGGCGTACGGAATCGCCGAAAGCTCAGCGCAGAAGGAGCGGCGGCCGGTACCATGCCGACCCGTACGGCGCGGCCAGGCCGACCCAGGGGCCGCCCACTCGGACCTCCACCACCTGGTCCGACGCGGAGACCGGCAGGAAGCCCATCCGGGTGATCGCCTGGACGAGGCGCTGGGGCACGTCGTACCGCTGGCCGTCATCGGTTCGCACGACGATCGGCACGTGGTCGAGCAGCGCGTCGCGCAGGGCCCGGGAGCCGACGGCCCGGCCGCCGACCCCCTCGACCGAGGCGGTACGGATGGTCTCGGCGGCGGCCTCGCTGACGCGGACGACCTCGGCGACCGGCAGCCACTCGACGGTCTTGACGGCCGCCGGCGGCAGCGGCCAGCGCCAGTCGGTGTCGCGTCCCGGTGGGAGGGGACCGAGTGGGAGTGGACCGACCGGCTCGAGCGCAGCCAGCAATGCGTCCGCCCGGACGGTCACGTCGCCGGAAACGACCCCGGGAATGCGGCGGCTCGCCAGTACCCCGAAAGGCAACCGGGACCACCACTCGACCGCGTCCGGCGACGGACGCAGCCGGACCACCGACGCCGGGTCAAGCCGCAGGACGCGGACCAGGAAGTGGCCCGCGGCCTGGACCCCGTCGGGGGCTACCCACGCCACGGATCGAGGTACTTGCGCTCGTCGTCGCTCATGCGGCGAGGTCGCCCGGCGGCGAGGTCGAACGGCACGCACACCGACTTCGCGCGGCTGGCCAGGACACCATCGGCGAAGAACTCGTACTCGACCACGAACCGGGACGGGCGGATCTCGGAGATCCACAGGTCGATGCGCGACGGGTCGGTGTAGTCGACCGGGCGGAGATAGTCGACCTCATGCCGGAAGATCACCACGCCGCCCTCGAGCGAGGCGAGGCCGGCCGCGCGGGCCGCGGTGAACATCAGCGCCACGCGCGCCTCCTCGTACAGCGTGAGGAAGCGCGCGTTGTTGATGTGCCCGAACGCGTCCATGTCGGACCAGCGCAGGGCGACCTCGTGCGAGAACTTCGACAAGCGTCAGTCCCGCGTGAGCTTGCGATAGGTGACCCGGTGCGGCCGCGCGGCGTCGGCGCCGAGCCGGTCGACCTTGTTCTTCTCGTACGCCTCGAAGTTGCCCTCGAACCAGAACCACTTGTCCGGGTGCTCGTCGGTGCCTTCCCAGGCCAGGATGTGCGTGGCCACCCGGTCCAGGAACATCCGGTCGTGGGAGATCACCACGGCACAGCCGGGGAACTCGAGCAGGGCGTTCTCCAGCGACGAGAGCGTCTCGACGTCCAGGTCGTTGGTGGGCTCGTCGAGCAGCAGCACGTTGCCGCCGATCTTCAGCGTCAGCGCGAGGTTGAGCCGGTTGCGCTCGCCGCCGGACAGCACCTTGGTGGGTTTCTGCTGGTCAGGACCCTTGAAGCCGAACGCCGCGACATAGGCGCGCGAGGGCATCTCGACCTTGCCGACCATCAGGTGATCAAGGCCATCGGAGACGACCTCCCACACCGACTTGTCGCCGTCGAGGCCGGAACGGTTCTGGTCCACGTACGAGAGGGTGACGGTGTCACCGACCCGCAACGAGCCGGCGTCCGGCTTCTCCAGGCCGACGATGGTCTTGAAGAGCGTGGTCTTGCCGACCCCGTTCGGCCCGATGATGCCGACGATGCCGTTGCGAGGCAGCGTGAACGACAGATCGTTGATCAGCACCCGGCCGTCGAAGCCCTTGGTCAGGTCATCGGCCTCGATCACCAGGTTGCCCAGCCGGGGGCCCGGCGGGATCTGGATCTCCTCGAAGTCGAGCTTGCGGGTCTTCTCGGCCTCGTTGGCCATCTCCTCGTAGCGCTCGAGTCGCGCCCGGGACTTGGTCTGGCGGGCCTTCGCGTTGGAGCGGACCCACTCGAGCTCCTCGGTGAGGCGCTTCTGCATCTTCTGGTCCTTGCGCCCCTGCACGGCCAGGCGCTGCGCCTTCTTCTCCAGGTAGGTGGAGTAGTTGCCCTGGTAGCCGTGGACCTGCCCGCGGTCGACCTCGGCGATCCACTCCGCGACGTGGTCGAGGAAGTAGCGATCGTGGGTGACGGCGAGCACGGCGCCCGGGTATTTGGCCAGGTGCTGCTCGAGCCAGAGCACGCTCTCGGCGTCGAGGTGGTTGGTGGGCTCGTCGAGAAGCAGCAGGTCGGGCTCCTCGATCAGCAGCTTGCACAGCGCGACGCGGCGCCGCTCACCCCCGGACAGCAGGCTGACCTGCGCGTCCGGCGGCGGGCAGCGCAAGGCGTCCATGGCCAGCTCGAGCTTGGAGTCGAGGTCCCACGCGTCGGCGTGGTCCAGGTCCTCCTGCAGCTGGCCCATCTCGGCCATCAGCTCGTCGGAGTAGTCGGTCGCCAGCTGCTCGGCGATCGCGTTGAACCGGGCCAGCTTGACCTTGGTCCCGGCGACGGCCTCCTCGATGTTCTCGAGCACCGTCTTGGATTCGTCGAGCTTCGGCTCCTGCGCCAGCATGCCGACGGTGAAGCCGGGCATGAGCCGGGCGTCGCCGTTGCTGACCGTGTCCAGGCCGGCCATGATCCGCAGCAGGCTGGACTTGCCGGCGCCGTTGGGTCCGACCACGCCGATCTTGGCGCCCGGCAGGAACGACAGCGTGACGTTGTCCAACACGACTTTGTCGCCGTGTGCCTTGCGCGCCTTCTCGAGCACGTAGATGTACTGCGCCACGGTTGCGGCCTACCTCCGTTGATTTTGGTTGCGTCCACGGTCAATCATTTCAAGACCGGACTTGGGAGCGACCCTAGGGGTTAACAGCGCGCTCGGTCGATTTCTTCCCGTTGCGCTCGATCACCAGCTGGTCCTTGGACACGGTGTACGTGGTGACGCCGTTGGCGTCCTGGTTCACCGCGACGTAGCGCCCCTGGTCGGTCGCGTTGACGCCACTGAGCAGCAGGCCGTTGACGCCTTCGACCGGCACCTCCTGCGGATAGCGGTGCTGTTTGATGCTGTGCCCCTGGTACCAGAGTCCCCCGGCCGCCGCCGCGCAGATCCACACCTCGGACTTGTTCGTGGTCATGTACAGCCGGAGCGTCATCGGCGTCTTCGCGCCCTTGGCCTGCGCGGCGGCCTGGATGAAGGCCGGGCACGGGTCGGCGGCGGCCGAGGTATCGGCGGTGCCTGAGGTGCCTGGCGTGCCGCTACCGCCGTTGACCTTGGCGCGGTGGCCGAGCAGGTAGCCGAAGACGCCGCCGAGAACGGCGAGGACCGCGAGGGCGAGCAGCACAGCGGCGACGGTGCGGCCGGCACCGCCGCGACGGGGCTGGTCGTACGCGGACACGCCAAGAAGGATCGCACCCCGCACCAAACCCCCGCGAGTCGGCGGGGGGTCGCGGTGAGCCCCGAGGGCACAGCTTCGGGGAAGTTGTGGTCTCCGGACGCCCCCGACGCCACAACTTCGGGGAAGTTGTGGCCTCCGGACGCCTTTGAGGCCACAACTTCGGGGAAGTTGTGGCGTAGGCGGCGTCACTCGGCGCAACCCTTGGGTCACGTGGCGGCCATACGGCTGTCGCATGCTAGTCCCATGGCTGCTCGATAGGCTGGACCGACGAGGGTGTGTCCACCCGAGGGAGGGACTGCTCAGGTGACCGAAAGTAGCGCGTTCGTGGTGGTAGCCAACCGTCTGCCGGTCGACAGGGTGGTCAGCCCGAACGGCGAGGTCTCCTGGCGGCGGAGCCCCGGCGGCCTGGTGACCGCGTTGGAGCCGGTCCTGCAGGATCGCCAGGGCACCTGGGTCGGCTGGTACGGCGGGACCGACCTGGAAGAACTGCCCAACGAGGGCCGGACATTCGCGGCCAACGGCGTTCAGCTGCATCCGGTCGCGCTCACCTCGGACGAGCTCGAGCGCTACTACGAGGGGTTCTCCAACTCCAGCCTGTGGCCGCTCTACCACGACGCGGTCGAGCAGCCGGTCTTCAAGCGGCGCTGGTGGGACGCCTACCGCGCGGTCAACGAGCGTTTCGCGAAGGCCGCCGCCGAGGACGCGGCCGCCGGCGCCACGGTGTGGATTCAGGACTATCAGCTGCAACTGGTGCCGGCGATGCTGCGGGCCATGCGTCCGGACCTGCGGATCGGCTTCTTCCTGCACATTCCGTTCCCGCCGGTCGAGCTGTTCATGCAGCTCCCCCGCCGCACCGAGGTCCTGCGCGGGCTGCTCGGCGCGGACCTGGTCGGCTTTCAGCGCCCGCTCGGCGCCCAGAACTTCGTCCAGCTCACGCGGCATCTGCTGGGCGTGCGTACGCGCCGTAACGTCGTGGAATACGAAGGCCGTGTCGTGCAGGCCGAGGCGTTTCCAATTTCGATCGATGTCCGGGAAATGGAGCAGTTGGTCGCTTCGGAGGAGGTACGGGCGCGTTCGAAGGCGATCCGGGCGGAGCTCGGGGACCCCAAAACGGTGATTCTCGGGGTCGACCGGCTCGATTACACCAAAGGGATCGAGCGGCGGCTCAAGGCGTTCCGGGAGCTGCTGTCGGAAGGTCGACTCGCCGCGCCGGAAACGGTGATGGTGCAGGTCGCGACGCCCAGTCGCGAACGGGTTGAGCATTACCGCACACTGAGGGTGAAGGTCGAGCGTGAAGTAGGCCGGATTAACGGTGAATACGGGCGTGTCGGCCAACCGGCGGTGCATTACCTTCATCAGTCGTACAGTCGGGCTGAGTTGGCGGCGCTCTACTGCGCCGCCGACGTCATGATGGTCACACCGCTACGGGATGGCATGAATCTGGTCGCGAAGGAGTATGTAGGTGCGCGCGTCGACAGCGGCGGCGCACTCGTGCTGTCCGAGTTCGCCGGCGCGGCCGGAGAACTCCGACAGTCGTTCCTTTGCAATCCGCACGACCTTGATGGGGTGAAAGACGCACTTATGCGCGCCATTCACGTCGACCCCGTCGAAGGGCGAAAGCGGATGAACGCCATGCACAGCTACATACGGGCGCATGATGTTCGGACCTGGGCCGACTCGTTCTTGACCGCCCTAGGTACGACTGACTGAGTATCCGCCCTCCCGATGTGCGCCTAAGGCGCAGATCCACTGAGTTCCCGCCCCACCCGACCTGCGCCTGCGGCGCAGACCCGCCCTCACTCCCCGTATTTTCAGAACAGGCCGGACATGAACCAACCTTCGGCGACGGGCGCTGCCCTCTCGCTCGACCCGGACCTGCGCGCCGCTCTTCTGCGCGTCGCGCGTGTGCCCCAGCTGCTGGTGGCCTGTGACTACGACGGCACCCTCGCGCCGATCGTGGCCGACCCCACCAAAGCCACGCCGAGCCCCGAATCGGTCGCCGCGCTCCGCGCGCTCTCCACGCTCCCGCAGACCACCGTCGGAGTCATCTCCGGCCGCGCGCTGCGCGACCTGGCCGCGCTGTCCCGCCTGCCGGCCGAGGTCCGTCTGGTCGGCAGCCACGGGTCGGAGTTCGACGTCGGCTTCATCGACGAGCTGCCGCCCGAGCGCCTCCAGCGGCGCACCGAACTGCACGCCGCGCTCGCCGCGATCGCCCGGGACCAGCCGGGTGTGCGACTGGAGGCGAAGCCCGCCAGCATCGCCGTGCACACCCGGGCCGCGCCCCGCGACGTGGCCCAGCGGATCTTCGACGCGGTCCGCAGTGGCGCCGCCCTGTGGCCGGACATCGAGATGACCACCGGCAAGGAGGTCATCGAGCTTTCCGTGGTGCCCACCGACAAGGGCCTCGCCGTCGACGCGCTGCGCATGCAGGTCTCCGCGAGCGCCGTCGTCTACCTCGGTGACGACTTCACCGACGAGAAGGCCTTCGCCCACCTGCACGGCCCTGACCTGGGCATCAAGGTCGGGGGCGGGGAGACCCAGGCGCGCCACCACATCGAGGACGCCGACGAGGCGCTCGGCGTGCTGGAGCTGATCCTGCAGACCCGGCGGCGCTGGCTCTTCGGCGAGCAGGCGGTGCCGATCGAGCGGCACTCGATGCTGTCCAACTCCACCACCGTCGCGCTGCTGACCCCGGCCGCCCGGGTGACCTGGCTGTGCCACCCGAAGCCGGACGGCGGCGCGGTCTTCGCCGACCTGCTCGGCGACGGCGCGGCCGGGCACTTCACGGTCTCGCCGGAGCGCGGCGGGCTGCCCCTCGGCCAGCGGTACCGGCCCGGCACGATGACCGTCGAGACCCGCTGGTCGGGCCTGACCATCACGGACTGGCTGGACTTCCACCGCACCGGCAACTCACTGATCCGGGTCCTGTCCGGCACCACGAAGGCGTGGGTCGACTTCGTGCCGCGTCCCGAGTTCGGCCAGGTGCACGTTCGCCTCGAGCGGGTCGACACCGGCCTGGTCGTGCTCGGCTCGGCCGAGCCGATCTTCCTGTACTCCCCCGGCGTCGAGTGGGAGATCAACCGCGACGGCAACAGCGACGCCGCCCGCGCCCTGGTCGACCTCAACGCCTGCGGCGGCAGCCTGATGCTGGAGCTGCGGCTGGGCACGAACAACCCGGAGCCGCCGCGCGTCGAGACCGGCGAGCGGCAGATCGCCGCCGAGGCCCAGTGGCGCGAGTGGTCCGACACGCTCAAGCTGCCCTCGGTGGCCCGCGAGCCGGTCCGCCGTAGCGCGCTCACCCTGCGCGGCCTGTGGCACAAGCCGACCGGCGCGTTCCTCGCCGCGGCGACCACGTCGCTGCCGGAGGAGATGAGCGGCTCCCGCAACTGGGACTACCGGTACTGCTGGCTGCGCGACGCCGCGATGTCCGCCAAGGCCCTGGTCGATCTCGGCTCGACGGAGGAGGCCGAGTCGCTGATCCGCTGGACGCTGAAGATCAGCGACGCGACCGACGGGCACCCGGAGCGGCTGCACCCGCTGTACACGCTCGACGGCAACGAGCTCGGCCCGGAGGCGGTCATCGACTCGCTGCCCGGCTACGCCGGCTCGCGGCCGGTGCGCATCGGCAACGCCGCCAACGGGCAGGTGCAGCTGGACGTCTTCGGTCCGGTCGCCGACCTGATCGCCACGCTGGCCGACCTCCGGCCGCCGGACGACGCCGACTTCGCGCTGATGAACGCCATGGTCGAGGCGGTTGAACGCCGCTGGCACGAGCCCGACCACGGCATCTGGGAAGCCCGGCGGCGTCCCCGCCACTACGTGTACTCCAAGGTGATGTGCTGGATGACCGTCGACCGGGGCATCCGGCTCTTCGAGCGGCAGGGCCGGGAGGCCCCGGCGACCTGGCCGGAACTGCGGGCCACCATCGCCCGGGACGTGCTCAGCAAGGGCTGGAACGACAAGGTCGGCGCCTACACCGTCGCGTACGGGTACGACGAGCTCGACGCGGCCGCCCTGTGGATCGGGCTGGCCGGCCTGCTCGCCGACGACGACCCCCGCTTCCTGGCGACGGTCCTCGCGGTGGAGGCCGAACTGCGCGAGGGTCCGACCGTCTACCGGTACCGCTGGGACGACGGCCTCCCCGGCGCCGAGGGCGGGTTCCACCTGTGCACGGCCTGGCTGGTCGAGGCCTACCTGCGCACCGGCCGGACCGCCGACGCGGAGGAGCTCTTCGGCCAGATGCTCGAGTGTGCGGGCCCGACTGGGCTGCTGCCGGAGGAGTACGAGCCGCTGACCGAGCGCGGGCTGGGCAACCACCCGCAGGCCTACAGCCACCTCGGCTTGATCCGCTGCGCGCTGGAACTGGATCACGCGTAGGCGCCGAGAGCAGCGCTTAGGCGCTGAGAGCGGCCGCTGTAGGCGCTGAGAGCAGCGCTTGGGGGCTTAGAGCAGCGCGTCCACCACCGGGCCGACCACGACGATCGCCGGCGGGCGCACGCCCTCGGCCCGCACCGCCTCCGCGATCGTCGACAGATCGGCCCGCACGGTGCGCTGGGTGGCCGTGGTGCCCTCCTGGACCACCGCCACCGGGGTGTCCGCCGCCCGGCCCCCGGCCAGGAGCGCCTCGGTGATCCGCGGCAGGTTCTTCAGACCCATCAGCACCACGATCGTCCCGCGCAGGCGGGCCAGCGCCGGCCAGTCCACCAGGGACTGCGCGTGCCCGGGCGGCAGGTGCCCGGAGACGACTGAGAACTCGTGCGCGATGCCGCGGTGCGTCACCGGGATGCCGGCCGCGGCCGGAGCGGCGACCGCGCTCGTCACACCGGGCACCACGGTCACCGGTACGCCGGCCGCGGCGCACGCCAGTAGCTCCTCGCCGCCCCGCCCGAAGACGTACGGGTCGCCGCCCTTCAACCGGACCACGAAGCGTCCCTCGAGTGCGCGGTCCACGAGGATGCGGTTGATCTCCTCCTGAGTGGCGGCCGGCCCGTACGGGATCTTCGACGCGTCGACCAGTTCCACGCCCGGGCCGAGTTCGTCGAGCAGCAAACCGGGGGCGAGCCGGTCGACCACCACGACGTCGGCCGCGGCGAGCAGGCGCCGGCCTCGTACGGTCACCAGCTCGGGGTCGCCCGGACCGGCGCCGACCAGGGCCACCCGGCCGGGCTTGGCGTCGGGCGCGCGCTCGACCTCGCGCAGGCCGGCGGCGAGCAGGTCGCGGATCGCGTCCCGTACGGCCACCGCTCGGCGCGGGTCGCCCCCACCAAGCACGCCGACGGTGACCGGGCCGTGCCGGGTGACCGCCGGCGTCCACGCCGTCGCCGCGTGACGGTCATCCGCCCGTACGCAGAAGATCCGCCGCTCTTCGGCGGCCGCGCTGACCTCGGCGGCCGCGTCGGGGTCGTCGACCGCCACCTGGACCAGCCAGGCTCCGTCCACATCGGACGGTTCGAAGCGCCGTTCCCGCCAGGCGAGACGGCCGGCGTCGGCGTGCGCGCGCAGGGCCGGCGTGAGGTGCGGCGAGACCAGCACGACGTCGGCGCCGGCATCGAGCAGCGCCGGGACCCGGCGGGTGGCCACCGCGCCGCCGCCGACGACGAGCACGCGCCGGCCCTCTAACTTCAGGCCGAGGGGATAGAGAGCGGCCATTACTTCTTGGCAACTCCCGCGGCGTCGAAGGTGGCCACCTCGTGCAGGACCCGCACGGTGCACGCCACGATGGGCAGCGCGAGCGCGGCGCCGGTGCCCTCGCCGAGGCGCAGGCCGAGGTCGACCAGCGGCTCGAGCCCGAGGTGGTTCAGGGCGACGGTCGCGCCCGGCTCGGCCGAGCGGTGCCCGGCGATCATGGCGCCGATCGCGTGCGGCGCGAGTGCGGCCGCGACCAGCGCGGCGGAGGCGGCGATGACGCCGTCGAGGATGACCGGGATGCGCAGTGCGGCCGCGCGGAGGATGAACCCGGCCAGGGCGGCGTGTTCCAGCCCGCCGACCGCGGCCAGCATGCCGACCGGGTCGTCGGCCTCGAGCGCCACCACCGCCGTTGTCACGACCGCGACCTTACGCGCGTGCGTCTCGCTGTCGATGCCGGTGCCCAGCCCGGTGACCGCGTGCGGGTCGGCGCCGGTGAAGGCGGCGATGAGGGCGGCGGCCGGGGTGGTGTTGGCGATGCCCATGTCGCCGGTGAGCAGGACCCGCGCGCCGTCCTCCACAAGCCGGTCGGCGACCTCGATGCCGACGCCCATCGCCTGCAGGGCCTCGGCGTGCGTCATCGCCGGCTCGACCGAGAGGTCACGGGTGCCGGCCCGGACCTTCCGGTTCAGCAGACCGGCGCCTTCCAGGTCTTCCAGTACGCCCACGTCGACGACGGTCACGCCGGCGCCGACCTGGCGGGCGAAGGCGTTGACGACCGCGCCGCCGGCCAGGAAGTTGGCCACCATCTGGGCGGTGACCTCCTGCGGCCACGGGGTCACGCCCTGGGCGTGCACGCCGTGATCACCGGCGAAGATCGCCAGCGCGGGGTTGTCCAGCAGCGGCGGTGGGCAGGTGCCGGCCAGCCCGGCCAGCCGCAGCGACAGCATCTCCAGGCTGCCGAGCGAGCCGGCCGGCTTGGTCAGCCGGGCGTGCAGGGCCCGGGCCGCGGCAACCGCACCGTCGTCGAGCGGCCCGATGCGCGAAAGTGTGTCGTCGAGCATGATCATCCTCCGGTACGGGCAGCAGCGCTTGACTGGCGACGATAGCCCCTGAATTGCTGGCGCATGGAGCGATCCTGGGGTAATGCGCGGGCATTTGTCCTAACTTGAAGGGTGTGATCGCGCGCACCCTGCGAGTGACCGGCAGCATTGCGGCACTCATCCGAATCGGCTTGATCGCGGGGCTCGTTGTCTCGATCATCACCTCGCCTCTCGTACTGCTCGGTGGCTGGGGCGCGAAGAAGGGCGCGGAGGAACTCGCGCTTCCCGCGGGCGGCCTCAGCAGCGCCACCCCCTCGCAGACGACGCACGTCTACACGGCGAACGGCCTGCTGCTCGCCCAGTTCTACGAGGAGTACCGGACCTACACGCCGCTGTCGACGATGTCGCCGAACATCCAGCACGCCATCGTGGCCGCCGAGGACGCGCGCTTCTGGGAGCACCACGGGGTCGACTTCAAGGGCGTCGCCCGGGCGTTCGTCGCCAACCACCAGGCCGGTGAGGTGTCGCAGGGCGCGTCGACGCTGACCATGCAGTACGTCCGCAACGTGCTCCGCGACTCGGCCTCGACGCCGGCCGAGGTCAACGCCGCGACGGAGCAGACCGCGGCCCGCAAGGTCCGGGAGATGAAGCTCGCCCTCGAACTCGAGAAGCACATGTCGAAGACCGAGATCCTCGAGCGCTACCTCAACGTCGCGTACTTCGGGCATCGCGCGTACGGGATCCTGGCCGCCTCCGAGATCTACTTCTCGAAGAAGCCGGCCGACCTCACCGTGCCCGAGGCCGCCGTACTGGCCGGCGTGGTGCAGGCACCGTCGGCCTACGACCCGGCCGCCACCGACGAGAAGGCCGCGGTGGAGCGGCGCAACTACGTCATGGACCGGATGGTCGACCTCAAGTACCTGACGGCGGCCCAGGCCACGCCGATGAAGGCGGCCAAGATCGGCCTCAAGCTCAGCCAGCCGCCCAACGACTGCATCTCCACGCAGCCCGGCTGGGGGTACTTCTGCGACCTGTTCCGCTCGTGGTGGAGCAACCAAGCCGCGTTCGGCAACAGCCCCGGCGAGCGGCTGGACCGGCTGCGCCGCGGCGGGTACACGATCGTCTCCTCCCTTGACCCGCGCGTACAGGCCCCGGCGCAGGCGCACATCCTCGCCAAGGAGCGCGCGAACAGCTCGTACGCCCTCGGCATGGTCGCCATCGAACCGGGTACCGGGCGGGTCAAGGCGATGGCGGTGAACCGCAACTACTCGCTCGACCGGTCCCACAACGGCCCGCACAGCGACCCCAAGCTGCGCAAGAAGATGCGCGGCAACTACCCCAACACGGTCAACCCCCTGCTCGGCGGCGGCGACATGGCCGGCTACCAGGCCGGCTCCACGTTCAAGATGTTCACCATGCTGACCGCCCTCGAGCGGGGCCTGCCGCTGACCACGTCGATCTACGCGCCGCAGGTCCTCCAGTCGATCTATCGCACCAGCAACAGCGACCCGTCGTCCTGCGGCAACCAGCACTGGTGCCCGCAGAACGCGGGCGCCTCCATCACCGGCCGGCACAACATGTGGACCGGCTTCGGCAAGTCCGTCAACACGTACTTCGTGCAACTCGAACAGCGCGTCGGCGCCGAAGCGGTGGTCCGCATGGCCGAACGGCTGGGACTGCACTGGCGTACCGACATCGACCGGGCGCAGGCATCGCCGGCGAAGGCCCGGACCTGGGGCGCGTTCACCCTCGGCGTCGCCGACACCACGCCGCTGGAGATGGCCGACGCGTTCGCGAGCATCGCCGCCGACGGCACGTACTGCGAGCCGCTCCCGGTCCTGTCCATCAAGGACAGTCAGGGCAAGCCCGCCCTCGGCGCGCACAACATCCCGGTCGCCAACCCCCGCTGCGGCCGCGTACTCAGCCCGGAAGTCGCCCGCGGCGCGATCGATGCTGCCCGCTGCGTGACGGGGTACAAGGCGGCGCTGGGCAATTGCGGCGGCAGCGGTACCGCGCCCGGCGTCTACCGCACGGTCGGTCGCCCAGTCGCCGGCAAGACCGGCACCACCGACGACAACCGGTCGGCCTGGTTCGTCGGTATGACGCCCGCCTTGACCATCGCCGGCTTCATCGCCGACCCGGACAACCCGTTCCACCTGGTCACCGCGGCCGGCCACAGCAAGCCGCGCGACTCGGTCGCCGAGACGCTCCGCGACGCCCTGGCCGGAACCGCGTACCGAGCCTTCACGCCACCGTCACCGCAGACGGCCTTCGGCGCGGGCGGCAAGAAGGGCAAGTCCGCCGGCAAGGCGACGTCGCGCCGGAAGAAGGCCTAACTCCAGCTTTTGACTCGGGTCCGTCGAGCGCACGACCGCCGCTCCCGCCAGACACCGCTCCGGCCCTGGGGGGCCTCCGCTGCCAGACCCGCGGTGACAAGCCCGGCACAACTTCGGGGAAGTAGTGCCCTCCGCGGGCCGGGATGCCACAACTCCGGGCAAGTAGTGCCCTCCGCGGGCCGGGATGCCACAACTCCGGGCAAGTAGTGCCCTCCGCGGGCCGGGATGCCACAACTCCGGGCAAGTAGTGCCCTCCGCGGGCCGGGATGCCACAACTCCGGGCAAGTAGTGCCCTCCGCGCGGTGGGTTGCCACAACTTCGGGGAAGTAGTGGCTTCAGCGCGGTGGGTTGCCACAACTTCGGAGAAGTAGTGACCTGCCGGTGCGATCTTGGCTATCGGTGGCTCCTCAGCGACTGTCAGAGCCGCCACAGATGGCCCAGGTCCACCGGCGGATAGGGCCGACGGCCAGCCGTCTCAACGTACGGAACGCATACCCAGCCAGTGGTACACCGGCACCACAGCGGCGCCGCGCAGTGGCCACCGTCGATGCCAAGCCTAAGACGGTGGTCGATCCGCCGACACGACAAGGCTGGCGCGATGTCGGCACATCGACCACCGTCTAGCCGCTGCGGGGCAGATCGACCACCGTCTTTGGTGCTCGGGGACGGACCGGCGCCCGGAGGCCACAACTCCGGGGAACTAGTGGCCTCCGCGGGGTCCGGAGGCCACAATTTCGGGGAAGTAGTGGCCTCCGACCGCGCGTTCCTTGCGCCGCACCGCCGCATGCGCCAAGGGGACGATGTGGCCAGGCGTTCGGGCTCAGCGGAGGTCGGCGGTGACCAGGGACCACATCTCGAGATCGACGCGTCCACTGTGGACGTGACCGGCATTGCGCAGCAGGCCCTCGTAGGTGAAGCCGGCCTTCTCGGCGACCCGGCGCGACGCGACATTGCCGGGCACGACGCGCAGCTCGATCCGGTGGAACCGGTGTTCAAGGAGCAAGGCCAGGGCGAGCACGTCAACCGCCTCGGGCGCGACGGCGTAGCCGCGAGCCGCCGGCGCTACCGCGTAGGCGATCTCGGTCGAACGGGCCAGCCAGTCGGTGTTCTTCGTCCAGAGGCAGCCGACCAGCCGGCCGTCCTCGCGGCGCACGACGCCGTAGTGGTCGCCGGTGCCGCTGTCCCGCCGCTCGACGGCCAGTTCCGTGCACCACTCGTAGCTGTCGAAGCCGGCCGTGTCGTCCTCGGCGACCGGCAGCCAGCGCCGGACGAGCTTGTCGTCGAAGACCTCGGCGACGTGCTTCGCGTCGTCGGCGAGCAGCGGCCGGACCTGCAGGCGTGGAGTCTCGACGCTGAGCGAAGGGAATCGCCGCAGCGCCACCGACCAGGTCGACACTAGGCCGCTTCCACAGCGGGACGATTGCCGCCATCGTCGTCGTTGTCGTCGTCCGCGCCGCCGTCGTCCGCGCTGCCGCCGGGTGGCGGGCCGCCGGAGGTCGGACCGCTCGACGTCGGCTCCTCGGCTGCCCTCGTCGGGCCTTCGGATCCTGCATCGGGCGAGGCGTCCCGCTCTCCAGCGTCAACCGGGACGACTTCGGTGGCCGGCTCAGCCGGGCCGCCCGGCATGGCGAGCTCAGGCGACGCGGCAGACTCAGCCGACGCCGCAGACTCAGGCGACGTGGCGGCCTCCACAACCGTGTCCGACTCGGCCCGCTCGGCAGACTCGGAAGCTGGGGCCGGCTCGGCCGCTGGGACCGGCTCGCGCGCCCAACCTGGCTCGGCCGCTGAGGCCGGCTCGCTCGACGAGCCCGGCTCGGCCGTTGAACCGGTCGGATTGTCCGACGAGCCGGGCTCGGCCGTTGAACCGGTCGGCAGGATCTCCGTCACGGACTCGGGGTCGGCCGGCTCCCGCAGCGTCTCCTCGGACGACGACGGGGCGGACGACGAGGAGGACGACGGCCGGTAGGCGTCGGGCTCGCCGACCGGCTCCGGGTCCCGCAGGAGGATGTCGTCCTCGAAGTCGGTGCTGGGCAACGGCCGCGTGAGTCCGGCCGGTGGGATGGTGAAGACCGGCGACGACACCGGCGGCTGCATCGGGCCGGCCGGCCACGCCGACGGCCTCGCCGGGGCGACCCGCGTCGACTGCAGCGACGCGACGAACCGTGCGGCGATCGCCGGGGCGCCGGCCCAGTGCAGGCCGAGGTAGGAGGCGTGGACCGAACGCCAGACGAAGCCCTCGGGCGGACCCCCGGCCCAGGTCCACGCGGGCGTCACGCCGGCGCGCGGGGTCACCACGGTCTGGTGCATTTTGTGGCCGAGCACCGGCGAGCCGACCGGCAGCAGCACCGAGGAGGTTCGGGCGGTCGCCTCGCGGTAGCCGAGCACGATCATGTCGGTCGGGCGGCCGCTCGCGTCGAGCACACCGCACATGGGCCGGCCGTCGAAGTCCTTGCACAGGTAGATCAGGCCGGTGCCCTCGGCCGCGACCGGCTTGCCGGCCAGGGCGTGCGCCAGCACCGACTTGCGCATCGGCGCGTTGAACGACAGATCCTCGGCGTAGCCCTCCGGCAAACCGGCGCCGATGACGAGCCCGTCCACCCCTTCGGGCAGGGCGTCGTCGCGAAGCGGGTCGAAGTGCACCACGTCGGCGCCGGCCGCGCGGAGCAGTTCGGTGGTCTCGGTGTAGGAGAACGAGAAGCGCGAACCGCCGGCCACCGCCACGACCGGCCGGGGGCCGAGCCGGGTGGCGGCGAGCACGTCGTTGGTCCGCTCGTTGCGCTGCACCTCGTCCTCGGCCGACCACGGGTCGACGGTCAGGCGGGGTGCCGACCGGGCCAGGGCCATCGTCCGTTCCACGTCGATGGCCTCACCGATCACCTCGCCGAGGCGGCGGACCGCCCGGATGGCCTCGAGGCTGCCGTGCGCGACCGGGGCCACCCCGTGCTGGCGGGACGGCAGTGGCGCGCCCAGTCCGACGTCGGACAGGGCCCGGCGGCGCAGCGCACCGAGAACCGGCACGCCGATGTCGTCAAGGGCCTCGCGCAGCAGCTGCTCGTGCCGGCTCGACGCGACCCGGTTGAGGATGACGCCGCCCAGCCAGAGCAGCTCGTCGTAGGCCCGGAAGCCGTGCACCAGCGCGGCCACCGACTGGCCCATCGCGCCCACGTCGATCACCAGGATGACCGGCGCACGCAGCAGACCGGAGATCTGCGCGGTGGACTCGGTGTCGGTGCGCCCGGCCAGCCCGTCGAACAGGCCCATCGTGCCCTCGACGACCGCGATGTCCAGGGCGGCCGCGCCGTGGGCGAACAGCGGCCCGATCTTGTTGGCGCCGACCAGGCGCGGATCCAGGTTGCGGCCGGGACGCCCGGCGGCGAGGCCCAGGTAAGCCGCGTCGACGTGGTCCGGGCCGATCTTGAATCCGGCCGCCCGGTAGCCCCGGGCGTTGAACGCGGCGAGCAGCCCGACCGACACGGCCGTCTTGCCGTGGCCGGAGGAGGGCGCACTGATCACCACGCGAGGGATGGCGCTCATGTCACTCCTCAAGGCGCGTGCGACGTGTGTCCCGGACGATACCGGGTAGCCGCCAGGCGGACCGTCCGGAACGCGTGGGTAACGTGTGGCATTGTGTATCGGTTTCTTGCCACCCCCCGCTGGCTCGGCTATGCCGCGCTGACGCTGGTGGCGGCGACCGTGATGGTCTTCCTCGGGCTGTGGCAGCTGGACCGGTATCACCAGCGGACGGCGATCAACGACCGCATCGACGCCGGGGCGGTGGCCACGCCCGTGCCGCTCGAACGGATGCTGGCCGGCCCGACCGGCGGCGCCAAGGCCGTCGGCCCGGCCCCGGCCGAGTCGGTGACCTGGACGCGAGTGACCGCAAGCGGACACTTCGACCGCGCGCACGAGGTGCTGGTGCGCGGGCGGACGGTCGAGGGCAGCGTCGGCTACGAGGTGGTGACCCCCCTCGTGCTCGGCGACGGCACCGCGGTGCTGGTCGATCGCGGTTGGGTCGCCCCGGCGCCCAGCGGCGCCCTCGCCGCGCCGGTTGTGCCGGCCGCCCCGGACGGCCAGGTCAGCGTGGTCGGCCGGCTCCGCCCGCCGGAGAGCCGTGGCTCGGCGCCGAAGACCGTGCAGGGACACCTGGAGACGCGCCGCATCGCCCCGCATTCGATCGCCGACGTGTTGCCGTATCCCCTTTTCGATGCCTATATCAGCATCGACCAGACGCAGGCCGGCCTCACGCCGGTGACGCCGGAGAAGGAGAACGCGCTGCAGAACGGCGGCTACGTCATCCAGTGGTGGCTCTTCGCGGCCGGGGTGCTCTACGGCTTCTGCTACGTCGCCCGCAAGGAGGCCCGCGGGCCGGTCGACAAGGACGAGCTGGCCGTCTGAGCTGTAATCCCCGCATTCGCTCGGTCGTGCGGCGCTTTCGAGCGACTTCTTCCGCTGAGGCCGCTGCGCGGCCTGAGGTCCAGAAGCCGCCGCGCCAACTCCGTCGCTCATGCTCATGACCGGCGCAGCTTTCGCACGGACTCGATCGTGTCGGCCTCGCTCGCCGGCTTGTCCTCGCGGTAGCGCAGCACCCGCGCGAACCGCAGCGCCACCCCACCCGGATAGCGGGGCGAGTATCTGGACGCCGTCGAACGCGATCTCCACGACCAGCTCCGGCCGCACCTTGACCACCCAGTCGTTCTCCTCGACGGCCAGCTCCCGCAGCCGCTGCGTCTGCCAGCGCAGCAGCTCGTCGGTCATGCCCTTGAACGTCTTGCCGAGCATCACGAACCCGCCGGTCTCCGGGTCGCGCGCGCCCAGGTGCAGGTTGGACAGCCAGCCCTTGCGCCGGCCGTGCCCCCACTCGACGGCCAGCACCACGAGGTCGAGCGTGTGCCGCGGCTTGACCTTGACCCAGGCCGCACCGCGCCGGCCGACGTCGTAGGGCGCATTGGCGGCCTTGATGACAAGCCCCTCGTGGCCACCGTCGATCGCCGCTGTGAACGCGCGTTCGGCGTCCTCCACCGTCGACAGCATGGTCTGCTCGACCCGCAGCGACACCGGCACCGCATCGGCCAGGGCCGCCCACCGGTGGGACGCCGGTTCGTCAAGCAGGTCGACGCCGTCGAGGTGCAGCACGTCGAAGAAGTAGGGGTGCAGGATCGACACGCCGTCGCGCCGGGCGGCCTTGCTGGCGGTCTCCTGGAACGGGATGGCGCGGCCGGCCTCGTTGAGCCCGACCGCCTCGCCGTCGAGCACCGCCGAGCGCAGCGGCAGTGCGCGCACCGTGGCCACCACGCCGGGCACCCGCGCGGTGAGGTCGTCGAGGCTTCGGCTGAACACCGCGATGTCGTCACCGTCGCGGTGCACCTGCACCCGCACGCCGTCGATCTTGACGTCGGCCGCGGCCGGCGTGCCGGTGTCCTCGAGCGCCTCGGCGACCGTCGCCGCGCTCTGCGCGAGCATCGGGGCGAGCGGCCGGCCGACGGTCAGCGAGTATCCGGCCAGTGCGGCCGCGCCACCGGTGAGCGCCGCAACCGCCACGCTCTTGAGATCGCCGGCCAGCAGCAGCGCCCGGCGGACGGTGGACAGCTCGAGGTCGGCGGCCCGGGCGACGGCCTCGACGAGGAGGCCGGCCTGTGCGCCCTGGCGCAGCTCGCCGCCGAGCACGCCGAAGAGCATCCGCCGCTCGTCCTCGGTCGCGGCGCCGAACAGGGTGTTGACCAGGCGGCGGCGCTCGGCCTGCGAGCCCTTGCCGGACGCGGCGGCCATGGCCGCGAACGCGGCGTCGACATCTGCGACGGTCAGGGTGGGAACATCCGCCGGTGGGGGCAGGTCACGGAGGCTGGCGTAGCCGACGCCGGTCTGGCGTTGCCGCAGCTCTCCGGAGAGGTAGGCCGCGCCGGCGGCGATCGCTTCGGCGGTCGGCTCGTCGCGCAGGCGACGGAGGGAGTCGGCGAGCAGGTCTATCTTGGCTTTTCGTCCCGACGTCGCAGCCACCGCGGCCGACGTCGCGGCCAGGTCCGCGAACAGCACACCGACATTCTGCGCGCCGGGTACGACAAAAAAAGATTCAGTACGCGGCGCGGACCGCGTTCAGGACCCACGACATGCGCGAGACGGCCGTCTCCGGGTGCTCACCGAACTCGTGGGCGACCAGCTCGGCGCAGCCGCGCGGGCCGTGCCGGCGGACGCTGCGCATCACGGCCTTGCGCACGCACGTGGTGTCGAAGCGTTCGGCGGACTGGACATCGGAGACGAACAGCGCTTCCGCCCGGACGTTCTCCAGAACCTGTGGGGTCATCGCGATCTCCCTCCCAAGGCTTACAACGAGTGACTAGTACTAAGCAGACCGCGCAGCCGGTGCGCCTCCGGGCGCTCGCCGGTTGCAGGCCGGTAAGCAGCACACCCTTGCCGTCACCGCAAGTCCCCCGACCGGACACCGGCGAGCGGCCGCGGCTGCGTGAGCAGCTCGTCGATCCGCGCGGCCGGCACCGGGCGCGAGTACAGGTACCCCTGCGCGTACGGGCAGTCGAGCGCTCGCAACGTCGCCGCCTGCTCGCTGGTTTCCACGCCCTCGGCGATCGTGTCCAGCTGCAGCCGCTCGGCCAGGTCGAGGATGGCCCGCGTGAACGCCCAGTGGTGCGCGGCCGGCTGCCCGGGCGGCCCGGTGAACGCTCGGTCGATCTTGAGAATGTCGACCGGCAACTGCACCAGGTACGACAGTGACGAGTAGCCGGTACCGAAGTCGTCGATCGCGACCCGTACCCCGTGCTCGCGCAGTCTGTCGAGCCCACCGGCGGACGCGGTGATCAGTGTGGTCTCGGTGAGCTCGAGCACCAGGGCGCGTCCCGGTAGACCGGTCTCCGCCAGTACCGCCAAAACGGTGTCGACGAAGTCGGCCTCCCGCAACTGGTGACCCGAGACGTTGACCGTCACACAGATGCCGTACTCGACGAACCAGCGGCGCGCCTCCAGGCAGGCCCGGCGCAGGACCCACCAGCCGATCGGGATGATCAGTCCGGTGGCCTCCGCGACCGGGATGAACGTCGTCGGCGCCACCGGGCCGCCGTCCAGCGGCGTCCAGCGCAGGAGGGCCTCGACGGCGCTCACCCGCCCGTCGGCCAGCCGTACCACCGGCTGGTAGTGCACGGTCAGCTCGTCGCGGGCCTCGGCCCGGCGCAGCCCGGCGGTCAGCTCGCTGTGCTGGTCCCGGGCGACCCGCAGGTCGAGCGTGAACCACGCGGCCTGGTCCTTGCCGGCGTCCTTGGCGGCGTAGAGCGCGAGGTCCGCGTCGCGCAGCGCGTCGGCCGAGGTGACCTGATCGTCCAGGGTGAGCAGGCCCACGCTGCCGGTGACGTGGACGTCGCGGCCGGCGATCTGGTACGCGGGCCGCAGGCAGGCCAGGACCCGGTGCGGGGTGTCGTCGTCGGCGGCGGGGTGCCAGAGGACGGCGAACTCGTCGCCACCGAGGCGCGCCAGCACCTCCGCCGCCGGCAGCGCGGAACGCAGCCGCCGCGCCACCTCGATGAGCAGCTCGTCGCCGGCCGGGTGGCCGAGCGTGTCGTTGACGTCCTTGAAGCGGTCGAGGTCGAGCAGGAGCAGGCCGAGCCCGGGCGTCGCGCGGTCCAGCCGTTCGACCAGCAGCGCGCGGTTGGCCAGGCCGGTCAGCGGGTCGTGCATCGCGCGGTGGTGCAACTCCCGCTCGAGCGCGTCGCGCTGGCCGAGTGAGCGCTGCAACTCGACCGCGCGCCGGTTGGCCACCCGCACGACCATTCCCAGCCGTACCACGAGCAGCACCGACACCACGGTCGCGATCGCCGCCGGCACCAGGTAGCGCTCGGGCGACAAGCTCGCCGAACGCCCGTCCAGCGCCGCCACCGCCACCGGCACGGCCGGAACGAGGACGGCCAGCAGTACGAATGCGGCGAGCTGCCACCGCGCCACCAGGCCATCGCGCGGCGTCCGGCGCCGCGGCTCCGGACGGCGCACCGCCGGGGCCAGCGCCGCGGCCGCCGCCAGCACCGTCGCCAGCTGCCACAGCAGATTGGGTACGGGGGAAGCCACGAACCCGCTCCCCGGCACCGCCAGGGTCGTCATGGAGTAGACGACGTCAGCGCCGAGCAGAGCGACGACGGACACCGACAGCAGTCCCGTCCCGAGATCCGGCCGGCCACTGAGAACGGCCAGGCGCACGAGCGCCGCCAGTACCAGAAGGTCACCGATCGTGAAGGCCAAGCCGGTGGTCAGCTGGACGGCGCCGAGGCGGTCGAGTTGCACGAAGGGCTCGACGACGAAGGTCCACAACAACACCGACAGGCCGCCGGTGATGATCGAGGCGTCGATCACGGCATGGGTCTTGCGGCGCGCGTCGCGGCGGTTGGCGATCATCAGCAGACCCGCGGTGATCAACGGGTACTGGATGAGGAAGCCCAGCGCGATCGTCGACGGGTGGGGCGGGTGGCCGTAGTGCAAGGAGTAGACGTTCCAGTACGCGCTGGTGGCGGCCCAGCCGGCGCGGCCGATGATCAGCAGCCACCAGGCTGGGCGAGCGGACGGCCGGTGCCGGCGCAGGCCGGCGACCATGACCGCCAGGCCGAGCGCGTGCAGCGTGGTGTTGACGACCAGCCAGGGGGCCGCGGGCAGGGCCGGCCCGATCAGGGCCACGCCGCCGCCGACCAAGAGCACGACCAGCCAGTACGGGCGCGCGCTCGCGGCGGTACCGCGCCCATTGGTCACGTTTTACTCCTTTATGCCTCAGTCGTCCACATCCTAAGGCCGAAATATCCCTACGAAGCGCACGAAACGGGGTGGACGCGTATTTCGCGTCCACCCCGTGGCATTTGGCCGGGTTGTCAGGCGGCGGCTACGTGCCGACCGAGCGCCATTCGAAGCCGGACTCGACGACGACCCGATCGGCCGTGGCCGCGATCCGCTCGGCGAAGCGGTTGGCGTGGTGCCCGCAGAAGGACAGGTCGCCGGCGCCGGCGATGGTCACCTGCAGTTTGGCGGCCGCGCCGCAGCTGTCGCAACGCTCCATCAGCTCGGGGACCACGTGAACGGCGGGCCGCGAGATCAGCGTCTGGTTCATCTGGGTCTCCTCGAACTCTTCGGTGAGTGGCGTCGTCTTGCTAGATCGAGGCTACTTTCGCCGGATTTGGTAGGGAAGTTCGGAAGCGTTGGCATTCGGTCGCTGAACGGTTGCCGGGCGATCGTGCACATGTCGTACCCCTAACGGGGTCAGCCGCCGCCCTCCCGACCTGCGCCTCCGGCGCAGACCCACCCCTGCCCACCGGTTGTCCACAATGGACGCCAACCGGTTGACGGCGACTACCCAACCGCAACTCGCGCCGACCCGGCGGCACACCCGTCGCCCCGAATTCTCGTATGAGTCCGACACGGACGTCGGATGACGAGCTTCGAGGAGACCTGACGTGACGACGAACGCCGCCCGCCTGGGTTCGAACAAGGTTCGCCGCTTTGCCCGCCGGCTGATGCCACTCGCCGCGGTCGCGATCGGCGCCGGTACGAGTGCCGGCTTCGCCGGTGTCGCGCACGCCGACACCGCGACCGAGGTGCTGAAGGTCTCGGCCGCCGACGACTCGTACAGCTCGAGCACCCGCCCGACGTACAACTTCGGCGGGTCGGACAAGCTGTACGCCGGCAAGGTGAAGGGCGACACGCTCGTCTCGTACCTCAAGTTCAAGGTCGGCACGCTGTCGACCGGTGCGACCGTCAAGTCCGCGTCGATCACGCTGACCCGCGACGACCACGCGTTTCCGGCGACGGTGAAACTGGCCAAGGTCGCCAACACCACCTGGGCCGAAAAGACCCTCACCGCCAAGAACGACCCGGCCCTCGGCGCGGTCGTCAAGACGGTCAGCCCGAAGGCCGCCGACACCACGGTCACGTTCGACGTGAGCTCGGTCGTCAAGGGCGCCGGCACGTACACGTTCGCGGTCACCTCGAGCGCCACCAACGACGCGGCGCACTTCCGTTCGGCCGAGGCGACCACCGGTCAGCCGGCGCTGAACGTGACGGTGTCCAAGACCACGGTGCCCGAGGAGACCCCGGTCGTCACTCCGCCGCCGCCGCTGCCGACGCAGCCCGGTACCTGCACCGTGGACGCGAAGCTGGTCCCGTCGTGTGGCGTGCTGTGGGGCGCGGCCGCGGGTGGCTTCTCCGACACCCCCCGCGACGAAGCGCTCAAGACCTTCGAGGCCAAGACCGGCCGGACCGCGGCCATCTACCACACCTACCACAAGGGCGACGAGGCCTTCCCGACCAAGGCCGAGATCGCCATGACCAACGACCCCACCCGCCCGCGCACCCTCATGCTCAACTGGAAGATCGCCTACGGGAGCACCTGGGCCAAGGTCGCCGCCGGCGCCCAGGACGCCCGCATCGACAAGGAGTCGGCGTTCCTCAAGGCCAACTTCACCAAGCCGTTCTTCCTGGTACTGCACCACGAACCGGAAAACGACGTCGTCGCGACGGCCGGCTCGGGTATGACGGCGAAGGACTTCGCCGCGATGTACCGGCACACCATCCTGCGGCTGCGCGCCAACGGGGTGACCAACGCCATCTCCACCATCGCGTACATGAACTACGAGAAGTGGAACGACTCGTCCTGGTGGTTCGACATGTACCCCGGCGACGACGTCATCGACTGGATCGGCGTGGACTCCTACCTCAACGCCCAGCCCGGCGGCTACCACAACGGTGACTTCACCAACCTGATGAACCGCACCACCGGCAAGTCGAAGTTCCCCGGCTTCTACACCTGGGCCACCACCCAGCACCCGACCAAGCCGATCATCGCCGCCGAATGGGGCGTCTACGACCTGTCCACCACGGTCGTCGGGGCCAACAAGGCCAAGGTGTTCGACACCGTGCTGCCCGACCTGGCAGCCATGCCGGCGATCAAGGGCATCGTCTACTTCGAGACGGCCAAGGACCAGTCCGGGCACGACATCCGCGTCGACGACACCCCGGAGGCCCTGGCCGCGTTCAAGAAGATCGCCGCCGACCCGCGCTTCACCGTCACCCTGAACTGAACACCACCTCCCCGGTGAGCGATGGCCGTCCCCAGATCTCTGGGGGCGGCCATCGCCGTTCGACGCCACTACTTCCCGCAAGTAGTGGCCTCCCATGGGCTCCGGGGCCGCGCAACCGGGCTGCTCCTGGGCGTGTCCCGGGCCCGCTCCCGCCGACCCGTTTCATGGAACGTGCCCGGCCACTACGACGCAAGGATGCGCAAATGACCGTCGCACGACGTGCTCTTTCTGGAATCGCTCTCGCCGCAGCGGCTACCACCGCTGGCCTGTTCGCCCTTACCGGTACCGCCGTCGCCGCTCCCGCGGAAGGCACCGTGCGGGGCGCCGACGCCCCCGGTGTCATCAAGGACCAGTACATCGTGGTCCTCAAGGACGGCACCACCGCCGCGCAGAACGTGCCCGCCGCCGCGAACCAGCTGACCGGCAGGGTCGGCGGGACCGTGCGCAAGGAGTACAGCAGCGCCGTGCGCGGCTTCTCGGCGAGGATGAACTCCACCGCCGCCAAGCGCCTGGCCGCCGACCCGTCGGTGTCCTATGTGGAGCAGGATCGCATCGCGTCGGTCGACACCACCCAGACCAACCCGACCTGGGGCCTGGACCGCATCGACCAGCAGAGCCTGCCGCTGTCGAAGTCCTACACGTACGAGCCGGCCGGCAACGTCACCGCGTACATCATCGACACCGGCATCCGCCTGACCCACAGCGAGTTCGGCGGCCGGGCCACAGTCCGGCTACGACTTCGTCGACAACGACGCCGACGCCACCGACTGCCAGGGTCACGGCACCCACGTGGCCGGTACCGTCGGCGGCGCGACCTACGGCGTGGCCAAGGACGTCAAGCTGGTCGCCGTGCGCGTCCTGGACTGCACCGGCAACGGCTCGTACTCGCAGATCATCGCCGGCGTCGACTGGGTCACCAAGAACGCCGTCAAGCCGGCCGTGGCCAACATGAGCCTCGGTGGTTCGGCGCGGCAGCTCGCTCGACGACGCGGTCAAGCGCTCGATCGCCGCCGGCGTCACGTACGCCGTGGCCGGTGGCAACGACTCCGCCGACGCCTGCACCAAGTCCCCGGCCCGCCTGCCGGAGGCGATCACCGTCGGCGCGACCGACTCGTCGGACAAGCAGGCGTCGTTCTCCAACTACGGCTCGTGCCTGGACATCTGGGCGCCGGGCGTGAGCATCACGTCGAGCGCCAACAGCAGCAACACCGGTACCCAGTCGATGAGCGGCACCTCGATGGCCACCCCGCACGTGACCGGTGCCGCCGCCCTGTACCTCGCCAAGAACCCGACCGCCACGCCGCAGCAGGTCCGCGACGCGCTGGTCAACGCCGGTACGGTCGACGCCTCGATCAAAACCAGCAACGGCTCGCCGAACAAGCTGCTCTACACCGGCTCGATCGCGGCGACCACGCCAACGACGCCGCCCGCGCCGACGCCGACCCCGACGCCGACGCCGACCCCGACGCCGACCCCGACGACGTGTGGCCCGTTCACCAACGCGACGGCCAAGGCGATCCGCGACCTCACTACGGTGGAAAGCGCCATCACCGTCGCCGGCTGCACCGGTAAGGCGTCCGCTACCACCAAGGTCACCGTCCACATCAAGCACACCGACCGCGGCGACCTGCGCATCGACCTCATCGCGCCGGACGGCACCGACTACAAGCTGAAGAGCTCCACGTCGGGTGACAACGTCGCGAACCTGGACGCCACCTACACGCTCAACCTGTCCACGAAGGACCGCAACGGTACCTGGAAGCTGCGCGCCAAGGACGTCTTCGCCGGCGACACCGGCACCCTGACCTCCTGGAGCCTCACCTTCTAACCGCACACGCAAATCGGGGGAAGTCGCGCAGGTTGCGACTTCCCCCTTTGGCGCCCATGCACGTAGCCAAGATCGCACCGTCCGGCCACTACTTCCCCGGAGTTGTGGCCTCCCGGCCCCGCGGAGGCCACTACTTCCCCGGAGTTGTGGCGGCCCGAGCCGGGCCTGGGGACGCGGACCTGGCAGCGGAGGCGCCCTGCGCCGGAGCGGTGTCTGGCGGGAGCGACGGTCGCGCCCTCGACGGACCCGAGTCATCTGGAAAGGGGCTGGAGGTCCCTGCCAGGCGTACAAAAACCGTGAAACGGTCTCAAGGGCACGTCGGCGTCGGTAGCGTAAAACGCGCCGATCTCCAAGGAGTCCACCATGAGCACTGTTCGTGAATCGATCGAGGTGGCGGTCCCCGCCCGGGTCGCCTACGAGGGCCTCTCGCACTTCGAGAACTACCCGCAGTTCATGTCCGGCATGATCAATATGACGCCGCTGACGAACACGACGGCCCACATGGTGCTCGACCTGGCGGGCAACCGCGCTGAGTTCGACGCTTGCATCACCGAGAGCCGGCCGGGTGAGTTCCTGTGCTGGGAGGCGATGGACGGGCCGCAGGTGTCCGAGACCGTCCGGCTCGAGGCCGTCGACGAGACGACCACGCGGGTCATCGCCGAGTTGCAGCTCGACGCGCAGCAGCTGATGCCGAGCGAGAAGCACGCCGGCGAGATCCTCAACCGGCGACTGAAGGCCGACCTGACCGGATTCAAGCGCTTCCTCGAAGAGGGGAACAAGCCCCGGCCGGCGGCCCGGATGCCGCTCAACAAGGCGACACCGGCGACGGTGGCACGGGGCATCGCGGCGGTGAACGCCGCGTCCAGCAGCGGGATGCGCGGGATGAACGAGCGCCCGGCGAAGAGCGCGCCGGCCACCGGCAACCTCAAGTCGATGCAGGGCCGGCAGCGGGACCGCTGAGCACACGCACACCGAGGCGGTAGCGGAGGGAGCACAGTGACCGCCATTCTGGTCGCCGATGACGACGTGGACATCCGTGACCTGGTCGCCTTCAAACTCGAGCAGGCCGGTTTCGACGTCACGGCCGTCGACAACGGGCTGGCCGCGCTGACCGCGGCCCGGATCGAGCCGCCCGACCTGGTCGTGCTCGACGTGATGATGCCGGGGATGTCCGGCATCGACGTGTGCCGGGAACTGCGCAACGACCGGACGACGTCCGGCCTGCCGATCATCCTGCTCACCGCGCGCGCCCAGGAGGGCGACGTCGAGGTGGGCTTCGGGGCCGGCGCCGACGACTACATCGTCAAGCCCTTCAGCCCTCGCGAGCTGGTCACCCGCGTCGAGGCGGTCCTGGCCCGGCAGCGCGCATGACCCTGGCCGACGCGGCCACCGCGACGATCTACGTACTTGGCGTCGCGGCGGTGGTGAGCGGTGCCGTCATCGTCATCGGCCGGGCCGCTCGGCCCCGGCGCGAGGAGCGCCGCGCCAAGCTCGCCGCGCCCGCCCGCAAGCTGTTGCTGGCGATCGCCGCCGGCGACGACGATCCGGATCAGATCGACGAGCTCGTACGGTTGCCGGACGAGGCCTGGAACGCCGTCGACGCCAACGCCGTCGCCTTGCTGAACAAGGTGCGCGGCGAGGCGCGCGCCGCCCTCGTCGTCGTCTTCGAGCGGCGCGGTTCGGCCTGGCGGGCCCGCAGCGAACTGCGCCGCCCCGATCCGGTCCGCCGAGCAAGAGCCGCCGATCTGCTCGGCATCCTCGGCCGGCGCGACGCCGTTGCCGCCCTCTGCGACCTCTTGAAAGACAACGACCCAGACGTACGGGTGGTCGCCGTGCGCGCCCTGGGGCGCATCGGTGACCCGGAAGCCGCCCGGCCGCTGCTGGACAGCGTGGCAAGCCGGCGCCGTGCGGTCCCCGCCCACCTCGCCGCGCACGCCCTCGCCGGCTTGGGTATCGGCGGCCAGCCCGCGTTGATCCTCGGGCTGGACAGCCAGCAGGAGAGCGTCCGCGCGGTGGCGGCCGAGGTGCTCGGCCTGATCGGCGCCGTCGGGGCGACCGGCCGCATCGAGGCCGCGCTGCGCACCGACGCGAGCACGGAGGTGCGCGTGCGGGCCGCCCGTACGCTCGGCCGGTTGGGCACCCGGGCGGCCATGGCTCCCCTGCTCGACGCGCTGGACCAGGCGCACCCGCCGGCCCTGCGCGCCGAGGCCGCGAAGGCACTCGGCCAACTCGGTACCGACGGCGCCGTCGACGGGCTCACCGCGGTATTGGGCGACGCCGAGTTCGTGGTCGCCCACGCGTCGGCCCGGTCGCTGCTCCGGCTCGGCACCAAGGGCCGTACGGCACTGGCAAGCGCGCAGGACGGCTCGCTGGACCTGCCGCGGCGGGCCCGGCGTACCGCGGCCGCGCACGCGCGGGAGGCGCTGGCCGTCGCGGAGGTCGAAGAGCACCGCCGGACGCTGGCCGGCGCGGCGGCGGGTTGACGTGCTCGCCGAGTGGGTGCGGGAGCTGCTGCGTCTCGCCGACTACGCCATCCTGACCTACTTCGTGCTCATCAACACCAGCTACCTCGTCCTGATCGTGCTGGCCTGGATCGAGTTCGTGCACCATCTGCGCCGGGTGCCCTTCGCCGGGTACGAGGAGACCTACCGCAGCCAGCTCACCCAGCCCGTGTCGGTCCTGGTACCCGCGTACAACGAGTCGGCCGGCATCGTGCAGTCGGTACAGGCGATGCTCGCGCTGCGGTACCCGCACTTCGAGGTGATCGTCGTCGACGACGGCTCGACCGACGACACGTTCACCCGGCTCGCGGACGAGTACGACCTCGTCGAGGTGCCGCGCGTGATCCCGGACAGCGTGTCGACGCGAGGTGCGGTGCTGTCCGTCCACATGCCCCGGATGCGACCCGAGCCGCTCGTGGTGGTCCGCAAGGAGAACGGCGGCAAGACCGACGCCGTCAACACCGGGATCAACGTCGCGCAGCACCCGCTCGTGTGCATGGTCGACGCCGACTCGATCCTCGACCCGCAGGCGCTGCTGTCGGTGGCCAAACCGTTCGCCGACGATCCGCTGCGCGTCGTCGCGGCCGGCGGGGTGATCCGGGTCGCCAACGGCTGCACCGTGCTCGCCGGCCGGATCGTCGACGTCCAGATGCCCCGCCGGTGGCTGGCCCGCATCCAGGTGGTGGAGTACCTGCGGGCATTCCTGCTCGGCCGCACGGGCTGGTCGCGCATCGGTGGGCTGCTCATCATCTCCGGCGCGTTCGGCGTGTTCCGCCGCGATGTGCTGCTCGAGCTGGGCGGCCTGGACCACGACACCATCGGCGAGGACGCGGAACTGGTCGTCCGCCTGCACCGGCACCTGCGCCGGACGCGGCGGGACTATCGCGTCGTGTTCGTGGCCGAGCCGGTCTCCTGGAGCGAGGCGCCGAACTCGCTCCGCGTCCTGGCCGAGCAGCGGCGCCGCTGGCATCGTGGCATCACCGAGATCCTCACCAAGCACCGCGGGATGATCGGGCGCCGCAAGTACGGGCGGATCGGGCTGCTCGCCCTGCCGTACTACGTGCTCTTTGAGCTCATCGCGCCGCTCGTCGAGCTCGCCGGGGTGATCCTGGTGCCGCTCGGGCTCTGGCTGGGCGCCGTCGACGTGCCGTTCGCGATCCGCTTCATCATCGTCGCGTACGGCTATGCGTTGCTGGTCAACCTGATCGCCCTGACCGTCGAGGAGTACTCCTTCCACCGGTACGGCCGTTGGAAGGACCTCGTGGCGGCGGTGCTGGCGTCGGTGCTGGAGAACTTCGGCTACCGCCAGCTGACCGCGTTCTGGCGGGTGCAGGGCATGTGGTCGGCGCTGCGGCGCAGCAAGCGGGTCTGGGGCGCGATGCACCGGCAGGGGTTCAGCTCTGACGCTTCCTCGGCAGGCGGACGGTGAACGTCGAGCCTTCGCCGACCGTGCTGCGCACCTCGATGGTGCCACCGTGCCCCTCGACGATCGTCTTGGTGATGGCCAGGCCCAGGCCGGCCCCCTGTACGGCTTCCCGGACCGCGAACCGGCCGCGGAAGAAGCGGGTGAACAGCCGCGGCAGCTCGTCGGGGGCGATGCCGACGCCGGTGTCGCTGACCGAGATCTCGACCGTGTCGGCGGAACCGCGCGCCGACAACGAGAGCTCGCCGCCGGCCGGGGTGTAGTTGACCGCGTTGACCAACAGGTTCACGATCGCGCGCTGTACCTGCTCCGCGTCGACCTCGGCGGCGCCGACGGCGTCGTCGACCAGCAGCGAGAAGCGGTGCGAGCGCAGGCGCGCCCGCGGCTCGATCGCCGCGTACGTCTGCTTGAGCAGTCCGTCGAGTTGGGCCGGCTCGATAAGGAGGTTGAACGCACCGGCCTCGACCCGCGAGATGGTGAGCAGATCCTCGATCAGGACGCGCAGCCGCTCGGCGTTGCGGTGCACGGTGTCGAGGATGCGCGCCTGATGGCCGTTGACCGGGCCGGCGTCGCCGGTGCTGAGCACCTCGAGGTAGCCGATCACGTTGGCCAGCGGCGTACGCAGCTCGTGGGAGACGGTCGCGGCGAACTCCCGCTTGCTCTCGTCGAGCTCGCGCAGCATGGCGACCGCGGCCCGCTCGTGTTCGTACGCGTCGCGCAGCGCCGACTCCGCCCGTTTTCGCTCGGTGATGTCGTGGAAGAGGCCGTTGAAGGTCCAGCCGGTCTCCTCGTCCTGTATCGCCCACAAAGCGAGTTCGACCGGGAACTCGTGGCCGTCCGGATGCCAGGCGGTGATCTCGAACCGCCGGTCGAGCACCCGCCGCTCGCCGGTGGTGAGGAACCGGCCGATCCCCATGTGGTGGGCTTCGCGGTAGCGCGGCGGCACGATGGTGTCGACCAGCCGGCGACCGACCGCTTCGTCGCGGCTCATCCCGAACGTCCGCTCGGCGGCGGCGTTCCAGGCGGTGATCGTGCCGCCCTCGTCCATCGAGACGAACGCCTCGACCGACGCGTCCAGCAGATGTCTGAGCCGCTCAGCGCTGCGCAGCTTGGCCCGGCGGGCGGCGAACCGGTCGGCCAGGCGGTTCAACTCGTTGCCCACTTGGATCATGGTTTCGAGGATGGCCGCGTCCGGCTCGAACACCTGCTCGGTGAAGAACTCCAGTACGGCGACCGCGACGCCTTGCGAGACGACCGGCAGCGCGACCACGCTGCCGAATCCGGCGAGCGCTTCGGTCGGGCGGCGCAACTGCATGGCGTCGTCCCGGGCGTCGCGGACCCACGTGGGCACCGCGTCCTGCGCCGCGCGGCCGATGATGCCGATGCCGAACGGAAAGCGCAGACCCTGGCTGGCGGCCAGCAAGGCGTCGAACGTGCGCTGCCGGTCGACGCACCACACGTCGGTGGAGACGAAGATGCGCCGGTCGCTTTCGTCGGGAAGGTAGAGGTGGCCGGCCACGCAGCCGGTGGTCTCGCGGACCGCGTCGAGCACACGACGGACGGCGCCGACAAAGGTATCCGCCTCGTCCGCCGCTCCGGTCGCCTCCTGCACCAGCCGGGCGAACCTGGCCTCGCGGTCGTTCGGCACCTCCCCAGCCTAGTGGCCACGTGGCGAAGAGAAAGCGGGATGGCGCGAGTTCGCGCCATCCCGCTCCCCGGTTGGATCGCTATGCCACCGCGTACAGCGAGGCCGCGACCTCACGCACGTACCGGTAGACGCCGACGTCGCTGAGGCGGTGCGCGTCACTGGCCGCGACCAGCTTCACGCCGCCGTCGACGAATGCGCGGATCAGCCGCGAGCTGGGCAGCCGGTGCCGCTCGCTCACCTCGACCACGGTGCCGTTGGCGCGGCAGGCGGCGACCAGTTCGACGATCGACGCGTCTGGGATCAGCGACTCGTCAATGCCCGCGCGGTTCAGGAAGTCCAGCGGCCGGGCGAGGCGCGTGGGCGCGTACCGGGAGACCCGCTCGACGGCGAGCGCGGTGACCGTGGTCAGCTGGTCGATGACGTCGAGCGGGCGCATCGCGCCGGCCTCGATCGAATTCTGTACGGCGTCCGCGGTGAGCAGCCCGGCGGGCAGCGGCAGGCGGTTCAGGCCGACCGAGATGACCTCGAGGCCGCTCAGGTCGGACGGGAACGCGAGCCACCCGTCGATGCCGATCGCCTCGACCTCGACGCCGCGGCGCAGGACGAGCTCGGTGCGCTGCTGCGCCCGCTGGATCGACGCGAGGTACGGGCTGAGCCAGCTGGTGTCCGGTCCAACCCGGTCGGCGAAGGTCAGCTCGGTCAGGCCGGCCTGCTCGGCGCGCGCGACGAGCGCGCTCACGCTGTCGCGGCCGGAGGAGAACGCGGTGTGCACGTGCCCATCGGCGGAAAGGTCGATCATCGGGGCTCCAAAGTTTCGGGGTGGACCATAAGCGTGCGGTCCACACCCCGGATTCCCTGGTGCGCTGAGGTTGCGCTTCTGGTTGTGCCACAACTTCGGGGAAATAGTGGCCTCCGGGCCCATCGGAGGCCACTGCTTCCCCGAAGTTGTGGCCTCCTTTATTCGGCGGCCCGGTCCAGGACGGGGCGCCGGTACCGGTAGCCGAAGCCGCGTACCGACTCGATCGGCGAGGCGTCCGGGTCAGTCCAGCCGAGCTTGCGTCGCAGCCGCAACACGGCGAACTTCACCCGCTCCGGCCCGATGCCGGTCGGGTCGTCCCAGGCCTGGGCCAGCAGTTGGTTGGGCGACAGCACCGCACCCGCGTGCCGGACGAGCACGTTGAGCAGCCGGAACTCGGTCGGGGTGAGCCGGACCTCCTCCCCCGCCACGAACGTGCGGCGGGCGGCCGGGTCGATCCGCAGGACCCCGTCGTCGTAGACCTCGTCGGCCCAGGACGCCGGCCCGGCGCTGCGGCGCAGCAGGGCTTCCACGCGGGCCACCAGCTCGGCGTTGGTGAACGGCTTGGTGAGGTAGTCGTCGGCCCCGCCGCGCAGGCCGCGGACCTTGTCCGACTCCTGGCCGTGCGCCGTGAGCAGCAATACCGGTACGTCGCTGACGTCCCGCAGCCGTTCGAGCACCTGCCAGCCGTCGAGCCCGGGCAGGCCGATGTCGAGGATGACCAGTTCGGGACGCCCGGTGTAGGCGTCCTTCAGGCCGGTCCGGCCGTCCTTGGCGTGTGCGACCTCGTGCCCGGCCCGGGTCAGGAGCAGCCGCAGCGCCATGGCGATGTCCGGGTCGTCCTCGACGACAAGCAGTCTGCTCACGATGGTCCTCCAGTTCGTGTGGGTCGCCCCGTCTTCAGTGGCAGTGACAACGTCACCGTCGTGCCGACCCCTTCGGTGCTGGCGACGCTGATCGTGCCGCCGTGTAGTTCGACGATGGCCCGGCAGACCACCAGGCCCAGACCGGTGCCGGGCATGACCTCACGGCCGACCGCGGTCGCCACGTTGGAGCCCCGGAAGAACGCGCTGAACAGCCGGGGCAGGTCCGAGGCCGGGATGCCGACCCCGGAGTCGACGACGTCGACGAACCAGCTGTCACCTTCCATCCGGCCGGTGACCGTCACCCGCCCGCCGGTCGGCGTGAACTTCAGTGCGTTGTTGAGCAGGTTGTCGACCACCTGGTGCACGCGGGTGTCGTCGCATCTGAGGTCGGGGCCGTCACCGCACTCCAGCCGCAGGTCGATGCCGGCCGCGCGGGCGGCCGGGGTACGTTCGGCGACCGCCACTGCCAGCAGTTCGGGCAGCCGGGTCGGCATCGGCTTCAGCTGCAACGTGTGCGACTCCAGGCGCGACAGCAACAGCAGGTCCTCGATGAGCCGGAGCAGCCGGTTGGCGTTGCGGTCGATGACGTCGAGGTAGGTGCGCTGGTCCTCGCTCAGCTCACCGACCGACGAGTCGCCGAGCAGGTGCGCGAAGGCCACCACCGACGAGAGCGGCCCGCGCAGTTCGTGCGAGACGGTGGCGACGAACTGGTTGTTCAGCGCGGTCGCCTCGGCCAGCGCCCGGTTGGTCTCCTCGAGACCGCGGCTGCGCTCCTCGAGACCGCGCCGTACGGCGACCCGCGCGGTCACGTCCCGCAGGTGGACGAGCGTGCCGTTGGAGGCCGTACTCGACTCGCTGCGTACCGGGACGAAGTCGAGCTCGAGGACCGGGCCGTCGACGAAACTGATCTCCTGGCCGACGACGGCGTCCGGGGTGCTACCCAGGTCGCGGAGCCGGCGCAGCCGTCCCGGGTCGACGGCGAGGCGGTTGTTCAGCGCGGCGAGCAGCCTCGGCCAGTCGAGCGCGGCGACGTCGGCCACGTCGAGGAGCCGGCTCGCGGCGGCGTTGGCCAGGCAGATGGCGCCGCGGTCGTCGAGTAGCAGCAGCCCGTCGTGCATCGTCTCGACCAGCTTCGACAACCGGCGCTGCTCCAGGTCCGGCGGACGGTCGAGCCCGGCGGGCGCGTTCATCCGCGTCCGCTGAGGGCGCGTCGCGCGATCGCTGTTCCCACCTAAAACGCTCCTCGGACTGACCTGTCGCAGTGACAATTGACGCTTACTGGCTGTACTCCCTTATTCTACGCAATGTAATGACATGCCCAGTAACGTTTTCGGGAGGACCGATGGTCGGGGAAGCTGATCCCGCTCCCGAACCGCTCCTGTTGGCTGACCGGTTGGCAACCGTCACGGTCGACGCTAAAGGGCTGGTCACCGCCTGGGACGAAGGGGCGACCGAGCTCTTCGGGTACCAACGAAGTCAGACCATCGGCATGCCGCTGAGCGAGCTGGTGATACCGGTCCGGATGCGAGCGGCACACGAGAGCGGGCTGCGCCGGGCCGAGCGGGACGGGCTGGCCCCCCTGCTCGACACCCGTCTGGACATGCCGGCGCTGCACCGTAACGGCCACGAGTTCCACGTCGAGCTCGTGGTGACCCGCGACGGCGGGCAGTTCGTGGCCCGCATGCGCGAACTGCACGAGGCCAGCCCGGTCTCCGGCGAGCTGTACCTGGCCGCCAAGGGTTACCAGCGCCGGGAACGCATCGAGGTGGCCCGCATGGCCACCCTCATCGAGTCGATGGGCGTCGGCATCCTGCTCCTCGACGAGTATCAGCGGGTGGTGCTCACCAACTCCGCGTTCGTCGAGCTCTTCGCGCTCGGGCTGACCCCGGACAAGCTGCGCGGCACCGCGCCGGGCGGCGTCGGCGGCATGTTCACGCACGCGTTCGCCGATCGCGATGCGGCCGAGCGGCGCATCGACGAGACGGTCAAGCGCGGCCGGCCGTCCCTCGGCGACGAGGTGAGCCTCGTGGGCGGCACCGTGCTCGAGCGCGACTACCTGCCGGTCGTCCTCGACGGTGCCACGCTCGGGCACTTGTGGGTGTTCCGCGACGTGACCGCGCAGGCCGAGATCCGGCGCGGACTCGAGGAACGCAACCGCATGCTCACCGAGGTATCCGACCTGAAGACCGAATTCGTCCGGGTCGCCTCGCATGAGCTGCGCACGCCGCTGACCTCGATCGCCACCTTCGCCGGCATGCTGGAGGCCGACGGCGACGCCCTCGACCCGGCCGACCGGCACGCCGCGACCGCCGCGATCAAGCGCAACGCTGACCGGATGCAGGTGCTGGTCGCGGATCTGTTGCTGCTGGCCCAGCTGGAGTCGGGCGAGACGTCGTTGAGCGTCGGGCCGATCGACCTCGCCGCGCTCGTCCGCGAGGCGTGCGCGGACGCCGGCCTGCCGGTGCGGATCGTCGAGGGCCCGCAGATCGAGGGCGACGAGGCCCTGCTGTGGCAGCTGTTCGCCACCGCGGTCGGCGTGGTGGTCGCGGCGGCCGACCCGGGCACACCGGTGACCGCGTCGTCGGTGCCCGCCCGCGACCGCTGGACGACCCGGGTCAGCACCGAGACGGCCGAGCCGGCCACCCTCGAACGGCTGCTCTCGACGCACCTGCCGCATCCGGACGCCGAGGGCGAGCAGCGCACCGGCGCGCTCGCCCTCATGCTGGCGCGCGAGATCGCCACCCGCCACGGCGGCAAGCTCACCAGCTCCGTCACCCCGACGGGCATCACGGTGACGATCGTGCTCCCGATACGGTCCTGACCCGCACTGCCGGCCACAACTTCCCCGAAGTAGTGGCCTCCGGGGCGGCCCGAGGCCACTACTTCGGGGAAGTTGTGGCCTCGGCTCGGACGTGGCCGGCCGGCGGTTCGGACTGCGGCCCGCCGCTCTAGGCAACTCCGCGGCGCTGCAACTTTGGCGCCTTACCGTCGGCCGTATGGCGGATCAACGCTCCTACCCCGTTCCGGCCGACGAGATCGAACGGCTGCGCTCAATCGACGACTTCCGCGTGATCGACGCACCTCCCCTGCCCGACCTGCCGGCCGTCGTGGAACTCGCCGCGTACGTGTGCGGCGTGCCCAACGCCGTGGTCAACATCGTCGCCGCGGACAAGCAGCACCAGATCGCCTCGGTCGGCTTCGATCCCGGTGTCTGCAGCCGGGAGGACTCGATGTGCGCGATCAGCATCGTCGAGCCCGACCAGGTTGTCGTACCGGATGCCCGGCTCGATCCGCGCTTCGCCGGCAACCCGTTCGTCACCGGCGTCATCGACGACATCCGCTTCTACGCCTCGTCGCAGCTGGTCGACCGCGACGGTCACGTCCTGGGCACCCTGTGCGTCTTCGACCAGCACGTCCACGAGATGACGCCGGTACAGCGGGATGGGCTGAAGAAGCTGGCGCGCATGGTGATGGAGGTACTGGAGTTGCACCGCCACGGCCACCTGCTGCAGGAAGCCGTCGACCTGTTGCAGCGGCGCGGCCGCGAGCTGGCCCGCTCCAACGCCGCGCTGCAGCACTTCGCCGGCCAGGTCAGCCACGACCTGAAGAACCCGCTCACCGGTGTGCTCGGCTTCGTCGCGATGCTGCAGGAGATCCCGATCGTCGCCTACGACCCGGACGCCAAGCGCTGCATCGACCGGGCGCTGTCCTCGGCGACGCGGATGTGGCGGATGATCGAGGACGTCCTGTCACACGCCGCCATCGGCGGGCGTCCGGCGTTCAGCAGCGTCGCGCTCGATGACACGGCCCAGGCCGTCGTCGACGATCTCAACGCGGCGATCGGCGCGGCCGGCGCGACCGTCCACATCGGATCCTTGCCGACCGTCGTCGGCGACGCGACCCAGTTGCGCGTACTCATGCAGAACCTGGTGGGCAACTCGGTGAAGTTCCGCGATCCGCAGCGGCCGTGTTACGTCGAGATCCGCGGCGACGAGCAGCCCAGCACGTGGAGCTTCGCGGTGGTCGACAACGGCATCGGCATCGCGGCGGAGGATCGGCCGCGCGTCGTGGAGATGTTCACCCGGCTGCGCAACGACGTCGAGGGCTCGGGCATCGGCCTGGCCACGTGCCAGCGCATCGTCGAGGCGCACGGCGCGGTGCTGGCCATCGACGGCACGCCGGGTGGTGGCACCACGGTGACGGTCACGCTGCCCAAGCCGTTGACGGCGATCCAGCCCGCGCTAGTCAGCGCCGGCGCCGGGCCGCCTAGCGCGTGGCCACGCGGGCGCCCGACGCCACAACTTCGGGGAAGTAGTGGCCAAGGAAACAGCCCGAGGCCACTACTTGCGGGAAGTAGTGGCCTCAGCGCGACCGTCAGGCCGCCTCGACCGAGGCGAACAGGCCCTGGTTGGCCGCCGCCATCAGCGCCTGCGAGCGGTTGTTCACGCGCAGCTTGCTGTACAGGCGGGACACGTATGTCTTGACGGTCGCCTCGGACACCTCGAGCCGGGAGGCGATCGTCGGCAGGCTGAGCCCGTCGCGCATGAGCGCCAGCACCTCGCGCTCGCGCTGGCTGAGCAGGCCACCGGCCTGGCTCTTGCGCCGCGACAGCGCCGAGGACAGGCCGGGCGCGCTGAACGAGTGCGGCGCGACGGCCGCATGCCGGATCGCGACGAGCACCGACGACGTCGGGCCGGCCTTCGTCACGTACGCGGAGAGCCCCGCGTCCAAAGCCCGGTACAGCAGGGTGTCGTCGTTCACCGCGCTCAGCAGCACGATGCCGAGATCCGGCGAGTACGCGCGGAGCCGCCGGGCCAGCGCGATCCCGTCGGCGTCGGCGAGCGAAGCGTCGATCGTCACCACGTCGGGGTCGACGGCGGTCACCACCCGTACGGCCTCGGCCGCGCTGGCCGCCTCGCCGACGAGTTCGAGGTCGGGGCATCCGGCCACGACGCGGGCGAGACCGAGACGAAGCAGGACGTGCTCGTCAACTGCGACCAGCCGGATGCTCATGGTTCCTCCAGGAGACCGCGTGACTCAAGCACGCGAAGAACGGGCGACATGCGTTGCTGGATAAGGGTTGCAATTCACCCGACGAGATTGGAATAGCTGCATCCGCCTTCACGCCGCCCGGCAACCGCCTTGCACCAGCCCCTTCGGGATAGCGCCTCCTTGCCGGCGCCGGGACGGGGCCCAGGAGGCACTCACCGCCGCCGAACCGGACACGTTCTTCCGGCCGCCGTACGTCGGGCATCGTGGCTGGCTCGGCATCCGGCTCGACGGCGACATCGACTGGGACGAGCTCGGCGAGTTGCTCACCGACGCCTACCGCGTCATCGCCCCCAAGAGCCTGGCCGCACGGCTGGACGAGGAAAGGTAAGTGCGCGAGGCCCACCCCGGGGCCTCGCGCACTCCGCGTTGACGCCACCCAGAAGACGTCAACGCACCACCACCCGGAATCACAAGCTCCGGCGGACCGCTACCGCCCGAAGAGCGATACCACAGCGCTCACCGTGGCAGCGAGCAGCAGGCCAGCCGGCGCGACCCGGGTGACGATGGTGGTCATAGCGCTTCCCCCCTTGTGGGTGTGGCCGTCAACAGCGACTGCTCAAGCATGCCAAGCAGGCACGGAAGGTAGCGTCGCCAGCACGGTCCGGATCGGCCGGCAGATCGGAGGACAGGCCGGCGCGACCAGCGCGACCGCGAGCAGGCCGCCGATCAGCATGAACGGGCCGTGCGCCAGCTGCGTGCGCCGCCCGACCCGCCGTACGGCGAGGAGCGCCGCGGCGAAGAGCCCGCTCAGCACCAAGCCGGCGGCCAGGCCGAGCAGCAGCGCCGTCCAGCCGTACCAGCCGAGGATCAGGCCCAGCCCCGCCGCGAGCTTGGCATCGCCCAGGCCGAAGCCGGCGCCGAACGCGAGCACCAGGTACAGCCCGGCCGCGGCCGCCGCGCCGAGAAGCGCGGGGCCCAGCCGTACCGGATCGAACGCGAAGACGAGCGCGCCGGCGAAGAACGCGAGCGTCAGGACGTTCGGCAGCCGGTGCACCCGGACGTCGACGAAGGCGAGGCCGACCCCCACCAGCCCCACGCACCACAACGCCATCGCGTCGCGACCGAGCACGAGCAGTACCACGGCCGAGACGACCTCGACGAGACCGGCCGGTGGACCGAGGCGGGCCCGGCACCGCGGGCATCGACCGGTGGGCGGCAGCAACCAGCGGATCTCGCCGCACTGCGGGCACCCGGGACGACCCGGCTCCGCCCAGTACAGGATGAAAAACCGCACCAACGGTGCGCAGAGCGCGCCAAGTACCCCCGCAGCTAGCACGCGGCACAGCGTATGCGAAGGCGTTTCGAGATTCCGGCCCGCTTGTGCGGAACCCCGATGAGAATTGACGAGTGCCGAAGCTCAGAGCGCTGCTGACGGTTGCGGTGATCGCACTGTTCGCCGCCGTACCGGCAGACACTGTGGCAACGGCAGGCGCGGCGGCCCCCGTGGTACCGGTGGCGCCAATGGGCGGGCCCGAGCCAGCGCAGCAGACCGAGCAGGCGACCAGCGCCCGCTGCACCGACGCCACCGGCAACTGGCTCGGCATGTGGTGGCGCGGACCGATGCAGTGGCGCATCAACGACGCCACCATCCCCAGCTATCTCGACAAGGTCGGCGTGGTGGCCGCCATCCGCAGCGCGGGAACCACAGTGGACACCGGCCGCAACGATTGCGGACTCCCCCAGAACCTCGGTACGGAGCAAGCGTTTCTCGGCGGCACCGGGCACCTCGCCGAGGTCGCCACCAACGGCGGCTGCGGCCAGCGCGACGGCACCAGTACGGTCTCGTTCGGCACGCTCACCCAAGGTCTGCTGGCCGTCACGTGCATCTGGTGGTTCGACGACCAGGCTGGCGGGCGCAGCGTCGAAGCCGACATCCTGATCGACAGCACACCGGGTCTGTTCTTCCTCGACACGCCGGCCGGCTGCTCCGGGCAGTGGGATCTCGAGGGCACGATCACGCATGAGTTCGGGCACGTCTTCGGGCTCGGACACGTGTCCTACGCCCAGCACGGCGACCTCACCATGACCGACGGTCTGCCGGACTGCTCCACCGCGTACCGTGGTCTCGGGCTCGGCGACTACCTGACGCTCAAGCAGCACTACGGCGCGCGCTAACCGTCTCGCACCCGACGAGGACCCGCGCCGCACTCGAGATCAGGTTTCCTGACGACCATCTGGTACTCGGGGAGCCTTCGGCGCGACCGCGATCGACGCGCTTTGTCCACAGTGGATGGTTGGCCGGACACCGGTACGGCAACCGTCGGGGAACGAGCCTGACAACTTGAGCTCGGGAGCCTATGGGGAGTCACCGACCCCTTGGGAGAAACCCGATGCTCCGCAACACCAGCAGATTCCTGCTCGGGCCGCTTCTGGCGCTCGCTGCCGCCGGCGGCGTGCTGCTCGTCGACGCCACCGCGGCCGAAGCGGCGACAACGTCTGCCATCAAGGTATCCGGCAAGCTCAAGGTGCGCAGTGCGCCGAACAACGGCGGCCGGATCATCCGGCAGTTGAAGAACAAAACCAAGGTCAGCATCGACTGCCGCGTCAACGGCCAGTACGTGAAGGGCACGGTCCGCAAGACCGCCCAGTGGGACCACATCACCGGCACGGCTCAGTGGATCTCCCACGCGTACGTGGTCACCAACGCGAACATTCCGGTCTGCGCGCCGCCACCGACCAACCGGGCCGCGGCTGCTGCGGCGCCCACCAAGGCGGTCCCGGTGCCGGCCGGCCCGACCGGCACGATGACCAACGCCCAGTTCCTCGCCGCGTCGATCGGACCGGCGCAGCAGAGCCAACGTGAGTTCAGGGTTCCGGCATCGGTGACCCTGGCGCAGGCCATCCTGGAGTCGGGCTGGGGCCGCAGCAAGCTGTCGGCCAACGACCGGAACTTTTTCGGGATGAAGTGCTCCACGCAGGGCGCGTATGCCAACGGCTGCCACACGTACGTGACCAGCGAATGCGACACGAAGACCAAGATCTGCTACACGACGACGGCGTCCTTCCGCACGTACGCGTCGGCGACGAACTCGTTCCGTGACCACGGTTCGCTGCTCGCGAACGCGTCGCGCTACCGTGCCGCCTTCAACTACACCGCCAACCCGAAGCAGTTCGCGGTGGAGATCCACAAGGCCGGCTACGCCACCGACCCCGCGTACTCGGCCAAGCTGGCGAAGGTGATTGACGACTACCGGCTCCTCCAGTACGACCTGCACTGAGAAGTCCACGACAACGGCGCCGGGAGTTCCCGGCGCCGTTGTCGTTTCTCGTTCTCGGGTTAGACCCCGCCCGCGGTACTGGAGCAGCCCCGCGCAGTGGCCACGGTCGATGCCGCCGCTAAGACGGTGGCCGCTGCGTCCCCTGGACGACGTGAATCTTGGCGGATCGCCCCACACCTCATGATCAATACCGAGTTGATCATGGCTGTCCCAGTGGGCGGGACGGGCAAAGTCCAAGATCGCATCGGAGCCACCCCTTCCCCGAAGCAGTGGCATCCGGCCCACCCGAGGCCACAACTTCCCCGAAGTAGTGGCGTCCGGCCAACGCGAGGCCACAACTTCCCCGAAGTAGTGGCTATCCGGGCCACCGGAGGGCACAACTTCCCCGAAGCAGTGGCTATCCGGGGCACGGGAGGGCACTGCTTCCCCGAAGTAGTGGCTATCCGGGCCACCGGAGGGCACTGGTTGCCCGGAGTTGTGCTGAGCCGGGGCACGGGAGGGCACTGCTTGCCGGGGGTTGGGCCGAGGCGGGCTTGGGCACGCGGTCCTGGCAGCGGAGGCCCCCCAGGGCCGGAGCGGTGCCTGGCGGGAGCGACGGTCGCGCGCTCGGCGGACCCGAGTCATAGAAAGTCAGGCCTCGAGCAGGCTCGCGCTACCGCTCGCCGGGCCGGCGAGCGCGAGCTCGATCACGACCGGGACGACGCCGGCACCGGCCGAGTCACTCCGGCTCGGAGCGCAGCAACTTGCTCAGCGCGCGCACGGCGACGTCGCTGGGCGAGGCCGACTCGCGATTGACGCGCTGCAGCTCCTTGTAGACCTCTTCACGGTGCACCTGGATGCTGCGGGGCGCCTTGATCCCGAGCCGGACCACGTCGCCGCGAACGTCGAGCACGGTGATGACGACGTCGTCACCGACCATCACACTTTCACCGGGACGCCGGGTGAGGACGAGCACGGGCGGCTCCTTCGCCTTCGCTGGGCGACGCGGCTGCCGCCGAATGGGCCGCCGCGACAAGCGAAGAGTACCCGATTCGCCCCTATTTCGCCGGGTTTAGCGGCTCGCGTACCGACAGGTCGGCCCGGTTGAGGACGAGCTGGACGCCCTTCTTGCTGGCCTGGTCGATCACGATCGGTGCGGCCGTGTTGACCGTGGTGCTGGCGATCGAATCGCCGGTCGTCACCACGAGCAGCATGACCACGTTCTTCGGATCCGACACGCCCAGGGTCTTCAGGGTCTCGTCGTCGATCTCCGGCGAGTACTCCGGGAACAGCGCCACCGGCGGCACCACGACGAAGCGCAGGTCCGGGTGGTCCTTCGAAGTGAGCTCGAAGATCACCTCGGAGTCCTCGACCTGGACCAGCACGAACTGCTTGTCGTCCGGAAAGCCCGGCATGGGTGCGACGAAGTCGATGACGGGAAGGTCGGTGGTCCGGCTGGGTTCGAGGGTAGCGACACTCATGGGTTCCTCTTGTTTCTGATAGGTGGACATCACTGCCCTTTCGGCACTGGAAGCGCTTTGTCGCGCATCAGCGTTTCTCAATGGATTACCGCAGGAAGTCCACCAGGGATGGTTGGATCACCTTCGCGGTCGCTGACAGCGCCGCCTGATATGCGGTCTGCTGCAGCGTCAACTCAGTGATGGTCTTGGGAAGGTCGATATCCTCGACCGTGGTGACCTGATTGGTCAGGTCGACGACTCGCGAGTCGGCGTAGTTCTGCATCTGGGTCAGCCGGTTGACTCGCGCGCCGATGCTCGACAGGCCGGCCTGCATGGTGCTCGCGGCCGTATTCAGGTTGTCGAGATCGCCGCTGAGCTGCGTCGGGTCGTTGCGCAGGTCCCACGCGACTTTGGTCAGCAACGTGAAGACCTGCGCGTTGCCGGTGCCGAAAACCTTGGTGGCGTCGGTGTCGACCCGGACCTTGTCGCCGCCGCTTACAGTTCGCTCCACCTTTCCGAAGTCGCCGGCGTACGTTCCGTCATCATTGTAGGCGATTTGACCAGTTGTTGTGCCGCCAAACACCGGTCGGTCGAGGTAGGTCGTGTTGGCCAGGTTCAGCAGCGAACCGCGGATGTTGTCGATTTCCTGCGCGATCGCCTCGCGGGCATCCGGCGAGCCACCGCTGCCGGCCGACATGCCGGACAGCACCAACTCCTTGACCCGGTTGACCTGGCCGATGGAGCTGGTGATCGCCGTGTCCGCCGAGGACAGCCAGGCGACGCCGTCGTCGGCGTTGCGGGAGTACTGCTGCAGGTGCGTGACTTCGCCGCGGTACTGCATCGCCAGGACCGCGTCGCCGGGCGCATCGGACGCGCGCGTCAACTGCTTGCCGCTCGACAGCTTGTTCTGCGTATCGGCCAGCCGGGCGATGTTGTTCTGCAGACCGCTCAGCACGTTGGTGGCGATCGACCGCTGCGTGACGCGAATGCCGACCATGGCTACCTCTTCACCGTGTTGATCAGTGTGTCGAGCGTGGCGTCGATGGTGTTGATCACCTTCGCCGCCGCTTCGTACGCCCGCTGAAACTGGATCATGTTGGTCATCTCTTCGTCGAGGCTGACGCCGGTCGCCGCTTCGCGTTCGGCGTCGACATCGGTGGAGATGGTGTCTTGGACGGCAGCCCGCCGGTTCACCGTCTGCGCCGCGACGCCTATCTGGGTGACGAAGCCGCGATACGTCGAATCCGGGCCGTTGAGGCTCCGGGCGATCGCCGCGATCGCGTCGGCGTTGCCGCCGCCGAGGTTGGGCACGAGGTTGCCGGTAACGGGATGCGTCGTCGGCGGCTGGTCCGACGCCGCGAGCTCGCGTGGCTCGATGATCGCCACCTTCAACGTCATGGCGGTCGTACCCGTGAACAGCGGGCCGCCAGCGATGCCGTCGAGGTCGAATCCGGCCTGCTGCTTGGTGTTGATGGCGGTGGCCAACTGGTTCGCGAGCTTGTCGTAGTTGAAGGCCGCGTCGGGGAGCGTCGTCTTGAGTGTCTCCAGCGACGAGGCGATCGAGCCAGTCGTGATGCCGGCACTGCCCTGCGTGTCGGTCCATCGCACGACCACCGGTGTCCGGGTTTGGCCGGTCGGGTCGGTCGGGTCGATCACGCTGGCCAAGTCGGGTGGACCGACCGCCTCGATCGTACGAGTGTCATCACCGAGCACCAGCGGTGAGCCCGAGATGAAGACGTCGACCCGGCCGTCGGTACGGGTGTGTCCGGTCGCGCCGGTCATCTCGGAGAGGTGCTGCACCAACAGGTCCCGCTGGTCCTCCAGTTCGGTGGCGGGCACGCCGGCCACCTTGTTGACCAGGATCCGGTGGTTGTAGTCAGCCACCGCCGTGGCGGTCGTGTTGACCTCCAGGACGCGTTCATCGACCTGCTCGCGGCTCGACGCCCACAGCGAGGAAAGGCTCGTATGCGCGTCCGCCAGCGAGTCGGCGATGGTCCGGGAACGCTCCAGCACCACACTGCGTGCGGTGAGGTCGTCCGGCCGATTCGCCACATCGCCCCATGCCGCCCAGAGATCGGCCATCTGGCTCTGCACGCCGGTGTCGCCCGGCTCGTTGATGACCGTCTCGATGCGGGCATAGGTGTCCCGCTGCCCTGAGAGGTACGCGTTGAGGCCACGTTCGGCGCGGGAACGGGTCTCGAGGAACTCGTCGTGCAGCCGGGTGATGCCGGTGACCTTGACGCCGTTCGGCCCCGCGACACCGCTGGAGTACCGCGCCGGGACCGGCGAACCGGAGATCTCGGTGAGCTCCGCCCGCTGCTTCGAGTACCCCTCGGTGTTGACGTTGGCGACATTCTGGCTGGTGATGTCGAGGGCGCGGCGCTGCGAATACAGGGCCGAGAGCGCGGTTGACAGACCTGAGAAGGTTCCCATCTACATCGCCTCATCTATCAGCCGGGTACGCGGGGCCGCGGCAACGGTTTCTCCTCGACGGCCGTAGGTCTCGACCGAGCCGGCGACGCTCAGCATGGTCTCCCGTACGGCCCGCGCGCCGGTCGTCAACAGATCTCGGTTGGTCTCGGCCAACGCGCTGACCTCGGCCGTGAGCGTGAGGAACGCCTGTCGGTGCTGCTTGAGCAGCTCCGACCACGGAGGCGGTGCGACGTCGGCGAGTGCGGTCAGGCTCGGGTTGCTGTCGAGCCCCATCGCCGTGCCGATCGCCTCGACCTCGACCGCGCGTACCACTTCGGTGCGGCGGATCTCCTCGAGCACGACCTCGACCTCGCGGGTGGCATGAGCCAGCCAACGCGTGCGTCCGCCGGACAGCACGAGTTGCTCCTCCTCCAGCTTGAACAGGAGCAACTCCAGCATCTCCCGTTCGCGCCAAAGAATGCTCGCCAGGTCCGCCAGACCCATCGGTCCCGCCCTTCCCGGTCGTGAGTGTCGTGTGCGTCTGCTCCCCCATGTCGGCAGACATCGGCCTGGCTTAAGCACAACCGGCTGGCAACTTCCGGCGACCCGAACCTGCAACCGGCGCCCCGGAATCTGGCTTCTGCCTGGCCAAACGCCTCGCATCCGCACCAGTTCCGGGTTCCGCCCGTTCAACCACTTCCTGCCACGAAGAGGTCGCCGTGAACACCCTTGCCGCCGATACCACTCTTGCCCCTCGCGAGATCGAGGACCTCGTCCGCGACCACCTGCCGCTCGTCGGGCACCTGGTACGCGAGATGCTGGGCCGCGTGCCCGCGCACGTCAGCCGCGAGGACCTCATCTCCGCCGGCATGGCCGCCCTGGCCGGCGCGGCGAAGAACTTCGACCCCGCCCGCGGCACGTCGTTCAGCACGTTCGCGGCGACCCGGATCCGCGGCTCCCTCCTCGACGAGCTGCGCGGCCTGGACTGGGCCAGCCGCTCGGTTCGCAGCCGCGCCCGCCGCGCCGACACCGCCCGGCAGGAGCTCACGGCGGAGCTCAAGCGCACGCCGACGCGGGGCGAGCTCGCTGAGGCTATCGGCATCTCGGTCGAGGAGCTGACGTCCATCGACGAGGACGTACAGCGCGCGGTGGTCCTGTCACTGCAAGGATTTGCCACCGGTACCGCCGAAGACATGGTGCACGAGCGCACCGCCGGCCCCGAGGACCTCCTGCTCCACCGGGAGCGCATCGGCTACCTTCACCACGCCATCGAGGCGTTGCCGAGCCGGCTCAAGCGGGTCGTGACCGCCTACTTCTTCGAAGAGCGGCCGATGCTCGAGATCGCGCACGAGCTCGGGGTTACCGAGTCGCGGGTCTCGCAGTTGCGGGCCGAGGCGCTCACGCTGCTCAAGGACGGCATGAACAGCCACCTGGACCCCGAGCTCATCGGCGCGGCCGAGCGCCCCGGCGGTTGCCTCGCCCGCCGCCGCGAGGCGTACTACGCGCAAATCGCCGCCCAGGGCGACCTCGCCAGCCGCCTTCTGCACACGACCACGTCCGGCCTGCCGAAACGCTGATCCGGATCGCCCGGCCAACTTTCCCGGTGAGCATGACCGGCAAAGTTGCGGCACCGGATCACTCAAGCGCGCGGTCGTCAGACCGATGAACCAGATTGACCGGCCCACGGATGGACCGGCAACCGACCCACTCAAGGAGGACAACGACCATGGGTCTTCGGATCAACCAGAACATCGCGGCCATGAACGCGTACCGGAACCTGTCGGTCAACGACAGCAGCATGGCCAAATCGCTGGAGAAGTTGTCCAGCGGTTTCCGCATCAACCGGGCCGCCGACGACGCCGCCGGCCTGAGCATCAGCGAGGGTCTGCGCGCGCAGACCGGTGGTCTCAAGGTCGCGGTTCGCAACGCGCAGGACGGCATCAGCGTCGTGCAGACCGCTGAAGGTGCGCTCACCGAAACGCACTCGCTGCTGCAGCGCATGCGCGACCTCGCCGTGCAGGCGGCCAACATCGGTGGTAACGACACGGACGCGCGCACCGCCATCAAGACCGAGGTTGACCAGATCACCAACGAAATCAACCGTATCGGCAACGCCACCAAGTACGGTGCCAACAACCTGCTCGATGGCAGCAACACCAGCGGGTTCGACTTCCAGATCGGTTCTCAGGCGGGTCTGACCAACCGGCTCAACATCGCCGTCGGCGACATGCGCGCCGGGGCGCTCGGCCTGCAGGGTACCGGTGGCGTTCTGACGCCAGCGGCGAGCGTCGCCACATCGGCGGCCGGCGTGGCTGCGGTGAACTACGGCGACGTCAGGATCACCGGACCGACCGGCACCGGGCAGACGACGACCAAGCCCGTGTCGGTGGCTGCGTTCACGGGAGACATGACTACTGCAGCCGGTCGGGCACAGTACCAGGAGAACACGCAAAAAGCATTTGACGCCGCGTTCGGCGAAGGCGTCGTGCGGGCCAGCATCTCACTGGACCCAACGGACTCGACGAAGTTCATCACCAAGCTCGAAACGGTGAACACCCAGGCCGGGTCGAACATCTCGATCGACGTCAACTCCACGGGAAACGCGGCGCCGGTTGGCTTCACTGCCGCCACGCCCGCTGCCGGCACCGCTGCCACCGGCGGTACGTCATCGAGCATCTCCGACCTGATCCTCGCCGGCGACACGTCGGCGATCACCACCATCGACACGGCGATCAGCTCGGTCTCGAGCCAGCGTGCTCAGCTCGGTGCGTACCAGAACCGGCTCGAGCACACCATCAACAACCTCAACGTCGCGGTGGAAAACCTTTCCGCGTCGGAGTCGCGAATCCGGGACACCGACATGGCCCAGGAAATGGTGTCCTTCACCCGGTCGCAGATCCTGTCGCAGGCCGGCACCTCCATGCTGGCGCAGGCGAACCAGGCTCCGCAGTCGGTGCTGAAGCTCCTCGGCTGAGCCGTCGACCGAGCACGCCTTCGGCGTGCGCCAACCCTACTAACCAACGCACCACGTGACCCGGGGCGGTCGGCGCGACCCGCCGGCCGCCTCGGACGTACCAGGCGGCCCTGGGCCGGCAAGACCGCGGCCTTCGGGCCGGCAACATGCGGCCTCCGGGTCGGCAAGACCTCGGCCTCCCCCGGGCCGTGACGGCTAGACGAAGGGATGCGTGCCGTGAGCACTTCCGTGGACGGCCTGATCAGTGGCCTCAACACCACCACCATGATTCAGCAGCTGATGGCGGCGGAGGCGGCTCCGCAGGACAAACTCAAGTCGAGCCTCACGGATGAGCAGACGGCCACCAAGGCCTACCAAGCGGTCAACACCAAGATGTCCGCCTTGCAGACCGCGGCCGAGGCGCTGACCGCGCCGGCCGGCTGGCAGTCGATGAAGGCCAGCGCCGACAACAGCTCGGTCTCGGCGTCGGTGAGCTCGACCGCGTCCGCCGGGCAGATCTCCTTCAACGTCACCCACCTGGCCCACGCCCAGGTGTCGACCGCGGTCATGCCGAGCTCCGGCGACGTCGTCGGCAGCGGTGGCCTTGACATCACCATCGGCACCGGCGGCAGCGCGGTGACGACGAATATCCCGGTTTCCGCCCTGACAGCCAACACCGCGCAGGGGCTCGCCGACGCCATCAACGCCAAGGGCCTGACCGTTCGCGCGGCTGTGGTCACCACCGGCAGCGGCGCGACGCTCTTGCAGTTCAGCTCGACCAAGACCGGGCTGGCCAACGCCTTCGACATCGCTGGGCTCGCCGACGAACCGGCGAATCCGGCACAGGTCGCGGTGGCGGCGAAGGACGCCGAGATCAGCATCGGCGACGCCGGCGCCGCGGGCGCGTATACCGTCACCAGCTCGAGCAACACCTTCACCAACCTGATGCCCGGCCTCACCGTCACCGCGACCGCCGAGACGACCAGCCCGGTGACCGTGACCACGACGTCCGACACGGATGCGGTCTCGGCCAAGGTCAAGGCGATGGTCGACGCGGCGAACGACGCGCTGAGCGGAATCAGCGACATGAGCTCATACGACCCGACGACCAAGACCGGCGGCCCACTCCTGTCCGACACCACCACGCGGTTCCTCTCGCAGAACATCCTCAGCGCCGTCGGCAACGGCAAGAGCGGATATGGCAGCTTCAACCAGCTCGGCATCTCCCTCGACCAGGCCGGCAAGGTGACCTTCGACGCGGGCAAGTTCAGCGCCGCGATGCTGGCGGACCCCGTGAAGGTGCAGGACGCGCTGAAGAACGGTCTCGCCGCCACGTTCGGCACCCAGGCCAAGGGCGCGACGAACAGCGTCGACGGCTCACTGACGGTCGCCATCCAGGGCCGTGATTCGCGGGTCAAGGACCTGTCGAATCAGATCGCCGACTGGGACACCAGGTTGCAGACGAAGAAAGAGGCGTTGCAGCGCCAGTTCTCCAGCCTGGAGGTCGCGCTGGGCAAGCTGAAGGACCAGTCGGCCTGGCTCTCTGGTCAGCTCGCCAGCCTCCCGACCGGGTCATCCTCATCCTGAGATTGAGAGACGTACATGACCGGCCCCGCGATGCGCGCTCGCTATCTTGCCGACTCGGTGAACACCGCGTCGCCAGCCCGGCTACTCGTGATGCTCTACGAACGGCTGGTGCTCGACCTCTCCCAGGCGGAGGCGGCTCTGCGAGCATCCCGTCGAGAAGAGGGCGGCGAGAGACTCATGCACGCTCAGGAGATCGTCCTGGAGCTGCGGGCCACGCTCGACGAGGACGCCTGGGAAGGTGCTGCGGGGCTGGCGCAACTCTACGGCTTCGTGATCAATGAGCTCATCTCCGCCAACATCAAGGGTGATGTCGCCCGGGTGATTTCCTGCCGCAACCTCGTTGAGCCGCTGCTCGACGCCTGGCGGCAGGCCGCACTCGCCACCGCCGACGCCCCGGCCTCGTGAGCCCGCGATGACCAACGAGCGCTGGCGCGCGGAGTGGGTCGCCGCCCTCGACGCGCTGGAGGCGGACGTCGAGGCGATCGAGGCGCTCATCATGGACGACCATCAGCTGCGCGAGCACCCGCTGGCCGATCCGTGGACGCCGCCGGTCGGGCTGGGTCCGCTCCCCCTCGACCTCACACCGCGCGCCGACGCGATCCTCGCCCGCCAGCTCAGCGCGACCAAGGTGTTGGTCACGACCATCGCGGTCAACCGCCGGCAGGCCGCGGTGATGTCCCGTATCGAGGTCGGCCACCAGGGCACTCCGCGTCCCGCCTACGTCGATCAGGCTTTGTGAGAAAGTTGCAACCGAGGCAGCCTCAGGTTGCGGCCCGGGTGCCGATAGATGATGCATGACGCGCTCCGCACTGGACACTGAAGCAGAACACTTGATGAACCACGCCCGTACGGACTTCTGCTGTGGGCGGCTCACCGAGGCCATCACCGGCTGCAAGGAGGCGCTGGTCTGCGCCGGCGAACCGCGTACCCGGGTGCTGGCTCTGCAGACGTTCGTCGACGCGCTGCTGCACATGGGGCGCAACGCCGAGGCCGTGACGGCCCTCGACGAACTGCGCGGCGAGGTGGCGGCCCACCCGGCGTTCACCCACGCCACCGCGGAGCCGGAAGCGCGACTACGCCTGGCCGACGGCGACTTCGCCGGCGCCCTGTCGGTGGTCCGCTCGGTGCCCCCGGACGTCCGGGCCGATGCGCAACCGTTCGCCGATCGGGACAGCCTCTGTGAGATCGAGATCAGGTGCCTGTACCTCCTGGACCGCCCGCACGAGGCGGCCGAGTTGTTGCGCGATTGCCTTCGCGAAGGGCACCTGCCCTTGAGCCTTCTTGAGATCGTCGGCGCGCTCGAGGCCGACGGCTCCGGCCTGGCCGAGGTCGTCGACCTGTTCCCGGCGGAAGCGTTGTGCGCTCTGCTCGTCGGCATCAGCGAGATGCCCGGCGCGCAGGCGGCCGAGCTGCTCGATGCGATCTGGGAGCGTTACGGCACCGACTCGCGGGTACTCACCTTTGCCGCCGAATTCGGCGTGAAGCTGCCGGTCGTCAACGCGCTCGACTGGTCGGTCCGGCTGCGCAACGCGGGCCGTTCCGACCAATGCACGCTGCTGGCACTCGCGGCCAACACGCACCGCAGTCCGCGCGAGCGGGCGCTGGCCGCGGCCATCGCGCTCGAGATGTTCTCGGATATCAATGCTCTCAGCGTGCTCGCGCCGGCGTTGGAGAACGTGCCCGACGACCAGACCGACGTGGTTCTCGACGAGATGCGCCGGCTGGCACCCACCATCGCGGCCGCCATCGAACCGGTGCCCGCGTGACCGAGAACGCTGGCCTGGTCCCATTCCGACAGGCTGCATGGGACGCGCGCTCGCGCGTGGCCGAGCGCTCGCGCGAGGTCCGGAAGCACGTCCGCAAGGCGCCTGCGACCGAGGAGGCGGCGTGACCGAGCGCTCGGCGCGCGACACGCCGATGCAACCGACCTGCAACCGAACGGTCTGACGCTCGACCTCAGGGACTCCACCGAAGGGCCGATGTGCAGATTGAGCAAGGACTGCTCGGCACCTAGCGCCACGGACCGGCGAACCGTTCTGCATTCCCTGAAGGGAGTCCGGGTCCGTGTTCGACGACGTCGCATCCGTCACGGAGCATTTCGCGCTGACCGCGCTCGCCCGGCGCCAGCGGGCCATCGCCGACAACATCTCCAACGTCGAGACGCCCGGCTTCCTCGCCGGGCGGGTGTCCTTTGAGGACGCGTTGAGACACGCGCTGAACGACGGGGACCCGACCGAGGCGACCGCGACGGTCGACCGGTCGCTGGAGCCCACCCGCGAGGACGGCAACAACGTCAACCTCGACCACGAGACGCTGTCCAATGTGGACACCAACCTTCGCTATCAGACGATGCTGCGCGCGGTCGACGACAAGTTCGGCCTCTTGCGCGCCGTGATCAAGGGGGTCTGATGACACAGCTCTTCGGCGCGATCGGCATCGCCGGCACCGGCGTCACCGTCTATCGGAAATGGCTCGACGCCATCTCGGACAACCTGGCGAACATGAACGACGTCGTACCCACCAACCGGGACGCGTTTCAAGCGCGGTACGTGATCGCGCAGGCCGCGAACTACGGCAAGGGTGACGGCGGCGCCAGGTCGGCGGCATCGCGCTCGGCTCACCCGAGGGCCGGGTCGTCTACGAGCCGGAAAGCCCGGTCGCCGACCAGAACGGGTACGTGCGCTACCCGGACATCGATCTCGGTAGCCAGATGGCGCAGATGATCATGGCGCAGCGCGGCTACGAGGCCAACCTCGCGGTCGTCGACCGAGCGAAGGACGCCTACGAAGCCGCGCTGAACATCGGAAAGGGCTGATTGCCATGAGTATCGACGCAGTCTCTTCGATAGCACCGGTCGCCGGTCTCAGCGGGGTGGCCCGGCCGGACGGTGCCGGCGGCAGCGGCGCTTCCGGCGGCTCCGACTTCGCCAGCCAACTCGGTGCCAGCCTGCAGCGCCTGCAGGAGCAGCAGACCAACGCCGACAACCTCGGGGTACAGGCCGCCACCGGCCAACTCGCCGACGTCCACGACTACATCATCGCCGCGACCGAGGCGAATCTCGCCACCCAGCTCGCCGTTCAGGTGCGCAACAAGGCCGTTGACGCCTTCAACGAGATCATGAGGATGCAGGCCTGATGATGGACCGCATCACCGCTATCTTCCGGAAGGGCACGGGCGCCTTCGGGTCGTTCAGCCCCGGACAGAAGGCGGTCACCATCTTCGCGGTGGTGGCGCTCGTGATCGGCGGCTACTTCTTCGCCACCTGGGCGGGTCAGCCCACCTACGCACCACTGTTTTCCGGACTTACCCCGGTCGACGCGAATTCGATCGTCGACCAGTTGAACACCGATGGCGTGCCGTACAAGCTCACCGACGGCGGCACGACGATCATGGTGCCCGACGGCCAGGTGTACGACGAACGCATCAAGGTCAGCGCCGCCGGCCTGCCGTCACAGGGCGAGGCGGGCTACGAACTGCTGGACAAGCAGGGCGTCACGACGAGCGAATTCATGCAGCAGATCACCTATCGGCGAGCCCTCGAAGGCGAGCTGTCAAAGACGATCAAGTCCATCGACGGGGTCAAGACGGCCGCCGTGCACCTGGCGATACCCGAGAAGGACGTCTTCACCGACGACACGCAGAAGCCGACCGCGTCCGTTCTCGTCGACACCGGCACGCGGTCGCTCACCTCTGGTCAGGTCCAGTCCGTCGTCCACCTCGTCGCCTCCAGTGTCGAGGGCCTGGACCCGGCCAACGTGACCGTCGTCGGCGCGAACGGCAAGGTGCTGAGCGCCTCTGACGACTCGTCCGGCGCAGATGGTGCGGGCGACGGCGCGAGCGCCACCACGGCGTACGAGCAGCGGCTCAACGGTGCGCTGCAGAAGCTGCTCGAGACCGTGCTCGGCCCGAATCACTCGGTCGTTCAGGTGACCGCCGACCTCGACTTCGACTCGACCGAGACCAAGACCCAGCGGTACGTCGCCGACCCCACCACGCCTGCCCCTGTCGGAGTCGAAGAAGACCGAGGCATACAGCGGCAACGGCGGCGTCGCGACCGGAGGCGTGCTCGGCCCGGACAACATCCAGGTGCCGGCCGGAACGGCCAATGGCAGCCCCGGCACCTATCAGCAGTCCACCGAGACCCGCAACAACGCGGTCGGGATGGTCACCGAGACCCGCAAGGACGCACCGGGCGCCGTGAAGAAGTTGTCCGTCGCCGTCGTCATCGACAGCTCGGTGGCCAACGTCAACACCGCCCAGTTGCAGCAGCTGGTGTCCTCGGCGGTCGGCCTCGACCCACAGCGCGGCGACATGATCGCGGTCAGTTCGATGGCCTTCGACCAGACCGCGGCCAAGGCCGAGGCGAATGCGCAGGCCGATGCGAGCAAGGCGGCGAAGGGCGCGGTCCAGCAGAAGTACATCGAGATGGGCGGCGTCGTACTCGCCATCCTGGTCCTGATGATCATCGCCGCGCTGTCCAGCCGCAAGCAGCGCCGGGAGAACCGCCAGGAGCTGTCCGCCGACGCGAACGCCGCCCTCGAAGAGATGCAGGCCGCCATCGAACAGGCGCGCGCCAAGATGGCACTCGAGGTGGCGGCGGCGGCGCGGCCGGCGCACTTGAAAGCAGCCCCGCTTCACCGGGTGAGGTCGCCGAGCGCGAAGCCCGGCAGAGAAACCTCGCACTCCTGGTCGAGCGGCAGCCCGATGAGGTCGCCCAACTGCTCCGCGGCTGGCTCGCGGATCGGAGGAGCTAGTCGATGGCCAGTGAACTGGGCGGGCTGCGAAAGGCCGCCGTCCTGCTCATCCAGATGGGTAAGGCCGAGGCCGCCAAGGTGCTGTCCCACCTCAAGGAGTCCGAGGTCGAGGAGATCACGGCGGAGATCGTGCGGCTCGGCACGATCGAGGCCTCCGTGGCCGACGAGGTCCTCGCCGAGTTCTACGACATAGCCGTCGCCCACCGGTACGTGGGTCAGGGCGGCATGGAACTCGCCAAGGATCTGCTCGAGGCGTCGCTGGGGCAGGAACGCGCGAATGACGTCCTCGGACGGCTGAGCAACGTCATGATGGAGGTACCGTTCAGCTTCCTCGCCAACGCCGATCCGCGACAGCTGTTGTCCTTCGTGCAGGATGAGCACCCGCAGACCATCGCGCTGGTGCTCGCGCACATGTCCGCGGTCCAGGCATCGCAGATCCTCTCCGGCCTGACCGCCGACCTGCAGGCCGACGTCGCGCACCGGATCGCCGTCATGGACCGGACCTCACCGGACATCATCCGCCAGGTCGAGACGACGCTCGAACGAAAGTTGTCGTCCGTGCTGCAGCCGGGAGACCTCTCCAGCGTCGGCGGCCTGGACCCGCTCGTCGAAATCATCAACCGCGCGGACCGCGCCACCGAGCGGCTCATCCTCGAAGGTCTCGCCGGGCGCAACCCCGAGCTGGCCGACGAGGTCCGCTCGAGGATGTTCATGTTCGAAGACATCACGACCCTCGACGACCGCTCCGTCCAGCTGGTGTTGCGACAGGTCGACACCGGCACCCTCGCGACCGCCCTCAAGGGCGTGCGCGACGAGGTACGCGACAAGGTGTCGAGCAACCTGTCGGAACGCGCGGCCGAGAACCTCCGCGACGAGATCGAGATGCTTGGTCCGGTCCGCCTGAGCACGGTCGAGGAATCGCAGGCGAAGATCATCCAAGTCATCCGCACCCTCGAGGAGTCGGGCCAGATCGTGATCCGCAGAGGTGAAGACGATGACAACTACGTCGGATAGCGCCGCGGCCGATCGGTCACCGAACGAGCACCCGCTCGCCTTTCCGCCGCCGCCACCACGGCCGCCGAGCCAGCCGGTCCCGGCGTTTCCACCGCCCCCCTCGGCGCCGGTGACCCCGGCGACCCGGGCCTTCCCGGGCCCACCTGATACCACGCTCCGCTTCGGCGAACAGGTCCTTCGCGGCAGCCGCGCCCGGACGGTGCAGGCCGCCCGCTTCGACGTCGATCTACGCCGGCGCGCGGCACCACCCCCTGAACTCCTGGCCGAAGTGCGCGCCGAAGCCGAGGCGGCCGGCTACGCCGCCGGTTGGGCCCAAGGGCGAGGCGAGGCCCAGGCCGCCGCAATCGCACAGGCCGACCGGGACGCGCAAGCGGTCGAGGACGTCATGGCCGCCACGGCCGTACAGATCGACCGGGCGATCGCGGCGTTCGCCATCGCCGCCGAGGAACTGGAACGCCGGGCGATTCCCAACGTCCACGACATCGAGGACGCCGTCATCGATACCGCGCTCAAGATCGCCGAGGCCGTGATCGGCCGGGAGACCAGAACGGCCACCGAGCCGGGCCGTGAGGCATTGGCCAGAGTGCTGGCGCTGGCCCCCGAGCTACGCCCGGTGACCGTACGGCTCAACCCGGCCGACCGGATGACGATTGGTCTGTCGGACAGAACCACCGAGTTGGTCGTGGACGGCCGCTCAATCACTCTCGTCGAGGACCCGACCTTGCAGCCCGGCGACGCGGTGGCGGTCAGCGACGCCACCACCATCGACGCGCGGCTCGGCACGGCGCTCGAGCGGGTCCGGGAGGTGCTTGGCCGGTGACCACGTCACTTCACGATCGCATCGCGCTGGCGAATCGCGCCGCCACCCCACGCGTGCTCGGCCGGGTCACCTCAATCGTGGGCCTTTCCGTCACCGTCTCCGGGGTCAATGGCGCGGTCGGTGACCTCTTCCTGATCGAGGGGCCCGGCGAGGCGGTGCCCGCGGAGGTCGTTTCCGTCGACGGTGACCGGCTGACCTGCTTGCCGCTCGGGTCGCTGGCCGGCGTCGGCACCGGCAGCCGGGTCACGAGCACCGGCGCCCCCCTGCAGATAGCGGTCGGACCGCAACTGCGTGGCCGCGTTCTCGACGGCCTCGGCCATCCGATGGACGGCGGTCCCCCGCTGACCGACATGCGGCGGGTGGCCGTGGAGAACAAGGCGCCCGAGGCACTGTCCCGCTCGCGGGTCAGCCAGCCGCTGTCGCTCGGCGTTCGCGCGCTGGACACGCTCGTACCGTGCGGTCGCGGCCAGCGGATCGGCATCTTCGCCGGCTCCGGCGTCGGCAAGTCCAGCCTGCTGTCGATGATCACCCGCGGCACCGACGCCGAGATCACCGTCATCGCGCTGGTCGGCGAGCGTGGCCGTGAGGTCCGCGAGTTCATCGAGAACGACCTCGGCCCAGAGGGCCTGGCGCGCTCGGTGGTCGTCGTCGCCACCTCGGACCAGCCGCCGCTGGTACGGCTGCGCGCCGGCTTCGTGGCCACCCGCATCGCCGAGTACTTCCGCGACGACGGCAGCGACGTCCTGCTGCTGATGGACAGCCTCACCCGGGTCGCGATGGCCCAGCGCGAGGTCGGCCTGTCGGCCGGCGAGCCGCCGGCCACCCGCGGCTACCCGCCGAGCGTCTTCGCACTGCTGCCCCGCCTGCTCGAGCGGGCCGGCCCGGCGGCACGCGGCAGCATCACCGGGCTCTACACGGTGCTGGTCGAGGGCGACGACCACAACGAGCCGATCGCCGACGCGGCACGCTCGATCCTGGACGGTCACATCGTGCTCGAACGACGGCTCGCCACCGCGGGGCACTTCCCGAGCATCGACGTGCTCGAGTCCGTGTCCCGGGTGGCCAACGCGGTCACCACTCGCGAGCAACGCGCCGACGCCACGGCACTGCGTCGCATGCTGGCCGGCTACCGCGACGTTCGCGAACTCATCGAGATCGGCGCCTACGTGCCCGGCGCCAACCCGGAGGCCGACCGGGCCCGGGAACTCATGCCGCGCATCAACGACTTCCTGCGGCAGGACTTGGAGGACAGCACGTCCGCGCCGGTCGCGTGGGCGACGCTGCACGCGCTCGTGAACGAAACGGCGGGTGGCTGATGGCCTTCAGGCTCGCGGCGGTGCTCCGGGCCCGCCACGCGAAGGAAGACGCGGCGAAGGCGGCCGTGGCGCGCGCCCGCCTCGAGGCCGCCGAGGCAACGATCCAGGTCCGTGCCATCCAGCGCGATCTCGACGGCCGGCGGGCTCCCGGCGCGATGCCGGCCGCGGCGTTCACCGCCGCCATGTCGGCCCGTACCGCACTGGCGAGCGAGCTCAGCACCGCGGTCGGCTTTTCCCAGACGACCGAGGGCGCCGTCAGCGACCGCATGCACGAACTGGCCGACGCGGCGGTACAGCGACGCACCATGGAGAAGCTCGAGGAGCGCCATGCGACCGCCCGCCGCCGCGCCGCAGACAAGGCCGACGAAAAGGCCGCCGACGATCTGACGACCGCGGCGTATCGCCGGCAGACCGTGGCCCAGAGCCGGCCGACGCCACCGCACAGCCACGGGGAGCAGCCGCGATGACGGTTGTCGACATGGCCGCACGGATCCAGGAGATCCGCACCACGCTGGGCCTGCCGGTCGCCGGGCACGCTCCGATGTCCGGCACATCGGCCACCGGCTTCGCCGACACCCTCGAGTCCGCTTTGAAGAGCACCGGCTCCCCTGACGGCGGGGTGACGGGCGATGACGTGGTCGTAGCCGCCAAACGGTATCTCGGTGTGCCCTACCGCTTCGGTGGCAGCGACCCGGAATCCGGCCTCGACTGCTCCGGCTTCGTCCAGCGGGCCTACGCCGACCTGGGCATCAGACTGCCGCGGGTGGCCAAAGACCAGGCCAAGGAGGGTGTCGCGGTGCCGAGCCTGGCGATGGCCCGGCCGGGCGACCTCGTCGCCTTCAACTCGCCGGTGAGCCACATCGGCATCTACGTCGGCGACAACAAGATGATCGTGGCGCCGCACACCGGTGACCACGTGAAGATCCAGACGATCTACGGCACACCGAGCGCCATCCGCCGGATCCTTCCGGATGGCTCGGCTCCGCCGGTGCCCGGCGCGAGCGCCACATCTCAGGCCGCCGGTCGTGCGACGGCTGTCCGACCGGCCATGCGCCCGGCCACGCTGAACTCGACCGTGCCGTATGCCGAACTCTTCCGGGCGGCCGGCGCCAAGTACGGCGTGTCGCCGACGCTGCTCGCCGCCACGGCGCAGGTCGAATCGAACTACAACGCCAAAGCCGTCAGCCGGGCCGGCGCCAAGGGACTCATGCAGATCATGCCGGCGACCGCCGCCAGTCTCGGCATCGACCCGCTCGACCCGACGCAGGCCGTCGACGGCGCCGCGCGCATCCTCGCGGGCAACCTCAAGGCCTTCGAATCCGTGCCGCTCGCCGTTGCCGCCTACAACGCCGGCAGTGGTGCGGTCCGAAAGTACAACGGCATTCCGCCGTTCGCCGAGACCACGGCCTACGTGCCGAAGATCCAGGCGGCCGTGGCCGAGCTGACGAGGAGGGGATTCGCGTGACGCTACCACTCGGGCTGAACCGGGCCGAGGTCGGCGGCGGCAACCGGGATGCCGCCGATAGTTCGCGCGGCGACACCAATTTCACCGCGGCGCTGGCCACCGCCCTGCACCAGCAGCACCGGACGGATCGTGAGCCGGAGGCACCGTCCGCGAACGCGAGACGCGCCGACGACCGGCACCGTCCGGCGGCACGATCCGACCCGCCACGCACCCCCGCCGAGGCCACGGCCGTCGTGGCGCCGCGGGACCAGCGCCTTGACCAGCGGCCGGACCAGCGCCTTGACCCGCGGCCGGACCAGAGTCTCGACCAGCGGCCGGACCAGCGCCTCGACCAGCGGCCGGACCAGCGCCTCGACCAGCGGACCGACCAGCAGGATGCGTCGCTTCCGGCCGCCGAGGCCGGTGCCGCGAACGAGGGCACGAAGGCCGTGCAGCCGGATCCGCGCCACGGTGTGCGGGCCAAGCGCGCCGTACCGGACGCCGCCGTCACCGCCATCGACACCGGCGGCGCGCAGGTCGTGGCCGCCCAGATAGCGCAGCAACTCGCCGCCGTCGCGGGACAGTCGAGCCCGGTCGCCACGGCCGGCACGGAATCGGGCGCCACGGGCATGGACGCCGCGGCGGGGACGGTCGCCGCCATCCAGCCGGATACCGCCGCGGGCCCGGGCGTCGCCGGTGCCGGTGCCGCGAGCTCGCCGGTGATCGGCGAGGGTGACGCCGCGCCCGGCATGGTCGTTCAGAGCGGTCCGGGAAAGCCCGGTTCGCCCCCGCCGGCCGCGATCGCCCAACGCAGCGTCATCCAGGCCGCCGCCCCCTTGCCGACCGCTGGCCAGGTGCCACCGCAACTGCTCAACGCGGCACCGGCCGATGCGGCGGCCGCTGCCGCTGCCACCCCGGTCGTCGCCGCACCCGGGCTGGACCGGGGGCGGCCCGAGGCGGTTCCCGCCCAACCGATCGCGCTGATTGCGGGTAGCGTCGCCGGCGCCGCGTCCGGCGGGCTTCCTCAGTCCGCTCCGGACACCGGTGGGGACGCCGGCGCGAAAGGCGAGGCCCAGCACCAGGATGCCCCGACGGCAACCGGCGTCGTCGCGCAACTTCCAGCCACCGCGCCCGCCGCCCCCATGGCACCGCTGCCGGATCTGGTCGCTCCGGCCGCGCCGGGCACTGTGCCAACGCCCGCGGCCCAGGTGGCGATGCAGCTCATCCCGCTTCGCAGGGTCGGCGACGGCGTCCATCGCATGACCATCCATCTGCACCCGGCGGAGCTCGGGCCGATCAGCGTGATCGCCGAGGTCCGTGGCGGTGCGATCGCGGTACAGATCCACGGCGGTACCGAAGAAGGGCGAGCGGCGCTGCAGGCTTCGCTGCCGGAACTCCGCAAGGACCTGGTCGACGCCGGATACGGTTCCTGCTCTCTGGACCTTCAGCAGGGCAGCGCCCGGCCGGGCCAGGGCTGGGCGCAGTTCGACCGTCGCCCGGATCAGAGCTCGGCCGGCGATCGTGCACCGGCCGAGAGCCCGCCACCGGAGCCCGAGGCGCCGCCGGCGCCGCGTCCGGCCGCCCGGATCACCTCGTTCGCAGTAGATCTGCGGGTCTGAGCAAAGGAGAAGACGATTCCTACTCCAGTTACCGGCCTCGTATCCGATTACCTGGGCAAGTCCGCCGCCACGAAGAACGCGCAGTCCAAGGACCTCGACAAGGACACGTTCCTCAAGCTGCTGGTGGCCCAGCTGAAGTATCAGGACCCGAGCAACCCGGCGGACAGCACGCAATTCCTGGCCCAGACCGCACAGTTCACCACCGTGGAGAAGCTGGCCGACTTGGAGAAGACCCAGCAGAGCCTGCTCACCGCGCAGCTCCAGCTCGGCGCGTCCAACCTCGTGGGCAAAACCGTCTCCTACGAGGTACCGGACACCGACAAGCCGGTCGACAAGGACGGAAAGGCGGCGATGACGCTCCTCACCGGCGTCGTTACGGCGGCGTCCTTCGCGGGCAGCACACCGACCGTCAAGGTCGGGGACACGGACGTCGCGCTGTCGAGCATCAAGGAAGTGCGCAACACCGCCGCCACCGCGGACAAGCCGGGCGCGCCGGCCAAGACAGCCACGACGTTGTAGCCCAACCGAAAGGTCGCCTCCATGCTTCGCTCACTGTTCTCCGGCATCTCCGGTCTCCGCGTACACCAACAGATGCTCGACGTCACCGCCAACAACATCGCGAACGTCAACTCGGTCGGCTTCAAGGCGTCGCAAACCGTCTTCGAAGACACCCTGAGCCAGATGATGCGCTCGGCCGGTGCGCCGCAGACCGGCCCGGCCGGCACCCAGGGCGGCACCAACCCGGCGCAGGTCGGACTCGGTGCGCGGTTGTCTTCGATCACGACGAACTTCGTGCAGGGCTCCGCGCAAAGCACCGGCCGGCCGAACGACCTGATGATCTCCGGAGACGGCTTCTTCGTCGTGAAGTCGGTCGGCGAGCAGCTGTATACCCGCGCCGGCTCGTTCAACTTCGACGCGGCCGGCCGGCTGGTCACCGCCACCGGTGCGGCGGTGCAGGGCTGGCAGGGGATCAACGGCTCGGTCAACACCAACGGGCAGATCGGCGACATCCAGATGCCGGCCGGCGCGCTGATCGCACCGAAGGCCACCCAGAAGGTGGTGATGAGCGGCAACCTGCCCGCGGACGCCACCTTGAACACGAAGATCCCGCGGTCCATCAAGACCTACGACAACCAGGGCAACGCCGTGGTCCTGACCGCCACCTTCGAACAGGTCGGCGTCGCGCCGTCCGCATACACGGTGACGTTGTCCGACGACGCCAAGCCGACACCCAACACCAGCGGACCGACGCCATTGGTGTTCGCCGACATCACCACGGCCACCCCGACCAATCCCGTCGGCACCCTGCTGAGCCCGACCACGGCGACGTTGGGCGGCGTCACCTTCGACATCGCCGGCCTCACCAACTACACGGGCAACATCACCACCAACGTCCTGAGCCAGGACGGTGCGCCCGCCGCGACGCTCCAGTCCTTCAACATCACGCCCGACGGGCAACTGGTCGGCGTCTATTCCAACGGCAACAAGCAGACCGTGGCGCAGATCGCGATGTCGACCTTCAACAACCCGGCCGGTCTGGAGAAGACCGGTGACGGGCTCTACCGGTTCACCGTGAACTCCGGCCTGCCGCAGGTGGGCGTGGCCGGCACGGCCGGCCTGGGCGTGATGGAAAGCGGCACGGTCGAGATGTCCAATGTCGACCTGGCGCAGGAGTTCACCAACTTGATCGTGGCTCAGCGCGGCTTCCAGGCCAACTCGAAGGTCATCAGCACCTCCGACGAACTGCTGCAAGATCTTGTCAACCTGAAGCGATAGGGGCGGCAACGCTCGACAACGCCGGACGGGTCCGCCGCGACACGGCGGGCCCGTCCGCTTGCCGCCCGACGTAACCGCTCGAAACCCACGCGGCTACCGGCCCGTACCTGTCAAGTCCTCAGGCGTCACCCGATTGGGCCGATGACAACAACGAAGGATGACGGCCACGGATCGGCCTGGATCGCTCGCCTCAAGGACGGGGAAGTCCGTGATACTGCTGACTCGCTTGAACGGCCCGGTATTCGCGCTCAACCCCGACCTGGTTGAGCGGGCCGACTGCACCCCGGACACGGTAATCACATTGGTCGATGGTACGAAATACCTCGTCGCCGAGTCGCTTCCGGAGCTCGTGGCCATCATTCGCCAGTACCGCGCCGGCATCGTGTCCGACGCCCAGCAAATCGTCGCCCACCCGGAGGTGCTGGACACTCCGGCCACCGGTGAGAGCTCCGACAACAACGTCGTCCAGATGCACCGGCGGGAGCAATAGTCGTGGATCCCGGGACGCTTGCCGGTATCGGCCTGGCCTTCGCGGCAATCTTCTCCTCGATGATCCTGGAAGGTGGCAGTCCGACCTCGATCCTGCTGGTTCCGCCATTGGTGCTGGTGTTCGGCGGAACCATCGGTGCGGCCATGGCCGGCGGCCTGATGAAGGACTTCCTCGGCATTGTCGGCTCGTTGCAGCGGGTGTTGCTCGGTAAGGCGACCCCGTCCGACACGCTGGTGGACGACATCGTCCGGCTCGCCGAGAAGGCTCGCCGCGAGGGCCTTCTCGCGCTTGAGGACGCCATGAAGGAAGTGGACAGCCCTTTCTTGAAGAAGGGCCTGCAACTGGCCATCGACGGTACGGATTCCGACGAGCTTCGTGACATCCTCGAAGCCGAGGTGGAGGCCAAGCGTAAGGCCGACCGGAACGGCGCGCGGCTCTTCGAGAGCATGGGCGGCTACTCACCGACCATCGGCATCATCGGTACGGTCATCGGCCTGGTGCACGTACTGGAGAACCTCAGCGACCCGAGCAAGCTGGGCCACCTCATCGCCGGGGCATTCGTCGCCACCCTGTGGGGCGTGCTCACCGCCAATGTCCTATGGCTGCCGATGGCGAACAAGCTCAAGCGACTCTCCGATATCGAGTGCAGCCAGATGGAATTGATCATCGACGGCATCATCAGCATCCAGGCCGGCGCGAATCCCCGCCTCGTCGCGCAGAAGCTGCGCAGCCTCCTACCGCAGGCGCCGGAGAAGAAGGAAGCGGCATGAGCGGGGGGAGTCACGCGAAGGCGGCCGCCAAAGGACACGCCAAGAAGCCGGCCGCCCACGAGGAGGATCACGAAAATCACGAGCGTTGGCTGGTCAGCTACGCCGACATGATGACGCTGCTCATGGTGCTGTTCATCGTCATGTTCGCGATCAGTCAGGTCGACCAGAAGAAATTCGCGGAGCTCAAGAACGGCCTCGCGATCGGCTTCGGATCGCCCTCGACGACGTTCGACGGCGGCCAGCAGACGCTCGTCGAGTCCTCCGACACCGACTCACCCATGGATCTCTCGACCGGCATCGGCGGCAGCATCAACTCGCCCGCGAACGCCCAACTGGTCAAGAACGCGCTCAGCGCACAAGATCGAGCCAAGGCGCAACAACAGCAGGCGCAAGCGAAGGCCGAGGTCGACAACTACAAAAAGATCATGAAGCAGATCAACGACGGGCTGAAGAAGGAGGGTCTCAGCGACACCGTTCGCTTCACGATTGACGAACGGGGGTTGGTGGTCACCGTCATCACCAGTTCGGTGGTCTTCGCCGGCGGCGAGGCCGACCTGCTGCCAGCCGGCCAGAAGATTCTCGACGGAATCGGCCCGGCGCTCGCGCCGCTGCCGAACCGGATCGAGGTCGACGGCCACACCAACCAGCTGGCCGCGACGACCGGCAAGTACCCCAGCGGATGGGAGCTCTCGACGGCACGAGCATCGACCGTCGTCCGATACCTCAACGGCCGCGAGAATATCGCGGAGAAGCGACTTTTCGCCGCGGGATTCGCTGACACCAAGCCGCTCTACCCGGCCAGCGATCCCCGGGCCGTCACGCTCAATCGACGGGTCGAAATCGTCGTGCTCTCCAACCTCCCGGCCGATACGAAGGCACTGCTGCCCTCGGCCGCCGCCGGCAAGTGATTGCCGGCCGGCCTCGAACGCCCCCCGTCAACCAGTTGAACCGCAAAGGGACGTTGCTATGAACTCGCAAGACAAGACCACCGCCGAAAAGGCTCCGGCGAAATCCAAGAAGAAGCTCATCGTCATCGTGTTGGCGGCCGTGCTGCTCCTCGGCGGCACCGGCGGGGGCTACCTGCTCTTCAAGCCGGCGAAGGCCGAGGCTAAGGCCGCGCCGACGCCGGGGGCGGTGCTCGTGCTCGACGCGGTCACCATCAACCTGCGCGACTCGCACTATCTCAAACTCAAGCTGACGCTGCAGTTGACCGCCGACGCGGGCACGGAGACGGTCGACGGCAGTCGGGCTATCGACCTCGCGATCAACGAATACAGCAACCGGCCGATCGGCGAGCTCTTTTCCAACGGTGAGCGGAACCGGACCAAGGCCGAGCTCTTGGCCAGGATCGCGAAGGCCTATGACGGCAAGGTCATGGACATCTACTTCACAACCTTCGTGATCCAGTAGCCGCCGAGTCAATGATTGCACCTTCCCGGCGCTCGAATGCCGGGAACGTGCAACTTGGGCAAAAGCTGTCCTCCATTCGGACTTTTCTCAACCCGGCGGCTTCGCGGCCGATCGTCTACACGTGACCCAGTCATCGCCTCCGGCCAGCAGTGGCCGATCGCCCGGCCGCATCAGCCGGCGGGGTGGCGGTGGCAAGTCGACCGGACCGGCTCGCTACGATTTCCGCCGGCCGACGAAGCTCTCGCGCGAACATGTGCGAACCCTGCAGATCGCGTACGAGACCTTCGCCCGCCAATACACCACGTTGCTGACCACGAGCCTTCGTGCCGTCTCCCAGGTTTCGCTGATCTCGATCGAGCAACTGACCTATGAGGAGTACATCGCCGCGTTGTCGAGCCCGACGGTCATCGCGATGTTCACCATCGACCCGGTGCCCGGCACGGCTGTCCTGGAATTCTCGCTGAGCACCGCGATGGTGTGCATCGACCATCTGCTCGGCGGCCCGGGCGGCTCGCAGCCGCAAAGGCCATTGTCAGAAATCGAAACTCCCCTGCTGCACGGCTTGATCGAGCGTACGCTCGGCGAGCTGAGGTTCGCGTTCGAGACCATCGTGACGCTCAAGCCTGAGCTGATCACGATCGAATACAACCCGCAGTTCGCCCAGGCCGGCGCCACCTCCGACGCCATTATCGTGGCGTCGTTCGATATGCGGGTCGGCTCGGAGGAGTGCGTGGCCACGATCTGCCTACCGTTCGGCTCGATCTTTCCTAAGCTCCAAGGCGATTCGAGCGCGACGGTGCTCACGGAGTCACAGCGGCGCGCCCGTGAACTCGCCTATCGCAATGTGGCAGCCGGCCTCGAGGGCGCTCCCCTAGAGGTCTCGGTGCGCTTCCAGCCGGTCATGATGCAACCCGCCGACCTGATCGGCCTGCGCCCGGGGGATGTAGTCCCGTTGGCTCATCCGACTTCTGTCCCCCTCGCCGTCACGACCGCCGACATCACCTTCGCGCATGCGGTGCCGGGAAGCCAGGGCACGAGGCTGGCTTGCCTCGTTGTCAAATCGCCGTCCCCGACCGCGAAGCACTGAGGAGACTCCGCCGATGTCCATCGCCTCCGCCGACACGCAGCCGGCACGCGCCGAGGCAGCCGCGCGGGCCGCAGCTGCCTTGCTGCCGGCCAGCACGCCGCTGACCGCCGGTGCGCCGACTCAGCATGTCGAGGACGTGGCGATCGCGGGCCAGGCCGTTCGAGCCCGATTCACCGGCGCGGCCCGCGGCGAAGTCGCCCTGGTCGTCTCGCAGGACCTCGTCGACGCGCTCGCCAACACCGCGATGGGCAATCTGGATCTGACCCAGGCTCTGCGTCCCGCCCTCGAGGCGGCGGCCACCACGCTCGGCCCCGTGGTCGTCGATCCGGGCGAGCTGATGGACGCGGCCGATGCGATGCGGGCCATCGTCACCGCGGGGGGTTTCCTGCTTCCGTTGAACGGCGACGCGGGTGGGGCCCAGGCGGTGGTCGGCCTCACCGTGGCCGCGCAGGTCCAGTCGGCGGAGCCGGCCGGCCCCGGTGCCACCGCGGGGCCGGGCGAGCCGGGCGCGCGCGACAGCCGTCCGGCGTTCGATCTCCTGCACGACGTCGAGATGGAGGTGACGGCCGAGCTGGGACGCACCCGGATGAGCGTCCGCGAGCTGCTTTCCCTGGTACCGGGTGCGGTGATCGAGCTGGACCGGGCCGCCGGTGGACCGGCCGACCTGCTGGTCAACGGGCGGCTCATCGCGCGCGGCGAGGTGGTCGTCATCGACGAGAACTTCGGCATCCGGATCACCGAAATCGTCGGCCCCTCCGACCGAGCCTGAGCATGCTTGAGCTGACCGTCCGCATCGTCCTCTCCCTCCTGGTCGTCTTCGGCATCCTGTGGGGGTTGGCCAAGCTGGCCCGCCGTCCCCTTGCCGGGCGCGGCGGTGGGCTCCTGCGTATCCTCGCGCGCCAGCAACTCACCCGCGGCTCGGCGGTCGCCGTGGTGAAGGTCGCCGACCGGGCGCTCGTCCTGGGGGTCACGGATGCCGGGGTGACGCTGCTCGCCGACGCCGACCTCGAGCTGTTCGACGAGCAGCCGGCCGAGCGCCGTACCACGTTCTCGTTGCCGGACACGGACGGGCCGCTCGCCGGCCGCCTGGCCGGGTCGGCGCTGTCGCCACGGACCTGGAGGCAGGCGGTCGCCTTCCTGAAGACCAGAGGCGGCGCGTCATGACGCGATCTCTGGCTCTGGTACTGGCGGGTTGCGCGCTCCTGCTCGGGCTGCTGGCCGGCACACCGACCGCCTCCGCGGCTCCCACGCCCGCGCCGCCGGCGTCTCCGTCGGCGCCGAAGGCACCGGTGGTACCCGGTGACACCAACGACAACGGCGTCGTCAACATCAACGTCGGCGGCACGAAGCCGAGCACGTCCATCACGATCCTCATCGCGCTGACCTTGCTGTCGGTCGCGCCGGCGCTGCTGTTGATGACGACGGCGTTCTCGAAGGTGTTCGTGGTGCTGTCGATCACCCGAAACGCGCTCGGCCTGACGAACGTCCCGCCCAACCAGGTGATCGCCGGTCTGGCCCTGTTCATCAGCCTCTTCATCATGGGGCCGACGCTGTCCGCGATGAACAAGGACGGCGTCCAGCCGTACCTGAAGGGTGAGAAGACCCAGACGATCGCCTATCACGACGGCGTGAAACCGTTGCAGGAATTCATGCTCAAGCACACGCGCAAGGACGAGATCGCGCTGTTCACCAAGGTGGCCGACAAGCCGCTGCCGAAGAACCGCGACAGCGTCGCGCTATCGACGCTGATTCCCGCCTTCGTACTGTCGGAGCTGCGCGCCGCGTTCATCATCGGGTTCGTCGTCTACGTCCCGTTTCTCGTGATCGACATGGTTGTCTCGGCCGCCCTGATGTCGCTGGGCATGATGATGCTGCCGCCGGTATCCGTATCGCTCCCGTTCAAGATGTTGCTGTTCGTGCTGGTCAACGGGTGGGGCTTGATCGTGACCTCCCTTGTGGCCAGCTACCACTGAGATCGCCAACCGGTCGGGAGGCTCTGTTGACTGACGCGCAAATCCTCGAAATCGCCGTTCAGGCCATGACGATCGCCGCCAAGCTCGGCGCCCCGATCCTGCTGACCGCGCTCGTCGTCGGCTTCGCCGTCTCGGTGTTCCAGTCGGTCACGCAGATCCAGGAGTCGACGCTCTCGTTCGTACCCAAAGCAGTCGCGATCGGCGTGGCGCTGTTGTTCACCGGCAACTGGATGCTGCACGAGATGGTCTCGTTCACCACATTGCTGTACGAGCGGATACCGGAACTCATCAACGGAGGCTGATTCGCAGGTGAACTTCAACATAGCTACGAATCTGCTTCTGGCGACGCTGCTGGGCGGCGCCCGGGCGGGTGCGTGGCTGATGTTGACGCCGCCGTTCAGCGCGCGAGGAATCCCCACGCCGGTCAAGGCTCTGCTGTCGATCGCCATCGTGGTGCCGCTGGCGCCCCGGCTGGCCACCCAGGTGCCGACGCCGCTGTCCACCCCGGTGCTCATCAGCTTGCTCGCCGAGCAGGTCGCCATCGGCGCCGCACTCGGCTTCCTCACCGCGGTCTTCTTCGCCGCGCTCCAGTCCGCGGGCAACCTGATCGACGTCACCGGCGGCTTCTCGCTCGCCTTCGCGGTCGACCCGTTCGGCTTCCAGGGCAACGCGGTGTTCGGCCGGTTCTACAACATCCTCGCCACCGCACTGCTGTTCGCCACCGACGCGCACCAACTGGTCCTGCGCGGTTTTACCCAGTCCTACAAGGCGATCCCGCTCGACGGCGCGCTGTCGTGGGAGGCGTTCACGCGGGTGCTGACCACCGGGCTCGGCGAGATGTTCGTGGCCGGACTGCAGATCGCCGGGCCGCTGATCGCGGTCCTCTTCTGTACCGACGTCGCGCTCGGCCTGCTATCCCGCGCGGCGCCGGCCCTGAACGCCTTCAACCTCGGCTTCCCGGCGAAGATTCTGATGACGCTGGTCGTCGTCGGCAGCGGGGTGGTACTCGTACAGCCGGCCATCGGGTCGCTCACCGACAAGGCAGTGCACGCGGTGCTTACCGTCTTGGGCGCCAGCCGGTGACCGGCTCGGCCGTCGCGACCGCGCCGGCGTCCGGCCCGGCGCACCGGGGACGGCCGTACCGGGGAGGACCGTACCGGGGAGGGCCGCATGGCGGGTGAGAAGACCGAGAAGCCCACCGAGCAGCGGAAAAAGAAGGCTCGGCGGGAAGGAACGATCGCCCGGTCCCACGAGCTGGGCCAGTGGGGCGGCATGTTCATCGCCACCATCGCGATCCCGATCGTGGCCGGCAACGCCATCCACCGGGCCCAAGCGCTCTACCTGCGCTGCATGGGTATCGTGGCCGACCCCGACCCGAACAAGGCCGTCCAGTTGCTCAAGTCCGCCGGTCAGGACATCGCGATCGCGGTCGCCCCGCTCGCCGTCGGGTTGTTCGCGTTCGCCATTGTCGCAGCCGCCGCCCAGGGCGGCCTGCGCCCGGCCACCAAGCTGTTCAAGCCGGACTTCAAACGGCTCAACCCGTTTGCCGGCCTGAAGAAGATCATCGGCCCCCAGGGTCTGTGGGAGGGCGCGAAGTCGCTGATCAAGCTCGGGGTCATCGGCTTCGTGGTGTACCTGTCGCTGCGCCACTTGATTCCGGCGTTGCTGACCTCGGCGACGATGCCGCTCGAGGGGATGATCGACACGGTGGCCGGTGCGCTGATCGGCATCATCCGCGCGGCCGCCGGCGCCGGTCTGGTTCTGGCCATCGCCGACTACGGCATGGCCCGGCGCCGGACCAACAAACAGCTCATGATGACCAAAGAGGACGTCAAGGAGGAGCACCGCCGCTCGGAGGGTGACCCGCACGTCAAGGGTCATATCCGCCAACGACAGTTCGAGATGGCGCGCCAGCGCATGATGTCGGATCTGGAGAAGGCCGACGTGGTGATGGTCAACCCGACCCACGTCGCGGTGGCGTTGCGCTACGAGCCGGCCAAGGGTGCTCCCCGCGTCGTCGCCAAAGGTGCCGGCCTCATCGCCACGAAGATCCGCGAAAAGGCCACCGAGCATCGCATCCCGATGGTCATGGACGTGCCGCTGACCCGCGCGCTGTACAAGAGCTGCGAGCTGGGCGACGAGATCCCGGCCGAGTTCTTCGGCGCGGTCGCGCGAGTGCTCGCGTTCGTGATGATGATGAAGACCAAGGGCTCGGCGGCCGGCCTGCACACCAACGTCCTCGGCGCGTCGGCCTGAGCCGCCGGCCGGACGTTCAGTCGCCGGTGATGGCCTCGTTGACGACGTGCATCGACCAGCCGAGCGCGCTCAGGTAGGCCTTGGCCAGATCGCCCGGCGACACCGACGCCACCGAGGACAGCGCCGTCGCGTCCGTGGCCTCGTACGCCCGGACGATGGACAGCACCTCACCGAGCTCGCCGTGGCCGTCCACGAGCGCCTCGGTGACCTCGACCGTCAGAGGTAGCCGGGTCACCAGCTCGCCGATCGGCACGGCGATCAGGTCGGCGACACCGGCGAGAAGTCCAACCGTGAACGCCGCCTCGCCGGACTGGCCGATCCGCTCGGCCACGGTCTGGCACAGCTTGGCGCGCGCCATGGTCGTACTCAACTGATCTTCATTGGCCGACTCGGCGATATCACTGACGAGCATCAGCGCGACCCACTGGCGCACCCGTTCGCCACCGAGCAGGACCACGGCGTCCCGCACCGAAGACACCTTGCGCGGCAGGCCGGCCGCGGCCGAATTGGTCGCCCGCAGCACCCGGAACGACAGCGCCGGGTCCGCGGTGACGATGGTGACCACCTTGGAGATGTCGACGTCCTCGGCGGAAAGCTTGCCGAGGAGCTCCAGCCGGCGCAGCCGCGATGGCGACAGCGCCACCGCGCTGAGCACCTGCGGGCGGCCGACGGCGTAGCCCTGCAACAGCTCGAACCCGAGCCGTTGCGCCATCATGACGTGCTCTTCGGTCTCCACCCGTTCGGCCACGAGCGTGATGTTGGGGTGCTTGCGGCACATCTCGACCATCTCGGTCAGCTCATCCTCCTCGCGGATGAGGATGTCCAGCTTGACGTACGAGGCGAGGCCGAGCAGCCGCTCATGGCCGAGGCCGAAAACGAAGTCGTCCAGCGCGATCTTGTATCCGCGTCCCACAAGCTCCTCGACTCCGGCGACGACCTCGTCGTCGATCTCGATGGTCTCGAGGATTTCCAGGATCGCGTGGTCGGGATCGAACGGCAACGGCAGGTCACCGACGAGGAAGTCGCGGGTCAGGTTGATGAAACACTGCCGCCCGCCCACCAGCTGTTCCAGGCCGAACTCGGTGAACGCGTTGACGATGACCTGACTGGTGGCGAACGCGGTACGGCGGGACGCCTCGACCTCGTCGGCCGCCCCCCGAAAGAGCAGTTCGTATCCGACGACACCGCCGGTCCAGTCGTACAACGGCTGCCGACCGATGTGAATGATCTGAGTCGCTTCGCGTTTGGCGGTGACATGTTGCACGTCTGGAGCATCGGCCGGCCGGTACAGAACCTAAGGAAAAACCTCAGACGGCGGTGGGCCGAGCCGATGCGGACGGTGCCAGGAAGGACGTTTCGTGCCCAAGAGACTGACGCAGTACGTCGTGCCGGTGGGCATCGTGCTGATCGTCATCATGATGATCATCCCGCTGCCGCAGTTGCTGCTGGATGTTCTCATCGCGACGAACATCACCCTCGCGCTGTTGATCGTGCTCGTGAGCATGTACGTGCAGCGGCCCCTGGAGTTTTCCTCCTTCCCGTCACTTCTGCTCGTCGCCACCCTCTTCCGGCTCGCGTTGAACATCAGCGCCACCCGTCTCGTGCTGACCGAGGGCGACGCCGGCAACGTCATCCACGCGTTCGGTGACTTCGTGGTCGGCGGCTCGATCGTAGTCGGGCTGGTCATCTTCCTGATCCTCTTCATCGTCCAGTTCATCGTCATCACCAAGGGCGCCGAACGCGTCGCCGAGGTGGGTGCGCGCTTCACCCTCGACGCGATGCCCGGCAAGCAGATGGCCATCGACGCTGACCTCAACGCCGGGCTCCTCGACGAGGTGGAGGCCCGTAAGCGCCGCCAGGAGATCACCGGCGAGGCGAACTTCTACGGTGCGATGGACGGTGCCTCGAAGTTCGTCAAGGGCGACGCGATCGCGGCGATCATCATCACCGTCATCAACCTGGTCGGCGGCTTCATCATCGGCGTCGTTCAAGGTGGGCTGTCCGCGGCGGACGCCATCAGCAAGTACTCGCTGCTGTCCGTCGGTGACGGTCTCGTGTCGCAGATCCCGGCACTGCTGCTGTCGGTGTCGACCGGCCTCATCGTGACCCGCTCGGCCAACGACGGCGACATGGGCAGCACGGTCGCCGCCCAGTTGAGCCGGCAGAGGCGCGCGCTGCAGTTGGGCGGCGGCGCGGCGCTGGCGCTGTGCCTCGTGCCCGGACTGCCGAAGTTTCCGTTCCTGCTGGCCGGCGGCATCGTGCTGATCGCCGCCCAGCGGCTGCCCAAGCCCGACGAGCGGACCCCGGAGCAGATGGCGATCGAGGCCGCCGAGCAGGCCGAGCTCCAGGTCGCACCCGACTCGACGGAGAGCCTCCTCGGCGAGATGCGCGTCGACCCGCTCGAACTGGCGCTCGCCCCCGACCTCGTCGACCTGGTCGACGCCAATGGTGGCGACCTCCTGGAACGCGTACGAGCGTTGCGCCGCAAGGTCGCCCTCGAACTCGGCATCGTCATGCCACCGGTGCGCACCCGGGACGACCTCGACCTTCCACTGTCGACATACGCGGTGCGGATCAGCGGTATCGAGGTCGGGCAGGGCCAGGCCCCGCCGGGCACGGTACTGGCCATCGGCGAGTCGCTCGATTCCCTGCCCGGGCGGGCCGGCGTGGAACCGGTGTTCGGCCTGGCCGGCAAGTGGGTGCCGGCGGAGTTGCGCCACCAGGCCGATCTCACCGGCGCGACCGTCGTCGACCGGGCGTCGGTCATCATCACGCACCTGGCCGAAGTCGTACGGGCGAATGCCAGTCGCCTGCTCGGCCGCGAAGACGTGCGCGCGTTGACGGAGATCGTCAAGCGAACCCATCCGGTCGTGGTCGAGGAGTTGACGCCGGCGGCCCTCAGCCTCGGCCAGGTGCAACGGGTCCTGCAGACCATGCTCGACGAAGGCGTACCGATCCGCGACCTGGTCCGCATCTTCGAAGCCCTCTCGTTGCAAGCGAAAAACAGCACGGACCCCGATGCGCTCGTCGACGCCGCACGTCTGGCGCTCGGCCCGGCCATCGCCGCCCGGTACGCCACGGACGGCACGCTCACCGCCATCACGCTGGATCCTCGCCTCGAGCAGTCGTTGCTGGAAGCGTTGCGTCCCACCGAAAGCGGCCTGCAACTTCTCATCGACACCGCGCGGGCCGAGTCGATGCTCGCCGACGTCACCCGCCTGTCGGAGTCCGGGCAGGCCCGGGGGGTCAACCCGGTTCTCGTTTGTTCGCCCCAGCTACGTGCGCCGCTGCGCAAGCTGATCCTCATGACCGCACCGCGTTTGCCGGTTTTGTCGTACTCGGAGATAGCCGGATGTACGCTGCGAATTGAGACGATTGGGGTGGTGAGCGGTGCCTACCCGGTTGCTGCTTGAGGGTCGCGACCTGGAAGAACTCCTTGCCCAGGTGCGAGACGAGCACGGGCCGGACGCGAAGATCGTCTCTGCCGAAAAGATTCGCAGCGGCGGCATCGGCGGCCTTTTCAGCCACCCGAAGTACGAGCTGACGGTGGAGATCCAGGACAGCGCTCCATCCGCGGTGCCCGGTGCGCCGGCGGTGGCCACGATGACCATCGACGACCTGGCGGCGATGGCCGACGCGATGGAGTTGCTCGAGGCACCGCGCGCCGCAGCGCCAGCCCCGCTGGAGCCGGCCGCACCGGGACCGGCAACACCGGAACCGGCCCGGCAAGAGCCGGCCACACCGGCCACCAGACCAGCCGCCACCAGACTCGGCACAGCTCGACAAGCCATGGCCCGACAAGCCACGGTGAAGCCGGCCGCGGTCCGGCCGGCGGCGGTCCGGCCAGAAGCGGTCCGCCCCGACGCGGTCCGCCCCGACGCCGTCCGGCCCGACGCGGTCGTCGCGAACCGGGCCGAGCAAGAGGCTGCGGGCACCGACGCGTTCGCGGAGATCCTCGCCGAGGCGGCCGGCGGTGACGGCCCAGCCGTCCCGATCGCCATGCCGGTGCCGGCGCGGCCACCGGGCCAGCCCAACCGGGCGGCGCCCGGTGCCGTCGATGCCCCCAACCAAGCCGCCGCAACCTCGGCCGACGAGGAAGCGCCACCATCCGTGCGACCGTTTCGCCCGAACGCGGGACAGAACGTCGCGAGGCTCGGCATGAAGCCGGTCAGCGCGATGCCGGTCGCCCAGGAATCAGCCCCTACATGGCAGGAGACCTCAATGCCTGTTGAGGAAGCGGTCGCTACCATCGAGCGACCCCGCACCGGCGACTCCAGTGAACGGCTCGCCGCCACGTACAGCAGTTCGGCCGCCGGCCCCTTCACCACCGCGAAAGCCAAGGAGCGGGCCCCGGAGCCCGCCGCCGACAAGAAGGCCAACGGCGCGGACCGCAACGGTGGTCTCCCCCGGCGGCTGCAGGCGCTCGGTGTACCCACGGACGTCGCTTTCCGGGCGACCGGCCCCGACACGTACGCGGCGGTCGTCGAAGCATTCGACACCGTGCCGATCGCCGAGCCCGCGCCGGACGGTCCCGGGGAAACCCTCGTGATCATCGGCGAGTCGACCCACGCCGTCGAGGTGTGCCGGCACGTCGCCGCGACGCTCCGGCTCGAGGCCGATGACATCTTCTTCGCCGGCCGCAATGCGGTCGCCGCCGGCGTCGCCGGCAAGCGGCGCATCACCAGCGCCTACGAGGCGCGCAGCTGGGCCAAGCGCTTGCGCAAGGCCGACTCGGCGAGCCTGGTGGCGATCGAGGCCGCGCTCGACGAGTCGAGTTGGGCAGCGTCCATTGTGGAGGCCGTCCGGCCGACCGCCGTCTGGGTGGTCGTCGACGCCAGCCGCAAGACCTCGGACGTCGCCCACCACCTGCACGGCCTACGCCGGGTGGATGCCATCGCGCTGCGCTCGACGCTGTCCAGTGGCGACCCGGCGAGCCCGCTGTCGCTGCGACTGCCGGTCGCGCTCCTCGACGGCCGGCCGGCCACACCGTACGCGTGGGCGGCCATGCTCTGCGAGCGGCTGAGTCTGGTCGGCGACTGAGCCATGTTCGGCATGGCGCGGTTCTCCACGCTCCTCCTCGCGGCGGCGATCGCGTCACCGGCGCTCTATGCGGCGTTCGTCAAACACACGCTCGATCCGCAGACGGCGCTGATCCGTTTCCTGATCGCGGTGCCGGTAGCCGCGATCATGCTCGGCATCGTCCGCTTCGTCACGCGTGGATACGGCAAGAACAAGCCGCGCCGCGCCGCGCCGACCACCGACGAGGAGCCGCTGCGCGCCGAAGCCGTGACCGGGGAAGCGACCAGCCCGCAGCGCCGCTCCGCGGACAGTGAGCCGTAAGGTCACCGCGACGACCGTCAACGCCCATGCCTCTGATCTGAGGCATGCTCGTAGGCATGGACACCTTCGACGTGGCGATCGTGGGCGCCGGACCGGCCGGATCGGCGGCCGCCCTCGCCGCCCGGCGGTCCGGTGCCAGTGTGGTGCTGCTCGACCGCGCCGATTTCCCGCGCGACAAGGCCTGTGGCGACGGCATCGCGCCGCATGCTTTGGATGTGTTGCGCGACCTCGGCGTCGAGGGGGTCGAGCGCGGCTACGCTCCGGTGCCCGCGCTCCGGCTGGCCGGTCCGGGCGGCGGTGAGGTCGCCCGCCGGGTGGCTCGGCCGGCATACACCATTCCGCGGATCGTCTTCGATGCCCGCCTGGTCGATGCGGCGGTCGGCGCCGGTGCGACGCTGGCCAAGCACACCGTGCGCGCCATCGACGTCCGCGCCGGCCAGGTCGTCCTGGACCAGACCGTCGCGGCCCGCGTCCTGATCGGTGCGGACGGCGCCTATTCACTGGTACGGCGGGAGCTCGGTCAACCAGCGAACCCCGACGGTCACCTGGCCATCGCGATTCGCGGTTACGCTCCCGCGGTCGGGCCACTGGAGCAGCACATCGTGACGTCCTCGTCGGCCCAGTGGCCGGCCTACGCCTGGAGTTTCCCGATCGGCGACGGCCGCGCCAACATCGGCTACGGCGAAGTGTTGCGGGGCCGTTCGATCAGCCGCGCGCACCTGCTCGACCGGCTCGAGCGGCTTCTGCCCACAGTGGACACTCGTGGGGCCGCGGCGCTGCGCGCCCACCACCTTCCACTGTCGACCCACCGGCCGATCCCGGGTCGGGGGCGGGTGCTTCTGGCCGGTGACGCGCTCTCGCTCATCAATCCCTTCACCGGCGAGGGCATCTTCTACGCGATCCTGTCCGGCGCGCTCGCCGGTACCGCGGCGGCCCGGGCCGGACTCGGCGCGGCCCGGGTTTACACCGAGGCGCTCCGCCGCCGCCTCGGCCGGCACCTGCGGCACAGCCGCGTCGCGTCGGTTCTCGGCGAACGCACCTGGGTGGTCGACGCCGCCGTCCGCGCGGCTCAGGCCGATCAGCACGTCTTCGACGCGATCATCGAGGTCGGTCTCGGTGACGGTCTGTTGAACCGCTCGACGGTCACCGCCATCGCCCGCAACATCCGGTAACAACGGAGGCACTCACTGTCGATCGAGGTCTGGCGTTATGTGCGATAGGGTGCCTGGGTGGCCGATTGCGCGGAGGATTGACGGCGCCGCTGTGCCACCTCGTTGCCGGCCGCCCGCTGGGGGGTGATCGCTGTTGTCCACGACAGCCATCGACCCGTCGCTGACCGGCCTCGCCGCCCGCTGGACCGACCAGCTGTTGGCCACCGCATTCATCGGCATGAGCGCCGACGAGCTGGGTGAGTTCCTCGCCGACCAGGTCGCGACCCTCGCCGTCGCGCTGCGTGCCGATCCGTTCACCGACGAGCCGGGGCTCGTCGCCGGGGCCGCGCTCGTCAACGCCAAGCTGACCACCCCGGAAGCGTTGCAGCGATCGATCGCCGTGCTGGCCGAGCTTCCGGCCCTTCTCGGCGTCGACGCGCGCCGGCTCGGCCCGCTGCTCGGCGCGGTGTCGGCCGGCTTCACGCGGGCCGTCCAGGAGCAGGTCCTCGGTGACCAGGAGCGCATCCTGCGCGCGGCGCTCAGCACGCTCGACGACGATGGCCGCGATCTGGTCGACCGCCTGCCGGGCGCGCTGGAGCGCGGCGAGTTCGCCCTCGTCTACCAGCCGCTCGTGTCGCTTGTGGACAATCGGCTGCGCGGCGCCGAAGCGCTCCTGCGCTGGCACCACCCGGACGCGGGCACGCTGTCGCCCAACACCTTCATCCCGATTGCCGAGCAGTCGGGGCTGATTGGCCTGCTGGGCCGCTGGGTGCTTCGCGAGTCGTGCGCCCAGGCCGCCCGCTGGCAGGCCCGCTTCGCCGACGGGGCCGGACGCCCGCCGCTGATCAGCGTCAACGTCTCCGGCCACCAGTGGACCGATCCGGGCCTGTTCGACGAGGTGACGACCGCGCTGGCCAACACCGGGCTGGACCCGGCCAACCTGCAGCTCGAGCTGACCGAGACCGTGCTCATGCAGTCCTACGACCGGCCGGCCGGCGGCCCCGTGCAGACCATGCGTGCGCTCGCCGACCTGGGCGTGCGCATCGTCATCGACGACTTCGGCATCGGCTACTCCAACCTGGCCTACCTGCGCCACCTGCCGGTGCACGGGCTGAAGCTGGCCGGCGCGTTCATGGCCGGCATCCGCGCCCCGGCCAGCGACCACGTCGACGAGCAGATCGTCGAGACGGTCATCCGGCTGGCGCATACGCTCGGGATGACCGTGACCGCCGAGGGCATCGAGACCGCCGAGCAGGCCCATCGCCTGGCCGCACTTGGCTGTGACCTGGGCCAGGGCTGGCACTACGGCCGTCCCGGCCCGGCCGACACCATCGCCCGCTGATCGTCACAACTTCGGGGAAGTAGTGGCCTCCCGGCGGCCGGGAGGCCACTACTTCCCGGAAACTGCGGCTGGCCGAGGCGTGGCGGTGGCGGATCAGGTCAGCCGGCGCAGCCGTATCCAGCGGTAGCCGTAGGGGCCGAGGTCCAAGGCGTCCAGCTTGCCCACGTCGGGATAGTCCTGGTCGCCGAATACCTGGTTGGGGAAGTCACTCTCCGCGAACTGCGAGCCGAGGTCGACCCGTACCTGCTCGGTGCCGAGGTTGTGCAGGAACACCATCGTCCCGGTCGTCCCGTCGGCCCGGTGGACCAGCACATTCGGCGGCAGCTCGCTGCGTCGACGTGCGTGCACTGGCCGGAGCCCACCTCGGGGCTCTCGCGCAGCGTGCGGATCATCCGCTCGAACCAGGCGAGCAGCGAGTCTCGGGTCGTGCCGCTGGGCGGTCACGTTGACCTTCTCGTAGCCGTACGGCGCCACGCGTCGATCACCGGGCGGCACCGCCGAGTCCGATCGCGGTGAAGCCGCCGTTGAGCCGCATACGACCACTGCATCGGCGTGCGGATGGCGTTGCGGCCCTCGAGCGTTCAGGTCGTCGCCCATGCCGATCTCCTCGCCGTAGCGCAGCACCGGGGTGCCGCGCAGGGTGAACTGCAGCGAGTAGGCCAGCTCGAGGCGGCGCCGGTCGTTGCCGAGCATCGGAGGCGAGCCGGCGCCGGATGCCCCGGTCGTACAGGCGCATGGTCGGCGTCGGGCCCGAACTGCGTCGAACACGTCGGCGCGCTGCTCGGCGGTGAGCCGGGACAGGTCGATCTCGTCGTGGTTGCGCAGGAACGTGGCCCACTGCCCGCCGGCCGGCAGCTTCGGGGTGTCGCGCAGCGCGTCGATGATCGGCTCCGGGTTCTGCCGGGCCAGGGCGAGCACGAGTCGCCCGTTGAGCATGAAGTCGAAGAGCATGTGCATCCGGTTGGCCGACCCACCCTCGTCGCCGAAGTAGTCCAGCAGCTGCGTCCGGCTCGACGTTGGCCTCGGCGAGCAGGACGGCGTCGCCCTTGCGCCACTGCACGTGCTGGCGCAGTTCGGTGAGGAAGTCGAAGTCCTTCGGGCAGTCCGACTTGCCCGGCTCGGTCAGCTCGATGATGAACGGCACCGCGTCCATGCGGAAGCCGGCGACGCCCGAGCTGGAGCCAGAAGGCCATGATCTTCTTGATCTCCTCGCGCACCTGCGGGTTCGCGATGTTCAGGTCGGGCTGGAAGTCGTAGAAGCGGTGGTAGTACCAGGCCTTGGCCTTGCGGTCGTAGGTCCACGTCTCGGTCTGCTCGCCCGGGAACACCATGCCCTGGCGCCGGTCGGGCGGCTCGGTCTCGCTCCAGACGTACCAGTCACGGTACGGCGAATCGGGCGAGGAGCAGCGCCGACTGGAACCACGGGTGCTCGTCGGAGGTGTGGTTGACCACCAGGTCGATGATCACCCTGATGCCGCGGTTGGCCGCCTGGTGCAGCAGCTCGGCGAAGTCGCCGAGCGAGCCGAGCCGCGGATCGACGTTGTAGAAGTCGGTGACGTCGTAGCCGTCGTCCCGGCCCGGCGTCGGGTGGATCGGGTTGAGCCAGATGCACGTCACGCCCAGCCGGGCCAGGTAGTCCAGCCGGCCGATCAGCCCGCGGAAGTCGCCGACGCCGTCGCCGTTGGAGTCCTGGAACGTCTCGACGTCCAGGCAGTAGATGACGGCCTCGGTGTACCAACGCTCCGACATAGGTACTCCGATAACCGTTTTAAAGATCGGCCAAACACCGGAAGGCCACTACTTCCGGGAAGTAGTGGCCTCAGGTGGGCCGGGAGGCCACTACTTCCGGGAAGTTGTGGCGAACAGCGGGGTCAGGTGGGCGGGAACTGTTGCTCGAGGCGCAGCCAGGCGCTCGCGTCGACCGGCAGCCAGCCGTCGTCCACCGGGGCGCTGGACAGCAGGACCGACTCGTGCGGCGGCAACTGGACCGGCGCGTCCGACAGGTTGGCCACGCACGCGAAGCCGCCCTCCCGGCTGAACGCCAGTACCCCGGGCGGCGACTCGAGCCAGGTCATCGTGCCGTCGCCGAGCCCCTCGGCGCGGTGCAGCCGCAGCGCCGCGCGGTACAGCTCCAATGTGGACGAAGGGTCGCCGGTCTGCGCGGTGACGGTCTTGGCCCGCCAGTGTTCCGGCTGGGGCAGCCACGGTGCGCCGGTCGCGTCCTCCGGGCTGAAGCCGAACGGCGGTGCGTCGCCGGTCCACGGGATCGGCACCCGGCAGCCGTCGCGGCCCGGGTCGCGCCCGCCGGACCGGTAGAACATCGGGTCTTCCCGTACCGCGTCGTCGAGGTCCTCGACCTCCTCCAGGCCGAGCTCCTCGCCCTGGTAGATGTAGACGGCGCCGGGCAGCGCCAGGGTCAGCAGCGCAGCCGGCCCGCGCCCGGCGGGTGCCCAGGGCCAGATCGGTCGGCATATCGCGGCGCTTCTCGGCGAAGTCGAACGTCGTGTCGGCCCGCCCGTACCGGGTCACCGGCCGGGTGACGTCGTGGTTGGACAGCACCCAGGTGGCCGGCGCGTCGACCGGCGCGTGCACGGCGAGCGTCACGTCGATGCACTCCCGCAGCGCGTCGGCGTCCCAGGAGCACTGCAGGTAGTGCGAAGTTGAAGGCCGTGTGCAGCTCGTCCGGGCGCAGGTAGCGCGCGAACGCCGCGTGGTCGGGCAGCCAGACCTCGCCGATCAGCGCCCGATCACCCCCGTACGTCTCGGCGACGCGCCGCCAGCCCTGGTAGATCTCGTGAATGCCCTCCTGGTCTTCGTAGGCGTCGTCGACCAGCGGGTCCTTGATCAGGACGGCCGCCGAGTCGATGCGGATGCCGTCGACGCCCCGGTCGAGCCAGAAGCGCAGGACGTCCTCGAACTCCTCCCGTACCTGGGGATGGTTCCAGTTGAAGTCCGGCTGTTCGGGCGCGAACAGGTGCAGGTACCACTCGCCGTCCTCGACCCGGGTCCACGCCGAGCCGCCGAAGATCGAGGCGCAGGTCGGTCGGCGGCAGTTCGCCGTGCTCGCCGCGGCCGGGTCGAAACCAGAACAGCGCCCGCTCGGGCGAGCCCGGCCCGGCCGCGAGCGCCTGCTGAAACCAGAGGTGCTGGTCGGAACAGTGGTTCGGCACGACGTCGATGATGACGCGGATGCCGACGCCGTGCGCCTCCTCGATGAGCTTCTCGGCCTCGGCGAGCGTGCCGAAGAGCGGGTCGATCGCGCGGTAGTCGGCCACGTCGTAGCCGCCGTCGGCCAGCGGCGAGGGGTACCACGGGGTGAGCCAGATCGCGTCGACGCCGAGGTCGGCGAGGTAGTGCAGGTGAGCGCGCAGACCGGCCAGGTCACCGACGCCGTCGCCGTTGCCGTCGGCGAAGCTTCGCAAGTACACCTGGTAGATCGCCGCACCGCGCCACCATGCATCTCTGGTGTGAGCCACGTGAAACCCGCTTTCTCGCTGCTGTTGTCGGCCGGTTCAGCCCTTGAGGCCGCCCGACGTGAGCCCGGACATGATGCTGCGCTGGAAGATGAGGAAGAAGATGATCGTCGGGATCGACGCGATCGTCAGGCCGGCGATGATCTCGTTCTGCGGCACGCCCTGCGAAAGCGAGTTGATGCCGATGTTGACCGGCTGATTCGCCGGATCCGGCTGTACCAGCATGGGCCAGAGGAAGTCCTTCCACACGTTGACCACGGCGAAGATCGAAACGACGCCGAGGATCGGCCGGGACATCGGCAGCACGATCAGCCGCAGCGTCTGCAGCGGGCCGGCGCCGTCGATCGCGGCCGCCGCGAGCAGCTCGTCGGGTATCGAGTCGAAGAACCGCTTGAGGAGGAAGATGTTGAACGCGTTGGTGACCGTCGGCAGCCAGATCGCCCAGGGCGTGTTGACCAGGTTGACGTGGAAGATCGGCATGTCCACGACGGTCACGTACTGCGGGACGATCAGCACGGCGGCCGGGATCATCAGCGTGGCCAGCATCAACCCGAGGATGAGGTTGCCGAGCACCGGACGGATCTTCGACAGCGCGTACGCGGCGGCCACGTCGAAGACGAGCTGGAAGGCGAGCGCGCCGAACGCGTAGTAGATGCTGTTCCACAGCAGGCGGGCCATGTGCAGGTCGCGCCACGCCTTGGCGTAGGTGTCGAAGTTGAAGCTGTGCGGGTAGGCGGTCGGCGGGCTCTGGATGATCTCCTGCGTGGACTTGAAGCCGCCGGTGACCATCCAGTACAGCGGGCCGAGGAACACCAGCGTGAACACCACGATCACGACGGTGAACAGGACCCAGTAGAAGGCCCGGCCGCGCGGCCGGTTCCAGCGTCGCCGCGGAGATGAGTGTCCGAGTCATAGCCGACGCCCCTAGTCCCGATTCCGGCTCAGCCGCGCGTACACCGCGGAGAAACCGACCAACACCAGCAGCATGATCACGCCGAGCGCGGCCGCGCTGCCGAGGTTGTTGAAGTTGAACGCGTACTGGTACATGAGGTAGACGACCGTGATCGTCGAGCCCTTGTGGACCGTCGCCGCCGGTGAGCAGGTACACCTCGGTGAACTCCTGCATGGTCGCGATGATCTGCAGCAGCAGCATCAGCGACAGGATCAGCCGGGTCTGCGGGATGGTCACGTGCCAGATGCGGCGCCAGACGCTGGCGCCGTCGAGCTCGGCCGCCTCGTAGAGTTCACCCGGGATGCCCTGCAGGGCCGCGAGGTAGATCAGGGTCGCCGCGCCCATGTTCATCCACGTCGCGGCGATCACCACCGACGGCATCGCGGTGTCCGCCGAGTTGAGCCAGAGCGACGTGGGCAGGTGCAGGCCCCTGAGGATCGCGTTGAACAGCCCGTACCCGGGGTCGTAGAAGTACTTGAAGAGCAGCACCGAGGCGACCGGCGGCAGCATGACCGGCAGGTACACCAGGATCCGCAGGTACGCCTTGGCGTGGCGCAGTTCGTTGAGCAGGATGGCGACGAAGAACGGCACCGCGAAGCCGAGGATCAGCGCCAGGACCGTGAAGTACACGGTGTTGCGCCAGGCTTGCCAGAACGCCGGGTCGTCGATGATGCGCTGGAAGTTGGTGAAGCCGACCCACGTCGTCGTGCCGCGCCGGGTGCTGCTGGAACGCCATGACGAACTCGCGGACCATCGGGTACCACGAGAAGAAGATGAAGCAGAGCAACGCACCGATCAGGAAGCCGTGGCCGGAGAGGTTGCGCCGCCACCGGATGCTGAGCCCTCGCCGGGAAGGCGAACCACCCGCCGTCCGGTGCTGGGCCTTGCGCGGCGGACAAGGTGGTGACCGCCATCGAGATGTCTCCTGAGGTGACCTGGGCAAGGCCGTCGGTGGCCGGTCGGCGGACCGGCCACCGACAGCGTCTACTGCGCGTTCGCGAGCACCTGGTTGACCTGCGTCTCCGCCGTCGACAGCAGCTTGGCGATGTCGGCGTTCTGGTCGGTGAGCACCGCCGAGACCGCGTTGTCGAGCACCTTGTAGATCTCCTGTGCCCGCGCCGGCTCAACCTTCGCCGGGATGCTCGTGGACACGTACGGCTTGAAGTTGGCCACCGGGACCGTCGCGTTGGCGGTCTTGTCGGCCACGTCGCGGTCGTTGGCCGCGCCGGTCCAGAACAGCGGCTGCGGCAGGCCGACCGGCAGGCCGTCGGCCTTGGTCCGGGCGTAGTCGAACTGGCCCTTGCCCTGGGTCAGGAACTTGAAGTTGACCCACGCGATGCCGGCCTTGATCTGGTCGGCGGTCAGGCCCTTCTTGAAGAAGTAGTCGTTGCCACCGATCAGCGTCGTCTTGCCGCCGGGCATCGGGCCCATGCCGTAGTCGTTGTAGTCGCCGCCGAGCGTCTGGACCATGTAGGTGATGTCATCCGGCGCGCCGAGGTACATGCCCTCCTTGCCGGACACCATGTTCTTCATCAGGTCGGGCCAGTGGAAGCCCTGCGTGACGCCCATCGTCTTGTCCTTCCAGCGCATGTCGTACAGGTGCTGGAGGACGAGCTTGCCGTTGTCGTCGTTGAAGGCCGCCTTCTTGCCGTCGTCGCTGAGCATCGAGCCGCCCAGGCCGTACATCTGCGCGGTGAAGTGCCAGCCGCCGGTGTTCTGCGTGCTGTACTCGCCGTAGCCGATCGTGCCGTTGCCGAGCGCGGTGATCTTCTTGGCCGCCGCGGCGATGTCCTCCCACGTGGTCGGCGGGTTGTCCGGGTCGAGGCCGGCCTGCTGGAAGAGCTTGCGGTTGTAGATGAGGCCCATCTTGTAGTTGGAGGTCGGCAGCGCGTAGATCTTGCCGTCGTCCTTCATCACCGACATGACCGACGGGTCGATGCTGTCCAGCGCCGGGATCGTCTTGTTGTTGACGTACTTGGTGATGTCCTCGGCCTGGCCGGAGTCGAGCACCGTATCCAGGTCGGTGAAGTACGAGTAGAAGACGTCCGCCTCGGTGCCGGCCTTCAACATCGCGGTGAACTTCGCCGGGTCCTCACACGGGAACCCGTCCTTGCCGTTGATCGTGACGTTCGGGTAGAGCTTGTTGAACGCCGCGACGTCGTCCGTCCACTCCTTGCGCTCCGCGGCTTTGCTGGTCGGCGGCATACAGTCGACGCTGATAGTGACCTTCGCGTTGGCGTCGAGCGGTGCACCGTCACCGGAGGCGGTGCTCGTGCCGTCCTTGTCGTTGCCGCACGCCGCGCCGACCAAGCCGATCCCGACGGCCAGGGACACGGCGGCCAGGGTCCGTATCAACGTGGGGGCCGGAGCGAGGCGAGGTTCAGAGGCCGGCTGGGGCCGCGCCGGGCGCGGCCGGATACCGGTGTTGTATCCGGCCGCGCCCGGGGTGGTTCCAGGCGGCCTCTGAATCCGCCGCAGCCCGGTCATCCACGTTGATACGGACCCTTGCTTCCGATAGCGCAATGATTTCATTGACCAACCCTTCCGGACTCGTGCGCGCGGGCGACCAAACGGGGCGTAGGTCGTGCCCGTTCCGCACGGCGGTTTGCAGAGATTCCGACGTGTGCTGCTGCGCGGTGTCTTCTTCTACACGGTGGCGATCGAGTTTCCGTCGTGTCGCGTCGGGGTTTCGCGCTCGACGTAGGCAAGAGCGTAGAGCTGGTCTCCACAAAAAGTCTATGGGTCGTTGCAAAAACTTAATGACCCTTGTTGACCGCGCGATTTACCCAGCTCACGGTGCTCCGGGAACGTGAAAATGGTCGATGCCACACCCAGCAAGCGCTTGCACCGACCATCCCCACTGGGGCCGCGGCTCGAACCTCAGGCGGCGCGGACCGCGCTCATCCGCATCGGCCCGGTGGAACCGCGCACCACGAGCTCGGGCTCGAAGAACATCTCCTCGGTGGGCACCTCACTGCCGCTGACCTGGGTCACCAGCAGCGCCACGGCGGCGTTGCCCATGGCCACGATCGGCTGGCGCACGGTCGTGAGCGGCGGATCGGTGCAGTTCATGAACTGCGAGTCGTCGAAGCCGACCACCGAGACGTCCTCCGGCACCCTCAGCTGGAGCCGCCGCGCGGCCCGGATCGCGCCCAGTGCGAGCACGTCGGAGGCGCAGATGATCGCGGTGATGCCGTCGCGGATCAGCCGGGTGCCGCCGGCGCGGCCACCCTCGAGCGAGAAGATGGCCCGCTCGACCGCATCCGGGCCGGCCGCCGCGCCCGCGGCGATCTCGAACTCGGCGAGCTTGCGGTTGGACGGGGCGTGGTCGGACGGGCCGAGCAGCAGCCCGACCCGCTCGTGCCCCAGCGAGGTCAGATGCCCGTAGGCCTGGTCGACCGCGTGCCCGTCGTCGACCGAGACCCGCGGAAAGCCGAGGTCCTCGATCGCCGCGTTGACCAGCACGGCCGGCAGGCCGCGGTCGTGCAGCCGACGGTAGTGCTCGTGGTCGGCGTCGGCCTGGTGGTAGAGCCCGCCGCAGAAGATGATGCCGGAGACGTGCTGCTCGAGCAGGATCTCGACGTAGTCGGCCTCGGAGACGCCGTCTTCGGTGCGCGTGCACAGCACCGGCGTGAAGCCGCGCTTGGCCAGTGCGCCGGCGACCACCTCGGCGAAGGCCGGGAAGATCGGGTTCTGCAACTCGGGAAGCACGAGGCCGACCAGGCGGGCACGCTCCCCGCGCAGCTTCGTCGGCCGCTCGTAGCCGAGCACGTCGAGCGCGGTGAGCACCGCGGTGCGTGTCGCATCCGAGATGCCCGGCTTGCCGTTGAGCACCCGGCTCACCGTCGCCTCGCTCACGCCCGCATACTTAGCCACCTCAGCGAGTCGTCGAGTCATGACCGCAAGCGTAATGCATGTCTACGCAATTTTTTGCACGCAGTCTCGGGGATGGGTCCGGGCGCGAGGTCAGCCGGCGAAGGCCAGCGAAAGCTTGCCCGCGCCGTAGCCGCCGATGTCCACCTGCAGGTCGATGCGGCGGCCGAGCGCCATCAGGTGCGCGACCGCGTCGGTCGGCGGGGGGTTGCCCGGCAGGTACGTCTGATGGAGCTTCAGGCGCGCCGCGCCTTCCCGGTTGATCAGCGAGGCGAGGATGTTGCAGACCTCGATCGCGTTCTCTCCGATCATCTTCGAGATCTCTTTGTCTTCGATGCAGGCCTCGGCGCCGCCGGGTGGGATGAGGCCGATCGAAGCGCCGACGAACGCGGTCAGCGCGAAGTCGAGCCCGACGACCGCGCCCATCTGGAGGCTCCGGTCGACGTACACCGCGACGAGTGTCTGCGTGACGTCCGCGGCGCGCAGCGGATCCGTGGGGCTGACGTTGACGGGACGTCCGAGCAGATCCTCGAAGAGGTCCTTGACGTCCTTCGGAACGGGCAATACGTGCGCCATCGAACTAATCATCCCAAAATTGGATCAAGGGCGTCGCGGAACGTGTCGGCCGTGAAGGGCTTGGTCACCAGGAACAGGGCGCCGGCGTCTTCGGCGGTCCTCCGCATCTCCGGGGTGCCCTCCGAGGTGACGAAGCCGAACGGCACCTGGACGCCGTTGGCCCGCAGCTGGCGCAGCACCTCGACGCCGCTCAGCTGCGGCATGTTCCAGTCGGACAGCACGAGGTCCGGATTCTCTTCCAGGGTCTTGTCCAGCGCCTCTTTGCCGTCGCACGCCTCGACGAGGTCGTGCCCGTCGTACCCGGCCTGGCGCAGGGTCCGGGTCACGATCTGGCGCATCACCCGGCTGTCGTCGGCGATCAGGATCTTCACGTCCGGTTCACCCCAGCCAGGTCGGCGGTGCTTTCCAACACGGTGACCGCGACATACTCGTCCAGCCACGTCCCGCTCAGCTTGCATACCTCAGCCGACGAGGGGTACCGGCCGGCGGAACCCTCCGCGTGCACATGTGGCAGGGAAAGCGCCGACAGCTCCGGCAAGATGCTCTTCACATTGCCTCCGATCATGTTCGCCAGCTCGCCGAGCGCGTCGGCGACGTCGTCCTCGGTGACTTCGTCGACCTCCATGCCCATCAGCACGGCCGCGGCATTGCGGGCGGCCGTGGTCCGAGCAGGTCACCAGCACGTGCCCGCGCCAGGTGCCGGTCACCGACACCGATCCGGTGACCGCGCCGACGGTGTTCGTCGGCGCCGACAACACCAACGGCTGCGAGCCGTCGACGTCCAGATAGGACGACCAGACCTGCTCGACGATTCGCCGCAGATCATCCTCGGTGGGATTGAAGCTCATACCCCGACTCCATTCGTGACCAACCCGAGCAAGGTCAGCTTGTCGATGATGGCGTCGGGGGTGAACGGCTTGATCACGTACTCGTGCGCGCCGGCGGCCAGCGCCCGGACGATCTGGCTCTGCTCGCTCTCGGTCGTGACCATCATCAGCGTCATGCCCCGAAGGCGTTCGTCGGCTCGGACCGCGGTGACGAACTCGAGGCCGTTCATCTCCGGCATGTTCCAGTCGACCAGCGCAAGGTCCGGCACCTTCGACTTGTCACCGCCGGCGAGGCTGCGTCAGGTAGTCCATTGCCTCCTGGCCGTTGCCGGCCTCGACGACATCGAAACCCACCTGCGAGACAATCCGCTTCAGAATGAGGCGCATCGCACGAGAGTCGTCAATCACCATGGTGAGCACTGGCGTCACCCCTTTCCTAATGCGTTTTCGTGGACTGGCTTCGACGCCGAACGAACGCGATATGCCGATGTTCGCCCGGAAACGATGCGCTCGTAACGGTCGTCGATGCCGATCGTGGTCTCGGCCGCGCCGAGGAAAAGCCAGCCGTCGGGGCGCATCGTGCTCGCGACCCGCTGCAGGACCGACCGCTTGGTCTCTACGTCGAAGTAGATGAGCACGTTGCGCAGGAAGACGACGTCGAACGGGCCCAGCGCCGGAAGCGGCGCGGCGAGGTTCAACCGCCGGAACGACACGGTCTTGCGCAGGGCCGGGGAGACCTGCCAGTTCGCGCCGGTCCGTTCGAAGTGCCGCACCAGCAGCGTCGCCGGCAGCCCGCGGTTGACCTCGAGCTGGCTGTACTGGCCGGCGTCGGCCCGGCTGAGCATCTCGGTGGAGATGTCGGTGCCGACGATCTCGAACGACCAGCCGGCCGGCAACGAGTCCTGCAGCACCATCGCGAGCGTGTACGGCTCCTGCCCGCTCGAGCAGGCCGCCGACCAGATCTGCAGGCTGCGGTTGCCGGCGCGGCGCGCGATCAGGTCCGGCAGCACCATCGTGACCAGCCGGTTGAACGGTTCGCCGTCCCGGAACCACGAGGTCTCGTTGGTGGTCAGCGCGTCGACGATGCGCCGGTGCGTGTCCGGCTCGGGCCGCCGCTGCGCGTGGTTGACGAACTCCGACACGGTCGGTACGCCGAGCGCCCGGGCCAGCGGCATCAGCCGCGCCTCGACGAGGTACTCCTTGCCGGTCTCCAGCACGATCGCCGCGTCCCGGCGGACCAGACCGCTGACGAAGGCGAACTCCTGAGCGCTCAGGCTCATCGAGTCACCTCCATGGACCGGGCGCCCCGGCCACCGCCCACGCGGGCGAGCAGATGGTGCGCGATCTCGTCCAGCGGCAGGACGGCGTCGGCCAGCCCGGCCCCGGCCACCGCGCCCGGCATCCCCCACACCACCGAGCTCGCCTCGTCCTGCACGACCACCTCGGCCCCGGCCGCGCGCAACGCCTCCGCGCCGCGCTTGCCGTCCTGGCCCATGCCGGTCAGCACGACGGCGAGCGTGGCAGCGCCGTAGGTCTTGGCGACCGAGCGGAACAGCACGTCGACGGCGGGGCGGCAGAAGTTCTCCGGCGCACCGCTGTTGAGCGCGCGTGATGACCTCGGTGCCGCGCCGCATGACCTCCAGGTGGAAGTCCCCGGGTGCGATGTAGACGGTGCCCGGCCGGACCGGTACGTCGTTGCCGGCCTCGACGACCGAGACGGACGTGGTGCGGTCCAGCCGGTCGGCGAACATCCTGGTGAACACCGGCGGCATGTGCTGCACGACGAGGACCGGCACGGGGAGGTCGGCCGGGAACGCCGTCACCACGCGGGACAGCGCGTCCGGCCCGCCGGTCGAGCAGCCGATGGCGATCACGTCGACCCGGTGTCCGGCCGGGACGGTTCGCGGCGGGACCCCGGTACCGCTCGGGGCGGGAGCAACCGGCGACGGCGCGCGAGTCACGGTCGGGGGTTGGGGTCTCAAGGGCGGCGGGGCGAGCGGCGGAGCGAGCGGCCGGCGCAGCGCGGTGAGGCCGCGGCGGGCGCACAACGCCTGGATGCGCGGGATGATCTGCTCCCGGACACTGCGGATGCTCTCGGCGATGCTGCCGACGTTGGCCGGCTTGGTCACGTAGTCGCTGGCCCCGGCCGACAGCGCGTCCAAGGTGGCCGTCGCGCCGGCCGCCGTGAGCGTGCTGAACATGATGACCGGCAGGCGCGGGTAGACGGCTGCGGATCGCGCGCAGCGTCTCGAGGCCGTTCATCACCGGCATCTCGATGTCGAGCGTGACCAGATCGGGGCGCAGCTGGTCGATCTTCGTCAGTGCGACGCGGCCGTTCGGCGCGGTGCCGACCACTCGGATCTCGGGATCCTCGCCCAGGGCGTCGGTGATCAGGCGCCGGATGACGACCGAGTCGTCGACGACGAGGACCGAGATCACGCGGCATGCCTCCAGCACCAGGGGGCCGCCTGACTCGGCGACCCGACCGTTCCGGTTGCCCTATCGGCGCGGCGCCGGTGCAGGTGAGCAAATCGCTCGCGGATGGCCGCGGGCCCTAGCGCCTGTTTCAAAAGGGATGGCCGGCCTGCGGCGGGCCCAAACGACGACCGGCCGCGTTGCCGTTGGGTCCGGATACAACACCGGTATCCGGACCCAACGGCGTGCCGTCGCCGTTTGGACTCCGCCTCGCTCGGCCCCCCTTTGAAACAGACGCTACTCGGCGGACGGGCCGATCGCGGTGAAGTACGGGTCGAGCAGCCGGCGCGAGGTCGGCGAGTCGAGCAGATCGCGGACCACGAGGGCCTGCACGGCGCCGCTGAGCAGGTTCCAGACCCCGCCGGCCCGGTCGCCGACCGGTACGGCGGCCGCGTCGATCGCCTGCACCAGCCGCAGCTGCGCGACGGCGGCGGCCCGTACCCGTCCGGCCAGGAAGATGGCCCACGACGCGGAGTGCACGGCCGGCGCCCAGTCGGACAGGCCGGGACGGGCGTTCTCGCTGACCCGGATGAGCCGCTGCTGCGCGGCCTCGTCGAGCGTGCCGACGCGGGCGAGGAGCCGCTCGACGTCCGCCGCGTACGGGCCGAGGTCGTGGGCCGCCGCCGGCAGTTCCTTGACCGCGGCCTCCCACGGCGCGAGCAGGCGGCGGTGGGACTCGTCGGGCAGGAGTTCCCGCAGGTACGCGGCGGCCGCGGCGTCGGACAGCACCGCGGTGGCGCGGGTGGCCGTCGGGCTCTGCCGCTGCCGGGGCACGCGGGTAGCCGGCGTCGGGTGGACCGGCTGGCGCTTGGTCGAGGCGTTGCCGCCGCCCCAGGTCCAGTCCAGGACGTCGTACCGGAGGCAGTGCAGCAGCCCGTCGAGCGTGCCGAGCGGCGCGGTCTCGATCACCGCGAGGCTCTTGGCCTGCTCGCCGAGGTTGCGCCGCTCCTGCGCGGCGGCGTCGACGTCCTGCCACAACGCGGCGCGCTCCCAGTCGTCGGTCCGCGTCGCGGAGACCGTACTGAGGTCACTCTGCGTAAGGCTCAACGCGTGGAGGAGGATCTCGGCGACGGACGATCCGCCCGGCAACCGAGCCAGATCGAATCCGAGGACAGGGGCGCTCACCAGGCTGTACATGCAACCAGTCTGCAACCGAGGTGCACCCGGGTCTGTCCGCCGAACGGGGTGGTCCTACACCTTGAATCGGGCGACCAGGCCGTTCATCTCCTTGGACATGCGAGCCAGCGCACCGGCGCTCTCGCGCGCTCCACCAACACTCTCCGTAGCCCTCCGGTTCGTCTGCGCGATGTCCGCGACGTTGTTGGCGATCTCCGCCGAGCCGGACGCCGCCTCGGCGACGCTGCGGCTCATCTCGTTGGTCGTCGCGGTCTGCTCCTCGACGGCCGAGGCGATGGTCAGCTGGTAGTCGTTGATCCGCGCGATGATCTGGCCGATCTCGCCCGATCGCGTCGACCGCGCTGGCGGTGTCGGTCTGGATCGCCTCGACCCGGCGGGAGATGTCCTCGGTCGCGCGGGCGGTCTCCTGGGCCAGCTCCTTGACCTCGTTGGCGACGACCGCGAAGCCCTTGCCGGCCTCGCCGGCCCGGGCCGCCTCGATGGTGGCGTTGAGCGCGAGCAGGTTGGTCTGCTCGGCGATCGAGGTGATCACCTTGACGCACGTTGCCGATCTCCGCGGACGAGTCGCCGAGCTTGCGCGAAACCGTCTCGATTCGTGGTCTCGGCGGCCAGTACCGCCTGCGAGGCGACCTGCGCCGCGTCGTTGGCGTTCTGGGCGATCTCGCGGATGGACGCGCCCATCTCCTCGGTGCCGGCGGCGACCGTCTGACACGTTGCGGGAGACCTCCTCGGCCGCCTCGGCGACCAGTTCGGCCTGGGTGCTCGCCTCGCCCGTACCGGACGCGATGGTGGCGCTGACCTCGACCAGCTGCGCCGACGACGACGCCAGCGAGGACGCGGTGTCGTCCATCGTCCGTACGGTCTGGCGCATGCCGTCGATCGCCCGGTTGAGCGCCGTGCCCATGGTGCCGACCTCGTCGGCCGTATCGACGTCGACCCGCCGGGTGTAGTCGCCACTGCCGACCGCGTCGAGCACGTCGCACAGCTGCCGCAGCCGGCGCACCGCCGAGGTGGCGATCCAGAGCCCGGCGGCGAAGGACATCAGGATGCCGCCGATGGTGGTCGCGAGTATCCACATGCGACTGTCGCGGTCGTAGCCGACAGTGGCCACCACGACGGTCGTCACGTTGGATACCACGAGCGTGGCGAACACCTTGGTGCGCATGCCGAGGTCGGAAATCCAGCTCATGGGGTCTCCTCCCGAGCGGTGGTGGTATTGGTGGCCCGGGCGGTGTCCAGGGCGAGCATGAGCCGGCCGTCGAGCTTGAACGCGCCGGTGATGAGGTGCCGGCTCGGGCCGTGCAGCGTGTCCGGCGGCGGCTCGAACAAGTCGGTGTGCAGCGTGACCACCTCGCCGATCCGGTCGACGAGCAGCGACACCGACTCGTCGTCGGTCCGGACGATCACGTTCATCGCCGGCCCGGTACTGGTCCTCGGCGGCAGGCCGAGCTGCACGCGCAGGTCGATCGCGGCGATCACCTGACCGCGCAGGTTGAACAGGCCGCCGATGGAGTGCGGCGCGAGCGGCACCGGCGTGTACGTGTCGAAGGACAGCACCTCCTGCACGTTGGCCACGTCGAGCCCGAAGAGCTGGTCGGCCACCTCGAAGGTCGCGTACTGGCGCGTGCTCACCGCAACCCTCCGACGCTCGTCGTGTCGTGCGGATGGCTCAGATGGTCCTGGATGATCCGGGTGACGGTGCTCGGGATGCGGCGCGTACGGGTCATACGGGTCGTACGCGTCCGAGCCCTGCGAGAACATCGGATCGGCGGCGAGGATGGCCCGGCGCACGTCGAGCAGTTCGGTCACCCGCTGCTGGATCACGGCCGAGCCGAGCAGGCCGTCGTCGCCGAAGTCCCGGCGGGACTCGTTGAGCGTGTCCTCGACGATGTCGATGATGCGTTCCACGGCGAGCGCCACCGACCGCCCGTGCTCGGTGTAGACGACCACCGGGACGGTGTCCTCCTCGGTTTCCGGCGGGTACGTCCCGAGCAGATGGGCCAGCCGCAGGACGGGCAGGATCTGGTCGCGGTACTGCACGACCTCTCGCGTGCCGGCGTGCTCGATCTTGCTGGCCGGAAACTCCTCGAGCCGCGTGACCATGTCGAGCGGGATCGCGACCCGCCGGTCGCCGACGCCGGCGATGAGCAGCCGGTCCACCGGCCCCGCTGCCGCTGCGCTGGGTCGGCGCCGCCTGCTCGCGGTCGCCGCCGCTGCCCGCGGTGAGGTGCGAGCGCCGGGCCAGCGACGCGACGTCGAGGATCAGCGCGACCTGCCCGTCGCCGAGGAGCGTCGCTCCCGCGTACACCCCGATGTTCTTGAACCGGGAGGTCAGTGGCTTGACCACCACCTCCTCGGTGTTCAGGACCCGGTCGACGACGAGCCCGAAGCGGCGGCCCTCGGCCTGCAGCACCGCCACATACACGTCGCGATCCCCGCTCTCCTCGGTGTTGACTTCGAGCGTTTCCCCCAGGTGTACGAGCGGAAGCAGGTTGCCGCGCAACCGGTACACCGGCGCGCCCATCGCGTGCTCGATCACGCGGCCGGACTGCCCGTCGAGGTACACGAGCTCGTGCACGGCGACCTGCGGGATCACGTACCGCTGGCCGGCGCACTCGACGGTGAGCGCCTGGATGATCGCGAGCGTCAGCGGGATGGTGAGCCGCCAGACCGTGCCGACGCCCGACCGTCGAGTCGACCTCGACGGCACCGCCGATGCGTTCGATGTTGGTCTTGACGACGTCCATGCCGACGCCGCGGCCGGACACGTTGGTCACCGCGGCGGCGGTCGAGAAGCCGGGCCGGAAGACGAGCGCGAGGATCTCGCGGCGGTCCATGCCCGCGAGGGCGTCCCGCGCGACGATGCCGCGTTCGACCGCGACGCGCGCGATCTTGTCCGGGTCCATGCCGGCGCCGTCGTCGGCGACCTCGACGATGACGTGTCCACCCTCGTGGTACGCCCGGAGCGTCAGTACCCCCTCGGCCGGCTTGCCGACCGTGAGCCGGTCGGCGGGCGCCTCGACGCCGTGGTCGACCGCGTTGCGCACCAGGTGGGTCAGCGGGTCCTTGACCGCCTCGAGCAGGCTGCGGTCGAGCTCGGTCTCCCGGCCGACCATGGCGAGGCGTACCTGCTTGCCGCAGGCGGAGGAGAGGTCCCGCACGACGCGGGGCAGCTTCGCCCAGAGGTGGTCGATCGCCTGCATGCGGGTCTTCATCACGGATTCCTGCAGCTCCGACGTGATGAGGTTGAGCCGCTGACCGGTACGGAGCATCGACGGTTCGGCGACCGAGCCGATCGCCCGTACGAGCTGGTTGCGGGTCAGCACCAGCTCACCGACGAGCCGCATGAGCGTGTCCAGCAGGTCGACGTCGACGCGGATCGACGAGTCGGCCACCGACCGCCGCGAGCCACCGCCTTCGCCGTCCGCTGCGGGTGCCGCCGCGGTGTCCGGTACGGAGGTCGCCGGCGCGGCCGCCACCGGCTCCTGTTCAAACTCGGCCTCCGCCTCGACGTCGGCCTCCACCAGCACGGCCGGTTCGGCGGCTCCGGGTGCGCCGCGGCGGCCGGCGGGTGCGGCCGGCGGGGTTGCGGCCGGCGGGGGTGCCGTGGCGGCCGGCGAGTTGCCGTCCGTGATGCACGCGGTGACCGCGACGACGACCGCCTCGACGTCGACGTCGCCTTCCCCGCCGAGCTCCTCGATCGACGCCAGCAACACCCGTACCACGTCGACCATGCGCAGCAGAGCGTCGGTCACCTCCGGGGTCATCGCCTGCGCGCCGTCGCGCAGCCGCGACAGCAACGACTCCCCAACGTGCGTCACCCGCTCGAGCCGGTGGAAGGCCAGGAACCCGGACGTACCCTTGATCGTGTGGATCGTCCGGAAGATCGACGACAGCAGCTCGCGCGATCCCGGTGCCTGCTCCAAAGCGACCAGGTCGCGGTCCAGTTGGTCGAGGTTCTCATGCGACTCGACCAGGAACTCCGACACGATGTCGCCAAGATCGTCCACGGCCCATCACCCCTTCGTCTGCCACCCCATCGGCAGTAGACGTCGGCACCTGAGCCGCAACCCGATTGCGACCTTCCGCTACTAGCGCCTTTTCATAAGGGGGGTCGGTGCGAGGCGGAGTCCAGGCGTCGGCTGGGGCCGCGCCGGGCGCGGCCGGATACCGGGGTTGTATCCGGCCGTGACCAGGGTGGGTCACGCCGGAGGCGTGGTCGGGAGGGCAGGATTGCGGGGTGGTTCCAGGCGGCGTCTGGGCCCGCCGCAGCCCGGCCATCCCTTATGAAAAGGCGCTAGGTATCAGGTCGGTTTTAGGTCGGTTTTAGGTTCGCCCGCGGCGCTCCTGAGCGTCCCGCAGCGCCTCGCCGTAGGGGACCCAGTCGGCGAGGCGAACCGGGAAACCGGCCTGCTCCAATGTGCGGACGACCTCGGGGTCGTCGTCGACCACGACGTCGATCGTGGACTCGCGCGCGAGTGAGCGCAGCTGTCGGGCCTTGTAGTCACGGGCCGGGGTGCGGTCGAAGTCGGGCCGCATGAACAGCAGGTCGTGCGGCAGGTCATGGCCGGCCAGCCAGGACGACGTCACCTCGCGCAGGTGCTCCGGCCGCCCGGTCAGCCACACCACCACGTGCGTCTTGGCGTACTCGAGCGCGAGGTCGACGCCCTCGCGCAGCGGCGTGTCCCGGCCGGCCGCGGCGAAGAAGCGGCCCCAGTCCTTGCGCCGCCCGGCGAGGTGATGGACCCGGTGCCGGACGTCCGCGACCACGCCGTCGATGTCGAACACCGCCAGATGCCCCTCAGCTGTCACCCGATCATTCTGCGGCGCGAGGGATCCCACCGGGAGCACCGGCCTCGCCGATCACACACCGTTGCGAGATAGATGGTTTGAGTAACCAAAGGTGAGCTTTTCGCAGGTTTTCGGGCGTACCCTGACAGGCGGGCGCGGCGCCGCAGCAGAGCGACGGCCGCCATCCGAAAGGGGGCCGCTTGAGGAAGAACAGTGGGAGGGTGTGCCATGTGGCCGCCTGAAGACGAGCGGTTCGACGACCGCTCCGCGGCCGGCCTGGCCCTCGGCGACGCGCTTGCCACACACCTCGCTCAACAGGATTTCGGGGCGCCCACCGCGCCGCTGGTGCTGGGCCTGCCCAAGGGCGGCGTACCGGTCGGGGTCGAGGTGGCCAAGGCCATCGGCGCCGACTTCGACCTCATCATCACCACCAAGATCGGCCTGCCGTGGCAGCCTGACCTGAGCGTCGGCGCGATCGCCGAGGGCGGTCCGCCGGTCTTCGACCACGACTCCCTCGCCTGCGTCGGCCTCCACGTCGGCGACCTCGGACCGGCGGTCCAGCGTGAGCGACTGGAGATCGGCAAGCGGCAGGAGACCTACCGCAACCAGCGGCCACCGGCCGACGCGGCCAAGCGCGTGGTCATCGTCGTCGACGACGGCCTCGCCACCGGCGTCTTCGCCCGGGCCGCGATCCGCGCCGTCCGCGCCGCCGAGCCGATGCACCTCATCTACGCCGCGCCGGTGTGCGCCGCGGAGATCCACGACTGGCTCAGCGACGAGGTCGACGCGGTCATCGACCTGCGGAGCCCGCGCGACTTCCACGCGCTGGGCATGTATTACCGGGATTTCACCGCGCTGACCCACGAGGACGTGCTGCTTGCCACCACGACGATGTGGAGCGAGACGATCGGCGCCTGACGGCGGGAAGACCACGAGGGGCCGGCACTGCCGGCCCCTCGTGTCACGCTTCCGGGTTCCCGCTTCCGGGTTTACCGGGCCGACATCGGCTCTTGGCACGCTTGAGCGATACACCCGGCGCGCAGGTGGGATCCTGAAACTGGCAGGCAGATACCTGCCCGCATCCCTTGCCGGAAGGACGACTCGTGACCGAGCTCCACATGGTGGAGATTTTCGCCCTGCTCCGCCAGTTGACCGCTCAACTGGTCGCCAGCGACGACCTCGACGAGGCGCTCTCCCATCTGGTCGACACGGCGGCCGGTCTGGTCGACGGAGAGGCGTGGTGCGGCGTCACGCTGGTGCGCACCGGCGGCCCGTGCACCGCCGCCGCCTCACCGGGGCTGCCGGCGAAGATCGACGAGGAGCAGTACACGTCCGGCGAAGGCCCGTCGATGCAGGCGATGAGTACCCGCGAGATGGTGATGAGCCGCGACCTCGCCACGGAGACCAGGTGGCCGGATTGGCAGGAGGGTGCCCTGGCCGTTGGCGTGCACGGGGTCCTGGCCGTGCCGGTCGACATCGACGAGCAGGTGATCGGCGCGCTGAGCCTTTACACCGCCGATCCCGACCGGCTCACCCCGGATCTCGGGCTGACCGCGATGCTCGTCGCCGAGCACGCCAGCCTTCTGCTCGCCGCGGTGCTGGACCGAAGCCGGCTGGCCAGCCTCACCGCCGAGCTGACCGAGGCGCTCGGCGACGGCGAGATGGTCAACCGCGCGATCGGCATCGTCATGGCGCAGCGCGCCTGCACCGCCGAGGCAGCCCTGGACGTACTGCGGGAGACCGCGGCCCGGCTGCATCTTCCACTGTGGACGGTGGCGGAGCGGCTCGTGGACACGATCACCACCCGCGCCGAGGCGGCCACTACTCCCGGGAAGTAGTGGCCTCAGCGGCTGGGAGGCCACTATTCCCGGAAGTAGTGGCCTCAGCGGCGGCCTCAGTGGGTCAGACGGTCAGCGTCCAGCTGTCGACGTAGCCGACGTTGCCCCTGATCGTGTCCTTCACCCGCAGCTTCCACGTGCCGTTCCTGGTGCGGGCCGACTCGTTCACGATGTACCGGACGTTGACGTTGCGGCCCGCGTCGCGCTTGCTGGCCGCCTTGAGCCGCTTCGCCGAGCCGTTCGGCGCGACCAACTCGATGACCAGGTCGCCCCGGTGCGGGTGGACGACGTGCACGACGACCTGGGTCCAGCGCGACGCCTTGCCGCCGCACCGGGTGACGGCGACAGCGCTGGTCCCGGTGCCCCGGTCGCGGACGAAGACGTTGCCGCCGTTGCCCTTCACGTTGCACGGCGGCGGGACGGCGGCGATCCGCGGGGCCGGCTGGACCACCGTCACCGGCACCTGCGCGGTCACCGGCCCGATGTAGAGCAGCCGCTTCGCGGCCGACGCGGCGTTACCGACGACGGCGCTCTGGACGGTGCCGGCGATGAGCGCGGCGCGCACGTCCGCCGGCGTGTAGGCCGGGTGCTCCCCCAGTACCAGCGCCGCCGCGCCGGCGACGTGTGGGGAGGCCATCGACGTGCCGTTCATCGCCACGACGTCGGTGTCGCTGCGGAAGTAGTCCGAGGCGATGCTCACGCCCGGCGCGAAGATGTCCAGGCAGGAACCGTAGTTGGAGAACCAGGCCCGGGTGTCGGTGTTGTCGCTGGCCCCGACGGTCAGCGCCGACGCGGCGCTCGCCGGCGACACCGAGCAGGCGTCCGTGTTCTCGTTGCCGGCCGCTACCGCGAACACGACACCGTTGGCGACCGCGCCGTTCACCGCCGTGTTGAGCGCCTCGCTGGCCGGGCCGCCGAGGCTCATGTTGATCACGGCCGGTCCGGTCTTGTGCGCGACGACCCAGTTGATGCCGGCGATGATGCCGGTGTAGCTGCCCGAGCCGCGCAGTCCAGTACCCGCACCGCGACCAGGTCGACGTTCTTGGCCACGCCGTACGTGGTGCCGCCGATGGTGCCGGCCACGTGCGTGCCGTGCCCGTTACAGTCGGTCGCGTCCGAATCGTTGCTGACGAAGTCGTAGCCCGACCGGGCCCGGCCGCCGAAGTCGGTGTGGCTGGTGCGGATGCCGGTGTCCAGCACGTACGCGGTGACGCCGGCGCCGCCGCTGCTCGGGTACGTGTAGCTGCCGGACAGCGGCAGGCTGATCTGGTCGAGGCGATCCAGGCCCCACGACGGCGAGCCCGACTGGGTACTCGTGGTCGTCAGCAGCGACACCTTCTTGTCCTGCTCCACCGATTCGACCAGCGGGTCGGCGGCGAGTTGCTTCGCGCGCTGTTCGGTCATCCGTACCGAGAAGCCCTTCAACGTCGCGGCGAACGCCTCCTTGACGTCGCCGCCGAACCGGTCGGCGAGCGCCTCCGCGGTGGCGTCGACCGCGGACGGCGCGACCGCGCCCGCCTTCAGGGTGACGATGTAGCTGCCGCTGATCGCCCCCGCCTCACCGGCCCCGTCGATGACGCCTTCGGCCGGGCCCGCGAACGCCGGCGGCGCCAACAGCCCGACTCCGGTCGCGAAGGCCGCGGCCATGACGGCAAGACGAACCATGGGTGTACGCATGGCTCATATCGTGGACGGGCGGCGGAGTGCCCCCTGGTGCTTGGCGGTTGCCGGACGGTTGTGCACGCAGCCTCACGAGTCGTCAGGCGTGCAGGGTGAGACCCTTCACAACCTTGTCGACCTCGCTGCGCGGGCCGTACACGGCGACGCCGACGAATGCGAGCTTCTCGGCCGGTACGGCGCGGACCGCCGCCCGGTTGTCGTCGTCGTTGCCGGTGGCGAAGAGCTCCTCGGTGTAGATCGCGGTCGCCAGGGTGCGCCGCAGCGCTCGCTCGTGGACCCGGGCGAGACCGGCGGCATCCGACGCGTACACCATGATCGGCTCCCGGAGCATGGACAGGTAGGTGTTGCCGGAGCCGTCGACGTAGGGCTCGCCCATGATCTCGTCGGTCGCGTGCGCCACCCCGCTGGTGAGAAACGCGGTGACGTTGAGCTTCTGCCAGACGGCGAGGTCCTCCCGCACGACGACGGCGACCTTGGTCGGGAAACGCATCCGACCAGCCTGCCACCGGGCCGGTCAGGCGGTCTTGAACGCTGGTGCGCCCCGACTGCGGGCGTACGCCGCCGGGGTGAGCCCGAAGTACCGGACGAACCAGCGGGTCAGGTGCGCCTGGTCGGCGAAGCCCGCCTCGGCGGCCGCCTCCACGGCGGGCCGGCCCGCCCCGAGCAGGTCCCGCGCCGCCCGCAACCGGAGTTGGCGCTGGAAGTCGCTCGGCGACATGCCGTACGTGGCCAGAAACGCGCGATATACGGCATAACGGCTGGCGTCGACGGCGCCGGCGAGGTCGTCGGCGGTCGTCGGCGAGGCGAAACGCTCGGCGAGCAGCACCCGCACGCGCGACGCGATGTCGCGGCTGGACGCCGCCGACGGCAGGGCCGCCACCGTCGGCGGCCGGGTCGAACCGCGCCGCACGAGGGCCATCACGGTCGACGTCAGCGTCTCGTCGTGCCAGAGCGGATCGTCGGTCAGCGACTCGTGCAAGCGGCCGACGCTCCGCGCGAGCACATGGTCGGCCAGTACCGGCTCAGCGAACAGCGGGAGCGCGCCCGGTGTAGCGCCGATGTCCGCCAGTACGCCGGCGACCAGCGACGGTCCAATGTGGACCATGCGGTAGGTGAACCCGCCCGGGCTGGCCGACCACCCGTCGTGCGGGTCGTCCGGGTTGAACGCCATCACCATGCCGGCCGCACTGGTGTGCGCGCCGCCGCGACAGGTGAACGACTGCGCCCCGGTCTCGGTCACCCCGAACGAGTACGTCTCGTGCGCGTGCCGGTGGTATGTGTGCCGGTCGAAGTGGGCGTGCATCGCTTCGACCGGCCGCACGCCGTCACGGAAGTAGCGCACCCACTCCTGCACCACCCCAGTGTGCCCGTTTACTGCGGCTTACTGCGGCGGCGGCGGAGGTGGCGGGGTCTGCCGCCGGCGGCGCTGGAGCAACACCACGACGACCACGATGACGATGATCACGAGGAGACAGCAACAGGAGCCGATGCCGTAGCTCCCGTAGCTCCGCCGCCGGCGCTCGATCTCATCGGCTATCGCCAGGACATCCGGAGCGTGCAGCAGTGCCAGTTCCGTCATTCACCCACGGTACAAGTCGACGTCGACCCGCCCCGGCCCGGAGGCCACTACTTCCCCGAAGTTGTGGCCTCCGCGGCCTCGGGAGGCCACTACTTCCCCGAAGTTGTGGCGTTGCGGGCTTGGGCACGCGGACGTCGGGATTCCTGGCGGGAGCGACAGCCACCCCACCAAAACGCTACGCGTTTTGCCGGGGGACCCCGGCGGTGCGCTCGACGGACCCGAGCCATCAAATCTAGGAAACCAACCAGGCGGTCGTGTCGGGCGAGAGGGTTCCGTCGGCGGCCAGGTCGCCGCTGGCCAGGATCACCTCGCCGACCGGGAGCGGCGCGGGTTCCGGGCCGAAGTTGGTGACGATGGTCACGTCACCGTTGACGAAGGCGAGGACGGTGCCGGGCAGCCAGTCGATCGTGCCCTGGCCGAGTCGGTGCTGGCGGCGCAGGCGCAGCGCCTCGCGGTAGAGCTCGAGGGTGCTCGCCGGAACGCCCCGCTCCTGGTCGACGGCGTACTCGGCCCAGAGCGCGGGCTGCGGAAGCCAGCTGCGATCGGACGGGCCGAAGCCGTATGAGGGCGCGTCGGCCTGCCATGGGATCGGCACCCGCGCGCCGTCGCGGCCCCGGCTGGTGTGTCCGGAGCGGCGCCAGGTCGGGTCGTCGCGGGCGTCGTCGGGCAGGGTCGTGTCCTCGGGCAGGCCCAGCTCCTCACCCTGATAGAGGTAAGCGGAGCCGGGTAGGGCGAGCATGATCATGGTGGCCGCGCGGGCGCGGCGAAGGCCGAGGGCACGGTCCGGTTGAGGGTCGTCGAGGCCGATGCCGGACTGCGCCAGGTGGGCGACCGGGTAACCGAAACGGGTGGCGTGCCGGACCACGTCGTGGTTGGACAACACCCAGGTCGTGACCGCGCCGACGCCGCCCGCGCCGGCGAGCGAGGCCTCGATCGCGGTGCGCTGCTCGGCGGCGGTCCACCCGGCGAGCAGGTATGCGAAGTTGAAGGCCTGCTGCATCTCGTCGGGGCGGATGTAGCGGACCAGGCGCTCGGGTGGCCTCACCCAGGCCTCGCCGACCATCATCCGGTCCCCCGGATAGCTGTCGAGGAGGCGGCGCCAGGCGCGATAAATGTCGTGCACGCCCTCCTGGTCCCACATCGGCGCGGAGCGCGGCTGGGCGCCCGGGGCGACCTCCGCGTCCGCATCCCAATCGGGCAGACCGCTCTCCTTGACCAGCCCGTGGGCGACGTCGACCCGGAAGCCGGAGACGCCACGGTCGAGCCAGAAACGCAGGATCGACTCGAACTCCGCCCGGACCTCGGGTAGATCCCAGTTGAGGTCGGGCTGGCTGACGTCGAAGAGGTGCAGATACCACTCGCCGTCTTCGACCCGGGTCCAGGCCGAGCCGCCGAAGACGCTCTTCCACCCATTGGGTGGTTGCTCGCCGTCCGGCCCGGCGCCCTTCCGGAAGACGTACTTGTCGCGAGCGGCGCTTCCGGGACCGGCCGCGAGCGCCTCCTTGAACCAGGCATGCTCGACCGAGGTGTGGTTGGGCACCAGGTCGACGATGACCCGAAGGTCGCGTTCCTGGGCCGCGGCGACCAGCGCGTCGAAGTCGGCGAGCGTGCCGAAGCGGGGATCGACATCGCGGTAGTCCGCGACGTCGTAGCCCCCGTCCGCCTGGGGTGAGCGGTAGAACGGCGAGAGCCAGACCGCGTCGACGCCGAGGTCCACGAGGTGGTCGAGGTGGCTGGTGATGCCGGGCAGATCGCCCATGCCGTCGCCGTCGCCGTCGGCGAACGAGCGCGGGTAGATCTGGTAGATCACGGCGTCACGCCACCACACGAGCTGCCCCATTTCTTGCTGGCCCCACCGTCAACATCGTGATCAGACTAACCCGCACCCCCGACAGAACCCCCGCGCCCGCCAAGATCGAACATGGATCGAGCAAGAGGCTGCGCCGATGTCGAACCTTGCCTAGGGTGGTACTGGGCAGACACCCAGCTCGTGCGCCACGCAGGGCAGCCGTCCGCTGGTGCGGACGGCGCCGCGTTGAGGCTGTTCGCCGGGACGCCACCGCCGCGACCCGAGACGGGCACAGCCGGTCGGCCGTAGCCGCACGCCCTGACCCGGACGTAATTCGCCAAATTCTATTCATTTAACCGTTTAACCATCCGTCACTGGATACCGAATCGTTACTCCGCTGACGTGCCGGAAACGCTGGACAGCGTGGAACGTAAGCGCTTCCATGAAGTGGGTTCATGGTCGGACCAAGGGTCGGACCATGGCAACCCCAAGGAGGAAAACAGTGTTCTTACCTACATTTGGTTCCAGAGGAGGGTCATGAGCGCCCACAAGCGGGGCCGCCGGGGGCTGCTGTTCCTGGCACCAGGCCTGGCGATCGCGACGGCAATCGCCGGTTGCAGCAACTCCAGCAGCGACAGCGGCGGCGCCGGGGCCGCGCCGACCCTCACGGGGGACTGCGCTCAGTACCAGGCTTATGCCGGGCACGCCGGCAAGAAGGTCTCGATGTTCGCCTCGATCGTGAGCCCCGAGTCCGACTCGTTGCAGAAGTCGTGGGCGCAGTTCTCGAGCTGCACCGGCATCACGATTTCCTATGAGGGTTCCAACGACTTCGAGTCCCAGCTTCCGGTGCGAGTCAGCGGCGGCACCGCACCCGACTTCGCCATCATCCCGCAGCCGGGCTTGCTGGCGCAGATGGTGAAGACCAAGAAGGTTGTCAAACCGCCGGCGCAGACCGTGGCCAACGAAGACAAATACTGGAACAAGGCATGGAAGCAGTACGGGACGGTCAACGGCACGTTCTACGCCGCCCCGATGAGCGCCAACATGAAGACGCTGGTGTGGTATTCGCCGAAGGCGTTCACAGGGGCCGGTTATACGGTCCCGACCAGCTGGGCCGACCTGATGGCGCTCAGCGACAAGATCGCCAAGGCGGGCGGCGCCAAGCCGTGGTGCGGCGGCATCGGTTCCGGCACCGCGACCGGCTGGCCCGCCACTGACTGGCTCGAAGAGGTCGTGCTGAGCCAGTACGGCGGCGACGTCTACGACAAGTGGGTCAGCCACGAGATCAAGTTCAACTCGCCCGAGATCAAGGGCGCGATGCAGACGCTGGCCAACTGGATGCAGAACCCGGCATGGGTCAACGCCGGCATCGGCGACGTCAAGACGATCGCCACCACCACGTTCCAGGACGCCGGCAAGCCGATCCTCACCAACAAGTGCTGGATGCTGCAGCAGGCGTCCTTCTACGGCGCGCAGTGGCCTAAGGGCACCAAGATCGGCCTCGACGGCGACGTCATGGCCTTCTACTTGCCGCCGGTCAGCACCTCGGTGACGACCCCGGTCGAAGGCGGCGGCGAGTTCGTCACGGCGTTCAGCGACCGGCCCGAGGTCCAGGCCGTGCAGAACTACCTGTCCAGCGCCGAGTGGGCGTCCAGTCGCGTCAAGGTCGCCACCGGGTGGGTTTCGGCCAACTCCGGCGTCGACAAGAGCCTCTACACCGACCCGATCGATGCGCTGTCGGCCAAGTACCTGACCGACCCGGGGGCCACCTTCCGGTTCGACGCGTCGGACCTCATGCCGGCCGCCGTCGGCTCGGGCGCGGAGTGGAAGGCGATGACCGCCTGGTTCGGCCAGGGCAAGTCGATCGACCAGACCGCCAGCGACATCGACGCGGCCTGGCCGAGCTGACACCCTGAACGACCAATGCACCTGAGCGATCACCGCACGTGAGCGAAGCACCCGTCGCGGCCCGGCGAATCCAGCCGGGCCGCGACGCTCGCCCGGCACCCCCCGACACCCCCACGCAACCCCGCCGGCAATCGGTCCGGCCTCACAGGGGAGGAAATAGATGTCCGATGCCCCGGTGTTCCTCGCCGAATCGTCGTTCAGTGACGCGGCGGTCAAGTTCACCAACGCGTTCGGCGCGATCGCCATATTCCTGGGCGTTCTGCTGCTGGTATTCCTGGCGGCCGGGCGGGCCTCGGGCCGAATCGCGCGACCTCTGACGGTTTTCATTTTTCTTGGACCGGCCGCGTTGCTGCTCCTCACCGGGCTCGTAATACCGGCGATCCGCACGTTCAACCTCAGCTTCAAGAGCGACGACAGCGGAAAGTACATCGGAGCCAAGAACTTTGAATGGGCGTTCAGCACCCCCGCTATTCAACATGTCCTGCTCAACACCCTCCTGTGGATCATCATCGCCCCGTTGTTGACCACGGGTCTCGGCCTCGGCATCGCGCTCCTCGTCGACCGCCTCAAACGACAGTCCGTCTACAAGTCACTGATCTTCATGCCGATGGCGCTCTCGTTCGTCGGCGCCAGCATCATCTGGAAGTTCGTCTACGACTCGCGTGACCCGTCCCAGCCGCAGATCGGCCTGCTCACCCAACTGTGCATCACACTTGGCTGGGACAATCCGCCGAACTGGCTCATTACGGAGCCGCTCAACACGTTCCTGCTCATGGTCATCATGATCTGGGTACAGACCGGATTCGCGATGGTGGTGCTCTCCGCGGCGATCAAGGCGATTCCCGAGGAGATCTTGGAAGCCGCCCGGATGGACGGCGCGCGCGGCTCGCGGTTGTTCTTCTACGTAACGATCCCAATGATCCGCAACACCCTCATTGTGGTCCTCACCACGGTGATGATCACGACTCTGAAGGTCTTCGACATCGTCCGGACCATGACCGGCGGCAACTTCGGCACGCAGGTCCTGGCCAACGAGATGTACTCGCAGTCCTTCGTGCAGTTCAACGTGGGGCGAGGCAGCGCGCTCGCGGTGATCCTCTTCGTCGCCGTCCTGCCACTCGTCGGATACAACATCGTCCAGTTGCGTAGGGAGCGGGCCAACCGATGACCAGCCAGCCAGCGGTAAGCCTCGGCGCGATCGAATCGGATGCGGCGTCGGGGAAAGAAAAGGTGCCGGCCGTCAAGGCGGTGCGCAAGTCGTTCAGCAGCCCGGCGGCGAGCATCCTCATCATCGTGCTGACGGTGCTCTGGACCATCCCCACCATCGGCCTGCTGGTGACCTCTCTCCGGCCGGCGGGCGACGTGGCGTCGTCGGGTTGGTGGACCGCATTCAGCGATCCCAACTTCACGCTGGACAACTATCACACGGTGTTGTTCGAGGGCGGCTTCGGCGTCAGTGGCGGCCTCATGCCATACCTGATCAACTCACTGTGCATCAGCATTCCCGGCGCGTTGTTTCCGCTGGTGCTTGCCTCGATGGCCGCCTATGCCCTGGCGTGGGTGAACTTCAAGGGCTCCGACATCATCTTCTTCGCCATCTTCGCCCTTCAAGTTGTGCCGTTGCAGATGGCGCTGATCCCGCTGCTCCAGCTGTTCTCCGGCGGTGCGCACATCGGGTCGATCACCATCATTCCCCCGTTGCACCTCGGTGGCACCTACGTTCCGGTGTGGCTCGCGCACACCATGTTCGCGTTGCCCCTGGCCGTCTTCCTCCTGCACAACTTCATCGCCCAGCTCCCTCGAGACGTGATGGAGGCGGCGCAGGTCGACGGGGCCAACCACTTCAAGATTTTCCGATCGATCGTGCTGCCACTCGCGACCCCAGCCTTGGCGTCATTCGCGATTTTCCAGTTCTTGTGGGTGTGGAACGATCTGCTGGTCGCCCTGACCTTCGCCGGCGGGACTCCAGAGGTCGCGCCGATCACCGCGCGACTGGCTCAGCTCACCGGCTCCCAAAGCAGCAAATGGGAACTCCTCACCGCCGGCGCGTTCATCGCGATCATCATTCCGGTCATTGTGTTCTTCGCACTCCAGCGATATTTCGTTCGCGGGCTGCTCGCCGGGTCCGTCAAGGGATAGCTCCGCGCAATACGCAAGGCATCGCGGCCACCAGCACGACCATTCAATGCTGGCGGCGATGGCCTTTTGTACCGCCTTGCATTGACGCTCCTCGGCGATACGAAAAGCCGTCAAACTGACGGTACTGAAAGTCCCTGCCGAGCTGAAGAATCGCTATTCTCGCGGTTGTGACCGAATCACCAGCACCGGTCAGCATGGAGGACGTGGCCCGGTTGGCCGGAGTGTCCACGGCCACCGTGTCGCGCACCCTGCGCGGGCTGCCCAACGTCTCCGAGAAGACGCGTGACCGCGTTCGTCAAGCGGCGGCCTCCCTGTCGTATGTCGTGTCGCCGATCGCCTCACGCCTCGCCTCTGGACATACCTACACGGTCGGCGTGATCGTGCCCTACGCGGCACGCTGGTTCTTCGGGCAGATCATGGCGGGCGCGGAATCGGTGCTGCGCGAACAAGGGCTGGACTTCCTGCTGTACAACCTGGGTGATCTGCCGTCCCGCGACCGCTTCTTCAACAATTTCCCGCTCCGGCGCCGGGTCGACGCCGTCCTCGTCGTCGGGATGCAGTTCTCCGCCGACGAGGCCGACGCGTTGCGCAGCCTCAACGTGCCGATCGTGACCGTCGGGCACACCATGCCCGGCGCAGGATGCGTACGCATCGACGACGCCGTCGCCGCCGGCACCGCGGTGCAGCACCTCCTGGACTTGGGGCACGAACGGATCGGAATGATCTCCACAGATGCCGACCAGAGCTTCTTCCTTCCGGTCGCCCACGCGCGCCGGCAATCCGGTCTGGAGACGATGAGAGCAGCCGGCGTGGCCCCGGATGAGGAACTGCTGGTGTCGGTGCCACATGGGCTGCACGGCGGCGAGCAGGCGATGCGGCGATTGCTGGCGCTGCCGAGCCCGCCGACCGCAGTGTTCGCCGAGTCGGACGAGTTGGCGTTCGGCGCGCTGAGCACCTTGCGCCGGCGCGGGCGGCAGGTGTCGCTCATCGGGTTCGACGACCATGAACTGAGCGTCCTGCTCGATCTCACGACGATCCGGCAGCGCGTGTTCGAGCAGGGCGTCCTCGCGGCGGGAATGCTGCGGCGCGCGATGACCACCTCCAACTGGGAACCGCAGGAGCTGGTGATGCCCACGACGCTGGTACTGAGGGCCTCCACCTGGCCAGTTGCGGTCGCCCCGGCCCCGAAGTAGGCCGGGCGGTATGTCGTTGGTGGGCGGTTCGGGGCCCGTGCTATGGTTACCGCCGTTCCAGTGAGCGCCGCTAGCTCAACTGGCAGAGCAGCGGACTCTTAATCCGCGGGTTCGGGGTTCGAGTCCCTGGCGGCGCACCTCAGTTCACCTGGGCTTTTCCCTCGTGAGGCTCCCGGTTTGAAGGCCGATCATGCGCCTTGGGAGACCCAAGGGAGACCATCCGTCCCTGTAGCCAATTGATTGCGTTATGCAGTCTTGGCGCGGGGCACCATCGATGCGGTCTTCTCGGCGGCTTCCCGGGCCAAACGGGGCGAGACGCTGGTGTAGGTGTCGCGGGTGAGCGTGCTGCTCGCGTGGCCGAGCTCGTCCTGCACCACCTTGATGTCCACGCCGGCATCGAGCGCGAGGGTCGCTGAGCCGTGCCGGAGGTCGTGCAGCCGGATCGGCGGGAGACCGGCTCGTTCGACGAGCCTGTTGAAGTGCTTGGTGACCTCGGCCGGATGAAGTTCGCTGCCGTCCTCATGGGTGAAGATCCGTCCGGAGCGGATCCAGGTCCCATCCCATACCAGGCGTTCGGCGACCTGCTTCTTGCGCCATGACTCGAGGGTGCGGACGGTCGCCGCATCGAGGGTGACCGTCCGGCCGCCGGCATCGCTCTTCGGCTCTCCGGTCTCGACGTCCCATCCGAGCTGGACGAGCTGCTCGGAGATCGTCAGCGAGTGTGCTGCCACGTTGAGGTCGACCCAGCGGCTGCCGCACGCCTCGCCACGGCGCAGTCCTCGATAGGCGACGAGGTGGTACAGGGCGTAGAGCCGGTCGTCCACTATGGAATCCAGGAACTGGCCGGTTTGCTCGGCCGTCCAGACCATGACTGGCGACGGCCGTTCGGTCTCGTCGAGCCGGTCGATCTCGGCGGTGAGTCGGGTGGTCGTCTCGTCGTCACTAGGATCGCGTGCCGCCACGAGTTCCGCCATCGCGGCCGCGCGACGGTGCCGGTTCTCGCGCCAAACGGCGACGTGCTCGTCGGTCCACACGACGGCCTTCGGCGGCCGGCCGGAGTCCAGCTCGACGAATGTCGCCGGGTTGGCCGTGATGAGCTGCTCTTGTCTGATCGCACGATTCAGCGCGGCCCGCATTGTGGCTCTGATGCGCTGCTTTGATGCCGCGCTGACCGAGCGCCGCCCCTTGACCGCGGCGCGCTGCGCCGGGTCGCCGGACGCTCTGGCCGCTCGGATAAACTCGTTATCGGCGTCGATCGCGTCGAACATCGCCGAGATGTGAACCGCGCGGAGCCGATCGAGCGGCAGATGGCCAAGGTGTGGTCGCAGGTACAGCCGGATGTGCGCTTCATACGAGCGTCGCGTTCCCTTCCTGATCTTGCGTCGTCCCGCCAGCCACTCGTCGAGCCACGCTCCGACCGTGACCGAGCCGTTGATCGTCTGGCCCGAGAAGTAACGGCGGCGGGTCTCGTCGTAGTCGGGAAGCCCGTCGTTCTGAGCGAAGGCGCGTTCGACCGCGTGAAGGATGTCCTCACGCGCTTGGTCGCCAGCTATGCCGGGCTCGGGAATCGCGAGCAACATCTCGATCGTCCGCTGGACGGCCTCCGCCTCGGCCTGGGTGGCGTATCCACCGCGTTTCATGACTCGCCGACGGCCGCCGTGCACGACGGGCAGCTCAGCCCTGAAGTACCACTGGCCGTGGCGCGGGTTCCACGCGCCGTCCTTGCGCCGCAGCGCCTTGCAGTTGGCGCCGAGTTCGCGACCACTTTCGTCGCGACAACGGCACCGCTTGTACGTACTCATGCCACCACCTCCGTGAACACCTGTGATCTAGGTACCTAAAAACGGTACCACCCGAAATCCGCGGGCGGCGTCTATCCGCGGGCGTGAATGTGGCAAGGTCAACGTGCCCCGATGGAGTTCGGCGAGGAGGGTTCGATGCCACGACGCCGCGCTGTCGATCCGTCGCTTCCGCCACTTCCCGAGCGGGAGAAGCGGGATCAGCAGGTGAAGATCCGGTTGACGGCTCGTGAGCTGGACCAGCTTTCCGAACTTCGCCCGGACCTGGCGCCGTCAGGGGTTCTTGCGCTGCTGGTTGATGACGTGCTCGCTGGTCGGTATCGCCCGGTGTGGGCACGAACCGTCGAGGGCCGGGATTGAACGAAGTTCGCGTCCGTATGTGGCTCGGACAGCAGGCACTGTGACGAGGCTCGCCAGTCTTTCGCACGTTCGGTCATCTGTAGCGCACTGCCCAGGAGCGTCCGCGACCGAGCCATCATCGTTGACTCCGAATCGCCGGATACGGTCCGCTCCGGTCATGTCGTCGTCTTGCTCACGCAGGTGTTGACGGCCTGAGCCGCAGGCACTTGACACCGCATAGGCGTATCTCGAGGCCTGGCAAGGCTATCTGTAGAACGAGCGGCGATCGCGACGGCGACGTCGGGTCGTTTGCAGGAGGCTTGTGATGACGGACCTGTTCCGCTTCGTGGCGCTGAGGGCGCCGGTCAGCCAGGATGCCGCGACGGCGCCTAACATGGGCACGCGGAGTCCTTTCCAGCAACGGCTCGGCGAGATCCACCACGCGAACTCGCCGATCGAGCTTGCCCACCGGTTGGCGGACCAGTTCGCGCAGGGCGAGCTTGGCGGGACGTTCCTTGGCCACGCCTACGCCGTCCCGTACCGGACGGAGTTCGATCAGTTCGCCGCCGCGGCGGCCCTCGCCGGGGGCCTGTCGGACCTGGCCGACGCGGTGCAGGCGGCCTTCGGCAGGTCCGCCCAGGACGTCGTCTCGGACCAGCAGATGCAACAGCTCCTGGTGGACGCGGAGGACACGATCGTCGCGGTCTTCATCGACCCCGACCTGCGGTCGCTGCCGCTCGCCGACCTCGTGCAGCTCGTACGCCTGTTGCTGCTGATCGACCGCGTAGCTCAGGAAGATGCGTCGCTGAACGCGGCGGCCGCCGTCACGGGGGCCCTGAACCAGACGCTGCTGTTGCCGCCGGGCGTGTTCCCGCTGCGGCCAGGACTTCCCCAGCCGGTCGGCGTCGGCGACCTGCTCGTCGTCAAGCAGCACCTGAAGCGCTACGAGCTCGGCGACATCGCGAACATCGAGAACATCCTCAAGGGCGAGACTCGCAAGAAGGTCAACGTCCACGAGCTGACGCTCGACACGACAGTGACCACGGATGAGTCCAAGGCCACCGAAACGACGACGTCGCTCGACGTGACGGAGCGCTTCGACCTCAAGACCGAGTCCGAGAACGTGGTGAAGGAGGACCTGGAGGCCAACGCCGGCGTCAACGTCTCCGCCAAGTACGGCTCGGTAGAGATCAACGCCAATGCCGACGTGTCCTACAAGCTCTCGAAGGAGCAGTCCAGCAAGGTCGCGACCGATCACGCGAAGGACGTGACCAGCCGGGCCGCGACGAAGGTCACGGAGTCCTTCCGCCGCCAGGAGATCGCCCGGACCATCGAGAAGCTTTCCGAGAGGGAGGTGCACTCCTTCGCGAACGCCGAGCCGGGTGGCTCCAACGTCAGCGGCATCTACCAATGGCTGAACAAGGTCTACGAGGCGCAGGTATTCAACTACGGCAAGCGGCTGATGTTCGACCTCGTCGTCCCCGAACCGGCGGCCTTCCTCAAGGACGCCGTAACTTCGGGGCAGCAGACCCGGGTGATCCTGCCGCCGGAGCCGTTCGCCCTCGTCGCCGACGCGCAGAGCCCGACCGGGTGGCGGCCGGTGCGCACCACGGACCTCGGCGCGGACGGGCTGTTCCTGCCGGGAGTGGCCTCGCGGCCGCTGAACCCGGGCGACCTCGACCCCAGCCCCGGCTCGGCTCTCAACTACGGGGTCTTCATGGGCAAGTACGGCGCTCTGGGCGTCAACGCTCCGCCCGAGCCGGCCATCACCGTCTCCAAGGCGATCACCGGCAACAAGGACGACCACGACCATCTAGCAGCAGCGGACGACCTGCAGATCCCGCAGGGGTACCGGGCCGTCAGCCTTGCCGTGCAGGGGGCATTCACCCTGTACGAGGAGGAGGACGGCGACGAGCGCATGTGGGTGTTCGTCGGCAAGCACCGCTTCGAGTGCAAGGGCCAGGGCAACCTCGGGCCGAAGGCGGCGCTGCTGCCGGACCCGGTCGATCTGAGCGTGAACGAACAGGGTTCGATGCCGGTTGCGATCGAGACCCAGCAGGCCCGCGACTTCGCTGTCACCATCGACGTGACCTGTGTGCGAACCGATGCCGCCGTGGAGCAGTGGCGGTTGGACACCTTCGGGTCTCTGGTCAACGCCTACCGGGACCTGACCTCCGCTTACCAGGATCGGCTCAAGGCCCAGGCCGTCACCGCACCGCGGGAGACAGCAATCGGCGGGAACCCGGCCCAGAACCGGCTGCTGGAAAGGGCCGAGCTGAAGAAGGCCTGTCTCGCGATGCTGTCTGGCACGGACCTGTACGCCGCCGACATCGACGACGTCGCTGTGAACACACCGCCGCCAGCGTTCCCCCGGCCGAACATCCCGGGTCGCGTCAACCCCAACATCGCGGGCAGCAATCAGGAAGCGTTCATCCGGTTCTTCGAGCAGGCTTTCGAGTGGGAACACATCATGTACCTGTTCTACCCGTACTTCTGGTCACGCCGCGAAACTTGGTACCAGACAGCGCTTACCGACGACCCTGATCCGCTCTTCGCGGAGTTCCTCAAGGCCGGGGCAGCGCGCGTCGTCGTCCCGGTCCGGCCCCAGTTGGAGGGCGACTTACGGTACTTCCTGATGACTGGTCAGATCTGGAACGGTGGTGCCATGACAGGCATCACCGACGAGGACTACCTGCCCATCACCGAGGAAATCAAGGCACAGGACGACGCGCCCGGCACGGAGACGCCGCAGGGTCCACCGTGGGAGGTCACACTGCCCACCACACTGATCCAGCTGCGGGACGGTCCGGACCTTCCGTCCTGGCGGAAGTTCACCCTCGACGGTGCCGAGGTCTGGGTACCCGGCCGGGACCTACCCGGTGGGTGGGACCCGGACTACGGGCAGGTGGACGCCCAGGGCAACTGGACGCCGTAGCGTGTTCGCGCCCCGCAGCTACCTCTTCTTCGGGACGACGCCGGAGTTCGCTGTCATCGTGGCGGGCATCCACGCGAACGAGCAGGGCGGCACCGAGATCGCGGACTGGATCAGGGTCAAGCTCGCGCAGCGGGCCACGCCAACGAAGCGCGGTGCGCTGATCATCCCCGAGGTATTCCCCGACCGCGGCCTTGGCGCGCGGACCGACGAGTGGAAGAGCGGCCCAAACCAGAAATGGCGGGAAATCACACTCAAAGGCGGAGTGACGGTCTTCCCGGCCCGGCACTTTCCTCCGCCGGGCGAGGCTGAGAACGCCCTCACGAAGGGCACATTGATCGACCGCAGCCGCAGTGAGTTGCGGATCGGCGGGGACGTCGTGCGGCAACTGGCCGAGATCGCCTACGTCGTGCGGAGCATCGAGACGTTGCGGCCGACGGTCATCGTCAGCGTGCACGGCAAGCGCGCCCGTACCAGCGACGACCTCAAGAACGCCCGCGCCGCCGGAATCATCACCATGACCGATGACGAGATCAAGAACTGGAACGGCGAGGCCGTCAAGGGCGTGAACTTCCCCGGCATCTTCGTCGACCCGCGGTACACCCCGGGCAGCGCGTGCAAGGGCTTCAACCTTGAGCCCTGCAAGTTCGACTCGGTTAAGGATCCGGCGTTCCCCAACGAGGGGACGAACGCAGACCTGCGCTTCGACTCCGCCGTGACGCCCGACGGACGGAAGGACGACGCCATGGCGCTGGCTATGGCCAAGGCGGTCAGCGACCCGGACCTGGTGATCGGCAACCATCTCGGTTCCGTCGTGCCCGTCGTCCACTACGCCAAGGAAGGGGGCACGCCCAACGCGTTCTCCCTCGGCGACTGGGGCCCGGTGGCAGTCACTGCCGCCAAGGACGGCGTCGGTAACCGGCAGGGGGCGCCGGTCTTCACCATCGAGGTCAAGGACAATGAGCAAAGCTGGGCGTTCCTGGACGGAGTCCAGGTGATGTCGGCGGACGGCAAGCCGCTCCTGGACACCCCGACGCCCGCCGAACGTGCCGCTGGCAAGAAACCGAAGCCCTTCATCCAGCCGCCGAAGTTCACGAAGACCCGGTCCACGCAACTTCAGGCCTACGCCCAGGCCATCATCGACGTCGGCCTCAACACCTGAGCTCCCGGACGAAACACATCGCCTAACGCGACCGATCGGGAGAACGTGACTCTGCGTGTCGTTCGGGCAGGGCGTGCCAGCAAAGGCGGCCGTCGTACAGATCACCATGGATCAGTGTTCGTCGTCGTCCTCCTTGTGGGGAACGCGACGCCAGCCGTCGCGGAGGTACCCAGGCAATATGTCAATCTCGGGTTGGCGGCGGACCACGATGCGGGAGTCCCGGACGACAAAGATCGGTCTGACGGCATCGTCAATGAACGAGCGGCCCGGAGGCTGATGCTTCCGGGCCGCTCGCGTTCAGGGGCGTTAGTGGATTTGCCAGGTGTCGAAGGATTGGATGCCGCGGCCGTGGGTGGCGGCGTAGAGGCGTAGCCCGCCGAGGCCGGTCTTGAACTGCATGGTCGTGGTGGTTGGCAGGTTGCGGCCGAGGACCTTCCAGTTGCGCTGGCCGGGCGGGCGGTAGAGCACGCCGAGGTCGGTACCGACGACCAGACCACCCCCGATGAGGATCTTGACCGCGTTGGCCGGGATGTCGGGCAGGTTCGCCGAGACGTCGGTCCAGGTGGCCCCGGCGTCGCGGGATTCGAAGACGTGTCCGATGCCGGCGCCCGGGCCTTCGGTCCAGTGCCGCGAGTAGCCGTTCATCGCCACGTACACGTGCTTCGGGTTGGCCGGGTCGACGTCGAAACCGGACACGAACCGGTTCGGGATCGTCCCGTCGACCGGCAGGTTGAGCTGGTGCCAGCCGGTGCCGTCGGTGTTGCCGACCGCGATGCCGCGGGTGAAGCCCTGGTTGTTGCAGGGCCCGCACCAGCCGACGTACGCGGTGCCGCCGGAGACCGCTACGGCCGTTGCCGTGTGTCCGGCGCCGAGCGCGAACACGTTGGTCCAGTCGCCGCGGCCCGCGATGGCGAAGCCCTTGTGCTGCACCCACACGTTGATGCCGCCGGCGACCCAGGTGTTGATGTCCTTCGCGTCCGCGGCGAACGGGGCGATGAACCGCGCCCCGGCCGGGCCGAGGTCGTTGTCCGGCGGGGCGATGTTGCGGCTGGACACCTTGCTCGGGTCCGTGGTCCACGAACCGTCGTTGACCGCGCAGTTGTTGGTCACCGACATGGCCAGGTACACGTACTCGGTCACGATGTTGCAGCCGTTGTTCGGGTCGACGAGCGTGTCACCGCCGTCACCGCCGAAGTTGGAACCCATCACCCGATCACCCGGGCGCAGGATCGACTCGCCGTTGTCCTGCAGGCCACCGCTGATCGCCGGGCCGAACCGGTGCTGGTAGCGGTCCCAGCCCACCCCGACCGAGTAGTACTGCAACACGTCCATGCTGCCGTCGTTCAGCGACACCCAGTCGGTGGCGTGCCCGGACGCGTCGGCCTTGCCGTTGACCGGCCGCCGGTACATCCCGCCGTCATCGCCGACCACCACGTACGGCTTGCCGCCGTTGCGTGCCGACCGCGACCGCGTGCTGGTCGGGGTGGATCGTCTGGTGGCAGTCACCGGTCTGCTTGGACGGGTCGATGCTCCAGCACGGGAACCCGAAGTTCCAGTACGGCCCGGGCGTGCTCCAGGTCGCCCCGGCGTCCGTGGACTCGAAGACCTCCTCAAGACCCAGCCACACGTGGCCCGGGTTGGCCGGGTCGACCTGCAGGAACTGGTTGTACCAGGACTGGATGCCCGGCATGTAGCCGGCGCCGGTCAACGCCGAACCGGACGCGGCCAGCTTGTGGTAATCCGCGACCAGCGTCCACGGCCCGAACGGCGAACCGGACGCCGACGCGTAGATGCCACCCAGCGCGCTGTCCGGGTTGGTGTTCAACTGCTCCGGCGACTGCTCGATCGCGTAGTACTTCGACCCGTCCGCGGCGACCGCGAAGGTCACCGTGCCCACATTGTCCGGATCGGACGGCATGCCGGCCAGGTCGGTCTTCACCCAGGCGCCGCCCTGCTTGACGTAGAAGCCGTTGTAGTCATCCCCGCTGCGCCAGCCGATCGCCAGGATCACCTTCGAGCGATCCCGCGGGTCGACCGCGATGTCGTTGGCGATGTTCTTGTACGGCGCGTTCGGGTCAGCGGCCTGCGCCCCACCCGGCATGAAGTCCGGGTTCGGCGCGAACTCCAGCTTCCACGGGCCGGACAGGTTCGTCGCCGAGTGGGTCCACACGCCGCGGCTGGTCGCCGCCCACACGGTGTTCCCCACGAAGCGCAGGTGCTTGATCGTCGTGCTCTCCAACTCGGTCCCGCCGACCCGGCCGTTCGGCTGGAACTGCCCGTGCCGCGGGTCGCCCAGCACGTACACCCCGGAGCCGACGTAGCTGTCGGCGTTCGTGTTGGCCTCGCCGGCCGCGAACCACAACCGGCCCTTGCCGTCCAGCTGCAGGTCACCGACGGACGGTGCGGGCAACTTGTCGGAGATCGGCTGCCAGTGCCCGCCACCCGTCGACGAGCGCCACACCCCGCCGTCCGCGGACCCCCCGTACACGTAGCCCTGATTGTCCGCGGCCAGCCCGGTGATCCGCCCGGTCACCAGCCCGGCGCCGCCCGAAGAGTTGGAGTTGATGTCCCGATAGCGCGGATCATCCGAGTTGTACGGCAGCGCCGTCTCATCCACCCAACGGCCGTCCGTACGCGGCAACCCCTGCAGGTCGGCCCAGGCCGCCGAGTAGGCACCCGGCGCCACGATCCCCGGCGAACTGCGCGCCTCATTCCACTGGGCGGCCTGCTCCGCGATCTCTTCGGAGCCTTCCGTTCCATCCTCGTCTTCGGGCTCCGCACTCAGCGCGGAAGACTTGGCGGCCGTGGCCTTGCCGGTACCGTGGGCGGTGGCGGCCAGATTCTTCACGTGGTTGGGCAGCGCCTTACCGGGCGCGGCGGCGGCCGGCGAACCCCCCAAAACCAGGGCCAGCACCGACAAACCGCCGATAGCGAGGATTCTCTTGCGTTTTCTGGGCAACAATGCAGGCGACAAGGCCCGCTCCCTCCGTGATACCGCGTCGGCTAGGGGGTGTCGACGCACGTCCACGGTGATCGAACCGCAGCGCGGGTCGTCGTTAAAGGTCAAGAACGCTACGTGAGGCGGTACAGGGTGGTGGAAAGGGTTCCGACCAGGAACGCAAGGGTCTGCGGCGCCGTCCAACCACCTATGCGCATCATGCCGACGCCGACCTGCCGACCAGCCGCAGCGCTGCTCGCCGCAGCTGCCGTCGCCGTGCTCCTCGGGGGTTGCGCCGGGCAGCAACCGTCAGGAACCGCCGCGCCGGCATCGGCCGCCCCGCTGGCGAGCGCGAGCGCGTCGACCGCTACCTCCAGTTCGTCGCCGTCGCCGCCGGCCGGCGGACCGTCGATCGGCAACGGTCGGCCCGGCCACGCCGACCCGACACCGTCAGGAGCGCCGATGCCCACCGGTCCCGCCGATCCAGAGAACCCGCAGGATCTCCGCGGTGCGCCGATGACCCTGTCCGGCACCGTCCACACGTCTGGCGGTTGCGTCTTCCTCGACACTCCGAGCGGGCGCTGGCTGCTGAGTGGACAGCAGACAACGACGCTGCGTGACGGTGCCACGGCGACGGTGCGCGGCCGTCCGACGGCCGTACCAGCGCGGTGCACGGCGACTCGGGCGCTCACTGTGCAATTCCTCGGCTAGCCGCCGCGACATTCGTGTAGGCCGACACGGGGCAGGTCAGTCGTCGGGTCGTCGATCGTCGGTCAGCGGTTGACGAAGCACGCCGGGTCCTGAGCAGATTGGTCGGGGTTGTGGTGTGCCGGAGTCTTCCCACCAGAGCAGGACGGTGGCTTTGAACGTGCTGCGTGGACCGGACTTCTCCGGGCGCCGGTCGCCATGCTCAGCAATGTCCGTATGCCCTGGCAAGCTGCCTTGCCGACACAACACCATGACACTGTCCGCCCATTTGGTCGACGGAGCCTCGTACCGGTGGGTCGGTCGCGTCAGGCCGCGCAGCGCGCGCACGTTTCGAAGATCTCCAGGGTGTGGCTCACCTCGACGTAGCCGTGCTGTGCGGCGACTCGGTCCGCCCACCGCTCGACGGCCGGTCCCCGGACCTCGATGGTGGCCCCGCAGTCGCGACAGACGAGGTGATGGTGGTGCTGCTCGCGACTGCAGCGGCGGAACAGCTGCTCGCCGCCGGGCAACCGGGTGACATCTACCTCGCCCGCATCGACCAGCAGCTGCAACGTGCGGTACACGGTGGTCAGGCCGACCTTGGCGCCCCGCGCGACGAGCAGCATGTGCAACTGATAGGGGGTGCGGAAACCCGACTCGTCGTCGAGCAGCGCCAGCACCTCATTCCGCTGTCGCGTGTTGCGGGGCATGCCGGACACCGAACCGGGCATCGCGTCAGTCATGACCACTCCCCTCGGCTGGCCAATCGTCGCATCAATACGTTCGCACGAGAACATTCGGCAGTGGGCGATCAGCCCGTGGACCCCTACCACCTCGTCGCGCACAGCTGGGCCGCGGTCGTCAGCGCCGCCTTGGGTGCAGCCAATCGCCGGTCGTCCACCTGTGGTCAGTGGACGACCGGCGGATGGATGGGGTCAGTGGCGCGGGATCGGGCGAGCCGCGGTGAACACGTCCTCGTCGACAGTTGCGAAGTTGAAGTCGGGGTTGGGTACCCGGTTGCGGGTGTCCGACCAGATCGGGTGGGCGACACCGTTGCGGTCAACGGTGATGCCGGAGTAGTCACCGTTGAATCCGGCTTGGATGCCGTCCGGCGGCGGGAACTTCGGCGTCAGCACCTCGAAGGCGAACGGGGTGTTGATCGCCGTGCCGCCGGACAGGACGTAGTCGGACATTTGGGTGGCGACGTCCTGGCCGAAACCACCCGGCGGTGGGTTGTTCTCGCCCGGCACGCGCCCGGTCCGGTAGTAGCTGATTGCCAGCTGCGTCCCTCGCTCACCCACGTCGATCGCGGAGAAGTAGTGGTCCGTGCCGCGGTCGGGGTTGACCAGTCGTGGTGAGCTCCAGGTCGCTCCGCCGTCGGTCGAGCGGGTGACGAACACGTCGAACTCGCCGAGCCGGTAGTCGTACCAGGTGTTGTAGAGCACTCCGGTGCGCTCGTCGACGGACAGCCGTTGGGAGGTCTCGAACGGCGCCCGGATGAACACACCCGGGATGCACTGCTCGGGGCCGCGGCCGAAGTCGCAGGTCGGACCGGTAACGTAGTCGGCCACCTTGCGCGGGGTGCCGCAGTTGAGATGGGCCGTACCGGCCGGCGAGCTGCCGCCCGGGTGGCAGCGCAGGCTGAGGATCTGCGGGTTCTGCGTCGGGGTGTTCTGGCTGATGAACGTGACCGCGAGCTCGCCGTTGGGCCGGACAACCAGGTCGGAGTGGCCGTCGAGGTTGCACGCCGCCGGGTCGAGGGCCGGGTTGAAGGCGTTGCCCATGGTGCACACGCCCGCGTTGGAGCCGCTGATCATCTCCGGAGTCGACCAGGTGAACCCGTGGTCGGTCGACATCGAACCCCACACCGGCGACTCACAGTACTGGTCGTGGGTGGGCCCGCAGGTGAAGTCGAACACGGTCCAGGTGAAGTAGACGTTGTCCCGGTTCGGGCTGCCGGAGAAGTGATCGGCGGTCACCTTGGGGGCGTCGTAGCTGGCGGCGGCGCTGTTGTCCTCGGCGACGATGTGCTCGCGCCCGGTGTACGGCGGGGCGAGTCCCTCGGGCGGTGGCACCTGGTCGAAGTATGACCCGGCGGCGCCGGGCGGCGACGGCACTACGAACGCGAGGGAGTCGTTGGAGGCGATGTCGAATCCGACGCAGGTGTAGAAGAAGCGCCCGCGGGAGTCGGCGGCCAGATACGGGTCGCTGCACGCGTCGTACGAGTGCAAAGAGCCGGCGCCACCCTTGATCGTGTGCCGGTTGGGGTCGGCACTCGTCGGTTCCAGGTCGTTGGGGTCGTTGAGCCGGTAGCCGAACGGTGCGGTACTGATCGCACCCCAGTGCTTGCCACCGTCGACGGTGAAATCGATGCTGGTGCGGTTCCAGCCGATGATGCTGTCGTTCATGCCGGCCACGAGGTTGTTCGGGTTGTTCGGGTCGACGGCGATGTGCTCCTCGGCTTGGCGGCGATAGGTGCAGTCCTGATTCACCCGGACGTTACGACCACCGTTGCGGTCGGCGCAGCCGGCCGACTGCACGGCGATGCCGGGGCTGTTGGGCTGCTGCCCCCGCTTGGCTTGTGCACCGGGCCAGGCGTTGGTCAGTGCTTCGGTGCGACCCGGCGACAGGAAGGGCATTCGCTTCATGCCGCCGCCCACCTTGAGGTAGGCCGGCTTGAGCGTTCCGGCCGCGATCCGCTGCGGGACACTCGGCGCGGCGCTCGAGCCCGTCGGCTGGAGGGTGACGGCCACGATCGTCGCCGAGGCGGCCAGCACGATGATCCAGATGCGTCGTTTCACGCTTCCTCCTCTGCCTGTTCACAGCGTGAACGGAGACTCGTCCCCCGGGACGGGGTGAGCAGACGCGAGCATGACCAGGGGTGGCGAGCGACGTGAGTTGCGGAACCATTTTCATCCGCCGTTCGGCTTGATCGGTATCGACGTGCGTACCTAAGCTCATCGGTACCGACGGATTGCTTGCCGCGGCTACGGGCAACTTGCCGGGCGTGCCCCGGGGCGCCTACCCACGAGATTTCCGTGAATGCAAATGCCTACCATTGTCGACCTGGCTTGTTGAACCGGTCAACGATCGTTGCTCGATCACTTGGTGGTTTGACGTTTCGGGACAGGACGAGGGTTGTGAACGATCGGTCGGGACTAACGTCGATGTCGTCATTGTGAGCTTGTCCTGCGCGATCGCGACGTGGACCTCGTTCCGGCTCAGGAAACCGGCGATGACGCCGCGGCGCCGCGGGCGGTTCATTCCTCTGCCTGCAAGGAGGTGCCCATGCGACGAACTGTTCCGATAGTGGCCGCCTTAGCGCTGGTCACGGGCGCACTGTCCGCTCCGACGGCGGCGAACGCGGCAAGCGAGCCGCGTTGGGTCACGCACATCCAGCAATACCCGGGCAGCATCTCGAACGGCGTACGCGCCATGTTCGCCGCGCAGAGCGCGGCGCCGCCAGCAACGCGCGAGCGGCCGCCATCGGGCCGGGCGGGTTTAAGGCGGCGCCGCTCAGCAGCGGTCCCGAACGTCCAGATGAACGACGACAGCAACCCGCCGCTGCCGCAGAACGAGACCGCGGTCGCCTACAACGTGGCGCATCCGCTGATCGCGGTCGCGGCGGCCAACGACTACGTCAGTGGCGGCGTCGTGGTCATGCGCACGACCGACGGCGGCCGGCACTGGGCAAGCACCCGAATCACACCCCAGTTCCGGGGTACCGGCGACTTCTGCAACGGCGGTGACCCCGGCGTCGCCTACAGCCGGCGCGACGGTGCCTTCTACCTCTCGCAGCTGTGCTTCTTCCGGGCGCTGCCGTTCTCCGAGGTGCACGTCTTCAAGTCCGTCGACAACGGCCAGACCTGGACCCCCGGGACGGCAAGCGGCCAACGCCGCGTCCAACTTCGACTACACCACCGGTATCGTCGATGACTCGATCTTCAACGACAAGGAGCTCATCGCCGTCGACAACACGCCGACCAGCCCGCACTACGGCCGGATCTACGTGACGTACACGAAGTTCCACTTGCAGCCGAGCGGCTTCAGCGACTATTGCCCGCTGCAGCTGTCGTACACCGACACGATCCCGACCAGCAATCCGGCGCTGACGACGTGGTCGCACACCGCGATCCAGCCCGACAACCCGGGCGGCGACGGCACCGGCCTGTCGGCGAACCAGTTCAGCGTGCCGGTGGTGGAGAAGAACGGCGCCCTGGACGTCGGCTTCGTCTCCGAGGACTGCAACGACTCGTTCGACCCGCACCTGCTGTTCCAGAAGTCGACCAACGGTGGCGTGACCTTCCTGCCGCAAGCCGGTGCAGATCGACAAGCCCGGGCAGTACGCGGACTTCCTGAACGATGCCAAGGACGACACGTTGCCGCCGACGCAGCTTCCGGGCGCCGAACACGCCGTCGCTGGCCTACAGCCCACGCACCGGCAAGCTGCTGTACGTCTACCAGAACAACATCAACCGGCCGGTCTCCGCAGCTGACATCTCCTACCAGACGTCGTCAGACGGCGGCCTGCACTGGTCGGACGCGGCGTTCCTGTCGACCAACGAGGCCGGGCGACCCGGCCCAGCAACGACCAGTTCTTCCCGTGGGCGGCCTCCGACGAGAACGGCCGGTTCTACGTGATCTGGTTCGACCGGCGGCGCGACCCGGCCAACGTACGGATCAACACGTGGCAGGCGATGTCCACGAACGACGCGAGAGCTTCACCAGCGCCAAGATCAGCACCAAGGACTGGGACCCGAACCTCGGATTCTTCTCCAGCGGCGCGTTCATCGGCGACTACAACGGGCTCGCGGCCAGCAACAAGGCCGTGTATCCGGTGTGGACCGACGGCCGCAACAATGCCATCGCACAGACCGGAATCGGCGAGACCGACATCTTCACCAACGTCGAGATCCGATAGCAGCGAAACGATTCACAGCGGTCACGACCGGGAGCGCCGCCGCCCGGTCGTGACCGCTCTGACCAGGTCATATTGTTGGATCAAGCTCGCTGTGCGCAGGGCGCGTGCCGGCCGATACCCGGTACGCGCCTCGCAAAGAAATGGTAAACCTGCTATCGGATCTCGGCGTCGAACCGGATCGTCACTGTGGTGTATTGGCCGGGTTTGACGGTCACCGTCGCGGGTGTCGGCCGGTGTGGTGGGGCGCCAGACATTCGGTCCGTGCGCAGGAGGTACCGGCCGGGTTTCAACGACAGGATGAAGTGGCCGTTGGCGTCGCTGTCGACCCTGGCGACCACGGTGCCGGTCGCGGCGTCGAGGATGTTCAGGTGGGCGGCCACGGGTCGGTCCGGGCAGGGCGGTTCGGCCCGGGCGACCGGGCAGCGGCCGTCGGTGACGGTGAGGCCGGCGATCCCGCTGCCGCTGGCGGGCGGGCTGGGCGGGACGGCACTGCTCGGGCTTCGGGTCGGCCTGGCGATGGAGCCGGATGGCGATGTCGTGGTGGACGCCGAGGCCGGTGGCGCGACGGCGGTGGGCGAAACGGATCGGCTGCCGGGCTGGGCGGGGTGTTTGGCCGCGCACGCGGTTGACGCCGCAAGTGTCAGCGTGATGAGCGTGGCTATGACCGTGGTTCGGGTGCGGGCCATAGTGCTTTGACGGTGCGGCCGTCGTTGTGGTTGCACCGGTACCGTCCTCGTTGACGGGGCAGGGCCGCTCTCAAGCTGAGAGCGGCCCTGGTGAACTGTTCCGTGTTGGTTAGGGTTTGATCAGGCTGATCCGGGTGCCCCAGTTGGCCAGGGCGGTGCGGGTGCCGTTGCAGCTGCCGAACGGTGCCGCCTCGTACTGGGCCAGGGTGCAGGTCTGGCCGATGTACTCGCTGGCGATCCAGATCTTCGAGCCGTCGACCGCGGTGGCGCCGTAGTCGCCCCAGCGCGGGCGCGGCGGGTCGCCGAACGCCTGGTAGCCGGAGAAGCCGTCCTGCGGGCCGAGGCCGGCCTTGGCGACGAAGATCGATCCGGCGCCGGTACGTCCGTCGAAGGCGGCGTACGCGGCGGACGGGTAGAAGTCGTCGCCGACCAGGGTGAAGGCCATGACGCCCTTGCCGTCGGCGTTGACGCCGATGGCCGGATAGGTCAGGTTGTTGCCGGCCAGGCCGAGCTGGCCCTGCGCGACCAGGCTGGCCCGCACCGAGTTGGACCGGGAGTCCGGCCGCACGATGTACCAGCCGACGCCGGCCTTGATCGCGCCGCCGACCGTGACGGCGGTGTCCAGCGCCCCGTAGAGCTTGCCGTCGGCGTAGGTGACCTGCTGCATGCGGGTGTCGTTGCTGTCCAGCGTGGACTCGACCTCGGGCGTGAACGGGTCCGGCGCGCCGAGCACGAACGTCGGCGCACGGCGTCGTCGTTGAGGCACTCGCCGAGCGGGATCGGGCCGGCCTTCTGGTTGGCCGCCGGTGGCAGCGAGTACGTCCGCACCCCGACCCGGGTGTCGTTCAGTTGCATGGTCGGGCGCGGCAGTATCCAGGGATCTGGTGTTGGTCAGGCTCCAGGTGACGATGCTGTTCGACGTGCCCGTGGGTGCCGGTCGCTTCCTCGGCGGCGTTGGATGAGAGGAAGAACTGCGTGCCCCGCTGGTCGCGTGAGTAGTCGCTGGTCGCGCGGCGACTGGGCCGGCCAGATGGTGAAGCCGTTGAGGCCGCGGTCGGCGGCGGTGGTGTCGAACTGGGTCACCAGCACGTCGGCGTCGCCGCGGGCGAGGGCGCGCTTGGAGAACGCGTAGATCTGCGCGCTGTTGAACTCGGGTCCGAAGAACGAGTACTCGTTGGTGGTGATGTAGAAGCCGTTGGCGTCCACTCCGATGTGCGGGTAGTCGCCGATGCACGGGCAGTTCGGGTGGACCGGGGTGCCGAAGGTGCCGTCATCGGTGACGTCGAGCCGGTAGATGTTCCACGTACCGGTGGGGTCCTTCGCCACCGCGATGTCGAGGTGGTTGTCGCCGGTGAAGTTGCCGTCGGGGGTCTGACTCCAAGGTCAGGACGACCAGGAAGAACGTCTTGGTGGTCGGGTCGTACAGGCACGACGGGTCGGTCACGAACGGCCCGAAGATGCCGGTGGTCCGGTCGATCGACGGCGGCGTAACCGAAGAACGTGTTCAACGTCGACGACGCCGGTCTGGCCGGAGCCGTCGGCGTTGTAGACCCGGAACGCGTCGTTGACCGCCTCGACGACGTGCCCGCCGCCGACGCACAGGCCCTGGTCCGGCGGTTCCAGGCTGAACTGGTTGCCGTTGTTGGCGGTGCGCTGCTCGCGGTGGTTGATCCCGTCGAAGCTGGTGACCAACTGCGGTCCGTTGCGAATGACGCCACCGGCGACGGCCGGGCCGCTATTGGTGACCGCGCCGGCCGCCTTGCCGGCGCCGGCGTGACCGCGCGGCGCGAGGCTACGGTTCGGCCCGGCCGGCTGGGCAGTCGCGCGGGCGGCGTTGCCGCCTTCACTGGCCTCCGGGCCGAACGGCTTGGGGATCTCGGTGGCGATCGGGCCGGGGAGTCCGCTGCCGGTGCCGGTCGGCGTGTACTGGCCCGTTCCGACCTTCTGGATGTGCCGGGTGCTCGGTGCCGGCGCGGCCGCCGCGGTGCTCGCGCTGACCAGGGCCCCGGCCACCGTGGCGATGGCTAAGGCGATGGTCGCGGACACCTTTGTGGGGGTTCGTGGAGACATCGCGCTCCTTTGCTCGGATGTTGTTCGGGGCGTGCCCTATTCGAGGCGTGGCACTCAGGGAGGCGAACCGGCACGCGCTGCGTATCCGCGGCCAACTGTCATTGGTCCGCGGAGCGTGACCGTGCTGAAATGTGTAGACGGAGGGGTTTTGACGGACTAGGAATGCATGTCCGAGAATGCCCGGTGGTTAGGCCGGGCATTCACAGGCGCCCCACCAAAGTGCGCAAGAATGACCCTACTGATCGCCCTCTGAGAACGGCGGTGACAAGGGTCAAGGCGAGGGTCGAATCGGCGATGCTGCGGCGACGCCATGCGCCATTTGATACCGCCATTTCAGGGAATTGTGGGATGCGGGCTGGGCGGCGGTTGATGCATTACCGAGAAATTGGGTCGCACAGGGGTGTAGGGGTTAGGCGAGGGTCAATGTCGCCGGTGCGCATACCGGGCCGGGAGGAGTATGACCTGGATGGTGCCACCCCGAACTGGCGACGCCATTGCGGTCTATTGCGCCCTTCTGTGCCCACCCCGTAAAGCCCATCGGTGTCCATTACTACCGAAGGAGCATCTGGTGCGTACATCAGGAAGATTCGCGACGGTCGCCACGGTGGCGGTGCTGGTCCTCGCCGCTGGTACGGCGGCCGGTGCGGCACCACCCGGCGCCGGGTTGGTGCAGGTCTCGCACGGCAGCCCGTTCGCTGGTTGCACGGTCGGTGGCACACCGACGTCGACGCTGTACCCCGGCGCCGAGGTCGAGCCGTCGGTCGCCGCCAACCAGTTCTTCGCGGGCGAGGTCGTCGGCGCGTGGCAGCAGGATCGGTGGAGCGACGGCGGGGCGCGCGGGATCGTCGGCCGCGCTTCTCCCGCGACGGCGGCCGCTCGTTCACCGAGGTCACCTGGCCGGTGTCGCGGTGCGCACCCGGCGGACTGGCCTACGACCGGGCGTCCGACCCGTGGGTCAGCATCGGGCCGGGAGGTGTCGCCTATGGCAGCGCGCTGAGCTTCGACGCCAACACGCCACGCAACACGGTCGCCGCGACGACCTCCTACGACGGCGGCCGGACCTGGCGCAACACGACCGTGTTGATCGATCGACACCGAGCCCGGCATCATCGACGACAAGAACTCGGTCACCGCTGATCCGATCCGACCGGGCTCCGCGTACCAGGTCTGGGATCGGCTGCGGCTCTCCGCCCGACGGTGTGCTGCTGTTCGACGGGCCGACCCTGCTGTCGATCACCCGGGACTTCGGCCGCACCTGGGGCGCCCCGCGGGTGATCGTGCCGACCGCACCGTTCCAGCAGACCATCGGCAACACGATCGTGGTCGACCGGCGCACCGGCACGCTGTACAACTTCTACAACTCGATCCAGTACACCGACGCCACCGCGACCGCCATCACGTTCATCCGCTACGAGGTGGTTCGATCCACCGACGCCGGCCGCACCTGGAGCCGGCCGATCGTGGTGGCCCAGCGACAGCAAGCGTCGCCGACATCGACCCCAACACCGGGGCCCTGCTGCGCACCGGCACCGGCATCCCGTTCCCGGCCGTCGACCCGCGTACCGGCGAGCTGTACCTGGCCTACGAGGGCACCGACTTCACCGGCGGTGCGTACAACCAGATCCAACTGGTGCACAGCACCGACGGTGGCCGGCGGTGGAGCTCGCCGACCCGCGTCAACGGCGACCCGCGGGTGCAGGCGTTCACGCCGAGCATCGCGGTCACCAACGACGGCGACGTCGGTGTCACCTACTACGACCTGCGCACCCTCAAGCCGGGCAACACCACCACACTGCCGACCAGCACCTGGCTGACCGTCTCACCGCGCGGCGGCCGGCAGTTCGGTCACGAGCGGCAGATCGCGCCCGTCTTCGATCACCTGCAGGCGCCCAACGCGGGGGTTCCTTCCTCGGCGACTATCAGGGCCTGACGACGGTCGACGACCAGTTCCGGGCGCTGTTCGTCACCACCAACAGCAACCGGCCCAACAACCGCACCGACGTCCGCTATGGACAGTTCCGCTCGATCGACGTCAACGTCGCCGTAGGGCCGTCGGCCCAGGCGTCGACCTTCGGCGTGACCGCCGCACCGGCCCGCCAGCTCAGCCCGACGCGCCGCTGATGTCCCACAGGTGACGGCCGGCCCTTCCTCGCGTTGCGAGGGAGGGCCGGCCCTTGTCGCGTGGGTGCCTATCTGATGGGTACCGCGACGGCGTAGATGTCTTGATCGTTGGCGATGGACGCGTTGGCCGCGCCGGCCTGGCAGATCGCCGGTGGGGTGCTGGTGGTTCCGGTGCCGGGGCACAGGAACAGGTCCACCGGCCGGGTGTCCGACCACACCGGGTAGGCGGTGCGGTTGGTGACCGCGATGCCTGCGTAGTCGCCGTAGAAGGTGCCGGCGAACTGGGTCGGCGGCGGCATGCTCGACGAGGTCGCCCGATCATGCCGGAACGTGGTCAGGTTCCTGGACTGCGACACGGTGATGTCGGAGAAGCCGATGTTGTTGTCGGCGCCGTACTGCCGGTCGTAGTACATGACCGCGAGCGCGCCGTTCGGTGTGTACGCGGCGCCCTGCCAGAACTGGTCGGTCCGGGCCTGGCCGGGCGCCGTGGTCACCACCGGCAGTGTTGCGTGGCTCGGTGGTGGCGAAGCTGGCTCCGGCGTTCGTCGACGTCGACAGCACGATGTCGTTGTTGCAGGTGCCGGTCTTCACCCCGGTGTACAGGTTGTTCCCGTCGGCCGCGAAGCCGGCGGGCGTGCAGCCGGTCGTCTCGTTGGAGTTGCGGTTGATGTAGGAGCCGTAGGTGACCACGACCTTGTTCGGGCGCGGTGGGGTCGACCGCGCCGATCGGGTAGTTGGTCGCTCGGAAGATCGAGTTGGACGACGGGCCCTTCTCCGGCACGCAGGCGCGGCCCGGGTCGGCGCCGTTCTGGTAGGTCGCGCAGTCTGGCAGGTCGTTGTAGTAGCCGACACGGACCGGTGGGGAGAAGGTGACGCCGCCGTCGGTCGACTTGGACAGCAGCATCTGGTTGCGGTTCTCCGGCGCGGTGACCGTGTTGTTGAAGTTGGCGTACACCACGTAGAGGGTGCCGTCGGGTGCGGTGAACGGCTGGGAGAACTGGTTCTCGTTGCAGGTGCCCTGCGGCGTCGGCAGCCCGAACGTGTTGTCGCACAGGGCGCTGTTCGGTGCTCACCACGACCGGGCGCGCTGAAGGTCTCGCCGTAGTCGGCGGAGTGTGACTCGTAGATGTAGCCGGTGCCGTCGACGGCGAACGTCGTCCACGTCACGTAGACCCGGTCCCGGAACGGGCTGGTCCGGCTGTTGTCGACGGTCAGCAGTTGCTTGTCCAGCAGGAAGTTGCCGGCGCCGGCGACGTCGCTGTGCTCGGCGACCGGGCGGCCCGGGAAGTTCCAGGAGGCGCCGTTGTTGCCGGTGGACCGGTACACGTAGAACGCGCTGGACTGGTCGGGGTTGGGCGAGGCGACGAGCCCGCGCAGGAACACCTGGCAGGAGAGGTAGGCGTTGCCGCGGGTGTCCCAGGCGACCGAGGTGTCGCCGCCGGCCTGCCAGTACTGCCGGGCGGCGCCGAACGCGGTCGCCTCGGGTGAACCCGTTGGGTGTGGTCGAGTCGGCCCAGCTCTTGCCGGCGTCCAGCGAGTAGGACACGCCGCAGGTGCCATCGCCGCGGCGGTAGTCGTTGTAACTGGCCAGCACATGGTTGGCGTTGTTCGGGTCGACCGCCACCCAGGTCTCGTTCTGCGCCTGGCCCCGGCCGGCCAGGTCGGCGTCGGTGATGTTCAGGCAGTTCTGGTTGACCTTGACGTTGTCACCGAACTGGTTGGTGCAGGCCGCGCTGGTCGCACCGACCCGCTTGGCCGCGCTCGGCGCCTTGCCGCGCAGCTGGGCGGCGTCGGCGCCGTTGAGCTCAGACGCCAGGAGTCCCGAGACGAGACGCTTCTGGATGCTGTTGAGCTGCGTTGTAGCCGAACGGCGCCGCGGTCGCGGTCGACGCGGTCAGCACGTTGAGCGATGCCGCGACCAGTGTGCCGGTCGCCAGGAACGCGATGGTGCGTCGCAATCGCGTCATGAATTGAGCTCCCTTGCTCGAAATAGATCGCGATTTCCTGCGCGCCAGAATGCACGCATCGAAGCCACCCGGGGCGTTGCCCCCCTTCTCACTCCAGCCCTGGAGCGGCAACCAGCCGAAACACTAGACCCAAAAGGAATCACCCCGACATCGACCAGATGGCTCAGGAAGGCAAAAGATCCAATCGCCCAGCTGATCTATTGTGGCTGATAGATTTGTTGACTCGATCAAACATGCGGAGGAAACCAGACGGCTTACCGCGTGCGTCCAACCTGCATGGCTGGACGACGGCACCAAGATTCACCGCGCCAGAGGGCCGCGGTGGCGGCGACGGTCGTGCTGTTTCTCGCAAGTTTGGTCGCTCGCCGGCTGCGCCACCGAGGTCGGCTCAGCGCGATCGGCGCCCAGCGTCCCATCCAGTTCACCGCTGCCCGCATCGACCGGCGCGGCCGGTCCTCCGGCGGCCGGATCGGCTCGACCCGAATCAAGCACACCCGAACCGAGTACACCCGCGCCGAGTAGATCGAGCGGTGAGGTGGTGCCGATGCCGCACCTGCGAACGATCGGACCCGACGATCAAGGCCACCCGGTGGTCCTGCGCTTCGGCGACCGGCTCGACGTGGTGCTGGCCGCTCGTGCCAAGGGCTGGGTGGTAACCGGATTCCCCACCGGCATTCTGCGGCTGCAGGGCAGCCCGGGCGCGGCGAGCCGTCACACGTTCCTCGCGGTCGCGGTCGGCGAAGGGCAGCTCACCCTCGCGCCGGCCGGCCCGGAGGCGCGTTCCACCGGTGTGTTCACGGTGCGGATCCAGGTGGTGCGCGACACGGTCCAGCCACCGCAGCCCTGAGCATCGGCCAACCGGCTGACGCCGCCACGTCGATCGGCACCGTTCACTGTCCGCGATGTGCCGACTTCACTCAGATACATTCCCCCAGCCCGCCTCCTTTGATAGACAACGGTCGAGCCGTGGTCCGTCGGCGTCCGCTCGCCGCTCGACCGCGCTGCCCACCGGCAGCGCGTCCCCGGTACCAGAGAAGGTGATGAGACCCATGCATCTGCCTGGCCGAACCTTCCACCCCGATCCGTGCGCGCCGTCGCGTTCGCCGTTCCTGGCGTCGCCGCTGGTCGCTGTGCTGCTGTTCACGACGACCACCGCGTACGCCAACGTCGCGGTGACCCAGGTCAGCACCGACCCGTACACCGACGCGCAAGCCCAGCACCGCACCGAGGTCGAGCCCGACACCTTCAGCTTCGGCAACACGATCGTCTCCGCCTTCCAGGTCGGCCGGGTCTTCGGCGGCGGCGTCGTCCAACATCGGCTGGGCCACCTCCACCAACGGCGGCGCCACCTGGACCAACGGCTTCCTGCCCGGCATCACCACCAACGGCGGCGGCACGTACCTGCAGGCCAGCGACGCCGTCGGTCGCCTTCGACGCCCAGGACAACGTCTGGCTGATCTCCATCGCTCGGCATCAACGGCCAACCGGGTCGACGTGCTGACCAGCCGCTCCACCAACGGCGGCCTGACCTGGGGCAACCCGATCGTCACCGCCACCGGCTCGACTCGACAAGAACTGGATCGTCTGCGACAACACCGCCACCAGCCCGTTCTACGGCAACTGCTACACCGAGTACGACATCACCAGCGGCAACCAGATCCGGATGCAGACCTCCACCAACGGCGGCGCTGACCTGGGGCGCGGCCCTCGCGCCCGGCGGCGGCGCCACCGGCCTCGGCGGCCAGCCGGTGGTCCGGCCCAACGGCACCGTCCTGGTGCCCTACCGGGCCACCAACGCCAGCCCAGATCCGCTCGTTCCGCTCCATCGACGGCGGCGCCAGCTGGCGCGCCACCGTGCTGGTCTCCACCATCAGCCACCACACCGTGGCCGGCGGGCTGCGCGAGTCAGCCGCTGCCCTCCGCCGAGATCGACGCGGCCGGCACCGCCTACGTGGCGTGGGCCGGACTGCCGGTTCCGCACCGGCTGCACGCGCAACGACATCGTCATCAGCGAAGTCCACCAGCGAAACGACCTGGGCCGCGCCGTACCCGGGTACCGATCGACGCCACCTCCAGCACCGTCGACCACTTCATCCCCGGCATCGGCGTCGACCAGTCCACCTCCGGCGGCACCGCCCGGATCGGCGTGACCTACTACTTCTACCCCAACTCGCAGCCTGCACCGCCGCGACCTGCCAGCTGAACGTCGGGTTCATCTCCTCGACCAACGGCGGCACCAGCTGGAGCGCCGCCACCCAGCTCGCCGGCCCGATGACCCTGTCCTGGCTGCCCGAACACCTCCCAGGGCCGCATGTTCGGCGACTACATCTCCACCTCGGTCCGCGCCGGCGGCAACGCCTACCCGATCATCGCCGGTCGCCAACGCACCCACCGGCTCCACCTTCGACCTCGCCATGTACGTACCCGCCGGCGGCCTCGCCATCAGCGGCGGCGCACGCGCCGCGACAACGACCACCGTCGCAACACCGAACACAACAACGGCCGGCCCGCTGACCGCCAACTGATCCGGCGAACCTGAGCGAACCCGACGGACCACGGAGTCGCACAGACCCTGCCGGCCCGAGCGCCCAGCTGCCGTGCCTTCGGCCTCGCCGATTGGTGCGGCCGTTGCTCGTGGCGCTACCGCGTTACCGGTGCTTCCGACGCGCCGCCACTGTCATACATGGGCATCGGAAATGACGCGTGTTCCGCTTCGTAGGTAACCAAACCGCTCGAGCAATGTGCACACCAACGCTGCCGGTGCGAGCAACCCGGCTACGACCATGGGTTGTTCGAGCCAACCGGGCTGAGACCGCATTCGACGTAGCGCAGGGTCTGCCGCGATCCCCCGCGACGGCCCGGCGAGCGCGTCTGGAACCTCGACGTACGCGGCCGGAATTATCTCGACATCGAGGTGGCCGAGGCACAACGGCCCTTCCACCCGCAGCACCTGCACGATGCAGTGGGCCGCCGGGTGCTCTAGTAGCCGTGCTCATGCGTCCAACCACACCGGGCGCCGGTCGCCATGCTCAGCAATGTCCGTATGCCCTGGCAGGCTGCCTTGCCGACACACCAACATGACAATGTCCGCCCATGTGGTCGACGAGCCTCGCACCGGTGGGTCGGTCGCGTCAGGCCGCGCAGCGCGCGCACGTCCCGAAAATCTCCAGGGTGTGACTCACCTCGACGTAGCCGTGCTGGGCGGCGACTCGGTCCGCCCACCGCTCGACGGCCGGACCCCGGACCTCGATGGTTGCCCCGCAGCCGCGACAGACGAGGTGATGGTGGTGCTGCTCGCGGCTGCAACGGCGGAACAGCTGCTCACCGCCGGGTAGCCGGGTGACATCCACCTCGCCCGCATCGACCAGCAGCTGCAACGTGCGGTACACGGTGGTGAGGCCGACCTTCGCACCCCGCGCGACGAGCAGCATGTGCAACTGATAGGGGGTGCGGAAACCCGACTCCTCGTCGAGCAGCGCCAACACCTCATTCCGCTGCCGCGTGTTGCGGGGCAGGCCGGACACCGAACCGGGCATCGCGTCAGTCATGACCACTCCCCTCCGCAGGCCAATCGTGGCATCCATACATTCGCACGAGAACATTCGGCCGCGGACTATCCGCCAATGGACCGGTCCGACCTTGTCGCCGCGCCAGCCGGGCCACGGAAGCCGGCCAACCTGGTGCGGTCGTTCGCCACTCAACCTGGTCTGCAGAGGTAGACAGCCGCTCTGGAAACGCACTTCCGCAGTCGACGGTGGTGGAAAAGGTCCGTCCACCAAGCGGGTCCAGCTTGATCGTCACCAACCGTCGCCGTCGTCCACAGTGTCGTCCACACCCTCGCCGACACCCTCGTCCTACGTGGCACGATCATCAAGGTGGCGGGCTGGTCGACGAGGGTCGGTGTACGGACCTACTCGCTGCCGCCCGCGGCCAACCAGAAAGGCGGCTCGGTGCCCCTGGCCGACTGCCTCAACGACGATCCCTGTGCCACCTTCTTGCTCGGCGTGCCCGACCGGTTCAAGCCCGAGGTCGAATCCACGCTGGACAGCAACGACACCCGCATGCAGCAGGTCACCCACGCTGACGGCAAGCTCTACGGGCGCTGGACACCGCAGTCACCGTCTGCGGCGCCGTCTGCGGCGCCGTCAAAGCCGGCATCGGCTGGTACATCGTGCGACCGGACTCCCGGTCCAACTTCGTGCGCGCCGGCCTCGGCCTGGCCGACCGCGCCTCCGGTCGCTCAGCCCTCCGCCGGCGACGGGGAGGCGCTCATTGCAAGCCGTTGTTGATGCGAAGAGTGATCGACGTGTACTGCCCGGCCGTTACCTTGACCGTGGTGGCGACTGGGCGGCGAGCCGCCTGACTGGCAACCTTCACCGGTCGCAGCAGGTACGTCCCGGCCGACAACGCCACCGTGAAGTTGCCCTGCGCGTCGGTGTCGACATTCGTGATCACGGCGTGCGTGGTTGCGTTGAGCACGGCGAGCCGGGCCTGCACTGGTGCACCGGCACAGGCCGGATCGCCGCGGTCCACCGGGCAGTTGACCAAGACGGTCCGCCCCGCGACGCCTGTGCCCTTGGGAACCGGTGGGCGCGCCGGAGTCGGCGACTTGGCCGCCGGCGGGCTCGGATTTGTCGCTCCCGGCGATGACGTCGGCGCGGCCGACAGGCCACCGGGCGACGCAGCGCGCGACACCGAACGCGCAGAAGGCTGGCCGGACTGGCTGGCCGGCTGCGCACCCGAAGCGCATCCAGCCAACACAGCGCCAACCAGCGCCACGACGAGCGGGACCCGCAGTCCACGGAACATGACGATTGGATGCTACCGGCCACGGCACGGTTCCGCTCAAGGTGCAATCCTGCCGTCGCACTCCCATGCGTGGCACGTGGTACATCCCGCCCCGTACGGATGCCCGGGACATCGCGCGAACGCGTGATCACCGCGCCGTCCGCGGCGGACTACCTTGGTGCCGCGGATGACGAGAGGTGGCACCATGGGCCGGAGATCGCGGAACACAATCGGATCGGCGGTACTGGCGATGGCGCTGGTCCTGTGCGCCAGCCCGGCGGCGTCCGCGCACGGCGGCGGGTACCGGGTCGACCGCACCCGGATGGCGTCCGGGCCCAGCCCGTTCGCGGCCGGCTGCCCGGACGCCCACGAGGATGCCGGCCGGGTACTCGGTGACGAGCTCGAACCGTCGGTCACCACCAACCCCGCGGACCCGCGCGACATCGTCGCGACCTGGCAGCAGGACCCGAACCCGGGCGGCCGTACCGACCTGATCGGATCGTCCCGCGACGGCGGACGGACCTGGGTGCGCAGCGCCATCCCCCAGCTCACCCGCTGCACGGGCGGTACGGCGGACGCCGCCTCCGACCCGTGGGTCTCCGCCGGTGGCGACGGCACCGTGTACTTCCTCGGGATGGCCCTGGACCTCTCCGGCAGCCTCGAGGACCCGCCGACCGCAGTGGTGTCGAGCCAGTCCCGCGACGGCGGCCGGACCTGGTCGACGCCGAGCACGGTCGCCCCAATCGAACGCGGCACCGAGACCGACGCGATCACCGCGAGCCCCACGCGCGCCGGCCACGCCTACGCCACCTGGGCCAACTGGGACCACTCCTACACGCCTCCGATGATCAACACGCTGCGGTTCTCGCGTACCACCGACCGGGGTGCGACCTGGTCGCCGGCCGTGGTGGCCGACCGGCCGGACCCGGTCTCGATCGACCTGTCGCCGCGTGTCGTCGTCCTGCCGGGCGGGACGCTGCTGCTGGCGTTCGCCCGCGTCGACGTCACCACCGGGATCGGTTCGCTGCACGCCACCCGATCCTTCGACGAGGGCCGGACGTGGCAACCGGCGGTTCTGGTCGGTACCCAGCAGACGCAGATGTTCTTCGATCCCGAGACCGGTGACGAGCTGCCCCAACCGGGATTCATCAGCGCCGCCGTCGCCCGGGACGGCACCGTCTACCTCGGCTTCGAGCGGGACAGCTCACCGACCGCCGGATCGCTCGTCGTGGCCCGCTCGCGGGACGGCGGCCGCACCTGGACAGCAACCCCGGTGGGCGGGATCAGCGCGTTCGCGTTCCACCCGACGATCGCCGTCGACGCGGCGGGTGTCGTCGGCCTGATGTGGTACGACCTACGCAATGACCGGCCGGGCGACGCCGCGCTGACCGCCGACGCCTGGTTCGCCAGCTCCACCGACCGCGCAACGTCCTGGCGGCAGATACACCTCGCCGGCCCCCTCGACCTCCGGTCCGCGCCATTCCGCGCGAACGGGCACCAACTCGGCGAGTACCAGGGCCTGGCCCCCCTGCACGGCCGTCGGGGCTTCGCGGCGATCTTCACGGTCCCCGGTCCGCTGGCCCGCAACGGTCCCACCGACATCCGATTCGCCCGCATCACGCCGAACTGACCCGGCGCCCAGACCCACCCCCGACCTCGACCAGTACGACATCACCGTGGTCGGCGCCGGACCGGCCGGCCTGTCGCGGCCCCTGTGCAATGCCTCCAAAGGCCTGCGCACCCTCCTGCTCGAACCGACCAAAGCCGGCGGCCCGGCGAGCAGCACCTCGGTGATCCGCAACTACCTGGGTTTCCGCATAGCGTCAGCGGGCGGCACCTGGCCACCCTCGCGTACGACCAGAGCATGCTCTTCGGCGTTAACCTGGTCTTCGACATCGATCCGTACGCGGTAGCCGCTATCACGCTGAACGCTGAGGCCAACGGTGTTGCGATCGCGGCGTCCCCGGGTGAGGCACTCGACGGGGACGGCGACGACGCCGACTTGGTGCTGGCCGGTGACGTCTTGTACAGCGAGGCCATCGCGCAGCGGATGTGGCCGTTCCTGCACCGTGCGCGGCGCGCAGTGCTCACGTACTCGTCGGCGACCCCGGGCGGGGGCATCTGCCTCGGGACCGGATGAGGAACGTGGCAGGCTACCCGAGGCCGGCGGGCGGCGCCTGGGGAGAGCGGACGAAACGGGCGGCCCTCGCGCCGCATCCGCCCGTGACGGCTTGCCCGCGCCCGGACAGTTGGCACTGTGCCAGCTCGATGCTGGCCGTCCTGGCCGCGGTCGAGCCTCGCAACGATGCCGAACTGCTCGCCCCGCCGCCGGGTTCCCCCGACACTGCGGCGGGGGTACCGGTGGGCGGCGGCGGATGGCTACTCGCAGCCGTATGGCCGAGCCATAGCTGTGTCAGCAGCCGTCGCCCGAAGGGTGCTGAGAAACCCGACAATGGCGAGCGGCGGATCGCCGCCGGTACCGCCCGGATTCACTCCCCCATTCACCAGCGTGTGGTGTGCAGGCTTTGGTCCGCACGGCTGGGTACGGTGGCGTAGCGGTCGATCCGGCCCAGCGCAATGGCCTTCAAGATCGGCTTCGACGCCGACCGGTTTCCCCAGGGAATGAGCAGGACGCGTTGCGCGTGCGGATGCCATTGATGGGCCCGCTGCAGGAACTGGATGCCGGTCATCCCGGTCATCTCGTCGGCCGCGCACACGGCGAGTACCTCGGCGTCCGCACTCACCCGAAGGACGTCCAACCGCTCGAGCGCGGACGCCGCCGACGCCGTACAGATGATCTCGTAGTCGGCGCCGTACCGGCCGGCAAGTTCCCGTTGCAGCACATTGCGCTCGCGAGTCTGTTCGAGAACCGCCATCAAGACTGGCTTGGCCATCAGGGACCCGTCATCGACCGGATAGCCCCTGGCTGCGCCGACCTGACGGCCGGCACCGCCAGGGCCGTAAGCGGGTGAGCGTTGTGCGCGTCGAGCGCCGAGATCGGGCGGGCTCACGAGGACGGCAGTGGTTGGTGGGTGCGGACCGATGAGACGACGTCGAGGATCGCTTGCGTGGTGGCGGCGGCGTCTGCTTCGTCGGCGATCAGCGCTTCGTGGGTGGCGCCGGTCGATGACGCGGTGCACGCTGTTGGTCGACAAGGTGGCCAGATGGTTCTGCGCCGCTAGGTGGGTGGCATCACTGCCGACGCCGGCGGTCAAGACGACCAGCGGCTTGTCGGCGAAGTCCCTGAGGGATGCGGCTTCCTGCGTCGAGGCGTTCGCCTGGACGTACTCGTCGATCGTGCTGCGAAGATTGCTGGCGGTCGCGCCGGTGGCGCGTACCTCGTCCCGGGACCGCGGCGGCAGGCCGCCGTAGGCGAGCTGGGCGTACAGGCGGCCCAGACCGAGTCGAGCCGAGACCGACACCAGTGCGGAGACCCGGCCCAGGACGTCGTAGGAGCCCCCGTCGTCGGGCGATGCTGCCCCCGGTTTCGCCGCCGACGCCGGTGCGGTGGAGTCCACCAGCACCATGCCGGCGACCTCGTCGGGGTAGCGGGCGGCGAAGGTGAGCACGTAGAGGCCGCCGAAGGAATGGCCGGCCAGCACATAGGGTCCTGGAACGTGTCCGCGCTGCAGCAACGTGTGCAGGTCGGTCGCGATCTGCGTGGCCGTCCTGGGCGGTGTCGGCGGGCTCGCTCCACCCGCGACCGGCCCGGTCGTAGACGCAGACCCGGGTGTCACGGGCGACGGCCGGCGTGATCCAGCCGAGATTCGACGACATCTCGCCGCCACCCGGTTCGAGCACGACGGTGGGACTGCCTGAGCCGGTGCAGTTCAGGTGCAGGCGGTGTCCGCCCACGTCGATCAACTGACCAGGCATCGGGTAGGCGTTGGCATCCACCGCTTCACGCACGGTCTCGTAGCCGCCGCCGATCGAGGCAAGAGCCAACATCGCGATCACCGGGTAGAGCAGCCAGCGTCCGCTCCGGCTACGAAGCTGTCGATGGGCGCGGACGATCATCCAGATCGCCAACGCCAGCATGACGGGGGGCCACACCCAGTTGAGCACCTCCTGTACCGAGGAGCCGAACCCGAGCAGGAGAAGGCCACCCACTCCCATGAACAGTGCAGGAGCCGCGGCCCATCGCTGTGGCTGATCGGTGAACCGCACCGAGAGCACGGCCAACATCGCCCAGCCCAGCGCGAATCCGCACAGGACTGCGCCGGTGACGGCGCTCTCCGTCGGCCGGGATGAACGGGGCGGCGACGAGGAGGAGAGCAGCGACGAGTCCGGTGGCCAACGAGCCGGCCACGATCCAACCAATGTGTCCCCTCGGCCCGGGATCAGGGCGGGACGGACGATCCGGGCGTGCTGTCGTGCCGGCGGCAGATGGGTCGCGGGGGGAACCTACGGCGGTTGTCATGACGTCGCTCCTTTGTTGGGTGATGGGCCAAGGGTGGGCGGTGCGCTGGGTGCTCGCCCCGGCGAAACAGCCGGGATGAGCCAGCGACGTCAGCCCCGAAACGGAGCGAGCTTGATAGCGAGGTCAAACGCCCCGTAGCGACGCAGGAACCTCACCCGCCCGCCCGGCACCCGGCCCGCCTCGATACGCAAGGCGGTCGAGAACTCGCGCTTGAAGCCGAGCCGCGGATACTGCCGCACGACCGAGGCGAGCAGGTCCGGCGGCAGCCGCCAGGAGTGCAGGCCGATCACGTCAACAGCGGCGCCGGCCGACAGCAGGTACGCGACCGGCCCATCGGCGAGGGCTACGCCCGGGCTGTGGTGCAGCGTAATGGCCGTGCACATCGTCTCGGTGCCCGCCGTTGACAGACCGACCTCCTCGGCGACATCGCGGGCGACGCGCGCGCTGCTCAGGGTGAAATCGACGTCGCGGACGGTGGTGGGCAGCCCGGCGTCGTGCAGGAGAGCGGCGGCGAACAGCAGCTCCCGATCAAACTCGAGGTTCTCCAGCGCGCCCACCGCGGCGCCGAATGCGAAGGTCCGGTAGGAGTGGTTGAGCAGCGTCACGCTCAGCCGGCGCCGCGCCTGCGCCTCGGCGGCGCGGGTCAGCACCGAGGTCGGCGGCAGCCGACACCGCCGCCGGTAAGGCCCGCATCCGGCGCCCCGAGTTGAGCCGGACCAGCATCGACAGCCGACCCACAGCATTGGTGGCGTGCGCCGCCGCCAGCGGGCGGAGCAGCGAGCGGCGTTCGGCGGCGGACAGCTGCCCGCCGGTGCGCTGGACCCAGGTGAACGTTCCGACATCGGCGGTGGGGCCATTCATGGCAACTCCTTAAGATCAGATTGCTGCGGCGCACTGCCGGTCGGCAGGGACGTAGCCGACGTGGTCACACTCGTCGAACGGCGCGCCGCTCGCCCCGGCCAAAGTGCCGGGTTACCGAAGGGCTCGCCGCACCCCCGGGAGTCAGTGCCTCGAGCACGCCGAGGGCCTGCGGGAGCTACTCGCCGCCGGCTCTCGTCGTCGGCGTGTCAGGTACCTCCCGGTTGGCGGCGAGCCGGTCGGCGAGGTATGCGGCGTCGTCCTTGACAAAGCCGAGCAGGGCCGAGCCGCGGGTGTGCTGCCAGGGCAGGCCGAGGAAGTACAGTCCGGTGACGTTCGTGATGCCGCGCCGGTGGACGGGTCGGCCGTCGTCCAGGACGTCGGGGATGTCCAGCCAGGAGTAGTCGGACTGATATCCGGTGGCCCAGACAACGCCGCTGATGTCCTGGCTGCTGCCGTCGGCGAACCGGACCGTCTTACCGTTCGGCGTCGGTTAGCCGCGGTCGGAAGGTAACGCCGGCCGTTGGAGCTGTCGTCGACTCGTTCCGATGATCGTCTCCTGCGACTTCAGGCGGCGTCCCAGCCGGGAGTCGACCGGCAGCTTCGAAAGACGGGTGTTGGTGACCCACCAGAACAGGTCCCGGCCCAGCACGCGCTGCGGGAGCGTCGGCGAGCGGGTTCCCACCGCCAGCTCCACCGGCCTGGTCTTGGCCAGCTCGGCGGCGATCTGCATACCGGAGTTGCCGGCGCCGACGACCAGGACGGGGCCGTACGGCAGGTCGGCTGGATTGCGGTACTGCGCGCTGTGCAACTGGACGACCGCCTCGTCCAGCCTGCCGGCCAGCGGTGGCACGAACGGTGCCGTGAAGGGGCCGGTGGCGATCACCACCTGGCGGGCGGTTAAGGCTCCGGTGGCGGTACGGACCTCGAAGACCGCACCGGTCCGGCGCAGCCGGGTGACGCGGCTGTTGAACCGCACCGGCAGGTCGAACGCGGCCGCGTAGGCCTGCAGGTAGTCGGCGGCCTGTTCCTTGGTCGGGTAGGTGTCGGCCGGGGCCGGAAATGCCATCCCCGGCAGGGAGTCGTACTGGGCCGGGGTGAACAGCACCAGCGAATCCCAGCGGGAGCGCCAGGTATGCCCGATGGCCGGTCCGGCGTCCAACACAACGAATCGTTGGCCGTGCTGCTTGAGGTGCCACGCGATGGCCAACCCGGCCTGGCCGCCGCCGATCACCACCGTGTCGAACATCGGGTCCGGCCCGTGTACCCCGTCCCGGTGCGGATTGGCGTTCATGTCGACCGCTCCACGGTGAAGCTGAACATCATGCCGCTTTGCATGTGCTCGGCGATGTGGCAGTGCGCCATCCACAGGCCGGGCTCGGTGACGTCGAAGAGGATGTCGACGGTCTGCCCGGTGCGGACCAGGACGGTGTCCTTCCAGACCAGGTTGGCTTCGGTGACCCCGTCGCGGGCCAGGATCAGGAACCGGCCGGCGCCGTGGAGGTGGAACGGGTGGTGCATGGGGTGGTCGGAGTCCATCTCGTTGACCAGCCGGATCTTGACCCGGTCGCCGACCCGGAACCGCCAGTCGATCGCGGCGTTGGCGTAGCCGGTGGCCCGGTCGATCAGCTTCCAGCGCATGTTCGACGGTGTGGTCAGCCGGTTGACCTCGACCATGTCGTCTTCCCACTCGATGCCGTCGCCGGCGCGGCCGGGGAGGTGGTCCACGCCGTGATGGTCGTGGGCTGCCCCCGCCGCGTCGTGCGCGGCCTCGGCGGAGTCAGAACTGCCTACGGGCTTGGTGCCAGGCTGTGCCCGCATCAGCTTCATGCCGCACTTGGGGCAGCGACCCGGCACCGCGCTGGTGACCTCGGGATGCATCGGACACGCGAAGACGACCGGTGCGTCGCTTCCTTCGGTACTGCCGAGGTCGTCCATCTCGGCGACCAGAGCGAGGATCTTGTCCGGCGGGGCCGCCAGATAGGTGTCGAGCTGCTGCCGCTGGGCCGCCAGTTCGGGCGCGCTGCGCAGTCGAGCGAAGTCCGGTACGAGCGACGGTGATGCCGGTACGTCGGCGACGGTGATACCGGCCAGGCGGTAGGTCCGCTCGGGAGTGCGATGCTGCAGCGTCAACCGCCCAGGTTCGGCGAAGAGAACGTCCACCACGGCCCGCTCCGACGGGGCCAACAGCACCTCGTCCACGATCTCCGCATGCTCGTAGCGGCCGCTGTCGCCGCCGACAAGCCTCATCACAGCGCCGGGCAGTACGACGTTGAACACCCGGGTATTGGCGGTGTTGGTCAGGTACAGGCGCATCACCTCGCCGGCCTTCGCGGTCAACGACGCCTCCGGCTCGCCGCCGATGAGCAGCACGTTGCCGAACCGGCCCATCGCAACGTAGTTCGTCTGCGTCCGGCTGAACGCCCCGATCGTGCCGTCCTCCAGCAGAAGGTCGTCGAGGGTGAGGATCACCTCGGAGTGAACCGGCGGCCAGTAGTCCGCTTCGGCCGGCTCGACGATGATGTTGCCGTACAGGCCCAGCTCCTGGCCGTAATCCTCGCGCACATGCGGGTGGTACCAGTACAGGCCGGGGTCCGGGAACTTCAGGCGGTAGGTGAAGCTGCCGCCGACCGGGATCGGGATCTGGGTCTCGTGCGGCACCCCGTCGTACCTGTTCTCCAGGCGCAACCCGTGCCAGTGCACGGTGGTATCCAGGTCCCCGTGGTTGGTGACCTGCACGACGATCTCCGAGCCCTGCCGCACCTTCACCGTGGGACCGGGGATGGATCCGTTGTACCCGAGCATCCGTACGGTCGCGTCGCCCAGCCGCTTGGTGACCGGCACGATCAGCAGCTCCAACACGTCCCCGTCGGCCAGTTCTCGCAGCACCGGCCGGGTCGCCTCGACAAGCCCGTCGACATCGGTCGGGAACGTGTCGTCTAGGCCCTGCCGCTCATGATCAGTGTGCTGTTTCATTGTCGTGCTCCTTCGGTGGTGGTCACGGCACTCGTCTCCTTCGTAATAGGTGCTTCGCCCGGCCTCACCGTGGTGGGCAGCGCTGTCCGCGCGCTGTCTGGGTGCTGTCCAACCCCGTCAGGGCGGCCGGATCGGTGGACAGCGCGCTGACACCGGCGCGGGCCACGCTGGCAGGCATCCCCGGTGAACGGCCGAGGCAATCGAACGGAGCGGCGATGGCTGTGGTCATGCTGCAGGTGCCCGGCATGACCAGCCGGCGTCTGATTCGTATCGTGACGGCTCGGGTCCGGGATCTGCCCGGGGTGGCGACGGTCGAGGTCAACGTCGACACGGCGGTCGTCGTCGTGCATGGCACCGCCACCGCAGCGCAGATCTGCGTCGCGTTGGCCGAGGCCGGATTCCAGTCCGGATTCCCGGCCCGCGACGAGCCGGACCGGTGAAGTGTTAGCCCGCGCCGGCAAGGCCGATGCCGGCGCCGCGCCGGGACGCCTCGGCGTAGCTCCGTTCGCCGAGGGCGGACCGCGCCGCCGCGGCCGCCGGTTCGACCGCCGCCGATTCGGAGGGGGTGGCGGGTCGCTCGTAGATCTCGCGCAGGCCGCCCGCCCGCCCGAGCAGTTCAGCGGCCCGAACATAGTCGGCTTCGGCGGCGGCGGCGCGGGCCAGTCCTTCCAGGCCGTCGACGATCAGGCCGACCTCCCCCCAGGACTCGCCCATGTCCAGCAGGCGCTGGTAGCCGTCGCGGGCGGAGGCCAGCGTCGCCGAGCTGCTCGTCGCAGGCGGCGATACCGGCCAGCGCCAGCCCGGTCGCCAGCCGCACGCCGAGTCGCGTGCAGACCGTCGTACGCGCGTTGCGAACAAGGTTCGAGCGGTGGCGTGCTCGCCCTGGCGTTGAGCGAGGACCGCCTCGCCGTACGTCGCCAGAATCTTCCCGGCATCGTCGCCGACCTGGTCCGACACCGTGCCGGCGCGGGTGAAATAGTCGGCGGCCTCGTCCACCCGGCCCAGCGCGAGCAGCGCCAGGCCGAGGTCGGCGGTGGCCCATTGCACCGTGTTGTACACCCCGGCCCGGCCGGCGACGTCGATCGCTTCCTGCAGAACCGGGACGGCCTCGGCCGTCGTGACCGAACCGGGACAGCGCCCAGCCGAGGTGGTACAGCACCGCGGACAGACCCCACCCGTCGCCGAGGGCCCGGAACCGGTTCGCTGCGTCGCGGCCGCCGCCCGGGCGTCGCGATCGTGGCCGTGCTTGGTGAGGGTCTCCATCCGCACGAACGCGGCGACCGCCTGGCCCCAGTCATCGCCCAGTTCGGCGAACTCCCTGTCGGCGTCGTCCAGCAGCGCCGCCGCGTCGAACGTGGGGTCGCGCCGACGCCCTCCACGCTGAGCAGCAGCCCGGAGAACGCGGCGCGGCCGCGGTCACCGACCGACTCGAAGACCTGAAGGCTGTCCTGGGCGGCGGCGGCGCACTGCGCGCTGGGGTGCACGATGCAGGCCCGGGGACGTTCGACCAGCGACACCGCCTGCATCGCCCGCGCCCGCGACTGCGGCGAACCGCCGGGCAGGGCCATCACCCGGCGCAGCGTCTCGCGACCCTCCAGGTGTCGACCCAGATGCCAGTACAGGCCGAGCGACCCGGCCAGCCGCAGCGCCTCGTCGGCCTGCCCGTCGGTCGCGACCAACCAGGCCAGCGCGGCCCGCACGTTCGCGTGTTCCTTCCGCAGCACCGCCAACCACCGGGCCTGGCTCGGGACCCCGCAAGCCCCGTCTCGGCCTGTTCACCCAGGGCGACGAAGTACGCGGCGTGCGCCGCGTCCAGGGCTGGCGTCTCGCCGGCGTCGGCGAGCTTGCCGATTGCGTACTGCCGCAGCGTCTCCAGCATCCGGTACCTGGTGTGCCCGCCGGTCTGGTCGGCAACCACCAGCGACTGCCGGACCAGCCGCTCCAGCAGGTCCAGCACGCCGCGCGCCGGTAGGTCGGTCGTCGGTGACGCACCGCCTCGGCCGCGGTCAGGGTCCACCCGCCGCGGAACACCGCCAGCCGGCGGAACAGCACCTGCTCCTGCCGGGTGAGCAGGTCGTGGCTCCAGTCGACCGTGTTGCGCAGCGTCTGTTGGCGGGCCTCGGCGGTGCGGTTGCCGGAGGTCAGCACGCGCGAACCGGTCCAGCACCCGGTCGGCCAACTCGACCGGCTGCAGACCGACCAGCCTGGCGGCTGCCAGTTCCAGGGCCAGCGGAATGCCGTCCAGCCGGCGGCAGATCACGGCGACCGCAGCAAGCGCCTCCCCGTCGAGAGTAAGGTCGGGGCGCACCGCGGCGGCACGGTCCAGGAACAGCCGGGCCGCCGGGAAGTCCGCGACCTGCTCGGCCGGGGTGTCCGGCCGGGCACCGGCAGCGGCGCGACCGGGAGCTGAACCTCGCCGGGCACGGCGAGCGCCTCCCGGCTGGTGGCCAGGATCCGCACGCCCGGGCAGCGCTCGAGGATGGCCTCGACCAGCACGGCGACCGGCTCGATCAGGTGCTCGCAGTTGTCCAGCACCAGCAGCATCCGCCGGCCGGCCAGCCGGCCGACGAGCACGTCCCGCGGCCGGTGGGCCACCGTTCCGCCCTCGATGCTCAATCCCAAACCGTCGGCGACCGCATGGGCAAGCATCTCCGGTTCGGTGACCGAGGCCAGCCGCACCAGCCACACCCCGTCGGCGAACCCGGTCCGGCCCGGCGGGCCGCCTCCACACCCAGCGAGGTCTTCCCCGCCCCGCCCGGACCGGCCAGGGTCACCAGCCGAGCCTCTCCGCAGCAGCCCCAGCACCCGGTCCAGGTCGTCGTCCCGGCCGACGAACGATGTCAGCCGCAGCGGCAGGTTCCCCGCAGCGCGACCGACGTCGGCGGTCGCCGAGTCCGAGCCCGGTACCGGACGGCCCGGTGCCGCCACCATGCCGGATCCTGCCGCAGGATCTGTTCCATCAGCCCGCGCAGTTCCCGGGACGGGTCCAGGCCCAGCTCGTCGGCGAGCACCTGCCGGGTCCGCGCGTACACGTCCAACGCGTCGGCCTGCCGCCCGGCGTTGAACAGCCCGGTCATCAGCTGACCGACCAGCCGCTCCCGGGTCGGCGACGCGGCGACCACCGGTTCCAGGTCGGCGACCAACTCCTCGTACCGGCCCAGGGTCAGCATCCGTTCGGCCCGCTCCGCGATCGCCGCCAGCCGCAACTCGACCACCGGGTCGCGTCGACGGCCACCCACGGTTCGCCCGCGAAATCCACCAACGGCTCGCCCCGCCACAGGCCAGCGCCTCGTCATAGCGGCGAACCGCCTGCTGCGGGTCGCCGGTGCGGCGGGCCGACTCGATCAGCGAAGCGAACCGGTGCGCGTCGACGCCGCCGGTTCCAGATTCAGGCGGTACCCGGCGCCCTGCCGGATCACCAGGTCCGCGCGCCCCGCCGCGGCCAGCGCGCGGCGCACCTTCGACACCCGGATCTGCAACGCGTTCACCGGGTCCACCGGTTGCTCACCGGACGACCACAACTGGTCGATGAGCGTGGTGGCGGCGACCACCCGGCCGGCCGACAACGCCAGCACCGTCACCAGGGCCCGTTCACCCTGGCCCGGAACGCGCTGGGCAACACCGTCGAGAACCAGCTCGAACGGCCCCAACAGTCGCAGCTGCACCGGCTCCATCGGCGGACCGCCTCACCGGTCCGAACACGCGATAGCCGGCCAACCGCTATGAGCGGGACGGACCGGGCTACACGTCCCAGCCGGTGTCCCACTCGCGACGTACCGCAGATGAGCGGTTGAATCAATCACCTCGACCACCGTGGTCCTCGACTCTTGGGAATCGAACCCAGGGTGGGAAACACGCGCCACCGGGTCCCGGGCGACGACCTCACCCTACGCCTGCGGCCACGTCCTGACAGCTTCCGGGGCCAGGCCAGACCTGCGCAATTGGGCTTAGGGTGAGCGCTGCTCAGGACCCCGGTGGCGTAGCAGCGGGACGGTGGCGAGGGTGGGAGCGGCCACGCCACCTTCCTTCGAGGGTCCTGTCGCGTCCGGTCATGTCCCGGAGTGGAGTGCGTGTCGCTGCCGGCGGTGATGGTGAAGGGGGTGGTGAGGATGCGGCCGTCGGAGTCGCGGAATTGTCCCCACAGCCGGTACCGGCCGGTCCGGCAGCGCGGATGGGCGGCCGGCACCGCGCGGACAGCAGTCGGACAGCGGTATCGCGCAGGCTCGGGTCAGTCGGCGATCCGCACGGACCGCGGACGCCACCGGCATTGAGGAGCAGCCGTGATCGAGCTTGTGCTGTCGGTTCCCGACATCAGCTGCGGTCACTGCGTCACCGGGATCGAATCGTCCGTCGGACAACTCGCCGGCATCGGCACCGTGCAGGTGGACCTGAGCGCCAAGACCGTCCGGGTGACCGGCACGCCGACCGCGATGCTGTCCGGGCGGCGATCGCCGACGCCGGCTACAAAGCGACCTGAGACGCTATAGACGCCAAGGAGTCATGAACCCTCACTCGGACACGGTCATCATCGGTGCCGGGGGCCTCCGTGCCGGCCACGTAGGATGGCCGGGATTGAGACAGCGCCTTGGTGATCATGGTGCCGAGGCGGCGGCCGGGTCTGACGAGGAGCAGTATGCCGCACTCGGCGGTCGCACCGGGGCCCGAGGACCGGGCGACGCCTACGTTCGCGGTCCTCGGGCCGGTCGAGGTGCGGGTCCCCGGCCGGGCGCCGGCCGTGCTGGCGCCGTCGGTGCGGGCGCTGTTGGCTCGGCTGGCGCTCGCCGCCGGCCGGGTCGTGTCGGTCGATGCCCTGACCGACGCGCTGTGGGGCGATGACCTGCCGGTCGACACCGGCAACGCCTTGCAGAACCGGGTGTCCAAACTGCGACGGGCGTTGATCGCAGCCGGTGTCGGCGGCGATGTCCTGGTGACCCGGGCCCCGGGGTACCAGCTGGCCGTGCCGGCCGACGCGGTCGACGCGTACCGGTTCGAGGATCTGGTGAGCCAGGCGCGCGCCGCCGCCAGGTCCGGTCACCGGCCGGCCGCGTTGGCCGCCTACGATCAGGCGCTCGGGCTGTGGCATGGGCCAGCGTTGGCCGATGTCGGCGACGCGGGCTGGGCTCGCGCCGAGCGGGCCCGCCTGGACGAACTTCGGCTGGGCGCGATCGAGGACCGGCTGGAGCTGCTCCTGGACGTCGGCCGGCACAGCGAAGCGGTCGCTGACCTCGACGCGCTGGTCACCCGTCACCCGCTGCGTGAACGGCTGTACCGCCTGCTCATGGTGGGTCTGTACCGCGCCGGGCGGCAGGCGGATGCGCTCGGCGTCTACCAATCGGTGCGGCATCGCCTGGCCGAGGAACTGGGCATCGATCCGTCGCCGGACTTGCAGACACTGGCCCAGGCGATCCTGCGTCAGCAGGTACCGAAGCAGCGTCCAAACCCCGGCCAAGCGGAGCCCGCCTCCGTCACGCCACCGCCGCACGAATCGACGCCACACAGCAGCGGCCCGGCGGGCTCAGGCGATGTCCGTGCGACGGTGACCGGACGCGGGTTACCGCGCAGGATGACCTCGGTTATCGGCCGCCAGGACGACATAACCTCCGCGCTGGCGCAGCTGCGGGCGGGCCGGGTGGTGACGTTGACCGGCCCGGGCGGGGTCGGCAAGACCACCGTCGCGATGGAGGTTGCCCGGCGCTCCGACGACACGATCGCCGACGAGGTCCACCTCATCCGGCTGGCCGCCGTGGAGTCCGGCCCCTATGTCGCCGAGGCGTTCGCCACTCAACTCGGTGTGCTTAGCGCCGGGCCCGGCGCCGCGGCGATCGACGCCGTCGCCGAACACCTCACCAACCGGCGCACCCTCCTGGTCGTGGACAACTGCGAGCACGTGATCGACGAGGTTGCCGCCGTCGTGGAACGCCTGCTCGAGGACGTGCCGGAGGTGCGGGTGCTTGCGACCAGCCGCGAGGCACTGGCCGTACCCGGCGAAACCCAACTCACCGTCGGCCCGCTCGCGGTGCCACAGGACGCCGACGACCCCGACCGGATCACCGAGACTCCCGCGGTCCGGCTCTTCCTCGACCGCGCCCGGGCTGTCCTTCCGTCCTTCGCCGTGGACGAGGAGACCGCGCCGGTCGTGGCGGCCATCTGCCGCCAACTTGATGGCATCCCATTGGCGATCGAGTTGGCCGCCGCGAGGGTTAAGGCGTTGCCGCCGGCGGAGATCGCCGCGCGGCTCAACGACCGGTTCGCGTTGTTGACCAGCGGCACCCGCACCAGCGAGGCGCGGCACCGGACCCTGCGGGCCACCCTCGACTGGAGCTATGAGCTGCTCACCGACGCCGAGCGGCGGCTGCTGCGCCGGCTCTCGGTGTTCCGCGGCGGCTGGACCGTGACCGCCGCCGAGGCAGTGTGCGGATTCTCCGGGCTCGAGTCCGGCGCGGTCATGGACCTGCTGTTCCGGCTGGTTGACCGGTCCCTCGTGGTCCCAGACGCCGCTACCGGCCGATTCCGGCTGCTGGTCACCATCCGCGCCTACGCCCGGCACCGGCTGACCGAAGCCGGCGAGGCCGAGCCGTGCGAGGACCGGCACCTGGACTACTACCGCTCGGTGGCCGAAGAGTACGGGCCGCTCGTTCGCTTCGGCGGCGTCGGCTGGGAACGGGTCACCGAGGAGTACGACAACCTGCGAGCCGCGGTGGACCGCGCCCTGCACACGGCGTCGACCGATGTCGACGCTGGGCTGCGGTTGGCCGGCGGCCTCACGTGGTTCTGGACGTATGGACCGCGCTACGAGGGCGTGCGGGCGATCACCGGCCTCCTCGACGCCGGGGGCGGCTCCACCGCCGGTCGCGCCCGGGCCTTGCAGGCCATGGCGTTGCTGCACATCTACTACCCGACACCACGGTCACGGGCCGCCGCCCGGGAGAGCCTCACGTTGTTCGAGGAACTCGGCGACGCCCGCGAGGCCGCGATTTCCCGGCTGGCCATCGCGTGGGAGGCCCAGTACGACGGGGACGCCGACCGGGCTCTCGCGATGATCGGTGACAGCCGGGCCGAGCTGGCCGACACCGATCGCGGCTGGTGGCGAGCCATGACGTACTACGTGGAGGCCACCCTGCACCTGCGGCTGGGCGCATTCGTGACCTCGGCCCGGCACTGGCGGCACAGCCTGGATCTGATCCAACCGACCGGCGATCCGATCATGCCGGGTGGCATCCTGGCCCATCTCGGCGTCGCCTTGCGGGAAGCCGGCCGGACCACCGAGGCCCTGCGCGTGCTGCGCGAGGTGGTCGAGGACGCCCGCGCGGTCGGCTCGCCGCACAGCCACGCCTTTGCGCTGGTGCACCTGGCCCACGCCCGGCTCGACCTCGGCGAAACCGACAGCGTGACACCGCTGCTAAGCGAAGCGGACGAGGTCGCCCGCCGCGGCCGCAACCCACGCTGCCAGGCATGGGCCGCCTGGGGCAGGGCCCGAATCGCCCGCACCCACGGTGCGGCGGCGGTCGCCGCCGAGGAGTGCCGCACAGCCGTGGCCCTGCTGCAGGACCGGGAGTTCCCCTGGGCCCGGGCCCGGCTGTGGTCGCTGATGGCCGAGTGCGCCGACGCCGCCGGTCGGCCCGACGAGGCCAAGCACGCCCGTGACACGGCCGACGCGCTCGCAGCCTCCACCGCCGGCGCAGCCTCCTAGTCCCGAAGCGCCCGGGACGGCGGCGACAGCCAGGCCCTGGCCGGCGAGACGGCGAACCCCGCCGACCTGACCGCCGCCACCAGCCGCTGCTCGTCCATGACGCCGCGAACCCGCAGACGGCCACCGGCCGCATCGACCTCCAGCGACACGACACCGGGCACATCACTCACCCGGCGGCTGAGGGTTCGCACACAGCGCCGACACATCCGCCCCGGCACGACGACGGCAATCACCTGCACCGTCGGCCCGGCAACCTCGGTATGGCGGCTTACTCTCATACGACCAGGCTGCCCGGCCCGGCTGCACGGCCGCTGTCCAAACGCTGTCCACGCCCGAGGCGAACCGCACCAACCGGGACAGCGATCGGCGAGCCGATGGACAGCGCCGGCCGCAACGCTCCTCCTGTCACGCCGTTCCGAGACTCGAGGAGTCCAACATGAGCACCACCACCATCACACCGGCCGGCACGTTCGCAACGTCATCTGTAGCCGCCGTCGCCGCCGTACGCGCCCGTGACGTCGTCAAGGTCTACGGCCACGGCGAAACCGCCGTGCGGGCCTTGGACGGCGCCACAGTGTCCATCCCCGTCGGCCAGTTCACCGCTGTCATGGGCCCGTCCGGCTCCGGCAAGTCGACCCTGATGCACGCCCTGGCCGGCCTCGACAACATCGACGCCGGGCAGATCCTGCTCGGCGACACCGACGTGAGCCGGCTCAGCGAGCGGCAGCGCACACTGCTGCGCCGCGACCGCATCGGCTTCGTGTTCCAGAGCTTCAACCTGGTCCCCACCCTGACCGCGGCCGAGAACATCACGCTGCCGCTGACCCTGGCCGGGCGCCGCCCGGACCAGGCGTGGATCGATGAGCTCGTCGCCACGCTCGGACTGGCCGACCGGCTCCGCCACCGGCCGACCGAACTGTCCGGCGGTCAGCAGCAACGGGTCGCGGTAGCGCGGGCGCTGGTCTCCCGCCCGGAGATCGTCTTCGCCGACGAACCCACCGGCAACCTCGACTCCCGCGCCGGGGAGGCCCTGCTGACCTTCCTCAGCCACGCCGCCCGCGACCTCGCCCAGACGATCGTGATGGTCACCCACGACCCCGGCGCCGCAGCGCACGCCGACCGGGTGGTGTTCCTCGCCGACGGCCGCGTCGTCGACGAACTGGCCCGCCCGAGTATCCCGACCATCCTGTCCCGCATGGCACGCATCGACGCGCCCGCCGCCTCCAAGGAGCAGTGACCCCATGTGGCGTCTCACCGTGCGCAACACCCTTGCCCGCCGCGGCCGGCTGGCCCTGACCCTGCTCGCCGTGCTGCTCGGCGTCACCTTCGTGACCGGCAGCCTGATCCTCACCGACACCTCCCAGACCCTGCTCGACCAGCAGTTCCGCACCGCCACCGCCGGGGTCGACCTGACCGTCCGCAAGGCGGCCGCATTCGACTCCGCCATGGGTATCGAGGTCACCCGCGACCCGCTGCCGCCCACCATCGCCGACCAGATCCGTGCCGTCCCCGGCGTGGCCGATACCCGTGCCATCGCCCACGGCGACGGGCTGCTCAGCGTCGACGGCAAACCGATCATTCCGTCCGGACGGTCGGTGCTCACCTCCTGGGCGCCGGCCCCGTTCGGGGCCTTCACCATCCGCACCGGGCAGCCGCCGGTGGCCGACGACGAGGTCGTCGTCGACGCCGCCACCGCCGAGGCGCACCAGATCATGCTCGGCGACACCGTCACCGTGCGGGCGGCCGAGAGCGTCACCCTCCGGGTCGTCGGCCTGGCCGCCTTCGGCGACAGTCCCGGCCTGCCCAACAGCACCGTCGCGCTGGTGAACCTGCCGACGGCGCAACGGATGTTGCACCTCGACGGTTCCGTCTCCGAGATCGCCGTCACCGCCGCGGCCGGCACCACCGCCAAGCAACTGCGCGACCGCGTGACCGCAGCCCTCGGTACCGGATTCGAGGTGTCCACCAGCCAGGACGTGGCCGCGGCCAGCGCGGCCGCCGCGAAGAACCAGCTGGGCTACCTGCAGGTCATGCTGCTCGCCCTGGCCGCGGCGGCCCTGCTCGTGGGCGGATTCCTCATCGCCAACACATTCTCCATCGTGATCACCCAACGCACCCGCGAACTGGCCGTCCTACGCGCAGCCGGCGCAACCGGCGGCCAAGTGCTGCGCACCGTGCTGGGCGAGGCGTTGCTGGTGGGCCTGACCGCATCGGCCGGCGGACTCGGGCTGGGTGTCCTCGCCGCGAGCGGGCTGCGGGACCTGGCCGGCATGTTCGGCATCGCCCTGCCCCCCGGCGCGATGGTGCTCACCCCCCGCACCGTGCTCATCGCGTTCGCCGTCGGTGTGCTCATCACCCTGGCCGCGGCCGCCGGCCCAGCGCGCAAGGCCGCCCGGGTCGCTCCCGTCACCGCGATGCGCGAATCCTCCGCGTCCGCCGCCGGCAGCCGGGCACGGACCACTACCGGGGTCGTCGCGGTCGTCTTCGGCATCGCGGCCCTGGCCGCGGTCCTCGCCGGGGCCGGTTCAATCGCCTTGCTGGGCGTCTCGGCGATCACCACACTCGTCGGGCTGACCCTCCTCGGGCCCGTCCTCGCGCCCATCCTGACCCGGGTCGTCGGGCGGCCGCTCGACGCCGCCGGTGTCCCCGGACGGCTCGCCCGCGAGTCCGCAGCCCGGGCGCCCCGACGGACCGCGGCCACCGCCATGGCATTGGCGCTAGGCCTGGCGCTGATCACCTTCACCACCGTCGTCGCGTCCTCGGTCAAAAACTCGATCCGGCAGTCGTACGGCGAGGTGATCTCCGCGGACTACGTCATCGAAAGCGCCCGCAACGAAATGCTCGGCGGCCTACCCGCCGACGTGCACCACCACATGAGCGCCCTGCCCGAGGTCGCGGTGGCGTCCCCGCTGCGCTACGGGCACTGGAAGGACGGCCAGACCACCAACGCACTCACCGCCGTCGACCCGGCGACGCTGCCCCAGGTCACCTCGCTGCACATGGTCGCCGGCAGCATCGGCGCGCTCGCCACCGGCGGCATCATCCTGGCCAACCACATCGCCACCGAACGCCACCTGCGCATCGGCGACACCCTCCCGATGACCTTCGCCCGGACCGGCGAGCAGCGACTGCCCGTGGTGGGTCTCCTTCGCGACACCGACGCGCAGGCCCTCGCCACCGACTACATCATCTCGCTGGCCACCTACGCCCAGCACTACACCGAAAACGTCGACGCCAGCATCTTCGTCAAGACCACAGATGGGGTGCGAGCGGCCGACGCCACCAAAGCGATCAAGACCGCCCTCGCCGACACGCCGACCGCGCAACTGCGCGACCAGGCCGCCGCCGCGGCCGGACGAACGCAAACCCTCGACCAGATCCTCGGCCTGGTCACCGCCCTGCTGCTGCTCACCATCCTCATCGCGCTACTGGGCATCACCAACACCCTCGCCCTATCAATCATCGAACGGACCCGCGAGATCGGCCTCCTCCGCGCCGTCGGCATGACCCGCAGCCAACTGCGGTGGATGGTGCGCGGCGAAGCGATCGTCGTCGCCGCCCTCGCCACCGTGCTCGGCGTCGCACTCGGCATCGGATTCGCCGCCAGCACCGTCGCCGCACTCGACAACACCACCCCCATCACCGTGGTCCTACCCGCCGGACGGCTGCTGCTCGTGGTCGGCGTGGCCCTCGGCGCCGGGCTGCTCGCCGGCCTGCTCCCCGCCCGCCGCGCGGCCCGGCTCGACGTGCTCGCCGCGATCACCGCACCGTAGCGATCAACCCGAGCCACCGGATGGCAGCCGAGATGCGCACACACAAGGCGCATCACGGCTGCCACCCGCCGCATCGCCCGGCAGCCGATCGTGGGCCGCGATGGTCGGGCGCTCGCCAAGCCCCAGCATCGACCACGCTTGAGGCCAGCCGGCCGGCGTCGCCGATGCCGGCGAGACGGACCCCTCGGTGGTGCGCAACAGCGTGCACGTGATGCGGGAGGCGCTGGGTTGTCGAGCTTGAACACAAGTGGCCGATCTCCGCTTGACGGTGGATGACCGCGACACCGAGTTGGCCGCAGCCCGCAGCACCAACCGCGATCTGATGGCCATACCGAACAGCACCGCACACCCGGTCCAGGGGCCGGGACTGCCACTCACCCATCGTGTCCAGGACCAGGTCGGTGATCGTGGAGATCGTCTCCTTCGACACCTGCGCCCCGTACACCTCGGCCAGATGCGCCCACCACCTCACGTCTCCGACCAAACGATCGCGTTCTGCTTCAGTGCCAGTTGGCCTCCGACCGTGATCGGTTCGGTCGCGGTGTCGGTGGTCCATCTGCGCGGTTCCAGTATGTCGGTGGTCCACCGGTAGTGGATCGTGGCTGACCCTGGGGTGTCGGTGTGGACGGTGAGGGTGCCGTCGGTTTCGATGTGCAGGCTTGTCGCAGGGTAACGGTTGACCGTCCATTGTGGCTTGTCGGTGATGGTGTACGGACTGTCGTATCGGAACGGGCAGCTGGCGAAGGTCGGCACGGTCGCGTCGGCGTCGGGCTGGAAGGAATGCTGGGCGGCGCAAAAGTCGATGCGGCCGCGGATTTGGCGGTTGGCTTCGTCGGCGACGCCGGCTTTGATGCTTCGGTTGAGCACGATCGGCTTGGCGCGACGGTCGGCGGCGATGGTGACCTCCACTGCCGCCGGATCGAACAGCGGGCTGCCGCCGACGCTGGCGGTGTAGGTGCCGGGTGGTGCCCAAAATCCATCGGTGAACCGGCTGCTCTGTGGTGCACGGGCGACGCCGACGCTGTTGAGTGTGGCGGGGTCGAGGCCGGCGATTGTGATTTCGCCGCCGTCGTTGTTGGTGATGTGCAGGTTGGCGCCGGGCGGTTCAGTGATGCGCCAGCCGTGGCCGAACAGGCCGCGCCGGTAGCGGGTGAGCTGGACGTTGTCGTCGTAGCGTTTCCCGGCGAGCTGATAGCGCACGGGGATGACGACCTGGTTGCTGTTGGACTGTGCGGCGGTGGCGGTGGTGTGTTGGGCTGGGCGGATGTCGAGGTGGTCGGGTGGCTGGTAGCCGGTGGCCAGGCTGGTTGGTGTGCAGATCGGGCTGTCGTGGCAGACGCCGAGGGCGCGCAGCTGCTGGCCGTTGCGGTTGGTCAGCGCGGTGAAGAACGCGCGGACCTGTTCCTGGGCTCGAGGAGCTGTTCACTCTCGTCGAGGAAGACGCCGTTCAGGCGACATTTCTCGCGGCGCTCCATGCCATGGCCACAGTGCCTGCATTGGCCGACGGCCAACCGGCTGCGCTGATCGTGGCGGCGATTCGCGGTGACTTCATCGACCGGGCCAGCCGCTTCCAGCCCCTCGAGCAAGCGATTTCCAGCGGCCCGTTCACTGTGACGGCAATGACCGAGTCCGACCTGAAGGAAGCGATCACCGGGCCGGCGATCGAGGCTGGCATAGAGGTCACCGATGATCTCACCGCCGCGATTCTCGACGACCTTCGTGGCAGACGCGTACCTGGAGGCTACGAGACTGGCGCGTTGCCGCTGCTGTCTCACGTGTTGTTCAAGATGTGGGGACAGGGCGGCAACAACGGTCTGACGCTGGCGAACTATCGACGCACCGGCGGTGTGGCCGACATCGTGCGACGCAGCGCCGACGCCGTCTACGAAAGTCTGGCCGAAGACCAACGCGACGTCGCCCGGAGGATTTTCATCCAGCTCATCGCGCACAGCGGTGATGGCCGCATGACGGCACGTCCGACGGCACGTGCGGCCCTCAAATCTGACGGATCCGTTGGCCGCGTTGCAGACATCCGTTCAAGCCGCATTCCCGACTCATCCCCAGATCCGGCACTACCTGCGACGCCTCGACGGTAACCCGCTGCAGTTGTGGGCGCGCCTCTATGCGGTAGTGTTCCCGGCATACGGGCTGGCACTTCGACCCGGCAAGAGCTGGTTCGACGTCGCTTATATATATACGACGGTCGCCGACGGTCAGCTTCTACGGGCCCCGCTCACATGACAGTTTGGAGCGGCTGACGGGTGGCGAAGACGTGCTGTCGGCAGTCATTCTCGGCATGATCCCGGACCTATTCATGGTCGAAAGACACGACGTCGAGCTGTTGGCTGTCCGAACACTGCCCGATGAATCAATCGACTGGCTGGAAAGACACGAGTGGGAGGAGGCTGAGGATCGCTGACCGGGCCCGTGCAGTTAAACGATGCGCACGATCATTGCCCAAGACGTGATACTGCTACGTTCTCATAGGGGTGAATTTGCCAGGTCGCTTTGACCTGCGCGATAGGGCTGAGAGACGACTCTTCCCGAACCCGACAGCTAACCTGGTAGGCGGTTAACGCGCCGAATCACAGTCTCAGACTTCGTGAGGACAGTGAGCCGGGGACCCACCAAGTGCTGGAGTAATAGCATGGAGGAGGTCCCATGGTAGTGGATGATGCATCGTTAGATCGGACGCAACGGCGGCAACTCCGGCTAGTGGCCGAACTCGCCGACGAGGCGGTCGACCTGCAACTGGCCAACGATGACCCCGCATACTCCGCGATCATCGACGAGATTGGGTATGCTCGGCAATCGCCAGTTCACGAAGGAAGACGCAGCTCGTACGGCGCGTTTGTCATTGACGAACCAGAACGGCTTGTAGCTTTCACGGCGATCGCCGGGCAATCGTCGGCCGGGAAGCTCATCGGACTATCCGGTACCGAGCCAGGGATGCGGGATCTCAATCACATCAGAAAGATGTGCAATGGCCGCACCACATTTCTCGTTAGATCTCCGCGGGGCCCAGAGGCTCTGCTCGAATTAGATTTGCTCGCAGATGAACAGCGGCTTGCCCAGTTGATCTCACCTAAGGTCATGGCGGTCCAGCGGACCCCTGACGGAGCAGTCAAAGTCTTCGCGCCCAGTCACGTGTATGTTTTCGAGCACGACGAATGGCGAGCAAAAGTGTACTGGTCGGACGCGGCGGCGAAGCTTAGGCGCATTCTCTTCCCCAAAGGTCCGAAACTCTTAGTCGACCGGTTGGCCGATTTACTATCCTTCTGCCTTCACATTCTCAGCTCACGGCACATCGGGTCGACATTCGTTTGGTTCCCATATCCCGAACGCCTCCCCATACCCACACCGCAGTCGGACTGGGGCCGAGTACCATCAGCCGACCTGTTCATAGGGCAACAGTATCCAATGTCCTGTTTGCCGGCACCGCGACCTCGAATCAGACAACGCCGTTGCCATGCACGCATGGCCGCGAAAACCGTGGACGAACTGGGGAGTCAGCGCGTGGTTGCCGTCGTGATAGACGCCATCGTCGTTGAACGCAGCCGAGCCGCGCCCGGTTGTGTTGCTCGCGGCAGGCGTAGAGGCAGCCACGCTGCCCACTCTCGCCCGGGACGAAGCCCCAGTCGGCGTACCGGCGGGCGCTGATTGTCACCCTTGAACGGCGCGACGTTCCGACCGCACCGCCGGGGGGCAGAGGCTCGGCCCTTTCCCACGGTGCAGCGCTCCAACTGCTGCGCGACCGCGACCGCATCGTAACGCCTCCATACACGCCGGTTCCCGGGACGGCGACGACCGGCACCGTCCTCACTAGCACTCAGTCCGCATCAGCCTCGTCAGCGCCCAACGGGCCCGGATCGCCGATTTCGAGTTGTTGAACGATCGCGAAATTCGTTCAAGGCGTCCTGCCGGCCCTGTCGGTACCAGCGTGCGTGCGGGCATCGGTGGTAGTGCTCGTCGAGCTTCGATGTTAGATCGCTACTTACGGCCGCAGCGCATCGGGCTCTGGCGCGGATCCGTCCTTTTCAGGGATTCTTTCTTGTGTTGGTAATGGTTCCAGGGAATTCGCTGACGCAAAGACAGCCGAACCTCCTGACGCTGGCCACAACCCACGGCGTACCAGAATCCGTCGTAGCGCTGCGGACGGAATAAGGTATCGGCGCCAGCCAAATCGGTACCTAAACCCTGCCGAGAACATCTGTACGTACGCCCAGCCGGCCGGTAGGTAAACGGCGGGCTCGTAACCTAGGTTCATGCCGGCTGGCGACATACTGGGCGGAGATTGCCAGGCAAAGCGGGCGTGTTCTCCGACATCGATCCGTAGGCGTCTCATAAGCGCGGCGTAGAACTCCCCCATTACCGCACTTTCGGCGCTGACCCAGCCTAAGGAGTACCCTAGACGTTCTTGAATGTCGGATCCTAATTCAGCGAGGCCGCGTCTTATTTCCGGCTCGTCGTTCACTCGCCGGCGGATTCGATAAGGAAATTGGTCCCACGCTACCAAAGCTTTAGTGGCCTCCGCGTAACCTTCTTGGACGTGTTCCAGGTAAGCAGCGCTGCGCTCCATAAGCTTGCTAAGAACCGCCCCAATGACCGACGAGGTCAAAACTAGCGCGAGCAGGATCGCCCAGGTGCCAACGCTGCCAAAGGCCTTATCCACGATGCCACCACCTAATGCGACTGCCTCTTACTGACAGATGCTTCGTCAGGTTTCAACTGTCTACCGTCGACTCTAGCCGTGAACCGATTCCTCGTCCGGCCGCGACCGGTGCGGGTACGCACCACCGCAACCGTCGCTGAAGCGATCATCGTCAGTTGCCGGCCTTGTCGCTGGTGCTCTACGCAAGCGAACTGGTCTACAGCTGCAAGATCTGACCGAGGGCAGATAGACCAGCGAGCCGCTCGTCGCCTGAACCTTCGGAGCCGCCAGTGGCTGAGACACGGACAGACCCGCGCATCACAGCCGCGGAACCGAATGCGCCGACTTGGTACACCAACGAGGCCGAACATAGCCGCGATCATCGCCGCGGCGCCGGGGCGGAAAGGACGCCCGGACCGAACGCCGGTTCAAGCCACTCGGCCGCCTGGGAGGTGAATCCGCCGCGACGAGCCTGCACCGACCGGCCACTCAGGTCCCGGACGTAGCAGCGGAAATACCAGCTGCCGTGTCCCCGCTCGCCAAGCCGAGCACATCCCTTCCCGAGCCGAAGAGGTCGCGGCTGGCGTCTAGCTCAGATCTCGGCCGAGTCCCGCCTCACGCGCCCTGACGATTGCTTCGGAGCGGTTCGCGACGTCGATCTTGGTGAAGATGCTGGAGACATGGTTGCGAATGGTTTTCTCGGACAGGTAAAGAGATCTGGCTATGTCGGGGTTGGATCGGCCGGCGGCTATCAGATTGAGCACCTCGAATTCGCGGCCGGTGAGGGTGGGAAAGGGTCGGGACGGTGTGGCCGCGGTCCTGGTTGCTGCGGCGGTGACGTTGCCGAGGATGTGCCGGCCGACTGCGGCGCCGAAGACAATTTCGCCGGCCGCGACGGCCCGGATGGCGGCGACGATGCGCTCACCCGAGGCGCCCTTGACGAGGTAACCCTGGGCCCCTGCTCTGATCGCCGCGAGCACTGACTCGTCGTCCTCGTACATGGTCAGGACCAGCACTGCCACCTGCGGATACCGCTGCGTGAGGAGCCGGGTCGCCTCGATCCCGCCCATGGCGGGCATGTGCAGGTCGAGCAAGGCGACGTCGGCGACCAGGTCCTCGACCAGGGCCAGCGCCTCGACTCCGTTCGACGCGACTCCGACGAGCTCGATGTCCGGCAGACCCGAGAGGATCACTGTCAGTCCTTGCCGGTACACGGGATGGTCGTCGGCCAGGACGACGCGGGTCACGGCGTCCATGACCGCCCGACGGGCAACGTCGCGGCCACGACGGTCCCGCGTCCGTCAGGAGACGTCACGGTGCAGGTTCCACCCAGTTCCTCGGCCCGAACGCTCATCGAGGTGAGTCCCATACCGCGTCGTTCACCGCCGCCCGGCAGTCCCACGCCATTGTCGGTGATCGACAGTTGCAGAGCTCCGTTCATCCTCACCTCCAGCCGGCAGCGCTCGGCCTGGCTGTGCCGCACCACGTTGGTCAGGGCTTCCAGCGCGATCCGGTAGGCGGCGGCCTCCACCGCCGCGGGAAGCGCGGGCAGCTGATCGGCCTGAAGGTCGATGTGGAGGCCGCCGGTACGGGAAGCGATCAGCTCCGCGTGCTGGTGCAGCGCAGCCAGGAGTCCGATCTCGTCCAGCGCCGCGGGCCGCAGATCGCTCACGATCCGCTTGACCTCGTCGACACACGTGGCTGTTTCCGCACGAAGCGAGTCCAGCAGGTCGCCGACGTCGGGTGCAGTGGGACGCACGCGCTGCGTGGCGCCCTCCAACCCCAGGGAGATACCGGCCAGAGCGGGACCGAGCCCGTCGTGCAGGTCCCGGCGGATCCTGCGGCGTTCCTCCTCTCGGGCCAGGACCAGTGCCTCCCGGGCGTGCCGCAGTTCCCGGGTGACACCGACGTCGTGGATCGCAACTCCGGCCTGACGGGCAAACGCCTGCAAGACCCGGGTATCTGCCGCGTTCAGGCGTGCCTCCCCGCGACGAGTTCCCACGATGAGTGTTCCCACCGGCTGCCCGGCGTGGACCACCGGGAACCGGTTGCAGGTGACCACCGGCTGACCCGACTCGACGGTGACCAGGTCGTCACCAGCCAGCTGGATCGCGGCGTACGGCATCCGCAGGCTCTCCCGGACCGTCTCCACCACGGCGGGCAGCACCGCCTCGGCGTCCAGTGAGGTGGACAGGCGCGTGCCAAGGCTGCTCAGCGCCGACAACGGATCTCGACGTTCGCCGTACAGCAGCCACTCCACCCACCGCTGCACCCGCAGACGAGTGCCGGCCAGAACGATCGCGACCACCGCCGCCGCGGCGGCGGGCACGATGCCACCACTGAGGCGCGCCCCGACCGCCACCGTGACCGCCAGGTAAACGCCGATCGCCGCCGAGGTCAGGACGGTGTAGGCAATCGTGCGGGACAGCAGCGGCTCGATGTCGAACAAGCCGTACCAGACGATGCCGACGCCGACCGCCGCCGTCGCCAGGACCATCAACGCGAACCTCGCGAACTCCGGCAACGGCGCCAGCACGAACAGGACGGTCAGCACGCAACTGATGAGGAACCATGCATGTCGACGCCGTTGCACGCCGTCCACCGATCGCATCGACACGACCAGATCAACGGTGGCGACGACCCCGCCGAGGAAAGCCACCGCCGAGCAGACCGTCAACGCGACCAGGTCCAGCCGACCGGCGGATGGCGGATCGAACGGGTTCGTGAAGCCCGGTGGCATCAGCGCCTGCGTCGTCACCGCCAGGAGCGACCCCGCAGCGATGGCTGCAACCAGCACCCGCGCCGGCCAGCGCCAGGCCGGCGAACGTACCCTGCCGTCAGGGAAGAACATGGGCACCGCCCCGACCTGGACCAGCATCCCCGGCACCCACCATGTGCCCGAACACCACGCCGCCAGCGCGACGCCCGGTAGCGGCCGGTGTGCCGTCTGGGCTGCGAATTCCACATATGCGTTCGCAGCCACCGAGGCGCTCACGAGTACACCCTCGATCGTGAAAACGATCCACAACCGGTTGTGCGGCTGGGCATACATGATGAGCCCGGCCAGCACGCCGGACGCCAGGCCCGCTACCCACCCGTTCGCCTGGTTGCCTTCCAGGAAGCGAGCCGGGCTCACACCATTCGCGACGGACAGCAGCAACGTCACGCTCGACAAGGCGGTCACGACCGCGATGACCGTCACCGCCGTCACCCGCAGCGTCCAGGACCGCGGCGCGGCCTTGTCCACTGCCGTTGCCCCGCGCGCTACCTGGGTCATCCCCTCAGTGTGATCGCCCGACCGCCCGCGCGATACGGGCCACTGTCCCGGACCAGAACCAGGACACCTGACCTGGAAACCGTGCTCATCGCCGGGACGCGACTCGTGACGGTGCTCACCAGCGCTCGGGACGCGCTCACCGCCATCGTCGAGGTCCACGACGCAACCGAAAGGACCCGGCATGACCACCGTCGCTTCACCCCGACAGAACGAGCAGCTCATCACGAGTCGAACCCGGAACCGAGCAGCCGTCCTGCTCCCCATCGGTCCGCTGATCATGCTGGCCGGCTACGTCGCTCAGCACGGCAACGGCTACGACGCCCGAGGTTGGTCCATCTTCTTCGACCTCCTGAGCACGCCCTTCCTGCTGATCACCGCCACGGTCGCCGCAGCGGTGTGCTGGCGCGCCACACCGAAATGGTCGGTCGTCGCCCTGACCGGACTGGTCTGCAACATCATCGGCCTGGCCGCATTGCACGGAATTGAGGCCATCCAACTCGTGATGGAGCAATCCGGGATGGATAAGGCCGCAATCGACTCAGCCTTCGACGCCTTCACGACCCTCCCGGTCGGACGACTCGAAGTGGTCCTGTTCTTCGGCGGCAACCTCGTCGGATCCGCCGCCCTGCTCGTTGCCCAGTTCCGGACCCCGACCCTTCCCTGGCGCGTCCCGCTACTGAACCTCGTCGCCATCGCGGCGGACTTCACGATCCCGGACAGCGCGCCACCACTGGTGAAATCGGCAGGAATCTCGCTGTTCGTGCTCTGGAGCATCGCCCTCGCCATCGCGATCAAACGGCCCACACCCCGCGCACCTCTCCGGAAGCGCCCATCCACCGCCGACTGACCGCCAAGCCTCCGCCCAGCCTGTACACGAGAACAGGCTGGGCCGAGCCTCCGGTCGTATGGCGAGGCGACACGCAGCCCCGACGAGCCCCACACTAATGACCGATCGCTCCGGCTAAGCCTCTGGCGAACGCCGGTCAGCTGTTCCACCGAAAACCCCTGGGCGTCGGCAACTCCACCGACGCCCTAACGCTTCGAACGCGGCTGGGGACGAAACACTCGTCGGGCCGGTCTGGCATGCGGTCGGAATGGCCTCAACGCAGCCCGCGCCGCCACTAGCTCACACCACAGCAGCACCGGACGAGGCTACACTCGACCGACCCGGACAGTCATGATCCAGTGCCCTCATCTCGGCTACTTGTGAGTGCGTCCTGCGCCCCAGCGTGACGATGATGGCGGTGGGTGTTGCTCCGCGGTTGCTCGGATGTTCGGCAATCTAGACGGACGTCGCCGCATTCACCGGGATGATCGCGGTCGGGCGGACTCATGGGATATCGACACACTCCGCTGCAACGGCCGGACCTGCAAGGACACGGCTGGACTATGCACATCGGGCCGGTACGGAGTCGGACTACACTCCGATATGAGTCGTGAACCCTAGAATTCGGACTTTTAATCCGCAGGTCCGGTGCCCTGGTTAATAAATGTCTGGCCTTTGCGTGGAGTGCGGATGAGTCTTGCTCGATGGGCAAGCCGGCGCCGGAGCATGGTGGCCAGCATGCCCACTCTCGAGCCGATCAGAGCCGTGTTGCCCGCCGGTTGGGAGACCATTGGGAGACCGCACGTCCCGGTACGGTGCGGGAGCCAGTGACACGCGTTGACATATCACCAGCTCCCTGACCATCCCAGATGTCATGAGATAACACCTGCTGCTACTGTCCATAATGGATAGTCGCCGACTCTTAATCCGCGGGTTCGGGGTTCGAGTCCCTGGCGGCGCACTCAAAACATCCCGAACAGGCTCAGACGAGCCAGGATCAGAGCGCCCTCGTCATAGAACAGCGCTACCGGCTGTCGACATGGGCGTTCGCGTATGAGGCGGCGGCCCGCTGGGCTGCCGCCTCATTTCATCGACGAACGCGATCCGACGGTCGTATACGCGGAGACACCGGCTGGTGAGGTCTGGCTCGAACGCCCAGATCAGGTCTGGCCCGCATGAAACTGTTCGAGCACCTCAGAGCCGCCGTCCGGTCGCCGCAGGAGACACTTGCGATGCTGGAGCAAACCTGTCGAGGGACTCGCGTGACCCGGTGTTCCTGTTGGCTGAGTGCTGGGGTGCGCCGGTCGTGTTGTGTGTGGTTCTCGAGGTGTTCGTGCCGTCCGTCCTGACCCTCGCTGGTTCGCGGTAAAGCCCGTCTGCCGAACGATCCGCCACCGCGACGACCTGAAGGTCGCCTACGACATTCATGCCAAGGATGGCATCAAGGGCCTGAAAGCCGCTGAGGTGTTCCGCGACATCGACCGCGAGGAGCCGATCCTCCGCCGCCATTGCAAACGGCCACTCGTGCGCTCGTCGACCGGATCCCGCGCGCTCGGTTCAGGCCGGCCAACGACGCCATGGACGCTGCCCGACAGCCAATCCATCCGCCGCGCGATCAGTGACCGCGCAGCTTCTGGATCAGTTCCGGCCAGCAGGACGAGGGTACCGGCGGTGAAGCTGTGCGTCGGACAGCTGCCACCCTCCTCGGACTTGCCACCGCGGGACGGGCCGTTGGGCTCTTCGCTGCGCGGCTGGCCGCCGGAGCGCGGGCTGGCCCGGCCGGCGTCCTCGGCGGTCGAGGTGGCCACGTTGTCTGCGCTGGAACTGGCCGAGCCATCGGCGACGCTGGCCGCGGTGTCGGCCGCCGCACCCTCGGCAATATCGGCGGACGCGCCCTCGGCGACTTCGGCGCCGCCCCGGCCGAACAGGCCGCCGACTGCCGAGAGCGCCTTGCCGCCGACCGCCGAAAGCAGCTTGCCGCCGAGTGCCCCGCCGAGGCCGGCGACGCCACCGACGATCCCGCCGACCACCCCGGCTTTGAGGAACGATCCGGCCGAGCAAGCACCCTTCTCCCCGCCCAGGCATTTCGCGCCCTGGGTGACCAGGCCGCCGACCGCGCCGACTCCGGCGGTGAGCGCCCCGAGCCTCCGCTTGGACCACCGGCCCGTGCGTCGCCGTCCGGGCAGCTGCCTTTCCGCAGGATGAGCGGGCCAGGCTGCCAGCCGAATGGTGCGGAGCACCAGTCATCCATCCGGTCCGATGCTGGGCCGGATATGGCGTTCACCCCAGCACGATGTTCACGTTGAGTAGGTCTTGCAGGCCGGCGGCGCCTTGGTAATAGCCGGTCACACCGCACCCCTGGGTATAGCCGTTCGGCCCCACCTTGGTCACGCTGGTGAGATGCAGGGCGACGTAGATGCCCAGTGCGGTGTGGTTTACGTAGATCGGCCCGCCGCTGTCGCCTTGGCAGCCTGCCATGCCTGTTACCTGGGCGAGGCCCTGTACGGTGTGGCCGTCATAGGTGAGCGTCACACCGAGAGCTCCGATCGTGCCGCAGTCGGTGCCGAAGGTGGCGCCAGTGTGGCAGACGTAGTAGCCAGGCGGGCTGCCGCTGATGGGCACGTCAGCCCACCCGCCGACCCGGCTGATGGCGTATGCCGGGTCCTCGGCGGTCGGGTGGTCGCCCGCTGTGGAACGACGAACGTAGACCGACCCCTGCGGCGACCATCCCGCGGGGTTGTTGATCGTGATGATGGCCGCGTCCCCGCGGGAATCCCACACGGCGTGCCACGTCGTCCCGATCGAGTGCCAGGTGCCGTCCCTGACGAACTTCTCGGCCCAGGTCACGCCGGAGTGTTCGACGGAGCAGTGCCCAGCCGTGACGAGGTACCAATGGCTGCTGTCGGAACGACTTCGGGCCGGGAACCCGCTGGTGCAGTAGGCCGCACTGTCGTAACCACCGGCAGAGATCCACAGACCTCCCCGCAGGGGAGGGTCGCAGCGAGGCCAGGAACAGGCGGCGGCCACTGCAGGGCCGGCGTAGGTTCCTCGGGCAACCGCGTCGCCGTACCGGGCCTGATTCGCCGCAATGAACGATTCCTGATCGGTAGTGGTCTGCGCACCGTCTGCCACGCCGATGACCACCTGGTTGTTGGCGATGTCCACCCAGGCCGAGAGCGGGTCGGCCCTGTCCCGGTTGAGCTGAACCAATTTCTCGCCGATGCCGCGGTTGATCGTCGCGAGCTCGGCCAGGTTGTGCCGGACCTGCCGGACTTCCACGGAGTCGGTGGGCAGGCGGTGGGCAGCGGCGAGCGATCTCACAACCGGGACCTCACGGACCAGCTCCTGAGTGGCCACCAGCACCACAGCGCGGCCTCCGTGAACATTGTCGATGAAGGTTCCGGCATACGCCGCGCCAAGCTGTTGCGGCAACCGCTCCGACAGAGCAGCGATGTCCGTCTGCCGATCGATGCGCGCTCGCGCCTCGGCCACGGGAACGTGGAAGTCACGGCTCAATGCCTGCGCCGCGATCTCCTGATCGGAGGTCAGTGCCGGAACCGGCGGTGAACTCGGTGACGGCGCGGCTGCCGCCGGGCCTGCGCTGACCAGCACGACAAAAGCACACATACCGACAACTGGTCGCCAGTGCCTGATCCCTATTCTCCGATGACCCACCACAGCCATACCGACTCCTCGGTCGCGTCCGACAGCAATGACGAGGTACAGCTAAAACATCGACTTATGCGCACAGATGACAGCGGCAAACTATCGGCCTGGCTCAATCGGGCACAGGCAAAGGACCGGCAACTTGAAATTTCCGGAAGCGGCGAAGAGGCGGGGCAGCCACGCCCGCCGAGTTCGGCTACCGACTTCTGTCGGCTGCGCCTGAAACTGATCACGTGGTGCTGGCCCAATCGGGACCATCTCTTGAAGCATCGGGAGGTGCTCAGCGTGGAGCACTGGGCGGAGGCCCGACGGCTGTGGCGCTCGGAGGGTATGGCTATCGCGGCCATCGCCCGACGGTTGCGGATGTCGTGCAACACGGTGAAGAAGGCGCTGGCCAGCGATTCGCCGCCGTGGTATCAGCGAGCGCCGAAGGGTTCGATCGTGGACGGGGTCGAGCCGCAGATCCGGACCTCAGATGGTCGACCAGCGCATCGATCACATCTTCTTCCGTCCCGGGTGGGAGGACCAACAGGTTCTGGTGGAGGGTGTGCACCTGGCTGGCGAGCCAGTCGGAGGCGTACATCCCTCCGACCACCTGGCCGTGGTCGCAGACCTACGCTGGCGGGGCTGAAGTAGGTCCTAAGCGCGGTCCGACATCCGCTCATCAGCGTAAGACGTTTTTTGTCAAGCTTTGGTCGGGTGTGCCTCGTTCGTCGTCTGTCCCTGCATAGCCGTAATGGGGTTGGTCCCGGCAGCGTGTAATCGGGTTGCTGTGACGACGGGCGGGGCTGCCCATGATGTGCGTCGAGGTAACCGTGGTTCCTCAATGCCGCGTGGGGCTCGCCCCGACCCTGCTTGACGGGCCGCCTGCCGAGCTCAGGCGGCGATGGGCATCGCTGCGGACCGTTTGGCACCGTGGGTGGCGATGGCCGGGTCCCAGCGTCGGCCGGTGGTGATGACGGCGTACAACTGCCGCAGGATCGCGGCGGCGATCACGGCCTGGGCCTGGGTGACGGTGAGCTTGTTGTGCTCCCGCTTGGTCAGATGGGTGAACCGGGCGGCGTACACCGGGTTGGCGCGTTGCGCGCCCCAGACGGCCCGCCACGCCGCCAGCCGTAGTCCGGGCCGGCCTTGCCCGGTCAGTTTCGTGCGGCCGACGAAGGTGCCGGACAGCTTCTCCCGCGGGGCCAGACCGGCGTGTTTGACCAACGCGCGGGCGGTCGCGAACCGGTGCGGGTCGCCGGTTTCGGCGAGGATCGCGGCCGCGCCGATCGCGGACAGGCCGGGGATCGAGGTGACCAACTCGGTCAGCTGCAGCTCGTCCAGGATTGCCGTCATCCGCTGCTCGGTATCGGCCAACCGGCGGTGCGTGTCGAACCAGTCACCCAGCAGCAGCGACACCCGCTCCAAGGCGCCCCGGCGGTGGGCGATCACCCCGGCCGGATCGCTCAACGCCGCGAACAGCATCCGCACGATGCGCAGACACGGCCGCTGCTGCCCGCGTCGGATGATCTCCCGTCGCACCGCAGATTCCAACCGGGCCAAGCCCAGCCGGCGGGTTCGGGTCAGGTCCCCGCCGTCCCGCTGCAGCACGACGCTCATCGCCGCAGTCCACGTCAAGGACCGAAACGGCTGCCGCGCGGTCTGCAGTGCCGCGGGCCAGACACACTCCAGCAGGGCCCGCATCTGCTGGACCTGGCTGCCCGATTCCACCAGCAGCTGCACCCGGCGCGCGCCCAGATGCCGCAGCCGGCCCCACCGCTCATCGACCGGCTCCGGCACGTAGCAGCGCAGCTGAGCCGTCAGCCGGGCGATGAGCACGGCGTCCTTCTCGTCGGTCTTGTCGAAGGTCAGGTCCTCGCTGCGGCGCGCCCACGACGTCAACATCGGCTGGACACACACGAACGGCATCCCCCGTTCTGCGGCCAGCTGACCCAGTACCCGCCAGCGGTGACCGGTCGGCTCACACGCCACCGTGACCCCGGCGAAGCCCTTCGAGGAAGCCTGCCCGTTCGCCCAGTCCAACGCCGCCCCCAGAGCCCACGCATGGCACCTGAATGTCTTGCGCGCCAACACTTTCGAGTCATGGTCGGTGACCACGACCATCTGCTTCTGATCCGCCAGATCGATACCGACGACCGCGTTCGTGACCGGCACCAGGACCCGCAACCGAGCAAGCCGCGCGTTACGGTTGCGATCACCCCGGGACACACCGCTACCGTTACCCATGAACGTCCTCCTCCTGCGCTGGGACACCAAGCCCGACAAGCGCATCAGGAGGACGTTCCTAAGTCCTGCATCGACACGCAGAACGTCTTTCTATGCCGCGCTGCGGGCGAGGCCGTGCGGCTCCTGCCGCCGTCCGGGCGTCACCCAGCGTGGCCGGACCGTCGGTCGCCGCGACCGGACGTGGCGATGAGCGGTTGTTTGATTCGCGCGTCAGGGCCGCCTGCGGCTGGTCTTACCCGACGCCGACCGACTCAGTGGGCCTCCGCGATCGCGGCCGTGATCCGTGCGGCGATCGCTGCGGGAGCGTCGTTGTCGGGCGCGTTGTGGCCCAATCCGGCGATCAGCTCGTACCGCGAGTCAGGGATGATGTCGGCGAGTTCCTTGCTCATCATGGGCAGGGACGCGGGCAAGGTCTTGTCACCGGCGAGAACCAGCGTCGGTGACCGGATGGCACTGTATCGGGAGCCATCTGAGTCGAGCCGGGCCACCTCGCCGATCTCCGCGGGGGTCGTCGGCATCATCGCCCGCATCTCAGCGCCGTCCTTGCCGCCGGCAAGCATCAGCGCGGCGACCGCCGTGTAGACGAAGCCAGGCGCGTCGCCGAACGGCAACAGCCCGACCCGCTTCAAGAACAACGCCATTGGCCGGACCCGCTGCCCCGCCTGGACACGTTGGGTGAACTCCGGCAAGAAGGTCGTATCCAACCGGCTGTGCAGGTTCACCCCGGGCTCGTATACGACCAGCGACCGCACCCGTTGCCGCAGCGCCACATGCAGCGCGGCCAGGCCCCCGTAGCTGTGCCCGAACACCCTGTCGGCGCCGGTGTACGCCATCACCGCAAGCGCGTCGTCCACCTCGCTGTCGATGCTGTACCGCGGACCTTGCGGCCCGCTCTCGCCCCGCCCGCGCCGGTCGAGCACATGCACTGAATGCGACGCGGACAACGCATGGGCAAGCTTCGTGTAATGGCGCGCACGCCGGTTGTTGCCTGGCAGGACGACCAGTCCTGGTCCGACACCGACGCTCAGAAAGCTGATCGTCGTCCCGTCAGCGGAGGTGACCCGTTCCGACGTCAGGTCCATGCACGCAAGTGTGAACCACCGACCGGCGCACGGCTGCTCCTCCGATGTCAAGCGCGACAGACGGCCCCGAGCTGGCACTCATCGCTCGTCACCGCTACATGCTCATCTGCCGCCGATCGTGCTCGCGGGCCGCCGAGGCCGTATCACTCTCTGCGTCCATCTCGCTGCCCTACCGACCGGACGTCCTGATGCACTCACCGACGTCACCGTGCAGGCTCTCGACCTGGCCGAGAGCTACGACGGCGGTCGCTCCGCTTCGACGGGCCTATCGTCCTCGACCGCGGCGGCGCTTTCGGCTCCACCGTGCGGGTGATCCCGCGCAACGACCTGCTCACCTCGGTGGCCGAGCTGGGGGTCGTGGCCGTCGCCTGATGCGCCCGCTCAGTCGTCGACGGCCTCTACCGCGGCGGCGATCGTCTCGAGCCCCGCGACCAGCTCGTCGAGCTCGTCCGCGCTGAGCACGTCGTACGCCGGCGCCGCCAGCTCGTCGGTGAGGGCCTCGATCCGCTCCCTGATCTCCCGGCCGGCGTCGGTGAACCCGCCGGCGGCGTCCTGGTTACATGCGCCTCGATGGCGCCGGAGAATTTCGTACACTTCGCCATAAACCTCGATCGCCTCACCAAGCTGGCCGACGCGGCAATCGACCGACTGCTAGTGCGGCGAGCGCGTCGGCCCTGTACCCCTTGCGGGTTCCACCGACCGCAGGCACATCTGCCAGTCCGGTCGTTGCGGCAGGCCGAATGTCGACGGTAACGGCCGGATAGAAGCCTTTCCCCGGCCACCGCGCAGTAACAGGATTTGGTCGACCCTCGACGGCAGTCAGTGTTTCCGACGGTATGCGGAGGCCCCAACCATGCTGCGACGCAACGTGCTGCGAAGAAAATGGTTACCGATCGCGGGATTGGCGGGCGCGATAGCGGCCCTGACGCTCGTAACACCGTCATCCGCCGTGCCGTCGCCGACGCCCTCGCCGGTGAAAACGCCATCAGCGCCGAACGGGAAGCCTCCGGGCAGGACCGGACCGATACCAGCGCTGTGAGCCGGCACCGGGAGAGACCATCGCCGCACGATGGCGGAGTGAACGCGATGTCCTCAGCCATGCGTACTCCTGGTCGATGGGTGCGTGCGAAGGCCGCGTGTGCGATGGCTGTGTGTATATCGGGGCTGGGGGTGAAGGTGGGCCGGGCGGATACGGACGGGCGCGCGGGTGCCCCGCGGGTCGTCGGCGTGCCCGGCCTGCTCCTGGCGTACGCCCCGCTGTTCGCCGTCGCGGCCGCCTGGTGCGTGGCGCGGATCGCCGGTTTCAGGTCGGTGGCCATTGTCGGCTGGCTGCCCGGCGCGCTGGCACTCGGCTTGGCCGCCTGGTACCTGTACCGGGCCTCACGTGCGCCGCGGCTCGGCCCGGAAGGGCGCCGGTTCTGGCGCCGGCTCGCGATCGCGGCCGCCCTCATCGCCCCGTCGACGAACCCGCTGACCAAGGCCAAGCTCGGCCAAGCGCAGCCCGGCATCCTGCTCACCGTCGCCGTGTCGCTGTTGGTGGCGGCGTTGTTCCTGATGCTGTGGGCGCTTATCCGGCTCCCGGTGCGCAGCCGCGGGCCCGGCGACCGGGTCCGCCTCGGGCTCGACGCCGCGACCGTGCTGATCTGCGCGGCCACCTTCCTCTGGCACTTCGTGCTGGCGCCGCTGGTCCGTCCGGACGTGAACCTTCTGTTGGTCCTGGGTCTGCTGGCCCTCTGCCTGCTCTGCCTGCTGGCCGTGCTCGCGGTCGTCAAGCTCATGCTCGCCGGAACCGACACGGTCGACACCGCGGCGCTGTACGCGCTCGCGTCGGTGGTCGTCGTCGGCGCGGTCGGTTCGGGACTCGTACCGGTGTTGGCCGACCCGCGCCTAGACGGGGTGTCCAACCTCATCACGGCGACCGAGGGCCTGCTCGCCGGGCTGGCCGCGGTGCTGCAGATCCGCGCCGCGGGCACGGCCCGGACGGCGACGGCCCGGCGGCGGACGTACAGCGTACTGCCGTATCTGGCGGTCGGCGCCATCGATGCGCTGCTGGTCGGGGTGAGCGTCCGCGGCGGCGGCCACCTTCCGGTGGTGATCGCCGCGGTGTCCGCGACCGCGATCGTGGCCGCCCGGCAGCTGCTCGCGTTCCGGGACAACGCGACACTGGTTGCCTCGCTCCAAGAGCACCAACGACTGCTGCGCTGGCAGGCGACCCACGACACGCTCACCGGCCTGCCCAACCGGGCGCTGTTCAACGAGGAGCTCGCGGCGGCCGTTGCCGCGCCCGGGCCGCTGACGGCTCTGCTGATCGACCTCGACAACTTCAAGACGGTCAACGACACGCTCGGGCACTCGGTCGGCGACGCGCTGCTGGTCGAGGTCGGCCACCGGATGCGATCGGCGGTGCGTCCGGGCGACCTGGTGGCCCGGCTCGGCGGCGACGAGTTCGCCGTGCTGCTGCCCGATACCGATGTCGGCGCGGGCGTGCAGGTCGCGGTCCGGATACTCGCGACGCTCGACGCGCCGGTCCAGGCCCAGGGCCATCCGCTGATGGCGGCGGCCAGCGTCGGGCTGGCGGAATGGAACACGCGCGACGATCGGCAGACGTTGCTACGGCACGCCGACATCGCGATGTACGCGGCGAAGCGCATGGGCAAGAACCGGTACGCCAGCTACACACCCGACCTCGACAGCCCGGTCCCACCGATCCTCGGGGCCGGCCCGCCCCAGGCCGGTTCCGTCGCTGCCGGCCCTTCTGCCGGCAGCGCGCTGGGTGATGTCGGCGGCCCTGCCGGTGGTCCGGTCGCCGGCCCGGTCGTGCCGCTGAGCTCGCGGGCGTGACCACCGGGTCGGCGCCACCGCCATCGACCTAGGTCAGAGCGACGTCCCGTGGTCGGTCCTCGCCGACCCGGAAGGCAACGAGTTCTGCCTCCTCGCCCCAGGCTGACCCAAACCCTCTTCATCCGCTCACTACGGCCACGAGCCCGGATTTCGCGACGCGCCCTGGCCGGCATTGCCTCCGAGTAAGTCGGCACGTCCGGATCTGCCGCGTGAAGCCACAGGCTCCGATCTCGTTGGTGCCGCGCTGGCTTGCGAGGTCAGTACTGGCGTTTGCCGGTGGACAGACCGGTTGACGCGTCACGCGGGGCGTCCGCCGCCGCGATGACCTGCGAGCCTTGGGTCGGCCAGCCTTGACCGATGGCGGGAACCCAGCCGGTGACCAGCGCCGCCGCCACCACGGTCGTGACCATACGCGATGCTCTCATTTGCAGCCGCCCTCCACTCGATGCCTCGTGTCTGTACGCGTTCCATCCCGTGCCATCGTGGCCACGGCGTCGTTTGGTCGGTGTGGAGCGTCCCCCACCGCCGCATGCTCAAGGTGCGGCGTCGGTATGCATTGATCGGGCCATCGCGTCAGGTCGGGCCCCGTCGCCATGATCTAGGACTACCTTGGGTGCACGGATTTGCCGCCGCCCGTGCACCGGGACTCGTCGCCGGCCATCACACTCCGTACGCCGCTAGAGCGGCGACATCCTTGTAACCGGCGGCGACGAAGCCCAGGCTTCCTGTCCGGGCCGCCTCGACCACGAATTCAGGGGTCGAGGGGGCCGCCAGCCATCGGAGCTGCGAGCACGGGGTTCGTAACGCCGAGTCCGGTCAGTGGTGAGTGCATGTCGTCGCTCTCTTCGGGTAGCCAGGCGCGTCTAGTCGATCTTGGATACGTGGTAGTGGCTGATTAGCCAGACGTCTTCAGGCTTTCGGAGCACGGTTGTGAGATGTACCGGGAGTGTGGGCCGGTCGGTGAAGCCGAAATCCACAGACTGGTAACTGACGATCACGTCATCAGTGAGCTGGCGGATGTCGAGGATGCGGTAGTCGGCAGTGAGTCCGAGGGGTTGTGAGGCGTAGTAGTCGATCACACCCTGGTGCCCGATCGAGTGCGTGGGGCGGAACCCTTGAAACAGGGCGTCGGGGGTGAAGAAGGAGGCGACCTTCTTGGGTTCGTGGTTATCGATTGCGGCCTTCCAGCCGTCGAGCACGGCGCGGACTGTGCGCTCGGTGTTGTTCATGTCTTTCCCTCCAAGGCTGGTGTTGGCGTCGAACTGGGCCGGTCGGGCGCGACTGATGAGCCGCGTCCCGACCGATAGACCGACGTCTGGGTGTCAGTGCCCGGCGTTCTGGCCGCCATCGACGTGCAGGATCTCGCCGGTGACGAATTTCGCGGCGTCGAGGAACAAGATCGCGTCGGCGATCTCGCTGATCTCTCCCATGCGGCCGATCGGGTGCATGCTCGCGTAGGCCTCGTGGGTGCTCTCGGGGTGCATCGGCGTCTTGATGAGGCCGGGCGAGACGGCGTTCACGCGGATGCCGCGGCTCGCGTACTCCAACGCCAGGCCCTTGGTGACCGAGTTCAGGCCGCCCTTGGTGATCGACGCGAGTGCCGCGGGCACGCGGGCGTCGGGCTGGTCCACGAGCGCGGTGGTGATGTTGACGACGTGCCCGCCGTTGCCCTGCTCCAGCATCTGCGCGATGGCTGCCTGGGAGACGTGGAAGAACCCGCCGATGTTCACCGCGAGGGCACGGTCGAACTCTTCTACGCTCCATTCGGTGAAGGGCTTCGCGTCGAAGATGCCTGCGTTGTTCACGAGGGTATCGATGTGGCCGAAGTGCTCGATCGCGGTGGCGACGACGCGCTTGGCCGTCTCGGGATCGCTGATGTCACCGGCGACGGTGACCACGTTGGGGTCCTCGGACGGAGTGATCGAACGGGAGATCGCGACGACCGCGAATCCTTCCTTGCGGAACCGCTCGACGACTCCCGCGCCGATGCCCTGCGAGGCACCCGTGACGATGACGACCTTCTGCTGTGTTTCCATGTTCTCTACTCTTTCTAGACGTACGGTCAACTACTGACCTCTGGTTTATAGTTGACCGGTCGTATAATGTCAACGTGGGAAGAACATCAGATGGACGAGAGCGACTGCTCGCGGCTGCCTCGACCCTGCTCAGCCAGCGGTCGTTCAGCTCGATCGGGGTTGCCGAGATCTGCGCGGCAGCCGGCGTGCAGAAAGGCAGCTTCTACTACTACTTCGAGTCCAAGCAGGCACTGGCCCTCGCCGTGATCGAAGAACACTGGATCTGGCAGCGCACCGAATGGGCGAAGATCCTCGACGGGTCGGCCCCGCTCTTGGAGCGCCTCCGCGACCTCTTCCGCCTCACCGCCGACATTCAGGTTGCGTCGCTTGCGGGAACCGGTTCGGTGACGGGCTGCTTGTTCGGCAACCTTGCGCTGGAGATGAGCGGACAGGACGACCCGATCCGGGAGCGGTTGCAAGGCATCTTCGACGAGCAGATCGACATGGTCGAGCACTCGCTAGCGGCGGCTATGGAGGATGGCCAGGTGCCTCGCGGGGATGCTAAAGAGGCGGCGAAGTCGATCGTTGCCCAACTGGAGGGGTTGGTCCTACTCGCGAAGCTCTTCAACGACCCCACCCAGTTGGATCACCTCTGGGAGAACAGCATGAGCCTCCTGCACCTGGGCGAGCAGGTCACAGCAAGCCAGGCCTAGCCGGGTGACACTCGTGGTGTCCCCGTGGTGCCTGATTGGTAGGTGGCAGGCACAGAACGAAACGCCGAGCGACGAGCAGCGGTCGAAGCGCACGACGCCATATCGACGGGTCGGCGCGCGGCTATTAAGAGCTCTTCGCCTAGTAGACAATCCCGACCACGGCCGGGGCAGACAGCGGCGAATTCGTATTTTTATGCACTGCCAGCATTCGGCGTGAACTAGAAGCCGCGATCAGCTCGCTACGGAACGTAACGACAGCTCGTTCCCGGCCTCGCGAACGTGCCCCCGGCGAATCTCGTACAGCGGGGACTCCTCCGCCGCGGCCCACGTCGCATCGGCCGCTCTGCCGTGCAGCGGGCCTCCTCGCGGCGCCTGCCGCAGCAGACGCCGAGGAACTGGCCCGGACGTCATCGGGCGCCGCGATTTCACCGTTCTGATCAACTGTGCCCGGCGGGTGAGAGTGGTTTGTGCATCACGATGACGACGCTGGGCGAGCCGTTGGCGCCGGTCAGCGTCTCGCGGCCGACCTCGACGTAGCCCCGCGCCCGGTAGAGCGGCTCGCCGGACAGGGTCGCGCCGAGTTCGATCGTCGTGTACCCGGCAGCCCGCGCGGCGCTCTCCCCCAGTTGCAGCAGCAGCGAGCCGATGCCCTGGCGGGTCCAGCCGGGACGGGTGTACATCGCGCGAATGCGGGCCGCGTCGGTCGCCGGGTCGGCGTAGCTGTCGTCGCGGCCGGCCGTGTGGTCGCCGCCGTAGAGCGTGCGGCGTCTGCTCCAGCCGCCGCAGCCGACGATGACGGCCTTCCCGTCCTGGGCGGTCTCGACCACGAAATAGGTGCGGTCGCAGATCAGCGTGGTGTCCAGGCCCATCGACTCCTGCGTCGCGGAGATCTCCTCGCCGGTCAGAAACTCCGTCATGTTCTCGGCGATGGATACCGTCATCAGGTCCTCGATCGCACGCACGTCGGCCTCGGTCGCCAGGCGATGGGTGAATCGTAGGACGTTCATCCGGCGATTGTCCGTTCCTTGAACGTCGCGGTCGATGTCCTGACCGGCCCCGATCACGGACACGTCCAGCACGACTTCCTGATCAAGGCCAGCGTGCCGCAGATAATGAGCGTTCGCGGGTTGGAGTTCGGGTGGAGAGTCCCTGTGCTGATCAAGGGCTTCGTGCCGCGTCGCGAATTGCCAGGTCACGCCACCGACGCGGTTATGCGCGTTTGGTCCAGCTGTTGGGGTCAGATGTCGTTGACCGTCTGGGTTTGTCGCGGGGTCTGTGCGGCTTCTTGCGCCTGGGTGGCAGCCCAGCTGGCGAGGAGGCGGAGTGCGTCGGCGGTGGGCGAGCCCGGTTCGGCGGTGTAGATCAGAAGTTTCCATCCCGGGTCTGCTGCCAGGTCGGTGCTCTCGAACATCAGGTCGAGCCGGCCGACGACCGAGTGGTGGAAGTGCTTCACACCGGTGGCGTGCCGACGCACGTCGTGGGCGCCCCACTTCGCGCGGAACGGGGCGCTGCGGGTGGACAGCTCACCGATGAGGTCCTGCAAGTCCCTGTCGTAGGGGTCGCGGCCGGCCTCGGTGCGCAGGATCGCGACGATCTGGTCGGCGGCCAGGTCCCAGTCGGGGTAGAAGGACTCGGACTTTTCGGGGTTCAGGAAGGCGTGCCGGGCGATGTTGACCGGTCCGGCCGCGGACGTGTACGCATCGAGGTACAGGGCCCGCCCCAGCACGTTGGCGGCGATGATGTCCATGCGGCCGTTGCGGACCAGGGCCGGGCCGCCGGTGATCGCGTCGAGCGCGTGCTGCAGACTCGGGCGGATCACCGGGTCCCGGACGGCACGCCGTGTCCGGCGTGTGGGCGACGGACCGGCGGCGCGGGCCAGGTCGAACAGGTGGTCGCGTTCGGCGTCGTCCAGCAGCAGCGCACCCGCGATGGCGTGCAGGACAGCATCCGAGGCGCCGGTGAGGTTTCCGCGCTCCAACCGGGCGTAGTACTCGACGCTCACCCCGGCCAGCAGCGCGACCTCGGTGCGACGCAGGCCCGGAACGCGGCGGTTCACTCCGGCGGCCAGCTCGACCTGATCGGGGCGCACCTTCGCCCGCCG
>CAWFLC010000005.1:0-667864 GCA_963816625.1 uncultured Actinomycetota bacterium | reverse complement strand
GGACGTATCGCTGACTGCGGGTCTACGACCTCAGGTTGCCCGCGCACATAGACCCCGCCCGCCGTCGTTGCCACGAGGCGCGGCGGCGGGCGGACTGAACTCAGCCATCTCTGGCAGCACAAGAGAGCTGCCGGCCGACGACAACTGGCGGGCGGCCAATAGTTCTGGGAAGGGTGCCATCGTGGGCGGTGTCAAAGCAGGTGTTGCCTCGCGCGTCGGGCGAAGTCGAGCTGGCCGGCCGGCCAGATGCATCGAAGCGCGGCATGTCGCAGCGTCGGAGGTTCGGTGGGCTGTGCGCCGGGATTGGCCGGACGGCACGCATGAATTCATCCGGGATCGCGATACCGAGACGAGGGCGCGGCGTCAGGCGGAACGGGATCGGCTGTTCTGGTGTCGGGGTCCGACTACGCCCTCGGATGTCGGTGGTGTGCATCAGCGTGCACGACTTGGCGTTGCACGGCCGCTCATCGACGCGGCTGCGGAGCCCCGGATTGCCCCGGTGATCCGCTGACGGCGGACGCTGAGGAGGCGGCGTGAGTCAGGTGACGTTGGCGCGTCGGACGTTGGGCGGCGCAGCGCTGTTCGTCTTCGCCGCTGGCGCGAGTTCGCCGTTGACGGTGCTGGTCGGTGGTGTGGTCGCCATGTACGCGTTGACCGGTGTGGTGGGGGTGCCACTGTCCTTCGCGGTGATCATGCTGGTGTTGGGTGTGCTGGCCGTGGGATACCTGGCGATGGCCCGGCATGTGCCGCACAGTGCACCGTTCTACGCCCAGTTGGCGCGGGGCCTCAACCCGGCGGTCGGGCGTGGCCGGTGCGGCGGTGGCGGTGTTGGGCTACAACGCCATCCAGATCTCGTTGTACGGCTTGCTCGGCGCCACCGTGGCGGGCCTGTTCGGTGGGGTGTGGTGGGCGTGGGCGGCCGGGCGCGTGGCTGGTGGTCGCCGGGTTGGGCCGCTTCCGTGGCGCGGCGAACGCCAAGCTGCTCGGTTCGCTGCTGGCCGTGGAGATCGCCACCATTGTGCTGTTCGACGTCGCCGCGTTCACCAACCCGGCCGGGGTTCGGTGAGCCTGATCCCGCTAGCGCCGTCGAGTCTGATGACGGCCGGCGTGTCCGGCGCGCTGGCGTTCGCGATGGCCGCGTTCACCGGCGTGGAGAGCCCACCGGCGTTCGGTGAGGAGGCCCGCACGCCCAAGGTGGTCGGCGTGGCGACCTTCGGCGGGGTCGCGTTCCTGGGCCTGTTCTACGCACTGTCGGCGTGGGCGTACGCGGTTGCGGTCGGCCCCGGCCAGGTCGTCCAGGCCGCGAACGACCCGGGGCGTGGACCGTTGGCGATCCTCGGGCGGGTCTTCGGTACCGGCGCGGCCGACCTGGCGACCCTGCTGCTGGTCACCAGTGTCCTGGCCGCGATGACGGCGTTCCACAGCACCGCAGCCCGGTACGTGTTCGCGCTGGCGCGGGAGCAGGTGCTGCCGGCTGGATTGGCTCGGGTCAGCGGGGGCAGCGCGCGGTGGTGCGCCGCTGGGCGGTTCGCTCGTGCAGTCGCTGGTCGCCGCCGTCGTCGTGGCCGTGTTCGCCGTGGCGGGGGCCGATCCGATGACGGCGATGTTCGTCTGGTTGTCGACCATCGGCGCGGTCTGCATCCTGCTCTTGCTCACCGCCTCGTCCCTGGCCGCGCGGGCGTTCTTCGCGGCCGGCGGCGGGGCCCGGGAGTCGGTGTGGGTCCGTCAGGTGATCCCGAGCGTCGGCGGCGTGGTGGGGGTGCTGGTCCTCGTGTTCATGGTCAGCAACCTGTCCTCGCTGCTGGGCACCGCACCCGGCTCGAAGCGGCCATGGCTGGTGGTCGCGGTGGTGCTCGCGGCCGCGCTGATCGGCCTGGCCCGCGGTGGCTGGCTGCGTCGCGGCGCTCCGGAGGTGTACCGGCAGCTCGGGCGGGGCACACCGGACCCGCTCACCGTGCAGGACCAGCGGCTATCCGAGCTGGCGGTGTAATGATGATGACCGGCACCCAGCGGCTACCCGCGTCACAGTGACCCGGCCGGCAGCCCGGTGGAGGATCAGGCCGTCGCCGGACACGTGACCTCAGCGTGAGGCGCACGTGCGGCAGCTCGCCGTGCAGCGGTTGCGGTACATGAGTGTCCGGCATGCGATGCACGCCTGGGAGCAGCGCTACAGCGACCCGATCGCCCCGTACGGGCTGGCATTCCTCTACGCCCAACCCGACCCCGGCCGGCTGACCTTGAAAGCGGCCACGAAGCTGTGGCTGGCCGGCCCGGAAACCGCAGACTTGCCCCGGCTGCTGTTCAACCTCAACCACGCGGTAACCCAACAGGCCGGCGCACCGGACCTCGACGCAGACTTCGACGTGCGCCGTGACCTGGCCAACCGGGTGGACGAGCAGATGGACGAGGACGCCTGGTACGTGGGGCTGGGCGTGTCCAGCCTGGACACCTACAGCGGCACCTGGCAACAGGCCTGCACCACCCTCGACAGCGATGGCGACGTACCCGCACAGATCCACATCGTCCTGACGGACTCCACTATGATCGTGTGTGACCGCCGGGGCCTGGCCGACTTCAACACCCTCACCGTGCACGCCACCCACGCGCTGAGTCTCTCGCTGATCGACGCCCCGTACCCATGGAGCACGGTCACCGCCTGGCAGCTGCGCGACGACCCGGCGCACGCCCCGGTGCTGCGCTGGATGGAGGAACTCAACCTCAGCCTGTGGCGGGCCGACAACGCCCGCCTCGTCGCCCGTCACCACGAACACGAACTCCGGCCCCGCCGGAGGCCGTCGTGACACTCCCGACCGTCGAACACGGCATCGATCCCGGCACCGATCCGGGACCGGTCGTGGCGAAACTCCTCGCCGACGCGCAGGCCGCCCGCCGCTACGACATCGGCTTCCCCGGCGCCACCGACCTCACGTTCCCGGCCCTCGCCGAAGTCCTGACCGGCCAGCTGCTCAACAACATCGGCGACCCGTGGGACCTCGGCCATGGTCGCAACCACACCAAGACCATCGAGCAGCAGGTCGTCGACCGCGGTCGCCGACCTGCTGCGCGCCCCGCCAGGCGCGTGGGGATACGTCACGACCGGCGCGACCGAGGGCACCCTGCACGCCCTGGACGAAGCCTGGCAGCGCTACCCCGACCTGGTCGTCTACACCTCCGCCGCCGCCCACTACTCGATCGTCAAAGCTGCCCGGCTGCTGAAGCTGCCCCTCGTCATGGTCCGTACCGACCCCACCGGCCGGATCGACTATCGACGACCTGCACGGGGAGATAGCCCGGCGCCGGCACCGGCCGGCGATGATCGTCGCCACCGCCGGCACCACCATGACCGAGGCCGTCGACGACGTGCGCCGCGATCGTCGACGCCTGCGACCACCTCGTGGTGACCCGCCGGTCGTATCCACGTCGACGCCGCCCTGTCCGGCATCCCCCTCGCCCTGCTCCCGGACGAGGTACGGCCCTGCGTTCGACTTCGCGGCCGGCGCCACCAGCATGGTGATCAGCGGACACAAGTTCCTCTCCACGCTGATGCCCTGCGGGGTGCTGGTCTACGCGAGTCGCCGCACACCACGGCCGGCGGGCGGGTGCCCTACACCGGCAGCGCCGACACCACCATCACCGGCTCCCGCTCCGGACACACCCCACTGCTGCTGTGGTGGGCACTGACCACCCTCGGCCCCGACGGGCTGCGCCAGCGCGCGCAGACCTCCCGCGACCTCGCCGCGTACACCCACGGCCGAATGCAGGAGCTCGGCTGGCCGAGCCGACGCAACCCGCACGCCTTCACCGTCACCCTCGACCAGCCCCCGCCCACCGTGCTGGCGAAGTGGGTCCTCGCCACCGACGGGCACACCGCCCACATCGTCTGCATGCCAGGCATCACCGCCGAACAGATCGACCAGTTTCTGAGCGACCTGGCCGGCTCCCGCCCAATCCCAACCCAACGCCGACGACGCCTCACGGCGGTACCGACCGTCGAAGGCGCCGGACATGGGCGGTAGCCAGACCGACCGCGCCGACGTCGTTCCCAACGACCGGCCGACCGCGTCAGGAGCCACCATGCACGCCAGCACCACCGACTCCGACGCCGCGACCCGTCAGCGTCTGATCCGAGCCGTCGTGCCGGCGAACGACGCGACAATCACCGGCACGACGTTGCCAATGTGGGCAAGGCCGCCGTGTAGCACCCAGGTCCGCCGCGCCCAGCCCTCCGCCTCGCACGCGATCGCGGTGCTCGTCGCCGTCGCGCTGCACCCACTCGCACTGTCCGCGTGGCTTGTCCCCGACCCGCACCGGCGGCGCCAGGTCCTCACCGACGTCGCCGCGATCCACGTCGAGCACACGCTTACCGAAGGGCAGGCGTGGACCATCCCCGACAGCGCAGTCGACATCGCAGCCGCCGCGCTGTGGCTGCCCTATGACGAGGGCGAACCCAACCGGCCAGACGACTACGAGCAACACCTCGCCGAAGCCTGCGGACCGGCGATCGACCGGTTCCGCCCTTTCGACCAAATGTCGGCCCGTCACTACACGCCCGAACCGCACCACCAGCACCTCACGGTCCTCGCGGCGCACCCTCACCGGCAGCGCCAAGGCCTCGGCCGGCACGTGCTTCTCCACCAGCACACGATCCTGGACGCCGCCGGCGTCCCCGCCTGCGTTACCGCGGCCGACGCAGCGAGCCGAACCTGGTACCGCGGCCTCGGCTATGCCGACGTCGGCCCACCCATTGACCTGCCCGACGGGCCGCGCCTATGGCCGATGTGGCGGCAGCGATGATAACCGGACCCGGGATCCCGGCCAACGGCAGCGAACCTGCCGCGACGGCCGCCAACCCACACAACTCGATCGACACGACCCGGCCCCATCCCGCCCGCCGCTATGACGCGTTGCTGGGTGGAAAAGACAACTTCGCCGCCGACCGCGCATCCGCCGAACGCCTGGCCGCGGCGTTTCCCACCATCCGCGCCGCGGCCATCGAGAACCGGCGCTTCCTGCAACGGGTCGTGGCGTTCCTGGCCGGCGAGGCGGGTATCCGCCAGTTCCTCGACATCGGCGCCGGCATCCCGACACGACCGAACGTGCACGAGGTCGCCCAAGCCATCGCCGCCGAGTCGCGGATCGTGTACGTCGACAACGACCCGCTCGTCATGACCCACGCCCGCGCGCTGATGACCAGCAGCCCTGAAGGCGCCACCGGATACGTCCAGGCCGACCTGCGTGACCCGGAGGCGATCCTGGCCGATCCGGTGCTGCACAACAGCCTCGACCTGCGCATGCCGGTCGGATTGCTCTTCATCGCCGAGCGTGCATTTCCTCGACGATCACGACAACCCTACGGCAACGTAGCCCGCCTGGTCGAGGCGCTGCCATCGGGCAGCTACGTCGCACTGTCGCACGTGACCTTCGACGGACTTCCAGCCGATACCGTCGAGCGGCTGAACGCGCAAACCGCCCCGGACGCCGGGCACGGCCCGTTCCGAGCCCGCAAGCGCGATGAGGTCGTCCGATTCCCTCGGACTACAGCCGCAGTCGATCCCGGACTGGTGTCCATCGTCGACTGGCGGCCGACGCAGCAGCCACAGCCGGAGGCGTCCGCTGCGGACACCGCCTTCTACGGGGCGGTCGGCCGTACGACCATGACCACGTCGCCCATCTCGCGAGCGGGGCTCAGCATCAGTCGCCCGGCGCGCGAGCACGAGCAGTGCGACGTGCGCCGAACAGTGTGTGGCTCGCTGGCGTGATCGCCCGGTTGGAGTCGTGTCCGCCGCTGCGGCGCCGTCTTCGGGTCGTCGCGAACAACCTTGTGGGGTGCGCGGGGACCGCTCCTCGTGCCATCGCAGCCGCACGCCTGCGATCCCGGACATCCCGGACTGGTCCGAGGTTTCGCTGCGGTACACACCGCCAGGTCAGTTCGGCCCACTAGCGGCCGTTTCTCGGATCGACGGTCGCCGACCTGATCGGCAAGCTGACCGCCGCGTTCTCCACCGCCACGGACTCGACCGTCGAGCCTCTCGTCAGCGACACTCGTTCCCGCGCGCGTTCCTGATCGCGGACCCTCCGGCCGCCGCTGACCGCCACCGACGGGCTCGGTCACTTCGTGGCCGACGACGCCTTCCTGGGCTACAAGAACCTCCTGGAAGCCGCACTCGGCTTCCGCGTCCACCTCAGTCCACCCTGCTGCTGCTCGCGGTCGGCGAACCGACCGCGCTGGCCTTACCGTCCGTCGCGGACATGCGGATCGGACAGCCGTTGTGATCCTCGCGGTCGGCGTACCGACCGCGCTGGTAGCTCGTCGCCCTCGTCACGGCGCCGCTCGTCGGGTCGTGATCCTCGCGGTCGGCGTACCGACCGCGCTGGACTGGCCGTTGCGGATGCCGTATTTGCCGACCTTGTTGTGATCCTCGGGTCGGCGTGACCGACCGCGCTGGGACCGGGTTACCCGGCCAACACCCCGGTCGACCAGATGTTGCATCCTCGCGGTCGGCGTACGACCGCGCTGGTTGAGGCAGCGACCTGGGTCGCGGCGGCGGACACGTTGTGATCCTCGCGGTTGGCGTACCGACGCGCTGGCTGGTAAACGGACACCGTGCCGTGAGTACCCCACGTTGTGATCCTCGCAGTCGGCGTACCGGCCGCGCTGGCAGTGTTTCGGATACGGTGCGCGCTCTCGCTGCCGGGTCGTGATCCTCGCGGTCGGCGTACCGACCGCGCTGGCCGCACAGTTCGCCCAGTCCTTCGTCGCGGTCACGTCGTTTTGATCCTCGCGGTCGGCGTACCGACCGCGCTGGCGTCAGCGTCGAGGCCGACGGACCCGCCCTTCGCGTCGTGATCTCGCGGTCGGCGTACCGACCGCGCTGGCCAGCAGGCCTTGTCCGACGAGGCCACCAGTTGCGCCGGTTGTGATCCTCGCGGTCGGCGTACCGACCGCGCTGGCCAGGTCGTCCGGCGGGTCGTCGAGCAGGTCGAGGTTGTGATCCTCCCGGTCGGCGACCCGACCGCGCTGGCTCAGGCCGCTCCGGCATCCTGCTACCTCACGCTGTTGTGATCCTCGCGGTCGGCGTACCGACCGCGCTGGCGCGGCGATAGCGCACCGGCCGCGACGTACGGGTTTTGTTGCTCATCCTCGCGGTCGGCGTACCGACCGCGCTGGCAGCGTCGTGAGCCGGCCGACCGACAGCGTCGACCGGTTCGCTCATCCTCGCGGTCGGCGTACCGACCGCGCTGGACGTGCCGGTGGTTGCGGCGGCCCAGCTGACCGGTTGTGATCCTCGCGGTCGGCGTACCACCGGCGCTGGCAACGCCCTCCGGAAGCGTGCCTCGTGACGATCGAGACGTCGTGATCCTCGCGGTCGGCGTACCGACCGCGCTGGCGAAGACGACTGTGTCGACGTTGTCGCAGTCCAGGTTGTGATCCTCGCGGTCGGCGTACCGACCGCGCTCGGCATCGAGGACAAGGCGAACGGCACCGCCGTCGACGTCGTGATCCTCGCGGTCGGCGTACCGACCGCGCTGGCAAATCGGGCCACCCGTCAACGCGGTGCCTCGTTGTCGTGATCCTCGCGGTCGGCGTACGACCGCGCTGGCTGCTCTCCAGAACTCGGTCACCTTCGCCCGCGGCATGTTGTGATCCTCGCGGTCGGCGTACCGACCGCGCTGGCGGCGGCCTTCGCGCTGTCGAGCGGCAGCTTGTCGAGGGTTGTGATCCTCGCGGTCGGCGTACCGACCGCGCTGGGCGGCGCCACCCGGCGCGGTCCCTTCGCCACGTTCGTTGTGATCCTCGCGGTCGGCGTACCGACCGCGCTGGCCGTCCCCTAATGCGGGAGACACCCGGCACCACTCGAGTTGTGATCCTCGCGGTCGGCGTACCGACCGCGCTGGTCGAGAATGGTGCAGCAGTTCGTCCGGCCGGGTAGTCGTGATCCTCGCGGTCGGCGTACCGACCGCGCTGGACGAGCGGAGCTTGCCGGTGAGCAGCCGGTCGGCGATGTTGTGATCCTCGCGGTCGGCGTACCACCGGCGCCGTGGGAACGTCGTCCTCTTCGTTGGTGACGATCGGTTGCGTGTTGTGATCCTCGCGGTCGGCGTACCGACCGCGCTGGTCTGGTCGTCGGCGCCGGTCTCGGGGTCCCGGAAGCGGTTGTGATCCTCGCGGTCGGCGTACCGACCGCGCTGGCCGCGCTGCTTGGCTGCGGTCACGATCTCGTCGTCGACGTTGTGATCCTCGCGGTCGGCGTACCGACCGCGCTGGGTCTTGTTCGACGCGCCCGGCCCGCGCTCGAGCGGTTGTGATCCTCGCGGTCGGCGTACCGACCGCGCTGGCGAACGTCAGCGACCCGCCGGCGGGCCGAGGCCATGTTGTGATCCTCGCGGTCGGCGTACCGACCGCGCTGTGCAATCCATGCGCTCAGTAAAGCCGCAATGATCACAGTCGTGATCCTCGCGGTCGGCGTACCGACCGCGCTGGACTCCAGGACATCGCCCTGCTCCTCCTCGCCGAACTCAGAGTCGTGATCCTCGCGGTCGGCGTACCGACCGCGTGGCTGTCGGCGAGTCCGATCCAGCCCGGCCGACGATGGTTGTGATCCTCGCGGTCGGCGTAGGCCGACCGCGCCTGGCTGTTGGCGAGTCCGGATCGAGCCCGGCCGACCAATCGTTGTGATCCTCGCGGTCGGCGTACCGACCGCGCTGGCGCCAGGATGCGCAGCCCCGGTATGCATCTCCGGGTTGTGATCCTCGCGGTCGGCGTACCGACCGCGCTGGGACCCGACCGCCGGCGTTGAACGTCTGCCCGGACATGTTGTGATCCTCGCGGTCGGCGTACCGACCGCGCTGGGGCGCACACTGCACCGGGGCACCCGGATCACGGAAGAGTTGTGATCCTCGCGGTCGGCGTACCGACCGCGCTGGTCGGCGCCGGCACCGGACGCGATGGAGAACGCACCGAGGTTGTGATCCTCGCGGTCGGCGTACCGACCGCGCTGGCCGCGGACGCGGAAGACCGCGACATGAGCGCCGGAGAAGTCGTGATCCTCGCGGTCGGCGTACCGACCGCGCTGGTGCCGGTCGATGCTGTGCGCGCCGCCGCAGGCCAGGTTGTGATCCTCGCGGTCGGCGTACCGACCGCGCTGGGCGGGGCTGACCTCAGTGTGCGGCCTCCCGGCAGGCGTTGTGATCCTCGCGGTCGGCGTACCCGACCGCGCTGGTCGGTGTAGATTTCCCCGCCTTGCGCCACCCGGCGTTGTGATCCTCGCGGTCGGCGTACCGACCGCGCTGCGTCGGCGTAGATTTCCCCGCCTTGCGCCCACCCGGCGTTGTGATCCTCGCGGTCGGCGTACCGACCGCGCTGGTCGGTGTAGATTTCCCCGCCTTGCGCCCACCCGGCGTTGTGATCCTCGCGGTCGGCGTACCGACCGCGCTGGCTGCTCGGGGAGATGAGCAACGTCAACGGGGAAACCCGGTTGTGATCCTCGCGGTCGGCGTACCGACCGCGCTGGTCGTGGTACAGCCCCAGGCCACGGCGGGCAACGACACGTTGTGATCCTCGCGGTCGGCGTACCGACCGCGCTGGCCTCATCGCCACCGTCGGGCTGACCAACGCGTTGCAGTTTTGATCCTCGCGGTCGGCGTACCGACCGCGCTGGTCTGCTCGACGAACGCGTTGAACTCGGAGCCGGAGTTGTGATCCTCGCGGTCGGCGTACCGACCGCGCTGGGCGGGCCGGCGCTGTCGGAGATGTTCAGGTTGTTGTGATCCTCGCGGTCGGCGTACCGACCGCGCTGGGCGGGCAAGGGCGGCACCCCGCTCGCCGCGTACAGGTTGTGATCCTCGCGGTCGGCGTACCGACCGCGCTGGCCTGTGCGGTGGCCGCCTGTTGTGAGCCGATCTCATCGTTGTGATCCTCGCGGTCGGCGTACCGACCGCGCTGGCGGGCCGCCGCCGACCTGGCCAAGCGGACCAAGGTGTTGTGATCCTCGCGGTCGGCGTACCGACCGCGCTGGTCAAAGCGGTCGCCGCCGGGCAGCCGCTCCTCATGGAGTTGTGATCCTCGCGGTCGGCGTACCGACCGCGCTGGCGCCGACGCCGTCGTGCTCGCCGACGCCTTCACCCGGAGTTGTGATCCTCGCGGTCGGCGTACCGACCGCGCTGGCGGTGTTGAAATCGCGCTGCCCCTGTGCGCTCTTGGCGTTGTGATCCTCGCGGTCGGCGTACCGACCGCGCTGGCCTGCCCGGCCCGGTCTACGACGGCACCACCGTGTTGTGATCCTCGCGGTCGGCGTACAGACCGCGCTGGCGAGAAGTCCAGCCACTCCTCGCGGCCCTCCTTCTTGTTGTGATCCTCGCGGTCGGCGTACCGACCGCGCTGGCCTCGCCGCCGCCTCCCATCTGGCCCTCGCCTACGCGTTGTGATCCTCGCGGTCGGCGCACCGACCGCGCTGGCTGCTTCAGGCACGACAGGGCCCCCGTGGCACTCGTGTTGTGATCCTCGCGGTCGGCGTACCGACCGCGCTGGCCGCCAGGTGTCCTTCGTCATGTTCGCCGTACTCGCGTTGTGATCCTCGCGGTCGGCGTACCGACCGCGCTGGTCGCCATCCTCGGCGCGATCGGAGTTTGGGCAGTACCGTTGTGATCCTCGCGGTCGGCGTACCGACCGCGCTGGAGGTGGTGGAGTAGGTGCCGTCCGTGCCGGTCTTGTTGTGATCCTCGCGGTCGGCGTACCGACCGCGCTGGCGGCGGCCATCACCCGACCGGGCAGCGACATGATGTTGTGATCCTCGCGGTCGGCGTACCGACCGCGCTGGCCGGGAGTTGGCAGGCTACACCCGCGAAGAGAAGTTGTGATCCTCGCGGTCGGCGTACCGACCGCGCTGGACCTGGCCCGGGACGTGTACCTGCACGCAATCGACGTTGTGATCCTCGCGGTCGGCGTACCGACCGCGCTGGGGGTGATGGCCGGCCGCCCATGGCGGGCGCCGGCTGGTTGTGATCCTCGCGGTCGGCGTACCGACCGCGCTGGGTCAAGCCGGTCATCTGGGTCCGGCCGCACGAACAGCGTTGTGATCCTCGCGGTCGGCGTACCGACCGCGCTGGCCCCGACAACTCTTCGGAGGCCCCCGTGCCGTTCACGTTGTGATCCTCGCGGTCGGCGTACCGACCGCGCTGGATGGTTGACCGAATCCGGTCAGGATGACGAGTTCCGGTTGTGATCCTCGCGGTCGGCGTACCGACCGCGCTGGCCAGCCGTCGAAGATGTTGTTGTTCGAGGCCTCGCAGTTGTGATCCTCGCGGTCGGCGTACCGACCGCGCTGGCCTGCCAATGCGGGGGGGCAACCGGCGGGCGCCGCAGTTGTGATCCTCGCGGTCGGCGTACCGACCGCGCTGGCCGGGTCTTCACGGCTTGACCGCCATGACGACCTGGTTGTGATCCTCGCGGTCGGCGTACCGACCGCGCTGGGGTGCGACCCGCTCCGGTCGGCCCCGCGAGGGAACCAGTTGTGATCCTCGCGGTCGGCGTACCGACCGCGCTGGTCGCACGAGCTGAACTTGCACGAGAGCCCCCTAGGCGTTGTGATCCTCGCGGTCGGCGTACCGACCGCGCTGGCGTCGTCGATGATTCGGTGCGCTTCCAGGGTTACGTGTTGTGATCCTCGCGGTCGGCGTACCGACCGCGCTGGTTGAGTGAGGTACGGGTCTCGGCGTCGCCGGCTGCGTTGTGATCCTCGCGGTCGGCGTACCGACCGCGCTGGCCGTGTAGGTCTGGACGGTGGCGTCGTCGTACCAGTTGTGATCCTCGCGGTCGGCGTACCGACCGCGCTGGTTGCACGCTGGCCTGACGCCGCACCACGGCGGCTACCTGTTGTGATCCTCGCGGTCGGCGTACCGACCGCGCTGGGCCGCCGCCCTTGCCGCCGCCGACGAGCTCCCAGGTGACGTCGTGATCCTCGCGGTCGGCGTACCGACCGCGCTGGCGGGTCTCCTCAACCCACGAGGTGCCGTCGTAGACGTTGTGATCCTCGCGGTCGGCGTACCGACCGCGCTGGCCGGGAGGGTGCGGACCGCGTCCTGCAGCGCGCCGACGTTGTGATCCTCGCGGTCGGCGTACCGACCGCGCTGGACCCGATCCCCGAGCACATCGGCGTCGAGCAGATCGTTGTGATCCTCGCGGTCGGCGTACCGACCGCGCTGGCCATCCTGCCCGCCAAGGTGTCAGCGACGTCCGGCTTGTTGTGATCCTCGCGGTCGGCGTACCGACCGCGCTGGCGACGCGGGGATATCGGCGCCGATCATCAGGTGCCCGTTGTGATCCTCGCGGTCGGCGTACCGACCGCGCTGGTCGGCGTCGTAGGCGAAGGGCAGGCTGTGCAGGTTGTTGTGATCCTCGCGGTCGGCGTACCGACCGCGCTGGCCGGCACCGGCTTCGCCCTCGCCGAGGGCAAGTCGTTGTGATCCTCGCGGTCGGCGTACCGACCGCGCTGGCTCGAGAAGTCTGGGCCGATCCTCGATCAGATCGGTACGTTGTGATCCTCGCGGTCGGCGTACCGACCGCGCTGGCCGGACGGCTTCGCCCAGATCCCCACCGGGAACAGGTTGTGATCCTCGCGGTCGGCGTACCGACCGCGCTGGCCGCGGGGTGTCGTCCTCCGGCCCGGCGCAGATGTTGTGATCCTCGCGGTCGGCGTACCGACCGCGCTGGGCTTCGCCAACAGGCGAAACAGCGCGACTACGACCGATCTGTTGGGCGGTTCGCATCGATTGTGTCCGTTTTAGGACAGTTTCTGGTTCGGGTTCGAGTGCTCGAACTGGTCGCGCTTGGGGTTCCGAGATCGGCTACAGGATGTGGTCGCCGCGGTGTGGTGCGAGTTCGGCGATGCCGAGCCTGTCCACGGAGTTTAGGGTGCCTTCTTGCAGCCGGTAGAGGCGTATGTTGTCGCGGGTTTTGTCGATGATGTCGGCGAGGGTTTGTCGTAGTAGCGGGAGTTGCCCTGCTGTGCAGGTCATTTCGAAGACAGATTTCTGGACGCGGAGTCCGTAGCCTTCGCAGGCTTTGGCAACTTGTCGGAGTCGGCGTTCACCGGCGGGTGTGGTGGTGTCGACGTCGTACACGACGAGGTATTCCATCAGGCTGGGCTCCACGGAATGTAGTGCGGTAGGTCGCCGCGCAGATGTCTGCCAAGGATCTTGGCTTGGAGCAGCGGAATGAGGGCGGCCGGTACCGGTCGGCCGAGGTGACGGTGTGGCCATTGCCTGCGGCGTGCTTCGCTCCATAGCGTCAGGTAGGCGCGTCGGCCGTCTTCGGTGAGTTCGTGTGCTGCCGCCGATGCGTTCGGTGAAGTGTTGGGGTTGGAGTTGGCGGCGGTTCAGGGCGGTGAACACGAGCCGGTCGACGAGGAGCGAACGCATTTCTTCCATGAGGTCGAGCGCGAGGGCGGGTTTTCCGGGTCGGATGCCGTGCAGGTAGCCGATGTAGGGGTCGAGACCGACGTGTTCGAGGGCGCCGTGAACGGCTATGCGCAGCATGCCGTAGCCGAACGAGAGTGCCGCGTTGACCGGGTCTGTCGGCGGTCGGCTGGTGCGTGCGGATGGGGCGGGGATGGCTGCGTGGTCGTTGATGAGGTGTCGCCATTGGGTCACGTAGCGTTTGGCGTTTTGACCTTCGATGCCGAGCATGACGTTGATGTTGCTGGTGGCGGTGAGGGCGGGGAGGTCGTCGGCGATGGCGGCGGCGACGGTACGCATCCCGGTTTGGCCGGCGGCGAGGGCGTCGTTTGCCGCTTTGAGGAGTACCTGTCGGGTATTGTGGAGCTTGCCGGCGATGACGGTGCGGGCGATGTCGTGTCGTCGTTGGTCGTCGCGGAGTGCGTCGTGTTGCGCGACGCGCAGGAGTGGGTTGCCGGCTTGGGGTCCGACGATCCGGCCGCGGAATCGTCCGTTGCCGGATAGCCAGGTGACGGTTCGCTGGTCGGCTGCGCAACGGAGCATGAGTTCGTCGGTGACGGTGACTCCGGTGAACGCGACGATGTGGTCGATGCGGACAAGAGGGAGGCGTTTGGCGCCGGTGTCCGGGTGGTAGATGCGTACGGCATCGTGGTCGAGGTGGAGGCTGCTGCCTGCGGTCAAGACGTAGAGCGTGTTGTTGATGACCTCAGTCATCCCAGTTCCCTAGCGATTGTGGTTGGAACAGGTCGCCGGCTGCCTTGGTCAGGCGCGTGGGGTAGGCAGTCGTCCAGCAGCGAGCAGCGTCGGCAGCGGGCGTCTGCTGGTGGCGGTGGCAGGTAGGCGTCAGTGAGCACGGTTCGTAGCGCGTCGATGGTGGCGTGGACTGTGTCGGCCAGGTGGTCGGTGAGGTTGACTCGATGGCGTCGACGGTCGGCGTGGGTGAAGACCTCGCCATAGGGGAACGTCGAGGTCGAGCATCTCCCGTAGGCAGAGTCACCTGCGCCGCGACTTGGACGTCGGCCGGACCGCCTGGGTGGTACTCGCCGATCTTGTGTTCGATCGGCACGGCGATTCGTTGATCGGTCTCGATGACGTCGCACCGCCCGTACAGGCCGAGCTGCAGCGCTCCAGACCGGCACGGCGTAGTGCTGGCGCATGCCGGGGCTGGCGGTGGCGCGGATTCCCGGTTGGTCGACACGGTCGTGGGCGAGGTGACCACGGATGGTGTTGACGTCTTCGGTGAACACGCCCTCGACGTGGATGAGGGCGGCCTGACGGGGGCAGTAGGCGTAGTGCTCCAGCGCCGAGATCGGGATCCGGTCGGCGCTGGCGTCCGCGTCAGGCCACCATGTCATCGTGGCTGTCCGGCCGTCAGCCGTGCAGAGCTTCGAACGTGATGCCGTCGGGCAGGTCGTCGATGTCCGTGGTGATCTTGTAGTCGGTGAAGGTCCGTGGGGCGGCCCGTCGGTGAGGGATCGGACGTGTGATCCGGTCGATGAGCGATTGGGCGGGGGCGTTGCCGAACGCGTCGACGTGGCTGAACACGTAGAGGCCGCGTAGTGGCCATCACGCCGCGGGTGGCGGTGCGGTCGTGGTCGAACATGTCATGAGCATCGTGCGGTAGAGCGCGGTCGAGGTCGTCGGCCGGTGACGCCGGTCTTGGTGCCGCACGTGGCCGGAGTAGTGGAACTGGGCCCGGTACAGCCCGTACGGCACGGTCCACTTGCCGCCCATCTCGGTGGTCTCGCCCTTGTCGATGTCTGCCTGGCGGGTCTGGGTGACGCGGGTGATCGCGTGGTCGACCGGGCAGACCGGGTCGATGCGACCGGGCCATGCCGAACTGCAGCGGGCCGCGGATCTGTCCCAGGGCCTTGGTCTCGCCGGTGGACAGGACGGCGCCGAAGAGCCGGATGTCGACGTAGCGGTCGCAGAGCCAGCGCCGGGCCTGCTCGCCTCTGCTCGGTGGTCAGGTTGCGGGATCTTGCAGCTCCAGGCCGGTGGCGGTGTAGGACTCGTCGATGCGGGTGTTCAGCGCGTGCCCGGCTTCGACGAAGATCTGGTACCTGCGGGTGTCCAGGTCGCTGTGCTCGGCGGCGAGGCCGATCGTGTCGCGGATCTTCCGTTTGAGGGCGACGTCGGTGACGAGGCCGTGGCCGGTCTCGTCGTCGATGCGGGGCCGGTTGCCGCCGTCGGGGTCGCCGTTGGGGTTGCCGTCGGTGACGTCGAAGAGGATGACGGCGTCGTGGCGAACGGTCGGGTCGATCGTTTCGGGGCGTCATGGCGATGGTTCCTTTCACTGGTGGCGGCGTCGAGGGGTTGGTCGGGCTCGGTCCTGGTCGTTGACGACGATTTCGGGTGCGCGGCCGGTGCGGGCGCGGGCGATGTCATCGGCGCGTTGGTGGTGGTAGCCGAGCGATGAACCAGGATTGGGCCTCGGTGGTGATCTGCGGCCGGGCAGCGCGACCGCGTCGAGCAGGTCGAGCAGTTCGGTCGTGCCGGCGCTGAGGGCTGCGGCGGCCGCGAGTCGTTTGTTGCGGGCCTGGGGTCGCGTGTTCCCGCTCGGCCGAGCTGCGGATCTTCTTGATCCAGGCGGGCCAGAGCTGGTTGCCCTGGATCATGGCGATGCGGGGGTTGGCGATCGCGCCGGCGAAGTAGCGGTCGAAGAATGTGGTATTGGGCTGTTCCTCGCGGGGATATGCCGGCGTTGGATGGACTCGAGGACGGCGAAGAGCCGGCCGGACACGTACGCGGGGTCGTGTTGGGTTGGGTCGAGGACGGGCATGGGTGCCTCCACGGTCGGGGTTGGATGTCGGGTGAGGGCGACGCGCAGCAGCGCGGCGCGAGGTTCGTCGATGTGGCCGTCGGTGCGCACGCGCCGCACGATATGCGCGAGGACGTGCGGGGCAGGTTCGCGCCGGACAGCGCGCTGTGCAGCAGCAGTTGCGCGAGGTCGTCCGGCCGATCGGCGGCCTTGTCGTAGAAGGGGATGTACCGGCCTCGATCGCCGGTCGCGGCCGGGTTGCCACTGCCCGGCGCAGGTCAGCAGCAGCCACACCGGGAACCGGGCACGGTGCTGCTCCGACCGGTGGCTGACCTCGTGGTCGTCGAACCATCGCAGGACGGCTGCTCGGCCTCGGCGAGAGGCTGCTCGATCCAGTCGTGCACGACGAGACGCGCGACGTTGCCCGGACACCGTGACCGAACAGAGCTGTGCTCGGGGAGGCTTCGCGGTGGTGTGGCCGTGTGGATGCGGTCGAGGTAGTCGCTGATGACGGCGGGGTTCTTGTCGAGCAGCGTGATGGTGGCGCTGCGCCCGCCGGTGATCCACCATGCCAGCCGGGTGCGCTGCCGGTCGTAGGTGAACGTGCTGCGTCCCGGTCGGCGAGGATGCTCTGCAGGTTCGCCACTGCGGCCCGGCCGCAGTCGACGCAGATCGGTGCGGTGCCCAATCCCTCGCTGAAGTCGTAGTCGTGGATCGGCTTGTTGGCCGACACCAGCGCGACCTCCTGCTCGGCGCCGGGGACGAGGGCCTTGGGCAGCGCTTGCGGCATCCGGTTGAGCAGCGCACCGACCCGGCCGCAGGCAAGACATAGACCGTGGCGGACATCGCCGTCCGTGCTGCCGCTCTTGCGTTCCTCGACCACCCGTTGCCAAAGTTGCCACAGCGCTTCCGAGTCGGTCACCGGGCGACCGTCGACCACGATCGTCACGGTCTCCTTCGAGGTCCACTTGTCCGGCTTGGGGACCAGGTCGACGCCGCCCTGGTCGTAGAACGCGGTGACCGCTTGCGCAGCACTGTCATAGGTGTGCTCCCGCGCCCAGCGTCGGCACAGTGCGATGAACGCGAGTGCGCATCCCGAACCGTTTGTCGATGGTCCGGGTCGTCGCCCATCAAGACGTATGAACGTCGTCGACCCCGAGGTTTGGTGCGATGCCGCGCGGTGCGGCCGGTGTTCGGTATTCGATGCGCGGCCCGTTTTGTCGCGTTGTAGGTTGGATCGGACAGATGGACGAGCTCGCGTGGAACGCCGTCGCGGATCGAGGTTAGCTCCCACCGGACCGACGGTCGGCAGTAAGCGGGTGTCGCGCTGGGCCTCGTGGCCAGATCGGCCGATGGCGAGCATCGGCCACCGCCGTCCGACCCCGACGCCGGCTGCCGGACCGCGGAAGCCACGCCGTTGTCGGGGCGGTGAACCATCGAACGTGCCGGGGGCCGGTAGCTATGCGCCGGTAGCAGCATCGATCCCGAGGTCTCGTGTCCGGTAGGGCTGGTGGTCGTCCGGACGGAGAACGCGGCCGAGAACTCGCTGGCGCCGAGGAACGGGCGCTGGAAGCAGGCGCCCCTTGACCCGGCGGCGGAACTGGTCGCGGTAGGCGGCCACGTTCTTGTCCGCGTGTCGGCGAGTTCCACCCGCGCGTGGATGCGGTACTCCAGTCGCGCAGGCACAGCGAACTCCGTTGATCCCGGCGTCGACGGTGTTAAGCGTCGCCGCGTGTGACCGCGTCGGCCAACACCGGCAGGTTGCTGGTCTCGTTGCGGCGCAACGAGAACTGACGGATGGGTCGGAGCACCTCGATCGTCTCGGTACCCATCGGAACTCGCGGCTTCCAGAAGATCGCCTCCAGGACGCCGACCGCGGCGGTCGGTGTCATCACCGGGTAGGTGACCCGCTCCACCCGCAGTTCCGGTCGGGTGAACAGGGCGCCCGGTGCTTTCACCTGAACCACGACCGCCGGGAAGATGCGCGGTCGGGCCGATGTGCTCGATGTGCTCGATGTGCTCACAGGATGAAGTCCTCTCCACGGGGTTCCAACACAAGCCCGAACCCTTCGTCGTAGTCGCCACGCCATTCGCGTAGATCACCGACAACCGGGCTCATCAGCGCGGCGATATCGGGCCGCTCGGCGGTCCGCCGGCGAACGGTCGTCGTAAACGGCTGAAGGCGCCGCCATGCGGCCGGGTCCGGTGCCGGACCGCGCAGCGCGCCCAGCCCATCCCGGACCATCTGCCGCTCCTGCGGGCTGCCGTAGGCCACCACGACCGGGACGGTGTCCTCCAGGATCAGCCGGAACGCCTTGTCGCGGTCGCGTCCCCGCCCGCCGGGCCGTAGCGGCCCATCCGCGACGCCGACGAAGTCCAGATACCACCGGTGCCGCTCGATCACCCTGGACACGCTTCCCGGCCCTCAATGTCCAGAGTCCGGTACAGCGCCGTGAAATAGTCGCGCAGCGCGTCCAGGTCGTCCGGGTCGGCCTTGCCGGGGCCGAAATAGGCCGCTGCCTTGTCGGTCTGCGTCCGATACGACGGAGGCGCTCCACCGTCGGCCGGGTCGAACAGCACGACGAGGCCTCCCTCCGTGCCCAGCCGTCCTTCCCGGTTGCATCGACCGGCGGCCTGCGCTTGCGAGTCCGGCGGCGCCACCGCGCGGTACACCACTGGAAAGTCGACGTCGACACCCGCCTCGATCAACGAGGTACTGACCAGGAATACCGACTCACCGGCAGCCAGCCAGCCACGGGCCCGCTCCAGGACCAGTTGACGATGTGCCGCGCACATACCCGTTGACAGATGCACCACTCGCACACCCGACGCGGCAATGTCCCGGGCCCGTTCGAACGCCACCCGGGCATCCTTGACCGTGTTCACCACGACCAGCACCTGCCCGTATCCGGCGGCCTCCGCTACAACGTCCGCCAACGGCGGTTTCGGATCCACCCGCCACTGGTACCGGACCCGCCGCGCACCGGCGAACACCGCCTCGACGTCCTGGACAACCTCACGCGGCTTCAACGCCGCGAGCGGACTGAGCGACCACAGCTCCGGCTGAGTCGCCGACGACAACAACACCGTCACCCCGAACCGCTCGGACAGAATCCGCAGCGCGTCGGCGACCTGCGGCAACAACCGATGCGGCAACGCCTGTACCTCGTCCAGCACGATCACCGAATCGGCCAGCCGGTGGACCTTACGCATCTGCGCCGGCCGCCTGCCGAACAGCGACTCCAGCAACTGCACCGTGGTCGTCACCACAAATGGCGCGTCCCAGTTCTCCGCCGCGAGCCTCTGCCACAACCGCGTCCGACCATCCCCCGCCGTCCGGTCGACGTCGACGTTGCTGTGGTGTTCCAGCACCACCGGCTCGGCACCAGGCGCGTCGTCATTCAACAATGTCCGGTACACCGCCGCGTTCTGTTCGGTGATCGTGATGAACGGAACCGCCACCACCACCCGCCTTTTCCCGAACTCGGCCGCATGCCGCGACCCGAACGCCGCGGCGGCGATCGTCTTCGCCGCGCCGGTCGGCGCCGTCATCCGAAACAGGCCCGGTCCCACCATCGCCGCCGCCATCGCCTGCTCGAACACCGACTCGCGCAACCGGTCCATCGGCGAGGATGGCCGCCTCCGCACGAACTCCGCACGACGCGCAAGGAACCGCTCAAGAACCAGCGGCGCGTCCAGCCCCGGGCCTACCCGCGGCCCCGCCAGACCCAGCCGATGCGCCTGCGTGTCCAGCACATCGGCGTCCACCAGGCACGAATACAGGAACCGCAAGGCGAACTCCTTGACCATCCTGTTCGCACCGTCGACGAAGTCGCCGGGCAGCGACGGCACCTGGGAAAAGATCTCCGGCACCAACGTTCGCAATACTCGCTCGGAGTCGGCCCACGGTCCGAGCCTCAACTGCTCCTCCCGGTTGGCGTCCTGACCGAAGAGCGCATCGACCTCGTCGCGGCGGGTCAGGCCACCGTGATGCCCGGCCACCGCCCACTCCACCGGCTCAAGCCCATGCTGGCGGGCCAGCTGCACCCCGTACGACTTGTGGTCGAGACCCACCCGCGCGCCGCTCGCCTCAACACGGAGAAGCTTCGCCTGCCACTCGCACCACGCCTTGCCACCGTCATGGATCAGCGCCGCCCACCACGCCAGATCACCCAGCCCGAACGGCTGCGCGAAGCTACGCGCAAGCACAGCGGAGCCTCGAAGATGATCCTCCAGACGATGCCGGCACCCAGAAGCATTCGCGCTGTGCGCCCACATGCCGACCTCCACCAGCAGCCCCCTGACAACGGACACGAGTAGACCAGGCGGGTACGACACAATCCCGCCACGACGGATCGGTGAATCTCATTTGTTCGATTTGACCGAAGAAAGAATGCAAAGTTCGTCCGAATGGGTGATTTCGACAAGATCGAGGGCTAGCAATGTCGTACATGGATCTCGAACTGACCGAAATTCGCCCGACTTTCGTGCATTTGGGATGGTGCCGAGGGTGCTCGATTGCTAGCGCTCACGTGTTGGAGGCACCCCCATTGCACCTGGGCCGCTGTCCTCATTTGTGAGCATCGAGCGAGGCGACACCCGGATGCGGGCCACAGGGACCCGCACTCCGGAAGCAGCGAGAACCACGTCCTCCCGCCCCATGTGTTTGTGATCCTCGGCGAGAGTGGTAACGCCGCTTGATCCTCACCGTCAGGTCGGAGGATTCAAGCGAAGACCTACCACCAGTTCACAATAGGGCGAGAGTGACGGGGTACTCGAACTTTTCGGTTCGTGCCCAACCAGCTTGGTGGATCTTGCCTGCCCTGGGCGAAGCAGAGTGATGCCCGGCGGCGCCGCTCGTTGCAAAGCCAGGGTGAGCCGGGGCGTCTACGTGCCACAAGACCAGACGGCGCCCGGGATGCGGCCCATGCCGGCGGCGAGTTTGCGGCGGTAGTAGGCGCGGCCTTCGGTGTCGTTGCGCTAGCTGGACGATGGCCATGATGTGCAGGACCCGGTTGATGCGCCGGTTCCCGGCCCGGGACAGCCGGTGGCGTTGCTGGTCGCCGGAGGACGCGTCGATGGGTGCGGTGCCGTTCCAGGACGCGAAGTGGTCGCGGCTGGCGAAGCGGCTGACGTCGCCGATGTCGCCCAGCAGCCGGGCGGCGCCGGACGGTCCGATCCCGTGCAGCTGCTGCAGCGTGCTGCCGGTCGACGTCGACCAGCTCGGTCAGTTGCGTGTTCGCGGCCTTGATCTTCTTGTCGATGACGGCGACCTCGGTGATCAGCTCAGAGGCCAGCTGCCGGCGGGTGCGTCCGACGATGTCGCGGGGCCGGACCGTGTTGAGCAGCGCCCGGGCCTGCGGCGCGGACAGGAACTGCTTCGCCCCGCCGGGAACGAGCTCGAGCAGCAGGTGGTGCAGCCGGCTCAGCGCCTCGGTCCGGGCCCGGCCCAGGCCGTCGCGGCGGTCGACCAGCAGCTTCAACGCGACCGTGACGTCATCGACGACGACCTGGCCGCAACCCGGTGGCGCGCAACGCGGCCACCGCGACGCAGTGCGCGTCGGCGGGGTCGGTCTTGCGGGCCTGGGAGGTGTCGAACAGCCGAGCCCGCGCGGACAGCTTCGCCGGCACGTCGAGCACGGTCTCGCCGTCAGCGACCAGCCGTTGGGCGATGTGCCGGCCGATGCCGTTGCAGCCCTCCACCGCCCAGACCCGATCCTTGTGCTGCCGGCCCGCTTGAGCATCGCGGCGTAGCCGTCGCGGTCGGTGCCGAACCGGCCCTGCGCCAGGACCTTCTCCCGGCCGTTGATGATCTCGATGGTCGCGGACCGCTTGTGCGGATCCATGCCGATGATGACGCGTCCCATGCCGTCCCTCCTCGATCCGACGATGCCGATGTCGGCGAGGAGGGCAGCGCTACTTCGAGCTGGGCAGACCCCTCTGAGCCTCTCCGCGCCGCGGTGACCGGCAGGACGCATGCCAAATGAGAGCCACACCAAACAGCAGTGGGCAGCCGATGAGAGAGCCACCCTGCCGATCACCTCGACCAAGCCTGGCCGGGCTGCGGTCGTAGATCAATTAAACAAGTAGTCCTTTGTGTCCTTGTGGACGCCCTGGCGGTGAGAAAATGGCATGCGACTTCGGCCCCCAAGATCAGGGCCGAAGTCGCGAACGGGGATCGATCCGCGCTGATGCCAAGTAGTGACCTGCTATTTTGCCACTTTCTTGGCATGATCGCGGATCGATCCCCCGTTCATTTCCGAGTCAGCCGCGATCAGCGCGCTACCCGGCGTCACGACAAGGCAGCGTGGCCGCGCATGGACGTGCCGGGTGAGGACGGGGCCTTGTCGCCGTGAGTAGCTGCGTCGCGGATCTCGCGGTGTCGCCGTCGACGACGGTTGAGATATTCGCCATCGTTCGCGCGACCACCCGTATAGGAATACCACGGCTCATACGGTGGAGCGGAACGAGCAAACCCGAAGTCGACTCGCCTTTGCGATCACTCGTTGGAGGAAGCGACAGGCTGATCGATTCGACATACGCTCGAGGAGCCTAGTAGCCCTTGCAACAATGGAGGTGCGAGGTGCAACTCCCTCTCAATGCCTTCCTGCTGAAGACGACGTCATCGCCGCACGCTGCACTAGTTGATCTATCCGAGTGTGAGACGCACCTCGCTCTTTGGAACGGTGAGCGATGGGAATTGGCTCGCCGGGAGGATCTGTCTCTACTTGCTGCGGCTCGACCTGGCGATATTGCAGCAGTATTTGCGACGCGGCAGCGCACGCCGGCGATGTGGCAGGAGTTCATTCGTCGTGAGATCGATCTGCCGACTGTCGGCGAACAGACGGCGGCGCATGGTGCGATCGTCTTTTGTGCAGTGGACGACCCGGCGGGCAAGGCGGACATACGTTGGGTCTGCTGGTGCTTCGGTACGGCATCACGCTCGCTTCAACGCTCCGCGCTCGATCCGAGATTCGGGCTCACAATTGCGTTGAATGTGCTAGCGAGCTCGCCAGCCGAGAATTCGGCACGAATTCCAACGCAGCGGGTGGCCGACAAGCCGCAGCTAAGCGCATTGCGCTATAGGACGACCGCACCGTTCTTTCAGCAGACCGGCCACCGAACGCGATCGCGCGGCATACCAGTCGATGGCTTCAGGATCGACACTGCAAGTGATCTGATTGCTGAAATCGGAGGCAGGGCCGATCCGACCGCTTTTGCTGCGTCGATCCTGGGTGGACGATCGTTGAGGTTCCGTAGAGATCTCGAAAGTCTCGCTGACCTCGTACAGTTGTCAATTGAGCTACTCGAACTGTCCACGGGCTCTAGCTATCAGGCCATGTTCTCATGGGTGGACAACATTCGGGTTGTCGAGGATGACTCGATCATCAGCCAGCTACAGCAGCAGCTTGTCGATGACCTGCGCTCGAATCCCATACCTGCCCGTGTAGACGCGATTCTGCCGGACGACATGCTAGAGGCGGACGATGAGCGCGCAATTCGTTTCGTCGTTTACCCAAGGGAGCGCCGGGCGTCTGTGGATCGAACGACGCTTACGGCCGAAATGCTCGGCGAACTGGTGGCGGCCTCAAGTCGAGCGGTAACATCCAGTGCCGTCTTGAACCGCGAGCTTCGCTTCCTGGACGACTCACGGCAGGTTATCGGCCGCGCTCGCCTTATCGACTGCATCTGTGCGGACATGGAGTTTGGTTCAGAGCAGTTCCTTGCATACGACGGCGACTTTTACCAAGTAGATCGATCCTTTGTGCAGCGCATCGATAACGAACTCTCGCAACTGGAGCACTCTACGCTCGACTTTCCACCGTACTCCGGTGGGACGGAGCCGGACTACGCGGACTACGTGGGTACTGATCGCGCCGATCAGTTCGTAGTACTCGATCGCACGCTCATCCGCATCGAGGGCGAGAGTGGAATCGAAGCCAGCGACCTAGTTGCGCGAAGCGGAGCGCTTATCCACCTCAAGCGTAAGGGCAAGTCATCGAAACTGAGTCACCTGTTCCTGCAAGTAGCCAACAGTTGCGAGCTCCTCCGCCGCTCGTCCGTAGCGAGATCGGCGCTGAGTGAACTGATCAATTCGAAAGCGAGATCTCAAGCACTCGCTGAACAGATTAGAGAAGCGCATGAATCCATGCTCCCTGGGGAAGGCTTGGAGGTAGTCTTCGCCTTCCTCGGAGAGTGGCGTAAGAGGACCGTTACAAGCCTGCCGCTGTTCTCGCGAATTAGCCTGGTGCAAGAATCACGTAAGGTGGCCAATCTGGGGTACCGGCCAACGGTTGCCTTGATCGGGGCACTACACGGCACTAACGCTGCGCACGCACACAACTGAGGACATCGTTCCGGGGCGCAGCGATATTCCCGACGCCAGCGTCAGGCACACGCGAAACGCCTAGAACGCGGAAGCGATGTTGCCGGTAGAGCGCTGCATCCCGCTGCGCTGCACTCGAGTTCGGCGCCACAGCGGGACGGCCATCCTGATCTGCCGCATACAATGCGCTCAGCGGCATGCGAGATGCTCACTTTGCGTGTCGGGCGCCGCTCGGAGCGGCAAGGACCGTGCCGGCTCCGGATTGAAGTTGCTCCGCGTCACTTGGCGCGGCGGGTCGCTCACGATCGAGTTGGTGTGGCGCGGCGGCGGACCGCTGCGATTGCCACAGATGGTCCCTGAACAGGGAAAATGCGGTTCTTATTGTGCCACGTTTGGTCCACTGCGGTTCGATCCCCGTTTGGTCCACTGCGGTTCGATCCCCGTTCGGTCCACTGCGGTTCGATCCCCGTTCGGTCCACTGCGGTTCGATCCCCGTTCGGTCCACTGCGGTTCGATCCCCGTTCGGTCCACTGCGGTTCGATCCCCGTTCGGTCCACTGCGGTTCGATCCCCGTTCGGTCCACTGCGGTTCGATCCCCGTTCGGTCCACTGCGGTTCGATCCCCGTTCGGTCCACTGCGGTTCGATCCCCGTTCGGTCCACTGCGGTTCGATCCGCACCTATTATCACATTTATGCCGCTTGTGCTATGGCAGAGACGCAAACCGGGTCGCCGCATCGCGGTTTCGCTGGACTACGGGTCCGTGGTCGACGGCTGGCCGTTTCGGGCTGAGGCCCTCGGCGGCAACGGCACGGTCGCTGGGGTGGCGGTGCGGTGCGAGTCGGCCATGTGGGCGGTGGCCTGGCACACGTGCTACCCGGCCCGTGTGGTCGACCACCACGACGTGCCCCTGCGCCGTCAGGGTCCGAGATCCCGCTGCCCGAAGGCTTCGAGCCGCTCCGGGCGGCGTCCGCCCAGGTGGCGTAGCCCGTCCCGCTCGGGCACAAGGCGCTTGGCCGCCTGACACGCGACGTGGCGTGGATCTTGGTGCGGTCGCCTCGGGTCGGCAGGCCGACATTTACGATTGCCGCTTCGAGCAGCGCCTCATAGAGTCTGCCGCCCTGGTTGCCTCGGCCAGCACCACCGACGACGAGTCCGCCCGCATGCCGGCCGTGGTTTCGGCGCTACGGTCATGCCGTCAGGTGTTCCTGTCCGTGTACCGGGAGGCCTGCTGGTCGCCCAACCTGGTCCGCCGCGGCTCGCGACTTCGCCTCGGCCGAGACCGGTCCCGCTGGTGCATGGCCGCAGGAGAATCAACCAGCTTCCGCGGAACCTCTCCGCAAGGCTCGTGCGCCAGCAGGCGGATCTGTGCACTGGTGCCTCGCTGCTAGCCGAACACGGGGAGACTTCCGAGGCGCTGCATTCGGTGGTGCGAACCAGCTTCGAGTTCGCCATCCGGGCGTTCCGGGTGCTGAACCCATCAAGCTCCGCATCGCGTGCGCTGCGCCCGAGCGGCTCTCGCCGAGGTCGTGAGCACCCAGATGACACGTCGCGCGGCAAGCAAACCCAGGCGTACGCGGCCACGGTCGGCCTGGAGCCGGACTCCGAGGACGGCACCCGCATGACCCGCGTGATCGACGCGGTTCGCGTTGTCAAGGTTGCCCGCCTTTCTGCACAAGCCTTCGATTCCAGCGCCACGTTGCTTGCGAACTACCACGGATACCGGTCCGACCACATCACCGGAGAATCTCGGCATCAAGAACCGCCCGGTGAAGGCGCGCTCCATCGCGAGCCGCAGCGTCCGCAGATTCGCAACGGAAAGGAATCACCTGATGGTGAACAACCGAACGTACAACGCCCTACCTATTGCCAATCACCGGGGGAATCATGACCGAATCACTGTCGCAGTTTCAAAAGAGGACCAATCACCAATACAATTTCGACGACCATTCAACAGCGCCGGACACAATGTCGAACGACGGTCGCGTGGTCGTCCCGCCCGATCCACCATCTTTCGGGCCGGCCGCGGCCCGCGCCCTGCTCCGCCTGCTGCTCGCGGTCCACCGCCAACGCGGGCAGGCCACCGAACCGCCTGGGGAGGAACCATGACGAACGACGAACTCGCGCCGGATGCGTCGCTGCAACACATTCCGACGTCCCGGCTGGCCTTCGCCTTCTACGGTCGGGTCTCCACCGAAGACAATCAGGACCCTGAATCGTCCCTGAACTGGCAGGCATCGCTGGCGCAGTCGTTGATCACCCCACGTGGCGGCCAGATCGTCGCCCGCTTCTTCGACATCGGGCAGAGCCGGTCCCTGCCGTGGCAGCGTCGACCCGAGGCCAGCCGACTGCTTGGCGCGCTGCGCGACCCGCGCCGAGGCTTCGACGCCGTCGTGATCGGCGAGCCGCACCGTGCCTTCTACGGCAACCAGTTCGGGCTGACCTTCCCGCTGTTCGTCCACTACGGCGTGCGGCTGTGGGTGCCCGAGGTCGGCGGCCCGATCGACCCCGACAACGAGGCCCACGACCTGGTCATGTCGGTGTTCGGCGGCATGAGCAAGGGCGAACGCAACCGCATCAAGGTCCGCGTGCGCACCGCCATGGCGTCACAGACCGCAGATGGAGGGCCGGTACCTCGGCGGTCGTCCGCCCTACGGCTACCGGCTCGCCGACGCCGGTCCGCACCCCAACCCGGCCAAGGCCGCCGACGGCAAGCGGCTGCACGGCTTGACCCCGATCCGAGCACGGCGCCGGTCGTGCAGCGGATCTTCGCCGAGTACCTGGGCGGGCGCGGCATGTTCGCCATCGCCGAAGCGCCTGACCCGCGACGGCATCCCCTGCCCGTCGGCCTACGACCCGGCCCGCAACCGGCACCGCGGCGGACTGGCCTGGTCCAAGAGCGCCGTCCGGGTCATCCTCACCAACCCGCGCTACACCGGCCGGCAGGTCTGGAACAAGCAGCGCACCGACGAGGTCCTCCTCGACGTCGACGACGTCGCCCTCGGGCACACCGCGATCATGCGCTGGAACACCCGCGACCAGTGGGTCGACGTCCGACGGCACGTGGTCCACGAGCCGCTGATCGCGAGCCCGAGTTCGAGCGGGCCCAGGACATGCTCGCCGACGCGAGCGCGCACGGCCACGCGCACCGAAGCCGGCGAACCGCTCCCGGCATCCATACGTGTTCAAGGGCCTCGTCTTGCTGCGGTGCTCTGCGGCCGCAAGATGCAGGGCCAGCATTCACCACGGCGCGCGCCTACTACCGGTGCCGGTTCCCGCAGGAGTACGCCCTGGCCAACAAGCTCGACCATCCCCGCAACGTCTATCCTGCGCGAAGACCTGCTCGATCCGGCCGCTCGACGCCTGGCTGGCCGGCGAGTTCGCGACCGGCGCAGCGCCGTCACACCGTCGCCGCACTCGTGCGACGCCAGGCCAGACGCCGGCGATCCGGCCGCGCCGATCGGCCCGGCGCGGACCGATCGGTGGCGCAGTGCGACGCCAAGACTCGCCCGCTACCGGGCCGCCCTCGACGCGGGCGCGCGACCCGGCCGTCGTCGCCGGCTGGATCGCCGACACCCAGGCCGAACGCCAACGCGCCGACCAGCCGCCACCACCCCGCACCCGCGCCGGACGCCGAGGCCATGGATGCATGACCGCCGAACAGATCATCGACCATCGTCGACGAGCTCGGCGACTGATCGCCGTGCTGCGAGAGGCCGACCCGCACGACAAGGCCGAGATCTACCGAACCTCGGCCTGCAGCTGACCTACGACCCCGGACAGAAACGGTGCGCGCCGAGGTCGATCCTCGGACCGCACCGTGTGGGAATGGTTTGTGTCCGAGGGGGGACTTGAACCCCCACGCCCGATAAAGGGCACTAGCACCTCAAGCTAGCGCGTCTGCCATTCCGCCACTCGGACCTGCGTGCCTCACTCTACGCGTCAAGAACGCGCCGAGTTCAGCGGGTTTTGGTACGTCCCAGCGGGTCGCACGGGTGACCACACTACACGGTGGCTGGCGATCTTGAGAGGCGGGCCCCGCCCCCGACACGCCGCCGGGCCTGCCGGGTACCCCGACACGCCGACGGGCCTCCCGGGTACACCCGGACACGCCGCCAGGCGTGCCGGGCCCGCCTACACCCCGACACGCCGACAGGCCCGGCGCTACGCGGTAGCCGCCGGGCCCGCCGGTCGGACCTGCCGGAGGGGGAGCCGGACAGGTCAACGCTTTACGTGAAGATGCTGACCCCACCCGGGCCGACCAGCAGCGCCACCACGATCAGGATGACGCCCCACAAGTATCTGCCGCCGTAGGAGGGCGACGACACCGGCGATGCCGATGATCACTGCGATGATCCACAGAAGAGTTGTCATGACTACTTCTACCTCCGGGGGTCTAACGGTAAACATTGCTCGATGTGCGGGACACCTCCCGACAACGAGATCAGGGCCAGGTGGAACGCCGCGACACCAGGTCGCGGATCTTGTCGACCACGCCGAGTGCCGGGTCGACGAGCTTGTTGAGGGGCGGGGTCGTAGGCGCGCCGGGGTGGGGCCGGGTCGGGGCCGCCTCCTGCGCGATCAGGACCCGGTTGCCCAGCCGGATCAGCGCCTCATCGTCGAGGGCATCGCGAAGCTTCCGGTGCAGTGCCGAGCGTCAGGTGCGCACGGAGGCACTCCTCGGACAGCGGCGACCGCAGCAGGATCTGATCCAGGACCAGCGCCGCGTCGGCCAGCCGTACCCCGGAAGGCAGAACCCGCCGAACCGTCGGATACAGGTACTGGGCCTCCGCCGACAGGTGCCGCACCAGGCAGGCGACGAAGACGTCGGACGGCCCGGCCGTACGCAACCGCGCCAGCAGCCGGTGGTCCTCGTCGAGCAGGTCGACCATGCTCGGCCCGGCCGGCCGGGCGTCGATGCCGAAGACCCTCGGCAGCGGGGGAAGGGACACCGCGATCACGAGCGCCATCTACCCGAGCCCGTCGACCGCCAAACAGGACGGTCCTTCAGGCAGAGACAAACGTGGTTACCGCCGAGTATCTTACAGTCACCAACATCAATGGCGCCTCGCGCCAGCGGTACCCGCCGGGGCACGAGGCTAAGCCCGAAAGGGGCCTGCCGATGTCCATCCCCCAACGCGCGCGGCAGGGACTGATCGTCCTCGTCGCCGGCGCCGCCGTCACGCTCGCCCTCCCCGCCACCGCCCATGCGGCCGCCGGACCGCCGCCCAACTCCATGGCCAGCCTCGGCGACTCGATCACCCGTGGCTTCAACGCCTGCGGCTGGTACGTCGACTGCCCGTCCCGCTCGTTCAGTACCGGCACGGCGACCAGCGTCAACAGCCACTACCTGCGGATCCGCGCCAAGAACGGCGCCATCAACGGCAAGAACTCCAACGACGCGAAGAGCGGCGCCAAGGCCGCCGACATGCCCGGACAGGCCGACAAGGCGGTCAGCCAGGGCGCGGGGTACGTCACCATCCTCATCGGCGCCAACGACGCGTGCACCAGTTCGGAGGCCGGGATGACCTCGATCGCCTCGTACCGGGCCTCGATCGACACCACGCTCACCAAGCTCAAGGGCGGCCTGCCCAACGCCAAGGTGCTGCTCATCAGCATCCCGGACGTCAAACGGCTGTGGCAGGTCGGCAAGAGCAACCTCGGTGCGCTCACCGCCTGGAGCCTCTTCGGCATCTGCCAGTCCCTGCTGGCCAAGCCGACGTCCAATGCCACCGCCGACAACCAGCGCCGCGACCGCGTCCGGCAGCGCGTCGTCGACTTCAACGCCCAGCTCGCCGCGGCCTGCACGGCCTACGGCGCCAACTGCGCCTTCGACGGCAACGCCGTCTTCAACTACCCGTTCACGCTGAGCCAAATCTCGCAGTTTGACTACTTCCACCCGAATGAGACGGGGCAGCGGGTCCTCGCCCAAACGAGCTACACCGCCGGATTCAACTGGTAGTTCCGTATTTAGATGGCTCGGGTCCGCCGGGCGCACGACCGCTGCTCCCGCCAGGAATCCCGGCGTCCGCGGTGACAAGCCCCCGGCGGCCACCACTTCCCCGGAAGAGTGGCCTCCGCGCGGTGGGATGCCACAACTCCGGGGAAGTAGTGGCCTCCGCGGGGCCGGCAGGCCACTACTTCCCCGAAGTAGTGGCCTGCCGGTGCGATCTTGGTAGCGAGCGCTGCCGGTGCGGGTCTCGGCCGTCAGGAGCGCAGGCAGACGTCGAACGGTTGGCCGTTGGGGTCGAGCAGGACCCGCCAGGTCTCGCCGGGCTGGAAGTCCGGCACCGTCGCGCCGAGGGCCACGCACGCCTTCTCGGCCTCGTCGAGGTCGTCGACGTAGAGGTCGATGTGGTAGCGCTTCTGGCCGTGCTTGTCGGGCCACTGCGGCGGCTCGTACCCCTCGATCTTGCCGAAGCCGATGGTGGACTTGCCGTCGCTGATCATGGCGTATTCGTCCGCGCTGGCGGTCACCTCCCAGCCGAGGACCTTGCCGTAGAACTCGGCCGTGCGGGCCGGGTCGGTGCTGTCCAGGTTGACCATGATGAGGCTGCCGATTGAAGTACTCATGATCTCTACCGTGCCACGGATACCTGACAACCGCCGTCAGGTTCCCCGTACGGTATGAAGAGCACATGAACGCCACGGAGGTTGTGGAGATCTGCCGGGATCTGCTGCGCATCGACACGACGAACACCGGCGACAACGAGACCAGCGCGGGCGAGCGGGCCGCCGCGGAGTACGTGGCCGAGAAGCTGGCCGACGTCGGCCTCGAGCCGCACGTGCACGAGAGCGCCCCGGGCCGGGCGAGCGTGGTGGCCCGGTTCGCGGGCGAGGACCCGAGCCGCGATGCGCTGCTCGTGCACGGTCACCTCGACGTGGTGCCGGCCGACGCGTCGGAGTGGTCGGTGCCGCCGTTCGCCGCCGAGATCAAAGACGGATACCTGTGGGGTCGCGGCGCGATCGACATGAAGAACTTCGACGCGATGGTCCTCGCCGTGGTGCGCCAGATGCGCCGGGAGGGCCGCAAACCGCCACGGGACCTGGTGCTGGCGTTCGTCGCCGACGAGGAGGCGGGCAGCACGTACGGGGCGCAGATTCCTGGTCGAGCAGCACGCCGGATACTTCGAGGGCTGTACGGAGGCGATCGGCGAGGTCGGCGGGTTCTCCGTCAGCCTGGGCGGCGACGAGCGGTTCTACCTGATCGAGACCGCGCAGAAGGGCATCGACTGGCTGCGCCTGCACGCGCGCGGGCCGGCCCGGGCACGGCTCGATGATCAACGACGACAACGCGGTGACGGCGATCGCCGAGGCGGTGGCCCGGGTGGGCCGGCACAAGTTCCCGATCGTGCTGACGCCGACCGTGCAGGCGTTCCTGGAGCACGTCGCCGACGCGTTGCAGATCGACCTGGATCTGGACAATCCGGAAGCGGCGCTGGAGAAGATCGGGCCGATCGTGCAGATCATCGGCGCGACACTGCGCAACACGGCGAACCCGACCCGCCTGGCCGCCGGGTACAAGGACAACGTCATCCCCGGCAAGGCCAGCGCGACCATCGACTGCCGCACCCTGCCCGGCCAGTCGGAACTGTTCGAGCAGCAGTTGCGCGAGGTCATCGGGCCCGACATCGAGGTCGAGTACATCCACCGGCAGCCCGGCCTGGAGACCTCCTTCGACGGGGCTCTGGTCGAGGCGATGTCCGCCGCGCTCAAGGCCGAGGATCCGGGCGCGCGACCCGTGCCCTTACATGCTGTCCGGGGGTACCGACGCCAAGCAGTTCGCGAGACTCGGGATCCGCTGCTTCGGCTTCTCGCCGCTGCGGCTGCCGCCAGATCTCAACTTCGGCGCGTTGTTCCACGGCATTGACGAGCGCGTCCCGCTGGAGGGTCTAAAGTTCGGCGTGCGGGTGCTGGACCGGTTCTTCGCCGCGTCCTGAGATCCACCGCCCGGAATGTCCGCCAACCAGCATGACAGCAGGGAGAGCCCACCATGACCGACCGGCACGCGGAGCTTGACGCCGCCCTCGAGCGCGTGATCACCGCTGCCCGTGACCATCTCGCCGCGGTGAAGGCCGCCGACGGGAGGGCCGACGACGACGAGGTGTGGCGCGCGTACGTGGAGCTCAACAACGCCTCCAACGAATACGACGAGCTGCTGCTCGACGCGTTCGGCGAGGTCACGCCGTGGGACGTCGAGGCCATCGACCCGGACGAGGCCGACCGGCAGTTCGGCGTCGGGCTGGGCGGCGTCGACGGCTCGGAGGCCCAGGACCCGCACCCGCAGGTGATCTCGGTGCGGCAGCGCCGCGACTACCGGGTGCCGAGCGTGGCGGCGCTGCTACGGCTGGCCGACGTCGCGCGGCGGACCAACCCGGCCGCGGACGGTGAGCCGACCCCGCTGCCGGTGGAGACGGTCGGCGAGGCCGTGCTGGAGCTCATGCAGGCCGGCGACGGTTCGCTCGGCGCGCTGGACATCCCGGAGCTGGAGTCACTCGACGGGGTGGTCATCGTGGCCGAGGTGGTCGAACCGCTCGAACCGGAGACGTTCGACGACGCCGACGGCACCGGGCCCTTCGCACTCAACGCCGGCGACCGCGTCGTGGACCGCCTCGACGAGCACGCCTTCGTGGACGTCGACGACGAAGAGGAGCTCGACGACGAGGAGGCACGCCCGTAGGGCACGGCCGGGGCTCGGGCTCTTCAGTTGTGCGGCGGCCGGTCGTTCAGCCGCTTGTTCAGACTGAGAGTCCGGGCTGCAGCTCGCCGTTGACGCGGCGGCGCAGGACCACCTGGCGGGTGCCGTCGGCGTAGAGCCGCACGCGGGCGAGTTCCCAGCCGCCGAACTCGGCCTGGATCGTCAATTGCGCGGCGGCGGTGAGTCGGTCAACGTTCGAGGGCAACCGCAGCGGCGCGTATTCGTAGTCCATGAGCCGATATTGCCTTGCGCGCCTGGCGGACACCAGTCCTTCATCCGGCCGTTACGTTTGCCGCTCCGGGTAACCACACGGGGTGGCGGACACGTCGTCGAGGGCGCCGCGGATCTCGCGGGGCAGTTCGATGTCCTCGGTCTGCAAGGCCCCCAGCAGTTGCCCGACGGTACGGGCGCCGAGCACCGGCGCGACGACACCCGGCCGGTCGCGCACCCAGGCGAGGGCGACCTCGAGCGGGGACACGCCGAGCCCGTCCGCGGCCGTCGCGACCGCCTCGACGATGCCGGCGCACCGGTGGTCGAGGTACGGGCCGACGAAGCGCTCGAAGTGCGGCGACGCGGCCCGCGAGTCGGCCGGTACCCCGTTGCGGTACTTGCCGGTCAGCACCCCGCGCCCGAGCGGTGACCACGGCAGCAGGCCGAGCCCGAGGCTCTCGCAGGCCGGCACGACCTCCCGCTCGACCCCCCGTTCGAGCAGCGAGTACTCGACCTGGGCGGAGATCAGCGGGGCCCGGCCCGGCCAGGCCTGCTGCCAGGTGGCGGCCCGGGCGGTCTGCCAGCCGGAGAAGTTGGAGATCCCGGCATATCGGGCCTTTCCGGTGTTTACCGCGGTGTCGAGGGCGCTCAGCGTCTCCTCGAGGGGCGTGTCGGGGTCGTACCCGTGCACCTGCCACAGATCGACATAGTCGGTGCCGAGCCGCTGCAGCGACGTGTCCAGGGCCCGCAGCAGGTGCCCGCGGGAGCCGTCCCGGCGGCGGGTCATCCCCGGCCGCAGCCCGGCCTTGGTCGCGATGACCAGTTCGTCGCGGGGGACCAGCCGCCCGAGCAGGGCACCGATCACCGATTCGGCCTCGCCGTCGGTGTACACGTCGGCGGTGTCCAGCAGCGTGCCGCCGGCGTCGCGAAACGTCTTGAGCTGCGCCGCGGCATCATCGGCGTCGGTGTCGCGGCCCCACGTCATCGTGCCGAGGGCCAGCCGGGAGACCGCCAGCCCGCTTCGGCCGAGCGGTCGCTGCTGCATGGGCCACACCATACGGCCGGGTCGCCCGTTCGGTGTGGAGGCACCGCCGTCCGCTAGATTGATCGGCCGTAGGCCGGCCCACGGTACCAGGGGGATTTGTGGAGATCTGGAAGTCGATCATCCTCGGGATCGTGGAGGGAGTGACCGAGTTCCTGCCGGTCTCGTCCACCGGGCACCTCACGGTCGCCGAGAAGCTGCTCGGCCTCCCGGTCGACGACAAGGGCATCACCGCCTACACCGCGATCATCCAGGTCGGCGCGATCCTCGCCGCGATCATCTACTTCTGGCGCGACATCTTGAAGTTCATCCTCGGCCTGGTCGGTGGCCTGCGCAGCGCCGAGGGCCGCCGGACCGACGGCTGGCGGATGGGCATCAACGTCATCGTCGGCTCCATACCGATCGCCGTGATCGGCCTGGCCTTCAAGAGCGTCATCGAGGGTGAGCTACGCAGCCTGTGGGTCGTGGCCGCCGCCTTCGTGGGGTGGAGCGTGCTCATGGTCGTCGCCGAGCACCTGGGCACCCAGAGCCGCGGCGAGGACTCGGTGACCTGGAAGGACGCCCTGATCATCGGGGCCGTGCAGTGCGTCGCGCTGATCCCGGGCGTCTCCCGCTCCGGCGCGACGATCAGCGCCGGCCTGCTGCGCGGCATCGATCGGGTCACCGCCACGCGGATGTCCTTCTTCCTGGGTATCCCGGCGCTCGCCGCGGCCGGCGTCCTCGAAGCGGCGACCAGCGTGAAGGAGATCGACGCCACCGTCGGCTGGCCGGCGGTCGCGGTCGGCACGGTCGTCAGCTTCGTCGTCGCGTACGCGTCGATCGCCTGGCTGCTGAGGTTCGTGGCCAACCATTCGATCGTCGTCTTCGTCTGGTATCGGGCGGCCCTCGGCGGCGTCATCGTCGCGCTCCTGGCCACGATGACCATTTCGGCCACCTGACCGCCATGGGTGTCGACAACCGGCAGCGCCGGAAGGCCAAGGAGAAAGCCCGCCGCGCGAAGGCGGCAACCCGGTCCGCCGCCACCGGCCCGGCGTTCGGGCCACTGCCGCCCGTGGAGCTGGCGCACGAGTTGGCGCTGCAGGCGTTCGACGCCCTGGCCGTGGGCGACGAGCGCGCCTACGCGGCGGTCGTCGACGACCTGACAACCGGGCGCGGGCGGCCCAAGCTGCGGGCGGCGGCCAACCGCATGCTCTTCGAGCGGCGCGACGACTATCTCAAGGTGCTCTGGGCCAACGGCTGGCAGCCAGCCGAGCTGTACCGCTACGTCCAGCGCCAAGGCGACGGCGCACAGGCGGCACTCGCGCTCGACGGCATGGCCGCCGAGATCCGCCGGTACGCCGAGGCGACCGTCGACGAGCGCTGGTCGGCCCAGCTGGCCGCGCTGGACGCGCAGGTCTGGTGGACGCACGACGACACGTACCTCGACGAGCTGTCCGCCCGGTCCGAGCGCACGCTGGTGATCGACGCGTGGCTGCGGATGCTCGACACCCTCACCACCGCGCCGCCGCTGCCGGCCCTGCTCCCGCCGCCGGGCACGGGGCGCCGCGGCTCCTTGGTCGCCGACCCGCGCCGCGACATCGACCAGCGGATGCTGGAGAAGGTTCGCGGCCTGCTCGCCAAGGCCGAGTCGACCTCGTACGAAGCAGAAGCGGAGACCTACACCGCCAAGGCGCAGGAGCTGATGACCCGGCACAGCATCGACTACGCGCTGCTGGCCGCGCAGACCGGCGCGCGGGACGAGCCGGTGGCCCGGCGCATCGCCGTCGACGGCCCGTACGAGGCGGAGAAGGTCGACCTGCTCGCCGTGATCGCGCGGGCCAACCTGGCCCGGGCGGTCTGGCTCCGGACCGTCGGCCTTGTCACCGTCGTCGGCTTCCCCGGCGACCTCGACGCGGTCGAGGTCCTGTTCACCTCGCTGCTGGTCCAGGCCACCCGGGCGATGACCCAGGCCGGCGCGCACCGCGACGCCGCCGGCCGGTCCCGGACCCGCTCCTTCCGCCAGTCGTTCCTGGCCGGCTTCGCCATGCGCATCGGCGAGCGGCTCAACCAGGCCAGCCAGGACGCCACGGACGCCGCCGTCGGCGCGGCCGGCTCCGGGCTGCTGCCGGTGCTCGCCTCCCGCGAGGAGAAGGTCGAGCAGGCCGTGCAGGCCACGTTCGGTGACGGCCTGCGCTACGTGCCGGGCCCGCGGATCAACAACGGGCACGGCTTCCACTCCGGGGTCGCCGCCGCCGACCGCGCCTCCCTGCACGGGAAGCAGGCCCTACCGGGCGGTCGCTGACGCGTTCCGTGACGGTGATCTACGCTTGACCGGACATGGCGACCGTCCTCCTGCTCCGGCACGGCCGGACCAGCACCAATGTGTCCGGCACGCTCGCCGGGCACCAGCCCGTCGGTCTCGACGACACCGGCCGCGCCCAGGCCGAGGCGGTCGGCGTCCGGCTCGCCGCGGCGAAGCTGCCCCTCGCCGCCGTGGTGAGCAGCCCGCTGCCGCGCTGCCGGGAGACGCTGTCGCTCGCGCTGCCCGACGCCGACGTAGTCGAGGACGAGCGGCTCATCGAGTGCCGCTACGGCGACTGGGCCGGCCAGTCGCTGAAGAAGCTGGCCAAGGACCCGCTGTGGCGCGTGGTGCAGGCCCACCCGTCGGCGGCCCGGTTCCCCGGCGAGGACGCCGAGTCGATGAGCGAGATGGCCGCCCGCGGTGTCGCCGCGATCCGCGACTGGGACGCCAAGGTCACCGCCGAGCACGGCGGCGAGGCGGTGTGGCTCGCCTGCAGCCACGGCGATGTGATCAAGGCCATCATCGCCGACGCGCTCGGCCTGCACCTGGACCTCTTCCAGCGCATCGCGGTCGATCCGGCGTCGGTGACCGCGATCCGCTACACCCCGCTGCGCTCGTTCGTGCTGCGCTCCAACGACAGCGGGGGTGACCTGGCCGGATTCGCGCCGCCGAAGAGGCGCCGGCGGGCCGGGCGCAAGGCGTCCTCGGACGCTGCCGTGGGCGGCGGTGCCGGTGTCGAACCGTAACCGGTGCACACCCCCACCGTGCGCACCGCCCGCCGGACGGGCCGGATAGAGTCGTGGGTATGACCCACCAGGTGCACGCATTCGAGCCGCCGGAGCGGTTCGTGGCTGGAACCGTGGGTCCGCCGGGGGAGCGGACGTTCTTTCTCCAGGCCCGCGGCGGCGGCCGCCTGGTCAGTGTCGCCTTGGAGAAGGTGCAGGTCGCGCTGCTCGCCGAGAAGCTCGAGGAACTGCTCCTCGAGGCGCACCGGCGCTTCGGCGTCGAGTTGCCCGAAGCGGTCAGCGCGTCCAGCGACAACGAGCCGCTCGACACCCCGCTCGACGAGGAGTTCCGCGTCGGCACCCTCGGTCTCGCCTTCGACGTCGACACCGCGACCGTGGTCATCGAGGCCATCGCCGTCGGTGAGGAAGAGGCCGAGGAGGAGGAAGAGGAAGACGAGGAGGCGACCGCCGACCGCGACCGGCTCCGCGTCCGCCTCACCCCGCAGGCCACCAAGGCGTTCATCGAGCGGGCCAAGAAGGTCGTCGCGTCAGGGCGCCCGCCGTGCCCGCTGTGCGGCCAGCCCCTCGACCCTTCCGGGCACCTGTGCCCGCGGCACAACGGCTACCACCGATAGCTCTCGCGATGCCGCTCTCTGACGAGGACGCGATCGACCTGCTCAAGCGAGGCACGATCGAGATCGAGGGGCGGCTCGTCGACGCATCCAACGCCACCCTGCGGGCGGTCATCACGTGCGACGGCGTCGAGGCCCGCTGCGTCTACAAGCCGGTCACCGGTGAGCGCCCGCTGTGGGACTTCCCCGACGGCACCCTGGCCGGCCGGGAGGTGGCCGCCTACCTGGTGTCCGAGGCCACCGGCTGGCAGGTCGTGCCGCCGACCGTGCTGCGCGACGGACCGTTCGGGGTCGGCATGTGCCAGCTCTGGATCGACGAGGACCGCCAGGCCGACGACGACGTGCTCGGGTTCGTGCCGACCCGGCGGGTGCCCGAGGGCTGGCACCGCGTCGTGTCGGCCCGCGACGACCGCGGCCGGCCATACGTCCTGGCCCACGCCGACGACCCCCGGCTGGCCCGCATGGCCGTCTTCGACGCCGTCGCCAACAACGCCGACCGCAAGGGCGGGCACGTCATCCCGACCGTCGACGGTCAGCTGTACGGCGTCGACCACGGCATCTGCTTCCACCTCCACGACAAGCTCCGCACGGTCCTGTGGGGCTGGGCCGGCGAACGGCTGCCGGTGGACATCGTCGAGGTCCTGGAGAAGCTGCGCGCGGACGCCGACGCCCGGCTCGGCGCGGCCCTGGCCGAGCACATCACCGACGTCGAGATCGCCACCTTCGCCGGGCGGATCGACCAGTTGCTCGCCACCCGCCGCTTCCCCGCCGTACCGGAGGATCGGCACCCTATCCCGTGGCCGCCCGTGTAACGGCTCACACCCTGGTCCGGACCGGAAAGTCCTACCGCGCCGCTAGGCTGAGGGCATGGATTCATGGTCGGCACCGGCGGTGCCTGCGCTGCCGGATGCCGGCGAGACCGGTCGCCCGGTGCTGGCCCTGTTCGACTCGGCGCGGCAGGATGTCGTGCCCACCGGCAACCTCGACCGCCCGGGCGACGACGACCCGGCGACCATGTACGTGTGCGGCATCACGCCCTACGACGCCACCCACCTCGGCCACGCCGCCACCATGATCGCGTTCGACGTGGTCAACCGGATGTGGCTCGACGGCGGCCGGGACGTCCGCTACGTCCAGAACGTCACGGACATCGACGACCCGCTGCTCGAGCGGGCCACCCGCGACGGCGAGGACTGGATCGTGCTCGCCATGCGCGAGACCGCCCTGTTCCGGGAGGACATGGAGTCCCTGCGGATCGTCCCGCCGATGCGCTACGTCGGCGCGGTCGAGTCGATCCCGCAGATCGCCGGCAAGGTGATCGGCCTTCTCGACGACGGCGTCGCCTACCGGATGCGAGGACGGCACCGGCGACGTCTACTTCTCCGTGGCCAAGGCCCCCCGGTTCGGCTGCGAGTCCAACCTGTCCCGCACCGAGATGCTGCGCCTGGCCGCCGAGCGCGGCGGCGACCCCGAGCGCGAAGGCAAGCGCGATCCGCTCGACCCGCTGCTGTGGCGCGGCGCCCGCGACGGCGAGCCGGCCTGGCCCGGCGGCGCCCTCGGCCCCGGCCGGCCCGGCTGGCACATCGAGTGCGCGGTCATCGCCCTCGACCTGCTCGGCGACACGATCACCGTGCAGGGCGGCGGCAACGACCTGCTGTTCCCGCACCACGAGTGCTCGGCCGCGCACGCCGAGGTGCTGACCGGCGAGGCGCCGTTCGCCAGCCACTACGTGCACGCCGGCATGATCGGCCTCAACGGCGAGAAGATGTCCAAGAGCAAGGGCAACCTGGTCTTCGTGTCCCGGCTGCGCGCCGACGGAGTCGACCCGATGGCGGTGCGCCTGGCGCTGCTCGGCGACCACTACCGCACCGACCGGCAGTGGACCGACGACGTGCTCAAGGGCGGCCTGCTGCGCCTGGCCCGCTGGCGGGAGGCGGTCCAGGCCCCGTCCGGCCCGTCCGGCCCCGCCGTGCTGGCGCAGGTGCGGGAGCGCCTCGCCGACGATCTCGACGCGCCCGGCGCCCTCGCGGTCGTGGACGCCTGGGCCGACGCCGCCCTCGGCGGCGACGGTGACGACCCGGAAGCCCCCGCGCTCGTGGCGAAGACGGTCGACGCGCTCCTCGGCGTCCGCCTGTAGCGCGGCCACCGCAGTCGCCCCCCTCCGCAGTCGCCCCCCTCCGCAGTCGATCAAGGAACTACACGCCCGGGAAACGGACAAATCCCGGCGCGCTCTTCCTTGATCGACTGCGGAGGGCGTGACGACGGCGGTGGCTGCGGCTAGGTGTCGGCGCCGCCCTCGTGCATCAGCGGGCGGATCTCGATCGCCGCGGCCAGGCCGTCCGGCCACTGCGCCATGATGTCGATCGCCCGCTGCTCGGTCTCGACGTCGAGCATCAGGAAGCCGCCCATGTACTCCTTGGCCTCGGCGAACGGCCCGTCCGTGACGGCCGGCAGGCCGTCGGTCGTGCGGAGGGTCTTGGTGCGCGCCGGGTCGGCCAGGGCCGCCGTGCTCAGCAGCTCACCGGAGTCGGTGATCACGGTGAGGAGAGCCTGCATCTGCGCCATGGCCTCCGGGGTGATCGTGTCGCGGACATTCGGATTGTCGTAGAGCAGGACCAGGTACTTCATCGGTGGTCTCCTTCCATCCGCACCACGGTCGGAGCCGGATCGGGTACTTCGACATGTCGAGAGCATCATCGCCGCTCCGACCGTCATGAGCGGGGCCACCGGGCACCGCATGACGAAAGGTTCGACCGTGCAGACCGTGAGCATCGCACCGGTACGGCGGGCGGGACGGCGGGAGTGGACCGGCCTGGCCGTCCTCACACTGCCCAGCCTGCTCATCGCGCTGGACATGAACGCCCTGTTCCTGGCCCTGCCTCGGCTGAGCGCGGACCTGCGACTCGGCGGGACCCAGCAACTGTGGATCCTGGACATCTACGGGTTCCTGATCGCCGGTTTCCTCATCACCATGGGCAACCTCGGCGACCGCATCGGCCGGCGCCGGCTGCTGCTGACCGGGGTGGCCGCGTTCGGCGTCACCTCGGTCGCGGCCGCGTACTCGACCAGCCCGTCCATGCTGATCGCGAGCCGCGCCCTGATGGGATTCGCGGCCGCCACCCTGATGCCCTCGACGCTGGCCCTGCTCAGCAACCTGTTCGCCGACGACAAGCAGCGGGGGACCGCGATCGCGGTGTGGGCGACCTCGCTGTTCGCCGGGGCCGCGTTCGGCCCGGTGGTCACCGGCCTGCTGCTCGAGCACTTCTGGTGGGGTTCGGTGTTCCTGATCAACGTGCCGATCATGGCGGTACTGCTGGTCGCCGGGCCGCGCCTGCTGCCCGAGTACCGCAACCCGGACCCGGGCCGCCTCGACCTGCCCAGCGTGGCGCTGTCCCTCGCCGCGATCCTGCCCGTCGTGTACGGGCTGAAGAAGGCCGGTACCGGCGACGTCTCCACGGCCGTGCTCGGCGCACTCGTGTTCGGTGCGGGGTGCGGGGTGCTGTTCGTCCGGCGCCAGTTGCGGCTCACCCACCCGTTGCTGGACCTGACCCTGTTCCGGCGCCGTACGGTCACCGCGGTCCTGATCGCGCTGCTACTGGCCGGCTCGGCCCTGGCCGGCGGCGGCCTGGTCGTCACCCAGTACCTGCAGAGCGTCCTGGGCTACCCGCCGGCCCGCGCGGCGATCCTGTTCGCGCCGATGGCCCTCGCCCTGGCGGTGAGCACCATGCTGGCGCCGCTCCTGGCCCGTCGCGTCCGCCCCGGTACCGCGATCGCCGCCGGCCTCGCCGTCGCGGCGGCCGGGTTCGTCCTGCTCGCCGGGGCGCGCAGCGACGGCGGGCTCGGGTTCGTCATCGCCGGCGTCGCGGTCGTCGCCGCCGGCACCGGGCCGCTGTTCGCCCTCGGCACCGGCCTGGTCATCGCCGCGGTTCCCCGCGAGCGGGCCGGCGGGGCCGCGTCGCTGTCCGAGACGGCCAACCAGCTCGGCGGCACCCTCGGCATCGCGCTGATGGGGACGGTCACGGCGGCGGTGTACCAGCGCGGCGTCGACGGTGCCGTCCCGGCCGGCCTGCCGGCCGACGTCGCCCGCTCGGCCCGCCAGACAATGGCCGGGGCGATCGCCACCCACGACGCCGGGCTGCTGGGTGTGGCGCGGACCGCGTACACCCACGGGTTGACCGCCGTCGGGCTCGGCTGCGCCGTGCTGTTCCTCGGCCTGGCCGCCCTGGTCGCGATCAGCTTCCGGGTGAACTCGGAAGCTGGTCAGAAACCGTCCAGCGCGTAAATTCGACCGCTCGGCGATCGATGGCGCGGCGTGCTGCCGCCCCGGATCACCATCCGGTTACGTCAATCTCACCTTCAAGGAGGTTGATATGTCGGACCCTGCCCCCCGCACCCGGCCGAACCCCTGGGGTTGGCTGCTGCTCATCCCCGTCGTGGTGCCGCTCATCACCGCGCTGTACAACGCCGACTCGCCGCGGCTGTTCGGCTTCCCGCGCTTCTACTGGCTGCAGTTGGCCTTCATCATCCTCGGCGTCGGCACGACCACCGTGGTGTACCAGATGACGAAGAAGCGGCGGTGAACCGGCCATGAGCATGAGCGACCACGTCACCGAGATCGTCGATCTTCGTCATCTTCTTCGTCGGGGTGAGCGGGATGGGCTTCGTCGCCGCGCGCTGGCGGCGGCCGGACAACCTGCTGCACCTGGACGAGTGGGGCCTGGGCGGACGCAGCTTCGGCGGCTGGATCACCTGGTTCCTCATCGGCGGTGACCTCTACACCGCGTACACGTTCGTGGCGGTGCCGGCGCTGCTGTTCGCCGCCGGCGCGGCCGGCTTCTTCGCGGTGCCGTACACGGTCATCATCTACCCGATGGTGTTCCTGATCCTGGTCCGGCTCTGGTCGGTGTCGCACCGGCACGGCTTCGTCACGCCGGCCGACTTCGTGCGCGCTCGCGGTTCCAGTCGCCGACGCTCGCGCTGCTCGTCGCGATCACCGGGATCGTCGCCACCATGCCGTACATCGCGCTGCAGCTCGTCGGCATCGAGGCGGTGCTCAAGACGATGGGCGTGATCGGCACCTCCGGCATCGCCCGGCACCTGCCGATCATCATCGCGTTCGCGATCCTCGCCGCCTACACGTACCAGAGCGGGCTGCGTGCGCCGGCGCTCATCGCGTTCGTCAAGGACACCCTGATCTACCTGGTCATCATCGTCGCGATCTTCTACCTGCCGTACAAGCTCGGCGGCTGGGGCGCACATCTTCGACGCCGCCGACGCGAAGTTCAAAGCGACTCGCCTCACCCGGCCGACGGGCTCCTGCTCAACGCCAACAACCAGCTGCAGTACATCACCCTGGCCTTCGGGCTCGGCGCTGGCGCTGTTCCTGTACCCGCACAGCGTCACCGGCGTCCTGGCCAGCAAGAACCGCGACGTGATCAAGCGGAACATGTCGGCGCTGCCGGTGTACTCGCTGCTGCTCGGCCTCATCGCGCTGCTCGGCTTCGCCGCCATCGCCGCCAAGGTGGTGCCGCTGAAGAACGCCAACGGTACGAACGACACCAACACGGTGGTACCGGTGCTGTTCGACAAGCTGTTCCCGGACTGGTTCGCCGGCATCGCGTTCGCGGCGATCGGCATCGGCGCCCTCGTCCCGGCCGCGATCATGTCGATCGCGGCCGCGAACCTGTTCACCCGCAACATCTACCGCGAGTACATCAAGCGGGACGCCACCTCCGAGCAGGAGGCCGGCGTGTCGAAGATCGCGTCCCTCGTCGTCAAGCTCGGCGCGGTCGCGTTCGTCGTCTTCGTCGACCCGCAGTTCTCGATCGACCTGCAGCTCATCGGCGGCGTCATCATCCTGCAGACGCTGCCGTCGGTCGGCGCTGGGCCTGTACACGCGGTGGTTCCACCGCGGCGCGCTCATCGCCGGCTGGGCGGCCGGCATGGGCCTGGCCCTGTGGATGCTCTACCAGATCCCGAACCTGGCGACCAAGCACGCAGCACTTCGGCGGGTCGGCGTTCCCGCTGTCCAAGTTCGGCTTCGACTCCGCGAAGTCGATCTACGTCGGGTTCGTGGCCGTCCTGGTCAACCTGCTCGTCGCGGTCATCGTCACGCTGATCCTGCGGGCGACGAAGGTCACCGACGGCGGCGACGACACCGCACCCGATGACTACCTGGCCGACGCCGAGGACGGCACGGCCGCCAAAGAAACGGACCAGGACGACCTGGCCCCGGAGCCGATCACCTGAACCGGGCGGGGGGTTGCGGCGTCCTGGCCGCAACCCCCATGCTCGCTCGCATGACCGTGTACCTGGTGACCGGCGCGACCGGCGGCATCGGCCTGGCCACCGCGACGGCTCTCGCCCAGCGGCCGGACGCGACGGTGCTGGTGCACGGCCGCTCCCAGGAGCGCACCGAACAGGTCGCCGCGCAACTGGGCGCCGAGCCGCTCGTCGCCGACCTGTCCGCGCTCGACCAGGTGCGGCGCCTCGCCGCGGACGTTCGCTCCCGGTACGAGCGGATCGACGTCCTGGTCAACAACGCCGCGCTCGGCTTCGGCCCGCCGGAGGCGCTGTTCACGGTCAACCACCTCGCCCCGTTCCTGCTGACGAACCTGCTGCGCGCGCACCTGTCCGGGCGGGTGGTGACCGTCTCGTCGGCGGTACACCGGCGGGTCAAGGCCGTCGACTGGGACCACCTCGGCGACTATTCGGTCACCAAGCTGTGCAACGTGTGGTTCACGCGGGAGTTCGCCCGTCGCTTCCCCGACGCGGGCGTGACCGCGAACGCCGCCGACCCCGGCTTCGTGCGAACCGGGCTGGGGCGCGGCGCGACCGGGTCGTTCAAGGTGTTCCTGACCCTGTCCCGGCCGTTCCAGACGGCGCCGGAGAAGGGCGCGCAGACCTCGGTGTTCCTGGCCACCGACCCGGGGGTGGCCGCGGTGAGCGGCGGGTACTTCGCGAAGAGCGCGCCGGTCGAGCCGAGCGACCTGGCCAAGGACGACGCGGCCGCGGCGCGGCTGTGGGAGCTCAGCGAGAAGCGGGTCGGCGGCCTGGCCGACTAGGGCCTACTGGGCGCCGGAGCATTGGCGGATCAGGTCGGGGGTGAGATTGGGACCCCATCGCTTGTCGCCAAGCAGCCGGGTGACCTCGTGATCGGCCAAGAGCTGCGCGAGGTTCGCGGGCAGCGACCCGTCGCCGTTCGCCGCGCGGCGAATCGCGTCGGGATGTTCGCGGAGGTAGTCCGCGAGATACGGCCAGCGGATCTCGATCGCCGTCCACAGGGCCAGCGGCGCCGACGGCACGAAGTTCTCCTCCAGCGTGCGCAAGGATCGCAGCACCCCGTACGCGTTCACGAAGAGCTTCATGCCCCGCGGATTGGGGTCGAGCTGGTCCGCGAACGGTCGAAGCTCATGTTCGATCGCCTCGGACACCTCGGGGGTGGAGAACTTGACGGCGATGTCGCCGAGCACCTTCATCCGCGCGGACGGATCGGCGATGCCGGTGGCGATCCGGCCGGCCGCGATCAGCTCGTCCTGGCTCTCGGCGTCGACGCTCGCCGCGGTCGCGCGGCTGACGACGGCGGCGTCGGCGGTCCGCCCGGCCTCCTCGTCCGTGAAGTCGAGCAGGCGGTGGTAGTACGCCTTCTTCGAACCGGCCGTGATGGCCGGCAGCCGGACGTGAAGCTGAAACACCTTCTCCAGGAAGAGATAGCCCAGCGGTCGCCCGGGTGTGGCGGTGTCCAGGAACGGCGCGTACCGCCGCTCGTAGCTTGACCGGATCCACCGCCCGTCGGCCGCCACGAAGGCGTACGGTCCACCGGCGACGCCGACCCCGAGCGGCCCGGCGGTTCGCGTACGGCGCGTCGCGGACCACCGTCTGGATGACCTCGAGGAAGTCGACGACGTGGTCGGCGTCGCACCGGTCAAGGTCATCGACCAGCAGCACCACCGGTTTCCTCGCCCGCGCGAAGGCCCGGGCGAACAGCCGGCTCACCTCCCGCATCGGGTTGTCGTTGCTGTCGAGCAGCCCGCGGGCCGACCGTCGCGAGTTCGGTGTGACGTAGCGGGCGGCGGTGAGCACGCCGGCGAACGCCACGGACACCAGCGACACGATCTTCAGGAGGTTGTCCGCCGCCTTCGCGCCCGACTCGAGGTTGAAGCCGGCCGCGGTGGCGATCAGGAACAGGCCGGCGCCGAGCGCCAGCACGGCCGCGAGGAACGGCACCCAACCCGCCCGGAGCCGGTCGGCGAGACCGGCCAGCCAGGACGCCGGGCGCCGCAACGGCGGCTTGTCCGCCGTCACCGCCCGTTGCACCGCATTGAGCAAGGTCCACCACGGGACGCCGATGCGCTGGTCGCGCCAGGCGTTGACCTCGACCACGACGAACTCGTGTTCCTCGGTGAGCTGCCGCCGGAGGAAGTTGAACAGCGAGCTCTTGCCCGCGCCCCACGGGCCGTCGACGTGGATGAGGAACGACCGGTTCAGTGGACCGCCGTGCCGCGCGAGCAGCCGGACCCGTTCCGCGAGTGCCTCGGCCAGCCGTTCCCGTCCGAGGAGGTCCTCGGTCGCCGGAGCATCGGGCGACCACTTCGTACGGTCGGTGGTGCGCCGTCGCGGCCGGACCGCCACCGAATCGCTGAGGGTGTGGAGGAAGTCGCCGGCGGCCAGGTCTTCGGCCAGGTGGTGATCGAGCGCGGCCAGGCCGAGCAGGGTGAGTTCCCCGTCGAGCACGTGGTGTCGCGAGCGGGCCACTTCGGACTGGTCGTAGAGCCCGCGTACCCGCTCCAGCCAGGTGTCGACCGAGGCGAGCCGGTCCGCGTCGGTCCGGAGGCTCACCGCAGCGAACCGGCCGCCGCCGTACTCCGGATGCAATACCTGCAGCGCCTGCGCAATGCGCGCCGCCGTCACCCTGGTCGTACCCCCGAGTTCGGCGCGGACCGCCCGGACGGATCTCGAGAATTCCTCGGCACTTGCCGGCACCTGGGCCGGCGCCTGGGTGGTGGCCGGCTCGCGCAACAACGGCTCGCGCAACAACGGCTCGCGCAACAACGGCTCGCGCAACAACGGCAGGATGTCCTCCCGCTCCGTGTCCGTCAGCACGTGGATACGCACCTGCACGCCGGCCGCCGCGGCCTTCGCGCTCCCGGCGACGATCGCCCGCGCCGACTCGACGCCGGACAATTTGCCCGCGCCACTGCCCAGGAGGGGGAGCGCCACCGCGGCCGAACCCTCGCGCGCGGCGAGGTCGACCACCTGCCGCACCACGCCCTCCACGAGGTCGGGGGGCGTCGGCGCCGGTGTCACGACCACCGCCGCGAACACCATCCGCTCGGTGGTGGCGCGGGCCGCCTTCACCGCCTTCACCGGCTCGACGATGATCTGCCCCGCAGTGTACGACCCTCTCGGCGGCGGCTTCAGGCCGAGCCGACCAACGCCGGCGCTGAAGCTGCCGGACATCGAGCCGGAGACGCTGAACGGCACGACAACGACCTCGGCATCCCCGCTGAACAGGTCGCTCACGACGGCGTCGACCGCCGGACGCGGCCCGTTCGTCGCGGTCGTGGGCGATGCGTCCCGCGCAGCCATCACCGGGGCGCGGTACGGATGAACTCGTCGTCGGTCAGCCGCGGCCGGTCGACACCGGTACGGGCGAAGCACAGCACCAGTACCGCGAACCCGAGGAGGATGGCCGTGCTGGGATGCAGCGCGCCCAGCCCGAGCCCGCCCTTCTGCGGGGACAGCGCCAGCCAGTCCCGCAGGGACGCGCCGATCGGCTGGGTCAGCACGCAGGCGCCCCAGAACGCGAGCGCGATGTTGAGCAGATGGCCACGCTGGCCGACCGCGATGGCGGCGATGCCGATCGCGACCACCCCGGCCGTGTGCCCGAAGCCGAGACCGATCCGCCAGGCGAGGGCGTCACCGAGCGCGGTACCCGAGACGAACGCCAACGCCATGGCCAGCCAGTAGAACGCCTCACGGCGGCGCGTCACGATGCTCTCGATCGAGCACGTTCCCTCGCTCAGCCGCCACCCGACCAGCGTCGCCGCGAGCAGCACCGCGAACCCGATGGCGGTCTTGACGACCGGCAGGCCGGCCACGCTGACCAGGTCCAACGTCAGCAGGGTCGCCGCGATGTTGGTGAGGGCGGCCGCGGTCCAGAACCGCCATGGCGTGTAGCGGCGGGCGGTGAACTGCAGCAGCAACGCCCAGCCGAGCAGGCCACCGATCGCGGCGGTCGCGATGACCGGGGCCAGGTGCACCCGCACGGTCAGGAAGTAGGCACCCGCCTGACCGACGGTCGCCACCATCACCATGACGGCCCAGAAGTACACCGTGACGTGCGGCACCTTGCTCTGGACGTGCCGGGTCGCCACCACCACGCCGTGCCCGGCGCTCCGCCCGTCCATCACCCGAGCTAACCACAAAACCGCACGTCACCGCGGTACTGACCGACCGCCCATCCCTATTGTCACGATTGATGACACTGATCGCTACGCGTACGGCAGTTCGGCCGCGACCGTCGTCGGCCCGCCGAGCGGGCTGGTGACGGTGAGTGTGCCACCGGTCGCCCGGACGAGCTCGTCGACGCCGGCCAGCCCGTGCCCTTCGACGACGAGCGCGCCGCCGTGGCCGTCGTCGATGACGATCACCATCAGCCGGTGCCCGAGCCGTTCGACGCTGACCCGGCACCGCTCGGCGCCGCTGTGGCGCACCACATTGCGGACCGCCTCGGCCACCACGCTGTACGCGGTGTGCTCGATGGCCGGGTGGAGCGCCCCGACGAGCGGCAGGTCGTACTGGATGTCCACCGGGGTGGCGGCCTTCAGCGCGAGCAGCGACTCCGGCAGCGGCCGCGTCAGGGGCGGCGGCACCGGCCGCACCGGCGGCTGCACGGTGAACGGCACGAAGAGCATGATCCGCGCCACGTACGCCTGGAACAGCGCCATTCCGCGCAGCATCCACGGCAGCGTGCCGAGGAAGAACAGCCCGACCGCGCCGTACATGACCACCCGCGCCGCCGCCGAGTCGCCCATGCCGAGCACGGCGGTCAGCTGCTGGTCGTTCACGACGATGCCGACGTTGGTGCCGGCCGGTACGAACCAGCCGTACAGCACGTACGCCAGCCCGAACACCGCCGTCGCCCACCAGGTGACGGCGAGGGTGAACGTCGCCGTCGCCACCGCGAAGACGACCAGCCCGTGCAGCAGGTCCATCCAGTACTGACCGTCCACGAGCGGCGTGAACATCCGCCGCAGGAAGCTCGCGTCCGGGGCCACCTCCCGGTAGCGCGGCTGCGGCAGCCTCGTGCGCAGGACCGGCCGCATCCGCAGCCGTTCGAGCTCGGCGAAGCCGCGTGCCGCGTACAAGGTCAGCACGATGAGCGGCAGCCCGAAGAGCAGGAACAGCGTCCCGAAGCCGACCGACAGCCCGGTGACGATCACCACGAAGCTCACCGTGGCGAGCGGAAAACCCAGCAGCAGATAGATCGTGTCGGCCGCGGCCTGTCGCGCGACCCGGGTCACCGCGCCGGTGCGCGGGCGGCCGGCCAGCGTGCTCGATGTCATGCCCCGACGCTAGGCAGCGGCCGCCGCGAATCCCATCCAGCGCGCCAGCCTCTTGGCGGTATGGCTAGCCCTACCTTCCCTTCATTTCATGGCTCGGGTCCGTCGAGGGCACCGCCGGGGTCCCCGGCAAAACGCGGAGCGTTTTGGTGGGGTGGCTGTCGCTCCCGCCAGGAATCCCGGCGTCCGCGTTCCCAAGCCCAGCGTCGCCTCACCCTGGCCCGGTCCCTGCGGGCCGGGGTGCAAGATCATGTCCCGGATCGGCGGTCAATCTGCCGGTTCGACCGCCGATCCGGGACCGTGATCTTGCACGGGCCGAGAGCAGGGCGCGGGTCAGCCGAGCGTGAGGCCGGGCTCGTCGTCGGGCAGGCCGGGCCGGTCACCCGGGATGCGGTACTCCTCGGTGAGCGCGGTCATCGGGCCCGGCCAGACCGCCTGCGCGACCTCGATCGGCCGGTGCTCGCCGTCGAACGCGACGTGCAGCAGCACCAGGACCGGGGTGTCCGGGCGGATCTGCAGCTGTTCGGCCTCCTCGCGGGTGGGCAGCCGGGCGGTGATCTGGTCGCGGGCGCTCGCGTAGTGCCGGCCGGTCTCGTCCTCGACCTCCTGGTAGAGCGGCCGCCCGAACACCTCCGGCCGCTCGAGCGACGTGCCGCGCACGTCGGCCGGCCGGAACCAGGAGGCGCCCACCTCGACCGGGTTGTCCGCGGTGCGCACCAGATGCCGCCGGACCACCAGGTCGGCTCCGGCGTCGACGCCGAGGGCCTCGGCCACGTCGACCGGCGCGGGGGAGTGCCCGACCTGGGTCAGCTGCTGCCGGTAGCGCGCGGCGAGTTCGGCGTGGTAGCCGCGCTGGGCGCCGTACCGGCCGCGGGAGAGGCGGTTCATCTTCCGTTTGGTACCGCGGACGAAGGTGCCGGATCCGGGGCGGGTGATGAGCAGGCCCTCGATGCGCAGCTGGTCGATGGTGCGCTGGACGGTCTGCTTGGCCACCCCGTACTGCGTCGCGATGTTCGGGATCGACGGCAGCCGCTCACCCGGCCCCCAGTCGCCCCGGTGAATCCGGGCCCTGAGCTGGGCGGCGATCTGTCGGTGCGGAAATTCCGCCGCTCCCGGGTTGATCGTCATGCCGCTCAGCATACAACCTAGCTTCCTAGGATGCCTTACACGACGTGGCATTCGCCACGCCAAAATTAACCCGCCTACGGCGGGAAGGGTCGCCGCACCTCAGGCCGTACGGGAGGCATCCGGGGCCGTCGAGGGGGAGTGGCTCAGACTTGTCCGGTGATGAGAAGGCGTTCGGCAGCTGTGTTCGCGGGGATCGTCCTGGTGGGCGGCGGGTGTTCGGCGGCGCGTCCGGAGCCGCCGGCCGCGTCACCGAGCCCGCTCGCGCCGACCAGCCCGTCACCGTCGCCGGCCACGGCCCCGGCCCCGGCCACGGCGACGACGGTCGACGCGTGTCTCGTCGGGACGTGGGGGAACGCGTCCGCGTCGTTCGCGATGCCGTCCGAGGGCCGGACCTTCCCGTACAGCAGCGGCGGCGGCACCCAGCCGCTGACGTTGACCATCGGCACCGACGGCCGGGCGGCGGTGGACTTCGGGGCCGGTGGCGCCCTGAGCATCCATCCACATCTGGGCGGTGCCCGCCCGGAGGGAACCGTGGACTACGACGGTGTGGCCACCGCAACGGTACGGACGGGAGCACCGAACTCCTGGGAGGTGGCCGATGCCGACTTCACCGGGGTGGCCGTGACGGTGCTGGTCGGCGGGGCGAGCCTGGCCGCTCGGGTGCCGCTCGTGCAGTTCTCCGCGAACGGCCAGGTTGACGGCCTCGTCGATCCGGCGCCGATCCTGCGGCGCGGCCGGTTCTCCTGCGACGAGCGGACGCTGGTGGTGTCGGACACCGGCGACTATTACGCGTACGGGAGCGCCTGGACATTTACCCGCCAGCCGGGCTGACCGTACGGCTTAGGCTGGCTATCGAAGGCGACGGCTGGGAGGCGCGGTGGCGGAGCGGTTGTGGGACGGCGTGGCGGTGGCGTTGGTGACGCTCTTCGACGCGGACTGCCGGTGTCGACGTCGAGGGTACGGCCCGGCACGCGGCGACCCTGGTCGACGCCGGGGTTCGGGCGGTGGTGGTCGGCGGTACGACGGGGGAGTCCGACGCGTTGACGCTGGACGAGCGGGTGGTGCTGGTCGCGGCGGTGAAGGAGGCGTGTGCGTCGGTGCCGGTGGTGGCCGGGGCGGGTGGCCAGTGGTCGGGCGCGGCCGGCGAGATCGCGGCGGCGGTGGTGAAGGCGGGTGCCGACGTGTTGCTGGTGGCGCCGCCGCGGCGGGCGACGGACCTGTCGGCGTTCTACGCGGCGGTGGGGGAGTCGGCGGCGGGCGTGCCGCTGCTCGGCTACCACTTTCCGGGGGTGGCCGGCGGCGAGATCGGCCTGGACGTGTTGGGGTCGCTGCCGCTGGCCGGGGTGAAGGACTCGTCGGGGGACCCGGAGCGGTTGTTGCGGGAACTGTCCACATGGGACGGTGCGGTGTACTCGGGTGCGGCGCCGTTGGCGTTGATGGCCGGTGCGGTGGGTGCGGCCGGGGTGATCCTGGCCGCGGCGAACATCGCGCCGGAGGACTGTGTCGCGGCGTGGGGTGGTGACGCGGCGGCGCAGTTGCGGCTGGTGGGCGTGCATCTGGCGGCGAAGTCGCTGTTTCCGCACGGTTTGAAGGCGGCGGTGGCGGAGCGGTTCGGCACGTCGACGGCCACCCGCCTGGGTTAACCGTCCCGCCCCCACCAAGTCGATCAAGGAAGTACGCGCCGGGATTTGTCCGAATCCCGGGCGCGTACTTCCTTGATCGACTTGGTGGGGGCGCTAGCTCGCCGCGGGGTCGAGGCCGAGCTTCGGGCGTACCCAGGTGGCCAGCCGGTGCAGGGCCTCGTCGGCGTCCGGGTCGCGACCGGCGGACATCTGGAAGGTGTGCTGCTGGCCGGGGAAGACGTCGAGGCGGACGTCCACGCCGGCCTTGCGGGCCTGCTCGTCGAGGCGGCGGGCGTCGTCGAGGAGCATCTCGTCGCCGCCGACCTGGATGTACATGGGTGGCAGGCCGGTGAGGTCGGCGTAGAGCGGGCTGACCAGCGGATCGTGCCGGGAGACGGCCGGGGTGAGGAGCATCTGGACGAGGTTGTCGACGTTCATCGGGGTGGCCCCGCCGAAGAGGAGGTCGGTGTCCCGGTTCGTTTCGAGGCTCGCGCCGGTCATGGCGAGGTCGGTCCACGGTGACAGCGGCATCAGCGCGGCGGCGAGCGGCAGGCCGAGTTGGCGGGCGCGGAGCATGGTGGTGATGGTGAGTCCGCCGCCGGCGGAGTCGCCGGTGATCGCGATGTGCTCGGGGCGTACGCCGGTGTCCAGGACGTGCCGGTAGGCGGTGACGCAGTCGTCGAGGGCGGCCGGGTACTGGTGTTCGGGGGTGCGGCGGTAGTGCGGGATGAGGGCGCGGACGCCGGCGCGTTTGGCGAGGTGGGCGAACATCTTGCGGTGGGTGTAGGTCGAGCCGGCGACGAAGCCGCCGCCGTGCAGGCCGATGAGGACCCGGTCTTCGGCGGCGCCGTGCGGGACGGCCCACATGGCTTCGACGCCGGCCGCACCGGCGCGTTGGATGTCGATCTCGAGGTAGTCGACGCCGCCGGGTTCCTTGGTGACGTCGCCCCAGTGCTCGTCGAGGTCGCGGGCCTCGTCGAGGGTCCGTGGCCGGCCGGTGGCGGCGTCGCGGTTGGTGCGGCGGTAGTGCTCGCGGAGCGTGTGCATGTCGGACCCTTCGTCGGTCGGTCGCTGCGAAGGGTTAGACCGGGTTACTGGGGCAAAGGAATCGCGGACAGGCGGGCGTGCATGCCGGCGATGACGTCGTTGTGCTGGTGCACTTCGATCGGGTGCGGGAAGAGTGGGCCGCCGTGGTGCCAGGCGACCGAGATGGGGCCGGTGCGGGCGGTGTTGATCGGGCGGCAGCCGAGGCGGCGCAGCCGGTCACTTTCGGCGTCGAGGTCGGGCACGACCCAGGAAACGTGGCTGACCGCGCCGCGACGCGGGCCGGCCCCCCGCCGGCTCAGACCGTACTCGTGGGCTAATCGTTCGTCGATGGCGTGGACCTGGCCCAGTTCGACGACGATCGGGCCCCACGCGGCGAACGCGGCGGAGTGGTCGAACACGATGTCGCGCTCGTTCAGGTCGCCGGCGGTGAGGATCGAACTCTTCGAAGGTGATGTGCTCGTTGACGAGGAACGGTCCGGTGTCGAGGTGGTCGCGCCAGCGGGTGATGGCCGTGGGGAGGTCGTCGACCCAGTAGCCGACGTGGTGCAGGTTCGGCATGCCGGGTTCAGCCGCCTGCGGCCGGTTCCGCCGGTTCGGGGCGGTCGCGGCCCTCGAGGGCGCCGCCGCCGAACTGGCGGTCGTGCTGCATCGTCATGCGCATGAACGGGTACACGTAGTCGCGCATGTCCTGTTCGTAGGCGCCGATGGCGTCGACGAGGTCGGCGTCGCCGCGGGCGGCGGCGGACAGTTGGTCGAGGAGGTGGCGGGCGTCGCGGAGGGCGAGGTTGGCGCCCAGGCCGAGGGTGGGCAGCATCGCGTGGGCGGCGTCGCCGACGAGGGTGACCCGGGACGGCTGCCATGGTGGGGCGGGTTCGAGGAAGCCGAACGGGATGACGAAGATCGAGTCGAGGTCGAGGTTGGCGACCAGGGCGCGGACGGCGGGGTGCCAGCCGTCGATGGCGGTGAGCATCGAGTCGCGCAGCATCGCCGGGGTGTCCGCGGTCCATTCCGCCGACGGCGGGATGACGGTGCCGGGGGCGACGCTGCAGCTGAGCATGACGTAGTCGTCGACCGGTTCGAGCTGGACGTCGGGGGCGATCGCCTTGGCCGCGTCGGGTGCGGGCCGGCGGGGCCGGAACACGGCGATGAGGGCGCGGGAGCCTTTGCGGTCGGCGGCGATGAGGACGCCTTCGAGCAGGTGCGGCGGCAGCTGGTCGAGCAGTTGCGGGGTGAGCGGGGTGCGGCCGTAGACGCCGAGTCCGCGGACGCCGGTGTCGATGACGGTCGTGCCGGGCAGGCGCTGGGCGCGCACGGCGGAGCGGATGCCGTCGGCGCCGACGAGGACGTCGCCGTCGGCGGTGGTGGCGTCGGCGAGGGTGACGGTGACGCCGTCGGGGGTTTCGGTGTAGCCGGTGACGGCGGTGCCGGGGTGGTAGGCGTCGCCGAGGCGGGCGAGGAGGATGTGTCGCAGGGTGCGGCGGTGCACGCCGGTGTGCGGGCGTTCGCCGTCGTTGGGCGGGCCGAGGTGGGGCTGGGAGCTCAGTTCGTTGAGCTGGTCGTCGAGGACGATCGATTCGCGGCGGTCGTAGGTCTTGCGGGAGGTCTCGGCGTACAGCTCGAAGAGGTCGTCGGGGAGGCAGCGGCGCAGGGCTTCGCCGCCGTCGGCGTTCATGTGCAGGTAGTAGCCGGTTTTGCGGGTGAGGGTCGCGTCGCGTTCGAAGACGTCGACGGTGTGTCCGTCTTTGATCAGGCCCTGGGCGAGGGCGAGTCCGCTGAGGCCGCCGCCGGCGATGAGGACGTGCAACGGTCTGGTCGTGGTCACGAGGACCTCCCGCTCTCGTATGGCGAAAGTCATTTTCTGTTTCCGTGAGGCTACGGCGCGGCGTGGTTCCTGTCCAGGGTCACACGAAGTGCTGGCGGATCTCGCCGACGCCGTCGACGCGGCTGACCAGGGTCTCGCCGGGCCGCAGGTAGCGCGGCGGCTGCATCCGGTTGCCGACGCCGGCCGGCGTGCCGGTGAAGATCAGGTCGCCGGGCAGCAGCGGGCAGACCGCGGACAGCCGCGCCACGAGGTCGTCGATCGGGAAGATCATCTCGCTGGTACGGCCGTGCTGCAGCGGCTCGCCGTCGAGCGCAGGACTCGAAGCCGATGTCGTCGCGGTCGGCGAACTCGTCGGGGGTGACCGCCGACCGGGCCGATCGGGCCGAAGCCGGGATAGGACTTGCCCAGGCTGAACTGGGGCGGCGTGCCGCGCGAGCTGCAGCACCCGCTCGGAGAGGTCCTGGCCGCAGGTGATGCCCGGCGACGGCGTCCCAGGCGTCCGGCGCGGGCGATGCGGTAGCCGCCGCGGCCGATGACCGCGACGACCTCGATCTCCCAGTCGACGTGTGCCGGCGGGCAGCCGGACGGTCGGCCGCCGGGCCGGTGATGCAGGTCGGGAACTTGGTGAAGACCAGCGGGGACTCGGGCGCGACGAAGCCGGCCTCGGCGGCGTGCGGGCGGTAGTTCAGCGCGATGGCGAAGACCTGCCGCGGCCGCGGGACCGGCGGGCCGAGCCGGCCGTCGTCGACGGTCGACCGCGGCGGTCCAGTCGGCGCGTGGCGGCGAACGCGGTGACCTCGTCCCAGCGTTCGAGCGCGGCGAGCGGATCGGCGGGCAGCGTCCCGCCGGAGGCGGTCGTGCAGGTCGAGCGCCAGGCCGTCGCGGACCAGGACGAACCGGCCGTCGAGGGTGCCGAACCTCATCGCCCGGTCAGCCGGTCGAGGAGTACAGGTCGGTCGTGTACGGCGGGGTGTCGTGGGCCTCGCTCCAGGCCACGACGTGGTTGCGCAGCACGCCGACGCCCTCGATCTCGGCCTCGATCCGGTCGCCCGGGCTGCAGGTAGAAGTCGAACGGGTTCGGCTGCACGGCCGCGACGCCGGAGATGGTGCCGGTGGTGATGATGTCGCCGGCGGAGTAGCCCTGCGCCGAGTGGTAGGCGACCAGGTGCGGCAGGGAGATGAGCATCTGCGCGGTGTTGCCCTGCTGGCGGACGTCGCCGTTGACCCGCAGCTCCATGGCGAGGGCCTGCGGGTCGGGGATCTCGTCCTTGGTGACGATCCACGGCCCGATCGGGCAGAACGTGTCGATCGCCTTGGAGAACGAGAAGACGCCGGACTGCATCTCGCGGCGCTGGATGTCGCGGGCGGTGATGTCGTTGAAGACCAGGTAGCCGGCGATGTAGTCCTCGGCCTCGTCGGGGCCGAAGAACTTGCCGCTCTTGCCGATGACGATGCCGAGCTCGAGCTCGTAGTCGAGCTCCTTGGTCAGGCCTTCCGGGTAGACGATCGCGTCGTCCGGGCCGATGATCGCGTCGACGTTCTGGAAGAACACGATGCCCTTGTGCACCGGGTGCGACCAGTTGACCGCCTGCAGCTCCTCGTGGTGGTCGGCGAAGTTGCCGGCGGTGTGGAAGAACTTCTTCGGCACGATCGGCGGCGGCCAGCCGGACGCTCGGCGAGCGGCAGCCGGTCCGCCGGTCTCGTCGACCGTGCCGCCGGCCGCGCTCGAAGTACTCGCGGGTGGAGCCGCAGGCGAGCTCGACGACGGTGTCGCCGTCGAGCCGGCCGACCCGGCCCTCGTCGAACGTCACCAGCTTCATGGGCGCACCCTCTCTCACTCTGTGAAAGTCAGCTTTCGCGATCTGATTGGACGCGCCGCGGCCGCGCGCGGTGTCAAGCCGCGGGCGACGGGACCCGGAACACCCGCAGCTGCAGGGCGAGCGTGCGCGTAGTAGCCGACCAGGGTGAGCAGCTCGAACATCGCCGCCCGGCCGAGCCGGCCGACCGCCTCGCCGTACGTCGTCGTCGTCGAGGTCCCCGTCGGCGACCAGCGCCGCGGTCGTCGGGCGACCAGCTGCTCGGCGCTCGTCCAGCGCGTCGTAGCGGCCCTGGCGCACGGCGGCGAGCTCGGCGTCGTCGAGGCCGAGCGGTGCGGGCGACCGCCTCGTGGGCGTACCACTCGAAGGCGCGAGTCCCAGTGGGTCGCGACCACGAGGATGGCGATCTCGCGGGCCCGGTCGGCCAGCTGCGGTCTCGTAGCGCACGGCCGACACCGAGCGCCTGCAGCGGCCGAGCCGAGCGCGGGCTGCAGCAGGAAGGCGTTGAACGGACCCTCGAGCCGCCCGTCCGTCGTCGACCAGCCGGAACAGCTGCGGCCCGGTGGCCCGGCGGCCGCCGGCGATGGCGTCGTAGAGCGCGCGCTGGTCGGCGTCGAGCTGCGGCCGGTGCGAGCTTCGGCAGGCGCGGCCCGGCGCGGCTCGCGGCCGTCACGAGCGTGCCGTGCGGAGAGCAGCGCTGGAGATCTCGGCGCAGGTGGCCAGCACGACCGGCTTGAGCTCGCGGACGATGCGCTGCGGCGACCAGTCGCGGGCCTGCACGGCGAGGTTGACCCCGGCCACCACGCGCCCGTCCGGCGCCGGTGATCGGCCCGGCCACCGAGCGCAGCCCGTAGGCCAGCTCCTCGTCCTGCATGGCCCAGCCCTGCTCGCGGATGGCGGCCAGCTCGTCGCGCAGCTCGGCCAGCGAGAGCTTGGCGTTGGGGCCGTGGTTGCGCCGCGAACGACGCCTCGGTGATGCGGGTCTCGCAGGTCGGCGTCGTCCAGGTGGGCCAGCAGCAGCTTGCCGATCGACGTGTGCACCGCCGGCAGGGTCGAGCCGACCTGGATGTTCGCCGTGACCAGGTCGGAGTTGCGCAGCCGGACCAGGTAGAGCACGCGGTCGCCGGTGAGCACGGCGAGGTTGACCGTCTCGCCGGGTGCGCTGGCCCAGCTCCTGCAGCTTGGGGGTGGCGATGCCGACCAGGTCGAGGCTGCGCAGCGCGGCGGTGCCGAGCGTGAGGGCGCGCACGCCCGGGCGGTAGTCGCCGTTGGGCAGGTGGTCGAGGTAGCCCTCGGAGGTGAGCGTCATGCACCACCCGGTACACCGTCGGCATCGGCAGCCCGGCCGCCGTGGCGAGGTCGCTGACCCGCCAGGACGGCCGCTGCTCGTCGAAGAGCGCCAGGATGCGCAGCCCCTTGGCCAGGGCCTCGACGCGGTACTCGGGCGTCGCTCGGCCGTGTCGGTGTCGGCGGCCGGCGCGGCGCCGGACCGCGCCGGCACGGCGGAGGGGGACGGGATTCGCGCGGCTGCGGGGCATTGAGCGGCCTTCCTCGACGGTACGGGCACCGCCAACCAGCGTAGGGCGCGGCCGGGCGACCCTGGACAGCCCCTCAGCGCTCGACTATGGTGGCAGAAACTTACTTTCATCATACGAGAACGCTCGGCCGGAGAGGTAGTCCGCATGCAGGACTGGCTTGCGCTGACGGGACGGCCGGCGCTCGTGGTCGGCGCCGGCGGCCTCGGCGGAGCCAGTGCGCTGAGCCTGGCCGCCCAGGGTGCGCGGGTCGTGCTCGCCGACGTCGACGAGGAGAACCTCGACCGGGTCGCGCGCGCCGCCAAGGACGCCGGCACCGACCTGCACGCCTCGTCGTGCGACGTGCGCACGCCCGAGGCGTGCCGGGCCGTGGTCGACGAGGCCGCCCGGCTGGTCGGCGCGCCCGCAGGTGTTCCTGCACGCGGTCGGCCGCAACGTGCGCAAGCCGGTGCTCGAGCTCGACGACGCGGACTGGCAGGACACGCTCACCCTCAACCTGTCCTCCGCGTACTGGCTCGGCCAGGCGGTCGGCCGGCACATGGTCGAGCGGCGCTACGGCCGGATGGTGTTCGTCTCCTCGGTGTCGGGGCTGCTCGCCCACCCGCACCACGCGCCCGTACGCGGCGACCAAGGGCGGCATCAACCAGATGCTGCGGGTGATGGCCCGCGAGTGGGCGCCGTTCGGCGTCACCGTGAACGCCGTCGCGCCCGGCTACATCGAGACCGACCTGACCAGGGACTACCTGGACGCAGGACGACAACCGCGAGAACCTCGAGTCCCTGGTGCCGGCCGAGCGGCTGGGCCGCCCGGAGGAGGTGGCCGACGCGGTGACGTTCCTCGCCTCCGACCGCGCCGCGTTCATCACCGGGCAGATCCTGTACGTCGACGGCGGCCGCATCCTCGTCTGACGCCGTCCCTTCGCACGCAGTCGAACGAAGGACTCGCCGTGCCACCTGCACCCGCTGCCCATCCCGCGTCGCTTCGAGGGCCGGTCGGTCCTGGTCACCGGGGCCGGCACCGGCTTCGGCGCCGAGATCGCCGTCCGCGCCGCCCAGGAGGGCGCCCGCGTCGTCGGCGTGCACTACCGGCAGCTCGGCCGGCGGCGCGAAGCGCACCGCCGAGCGGGTCAGCGCGGCGGGCGCCACGCCGGTGCTGCTGCAGGCCGACATCGTCGACTGGGCGCAGATCAAGGCGATGGCCGACGCCGCGTTCGAGCAGCTGGGCGGCGTCGACGTCCTGGTCAACAACGTCGGCGACGTGGCCCGCGAGCAGATGTCCTGGCGCGACATCACCGAGGAGTCGATCGACCACGTCCTCGCCGTCGACATCAAGGGCACCATGCTCTGCGTGCACGAGTTCGGCGCCCGGATGCTCGACCAGGGCCACGGCAGCATCGTCAACATCGGCTCGACGGTCATCGTGCGCGGCAGCGCCCGGGCCCCGCAGTACGCCGCGGCCAAGTACGGCCTGCTCGGCGTCACGAAGTCCTACGCCCACGCGTTCGCGCCGACCGTGCGGGTCAACGTCTTCGCGCCCGGCTTCATCGAGACCGAGGCGACGCTGGGCCGCAAGGACTGGCAGTCCGGCCGCGGCGACCAGCTGCGCTCGCTGACGCCGATGGGCCGCATCCCCGGCCCGGCCGAGCTCGCCGGCACGGCGCTGTTCCTGGCCACCGACGACGCCGCCCACATGACCGGCGGCTACATGGTCGCCGACGGCGGCTACAACATGGTCGGCGCCTGAGCATGGGCGATCGCACCCGCGCGACCTTCCGCTCGCCGAGGCCCGCGCCCTCATCCAGCGGGCCGTCGACAAGGCCGAACAGCTCGGCCTGCGCGGCGGCATCGCCGTCGTCGGTGCCAGCGGCGCGCTGATCACCGCGTCCCGGATGGACCACGGCGGTCCCGGCGGCATGGCCCGGGCCCGGTCCAAGGCCTGGATCTCGGCGACCCAGCAGATCCCGAGCGCCGAGCACCTGCACCGGATGACGCACGCTCGCCGCGCCGGTCGCGGCCGGCTTCGTCCAGGCCTCGCCGGAGGCGGTGTTCCCGGGCGCCGGCGGCCTGCCGATCCTCGCCGGCGGACGGGCCGTGGTCGTCGGCCGGCATCGCCGCGTCCGGCGCGACGGTGAGCCCGTTCCTCCCGGCCGGCGTCGACCCGGACGTGGTCAGCGCCGACGGCGAGCCGGCCAACCCCGAGGACCTGCTCATCGCCTACGCGCTGCGGCGTGCCGTACGTCGGCCAGCACGGCGACGACCGCGCGCTGGGAGGCCCGCTTCGGCGACCTCGTCGTCGACCCGGCCGACAGCCTCGGCATGGCCCCGGCCCCGCCGGCCGGCCGGCAGCACGAGCTGGCCTGGGCGCGGCGCGCTGTGCGACCGGGTCATCGGCGAGGCCGAGCGGCGCGGGCGTGCGCGTCGCGGTCGCCGTCGTCGACCGCGGCGGCGACCCGATCCAGCAGGACCGGATGGACGGCGCCGCCGCCGGCGGGGTCGGCCGTCGCGCAGGCGGTCGCCACCGCCGCCGCGCTGCTTCGGCGTCCCCAGCGAGCGAGGTCGCGGCCCGCTACGGCGGCCCGGCGCTCGGCGCGGTCCTGACCCCGCCGGTCCTCGGCGTCGCCGGCGGCGTGCCGGTCCACGACGGCGGCCGCGTCGTCGGCGGTCTCGGCGTGGGCGGCGCCGACCCGGCGCGTCTGCGCCGAGCTCGCCGCGCGAGGCCGCTGGCGCCGTGAGCGACGACCGGCGTGCGGGTCGCGGTCATCGGCTGCGGCGCGATCGGCAGCCTCTACGCCGCCCACCTCGCCCGCGTGCCCGGGGTCGAGGTCTGGGCGCGTCGACCCGTGGGCCGAGCACGTCGCAGGCGATCCGCGGCGCACGGCCTGCGGGTCACCGGCGCTGCCGAGCTTCGCCGCCCCGGTGCACGCCCGCACCGACGCCGCCGACCTGCCGCCGTGCGAGTTCGGCATCGTCGCCACCAAGGCCATGCACACCCGGCGCCGCCGTCGCGGCAGGCGCGAGCCGCCCTGGCCGACGCCGCCGTGGTCAGCGTGCAGAACGGCCTCGGCAACGAGGAGGTCATCGCCGAGCTGGTCGCCGGGTGATCCGCGGCAGCATCGTCACCGCCGGCGCGGTCATCGGCCCGGGCGTGGTGCGCTACGACGCCCCGGGCGACTCGTGGTTCGGACCGTTCGAGCCGAGCCCGGCCTCGGCGGCCGAGGTCGTCCGAGCTGGCCGGCCTGCTCACCGCGGGCGGCCTGCGCACCCACGCGCTCGCGGACGCGCGCGGCCCGCAGTGGACGAAGGTCGTCTTCAACGCGGCGACCAGCCCGCTCGCCGCGCTCACCGGGCTCACCGTCGGGCCAGGTGTGCACCGACCCGGCGCTGCGCGCGCAGGTCGACCGGCTGATCGACGAGGCCCTCGCCGTCTGCGAGCGGGCCGGGATCCGGCTCACCCGCCACCCGCGCGACGTCGGTCGACGAGGCGATCGCCGAGGCGTTCGGGCACAAGCCGAGCATGCTGCAGGACGTCCTGGCGCGGCCGCCCGACCGAGGTCGACGTCCTCAACGGCGGCATCGCCGCCGAGGGCCGCCGCGTCGGCGTGCCGACGCCGCTGCACGACTGCATGGTCGCCCTGGTGCACGGCCTCGAACGGTCCTGGACGGCTAGCCGGCCACGCCGTCACGACGTTCGAAACCGGCCGGCGTCGAACCCATCGGACATGGACGATCGGCGGCAGCGGCCGTAACGTAGCCGAAAGAAACCAACTTTCACGATGTGAAAGTCCACCGATTCCGGCCTTCCCACGCGTGTGAGGAGACTCCTGTGAGTTCCCGTCGCCGGCGCACTCCGCGTCATCGCCGGCATCGCGCTGGCCGCGTGCCGCCGCCCTCGCTCGCTGTCGGCCTGCTCGGAGGCCACCTCGCCGAGCACCGACCTCGACCGGGACGCAGACGCCCTCTGCCGAAGACCCTGGTCTTCTCGCCGCTGTCGCTGGCCCCGCCGGCGCTGAAGGGCCTCTCCGAGGGCGTCCAGGCCTACGGCAAGTCCAAGGGCTGGCAGGTCCTGGTCCAGGACCCGAACTTCGACCCGCAACAAGCAGGCCCAGTCGCTCAACAGCGTGATCAACTCCGGCGTCGCCGGCGCCCTCTGGGTCATCGCGGTCAACCCGGGCGCCTTGAAGGACACCGTCCGCAGCGGCCAGGCCAAGGGCATCCCGCTGCTGCTCAACGGCGTCCCGGCCGACTACGGCTTCACCGGGCTGCAGCCCGGCATCACCTTCGACGTGATCGACTACAAGGCCGACGGCACCGCGCTCGGCCAGACACCTCGGCAAGTGCATCACCGAGAAGCTCGGCGGCAACGCGCGAGGTCCTGTTCGCCCAGTCCGCCGTCGGCACCGCCGGCAAGGACGAGATCGAGAACACCGCCCTGGCCGCGCTGAAGGCCGCCGCGCCCAACGCCAAGATCGTGCCGACCATCATCGCCAAGGACCGGGCCGGCGTCGCAGACCGACATCGGCAACGCCCTGCAGGGCCACCCGGACATCACCGCGGTCATGTCCACCAACGACGAGGGCGCGCTCGGTGCGCTCGGCGCCTTCGCCGCCGCCGGCAAGAAGCTGCCCTGCCTCACCGAGGTCGGCGGCAACGACGAGGTCCTGGCCGACGTCAAGTCCGGCAAGATCTACGCGTCGGTGGCGCTGCAGTTCGCAGGCCGACATGATCCAGTCGTTCGACACCCTGGTCGCCATGCAGTCCGACCCGAAGGCCGGTCGGCAAGCAGCTCAACGTCCCGCAGAAGATCATCACCGCGAACGGATGAGGTATGACCGCCGATCCCGAGCCTCCGGCCGCGAACGCCTGACCGCACTGCCGACCCGATCGGGTCGCGGTGGCCCCCGTCTGCGGACGCGGGCCACCGGCCCGGCGGCGCCGCCGCTCGGGGACCGCCGGTGACTCGGCGGTCATCCGGCGCTGATCTTCGCCCGGGACCGCGGCATCTTCGTGCTGTGGCTGCTGCTGATCGTCGGCTTCTCGATCTGGTGCAGCCCGTTCTTCGCCACGCGTCAACAACGCGATCCTCATCGCCAACGCCGCCGCGCTCACCGCGATCTTCGCGGCCGGCGTCGGCGGTCGGCATCATGTCGCGGCGCCCTCGACCTGTCCATCCCCGGCACCGCCGCGCTGGCCAGCTGCGTCTGCGGCTGGCTGATCGTCGCACGGCCAGCCGGTCTGGCTGGGCATCGTCGTCGGCGCTGCTGATCGGGGTCGCCGTCGGCGTCGTCAACGGGCTCATCTCGCTGCGCGGCTTCAACCCGATCATCGTGACGCATCGGCACCCTGTCGATCATGTCCGGGCTGGCCGCCGTCATCGCCGGCGGCTACACCATCCCCGGCCTGGACGCGCTCGAGCTTCATGGGCACCCGGCGCTACGTCGGCATCCCGGCCCCGATCTGGATCGTCGGCGGCGCTCTACCTGATCGGCACCATCTTCCTGACCCGGACCCGGGACGGCATCCGGTTCATGGCGGTCGGCGGCAACGCCGAGGCGGTCCGCCGCTCCGGCATCCACAGCGACCGGTACAAGGTGCTCGGGCTTCGTCATCAGCGGCGTCTGCGCGGCGCTGGGCGGGCTGATCACCACCGCGCTGGTCACCGAGGCGTCGCCCGGACGCGAGCCCCGGCATCATCTTCACCGCGCTGACCGCCGTCGCCCTGGCCGGCGTCGTCGCTCAGCGGCGGCCGGGGCAGCCTGCCCCGGGTCCTGGTCGGCGCGCTCATCCTGGCCACCATCTCCAACGGGCTCACCATCAAGGGCATCCAGCCGTACTGGGGCACCATCGTCACCGGCCTGCTCCTGCTCGCCTCGCTCGGGCGTCGAGACGTGGGTCATCTCGGCCTCGGTGTCCCGCCGGCTGATGACCACCGCCCAGGCCTCCGTCCACACCAGGAACGAGGTGACCGGCATGACCGACGCCGCGCGCCAGCGCTGGAGCTGCACCGGCATCGACATGCACTACGGCTTCGTCCGGGCCCTCGACGCGCATCGACTTCCACGTCGCAGCCGGGCGAGGTCGTCGGCGCTCCTCGGCGACAACGGCGCCGGCAAGTCCACCCTGCTGAAGGTGATGTCCGGCGCGCACCGCCCGACCGGCGGCACGATCCGGGTGCACGGGCGGGAGGTCGAGTTCCACTCGCCGAGCGACGCGACCCACGCCGGCATCCAGATGGTCTACCAGGACCTCGCGCTGGTCGAGGCGCAGGACATCGCGACCAACCTCACCATCGGCCGCGAGATCCTGCGCAAGGGCCCGCTCGGCTGGCTCGGCTTCGTCGACAAGAAGGCGCAGCGCAAGCGGCTCCCAGGCCGAGCTCGACCGGCTCGGCGTGCGCACCGCCGCGATGACCCGGCCGGTCGAGATGCTCTCCGGCGGCCAGCGCCAGGTCGTCGCGCTGGCCCGCAGCGCCACCCGGGTCGCCGGCGACGCGCAACGGCGTGCTGCTGCTCGACGAGCCGACCGCCGCGCTCGGCTACGAGCAGACCCGGCAGGTCGAGGCGCTGATCGGCCGGATGGCCGGGCAGGGCATCGCCTGCGTGCTGGTCACCCACAACCTGCCCGCTGGCGATGGAGGTGGCGAGCCGGATCGTCGTGCTCAACCGCGGCCGCAAGGTCGCCGACATCGCCACCGCCGCAGACCGACAACGACCAGCTGGTCGGCTGGATCACCGGCGCCCGCCCGTCGATGTTCGCGCTGAGCGGGTGACGCGGACGACCGAGCGCTGCGCTCCGGCGCACGTCCGGCGGTCCGAGCTCGATCGGCGGCGGACGACCGCTCGGCGCTGCGGTCGACTCGCCGGCGCTGTCTGGTGGCTGCCCGACGGCGCGTCGACGCCAGGCGGCGTACCGGATCGTCACCGACGACGGCTACGACACCGGCCGCGTCGACTCCGACCGGCAGTCCTTCGTGCGAGGTCCCGGTCTTCGACCGGTCCCGGCGCGCGACCAGCGCCCGGGTGCAGGTGTGGACCGACGCCGGGCGAGAGCGACTGGAGCGAGCCGGTCGCCCGTCGACAGCGGGCTGCTGGACCGAGTCCGACTGGACGGCCGCCTGGATCGGCGTCGACGAGCCGGACCGGCCGCGCCAAGGGCGCCGCGCCCGGCGTACTGGCTGCGCACCGACGCTCGACGTGCCGGCCGGCCGGCGAGACCCGGCTCTACGTCACCGCGCTCGGCCTGTACGAGGTGTTCCTCAACGGCGCGCGGGTCGGCGACGACGAGCTCACCCCGGGCTACACCCAGTACCGCGCGCCGGGTGCAGTACCAGTCCTACGACGTCACCGCCCTGCTCCGCCCGGGCCGCAACGTCCTGGCCGTCCTGCTCGCCGACGGCTGGTACCGCGGCCAGGTCGGGCCTGCCCCGGGCCGCCGACCAGTTCGGCACCGACGCTCGCCCTGCGGCTGCAGCTCGAGGTCCGCGACGGCGACGGCTGGACGTCGTCGGCGGCACCGACCCGCACTGGCGGACCGCCGCCGTCGCACGTCACCGCGGCCGACCTCATCGGCGGGCAGCGCGAGGACCGACGGCTGCGTCGACGCCGGCCTGCACGACGCCGGCGTTCGACGACGGCGTCGTGGGCGCCGGCCGTCACCCGCGACGTCCGGCGTGGCGATCGTGCGGTCGATCGCCCCGCCCGATCCGCCGGGTCGAGGAGCTCGCGGCCGGTCGCGGTCCGACCGCGCGTCGACGGACGGCGCGTTCGTCGTCGACCTCGGCCAGAACATCAACGGCTGGGTCCGGCTCACCGACCTCGGCCCGGCCGGCACCCGGCTCACCCTGCGCGCACGGCGAGTGGCTCGACGCCGACGGCGACCTGACCACCGCCCACCTCGACGTGAACGTGCCGTTCCTGCCCGGAGCCGCTGCCGCTCGGGCAGGTCGACGAGGTCGTCGTCGGCCGGGCGCCGGCGACGTGTTCGAGCCGCGGTTCACCACCCACGGCTTCCAGTACGTCCGCATCGAGGGGCATCCCGGGCCGCTGGCGCCCGACGACGTGACCGGCGTCGTCGTGCACTCCGACCTGCGCCGGATCGGCTGGTTCGAGTGCAGCGACGAGCGGCTCAACCGGCTGCACGAGGCGGTGGTGTGGTCGCTGCGCGGCAACATGTGCGACATCCCGACCGACTGCCCGCAGCGCGAGCGCGCCGGCTGGACCGGCGACTGTGCAGATCTTCGCCCCGACCGCGGCGTACCTCTTCGACGTGCTCGGCTTCACCCGCAAGTGGCTGCGCGACGTCGCCCTCGACCAGCGGGCCGACGGGTGCGTGGCCAACATGTCGCCGCTGCCGCCGGTCGAGGGCTTCGACGGCCCGCTCGGGCGGCTGCACGGTTCCGCCGGCTGGGGCGACGTCGTGGTCGCCGCGCCGTGGGACCTGTACCAGGCGTACGGCGACGCGTCGCTGCTGCGCGAGTCGTGGCCGGCCATGACGGCGTGGCTCGACTACGCGGCCCGGCCGGCCGCCGGGGGCCGGCACCCGGACCGGGCCGCCGCGCCGGCCCGACGCCGGCGCCGCACGAGCGGTACCTGTGGGACACCGGCTTCCACTGGGGGGAGTGGCTCGAGCCGGGCGCCGGTCATCACCGACTTCCGGGCCTTCGCCGCCGCCGACAAGTCCGAGGTCGCCACCGCCTACCTGCACCGGTCGGCCGGCGATCGCGGCCCGGGTGGCCGAGCTGCTCGACGTCGACGCCGACGACCGTGGCCCGCTACCGGAGCTCGCCGACGGCGCGCCGCGCGGCGTGGCGGGCCGAGTTCCTCGCACCCGGACGGCACGCTGGCCGTCCAGACCCAGGCCGCGCACGTGCGGGCGCTCGCCTTCGGGCTGGTCCCCGACGAGCTCCGGCCGGCCATCGCGGACCGTCTGGTCGAGCTCGTCGACGCGGCCGGCGGCCACCTGGGCACCGGGCTTCCTGTCGACCGGGCTACCTGCTGCCGATCCTGGCCGACGCACGGCCACCTCGACACCGCGTACGACGCTGCTGCTGCAGGACACCGCAGCCGTCGTGGCTGACGATGATCGACCGCGGCGCCACCACGATCTGGGAGCAGTGGGACGGCGTCGACGCCGACGGCGTCGCCGCACGAGTCGCTCAACCACTACAGCAAGGGTGCCGTCGTCGACTTCCTGCACCGGTACGTCGCCGGGCTGCGCGCCGACCGCGCCCGGCTACCGCACGTTCGAGGTGCGGCCGCCGCCCCGGCGGCGGCCTCACCTCGGCCAGCACCCGCCACGTCAGCCCGTACGGCCCGATCGAGGTGGCCTGGCGCGGCGAGGGCGCGTCGACTGGAGGTGGCCGTCGTCGGTGCCGCCCGGCACGACCGCGACCGTCGATCCTGCCCGGTGCGCAGCCGCGACCGGCCGGCCCGGGCCGCCACCGCTTCTCGGGCGCCTATCGCGCCCGGTCAACGCATCCGGTCAGCGCACGCGGCCGGACCGACGGGTCGTAGCCGTCGAACGCCGCGGCCGTCGCTCGATCTCGGGCCGCAGCGCCTGGTGGCGGGCCGCGGTCTCCTGGATCTCGGCCGCGTGGGCGCGCTTCTCGCGCCATCGAGATGACCGACGTGGTCAGGTCGGTCCACGCGACCCGGCCGGCCGGCGGCCAGCTCGCCGCGGGCGCCGCAGGTCGCGCACTCCACCTGCGGTGCCGCGCAGCACGATCACGTCGAGGTGACACAGTCGGACACAGCCCGGGCGGCCCGACGTAGACGCGCGTCGTCGAACGCCACCCCGAGCTGGCCGGCCACGTGGCGGCCGAGCGTGGCCGCCCGGTCGATCGCGTCCGGGTCCAGGACGATCGAGCGGGGCGTGCCGGCGCCGTCGAACTGCACCTGGTCGACCACCGCGATCTGCATGGAGAACGTGGTCGCGTGCAGCATCGGCAGCGCGAGCGTCTTCCACTGCGACGGTCAGCGACCCGCCGACGGCCAGGAACCCGGCCACCCGGGGCTTGAGCACCCGCTGGTCGACCCGGAACGGCACCGCCGGCGTCCGGCCGGCCCGCCGCGCCAGCGACGAGCAGTCCCTCGACGATCGCGGCGTCGGCGTTCGGGCCGAGCAGCCGGTCGCCGAGCAGCTTCAGCCGCGCGGCCACGCGTCCGCGACTGATGATCGGCGTACTGACGATCAGCCCGTCGCACTCGACCAGCCGCTCCCACAGCCACTCCGCGTCGTCCGGTTCGGCCGGGTCCGGCGCCGGACGGGCAGGCCGCAGGTCGTCGAGGCGGACCAGTTCGACGCCGGCGCCGGCGGCCTCGGCCGCCGCGCAGCGCGGCCTTGAGCAGGATCTCGGCGCTGCCGTCCGGCTGCCCGCAGCCCAGCCCCAGCACCCGCGTTCACAGCGGTCACCGCCTCGAGCTCACGGGTGGCCAGGCAGCGCCGCACCACCCCCGCCGGCGCGAACGCGGCGAGCATGCCGGCGTACTTGCCCGGGTCGGTCGTCTCGCCCTCGTGGATCGGCACCGCGACCCGCGGGCGGACCGCGGCGACGTAGTCGACCGCCTCGGCGAGCTTGAGCCACGGCCCGTCGATCGCCACAGCGAGGACGTCGACGTCGCGGTCCGGGACGAAGAACGAGTCGCCCGGGTGCAGCAGCGCGCCGTCGTCGACAGGTACGCCACGTTGGTGCAGCCGGGACGTCGCCGTAGACCGCGGCGTGCAGGCCGCCGAGCACGTCGACCGTGCACCGCCGACGGGAACCGGTCGCCCGGTCGCGCGACGCGGTCGCCGGCAGCCACGGCCGGGCGGTGTCCGGTCGACCCACAGCCGGCCCGGGGTTGGCCGCCAGCAGCGGCGCCAGCCGGCCAGGTCGACGTGGTCGGGATGCTGGTGGGTGACCAGCACCGCGTCGAGGTCGCGGACGTCGTCGAAGGCGACATGTGCCCGGGTCGATCAGCAGCCGGGCGGGCCGGTCTCGACGAGCAGGCAGGCATGGCCGAGGTGGGTCAGCTTCATCGCCCGGCCCGCCGGCCGGTCGCGAGCACACCGGCCGAGCCAGTGCGCGCTCGGCTTCGGGGTCCGGGCGAAGGTGTCCGGGTCGACCGCCGACCAGCCCGAACGTGGGCCGGAAGCCCTCGGCCCACTCGAAGTTGTCCAGCAGGCTCCAGTGCAGGTAGCCGCGGACGTCGACGCCGTCGCCGATGGCGTCGAACAGTCCGGCGCAGCGCGCCCGTGGGTGTAGCGGATCCGCTCGTCGTCGTCGGCGGTGGCGACGCCGTTCTCGGTGACCAGGCACGGCGTCCCGCCGGTCACCGCGGCCGCGTGGCGCACGGCGCGGCCCAGCGCGGGCGGGTAGAACTCCCAGCCGGTCTGGGTCGTCGGGGCGCCGGCCGGCGGCGGCAGGATCGCCGGCTCGCCGACCAGCGTGCGGGTGTACGACTGCACCCCGACGACGTCGTCGCCGGGCGCTCTCGGCGAGGAACCGGTCCTCGTACGTCCACCGCAGTCGCGCTGCGCCCGCTCCTCGTACGCCGGGTCGGTCGCCTCCATCACCAGGTTCGCCACCGTCCACCCGGTCCGCAGGCCCGGCACGTCGGCGAGGACGGTCCGGGCCGCCCGGTGCGCGGCGACCAGGCCCTCGACGACCGGCTCGGCCGGCGGCGGCAGGAAGTACTCGGCGCGCGCGCCGCCGCGCAGGGCCAGGACCATCGCCGTGGATGTTGGGCTCGTTGACGGTGATCGCCCAGGTGACGCCCTCGCGCAGCGATCGGCAGGGACGTGCTCGCAGTAGCGGGCGAACACGTCGGCGGCGTCCGGTGCCGTCCAGTGCCCGGCGTGGCAGAACCAGCGGGGCAGCGTGAAGTGGTGCAGCGGTGACGACCGGGGTGACCCCGCGGGCCAGGCAGGCGTCGACCATGCGCCGGTAGTGCGTCGACCGCGGCCCGGGAGAACTGCCCCGGCTCGGGCTCGATGCGGCTCCACTCCAGGCTGAACCGGTACGCGTTGAGCCCGAGGTCGGCCAGGATGGCGATGTCCTCGGCGTAGCGGTGGTAGCTGTCGCAGGCGTCGCCGCTGCGGTGCGGCACGGCCGGCGGCACCGCGTTCTCCATCTCCCACCAGTCGTTGCCGACATTGCCGCCCTCGACCTGATGCGACGCCGTCGCGGCGCCCCACAGGAAGCCCGGCGGCACCTGAAGCTCTTGGCCCTGAGTTCTCACTCTGAGAATGTAACTTCCATACAGTGAAGACCCAAGGGGTTGGCATGAGCGATGGCTTGCTTCTGCGGGGCGAGCCCGGCTACGAGGAAGCCCGGGTCGGGCGGATCTTCAACGCGCGGGTCCCGGACCGGTACCCGGCGGCCATCCTGCTGGCGCGCGACGACGATGACCTCGTCGCCGCCGTCCGGCTGGCCGCCGAGCGGGACTGGCCGGTCGCCGTCCGCTCGGGCGGGCACTCCTGGGCGGCCTGGAGCCTGCGCGACGGCGGGCTCCTCGTCGACCTGGGCGCCCTGCGCGACATCGGCTACGACGAGGCCACCGGCGTCGTCTCGGTCCGCCCGGCCGTCCAGGGCGGCCTCGAACTGGCCCCGTACCTGGCCGGACGGGGCCGCGCGTTCCCGGCCGGGCACTGCGCCTCGGTCGGGCTCGGCGGCTACCTGCTGCAGGGCGGCCAGGGCTGGAACGGCCGCGCCCGCGGCTGGGCCTGCCAGAGCGTCGTCGCCGTCGACGTGGTGACCGCCGACGGCGAACTCGTCCACGCCGACGAGACCCACCACGCCGACCTGCTGTGGGCGGCCCGCGGCGCCGGCCCCGGCTTCCCCGGCCTCGTCGCCCGTTTTCACCTGCAGACCTACCCGGCGCCCGCGGTGATGTGGCACGACACCCGCACGTACCCGCTGGACCACACGGTCGAGCTGCTCACCTGGCTGCACGCGCTCCTGCCCGGCCTCGACCGGCGGGTCGAACCGGTCGTCGCCGCGACCCGGCTGCCGGACGTACCGCTGCATCACGGCCGGACGCATCCCGGCGGCACGGTGCTGCTCCTGCACACCACGGTCATGGCCGACTCCGACGAGCAGGCGCGGGTACTGCTCGGCGCGTTCGACGGCGGCCCGCTGGCCGGCCGCGAACTCGGCGCACGTGCGCGGACCGACCACCATCGCCGCGGAGAACGTCGCGCAGACGGCGCAGAACCCGCCCGGCTACCGGTACGCCGTCGACTGCACCTGGAGCGACGCGCCGGCCGGCGTCCTCGCCCCGCTGCTGCACCGCCTGTGGAGCGAGCTCGACACCGAGCACTCGTTCTCCATCTGGTACGGCTGGGCGCCGCCCGGCGACCGGCCGGACATGGCGTTCTCCGTCGAAGGGAACGTGTACGTCGCCACGTACGCGATCTACGCCGACGCGGCCGACGACGAGCGGTACCGGCGCTGGGTGCACACCCGGCACCGCCGAGCTGGCCGCGCCACGGCGTCGGCGTCTACCTCGGCGACACCGACTTCACCCGGCGCACCGACCGGTTCCTCAGCGACGGCGAACCTGCGCCGGCTCGACGCGATCCGGGCGCGCCGCGCGATCCCGGGCGGCCGCTTCGCGTCCGTACCTCGTCGGCGACCCGAGCCGGCTCAACGTCCATGGCTGAGGCCCGCCTGGACCACGTCGGCCTGGCCGTCGCCGACCTGGACGACGATGGCCGCCTGGTACGCCGACGCTGTTCGGCTACCGGCGGGAGCTCACCCTGCGGGTCGAACCGCTCGACCTCGACATCGTCATGCTCATCCATCCCGACCACGGCGACCGGCTGGAACTGCTGCACCGGACCGGTTCCGCGCGCCGCCACACGCCGGCCGACCCGGGCGAGGCCGCGCGAGCCACGGGTTCGGGCACATCGCCTTCGACGTCGGCGACCTCGACGGGCACCTTCCAGCGGGCCGTCGCCGCCGGCGCCCGGCCGGTGATGACCCCGCGGCCGTCACCCGAGCCGGGCATCCGGATGGCGTTCGTCGCCGACCCGGAGGGCAACCTGGTCGAACTGCTGGACCGCACCCACCGTACGTGACCCCTAGGGTGGTATCGCGGGGTCGTCGCCGGGACTTGCCAGGCGGAAACGGTGAACGTCCGGCAAGATGTGGCGATGATTCGGTCTCGGTCCCTGGTCGGGCTGCTGTGGATCGTCGTGGCGGTGCTCGTGTGGCTGGCCGTGCTGACCGCGGCCACGCTCGTCACCGCCTACCTCGGTGACGTCGTCATCCCCAGGTTCGACAACGGCCGGACCGCCGAATGGCTGATGATCGTCGGGGTCTGCGCCGGCATGATCGGCGGCGTCCAGGTCTGCCGCAGCGCGACCGGTCTGGTGCAGCGGCAACGGCTGCGCCGCCTGCGCCGCCGCGGGTCCAGCGCACTCGCCCAGGTCGAACGGCTGGACGTGCACCACTTCTCCGGGCGTGGGGCCTACACCCGGTACACCGTCTGGCTCGGCTGGAACGGGTACCGGGGTGCGCGGGTCTACCGCTTCGACGGCAAGCCGCGGCCCGACTTCGCCGCCGCGGTCACGGCCGGGACGCCGGTCACCGTGCGCTACCCGGCCGGCCGGCCGTACCGGTTCGTGATCGACATCCCGTACGTGGCGAGCATGATCGACCAGTTCGCCTAATCCTCAGGCGTCCCCGTCGCGCTGCTGCCACGTACACAGGCAGACTTTGTTGCCCTCGGGGTCGGCCAGCACCCAGAAGCTCGGCGCCCACTCGTCGCTCACCAGCGTGCCGCCGGCGGCGAGCGCGGCGTCGATCCGCGGTTGGACCTGCGCGGGGTCCACCCACAGGTCGGGGTGCCAGCGCTGGCGGGGTTCCTCGCTGCCGGACTTCTGGAACCACACGGCCGGCAGCGTGCCGAACCGGTCGATCACCTCGTTGTGGTCCTGGGGTTCGGTGGCATCCACCGGCGTCAGCACCGCGCGCCAGAACGGCAGGATCGCCGCGAACGCCGGGGTGTCCAGGCCGAGTTCGAACCGGGAGACGGTCGCCGCGTCCAGCGGCACACCGGCATCGGCCGCGATCGCGGAGATGCGGCGGGCCAGGCGGACATCGCGACCGGTGACCCCGACGGCGTCGTGGCTGGAGAGCCGCACATCGAGGTGGGTGTAGCGCAGGTCGAGATCGGGGTGATGGTTCATCTCCTCGGCCGCCGCGCCGATGGCGTTGACGAGCGACAGCCCGGTCGCGAAGTCGGCGGTGCGGATCCGGGTCTGCAGGCCGTCGACGAGGTAGGCCCAGCCGTCCAACGCTTCGGCGGCGATCTGCTGCCCAGTGAGCTTGGTCATCACGCCATCATCGCGTACCGCGTCGGCCGCCGGGCGGCGACCGGTCGGTCAGCACCATCGGGCCGATACTGGAACCCGTGGCCCATCAGGTGGCAGACCTCTTCGAACCCGAGCCGGCGAAGTGGGGCCTGCGCGGCGACCCGCACGTGTGGCGGGCCCTGCGTGCGCACCTGGCTGACACGCAGCTCCCGGCGTCGGCCGGCGACGTGCAGCGCCTGCTGTATGCGGCGTTCGGTCAGCTGGTCGGCGTCGACCTCGCCGGCGACCCGGACGCGTCGGTGCACCGGGACGAGTTCGCCCACGGCGGCATGTCCAGCGGCATGGTCAGCCTCGACACGTGGCGCGACCGGTTGATGCCGATGCTCGTCGAGCGCGCGACGGCGCTGTTGGGCGGCTGATCAGCACCTGATCGCCGTGGAGGCGTTGTCGTTCGGGCGTCAGCGCACGTCGACGTAGAAGACCTCGATGGCGTTGTTGCCGTAGCCGAGCCGGTTCCAGGGCGGGACGTCGGGTTGGACGTTGCCGGCCGCGTCGGTCGCTCGGGCGCGGAGGGTGTGTCGGCCGACGTCGGTCGCCTCCCAGTCGAACGACCAGTCCTGCCACTGGTACGGGCCCTTCGGCGGCTCGAGCTTCGCCGGGTGCCAGTCGCCTTCGCCGGTGAGGCTGACGTCGACGCGCGTGACCGGTCCGGTGCCGGACCAGGCCTTGCCGCGCACGGTGTGCGTGCCGGCGGTGATGGTCGGCGCCGGGGGCGGGGTCGGTGATGCGGGCGCGGACGCGCATCAGGGTGACGGGCTCGTGCGGCCGGTCGGGCCACTCGTAGATGTAGTGGCCGGTCTGGAACTCGCCGGCGTACGGCTCGGTCAGGACGTCGATCCGCTTCAGCCACTTCACGGAGGCGACGGCGTACCAGTGCGGCACGATGAGCCGGAACGGCGCTCCGTGGTCGGGACCCAGCGGTTCGCCGTTCATCTCGTAGGCGATCAGGATCTCGGCCGCCGGATCGGCTGCGTGGGCGAGGGGCAGCGAGCGCACGAAGGTCAGGTCGTCCCGGTTGGTCTCCGCGAGGACCGGGTGGAGGTGGTAGGCGCCGTGGTCGGCGCCGTCGAACCGGACGTCGACGCCGTCGGCTGCCGGGCGCGCCTGCTCGAGCACGTCGTGCAGGAGGGCGCCGGTCCAGCGGGCGGTCGAGACGGCGTAGTCGCCCCACGGCTCGCCGATCGGCAGCGGTCGCATCTCGAGGCGCCCGTTGCCGGCGCATTCGAGCGTGACGGCCCGCTCGACCGCCGGCATGGCGCGCAGGTCGTCGAGCGTCAGCGTGGTCGGGTTCTCGACGGCACCGCCGATCTCGAGCGTGCCGTCGTGTGCCGGCACCGCGAAGTTGCTGCGGACGTAGTGGAGCTCGGTCGGGGTGATCTCGCCGGCGAGCGCCTCGGGCGGCGCCTCGGCGTTGTAGGGCGCCGGGTTGATCATCTGAAGCGCGGCGCGCGCCTGTTCGAGATCGTCTGTCACTGCCATGTCTCAGTCTCCTCGTCGGCGGTGATTGACTCGCGGTGCTGGGCATCAGTAGTCGGAATCCTGGAAGGTCGGGTCGCGGTCCTCGTTGAAGGCGCCGATGCCCTCGATGCGGTCGGGGTGGACGGCCGAGCGCCAGTGCGCCTCCATCATGATCGCGATCGCCTGCTCGATCGGCTGCCCCTCGCCCAGGCGCACGGCCCGCTTGACGGCCTGGACCGCCGTCGGCGAGTTGCTCGCGATCTTCTCCGCGATCCGGTGCGCCGCGTCCATCAGCTCGGCCTGGGGGTGGATCTCGTTGACCATGCCCAGCCGGTACGCCTCCTGCGCGGTGATCGGGTCGCCGGTCATCAGCATCTGCAGCGCCTTGCCCGGCGGCAGCAGCCGGGGCAGGAAGACCGGCGAGCCGCCGCCGGCGGCGAGGCCGATCATCGCCTCGGGCTGGCCGAAGGTGGCGTTGTCGGAGGCGATGATGAAGTCGGTGCTCTGGGCGATCTCGGAGCCGCCGCCGTAGGCGATCCCGTTGACGGCGGCGAAGATCGGCTTGCGCAGCTGGCGCAGCGTGTAGAGCGTGCGATCGAAGTCCTGCCGCTGGCGCAGCCAGTCCTCCTTGGTCATGTCCTTGCGTTGGCGCAGGTCGCTGCCGACCGAGAAGGCGCGGTCGCCGGCGCCGGTGATGACTGCGACGCGAACGGCGGGGCGGACCGCGATCGTCTCGAGGATCTCGGTCAGGCGGGCGCCCATCTCGGTGGTGATCGCGTTGTCGGCGTGCGGCCGGTTCAGGGTGATCACGGCGACGCGCCCGTCGGAGACGTAGTCGACGAGCACGGGCGGGTCGGGCTCGTCGAGATCGGACGGCGGTGGGCCGAAGTCGAGTGCCTTCCAGCGGTCGGTGCTTGTCGAGGTCGTTGTCACGTCGTCCTCTTCTCGGTCGAGGCCGGTCACGTCTCGAGCTCCGCCAGCCAGCGCAGCGCCCGCAGGCCCGGGGCGAAGCAGTACTCGCCGCCGCGGGTGACGACGAACGGCGGCAGCTCGCTGCAGCCGGCGGCGGATCGGCGTCGCGGGGATCGTGAACGTGCCGGAGCCGTCGTTCGGCCCGACGAGCGGGTCCTTCTCGGCCGGGGCGCCGATGAAGATGCCGTCGTTCAGCCATTGCGTCTTGACGAACTCGAACTGGCGCTTGAGGTGCGCGCCGGCGAACACGAAGATGATGCCGCGGTCGACGCCGTCGTCGTCGAGCACGCCCTCGGGCAGCATCGGGCCGTAGCTCGTGCCGCGGCGGATCATGCGGTGGAGGCGGACGTTGACGCTGCCTTCGTGGTCGAGCGCGTCCCGCGGGTTGGCGCGCCGGGCGTGCGCGCCGGCCGGGCACTTGAAGCCGCGCGGATCGTCGCCGTAGCAGGAAGTCGTTGTTGCGCTGCCGGGTCGGCGCCGAGCTCGGGGTCGTCGCGCTCCGGGGAGAGCGCGAGCGGCGCGCCGCTCTGCCAGCGTCCGACCATCTTGGCGCCGAGCAGCGCCTCCTCCTCGCGGCTCGCGGCCTTCGCGCGCAGGTACTGCCGGTAGGCCGCGACCCGCGTGTGCAGCTTGCGGAAGACGACGTAGGTGCCGTTGCGGCCGAGCACCTCCGGGCGTCGGCATCGGCGGCAGCTCGCCGGTCTCGTCCGGGTAGCCGAGGATGATCTCGCCGGCCTTGAGCGGCCGTTCCTTCGGGTTCGAGCGGGGGATGCCGCTGCCCTCGACCGCCGGCTGGCCGATCCCGTCCTTGAAGCCGAAGGAGGTGCGCCCGGTCGGGAGCTGGTAGCAGTCCTGGCGCCAGATCACCTCGACGCCCGGCAGCTCCTCGTGGGCGCGGCGTGCCCGCTCGACGACCGCCTCGCAGCCGTGCCGCGTCGGGCGAGAGCGCCGCCAGGGCGACGTGGACGTCGCCGGTGCCGAGCGGCTTCTCCCAGTTGGCGGGGCTGCTCTCGCCGACGTCGCCCAGCTCGGCCGCGCGCGCCGCCATCCCCTGCCGGAACTCCGGCGCGAAGCTGTCGAGCGAGCTCCTGCGGCACGCCGAGCGCCTTCAGACCCTGATAGGTGAAGGCGACCGTGATCCAGGCGTCGTGCGCCGGATCGGCCGACGGCCGGCCGGAGTCGACGAGCGGGAGCAGCCGCCGCACCAGCTCGCGTCCGGCGGCGCGGTCGTCGATGCGCAGCAGCAGGTACGTGCCGACGTAGGGCGAGGGTCGCTCGTGCAGCGCGCCGCTCTGGATGTCGTCGAGCTCGAGGCTGATCGCCGTCGTCGGCGGTCACGGCGTACGTGCGTTCCATCGTCTAGTGGTGCTCGGGGGGCTCGGGCGGGTCCGGATTCGGCGGCGCGAGGTAGGGGAACGTGCGCGAGGCCGGCCTCGTCGACTGGTCGACGCCGTCGCGGATGACGGGCCCGTTGCCGGCGTTGATCAGCTGCGTGAAGATCGTGTCCATCACGTCGTCGTTGAGCGCCCGTCCGCCGCAGGTCTCGTGTGCCTCGCCCGCGAGGGCGGCGAGCTCGATCTCCAGGAAGGAGCCCTGCTCGACGTACGGCTTGGTGAGGTCGACGACGAGGTAGTCGGCGAGCACGAGCCTCGTCAGCGGGTGGTCGCCGTTCGCCGTCCGTGGGCCAGTCGGTCTTGCCGTCGAGGCCGTCCCAGAAGGCGAGGTTGGCGTTCAGCCGCGCCCGGTAGGCGCCCTGGTAGGCTCGGCCGAGGTGGAACGCGTCCTCCATGTTGTAGAGGTCGCGGATCTCGAGGTCGCGGTTCACCGGATCGAACTGCTTCGGGCGCCAGCATCATGTTCTTCACCTCGGGCCGCCCGACCCGTTCGATCCGCACGTTGAACTTGCCGCGCGTCAGCGTCTCCGCGACGACCCCGACCAGCTCCGCGCCGTCCAGCATGCGCGGTGTCGACCTCGACGACGAGGCTGAGGACGTTCTTGCCGTCGAGGTAGATCGAGCCGGGATCGGTGAACGCGAGCTTGCCGGTCGCGATCGTCTTCAGCGCCGCCGGCGCGTCCATGATGAACGGATCCCAGCGCGGGCCGGCGAACACACGCACGCCGTGCGCCGAGCCGCCGTGCTCGTCGTTCACCCGGAACGAGACCGTGTCGCCCGCCGGGGTCGTGCAGGTGCCTTCCTGTTCCGCGCGCTGCCGGCCGTCGGCCCGCCGGGAGCGGAGAAGACGCAGTCGAACACGAACTCCTCCGCGGCCGACGGCGAACGGCGCCGGGTCGTCCGCCGCGCCCGGCGTGAGCGGGCGCAGCCGGAAGCGGTAGACGAGCCCGTCCGAGAACACGTCCGAGGGCTGCGCGAACGGCAGCGTGTTCATCACGAGCACGAGATGGCCCGGCCGCTCCGGGCTCGGAAACGCGTAGACGTCGGTGATGTCCGCGATCGGCTCGGCCAGCGCCCGCGGCCCGGAGATGTGATCCGACATCGGCGTCCTCGGTCCCGGCTGCGTCGCTGGCCGTTAGTCGGCGGCCTCGTCGAGCAGCGGCTGCAGCGCAGGGTGCTGCAGCGCCTCCGCGGCGTCCGGATCGTCGAGCACCTGCTGGAACGCGGCGTTCACGCGCTGCGCCTTCCGGATCTCCTTCACCGTGCCGCCGTAGTTCCGCGCGTACGCCGCCGCGGTCTGCTGCGCGCCGAGGACGAACGCCTTCACCGCGGCCAGTCGGGCAGGCCGTCGTAGCCCTCCGACGTGCCGGAAGATGACGTCGAACAGCGCGAGCGTCGGCCCCGACGTGAAGAAGTCCTCCATGTAGGCGTCCCACGGGCCGTCGAAGCTCGTGATGAACGCGAGCCGCGTGTCGTCGTCGAAGAGCACGAACCTCGCCTCGTGGATCGTCGCGATCGCCATGCCGTAGTCCCCGGGCCGGTACCCGGGCGTGTCCTGCAGATCGTGGAGCGCAGCCCGCAAGGCTTCGCCCTCGCCCGGCTTGACCCGGAAGAACAGGCTGAACTCGCTCGTCGGGCCGACACTCACGCCCGGGCGAGAGGTTGCCGCCGCCGGCGTCGCCATCGTGCCTCCTGTGTGAACGCCCAGCTCGAGGGCAGCTTGGCGAGCACCATCTCGAGACGTAAGCATCGATCCCGGCACTCCGGACATTCCCACCTTCGCAGGCGGCGTGGCCGCCGGCCTCATCCCTCGCGGGTGAATCAACGGCCGCCGGCGACCTGCCGGTGCCGGACCTTCGCCGGGCGCGAACAGCCTTGCGGCCGGCGGCGGCGCCGGGTGAGCGTTGGCCCATGCGGATCGTGGTGCTGTCGGACATTCACGGGGTACTGCCGGCGCTGGAGGCGGTACTGGCCGAACCGGACGTCCGCGCCGCCGACCGCATCATCCTCACCGGCGACCTGGCCGCCGGCCCGCAACCGGTGCAGACGCTCGACGTACTCGACGCGCTCGGCGACCGGGCCGTGTGGGTGCGCGGCAACGCCGACCGCGAACTGGTCGACGTCAGCCGCGGCGGAACCGGCACCGTCGACGATCCGGCCGCCGCGTGGGCCGGCCGCCAGCTGCGGGCGGATCAGGTGACCCGCCTCGCCGGGCTGCCCCTGTCGGTCACCCTCGACCTCGGCGCGCTCGGACCGACGCTGTTCTGCCACGCCACCCCCCGCGACGACGAAGAGGTGGTGCTCGTCGACAGCCGCTTCGAGCGGTGGAACCAGGTGTTCGCCGGCCTGCCGGCGACGGTGGCGACGGTGGTGTGCGGGCACACCCACATGCCGTTCGTCCGCCTGGTCGACCGGCGCCTCGTTGTCAACCCGGGCAGCGTCGGCATGCCGTACGGCGGCGCCGGCGCGCATTGGGCCGTGCTCGACGGCCGCGGCGCCGTGACGATGCGACGCACCGAGTTCGACCTCGACGCCGCCTGCGCGCGGATCGCCGCCGAGTCGACCTACCCGCACGCCCGCGAGTTCGCCGAGGACTTCGTGCGCTCGGCGGCATCCGACGTCGACGCGCTGCGAACGTTCGGGCCCCGCGATGGCCGGTAGTCCTACCAGGGCAGGCCGCGCAGGTCCACCAGACCGTCCGGCCACTCGTCCAGCGCTCGGCGGCCCGGCCGGATCAACGTGGGCCAGTGCCCCTCCCGTACCGAACGCTGATCGGCGATCGCGACCAGGCGGACGAGGTTCGAGACCGGGCTCCAGCCGGTGCTGCGGTAGAACCCGGCGACGGGCTCGGCGCACTGCACGAACCCGAAATCCGCGGCGAACAGGCCACGCTGCCCACGCAGCTGCTCGTCGAGGGCCTGCATGAGCAACGCGCCGAGCCCTTGCCCCTGCCGGGCGGGGTCGACCGCGACGTCGCCGACCCCGGCGACGAGCACGTCCCGACCGTCGACGCCGACCGTGCGCCGTTCCAGCCCGAGGTGCGCGACCGGCCGCCCCGCCTCGTCGGCGAGCCAGATCCGGGCCTCCTTGCGGGCGTACGACGCCGGCCACGAACGACCGGCGAACTCGTCGGCCTGCGCCGCGAACGCCGAGCGCAGCAGTACACCCAGGGCGTCATGATCGTCGCCGGTCAGGGCCGTCTCCCAACGCACGACCGTGTCCATCGCTGCTGAGGCTACAGTGCGATCCATGGTCGTACCCGAGCGGTTTGTCTGGGGCGTGTCCGCCACCGCGTACCAGATGGAAGGCGCCGCCGCCGAGGACGGCGCCGGCGTCTCGGTGTGGGACACGTTCACCCACGAGCCCGGCCGGGTGGCCGACGGTACGACCGGTGACGTGGCCTGCGACCACTACCACCGCTACCGCGAGGACGTGGCGCTGATGGCCGGGCTGGGCGTGGACGCCTACCACCTGTCGGTGGCGTGGACGCGGATCCAGCCCGACGGCACCGGCCCGGCCAACCCGGGCGGGGTGGCGTTCTACGACCGGCTGGTCGACGCGCTGCTGGACAGCGGCATCGACCCGGTCGTCACGCTGTACCACTGGGATCTGCCGCAGGCCCTCGAAGACCGCGGCGGCTGGCTGGACCGGGAGACCGCGTGGCGCTTCGGCGAGTACGCCGACCTGGTCGCGTCGGCGCTCGGGGACCGGGTCACGATGTGGCTCACCATGAACGAGCCGTTCGTGCACACCGTGTTCGGCTACGGGCTCGGCCAGCACGCGCCCGGCCGGCTGCTGATGTTCGACTCGCTGCCGGCCGGCGCACCACCAACTCCTCGGCCACGGCCTCGCCGTCGCCGCGCTGCGGGCCCGCACGAGGTCGCCGGTCACCATCGCCAACCACTACTCGCCGGTGCGGGTGATCGGCGACCGCGACGCCGACCATGCCGCCGCGGCCTTCTACGACGCGCTGCACAACCGCCTGTTCACCGATCCGCTGCTCGGGCGCGGCTACCCGGACGGCTTCGACCTGCCGGTCCGCGACGGCGACCTGGACATCATCGCCGCGCCGATCGACGCCCTCGGGGTCAACTACTACATGCCGACCGGGGTGAGCGCGCCGCCGTCGCCCGACGGCCCGCTGCCGTTCGAACTGGTCGAGCTGACCGACTATCCGCTCACCGAGTTCGGCTGGCCGGTCGTGCCCGACGGCCTGACCGAGATCCTGCTGCGGCTGCACCGCGAGTACCAGCTGCCCTTGTACGTCACGGAGAACGGCTGCGCCTACGCCGAGCACCCCGACGACACCCGCCGCATCGACTACCTGGCCGCGCACGTGGACGCGCTACGCGCCGCGCAGGCGCAGGGTGCCGACGTGCGCGGCTACTTCGTCTGGACCATCGTCGACAACTTCGAATGGGCGGAGGGCTTCACCAAACGGTTCGGGCTCGTGCACCTCGACCCGGACACGCTCGTACGCACGCCGAAGGCGTCCTACCGCTGGTACCGCGACCTGATCGCGGCGAACCGATGAGCGACGCCCTGGCCGACCCGCCAATCAGGGTGGGACCCGCGCCGCAGGCGCGGGGTCGGGAGGGCGGCAAAACCCGCTAGACCCGCCGAGCCGGTGCCCGACGCCCTCGCCGAACCGCTCACCCCGGTCCGCGGCCGGTGGGTGGCGCTGCTCGTGGTGGCCAACCTCGCGGTGTTCATGGGGTTCTTCACCCCGATCCAGCAACTGCTGCCCGAGCAGATCGCCGCGATCGACCCGGCCGACAAGGAGACCATGCTCGGCTGGGTCACCGGCCTGGGCGCGCTCGCCGCGGTCGTCGTCAACCCGCTCGCCGGCGCGCTGTCCGACCGCACCGCGCTGGGCCGGCGCTGGGGGCGGCTGGCCGGGCGGCGGCACCCGTGGACCCTCGCCGGCGGCGTCCTCGGCGCGGCCGCGCTGGCGCTGCTGGCCACCCAGCACACGGTCGCCGGCGTCGCGGTCGGCTGGATCGCCGCGCAGAGCTGCCTCAACGCCATGCTCGCGTCGCTGACCGCGGCCGTGCCCGACCGGGTGCCGGTGGCCCAGCGCGGCGCGGTCTCCGGCTGGGTGGGCATCCCGCAGGTGTTCGGGCTCGTCCTCGGCGTCGCCCTGGTCACCCTCGTCGTGCACGGCGTCGCCGCCGGCTACCTCGCGATCGCCGCCGTCGTCGTCGCGCTGACGCTGCCGTTCACCCTGGCCACCGCCGACGACCCGCTGCGCCCCGAGCAGCGCCCGCCGTTCAGCCTGCGCCGGTTCTGGATCAGCCCGCGCGAGCATCCGGATTTCGCGTGGACGTTCGTCGCCCGGTTCCTGGTCTTCCTCGGCAACGCCCTGGGCACCCTGTACCTGCTGTACTTCCTGACCGACCGGGTCCACTACGCCGACCCGCAGACCGGGCTGCTCGTGCTCATCGTCATCTACACGATCGCGTTGACCGCCACGACCGTCGCCGCCGGACGCCGCTCCGACCGTACCGGTCGACGCCGCCGGTTCGTCGCGCTGGCCGGGGTGGTGATGGCCGTCGCCGCCCTCCTCCTCGCGCTTGCTCCACAGTGGACGGTGGCGATGGTCGCGGCGGCCGTGATGGGCGGCGGCTACGGCATCTACCTGGCCGTGGACAACGCACTCGTCACCCAGGTCCTGCCGGCGGTGACCGACCGCGCCAAGGATCTGGGTGTGGTCAACATCGCCAGTTCCGCCCCGCAGGTGCTCGCCCCGGCGATCGCCGCGCCGATCGTGCGGTCCGCCGGCGGCTATCCCGCGCTGTACCTGCTGACCGCGGCCGTCACGCTGCTGGGTGCGATTCTGGTGTACCGGGTGAAGTCGGTGCCGTGACCGGCACGCAGAGCGTCAACGCGGCCGGGCGCACCGACACCGTCAGCGACCGGTCGGGCGCGATGACGTCGCCGTCGAGTTCGCGTTGCTGGACCCGGTCGCTGCGCACGTCGACCGACCGGGCCCGGAACGTCTCCATCCGCGGCACCCTCGGCCGGCGCCGCAGCACCGCGTACCCGAGCCGCAGCCAGTGCCCGAGCGTGCGCGGGGAGAGCACCGCGACGTCGAGGCAGCCGTCGTCGGGTCGGGCGTCGGGCAGCAGCAGGATCCCGCCCTGCAACCGGCCGACGTTGGCGATCAGCACGGACCGGGCGCGGCGCCGCAACGGTGCGCCGCCGTCCAGGCTGATCCGCACCCGCATCCGGCCGCGCCGCAGCTGGCGGGCGCCGGCCAGGACGTAGGCGAACCAGCCGATCCGCGCCTTCAACGTGTCCGAGGTCGCGTCGATCATCTGCGCGTCGAAGCCCATGCCGGCCATCACGGTGAACGTGCCGGGATGCCCGGTGACCGTGTCGGCGTCGGCTACCCCGCCGACGTCGATGCGCCGCCGGCCGCCCTCGACCGCGAGGGCCACCCCGGCGGCGACCTCGGGGGAGAGGTCGAGGTTCGCGGCCAGGAGGTTGCCGGTGCCGGAGGGGATGATCGCCAGCGCCACGGCGGTTCCGGCGAGCGCCGCCGCGCAGGCCATCACCGTGCCGTCGCCGCCGCAGGCGAACACGACGCCGACCCCGGCGTCGACCGCCTGCTGGGCCATCCCGCACCCCGGATCGTCCGGGGTCGTCGGCAGCCACAGCGGCTCGGGCCAGCCCACCTCCGCGAGCGCCGCGCAGATCTCCTTGCGCCGCTCATCGAGATCGACGACCTTCACCGGGTTGATCACGACCGCGGAACGGGTCGACGATGTCATGCACTGGGTAGTCCCCGAATGGCCTGACCTTCCAAACATCCGTCCGGGGTCGCCCGAACGGTCACCGTCCTCGATCCGACGCCCCAGCCGGTATGCCCGGCCGTCCTGCCGGAGCACACTGTGCCCGTGCGCTTGCGGGCGCCGCATTTCAGCATCTCCGACTGGCCGGTCACCACAGTCCCAGGCGCAGCCTGCTCAGGCGATCGAACGGAGGTCCATCGATGCGTAGCACCGCCCAACCCCGCCGGTGGCTCGTCTGCCTCGGGGCCGCCGTCCTGCTCACGCCGCTGCTGCCGGCCACCGGCGCCGCGGCCGCGGCCGGTCGCGGCGCCGACGCCGACCCGGCCCTGCTATCCGAATGGAACGCGCTCGCGGTCAGCACGATCAGCGCCGACCCGACCAAGCTGCCCCCGGAAACCCTCCTGTACCTGGGGTTCGTGCAGGCCGCCGTCTACGACGCCGTGATCGGCGTCACCGGCGGCTACGAACCGTACCGCTTCCACGCCCGCGCACCACGCCACGCCTCGGCCCGCGCCGCCGCCGTGGCCGCCGCCCACCGGATCCTGGTCACCTACTCGCCCTACGCCACGACCACGCTGGACACCGCGTACGCCACGTCGCTCGCGACCATCCCCGACGGGCGCGGCAAGACCGACGCCGTCGCCTTCGGCACCCGCGCCGCCGACCACCTCATCGCGCTGCGCGCGCACGACGGGCGCAACGCCCCGATCACGTTCACCACCCCACCCGCGGTCGGCGTCTGGCGACCCACCCCACCCGGGTTCCTGGCCATGTTCAACCCGTGGCTGGGCGCGGTCACCCCGCTGATGCTGCGCTCACCCGCCCAGTTCGGCGAACCCGGACCACCGCCCGCCGTCACCTCCGCCCGCTACACCCGCGACTTCGCCGAGGTCAAAGCCCTCGGCTCGGCCACCTCCACGACCCGCACCACCGAGCAGACCAGCACCGCGCTGTTCTTCTCCGGCAGCGCCCTGGCCCAGGTCAACGCCGCGCTTCGCAACCAGGTCACCACCCGCCACCTCACCCTGGCCCAGGCCGCGCGGATGTTCGCCGCCGTGGACATGAGCTGCGCCGACGCGATCATCTCCGCCTGGCACGCCAAACTGCTCTACGGACTCTGGCGGCCGATCACCGCGATCACCCTCGCCGACACCGACGGCAACCCGGCCACCACGGCCGACCCGGCCTGGACGCCCCTGCTCACCACCCCGGCCTACCCGGACTACGTGAGCGGCTACAACGTCGTCATCGCCGCGTTCACCCGCGCCCTCGCCGAGATCCTCGGCACCACGCACCTGCGGTTGACCCTGATCTCCACCGCCGTACCAGGAGCCATGCGAAGCTACGACTCCGGTGCGGCCCTGCGAGGCGACGTGGTCGAGGCGCGGATCTGGCTCGGCATCCACTTCCGCACCGCCGACACGGCCGCCCGCGACATGGGTCAGGCCGTCGCGCGCTGGTCGCTCGCTCGCAACTTCCGCCCGGTCCACTAGTTTGTCCGGCATGCCGGACGTCTACAGCACCATCGCCGAGGCCGACGCCACCGTGGTCACAACCCTGGCCGACCTCCTCGAACTGCGCGCCGCCGACCCGCAACAGCAGCAGATGCGCCACGCCTACCTGTCCGAGGTGGACTTCCCGCCCGGCGCCCGCGTGGTCGAGATCGGCTGCGGGCCCGGGCCGGTGGCGCGGAGCCTGGCCGCGCTGCCCGGGGTCGGCGACGTGGTCGGCGTCGACCCGTCGCCGATCTTCCTCGCCCGGGCCCGCGAACTGGCACGGGACCTGCCCAACCTCACGTTCGTGGAAGGCGACGGCCAGGCCGTACCGCTCGACGCCGGCACCTTCGACGTGGTCGTATTCCACACCACGCTGTGCCACATCGCGGACCCCGGGCAGGCCCTCGCCGAGGCGTACCGGCTGCTGCCGGCCGGCGGCCGGCTGGCCGTCTTCGACGGCGACTACACGACGGTCAGCTGCGGGCGCGGCGAGCACGACCCCCTCCAGGTGTGCACTGACGCGGTCGTCGCGAACCTCGTCCACGACCGCTGGCTGGCCCGCCGGCTGCCCGCGCTGGTCCGCGCCGCCGGCTTCGACGACCTGCGCATCCGCGGGCACAGCTACGTCGACGCGCCGTCGGCGGGCGGCTACCTGCTCTCGCTCGTCGACCGCGGCGCGGACGCGCTCGTGGCGACCGGCCGGATCGGCCCCGACCTGGCGGCGGCCCTGAAGGCCGAGGCGCGCCGCCGATCCGACGCGGGCGAGTTCTTCGGCCACATCGGCTACGTCAGCATCGTGGCCCGCCGAGGCTAGGCTGTCGGTCTGCGGCCGGGACGGGATTCGCTGCTACAGGATGAACCGCCGATCGGTGAGCGGGCCGCCGACGCTGCCGTCGCGGGACAGCCAGGACACCAGGTCCTCCACGTCGTCCTGCTCCACGGATCCCCGGCCGTTGTCGTGCTGCGGCGTGTCGGCGGTTTCCTGGTCAAGTACCCCGTTGTCCATGCCGATCTCCCTGAACTGATCGCTGTTGGACCTTCCGGTACCCGCACGGGCGTTCGAGAAACGTGAAAGTTTTAGCGGACCCAGGTCGGCGGGTCGGCGCCCGGCCGGTGCGGTGGGCTCGGGTAGTCGGCGGCATTGGGTGGTCGCACGTAGGTGAGCCGGCCGAACGGACTGTCCATGGTGGACAGATACCGGGCCGGGTCCGGCTCCGGGGCGTCGGGTGCGACGCGGCCGAGGCCGTCCAGCCAGGCGGCGGTACGGGCGAGCGACAGCCGGGCGTGCCAGGCCCCGCCGCGAGCGCGGTGCCGGCGGACGGTCTCCAAGGCGGCGTACGCGGCGAGCCAGCCGGTGGCGTGGTCCAGGACCTGCGCGGGCAGTGGCGTGGTGAGCGCGTCCGGCCCGTTCGGCTGGGCGATGCCGGTGGCGAGTTGGACGAGGCTGTCGAAGCCGCGCCGGGCCGCCCACGGGCCGGTGTGCCCCCAGGCATTGACGGAGACGTAGCCGAGACGCGGATTCACCTCGGCGAGCGCGGTGGGGGACAGGCCGAGGCGGTCGAGGGCCCCCGGCCGGTACGCCTGGATGAGCACGTCGGCGTCGCGGACGAGCGCGAGGAGGCGGTCCCGGCCGCCGGGCGTACGCAGATCGAGGTGGGTGAAGCGCTTGCCGAACCCGGTGTCGATCACCAAGGGTGCGACCAGGGCGAGGTGGTCAGCGCCGACGCGCAGGACGTCAGCGCCGTGCGCGGCCAGGGTACGGCCGGCGACCGGCCCGGCGATGACGCGGGTGAGATCGAGGACCCTGATCGGGTTGCCGCCCGGCCCATCGGTAAGACGGTCGACGGCTCCGTCGGCGATGCGCTCGACGGCGATGAGTGGTTCGGCGGCAACGGCCCGCCCTTGCGGATGGTCGCGCCACTGCTCGGGCGTGCGCAGCGCGGCGGCGGCGCCACCGGCCGCGTGCACGGCCGACTCCACGTCGATAGCCGTCCGCCGCCGGACCGCCGCGGCCACGGCCGGCACCACGCGCGCGTCGAGGTCGCCGGCGGCCGCGCCGTCGAGGGGCGTGCGGTCGAGCTCACGATCGAGGCCGAGTGCGCGCAGGGCGGCTGTGCGGTGCTCCGGGTAGTTGCAGTGCAGCCGGACGACACCGTCGGCGGCACGGTAGTCAGCGGTCAGCGGGTCCCACACGACCGGGGCGCCGCCGTCGACCCGCAGATAACGTTCGCTGCGAAACGCCACGGCCGCGTGGGTGCGATCGACCACGACCGGTCCGTCGGCGGCCGCCAGGCTGACCGCGGCGACCGCGGCCGCGGCGGCGGTGCCGACGGCGTAGCCGGACGGCAGGACCGGTTCGGCACCGGCGACCGTCACCCGGTCGGCGTCCGACGCGGGACGGCCGGTGGCGGCGAGGATCTGCTCGAGCGCGTCACGGTCCACCGCTTCAGCATGCTAACGCCCACCGCCGAACGCCGAGCACGGGCGGCTCGTCGCCGATCATGGACACCAACGGCTGTCCCAGCGGCCGTTCGTGTCCAAGGTTCACAGCCCCGGCCCCACACGGTGGCGCCGAAGAGACCTGTCGAGCACTCGTCCCCGGCCGAACAGTCCGCCACTTCAGGCCACTACATCCCTGGAATAGTGGCCTCCCGACCACGCTGAGGCCACTGCTTCCCCGAAGTTGTGGCCACCCGACCCCGCTGAGGCCACTACTTCCCCGAAGTTGTGGCGGCGGGCTTGGGCACGCGGACCTGGTGCTGTTCATCTGCTGCGGGGGATGCCCGACCGGTGCTTGCGGTGTTGGCTGGGTCGCAGGACGGCGTGGGAAGGGGTGTCGGCGATGGCCACGTTGGAAAAGGCGCATCCGAGTGTGGAGGAACGCCGCGCGCGGGGCAAGGAGGCGCGGACGCAGGCCTCTACCTCAGATCACGCGGGGTGGGCGCCGGCGGCCGATCGGCCGGACCCGGTCGGGTTGCTCGAGGAGCAGAACGTCACCCGCGAAGTCGACCTGGTGCCGGTGCGCCATGGCCGGATGATGGTCTCGGCGTTCACCTTCTACCGGGGCGCGGCCAAGATCATGGCCGCCGACCTCGCGGAAACGCCGACCGCCGGCCTGAATGTCCAACTCTGTGGCGATGCGCACCTGTCGAACTTCGGGGTGTTCGCCTCGCCCGAGCGGGCGTTGGTGTTCGACCTCAACGACTTCGACGAGACGCTGCCGGGGCCGTTTGAGTACGACGTGAAACGGATGGCGGCCAGCTTCACCATCGCGGCCCGTAACAACGCGTTCAGCAAGGCCGACGCGCGCGCCGTGACCAGTGCCTCGGTGCGCGCCTACCGGGAGGCGATGGCCGGGTTCGCCCAGATGCGCACGATGGACATCTGGTACGCGCACCTGTCCGAGGACACGGTGCTGGCCGGTGCCCGCGACACCGTGGACAAGAAGGACAAGGAACGCGTCAAGGCGCTCAAGTTGGCCGAGAAGAATATCCAGAAGGCGCGTACCCGGGACAGCCTGCAGGCGCTGTCCAAGCTGGCCGAGGTCGTCGACGGCCGGTACCGGATCGTCAGCCAGCCGCCGATCGTGGTGCCGGTGCGGGACCTGGCCGCTGCCGGCCGCATCAACGCCGACGAGGTCGAACACCTCGTCCGCGAACAGCTGCGCACCTACCGGGCCACGTTGCAGGACGACCGACGTCACCTGCTGGAGCAGTTCGAGGTCGTCGACTTCGCCCGCAAGGTGGTGGGGGTCGGCAGCGTCGGCACCCGGGGGTTCATCGTGCTGCTGCAGGGCCGCGATCAGCAGGACCCGCTCTTCCTGCAACTCAAGGAGGCCACCGCCTCGGTACTCGAAGACCACCTGCCCAAGAGCCAATACGAGCAACACGGCGAACGGGTCGTGCACGGGCAGCGGTTGATGCAGGCCGCCAGCGACATCTACCTGGGCTGGACCAAAGGCGCCGACATCAGCCGCCACTTCTACTGGCGGCAGCTGCGCGACATGAAGGGCTCGGCCGTGATCGAGGCGATGGCCCCGTTCGGCCTCAACTACTACGCCGGCCTCTGCGGGTGGACCCTGGCCCGGGCGCACGCCCGATCGGGCGACCCCATCGCGATCGCCGCATACCTGGGCAGCAGCGACAAGTTCGACCGGTCGATCACCGACTTCTGCGAACGGTACGCGGATCAAAACGAACAGGACTACCAGACATTCACCAAGGCGATCAAGAACGGACGCCTGGAAGCCATCGAAGGCGTCTAATGCCCAGAACCCGCCGCTGACCGGCGAGCCCCACGGTGGCGCCGGAGTGGCGCCGGACGCCGATTCTCAGTGAGGGGCGATTCACGACGTGACCGACATACCTGTCCGAACACTGACGCGGGCCCAGCGTCGTCGGCTCCTCGCCTGGGGACTGTTGCGCGCCATGGTCGCGGCCACGGTACTGGTCGCCCTCTACCTCACCTTGCCGCTCAAACTCATGAACAGTGTGCCGGTGGGAGTGTCGCTCGTCGTCGCGCTCCTGATTCTGCTCGGCGTCGCCATTTGGCAGGTGCGCGCGATCATCCGTTCCGCCTACCCGGGGATCCGCGCGATCGAAGCGCTCGCCGTCACCGTTCCGCTGTTCGTGCTCCTGTTCGCGGCGTCGTACTTCTTGATGGCGCAAGACGACCCCGGAAGCTTCAGCACCCAGACGTTGACCCGTACCGACGCGCTGTACTTCACCGTCACGGTCTTCACCACGGTCGGTTTCGGCGACATCACCGCCACCAGCCAGTTGACGCGACGGCTCGTCACGATCCAGATGATCCTGGACCTGCTCATCGTCGGCCTCGGGATCCGGGTACTCCTCAGTGCCGTTGAACGCGGTCGCCAGCGCCAAGGACCGGATCCGGACGCCACCACAGATCGCTAGGAGTCGCAGCCACTGCCATGATCGCGGAGTAGGGGATCGGCGGGGGAGTGGCCGCGCCTACCCGGTTCAGCTGCCCTGATCTTTCCGGTACCAGCCGAGGGTGGCGTCCAAGGCGTCGTCCAGTGGCGTGGCCAGGTCGCCGTACGCCGTCCGGAACTTGGTGTCGTCGACGACCCAGCGGTCGGTGAACTGGTAGAGCGTGTGCAGGTACTCGCGCATCGGCGGCTTGACCAACCCGAGCAGCCGCAGCGTCATACGGCCGGCCGCGAAACTGCGGGGCCGCTGCCCGGCGAGCCGGTACACCTGCTCGATGATCTGGGTCGTGGTCCGCGTCTCAGCCACCGGCAGATGCCACACCTCACCGGTGGCGCCCGCCCGCGTCGCCAGCGTGACCAGCGCGACCGCGACATCAGGCGTGTACGAGTAGCTGTGCGGCTGATCGGGGTCGCCCATGACCTGGGCGGTACGACCGGTCAGCGCCGTGGCGAACACGGTCTCGCCCAGCGCGGAGTGGGTGGCCCCGGGACCGAAGTAGTCCGAGGCCCGGCCGATGGCGACCTCGACCCGGCCGGCGTGGTGCGCGGCGAGAAGCTCCTCGGTCATCGCGGCCCGGGTCGACGCCTTCGTCGACGTCGGCCGGGCGCGCATGGTCTCGACGAGGTCGTGACCGCCGCTCGGGCCGTACGCGTAAAGGTTGTCAAGGACGACCAGTCGCGCACCGGCCGCTTCGGCACCGGCCAGCACCGCCCGTTGCCGGGGCGGGAACTCCTCGGCCCAGCGGGCGTAGTTCATGGCGTTCAGGCAGAAGTAGACGGCATCGGCGCCGGCCGCGATCCGGGTGGTGAACGCCGGGTCGGTGGCATCGCCGCCGACCACCTCGGCCCCGGGCAGATCGATCCGGCCGCTGCGGTTCACGGCCACAGTCTCGACGCCGTCGCGGACCAGTTGCTCGACGACGAGGCGGCCGACCTGGCCGGTACCGAACACGACGTGACGGGTCATGACGGGCTCTCCTCGGTCGCGGTGATCATGGCAGTACGGTTGATGACAAGGGGGAGGACGACGGTGAGCGCGGTGACGACGATGGCGCCGCTGGACCCGAAGACGGTGAACCGCTCGTCGACCTGGACCCCGATCGCAGTGGTGACCACCCATCCGAGCGCCCAGATCGCGGCGAGCAAGAACGGCCACGCGAGGGCGAGACGGCCAAGACGCGGCCACAGGACCACGGCTTGCGCGGCGCCGACCGCGGCCCCGCCGACCGCACCCTGCACGACCAGCGACGCGAGGTCGGTGTCGTAGCCGACCGCGGCGGCCCCGAGCCCGAGTCCGACCATCAGGCCGACCGCGGTCGCGACGATCCAGTGGCCGACCGGCGGCCGGGCCGGGCCGAGACCCCACACCTGGACGGCCCCGAGGATGGCACCGGTGAGCAGTCCGCCCAGGAGCGCGGCCCGCGGACCGTCGACCGGTCCGACGAGCAGCTCAGCGGCGAAGCCGCCGAGCGGGAATCCGAGGAACGTCACCATCCACTGGGCGACGGTTCGTACATTGAGAACCTGCATGGGGCCACTGTCGCGGCCGGTCCTGACGCGCCGCTGACGGCGCCCACTCGGGCGCTTTCAACTTTACATAATGTACATTATCGAACATCGTCCCGCCGTGTACGCGCGGAGGTGCCCAAGTCGATCAAGGAAGTACGCGCCCGGGAATCGGACAAATCCCGGCGCGTACTTCCTTGATCGACTTGTTAGGCCAGCCTCCGCAGGTTTCGCGCGTGTCGGTGCGAAGAATGTCGGGCCGGGGCTGGTAGGAACTATTCCGACACATGTACGGATGCGGAGGGAGTGCGATGGTCACCGCGCGCGCCGCGACCAAGGGCTTGTCGACGACGGATCTGGAGCAGATCCGCGACACGCTCGGGGCCGGGCGGAAGCCGAAAGTCATGTTTACCGACGCCGCCGGGCAGATCGCCGGGCAGATCGGTCAGGTCGTGAGCCTGACCGATCCCGAGCTGTCCGACGAGTTTGTGGTCGTTCGGTTCGGCCGGGACGAGTTGCCCTTCTCCCCCATCGACCTCATGATCGCGCCGAAGGCGGCGCCGACCCGCCGCACCAACACCGTGCCCGCACCGCGTGAGGAGTCCCCCGTGCCCGTCCCCGCTCCCCCTCTGTCCACAGTGGACTCCCCCGTGAACGTCTCCCCCGCTGCGGCGCCGCCGGTCGTCGCCGAGGAACCCGAGGAGCCCCCCGCCGCCGTCGTCAAGGAACCCGAGGAACCCGAGGTACCCAAGAAGGTCGCCAAGCCGGCGCCGGCGAAGAAGGCCGCCAAACCGAAGGCGCCGCCCGGGCTGACCGTGACCCTCGCCTACGCCGATGGTGAGTGGACGGTGGCCGCCAACCAGGGTACGAAGGCCCTCGCGAAGCCCTATCTGATCAAGCCGGCCGAGGCGCTGAAGATGGTGTCGATGCTCGACGTGCCGGGCGTGCACGAGGCGGTCGAGGAGATCGTGTCCGCGGCCCGCGCCGAGGCCGAGCAGCAGGCGGAGCGGCTGCGCGCCGAGCTCGCCGAGATCGAGGCCCGGCTGGCCGAGCTCAGCGAGACCGAATGACCTGAAAAGGCCGAAACGCTGCTCTGCGGTCACTGGTTGAGGATGTTCATGGCCCGGCCGGGATACCGGTCCCCGACCACCGCCTCGCGGGGAATGGCCGCCTCGATGCGGGCCAACTGTTCGGCGGACAGGTCGACGGCGCCGGCGGCGACGTTCTCCTCCAGGTAGCGCACCCGCTTCGTGCCGGGGATCGGGATGACGAGGTCGTCGCGGGCGAGCAGCCAGGCCAGCGCGGCCTGGGCCGGGGTGACGGCCAGTTCGGCGGCCACGGCGCGGACCGCCTCGGCCAGGCGCAGGTTGGCGGCGCCGTTGTCGCCGTCGAGGCGGGGCATGACGCGGCGGAAGTCGTCGGCCGGCAGGTCCTCGACGTCGGGCAGGGCGCCGGTGAGCATGCCGCGGCCGACCGGCGAGTAGGCGACCAGAGCCACCCCGAGTTCGCGGCAGGCGTCCAGCATGGCGTCCTCGACGTCCCGGGTGAACAGCGAGTACTCCATCTGTACGGCGGCGATCGGGTGCACCGCGTGGGCGGCGCGCAGGGTCTCGACGCTCACCTCGGACAGGCCCAGGTGGCGGATCTTGCCGGCGGCGACGAGGTCGGCCATGGCCCCGACGGTGTCCTCGACGGGTACGTCGGGGTTGCGCCGGTGCGCGTAGTACAGGTCGATGGTGTCGAACCCGAGGCGGGCCAGTGACGCGTCGCACGCCTGCCGCACCCACTCGGGGGATGTGTCCACATAGGACGTCGGCGCGTCGGAACGGGCCGACCCGCCGGGCCGGCTGCGCAGGCCGAACTTGGTGGCGAGCACGAACTCGTCGCGCCGCCTGGCCAGCACGTGGCCGATGAGCCGCTCGTTGTCGCCCATGCCGTAGACGTCGGCGGTGTCCAGCAGGTCCACGCCGAGGTCCAGCGCCCGGTTGAGGGTACGGGCGGACTCCTCGTCGTCGCGCACCCCGTAGGCGTGGCTCATGCCCATGCAGCCGAGACCGATCGCGGCCACGCTCGGACCGGTCTTGCCCAGCTGTCGACGCTCAGTGCTCATGATCGCTGCTCATGATCGCTGCTCCTGCTCCCCGTGCGACTGTCTCCGAGACCAGACGGCTGTCTCCGAGACCAGACGGCTGTCTTCGAGACCAGCCTTCCGCTTAGAGCGCGCTCGAAGTCAACCCCACGACCGCGCGCAGGCGGGCCGGTGCGTCGGGGCCGAGGTCGACCTGGTCGTGCTCGGCGAGCCAGGCCAGGCCGTCGGCGATCGCCTGCAACGTCGTGTACCGGGGGGCGTAGCCGAGCTGCGCCCGCGCCTTCGCGATGCTCATCGAGTGGCTGCGCACGATGTGCTCGTACGAGGCGTCGGCGAACTCGGCGCTCGTCGTCGCCCGGTACTGCTCGAAGGGCAGGTAGCGCAGGTCGGGCTCGCGGCCGAACCAGCCGGCGACGGCGGTGGCGATGCCGCGCAGGGTCATGGCCCGTTCCGAGACGACGTTGTACGCGTTGCCGGCGGCCACGTCGGCGTGCTGCAGGGCGAGCTGGAACGCCTGCGCGACATCGTCGGCGTGGACGTGGTGCACGGTCTCGAGGCCGAAGTTCGGCATGGCGACCGGCTGGCCGGTGGCCAGGCGGTGCCAGACGTCGAGGTCGAGGTTGCCGACCGCGTTGATCATCGGCCAGCCGGGGCCGGTGATGTGCCCGGCCCGCAGCACCACGCAGCGCAGCCCGGTCTCGGCCAGGAGGACGTCCTCGATCTCGGCCTTCCAGGTGCCGTAGTCGCCGAACGGGCCGCGGTGGTCGGCCTCGGTCGTCGGCACGATACTGCTGGAGCCGTGCACCCAGATCGTGCCGCAGTGCAGCAGCAGGTCGGCCCGGCCGCGCAGCCCGGCGGTGAGCTGCTCGGCCGACTCGCGGGTGAAGCAGGTCATGTCGACGACGACGTCGGGTTTGAGCTCGGCGACGGCGGCCGGGAACGCGGCGGCCAGGTCGTCGCGGTCCAGGACGACCCGCTGCACGTCGCGCCAGGCCTCGTCGGGCCGGTACGGTTCGCGCCGGCCGCGGCTGACCGCCACGACGTCGTGGCCGGCGCGGACCAGCCGGGGCACGAGGAACGTACCGACGTGCCCGGTGGCACCGATCATGACGACGCGGGACATGGACGACTCCTTACGGGCGGATGCCGCGGTACACGGCGAAGGTCGGGTTGGACACCAGGTCCGCCCAGTATTCCTCGCCCTGCTCGGCGAGTGCGTCGGCGGGCACGGTCACCGGCCGGCGGTGGATGCCGGTCAGGCCGGCTCGGTCGAGGGCGGCCTCGATAACGTCGGGCGGCCATTGGAAGCCGATGAAGTCGAACGGCGGGTCGCCCGGGACGTGCACGGCGTAGCCCTGCCGGCCGTACGACTCCTCGGTCTTGGCCGCGGTCAGCCCGTACTTGCCGTAGTCGGCCAGGCCGTCCCAGTCCAGCTCGTGGTCATCTCGACCGAGGCGTCGACCCGACGACCGCCGTCGCGCCCATCGCCTTGTACTGCCGTGGGTAGAAGCCGGTGCCGGTACCGACGTCGAGCACCGACCGGCCGGCCAGCTCGGGTAACGCCGCGAGCATGGTGCCCTGCTCGCACCGGCCCACCGGCAACGTCTTGATGCGCTCGTACAACCGGCCGATCGCGTCGTACTGGTCCATCCGTGGACACCTCCGCCGGAGACCGTACCGGAAACACCCGGGCGGATCATGCGATGCTGGCGGCGTGGGTGAACGCGAGGTGAACGACGACGACGCCTTACCCGGCCCGGCCGCGACCCGGTGGACGCCGCCGCTCACCTGGCGCATCCTGCTGATCGCGGCCCGGATCCTGGTCATACCCGTGTGCCGGCTGCGCGTCACCGGGGACCTGTCCGCCGAGCTGCGCGCCGGGCCGACCATCCTCGCCGCCAACCACATTGGCCCGTTCGACCCGGTCGCGATCACCGCGGCGTGCCGGGTCCGGCGCATCGCGCCCCGGCTGATGGCCACCGGCGGCCTGTTCCGCGCCCCGATCGTCGGGCCGGTCATGCGGGCCGCCGGGCACATCCGGGTCAACCGCCGCCAGCCCGACGTGGCCGACGCGCTCGTGCACGTCACCGACGCCCTCGCCGAGCGGGCGATCGTCCTCGGCTACCCGGAGGGGCGCATCACGCTCGACCCGGGGATGTGGCCGGAGCGCGGCAAGACCGGCCTCGCCCGGGTGGCGCTGCGGACCGGCGCTCCCGTCGTACCGGTCGCGCAGTGGGGCGCCCACGAGGTGATGGCCTGGGGCGGTGCCCTCCCGATGCTGTCCACCCTGCTCCACTCGCTGTTCCGGCGGCCGGTCGTGCGGGTCCACTTCGGTGCGCCGATCGACCTGTCCGACCTCAGCGAGGCGACACCCGGTGCCGCGCAGCGGGCCACCGACCGGATCATCGACGCGATCACCGCCGAACTCGTACCGCTGCGCGCCGACGAGCCCCGGCTGCCGAGGTTCATCGACGACCGGCGCCCGATCACGATCCAACGCCGCCACCGCAGCACACACAGCATCGCGCGGTGAAGATCTCCCCCACTGACCACCGTCGATGCTCCAAGTGACTTTCTTGACACCCGGTGCGCAAACGGGGCAGCTGACGGCCGCATCAGACCGCCGGCTGACGCGCCGCGCGGTCGACTCCTAACGCTGCACGAGCTTCTCGGGGTCACCGCCGTGCGCGAGCATGTACTCAACCACCCTGTCGAGCGACACCTTCACCAGCACGAGCGCCCGCCGCAGCCGCACGTCGTAGAGGCCGGCGCCGCGCGGCTCGATCCGCCACACATCATCGGGCCGCCCGTCGCTGCCCACGCTCACCAGCGCCCGCACGCATCCGACGCTACTCGGGAATACGCCGTAAATCGGTGCTTTTCATCATGACTCGGGCCCGTCGAGCGCACGACCGTCGCTCCCGCCAGACACCGCTCCGGCGCAGGGCGCCTCCGCTGCCAGGTCCGCGTCCCCAAGCCCCGGATGCCACAACTCCGGGGAACCAGTGGCCTCAGAGGGGTCGGGAGGCCACAACTCCGGGGAAGCAGTGGCCTGCGGGGGCCCGGTTGGCCACAAGTCCGGGGAACCAGTGGCCTCAGAGGGGTCGGGACGCCACAACTCCCGGGAAGTAGTGGTCTCCGCGGGGTCGGGAGGCCACAACTCCGGGGAAGTAGTGGCCTGCGGGGGCGATCTTGGCGATCCGTGGCCGCCTCAGCGACCGTCTCGCATCGGGGCGCCGCGCTCAGTCGACGAGCGCGGCGGTGCGGTGCTCGCGGATCCAGGTGAGCAGCTGGCCGGGCGGCATCGGGCGGGCGAAGTGGTAGCCCTGCGCGACGTCGCAGCCGAGCCGGCGCAGCGCGGACACGTGTTCGGCGTGCTCGACCCCCTCGGCGACCACGGTCAGGCCGAGGTTGTGGCCGAGGTCGATCGCCGAGCGCACCAGGATCGCGTCGTCGTTGCCGGCGTCGGTCATGTGGTGCACGAACGACCGGTCGACCTTCAGCTCGTCGACGGGGAGCCGCTTCAGGTACGCCATCGAGGAGTAGCCGGTGCCGTAGTCGTCGATCGACAGCCGGACACCGAGCCGGTTGAGGCCGGTCAGGGTGTGCTGGGCGAGGGCCGGGTTGGCCATCACGGCCGACTCGGTGACCTCCAGGCGCAGCAGCTCGGCGGGCAGCGCCTGCTCCTCGAGCAGTTCCCGTACCCGCTCGAGGAGGGTCGGGTCGACCAGGCAGCGGGCCGACAGGTTGACCGCGACCGGCACGCGCAGCCCGGCGGTCAGCCAGGCGGCGGCCTGGGCGATGCCCTGGCGCAGGACGTGCGTGGTGAGCAGGTTGACCAGGCCGGTGTTCTCGGCGACCGGGATGAAGTCGGCCGGCGAGATCAGGCCGCGGGTCGGGTGGATCCAGCGGACCAGGGCCTCCACCCCGCACAGTTCGCCGAGCGGCAGGCTCACCTTCGGCTGGTAGTGCAGGACCAGCTCGCCCGGCTGCTCGAGGGCGCGGCGCAGATCACCGAGCAGCAGCAGCCGGTTGGGCTGCTGGCTGGCGGTGGCCGGCTCGTACATGACGGCGCCGTTCTTCGCGTCCTTCGCCGTGTACATGGCCACGTCCGCGCAGCGGATCAGCGCCTCGACGGTCTCGCCGTGCAGCGGGCTGACCGCGACGCCGATGCTCGCCTCGACGTCGACGGTGACCTCGCCGTCGGCGCTGCTCAGGGCGAAGCTGCGGTGCAGGCGGCGCAGGATCCGCTCGGCGATGTCGGCGGCGCTGTCGGCGTCGCTGTCCGGCAGCAGGACGGCGAACTCGTCGCCGGCCAGCCGGGCGACCGTATCGGTCTCGCGGAGCATCTCGATGACCCGGGCGGCGACCTGCTGCAGCAGTTCGTCGCCGAAATGGTGCCCGAGGGTGTCGTTGACCTCCTTGAAGCGGTCGAGGTCGAGCATCATCACGGCGAGGGGCCGCCCGGCGGCCAGGGTCTCGCCGAGCCGGTCGGTGAACAGGGTCCGGTTGGGCAGGCCGGTCAGCGCGTCGTGCAGCGCTGCGTACTCGTGCTGCTCCGACTGGCGCATCAGGGTCCGCTGGAAGCGGCCGACCACCACCATCAGGACGATGACCAGGCCGATGCCGAGGGCGAACCCGGCGACCATCATCACGAACACGTACCCCTGGATGCGCCGCAACTGGATGACCGTGCGGTCGGCGGTCGCGGTGTGCGCGTCGGAGGCGTGCGCCACAAGGGTGCTGATCTGGCGGAACACCGGGTCGACCTGGGTCGCCTCGATCCGGCCCGCGGCGGCCGCGTCGCCGGTGTCGATCGCGGCGAAGACCTGCAGGACCTGGTAGGTGTAGGTGTCCATGAGCTGGCGCAGCCGCACGACCAGGGCCCGGTCGCTGGCGTCGCCGATGCGTTGCACCTCCGACAGGGCCGAATTCAGGTCGGAGCCGGCCAGGGCGTGCTCGGCGCGGACCCCGACGCTGCGGTCCAGGCGGTACTTGCGCTCCAGCGACTCCTCCTGCGCGACGGCCTGGTTGGCGTCGGCGTAGGCGTCGGCGAGCAGCCGCGCCCGGGTGACGGCGTCCGAGGAGTGCCGGGTCCTGGCCACGCCGACCAGGCTGAGCGCGGTCAGCGCCATGAGGATGAGGAGTACGCCGGCCGCGGTGAGGCGCAACACGATGTTGGACCGGCCCACCGCCGCCCTCCTCTCCCGGGTACCCGCCGAGCGTGTCTCAGGCGGCGACGGCCCCGCTGCGCAGCAGGGCTCATAGGAGGCATCGGCAGATCGCACGGGTGACAGGAGGAGTTGCCGACCGGCAAAACGGTTGCGGCAGCGGCGCCACCGAATGGCTTGGCGCCATCGTGCGCCACGTGCCCCTTGCGATGGCGCCATTTTGGTGCCATAGTGGTGCCATGGATTTGACATCGTACGTGGACAGCCTCCGCCGGGAGCTCGCCGAGGCGGCCGAGCTCGGCGGGGCCGACGCTCGCGCCCTCGCCGAGCGGCTCAGCGGCCCCCTCGAGTCAGCGGCCCGGCTGGCCCTGCTCGAGGCGCTGTCCGCGGCGACCGACGAGATCACCCGGGACCTCGCGCCCGGCTCGGTCGAGCTGCGCCTGCGCGGCCGCGACCCGAGCTTCGTGGTGACCCCGCCGGCGGAGTTCGGCGACGCCAGCCCGGCGACGACCACCCCGTCGGTCCAGCCCGCGCCGGCGCCCCTCGACGCCGACGAGGGCGCCACCGCCCGGATCAACTTCCGGCTCTCCGACCAGCTCAAGTCCCGCATCGAGGAGGCCGCCGGCCGCGACGGGATCTCCGTCAACGCCTGGCTGGTGCGGGCCGCCACCGCCGCCGTCCAGGGCGGCGCGGCCGGCGCCGAACCGGCCGCACCGCGCGACCGGCGCATTGCCAGCGGCGGCGAACGCTTCACCGGCTGGGTCCGCTAGCCGCACACGATTTCCCGTTCCCGTAACTCGTCCTAACCACAGGAGGAGGGCATCACCATGCCCACGTTCAACACGCCCGAGCCGATCGCCGTCACCTTCTCGATCGTCGCCGGCAACATCCACATCAACGCGACCGACCGCACCGACACCGTCGTCGAGGTCCACCCGAGCGACCCGTCGGCCGAGATCGACGTCCGCGCCGCCGACCAGACCCGGGTCGAGTACATCAACGGGCAGCTGAGCGTACGGGCACCCAGGCCCCGCGCGTTCGGCCTGTTCGGCCGGACCGCCTCGATCGACGTCACCGTCGAGCTGCCGGCCGGTTCCCGCGTCACGAGCGACGCCGCGGCCGCCGCGCTCGACGCCACCGGCCGGCTCGGCGAATGCCGGATCAAGACCTCGGCCGGCGAGATCCACCTCGACGACACCGGCGGCGTGGACCTCACCACCGGCGCCGGCGAGATCTCGGTCGGCCGGGTCGCCGGCGACGCCGAGGTCACCACCGGCTCCGGCCGGGTACGGCTGCGCCACGTCGACGGCCTCGCCGTGATCAAGAACTCCAACGGCGAGAGCTGGATCGGCACCGCCGGCGGCGACCTGCGGGTGCACGGGTCCAACGGCAGCATCACCGTCGAGCACGCGCAGGGCGGCGTCACCGCCACGACCGCGATGGGCGACGTGCGCATCGGCGAGGTCGTCCGCGGCGCCGTGTCCCTCAAGACGGCCATGGGCGGACTCGATGTCGGCGTCCGTACCGGCACCGCCGCCTGGCTCGACGCGCAGACCAAGTTCGGCCGGGTGCACAACCGGCTGCAGGCGGCCGCCGCCCCGGCCGAGCAGGAAGACACCGTCGAGGTGCGCGCCCGCACGTCGTTCGGCGACATCGTGATCCACCACACCACGGAAGAGGCAGTGGCATGACCATCGTCGCGACCGGCCTGCGTAAGGCCTACGGCCAGCACGTCGTCCTGGACGGCATCGACCTCGACGTCGGCGCGGGCACCATCTTCGCGCTGCTCGGCCCGAACGGCGCCGGCAAGACCACCACCGTGCAGATCCTGTCCACCCTGATCGGCGCCGACGGCGGCGAGGCCCGCATCGCCGGGCACGACCTGCGCCGCGAACCCGACGCGGTCCGCGCCGCGATCGGCGTGACCGGCCAGTTCTCCGCCGTCGACGGGCTGCTCACCGGCGAGGAGAACCTGCGGCTGATGGCCGACCTGCACCACCTGGACCGCCGCGTCGGCCGGCGGCGGGCCGCGCGCCCTGCTCGAGCAGTTCGACCTGCTCGACGCGGCCGGCAAGACGGCCATGACCTACTCCGGCGGGATGCGCCGCCGCCTCGACCTGGCCATGGGGCTCGTCGGCTCCCCGCAGGTGGTGTTCCTCGACGAACCCACCACCGGACTCGACCCGCGCAGCCGCCGCGACATGTGGCAGACGATCCGCGGGCTCGTCGCCGACGGCGTCACCATCCTGCTCACCACCCAGTACCTGGAGGAGGCCGACCAGCTCGCCGACCGTATCGCGGTCCTCGACCACGGCACCCTCGTGGCGCAGGGCACCGCGGCCGAACTCAAGCGCCTCGTCCCCGGCGGCGGGCACATCAGCCTGCGCTTCGCCGACCCGGGCGCGCTCGCCGACGCCGCCCGGCTCCTCGACGAGGCCGAACGCGACGACGAGGAACTCACCCTGCAGGTCGCCGGCGACGGCAGCGTCGGCTCGCTGCGGACCCTGCTCGACCGGCTCGACCAGGCGGCGATCACCGTCGACGCCCTCACCGTGCACACCCCGGACCTCGACGACGTGTTCCTCACCCTGACCGGTCAGGACCGCCAACCGGAGAAAGTGGAGGCAGTGCGATGAGCACCCTCGGCTACACGCTGCGCGACTCGCGCACCATGCTCGTCCGCAACCTGCGCCACCAGCGCCGGTACCCGTCGATGACGCTCATGATCGCCGCCCTGCCGGTGGTCTTCCTGCTGCTGTTCGTGTACGTGTTCGGCGGCACCCTCGGCGCCGGCCTGCCCGGCGGCACCGGGTCCGGTGGCCGGGCCGAGTACCTCGACTACGTGGTGCCCGGCATCCTGCTCATGACGATGGCCGGCGCCGCCACCAGTACCGCGGTGTCCGTCGCGATGGACATGAACGAAGGCATCGTCGCCCGGTTCCGGACCATGGCGATCTCCCGCGCGTCCGTGCTCACCGGGCACGTCTGGGGCAGCGTCATCCAGACCATGGCCAGCCTGGCGTTCGTGCTCGGCATCGCCGTGCTCATCGGCTTCCGCTCCAGCGCCGGCCCGCTGCATTGGCTGGCCGCGGCCGGACTGCTCGTCCTCACCTCGCTGGCCATCACCTGGCTGTCCGTGGCGCTGGGCCTGATCAGCAAGAGCGTCGAGTCGGCCAGCAACGCGCCGATGCCGCTGCTGCTCCTGCCGTTCCTCGGCAGCGGCTTCGTCCCCACCGAATCCATGCCGGCCGGGCTGCGCCAGTTCGCCGAGTACCAGCCGTTCACGCCGATCATCGAAACCCTGCGCGCCCTGATGATCGGCGGCCACGTCGGCTCGACCGCGATGATCGCGGTCGCCTGGTGCGTCGGGATCGCCCTGGCCGGCTACGTGTGGGCGAAGCACCTGTTCAACCGCGACCCCTCGCGGAGGTAACCGGTCACCCGGCTCCACGACCCGTGCGGACACCCGCACGGGTCGTGATCATCCATGGAATACTGGTACGGATGGCCAAGAACGGTGCGACAACCGACGTCATCGTGATCAACGGCGGGTCGAGCTCGGGCAAAAGCACGTTGGTGGCATACCTGCAGAAAACGCTGCCCGGCCTGTGGATGGCGCTCGGCATCGACACCTTCATCGGCAGCCTTCCGGCGGTCATGCCCGGCGGTACGGGCGGCATCGAGTTCCACGACAGTGGCCGGATCGGCATCGGCGCCGACTTCACCCGCCTGGAGACCGCGTGGATGCACGGAGTGGCGGCCATGGCGCATGCCGGCGCGAAGATCATTGTGGATGACGGCTTCCTCAGCGGGCCGCCGGCCCAACAGCGGTGGCGAGACGCCCTCACCGGGCTTGAGGTGGTCTGGGTCGGGGTCCACTGCGCTCCCGCGGTCGCGGCGGCGCGTGAGGCGCTCCGCGGTGACCGGCACCGTGGCATGGCCGAGGATCAGGCACTGACAGTGCATCAGGGAATCAGCTACGACGTGGAACTCGACACCACCGACGCCTCGCCGGCCAATCGCGGCCCAGCCGCTGGTCGACTACCTGCGCGATCGCAACGACGACCACTAAGCCCCCCGAGGCACTAAATGCCCGAAGTTGTGGCCTCCACACCAGCCCGAGGCCACTACTCCCCCGAAGTCTGTGCCCTCCGCACCACCCCGAGGCCACTACATGCCCGAACCAGTGCCCACCGCACCACCCGGAGGCCACAACTTCCCCGAAGTTGTGGCCTCGCCCCGAGCCGGGCTTGGGGACGCGGACGTGGCAGGCGCGAAGCGGAGCGGTGTCTGGCGGGAGCGGCGGTCGCGCCCACGACGGGCCCGAGTCCGAAACATTAGGAAAAGGATTTAGCTCTCGCGGCGCAGCCGCAGATAGGCCAGCACGGCCTCGCGGGTGGTGCGGACGCCGAGCACCTCGCGGGCCTCGGCGATGCGGCGGTTGGCGGTGCGCAGGGACAGGAACTCGGCGGCGGCCGCGGCGGCGATCGTCTCACCGTTGGCCAGCCGCTCGAGCAACGCGCGCTGCTCCGGCGCCAGTTGCGGGCTGTTGGCGCCGCCCTCACCGGACGGTTCGGCGCTCAGGTCGGCGTCGGCGTCGGTGGACACGGGGCCGATGCGGGCCAGGTCGGCCAGGAGCGCCCGGCCGATCTCGCCGGCCGCGTCGGTGATCGCGACGATGCCCGCGCCGCGGGCGGCGGCCATCAGGGCGAGCTCGGCGTTGTCCGGATCGGCGATGCGCCCGTAGAGGGCGAGCTTGGCGTCGGACACGTCCCACTGCTGCTCGGTGAGCGCGAATCCCTCCCGGGTCGTCCAGCCCGCGCGGGCCAGCCGTCGCAGCACCGTGGTGGCGTCTGTGCCCGACGCCACCACGTATCTCGGTGCAGCAGCCGGGTCTGATGTCATCCGAGTTCCTCGATGGCCAGGGCGGCGGCTTCGGTCCGCGTCCGAGCCCCGAGCTTACGCATCCCGGCGCGGATGTGCGTCTCGACGGTTTCCCGGGAGATGCCCAGCTGGCCGGCGATGCGGCGGGTCGGTTCCCCCTTGGCGACGAGTTTGAGCACGTCACGCTCGCGGTCGGTGAGTTCGTCGCCGGCGCGGCGGCCGCGGGTGTCGCGGCGTACGGCGTGGCGGCGCAGCGCGCGGCGGGCCCGGCCGAGGAGGACGACGAAGCCGGCCTCCTCGGCGAGCTGCTCGGCGGCCAGCAGCGGCGGTACGGCGAGCTCGGCCTCGTCGACCAGCAGGCCCTGGGCGAGCAGGCAGCGGACCTCCTCGCGGCGGGCCAGGTCGTGCCAGGCGGCGGCCGCTTCGGTGAACGGGCCGCCGGCGGTCCAGGCGTCGAGGGTCTGCTGGACGGGGCCGAGCGCGGCGCCCTCGGCGGCGGGTCCCGTCCGGACGCCGGCGTCGTACGCGGCCCAGCGGGCGGTGATGCGCCGCAGCCCGTCGACGAACGGCGGCGCCGGCAGCCGGGCCGGCGCGGCGGCGTGCTCGGGCTGCCCGTCCAGCCAGGCGGCCTCCCGGCCGACCCAGTCCAGGACCGCGCCGGTCGGTGCCGGGCGCACCGAGACCGTCTCGAGCCGGCCGCGGGCGGAGGCGAGCAGACCGCCGTCGGCCTCGGCGAGGCTGGCCGCGGCGACCGCGTAGCCGCGGGCGAGCGCGGGCAGGGTGCGGTCGGTCAGATCGCCGGCCCGGCGCACGACGTCGTCGATCTCCACGCCGCGCAGCGAATCGCACCACAGCTGGGCGGCGATGAAGCGGGTCTGCCAGCTGTACGCGAGGTCGCCGGCGCACGCGGCCGCCGCGGCTCCCGCCGCGGTACTGGACTCGGCCAGCCGGCCGTCCGCGGCCAGGGTCTCCACCAGCAGCCAGGCGCTCCACCGGGCGGCCAGGGCGTCGCCGGCCTGCCCGGCGGCCGAGGCGGCGGTGGCCAGCCCGTACTCCCAGGACGGCTGGCGGGAGGCGGCCCGCACGGCGGCGACCGCGGCGCGCAGCCCGGCGTGGGCCGGCGGGTCGCCGTGGACCTTGAGCAGTTCGTCGACGCGGCCCGGCGCGGCGGCCGGGTCGGTGGCCAGGAGCGTGAGCAGGCGGATCCGGTCGCGGGCGCCGAGGACCTCGGCCGGGGCGTCGTCCGGGACGTCCTGGACGGCGGTGCCGGCCTGGGCGGCGTTGCCCTGCTGCAGCAGTGCCTCGCCGCGCAGGACGGCGCTCTCGCTGTCGTCGGGCGGGCCGCCACTCGACAGGACGCGCAGCGCGCTGCCCGGCCGGCCGGCGTCGAGGGCGGCCCGGCCGGCGGCCCGGCGGACCTCGGCGGCCACCTCGACGTCCGGCAGGTCGCAGGCCAGCAGGAGCAGTTCGGCGCGCTCGCCGGAGGAGCCGGCGGCCGCGGCGGCGTCCACGGCCACCCGGTAGGCCTCGCCGGCCGCGCCGGCCGCGGCCAGGTGCCGGGCCGCCTCGCGGGGCGGGACGAACTCGGCGAGCCGCCGGTGCAGGGCGGTCCGCTCGGCGGCGTCGAGGAGGCCGGCGGCGACCTCGGCCGCGTACGGCGAGACCGGCGCGGCCACCCCGTCGCGGACGTCGATCAGCCCGGCGCCGGTGAGCTCGGCGACGCCCTCGCCGAGCACCGCCACGCCGACCGGGCGCCCGAGCAGGCCGATCGCGGCCATCGCGGTACGGGCCGGGCGGGTCAGGTCGGCCAGGGCGGTCGCCACCGAGTAGGCCAGGCCGGACTCGCCCTCGGCCGGCCCGGCCAGGCTCCCGTGCTCGGCGGTGTGCTTGGCGAGGGCGGTCACCGCGAGGGGCACGCCGCCGGCCCGGCGGACCACGTCGGCGACCATCGCGGTCGTCGCGGCCGGCGCGATCTGGCGGACCAGGGCGGCGGCCGCGTCGGGCGGCATCGCCGGGACGCCCAGCCAGGCCGCCGACGCCTCCCGCAGGACCTTCTCGGCGTCGCCGGGCAGCCGGTGCGGGGTACGCAGCGTGACCGCAATCCGACAATGCGCGGCCAGGGTGGGCAGCGCGGCGACCGTCATCGGGTCGGCCCACTGCAGGTCGTCGATGAGCAGCAGCCCCTGCCGGACGCGGGAGCGGACCGCCTCGGCGAGGAGCGGCGCGTCGTGGGCGGGCAGCCGCACCCGTACCGCCCGGGACAGTGGCAACGCGGGCACGCCCCGCAACATCGCGAGCGCGCCGCCGGCGAACACCGGCCCCCGGAACGACTCGCCGAGGCGCCGCAGCACGGTCGAGCGGCCGGTCCCCGGCGCACCGGCCACCACGACCAGCCCGGGTGCCCGCAGCGCCTCCATCGCGGCGCTGATCAGCTCCTCGGGCGGCCAGGTGCCGCCGCCGACCCGGGCGACGCCGACCACGTGTTCGGCGTTGACCTGCGGTTCCGCGCCGCCCGCAGGCCGCGGCGGGGCCGCCAACGCCTCGCTACCGTGCGCGTCTGGCACCAGGCTCTCCGATCGGGTCGGGAAAGTGGTCGAATTAGGTGTCGGATCAAGGTGGCACGAACATGGGATCCTGCGTCGGCAGGATATTCGTAGTGTGACTGGCGGAAGGCCCTCCGATGAGGGTCTGATTTCAGCAGTACGTGCGTGCGCGGCCCCCACCGCGGGATCGCGGCGCGCACCCGGCAGGAGGACACGCACCATGAGCGACTTCGACGTGGCCATTCTGGCTGAAGACGGCCACGGATCCCAGTCGCTCATCCGTCCGACGGTTGGGCGCTGAACCGATGAGTGCCGGCCCGCTGAGTTCCCGAGTCGCCGATCTCTGCCAAGAGGTCGGCAACCGGCTGGGCGACCCCGCCCGTACGCAGGTCCTGGACGTGCGGCGGCGGCTCGGCGAGCCCCTGCGGGTCGCGATCGCCGGACGCCTCAAATCCGGCAAATCCACCCTGGTCAACGCGCTGATCGGGCGGCGGGTCGCGCCGACCGAGGTCGGCGAGTGCACCCGCATCGTCACGCAGTTCCGCTACGGCACGTCCGACCGGGTCGACATCGTGCGCCGCAACGGCACCCGCGGCAGCCTGCCCCTCGACGAGGCCGGCATGATCCCGCAGCGGCTGGGCATCCCCCGGCACGAGATCGCATACGTTGACGTCACGCTCACCAGCGACCACCTGCGCGACCTCACCGTCGTCGACACGCCCGGCCTGTCCTCGGCCAACACCTCCGTCAGCGACCAGGCCCGCCGGTTCCTGTTCAGCGACCAGGCACCCGGCGGCCCCACCGAGGCGCCGATCGACGACGACCTCGACTCCGACTCCGCCGGCGCCCTCTCCGGCGCCGAGGCGATCATCTACGTCTTCACCCAGTCCGTGCGCGAGGACGACGTGCAGGCCCTCGAGGCCTTCCGGTCGATCTCCGCCCGGCTGTCCAGCAACCCGATCAACTCCCTCGGCCTGTTCAACAAGGTCGACAAGCTCGCCGGCGGCGGCGCCGACCCGTGGCCGATCGTCGCGCCGCTGGCCGCCGACCAGTCCAAGGTGCTGCGCCGGGTGGTCTCCGACGTCGTCCCGGTCGTCGGGCTCCTGGCCGAGACCACCGAGGCCGGCCGGCTCACCGCCGCCGACTGCGAGGCGCTGCGCCAGCTCGCCGCCCTCACCCAGGGCGAGCGGACCGTCCTGCTCGCCTCGGTCGACCTGTTCACCTCCCGCGAGTGCGGCGTGTCCCGGGAGGCGCGGGAGCGGCTGCTGCGCCTGCTCGACCTGTACGGGATCAGCTTCGCCATCGCCCAGCTCGTCGCCAAGCCCCAGCTGGCCACCGGCGAACTGGTCCGGACCCTGTTCCAGGCGTCCGGGTTCCCGCGGCTGCGCCAGACGCTCGACCACGCGTTCCGCTGGCGTACCGACGCGATCAAGGCCGGCTGGGCGCTGTCCAGCCTGGAGAAGATCGCCAGCCACGCGGAGCGCCCGGCCGACCGGGAACTGCTGCGCGACGCGATCGAGCGCGTCCTGCAGCAACCCGACTCGCACCGGCTGCGCCTGCTCGAGGTCGCGCAGCTGGTCACCACCGGCGCCGTCGACCTGCCCGACCAGATGGAGGGCGAGCTGACCCGCCTGGCCCTGTCCAACGACCCGGGCTGGATCCTCAACCTGCCCCAGGCGCCCGCGCGACCAGATGGTCCGGGCCGCGCTCGACGCCGCCACCCGCTGGCGCGCCTACGCGGTCGCCGGCGCCAGCCCGTCCCAGTCCCGCGTGGCGCTCGTCGCGCACCGCGGGTTCTACCTGCTCTCGCAGCGGTTGCGGTGACCCCCGACCATGTCTACGTCCAGAACGCCATCCCACTCACCGTCCCACGTCCGGCGCGCTCACCCCCAGGAGCCGAGCATGTCAACGACCAACCTGCGCGCCCTCGCGGTTGCGGTGGCCGCGATCATCGCGGTGCTCACCGGGGCCGCCGTCGGAATGCTCAGCGGCGAACGGACGTGCACCGTCACCGTCACCCAGACCGCACCGGCCGTGGCGACCACGACGACCCCGCCCACCGACGCCAGCGGCGGCGGGATCGGCAACGCCCAGCCGGGGACCACGACCCCCGGCGGCGCGGAAAAGCCGGTGCCCCCGCCGACCCAGAACAACGTCCAGGCCGCCCCGCCGACCACGTCGTGCACCACCGACTCGTTCAACACGGCGCCGGCACTCACCGCGTTCATCGGCGCCGCCTTCGTCGGCGGCGTGGTGCTCCTGCTGCTGCTCATGGCCGCGCGGCCGCGGACCGCGCCGTCAGCCGCGCCCACCCGCACCCCGTCCCGGGCCGACGAGCGGGCCACCGCCGACCGCAACACGCTCGTGCAGGCCGCGATCTACGTCCGCGACCGGGTCACCAGCAAGGCGCTCGCCGACCGGCTCGGCGCCGCGCTGCGCGACGCCGGCGTCGAGACCCTCGAACCCACCGGTGTCCGCTTCGACCCGGCCCAGCACGAGGCCGGCGGCGCCGCGCCGAGTGAGGACCCGAGCAAGATCGGCTCGATCGCGGCCGTCGAGGTGCCCGGCTACGCCGACCGGGGCGGGCGGATCCTGCGCGCGCCCGTCGTGACCGTGTACCAGGGCGGCGGCGCGTCCAGCACCCGTACCAACCGCACCCGTGGAGAACAACGATGACGTCGACCGAGTCCGCGCCGGCCAAGCCGGCCAACCCCGAGGCCGCGCTGCAGAAGCTGCTCAAGGCCGGCATCGAGGGCAGCCTCGCCTACCTGCGCAAGGTCGACCCCGACGCCGCCGCCGACCTGGACACCGAACGCCGCCGCGACGTGGCCAAGCCCCGCATCGTGGTCGTCGGCGAAACCAAGCGCGGCAAGAGCTCGCTGACCAACATGCTCATCGGCGTGCCCAACCTGTCCCCCGTCGACGCGGCCGTCGCCACCGCCTCGTACCTGGAGTTCAGCTACGCCAAGACGCCCGGCGCCCGCGCCTACGTGCCCGGCCGGGAGGACCCGATCCCGCTCGGCCTGGGCGACCTGCGCGACTGGGGCACCGTGCTGGGCCGGCTGCCCGACGGCATGCGCCCCCCGCGCCGCATCGACGTGTTCCACTCCGCGCCGCTGTTGCAGTACCTGTCGCTCGTCGACACCCCCGGCACCGGCGGCCTGGACTCGCTGCACGCCGAGGTCGCCATGGACGCCGTCGAGCAGGCCACCGCGCTGCTGTTCGTCGTCGACGCGTCCGCACCGTTCTCCAACCCCGAGATGACGTTCCTCATCGAGGCCAGCAAGAAGGTCAACTTCGTGCTGTTCGCGCTGACCAAGGTCGACGCGTACCCGGGGTGGCGCACCATCCTCGCCGACAACCGCGGCCAGTTGCAGACCCACGCCCCCCGCTTCGGCTCGGCGCCCTGGTTCCCGGTCTCCGCCCGCCTCGCCGAGATGGCCATGACCATCTCCGGCGAGGCCAGCAAGGAGCTCATCGGCGAGTCCCGCATCGCCGACCTGCAGCACGCGCTCATCGACCTGGCCAGCAAGGGGCACATGCTGCAGCAGTCCAACGTGCTGCGCTCGATCCGCAGCGAATACATCCGGCTCGACGAGTACACCGGCGAGCGGATGAAGGCGACCGACCCCGACCCGGCCGACATGGACCGCGCGAAGGAGGAGCGGGCCAAGGTCGCCACCCGCAAGCGCACCGAGTCCCGGCAGTGGTCGCTCGCGCTGTCGACCGAGACCCAGCGGGCCCGCGTCGAGGCCACCACGCGGCTGCGCAACTACATCACCCAGCTGCAAGAGTCGTTCATGACCAAGATCGACAAGGGTAGCAAGGGCGAGCTGGAGGACCTGCCGCAGGAGCTCGACCGGGCCCTCTACGCGCTGTCCGTGCGGCTCTCGCACGACCTGGAGTTCCGCTTCCGCAAGGTCGGCGAGCGGGTTCTGGCCCAGGTGTTCAGCCCGCAGGAACTGCAGCACGTGCTGCGCGGGCTCAACGCCCGGCTGCGCCACGCGCTGGGCACCAAGCCGCGTCGCGAGCAGTCCGGCGAAGGTTCCATGGTCGTCATGTCCTCGGCCGGCATGGTGATGATGGGCAGCCGCCTCCCGCAGATGATCGGCGGTGCCGCCGCGGTCGCCACCCTCGGCGTCGCCCTGCCCATCATCGGCATCGGCCTGGGCCTGGCCGCCGGCGCGTTCATGGTCTGGAAACGCAAGAGCATGTCCGACAAGATGCAGGCCCGCACCTGGCTCCGCGAGGTCCTCGGCGAAGCCCGCGCCGCACTCTCCGACGAGATCATGCACCGCTTCACCGACCTGCAGTACGCCCTCACCCTCGCCCTCGACGAGGCCATCGAACGGCGCCTGCAGCAGCTCGACGCGCACATCGCCAACATCGACAAGTCCATGGCCGAGGACAAGGCCGAACGGTCCAAGCGCAAGGCCGCCCTCAGCCAGGAGCGCGAGGCGCTCCGCGCCCGCATCAAGCAGGTCGACGAGGTGCTCGTACGGGTACGCCAACTCGCCCCGGCCGCGCCGGCCGAAGAGCAGGAGTGAGTCAGCCATGGAGCACCACGACTGGGACTGGTCAGAGGGCACCGGCGGTGATGGCGATGCCGAGACCGCCGACCTGAACGACGGCGGGTTCGAGCACGACGACAGCTTCGGCGACCACTTCTCCCTCGCCGCCAACGACCCGGGCCCCGACGAGGTCGGCGGCCACGAGTTCGTCGACGCCGGTCACGCCGGCAGCATCGAAGAACCACTGGGTACGGAGAACGCGACCGCCCACTACGACGAGTCGCTGGCCCACGCCGATACCGCCGTGGACACCGATCACGACTCGGGCCCGACGGACGGGCACGAGGCGCTCGACGCAGGCCACGTGGACGCCGACCACGCGGATGCCGCCGATCCCGACCACGCCGATCCTGGCCACGCCGATCCGGATCATCCGGACACCGGTCCGGACGCACCCGACGACGGCTATGAGAGCCATGACGGGCACATCGAGACGCTCGTCGGCGCCGACCCCGACCTGGACCACAACGCCGATCACGCCGACTGGCACGACGACAGCCCGTTCCCGCCCGGCCTCGACATCAACACCCCCGAGCCGGTCGACGGCTTCCCGTGGAGCGACCCGGCCGCGCTCGGCGACGGCGCCACCGCCGACGACTACACGCACCTCGTCGGCAGCGACGACGGCGGCCCGGAACACGCCGCCAGCCTCGCCCAGTACGACGGGGTCGAGGTGCCACCGGGCACCGACGCGTGGACGGCGCTGCTCGGCTCCGAGGACCCGGCGACGAGCGCCCTGGCCCGCTGGTGGGCACCGGGCAGCTGAGTCCCGGCTCTCAGCTCGAGAACGCGATCACCAGCAGCACGATGAAGCCGATCGCGACGAGCGCCAGCACCGCGACCGTGCCGCCGACCCAGCGCCGCTCGGACGTGTCCGACTCGCTGGCCAGAATCGGCGGCGCCGGGGTGACCGCCGGCTGCGGCGGGAACGGGCCGGTGCGCACCGGCTGCGGTTGCGGCTGGGGCGGTTGCTGCTGGGTCGGCCACACCGGCCCGGTCCGCGGCGGTGGCTGCGGAGGCGGCTGAACCGGGCGGGCCTGCACCGGCGGCGGCGCCACCCGGGGCGGCATCGGCTGCTGCTGCATCGGCGGCGGCATCTGCTGTTGCGGCATCGGCGGCGGCATCTGTTGCTGCGGCATCGGCTGCGGCATCGGCCGCGGCGGCTGCACGACCGGGCGGGCCGCCATCGGCGCACCCGACATCGGCGACGGCGATACCGGCACGTTCGTCGGCCGCTGGGGCTGCTGCGGCGGGGGTGGCGCCGGCCGCTGAGGCTGCTGCGGCGGCGGCGGAGCCGGCCGGGGCGGCGGGGTGACGGTCCGCGGCACGCCGGACGCCCGTACCGGAGCGATTGGCGCGCCGATGCACAGCGCACCCTCGACGACCACGGTCTCGGGCTGCTCGAGCGTCGTCGGGGCCACCCCGAGCTCGGTGTGGATCAGGTGCGCGGCCAGCGGGATGCGGCTCGAGCCGCCGACCAGGAAGATCCCGACCAGGTCCTTCGGCGACGACCGGGCCGACTCGATCGCCCGCCGCAGGCAGGCCACCGTCCGCTCCAGGTTGGGCCGGACCAGCGCCTCGAACTCCTCCCGGGTCAGGTGGGCGTCGACCTCCAGCGCCGGCAGGTGGATGTCGGCGCTGGTGGTGCGGGAGAGCATCTCCTTCGCCCCCCGCACGTCCTCGTACAACATCCGGCGCAGCCGGCGGTCCGTCGGGTCGTCCGGATTGATCAGCGTGTTCCACTCGGCCGAGTTGCTCTGCGCGTAGGTGTCGCCGAGGTGCTCCACGATCGCGTGGTCGAAGTCCAGGCCGCCCACGTCGGGCAGCCCGTCCTCGGCGAGCACCTCGAACCCGGTCTGCGTGCGGCGCACCACGGTCGCGTCGAACGTACCGCCGCCCAGGTCGTAGATGGCCAGGCTGCGCCCGACCGGCACGGCCGAGCCGAGCACCGCGGTGAAGTAGGAGGCGGCGCCCACCGGCTCGGCGATCAGCCGGGGCGCGGTCGAGCCGCCGATCAACCCGGACATCCGCGCCGCCTCGACCAGCAACGACCGGCGCCGCTCGCCCCACCGGGCCGGGTGCGTCAGGCGCACCTCCTCGGGCGGTCCGCCCAACTGCCGGCGGGCCTCCGCGTTGACCTGGCTCAGCACGTATCCGAAAACGCGCTGGACGGGCACGCCCTGGCCGCCGAGGAAGCACCTCGCCGTCGTCGATGCGCCGCTTCGGGTTGGGCTCGAACCGGGCCGGGTCGACGCGGGCGTTGCGCTCGGCGTCCCGGCCGACCAGGACCTTGCCGTCCGTGTTGAAGTAGACGGCCGAGGGCAACAGCGGTGAACCGTCGAACAGCAGCGGCCGCATCCGCGAATCCGCCGTGCGGACCATCGCGACCGTGTTCGACGTGCCGAAGTCGATGCCGAGCACGCGCATGTGCGTCACCATACCTGTGACCCGCGCCCGCCCGGTGTCGGCTGGCAAGCCGGACGTAACCAGCCGTTAGCGACGACAGCGATACTGACGTCGTGTATCTGGACACACCGGGCCCGCTGGCGTTCGCCCACCGCGGCGGCGCCGCCGTCGGTGACGAGAACACGACAGCCGCCTTCGGCCGGGCCGTCGACCTCGGCTACCGCTACCTGGAGACCGACACGCACGCCACCGCCGACGGGGTCGCCGTGGTCTTCCACGACGACACCCTCCAGCGCATGTTCGGCCGCCCCGGCACCGTGCGGGACCTGCGCTGGGCCGACCTGTCCGCGCTGCGCATCGGCGGCGCGGCGGCGGTACCCCGCCTCGACGAGGTCCTGCACGCCTGGCCGGACATCCGGTTCAACATCGACGTCAAGTCCGACGACGCCGTCGACCCGACGCTCAAGGTCGTCAGCGACGTCGGCGCCGCCGACCGGGTCCTGCTCGCCTCGTTCTCCGACCAGCGCCTGGCCCGGATGCGGGCCGCCACCGGCCCGGCCGTGGCCACCTCGCTCGGCATGCGGTGAGGTCGCCCGGCTGTGGAGCGGGGTACTGCGGCCGGGTCCCGACCGGCGCCGTCGCCGCCCAGGTCCCAGCCCGGTACCGCCGGCTGCGCCTGGTCACCCCCCGCTTCCTGGCGCAGGCCCACCGGCTGGGGCTGCAAGTGCACCTCTGGACGATCGACGACCCGCAGGAGATGCGGTACTTTCTCGACCTCGGCGTGGATGGCATCATGACCGACCGGATCGAGGTGCTCCGCGACGTGTTCCAAGCACGCGGCCACTGGACTTCATAGAACCGAGGAGCACCATGGCCACCGTCGAAGGCACCGTCGAAAACGAGCCCAGCACCCGACGCGAGCGCGTCGGCTGGTACTTCTACGACTGGGCCAACTCGGCGTTCTACACCACCGTCATCACGGTCTTCCTCGGCCCGTACCTCACCTCGATCGCGGAGAACTCGACCGGGTGCGTCGGTGACGAGGCGTGCAAGCACGCGGTGATCCACCCGCTCGGCATCGCGATCGCCCCCGGCTCGCTCTTCCCCTACACCGTCGCGCTGTCGGTGTTCCTCACCGTCTTCGTCCTGCCGGTCGTCGGCGCCATCGCCGACCGCTCCTCGCACAAGAAGCAACTCCTCGCCCTCTTCGCCTACATCGGCTCCGGCGCCACCATCGGCCTCGTCTTCCTCACCGGCGGCCGATACATGCTGGGCGCGGTCCTGTTCGTCGTGGCCAACATCGCCTTCGGCGCCTCGGTCGTGGTCTACAACTCGTTCCTGCCGCAGATCGCCGGCCCGGACGACCGCGACCGGGTCTCCAGCGTCGGCTGGGCGATCGGCTACGTCGGCGGCGGCCTGCTCCTGGTCATCAACCTGGCCGCCGTGCTCGGCAAGGGCGCCCTGGGCATGTCCACCGGCGAGGTGGCCCGCTGGAGCATCGTCTCGGCCGGCGTCTGGTGGGCCGCGTTCACCACCATCCCGCTGCTGCGGCTGCGCAACCGCCCCGCGGTCGCCGGTGAGGCCCGCGGCAACCCGCTCACCGACGGCTTCCGCCAGCTGTGGCACACGCTCAAGTCGCTGAAGGCCTACCCGCTCACCCTGTTCTTCCTCGTCGCGTACCTCATCTACAACGACGGCATCCAGACCGTCATCTCCCTGTCCGGCATCTACGCCACCGACGAGCTCGGCCTGCCCGACACCGTCCTCGTACCGACCATCCTGATGGTCCAGTTCCTGGCGTTCGTCGGCGCGCTCGCCCTCGGCCGCCTCGCCGTCGCCATCGGCGCCTGGAAGACCGTCCTGCTCAGCCTGGCCCTGTGGGCCGTCATCCTCGCCGTCGCCTACGTGCTGCCCGCGCACAAGACCATCCCGTTCGTGCTGCTCGGCGGGGCCATCGGCATCGTCCTCGGCGGCAGCCAGGCCCTGTCCCGGTCGCTGTTCAGCCAGCTGATCCCCAAGGGCAAGGAAGGCGAGTACTTCGGCATCTACGAGATCTCCGACAAGGGCACCAGCTGGCTCGGCCCGCTCACCTTCGGCCTCGCCTACGACCTGACCCGCAGCTACCGGGTGGCGATCATCTCGCTGCTCGCGTTCATCGTCATCGGCTTCTTCGCCCTCCTGGCCGTCCCCATGCGCCGCGCCATCGAAGCCGCCGGCAACGTCCCACCCGAAAAACTCTGATTCTTTGGGATGACTCGGGTCCGCCGAGCGCGCGACCGTTGCTCCCGCCAGACACCGCTCCGCTCCGCTCCGCTGCCAGGCCCGCGGTGACCAGCCCGCGTCGGCCACCCTAACCCCGGGCAAGCAGTGGCCTCGTCGGGTCGGGTGGCCACTACTCCGGGCAAGTAGTGGCCTCCGCGCGATCGGGAGGCCACAACTCCGGGGAAACAGTGGTCTGAGCGGGGTCGGGAGGCCACTCCTTCCCCGAAGGAGTGGGGCAGATGCGGGGCACCCGTTGTCGATCAAGGAAGGGCGCGCCCGGGAATCGGACAAATCCCGGCGCGCTCTTCCTTGATCGACTTGCCCGCGGTCTGGCGTCCCGGCTGACGACCAGCATCAGGTGGCCGGCTCGTAGGCGGCCGTGCCGGCCGGGGCGAGCGGGACCTCGAGCAGGTACGGGCCGTCGACGCACAGCGCCTCGGCCAGCGCCGGGGCCAGGTCCGTCGCGGTTGCGACCCGCCGGCCGGGGCAGCCGAGTCCCGCGGCGACGGCCACGAAGTCGATGCCGACGATGTCGGTGCCGACCGGTTCCGGGTTGCCCATGCGGCGGCCGAGCTGCTTGACCGCCTCGTACCCGCTGTTGTTGAGCACGATGAACGTGACCGGCGCCCGGTACTGCGCGGCCGTCCACAGCGCCTGGATCGAATACATGCTGGAGCCGTCACCGACCACGCAGACGACCCGCTCGCCGCCGCCGGCCAGGGCCCGCCCGACGGCCACCGGCAGCCCCCAGCCCAGTGCGCCGCTGCCGGTGGTGAGGAAGCCGCCGGGCCGGGTGATCGGCAGCCGTGCGTGGAACACGTCGCGGTGGCTGGGCGCCTCCTCGACGATGACCGCGTTCGCCGGCAGCAGGTCGCGAACCGTGTCGATGACCAGCGCGGCGTCACCCGGATCGGGCGGGAGCGCCGGCCGCGACGGCGGATCGGGCCGGGGCGCCTTGAAGACCAGGTCCAGCAGGGCGGTGACGCCGGCCCGCACCGTGCTCAGCACGCTCGTGCCGACCGGCGCCCACGCCGCCTGAGACGGGTCGCAGTCGAGCTGGAACAGCCGAGCCCCGGCCGGCAGGTACGGCCCGTCGCTGTGCACGTGGAACTTGAAGATCGGCCCGCCGATCGCCACGATCACGTCGTGGCCGGCCAGGACCTGCGCCACCTGATCCCGTACGGGCGGCAGGAAACCCTGGAACAGCCGGTGGTCTTCGGGGAAGCCCGATCGGGCCGACAGCGGCGCCAGCCACACCGCCGCGGTCGCCCGCTCGGCCAGTTCGACCACCACGTCCTCGGCGCCGTCGTCATCGACGCCGGCCCCGATCACCAGCGCCGGGCTGCGCGCCTCGTTCAGGGCGTCGGCCAGCTCGCCCAGCGCGCGCGGGTCGGCACCGAAGTCGGCCCGGACGTCCCGCGCCGGTACGGCGGCGGCCGGGCGGTCCCAGTCGTCCTCCGGCACCGAGATGAAGACCGGCCCGCGCGGCGGGGTCATCGCCAGCCGGTACGCCTCAGCGACCGCGGCCGGTACGTCCTCCGCCCGGTCCGGCTGGCCGCTCCACTTCACGTACGGGCGGGGAAAGCCGGCCGGCTCGTCGGCGGCCAGGAACGGCCGGGTCGGCAGCATCGCGCGGGTCTGCTGGCCGGCGAAGATGAGCAGCGGTACGCGGTCGCGGTAGGCGGTGAACACCGAGCCGAGCGCGTGCCCGACCCCGCCCGCGGAGTGCAGGCTGACCACGGCCAGCCGCCCGGTACCCATGGCGTGCCCGGCCGCGGCGGCCACGACCACCGACTCCTGCAGCCCGAGCACGTAGCGGAAGTCGGCCGGCCACTCCCGCAGCATCCGCAGCTCCGTCGAACCGGGGTTGCCGAACACCGTGGTCGACCCGGCCTGGCGTAGGAAGTCGAACACCGCGCGGCGCACAGTGAAAGGGTCCATCTCATCTCCTTGTCCGGTGCCACCCCAGCGCCCGCCTCTCGACGGTGAGCAGCGATCGATATCATTGATCGAGTTCGCGGTACGCGCCGCGCAGCACGTCGAGCACGTCGAACCGGCCCACGGCCAGCTCGAGGGGCTCGAGCTGTTCGAGCAGCGCATCCGGCCGCCGGACGCTGCCCGGCACCGGCTCGGGCAGCGGCTCCAGGCGCGGCCCGGCGGCCCAGAAGCTCGCCGTCGCCGCCGGCGCCGCCGCCGGCGGCGCACCGGGACTGATCGCCGACATGCGCAGCGACCGCAGGTTCTCCAGCAGCTCCTCGCGGGTACGGCCACGCCAGGCGAGGATGCCGAACGGGTCCGCGTCGAACGACTCGGCGAGCACGTAGCAGGTGGCGGCCAGGTGCCCGCACGGCTTCTGCCAGCTCTGGCACGAGCACTCCAGGGCGATGTCCGGCAGCTGCGACGGGAACAGCGACAGCCCGAACCCGCCGAGGATCACGTCGAGGTCGGCGGGCAGCTCGCCGGCGAGCAGCCGGGCCGCGTGCAGGGCCTCACCGGCGAGCGCCCGTTCGATGCGGTGCCAGTCCGCGGCCGAGAACGCCCGGACCGCGACCCGCGCCCGGTACGTGGCGCCGTCGTCGTCCAGTACCAGGCCGGTGACCAGGCTGGAGGAGATGTTCAGCGACTGGACCCGGCCCGATCGCGCGTACCGGCGGCCCTGCTGGAACTGCGCCGGCATCCGCAACGACTCGAGCATCCCGAGGAACTGAGCCCCCGCCCACCCGACCCCGCGCCTCCGGCGCGGGCTCCCGCCCTGGTCCGACCACAGTGGACGGTCAGCCACCGACGGCCTCCGGCGTGAGCGTCACCAGGTCGAGGAGGTCGTCGGTGGACAGCCCAGCGAGCCAGCCTTCGCCGCTGCCGACGGCCGAACGGGCGAGCGCGCGCTTCTCGGCCATGATGCCGTCGATGCGCTCCTCGACCGTACCCACGCAGACGAACGTGTGGACCTGCACGTCGCGGCGCTGCCCGATGCGGTACGCGCGGTCGGTGGCCTGCGCCTCGGTCGCCGGGTTCCACCAGCGGTCCAGGTGCACGACATGGTTGGCGGCGGTCAGGTTGAGCCCGGTACCGCCGGCCTTCAAGCGACAGCAACAAGACGTCGGGGCCGGACTCCTGGAAGCGGGCGACCATCGCGTCGCGGGCGCCCTTCGCGCGTGCCGCCGTGCAGGAACGCCACCTCCGTGCCGAGCCGCTCGGCCAGGTACGGCGCGAGCATCGCGCCGAACCGCGCGAACTGGGTGAACACCAGCGCCCGGTCCCCGTCGGCCAGGGCGTTGGCGAGGATCTCCTCGAGCCGTTCGAGCTTGCCGGAGCGCCCGGCGAGGGGCGTGCCGTCGCCGAGCAGGTGGGCCGGATGGTTGCAGACCTGCTTGAGCTTGGTCATCGCCGACAGCACCAGCGCCTTACGCCGCGAGCCGGCCCGCCCTTCCTTCAGCTTGACGAACATCTCGTCGACGACCGCGCGGTAGAGCGTCGCCTGCTCGACGGTGAGGTTGCACCACTGCCGGCGTTCGAACTTCTCCGGCAGGTCGGCGATCACCGCCTTGTCGGTCTTGACCCGCCGCAGCAGGAACGGCCGGGTCACCCGGCGCAGCCGGGCCGCCGCGTCCGGTCGGCGAAGCGTTCGATCGGCACCGAGTACCGGGCCCGGAAGATGCTCGCCGGGCCGAGCAGGCCCGGGTTGAGGAACTCGGCGATCGACCACAGCTCGGTGAGCCGGTTCTCCACCGGCGTCCCGGTCAGCGCGACCCGGTGCCGCGCCGGGATCCGCCGGACCGCCCGCGCGATCCCCGCGGTCGCGTTCTTGACGTGCTGCGCCTCGTCGAGCACGATGCGGTCCCACGCCACCGCGGCGAGCAGGTCGGTGTCCCGCGCGGCCAGCTGATACGTGGTCAGCACGAGGTCGACCGACGCCGGCCGGGCCCGCCCCGGGCCGTGGTGGACGTGGACGCTCAGCGACGGGCGTGAAGCGTTCGATCTCGCGGCGCCAGTTGCCCAGCACCGACATCGGGCACACGATCAGCGTCGGCGGGCGCGGCCCGGCCTCGCGCTGCAGCGCCTCCAGGGCGAGAACCTGCACGGTCTTGCCGAGACCCATGTCATCGGCGAGCAACGCGCCCACGCCGAGCCGGTCCAGAAAGACCAACCACGACAAACCCTTCCTCTGGTACGGGCGGAGCTCGGTCAACAGCGACGCCGGCGGGTCGATCAGCTCCAGGCGATCCACGGCCCGACCGGTCAGCAGGTCGGCGAGCCAGCCCGAGCCGTCGACCCCGGTGACCGGCAGCGGCAGGTCGGACTCCGGTACCAGCCGGGTCAGCCGCATCGCCTCGCCGGCGGTCATCTCCCCGGACCCGCCGCGGGCCAGGAACGCCAGGCCCGGCGCGCAGCCGCTCCCGGTCGAGGTGGACCCAGCGCCCGCGCAGCCGGACCAGCGGCACCTTGGCCCGGGCGAGTTCGACGAGGTCGTGCTCGCTGAGGAACTCGGCGCCGATGGCCAGCCCCCAGCGGTACTGCACGATCGCGTCCCGGTTGGCGGTGGTGTCCCGCAGCACCGGGCTGGCCGGCTGCCCGGTCCGGACGGTCAGGGTCAGCCCGAGATCTTGGCGGCGCTGCCACACCGAGGGCACCAGCACGCCGAACCCGGCATCCTCGAGCACATTCGCGTGCGTCAGGAACCGGTACGCCCCGGCCAGGTCGAGGCGCTCCTGCGCGGGGTACGCCGTCCGCAGCACGTCTTCGAGGTCCGGGTACAGCCGGCAGGCCCGGCCCAGATCGGCGAGGAGGATCTCCTGCGGATCGTCGGCCCAGCGCATCAGCGGCGACGCCACGTCCCGCCACACTTGGCTCGCCGGTACCAGCAGGCTGGGCTCGTCGAGCGGCTGGAGGAGAAATTCGAGGAGCCAGCCGCCGGCGTCCTCGCCGGGGTACTCGTCGACGTAGCTGAGCCGGAAGCAGGTCCGCAGCGGGGCGGCCCGCCCGCTGGCCGCCCACCGGTCCAGCCGCTGCCGCAGCGTCCGGATGGCTTCGCCGTCGCCGGTGAGGGCCGGATCATCGCCGGTCAACCCGTCAACCCAGGCCCGCACCGCCGACGCGGTGCCCTCGGGGCCGCCCCTTGGCCACAACTCCGGGGAACCAGTGCCCTCGAGGCCGCCCCTTGGCCACAACTCCCCCGAAGTAGTGCCCTCGGGGCCTCTTTGGCCACAACTCCGGGGATCCAGTGCCCTCGGGGCCGCTCCTTGGCCACGCTCGCCGAAGAGTGCCCTCAGGCGGGCGGTTTGGCCACGACCCCGAAGTAGTGCCCTCAGGCGGGCGGTTTGGCCACGACTTCCCTGGAGTGGTGGCCTCCGGAGCCCGCGCAGGCGACATTTTCCCCGGAATGGTGGCCGGCGGCGCGAGCAGCGGGCCGTGAAGTTTCCGGCGGACCAGCGCGTCGGCCGCCGAGTCGAGGGCACGGCGGGTCGCCTCCGCGGCGCCGCGGCCGGGCGTGGCCGCGCGGGCCACGCCGGGCATCGCCCGCCACAAGGTCTCGAATCGCGACTGGTCGGGGCCGGTCAGCACCGTACGCCAGCGCGCCTCGTAGCCCCCGCCCGCGTCACCGCCCGAATCACCGCCCGAAGACGCGTCGACGATCAAGGGCAGCACCCGGCCTCGCCGCACGAGGTCGGCCGCGAACCGGGCGACATCCCCGAGGTACCCGATCGAGCTACCCGCGGGCACGTCGTCGAAGAGCGCCTCCGGATCGCCGCCGGCCGGCAGGTGCACGACCGGCACCGTCCAGGGCAGCACCCGGACCGCGCCCCGGGCCGGCCGGCGCGCCCCGAGCTCGGGTGAGCCGATCGGGCTGGAACCCGCGCTCGGCAACTGCAGCTCCGCCGTACCGGCCGGCCCGTCCAGCGGCGGCGGCACGGCGAACGGGTGCGGCACGGCCCGGCGCAGGCTGGTGCGCCGGGCGACCGGCCCGCCGGGCGCGGTTTCCGCCCAGCAGGCGAGCCCCCCGTCGCCGGTGACCAGGCCGTGCACAACGAACACCGTCCGACCCTACCCACCCGCTCAGGCGCCGGCCGCCTCCAGCGCCGCGAGGGCGTCCGCGTCGAGCGTGATGTCGAGGGCGGCCATCAGGCCCCGGTACTGCTCGAGCGTCCGCGGGCCGATCAACGCCACCCGCCGCGGCGACGCCTGGTGCAGCGACCAGGCCAGCGCCAGCTGGTTGCCGGTGACGCCGAGGTCGGCGGCGAGCTTGGCCACCGTGGCGAGCCGGGCGTCGCTGTCGGCACCCCAGTAGGAGGCCATGATGTCGGGCGAGCGCTGCTTGGCCGGGTCGTCGTAGACGCCCTTGAGGATCGGCGAGTACGCGACGAGCGTCAGGTCGTCGTGCGCGCGCAGGTAGCGCAGCTGCTCGTCGTCGACGATGGACGGGCCCCCGGCGCCGGGGTGCGGGCGCAGGTACGAGTGCTCCTGCTGCAGCGCCACCGGGGCCGGCCAGCCGTACCGGTCGCACAGCTGACGGATCCGCTCCAGCCGCCACGTCTGGACGTTGGACCAGCCGATGTAGCGGGTCTTGCCCGCGGCGACCAGGCCGGCGAGGGCCTCGACGGTCTCCTCGAGCGGCGTGTTCAGGTCGTCGACGTGCACGTAGTACAGGTCGACGTGGTCGACGCCCAGCCGGACCAGGCTGGCGTCCAGAGCCCGGCGCAGCGTGTCGCCGCCGGCCCCGGCGTACTGCTCGTCCGCGGTGCTGCGCCCGGACAGGACGGCGGCCGGGTCGGCCACCCACGCGCTGCCCTTGGTGGCCAGGAACACCTCGTCGCGCCGGCCGGTACGGGCGAACCAGCGCCCGAGGAGGGCTTCGCTCTCCCCGCCGGTCGTCGGTGGCCCCGGCCACCAGGCGTAGCAGTCCGCCGTGTCCAGGAAGGTGCCGCCGGCGGCGAGGTACTCCGCCAGCATCTCGTTCGAGGTCGGCTCGTCGGTGGTGGTGCCCATCAGCATGCAGCCGAGCGCCAGCCGGCTCACCTGCTCGCCGGTGTGACCCAATGGAATCGTTCGCATGGCCCGACCGTAGAAGCTGGAGCGCGCTCCAGGTCAACCCGGCGGTTCACCCCGGCGGCTTCGCGGTCCGCGTCATGGCCGCCAGCTCCTGCCGGTACCACGCGATTTTTTCCTGGATCCGGGTCTGCTCGTCACGCAGCGCGGCGATCTTCTCCTCGATCTCGCGGTTGTGCTCCTCGAGCAGCTCGGCTCGCTCGGCGAAGGTCTCCTCTCCGCCGCGGGCGAGTTCCGCGTAGCGCTGCATCCGCGCGATCGGCATGCCGGTGTCGCGCAGGCAGCGAAGCACCTCGAGCCAGGCCACGTCGTCATCGGTGAAGATCCGCTGCCCGCCGGAGGTCCGGTCGATCCCGTCCAGCAGCCCGATCCGCTCGTAGTAGCGAAGCGTGTCGAGACTGAACCCAGTCCGCTGAGCGGCCGCGCGCGGTGAGTACGCCATACGGTCCGTTCTACCCCCCTCCCAGTCGATCAAGGAACTACACGCCCGGGATTCGCCGCAATTCGGACACAGTTTCGGCGTGTACTTCCTTGATCGACTCGGGGGTTCGGCGGCGGGCCGTGATGGCGTGCACGGCGAAGAGGGCGTAGCCGGCCACTATTGGCGCCGTTAACGGCACCAGCACCGCTATCACCAGGGCGATCCCGAGCACGGCACCGCAGGCGGCGGCCGAGTTGGGGCGGGACAGGGCGCGCCGCACCCCCGTGGACCAGCGCCCATCCGGATCCCGGCCCAGCTCGGCGACGGCCGCCCCCGCGATGCCGAGCACCGCCAGCCCGGCGACGGCGAGGAGGATCAGGAGGAACCGTCCACCGGGGACCCGCTCCCCTCGTACCGCGGCGAAATCGAACGCCAGGAACCCGAGCGCGGCCGCCAGCGCCACGGTGGCGCCGAGGCCGGGCAGCAGGGAGCGGCGGAACACCCGCCACAGCTGGCGGATGTCGACTTTGGTGGCGTCCACGGCGATCGCGTGCACCGCCACCGACCCGGCTCTGACGGCCGCGCCGGCGGTGACGATCGGCAGCGCCGCGAGGGTCACCACGAACCCGACCAGCGCCAGGTCGGCGGCGACGGTGAAGGTCTCCCGCCAGCCCCGCAGGCCCCGCCCACCCTTCATCTGCCTCACCCCTTCAGGCCGGATGTGTTGATGCCCTGCGACCAGCAGCCGCTGGAAGGCCAGGAAGAACAGGAACACCGGCAGCAGCGACAGCACCGACATGGCGAACATCGGGCCGACCGACGACTGCCCGGTCGAGTCGATGAACAGCGTCAACGCCACCGGCACGGTGTACTTCTCCAGGTCGGAGAGGTAGACCAGCTGGCGGAAGAAGTCGTTCCAGGTCCAGATGAACGAGAAGATCGCGGTCGTGACCAGCGCCGGGCGCGACAGCGGCAGGATGACGTAACGGAACACGCCGAACGGCGAGCAGCCGTCGATCTTCGCGGCCTCGTCGAGCTCTCGCGGGATGCCCCGCATGAACTGCACCATGAGGAACACGAAGAACGCGTCGATGGCCAGGAAGTGCGGCAGGACCAGCGGCGTGTACGGGAACGGGCCGCCGACCCAGCCGAACGTCTTGAACAGGATGAACTGCGGCACGATCAGCACGTGGCTGGGCAGCAGCAGCGTGCCGATCATGAGGGCGAACCAGATTTTTCGGAGCGGGAACCGCAGCCGGGCGAAGGCGTACGCGGCGAGCAGGCAGGAGAACATGTTGCCGACGATCACCAGCGCCGCGACGAGGGTGCTGTTGAGGAAGAACCGGCCGAAGTTGACGTCCAGGTGGGTCCAGCCGTCGGGGTAGTTGCTCGGGGTGAACGTCTTCGGGATCGCCGACACGGTGTTGAGCACCTCGTCCTGGGGCTTGAACGAGGTGCCGAGCATCCACACCAGCGGGTACAGCACGACGACGAGGAGCAGGATCAGTGCTCCGGTACGAACCACAGCGCGGATCTTCATCAGTCGTCCTCGTCGCTGTAGTGCACCCAGAAGCGGCCGGTGCGTGAACAGCACCACGGTGATCAACCCGACCGCGACCAGGAACACCCAGGCCATCGCCGAGGCGTAGCCCATCTCGTAGTTGCCGAAGCCCCGGATGTACAGGTACAGCGTGTACATCAGGGTCGAGTCGACCGGGCCGCCGGTGCCGTTGCTGACCACGAACGACGCGGTGAAGCCCTGGAAGCCGTGGATGGTCTCCAGCACCAGGTTGAAGAAGATCACCGGGGACAGCATCGGCAGCGTGATCCTGAAGAACTTGCCGGACCGGTCCGGCGCCGTCGACCGAGGCCGCCTCGTACAGCTCGACCGGTATCTGCTTCAGCCCGGCCAGGAAGATCACCATCGGCGCGCCGAACTGCCAGATGGCCAGCACCATCAGCGTGTCCAGGGCCCAGTTCGGGTCGCTGACCCACGGCCGGCCGGTGATGCCGAAGATGCCCAGGAACGCGTTGAACGCACCGTCCCGGTCGAACATACGCACCCACACGATCGCCAGCGCGACGCTGCCGCCGAGCAGCGACGGCAGGTAGAACAGCGAGCGGAACAGCCCGATGCCGCGCCGCTCCCGGTTGAGCAGCAGCGCGACACCGAGCGCGGCCGCCAGCTTCAGCGGCGTGGCGATCAGCGCGAACCTCACCGTCACCTGCACGGCATGCCAGTACGACGGGTCGGCGGTGAACATGCGCTTGTAGTTGGCGAGCCCGACCCACTGCACCTCCGACCACGGGGTCAGGATGTCGTAGTTGGTGAAGCTCAGATACAGCGACATCAGCATCGGGATCGCCGTGATGCCGAACAGGCCGATCAGCCACGGCGTGAGGAAGACGTAACCGGCCTTGGCTTCCTGGCGGGTCGGCGTTTTCCTGGCCGCCGTGGCCGGCTTGCGGACCGGGGCGACCGGCGGAGTTCGGGTCAGGGTCATGTCATCAGATTCATCGGGTTGTCGGAGTTAACGGGTTATCGGGAGATCGCCGCTTTGCTCGCCGCGACGAACGTCGCCGCCGAAGCGGCCGAGGTGACCCGGCCGAACTGGACGTTCTCCGCCGCCTTGACCAGCTCGCTGCGCAGCGTGCTGTGCCCCTTCAGGCGGTACCGGCGGTGGCGCGCCGAAGAGCTTGCCGAGGTCGTTCTCCACCGAGATGGACTGCTTCATCGCCGCATCCTTGGTGGTGCTGGCCACGGCGGCGCGGATGTCCAGGTTGGACGGCAGGCCCCGGTCGGTGCCGAGTATCGTGCCGGCCTCCGGGTCGTTGGCCAGGAAGTTGATGACGTCGATCGCGACGTCCTTGGACTTGCTGTTGCGGAACACCGAGAAGTACATGCGACGCGCGCGCCCACTGGCCCTTGGTGTCGCCGGGGTACGCGACCACGCCGAGCTCGTTCTTGGTGCTCTTCTTCAGCTCCGGCATCTGGTTGACCCACACCCAGGAGGTGCCGGCCTTGCCGGTGACGACCAGCTGCTTGGTGATGTCGGTCGCGTTGCCCTGATGGATGACGTCCGCGGTCGGCGTCGCCTTGCGCGCCCGCGCGCCCGTCCACAGGTCGAACCAGGCGGTCACGTCGGCCTCGGTGAAGCCGAGCTCCTTGCCGTTGTAGAGCTCCTTGCCCTGCTGGCGCAGCCAGACCCAGAACGCCTGGTAGCGAGCCGCTCGGGTCCTGCGTGCCGGGCGTGCCGGTGGCGGTGGTGACGTTGACCGCCCAGGCGATGTGGTCGTCCCAGCTCTGCCCGGTCGTCGGCTCCGGCAGGTTCTTCGACTGCAGCAGCGTCTTGTTGTAGACCAGACCCTGGGTGTTCTCCCCGAACGACAGCCCGGCCAGCTTGCCCTCGATCGAGCCCGTACTTCCACAGGCTCTCCGGGAACTTCGACGTGTCCAGCTTGCCGGACTTCTGGTACGGCGTCAGGTCGAGCGTGACGCCGCGCGCCGCGTACTCGCTGAGGTAGTTGTCGTCGATCTGGAAGATGTCCGGCGCGTCGCCGCCGGCGGTCAGCGTGGCCAGCTTGTCGAAGTAGCCCTGGTTGGCCTGCCAGGTCTTCTTGAACGTGACGTTGGGGTGCTTCGCCGTGTAGAGCGCGAGCGCCTTGTCGGTGAGGTCGGCGCGGGCCTGCGCCGCCCCACCAGAAGAAGCTCAGCTCGACCGGCTTGGTCGACTCCGGGGACGGTCCGCTGGAGCTGTCGTCGCCGCAGGCCGGACGAGCAGCAGCGGCACGGCCACGGCGGTGCCGCCGAACAGTCGAAGCGGCTTGTCTCGCTGCTCGAGCCCGGGTTCAGGGGTGCTGGATCATCGGATGTCACTCCTTGGCGTGTGAGGGGTGTGCAGTCAGGCGCCGGCCAGGGCGAGGGCGTGCGGGCCGTACGGTGCCCGGGCCGGTCGAGTCGCGGACGATCAGTTCGGTCGGGAGGGTGACCTGTGCGGTGGTACGGCGGTCGTCGCCCAGTTGCAGCAGCATGTCGACGGCCGTCCGGCCGGCGGCCGCCGTCGGGTGTGGCCACCGTGGTCAGCTTGGGCCGGATGCAGCCGGCTCAGCGCGATGTCGTCGATGCCGACGACGCTGAGGTCGTCCGGCACCCGCACGCCCAGGCCGAGCAGCCCGTCGAGGAGGCCGATCGCCATCAGGTCGTTGTAGGCGAGCACGGCGGTCGCGCCGCTGTCGCGCACGGCCTCGGCGGCGGCCGCGCCGGCCGCCTCGGTCGGCGGGTTGGGGCCGAGCACGGTGAGCGTCGGCGCCGCCGGAGCGGGCGGTCGCCGCGGCCGAGCGGCGGATCTCCCGGCTGGTCCACGAGCCGCGCGGCCCGCCGAGCAGCAGCGACGTGGCGGTGGCCGAGCCCGACGAGGTGCTCGACCGCGGCGCGGGCGCCCTGCCCGACGTCCATCACCACGGTCGGCGAGCCCGTCGACGAGCCGGTTGACCACGACGAGCGGGCACCTCGCGGCGCAGCTCCTCGATGACGTGCGTTGCCCATGCGCGGGCTGCACAGCAGCACGCCGTCGACCTGCTTGGCGAGGGCCCGCACGAGCTGCTCCTCGACCAGCGGATCCTCGTTGGTGTCGGCGACGAAGACGTGGTAGTCGCGCTGGCGGGCCTGCGCCTCGGCCGCCTTGATCAGCGGTGGGAAGAACGGGTTGGCGATGTCGGCGACGATCAGCCCGATGTTGTGCGTCCGGCCGGTGATGAGCGCCCGGGCGGCCCGGTTGGGCCGGTAGCCGAGCCGCTCGGCGGTGGACAGCACGCGGCTGCGGGTGTCGGCGTTGACCAGGTGCGGTGCGGAGAAGGTGCGGGACACCGTCGAGACGTGCACACCGGAGGCGCGTGGCGACGTCGCGGATGGTGACGGACACGGCCGACCTCCTCTCGCACGATGCGTCGTGGCAGTGACGCCGATCGCTGGGCTTCCCGATAGTGCCGCCAATAATGCAAACGGTTGCGCCGAATGTCAACGGTTCAGGGATGCCGAAATGGTTGCGTTTTTGCTCAGGAAAGCGCTTAACTAAGTGAGTTCCGTGCGACGGGCCAGCGCCGGCCCGGCCGCCGATCAGTGCACGATAAGGGGCAGTTTTCTGCAAACCTTTGCAGTACGTTGGCGTCGGGAGGAGATCCGATGACACCGACGTCGATACGCCGTCGTCGGCACGGGACATCGGGCCGAGCTGTTCACCTGGGGCATCACCGTCGCGCACGCCGACGTGGCCGAGCTGGTCGCCCTCGCGGACCCGAACCCGATCCGGATGGCCGTGCACAACGCCCGCGTGGTCGAGATGGGCGGCACGCCGGTGCCCACCTACCGTGCGGACGACTTCGCCGGCATGCTCGACAAGGAGCGCGTCGACGTCGCGGTGATCACCACCGTCGACCGCTACCCACGACGACTACATCGTCGCCGCGCTCGAGGCCGGCCGCGACGTGCTCACCGAGAAGCCGATGACCGTCGACGCGGCCCGCGGTGCCGGCGCATCCTGGACGCGGTCGCGCGCACCGGCGGGCGGGTCCGGGTGACCTTCAACTACCGGTACAACCCGGTCCACGAGGCGGTCAAGCGGGTGCTCGCCGCCGGCGAGATCGGCGAGATCGGCTCGGTGCACTTCGAGTGGCTGCTCGACGTGCGCCACGGCGCCGACTACTTCCGCCGCTGGCACCGCGACAAGGCCAACTCCGGCGGCCTGCTGGTGCACAAGGCCAGCCACCACTTCGACCTGGTCAACTGGTGGCTCGCGCGACAGCCCGGAGCGGGTGCACGCCTTCGGGCGGCTGTTCTTCTACGGCGACGAGGCCGGCGCGCGGCACGGCTACGCCCGCGCCTACGAGCGGGCGCACGGCTCCCCCGCCGCGGCCGGACGACCCGTTCGCACTGTCGCCTGTGACGATGCACGGCTCGCGCGCGCTGTACCTCGACGCGGAGCGCGCCGACGGCTACCACCGCGACCAGAACGTGTTCGCCCCGGGCGTGTCCATCGAGGACGACATGGCCGTGCTGGTCCGCTACGCCGGCGGCGCGACGATGAGCTACCACCTGACCGCCTACGCGCCCTGGGAGGGCTACCGGGTCATGTTCAACGGCAGCAAGGGCCGGCTCGAGCTCGAGGTCGTCGAGAACGACCGGGTGGCCGACGATTCCCGCGCCTCCGCCCGGCTGCAGGTCCGGCCGTTCTGGCAACCGCCCCGGGACATCCCGCTCGGGCCGGCCGTTCGCGCGGGCCACGGCGGGCGCCGACGCCCGGATGCTCGCCCAGCTCCTCGATCCCGACCGGCCCGCCGACGACCTGGGCCGCGGCGCCACCGAGCGGGACGGCGCCCGCGCCCTGCTGGTCGGGCTGGCCGCCAACGAGTCCATCGCGACCGGCCAGGCCGTCGACGTCGCCGACGTGCTGGGTGGCGACCGGTGACGACGATCGTCGCCGTCGCCGTGCACGACGTCCGCTTCCCCACGGCCGCGGCCGGGGACGGCTCCGACGCCATCAACCGCGGCGACTACTCGGCCACCTACGTCGAGCTGCACACCGACGACGGGGTCACCGGCACCGGCCTGACCTTCACCAACGGCCGCGGCAACGAGCTCACCTGCGCGGCCGTGCAGGCCCTCGCCCACCACGTCGTCGGGCAGCGGATGGAAACCGTCAACGCCGAGCCGCTGCGGTTCCTGCGCTCCCTGACCGCCGACCCGCAGCTGCGCTGGCTCGGCCCGGAGAAGGGCGTCATCCACCTGGCCACCGGCGCGATCGTCAACGCCGTCTGGGACCTGCGGGCCAAGCTCGCCGGCCGGCCCATGTGGCAGCTGCTCGCCGAGCTGCCCACCGACGACCTCGTCGCCGCGATCGACTTCCGGCACATCCGCGAGGCGCTCAGCCCGGCCGAGGCCCACGACATCCTCGAGCGCGGCCTCGTCGGACTCGACGATCGTCGCAAGGTCCTCGAGGAGCAGGGCTTCCCCTCGTACACGACGTCGGTCGGCTGGCTCGGCTACCCCGACGACAAGGTCCGTGCGCTCACCCGGCAGGCCGTCGCCGAGGGCTGGACCGCGATGAAGATGAAGGTCGGCGGGCCGATCGACGACGACGTGCGCCGGGCCGAGCTGATCCGCGCCGAGATCGGCCCGGACGCGCTGCTCATGATGGACGCCAACCAGGTCTGGGACGTCGACGAGGCGATCGCCAACATGGCCCGCCTCGCCGCCGTCAACCCGTACTGGATCGAGGAGCCCACCCACGCCGACGACGTCATCGGCCACGCCCGCATCGCCCGCGCCGTCGACCCGGTGCGGGTCGCCACCGGCGAGGTCGCGGCCAACCGGGTCATCTTCAAGCAGCTGCTGCAGGCCGACGCGATCCGCGTCTGCCAGGTCGACGCCTGCCGGGTCGCCGGGGTCAACGAGGTGCTGGCGATCCTGCTGATGGCGGCCAAGTTCGGCGTGCCGGTCTGCCCGCACGCCGGCGGCGTCGGCCTGTGCGAATACGTCCAGCACCTGGCGATCTTCGACTACCTGCGCATCGGCCGGTCCCTCGACGGCCGGATGGTCGAATACGTCGACCACCTGCACGAGCACTTCGAGGACCCGGTCACGGTCGTCGACGGCCGCTACCGGCTGCCCAGCCGACCCGGCTACAGCGTGACGCTGAAGCCGGCGTCGATCGCCGAGTTCACCTTCCCGAGCGGCCCGGCATGGGCGTAACCGTCGCGCTGATCGGGGCCAACGGCCACGGGCTCTGGCACCGCCGGCAGCTCCGGTCCTCGACGCACCGGTTGGTCGCGCTGTGCGACGTCGCCCCGGTCGCCGACCCCGACGGTGTCCCGGTCTACACCGATCACACCGCCATGCTCGCCGAGCACCACCCCGACATCGTGATCGTGGTGACCCCGCCGCCGACCCACCTGCCCATCGCGGTCGACGCGCTGCGGTCCGGCGCCGACGTACTGCTGGAGAAGCCGCCCGTGCTCAGCCTGGCCGAGCACGACGCGCTGGCCGCGGTCATGGCCGAGACCGGCCGGGCCGTGCAGGTCGGCTTCCAGGCGCTCGGCTCGGCCGCCCTGGCCGCGCTGCTCGAGGCCATCGACGCCGGCCGGCTCGGCACGGTCACCGGCGTCGCGGCGGCCGGGGCCTGGTGGCGCCCCGACGCATACTGGACCCGCTCGGCCTGGGCCGGGCGGCGCGCCGTCGACGGCGCCCTGGTCAACGCGTTCGCCCACGCGGTCATGCAGTCCCTGGCGATCGCCCGGGCCTCCGGTCCGCTCGCCGGTGAGCCCAGGGTCGATCTCGAACGCTTCCGCACCCGCGACATCGGCACCGACGACACCGCCTGCCTGCGCCTCACCGGGCCTGAGCCATCGGCACCCACCATCACCGTCGCGGTCACGCTGTGCGCCGCCGAGTTCGTCGCCGGCGCGATCACCGTCACCGGCACCGGCGGTACGGCCGTGCTCGAGTACCCGACCGACCGCCTGAAGCTGCCCGGCGACGACGATTTCGTGGACGTACCCGGCCGGCGCAGCCTCCTGGACGACCTCGCCGAGGGCGGCCCGCTCATCGCCACGCTCGAGCGCACCCGCCCGTTCACCGCGCTGGTGGAGCGGATCGCCGCCGCGCCCGTTCCGGGACGGGTCGACGACCGGTTCCTGGTCGACCACCCCGACGGCACCGGACGGGCCATCGCCGGTGTCGCCGACGCCGTACGTGCCGCCGCCGCCCATCACGCCCTGTGGTCGGAGATCGACGTCCCCTGGGCGGGCTCTGGAGGTACCCCATCATGAAAAGGCTCACGCTCGGTGACCTGCCCGACGGCGGCACACCCGCCACCCTGGCCGCGATCGGCGCGGGCTGGGGCCGGGTGGAGGCGGGCGGGATCAGCCGCTACGACGACGCCGGGCACCGTACCCACGGCGACGCGCGGCACGTGCACACCGTCCCGGAGATCTTCTGCATCGTGCAGGGCAGCGGCACGATCGAGATCGACGGCACCGACGCCGGCCGGTTCACCGCCGGCGACCTGCTGATCATCGACCCGGGCGAGGACCACCACCTGATCAGCGACGGCGATGTGCCGCTGGTGTTCACCTGGATGCACCTGAGCGATCCGGAGGCCACTACTGCCCCGGAATAGTGGCCTCCGGCCCCCTCCGAGGCCACTACATCCCCGAAGTTGTGGCCTCCCGACCCTCCGAGGCCACTGCTTCCCCGGAGTTGTGGCCTCCCGACCCTCCGAGGCCACTCCTTCCCCGAAGTAGTGGCCTCCGGGCCCCTCTGAGGCCACTGCTTCCCCGGAATAGTGGCCTCCCGGGCTTGGGGGCGCGGACCTGGCAGCGGAGGCCCCCAGGGCCGGAGCGGTGTCTGGCGGGAGCGACGGTCGTACGCCCGACGGACCCGAGTCATCTGCTGAAAAAGAGGCTTCTCCGAGACGGTGCGGCGTTCGGCGGTAGGCTGCCTGCCCGTGAGTGCAGACGACGAAGCCGACTCGTGCGCGGTCGCCGGTGACAGCCGGTTGCGGCGGGGCGCCTCCCTGAAGTTCTTCTACGGCCCGATGGACTGCGGCAAGTCCACCCTCGCGCTGCAGATGGACTACAACCACGCCCGGCAGGGTCGGCGCGGCCTCGTCCTCACCACGATCGACCGCGCCGGGCCCGGGCGGCTGACCACCCGCATCGGCCTCGGCCGCGACGCCATCGAGGTCGACCCCGAGCTGGACCTGCGCGCGCTCGTGCGGGAACGCTGGGCCAGCGGCGACCGCGTCGACTACCTGATCTGCGACGAGGCCAGCTTCTACACGGTCGCGCAGATCGAGCAGCTCGCCGACCTGGTCGACCACTCGGACGTGGACGTCTACGCGTTCGGGCTGTCCACCGACTTCCGGGCCAGCCTCTTCCCGGCGGCCGGACGGCTCTTCGAACTCGCCGACGAGGTCGTGCCGGTCCAGGTCGAGGTGCTGTGCTGGTGCGGGCGGCTCGGCCTGCTCAACGCCCGGGTCGTCGGCGGGGTCGTGGTCCGGGAGGGCGCCCAGGTCGTGATCGGCGACACCGACCCGGAAGAGGACGGCAGCGGTCCGCGCGCGGATCTGGACGTGCGTTACCAGGTGCTCTGCCGCCGGCACCACCGCGCCGGTGACCTCGGCCCGGCCGCGCGGGCGGCCGGTCAGCTGCGGCTCGTGTAGCGGTAGTTTGGCGGGTATGACGCGCTTCGTGCAGGCCGGGCCCGAGCTCCGCGACCCGTACGCCACCGATCGCCGGCTGCTCGGCTGGCTCGACCGGCTGCTCGGCGCCGACGGGCACGCCGCGGCCAAGGACCGGCTCGCCGCCCTCGCCGCCGAGGTCCTCGGTCCGCTGCGCGAGGCGCACCAGGACGCCGAGAACCACCCGCCGACGCTCACCCGCTTCGACGCCTGGGGCGCCCGCATCGAGCGGATCGACACCTCCCCCGGCTGGGAGCGGCAGCGCGTCGCCGCCGCCGAGCACGCCGTCGTCGCCCTGCCCTACCTGCCCTCAGCCCGGGACACCTGGGGCGCCGGCGCCCGGGTCGTCCAGTTCGCGCTGCTCTACGTCTACGGGCCGGAGTCCGCCACGTACACCTGCCCGGTGGCCATGTCGGACGGCGCGGCGGCCCTGCTCAGCGCCACCGGCGCGGCGCCGGACTGGCTCGACCGGCTGATCTCGACCGACCCGGCCACGGCGATCACCTCCGGGCAGTGGATGACCGAGTCGCAGGGCGGCTCCGACATCGGCCGCTCCACCACCACCGCCCGGCCCGCCGCGGACGGCACGTGGCGGCTCACCGGCGACAAGTGGTTCTGCTCCGCGATCGACTCGGCGATGGCCGTCGCGCTGGCGCGGCCCGAGGGCGCCGGGCCGGGCAGCCGGGACCTGGTCCCCTACCTGGTGCCGCGCCACGACAACGACGGCCTGCAGGTGCTGCGCCTGAAGGACAAGCTCGGCACCCGCGCCGTGCCCACCGGCGAGGTACGCCTCGACGGCGCGCTCGCCATCCCGCTGAGCGACCCGGCAAAACCGGGGCTGGGCACGATGATGACCCTGGTCCTGGTCACCCGGCTGCACAACGCCGCCGCGGCCGCCGGCGGCATGCGCCGCGGCCTCGAATACGCGCTGAGCTACGCCCGGCAGCGCACGATCGCCGGTGGCCGGCTCATCGACAACCCGCTGCACCGGGCGACCCTCGGTACCCTCGCCGTCGACGCCGCCGGGGCGTTCGCGCTGGCCGCCCACGCCTTCGAACTCCTCGGCCTGGTCGAGGTGCGGCGCGACGAGCACGCCGCCTCGGCCCTGCGCCTCGTCGCGCCGCTGGCCAAGCTCACCACCGGCCGGCTCGCCGTCGCGTCGGCCAGCGAATACCTGGAGTGCTTCGGCGGCGCCGGATACGTGGAGAACACCGGCATCCCCCGCCTGCTGCGCGACGCCCAGGTGCTGCCGATCTGGGAGGGCACCACCAACGTGCTCTCCGTCGACGTGCTGCGCGCGCTGGCCGGCACCGACGCCCTCAAGCACCTGCTGCTGCGCATCCAGGCGGCGGTGGACGCGGCGACGTCGCGGCTGCCGGACGTCGCCGAGGCGCTCGCCACCGCGGCCGACCGGCTCGCCGCCGACGCCGAGGCGGCCGCCGCCGACCCGCGATCGCCCCGGGTCCAGGCCGGGGCGCGGGGGCTGGCCCTGCGGTTGGGTTACGCCCTCGCGGCCGCCCTCCTGGTCGAGCACGCGGCCTGGGCGGCCGAGCGCGGCGACGACGGCCCGGCCGTGATCGCATTCCTGTGGACGCTGCGCTACCTGGCCCAGGCCGACATCTCCGACGAGGCCCACCGCTACTTCGACGAACTGACCTGAGTGCGCCGCGCGGTCAGGTAGTCGCGGTTCAGCCGGCCGATCGCGCGTCAGCGGGATGCCCTTCGGGCACACCGTGGTGCACTCGCCGGCGTTGGTGCAGCCGCCGAAGCCCTCCTCGTCCTGCGCCGCGACCATGCCGCAGCACCCGGGTCTCGCGCTCCGGGCTGGCCCTGCGGCAGCAGTCCGAGGTGCGTCACCTTCGCCGCGGTGAACAGCATCGCCGAGCCGTTCGGGCAGGCGGCGACGCAGGCGCCGCAGCCGATGCAGGCGGCCGTCTCGAAGGCGGCGTCGGCGTCCGGCTTCGGCACCGGCGTCGCGTGCGCGTCCGGGGCGCTGCCGGTCGGGGCGGTGATGTAGCCGCCGGCCTGGATGATCCGGTCGAACGCCGCCGCGGTCCACGACCAGGTCCTTGACGACCGGGAAGGCGCGCGGCCCGCCACGGCTCGACGTCGATCGTGTCGCCGTCCTTGAAGTCCCGCATGTGCAGCTGGCAGGTGGTGGTGGCGCCGGCCCGGCCGTGCGCGACGCCGTTGATGACCAGGCCGCACGCGCCGCAGATGCCCTCGCGGCAGTCGTGGTCGAAGGCGACCGGATCCTCGCCGTCGAGGATCAGCCGCTCGTTGAGCACGTCGAGCATCTCCAGGAACGACATGTCCGGGCGAGACGTCCGTCGACCTCGTACGTCGACCATCCGGCCGGCGCGTCGCAGGACCGGCCTGGCGCCAGATCCGCAGTGATCAGTTTCACGTGTAGCTCCGCTGCGCTCGGGTGGACGTACTCGAAGCGTCAGGGCTCCCGTGTGCAGGACGGGCGGCGCGCCGGTCCCGGCGAACTCCCAGGCCGCGACGTAGCAGAAGTGCTCGTCGTCGCGCAGCGCCTCGCCGTCGGCGGTCTGGCTCTCGGCGCGGAAGTGGCCGCCGCAGGACTCGGTCGCGGTGCAGCGCGTCGACGCACATCAGCTCGGCCAGCTCGAGGAAGTCGGCGACCCGGCCGGCCTTCTCCAGCGACTGGTTGAGCGTCGCCGCGCTGCCCGGGCACCTTGACCCGGCGCCAGAACTCGTCCCGCAGCGCCGGGATCAGGCCGAGCGCCTTGCGCAGGCCGGCCTCGGTGCGCTCCATGCCGCAGTACTCCCACATGACGTCGCCGAGCTCGCGGTGGAACGAGTCGACGGTGCGGTCCCCGTCGATCGCGAGCAGCGACGCGCAGCCGGTCGCGGGCGGCCGCCTCGACGCCACGAGTCCGGTCGACCGGCTCCGAACGGCCCCGCGCGCCAGGTAGTCGCCGATCGTGGCCGGCAGCACGAAGTAGCCGTCGGCCAGGCCCTGCATCAGCGCGGACGCGCCGAGCCGGTTGGCGCCGTGGTCGGAGAAGTTGGCCTCGCCGATCACGAACAGGCCCGGGGATCGTCGACTGCAGGTCGTAGTCGACCCACAGCCCGCCCATCGTGTAGTGCACCGCCGGGTAGATGCGCATCGGCACCGCGTACGGGTCCTCGCCGGTGATCCGCTCGTACATCTCGAAGAGGTTGCCGTACTTCGCCTCCACCGTCGCCCGGCCGAGCCGGTGCGATCGCGTCGGCGAAGTCGAGGTAGACGCCCAGCCCGCCGGGGCCGACGCCGCGGCCCTCGTCGCAGACGTTCTTCGCGGCGCGGGAGGCGATGTCGCGGGGCACCAGGTTGCCGAACGACGGGTAGATCCGCTCCAGGTAGTAGTCGCGCTCGGCTCTCGGGGATCTCGCCCGGCGGGCGCGTGTCGCCGGCTCGCGACCGGCACCCAGACCCGGCCGTCGTTGCGCAGCGACTCGCTCATCAGGGTCAGCTTCGACTGGTGGTCGCCGGAGACGCGGGATGCAGGTCGGGTGGATCTGCGTGTAGCAGGGGTTGGCGAACAGGGCGCCCCGCGGTGCGCCCGCCAGATCGCGGTGACGTTGCGAGCCCTTGGCGTTCGTGGACAGGTAGAACACGTTGCCGTAGCCGCCGGAGGCGAGCACGACCGCGTCGGCGAGCTACGGTGGTGATCTCGCCGGTGACCAGGTCGCGGACGACGATGCCGCGGGCCCGGCCGTCGACCACGACCAGGTCGAGCATCTCGTGCCGCGCGTGCATCTCGACGGTGCCGGCCGCGATCTGCCGCTCGAGCGCCTGGTACGCGCCGAGCAGCAGCTGCTGACCGGTCTGCCCGCGGGCGTAGAACGTGCGCGACACCTGGGCGCCGCCGAACGAGCGGGTGTCGAGCAGGCCGCCGTACTCGCGGGCGAACGGCACGCCCTGCGCCACGCACTGGTCGATGATCTGCGCCGACAGCTGCGCCAGCCGGTACACGTTGGACTCCCGGGACCGGAAGTCGCCGCCCTTGACGGTGTCGTAGAACAGCCGGTAGACCGAGTCGCCGTCGTTGCGGTAGTTCTTCGCCGCGTTGATGCCGCCCTGCGCGGCGATCGAGTGCGCCCGGCGCGGCGAGTCCTGGTAGCAGAGACTGGACACCTGGTAGCCCTGCTCGGCCAAGCGTCGCGCCGGCCGAGCCGCCGGCCAGGCCGGTGCCGACCACGATGACCGGTAGCTTGCGCCGGTTGGCCGGGTTGACCAGCTTCGCGCGTCGAACCGGCGGCGGTCCCAGCGCTCCTCGATCGGCCCGTCGGGCGCCTTGGCATCCAGAAGCATCTCAGCGCACCAATCCGATCAGGACGGCGAACGGCACCGACAGGAAGCCGGCGCACAGGACGACCGAGCACCGACGAGGGCCGCGACCGGCGCGCCGCCGAAGGCCGAGGGTGCGCAGGGCACTGAAGATGCCGTGCCGCAGGTGGAAGCCGACGGCCACGATCGCGACGATGTAGAAGAGCGTCACCGGCCACCGGCGAAGTCGGCGACGACGTTGGCGTACGGGTGCTGCGCGCCGGCCAGGGACACGACGTGGTAGATGACGAACAGCACGATGATCACGCCGCCCCAGCGCATCGTGCGGGCCGCGTAGCTGCCCTGCACCGGCGGCGGTGCGCGTAGCGCACCGGACGGGCCCGCCGGGCCCGCCGGTCAGGACGGCGGCCGACCAGATGTGCGCGACGACCGCGACGCTCAGCACCGCGCGCTGGATCCACAGGTACCAGCTCGGCGGCAGCACCGGCGTGCCGATCGTGCGCAGCCAGTGCGCGTAGTGGTCGAACGTCGCCGGCCCGAAGAAGATCTTCAGGTTGCCGAGCATGTGCGCGACCAGGAACAGCACCAGCAGGCCGCCGGTCACGGCCATCAGGACCTTCAGCCCGACGGACGAGCGGTTGAGAGCTGTCACCACGCTTAGCCACGCTAGGAGCGCTCGCGCGATTCGTCCAATGCATGGCAGACGTCAAGTCGATAGCGATAGGCTATGGTCGTGCAGCTGCAACAGCTCCGATACTTCGTGGCAGTGGCCGAAATCCGGCATTTCACCCAGGCGGCCGAGCGGATCGGTGTGGCCCAGCCGTCGCTGAGTAAGCAGATTCACACCCTCGAAGCGGACCTCGGCGCCGCCCTGTTCGAGCGCGGCCCGGCGGGCGTCGCGCTCACCCCGGCCGGCGAGACGCTGCTCCCCTTCGCGCCGGATCGTCGCCGACGCCGACACCGCCCGCGACGCCATCGGGCAACTCGTCGGGCTCGCCCGCGGCCGGGTCCGGCTCGGCGCCACCCCGAGCCTCTGCACGTCGCTCGTCCCCGCGGTGCTGCGCCGCTTCCGACCGCCCATCCCGACATCGACCTGCACGTCGACGAGGGCGGCTCCCAGGACCTCGTCGCAGCCTCGCCGAGGGCGCCCTCGACCTGGCCCTCATCGTCTGGCCGCGAGGCGGCACCGACCCGGCCCTGCAGACCGAGCCGATCCTGCGGGAGAGCCTGGTCGTCGCCTCCACCCGGCGATGCCGAAGGAGGTGCCGATCGGCAGCCTCCGCGAACACCCGCTGGTCATGTTCCGCGCCGGCTACGACCTGCGCGACGTCACCCTCGACGCCTGCCGGCGGGCCGGCTTCACGCCGCGCTTCGCCGTCGAGGGCGGCGAGATGGACGCCGTGCTCGCCTTCGTCGAGGCCGGCCTCGGCGTCGCCCTCGTGCCGAGCAGCGTCGTCGCCGGCCGCCGCGGCCTGCACGCGGCCCGCATCACCCCCGGCATGCACCGTGTCATCGCGCTCGCCCACCGGCGCGACGCGCCGCTCCCCCACGCCGCCGAGGCGCTGCGCACCACCCTGCGTACCCACCTTCGCGAGCGGCGACTGCCGGCCGGCGACAAACTCCTTTTCTGATTTTTCGATGACTCGGGCCCGTCGTGCGCACGACCGTTGCTCCCGCCAGACCGCACCGCTCGGAGCGCCATCAAGCTCCGGGGAACGCAGTGCCCACGGGCAAGCCCAGGAGCGCCACACACTTCGGGGAAGCAGTGCCCACGGGCGGCGCCGGAGGCCACAACTTCGGGGAAACGGTGGCCTGCCGCCTCGGTGCGACGCGTTCGCGGCCGCGATCTTGGCCATCGGTGATCGCTAGGACCGCCATGGTGGCCTCGGATGATCCATGTCGAGAATTCAGCGAAAATCGGGGCGGATCATCGCTGAGTTCTCGACATGGATCTTGCGACCCCCCGGTCAGGTCGGCTGCTGGGGCGGGTACCTCAAGATCAAAGGTGCGAGGTTGGCGATTCTCGGCCTCCAGATCGCCAACCTCGCACCTTTGATCTTGAGGAAGGTCCGGCCATGGACTCGCCCGTCCGGCTGACCACTCGAGGGGCCACAGCGGCCACCGTCGATGCGGTCGCCACGATGGCACTGCTTTCCCGAAGTAGTGGCGTCGCGACGGTCGCGAGGGCACTACTTCGCGGAAGTAGTGCCCTCGGGATACGGCGGTCAGAGACCGATCTTGCCGGTACCGGCGCCGGCCGTGACGATGCCCTTGACGTTCGCGCCCGCGTCGAGCGTGTAGGCGTACGGGATCGCGGCCACGCTGGCGCCGTTGCGGACCTGTTCGGTACCGGAGTTGACGAGGTAGTTGTTGAGGACCCGCAGGTTCCCGGACGGTGAGTCACCGGTCTGGGTCACGGTCGGGTGGCTCACGTTCTCGAAGTAGTTGCGCTCGACGAGTACCCCGGCGTTGCACGTCGAGGCGACGCCGTAGCCGCTGTTGCCGTTGTAGTAGTTGTTGTACACGTGCACCGGGTTGCCGAAGCGCACCCGCGGGATGGCGCTGCGTCGTACCGTCGAACCAGTTGTGGTGGTAGGTCACCCGCAGGTGGCCGATGTCCTGGCTGCCGTTGCCGTCGTCGTGCCCGAGCAGCATGGTCTTGTCGTGGTTGTGGAAGTGATTCCACGACACGGTCACGAAGTCGGAGCCGCGCTTGATGTCGAGCAGCCCGTCGTAGCCCGTTGGACAGGTCGTTGTGGTCGATCCAGATGTGGTGCGACGAAGTCTGCACGTTGATCGAGTCGTCGTCCGCGTTGCGGAACACCAGGTTGCGGATGATGACGTTGCTGGCGCCGCTGAGGTTGAGACCGCCGCCGCTGATCCCCGAGCCGGAGCCGACCCCGAGGATCGACTTGTTGGACTTCACCGCGTGCATGCCGGACAGCGAGATGATGCCGGACACCCGGATGATGGTTCGGCTGCTCGACTGCAGTGCGCTGTCCAGCGCCGAGGCGCTGGTGACGGTGACGGTCGAGCCGCCGGCGCCGCCGGTCGTGCCACCGTTCTGGCTGGCCCAGCCGATCGGGCTGCTCTCGGCCGCCGATGCCGTCGCCGCGGTGACCGCGACGATGCCGCCGGCGACCAGGCCGATGGCCAGCGTCGCGAGCCACGCCTGCTTCAAGTTCCGCACGTTGGGGCCTCCTTCTCTCAGGAAAGGGCTTTCCTAAGGCGGAAGCTAGCCAGGTGATCTATGAGTGTCAATGCGGTCGGTGATTGGCGGCCCTCCGTACGGCAGAACGCTGAAACTTTCATCTCGCGGTGAATGCCCGTACGAGGCGCCGCACGGCCGAAGGCCCGGCCAGCGGCAGGAACAGTGACGGCTCGACCAGCTCCAGTTCCAGGACGCGGTAGTCGCCGCCGTCACCGCGTACCAGGTCGACGCGCGCGTACGTCGGCGTGCCGAACCGCGCCGAGACCAGGTCGACGGCGGCTCGTCCCACCGCGATCTGCCGGTCGTCGGCCCGGTGCGCGACGTTGGTCTCCTCCGCGTGCAACGTGTCGATGGTGCCGCCGACCGGCAGCTCGACCCGCTTGGAGGCGGCGTGGCTGTACTGCCCGCCGAAGAACAGCAGGGGCCACTCCCCGACCGCGGCCACGGAGGCCAGCAGCGGCTGCACGAGGACGGCGGCCCCGCGCGCGTGCAGCCGGGCCACATGCGCCCGCGCCAGGCCGCGCTGATCGGGGCGGTACGAGGAAGCGTCCCGGCCGCCCGCGCCGACGGCCGGCTTGACCACGAACGCTCCCGCCGGGAACGCGGCCGGCCGGCCCGGCTCGACGAACCGCGTCGGGGTGACCGGGATGCCGGCCGCCTCGAGTTCGGCGAGGTAGTGCTTGTCGAGGTTCCACCGGACGGTGGCGGCGTCGTTGCACAGGTCGGTCGCCGCGTCCACGGCCGCCAGCCAGGCCGTGAACTCCGCCAGCCGCTCCGGGTAGTCCCAGGCCGAGCGGATCACCGCCCGGTCGTACGAGGCCCAGTCGACGCCCTCGTCGTGCCAGTCGACGAGGTCGACCTCGACGCCGGCCGCGCGCAGCGCCGGCAGGGCGATCGGCTCGTCGTCGTCGAAGCCCCGAACCACCGCGCTCGTAATCCAGGCCAGCCGCTTGATCACCGTACGACGGTAGCCTTTGCGGTGTGCCGAAGGTCATCGCGTCGAACAAGCGGGCGCGCTACCACTACACGATCCTGCGCACGTACGAGGCGGGGATCGTGCTGGTCGGCACCGAGGTCAAGTCGCTGCGGGCCGGATACGTGTCGCTGGTCGACGCGTTCGCGCAGGAGCGCGACGGCGAGATCATGCTGTACGGGCTGCACATCGCCGAGTATGGCTTTGGCAGTTGGACCAACCACCAGCCGCGCCGCACCCGCAAACTCCTGCTCCGGCGCACCGAGATCAACCGGATCACGGAGAAGGTGCGGGATGGCGGGCTCACCCTCGTACCGTTGTCGTTGTATTTCAAGGACGGCTGGGCGAAGGTCGAGCTCGCCCTCGCGCGCGGACGGCGGTCGTATGACAAGCGGCACGCCATCGCCGAACGCGACGCGGACCGGGAGATCGCCCGCGAGTTCGGCCGTCACCTCAAGGGCCATCCGCGGCCCGCGGCCGAAAAGCCATCACGCTGATTCGACTACCACTGTCCGGTGGCCGGCGGCGGCTGAGATTGCGGCGGCGGCCCGAACTGGGGCGGCGGCTGGTACTGCTGGGCCTGCTGCAGTTGGGCCTGTTGCAGGTGGGCGAACGCCTCCGCCGGCGTCGGGAACGTCTCGCGGACCTTCTGCTTGAAGGTGTTCTGCATCGCCAGGCCCCACAGTTGGGTGCCGGTGAACGTGTGCAGTTGCCCGCTGGTCAGGTCCACCACCACCGGCCGCGTCGAGGCGGCGAACTGCACGCCGGGCTTGGCGGCCGCCGCGGCGGCGGCGTCCGGCGTGACCCGCGGCGAGACGAACCCGACCACGGTCAGCAGCGCCGTGCCGAAGCCGAGCGTGCCGTGGGTCGTACGGGTGGCGAACTGGCTCGCATGTGCGCCGAAGTCGCGGACCACGAACGCGTTGACCTCGGCGAACGCCGCCGCCACCACGCACAGCCGCAGGTTGCCCATGGCCGCCAGCGAGGAGGAGTACACGTCGCCGACCAGCGCCTGCACCGGCCCGACCTGCGCCTGCTGGACGTTGCCGTGCGCCATCCGGACGCGCTGCGCGACGACGGAGAGGTAAGCGTTCGGATCCATCACGCCCCGGATCGTAAAGGCCGGGCGGCCAACGCGCTGTCCTAAGCTGGGGCGGTGACGGCAGCCATGAACATTGCGCTCCAGCCGGTCGACGGCGTTCGGGTGACGACGCTGATCGACAACTCCTCGGACGCGCTGCTACCCGACGAGGGCCTGATCCGCCGGTGGGGTCTGGCCGGCACGGCCGGTCCGCTGCCGATCGTGCCCAACGAGATGGCCGACGGCGGCAAGAGCTTTGACTTCCTGCGCGCCGAGCACGGCTTCTCCGCCCTGGTCGAGATCCAGCACGGCGGGCGCACGCGCCGCGTCCTGTTCGATGCCGGCGTGACCGCGGACGGGCTGATCGGCAACCTCGACCGGCTGGCTCTGGCGCCCGACACGTTCGAGGCGATCGTCTTCAGCCACGGCCACTTCGACCACGTCATGGGCCTCGACGGCATCGCTCGGCGGCTCGGCCGCACCAACCTGCCGATCATCCTGCACCCGGACTTCTGGACGCGCCGCCGGATCGCCCGACCGGATGGCGCGGTGGAGCTGCCCACGCCGAGTCGCACCGCGATCGAGGAAGCCGGGTTCACCATCGTCGAGGACCGCCAGCCCTCGTTCCTGCTCGACGGCATGCTGCTGGTCACCGGCGAGGTCGACCGGACCACCGACTTCGAGGTCGGCATGCCCGCCGGTCACCAGGCCTGGCGCGACGGCCGCTGGGAGCACGACCCGCTGGTGCACGAGGATCAGGCGATCGTCGTCCATGTCCGGGACAAGGGCCTGGTCGTGCTCACCGGCTGCGGGCACGCCGGCATCGTCAACATCGTCCGCCACGCCCAGCGCCTGACCGGCATCGACCAGCTCTACGCGGCCCTGGGCGGCTTCCACCTCCGCGACGGCGCCATCGTCGATCACACGGTGGCCGCCCTCGCCGCCGCCGGACCGTCCGTCCTGGTGCCGGCCCACTGCACGTCGTGGAAGGCCCACCAGGCGCTGGCCGCCGGCCTGCCCGGCGCGTTCCGGCCCAACGCGGTCGGCAGCCAATTCGACCTTTGATTTCGATGACTCGGGCCCGTCGAGGGCGCCGCCGGGGTTCCCCGGCAAAACGCGCAGCGTTTTGTTGGGGTGGCTGTCGCTCCCGCCAGAAATCCCGGCGTCCGCGTTCCCAAGCCCGGCTCGCCACAACTCCCGGGAAGTAGTGGCCTCCGCACGGTCGGGAGGGCACAACTTCCCCGAAGTTGTGGCCTCGGCCGCGTGCCGAGGCCACAACTTCGGGGATGTTGTGGCGTCCCCCCACGCCCCACTCCCCCGCGCCCCCCGCTCGGAATGGCTAGCGGCGCACCTCGTACACCAGGTTGAACGGCGTCTCGGTGGCCCGGCGGAACCGGGTGAAGCCGGCGTCGGTCGACCAGCTGCCGGATCGCCGCCTCGCCGGCCTGCGCGCCGAGCGCGTACCCGCCGCTCTGCGACAGCGCGTTCGGCACGCACAGGAACGTCGAGAACGAGTAGTAGACCCGGCCGACCGGGTTGAGGTTGTCCGCTACCGTGTCGCCGGCGAACGGCTCGACGATCAGCCAGGTGCCGTCCGGCGCCAGCGCGTCGCGGATGTGCCGGGCCGCGCCGAGCGGGTCGCCCATGTCGTGCAGGCAGTCGAACGTCGTGACCAGGTCGTAGCCGGTGCCGGGGAAGTCCTGCGCGGAGGCCACCTCGAAGGTCGATCCGCTCCGCCACGCCGGCGTCGGCGGCCCGCTTGCGGGCCAGCTCGATCGACTCGTCGTGGTAGTCGAAGCCGTGCAGACTGCGACGTCGGGTACTCCTGGGCCATCAGGACCGTCGACGCGCCAGCCCGCAGCCGACGTCGGCGACCTTCGCGCCGGCGCGCAGCTTGTCGTCGACGCCGTCCAGCGCCGGGATCCAGCTGGCCACCAGGTTCGCCACGTAGCCGGGCCGGAAGAACTGCTCGCAGCCGACGAACACGTCGGCGTCGTGCTCGTGCCAGCCGACCCCGGCGCCGGTGCGGAACGCCTCGGTGATCCGCGGCTCGGCCCGCAGCGCGCCGAGCGCCAGCAGGAACGCGCCCGGAGCGTAGACCGCCGCCGTCCGGGTTGGTCAGCGCGAACGCCTGCTCCTCGGTCAGCGAGTAGCGCCGGTCGCCGCGTCGTACTCGACGTACCCGCCGGCCGCCTGGCCGCGCAGCCACTCGGTCGACGTAGCGCGGGATCGGTATCGGTCCGCGCCGCCAGTTCCGCCGGCGTCGCCGGGCCCGGCCGCGAGCGCCGTGTACAGGCCGAGGTGGTGGCCGATGACGACGTTGCCGGCCGCCATCGTCGCGCCGAGGTCGCCCACGAACTTGCCGAGGAACTCCATCAGCTTGTCTTCGTCGATTGCCATCGATCGTTCCACCTTCTCGATTCGTGGTTGCCGACTCCGGCAAGGCCTGGCCGCGGCGATTGCAGGGGCGTTGCAATCGGACTGCAATGCGCGGCGAGGTGATGGGCGGATGAAGCGAGGAGCTGCGATGCGCGCCATGAACCGGACATCGAGGGCCTTCTCGACCGGGACGGCATCAAGGTCGGCTACGCGGTCTGCGGCGACCGGCCCGACCGACGATCGTGTTCGCGCCGGCCTGGCTGCCGGTCGACTCGCGGCTGTGGAAGGCGCAGGTGCCGTACCTGTCCCGGCACTTCCGAGTCGATCACGGTCGACGCCGCGCGGCAACGGTCGCTCCGACCGGCCGACCGACCCGGCCGCGTACGCCGACACCGATCACGCCGACGACCTGGTCGCGGTCGATGGACGCCGTCGGCGTCGAGCAGGCCGTCGCTGGTCGGGCCTGAGCCTGGGCGTGTGGCGCTCGCTGCTGGCGGTCGACCGGCACCCGGACCGGTTCGACGGCATGGTCGCGATCGTGCTCGACGATCCCGCATCTGCTTGACCCCGAGCCCGACCACCAGCCGGATGCCGACGCGTTCGACGACTTCGAGACCGTCCGCGACAGCTACGAGGGCTGGGCAGAAGTTCAACCGCCACTACTGGCGTACGCGACTATCCGCGGGTTCCTCGAGTTCTTCTTCGGCGACAGCTGATCAGCGAACCGCACTCGACCAAGCAGATCGAGGACTGCGTCGGCTGGGGCCGGGGCGCCGATCCGGAGGCATGCTCGTCGCCGCGACCCGGCGGCCCCGTCTCGGTCACGGAACCGCGAGCGAGGTGCGAGGCGCTGCTCGCGCAGGTGCGCGTGCCCGGTGCTGGTCATCCACGGCGACGAGGACGACCGCTGCACGCCGTACCGAGCGCGGCGAGCGCTTGGCCGAGCTGACCGGCGGGCCGCTGATCACCGTCGACGGCGGTGGGCACCTACCGCAGCGGCCGGCATCCGGTCGCGGTCAACCGCTGGATCCGCGACTTCGTCGCACTCGAGTCATCCCGGCCGCCCGCGGTCGCCGGTCCGACGCGAGCCGCGCCGGTGGACCCGGCCGCTGGACCGCCCGCGCCGGGTGCTCTACCTCTCCTCGCCGATCGGGCTCGGGCACGCCCGCCGGGACATCGCGATCGCGGCCGAGCTGCGCGCGCTGCGCCCCGACGTGCGAGGTCGACTGGCTGGCCCAGCAGCCGGTGACCGACGCTGCTGGCCGCGCGCGGCGAGACGCATCCACCCGGCCTCCGCGCTGCTGGCCAGCGAGTCGGCGCACTGGGAGAGCGAGGCCGACGAGCACGACCTGCACGCGTTCCAGGCGCTGCGCCGGATGGACGAGATCCTGGTCGCCAACTTCATGGTCTTCGCCGACCTCGTCGAGGCGGAGCACTACGACCTGTGGGTCGGCGACGAGGCCTGGGAGGTCGACTACTTCCTGCACGAGAACCCGGAGCTCAAGCGCGCGCCGTACGTCTGGCTGACCGACTTCGTCGGCTTCCTGCCGATGCCCGACGGCGGCGCCGGCCGAGGCCGCGCTGACCGCCGACTACAACGCCGAGATGATCGAGCAGATCGCCCGGTTCCCGCGGCTGCGCGACCGGGCGCTGTTCGTCGGCGACCCGGAGGACGTCGTCCCGGACGGCGTTCGGTCCCGGACCTGCCGGCGATCCGCGACTGGACCGAGGAGCACTACGACTTCACCGGCTACATCACCGGCTTCGACCCGGCCGAGATCGCCGACCGGGCCGCGCTGCGTGCCGAGTTCGGCTGGGCGCCGGACGAGCGGGTCTGCCTGGTCACGGTCGGCGGCTCCGGCGTCGGCGAGCACCTGCTGCGCCGGGCGATCGCCGCGTTCCCGCAGGCGGCGGCAGCGGGTGCCCGGGCTGCGCATGATCGTGGTCACCGGCCCGCGGATCGACCCGGCGTCGCTGGCCCGCGCGCGCCCGGCCTCGAGTGCACGCGTACCTGCCCGACCTGCACCGGCGCCTGGCGGCCTGCGATCTGGCCGTGGTGCAGGGCGGCCTGACCACCACGATGGAGCTGACCGCGGCCGGTCGCCCGTTCCTCTACGTGCCGCTGCGGCACCACTTCGAGCAGCAGCTTCCACGTGCCGCACCGGCTCGCCCGCTACGGCGCCGGGCGCCGCCTCGACTACGAGGACACGACACCGGAGCGCGCTGGCGCCAGGCGATCGCCGAGGAGATCGGCGCGCCGGTCGTCTACCGGCCGGTGGAGACCGGCGGCGCGGCCCGGGCCGCCGGGTACCTCGCCGAGCTGCTCTAGCCGCTACGCGTACGCCGCCGCGAGGTCCGGCACCGCGTCGCACGCCCACGCCAGCCGATCCGCGTCGCGGCCACCAGCAGTGGCCGACCGCGGCGCGGCCCGCGCCGGCTCGCCCTGGGCCAGCCAGGCGCGGGCGATCGCGAGGTAGGCGTCGGCGCCCAGGAGCCAGGCGCTGCCGGCCGGCGTAGTGCATGCGGCGCAGCAGCGCGTCGGCCTCGGCCAGGACAGTCCCGGTCGACCGGTCACCTCGGCCAGCGGGCCGAGGCAGTGCAGCAGGTACGCCTCGGCGCCGGCCCCGTCGGCGCAGTCGCCGGCCCTCCTCGAGCAGGGCCACCGCCTCGGCGGTGTCGCCCGGCAGCCAGCAGAGTGCCGGCCGAACTGGGCACAGGCCGCCGTCCGCCACCAGGCGTGCGTGCTGTCCTCGGTCAGCTCCACCGCGTCCGCCGCGCGTACCGCAGGGCCTGCGTCGAGATCGCCGCGCAGCCGGTGCACCCAGCCGAGGATCGCCGACGAACCAGCCCTCGTACGCGATGTACCCGCTGCGCCGGTTGAGTTGCAGCGCCTCCTCGACCCGGGCGACCGCCTCGTCCCAGCGGCCGGCCGCGATCGCCGGGAACGCGGTCTCCTGCACCGTCCACTGCAGCCGCAACAGGTCGCCCTGGCGGCGCAGCAGCGGCTCCAACTCGGTCCAGTACCGGGCGTCAGCAGCTCGATCTCGCCGAGGTAGGCGTACGCCGGTCTTCAGACCGTCCAGCGCGATGCGCGAGTGCGTGCTCGTCACCGCTGGCCGCGGGCCGCGTCCACGGCGTGCCGCCCGTAGCTCGATCGCGTCGACGAAGTGCAGCCGGTTGCTGGCGATCACCGCGAGCCGGGCGAGCATGTCCGCCTCGATCGCGCGGTCGCCGAGCGCCTCGGCGATGCGCAGTCCGGCCTGCAGGTTGGCGACGCAGTCGGTGACCGGCCAGCCGAGCGCGACCGGTACGTCGCCGGCCAGCTCGCGGCAGCGCGATCATCTCCAGCCGCCGATCGCCGGCCTGCCGGGCCAGCCCCGCGGCCGTCCTGGAAGTCGGCCAGCGCCTCGGGATAGGCGCGCCGAGCGTCGCGGACCCGGCCGCGGGCCAGCTGCGCGCGGCCGGCCACCTCCGGGTCGCCGACCTCCTCGACCGGCTCCGGATCGCGCTGGTCAGCAGCGCGTCCGCGTCGGCGACCGCGTACCGCGCGGGCGGCCTCCTCGCCGGCGAGCAGCCAGGCGCGGGCCGGCCCGGGCCGAGTCGCCGGCCGCGGCCGCGTGCCCGGCCACCGCCTCCGGGCGTCGCCGAGCAGGTCGGCGGCCTGGCGGTGGTACGCGACCCGGGTCGGCACCGGCATGCCTCGTACAGCACCTCGCGGACCAGGTCGTTGGCGAACTCGTAGGTGCGGTCGGCCACGACGAGCAGCCGGGCGGACAGGGCCGGCTCGCAGCCGCTGGGTCGCCACGATCGGTGGGGATCGTCCAGCATCCGCGCGAGCGTCGCCGGCTCGATCACGGCGCCGAGCACGGCCGCCGCGCGCAGCAGGTGCCGGCGACCCCGCCGGCGCTGCGCCCGACCCGGGTCAGCACCGCCGCCGGCAGCGACTCCGGGATGCCCGGCTCGCCGACGGCCAGCCCGCGGAGCGTCTCCACCACGAACAGCGTGTGCCCGCGGGTACGGGCGCAGGATGCTCGGCGCGAGCTCGGCGTGGCCGGCCTCGGCGGCCAGCCGGGTGACCGCCGCCTCCGGCAGCGGGCCGAGGTCGATCCGGTCGGCCGACACCGGCCAGCGCGCGTCAGGGCGGCCGCCCCTCCTCGGCGCGGACCGTCGCGACCACGAGCAGCCGCGCGCCGCGGGCCTGCCGGACCAGGTAGTGCAGCAACTCCACGGTGGCCAGGCCCGGCGTTGTGCAGATCGTCGAGCAGCAGCAGCACCGGCGCCGTGGGCGAGGCGGTACAGGTACCGGCAGACGGCGTCGTACGCCCGGCGCCGCGCGACCTCCGCCCCGGAGTGTTCGGCCGGCGGGCGGCTGCACTCCAGGCGCCGGCCCGAGCAGCGCGGCGATCTCCGGGACGAGAGCGCTCAGCGGACCGGCCCAGTCGCCGGCGGCCGCCCGGATCTGGGCCGGCTCGCGAGCGGGCCGCGTGCTGCCCGAGCGCCTCGACCAGCGGCTGCAGGAACAGCGAGCGCTCGGCCTCGTAGCAGCGGGCCGACAGCACCGTGCCGCCGGTTTCGAGGGCCAGCCCGGTCAGCTCCGCGGCCAGCCGGGTCTTGCCGATGCCGGCCTCGCCGGTGATCAGCAGCAGCCCCGGTTCGCCCGCGGCGGCCCGGGTCCAGGCGGCCGAGAGCCGGATCAGCTCGGCGTCCCGGCCGACAAGCCCGGATCGCGGGGCCGGGGTGCCCGGTTCGGCCAGGCTTCCAGCCGAGTCCCGACCGAGTCTGCGACGGCGGGTCGACGGCTGGGTCGCCGGCTGCTCCTGCAGGATCGCCAGGTGCACCGCCCGCGTCTCCGGGGCCGGGTCGACCCCGAAGTCGGTCGCGAGGCGCGCCCGGAGCCGCTCGTACTCGGCGAGCGCCCGGGCCGGCCGGCCGAACGCGGTCTCGGCCCGCATCAACAGCCGGTAGCCGGCCTCGTCGTAGGGGTCGGTGGCGACCGCGGCCTCGGCGAGGGCTCGGGCCGTCGCCGGGTCGCCGAGGTCGAGTGCCGCCGCGGCCGCCGCCTGCCGGGCCTCGCGCAGCAGCGCCCCGGCCTCGGTCCGGGCCGGCTCCGCCCAGTCCGCGTACGCCTCGTCCGCGAGCGCGCTGCCGTCGCTGAGTGTCGCCAGCGCTCGGGGCGGCCGCGGCGGCCAGGGCCGGCTCGGCACTGGCGGCCCGCCGCCGGGCCTCGGCCAGCTGGGCGGCGGCCAGGTCGAGGTCCACCTCGACGACGTCCGAGCCGCCCAGTTGATAGCCGTCCCGGTCGCCGTCGACCACGTCCCGGCCCGAGGACGGCGCGCAGCCGGCTGACCAGGGTGGCGACGTTGTCGGCCGGTTGCCGCGGCGGCCGTCCGGCCAGAGCACATCGGCGATCCGATCGACCCCGACCCGGCGGCCGCGCTCGACGGCGAGCAGCTTCAGCAGCGTACGGGCCTTCCGGCTGCCGACGTCGACCGCCGCGACCGGCCGGCCGTCGCGCTGGACCGCGAACGACCCGGCCAGCCGCAGCGTAAGCATGCGCTCAGCGTACGATCCCGCAGGTCAGGCCGACCACGGGCGCCGTGATCCGGACAACGCGGCCTGGCACGAGATGTCACAGCGACCCGGCGCCGGACCTACGGCGCGCCCGCGCCGCCCAGATCGCGTACGACGGATCGCGGTCGAGGCTGTGCCGGTCGCGGTCGTAGCGACGGGTCGTGCGCGGATCGGCGTGCCCCATCGCGTCCTGGACGTCTTCGAGCGGGACACCTTCCTCCCGCGCCGCCGTGGCGAAGGCGTGCCGCAGCGAGTGCGGCGACAGGCGCGCCCAGGCCGGCACGCCGGCGTCTTTCGCGAGCCGGCGCACCAGCCGGAACACGGCGTGCCGGTCGACCCGTCCCCCGCGAAGCGTGCGGAAGAGCGGGCCGTCGCCACCTGGTACCCGTACCGCCAAATAAGCGTCGAGGGCCGCAACGACGCCGGGCGTGAGGGCGCGGCGGCGGGGCTTGGCGCCCTTACCGGTGAACCGGACGGTGCGGTGGCCCTGCTCGCGGCCGAGGTCGGCCAGGTCGAGCGCGACGACTTCACCGACGCGCAGGCCGAGATCGGCGAGGAGCGCGACGATGGCCCGGTTCCGCGCGGCGGTGCTGCTCTGCTCGCGGGCGGCCGCGCCGAGCATCGCGTCGACCTCGGCCGCGCTCAGCCCGACGGTCGCCGAATGGTCCCGGGCCACCCGCGGCCGGTCGGCGCCGCCGACGGGATTCGTGGCGACGAGGTCGACGCGGTGCAGGAAGGCGTACCAGCTGGAGAGGGCCGAAAGCTTCCGTGCGACGCTGGCCGGGGCGAGCGGGCGGCCGGTCCGCGCGTCCACAGTGGACTCAAGCGTCCGGGCGAACGTGTTGACGTGCAGGAACGACGCCCGCAACGGCTCGACACCGTGTTCGGCGCACCAGGCCAGCCACTGCGCGACGTCACGGCGGTAGGCGGCGCGCGTGTGCGCGGACAGCCGCCGGTTGGCCAGCCAGCCGTCGGTGAACTCGGTCAGCGGCACCGGTTTCGTGGGATGCGTGGCGGTGAGAGGGGTCAGCATCGCACCGTGATCTTAGGGTTTGCCGCCGCCCGGCGAAACGCGCCACACCGTGGTCCGCTTCACCGGCGCGTCTTCCAGCGACTCGACGACCGGCACGTCGTACTCGGCGACCCGCGTCAGGCCCGCGCGCGGCAGGTAGGCGCGGCCGGGGTCACCGACCAGCGCGGTCGCCCCGCGGGCGGCGACGCGCTGCATGAACGCGATCATCTGCCCGGCCATCTCGCGGCTGTAAAAGACGTCGCCGGCGAACACGACTTCGGCGTCACCGCCGTCACCGGCCAGTACGTCGTCCAGCGCCGCCGTGACGGGCACCCCGTTGACGGCGGCGTTCAGCCCGATCGCATCGACGGCGAGCTGGTCGATCTCGACCGCGCGGACCGATGCCGCGCCGGCCTTCGCGGCCGCGATGGCGATCAGACCGGAGCCGGCCGCGACATCAAGGACCTTTTTCCCGCGTACGAGATCAGGATGGTCGAGCACATACCGGGCGACGGCCTGCCCGCCGGCCCACGCGAACGCCCAGAACGGCGGCGGCAGCTGGGCGCCGCGGTCACGTTCGGTGTGCTCCCAGAGCGCGATCGGCTCTTCCGCCAGGTACGCCACCAGCTCCGGCACGAACGGGACCGCGGCCAGCCGGGTGTGGCCGGCGACGAACGGGTTCACCGGCCTATTGTGCCGGTACCACGCTTTCGAGTGACGGCCGGTCATGCTCACGGCGCGTAGCGTTGAGATCCGTGAACGACGACACGATGTTCGCCTGGATCGTGCTCGGGTTCGCCGTCGTGGTGCTGGTGCTGATCGCCGCGGTCGTCAACATGTGGCGACGGATGCCACCAATCAATCGCGACCGGGACGGACGCGGTTGAAATAGAGGCATGAGTCGCGGAGCGGCGATTTTTGCGCTGCCTTTGGCAGTATGGCGGCATGAGCTTTGACGTCCAGGCGGTGCGCGAGCGATACCCGGCCCTCGGCGAGGGCTTCGCGCACTTCGACGGGGCCGGCGGCACCCTCGTCGCCGGGTCCGTCACCGATGCCATCAGCCACACCCTGCGGTCGGCGATCGGCAACACCACGACCGTGTTCGCCCCCGGCCGCAAGGCCATCGAGATCATCGCGCAGGCGCGGACCGCGGTCGCCGACCTGCTCGGCGCCGATCCGGCCGGGGTCGTCTTCGGGCCGAGCGCGACCGCACTCACGTACCGGGTCTCGCGGGCGCTAGCGGACACCTGGCGCCCCGGCGACGAGGTCGTCGTGTCGCGGCTCGACCACGACGCCAACGTGCGGCCGTGGGTGCAGGCGGCCGCCCGCACCGGGGCCACGATCCGCTGGGCGCCTTTCGAACCGTCGACCGGTGCGCTCCCCGTCTCCGCGTACGAGGACCTGGTCAACGAGCGCACCCGCGTGGTCGCGGTGACGGCCGCCAGCAACGCCATCGGCACCCGGCCGGACGTCGCCGCGATCGCGGCACTGGCCCACGAGGCCGGCGCGCTGGTCTACGTCGACGGCGTGCACGCGACCGCACACCTGCCGGTCGACGTCCGGTCGCTCGGCGCGGACTTCTACGTCACCAGCGCCTACAAGTGGTCCGGCCCGCACCTCGCCGCCTGCGTCGCCGATCCGGGCCGCTGGGAGGAATTGCGGCCGGACAAGCTGAATCCGTCCCCGAACGAGGTGCCGGAGCGCTTCGAACTCGGCACGCCCAGCTTCGAGCTGCTCGCCGGGGTCACCGCCGCGGTCGACCATCTGTCCACATTGGACGAAGCCGCGACCGGATCGCGCCGCGCCCGCGTCCTGGCCTCGATGGCGGCGGCGCACGACTACCAGATCGGCGTCTTCGACACCCTGCTCACCGGCCTGCACGCCCTTCCGACGGTACGGGTACTGCCGGCGCCCCCGGGACGGTGCCCGACGGTGTCGTTCCTGGTCGGCGAGGCGTTGCCGACGCAGACCGCGATGGCCCTCGGCGACCAGGGCGTGTGCGTGTTCGCCGGCGACTACTACGCCTGGGAGTACTTCGAGACGATGGGTCTGCACCCCACCGGCGGTGCGGTACGGGCGAGCGTCTACCACTACAACACCGCCGAGGAGGTCGACCGGCTGCTGGACGGCCTGAAGCAATTGGGCGCGTGATTCATCCCTTTCGCCGGTACTTATCCACAGCCGGCGATTGGGTCTGGTCAGCGCCGAACGGCCCTGCCGAGAATGGTTGCTGTCCGGTTTCACAGCACACACGGGGGTGTGGGTCGTGTCGATGTATGGTGCGCAACTGTTGGCGTTGGCATTCACTCCAGAGCGCACCAGCGTCGGGGTCGAGCCGTCCGGCTGCATCTGGGTGGGCATGCGCGGCGCCTCACTGGACGGCGCGCTGACCGTCGCGGTCGCGCCCGACTGGCGGGCCCGGCTCAACCCGGCCGATCTCGGCCAGGCGATCGCGCTCGCGACCGCCGACGCGGTGTTCCGGCGCGCGGAGGCCTGGGCGGAGCAGCTCGCCTCCTCCCACTCCGGCTCGCCCGGCTCCCCCGGCTCCCCCGGCGCTCCTGGCCAGTTTCCGGCCGTCTGGCAGCCGGTCATCGATCGGCTCACCGATCGGCTCAACCCCGCCGGCGGCGCGGACGTCGACGCGTGGGTCGGGCGGGCCTTCGACGCCGCCGACGAGCTCGACGCCGTCATCGCGCAGATCGAGCGGGCCGCCGCCAGCCCGGCCCACGGGCGCAGTGACGGCGACCGGGTCTGCGTGGTCGTCCAGCGCGGTGCGGTCACCGACGTGCGCATCGACCAGCGCTGGCTCGCCACCGCCGCCGCCGAGACGCTCGGCGCGCACACCGGCCAGGCACTGCGCGCTGCCTTCGCCGCGGCCGAGCTGGCCATCGTCGAGCCGCTGCGGCGCAGCCCCGCCCACCAAGACCTGCGCGACGACCTGCGCAACCTGACGGCCTGAAAGGACTGACCATGGCACCTCCTCCCGGCGGTACGATCGTCGCGGCCCTTGACGCACTACACGGCGACGCCAACGCATGGCGCACCTGCGCCGGCCAACTGCAGCTCTGCGCCGGGATCGCCGACGCGCTGAGCCTCGGCGGCTTTGAGTTCTCCTACGCGGCCGACAAGGCCGGCCTCCAACAGACCTACCGCTTGCTCCAGCAGAAGCTGGCCCGGCTGTGCGACGAGGCCGCGACCAACTTCGTCAACGTGGCCACCGCGCTCGACAGCGCCGCCTACGCCTACGACCACGACGAGCGCGCCGCCGTGCACGAGCTGCACGACGCGTGGTGAGGGCGAACCCATGGCACCGGTCATGCCGATCGGGATCTCCAGCTACGGCGACCTGCTGCACCGCATCGACGACGGCATCGAGCGGGTCAGGCAGGCCATCAACCAGCTCATCGCCAACTTTCGCCGGCTGGAGCCCTGGCTCGGGCTGCTCGGCTCGGCGGTCGCGGCGGCCCTGCGCAAGGTGGCCGCGCTCGCCGAGAAGGCGCTCGCGGAGATCGGCAACATGCTCACCGAGCCCGGCGACCCGCCCGCCCTGTGGCGGACCGGTGACCGGTGGAGCACCGAGTTCGCCGGCGGTGTGTCCAACAGCGTCGGCGCCTTCGACGTCGACTTCCTGCACGCCGACGACCAGTGGAAGGGCCCGGCCGCCGAGGCCTACCTCACGACGCTGCCGCCGCAGCGAAACGCGCTGACGAAGGTGCAGGCCGTGGCCCAGGAAACCGGCGACGCACTGCGCCACGTGGCACTGGCGATCGTCCTGTTCTGGGCCGGCGTCGCGACGGCGATCACCCTGCTCGTCGGCGAGCTGACCGCGGCCGCCGCGCTGACCTCGACCGGGGCCGGGGCGCCGGTCGGCGTCGGCAGCGCCGGCGCGTCCGTCGCGAAGTTCATCGGCACGCTCGGTTCGCTGGGCGCCACCCTGGTCGGCTACCTGGGCGACATCGCCGGTCGCCAGAGCCACCTGGAGGGGCAGCTCGTCGACAACACGCTGTTCCCCGGCCCGCCGGCCGGACATTGGCCGCTCTCGACCGCGGTCAACCTGTCCGACGGCAGCATGAGCGACGGCGATGACAGCGACTGGCGCCTGACCCCCTGACGGCGCCCCCGACGGCCCGACGACGCCAAACGGCGGTGCGCAGGAGCCCGGTCAGGACATCAGGCGGTCGAGGAGGGCGGCCTGGATCGGGGCACGGGTGCCGAACACGAGCAGGAACGTCGCTTCGCGCATGAGCCGTTGCGCGTCGTGGGTTCGCAGGATCGCCTTGGCGCCCTGCTTCACCACGAGCGTGGCGGCCGCGCGGAGGGCGAGATCGGCCGCGTGAGCACGGGCCGCGGCCACGTCCTCGGCGCTGTCGAGCGCTTCGCGGCAGGCCGTCAGTTCGAGCGGGAAGTCGCCAGCGGCACCATCGGCACCATCGGCGCCATCGAGCAGCAGGATGCACCGACGGGCCACGGCGAGGGCGAGGGCGCCGTTGAGCCGGAGCGCGTCCGGGCTGGTGGCCGGCGGCAGTGGTGCGGTCGACACCACCCGATCGGCTGAGACGAACACGTCGTCGAAGTGCAGTGCGACGGTCCGGCTCGCGTTGACCGCGACGAGTTCCTGCGGCGTGGCGGTCGGGCCGGTTGTCGGCCCGGTGGTCAGCCCGGTGGTCAGCTCGGTGGTCGGGCCGGTGGTCAGCCCGGTGGTCGGGCCGGCGGTCGGCCCGGTGGTCGGCCCGGCGGTCGGCCTGGTCTCGGTGTCGAGCAGCGCCCAGACGACGGTGTCGTCCTCGGTGCGGGCGGCGGTGAAGAGGGTGTCGACGAGGCCCCAGCCGCTGACCCACAACGCGTCGCCCTCGAAGACCCATCCGGCGCCGCGGGCGTGGGCGCGCAGCGACGACGGTCCGGGGCGCAGCGCCGCCTGGACCACACCGGCCCGGCGCTCGCCGCGGCACAGCGCCGGTGTCCACCGCTCGCGGATGCTGGGGCGGTCGCTGGCGGCGGTGGCTCGCACCGCGCCGTGGTGCTGCAGCCACACGAACGTGGTGGCGAGACAGCCGGAGGCGAGGGTCTCGACGATGCGGCTGAACGGCGCGAGCGCCTCCCTGTTAAGCGCCTCCGTGTCCAGGCCGCCGAATTCGGGCGGGCCGGCCAGCCCGTAGAAGCCCTCGGCGGCGAGCAGGTCGAGGTGGGTCTTCGGGATCGTGTCACTGAGGTCGACGCCGAGCGCGGCCGGGAAGAACACGGTTTCGGCGATCTGCTCGGCTCGCGCGAGCACGACGATGGGATCCGTCACGATGTTGATTCTGCTCCGCTTTGATTCGGCGCCGCGTTGATTCTGCGCCGCTTTGATTCTGCACCGCGGTGCCCGGTAGGCTGGGACCACGCCCCAGCGACGCGGGAGGAGGTGAGCGCGATGGCTACGACGTTCGCGCGCTCCCGTCCCGCCCGGGCGTTCATGCGGGACTGACCGGGAGCGCCACGCTCTCCCGAAAAGGATTCGCAGCATGACCGATCTGGTCTTCCGCCCGCTCGAGCCGGGCGAAACCGCCGTGTTCACCGCTATGCCCGACCCGGACCACGAGTGCCGTCGTACCGGGGTCGCTTGGCTCGGGCGTGACTTCGCCGAGACATTGGCCAGCGGCCACTACCGTCCACAGTGGACTTGGGTGGCGTTGCGCGACGGCGACGTCGTCGCCCGCGCCGCCTGGTGGGGCGGCCCCGACGACGCCGAACCGGTCGCGCTCGACTGGCTCGACCCCGGGGACGACCCGCGCATCGGCGCGCAACTCCTGCGGGCCGCGAAGCAACGAGCCGACTACGTGTTCATCCTTCCGCCCGACTGGCACGACAACGCACCGGTCCACGCGGCCGCGGTACGACGCATCGAGGCGGCCCGCCTGGCCGGGATGGCGCCGTTCGTCGAGCGCCTGCACTACACCTGGCGGGCCGACGGCGGGCTGCCCGAGCGATCCGGCCGGCTGACCTTCGCGCCGCCCCCCGACGACGCAGCCGTCCTCGACGTCCTGCGGGAGATACTCGGCGGGACGCTCGACGCGCACAGCCGGCGCGACGTCGAGCGGCTCGGGCTCGACGGGGCCGCGCGCGCCGGGTTCGACCAACTCGCCTGGTTCCCGGCGCCGCGTGACTGGTGGCGGTTCGCCTACGACACGGAGGGTGATGTCGTCGGCATCGTCGTACCGACCCGGAACTACACCAACGCGACCATCGCCTACGTCGGCGTCCGGCCCGGTCACCGTGGCCACGGATACGCCTTTGACCTGCTCGTCGAGGGCACCCGAGGGCTCGCCGGCCGCGGCGAGACGGAGATCCAGGCCGACACCGACACGACCAACGCGCCCATGGCGGCGACCTTCGAACGGGCAGGCTATTTCGTCACGCAACGTCGATTGGACCTAACGTACGAGTGACGGATGTGGCGGATGTCGGGTTCCGGCCATGGCTATTGGCTGACAGTTCGGTATCGCCGGGCCGAACGGAAGCGAGGATTTCAGGGTGCCAACCCCCTACGCTTCATTCGGTCTCTGGTCGCGTCGAATGTCGGCCAGTGAGATGACTGCCCTGCTCGGTCTCGAACCCGACGAGATCACCGTCCGCGCCGTCGATCTGGTGGACCCGCCGGTCCCCGCCTCGCACGAGTGGATGGTGACCTGCCGCGATGCCGACAAGACCGTCGACGAGCAGGTCGAGGACCTGGTGCATCGGCTCGCGCCGTTCACCACGGAGATCGCCCGGCTGGCCGCGCACCTGGAGCACGACGAGTGCGGAGGCGCGCGACTCAAGATCGTCCGCCAGGTCGGCATGCCGACCGCGTTCATGTCGGACAGCAGCTGGCGGCTCAAGCGGCAGGTGCTGCAGTTCCTGCACGTCACCAACGCCGACCTGAACGTCGACGAGGTTCCGGCCTAGGCCCACAAGTCGATCAAGGAAGTGCGCGCCGGAAATTGTCCGAATCCCGGGCGTGTACTTCCTTGATCGACTGCGCTAGAGCCAGCCGCGCACGGTCCCCCCGACCACGATCGTCCGGCGGCCTGCGACCCGGTAGTGAGCTGCTACATCAGTCCGCCATGACACCTGTCATGCGGCGCCGACCGCCACGAACGACCAGGCCGTGGCCTGCAGCACCGGATCGTCGGGCAGGCCGGCCCGGGCCAGCGCGAGCGCCTCGGCCAGCGACCGGCCGGTCCGCAGCTCGTCGTGCAGGGCGATCATGAGCGGCACCGTCGCTTCGTCGTTGACCGCGACCACCCCGGCCACGATCCCGGCCGTACCGAGGGGCAGCAGCGCGGTGGCCAGCCCCAGCAGTTCGTCGGCGCCGGCCGGGGCCAGCCGGCCGGACTCGCAGCTGGGCAGCACCAGCCGGTACGGCGCCTGGCGCAGCAATTCGAAGTCGTGCACGGTCAGCGGCCCGTCGTCGACCCGCAGCGAGGAGAAGAACGGGCTGTCCGCCCGGAAGGTGCCGTGGGCGGCCACGTGGGCGAGCGAACACCCGTCCAGGGCCTCGAGCACGTTGGCCGCCGTGGCCTTGCCGTGCTCCAGGACGATCGCGTCGCCGTACCGCTCGGCCAGCACCGGTACCTCGGCACCGCCGGATCCCAGCCCGGGGCCGCGGACGAGCACCACGGCACCGGCCGGCGGTACGGGCGCCGAGCGGGCGCGCAGCCACGCCTTCGCCGACGGCGCCACGCTCACCGGCCGGTCGGCGAGGATGGGCAGGATCGCCCACGGTACGCCGTGCAGGCTGGCCGGCGGGACGACCACGACCGGGCCGTCGCCGAGCCGGGCGGAACCTGCAGCGGCCGCGTCCCCGAGGAGCAGCCGCTGCAGGTTCCGGCCGGATGATCGCAGCAGCTCCGTCGTCGACGACGACGCACCGGGATAGGCCATCCGCCGCAGCCCGAACCGGGCATGCTCGACCTCGGCGCCGGCCTCGGCGAGCGAGCCGGCCGCGAAACGCTCGATGTGCCCATCGCCGCACACCAGCGCGTACAACCGGCCGTCGGCGGCGACGATCTCGACGAGCCTCGTACGGCCGAGCTCGCGCAGCAGCCTGGACGCGTCGAAGGGCCGATCGGCGGGCCGGCCCGGGCCACGCAGGCGACGCGTCGCGGCCCGGATGTCCCCCTCCAGACGCCGTCGCTCCCGGCGCAGCTCTGGCACCAGTACCCCTTGGAATCGAACGGCTTCCAGGCGAGCCGCCGTCTCACGAAGTCCGGTGAGGGCGGCCTGCAGGGCATGATCCGTCGGCGGCCGGACCGGCGGCACAGCGAGCGCCGTCGCCCGCCAGCGCTCCGCCCAGGTGAGGAGCCGGCGCGGACGCCCGGACGCCAGCGCCACCCGCAGCGCGAGGGCGGCGAGCTCGGCCCCATGCGCGGTGGCGGTCGCCCGCAGCTCCGGAGCGCCGAGGGTCAACCGATGCTCGTCGAGGAAGTCCAGGCCGCGGCGGCAGGCGTCAAGGGTGCGGCGCGCCTCCCCGGCCGCGTCCGCCCGCAGCGCCTCGGCCAGCCAGCCGCCGGCCCGGGTCAGCGCCGTCCCCCGATGGCGGGTACGAGCGGCCGCGGCGAGATGCCGCTCGGCGTCCGCCGACTCGCCGAGCGCCCGCGCCAGCCGCCCGGCGAGCAGGTGGGCGTCGGCGGCTTCGGCGGCGCCGAGCGTGGCCAGCCGATCGGCGAGGTCGGCCGCGTCCCGGCGCAGCGCCTCGTGCGGACGAGCGCTCGCGGTGGTACTCAGGGTCGCCGCCCGGATCTGCAGCATCAACAGGGCACACTGCGCCGACCACCAGTCCCGGCCGTGGGCGCGGAACAGCCGTGCGGCGGAGCGGGCGCGATCCTGCGCGGTCACCGGATCGTCGGCGGCGAGCGCCGCGTGCGCGGCGGTGAGCAGCAGTTCCGCCCGCCGGATGGCCCGGCCGCGCTGGCGTTGCAGCCGGCCGATCGCCCGGTCGGCCTCGCTCAGCGCCTCGTTCGGCAGCCCGGCCGCGAGCAGCAGCGCGCACCGGTCGGCGCTCAGCTCCGGCATCACCGTGCCGAGCGCGAGATAGCGCCGTTCCGCCTCGTCGAAGCGATCCAGCGCGAGCGGCAGGTCGCCGGTACGGAATGCAACGAGCCCCCGGTTGTGCAGCGCGACGACCGAGTCGTGCTCCTGGTCGGTGGTCGCGAACATCCGCTCGGCGGTCTCGAAGTCGCGGTCCGCCCGTTCCGCCTGGCCGAGCGCGAGCAGGATCAGCCCCCGCAAGGTGACGGTTCGGGCGACCCAGATCGTGTCACCGTTGCGGCGCAGGACGGGCAGCGCCGTGCGCAGTTCGGCGAGCGCCTCGCGGTGCCAGCCGATCAGCCGCAGCACGCCGGCCCGCCGGAACCGCACCCGCGCGGCCGTCAGCCCATCGGCGCGCGCCAACGCACCGTCCAATGTGTCCAGTCCCGCCCGCGTACGCCCGGCGTTCACCAGCGCCACACCGAGCGCAGCCATCGCATCGGCCTCACGATTGGGGACGCGGGAGATCTGCGCGAGCCGCACCGCGCGGCGAAGATGGCCGATGGCCGAGCCGAGATCGCCGAAATCCCTTTCGACCAAACCCTTTGTCTGGTACGCGAGTGAGCCGGTGAATGGCGACGGTTTGTCGGTCAGGAGTGCGTCGGCGCGCGCCACCGCATCGCGTGGCCGGGAAAAGGCGAGTGCCAACAACTCGCCCGGATCCCGCGGCTGACCGGCCATAATGCGAACACTAACCGATGGTCCGCTGCCGAACCGCGCGCCGGACGGCCACCATCGACGTATCAGATGAGTGGCGTCGTACTCACCAGTGGGAAGCTCGTCGAGGTCAGGGGTCGAGGTCAGGGAGGACCAGCAGATGACCGGCAGGTACGCCAAGTTCTGGTCGCAATTCGAAGAGGTCCGCGAGGCCGCCCCGGACAGCCGGGCCAAGCCGCGGGTGTTCCCGCCCGAAGCGGAGAACGACCACGAGATCGAGCCCCAGTTCGTGTACGAACCCGAGTACGGCCTGTTCGGCGCCGAGGTGGTCGACGACCCGGACGCCCGCCGGCTGTTCAAACTCGGCTCCCCCGACACTCCCCCGCGCTGTGGACGGCGCCGTGCAGCGCCGGCCGTACGGCGGCGACCTGCACGAGTTCTTCGCGAACACCCGCCGGTTCCCGGGTCGGGCGACACCCCATCATCTGATCTCGATCTGCGACGTCAACCTGTGCCCGGCCAGCGAGCCGCTGCCGTTGCCGGCCGGCACGCCGTACCTGCCGCCGCCGGTGAGCGGCGATGGCGGCGATGGCGGCGGCGATGGTGGCGGCGTCAGCATCCGGGTGGTCGACACCGGCTTCATCGACGACGTCAAGAACGCCGCGGAGGCCGCGCACGAGACGATCTTCGAGCACGTCAGCGGCGAAGCCCGGAAAACCTTCACCGTGGAAGGGCTCATCCGGCTGTACGCCGGACACGGCACCTTCATCGGCGGCACGATCGGCGCCGTCGCTCCGAAGGCCGAGGTCGTGGTGGCCAACAAGATGACCTGGGCCGGCGCCGTGTGGGAGTTCGACCTCGGGCCGGGCCTGTCCAGCGCCCTCGCCGAGCACCCGGACATCATCAGCCTGTCGGCCGGCGGGACGACGTTGGACAACCGCGAGTACCTCGGGCTCGCTCAATTCCTCGACGACCTCGCGCGCGACGGGCACACCCTGCTGGTGGCCGCGGTCGGCAACGAGGGCGGACCGAACCTGCTGATGCCGGCCGGCGCCGCGGGCGGGCATCAGCACGTCCGCGACGACATCGTGTCCGTGGGGGCGCTGCGCGAAGACCTCAAGGGGATGGCGTGCTTCAGCAACTACGGGCCCGGCGTCAAGGTCTACGCGCCCGGCGAGCGGTTGATCGGGGCGTTCCCGACCGGCGAATACGAGTACGTCGAACCGCCGAGTGCCACCTGCCGTTACCACCATCCGGCGCTCTACGACGGGTGTACCTGCGTCTCCACGCCGCTCGTCGGGGAGCGCAAGCGCTTTGACGGACGGGCCCGCTGGAGCGGCACGTCGTTCTCCACCCCGATCGTCGCCGCGATGACGGCCGCCCACCTGAGCAAGCACCGGGACCGGTTCAAGAACCCGCGCGACGCCTTTACCGACCTGTTGGCGAGCGAGGGCGTCGAGTTCAACCTGGACGGCAGGTCACCCGCCGGTCTGGGTACCGGTACCGCCCTGGTTCCGAGGTCGATGCGCCCGTAACTTGATCACCATGTTGTTCATGGTGATCGAGAACTTCCGGGACGGTGGCGCGCAACCGGTGTACGCGCGGGCCCGCGAGCACGGCCGGCTGATGCCGGAGGGCCTGCGCTACGTCGACAGCTGGGTGGAGGCGGCCTTCCGGCGCTGCTTCCAGCTCATGGAGTGCGACGACCTGACCATGCTCATGGCCTGGATCAGCCAGTGGAGCGACCTGGTCGACTTCGAGGTCGTCCCGGTCGTGACCAGCGCACAGGCCTCGGCGGTGGCGGCCGCCGGCTGACGTCAGGCCGTGGTGACGACCAGCTTGCCGCTGTAGCGGTTCTCCTGCATCGCGGTGTGCGCCGCGACGATCTCGTCGAGGCGGAAGACGTGGCCGACGGGGACGACGGCGTCGCCGTTCGCGACCGCGTCGAGGTAGTCCTGCAGGACGGCGGCGGGCAGGTCCGAGGCGTCGCCGCCGTACGCGGTCAGCCGCACGCCCTTGGGAATGACGTCGATCGGGTAGAAGTCCGGGATGATCCACTCGTTGGACAGCATCCCGGTGAAGCAGACGACGCCGTGGACCCGGGTCGCCCGGAGCGAGTCGCGCAGGGTGGGCGCGCCGACCAGTTCGAGCGTGCCGTGCACGCCGTCCGGGATGATGGCGCGGACCTGCTCGGCGACGCTGCCGTCGTCGACGATCACGTGGTCGACGCCGATGCCGCGCAACGCGTCGGCCTTGGCCGGGTTGCGGGTTGTGGACAGCACGGTGCTGCCCGACCGCTTGGCGAGCACTGCCGCGGCCATCCCGACCGACGAGGTGCCGCCGCGGACGAGCAGTGTCTGGCCGGGCTGCGCGTCGAGCCCGACGGTGAGCGAGCCGTATGCCGTCTGGAGCATCTCGGGCACGGCGCCGAGCGTCGCCCAGTCCAGCTTGCTCGCGAACGGGATGACGTGGGTGGCCGGCACACAGGTGTATTCGGCATACCCGCCGTCGAACGTGCGGCCCATCCCGCCCATCATCGCGACGACCTGCTGGCCGGGGGCGAACTCGCCGCCGGGGCACTCGGCCACGACACCGGTGGCCTCGATGCCGAGCACGCGGGGAAAGGTCACGCCGACGGCCAGCCCGAGCCGGGTGTGCAGCTCGGAACGGTTGAGCCCGAAGGCCTTGACCTGGATGAGCACCCATCCGGGCGACGGCGCGGGAATCGGCAGGTCGCGGATGGCCAGGGCGCTCGGGGCGCCGGGCGCGTCCAGCACGACGGCTCGCATGGTGAGGTTCACCCTTCTCTCTGCCGCAGTGTGCTCAGGGTGGTGCTGAGCTGCTGAAGCGCCCTTGCGGGCAGGGCCGAGCCGATCAGCTTCCGCAGCTCGTCCTCGACGGTCGTGGTGGCCGTGGCGAGCATGCGCCGGCCGGCCGGGGTCAGCTCGATGAGCGAGGAGCGCCGGTCGTCGGGGTTGTCGCGGCGGCGGCAGTGACCGGCCGCCTCGACCCGGTCGACGACCTTGCTGGCCCCACCGATGGTGATCACCAGCTCGTCGGCCACGTCGTTGACGCGGCACGGCCTTCGCCGGGAGATGACCCGCATCGTCTCGAACCGCCCCAGCGTCAGGTCGTGATCGGCGCGCAGCCGCGCGTCGACGGCGTTCCACAGCTCGGTCTCCAGCCGGACGAGCTCGCTGAACAGGTGCAGCAGATCGATCATGCCGTCGCTGGAACTATCTTCCATGGAAGCATGTTCCGAGCATAGCACCGCCGGAGTAGATTCCACGGAATCTACTCCGGCGGCTGGGTGATAGCCAGGCTACGACGGCAGCAGGGCGGGATTCGCGGCGATCGTGGCGAGCGCCGACTTCGAGAACGGTACGGCGGGGAGCGCCGGCCAGCCGCCGAGCATCGTGTGCTTGCCGTCGGGCACGTGAACGCTGCCGTCCGGCGGGACCTCGCTGCCGGCGTGGAACGCGGGGATGCCCTGCATCGCCTCGACGTAGAGCAGACCCCCGTCGAGCAACCGGACGGCGGTGGTGATGTCACCGCGGTCGGCATCGTGCGTGGAGAAGACCCGGATCGGCACACCGCCGACGTTCGCGATCTCACATCCGGGCGCGCTGACCGCCAGCAGATCGCTCACCACCTTGGCGCACACGTCTTCGCCGAGGCCGGTGAGGCCGCCGTGAATGGTCACCGAGACCGCGCCGTCGGCGTGCCCGGTAGTGAGCACGACGTCGACGGTCGAGGTGTACTCGGCCCGGTTCTCCACCTGCCACGTCGCGGCCGGCGAGTCGGTGCCGGTCGACAGTTTCTCCAGTACACCGGTAAGGCCCGGCGGGACGGCGGCCATGAGGATCGCGGCGTTCTGGGTGCCGTGCGCGTGCGCCGCGTCCTTGCTCGGCGCGGTCAGCAGCGGCGGCGGTGCCGGCTGCGTGACCGCGGGCGAGGCCGCAACCTCGGCGGGCGGCGCGGGGGTGGCTCGCGGGTCGCCGACGAAGGCCACCCCGGCGGCGACCGATGCGATGACGACCGCACCGGCGAGCCCGGAGCCGGCAACCGCCCACGCCGCGCGGCGCCGCGCGCTCCGGCGGGCCACGGTCAGCACCTCGTCCGCCGCGGGCAGCGGCGGCGCGGGGTCGTCGAGCATGGCCTCCCAGATCCGGTCGACGTCCGGCGTGCTGTTCGTCATAACGATCCTCCCCATGTCTGTTGCTGCCTGTGTCCGATGTCCTTGGCGACGCTGCCGAGCGCGCATCGCAGGTTGGCCAGCCCGTCCGAGGTCTGGCTCTTGACGGTGCCGGTCGAGCAGCCCAGGACGGCGGCGACCTCGTCGACCGGCAGGTCGGCCCAGAACCGCAACACGATGACCGCCCGCTGCCGCGGAGGAAGGTGGCCCAGCGCCGCTTTCAGGACGATCCGGTCGTCGGGTGAGCCCACTGGAGCGGCCGGCAGCGTCGGGTCGATGACCTCAGTCGGCACCTCCCGCCGCCACGGCCGGCGACGCTCGTCGAGGAACGCCCGCAGCAACACCCGCCGGGCGTACTGGTCGAGCGTCTGGTGCCGTTCGATGCGCCGCCACACCCGGTACAGCTTGGTGAACGTCAGCTGGACCAGGTCCTGCGCCAGGTGCCAGTCGCCGCAGAGCAGGTATGCCGTCGTCCGCATGTGCTCGGCCCGCGCGTTGTAGTAGCTGGCGAAATCGTCGTCGATACTCAACCGGCCCCATCTCACGTGCGTTGCGAACGCCTGCTCTATAGACACGAGCGTTCTGGGCGTGGCGGTTGGGTTGACGGCTGAAACGGCTCGAAATCGCGGTTCCGGGTTCAGCGCAGTGAGCTGCGGGTCCAGACCTCGTCCAGGCCGGCGCCGACCGCCGTCGTGTACGAAACCATCAGCACCCGGTCGGCGTGCAGGACGCTGCAGACCTGCGCGGCGATGCCCCGCGCGTCGGCGGTCGGGGTGACGGCGATCGGCACGGTGCCGGCATTGAGGAACTCGCCGAGCGGAGCAGCGAGGCCGTTCGCGGCGGTGCCGGCCGCAACCGGCACGGCGATGACCCGGTGCCGGGGCAGCCGGACCCGCAGCCCGTCCAGCAGGACGTTGGCGCTGCGGCGGGGTCGCGGCGGCTCGTCGAAGCCGTAGACCACGACCAGTTCGTCGCTCATCGCCAGTTCGGCGAGCTGTGCGACTACGGCGGGCGCGCCGAGGCGGATGTCGGAGCCGGCCACGACCGCCACGGTCATCGCCGTCGGGCTCGCCTCCGGCTCGTACCGCACGGGCAGCCCCAGCCCGATGCGCAGGCCATGCGTCCGCACGTAGAGGGCGCCGGCGAACAGCAGCACGGCGAGCAGGATCCAGGCCGGCGCGTAGGAAGGGGTCACGACATCCACCACAGCGAGCACTAGCGGGATCAGGAGCGTCCCGAGTGCGGCCGCCGTACCGGCCGCCCCCATGACCGCGCCCGCCGTGCCGGGCCGCGCAGCCTTGCCGATCATCGCGAGCAGGGCGCCGCTGGCCAGGCCGTCGCACAGGCCGATGGCCGCGATCGCCGGGACGCTCGGCCACCACCGTCCCGGGTCAGAGGCCACGACCAGGCACAACAGCGCCGCCACGGCGTAGCACACCAGGAGCAGCCGGGTCGTCGGGCGGCGATCGGTCCACCAGCCGCCGAGCAGGCGTCCGGCGGCGGCCACCGCCAGCACCACGCCGGTGACCGCCAGGGCATGGAACCAGCCAACGCCGAACACCGAGGTCAGGTACAGCGGCAGGAAGACGGCCATGCCCGCGACCCCGCCGAGCGCCAGCGCGTACAGCAGCGACAACGATGTCGTCGAGGCGAGCCGGACCGTCTCCACCCACCGGCGCAGCGGCGAGCCGGCAGGACGTGTGCCGAGGTCGTCACGGAACACCAGGGCCGACAGCGCGGCGAAACCCACCAGGAGGCCGCCGAGGACCAGCGCGGCGTCGCGGCCACCCGGGTCGAATCCGCGGGAGACCACGGAGATCGCGACCCCGATCGCCGGCCCGAGGCTGAATATCCCCAGGGCCAGGCCCCGCCGGCCGTACGGGATCGCCCGCGCCACGAGCGTGCCACCCACGACGAACGCGGCCCCGGCGACCCCGGCCGCAGTGCCGGTGAGGACCACCGCCGGCAACGAGTCGACCATCCCCATCCCGAACACGGGCGCCGCGGCGGCCAGGCTGACCACGGGGAACATCACACCCACCCCGTACCGGTCGGTGAGCAGCCCGGCCGGCAGGCGCACCAGCGCCGCCACCAGCAGCGGCAGCGCCATCAGCAGCACGTACTGCCGGGGTCCGGCGCCGAACCTCTCGTGCAGGTGGGGGCCGAGCAGGATCATGGCGCGCAGGTTCAAACCCAGGCCGAGGGTCGCCATCGCCAGCGTCACCACTGCGCGCGGAGATGCGCGCGGCGATGCGCGATCGGGCGACTTCGGGGGAATGGCCACCTCACCCAACTGATCGACATGATATGTCAGTGCTGCCTACACCCTGCACTGATAGTGACGAATGGCGCTACCCCTGTACGGGTCAGATCCGGTCCCAGGGTGCGGCGGCATAGACGTCCACGAGGATCTTGTACATCGTGTCGGCGACCGGCAGGGCCAGCTCGTCGACGCCGCCGATCACGGCGATGCCGTGGGAGTTGGTCAGGAAGCCGCCGTCGAACGCGGGCAGGTCGGACCGGCGTACCGGCTCTCGTCTCGACGGCACCTCCGGCGCGGCGAGGAGCAGCTGCATCGTGATGCCGGCCAGGTGCGGCGCGGTCGGCCAGATCAGGGCGTCGCCGCGCACGAAGCAGACGTTGGCGATGCCGGCCTCGGCGATCTCGCCGCCGAGGTCGGTGAGGAGGATCTCGTCGAAACCCGCGCGGTCGGCGCGGCGCCAGTAGTACTCCTGGGCGAAGCCGTCGGTGTGCTTGAGGTGCGCGACCGGCCGCAGGTACGGGACGCTCTGCAGCCGCTGCGGCGACGGCGGATCGGGTGCGGGCGGTCGTACGGTGACGCGGACACCGCCCTGGTCGGCGCCCTGGCTTTTCTCGGCGCTTTTCCCGGCGCGCCCGCTGCCGTCCTCGACGATGACCCGGACCGATGCGTCCGACGCGTCGCCGAGCGCCTCGCGGATGCGCGCGCGGACGAGGTCGCCGTCGAGCAGGGTGTCGAACAGCTCCCGGTTGGCGGCGTCGAGCCGGGCCAGGTGCAGGGCGAGCCCACGGGTCGCGCCCCCGCGTACCTGCATCGCCGTGAAATGCCCGTAGCTCATGCCGGCCACCGGGCTTCGCCTCGCGACGGGGGCCGCCTCGCCTCTGCTGGATGCACCATAACCGGCATTATGGTGCATCCGATTATCGAATTGCTGGCAATATCAATTCGCTAATCGACGGCGCGTCGTACCTCGGTGAGCCGCGAGGACCTCTTACCCTTTTGCGCGTGATTGACCGCGTAGTTGAAGACGAGGCACCGGACCGGCCGTGCTCGCACTGCGGCCGGCCGGTCCCCCAGCGGCTGGCCGCCGGCCGGCCGTTTCGGTACTGCCGCGACAACGACGGCGCCTGCCAGCGCGAGGCCCGCAACGCGCGGCTCCGGCAGCGCACGTCGCCAGGTTTGAGTGGTCAGGTCGCCCGGGCGTTCGAGGTCGCCGAGCGCCTCGACCACGTGGTCGAGACCCTCGTGGACGCGCTGCACATGGAGGTCTCCCCGGCCGGACTGGAGCGGCAGTTGGCCGAGGTACGAGCCGAGGCCGCCGCCCAGATCGCCGCCGCCCACGTCGAACGCGACGAGGCCCAGCGCACGGTGGGCAAGATCCGCGCCGATGCCAAGCAGAAGTTGGATCAACTCCGTCTCGACTCCCAGCGCGATACCGACCAAGCGAGAGCAGAGGCCGAGCGCCAAGCCGAACAGGCGAGAGAGGCGAGGCGCGAGGCCGACGACGCCCGGGCGGACGCCAAGCACCAGATCGACCAGGCGCGAGCGGACGCCCAGCACCTGATCGACCAGGCGCACGCCGACGCTCAGCAGGCGCACGCCGACGCCGAACACAAGGTCGATCGGGCGCACCAGGCCGCGGCCGCGGCTCGACAGCGCGCCGAGGCCGCCGAGGCCGCGCTCGTTTCCGCCCGCGCAACCGCCGAGGCCGACCTCAGCGCAGCCCGCGCAACCGCCGACGACGCCGCCCGCGCCCGGGACGAAGCGCTTGACCAGGCCGCCGCCGCCCGGGCGGCCGAACAACGGACCACGGTTGCGGCCGCCGAGCAAGCGACCCAGGCCCGCGCCGAACTGGCGGCGGTAGTACGTGATCGCGATGCTGCCGTCCAGGCGACCGAGCAGGCTCGCGGCACCTCCGCGGATGCCGTGCGGGAGCGCGACGCGGCCCGTCAGGAGCTGACTCAGGCCCGCGCGGACCGGGATGCGACGCGCCACGAATGGGCCACGGCCAGACAGCAGCTGAGCGAAGCACGAGCGGAGGCGGCCCGCGCCAACGCCCTCGCCGAGCAGTTGACCGCGGCGCAACGTACCGAGCGGACGGAGTACCAGCACGGGATCGAATCGATCGAGGAAGCGCGGGCGGCCGCCGCGCACGACCGGTCCGAGCTGACCCTGGCCCGGCAACGCACCGCCGACCTGGAGGCCCAGGTGGGCCAGCTCGCGGCGGCGATCGCCCGCCTCACCGCGACGCCAGTCGGCTGAGGTCCTGGCACACCGATCTCGATCCGCTGGTCGGCGTGAACGGACGTCCCACATCGTGACGCCGGCCGGGAAGGTACGTCTACCGCACCGTTGATGCGGGTCAGGACATCATGATGTCCTCAGGCGCATCAACGCATCACAACTAGCTGCCCGCCGGCCGAATCCAGCATCTGAGACGCCCGGCCCCACGAGGCTCAGACAACCCGTCACCGAGTCGGCCCCGGCTCGGCCCGATCGAGGAGGCCGGGTTCGTCACCCGTTCGCATGACACGGCCGACCGCAGCCGTGTCCACGTCCGGCTGACCGATGCCGGAAATGCGACGTTCGAGCAGCACGCGAGCACCGAAGAGACGGCCCCCTGGGTACCCTGGACGCCGGTGAGCAACAGATGTTGGCACACTTGCTGCGCAAGCCCCTGGCTACGCTCGAAGGTGCTTCGTGATCTTGACGATCCTGCCGATCATGCAGGCCGCGGCTCCACCGTACTGCCATATTCCCGGGAAAGGCGCGCCGTCTATCCGGCAAAACTGGTCGATCACCCGAAGCGAAAGTAAAATCGAGATACCGACCCGGCGACATCCCTACCGCCGTCCCGGGGAGGTCGTGTAATCTGCCCGCCCGCGATGGGAATCATCAGACCACGTGGCGTCGTTGCACACTGTGAACAGCACCACGAATCGAAGGGGAAGATCCGACCATGGGCGAGCGCATGCTGCGCGGGAGCCGCCTCGGAGCCGTGAGCTACGAGTCCGACCGCAACACGGAGCTGGCACCCCGCCAGACCCGCGAGTATCTCTGCGCCAAGGGCCACCAGTTCGAGGTCCCCTTCGCCGTCGACGCCGAGGTGCCGATCACCTGGGAGTGCAAGTTCGACGGCAGTGTCGCGCGGCTGGTCGACGGCAGTGAGCCGGAGCAGAAGAAGGCCAAGCCGCCACGCACGCACTGGGACATGCTGCTCGAGCGCCGGTCCATCGCAGAGCTGGAAGACATTCTCAACGAGCGGCTGCAAGAGGTTCGCACCCGACGGGGCCGCTCAGCCTAAGAATTCCACCCTTGACCTCGGTTCGCCCCGGTCGACCCCACGGTCGACCGGGGCGAACCGCGTTCACACCAGTCCCTCCAGCAACAGCGCCACGTCGAGTGGGCGGCCGCCAATCGGGCCGCCGCCCTCGGCGGTCCACACCTCTGACAACACGGCCATCACGAAGCTCCAGGCGCGCACCCGGTCGACCGGCAGCGCGAGCCCGTCGGCAAGGATTTCGACTCTCCCCGGTACCAACTGCAGAAGCTCGTCGTCGCGAAGATCGGGATCCGGGTTGTAGAGCATCGCCCCGACGTCGTAGCCGGGGTGATCCAGTTGTACGACAGGGCGAACGGCTCGCCGATCCGCAGCTCCCAGTCGGCTGCGACCTCGGCGAGCAGCCGGGGCAGCTCCCGCGAGCCAGCGCCGGCCGTCGCTCCCCCAGGCGGCAACGGCGTTGCGCTGCACGACGGCCGGGATCCGCATCAGCGCAGCTTGAGCGCGTAGACCGTCCCGCCCGGCGTGAACGGCTCGCGGTCGGTCGCCTCGAAGCCGTAGCGCTCGTACGCCTTCCGCGCGGCCTCGTTGCCGGCCGCGACCTCGAGTTCGAGATGATCGCGGTCCTGCGTGCGCGCCCACTCGACGACCGCGTCGATGAGCGCGGCGGCGACCCGCTGCCCGCGGTGCTCCGGCGCCACCCACATGCTGATGAGGTTGGCCACGTCCGGCTCGGCGACCGGAAGCCAGCCGCAGGCGATGCTGTGCCCGCCGGCCGCGAAGAAGATGCCGTGGCGCGGCCAGTCGCGCCAGTCCGGCTCGGTGTATTGCCGCTCCCGCTCGTACGTGGAGGCGAACGCGGCCGGCGACTCCCGCAACGCGCGGAGGCGCAGATCCCGTTTCAGTTCCCAGTCGTCAGCTCCGAGGACAGCCACCGTCATGCCTTCGACTGTATTAGGAAGCGCCAGCCGATTTTCCCGGACGACCGGTGGCGCCCGGTCGCTACCCTGGCGCGGTGTTCAGACGGCTCGCAGGGGTGATGGCGCTGGCGGCGCTCGCCGTCTTGGGCTGCCAGTCGGCGCCCCGCGACACCGGGCGCGCCACCGACGCCGACTGCCAGCTGAAGCTCAAGGCCGACGAGGCAGCCGTCCGCACCGACCACCACTGGACCGACAAGGACGTCCCCGGCATCGGCTCGTACGTCGACATCCACTGGCAGTTGAAGGCCCTCGGCAACCCGTGCTCGCGGGCGCCGGGCCCGACCGACTGGCAGTACCAGGGGCTGGTCGCGCTCGCGCCGCCGGACGCCGCGGCGCTCGCGAAGACGGTCGAGTGGCAGCCGTCAAGCTCGCCGCCGGCGTGGCCGGCCCTGGCGACCCTCATCCCGCCCGGCACGAACTGGACCCGCAACAGCGCATACCCCGACCTCTACGTCGACGCGGCGAAGGCGCTCGCGTTCTTCACACTCGCTGACCGGTGAGCGCGGCCGTGAGCTCGCGCGGCGAACCGCTCGACGACCGCTTCGAGGAGCGCGTCGCGGCTGCGGAAGTAGTTCGACGTCGAGCCGGCGGCGAGGCCCGCGGCGCCGTCGACGGCCCGGTGGGTGACCGCGTGCACGCCACTGTCCCCGAGCAACCCGATGGCGGTGTCGAGAATCAGTTCACGTCGCCCACCCACGGCGTGGACACTACTATCGTAGTGCAGAGAACGACATATGTAGTTGACCTCAGGTCCAGATGGCGCAGGGCCAGCCGTCCTCGAGCGGCTCGGGCGGGTTCGGTAGGCAGCTCGCCTCGGCGCGGGCCACCCGGCGGGCGGTCCAGGCCGCGGCAGCCGCGTCGATCATGTCGTCGATGCCGGAGCGGCGGCCGGCCTCGCCGAGGTCGCCGTCGAGCGTGATGCCTTCCGCGGCGAGGAGGGCCCGGCGCCGCTGCATGCCGGCCCAGGTCACCTTGCTGTCGGCGAGCGGTGCCCCGGCCATGCGGGCGAACGACAACTCCGGGTGGACCTCCACAACGCGGCGGCCGCACGCGCGAACCCACAAGTCGACGTCGAGGACCTTCGGCTTCAGGCCGTACGCCTGGATGGAGAAGCCGCTGCCGGTGCGCTCGCGGTTGACGGCGACCGCGGAGGCGAAGTCGGCGCAGCCGAGTGCGGCGCGTACCGGGGTCAGGAACACCGACGAGCGCCGCACACCGGCCGCCTGCCGGGCGAGGATGTCGGCCTGGCGCATGCGGGCGTCGGCCAGGCCGATCGGGATGTCGATGCCGATCGCGGCGACCGCACCTCCGGTCTCGGCCCGGGCGACCAGGTCGGCGATCGACGCGGCGACGAACGCCCGCACCGAGCCGTCGGCATCGTCAATGAGCACCCCGACCCAGCCGGCCTTGCACGCGTCAACGCCGAGCACTCGGTCCGGCACCCGCTCAACCTACCGGCTTGAGCACCAACGCCAGTTCGCCGTTCGGTCGTCAATGTAATGAGCTGGTCAAGTGACCGGTGTCGCGGTGACGCTGGCGCGGACCGTCGTACCGGCACCCGGCGCCGCGTGGACCGTCACCGACCCGCCCGCCGCGCCGACCCGATCGGCCATGGCGACCAACCCGCTGCCGCGGCCGGCCGCAGCACCGCCGGAACTCCCGACGCCAGAGCCATCAACCTCACGGCCGTCGAACCCAGGGCCGTCGTCGCTGAGCACGAACGACAGCACGCCGCCGTCGTAATCGAGCACCAGCCGGGCTGCGGCCCCAGGTGCGTGCTTGGCCACATTCTGCATCGCTTCGAGGCAGGCGAAGTAGACGGCCAGTTCGACGTCGGCGGCGAACCGCAGCCCGTCCAGCGCGGGCGTGTGCGTGACCGAGATCCCGCCGGTACGGGCACGAGCGCGCAGCGCGGCCACCAGCCCGCGGGCGGCGAGCACCGGCGGGTAGACGCCCCGAGCCAGTTCCCGAAGGTCGTCGATGCAGGCCTGGACCTGGCGCGCCGCCTCGTACAGGGCCGTTCGGGCCCGTTCGACGTCCTGGCGCCGGTCTTCGAGGGGCGCGTTCCCGCCGATGACGTCGTCCAGAAGGCGTTCGGCCGCTTGGATCGCCACCGCGAGGGCGACGAGCTGTTGTTGCGCGCCGTCGTGGATGTCGCGTTCGAGCCGCCGCCGCTCCTGGACCTGCGCCGAGACGAGCCGTTGCCGGCTGGCGCGCAGGTCGACCAGGCGCGCCTCGAGTTCGGCGGCCAGGGCGACCCCGCGCAGCGCCGGACCGGCCTGGGCGGCGAGGTCGACGAGCAGGCTCCGGTCGGCCGCGCTGAGCTGCCGGTCCGGCCAGGTCGCCACGGCCACGTCCCCGACGACCGCGCCGAGATGCCGGACCTCGACCACGGTAAGGCCGCCGACAGCCGACGACGACGCCGAGCCGCCGACAGCCGACGACGAGCCGCCGACAGCCGAGGACGACTGCGGTGGCGACGACCGAGGTGGCGACGGCGACCAGGCCTCTCGCGTCGTGCCGCTGACGAACGCGCGTACCCGGGCCGCCGCCACCCCGAGCCCTTGAGCGAGAGCCTCGGCGGTGCTGGTGAGGACCTCGTCGACCGCCGGTACCTCGGCGAGCCGGTGCGGCAGCGCGGCCAGCGCCTCGTACGGTGAGGCGCGCACGCCGTAGACGAGTCGCCGGGCCGCGTGCTCGATGCGCTGCTTGACCGGACCGAACGACACGGCGACGAGCGCGGTGGCGGCGACCGAGACGGCCACGTTGTCCCGCAGCCGGGCGCCGGACAGCGCGGAGAGCCCGACGACGACGGCCACGTAGATGACCGTCACGAACGCGGCGAGGGTGCCGTAGACGAGCGTACGGACGAGGATCGGGTCGAAGTCCCAGACGCGGTAGCGCAGGGCGCCGACGGCGAGCGCGATCGGGAAGCCGGCCGACAAGGCCAGGACGAACGCGAGCGTAGCGACGTCGCGCAGGCCTGGTACCAGTTGCAACGCCAGACAGACGACCGCGATGGTGGCCGCGAGCGCGAGGGGTTTGAGCCGCTGCCGGACGTCCGGATCGGCGCGGACGTACCGCAGGAGCAGCGTCACGACGGCGGCGACGAGCAGCAGGATGCCGGCCACGATCAGCGCGTCGAGGATGGCGTCGACCGGCGCGTCGGTGGGCAGGACGCCGTCCCACGGCACCCAGTAGCCGTACGTCTCGTCCTCGAGTGGCCCGGACCGCAGCGCGTGCACGGCCACCTGGGTCGCCATCAGGGCCAGACCCCCGACCAGCACCCACGTCCAGCGGGCGGCCACTCGTACCCCCGGAAAGAAGAAGAGAATGAGGGCGATCGACACGGGGAAGAACAGCGGGTCGAGGGCGAGGCCGGCCCAGGCCGCGGCGGCAGCGTGCGGCAGACCACGGTAGGCGTATTCGCGGAACGCGAACTCGGCCACCAGCCCGCCGCCGGCCAGGGTCAGCAGCGGCCCGAGGACGTTGCCGCGGCGGATGCCGAGCAGGAGGCAGCCGACGGCGCCGAGCGCGGCCCCGAGCGCGAGGCTGGTCAGCCCGAAGCCCACGTTGACGCGCGGCTCGTCGACGTGGCCCAGCAGCGCGACCGCACAGGCCAAGGCGAGCAGCGCCAGCGCGATCCCACCGGTCGCGGCCGCCCGGCGACGTATCGTCATCCCCGCATTCTGCCTACCCTGGCGGTGTGACGGTCCGGGTCGTGCTCGCCGAGGACAACCTCCTGGCCCGCGAGGGGCTGCGTAGCCTGCTGGCCGCCGCGCCCGGCATTGACCTCGTGGCCGTCTGCGCGGACTACGACGGGCTCGTCGCCGCGGTCGAGGCGGCGCAGCCGGACGTGGTGCTCACCGACATCAGGATGCCGCCGAGCGATACCGACGAAGGGGTTCGGGCCGCGAATCGTTTCCGGCGGACCCATCCGGCGCTCGGGGTGGTGGTGCTGAGCCAGTACGACGACCCCGAGTTCGCGCTGAGCCTGCTGGACGAGGGTTCGCAGGGACGCGCCTACCTGCTCAAGGAGCGCATGTCCGACCCGGCGCAACTGATCGGCGCGATCCACGAGGTGGCCCGGGGCTCGTCGGTGGTCGATGCGAAGGTCGTCGACGCGCTCGTACGGGGGCGCGCCGCTCGTTCGGCGCTGGATCGGCTCACCCCGCGCGAGCAGCAGGTGATCGCCGAGATGGCCGCCGGCAAGGACAACAGCGCGATCGCGGCCAGCCTGGTGCTCACGGTCAAGGCGGTCGAGAAGCACATCAACAGCACGTTCAGCAAGCTCGGGCTGGCCGAGGAGCGGGAGGTGCACAAGCGGGTCAAGGCCGTCCTGCTGTGGCTGGCGTCGAACTGAGCGCGATCCCGGGTCCCATGGGGATGCTGGCACGCCAGCGTCCCTTGGGGGTGCTGGCACCCCCGCCGACCAGCATGCGCGCACCGTCGTTTCGAGCCGCGGGTTGACCGACCCTGGATGGCAACAGAAGGAGGATCACCCATGTCCATCATGACCATCTATTCGCGGACCATCCAGTCGCGAACCATGCTGACCCGGGCGGCGGCGGCCGGCGTCGTCACGTTCTTCGCGGCGAGCGTCGTCGCCGGCGCCCTCACCCCCGGCTACAGCCACATCCGCGAGGCGATCAGCGGGCTCGCCGCCACCGACAACCCGGCCGCCGGTGTGATGATCGCCGGCTTCGTCGCCGCCGCGGTCGGCTTGCTTAGCGCCGCCGCGGTGTTCTGGCAACGGTTCCGGGGCATCACCTCGGGCCGGGTCGCCGCCGTCATGCTCGGGGTCGGCGGGCTCGGCATGCTCGTCGCCGGGCTCGCAAGGCAGGACTGCTCCGAATACCAGCCGGGCTGCATCGACGCCGGCGCGGCGCCGCTCGCCTCGACGCACTTCTGGGTACACCAGTACGTGTCGCTGGGCCTGTTCGTGCTGCTCAGCGTGATGTCGTTCGTGCTGGCCCGGGCCCTGCGGCGCAGTGGCCGCTGGGCGTACCTGGCCAGGCCGACCCGCATCGTCGGGGTCGTGCTGGTGATCGGCACGGTCCTGCTGATGACGGTCGGTGCGGGCGGCTACGACGGCCTGGCCCAGCGCGCGTACGTCGCGCTGCTGGCCGGCTGGCCGGTGGCCGTGGCCGTGCTGACCGGCCGCGAGCGCTAGGCGCCGGAGTAGGGACCGTCCATAGACGGTCCCTACTCTGGTCGTATGGCTGACGACGAGAAATACGTGACCAAGGGCGAGTACCAGCGCGATCAGAACTACATCACCACCCGGATCACCACCGGCGGTGAGGAAGGTTATCTGGTCGAGCCGGGCCGCTACCGTCTCGTGGTCAGCCGGGCCTGCCCGTGGGCCAACCGCTCGATCATCGTGCGCCGGCTGCTCGGCCTGGAGCAGGTCTTGTCGATGGGTATCGCCGGTCCCATCCACGACAAGCGCAGCTGGTCATTCAACCTGGATCCGGGCGGCCGCGATCCGGTCCTCGGCATCGAACGGCTCCAGGAGGCCTACTTCAAGCGCTTCCCCGGCTACGAGCGGGGCATCACCGTCCCGGCGATCGTCGACATCCCCACCGGTCAGGTGGTGACCAACGACTTCGCGCAGATCACCATCGACCTGTCGACACAATGGCGGGCGTACCACCGGCCGGGCGCGCCGAATCTGTATCCGGAGGCTCTCCGCGCCGAGATCGACAAGGTCAACAACCTGGTCTTCGCCGACGTCAACAACGGCGTCTACCGGTGCGGCTTCGCCGGTGACCAGACCGCCTACGACAAGGCGTACCAACGGCTGTTCCACCGCCTCGACTGGCTGTCCGACCGGCTGGCCGGCCAGCGCTACCTGGTCGGCGACACGATCACCGAGGCCGATGTGCGGCTGTTCACCACCCTGGTCCGCTTCGATCCGGTGTACCACGGGCACTTCAAATGCAACCGGCAGAAGCTGTCGGAGATGCCGGTGCTGTGGGCCTACGCGCGGGACCTGTTCCAGACGCCCGGCTTCGGCGACACCATCGACTTCGACCACATCAAGCGGCATTACTACGTGGTCCACCGGGACATCAACCCGACCGGCATCGTGCCGCTCGGGCCGGACCTGTCCAACTGGCTCGACCCGCACGATCGCGAGGCACTGGGCGGCCGCCCGTTCGGCAACGGCACTCCGCCGGGCCCGCCGCTGCCGGAGGAGACCGTTGCTTCCCTGTCCTCGCTGCACCGGGTCTCTTTGCGCTGAGCCGGGTCTCTTTCCGATGAGCCGGGCCTTTTGCGATGAGCCGGGCCTTTTTACGATGACTCGGGTCCGTCGGGCGTGCGACCGTCGCTCCCGCCAGGCACCGCTCCGCTTCGCTCCGCTGCCAGGTCCGCGTGCCCAAGCCCAGCGACGAGCACCCGGTAGAGGACGGCGGCCAACGCCATGGTGATCGGGGCCAGCACGAAGCCGACGGCCACGCCCGGAGTGTGGTCCAGGATGATCCCGTCGACGGCCGCGCCGAGCGCCGCGCCGGTGGTGAACGCGGTCGACACCCAGGCGAATGCCTCAGCCGCCGTACCGGCCGGGGAAACCGCGTCGACGATCAGGAAGGTGGCGGTGAGCAGCGGCGGCAGAGCCAGCCCGCTGAGCATGGCGAGCAGCAGCATCAGCGGCGGCTCCGGGGTGAGCACCAGCGTCAGGTAGCCCAGCGCGAGGCCGGCCGCGAGCCACGGCGCGCACCGCTCGGGCAGCTTCAGCCGCGTATTGACCAGACCGCCGATCAGCGCCCCGAACGCCTGCGCGGCGAGCATCCAGCCGGCCCACGAGCGGTCGCCGGCGGCTTCCGCGTACCGGGTGATGGCCACCGGCATCGCCCCCACGCCCGCGCCGATCAGCACGATCGCGGCCAGGAGGAGCCGCAGCGGCGCCGAGCGCAGCGGGCCGGCCCAGTGCCGCTCAGTGTTGGCGATGACCTCGCCGCGCCACCGCCGTACCGCCGGCGTCGTCACGAACCACGCCGTACCGATCAGCTGGAAGGCGGCTGTCACGAACAGCCCGGCGGAGGGCCCGCCAACCGCGACCGCGGCGACCGCGGTCAGCGGGCCGAGAATGAAGATCACCTCTTGGACGGCGATGTCCAGGGTGTACGCGGTGGTGATCTGCGACTCCGGCACCAGATCGCGCCAGAGGACCCGGAGCCCGGCCTCGAACGGCGGCGCGCCGGCCCCGGCGATCAGCGTGGCGACGACGGCCAGGCCGATCGACGGATGCGTCACGGCCAGGATCACGAAACCGACCGTCGACACCAAGGCCGCGGCGATCATCACCGGTGGCTGCCGCCAGCGATCGGCGATCCGGGCCAGGACCGGCGCACCCACGGCCAGCCCGACCGTGTAGACGCCGACCAGCAGCCCGGCCTGGCCGATCGACCAGGTCTGCCGCGCGAACAGGAGCAACGCCACCGACGACGAGCCCAGCGGGACGCGGCCGAGCGTACTGGCGGCCAGCAGCCGGGCGACCTGCGGGGTCCGGAGGACGGTCAGCACGCTCACCGGTGCATACAAGCAGACCGAGTGACCTGCACCGCAGTCCGGACTCAATCGGACCGCGGTCCGCTATGGTTCGAGGGTGTAACCGGACCGCAGTCCTATTAATCTTGGAGGCCGTCATGAGCAAGCTGCTGCACATCTCCGCATCCCCGCGCGGTGAGCGCTCGGAGTCCCTCGCCCTGGGTGAGGCGTTCCTGTCCGCGTTCCACGCCACGCACCCGGACGTGCCCGTCGAGACGTGGAACCTGTGGGACGGCACGCTGCCGTCCTTCGGCCCGGCCGCCGCCAACGCCAAGATGGCCGTGTTCGCCGGTCTCGACCCGGAGGGCGCCGAGGCGGACGCCTGGCAGGCCGCCCGCACCGCGTTCGAGCGGTTCGACGCGGCCGACCGCTACCTCTTCACCGTCCCGATGTGGAACGCCGGCGTCCCGTACATCTTGAAGCAGTTCATCGACGTGGTGAGCCAGCCGGGCATGGTCTTCGGCTTCGACCCGGAGGCGGGCTACTCAGGGTTGCTGCGCGGCAAGAAGGTGGCGGTCATCTACACCAGCGCGGTCTACGGCCCGGGTCGTGGCCCGGCGTTCGGGGCCGACTTCCAGGCACCGTACTTCGCCGACTGGCTGCGCTGGGCCGGCATCGCCGACGTCGCCGAGGTGCATTTCCGGCCCAACCTGGCCACCGCCGACGCGGACACCGGCCGGAACATCGCCCGGACTCAGGCCGTCGATCTCGCGAAGGCGTTCTGAGCCTCCATCTGAGCCTCCATCTGAGCCTCCATCTGGCATCCATCCGTTGCCGTTCGGCCGCCCGAGTGCCCACTCCTCCACGCCAGCACAGTAGACCGTCGGTACGACATCGGGCCGAACTTGTTGCGTGGCAACGGGTTTGTTGTGATCGAGGGGGTGGTGGGGCTAAGGTTCGTACATGTGTTCGAGTGGGGTGGTGGGCGCGGTGGCGGCGGTCGCGGCGGTCGACGCCGCCGTGGACACCCTCGCCGAGCTCGACCTGAACACGTGCGCCGACCTCGACCTGCGCGACGGGCTTGCCGCGATCGTGCACACCCACAACCGGTTGATGGCCCAGACCGCCCGCCTCATCGCCGTGTTCGACCGGCGCAGGCTCTGCCACGCCGACGCTCAGAGCAGCACCAAGGCCTGGCTGAAGGCCTTCACCCGGCTCGGCGGGGCGCACGCCCACGGCCTGATCAAATCCGCCGGCACCCTGCGCCTTCTGCCGTCCCTGGGCGCCGCGTTCGAAGCCGGCGACACCAGTTACGACACCGTCAACCAGATCCGCCTGCTGCACGACAAGGAACCCGACGAGTTGTTGAAACAGGCCGAACCGATCCTCACCGGGTTAGCCGTCACCGGCGACCCCGACGAGATGCGCACCGCCACCCAGCACCTGCAACACCGCGTGCACGAGCCCGACCCCGACGATCCCGAAGGTGCCGCCGACGCGCACGAGGAGACGTTCGCGAAGCGGCAGCTCAGCTGCACCCGCCTCGGTGAACACTGGCGCATCACCGGCCAACTCGACGCGGAAACCGGCACCGCGCTGCACGCGGTGCTCAAGGGTCTGATGACCCCGCCCAGCCCTGATGACCTGCGCAACACCGCCCAACGCCGCCACGACGCGCTCGCCGACCTGCTCAACCACGCCATCCGCAGCAGCGACGCCGGCGTCACCACCGCCAGCCGGACCCAACTCGGTGTCCTCGTCCCTTGGCACCTCATGCAGGAACTCATCCATCGCCGGCACACCGCGCCGGCTCATGCCGGCACGGACCAACCCGACGCCGACCAACCCGACTCAGCTGTCTCGCCCGACCCGACGGGGCCGCCCGACCCGAGGGTCTCGCACGAACCGGCGGGCCCGCCAGGGTCGCCCGGTCCGCCCGGCTCGCCCGGAGTGCCTGACGGCGCTCGCGCGGCCCGCGGGGCGACCGCGCCGGCGGACGCAGCACACCGACCGGCCCGAGCCAACGGCACGCGGCTGACGCCCGGCGCGCTCGGTGGCGACGGCGGCCGTAGCTACGACGCCCTCGCCGGTCTCACCGCGGAGGATCTCCGCCACCGGCGCAAACCGCCGCCGTGGGGCAACGGCCTCGACGGGTTCGGCGCCGAACCCGCCTACCTCAACGGCTACGGGTCGATCCCCCATCCCATGGCCGAACGGCTCGCCTGCGACGCGGAGCTCTACCGCATCCTGCTCGACGCCGACGGCCAACCGCTCGACGTCGGCCGCACCCACCGCCGCCCACCACCGTGGATCCGCAAAGCACTCATCTACCGCGACCGCGGCTGCCGCTGGCCGGGCTGCCCGACCGACGTCGCCTATACCGACGCCCACCACTACCGCCACTGGAAAGCCCACAACGGTTCCACCGCCGTCGACAATCTCGTCCTGCTCTGCCGTTACCACCACGTCCGTGTCCACGAAGGACACTGGGATCTGCACTTCGACCCGGCGACCGGCCAGGTCACCGTCACGCGGCCCGACGGAACGCCATACCAGCTCCAACCAACCCAGCCCTGGAGTGGCGCCAACACCAAGCAGGACGCGCCGCTCACGTGACCGCGACGGGCGACTATTCGGCGCCTGCTATTCGACGCCTGCTATTCGACGCCTGCTATTCGACGCCTGCTATTCGGCGCCTGCTAATCGGCACAGGCTTTCGACACAACCTATTCGATACAACCTATTCGACGCAGAACTCGTTGCCTTCCGGATCGCGCATCGTGGTGAGGTCCGGATCGACCCGTACCACTGTTGCGCCGAGGCCAGCCAACCGCGCGACCTCGGCGTCGATGGTGTCCATCGAGCGAAGGTCGAAGTGGAGGCGGTTCTTCGCGGTTTTCGGCTCCGGTACGCGGACGAACCACATGTTGGGCCCACCCCAGCCTGCGGCTTCCACGTAGGCGCGTTCCTCGGTCGACTCCTCGTCGACGTTGCTTCCGAGTGCGGCGGCCCAGAAGGTGGCCACGGTCAGCGGGTTCGCGCAGTCGAACGTGACGTTCTTGATAAACGCCGGCATCCCCGCAAGGTACCGCCGCAGCGACCTTCGCGCGCGAGAGTTATTCACGCTGCGCTGGGTACAGTAGTCGTCGTGCCTGCCGCCGACCGCCCGTACGTGTTGCTCAGCTGCAGCATGTCCATCGACGGCTATCTCGACGATGCGACGAACAAGCGGCTCATGCTGTCCAACGACGCCGACTTCGATCGCGTCGATTCGGTGCGGGCGCAGTGCGACGCCATCCTGGTTGGGGCGCGTACCGTGCGGCAGGACAATCCGCGCCTGCTGGTCCGCTCGCCGGCCCGCTGCGCCGAACGGGTCGCCCGGGGGCTGCCGCCGCAGCCGGTCAAGGTGACCATGACCAACGGCGGCGACCTGGACCCGACCGCGAACTTCTTCGTGACCGGCGACCCCGAAAAGCTGGTGTACTGCGCGAGCAGCGGCGTCGACAAGGCGACCGAGCGGCTCGGTCAGGTCGCCACCGTCGTCGATGGCGGCGAGCCGGTCGATCTCGGGCTCGTGCTCGTCGACCTGCACCAGCGCGGCGTACGGCGGTTGATGGTCGAAGGCGGCGGGACCTTGCACACGCAGTTCCTGACCGGCGGGCTGGCGGACGAGCTCGACCTCGTCGTCGCGCCGTTGTTCGTGGGCGACTCCCGAGCGCCCCGGTTCGTCGGCGACGGGCCGCTGCTCCGAAGCGCCGACGGCGACGCGAACGCCGACGGCAACACCAGCGGGCGCGCGACGCTGGCCGAGGTCCGCCAGATCGGCGACGTGGTGTTGTTGCGCTACGCACTCTCGGACCGGTTCGACGAGCGCTGATCCGGAAAGACCGGATCGAACACACCTGCGCCGAGCACGGCCGGTTGCACCCTTACCTCGCTCGCGCCGGTCTTCGCCCCGTACGTCGCTCGCGCCGGTCTTCGCCCCGTACGTCGCTCGCGCCGGTCTGCGCCCCGTAGGCTGGCTCGGCACAACCCGCGACGTCGAGTGGCCGGCTGGGCACACCCCGATCGTGCTCGCTACACCGCGTACGCCGGCTCGCGCGACGCGGACGAAACGAACGCCGGCTCCGGCAACGCAGACGGCAACGCAGACGGCGTCACCGACGGCGACACCGACGGCGATGCCGGCAGCGATACCGACACAGATGCCGACATGAGGGCCGGCTCCACAATCACCGACGAGCCATGCGCCGACACGACCGGGTCGAACTCGCGGACCGTCGACCCCGACTCGGCCCGGACCAGACCCAGGTCCCCGTACGCCGCCGACGAATCGGCCCGCTCCGCGCCCACCGCGCAAGCAGAAGACGATTCCACGCGAGCAGAAGACGATTCCACGCGAGCGGAAGGCGGCTCCGCGCGAAGCGGAAGACGATTTCGCGCGGGCCCGACCTGACTCCGCGCGAGCCGGACCTCGATCCGCGCGGGCCGCGGCAAGGCGAGCGACCCACTGGCCGACGATGACCACCACGCCGGGCAACGCGGCGACGAAAGCGAACATCCCGTACAGCACGGCGATCGTCAGGCCCTGGGTCGCGCCGAGCCCGGCCGCGCCGAAGGCCCAGGCGGTCACCCCTTCCCGCGGACCCCAGCCGCCGATGTTGACCGGCAGCGTCATCGCGAACAGCGCCAGCATCATCAGCGGGAGCAGGCGCAGGAACGGCGCGTGCGAACCGGCCGCCCGGGCCGCCACCACGAACATCGCCAGGTGCCCGGCGACGACGATCGCCGAGGACAGCAGAAGCAGCGGCCAGCGCTTGCGAGCGAGGAGCCCGCGCCTGACGTCGCTCAGCCCGGTCCGCATGCCCCGTCCGAACCGCCCGCCGCGGGAGGCGCCTCCGCGGCGGCGCACCCATAGGACGACGCCGACGGCGATCAGCGCCACGCCCACCACGGCGACGAGGGCATGCGAGAGTTCGACGTGGTGCGCGAGGGTCGGGTGCGACAGGAGTACCGCAAGCCCGAACGTGATGAGCACCACCTGCCCGGCGAACCGCTCGAGCACGACGGCCCGGACGCCACGGCCGACGTCGCCGCTGTCCTTGCCGTTGCGGACGGCGCGGTGGACGTCGCCGAGGACGCCGCCGGGCAGCGCCGCGTTGACGAACAGCGCCCGGTAGTAGTCGGCGATGGCCGTACGCAGCGGCAACCGATGCCGAGGCCGCGCGCGACGAGGCACCAGCGCCAGGCGCTGAACACCGTGGTCAGCAGGCCGATCCCGAGCGCGGCGAGCCAGGGTCCAGCCGTCGAGCAGGTGCACGCCGTCGAGGAATGCACCGGTGCCCAGGCGCCACAGCAGAACGCAAGGATGCCGACACCACCGAGCATCCGCGCCCAAGCCCAAGCCGCCCGCAACATGTAGTCCTCCTCGAAGAAGTCGTCGCAAGCGTGTACGCGTGGAACGGCCCGCAAGGTTCACTCAAAGGGCGGCGAGACAGATCACTGTGCTCGACGACCACCGTCAGACGGTCGCTGGCGAGCCGGCGTACGCAGGTACTCCCCGGCCGGTAGCGACGGGTCCTGCTCGGCGGCCGCGCCGACCCAGCCGTCCAGCCACGCCTCGATCAACCCGGTGTCGCGTGCGCGACTCAGCTGCCAAGGCGACGACTGTACCACCGTTTTCCCGCCGAACCGGGCGAAAGCCGCAACTGCCGCGTCGACCGCGTCCGGGCCGAGGAGGCGCCGGCCGTCGACCGTACGGCGTTGGTGGGCGTTGAAGGCATCGCCGATCGGCCCGTCGAGCGGGTCGGCGGGGTCGAAGGTCACCCGCCCGGCCACCGAGAGGGTCAGCAGGGCCGAGCACCCCGCTTCAACGCAGGCGGAGGCGAGCGCGCTCGACCTCGTCGACGGTGAGCAGGTCGAGCAGGGCGGAGGCGGTCACCAGTGACGCGCCGGCGAGGTCTGCGGCCGTGAGGCGGGTGATGTCGGCTTCCCGCGTCTGCACGGTCACCGGGGAACCGTCCGCGGCGGCGGCGGGCATGGTCGCGGCGGCGTGTCGCAGCAGGGCCGGGTCCCGGTCGTACAGGATGCCAGTGCTGCGGCCCGGACAACCGGGCGGACAGCCAGCGGCCCATGGACCCGGTGCCGCAGCCGAGGTCGTGGATCACGCGGGGCTTGACGTCGGACGTGATCCCGGACGCAACGCCGGACTTCATGCCCGGCTCGATGCCGGACTGCGCGCCGACGAGATCGGCCAGGTCGGCCGAGCGGGCCAGCGCGTCGGCCGGTTCCCGCAGCGAGAGCCACGCAACGCTGAACTCAGACATTCGCCAACACCTCGGCCAGTTGAAGGGCGGTCGCGGACCAGCCGGGCAGCGTCGCCGCGCCGCGCCCGCGCCGAGCCGCGCAGACGATTGTCGCAGCGGCGGCGAGGTCAGCCAGTCGCGCAGCGCCCGCGGCGAGCGCGGCCGGATCCTCGGGCGGGACCAGCAGCCCGGGCACGCTGCCGTCCGGCGCCTGCGCCGAGCGCCTCGGGCACCCCGTCGACCGCCGTGGCCAGTACGGGGATGCCGCGGGCCAGGGCCTCGGTCACGACCATGCCGTAGGTCTCGGCCCGCGACGGCAGCACCAGCAGGTCGGCGGCGGCGTAGGAGGCGGCCAGCTCCGCGCCGGTCAGCGGGCCGGCGAATCGGACGGGCGGCAGGGCCGGGAGTGCCGCCACGAACGACGGGCGCCCGGTCGAGTGCGCCGACGCAGACGCACGTCCACCGCAGATCGCCCAGCGTGGCCAGGGCCTCGACGCAGCTGGTCCTGGCCCTTACGCGGCGTGACCGCGGCCACGCACAGCAGCCGCGAACCGTCGTCGGATGGCGCCGTCAGAGGTGCGGCGTCGACGCCGGGCGCCGCGACGTGCACCCGCTCCGGCGGCAACCCGTGGTGCGCGATGAGCCGCCGCGCCGTCCACGTACTGGTCGCCACCACCGCGCGCACGCTCTGCAACGTACGGCGCTCCAGCGCGTCGAGCGCGGCGGCGTCCGGCGGCGACAGCCCGGTCTCGTCGCGCGAGCGGCAAATGCACCAGAACGACCAGCCGCAGCCGCCCGGCGTGCGGCGCCATCACGTCCGGCGCGCGGCAGGCCAGCAGCCCGTCCACCAGCGTCGCTTCATCATCCGGTACGGCGGGGAGCACGGCCATCCGAGCGCGGCCGGCCAGCTCACGGACCAGCCCAGCCCGAGCGCGGTGCAGTTCGCTGGCTGACGCGCCGGTCGTAGCGGTTGCCGCCGCTCGGCGACGCCGGTGTCGTCGATGGTGCCCGGTAGCGCCACGAAGCTGACCGGTCTTCACAGCTCGCGCTCGTAGCTGGCCCAGGCGATGTGCGACTCGTGCAGCGTGACCGCGATGCCGGACAGGCCCTGCGCCCGCGCCGAGCGCCCGACGGCACCGCTCGGCCAGCCGGTCCGCGATGACCTTGGCGAGGAACTCCGTCGAGGTGTTCACTCCGGCGAAGGCCGGATCGTCGTCGAGGTTGCGGTAGGTGAGCTCGCCCAGCACGGCCGACAGCTCCTGCGCGGCCCGGCCGATGTCGACGACGATGTTGTCGGCGTCGAGTTCGGCCCGGCGGAAGGTGGCGTCGACGACGAACGTCGCGCCGTGCAGCTTCTGCGCCGGCCCGAAGACCTCGCCGCGGAAGCTGTGCGCGACCATGATGTGATCGCGGACGGTGACGCTGAACACAAAACTCCTAGTGTCGCGCGGTCCTGACCGACCCCGTCGAACTCGCGACGGTAGCGTCGATCGCAACGTGGCACGACAGAGCGCCGGCTGCTCGCCGCTGGCCAGCCTCGGCAACAGCGACGGGTAACTCGTCGAATGCCGACGAACCGGTGAGCAGCGCGTCGAACGCCGGGTCGGCGAGCAGGTCCAGCGACAGCGCGAGCCGTTCCGCGTACGTCCGCCGCCCCCGCTGCGCCGGCGACACCGTGCCGACCTGGCTGCTGCGGATGGTCAGGCGCCGCGACGTGGAAGTCCTCGCCGAGCGGCAGGCTGACCGCGGCGGTCGCCGTACCAGCTCAGCTCGACCACGGTGCCCTCCGCGCGCGAGCAGTTCGAGTGACCGGGTCAGCCCGTCCGACGTGGCGCTGGCGTGGACGACCAGGTCGCACTCGCCCGCGGCCGCGTCCGGCAGCGCGAACGTCGACGCCGAGCGCCGCCGCGACCGACGGCCCGCCCGGGATCGAGGTCGACCAGCTGGACCCGGGCGCCGGGCACCTTGGCGACCAGCGCGGCGACGCAGCAGCCGACCATGCCGGCGCCGACGACCGCGATCCGGTCGCCGACCAGCGGCGCGGCGTCCCAGAGCGCGTTCACCGCGGTCTCCACCGTGCCGGCGAGGACGGCTCGGGCCGCCGGCACGCTGCCCGGTACGACGCGTGACCGCGCTCACCGGTACGACGTAACGGGTCTGATGCGGATACAGGCAGAAAACGATCCGGTCGAGCAGTTCCGCCGGGCCCGCCTCGACGATCCCGACGTTGAGGTAGCCATACTTGACCGGTCCCGGGAAGTCGCCGTCCTGGAAGGGCGCGCGCATCGACGTCGTACTACTTGGCGGGAACGCCCCCGGAGAAGACCAGCGTCTCGGTGCCGCGGCTGACACCGGAGTGCAGTGTGCGGACCAGGACCTCGTCCGGGCCGGGCGGCGCGATAGTGAGTGGGCGGATCTCGCCGTGGCCCGGGCTGCGCACCCAGAACGCGCGGGCGGCGAGCGACATCAAGATCCCTTCGGACCGAACTGCCGACCATGACCGAACCATGACTGAACCCGACAGCCGTGATTCCCGTGTTCACATCAGGCGGGCTGCGGCAACCATACGCGGCAAAGCGATCATTGCGTACTGGTTGGAGGAACGGTGACCATCAGCGAGCAGCACGTTGTCGAACCCACGATCGACGGGCCGAGCATCGGCCTCGTCGGGCAGTTCGTGGTCCTCGCGGCGCTGGCGACCTCGGTCGGGCTCGGCTCGGCCGGCTGGCTGGTCGGTACGGCCTTCGCGGTCATCGTGTGCATGACGCTCACCCGGGCGATGCACCGCTCGGGCACGCACATGCTCGGCCCGGCCAACCGGGTCACGCTCTTCCGCGCGACGCTGGTCGGCGGGGTTCTGGCGCTGGTCGCCGACTCGCTGCGCGGGCATACGCCGGTGCTCGCGATCATCGCGTTCCTCGTCCCGCTGGCCGCGGTGGCCCTGGTGCTGGACGGCGTCGACGGCAAGGTCGCCCGCCGCACCGGTACGTCGACCGCGCTCGGCGCCCGGTTCGACATGGAAATCGACGCAGTCCTCGTCATGGGGCTCAGCGTGTTCGTGGCCCAGTCGCTCGGCTGGTGGGTGCTCGCGATCGGTGCGCTGCGGTACGTGTTCGTGGCCGCCCAGCAGGTCATGCCGTGGCTGCGGGGCTCCCTGCCCCACCGGTACTCGCGGAAGGTGGTCGCGGCGACGCAGGGCGTCGTGCTGGTGGTGGCCGCGTCCGGGGTACTGCCGCAGGTCCTGGGGATCGCCGCGGTCGCGCTGGCGCTCGGCACGCTGTGCTGGTCGTTCGGCCGGGACAGCCACTGGCTGTGGCGCGCCAAGGTCCTGACCAGTCGATGATGCACGGATCGACGATGAACGGATCGATGATGCACGGGTGCCGGCTCAGGTCGGTACCGTGATCGATCGTGACGCCTAGCAAACTGCTCAAGTACTGTCTGGCCAAGCCCGGCGCGTGGCAGGACCAGCCGTGGGAGGGCGATACCGTCGTCAAGGTCGGCCCGAAGATCTTCGCGTTCCTCGGCGAGGTGACCGGCACCCGCAAGGCCGGCGGCTCGGTCGGGGTCAAGTGCGCGGCGAGCCGCGAGGTGGCCGACGAGTGGCTGCGCCGCTACCCGGACGACGCGTCGGTCATGCCGTACATCGGCCGTTCGGGCTGGAATACGCTGCGCTACGGCGGGGCGATCCCCGACGACGAGGTCATCGAGGCGGTCGACGAGTCATACCGGCTGATCGTCGGGAAGCTGCCCAAGAAGGACCGCCCTACCTCGGATTGACCGCCCTACCTTGGGTTGACCACGTTGATCGGGGTACCGCCGGCGTAGGCGACGATCTGATCGAAGATGTCGCTGAACTGCAGTTCGTACTCCTCGACCGTGACGTAGCCGAGGTGCGGGGTGGCGATCACGTTGTCGAGCGTGAGCAGCGGGTCCTGCGGGTCGCGCAGCGGCTCCTGGTCGAAGACGTCGACGGCCGCCATCCCGGGCCGGCCGGCCCGCAACGCCTCGACCAACGCGCCCGGCACTATCAGGCCGGCGCGGCTGGTGTTGACCAGGACCGCGTCGGGCTTCATCGCGGCCAGGTCCTCGGCGGTGACGATGCCGCGGGTCGTGTCGACCAGCCGCAGGTGCAACGAGACCACGTCGGCCGCGGCGAAGAACGACCGTTGATCGGCGGCCACGGCCCGCCCGTCGGCGGCCGCCCGCGCGCGGGACGCCTCGCTGGCCCAGACGAGCACGTCGAGGCCGAACGCGTCACCGTAGCCGGCGACCGTGCGCCCGATCCGGCCGTACCCGAAGACGCCGAGCGTCCGCCCGCGCAGCGTGCGGCCGACGCCGAGCTGCCAGTGCCCGGCCCGCAAGGACGCCATCTGCTGCGGGATCTTCCGGGCGGCGGCCAGGACGAGGCCCCAGGTCAGTTCGGCGGTCGCGTACGACGGGGTGTCCGTGTGCAGGTTCGACGAGACGGTCACGCCGTACCGGTTGCACGCGGCGATGTCGACGTGCGGGAAGACGCTGCGCAGGCTGATCAGCTTGAGCCGCGGCAGCCGGGCGAGCAGCTCGGCGGTGATCTTCGTCCGCTCGCGGATCAGGACCAGCGCCTCGGTGTCCTTGAGCCGGTCGGCGAGGGCGTCGAGGTCCTGCACATGGTCGGTCCAGATGGTCACGTCGTGCCCGTCGAGCTTCCGGAAGCAGTCGAGCGTCCGCAGGGTGTCGAAGTAGTCGTCCAGGATCGTCACCTTCACGCCGCTCATTCTTGTCCATACTCGATCCGTGACTGACCTTCAAGTACGCGGCCAGGTACGCGATGCTGCGGCGATCGTCGGCGGGCTGCGCATGCACTACCGGATCGCCGGCGACGGTCCCCTCGTCCTGCTGCTGCACGGCTGGCCGCAGACCGGCCGGTGCTGGCACCGGGTCCAGCCGGCCCTGGCCGCCGCCGGGTACACGGTCGTCGCGCCGGACCTGCGCGGGTACGGCCTGACCGACAAGCCGACCGGCGGCTACGACAAGCGCACCATGGCCGCCGACGTCCGCGCCCTCGCCGCCGCGCTCGGCTTCGACCGGGTACGCCTGGTCGGGCACGATCGGGGCGCCCGTGTCGCGCACCGGTACGCGCTCGATTACCCCGGCGAGGTCAGCCACCTCGCCGTGCTCGACATCGTGCCGACGCTCGCCATGTTCACCCGTGGCGACGTGCGGACCGCTCGCGGGTACTGGCACTGGCTCTTCCACCTCCAGCCGGATCTGCCCGAGCTGCTCGTCGGGCCGGCCATCGACAGCTACCTGCGGTACTTCTTCGAACGGTGGACGGTGCAGCGCCACGCCCTCGCCGAACGCATCGGTTTCTACGTGGAGATGTTCGGCCAACCGGGCGCGCTGCGGGCCGGTTTCGACGACTACCGCGCCACCGACGACGACCTCGCCCTGGACCAGGCCACGTTCGACGCCGGGCAGAAGCTCGCCATGCCGGTGCTCGCGCTGTGGGGCGAACAGGGCCTGCCGGCCCGGCTGCCGGTGGCCGAGATCTGGGGCGACTACGCCACCGACCTCCGCGCCGAGCCGATCGCCGAATGCGGGCACTTCATCCCGGAGGAGCAGCCCGCGCGGGTGGTTGATCTCCTTCGATCATTTCTATAACGCCGAACGCCAGGTCGATCTGCGCCGGGCCGACGACGCCTCAAGGCTTCCGAAGATCGAGGGTTTGCAGCACCCGCAGGAACGCCGCACGATCCTCGTCCGGCAGCTCACCCAGGATCCGGTCCTCCGCGCGCCGGATCGCCCGGCGTACCTCCCCGTGCACCGCGCGGCCCGCGTCGGCCAGGGTGAGCAGGTGCACCCGCCGGTCATCCGGGTCGGGCTGCCGCTGGATGAAGCCGCGTTCCTGCAGCTCGTCGAGGACGCCGATGAGGCGGGTCTTGTCGGCGCCGATGGCCCGGGCCAGGGCCGCCTGGGTGCGCATCGGCGCCTCATCGAGGGCACCGTCGAGGGCACTGAGGACGATGTAGCCCCACATCGTCACGCCGTGCTCGGCCAGGATCGGCTGCTCGACGGCGATCAACTGCCGGCTGAGCCGGGTGACCATCGCGGCGAGATCGGGGCGTTCGGGTGGCACGGGTGGCACGGGTGGCACGGTGGTCACAGTCACGAAGATACACGAAGATACACCTTGACTTATCGTACGTTCAGGCAGATCGTAAGCGCATGCCTACAATTCCCGACTACCGGTCCTACGACGCCGCGGCCGTGCGCATCAGTGCGGCCCTCGTCGCCCGGGTCACGCCCGGCGACCTGGGCGCACCGACGCCGTGTGCCGAGTGGAACCTCGGCGACCTACTCGCGCACATGACCGCCCAGCACCACGGGTTCGCCGCCGCAGCGCAGGGCGGCGGCGCCGCGCTCGCCGTCTGGCAGCCTACGACCAGCGCCGACCCGGTCGGCGACTACGCGCGCGCCGCCGAGCGGGTGATCGCCGCGTTCGCCCCCGACGACGTGCTCGAGCGCCCCTTCGACCTGCCCGAGTTCGGCCCCGGCTTCCGGGTACCCGGCCGGCAGGCGATCAGCTTCCACTTCATCGACTACGTCGTGCACGGCTGGGACGTCGCCCGCTCGCTCGGCCTGCCCTTCGAGCTACCGGACGACCTGCTGCGGGCGGCGATCCCGGTCGCCGACGCCGTGCCGGACGGCGAGCGCCGCCTGGTGCCCGGCGCCGCCTTCGCGCCACCGCTGCCAGCGCCACCGAAGCCAGCGCCACCGAATCCAGCCCTGGACGGCGAAGATCCGTTCGAGCGGATCCTTCGCTACCTGGGCCGCACGCCCGACTGGAAAGGGGCAGCCGTTGGCGAGTAGTGCCAAACTCGATGCATGGCGAGCCTTGACCCACCCCCCTCTGATCCACCTCCCTTTGACCCGCCCCCCTTTGATCCGCCTCCCTTTGATCCGCCTCCCTTTGACCCGCCTCCCTTTGACCCGCGGCCGCACGTCGACACCTTCGAACACCGCGGTTGCCGGATCACCGTGATCGACGCGCCGCACATCCTCGCGGCGGCCGCGACCCAAGAGGTCGAGTTGCTGCACGACGCGTCGTTCCCGGAGCCGGTGCGGCAGGTCCGCTACACCCTCGCCGAAGAGGAGCACGACGAGCGCCGCGTGTGCGTCCTGCGCGCATCGGTACGCACCGGGCCGGGCCGCACGCCGTTCACGGTGCTGGGCAACGATCCGGTCGGTGTGTTCATCGGCAAGCAGGTCGCCGCGGGCGAGCCCTGGGCCACCCGCATCGTCGACGGCGTCGGCACCGCGGTGGCCGAGGTGTCCCGCCGGCTGGGCCGGCCCACCCAGCCCACCGGCGACGAGGTCCACGACGAAGCGCTTGATTCAGTGGTACGGGAGGAGCCGGTCACCGGGATGCGGGCCGCCCTGACCGTGCGCGGGTCGGCGAGCGATCAGCGCAGCCGGACGACGACACTGCGCGCGGTGTTGCCGTTCGAGGAGGCGTCGGCGGCGCACCTGCAGGCGATGTTCCGGCTCGTCCTCGACGTCATCGCCGAGAGCGCGACCGAGCCGCTCGCCGGCCGGCGCTACGTGCTGAGCCGCTTCGGCGTCGGCGCGATCGGCGACGCGACGCATGTCACACTCGACCAGGTCGGCGGCCTCGACGCCGTGGTCGGCGAGTTCCGGCAGATCGCCGCCTCGTTCCAGCACCCGCAGGCGATGGCCCGCTGGGGCGCCCGCCGCCCGCAGGGCATCCTGCTCTACGGCCCGCCCGGCACCGGCAAGACCATGCTCGCCCGGGCCCTGGCCAACGAGATCGGGGCGACGTTCCGGGAGATCCGCACGCCGGAGATCCTCGACAAGTGGCTCGGCGCGTCGGAGCGCAACATCAAGCGGATCTTCCAAGAGGCCCGCCGCTACCGCGAGCCGACCGTGATGCTGTTCGACGAGTTCGACAGCATCATCAGCTACACCAGCGGCGGTGAGGACGCGGCCGGCCAGGCGATCAACGCGGTCGCCGGGATCTTCAAGCAGGAGATGAACCACCTGATCGAGGTCAACCCCAACGTGATCGTGGTGGCGACGACCAACTTCCCGGACCGGGTCGACCAGTCGCTGATCCGCTCCGGCCGCTTCGACGTCAAGCTGGCGATCCCGGTGCCGGACGCGGCCGGGCGGCGGGAGATCCTGGTCAAGATGATGCGCCAGCTGATCATCGAGCACGAGGTGGCCGGGTTCCGGATGTTCGCCGACGACGTCGACGCCACGGAACTGGCCGGCGCCAGCGCGGGCCTGACCGGCGCCGACCTCATGGAGCTGCTGCGCCGGGCCCAGCTGGCCAAGGCGATGCAGGAGGCGCGCACCGGGGGTCGCGTCGACCCCGATCGGCCAGGCCGACCTGCATCGGCACCTCACGGAACTGGCGGCCCAGCGCCGCACCGGCGGACGGTAGGCCGCGCTCCCCCATCCGGTGGGGAAGCGCGGCCCTGGTTCCGGGTCGGTCGTGTTGGTTACGGGATCGGCGCGTACTTCAGCTTCGCCGAGTTGAACGCCTGCACGCCGGCCTCGTCGTCACCGTCGAACGGGGTGACCGCGCCCTGGCCCTCGCCGAAGCAGAAGTCGTCGTCCTTCGGGTCGGCGAACCACATGCCGACGTGGTTGAGCTCCTTGCGCACGCGCTCCTTGCCGACCAGCGTGGACGAGAACGCCTCTTCCACGATGAGCCGCAGTTCGGCGTGGCCCCGGCCGTACTTGTCGGTGTTCACGTCGCCGATGTACTCGGCCGCACCGAACGGGCTGGCCGGCTGCTCGAGCAGGAAGATGGTGAACGACGTCTTCGCGGGGGCGCCGCTCATGTCCACCTTGAAGATGTCGCGGCCGGTCGCGTCGGTCTTCAGCGCCACGCTGATGTCGACCTTCACGTGCGGCATGCACTGCGCCAGCTGGTCGCTGCTCGGCGCGAGTTTGAACTTGACGACGTCGGCGTTTGTTGGCTTACCCGACAGGTACGTGTTGTCGGACACCTTCGCCAGGTTGACGTCCCCGTTGGCCTTGCCGTAACCCACGTACGCGACCGCACCCACGAGCGCGCCGACGGCGAGCGTTGCCAGAACTTTTCCGATCTTCATGACCGTTTCTCCCTCAGTTATGTGTCGTGGCCGGCGGCGGTGGGCCGCCCGACATGACCAACAACGTGGCCGGACCGAGGCGCGTTCACGCCGGATGATGTCATCAGCTCGACAGGTCGATCGTGAACTTGTTCCGCCGGCCGTGCCGCCGGGAAACGCTGGTGCGCTGCCCGTACTGTGGAGCGGTGCAGCGTGCCGTTGACATGGTTGACATGGTTGACGCGCCGGGCGGAGCCGGCCGGAACGGCGTCGTGGACGTGTGGGCGCAGCAGGTCAACGACGAGTTCCTGACCGCGCCGTGGCTGGCGTCGCTGATGCGCTGGACCGGCATGAGCCGGACCGCGCCGACCCTGCCCGAGACGGTCGCGGCGATGGACGCGGGCGGGGTCGCGCTGGCGCTGCTGGCCGGCTGGCACGGCCCGGCCGGGGTGCTCATCTCCAACGACGAGGTCGCCGACGCCGTGCAGGCCCATCCGGACCGCTTCCGGGGCGTCGCGTCGGTCGACCTCACCCGGCCGATGGAGGCCGTGCGCGAGATCCGGCGCCGGGTCGCCGACGGCTTCGTCGCCGTACGGGTGGTGCCCTGGCTGTGGAACCTGCCGCCCAACGACCGCCGGTACTACCCGGTCTACACGGCGTGCGTCGAGGCGGGCGTGCCGTTCTGCACGCAGATCGGCCACACCGGCCCGCTGCTGCCCTCGGAGCCCGGCCGGCCCATCCCCTACCTCGACGACGTCCTGCTCGACTTCCCGGAGTTGGTGGTGGTCGGCGGGCACGTCGGCTTCCCGTGGGTGCCGGAGGTGCTGTCCCTGGCCATGAAGTACCCGAACTTCTACGTCGACACCTCGGCATATGTGCTGCACCGCCTGCCCGCCGACCTCGTCGCGTACCTGGCCGGGCCGGGCCGGCGGCGCGTCATGTTCGGCACCAACTGGCCGATGCTCAGCGCGAGCCGGGCCCTCGAACGCCTCGACGACCTCGGCCTGGACGGCGAGGCGCGGGAGCTGTTCCTGGCCGGCAACGCGCATCGTGTCTTCCAGTGTTAGTCCCGCCCGACGGGGTCACCGGGGACGACCTGGCCGCCCTGCTCGCCGCCGAGTGGGGGGTGCCGGCCGGCCCGCTGGTGTACCGTCCGGTCGGCTTCGGCAGCCACCACTGGCAGGGCGGGCGCGAGTGGTTCGTGACCGTCGACGACCTGGCCGGCGAGCCGCCCGCCGCGGCCGACCGGCTGCGCGCGGCCCTGGGTACTGCGCAGGATCTCCGCGACGGCGGGCTCGGGTTCGTCGCCGCCCCGCTCGCCACCCGCGCCGGCGCGCCGCTCGCCCTGCTGGGTGGCCGGTTCGCGGTGGCGCTCTACCCGTACCTGGAGGGGCGCAGCTTCTCCTGGGACGAGTGGGCGTCCGCGGAGCAGCGCCGCGCAGTGCTCGACATGCTGGTCGCGCTGCACACCGCGGCACCGTCCGGCCGGGCTTGGGTCGACGATTTCGCGCTGCCGCACCGGGACGCGCTGGTCCCGGCCGACCCCGGCGCCGAGCGCGGCCCGTACGCCCGGCCGGCCCACCGGCTCCTCACCCGGCACCGGGCCGGCCTCGAACGGCTCCTGGCCCACTACGACGGCCTCGTCCAGCGGCGACCGTCCACAGTGGTCGTCACTCACGGCGAACCGCATCCGGGCAACACGATGCTCACCGCCGGTGGCTGGCGGCTCATCGACTGGGACACGGTCCTGCTCGCCCCGCCGGAACGCGACCTGTGGCTCGTCGCCGGCGGCTCCGCCCTGGACGACTCCACAGTGGACGATTACGCCGCGGCGACCGGTCACCGGCCGGACCCGTCGATGCTGGAGCTCTACCGGCTGCGCTGGGACCTCGCCGACCTCGCGGTCACCGCCGACCGGTTCCGCCGGCCGCACACCGGCGACGCGGACGACGACAAGTCCTGGGAGATCCTCGAGTCACTCGTCGGACGGCTCTGAGGACGCCGCTGACGACGGCGCTACAGAGGGCGCCACGTCCGTACGGGCCTCGTCGATCGAGCGCAAGATCCCGCCGGCCCCGCTGGCCTCGGCGATCAGTGCCGCCTGATCGAGCACCGCGTACGCGTCGTCGCGGCGGCCCTGCGCGGCGGCCACGTAGGCCAGGCCGACCATGTTCGCGGCGACGCCGGGGGCGAAGCCGAGTTCGCGGCGCAGCCGGGACGACTCCTCGAGCCGTTCGCGGGCGACGTCGAAACGGCCGGCCATATGCTCGGCGATGCCCTGGTGGCGCAGCACGTACGAAAGAGTGAGGCGGTCGTCCGCCTGGGTCGCCAGCGCGGCGGCGCGTTCGAACATGGGCATCGCGGCGTCGTCGTCGTGACCGACGACCTGATGGTAGATGCCGGCCCAGCAGAGCGCTTCGCCTTCGCACCGTACGTCCCCGGCCTGCCGGTAGAGGTCGGCGGCGCGGGAGAACATCTCCAGTTCCTGCGGGTGCTCGCGGCCCTCGGCGAGGAAGTGCGCGTGCATGATCCGGCCTCGGGCCAGCGCCAGGTCGGCCTCGACGCCGTCGAGGTCACGCTCGGCCGCCTCGAGTCCGCTGGGGTCGCCGCCGAAGACGGCGCGGTCGTACAGGGTCGCGGCCCGCAAGATACGTTCGTCCACGGCCATATTGTGGACCTTGTACCGGCGATCGGCAGGGGCAGGTACGCGAAGAATCCATACATCTTGGCAACAAATCTTGGCTTGCGCTGGTGGGGCATGCTGATGCGCATGGCGCGAGGCTCTTCGTTTCAGGTCTTCTTCACCGGTCCGACCACCCTCGGCGACGCGGCGCAGGCGCTGTCGCGCAAGATGCACGTCGTCGAGGTCGACAACGGGTTCACCGTCCGCTGGCGGGACGTGACCGAGCCGGAATTCGTGGTCGGGCTGAGCACCGAGCCGCACATCGCCGTCGAGGCGGCCGAGATCGCCGGCTACCGCAAGATCGACGCGTTCAAGGCGTTCGACCGCCGGTTCGAGGTGTACATCGACGATCTCGACGCGGCCCTCGACGAGATCAACACGATGAACGAGGTGCAGCTCACGCTGCAGGACCTCACGAACGGCTACATCGTGCGTTCCTGGAACGGCGCCATCGACCCGCCCCACCCGGCCGACTGACCCCGGCGGCCCGGTCCGGAGCCGGGCGAATCCGCCAGCGGTACGCCGGCCGCGCCGACCACCAGCCAGTGGGTGGTGCCGGCCGGTGGGCCAGCCCGATATGTTTTGCCGATGCACAGCACGGGATCGGAGCCACGGTTACGGCTCGGCATCGACTTCGGCACGTCCAACACCGTCGCGGTGCTGTCGCGCCCCGACGGCCGGACCGCGCCCGTGCTGTTCGGCGAGACGCCGCTGCTGCCCTCGGCGGTGTGCCTGGATCCCGGCGGCAGCGGCGGCCTGCTCGTCGGCCGGGACGCGCTGCACGCCGGCCGGTCCCGCCCGGAGTTCCTGGAACCCAACCCGAAACGCCGCATCGACGAGGGCACGGTCCTGCTCGGCGACCGGGAGATCGCGGTCGCCTACCTGATCGCCGGGGTGCTGCACCGGGTCGCGACCGAGGCCCGCCGGGTCAGCGGCGACAACGCCGTCGCCGAGACCGTGCTGACCTGCCCGGCCGGTTGGGGCGCGCCGCGCCGGCAGGTGCTGCTGGACGCGGCCCAGGCGGCCGGGCTGGGCTCGGTGTCGCTGCTGGCCGAGCCGGTAGCCGCGGCCGCGTACTTCGTACGGGTCCTCGGCAACGACATCCCGGACGGCTCCGCGCTCGTCGTCTACGACTTCGGGGCGGGCACCTTCGACGCGTCGGTGGTGCGCCGTACGCCGGGCGGGTTCACCGTGCTCGCCGAGGAGGGCCTGCGCGAGGCGGGCGGGCTCGACGTGGACGCCGCGATCGTCGGCTATCTGGGCGCCATCTACGCGGCCGGGTCGCCGGAGCATCGCCGGAGACATCGCCGGAGATATGGCGGCGGCTGACCCAGCCGGCCACACCGGCCGACCGGCGCGCCAACCGCATGCTGTGGGAGGACGTCCGCGCGGCGAAGGAGATCCTGTCCCGGTCGCCGTCGACGTCGATGTACCTGCCGCTGTTCGAGACCGACGTGCCGCTCGGCCGGGAACAGCTCGAGCAGCTCGCCGCGCCGGTGCTGGACCGGACGGTGAACGCGGTACGGGCCGCGATCCGGGAGGCGCGGCTGCCGTCCGGGCAGATCTCCGGGCTGTTCCTGGTCGGCGGGTCCAGCCGGATCCCGCTGGTTTCGACGCTGCTGCACCGGGCGTTCGGGGTGGCTCCGATCGCGATCGAGCAGCCCGAACTCGTGGTCGCGGAGGGCAGCTTGCACGCCCCGCCGCAGGCGCCGATCCTGCAGGCCCCGCCCCCAGCGGGGCCGGCCAGGCCCGTTCCGGCCGCACCGGCCACTCCGATGTCGCCGAGCCCAACGCCGCCGATCCCGGTGCGGCAGTCGCAACGGGAGCCGGAGCCGCTGACAGAGCCGCCAACAGAGCCGCAGACCGCGGGCCTGCACCAGCCGGAAGAGCCGACGGACCCGCCGACGGGGCCGCAGGTGGAGCCGCTGACTGAGCCCCACACAGAGCCGCAGACGCCGTACTCCATCACCCCGACCTCAGGGCTGCACCAGCCGGGGCCGGCGTACCCGGTTTCGCCCGGGCCGATCTCAGCGGCGCCCGTCTCCCCCGCCGCCGTCGCCGCGCATCAGCGACCGGTTCCTCCGCGGAAGACCGGCTACGCCGACGCGCCCCACGGCGGAGCGCCGGCTCCCCTCGTACCGTCAAAAAAGCCGTCGAAGGCGCGGATCGTGGTGCCGGTCGCGGCGGCGGTCGTGGTCCTGGCGGTGCTGGTCGGGGTGGTGCTGTTCGTCAACCGCGATCGGAAGAGCGCCGGCAGCGCCGGCCGAGCCGGCAGCGGCGGCGCCGGGGTGGGCAACGCGGCGGCGGCGACGTTCGGGCCGCCGGTGTGCGGCAAGTCGATCGGCTTCATGGGCGCGCTGACCGGCTCGCTCGCCGCCCTCGGGTCGCCGATGCGGGACGCCGCGCGGCTGGCGGTGGACCAGTACAACACGTTGCATCCGACCTGTACGGTGTCGCTCGTCCAGATCGACAGCCAGGGCACCGCCGATCGGGTGCCGGCGGCGGTGCAGGGCATCGACGATGACGTGCTCGGCCTGATCGGGCCGACGCTCAGCAGCGAGACGACGGCGGCCGGCCCACTGCTGGAGGCGGCGAAGCTGCCGTTCGTCACGCCGTCGGCCACCGCCGACGCGCTGAGCCGGCAGAGCTGGTCGACGTTCCACCGTTCGATCGGCAACGAGACGCAGGAAGCCAACGCCGCGACCCGCTATCTGACCCAGAGGCTGAAGACCCCGAAGGTGTACGTGGTGGCCGACGCCGACAGCTACGGACAGGCGATGCTAACCGCGGTGACCCACGCTCGCGGCGTGCAGATCGTCGGCCAGACGACGTTGGCGGCGAGCACCGACTACGCCCAGCTGGTGACCACGATCAGCCGCGGCAGCGCCGACGCGGTGCTCTTCGCCAGCTACCTGGACGAGGGGGTGAAGCTGCTCAAACCGTTGCGGCAGGCCGGCTTCGACGGCACGTTCCTCTCCGGCGACCGCGGCCTCGACCAGCAGTTCGCCGCGCAGGTGCCGGACACGTCCGGCTCCAGCTATGTGCTGTGCGGATGCCGGCAGGTCGACGGCTCCGGCGCGGCCGGGGCGCGCTTCTCCGACGAGTTCAGCCAGGCGTTCAACACGTCGCCGAGCGACTATGCCGGCATCGCGTACGACACGGCCGGCCTGCTGCTGGCCGGGCTGGCGCGCGGCGCGGACACCCGCGCGCGGATGGCGCAGCATCTGGCGTCGACCGACTACGCCGGGGTGACGGGTGCCTACCGCTTCACGAGTACGGGCGACCTGACGACCCCGAAGTTCGGGGTGTACCGGTTCGCCGAAGGCCAGCTGATCTTCGACGAGACGATCTAGATCGGCTGCTCACGTCGCCTGCTCACGTCGCCTGCTCACGTCGCCTGCTCACGTCGCCTGCTCACGTCGCCTGCTCACGTCGCCTGCTCACGTCGCCTGCTCACGTCGCCTGCTCACGTCGCTGCTCACGTCGGCTGGCGCACGGGCAGGCCGGCCGCGCGGTAGGCGGCGTCGATGATCTCCATCGTGGGTACGGCGTCGGCGGCGTCGGTCAGCACCGGGCTGCCGTCGCGGACCGCGGCGCGGAACGCCTCGAGCTGCATCGTGTAGCTGCCGCGGCCGGGTACCCGCTCGTGGAAGCGCTTGGCGCCGGTGCGGACCGAGAGCCGGTGGTACAGCTGGGGGGCGACGAAGTTGAGCACCCGGATGGTGCCGCGGTCGCCGACGATGCGCAGGGACACGTCGAGCAGCCGCCGGGACCACAGCGAACCGATCGCCCGGCCGGTAGCGCCGTCCGGGTAGCGCAGGTCGACGGTCATCGCCCGGTCAACGGCGTGACCGTTGGTCGGCGCGAGGCCATCCGAGCTTGCCGACGCTTCTGGCGTCATGGTCGCGGCGCGGGCGGCGGTGACCTCGGGCCGGCCGGGCCCGAACGTGCGCAGCGCGTGGACGGCGTAGCAGCCGGCGTCCATCAGGGCGCCGCCGGCGAGGGGCAGGTTGTAGCGGATGTCGGAGAACCTCGGCAGCGGGAAGCAGACGTGCGCCTCGACGTGGCGGATCGGGCCGACCGCACCGTCCTGGAGCAGAGCGAGGATGCGGGCGGCGAGCGGGTGGTAGCGGTAGTGGAACGCCTCCATCACGACGCGGTCGCCGGCGCGGGCGGCCACCTGGGCGACCTGCGCGGCCTCGCCGGCGTTGGCGGTGAAGGGTTTCTCGCACAGGACGTGCTTGCCGGCCTCGATGGCGGCGATCGTCCAGCGGCCGTGCAGGCCGTTCGGCAGCGGGATGTAGACGGCGTCGACCGCGCCGGAGTCGAGCAGTTCGCGGTAGCCGCCAGCGACCGTGGCGATGCCGTGCTTCGCGGCGAAGCGTTCGGCGCGCGACCGGTCGCGGGCGGCGACCGCGGTGACCTGCACGCCGTCGACCTCGCGGGCCGGCTTGAGCAGGGCGGCCGGGGCGATCGCGGCGGCGCCGAGCACGCCGATGCGCAAGGTGTCCACGCCGGTCACTGTATGCGCCGCCCCGCCGCAGGGTGACGCACGACCGGGCCTGAGTCACCGTCTGGAAGAATCCGATCGTGATCGAGGATCTGCTGCGCGAGAACGCGCCGCGGGTGCTCGGGGCGCTCGTGCGGCGCTACGGCGACTTCGAGGCGTGCGAGGACGCGATGCAGGAGGCCCTCCTGGCCGCGGCCCAGCAGTGGCCGGTCGAGGGCGTGCCGGCGGTGCCGCACCGGTGGCTGTTCACGGTGGCGTCGCGGCGGCTCATCGAGCTGTGGCGCAACGAGTCGGCCCGCCGCCGGCGGGAGGTGACCGCGGCGTTGGCGGCGGTCGAGGACGCGCCAGCCGCCCCGGCCGCCCCGGTCGACCACGACGACACGCTGACCCTGTTCATGCTGTGCTGCCATCCGTCGCTGACCCCGGTGTCGCAGGTGGCGCTCACGCTGCGCGCGGTCGGCGGGCTGAGCACGGCGGAGATCGCGCGGGCGCTGCTGGTACCAGAGGCGACGCTGGCCCAGCGGATCAGCCGGGCGAAGCAGAGGATCAAGGAGAGCGGCGCGCCGTTCACGGCCGACGCGGCGCGGCTGCCGGCGGTCCTGCACGTGCTGTACCTGATCTTCACGGAGGGTTCGACGGCGAGTTCGGGGGCGGCGCTGCACCGCGTCGAGCTGTCGGGCGAGGCGATCCGGCTGGCCCGGCAGCTGCACGCACTGCTGCCGGAGGACGGCGAGGTGGCCGGGCTGCTGGCGTTGATGCTGCTGACCGATGCGCGCCGGCCGGCCCGGACCGGAGCCGACGGGCGGCTGATCCCGCTCGATGAGCAGGATCGCACCCGCTGGGACCGTTCGGCGATCGCGGAGGGGACGGCGCTGGTGACCTCGGCGTTGCGCGGGGCGCCGATCGGGCCGTTCCAGCTGCAGGCGGCGATCGCGGCGGTGCACGACGAGGCGCCGAGCACCGCGCAGACCGACTGGCCGCAGATCCTTCAGCTGTATGACCTGCTGCAGGTCGCCGCGCCCGGCCCGATGGTGACCCTCAATCGGGTCGTCGCGGTGGCGATGGTGCACGGCCCGGCGCAGGGGCTGCGGGAACTCCGCCAGCTCGAACTCCGCCGGCTCGAGGCGGACCTCGGCCCGCAGGGCGGGCACCGGGCGGCGGCGGTCCGCGCCCACCTGCTGGAGCTGTCCGGCGACCGGACCGCGGCGCGGGAGGAGTACCTGCGGGCGGCGGCGCAGACGTTGAGCGAGCCGGAGCGGCGCTACCTGCAAGGCCGGGCGGCTCAGATGGCGCGGGCCTGATCGAGCTGGTCGATGACCGGCCCGACGAGGTCGTTGAGTTCGCGGGTGAGCACGGTGATGGCCCGGTGCGCGGCGGTCTCGACCTCGTCGGGGTCGTCGGGCGGCATGGGCAGGCCGGCCAGCGGCACCGGGGCGTCGAGGCGGAGCGTGGCCCGCAGGTGCGGGCTGCGGGTGAGGTCGTGAGCGGTCGGCTCGACGTACTGCCCGAACAGCTCCGGCCAGCCGCGCCAGCCGCGGTCGTGCCACCAGGCGCGGGAGGCGGTGAGCGGGGCGGGCAGCGGTGCGGCGAGGTGGATGTGGGCGGTGAGCGAGCCGTCCCATTCGTTGCGCTCGCAGCTGGCGGACAGGATCCGGCGGTGCCAGCCGACGTGGGCGGGCACGAGCGCGGGCGGGGTGGCGAGGCGCCAGGCGATGCAGGCGAACGCGACCGGGGCGATGTCGTCGAGGGTGTCGGTGAACTGGTCGAGCTCGCGACGAACCAGCGCGGCGTAGCGCTGCGCGTCGTGGGCGATCCAGAATGCCGTCACTGCCCTACCGTATGGCGACTTCGGCCGGTCGCCCACCGGTGATCGGTCGCAAAGGTGTCAATCGCGCAGCCGCTTGAGGTGCTCCTCCTGCATGGCGCGGGCCCGCTGCTGGAAGTCGATGAGCAGCTCGAGTTCCTGGTCGCTGTACTTGGCGAGCAGTTCCGTGCTGGCGGCCACGATCGGGCCGTAGATCTCCTGGCTCTTGGCCAGGATCGTGTCGGTCGGGCGGACCACGACCTTGCGCCGGTCGGTCGGGTCGGGCGAACGGGTGACGTAGCCGAGCTTGGCCAGCCGGTCGACCATCGCGGTGACGCTGCCCGTGGTCAGGCCGAGCCGCGCGCCGAGCTGGCCCGGCGTGGCCTCGCCGCCGAGCTCGTTCACGAGCAGGTCAAGGCAGCGCAGGTCGGTGCGGTTGACGCCGAACTTCGCCGCGGTCGCCTCGTCGAAGGCGTCGACGCTCGCCTGGTTGGTGCGCACGGCCTGGCCGAGCGCCGTGACGAGGTCGTCACGAGAATCTCTTGACATACGATTAACTTTACCATCAAGATAGTTGGTGTTCGAGAGAAGTTCTCGAAGCTCCCAAGGCTCCCGAGGAGGAGACCACCATGGATCGTATTCAGGCCGACCACCGCTTGGTCAAAAAGCTCGGCCACTGGACCACCGACCGCGCCTTCGAGGTACGGGCCCGCCGCGGCGCCGCCGTGCTGGATCTGCGCTCGCACGAGATCCCGGACGGCGACCTCGAGGTCCGCGTCGACCTCGATCACGCCATGCTCAAGCTGCTCGTGCCGGAGGGCGCGGTGATCGACTCGTGGGACCTGCGGTGGTCCGGGCGCCGGTCCTGGGCCGGCGCCCACCGGCGCCCAGAACGGCAAGGTCAAGGACTGGACCGGGCGGCCCGCGCCGGAGGGGCGGCGGATCCGGCTGACCGGCTCGGTGCGTACCGGCGAGGTTCGCGTCCACCGCGGCGGCATCGCGATGCTGTCGGCGATGTTCTCCCGCGCCTACGTCGACGACTGCCTCGAAGCACACCGCACCGGCTCGCCGGTCACGGTGATGGACCCCAGCTGATGAGAGTGGGGTACGCCGAAGACACGGTCGGAGGCACGGTCGGGAGGGCGGAAACATGCGGCCACTGGTGATCGGGACCGGCGTGGCGGGCACGGTCGCCGCGCTGGCCCTGCAGAAGGCCGGCTTCGAGCCGGTGCTGTTCGAGGCGTACGAGGAGAGCGCCGGCCTCGCGCAGGGCGTGTTCCTCACCGTCGCGGTGAACGGCATCGACGCCCTGCGCGCGGTCGACGCGCACGAGCACGTCCTGACCCGGGGGTTCCCGTCCCGGGACATCACGTTCTACTCGGGGTCGGGCCGGCGGCTGGGCGTGGTGCCGCTCGGCCCGACCCGGCCGGACGGCCTGGTCACGCACACGATCCGCCGCGCGGACCTGTACGGCGGACTCCTCGACGAGGTGCGCCGCCGCGGCATCCCGGTACACCACGGCAAACGCCTCGTCGGCGTGCAGCCGCGGGCCGGCGGCCAGCCCGACCCCAGCGGCCCCGGCGGCCCAGCTGGCGGCGTACGGGCTCGCTTCGCCGACGGCAGCAGCGTCGAGGGCGACATGCTCGTCGGCGCCGACGGGGTCCGTTCGGTGACGCGGTCGCTGATCGACCCGGCGAACCCGGGCCCGCGCTACACCGGACTCGGCAACGTCGGTGGCTTCGCGCCGCACGTCCCCGCGGTCGGCGGCGACTACGTGATGGTGTGGGGCCGCGAGTGTTTCTTCGGCTACACGGTCAGCCCGGCCGGCGAGGTGTGGTGGTTCGCCAACCCGCCGAGCCGCGCCGAACTGCCCCGCGGCGGGGTCGATGTCCGGGAGCGGCTGCTGGCGCTGCTCGCGCCGGATCGCACCGCCGGCGCCGACATCGTCCGGGCCACCCCCGGCGCCGTCGTGGCGACCAACCAGTACGACCTGCCGCGGGTACCGGCGTGGCGCACCGGGTCGATGGTGCTCATCGGCGACGCGGCGCACGCCGTGTCCCCCGCGTCCGGGCAGGGCGCGTCCCTCGCGGCCGAGGACGCGGTCGTCCTCGCCCAGTCCCTGCGCGACGCACCGTCCATCGTGGACGGACTCGCCCGGTACGAGCGGGCGCGCCGGGACCGGGTCGAGCGCGTGGTCGCCTGGGGTTCGAGCATGAACAACACCAAGAAGCCGGGCCGGGCCGGCCGTGTCCTGCGCGACGTGGCGCTGCCGTTCATCCTGCGCAAGGCGGCCCGGCCGGAGGCGCTCGGCTCGATGGCGTGGCTGTTCGAGCACCACCTCGATTGGCCCTCCCCGGTGCCGTACTCGTGACTAGAGATACATGGCGCGCAGCCGGGGATCCGGGACGTCGCGTCCCGCTCCCCGGCCGCCCCGGCCGCCCCGGGCGCCCCGGGCGCCATGGCCGCCATGGCCGCCATGGCCGTCAGCAGCTGCCGCAGCGCGATGACCGCGGCCGGCCCGTGCACACGGGCCAGCCCGCGCTCGTAGCGCTGGTGGAACCGGTGCGCCTCGGCGAGGGCCGCGCGGCCGCGATCGGACAGCGACAGCAGCCGGGCGCGCGCGTCGTGCGGGTCGGGCCGGCGTTCGAGGTAGCCACGCCGGGCCATGTCCTCGACGATCTGCGCGGCGCCCTGCTTGGTGATGGCGAGCCGGCCGGCCAGGGCACTGGTGCTCAGCGGGGTCTCCTCCAGGGCGCGGAAGACGTACCCGTCGGAGCGGCCGATGTCGTCGAACCCGGCCTCGGCGAGCGCCGCGTGCAACTGGCGGACGAACTCCTGGTATCCGAGGGCCAGCAGGATCCCGAGATCAAGTGCTTGCGCGTCGTTCGGCATGACCCTCATGATAGACAAGCTAGCTTGTCTAAATGAAGGGTACCGGACATGTCGATCATCCGCGCCGCCGAGGCTCCACGGTTCGAACTGCCCGGCATCGCGTTCACCGCGATGGCCGCGCCGAGCCGGGGCTCGGCCGGGCTGTGCACGTGGCGGCTCGCCGTCGACGCCGGCCTGACCTCGCCCGAGTCGCACACCATCGACCACGACGAGGTGTTCATGGTCACCGCGGGCGCCATCCGGCTCACCCCGGACGGCGAGACGGTGCACGCCGGCGACACCGCGGTCGTCCCTGCGGGCACCGCCATCCAGGTGAGCAACCCGGGCGACGCGGCCGCGGAGGTGATCGTCGCGATCCGGGCCGGCTTCACCGCCACGGCCGCGGACGGCACCTCCATCGGCACCCCGCCCTGGGCGCTCTAAGACCAACCGTGCGGTCGTCGCGTGCGCTAGAGCCGCTCCCCGGTCAGGCCGGCGCAGTAGTCCAGCAGCGCGTCCTGGTGCCCGATCCCCCGGGTCGCCGGGTGCACCTCGGCCGGCCGCCGGTGGAAGAGGTGCTGACCGGTGACGGCCGCGCCGGGGTCGTCGCCGGCCGCGAGCCACGCCTGGGTGTCCGGTGCGAGGGACAGGTCGCCGGGCGCGCCGGCCCCGCCCATCTTCGTGGCCACCCAGCCCGGGTCGACCGAGTTGGCCCGCACATCCGGCCAGCGCCGGGCCACGGCGAAGGCGAGCATGGTGTCGAAGAGCTTGCTGTCCGAGTACGCCTGAGCGCCGTTCCACCGGCGCCGTACCCACTGCGCGTCGTCCAGGGCCGGGTCGCCGCCGTGCTGCATGCCGGAGCTGAGATAGACCAGCCGGTCGGGCCGGGTGATCAAGGCGGTCAGCAGGTACGGCGCGAGCACGTTGATCGCGAACACGTGGGCGAGCCCGTCGCCGGTCGCGATGCGCCGGCGGTCCTGGTAGCCGACGGCCGCGTTGTGGATCACCGCGTCGAACCGGCCGAGCGCGTTGACCTGCTCGGCGACCGAACGGACCGCGGCCGCCTCGGCCAGGTCGCCGACCACCACGTGGCGGGCCTGCGGCACGGCCCGGCGCGCATCCTCGGCGCGGGCCGTGCTGCGGGCGTGCAGGATCACCTCGTGCCCGCCGTCGGCCAGTATCTGCGCGGCCATGCGGCCGAGCCCGTCGGCCGACCCGGTGATGAAGACGCGTGCCACCCGTCAATCCTGCCGCAACCCCCGGCCGTCACGCGCCGCAGGAGTCGCGGATCACCAGCCGGCACGGCACGCGGATGATCTCCTCCCGCAGCGGCTCCCCGGCCAGGGCCGCGAGGAGTTTCTGCGCGGCCAGCATGCCCATCTCGTGCAGCGGCAGCGCCACCGTGGTCAGCGGCACCGGCAGGTGCTCGGCGAAGGGCAGGTTCTCGAACCCGACCACCGGCACGTCGTCGGGCACCCGCAGGCCGGCCTCGAGCAGCCCGAGGACGGCCCCGGCGGCCAGTTCGTCGTTGGCGCACAGCAGCGCGTCCGGCGGCCGCTCCTGGGTCATCAGCTCGCGGGCCTGCCGGTAGCCGGAGCGCTGGCTCCAGTCGTTGGCGACCCGGACGATCCGGTAGTCGACGGGCAGCCCGGCCTCCTCCAGGGCGTGCCGGTAGCCGAGCAGCCGCAGCTGGGTCGACTCGAAGCTGGGCGGCCCGTTGATGAACCCGATGCGCCGCCGGTCGAGCCCGATCAGATGGTCGGTGGCGAGCTGGGCGCCGCCCTGATCGTCGGGCACCACGCAGGGCGCGACCGCGCCGGTCGTGTAGCCGTACAGGTAGGCCACCGGCAGCCCGGCCGTCGCGATCGCGGGCCCGGCGCGGTGATCGACGTGGTCGCCGGCCAGGATGACCCCGTCGACCTGCTTGTCGAGGAGCATCGCGAGATGCCGCCGCTCCAGGTCGGCGTGCCCGTAGCTGTCGCAGAGGAACACCCCGAAGTCCTGCTCGGCGGCGACCTCCGCGACGCCCCGGGCCATCGCCATGCCGAGAAAACCGTCGCGGTCGCTGGTGATGATGCCGAACGTCCGCGTCTGGCGGCTCTTCAACCCCCGCGCGATCGCGTTGGGCCGGTAACCGAGGTCGGTGGCGATCGCGGTGATCCGCGCGCGCGTCTCCTCGCTGATCTCCGGTGACGCGTTGAGCGCCTTCGAGACCGTGCTGTGCGCCACTCCGGCCGCCCGCGCGACGTCCTTCACCGTCACCCGCGCCGGTCTCGGTAACTGCACACCGCCGACGATACCTTTCATTCATGGCCTGACTCGGGTCCGCCGGGGGCACGACCGCTGCTCCCGCCAGACACCGCTCCGGCCCTGGGGGCCTCCGCTGCCACGTCCGCGTACCCAAGCCCGGCTCGCCACAACTCCCGGGAACGAGTGGCCTCAGACGGCCGCCGAGGCCACAACTCCCGGGAAGTAGTGCCCTCAGACGGCCCCCGAGGCCACAACTCCGGGGAACGAGTGGCCTCAGACGGCCGCCGAGGCCACAACTTCTCCGGATGTAGTGGCCTGAGGTGGCGGACTGTTCGGCCTGGGACGAGCGCTCGACGGGTCTCTTCAGTGATCGGCGCCATCGTGGGGCGGGGGCTGTGAACCTTGGACACGAACGGTCGCTGGGGCAGCCGTTGGTGTCCATGATCGGCGATGAGCTGCCGGCACCCCGGGCCACGCATTGAGCACCGCCGACTGGCAACCCTCGGCTCCGCGCGGTTGCCTTGGCAAGATCCGCAGGCTTGACATCCATAGGAGCATCACCGCTCCGGCCCCAGGGGGCCTCCGCTGCCACGTCCGCGGGGACAAGCCCGGCTCGCCACAACTCCGGGGAAGCAGTGGCCTCCGCGGGGTCGGGATGCCACAACTCCGGGGAAGCAGTGGCCTCGGAAGGGTCGGGATGCCACAACTCCGGGGAAGCAGTGGCCTCCGCGGGGTCGGGATGCCACAACTTCGGGGAACGAGTGGCCTCAGACGGCCGCCGAGGCCACAACTTCGGGGAACGAGTGGCCTGCCCGCCGCCGGCGGGGCCCGTCAGTCGGGTTCGACGAGTGCGGGGTGGTTGGGGTCGTCGACGCGGACCACGACGTCGGCGATCAGGTCGGGCATCACCTCGTCGGCGTACCGCTGGTAGGCCGGCAGTGTCCACGCCCGCGCCGGGTCGACGCGGCGGGCGAGGGCGGCCGGCGACTGGGCCAGGTGCACGGCCAGGTCGAAGTCGAGGCCGGCGCCGAGCAGCAGGGTGCCGCTGACGATGACGACGCCGCCGGCCGGCAGGTCGACGTACCCGGCTCTCGTTGCCCGGTCGGTCTCGGCGTCCCACAGCGACGGCAGCACCCGGCCGGTGCCGCCCGGCGCGAGCGGCGCGAGGACCTCGCGGGTGAGGCCGCGCAGGTCGAGCCAGTCCTCGTAGAACGCGTCGGGGTTGGTGCGGCCGCGCTCCAGCCGCAGCGACGCGGCCCGCAGGAAACCACCGGCCGGGATGTGCAGGGCGACCCGGCCACGAACCCGCAGCGGCTCGACGAGCGCGTCGGCGAGCACCTCGGGTGCGGCCGACGGCGCACCGTCGACGGCAACCCGGATCCACGGTGCGCTCATGCCGTCGATACGGTCGGTGAGCTCGCCGACCAGTGCCGGCAGAGCCACGGGGCGGACGCGCACTACTCGACGATCTCGCCCTCGATGGCCGGTGGCGGCCCGGACGACGACGACGGGGACGACGACGGGGATGACGACGGCGGGGATGACGGTTCCGGGCTGATCGGTTCGGTGTGCGCCGTCGCCTTGGGCGTGCGCCTCGCCCGTACGAATCGGGGCCCGAACACCTGCCCGGCGACGGAGGGTGAGATGCGCGACTCAGCGGCCCGGCGGACGCCGGCCCGGGCGGCGGCGCGGATCGGCGGGGCGAGCAGCAGCAACCCGATGGCGTCGCTGATGAACCCGGGGGTGAGCAGCAGCAGCGCGCCGAGCAGGCCGACCGCCCCGTCGACGCCTTCCCGGCCGGGCGGGCGGCCCTCGGCGACGGCCGTCTGGAACCGGCGCCAGCCGCGCGAGCCTTCACGGCGCAGCAGCAGCAAGCCGATCGCCGAGGTGACGATCGCGATGAGGATCGCCCAGGCCAGCCCGATGGCCTTCGCGATCAGCACGAACACGACGATCTCGGCGATCACGACGATCGCGAACAGGAACACGCCGAGGCCGAACCAGCGCATGTCAGGTCCGCCGGCGTCCGGTGATGGCGCGCTTGACGGCGTCGGCGCGGGCGCGCAGGCCCCACACGCCGACCCGCAGCATCGCCTCGGCGATCACGGAGGAGCTCATCTTGCTGGCGCCGCGTTCCCGCTCGGCGAACGTGATCGGCACCTCGACCAGCCGGAACCCGTCCTTGTGCGCGCGCCAGGTGAGGTCGACCTGGAAGCAGTAACCCTGTGAGGTGACCGACCCGTAGTCGATCTTGTCGAGGACGGGCAGCCGGTAGGCGCGGTAGCCGCCGGTCGCGTCCTTGATCGGCATGCCGAGCGCGATGCGGGTGTACAGGTTGGCGGTCCGCGAGAGCAGCAGCCGGTGCGCCGGCCAGTTGACCACCTTGCCGCCGGGCACCCAGCGGGAACCGATCACCGCGTCGGCGTCGCGGAGCGCGTCGAGCAGCTTCGGCAGCTGCTCCGGGGCGTGCGAGCCGTCGGCGTCCATCTCCACGACCACGTCGTAGTGCTGCCCGGCGGCCCAGCCGAACCCGGCCACGTAGGCGGCGCCGAGGCCCTCCTTGCCCGGGCGGTGCAGCACGTGCACGGCGGGGTCGGCGGCGGCGAGCTCGGCGGCGATCGTGCCGGTGCCGTCGGGGCTGTTGTCGTCGGCGATCAGGAGATCCACCTCGGGCACGGCGCTTCGCACCCGCTCGACGATCGGCCGGACGTTGTCCGCCTCGTTGTACGTGGGGATCACGACGAGCACCCGCCCTAGGCCGGGATAGCTGCGCTCGCTCACGAACTCTCCTTCTCGTCCTCTTCGCCAGCCACGGTGCCGGACGCCACATCGATCCGTCGATCGTCGGTCGATCGTCGTGTCGATCGTCGCGCCGGACCGCTCGGCCCTGTTCACAGCTCTGGTGCGGCGGCGCAGCCACGCCGCGCCGACCAGGGCAACGAGCGCCACGGCAACCAGCACCGACTCGGGGACCGACCCGAGTCTTGTAGCAAGCGTACGGCCGTCGCCGAGATGCAGCTCGCGCACCGCGACCGCGGGGGTATCGAAGCTGGTCGCGTCGTGCACGCCGCCGGAGGCGTCGGCGAACCCGGAGATGCCGACGGTCGAGGCCATCAGCGCGTCGCGGCCGTGCTCCACCGCACGCAGTCGGACCATCGCGAGCTGCTGCCCGGCCTCGGCCGGGTTGAACGTCGCGTTGTTGGTCTGCACGACCAGCAGCTGCGCACCACCGTCGACGGTGTCGCGGACGATCCCGTCGTAGGCGACCTCGAAGCAGATCACGTCGCCGACCGTCGCCGGGCCCACCTGCAGCACCCCCGGCGAATGCCCGGCGATGAAGTCGGTGGCGACCAGGTCGACCTTGTCGCTGACCATGCGGGCGAGGCGCCGCAGCGGGATGTACTCGGCGAAGGGCACCGGGTGGCGTTTGACGTACCGGCCGGTGATGGTGCCGCTGGGCTGCCAGACCAGGGCACTGTTCTGCACCCCGGTACCGGGGCCGTCGAGGACCGCGCCGACCAGGATCGGCGCGCCGATCGCCTTGGCCGCGGTGGTGATCGCGTCGGCGGCGTCCGGGTTCACGGTCGGGTCGATGTCGCTGGAGTTCTCCGGCCAGATCACCAGGTCGGGCTGGCGGGCCTCGTGCCGGCCGACCTGCTGGGCCAGTTCGATGGTGGCGCGGACGTGGTTGTCGAGGACGGCGCGGCGCTGCGCGTTGAAGTCCAGGCCGAGGCGGGGGACGCTGCCCTGCACGATCGCCACCGTGACCGGCCGCCCGGCCGGGGCGGGCAGCGGCACGAGCAGCGCGGCCACCGCCAGCCCGGCGAGGACGAGCAGCGGCACGGTGATCCTCGTCACCGATCGGGCCGGCGCCGGCCGGCCGGCCACCCGGGCGCCGACGGCGGCCGTGACGGCCGTGACGGCCAGGGCGATCAGGCCACCGCCGACGGCGACCCCGAACGTGACCAGCGGCGCCCCACCGAGCGCGGCCAGGCGCAGCAGCGGCGAGTCGGCCTGGCTGAACGCGAGCCGCCCCCACGGGAACCCGCCGAACGGGGTACGGTCGCGCAGCGCCTCCTGCGCGGTCCACAGCACCCCGGTGAGCGGGACGAGGGTCCACCGCCACCGCACGACGAGCGGGCTGGTCCAGGCGGCGGCCAGGCCGAGCAGCCCCACGTAGAGCGCCTGGAGCCCGGACAGCAGCAGCCACGGGACCATGCCGGTGTGCAGGTTCGTCCAGGCCAGCAGCGGCGCGAAGAACGCGACGCCGGCGAGGGTGCCCAGACCGAACCCGGCGCGCAACCGCCGGCCGTGCACGGTGAGCGTGAGCACCGCCACGCCGATGGGGGCGGCCCACCACAGCCCGTACGGCGGGAACGCGGCCAGCAGCGCCAGCCCGGCGAGGATCGCGGCGAGCGGGCGGAGCAGGCCACGCCAGCGAGGGCGTGATCGTGGCTCCCGCGCCGGTGGGGTCGCCACCGGTGTCACCGTGTCCGTCAACGCCACCCGCGCCCGCCCAGAGTCCAATACGTCAAAGCCAGTACGTGAAAAAGCCAGTACGTGAAAAAGCCAGTGCGAGAAGAACCCGCGGCGCCAATTATGCGGGCAGATCGGGCGCCTGCCGAATCGGCGGCCCGCGGTCCGGCCGGACCGTGCCCGGAACGTGCCCGTACCGTGACGATCGGTGCCCGTTTCCGGCGCGCTGCTCTCAGACGCGAAAGACGGAGTAAACGGATCGGGGCGCGGCTTGTCAGCCGCGCCCCGCGCTCCCAGGCCCTTCATCCGGCCCGATGCGGCACAAGCGTGCGATCACGACCTTCGTTCCAGCTCGAAACGGACTGGCTGCCCGCGCCCAACCGTTGTCTACTGGTCGCTCGAACCCCCTGACCCCACCTGTCCGGCCGGTTCGCGCCGCCCCGCCGACCCCCGCCCGCTGGACCTGGCTCGCCCCGCGGCACCGGGATCAAGGGCACCGCGACACACAGCCAGCAGACGAAGGGGAGAAGCGAACAACAGCCGTCTGCCCGAAGTAGGACGCAAAAACGGTACGTGAAATCGCCCCCTTGGTGTCAACCACCCGGGAGGGTGGAAATGGCACCCGTCGGCGTGTCGCACGGGCGAGTCTCTCAACCTGGTGTAGAGCGTTCACGGAACGTGTAGGTGTGCTCGCAATAAGGCAACAGCGACCTCGCGGTGATCTTCGGCGAGCAGTCCGGCCGGGGCGAGGACGTAGTCGCCGTCGACCGTGATCGTCGCGGCTCGCGGGAGCGCCCAGCCGCCGGCGTGGTCGTGGACGGTCGCGTCGAGAACGCCGACGGCGCGGTGCCGGGCGGTGTGCCGGAACACCCCGCCGGAGGCGACGACGAGCCGGACGTTGCGCAGGTCCTTGCCCGAACGGGCATGCCGGCGCACCGCGACGGTCGCGGCGATCCCGGCCAGTTCGAGGGCGGCCTCGTCGTCGCGCTCCCCACGCGCCAACGCCGCCACCGCGTCCTCGCGGCGCAGGTGCAGCTTCTCGGCGTGGGCCGCGGCGGCGGCGCCCGGCGCGCTCCAGCGCACCCCGAGGTCGCCCTCGACGGTCCGCGACCGCCACAGGACGCCGGCGACGTCGGCCGTGTCCCCCGGGGAGAGACTAGTTCCGGGAGCGTTCCGGGCTGAGCGCCGAGTAGACGTCGGTGGTGGCCCCGCCGACGTCGACGACGAGGAGGTCGCCGTCGGTGTGGTCGGCGAGGACCTCGACGCCGGTGAGGACCGCGTCGGGGGTGGCGGCCCGCACGAGCCGGCCGAAGCGGGGCCCCTTCGATAAGCGTTTGCCGCCGATCACGTGGCGCAGGAACACCTCGCGGATCGCGATCCGGGCCGGCATCGGGTCGAGGGTGCCGATGCGGGGCAGGACGTTGCCGGTCGCGCTGACCGTCAGCTGCCGGGCCCGCAGCAGGTCCACGACCTCGTCGCGGGCCTCGGCGTTGCCGGCGACGACGACCGGCACCCGCGGCCCCGACCGGGCCAGCCGGGCGGCGTTGTGCACCAGGACGTCGGCGTCGCCGCCGTCGGTGCCGCCGACGAGCAGCAGGACGTCCGGGGCCGCGGCCTTCACCGCGGCGACCCCCCGCGGGTCGAGGCGCCCGGCGGCGACGTGCACGACCCGGGCCCCGGCCGACAGCGCGACCCGGTGGGCGGCTTCCGCGCTGACCAGTGCCTCGTATCCGACCACGGCCAGGCGCAGGCCGCCGCCGGCCGAGGAGCAGCACCGCACCTCCTCGACCGGGCCGGCCGCGCTCAGCAGCGCGTCGACGCCGTCGAGGACGTCGGTGTCCACTGTGGTCGGATGGGCGGCCGTGTGCACGAGCCGCCCGTCGGTGACGTCGACGACGGCGAGCTTGGTCCAGGTGGAGCCGACGTCGAGGCAGGCGATCCGACCGGCCCCGCGGTCAGCGGCACCAGAGTGAGCGGCCTTACGGGACAACGACGGTCCCGGTCGCGACGACCGCGACGATCGGCGGGTCGAGCACCTCCGCGGCCGACTCCCCCTTGTCCGGGCGGCCCCGGCAGACCACGGCGCAGGAGAACTCGACGGTGCGGCTGCGGGTGCCGACCCGGGTGACACTGCCGGTGGCCTCGACGACGTCCCCGGCGCGGATCGGCGCCACGAACCGCACCTCGCTGTACCCGGCGAAGAGGCCCTCGTCGCCGTCGGTGCGGATGCACAGTTCGGTGGCGACGTCGCCGAACAGCCCGAGCGCATACGCCCCGTCGACGAGGTTCCCCGCGTAGTGAGCGTGCGCGTAGGGCACGTAGCGGCGCTGCACGACCGTCGTGCCGAGCTTCTCCTTCATGAGGCGACCTTCGCCGCGGTCAGGGCGTGCACCAGGTACGAGGCGACCTCCCGCGGGGTGGTGCCCCGGCCGAAGATGCGATCCACCCCGAGTTCGTCGGTCATCAGCTCGTCGAAGCGGGGCCCGCCGACCACGAGCAGCGGCCGGCGGCTGGCCGGGAACGCCTCCCGGAACGCGGCCGACATCTCCCGCGTGTTGTGCAGGTGTGCGTCCCGCTGGGTGACGACCTGACTGACCAGGACCGCGTCGGCCCGCTCGACCCGGGCCTGCTCGACCAGCTCCGGCACGGTCACCTGCGCGCCGAGGTTGACCACCCGGCACTCCCGGTAGTACTCGAGGCCCTTCTCCCCCGCGATGCCCTTGACGTTGAGGATCGCGTCGATGCCGACCGTGTGCGCGTCGGTGCCGATGCAGGCGCCGACGACGACGAGCTTGCGGCGCAGCCGCGCCCGGATCGCCGCGTTGACCTCCTTCGCCGACAGCAGCGGGAAGTCGCGCTCGACCACGTGCACCTGGTCGAGGTCGACGAGGTGGCTGCTGCGCCCGTACACGACGAAGAAGGTGAACCCGGAGCCCATCGGCTTCGCGTGGACCACCATCGCCGGGTCCAGGCCCATCTTCGCCGCCAGCTGCAGGGCGGCGCCTTCGGCGCGTCTGCCGCCGGAACTGCCCCCCGGCTCGTCGAACGGGATCGGCAGCGTGAAGCTCAGCTGCACCATCCCGTCACCGGTGGTGTCCCCGTACGGACGGATGATCGTCATGCGCTATCCCATCATGCCTTCGGTGCTTTCAACGTGGCGATGCTCTCGGCCAGGGCCCAGACCCCGGTGTACGGGTTGGGCGGCGGCGCCCCCATGCCTTCCAGGTCGGCCTCGAACCGCAACGCGAGCGGCTTGGCCCGGTCGACGGCGTCGGCGAGGCCGTCGCGGAAGTCGCCGAAGTCGACCCGCCGCGGGTCGTAGTCCGGCACGTACTGGCGCAGCAGCCGCATCGTCGTGTCCCGGCTGCCGGCCGGCATGGGCCGGTCGTGGAAGTGCAGCAGCAGCCACGTCTCGAAGCACGGGTTGGACACGCCCAGGCGTACCCCCGCCTCGTCGGCGTGGGCCCGGACGGTCGGCCAGTCGAGGTCCTCACCGTCCAGCAGCACCCAGGCCTCGTCGACGTCGTCCGGATGCCGGCCCCGGTATTCGTCGGCCATCGCGATCAGGTGCGCGGGCGCGATCGGGTCCGGTGCGTGCCGCACCATGACCGCCGGGTTACCGGCCCACGCGTACAGCCCGGTGAGGTAGGACACCTCGGCCAGCCCGGCAATCACCAGAATCCGCCGCCGAGCGACCCGGAACGCCGGCCGCCGGCCCGCCACGACGTCACGCTGCATCGACGCCCCCAACGCCCTCCACGCCATCTTCCGAAGGGACGTCCTTCTCGCGCATCGCCCGCCGGAACGCCAACTCCGACACGACCGGCACCGCCCCGTAGGCCCCGCCGAGGTAGCGCCGCTCGATGTCCTCGCCCTGCTCCGGGTGGAAGTCGGTGAGCGGGTACACCGAACTCGCGCCTTCGCTGTCCTTGTCGACGAACCAGATCTGGTCGCGCTGCAGCACATCCTCGCCGATCGCGGTGCCCAGCAGCGTCGCGTCGTGGGAGGAGAAGATGAGCTGCGCGCCCCGCGGGTTGGTGCGCCGCGACTGGAACAGCCGCACCAGCCGGGTGGTGAGCCGGGGGTGCAGGCTGGCGTCGAGTTCGTCGACCACGAGCGCCGAACCGGTGTCCAGCGCCTGCCGCGAGTGCAGCACGATCGCCAGCCACGCCCGCGTGCCCTCGGACTGGTGCTCCAGCGACAGCGGCGCCATGCCGCGGCCGTGGTAGAACTCCAGGCTCAGGCTGCGCGCCTCGCGCAGCACGGTGAGCCAGTCGTAGTAGGCGACGTGCTCGGCCAGCTCGACCCGGCGCCGGCCACTGGCCGACTCCATCTCCGCGCGGGCCACCTCGGCCGACTCCTCCACCTCGAGGGCCCGGTCCCGCCAGCCGGCGTCGACCACCCGGATGTCGGCGATGCCGACGTCGGCCGCCCGGATCAGGTCGACGAGCGTGTCCCGGTCCGGCGAGTCGAGCGCCAGCTTCCGGTACAGGGCCGCGGTGGTGATCTCCTGCGCGGCCGGCAGGAACGCGACCCGCTGGGCGAACCAGTCGTACAGCGGCTTGATGTCCGGGTGCAGCGCCTGCGCGGCCGTCGACACGAACAGCGCGTTGGAACGCAGCATCCCCATGATGAACTTGTTCCGCGCCTTCGCCTCGGCGCTGCCCGGCCCGAATTCGACGTCGTTGCCGTGCCGCTCGAACACGACCTTCTTGCGCCGTTTCGCGTACGTGTACAGCCACTCGGACTGCACCCTCTCGTCATCGACGGTGAACCCGTAGACGTGCGGCACCCAGTCGAGCATGATGTCGGCCACGAACGTTGACGGGTCCACAAGGGACTGCGGCGCCAGCCGGAACGGGGTGCGGCGCACCCCGGCGTCCGGCTCCCAGGTCGCGAACGACAGCTTCACCGCGCTCTGCATGAACTTCATCGCCGACAGCAGGCTTGATTTGCCGGCAGCATTGGACCCGAAGATCGCCGCCACCGGCACGACCGCACGGTCCTTGTCGCTCGCCGGCAACAGCGATAACTCAGTTTCGTCGCGGAGCGATTGATGGTTGGACACCCGAAAACTGCGCAGCATGCCACCAGTGTTCATCGGATTGCGCATTTATGCCTGCGCTCCGTGAGGTGTGTCGAGTATCTCTAACGTCGGATTAAAGAAATCCGGCTCCCGTTTCGCCACACCTTCGAGGCCTTTGCCCCGATCCGGCGGGCGGCGCATGATGCCGAACGTACCGTCGGCGATCGCCGGCAACAACCCGTCGTCGGCGATCGCCCCGAGCAATTCCACCGCCTCCCGCAGCACCGCCGCCGCCCGGTCGCGGATGAATGGGCCGGGCACGAAATCCTCCTGCAGATTGCCGGCCGCGCCCAGCACGTAGCGCACATTCTGCAGCGCGATGTCCCGATCGGACAGCCACGGCGTCACCACCGCCTCCGTCATCATCCCGACCAGCAGGATGCCCTGCCCGGTCAGCGCGCCGGCCAGGTTGAAGAACCCGTCGAGCAGATTGCCCCGGAACACGTCGCCGGTCATGTGTTTCGTCGGCGGCATCCATTTCAACGGCGCCTCCGGAAACAACTCCCGGGCCAGCAGCGCATGCGCCAACTCCAGCCGGAACGAATCCGGCAGGTCCGGGTTGATCTCGAATGCGTGCCCGAGCCCCAACTGCCAATCCTCGAGCCCCGCCTCATGCGCGAAGAACTCGTTGAGCAACTGCGACACGGTCACCGTGTGCGCCGCGTCGACCGCGTCGGCCGTGGTGAGATAGTTGTCCTCGCCGGTATTGATGATGATGCCCGCCCGCGCATGGATCTGCCGCGAGAACCGTTGGTCGACAAACGTCCGGATCGGATTGATGTCGCGGAACAGAATCCCGTACATGGAATCGTTGAGCATCATGTCGAGCCGCTCGAGCCCGGCGAGCGCGGCGATCTCCGGCATGCACAACCCGGACGCATAATTGGTCAGCCGCACATACCGGCCGACCTCCTTCGACGTCTCATCCAGCGCGGCGCGCATCAGGCGGAAATTCTCCTGCGTCGCATAGGTGCCCGCGAATCCCTCGCGCGTCGCCCCTTCGGGCACGAAATCCAGCAGCGACTGCCCGGTCGACCGGATCACCGCGATCACGTCCGCACCCGCCCGCGCCGCCGCCTGCGCCTGCGGAATGTCCTCGTAGATGTCCCCGGTCGCCACGATCAGATAAATCCACGGCCGCCGTGGCGGATCGCCGAACCGCCGGATCAGCCGATCCCGTTCGGCCCGCCGCCGATCGATGCGCCGCAGTCCCGCCGCGACCGCCCGATGCGCCGCCTGCCTAGCCTTCAACCCGTTCGCCGGTACGGCGAAGCGCACGCTGCCCGCCGCGGCCTTCTGCGCGAGCAGCGTCAAATCACTGATTCTCTGCCCTCCCGACCCCGCGCCTGCGGCGCGGGCCCCCACCCCGAGCCCCTCGCGCTGCATCGCGTCGAACACCGGCAACGCCACCCCGTGGCCGAGACCGACGTCGGCGACGACCGCGTCGACGAGCCGGTTCACCCACGGAATGCCCTCCGGGTCCGCCCCAGTCACCCCGGCCAGCCGCAGCGTGGCCCGCTCCACCGAGACGGTGGTGTGCCCCCGCGCCAGATCGACCACGGGCTGCCCAGCCCGGGCGGCCAGACGCCGCGCCTTGCGCACCGTGGCGGCGTCGAGCCGCAACTTCCCTCGCACCGTGAACCTCCTCGCTCGCCACATCCCAGTCGATCAAGGAAGTACGCGCCCGGGAAACGGACAAATTCCGGCGTGTACTTCCTTGATCGACTAGGTGACGGGATAGATCGTTTCGCCCCGTACGACCGTGCGCAGCGCCACCGGCAGCGGCGGCTGCTCGTCGTCGCCGGCCTCCGGATCCGCCGCCACCAACGCCGGCAACGCGCCGCCCAGACCGCCGCCCGGACCGCCTGGCGTGTCCCACACCACGAACGTCGCCGGCCAGCCCGGGTTGAGCACGCCCTCCTCGTCCCGGCGCACCGCCCGCCAGCCGCCCCGCGTGTGCGCCGCGAACGCCGCCCGTACCCCGATCCGCTGCACCGGGTTGCGGTGACGCATCGCCGCCCGCACCGTCCCCCACGGATCCAGTTCGGTGACCGGCGAATCCGACCCGAACGCCAGCCCCACCCCGACCCCGGACAGCGACCCGATCGGGTTGGCCGCCACCGCGCGGGCGACACCCAGGCGCTGCGCGTACATGCCGTGCTCCCCGCCCCAGAGCCGGTCGAACGCCGGCTGCACACTCGCCACCACCCCGAACTCGACGAGCTGCGCGATGAGCGCCTTGTCCAGCAGTTCGGCGTGCTCGATGCGGTGCCGGCCGGCCCGCAACCGGTCCTGCCCGATCACCTTCTCGGCCGCCGCGAACCCGTCGAGCACGGCACCGATCGCCGCGTCGCCGATCGCGTGGAAACCGCCCTGCATCCCGTGCCGCGCGCAGTCGACCAGGTGCTCGGCGACCTGTTCCGCGTCGAGGTACCCGTGCCCGCACGCCCCCGGCTCGGCACCATCCACATAGGACTGTCGCAGGTGGGCCGTCCACGCCCCGAGCGAACCGTCCGCATACAGGTCACCGGCCGCGCCCTGCGCGCCCAGCTCCTTCGCCTTCGCCGCCGCGCCGAGCTCACCCCAGTATCCGTACACCTCGGGCAGGCCGCCCTCGCCGGGCAGCGCGAGCAGGCCGGTGAAATCGTCCTCGCTGCTCGTACCCGGACCGCCGCACTCGTGCACGGCCGCGATGCCCAGCCCCGCCGCCCGCCGCAGCGCGGCCCGCTGGGCGTCGCGCCGCTGCGCCGGACCGACCGAACCCATCGCTTCCGCCCGCGCCACATGGTGCGCGGCGCGGCGCAGCCACCCCGACGCGTCGAACCCGGCCACCCCCCGCGCACCGGCCAGCAACACCGAGGACACCAGCGCCGAGTGCATACACGCCCGCGACAGGTACACCGCGCGCCCGCCACCCGCCCGGTCCAGATCCTCCGCGGTCGGCAACGCCGGCTCGGCCCAGGCCGACTCGTCCCACCCGTGCCCGATCACGACCCCGTCGACCGGCAACCCCGACGCATGCGCCGCCACCGTCGCCAGGAGCGCGCGGGCTCCCCTCGTACCGGATAAGGAAAGGCCGCTCAAGGTGAAGCCGGTGTCGGTGGTGTGCACGTGGGCGTCCACGAACGCCGGGGTGACCAGCGCACCGCCGAGCTCGACCACCTCGTCGGCCGCCGGCCCATCGGCATCCGGACCCAGCCAGCCGACGCGCCCGTCCTCGACGAGAAGCGCCGTCGCCGTCGGATCGGCCGGGGTCAGGACGCGGCCACCTCGGTACAACCGCCGCAACTGTTTCGCCATGACCCTCAGTCTGCCGCCAACCGGGCCTCGAACAGCTGCCGCACGCCCTGTTCCGTGCGCAACACCTCAAGCGCGAACGCGGCGTGCCCGGGCACGTAGCCGTTGCCGATGAGCATCGTGACGTCCTGCGCGAGCCCCTCCGCCCCCAGCGCCGCCGCCGGGAACGACGTCGCCATCGAGAAGAACACGACGGTACCGCCGGGCGCAGTGGCCAGGATCGCACCGTGCTCGCAGCCCGGCACGTCGACACAGACCACCGTCACGTCCACCGGCGCACCGATGGCATCGGCCAGCGCGACCGGATCCCGCGCGTCCGCCACGACCACCGCGTCGCACAGCTTCGCCGCCTCGAGCCGGTCCCGCTCCTGCTCGTTCGGGACCACGCCGACCGTCCGCGCCCCGGCCCGCCGCGCCGCCGCCAGGGCCAGGGAGCCGCTCTTGCCGGCGCCGCCGAGCACCGCCACCGACCGGTACCCGCCCCGGCGCACCACCCGGTCGACCAGCGCCGGCGCCCCGCACACGTCGAACACGGCGAGGGCGAGGGCCGGATCCAGGTCGTCCGGCAGCCGCGCCGCACTCGACTGGCCGAACAGGATCGCGTGCCCGTCGCACGGCACCTGCTCGCTCCGCCCATCCCAGCCGGCCAGGCCGTCGGCGATGTGCAGCGGCGTCAACGTCAGCGACACCAGCGTCGCGATCCGGTCGCCGACCGCGAACCCGAGCTTCGAGGCCGGTCCGACCTCGGCGACGGTGCCGATCAGCATGCCACCCGAGCCGGTGACCGGATTGTGCATCTTCCCCCGCGTACGGACGATCTGCAGGACCTCCGCCCGTACGGCCGCACCGTCCCCACCGGACGCCTGCCACAGCTGCCGGAAGCTCGCCGCGTCCAGATTGAGCCGCTCCACCCGCACGAGCAGCTCGTCCTCGGCCAGCGCCGGGCTCGCGTCGAGACGCTGCGCGGCCTGCGGTAACACGCCGACCGGCGCCAGGACACGATGCAGTCCGATCGGGGAACTCATCCGGCCACTCCATCCGTCCACAGGAAATCCTTTCGAACAGTAGCTGCTCGGCAGGAGATTCTCTAGTACAGTCGGAGCGTGCAGCCTTATGTCTACGAACGTCGCGAACTCGTCGAGCCCGACTGGCGCCGCTTCCCCGGCTGGCGCGAGGTCACCCGCGAGGAGTGGGAATCCGCCCAGTGGCAACGCGCCCACTGCGTGAAAAACGTGCGCCAACTCCGCGCGCTCCTCGGCGACCTCATCGACGAGCGGTTCTACGCCGACCTCGAAGCCGACCAGCAGCGCATGGCCACCATGTCGATGCTCGTGCCGCCCCAGATGCTCAACACCATGAACGTCTCGGACACCGACGCCTTTTACGCCGACCCGATCCGGCTGTACATGGTCCCGGTCGCCTCCGACCGCCACACCGAATGGCCGTCGCACCCCTACGCGACCCGCGACTCCCTCCACGAGCACGACATGTGGGTCGCCGAAGGCCTCACCCACCGCTACCCCACCAAGGTGCTCGCCGAACTGCTGTCGACCTGCCCCCAGTACTGCGGCCACTGCACCCGCATGGACCTCGTCGGCAACTCCACCCCCACCGTCGACAAACTGCGCCTGACCCTCAAGCCGGTCGACCGGTACGACGGGATGATCACCTACCTGCGCCAGCACCCCGGCGTCCGCGACGTCGTCGTCTCCGGCGGCGACGTCGCCAACGTGCCGTGGAAGCAACTCGAAGCCTTCCTCATGCGGCTGCTCGACATCGAGACCGTCCGCGACATCCGGCTCGCCACCAAGGCGCTGATGGGCCTGCCCCAGCACTGGCTGCAGCCCGACCTCGTCGAGGGCCTCGAGCGGGTCGCCCGTACGGCGGCGCGGCGCGGCGTCAACCTCGCCATCCACACCCACGTCAACCACGCGCAGTCGCTCACCCCGCTGGTCGCCCGCGCCACCCAGACCGCCCTCGACGTCGGCGTCCGCGACGTGCGCAACCAGGGCGTCCTCATGCGCGGCGTGAACGCCACCACCGCCGACCTGCTCGACCTGTGCTTCGCGCTCCAGGGCGAGGCCGGCATCCTGCCGTACTACTTCTACATGTGCGACATGATCCCCAACTCCGAGCACTGGCGGGTCGGCGTCGCGCACGCCCAGCAGTTGCAGCACGACATCATGGGCTACCTGCCCGGCTACGCCACCCCGCGGATCGTCTGCGACGTGCCGTTCGTCGGCAAGCGTTGGGTGCACATGCTCAACGAGTACGACCGCGAGCGCGGCATCACGTACTGGACGAAGAACTACCGCACCTCCATCGAGGAGGAAGACGCGGACGCGATCGGCCGCCTGTACCCGTACTACGACCCGATCGACTCACTCCCCGCGACCGGCCAGGACTGGTGGCGCAAGGAAGCCGCCAAGTAGCTCGGTTTCGCCGGCGCCCCGAGACGGTGGCGCCGGTGTTCATGATCCATGTCGAGAACTCAGCGAAAATCGGGGCGGATTATCGCTGAGTTCTCGACATGGATCTTGCTACCTCGGTCGGGGCCGGCTGCTGGGCTAGGTGCGTCAAGATCAAAGGTGCCAGGTTGGCGATTCTCCGGGCCAGGATCGCCAACTTCGCACCTTTGATCTTGAGGATGCCGCGTGTATCCATTCGGCCCGAGAAGGCCTGCCGCGTAGCGGCGGAATTGGTTTGCAGGCGTGGCGATAGCCACGTCCCGTAACGCATCCTAGGAAGCTAGGTTGATAGACTGGCGCCGAACGCGAGGCCGGCTGAGGCCACTCGTTCCCCGAAACAGTGGCCTCCGGAGCCGGCTGAGGCCACTCGTTCCCCGAAACAGTGGCCTCCGGACCGGGCAGGTCTCCGCGCCGGCTGGCAACCGGTGGCCAACGCCGCGTTCGACGGGCTGGCTACGCAGTAAAGTGGCTGCACCTGGGTGAGGAGAGACAGTGGGCGCGCTGCAGCGGTTCGAAAAGCGGCTGGAAGGCATGGTCGAAGGCGCCTTCGCCAAGGTCTTCAAGGGAGTTGTGCACCCCGTCGAGGTCCTCAACGCCATGCAGCGCGAGGCCGAGGCGCAGAAGGCGCCGCTGTCCGGCGGCCGCTTCCTCGTGCCGAACCGCTACGTGATCGAGCTCTCCCCCAGCGACCACGCCCGCCTCGCCCCATATGCGGCCGCGCTCGCGCAGGAGTTGGCGCAGTCGCACGCCGAGTACATCGGCGAGCAGGGCTGGATGGTCTACGGCGACGTCGCTGTCGAGGTCGCCCGCGGCGACGCCTTGGACACCGGCTCGTTCCGGGTGACCGCCGACGTCCACACCGGCGGTGACGCCGGCTCCGCCGCCGCCAGTGGCGTCCGCCTCCTCACCGACGACGGCCGCAACTATTCCCTCGGCGTCGGCCCGACCGTGATCGGCCGCGGCGAGCAGGCCAGCGTCCGCCTCGCCGACGCCGGCGCCTCCCGCCAGCACGCCCGGCTCGACTACGACGGCCGGCAAGTGGTACTGACCGATCTCGGCTCGGCCAACGGCTCGATGGTCAACGGCCGCCGGGTCACGACGGTGCCGCTCAACCCGGGCGACGTGATCCAGATCGGCAAGACCCGGCTGACCTTCCGCACGGACGGCGCCCCCGAGCCGACGCGCGTGCACCGCCCCGACGCCTAGGCGCCCCGAGCCGACGCGGGTGCACCGCCCCCGTCCCGGAGAACGACCCGGAGAACGTCCCGGACAACGTCACTTGGACACGATGGTGCCGTGCTCGTCCACGACGATCGTGCTCCAGTACTTGTCCCACTTGTCGCCGACGTACTTCGGCTCCTTGTCCGCCGGGTAGCGGACATAGCCGGACGGCGGGTTGTGGCCCTCGGCCACGCAGGTGCGGCCGGTGGTGTTGCCGACCGCCTTCGCCGGGTACTCCCCCGAGCGGCAGATCTTCTCGCGGAACGAGCACCCACCGACCAGAAGAGCCGCGGCGATCACGGCCACGACGACAAAGCGGCGCATGCGCTCAGTCTGCCTTCTTGAGCTTCCGCCAGCCGCCGGCGCGGTTGTTGGCGATGATCTGCTTGAACATCGCCGTGAGCGCGGGCGCGTTGATCACCTCACCCTGCCGCACCGCGACCGTCCGCGCGGTCTTGTTGTCGTGGCCGGCGGTGATGATGCCCTCCGGGTCCGGGACGATGGCGCCGTCGTACAGGAAGACGTTCACGTGCTGCTTCGCCGCCAGGAGGGCGCAGATGTTGCCCTGCAGCACGAAGTACGGCTGGCGGGTCCGCTTGATCGTCTCGATGACCTCGGGGTCGGCGGCGTGCACGAGGTCCCGGACCTCGTGGCAGATGGACTGCTGCCACTCGGGCAGCGCGTCGATGTAGGCGTCCACCCGCGGATCAACAACATACGTCATGCCGCCTCCAGGAAGTCGTAGGCCTCGGCCAGTTCGCCCGACCACGGTGCGTCCCGCTGGCGGATGTAGGCCAGGAACAGGTAACCACGCACGACCGGCCGGCGCAGCCAGGCCACCACCGGGGCGGGCAGATCGCCGCCGAACACCCACGCGTGCACCAGATCGGCGAGGTGCCGGTCCGCGGCCGGCGGGTTGATCGCCCGCCACTGCTGCGGGAACACGACGATGCGCTCCTGGTACAGCGGCGCCACCGCGCGGAGGAAGCCCGCCGCGTCGGTGAGGCTGCCGGTCCGCGCCGGATACCGCGCGAGCAGCGCCCGCCAGACCGCGTGCAGGTAGCGGTCGACCGCGGCCCGCTCCCCCAGCGGCCACGCCTGCCAGCCGAGGCACTTACCGACAACGATGTGTTCGTCGAGCTCGGCCGACTCGACCAGCCGCGTCAGCAGCAGCGGCAGCAGGCTTTTCACGTCGTCGACGGTGCCGACCGTGTTGCCGAGGCTCAGCGCCAGCGAGAACAGGTCGTGCTGCTGCGCCACCCGCACCGGCCCGCGACAGCATGGGCACCCTTCGATGACCTCTTTCACCGGGTACGAGGAGAAGGCGGTCACCAGGCCACGGGTCGCGGCGGCCAGCAATGCGTCGGCCGCGGCTGCCCGGTCGGCGGTCTCGTCCCAGTGCTGGTGCGCGGCGGCGAGCACCGACTCGTCGACGCCGAGCAGGGTCAGCCGCTGGTCGTGCCGCGGGCTGACCTCGGCCTCGATGAGCGTGCCGGCCGCGTCGAGCAGCAGGTATTCGTGCGCCTCGCCGTCGAGGGGCCGGCCCTCGAGGAGGATCTCGCCGTCCGGGGTGTACCAGCTGCGCATCACCTCAAGCGTAGGTCGCCGAGCCGGTATCGGGCCGATCCGCCGGCGCCGCGCCTCGAGGTACCGGCGTTCCGGCAGGATCAGCGCGCCTTCGCCAGCTGGTCGGGCGTACACGTCGGCAGACCCGGGTCGGGCCTGAAGTCGTCGCCACCGAGCAGGTACGTCTCCGGCACGAAACCCCACGTGCCGTGCTGATCGCCCTGGGTGAGGGCCCACCAGTCGTGTTCGGGGCCGATGTTGCCGGCGTGCGAGGGCATGGTGTAGCGGGCGCCGGCGCTGATCTGGCAGGCGAAGTACTGCGCCCCGGTGGTCTTGACGAGCTGGTCGACGGCGTCGTCCGGGGTGAGGTCGGCCACCGTGTACGTGGCGAACACCGGGATCGTCGCCGCCTCGCCGGTGCCGCCGGCGTCCCAGATCAGCGGGCACGGGAACCGCAGTGCTTCACGGTGCGGCCGGGGCGGCTCCGCCGTGCATGGGTACGCGTCGGTGTGCCCGGCGTCCGCGGTGAACCGTGGCCCCGGCGACTCGGGGGTCCGCGACGCCGGCGACGCCGGCGACGCATTCGGCGCCGTCTCGCCGGCCCCTCGCCCGGCGCCGGACGCGTGCACCGCGACCGCCGCCCCGGCCGCCAGCACGACCAGCAGCGCGCCGATGCCGACGACCCGCCGCAGCACGGATCGGGCGACCCGCCGTACCGGCCGGGGATCGGCCCGCAGGTCGCGCAGCTCCTTCTCGCGCAGGCGCATCTCGCCGAGCAGGTCCGCGGGCAGCCAGCCGGGGCGCAGGACGTCCTCTGTGGACGTTCCGGCCGGCCGTACCTGGTCGAGGACCTGCGGCAGCGTCGGCCGCCCGTTCGGGTCGGCGGCCAGACAGGCCGCCACGAGAGAACGCAGCTCCGCGGGCACCTCGGCGAGGTCCGGCCGCCCGCGTCCGTCCGGTTCCGGCGGCCGTCCGGTGCAGGCGAAGTGGATGACCGCACCCAGGGCGTGGACGTCGGTGGCGCCGGTCGCGTTGCGCGGATCCTGCAGCTGTTCGGGGGCGACGTAGCCGCGCGTGCCGTAGAGCGGGCGGCCCAGCGACACCGTCGCCGCGGTGGCGATCCGCGCGATGCCGAAGTCGATGACGCGCGGACCGTCCGGCCGGAGCAGGACGTTGCGCGGGGTGAGGTCGCGATGCACCACCCCGGCCGCGTGGATGGACAGCAGGGCCTCGCACAGCCCGGCGATCAAGGCGCGGATCGTCGCCACCGGGAGCGGGCCGTGCAGGTGCACCGCCTCGCTGAGCGACGGCCCCGGGACGTACTCGGTGGCCACGCACGACGGCGAGCCGAACGAGACGATGCCGAGACACTTCGCGATGTACGGGCCCGCGACGAGCGCGGCGGCCACCGACTCCTTGGCGAACCGGTCGGAGAACGCGCCGTCCGGGTCCGGCTTGGCCACCTTGATCACGATGAGTTCGCCGTCGGCGGCACGGGCGAGGTACACGTCGGCCATGCCGCCGGGCGGCAGCCGCCGGAGCAGCAGGCACTGCTGGATCACCTGCTCGTCCGTGGCCTCCAACGGCAGCAGCATCGCTCCCCCTCGATCGCGGGAAGCACGTTACCGCCTAAGCGGGCGCCATGACCTCCCACAGGTTGCCGCTCGAGTCGAGGAACAGCACCCCGCGGGCGGCGATCGGATGATCCGTCCGGCCGTTGTCCGGCTGCGCCGGATCGTTGCCGTAGGCGATGCCGAGCGCTCGCAGGCGGGCGAGGATCGCGTCGAACCGGCCGGCGTCGACGTCGAAGGCCAGGTGGTGCCCCTGCGGCTCGGCGACCGTCAGGAAGTCGACGGTGAGGCCGTCGTTCACCCGAACGGGTGCGAAGTGCCGGTCGGGTCCCTCGTACGCCAGGCCCATGATCTCCGCGAACTCGCGGGCCGCCGCCTCGTTGTCGCGCGCCGGGACGATGGTGTGGTTCAGCGTGACCGCAGGGTTCCGGGGTCACGGCGCCGGGGTTGACGGCGCCGGGGTTGACGGCGCCGTGCAGGAACAGCTCGACGAGCTCGGCGGTGCCCATCCGCGGTGCCGCGCCGCCCGGCACCCGGCCGACGCCGAAGGCCAGACCGAGGAACATGTCGGTGAGCGCGTCGACCGGCATCCGCAGGCGGTCCTGCTCCGGCGCGAACAGTTCGGCGACCGCGTCGTGCACGGCGGCAATCCGGATCGCGGCTCAGAGGGTGAGGTCGATGCCGAGGAAGCGGCCGATGTCCTCGGCCTCGGCCCGCAGCCCGTCGCGGCTGCCCCGCGGCAGGCGGCCGAACGGCTCGATCGTGAGCTTCGCGCGCTTGCCGCGCTCGAGCCGCCAGGTGCCGGCGACCCGCCCGCCGACGATCACGGTCGGCTGGATGAAGCCGCCGCCGGCCTGCACCTTGCGCGCATGGGCCGCGTCGAGGATGAGCCGGCGATGCTGGTACCCGAGGAGCAGCGCGTCCCAGTGGCCCAGCAGCCTCGGTACGGGCGGTACCGGTTCGGCGAGGGTGAGCATCCGCGCGGGCTCGCCGGCCGCGTCCACACCGACCGTCTCGTCCCGTACCGCGGCAAAGCCCTGCCGGGCGGTCGCCGCCGGCAGGCCGGACCAGGTGGCGAAGTCGGCGGCGCTGGCCGGCTGGTACCCGGCGAGGTACCGGCGGGCCAGCTCCGCGACCGGGTCGTCGGGCCGGTAGGAGCGCACCGTGCGGAGCCGGTCCTGGCACAGCACGTACGTGTCGCCGGGCCCGCGGCAGATCAGCCCGCTCGTCGCGGCGAAGAGCATGAGATGCGCGGGCGCCTGCGTCGTCGGGTCGATCCGCACGCCCTCGCCGGCCAGCCGTTCGACGAGCGCCGCGCGGGTCAGCGGGCCGGCACCGGTCAGGACCCGCTCGATCGCCGGCAGCGCCCGTTCACACGCCGCCTCGTCCAGGCCGAGCTGTTCGCGGCGGCGCCGGTCGGCCCGGCGGAACACCGGCCCGAGCAGCTCGACCATCCACCGCAGATCGGCGGCCCGGATCAGGTGCAGGGTGCCGCGCATCGCCCAGGTGCGCACCAGCCCCGGGTCGCCGTCGACGTCGGCCGCCGTCAGCCCGCTCGTACGGGCCCGAACGGCCAGCCGGGCCGGATCCCACGACTGGGCCTGGACCCCGGCGAGCCGCGCGACGGCCGCGTCCACAGTGGACGCCGGTGGGCCGGCGAGCAGCTGCGCCCGCATCCGGTGCGCGCGGACGTCGTCCTCGGTCAGTACCGGTGTCGCCATCTCGCGACGGTAGCGTGCGCTCAGCCCTTCACCGGGACGCCGGTCACCGGCTGGCCGCAGGCGCGCTGCGCGTCGCGGACGTGCCCGTCGATGCTCCCGGCGACGGTGAGGAGCTGGGGCAGCATGGCCAGCGTCTGGTCGTTGCCGGCGGTCTTGAGCTTCTGCGACATCGCGTTCAACCGCTCGGCGTCGTCGGTGAGGCCGAGGACGGCGCGCTTCAGGTCACCGTCGACGACGAGGAACTTCGCCGACGTCCGCAGCATCGCGAGGTCGCGCTGGAACGCGGTGAGATCCGGCTGCTGGTCGTCGGCGCGTGCGGTGCCCGGCGACTGCTCGGCGATGGTGCCGATCTGACCGCACAGCTTGCCCTTGACGTACTTGTCGACCGCCACGACCCCGCCCAGCCCGGCCAGCCCCAGGATGAGCGGGATGACGAGGAGCCGGCCCGGCCGCCGCGAACGGCGCCGCTGCTTTGCGAGGGCCGCCCCCGACTGGTGCGGGCCGGCGACATAGGCCGGGATGCCCGACGGCGTGTACGTCGGCGCGCCGGGGCTGACCTCCGCCTCGCTCTCGGGCGCCGCGTAGGACGTCGGCACGAGGTCGACGGGGCCGGATGGTTCGTAGGCCGGCGGTCCGGTCTCGAGCTGCGCGCTGTGCCGTCCCATGCGGTACCCCTCCCGAAGGATGCCGTCCGGCATCGCCACCCAATGAACAGCCGGGCGGGTGCGGGCGGGGGTGCGCACGGGGTGCGGTCAGGGTGTGAAGTCGCCGACGGTTCACTCGATTCGCATGGGCCCCTCGGGTCGCAGCGGGCTCAATGACCAATCGCCTTGATTCGGGAACCGAGCACCCCGATACCGACTTACGCTCAGTCGGTGAGCCAGAATGACGCTTCGTCGTACGACACGCCACCGGAGTCGTTCGTGCCCTATACCAACGGCGGCGCGACGGCGGTGGCGACTCCGATGCCGCCGGGCAACACCATCGAAGGCACCGTCATGCCGGCACCCAGTTCGCCACCGGCGCCGAGCAGAACGACACCGCCGACCCCGCCGACACCGCCGGCCCCATCGCCACCGCAGAGCGCACAGGGCAACGGCAACGGCGCGCGGGCCATTCCGCACCGCCTCGGCGACGGGCTGCCCGACTCGCTGCGGTCCGACCTGCACGAGCTGCTGCTGCGCGCCGGTGGCCAGCTGCAGTCCACGTACGAGGCGCGCGTGAACCGGCCCGAGCTGCACACGCCGGCGGAGCTGCTGCCGTTCACCGACTGCACGACGGCCGGTGCGGTGGCGAACCGGCTGGCCATCATCAACGCGGTGTTCAACCGGCAGATGCCGGGCGGCCCGTCGACGGCGCGGCAGACCGCGTCGGCGGTGCGGGGACTGCTCAAGCTGGGCCCGAACGACGACGTCCGCGCATACCTCAACATCGTGCTGGTCGCCCTGGACGAGCTGGCGCTCGACGCCAACGCGGCGCTGCGCGAGGAGGCCGAGATCGAGGCCCGCTCGGCGGAGTTGGAGAGCGACGCCGAGCGCAAGCTCCGCAACACCTCCGGCGTGTACGTGTACACGTACCCGCACTATTGGAAGCACCCGTACGTGCCGGGCACCGAACGCCGGCTGCTGAAGGTGGGCAAGACCGACGGCGCGGCGTTCACCCGGATCCGCGCGCAGGCGCGGCAGGCCGGGGCGCCGGAGGAGCCGCTGCTGCTGCGCGTCTACGTCGCGCCGGAGTCCGGCCCGTCCGAACGCAGCTTCCACCGGCTCCTCGACGCGGCCGAACACTCCCGCAACGAGGGTACGACCGCCGGCCGGGAGTGGTTCTCCACGACGCTGGAGTTCTGCGACGAGATCGCCGCGGCGCTACGCCTCGAGGTGCTCGCCGCCGACGTCACCTGATCGACCACAGCTTAAGGAACCGCCGGTACGGGTATGAGCAGGTTCACCATCGACGAGAATGGAGAGCCACTCATGCCCAGCACCCTGGCCGCGTCCACTGTGGACGTCGGCGGCGCGGTCTCCGACATGCTGCGATCGGTCCTGCTGTTCCTGCCGAAACTGCTGCTGTTCCTCGCGATCCTGGTCATCGGCTGGCTCGTGGCCCGGCTCCTGCGCCGGGTGGTGAACAGGCTGCTCGAGCGGGTCGGCTTCGACCGGTGGGTCGAACGCGGCGGCGTCAAGAAGGCCCTGGCCACATCCCGGTTCGACGCCTCGGACATCGTGGCGAAGCTGGTCTACTACACGGTGTTGCTGTTCACGTTGCAACTCGCGTTCGGGGTCTGGGGCCCCAACCCCGTGTCCGACCTCATCGACGACATCGTCGCGTGGCTGCCCAACCTGCTCATCGCGATCGTCATCGTGGTCATCGCGTCGGCCATCGCCAGCGCCGTGCGCAACCTGATCGGCACCGCGCTCGGCGGCCTCTCGTACGGGCGGCTCCTGGCCAACCTGGCGTCGGTCTTCATCGTCGGCGTCGGAGTGATCGCCGCGCTCAACCAGATCGGTGTGGCGACCACGGTCACCACCCCGATCCTGATCGCGGTGCTCGCCACCCTCGCCGGCATCCTCGTGGTCGGCGTCGGCGGTGGCCTGATCCGCCCGATGCAGCAGCGCTGGGAAGGCTGGCTCGGCCGCGCCGAGCAGGAGTCGGCGGCGATCGCCGAGCACGCCCGCGCGTACGCGGCCGATCAGCGCACCGCGGCGGAACAGGCCGCGCGTGAGGCGTCGGAGCGGGCCAGTGAGCAGACCGCGCAGCAGGCCAATGAGCAGGCCCGGCAGCCGGCCGCGGGCTCAACTGCCTTGCCCGTCGCGGTGACCCCACCCCCGCCCGCCCCGGTCACCTACGCGCCCGGCATCGCGCGCAGCGGCACCTACCCGGCCCCGCAGCCCCCGCCGGTCGCACCCCCGCCGGCACCGGCTCCGGGGCAGGTCCAGCCCTCGGTCCCGCAGCAGGGCTCGCCGCAGGATTCAACGCAGAGTTTGCCGCAGGGTCAACAGCGAGGCTCGCGGCGGCCCCAGCCGCCGCCGACCACGGTGCCCGACCAGCCCCCGGTCGGCAGCAACCAGCCCACGATGATCGTCCCCAAGGTCCCACCCGCCGACGACGAGTAAGCGCTCCCACGGCCGGCGGCCCGCGCGGAGAGCGGCCACCGTCGATGCCGAGCCTAGGACGGTGGTCGATCCGCCGGCGCTACTTGCGGGAGGTCGCGGTCGCGCCGGCCAGCTGGCAGACCGCCAGGAGGCGCAGCACCGGCCAGGGTGCGCGGGACCAGCCGGAGCCGGACGGCAGCGCGCCGTCCCAGCCATGCTGGAGCGCCGTGTCGGCCACTCCGTCCGCGTACGCGGCGAGGGACGTGCGGGCGACGCGGCCTTCGCGGTCGGCGAGCGCGTCCCGCACCGCGGCGGCGTGCTGGTCGACGGCGGCGAGCAGGCCCGGCACCGCGTGCGCCGCCGTCATTCCGGTCCGGCCGACGCGCTCCACCCAGCCGGCGAGCACCAGTTCGGCGGCCCGGGCGACCGAGTCGCGCCGAGCCCCGCCGCCACCTGCACCGTTGCCGAGATCACCGCCGCCAGCTGCACCGTTGCCGAGATCACCGTCCTGGAGATCCATGCCGCGACGCTACAAGCCGACGTTTCCCGTCGAAGCACATCGCTGCATTTCTGACCGGTCGGCCAGGCTGCTCCGGCTGACCGGCGCGGCCGGATAGATGGCTGCGCACACATGAATTGATCTGTAACCGCAGCTGCAGCATCGCCGGCCGGGACCTCGGTGCGGTCCTGGCCCTCAGCCGGCCCGCGTGCCGTAGCGCTCGGCCGCCCGCGCCCGGGCCTTCGTCGCCTCGGTCTCCCGATCGCGCGGCGGCGCCTTCGTGACCAGGCTGTCCAGCAACGTGCGCGTGGCCTGCGTGACCGTGCGGACGGCCTCGTCGAACGCCTCCTGGTTGGCCGTCGACGGCTTGGTCGTGCCGCTGACCTTCCGCACGTACTGGATGGCGGCCGCCTCGATCTCGTCCACGGTGGCGGGTGGTTCGAAGTTGTGGAGCACCCGAATGTTCCGACACATGCGCTCAACAGTAGTGGCACGTTTCCGGGAGCAACCGCGCCAGCGCCGTCCCTAATGTTTCTGGCAGCAAGCACCACACAGACTTCGAGGGGGAAACCGAAAATGAGCGACTTCGACGGCGGCAACTACGGGCACGTTGAGACGGCGGACCAGAACTACGACCTGGACCACAACCACCAGGCCTACGCCAACGAGCACGACGCCTCGCAGAACTACGACGCCTACGCTCAGGCGCACAACTACGAGAACGACCAGCACTACGCCAACGGCCACCACGTCGAGTACGACAGCCCGAAGGGCGAGCACTACGAGGAGTCTGAGTACACCGAGGCCGACAGCCACGTCTCGGACTCCAGCGTCGCCTACGGCGAGCACTACGAGGCCAAGGAGCACGACGCGTCGTACGCGGAGCTGGACTACCTGCGCGAGCACTTCGACGCCGAGTACGCCCACGCCGACTACGGCTACGAGGGCGGCCAGCCCGAGCTCTCCGCGGTCAGCAAGTAACAACCGCCAACCAGAAGCGCCGGCCCGTTATCGGGCCGGCGTTTCGGCGTGGAACGGCGGCGGTCCGACGCCCGTCACCCGCGCCCCGCCCCACGGGTCGAGGTCGCCCAGCCGCGCCGGCGCCGCGGAGTCGACGCGGAGCACGCACGAGCGCACGCCGCCCCGCACCAGCGCCGCCACCTCCGGGGCCGGCGCGATCCGGCCGCCCCAGTGGCACCGCCCGTCGACCGGCTCGAACCGGACGCTCAGCACGACCCGTACCGGCAACGAGTCGCCGTCGACCAGCAGCACCCCAGTACCAGTGAAATGGGTCATGCCAACGCCGCCAGGCCACCGGGGTGATCCGCGGCCGCCGACACCCCGCCGATCCCGTTCCACAGCAGCGTCGTCAGGTACTCGGTGAGCGCCTGCTGGCTGATCGGCTGGTGGTGCCGCAGCCACCAGTCCCCCACGCTCTGCACGCAGCCGACGAGGCCGTACGCCCACGGCTCGGCCGGACCGGCGTCGAGGCCGAGGTTGCGCAGCCGGTCCCCGATCACCCGCGCCAGGGCACCGGCGACGGTCTCCGACGCGGCGGCGACGAGACGCCCGGTGCCCGGCACGTCGACGCGGTGCAGCAGCCGGTAGAGATCCGGCTCGGCGGACAGCGCGGTCAGGTAGGTGTCGATGACGGCGGCGATCATCGTCCGGTCCTGGCGCAGCTGCGCGGTGGCCGGCTCGACGGCAGCGACGACGCGGGCGGCGACCCGCTGGGCGATGGCCAGCCAGAGCTCGGACTTGTCGGCGAAGTAGCGGTACAGGACCGGCTTGCTGACCCCGGCCTCGGCGGCGATCGCGTCCATCCCGACGTCGGGCCCGTAGCGGCGCACCGCCTCGATCGCCGCCGAGACGAGCAGTTCACGGCGCTGTTCACGATGCGAAGCCCAGCGGCCCCGCCGACGGTCGGGCTTGACGGGTGCATCGGCGTCGCTCATGCTACCAGTATTAACAGTTACTTGTGGTAACAGCAAGCTCCGGGAGCGTGCCATGCACCGCGAACAGACCGCCGACCGCCTGCTCAGCGCGTCCCTCGACCACTCGTACGATCCGGACCTCGAGATCGACTGGGCCGCGCCCCCAGCACCCGGCCTGCTCTACGCACCGGCCCGCCGGCTCTCGCTCTTCGGCACGCCGCTGTGGGACGGGCTGACCGACGCGCAGCGGGTCGAACTGTCCAAGCACGAGGTGGCCAGCGTCGCCAGCCTCGGCATCTGGTTCGAGACGATCCTGATGCAGATGCTGATCCGCCACTACTACGACCAGGACCCGACCAGCCGGCACGCGCAGTACGCGCTGACCGAGATCGCCGACGAGTGCCGCCACTCGATCATGTTCGGGCGGATGATCGAGACGTTCGGCTGCCACCCGTACCGGGTCACCGGCGTCGACAGCCTCCTGGGCCGCTGGCTCAAGTCGACCGCGTCCGGCGTGCACATGTTCGCCGCCGTCCTCATCGCCGAGGAGATCCTCGACGCGATGCAGCGCGAGGCGGCCGCCGACGAGACCGTGCAGCCACTCGTGCGGATGGTATCGCGCATCCACGTCGTCGAGGAGGCGCGGCACGTCCGCTTCGCGCGCGACGAACTCACCCGGCAGGTCGCCGCCGCCCGCCCCGCGCAGCTCGCGTACTCCCGCCTGGTCATCGCCCGAGCCGCGTACGCCACCGCGAGCAGGCTGGTCAGCCCGCAGGTCTACGCGAGCGTCGGCATCGACCCGCGGCTGGGCCGGCAGGCCGCGCGGACCAACCCGGTCTTCGGCGAGACCCTGCAGTGGGCCGGCCGCCGCGTCACCGCGTTCCTGTCGGATCTCGGCCTGATCGCCGGCCCCGGCCGGCGCCTCTGGCTGCGCGCGCGACTCCTCTGACGCCGGTCGATCTGGAAGTAGTCGATCAAGGAAGTACACGCCGGGATTTGTCCGAATCCCGGGCGCGTACTTCCTTGATCGACTTGTCGAGCCGGCGCCGGGCGCGGTCAGCCGACTGCGTGCAGGTTCTCCCAGGCGCGGGTGTCGGGCCGCTCGGCCCGCCAGCCGTCGAGGAGGCAGCCCGCCTCGTCGCCCGGTGCGGCGAGCAGGACGGTCTGGCGGCCGGCGTCGACGGCGCGGCGCAGCTCACGGCGGCTCTCGCTGCAGCACTTGCAGAGGAGCTCGCCGCTGCCGAGCAGCTCGGCGCCGAGCTCTCGCTCCTGGAACGTGCTGAGCAGCGCATCGACGTCGTCGGCGCTGGACGCGGTCACCGTGACCGACAGGGTGGCCAGGTCGGACTCCTCGAAAAGCTGGATCTCGTCGAAGACCGCGTAGGTCCGCCCGTCGACCACCCGCTCGCCGTTGGGCGCCCCGTCGTGCAGGACGACCTCGCCGAAGCGCCGCGCCGGGTCGAACGGGACGGAGACCACCCGGGCCCGGGCCGGGCAGAGCCGGTGCGCCCAGACCACCTCCTGGCCGTCGGGCGTGCTGATCCGCACCGGCGTCAGGCCGAAGTCGGCGACGATCTCGCCGTCGCCGGGTGGCAGATCGATGCCGTAGCCGGCCCAGCTGTCCCGCGCCGTCGCCCAGTCCCGCAGCACGGTCGCGGCGATCCCGAGGTTCCAGAACGCCGGATCGTCGTGGCCGCGCGGCGACCGGGCGGCCGCCTCCTTGCCCAGCTCGAAGGCCTTCGGCCAGTCGCGGAGAAACTTGTAGGCGAGGGCGGCGTCGAACCACAGGTTCGGGCTGCCGGGCGCGTCCGGATGCTCGCGAGCGGCCGTTTCGAGCAGCTCACCGGCCTTGGGCCAGTCGTCGGCCTCCCACGCCTGATAGGCCTGCCTCACGAGCGCTCGGTTCGGGTGCCGATCGTACAGTCCCATTTTCCGAGGGTACGACGTCGTCGATGAATCCGCTGACAACCTTCGGCGGCGCCCGGGTCGTACAGGCGGGTGCCGGCCGGACGCTCAGCCTCGAGCGGTTCCCGGATCGGTCGGCGGCTGCCCGAGTTGCGGCGGCCCGAGTTGCGTGGCCTGCTCGATGAGGCTCAGGAACGTACCGGTGAGCTGGTCGCCGGCCTCCGACGAGGCGCGCAGCGTCTGCAGGTTGGCGGGCGACACGTCCCCGGCCGCCACCGCGAACATCGCCAGGTAGGCCCGCCCGGCCGCGGCGTGCCGCGGGTCGTCCGACGCGGCGAGTTCGGCCACGACCGCGCGGGCGGTGTGCGGCCGGCCGGCCCGCTGGGCCACGCTGGCGAGCAGGATCGTGGCCGCGACAGTGTGCTCGCCGACCGGGAACCCGAGGGCCTGCCGCGCGTGCTCCTCGGCGGCGCTCAGCTCGTTGCACTTGGCGAGGACGGTGCCGCCGCGCAGGTGCCCGATCGGGGCGAGGAGCGGGTGGCCGGAGCCGGCGGCCACCCGGTACGAGGTGAGCGCCCCGTCGAGGTCGCCGGCGTCCTCGAGCAGCACGCCGAGGTTCAGCGCGGCGGCCGGCGCGGCCTCCGGATCGCCCGATTCGACGGCCCCGCGGTAGGCGGCCTCGGCAGCCACCCGGTCGCCCCGCTCGGCAAGGGCCACGCCCCGCGAAAACTCGGCCCGACCGCCGCCAGAAGAGCCGCCGCCAGAAGAGCCGCCGCCAGAAGAGCCGCCGCCAGAAGAGCCGCCGCCAGAAGGCGCGGCGCGGACACCGGCTCCAGAGGACTCGCCGCTGCGCCGCTGCAACACCAGCCCGACCCCGCCGCACACCGCGACCAGGCCGCCGAAGATCAGCGTGGCGACCGGCAGGTCGGCCACCAAAGACACCACGACCAGGGCGAGGCCGGCGACCGTCGCGCCGGCGTACACCACCGAGGCCCCACGCCGCATGGCACGACTCTACGAGGTCGGTACCCGGCGCAGCACCCGCAGCAGGTACTCCTTGCGGTTGACCGGGTTGTGGTCGAGCCGCGCCCGTTCCGGCACCGCCCCGCGTACCTCCCGGTAGTGGTCGAACGCCGAATCGAGTACCCCCTCGCCGCGGGTGAGCGACGGCAGGAGCTGCTGCAGCTCGTACACCCGGGCCGCCGGGATCCAGCCGTCGAAGCCGGCCCTACCGGTGGACAGCGGCACCCCACCCAGCCGGGCAACGGCCGCCAGCACGTCGGCCGCGGTGTCGGTGAACCGGTCGAGGGGCAGGTCGATCCGGAAGCGATGCATCGGCTCGAGGACGGCCGTGCCCGCCTCGGCGAGGGCCGCCATCAGCACGAGCGGGGTCAGGTTGCGAAAGTCGCCGGCCGTGCTGGACATGCTCTTGTCGAAGGTCCCGTGCGCATGGCTCTGCCGCGCGTAGTAGCCGGAGTGCGTCAAGGTCACCACGCAGTCGGCGACGGCCCAGCCGTGCAGCCCCGCGCGCAGCGTCTCGTGCACGGTCTCCTCCACCGCCTTCACGAACGCGAAGGGCATCGAGCCGAGCTCGACCTCCAGCCGGAACGTGATGCCCGAGTCGATCGGCGCCGGGTCGACGCGCAGCCCGACGGTCGCCAGGAACGGCGCCTCGCCGATCAGCTCGACCGCCGCGCCGGTGCCGACCGGCCGTTCGATGCAGATGGTGGTGGTCTCCCGGAAGGTCACCCCGATGCCGTATTCGTCGGCCAGGGTGGCCTGGATGACCTCCTTCTGCACCTCGCCGTAGAGCGACACCGAGATCTCCTGCCGCGCCTCGTCCTGCCGCAGGTTGATCAGCGGGTCCTGCTCGGCGAGCTGACCCAATGCCACCCGCATCGCGCCCCGGTCCGCCGGATTCTCGGCCGTGACGACCGTCTCGAGGGACGGTGGCGCAAACGATCGTCCCGATGATCCATCGGTACGGGGTGAGCCCAGCACATCCCCGATCCGGATCCCGCTCAGGCCCCACAGTTTGCCGATCTGTCCCGCGGTTACGGCCGGGGCCGGCGCGTCGAAGACGGTGATCGCGGTCACCTTGCCGGCGTCGAAGCGGTCCCGTACGGCGATCGCGCCGCCGAACATCCGCACGTATGCGATCTTCTCCCCGGCCGGACCGCGCTCGACCTTGAACACGACGCCGGAGGTCGGGCCGTCGCCGGCGGCCGGCGGCAGCAGGTCGTGGAGGCCGGCCATGAGCGCGTCCACGCCGGCGCCGGTGATCGCCGACCCGGCGAAGACCGGATGCACCTTGACCTGCGCGGTGTTGCGCGCGAGCGCGTCGAGCACCGCGTCCGGCGGTACGGGCGTGTCCCCGACGAACGCGGCCAGCATCGCCTCGTCGACCTCGGCGAGCCGCTCGACCAGGCGCGGCCGGTCGGCGGCGTCCACGGCCGGCCCGAGCTTCGCGGACAGCTCGGCGAGGACGCGGTCGAAGTCCGCGCCGGCCCGGTCCATCTTGTTGAGGAAGATGAGCGTCGGGATGCGCAGCCGGCGCAGCGCCCGCATCAGGACGCGGGTCTGCGCCTGCACGCCCTCGACGGCGGACACGACGAGGACGGCGCCGTCGAGCACGCCGAGGGTCCGCTCGACCTCGGCGATGAAGTCCGGGTGGCCGGGCGTGTCGATCAGGTTGACGGTGACGTCGTCGATCGGGAACGAGGCGACCGCGGCCTTGATGGTGATGCCGCGCTGCCGCTCGAGGGCCAGGGAGTCGGTCTGGGTACTGCCGTCATCGACGCTGCCGATCTCGTCGATGACCCCGGCGGCGTGCAGGAGCCGCTCGGTCAGGCTGGTCTTGCCGGCGTCAACATGCGCCAGGATCCCGAGGTTGAGCATTCGCACGAAGCGTCATGTCCTTTGGTGAGGCGACAATGTTCGTCTGGCTGGACATGCCCGCAGCGCGCATCGGTGGGTCTCCTCGTGGTCGGTAGCTGGTCGGTGGCCGGTGTTGTGGCCGGTTTTCGAGTGCACCACGCGACGGGAACGCCCGCAACCCGAATTGCGGCGCTGAGGCGTTTTGACGGATCGGAGGCCTTGTCACACCGCGGGCGGCGGCTCCATCCTCGGTCAGGGTGGGGCCGGCGCCGGAGGTGCCGGGTCGGGTGGGTGGAATGGATAGGACCGCCGAGGATGGAGCTAGGTCATGCGGATCGGATTGATCGGGCTCGGCCGGATCGGCGCGTTCCACGCCGCGACGCTCGCCGACCTGTCCATTGTGGACACCCTGGTGGTCGCCGACGCCGCGCCGGCCGCGGTCGAGAAGGTCGTGGCGACGCTCGGCGCGACGCCGGCCGGCTCCGTCGAGGAACTGCTGAGCGCCGTGGACGGGATTGTCGTCGCGGCCTCCACCGACGCGCACCCGAAGCTGATCCTGGCCGCGGTCGAGGCCGGCGTGCCGGTGTTCTGCGAGAAGCCGGTCGCCCGGGCCGCGGCCGAGGCGGCCGACGTCCTGCGCCGGGTCGAGGCGTCCGCCGTGCCGGTGCAGATCGGCTACAACCGCCGCTTCGACGCCGGCGTCGCCGCCGCCCGCGCCGCCGTGATCAGTGGCGAGCTGGGCCGGCTGCACACGGTACGCTCGACGACCATGGACCCGGCGCCGCCGCCGGCCGACTACCTGGCCGCCTCGGGCGGCATCTTCCGCGACTGCAGCGTCCACGACTTCGACATCGTCCGGTTCGTCACCGGCCGCGAGGTCGTCGAGGTGTACGCGACCGGCAGCGCGCACGGCGACGCCGTCTTCGCCGCGTCCGGTGACGTGGCCACCGCGGCGGCCGTCCTCACCCTGGACGACGGCACCCTCGGGGTCGTGTCCAACACCCGGTACAACGGGCGCGGCTACGACGTACGGCTCGAACTGCACGGCTCCCGCGACACCGTCGCCGCCGGCCTCGAGGACCGGCTGCCGATGCGCTCGGTCCAGCCCGGGGTCATGTTCCCGGCCGGCCCGGCGTACGAGTCCTTCATGGACCGCTTCGGTCCGGCGTACCGGGCGGAGCTGGCCGCGTTCACCGAGGTCGTCGCCGGGACACGGCCGTCACCGTGCACGGTGGCCGACGCCGTCGAGGCGGGCTGGATCGCGGAGGCCTGCACGCTGTCGCTGCACGAGCACCGCCCGGTCCGCCTCGACGAGGTCCGGGCACGCACCGCGCTTCTCGGCCCGGCGTGAAACGCCCGCCCGATATTCGCGCGGCTAGCCTGAGGCGCATGACAATCTGGTTCACCGCCGCGGACTGCGATGTCGCGGCGTTTCGCGCGATCGTGGAGCAGAAGACCGATCCGCACGACTACCCGTACGCCGAGATCATCGAGCACAACGTCGTGATCTACGGTGCCGGGCTTCTCGAGGGACCACGCCGGGAGGTGCAGGCCGAGCTGGCGCGGGCGCTCGCCGAGGGCCCCGGCATCGTGGTGTTCAAGGGCGCCTTCGCGCCGGACGTCGTCGACCGCGCGACCGCGGTGTTCGACGCGCTGATCGCCGCGCAGAAGGCCGCGGGCGTCGTCGGCGGCGACCATTTCGCCAAGCCGGGGGCCAACGACCGCGTGTGGGGCGCTCTCGACAAGTTCGCCCTCAACGCGCCCGCGGCGTTCGCCGACTACTACGCCAACGACGCCCTCGCCCTGATCTGCGCCGCCTGGCTGGGCCCCGGCTACCAGGTCACCTCGCAGGTCAACGTGGTCAACCCGGGCGGCGCCGCGCAGGTCGCCCACCGCGACTACCACCTCGGCTTCATGTCGCAGGCGCAGGCGCAACGCTACCCGGCGCACGTCCACCGCCTGTCGCCGGCGCTGACGCTGCAGGGCGCGGTCGCACACGTCGAGATGCCGGTCGAGACCGGCCCGACGCTGTACCTGCCGCACTCGCAGAAGTACCCGGCCGGCTACCTCGCCTTCCATCAACCCGAGTTCACCGCGTACTTCGACGCCAACGCCGTCCAGCTGCCCCTGGCGAAGGGCGATGCCGCGTTCTTCAACCCGGCGCTGTTCCACGCCGCCGGCACCAACCGCACCACGAGCGTCAAACGGATGGCCAACCTGCTGCAGATCTCCTCGGCGTTCGGCCGGGCGATGGAGCGCGTCGACCGGGCGGCGATGTGCCTCGCGCTCTTCGACACCCTCGCCGCCCGCAAGGCCGCCGGCGAGGGTGAATCGGCATTGCGCAACATCGTGGCCGCCGCGGCCGAGGGGTACGCCTTCCCGGCCAACCTCGACGTCGAGCAGCCGATCGGCGGGCTGGCCCCGCCGACCATGGCCGAGAAGCTCTGGCGGGCGCTCGAGGAGTCCTGGCCCCGCGAGCGCCTGTCCGAGGCGCTCGATCGCTGACCCTTGCGGGCACTCGTTATGGACCGAAATGGTCGGTCACGGACCGGACTGGTCCCTAAGGGTCTACACTGGTCGGCGTGCCCCGCCTGACCAGAGAGCAGATCGACGAGGAGATCCTCGACTGCGCCGCGACCCTGTTCGCCCGGCACGGGTTCAAGGAAACCTCGGTGCAGCGCATCGCCGACGCCGTCGGCTACTCCAAAACCGGACTCCTGCACCGCTTTCCCACCAAAGAGGCCCTCCAGGACGCCGTGCTGCACCGCTGCGTCGAGGAGGTCCGCGCGGTCACCGCGAGCGTGCAGGACATCCCTCCCGGCCCGGCCCGCGACCGCGCCGCCCTCGTCGCCTTCGCGGACTTCGCCCTGCGCCGGCCCGGCTTCGTCGCGCTGATCCTCGGCATCTTCAGCGCCCTCGAGACGATCGACGCGGCCGGCCCGATGGGCGGAATCGCCGCCGCCGTCCTCGAAGCGTTCGCCGTGCGGGCCGAGTCCGGCTTCCACCGGCGCATCCGGGTGGCCGGCGCGCTCGGCGCGCTGTGCGTCGCCCGTCTCGCCTTCCACGATCACACATCCGACGAGATGCGCGGGCAGCTTGTCGCGCTCAGCAACGACGCACTGGGCAACTGAGGGGAACGATTTCGCATGGCCACCTTCCTGTATCGGCTCGGGCTGGGATCGGTCCGCCATCGCTTCGCCGTCGCCATCGTCTGGGTCGTCGTGCTGCTCGCGGCCGGCGCCGGGGCCGCGCTGCTGTCCGGCAAGACGGTCAACACGTTCAGCATTCCGGGGCAGGAGTCGACCACCGCGCTCGATCTGATCGGCCGGCACTTCGGCGCCGCCGCGAACGGTGCTAACGCCCAGGTGGTGCTGCAGGCGCCCGGCGACGAACTGATCACCGACCCGGGCAACGCGGCCAGCGTCGGTCAGGTCGTCGCCGCCCTCAAGCAGCTGCCCGGGGTCGCCAACGCCACCGACCCGCTCGACCCGGCCGCGCCGGTCGTCTCGGCCGACCGGCGGGCCGCGTTCAGCACGGTGACCTACCGCGCCCAGCAGCCGGACGTCACCGGCGGCGAGCGGGCGGCGCTCCTGGACGCGGTCGACGATGCTCGGGCGACCGGGCTCACCGCCGAGGTCACCGGTACCGCCCTGCAGGCCAAGTCCGAGGTGGGCGGCCCGGCCGAGGCGATCGGCGTGATCATCGCGCTCATTGTGCTCCTCATCACCTACGGCTCGCTGGTAGCCGCCGGGATGAACCTGCTGACCGCCATCGTCGGCGTCGGGATCGGCGCACTCGGCATCACCACGCTCACCGGCTTCGTCGACCTGCAGTCGACCACGCCGATCCTCGCCATCATGCTCGGGCTGGCCGTCGGGATCGACTACGCGCTGTTCATCTTCAGCCGGTTCCGGCAGGAGTTGGTCAATGGCCGGCCGGTCCCGGAGGCGGCCGCGATGGCGGTCGGCACCGCCGGGTCGGCCGTCGTCACCGCCGGGATCACCGTCGTCATCGCGCTCGCCGGGCTCGCCGTCGCCGGCATCCCGTTCCTGACCGAGATGGGTCTCGCCGCCGCCGCGACCATCGTCGTCGCCGTGCTCGTCGCGATCACCCTCGTGCCGGCCGTCCTCGGCATCATCGGACTAAGGGCGCTGCCGCGCCGGGCCCGGCGCGTGCTGACCGGCAACGCCGCCCGGCACGCCCAGAACCCGGACGGCCGGGGCGTCTACCGCGCCTGGGCCGCCACGGTCACCAACTACCGCTGGCCCAGCCTGCTCGCCGCGGTCGCCGCCCTCGCCGTGGTGGCGATCCCGGTCTTCTCCATGCAGACCTCGCTGGATCAGCCCCCGGCCGACGGCAGCACCGAGGCGCGGGCCCAGCAGCTGCTCGCCGAGCGGTTCGGCGCCGGTTTCGCCGGTCCGCTGCTGGTCCTCGTCGAAGGCACCGGCGCCGAGGCGCGCGCTGCCACCGTCGCCCAGTTGGCCACGACGCTCCCCGGCGTGGCGCTTGTGTCGCCGGCCCGGCCCGCCCCGGATGGCTCGGCGGTCCTGGTCACCGTGATCCCGGCGTCCAGCCCGGACAGCCAGGCCACCGTCGACCTGGTGCACGCGCTGCGGGACCGCCTCGACACGTCCGCCACGACCGCGCCCCGCGTGTACGTCACCGGGAGCACCGCGGTCGGCGTCGACGTGTCGCAGAAGCTCGACCAGACACTGCCGATCTACCTGGTTCTCGTGGTCGGCCTGGCCCTCGTCCTGCTCGTGCTGGTGTTCCGCTCGATCCTGGTGCCGGTCATCGGCGTCGCCGGGTTCCTGCTCACCATCGGCGCAGCGCTCGGCGCGACCACCGCCGTGTTCCAGTGGGGCTGGCTCAAGGACGTGGTGCGCGCCGACACCACCGGGCCGCTGCTGAGCCTGGCGCCGATCATCGTCATCGGCATCCTGTTCGGCCTGGCCATGGACTACCAGGTGTTCATGGTGTCCCGCATGCACGAGGCCCACGCGCGGGGCGCGAATCCCCGCGACGCGATCGTCACCGGGTTCCGGCAGGCCGCCCCGGTCGTGGTCGCCGCCGCGTCGATCATGTTCGCGGTGTTCGCCGGCTTCGTGCCCCAGGGCGACGCGACGATCAAGCCGATCGCGTTCGCGCTGGCCATTGGCATCGCCATCGACGCGCTGGTCGTGCGGATGGTCGCGATGCCGGCCGCCATCGGGCTGCTCGGCCGGGCCGCCTGGTGGCTGCCGGCGTGGCTGCGCTGGCTGCCGGCGCTCGACGTCGAAGGCGCTGCCCTGCATCGCCGAGCCACAGAACGGGCCATGGAACCGGAAACCGCTGACCAGCCGGACGCCGTGACCGTGGACGGGACAGCGGTCCCAGAGGCACCGCCGGCCGAGACGGTGCCGGACGAAACGGTGCCGGACGAAACGGTGCCGGCTGAAACGGTGGCAACCGAGACAGTGGCAACCGAGACGGCAGCGACCGAGACAGCAGCGACCGAGACAGCCGCGGCCGAGACAGCCGCGGCCGCCGACGCTGGGATAGCCGACGCCGAGACAGCCGACGCCGAGACAGCCGACGCCGAGACAGCCGACGCCGAGACAGCCGACGCCGCGACAGCCGACGCCGCGACAGCCGACGCCGCGACAGCCGACGCCGCGACAGCAGCGACCGCCGACACCGGGACGGCCGGCGACGACCTGGAGCCGGCCGCAAGGTCCGGCACGTCGCGGACGTAGCGCACGCCGCGCCGGCCTCGGCTCAGGCGACCGGTGCGTTCCAGGCCTTGACGGCCTCCTGCTCGCGCTCGAAGCCCAGCTCGCTCAGCGTTCCCGTGTCCAGGCTGATCCGGGCGCCGAAGGCCACCGGCTGCTCGATCCACCGCGCGCCGACGACCCGCAGCGCGTGCCCGTGGCTGACCAGGGCCACGTCCCCGTCGACCAGCAGCGGCCGGACCCGGCCGAGCAGCCGGTCGATGCGCGTACCGATCTCGTCGGGCGACTCGCCGCCCGGGCTGCCGTCGGTCCACAGCGACCAGCCCGGCCGCTGCTCGCGGATCTCGGGCGTGGTCAGGCCCTCATATTCGCCGTAGTCCCATTCGACGAGGTCGTCATCCACTGTGGACACCGGCAGGCCGGCCAGCTCGGCCGTACGCAGGGCGCGGCGGCGGGGCGAGGAGAGCACCGCGACGAACGGCCGATCGGCCAGGACCGGCTTGAGCGCCAGCGCCTGGCTCACGCCCACCTCGGTCAGGTCGAGGTCGGTGCGTGACGTGTGTTTGCCGTTGGCGCTCCACTCGGTCTGCCCATGACGGACGAGCACAATGTGACCCACGCCCGCCATTATCGTCGTACTCGCCGGAGGTGCTCGTCGTGAGGGACATTCTGGTCCTATGGGATGTCGACCATACGCTGGTCGACGCCGCCGGGATCGGCCGCGCGGCGATGGAACTCGCCTTCACCCGGGTCTTCGACCAGCCACCGACCAGCTGGCCCGGGATGGCCGGGCGGACCGACCGGGCGATCGTCCTGGACGTCCTGCGCGCCCACGGCCTGCCGATCGAGGAGGTGCACCTGGAGACCTACCGGTCCGCGGCCGAAGCGGCGTTCCAGGAACTCGCCGGTGACCTCGCCGCGCAGGGCCGGGCGCTGCCGGGCGCCCGCGAGGCGCTGGTCGCCCTCGGGGCCGAGCCGGTCGTCCAGTCGCTGCTCACCGGCAACATCCGTCGCTTCGCCGAGCTCAAGCTGACCACGTTCGGCCTGATCGAGCACGTCGACATGGAGATCGGCGGGTACGGCTGGGCGCACCCGGTCCGCGCCTACCTCGTCGACGTGGCCCGGGTCGCGGCCGCCGAGCGGCACGGCCGGACCTTCCCCGGGCGCGCGACGGTGCTCGTCGGCGACACGCCCCTCGACGTCGAGGCGGCCCTGGCCTCCGGCGCCGCCGTGGTCGCGGTCGCCACCGGCCGCTACTCCGCCGCCGACCTCGAGGCGGCCGGGGCGCACGTGGTCCTATCCGACCTGACCGGCACGAACGACGTCCTGTCCGCCATCCACGAGGTCAGCCGGCGCTAAATCCGAGGGGGGCGACCCTCGTACGGCGTCGACAGCACGACCGTGGTGCGGGTGGTGACGTTGGCGACCGTGCGGATCTCCTGCAGGAGCCGCTCCAGGCCGGCCGGGCTCTCCACCCGTACCAGGAGGAGATAGAAATCTTCCCCGGCCACCGAATAGCACGCCTCGATCTCCGGCAGTTTGGCCAGCCGGTCCGGGGCGTCGTCCGGCTGGGAGGCGTCGAGGGGCCGGATCGCCACGAACGCGGTCAGCGGCAGGCCGAGGGCCTCGTGGTCCAGGCGGGCGTGGTAGCCCTTGATGACGCCGCGCTGCTCCAGCCGGCGCACCCGCTGGTGGACGGCCGACACCGACAGCCCGACCTTGTCGGCGAGGTCCGTGTATGACAGGCGGCCGTCCTGGGACAGGGCGGCCACGATCGCGCGGTCGGTCTCCTCCACGCTGCAACAGTAAACGCAAATGCCTACCGCGTGAGCGACCGGGCGATGACGACCCGCTGGATCTGGTTGGTGCCCTCGAAGATCTGCAGCACCTTGGCCTCGCGCAGGTATCGCTCGACGGGGTGGTCGCTGACGTACCCGGCGCCGCCCAGGACCTGCACGGCGTCGGTAGTGACGCGCATCGCGGTGTCGGTGGCGAAGAGCTTCGCCTTGGCGGCCTCGGCGCTGTACGGGCGGCCGGTGTCACGCAGCCGCGCCCCGGCCAGGTAGAGCGCCCGGGCCGCGGCCACCTGGGTGGCCATGTCGGCCAGCAGGAACCCGATGCCCTGGAAGTCGGCGATCCGCGTGCCGAACTGCTCGCGCTGCTTGGCGTAGTCGACCGCATAGTCCAGGGCCGCCTGGGCGAGGCCGACGGCGCACGCGGCGATGCCGAGCCGGCCGCTGTCCAGGGCACTCATCGCGATCCGGAAGCCGACACCCTCGGGCCCGAGGAGCCGGTCGGCCGGCACGCGGGCGTCGTCGAAGACGATCTGCGCCACCGTCGAGGAGTGCAGGCCCATCGTCCGCTCGGGCGGCTGCGGGTGCACGCCGGGCGTGTCGGCGTCGACGAGCAGGCAGGAGATCCCGGCCGGCCCGGGCCCGCCGGTGCGGGCGAACACGTTGTAGAAGTCGGCCTTCCCGCCGTGGGTGACCCACGCCTTGGTCCCGCGGATCAGGTAGCCCTCGTCGTCCCGGATCGCCCGGGTGACCAGGGACCCCGCGTCGGAGCCGCTCTGCGGCTCGGACAGGCAGTACGCGCCGAGCAGTTCGCCGCCGACCAGGTCGGCCAGGTGCCGTTTGCGCTGCTCGTCGGAGCCGAACGCGAACACCGGATAGCAGGCGAGGGTGTGCACCGAGATGCCCTCGGCGATGGCCAGCCAGCGGGCCGCGATCTCCTCGAGGACCTGCAGGTAGACCTCGTACGGCTGGGCGGCGCCGCCGAACTCCTCCGGGTAGGGCAGCCCGAGCAGCCCGGACCGGCCGAGCAGCCGGAACACCTCGCGCGGGAACTCTTTGCGCTCCTCGAAGCCGGCGACCCGCGGGGCGAGCTCGCCGTCGGCGATGTCGCGGACGAGTTCCAGCAGCGCGGTGGCGTCCGGCGACAGGATCCGGGTGACCCTCACAACACCTCCCGGTCGCGTCGCGACGCGCCTTTACGCGCCGTCTTCCCTCCGCGCCACGCCCCGAATCCGTCGGCGCGTCGCGTCAGTCCAGACGCCGCACAGCGCGGCACGACGCTCACAACACCACCAATTCCGTCGAAATCGTGTTCATCCGTTCGGCACCGTCAGCGGTACACACCACGATGTCCTCGATTCGAGCGCCGAAGCGGCCGTCCAGATACACGCCCGGCTCGATCGAGAACGCCATGCCCGGCTCGAGGGGCAGGTCGTTGCCGGCCACGATGTACGGCTCCTCGTGCCCGTCCAGGCCGATCCCGTGGCCGGTGCGGTGCAGGAAGCGCTCGCCGTACCCGGCGGCGGTGAGCAGTTCCCGCGCGGCGGCGTCGACGGAGGCCGCGGTCACGCCCGGCCGGACGGCGTCGACCGCGGCCAGCTGGGCCTGCGCCAACGCGTCGTACAGGGGGACGAAGTCCGGTGGCGGCGCACCCACGACGTAGACGCGCGTCGAGTCCGAGCAGTAGCCGTCCGGCATCGCCCCGCCGATGTCGACCACGACCGGTTCCCCCGCGGCGATGCTCCGGCCGGAGGTGCCGTGGTGCGGGCTGGCGCCGTTGGGTCCGGACGCGACGATGGTGAACTCGACCGTGGCGTGCCCGGCGTCGAGGATGGCGGCGGCGATGTCCGCGGCGACCTCCGCCTCGGTCCGCCCGGCCCGCAGCCAGTCGCCCATCGCGGCGTGGACGGCGTCGATCGCCGCACCGGCCCGGCGCAGCGCCTCGACCTCGGCGCCCGACTTGCGCATCCGCAGCGCGGACAGGACGTCGGAGGCGAGCCGCTGGTCGTGGCCGGGCAGCGCGGCCCGCAGGGCGAGGACGTGTTCGGCCCACATCCGGTTGGACAACCCGACCGGCCCGTCGCCCTGGACGGCCGCCCGGACCAGCGGGTACGGGTCGGTGCCGTCACGGTGGTCGACGATGCGGACGCCGGTGTCCGGCGCGGGCGACGCCTCGGCGGCCGGCCGCTCGAGGGTCGGCACGATCAGAGTCGGCTCGCCCTGCGCGGGCAGGACCAGGAGGGTCAGCCGTTCGAGTTGATGAGCGTCGTAGCCGGTCAGGTAGCGCAGGTCCGCGCCGGGCGAGATGAGCAGGGCGGTGAGCCCGGCGGCCGTGGTGGCGGCCTGGGCGTCACGCACCCGCTGTGGCGGAAACAACAACACGCAGATAGGTTAACGCTCGTTCGGGTGGCCCGGGGGCAACAGGTGGGTGACCCGAGCGGGCCCGTCGGCGAGGCTCCCGGCAGCCTCGTCGATGTCGCGGTCCGTGGCGGTCAGCCGGCCGGCGTGCTGGCGCAGATGTTCCTGCCAGGACGGCACCAGGTACACCTCGACGAACTGCTCGGGGGTCTCCCCCTCGCGGAAGACCCCCCCACTGGGTCGCCCCGGTGCGCCGGCGGGACCGACCGACCCGCGTCATCGCCTCGAGGAACGCCGCCTCGCGCTCCGGCGGTACCCGGTAGGTGACCGTGACCAGCACCGGGCCGGTGTCCGGGTCCGGGTCGACGACGAGGTGCGGCTCCGGCCAGTACTCGACGGGGGTGCGGTCCATCGACGCGGTCGGCCACAGCGGCAGCAGCAGCCCGGCCATACCGCCGCAGAACAGCAGGACCGCCGAGGCCACGAGCGACCAGCGCAGCGAGGTGTACTGGGCCAGCAGCCCCCACAGGAAGGCGGCCACGCCCTGCCCGCCGAACACCACGATCTGGTAGATCGACAGTCCGCGGGCCCGGACCCAGCCCGGCAGGAACAGCTGCAGCGAGGCGTTGACCGTCGACAGGACAGCGATCCAGGCGACGCCGGCCGGTACGAGGAACACGATCACGACGGCCGGCTGGGAGACCAGCGCGACGACGGCGACCGCGACCGCAAACGTGACGCTCGCCGCGGTGAGCATCTGGTTGTTGGACAGCTTCGCGCGTACCCGCGGAAGCGACACGGCGCCGGCGATGGCACCGACGCCGAGGGCGCCGAGCAGCAGCCCGTAGCCGCTCGCGCCGAGGTGCAGTTGCCGGCTCGCCACCAGCGCGAGCAGCGCCCACAGCGCGCTGGCCGGTACGATGAACAGCCCGGTCCGCAGTAGGATGCGCCGCACCACCGGCGCGTGCCGCACATAGCGCCCGCCGGCCCGCAGCGCCGCGGTGAACCGCTCGGGCGCGCCGCCGCCGTCCTCGGTTACCGGCCGCCACACCAGCAGCACGACCGCGAACACCAGGAAGCTCAGCGCGTTGAGGCCGAACACCGCGGCGATCCCGACGTGCGCGATGAGCAGGCCGGCGATCGCCGGGCCGACCGCGCGGGCCAGGTTGGTGCTGATCGCGCCGAGCGCGGCGGCGGACGGCAGTTGCTCGCGCGGTACGAGCTCGGGGACAGCGCCTGATACGCCGGGATGGTGAGAGCCTGCCCGGCGCCGAGCACGAAGGTCAGCGTCAGCAGCAGCGACGGCGGCATCGAGCCGGTCGCGGTCAGCATGGTGAGCAACGCTCCGACGCAGAGCTGCACGCCGATGAGCAGGTGCCGCCGGTCGAGCGTGTCGGCGAGCACCCCGGCCGGTAGCGCGAAGAGCAGTACCGGCAACGTGTTCGCGGTCTGCACGAGGGCGACGAGGGTCGGGGCGCTGCTGTGCCCGACCAGCAGCCACTGCGCGCCGACGGTCTGCATCCAGGTACCGATGTTGCTCGCGAGCACCGCCAGCCACAGCGCCCGGAAGGCCGTCACCCTGAGCGGCGCCCAAGCGGACACGCTGCCCACCGCGGTGGTCATATGGTCTTTCTAGCCGATGACTCGGGTCCGCGCCGCGTGCGACCGCTGCTCCCGCCAGACACCGCTCCGGCCCAAGGGGGCCTCCGCTGCCAGGTCCGCGTCCACGACACCCGCATCGCCACTACTTGGGGGAAGTAGTGGCCTCAGGCTCGCCGGGAGGCCACTACTCCGGGGAAGTAGTGGCCACCGTCGGCCGGGAGGCCACTACATCCGGGAACGAGTGGCCACCTTCGGGCCGCGAGGCCACTACTTCGGGCACGTGGTGGCCTCTTGGTGCGATCTTGGCGTCCGCTAGTCGCGCTTCATCGACCGCGCCAGCTGGTAGGCGGCGAGCGCGTCGACCAGCCCGGCGCCGGTCGGGCCGTCCTGGCCGGCCGCCGCCTCGTCACCCATGGCGCTGTGCCCGGCCGTGACATCCCGGGCCGAGGCCCGCAGCACCGCCTTGACCTGCGCCGGCGTCAGGTCCGGGCGGGCCTGCTTGAGCAGCGCGCAGACGCCGGCCAGCTGTGGCGCGGCCGCGCTGGTGCCGCTGATCGCCGCCCACCCGTCGGACGCCGCGGTGTCGTCGCCGTCCGGAAACGCCATCGCCAGCTCGGCGTCGATGGTGTTTCCGGGCTGGACCGGCAGCATCAGGTACACGGCCTTGGGCATCATGCCGACCAGGCCGCACACGTCCGGCACGTGCCGTCCCGGGTAGATCGTGCTGTCGAAGCTGCTCGCATAGTCCGATGCGGCCAGGTCGAAGTCGCGGCCGGCCACGGTCGGGCTCGCGTACACCCCGCCGGCCGCGATGACCTGCGGCATCATGCCGGGGAACGAGGTGTGCCCGTTGCCGGCCGAGAAGCACACCGTGATCCCCTTCTGCTCGACCGCCTCGGCGACGGCCGCCTCGAGCGGGCGCAGGTAGTTCGGCAGCTCGGCCTCTCCGGCCAGGTCGTAGCCCCAGCTGTTGGTGATCACGGCCGGGTGCAGGTCGACGGCCGCCTTGAAGGCGAGCGTCGGGTTGAGACCCATCTTGACCCCGATCAGGTCGATGTCCCGGGCGGCGGCGAACACGTTGGCGACCTCGGCGGTGCCGTGCCCCTCGGCGTCCTCGTCGACGCCGACCGCGTCCGGCGCGAGAGTCGCCTGCAGGTGAAAGCCGTGCCAGTCGTAGAACGGATGGCGGTAGAAGCCGGTGTCGACCATCGCCACGAGCACGCCGCGGCCGGTGATGCCCTTCTCGTGGACGGCCGAAGCCCGCAGGACGAGCGATACGTCATCCGGTACGCGTAGATGGTGGTACGCGACGCGCGGCGGCAGCGGAGAGGCGGCCGGCCTGGCCGGCTTCGCCGCTTTCCGGGTGGTGAAGAACCGCGGTGGGCGCTGCGGGTACGCGCGCTCGATCAGCGGGCTGAGCTCGTCCGGCAGCCGGAACGGCGTACCGGCGACGTGGCTCAGAACGCCGTCCTCCCGCGCGAGGCGGGTCTGGAAGGTCTCCTCCCACAGCTCGCGCGGCCCGTCGCCGCTGATCGAGTACGTGCCGATGTGCCGGATCCGGAAGCCGAGCCGCTGCAGTTCGGCCGCGGCGGCCCTCGCCCGGCCGGTCCCGGGCGCGGTGGGCGGCGCGAACCGGTCGTCGAACATGGAGACGGTTGAGACACCGCCGGACGGCCGTACGACCGCCTCGAAGGCGACCCGCTCCTCGCGAGTGCTTGACATCATCATTTCCCCCGTTTCGATGTGCGCCGGAGGTCGGCGCCCTTCCGAAGCTAGGAGTAATCGACCAACTACTGCTCGTAATGGTCGTTGATCCGTCCTACGTATCTGCAGACTCCCGAGCAGATGCACGTGCGTTGCCATTTGCTCTGCGGAGAGTAAGCTGCAGCGTGGGTGTAAGTAATCGATGTTGCTGTGCGCCGAATCGGACGTTCGCAGCCGTCCAGATGGGCCACGTGAAGTGAGCATCGCGTGATCGCGAGCGACGACCGGATCGGCGGACGGGACCCGTTCGTCCATGAAGCGCTGATCTACCGCGACAGCGCCAGCTATCTCGACGGCACGATGCCGTTCATCTACCGCGCGCTCGCCGCCGACGAGCCGGTGATGGTCGCCGTTCCACAGTCCAACGTCGACCTCCTCCGCGAGCGGCTCGGCGCGTTCGGCGAGGGCGTGCGCTTCTACGACATGACCGCCGCCGGACGCAACCCCGGCCGGATCATCCCCTGGGTGCTCACCAGGTTCATCGAGGAGCACGCCGGCCGCCCGGTGCGCATCATCGGCGAGCCGATCTGGGCCGGCCGCAGCAGCGACGAATACCCGGTCTGCGCGCAGCACGAGGCCATGATCAATATGGCCTGTCACGGCCGCGACGCGACGATCCTGTGCCCGTACGACGCGAACACCCTCGCCTCCGGCGTGATCGCCGACGCCGAACAGACCCACCCGATCATGGTCGACGCCGGTCGGCGCTACCCCAGCCGCCGCTTCGACCCGCACCAGATCATCCGGGAGTACAACCGGCCGCTGTGCGAGCCGCCGCTCGACGCGACGGTGTTCTCCTTCGAGGCGCCCGACCTGGCCAAGGTGCGCCGGGTGGTCGCCGAGCAGAGCGAGGTCGCCGGGCTCGACGAGGACCGCACCGACGACGTGACGCGCGCGGTCAACGAGGTCGCCACCAACAGCATCATGCACGGCGGCGGCTCCGGCACGCTGCGCACCTGGGTGACCGACGACCGGATCGTCTGCGAGATCCGCGACTTCGGCACGATCGGCAACCCGCTCGCCGGCCGCCTGCGCCCGCCGCCGAGCAGCGAGAACGGCCGCGGGCTGGTGCTGGTGCACTACCTGTGCGACCTGGTGCAGACCTACACGTGCAGCACCGGCACCACCACGCGGCTGCACACGCTGCGCTAACTGGTCGGGTCGAGCGTCAGCGGGCAGCGGTCAGCGGGCAGTGGTCAGCGGGCAGTGGTCAGCGGGCAGTGGTCAGCGGGCAGTGGTCAGCGGGCACTGGCCATCGCGTCGACGATGCGCTTCGTCGCACCGGCCAGGTTCCACTCCCCGGCCAGGGCGATCAGCCGCTCCGGGTCGGCGGGTGCGGTCGGCAGCGTGAAGTCCTGGGGCTTGACCGGGACGTCCAGGGCGACCAGCACCACCTTGCGGGCCTTGTCGAGGTACTCCTGCCCGGCGACGATCTTGGCCCGTAGGCCCGGGGCGAAACCCGCCTTCGGGTCGTCGAGAGCGGCCAGGATGCCGTCGAGCCCGCCGTAGCGGTCGATCAGCCGGGCCGCGGTCTTCTCACCGATGCCGGCGACGCCGGGCAGCCCGTCGCTCGGATCGCCGCGCAGCGACGCGAAGTCCGCGTACGCCGAGGGCAGCACGCCGTAGCGGGTCAGCAGCGCCCCCGCGTCCATGACCTCGAGGTTAGCCACCCCGCGGCCGCAGAAGAGCACGGTGACCCCGCGATCGTCGTCGATGACCTGGAACAGGTCGCGATCGCCGGTGGCCACCTCGATCGGCCCGGGCTCGCGCCCGGCGAGCGTGCCGATGACGTCGTCGGCCTCGTAGTGTGCCTCGCCGACGGCGACGATCCCGAGCGCGGCGAGGAAGTCGAGAATGACGGGCACCTGCGGGCTGAGCGCGTCGGGGATGAGCTCGCCGCCGGCCGGCGCGACCCGTTGCGCCTTGTACGCGGGGACGAGCGCGACCCGCCAGCCCGGTCGCCAGTCCTCGTCGAGCGCGCAGACGAGCCGGTCCGGCTTGCGGGTGCGGATGAGCGTGGCGACCATGTCGAGGAAGCCGCGGACCGCGTTGACCGGCATGCCGTTGGGTGCCTTGGCGGCCGACTCCGGGATGCCGAAGAAGGCGCGGAAGTACAGGCTGGCCGAGTCGACGAGCAGCAATGGGCGAGTCACCGGATCAGCCTGCCATGTTTTCGCGCCGCGTTCCTGCCGGCCGGACTCGCTGGACTGGCCGAGCTAGCCGGCGCCGCGCCGCCACTATCGGCCGCCCGGTGGCCTCCGCGCGTCGGCGATGCCGTTGGCGGCACGGGACGCGAAGGTCTGCCCGGCGCTCAGGCGGGCCGCCCGCGAGCCGGGGTTGGTGTTCTGGATGCCGCCGAACCCGCCGAGGGAGGGGGCCGTCGCCGGTTTCGGCAGCGCGGACATCTGCTCGCGCAGCCGTTCGTTCTCCGCGGTCTCCCGCTCGGACGGCACCGCCATGACCGCGCTGACCAGCGCGACTACCACCATGATGACGAACAGGACGATCGGCGCGAGGAACCAGTTGACGTCCACGCCGGGGACGTCGGCGAAGGTGCTGGACATCTGAACCTGCATCGCGGCCATGCCGGTGTAGTGCATCGAGCACACCGCGATGCCCATCACCACGGCCGCACCGAAGATCGCGACCGGCCCGCGCACCACCACCGTGAACCACAGCGCGACGGTGGCCGCGACGATGGCGATCGCGTACGAGGCGATGACCAGGTTGCGCTGGTAGCCGAAGTGCCCGTTGATGTTCATCGCCGCCATGCCGGTGTAGTGCATGAACGCGACCGACACCCCGGTGATCGGGCCGCCGATGAGCACTTTGTAGACCGCCGGCTTGCCGTACCCGACGATGAACAACCCGATGCCGACACAGACCACGGCGATGATGAAGCTGGCCACCGTGATCGGCACGTCGTAGCGCAGCGGGGCGTTGGTGACGCTGAACCCGATCATGGCCATGAAGTGCATGACCCAGATGCCGGTGCCGCCGATGGCCCACGCGGCCAGCACGAGCAGCCAGGCCCGGCGCCGCTTGTCGGTCGCCGAACGGGCCCGCGCGGTGCTCACCAGCCCGAGGAGCGAACCGAGAAACGACATCGCATACGCGAACACTGGTGTGATCCAGCCATAGGTGAAGTGGTGCACCTGTCCCACGCGAGCCGGCCCTCCCCGCACATACCACGCCTCGTCAGCGTGAAAATCATGTCGGAAGGCTGAGTAATTAGCGAGCGCCTAGTCCAAAAAGTCTGGCTCATCAAGGTGAAAACTCGGACTGTACCCGAAAGATCACGTGTGGTATAAGGATCTTCATCCTTTCAGGTGAACTGACCTGGGCTGATCGCCGTCGGCGACGGTACGACCGCAGGCCTCAGGACACCGCGCTGTAGGCGAGCACGCCGCGCGTCATGAGGCCGATCGCCTGGCGGGCCGTCCGGCGGACCCCGTCGCTCGCACCCGACGCCTCGGCGAGCTGGCCGAGCAGGTCGACCACCTGCCGGGCCCAGCGCACGAAGTCGCCGGCCGGCATGTCGCCGTCGAGGCCGTGCACGGAACCGAGGACCTTGGTGAGCGACTCGCCGCGTGCCCATCGAAAGATCGGCCAGGCGAAGCCCAGGTCCGGCTCCCGGGTGAGCTGCAGGTTGCGCTCGTCCTCGTCGGCCCGCAGGTCCGCCCAGAGCCGCAGGGTCGTCTCGACCGCCGTGGTGACCTCGCCGCGCGGCACCGAGGCCCGGTCTTCGGAGTCCCGCCGCGCCTCGTAGACCAGGGTCGACACGGCCGCGGCGAGCTCGGCCGGGTCGAGCTTCTCCCACACGCCGGCGCGCAGGCACTCGGCGACCAGCAGGTCGGCCTCGGTCCAGATCCGGCCGAGCATGCGCCCGGCGTCGGTCACCGACGAACCGGGATCTTGCGCCGAGCCGGCCGAACGCCGCTCAGCCGCTCACGCCGGTCAGATAGCCGCGGTCGATGAGCAGCGCGCAGACCCGGTCGAACGTGCGGGCCAGCGAACCGGTGCGGCTGGCCACCTTGCCGCGCAGCGCCTCGGTGTCGCGCTGCAGGCGCCAGCGCCGCTCGGCCCAGCGGGCGTGCTCCTCCCGCTGCGGGCACTGGTGGCAGGGGTGCCGGCGCATCCGGGCGCGCAGCGACGCCAGCTCGGCGTCGTCGGCGGCGGCCGCGTTGCGGGACCGGCGTGCGCCGCTCGGCGCGGTCGACGTCGATGTTGCGCAGCTGGGCGGCGAGGTCGCGGCGCTCCTGCGGGGAGCGGTGGTTGAAGTGCTTGGGCACCCGCACGCGGGCCAGCGACTCGACCGGGCTGGTGAAGTCGGTGACCGCCAGCCGGCCGGCCCACCGGTCCTCGGTCAGCACCAGCGGCCGGGGCTCGCCGAAGCCGCTGCCACCCACCGACTCGATGACGACCGCCAGGCCGGCGCGGCGGCCGGACGGCACCCGGATGACGTCGCCGATCCGCAGCCGCTCCAGCGAGTCCAGGGCGGCCGAGCGGCGTTGCGCGGCGCCCTGCCGGGCCAGCGCCCGCTCCCGGTCGGCGATGCCGACGCGCAGGGCGAAGTACTCCTCGAAGTCGCCGAGGTGGCAGGTCATCTCCTGCTCGTACGTCTGCATGGTCTCGACGTTGCGCTGCACCTGCCGGGCCAGCCCGACCACCGACCGGTCGGCCTGGAACTGCGCGAACGAGCTCTCGAGCAGGTCCCGGGCGGCGGCCGACGCCGACCGTGCCGACCAGGTTGACGGCCATGTTGTACGACGGGCGGAAGCTCGACTGCAGCGGATAGGTGCGGGTCGAGGCCAGCCCGGCGACGTGCCGCGGGTCGACCTCGGGCGCCCACACCACGACGGCGTGCCCCTCGATGTCGATGCCGCGCCGCCCGGCCCGGCCGGTGAGCTGGGTGTACTCCCCCGGGGTCAGGTCGACGTGCGCCTCGCCGTTGAACTTGACCAGCCGCTCGAGCACCACGCAGCGGGCCGGCATGTTGATGCCCAGCGCCAGCGTCTCGGTGGCGAAGACGGCCTTGACCAGGCCGCGCACGAAGAGCTCCTCGACGACCTCCTTGAAGGCCGGCAGCATGCCGGCGTGGTGGGCGGCGAGCCCGCGCTCGAGTCCGTCGAGCCACTCCCAGTAGCCGAGGACCTGCAGGTCCTCGCTCGGGATGTGCTTGGTGTGCTCCTCGACCAGCGGCCGGATCTCGGCCCGCTCGTCCGGGCTGGTCAGCCGCAGCCCGGCGTGCAGGCACTGCTGGACGGCCGCGTCGCAGCCGGCCCGGCTGAAGATGAACACGATCGCCGGCAGCAGCCCTTCGCGGTCCAGCCGCTCGACCACGTCGGGCCGGCGGGCGCCCATCCAGCGGCGGCCCCGGCCGGACCGGCCGCCGGCCGGCCGCCCGAACCCGTCGCCGGACATCTCGAGCCGGCGCAGCATCTCGCGGGTGTGGCGCAGCAGCTCCGGGTGCACGTCGTGCTTCTGTGCCGCCTCGGCGTCGTGGAAGAGGTCGAACATCCGCTTGCCGACCAGCATGTGCTGCCACAGCGGGACCGGCCGGTGCTCGCTGACCACCACCGCGGTCTCGCCGCGGACGGTGACCAGCCAGTCGGCGAACTCCTCGGCGTTGGACACCGTCGCCGAGAGGGAGACCAGCGTCACCGACTCGGGCAGGTGGATGATCACCTCCTCCCAGACCGCGCCGCGGAACCGGTCGGCGAGGTAGTGGACCTCGTCCATCACGACGTAGGACAGGCCCTGCAGGGTCGGCGACCCGGCGTACAGCATGTTGCGCAGCACCTCGGTGGTCATCACGACCACCGGCGCGTCGCCGTTGATGGAGTTGTCGCCGGTGAGCAGGCCGACCCGCTCGGGGCCGTAGCGCTCGACCAGGTCGTGGAACTTCTGGTTGGACAGCGCCTTGATCGGGGTGGTGTAGAAGCATTTGAGGCCGGTGCGCAGGGCGAGGTGCACGGCGAACTCGCCGACGACGGTCTTGCCGGCGCCGGTCGGGGCGCAGACCAGCACGCCCGTCCCCCGTTCGAGTGCCTGGCACGCCTCGCGCTGGAAATCGTCGAGGGAGAAGTCCAGCTGCGCGGTGAACTCGGCGAACGCCGGGCGTTCACCGGCTTCGGCGGACCGCCGCCGGGCCGCTTCGTACCGCTCGGCGGGACTGGTCATGCTTCCAGGCTAGGCGAGTCCGTCTCTGTTTCGCTCCTCGGTATCGTGCACGGCGTGCCGCATCGCCCCGAACCGCCCCGAGTTGACCGTGACAACAGGGATCACCGGTTGCAGCGGCGGCCGGTCGAGGCCGTGCTGCTCGACTTCCACGGCACGATCGCGCAGGTCGAGGACGCGGTGCGCTGGGTGACCCGGGCGGCCGCGGCGTGCGGCGTCCAGCTGGACCGGGGACGCGCGACGGTCCTGGCCGACCGGCTGGTCACGGCCGGGCGGGCCGGCGGGCCGGTGCCGCACCGGGTGCCGCCGCACCTGTCCGAACTGTGGGCCGACCGGGACCTCTACGCCCACGCCCACCGCGCCGTCTACACCGGGCTGGCCGCGACCGTCGACGCCGGCATCGATGGCCTCGCCGACGCCCTGTACGAGCGGCTGCTCGACCCGGACGGCTGGCTAGCTGTACGAGGACACCCTGCCGACCCTGGCCGCGCTACGGGCCGCCGGGGTGCCCGTGGCGGTGGTCAGCAACATCGGCTTCGACATCCGGGCGCTCGGGGCGGACCTGGGCTTCGCCGGCCTGGTCGACGAGTTCGTGCTCTCGTACGAGGTCGGCCGGTGCAAACCGGACCCGGCGATCTTCCTGCAGGCCTGCGCGGCCCTGCGGGCCGACCCGGAGCGCACGCTGATGGTCGGCGACACCCCGGCCGACGCGGGTGCGGCCGCGGCCGGCTGCTCGGTGCTGGTCATACCGCCCAGCGACCCCGGCCGCCGGCACGGGCTGGCCGCTGATCCTGCGGCTGTTGTGAGGAGCCGCAGGGCTCCCGGAACACAGGTGATCGTGATCGGGAGCGGACAGATGCGCTCGCCGTCGGCGTAGGCCGTGATGCCCTCGCTGACGATCTCGATGGTCTTCGCGCGGTAGGTTTCGACGAGCGGGCTGCTGCACGTGCGTGCCCCTCGTACACGCTGGGCCTGATCTTGGCGAACGTCAGCCGGCCGCATGGGCTTGCCGATCACGACGTCGAGCAGGCCGTCGGTCGGGTCGGCGGCCGGCGCGATCCGCATAGCCGCCGCCGTAGCTGGCCGTGTTGCCGACCGCGACGAGTACCGAGTCGAACTCGTGCGTGACCCCGTCGAGGGTCATCGTGTAGTGCCGGGGCGACAGCCTGAGCAGTTCGATGGCGATCGCGACGTCGTAGCGCTGCGGACCGCGCGGGAAGCGCATCCGGTTGGCGCGCTCGTTGACGATCGCGTCGAAGCCGGCCGCGAGCACCGCGCCGAACCAGACCCGTTCGCCGCCGACGCCCTGGCACTCGGCCAGATCGAGGGCGCGCGTGGACGCCTCCCCGAGAGCGGCGACGATCGCGTCGGCCGCCGCGGCCGGCTCCTCGGGCACGCCGACCTGCGCGGACGAAGTCGTTGCCGGTGCCCGCACGGCACCACGCCGAAGGGGATGCCGGTGCCGGCGACCGCCTGCAGTCCCAGGTGGACGGTGCCGTCCCCGCCGACCGCGACCAGCGCGACCGGCGACCCGGCGGCGGCCGCGTGGGCCGAGGCCAGAGCTTCGTGCCTGGTCCTGGCGGGCAGCACGCGAACCTCGACGCCGGCCTGGCCGAGGCGGTCGACCACGAGCTGCAGCGCACCGGCGTGGCGGCCACGTCCGGCGCTGGGGTTGGCGAGCACGGCGACGGTCACGCGCCGAATCGTAGCGACAACTTCCCGGAAGCGGTGCACTGCGGATGCGGGCCGGCAACGTCATGGTCGTCGTAGCCGCCGCCACCGGCAGGCCGGCCGACCGAGATCACGATGCCTCAAGATCGCCGACGGACCTGAGCCGGGCTTGCCGCCGCGGGCGCGGCAGCCGAGGCGCCCTGCGACGAGCGGTGTCTGGCGGGAGCGACGGTCGCGCCCGCGACGGACCCGAGTCAGGGAGTAAGGAACTGGAAGCTGAGACCTAGGTGACGTCGTCGTAGCGGCGGTCGAGCGGGCGCGGCGCGGCGACCGGCTCGGGCGCGTCGACGGAGTCCCAGGTCTCGACCGGCGTCGGGGCGGCGACCGGTTCGGGCGCGTAGTCTCCAGCGACGAGACCTCGTCGTCGTCGATCTCGGCGTAGGACGGCTGGTTCCGGCCGCGCCGGCGGTCGTTGAGGAACGCGATGCCGACCGCGCCGAAGTAGAGGATCGCCATCAGATCCGGCCAGGAGCGTCATGCCGAACGGGTCGGGCGTCGGGGTGGCGACCGCGCGCGAAGCGAACAACAGGAAGATCGCGATCCGCCACCAGCTGAGCAGCTTGCGGGCGGACACCACGCCGGCGAAGTTGAGCATCAGCATGATCAGCGGGAACTCGAACGCCGACCCCGAACAGCAGCATCATGTTGGTGACGAAGTCGAAGTAGCCGGGCAGCCTCGAGCTGGTCAGGTTGTAGTTGCCGTTGATGCCTGAGGAAGAAGTGCAGGCTCTTGGCCACCACGAAGTACGCGAGGATGGCGCCGGCGACGAACAGCGGCGCGGCGATCGCGACGAACATGTACGCCTATTTGCGCTCATTGCGGTGCAGACCGGGCGCGATGAACGCCCACAGCTGGTACAGCCAGACCGGCGCGCCGAGCGATGAGGCCGACCCAGAGCGCCATCTTGCAGCTGCAGCAGGAACGGGTCGATCGGGCCGAGTGACGAACTTGCAATTCGCCGGAGCTGACCGGGCTGTCACGTTGCAGTAGGGCGCGGTCAGGAAGTCGAAGACCGGGCTGGCGATGAACAGCCGATGATGAGGCCGACGAGCACGCCGAGCGACGCCTTGAACAGCCGGCTGCGCAGCTCGCGCAGGTGCTCGATGAGCGTCATGGAGCCGTCGGCGGCCCGCTCGAACTGTGTCGGCCCTTTTCGCCGGACCAGCCTGCTCACCTGGACGTCCCCGTCGGTGGTACGCTAGCGCTGCTCGCGCACAGGGTCGACGACCGGCTTTTCCGAGGCCTTGTCGTCGTCGATGGTGCCGGTCAGCGGCGCGCGGCCGGACTGCGCCTCCGCCTTGGCGTCGACGTCGTCGTCGGCGAGGCCCTTGGTCTCGGCCTTGATGATGCGCATCGAACGGCCGAGCGACTGCGGGCCGCGTCGGGCAGCCGCTTGGCGCCGAACAGCAGGACGAGCACGACCACGAGAACGGCGATGTGCCACGGCCTGAGTGCACCCATGTGAAGCCACCTCACTATCGGTCTAGTGTCGACCGCCCATCGTACTGACGTCTCAGGGAGTCAGACACGGCCGGGACACCGGAAGTCTGACCAACTCGGGAAGCCTCGTCAACCAGGCTCTGCGAGGTTTGCCCGGTTTAATCCGCCAAGACTCTTAACTGTTATCCGATTCGCCGCGCTGCGCTCTACAGGTTCGGCCGCCTTTTCCTCGGCGGCCAGCATTGTTCGCCTGGAGCACCTCGGCCTTCGCCTGCAGCTCGAGAAGGCGCGGCTCGAAGCGCCGCTGAGCGTCGGCGATGCGGTGTTCACGGTCATCGCGACGCCGGCGAACTGGCGCAGGTGCACGGCCACCACGACCAGCACGACCACGAGGCCCACCAGGGCGAGGACGACGATGCCGCCGACGATCCACCACACCACGCGCCGATCCTAGTGGACGGGGTCGGTGAGCGCAGCGTAGGCGGCCAGCGCGTTTCGCGCCTCCGTGCCGACGGCCTCGCACCAACTCCGGCGGCGAGAGCACGCTGACCTCCGCGCCGAGCCCCAGCACCAGCCGGCGCGCCCAGTCCAGGTCGGTGGCGCGCAGCGAGACCGTCCAGGCGCCCCCGGCCCCTTGACGATCTCCTCGCACGGGTACTACTCGGTGATCCACCGCGCCCCGCGCCCGACCCGCAGGGTGACCAGCGGCAGATCCGGGGTCGGGCCGGAAGAGCGTGCCGGCCCGTACGTCGGTCGGCGCGGGCCTGCGGCGGCGCCTGGGCCGGCTCGTCGAGCTCGGTCGAGGCGTCGATGCGGTCGACCCGGAACAGCCGGACCGCCTCGGCCCGCCGGCACCACGCCTCCAGGTAGGCCCGGCCGCCGACGACCAGGACCCGCATCGGGTCGACCACCCGCTCGGTGGTCTCGTCGCGGGTCGCCGTGTAGTAGGTGATCCGCAGCGCCCGGCGCCGCTGCGACGACATCGCGGAGCTCCTCGAGGCGGTCGGCGTTGCCGGGCAGCCGCACGGCGACCGGCGCGTCGGCGAGGTCGCCGGCCGCGTGCTCGATCTTGGCGAGGGCGCGGCTCGACCGCGTCGCGCTGGGCCATGCCGGGCGTCTCGGCCAGCATGCCGCAGCGCCACCACCAGCGCGAGCGCCTCGTCCGGGGTGAGCCGCAGCGGCCGGTCGATGCCGGCGTCGTAGGTGATGCGTGACCCGGTCGCCGTCGAAGGCCATGTCGATCAGGTCGCCCGGGCCGTAGCCGGGCAGCCCGCACACCCACAGCAGCTCGAGGTCCTCGCGGAGCTGGCGCTCGGTCGATGCCGAGGTCGGCGGCCGCCTCGGCGAGCGACGATGCCGGGCCGGGCCAGCAGGTAGGGCACCAGGTTGAGCAGCCGGCCGAGCCGGTCCGCGGACGGTCGTCATGCCGGCACCGCCGCCGGCGCCTCGTGCCGCCGCGTCGGCGTGCGCGGCGGCGATCTGCGCCAGCAGCGCGACGACCGCGTCCCGCACCTCGGGCGGGTCGAGCACGAGCGACGTCGGCGCCGTAGCCGACCAGCCAGCCGGCCGCCGAGCGCGTCTCGGAGTAGCGCAGCACCACCCGGTCGCCGTCCGGGCCCGGGACGGTCTCCTCGGCCCAGCGCCGCATGCCGGCCGCCCGGCCCGGCGTGACCAGGACACGTGGCGCGGCCGGTCCGCTCGACCGGCCCGGACCAGCTGCGCGACGTAGCCGATCAGGTCGACGTTCCCGCGGGCGGGGTGTAGGCGTCGCGCCGGCCGACCCGCCGCACCGCGGCTGACGATCCGGGACAGCCGGAAGCAGCGGGCGGCGGCCCGGTCGAGGTCGTGCCCGACCACGTACCACCGGCCGCGCCAGCACACGACGCCCCACGGCTGCAGCCGCCGGGTGGCCGCGGCGTCGTCCTCGGGCGTGCGGTAGTCGAAGGTGACCGCCTGCCGGTCGCGCACCGCGGCGGTGAGCGGCTCGAACGCCGGGTCGACGGTCACCACCGGCTCGACGCCGAGCGTGGCGTGCGGGTCGACGTCGATGCCGGCGGCGCGCAGCTTGGCCAGGCCCGACGACGCCGCCGCGGCCAGCCCGCGTGCGCTGCCACAGCCGGGCCGCGATGCCGACCGCCGCCGCCTCGTCGGGCGCGAGGGGGATGTCGGGCAGCGCGTAGTCGCGGCGGGCGATCCGGTAGCCGGGCTCGGTGTCGAAGACGCTCGCGGTGCCGATCTCCAGGGGTACGCCGAGCTCGCGCAGCTCGGCCTTGTCCCGCTCGAACTTGCGCTGGAACGCCTCGTGGTCGCGCTGCGTCCTCCGGGTCGTGCTCGTAGCCGGGCACGGTCGCGGCGATCTGCGCGGCGGTCAGGAACCGTCGCGTCGACAGCAGGCAGATCACCAGGTTGACCAGGCGCTCGGTTCGGGTCCGCGACACGCGCTGCGAACGCTAGCAGCTCAGTTGGCACGCCTGTTCGCCGTCGCCCACGCAGGGGTCGCGCGGCGAGCATTCGCGCGGTCACCGGCCGGCTTCGAAGCGTCGTTGGGTACCGTGTCGGCGTGATCCGCTGGCGCTGGGGAACCGTCGTCGCGCTGCGCCGGCAGTGGCGCGGCGCCGTCGAAGTCGACGTCGCCGTCGAGGCGCGCCGTCCGGACGACCCGTCATCGGTACGGGCGCTCGCCTACCCGAGCCTGGTCGGTACCCCGGCGCCGGGCGACCGGGTCCTGCTGAACGTCAACGCGCTCGCGCTCGGGCTCGGTACCGGCGGCTACGCCCTCGTCGTCGCGCTGCCCGACCGGCTGCCGCCGACCGGACGTCGACGCCCCGGGGCACGTGGTCAAGGCCCGGTACACCCCGCTGCAGGCGATCGTCCTCGCCGCCGACGAGGAGGCCTCGCCGCACCGCGCGGCGCTGGCCGGCGCGACCAGCGTCGACGGGCATGCCGGTGGTCACCGCCGACCTGCACTCGGCGCTGCCCGGCGATCCTGCCGGCGTGCTCGCCGACGCGGCCCGGCGCGCGGGTCGCGTACGTGATGACCGACGGCGGCGCCCTGCCCGCCTGGTTCTCGCGCACGCTCGACGGGCTGCGCGACCGGCTCGCCGGCACGGTCACCGTCGGCCAGGCGTTCGGCGGCGACCTCGAGTCGACGAACGTCCACAGTGGACTGCTGGCCGCCCGGCACGTGCTGCGCGCCGACGTCGCGGTGGTCACCCAGGGACCGGGCAACCTCGGCACCGGCACCACGTGGGGCTTCTCCGGCGCCGCCGTCGGGCGAGGCGGTCAACGCCGCGTGCGGCGCTCGGCGGCCGGCCGGTCGGCGGCGCTGCGCATCTCCGACGCCGACCCGCGGGCCCGGCACCGGGGCGTGTCACACCACAGCCTCACCGCGTACGGGCGGGTCGCCCTCGCCCCGGCCGACCTGGTGATGCCCGTCGGATCTGCCCGAGCCGCTCGGCACCGACGTCGCGGCGGCCCTCGAGCCGCTCGTCCCGCCGCACCGCCTCGTCCAGGTGCCGTCGGCGGACCTGGCGGCGGCCCTGGAGGCGTCCCCGGTGCCGCTGTCGACGATGGGACGCGGCCTGACCGAGGACCACGCCTACTTCCTCTCGGCCGCCGCGGCCGGCCGCCACGCCGCCCGCCTCGCCACTCCCGGAAAAGGTGAGCGCCCGCGGCCACTGCTCCCCGAAGTTGTGGCCTCCGAGGCCCCGCGAGGCCACTACATCCCGAAGTTGTGCCCTCCGACCCCGCCGAGGCCACTGCTCCCCGAGTTGTGGCGTCGGGGGCTTCCACCGCGGACGGAGACAGATGGTCAGTCGGCGTAGATCAGGACCACACGAGAGGCGATGATGGCGATGAGGATCAGCGCCAGCACCCAGGTCGGCGTCCGCGGGTTGCCGGCCGGTTGCGGTCGATCTCGGCGCGGATGCGGGCGGTGCGCCGGTTCCAGCGCCTGTACTTCTCGCGGCCGTCGCCGGGGTAGGCGGGGCGGGCACCGTCGCTCGCCTTCAACGCCTTGGGGTCGTAGCGGGGCGCCGGCATCTTCGCGGGCTCATCCGTGGACATGAACCAACTGTTACATGCTCGCGATGAGCCGGTCGACCCGCTCGTCGTAGGCCCGGAACGGGTCCTTGCACAGCACGGTGCGCTGCGCCTGGTCGTTCAGCTTCAGGTGCACCCAGTCGACGGTGAAGTCGCGGCGGCGCTCCTGGGCGTGGCGGATGAACTCGCCGCGCAGCCGGGCCCGGGTGGTCTGCGGCGGGGTCTCCTTGGCCTCGAAGATCTCCACGTCGGTGGCGACCCGGTCGACCTGGCCGCGGCGCTCCAGCAGGCCGTAGAGGCCCCGGCCGCGGCGCAGGTCGTGGTAGGCGAGGTCCATCTGCGCGACGCGCGGGTGCGACAGCGGCAGGTCGTGCTTGCGCTGGTAGCGCTCGATGAGGCGGAGCTTGGTGACCCAGTCGATCTCGCGCTCGACGTCCTTGAGGTCGCCGGACTCGACCGCGCCTGCAGGACCCGGCCCCACAGGTCGAGGACCCGCTTGGTCGCCGGCGTCGGCGCCGCGGCGGTCGACGAACTCGGTGGCCTTGTCGAAGTACTCGCGCTGGATCTCCAGGGCGCTGACCTCCTTGCCGTTGGCGAGCCGGACGCGGCGGCGGCCGGTGATGTCGTGGGACACCTCGCGGATCGCGCGGATCGGGTTCTCCAGGGACAGGTCGCGCATCGCGACGCCGGCCTCGATCATGCGCAGCACGATGTCGGCGCTGCCGACCTTGAGCAGCGTGGTGACCTCGTTCATGTTGGAGTCGCCGACGATGACGTGCAGGCGGCGGTAGCGCTCGGCGTCGGCGTGCGGCTCGTCGCGGGTGTTGATGATCGGGCCGCGAGCGGGTGGTCGCCGAGGAGACGCCCTCCCAGATGTGCTCGGCGCGCTGGGACAGGCAGTAGACCGCGCCGCGCGGGGTCTGCAGCACCTTGCCGGCGCCGCAGATCAGCTGCCGGGTGACCAGGAACGGGATCAGGATGTCGGCCAGCCGGCCGAACTCGCCGTGCCGGCGAGACCAGGTAGTTCTCGTGGCAGCCGTAGGAGTTGCCGGCCGAGTCGGTGTTGTTCTTGAACAGGTAGATCTCGCCGGCGATGCCCTCGTCGTGCAGCCGCTTCTCGGCGTCGACCAGCAGACCCTCGAGGATGCGCTCGCCGGCCCGGTCGTGCACGACGAGGTCGGGGACGGAGTCGCACTCGGGCGTGGCGTATTCCGGGTGGGAGCCGACGTCGAGATAGAGCCGGGCACCGTTGCGCAGGAACACGTTGCTGGAACGGCCCCACGACACCACCCGCCGGAACAGGTAACGCGCCACCTCGTCGGGCGAGAGGCGGCGTTGACCCCGATAGGTGCAGGTGACCCCGTACTCGGTCTCTAGCCCGAAAATGCGCCGGTCCATGCAAAGACATTAGCCGCCCCGAGGCGCGAAAAGCCCTATTGCCCCCCGACACTTTCCCCTGAGCCGGCCAGCAGGTCCAGCAGGTACGTGCCGTAGCCGCTCTTGAGCAGCGGCTCGGCGAGTTCCCGCAGCTGGTCGTCGTCGATGAAGCCGGCCCGCCAGGCGACCTCCTCGACGCAGCCGATCTTGAGGCCCTGCCGCTCCTCGATGACCCGGACGAACTCCGCGGCCTGCACGAGCGACCCGAAGGTGCCGGTGTCCAGCCAGGCCGTGCCCCGGTCGAGCACGGTGACGTGCAGCTCGCCGCGGCTGCAGGTACGCCGCGTTGACCGCGGTGATCTCCAGCTCGCCGCGGTCGCTCGGCTTGAGGTCCCGGGCGATCTCGACCACCTGGTTGTCGTAGAAGTACAGGCCGGGCACCGCGTACCGGGACTTGGGCCGGGCCGGCTTCTCCTCGATCGACAGCACCCGGCCGTCGGCGTCGAACTCGACCACGCCGTAGTCGCGCGGGTTGGCCACCTGGTAGGCGAAGACCCGGCCGCCGCGCAGCGTCGGTCGTTGTCGGCGAGCTGCCGGCCGAGGCCGGCGCCGTGGAAGATGTTGTCGCCGAGCACCAGCGCGACCGTGCTCGTCGCCGATGAAGTCGGCGCCGATGACGAACGCCTGGGCGAGGCCCTCCGGGCGCGGCTGCACCGCGTACTCGATGCGACAGCCCGAACTGGCAGCCGTCGCCGAGCAGCCGCTGGAACTGCGTGCTGGTCCTCCGGGGTGGTGATGACCAGGATCTCGCGGATGCCGGCCATGACCAGCGTGGACAGCGGGTAGTAGATCATCGGCTTGTCGAAGACCGGCATGAGCTGCTTGGACACCGCCCTGGTGATCGGCCACAGCCGGGAGCCGGTGCCACCGGCGAGGATGATGCCACGCACCGGGGTAGCGCTACCGGTCAGCCGATGCCGGTCAGCATGGCAGCCTGCGGCTCCGGCATGACCGCCCGGTCACGTGCACTAGACTCCGGTCCCGTGAGAATCCTCGTCACCGGCGGTGCCGGGTTCATCGGCTCCCACTACGTCCGGACGCTGCTGTCGCGGCGGCTATCCCGGCGTACGCCGGGCGCGCGACGTGACCGTGCTGGACAAGCTCACCTACTCGGGCAACCGCGGCCAACCTGGCGCCGGTCGCGGACGACCCGCGGCTGCACGTTCGTGCGAGGGCGACATCTGCGACGCCGACCTGGTCGACGAGGTGCTGCCCGGGCACGACGCGGTGGTGCACTTCGCCGCCGAGTCGCACGTCGACCGCTCGATCGCGGGCGCCGCGGCCGTTCGTGACGACCAACGTGCTGGGCACCCAGACGCTGCTCGACGCCGCCCGCGCAGGCCGGGGTCGGGCGCTTCGTGCACGTGTCCACCGACGAGGTGTACGGCTCGATCGACGAGGGCTCGTGGACCGAGGAGTGGCCGCTGCGCGCCCAACTCGCCGTACTCGGCGTCGCAAGGCCGGCTCCGACCTGCTCGCCCTCGCCTACCACCGCACCCACGGGCTGGACGTGGTGGTCACCCGCTGCTCCAACAACTACGGGCCCTACCAGTTCCCGGAGAAGGTCATCCCGCTGTTCGTCACCAACCTGCTCGACGGCGAGCACGGTCCCGCTGTACGGCGACGGCGGCAACATCCGCGACTGGCTGCACGTCGACGACCACTGCCGCGGGCATCCAGCTGGTCCTGGAGAAGGGCCGGGCCGGCGAGATCTACAACATCGGCGGCGGCACCGAGCTGACCAACCGGGAGCTGACCGAGCGGCTGCTCGACGGCGACGCGGCGCGCGACTGGGACACGGCGTCGCGCCACGTCGAGACCGCAAGGGCCACGACCGCCGCTACTCGCTGGACATCGACGAAGATCCAGCAACGAGCTCGGGTACGCGCCGCAGGTCGCCTTCGACGACGGGCTCGCCGAGACCGTCGCCTGGTACCGCGACAACCGCGCCTGGTGGGAGCCGCTCAAGGCCGCGGCGTGGCCACTGATGACGCTGGCTGGTCACCGGGGCCGGCGGCATGCTCGGCCGGGACCTGCTGCGCGGTGCTGCCGACGGCCGGCGACGTGACCGCGCTGCGACCCGCGCCGACCTGGACATCACCGACGCCGCGGCGGTCGGCGCGGCGGTGCGCCGGGCACGACGTCGTGGTCAACGCGGCCGCCTGGACCGACGTCGACGGCGCCGAGGCCGACGAGGCCGGCGCGACCGCGGTCAACGGCGCCGCGGTCGGCCGACCTGGCGCGCGCCTGCGCCGCGGCCGGCGCCCGGCTGGTCCAGGTCTCCACCGACTACGTGTTCGACGGCGACGGCCACCGACGCCCTACGCCGAGGACGCGCCGACCGCCCCGGTCAACGCGTACGGGCGCAGCAAGCTGGCCGGCGAGCGGGCGGTGCTCGACGCGCTGCCGGAGACCGGGTACGTGGTGCGCACGGCCTGGCTGTACGGCGCAGCACGGCCGCAACTTCGTGCGCACGATGCTGCGGCTGGCGGCCGAGCGCGACACCGTCGACGTCGTCGACGACCAGCACGGCCAGCCGACCTGGTCCGTCGCGCTGGCCGGCCAGCTCGTCGCGCTCGGCCGCGCGGCGCCGCCGGCCGCGCCGGCCGGGATCTACCACGGCACCGCCGCCGGCGAGACGACCTGGTACGGCCTGGCCCGCGCGGTGTTCGCGGAGGCCGGGCTCGACCCGGCCCGGGTCCGCCCGACCACCAGCGAGACGTTCGTGCGTCCGGCCCGCCGGCCCGGCCTACAGCGTGCTGGGCCACGACCGGTGGCGGCTGGCCGGCATGCGGCCGCTGCCGGACTGGCGTGGCATGCTGGCGAGGCGCTGGTGTCAATCACCGGACCGAGTCGGCCGCATGAGTCGTGAAGCGCTGCGGAGCGCGAAGGTGCCGCCGTAGAAGGAGCGCGGCATGACGAGGCTCACCATCCTCACCGGGCTGACCGCCTTGGCCGTGCTCGCGTTCATCATCGAACTGCTGCGGCGGCGGCAGCTGCAGGAGAAGTACGCGATCCTGTGGCTCACGGTCGAGCATCGTCATGGTGCCGCTCGCGTTCTTCCCGACCGCTGCTCGACACGGTCGCCATCGCGATCGGGGTCGCCTCCGGCGTGAGCCTGGTGCTGTTCCTCGGCATCGTCTTCCTGCTGCTCGTCTGCATGCACCTCAGCTGGGAGGTCAGCCGCCTGGAGGAGGAGACCCGCACGCTCGCCGAGGACGTCGCCCTGCTGAGAACTGACATGCTGGCCCGCTTCGGCGACCGGCCGCCGCCGACCGACATGCTCGCCGGGTTCGGCGACCGCGACCGGGAGCCGGGCGATGATCAACGGTAAGCGGGTCCTGATCATCATGCCGGCCTGGAACGAGGCCGGCTCGATCGCCGACGTCGATCCCGAGGTGCGCGGCGAACTGCCCGACGTCGACGTGCTGGTGGTGGACGACGGCTCCACCGACGACACCGCGGCCAAGGCCGGCAGCGCCGGCGCCACCGTCGCCCGGCTGCCGTTCAACCTCGGCGTCGGCGGCGCGATGCGCATCGGCTACCGGTACGCCTTCGACCACGGTTACGACGTGGCGATCCAGCTCGACGCCGACGGCCAGCACGACCCGCGGTACGTGCCGAAGCTCGTCGACGCGCTCGACGAGGCCGACCTCGTGATCGGCGCCCGCTTCGCCGGCGAGGGCGACTACACCGTGCGCGGGCCGCGCCGGTGGGCGATGCAGATGCTGTCGTTCGTGATCTCACGGGTGGCCAAGACCAAGCTGACCGACACCACCTCCGGCTTCCGGGCCTGCAACCGGCGAGCTGATCGAGCTCTTCGCCCGCTGGTACCCGGCGGAGTACCTGGGCGACACCGTCGAGGTCCTGGTCCGCGTCGCCCGTACCGGGCACCGCATCAACCAGATCCCGATCGCGATGCGGGTGCGGATGGCCGGCACGCCCAGCCAATCCGCGGCCAAGGCGACGCTCTACCTCGCCCGCGCCGGAGTCGTTTTGTTGCTGGCCCTTATCCGTGTCTGAGATGGTTCCGCAGACGCCTTGCCCGATCACACGAGAGGTAACCGTGGCGACCAAGCGCGCTGACCCGACCGTGGCGGGGGAGCCAGAACTCCCCCGCGTCAGTGCGGTCGTACTCGCCTGGAAGGCCGAACCGTGGCTGCGCCGCGGCGTCGAGGCGCTGCTCGCCTCCGAGAAGGTCGCCGTCGAGGTCGTCCTCGTCGACAACGGCTGCACCACCGACGACGTCGAGGTCCTCGAGCAGGTCACCGGCGTCGTGGTGGTCCGGCCCGGGGAGAACCTCGGCTTCGCCGGCGGCTGCAACGCCGGCGCGGCCGTCGCCACCGGGGAGTTCCTCGCCCTCGTCAACGGCGACGCGATCGTCGAGCCGACCACACTCGCCCGCCTCGTCGAGGAGGTCGGCCGCCCGGACGTCGCCATCGCCGGTGCGAGCGTACGGCTGGACAGCGACCCGCGGCTGATCAACTCCGCCGGTAACCCGGTCCACCTGCTCGGCCTGAGCTGGGCCGGACGCCTCAACGAGCCGGAGACCCGCAGCCAGCCCGAAGAGGTCGCGGTGGCCAGCGGGGCGTGCCTGCTCACCCGCCTGGACCGGTGGCGCCGCCTCGGCGGCTTCGACAACGAGTACTTCGCCTACCACGAGGACACCGAGCTCTCGATCCGCATCTGGCAGACCGGCGGCCGGGTGGTGTACGTCCCGGACGCGGTCGCCGTGCACCGGTACGAGTTCTCGCGCAACGCCACGAAGTACTACCTCATCGAGCGCAACCGCCTGATGTTCCTCGGTACGCTGTGGAGCTGGCGGGCGCTGGTCGTGCTCTCCCCCGCGCTGCTCGGCCTGGAAGCGGGCATGCTGCTCCTCGCGGCCAAGCAGGGCTGGCTCGGGCTGAAGCTGCGCTCGTACGGATGGCTGCTGCGGCACACCGGCCACGTGTGGCGCCGCCGACGCCAGCTGCGCGGCGAACGTACTGTCCCCGACCGGGTGTGGATGGGCCGCCTCACCGACCACCTCGACGCCGCGGCCATCGACCTGCCGGCCGTCATCGGCCCGCTCAACCGCGTCATGTCCGCCTACTGGCGGGTCGCCCGTCGGCTCATCTAAGGGACGCGATCGTCCGCTCGATGCCCTCTTCGAGGGCGACCGTCGGCTTCCAGCCCAGCACCTCGCGGGCCTTCGACGAGTCGACCACCATGTGCGGCAGGTCGCCGAGGCGGGCCGGCGCCATCACCGGTTCGCCAACGCCGCCGACCGCGGCCGCCATCGTCCGGTGCAGTGCGAGGTCGGTGACCGCGACGCCGGTGCCGATGTTGAGCCGCATCCCGCTGGCGACCGGACCGCACGCCTTGACGAACGCGTCCACGACGTCGTCGACGAACACGTAGTCGCGGCTGTTCGCGCCGTCCCCGAACACCCGGGTCGGCTCGCCGCGCAGCATCCGGTCCGCGAAGATCGCGATCACCCCGGCCTCGCCGTGCGGGTCCTGGCGTGGCCCGTAGGTGTTGGTCAGCACCAGCGTGGTCGTCTCCAGCCCGTGCAATTGGGTGTACTGGCGCAGGTAGAGCTCGCCGGCGAGCTTGCTCACCGCGTACGGCGAAAGGGGGTTGGTCGGCGTCTCCTCGGTCACCGGCAGGACGGCGGGCGGCCCGTAGATGGCCACGGAGGAGGCGAGCACCACCTTGCGGGCGCCGCCACGGCGGGCCGCCTCGAGCAGCGCCACGGTGCCCAGCACGTTGGACGACGCGTCGTGCAGCGGATCGGCGACACTCAGGCGGACGTCGATCTGGGCGGCCAGGTTGACGATCACCTCGGCGCCGACGCCCTCGACCGCGTCGGCCAGCCCGAGTGCGGTGATGTCGCGCTCGATCAGCCGCGCGTCGCGCAGGTTGCTCCGCTTGCCGTGGGACAGGTCGTCGAGGACCACCACGTCGTGGCCGTCGCCAGTGAGGCGATCGGTGAGCGTCGAGCCGATGAACCCCGCGCCACCGCACACCAGCACCCGCACCGGCCACCCCCACCTGGTAAGTCGGCGACCTTCTCGACCGGGCCGCCAAGAGCGCGGCTATCATAGCGTCGGCCCGATGGGGAAGGCAGGCGTATTGCGCGACAACGATGACGTGTGGATCGTCATCCCGGTGTACGGCGAAGAGAAGGTGATCGCCAGCGTCGTGGATGATGTCCTGCGCACCTTCCCCAATGTGGTGTGCGTGGATGACGGCAGCGCCGACAACTCGGCCACCGAGATCGCCGGCACCCCCGCCCACCTGGTGCGCCACCCGGTCAACATGGGCCAGGGCGCGGCGCTGCAGACCGGCCTGACCTACGCCCTCGCCCGCACCGGCGGGCAGTATTTCGTGACGTTCGACGCCGACGGCCAGCACCGGGTCGAAGACGTCCAGCGGATGCTCGAGGTCGCCCGGTCCGGCAAGGCCGATGTCGTGCTCGGCTCCCGTTTTCTCGGCGGCGACCCGACCGGCGTGCCCCGGCTCAAGCGGCTGTTGCTGCCCCTTATCGCCCGGCTCAGCCCCACCGCGCGGCGCTTGCGGCTCACCGACGCGCACAACGGGCTGCGCGTGCTCAACCGCCCGGCCGCGGAGTCGCTGCGCATCACCCAGAACCGCATGGCCCACGCGTCGGAGATCATCGGATGGCTGGCCCGCTCGAAATGGAAGGTCGCCGAGACCCCGGTGACCGTGCTCTACACCGAATACAAGGGCAAGGGCCAGTCGCTCATCAACGGCGTCAACATCCTCTTCGACGTCTCGCTGAACCGCAGGAAGTGACGCCCGATGGGCAAACTCATCCAGTACGCGCTGATCGGCGGCTCGGTCCTCATCGCCATCGTGTTCGTGCGCAACCAGCACGGCGTGCGCATCCAGGCGAGCAAGCGGCTCGCGTTCTTCGCGTTCCTGGTGTTGAACGTCTACGCGGTTCTGCGCCCCAACGACGTCACCCGCGTCGCCCACCTGCTCGGCGTCGGCCGCGGCACCGACCTGCTGCTGTACGCGCTGATCGTGGCGTTCGTCTTCACCGTGCTCGCGTTGTACATGCGCATCCAGGAAGACGAGCAGCGGATCACCCAGTTGGCCCGGGCGGTGGCCATCCGCGACGCCGAGGTGCTCAACCGCGAACGGGGTGTGCTGCCCCCGATCGCGACTCCCTTCACCGCGGCCGCGACCGCATCCCAAGGGACCGACGCGAACGCGTCCCCGTAGGGACCGCGTTCGCGCGCTATCACAGCCCCGATGGGTGCCCCGGGTCAGGCGTCGTCGGACGGCGCCGGGGACTTGCCGGAGGCGTTGTCGCTGGGCGTGCCCGGAGCCGACGGCGGCTGCGGTCGGTCGCCGGGCGACGACGCGTCCTTGGGGTCCTTGGGAGCGTCCTCAGGGGCGTCTTCGGGTGCTTCTTTGGGTGCGTCGTCAGGTGCGTCGCTCGGCGCCTCAGCGGCCTTGTCGGCCGACGTGTCCTCGAGGACCTTGGTCAGGGCCAGCCCGACCACGCGGCGGAACGTGCGGCCCGGGCGCTGCCGGTCGAGCACGGCCACCTCGAGCTGGTTGGCGGAGAGCTTGCGGGGGTTGCCGTTCTCCCCGCCGACGCTGCCGAGGGCGTCGACCGCGAGCTTGAGCCCCTCGGCGAGGGTCATGTCGTTGCGGTGGTTGCTGCGCAGACCGCCGGAGATCGACTCGGCCTGGCCGCCCATCGCGACCACGCCGGGCTCCTCCTGCACCGAGCCGTCGTAGGTGATCCGGTAGAGCTGATCGGCATCGGGCGTCGGCGCCGACCTCGGCGACGCAGATCTCCACCTCGAACGGCTTTGACTGGTCGGTGAAGATCGCACCGAGGGTACGGGCGTAGGCGCTGGCGATCTGCCGGCCGTTGACGTCGCGCCGGTCGTAGGAGTAGCCGTGCAGATCGGCGAGGCGCACGCCAGCCGAGCGCAGGTTCTCGAATTCCGGATAGCGGCCGACCGCGGCGAAGCCGATGCGGTCGTAGATCTCACTGACCTTGTGCAGGGCGGTCGAGAGGTTCTCGGCGACGAAGAGCACCCCGCCCTCGTAGCTCAGCACAATGGCGCTGCGCCCGCGAGCGATGCCCTTGCGGGCGTACTCCGAGCGGTCCCGCATGATCTGCTCGGGCGAGGCGTAGAACTGCATGGCCACGGCGGCGTTGTCCCCCTTCTCGGTTCTGGTCGGAAGCGTCAGCTGCCCGGGTTTTCGCGGCGTTCGGCGATCACCGACTCGGCGAGCGCCGCGGTCTCGTCGTCGCTGAGCCGGCGCGTTCCCTCGGCGGTGGCGATCATGAGGACCGGGAAGATCCGGCGGATGAGGTCGGGGCCGCCGGTGGCGGTGTCGTCGTCGGCGGCGTCGTAGAGTGCCTCGATCGCCACCCGCGCCGCCTCGTCGGAGGTCAGGCCGGGCCGGTGGCGCTTCTTCATCGACGACTTGGCGAAGAGCGAGCCGGAGCCGATCGAGTCGTAGCCGTGTCTCCTCGTAGACGCCGCCGGCCACGTCGAAGCTGAAGATGCGGCCCGCGGTGTCGGCGCTGCGCGCGTCGACGTCGAAGCCGGCGAACAGCGGGACGACCGCGAGGCCCTGCATGGCGGCGCCGAGGTTGTTGCGGATCATCGTGGCCAGCCGGTTGGCCTTGCCGTCGAGCGAGAGCATGGTGCCCTCGATCTTCTCGTAGTGCTCGAGCTCGACCTGGAACAGGCGCATCAGCTCGAGGCCGATGCCGGCCGTGCCGGCGATGCCGACCAGGGTGTAGGCATCGGCGGCGAACACCTTTTCGATGTCCCGCTGGGCGATGAGATTGCCCATCGTGGCCCGCCGGTCGCCGCCCATGAGCACGCCGTCGGCGCAGGCGATCGCGACGATGGTGGTGGCGTGCGGCGCCACGTCGGCGGTGAGCCCCGGCGGCAACGGCCGGCGCCCGGGCAGGAGCTCGGGCGGCCACGTGCGTCAGGAACTCGGTGAACGACGACGAACCGGCCGCGTGGAACGCGCCCGGCAACCGTCCGGAGAATTCAAGACCCGCTGGCACGGAGCTCCTTTCAACGCTGCAAATCCGAGATCAGGTGGCAACAATACGTCGCGGGCCGGAACACGACCGCCGACCGTGCCCCGGGCACGATCAGCTCATAGCGCAATCGGGCAGAAGCTTACTGGCCGCCCTTTTGCACATAGCCGCGAACGAACTCTTCGGCGTTCTCCTCGAGCACCGAGTCGATCTCGTCCAGCAGATCGTCGACGTCCTCGGTCAACTGCTCGTGCCGCTCGGCCGCCTCTGGGTTGGCCTCGGGCGCGTCGACCTCATCGACTTCCTGGTCGCGACGCGCCTTGCCGGACTGTGACTGCCCGCCCGTATCCCGCGTTGCCATGTCGTTCCCTCCTCGGGGACCCTCTTGCCCGACGGTCGTGGGACCGTCTGCTTCGAACTTACCCGGAAGTGATCGCTTCCAGCAGATCCTTCGCACTCGGGCAGCGATCGAACAATGCGCCGACGTGCTTACGGGTCCCTCGTTCGGGCTCCATCATCGGCACCCGGACCAGCGATTCCCGGCCGACGTCGAAGATGACCGAGTCCCAGCTGGCCGCGACGACCTCGGCCGCGTATTGCGCCAGGCAGCGGCCGCGGAAGTAGGCGCGGGTGTCCTCCGGCGGCTCCACCATCGCCCGGCGGATCTCCTCCTCGGTGAACAGGGTCGCCATCGAGCCACGGGTGACCAGGCGCTGGTAGAGGCCCTTCTCCGGCCGTACGTCGGAGTACTGAAGGTCGACGAGCTGGAGTTTGTGGCTGGCCCACTGCAGTGACTCCCGCTCGCGGTAGCCCTCCAGCAGCCGCAGCTTGGCCACCCAGTCGAGCTCGCCGGCGCACAGCATCGGGTCGCGGCCGAGCCGGTCGAGCACGCTCTCCCAGCGGTCCAGGACGTCGGCGGTGATCTCGTCGGCGTCGTCGCCTTCGCGGCCGTCCACAAAGGACCGGGCCCGCTCGTAGAAGGCCCACTGGATGTCCAGCGCGGTCAGCCGGCGGCCGTCGCGCATGCGGATGAGGTGCCGCAGGGTCGGGTCGTGGCTGACCGACTTGAGCTCGCTCACCGGGTCGGCGATGCCGAGGTCGGCGGAGAGCGCCTTGTCCTCGATCATCGCCAGGATCAACGACGTCGCGCCGACCTTGAGGTAGGTCGAGATCTCCGAAAGGTTGGCGTCACCGATGATGACGTGCAGGCGCCGGTACTTGTCCGCGTCGGCGTGCGGCTCGTCGCGGGTGTTGATGATCGGGCGCTTGAGCGTGGTCTCCAGACCGACCTCGACCTCGAAGAAGTCGGCCCGCTGGGAGATCTGGAAGCCCGGCGTGGAGCCGTCCTGGCCGATGCCGACCCGGCCGGCGCCGCAGACGATCTGCCGGGTCACGAAGAACGGTGTGAGGTGCATGACGATGTCGGCGAACGGCGTCTGGCGGCGCATGAGGTAGTTCTCGTGGGCGCCGTAGCTCGCGCCCTTGTTGTCGGTGTTGTTCTTGTACAGGTGGATGGGCAGGCTGCCGGGGATCGTGGCGGCGCGGCGGGACGCCTCGGCCATGACCCGCTCGCCGGCCTTGTCCCAGAGGACCACATCGCGGGGATTTGTCACCTCGGGCGTGGAGTACTCCGGGTGAGCGTGGTCGACGTAGAGGCGGGCACCGTTGGTCAGTATCACGTTGGCCAGGCCGAGATCCTCGTCGGCGAGGGCCTCGGCCGGGTCGTAGAGGGCACCGGAGTAGGTGAATCCCCGCGCGTCACGCAGCGGGGATTCCTCTTCGTAGTCCCACCTCGCGCGCCCTCCGCGGGTGAGCTCCGGCCGCGCACCGTAGGCGTTGACCACCTGCGATGACGTGACCATCGGGTTCGCGCCGGGTTGCCCCGGCACGGACACGCCGTATTCCACTTCAGTGCCCATCACGCGCCGCACGCTCATACTGCAACCCTAGACGCCCCAACACAGCAGCCGCCGCTGGCCAGGGCGCCGAGTTTCGCGCACTTTTTCGCATGGCGGCGTTGCGCGGCTTTTGCGGCCACCGCCGGCGGCGCGTGATCGCTAGATTCTGGCCATGAATCCCTCGATGCCGCCCGACCCCTACGCACCGCCGCCGACCGGGGTCATGCCTGCCCAGCCACCCTACGTTCCGCCGCCGGTCGCGGTCGCCGCGCCGGGCTTCCTGCGTACGCTCATCCCCCAGCTGATCTGGGAGGCCGTCCTGCTCGTCGCCGTGATCGTGGTGCTGATCGGGCTGAGTGTCGACCGCTCGGGCGCGGTCACCAAGAGCCTGCTGCCGGCCGCCGCGGCATTCGGCTTCATGGCGACCGGGTTCGCGCTCTCGCTACGCACCGCGACGCCCAACCTCGCGGTCGGCTCGATCGGCGCCGCCTGCGGTTACCTGTTCGCCAAGCAGGTCTCCGGCGGCACGTCCACGATCGTGGCCGGCTTGATCGCGGTGCTCGCGGCGATCGGCATCGGGCTGGTACTGGCCCTCATCGCCGGCTTCACCGCTCTGCCCTCGTGGGCGGTCACCCTGGCCGTCGGATTCGTCCTGACCGGTGTGCTGATCTCTGGCGGCGTCGGTGTCCCGCTGCGGCGTGAGCCGCCCGGCACCGCGATCTTCACGGTGTGGCTGATCGTCTTCGCCCTCGGATCGGTCGCCGGTGGCGTGGTGCTGGCCATCCCGGCAGTACGGGCCGCGCTGAGCCGCAACCGCCCCCATCCGGGCGACGTTCCCGGCCGTTTCTCCCCCGGCAAGCTGGTCGGCGCGGCCGTCGGCCTGATCGGCTCCTCGGCGCTCGCCGGCCTGGCCGGGGTGATCGGCACCCACCGTCTCGGATTCGCGCAGGTCACCGACGGTGGCACGCAGCTGGCGTACGCCCTGGCCGCGGTGCTTATCGGCGGGGTGAGCGTGCTCGGCGGGCGGGGCGGGGTCTTCGGGGTGCTGCTCGGCGTCCTGCTGGTCCAGGGCGTGGCCACCTGGGCGGCGCTGCACGCCGCCAAGTCCGGCACGATCTTCATCCTGGTGGGCGTGCTGGCCGTGGCCGGCGTCCTGGTCAACTGGCTGCTCGAGCTGATCGCCCGGCTGACCGCGCCGAAGGACGCGATCGTCCCCTGAGGCCTAGCGGAGCCGGTTGTCCGCGGGGGCGTCAGCCTCCTTGGAGACGACCTCACCGAGCCGGTTGACCCAGCCCAGGTGGCGGGCCGGGTTGCCGGCGACGAGCTGGTGCGGGCGGACGTCGCGGGTGACCACGGAGCCGGCGGCCACCATCGCGTACTCGCCGATCGTGACCCCGCACACGATCGTCGCGTTGGCGCCGATCGACGCGCCCCGGCGCACCAGGGTCGGGGTGATCACCCAGTCCGGGTTCTGGGCACGCGGGCGCAGGTCGTTGGTGAAGACCGCGCTCGGCCCGACGAAGACCTCGTCCTCGAGCGTGACGCCCTCGTAGACCGAGACGTTGTTCTGGATCTTCACCAGGTCGCCGACGCGGACGTTCGCGTCGATGTAGACGTTGCGGCCCAGGTTGCAGCCGCTGCCCACGCTGGCGGAACCGCGGATGTAGGCGAGGTGCCACACGCGGGTGCCGTCGCCGACCTTCGCGCCCTCGTCGACCGTCGCGGTTGGATGGATCTGTGCCGGTTCCACGCTGCGCCCCTCCTCGAGATCACCAAGACCCTACCGTGCCGCCCAGTCCCGCACGTGTCGCTTCGCGGAGTCGCCGGGCGATGGCCACAACTCCCCTGCAACTCCCCCGAAGGAGTGCCCACGGGCCCCCTCAGAGACCACAACTCCCCCGAAGCAGTGCCCACGGGCCGCTCGGAGGCCACCACTTGCCCGAAGTTGTGGCCTCCCGACCCCTCGGAGGCCACTGCTTCCCGAAGTTGTGGCGGCGGGCTTGGGCACGCGGACGTGGCAGCGGAGGCGCCCTGCGCCGGAGCGGTGTCTGGCGGGAGCGACGGTCGTGCGCCCGGCGGACCCGAGTCAAAAAAGAACAACGGGAGCGCCCGAAAACCGGACGCTCCCGTGCTCGATGTGTCGTTACAGATATTGACCGGTATTGGTGGCGGTCTCGATCGATCGGCCGGCCTCGGCACCCTTGCCGCCGGAGACGAGCGTGCGGATGTAGACGATCCGCTCGCCCTTCTTGCCCGAGATGCGGGCCCAGTCGTCCGGGTTGGTGGTGTTGGGCAGGTCCTCGTTCTCACGGAACTCGTCAACGCAGGAGTCGAGCAGGTGCTGGAGGCGCATGCCCTTCTGCCCGTCCCTGAGGAAGTCCTTGATCGCCATCTTCTTGCCCCGGTCGACGATGTTCTGGATCATCGCACCGGAGTTGAAGTCCTTGAAGTAGAGCACTTCCTTGTCGCCGTTGGCGTAGGTCACCTCAAGGAAACGGTTCTCCTCGGTTTCGGAGTACATCCGGAGCACCGTCGCGTCGATCATGGCGGCCACGGTGGCGTTGACGTCGCCGCCGTGCTCCGCGATGTCGTCCTTGTGCAACGGCAGTCCGGCCAGGATGTACTTCGAGAAGATGTCCTTGGCCGCCTCGGCGTCCGGACGCTCGATCTTGATTTTCACGTCGAGCCGGCCGGGTCGCAGGATGGCCGGGTCGATCATGTCCTCGCGGTTGGACGCGCCGATCACGATGACGTTTTCGAGACCCTCGACGCCGTCGATCTCGCTCAGCAGTTGCGGAACGATCGTGTTCTCCACGTCCGAGGAGACACCGGAACCGCGGGTGCGGAACACGGAGTCCATCTCGTCGAAGAACACGATGACCGGCGTGCCTTCGCCCGCCTTCTCCCGGGCGCGCTGGAAGATCAGCCGGATGTGCCGCTCGGTCTCGCCGACGTATTTGTTCAGCAGCTCCGGACCCTTGATGTTGAGGAAGTAGCTGGAGTGCTTCTCCTCACCACGCTTCTCCGCGATCTTCTTCGCCAGCGAGTTGGCGACGGCCTTCGCGATGAGCGTCTTGCCGCAGCCGGGCGGACCGTAGAGCAGCACGCCCTTGGGCGGGCGCAACTGGTGCTCACGGAACAGCTCGGCGTGTAGGAACGGCAGCTCCACAGCGTCGCGGATCTGCTCGATCTGGCGGGTGAGGCCACCGATGTCGTGGTAGTCGACGTCGGGCACCTCTTCGAGGACGAGCTCCTCCACCTCGCTCTTCGGGATGCGCTCGTAGGCGTAGGCGGAACGGGGCTCGATCATCAAGGAATCACCGGCGCGCAAGGGCGCATCGGCGAGGGTGTCGGCCAGGTGGACGATGCGTTCCTCGTCGGCGTGTGAGATGACCAGCGCGCGGTCGCCGCCTTCGAGGATCTCCTTGAGCATCACGACTTCGCCGGCCCGTTCGAAACCGAACGCGTCGACGATGTTGAGCGCATCGTTGAGCAGTACCTCCTGGCCGCGGCGGAGCTCTTCCGACTCGATCGCCGGCGAGACCGCCACCCGGAGCTTGCGCCCACCGGTGAAGACGTCGACAGTGCCGTCCTCGTGGCGGGCGAGGAAGACGCCGTAGCCGCTTGGCGGCTGTGCCAGGCGGTCGACCTCCTCCTTCAGCGTCACAATCTGGGCCCGCGCTTCCTTCAGCGTGGCCACCAACCGCTCGTTGTTTTCGGTCAGCCGTGCGATCTGCGCCTGCGTTGCCGCGAGGCGCTCCTCAAGCTGGCGAACATGCCGAGGGCTCTCGGTCAGCTTGCGCCGCACCAGGGCGAGTTCCTCTTGAAGAAACGCGACCTGAGTGGAGAGATCGTGGGCGTCCTTCTCCCATCGTGCGGCGCGCGTCTCCGCGTCGTCGCTGCGTGCCACGTCCCACCTCCCCGGGGGCTCGAACGTTGTGCTCTAACACTAACTGCTGATCGCCCGTTGCGACCCGTCCGGACACGTCCGCCACAGGGTGTTTACAAATCTAGAGGCTGCGGCGTGGGTCACGACGGGTCTCCGGCGCAGTTTCTCTGCCCGTACGTCGGGTAGCGTCGCACTGTGGAAGCGCTACGGGTGTCGGTTGACCAGGATCTGTGCACCGGTGACGGCCTTTGCGTCCAATATGCGCCAGAGGTCTTCGAGTTCGACGTCGATGGCCTGGCCTACGTCAAGGACGAGGCCGGCGAGCTCCAACTTGCCCCCGGAAGCCGGGTCGACGTGCCCTCCCACCTGCGGCTGGACGTGATCGACGCGGCGAAGGAGTGCCCGGGCGAATGCATCCACGTGCGCCGGGTCGAGGACGACGTGGAGGTGGCCGGCCCGGAGGCGGGGGTATCAGCCGGTGCGGCCGGGTGAGGCGTGCGTCACAGCATCGGCTTGCCGATAAGTGACGAGACCAGCTGCGCGAATTCCTCCAAACGGGCGATCTGCCCGGCGCCGCCGTCGTCGATCGTCTTGCCGAAGCGCAGCGCATCGTGCCGGATCACCGACCCGGCCTCCTCGCTGGCCACGTTGGCCTCGTCCAGTGACGTGAGCAACAGGTAGACGTCGACGCTCTCGACCCGGGCATGGCCGTTGGCGGTGCGGCTCAGCCGCCGGCGGCAGCCGACCTCGGTGACCGCGGAGAGCGCCACGACCCGAAGCGACGAGGTCATCGAGCCGGGCGGGGCCTCCTCCGGCGGGATGTCCTCGCCGTGCCAGAGGATGAGCCGGGTCCCGTCGCAGACCACGACCTCCTGCCACACGCCGTTGACGTCGTTGACGAACCGTTCGAGGGTGAAGCCGAGCACGCTCTGCCCGCGCAGCACGCCGGCCATCGCGTCGAGAGCGATGTCCGGGTCGCGCAGGTAGGCGCGCGCCGCCGACTCCAGGTCCGGATAGGGCGACCAGTCGGGAAATACCGCGGGGAGGTCCGAGAAGCTCGGTCTGCTCACGTCTGGGCCTCCTCGGTAGGCCTGCGCCGGGCCGCGTAGGCCTCGGCACCCTTGCTCGGCTTGCGCCGTCGCGGAGGCGCGGTCACGCCGGGCGCCAGCCGGCGGCTGCTGACCAGGAACGCCGTGTGCGCGATCATCCGGTGGTCCGGCCGCACGGCCAGGCCGTCGGCGTGCCAGTCGCGCACCAGGCTCTCCCAGGCCCGCGGCTCGGTGAAGCCACCGTGCTCGCGCAGCGCCTCCACCAACTCGGACAGCTGCGGCGTGGTCGCCACATAGCCGACGAACACCCCACCGGGCAGCAGGGCCCGCGAGAGCAGCGGCAGGCACTCCCACGGGGTCAGCATGTCAAGGATTATCCGATCAAACCCGACGTCTTCGCAGGCTCCTACGTCACCAACCCGTAGCGTCCAGTTGGGCACCGGGCCGCCGAAGAAGGCCTCGACGTTGCGGCGGGCGATGTCGGCGAAGTCCGGGCGCAGCTCGTAGGAGGTGAGCGTGCCTCCGGCGCTGCCGAGGCCGACCGCCCGGAGCAGCGAACACGTGAGCGCGCCGGAGCCGGCGCCGGCCTCGAGGACCTTGGCGCCGGGGAACACGTCGCCCATCGCCACGATCTGGGCGGCGTCCTTCGGGTAGATCACCTGGGCGCCACGGGGCATGGACAGCACGTAGTCGGCCAGCAGGGGCCGCAGCGCCAGGTAGACGGTGCCACCGGACGAGGTGACCACGCTGCCGTCGGACAGGCCGATCAGCGCGTCGTGCTCGAGGACGCCGCGGTGGGTGTGAAACGCCTTGCCGGGGGTCAGGACGAGGGTGTGCATCCGGCCTTTGGGGTCGGTCAGCTGCACCCGGTCGCCCTCCTGGAAGGGGCCGCTGCGGGTGGTGGCCGGCTTGACTTCGGCGTCGACGCTCACGTGGTTTTGTTCCTCCGGACGGCGAGCCCCCGAGGCTCGAGCAGCGAGATGATCTCGGCGCCGCGCAGAACGCCGTCCACATCCTCGCCGGAGACCACGAGGTAGTCACCGGCCGGGTCGGGTCTGATCGCCTGGAGCAGGTCGGTGCCCTGCAGCTCGCTGGACAGCACGTGCGCCGGATCGAGCGACCGCGACACGTCACCGACGGCGACCCAGGGCCGCCGGTGCTCGGGGACGGCTCGCGCGGCGACGTCCGTGAGTAGGGCGATCAGCGCACCGTTCGGGTCGACGACGCCGACCACGGCGTTGGGGACGCCGCTCTCGGCTGGCGAGCCGCTCGGCCTCGCTGAGAGATGTGCCGGCGGTCACCGCGACGATCGGGTGGGCCATCCCGCGCGCGTCGAGTTGCGGCAGCCGGGCGGCCACCTCGCCGTGGCGGATCGCCTGGCTGGCGCCGGTCCACATGAAGATCGCCACCAGGACGGAGAACGCGAAGCCGAAGAAGCCCTGCAGGATGCCCTGGGTGTACAGGTAGATCGCGGCGAACAGGGTGGCGAGAGCGAGCACCCGGCCGGCCCAGCCGGCGACCTGGCGGGCCAGGTTGGGGTTGCCGGTCGCCGCCCACACCCCGGCCTGCAGGGCGCGGCCGCCGTCGAGGGGCAGGCCGGGAAGGACGTTGAAGACCGCGACGACGATGTTGCTGAGCGCCAGCAGCGCGGCGAACCGCTCGCCGACCGTCCCGGCCGGCAGGACCGCGGCGGCGGCCGCCGAGGCCAGGCCGAGGACCAGCGACACGAACGGGCCGGCCAGGGAGACGACCAGCTCGACCGAGGGCCTCGGTGCCTCGCGCTCCATCTCGGTGAAGCCGCCGAGCATCTCCAGGGTGATGCCGCGCACGCCGATGCCGTAGCGCCGGCTGGTCAGGGCGTGGCCGAGCTCGTGCAGCAGGACGGAGATCACCAGGCAGACGACGAACCCGAAACCGATCGCGTAGGCGGCCGGCTGCGGCAGTCGGCTGCTGCTCGACGGAGCCGAGGATCTGCCCGTAGGCGAGAGTGACCAGGACGGCGAGCAGCAGCCACGACGGGCTCAGGTGCACCGGCACGCCGAAGAGCCGGCCGAGGGGGATGCCCGCCCGGCGCTCGGGGGGCCGGGAGTCCGCTCGGCCGTCGGTCTGCGTGTCGTCCATCGAGTCGATGCTACGTGTGAGCGGTCGCCTCCGGGATTTCGTCGTACCCGTGGCCTAGCCTCTGTGGCATGACGATGGACGTGACGGTCGATACGGGCACCGCCCTTCCCTCGTTGTCGCCGTCGCGGGCGGCCGATTTCAAGACGTGCCCGCTGCTGTTCCGCTTCCGCTCGATCGACCGGCTTCCCGAGCGGCCGACCCGTGACCAGGCACGCGGCACGCTGGTGCACGCGGTGCTCGAGGCGCTGTTCGACGTGCCGGCGGCCGAGCGCACGCCGGAGGCGGCCGCCGCGCTGGTCGCGCCCGCAGTGGCAGCGGCTGCTCGAGGCCGGTGACGAGCGGGAGGACCTGAGCACGATCTTCGACGACCTGACCGGCGGCGGCACGCTGTTCGACGACGAGGAGTCCGAGGGCCGGGCCGGACCCGGCCGATCCGACCGAGGCGTTCCTGACCTCGGCGCGCAATCTGCTCGGCGGCTACTTCGCGGTCGAGGACCCGCGGCGGTTCGAGCCGGCCGAGCGGGAGTCGTTCGTGCAGGCCGAGGTGGACGGGCGGCTGACCATCCGGGGCTACATCGACCGGCTTGACGTGGCGCCGGACGGCGCGTTGCGGGTGGTCGACTACAAGACCGGCGGCGCGCCGCGGGAGGCGTTCGAGGCGCGGGCGCTGTTCCAGCTGAAGTTCTACGCGCTGGTGCTGTGGCGCACGCGCGGGGTGGTGCCGAGGGTGTTGCGGCTGCTCTACCTGAAGGACGCGGAGATCTGTGACTTCGCGCCGGACGCGGAGGACCTCGAGCGGTTCGAGCGGACGTTGCTGGCGCTGTGGCAGGCGATCGAGCGGGCCACGCAGCAGCGTGACTTCCGCCCGAAGCCGAGCCGGCTGTGCGGCTGGTGCAGCTACCAGGCGTTGTGCCCGGCCTTCGGGGGCACGCCGCCGCCGTTTCCGGAGCCGTCGGAGATCGTCCCCGTCCTCGACGACCCGGCCGCCGGCCGCGCCGAGTAGGGACGAGCAGGAAAGCCAGTGGGCACCCGGTGTGGTTTGGCACTGGACCGCCCGGGTACGGCGACGACATGGAACGAGGGAACGCCAAACACGGCCGGATCGTGGACGAGCAGATGGACCAAGAGGTACGGGGGATCCTGCAGGGTGGTGGCAGCTCCCGGACGGACGAGGCCAACGACCCCGAGGCCGCCGGGGACGAGCAGTCCGAGGTTTCCTGGGAGGGCGGGGGCGCCCGCAGCGGCGGCGCACCCGTCGGCATGACGGCGGACGACGTCGAGGACCGCAGCCGGCTCGGCCGCTACATTCCCAGATCCAGCCTGCCCGGCAACCGCGAGGACCTGGTCGTCGGGGCGACCGAGCTGCTCGCGCCGGACGACATCATCGACATGCTGAAGAACCTGCCGTCCGGCGAGATCTACGGCACCGTGAGCGAGATCTGGGCCGCGCTCGGCCACCCGAACGAGGAGTTCAGGAACTGAGAGCCGGGATCCGTCCACATAGGACGGTTACGGAACGGTCCGTTCGATCGCGGCCGGACCGTCCTCCGCGAGTTCGCGGCGGGCCCGTTCGATGTTGGCCGGGGTCGGGTCGCGCCCCTCGGCGGCAACGAGGTCTTCGGGGTCCCACTCCTGCTCCGCCCCGGTGCGGACGCTGACCGTGTCGTCACCGACGAGATCGGCCTCGCCGACGAGATCGGCGAGGTCGTCGTCGATGCTCAGCGGGGTCGCGTCCGGCTGGGCGATCTGGCCGAGTGCCTCGCTGAGTTCGTCCTGGGCGTACTCGCCCTCGGGCAGGCGGTCGAGGACGTCCATCGCACCGGCCGGCAGGTCGGCGGCGACGGCGCGGCGGTAGATCTCGTCCCGCGCGAGCCGCTCCTGGCCGGTGTACAGGTCGTCAACGAATGCGTCGAATGCTGGCATGCCGCCATTCCTACCCGATGTGCGGGGCGACAACCACCGTTCTGAGGACCTCGGCCAGGGCGGACTCCGCCGCACCGATGGCCGGCCCGCGATCGCCGAGCGCGGCCGGGACGACCGGCGGGAGCGCGTCGCGGCGAAACGCCATGACCCCCCGGCGCACGGCCTCGTTCAGCGGCCGGGGGGCGACGTCGAGGAGGTCGGCGCCGAGACCGCCCAGGGTGACCATCGCCGGGTCGAGCGCGTTGACCAGCGCGCCGACGCCCCGGCCGAGCGCGGTGGCGGCGGCCCGCACGGCGGCCGTGGCCGCCGGCTCGCCATCTCGGGCGGCGTGCAGGGTCCGCTCGGCGAACGACCGCGGGTCGGCCGGTGCCGGCCGGCCCAGGTGGCGGGCCATCGCCCGGCCGTCGACGGCGAGATCCCAGCAACCGTACGCGCCGCAGGCACAGCGCAGCGCAGGATCGCCGAACGGCATGTGCCCGAACTCGCCACCGGCACCGGTCGCGCCGAGGACCGGACGGCCGTCGACGAGCAGGATGCCGCCGAGCCCGACCTCCACGGTGAGGTGCAGCGCCACGTCGACGCCTTGCGACGCACCGCGCAGCGCCTCGGCGACGCCGGCGAGGGAGGCGTCGTTGCCGACCGTGATCGGCAGCCGTGGGCCGCCCGCCCCGGCCAGGCCGCCGAGGTCGACGTCGCGCCAGCGCAGGTTGACGGCCTGCGCCACGGTGGTGCCGCGGATGGTGCCCGGCACGGCGACGCCGATCGCCCGGATCCGCGCACCGTATTCGCGCCGCCGCCGCGCCAGGCGGCGCCGACGTCGCGGAGCAAGGTCTCCGGCTGCCGGTGGCGGTGGACCGGCGCGGGATCGAGCGTGCCGCCGAGCGAGGCCGTGGTCACCGTCCAGGTCTCGTGGCCGATCTCGGCCACCGCGACGAGCGGCCCTTCGGGGTGCGGCACGAGCACGGCGGTCGGCCGGCCGCGCCCGCCGGCCGGCCGGCGCGGGGCCTCGGCGAGCAGCCGGGCGGCGCGGAGGCGGGTCATGATCTCGGTGGCCGAGCCGCTGCTCAGGCCGAGCCGGCTCGCCGCCTCGGCCCGGGTGATGCCCGGCGAGCGATGAGCACACCGGAGCAGTTCGAGCGCGCGGTGACCGGGCGGGCCGTCCATGGCTAGAATATACTCGGCGATCGAGTTTAAACGGGAGGTCAGCCATGAACGTTCCGCGCGACGTGGCGGCGGTGCTGCTCGACATGGACGGCACGCTGGTCGACTCCGACGCGGCGGTCGAGCGGGCCTGGACCCGGTGGGCCGCGGAGCACGGGATCCGCCTGGCCGACCTGCTCCCCGCCTGCACGGCAGCCCGGCCGGCAGCACGGTGCGGGCGCTGCTCCCCGAGCTCGACGACGACGCGGTCGACCGGGCCGCGCAGCGGCAGCTCGACTTCCAGTACGACGACCTCGACGACGTGCACGCGCTGCCCGGCGCGGCGCACCTGCTGGCGACCCTGGACCGGCTGCACCTGCCGTGGGCGGTGGTGACCAGCGCCGACCGGCGGCTGGCCAAGGCCCGGCTGACCGCGGCCGGCATCGAGCCGGCACTGCTGGTGACGATCGAGGACTCGGCGCGCGGCAAGCCGTACCCCGATCCGTACCTCGTGGCCGCGCAGCGCCTCGGCGTCGACCCGGCCCGCTGTCTCGTGGTCGAGGACTCACAGCCGGGCATCGACGCCGGCCACGCCGCCGGGGCGACCGTCGCCGCGCTGCGCGGGCTCGACGCCGACCTGCGCATCGGTTCGCTGTCCGAGCTCAGCGACCGGCTCGTGGAGGGTCGGCCCAGCGCCGCGGGGCGCGGGGCCGGGACGGCGGCGGGAACCGTCACACCTGCGGTCTAGGGTGGCAGTCATGGCGACCGATGAGCTGAGCAACGACCTTACCGACGACCTGCCGGACACGCGCCGCGACCGCCGCGAGCACGGAGGGTCGAGCGACCGGGTGGACGACGATGCGCTCGCCGAGCGCACCGAGGACGAGCGGGTCGAGGCCGGGCTGGCCGACTACAACCCCGACACGGTCCCGCCGGCGACCGACGTCGAGCCGACGTATGACCCAGCCGAGGACGAGGCTTTGCAGGAGGAGCGCGGGATGTTCCGCCGCCAGGAGGCGGAGGGCGAGATCTACCCGATCACCAAGGACAACCCGTTTCCCCCGACCCGATACGAGGAGTAGCCGCCGTCACCTGACGGGGGCGGAGGCGGTCCGCGTCCGGGCGCGGTCGTCAAGACCGGCGCGCTGCAGGAGCGCGGCGAGCACGACCTTCGCTGCGTGCACCGTGTCGGCACCGAGCTGCGCGGCGAGATCGGTCTCCACGGCGGTCCGTGCTTTGCGGCTGTGCGAAATCGCCGCCTGGCCGGCCGGGGTGAGACGGACGCTGCGCGCCCGCTGGTCGGCGGCCATCGGCAGCCGCTCGACGTAGCCGAGGCGCTCCAGCTCGCGGACCTGCTTCGAGGCGCCCTGCTGGGTGATGCCGAGCGACGCGGCGAGCGCGGTGATGGTCGGCTCGCCTTCGACGAGGCGCTGGAAGACGCGGCCGTGGGACGGGCGGATGCCGGGGTAGCCGGCCTTCGCGAGACCCTCGAGGAGCATGCGCGACGTGTTGGAGCCGGCCAGCTGCACGAGCGTCGGGAGGTCGAGTTCGAGCGGTTCCATGCCACCATGAAACAACTGACAACCGCGGTTGTGCGACGTAGGTTGTGATTCTCGTCGACCCACAGCCACCGTCGGGGCCCGGCGCACCCGCCGCCGGAGACGGCCGAGCGGTCCGCCTAATCGACGTCGATGAGCACCTTGCCGACGGCGTCGTCCTCGACCGCGTCGTGGGCGGCCGCGGTCTGCTCCAGCGGGTACCGGTGCAGCGGCAGGCCGGCCTCCGCGCCGACCCGCAGCGCGCCGGCCGCCACCGCCGCCGCGACGTCGCGCACCGCCTGCGTCCTTGGCCGCCGCCGGCACGGTGTAGACGAGCACGAACTGGTACCGTGACGTTGTTGCGCCATCAACGGGAAGACCGGCAGCGTCAGGTTCGCCGGTCTCCTCGATGGCGTAGACGGCGACCGTGCCGGCGCGGGCGAGCACGGCCTGGTTGAGCGTCGGCGTTGGCGCTCGGCGCGACCTCGACGACGAGGTCGACCCCGTCCGGGGCGTCGGCGCGGATCGCGGCGGCCGCGTCCTCGGTGCGGTAGTTGACGACGAGGTCGGCGCCGGCCGCCCGGGCCAGCGCCGCCTTCTCCGGGCCGCTGACGGTGGTGATGACGATCGCGCCGGCCCACCGGGCGAGCTGGATCGCCGCGTTGCCGACCGCGCCGGCGCCGCCGGCGACGAGCACCGTCCGGCCGGCGAGTGAGCCCGGGGCGCAGCCGGCCGTCGCTCCCTCGTACGACGGTCAGGCAGCGGTGCGCGGTCAGCGCGGGGATGCCGAGGCTGGCGCCGAGCTCGAACGAGGCGTCGTCCGGCAGCGGCGACCGCCTGGCGCGCGGGCAGCACCACGAACTCCTGGGCGGTGCCGTTGGCCCGCTGCCAGGCGGCCTCCCACAGCCAGACCCGCTCGCCGACCGCGAGCCGGGTCGACGCCGTCGCCGACCGCGTCGATCACGCCGGCGCCGTCCTGGTTGGGCACCAGCTCCGGGAACGGCGAGCGGCCGCGCGGCCGCCCCGGCGGGACTTCCAGTCGGTCGGGTTGACCCCGGAGACGGCGACCCGGACCCGTACCTCGCCGGGCCCCGGCTCGGTCGCGTCCCGCTCCACCAGACGCAGCACGTCGGACGGGCCGGTTTCGCTGTACACGACTGCCTTCATGGCGTCGATCCTAGGGCCCCTTTCATAAGGGGGACGAGGCTCTGACGCGGCCTCGGACCTCGCCGAGCGCGATGCGGTCGCCGTGCCGGCCGGGCGCGGTGGCGGTGATGACCACCTCGTCGCCGTCGGCGAGGAAACGCTTGCCCCACCCCAGTTCCAGCAGCGAGCCGTACTGGTCCGGCTCGGGGCCGCTGACCGTGCCGGAGCCGTACAGGTCGCCGGTCCGCAGCGACGCCCCGTTGACCGTCAGGTGCGCCAGCTGCTGGGCGGCGGTCCAGTACATCGTCGCGAACGGCGGTCGCGAGAGCACCTCGCCGTTGAGCTGCACCGTGAGCGTCAGGTCGAGCCCCCACGGCTCGGCGTCGTCGCGCAGGTACGGCAGCAGCGGCACGTCCCGGGGCGGCGGCGCGACGCGGGCCGGCTCGAGCGCGGCGAGCGGCAGCACCCAGGCCGAGATCGAGGTGGCGAACGACTTGCCGAGGAACGGCCCGAGCGGCACGTACTCCCAGGCCTGCAGGTCGCGGGCCGACCAGTCGTTGAGCAGGACGACGCCGAAGACGTGGTCGGCGAAGCGTCCGAGCGGCACCGGCGTACCCATCGCGAGCCGACCCCGACGACGAAGCCGACCTCGGCCTCGATGTCGAGCCGCTGCGACGGGCCGAACGTCGGCGCCGCCGTCCGCGGGGCCTTGCGCTGCCCGCGCGGGCGTACGACCGTCGGTGCCGGACACCACCACGGTGCCGGCCCGGCCGTGGTAGCCGATCGGCAGGTGCTTCCAGTTGGGCGGGAGCGGCTCGGCGCCCGGCCGGAAGATCCGCCCGACGTTGGTGGCGTGCTGCTCGGAGGAGTAGAAGTCGACGTAGTCGGCGACCTCGAACGGCAGGTGCAGTTCCACCGCCTCGAGCGCATAGTCGGTGGCGGCTTCGGCCTGCAGGTCGGCGCGGACCTGCCGCCACACTTCGGGGCCGGCGGCCATGAACGGGTTGAGCACCGGACCGGCGAGCAGCGCCTCGTAGGGCTTCCCGGCCGCGAACCGGGTGACGTCGATCACGCCGTCGCCGAGTCGGGCCCCGATCCGCCGCGATCCCCCGCCGACGGAGAACGAGCCGTAGGGCAGTGCGTCGATGCCGAAGCCAGTCACATCCACCATGATCTCCCACCGGGGAATCGGGAAGACGCCGCGACGCGTCCCGATGTACCTTGGCGGGCAACGGCGACGACGGAGCGAGTCAGCGCCTGACAACCGCCTCGAGCGCTCCCGAGCCGTACCGGACCGGCCCTCCGGCAAGCTCCGTACTCGGCCATGAGGCCGTGGCGCCATGCCGCGGCGAAGGTGTGGTGGCACCGCGACCGGCCCCATCGCCCACACCTCCGGGGAGCGGATCCTCCGGGAGGTGTCATGCAACGCACGCTGTCCAGCCAACTGCCGGCCCGCGCCGGCGCGCCCGTCCGGATCGCCGGTTGGGTCCACCGCCGCCGCGAACTGGCCAAGGTCTCGTTCCTGATCGTCCGCGACCGCGCCGGCCTCGCTCAGGTGGTGGTGCCGGCCGGCACCGAGCTACCCGGCGAGGAGACCGTGGTCGAGGTGACCGGGCGGGCCGTGGCCAACCCGGTCGCGCCCGGCGGCGTCGAACTGGTCGAACCGAAGATCGAGGTCTTCGGCGCGGCCGCGGCGCCGCCCCTTGAGCTGTTCCGGCCCGCTCTCGAGACCGGCCTGCCGGCGCTGCTCGACCACGCCGCGGTGTCCCTTCGCCACCCGGCGCGGCGGGCCGTCTTCGCGGCCGCCGCGGCCGCCATGGGGGCGTTCCGCGCGACGCTCGACGCGGCCGGCTTCACCGAGGTCGCCACCCCGAAGATCGTCGGTTCGGCCACCGAGAGCGGCGCCAACGTGTTCGCGATCGACTACTTCGGCCGGCCCGCCTACCTGGCCCAGTCGCCGCAGTTCTACAAGCAGACGATGGTCGGCGTCTTCGAGCGCGTCTACGAGGTCGGGCCGGTCTTCCGCGCCGAACCGCACGACACGTCGCGGCACCTGGCCGAGTACACGTCGCTGGACGCCGAACTCGGCTTCATCGCCGACCACCGCGACGTGATGGCCGTCCTCACCGAGGTCATCCGGGCGATGGTCACGGCCGTGGAACCTTACGGTTTCACGGGGGTACGGCTACCCGCCGGCGTTCCCGTCGTGCACTTCCGCGACGCGTTGTGCATGCTGGGCGCCGACCCGGGCGAGCTGGACCTCGCCCCCGAGCACGAGCGGGCGCTCGGCGAGTGGGCCTGCGTGAGCACGGCGCCGACTTCGTGTTCGTCGACGGGTACCCGATGGCGAAGCGCCCCTTCTACACGCACCCGCAACCGGCGGACCCGCGCTGGTCCAACTCGTTCGACCTGCTCTTCCGGGGCGTCGAGTTGGTGACCGGCGGGCAGCGCCGGCACCGCTACGCCGACTACCTCGCCGCGCTCACGGCCCGCGGGGAGTCGCCGGCGGCGTACGAGACGTACCTGGCGGCGTTCCGGCACGGGATGCCGCCGCACGGCGGGTTCGCCATCGGCCTGGAACGGTTCATGGCCCGCATCTGCGGCGCGGCGAACATCCGGGAAACCACCCTGTTCCCGCGGGACCGGCACCGGCTGGCCCCCTAGCTACCGCCGGTGCCGCACGGGAACGCTCAGCGGGCCGGGAACCGCAGCAGCCGGTCGTCGCCCGGCTTCGCGTCGCCCCGGCCGTCGGTGTTGGACGTCGACAGCCACAGTGCCCCGTCGGGAGCGATCGCGACCGACCGGAGCCGCCCGTACGTGCCCTGGAACCGCGCCACGGGCTGACCGGTCCGGCCGTTGTCCAGCGGGATGACCCAGAGCCGTTCGCCCCGGAGCGCGGCGACATACAGGGTGTCACCGGCGATCGCCGCGCCCGACGGCGAGGCGTCGTCGGTGTGCCAGGTGACGAGCGGGTTGGTGTACTTGCCGCCCCGCGTGTCGCCCTTGCCTTCGACGACCGGCCAGCCGTAGTTGTGGCCCGGCTCGATGAGGTTGACCTCGTCCCAGGTGTCCTGGCCGAACTCGATGCCGAACAGCCGGCCGGCGCCGTCCCAGGCGAGGCCCTGCACGTTGCGGTGGCCGAGGCTGTATACGGGTGAGCCGGGCGTGGGATTGCCCGGTGCGGGTTGCCCGTCGGCGGTCAGCCGGAGGATCTTGCCGTTCGGGCTGTCCGGGTCCTGCGCGAGACCACGCTGGCCGGTCTCGCCGGTACCGACGTAGAGCAGCTTGTCCGGCCCGAACGCGATGCGCCCGCCGTTGTGGATCGTCCCCTTGGCGAGGCCGCTGAAGATCACCTGCGGTGGAGCCTGGTCGCCGAGCTTGAACCGGACGATCCGGTTGTCCGAGGAGCCGGTGAAGTAGGCGTACACGTAGTTGTCGGTGGCGAAGTCCGGCGACAGCGCCAGCCCGAGCAGGCCGCCTTCGCCCCGGGCGGCCACCCCCGGCACGGTGTAGACCTGCTTCGGCGCCCCGCCGGCCGCCGGTACCCGCAGCACCCGGCCGGTGCCGCGCTCGCTGACCAGCACGTCGCCGCCGGGCAGGAAGGCCAGGCCCCACGGCACCTTGAGGCCGGTGACCTCGGTCGGCTTCGCAGACAGGTCCGGCGTGCCCGTACCGCCGGTGCTGGGGGCCGCGGCCTGGCTGGCCGTGCCGGTGGCCGCCGGCGACGTGGTCTGCGTCGGCTGGTCCTCCGGGCCACTGGAACAACCCGCCGTAACCCCTACAACCAGCACCAACGCGGCAATTCGTCGACCCACATCTCCCCCTTCGCACCGGCGACCTGCGGCCTCAATCATCCGCGCGGCAAGGTCACGGTCCGGGGTGCGCATTGTCCCAATCGAGGCACTGAAGCGCACCTCGACCGGGAGGGCGTGGCCCTCCCGGTCCACCAGGTGGGTCAGGCCGCGACAGGCGGCAGGTCCCAGGCGTCGTTCGGGGTGCGCAGCACGCGGGCAGCGGCCACGGCGAGGCCGAGTGCGGTCAGGCCCCAAGCGCACGCGTCGAGCAGCTGGTTGCCGGCGATCACGAACGCCACGAAGTGCAGCGGCTGCGACACCAGTACCGCGATCGCCGCCCAGACGGGCACGGCGCGGGCGCGCCACAGCGCGACGCCGAGCAGCACCATGCCGAGGACGTGCCCGGCGACGAAGACCGTCCCGGCCAGGCTGACCGGCCCTAGGGCGTTCAGCTGATCGAGCAGCTTCCCCGCCGTACCGGCGTCGACCGTGCCGCCGGCGAGCACCCGGACCGCCGTGTCGTTGGCGAAGAACGGCAGGACGGCGAAGGCTGGCACGAGCAGCGACACCGCGATCAGGCTCAGGATCGGCGCGCGGCGCTGGGCCAGCCGGCCGGCGGCCAGGGCCGACGGGATCAGGGTGAGCATGGCCAGGACCTCGAACCACAGTACGGCGTCCTGGTGGCCGAGGTGCGCGGCGGTCTGGGTGATGGTTTCGGGGCCATCGGCGGCGGAGAAGTTGGGCAGCACGCCGCGCAGCGCGGCGACCGACAGCGGGCCGAACGGCAACATGACCGCGACGGCGACCCGGCGGAACGTACGGGTGTCGCGGGCGGTCGTGACCGGCGACGACACGGTGAGCGTGGACATGGGGACCTCCCGGAGCGAAGGTGGTGCGGACGCCGTTCACCCTCGCCGCCCGCCTTCCCGGCCGGTTGAGGCGTACCGACCGGCCGGCCCCGGAAATCGCCTGGTCACGTTGGGGGCCTGACCCCATCCGTTCCGGGCGGTGAGGCCGCAAGATGAGGAGCATGACGAACGGCCGCCGCCTCCTCACGCGAGGACTCGCCTGGGGCCTCGCCGCGCTGGCCGCGGTCGACACGGCGGTCGCGGTCGTCCTTGCGGTGGCGGGCGGCCTGTCGCTGCGAGACGCCATCGACGGCTACCTCGTCACGAACCTCGCGATCGGCGCCGGCTTCGCGGTCTGCGGGGCGATCCTGGCCGTCCAGCGGCCGGGCAACGCGGTCGGATGGCTGTTACTGGTCGCCGGCGTGGCCCCGCTGACCACGGCCGCGGTCATGTCCGTCGCCCTCTTCGGGGCGATGCACGGCTGGCCCGCCCCGGTGATCGGCGGCCTGGACACCGTCTTCAACGCGGCCTGGCCGTTCGGCGTCGGGCTGTTCCTGCCCCTGGCGCTCCAGCTTTTCCCGACCGGGCGGCCGGTGAGCCCGCGGTGGCGGTGGCTGCTCGTCCTGACCGTGATCACCGGGGTGCTTTTCGTCGCCAGCTCGATGGGTACCGAGCCATTGATCATGGCCGGACGAGAGTACCGGCCGAGCGTCGGCATCGTCTTCGACGGCTGGTTGGAACCGCTGTGGTACGTGGCGAACACCGGCCCGCTGATCGGCACCGTCGGGGCGATCGTCGCACTCGTCGTGCGCTACCGGCGCGGCGACGAACAGCTGCGCCGGCAGCTGCTGTGGCTGGTGTTCGCGATGACCGCGATGGTGGTGCTCAACCTGCCGCGCTGGTTCGTCGGGTACGGTCCGATCCTGCTGCTCCTCGCGATCCCCCTGGTTCCGGTGGCGATCACCATCGCGATTCTGCGCTACCGGCTGCTCGACATCCGGCTCGCCCTGTCCCGTACGGTCCTCTACCTGCTGCTCACCGTCGCGGTGGCGGCCGCCTACGTCGGTCTCGTCGCCGCGTTCGACGCACTCCTGCGCGGGTTCGGCGCGCCGGTCCTGGCCACCCTGCTGATCGCGCTCGCCTTCAACCCGGCCCGGGTACGGCTGCAGCACGGCGTCGACCGGCTCTTCTACGGCGCCCGCTCCGATCCGGTGCGCGCGGTGTCCCGGGTCGGCGCACGTCTGGCCGCCGACGACATGACCGGCGTCCTGGACGGTGCCCGCGAGGCGCTCCGGCTGCCGTTCGCCGCGCTGCGCCGCGACGGGCGCGAACTGGCCGCTTCCGGCCAACCGCCGCCCGTTCTGCACACCGTGCCGCTCGTCTTCCGCGGCGAGCGGGCCGGCGAGCTGATCGTCGGCGTGCGCAGCGGCGAACGCCGGCTCGCCTCGGCCGACCTCGCAATCCTCGACCTCCTCGCCGCCCCGCTCGCCGCCGCGCTGCACGCCGCCACGCTCGCCGACGACGTACAGACCGCCCGCGAACGGCTCGTCGCCGCGCGCGAGGAGGAGCGCCGCCGGCTGCACCGCGACCTGCACGACGGGCTCGGCCCGGCGTTGACCGGCGCCGGGTTCAAAGCCGACGCGGCGCACAACCTCCTCGCCGCCTCCCCCCGGGAGGCCGGTGCACTGCTCGACCAGCTGCGCGGCGACATCCGCGAGGCCATCGACGACGTCCGCCGCCTCGTCTACGGGCTGCGCCCGCCCGCGCTCGACGAGCTCGGGCTGGCCGCGGCGCTGCGCCGGCACAGCGCGGCCCTGCCGGTCGCCGTCACCATCGACGCACCCGAGCGGCTGCCGGCGCTGCCCGCCGCCGTCGAGGTGGCCGCCTACCGCATCGCCACCGAGGCGCTCACCAACGTGGCCCGGCACTCACGGGCCGGCACGGCCCGCGTCGAGCTCAGCATCGATTCGGCCGTGCGGCTGTCCATTGTGGACAACGGACCGCCGGACGGGCCGTGGGTGCCCGGGGTCGGGCTCACCTCGATCCGCGAGCGCGTCGCCGAACTCGGCGGCACCTGCACGGCCGGCCCGACCCCGGCCGGCGGCCGCGTCGACGCCGTCCTTCCCCTGCCGGTGACCGCATGATCTGCCCGCCAGTCGATCAAGGAAGTGCGCGCCGGGATTTGTCCGATTCCCGGGCGTGTACTTCCTTGATCGACTGGGTGGGGCTGGCGGTGACCGCATGATCAGGGTGGCGGTGGCCGACGACCATCCCGTCGTACGGGACGGGTTGCGGGCCCTGTTCTCGTCGCTGCCCGACACCGAACTGGTCGCGGAGGCGACGACCGGGCGGGAGGCGATCCGCGCGGCGGTCACTGCCCGGCCGGACGTCCTGGTGATGGACCTGCGCATGCCCGACCTGGACGGGATCGCCGCCACCGCCGAGATCAGCCGGCTCGCCCCGGACGTCGCCGTCCTGGTGCTGACGATGTTCGAGGACGACGAGTCGGTGTTCGCCGCCATGCGCGCGGGCGCTCGCGGGTACCTGGTGAAAGGCGCGTCCCAGGAGGAGATCTCGCACGCCATCAGCGGGGTCGCGGCCGGCGGGGCGATCTTCGGGCCAGGTGTCGCGCGGCGCGTGCTGCAGTACTTCGCTACGCCGCCGCCCGCGGTCGAGACCCCGTTCCCCGAGCTGAGCCCGCGGGAGCGGGAGGTACTCGACCTCATCGCGGCCGGCCTGTCCAACGCCGCCATCGCGCAGCGGCTCGGGCTGGCCGGCAAGACGGTCGGCAACCACATCTCGACGATCTTCGCCAAGCTGCAGGTCGCGACGCGGGCTGAGGCGATCGTGCGCGCCCGCGACGCCGGTCTCGGGCGTTAGGTCACGCGCTTGGGCGCCAGTTGACCGTCGGGCGCAGCGCGGCCGGGTCGGCGCGGTGCTTGTACCGGTCGGCGATCCGCGTACAGCGACGTGAGCAGGGTGTCGGACAGCAGGTGCGGCTGCAGCCCGAGCCCGACGAGGCCGGTGTGCGCGACCTTGTAGTAGTGCGACTCCAGCTTCGACGCGCGGGTTGCTCAGGTGCTCGACCTCGACCACGTTGGGGTGCAGGTCGGCGACCAGCTTCGCGATGTCGAGCACCGACATCGCTCTCGGTCATCTGGTTGAACACGCGGAACTCGCCACGCTCGGCCGGGTTCTCGGCGGCGAGCCGGATGCACTCGACGGTGTCGCGGATGTCGATGAGGCCGCGGGTCTGGCCGCCGTCGCCGTAGACGGTCAGCGGCTGGCCGAGCGCGGCCAGGATGACGAACCGGTTGAGCACCGTGCCGAACACCGCGTCGTAGTCGAACCGGGTGGCGAGGCGGTCGTCGCGGACGGTCTCGTCGGTCTGCTGGCCGTAGACGATGCCCTGGTTGAGATCGGTGGCGCGCAGGCCCCAGACCCGGCAGGTGAACTCGATGTTGTGGCTGTCGTGCACCTTCGACAGGTGGTAGAACGAGCCCGGCCGCTTCGGGTAGAGCATCCGGTCGGTGCGCCCGTTGTGGTTGACGGTCAGCCAGCCTTCTTCGATGTCGATGTTCGGCGTGCCGTACTCACCCATCGTGCCCAGCTTGACCAGGTGGATGTCCGGGTCGATCTCGGCGATGGCGTAGAGCAGGTTGAGGGTGCCGACGACGTTGTTGGTCTGGGTGTAGACCGCGTGCTTGCGGTCGATCATCGAGTACGGCGCGGCGCGCTGCTCGGCGAAGTGGACGACGGTGTCGGGGCGGAACGCGCGAAGCATGGCGTAGGTGAAGTCGGCGTCGGTCAGGTCACCGACGTAGGTCTCGATGCGCTGGCCGGTGACCTCGTGCCAGGCCCGGACCCGGGCGGCAAGCGGCTCGATCGGGACAAGGCTCTCGCACCCCGAGCTCGTGGTCGTACTGCCGCCGCACGAAGTTGTCCGCGACGGCCACCTGATGGCCGCGCTCGGACAGGTGCAGCGCCGTCGGCCAGCCCAGGTAGCCGTCTCCACCGAGCACAAGAGTCCTCATCCAGCTTCCTTTCCGCAGTCAAAGTATCGAAGGTGACGCATCAACCGGGCGCGCACCTGCTCATTCCTTTCGTACCCAGCGAACCTCAGGACCAGCTCCGAATTCGCTGGGAGATCGAAAGCCGGGTGCAAGACTGGGTCGGTGCCCAGGTTTCTGCGCTACACCGCCAGCTCCCTCCTGGCCACCCTCACCTCGGCGGTGACCTTCGCCCTGGTCTACCGGGTCTTCGACGGCGGCCCGCAGCTGGCCAGTGTGGCCGCGTTCGTGCCCGGCGCGATCGTCAACTTCGTGGCCAATCGCTACTGGGCCTGGCAGCGGCACGGGCGCACCGACCTCGCCCGGCAGGCGGTGTCCTACGCGGTCGTGTCCGTGCTGTCGGTGCTGGCCGCGACGGTTGTCGCCAGCCTCACCCATGCGGCACTTCGTAACGTTAATCCGGACCTCCGCGCGGTGCTCGTCGAGGTGAGCTACTTCGCCACCTACGCGGTGCTGTTCCTGGTCAAGTTCGTGGTGCTCGATCGCCTGGTGTTCCGCAAGAAACACCGGAACCAGGTCGACACCACCACGCCCGCGTAGCGCAGGCCGTAGACCAGGTTGTTGCCCTTCTTGCTGCGTCCCTGGTTGCGCGGGTGCATCGTCATCGGCTGCTCGAGGACCCGGTAGCCGCGGCTGAGCACCCCGACGAGCAGTTCCGAGGACTGGTACTGCGGCTGCCGAAGCGGCACGGACACCGGCACCTCGGCGCGCATCGCCCGGAACCCGAACGACGTGTCGGTGATGTGCTGGCGAGTCAGCACCGACACCAGCCCGGCGAAGACGCGCGTGCCGAGGCGCCGCACCCGGTCGCCCGACTCGTTGGCGCCCAGTTGCCGCGAGCCGGTCACGAAGTCCGCGGTGCCGGCCAGCAGCGGCTCGAGCAACAACGGCAGCTCGCCGATCTCGTATTGCCCGTCGGCGTCGGTCGTCACGATGTACTTCGCGCCCCGGGCCACCGCGAGGTGATAGCCGAAGCGCAGCGCCGCGCCCTGGCCGCGGTTGACCGGCAGCGCGCAGGTGACCGCGCCGTGTGCCCGGGCGACTCCGGCGGTGTCGTCGGTCGCGCCGTCGACCACGACCAGGGTGGCGATCTCCTCGCCCAGGCAGCGCCGCGGGATGGCGTCGAGCACCGGCCCGAGCCCGCGTTGCTCGTTGTAGGCGGCGATGAGCACCACCACCCGTGGAAACGCGACCGCCGGGTCGACCGCATCGAGGGCCGCCTCGTCGGCCGGCTCCGGGAAGGGCGGCGGCGCGCCGCGGCGCAGCGCGGCCAGCCCGAGCGCGCCGGCGACCGGCAGCAGCACGAACCCGGGTAGCTGGTAGCGCCAGGAGAACACCACGACATCCCCGGCGAGCAACACCAACACCCCGGTCAGCAGGAACAGCAGCGTGGTCACCGACCGTCGCACGACACCGGCCACGGCCACGACGATGGCGACGATCAGCAGCGTCCCCGGCGTGTAGCCGACGCTGACCTGATACGCCCGGAGCACCGTCGCAAGTGGACGGTTCACGGCCGGATGTCCCCCGCCGTACTGGTCGCCGAACCCGGCCACCGAGTCGAGCGTCACCAGGTCCGGGAAGGTCGGGAACTCGCGCTGGAAGCGCCACCGCTCGACCGAGGGGTCGTCCGCGTCGACGTCGTGCCGGCTCCACGCCAAGACCTTCAGTGAGTCGGCCCCGACCGCCGCGGCGAAGTCGATCGGCTGGTGCCGGATGATCCGGCGGGAGAAGTCGGCGGCGAGCCGGTCGACGTTGGCCGGGTCGCGATCGCGCAGCGTGAAGTAGGGCGACGTCGGGTCGTGCGCCCAGAAGTCCGAGCCGCGGCGCTGGTCCCGGGGCGTCGCCGGGCAGAGCACCCGCTCCTCGGCCGGGATGCCCACGCCGGTGCAGTCGGCGAAGGTGGCGACGCGACCGTACAGGGCGTTGCCGCCGACGTTGGACAGCGCGTAGTGGCCGGTGAAGCTGTGGAAGTAGGCCGCGTAGGCGCCGACCGGGACGAGAAAGGCGACGAGCGCCACGACCGGCAACCAGGCCCTCCGCCACCACCGCCGCCCAGCGCCGAGCACCCCGCACACCAACAACGGGATGATCAGCACCTCGCCGACCTGGCGGACGGTGGCGGCGAGACCGAGGAGGGCGCCGGCGATCGCGAGGTGCGCCCAGCCGGGGCGGGCGGGCCAGGCGACGACCACCAGCGCGGCGACCAGGAGCGCCTCGAAGAGCGTGTCGGACATGATGTTCTGCTCGATCTGCACCTGGTATGCGTCGAGGAGCACCGGCACGGTCGCGAGGGCCCCGAGCCAGCGGCCGGCGCCTTTGCGGCGCAGCAGTAGGTACAGGGCGACGGCCATGGCGAGGCCGAGCAGGTGCTGCACGCCGACGACGGCCGGCAGGTTGCCGACCTTGAGCACCGGCTGCAGCAGGTAGATGTCGTAGCCGATCGGGTCCTGGCCGGTGGGGTCGAGGTTGGGCAGCGGCCAGAGGTAGGACGCCACCGAGTCGATGTAGAAGATCGCCGGACGGTAGGCGAGCATGCTGAGGATCCGCAGCACCGCCCCGAGACCGAGGATGGTCAGAAACGGCCAGTGCCGTCGGATCATCGAAGGCACCAGATCATCGAAGGCACCGGATCACTTGAACTCGCTCCACACCGACTTGAGCCCGTCGGCGAGGTCGACCGAGGGGTGGTAGCCGAGCAGTTGGGTGGCCCGCTCGATCGAGACCAGGACGGCCGGCATCTCGCCGGGTTTCGGCTCGACGTGCTCGACGCGCAGCGGCACGCCGGTCACCTCGTTCGCGCAGGCGATGAGGTCGAGGACGCTGACCGACCGGCCGGAGCCGACGATCACGCTACCGACCGTCGCCCGGTGCCAGGCGGCGAGCAGACCGGTGACCACGTCGTCGACGTGCACGAAGTCGCGGCGCTGGGTGCCGTCGCCGTAGACCTGCAGCGGGGTGCCGGCGCGAACGGCTCGCATGATCCGCGGCACGAGGCTGTCCTTGCGGGCCATGCCCGGGCCGTAGACGTTGGTCAGTCGCAGCGCGCAGGTGGCCATGCCGTAGCCGCCGGCGTAGCCGGACAGCAGCATCTCGGCCGCGGCCTTGGTCGCCCCGTATGGGGTGAGCGGCCGCAGCGGAAGGTCCTCGTGGATGGTGCGCTCCCCCACGTCGCCGACGACGGCGTTCGTGGAGGACATGACGAACCGCCGCACCTCGCGCAGCCGGGCCAGTTCGAGCAGCCCGGCGGTGGCCTCGACGTTGACCTGGTGCACGACGGCCGGCCGGCTGAGCGAGCCGAGCACGGAGGTGATCGCGGCGAGGTGGACGATCCCGGTCAGCTCGGGCGTGACGGCCCGGTCCCGGACGGCCGGGTCGCACAGGTCGCCCCGGATCGTCTCGACCTGATCGTTTTCGGACTCGAGCTGATCGAGGACCCGGACCGAGGCGCCCGCGTCGAGAAAGGCCGCGACCACCGAGCGGCCGATGAAGCCGGCACCACCGGTGACGAGCACATTTTCGCCCGATAAGTCCAGCACGCTGCCCTCCACGATCGCTCGGGGGCTACCGTACGCGACGGGTCTGACAGTTCGCCTGACAGTTCGCCTGACAGGACGGTGCACGTCAGGCGACGCGCAGCTCGGCGTCGCCGACGCTCACCACGTCACCGCGGACGAGTTGGCGGCCGCGGCGAGTCTCGTCTTCGCCGTTGACCAGCACCTCGCCGTCGGCGAGGAGGTCCTTGACGTCGGAGCCGACGTCGACCATGTCGGCGAGCTTCAGGAACTGGCCCAACCGGATCGTGCCGGTGGTGATGACGACGTCGCGCATGCCGTCATCATGCGCCATCGGCTCCGGCAAGATTCGCGCACATGCGCTCGAGCGCGTCGACCGTGTTGACGTACTGCTCCTCGGTCAGGCCGTCGGTGATCCGAGCCCGGCCACGAACGACCCCTCGATGCGCTGATCCAGCAGCTTGACCCAGTACCCGATGGGTCGTCGATTGTGTGCTGTCATCATATGAATGACGCTAGCATATGTATGCTGGATGCCGTGAGCTCTCAGGACGAGCAGTTGGCGGCGATCGAGGCGGCGCTGGTGCGCCTCCGGCGCCGCCAGACCAGCCGCGCCCTCGGCCGGGCCGCGAACAAGGGCAATGCCGCACCCGTCAACCTCGACCAGATCGCCGCGCTCGACGCGGTCGACGAGGGCGGCCCCGATGGCGAGGTCACCGTCGGCGACGTCGCCGTCCGGCTCGGTATCGACCCGTCCCGCGCCAGCCGCGTCGTGGCCGGCACGATCACCTCCGGCTATCTCGAACGCTTCGCCTCCCAGCGCGACGGCCGCCGCATCTGCCTGCGCGTCACCAGCGCCGGCCAGGCGATCATCGACCAGGCCCACCGCTCCCGCCGCGAGATGATCGACGGCCTCCTCAGCGGCTGGAGCGCCCACGACCGCGCCGAACTGGCCCGGCTCCTCACCCGCTTCACCGACCGCCTGGCCGACCCGCCTTAGGGATTGATTGAACGCCAGCGATCCATGACACGCCGGATGTCGGCGAAGGCGACCTCGAGGTCGGCCAGCGGCACGACCCGGAGTTCACGCCGCCCGGTGTTCACCACAACCGACCGGGGCATCGCATCCGCGACATGCAACCGCACCTCAATCAGGCCCCCGACCAGCCACCGCATCGGCCCCGGTGTCCGCGGGTCCATCGGACCCCAGCCCCAGTCCAGCCAGGCCTCGCTCCAGCGCCGGCACACATGACGCTCGAAGGTCTCGGCATATCCCCCGAGATCCGCTTCGGCGACCGCCAGATCGAGGATCGTGGCGCCGAGCGGCGCGCCCTGAGCGAAGGCGGCCAACCGCCCGGTGAGCACATACGGCAGCCCGTCGAACTTCCCGAGATACCACCCGTACAGCTCGATCTCCTCGGCTCGCTCCTCGCCGGTCATGTCCCGGTACTTGGCGATGTCGTCGTCCAGATCGGTGCCGAGCGGTTCCACCTCGACGCGCAACTGCAGTTCGAGGCCGGCGAAGATCGCCGCGATCCGGTCGATGCTGGTACGCGCCTGGCCAAGCTCCACCCGGGCCAGCCACGACTGCGTGACGCCGAGCCGCTCGGCCAGGGTCCGCTGACTCAGTCCCCGGGCCACCCGTTCACGCTGGAGAACGAGGCCGATCAACTGAGCCAGAGTGCGGGCATTTGTGCGCATCGCCCGATCCTGACCTGCATGAATCTTCGGCGCCACTCACGTTCATGTCGCTGTGGATAACTGTGGAAAACCTGTGGACGACCAGGGGGAGGTAGGTGTTTCGAAACGTTGATGCGTGCCAGGACATCACGATGCTCTGGCGCGCATCAACGTTTCGAAGCACATAGGCCCTCCGGCGCGACACGCCGGACGACACCTTACTGGCCTGGTGGGCGTGGCTATCCGGGATGGCTCGGGGTCGCTCCCCGATGTGCCGGCGGGCGCTTTCGGCGACGCTTGTCTGGACAACGAAACACACCATCCAGTACTTGAAGGGAAGCGCCCACCATGGACACCGTCCACGACTCGCTCCGCCGACAGGGACTCTACCGGCCTCGCGAGGGCCGGGTCCTCGGCGGCGTCTGCGCCGGCCTCGGTCAGCGGTTCGGCATCGACCCGTGGCCCGCTCGGCTGCTGTTCGCGCTCGTCCTGCTCGTCATCCCGGGCAGCCAGCTCATCATCTACCCGGTGCTGTGGCTCCTGATGCCGTCCGAGGACGTGACGGTCACCGCGACCCCGGTCTCGACCTTCAGCAGCCCGTACCCGCCGGCTCCGCTGGTCTGATCGACCGGAGGGGCGAGCGCCGCGGCGCTCGCCCCTCCCGCGTTTTCGCGTCAGGCGGTGACCTTGGCCTTCCAGTCGATCGTGTAGCGGTGGATCCAGCCGAACATCTTCTCCGAGCTGAAGAAGGTGCGCATCGCGATCGGGAAGGTCAGGTCCCGGATGAAGCGCCCGATCGGGCCGGCCGCCTTGTTGTTGTTGACCCGCTCCCCGGCCTTGATGATTTTCTCGACGCGGGGTCGCCGGCGCGCCTCGTACACCTCGAATGCCAGTTGGATGCTCGGCAGGTCCCGCAGGCACCGAGCGAGTTCGATGGCGCTTTCGATGGCGATGGACGCGCCCTGGCCCGAACTCGGCGAGGTGGCGTGGGCGGCGTCGCCGACGAGGACGACCCGGCCGCGATACCAGACCGGCACGGTGGGCAGGTCCTCCATGCCGCCGACGTTGACGAGTTCGTCCTCGCGGATGCGGTCGAGCATCGTGAGGGCGGGCAGGGTGTCCTCGGCGAAGAGCTTCTTGAGCCGGCGTACCCACTCCGACGCGGGAATCTGGCGCGCCTCGGCCGCGGACAGGTAGGTCGGGGACGGGAGGTTGGCGAACCAGCCGGTCCGGCCGTCGTCCTCGACCATGTAGCCGAAGAACGCCCGCTTGCCGAACGCGAAGTGCATCGCGCCGTTGGTACTCGGCAGGTTCTCGGCGGACACCCAGCCACCGAGGCCGAGCAGGCCCACGTAGCGCGGTTTCGGCGCGTCCGGATCGATCAGGCTCCGCACGGTCGAGCGGATGCCGTCGGCGCCGATCAGGATGTCGGCGGTGGCGCTGGAGCCGTCGGCGAAGTGCGCGACCACGCCGTCGGCGAGGTTCTCGACGCGGACGAGCTGCTTGCCGTATTCGATCTCGACGCCGCGGGCGACCGCCGCGTCGAGCAGCGCCTTGTAGAGGTCGGCCCGCGCGAAGGTGTGGCTGGTCGGCAGGCCGGGCAGGTCGGAGAACGCACCGAGGCGCTTGCCGGCGCCGGTCTCCATGACCATGCGGGGGGTCGGCACGCCGACCTTCTTGACCGCGGTGTCGAGGTCGAGGACGCCGAGGGCGGCCATGCCGTTGGGCGCGAGCATGAGGGCGCCACCGATACCGGTGGCGGTCGCCTCGTACCGCTCGTAGATGGTGGCGTCGATGCCGGCCTCACCGAGCGCGACGGCCATCACCGGTCCCGCGATGCCGGCGCCGATGATCAGTGCGGTTCTGGCCTGGGTCATGACATGCTCCTCCCCGTGCAAAAATATCTCGTAGAACCGAATATCTCGGCTACACGAGATAGTATTGGAGCGAGGCGCCTTGGACAAGACTGTATCGCGATACAATCTCGAAGAACAGATCGTCGCGTCGACCCGCCGCGCCATCGCCGCCGCGATGCTGTACAGCCACCAGGTCGCCGAGCGGCTCGGACTCGGCGCGAGTGATGCCCAGTTCATGACCTTGCTCGAGGTCCACGGACCGCTGACGCCCGGCCAGCTGGCCGAGCTGACCGGCCTGCGTACGGGTACTGTCACCGGCGTGCTCGACCGCCTCGAGGCGGCACGCTTCATCCGGCGCGAACGGGACCCCGACGATCGGCGCAAGGTCATCGTGTCGCGCAACGAGGACGAGATCGACAAGCGGGTCAACCCGCACTACGCGCCGCAGGCGGCGGGCATGACGGCGATGCTGGCCGACTACGACGACGAGCAGGTGGCGCTGATCGCCGACTTCATGGCGCGGGTCGCGACCCGGCGGGCCGGCTGATGCCGCTGTCCCCGGCCCGCATTACGCCCTAGCTGCCGTCGGGGAAGCCGCCGCGGTGGGACACGATCGGGCAGTGGGGTAGCGCGTCGTTCTTGAGAAACGCCATGGTCTGACTCCGGTACGGCGGGTGCGCGCGCCACCCGTCCGGATGGGGCGTCAACCCGTCCTCGAGCCGGCCGACGGCCTCGAGTGCGCTTCTCAGTTTGTCGTCGTCGGCCCTCCGCACGAGTTTGCGATATTCGGCCTGGGCCCGCTTCCCCTTCGCGGTCAGCTTGACGATCTTGGTGCGGTTGTCGGTGCGCTGGGTCAGGCACTCGCGCTTCTCCAGGAAGCCGACCGACAGGCTCACCTGTTCCTTCGCGACGCCGGCCAGCAGCGGGAGGTCACGGACGCGGACGCTGGGCTCACGCAGTGCCCGCAGAACGTTGGCACTCAACGGCAGGGACAGGCGCGAGTCCCGTTCGAAATCGCGGATGTGGGCCATCAGGGCGCGCGACAGCAGGACGGACAGGTCGAGGTCATCGTCGTCACGGTGGTGCTCGGCCAGCCGGCGATCGGTCCGGTCCGGCTGGCTGACCGCGATCACCGGCAGGTAGCGCGGCAACGCCGGGTGGGCGTGCCCGGCGAGCGCCTGGCGCAAGTGCTCGATCACGTCGTCGCCGTACCGTTCCCGCCAGCGCCCCTCGATCTCCGCGGCGAGCGGCTGCCAGATCTCCTGCGCCTGCCGGCCGGCCGTCGTCGGGCCCACGGCGTCCCCGTCGACCGTGACGTAGCCCCACCGCTGCATCCCGCCGAGGTTCGTCAACGCGACGAGGTCCTCGACCTCGCCGAGCGGCGTGCGATCCGCGTCGAGGTACCGCATGAAGTTCGACCACATCGCCATCGACACCAGCCACGGCCCGCGACCCGAGTGGGCGGCCGGCCCGCGCGCCGTCCGGTGCGGCATCCGATGCTCGAACTCGTTGTCGAACTCGATCGTGAAGGCCACGAGGGCCCGCGACAGGAGAGCGGAGAGCGGCAAGGTCACGGTCACGATTCTGTCGTACCCACCGGCAACGATGTGCGACATGGGAGGCGTGCGCGCCGCCCGGCCTCACTATTGCTTGCGCAGGCCGGCCAGCGCGGCGCTGACGGTGGCCTCGGTGGCGGCCTTGTCGATGCCGAGCGCGGCGAGCGGACCGTTGCCGTCTTCGAGTTCCAGCAGGGCGAGCAGGATGTGCTCGGTGCCGATGTAGTTGTGGCCGAGCCGCAGTGCCTCGCGGTAGGTGAGCTCGAGGGCCTTCCGGGCCTGCCCGTCGTAGGGGACGAGTTCAGGCACCGCGTCCGCCGGCGCGGGAAGCGTGGGCAGGACAGCCTGGCGGACGGCGTCGAGGGTCACGCCCTGGGCGACGATCGCGTTGGCGGCGAGGGACTCGGAGTCGCTGAGCAGGCCGAGGATCAGGTGCTCGGGGCGGATCTCGACGTTGCCGGCCGTCTTGGCCTCCTGCTGGGCGGCCACCACCGCGTTGCGCGCGCGGGGGGTGAAGCGGCCGAAGCCCTGGTTCGGGTCGAGGTCGGTGACCTCGCCCTTGGCGACGAAGCGCTTCTGTGCGGCCTGCTTGGAGACGCCCATGGACTTGCCGATCTCGGTCCACGAGGCGCCGGAGCGCCGGGCCTGGTCGACGAAGTGGCCGATGAGATGGTCGGCCACGTCGCCGAGATGGTCGCCGGCGATGACCGCGTCGGACAGCTGGTCGAGGACGTCGGGGTGGGCGTTCTTGATCACGGCGATCAGATCGTCGAGCCGGACCGGGATGGTGGGGCGTGCTGGATTGGTCATGCGTCAACCATAGGTTGACGCACGACCATCGTCAACCCGGGGTTGACGCCTTTCGTCACCCGATCGTCAGGCCGTGCAGGGTGACCGGGCTAAGCAGCGGGTTGAGCTCGTCCTCCTGTGTCGCGCCGCCCGCCGGCACCAGGGTGTCGACGACCTTCGGGACGGAACCGGGGTCGACCGCGCAGATCGGCGACGATCCTCCGGCGGCGCAGACGCCGAACGCGAACGGCTGCGGCGTCGCCGCGAAGCCGCGCGCCTGATCCGAGCTGAAGCCGTCCTGGCCGTGCAGGGCGACGGTGAAGGTCCAGCCGGTCGCCGGATGGCCGAGCGCCGCCGACGGCACGGCGATCAGGATGGAACCGGTCGCCTGGTTCGCGGTCACGGTGACCGAGCCGAGGTTCTGCCCGGCGGCGTTGACGAACACCGGGTCGGCGAAGCCCTGGACCTCGACGCGGCTCGACCACGCCGAGTCGCTGCCGATCTGGTAGTTGCGCTGCGGGAACGGCGCGGCGGTCGAGAACGTCCCGGCGGACGGGTCGCGCACGAACACGTCGAGCAGTTGCGCACCCAGCGGCGAGCCGAACGTCGGCGTCAGGTCGCGCAGCTGGGCTCGGAGATAGATGGTGGCACCCGCGTCGATGACCTGGAACTGGGTCAGGTCGAACGCGCCGGCGTGGAAGTCGCCCGACGTCGGGTAGGCGTACGTGCCGGGCCCGTAGTCGTCGCCGGCCCGGTCGTCCGCCCCGAGGAGCAGGGTGCCGGGCAGCGCGGTGGACACCACGGCGACGCGGGCGTAGCCGGTGGCGTTGCCCTTCGCGACGCCGACGGTGACGACGTTCGTGCCGAAGCCGAGCGTCACCGGTACGGAGAACTGGCCGTGCGCGTCGGCCACCGCGCCGGTCGTGGTGGCCAGGCCGGCCACGTCGGTCGGCGCGGCGGAGACGCCGACCTGTGCGCCCGGCACGGTACGGCCGGTGATGGTGGCGGTACCGGCGCCGGTGACCGAGCCGTCGGCCGGCGCGGTGACGGTGACCGGCAGGGTGCCGGGCGCGCCGCGGGCGACGTAGCGGTCGCGGACCACGGACGGCTGCTCGACCGGCCGGCCGGCGCCGAGCGACAGCGTGAGCCGGACGTCCTGGGCCTGCGCCCAGGTCAGTGGGGACGCGGAGCCGGCGGCGCCGCCGTTGACGAAGCCGATCGAGGCGGTCTCGGGTGCGCTCCCGTACGGCGAGGCCGGCAGGTCGGCGTTCTCCCAGTCCTGCTCGGGCACGAGCCCGACGCCGGACGAGCCCTTGTGCATCGCGGCGAGCAGGGCCGCCGCGCCGCGCCGGTCGCCGGTCTGCAGTTGCTGCTCGGCGCGCTCGCCGGCGAGGACCGGCCACAGGTGACCGGAGCCGGCATTCGCGGTCGGCCACGGCTGGCCGTCGATCGGGCAGTTGGTCGGGTCGGCGACGAAGCAGTCGCCGTAGCCGTCCTCGCTGCCGGCCGTCTGCACCCCGTACCGGTAGAAGCCCTGACCGGAAGGTGTGGTGCGGGCGATGACCGAGTCCACGACGCGCAGGGAGCGCCGCACGTCGGGGTCATTCGCGGGCAGTTCGCCGAGCCGGGTGAGCTCGAGGAAGCCGGCGTCGACGACCGAGCGCTGGTCGACGGTGACACTGCCGTTGCCGAGGCCGTAGCTGACCGCGGCGTCGGGGTCGCCGGTCTTGGACAGCCGGATGAAGTAGCGGCCGTCGCCGTACGGGCCGGTGGTGGTCACGGCCCAGCCCTTGATCGAGCGCTGGAACTGATCGGCGGTGGCCCGGTAGACGCGGGCGGAGGCGTGATCGGCGTGCCGGTCGGCGATCGCCCCGGCCGCGACGAGGCCGGCGATCTCGGCGGCGATCGTCGAGGGCGAGTAGCCGCTCTGCTCCTCCCACCGTTCGTTGCCGAACGACGGGCCGTGTGACACGACGAAGTCGGCGGCGGCCTTGATCTTCGGCCACAGGCCGTTGTCGCCGCCCAGGCCCGCTTGCCAGGCCATCAGGATCGGGTACGAGGACTCGTCGAGCTGATCGCCGCCGGTGTCGGGGGCGGTACGGCCGTTGAGCAGCGAGTTGCGCGGGAACCGGCCGTCGGCCTGCTGCTGGCGGTTGAACAGGAACGTCACCGTGTCCCGGGCGGTGGCCACGTCGCCGTCGGCGAGGAACCCGGTGAACGCCTCGTACAGGTCGCGGGCGAAGACCTCCCGGTATGAGCCGAAGTACACCGGCTGGCCGTTGGGGCGGGCGCCCGCACTGACCGCCTGGCCCCACGGGCTGGCCACCGACGCGACGACCGCACCCGGGAACGTCTTGTCCTCGCTGGCCTTGAGCACGTTGGCCGAGAGGTAGTACGAGGCGAAGGACTGCGTCGGCCGGTGCAGCCGGACGTCGTAGGCGAGCCAGCCGGCCGCGTAGGCCGCGTAGCTGAGCTGGAACGGCAGCCGCAGGGCGGCACCGGCGGTGGCGACCGCCGCGGCATCGGTACGGCCGAAGCCGAGCGCGAGGGTCACGTCGCCGTGGCCGGTGTCCAGTTGCGCGGTCTGCTCGACGTTGCCGCCGGTCGCCGACTGGTACGTGGTGCCGAGCGTGTGCGTGGCGTCGAGCTGGGTGAGCCCGTCGCTCGGCGTGCCGACGAAGCCGCTGCTGGCGGCCAGGAAGGGCCGGTTGGCCCGCAGCGCGAGGGAGGTCGGCACGGCGTAGTCGCGGTTCACCGCGTTGGTCGTCGTGTTGGGGTCGTTGGAGACGAGTGCACCGGTGGCCGGGTCGATGGTGGCGTTGTCCGCGCCGCCGTTGTCGGTGCCGCCGCCACCGTTGCCGTTGACGGTCGCGTCGAGCCGGACGAACAGCGACAGCTTCTTCGAGGCCTGCAACCGCACCTTGACCAGGACGGCGTCGCGGGCCGGGTCGGTGATGTAGTCGGCGACGATCGTGTACTTGCCGCTGCGCGCCTTGCTGGTCACCTCGCAGGCCATTCCGGTGCCGTCCAGGGAGCGCACCGAGTAGGTGGTGTCGCGGGTCTGCAGATCGGTGAAGGTGCTGCCGTCGGTGACCACGAACTGCATGGTCTCGACGTTGGTGTTGTCGACGGTCGGGCTGTAGACGTCGGAGAGGACGCCGCCGGCGACCGTGTACCAGACCTTGGAGGTCCGGTTGGCCGCCGTGCCGAGGCAGTCCTTGCGGGCCAGGTCGAAGTGGGACAAGGCGCCCGGCGCGCCGGGCGCGGTCGCGGCGGGAGCCGCGGCGGCCGGTAGAGCCGGGACGATGGTCGCGATCAGGACGACGCCGGCCAGGATTCGGGCGCATGCCGCACGCCGGACTTTCCAATTCCGCGCTACCGCACTCCGCATTGCCGAATCAGAGCACGATTCGCAACAGACCCGCAACGGCCGTCACTGTCTGAAGCACCCGCGCCTTTCCCCGCCATTGGCACCGGCGCGACCGGCAGTTCATCGATGTAATCCGAAGGTGACCATGCCCGCTAGAGCGGATCGGGTGGATTGTCAGGCAAGATGGACATCAGGAAACACCACGAAGGGTGTCAACCTCTCGAGGGGTTTCTCGCGTCTAGCACTATGAGGCGCGTCAGCGCTGCCTCATCGCGTCGTGGTGGGGCCTTGAGGTGGTGACCGGGTGCGCAAGCGCGATCACAACGTGCTGCTGGATGCGGCGTCGTTGCTGGTGTGCGGGCTGCTGGCGGGCCTTGTCGTGGCCGCCGCGGCGTTCCCCGCCGTGGCGACGTCCGGCCTGGCCGCCAAGGCGGGTGCCGACACGTTCGACCAGCTGCCCACCGACTTCGACGTGTTGCCCTCCCCCCAGATCAGCTACGTCTACGCCTCCGACCGCAAGACGCTGCTCACCGTCATGTACGACGAGAACCGCCGCGACGTGCCGATCACGCAGGTCGCCGAGGTGATGCAACAGGCCATGGTGGCCGCCGAGGACAGCCGCTTCTACCAGCACCACGGCGTCGACGTGAAGGGCGTGGCCCGCGCGTTCGTGGCCAACCAGCGCGGCGGCGACACCGAGCAGGGGGCCTCGACGCTGACCATGCAGTACGTGCGGCAGGTCATCTCGTACTCGGCCCGCACCCCGCAGGAGGTCGTGGACGCGACCGAGCAGACCCCGTCGCGGAAGCTGCGCGAGATGAAGTACGCCATCGCGCTGGAAAAGAAGCTCAACAAGCAGCAGATCCTCGAGCGCTACCTGAACATCTCCGCCTACGGGCACGGGGCCTACGGGATCTTCGCCGCCAGCCACGTCTACTTCAACAAGGACCCCAAGGACCTCACCCTGGCCGAGGCCGCGCTGATCGCCGGCCTGGTCAAGGCGCCGAGCACCAACGACCCGGCCACCAAGGAAGGCCTGCCCCGCGCCATGGAGCGGATGCGCTACGTCCTGCGGCAGATGGTCTCCATGGGCTACCTCACGGATGCGCAGCGCATCGCGGCGGAGAAGGTACCCCCGAAGATCATCGGCCAGCGCACCCCCGAGGGTTGCCTGTCCGTGCAGCGCCGCGAACTCGGCGGCGGATTCTTCTGTGACTTCCTGCGCCGCTGGTGGCTCGAGCAGCCGGCCTTCGGCGCCGACACGTACGAGCGGGAGAACCACCTGCAGTCGGGCGGTTACACGATCATCAGCTCGCTCAACATCACCGCGCAGGCCGCGGCGTTCAAGTACGCGAACGACCAGCCCAGCGGCTACGTCAGCAACAACCAGAAGGTCCACATGGGCCAGTCGAACGCCCTCATGCTGGCCGGGATCCAGCCGGGCACGGGGCAGGTCGAGGCGCTGGCCACCAACCGGACCTTCAGCAACGACCAATCGCACAACGGCGGCAACACCAACCCGGCGAAGCGGGGGCAGAAGGGCAACTGGCCGGCCACGACCGTACCGTTCATCTCCGGCGGCCCGGACGTGCCCGGCTACCAGGCCGGTTCCTCGTTCAAGATCTTCACCGTGGTGGCCGCGATCGAGGCGGGCTACCCGCTGGCCATGTCGATCGACACCCAGTCGCCGTTCCACTCGAAGTTCATCGTCAGCCCGCGCGACCCGACCGCCTGCGACGGCAACCACTACTGCCCGAAGAACGCCGGCAAGCAGAGCGGGCCGTACAACATGTGGACCGGCTTCGGCAGCTCGATCAACACGTTCTTCGTGCCGCTCGAGCAGCTGGTCGGCGCCGACAAGGTGGTCAACGTCGCCCAGCGGCTCGGCATCAAGTTCCGCTCGTCGCTCGACAGCGAGCTGGCCACCAAGTACGCCAGCAACTGGGGGGCGTTCACGCTCGGCGTCTCGGCCACCACGCCGCTCGAGCTGACCAACGCCTACGCCACGCTCGCGGCCGACGGCAAGTACTGCGAACCGATCCCGGTCATCGAGATCACCGACATGGCCGGCAAGAAGCTCGACGCCGCCAAGCCGCGCTGCAAGCAGGCCGTCGACCCGGAGGTCGCCCGGGCCGCGATCGACGTCGCCCGCTGCCCGGTCGGCGACAACTCCGCCAGCGGCCAGTGCCACGGCGCGACCGCCGGCAACGTCCGCGGCATCGTGAAGCGGCCGGTGGCCGGCAAGACCGGCACCACCGACAGCGAGCGCAGCGCCGCCTTCGTCGCGATGACCAAGCAACTCGCCGTCGGCGGCATGCTCACCGACCCGGACTTCCCGCAGACCACCAGGAAGATGAAGCACCCGCCGGTCAACATGGCGGTCGCGTTCACCCTGCGCGATGCCCTGGCCGGCGCCCCGGTCGTCGGGTTCACCGCGCCGACCCGCAAGAAGGCGTTCGGCAACCTGGTCCCCATCCCCAACGTGCAGTGCGCGTCGGTCGCGGCGGCCACCAGCCGGCTGCGCAGCGCCGGGTTCAACGTGACCATCTCGTCGCAGAAGATCGCGTCGAAGTGCCCGCCCGGCTCGGTGGCCAAGACCAGCCCGGGCGGCTCCACCGTCAAGGGCGGCATCGTCAGCCTGATCCTCAGCACCGGAGGTGGCGCCCCACCGGGTGGCGGCCAGCCGCCGCCGCGATGTCCGCCCCGCCGGATCTGCTAGGGCCTGCTTCACAAGGGAGGCGTGTTTGACGAAGCCGATGGAGTCGCAGCCGGTCCTGACGCCGCTGACCGAGGCGGCGATCTTCCTGGTCGTCGACCGTCCGGCGACGGCGCCGAGGACGACGTCCGCGACCTGCTCGCCGACGTCGCCGGCCTCGCGCGCTCGGTCGGCTTCCGGGTGCCCGACGGCGAGCTGCGCTGCGTCGTCGGGATCGGCGTCGGACGCTGTGGGACCGGCTGTTCGCCGGGCCGCGCCCGGCGCGACCTGCACCCGTTCCGGCGCTGATCGCCGGTGACCGGCACACGGCCGTCGTCCACGCCCGGCGACCTGCTGTTCCACCTCCGGGCCCGGCGGATGGACCTGTGCTTCGAGCTGGCCAGCCAGCTGATGAAGCGGCTCGCCCGGCACGCCGACGTCGTCGACGAGACGCACGGCTTCAAGTACTTCGACGAGCGCGACCTGCTCGGCTTCGTCGACGGCACCGAGAACCCGACCGGCGCGGCGGCGGTCGCGGCCGCGACCGTCGGCGACGAGGATCCGGACTTCGCCGGCGGCAGCTACGTCATCGTGCAGAAGTACCTGCACGACCTGGCCGCCTGGAACGCGCTGCCGGTCGAGGAGCAGGAGCGGGTCGATCGGCCGCACGAAGCTCGACGACATCGAGCTGCCCGACGACGTCAAGCCGACCAACTCGCACGTCGCGCTGAACACGATCGTCGACGACGGACGGCGACGAGCGGAAGATCGTGCGGGACAACATGCCGTTCGGCGCGGTCGGCGAGGGCGAGTTCGGCACCTACTTCATCGGCTACGCCGCCGACCCCGGCGTCACCGAGCAGATGCTGCGCAACATGTTCATCGGCGACCGCCCGGCAACTACGACCGGATCCTCGACTTCTCGACCGCGATCACCGGCAGCCTGTTCTTCGTACCGTCCGCCGACATGCTCGACGACCTGCCGCCGCTGGCGGCCGTGCGGCGACCGGACGCCCCGCCGCGATCCGACCGCCGACGCTCGCTCGGCATCGGCAGCCTGAAAGGGAGCGCCGCATCATGAACAACCTGCATCGCGAACTCGCGCCGATCTCGGACGGCCGCCTGGGCCGACCTCGAGGCCGAGGCCCGCCGCACGTTCACCCGGCACGTCGCCGGCCGGCGCGTCGTCGACGTGATCGGACCCTCGGCGAGACGGCCTCCGCGGTCGGCACCGGTCACCTGCGCGAGCTCGAGGCGCCGGCCGCCGGGGTGCCGGGCGCGCAGCCGCGTCGTCGCAGCCGATCGTCGAGTTCCGGGTCCCGTTCGCCGTCGACCGGCAGGCCGTCGACGACGTCGAACGCGGCGCGAAGGACGCCGACTGGCAGCCGGTCAAGGACGCCGCCCGGAAGATCGCCTTCGCCGAGGACCGGGCGATCTTCGACGGCTTCACCGCGGCCGGCATCACCGGCATCCGCGCGGGCTCCTCCAACCCGCCGGTCGCGCTGCCGGCCGACGTGCGCGACTACCCGAACGCCGTCGCGCAGGCGCTGACCTCGCTGCGGCTGGCCGGTGTCGACGGCCCGTACAGCCTGCTGCTGTCCGCCGACGCCTACACCGCGGTGGCCGAGACGACCGACCACGGCTATCCGATCCGCGAGCACATCGCGCGGGTGATCGGTGAGGGCGAGATCATCTGGGCGCCGGCCCTCACCGGCGCGTTCCTGCTGACCACGCGCGGCGGCGACTACGAGCTCTATCTCGGCCAGGACCTGTCGATCGGCTACCTGTCCCACGACGCCGACGTCCATCGAGCTCTACTTCCAGGAGTCGCTGACGTTCGTCGTGCAGACCAGCGAGGCCGGCGTGGTGCTCTCCGCCTAGCCGAAGGTGCGGCTAGCCGAGTTCGCTGCCCAGCTTGCCGAGCCAGTCGCCGGTGCCCTGTTCCCGCCACGACGGCTCTTCCCGGCCGTCGAGGAAGACGTCCGACTCGGTAAGGACCAGCACCGTGGCGTCACCGTCGGCCTGGAATTCGACCGAGGTCGTCGACACCGTCGCCAGTTCGTCGTCGGCCGAGAGCGTCGACGTGTAGACGATCCGCTGGTCCGGCACGATGTCCAGGTAGCGCGACTCGAACGCGAGGCGCTTGCCGTTGGCGCCGGCGGTGCGGGTGGACTCGACGCCGCCGACCCGGAAGTCGAGCGCGTAGTCACCGCCCGAGGCGAACCAGTGCCGCTTGACCTGCGGGTCCCGCCAGGCCGCGAACACCTTGCCGACCGGGACGGGGTAGCGGCGTTCGTGCGAGAACGTGTGGTGAAGGACGGACATGGTCTTCTCCTCACAGTCGGATCAGGTATTACCGGTTCAGGTAGGTACCGAGTGCGTCGAGCCGCCGTTCCCAGGCGGTGCGCTGCGCGACCAGCCATGCTTCGGCGCGCCGCAGGCCGTCCGGCTCGATCGAGCAGGTGCGCACCCGCCCGACCTTCCGGGTCGTGACCAGCCCGCAGTCCTGCAGGACCTGCAGGTGCTGCAGGACCGACGGCAGCGACATCGCGAACGGCGCGGCCAACTCCCGGACCGTGGCCGGCGACTCGATCAGCCGCGTGACGATGCCGCGCCGCGTCTCGTTGCTCAGCGCGGCGAACACTCGATCGAGATCGGCCTCATGGTTAGCCACATGCCTAACTGTACACGATAGTAAGGCAACTGCCTAACTGTGGCGGTCGAATACGGAGGACTACCCTCTACATGTGCTGAACGACGAGGACGAGGGCGTCGCCGCGGCGGATCTGTCCGACGACGACCTGCTGCGGGAACTCGAGCAACTGCACCGGACGCGCCATGAGGCGTTCCTGCACGCGCCGACCCAGGCGCTGCAACGGCACTCGGAGCGCACCACCGAACTGGAGCTCGAGTATCTGCGCCGCCAGCCTGAGCGGGACATCGACCAGCGCCGGATGCGGCCCGACGAGTCCCGCGCGGCGCGTCCGCAGTAGGTGGTTCAGTCGACCCGCAGGCCGACCGGGCCGTAGACGAACTCGCGGGTCGAGCCGATGAAGTCGTGCGGAAAGCCGAGTTCGATCGCGCTCGCCTCGTCGAGGCGCCGCAGCGCGTCGTCGGGCAGGACGACGTCGACCACCGCGAGGTTGTCGGTGAGCTGGTCCAGCTTGCGCGCGCCGATGATCGGGTGGACGGACGGGCGCCGGGCCCGGGTCCAGGCGAGCGCGACCTGGGACGAGGTGAGACCCAGCTCGTCGGCGACGGTGTCGACGGCGCGGGCGATGCCCAGGTCCCGTTCGCTGATCTTCTCGGCGTTCGACCCGGGTGTCGCCGGCGTGACCGGCGCGGCTGAACTTGCCGCTCAGGATGCCGCCGGCGAGCGGTGACCAGGCCGCGATCGACAGTCCCAGTTCGTCGGCCATCGGCAGCAGGTCGCGCTCGACCTCGCGCTGCACCAGGCTGTACGGGACCTGCAGGCCGACGAACGGCGTCCAGCCGCGCAGGTCGGCGAGCGTGTTGGCGCGCGAGACGACCCAGGCCGGCGTGTCCGAAACGCCGACGTAGAGCACCTTGCCTGCGCGGACCGCGTCGTCGAGGGCCCGCATCGTCTCCTCGACCGGGGTATGCGGGTCCCAGATGTGCACCCAGAACACGTCGATCCGGTCGGTCCGCAGCCGTCGTCAGGCTCTGCTCGAGCGACCGGGTGAGGCTCTTGCGGTGGTTGCCGGCGGCGTTGGGATCGTCGCGGTCCACGCGACACCGTGTACTTGGTGGAGAGCACGAACCGGTCGCGCTCGCTGCCGAGCAGTTCGCCGACGATGCGCTCGCTGTTGCCCTCGGTGTAGTTGTTCGCGGTGTCGATCACGTTGCCGCCGGCCTCGGCGTAGGTGTCGAGGAGCCGGCGGCACTCCTCGACCGGCGCACCCCAGCCCCAGTCGGCGCCGAAGGTCATCGTGCCCAGGAAGACGTCTGCCACGCGCAGTCCGCTGCGCCCCAACGTTCGATATCTCATGGGCTGACTGTACGACTCGTCTAGACAATTCGTCTAGACGGTGTGTCTGGTAAGATCTATCACATGGTACGGCGGGAATCTTCGGTCCGGGAGGTCATCATCGACGCCACCGAGGCGTTGCTGGCCGACCGGCGTTTCGACGAGATCACCGTGGCCGACATCCTCGCTGCCGCGAACGTCGCCCGCGGCAGCTTCTACTTCAACTTCGAGAGCAAGCACGACGTGCTGGCCGTGCTGGTCACCCGCGCGATCGGCCGCGGGCATTCGGCGGCCCGGTCATGGCTCACCCACGAGGGCGACGACCAGCGGCGGGCGGCCGTCCGGCGGTCGATCGGCGAGGGCGCCCAGATCTGGGCCGAACAGGCGCCGGTGCTGCGCGCGATCGTGGAGAACTGGCGGACCGACCCGAAGCTGACCGACCTGTGGCTGCGGATGATGGGCGGCTTCACCGCCGCCACCGTCGAGGGCATCGCTCACGATCACGGCGGGCAGGGCGCCGACGTCGAGGCGCTGTCGGCCGCGCTCACCTGGCTCGGCGAGCGCCTGTACTACCTGGCCGCGGTCGGCGTGCCGCCCTTCGACGACCAGGAGAAGCTCGTCGACGTGCTCACCCACGTCTGGATGAGCACGGTCTACGGCGAGACGTCGTAAAGCCGGTGGCTACGGGATGTTGTAGAGGTTCTCGCAACCGTTGCCGCTGAGCGGACCGTCGATGTCCGGGTCCCCGCCGACCACGTGCGTGCCGCCGTCGGCCCAGTCGGCGTTCCCGGCGTTGCAGAGGATGTAGTCGTTGCCGGGCCCACCGAAGATGGTGTCGCTCTCCTCGTCGCCCCAGATCGTGTCGTCGAGGGCACCGCCGCGCAGCAGATCCTGGTCGAGCCCGCCGTGGATCTCGTCCGATCCGTTCTCGCCGTCGACCTTGTCGCGGTCGGTGTACTCGCCGTCGGCGGATGTGCCGCTCCAGATGAGGTCGTTGCCGTCGCCACCGCACACGATGTCGTCGCCGAGCAACGCGAAGATCCGGTCCGGTCCACTGCTCCCGATGATCACGTCGTCACCGTCGGTGCCGATGGTATTGACGCCGGGTTGGGCGTAGATCACGTTCGACAGGTTCGGAAAGCCGGGAACCGGCGCGATGAACGGGTTGCCGAAGCAGTCGGTGATCGGGGTCGCCACCGGCCCGCCGGCGGCGGCCGGGGTCGCGATGGCGAAGGGCAGGATGGCGCTGAGCACAATCGCTGCGGGGCTGAGGTTCCGGAAAGAACGCGTGCGCATCGGGGATCTCCTTGGTTGGGGTACCGAATTGCACCCCAAGGCGAGACCCGCTGTCTGCGTCCTTCGACGCACACGGCGCGACGGCTACATGATGCCGGGCAGGTGGCTCGAGTCGTGGTTGGCCGGCACCCCGTTGACGCGGTCGTCGCCGCGGCGGGCCACCACCACCCAGACCGCCTTGCCCGGCTGGTCGTACGGGTTGCTGAGCCGGTGCGGCACCGCCGAGTCGAAGTGGATCGAGTCGCCCGGGCCGAGGTGGTAGAGCTCGAAGCCGACCTGCACGTCGATGCGCCCCTCGATGACGTGGCCGTACTCGCGGCCGCCGTGGCGCATCATGTCCTCCTCCGCACAGCTCGCGCTGCCCGGCCGGTACGTGACGTAGAGGAAGTCGACGAACGGGTCGTCGTCGTGGGTCAGCCGTTCCCAGGTGACGCCGGACAGGTGGATCGTGCGCCGGCCGGCGGCGCGCTGCACCGGCACGCCGATGCGCGGCCAGGTGGCCGCCTCCGGGTCCCACTGCATCGGCACGTACTCGGGCTTCTCCGCGGCGGCATCGGCGGCATCGCCCGGCGAGCCCATCAGCTCGTCGAGGGAAAGACCGAGCTGGGTCACGATCGCATACAGCGTGCCGACCGACGGGCTCGTCTTGCCCAGCTCGATCTGGGACACGAAGCTCGGTGACACGCCGATGCGCCGGGCCAGTTCGCGGACGGAGATGTCCAGCGAGGTGCGGACGTGCCGCAGGCGCTGGCCGATCTGGTCCGGCGAGGGCGGCGAGCTGGTGGTCATGAGGACTTCGCTGCGCGACTCATGCCGCTCTACCTTCGAAAGACAGCGGCAAATTCGCGCTCCGCTTCGCTCCGCGACTCATGCCGCCATCGCCCGCCCGATCGTCGTCACGATGCGCTCGACCGAGGGGATCGCCAGGTCTTCCAGGGAGTCGGCGGACGGCAGCGGCACGTGCGGGCTGGTGATCCGTACGATCGGCCCGTCGAGCGTCCAGAATCCCTCCTCGGCGATGATCGAGACGAGCTCGGCGCCCCAGCCCAGCAGGCGCGGGTTCTCCTCGACGGTGAAGATCCGGCCGGTATGTCCGGTCGCGCGCAGGATCGTCTCGGTGTCGAGGGGCACGAGGCTGCGGATGTCGACCACGGTCGCCTCGATTCCCTGCTCGGCCAGCTGGGCGGCGGCGGCGACGGCCCGCGGCACCATCGCGGCGAGCGCGAGGATGGTGCAGTCGTCGCCCTCGCGGAGGACCTTGGCGGTGCCGAGCGTGTCGACGATCTCACCGTCGGGCACCTCGGCCTTGTTCGCGTACAGGCCCTTGTGCTCGAAGAACAGCACCGGATCGGGGTCGCGGACGGCGGCGGCGAACAGGCCGATGACGTCGACCGGGTTGGACGGTGCGACCACCTTCAGCCCGGGGATGGCCATCGCCCAGTTCTCCACCGACTGCGAGTGCTGGGCGCCGAAGCGCAACGTGCCGCCGTTGCCGGAGCGGATCACGAGCGGGAAGGTGACCTGCCCGTCGGCCATGTACCGGCTCTTGGCGATCTGGTTGGCGACGATGTCCCAGCACACCGCGAAGAAGTCGGAGAACATGATCTCCGCGATCGGCCGCAGGCCGGTCATCGCGGCGCCCATGGCCGCGCCGATGATCGCCTGCTCGGAGATCGGGGTGTCGCGTACCCGGTCCGGGCCGAACTGGGCGAAGAGACCTTCGGTCGCCTTGAACACCCCGCCGGCGTCGCCGATGTCCTCGCCGAGGAACACCACGGACGGGTCGCGGGTCATCTCCTGGGCGATCGCGCGGGCGACCGCCGTGCGATAGGTCAGTTCCGCCATGACGAGCCCCCGTCCGCCCAGACGTTGGTCATCAGCACCGCCGGGTCGGGCGGTGGCGCGGCCTTGGCCTCGTCGGTGGCGACGTCGACCGCCCGCTGTTCCTCGTCGTCGATCGCGTCGAGGTCCGCCTCGGCCACGCCCGCGTCCCGCAGGCGCCGCCGGTAGATGTCGATGGGGTCGTAGTCGGCCCACTCCTTGACCTCGGTCTCCGGCTTGTACTTGCCGGGATCGGCGCGGGAGTGCCCGCCGGAGCGGTAGGTCTGCGCCTCGATCAGCGCCGGTCCCCCGCCGTCGCGGGCGCGGCCGAGGTATTCCAGCGCGGTCAGGTAGACGGCGTCGGCGTCGTTGCCGTCGATGATGATCCGTTCGAGCCCGTAGGCGGCGGCCCGGTCGGCGGCCGGCCGGGCGACGGCGGTGACCGCGGAGATCGGCGTGTACTCCATGTACAGGTTGTTCTCGCAGACGAACACGACCGGCAGCTTCCAGACGACTGCGAAGTTGAGGGCCTCGTGGAAGGTGCCGATGTTGGTGGCCCCGTCGCCGAAGAACGCGACGGCGACGCGCTGCTCCTTCTTGTACTGGGCCGACCAGCCCGCGCCGAGCGCGATCGCGAGGTGGGCGCCGACGATCGCGTAGGAGCCCATGACGCCGTGCTCGACATCGGTCAGGTGCATGGAGCCGCCCTTGCCGCGCATGAGGCCGTTGTCCCGGCCGAGCAGCTCCCCCATGATCTTGCTCATCGACGTGCCCCGGGCGAGCGTGTGGGCATGGCCACGGTAGGTCGCGAACGTGTAGTCCTCGGGCGCCATCGCCACACCGAACCCGGCGGCGACCGCCTCCATCCCGAGGGAGAGGTGGCTGGTGCCTTTGACCAGGTTCTGCATGAACAGGTCGTATGCGCGCTTCTCGAACTTGCGCATGCGGACCTGCTGCCGGTAGAGCTCCAGCGCGACCTTCCGGTCGACCGTCCCCTGTGGACGGTAGAGCATGCTCGGATCCATGCCGGGCGGCGACATCGACGCACCTCCTCGCGACCGTCGGGCGGCGGCGATTCAGCATGTGCAGGGTGAGCACCCAGTGTCAAGTTGTACTTCACAGCAGCGACCGGGACCGGAGCCGGGTGGTGCGGCCCCGGTCTACAGCTGGATCGCCTTCATCTGGGTGAACTCGAGGATGCCGAACGGGCCGAGCTCGCGGCCGTGGCCGGACTGCTTGTAGCCGCCGAACGGGGCCAGGGGGTTGAACGCGCCGCCGTTGATCTCGACCTGGCCGGTGCGCAGGCGGCGGGCGACCCGGATCGCGCGCTCGCGGTCGCCGGACCAGACGCCGCCGGCGAGGCCGTAGTCGGTGTCGTTGGCGATGCGGACGGCGTCATCCTCGTCGTCGTAGGGCAGGATCGCCAGGACCGGGCCGAAGATCTCGTCCCGGGCGATCGTCATGTCCGGGGTCACGTCGCTGAAGACCGTCGGCCGCACGAAGTAGCCGACCGGCTGGCCGTCGGGGGGCTCCGCGCCGCCGCAGACGAGCCGCGCGCCCTCGGCGACGCCCCGGTTGATGTAGTCGCGGACGCGCTCGCGCTGCACCGACGAGACGAGCGGGCCGAGGTTCGTCCCGGCCGCGAACGGCGGCCCGACCGTGGTCTGCCCGGCCACCGCGGCGGCGATCTGCTCCACTGTGGACAGTAGGCTGCGCGGCACCAGCATGCGGGTGAGCGCCGAGCAGGTCTGCCCGGAGTTGATATAGCACTTGGCCATGCCGTCGACGACCGCCCGCTCGAGGTCGGCGTCGTCGAGGATGACGTTGGCGGACTTGCCGCCGAGTTCGAGGGCGACCTTCTTGACCGTACCGGCGGCGACCTCGCTGACGCGGCGGCCGGCGCGGGTGGAGCCGGTGAAGGAGATCATGTCGACGCCGGGGTGGGCGGCGAGGGCCTCGCCGACGACCGGGCCGTAGCCGGTGACCAGGTTGAACACGCCGGCCGGGGCGCCGACCTCGGCCATGATCTCCGCGAGGGCGAAGGCGCTCAGCGGGGCGACCTCGCTCGGCTTGACGACGACCGTGCAGCCGGCGACCAGTGCCGCGGCGACCTTGGCCGCGACCTGGTGCAGGGGGTAGTTCCACGGGGTGATGGCGCCGACCACGCCGACCGGTTCGCGGACGACCAGCGAGTTGCCGATGCGCTGCTCCCACGGCAGTTCCTCGACGAGGTACTGCATCGAGGAGAACGTGACGGTCGGCAGGGCGACCTGGACGGCGACCGCGAAGGGCATCGGCGAGCCCATCTCCCGGGCGATGAGCTCGGCGATCTCGTCGGCCCGCTCCTGCAGCCGCAGGCTGACGGCGGTGCAGAGCTCGACCCGCTCGGCCAGCGGCGTGGCGGCCCAGCCGTCGAACGCGGCGCGGGCGGCCTCGACCGCGCGCTCGACGTCGCCGGCCGTGCCCTCGGGGATGCGGCCGATGACCTCCTCGGTGCTCGCGTCGACGACGTCGATGGTGCCGTAACCGGCGGGCGTGACCCATTCACCGCCGATGAAGAGGCGGTCCGTGGCGATCTGGACACTGGTCATACCGCTAGCTCCTGCCTGTGCGGGTCCTGGGCACCGATCGACTCGGCGATGTGCGACGCGGTCCGCGACGCGAGGGCCATGATGGTGATCATCGGGTTGGTGCCCGAGGGCGTCGGGAACGCCGACGCGTCACCGATCCAGACACCCTTGGTGTCGTGCAGTTCGCCGCGCGGGTCGGCGACGCTGGTGGCCGGGTCGCCGCCCATGCGGCAGGTGCCCATCTGATGGGCGGAGAAGAGTGTCGCCCCGCCGGCCCGCAAGGGCAGCCGCTGGGCACGGGCGACGAACGCGTCCAGGTCGTCGCCGTGGCGCCAGGTCGGCCGGCCGCGGGCGAGAAGCTGGATGCTGCGCGCGCCGGCGGCGTGGTGCAGGCGGATCTGCGCCTCGAGCGCGCGGCGGGTGTTGCGGACGTCGAGCTCGTCGGTGAGGGAGTACCAGGGGACGGTGTTGCCGTTGGCGTCCAGCGTCACCCGGCCGTACCCGTGGTCACGGACCAGGCCGATGAACGAGCCGGCGTTGGGGAAGTCGACCATCGCCTCCTTGTGGGCGAGGCCGCTGGTGAACGGCACGGAGGAGGCGCCGAGGCCGGTGGTGTACTGCACCGACTCGATGAGGAATCCGTAGTCGTCCTCGACGCGGGCGAACTCGTTGACCAGGCCGGCCTGCGGCGGCCCCCACCACGCCTGCAGGTCGGTGCCGTAGTCGCCGGTGGTGCAGGTGCACGGGTGCAGGCGCAGGTACTGCCCGACGGCCGGGCCGCCGATGCCGGAGCGCAGCAGGACGCCGGGCGACTCCAGGGAGCCGGCCGCGACGACGACGATCGGCGCCCGGACGGTGACCGTCGCCTCGCCGCTGCCGTCCTCGGCGGTCCACCGGCCCTCGACGCCGGTCGCGCGAGCGTGCTCGACGAGGATCCGCTGGACGGCGCAGCCGTCGACGATCTGCGCGCGGCTGCCCTCCAAGTACACCTTGAGGGTCGACCGCTTGGCCCCGGACTGGTCGCCGAAGCCGAGGTAGCCGGCCATCGCCGGGTCGTGCCGGGCCTGGTCCCAGTTGCGGTTGACGGTCGCGAACGACCAGCCGAGCGCCTGCGCGCCGCCGCGCATCAGCTGCTGGGTGCGGTTGAGCTCGGAGCACTGGTCGGTGACCGACAGCTCCTGCCAGACCCGGTCGAGGTGCGCGTCGAAGGCCTCGGTGGCGACGTCGGTCAGGCCGTGCTCGTCGGCCCACTGCCGGCGCACCCAGTCCTTGGTCTTCAGGCAGTTGGTCCAGTTGATGACCGTGCCGCCGCCGAGGCCGGCGCCGGCCTGCAGGGTGACGTTGAGGTCGCCGGTCGGGGTGGGGCCGCCGCGCCAGAACGAGTTCTGGTACGCGAGGAGCTCGAGCTGATGGAAGTCGGCCTCGTTGCGGTAGCGCCCCGCCTCGAGCACGACGACCCGCGCACCGGTGGCGGCGAGGCGGCCGGCGATCAGCCCGCCCCCGGCGCCGGAGCCGATCACCACGACGTCGGCGTCGAGCGTGAGGTCACCGTCCGGCCGGATCGGGGTGAGCGTCTTCGGGGCGTCCGGCGCCGGCGTGATCGGGCCGGGGTAGCCCAGCGTCTTCCAGTTGGGGTTGCCCGGCAGCCCGTAGGTGAAGAACAGGATCAGGCTGACCAGGCCGTTGACCCCGGCGGCGGCCTGGACGGAGGCGAGCGAGAGGGTGGTGAGGATCTGCTCGCGGGACTCCTGCGAGGCTTGTGCGTTGAAGCCCTGTAGGCCGAGGACGTCGAGCAGCCCGATCAGCTCGGGCGTCCGCGCCAGCATGGCGGTGACGGCCTGGTCGACGCCGAGGTCGGTAGCCTTGCGGGCCCAGAAGCCGTCCGGGTCGCCGGCCCGCTCGATCGACGGTACGACGGTGTCGCACAGCACCCGCAGTACGGCGCTCTGCTGGTCGGTCAGCATCGGTTGCCTCCTAGCCGCTGCGGGATGTCCTGGTCGCCACCCGCTCCTGTGTGTCCTGGTCGCTACCCGCTCCTGTGTGTGCTGGTCGCTACCCGCTCCGGCGGCGGTTGAGTACGGCCGAGATGCCGACCGCGAGTACCAGGGCCACGCCGTTGAACAGGTCGTGGATGTAGTCCTTGACGCCGGCGTAGGTGAGCCCGGTGATCGCCGCGGCGAGGAAGAAGATCGCCAGCAGGGTGCCGAGCACGTTGAACCGCCCCGGGTGTACGGCGGTCGCGCCGAGGAACGCGGCGGCCAGGGCGGCGAGGGTGAGGGTGTTGCCGACGCTGGCCTGCGGGTTGCCGGCGCCGGACGACGCGAGCAGCAGCACCCCGGCCAGGCCGGCCGCGGCGCCGGAGACGACGAAGCTGCGCAGTACCAGACTCGGGATGCCCAGCCCGACCAGCCGGGCCGACTCCGGGTTGGTGCCGACCGAGTACAGGTACCGGCCGAACGGGGTCTGCTCGAGCAGGTACCAGATCACCAGCGCGACGATGACGAGCAGGTAGACCATCTTCGGCACACCGAGCCAGTTGCCGGTGCCGAAGTTGGTCAGCGACGTCGGGATGCCCTGGATGATCGAGTTGCCGCCGCTGTACCAGGTGACCACGCCGGCGACGATCGACGCGCTGCCCAGCGTGGTGATCAGCGCGTTGACCCCGAACCGGGTCACGACCAGGCCGTTGACCAGCCCGACGGCCGCGCCGAGGGCGATTCCGAACAGCACCCCGGCCCACATCGGGAAGTGCCAGTTGGCGTACGAGGCGGCGGTGAACACCGACGTCATCAGCGCGACGGAGCCGACCGACAGGTCGAACTGGCCGCAGACCAGCGGCACGATCGAGCCGAGCGCGATGACCGCGAGGATGGTCTGGCTGGACAGGATGTTGCGGTAACTGTCCGGCTGGGAGTAGGCGAGGCTGGTCCGCGGCCACACGCTGAAGAACACGACGACCGCGATGAGCAGCACCAGCAGGGCGTACCGCTCGCCGATGTGCCGCACGATCGCGAGCGTGCGGCCCCGCCCGCGCGCCGGCGCCCGCGCCGGTTCAACCTGTCCGGCCTCTTCCCTGAGCTCGGTCACGCCACCTCCTCGGTCGCAGGCTCCCGAAGAGCCGGCCTGACGTGCTTCCGGACCTCGCGCGAGCGCTCGATCATGAGGCGGCCTCCGTGGTCTGCTCCCTGCTCAGGTGGGCCAGTTCGGTGAGGCGGTGGCTTCGATGCCGGGGCCGGTCAGCTCGGTGCTGATCCGGCCGTTGCTCAGCACGATGACGCGATCGCACAGCTGGCCAGCTCCTCGAAGTCGCTGGTGACGAGCAGCACCGGCACCCTGGGCGACGGCCTGGCGGATCAGCTCGTAGATCTCGGCCGCGGGCGCCGACGTCGACGCCGTGGGTGGGCTCGTCGAGCAGCAGCACCTCGGGCTGGCGGCGCAGCCATCGGGCCAGCACCACCTTCTGCTGGTTGCCGCCCGACAGCGTGCCCATCTTCTGCCGTTCCGACGAGGCCCGGATGAAGAAGTCGCGGATCGACTCGCGGGCGTCGGCGTCGGCGGCCCGCTTCCGCAGGCGCATGCCCTGCCAGTAGCGGTCGACCATGGCGGCGCTGACGTTCTCCCGGACGCGACAGGTCGGGGAACGAGGCCTCGGTGCCGCGGTCCTCGGGGACGTAGGCGACGCCGGCGTCCATGGCCTGGCCGATGTGGCGGAAGCGCGACGGCCTTGCCGTCGAGGGCGAACGACCCGGACCGGATCGGGTAGGCGCCGAACGCCATCTTCAGCAGCTCGGAGCGACCCGAGCCGAGCAGCCCGGCGACGCCGAGCACCTCGCCCCGGTGCAGCTGGAAGCTGATGCCGCGCAGCGGGCCGCCGGTGACGTCCTCGGCCTCGAGCACGACCTCGCGTCGCGAGGTCGGGCGGCGCGGCGGAAGGCGGCCTCGAGGGTGACCCCGGCCGGCGATGAGCTCGATGAGCGTTGCCTCGGTGATCTCGTCGCCCTCCAGCGGTGCCGGCCAGCTCGCCCGTCGCGCAGCACGGTGGCCTGGTCGCACGAGTCGATGACCTCGTCGAGCCGGTGGCTGACGAACAGGATCGTCTGGCCGGCGTGGGCGAAGCGGTGCAGCGCGCCCATGCAGCGCGTACGACCTCGGCCGGCGGCAGCGACGCGGTCGGCTCGTCGAGCACGAGCAGCCGCCTGTTCTCGCCCTCCTGGTCCTGCAGCGCCCGGGCGATGGCGAGCATGGCCCGCTCGGCCGGGCGCAGCGTGCGCACCAGCGTCCGCGGCGTGGCCGGGATGTCGAACCGCTCGAGCAGCGCGACGGTGCGTGCGCTTCTGGGCCCGCCACTGGATCCGGCCGCCGAACCCGGTCTTCTCGAACCCGTGGCCGATGGCCAGGTTCTCGGCCACCGTCAGGTCGGGGAACACGGCCGGGTTCTGGTGCACGAAGTGCAGGCCGGGGCGCGAACGCCTGGCCGGGGTCGTGTGGTCGGCCCGCATCTCGGTGCCGTTGACCTCGATGGTGCCGCCCGGGTCGGCGGTGTAGACGCCGGCCATGATCTTGATGAGCGTCGACTTCCCCGAGCCGTTGCCGCCGACGAGGGCGTGGATCTGGCCCGGGCGGACGTCGAAGGAGACGTCGATCAGGGCCGGGTGCCGGGGAAGGTCTTGGAGACGTGGCTGATCCGCAGCGCCGCCCGAAGGCGACGCTGCGGATGAGCCGGGTCGACGCCGGTGCAGCGTCGACGGCCCCCTCAGGGGCTCCTGACCGTCAGGGGAGCCGGCCGTCAACTGACGCCCCACGCTGCCTTGTACTGCGGCCTGGAAGTCGACCGGCGGGACGAACTCGCCGCTGGGCGGCAGGTTGTGGTCCTTGTCGACCATGGTCCAGCCGATGCCGCTGTCCGCCGGCTGCTGGCCGAGGAAGAAGCTGTTCATGGTGTCGATCGAGGCCCAGCCGACCCACTCCGAGGAGATGATGTTGGCCGCGGTGATCTTGCCGGTGCGGATCAGGTCGAGCTCGTCGGCGAAGCCCTCGCCGCCCATGACCTTGATCTTGTCTTCGTGCCCGGCGACCGAGCGCCGGCGCGATGCCGATGGTGGTCACGTAGGTGTACGGCGACTTGATCCACGTGGCCTCGGGGTGCTTCAGCGATCCGGCCTGGATCTTCGGCACGATCTGGCCGTTCGAGGTCGGCCGTGACGTCGACCTCGGCGACGATCTCGCAGCCGCCGGATTGGCCAGGTCGTCCTTGAAGCCCTTCAGGGTGTACTTGAGGACGGTGAACTCCGGGTCCTGGAAGGCGATGATCTTCGCCTTGTTGTTGCTGTCGGCGATGATGTAGTTCGCCTGGTCGGCGCCGTAGGCCTGGCGAAGGCGTCGAGGTCCGACGCCTTCTTGCCGTAGTTGATGTTGCCGCTGAACAGGCCCTCGCCGCCGCCGCCGGCCTGCGAGTCGGTGCAGTCGAAGGCGTAGATCGGCGACCACCTTGACGCCCTTCGGCTTGGCCTCCTCCAGCGGCTGCTTGGCACGTGTTGCAGTCGATGGCGTCGAGGACGATGCCGTCGACGTTGGCCGCGATGGCCTGGCGGACCAGCGCGGTGGCGTTGGACGGGTCGAGCTTGGCGTCGTAGAGGTCGACGTCCCAGCCGATGGCCTCGGCCGCGGCGACGGCGCCGTTGGTCGGCACGGACGAGCTGCTGCTGGCGGCCTGGCCGGCGGAGATCACGACGACGTTCTTGCCGGGCGCGGCCGGCCGGGAGGTCGTGTCGGGCATCGTGTTGGTGCCCTTGAGGCTCGCCTCCATGCGCGTCTTGGCCGTGGCGAGGTAGTCGCCGCCACCCTGGTCAGCCGAGCCGGAGGAGGCGGAGGGCGTGGCGCTCGAGCCGCAGGCGGACAGCACCACGGCGGGAAGCAACAGGAACAGTGCGAGGTATCGATGGCTGACCCGGAACATCCAGATCTCCTTGCTGCGGCGGGGGCGGGCCGGAGAAGTTGTGGTACAGCGACGGGTGAGGCGCAGTCTAGAACCGAGCCGGGAAATTTGACACCCTCGGTGCAAGATCTTTTGGACGGGGCGTTTCCGGTCCGGACGGCAGGCCGCCGCGCCCAGCACCACGGGCGCGACCCTCGAGGTCGACCTGCGCGGAAGCGCGCTGACCCTGCCCCTCGTGGGCTTCGCCGGGCTGCCCCCGGCTCGCCAGATTCCGTAGCCGATTGGAGGCAATCCCAGGACGCCACAACTTCCGGGAAGTAGTGGCCTCCATAGGCCCCTGATGCCACTACTTCCCGGAAGTTGTGGCGTCAGGGTCGGCGGGGTACTGGGATGCGGGCCAGGTCCTCGGCGACCACGATGTCGCCGTCGAAGTGCCGGGCGGCCTCGTCCGCGAAGCGCGCCGGGTCGTCATAGCGCTGCGAGAAGTGGGTGAGGACGAGTGTGCGTACCCCGCACCGCGACGCGACCTGGGCGGCCTGCGCCGCCGTGAGGTGGAAGTTGGCGTCGGCCAGGGCCGCGTCCGCGTCGAGGTACGTCGACTCGATCACCAGCAGGTCGGCCCCGTCGGCGAGGGCGTACACGGCGTCGCACAGCCGCGTGTCCATCACGAACGCCGCGCGCTGGCCCGGGCGCTCCGCACTCACCTGCTCCAGGGTCACCGTCCGGCCGCCGAGGTCGATCCGGCCCTGCCGCTGCAGCCGGCCGATGTCCGCGCCGGCGATCCCGAACGCCGCGAGCAGCGGCGGCAGCATCCGCCGGCCGTCCGGTTCGACCAGGCGGTAGCCGTACGAGTCGATCGAATGGTCCAGGCGCCGCGCGCTCAGCGTCCCGAAGGCGCCCGTGGCCACCACGCCGTCGCCGGTGACCGGCTGCTCCAGCAGTACCGCGGTCTCGTAGAAGGGTGTCGCGTGGCGCAACCGCTCGAAGAAGTCCGCCCCGGACGCCGGGTAGTGCGCAGACACCGGATGCGCCACCCGGTCGAGGGAAAGCCGTTGCACGATGCCCGGTACGCCCAGCGCGTGGTCGCCGTGGAAGTGCGTGATGCACATCCGGGTGATCTCGCTGGCGGCGATGCCGGCGTGCGCCAGCTGCCGCTGCGTCCCCTCGCCCGGGTCGAAGAGGATCCCCTCGCCGTCCCAGCGCAGCAGGTAGCCGTTGTGGTTACGCATGCGGGTCGGCGCCTGACTGGCCGTACCCAGAACCACCAGCTCTCGCACGCGTCAACCTTAGGCCGGGAGGGCGGGCGCGACGATTGAGAGTGTTGTGCGGCGAGCAAGGTCCACGAGGGTTATCGTGACGCGTGCCGCAAAGCGTCGACAACCGCTTCACCCTGCTGTTCGTCTGCCAGGCCAATCTGTGCCGCTCGCCGATGGCCGAGCGGCTCGCGCGGCTGCGCCTCGAGCGCGACGCCGGGTCGGGGGTCCGGGTGGTCAGCGCCGGCACGCGGGCGCTCGAGGGCTCGCGGATGCATCCGGTCGCGATGCAGGTGCTCGCCGAACGGGGCGCCGACACGAGCGAGTTCGTCAGCCGCCAGGTGACCGAGAAGGTCCTCGACCGCGCCGATCTGGTGCTGACCGCGACCCGCCATCAGCGGGCCGTGTGCGTGTCGATGGTGCCGGAGATGGTGGGCGTCACGTTCACGCTGCGCCAGTTCGGCCGGATGGTGGCCGCGACCCACCGGGGCGAGCGCGGCGACACCGGCCCGGACGCCCTCCGCGAGCGGATGCGCGCCGCCTCCGCCGGGCGCGGACGACTGCAGCCGGTCGCACCGGAGGAGGACGACCTCGCCGATCCGGTCCGCGATCCGATCGACGCGTTCCGGCGCTGCGCCGACGCGATCGACGGCGTGCTCGAGCAGATCATCGCGCGCTGACCCGCCCGGCCGGGACGGCCGAGGGTTCCGCCGGTGCGGCCGCGGTACGCGGGGTCCGCCGGGTCCGCGGCGCGCGCAGCGTGCGCCGGGGGCGCGGCTCGGGCCGGCTGTAGTCGTAGTAGGTGTAGGCGTCGGTGCCGCGCGTCGGGATCATGTTGAGCACGCAGCCGAGCAGGCGGGCGTCGACCACCTGAGCGAGTTGGCCGCGCTGCCGGGCCTGAGTCGTGGTGGTCTTGCCGCACCGGGACACGAGCACGGTACCGTCGACTGTGGACGCGAGCACGGCGGCGTCGGTGACCGGCAGCAGCGGCGGCGTGTCGATGATGACCGCGTCGAAGCGCTCTTCCGCAGGGTGCGCAGCACCTCCGCCATGTGCCGCGAGCCGAGCAGTTCGCTCGGGTTGGGCGGGATCGAGCCGCTGGGCAGCGACGAAGAGCCCGTTCGCTGCCCCACTGCTGCAGGGCGACCTCGAGGCGCGTCTGTCCAACGAGGACATTGGTGAGCCCGATCGCGCCCTCCAGGTCGAGGTACTCGGCCAGCCGCGGGCGGCGCAGGTCGGCGTCGACGAGCACGACCCGCTTGCCGGCCTCGGCGAACACGATCGCGAGGTTGCAGGCCGTGGTCGACTTGCCCTCGTTCGGGACCGGCGCTGGTCACCACGATCGTCCGTACCGGCCGGTCGACGTTGACGAACTGCAGGTTCGTCCGCAGTTGCCGCACCGCCTCGGCGCGGGTCGAGCGGGTGGTGTCCGGCGAGGATCAGCGGTGACTTGCTTGGCCCGCGTGTCGAAGGGGACGGTCGCCAGTACCGGCGTGTCGACGTGTTCGGCGAGGGAGGTCGGCGTCCTTGACGGTGGTGTCCATCGCCTCGCGCAGCGCGGCCGCGCCGACGCCGACGAGGAGGCCGAGCACGAGCGCCAGGCCGAGGTTGCGGGTCGGGGTCGGGGCGACCGGCGTCGCCCGAGGCGCGGGCCGGCGACACCTCGACCCGTACCGACGGCACGTGGCCGCCGCCGGACGGCGTTTCGAGGATCTGGACGAGCCGGGCACGAACTCGCGGGCGACGTCCTGGGCCAGGGACAGTGCGCGGGCCTCGGTTGCCGTCGGTCACGGTCGCCGTCGAGCAGGACCGTGTCGGGCAGCGCCTGGGCGCTGATCCGCGACTGCACCTGGCTCGCGGTCAGGCCCGGTCGTGGTCGACTTGCGACGATCATGTCGGCCAGCCGGTCGCTGGTCAGCAGGTCCACGTAGGACGCGACCCGCTGCTGGGAGAACAGGTCGCCCTGGTAGGCGTCGGTGACGCCGCCCTTGGTCTGGGCGCTGACGAAGAAGGTCACCGAGGCCGCGTACCGCGGCGGGGTCAGCGCCGTCACCAGGGTCGCCGCCGCGAGTGCGAGTACGACCGAACCGACCACCAGCCACCAGCGCTCTGCGGATGGCGCGGAGGTAGTCGCGAAGATCCATCGGTCGTTGCCCCCCATGGGATTGTCGTGCGTTCGCTCAGACGTACCGGCTGTCATAGCGGCTGTTCGTATGACCAGGCTAGTGGATTTCGAGGCAAACAAGACGATTTGTCGCATAATTACGGTTGGTCCGGATGATGGCGAACCGGTCCGCGAATCGCATTCACCTCTCCGCACTGAGGATCACATGAGTCTGACTGAGCAGAAGTGGTTGTCCGCCTCGCGAGCCGGCGGCATCCACGCCGTAGCCCCCTGGTCCGTCGATGTCTTCGCCTGGGCCCTCGCGCTCAGCGCGGTCGTCTGCGCCCGGTACGGCATGACGGCGACCGCCCGGCACGCCCTCGACCTGACGACGGCGGTCGGACTGGCCGTACTCCTGCACACCGTGTTCGGCCACCGGCTGTTCCTGTACCGGGGCCGCTACGGCTTCGGCACGTTCGACGAGGTCCGCGGCCTGTTCGTCACCGTGGCCGGCACCGGCGGCGCGCTGGCCGCGATCGACCTGGTCCTGCCGCAGCAGCTCGTACCGGTCAGCGCCCCGCTCCTCGGCGGCTCGCTGTGCCCTGGTGCTCATGCTCGGCGTCCGGTACGCTGCGCCGGCTCCAGCGCGAACGCATGCTGCGCCCGGACGCTCGTACGGCCACGCCGGTGCTGCTGTTCGGGGCCGGCGCGGCGGCCGAGCAGCTCCTCGGCTCGATGCTGCGCGACCCGCAGTGCCGCTACGTCCCGGTCGGGCTCCTCGACGACGACCCGGCCAAGCGCCACCTGCGCATCGACGGGGTGCGCGGTGCTCGGCGGCCGCGACGACATTCCCGCCGCGGTCGCCCGGACCGGCGCCGCCACGGTGATCTTCGCCGTCGCGAACGCCGACGCGCAGCTCGTCCGCGACGTGCGGCGGCTGGCGCTGTCCGCCGGTACCGCGTTCAAGGTCGCTCCCCTCGGTCAGCGAGCTGCTCGACGGCACGGTCGGCGTCGGCGACGTCCGCGACGTGCAGATCGGCGACCTGCTCGGCCGCCACCAGATCGAGACCGACCTCGACGCGCATCGCCGGCTACCTCAGCGGCAAGCGGGTCCTGGTCACCGGCGCCGGCGGCTCGATCGGCTCGGAGCTGTGCCGCCAGCTCGACCGCTTCGCGCCCGGCCGAGCTGATGATGCTCGACCGCGACGAGTCCGCCCTGCACGCCGTGCAGCTCTCGCTGCGCGGCCGGGCCCTGCTCGACGGCGCCGACCTGGTCCTCGCCGACATCCGCGACGCGGAGCGCGATCGGCGCGATCTTCGCCGAGCGCCGGCCGCGAGGTCGTCTTCCACGCCGCCGCGCTCAAGCACCTGCCGCTGCTCGAGCGCTACCCGGGCGAGGCGGTCAAGACCAACGTCTGGGGCACGCTCAGACGTGCTCGACGCCGCGCCGGCGCATCGGGGTCGAGCGGTTCGTCAACATCTCCACCGACAAGGCCGCCAACCCGACCAGCGTGCTCGGCTACTCGCAAGCGGATCGCCGAGCGGCTCACCGCGCACGCCGAGCACGACCGGCCCCGGCACCTACCTCAGCGTGCGGTTCGGCAACGTGCTCGGCAGCCGCGGCTCGGTGCTCACCGCGTTCAGCGCCCAGATCGCCGCCGGCGGCCCGATCACCGTCACCCACCCCGACGTGACCCGCTACTTCATGACCGTCCAGGAGGCCGTGCAGCTGGTCATCCAGGCCGGCGCGATCGGTCGCGACGGCGAGGCGCTCGTGCTCGACATGGGCGAGCCGGTGCGCATCGACGACGTCGCCCGCCAGCTGGCCGAGCAGGCCAGCCGCCCGGTCGACGATCGTCTACACCGGGCTGCGGCCGGGCGAGAAGCTGCACGAGGAGCTCTTCGGCGCCGGCGAGCGCGACGTCCGCCCCCTGCACCCGTTGATCTCGCACGTCCAGGTGCCGCCGCTGGACCCGGCGTCGGCGCGGCGGCTGAACGTGCGCGACAACCTCGTCGAAGCGATGGCGCTGCTCTGCACGGCCCCGGCCGCGGACGACATCGCGCAGGCGCAGACCTGGTCGGCCCTGTCCCGGGAGCTGCGGCCCGCCACCAAGATCGCGTAAGGGCGGCCGGCGAATCCCGGAAGCAGAACGTCCGGAATGCCACCTAGCATGCGGACCATGACCGCGATAGCACGAACCCGGCGCAGTGCCGGCCCGCGACATGATGGCGGCCATGAACCCGATCGCCGACGAGGACGTCCGGATCGTCCCGGCCAACGAGGCATCGTGGGACGACCTGATCGCGATCTTCGGCACCGCGGACTACGCGGGCCGGTGCCATTGCCAGCGGCTCAAGGTCGCCGGCTGGATCTGGCGCGACTCCACGCAGGAGCAGCGGACCGCGAGGCTGCGGGCGCAGACCGGGTGCGGCGAGCCGGGCGCCATGGGCGCCAGGGGCGCCAGGGGCGCCACGGCCACCAGCGGGCTGGTCGCCTACGTCGACGGCGCGCCGGCGGGCTGGGTCGCGGTCGAGCCGCGGACGGCGTACCCGAAGCTGCGCACCTCCCGCGTTCCGTGGAGCGGCCGGGACGAGGATCGGGACGACGACGGCGTGTGGGCGGTGACCTGTTTCGTGGTCCGCAAGGGCTACCGCGGCCGCGGCCTCACCTATCCCCTCGCCCGGGCCACGATCGGCTTCGCCCGCGAGCGCGGCGCCCGGGCGCTCGAGGCGTACCCGATGATCACCCAGCCGGGCAAGGAGATCACCTGGGGCGAACTCAACGTCGGCGCCCGTCAGGTCTTCGAGGACGCCGGCTTCCAGGAGGTCAGCCGCCCCACCGTCCGGCGGGTGGTCATGCGGATCGACTTCGAGCCGGTGGGCGACGCGGGGTGAGTGCCCCGGCGCCCGGTGGCGCCGGCGGATTCGCGGTCAGGACCGGAGCAGGTGCGTCGCGGTCGCCTGGTCGGTGATGAGCACGCTGAGCCAGCCACCCTCGGCGGCGGCGCGGATCGCGCGCCACTTGCGTTCGCCGCCGGCCACCCCGACGCGCCGGGGGACCTTCTTGAGCATGTCCGCGCTGATGCCCAGCACGCGATCGTCCAGGTCCGACGCAAGGTGCTGGCCGTCGGCGTTGAAGAACCGCATGCAGACGTCGCCGATGGCGCCGAGTTCGCGCAGCCGCCGTCCCTCCTCCTCGGCGATGGCGTTGCCGCTCTGCCGCAGCAGCGTGGACGGCTCGAGGCTGCCGACGCCGACCACCGCGACCGTCAGGTCCTCCCACGCCCGCAACACCGACGCGATGCTGGGCTCCCGGACCAGGGCGTCGCGCATCTCGGGCGTGGCGACCAGGCCGGGCGCCACCAGGTAGACGGCCTCGGCCCGCGTGTTGCGGGCCAGACCGCCGGTGAGACGGGCGGCGAGACTCTGCGCCGCGCTCGTTCCGACGCCGCCGAGGATCTGCACCACCTGCTCGGCGGCCAGGCTCGGCGCCGGATGCATGGCCTCGACGGTGGCCAGCAGGGTGGCGCTCCACGAGGAGATGCCGATGCGGTCGTCGCGGGCCAGCGTCGTCTCGAGATAGACCGCGGCAGCCGCGGCGATGGCGTGGATCACCGCCAGTTCGTCGGTGAGCCCGTCGGTGTCGGCCACGACGACCTCGCTGAGGCCGAAGCGCTGTTCGACGGCCTCCTCGATCTCGGCGTGGACGCCCCGGGGGGTGATGACGGCCGTGCGGACGATGCCCGCGGCGACCGCCTGCTTGAGCAGCCGGGAGACGCGTGGCTGCGAGATGTGCAGGTGGGCCGCGATCTGCGGCTGGCGCATGCCGCGCTCGTGGTACATCCGGGCGACCTTGGTGAGCAGCCGGATGTGCTCGGCGGCCACGCCGTGTCCGTCTGCGCTCACCTGGGTCTCCTCTGCTGCGAACATCGCCGGTGATCCGGCACTCATCTGGCCCCGGACTGTTGACGACAGCGTCGTCCGAGGCCCACCATACATGCATGTCCAGTCGATAGTGAATAGATATTCGCGACGCCGGACACCACGATGAGACGAAGAGAGGACCACCATGCTGGTCGCCGACCCCTCGGCCGCCGCTGCCTGGCACCAGTTCCGGCAGGAGTTCGCCGACGCCCCGCCCGAGCGTCGCCGCGAGATGCTGCGGCGGCGGGCCGACCAGTCGCGCCGCACCGACCTGCAGATGGTCAACCGGGCCGGCCTCGGTCACGTCGGCGGTGACCTGTCGGTCCTGGACATCCTGACCACCCTGTTCTTCGCGGTGCTGCGCGTCGACCCGGAGAAGCCGGACTGGAGCGACCGGGACCGCTTCGTCCTGAGCAAGGGGCACACCGCCGGCGCGCTCTACACCACGCTCGCGGCCGCCGGCTTCTTCGCCGAGGAGGAGCTGCGCCACTTCGCCGCGCCGCTGCTCGCCGCTGAACGGGCACCCCAACCGGATGAAGGTCCCCGGCGTCGAGACCAACACCGGGCCGCTCGGGCACGGCCTTCCCGATCTCGGTCGGCATGGCCGTCGCGGCGCGCCTGGCCGGCTCGGACCGCCACGTCTACGTGGTGCTCGGCGACGGCGAACTGCAGGAGGGCAGCAACTGGGAGGCCGCGATGACGGCCGGCCACCGCGGCCTGGCCAACCTCACCGCCGTCGTCGACCGCAACGGGCTGCAGCAGGGCGCTCCGCACCGAACACACCAACGCGCTGGATCCGTTGCCGGACAAGTGGCGCAGCTTCGGCTGGGACGTGCTCGTCGTCGACGGTCACGACCATCTCGAGCTGTTCGACGCGTTCGGCGCCGGCCGCGCCGAGCGCCCGACGTGCATCATCGCCACCACGACCAAGGGGAGAGGCGTCTCGTTCATGGAGGACCGAGTCGAGTGGCACCACAAGGTGCCAAGCAGCGAGCAGGTCAGCGTCGCGCTGGCGGAGCTGACCCGATGAGCGCCGCCGTCGACGCGGCACCGGCGCCGGCCTTCGACTGCCGGGTCGCCTTCGCGGAGGAACTGATCGCCCTGGCTCGTGCGGACGAGCGCATCGTCGCCGTCTGCAACGACTCGGTCGGCTCCAGCAACCTCGGCGCGTTCGCCGCCGAGTTCCCCGACCGGCTGATCAACGTGGGCATCGCCGAGCAGGACATGGTCGGCATCGGCGCCGGGCTGGCGCTCAGCGGGTTCGTCCCGTTCGTCTGCGCCGCCGCGCCGTTCCTGACCGGCCGCGCGCTGGAGCAGATCAAGGCCGACGTCGCCTACAGCCAGGCGCCGGTCGTCCTGTGCGGGATGAGCCCGGGCATGGCCTACGGCGAGCTCGGGCCGACGCACCACTCCATCGAGGACCTGTCGCTGGCTGCGGGCCATCGCCGGGCTGGGCATCGTGGTGCCCGCCGACCCCGCCGAGACCCGCGCCGCGGTGCGCTGGGCGGCGGGCGCCGCGACCCCCGTCTATCTGCGGATCGGCCGGTTCAAGGTCCCCGCCGTCACCGGCGACGACCGGCCGTTCACCTTCGGTGTGTCGAGCCGGCTGCGTGACGGCTCGGATGTCACGGTGGTCGCGACCGGGACGATGGTCTCCCGCGCGCTGCAGGCGGCCGAGGAGGCCGCGGCGGAAGGGGTGTCGGTGCGGGTGCTCAACATGTCCACCGTCGCGCCGCTCGACGAGGAGGCGATCCGCCGGGCCGTCCGCGAGACCGGCGCCATCATCACCGCCGAGGAGGCCACCACCACCGGCGGGCTCGGCGCCGCCGTGGCCGCCGTCGTCGTCTCCGAGCCCGCACCGGTGCCGCATGCGCATCCTCGGCGTGCACCGCGAGTTCGCGCCCACCGGCAGCACCGCCTACCTGCTCGAGCACTTCGGGCTCACCGCGAAGGACATCCGCACGGCGGCCGTCACCCTGACCCGGGCCGATGCCTGACGCCCTGGTCCTGGCCATCGACCAGGGCACGAGCTCGACCAAGTGCCTGCTGGTCGACGCGGGCGGGCGCGGTCGTGCGGACGGCCGCCGCGCCGGTCGGCATCCGCTACCCGCGGCCGGGCTGGGTCGAGCAGGACGCCGACGAGATCCTCGACAGCGTGCGGATCGCCGCGGCCCGGTGCCTGGACGGCATGGCGCCGGAGGCCGTCGTCGCCGTCGGCCTGAGCACGCAACGAGAATCGGCGCTGATCTGGGACCGGCGAACCGGCCGCCCCGTCGGGCCGATGCTGGGCTGGCAGGACCAGCGCTCCCGCGACATCTGCGACGGGATACGCGCGGACGGCCGGGCCGGCGAAGTACGGCGACGCAGCGGGCTGCCGCTGGACCCGATGTTCAGCGCCGCCAAACTGCGCTGGCTGCTCGATCACCACTCGCCGGACGGTCACGGACGACACGGACGACTCAGCGCACGTGGTCGTCGGCACGGTCGACGCCTGGCTCATGGACGCGCTGACCGGCAGTCACCAGATCGAGATCGGCAACGCCTCGCGAACCCAGCTGCTCGACGTACGAACCGGCACCTGGAGCCCGGAACTGCTGGACCTCTTCGGGATCGCGCGAATCCGTCCTCCCGGCCCTGACCCCGTCGGCCGGCGACCTGGGCCGGATCGGCGAGCAGGGCGGAGTCCTGGCCGGCCGGTGCGTCCGCGCGGTGCTCGGTGACTCCCACGCGGCCCTCTACGCGCACGGTCGCGCCGCCGGGGCGGCCAAGGTCACCTACGGGACGGGCTCGTCGGTGATGCGACTGCTCGACGACCCGATCGACGGCGACACCGCGGTCTGCAGCACCGTGGCGTGGGGCGACCCGCGGGCCCGGCTGGCCGCCGAGGGCAACATCCGCTCCAGCGGTGCGACCGTGGCCTGGTTGGCCGACGTCCTCGGCATCTCCCCCGACCGGGTCGCCGAGCTGGCCGAGCACTCGGCCAGCGACGGGGTCTACCTGGTGCCGGCGTTCGGCGGCCTGGCCGCGCCGTGGTGGGACGACGCCGCCGTCGGACTGATCAGCGGGCTCACCCTCGGCAGCCGCGCGGGTCAGCTGGCCCGCGCGGCGCTCGAGTCGATCGCCCACCAGGTCGCCGACGTCGTCGACGCCATGCAGTCCCTGTCGGCGCCGATCCGAGCGCTGCTGGCCGACGGGGGCGCGAGCGGCAACGACCAGCTCATGCAGATCCAGGCCGACCTGGCCGGCGATTCCCGTCCGGCGGGCCCGGACCGGCAACCTCTCCGCCCTGGGCGCCGCCCACCTCGCCGGCCGATCGGCCGGCCTCTGGTCCACCGACGGACCGGCGCTCACGTATGACGAGTTCACCCCCCGGCTCGACGTCGCGGACGCCGCCGATCGCCGCGCCGGCTGGCGGGCGGCGGTACGCCGGGCGGCGAGCCCATCCACCACCCATCCTGGGAGCTGATCCGACATGACCGAATACCCCCGCTTCGGTGCCGGCATCTGGCACTTCGCCACCTACGTCGACCGCTACGCCACCGACGGCTACGGTCCGGCCCGCACCACGCTCGACGCCATCGACCTGGCCGGGCAGGTCGCGCGACCTGTCCGTCGTCGACCTCAACTATCCGTTCTTCGCCGGGCGTTCACGAACGGACGAGGTGAAGGACGCGCTCGACCGCCGAGGCCTGAGCGTCATCGGCATCACGCCGGAGATCTACACTGCGCCGACTTCGCCGGGGTGCGTTCACCAACCCCGACCCGGCGTGCGCCGGCCGCGGCGCACGAGCTCATCACGAGGCGGCCGACGTCGTCCGCTACTTCGGCGCCGACTACGTGAAGACTCTGGCCCGGGCAGGACGGCTGGGACTACCCGTTCCAGGTCGATCACCGCGACGCTCTGGAAGACTCGCCGTCGACGGCGATCGCGCGAGCTGGCCGGCGGCGCACCCCGACCTGAAGTTCGTCATCGAATACAAGCCGCGCGAGCCGCGCGTGAAGATGACGTTCGACTCGGTCGCCCGCACGCTGCTGGGCATCGAGCAGATCGGCCTGCCCAACGTCGGCATCCTCCTCGACTTCGGCCACGCCCTCTTCGGCGGCGAGTCCCCGGCCGACTCCGCCCAGCTGATCATCGACTACGGCCGGCTGTTCGGCATGGACGTCAACGACAACCTGCGCGGCTGGGACGACGATCTCGTCGTCGGCACCGTCCATCCCATCGAGATGTTCGAGTTCTTCCACGTGCTGCGCAAGAACAACTGGGAGGGCGTCTGGCAGCTCGACCAGTTCCCGTTCCGCGAGGACAGCGTCGACGCGGCCAAGACGGCGATCCACATGCTGAAGGCGATCTACCGGGCGCTCGACCGGCTCGACGTCGACGGCCTGGCCGCCGCGCAGCAGCGGCAGGACGCGATGGCCGCCCAGCGCCTCGTGCAGGACGCCCTCTTCGGCTCGCTGGACGAGCCGGCGTAGGCGCGCGCCCCCGCCCCGCCCCCGTCCAGTCGATCAAGGAAGTACGCGCCGGAATTTGTCCGTTTCCCGGGCGTGTACTTCCTTGATCGACTACTGGTGGGACGGTGCGGACTCGATGACCGATACGTCCGTCGTCGTCGGGACCACGCGGGTGACGGTAAGGCCGGCCTTGCGCAGCAGCGCCTCGTACTCGTCCCGCGTGCGCTCCTGACCGCCCGGGCCGACCAGCATGTTCAGGTCGGAGAACGCGATCGGCACGGCCTCGGGCGGATACGGCGGGCCGGCCAGCACCCGTTCGAGGAGCAGCAGGACCGAGCCCGCCGGCATCGCCCGCCGGCACGCCGCCAGGATCGCGAGTGCCGGCTCGTCCGGCCAGTCGTGCAGGACGGACTTCAGCACGTACGCGTCGGCCTCGATCGGTACGCCGGTGAAGAAGATCGCCGGCCACGACCGCGCACCGGTCGGCGACGCCGGCCTCCTCCAGCAACTCGGGTGCGTCGGCCACCACGTGCGGCTGGTCGAACAGGACGCCGCGCATCGCCGGGTACCGGTTGAGGATCGCCGCCAGCACCGCACCCCGCCCACCGCCGACGTCGGCGACCGTGGCGAAGCCACCGAAGTCGTACGCGTCGAGAACAGCGTCCACTACCCGCCGGGAGAGCGCCGTCATGGCCGCGTCGAAGATCGCCCCGTCGGCCGGGTGCCGGGCCCGGTAGTCCCACACGTTCTCGCCGTGGACGGCGGTGAAGGCGCTCTCGCCGGTGCGGACGCTGTGCTCCAGCGCACCCCAGGCCAGCCAGGTCGAGTGGCTTCCGGTGAACGCCGCCCAACCCGCCAGGCCACGCAGCGCGTCGCCCAGGTCAGTGCACCCGAACCGCCCGTCGGGCGACTCCTGGTAGACGCCGGCCGTGGCCAGGGCGACCAGCAGCCGGCGCAGGGAGCGCTCATCGCAGCCGGTCGCGGCGGCGAGTTCGGCGGCGGTGCGTGGCTCGGCGGCCAGGTGGTCGGAGATGCCGAGGACCGCGGCGACGTGGAGCGCCTGCGAAATCCGGTACCCGTTGATGAGCTCGAGCAATCGTGCGGACGCCTCCATGCGGTGGAGTATGCACGCGCGGAGCGTCACAGCGCTGCCGCGACCGGCCAGATGGCGAGCTCCTCACCGCCGAAGCACACCAGGTGGGTCGCGTTCAGCTCGCAGGTGGGCGCGGCCGACCAGCCGTCGACCCGGCCGAGCACCGTCCGCTGCCCGGTGTGCGCGTTGTGGACCGCGAGCAGCAGGCCACCGGCCGGCAACCGGTGCCACAGCACCACATCCGGGCCGAGTGTCGCGTCGGTCGGCCGCCAGCGGGACAGCCGGTCGAGCACGCGCCCGGTGACCGGATCGACGAGGGCGCCGCCGTCGCCCTCCTCCAGGCCGGTGCCGTCATAGACCAGCGCCACACCGGCGTCGAGGTCGCGGAACACGTTCCACCGATCGAGGTGCCACACGCGCCGGCCGGTCGCGGGCACGAATGCCGTCAGGCCGCCGTTGTTGCCCGCGCAGACGTAACGGCCACACCGCGCCAGCTCGGTCGCCGACGGGTAGTTCAGCCGCGGCAGGCTCGCCATGCGACCGTTTTCACTGTTGTACAAGCGGATGCCGGTCGACTCGGTCTCCCCGAGGACCAGGGTGCCCTGGACGAGGAACGCATCGGTGACCGAGCCGTCGATCCGGCTGACGGTGGTGCGCCGGCGCACCGCACCGCTGGCCGGATCACGGAGTTCGAGCGTGCCGTCCTCGCGCCACTCGGCCAGCTCGACGACGCGCGGGCGGCCGGCCGCGTACTCGACCACGGTGCGCGCGTCCGGCGACAGGTCGCTCGTCCACCGCGGCTCGCCGGTACCGATGTCGCGGCCCGCCATCGCGTTGCCCGGCGACACCACGATCGCCACCTCGCCAGCCTGCCCCACCAGGTTGGCGTAGCGCTGCCGCCAGCGGACCCGGCCCGACGCGGCGTCGATCGCCAGGGTGTCCTCGGCCGACACCACCAGCACCCCGTGGCGGACCAGCATGCGTACCACCGTGCCGCGGACCGCGGTCGACCACAGATGCGCGCCGTCGCCGAGCCCGTAGGCATCGACACGTGACGACGCCGAGGCGCCCCGGACCGTGTACGCCCGCGCGTCGTCGAGTACGACGCGGTCGAACACGCCGGCGACCGTGTGTCCCGGGGTGAGAGCCGGGCCGGGCGGTGCACCGGCCGCCAGGCCCAGTGCACACACGACCACGATCACGGCCGACAGCCAGCGCGACGGCGCGGCCGGCCAGGCCGGCTGGCCGGCCGGCCCGGTCGCGTCTTCGCTCGCGCCGAGCTCGATGGTCTTGGTATCGGACACCGTGAGGCCATGGTGACCGACCCGGCCGCCGTCAACCAGCGCTGAGCCCGTCCGGCCCGGTCCGGGTGCCCGGAAAAAGATCTTGAGATCGCTTGTCCGAAACGCGGCCGCTCGTTCGAGGGCTAGATAGGACCCCGGATATGACATCGAATGAAGGAGACCCGAGATGACCACCGTCACCGCCCCCGTCCAGACCTGTTCCCCCGCCGGACCGCGTCACCAGGTCGCTGCTCGGGTACGGCGTGCATCGCCGGACCGTTCTACGTCGTCGTCAGCCTGGCCCAGGCGCTCACCCGGCGACGGCTTCGACCTGAGCCGGCACGCGTGGAGCCTGCTCGAGCAACGGCGAGCCTCGGCTGGATCCAGATCACCAACTTCATCCTCACCGGCGCTGATGGTCGTGGCGGTCGCGGTCGGCCTGCGCCGGGCGCTGCCGGCGGGCCGGGCCGCACCTGGGCGCCGCGCCTGATCGCGGTGTACGGCGTCAGCCTGCGTCGCGGCCGGGGATCTTCCGCGCCGACCCGGCGCTGGGCTTCCCGGTCGGTACGCCCGAGACCGACCGCCGTCAGCTGGCACGGCATGCTGCACTTCATGGTCGGCGGCGTCGGCTTCCTGTGCCTGATCGCGGCCTGCTTCGTGCTGGCCCGCCGGTTCGCCGCGCGACGGCCAGCGCGGGCTGGCCTGGTTCTCCCGCGTCACCGGGGTCGTGTTCCTGGCCGGGTTCGCCGGCATCGCCTGCGGCTCGCACGGCCCGACCACGCTGGCCTTCGTCGCCGCGGTCCTCCTCGTCTGGGCCTGGCTCGCCGCACCGTCGTCACGTCTACCGCACGTACCGCTGACCGCTTACCCGACAAGGAGAACTGATCATGCGCTACCTGATCCTGCTCAAGGGCACCCAGCCCGCCGACCCCGCCGCCGCCCGAGCTGATGGACGCCATCATGGAGCTCGGCGACGAGGCCACCGCCGCCGGCGCGCTGCTCGACACCGCCGGCCTGGCCCCGAGCGCGGCCGGCGCCCGGGTCAGCCGTCAACGGCGGCGAGCTCAGCGTCACCGACGGCCCGTTCGCCGAGGCCAAGGAGATCATCAGCTACGCGCTCTACGAGGTGCGGTCCAAGGAGGAGGCGGTCGAGTGGGCCTCCCGGTTCCTGCGCCTGCACCGCGACCTGTGGCCCGGCTGGGAGGGCGAGGCCGACGTGCTGAAGGTCTTCGGCCCGGAGGACTTCGGCCCGCCCGGCCTGACCTCCGCCGGCGCGATGCGCGAGGATCGGTAGCCATGACGGCTACCGATCCTCGCCGCGTCGTGGAGGCGGTCTGGCGGATCGAGTCGGCCCGGATCGTCGCCGGCCTGGCCCGGATCGTCCGCGACGTCGGCCTCGCCGAGGAGCTCGCCCAGGACGCGCTGGTCATCGCGCTGGAGCAGTGGCCGCGCGACCGGCGTCCCGGACCATCCCGGCCTCCTGGCTCATGGCCACCGCGAAGCACCGCGCCATCGACCCGCTCCGCCGGCAGGGCCGCTACCAGCGAGAAGCTCGACGAGATCGGCCGGGCGACGCCGCGACGGCCGACGATCCGGACCTCGCCGCCGACCTCGACGACTACGTCGGCGACGACCTGCTGCGGCTCATCTTCACCGCCTGCCATCCGGTGCTGCCGACCGAGTCCCGGGTCGCGCTGACCCTGCGCCTGCTCGGCGGGCTCACCACCGACGAGATCGCCCGGGCCTTCCTGGTGCCGGAGCCGACCGTCGGCCAGCGCATCACCCGGGCCAAGCGGACGCTGGCCGAGACAGAAGGTCGCCATCGAGCTGCCGCCGCCGGCCGAGGCCGCCGAGCGGCTCGGCCTCCGTGCTCGAGGTCATCTACCTGATCTTCAACGAGGGGTACTCGGCGACCGCCGGCGACGACTGGATGCGCCCCGCCCTGTGCGAGGAGGCGCTGCGGCTGGGCCGGATCCTGGCCGACCTGGCGCCGGCACGAGCCGGAGGTGCACGGCCTGGTCGCGCTGATGGAGCTGCAGGCGTCCCGGACCGCCGCCCGCACCGACGCCCGACGGCGCGCCGATCCTGCTGCCGGACCAGGACCGGCGGCGCTGGGACCGGCTGCTGATCCGGCGCGGCCTGGCCGCGCTGGCCCGGGCCGAGGGCACCTTCGGCCCGTACACGCTGCAGGCCGTCGATCGCGGCCTGCCACGCCCGGGCCGCACGAGCCGCAGGACACCGACTGGGCCCGGATCGCCGGCGCTCTACGAGGTGCTGGCCCACGTCTCGCCGTCGCCGGTGGTCGAGCTGAACCGGGCCGTCGCCGTCGGCAACGCCGCACGGCCCCGCGCGCGGCCTGGCGATCGTCGACGCCCTGGTCACTGCCCGAGCTACCCGCTGCTGCCGGCGGTCCGCGGCGACCTCCTGGCCCGGCTCGGGCCGCACCGGCGAGGCCCGGCAGGAGTTCGAACGCGCGGCCGCGATGACCCGCAACGCGCGCGAGCAGGAACTCTTCGCCGCCCGGGCCGCCGGGCTGTCACCGTAACGTGTAGCCGTCGCCGTCGACGTCGAGTTCGACCGGCGCGGCCAGCCGGTGCTCGCCGGCGTCGACGAGGCCGTGCAGCGCGTCGACCCGGTCCACGGACTCGGCCCACACGTCCCTGCTGTCCTCGTCGTGCGGGTTGCGCAGGTCGGCCCGGCGTACGTCGAGAAACGCCAGCAGCCAGGTCTTCTCGGCGACGCCGTCCGCGGGACTGCCGTCGGCTTTGGCATTGGTACCCCGGATCAGCGCGGGCAGGCCGTCCGGGTCATCGGAGGTCCCGTGCTGCACGGCGGTGTCGAGGAGGATCGCCACCCCGAGCGGGGTGCGGATGCCGAGCCGGCGCGCGGCGGCGAGGGCCGGGTCGAACGTGAGCCGGTCGGCGAGACTGTCCTGGGCCGCCCGGAACCGCGCGTCGCCGGCGGCGGCGGCCCAGTCGCCGGCGAAGCCGTCCAGGCCGGACGTGCTCGCCGAGCCACCGTCGGCGAGTTCCCGCAGCCGCGGCCGGTGCCGGGCGAGCGGGCTGTCCGGCACCCGTCCGGTGTACGCGTCGACCACGTCGCGCACCTCGGTACTGCTCGTGGTGAAGCCGATCTTGCCGCAGGTGAGGCCGCGGCCGTCGCCGAGATCGCCACACATGTCGTAGCGGGCGCTGGTGGTGCTGTATTCGAAGACGTTCACCAATTCGTCGGCGACGCGGCGCTGATCTGTCGACAAGCTCACAGTGCTGGGACCGGTCGTCCGGTCCGGCCACGGCGGCCCGCCGCCCGCCGAGCACCCGGAAATCAGCATGGTGAGCGCGACGACGACCGGGATTCCCCTCTGGTGACCACGAATCGCCCTGGCTCCTTCCGATCCGACCGTATGTCCGTACCCGCTACAACGACCGCCAATCATCGACATTCGTCGCTGCCTGTGGGTGGCCGGCGCGGATCATGCGAGCCCGTTGTGCATCCTCTAACTTCGATGGTGTGCGGAAGACGCGACATGTTGGCCGGGCGACCATCCCGCGTCGGGATGTCCCGCCCTCCCCTGCCGCCCAACCCGCCCCGACCGGCCGGCAAGGCGAAGGTGGGTAAGGCCGTGGGCAAGGCGCCGCCGATGGAGCGGGCGCACACCGAGCTGATCGGGCCGGTCGGGACCGACCCGTCCCGGCCGGTGTTCGTCGATCCTAGCGGCGTCCGGCGGCGTCGGCTGCGGTGGCTCGCGTACCTGCTCGGGGCGCTCCTGGTCGTGACCTTGGGCCTGGTCTGGTGGAGCCAGTTCGGCGGCGCGTCCCGGGCCCCGGCGACCGGACCGTGCTCCGCCGCGGCAACCGCACCCAACGCTGACCGGTCGGCCCCGACGCACGCGCCGGCCGGAGCGGCGCCGACGGGGTGCGAGCGATGACCGTCTACCACAGCGCCCAGCGCACAAGTCGGCCTCGCCCCCGGAAATGACCTCCGGTCAGATCCCGGGGTGCGCCGCCGGCGCACGACCCTGCGGTCGCTGCTGCTGGTCGTCCTGGTCGCGCTGCTGGTCAACGTGCTGCTGGTGGAGGCCTACACGAACGAGCGTTCGGCCCGGACGGCGCGACGGCCCGCCGTCGGCCGGCGACAACGTGCCGGCCGCGGTCCGCGACGGCGGGCCGGTACTCGACCCCGACCGGGCGCAGCCCCACTCGTACCGGCTGTCGGACGCACACGATCGCGCTGACCTTCGACGACGGACCGGATCCGACGTGGACGCCGCGGATCCTGGACAGTCCTGCGCCCGCTACCACGTCCACGGCAACGTTCTTCGTGGTCGGCTCGCAGGTCGCCCGCTATCCCGGACCTGGCCCGCCGGATCGTCGACGACGGCAACGAGATCGGCGTCCACACGTTCACCCACCCGGACCTCGACGCGATCCCGACGTGGCGGCGCGACCTGGAGTACTCGCAGACCCAGATGGCGATCGCGGACGCCACCGGGGTCAAGACGTCGCTGCTGCGCCCGCCGTACTCGTCGTCGCCCGACGCGCGTCGACGACGCCGACTGGCAGGTGATGCGGCAGATCGGCGGCGCAGGGCTACCTCACCGTGCTCGAGAACGTCGACAGCGACGACTGGGCCCGGCCCGGCGTCGCCGACGATCGTGCGCGAACGCGACGCCCGCAGGGCGGACGGGCGCGATCGTGCTGATGCACGACGCCGGCGGCGACCGGGCCCAGACCGTCGCCGCGCTCGACCGCTACATCCCGGCGATGCAGGCAGCGCGGTTACCGCTTCACCACGGTCTCCGCAGGCGGTGCGGCGCACTTGCCGCGCCGGTGAACGTCGCGGCGCCGCCGGCCGACGCGGTGGCGCGGGCGGGCGCTCGTCTGGACCGTCCAGGCGGCCGACGGCCTCACTGCGCGCGTTGCTGGTGGCTGTTGCTGATCGTCGTCGGTGCGCTGACCCTGCTGCGCACGCTGCTGCTGTTCGGCGTCGCGGCGCGGCACGCCCGCCGCCGCCGATCGCCGACCTGGTCGTGGGGGCCGCCGGTCGACGAGCCGGTGTCGGTCATCGTGCCGGCCTTCAACGAGCAGCGACACGATCGCCGCCGACGGTGCGGTCCCTCGCCGCGTCGACGCATCCAGACGGTCGAGGTCATCGTGGTCGACGACGAGTCCACCGACGGCACCGCCGAGATCGTCGAGGCGCTCGGCCTCGACAACGTACGCGTGGTGCGGGTGCCGTCCGGCGGCAAGGCGACCGCGCTGAACGCCGGCGTCGCCCTGGCCCGCCACGACCTGATCGTGATGGTCGACGCGGACACGATCGTCGACCCCGACGCGATGCACCGAGCTCGTCCAGCCGTTCGCCGATCCCGACGGTCGGCGCGGTCGCCGGCAACGTCAAGGTCGGCAACCGGCGCCGGCTGCTCGGCCGGTGGCAGCACATCGAATACGTCATCGGCTTCAACCTCGACCGGCGGCTCTACGACGCGCTCGGGCTGCATCCCGACCATCCCCGGCGCGCTCGGCGCGTTCCGCCGGCAGGCGCTGCAGCGACGCCGGCGGGCTCAGCCCCGACACCCTCGCCGAGGACACCGACCTGACCATGGCGATCCAGCGCGGCCGGCTGGCGGGTCGTCTACCAGGAGACCGCGCGCGCGCGCACACCGAGGCGCCGGCCACGCTGCGGCAGCTGTGGCAACAGCGGTACCGGTGGAGCTACGGCACCATGCAGGCGATGTGGAAGCACCGCCGGTCGATCGTCGAACGCGGGCCGTCCGGCCGGTTCGGCCGGCGCGGCCTGCCGTTGATCGGCCTGTTCACCGTCGTGCTGCCGCTGTTCGCGCCGTTGCTCGACGTGCTCACCGTCTACGGCGCGCTCTTCCTCGACCGCTGGGTCACCGCTGATCGGCTGGCTGGCCGTGCTCGTCGTGCAGACGATCACCGCGATCCTCGCGTTCCGGCTCGACCGCGAGCCGCTGCGGCCGCTGTGGGCGCTGCCGCTGCAGCAGTTCGTGTACCGCCAGCTCATGTACCTCGTGCTGGTGCGCTCCGCGGTGACCGCGCTGACCGGCCGGCGGCTGCGCTGGCAGAAGCTGCGCCGCACCGGCGATGTGACGATCGGCTAGCCGCGTACGGCCGAGTGCACGGTCCGGTGCGGCTCGTACCAGGTGTCGCCGGCCGGTTCGCCGGCCATGTTCCAGCTCCACGAGACGGTCGGCGTGATCCGCATGTAGGTACCGGGCCCGACCAGGCCGACCCGCTGCACCGGATCCTCGGCCACCCCGTAGATCCGGACCGACCGCGCGACGAACGGCTCGAGCGACACGAGATCGTCGACGACCAGCGCCACCTTCCGGGCGCCGCCGCGGATGTTCAGGAATTTCCGGGTACGGGCGACCGCTTCGCCGACCCCGCCGACCCAGATGGACGCGCCGTCGATCTCGAACGCCAGCGGCACGACGTCCGGCTGCCCGTCCGGGCCGACGGTCGCGAAGCGGGCGATCGGCTGCGACCGCAGGTAGCTCAGCTCTTCATCGGTGAATCCCATGCCACCTATACGAACATGGGATCCCCGGATCGACCGGCTCTCAGAGGTTGGTCCAGCCGGTCGTGACCGTCGGGCGGTCCGGATCCTCCAGGTGCAGGCGGAACAGGCCGCGGGGCAGTTCGACGTCGAAGCGGCCGAGGTCGTCGACGGAGACCAGGTGCTCGGCGTGCGGGAGCTCCACCCGTACCGTCGAGAATTGGTATCCGATCACCTGGCCCAGCGCGGAGGACGGTCCGTCGCGGCGGGTGACGTGCATTTCGACGCCGACCTCGGCGCCCTGGTAGAAGAGCATGCGCACGGCGGAGTCGCCGCGGACGCCGGCGAGTGAATCGTGGTGCAGGGCCGAGTCGTCGACGAGTTCGGCGAGCTCGTGGTCGACGGTACGCATGGACAGGGCGGCGTAGCCCAGTTCGTAGCTCAGGGCCGGCGGCGGGTCGGCCCGTAGCGCGATGCGGCCGAGGTCGAGGAGCAGCGCGTCGTTCGTCATCATGATCTCTCCTGACCGATCTGGGCATCGGTGGGTGCGAGGCCGGCCGGGGCGGCGAGCTCGCGGAGGCGGTCGAGGCAGCGGCCGCGGGTCGGGCCGATGCTGCCGACGGGCAGTTCGAGTGCGGTGGAGACCTCGGCGTAGCTGGGCGGCGGGCTGGCCATGAGGGCCCGCAGGATCTGCTGGCAGCGCTCGTTGAGCTGGCCGAAGCACTGCCAGAGCAGGGAGTCGCGCTCGTCGAGCAGGAGCCCGGTGTCCACCGGGCCGTCGCGTTCGTCGGGCAGGTTGGCGGCCAGGTCGTCGGCGCCGCCGACGTCCTCGCGGCGGGACATACCGACCACGCGGAGGCTCTCCCGGCGGGCGGTGGTGATCAGCCAGGCGGTGAGCCGTTCCGGCTCGCGGATCTGGTGCAGATGCTCCACCAGCCGCAGCCAGGTCGTCTGCACGACGTCGGCGGCGTCGGCGGTGCCGAGACGGTGCCCGCGCGCGACCGACCAGAGCAGGTTGGTGAACCGGTCGACGATCGCGTTCCAGGCCTGCTGCTCGCCGTCGTTGGCCCGTCTCAGCAGCGCGGCCACGTCGTCCCCGGCCACCAGGTCTCCTTCGGGGGCGCACGGATGGATCGACGGAGCGTTGCGCGGCATGCGAAATCACCTACGTCCGGCACGGCAGTCAGTGGTGCTTCCGTTTGGTTAGGATGCGCGGGGCCGCCGGCCAGATACACGCGCGGGGATATCGGACACCCCGTCTCTGGCCAGCGGATACGTCAGACACCAAGCGAGACGAACGACAGGGCGGTGGCGAGGGACAGCGGGTCGTCGCCGATCGACGCCCGCGCCCGCAGCAGGGCGGTCGGCAGGTCGGCGCCCGCGTCGAGGGCGGCGTGCAGTTCGAGCATCAGCGGGACGGCGGCCGGGTCGTTCACCGGTACGACGCTGGCGAGGATGCCGGCGGCGCCGAGCGGGACGAGGCCGGTGACCAGGCCGACCAGTTCGTCCGCGCCGACCGGCTGGGCGACCCCGGATTCGCAGCTGGACAGCACGAGCCGGTACGGGGCGCGGCCGAGCCGTTCGAAGTCGTGCACGGTGAGCGGCCCGTCGTCGAGGCTCAGCGCGGAGAAGAGCGGGCTGTCGGAGCGGAACGTGCCGTGCGCGGCGATGTGCGCGAGCCACGCCCCGTCGAGCGCGTCGAGGACCCGCTCGGCGGTGGCGGTTCCGCCGCCGAGGACGGTCGCCTCCGGGTAGCGCTCGGCCAACTGCGGCACCTCGGCGCCGCCGGTGCCCAGGTGCGGCCCGTAGATCAGGGCGATGCGGTGCCCGGACGGCGGGCGCAGCCGGCGGGCCCGCAACCAGGTGACCGCCGACGGGGCCACGCTGACCGGCCGGTTCGCGAGGCTCGGCAGCAGCGCCCACGGTACGGCGTGCAGCCGGCCCGGCGGGACGATCACCACCGGCCGGTCGTCGAGGTGGCCGGCGGCGGCCGGGCCGAGGAGGGTGGCTTCGAGGCGCTGGCCGATCTGCTCGAGCGTCGCGCCGGCGCGGGCGGAGGGACGGCCGTGCGCGAGCTGCCGCAGCCGGAACCGGGCCAGCTCGACCTCGCGTTCGGCGTCTCGGACCGGGCCGACGAGGTGCCGGCGGACCCGACCGCCGGCGACCACGACCGCGTACAGGGCGCCGTCGACGTCGACGAGCTCGATCAGGCGCCTGGTACCGAGGGCCGCCTGCAGGCCCTTGAGGTCGAAGCGGTCGGCGGTGGAGCGTCCGAGCCGGCTGGTGCGCAGGGTCCGGGTGCGCACGGCGGTCTCGAGCCGGCGCCGTTCCCGTTCGAGCGCGGCCGTCTGCGCCCGGTCGGGGTCGCCGCCGCGGACCGCGACCGTCCCGGTGCGGACCAGGTCGAGGCGGCGGACCACGTCGCGCAGCGCGGCCAGCTCGGCGACGAGCTGCTCGTCGTCGGGCGGCCGGACCGGGGGTACGGCGAGTGAGGTGGCGCGCCACCGTTCGCTCCAGGCCAGCAGTTGCCGGGGGCCGCCGCGGCGCAGGGCGTCGCGCTGGGCGACCCGGGCGAGCTCCGCGCCGTGTGCGGTGGCGTGGGCGCGCAGTTCCGTGGCGCCGAGCGCCATCCGGTGCTCGTCGAGGGCATCCAGGCCACGAGCGCAGGCGGCGAGGGTCGCCCGGACTTGCCCGCGGGCCTCGGTGCGCAGGGCCTGGGCGAGCCAGCCGGCGGTGCGGGCGAGCGGCGGGCCGCGGCGGCGGGACCGGGCGGCCAGGTCCAGATGGTGCTCGGCCTCGTCGGGCCGGGCCCGGCGCAGGGCCAGCCGCCCGGCGAGCAGGTGGGCGCTGGGCGCCTCGGTGGCGCGCAGTTCCGTGAGCCGGTCGGCGAGCCGAACGCTGCGCCGCAGCAGGGCGGCGCTGGCGTCGCCGGCGGCGTAGCGGGCCTCGGCCGCGACGAGCTCGGCCCGGGCGGCCCACCAGTCGCGGTGCTGGCGCTGGAAGAGGCGGCGCGCCTGTTCGGCGCGCTCCCCGGCCGAGCCGACGTCGCCGGCGGCGAGGGCGGCCCGCGCGGCGACGAAGAGCAGCTCGGCCCGTTTCGTCGCCTGCCCGCCGTGGGCCGCGATCCGGCCGGCCGCCCGGTCGGCCTCCAGGACGGCGTCGCGGGCCAGCCCGGCCGCGAGGAGGACGCCGCACCGGTCGATGTGGACGCTCGGTTCGAGGGTGCCGAGCAGGTCGTACCGGTGGCTCGCCTCGTCGAGGTAGCTCAACGCGGCCGGCAGGTCACCCCGCGCGAACGCGACGAGACCCCGGTTGTTGACCGCCTGGGCGTACTCGAACTCCTGCCCGCTGCGGGCGTAGAGCCGCTCGGCGACGGCGAAGTCCTCGTCGGCCCGCCGGACATCACCCAGGGTGAGCAGCACGAACCCCCGGTACGCACGGGAGCGCGCCTCCCACACCGCGTCGCCGGCCCGGCGCAGCCGGGTGAGCGCCCCGCGCAGGTCCTCCAAGGCCTCGGCGTGCCGGCCGAGCACGAGCAGGACGTCGGCGCGGCGCAGCAGTACGCGGCCCGTGGTGGCGCTGCTGATCGCCCGGCCTTCGCTGCGGCGCACCGCCTCGCCGAGGAGGTCGAGGCCGTCCTTGGCGCGACCGGCCCGCCCGAGGGTGGCGCCCAGGCTGGCCAGGACGTCCACCTCGCGGTCGGCGTCGCCGGCGGTCCGGGCCAGGCGCAGGGCCCGGCGCAGTTCGCGGAGGCCGGCGTTGACCTCGCCGGTCTCGCGCAGCGCGATGCCGGCCGCCTGGCGGGCGATCGACGCCGACCGCGGGTCCGGCCGGCCGGCCAGCAGCGCTCTCGCGCGGACGATCGCGTCGCGCGGACGCGACAGTGCGAGCGTCAGCAGCGACGTCGGGTCCGACACGCGCAGATGGTATCTGTCACAGTTGTCCGCAACTCTGTTAGGCGGGCGCATCCATGACACATCCGAGACGCAGGTGAATGGAGCGATATGACCGAGCCTCCACCCTCCCGACCCGCGCGGCCCGACCCTGAGCCTCGGCCATCGCGGGAACAGGCGCAGATCCAGTTGATCGTCGACCAGTTCGGCGAGGCCTGCGAGGTCTACCCGCCGGACTGGCGGACCGCCGCGGGCGGCGCCCAGTTCATCAGCCGGGCCAACTTCATGCTGGTGCGCGACCGTGACCTGGCGCGGGTCAAGGCGCTGTTCGGTGACGACCGCCCGACCCCGGTCGGCGACGGCACGATCGGCGGCCTGACCCGCTACGAACTGCCCCCGGACTTCGGCTTCGCCGACGACGAACCCCGGTCGAACCGGGAACTGCCGCGGACCATACGGCACATCGCATACGTGGACGCGAGGCTCGGCGCCGGCGTCGTCAGCCCCGACCACATGGTCTTCGTCGTGCCGGTCAGCCCGTGCCCGGCCGACGAACCGCACCCGATCCCCGACTCCACGCCCCCGACGCCGCACGTGCCGAAGTCGCACTTCGACGGCAAGGGCGTCAAGGTCGTCGTGGTCGACGTCGGCTGGACGCCCAACCCGGCGCCATGGCTGGCCGGGGTCACCGGCGAGGTCGAGCAGGCGTACGACCCGAGCGGCAACATCAAGAGCTACGCCGGGCACGGCACCTTCATCGCCGGGGTGCTGCGGATGGTCGCGCCGAAGGCGGAGGTCGTGGTCAAGGGCGTGTTCACCCGCGCCGGTGCGACCTGGGAGTCGGATCTGGTCGCCAAGCTCGACGAGGCCCTCGCCGAGTCACCGGACATCATCAGCCTGTCGGCCGGTACGCCGACACGGTCGCTGCTGACGTCGATGGGCTTCGACGTGTTCTTCGAGGAGCGGCTCAGCAAGGTCAAGGGCCTGCTGATGGTGTGCGCGGCCGGCAACGAGCACACCCGCGTGCCGTTCTACCCGGCCGCCTCGCCGGGCACCCTGTCGGTCGGCGCCCTGTCGCCCGACGGGCGGCACCGGGCGGACTACACCAACTTCGGCGGCTGGGTCGACGTCTACGCGCCCGGCACGGACCTGCTCAACGCCTACCTGAGCGGCGTGTTCATCTGCGCCGAGCCGCCGAACGTCGGCCAGCACCGCAAGTTCGAGGGCATGGCCCGGTGGAGCGGCACGTCATTCGCCACGCCACTGGTCGCCGGGCTGGTCGCGGCGCGGATGTCGGCGACCGGGCAGAACGCCCAGGAGGCAGCGGCCGACCTGGTCACGTTTGCCCAGTCGCAGGCGATCCACGGCGTCGGCGCGGTCCTGCTGCCGGACCAGGCGGGCGCCTGCCCGTAGCGAGCGCCGGTTCATGCCGATGACTCGGGTCCGTCGAGCGCGCGACCGCCGCTCCCGCCAGACACCGGCGCTTCGCGCCTGCCAGGTCCACGGTGCCAAGCCCTCCGCCACAACTTCGGGGAAGTAGTGGCCTCAGAGGGGCCGGGAGGCCACAACTCCGGGGAAGTAGTGGCCTGAGGTGGCGGATCTTTCGGCCTGGGACGAGCGCTCGACGGGTCAGTTCAGTGGTTGGCGCCATCGTGAAGGCGTCGCCGGCCGCGCCGGCGACTCCGCCTGGCCTCATCGTGGAACTTTGGCCACCGAATATGACACACCGAATATGTCGCCCAAAGTTCCACGATGACCCAGCTGGCAAGATCAAAGGTGACTCGTCAGTGATTTTCGGGCCGCGAATCGCTGAGTACTCACCGCTGATCTTCACGGCCTGCGTGCGCCCGGCAACAACGGGTCAGCGGCCGAACGGGCGGGTGACCATCAGGATGGTGATGATCACGATGGCCACCAGGACGAGCGTGGCCGAGCCGATCACGCGACCGGCGATGTTGTCGAGGCGCTCCTTGATCTCGATGTCGCCGGCGGTGGCGGGGACGTTGGGCTCGACCGCGTCCTCGGTCCGCTCGGCGGCCGGCAGGGGTACCGGTCCGGACATGACGCCCTGCTCGAGCATGCCGGCGGCCCGGCGCATCGCCGGGATCGTGTAGCCGGTCGCCACGCCCATCGCGATCAGCCACAGCGTCAGCGAGATGATCACCCACGGGGTCCGGAACGAGTACCGGTCGGACAGCCCGAGGGCGGCCGCGCCGAACAGCGCCACGATGACCGAGCCGATCGCGAAGCGGGCCATCAAGCGGGCCGACCGGCGGATGTCGTCGACATCGTGGCGGCGGATGGCCCGGTCGCCCATGAAGGCCACGAGCACGAACGGACCGATCAGCACGACCGCGGTGAGCACGTGCAACGTGAGAAGGAATTTGTACACGGCGACCACCATACGGCTGCGACATGATGGCGGCATGGCGCACACGTTCACGATCGGTCTGGTGGTGCACCCGCACCGGCCGGTGCTTGATTCGGTACGGATCCTCTGCGCGTTCGCGCGCGACCACGGCGCCGTCGTCCTGGCCCGCGACGGCGACGCCGGACGGGTCGGCGCCGAGGTCACGACCGTCGGGGCGGAGGAGTTCCTCGACCGGGTCGACGCGCTGGTGAGCCTCGGCGGCGACGGCACGATGCTCGGGGCGATGCGGCTCGTGGTGGGCCGGCCGGTCCCGATCCTCGGGGTGAACCACGGCAACCTCGGTTTCCTGGTCGAGATCTCGCCGCCCGAACTCGGGCCGGCGCTGACCCGGATGATCGACGGCAGCTACACCCTTGAACCGCACAGCTGCCTGGACATCGGTCATGACGCCGCCGGCGCGCCCCTGACCGCGTTCAACGACCTCGTCATCACGGCGGCCGAGCCGTTCACCGGCATGACCGCCGACCTGCTCGTCAACGACGTCCGCAACGGCTACTACCGGTGCGACGCGCTGATCGCCTGTACGCCGATCGGCTCGACCGCGTACAACTACGCGGCCGGCGGCCCGGTCGTCTCGCCGTCGTCGCCGTCCCTCGCCCTGACCCCGGTCGCGCCGATGGCGGGGGTCAGCCGGTCGGTCGTCTTCTGCGGCGACGACGCGATCGCCCTGCAGAATCCGCCGGACGAGCAGCCGCTGCGGCTGTCCGTAGACGGCACCTTCGCCGGGCATCTCGAGCCGGGCCAGGCGCTGTCGGTCCGGCTCCGCCGCGACGCCGTCTCCCTGGTACGGCTGGACGCCGACGCCTACGCGCAACGGAGCCGGGTGAAGCTCAGCCTGCTGGACCTGCCGCTGCGCAGCGAGCAGCTGCGCGAGCTCATCCCCGAGCCGCTGCGCGAACGCGCGGAGCGGTTCCGCGGCCTGACCGAGCCACGGGGCTGAACTGAGCTGAACCGGCCGATTCACGGCATGAGCCGCACGCGACCCGACCCACTCATGCCAGGATGGGTGGGTCTGGGACTTTTCGTCGAAGGAGCGGCAGATGGCCGTAGGGGCAACCGGCAGCAGCGAATGGCATGCGCTTTCGCTGCACGCCGACAAGATCCGCGATCTGCACCTGCGCGACCTGTTCGCCGACGACCCGCGGCGCGGCGCGCGGCTGACCGCGCAGGCCGCCGACCTGTACGTCGACTACAGCAAGAACCTGGTCACCGACGAGACGATCGGCGCTGCTGGTCGCGCTCGCCGACGAGGTCGGCCTGACCGACCGGATCGCCGACGATGTTCGCCGGCGAGCACATCAACACCACCGAGGACCGGGCGGTCCTGCACACCGCGCTGCGGCTGCCGCGCGACGCGACGCTCGTGGTGGACGGCCAGGACGTGGTCGCCGACGTGCACGCGGTGCTGGACAAGATGGCCGGCGTTCGCCGACCGGGTGCGCTCCGGCGAGTGGGTCGGGCACACCGGCCAGCCGATCAAGACCGTGGTCAACATCGGCATCGGCGGCTCCGACCTCGGGCCGGTGATGGCGTACGAGGCGCTGAAGGCGTACCTGGACACCGACATCCGGTGCCGGTTCGTCTCCAACATCGACCCGACCGACATGTACGCCAAGACGCACGACCTCGACCCGGCGACGACGCTGTTCGTCATCGTGTCCAAGACGTTCTCCACCCTGGAGACGCTGACCAACGCGACCGAGGCGCGTCGCTGGCTGCTCGCCGGTCTCGGCACCGACGACGACAGCGGCGGTCGCCAAGCACTTCGTCGCCGTCAGCACCAACGCCGAGCGGGTCGCCGCGTTCGGCATCGACACCGCCAACATGTTCGGCTTCTGGGACTGGGTCGGCGGGCGCTACTCGTTCGACTCGGCGGTCGGCCTGTCGGTGATGGTGGCGATCGGCCCGGAGCGGCTTCCGCCGAGATGCTGGCCGGCTTCCACGCCATCGACGAGCACTTCCGGACGACGCCGGTGGAGCGCAACGTGCCGGCGCTGCTCGGCCTGCTCAACGTCTGGTACAACAACTTCCTCGGTGCGCAGACGCACGCGGTGCTGCCGTACTCGCAATACCTGCACCGCTTCCCGGCGTACCTGCAGCAGCTGACCATGGAGAGCAACGGCAAGTCGGTGCGCGCCGACGGCGCCCCGGTCGACGTACCAGACCGGCGAGATCTTCTGGGGCGAGCCGGGCACCAACGGCCAGCACGCCTTCTACCAGCTGATCCACCAGGGCACGAAGCTGATCCCGGCCGACTTCATCGGCTTCAGCGAGCCCAACCACGACATCGGCGAGATGCACGACCTGTTCATGTCGAACTTCTTCGCGCAGACCGCGGCGCTGGCGTTCGGCCGCACCGCCGAGGAGGTCGCGGCCGAGGGCACGCCGGCCGACGTGGTGCCGCACAAGGTGATGCCGGGCAACCACCCGACCACCTCGATCCTCGCGCCGAAGCTGACCCCGTCGACGCTCGGCCAGCTGGTCGCGCTCTACGAGCACATCGTGTTCACCGAGGGCACCATCTGGGGCATCGACTCGTTCGACCAGTGGGGCGTCGAGCTGGGCAAGGTGATGGCCAAGCAGCTGGCGCCGCTGCTGACCCAGGACGGCGGCCCGACCGGTGACCAGGACTCGTCGACCAACGCCCTGATCGCGCGCTACCGACAGGGGCGCGGGAGGTCGTAGAGCTCCGGGGCCCCGCCGCCGCGGCGCTTCGCGTCGTACATCGCCGCGTCGGCGTGGGCCACCAGCGTTTCCCCGTCGACGCCGGCCGCACCGACGGCGACGCCGATGCTCGCGCCGACCTGCACCGTGCCGGCGGACAGGTCGACGGGGCGGTGCAGCGTCTGGCGGACCCGTTCCGCGATCGCCATCGCTTCGGCCGTACCGTCGGCGTTGCGGCACAGCAGGAGGAACTCGTCGCCGCCGATGCGGCCGATGGCGTCGTCGTGGCGCAGCAGCGCGGCCAGGCCGGTGGCGGTGTGCACGAGGAGTTCGTCACCGGCGGCGTGCCCGAGCGTGTCGTTGACCGGCTTGAACTTGTCCAGGTCGACGAAGATGACCGCGGGCGGCCGCTCGTCGGTGTGGATCGCGTGGTCGATCGCGGCCAGGATCGAGGCGCGGTTGTGGCAGCCGGTGAGCGCGTCGTAGGTCGCCTTGATCTCGAGTTCGGCCCGCAGCCGGGCGCTGTCGGTGATGTCCGTGAGGCAGGCGAGCGCGCCGGCGGCGCCCTTGCGGTCGCGCAGCGCCACCAGGTTGACGCTGCACAGCCGGTCTTCGGTCTCGCCCGGCCGGCGCACCGCGACCTCGAGGGTGTGGTCCGTGCCGTGCTCGAGGACGAGGCGGATGGCCTCGTTCAGCGCGGCCCGGTCGGCTTCGACCACAGTGGACAGATGGGCCTCGAGGCGCTGCGCGGCCAGGTTCTGGGTGTCAAGGCTTGGGGAGCCGAGGATGTCGCCGAGGCGGGCGTTGGCGTACACGACGCTCGCCTGGGCGTCGAGCTGCAGCAGCCCGGCCGGCATCGATTCGGCGAGGCGGCGGAACAGCCACTCCCGGCGGTCCAGCTCCTCGTAGGCGGCCATCTCGTCGGAGATGTCGGTGAGCTGGCCGACGATCACCACATCCTCGTTGCTCTCCGCGTGGTGGTAGACGTTCTCCAGCTCGACCCAGAGCCATTCGCCGTCGCTGCGGCGGTGCCGGAGCCGCACGCGCTGGCTCTGCTGCTTGGCGAGCATCTCCATCCAGCTGGCGAGGGCGCGGGCGTGGTCGTCGGGGTGCACGAACTCGGTCGAGCGCAGGCCGATCATCTGCTCACGCGTCCAGCCGAGCATCCGCGTGGTCCGCTCGTCGATGTCCGTGACGTAGGCGCCCCAGGACTTGCGCATCTCCGCGGTTCGCGGCTGCGGCCGGACGAGCAGCGTCGGGTCGAGCGCGGGCGCGCCGCCGCTCGCGTCGTACTCGGCCTCGGTGAACGAGCCGAGCCATACCCCGTGGCTGTGCCGCAGGTCGAGATAGGTGACGGTGATCAGCCGCTCCGGGGCCGAGCGCAGGTGCGCGGAGGCCATCGCCACGCCATGATCCTGGGCGTGGAACCACGCGTCGGCGACGGTCAGCATGTCGCCCGGGGCGACCAGGTCGAGCAGCGTGGTCCGGGGGTCGGTGACCGGGACCTGCAGCCGTTCGGGCAGATCGAGCGAGGGTGGGCACGCGACGCGGAACCCGTTGGCGTCGATGGCCGCGAAGAGGGCCTCCGGCCGCTGGCGAAGTGTCTGGAAGGTCCAGTCGCGGGATGCCTCGTCGCTGATCTGATCCGTCACGGCCGCAGGATCGACCGCTCGAGCGTGCGGTTGAGGACTTAAGGTCAGACCGGTTCGGGGCGGCGGGCGAAGCGCACGGCGGTGGTCAGCCGGTTGGCGTCGGCGCGGAACGCTTCGATCGCGTCGGTGAGGATCGGATCGGATCGGCCGGCCGGCCGGGACGCCAGCAGCTGGATGATCGCGCTCATCGCGGCGATCACCGTGTCCAGCTCGACATCCTGGTGGGGGCCACGCGTGCGCACCAGCACCTGGTGCACCCAGCCCAGCCGGGCCAGCTGCAGCGCGAGGAGCGCGTCCCCGGCGACCGCCCGGTCGGCGGCCCAGTGCAGGTCGACGCGGTCGTCGACGTCCAGTCCGGCAATCGCTTCGGCGGCGCCCGCCTGCTCGGTGATCGCGGCCGCGATGTGTGCGAGAAGGTCGGCGCGGCGCCGGTCCTCGGTGTGGTCCTTCATGATGGTCAACGGATCGCCGGGCACGCCGAGGATCGCCATGACCCGCAACAGATCCTCGGTCGACGGCACGTACGACATGCCACCGATTGTGGCCGCCGCCGCAGCCGCCGCCGTCGGGGTGTGGGAAACACCACCTCCCGGGCAACGCCGTCCCGACCCGGCGACCGCCGCGAGTCCACTCGTTGCCCGAAGTAGTGGCCTCCGGCCCCGGCGGAGGCCACTACTTCGGGGAAATTGTGGCCACCCGGGCCGCCGTGGCCACGACTTCGGGGAAGTTGTGGCCACCCGGGCCGCCGTGGCCACTACTTCCCCGAAGTTGTGGCCACCCGACCCCTCTGAGGCCACTGCGCCAGACATCAGGGGTTCACGCGCGGACCGGATGAGATGCTAATCGCATGGACGCCGCCGAGGTCGCCGCGGGCCTGGGTGGGCGGCTGGACCGGCTGACCTTCACCGATCGGACCGCCGACCAGGTCACCGCGCTCATCATCGACTCGGTCACCGAGTGGGCGACGACACAGGGCTGGCGCGTGTACCACCGGGCGCCGAGCGTGATGCGGCTGCCCGCGCCGTACTCGGCGCAGCACTCCGTCATCGACGTCGCCTGCGCGCGGCCGGCCGGTCCGCCGGTGGTCGTCGAGGTGGACCGGACCGACCGGCAGCGCACCCTCGACAAGCTGGCCGCGGAGGCCGAGGCCGGGCGGATCGCGATCTGGGTGCGCTGGGGTACCGGCAAGTTCGCCACTCCCCCGCCGCCCGTCCAGCTCGTCACCTGCACGGTCACGACGCGCAACGGTCCACCCGGCTCGGGACGGCTGCACTCGCGCCGGCCCGCGAATGACCGGCCACCGCCGCAGCACTCGACGGCGGCGATCGACGCGGTCGAGGTGCCGCTGCTCGACCCGCCCGATCCGGCGGTACTGGAGGGATGACCGTCGGCGGTTCGTCCGTCAGGCCGGCACCTTCGCGGCCAGTACGTCGGCGGGCAGGATCTCGGGCGGCGAGGCGAGCAGCCGGTCGGCGTTGGCCATGAGCGCTTGCGCGATCGGGCCGGTGATGTGCGCCTGGCGGTCGCCCTCGCTCGGGAAGGCGTCGACGATCCAGAAGGTCGACTCGTCGGTGCGCAGAGCGAACCAGACGATCGTGCCGGCCTCGGCGTTGGCGAGGTCGAGCGCACCGGCGAGGAAGTCGGCGACCTCCTGCTCGAGGCCGGGCTTGGCGACCATCTTGGCGACGAACGCGAGGCTGAGCGTGGTGGTCGGCATGGGAACTCCTTCGGGTGGGCGCATCGACGTATGGGACGCTACGGCCTTGCGGCACGCTTGACAGGTGGCGGAAACGACAACATCCGGTACCGTACGCGACATGCGAATCGGCCTGCTGGTGAACGACGGGGGTTTCGCCTCTGGGGTGGCGGCGCTGCTCGACGTGCTGGGCACGGCGGATGCCGTCCGCGCCGAGGTCGACCCGTCGATCCCGCCGATCGAGACGGTCCTCGCCGGCCACCGGCGCACCGTCCGGCTCGGCCACGGCATGACCGTGGTCACCGAGCGCACCCTGAGCGAACTCGACGACTTCGACGTCCTCGTCGTACCCGCGATGGGCACGATGACCGGGCCGGCCACGGAGGCCGCCCTGGACAGCCGGGCCGGCCGGTCCGTGGTCCGCGCGCTGCGCTCGGTCGACCCGGCGCGGACGCACTTCGCGGCGGCGTGTACCGGCGTGTTCCCGCTCGCCGAGACCGGCCTGGTCGACGGCCTGCGGGTCACCACCACGTGGTTCCTGGCCGCCGCATTCCGGCGCCGGTATCCGGCGGTGTCGCTCGACCTGGACAGCATGGTCGTCCGCGACGGCTCGATCATCACCGCCGGCGCCGCGTTCGCGCACATCGACCTCGCGCTCACCCTGGTCCGCGGGGTGAGCGCCGACCTGGCCCGGCAGGTGGCGCGCCTGCTGGTCATCGACGAGCGGCCGGCGCAGGCCGCCTACGTCGCGTACGACCAGATGGCCCACGACGACCCGCTCGTGCTCGCCTTCGAGCGGCACGTCCGCACGCACCTGGCCGAACCGTTCGACGTCGCCGCCGCCGCGACGGCGGTCGGGGTGACCCGCCGTACCCTCGAACGGCGCACGAAGCAGGCGGTCGGGCTGAGCCCCCTCGGCATGGTGCACCGGCTGCGGCTGCAACACGCCGAGCACCTGCGCCGCATCGGCGACCTCAGCGTCGAGCAGATCGCCCGGCAGGTCGGCTACGCCAACGCGGCCACGCTCCGCGGCCTGCAACGCCGCCACCGCGTGCCGGCCGGCGCCGCCCGCTGACCGGGAGGCCACTCCTTCCCCGAAGTTGTGGCATCCGGACCCCACGGAGGCCACTCCTTCCCCGAAGTTGTGGCCGCGCTAGTGCTCGTCGAGCATCGTGATGTCGAGTCGGCCAGGCGCTCGGGGTCGTACAGCACGTCGATGGCGACGATCTTCCCGTTCGTGACGGTGAAGGCCATGACCGAGAACACCCGCTTGCCCGCCACGACGACGACGCCGGCGGTGCCGTTGATCAGCGCCGGCCGGACGAACGGCGCGAACTTCTGGCGAGTTCCGCCTGCCCGGCGACGGTCGGCGCGCCGCGGAGCACGACGGTCGGGCGGGTCCGCGCCGCGCCGCCGTCGGCGCGCAGCACGACGTCGGGGTCGAGCACCGCGACGAGCGCGTCGAAGTCGCCGTCGCGGGCGGCGGCGAAGAACGCGTCGACGACCTCGCGCTGGCGGGCGAGGTCGGGGTCGGGCGCCGGGGCCTGCCCTGCGACCCGGCGGCGGGCGCGGCTGGCGAGCTGCCGGGCCGCGGCCGGCGACCGCTCGACCATCGGGGCGATCTCGTCGAACGGCACGGCGAACATGTCGTGCAGCACGAAGGCGAGCCGCTCGGCCGGCGTCAGCGTCTCGAGCACCACCAGCAGCGCCAGGCCGACCGAGTCGGCCAGCAGCGCCTCCTGCTCGGGGTCGACCGCCGGACGCGGGGCTGATGATCGGGTCGGGCACGTGCACGTCGAGCGGCTCCTCGCGCCGGTGCTCGCGCGAGCGCAGCATGTTCAGGCAGACCCGGGCCACCACCGTGGTCAGCCACGCCGCCGAGGTTCTCGACGTCGCTGGTGTCGGCGCGGCTGAGCCGCAGCCAGGCCTCCTGCACGGCGTCGTCGGCCTCGCTGAGCGAGCCGAGCATCCGGTAGGCCACCGCCCGCAGGCGGGTCCGGTGCTCCTCGAACCGCTCGGTCAGCCAGTCGCTGCTCGTCCATCCGTCACATTCCTCCCGTCGCGGGGTGTCATAGCAGTAGACCCCCGAAACCCGCCGATGTGACACGCGAACTGGAGACAACCATGACCGCACCCATCCTGGTCACCGGCGGCACCGGCACGCTGGGCCGCCTCGTCGTACCGCTGCCTGCGCGACGCCGGCTGCCGCGGTGCGGGTGCTCAGCCGGCACGCCCACGCCGCCCGGCGACGGCGTCGAGTACGTGACCGGCGACCTGGCCACCGGCGACGGGCGTCGACGCCGCGGTGGACGGGGTCGAGACCATCGTGCACTGCGCGGGCAGCGCCAAGGGCGACGACGACAAGGCCCGGCACCTGGTCCGGGCGGCGGCGCGGGCCGGCGTCGCAGCACCTGGTGTACATCTCGGTCGTCGGCGCCGACCGGGTCCCGGTGGTCAGCGCGCGTCGACCGCGCCATGTTCGGCTACTTCGCGTCCAAGCGGGCCGCCGAGCAGGTCGTGGCCGACTCCGGGCTGCCGTGGACCACGCTGCGCGCCACCCAGTTCCACGACCTGATCGCTGACCGTGGTCCGGCAGACTGGCGAAGCTGCCGGTGGTGCCGGTCCCGGCCGGCGTCCGGTTCCAGCCGATCGACGCCGGCGAGGTGGCGGCCCGGCTCGTCGAGCTCGCGCTCGGCGCAGCCGGCCGGCCTGGTGCCCGACCTGGCCGGGCCGCGCGTGTACGGGATGGACGAGCTGGTCCGCAGCTACCTGCGGGCGACCGCACCGGCGCCGGCTGATCGTGCCCGTCCGGCTCGCCCGGCCGGGCGTACCGCGCGGTCCGGGCCGGCGCCAACCTCGCCCCCGACCGGGCCGTCGGCCGGCGGACCTGGGAGGAGTTCCTGGCCGAGCGCGTGCACTAGGACGGCTGACCGCCCGGCGGGGGCTGGCGATAGCTGCCGGTCGGCGGCGGCCCGTACTGCGGCGGCGGGGGCTGACGCGGTGGGCCGTACTGCGGCGGGGGCGGGCCTGGTGGGCCGTACTGCGGCGGCGGGGGCCCGTAGCCCTGGAGCGGGGGCCCGTAGCCCTCGGGCGGCGGCCCGTAGCCCGGCGGCGGGTATCCCGGCGGCGGTGGATATCCCGGCGGGCCGTAGCCCGGTTGCTGGGGTGGATACCCCGGTGGCGGGTAGCCGCCGGGGCCGGCCGCGACGCGGCGGCGGGTGACGGCGCGGATGATCACCACGAAGAGGATGATGCCGAGGGCGAATCCGGCCACCACGCCCAGCCGGATCATCGGCGAGCCCCAGCCGTCGCCGTCGCCGGAGGTGCCGGGGCTGGCCGCGCCCGTGCCGTCGCCGGTGGCCTGGCCCGCGGGCGGGCCGAGCGGGTCGGCGGTCACCGGCGCGACATCGGCGGTGACCGCCTTGTAGGCGTCGACGATGCCGTAGCCGTAGGCCGCGTCGCGACCCGGCTCGCCCTTGTCGGTCGCGGTCTTGAACAGCCGGTTGACCGTGTTGGCCGCGTTCAGCTTGGGGTACTTCGAGCGGATCAGCGCCAGGACCCCGGACACGATCGCGGTCGAGCCGCTCGTGCCGTTGCCGATGCCGTAGCCGGACTCGGCGACGCTCTTCGGCAGCGCGCCGAGGACGTCCTTGGCCGGCGCGGCGATCGAGTTGCGCGGGTCGCTGATGCTGCCGGACCAGGCCGCACCGCCCCTCTCGGTGCCGCTCGCCCCGATCACGCCCGGTACGTTGGCGGGGGCGTCCATCGCGACATCGCCGTCGGGCCGGTTGCCGCCGGCCGCGACGATAATCGCGTCCTTGGACCGGGCGTAGTTGATCGCCGCGACCTCGTCCGGCGGCGCCGCCGAGCCGCTGCCGAGCGAAATGTTGATGATCTTCGCGCCGTGGTCGGCGGCGTAGCGAATCGGGCCACCGAGCGAGCCGGGCGCCGGCTGGGGCAGCGCGATCGGCAGGATCTTCGCCCGCGGCGCGATGCCGAGGGCGTGGTTCGCGCCCCCGCCCTTGCCGGCGATCAGCGACGCCATGAGCGTGCCGTGCCCGTTCGGGTCCACCTGACCGTCGGCGCTGGTGGCGCCGAGCATCGCGGTGCCCGGCAGCACCTGGCCGGACAGGTCCGGATGGGTCGCGTCGACGCCGGTGTCGATGACCGCGACGATGACGCCGGCACCCTTGGTGACCTGTTGCGCCTTCGGCACGTTGAGCGCTTCGAGAAACCACTGCTGCGAGCGGATCGTCTCGGCGGCCGCCGGTGCGCCGCCGGCCACGACCACGAACGCGATGGCGAACAGCGCCGCGAGCGCGGACCGCATCATCGTCAACCGAGCACGCGCGGTGGAGCGTCGCTGCCGGTGCTCCAGACGTCGTCGTCCTCCTCGAGCCACGTCGTGTGGTCCTCGCCTTCTCCAGCGCCCACGGGCATCATGCCGCCACCGAGGCCGCCGGCGCCAGGAAGGCCGTTGAGGCTAGGTCGTGCGGTGTCCCCGCAGGGTGGCCGCGAGCTCGCGCAGGGCCGGCTCGGGGGCGTCGGCCAGCCGGGTCAGCGTGCCGTCGAGGGCGCGCAGGCCGGCCCGGTCGAGCAGCCGCTTCTCATTGGTGACCCATTCGCCCCGGTCGGCCAGGATCGCGTGAGCGGCCTCGAGGCAGGCGCGGGCGGCGGCGCCCGCGCAGTCGAGGAGCCGGCCGCGCGGGGCGTGGGCATTGATCGCGTAGTCGAGGGTCAGCTCGGCTCGGGCCCACCACGCCGCCGGGGCGCGCTCACGCAGCGCCGGCGGGTAGTCGGGCTTGGGCAGCGAGCCGGACAGCGTGCGGTTGGCGGCCAGCTCCGCGACCACCACGTACGTCGGCACCCCGGCCAGATAGAACATCAGGTGCTCGATGCGGAACCGGCCGGCCCGCGCCTCGGCGAGGTGGTGTTCGACGTCGTCGAGGTCGCGGTAGTGCACGTCGGCACGGCGCCCGTCGATCTCCAGCCAGCCGCCGCCGTTGAAGATGCCGCCGCCCCAGCCGCCCAGTTCGGACACCGCGCCGGGCCAGCCGACGGCCCGCAGGTCGGCCGGGTCGAAGTGGCCCCGGTAGTACACGGCGAAGTCCCAGTCGCTGTCCGGCCGGTGCGTACCGGTACCTCGCGAACCGCCGAGCGCGACCGCCACCACGTTCGGCAGGCCGGCGAGGGTCTCGTTGACGTACTGCGGAAATTCGGCGTCGCTGTAGCGGTGTCGGGAGGTCACGAGGGTCATTCTGGGCCGTCCGGCCGTATCGCCACACGGCATTTATCGGCAAGGATGGGCCGGCGGCGCGAGTCGCGCAGGCCGTCTTGGGAGGTAAGCGGTGAGGGCTCTTCGAATCTTCGGGGCGGCGTTCGTCGCCGCCGCGGTGCTCCTGCCGGCTCAGGCCGCGGCGGCCAACCCGTTCGCGGCCGGCTCGCCCGGCCTCGGCGACCCGTTCTTCCCGCTCGCCGGCAACGGCGGCTACGACGTGGGCAACTACGCGCTGCGCCTGGACTACCGGCCGGCGACGAAGGTGCTCACCGGACGGGCGACGATCACCGCGCGAGCCACGCAGAACCTCGACCGTTTCGACCTCGACCTGCGCGGATTCGCGATCTCCCGGCTCGACGTCAACGGCCGCCCGGCCGCATACCGGCGCGCCGGCCAGGAGCTGATCATCACCCCGAAGAACCGGCTGCGCGCCGGCCTGCCGTTCGTGGTGCAGGTCGACTACGCCGGCGTGCCGGAGGTCATCACCGACCCGGACGACTCCATCGAGGGCTGGGTGCCGACCGACGACGGCGCGTTCGTCGTCGACGAGCCGCAGGGCTCCCCCGGGTGGTACCCGGTCAACGACAACCCGCGCGACAAGGCGACCTACGACATCACGGTGACGGTGCCGAAGGGCCTGACCGCGATGGGCAACGGGGTACTGGTCGCGCAGCGAACGTTCGGCGGGTCGAGCACCTTCTCCTGGCGCGAGCACTTCCCGATGGCGCCCTACCTGGCGACCGCGTCGGTCGGCAAGTTCGATCTGACGCAGTACAAGGTGGGCCGGATCCCGGCGTACGTGGCGGTCGACTCGTCCCTCGGCAACCGGGCGGTGCTGGACAAGCTGCCGTCGATCGTGAACTTCTACGCCTCGATCTACGGGCCGTACCCGTTCGACGCCGTCGGCGCGGTCGTCGACAACGCTCCGGACGTCGGCTACGCCCTCGAGACGCAGACGAAGCCGTCGTTCGACTCGATGCCGGACGAGGCGACGCTGGCGCACGAACTGTCCCACCAGTGGTTCGGCGACTCGGTGACGCTCAAGGAGTGGCCGGACATCTGGCTGCACGAGGGCTTTGCGACCTGGTCGGAGTGGATCTGGAGCGAGCACAACGGCGAGACGTCGGCCCACGACACGTTCGAGGATCTCTACAGCACCCCGGCGACCGACACGGACTTCTGGTCGCCGCCGCCGGCCGACCCCGGCGATCCGGCCAACCTGTTCGGCGGCCCGGTATACGAACGCGGCGGGATGACGCTGCAGGCGCTGCGCGAGAAGATCGGCGACCGGACGTTCTTCCGGCTGCTGCGCGACTGGCTCGCCCAGCACCGCTACGGCACCATCACGACGCCGGAGTTCATCCGGCTGGCCGAGCGGGAAAGCGGGAAGAACCTGCGCCACTTCTTCGACGTGTGGCTCTACCAGCCGACCAAGCCGACCTCCTGGTAGGCCGCCCGAGCACCGCACTCGCCGCCAAGATCGCGCCGGGAGGCCACTACTTCGGGGAAGTAGTGGCCTCCCGGCCCCGCTGAGGCCACTCCTTCCCGGGAGTTGTGGCCTCCCGGGCCCACTGAGGCCACTCCTTCCCCGGAGTTGTGGCGGGCCACGGGGTTGAGGCGGCGCGGACCCCGGCAGCGAGGAGCGAGGCGACGAGCGGTGCTTGGCGGGTCACGATAGGATTGCGATCATGCCGATCTTGGATCGCGTCGTCGAAGCGCCCGGCCTCGCACCGGGACCCGGCTACGCGCACGCCGTCACGGTGACCGGCCGGCTGGCGTTCGTCGCCGGGCAGGTGGCCGCCGGCACCGACGGCGCGCTGGTCGGGCCGGGCGACCTGGCCAAGCAGACCGAGCAGGCGCTCGGCAACCTCGGGCGGGTCCTTGGCACGCTCGGCGCCGACTGGCCCGACGTGGTCAAGCTCGGCTGGTACGTGTTGGACGCCCGCGAACTGCAGACGATCCGCGACGTGCGCGACGCCGTCCTGCGCCCGAGCCTCGGCGACCGGCCCAACCCGGCCAGCACCCTCGTGCAGGTCGCCGCGCTGTTCCGGCCCGGCTTCCTGGTCGAGGTCGACGCGGTCGTGGCGCTGCCGGACTGAGAGCCGAGATGCCTGCCGACGCCATCCACATCCTCCTCGTCGAGGACGACCCCGGCGACGTCGCCTACACGCTGGACGTCCTCGAGGACCACAAGGTGCACAACCGCCTGACCACGGTGGCCGACGGCATGCAGGCCATGGCCTGCCTGCGCCGCGAGGGCCGCTTCGCCGGGACGCCACCGGTCGATGTGATCCTGCTCGACCTCTACCTCCCCGGCATCGACGGCCGCGGCGTGCTCAACATGATCAAGGCGGACCCGGCGCTGGCCCCGATCCCCCTGGTCGTGCTGACCAACCAGTCCCTCGACCAGCGGATGCTCAGCGACATGCAACTGGCCGCGGACATGTACATGCAGAAGCCGCTCGACTTCGAGCGGCTCACCCAGATGGTGCGCCGCTTCGACGACTTCTACTTCAGCGTCGAGCGCGTCCTCGCCTGAGGCGATTCCTTTGCCTGGCGACGCCGGTCTGCACCGGGTATGACCTTCTCCGACGCGGCTGAGCCGCACCGGCGGGAGCTGCTCGCGCACTGTTACCGCATGCTCGGCTCGCTCGACGACGCCGAGGACGCGGTCCAGGAAACCTTTCTGCGGGCGTTCCGCGCGTACGAGGCGTTCAAGGGCGACTCGTCGCTGCGCGTCTGGCTCTACCGGATCGCCACCAACGTCTGCCTCACCGCGATCGAGCAACGCGGCCGGCGCGCCCTGCCGTCCGGGCTCGGCGCGCCCGGTACCGATCCGGCGGCGGCACCAGCGCTCGCCCGCGACGAGGACCGGTTCGTCGGGCCGATCCCGGACGCGCTCGTCGTCCAGGACGATCCGGCGTCCATCGTGGTCGCCCGCGAAAGCCTGCGCCTCGCGCTCGTCGCCAGCCTCCAGCACTTGCCCGGCCGGCAGCGCGCGGTCCTGATCCTGCGGGAGGTGCTGGGTTTCCCGGCCGCCGAGGTCGCCGAGATGCTCGACACGAGCGTGGCGGCGGTGAAGAGCAGCCTGCAGCGGGCCCGCGCCAACCTCTCGGCGCCGCCGGCGGAACTCCAACCGCTGTCCGCCGCCGGTGTGGCGCTGCTTGAGCAGTACATGGCCGGGTTCCAGAATTCCGACCTGCCCACATTGGAGCGGGCGTTGCGCACGGACGCGGTCATCGAGATGGTGCCGTCGCGCACCTGGTTCGCCGGGCGCGAGACCTGCACCCGCTTCCTGGGGCAGGTGCTGGCCGCGCCGGGCGACTGGCGGATGACGCCGACGGTGGCCAACGGCCAGCCCGCCGTGGTGGCGTACTTCCGCGGCGAGGACGGCCGCCATCACGCGTTCGGCGTCGCCGTGCTCACCGTGGCTGCCGCGGGCATCACCCGCATCAGCGTGTTCGGCGACCCCCGGCTCGCCGCCGCGTTCGGCCTTGCCGAGACCCATTGATTTTTTTCATGACTCGGGTCCGCCGAGCGCTTGACCGTTGCTCCCGCCAGACAGCGGCGCTTCGCGCCTGCCAGGTCCGCGTCCCCAAGCCCGCCGCCACTCGTTCCCCGAAGTAGTGGCCTCCCGGCCCCGCTGAGGGCACTACATCCGGAGAAGTTGTGGCGTCGGGGGCTTGGCACGGCGAGCCTGGCAGCGGAGCGAAGCGGAGCGGTGTCTGGCGGGAGCAACGGTCGCGCCCTCGACGGGCCCGAGTCATCCATATCAAGAATGCCGCTTGCGGGCTTGGAGCGTATACGTGAGCGGCAGGCGCCACGGGCGGTCGATCAGGTGCCACTCCTCGTGCTCGTCGCGGACCATCTTGCCGGGCAGCGCGTTCCACGGGACGCTGTCGTGCTCCTGGAGCATGGTCAGCTCGAACCCGGCGTCGAACAGGGCGGTGACGATCTCGCCGAAGCCGTGGTTCCACGAGTGCGTGACGGTGTGGGTGAAGGCGACGTCGGTGCTGACGTAGGTGCCGTCCTCCTCCCAGACGAGGGGCTCGTCCCGCCCGAAGTACGGGTACTCGACGGCGAGCACGTCGTCGGCGCGGGGCGCGTCGTCGAGGGCCCACAGCATCGGGTGGCCCTCGCGGATGAACAGCCGCCCGCCCGGGCGCAGCAGCGCGCCGACCACCTGCGCCCACCGGCGGATGTCGGGCAGCCAGCAGAGCGCGCCGATGCCGGTGAACACGAGGTCGAACGAGCCGGCCTCGAGGACGTCGGGAGCGTCGTAGACCTCGGCCTGCACGAAGTCGACATCCGAGCCCGTGGCGGCGGCGAGCTTGCGGGCCTGCTCGAGGGAGGCACCGGAGAAGTCCAGGCCGGTCATCCGGGCGCCGAGGCGGTGCAGCGAGATCGTGTCGGTGCCGATGTGGCACTGCAGGTGGATGCCGCGCAGCCCGGCGATGTCGCCGAGGCGCGGAAGATCGAAGCGCACCACGTGGCTCAGGAACTGCGGATCGGCGACGAACCGGTCGACGGCGTAGTCCGGCGAGGCGGCGTGCGCCGGGGCGCGCTCGTCCCAGTTGGCCCGGTTCACCGTGCGATAGTCGTCCACGGCGCGACCATCCCACACGCGAACGCCCCCGCGGAAGTCAATAAGCGGTGCGGGGATCCCGATCCCTGCCCTCCCGACCCCCCGCCTCCGACGCGGGCCCCCGCCCTGACCCGCATTGGACCGCCACCGCGGTTGCCCCACGCGCAGTGGGGCACCGCGGTGACGGTCACCTCCCCGCCACGGAAGGTCTCGGCGGTCGCCACCCCGCCGCCGGTGTCGGGCAGATCCTGACTCCAAAGCAGGCGGGGTCGGACCAACACGCTGGAGTGGAAAATTCGGAAACCGATTTCCTGGATAGGCTAGGTCCGCTGCCAAACGGCGTCAAGAGTCGGTGACCCGCCCCGATCCGGACCGAGCGTCCGGCATCGTTCGGCCGGCGCCGAACGGTTCGCGGGTTAGCGTCGCCGGATGGTTCGCAGCGTGGAGTTCGAGGCACTGTCCACCGAGGCACTGTCCGCCGAGGACATCGCCAAGCCGATCGCCGACGCGGTCACCGAGGTCCTGGCGATCGCCGAGGGCTGGCTCGGCTGGGACGGCCGCCCGGTCCGCCAACACGGCAACACCTGGACGCCGCACAAGGCGATCCGCCGGGTCGCCGACCACCTGCTCGACCATCTCGCCGAGGTTGAGTGCCGGCTGGCCGGGCTGCCGCCCGTACCCGATCAATGGCACGGCCGGACGGTGACCACCGACGCCGATTTCGCGCGGTTCACCGAAGTCGACCTCGACGAGGCGACCAGCCGGCTGGCCCGGCTCGCCGCGTGCTACCGGGCCCGCCTGTCCGGGGTGGGCGACGAGGTCCTCGACGCGAAGGACGGCGATGCGTGGAGCCTGCGCGAGGTCGTCGAGCACGTCGCCGGCGTCACCTTCTACGCCCAGGCGATGGGTTGACCGGCCGAGAAACCGCCGCGAGCACCCGCGGTCAGGGCTGCAGGCCGTCCCAGGACCAGCGCGGGGTGGCCAGGCGGGGCGGCACCGGCGGGCCCGGCTGGGAGTGGGCCAGCACGTCCTGGACCGCCCACGCCATGTAGTCCCGCAGCGCCGTGCGCAGCTCCGGGTCGGCCGGCAGCCCGGCGTCGTCGGCCGCCTGCACGAAGCACGCCAGGAACCGCTGGCCGATCTCGTCGTCCATGCCCTCGTCGGCGTGCACGCCCAGCATCACCGAGTGCCCGCCGTATGACCGCGAATAGTCGGCCGGGCCGCCGAGCACCTCACCCCAGTAGGTGCCCAGCCGCCGCACGTGATCGTCGTGCACGTGGTGCGAGAACGGGTGCTCGAGCACCGGATCCTCGAGGCAGCGCTGGTGGTTGGCGGCGGCCAGCGCCAGCATGGCGGGCGTCCCACCGGCGGCTTCGTAGATGCTCGGTCGGGTCACCACCCCACCCTCCCATATCGCCGCTTCAGCTCCGGGTCGCGGTCACCAGCCACGCCGCCGAACCGAACCGGACGCCGTCCGCGCCGCTGTGCGCCGCGACGCTCGCGCGGAGCCGGTCCGTGGCCTCGTCCCGGCGCTGCGGGCTCAGCCCGTCGAGCATCCACCGGGTCTGCCCGGCGATCAACTCGAACGCGCCGGGCTCCGGCCCGAAGTCCAACGGCCGGTGCAGGCCGTCGACGGTGACCGTGGCGTAGCCGGCGCCGGACAGCAGCGACCGGATCCGGTCCGGGTCGGCCAGCGCGAACGGTCCCGGCGCGCCGGCCGGGGGCACCGGCAGGTCGCGGCCGGCGGCGAGCGCCGTGCGGATCTCCAGCATCCACTCCTGCTGCTGGAGGCCCTGCCAGACCAGCAGCACGAGGCGGCCCGAGGGGCCAAGCGCGCGGGCCAGGTTGGCGAAGGCCGCCGCGGGATCGCCGAAGAACATCGCCGTCGTACGGCTCAGCGCCAGGTCGAACGCCGCCGCGCCGAAGGGCTGGACCTGCGCGTCGGCCTGCGTGAAGGTCACGTTGGTCAGGCACTCGGCGGCGGCTCGACGGCGCGCGACGTCGAGCATCGCGGCGGACAGGTCCACCCCGGTCGCGGTACCGGACGACGCCGCGCGCGCCGCGATCCGGGTGGTGGCGCCGGTGCCGCAGCCGACGTCCAGGACACGGTCGGCGGGTTTGACCGCGGCCGCGGCGAACAGCGCATCGTCGTACTGGGCGAGCGACCGCTCGAACCGCTCGGCGTTGGCGGCCCAGTAGGCGCCGTCGGTGCCGTCCCAGATGTCGAACTGCCGCTGGTTGGATGGGTCGATCTTCATTCCGCCCCCCTATACTCCCCTTGGGAGCGTATCCCCGGAGAGGAGCACCATGTCAAGCGGGCTGACGACAACGTCGTACGCGATGTTGAGCCTCCTCGGCGTCCAGCCGTGGAGCACCTATGAGCTGACCCGGCAGATGGACCGCAGCCTCGGCCGCTTCTGGCCGCGAGCGACCAGCAAGCTCTACGAGGAGCCGAAGAAGCTGGTCGAGCACGGGTTGGCGCGGGCGCGCACCGAGCAGGTCGGCAAGCGTCCGCGTACGGTCTACAGCATCACCCCGCAGGGCCGCCGGGCTCTCGCCGAGTGGATGCACGAGCCGGGCGACGGGCCGGTGCTCGAATGCGAGCAGTTGCTCAAGATCGCGTTCGCCGAGCACGGCACCCGCGACGACGCGCTCGCCACCCTCGCCGCGACGCGCGCCTGGGCGCAGGAGCGCAACGCCGAGAACCGGGCGGCCGCGCAGGCCTACCTGGCCGGCAGCGGACCGTTCCAGCACCGCGCCGCCCAGACCCTGCTGGCCGGCCGGTTCCTCACCGACTTCTACCGGATGGTCGCCGAATGGGCCGACTGGGCGACCGACCTCGTCGCCGAGTGGCCGGAGGATCCGGCCCGGGCCCAGGCCGACCCGAAGGCCCTCGAGGAGACTGCCCACCGAGCCGACTGGTAGTGCGGGCCTCAGCTGGCCTGCAGCGTCAGTGTCGTCCACGCGCCGACGTGGATCTGGTCACCCGCCTGCACCGGTACCGGCGAGTTGGGCGGGATCGGCGAGGTGTTGTCGTTGATGTACGTCCCGTTGGACGAGCCGAGGTCGACGACCGCCCAGCCACCGTCCGATGTGGACATGAGCGCCGCGTGCGAGTGTGACACCCCGGCGTCTTCGGGCGGTCCGGTGAGGTCGATCTCCGGTTCGATACCGCGCGACCGGCTGCGGCGCCCGATGAGCAGCGTCCCGCCGGTGAGCGCGAACCGGCGGTCCGGGCAGAAGACCGGGAACGCCACGACCTCCGCGTCCGGGGCGTCGATCGCGGCCATCCGCGCGTGATAGTCCCGGTCGGCCGAGACCAGCAGCTTCAACGGCGCGTCCGGGGACGGCCCCGGGGACGGCGACGGTACCGGCTGGGGTACCGATACCGGTGCGGGCGTGGGCATGCCGGTGGAGGTGGGCGTCGAGTCCGGTACCGGCGCCGGCGTGGGCGTGGGCGTCGCCACGGGGGTCGGGGTCGCCTCGGACAGGAAGTCCCAGCCGCACTGTTCGCAGAAGCGACCGGTACGCGGCGCGGAACAGGCCGGGCACGGCTCACCACTGCCCGCCGCGGACGGCGCCGAGGTCGGTGCGGCCGGGCCGGCGGCGGCCGGGGTCCCGGTCACCGATGGCTGCTGCTGAGCGAGGGGCACCGCGTCGATCCGCGCGCCGCACTCGTCGCAGTAGTCGGTCGAGACGGACTGGTGGCCGTGGGGGCAGGTGACCATGCTGACTGTCTCCCTCTCAGGTGCCCTTGACCCGGACGGTCTTCACCGACCGGACGCTGGCCAGTTCGGCGTCGACGCCTTCGACCTTCTGCTTGAGCCGGACCGTGCCGTTGCGGGCGTCGACCACGTCGACGACCCGGCCGAGCAGCTTGGCGGTGTCGGTGTGGCCGGACTCCTCGGCGAGCTGGACGGCCCGGCCGAGCTTGGCCGTGGCCTTGTCGACGTCGCCGGCGTCGCGGGCGGCCAGGCCCTCCTGGATCGCGTCGGCCAGTTCGGCCTGCCCGGTGTAGTGCGCAACCCGGGCGTTGATCTGGGTCGACAGCGCCATGTCGTCGGTCCAGTTGGCCAGGATCAGCGCCTGGCCCAGCACCTGGTCGCCGCTGATGAGGCTGACCCGTCCGGCGAGCATCTCCTCGCCGACGACGTTGGCCGGCACCTGGATGGAGATGTGGTAGTCGCGGTGCTCGGCCCCCCAGGCGCCGGTCGGGTAGTCACCGGTGCGCGCGTTGACCTCGGTCCGCCGCCCGCTCAGGTCCTCCATGTGCGGCCAGGCCTGCTTGACGAAGCGGACCGTCGCCCCGGCCGGCGTCCACAGCCGCAGGTTGACCTCGGCGATCGACTTGCCCATCGCCTTCTCGGTCATCGCCTTGAAGTCGGCGACGAGCTCGTTGGGCTCCTCGAGGGCGTCGGCGCTGCCCAGCAGCGCCGAGGCGATCCTGAGCAGTTCGGTGCCCTTCCAGCCCTCCCCGACGCCGCGGGTGTCGCAGACGAACCGGCCCTGGCAGGCCTGCAACACCATGGCCAACTGCTCGGCGGTCTCGTGCTGGTTCTCCCCGTCGGTGAGCATGATGGCGTGCTTGACCTCGGCGTTGCTGCGGGCGAAGAGGTGGTTGGCGAGGGTCAGCCAGGTGCCCATCGCGGTGCCGCCGCTGCCGTTGAGCCGGTTGACCGCGGCCTTGGCCTGCTCGCGGGTCTGCGCGTTCGCGGGCACCAGCTGCACACTGGACGGGAACACCATGTCGGCGCGGCCCCGCCCGGCCACGATGGCGAACGGCACGCCGTCGCGCAGCGTGTCGATGGCCGTCATGGTGGCTTTCTTCGCCTCGGCCAGCTTGGTGTACGGGCTGGTCATCGAGCCCGAGCAGTCGACCATGATGACCTGCGCGACGCTCGGCGGTGCCCCGCCGGCGGCCACCATGCCGTCGCCGGACGCGGTGACGGTGACGACCGCGTCGACCACGGTGCCGCCGGCCGGCAGGTACGGGTTCTGGAACAGCTCCGCCTTGAACGCGGGTTGATCAGTCATGGCCGGGTTCCTTCGACGACAGCTTCCACGGGGTCGGGGGTTTCCAAGGGGTACGGGATGAGGATCACGCTCACGTTGTCCTGCCCGCCCTCGTCCAGGGCGAGCTGGACGAGGCTCTGCGCGGTGGCGAGGGATGGACCCTTCGGCACCGAGGCGGCCAGGTCGGTGACGACCGGCCGGTAGCGGAACAGCCCGTCGCTGCTCACCAGGACCCGGCCGGGCCCGGCCGGGCGGATGGTGTTGAGGTGCGGCTCGGTGTCCGTACCGTCCGCACCCAGCCAGCGCATGAGGGCCCCGGCGTGCGGGTTTTCCTCGATGGCGTGGACGGTGACGCCGGCCGCGGCGAGTGTGGTGGCGAGGGAGTCGTCGACGGTGAGCTGCAGCGGTTCCTCGTCGCCGTCGGGCAGCCAGTAGGCGCGGCTGTCGCCGACCCAGCCGATGGTGATCTCGTCGGGGGTCACCACCGCGCAGACGAACGTGCTGCTCGGCGGGTTGGGTCCGGGCGTCGAGCCGCCGACGAGCGCGGCGGCGGCCTGCGCTGACCGGCCACCGGCCGCGATGGCCGCCGACGGGTCGTCGCCGTCGCCGAGCGCGTCGAGCATCGTGGTCATCGCCGCTTCGACGGCCGCGTGCGAGGCCGTGTCGGCCCGGCTGGACGACGACACGCCGTCGCAGACGATGCCGATGACGGCGCCGTCGCGCACCCCGATGGCGATGGCGTCCTCGTTGACGTGGTGGCGGTGGCCGATGTCGGTCACCCCGGCGACCGCGCCGAGGTCGAGCTCGGTGTGGTTCTTGCCGGTCGGCCGGCGCTGCCCGCAGCTGTCGCAGAAGCCGTCGGTGCTGGTCACCTCGGTCCCGCACGACGGGCAGGTCCGGGCCGGATCCACCGAGGTCAGCGACCGCGCCGGCACGGCGCGGGCGGCCGCGGCCACGGCCGCCGGGGCGCCCCGCTCGTGGCCGCAGTTCTCACAGAACTTGAACTCCGCGGGCATCGGCGCGCCGCAGGACACGCAGAGATCCTCGCCCATCTAGACCACCGTCCGCGGACGTACGGCGTTGGCCTGGTCGACCAGCGCGTAGCGGGCCAGCGGATCGGTCTCCTGAGCGGCGAGCACACGGTAGGCCCGCTCGAGGCCGAAGCGCACCTCCCGCTCGGTCAGCGGCTGGCCGAGCAGTTTGCCGGCTGCCACCGCCGGCGGCGGCGCGGCCCGGCGTGGCTGTCCGGCGCCGGCCGCGCTGAGCCAGGCCAGGGCCGCGAGGAACATCTCCACGGCGAGCCGGGCCCGCCGTTCGGTGTCCAGCCGCAGCTGCTCGAGGCGGCCCGACGAGGCGACGAAATCGTTGGCGCTCAGCGGCCCGCTGCCGGCGTGCAGGGTGGCCCGGACCGCGGCGATCTGCGCGGCCACGTGGTGGCTGGAGGAGTCGGACACCTCGTCGAGAACGGTCACCGCGCCGGCCCGGTCGCCCCGGGCCAGGCGGGTGCGGGCCAGCCCGAAGGCCGCGCTGACGAAACCGTGGTCGACCCGCCAGACCCGCTCGTACCGGCGGGCGGCCCCGTCCAGGTCACCGGCCAGTTCGCAGGCGGCCGCGAGGGCCAGCCGGGCGGCCGGCTCGCCGGGCAGCGCGTCGTAGACGGCGTCGAACGCGGCGACCGCCTGCTGCCACTGGCTGGCGGCGAGCGCGATCAGCCCGGCCGACCAGTCGCGGCGCCAGTCGCTGCCGTCGTCGGGCAGCATCTGCAGTTCGGCCGCCGCGGCGGGCAGGTCGCCGAGCTCGACCAATGCCCGTACCAGCTGCAGGACCACCTCCACGGTGCGCTGGGGCGCGCCGCGCAGCGCGCCGACGGTGGCCATCAGATCGGCGGTGTTCAAGGTAGCCAGGAAACCGGCGGCCGGGTCGGCCGGGTCGACCAGCGGCAGCGGCAGCGCGATGGCCACCGCGGCCCCGACGAGCGGCTCGCCGGTGCTCGTGGTGCCGAACGCCCGGTGTTCGGGCGTGAACTGCGACGAAGCCACCGGCCGGGGCATGCCGTCCTCGGCCGAGAGCGCCTCGCGCAGGACCCCGACGAGCTGGTCGCCCATGTCGCCGGCGGAGAAGAACCGCCGGCCGGGGTCCTTGTGGGTCGCGCGGCGCAGCAGCCGGTAGTACGACTCCTGGGTCCGCAGGATCTCGACGTCGGCCGGGTCGGGCAGCCGGTCGACGAAGCGGCTGGAGAAGCCGGCGAAGTCGAAGCTGAGGACGGCGAGGGTCCGCCCGACGGTGTAGATGTCGGAGCTGATCGAGGCGCCCGCGGTGGCCAGTTCCGGCGCCTGGTAGCCGGGCGTGCCCCACAGCGGCGAGGTGTGGTCGTCGACGTGCCGCACCGCACCGAGGTCGATGATCTTGAGGCGCTCCTCGGTGTGCATGACGTTGTCCGGCTTGAAGTCGCAAAACAGCAGGCCCCGGTCGTGCATGTAGCCGAGGGCGGGCAGGACCTCGATGCCGTATGCGAGCACGTGCGCGAGCGGCAGCGGCACCCGCCGGCCGTCGGGGCCGATGTTGGCCAGCGCCAGGTCCTTCAGGGACTTGCCGCCGACGTACTCCATGACGATGTAGCCCATCATCTCGCCCGTCTTCGGGTCGGGATGCTGCGCCAAGTCGTGGATCTTGACGATGTTGGGGTGGTCGATCTCGACGAGGAACCGCCGCTCGGCCATCGCCGCCGCCATGGCGTCGAGGTCGCCGGTGTTGATGAGGCCCTTGAGCACGACCCAGCGGTCGGCGCCGGACTCGCTGATGTTGCGGTCGCGGGCCAGGTAGATCCAGCCGAGGCCGCCGTGCGCGAGCGCGCCGAGGATCTCGTAGCGCTTGTCGACCCGGTCACCGGGGTGCAGCTGGGGCACGAACGAGTAGGGCATGCCGTCGCGCGGGCAGAAGCCCTCGGTCCGCCCGGGCTGCCCGTCCCGGCCGCGCCCGACCGGCTCGCCGCACTTGCTGCAGTATCGCTGGGACTCCGGCACGCTCGGGTTGGCCTTGACCGCCGAGGCGGGGTCGCGCAGCGGCACCGGCGGCATCACCACCAGGCCGGAGCCGAGCCGGCCCCGGCTGCCGGTGCGGCTCCGGCTGCGGGTGCCCGTCCCGGTGCCGCTCGAGCTGCCACCGAGGCCGGCGCCGGTCACCGAGGACAGCGTCGCCCCGGACATACCGGTCTGCCCGCTCGCGCGCGGTCGCGGCGGCGGTCGCGGCGGCAGTCGCGGCGGCACTGCCGGCCGGTGCCTTGTGACCGCACTCGTCGCAGTAGCCGTCGGCCATGTAGGTGCCGGTGCAGCCCGGCCGGGTGCATCGCTCGCCCATGTTGCCTTCCTACTCTTCCAACAGTGCGGACAGGGTCTGCTGGTAGGCCAGCACCGCCCGGGTGCCCGCCCGCAGGTCGCACGGGGCGGTATATAACAGCGTATGCGCCTCGTCGTACCGGCTGGTCAGGTCGGGGTGCTCGACGAGGCCCTTGCTCGAGGCCTTGGCCCGGTATGCGTCCAGCCGGCCGCGGAGCTCCTCGCGCCGGTCGAGCAGGCCGGTGGCCACCTGGCGCAGGTAGGCGACCCGCTCGCGGGCCTGCTGGGCGGACTGCTCGGTCGTGGCCATGGTGTCGGCGAGGGTGCTCCACTCGCCGCTCCGGCCGAGCCGCTCGAGCTGGTCGGCGGTGGTGTGCAGCCCGGCGCCGCCGGCCGGTAGGGCGGCCAGCCCGGGTTCGACGATCTTCTCGGTGACGCGGGCGTAGACCTCGGCCAGTTCCCGCTCGGCCGCGGTGACCTCGTCGGCGAGGCCGCGCAGGCCGGCGACGCGCTGCTGGTAGCCGTCGCGCAGCCGCTTGATCTCGGCTAGCCGCTGTCGCGTGGTGTCGACGCGGGTGGACAGCTCGCGCAGGCTGGCGTCGACGCGGCTGCCGATCCGCCCGCCGGGTGCGCTGGAGAGCGGGTCGTCGAGGGCGGAGCTCTGGATGTTGGCGAGGGTGGCCCGCAGCGGCTCGACCGTGTCGGCCATGCCGAGCTCGACCGCGAGCGCGGTGGCCGCGTCGACCGCCTCGCTCATCGGCGCGAGCCGGCCGGCCACGGCCGACCAGGCGGCGTCCACTTCGGACAGATGGGCGGCGACCGCGGCGCAGCGCTGCTCCACCTGCTGCGCGAGATCCCACACCTTGATCCAGGTGACCGCCGGGCCGCCGCTGCCGTCGGAGGGCAGGCCGGCCGCGTCGAGCCCGATCGTGGTCTCCTGCAGCAGGGCGGTGAGCTCGCTCCACTCGGCGTCGCCGGGGCGGCGGGCGCCCCGGATCGCCCGGGCCTGATCGAGCACCACCCCGAGGACGGTGAAGTGCGCCCACAGGAGGTCCAGTTCCGGACGCAGCAGCTGCCAGCGGCTCGCGGTCGTCCCGGTCAGGGTGCTGCCGCGCAGGTAGCCCAGCGCCGGCTGGCCGTCAAGGGCGAACATGGCGGCGGCGATCCGGTCGTACGCCGCGCCCAGCCCGGCGAGCATCTGATCCGCCGCGTCGCGGCTCATCGAGGGCGTGCTCATAGGCACTAGTCCCGATAGCCGGCCGGCGGTGGTGCGGGCACCTCGCCGGAGAGCCACGTGGCGTAGGTCGACTTCCAGGTGCCGTCGGCGCGGATCCGCTCGAGCACCCCGTTGACGAAGCGCAGCAGGTCGTTGGCGTCCTTGTTGACGGCGATCCCGTAGGGCTCGTCGGTGAACTTGGGGCCGACCAGCTTCACGTTGGGATCCTGCGCGACCATGCCCTGCAGGATCGTGTCGTCGGTGGAGATCGCGTCGACCTGGCCCTGCTGGAGCAGCACCAGGCAGTCGGTCCAGTCGGGCACGGACACCGCGATCGGGTGCGACGCGGCCTTGCCGATGTTGACGATCGAGGTGCTGCCCGCGGCCGCGCAGACCTTCTTGCCGCCGAGGTCCTCGATGCCCTTGGCCGGCGAGGTGCTCGGCACCAGCACCCGCTGGCCGGCGTCGAAGTAGACGCTGGAGAAGTCGACCTGCTTCAGCCGGTCACAGTTGATCGTCATGGTCTGGGCGACCAGGTCGACCTCGTGGCTCTGCACCGCCGGGATTCGCTGGGCGGAGGTGATCGCCTTGAACTGCACGGCGTTGGGGTCGCCGAGCAGGTCCTTGGCGATCGCCCGGATGATGTCGATGTCGAAGCCGACGATCTGCCCGGTCTCCGGGTCGCGGTAGCCGAAGTTGTAGGTGTTCTGGTTCACGCCGACGATCAGCCGGCCGCGGGCCTTGATCTTCGCGATGGTCGGTCCGGTGGCCGGGTTGCCGGGCTCCGGGCGCAGGCTGGAGTGCCGGACGTCGCAGCTGGTCGTGCCGCCGGCCTGGGCGCTGGGCGTGGCCGCCGGGTCCTGCACCCCGACCGGCATCGGCGGCCCGAACGTCGGCGCCGCGGTGGTCGTGTTGTCGTCGGTGCCGCTGCACCCGGCGAGCAGCCCGAGGGCCACCACGCCGGTCAGCAGCCGGACGGTGAACGCGCGCATCAGCGGTACTCCGCAATTCGTTGCTGGTAGCCGATCGCGACGCCGGCCAGCAGCAGGATCGTGAGGATCACGCCGCCCGCGGTCTGCCCGCCCAGCGCGTCGGCGGCCGCGGTGGCCTGCTTGTCGAACGTCGAGCTGGTGACCCGGATCGCGGAACCCAGGTTGTCGTCGATGCGCTTGAAGATGGACGCGGCGCTGGCCGGATCGCCGCCGATGGCGAGTTTCACCGCGGCCGGGTAGTCGCCGTTGTCGTCGGTCTGGCGCACTTGCTTGTGGACTGTGTTCCAGGCGTTGACGTCCTTGATCGCGGCGTCGAGCTTGGCCCGCACGTCGTCGTCGGTGGCCGCGTCGCGGGCCCGGTTGAGCAGTCCGCTGCGGCCGTCGGCGTTGACGAGATCGCCGAACTGGGTGGTGAAGTCCTTCTCGAAGGACGCACCGTTGCCCCGGGCGACCAGGGTGAGCGCCTCGTCGGCGCGGGCCTGCAGCGCGGCGATGCGCGCCTTGGACAGTAGTTCGACCTGCGCGGCCCCCTGCCGGTCCGCCGCGCTCAGGTGGGCGGCGACGGTCACCCAGGCGATGCCGTTCCACAGCACCACCACGATCGCGACGAGGGTCGCGGCGAGCAGGCCGACGTTGAGCGTGCGGTGGGTCTGGCGGCTGAGCCGGGCCTGCGCCCAGATGAGCACGATCACCAGCGCCACGCTGAGCAGGAGCGCGAGCCAGGGGAACGCGCCGGCGCCGCCCCGCTCGTCGTCGAGATCCGCGCTCGCCTGCTGGTAAAGCCGCTGCGCGGCCGGCAGGAGCTGCTCGCGCATCAGGCCGGACGCCTCGCGCAGATAGGCGGCGCCGACCGGAAGACCCTGCCGGTTGTAGGTGCGTGCGGTCTCGATCAGCCCGGTGTAGACCGGCAGCTGGGCGGCGATCTGGCTGACCGCGACCTCCTTGGACCGGTTGCCGGCCGAGACCGCGGCGAGTGCGGCGCTGGCGGCGGCGATGTCCGACTGGTACCGGCTGCGCAATTCGGCCGGTTCGACCCCGCTGGACAGGAACGCGCTGGCCGCGGTGGCGTCGGCGTCGGACAGCGCCCGGTAGAGCTCCTGCGACTGCACGGCCAGCTGGCCGCTGCCGCTGCGCACGCCATTGGCGAGCGACGAGCGTTGCGACGCACCGATCACCCAGGCCACACCGGCCGCGAGGCCGAGCGCCAGCACCGCCGTCATCAGCACCACGAGACGACCCGGTGTGCTCTTGGCCCGGGCCTGCAACCGGCCCGTCCCGGCCCGCTTCGCCGGTGGCGTCCGCACCGGCTGAGGAGCGGTCAACAGGGCCACTTCGGCCTCATCAGGTGCCCTCCCCGTCCACGAAAGTCTGCGGCAACCGTAGCCGACATGGTCAAACGATGCGACGGGCGACCGGGCGAGATTCAGCTCGCCGTTATCGTTGCGGGCATGACCTTCACCGACGCCGGGCTCGACCGGCTGCAACAGGCCATGCAGCTGCACGTCGACAAGGGCAAGCTGCCCGGGCTTGTCATGCTCGTGGTCGACGGCGACGAGGTGTTCTTCGCCGCGCAGGGTAGCGTCGCCTTCGGCAGTGACGTGCCGATGCGCCGCTCGACCCCGTTCCGGCTCGCCTCGCTGACCAAGCCGATCCTGGCGGCGGTGGCGATGATGGTCGTCGAGGACGGCGCCCTCACCCTGTCCGAGCCGGTCGACCGGCTGCTGCCGGAGCTGGCCGACCGCCGCGTCCTGGCCCGCCTGGACGGGCCGCTCGACGAGACGGTGCCGGCGTCGCGGCCGATCACCGTCGAAGATCTGCTCACCTTCCGGATGGGGCACGGCCTGATCGTCGAACCGGAGTTCAACCCGCCGCACTACCCGATCATCAAGGCGGCCGACGACCTCAACCTCCGGGTCGCCGAACCCGACCCGCGCACGCCGTACGAGCCGGACGAGTGGATCCGGCTCTTCGGCACGTTGCCGCTGATGCACCAGCCGGGTGAGCTGTGGCACTACAACTCCGGTGCGCTCGTGCTCGGAGTGCTGCTGGCCCGCGCGACCGGGCGGTCGCTGCCGGACCTCTTCCAGGAGCGGCTGTTCACGCCGCTGGGCATGGCGGACACCGGGTTCTGGCTGCCGGCCGAGCGGGCGCGGGAGCTTCCCGGGTACTTCATGACGAACCTCGAGACCGGCGTCATGCAGGAGCAGCCGAGTTCGAAGCCCGACGAGTGGAGCCGGCCGCCGGCGTTCCCGTCCGGCGCGGCCGGACTGGCGTCCACAGTGGACGACCTCCTGGCGTTCGGCCGGTTCATGCGCGAGCGGGGCGCCGGGCTGCTGTCGGCCCGCTCGTACGAGTTGTTGACCACGAACGTGCTGACCCCGGAGCAGATCGCCCGGGGCGGGATAATCCTCCGCGGGCGCGGCTGGAGCCACGGCCTGTCGGTGGCGGTCACGCCGGACGAGGTGTCAGACACCCCCGGCCGGTACGGGTGGGAAGGCGGCTACGGCACGTCCTGGTTCAACGACCCGGCGAGCGGTCGCATCGTGATCCTGCTGACGCAGGTGTCGGACGTGCTGTTCGACGGCACGTTGACCGAGTTCGGCCGGCTCGCACTGGCGGCCTAGCGGGTCCGGCCGAGGAAGATCGGGTTGGTCAGCGCCACCATGGTGTCCGGGGTCGTGGCGGTCGGCACCGGCCGGCGCACCTCGGCCCGCACATACCGCGAGTTGCGGGGCGTGGTCGCCCAGGTGACCGTGCCCGTCCCGGCGGCGGGCAGGGTCGCGGTCGAGCGCACACCCTGGTCGGTGACCAGCCGGACCGTGGCGCCCGGCGCGCCGTCGACGGTGAGCATGACGGTGACCGGGGTGGCGTCGCCGACCTCGAGCCGCTGGCCGATCCCGGCCTGGCGCCCGGCGGCCTCATCGACGCCGGCCTGGCGGCCGGCGGCCTCGGCGACGAAGGACAGGTTCACCGCGGACGACTCGGCCAGCCAGACCCGGCCGGCCTTGACGCCGGCCAGGATCGAACGCCGGTCGAGGTCGCCGGCGAACACCACGTTCTGCGGCAACCCGATGACCTGGGGTTCGCTGTGCGCGTCGCTGTCGCCTACGGCCGGGATCCAGGCTCCGGCGGCGCCCTCGCGCGCACCTGGAGTCCCAGTGCTGGCCACGAGCAGGTTGTCCCAGCCGGCCAGGACGGCTTCGTCGTCGAGGGTCCACGGGCCGTTCCACACCTCGACGGCGTCGAGGCCGCCGTAGCCGAACTTCCAGCCGCACGCCACGCAGGGGGCGAGCGGGTGCGCGGCGACGGCGAGGCCGCCGGCGCGGTGGATCTGCTGGACGAAGCGGGCCAGGGCGCCGTCAACGGCCCGGTACCGCCAGTCGATCCAGGTGCCGGCCGGCAGGCCGAGCGCCGTGTAGTGGCCGTTGCGGGTGGTGATCTCCTCGCCGTCGATGATGAGCAGGTCGGGACCGGCGAACTCGCCCCACACCCCGGCGGCGCTGGAGGTGTTGTGGTCGGTGGACACGATGTAGTCCAGCCCGGCGGCCCGCGCGCCCGCGGCGACCTCGGCCGGCAGGCGGCGGCCGTCGGAGTGCACGGTGTGCAGGTGCATGTCGCCGCGGTACCAGGCCGGCCCCCGGCCGGTGGCCCGCTGCGGCGCGTGCCGGGGCACGAACGGCGCCCCGTCCGAGCCGTAGCTCAGCTCGACGGTCAACGACCAGTTCAGGCCCTGCGGGGCCACCGTGTACGGGCCGAAGATCACATGCCAGACGCCACGGCGCACCGGCCCGGGCAGGTAGCCGGGGGTGGCGTCGGAGGCGCTGATCGTGAAGCTGGTGCGGAAGCCGCCGGACCAGCCCCGGAAGCCGGCCGCGTTGCCGAGGTCGTAGCCGCGCTCGTCGAAGACCCCGATGTCCAGGGCGTTGCCGTTGTAGCCGGCCGGCGGCGTCGGCCGGTCGTACGAGTAGCTGACGGTGATCCGGTTCACCCCGGCCGGCACCTGGATCGGCACGTACACCCAGTCCGCGGCGCCGTAGTCGATGTGCCCGGTCACCGTCGTCTGCTCGGTGCCGCCGTCCGCCCTCGCCGCCGGCGGGAACACGAGCGGCTCAAGTACCACGGCACCGGCCCCGGTCGCGGCGGCGGTCAGCAGCAGCCGGCGGCGGTTCACTTCAGACATCGATCAGTCCCTCCCTGGACCTGACACTGCGCGTCCGGTTACGGTCACGTCAAGGTCCACCGTCGGCCCGCCGCGTGTCCGTTGCCGAGCCGGCCGGTGCCGCTACGGTGAACGCGACCGGACATTCACCTGGAAGGTGCTCGCCTCATATGCGCTACTGGGAGGATTTCCGGGTCGGCGACCAGTTCGACCTCGGCTCGGTGACGATCGACGGCGACGAGATGGTGCACTTCGCCGAACGGTTCGACCCGCAGCCGTTCCACGTCGACGCCGGCGCGGCCGAGAACACCCCGTTCGGCGGGCTCATCGCCAGCGGCTGGTTCACCGGGTCGCTCTTCATGCGGCTGTACGTGGATGCCGTGCTCTCCGGGTCGGCCAGCGAGGGCTCGCCTGGCCTGTCCGAGCTGCGCTGGCTGGCCCCGGTACGGGCGGGTGACGTCCTCACCGGCACGCTCACCGTGCTGGACGTGGCGCCGTCCACCACCCGGCCCGGCCGGGGCACGGTGTTCCTGCGCGGTGAGCTGCGGCGCGGCGGCGAGCCGGTGATGAGTACGACGTTCCGGGGCCTGTTCGGCCGCAATCCGAATGTCCCTCACATGTAGTAAAAGCCCGTATTTGCCGACATTTACCACGTTGTCCGGTCTAGGGTCCCCTGCAAACGCACTCGGGGGAAGGACGTTGATGACGTTGAGGTCGGCCGCCCTGGCCACGGCTTTCGGCATGGCACTGGCGATCCTTCCGCCGACCGGCGGTGCGCCCGCGGCCGGCTCGGCAGCACCCGGCGGTGCGCCCGCGGCCGGCCCGGCAGCGTCCGGCGGTGCGCCCGCCGCCCCGGGCGGCGCCGGCCCGGAGGTTCCGGGTGACGGCGGGTGGGCCGCGGCCGGCGGCGTCGCCGCCGTCGACCGGACCGAGGCGGTCAAGCCGACGGTGGCCAGCTTCCCGGTGACCGGCATCGACGTGTCCAGCCACGACCACTCGGTCCACCCGATCAACTGGCCGGTGGTGGCGGCGCGCGGCACGAAGTTCGCCTACATCAAGTCGACCGAGGGCCGCACGTACACGAATCCGTACTTCGCCGCCGACTACCAGGGCGCCCGGGACGCCGGGCTGCTGGTCGGCGCGTACGCCTTCGGGCGGCCGGATCTCGGCGACCCGGTCGGGCAGGCCGACTACTTCGTCAAGCAGTCCAAGTGGACGCCGGACACCGCCACCCTCATACCGTTCCTCGACATGGAGTGGCCGTACGGGGCGCTGCACCTGCCGGCCTGCTGGGGTCTCACCCCCGCGCAGATGACGCAGTGGATCCGCGCGTTCCTCACCGAGGTGACCGCGAAGATCGGCCGCCGGCCGATGATCTACACCAACACCAACTGGTGGAATCCCTGCACCGGCTCGGACGCGTCGTTCGGCGGGTACCCGCTCGACATCGCCGGCTACACGACGAACCCGCCGAGGCTGCCGGCCGGCTGGAGCACGTTCGCGATCTGGCAGCATGCGGCCGGCTCCAACGCCGAGGCCGGCAACTACGACAAGGACGTGTTCAACGGCGACCTCCTCGGCCTGCGGACCCTGGCCGGGCCGGCCGCCTCGACCAAGAGTCTGCGCGCCCTGGTCAATCGCCGGTTCGTCTGCGCGGACAGGGCCGGCGCCAGCCCACTCATCGCGAACCGGCCGGTCATCGGGGGCGGGTGGGAACAGTTCGACGTCGTCGACCTCGGCAGCGGGCTGGTCGCGCTGCGCTCGCGCGCCAACGGCCGCTACGTCACGGCCGAGAACGCGGGCGCCTCGCCGCTCATCGCCCGCGGGTTGACGGTCGGCACTTGGGAGAGGTTCCAGCTCGTTCACAACGCCAACCACTCGGTCAGCCTCAAGGCGATGGTCAACGGCAGGTACGTCACCGCCGACGACGCCGGCCGCAAGCCGCTGATCGCCAACCGCTCGGCCATCGACTGGTGGGAAGAGTTCGAACTCGTCGGTTAGAGCTCGAGATCGGCGTAGATGGCGGCGTGGTCCGAGCCGGCGTGCACGGCGCGCGTCATCGTGTCGTAGATCGGCCAGAGCGTGCCCCGCCGGCCGCCCCACACGCCCTTGCGCAGGATGCCACCGCCGCGGGCCACGGCGAACAGGGCCGGCGACAGCAGCACGTAGTCGAGCTTGTTGCGTGCGGTACACGACCCGTACGTGCCCGGCCGGCCGGTGTCGTCGAAGGCCGGGTGGGTCGAGATGTCCCGCAGGTCGGTGTCGCGCAGCAGCGGTGCGAGCGGCTGCGCTGTCGGGCGTGTCGTTGAGGTCGCCGACCACCGCCACGAGGTCGGTGCTCGAGTCCACTGTAGATCTCGGCGACCCGCCCGGCCTGCCGCTCCCGCGTCGCATCCGAGGCGACCTTCCCGCCGTACCCCTTGCTCTTGAAATGATTGACGAGCACGGCGAGTCGCCGGTCGCCGGGCGTCCGGAAGTGGTACTCGGCGCAGTCGCGGCTGAACACCCGCCCGACCGCGTCGGCGTCGTCGACGTGGCTGTGCTGCGCGACGAGCGGGATAGTCCCTTGTGGACATGATCCCGACGTCGATGCCGCGCTCGTCGTTGCCGTCGATGACCATGATGTACGGGTACCGCGACCGCAAACCGCCCTCCGCGAAGCGTTTGAGCGCGATCCGGCTCTCCGCCTCGATGACGCCGAGCGACGTCGGCGCCGACGTCGAGGATGACCCGCGCGGTGTTGTACAGCGCCAGTTCGTCGACGCGGTCGGTGGTGAGCTCCACCCAGCCGATCCAGTCGGCGCGGCCACCGGCCACGATCTCGACGCGGCCGTCGCGGGCCCGCCTGATCAGCCGGCCCCGGTTCTGCCGCAGCCGGGCGAACTTCGCCGTGTCGCCCCGGCGCAGCCCGAGCCGCTCCAACTCGCGCAGGATGTCGTCCTTGACGCCGCCGGTGTAGACCGGCTCTTCGAGGAGCTGGCAGATCCGCTGGTACGCCTCGAGCACCGGCCGCCCCTCGGCCCAGGTCCGCTGATCCAGCGCGCGGGCCCGGTTGAAGAGGTTCTCCACGTTGTAGCTGGCGATGCGCACTACCGTTCGCTCCTCATCGTGGCGCCGCGAGCCGAGAAGTAGCTGCCCGGGGTGGTACCTGTGTGCCGGCGGAACGCGGCGACGAACGCGCTGGTGGTGTCGTAGCCTACGCGGCGGGCCACCAGCGACACGGGTGTGTCCTGGGCCAGCAGTACGAGTGCGGCCTGGATGCGGGCCGCGGTGCGCCACTGTCCGAAGGGGACACCGGTCTGGTCGTGGAAGAGCCGGGCCAGCGTCCGGCCGCTGACGTTCACCGTCGCCGCCCAGCCGGCCAGGTCGCGACGGTCGTGCGGCGCGGCCCTGATCGCGCGGGCGACCGTCCGGGCCCGGTCGTCGCGGGGCAGGGGCGCGTGCACGGCGCCGGTGGTGGCCGGCCGCAGCAGGTCCCACACCAGGGCGAGGGCCCGGCCCCGCTGCGCCGCCGACAGGTCGTCGCCCGCCAGGTAGCCGATCAGCTCGGCCAGCAGCGGCTCTACGACTACCGGCGTCGGCTCCGCCCAGCCCGGCAGGCCCTGTTCCGGGGCCAGGCTTTCGGGGGCCAGGTGTTCGGGGGCCAGGCTTTCGGGGGCCAGGCTTTCGGCGGCCTGGCTTTCGGGGGCCAGGTACAGGCTCTGCATCACCGCCGGGCCGACACCGGCCGCCGCGTGCCGGACCCCGGCCGGAATCCACAGAGCCCGGGTCGAGGGCAGGATCCAGGTGGCGGCGGTGTCCGTGTCGTGGCCGTCGGCGGCCTTCTCGTAGCAGTCGACGACCAGGATGCCGCTGCGGGCCCAGGCCAGCTGGTGGGCGACGTGCGTATGCGGTTCGAAGCGGGTGCCCCGCGGCATCGGGAACCGGCCGACCGTCACGACCTCAACCGGCTTCGTGCCCTGTCCCGATCGCGACATGCCTTGGAAGTCTACGCTCTTCCGGCCATCTGGCTCCCGCCGTACCGTCGCGGCATGAACGAGAACCACGCACGCCTGTGCCCGAGCCCGGAATGGGCGGAGCTCATGCACACCGTCGTCCTGCCGAGGCTGGCCGACCGGTGCGAGCTGGGCAGCCAGATGCTCGAGATCGGACCCGGGCCGGGCGCCACCACCGAATGGCTCCGGCACCGGGTGAAGCGGCTGGTCGCCACCGAGATCGACCCGGCCGCCGCCGACGCGTTGCGGCAGCGGTTCGCCGACACCAACGTGGAGGTGCATCACGCCGACGCCGCCCGGCTGCCCTTCGACGACGACACGTTCGACTCGGCCGGATCGTTCACGATGCTGCACCACATCCCGACCGAACGGTCGCAGAACGCCGTACTCGCCGAGGTGCTGCGCGTGCTTCGCCCTGGAGGCATCCTGATCGGCTCGGACAGCCTCGCCAGTACGGCGCTGCACGAATTTCATGTCGACGACACGTACAATCCGATCGAGCCGTCCGGGCTGCTCCCCCGCCTGCGGACCCTCGGCTACGACGAGGTGACCGTGTCGGTCGGCAAGGGCCTGCTGTTCTGGGCCACCAAGCCGGCGGCGGACGAGGACCAGTGCGCTGACCGTGAACGTTCACCGGGTCGATGACACGCCGGGCGGCCGCAGCGCTGTCCGCGGAGACCGGCGTCGCCGACGCCACCGCCGGGCCAACGACCAGCCGGACGCGTCTGACCATCGTTGAGGGGAGTTGACCGCGCTATGCCACGGTGGCTGCAGACATTGCTGGGACTCGCCGTTGCGCTGCTGCTGGCGTGGGTGGCGCTGCTGATCGTCCTGCTGATCAGCAAACCCAAGGGGCAACTCCTGAAAGAGGCGCTGCGTCTGCTGCCGGACCTCCTGCGGCTGCTGCGCCGCCTGGCCGCCGACCGCAACCTGCCGCGCGGCGTTCGGGTACGTCTCGTCCTGCTGTTGGCCTACCTGGCGATACCGATCGACCCGATCCCCGACTTCATCCCGGTGCTCGGCTACGCCGACGACGCCATCCTCGTCGCCGTCGTGCTGCGCAGCACGGTCCGCCGCGCCGGTGTCGACGCCGTGCGAGCGCACTGGCCCGGCAGTGAGGACGGCTTCGCCGCTTTGCGCCGTATCACCGGCCTACCTGAGCCACAACAGTCCACTCCAGACGGCGGCGATCCGGTCTGACCGGCAGGCCCTACATCTGGCACTCGGTGCGCCGGTTGGCTCGGGCATCATCAGCCAATGGATGGTGACGTGCCAGTTCAGTACTTCCAGTCGATCATCGCGATCCAGCTCGCCGTCGCCGGAGCGCTGCTGTTCCAGGTTCGGTTCTTCGACACCAAGAACACGGATCCGGGGTCAAAGGTCGATCCCCGCCTCCGGCTGGCCATGGTGGTGGTGCTTACCGCGACGCTGTTCGCGTCGCTTGAGGCGATGCGGGAGGGGTGGGGGTATATTGCGGCCGCCTTCGTGACCGCTGGGCTGGCGGTGTCGTTGCTTCCCATCCTGCTTCGGGTCCTCCCACCGCTGACCCGCGACGTGGCGACCCAGGAGCGCGACCCCCATCTATGGGTCACCGTTCTCGGTCTGATCTTCTATGGCGTCATCGTGACGCTCATCGTATTGATCAAGTGACTGTAAAATACCCGGTGAACGTTCACGGTCAGCGCACTAGGCGGCCTTCTTCGCGGTCCTCGTCTTTTTGGCTGTCGTGGTCTTCTTGGCCGCCTTGGTCGTCTTCTTGGTGGCTGTGGTCTTCTTGGCCGCTGTGGTCTTCTTGGCCGCTGTGGCCTTCTTGGCCGCTTGGCCTTCGGGACTGCCTTCTTCGCAGTCTTGGCTACCTTCTTCGCGGGCTTGCCCCGGCTCTGCTTGGCGGCCTCGACGCTGCGGCGCAGTACCGCCATCAGGTCGGTCACGTCGGTGGCCTCCGGTGCCTCCTCCGCGAGGGTGACCTCCGCGCCCTGCTTCTTCGCGTCGATCAGCTCGTTGACCCGGTCGGTGTAGGTGTCGCGGTAGTCGGCCGGGCGCCATTTGCCGGTCATCGAGTCGACGAGCCGCGCCGCCATCTTCCGCTCCTGCGGGCGGATGTTGACCCGCCCGGGCAGCTTGTCGATCTCGGCGTGCGCGTCGCGCACCTCGTCGGCGAAGTACATGGTCTCCAGGACCAGCAGGTCGTCCTGGGGCCGGATCGTCGCCAGGTACTCCTTGTTGCGCATGACCAGCGTGCCGATCGCCGCGCGATTGGTTTCCGCCATCGCTTCGCGTAGCAGCGTGTAGGTCTTCGCGGTCTCCTCGCTGCCGGGGGCGAGGAAGTACGTCTTCTGGAAGTAGATGGGGTCGATCTCGTCGAGGTCCACGAACGTGTGGATCTCCAGCGTGCGCGAGCGGCCTGGGGCAATGGCGTCGAGCTCGTCGGGGTCGAGCATCACGTACTCACCGCCGCCGACGTCCGCGCCCTTGACGATGTTGTCGTAGTCGACCTCTTTACCGGTCCGCTCGTTGACGCGGTGGTAGCGGATCCGGTCGCTGGTGCCCTTCTCGAACTGATGGAAGGACACTTCGTGCTCGTGAGTGGCGGAATACAGGGCGACCGGCACCGACACCAGGCCGAAGCTGATCACACCGGTCCAGATCGGCCGCGCCATCGCGCACCACCTCCCGTGGCGGGAGCAGTACCCCGGCCGTCATCGGCTCAAACGGCGCGTCCGCTCCTCGGCGTCGGCGAGCCGCTGCGCGGTCCTGCGGGCCATCCGCTCGGCCCGCTCGGCGGTCTCGCGGGCGGAGCGCAGGCGCCGCTGGGCCTGGACCTGCGCCTCGCCGGCCTCTTCGAGCTGCCGCTTGAGGTCCTCGGTGTGCGCGGTGGCATCCTCGAGGGCCTCGGTCGCCTCGTCGAGCGCCTGCGCAGCCTCGTCGCGCTCGGCGGCACTGGCCTCGGCCGCCTGCCGGGCCTGCCGCTCGTCACGTTCGGCCTGGTCGCGGGCGGCGTCCTCGTCCTCCTTGCTCGGCGGCGCCTTGCTCGCCTTGGCCGCCGTTCTCTTCGGCGCTGCCGAAGCCGCCGAGGTGTCGCCGGGGAAGCCGCTGCGGGACAGTACGCCGGTTAGCCGGCCGGCCGCGAGCTGCTCCGCGGCGGCCGGGTCGGCGAGGGCGGCGTGCAGCGTCTCCTCGAGGCCACGGGCGGTGTCCTCGGAGGCCGGGTGCCCGGCGGCGTTGGCCAGGCCGCGGGCCTGCTGCACCAGCGCGTACACCACCTGCCGCTGCTGCCGGGAAAGCTCCTTGAGCTGATCGCCGGCCAGGCTGGCGGTGGCCTCGCGCAGTGATTCGCCGAGGTCGAGCAGAGCGTGCATCTCGTCCGGCCGCTCGCGGACCAGCTGGTTGGCCAGCCAGCCGACCATGGTCGGCTTGCCGAGCGCGGTGATCGCGGCGGCGAGGTCCTTGTCGCCGGCCTGCCGCGCCTCCTTCGCCTTCGCGTTGCGCGCACCGGTGAATTCGCCCGGCGGCAGGGCGTAGAGCTCCGCGGCGACGTCGTCGAGTGCCACCGTCACCTCCGTTCTGCCCGGCCGTGGGCGGCGCGGGTGATCTCCCGGCATCGTCGCACGTCGCCGAGCACCGCGGTGCTGTCGACGAAATGATCGATCGCGCCGATCGGCGCAAGGGCGGCGACGTCGGGGTCGGCGATCGTCGCCCGGAGGGCGTCGGCGAACCGGCCGGCGCCGAGCACCGTGAACGGCCGGTTGAAGAACGGACGCAGTGCGGGGTCGACCGGTTCGGTCAGGCCGAGGGCGTTGTGCGCCTCGGCGGCTGCGGTGTACGCGCGGCCGAGTTCGGCCTCGCGGGCCGGTCCGCTGACGGTCACCGGGACCGGGCCGGCGGCGGTGCCGAGCCACTTGCTGTACGGCGGGTACCGGCGACGCATGAGCAGCCGCAGGCGCATCAGGTCGCGGACGAGGCGCGCGGCCACGACGGCGGCGCCGGTCTCGTCGCCGACCTCGCCGCACCGGCCGACGAACGGCTCCTCCTCGGAGATCCGGTCCCACTGGCAGGCCAGCACGTAGCGCCAGACATCGTCCGGGTACCAGGCGAGCCGGCCCCGGGCGGCGGTCAGCTCCCCGGTGCCGTCGTGGAAGACCGCGCCGCCGGTGAACTCGGCGAGCCGCTGCGTCGGGGTGGCGAGCCAGTCGAGCAGCCGGATCTCGCCACGCGGGTCGAAGCCGAGCCACCGGTCGAACCAGCCGTCGAGCCCGGTCACCACGACGCGGTGCCGCGGGCCGGGCTCGATCGCGACCGGGTGGCCGGCGAAGTGCTCCGGCAGGCCACGGTCGATAGCGCCGGCGGTCGCCTCGATGTCGGCGTCGCCGACGAACAGCTGCAGCCGTGGTGCCCAGTCGTGGTCGGTGGAACGCTCGGTATCGAAGCCGAGCACCTCCGAGCCGGGCCCGATCAGGGCGGCCGTGTGCTGTGTGCCGCCGACGATCGGCCGTACTACATCCCGGTAGAACCGGCGGGCGACCTCGACGCCGGGGATGAACGCCGTCATGCCTTGGCGACGAGCGCTCTGGCCGCCGTACGGGCGTGCAGGGCCGGCCGCGGTGAGCCGGCGATCGCCGCGGTGGTGGTCGCGCCCTCGAAGAGCAGCATCAGCTGGTCGGCGAGATCGGTGTCCAGGCCCGCCTCCTTCGTCAGCCGCACCAGGTAGCGGCGGAACGCCGACTTGTGGGTACGGACCTGCAGCGCGACGCCCGTGGACTGGGCGCCGAGTTCACCGAAGCAGTTGATCCAGGCGCAGCCGCGGAAGTCCGGCTCGCGGACCCACTCGCCGAGCCAGTCGAAGACGGCGAGGAGCCGCTCCTCGGGGGTAGTGCCGTGCGCCTCGACGTAGTCGGCGAGGCGGCCCCGCCACACCTCGTCGCGGCGGCGCAGGAACGCGACGACCAGGTCGTCCTTCGAGGGGAAGAGCTGGTAGAGCCGCTTGAGGGACAGGCCCGACTCGGCCCGGATCTCGTCCATCCCGACGGCGTGCACGCCGCGGCTGTAGAACAGGTGCTCGGCGGCGTCGAGCGCGCTGGTCCTGACCGCCTCGAGGTCCACCGGGACACCCTACGCGGCCAGCAACTCACCGTCGTGGAAGCCGGCACTCACCGGAGCGGGAATTCGACGCCATGCTCCGACTCGGGCCGGGGGCCGCGGATGCGGCGGTCGGCGGCGTCGATCGGTACGTCGTTGATGCTGGCCTCGCGGCGGCGCATCAGCCCGTGCTCGTCGAACTCCCACAGCTCGTTGCCGTAGCTGCGCCACCATTGTCCGCCGGCGTCGTGGCTCTCGTACTGGAAGCGCACCGCGATCCGGTCGCCGTCGAAGGCCCACAGGTTCTTGCGCAGCGCGTAGTCCAGTTCGCGCTCCCACTTGCGGGTCAAGAACGCCACGATCTCCGGCCGCCCGTGCACGAACTCGCTGCGGTTGCGCCAGACCGAATCCTCGGTGTACGCGAGCGCGACGCGGTGCGGGTCGCGGGTGTTCCAGGCATCCTCGGCCGCCTGGACCTTGCGCAGGGCGGTCTCACGGGTGAACGGCGGCAGGGGCGGGCGGTCCTCGGCCATGGGTGCCTCCTCGGCGTAACGGTTCCCGGACACCCTATGAGAACGGTCGTTCTCGGTCAACCGAACGCTAGGCTCGCGTGATGTCCGACTACGTGCAGCTCGGAACGGTTCGTACGTACTACGAGAAGGACGGTGCCGGCGAGCCGCTGACCCTTCTGCACCCCGGGCACGCGGATTCGCGCGCATTCGAGGCCAACACGCCGGGTCTGGCCGAACGGTTCACCGTGTACCGACCGGATCGCCGCGGCCACGGTCGCACCCCGGATGTCGAGGGCCCGATCTCGTACGAGGTGATGGCCGCCGACATGATCGCGTTCATCGAGAAGGTGGTCGGTGGTCGACGCACGTGTTCGGGCATAGCGACGGCATGCCGGTCGCGCTCACTGTCGCGCTGCGCCGTCCGGACCTCGTGCGGCGACTCGTCCTCGCGTCCGGCCCGTTCCACCACTCCGGTTGGATGCCGGGCGTGATCGACCTCGACGAGGAGACCACCGAGTTTTTCGTCGACTACTACGGCGCGGTCTCCCCGGACGGGCCGGAGCACTTCCACGTCGTGGCGGAGAAGCTACGCCGAACGCACCTGGGGGAGCCGACGTTCACCGTCGAGGACCTCGCTCGGTACGAGGGGAAGACACTGATCATGATGTCGGACAACGACGAGGTCGTGATCGAGCACATCCACACCATGCACCGCGCATTCCCCCACGCGCAGCTGTGCTTCGTGCCCGGCACCGGCCACGGCTTCCCGGTCGACAAGCCCGGCCTGACCAACCGCATCGTCACCGACTTCCTCACCGAAGAGGCCATCTCATGATCGCCCGTTTCTGGACCGGCGCCGTACGGCTCGCCGACGCTGAGGCCTACGCCCAATACATCCACGACACCGGCTTCGCCGAGTACGGACGCACGCCGGGCAACCGCGGCGCCTGGATCCTGCGCCAGGACAACGGCGATCGGACCGAGTTCATCTGCGTGTCGCTCTGGGAGTCGTACGATGCGATCCGCGCGTTCGCCGGCGACGACATCGAGGCGGCCGTCCTCTACGACGAGGATGCGCGCTATCTCATCGACGGCGAGTCCGCGGTCACCCACTACGAGGTCGTCGGCGAGGTCCCCGTGCCGACGCCTTAAGCCGCCTTCTTGATGAAGCGACGGCGGTCTTCGACGATGATCTGGCCGAGTGGGCTGGTCCATTGGTAGACGCCGGGAGCGGTGACGGTGTATTGCCAGCCGCCTTCGTCTTTGGCCCGGTGGTGGCGCCGGCACAGCGGGTGCAGGTTGTCCGCGGTGGTGGGCCCACCGTCGGCCCAGCGTTCGCGGTGGTCGAGATCGCAGTGGCTGGCCGGCTTCCGGCAGCGCGGGAACACGCACTGGTTGACCTGGGCTCGCACGGTGGCCCCCATCGCTTTGGGTGGCCGCCGGGTGGTGGTGCCGTTGGCCACCACCGTGCCGTCGTCGTCGTGCACGGTGAAGCGCACCCCCGGCTGCGGGTTGGACTGTCGCAGGATCTGCTCGCTGGTCTGACGGGCCAGGTCCGCGCACAACGGCCCCCACCCGGCCAGCTCTCCTGGCAGCTTCTGCAACCCCATCAGGGTGGTCAACGGCACGGTCAGCTCCACCACCCCGACCCGGTGCACGGGGTCCGGGCCTGGCCAGGTGCCGGCCAGCAGCCCCAGCAGCACGTCCGCCCGCAACTGCTGCAGGGTCCGCGGGTCACCACCACGGCGGGCGGCCAGCGCGAACGCGTCGACCCGCTCGACCGCCGCGGCGGCCTGTTCCACCGGCAACCCGACCCCGGTGATCACCGCGGTGCCGTCACCAACGTCGGCATACTCGATGCGCCGCTGCGCCCGGGACCGACGCGCCCGCCGCGCCGCCGCGTCCGGGTCGTACTTGCTGACCCGATAGGACAACCGCCCACCGATCTGCCCGGAGCTCAACCCGTCGACATCCGACAGGACTTCGTCGGCGATGCGGCGAGCCAGGCCGTCGTCCTGCACCGGGCGGGTCTTGTCCGAGAACAGCTTGCCCTTGCGCTCGTCCAGACGCCCGGCCAGCATCGCGTCGAACACCCGGGGCAGCCGCCCCGCCAGGTCGGTGGCCAGCTCGAGCCGCCCTTCGGCCTGCCGGTCGGTGCAGCCGATCGCCGAAGCAATCTCCGACGGCGCGAGGAACGCATGCTCCGGCCCGATATGGCGGGCCACCTCGACCATGCTGCGTAAGACCCGTGCCTGGAAGCGGGCGGCGAGACGGTGCTCGGCGGCCAGCAAGGCCACCACCTCCGCACCACCCAACGCCGTCGGATCCAGACTCTCCACCAACGTCATCAACTCCACACCTACCGGCAACCCGGCCAACCGCTCGGCAAGCGCAACCCCGTTCTCCATGGCCACGAACGTAGGGATGGGGTACGACAGTTTTCGGCGACCGTCCATAGTGGACGCCGCGACGATGTCGTAGGGTGGTGGCATGCAGCCGCAGGCAAGCCGGCCATACATGCCGGGCTACGGGATCGACGACGCCGCCGGCGGGCTCCTCACGTGGGTGGAGGCGCTGCGCCGGCTGACCGGCGCCCGCAACTTCTGGCTGGCCACCGTGCGACCCGACGGCCGGCCGCACCTGATGCCGGTCTGGGCGGTGTGGCATGAGGACGCGCTGTGGTTCTCCAGCAGCCTCGGTTCGCGGAAGATCCGCAACCTGCAGGCCGAACCGCGCTGCTCGCTCAGTACCGAGGACGGAGACCACCCGCTCGTCGTCGAGGGCCGCGCCGAGATCGTCACCGACCTCGACCGGATCGCCGCCTTCCTGGCCGCGTCCAACGCGAAGTACAAGGTCGACTACGGGATCGATTTCCTCGACCCGGCGGTGAACGCGTCCGTCCGGGTCGCACCGGACTGGGCGTTCGCCCTCGACGAGCAGACGTTCACCACCTCGCCGACACGGTGGCGATTCACCCAGGACCAATGAGCGCGCGTACGCGAGTCTGCAGCGCCGGACTGGACACGCCGGCGGCCGCACTCCGGGCGAGGGGAACGGCGCCGGCGTCGCCGGCCTCGGCCTGGTGCACGAGCGACCAGGCGATGAACTCCGGAAGGTCGGCGCGCGCCGCCGCGTGATAGAGGCGCCGCGCCGCAGCGAGCCGCGCGGCCGGGTCGCGCAGGGTGCACTCGATCGCGGCCAGCGCGATGTACGCGGACACCCACACGTACCGGTCGGAAACCCGGTCACACCGCCGTTGCGCGTCGGCGAGCCAGTCGCGCGCGCCCGCGTCGTCGCCGGACTGTGCGGCCAGTACGCCGATCGCTCGACCGGCCATGCCTTCCCAGCACGGGTCGCCGAGCTCGCAGGCGAGCGCGAAGGCCTGCTCGGCGTCGGCGTGCGCGGCGTCCCACTCGCCGCGCTCGGCCAGGGCCTGGGCGCGGATGACCTGCGGCCACGGGAGAAACGCGTTCCAGCGCTGCTCCCGCGCGAGCACCAGGCTCGCCTCGGCGGCCCGGCGGGCCTGCTCGGGCCGGCCGCTGAGCAACAGTGAGCGCGCCTCGAGGCCGTGCGACCATGCCTGCTGGCGGATGGCGCCCGCCTGGCCGGCCAGCGCCGCCGACTCGGCGAGCACGCCGATAGCGGTGGTGTGGCGACCACGGTCGGCCTCGTTCATCCCGTGCAGGGCGAGGATGCGGGCGGTCAGCGCGGCGTCGTCGAGGCCGGCGGCGTGCCGGCGGGCCTCGATCAGCGCCCGGGCGGCCGAGGCGTGCCGGCCCGCTTGTACGTCCACGAAGGCCAGCTGGCGATGGATCTCGGCGACGATTTCGGGGCGTTGCGCGGACCGCGCCGCCGCGATCGCGCGGTGCAGGACGACCGCGCCCTCGCCGTCGAAGCCGCGCACGGCATGGACAAGCGCGCCGCCGAGCGCCAGCAGGATCTCGGCCTCCAGGCCCTTGTCCCCGGCCCCGGCGACCTCCTCGGCCGCCCGGCGCAACGTCTCCACGCCGGCGTCCACGGCACCGGCCGTCAATGCGGCGGTACCGGCGCGCAGCAGCGAACCGGCGACGACACTCGCGCGGAGTCCGGTACGCGGCCGGACACCGGTGCCGCGCGCCGCATGACGCAGCGCCGGCGAGACCGGCAGCCCCTCCCGGGCGAAGGTGGCCGTGCTCGAGGCGAGGTGCACGGTGGCCTGCGCCTCGTGACCGGCGGCCACCAGCGTACGGAGGAAGAGTTCCTGCGCGGCCTCGTCGAGTGGATCGAGCTGGGCGGCCCGGCCGGCGATCGTCGCCGCGCCTTCCGGGTCGTCGGAGGTCAGCCGGTCCAGGGCGCGCTCGCGCAGTTCCTCCATCGACCGGGCGTGCCAGCGGGCGCGGGCGAGCACGAGCCAGGTGTCGAACGCCGGGCAGTTGCGCAGGTCGACGCCGTCCAGCAGGACGCCACCGATGTCGTCGGGATCGAGGGTGCCGTTCTCGAGGGCCCACACGTCCAGCCAGATCTCGTCGGGGTTGAGCCGGAGCCGGTCCCCGCGGAGCGCGTCCGGCACCGCGAGGCTCCGGCGTACATCGGCGAGCGACCAGCGCAGCGCCCCGAGCGGGTCGTCGGCGTCCTGGAAGAGGTCAAAGGCCAGCTCCCGCCGCGCGACCGGACGGTCGGACAGCGCGACCCGGGCCAGCAGCGCCCAGGACTTCTGGCCGCGGGGCTGCCGGCCGCCCTCGTGTCGAGGGCGGCCGAGCAGCCGGACGCGGGTCACGCTGGACGTCAAGCGGTGACCCGGCCTTGTAAGGCGTGCACATCAGCGGTGGTGAGACTGTTGCCGCCGATGCCCCAGTCCCCGCTCTTGACCTCGTCCACGACCACCCAGGTGACCTGGCGCAGGTTTTCGCCTTCGATCTCGACCATGGTGTCGGTGATCCGCTGGATCATGTCGTGCTTCTGCTCCGGGGTGAAGACCCCTTCGATGACCTTGACGTTGACGAGCGGCATGCTTCCTCCTTAGACCGTTGGTGCGCTACAGGCAAGGACTGTGCCGGTCGAGCGTGTGAGGCGCCGTGTGAGCTCCTCGGAAACCCGAGAGACAATGGAACGGCTGGAGCGTGGCGATGGTCACGCCCGGGAACTTTCGCTCGGCGGGTACCGACTCATCCCGTGCGGCGTCCGACGTGCGCTGCACACGGGGTGTTCACAGGAATGGGTTGACAGCGTGTCCAAACGGGACCGTCAGGCGCGGGAGCGCGCCCGCCAGATCGTCGCCGCGCAGAAGCGGGCCCAGCAACGACGGCGACGAATGCTCATCGCCGGTGGCGCGGTGGCGCTCGTCCTCGCCCTGTTCGCCGTCCTGATCGTGGTGAAGGTGAGCGGTGGCGGGGCCACGAAGACGGCGGCGCCGTCGGTGTCCGGCTCGGCCGCGGCGGCCGTGACCACAGCGATCACCACCGTCCCAGCGGACCTGCTCGACAAGGTGGGCGCGGGCAAGGTCGACTCGTTGCCGAAGGTGATCACCGGCCAGCCCTCGCTGACCGACGGGGGCAAGCCGCTGATCTTCTACTACGGCGCGGAATACTGCCCGTTCTGCGCCGCCCAGCGCTGGGCGCTCGTCGTCGCCCTGTCGCGCTTCGGCACCTTCTCCGGGCTCGGCGTGACCCACTCGGCCTCCGACGACACCTATCCCAACACGCCGACGCTGTCGTTCCACGGCGCGACGTACAAGAGCGACTATCTGTCGTTCCAGGGCGTGGAGACGACGACCAACGTACGGCAGGGCAACGGCTACGCGCCGCTGGACCAGCCGACCCAGGCGCAGACGGCGCTCGTGACCAAGTACGACGCTCCGCCCTATGTGGACGGTGACTCGGCCGGCTCGATCCCGTTCATGGACTTCGCCAACAAGGCGGTGAGCGCCGGCGCCGCCTACAGCCCGGCGCTGCTCGCGGGTCTCACACCGCAACAGGTGATCGACGCGCTGAACGACCCGACCAGCGACATCGCGCAGGCGATCGGCGGGGCGGCCAACGCGTTCACCGCGCTGCTCTGCCAGATCACCGCCAACCAGCCGGCCAACGTCTGTACGAGCGCCGCGGTCAAGGCGTACGCCGGGAAGTTCGATGGCGCAGCTGCGCAGTAGGGCCGAGGTGGCGGTGCCGCGCTGGCTCGTCGCGACCTCGCTCGGCATCGCCGTCGCCGGGCTCCTCGTCGCCGGGTACCTGACGGTCGAGCACTTCACCGCGTCCACGACGCTCGCGTGCCCGGATACCGGCGTGGTCAACTGCACCAAGGTGACCACGAGCGAGCAGTCGAAGGTGTTCGGCGTTCCCGTGGCGCTGCTGGGCTTGGCGTTCTTCGTGGTGATGGTGGTCGCCTGCCTGCCGCTGATGTGGCGGGATCAGCGCCCCTTCATCCGGTACGGGCGGCTGGGCTTCGCCACGCTCGGCGTGATCTTCGTCGCCTACCTGGTCTACGCCGAGCTCTTCGTCATCGACGCGATCTGCCTGTGGTGCACGGCCGTGCATGTGCTGACGGTCGCCCTGTTCGCGGTGATCGCCTTCGGCACCGCGCTGCTGTCGCCGGATCGATAGCGGCCGCCACCTCGGTAACCTTGGTGCATGTCTCGGTACGAGTCCTACATCGAGCAGCAGATCCGGCTCGCCCAGGAGCGCGGCGACTTCGACGACCTGCCCGGCCTGGGTAAGCCCCTCCCCGACCGCGGCGAGCAGGACGACGAGCTGTGGTGGGTCAAGGACTACCTGCGCCGCGAGGGCGTGCCGAGCGACGCGCTGCTGCCGCAGTCACTGCAACTGGCCAAGCAGATCGAGCGGTTGCCGGAGACGGTGCGCGGCCTGCGCAGCGAGGACGCCGTGCGCGAGGTGGTCGCCGAGCTGAACCAGCAGGTCGTCGCCTACCTTCAGGCCCCGTCCGGCCCGCTCGTTCCCGTGCACAAGGTCAACGCGGACGAGGTCGTCGCCGCCTGGCGTGACGCGCAGCCGCCGCCGCCCGAGCCGGCTCCCCCGCCGCCGGCCGTCCGCCGCCGCTGGTGGGGCCGGTCCACCCCGGGCCGGTAGCCGGCCGGGTGGGGCCGGTCCACCCCGGGCCTGTAGCCAGCCCGCAACCCGAACCTCGTCCGGCTGCTCTGGCGGGAGGCGACCAGGGCTCGTTAGGGTCCTGCCGTGGCCATGCCGCCGGCGACACCGGGCCGGGACCGATCGCGGTCCCGGCTCGCGGTGCTGATGATCGTCCTGGCCGTCGTCGCGCTCTGCGCGTTGGGCATCGCCGTGACCGATACCGCGTATCTGATCACCGAGACGCCCGGCACGCTCACCGTCGACTTCTGCGCGGGCCAGGCGACCACCCGGGGACGCACGACGTACGACTGCGTCGGCGACTTCGTCTCCCGTGACGGATCGCTGCGGGTGAAGAGCGTCCACGTCGCCGAGAACATCGACCTCGACCGGGGCGACCGTGAACCGGTGACGCTGGCCGGCCCCGGCGCGACCGAGGCGCACACGATCGGCTACTACCACATCCTCATCGCCGTGGGCGTGGCCGTCGCCGCGGTCACGGTCGCCGTCGTGCTGCTCATGCGCCGCCGGCGATCCTAGGGCCGGCTGCGGCTCAGGCGCACGTGGGTCGCCTCCTTCGACGCGACGAACTGGGTGACCTCGTAGCCGTCGGTCACACCGCCGCCGAGGATCCGCTCGCCGCTGCCGAGCAGGACCGGCACGATCACCAGATGGAGCTCGTCGAGGAGCCCGGCCCGCAGGTACTCGCGGATGGTCGCGGCGCCGCCGCCGAGCCGTACGTCCTGGCCGCCGGCCGCCGCGGTCGCCTGGGCGAGGGCCGACTCGATGCCGTCGGTGACGAAGTGGAAGACGGTGCCGCCCTGCATCTCGAACGACGGCGCGGGCGTGGTGGGTGAGGACGAACACCGTGATGGTGGTACGGCGGGTCGTCACCCCACCAGCCCCTCCACGCCTCGTCCGGCCACTCGTCGCGGACCGGGCCGAACATGTTGCGGCCCATGATCGTCGCGCCGATGTTGTCCTCGCCCTCGGCGACGAAGTCGTCGTCGAGGCCGGTCTCCCCGCCGTCGCCGCCGAACATCTTCGCGGCCGTACGGGTCTTGAACATCCATCCGTGCAGCTGCTCCCCGCCGACCCCGAGCGGATTCTCCAGAGTCCTGGTCGGGGCCGGCGGCGTACCCGTCGAGCGAGATCGTGACGTTGTGGACGCGCAGCTTTGCCATCGTGTGCTCCTCAAGGCGGTTGATGAGTGCCCGGTGCATCTCACCGTTCACCCACCAGTCGGCGCCACGCCCGGCTCCTCGACATGCCGGCCGAAAAATGTCGACCCGGCCGGCAGGCCACTCCTTCCCCGAAGTTGTGGCATCCGGGCCCCTCGGAGGGCACTACTTCCCCGAAGTTGTGGCATCCCGGCCCCGCGGAGGCCACTCCTTCCCCGAAGTTGTGGCATCCCGGCCCTGCGGGGGCCACTCCTTCCCGGAAGTTGTGGCAACCCCACCCCGCGGAGGGCACTACCTCCCCGGAGTTGTGGCCTCGCGGCTGGGGTTGGGAACGCGGACGCCGGGATTTCTGGCGGGAGCGACGGTCGTGCGCTCCGCGGACCCGAGTCATGAAGAATTGAAAGAAATCTCGAATTTCCGCCGTCCATTCGGGCGACCACCGGCGATTCTTTCTCGGCGCTCAGGAGTTAATCCGAACGTGCACTCTTGCGCAATACGCCGAATGAAACTCGCAGGTCAAGGTCATTCCCTCGGCCGACACTGACCGTTCGGCGCGTTGACATTACGCTGCGCAATTGATCCGATACGCCGTCGAAAAGAAAAGGAGTAGCGAAGCGTGCGCTTGTCTACGAAAATCGTCGGCGGCATCGTGCTGGTCAGCGCGGCGGCCATTCTGCCGACCATTGCCGCCCATGCGGACGGCTCGAATCTGATCGCCAACCCGTCGGTCGAAACGGCGGCGTCCGGTAAGCCGGCGAGCTGGACCTTCGACAACTGGGGGACGAACAGCGCCACCTCGGCGTGGCAGAGCACCGGGCACGAGGGGACCCACAGCCTGGGCATCACCATCTCGTCGCTCTCGTCCGGCGACGGGAAGTGGCTGAGCGCACCGGTGACGGTGAAACCGACGACGAAATACGCGGCGTCGGACTGGTACATTTCCGACGTCGTGACGTCGCTGGAGATCATCGCCACGAACAGCGCCGGGAAGCAGACGTTCCTGTGGCTGGCCGACGCGCCGGCGAGCGCGACGTGGAAGCAGGTCAACACCACGTTCACCACGCCCGCGGACACCGTGAAGGTGCAGCTGTACCACGCGCTGGCCAAGAAGGGCAGCCTGCAGACCGACCAGTACGTGCTGGCCGAGTCCGGTGTGGCGCCACCGCCGCCGGGGGCGCCGACGATCAGCCTGACCAAGCCGACCGCGAACGCGACGGTCTCCGGCATCCAGCCGCTGGAAGCGACCGTGAGCGCCGGCGTGACCAGCGTGAAGTTCGTGATCGACGGCGATGCGCCGGTGGAGGACACCACAGCACCGTTCGGGGTGAGCTGGGACACCACCGGCGTCACCAACGGCGCGCACACGGTGTCGGCGACCGCCGTCAACAGCACTGGCCAGACGACGGCCACCGTGTCGGTGACCGTGTCGAACACGACGACCCCGCCGGCGCCGCCCACCGGACCGTACAGCCGGGGCATCGTGTCGCTGACCTTCGACGACGGCTGGCGCAGCCAGTACACCAATGGCGTGCCGCTGCTGAAGTCGCACAACATGGAAGCGACGTTCTACCTGCTGACCAGTACGCTCGACTACCCGGACTACATGGACAAGCAGCAGTTCGACGCGCTGTACGCCGCCAAGTACGAGATCGCCTCGCACACGGTGACGCACCCGGAGCTGCCGGCCCTGAGCGCGACGAAACTCGACAACGAGCTGAAGAACAGCCAGGCGACGCTGCGCGGCTGGTACGGCCCGACCGTGGCGAAGGACTTCGCCAGCCCCTACGGCGAGTACAACACCAAGGTCATCACCGCGATCAAGAAGTACTACCGGTCGCACCGCTCCACCGACGACGGCTTCAACACCAAGGCGGCCACGGACGTCTACAACATCAAGGTGCAGAACATCCTCAACACCACCACCCCGGCGCAGGTCGGCAAGTGGGTCGACCAGGCGATCAAGGACAAGAGCTGGCTCGTCCTCGTCTACCACGAGGTCGAGGCGGGCGCCGAGGACCCGACATACGCGGTCACCCCGGCCAACCTCAAGGCCGAGCTGGATCTGATCCAGCAGAAGGGCATCGCGGTCGAGACCGTCGAGCACGCCCTGAACGAGCTCGGCAAGTAGTCCGACTCCGTCAACGCGGCACCGGCTCCCTCGGGGGTCGGTGCCGCGTTTCGGTTCGGAGTGCTCCGTCAGGACTTGCCCTTTTCGGTCGCGGGGGCCGGCTCGACGATCTCTTCGGGGCCGACCTTCGGCTCCTCGACCCACAGGGAGCGCAACTGGTTCTGCAGGAAGTTGCTGATCCGCGTCCGGTATTCCCGGTCGAAGACCTCGAGGGCTTCGATCTGGCGCTGCAGCGCCTCACGCTTGGCGGCCAGGCCGCCGACGACGTCCTCGTAGCGCTGTTCGGCCTGGTGCTTCAGCTCGTCGGCGTTCGTCTGGGCGGCCTTGGCCGTCTCGTCGGCCTTGGTCTGCGCGTCGGCCAGGATCTCCTCGGCGCTCTGCCGGACGGTGTCGGCCTTGGCTTGGGCGTCGCGGGCGATCTGCTGGGCCGTGACGTGTGCCTCGGACAGCGCCTTCTTGGCCTCCTGCTGGAGGCCTTGCGCGTGGCCCTGGGCGTCCCGGACGATCTGCTCCGCACTGGCGCGGGCATCCGCGGTGATCTTGTCGGCCTGGCGGCGGGCGCTGGCGACGTGTTCCTCGGCCGTCCGCTGGGCGAGGTTCAGCACCTGGAGCGCCTGATGCTGCGCGCTGACCGTATCGGACGGAATTTCTTGCTGTGGCACCGGTTCAGCCTCCTGCACCGAAGATGGCCCGCCGAGCAGTCCTCTGACTCGGCCCTTCATCGCGCTGTCACTCACAAGACCACCTCCACGTATGCGCTGGACGAGCCAGCCGTGAGTGGCGGCAGAGTACCAAGCACAAGGGGCCTCTCGCGAGTGCCGTGCCCGACCGTAATCGGAGTTGCACACAAGGCATCCGGGGAAGTCGTCCCAAAAAGCCCAAGTGCACACGGACGCGGCGCCCGGCGGGCGACCGGGCGCCGGCCGGTACTCACGCCACCGAGCAGGCCGTGCCGTTGAGGTTGAAGGCGGCCGGCTTCGCCGTGTTGCCGGTGTGGGTGGCCTGGAACCCGAACCCGGTCGACGCACCGGGCGCGATCGTCGCGTTGTAGCTCATGTTCCGCGCGGTGACCGCGCCGCTGGCCGGGCGTGAGGTGGCGTTCCAGGCCGAGGTGATGGTCTGTCCACTGGGGAGGGTGAAGCCCAGCGCCCACCCGTTGATCGTGGTGCTGCCGGTGTTGGTCGACCGTGACGGCCGTGGTGAGCCCGGTGTTCCAGGCGTTGACGCGTAGTCACGCGGCACGCTGCCGCCGGCGGCGGGCGGTGGCGGCGGCGTGGTGCGGCGGTCGGCGACGTCGGCGGGTGGCGTCGGCGGGGGCGGGCTGGTCGGCGGCGGCGACGCCGTTCAGGCCGAAGAACTGGATCGCCATGGCGGCCTGCCCGCTCAGCGGCAGGCTGTGCCCGACGCCCTGGCACGCTGATCGCCTCGACCGGCGCCGTGGTGCCGGTGCTGCCGTAGCGGGTGCGGGTCCAGCCGGACTGCGGCGTGTCGGTGAGGACCGGCGTCTGGCTCACGCCGAGGACGTTGGTCCACTGCTTGATCTCTTCGCCGAAGTTCGGGTAGCGCAGCGTGGTGTCGGCGGTGCCGTGCCAGAGCTGCATCCGCGGCCGCGGCGCCGGTGTAGCCGGGGAAGGCGCCGCGGACCAGGTCGCCCCACTGCTGCGGGGTCTTGATGATCGTGGCCGTTGGCGCAGGCGCTGTTCCACACGAGCCGTCGGTGGTGGCGAAGCAGCCGAACGGCACGCCCATGAACGCCGCGCCGGCCTTGAACACGTCCGGGTAGTCGCCGAGCAGGACGTTGGTCATCATGCCGCCGGACGAGGCGCCGGTGACGTAGACCCGGTTCGGCGTCGCCGTTGTGGTGCTGCTCGACGTAGCTGGACCATCGACACGATGCCGACCGGGTCGCTGCTGCCGTTGTGGGTGCAGCGCCTGCGGGCGACGAGACGTCGAAGCAGCTGCCGCTGCGGGTGGCCGACGGGTAGATGACGATGAAGCCGTACTGGTCGGCCAGCGAGGCGAACTCGGTGCCGGAGTAGAACGCCGGGCCCGGAGCCGGTGCAGTAGTGCACGGCGACCACGATCGCCGGGTGCGCCGCGACGGAGTTCGGCACGTACACGTACATGCGCAGGTTGGTCGGGTTGGTGCCGAAGCCGGTGACCTCGGTCAGCGACGCGGCCGACGCGGGCGTCGCCAGCGTCATGACGGCCGCGGCGATCACCGTGACCATCCCCACGACGGCGCCTAGTGCGCGTTTCATGCTGCTGCCTCCTGGGTGTTCGTCGGATGCGCAGTGTCGGCCGTCCATCGGCCGGAATCCAAGCGCGGCGGTGGGCGCCGGACATCGTGCCTGTTCCGGAAATGTTTCGAAAAGAAACGTTCACGGGATCTCGGCGAACTGGCCGTTAGGGAGTCGAACTATTAGACTCACGTACCATGGGAGATGATCTCGGCGGCGCGATCCGGACCCTGGCCCGGCTCAGCCGGCTGCTCGAGGCGTCGGACGCGGGCATCACGCTGCCGCAGTACCGGATGCTCGCCACCCTCAACGAGGGCGGTTTCCGCGCGGCCCGGCTGGCCGAGCGGCTCGCCATCCGCAAGCCCACCGCCACCGCCCTCGCCGACGGTCTGGTGGCGGCCGGCTACGCCGAGCGCGAGAGCGAGGACGGCGACCGGCGCATCGTGCGGCTGCTCATCACCGACGCCGGCCGGGTTGCTCTGGCCCACGCCGAGGAGGTGTACCGGGAGCGGCTGCGCCCGCTCTTCGACGAGCTGCGCGACGAGAAGCGGTTCCTCGCCGACCTGCGCGTCGTCGGCGCGGCGCTCGACGCCCGCCTGCGGGATGTCAAGGTTGGGGAGAAAGCGGTCCACGGGTGAGCGGTGACGGCTGGCTGCGTCGCCTGCTCGGCTACTGCCTCCGGTACCGGATGCGGCTGGGCATCGCCCTCGGCGGCTCGATCCTCAGCATGGCGGCCACCGCGTCCCTGCCGCTGCTGCAGCGCTCCATCGTGGACGATGCGATCCTCAGCGACGAGAAGCCGCTCGGCCCGCTCGCCGCGGCGCTCGCCGGTGCCGCCCTGGTCAACTACGTCGCCTCCTACGCGCGGCGGTCGGCCGGCGGCCGGCTCGCCCTCGACGTGCAGCACGACCTGCGCACCGAGGTGTTCGACGCCCTCGCCAAGCTGGACGGCAAGCGGCAGGACGAACTGAACACCGGCCAGGTGATCAGCCGCGCCACGTCCGACATCACCATGGTGCAGGCGCTGCTGAGCATGGCCCCGATCACCCTCGGGAACCTGCTGCTGTTCGTCATCTCCCTCGTGGTCATGCTGACGCTTTCACCGCTGCTGACCCTCGTGGCGCTCGCCGTCGCGCCGGGCCTGTGGTGGTCGGCGCGCCGGTCCCGCGGCACCCTCTTCCCGGCCACCTGGGAGGCCCAGCAGCAGAACAGCGCCGTGGCCGGCCTGGTCAACGACGCGGTCACCGGGGTACGCGTGGTCAAGGGCTTCGGCCAGGAGGAACAGGAGCTCAACCGGGTCGCCGCGGCGGCCCGCCGGCTCTTCGCCTCGCGGCTGCGCACGGTGCGGCTCACCGCCCGCTACAACCCGGCGATGCAGGCGATCCCGGCCCTCGGCCAGGTCGGCGTGCTCGCCCTCGGCGGCTGGCTCGCGGTGACCGGGCACATCACCCTCGGCACGTTCCTCGCCTTCTCGGCCTATCTGGTGCAGCTGGTCTCGCCGGTGCGGATGCTGTCGAACCTGCTCACCATCGGCCAGCAGGCCCGCGCCAGCGTCGTACGGGTCCTGGAGCTGGTCGACGCCCGTCCGGCCATCACCGAACGGCCCGACGCGGCGGCGCTGGCCGGCGGCGACCCGCCGCGCGTCGCGTTCGAGGACGTCACCTTCGGCTACGCCGAGGACCGGCCGGTCCTGCGCGGGTTCAGCCTGACCGTCGAGCCGGGCGAGACCGTCGCGCTCATCGGCGGCGCCGGCTCCGGCAAGTCGACGGTCGCGCTGCTGCTGCACCGCTTCTACGACGTCAACACCGGTGCGGTCACCGTCGACGGCCACGACGTGCGCGACCTGACCTACGCGTCGCTGCGCGGCACCGTCGGCCTGGTGCTGGAGGACAGCTTCCTGTTCTCCGAGAGCGTCTGGGACAACATCACCTACGGCCGGCCGGACGCCACCGCCGACGAGGTCTACGCGGCGGCCGACGCCGCCCAGGCGGCCGGCTTCATCGAGGAACTGCCCGACGGCTACCAGACCGTGGTCGGCGAACAGGGCCTCACCCTCTCCGGCGGCCAGCGGCAACGCCTCTCCCTCGCCCGGGCACTGCTGGCCCGGCCGCGGGTGCTCGTCCTCGACGACGCGACCTCGGCGATCGACGCCCGCGTCGAGTCGGAGATCTTCGCCGGCGCTCGACCGGGTCACCGAAGGCCTCACCACCCTGCTCATCGCGCACCGGCGCTCGACCCTGACGCTCGCCGACCGCATCGCGGTCCTCGACGACGGGCGGATCGTCGACACCGGCACCCACGACGAGCTGTGGAACCGCTGCCGGCTCTACCGGCATCTGCTGGCCGGACCCGATGAGGACGCGCTCGGACGCGGCCGAGGAGGCGGCGCCCGAGGCCGACCTCTGGGACGCGCCCGAGAAGGACCGCGACGGGTACCGCGGGCCGGCCGACCCGACCGCCGGAGCTGTGCCGACGTTCGCCACCTCCCCACCCGCGTACGCGGCCGGCGCGGGCGGCGGCGGCAACATCATCAGCGGCGCGCTCGCCGGCGTGCCGGCCTCACCGGAACTGCTCGCCCAGGTCGACGCCCTGCCGCCGGCCCGCGGCGCGCCCGACGTCGACGAGGCTGCCGTCCGCACCGCCGACCAGCGCTTCAGCCTCAGCCGGCTGCTGCAGCCCCTCGCCGCACCACTGCTGTTCGGCTTCCTGCTGGTGGCCCTCGACGCGGTCGCCAGCCTCGCCCTGCCCGCGCTGACCCGGGACGGCGTCGACCACGGCGTCGGCAGGCCACGACACCACCGCGATCCTGGTCGTGTCCGGGCTCGCGCTGCTCATCGTCGGCGCCGACCTGTTCGTCAACGTGGGGCAGACGATCGTCGCCGGGCGGACCGGCGAGCGGCTGCTCTACACCCTGCGCGTCAAGAGCTTCGCGCACCTGCAGCGCCTCGGCCTCGACTACTACGAGCGCGAGCTGTCCGGCCGGATCATGACCCGGATGACCACCGACATCGACGCGTTCTCCAGCTTCCTGCAGACCGGCCTGACCACCTTCCTGGTCAGCGTCGCTGACGTTCGTCGGCGTCCTGTGCGCGCTGCTGATCCTGAACCTCGAGCTCGGCCTGGTCGTGCTGTGCACCATGCCGGTGATGCTGGTCGCGACCCTGGTCTTCCGGTCCAAGTCGGCCACGGCATACCGCGAGGCCCGCGAGCGGATCAGCGTCGTGCATGCCGACCTGCAGGAGAACGTGGCCGGCATGCGGGTCACCCAGACGTACCGCCGTGAGTCGCACAACGCAGCCCGCTTCGCCCGCCGCAGCGACGCCTACCGGGTCTCCCGCAACCGCGCGCAGCGCTACATCGCCACGTACTTCCCGTTCGTACAGTTCCTGTCGGTGGTCGCCGCCGCACTCGTGCTCGCCGTCGGCGGGCAGATGGTCACCGCCGGCACGCTCAGCGCGGGCGCGCTGATCGCCTTCCTGCTCTACATCGACATGTTCTTCTCGCCGATCCAGCAGCTGTCCCAGGTGTTCGACGGCTACCAGCAGGCGGCGGTGGGCCTCAGCCGGGTCCGCGACCTGCTGCGCACGCCGACGGCGACGCCGCAGCGGGCCGACGCCGTCCCGGTGCCGGGCCGGCTCGAGGGCCGGGTCGCCTTCCGCGACGTGCGGTTCCGCTACGGCGCGGACACCCCCGACGCGGTCCGCGGCATCACGCTCGAGCTGCCGCCCGGCGAGACCGTCGCCCTCGTCGGCGAGACCGGCGCCGGGAAGTCCACATTGGTCAAACTGCTCGCGCGCTTCTACGACGTCACCGGCGGCGCCGTGCTCGTGGACGGCGTCGACGTGCGCGACTACGACCTGGCCGCCTTCCGGCACCGGCTCGGCGTCGTGCCGCAGGAGCCGTTCCTGTTCTCCGGCACGTGTCGCCGACGCCATCGCCTACGCCCGGCCGCACGCGGCGCCGGCGGAGATCGAGGCCGCCGCCCGCGCGGTCGGCGCGCACGCCATGATCGCCGCCCTGCCCGGCGGCTACCGCTACGAGGTCGGCGAGCGGGGCCGCAATCTGTCCAGCGGCCAGCGGCAGCTGCTCGCCCTCGCGCGGGCCGAGCTGGTCGACCCCGACATCCTGCTGATGGACGAGGCGACCGCCGCGCTCGACCTGGCCACCGAGGCCACCGTCAACCGGGCCACGGGCCGGCTGGCGACCCGCCGTACGACCGTCGTGGTGGCGCACCGGCTCACCACCGCGGCCCGGGCCGACCGCATCGCCGTCATCGAGCACGGCCATCTGGTCGAGCTCGGCCGCCACGACGAGCTGCTCGCCGCGCGACGGTGTCTACGCCGCGCAGTGGCGCATCTTCATGGGTGAGTCGGTCGCGGCCTGACCCGGCACCACACTCCTAGGCGGGTGTGGCGATCGAGGCTCGCGCCTTGGCCGCCTTGACCTCCGCCTTGAGGGTGGCGATGTCGTAGGCGCCCTGGTGACGCCGGCCGTTGATGAAGAACGTCGGGGTGCCGGACACACCGCTCAGGTCGGCCGAGTCGACGTCCTCCGCCACCCGCGACGCGCCGGCCCGCGTACGGAGGAAGTCACGGAAGGCCCGCACGTCGAGTCCGAGATTTTCCGCGTACCGGACGAGATCGCGCACCTGGAGATCGCCCTGATGCTCGAGCAGCATGTCGTGCATCTCCCAGAACTTGCCCTGCGTCGCGGCCGCCTCCGAAGCCTCCGCGGCGAGCTGGGCGTTGGGGTGCACGTCGTTGAGCGGCAGGTGCCGCCATACGTACCGGACGTCGCCGAAGTCGGCCAAGAGGGTGCGGACCGCCGGCTCGGCCTGGCCGCAGTACGGGCACTCGAAGTCGCCGTACTCGACCACGGTGACCTGCGACTGGGCCGGGCCCCGGATGTGGTCGCGGTCCGGGTCGACCGGCGCGGCCAGGTCGATGAGCAGTTCGGCCGTGCCGAGCAGGGCGTTGGCCCGCTTGCGGGGCGAGAGCAGGTTGGTCAGGCGGAAGAGGACGAGCGTGATGACCGCCGAGGCGAGCGCGGCGGTGAGCACCCCGAGCTTCGCCTCCTGCAGGGCGTCGCCGGTGAAGGCGAGGCTCGCGACGAGGAGCGACACGGTGAACCCGATGCCGGCGATGGTGCCGGCGCCGATGACGGACGCCCAGCCGACCGGTGGGCGCAGCCGGCCCCGGCTGATCTTCGCCACGAGCCAGGTCACGCCGGTGATGCCGATGGGCTTCCCGACGAGGTACGCAGCGATGATGCCGAGCGTGATCGGGGAGGTGAACGCGCGGGCGAGGAACGCACCGTCGATCGCGATGCCGGCGTTGGCCACGGCGAACACCGGCACGATGACATAGCTGGTCCACGGGTGGTACAGCAGCTGAAGCCGCTCGTTCGGGGAGATCGCCGAGGCGACCCCGACCCGCGCCTCCCGGGCCAGCTCGGGGGTGGGCTGTTCGCGGAAGCTGCGGAAGAGGTCGCTGGCCCGCTCGAGATCGTCGCGGGCGGCCGGGTAGGCGTACGTGAGCAGGCCCAGGGCCAGGCCGACGACGAGCGGGTCGATGCCGGACTCGAGCATGGCGACCCAGCAGGCGACGCCGAGGAGCAGGTAGACCAGCCCGTTGCGCACACCCGCGGCCCGGGTGATCAGGATCACGCCGAAGATCACCAGGCCGGCCACGAGGCCCTTGAGCTGCACGTGCTCGGTGTACGCGGTGGCGATCACGCCGAGGGCGACGAGGTCGTCGACGACCGCGACGGTGAGCAGGAAGCTGCGCAGCCGGTCCGGGAACCGCGGGCCGACCAGTGCCAGGAGGCCGAGCGCGAACGCGGTGTCGGTGGACATCGCGGCGCCCCAGCCCTTCGCACCGGGACCGCCGGCGTTGATCGCGAGGTAGATGGCGATCGGGATGACCATGCCGCCGATGCCGGCCAGCAGCGGCCCGGTCAGCCGCCGCCGGTCGCGTAGCTCACCCATGTCGAACTCGCGGCGGGCCTCCAGGCCGACCACGAAGAAGAAGAACGTCATCAGGCCGCTGTTGACCCATTCCCGCGCGCTCAGCGCCACCGACCAGTTCCCGACATGCGCCGACAGCTCGGTGTTCCAGACCGCGTCGTACGACGGGAGGTGCACGTTGGCCCAGATCAGCGCGGCGAGCGTGGCCACGAGCAGGACGGCGGCGCTGCCGGTCTCGGTGCGCAGGAACGTGCGCAGCGGCGTCTGCACGTTGCGCGCCCAGGCCGTGCGGCCCGACATCGGCTGTTGCGCCATGTGCTCCCGTTTCGGCCGGCCGGCGACACCGGCACAATCCTGTCGGAGTCACACCGTACAGTGTCGACATGGGTCTGGTAAGCAAGATCACGTCGTGGCGGAAGCGTCTGCAGGAGCAGCCGGGGACGACGATCGACCTTGAACCGATGCGCGCGTTGCTGCCGCTGATCGAGGAGCGCGAGGCGGAACTGTCCGAGCTCAGCGACGACGAGCTCACCGCGGCCGCCGTGGCACTGCACGAACGCGACGACCCGGAGGACTTCGTCGAGGCGTGTGCCCTCGGCCGTGAGGCGGCCCGCCGGGGCATCAACGAGCGCCCCTATGACGTGCAGTTGCTCGGCGCGCAGGTCATGCTGGCCGGCCACGTGGTCGAGATGGCCACCGGTGAGGGCAAGACGCTGACCGCGGCGATCGCGGCGGCCGGCTTCGCCGCGCAAGGCCCGGTGCACGTGCTGACCGTCAACGACTACCTGGCCCGCCGCGACGCCGAGTGGATGGCGCCGATCTACAAGCTGCTCGACCTGAGCGTCGGCTGGGTCAACGAGTCCTCGACGCCGGAAGAACGGCGCGAGGCCTACGCGAAGCACATCACCTACGTGCCGGTCAGCGAGGCCGGCTTCGACTTCCTGCGCGACAGCATCGTCACCGACGTCGCCGACAAGGTGCACCGCAAGCTCAACACGGTGATCATCGACGAGGTCGACTCGATCCTCATCGACGAGGCGCGGGTGCCGCTGGTGCTGGCCGGTTCGATGCTCGACGAGAAGGATCAGCCGGTCGCCATCGCCGAGGTGATCAGCGGGCTGCGGCCGGAGCACGACTACGAGATCGTCGAGGACGGCCGGGCCGCCAACCTGACCCCGGAGGGCCTCGCGCGCGTCGAGGCCGCGCTGGACATGGACATCTACGACGCGGAGCACGTCGACACGCTCACCGCGGTCAACCTCGCCCTGCACGCCGAGGCGCTGCTGCGCCGGGACGTCGACTACATCGTGCGGGACGAGCGGGTCGAGCTGATCGACGAGTTCCGTGGCCGGGTCGCCCAGCGGCGCCGCTGGCCCGACGGGTTGCAGGCGGCCGTGGAGGCCAAGGAGAAGCTGCGCAGCTCCGGTGGCGGCACGGTCCTCGCCACGATGACCGTGCAGGCCTACATCACGCAGTACAAGAAGGTTTGTGGCATGACCGGCACGGCCCTGCCGGTCGGTGACGAGCTGCGGGAGTTCTACGGCCTGGAGGTCGCGGAGATCCCGCCGCACGAGACCAACATCCGCAAGGACTGGCCGGACCGGGTCTACGCCTCGCAGGAGGAGAAGGACATCGCCGTCGTCGCCGAGATCGTGTCGATGCACGCAACCGGCCGCCCGGTGCTGGTCGGCACCCTGAGCGTCGCCGAGTCCGAGCAGCTCGCCGCGACCCTCGCCGACGAGGGCGTCGAGTGCACGGTCCTCAACGCGAAGAACGACCGCAAGGAGGCGACGATCGTCGCCGAGGCCGGCGCGTTCGGCGCGGTGACCGTCTCCACGCAGATGACCGGCCGGGGCGTCGACATCCGGCTGGGCGGCAGCGACGAGAAGGACCGCGACCGCGTCGCCGGGCTGGGCGGCCTGTTCGTGATGGGCACGGCGCGGCACGACAGCCGCCGCGTCGACGACCAGCTCCGGGGCCGCGCCGGGCGGCAGGGCGACCCGGGCGAGTCGATGTTCTTCGTGAGCCTCGAGGACGAGCTGGTCACCCGCTACGGGCCCGAGCCGATGCCGATGGGGCAGGCCGACGCCGACGGTGCGATCGACGACCAGGAGGTGCGCGGCGCGATCGCCAGCGCCCAGCGGGTCGCCGAGGCGGTCCACCTGGAGATCCACCGCAACACCTGGCGCTACAACGTGCTGCTGGAGCAGCATCGCCAGCTGCTGGCCAAGAAGCGCGACGAGATCCTCAGCACCGACGCGGTGGAGACGCTGCTCGCCGAGCGGGCGCTGGAGAAATACGAGGAGCTGGTCGAGGATCACGGCGAGGAGAAGGTCCTCGACGCGGCGCGGGCCATCGCGCTCTTCCACATCGACCTGGCCTGGTCGCAGCACCTGGCCGACATGACCGACCTGCGCGAGGGCATCCACCTGCGGGTCCTCGGCAACCAGGACCCGCTCGACGAGTTCCACCGCGAGGCGATCCCGGCGTTCAAGCGGCTGCTGGCCGACGTCGACGACAAGCTCGTCGACGACTTCGAGCAGCTGGAGCTCACCGACGACTGGGAGCCGGCCGACGCCGGCCTGGTGCGGCCGAGCGCCACCTGGACCTATGTGGTGAGCGACAACCCGTTCGGCTCGGAGATGGAGCGGTTCTTCGCCGGCATGGTCAAACTGTTCCGCGGCGGCCGCGGCCTGAAGAATCGCTGATCACCGCGCGGTGCGACCCGGGAGTCAGGCCAGCTGGATGGAGCGCTTGGACAGGCCCATCCAGAAGCCGTCGATGACGGCGCCGGTCGGGGCCTCGGGGTCGGCCGATGCGCCCAGCGTGACGAAGAGCGGCACGAAGTGCTCGACCGTCGGGTGGGCGTAGGGCATGCCGGGCGCCTGGTTGCGGTAGTCGGCGAGGGCGTCGACGTCACCGCGCGCGAGGGCGTCCGCGGCCCACGCGTCGAAGTCGACCGACCAGCCCGGCGCGACATTGCGCGTGACGTTCTCGCGGGTCAGGAACGGCAGGCCGTGCGTGGTGAAGCCGGAGCCGACGACGAGCACGCCCTCCTCGCGCAGCCCGCGCAGGCGGGCGCCGAGTTTGAGCAGCCGGGCCGGGTCGGAGGTGGGCAGGCTCAGCTGCAGCACCGGGATGTCGGCGTCCGGATACATGATCTTCAGCGGCACCCAGGCGCCGTGGTCGAGCCCGCGGCTCGGGTGCTCGTGCACCGCCTCGCCGTCACCGAGGCACGCGAGGACCCGCGCGGCGAGCGCGCTGGCATCCGGTGTGTCGTAGCGCATGCGGTAGTACATCGGGTCGAAGCCGCCGAAGTCGTACACCGGCGTCACGCCGGCCTCGCTGCTGGACAGGCTGAGCGGCGCGGCCTCCCAGTGCGCGGAGACGATCAGGACCGCCTTGGGCTTGGGCATCGAGCGGGCCCAGGCGAAGAGCTCTTGCATCCAGGTCGCGTCCTCGAACAGCGGCGGCGCGCCGTGGCTGAGGTAGAGGGCGGGAAGCGCACCGTCGGCGGGCGTCCAGGAAGCGTGGTCACCGGCGGCTTCCGCGTGCGCCAGGTGCAGCTCGAACGGGTGGATCGCCATGCCGGCTCCTCGGTTTGGTTGAGCGCTCAACCAAATCTACCACATCCGGCGTACGACCGGAGCCCAGGTTGGCCTGGGCTCCGGTCGCGGTTGGGGAGGTGTTTGCGGGCGGGGTACTACAGGCCGAGCAGGGCCAGGATCTGGTTCAGCAGGGCGGCGATCTGCCTCAGCGGGCCCGGAGGCCACTACTCCGGGCAAGTAGTGGCCTCCGGGTGATCCCGAGGCCACAGTTTCGGGGAAGTAGTGTCCATGATCGCATCGGAGCGAGGTGCATCGGCCACCGTCGAATCCAACTTCAATCAGATCTTAGATTGACAACTGTCCTTACAGAGGCATAGCTTTTGGTCGATCGGTGACTGGAAAGTTAGTTAACCGAACCCTCACCCCCTCACGCCCAGAGGTCCGCTATGCGTCGTCGTCCCCGAATTGTCGCCATTGCGATCGCCACGGCCGCCGCCCTTGGCCTTGGTTTCGCCGGCGTCACCAGCGCACTGGCCGCGAGCAGCGGCTCCATCACCGGCTACGGCGGCAAGTGTGTCGACGTGGCCGGCGCGAGCACGCGCGAACGGCACCAAGATCCAGCTCTACACATGCAACGGCACCGGCGCCCAGCAGTGGACGCTCGCCGACAACGGCAGCGTCCAGGCGCTCGGCAAGTGCATGGACGTGGCCGCCGGCCGGTACCGCCAACGGCACCAAGGTCCAGCTCTACGACTGCAACGGCACCGGCGCCCAGCAGTGGACCGTCAGCACCGGCCAGCTCGTGAACCCCGCGTCCGGCAAGTGTCTGGACGCGACCGGGCCGTCGTCGGCGGACGGTACCCCGCTGCAGATCTGGTCCTGCACCGGCGGGGCCAACCAGAAGTGGACGGTGCCGACCGGCGGCCCGACGAACCCGCCGACCTCGCCGCCCGCCGGTAACCGCGGCGATGGGTGCGGCGCCCGTACGCGTACCTCGGCTGGGGCAGCCCGCCCGACCCGCGCACCATCATGACGGCGACCGGCGTCAAGTGGTTCACGATGGCCTTCATCCTGTCCAACGGCGCCTGCAACCCGCTGTGGGACGGCAACCGGCCGCTCACCGGCGGCAACGACCAGACCACCATCAACAACATCCGTGGGGCCGGCGGCAACGTCGCCGTCTCCTTCGGCGGCGCGACCGGACCGTGGCTGGAGCAGACCTGCAGCAGCGCCAGCGCGCTCGCGGCCGCGTACCAGAAGGTCATCAACGCCTACGGGCTGAAGGCGATCGACATCGACATCGAGGGCACCGTCTACAACAACCCGACGCTGCAGCAGCGCACCATCGACGCGCTGAAGACCGTGCAAGGCCAACAACCCGGGCCTCGTCGTCTACGTGACGTTCCCGAGCGACCGGACCGGCCCGGACTCCACGATGATCAACCGGGCGGCGCCTCCGGGCTGACCGTCGACGGCTGGACCATCATGCCGTTCGACTTCGGCGCGCGCCGGCCAGAACATGGGCAACGCTCACCGATCCAGGCCGCCGAGGGTCTGAAGAACACGCTGAAGAACGGCTACGGGTACACCGACGACCAGGCGTACCGGCACGCCGGCATCTCGTCGATGAACGGCATCACCGACGTCAACGAGACGGTCACCCAGGCCGACTTCCGCACCATGCTCGCCTACGCGCAGCAGCACCACCTGGCGCGGCTTCACGTTCTGGTCGGCCAACCGGGACCGGCCGTGCACCGGCGGCATCGGTCGCCGACTCGTGCAGCGGCGTCGCGCCAGCAAGCCTGGGACTTCACCCGGATCATCGCCCAGTACCAGGGCTAGGAACCCAGTACCAGGGCTACGGAACCCAGTACCAGCGCTAGGGAACCCAGTACCAGGGCTAGGGAATCAGCACCGCCGCACCCGACACCCGGCCGCCGGCCAGGTCCGCGAGGGCCTGGTCGGCGGCGTCGAGCGGGCGCTCGGTCACCGACACCTTCAAGCGGTGCTGGGCGGCGTGGTCGAGGAACGCCCGGCCGTCGGCCCGGGTGTTGGCGGTGACGCTGCGCAGGACGCGCTCGTTGAACAGGTGCTCCTGGTAGTGCAGTACCGGGATGTCGGACAGGTAGATGCCGGCCACCGCGAGGGTGCCGCCCCGATCGAGCGCGGACAGCGCGACCGGCACCAGGTCACCGACCGGCGCGAAGAGGATCGCCGAGTCGAGCGGCTCGGGCGGGGCGTCGCCGGCCGACGCGGCGCCGAGGGACAGGGCCAGCTCGCGGGCCCGGGGCGAGCGGGTCACCACGTGCACGGTCGCGCCCTCGTGCATGGCGACCTGGGCGGCCAGGTGGGCCGAGCCGCCGAAGCCGTACACCCCGAGCCGGCCGCCGGGCGGCAGGTGCGCCTGGCGCAGCGCCCGGTAGCCGATGATGCCGGCGCACAGGAGCGGCGCCGCCTCGGCGTCGCCGTAGTGCTCCGGCAGCCGGTAGACGTAGTCGGCGGGCGCGACGCAGTACTCGGCGTAGCCGCCGTCGGCGTCCCAGCCGGTATAGGTCGAGGCGGGGCAGAGGTTCTCGTCGCCGCGCCGGCAGTACGCGCACTGCCCGTCGGTGCTGCGCAGCCAGGGGACGCCGACCCGTTCGCCCAGCCCGAACCCGGTGACCTCGGCGCCGAGCCGTTCGATCTCGCCGACCACCTCATGCCCGGGGACGGTGCTCGGCCGGTGCGGCGGCAGGTCGCCGTCCGCGAGATGCAGGTCGGTCCGGCAGACCCCACACGCACGCACCCGCAACAGCAGTTCGGCCGGGCCGGGATCGGGAACCGGCCGGTCGGACCGGCGCACGGGCTCGCCGGGGGTCTCGACGGCCCACGCCTTCATCGGACCTCCTCCAGTTGCGCCGTGTCGACGTCGAACACGAAGCCGCGCACGTCGTCGCGGTGCGGCAGCCAGTCGCACGTGCGGACCTTCTCGGTGGATTCGCGCACCGTGGCGTGCAGGTCCCGCATGCCGGGCACGTTCCACGGCGGCAGATTGCCGCCCCGGGCGAGCAACTGCGCGCGGAAGGCGGTGTCGTCGAAGCCCTGCATGCCGCACTCGGTGTGGTGGATGACGACGATCTCCCGCGTACCGAGGAAGTGCTGGCTCACCGCGAGCGAGCGCAGGACGTCATCGGTGGGCAGGCCACCGGCGTTGCGGATAAGGTGCGCGTCGCCGACGTCGAGTCCGAGCGCGCCGAAGAGGTCGAGGCGGGAGTCCATGCAGGCGACGACGGCGAGCTGGAGCTTCGGGGTCTGCGGCCGCGAACCGGGGAAGCGGGCCGCGTAGATCGCGTTGGCCCGCAGCAGACGATCGATCGCCGACATGCGGTGAGTTAATCAGAGGACGGCTGGCCGTATCCCGGTAACGGCCAGTGAAACGGGCAACAAAGCGCCGGCCCACCCTGGAGACCTCCCTCGATCTGTCCGCTCGGTGTTGTTTTTCGTCGATTGGTCGTTGACGGTGTGGCAGTGACAGCCAACTCAGCGCGTTCGATCTCTATGCGACCGCGACGCTTGCTCGGCGCCGCGGCCAGTGGGGTGCTGCTGCTCGGCATCGTCCCCACCCTCAGCCAGGCCGCGCCGGGCGCGGCGCCGCCATCCGGTAAGGCGCCGGCCAAGAGCGCCATCCCGGGCTTCTACGACGCCCGCCGCGACCCGGCGATCCGCGGGATGCTCGGCAACCGCAGCGCGATGCTCGCCGCGAAGCCGTCGACGGCGGTGGCCGACCTGCGGGGCCAGCTCGGCGATCAGGGCATCGTCGACCTCGACCCGCTGACCGGCACGCCCCGGCAGGTGGCCCGGCTCGACGGATTCCTCACCGGACCGTCGCGCAGCCCGGCGCTGAAGATCGCCAAGGACTACATCCGGGCGAACCGGGCGCTGTTCGGGGTCGATATCGACGCGCTGAAGCTGCGCCAGGACTACGTCGACATCGAGGGCACCCATCACCTGAGCTTCCAGCAGCTGGTCGGCGGGGTGCCGGTGTTCGGCAACGGTCTCAAGGCCGACGTGGCCGGCAACGGCCAGCTCATCCAGGTCACCGGCGCGCCGGTGAGCCAGCTGCCGGCCGGCCTCGGCCCCGCCAAGCTGACCGCGGCCCAGGCCCGCGACGCCGCGGTACTGGACGCGAAGGGTACGTCGAAGACCTCGGTCAAGACGCAGAGCGCGGCGGCGGAGAAGGCCACCACGTTCGCCTCCGGCGACAAGGCGCAGCTGGTCGCCTTCCAGACCGCCGGCGGTACCCGGCTGGCGTGGCAGGTCATCACCCGCAAAGAGGGCTACCTGCACGTCCTGGACGCCCAGACCGGCCGGGTGCTCTTCCGGCAGAGCCTCGTCCAGCACGACCGGGGCCCCGACGCACTCGTCTGGACCAACTACCCGGGCGCGCCGCGCGGCGGCCAGCAGCGGCTCACGTCGTTGGGCCGGTGGGTCTCCCGGGACGCCACGACCCTCACCGGCAACTCCTCGCACGTGTTCCTGGACGTCAACGACAACAACGTGGCCGACCCGGGTGAAGAGGTCGCGCTCGGCCGGTACCCCTTGAAGGACTTCACGGCGCAGGTCGGCGGGCTGTGCTCGGCGCAGTACCAGTGCACGTGGGACCCGACGGTGCCGTTCTCCTGGCAGGACAACGCCAACATGGACGCCACCCAGCTGCTGTACTTCACGAGCGTCTTCCACGACCACCTCAAGGCCGCCCCGATCGGCTTCACCCGGGCGGCCGGCAACTTCGAGACCGCCGACGGTGACCAGGTGGAGGTCAACGACCTCGACGGCGCCAACCTCGACAACGGTTTCCCGGACCTCGACCACGTCGACAACGCCAACATGTCCACCCCGCCCGACGGCATGCCGCCGACCATGCAGATGTACCTGCAGCCGGCGCCGAACGACCCGAGCGACCCGTACGTGCCCTCCGACGTTGGCAACGAGGCGTCCTCGGTCTACCACGAGTACACGCACGGCCTGTCCAACCGCCTGGTGATCGACGCGGACGGCGTCTCGACGCTGAACGGCCCGCAGTCCGGCGCGATGGGCGAGGCGTGGAGCGACTGGTACGCCTACGACTACCTGGAGAAGGAAGGGCTGGAGAAGGACACGAAGAAGCCCGGCGAGCTGGTCATCTTCGAGTACTCGACGGCCGGCGCCAACACGATCCGCAGCCAGCCGCTGGACTGCACGGTCGGCGCGCCGGCCGCGGTGTGCCCCGGCCGGCCGAAGGCCGGACCGGGCGGCTACACGTACGGCGACATGGGCAAGATCTCCTCGCGGGGTCCCGAGGTGCACGCCGACGGCGAGATCTGGGCCGAGACCCTGTGGGACCTGCGCACCGCGCTCGGCTACCGGCTCAGCGAGTCGCTGGTCACGCGGGCGATGGAGCTGGCCCCGGCCGACCCGTCGTACCTGGACATGCGCAACTCGATCCTGCAGGCCGACCTGGTCGTCGACCACGGCAACCGGCAGAAGGACATCTGGAAGGTCTTCGCGAACCGGGGTATGGGCTTCTTCGCCGCCACCGTCGACGGCTCGGACACCCAGCCGGTCGAGGACTTCTCCCTGCCGCCGGGCAAATCCACGCCGCGCGGCACGCTGACCGGCACGGTCACCGACACGGACTCCGGGCGGCCGGTCGCCGGGGCGGCCGTGGCGTTCGGCGGGCACAGCTCCGGCTTCGCCGGCTCGTACGCGGCGGTCACCGACACCAGCGGCCGGTACCAGATCAAGAACGTCTTCGTCGGCACCTACCAGAAGGTGTCGGCCGGCGGCGCCGGATTCGAGCGGCAGGTCAAGACCGTCACGATCGCCAAGGGGACGAACACGGTCAACTGGTCGATTCGCCGGGACTGGGCGGCCGCACAGGGCGGCGCGTCGATCGTCGACGCCAACGGCGACGACTTCAGCATCTTCGGCTGCGGGCCGAGCGCGGTGATCGACCTGTCCCAGGGCACCGGCTGGAGCACCGACGCGGCGTACACCAGCGCGACCGCGATCGACCCGCGGTTCGTCATCGTCCAGCTGCCGGCCGCGGTGAACCTCAGCCAGGTCACGGTCAACCCGACCGGCAACTGCGGCGACGACCCGAGCGCGTCGACCGGTGACTACCGCGTGGAGACGTCACCGGACGGCAGCACCTGGACCGTCGCCGCGAACGGGCACTTCGGGGTGGCCAACCGCGACACGATGAACACGGTGCCGCTGACCGCGGGCAGCACGTCGGGAGTGCGGTTCCTCCGGTACACCATGCTCGGCACCCAGGTCGCCGAGGAGGGCGGCACCTGCCCGGGCGGCTTAAGCGGCTGCGATTTCGTGGACACCGTCGAGATCGCCGTGTACGGGGCACCCGCCTAGCCGCGGCCACGAAGGCCTAGGCCAGTTTCTCGAAGAAGGCACGCACGTCCGACACGAACAGATCCGGGACCTCGAGCGCGGCGAAGTGCCCGCCGCGCTCGAACTCGGTCCAGTGCACGATGTCGTACATCCGCTCCGCGAGCGGCCGGACCGAAAGCAGGATGTCGTACGGCAGCACCACCATGCCGACCGGCACCGGGCAGTCGACGCGGCCGCCGATGCCGGTCTCCTTGGTCAGCCGGGCCGACGAGCCGCCGGTCGCGGTGAGCCAGTACAGCGACACGTCGGCCAGGATCTGGTCGGCGGAGATCGCCGAGCGCGGATCGGTCCACTCGGTGAACTTCTCCGCGATCCAGGCCAGCTGGCCGACCGGCGAGTCGGTCAGCGCATACGAGATCGTCTGCGGGCGGGTGGCCTGCAGGACCTGGTAACCCGGCCGCGCGGCGGCGAAGCGCTTGGTCCGCTCGGCGCGTTCGTGGTCCTCGGCCGACAGCTCGACCGCGCCGTCCGGGGCCGGCGGCGTGGGCAGGTAGGTGATGTGCACGCCGACCACCCGTTCCGGCACGATGCCGCCGAGCGCGCGGGAGATGCCCGAGCCCCAGTCGCCGCCCTGCGCGCCGTAGCGCTCGTAGCCCAGCCGGTGCATCAGCTCGGCCCAGGCCCGTGCGACGCGTACCTGGTCCCAGCCCTTCTCGTGGGTCGGGCCGGACAGGCCGAAGCCGGGGATCGACGGAATCACCAGGTGGAAGTCCTTCGACAGCGGGTCGATCACGTCGAGGAACTCCAGGACCGAGCCGGGCCAGCCGTGCGTGAGGATCAGCGGCAGCGCGTCGGGCTTGGCCGACCGTACATGGAAGAAGTGGATCCGCTGGCCGTCGATCTCGGTGGTGAACTGCGGGATCGCGTTGATCGCCGCCTCCTGCGCGCGCCAGTCGAAGCCGCTGCGCCAGTACCCGGCGAGCTCCTTCACCCGCGCCAGTGGGATGCCGTAGTCCCAGCCGGCGCCGGGCAGCTCGTCCGGCCACCGGGTGCGGGCCAGCCGGTCGGTCAGGTCGTCGAGGTCGGCCTGCGGGATGTGCAGCGTGAACGGTTGCATCACGTACCTCCTGGTCGTTGGTCGCACTAACGTTAGTACAACGAACGTTAGTTTGGCCAAGCTTGTTAGGCTGGTCACGTGGAGACCGACGACATCGCTCCGGCCCGGCTGCGGCGGCTGCCCAGCTGGCTGCTCACGCAGACGGCCGCGCACGCGCACCGCCTGGTGGCCGACGGCCTGGCCGAGGTCCACGCGCGCGGCTACCACCTGCGGCTGCTGGCCACCCTCGAAGAGTTCGGCCCGGCCAGCCAGGCGACGCTGGGCCGGCGCAGCGGCATCCACTTCAGCGACGTGGTGGCCGCGCTCAACGAACTGGCCGAGCGGGGGTTGATCGAGCGGGCGCCGGACCCGGACGACCGCCGCCGCAACGTCATCACGATCACCCAGGCCGGGCGGCGGCACCTGCGCCGGCTCGACAAGCAGGTGGCGCGGATCCAGGACGATCTCCTCGAGCCGCTGTCCGCGGACGAGCGCGAGCAGCTGACCGGCCTGCTCGCCCGGCTGCTGGCCCACCACCGGGACCGGTCGGCGGAGTAGATCGCAACGGACTACCCCGATTGAGTGAACGCGCGCTCACGGTGAGCGTCGAGAGTCGCCTACGATGTCCGAGATGCCGACGGACCCCGCCACGAGGTGACATCGATGGATCAGCCGGCCCAGATCCGGCGAGATGTTGACGGCACCGTGCACATCGAGCTTGCCGGCGACATCGACTACACCAACTCGAGCGCGGCCGTGACCGCCGTGCGAGCCGCGCTCACGGCGCCCGGCCCCACGCTGGTCTGCATCGACCTGGCCGCGGTGACCTTCCTCGACTCCTCCGGCATCCGTGTGCTGGTGGTCGCCAACCAGCTCGCCGGCACGCTCGGCGCCGCCTTCGAGGTGGTCGGGCCTAACCGCAACGTCTTCGAGCAGCTCCGCATCACCGGCCTCGTCGACCTGTTCGGCATCTCACCACCGGCCGGACCGTGACGTGGAGGCGCCATCCGACTCCCCCACCGCATACGTCGACGCACTCCAGCGGTTACGCGCCGCCGGGCGGCGGCCCTCCGACGAGTCCACCCGGACCCACCTCGACCTGGCCGTCGGCCTGCTGGCCGGCCGGGTCGGTTGCAGCCTCGCCGAGGCCCAGGCGCACATCGCCGAGATGGTAGCCACCCGGCAGCGGTCCCTCGACGAGATCGCCACCGGCCTGATCGAGCTGCTCGAGACCCCGACCCCGGGTCGCCCGCAGCCCTCGTTCACCGACGTCGGCGCCGCGCTGCGGGTCGCGCCGGCCCAGCGGAGTCCCGTGCCGGCGGGGCCGAGCGTGCCCGCCGTCGACGACCCGGTTCGCGTGCAGCAAATCCTGGACGTCGTACCCGGCTCCGTCGCGCTCTGGGCACCGATCCGCGACGACGCCGGGGCGATCGTCGACTACCTGGTGGAGGCGGCCAGCCCGGAGGCGGTCGACGTGCAGGGCCACCGTGGCCGGCAGATCGTCGGAGCCCGGGTGGCGCTCACCTACCCGGCGATCGATCGCGGTGAGCGCTGGCCGATCTTCGCCCGGGTGCTCACCACCGGCCAGGGCGCCCAGCTGCCACCGTTCGTCTACGCCGGACAGTACGAGGGCGTCCCGGTCGGCGCGCGCTTCTCGACCAAGGTCTACCGCCTCGGCGGCAAGCTGCTGGTGAGCTGGGTCGCGCACGACGACGAGACGCGGCGCCACGACCGGCTGCGCCAGACCGAACGGCTGGGCAACATCGGCTGGGGCGAGTGGGACCTGCGCACCGGGCACGTCGAGTGGTCGGATCAGATGTACGGCGTGTTCGGCCGCGACCCGGCCGACGGCCCGATCGCCCTGGACGGGCTCGACCCGTACGTGGTCGGCGAAGATCGTCCGATCCACCTCGGCGCGCTCGAGGCCCTGGCGCGCGGCGAGCGAACCGACGTCACGTTCCGGATCCGGATCAAGGACGAGATCAAGTACGTGCGGTCGATCGCCGACGCCGCGCGCGACACGACCGGGCAGCTGATCAAGGTCTACGGCATCGTGCAGGACGTGACGGTCCGGGAGACCGCCCGGTCGCGGCTGGCCGAGGTCGAGCGGCGCCTCGAGGAGCAGCAGCGCACGCTCGACGCCGAGCACCGGCTGGCCTCGCAGTTGCAGACGATCATCCTGCCGATCCCGGCCGAGCCGATCAACCTGCCCGGGCTGCGGGTGGCGCTGCGGTACATGCCGGCCGAGCACCTCAGCCACGTCGGCGGCGACTGGTACCACGCCGCCGCGCTACCCGACGGCACGGTCCTCCTCGCCGTCGGTGACGTGGCCGGGCACGGCATCCGGGCGGCCACCACGATGGCCCAGCTGCGGCACGCCCTGCGCGCCCTCACCGTGATGAGCACCGATCCGGCGCAGTTGATCTCGCACCTCAACCGGCTCATGTGCGACCTGTCCGGCGAACTGGCAGAAACGCGATCCAGTGACACGTCCACTACGACGGCGACCGCGGTGATCGCCCGCTACGATGGCGCCAACCGCACCCTCACCTGGACCCATGCCGGTCATCCGGTGCCGCTGCTCAGCCGCGGTGGCGTCACCGGACCGCTCCCCCAATCGCCCGGCCTGCTGCTCGGCGTACAACCCGACGCCGTCTACGACTGTTCGACCGTCACTCTTGACCTCGGTGACGTCCTGCTGCTCTACACCGACGGGCTGATCGAGCACCGGCGGCAGAGCCTCGACGAGGGCATGGCCAGCGTCATCCGCACCGTGGACGACGCGATCAGCAGCAGCCCGCACCAGCCGCTCACCGCCCTGCTCGCCCGGTTACACCGCGCCAACCCGGAAGACGACACGTGCGTGCTCGCCGCGCGCCCACTCGCCACCCAGGACCAGTCATGACTGACCTCGACGCACCGCTGACCATCCTCTTCCGCCGGGACACGCTCCTCGACGTGCGCCGCGACATACAGCACTACGCCAGCGAGGCCGGCCTGTCCGACCTGCGCCTGTACTACTTCGTGGTGGCCGTCAACGAGATCATGACCAACGCCATCCACCACGGCGGCGGCCGGGGCACGCTGCGCATCGCGCAGGTCGGGCAGCACTTCGAGTGCGAGGTCGTCGACCAGGGGCCGGGCTTCTCGCCCGAGCGGGTGACCGCCAGCGGCAAACCGGCCGCCGACACGTTGAGCGGCCGGGGGCTGTGGCTGACCCGGCAACTGTGCGATCGGGTCGAGATCGCCAGCGACAAGACCGGCACCCGGGTGACCCTGGTGTTCAGCCGCTGACCGCGAAGGCGTGTCCGCCAACCGCGAAACGGTCTTCTGCCGCCCGTACCGTTGATGATTCAGTGGCCCGATGGACATTCTGGTGCTCGGCGGCACGGCCTGGATCGGGCGGCAGATCGCCCGGCAGGCGATCGAACGTGGACACTCGGTGACGTGCGTGGCCCGCGGCGAGAGCGGCGGGGTCGCCGAGGGTGCGACGTTCGTGGCGGCCGACCGGCGCTCGCCGGACGCGTACGACGCGGTGGCCGGCCGGCCGTGGGACGCAGTGTTCGAGGTGTCCTGGCAACCGGGGTTCGTGCGCGGCGCGCTCAGCGCGCTCGGGCCGACGGCGCGGCACTGGACGTATGTGTCGTCCGGCAGCGTCTACGCCTCGTTCGCGGAGCTCGGCGCCGACGAGTCGGCCCCGATCCGGCCGCCGACCGACCTCGAGGTGGTGACGCGGGAGGAGTACGGCGAGGCGAAGGTCGCCTGCGAGCAGGCCTCGAGGGCGGCCGTCGGCGACCGGCTGCTGATCGCCCGCGCCGGCCTGGTCGGCGGCCCGGGCGACCACACCGGCCGGACCGGCTACTGGGTGACCCGCGCGGCCCGCGACCCGCACGGGCCGATGCTCGTACCGGCCACGCCGGAGGTGGCGACGCAGGCCGTCGACGTCCGTGACCTCGCCGGTTGGCTGCTCGACCGCGCGGAGAAGGGCGCGACCGGCACCTTCGACACGGTTGGGCCGATGCTGCCGTTCGCGGCGTGGGTGGAGCTGAGCCGGACGGTCGGCGGCCACACCGGCCCGGTCGTCGAAGCCGGGAAGGAATGGCTGCTCGAGCAGGGCGTGGCCGAGTTCATGGGGCCGGAATCCCTGGCCATGTGGGTGGTCGAGCCGGGCTGGGAAGGCTTCTCCGCGCGGAGCGGGAAGGCCGCCGTGGCCGCCGGACTGCACCACCGGCCCCGCCGGGAGATGGTGGTCGACACCCTCGCCTGGGAACGCGAGCAGGGCCTGGACCGTCCGCGCAACGCCGGCCTGAGCGCCGAACGGGAGCGCGAACTGCTGGCCGCCCTCGGCCCGGCCTGACGCCCGCTACTCGTGCGGGAGCAGGTAACGCCACGCAGCCTGCAGGAGCGTGCCCTTCGCCGTGCGGAAGGTCTGCCACACGCCGGACGCCGGGGTGCCGATCCCGTCGACCACGCGGCGGGCCGCGTCGCCCCGCCGATCCGCCTGGCCGGTCCGGCTGTTCGCGTCCACGGCCGGTACGGCCACGCCGGCCGGCCAGGTCTTCGCCGATCCGTTGAGGTCGCTCGGCGCGGCGGCCGGCCCGATCGGCCCGATCGGCGGGTCGAGCAGCACCACGACGAGCCGCACCGCGGCCGGCCGGAAGAGCTTCCCGGAGGTCAGGACCCGGTCGCGGAGCTTCGCGGCGTCGTCGAGCAGGTCGTAGAGCGGCTTCGGGTACGCGCGATGCCCCCGGTACTCCTCCAGCGCGTCAACCACGCCCGAGTAGCGCTTGTGCGGACCGCTGGCCTCGAAGCGGGTCTGCGGCGCGTCGACGATGACCGGCACTCCCGACCGGCGGCGCAGGTTGGCCTTGTGCGACAGCACATCGACGGCGCGGTGGCGGATCTCGGCCCTCGTACGCGCACCGAGCCGCAGGAAGCGGGTGGCGTCGGCGATGGCGGTACCGTCCGCGTAGAGGACGAGGCGGGGCGCGGCGAGCGGATTCGTGCCCGGCGCGACGAATCCGCCGAACCGGTCCCAGCTGAACACCGGCAACCGGCCGGCGGCGTCCGCTTCGCCGGGCAGGAGTACGACGGCCCCGCCGAACACGGCCAGTCCACCGGCATTGCGCAAGAAGGCCCGACGATCCATGCCCCCAGGATAGGGCAAATCGGACGAACCAGGGTGGGGCCGCGCCGCAGGCGCGGGTCGGGAGGGCTGCGAAACAGGTGGCCGCGTGGCCAGACGTAGGGTTGGCCGGTGACGGACCTCTGGGAGGTGACCGCGGCCGGCGTGCTGCGGCTCCCCTCGGGCCGGCTGATCCGGGGCCGCGGCCTGAAGCATCCGCTCCCGCCCGGCCCCAAGCCGGCATACGGCGTCTACCTGCTCGGGCACCCGCCGCCCGCCCTCGACTGGGACCACACCTGGCTGCGCTGGCGGGACTTCTGGCTGCCGGCCGACGACGAGGAGACCCGCGAGGCGCTGCACGAGGCGTGGAAGCGCGCCCCGGCCGAGCGGGTCGAGTTCGCCTGCAACGGCGGCCGCGGTCGCACCGGCACCGCGCTGGCCTGCCTCGCCATCCTCGACGGCGTCCCGCGCGAGGAAGCGGTTGCCTACATCCGGCGCCGCTATCAACCCGGCGCGGTGGAAACCCCCTGGCAGGCGCGCTACGTCCGGCGCTTCCGCGCCTGAGCGGCCGTATGCTGCCGGCATGGGACTGTTCGACAAAGCCAAGGACTTCATCGACCAGCACGACGACCAGGTCGACGACGCGCTCGACAAGGCCCGCGACCTCGCCAGCGACAAGACCGGCGGCAAGTACGACGAATACATCGACAAGGGCGTCGACGTCGCGAAGGAGCACACCGGCGAGGGCGACACCAACAAGGCCTGACCTTCAGCGTTCGGCCGTCGCCGTTCAGCCGACCGGCCGCCCCCGCCGGGCCGCCATCGCCTCCACGCCGCTCATCAGCACGTCAATGCCGAACGCGTAGTAGCGCTCGATGTCGGGCTCCCGCTGCAGCGTGGCGCCGAAGGCGACCATCATCGGGAACTGGTCGCCGGGCAGCGACTCGAGCGCCAGCCGGCGTCTGCCGGCGCCACTCCGCGGCCTCCGGCGGGGTCATCGTCGTCGGGCAGCCCGGCTGGGCGTCGACCAGGCCGATCGCGCCGTGCAGCAGGTACGAGGCCACCCAGAAGCCCTCCTCGAGGTCGAAGCCGCCCCGGCTGAGCAGCTCCAGCGCGTCGTTGGTGGCGCGCGTGAACGCCGTGCGCGTGCCGCTTGTCGATGAGCTCAGCAGCTCCGGCAGGCGACGGATGCGCCGCGCATCACGTCGAGCAGCGCCTCGACCATGGCGCGCAGTTGCTGCAGCCACGGGTCGTCCGGGCTGCGGGTCGCCTTGACCCCGGCCAGCAGCGTGGTCGGTCAGCCCGACGAGCAGCTCGTCCTTGTTCTTGAAGTGCCAGTACAGCGCCATCGGCGTCACGCCGAGCTCCTGCGCCAGCCGGCGGATCGTCACCGCGTCGAGGCCGTCGGCGTCGGCGAGCTTGAGCCGCCTGCTCGGCACGGTCGCCCGCTCAGCCTCTCGTTACCCACTTGACAACTATACAACGTACAGGTCTCATGTACGAAGTACATGTACGACGTACAAGTACGTCGTATAGGCTGAGGGGGAACTCGATGGAGCAACAATCGCACGTGGGTGGCGCTGGTGGCGGTCGCGCTCGCCACCTTCATGACCTACCTGGACAACAACGTGGTCAACGTGGCGCTGCCGTCGATCCAGCGGGACCTGCACCTGACGCATGTCCGGGCTGGAGTGGATCGCCAGCGCGTACATCCTGGTCTTCGCGGGCCTGCTGCTGGTCGGCGGCCGGCTCGCCGACGTGTTCGGCAAGCGGGCCGCCTTCCTCGGCGGCCTGGGCGTCTTCACGCTCGCCTCGCTCGCCGCCGGCCTGGCCGGCAGCCAGGAGATGCTGATCGCCGCCCGGGCCGCCCAGGGCGTCGGCGCCGCGCTGCTCACCCCGACCACGCTCGCGCTGCTGCCGATGCTGTTCCCCGACCCGCGGGAGCGCGGCACCGCCGTCGGCATCTGGGGCGGCGTCGGTGCGCTCGCGCTCGCCGTCGGCCCGCTCACCGGCGGGTACCTGAGCCAGCACGCGTCGCTGGGGCTGGATCTTCCTGATCAACGTGCCGATCGGCGTGGTCACCGCGATCCTGACCGTCGTGTCGATCCGCGCCGGGAGCGCGGCCAGCGGCGCCGCCTCGACCTGCCCGGCCTGGTGACCTCGGCGCTGGCGCTGTTCGCCCTGACCTACGCGCTGATCGAGGGCGAGTCGAAGGGCTGGACCTCCGGCGTCATCCTCGGCCGCGTTCGCCGTCGCCGCGGCCGTCCGCGCTGGTGTTCCTCGTCATCGAGGCCCGCTCGGCCGACCCGATGGTCGACCTGTCCTTCTTCCGGCTCCGCGTCGTTCAGCGGCGGCCTGCTCGCGATGGGCGCTGTGGGCGTTCGGGGTGTTCGGCATCTACTTCTTCACCGCGATCTACCTGCAGAACGTCGCTCGGCTTCTCGCCGACCGAGGCGGGCGCGGCGTTCGTGCCGATGGCCCTGGTGATGGCCGTGATCGCCGACGATCGCGCCCGCGGCATCGAGGCCCGCTTCGGCGCGCGCCGCACCGTCGCGGTCGGCCTCGGCCTGATGGCCGTCTCGCTCGCGGCGATCTCGCACGGTGGGCGAGGGCTCCGACTACTCCGACCTGCTGCCCTGGTTCCTCCTGTACGGCCTGGGCGGCGGCCTGCTGCTTCCCGCTCATGAACGTGGTCATCGGGGCGTTGCTGCCACCGGTCGGGCAGGTGTCGCCTCCGGCATGCTCAACGTGTCCCGCGAGGTCTTCGGCCTGCTCGGCATCACGATCCTCGGCGCGATCCTGAGCAACCGGCGAGCACGCCGTCGACCGGCGCGGCACTGCACCGGTTCCTCGAGCGGCTACCAGTTCTCGCTCGTGGTGGCGGCGATCGTGATCGCGGCCGGCGCACCGATGGCCTGGATCACCCTGCGGGCGGCCCGGCCCACCACGCCGGCCGAGCTGCCCGAGCCGGTGCTCGAACCGGTCTAACCGACCGCAGCCCGTCGCGACCGCGCGGCCATCGACCGGTCATCGCAACCGTCAATGGCCGCGCGGACGATTGCCGCGTCAGCGCCCCGTCCACACGGGCGGGCGCTTCTCGGCGAACGCGGTGGCGCCCTCGCGGGCGTCGTCCGACATGAACACCGGGGCGACGATCTTCGCCTGTTCCCGCCACGCCTCGGCGACCGTCCAGTCGCCGGTCGAGCGGGCGATCCGCTTGGTGGCGGCGACGGCGAGCGGGCCGTTGGCGGCGACGACGGCGGCCAGTTCGACCGCCACGTCGAGCGCCTTGCCCTCGTCCACGATCCGGTTGACCAGCCCGACCTCGTAGGCCCGGGCCGCCGTGATCGGTTCGCCGGTGATCAGCAGTTCCATGGCGATGGCGAAGGGGACGCGCCGGGGCAGGTGCACGGCCGCGCCGGCCGCGGCGACGAGGGCCCGCTTGACCTCGGGTGCGCCGAACTTCGCGCTCTGCGCGGCCACCACCAGGTCGCAGGCGAGCACCAGCTCGAACCCTCCGGCCAGGGCCCAGCCTTCGACGGCGGCGATGAGCGGTTTGCGCGGCGGCCGCTCGGTGATGCCGGCCAGCCCGCGGCCCTCGATCGAGGGGCTTTCGCCCTTGAGGTAGGCCTTCAGGTCCATCCCGGACGAGAACGTGCCGCCCGCGCCGGTCAGGACGCCGACGCGCAGGTCGCCGGAGCCGTCGAGTTCGTCGATCGCGGCGGCGACGCCCTGCGCGACGGCCGCGTTGAGCGCGTTGCGGGCCTGCGGGCGGTTGATGGTGATGATCAGGACGCCGTCACGCTTGGTGACAATGACCTCGTCGGACAACTTCGGCTCCTAGCTCTGGGCGATGGCCTGGTCGGCGAGGAGGGTCTTGACCTCGTCGGCGGTGAACCCCCACGCCTGCAGGGCCGTCTCGGTGTCCTCCCCGGACCGGCGGGCCGGCGTCGGGGTGGGCGTGGGTGTCCGGGAGAAGCGCGGTGCCGCGTTCGGCTGGGTGATGCCGCCGACGGCGGTGAACGTGCCCCGGGCGACCAGGTGCGGGTGCTGGGGCGCCTCGGTGAGCCCGAGGACGGGCGCGACGCAGGCGTCGGTGGCGGCGAAGTGCTCGGCCCACTCGTCCCGCGTGCGGGTGGCGAACGCGGCGGTGATCGCCTCCCGGTGGGCCGGCCAGTGCGCCACGTCCAGCTGCCCACCCTCGAGCGTCAGACCCAGCCCGTCCACGAGCGCGGCGTAGAACTGCGGTTCCAGCGCGCCGACCGCGACGTAGCGACCGTCCTTGCACCGGTACGTGTCGTAGAAGGGCGCGCCCCCGTCGAGCAGGTTGGACTGCCGCTGGTCGACCCACGTCCCGTCGCCGAGCATCGTGAAGATCATGGTGGCCAGGGAGGCCGCGCCGTCGACCATGGCGGCGTCGACGACCTGGCCCTTGCCGCTGGTGCCGCGCTCGAGCAGGGCGGCCAGGACCCCGACGACCAGGAACATCGCGCCGCCACCGAAGTCGGCCACCAGGTTGACCGCCTGCATCGGCTTCTCGCGGGTGCCGATCATGTGCAGGGCGCCGGTGATCGCCGCGTACGTGATGTCGTGCCCGGCCGTCTGCGCGAGCGGACCGTCCTGTCCCCAGCCGGTCATCCGCGCGTACACCAGGCGGGGGTTGCGCTCGAGGCAGGCGTCGGGGCCGACGCCGAGCCGCTCGGTGACACCCGGTCGCAGGCCTTCGACGAGCACGTCGGCCGACTCGACCAGCCGGAGCACGACGTCGCGGCCGGCGGGCTTCTTCAGGTCGACGGCGGCGCACGGACGGCTGCGGTTGAGTCCGGCCGACAACCCGCCGCCGCCCGGCCGGTCGACGCGGATCACATCGGCGCCCAGCTCCGCCAGCAGCATGCACGCGTAGGGCGCGGGTCCGAGGCCGGCGAGTTCGACGACCCTGATTCCTGCGAGGGGGCCAGATCCCATACCGGAAGGCTAGCATGCGATACATGTAACTGATTACACTCTACTGCATGCCACCGACCCGCAGGCTGTTCACGCCGGAGCACGAGGAATTTCGCGGTCTGGTGCGCGAGTTTCTCGTGCGTGAAGTGCTTCCGCACCACGCGCGGTGGGAGCGCGACGGGCAGGTGGACCGCGACGTCTACACGGCGGCGGCCAAGCGCGGCATCGTCGGTTTCAACGTACCGGCCGAATACGGCGGTCTCGGCCTCAACGATTTCCGCTACAACGCGGTGGTGGCCGAGGAGATGTCGCGGGCCCGCGTCCACGGGCCGGCGTTCACGCTCCTCAACGACGTCATCGCGCCATACCTCCTGCGTTTGACCACCGGCGAGCAGAAGCAGCGCTGGCTGACCGGCCTGACCAGTGGCGAGCTGACGTTCGCGATCGCGATGAGCGAGCCGGGCGCCGGCAGCGACCTCAGCGGCGTGCGCACCACCGCGCGACGCGACGGCGACGAGTGGGTCGTCAACGGGCAGAAGACGTTCATCTCCAACGGCATCCTCAGCGACGTGGTCATCGTCGTGGCCCGCACCGACCCGGCCTCTCAGGAACAGCGCAGGCACCGCGGCATCAGCCTGATCGCGGTCGAGGACGGCACGCCCGGCTTCGAGCGCGGCCGCAAGCTCGACAAGCTCGGGCTGCCCGCGCAGGACACCGCCGAGCTCTACTTCACCGACGCCCGGGTGCCGCTGACCAACCTTCTCGGCCAGGAGGGGCGCGGCTTCATCCACCTGATGGAGAACCTGCCCTCGGAGCGGCTGTCCATCGCGGTCAGCTCGGCCGCCTCGGCGCGCAGGGCATTCGAGGAGACGCTCGAATACGCCAAGTCACGCACGGCGTTCGGCCAGCCGATCGGCACGTTCCAGGCCAACCGGTTCACGCTCGCCGAGATGGCCACCGAACTGGACATCGCCCAGGTCTACGTGGACGACTGCATCACCCGGCTGGTCGACGGCACGCTGAGCGCGATCGACGCGGCCAAGGCCAAGTGGTGGGTGACCGAACTGCACAAGCGGATCGTCGACCGGTGCCTGCAGCTGTACGGCGGCTACGGCTTCATGCTCGAATACCCGATCGCCCGCGACTACCAGAACGTCCGCGTCCAGACCATCTTCGGCGGCACCACCGAGATCATGAAAGAGATCATCGGCAAGGATCTGGGAGTCTGAGGTGGGCGACGAACTCGCCGAACTGCTCGAGCTCGAGGAGATCGACCGGGACCTCTACCGGGCCAACTTCGCCTTCGCCGACCCGTTCAACCTGTACGGCGGGCAGGTCGCCGCCCAGGCGCTGCGCGCGGCCGGGCTGTCCGTCGGGCCGGAGCGGCTGCCGCACTCGCTGCACGGCTACTTCCTGCGCGCCGGCGACGCCAGCCGGCCGACCGTCTTCCAGGTCTTCCGCGACCGCGACGGCCGTTCGTTCTCGGCCCGCCGGGTCGTCGCACTGCAGGGCGGCGAGGTCATCTTCAACATGTCCGCGTCGTTTCAGACCCCCGAGGACGGCCATGACGACCAGGAGCCGGTGCTGCCCGCCGTCCCCGATCCGGACTCGCTGCCGAAGCTCTTCCTCCCCCGGCTGTTCTCGTTCGAGTCGCGGCTTCCGCCGCAGCCGTACGAGGACGCCGATTGGCCGACGCGCTTCTGGGCGCGGTGCACAGTCTCGCTCAAGGCCGATCCGCATCTCAACGCGTGCGCGTTGACGTACCTCTCCGACATCTCGACCGGGCTCGCCAAGTTCAACACCGACGAGTACGCGTCGTCGTCCAGCCTGGACCACGCCGTGTGGTTCCACCGGCCCGTCGACGCCGAGGACTGGCTGCTGATCGACCTGACCCCGCACACCGCCGCCGGTGGCCGCGGCTGGTACACCGGGTCCATCTTCAACCGGCGGGGTTCACTGGTGGCCAGCACCGCCCAGGAGGCACTGTTCCGGCGCCGGCGCATCGGCCGCCCGAATTAATCAGTTCAGGCAGATGATTTAATTTGATCAGCCAGTACGATGGGAGCTATGTCAAGCGCGAGCGCAACCCAGGTCGGCCGGGTCCTGCGGGCCCCCAAGACGGCCGAGCTGATCGCGGCCGACCTGCGCCGGCAGATCGTGCGCGGCGCCCTGAAATCCGGTGCGACGCTGCCGCCGGAGGTCCAGCTCATGGCCCAGTACGGGGTGTCCCGGCCGACGCTTCGGGAGGCGTTCCGGATCCTCGAGACCGAGACACTGATCACCGTCCGCCGCGGCTCGAAGGGCGGCGCCCAGGTGATGACCCCGGACGTTTCGGTGGCCGCCCGCTACGTCGGGCTGCTGCTGCAGTTGCAGGGCACCACCATCGACGACGTCTACGAGGCGCGCATGGTGGCCGAACCCTACTGCGCCCGCCTGCTCGCCCGGCGCCGCACCAAGCAGGACCTGGTCGACCTGCGGGCCTGCATCGAGGATCTGCGCCGCGTCGTCGAGGCCGGCCCGAAGGCCGTGCCCGACCCGGCCCGCTGGTCCGACCTCACCTACCGCTTCCACCAGCTCATCATGGAGCGCTGCGGCAACACGACCCTCTCCGTGCAGGGCGCCGTGCTGCAGGACATCGTCGCCACCCACCTGCGGCTGACCGTCGCGCAGGGCTTCGGCGAGCCCGAGGCGCCGAGCCGCTTTCAGCGCATGGTCCGCTCCTACGAGAAGTTCACCCGGCTCGTCGAGGACCGCGACGCCGACGGGGCCGAGGAGCACTGGCGCCGCCACATGGAGGCGGCCGCCAAGTTCCTGTTCCGCTACGACAACCGCAGCAAGCCGGTCGTGGAGCTGTTCGCCTAATTCCCCGAACTAGTGGCCACCCGGGCCACGGAGGCCACTGGTTCCCCGAAGTAGTGCCCACCCGGGCCACGGATGCCACAACTCCCCCGAAGTAGTGCCCACCCGGGCCACGGAGGCCACGACATGCCCGAACTAGTTCCCCGAAGTTGTGCCGAGCTTGGCTTGCCATCGCGGCGCACCCAGGCCGCAAAGATCAATGGTGAGTACTCAGCGATTCGCGACCCGAAAATCGCTGACGAGTCACCTTTGATCTTGCCAGCTGGGTCAGCGTGGAAACTTAGGCGACATATTCGGTGGCCAAAGTTCCACGATGAGGCCTGCGGAGTCGGCTCCCGCTTTGAACCAACGCGGGGAGGTCGCTGGGGCAGCCCTCCGGTGCGGCGTCGGCGATCATGGGCAAGGCGAGCTCATGGGCGGCCGGCAGCAGCGTCTCCGGCGTGTGCAGGAACGGACCAAGCACCGCCACAGCGCTTCGGACTCGTCAAAGACCCGGCCGATCCAGCGTGACGGTCGCGATGCCGTCAGCGTCGAGATCGAAGGCGACGGTCAGCGAGGCGCCATCCGGATCGCGCCGTCGAGGCGGATCGTCTCGCCGTTGAGCATGGGGTTGGCGACGATGTGCGCGGCGAGCGCGGCGTACTCGACCGGGTTGCCCAGCCGTGCCGGGTGCGGGACCTGCGCGCCGAGGGAGGCGATCGCCTCGTCGGGGAGCATCTTGAACATCGGGGTGTGGAAGAGCCCGGGCGCGATCGTGTTGACCCGGATCTTGTGCTGGGCGAAGTCACGGGCGATCGGCAGCGTCATGCCGACCACGCCGCCCTTCGACGCGGAGTAGGCCGCCTGGCCGATCTGGCCGTCGAAGGCCGCGACCGACGCGGTGTTGACGATGACGCCGCGCTCCTCGCCGTCGACCGGAGTCGCGGCGATCATCTTGGCGGCGGCGAGGCGGATGACGTTGAACGTGCCGATCAGGTTGATCTCGACGACCTTCTTGAACTCGGCGAGAGGGAACGGCGTGCCGTCCTTGGCGACGACGCGGAACGCGTTGCCGATGCCCGCGCAGTTGACCACGACGGCGAGGGGGCCGAGCGCGGCGGCGGTGTCGACGGCCGCCTGGACCTGTTCCTCGTCGGTGACGTCGGTCGGCACGAAGACCGCGTCGCCGCCCAGCTCCTCCGCCACGGCCTTGCCATTGGACGACGGCAGGTCGACGATCACGACCTTCGCGCCGTCGGCGTGCAGCTGCTTGACGGTGGCCAGGCCGAGACCGGACGCGCCACCGGTGACGAGCGCGACCTTGCCAGCGATATTCATGGTGAGATTCTGCCTTTCGTTACAGGCGCTCGATGATGGTGGCGTTGGCCATGCCGCCGCCCTCGCACATGGTCTGCAGACCGTAGCGGCCGCCGGTCGCCTCGAGGTAGTTCACCAGCGTGGTGAGCAGCCGGGTGCCGGAACCGCCCAGCGCGTGGCCGAGGGCGATCGCGCCGCCGCGCGGGTTGAGCTTGGCCGGGTCGGCGTCGAACTCGCCGAGCCAGACCAGCGGCACCGGCGCGAACGCCTCGTTGACCTCGTAGGCGTCGAGGTCGGCGACGGACAGCCCGGAGCGCCGCAGCACCTTCTCGGTCGCCGGGATCACGCCCGGTGAGCATGAGCAGCGGGTCGCTGCCGGTGACCGCGAACGTGTGGAAGCGGGCCCGCGGGCGCAGCCCGAGCGCGTTGGCCTTCTCCTCGCTCATGATCAGCACGGCCGACGCGCCGTCGGTCAGCGGTGACGAGTTGCCCGGCGTGATCGACCAGTCGATCTCCGGGAAGCGCTGCGGCCATCCGCTCGTCGTAGAACGACGGCTTGAGCCCGGCCAGGCTCTCGACGGTCGTGGTCGCGCGCGATCGTCTGGTCGACGGTGTGCTGGGCGGCCGTGCCGTCCGCCGCGGTCACCTGATCGGGATGATCTCGCCGGCGAAGTCCCCGGCGGCGGTCGCGGCGGCGGCGCGCTGGTGCGACCGGGCCGAGAACTCGTCGAGCTGCGCCGCGGTCGAGCTTCCACCGGCCGGCGATGAGCTCGGCGCCGATGCCCTGGTTGACCAGGCCCTCGGGGTAGCGCGCGGCGAGCGGCGCGTACGGGCCGGCCGCCCGCGGTGCTCGTGCCCATCGGCACGCGGCTCATCGACTCGACGCCGCCGGCGATCACGACGTCGTAGGCCCCGGCGATGACGCCCTGCGCGGCGAAGTGCGCGGCCTGCTGGCTCGAGCCGCACTGCCGGTCGATCGTGGTGCCGGGCACCGACTCGGGGAAGCCGGCGACGAGGGCGGCGATGCGGGCGATGTTGACGCTCTGGTCGCCGACCTGGCTGACGCAGCCGGCGATGACGTCGTCGATGAGCGCGGCGTCGAGGCCGTTGCGCTCGACGAGCGTGCGGATCGTCGTGGCGAGCAGGTTGACCGGGTGCACACCGGACAGGGCTCCGCCGGGCTTGCCCCGACCGGACGCGGTGCGGACGACGTCGACGATCACGGCAGACGTCATGGCTGGCCTCACAGAAGTCTATGAGTTATCTGATTTAACCGTACTATTCCATTGATCCGGGTAGGCGGCAACGAAGGATGGGTCACACCGATCAGAGCGCGATGTCCTTCTCGCCGACGATCCGCTCGATGCGCAGGCGGCACAGGAGCTCCTCGGGGACGGCGTTGCGCTTGCCGTAGGCCTCGGCCCGCCCGGGCGGGACGTACCGCTCGGCGATCCGGACGGCCCACTCCAGCAAGTCCGGGGCGCGCTGCACGGCGGCGACCTCCCCGCGGACGACCACGAAGTCGTACGGGAACTCCGACAGGTCGACGGTCAGCGCCGCCCGCGGGTTCTCCAGCAGGTTGCGGCCCTTCACCGTGCCGATGCCGGTGGTGAAGACGAGGTGGTCGCCGTCGACGACGAACCAGAGCGGGGCCACGTGGGGTGCGCCGGTCACCGACGCGGTGGCCAGCTTGCCGGTGCGCGTGCCGTCGGCGAGAAACCGCATCGCCTCGGTCCGGAGCATACGAGTCACGCGATCTAGCCTACTGACACCCCGATCAGAAGGCCGACACCGTACGTGAAGAGCGCCGCGATCCCACCGACCAGGACCTGGCGCAGCGCCGAGCGCAGCACCGACCGGCCGTTGAGCAGCCCGATCCCGGCGCCGACCGCGATCAGGGCCAGGACGGCCAGGCCGATCGCGGCGACGAGCGCGGCCACCCCGCCGCCGAGCAGGTACGGCAGTACGACGACGAACGCGCCGATCGCGAAGGCCAGCAGGCTGGAGCCGGCCGCGGCCCACGGCGAGCCGAGCGCGGTCGGATCGAGGCCGAGTTCCTCGCGGGCGAGCGTGTCGAGGGCGACCTCCCGGTCGGTCATGAGCTTGTCGGCGAGCTGCTCGGCCTGCGCACGGTCGAGGCCCTTGGCCCGGTACAGCAGGACGAGCTCGTCGCGCTCCTCGGCCGGGTTCTCATCCAGCTCCGCGGATTCGAGGTCGATCTCCCGCTCGTACATCTCGCGCTGGCTGGACATCGACACGTACTCCCCCGCCGCCATGGAGAAGGAGCCGGCCAGGAGCCCGGCGACGCCGGCGAGCAGGATCGTCGAGCGGGGCGCGCCCGAACCGGCGATGCCCATCACGAGCGCGGTGTTGGAGACGAGGCCGTCGCTGACCCCGAAGACCGCGGCGCGCAGCGAGCCGCTGCGATCGCCGCGGTGCCAGCGTTCCCGCCGCGCGATCTGCTCCTGCGGTCCGGGTTTCTCGCCCTTGACCAGGTTGGCCAGGGTACGGGCGTGGCCGCGCTCCTCGGCCGCCATCGTGGCGATCGCGTCCGGCTCGTTGTCGTAGCGGGTGGCGTCGGCCTTCTCGGCCCGTTCGACCAGCGGCAGCACCGCACTGGTCGAGAAGCGCCGGGCCACGAGGCCGAGCACCCGGGTGCGCAGGGTCACCGGCGAACGCGCCGGAACCGGGGCGCCCGCCGCGCGGAGCTTGTTCTCCCAGTGCCCGGCGTGCTTGCGTTCGACGGCGGCGAGCTCCTCGAGGATCGCCCGGCGCGGGCCGGTCTCCGCCGCCGCGAGCCGGTCGTACAGGGCGGCGGCGTCCCGCTCGCTGGCGAGCAGTTCCCGCCAACGCTTGACGGTCATAGCTCGAAACTAGATGTTCCGGTCCCGGCCCTGCCAGTAAGGCTCCCGTAAGTTGCGCTTGAGTACCTTGCCGGTCGGGTTGCGCGGCAGGGCGTCGAGCACGTCGATCGAGCCCGGACACTTGTAGTGGGCCAGCCGCTCGCGGCAGAAGGCGATCAGTTCGTCGGCGTCGACGCGCTGCCCGGGTGCGGGCGCGACGACGGCCTTGACCCGTTCACCCCACTTTTCGTCGGGTACGCCGATGACGGCCACCTCGCCCACCGACGGATGCTCGGCGAGCACCTGCTCGACCTCGGGTGAGTACACGTTCTCGCCGCCGCTGATGATCATGTCCTTGAGCCGGTCGACGATGAAGACGAAGCCGTCGTCGTCGAGCCAGGCGATGTCGCCGCTGCGCAACCAGCCGTCCGGGGTGATCGCGTCCGCGGTCGCCTCCGGCTGGCCGAGGTAGCCGAGCATCCGCTGCGCGCTGTGGAACCACAGTTCGCCGGACTGCCCGGTCGGCAGGTCCTGCAGGGTGGCCGGGTCGACGACGCGCATCTCCGTGCCGACCTGGATGGTTCCGGCCGAGGCCAGGCGCTCCGGATGGCTCGCGTCACGATGCGCCTCCGGGCCGAGCACGGTCACGACGCCGCACAGCTCGGTCATCCCGTACACCTGGACGAAGTCGGTCCTCGGGAACGCCTCGAGGGCCCGGCGCAACAGCGGAAGCGGCATCGGCGCGGCACCGTAGCCGAGCTGCTTGAGCCGGCCGAACACCGCTACGGCCTGCTCGCCGGCCGCGAGGATGCCGGCGACCACGGCCGGCACGAGGAACGCGTGGGTCGAGCCCTCGGCCATCCCGGCGAACAACGACGGCGCGTCCGGCTCCCGGCACAGCGTGGTCGGCACGCCGCCGTGCACACCGAGGATCGCGTAGGAGGTGCCGCCGACGTGGAAGAGCGGCATCGCGACGAGGTTGCGGTCGCCGGCCTCGTACGGGAACGCGATCGACGTGTTCACCGTGTGTGCGGCCATGTTGCGGTGGGTGAGCATGACGCCCTTGGGCCGGCCGGTCGTGCCCGAGCTGTACATCACGAGGCAGACGTCGTCGTCGGCCCGCTCCGCGCTCGGCGCCACCGGCTCGGCCCGGTCGAGCCACGCCTCGTAGCCGTTCTCGGCTGCTTCGTCGGTCGGGCTGTCCCCGCCGACCACGATCACCCGCTCGACGTTCGGCAGCTCGAGATCTTCGAGGGTCTTGGCGAACTCGGCCCCGACGAACAGCATCTTCGCCCCGGAGTCGTTGAGCACGTACTGCAACTCGCCGGGCGCCAGCCGCCAGTTGGCGATCGCGTGCGCGGCACCGATCGACGCGGCCGCGAACGTCAGCTCCAGGCAGGCCGGATGGTTCTTGTCGAGCGTGGCCACCCGGTCGCCCCGGGCCACCCCGGACGCGCGCAGCGCCCCGGCGACCCTGCGCACGCGGTCCCGCCACTGCCGCCAGGTCCAGTGCTGCCCGGCGTAGCTGAGTGCCTCCGCGTCCGGATTGTGCGCGGCCCAGTGCTCGAGGGAGTCGCTGAGGAAGCGAATCGTGGGGGTTTCGACGGTCATGGCACGCTCCTTCGGCGGAGGAAACGTAGGCCCAGCAGTGTTTCACGTTCCGGCTATATAACCCAGACGGCTCGACTATCAAGATCGCCCCGCGAGACCACCACTTCCCCGGACCAGTGGTCTCCGGACCCCGCCAAGGCCACTACTTCCCCGAAGTAGTGGCCTCCGACGCGGCCGAGGGCACTACTTCCCGGGACCAGTGGCCTCCGGACCCGGCCGAGGGCACTACTTCCCCCGGAGTTGTGGCGAGACGGGCTTGTCACCGCGGACCTGGCAGGCGCGAAGCGCCGGTGTCTGGCGGGAGCAACGGTCGCACGCCCGGCGGGCCCGAGTCCGAAATGAAGATCTGCACTGGACGTGCAAAAACTTTCGGCGTTAGTTTGAAGGGAGTCGCCGCCTCATCGGGAGCCCACCATGGACTTTGGCCTGACCGACGAAGAACGGGCCATTCGTGACACCGCCCGCAGTTTCATCAAGAAGGAGGTCGAGCCGCTCGAACAGGAGATGATGGCCCGCGAGCGCCGCCACGAGCCCGGCATCACCCGCGACGAGCTGCACGAACTGCAGCTCAAGGCCAAGAAGTTCGGCTTCTGGGGGCTGTCGACGCCCGAGGAGTACGGCGGGATGGACCTCTCGGCCGTGCTGCAGTCGCTGATCTGGACCGAGATCGGGCGCACGATCGTGCCGTTCCGGTTCGGCGGCGAGGCCGACAACATCCTGTTCGTCGCCAACGAGGAGCAGAAGCGCGAGTTCCTGATCCCGACCATCGAGGGCGAGCGGATCTCCTGCTTCGCGATCACCGAACCGGGCGCCGGGTCGGACGCGGCCAACATCAAGCTCAGCGCCCGCCAGGACGGCGACGACTGGATCCTCAACGGCGAGAAGACCTTCATCACCAACGGCAACGACGCGGACTTCACCATCGTCGTCGCGGTCACCGACCGCGAGAAGGGCGTCCGGGGCGGCGGGACGACCGCGTTCCTCGTCGACCGCTCGATGGGCTGGCGCTCGGAGTTCATCGCGACGATGGGCGAGGGCGGCCCGGCCTCGCTGATCTTCGACAACGTCCGGGTGCCCAGCCGCAACATCCTCGGCGAGATCGGTCAGGGCTTCGACCTGGGCATGCGGTGGATCGGCCGCGGCCGCTACATCATCCCGTCGCACGCCCTCGGCATCGCCGAACGGGCGCTGCAGATGGCGATCCAGCAGGCCAACACCCGCGAGACGTTCGGCAAGCCGATCGGCACCAACCAGGCGATCCAGTGGATGATCGCCGACTCCGAGGTGGAGCTCGAGGCGGCCCGCTGGCTGGTGCTGCGCGCGGCGTGGACGGTCGACCAGGGCATGGAGCCGCGGCACGCCTCGTCGATGGCGAAGCTCTACGGCGCCGGCATGGTCAACCGGGTGATCGACCGGGTGATGCAGATCCACGGCGGCATGGGCTACACCAAGGAACTGCCGATCGAGCGGTGGTACCGGCAGGTGCGGCTGCTGCGCATCTACGAGGGTACCGACGAGATGCAGCGGCTGATCATCGCCCGCGACCTGCTGCGCGGGTACACCGTCGTCGGGGGTCACCTCGCATGACGGTCCGAGCTACGGCGTCAGTTCGCGTGAACGCTCCCGGTCCGCCTTGAGCAACAGGTCTTCGATTTGGCTCGGCTCGGCCGGCTTGGCGAACAGGTAGCCCTGCCCGTATTCGCACCCGAGCATCCGCAGCGCCGAGTGCTGGTCGTGCGTCTCGATGCCCTCGGCCACCGTCTGCAGGTGCAGGGCGCGGCCGAGCTGCACGACCGCCTCGGCGAGCGTGGCGTCCTCCGGATCGGTAGTGATGCCGTCGACGAACGACCGGTCGATCTTGAGGATGTCGACCGGGAAGCGCTTGAGGTAGGACAGCGACGAATAGCCGGTACCGAAGTCGTCGATGGCCAGCTGCACCCCGAGCGCGCGCAGCTGCTCGAGCATCGCGATGGTCGCGTCGGTGTCCTGCATGAGCAGCGACTCGGTGATCTCGAGGACCACCCGGTGCGGGTCGATGCCGGTCTCGGCGAGGACGTCCCGTACGTCGCCGATCAGCCCGGCGTACTGGAACTGCCGCGGCGACAGGTTGACGCTCACCCGCAGGTCGTCGGCCCCGGGCAGGTTCTCGTGCCAGGCGGCCGCCTGCAGGCAGGCCTGGCGCAGCACCCAGCGTCCGAGCGGGACGATCAGCCCGGTGGTCTCCGCGAGCGGGATGAACGTGTTCGGCCCGAGCAGGCCGCGTTGCGGGTGCTGCCACCGTACGAGGGCCTCGACGCCGGTCAGCCGGCCCGAGGGCAGGTCGACGATCGGCTGGTAGTGCACCAGGAACTGGTTGTCGGCCAGGGCGTGCTCCAGCTGCGAACGCTCGTCGGCCTCGCGCAGGACGTCCGCGTACATGGCCGGGTCGAACACCGCGAAGCGGTCCCGCCCGGCCGCTTTCGCCGAGTACATGGCGAGGTCGGCGTCGCGCAGCAGCTCGCCGGTGTCGGTGACGGCGCCGTCGGCCTTGGTGGTCGCCGCGCCGATACTGGCCGTACCGACGAAGTCGCGGGTGCCGAGCCGGACCGGCTGGCGGATCGCGGTGAGCAGCCGGTCGGCGAGGGCGGCCACCTCGATCTCGTCGACGTCCTCGACGAGGACGGCGAACTCGTCACCACCGAGCCGGGCCAGCGTGTCGGACGGGCGCACCTGCTGACTCATCCGCTCGGCGACCGACGCTATGAGCTCGTCGCCGGCCGCATGCCCGAGCGTGTCGTTGACCATCTTGAAGTCGTCGAGGTCGACCAGCAGCAGCGTAACCCGGCCGCCGCCCCGCTGGTTGCGGGCCACCGCGTGCTCGACCCGGTCCCGGAACAAGACCCGGTTGGGCAGGCCGGTCAGCGAGTCCTCGAACGCCTGCCGGGTCAGCTCGCCCTCGAGGGTCTTCTGTTCGGTCACGTCACGGACGTTGAAGATGAGGGCGTTCAGATCCGGGTCGGCCAGCCGGTTGGTGCCGGCCACCTCGATGTCGACCCAGCTGCCGTCGGCCCGGCGGGTACGGGACTCCATAGTGGACGTCGAGCCGTCCGGCGACTGGCGCAGGGCGGCGATCCACTCGAGGACGGCGGGCAGCTTGTCCGGGTGGGTGATCGCGGAGAGCCGGTCGGCGGTCAGCCAGTCCGGCTCGTACCCGAGGACCCGGTGCACCGAGCCGCTGGCGAAGACGATCTGGCCGTCGGCCACCGCGATGATCGCGTCGGAGCCGTTCTCCAGCAGCGCCACCGTGCGCCGCTCGGCGGTTCGCCGCTGGCGGTCCAGGTGGCGGCGGTTCTCGGCGGTCTTGACGCACAGCCCGACGACGGCGGCCATGACGACGGCCATGGACGGCACAAAAGTGCCGACCACCGCGTGCTCGACGGTGGCCAGGCCGAGATAGCCGGCCGTGGCCAGCGCGCCGATCTGTAGCACCGTCCGCGGGCGCAGTACCGCGCCGCCGGCCACGACGACGACGAGCGCGGCCGACGGGAAGATCGCCAGCCCCGCCCAGTCCCCCTGGCAGTACGCCCACAGCAGCGCCAGATTGGCGACGTACCAGCCGATCAGCATGTTCCGGACGCGAGCGCTGCGGACGATCCGCTCCCAGCGCAGCGCTGCGGCCGCCCCTTGCACCACAGCGGCCACGGCGATCGGCAGGACCCACCAGCGTTGCTGGATCGGCCAGTCGAACCACACTCGGACGGCTCCCAGCACGGTCAGCGAGGTCGCGATCCAGATGCTGAGGCGGACCTGGCGCGCCCAGTACTCGACCTCGAGCTGGTCCGCGGTCTCGGTGGCGGTGTGCTGCACGGGGCCCTGATCGGCCATATCGCGGCCAACCTGAGCTCCGGGTTGCTATCGGTTAGAACGCAGGGTCAGCAGCGTGATCTCGCTCGGGGCGAAGACCCGCAACGGCGGCCCCCAGAAGCCGGTGCCGCGGCTCGTGTAGAGCTGGGTGCGCTCGCCGTGCCGGGTCAGGCCGTGCACGACCGGCTGGTCGAGTGCGCACCAGGTAGTGGAACGGCCAGATCTGCCCGCCGTGGGTGTGCCCGGACAGCTGCAGGTCGACGCCGTGCTCGACGGCCGCGCCGATCTGCTTGGGCTGGTGCGCCAGCAGCAGCACCGGCAGGTCCGGGTCGGCGCCGGCCAGCGCGGCCGCGTGGTCGGCGCGGTGCCCGGGCAGGCCGGACGAGGCGGCGGTGCGGTCGTCCACCCCGGCGACGACGAGCCGCGCGCCGTCGCGCTCCACCACGATGTGCCGGTTGTGCAGCGGCTCCCAGCCCAGCTCGCGCATGTGCTCGAGCCAGCCCTCGGCCTCGCCGAAGTACTCGTGGTTGCCGGTCACGTAGGCCCGGGCCAGCTTCGCCCGCACGTCGCCCAGCGGCGCCGCCTGCTCGCGCCGCTCGGCGACCGTGCCGTCGGCGATGTCGCCGGTGTGGCAGACGATGTCCGCGTCGAGCTTGTTGACCGCCTCGGTCACGCCGCGCCGACCAGCGGGCCCGGTCGATCGGGCCGTAGTGCGTGTCGGTGAGCAGCACGACCGTGACCCCGTCGAGGCCGGCCGCCGAGCCGCGGGATGCGTCACCTCGACGCGGCGTACGCGCGGTACGCGCATCGCCTCGACGTAGCCCCACACCACCAGCACGAGCGACACCACGAGCACCGCGGCGGCGACGACGCGCGAACGGGCCGGGTCGGGCACCCCGGCCACCAGCAGGCCCAGCCGCAGCACGTTGCCCAGGATGGACCAGACGAACATGACCCAGATCACGCCGAGGATGGTGTCACCGGCCACCGCGGCCCGGTCGTGGTGGCGTCCGTGGCCGAGGACCATCAGCAGCGGGAAGGCGACCAGCGCGCCCGCGAAGACCACCGTGCCGACCGCCACGACGGGCGCCGGCCACTGCGCGCCGGACATCACCAGCACCCACCAGGGCACGCCGAAGAGCAACAACAGCAGCGTGGTGATGGTCAAGCCGAACAGGTACGGCCGTAGAGTACGCCGCCTGGGCGCGGCGCTTTCGACGCGTTCCGAGCGCCCTACTGGCGTGGCCTGCACCGCTTCGCCTGAGGTCATATTGCTCAGCATGACACGGCGATCGGCTGGGTCACCATGACCGCTCAGCCGTCGCTCAGGAACGTAGTCGACGCCGACGGGCCGCGTACCGCGCGAACCACGGGCGCGCTATAACGGTCGGATGATGACCGAACGAGGCGTGCCCGGGCTCCAGTTCGGCACCGAGGTCGCGATCGGGGCCGAGGTAGCCGTCCAGTGAAGTTCGTCATCCTGATCTGGAGCAACCCCGAATCCCGCGCGATCTGGGACAAGATCCCGCCGGCCGAGCGCGTCGTGGGCCTGCGCGACTACGCCGCCCTCAACGAGGACCTCGCCGACTCCGGCGAAATGGTGGCATCCTCCGCGCTGGCCGACCCCGGGCGGGCCAAGCGGGTCACCGCCCGCGAGGGCCAGATCATCGTCAGCGACGGGCCGTACCCGGAGGTCAAGGAGTTCCTCGCCGGCTTCTACCTGGTCGACTGCGCGACGATGGACCGCGCCGTGGAGGTCGCCGCCCGCATCCCCGAGGCGGCCTACGGCCTGGTCGAGGTCCGCCCGACGATGGACCTGAGCGAGTTCGAACGCTGAGCCTGTCCCGAGACGGGTCCCGCCACAACTCCGGGGAAGGAGTGGCCTCAACGAGGCCGCGAGGCCACTGTTCCGGGGATGTAGTGGCCAACGCGGGGCCCCGTGGCCACTAATCCGGGGAAGTAGTGGCCACGGCGCGGCCATCCGGCGACCGGTCCGCCGATCTGCTAGGAAAAGGGGCATGGAGGACAACTGGGTTCTGGACGAACTGGCCCACGCCGGACCGGAGCACCTCGACGAAGGCTTCATCGAGGGGTACGACCGCAAGCAGGGCCACCCCGACCCGTCGCCGGACGTCGCCGAGTTCCAGAGGCACGGCCTGGATCGGCAGGCCACAGTCGTCGACCTCGCGGCCGGCACGGGACAGTTCGCGCTGGCGGCGGCCCAGGTGTTCGGCCGGGTCATCGCCGTCGACGTGTCGCCGGCGATGGTGCGCCGCGCTGCGGGCGACGTTGGCGCCGGGCGACGTCGTGCAGGCCGGCTTCCTCAGCTACGAGCACGCCGGCCCACCCGTCGACGGCGTCTACACCCGCAACGCGCTGCACCAGCTGCCCGACTTCTGGAAGGCGATCGCGCTCGACCGGGTCGCCGGCATCCTCCGGCCGGGCGGCGTGCTGCGCGTCCGCGATCTCATCTACGACTTCGCACCGGCACAGGCCGCCGAGGTCTTCCAGCGCTGGTTCGCCAACGCGGCCGAGGATCCCGCGCTCGGATACACCGCCGAGGACTACGCCGAGCACATCCGCACCGAGCACAGCACGTACCGCTGGCTCTTCGAACCGATGCTCGACGCGGTCGGCTTCGACATCGTGGCGGTGGAGTACCAGGCCGCCCTCTACGGCGCGTACACCTGCATCAAGCGCTGATCGGCGAAAAATACGATCGGGAACCTGAGCGTTTTCGAGAAGCGCCCCGGCACCGCGGCTTCGTAGGCTCATCGGCATGGAACTGGTCGACACCGAATGCGCTGCACTCGTCGAACTGCTCGCGGGGCTGCGGACCGAGCAGTGGAACGCGCCGAGCCTGTGCGCCGGCTGGCGGGTCCGCGACGTCGTGTCGCACCTGCTCATGCCGTACGAGCTGACGGCGCCGAGGTTCATGGCCGCGATGGTCGTCAACCGCTTCGACTTCGACCGGGTCGCCAACGCGTGGGCGCTGCGCGATCACCGTACGGCGCCGGAACTCGTGGACGCCCTGCGGGCGCACGGCCGATTCCGGGTGCCGGGGGCCGGACCCGAGGCGCCGCTGACCCATCTCGTCGTGCACGGGCTGGACATCACCTACCCGCTCGGGCTGACCCGCCCCCTCGCTGCGAAGGCGGCCAACGTCACCCTCGACCAGTTGATGAGTCCGCGGGCGCGCGGCGTCGTCGACACGGCGCGGATCGACGGCCTGTCGCTGGTCGCCACGGACACCGGCTGGCGGCACGGGACCGGCCCGGCGGTGCAGGGCAGTGCGGCCGCGCTGATCCTCACCGTCACCGGCCGCCGGGCCGCCGCGGGCGAACTGACCGGAGACGGCGCCGACCTGCTGCGCACCCGGCTCGTGGCGGCGGCGACGCCGGCGACCTAGCGCCCGTTTCGAAAGGGATGGCCGGCCTGCGGCGGGCCCAAACGACGACCGGCCGCGTTGCCGTTGCCGGATCGCCGTTTGGGCTCCGCCTCGGCTCGGCCCCCCTTTCGAAACAGGCGCTGGCGGACGCCGATCACGATTCACACGGCAGTACCGCCTCCACCGTGGTACCCAGGCCGTGCGCGCTGGTCAGCCGCAGCGCCCCACCGGCGGCCGCGACCCGGTCGGCCAGGCCGGCCAGCCCGGCCCCGGGCCGCATCGTCGCTCCCCCACGCCCGTCGTCCTTCACCTGTACGGTGACGAGCCCGCCCGCCTGGCGCACCTGGACGCCGATCGCGGCTGGATCGGCGTGCTTGACGGCGTTGGCCATCGCCTCGTTGGCGACGTAGTACGCGGTGGTCGCCACGTCATCCGGCAGCCCGGTCACCTCGACGTCGAGCGTCACCGGGACCGGCGCCTCGCTGGCCAGGGCCGCGAGCGCGTGGTCGAGCCCGTCGTCGAGGCTGCTCGGGCGCAGGCCGTTGGCGAGCCGGCGCAGTTCGATGACGGCGGCGCCGACATCGGCGACGGCGTCGTCGAGCAGCCCGTCGACGTCGACGGAGTCGTCGCGCAGGTGCCGCTGGGCCGAGCGCAGCGCCTTCCCGAGGGACACCAGACGCTGCTGGGCGCCGTCGTGCAGGTCGCGTTCGAGCCGCCGGCGCTCCTGGTAGCTGGCGTGCAGCAGCCGGGACCGGCTGGAGTCGGCCGCGTCAAGTGCCTGGTTCACCTGGATCCGCAGCCGGACCACCTCGACGAGCACCGCGCTCGCGGCGGCGACCTCCCGGAGCAACGCCGGCGTGCCCATGGTGCCCCGGATGATGGCGCCCGTCTCCAGTCCGGCGAGCTCGACCCGTACCACATCGGTTTCGCGGGCATCGATGGGCGTGCCGTCGGCGGCGACCAGGCCGGTCAGCCCGGGTACGCGGTAGCCGACGCGCAGGAGCGGGTCGCGCATCGCCTCGCGCAGGACGCGCTCGAGGTGCTCGGGTCGGTCCTCACCGGCGTGGGTGCGGGCCTGCAACTGCTCGATGGCGGTGAGCGCGGCCTGGCGCGTCGGGTCGAGCCGGCGATCGACGCGGCGCCGCAACCGGGAACGCAGGGGAGCGAGGAGTGCTGCGCAGACGGCCGTGACGGCGGCCGCGGCGACCGGCGACGCCCGGCCGGTGCCGGCGCCGATGAGGAACGAAGCGATCGTGTAGCACGCGAGGAGCACCGTGACGACGAGGCCGTACGTGATGGCCGCGCTGACCGCGCGGTCGACGTCGAAGAGGTCGGGGCGCAGGATCGCGATCGCGATCGCGGCCGGGATCGCGAGGTAGGTGAGCGCGAAGCCGATCAGGATCACCCGGCCGTCCCCGAAGAGCAGGAACTCGGCCCACGCCAGCAGCAGCGTGGCGGGCAGGAACGCGGCGCCGAGGGCGAGCCACTTCAGCTGCGCCCGCTGCACGCCGTCGCCGGCGCTGCGGTAGCGCACCACGATCGACGCGACCGCGGCGATCAGCAGGCCGAGGAAGATCGGCAGCATCCCGGCGCCGACGCCGCCCATGACGAGCGAGACCTTCTCGGGGACGTGGAACGGGTGCGGCACCTGCTGGTACGGCGGGGGGAAGGGCGCCGGGTCGAGCGCGGCGGCGGCGCCGAAGATGACCACGACGAGCAGCATGGTCGGCCCGACCCAGCGCCAGCGCGGACCGGCCGCCCGGCCGTCCGGGAAGTAGAGCAGGAGCAGGGCGGGCAGCAGGTAGAAGACCATCCAGCCGCCGGCCGAGAGCGCCAGCTCGACCGGACTGGCCGGCGCGTAGGCCTGCTCGCGCAGGTCACCGGCGACCGTACCGACCGGGATCAGCCCGACCAGCACCAGCAGCAGGCCGACGACGTTGCGCGGCTGGCGGGTGGCGACCAGCACACCGAGGGCCGTCACGACCCCGGACAGCACGATCGCCACGCCCAGCGCCACCGACTCGCCGGTCCGGCCGACCTCGACCGCGAAGACGACGCCCAGCACCGCGATCGCGGCGACCACGGCCGCGGCGGCATAGGCGGAGATCCGCGCGAGCGCCATGCCCAACACGGTAGAAGGCGCAGCGGCCTACGCGAATACGTGCAGGTACAGAGTTGGGTCCCGTATTGGTACCGATCCGGGCCACCCGGGCCCGGCGTCAGCCGTGATCGGGCCCGAGCGCCCCGAACAGGAGCCGATCGCGCCACTCACCGCGGACCAGAAGATGCTCGCGCAGGTAGCCCTCGCGGGTCAGGCCGACCTTCTCCAGTACCCGGGCCGAAGCCACGTTCTCGGGGTCGCAGGTGGCCGACACCTTGTGCAGCCCGAGCCGCTCGAACCCGAAGGCGAGGACGGCGGCGGCCGCCTCGGTGGCGTACCCCTGACCCCAGCGGGCGCGGGCCAGCACATAGCCCATCTCCCCGCGCCGGCTCGACGCGCTGGTGACCCGCAGCTCGACCGCGCCGATCAGCTCACGGTCGGCGCGCTCGACGATCGCGAGCGGGAACTCGCCGCGCGCCTTGCGGTACAGCACGGCGTCGAGGAACGCCGTGGTGTCCTCGATCGTGTTCGGACCCCAGTCCATGTACCGGCACACCAGCGGGTCGCTCGCGTAGGCGTGGACCGCCGCGTGATCCGCGCGCCGGAACGCCCGCAAGTACAGCCGCGGCGTGTAGGTTTCCACCGGGTTGACGATAGGGATGCCGATAGGGATGACGATATCGACCGGTGACGGGATCGAGGGTGTCGCCGCGCTCGTGGCCGCGGCCGGGGTCGGCGGGCGCCCCCTCCGCGAGGCCATCGCCCGCCTCAGCGAGGGCCCGCAGCACCTCGACGACCTCGTCCGCGACTGCGCCCTGCCCCGGCGCACCGTGGAGGCGCTGCTGCGGGCGGCCGACGTGGACCTGCGCCCGTCGTCGGGCGGCCGCGTCGCACTCGCCGACGGCGCCGTCATCGCCTACCGGAAGCGCTTCGGCCATGACGAACTGCGGCGCACCGCGCTCGCCGACCCGTTCGCCAAGCAGCTGACGGCGCACCACGCCCTGACCACCCGCCTGGCCGGGATGATCGACGCCGCGCCGGCCGCCAACGCCGCCCTCGACCACGTGTCCGCCACCGCCGAGACCGCCGTCCGCCGGGCGCTGTGGCTGGACGCCACGTACGACCTGGCCGGTGCCCATCTGCTGTGCGTCGGCGACCACGACCTGACCTCCCTCGCGGTGGCGATGCTGCGCGACGACTGCCGCGTCAGCGTCGTCGACGTCGACGACCGGCTCCTCGGCTACCTCGATGCGGCCGCCGCCGAGCACGGCCTGCGGATCGACTGCTGGTACGCGGATCTGCGCTTCGGGCTGCCACCGGTGCTCGCCGGTTCGGCCGACCTGATCTTCACCGACCCGCCGTACACGCCGCCTGGCGTCCAGCTCTTCCTGGCCCGGGGCCTGCAGGCGCTCTCGGACCGGAGCAACGGACGGCTGCTCCTCTCGTACGGGTTCAGCCCGCTCACCCCGACGATCGGGGTGAAGGTCCAGCGGGCCGTGCACGACCTGGATCTCGCGGTCGAGGCGATCCTGCCGGCGTTCAACCGGTACCACGGCGCGCAGGCCGTCGGCAGCGCGAGCGACCTGTACGTGTGCCGCCCCACCGGCCGTACCTGGCAGATCCTTGACCGGCAGCTGGCCAAGGCGACGGTCAACCTCTACACGCACGGCGGCCAGTCGGAGGAGGGCACCGCGACCGGCGTCGGCGACCTGGCGGCCCTCTTCGACGGCACGCCACGGCCGGCGGAGCTCACGGCCGACCTCGCCGGCGACCCGGGCTCGTGGCTGCTCCGCGCCCTGCTGTCGGTCAACGCCGAACGGGTTGAGCTCGTCGTGCCGAATCACCACCCCGACCTTGTCGACGAGCCTTCCCAGCAGGCCCTCCGGGAGCTGCTCGCCCCGAAGTACCGGCTGCGGCTGCGCCGTAGCACACCCTCGCCGCGGCGGGCGACCGTCGAGGCGACGGCCGTGGACGACGACGGCAGCGTGGCAAGGTGGCTGCTCACCCACGCGCACGGCAAGCTCGGCAACGTCCTGCGCGACGCCCTGATCCGCCAGACCCCAGCGCTGACGAAGAACGAAGCCCGCGCGTCGATCCCGGATCGGCTACCGCGCGAATCCCGCCTATTGGACCTCCCCCGCGCCGCCATCCTCGAGTTGATCAAGGAAGTACGCGCCCGGGAAACGGACAATTCCCGGCGCGTACTTCCTTGATCGACGGGCGCGGGCCTAGCGGCCGAACGTGTGCAACCCGGTGCTGCCGCCGGCCCGCCGGACGAGCGGAAGGTCCTCGATGATCAGCGGAATCGCCAGGGCCAGCGGTACCGCGACCAGCTGGGCCACTGCGATCACGTGCGCGAGGGGGATGGTCGCCAGGCACAGCGCGGCCGCCACCAGCCGGTGCGGCACCCCGCGCAGGCGCAGGATCCGCAGGAACCAGGCGTGGCCGAGCATGTACAGTGCCGCTCCCCCGCCGAGCGCGATCGCCGGCCCCCAGGCGAGCGGCTCGAACGCGTGCCCGACCATCGTCTTCACCCCGGCGGACAGGAAGATGATGCCGAGGATCAGCGGGTAGTGCGCGTAGCCCCAGCCGCGCAGCGCCGTCCGGGCCTTGCGGCCCGGGTCCTCGATGCCGTCGAGCACGCGTTCGGAGCGCTCATCGTCGCCGGCGAAGTAGGCCCACCACAGGTAGTACGCGATGCAGAGGCCGAGGATCGCGACGGTGACCATGCCCAAGTTCACCTGCAGGCCGGCGAAGCCGGCGCCGATAGCGACGATCGACTCGCCGATCGCGATGATGACGACGAGTCCGTGCCGCTCGACGAAGTGGCTGGCGACCAGGGTGTACGCGCTGATGCGATGCAGGTAGGGCGTGACGATCTGCAGGACGAGCGCCGCGGTCCACAGGATCGGCCGGACCGGCCCGTGCAGGAAACCGCCGATCAGCACCAGCAGCGCGGAGATGGCGTTGTAGGGCGCCAAGCCGATCGCCGCCCGGGCCGAGTTGCCGGTCGCCCGGATGAACAGCGTGGTGTGCACGAGGTTGACCACGAAGTACCCGATGCCGAAGAGCCATCCGGTCTCGTGGAACGCCCCCGGGATGGCGAGCGCCATGACGAGGAAGCCGGCCATGCCGGTGAGCAGCAGCGTGCGCCGGGTGGTGCTGCTCGGCGCCATCGCGTTGGTGAGCCAGGCGTAGCCGCCGTACATCCACCAGGTCACCCCGAACAGCAGCAGCACGTCGATCACCCCGGAGGCGTCGAAGTGGTGCGCGATCAGCTCGGTGAGCTGCGTGACGACGAACACGAAAACGAGGTCGAAGAACAGTTCGAGCGTCGAGACCCGCACCACGGACTCGCGGACGGGCTGACCGGTCGAGGTCACAGGTTCGGCCATGGCACAAAGCGTAGAACGTCGACGAGACGAACGATCTTTCGATAGATGACTCGGGTCCGTCGAGCGTGCGACCGTCGCTCCCGCCAGACACCGCTCCGGCCCCAGGGGGCCTCCGCTGCCAGGCCCGCGTTCCCAAGCCCGCAACGCCACAACTCCGGGGAAGTAGTGGCCTCCCGACCCAGCGGAGGGCACTGTATCCCCGGAGTTGTGGGTACCTGGGCTTGGGGACGCGGACCTGGCAGCGAGGAGCGCAGCGACGAGCGGTGTCTGGCGGGAGCGGCGGTCGTGCGCTCGGCGGACCCGAGTCATCTAGGGAGGGCTAGGCGGTGCCCCAGTTGTAGATCTCTTTCTCGGTGTGCAGGTAGACGAACGCCTCGGTCGCGGTGACGCCCTTGACGGCGCGGATGCCGTGCAGGACGTCCAGGAGGTGTTCGTCGTCGCGGCAGATGACCTCGGCCATCAGGTCGAACGAGCCGGCCGCGATCACCAGGTAGTCGATCGCTTCGAAGCCGGCCAGTTCGTCGGCGATCTGCGCGAGGTCGCCGACGGTACGGATGCCGACGAGGGCGAGGCGGGTGAAGCCGAGCTGGACCGGATCGGTGACCGCGACGATCTGCAGCACGCCGGCGTCCTGCAGGCGGCGGACGCGGACGCGCACGGCGGCCTCGGACAGGCCGATCGAGCGGCCGATGGTCACGAATGTGCGACGGCCGTCCTCCTGCAAATGTTCGATGATCTTCTTGTCGAGGTCGTCGACCAGGACAGAAGGCATCCTCCACCCCCGATTTCCCCTACCCGCATCCAGCGCATTTCGTTGTGGAACGGGATTCATCCTACGGAATCCCTTGTGATGGGTGGGATGGCGTGCCAGGATCGGTCGCTACCCCCGATCGTCATACGTTATATCCAGTCGGAGGCCGATAGGAGCCCTCGATGCGTGAAACACCCCTCTCGCAGGAGGCCAGAGCCCTCCTGTTCTCGCGCCGCTCGTTGCTGCGCGGCGTTCTCGCCGGCGGTGCGCTCGCGGCCACCGGTGGTGCGCTCGCCGGGTGCGGCACCAAGCCGGCCAAAAAGAGCTCAGCCCAGGCGTGTACGACGACCGATGTGTCGGAGACCGAGAAGAAGCTGGTCTTCTCCAACTGGCCGCTGTACATCGACGTCGATGAGAAGGACGAGAAGAAGCGCCCAACCCTCGACGCCTTCACGGCGAAGACCGGAATCGCCGTGACCTACCAGGAAGACATCAACGACAACAACGAGTTCTTCGGCAAGGTCCGCAACCAGCTGCAAGCATGCCAGTCGATCGACCGGGACATCATGGTGCTGACCGACTGGATGGCGGCCCGGGTGGTCGGGCTCGCCTGGGTGCAGAAGTTCGACAACACCAAGACGCCCAACTTCACCAAGAACATCCTGCCGAGCCTGCGCGCGCGAGCCTGGGACAAGGACATGGTCTACGCCGCGCCCTGGCAGTCCGGCCTCACCGGCCTCGCCTACAACGGCAAGGTGACCAAAGAGGTCCGCACCATCGACGAACTGCTCACCCGTCCGGACCTCAAGGGCAAGATCGCGGTGCTGTCGGAGATGCGCGACACGATGGGTCTGCTGCTGCTGTCCGAGGGCAAGGATCCGGCCAACTTCACGACCGCCGACTACGACAGCGCGCTCGAAAAGCTCAAGAAGGCGGTCAGCTCCGGGCAGATCCGCAAGTTCACCGGCAACGACTACAAGGAGGACCTCGCCAAGGGCGACCTCGCGGCGTGCATTGCCTGGTCCGGTGACGTCATCCAGCTCAGCGCGGAGGACGCCCAGATCAAGTTCGTGGCGCCGGACGAGGGCCTGATGCTCTGGTCGGACAACATGTTGCTGCCCTCGACCGCGACCCACAAGGCCAACGCCGAGAAGCTCATCGACTACTACTACGACCCCAAGGTCGCGGCCGAGGTGGCCGCCTACGTCAACTACATCTGTCCGGTCAACGGCGCCCAAGAGGCGATGGCCGACATCGACAAGGACCTGGTCGAGAACCCGCTGATCTTCCCGGACTCCGCGCTCCTGGGCAAGACGAAGGCGTTCAAGACGCTGACCGACGCCGAGGAGCGCGACTACCAGCAGAAGTTCGAATCGGTGGCCGGAAGCTGACCGCCATGGCCCATGCTGCCGATTCTGACCTGCACCTCGTCGGCGTCAGCAAGACGTTCGGGTCGTTCACCGCGGTGGACGACCTGACGCTCACCGTGCCGCAGGGCTCGTTCTTCGCCCTGCTCGGCGCGTCGGGGTGCGGCAAGACCACCACGTTGCGCATGGTCGCCGGGCTCGAGGAGCCGACCGCCGGCCGGGTCCTGCTCGGCGGCGACGACGTGACGCGGCTGCGGCCGTACAAGCGTCCGGTGAACACGGTCTTCCAGAGCTACGCGCTCTTTCCGCACCTGAACATCTTCGACAACGTCGCGTTCGGGCTGCGCCGCCGCGGCGAGCGGAACCTCAAGGGCCAGGTCGATCAGATGCTCCAGCTGGTCGAGCTGGAGGGCTTCGGCGACCGCCGGCCGGCGCAGCTGTCCGGCGGCCAGCAACAGCGCGTCGCCCTGGCCCGCGCGCTCATCAACCACCCGCAGGTCCTCCTGCTCGACGAGCCGCTCGGCGCGCTCGACCTGAAGTTGCGACGGCAGATGCAGGTCGAGCTGAAGCGGATCCAGACCGAGGTCGGCATCACGTTCGTACACGTGACGCACGACCAGGAAGAGGCCATGACGATGGCCGACACGGTCGCGGTCATGAACGCCGGGCACATCGAGCAGCTCGGCGTGCCCACCGACATGTACGAGTACCCGGAGACCGCGTTCGTGGCCAACTTCCTCGGCCAGTCCAACCTGCTGCCGGTCGAGGTCGACGGGCCGAACGGCGGCGACGTCGCGGTCCGCGGTGATGCCGGCCGGTTCGGGCTGCCCCGCGAGCGCTGCCGGGTCACCGCGGGCCGGGCCTTCCTGGGGGTACGACCGGAAAAGCTGCACGTGGTCGACTCCGACGACGCCGTTCCGGCCGGACACCCGTGGCTGCGGGGTGTGGTGACCGATTCCTCGTACATGGGCGTCAGCACGCAGTACCTCGTGCAGATCCCGACCGGGGACGAGCTGACCGTCTTCTCGCCGAACTCGGGGGTCGCCGCGCCGATCGCCGTGGCCAGCGAGGTCGTGTTGCACTGGCGGCCGGCCCACGCGTTCCTCCTCGACCGGGCGGACGACCGGGAGCCGGCGTGAGCGCGCTCGGGCATCTCGCCGGAGGCGCGACCGCGGTCGAGCCGGCGCCGTTGAAGCGCCGGCGCGTCCTGCCGTACCTGTTGCTGCTGCCCGGTCTGCTGTGGCTGGTGCTGTTCTTCGTCCTGCCGGCCGTGCAGCTCTTCGCCACCAGCCTCTACGACCCGTCCGGCTCGCTCGAGACCGGCTACACGATGACCTGGCAGTTCAGCAACTACACGAACGCGGTCAGCGAGTACGCCGGGCACTTCGGCCGGTCGCTCGGCTACGCCACCCTCACTACCGTCTTCTGCCTGCTCCTGGGCTATCCGCTGGCGTACGCGATCGCGCTCAAGGGTGGCCGCTGGAAGAACCTGCTGCTGGTCTGCGTCATCGCGCCGTTCTTCACCAGCTTCCTCATCCGTACGCTCGCCTGGAAGGTGATCCTCTCCGACGGCGGCGCGGTCGTGTCGGCGCTCAACGCCCTGCACGTGCCGCTGCCCGACGGCCGGCTCCTGGCCACCGGGCCGGCGGTCATCGCCGGGCTGGTCTACAACTTCCTGCCGTTCATGGTGCTGCCGCTCTACGCCAGCCTGGAGAAGCTCGACCCGCGGCTGATCGAGGCGGCGTCCGACCTCTACGCCCGGCCGGTGGCCCGGTTCATCCGGGTGACGCTGCCGCTGTCCATGCCCGGCGTGGTCGCCGGCACCCTGCTGACCTTCATCCCGGCGGCCGGCGACTACATCAACGCGCAGCTCCTGGGCACCACCCGCCAGTACATGATCGGCAACGTCATCCAGTCGAAGTTCCTGCGCATCGGCGACTACCCGGCGGCCGCCGCGCTGTCGATCGTGCTGATGGCCGCGATCCTGGTCCTGGTCACCATCTACGTCCGGCGGGCCGGCACGGAGGAGGTGCTGTAGATGGCGCACCGGATCTGGCGCTGGTTCGCCGACCACTGGGTGCTCGGGCTCGGCCTGCTCGTGCTGGTCTACCTCTTCCTGCCGATCGCGGTCGTGGTGGCGATGTCGTTTCGCGACGCCGGCCGCAACGCACCGTACACGTTGCAGAACTACCAGTTCACCCTCGATCACTGGCGGCATCCGTGTGGCGCGGCCGGGATCTGCGGCACGTTCGCCACGAGCATCACCATCGCGCTGCTCGCCACGATCGGCGCGACGATCCTCGGCACCATGATGTCCTTCGCCATGGCCCGCAACCGGTTCCGCGGTCGCGGCGCGACCAACACGCTGATCTTCCTGCCGATGGCGACGCCGGAGATCGTGCTGGGCTCCTCCCTGCTGGCCCTCTTCGTCGGGTCCGGCGTGCCGCTCGGCTTCTGGACGATCGTCATCGCGCACATCATGTTCTGCCTGTCGTTCGTGGTGGTGACCGTCAAGGCGCGGCTGTCCGGGCTGGACCCCCGGCTGGAGGAGGCCGCCATGGACCTCTACGCCAACGAGACGCAGACCTTCATGCGGGTGACGTTGCCGCTGGTGGCGCCCGGCATCGTGGCCGCCGCGCTGCTGTCGTTCTCGCTGTCCTTCGACGACTTCATCGTCACGAACTTCAATTCCGGCAGCACCGTGACCTTCCCCATGTACGTCTGGGGCGCCTCGCAGCGGGGCATCCCGCCGCAGATCAACGTGATCGGCACGGCGATGTTCGCGATCTCGTTCGCCATCGTGCTCATCGGGCAACTCGCGCAGATGCGCCGCAAGCGCCGGTCGAGGGCACCGCTCGCGGTGCTCACCATGGGAGCGACGGAGGCACCGTGATGCGCGTACTGCTCGTCGGCGCGGGCGGGGTCGGCACCGCCGCGGTCGGCATCGCGGCCCGGCGGGACTTCTTCGAGCACGTTGTCGTCACCGACTACGACCTCGCGCGGGCGCAGCGGGCGATTCCGGAGGGCGACGCCCGGTTCAGCGCGGCGCCGATCGACGCGTCCTCGGCGGCGTCGGTGACCGCCCTGTGTCACGAGCATCGCATCACGCACGTACTCAACGCGGTCGACCCGCGGTTCGTCATGCCGATCTTCGATGGCGCGTTCGCGGCCGACGCCAACTACCTCGACATGGCCATGTCGCTGTCGCGGCCGCACGAGTCCGAGCCGCACTCGAAGGTGGGCGTGAAGCTCGGCGACGAGCAGTTCGCCGACGCCGAGAAGTGGGTCGCGGCCGGGCTGTTCGCGCTGGTCGGGATCGGGGTGGAGCCGGGTCTTTCGGACATCTTCGCGCGGTACGCGGCGGAAACGCTCTTCTCGAGCATCGACGAGGTCGGCGTGCGCGACGGGGCCAACCTGGTCGTCGAGGGCGCCGACTTCGCACCGTCGTTCTCGATCTGGACGACCATCGAGGAGTGCCTCAACCCGCCGGTGATCTGGGAGAAGGAGCGCGGCTGGTTCACCACCCCGCCGTTCTCCGAGCCGGAGGTGTTCGACTTTCCCGAGGGGATCGGCCCGGTCGAGTGCGTCAACGTCGAGCACGAGGAGGTGCTCCTCATCCCGCGGTGGGTGGACGCGCGGCGGGTCACGTTCAAGTACGGGCTGGGCAACGAGTTCATCGAGGTGCTCAAGACGCTGCACCGGCTGGGCCTGGACTCGACCCGGAAGGTGCGGGCCGGCGGCGTCGAGGTGTCCCCGCGCGACGTGGTGGCCGCCTGCCTGCCCGATCCGGCGACGCTCGGCGACCGGATGCGCGGCAAGACGTGCGCGGGCACCTACGTGACCGGGCTCGGCAAGGACGGCCGGCCGCGGGCCGTCTACCTCTACCACGTGGTGGACAACGCCTGGTCGATGGCCGAGTACGGGTCGCAGGCCGTCGTCTGGCAGACCGCCGTCAACCCGGTCATAGCGCTCGAACTCCTCGCAACCGGCGCGTGGCGCGGCACCGGAGTGCTCGGGCCGGAGGCGCTGGCGCCGCAGCCGTTCCTCGACCTGCTCACCTCGTACGGCTCCCCGTGGGGAATGCGGGAACAGTAGAGGGATGCAACTATTCGCATCGGTCAAGATCACCGCTAGCATGGCCCTCGTTTTGGCAGTTCAGTCGACGGGAGGGCCCTGAATGACACGACGGGTGTTTAGACGCCTAGCACCGCTGGTCGCGGCGGCGGCCGTGATCGCGGCGGTGGCCTCACCGGCCCACGCCGCGCCGACGCAGCAGTCGGTGGACGGGTTGCGCCAGATCCAGGTGCGCCAGTCGTTGCTCGGCACGCACACCTGGTACCAGCAGACCTATCGTGGCCTGCCCGTGCATCGGCGGCTACTACGCCAAGCACACCGACGCCGCCGGCAAGGTCACGGTGCAGGACGGCCGCCTGGCGGTCACCGGCCTGGCCAGCAACACGGCCGGTTTCGCGCAGGACCGGGCGCGGTCCTCGGTGAGCAAGCGGCTCGGCAAGCAACCCAGCACCTCCGAACTGGTGGTCGTGCCCGGCGTCAACGGCGCGAACGCGAAGCTGGCCTGGCAGGTCGCTCACCAAGACCGGCAAGCGGCAGTGTCAAGTCGCTGCTCGACGCGAGCAGCGGCGCCACCCTGAAGGAAGAGAACACCGTCAAGGAGGCCGACAAGGGCTCGGTCGGCGTCGGTGTCGTGTTCGATCCCAACCCGGTGGTGACGCTGCAGAACGAGTCGCTGACCGACATGGACAACGCGGACTACCCGGCCATCCGCCGCGCCTACAAGATCGTCACGCTGACCCAGCTCAACAACGGGCAAGACGCTGAAGGGCGCCTACGCGAACAACCTCAGCGACCCGCGCGGTGACCTCGAGAACCACGTGTTCAACTGTACAACCGGTCGCAGGACGGCTTCGAGCAGGTGATGGGTACTACAGCATCACCACGGCCGCAGGAGTACATCCACGCGCTCGGTTTCACCGACGTCAACAACGGTCGCAGAACTACCGTGACGACGGGCTTCACCGACGACAACTCGTTCTACGACCCGGAAATCGACCGGATCACCTTCGGCACCGGCGGCGTCGACGACGCCGAGGACGCCGAGGTGATCTGGCACGAGTACGGCCACGCCATCCAGGACGACCAGGTGCCCGGCTTCGGCTCGAGTCCGAGGAGGCCGGCGCGATCGGCGAGGGCTTCGGCGACTACTGGGCGTTCACGATGTCGTCAGGCGATCAGCCCGAACACCGCGACCACGCCGCTGGCCTGCGTCGCGGACTGGGACTCGACCTCCTACACCAACGGCACGCCGCACTGCCTGCGGCGGATCGACGGCACGAAGGTCTATCCCGGTGACCTCGACGGTGAGGTGCACGACGACGGCGAGATCTGGTCCCGCGCCCTGTTGGACATCAACCAGCGCGCTGGGCCGCACGAAGCGAACCGGATCATCCTCGAGTCGCAGTTCTTCTTCACCCCGAACATCACCATGCCGGCCGGCGGCGAACCTGACCGTGATCACCGCGCGGGCCCTGCTACGGCACTCGCGCGGCGAACACGGTCAGGGCCGCGTTCCACGCCCGCGGCATCCTCTAGCACCGCCAGCTCAGCGCGTCCCTGAGGGCACTACTTCCCCGAAGTAGTGCCCTCAGGCGCGTCCGGATGCCACTACTTCCCCGAAGTAGTGCCCTCAGCGGTGTCCGGATGCCACTGCTTCCCCGGAGTAGTGGCCTCAGCGGCGTCCGGTGGCCACCGGATCCCCGAAGTAGTGGTCAGTCCGCGGCGCCGGTGCGGTCGTCGGTTGTGGGCGGCCGCCCCGGAGCACCCGGTGCAGGACGGCCGGGGCGAAGAGCCGCGTCGGCGGGGCGATCATGTTGGACACTTGCAGGAATGTCGCGCCGAGCTCGGGATAGGTCGAGGCCGCCGCGCTCAGCCGCGCCACGTATCCGTTGAGCACTTTCGACTTGCGGGTCCGTGTGCCCTCCACGTGCGCGAAGCGCAGGTCGCTGCCGACCGCGATGTCCCACGGCACGTCGATGGTCTTGGCTGCCTCCCGGTAGTAACGCTTGGGGAGATCGGCCCGGCCGTGGGCGAGACAGTCGCGCAGGATCGCCGCCTCGACGGCGGCCACGGTCATCCCCTGCCCGTACGCGGGGTTGAAGGAGCAGATCGCATCGCCGATCGCGATGACGTGATCCGGCCGGCGCTTCATCAGCTCGTACCGGCGGCGGATGCTCACCGGCAGCCGCAACCGGCGCGGCGGCTCGAGCGGCTCGGCCCGGCTGAGCAGCCGGTGGACCTCGGGTCCCGGCAGCCGGTGCGCGAACTCCAGGAACCCGTCCGGGTCCTCGGGCGGCGCGTTGCCCGGCCCCACCCCGAGCAGCACGACCATCCAGCGGTCGCCGTCGACGGCGAGGACGCTCGCGCCGTACGGCCGCTCGGGCGAGGGCCCCATGAAGATCCCGGCGAAGTCGGCGTCGCCGGGTGTACGCCGGTACGTGCGCGACATGTAGACGGTGCCGGCGTCGACGCGGTCCTCGGCCGGCGGCTCGTAGCCCAGTTCGGCCAGCCAGGCGCTGGATCGGTTGGCCCGCCCGGTGGCGTCGACGACGAGGTCCGCCCGGTACTCGCCGGCGCTGGTCCGCACCGCCGTGGCGGTCAGGCCCACCACCTCGGTCCGGTCGACCAGGCGCACGTTGGGCAGCGCCGCGACCCGGCCGCGCACCCCGTGCTCGAGCAGCGCCCGGCTGACGCACAGCACGTCGACGCCGGAGGCGACGCGCGGCAGGCGGTGCCCGTTGAGGTTCCATACGCTGTCGCGCAGCAGGTCGGCGGTGCCCGCGCCGCGGCGCACGAGTTCCTCGGTGAGGCCGGGGAACAGCGACTCGAGGATCTGTTTCCCGCGGGCGAGCATCCCGTGCAGGTGGGTGCCCTGCGGGACGCCCCTGCGATCCTCCGGCCCGTCCGGCAGGGTGTCGCGCTCGACCACGGTCACGGTCCCGAACGATTCGGACAGGACCCGGGCCGCCAGTAACCCGGCGATCCCGGCGCCGAGGACGACGGCGTGGCCGTGGAGGCCATGGTGATGGTGTTGCTGCTGCATCGCTGTGCTCGCTTCCGGTCGACGTTTACTCCCAAGGGGAGCATAGCGCCGATGGTCCCCTTGGGAGCAAGTCGATTAGCCGACAGGATCAGTGGTGACCGCGTCGGCGAGCAGGCCGACACCGATGCCGAGCATCCAGATGTCCTTGCTCACCGCGGTGCCGGCCGGGCTGGGCCGGATGCTGCCCGGCCGGCGGAGGGACGGCGTGCGCAGGTACAAGGTGAGGAGGCTGCCGGAGAAGGCGGTCAGCACGGCGCCGGCCAGCGCGGCCGGGACGAACGGCGCCAGCAGGGTCGCGCCGGTCGCGATCTCCCCGGCGGCGAGCAGCTTCAGGAACCTCTTCGGCTCGACGGACCGCAGGAACGGGTACGCGCCGGATGCCATCCCGTGTATGCCTTTGGCCTGCGCCTCGTCGCCGTTCCACTTGCCGAGCCCGGCATTGAGGATGTAGGCGCCGGTCGCCAGCCGGCCGGGCAGGCGACGTGCTTTCGCGGACAGACTCATCGCAGCTCCCGATCGTTAGGTTGACATCTCAACACTACGCGTCCGGGAATCATCTGGTATGCCGCGTGGTTCAATGTCCCATGACCTCAGCCCTCGCCGTGGATATCTGGTCGGACATCGCCTGCCCGTGGTGCTTCCTCGGCAAACGCCGTTTCGAGCGCGCCGTCGAACAGTTCGACCGGCCGGTCGCGGTCGAGTACCACTCGTTCGAGCTGGCCCCGGACACCCCGGTCGACTTCGACGGCAGCGAGATCGACTTCCTGGTGCGCCACAAGGGCCTGCCCGGCGGCCAGGTCGAGCAGATGCTGCGACGGATGGCCGGGCTCGGCGCCGAGGAGGGCCTGCGCTACGACTTCGCCGCGCTCAGGCACACCAAGACGCTCCTCGCCCACCAGGCCATCCACCACGCCAAGGCCAAGGGACGCCAGGTCGAGTTGGTTGAGCGGCTCTTTCAGGCGTACTTCGAGCAGGGTCGCCACGTCGGGCGGGCCGAGGAACTGGCTGACCTCGGCGAAGAGGCCGGCCTCGACGGCGCCGAGCTGCGCGAAGCGCTGGCCGAGGGCACGTACGAGAAGGCGGTGGCCGAGGACATCGCGCTCGCTCGCGACCTCGGCATCAACGGCGTGCCGTTCTACGTCCTCGACGGCCGCTACGGCGTCTCAGGCGCCCAGAGCAGCGACTTCTTCCTGGCCGCCCTGGGGCAGGCCGCCGAGTAGCAGCCTTTGCAGACGCGCCAGCTCGGCCGGCCCGCCGAGTTGCGCGATCGCGTACCGGTAGGCGACCGCGTCGCGGTAGACGTCGTCGCGGCTGCGGTACCGCTGGGCGCACCACTGCTCGACGACGGCCCACAGCTGCGCGCGATCGAACTCGAGCCATCGGTCGTTCAGGCCGTACCACAGCTCGGCCCGGTCGTCCGGGTCGCCGAAGCAGCGGTGGACGTGCGCGATCCAGCCGGGCACGGCCGCGGTCGGCAGCCCGGGCAGGATGTCGTGGGTGACCGACAGCCGGAGGAGCTCGGACTGCCACGCCAGCCCGCTGGCGAGGTCGTAGGCGGTCTCGGTGTCGCCGAGGTCGGCGAGGGCGACGGCGATGCCACCGCGGAACGCCTTGCGCGTGCTCTCGGACTTGATGTCGCGGTGCAGCGCCATCAGCGCGTCGAGCTCGTCCCGGTCGAGGATCGGGGTCAGGGCCAGCACGTCGTGCGCCCAGTCGTCGAGCCGGTCGTGCGTATCCCCGAAGGCGGTGTGCCGCTTCAGGACGCCGTCGAGGTAGCCGCCGTCGAAGAGGAGCCGCTTCACCGCGGCCCGGGCCTCGGGCGCCAGGAGCCGGACGAAGAACGGGGTCCAGTCGTCGATGCCGCGGACGAGCCACGGCACGTCGGCCGGAAAGCCGTCCATCGCCCATGTCTTGGCCAGCGACCGCTCCCGCAGCCGGTCGAGGCGATCCAGGATCGGCGCCACCCGGTCCGGGCCGGGCCGATGGGTGGCCGCCGCGAGCAGGGTCAGGGCTACCCACGCATCCACGACGGTGCCGGCCGTTTCGAGAAGCTCGGCCGCGCCGTCGTCGCTCGGCGACGCGACGAACGCGTACGCCTGGTCGAGCCGCTCGTCGCCCGTACCGTCCGGGGGAAGCGGGACGCCGGGCGTCGCCGGGTAGGACCAGATGCCGCTGGACCACTGCCGGGCAACGCCGGGATACGTGCACCGCTCCCACCACGGCACGCGAAGCCGGCCGGCGCCGTTGAGCGGGAGCCCGGGTTCCGCGAGCAACCCGTTCACCTGCGCCATGGTCGTCGCCGACACGTCGGACTCGTGCAGCAGCTCGAGCGCCCGGGTCGCCTCGGCCGCTCCGAACGAGGCCAGCTGCGGCAGTACGAACCGCCGGGCGCGGTAGCCCGGCGTGGGGTCCGTGCGGACGATCGCGAGCGCGCGCTCGGTGCCCGGCCGGTCCAGGTGCGGCGCGAGGTACTTGAACCACCAGTAGAAGTCGCTGACCTTCCCGCCCTCGACGGTGTCCAGGAAGCGGTCGGCCAGCCCGGCGGCGGCGATCGCCGGCACGATCAGGCGGACCTCGTTGATGTGGATGTCCGCGAGGTCCGCGACGCTCGCGAAGGCCACCTCCAGGCCGGTCTCGCGGTCGGCGCCGGTCAGCATCGGCGCCAGTTGCAGCAGGCAGCTCGCCCGGTCGGCGCCGTCGACCTGGACGAGCACCCGCTGCGCGACCTCGGCCGCCAGGTCCGGCGGCAGCACGCTGAGCAGCCCGTCGTAGTGCAGGCTGGGCAGGACCTGGGCGCGCAGGAGGAAGCTGTCGTCGCCCGGCTCGTCGCCGATGTCGAGCAGTGCCGGGACGAGGGTGCCGTAGCGCTGGTCGTCGGTCAGCCAACGGGCCGCGGCGACGAAGCTGCGGCCGTCGACGGCCCAGCCGCCGTACATCCGCGGCCGGCCGAAGTAGTCCTCGGTGAGCGCGAGCGGGCCGAGATCCTGCAGGAACGGGCGCGGCTGACCGTACCCGCCGAGGTGCAGCAGCAGCCAGCCCAGCGGATCGCCGGTCCACAGCGACTCGGCCAGCGACAGCGGAACCTGCTTCGTCAGGTGGCACAGCTCGAAGGTCATCGGCTCCGAGGACTCGTCGACGGTGTCGAAGAGCTGGTCCAGCGCGGTCGGTACGAGCCGCGCCGGCAACCGCGGGATCAGTTCGGCGAGCGTCCACAGCCGGACGGCCGTGTGGAGGCGGTGCTCGGGTGCCAGCCAGGCGGCCGCGGCGATGGCCTCGTCCGGCCGGCCGAGTTCGACGAGGCGACGCGCCCACGCGGCGGTCGCCGGCTGGACCGCCTCGACATAGCTGTCCTCCAGCGACTCGACGAGCTGCTGCAACCGCGGCAGGTCGTCCTCGCCCACGAGCGGCGCGATGGCTTCGATGCCGTCGGACCGGAAGCCGTCCGACGACTCGCCGGCCACGCAGGCCAGGGCCCGAGCCGGGCGCCACAAGCCGTGCCGCAGGAACTCCGCGGCCAGCGCGGGCGTGAGGTCGGGCCCGGACGCGGTCGCGTCGCCGGCGATCGTGGCCGCGCAGCCGATCTGCTCGGGGAGGGCCGGCAGCGGCCGGCCGGCGGTCAGCGCCCGGCGGTTTTCGGCGCCGGCCAGGGCGGCCACGGCCGCCACGTCGCGGCTGTACGCCTCGAGGTCGTCGGCCGTCCACTCGCGCACCTGCCGCCAGGCCGGATCGGTGAGCCGGTAGACCTCGGCCAGCGGCACGGGGGCGACCTCATGCGGCGCCGGGACGAGGTGCTGGACGAGGTGCCGCGCCAGGTAGCCGGACACGTCCCGGGGCGCCACCTCGCCGTCGACGACCCGACGGAGCACGTCGCGCGCCCAGGTCACGTAGGACTCCTGGTACTCGGCGAGCTCGCCGTACCGGGCGAGCCGGGCGCGCAGCATCTCGATGATCAGCGGGTGGGCGATGACGACGGTGTCCGGTTCGCCGGCCGGCAGCAGGAAGCGGTCCAGTTGCTCGAGCGCGTGGCGCAGCCGGGTGCCGTCGACCGGCTCCCGTTGCCCGGCGAGCGTCCGCAGGTCGCGCAGCGCGATCGGGCCCTCGGCGACCGCGAGCAGTCCGAGGATGCGTTCGGCGTCGGCGAGTTGGCCGGCCGCGCGGGCCTGCCACAGCCGGCGCTGGTCCTCCCACCAGTCGTCGAAGTAGCCCTCGAGGCCGGCGCGGGCCCGCTTCAGCGCGGCGGCCAGGCCGGTCAGGTCCCCGCCCGGCGGGTCGCTCAGCTGCCGCAGGTACAGGGCCAGCGTGACCGGCTCTCCCTCGGTGAGCCGTGCGAGTTCCGCGGCGACGGCGCGGACCAGGTCGTCCGGGGCGACGGCCGGCGCTATCGCCTGCCGGACCAACGATTCGAACGCCTCGGCGGCCAACCGGCCGAGGTCAAGGCCGGTCCCGACGCCGCTGAGCCCGAGCCGCTCCAGCCAGGCCGCGGCCGAGGCGCGGTTGCGGGTGTGCCGAGCGGACAGCAGCACGCGGACCCGCGCGCCCACGGCCGCCGGGAAATGCTGCGGGCCGGGCTCCCAGTCGGCGGCCTCGTCGAGCCCGTCGACGATGACGACCAGGGTGACCCCATCGGGCGCCGCCCGGGCGAGCAAGCCGGCCAGCGCGTCGCGCAGTCCCTTGGCGCTGGCCGAACGGTCGTACGGGACGCCGTGCACCGCCGCGATCCGGCTCACGAGGGCCTCGAACACGTCCCGATCCGCGTTGGCCTCGTAGCGGACGCTGACCGGGACGAAGACCACCTCGGTGTCGGTCCGGCCGCCGGCCACGAGCGACTCGGCCCACCAGACGAGCAGGGTGCTCTTGCCGGCGCCGGCCGGCCCGGACACGAGCCGGTACGGCCGGGCCAGCCAGGCGTCGGGCGCGGTCAGCCAGGCGTCGAGCGTCGCCAGCTCGGCGTCGCGGCCGGCGAACGGCAGCCGGCCCCCGGCCGCCCCGCGCAGGTGCGCGGCGACGAATTTACCGACGGTCGACCGCCCGATCGCGTCGGCGCCCCCGGCGAGGAGATCGGCCGGTTCGACCGCCGGCATCAGATCCGGCCAGCGTTCGGCGATCGCGCCGACCGGCACGGCGTAGACGGTGCCGGCCACCGCCCGTCCCCGGTCGGCCGCCTCCTCCTGCATCCACGCGACCACGCCGACGGCGGTCCGGCCGGCGGCGCCGCCGAACGGGGGCTCGAGCACGACCGGGCCGCCGCTGAACCCGCCCGGGCGCAGCCCGGCCGCCACCTGCCGCGAGTAGATCTCCAGCGCCGGCAGGTCGCCGCGTTCGTGCCGGACGGTGAGCTCCCCGGCCATCGTCTGCGGCTCGGCCGTCGACGGGTTGTGAAACGGCCAGCCGAGGCAGTCGACCGCGCCGCCCCGGCCGAGGTCGCGGTCGTGCCCGAGCGGCAGCGGCACCCAGCCCGGCGGGAGCGCCTCATCCGTCGCCAACTCCAGGACGGCGACGTCGAGGTCCACGTCGTGATCGACGTGGACGGCGCGCACCGTCGTGTCCGGGTCGAGCCGCAGCGCGACGGCCGCGTCCTCGAGCTCGGTGAGGTCGCGCGGGTGCGCGATGCAGTGCCAGCAGGTCAGCCAGCGGGTGGCGGACACCGCGAACGCGGTGCCGCGCGGGCCGCGCGAGCCCAGGACGGCGGCGACCGCCGAGCGGGTCACGGCGACCGCGACCACTTCATCGAGACCTGGAACGACCCGGCCGCCTTGGTCTTACAGATCAGGACGCCGGTCTCGGCCTCGAGGATGGCGCCGAGCTCGAGCGTGACCTCCTGGAGCGCCCACCCGCTCGGGCCGTCCGCGGTGAGCTGGCGCTCGAGCGCCTCGTGCAGCCGGTCGGCGATCCCGCCGATGGCCACCCCCAGCTCCTCGACGCGATCCTGGAACCGCTCGACGAGGTCCTTCGGGGCGAGCCGCCCCGCGTATGCGGGATCGGGCAGCACCTCGACGTGCACGACAGCAAGGGCCGGCGGTGCCTCCGGCGGCGACGGATCGGTCACCGCATCGACGATCGCGGAGCCGCCCGGGTCGGCCAAGACCACCGTCGCATCACCGACACGATCGGCGTCGGGCTCAGACCCCGGCGGCCGCCAGCGCGTTGGCGTCCACGGCCGAGCGGAAGTAGAGGGTGTCCCCCGGCCGCACGTCGAGGGCGCGCGCGCTCGCCCCGGTCAGCTGCGCCCAGACGTCGCCGTCGGCGGCCTTCGCGTCGACGCGGACCTCGAAGCCGAGCGACACGATCCGCGGTGACCACCGCCTCGACCGCGCCGTCGACCGGCTCGACGGGACAGGTCGAGGTCGTGCGGGCGCACCAGCTGCCCGTCGAGCTCGGTGACCGGGCCGAGGAAGCTCATCACGAACGTCGTTGGCCGGGTTCTCGTAGAGCGCGTCCGGGCGTGCCGATCTGCTGCGACCTTGCCGTCGGCCAGCACGACGATGCTCGTCGGCGACCTCCATCGCCTCCTCCTGGTCGTGGGTGACGAAGACGGTGGTCACGTGGACCTCGTCGTGCAGGCGGCGCAGCCACGTGCGCAGCTCCTTGCGGACCTGGGCGTCGAGCGCGCCGAACGGCTCGTCGAGCAGCAGCACCTCCGGCTCGACCGCGAGCGCGCGGGCCAGCGCCATCCGCTGCCGCTGGCCACCGGACAGCTGCGACGGGTAGCGGTCGGCGAACTGCTCGAGGTGGACGAGCTCGAGCAGCTCGGTGACCCGCTTGCGGATCTCGGCCTTCGGGCGCTTGCGGATCTCGAGCCCGAACGCGACGTTGCGGAAGACGGTCATGTGCTTGAACGCGGCGTAGTGCTGGAAGACGAAGCCGACGTTGCGCCGCTGCGGCGGCAGCCGGGTCGACGTCCGACGCCGGTGATGCTCACCGTGCCGGTGTCCGGCGTCTCGAGCCCGGCGATGATCGCGCAGCAGCGTCGACTTGCCGCCGCCGCTCGGGCCGAGCAGCGCGGTCAGCGAGCCGGACGGCGATGTCGAGGTTGACGTCGTCGAGCACGGGGTGGTCCCGAAGGACTTGGAGACGTTGCGGACGTCGATCGCCATCAGCGGGACCTCCTTCGGGCGCAGGAGCTTGGTCACCAGCAGGATGAGCGATCGCCACGCGATGAGCGCGAGCAGCGGTGGCGACGGCGAACGCCGGCGGTCTGGTCGAAGTTCTGGAACCGCTCCTCGACGAACAGCGTCGCGTCTGGGTCTGGCCGACGAGGCGGCCGGACACGACCGCGACCGCGCCGTACTCGCCGAGCGCGCGGGCCAGGCAGAGCACGATGCCGTACGCCGAGCGCCCAGCGGATGGCCGGGCAGCGTGATCCGCCGGAACGTCTGCCAGCGCGCTGGCACCGAGCGTCCACGCGGCCTGCTCCTGCTCGTCGCCGATCTCCTCGAGCACCGGCACGATCGCGCGGACCACCAGCGGCAGCGACACGAAGATGGTGGCCAGCACCATGCCGGGCAGCGCAGAAGATGATCGTGGAGCCCGTGCCGGTCCAGCCAGCCGCCGACCGGTGCTGAAGCGTGCCGTACACGAGGATCAGCGCGAGCCCGACGACCACCGGCGAGACGGCGAGCGGCAGGTCGATCAGCGCGTTGAGCGACGCGCTTGCCCGGGAACCGTGCCGGACGAGCAGCAGCGCCACGCCGACGCCGAAGATCGTGTTGGCGAGCACCGCGACGATCGCGACCGACGAGCGGTGACCTTGAAGGCGTGCACGGCGTCGTCGGTGGTGAGCGCGTCGAAGACCGGCGCGAGGCCGTTCTCGAAGGTGCGCCAGCAGATCAGGCCGACCGGCAGCACGAGCAGGAACAGCAGGTAGACCAGCGCGATGGTGCGCAGCGACGTACCTGGCCACGGCGCGGCGCTCGCGGTCGCGTGCTAGCCACGGCGACCGCCCAGCGCTGCAGCACGTCAGCGAGCAGCACGATGAGCGCGACGACCAGGAGCACGGTCGAGACGGCCGCCGCGCCGGTCGTGTTGTCGCTCTCGATCTGGCCGAAGATGTGCACCGACGGCGACCTGCGTCTTGAACGGGATGTTGCCGGAGATCAGCACGGTGGCGCCGAACTCGGCGATGGCCCGGGTGAAGGCCAGCGCCGGCGCCGGCGAGCATCGCCGGCAGCAGGTTGGGCAGGACGATCCGGCGGAACGTGGTCGACCGGGCTGGCGCCGAGCGAGGCGGCCGCCTGCTCCATGTCGCGGTCGAGCTCGAGCGAGCACCGGCTGCACCGTCCGCACGACGAACGGCAGCGTCACGAACAGCAGCGCCACGACGACGCCGACCCGCGTGTAGGCGAGGTTGACGTGCACCGGGCTGCTCGGTGCCGTACAGCGAGAGCAGCACCAGACCGGCGACGATCGTCGGCAGGGCGAACGGCAGGTCGATGAGCGCGTCGACGATGCGCTGGCCCGGGAACCGGTCGCGCACCAGCACCCAGGCGATGAGCGTGCCCATCACCAGTTGACCAGCGCCGACGATCGCCGCGACGCGACGATGGTGAGCTTGAGCGCGGACCTCGCGTCGGGCGTGGTGATCGCGTGCCAGAACGCGTCGACCAGCCGTCCTGTCGGCGACCGCCAGACGACCGCGGCCAGAGCGGGATCAGCACGATCAGGCTCAGGTAGATGCACCGCCGTGCCCGAGGCCGAGCCCGGTGCCCGGCCGCGGCTGCGGCCGGCCGGCGCCGGGCCTCCGGCCGGCCGCGGCCCGCGGGCATCGGCCGTCCGGCGGGCGGCGGCGATCCAGCCGTCGCCGAGCGTGGCTACCGCGACTGGACTCGCAGGTGCTCGACTTGGCCGACGGAGACGCCGATGCTCTGCTCGATCGTCGGCCATCACGCCCTTGCTCGGGTCGAAGAACTCCTTGGTCACCTGCGTCCAGCCGCCGAGGTCGGCGATCGTGAACAGCTGCGGCGGCGTCGGGAACGTCGGCCCGCCGACGCCCGGCACGACCGGGCGGTAGCCGTTCTCGGCCCAGATCTTCTGCGCCGGCCGGCGTGTGCAGGAAGTCGAGGAACGCCTTGGCCTCCGCCGGGTGCGCGCTGTTCTTGGTGACCGCGATCGGGTTCTCGATCAGGATCGTCGAGTCGGGCACGGTGTAGTCGATGGCCTGGCCGTTCTGCTGGGCGAAGATGCGCCTCGTTCTCGTAGGAGAGGAAGGCGTCACCCTTGCCGCCGGTGAACGTCTGCAGCGACTTGCGGCGCGCTGTCGTCCTGCACCGGGACGTTCTTGAACAGCGCGCTGCAGGTAGGTCGACGCCGGCGGCGTCGTCGGCGCCCTTGTTCGACTTCGCGCCGTACGCCGGCCATGATGTTCCAGCGCGCGCCGCCCGAGGTGAACGGGTTGGGCGTGATGACCTGCGACGCCCGGCTTGATCAGGTCGTCCCAGGTCTTGATGTTCTTCGGGTTGCCCTTGCGGGTGCCGATGACCGACGACCGAGTCGGTGACCATGCCCTTGTACTGGTCGGTGTTCCAGTCGTCGGCGACCAGCCCGGCCTTGACCAGGCGGGTGATGTCGGGCTCGAGCGAGAAGTTCGACGACGTCGGCCTTGAGGCCGGCCGCGACGGCCCGGCTCTGGTCGCCGGAGGCGCCGTAGGACTGGGTGAACGTGACGTTCTTGCCGGCGTCGGTCTTCTGGAAGGCCTTGATGAGCTTGCTCGTAGGCGGCCTGCGGGGTCGAGTAGGCCACCAGCGACAGCGTCACGGCGCCGCCGCTGCCGCCCGAGGAGGACGACGCGGTGCCGGCGCAGGCCGCCAGCACCGGCCCGGCCAGCACGAGCGAGGCGACGGCGGTGAACGCCCGGATCTTCAGCTTCACGATGACCATCCGCATTCTCGGTATTACCTACTGACCAAGTAGAGAAAATATGGATGACGACACCGCGCCAGGTCAATCCCTCGGCCCAGTATTCGAGAGGCACGTCACCTTCCAGAGTGACGTGACCCGATCCGGCCATCAGGGCGGGGCCCGCGCCGCAGGCGCGGGGTCGGGGGGCGGCAAGATCAGCCCGCTGTGGCACACTCGGCCGGTGCCGGCGCTTCCGATCCTGCAGTTCGTCGACCGGCCCGGCCTGCTCGATCTCGGCTGGGGCCATCCCCGCCCCGAACTGCTGCCGGTCGACGCGTGGGCGGCGGCGACCCGGGCCGCGCTGGACTCCCATGGCTGGCAGGCGTTGACCTACGGCAACTCCACCGGACCCGGTCCGCTCGTCGAGTGGCTGGCGGCGCGGCACGGGGCCGCGCCCGGCGAGGTCTTCGTCACCGCGGGCGCGTCCCATGCCCTGTCGCTGCTCTGCCAGCTGCTGACGGTGCCCGGCGACGCCGTGCTCGTCGACGCACCCACGTACCATCTCGCGCTGCGCATCTTCCGCGACCACGGCCTACGCCTGCTGGCGGCCGGTGATCCGGGGCCGGCGAAGTTCCTCTACACCGTGCCGACGTTCGGCAACCCCACCGGCCAGAGCCTTCCCCACGACGAGCGCCTGGCCCGGGTACGGCATGCGCAACGCACCGGGGTACCGGTCGTGGAGGACGACACCTACCGTGAACTGGTCTACGACGGGACCGCCCCGGCGTCGCTGTGGGAGTTGTCCGGCGGCGACGGGGTGATCCGCGTCGGCTCGTTCGCCAAGACCGTCGCACCCGGACTGCGGCTCGGCTGGATCAACGCGGCCAGCCCCATCGTGCGCCGGCTGGCCGACCTCGGCTACGTCGACAGCGGTGGCGGGGTCAACCACACCACCGCGATCACCATGGCGGCGTTCGCCACGTCCGGCGCGTACGAGCGGCATCTCGCGCGGCTGCGCACGGCGTACCGGGAACAGCGCGACGCCCTGGCCAAGGCGATGGGCGTGCCGGCGCCGGCCGGTGGCTGGTTCCTGTGGCTGCGCCTGGAGCCCGGGATGAGCGCGGCCGGCCTGCTCCCGGTGGCCGAGCGGCACGGAGTGTCCTTTGTGGAGGGTTCCCGCTTCTACGCCGCCGGCGGCGGTGCGGACCACATCCGGCTGAGCTTCTCGATGCTGCCCGCCGACCAACTGGTGACGGCAGCGGAGCGGCTGCACACAGCGATGCGCGAGCCACCACCGTCCCGACCCTCCCGCCTTGACTGACTACCAGCTGCCGCCGCCCCCACCGCCGCCACCGCCGCCGGAGAACCCGCCCCCACCGAACCCGGACGAGCCCGACGCGGACGGCGGCGCGGCCGAGATCGCGGTGCTCACCTGGCTGTTGAAGGCGTTGATCGAGTGGTGGAACCCGACGAAGCTCCAGCCGTACGGGCCGGAGTACCAGTACGGCTGGGGGCCGCCGGTGGTGCCGTTGAAGGCGCCGATGCGCTGGAAGACGCCGGCCCAGTGCTCGGCCAGCCCGAACACGATCGCATAGGGCATCAGCTCGGAGAAGATGCGCATCCGCTCCTGGAACTGGATCTGGGCCGCCTCCGCCTGCTCGATGTAGAGCCGCAGTCCCCGCAGCCGGGACAGCGCTGCGCTGCCCCGGCCGGTCCGGGCCGGGAACGTGCCGGCGACCGCGAAGAGCACGAGCGCCGCGACCAGGAGGCCGAGGCCGATGAACCCGAACGGCGTGAAGGCGGCCAGCACGTAGGCGATGAGGCCGGTGAAGACCACGATCGCCCCGGCGCCAAAGCGGGCGAGGGTGCGCGTGCGGCGCGGGCTCCGCTTGTACCAGCCCTGCGTCACCATCTCCGTATAGAGCTGGTCCCGGACCTTCGCGAGGTCGCTCGCGAACTTCTGTTTGAGCGTGGCGACGGTCACCGTGTCCCGGTTGTCGAACAGCGCCTCGAAGAGCACCCGCTCGTACTGGAGGAAGTGCGGCGGCGCCGGGGTGAGCTTGACCAGTTCCCAGTCGTTGCCGCCGAGCTCCTTGATGTGCAGGTGTCCCCGCACCGCGAAGTCGACGATGGTGGCGGTCACGTCGACGACGTCGGCCCGCTCGTCCTGCAGCGTGCCGACCTGCCCGGGCCGGATGCCGTCGGGCACGCCGAACTCGACCACCACCGGCGGCCGGTCGCCGAGCGGCTTGCGCTCCTCGACCGCCTCCTCGCCGTAGCCGGGCGTGAGGCCGGGCAGCATGCCGACGAAGCGCCGGTCGCGGCCGACGCGGTAGGCGGCGAACAGCGCGAGCGCGGAGCCGAGCACCGCGACGAGGATGCCGCCGCCGAGGTTGACCGGGGTCGGCTTGAAGCCGTTGGCCAGGTTTTGGCGGCGCTTGAGGATCGGGCCCGGGTTGCTGATGCTGCCCACCGGGAACGCGACCACCACCGTGAGCATCTTCCCGTCGCCGATGTTCGCCTGGCTGAAGTGTGACGACGTGCCGTCCTTGGTCGCCTGCTCGCAACCGTCCGTGCTGCCCTCGAAGCCCCGGTAGCAGGTGACCCGCTGCACGTCGGCCGGCCCGGTCACCTCGGCCGTGCTGCTCGCGATCGGCACCGTCCACTCCTTGCCGATCGCGTTCCAGTACAGCTCCTCGTGGTCGCTGAACGCGTTGATCGCCCCGCGCACCGTATAGGTGATGACGTAGGTCTGCGCACCGGTGACGGTCTCGTCCTTGTCGCCGATCTTGATGACCTCGTCGCCGCCGCTGCTCGACGTGTCGAACTTCTCGCTCGCGCCGTTGCGGGTGACCTTCACGTCGTCGATCGGGTACACGCGGTCGTGCTCGTCGTCGTAGTGGAAGGTCGCCGGGATGTTGCGGAAGATCCCGTGCTTCTGGTTGCTGCCGAAGTTGTAAGCGATCGTCTCGGTCACCCGCATCGAGCCGTCCGCGCGGACGTCGAACTTCGTGTCGTACCTGGAGATCGACTCCTGGTCCGCGGCGGACGCGGGCTCGGTCGGGGCGACGCAGAAGAGCGCGGCGAGCGCGAGGACGGCGGCCACCCGCGCTGCGCGGCGCAACGGAAGATCCACCGGCTCAGCATAAGCGGCGGCGGCAACCGGAGCTTGATTCCGTAACGGTGTTCCGATTAACGTGGCCGGCATGCCTCTGGTCAGCTACCGCCTCGAAGCCGGCGTTGCCACCGTCACGATGGACGACGGCAAGGTCAACGCGCTCTCCCCCGCGATGCTCCGCGAGCTCAACGCCGCGCTCGATCGCGCCGCCGAGGACCGGGCGGTCGTCCTGCTCACCGGGCGGCCCGGTGTCTTCTCGGCCGGCTTCGATCTCAACGTCCTGCGCGGTGGCGGCCCGGACGCGGCCGAGATGGTCCGCGCCGGCTTCGAGACCGCCTATCGCGTGCTGTCGTTCCCCCTGCCGGTGCTGATGGCCTGCACCGGGCACGCGGTCGCGATGGGCCTGTTCCTGCTCGAGTCCGGCGATTATCTGCTCGGCGCGGCCGGGCCTTACCGCTTCACCGCCAACGAGGTCGCGATCGGGCTCAGCGTGCCGGACGCCGCGCTCGCGGTGCTCCGGCAACGCCTGACCCCGGCCGTGTTCAACCGGATGACGATGCTGGCCGAGCCGTTCACCGCCGACGTCGCCGTCGAGGCCGGCCTCCTCGACCGACTGGTCGAGGAGGCCGACCTGCTCGCCGTGTCCCGGTCAACCGCCGAGGCGCTGACCGGAGTTCAGGCAACTGGACCCACGCGGACCCGCCCTGCGATCGACCTCGACGCGCACCTCGCGACCAAGCTGCGCGCCCGCCGGGCCACGCTGGCCGAGATGCGGGCGGCCATCGACGACGCCACCCGGCTGTAGGCGCATGCCCCGGCCCAAGCAGCGCACCCCGGAACTCCGCGACCAGGTGCTGCGTACCGCGGTCGCGATGCTGGCCAGCGACGGCGTCGCGGCGTTCACCACCCGCCGTGTCGCGCAGGGCGCGGCGACCTCGGTGCCGGCCGTGTACGAACTGTTCGGCGACAAGGCCGGCCTGGTTCGCGAGATCTTCTTCGACGGCTTCCGCACGCTCCGCCGCCGGCTGGACGACGTCGCGGACACCGGAGATCCGGCCGCCGACCTGCTGCGGATCTTGGAGGTCTTCCGCGCGTTCGTCCGCGAGAACCCGGTCCTCGCCGAGGTCATGTTCGCCCGGCCGTTCACCGACTTCGACCCGCGCCCGGAGGACGTGGCCGCGTCCGGGTCCCTGCGGGTGTTCTTCGTGTCCCAGGTGCAACGGTGCATCGACGCCGGCGTGATCGCCGCCGACCCGGTCGACGCGGCGCACGTGCTGCTCGCGCTCGCCCAGGGCCTGGCCGCGCAGGAGACGGCCGGCTGGCTGGGCAGTACCCCCGCGTCGCGCGACCGGCGCTGGGCGCTGGCCTTCCGGGCCGCGCTCACCGGTCTGGGAAGCCGGCCACCGCCACTTCGTGACGAAGCGGAAAATTATCGATGATCTTCCGCCGATCCGGACAGAGGGTTACGGGCGTACTAAAGTGGATATCCAGACATGGCCACGGCCTGGGGAAGCACGGTGACCGTGCCGAAATAGGGGGACGTCCATGGTCGATCCACGGATCCCACATACCGGCCCCAAGATGCTGGACGGCACGCGGGAGCTGGCGCATCAATGGAGCGGCCAGCTCAGCCAGCTGTTCGGCTGGCTGTTGGTGATCAATTTCGGTCTGGTCAGCATCGGGCTCGGCCTGGTCGTGACCAGCTGGCCGGCCACCCCCGAATTCCTCGCCAGCGCGACCGGCGCATGGTTGCTGCTGCTCGCGGGCTGCCGCGGCTTTTCGATCCCGACGCAGCCGCAGACCACTACCGGGCCGGGCTTCAACTGGGCCAAGCCGGTCACCGCGATCGAGGCGGCGTTCTGCGTCGGCACCGGGTTCGTGCTCCTGCAGGCCGACTGGCCGTCCCGGCCGGCGGCGGTGCCGACCGCGCTGACGTTCGCCGCCGCCGTGGTGGCCGCCTGTGCGCTGCTCGACGCCGCGCTGGCCCGGTTCGGGACGCGCACCGATGCGCGGCAGCACCTCATCCGGGCCGGCGGCTGGCTGGTCGCCGCGATCACCCTGATGGCGTTGCTGAGCATTTCGGCCCCGGCCGCCCTCGCCGCCGCCGCGGTGCTGGTCGGCGCGGTGGAGATCGTGCAGGGCGGCTGGCTGTTGAGCCGGTCGACCAACGGCCTGACCGACCCGGCGGACGAGTCCCGCACCGGTCCGCGCGAGGAGCCGTTCATCGGCATCTGGACCGAGCCGACGACGGCCAGCCGCACGTTGCGGTGGGAGCGGCTCGCGGGCAACGGCGGCCTCAGACGCTGAAGGTGTTGACCTTGGTCGGCGTGATCCGGGCGACGAGCCGCCTCAGCTCGGGCTCCGGCGGCGGGGATTGACCCACGTACTTCTGCGACAGCCGCTCGGAGAGCGCCTTCTCCGGGTCCTCGACCAGCTCGACGGTGCCGCGGATCTCCGCCGAGTGATACGGGTCGGCCAGGTCGAACACCGACACGGACACGCGCGGGTCGCGGGCGAGGTTTCGGGCCTTCTGCTTGTCGGCGGTCACCGAGAACAGCAGGGTGTCGCCGTCCCGGTCGATCCACACGACGGACGAGTGCGGGCCGCCGTCGGCGCCGATGCTGGCGATCACCGCGAAGTTGCGGCCGTCGAGGAGTTGACGCGTTGCGTCGTCGAGGATCTCGGGCACGTCCCCATCATGGCCGCTGCGACGAAGCAGCGAAAGATCGGCCGGGCGACGCGGACCGGCTTGCCCCCACGAGCTGGCGCGTCATGGATCCGCCGGGCCGGCCAAGGCCCGCAGATCCTGGCGGCGCACCTTGCCGGTCGCGGTCCGCGGCAGCTCACCGACGAACCTGAAGAACTTCGGGATCCGGTACGTGGCGAGCCGGCCGTCCAGATGGGCCCGGATCAGGTCCTCGTCCACTTCCGCGCCCGGATGCGGGACGACGAAGGCCAGGCCGACCTCGCCCCATCTCTCGTCGGGGACCGCGATAACGGCGCAGTCGGAGACCTCGGGCAGCTGGTTGATGACGGCCTCGACCTCGGCCGGGTAGATGTTCTCGCCCCCGGAGATGATCATGTCCTTGACCCGGTCGACGACGGTGGCCCAGCCGTCGTCGTCGACGCGGACGACGTCGCCGGAGCGGAACCAGCGCCCGGGCAGGAAGCTCGCGGCCGTCTCCTCGGGGCGGTTCCAGTACCCGGCGAAGACGTTCGGGCCGTGCACGAGCAACTCGCCGACGCCGACCGCCGGTCGCACGCCGCCGTCGACGCCCAGCAGGGCGACGTCGGTGAAGAAGTGCGGTACGCCCGCCGACACGGGACGTTCGGCCGCCCGGTCGGGGGTCGCCAGGAAGACGCCGGGCGCGGCCTCGGTCATCCCGTACCCCTGAAGGATCTGGACGCCCCGGTCGTGCCAGGCGCGGGCGACGCGCTCCTGCACCGAGGAGCCGCCGTAGAGCACGTATCGCAGCGAGCCGAGGTCGGCGCTCGGCCAGCCCGGGTGGTCGCAGAGCATCTGCAGCATGGTGGGTACCGCGGAGAAGGCGTTGATGCCGAATTCGGCGATGGCGGTGAGCATCCAGCCGGCGTCGAAGCGGGGCGCGACGACGACGGTGCCGCCCTTGAACAGGGTCGGCAGGCTCACCTGGCCGAGGCCGGTGACGTGGAACAGCGGCGCGGTGCACAGCGCGACATCGGTGCTGAGGATGTCGGCGTGGGCGAGCTGGTTCATGGTGTTCCAGGTGATGTTGCCGTGGGTCAGGATCGCCCCCTTGGACACGCCGGTGGTGCCGCTGGTGTAGAGCAGCAGCGCCGGGTCGTCGAGCCCGATGTCGATCGGCGGCGGCGGCTCGTCGCCCGGCGGCAGGTCGCCGGCGCCGCGGACGAACACGGTCGGCGCGCAATCCGCGACCAGCACCGCCAGTTCCGGCTCGGTGAGCCGGTTGTTGAGCGGCACGAACAGCGCGCCGAGCCGCCCGGCGGCGAAGAACGTCTCGAAGGTGGCGATGTCGTTCGGGCCCAGGTAGGCCACCCGGTCGCCGCGGCGCACCCCGGCCCGCGCGAGGCCGCCGGCGAGCGCGTCGACGCGGGCGGCCAACTCCGCGTAGGTCAGCGCGCGGTCGGCCTGGCGCAGCGCGGTCGCGCCGGGGCTGATGCGGGCCCGCCGTGCCGGCCAGCTGCCGATCCCGAAGTCGCCCATGCCTTCACTCCAGTCCCAGCGTGCGCAGCGCGTTGTCCTTGAGGATCAGGGACTGCCGGCCGCGGGCGTCGGCCTCGACATGGACGTACACGTCGATGGCGCGCAACTGCTCGACGTTCATGCCGAACACTCTATGCGCGCGGGCAGTGGCCCCTCATCCGCCGAGAGGCCACCCAGCTGGAAGACTTGATCCCATGCCCGTTGGAAGAGTGACGCTGCTGGACGTCGCGCGGCGCGCCGGCGTCTCCCGTACTACGGCGTCTTTTGTCCTCACCGGCCGGCGGGACATGCGGATCTCCGCGGACGCCGAGCAGCGGGTCTTCCGGGCCGCCCGCGAACTGGACTACCGTCCCAACCTCATGGCGCGCAGCCTGCGGACGCAGGTCACGCACACCATCGGCCTGGTGTCGGACACGATCGCCACCGACGCGTTCGCCGGCTCGATGATCCGCGGCAGCGTCACGACCGCCCTCAACTACCAGCACCTGCTCTTCATCGGGGAGACCGAGGGCGATCCCGCCATCGAGAAGCGCCTCGTCCAGGACATGCTCGACCGGGGCGTCGACGGGTTCCTCTACGCGTCGATGTTCACCCGCGAGGCCAGCCTCCCGGCCGTGCTGCGCGGGCGGCCGACGGTAATGCTCAACAGCGTCCCGCGCACCCGCCGGGTGGGCAGCGTGGTGCCCGACGAGGTGGCCGCCGGCCGCACCGCCGCCGAAGCGCTTCTGGCCGCCGGCCACCGCGACCACGTCTACCTCGTCGGCGAGACACCGCCACACGTGTACGCCGCGGGCCGCCGCCTCGCCGGCATCCGGGCCGCCTTCCACGCGGCGGGCGCGAAACTGGCCGGCTCGCTCGATTCGCCGTGGTGGCCGGAGCCGGCCTATGACGCGGTGCGCCGCCTGCTGGCCGGTCGCGCACCGGTGACCGCCCTGCTCTGCCTCAACGACCGCGTCGCGTTCGGCGCCTATCAGGCGATCCAGGAGGCGGGGCGGCACATTCCGGGCGACATCTCCGTGATCGCCTTCGACGACTCGGATCTGGCGTCGTGGCTGCGCCCGCAGCTGACCAGCGTGGCGCTGCCGCATTTCGAGCTCGGCCGCCGCGCCGTCGAACTGCTCCTCGGCGGCGACGGGCCCACCGGCCGCCAGCTGGTGCCGATGCCCCTGCGTGAGCGCGGCTCGATCGCAGGAGTATCGCCGCCTACTGCTTGACCAGCACGTCGCCGATGGCGTCGCCCCGGGTCGGTACCCGTTCGAGGAGACCTTCGCCCAAATCCGGGTCCGGTGGTCGTCGGCGGCGGACGGCGGTCGCGACGCTCGCCCCAAGAGCAATCGCGACCGCCATCTGTACGGCGTCGTGCGCGGTGCTGTCCGATTGAACGTGGATCTCGACCGGCTGGGCCCGGTCCAGCATCTGGTTGGTCGTGTCGGGCGGCGGATAACTGGCCGACGCCGCCGCCGGCGCGAGGACGAGTACGGCGGCGGCGCAGGCGGCTCCGGTGATGACGCGAGTAATGAGCTTCATGCCTCAACGCTGCGTCAGCGGCCGATCCGCGACATGGGTAGTCGATTCCTAGATTGGCTGGTGGACCCGAATGTTTCGGGGCCTGGCTGCCGGGTGGCAGGTGGGAGGCTGGTGCCATGGCAGTGCCAAGACCCGGTCAACAGGTTCGCGGCTCCACCTCGGGACGGCCCATCATGGCCGCGCTCGACCTCTTCGGTCGCCGCTGGACGCTGCGCGTGCTCTGGGAGCTGCGAACCGGGCCGCAGGGGTTCCGGCCGCTGCAGCGGCTCTGCGACGACATGTCCTCCAGCGTGCTCGGCGACCGGCTGGCCGAGCTGAAAGACGTGCGCCTCGTCACCCGCACCGAGGACGGCCGCTACGAGCTGACCCCGCTCGGCCGCGACCTCGGCCGGGCGATCGGCCCGCTCGAGGCGTGGTCCCTGCGCTGGGCGGAGTCATTCCGGGACTGAGGGCGTATGCTTCGGAAATCGAAGCGCCGCTTTCTTCCGGCTTGGAGGTCGTTCATGCGCATCGCACCACTGGAGGAACCGTTCGACGCCGCGGTCACGGAGGCACTCAGCCCGATGAGCCGGTTCGGCCCACCGATCGCGCTGTTTCGTACCCTCGCGCACAACACGGCACTGACCGGCGCGTCAATGCACGGGCTGGGCGGCTACTTCCTCAGCCGGCAACTGTCCGTCGACGTACGGACCCGCGAACTCGTCATCGACCGCGTCTCGGCCCGCTGCGGCTGCGACTACGAGTTCGGCATCCACGTCCTGAGCTTCGCCGCGAAGGCCGAACTCACCGCCGAGCAGATCTCCTCGCTGGCCCGCGGCGGCCCGGACGACTCCTGCTGGACCGACCCGCGCGACCGGGCCGTACTCCGCCTGGTCGACACCCTGCACGACACGTCGAGCGTCGACGACGAACACTGGGCCGGCGCCGCCGCGCACTTCACCGACGGCCAGCTGCTCGACCTGCTGGCCCTCGCCGGCTGGTACCACGCGATCGCCTACCTCGCCCGCGGCGCCCAGGTGCCGCTCGAGCCGGGCGCTCCCACGCTCGCCACCGCCTGATCGCCCGCCGCCACAACTCCGGGGAAGTAGTGGCCTCAGAGGGGTCGGGAGGCCACAACTTCGGGGAAGTTGTGGCCTGAGGTGGCGTACGTTCAGGGGCATGTACACCCACGGCCACCACGAGTCGGTCCTGCGGTCGCACCGCTGGCGAACGGCGCAGAACTCGGCCGCCTATCTGCTGCCGCACCTGCGCCCGGGACTGTCCATCTTGGACGTCGGCTGCGGACCGGGCACGATTACCGCCGGTCTCGCCGGACTGGTCGCGCCGGGCAAGGTGACCGCGCTGGAGGTCAGCGAGGACGTGCTCGGCCTGGCCCGGTCCACTGTGGACGCGGCCAACGTCCGGTTCGTGGTCGGCGACGTGCACGCCCTCGAGTTTCCGGACGACACGTTCGACGTCGTGCACGCCCACCAGGTGCTGCAGCACCTCCCCGATCCGGTCGCCGCGCTGCGCGAGATGCGCCGTGTGTGCCGGCCGGGCGGCATCGTCGCGGCTCGGGACGGCGACTACGCGGCCTTCACCTGGTACCCGCGGTCGCCGGCGCTGGACGAGTGGCTCGCCCTGTACGAGCGGGTCGCCCGCCACAACGGCGGCGAACCCGACGCCGGCCGGCACCTGCTCGCCTGGGCGCACGCGGCCGGCTTCAGCGACGTCACCGCGACCTCGAGCACCTGGTGCTACGCCAACCCGGAGGACCGGATCGAGTGGGGCGGCATGTGGGCCGACCGCATCCGGCAGTCGGCGATCGCCACGCGCGCCCTGGAGACCGGCATGGCGACCGCCGATGACCTCGAGCGGATCTCGCGGGGCTGGCGCGACTGGGTCGCCGACGACGACGGCTGGATGTCGGTCCTGCACGGCGAGATCCTCTGCCGTGCCTGAGGCGGCCTATGCGGACTCGCCGGAGGCACAAATGCGAGCATACCGACATTCCGGACCGTCGGCGCTCCTCCCCCCGGGTGCTGGACCGCGCCGGCCACCCGGCGGCGTTGCCAAGATCGCACCCGCAGGCCACCACTTCCCCGGAGTAGTGCCCTCCCGACCCCGCTGAGACCACTGTTTCCCCGAAGTAGTGGCCTCGGACGCCGCTGAGGCCACCACTTCCCCGGAGTTGTGGCCTCCGGATCACCCCGAGGGCGCTGCTTCCCCGGAGTTGGGGGGTCGCGGGTGGGCTTGGGAACGCGGACGCCGGGATTTCTGGCGGGAGCGACGGTCCGGACCTCGACGGACCCGAGCCATCTGCTGAAAAGCAACGATGGTCGGTAGTGTGGTGCACATGTTGTACCCGCTGGCTGTCTCGGATTTCCTGTACCGTGCCGCGCTGGTCTACCCGGAGCGGACCGCCGTGGTGGACGAGCCGGACCAGCCGGCGCCGTCGCTGGGCTCGTTCGACTACGCGCGGATGGCGGAGCTGGCGGCCGGGCAGGCGGCGCGGCTCGACGAGCTCGGGGTGCCGGTCGGCGGGCGGGTCGCGGTGGTGTCGCACAACGCGGCGCGGCTGCTCGTGTCGTTCTTCGGGGTGTCCGGCTATGGCCGCGCGCTGGTGCCGGTGAACTTCCGCCTGTCGGTGCCGGAGATCGAATACATCGTGCGGCACTCGGGCGCCGAGGTGCTGCTGGTCGATCCGGAGCGCAAGGAACTGCTGGACACGATCAAGGTTCCGCACACCTACGTGCTCGGCAACGACGAGATCTTCGGCTCCGGCGCGCCCGCGCCGTGGGAGGCCGAGGAGAACGCGACGGCCACGATCAACTACACGTCCGGTACGACCGCGCGACCCAAGGGCGTGCAGATGACGCACCGCAACCTGTGGCTCAACGCCACCGTGTTCGCGCTGCACACGGGGCTCAACGACAACGACGTCTACCTGCACACGCTGCCGATGTTCCACGCCAACGGCTGGGGCATGCCCTACGCGGTGACCGGCATGGGCGCGCGGCACATCGTGCTGCGCAAGATCGACGGTGCGGAGATCTTGCGGCGGGTCCGCGATCACGGCGTCACAATCATGTGCGCGGCCCCCGCGGTGGTCAACGCGGTGCTCGAAGCCGCACCGGACTGGGACGGCCCGATTCCGGGCGCCGGTACGGTGCGGATCATCGTCGCCGGGGCGCCGCCGGCCACCCGTACGATCGAGCGGGTCCGCAGCGAACTCGGCTGGGAGTTCATCCAGATCTACGGCCTGACCGAGACCGCTCCCCTGCTCACCATCAACCGGATGCGCAGCGAATGGAGCGACCTCGAGCCGCGGCAGCAGGCCCGCAAGCTCGGCCGGGCCGGCACGCCCGCGCTCGGCGTGCGCATCGAGGTCGACGAGACCGGCGAGGTGCTCGCGCAGACCAACCACAACCTCCTCGGCTACTGGGAGAACCCGGAGGAGACCGCCCGCGTCCAGGCCGGCAACTGGTTCCACACCGGCGACGGCGGCGGCGTTCGCCGACGGCTACCTCAGCATCTCCGACCGCAAGAAGGACGTCATCATCTCCGGCGGGGAGAACGTCTCGTCGATCGAGGTCGAAGACGCGATCAGCCTGCATCCGGCGGTCGTGGAGGTCGCGGTGATCGGCATCCCCGACGACAAGTGGGGCGAACTGGTGACCGCGCTGATCGTCGCCCGCGACGACAGCCTGACCCCGGAGGCCGTCATCGCGCACTGCCGGGAGCACCTGGCCGGGTTCAAGTGCCCGAAGCGGGTCGAGTTCGTCGACGCGCTGCCGCGCACGGCCACCGGGAAGGTGCAGAAGTTCAAGCTGCGGCAACCGTTCTGGTCCGATCGCGAGTCGCAGGTGAACTAGGGCCTACGCATGGTGCTTTCGCGTCGCTGGGCGGCGTTCCTGATCGGCGTCGGGGTGTGGACGTGGGTGATCTGGCCGCGGTTCGCGCTCGCGATCTGGGACGACCCCCGCGCCTGGTCGACGAGGGTCGCCGGGCAGGGTGCGCCGACGTCGTTCCTGTGGATACACGCCGTCCTCATCGCCGTGTCGCTGGGGATCGGCACGACCGTCGGTGTGCTCGGGATCAGAGCCTGGAGAACGAAACGCCACGTCTGAAAACCGCCAGGAATCGGCGGCGAAGCGGTGTTGTATTGAGACATGAAGACATACACGACGATGGACACCCCGATGGGGCGGCTGGTCCTCGAGGGCGACGGCACGCGCGTGGTCTCGATCGCGTTCGAGGACCCGACCGCGTTCGCGGCCGAACGGGCGCAGCTGCGCGAGTACTTCGACGGCGAGCGGACAAGCTTCGACCTCGACGTCGCGCCGGGCGGCACCCCGTTCCAGCAACGGGTCTGGGACGCCGTGGACGAGATCCCGTACGGCCGCACGACCACCTACGGGCAGCTCGCCGAGCGCATCGGCGCACCCCGCGACCGGATCCGCGCGGTCGGCGCGGCGGTCGGCGCCAACCCGCTGCTGGTCGTGCGGCCGTGTCACCGGGTGGTGGGCGCGGACGGCTCGCTCACCGGCTACGCCGGTGGGGTGGAACGCAAGCACGCGCTGCTGACGCTCGAGGGCGCCCGGCAGCCGCAGCTGATATGAGCCCGCTGGAGGAGGAGCTGGACTCGGTCGGCTGCGCGCTGACCGGGCCGCTCCTCACCCCCAGCGAATGCACGCAGATCACCGCGCTCTACGACGACGCGGCCCGCTTCCGGTCCACAGTGGACATGGCCCGGTTCCGGTTCGGCCAGGGACAGTACCGCTACTTCGCCCGGCCGTACCCGAAGGTGGTCGAACGGCTGCGGCAGCACTTCTATCCGCTGCTGCTGCCGATCGCGCGGGACTGGGCGGCGAGGCTCGGCCAGCCCGCCCCGTGGCCGGACACGCTCGACGAATGGCTCGAGATGTGCCATCGGGCCGGCCAGGAGAAGTCGACGCCGATCCTGCTGCGCTACCGGGAGGGCGACTGGAACGCCCTGCACCGTGACCTGTACGGCGATCTCGTCTTCCCGATGCAGGCCGTCATCGGCCTCGACGAGCCGGGCGTCGACTACACCGGCGGCGAGTTCCTGCTGGTCGAGCAGCGGCCCCGCGCGCAGTCGCGGGGCACGGTGACGATGCTGCCGCGCGGCCACGGCCTGGTCTTCACCACCCGCGACCGCCCGGTGCGCTCGCAACGGGGCTGGTCCGCGTCGCCGGTCCGGCACGGGGTGAGCACCGTCCGATCTGGGCGTCGGCACACGCTCGGCATCGTCCTGCACGACGCCGCTTAACGCTCGGCCGGATTGGGCGGCCAACGGGCAGACTGAGCGCATGCCACAAGAGCTGGACCGCCGCCTCGGCACGGTCGACGCGATCTTCATCGGCGTCGGCTCGATGGTCGGGGCCGGCGTGTTCGCCGTGTTCGCACCGGCCGCCCGCGCCGCCGGCGGCGGGCTGCTGGTCGGGCTGGCCGTCGCGGCCGTGGTCGCCTACTGCAACGCCACCTCGTCGGCGCAACTGGCCGCCGAGTACCCGGCGTCCGGCGGCACCTACGTGTACGGCCGGGAGCGGCTCGGCGACTGGTGGGGGTTCCTGGCCGGCTGGGGCTTCGTGGTCGGCAAGACCGCCTCCTGCGCGGCGATGGCGCTGACCTTCGCCGCGTACGCCGCACCGCCCGGCTTCGGCCGCCCGGTGGCGATCGCGGCCGTGCTGACCCTCGCCGCGGTCAACTACCGGGGCGTGGCGCCGTACCGCCGGGCTCACCAAGGTGATCGTCACGGTCGTGCTCGTCGTGCTCGCGGTCACCGTGGCGGTCGCACTGTCGAACGCGACCCACCCGCTGCACGTGAGCTGGGCGTGGCACGGCATCCTGCAGTCGGCCGGGCTGCTGTTCTTCGCGTTCGCCGGGTACGCCCGCATCGCCACCATGGGCGAGGAGGTCCGCGACCCGGAGCGCACCATCCCGCGCGCCATCCTCGTCGCCCTGGCGATCGCCGTCGCCGTGTACGCGGCCGTCGGGGTGGCGCTGCTGCTGAGGTTCGGGCCCGAACAGCTCGCCACGCTGCCCGCGCCCCTGGCGGCGGCCTGGCCCAGCCCGGTCGTCCGCGTCGGTGCGGCCGTCGCGTCCCTGGGCGCGCTGCTCGCACTCATCGCCGGGGTCGGGCGTACCACGCTCGCCATGGCCCGCGAAGGCGACCTGCCCCGCTGGCTGGCCGCCGTGCACCCGCGGTACAAGGTGCCGCACCGCGCCGAGGTCGTCCTCGCCGTCGTCGTGTCGGCGCTCATCCTCGTGTTCGACGTCCGCGCCGCGATCGGGTTCTCGTCGTTCGGGGTGCTGCTGTACTACCTCGTCGCCAACCTCGCCGCGTACACCCAGCGGCGGCGCCGCTTCCCCCGCGGGTTGCAGGTTCTCGGCGCTGCCGGGTGCGTGACGCTGGTGGCATCGCTGCCGCTGCCGTCGATCCTCGCGGGCGCGCTCGTGTTCGTCGTGGGCGTGGGCTACCGGCTTGTCATCCGGCGGTGAGCGTGCGGTACTCCCAGAGCCGGTTGTAGTTCGGGTCGTCGAGGTCCCGGCCGGGGTCGATCCGCGCCGCGAACGGTCGCGACGTCGTCGCCGCCGGCGCCCACGGGGCGGCCGCGTCGAAGCCGCAGCCGATCAGGCTGTCGCGGATGATGAGCTGGCCGTTGGGCGAGACGCCGGGCAGGTAGCCGGTGGCGCCGGCGCCCTGGTCCCACGCGCGACCGAGGTGGCCGGTGGGCGCGGCGGCGTACGCGGCGTCGGCGGTGATCAGGCCGTGCTCGACGAGGAAACCGAACTGGGCATCCGGCACGGTGCTCGGCGCGAAGATGACCCCGCCGGCCGGCTTGCGCGAGGACACGAGCCGGAACTCGGTGCGCTCGAACACGGCGGCGGCGTTGCCGAACACGAAGTCGGTGTCACCCTCGACGTAGCTGTCCCGCATCGACAGCCGGGCCTGGCGGGCCGGGTCGCCGTCGTTGGCGTAGAAGGTGTCCTGCCGGCCGATCAGCCGCAGGCCCTCGAGCTGGGTGCGGTCGGCGTCGGTGCGCAGGGCGAGCGCCTGATGGGTACCGGCATCAACGGTGTCCAGGAGCGTGTTGGTGACGGTCAGGCCGCGCAGCTGCAGGTCCGGGCTCTGCGACCAGACGACGGTCGCGCACAGCCCGGCGGTCGCCGAGGTGCGCGTCGCGCAGGACAGGTACATCGGCCAGGCCGGGTCGCCGTCGACGTACTGGCCGGACGGGTTGACCAGCTGCGCCCAGGCGGCCGGGGTGATCGTGGCGTCGACGCTGAACTCCAGCCGCACGTCCGACGGCCGCCCGGCGCCGAAGAGGGTGAGCGGCGGGCCGCCGGCCGGGATGAAGACCGTGCCGGTGTAGGTGCCGGGCAGCACCTTGACGTACCGGCGCGCGGTGCCGCCGGCGGCGTACGCCGCGTTGACGGCCGCCTGCACGCTGGTATGGGTCGCGCCGCCGGAGCCGAGCGCCGGCCCGACGACCGCATCCGGCCGCACGCCGAGCACCCGGATCGGCGGCGGTCGCCAGCCGTCGAGGTAGGCATCCCGCGTGTACGGCGCGGCCTCGGCCGAAGACAGGATCGGGCGGGTCACGGTGCCGGGCGGGCGAGCGAGCTCGGGCCCGTGGGCCGGGATCACCGCACCGAGCACCAACACGGCCGCCAACGGGGACCACATCGTCATACCTCCAGGGCAAGCGCTTTCCCGTCACCTTGGCCGCGACCCCTGTCGATGTCAAGGTGCTTGACGTGGGCGCCGCGCCGTGCCACGGTGACGTTGGGAATGCGCTTTCCTAGCCGCGACCAGAGATGGGGAGCAGCGCATGCATGCCTGGGCCAAACTGGGTCTCGTCGTCCTGACCGCCGCCGGGGTGACGCTTCCGGGGTCCTCCCCCGCGTCCGCCAGCCCGCGGGTTCCCCTGCTCGCCCGCCAGGCGCTCGCAGCCAACGACGGCTGGGCCTCGGCCGGCACCGGGACCACCGGCGGGTCGGCCGCCGACAGCGCACACGTCTTCGTGGTCAGTACGAGAGACGAGCTGGCCGCCGCGGTCGCCGGCGACGCACCGAAGATCGTGCTGGTCGCCGGGCGCATCGACGCCAACGCCGCGTTCACCTGCGCCGACTACGCCGACCCCGGCTACAGCCTTGAGCAGTTCCTCGCCACGTACGACCCGGCGGTCTGGGGCCGGGTCGCCCCGAGCGGGCCGCTCGAGCAGGCGCGGGTGCGTTCGGCCGCCAACCAGGGCCTGAAGGTGAAGATCCCGGTCGGCAGCAACACCACCGTCTTCGGTCTGCACGGCGCCACGCTCGCCGGTGGCAACCTGCTGCTGACCAACGTCACGAACGTCGTCATCCGCAACGTCACCTTCGTCGACGCGCACGACTGCTTCCCGGCCTGGGACCCGAATGACGGCGCCACCGGCAACTGGAACTCCCTGTACGACAACGTCACGCTCAGCGGCGCGACCAACGTGTGGCTGGACCACAACACGTTCACCGACGGCGCGAACCAGGACGCGTCGCAGCCGGTCTACTTCGGCCGCCCGTTCCAGGTGCATGACGGGCTCTCCGACATCATTCGCGGCTCGGACTACGTGACCGTCTCCTACAACCAGCTCGTCGCGCACGACAAGTCGATCCTGATCGGCTCGACCAACACGCCCGGCGTCGACGTCGGCAAGCTGCGCGTCACGCTGCACCACAACCTGTTCGGCGACCTCGGCCAGCGGATGCCCCGCGTCCGGTTCGGCCAGGTCGACGTCTACGACAACCTGTACCGGGCGTCCGACGCCGACCGGTTCATCTACGCGCTCGGGGTCGGCGTGCAGTCGGCGATCTATGCCGAGAACAACTTCGTGCAGACCAGTGCCGACATCCCGCTCGACGCGTACGTCTTCAACTGGGGCGGCACCGTGATGACCGAGCGCGGCACGTTGGCCCGGATCGGCACCGGCCCGATCCGCCCGGTCAACCTGCTGGCCGCCTACAACGCGTCGTTCGACCCGGACATCGCGCCGGACGCGGGCTGGGTGCCGACGCTGCGCGTGCGCCTGGACCCGACGATCGCGGTGCCGATCCTGGTGGGCGTGCTGGCCGGCGCCCGTCTACCGGCCTAGCCGAGACCTTCCGCGGGGTGTCGAGAGGCCACTACTTCCCCGAAGTAGTGGCCTCACCCCCGTCCAAGGCCACTACTTCCCCGAAGTAGTGGCCTCGCCGCCGTCCATGGCCACTACTTGCCCGAAGTTGTGGCGTCCGCACCGGCTGAGCTGGCGGCGGTGAGCAGGCGGTCCAGCAGCAGGTCCAGCGCGGACCTGGCCGCGGCGAGAGCGGCCGGTTGATCCTCGGCCCGGGCGACGTGCAGGGCCAGTTCGGTCAGCGAGGCCAGCAGCATGTGTGCGAGCAGGTCCGCGTTGTCACGGGGCACCCGGCCCTGCCTGGCGAGGAGCTCGAAGTTGCGGCGCAACCCGCCGAGCGTGTGCGTCTCGTCCAGCGCGCGCAGCCGGTCCCAGCCGAGGACCGACGGTGGGTCGAGCAGGACGACACGCTGGATGGCCGGGTCCATCGCCATCTCCAGCCACGCCGTGCAGCCGGCGCGCAGCGCGGCGGCTGGATCCGGGCCGGCCCGGCGGGCGGTGGTGCCGACGACCTCGGCGATCCGGGCGATCGCCCGGTCGACCACCGCGTCGAAGAGCGCCTTCTTGCTGTCGAAGTGGTGGTAGAGCGCACCGCGCTTGACGCCGGCCGCGTCGAGGATCGCCTCGATCGAGGTGCCGTCGTACCCGTGCTCGCCGAACAGTGCCTCGGCCGCGGCCACCAGGCGCTCCCGGGTCGCCGTCCCCTTCTGCACGCGGAGATCGTCCACGCAGGGATGGTATACCGACCGGCGGTCTGCTAACTTGCAGACCGTTGGTCGGTTTGTTCTAGGCCTGGAGGATCCCGATGGACACGATCAAGCTCGGCAACGGCCTGACCATCGCCTACCGCGAGGCCGGCTCGGACCGGGCCGGACCGGCGTTGGTGCTGCTGCACGGCTGGCCGACCTCCTCGTACCTGTGGCGCGACGTCATGCCGCCGATCGCCCGCCACCGCCGGGTGGTCGCCCTGGACCTGCCCGGCTTCGGCGGCTCGGACAAGCCCACCGACGTCCGGTACACGTTCGACTTCTTCGCCGAGGCCATCGACGGTGTCGTCGACGGGCTGGGGCTTGGCCGCGTGGTGCCGGTCGGGCACGACCTCGGCGGCCCGATGGCGCTGCGCTGGGCACTGCACCATCCGGGCCGCACCGCCGGGCTCGCGCTCCTCAACACCCTGCTCTACCCCGAGTTCTCCCCCGAGGTGCGGCAGTTCGTCGCCGACCTGCACGACGCCGAGGCCCGGGCTCGGCTCACCAGCCCCGCCGGTCTCGCCGATCTCATGCGGCAAGGCATCGCCGACCCGGCCCACCTGAGCGCCGGGACGCTCGACGCGGTGCTCGCGCCGTTCGGCACCGACGACGCGCGCGAAGCGCTGGCGAAGGCCGCGATCGGCCTGGAGTACCGGGAGTTCGTGGACCTCGGCCGGCGCATCCCCGAACTGGCGACGCCGCTGCGGGTCGTCTACGGGGCCCAGGACCGGCTGCTGCCCGACGTCGCCGAGACGATGGCCCGCGTCCAGCGGGACGTGCCGGGTGCGACGGTCACCGCGCTCCCGGACAGCGGGCACTTCGTGACCGAGGACGACCCGGCGACGGTCGGCCGCCTGCTGGCCGGGTTCGCCGCCACACTGGACTGAGCGCTCGAGTCGATCAAGGAAATACGCGCCGGGATTTGTCCGAATCCCGGGCGTGTACTTCCTTGATCGACTCGGACGGGAAGGGACGCGGGCCGCTAAACCACCGTTTTGCGGATTCGCTCGACCACTTCGTCGATCGCCACCCGATCCGTGTGGGCGGTGGCCCGGTCGGTCAGTTCGACCACGCCGTCGGCCAGGGAGCGCTTGCCGACGGTGATCCGCAGCGGGATGCCGACGAGTTCGGCGTCGCGGAACTTGACCCCGGCGCGCTCGCCGCGGTCGTCGATGATCGTCTCGACCGAGGCGGCGAGGAGTTGCTGGTAGATCCGCTCGCCGGCCGCCGCGACCGGGCCGTCGTCGGACTGGGCGACTACCACCACGACCTGGAACGGGGCCACCGACGACGGCCAGACGATCCCCTTGTCGTCGTGGTGGCCCTCGACGATGGCAGCCATCGCCCGTTCCACGCCGATGCCGTAACTGCCCATGATGATCTTCACGCGCGCGCCGGCGGCGTCCAGCACGGTCGCGTCGAAGGCCTCGCTGTAGCGGTAGCCGAGCTTGAAGATATGGCCGACCTCGATGGCCCGCTGGACCCGCAGGGGCTCGCCACAGCGGACGCACGGCTCCCCGGCGACGACCTCGCGGACGTCGACCCACCGCGCCGAGGCGATGCCGGCGACGTCCCGCGCGACGTCGACGCCGCGCAGGTGCACGTCGTCGGTGTTGGCCCCGGTGAACATCGCGTGGCGGCCGCGCAGATGCTCGTCGATCAGGATCGGCCGGTCCGCCACCCCGACCGCGCCGAGGCTGCCCGGTGAGGCGCCGAGCGCGGCGCGGATCTCCTCCGGGTGGGCGGGCCGCAGCGTCTTCGCCTTGACCGTGTCCGAGAGCTTCTGCTCGTTGAGCGCGTGGTCGCCGCGCAACAGGACGAGCGTGAGCTGGTCGTCGAGCACGTACACGAGGGTCTTGATCTGCCGGTCGGCCGGTGCACCGAACCGCGCCGCCAGGTCGTCGATGGTGCGCGCCCCCGGCGTGTCGAAACGCTCGACCGCGACGGACGGTCTGTCCTCGACCGGGGCCGGGCGCGAGGTGGCCTTCTCCACGTTCGCCGCGTAGCCGCAGTCGGGGCAGTGCACGACCAGGTCCTCGCCGGCCGGTGACGGGCACATGAACTCGGTCGACGCCGAACCGCCCATGCTGCCGCTGGACGCCTCGACCGGGATCGCCGCGATCCCCAGCCGGGCGAAGATCCGCACGTACGCCTCGTGGTGCAGGTCGAACGCGCGGTCCAGCCCCTCCGGCGCGAGGTCGAAGCTGTAGGAGTCCTTCATGGTGAACTCCCGCGTGCGCATCAGCCCGGCCTTGGCGCGTGGCTCGTCGCGGAACTTGGTCTGGAACTGGTACCACATCTGCGGAAGGTCCCGGTAGGAGCTGAGCTCCAGCGCGAGCGTCGTGAAGACCTCCTCGTGGGTCATGCCGAGCGCGAGGTCGGCGCCCTTGCGGTCGCGCAGGCGGAACATCTCCTCGCCCATGACCTCCCAGCGGCCGCTGCGCTTCCACACCTCGGCCGGGTGCATGGCCGGCAGCATGAACTCCTGGGAGCCGATCCGGGCCATCTCCTCGCGGATGACGTTCATGACCTTCATCCGTACGCGTACCGCGAGCGGCAGCAACGAGTAGTGCCCGGCCATCAACTGGCGGATGTATCCGGCGCGCAGCAGGAGCCGGTGGCTCGGTGCGTCGGACTCGGCCGGGTCTTCCCGGAGGGTCGGGATGTGCATGTTGGACCAGCGCATGGGGGGAACTCTAGAACAGCGCGCTGTAACCGTTGAGCGCCGGTTGGCCGCCGAGGTGCGCGTAGAGCACGACCGAGTCCCGGCCGATCTCCCCCCGATTCACCAGATCGATCAGGCCGGCCATGGACTTTCCCTCATACACCGGGTCGGTGATCATTCCCTCGGTACGGGCGGCAAGTCGCATGGCGTCGAGCGTCGCGGCGTCGGGGATGCCGTAGGTACCGGCGTGGTAACGCTCGTCGAGTTCGACGACAAGGTCACCCTCGACGCCGATGAGCTTGGCGGTGTGGTCGGCGATCCGGCCGATCTGCGCGCGGGTCTCGGTCGGCTTCGCCGACGCGTCGATGCCCAGCACCCGCCGCGACCGGCTGCCGCGGGTCGCTTGCGCGGCGAACCCGGCGATCATGCCGGCCTGGGTGCTGCCGGTCACCGAGCAGACCACGATCACGTCGAAGAAGACGCCCAGCGCACGCTCCTGCTCGGCCACCTCGAAGGCCCAGCCGGCGAAGCCGAGACCGCCGAGCGGATGGTCCGAGGCGCCGGCTGGGATCGCGTACGGCGTGCCGCCGGACGCCTCGATCTCCGCCAGCGCCTGCTCCCAGCTCTCTTTGAAGCCGATGCCGAACTCGGCCCGTACCAGCCGCACGTCGGCCCCGGCGAGCCGGCTGAGCAGGATGTTGCCGACCTTGTCGTAGACGGCGTCGGGCCAGTCGACCCAGCTCTCCTGGATCAGGACGCACTTCAGGCCGGCCCGGGCGGCCACCGCGGCGACCTGCCGGGTGTGGTTGGACTGCACGCCGCCGATCGACACCAGCGTGTCGCACCCCCTGGCGAGGGCGTCGGCGACGAGGTACTCGAGTTTGCGGGTCTTGTTGCCGCCGAACGCGATGCCGGAGTTGCAGTCCTCCCGCTTCGCCCAGATCGACGCGCCGCCGAGGTGTGCGGTGAGCCGCTCGAGCGGGTGCACCGGCGACGGCCCGAACAGCAGCGGGTAGCGCGCGAACGACTCAAGAGCCATCGACAGTCTCCAAGCTAGTTGAAGATCTTCACCGGGTTGATCAGGTCGGCCGCGACCGTCAGCAGCGTGAACGCGCCGGCCAGGACGATCATCGCGTACGTGACCGGCATCAGCCGGTAGTAGTCGACGCGTCCCGGGTCGGGGCGCCGCAGCCGGGCGTAGACGGCCGAGCGGATCCGCTCGTACCACCAGACCGCGATGTGGCCGCCGTCCAACGGCAGCAGCGGCAGCAGGTTGAACAGGCCGACGAAGAAGTTCAGCGAGGCGAGGAGCAGCAGGAACAGCGACCACTGGCCGTGCGCCGCGCTCTCACCGCCGAGGCGGGAGGCGCCGACCATGCTGATCGGGGTCTCCGCGTCGCGCGGCGCACCGGTCAGCGCCGACCACAGGCTCGGCAGCTTCTGCGGCAGGTGTGCCAGCGCCGCCCCGGTGCCCACGACGGTGTCCTTCGTGTACCCGGCCGACGCGGTGAGCCCGCGCACCGGCCCGTACCGCACCTGGGCCGGCACCGTCGGCTTGAACTGCACGCCGAGCACGGCCCGCCGGGCACCGGCGGTCCCGCCGTCGGCGAGGTCGACCGCGACCGGGGCCAGCGTGACGCCGTCCCGCACCACGACGACCGTGCCCGGGCCCGGCGTGGCCGTCTGCAGAGTCGCGATCAGCTGGTCCCAGCTGGCGATCGGCCGGCCGTTGAGCTCGGCGATCCGGTCGCCGTCGTGCAGCCCGGCCCGCGCGGCCGGCTGCCCCGCGCTGACGGTGATCACCGCCGGCTGCGGCTTGGCCAGGTCCGGATTCGGTACGCCCACGAACGACGCGGTGATCCACAGCAGCACGAACCCGAACGCGAAGTGCGCGGCCGGCCCGCCGGCCATCACGACAGTTCGCTTCCACACCGGGAAGCTCCACATTGGACGTTCGCCGTCCTCGTCGTCGAGGGTGGTCATCCCCTCGATCTTCGCGAAGCCGCCGAGCGGGATCGCCTTGAGGCCGTACTCCGTGCCGCCCCGCCGGAACGACCAGACCGTCGGCCCGTAGCCGATGAAGTACCGGGTGACGTTCATCCCGAACCGTTTGGCGGTGAGCATGTGCCCGAACTCGTGCAGCGACACCGACACGAGGATGCCGAGCGCGAACAGCGCGATTCCCACCGCATAGGTCACCCCGACGATGCTAGTCGAACGCGCCGGCACAACTTCCCCGAAGTAGTGGCGTCCGGGCCGGGTGGAGGCCACCAGATCCCGGAAGTAGTGGCGTCCGGGCTCCGGGAGGCCACAACTTCCCCGAAGTTGTGCCCTCCCGGGCAACTGGAGGGCACTACATCCCCGAAGTTGTGGCCACCCGATCCCGCTGAGGCCACTACTTCCCCGAAGTTGTGGCCTCCTGGGCTTGTCACCGCGGACCTGGCAGCGGAGCGAAGCGGAGCGGTGTCTGGCGGGAGCAGCGGTCGTGCGCCCGGCGGACCCGAGTCATCGAAAAGGATTGCCGTCTTTGCTATACAGGCGTATCGTCGGCTATACGCTTGTATAGGAGCTGGCATGACGGCCGACGAGGACCTCACCGCGCGGGCGCGGATCCGCGACGCGGCCCTGCAGCAGTTCGCCGAGCACGGCTTCGAGCGGACCACGATCCGCGGCATCGCCGCCGCGGCGGGCGTGTCGCCGGGGCTGGTGCGCCATCATTTCGGCTCCAAGCAGGCACTGCGCGACGCCGTCGACCAGCACGTGCTGCAGCGAGATCCGGCGGATCAACGACCTGATCCGCGAGGACGCCGGCGAGCGGGCTCGTTCAGCGAGGACGCCGTCTCGCGCGCGGCGATCCGGCCGTTCCAGGGCTACCTGGCGCGGACGTTGATGGACGGTTCGCCGACGCTCGAGCACGCTGTTCGACCAGATGGTCGAGTTGACCGAGGACTGGCTCGAGGTGGCCGAGAAGGACAGCGACGGCACCTTCTTCGCCGAGCGGCGCACCCGCGCGGCCGTGTTCACCGCCATGGTGATGGGCGTGCCGCTCCTGCGCGAGCACCTGTCCCGCGTGCTCGGCGTGGACCCGCTGTCGCCCGAGGGCGACGAGAAGCTCGTCGATGGCGCTGCTCGACCTCTACTCGCACGTGCTGCTCACACCCGGAGCTCGCCGAAGCGGCTCGGATCAAGCCTTCGACACCCACGGGGAGTGCATCATCATGACCGATGCCATCACGGTGACCGGACTGGTCAAGACGTTCGGCCAGACCCGGGCGCTCGACGGGCTCGACCTGTCCGTTCGCGACCGGCGAGGTGCACGGCTTCCTCGGCCCGAACGGCGCCGGGAAGACCACCACCATCCGCGTCCTGCTCGGCCTGCTGCGCGCCGACGCCGGTACGGCCCGGCTGCTCGGCGGCGACCCGTGGCGCGACGCCGCCACACTGCACCGGCGGCTGGCCTACGTGCCCGGCGACGTGACGCTGTGGCCCAACCTGTCCGGCGGCGAGGTCATCGACCTGCTCGGCCGGCTGCGCGGCGGCGCTCGACCGCAAGCGCCGGGCCGACCTGCTGGAGCGCTTCGACCTCGACCCGACGCAAGAAGGGCCGCACCTACTCCAAGGGCAACCGGCAGAAGGTGGCGCTCGTCGCCGCGCTCGCCTCCGACGTCGAGCTGCTGCTGCTCGACGAGCCGACCTCCGGCCTGGACCCGCTGATGGAGGAGGTGTTCCGGCAGGTGATCCGCGAGGAGCAGCAGCGCGACGGGCGCACCGTGCTGCTGTCCAGCCACATCCTCGCCGAGGTCGAGGCGCTGTGCGACCGGGTCACCATCATCCGCGAGGGGCGGGCCGTGGAGACCGGCACGCCTCGCCGAGCTGCGGCACCTGACCCGCACCTCGATCCGCGCCGAGCTGGCCGGACCGGTCGACGGCCTGGCCGACCTGCCCGGCGTGCACGACCTGCGGGCGCACAACGGGCACGTCAGCTTCGACGTGGACACCGCCGCGCTCGACGCCGTGCTGCGGCAGCTCACCGACGCCGGCGTGCGCGAGCCTGATCAGCCAGCCGCCGACGCTGGAGGAGCTGTTCCTGCGCCACTACGACGCGACCGGCCGGCGACGCGATGAGCGGCGCCCTCGACCGGCACCGGCACGCTGCGTGCGGCTGGCGCTGCGGCTGGACCGGGTCCGGCTGCCGTGTGGGTCGCTCGCTGCTCGCCGTGATGCCGGCCGCGACCGCGGCGCAGTACGTGAAGCTCTACCCGACGCAGGCCTCCCTGCAAGAGGTCAGCGGGGTCCTGTCCAACCCGTCACTGGTGGCGTTGAACGGTCCGCTGTTCCGGGTGTCGCTCGGCGCCCTGACCGCGTGGAAGATCGGCGGCACCGAGTTCGTGCTGGTCGCGCTGATGAGCATGCTTCACCGTCGTCCGGCACACCCGTACCGAGGAGGAGACCGGCCGGCTGGAGCTGGTCGGCGCCGGGTGTCGTCGGCCGCGCACGCGCCGCTCACCGCCGCGCTGCTGACCGCCGGGCTGGCCAACCTGGCCGCCGCGGTGCTGATCGCGCTCGGCCTGATCGGCGTCGGCCTGCCGGCCGCCGGCTCGCTGGCCTTCGGCCTCGCCGTCGGTCTCACCGGCATCGCTGTTCGCCGCCGTCGCCGGCGGTCGCGGCGCAGCTCACCGAAGGCGCGCGGGCGGCCACCGGCATCGCCGTCGCCGTCCTCGGCGCCGCCTACCTGCTGCGCGCCGTCGGCGACACCGGACCGATCTGGCTGACCTGGATCTCGCCGATCGGCTGGGCGCATGCGCGTCCGCGCGTACGCCGGCGAGCAGTGGTGGGTGCTCGCCCTGGCCGTCGCGGTCGCCGTGGTGTGCGTCGTGGTCGCCTATGCGCTGGTGGCCCGCCGTGACCTGGGTGCCGGCCTGCTCGCCCCGCGCCGCGGACCGGCCGAGGCGCCGCGCCAGCCTCGCTGCGGCCCGTTCGCGCTGGCCTGGCGGCTGCAGCGGGGCATCCTGCTCGGCTGGCTGGTCGGGCTGGCGCTGGGCGGGGCCGTGATGGGCGGCGCGGCCAACGGCATCGCCGGCGCGTTCACCGACAACCAGCAACTCGTGCGACATGCTGACCCGGCTGGGCGGCAGCAAGGGCCTGCTCGACGCGTTCCTGGCGCGCGGTGTTCGGCATCATCGGCCTGACCGCCGTCGGCCTACACCGTGCAGGCGACGCTGCGGCTGCGCGCGGAGGAGAGCAGCGGCCGCCTCGAGCCGCTGCTCGCCACCCGCGTCGGGCGGATCCGGTGGGCGTTCAGCCATCTGGTGTTCGCAGTGCTCGGCACCGCGCTGCTGCTCGCCGTCGCCGGTGCGGCCGCCGGCCTCGCCTACGGGGTGCAGATCCACGACGTGGGCGGCCAGGTGTCGCGGATGACGGGTGCCGCGCTCGTGCAGGTGCCGGCCGCCTGGGTGCTCGCCGGGCTCGGCGCGGCCCTGTTCGGCCTCGCGCCGCGGCTGTCCGCGCTGACCTGGGCCGGCCTCATCCTGTGCGTGGTGCTCCTCGAGCTCGGCGCGATCCTCGGGCTGAGCCAGTGGGTCGTCGACGTCTCGCCGTTCGCGCACGTGCCGAAGCTGCCCGGGAGCCCGTTCACCGTCGCCCCGCTGCTGTGGCTGCTCGGCATCGGGGCCGCGCTGACCGCCGGCGGCCTGGCCGGGTTCCGGCGCCGGGACATCGCACTGGGCTGACGACAACCGCCGGCCACCGCCGGCCATCGACGGCGGGCCCAGCCGACTGCCGGCCGGGCCCGCCACTGTGTCACCATGTCATCACATGGATGAGCCTCCGCCGCCAGGCGCCGACGACGAACGCCGGGTGCTTCGCGTCTACAAGGACGAGACCGGCGTCATCCTCCGCGTCAACGCGCAGGTCACCCACCTACTCGGCTGGCAGCCGCACGAGATGGTCGGGCGGCGCTCGCTGGAGTTCATCCACCCCCAGGACCACGACGCCGCGCTGACCGGCTGGGTCCAGCTGCTGCGCGAGCCGGGCAGCATCCGCCGTACGAGGCTGCGGCACCGCGACGTCGCCGAGCGCTGGATCTGGATGGACATCACCAATCACAACCGGCTGGAGGACCCCGGGTATCACGCCGTGGTCGCCGAGCTCGTGCCCAGCCTCGACGCCATGCCCAACGAGGACGACAGCTGGGTCAGCGGCCACACCCTGCACCGGCTGACCCAGGCGCTGCCGGTCGGCGTGCTGCAGATCGACGACGCGCAGCGCATCGTCTTCCGCAACGACCGGCTGGCCGAAATCCTCGGCGGCGGGTACGCGCGTACGGCGCTCGAGGGGTTCGCGCACGTGGTGACCGGCGACCGCGAGGCGCTGGCCGCCGCGCTCGCGACGGTGCTGACCGGCCCGGACGTCGACCTGCACGTCACCGTCGTGCATCCGGACGCCGGGGTGCGCCACTGCGACGTGCGGCTCCGCGCGCTCAGCAACCGGGACGGCGACGGCGTCGTCGGGGCCATCCTGTGCGTCATCGACGTCACCGGCGAGATGCGCCGGCGGATCGAGATCGAGCGCCGGGCCGCATACGACGGGCTGACCCAGTGCCTCAACCGGACGTCGGTGTTCGCGGCGTTGCGGGCGGCCCTCGCCGCCGCCGCTACGGGGCTGGCCGTCGTGTTCATCGACCTCGACCGGTTCAAGCCGATCAACGACAAGTACGGGCATGCCGTCGGCGACCGGGTCCTGCAGGAGGTGGCCGAACGGCTGCGCGGTGCCGCCCGGGACGCCGACGTGGTCGGCCGGACCGGCGGCGACGAGTTCCTCGTCGTGTGCCCCGACATGCCCTCGGCCGCGGCGGCGCACCGGCTCGGCGCGCGCATCTGCGCGGCCGTCCAGCAGCCGGTCGAGATCGGCGACGTCGTGCTCGAGCCGTCGTGCAGCGCCGGGGTCGTGTGGACGCGCGATCCGGCCGAGGACGTCGACGCGCTGGTCGCCCGGGCCGACGCCGCCATGTACGTCTCGAAGCGAGCAGGTGAGTGAATGTCGTTCACCGAGTTCGTCGCACAGGCTGTGCGACTTTGCCCCGCCGCGTGAGGTGACGATGCTCCTCCCACGTTGCGGCGAGGGAGGCGGCGGTGGTAGTGGTGTTCGGATCCGACGGTGAACGCATGCTGCAGTGCCGGTACGGTTCGCAGAGCCGGGCGCAGCACTTCTACGATCGGCAGGTGCTCGACCATCTCAATGCCGCGATGCGTGCCTTCATCGCCCGGCAGGAGATGATGTTCCTGGCCACCAGCGACGCGGGCGGCGAGTGTGACAACAGCTTCCGGGCCGGCCCGGCCGGCTTCGTGCACACCGTCGACGAAGGCCGGCTGGCCTGGCCCGAGTACCGCGGCAACGGCGTGCTGGCGAGCCTCGGCAACATCGCCGAGAACCCGCACGTCGGCCTGCTCTTCGTGGACTTCTTCGACGACGGCGTCGGCCTGCACGTCAACGGCGCCGCGACGATCGTCGAGGACGCGACGATGCGCTCCGCGTACCGCGGGCTTCCCGTCGACCCGGTCTACGGACGGCGCGCCGAACGGTGGGTGCTGGTACTGGTACAGGAGGCCTACATCCACTGTTCCAAGTTCATCCCGCGGCTGCGCAAGCAGTCGCCCGGCGGCGACCGGCCGGGCCGGCCCGGTTTCTTCGTCGCCCAGCCACCGGCGCCGATGCCGCCCCGGCCGCGGCGCCCGTCCCAGCCGGTCCGCTGGCCCGCACACTGGTGAGGCCCGCGCCGGGGACCATCGGCCGGTAGCCGGTCGGGTACCGTCGTTCCGGTGATCCGCAATCCGATCCTGCCCGGCTTCAACCCGGATCCGTCGATCCTGCGGGTCGGCGCGGACTACTACATCGCGACGTCGACCTTCGAGTGGTGCCCGGCCGTGCGCCTGCACCACTCCACCGACCTGGTCAACTGGCGGTCGCTGGGCGGCGCCCTGACCGAGCGGCGGCTCATCGATCTGCGCGGCGCCGGCGACTCGTGCGGCGTGTGGGCACCGGATCTGACCTATGTGGACGGCACGTTCTACCTGGTCTATACCGACGTGGCCAGCTTCCTCGCCGGCTACTGGGACCCGCAGAACTACCTGACCACCGCGACCGATATCGCCGGCCCGTGGTCGGATCCGGTGGAGCTGCACGCACGGGGCTTCGACGCGGCGCTGTTCCACGACGACGACGGCACCACCTGGCTGCTGTCGATGACCGCCGACTGGCGGCCGGGCCGCAACCGGTTCGCCGGGATCCAGATCCAGCGGTACGACCGCGCATCGCGCACGCTCGTCGGCCCGGAACGGACCATCTTCACCGGCACGGCGGCCGGACTCACCGAGGGCCCGCACCTGTACCGCCGTGACGGCTGGTACTACCTCGTCACCGCCGAGGGTGGCACGAGCTGGGAGCATCAGGCGACGGTGGCGCGGTCCCGCACGCTGTTCGGGCCGTACGAGGTGGATCCGGCCGGACCGATGCTCACCTCGGCCGGCCGGCCCGACCTGGCACTGCAGAAGGCCGGGCACGGCAGCTTCGTCGAGACCCCGGACGGCCAGTGGTACTTCGCGCACCTGACCGCCCGGCCGTACTCGCCGCTCGGCCGCTGCGTGCTCGGCCGCGAGACGGCGATCCAGGTCGTGGACTGGCCGGACGGCGGCTGGCCGCAGGTGGCCGGGGGCGTACCGGCGGAGACTGTGCGGTCGCCGCTGGACAGCTTTGCCGTCCCGACCTCGAGCGGGCTGCACTCTGATGCGGTCGCTACGGGCTCGGTCGTGGACGACTTCGAAGGGCCGGAGCTCGGGCCGGACTGGTCGACGCTGCGCCGGCCGGCCACCCCGGACTGGGCCGACCTGAAGACCCGGCCGTCGTACCTGCGTGTCCACGGTGGACAGTCGCCGGTCGGGCGGCAGCGGCCGAGCCTGGTCGCCCGGCGCGTGACCAACCAGCGGTGCAGCCTGGAGACGGTACTGGAGTTCCAGCCGGCCAACTTCCGGCAACTTGCCGGGGTCACCGGCTACTACAACACCCAGAACTGGCACTACGCGTATGTGACCGCGGCCGACGACGGGCGGACCGTCCTGCAGGTGCTCTCCTGCGACGCCGGCCGCCCCGCCGCCCATCCCGCGTCCGAAGTGGACATCACCGGCCTGGCGCGGATCGGGTTGCGCGTGAGCTTCGACGGGCCGGTCCTGCGGTTCGCCTACGCGCCGGGCGGCACCGGCGACTGGCGTGAGCTGCCGGCCGAGTTGGACGCGACCATCCTGTCCGACGAGTACGCCGCGCGCCACGAGCCGGGCGAACCGGAGGCGTGGGGCTTCACCGGGGCATTCGTCGGCCTGTGGGTGCAGGATCTGGGCGCGGACGGCGGCTACGCCGACTTCGACTCGGCCACCTATCGGGTCGTACCTGCCTAAGTCGCGGGCCGGAAGCTGTCGAAGACCAGTTGCAGTTCCGGGCGGGCCGCGGCCCAGTCCGCGTCGCGGGTCTGCCAGTAGAAGCCGTACGCCTTCGAGCCGGACACCACCACGCCCCGGTTGTTGACATGCTGGCGGCCACCGCGGTCGAAGGTGAACTCCCAGTCGGCGGCGGCGCGGAAGTACGGGACGGCGACGATGTGCACCTCGTGGTATCCGGGGAAGTCGCCGCGCTGGACGCGGTAGGCGGACTGGCGCTGCCAGTCGGCGACCGGATTCCAGTTGGGCTTGCTGGTCTGGTCGATGCCGAGGACGCGGCCGCGGCTGGAGTGCCGGAAGTACTGGATGGAGCCCTCCTTGGCCCGGGTCCAGCCGGCCGGTACATATACGGAGAAGCCGGTCGGATCGTGGTAGTCGATCCAGCCCGCCGGCAGCGGCGGAAGGGTACGGCCGGCCGCGGGCGGGCCGGCGATCGACGGCGGCGCCGACTCGGGCGCGCTCGACGGGGCCGTCGACGGGGCCGTCGACGGGGCGCCCGACGCGGCCGCCGCGGTGGACCGGGCCGGCCCGCCGGCGGCGCCCGGCCGCGGAGTGTCCGGGCGGGTGGCGGCCCAGATCAGGGCCAATACGACGATGATCGCCAGCCCGGCGGCAATCATCAGCCGTCGGCGGATCGGGCTCTGGGCGGGCTGGTCCGGGGTTGGCGGCGGTTGTTCCTCGGCTAACTCCGCCAGCACGGGCACGTCAGGCGGCGCGGCCGGCGGGGGCGGCGCGGCCGCCGCGGCCGCCGCGGCGGGGATGGGCGGCGGGGGCGGCGGGGGCAGCGCGGCTGCCGCTTCGGGTGCCGGGCCCGCTGGTGCTGGGCTCGCCGCTGGTGCCGGTGCCGGGCTCGCGGCCGGTGCCGGCGTTGGGTTCCCCGCCGGTGCCGGTGCCGGGCTCGCCGCTGGTGCTGGTGCCGGGCTCGCCGCTGGTGCTGGTGCAGAGCTCGCGGCCGGTGCCGGTGCCGGGCTCGCGGCCGCTGCTGGTGCCGGGCTCTGGGGCCGGGACCGCCACCACCGGCGCCGTACCGCTGGCCGCGGCCCGGATGTCGGCGGCGCCACCGTGACGGCCCGCAGCCGTTGCTCGATCTCCGGGAACTTGGCCCGCGCGCCGGGATCCTTGCGCAGCAGCGCCCGCAGTACCGGCTCGAGCGGCCCGGCCCGATTGAACGGGTCGTGCTCCTGCGTGGCCAGGGCGCTCAGCGTCTCGATCGCGGATCCGCGCTGGAACGGCGAGCGGCCCTCGACGGCGAAGTACAGCGTCGCACCGAGCGACCACAGGTCGGCCGGCGCGCCCGCGGTGCCGGACTTGGCCCGCTCCGGTGCGATGTACTCCGGGGAGCCCAGCACCAGCCCGGATCGTGTCACGTAGGGGTCGCCCTCGATCGTCGCGATCCCGAAGTCGGTGAGCACCACACGGCCGTCGTCGGTGAGCAGGACGTTGCTGGGTTTGATGTCGCGGTGCTGGACGCCGGCGCGGTGGGCGGCCTGCAGCGCGCTGAGCACGTCGAGGCCGATCTGGGCGACCCGGCGGGGCTCCAGTGGGCCGTCCTGGGTCACGACCTCCTGCAAGGACCGCGACGCCACGTACTCCATGACCAGCCACGGCTGCCCGTCCGACGTGAGCACGTCGTACACCCGGACGACATTGGGGTGGTTCAACCGCGCGGCGGCGCGGGCCTCGCGCAGCGTGCGCTCGGTGGCGACGTCACGATTCTGCTCGACCAGCTCCATCGGCAACTGGATCAGCTTGATGGCGACATCGCGCCCCAGGCTCTCGTCCCAGGCGCGCCACACGCGCCCCATCCCGCCGACGCCCAGCGGCTCATGCAACTGGTAGCGATGGCCAACGACATCGGGACGCACACTCACCATTGTGGCGTACCCCGGTGACGCATTGATCTACCCACCTCACGGCCCGCCGACGCCACAACTTCGGGGAAGGAGTGGCCTCAGTCCCCCGCGGACGCCACTACTTCGGGGAAGGAGTGGCCTCAGGGCCCCGCGGTGGCCTCGGCGCGGGTGCCGGGCGCTCGACCAAAAAACATAGAGCGCCGGGCGAGGTCAATCCTGTCCCCCTAGGATCATCTGGTGACCGATGTCCGCCCAGAAATACGACTTCGCAAGATCGGCAACTCGCTGGAGGAATTCGAGCGAGACCTGTTGAGCAACCTCTACTACCAGCGGGGCACGACGATGCAGTCGGCCAGCGCGCAGGACGCTTACCACACGTTGGCGCTCACTGTGCGTGATCGCCTGGTTGACCGGTTCGCTCGCACGGCCGCCGCCCACTACGAGGCGAACCCGCGCTTCGTGTACTACTTCTCCGCCGAGTACATGCTCGGCAAGCAGTTGCGCCAGAACCTGCTCTACACCGGCACCGAGCAACTCGCCCGCGCGACGGCCCTGGCCGCCCCGCAGCTGTCGCTCGAACTGCTGGAGCGGCTCGACGTGGAGCCGGGGCTCGGCAACGGTGGCCTCGGCCGGCTCGCCGCCTGCCTGCTGGAGTCGCTCGCCACGCTCGACATTCCCGCGGTCGGCTACGGCATCCGCTACGACTTCGGGATCTTCAAGCAGACGTTCCGCGACGGCGCGCAGGTCGAGCGGCCGGACGACTGGACCTACTACGGCAACCCCTGGGAGTTCCCCCAGCCCGACGACCGGCAGACGATCGGCTTCTACGGCCGCACCGAGCCGATCTCCGACGACCCGACCGGGCACCGGCGACGGTGGATTCCCGGCGAGACCGTGCACGGTGAGCCGAGTCACATGCTCGTTCCCGGCTACGGGACGACGTCGGTCAACCTGATGCGGCTCTGGCGAGCTAGGGCCAGCCGGGCGTCGTTCGACCTGGCCCGCTTCGGCGCCGGGCAGTACGGGGAGGCCGTCGAGGACATGGTCCGCTCGGAGAACATCACCAAGGTCCTCTACCCGGACGACAGCACCGAACTCGGCCGCGAGCTACGCCTCAAGCAGCAGTACTTCCTGGTCTCCTGCTCGCTGCGGGACATCATCCGCCGCTTCCGCCTGAGCAACTCGGACTGGGACGTCTTCCCGGAGAAGGTCGTTGTGCAGCTCAACGACACGCATCCGGTGATGGCGATCGCCGAGCTGATGCGCATCCTCGTCGACGAGAACAGCCTGACCTGGGACCACGCCTGGTCGATCACCCAGCGCACGTTCAACTACACCTGCCACACGCTGCTGCCGGAGGCGCTCGAGACCTGGCCGGTGAGCCTGCTGGGCCGGCTGCTCCCCCGCCATCTCGAGATCATCTATATGATCAACCACTACTTCCTGCAGGAGGTGGACCGCCGTTACCCGGGCGATATGGACAAACTCCGCAACCTCTCGTTGATCCAGGAGGAGCCCGAGCACCGGGTACGGATGGCCAACCTGGCCGTGGTCGGCAGCACCGCCGTCAACGGGGTCGCCGAATTGCACTCCAAGCTGCTGGCCACCACCACGCTGCGCGACTTCGCCGAGCTGTGGCCGGAGAAGTTCCACAACGTCACCAACGGCGTCACCCCGCGGCGTTTCCTGCGGATGGCCAACCCGCGCCTGTCCACGGTGATCACGGCCCACCTCGGCGACGAGGGCTGGCTGCTCGACCTGGACCGGCTCGGCGCGCTGGAGAAGCTGGCCGACGACCCGGCCCTGCAGGAGCAGTGGCGGGCCGTGAAGCGGCTGAACAAGCAGGACCTCGCCGCGCACACGGCCCAGGCCACCGGCGTCGTCATCGATCCCGACGGCATTTGCGACGTCATGGTGAAGCGCTTTCACGAGTACAAGCGGCAGCTTTTGAAGGTGTTGCACGTCATCACGCTCTACCACCGCATCCGCAACAACCCGGGCGCCGACTATGTGCCGCGCACGGTGATCTTCGGCGGCAAGGCCGCACCCGGCTACTTCGCCGCGAAACAGATCATGCGGCTGGTCAACGCGGTCGCCGAGACGGTCAACGCCGACCCGATCGCGACCCAGCATCTCAAGGTCGCGTTCCTGCCGGACTACAACGTGACCCGGGCCGAGCTGATCATCCCGGCGGCCGACCTGTCGGAACAGATCTCCCTCGCCGGCAAGGAGGCGTCCGGGACGAGCAACATGAAGCTCGCGCTCAACGGCGCGATCACCATCGGCACCCTGGACGGCGCCAACATCGAGATCCTCGACCGGGTCGGCACGGACAACTTCTTCCTGTTCGGCCTGGACGCCGCCCAGGCCGTCGCGGTCCGCCACGGCGACTACCAGCCCCGCAGCTTCTACGAGCGGGACCCGGAGTTGCGGGCGGCGATCGACGCGATCGCCGACGGCGTCTTCTCGCACGGCGACCGCGAGCTGTTCGCCTCCGTGGTGGACTCCGTGCTCGGCCGGGACGAATACCTGACGCTGGCCGACTACCGGGCCTACGTCGACAGCCAGGACGAGGTGGCCGCCGCGTGGACCGACCCGCACCGGTGGACCCGCATGTCGATCCTCAACACCGCGCGGTGCGGGTTCTTCTCGTCCGACCGTACGGTGCGCGACTACTGCGAGCAGATCTGGCACGTCGAGCCGGTGCGGGCCGCCGAGTAACGATCAGCCCTTCACGCCGGAGGACGCGACGCCCCGCACGAAGAACCGCTGGAACACGATGAAGATGATCGCGACCGGGATGATGGTCAGCAGCGAGCCGGCCATCATCACCGGGTAGTCGAAGCTCTGCCCGCCCGCTCCGCCCCGGCCGAGGGTCGACAGGCCGAACGGCAGCGTCCAGTGGCTCGGGCTGGCCCGCACCACGATGAGCGGCATCAGGAACTCGTTCCACACGCCCTGGAACGACAGGATGGTCAGGGTGAGCAGCGCCGGGCGGGCCAGCGGCAGCACGACGTACCAGTACGCCTGGAAGATGTTGGCGCCGTCGATGCGGGCGGCTTCCTCCAGCTCCCTCGGCAACTGTTCGAAGAACTGTTTCATGAGGAAGATGCCGACCCCGTCGACGGCCAGGGGCAAGATCAGCCCGGCGTACGAGTTGAGCAGGCTCATCTCCTTGAGCACCAGGAAGCGCGGGACGGTGAGCACGATCGGCGGTACGGCGAGGATCGCCAGGATGCCGGCGAACATGAGGCCCCGCCCGCGCCAGTGCAGCCGGGCGAGGGAGTAGCCGGCGAGCGAGTCGATGAAGATCCGCGCGAGCGTCGCCAGTACCGTCACGAAAAGCGAATTGAATGTCCACAGTGGAAAGTCACTGTGCAGGAACACGTCGGTCCACGCCCGGGTGCTGAACTCGTGGGGAAAGGGCGCGGCCGGATGGTCGGCCACATCCGGCCGCGACTTGAACGACGTGGCTGCCGACAGGACGAACGGGTAGAGGAAGATCAGGGCGAACACCGACAGCACGGAGTACCTCAGCGCGCGAGCCATCCCTCAGCGCTCCTTCCGCAGCACGAGCCGCTGGATGCCGGTGAACACCAGGATGATGACGAAGACGATGAACGCGATCGCGGCCGCCCGGCCCATCGCGCTGTTCTCGAATCCCTCGCGGTAGACCAGGTACGCCGGGGTGAGCGTGGTCTTCTGCGGGCCGCCGGAGGTCATCGCGTAGACCTGGTCGAAGACCTGCCACGTGCCGATCAGGCCGAGCGTGAGCACCAGGAAGAGCGTCGGCTTCATCATCGGCAGGGTGATGCGGAAGAACCGCTGCCGGCCGGACGCGCCGTCGATCAGCGCGGCCTCCTCCAGTTCCTCCGGGATGTTCTGCAGGCCGGCCAGGAACATCAGCATGAACGTGCCGGTCGTGGTCCAGGTGGCCAGGATCATCACCGAGCTGAGCGCGACGCTGGGCCCGGACAGCCAGTCCCACCAGGACAGGTCGAGGAATTCGCCGCTGAGCGCGGCGGGCTGCTGGTGGACCCCGAACCAGCCGAGGACCAGGTGGATGAGGCCGTCGGCGTTGTCCAGCCAGACGGTCTCGACCTTGCCCGGCAGCAGCGCCGACAGGACGGTGTTGACCACACCCGAGGGGCTGAAGAGGAAGATGAAGATGAACGCGATGGCGATCGAACTGGTGACCGACGGGAAGTAGAAGGCGGTCCGGAAGAAGGTGCGGCCCTTGAGCAGCTTGGCGTTGACCACGACGGCGAGGAAGAACGCCAGCACGGTCTGCGTCGGCACCACGCCGAGCACGTAGTAGAGGTTGTTGCGCAGGCTCTTGGCGAAGTCGCCGCGGACAACGCCGGTCTCGGTCAGCAGGTCCCGATAGTTCTGCGTGCCGACGCCGGTCGAGCCGGACAACGGGGTGAGCCCGCTCCACTCGCGGAAGCTCACCCACAGCGCGAGCGCGATCGGCGCGACGAAGAAGGCGAGCAAGGCGATGAGGGCCGGGGAGGCGAACAACCACCCGGCGAGGGTCTGGCGGCCGGCGATGCGGCTCTTGCGCCGCCCGCGCGTGATCTCACGCGCGGGCGGTGCGTCGATCAGAGCAGTCATGACCCGAGAACGTCAGTGCCGGCCTTCTGGGTGCTGGTGATGACGTCGTCGACCTGCTTGTTGCCCTTGGCCAGGCCCTGGATGCCGTCGTTGAAGGTGTCGATGGCGGTCTTGAAGCCCGGTACGAACACCGACTTCTTGGCGTAGTCGCTGCCGTCCACGAAGGCCTTCAGTTCCGGCTTGTCGGCGAGCCACTTGTCGGCCAGGGACTTGCGCGAGGGCATCACCGGGAACTGCTTGGTGACCGCGAACTGCTCGTCCGGGGAGGTGAGGAACTTGACGAAGTCGATCGCGGCGGCCTTGTTCTTCGACGCCTTGGCCACGCCGTAGCAGACCGAGAACGCCATGGTCCCCTTGCCCTTGGGACCGGCCGGCAGTTCCGCGACCGCGTACTTGACGCTGGGGAAGTCGTTCTGCATGGCCCCGACGATCCAGTTGCCTTCGATCGTCATCGACGTCTTGGCCTTGCCGAGGGCCTCGCCGCCCCAGCCGGCCCCGACCGCGGCGGGCGTGCCGAAGTAGCCGGCCTTGTGGTTGTCCGTGACGTACTGCAGGGCGGCGCGCATCTCGGGGGTGTCCATCGTCATCTTGCTGATGTCGTCATTGGTCGGCCACGCGCCGGCCTCGGCCATGAACGTGCCCCACCGGTAGAACTCCGGGTTCATCACCAGGCCCGGGTGGCCGGGCTTGGTGAGCGCCTTGGCGGTGGCGGTGAGCTCGTCCCAGGTGGTCGGCGGCTTGAGGCCGGCGGCGGCGAGGTCGGCTGTGTTGTAGACCAGCTGCAGGGTGGAGAAGTCCTTGGGCGCGCAGTAGTACGTGCCCTTGTAGGTGAAGGACTGCTTGAGCGTTTCGTAGAAGTCGGCCGGGTTGTCGACCTTGTCGCCGGTCGGTTCGAGGACGCCGTTCTTGCCGAAGTCGGGAAGCTTGTTGTCGTTGACGTAGAACACGTCCGGGGGCTCGCCGCCGGCGAGGGCGGTGGTCAGCGCCGTGTCGTACTCGGGCAGCACCTTGAGCTCGACGGTGTTGCGTCCCTGCTTGTTGTAGTCCTCGATCGCCTTGCGCAGCACGGCGTCCTCGGCCGGCGACGAGGAGAAGGCATACATGCTGAGCTTGGCGCCGGTGGTGGCGCCGCCGCTCCCGCTGCCGCTGCCGTCGTCACCGCAGGCGGTGAGGGTCAGCAAGCCGGCAACGGCGACGGCGAGAGCGGTTCGGCGTAGCAACATGATCTGGCTCCCTGGGGTGTCTACTCTCACTGGTGAGTGGGTCACTGCTCGGGGCAAAGGCCGGCACTGGACGCGCGGACGACGAGCGTCGGCGCCAGCAGCCGGCCGGATGGTTCGATGTCCTCGCCGCCGAGGACGCTCATCAGAGCGTCGATCACGGCGTGACCGACGGCCTCGATCGGCTGGCGGACGCTCGACAGGTCGAGAACGGCGGCGGTCGGGGTGTCGTCGAAGCCGACGACCGCGACCTCGAGGCCGGGGGTGAGGCCACGGCCGGCAAGCGCGCGGATGGCTCCGGCGGCCAGCGTGTCGGTGACGGTGACGACGGCGGTGGGCGGGGCGGCCCGGTCGAGCAGGACGGTGGTCAGCCGGGCGCCGTTCTCGAGGCTGTCCTCGCCGCGCAGGTCCAGGTCGTACGACTCGGCCAGGAGCCCGTGCTTGTCCAGGCCGAGGCGCCACCCTTCGGCGCGCCGGTCGCCGACCGCGCCGCCCTCCGGCCAGCCGATGAAGGCGATGCGGCGGTGCCCGCGCGCGACGAGGTGCTCGACGACGGCGGCGGTGCCGGCCACGTTGTCCACGTCGACCCACGGGTGGTGCAGGTCGGCGCCGGTCCGGCCGAACGCGGCGAACGGCAGGCCGTGGCGCAGCAGTGCCGGCGGGCGCGGGTCGTCGGTGTCGATGCCGTAGAGCACGAGGCCGTCGATCGCGCCGGTCCGGTACAGCCACAGGCTGTTGTCGATCTCGTCCTGCGGGCTGTCGGCGGTGAACAGCAGCAGGTGGTGGTCCTGTTCGCGGCCGGCCTCGGCGAGGGCGTGCAGAAGCCGATCGTGGATGCTGGCCAGGTATTGCGGCTGCATCGGCTCGACCCGGTAGCCGATCATGCGTGACGCCTGCGAACGCAGCGACTGGGCCACCCGGTTGGGCCGGTAGCCGAGTTCGGTGATGGCCTGCTCGACCCGTTCGCGCGTCTCCGGCCGGACCCGGTCCGGAGCGATGAACACGTTGGACACGGTCTGCCGCGACACGCCGGCCGCCCGGGCGACGTCGTTGACCGTCACCGTCGGCTTCTCCCGGCGAGGCTGCACAACGGCTCCCTGATGTCGTAAGGTGTGGTCTTCCATGTTGAACGTTCAAATCATGTCGGCGGCCAGATTTGAACGTTCAACATGGATATTCGGGACAGTGTCACCTCACTGTGCGAGTTGTCAAGGGGTCATCGATGGCACAGCCCTACCTGCACGAGCACCTCACCTGCGTCGCCGCGCCCGCCACCTGGCTGTCCCGGGCGTCCGGGCAGCTCATCGACGGTGTCGACGGTCTCTACGTCAACGACCGGCGCATCCTTCGCCGCTTGGTGGTCACCGTCGACGGCACCCGGCCCGAGCCGCTTTCCGCCCGCACCCTCGGCGCTTCGGCCGCTGAATTTCTCGGGGTACTGCGGGAGCTCGGTGATCCGGGGCCGGACCCGACAGTCGTGCTCCGGCGGCAACGGACGGTCGACCCGGCCGGCGGGACAGAGACGCTGACGCTGGTCAACCGGGCCCGGGCGGCCGTCTCGGCCACCGTTGTCGTCGAGGCGGGCACGGACTTCGCGGCCATGGGCGCGGTGAAGGACGGCCGGCCGTCCGGCGCCGCGGTGGCCGAGCGTCTGGATGGTATGGGCTGGCGCGCCGACGACGGCGCCACGACCCGCCTCGTCGCCGATCCGCCGCCCGACGGGGCCGCCGACGGTCGCCTCCGCTGGCGGGTGACCGTGCCGGCCCGCTCGGCCTGGACCGTGACGCTGCGGTTCACCCGTACCGACGTCGCGGTGGTCGCTGCGGGCGAGCCGCCCAGCCCGCTCGCCGTGACCGCGGACGACCGGCGCCTCGACGAGCTGGTCCGGGCGAGCGTCGCCGACCTCGACGCGCTGCGCATGCTCGACGGCGACGACGGGTACTACGCGGCCGGCAGCCCCTGGTACCTGACGCTCTTCGGCCGGGACTCGCTGTGGGCCGCGCGGCTGGCCCTGCCGCTCGGCTGGCGGACCGCGCTCGGCACGGTGCGCGCGCTCGCCCGCCGCCAGGGCCGGCGGGTCGATCCGGACACGGAGGAGGAGCCCGGCAAGATCCTGCACGAGGTACGCCCGCCGGACGCGGCCACCTGGCTGCCGCCGGTCTACTACGGCTCGGTCGACGCCACCGCCCTGTTCGTCAGTACGATCGCCGACGCCCACCGCTGGGGAGCGCCGGCGGCCGCGATCGCCCCGCTCCTGCCCAATGTGCAGCGGGCGATGGCCTGGCTGACCGCGCACGACGAGTTCGTCACGTACCGGCCGACCGGGCGCGGCCTGGCCAACCAGGCGTGGAAGGACTCCGGCGACGGCGTCCAGTACGCGGACGGGCGGATCGCCGTCGCACCGCTGTCCCTCAGCGAGGTGCAGGGCTACGCCTACCGGGCGGCGCTCGACGGTGCCTGGCTCGTCGAGGCGCTGGGCGCCACCGCCCTCGACGAGCCCGCCCGGCGGTGGCGAGCCTGGGCCGAGGCGCTGCGGGTCCGCTTCCGCGAACGGTACTGGTGCAGCGGCGCGCACCCGCCGTACCCGGCGATCGCCCTCGACGCGGACGGCGGACGCGTGGACGGGCCGGCGTCCAACATGGGTCACCTGCTGGGCACCGGCCTGCTCGACGCGCGCGGCAGCGCCGCGGTCACCGCCTGGCTGACCGCACCGGAGCTCGCCGCCCCGTTCGGGCTGCGCACCCTGGCCACGACCGCGACCGGCTACAACGCCATCTCCTACCACGCCGGCTCGGTCTGGCCGCACGACACCGTCATCGCCGTCCTCGGCTTGATGCGCGAAGGGCACCCGGACGCCGCCGCCCGGCACATCGGCGCGCTGCTCGCCGCGGCCGACCGCTTCGACTTCCGGTTGCCGGAGCTGTTCGGCGGCGACGACGTGCCCACCCCGTACCCGCCGTCCTGCCGGCCGCAGGCCTGGGCGGCCGCGGTCGGGCCGGCGATCGTCACGGCACTGCTCGGCCTGCAGGTCGACGTCCCGGCCGGTCGGCTCGTACTCGACCCGATCGCGCCCTCCCCGGTCGGCGCGTTCCGCGTACGCGGGCTGCGGATCGGCGACGGCGAGCTCGCGGTCGACGTCGACGGGGACGGCCGGACGAGCGTACGGGCCGTGCCGGCCCGCCTCAGCCCGGTGCTGACCGGCAGCTGAGGTGTGTCTCCCGTACCCCGCTGCGCCGGATCCTCTGACCACTCCCGCTGAGGATGTAAGTAGCGTCGGACGCATCGATCGATGGCAGAATGGCCGCATGAGGCTCCTCGCCCGCGTGCTGCCCGTCCTGTTGCTCAGCGCCGTCGCCGCCGCCCTGCCGAACCCCGCGCAGGCAGAACCCCGATCGGCTCCGGTGCGCCTGATCATCGACACCGACTTCGGCCAGTGGTGGGACGACGTTGCCGCGCTCGCCGCCGTTCATGCGGCCGCCGACGCCGGGCGGGTGCGGATCCTCGGCGTGATGTCCGATGTGGACAATCCGTGGAACGCGGCCGGGCTCGACGCCCTCGACACCTGGTACGGGCGGCCGGACATCCCGATCGGCGTGCCCAGCGGCGCGCCGGTGGTCGAGCAGAACTACAGCCGGCTGCTGGCCACCGGCTACCCGCACGCCGGCCGGCCGGTCGCCGCGGTGAGCCTCTACCGCCGGCTCCTGCGCGCCCAGCCCGACCACAGCGTCACCGTGCTGTCCATCGGGTCGCTCACCAACCTGGCCCAGCTGCTGCGCAGCGACCGGGCGCTGGTCGAGCGCAAGGTCGCCCGTACCGTGATCATGGGTGGTGAATATCCGGCGGCCTCGGCGGCGGAGTGGAACTTCGGTCTCGACCTCACCGCGACGCGTCAGGTCGTGGCCGGCTGGCCGACACCCGTCGTCTACGACGGGTTCGAGATCGGCGGCCGGATCTTCGTCGGCAACCACGTGTGTGCGACGCACCCGGCCGACAGCCCGGTGCGGGCCGTCTTCGACGTGCTGTACGGCTGCGGCACCGACCAGACCGACGGCACCTGGGACCCGACCGCGTTGTACTACGCCGTGTTCGGCGCCGACCACGTCTACCGCCTCGGTGGAGCGGGCGGGCACAACACGGTCAGTGCCGACGGGCTCAACGCCTGGACGCCCGGCGGGCACGGCCAGCGCTACCTGATCTTGACCGACGCGGCCCGGCTGACCCGGTCGTTGGACGCGCTGATCGACGCCACCGGCGGGCGGCGTTGATCGGCTCGACGACCGGCGTTACGTTGAGCGCATGACGGCGCGACCGGAACCACCCGTAGTGGTGGTGATGGGCGTGGCCGGCAGTGGCAAGACCACCGTCGGTGCCCTGCTCGCCGGGCAACTGCACTGGACCTACGCCGAGGCCGACGCGTTCCATCCCCAGTCCAACGTGGACAAGATGGCGGCCGGGCACCCGCTCACCGACGAGGACCGCACGCCGTGGCTGGCGGCGATCGGCCGCTGGATCGACGAGCGCCGCGCGGCGCACGAGCCGGGCGTCGTGTCCTGCTCGGGCCTCAAACGCGCCTACCGCGATCAGTTGCGCGCCGGACGGCCCGAGGTGCTGGTGGTGTTCCTCGAGGGCAGTCGCGAGCTGCTCGGCCGCCGCATGGTGGCCCGGCACGGCCACTTCATGCGGCCGGAGATGCTCGAGAGCCAGTTCGCCGACCTCGAGCCGCCGACCCCGGACGAGGGCGTGATCGAGGTGTCCGTCGACGCCACCCCGGAGCAGATCGTGGCGTCGATCATGAACGCGCTGGAGCGGCCGGAAGGGCGCGAACCTCGGCACTGACCGATGCCGTGCTAAGCAGGAGCCATGGCAAGCAGCGCGCTCGTACTCGGCGCCGGCGGTATCACCGGGGCCGCCTGGCAGCTCGGCATGATCATCGGCCTGCGCGACCGGGGCATCGACCTCACCACCGCGGACCTGATCGTCGGTACGTCGGCCGGCGCCGCGTCGGGTGCGCTCATCGCCGCCGGGCTCGACCCGGCGACGGCCACGCCGGTCAGGCCCGGTGATCTACCCATGCAGCCGGACTTCGTCACCGGCGCCGCGGCCTGGCAGCTGCTCAGCTCCGTGCCGGAGATCTCCCTGGCCAGCTCGGCCGACCTGCGCAAGCAGATCGGTGCACTCGCCCTGCGGGCGCAGGTCGGGCCGCAGGAGGCGCTGCTCGAGTCGTTCGGGCTGTGGCTGCCGATCGCCGAGTGGCCGTCCCGGCTGCTGGTGACCGCCATCGACGCCTACTCCGGCGAGCTGGTCGTCTGGACCGCGGCGTCCGGCGTGCCGCTGGTGGCGGCCGTGACGGCGAGCTGCGCGGTGCCGTGCCTGTTCCCGACGATCACGGTCGACGGCAGCCGCTACATGGACGGTGGCGTGCGCTCGCGGACCAACGCCGACCTGGCCGCGGGCTACACCCCGGTGGTCATCCTCGCGCCGCGCATGCCGATGGCGGTGCGCGACGACTTCGCCTCGGAGGTGGCGCGGCTCGGACCGGAAACCACGCTCGTCGAGCCGGACGCGGCCGCGCAGGACGCGATCGGCGGGAATGTCTTCGCGGCCGACCGCTGGCAGCCGGTGCTCGACGCGGCGATCGCGCAGGGCCGGCGCTCGCCGTCCTGAGGGCCGGCCGAACCGATCGTCGAGCACGGCGGGAATCGCATGATCAGCACGCGGCGCCTCGACTGGCGCGCCGCTCGAGGCGCTTGACGATCTGGACCAGCACCCAGCCGGGCCGGGGCCGCAGGACACGCACCGCGTCGGCGAGGGCACGGATCAGGGGCAGGCCACGGCCGCCCTCCGCCCAGGCGTGCGGCAGGCCGGCGTGCAGTTTCGACTCGTCGAAACCGCCGTCCGGGTTGGCGATCTCCAGTACGCACCGCTCGTCGTCGACGGCGATGGCCACCTCGATCGCGTCCGTGCCCGGCCCGTGCCGGACCGCATTCGTCGACGCCTCGGTGATGAGGATGGCGAGGTCTTCGCGGCACGCTTCGGTGACGGCCAGCGCGGCCAGCTGGTCGTCGAGCAGGCCGCGCAGCTCGGCGACCGAGGCGGCCAATGGTGGTACCGATAGGACCGTGCGTGGCACGGGTTGGCAACCTCATCTCGTCAGACAGCGCGGCTTCGAGCCTCCCGTACCCCGTCCGGCCGGATCGGAAACCGTGCGCGGCACCCGCGCGGCGTGGCGAGCCGGATCTAGCCGCTCGCCTCCTGCAGGACCAGCAGGCTGCGCGAGAGCACCTGGAGCCGGGCGGTCGGCCGGACCGCGCGGCGGCGGCGGACCGCCTCGGCGGTGTCCACCACGATGTGCCAGGCCCGCGCGTACCGGGAGCCGGGCAGCACGAACTGCACCGCCTCCGGTGACGGGTTGAACAGCAGCAGGAACGAGTTGTCGACGATCGGCTCGCCCAGCGCGTCGCGCTCGGGGATCCCGCGCCCGTTGAGGAACACCGCGATCGCGCCCGGGGCGCTGGAGTCCCAGTCGTCCTTGGTCATCGGCCGGCCGTCGTGGCGCAGCCACGCGATGTCCTCGAGGGGTGGCCCGCCCGATGATCCGACGACCGGCTCGCCGCGGAAGAAGCGGCGCCGCCGGAAGATCGGGTGGGCCGCGCGCAGCCGGGTCAGCTGGGCGGTGAACTCCGCGAGGTGGTCGTCGGCGACGGCCCAGTCGACCCAGCTCAGCTCGCCGTCCTGGCCGTACACGTTGTTGTTGCCGTGCTGGGTCCGGCCGATCTCGTCACCGTGCGAGAGCATCGGCACACCCTGCGACAGCAGCAGGGTGGCGAGGAAGTTGCGCTGCTGCCGGTGCCGCAGCGCGGTGATCTCCGGGTCGTCGGTCGGGCCTTCCACGCCGCCGTTCCAGGACCGGTTGTGGTTCTCGCCGTCGCGGTTGTCCTCACCATTGGCGTCGTTGTGTTTCTCGTTGTACGAGACGAGATCGGCCAGGGTGAAGCCGTCGTGCGCGGTCACGAAGTTGATCGACGCGATCGGCCGCCGGCCGTCGATCTCGTACAGGTCCGAGGAGCCGGTGAAGCGGGAGGCGAACTCGCCGAGCCGGCCGGGCTCGCCGCGCCAGACGTCGCGCACCGTGTCGCGGTACTTGCCGTTCCACTCCGTCCACAGTGGAGGGAAGCCACCGACCTGGTAGCCGCCGTCGCCGACGTCCCACGGTTCGGCGATCAGCTTGACCTGGCTGACGATCGGGTCCTGGTTGACCAGGTCGAAGAAGGCGGCCAGCCGGTTCACTTCGTGAAACTCGCGGGCGAGGGAGGCGGCCAGGTCGAAGCGGAAACCGTCGACGTGCATGTCGGTCACCCAGTAGCGCAGCGAATCCATGATCAGCCGCAGCGACTCGTGGTGGCGCACATTGAGGCTGTTGCCGGTGCCGGTGGTGTCGTAGTAGTACTGCCTGTCCTCCGGGACCAGCCGGTAGTACGCCGGGTTGTCGATGCCGCGGAACGACAGGGTCGGGCCGAGATGGTTGCCCTCGGCGGTGTGGTTGTAGACGACGTCGAGGATCACCTCGATGCCGGCCCGGTGCAGCGCCTTGACCATCGTCTTGAACTCCTGCACCTGCCCGCCGTCGCCGCGGAACGAGGCGTAGTCGTTGTGCGGGGCGAAGAAGCCGATGGTGTTGTAGCCCCAGTAGTTGGACAGGCCGCGCTCGACCAGCCCGCTGTCGTGCACGAACTGGTGGACCGGCATCAACTCGACCGCGGTGACGCCCAGCCGGTGCAGGTGTTCGATCATCACCGGGTGCGCCAGCCCCGAGTACGTGCCCCGGACGTCCGGCGGGATCTTGGGGTGCCGCACGGTCATCCCTTTGACATGGGCCTCGTAGATGACCGTCTGGTGGAAGGGGACCCGCAGCGGCCGGTCGTTCGCCCAGTCGAAGAACGGGTTGATCACCACCGACTTCATCGCGTACGGGGCGGAGTCGGTGTCGTTGAACGACGACGGGTCGTCGAAGCGGTAGGAGAACATCGCCTCGTTCCACTCGATGTGCCCGTCGATCGCCTTCGCGTACGGGTCGAGCAGCAGCTTGCTGGGATTGCAGCGCAGGCCCGCGTGCGGCTCGTACCGGCCGTGCACGCGGTAGCCGTAGCGCTGCCCGGGCACGATACGCGGCAGATAGCCGTGCCAGACGAGCGCCTCGCGCTCCGGCAGGTCGATGCGCGTCTCGTGCCCCTCCTCGTCGAACAGGCACAGCTCGACGCGCTCCGCAACCTCGGAGAAGAGGGCGAAGTTGGTGCCACCCCCGTCGTACGTGGCCCCCAACGGATAAGGACTACCAGGCCAGATGTTCATCGGACGCTGGCTTCCCGACCGTGCCCGGGTCGAAACACTAACGCAGAGTAGTCGAAGTGGAGCGAGCTGTCGACGTGCAGGTTGCCGCTCATCCGCAGCGGACGAAGCTCACGCAACCGATGGTGCATAGCGTCACGGTACTGGGCGAGGTGCCGAGGTACGGAGGAGGCCGGGTGAACATCGACGCCGCGATGGAGTGGGTCGTCACCGGTTTCGAGATCACCGGAGTGGCCATCCTGGTGATCGGTTCGCTGCTGGCGCTCCTGTCGGCCGCACCCACACTCCTGCGCAGCGGCGCCCAGGCTGCCTACAAGCGCGCCCGGCAGGATGTCGGCCGAGTGATTCTTCTGGGCCTCGAGATCTTGATCATCGCCGACATCGTGCTGACCGTCACGGTCGATCGCACCCTCAACAGCGCCCTCACGCTCGGCCTGATCGTCCTCGTTCGAACGTTCCTCAGCTTCTCTCTTGAGATCGAATTGGACGGTACCCTGCCGTGGCGGCGCCGCTCGGCCGGCCGGAAGCCGACCGGGGCTACTGACGAGGTGACGTCGGCTGGTGACCCGGCGGACACCCAGCCGAGCTGAGCGCTTTCGCCGCGTCTCGCGTTCGGTTCGGGTCAGGTTCGGGAGGTGGTGAGGTAGCGCACGACGCGCCGGACGCCCTGGATCGGCAGCCACACCACGAGGAACACGACGGTGCAGGCGCCGAGCCCGAAACCGGCCACCGCTACGACGCCGGGCGGCTGGCCGGGCCAGTACGCGCCGACCACGATCGCCAGCCACAGCAGGCCGAGCAGCACGTAGGCCACCGGCACGAGGTGCGCCAGCCCCGGGGTGAGCGGGCGGCCCGGCCGGCGCCGCCACATGCGCCGGGTCCAGCGGTAGTAGGCCACGACGAGGGCGATCACCGCGGTACCGGTGCTCGCCCGGGCCGACAGGTCGGCGGCGGGCTCGGCGGCCAGGACGGACGGCACGATCGCCAGCAGCGCGGTGGCCCGGAACCAGCGCAGCGCCAACCGTCCAACTTGGACATTCGCCTGCTCGTCCGGCGAGAGTCCGGCGAGCGCGTCGCCGCCGGCCGCGACGCGCCGGCGGGCGTAGCCCACGTCGACCGCGAAGATCACGCCGGCGATCACCATCAGCCAGCCGATCATGCCGAAGATGCCCGGCACGGCGGTGTCCAGCGACAGCACCGCCGCGACGAGCCCGATCAGTACGCCGGCCGCGAGCGTGATCCCGGCGGTCAGCAGCCGGATCCGCGGGCGCGGATCGGAGGTCATCCGGGCCCGCACGGCCGCCCACAGATGCGGCGGCGTACGGCGCCGGAAGGCGCGGAACCACACCAGGTAGGGCACCAGCACCGCGGCCGCGATCAGCCACGCGAGGAGATAGCGGCCGGCGACGGCGAGGGTGCCGGCCGAAAGCCAGGCGGTCGCCAGCGCCAGGCCGCACAGGTTGGTCAGCGCCCGATCGACGCCGGCGGCGGCCGACTGGGCGGCCGGGGCCAGGGCCGCCGCCGCGCCGAACTGCCGCAGCGCGGCGCCCGGCCGGCCCCGGCGCAGGGACAGCTGGGCGAGGCCTTCGATGGCGCCCGTGTGTTCGGGCTGCAGCGCCAGGGCCCGCTGGTAGGCGTGACGCGCCTTGCGGTGCCGACCGAACGTGTAGTGCATGGTGCCCTGGATGGCGTGCGCCTCGGCCCACTCCGGGGCCAGCCGGGTCGTCTCGTGCAACGCCGTCCAGGCCTCCCGCCGCCGGAAGGTGTTGAACAGCGCCAACGCCCGTACCAGGTGGGCGGCCGCGCGCTCGCCGTCCAGTGCCACCGCGGTGTCGGCGCCCTCGAGGGCCTCCGCCGCCCGGTCCAGTTGCAGCAGCGCGCCGGCTCGCAGGATGTGCGCCTCGGGCCGGTCGGGCGCGTGCCGGGTGGCGCTGGTCGCGGAGTCGAGGGCGGCCGCCGCTTCATCGAGCTCGATGAGGCAGCGGGCGAGCAGGCACAATGCGTCGACGTTGTCCGGTTCGGCGGCGACCACGGTCACGACCCGCCGCCGTGCGTCGTCGGCCCGGCCGACCTCCAGCAGGGACTCGGCCGCCGCGAGCTCAGCCCCGGACGTCACGGCGGCCAGCGTACCGGCGCCCCGCGTGGGCCTACTGCCGCTCGTACGTGTTCCAGGCGTTGGGGTCGGTCGGGTTGGTGGTACGCCACACGTCGCCGGCGCACGTGTAGTTGACCGCGTCGGTGTTGGGCTCCAGTTCGATGCGGCCGGCGTCCTTGCCGTCGACGCCGATGGTGATGACCGCGGTGCCCTTGATGCCGGCGTAGTAGATCTTCCGGTCCGCGCTCGTCAGCTTCCAGGTCGTCGAACCGGTATAGGTGGCGGTCACGATGCGTCCGTCGTCGGTCTTGCCGGTGTAGACGGTGGCGCTGTCGTCCTCGATCGCCGAGCCGTCCGCGCTGATCGTCCAGACTTTGCCCTGGCCGGAGAACTTGATCGTCGAGAGGTTCTCGCGCTTGCCGACGTCGGTGTCGGCGAGGGGCACGTTCTTCTGGTAGCTCGTCTGCTTCCACTTGCCGACGAGGCACTTGTCGATCTTTCCGTCGGTGGGCGACCCGGCCGCCACCGGCGGGGTGCCCGCCTTCTTGCTCCCGGTCCGCAAGGCGGTGACGGCGACGATCGCCACCACGATGATCACCAGCGCGCCGATCCCGACGATGAGCGCGATCGGCGCCCCGCCGCGCTTCTTCGGCGCCGCCCCGGCCGGCGGCGCCACGTAGGGTGACGGCGCCTGATACGCCGGCGGCTGATACTGCGGGTACGGCGGTTGCTGGTACTGCGGTTGCTGGTACGGCGGAGCCGAGGGCTGACCTGGGTACGGCACGCCGGACGCCGGACCCGGATAGGGTGCTCCGCTCTGCGGCTGCCACTGCTGAGAGGGGTCTGACGGCTGCACGCGCATCTTCCTTCAGGGCTCGCGGGGGGGTCACCAGCCCTCAACGTACCGGTACCGGCCCGTCCGGCGTTGCCCCTGACCGGTCAGCGGGCGCCCGTCACATTGACGCGGAGCATATAGACGGAGCTGGAGGCGCAGATGAACAGGTCGTTGCGCTTGCGACCGCCGAACGTGAAGTTGGCGACGACCTCGGGGATGTGCAGCTTGCCGAGCAGGGTGCCGTCGGGGTCGAAGCAGTGCAGTCCGTCGTGGGCCGCCGCCCAGACGCGGCCGGTGTCGTCGAGCCGTACGCCGTCGAAGCCGCCCGCGTCGCACAGGGCGAACACGTCGCCCCCGGACAGCGTGCCGCCGTCCTCGACGGTCGAACAGGCGCAGGTGCCGGCGGCGGCGTGTCCACGATGTACAGTCCGCCGCTCGTCGAGGGTGAAGGCCAGCCCGTTGGGCCGTTCGAAGTCGTCGGCGACGATGCGGACCTCGCCGGTGGCCGGGTCCAGCCGGTACACGTGGCAGGCGCCGATCTCGCTGGTCGCGCGGTAGCCCTCGTAGTCGCTGTCGATGCCGTAGCTCGGGTCGGTGAACCAGAGGCGGCCGTCGCTGTGCTCGACGACGTCGTTGGGGCTGTTGAACCGCTTGCCGTCGTAGCGGTCGGCGAGCACCGTGACCGAGCCGTCGTGCTCGGTGCGGGTGATCCGCCGCGTGCCCTGCTCGCAGCTGACCAGCCGGCCGGCGCGGTCGACGGTGTGCCCGTTGGTGTAGTTCGCGGGCTCGCGGAACACCCCGACCGAGCCGGTCGTCTCGTCCCAGCGCAGCATCCGGTCGTTCGGGATGTCACTGAACACGAGGTACCGCCCGGCCGGGAAGTAGGCCGGCCCCTCGGTCCAGCGGCCGCCGGTCCACAGCTGGATCAGCCATTCGTCGCCGTTGACCTTCGTGAACCGCTCGTCCAGTACCTCGAACTCCGTGCGACTCCGCTCCACCATGACGGCAGCCTAGCGAGCACCGCGACCAAGATCGCATCGGCACGCCACTCCTTCCCCGAAGTAGTGGCCTCCCGGCCCCGGTTTGGCCACTACTTCCGGGAAGTTGTGGCCTCCCGACCTCCCGGTGACCACTGGGTCCCCGGAGTTGTGGCGGCCGGGGGCGGGGCCCGAGCCGTACGCCAGATCTGTGCAAGGATCGAGCCCATGAGCACGCAGCGGTTCGAGGTGACGGCCGAATCGGGCGGGCGGGGGCGGGTGTTCGTGCCAGTGCCGTTCGACCCGGACGCGGTGTGGCGGCCGAAGCCGCGGCACCACGTCGGCGGGACGATCAACGGCCGGCGCATGCGCGGTGTCATCGAGACCCACGACGCCGGCCGCGGGATCATGATGGGGCCGATGTGGGTGCACGACTGCGGCGGCATCGAGCCGGGCGACCCGCTCACCGTCGAGATCGTGCCGGAAGGGCCGCAGCAGGACGATCTGGCCGAGGACATCGTAGCCGCGCTCGAAGCGAATCCGGAGGCTGAGGCGTTCTTCAACGCGCTCGCGCAGTTCTACCGCAAGGCCTACCTGCGATGGATCGACGCCACCAAGCGCCGGCCCGAGCAGCGGGCGGAGCGGATCGCCGAGGTCGTCGCGCTGCTGGCGGCCGGGGTCAAGGAGCGCCCGAAGGCGTAACTGCGACCCGACGCGCTGGCGGCCGGGGTCAAGGAGCGCCCGAAGGCGTGACTACGGCCTGCGGCCCGACGCGCTGGCGACCGAGATGAGGGCCGTGGCCACCAGCAGTGCGCCGGCGACGGCGACCATCCACAGTGGACGCCAGGGGGCCGGCCAGGTGTCGCCGACGACGAGCCAGGCTAGTGCGCCGCCGAGCAGGCCGAGCGGCAGTGCGAGGACGACGACGCTGGCCGGCATCCAGGCGTCCACCCGCCGTACGGTGCGGGCCGGCAGTCCCTGTAGGCGCAGGCCCCACAGGTCGCCGCGTGGGTCGGTGACCGCGGTGACGACCACGCCGGCCGCGCCGAGGAGGACGGCCAGCCCGCCGGCCAGCAGGTAGAACTGCAGCGCGAGGGCCGAGCCGCGCCGCGCCAGGGCGGCACGCTCGTCACCGACGGTGTCGCGGCCGATGACGGTCAGTCCCTGGGCGCTGAGTCTGTCCACGATGGACGGCGGTGCGGTGGCGGACAGCCACACCTCCGCGGTGGCGGTCATGCCGGAGTCGGTGGCGGCCCGGTCGGCGTCGGCCAGGTCGACCAGCGTGCCGTTGCCGCCGAGTCTTGGCAGCGCGGCCACCGTGCCGACCACGCTCGCGGCCACCTGCGAGCCGTCGAACGACGTGTACCCGCCGTCGGACGGCAGCGGGCCGGTGGTGATCAGGCCGAGCCGGTCGGGCACGTCCGGGGGCCGGATCTTGCCGGCGTCGCTGCGGGACGAGGTCGGCAGCGCGACCTGCAGGCCGTCCGGGGTTTGGGTGGCAGCAGCGCCCGATGGCGCCTGCCAGCCGGTGAACGGGTACTGCTGGATGCGGTGCAGCGTCAGGCCGACCGTCTTGCCCACGTACGAGGGGAGCTCGACGTCGACGTCGACGAGGCGGCAGCCGCGCGCACAGGCCGGGCTGTCGGCGCGGTACGTGTGCCGGCCCTGGGCGATGTTGCCGAAGCGCAGTTGCACCCGTTCGCCGCCGTCGGCCGGTGCGACCAGGGCGGTGAGCCGCGGGACGGTGCCGGCCAGGTCGGTGGCGGTCACGTCGAGGTCGACCTGCGTGCCGGTCAGGCTCACCGCAGCGGCTCCGGGCTGGCGCAGCCGGCCGGCGAGCGCGCTGTCCTTGGCCGGCCACAGCGCCACCGCGGCGAGCCGGCCGGAGTCCACGGCCAGGGACGGCGGCAGGCCGGTGTCGCCGGGCGGGATCGCGACGACCGCCATCGCGGAGCGGCCGTCGGGGTCGGCCAGCCTTGTCGCGCGCAGCAGTTGCTCGCGGCTGACCGGGCCGACCGACAGCACGGTGGGCGCGCCGGTGGCCGACTCGGCCTGCCGGTGCTGGCTCTCGGTGGCGGCGGTGGTGGCCAGGCCGGCGAACGCGAGGATGCCGATCGCCACCACCAGGACGACCAGCAGCCGGTGCCCGGCCGGGCGGCGGGCCAGCCGCAACGCGGTGAGGGCGGCGCTCAGCCGGCCGCGCCGCAGCGACCGGTCGGCGACCGGCGCGGCGAGCAGCGGCAGCGCCCGCGCCGCGAGGAGGGCGAGCGCGGCGATGACGAGTGCCGGGGCGAGCGCGGTGAGCCCGGTGAGGCTGGTGAGCCTGGTGAGCCAGCGTGGGAACGGACGTTCACCGCGACGACGACGGCCAGAATGATCACCAGCGCGTCGAGGACGATCGACCCGACGCGGGCGCTGCGCCGGTCGATCTCGCGCAGCAAGGCGGCGACGGGTGCGCTGACCGCCCGCAGTTGCACGGCCAGCCCGGCGAGCAACGCGCCGAGGACCGCGACCGCCGCATAGGTGAACGCCCGCGGTTCGAACGACGGCGGGGCCGGCGCCACCGCCCGGACCACCAGCCAGCCGACCAGCATCCCGACCGGCGCCCCGGCCAGCACCGCGAGCACGGTCTCCCCGGCGGCCAGCCACCACCGGGCCGGCTTCGGGACCCCCCGCAGCGCGACGATGCCGAACTCGTGCCGCCGCGCCCGCGCCCCGGCGGTGACCGCGAGCACGATGACGGCCCAGGCGAGCACCACCACCGGTACGGCGGCGAGCGGGACGCTCTGGCGGGCGTCGGCGCGGCCGCGGTCGATCCGGTCGAGCAGGTCGGGCAGTGACGTCTCCCAGCCGGCCGGGACGGAGCCGGTCCACGCGCGCAGTTCCGGCAGGTGCTCGAGCGTGATGCCGCTTGCGGTGCCGTACGAGTCGAATGACTGCACCTCGCTCGGGTGGTCGATGCCGTCGAGCGTGGTGCGGGCGACGTACATCGGGTCGTACTGCCAGTCGTCCGGTGCGTCCGGGTCGGCGCGTCCCCAGTACAGCTCGCCCGGGTCGCGGGGACGGATCAGCCCGACGACGGTCATCGTCCACGGCTGCCCGGCCGGTACGAACACGGTGCCGGCGCCGGCGTACATGGTGGCGCGGCTGGTCACCCGGTCGCCGAGGGTGAGGTTGAGGCGCTTGGCGGCCGCCGCCTCGAGCACCGTCTCGCCGCCGCCCATCAGGCACCGCCCGGCGACGACGACCACGTGTGCGCACAGGTTCTCGCGGAACGCGACCCGGCGCAGCTGGTCACTGGCGGCGGCCTCCAGGTCGCTCGGCATGGCCAGGAATTCGATGCCGAACACGTTGGCGAACCCGGGCAGGTCGGCCCGGTCGGCGGCGAGGCGCTCGAAGTCGTCGGCGACCCGGCCGCTCGGGCCGCGGTCGAGGGTCCCGGTGACGTGCAGGCTCAGCTCGGCGCCGCTGGCGTGCGCGACCTCGCCGGCCACGACGGCCCGGTCGATGGCCGTGACGTACAGCGGTGCGGCCACCGCCGACGCGGTCGCCAGGACGGCCAGGACCCAGACGGTGACCGCCTGGCCCCAGCGGGCGCGCAGCATCGACAGGATCAGTGCCGTCATCGGCGGCTCCGGCGGCTCCGCGTGTACTGGGGAGCGAGGGCACCGAGGCCGAACACGACGAAGAGGAGCAGCGCGCAGGCCAGCAACGCCGGCGCGCGGGCGCCGGTCGGGCCGGTCGGGTTGGGCCAGCCGTCGGTGAACACCGGTACGGCCGACCGGGTAACGAGCCGGGCGACGGCCGCGACGAGTGCGCCGGTCAGCGCCGCGAGGACGGCCGGCGCCAGCGCCGACCACCGTCCCGCGGCACGCAGTGCTCCGGCCGGTACCCCTTGCTGGCGGAACGCCCGAAGTTCGTCGGTGCGGTCCCGGCGCTGCACGGCGGCCACCACGGTGAGGGCCAGGACGGCCAGCAGCAGGTCGCCGACGCCGGCGAGGAGCCCGAAGCGGGACGCGGCGGCCGGGCCGAACCGGGCCTGGCGGGCGTCGGCGCGGGGCACCGAGTCCTCGCCGAGCACGGTGAGACCGGCGCCGCGCAGCCGGTCGACGATGTCGTCCGGCGCGCCGGGTGCCAGCCAGACCTGCTGCCGTTCGGTTCGCGCGCCGGCCCCGGCGACCCGGTCGGCGTACTCGAGGTCGACTACGATGCCGTGCCGGCCGACGCCGGGCAACAGCGGCGCGTCGATCAGGTCGACCGGCACGGCCAGCTCGCCGAACGGGCTCAGGGTCTGGGTGCCGCGCTCGGCCGGCGGGGCGAGCTGGCTCTCACCGCCGGCGATCGCGGCCGGCAGCGGCACCGGCGCGTCGACCACGTAGAGCTTGTTGTCGACCGGCAGCCGCGACAAGCCCACCCCGACCGCGGCGAGCGCGAGCATCCCATCGTGGGCGCGCGGGCTGACCGTCACCGCGACGTTGCCGGCACCGGTGCGCCACCGGCCCGGGTCGGCGAACATGGCCGGGCTGACCACCGTTCGACCGCCGGAGCTCAGCGCGCGCAGGTCGACCGCCGGACCGGCGGCGAGCTCGAAGCCGGTCAGCCGGCAACCGGCCGAGCAGTCGACCGGGACGGTCGTCTCTCCGGGGGCGAAGGTCGCCGTCAGCGGCTGGCCCGACTCCTGCGCCTCCAGGTGGACGAGGACCGCGGGGGCACCCGGGCGTGGGTCCGTGTCCGGGACGTCGACCCGGGACGGCACGCTCGAGGTCAGCGTCAACGTCGCGCCGGAAAACGTGATCGGCGCGGGCGCGGGCGGGCGCAGCCGCCCGGCGTCGAGGCTCGCCGGCCGGGCGAGCACCGCGGGCAGCCGCGTCGAGTCGACCGCGATCAGCGGCACGCCGGCCGGCTCGGCGCCCACCACGACGGCCATCGCGTCGCGGCCGCCGGGATCGGCGGTGCGGACCGCGCTCAGCAGACGGGTGCGGGCCACGGCGCCGACGGTCAGGACGCGCTGGCCGCCGACCTCGACCTGGGAACGGGTGTGCCGGGCGCTCGCCGCGTCGGCCCAGTCCTGCGCGGCCACCGCGAAGAGGCAGCCGCCGGCGGCCAGCAATGGCAGCACCCGGTACGCCGAGACGCGGCGCGCGAGCAGCAACGCGGCCAGGCTGGTGGTCAGCCGCCCGGCGACCAGCGCGGACCGGCCAACGGCGGCGGCCGCGGGCATGACGAGGCGGCCGAGGAGGATCGCCGCCGACGCGGCGAGGAGCGCGGGGGTGAGCAGTTGCAGGCCGACCGGGTCACGGCTGGACAGGCTCTGGTAGACGCTGGCCGCGGTGAGCGCGAGGACGCTCGATTCGACGACCGCGACGCTGAGCCGGGGTGGGCGCGGCGGCACCGCGCGCAGCAGTTGCTCGACCGGCGCCCGGGTCGCCCGCCAGTCGGCCAGCACAGCGGCGACGAGCCCGGCGGCGGCGACCAGGATGGCGATGCGCCACTGCGGCGCGCCGGCGCTGCTCAGCAACGGCAGACCGCTGCTCAGTTCCGGTAGGCCGACGCGGCTCAGCTCCCGCGGGCCGACGCCGTTGAGCAGCGGCATGCGGGTCGCGGCGAATGCCCCCAGCACGCCGGCCAGGACGCCGAGCAGCAGCGGGGCCGCACTCTGCCCGCTCGCCGCGGCGAGCACCCGCCACCGGCGGGCCCCGCGCAGCGCGAGCTGCGCGACGTCGAAGCGGCGCTCCTGGGCGGCGTAGCCGGCGGCGACGGCCATCGCCACCCAGCCGATCACGAGCAGTTGCAGGGCCGCGACGAGGATGCCGCGCCGCACCGCCTGCCGGTCGGCGGCGATCGTCGCCGCCAGCCCCCCGCCGGTGGTACTCGCCTGCAACGGCACCCGGCCCATGCGGGCGAGCGCGGCGACAACGTCGTCGCCCCGCGTGAATACCTCGTCGCCGAGTACCGCGTCGTACGTGCCTTGCACGGTCGCCCGCACCGTCGCAACCGTGTCGAGCGTCGTCCAGGCCGACTCGGCCGCCGTGCCGGCCCACGGCCAGGCGAGCGGGTCCCGCGGCCGGTAGGTGCCGACCACGCGCAGCGGCCGGTCGGTGTAGGTGAGCGTGTCGCCGACCTTCACCCCGAGCAGGCCGGCCGTCTGTCCATTGAGGACGACGTCGCCGGTCGCCTGTGGACAGTGGCCGGCGACCACCATGTCGGCGCACACGTTGTCGCGGTAGCGCAGGTCCACCGACAGCAGCCCGTTGCCGGTACGGAGGTTGTCGCTCACCCGGGCGCCGACAATCTCCCCGTCCACGGGCAGGTCCAGGGCGGTGCGGGCGGAGTCGGCGAAGGTCCGCAGCGCACCGGCCGGGTCCTGCTCCAGCGCCACCGGGGTATGGGCGGAGACGGTCCGCTGGGTGGCCGGGGTCGCCGCGATCCGGGCGGCGGTCGCGGTCGCGGTGGCGTCCGCGGCGTACCACGGCGCGACGCTCAGGCCCGCCGTCGTCAGCGCGGCGAGCAGGAAGATCACCAACGAAGACGCCCGGCGTGCGGCGATCGCACTCCAGACGAGCGGAATCATCGCCGACCAGCTTATGGCAAGCTCTCCGCGTGACCACCGAGGCTGACGAGTCGCCCGTCCACGCGGCACTGCTCGGCACCGTCGTGTTCCTGGCCGAGCCGGGCACGGTCGTGCCGGACGGCGGCGAGCTGGCGGTCCTCGAGGCGATGAAGATGCAGCACCCGGTGCTGGCCGACGGCCCGGTGACGGTGGCGCGGGTACTGGCATCGCTCGGCGACACGGTCGCCGACGGCGCGGTACTGCTGACGACGCTCCCGGCCACCGCCGCGTCCGTGGTCGCCGGCGGCGAGGCCGAGGATGCCGGGCTTCTCGAGGAGGTTCACCGCCGGCACGAGGCCATCCTCGACCCGGCCCGCGACGACAAGCTCGCCAAGATCCGCGCCCGGGGCCGGCGGACCGCCCGCGAGAACCTCGCCGACCTTGTCGACCCGGGCAGCTTCGTCGAGTACGGCCCCCTCGCCCTGGCCGCGCAGCGCCGGCGCCGTACGCCCGAGGAACTGGCCGAGGTGTCCCCGGCCGACGGCGTCGTCGGCGGCACCGCCACCGTCAACGGCCACCCCGCCGTCGTCCTCTCGTACGACTACAGCGTCCTCGCCGGCACCCAGGGCGCGGTCGGGCACAACAAGACCGACCGCCTCCTCGACGTGGCCGCCCGGCGCCGGCTCCCGGTCGTCCTCTTCGCGGAGGGCGGTGGCGGCCGGCCCGGCGACAACGACCGGATCAGCACCGGGCTGACCGTGCCGACGTTCCGCGCCTTCGCCCAGTTGCGTGGCCGGGTGCCCCTCGTGTCGATCGTCTCCGGGCGGTGCTTCGCCGGCAACGCCGCACTCGCCGGTACCGGCGACGTCATCATCGCCACCCCGGACGCGAAGCTCGGCATGGGCGGCCCCGCGATGATCGAGGGCGGCGGGCTGGGCGTCGTCGACCCCGACGACATCGGCCCGGTCGAGGTACAGACCCGCAACGGGGTCATCGACGTGCTCGCCGCCGACGAGGCCGGGGCGGTGGCCGTGGCGAAGCAGTACCTGGGCTACTTCCAGGGCCGCATCGACACCTGGCAGGCGCCGGACCCGGCCGCCGCGCGACGGGTGGTGCCGGCCGACCGGCTCCGCGCGTACGACGTCCGTGCCGCCCTCACCGCCCTCGCCGACACCGGTTCGATCCTCGAGCTTCGACCCTGGTTCGGCCGGGGCATCGTCACCGCGCTCACCCGCGTCGAGGGCGCGACCTGCGCGGTCCTCGCCAACGACAGCCGGTACCTCGGCGGCGCGATCGACGCCGTCTCCGCGCGGAAGGCGACCGAGTTCCTGCGGCTGTGCCACGACTTCCGGCTGCCGGTGCTCTCCCTCTGCGACACCCCCGGGTTCATGATCGGCCCGGACGCCGAGAAGGACGCCTCCGTGCGCCGCTTCGGCGACCTCTTCCACATCGGTGCCCGCCTCGACGCGCCGACCGGGATGATCGTGCTGCGCAAGGGGTACGGCCTCGGCGCGATGGCGATGGCGACCGGCCACCTGCAGGCGCCGCTGTTCACCGTCGCCTGGCCGACCGCCGAACTCGGGCCGATGGGTCTCGAGGGCGCGGTCAAGCTGGCCCACCGCCGCGCACTCGAGGCCGAGCCCGACCCGGCCGTCCGGCAGCGGATGTTCGACGACCTCGTCGCCGCCGCGTACGAGCAGGGCAAGGCCCTCAACGCCGCCACCCTCAACGAAATCGACGACGTCATCGACCCGGCCGAGTCACGAAACTGGATCCGCCAACTCGTTAACTAGATGGGAGGCCACTACTTGCGGCGAACAGTGCCCTCCCGGCTCCCCGAGGCCACTACTTGCCCGAAGTAGTGGCCTCCCGGGCCCGCGGAGGCCACTACTTCCCCGAAGTTGCGGCGAGCGGTCGCGGGGCGGTGGCGGTGTGGCGACCGGGAAGGAGCAGCGCCGCCGCCGTGCCGAGGGCGCCGAGCAGCGCCGAGACCGCGATCGCCGGGCCGTAGCCGTCCGCGAACGACACCCCGCCGCCCGCCGCCGCGAACACCGCGCCGAGCACCGCCACGCCGAACGCCCCGCCGAGCTGCCGCAGCGTGCTGTAGGTGCCGGACGCCTTGGCCGATGTCCGGCGGCGCGACCAGGCTGACCACCGACCGGGTCACCGCCGGCACCGCCAGGGCGAAACCGATGCCGCCGAGCGTCATCGGGCCGACCAGCGCCAGGTACGCGGTGTCCGGCCCGGCGACCAGCGCCAGCCAGGCCATCCCGACGGCCTGCGCGAGCGTGCCGACGACCACCAGCGACCGCGCGCCGAACCGGTCGGCGAGCGCAGCCCGCCCACGGCGCGATCAGGAACGGCATCAGACCCCACGGCAGCAGCCGCAGCCCGGCCTCGAGCGGCGCCGTCGCCGAGCGCCACCTGGAAGTACTGGGCGGTGAAGAAGATCGCGCCGGTCAGCGTGGCGTTCAGGAAGAAGATCGCCGCGTTGCCGGCCGAGAACGACCGGGAGGCGAACAGCCGCAGCGGCAGCATCGGCGCGGCCGCCCGCCGCTCCCAGGCGACGAACCCGACCAGCGCGGCCAGCGCCGACGATCAGCGCGCCGAGCGTCTCGGGCTGGTCCAGCCGGCGGTGTTGCCGCGGACCAGCGCCCACACGAGGCCGAGCGAGCCGGCGCGCGGCGAGCACGATGCCGGGCAGGTCGAGGCGGCCGGCCGGGCCCGCGGCTCTCCGGCGTACCCGGGCGAGCACGAGCGGGATCGGCGATCAGCCCGATCGGCACGTTGAGCCAGAAGATCCACTGCCAGGCGAGGCCCTGGGTGACCGCGCCGCCGACGACCGGGCCGACGGTCGCCGCGAGGCCGGTGACGCTGCCGTAGATGCCGATCGCCCAGCCGCGCCGCTCGGGCGGGAACGCCGCGTTCATCAGGGCCAGGGCCAGCGGCATGATGAGCGCCGCGCCGGCGCCCTGCACGGTGCGGGCGGCGATCAGCGCGCCGACCGACGGGCGCCAGCGCGCACGCCGCCGACGCGAGCGCGAACAGCGCCAGCCCGACCGCGAAGACCCGGCGGCGGCCGAACCGGTCGCCGAGCGCCGCCCCGGTCATGAGCAGGACCGCGAAGCTCAGCATGTAGGCGTTGACCGTCCACTCGAGGTCCTCCATGGACGCGCCGAGGTCGCGCTGGATGGTGCTCAGCGCGGTCGCCACCACCAGCATGTCGAGGACGACCATGAACGAGGCCAGCGCGCTGAGCGCCGAGCACCCAGCGCTGCGTCCGCACCGGAATCGACGCGGACGTCGAGTCGAGTCGTCATGCCGGTACCGACACCGGCCGACACCGGAAACTGGTCGCCGACCAGTTTCCGTGATCGCGTGGGTGTCGATACGTTGGACGAGCTCTGACCTGGGCCCGGGCCGGCGACGACGAAGCGTTCCGCGACGCTGGTCGAGCCGTACCGGCGTGAGCTGCACGTGCACTGCTACCGCATGCTCGGCTCGGTGCAGGACGCCGAGGACGTGCTGCAGGAGACGCTGCTCGCCGCCTGGCGCGGCCTGGACGAGCTTCGAGGGCCGGGCCTCGGTGCGCACCTGGCTCTACCGGATCGCCACCAACCGCTGCCTCAACGCGCTTCGCGACGGCCGGCGGCGCCCGCAGTCGGTGTCGCATCCCGGCCGCCGGTGCCGCTGCCCGAGCCGACCCGGACGGTCGACCCGATGTGGCTGCAGCCGTACCCGGACGTCCTGCTCGACGAGCTGCCCGACGCAGCGCCCGGGGCCGGAGGCGCGCTACGAGGCGAAGGAGTCGATCTCGCTGGCCTTCGTCACCGCGATGCAGACCCTGCCGCCCCGGCAGCGCGCCGTGCTCGTGCTGCGCGACGTGCTCGGCTACCGCGCCGCCGAGGTGGCCGACCTGCTCGACACCACCGAGGACTCGGTCACCAGCGCGCTGAAGCGGGCCCGGGCCGCGGTGCCCGGCGCGGCCGGACCGCCCTCGCTGCCCGACTCGGCCAAGGAGCGCGATGTCGTCGCCCGCTTCGCCGACGCGATCGAGCGAGGGTGACGTCGACGCGATGGTCGCCCTGCTCACCGACGACGTGTGGCTGACCATGCCGCCGGCCCCGCTGGAATACCAGGGCCGCGCGGCGTTCGCCGACCTTCATGCGCGCGGTCGGCTACCGCGGCGGCAGCCGGCGGCAACGGCTGGTGCCGACGGCCGGGGCCAACGGCCAGCCGGCCTTCGGCTGCTACGTCGCCGACCCCGGCGAGACCGTGTGGTCGGCCCACGGCCTGATGGTGCTGACCCTGCGGGATGCGCGGATCTCGATGGTCACGCGGTTCGTGGACAACAGCCTCATGGAGTACTTCGGCCTGCCCGACAAGCTCATCTAACGGCCGTTGAGGTACTCGTCGGTCGAGGCCCGCACGGCGGCGACGAACGCGGCGATGGCCGGGTGGCCGCCGGCACCCTGCCGGTACGTGACGGCGGTACGCCGCCGGCAGGCGCCGGCCGTGAACGCGGTAGGGGTGTCGAGCGGGATGAGCCGTACCCCGTCCGGTGGCCGGGCGGCGGCGAGCTGCGGCACGATCGCGACCCCCTGACCGGCCGCCACCAGCGCGAGCACGGCGCCGAAGTCGTCGGCGTGGTGGCGGATCCGCGGCGTGAAGCCGGCCGCGCGGCACACCTGCAGGGCGACGGCGTGGCAGACCGTCCCCGGGCTGGCCACGATCCAGGTCGCGGCGCGGGAATCGGGGTCGGCGCCGTCCGGTACGGCGAGGAAGACGGTCTCCTCCAGCAGCGGCACGGCGTCCAGGGCGTCGGCCGGTTCACTCGGCATGATCGTGTAGTCGTGGGTCAGCGCGACGTCGAGACGGCCTTCGCGGACCGCGTCGGGCACGGCGACCGGATCGAGCTCGGTGACCATCAGGTCCAGCCCCGGGTGCTCCCGTCCGAGCGTCACGAGGGCGCCGGCGAGCAGCGTGGTGACCGCGCTCGGGAACGCGCCGATCCGCAGCGGCCCGGCGAGCTCGGCGCGGGCCGCGGCGAGCGCGGCGTCGGCCGCTTCGAGCGCGGCGAGCACGGTCTCGGCGTGCCGGACGAGCACCGCGCCGGCCGGGGTGAGCGCGACCCGGCGGCCGGTACGGGCCAGCAACGCGACGCCGGCCTCCCGCTCGAGCGCGGCGAGTTGCTGGGAGACCGCCGACGGCGTGTACATGTGCGACTTCGCCACGGCCGCGATGGTGCCGAGCTGGGCCAGGTCGCGCAGGAGCCGGAGCCGGCGAACGTCAAGCATCAGCTCAGCTTACGGTCCAGCACAGAAACGTGAACTGGAACTGGTGACTCCGCTCGTACAGGCTGAGGGTATGACGCTGACCGGACTGTTCGTGCCGCTGATCACGCCCTTCGACGCGGCCGGCGGGGTGGCGCTCGACGCCCTGGACCGGCTGGCGCGCGAGGTGCTCGACGACGGCGCGACGGGGCTCGTGGCGCTGGGCACCACGGCCGAACCCGACGCCCTGACCGGCGACGAGCAGCGGGCCGTGGTGGACGTCCTCGGGCGGGTCTGCGCCGAGCGCGGCGCACCGCTGATCGCCGGGGCCGGGCGGCACCATCCGGCGGCCGTCGCGGCGCTGAGCGTGGTGCCTCCGTTCGTACGGCCGGGCGAGGCGGGCGTGCTCGCCTGGTTCCGGCGCATCGCCGCGGACAGCCCGGTACCAGTGATCATCTACCACATCCCGTACCGGACCGGCCAGCGCCTCTCGACTGGCGCCCTGCGCCGGCTGGCCCAGGTGCCCGGGGTGGCCGGCGTGAAGTACGCGGTCGGCGGGATCGACGAGGACACCGTCGCGCTGCTCGCCGATCCGCCGGAGCACTTCACGGTACTGGGCGGAGACGACGTGTTCATCGCACCGCTGCTCGCGCTCGGCGCCCACGGCGGGATCCTGGCGTCGGCGCACGTCGCGACGGACGGCTTCGCGGCGCTGATCGAGTCCTGGCGCGCCGGCGACGTCGTCGACGTGGTCCGTGCGCGCGCGCTCGGCCGCCGGCTCGCGGCCCTGTCCTCGGCCCTGTTCGCCGAGCCGAACCCGACGGTCATCAAGGCGGTCCTGCACGCGCACGGCCGCATCCCGACCCCGGACGTCCGGCTTCCGCTGGTGCCGGCTAGCGCTCGAGCACGTGATCGAGCAGCGTCCGCAGCGGAATCCGCTCCCCGTCCCGCCCGCCCTCGCCGATGACCAGCCGCGGCCGGGCCGGCACCACCTGCGCACCCGAGACCATCGCCCGCAGCGACGCGGGCACGGTGAGGATGTAGAACTGGCCGTCCTCGTCGACCGCGAGGCGCCCGTCGTCGCTCAGGTACCAGCCGCGGAGCTTGGTGCGATAGCGGCGGCGCCCGTCGGACGAGCGCGCCTGCAACGGCCCGGACGCGATCTCGCGATCGCGGGCCCGCTGCACGAACTCGAGCAGCATGGCCCGGGCCTGCTCGGTCTCGGCCGCCTCGCGGCGGGCCAGGTCGGCCGCGTGCACCGAGATCGCACGCTTGCGCTGTTCGGCCCACTGCGAGTCCATGCCGTCAACAGTAGGCCTCGGCTCCTGCCGGCAGCGGTTCTAGTACGGTCGTCTTCGTGATCGTCCATCCCGCGACGGCCGAACGGTGGCCGGACATCGAGACGCTGTTCGGCCCGCGCGGTGCGACCGGCGGCTGCTGGTGCATGTGGTGGCGCAAGGCGCGGTCGGCGTTCGACCGTGACAAGGGCGACGTCAACCGGGCCGAGTTCGCCGACCTCGTGACCGAGGGTCCGCCGCCCGGTCTGATCGGCTACCGGGGTGGCGAGCCGGTGGCGTGGGTGGCGCTGGCGCCGCGCTCGGCCTATCCGGTGGCAGCGCGCTCCCGGATCGCCCGGGTCCCCTCCCCCGACGCGACGATGTGGCTCATCAGCTGCCTGTTCGTCCACCGCGACCACCGCCGGCAGGGCCTGTCGACCGAGATGGTGCGCCAGGCGGTGGCATTTGCGGCGGCCAACGGCGCGCGGATCGTCGACGCGGTGCCGGTCGAAAACTCTGCGGCGCAGCCGGACGTCTTCGTGTTCACCGGCCTGCCGTCGACCTTCCTGGCCGCCGGGTTCGTCGAGATCGCCCGGCCCGGGCCGCACCGGCCGCTCATGCGCTACGAGTGCTAGTCGCGACGCAGGGGTAGCCACGCGAGGACGTCCTGGATCTTCTCGTCCCAGTCGAGGTGCGGCGCAGCCAGATGTTGTTATCGTCGCTGAGCCCCTGCAACAGGTACAGGACGGGAAAGTCACCGGCGCCGACCCGGCCGGTCATGCCGATCTGGCCGGTCGTGGTCTGCGGCAGGATCACCGTCATCGAGGTGCTGAAGGCGAGGACGTCGGAGAAGAAATCGCATCGCACGAGCGCCATCGCCCCAGTCTGCCATGGGCATGTTGCCGATGACCGGCACGACGGCACCCACCGTCAGGCGGGCATGAACAGTCCGCGGGCGACGGCCACGAGGCGGCCGCCAGCCGTGAACGCGCATTCGCCGGTCCCCAGTCTCCGGCCGAGCCGCACCGGTCGGATGCGTCCCTCGAACGAGCCCAGCCGCTCGAGCACCGGGCTCGGATGCGACCATCGCTCGAAGCCTGACGGTGCCACTGCATCAGTCATACGTACATTCTAACCGTCCCCTGTGGACGGTCTGTGGCCTGCGACGCTAAGCGCTGACGCTGTCCAGGTGCTGCAACAGGTCGTGCGCGGCGAGTTCGACGTCCTTGTGCCGCCATTCCGACGCCCGGTACACGCAGGCGATCAGCCCGGTCCGGTGGATGCGACGGAAGTCGCCGTACACGAACGCGTACCGCGCCTTGGTGTGATCGGTCGCGCCGTCGGTGAGGCCGAGGTGCCACTCGGCGTACTCGTCCCAGGAGTGCGACTTGAGAAACGCGTTCGCCGCGTCGGCGTCCGGCTGTGCCTGTCCCCAGTCACTGTTCAGGACGTACTGCCGGGCGTCGATCAGCTTCCGGGCGCGTTCCACCGCCGCCTTGTTCAGCGTGTACGAAGCCATACCCTGTTCATGCCCAGAAGCGACGCGGCCGACACCACGTCTCACATCGTGGCGGCGGCTGGATCGGCATATGTGCTGATCGGCTGATGCGCGTGGGGACATCATGATGTTCCCTGCCGCATCAGCGCCGCAGCACTCTAGACCCTAGGAGCCCGCGGACCGACACGGCGGCGATGTCAGCAGATCGACCACCGTCTGGGTGATTCGGGGCGGATCGACCACCGTTTGGTGCCCCCGAGTGCGCCGAGTGCCCCCCGAGTGCCCCCCGAGTGCCCCGAGTGCGGCGTTCGGCTGGTGGACATGGTCGTCCGGTCCGAGGACGATCCGCGTACCGGACGGCGGGTTTCCCGGCGACCCTCGAGATGACGTGCTCGGGCCTCGACGCCGGCCGGTTGGGCACGGTCCATGTTGAACCGATTGGTACCGAGGGAGTTGAGGGATGCGCGTCGGTCCGTACGAGTTGGCCGCGAACCTGTCGCTGCTGTTCACTGAGATGCCGTTCCTCGACCGGTTCGCCGCCGCGCGGGCCGCCGGGTTCGGGTCGGTGGAGTGCTGGTGGCCGTTCGTCGTGGCCGATCCGGACACGGCCGCGGTCGACGAGTTCCTCCACGCGATCGACGCGGCCGGGGTGCGACTGGTCGGCATGAACCTGTTTGCGGGTGACCTGGCCGCCGGCGAGCGCGGCATCGTGTCGCATCCGGACCGCACGGCCGAGTTGCGGGCCAGCCTGGCCGTCGCCCGTCGGGTGGAAGGTGCGACCGGTTGCCGGGTCTTCAACGCACTGTACGGCCAGCGGCGCGGCGATCTGGACGCGGACGTGCAGCGGCGGGCCGCGATTGCTCACCTGCGCGAGGCGATGGCCACGCTCGACGGCACGCTGCTCCTCGAGCCGCTGACCGTTGGCGAGAACGGCGCCTACCCGCTGACCCGGTGCGCCGACGTCGACGCGGTGATCGGCGAGGTGCGGGCCGGTACGTCGCGGACCAACCTGGCGCTGCTCTTCGACACGTACCACCTGACCAACAACGGGGAGGACCTCGGCGCGGCGATCGAGCGGTTCGGCGGATTGATCGGGCACGTCCAGTTGGCCGACGCACCCGGCCGGCACGAGCCGGGCACGGGCGGCGTCGACTTCGCCGGTGTGCTCACGGCGCTCGCCGCGCAGGGCTACACAGGCAAGGTCGCGGCGGAGTACCGCCCGTCCGGCCCGACCGTCGGCGGCCTCGGCTGGATCAGCGCGCTGTAGCCGTCGGCCGTGGACCAGAGGCCACCACTTCCCCGGAGTAGTGGCCTCCCGACCCCGCTGAGGCCACTACTTCCCCGGAGTTGTGGCCTCCCGGGCTTGGGAACGCGGACGCCGGGATTCCTGGCGGGAGCAACGGCCGTGCCCTCGGCGGACCCGAGCCGTGGAAATCTATAAAAGGAACCGGAACAGCGCGCTGGTCGGCTCGACGCGCTCGATGGTGGGCGGCGCAGCCTGCATGCGGGCCAGCAGCGGCTCGAGGTCCTCCGGCCGCGACAGCTCGATGCCGACCAGGGCCGGACCGGTCTCGCGGTTGTTGCGCTTGGTGTATTCGAAGAGGGTGATGTCGTCGTCCGGTCCGAGGACCTCGTCGAGGAAACGGCGCAGCGCGCCCGGCTCCTGCGGGAACTCGACCAGGAAGTAGTGCTTGCGCCCCTCGTAGATGAGCGCCCGCTCGACGACCTCGGCATATCGACTCACGTCGTTGTTGCCGCCGGACAGCACGCACACCACGGTCGCGCCCGGCTCGACGGTCATCTCGCGCAGGGCGGCGGTGGCGAGCGCACCGGCCGGCTCGGCGATGATGCCGTCGGACTGGTAGAGCGCGAGCATCTCGCTGCAGACCTGCCCCTCCGCCACCGACGTCAGCTCGGCCGAGGATGCGGCGATCAACGGGTACGTGACGTCGCCGGCCCGGCGCACTGCCGCGCCGTCGACGAACGTGTCCAGCTCGGTCAACGTGACCGGACCGCCCGCCGCCAGGGCCGCCGCGACGCAGGCCGCTCCGGCCGGCTCGACGCCGACGATGCGCACGTCGCCGTGGCGCTCGTCCAGCCAGGTGGCGGCGCCGGCGAGCAGGCCACCGCCGCCGACCGGCAGGACGATCAGATCCGGGGTACGGCCGAGCTGCGCGACGATCTCCCGCGCAACCGTGCCCTGTCCGGCGATGGTGCGCGGGTCGTCGAACGCCGGCACCAGCGTCGCGCCGGCCGCCGCCGCATCGGCCGAGGCCGCCGCCGACGCCTCGTCGTAGGTGTCGCCGCCGACGATGATGTCGACCGACTTGCCTCCCAGATAGGCGATACGGTCGCGCTTCTGCCGCGGCGTGGTGCGCGGCAGGTGGACGCGGCCGTGCACGCCGAGCGCGGCGCAGGCGAAGGCGAGGCCCTGCGCGTGGTTGCCGGCGCTGGCCGCGACCACGCCGCGGGCGCGGGCCTCGTCGTCGAGCTGGGCGATGAAGTTGTACGCGCCGCGCACCTTGTAGGACCGGACGGCCTGCAGGTCCTCGCGTTTGAGCCACACCTGCGCGCGGAGCGCCTCGGACAGGCGGGCGTTGGGCTCGAGCGGCGTGGTCGCGACGACGCCGGCCAGCCGTTGAGCGGCCGCGTCGACGAGTGCTGCGTCAACGTTCACTCCAGCCATCCTGCCAGGCGCTACCGTGCGGCGTGGCGGGTATGTCCCTCGAGGCGGCGCGGAGGGTGACGTACGGAACAGCCGTCGAGGGTTGTGGGTGGGGCACCGGCGGTTGCACGGCGGGTGGATGATGGTCTTATCGCCGCGGGAACGCGGTAGAGCCAAGGGAGCGCGGTGACGAGACAGTCGCTGGTCGGCAAGATCGGCACGGTGATCAACCGGTGCGTGGCGGCACCCGCCCGGGCGAGGTGCGGGTCGTGGTCCAGGGGCATGCCGCACTACTACCTCGCCTACGCCGCGGTGCCAGTTCCAGCCGGCACCGAGGTGCTCGTCATCAACAACCGTGGCGCGCGCCAGGTCGACGTCGAGCCATGGCCCAGATTCCCGGCCGACGGCAACGCGACCGGCGACGCAGAAGGGTCTCCGTAATGTTCGGATACCGAGTGCCCACGCCCAACGAAGCGCTTCTCATCAGTGGACGGAAGCAACGCGGCGCTGATGCACTCCCGTTCAAGATCGTCACCGGGCCACGGCGTGTTCGTGATGCCGATCGTCTCCAAGGCCTCCCGCCTCACCCTGGCCATGCAAGAGGCCGAGGTCGTCGAGGACTGCTTCACCAAGCAGGGGCTGACCCTCGCCGTGCAGGCCGTCATCGCCTTCAAGGTCGGCGACGACCACGAGTCCATCGCCGCGGCCGCCCGGCGTTTCCAGGGCGACCAGACCCAGATGGCGACGCTCGTCGGCCGGATCTTCAGCGGCCACCTGCGCAGCATCATCGGCAGCATGACCGTCGAGGCGATCATCCGGGAGCAGCAGACCCTGGCCGACGCCATCGTGGACGCGAGCAAGACCGAGATGGCCCGCATCGGGCTCGCCGTCGACTCGCTGCAGATCAGCAGCATCGACGACAAGGGCGCCGGCTACATCAAGGCGCTCGCCGCGCCCCACCAGGCCAGGGTCAACCAGGACGCCAAGGTGGCGCAGGCGGTCGCCGACCAGGCAGAGCGCCATGGCCCAGCAGGAGAGCCTGCGCAACCAGGCCGAGTACGCCCGGCAGACGGCGATCGCCCGGGCGCAGCTACCAGGCCGAGATCGATCAGGCGCAGCAGACCGCCGCGCAGGCCGGTCCGCTCGCCGCGGCCCAGGCCCAGCAGCAGGTGCTCGTCGAACGGGCCCTCGTCGCCCAGAAGAACGCCGAGCTGCGCCAGGCCGAGCTGATCGCCGAGGTGGTCCGCCCCGCACAGGCCGAGGCCGAGCGGATCATCACCCTCGCCCGCGCGCAGGCCGACGCCACGAAGCTGTCCGCCGAGGCCGCCGCCGCGGAGGACCGCATCGCGCTCGACCAGCTGATCATCCAGCAGCTGCCCGAGCTCGCTCCGCGCCGCCGCGCAGGGTCTGCAGGGCGCCAACCTGACCGTCCTCGACGGCGCCGAGGGGCTCAACAGCGTGGTGGCGTCGATCGCCGCCCAGGGCATCACGGTGCTGGACGCGCTGCGCAGCGGGCTCAAGACCACCACCTCGACCGACACCCCGGACGGCGCGCCCGGCCCCAACGGCACCCGGCAACTGGGCGCCACGCAGACCCGGGAAGGTGTGGGCGGCTAGAAATGTCAGCGGGTGGCCGTAAGGTTCCACCCATGACGAGCACGATCACCGGCGAGGCCGCGCTCTACGGCGGCGGCGAGCCAGTCGCCGAGGTCAGGCGCAACGGCGTCGTCGAGTCGGGGCACCGGGGCTCGGTCGTCGTGCTCGGGCCCGACGGCAAGGTCGCCGGCTCGATCGGCGACACGTCCGGCGCGCTCTTCGGCCGCTCGTCCAACAAGCCGCTGCAAGCCGTCGGGATGCGCCGGGCCGGCCTGGCGCTGGAGCCGGCGCACCTGGCGTTGGTCTGCGGCAGCCACCGGGGCCAGCCGTTCCACATCGAGGCCGTGCGGGCCATGCTGGCCGCGGCCGGGCTCGGCGCCGAGGCCCTGCGCTGCTACGCCGACTACCCCCTGGCCGAGGAGGCGCGCTTCGACGTGGTGCGGGCCGGCCTGGACCGCTCGCCGATCTACATGAACTGTTCCGGCAAGCACGCCGGCATGCTCGCGACCTGCGTCCACAACGGCTGGCCGACCGGCGGCTACCTGGCGCCCGACCATCCGCTCCAGCGGTGCCTCGCCGGCGCCTTCGCCGACCTGGTCGGCGAGCCGATCGCGGTCACCGGCGTCGACGGCTGCGGCGCCCCGGTGTTCACCGCGTCGCTGCGCGCCCTCGCCGGGGCGTTCCTGCGGCTGGTCGACGCGGCGCCGGGCACCGACGAGCGGGTGGTCGCCGACGCGATGCGCGCCCACCCGGAGATGGTGTCCGGCACCGACGCCGACGGCGTCGACACGCACCTGATGCGCGTGGTGCCCGGCCTGATCGCCAAGAGCGGCGCCGAGGGCCTGATCGCCGTGGCGGCCCCCGACGTCGGCGCGGTGGTGATCAAGGTCGACGACGGCTCGATGCGCCCGCTGCGGCCGGTGCTGGTGTCGGCGCTGGCCCGGCTGGGGGTGCGCAGCGACGCGCTCGAGCCGTTCGCGACCCTGCCGGTGACCGGTGGCGCCGAGGTTGTGGGGGCGGTCCGGTCGATCTGGTGAGTTCCGGCCGCCGGCCGGGCCGACCCCTAGCGGAACTGCGCGAACACCTTGTCCAGCAGCAGATCCATCACCTTGAGCCGCTCGCTGCCGCGGCCGAGCGTCCGGTCCGGCACGATGAACTCGTCCAGGCCGGCCTCCGCATACTGGGCCACGACGTCCACCAGCTGCTCGGGCGTCACGCCGATCATCGGCAGCCCGCCGGCCGAGTCCGGTGCCTCGCGGTTGAGCAGGATCATGACCTGCGCCGACCGGGCGATCTCGGCCGGGTCGCGGCCGACCTCGGCGCAGAAGCGGTCCAGCACGGCCGACTTGTGGGCGATGAGATCCGGGCGGCCCCACGTGTTCCAGACGTCGGCGTAGCGGGCGACGATGCCCAGCATCCGCCGCTCCCCGCGAGCCGCCGATCAGGATCGGCAGCGGCTGCTGTACCGGCTTCGGCTCGCAGATCGCGTCGGTGAGCTGGTAGTGCCGGCCCTCGAAGGTGGTCCGCGGCTGCCGGAGCAGGCCGTGTAGCACCTGCAACGCCTCCTCGAAGCGGTCCAGCCGCTCGCCGACCGGGGGCAGCGGGATCCCGTACTGCCGGTGCTCGTTCTCCTGCCAGCCCGCCCCGACGCCGAGGGTGAACCGGCCGCCGGCGATGTGGTCGGTCGTGGCGGCCATGTTGGCCAGCACGGCCGGGTGCCGGTACGTGTTGCCGAAGACGAGCGAGCCGATGCGAACCCGGGGTACGAGAGCGCACGAGCGCGGCGATCGTCGTACCGCACTCGAGGGTCGGGGTCTCGACCGGGGTGGGAGACCCGGCGTTGGCCATGAAGTGGTCGGCGAAGTAGACGCCGTCCCAGCCGGTCTGCTCGGCGTGCCGGGCCACCTCCACGACGTCGGCGAACGGTTGGAAGGCCACGGGCCAGATCGAAAAGCGCATACCCGCCACGATGCCAGACTCCCGGCCCACGGCCGCATCCGGCACAAAGCGCTAGGCTCGGGTTCATGATTGCGAAGATGCCGTTCGGCGCTACCGGCCACGACTCCACCCGCGCGATCTTCGGCGCGGCCGCACTCGGCAGCGCTTCCAAAAGCGAGTCCGACCGCGCTCTTGACGTCCTGCTGGCGCACGGCGTCAACCACATCGACGTCGCCGCCAGTTACGGTGACGCGGAGTTGCACATCGCCCCCTGGCTGCGGCGCAATCCGGACACGTTCTTCCTGGCGACCAAGACCGGCCAGCGCGGATACCGCGAAGCGCGCGAGGAGATCCGCCGTTCGCTCGACCGGCTCGGCGTCGACCACGTCGACTCGATCCAGCTGCACAACCTGGTCGACGTGATCGACTGGGACCAGGCGCTCAGCCCCGGCGGCGCCCTCGAAGCGGCGATCGAGGCCCGCGAGGAGGGGCTCGTGCGCTTCATCGGCGTGACCGGCCATGGACTCTCGGTGCCCGAGATGCACCGGCGCAGCCTGGAGCGGTTCCCGTTCGACTCGGTGCTCGCCCCGTACAACTTCCGGCAGATGCAGGACGAGCGCTACGCGGACCGGTTCAACCGGCTCGCCGAGGTGTGCGCAGAGCGCAACGTCGCGCTGCAGACCATCAAGAGCCTCGCCGGCCGCCGCTGGGAGGGCCGCGAGCGGACCTTCAGCACCTGGTACGAGCCGCTCACCGAGCAGGCCGACATCGACCTGGCCGCGCACTGGGTGCTCGGCAACCCCCAGCCGTTCCTGTTGACGACCGGCGACCTCACGGTGCTGCCCAAGCTGCTCGACGCGGTCGAGCGCTTCGAACGGCGGCCGTCCGACGAGGAGATGGCGGCCATCGACAACGAGGCGCTGTTCGTCTGACCGCTAGCCGAGCACGAACGGGTCCCGCGTCCGGCCGGTCAGCTCCACCCACACCGCCTTCGTCTCGGTGTACTCGTCGATCGCGGCCATCCCGTTCTCCCGGCCGATGCCGCTCGCGCCGAAACCGCCGAACGGCACGCCCGGCGCGACCACCCGGTAGGCGTTGACCCACACGTTGCCGGCCCGGATGCGCGCCGCCACCCGGTGGGCGCGGTGCACGTCTTTGGTCCAGACCGCGGCGGCCAGGCCGTATGCGGTGTCGTTGGCCAGCGCGACGGCCTGCGCCTCGTCACTGAACGTGTACACGGACAGGACCGGCCCGAAGATCTCCTCCCGGACGACCGTCGAGTCCGGGCCGACGCCGGTCAGGACGGTCGGCCTGATGAACAGCCCGTCCCCGGCGACGCCGCCGCAGGCCACCGTGGCGCCTTCGGCGACGGCGGTCTCGAGGTAGCCGCGCACCTTCTCGAACTGCGGCTGGTTGGCCACCGGCCCCATCTCGGTGTCCGCGGCGTTCGGGTCGCCGAGCCGGATCGTGTCAGCTCGCGCGGTGACCAGCCGGACGAGTTCGTCGTGGACGCTCTCGTGCACGATCAGCCGCGAACCGGCCATGCAGGTCTGCCCGGCCGCCGCGAAAACGCCCGCGACCAGGCCGTTCGCCGCGGCGGCGAGATCCGCGTCGGGGAACACCACCTGCGGCGACTTGCCGCCCAGTTCGAGGGTGACCCGGTTGAGGTTGGCCGCCGCGGCCTGCGCGACCCGCCGCCCGGTCGCGGTCGACCCGGTGAACGCGACCTTGTCGACGCCCGGATGCGCGGCCAGGCTCGCGCCCAGTTCACGGCTCTGCCCGGTCACGACGTTGAGCACGCCGGGCGGGAACCCGGCCTCGTCCATCAGCTCGGCGAACCCGAGCGTCGACGCGGGCGCGTGCTCAGACGGCTTCACCACGACCGTGCACCCGGCGGCCAGCGCGGGCGCGAGCTTCCACGTCATCAGCAGCAGCGGCGAGTTCCACGGCGTGATCGCCGCGACGACCCCGACCGGTTCGCGCCGCGTGTAGACCAGGTAGTCCGGGTTCGGCGCCGGGATCTGCCGCCCCTCCAGCTTGTCCGCCAGCCCGGAGAAGTAGTGATACCAGCTGGCCACGCCGGCCATCTGCCCGATCATCTCCCGGTACAACTTGCCGGAATCCTGCACCTCCAGCCGCGCCAGCCGCTCCGCGTTCTGCCCGATCAGATCGCCGAGCCGCCGCATCAGCGCCGCCCGCGCGAACCCGGTCAGCCCGCCCCATTCCCCGTCCAATGCCGCCCGCGCCGCCGCCACCGCCGAGTCGACGTCCTCCGCCCCCGCGTCCGGGATGAGCGCCCACCCCGCGCCGGTGTACGGATTCATCGACGTGAACGTCTTGCCGGACCGCGCGTCGACCGGCTTCCCGCCGATCAGCATCTTGAAGGTCTGCATGCGCCCAGTCGACCACGGTTCTCCTGGGTCGCGCGTCTCAATCTTTTCCTGCCTTTCCTGACTCGGGTCCGTCGAGCGCACGACCGCTGCTCCCGCCAGAAATCCCGACGTCCGCGTTCCCAAGCCCACCACCGCCACAACTCCGGGGAAGCAGTGCCCTCAGCGGGTCGGGATGCCACAACTCCGGGGAAGTAGTGGCCTCAGGGGGTCGGGAGGCCACTATTCCCGGGAAGTAGTGCCCTCCGCCGGTTGGGGAGGCCACAACTTCGGGGAAGTAGTGGCCTGCCGGTGCGATCTTGGTAGCGAGTGGTCGCCGGAGGCTCCCCGGTGTCCCGGCGCGATCTTGGCGATCACTGGTTGCTCAGCGACCGCCAGAGCCGCCACGGATGGCCCAGGTCCATCAGGCGGTATGACCGACGGCCGGCAGTCTCAACCTACGGAACGCGCGCCCAGCCAGCGGTACACCGGCACCAGAGCGACCCAGCAGTGGCCACGATCGATGCCGCCCCACAGACGGTGGTCGATGCACCCCCGCGATCAACGGCCGACGCCGACTGTCGGCGCATCGACCACCGTCTGGGCTGTTGCGGGCAGATCGACCACCGTCTTTGGTGCACGGGGGCAGACTCCCCGAAGTCGCAACCCCGCCCCCCGAGGGCACTACTTCCCCGAAGTTGTGGCAACCCCGGCCCCCCGAGGGCACTACTTCCCCGGAGTTGTGGCCTCCCGACCGCGCGGAGGGCATTACTTCCCCGCGCGCGCGAGCCGGGGCCCGTCGGCTGCCGGCCCCGCAGGTACGGGCCGAGCCCGTGCCGGACGAGAATCGCCAGGATCTGCAGGTAGCGGCGGGTACGGCCGAGCCGGGCGCGCAGGCCGCGCAGCCAGGCGATCGGGGTGAACCGGCCGGTCGGGATGAGCGCCTCGGCGACGACCAGGAAGGGCATGGCGATGAGCAGGGAACACGCGGCGGCGAGGACGAGGAACCACACCGGGGCGGTGGGGTTCTCGTCGCGGGCCACGCCGGAGGCGAGCGCCTGGGAGATCGGGCCGGACAGGGCGAGCGCGATGAGTCCGGCGAGCAGGAGCCGTACGAGGCCGAAGCGGATGCCGAGCAGCCGGCGCGCCATCGCAGCCAGCACGGCGACGAACACGACCACGGTGACAGCGACGATCACGACGTAGGCGATATCCACGCGTCAGCGTCCTCCGGGAACGAGCCGGTCGTCCGCCGACAGGACATGGGCGACGGCCGGCGCCAGCCGGTCGGCGGTGTCGCGCAGTTCACGGGCCACGCCGGTGCGGCCTTCCGCGGTACGCAGGCGCGCCAGCGCGTCGAGCGTCAGGACCCGGACCTCGGCGTCGTCGCCGTACGTGTCGAGGAGTTCGGTCAGGCGTTCGGCGTCGCCGTCCAGGCTGGCCACGAGATAGTCGGCCAGGGCCGCCCCGTCACCGCCGCCGGCGTGCTGGTACCACTGCTGGGCGGCCCGCGCGTACGTCCGGGCGGCGTGGTCGTCACCGAGCGCGCGGTGGACGCGGGCCAGCCGGGCACGGGCGAGGGCGACGATGCGCAGGTCGCCGGCGGCGCCAGCGTCCTCGATGGCCCGCTCGAGGGTGGCGATGGCGGCGGTGGGATCGCCGCTCTGCTGCTGCGCGCGGCCGAGGTTGGCCAGGTGCAGCGCCCCGGCCGCGACGAAGCCGAGGTGGTGCGCGGCGTCGGCGGCCCGCGCGAGATGGGCGACCGCGTCCGGGAAGCGCTGCTCGGCCTGGGCGAGCCCGCCGAGCATCGCTTCGGTGTGGGCGAGGATCCAGTCGTCGCGCAGCGGGACGAGGAGGCGCGACGCGTCGTCGCAGGCCTGTTTGGCCGCGGTCACGTCGCCGAGCGCGATCGCCGCCCAGGCGCGCAGGAGCCGGCTGGCGCCGTCGATCCACTGGTCGGCCCCGCCCCGGCTGCCATCGAGGGCGGCCCGGACGTCGTGCGGCCGGCCGTACTGGCTGTAGACGAACGCGAGGAACAGGTGACTCATCGGGTCGTCCGGGTCCAGCGCGATGGCTTCCTCGATGTCGGCGACTGCCCGCCCGACGTTGCCGCCACTGGCCTCGAACCAGCCGGCGTAGCGCAGCGCGGCGACCCGATCGGCCGTGGTGGCTGCCGCACCGGCGGCGTCGAGAGTCGCTCGGCTGCGCTCGGCGGCGTCGGCGCCCGCGCCGAGGACGACCCAGGCCCAGCCGAAGCCGTTGGTCATCCGCAGGGCGAGCGCGGGGTCGTGGCGGCCGGCCCAGGCGAGGGCGGCGTCGATGTCGGCGCGCTCGCGGCGGACGAACGCCAGCAGTTCGGGCTGCTCGGGTCCGCGCATGCCGAGCTGGACGCGCCCGGCGGCGCCGGCGTACCAGGCGGCGTGGGCGTGCTGGGCGACATCGGTCAGCCCGGCCGCGGCCAGCCGCTCCACGCCGTACGCGCGGACGCTGTCCAGCAGCCCGTACCGGTTGCCGGACATAACCGCGAGGGACCGGTCGACGAGGCGGCCGATGACGTCCAGGGCCGACTCGCGCGGCACGTCGAGCGCGGCGAGCACGTCCTCGGCCGCGGCCAGCGGTGCGCCCCCGGCGAAGCAGGCGAGGGCCCACAGGCCGCGCTGGTCGTCCGGGAAGAGCAGGTCGTAGCTCCAGGCGATGGCCGCCCGCAGCGTTCGGCGGCGCAGCGGTCGCCGGCTGGTCGGATCGTGCAGAAGAGTGAACCGGTCATCGAGGCGCCGCGCGATCTCCTGGACGGACAGGACCTTGACCCGGGCGGCGGCCAGTTCGATGGCGAGGGGAAGGCCGTCGAGTGACCGGCACACGGCCTCGACCTGTTCATCCGGCCGGAAGGTCCGGCGGTGCTGCGCGGCCCGCTGGTTGAACAGCTCGACCGAGTCGGTGATCGACAGCGGTTCGAGGAGGTGGACGGCTTCGCCGTCGACGCCGAGCGGGAGCTGGCTGGTGGCCAGTACGCGCAGGTCGGGCCCGGTGGCCAGCATCCGGTCGACGGCGTCGGGCAGCGCGTCGACGAGGTGCTCGCAGTTGTCGAGGACCAGGAGCAGGTCGAGGCCGCGCAGCCGGTCCAGGACGATCGTCTCGGTGGCCTCGCTGATCCCGAACCCCTCCCCCACGGCCGCCCACAGCGACGCGGCGGTCGGCGCGGTGTCGAGTCGGGCCAGCCAGGCACCACCGGCCGGTGCGGCCCGGCGGGCGACCTCGATCGCCAGGCGGGTCTTGCCGACGCCGGCCGGGCCGACGACCGTGACCAGCCGTTCGGCCGCGAGCGCCGGCTCCAGCGCGGCGAGGTCGGCGGCCCGGCCGACGAGTGACGCCGACAGGCCGGGCAGGTTGCCGGTCAGGCGGGTGTCGTGGCGCAGGATCTGCCGCTCCAGGGCCTGCAGCTCGACGCCGGGGTCGAGGCCGAGTTCGTCGCGGAGCGTCTGCCGTACGCGGCGATAGGCGGCGAGGGCGTCGGCCTGCCGACCGGCGCGGTACAGGGCGGTGATGAGCAGCCCCCACAGCCGTTCGCGCAGCGGATGGGCGGCGACCAGTGCCTCCAGCTCGCCGATGACCTCGGCCGACGCGCTCAGCTCGATGCGGGCCGCGAGCTGGTGCTCGGTCAGCTCCAGCCGCGCCTCCTCCAGGCGTACGCGGTGCGCCGACGCCCAGTCGGCGTCAGGCAACAGCTCGCCGCGGAACCGGGCGAGCGCGGCCGTACTGGCGCGGACGGTCGCCTCGAGGTCACCGGACGCGCGGAGGGCGGCGCACTCGTCGGCGAGCCGCAGCACCTCGAGGGCGTCGACGCCCGCCGGGTCGATGTGCAGGGTGTAGCCGGCGTTGCCGCCGGTCACCAGCTTCGCGTCGCCGAGCGCGCGGCGCAGGTTGGACACCTTCGCCTGCAGGGTGTTGCGGGCAACGCCGACGGCCTGCTCGGACCACAGGTCCTCGATCAGCTGCTCGGCCCGCACGAGGACGCCCGCGTCGAGAGCGAGCCGGACCAGCAGTTCCGTGGTCTTCCCGGCCGGCACGGCCAGGCGAGCCGCGTCGCGACGCAGCTCGACCGGCCCGAGAACCGCCACCGTCAGCACAGGCCGAGCATAGGGCCGGTCCGTCGTCAGCGGCGCGTCAGTGCCGAGGGCGAGGCTTCCCCCATGACCGACACCGACCGGCTGATCCGGCAGTTCATCGCGGACGGCTCAGCCGCGTTCCCCCCCGATGATCAAGACCCGCGACTCTTCGTCGTCGCCGCCCTCGCCGGTACACCCTCGCTCCTGGACCGGGCCGCGGCCACGACGACCCGTGACCGGCAGCTCGTCGCCATCGCCGGCGCGTACCTGGCCGGCGACACCGACCGCGTCGACGCGCTCGCTCGCGAGCACCTGGTCGACCACCCGGACGACATCCTCGTGGCCTGGATCGCCGGGCAAGCCAAACACCTCAGGGAGACCTCATGAACCGCAAGCTGACCGCGACCCTGCTCATCGCCGCCGCCGTCCTGACCAACCTGGCCTTCACCGCGCTCGGCTCGGTGTTCAACTACCCGGATGTCCTGAAGGAGCCGGTCGACGAGATCCTCACCGCGTTCCGCGCCAACCAGGGCACGGTGATCGCCTGGTTCGTCGTACTCGCCCTCTCGGCCGCGCTCTTCGCGCCGATCGCCATCGGCGTCGGGCGGCTCTCCCCCCGGCCGATCATGCGGCTGGCCGTGGTGACCGGCGTCGCCGCGGCGGTGGTGCAAGTGGTCGGCCTGCTGCGCTGGCCGCTCCTGGTGCCCGGGTTCGCCCGCGACGCGGCCAGCGGTGACCCCGCGACGGCCGCGGCCGCGAAGGACTCGTTCGAGACGGCGCACCGGATCCTCGGCACCGTCATCGGTGAGACGTGCGGCTACTTCCTGACCGCCGCCTGGACCTTACTGGTACTGGTCGCAATCGGCCGGACGTTCGCCGGGCGCTGGTTCACCGTGCTCGGGGCGGTGTCGGCCCTGCTGATCCTCGGCGGTGTGCTGTCGCCGCTGGGCCTCGACGCGATCGATCTGGCGAACTTCGCCGGGTACGTCCTGTGGAGTGTCTGGCTGGTGGCGTTCGCGGTCCTTCTGCTGGTACGGCGGCCCGGGCGGCTCGACGAGCCGGCGAATGGCGTCCCGGCTCGGCGAGGTCGGGCCGTGGCGCGCGCCGCAGACCGAGGGTCCCGTTGATCGGTACCGATAGCGTGATGCGGTGGATTCGTCACTGATCATCGCCGGTGGGGCTGTCTGCTTCGGCAGCCTCATCGCGCTGATCGTGGTGCTCGCGGTGGTGTCGCACCGCCGCGAGAAGGCCCGCCAGCAGGCGCTCGAACTGTGGGCGATGCAGCACGAGTGGCAGATCAGCCGGCGGCCGCAGGTCGACTGGGGGCGGCGGATGCCGGGCCGCAACAAGCGCGGTGTGACCGTCGCGCTGTCCGGCATGATCCGGGGCCGGCCGGCCACCATCGCCGAGTACTACTACACGTACACGACGACGTCGACCGACTCGAGCGGCCGGTCGTCGTCGACCACGCGTACGTACCACTACGTGCTGATGGTCGTGCCGCTGCGGCAGCCGCACCCGACCGTCGCGGTGTTCCGCCGGGGCACGATGTCGAGGTTCGGGCGCGCACTCTTCGGCGACAAGGCCACCGCGCTCGGCTACGAGCCGTTCGACAGCGAGTACCGGGTGGCCGCCAACGATCCCCGGCTGGTGCGCTCCGTGCTCGGGCCGGCGTTGGTGAACGAGCACATCGCCGGCCGGCTGCCGGACTGGAGCCTCGAAGGCCGCGAACTGCTGAGTTTCCGCGAGGGCCGCATCGGCGAACCCGCCTCGATCCCCGGCCAGCTCGAGGCGGTCATCCGCCTCGCCGACCTGATCGAGCCGCATCGCTGACCATCAAGGCGTTGGTGGCGACCACGATCAGGATGCCGGCCCACTCGTGCAAGGCCGGGCGCTGGCTCAGGATGACCAGCCCGGCCAGCGCGGCGAGCACCGGGTTGACGCTCATGAACACGCCGAAGAAGTGCGCCGGTACGCGGCGCAGCACGATCAGATCCGCCGCGTAGGGCACAGCCGAACTGAAGACTCCGGCGCCGATCGCGTAGACGAGCGCCGCGCCGGTGAACCGCCCCTGCCCGGCCAGCGTCACCGCGACCGGGACGTAGAGCAGTGCCGACACCGAGGTCGCCGCGGCCGGCGCCTGCAGACCCGGCAGGCGGGTGCCGAGGAGCCGGTTCAGCAGGATGTACGACGCCCAGCACGCCGCCGCGAGCACGGCCAGGCCGAGCCCGAGGTAGTCACTGGCCGGACCGGGCAGCACCAGCACGTAGACGCCGGCGCAGGCGGCGACCGCGTAGAGCAGGTCCCGCCGGGTCCGGCTCTGCCCGATCGCGACGCCGAGCGGGCCCAGGAACTCCAGCGTGACGGCGAGGCCGAGGCCGATCCGGTCGACCGCGGTGTAGAGGCTCAGGTTCATCGTGGCGAACACCAGCCCGAGGGCGATCGTCGGCCACCACTGCGCGCGGGTGAACCGGCGGAAGTCCGGCCGCGCCACCGGCAGCAGCACGGCCGCCGCGACGAACTGGCGCACCGCCACGACACCGGCCGGCCCGATCGCCGGGAAGGCGTGCGCGCCCACGGCCGCGCCGACCTGGTTGGTCGCCCCGCTGCCGAGCATCGTCGCGATGCCGGGCAGGAGTGCGGGCCGGGGAAGGTCGGTCGTACTCGCGGTCATGCCTCGAGTCTCGGCGGCCGGTACCCATACGAGAAATGCCTGAGACGCCGCATCTATACGCTGGGCGTATGGATGTGCAGCTGCGCCAGCTCCAGACCCTGGTAGCGGTGGTCGACGCCGGGACGTTCACCGACGCGGCCACCGTGCTCGGCGTGTCCCAGGCGGCGGTCTCCCGGTCGATCGGCTCGCTCGAGGCCGTGCTCGGCACCCGGCTGCTGCAGCGCACCACCCGCCACGTCGCGCTCACCGGCACCGGCAACCGGGTTCTCACGCATGCCCGGCGGATCCTCGACGAGGTCGCCGTCCTGCGGCAGGTGGCGCAGGAGTCCCGGACCGAGTTGCGCGTCGGTTACGCGTGGGCCGCACTGGGCAAGCACACCCGGCGCCTGCAGAAGCACTGGGCCGCCGCGCATCCCCGCGTACCGCTGGTGTTTGTGCAGGCGAACTCGCCCACCGCCGGACTCAGCGAGGGGATCGCCGACGTCGCGGTGATCCGCCGGCCCTTCGACGACAGCCCCTTCGACGACCGGCGGTTCGCCTCCACGCTGGTCGGCGTCGAGGCCCGGTACGCCGCGGTCGCCACCGACAACGCGCTCGCCCGCCGCCGAACGCTCCGCCTCGCCGACCTGGCCCGCTACACCGTGGCCATCGACACCCTCACCGGCACGACCACCACCGACCTCTGGCCGACGGCGCCGACCATCCGCGCCACCCACGGTCTCGACGAGTGGCTCACCCTGATCGCCGCCGGCCAGGCCGTCGGCCTCACCTCCGAGGCGACCGCCAATCAGAACCCGCGGCCGGGCATCGCCTTCCGCACGGTCCGCGACGCGCCGCCGATCCCGGTGCGGCTGGCGTGGTGGAAGGACGACCCTCCCGCGTACTTGAGTGAGCTCGTCCGCATGGCCGCCGAGGCGTACCGATCGGCGGCCTCTCCCCGGCCGGCTAGTGAGTAGGGTGCAGCTGTGCCCAGCCGCGCCCGCCTCGCCGCGTTCGCCGTTGTGGCCGGCGTCTATGCCGCGGCCGGGCTGGCCGCCCTCGCGGTGACGCTGGGCGACCGGCACCCGCTCGCCACCACGCTGCTCGCCGACCTCGCGGCCACCCTCGTCGTGTTTCTCGCCTCGACGGCCGCCGGCAACGCCAGCCTCTACGACCCGTACTGGAGTGTCGCGCCGCCGATCGTCGTCATCGCGTGGGCGGCGATCGGACACGGCGTCGGCGAACGGCAGGCCGCCGTCATCGTGCTGGTCGCCGCCTGGGCGATCCGGCTGACCGCCAACTGGGCCCGGTCGTGGCGCGGGCTGGGCCACGAGGACTGGCGCTACGGCCAGCTGCGCGAGCAGACGGCCGGACGGCTGCCGTGGTGGTTCGTCAACCTCGCCGGCATCCAGCTGATGCCCACCCTGGTCGTCTTCCTCGGCCTGCTGCCGGCCTGGCCGGCCGTCGCCGTCGGCACCCGGCCGCTCAACGCCCTCGACGCCGTCGCCACCGCGGTGACGGCGTCGGCCATCGCGGTCGAGGCGCTCGCCGACCGGCAGTTGCGTCGCTTCGCCGCCGACCCCGCCAACCGCGGCCGCATCGCCGGCAACGGCCTGTGGCGGTGGTCGCGGCACCCGAACTACCTCGGCGAGATCGGCTTCTGGTGGGGCCTCTGGCTCTTCGGGCTGGCCGCCGCCCCGAACTGGTGGTGGACGGTCATCGGGCCGCTCGTGATGGTGGCGCTGTTCGTGTTCGTGAGCGTGCCGCTGATGGACCGCCGGTCACTGGCGCGCCGGCCCGACTATCCCGAGCACATGCGGCGGGTACCGGCGCTCCTGCCGTGGCCGGTCCGCCGCGCCGGCCGGGTGGAGCACTGAGGCGTTGAGCGCGGCCTAGGAGTACTTCGTTAGGTCGGCGTGTCGTGGGGTTGCCGGGGCGGGGCGGGTAGTTTCATGCCTCGGTGACTCCTGAGGAGCTTTCGGTTGTGCGGCAACGCTTGGAGGCGTTCGCGGCGGAGATGTTCGCGCCGTTGACCCGGTCCGATCAGCGGGCGAAGGGCGTGACCTATCTGCGTGGGCTGTTGCTGGATGGGCGGCGCAAGTCGATGCAGCCGATGGCCGAGCGGCTCGGGGTGGATCATCAGGGGTTGCAGCAGTTCGTGACGACCTCGACGTGGGACACCATGGCGGTGCGGGCGCGGCTGGCGCGCCGGGCGGTCGAGCTGATCGGGCCGGTGGCGTGGGTGGTGGACGACACGGGCTTCCCGAAGGATGGCACGGGCTCGCCGGGGGTGGCCCGGCAGTACTCCGGCACCCTCGGGCGGGTCGCGAACTGTCAGATCGGGGTGAGTGTCCACGCGGTGAGCGACACCGCGTCGTGTCCGCTGGATTGGCGGTTGTTCCTGCCGGAGTCGTGGGATGAACGCAAAGCCGCACCGGCGGCGCTCGCGGCGGCGAAGGTCAAACGGCGCAGAACGCTGAAGAACGCGCCCCGAGCGGCCGGGTGGTCACCGCCGCGCACCTGTTCATCACCACGCTGCGACCCGACCCAAAAGCGGCTGCGCTGGCCTGACCCTCTACCTGGTCCTCCGCGAGCTGCAATACCTGCTCGCGACCTGGACCGGCGCGTGCCCCACCTGCCACCAAATCCTCAAACCCTTGCACCCCAACACCTACCGATTAACCTAACAAAGTACTCTAGGGCCAGCCGGCTCCCGGCACGTCGACCTCGACCGCGACCACCTGGCCGGTACGCTCGCTGCTGCCGTCGACGCCGCTCCATTCGGCGGCGACGATGTAGAGGGTGGTGCGCGCGTCACCACCGAGGACGCAGGCGAAACAGCCGCGGTCAACCTCGACGGTCGCCAGGACCTCGCCGCCTTCGCGGACCCGGACACAGTGCTGGCCGGGCACGTCGGCGTACCAGACCGCGCCCTCGGCGTCGAGGCAGATGCCGTCCGGGAAGGCGCCGGGCAGGTCGGCCCAGACGCGCCGGTTGGTCAGGTCGCCGTCCGGCGCGATGTCGAACGCGGTGAGCCGGTGCGCGTACGTCTCCGCGAGGATGAGGGTCGCGTTGTCCGGCGTCACCGCGATCCCGTTGGGGAAGTGGACGTCGTCGGCGACCGGCCGCGCCTGACCGTCCGGGGTCACCAGCGCCACGATCCCGGTGCGGACCTCGCCGTACGGGAAGTCGAAGCCGATGTTGCCGACGTACGCGTTGCCGCGCCCGTCAACCGCCATGTCGCTCCACGGCTTGTCCGACAGCGCCGCCAGGTCGGCGTGGACGCCGCCGTCGCGGCGCAGGAGTTTGCCGTCGCGCGAGGAGACGACCAGCATCGTGCCGTCGGGTAGCCAGCCGAGGCCCATCGGCATGCCGGGCACCTCGGCGACGACCTCGCTGCGGCCGCTCGGGTCGACGGCGACCAGTGCATTGGCCCCCATGTCGGACACCCACAGGCGCCCGTCGTACCAGCGTGGTGACTCGCCCATGACGAGTCCAGAAGTGAGCATCATGCCGAGAAGTAGAAGCTGCGGCCGCCGTTCTCGACATCCTTCACAGTCGATCAAGGAAGTACGCGCCGGGATTTGTCCGAATCCCGGGCGCGTACTTCCTTGATCGACTGGACCCCGGGGGTTAGTGGGCCGCGTGGCCCGAGTGGGCGCTTCCGGCGGGGCAGTGCACCCTTGGGTTCCACATGGCGAACGTACCGGCCGGGTTGGACTTGAAGATCCAGGCGTGCAGTGAGTAGAAGGCCGGCAGGCCGTACCGGTTTCCAGCGGCGGTCTCGTCGAACTTGCGCCCGAACAGTGACGGCTTGTGCTTGTGCTTGGCATCCCAGTCGGCCTTGAACACCACGTACTCGAGCGCGACCAGCCGCACCTTGCCGTGGCCGACCGGCTCGTAGACGACCGCCTCCGGGTGCAGGGCATCGATCTTGCCGTCGCCGACGAGGTCGCCCTTGACGTAGTGCACGCCCATCGCGCCCATGCCGGGCATGTCGATGCAGGCGATGCCGTCCTGGTCGACGAGCAGGGCATAGCCGGCCTTCTGCGCCACGCCGAGACTCTGGAACTTGGCGGTCACGTGTTTGACCCGCGACAACTTCGAATGGCTCGACGACGCGTACGCGTTGGTCGAGACGAGGGTGGTGATCGCGGCCACGAGGACCGCTACGGCAAACAGCCGACGCGCCTTCATCGATTCGATCCCCTTCGCTTCCGGACAGATTCCGATGGGCAACGGTAGGGGCGATGATCTTTTCCGGACATCGGCAGGATTACCCATGTTGCCGGCCCGTCGATCGGCACCGCGACAACGCGCTGGACGAGGGCGTTTCCGCATGCCACGGTGAGTCGTGGCTACCGCCGGCTGGGAACTTCTGGAACGCTCCGCGCACCTGGCGATGCTGGACGGCGCGCTCGTCCAGGCCCGTTCGGGCAGCGGGATCTTCGTGCTCCTCGGCGGCGAGGCGGGCGGCGGCAAAACCACCGTGCTGCGGCGCTTCACCGCCGGCGCCGAACGCGCGTTGTGGGGCTCCTGCGACCCCCTGTTCACCCCGCGGCCGCTCGGTCCGTTCCTCGACATCGCCGCCGACGCCGGTTTGAGGTTCGAGGCGGGCATCAAACCGCACCAGGTCGCCTCGGCGATCATGCGGGAGGCCTGGGCGCAGCGGGGCACGATCATCGTCCTGGAGGATCTGCACTGGGCCGACGAGGCGACCCTCGACGTGGTGAGCCTGCTGGCCCGCCGGATCGAATCGGTGCCGGCCCTGCTGATCGCGACCTACCGCGACGACGAACTCGAGCGGACCCATCCGCTGCGGCGGCTCCTCGGCGAGTTGCGCGGTTCGGACTCGATCAAGCGGCTCACGGTCGAGCCGTTGTCGCCGAAGGCCGTCGCGGCGCTGGCCCCGCGCGGCATGGACGCGGCCGCGCTGCACCGGGCGACCGGCGGCAACCCGTTCTTCGTCACCGAGACGATCGCTGCGGCCGGCGCCCGGCCAGCGGCAACCCCGGCAACCGTCCGCGACGCCGTGCTGGCCCGCGCCGCGCGGCTCGACGACGCCGCGATGGCCGTTCTCGAGGCCGTCTCCGTGGCCCTGCCGCAGGCCGAGCTGTGGCTCCTCGAAGCCCTCGCGCCGGATGCCGACGACGCCGTGGAGCGGTGCCTGCACTCGGGCATGCTCACGTCGAGCGCCAGCTCGGTCTCGTTCCGCCACGATCTCGCGCGGCGGGCGATCGAGGAGTCGCTCGCCCCGTACCGGCGGATCGCGCTGCACCGCCGGGCGCTGAAGGCGCTCAGCGCGCCGCCGACCGGTGGCCTCGATCCGGCGCGGCTGGCCGATCACGCCGAGGCGGCCGGTGACGGCGCGGCCGTCCTGCGCTACGCGCCCCTGGCCGCCGAGCAGGCCAGTGCGAGCGGCGCCCAGCGTGAGTCGGCGGCCCAGTACGCCCGCGCATTGCGCTTCGCCGGCGCCGAGCCGCCCGAGGTTCGCGCGAGTCTGCTCGAAGGCCGCTCGTACGCGTGCTATCTCACCGACCAGACCGACGACTCGATCGTCGCGCTGCAGGAGGCGATCGAGTGCTGGCGGGTCGCCGGCGACGATCGGCGGCGCGGCGCGGCGCTGTCGCAGCTGTCCCGGCGGCTGTGGTGCGGCGGGCTGAGCGCGGCCGCGGCCGGAGTCGGCGACGAGGCCATCGGGCTGCTCGAGCAGTTGCCGCCCGGACGCGAGCTCGCCCTCGCCTACAGCAACATGGCGCAGGTCGCCCTGAACGACGAGCAGCGCGACGAGACGTACTCGTGGAGCCGGCGCGCGCTCGGGCTGGCCGAGGCGCTCGACGCCCGGTCGGTGATCGTCCACAGCCTCAACAACATCGGCACCATGCAGCTGCTGCACGACCAGCCGGAAGGCTGGGAGACCCTGTCCCGCAGCCTCGCGATGGCCGAGCGGGAGGGGCTGGAAGAGCACATCGGCCGGGCGTACATCCACCTCGGCTGGGCGATGAACCGGACCCGCGCGCACCAGTACGCGCACTGGCTCGACCGGGGGGTCCGGGTCTGTGAGGAACTCGGCCTCGAAGGCTGGGAGTCCTATGTCATCGCCTACCGCGCCCGCTACCACCTCGACCGGGGGTGCTGGGACGACGCGCTCCGCGACGCCGAAACCGTGCTGCGCTCGGCCCGGTCGGTGCCGTTGCTGCGGATCCTCGGGCTCACCGTCATCGGGCTGGTGCGGGCCCGGCGCGGCGACGCCGACCAGTGGGCTGCGCTTGACGAGGCCCATGAGCTGCAGATCGGGCAGGACGAGTTGCAGTACAGGGTGCCGGTGGCGATCGCCCGCGCCGAGGCGGCGTGGCTGGACGGCCGCGGCGACCTGGTCGGCGACGAGACGCACGGCGTCGTGCAGGCCGCCGCCGACCGGGAAGCGGCCTGGGTGGTCGGCGAGCTGGCCTGGTTGCGCCGCCTGGCCGGCATCGACGAGACCATCGCGGGCGCCGTCGAGCCGTACTCGTCACAGCTCGCCGGTGACGTCGAGGACGCGGCGAAGCGGTGGGCCGAGCTCGGCTGCCCGTACGACGCCGCGCTCGCGCTCGTCGAGTCCACCGATGAGGACCAGCTGCGCTACGCGCTGACCGAGTTCCAGCGGCTGGGCGCGAAGCCGGCCGCGGCGGTGGTGGCCCGCCGGCTGCGCGAGCACGGGGTGCGCGGCCTGCCCCGCGGCGCCCGGCCCCGCACCAAGGACCATCCGGCCGGCCTGACGCCGCGCGAGGTCGAGGTGCTGGCGCTGTTGCAGGAGGGCACGTCCAACGCGGAGATCGCCGGCCGGCTGTTCGTGTCGGAGAAGACCGTGCACCACCACGTGTCGGCGATCCTGCGCAAGCTCGGGGTGAGCAGCCGCGGCCAGGCCGCACGGGAGGCGACGCGGCGGGGCCTGCTCACTGCCTGACGTCGGGAGTCACCTCCGGTGCCCGCCGGGTGGACGGCCGGTGGACTGCCGGACGACGAGCCGCGTGGGCAGCGTGATGTGGGTGATGTCGACCGGCTCGTCCTGGATCAGCTTGATCAGCAGGCTGATCGCCCGCCGCCCCATGTCGTGGATCGGCTGCTCGACGGTGGTCAGCGACGGGGAGGCGAGGGCGGCCTCGGGGACGTTGTCGAAGCCGATCACCGACAGGTCCTCGGGCACCCGCAGGCCCAGCTCGGCCGCCACCTCGACGGCCGCGATGGCCGACACGTCGTTGGCGCCGAAGATCGCGGTCGGCCGGTCCGGTCCGGTGAGCAGTTCACGCGCCGCGTCCGCGGAGAGCACCGGGTCATAACCGCCGACCCTGAGCAGCGCGGGCTCGGCTCGTACCCCGGCGGCTTGTAAAGCGTCCAGATAACCCTGCTCCCGCAGTCTGGCCGACTGCAGGTCCGGACGGCCGGTGAGCATCGCGATGCGCCGGTGCCCGAGATCCAGCAGGTGCTGCGTGGCCAGCCGGGCGCCGCGCAGGTTGTCCGAGTCGACGGTCGGCAGGTCGGACGGGCCGGTGTGCGGGTCGACGGCCACCACGTGGGCGCCGTACTGGACGTCGACGACGGTCGGCGTGACCAGCACCGCGCCGTCGATGAGCGTGCCGGACAGCCGCGAGAGGTAGCGGCGTTCCCAGCCGACCTGGTCGGTGCGTGCGCCCGCCGGCCGAGTAGACGACCAGCTCGTAGCCGGTGCCGCGGATCGCCCGGGCGGCGCCCTTGAGCAGCTCGGTGCTGAACGGCTCGAGGTCGGCGACGAGGATGCCGATCACGTTGGTCTTGATGGTTGCGCAGGCTCTGCGCGACCAGGCTGGCCTCGTAGCCCAGCTCCTTGATGACGGCCTGCACGCGCGCGTTGGTGGCCGCGGAGACCCCGTATCGACCGTTGATCACCTTGGACACCGTCGCGACGGACACGCCGGCCTGCGCGGCGACGTCCGGATCGTGTCACTCGAGGGCTGCGTTCCACGCGGGCAGAATAACTTCCGATAACGTTATCGACAACGATTGACAAGTCTTACTGGCTAGGAGAATACTTTCCGGCCAATCGAGCCCGCGTGGCTCGCTCCCACCGCCATCAGGAGATGATCAGTTATGGACGTCCACCTGAGAAAACTCCCCACGGAGGCTGGGCCGCGATCGCCGTCGCGACGACGATGGCGCTTTCGGCCGCGTCCGCATGCGGAAATGACAGCTCCGGCGTCCGGCGGTTCGGCCGACGAGACCAGGTCACCTTGACCTGGTGGCACAACGGCGCCCAGGATCCGCGCAAGGGCGTACTGGCAGGCGTCGCCGACGACTACCACAAGGCCCACCCGAACGTCACGCTTCAAGGTCGAGCCGGTGCAGAACGAGGCGACTCAAGACCAAGATCTCGGTCGCGCTGCAGTCGAACGACCCGCCGAACATCTTCCAGCAGTGGGGCGGCGGCGACCTCGCCACCCAGGTGCAGTCCGGCAAGCTGCAGGACATCAGCGCGCAGACCTCCAGCTGCGATCGGCGACTCGGCGCCGGCGCCGCCGGCTGGCAGGTCGACGGCAAGCAGTACGGCGTGCCCTACAGCCTGCACGTCGTCGGCTTCTGGTACCGCAAGGACCTGTTCGCCCAGGCCGGCATCACCGCCCCGCCGACCACCATGGACGAGCTCAACGCCGCGATCGACCAAGCTCAAGGCGCCAAGGGCATCACGCCGATCGCGATCGGCAGCAAGGACAAGTGGCCGGACGCCTTCTGGTGGGAGCTACTTCGCGCTGCGCGAGTGCTCGCTGGACACGGTGCAGGCAGCCATGAAGGACCTCAAGATCGACCGATCCGTGCTGGGTCAAGGCCGGGGAGGACCTCAAGGCGTTCCTCGACACGAAGCCGTTCCAGAACGGCTTCCTCGGCACCCCGGCCCAGCAGGGCGCGGGCAGCTCGGCCGGCCTGGTCGCCAACGGCAAGGCCGCGATGGAGCTGCAGGGTCACTGGGAACTGCCCACGATGATCCCGCTGACCAGCCCGACAAGGCCGTACTGCGACGAAGCTCGGCTGGTTCGCGCTTCCCGGCCGTCGCCGGCGGCACAGGGCACCCCGGGCGCCGCGCTTCGGTGGCGGCGACGGCTTCTCCTGCGTCGTCAAGGCGCCGCCGGCCTGCGCCGACTTCCTCAAGTTCATGCTCAGCGCCGACGTGCAGACCAGAAGCTGGTCGCAGACCGACACGCGCCGGCCTGCCGGTCCAACCCGGCGGCCGATCTGCGGCGATCCAGGACCCGACCCTCAAGACCGTGCAGCAGTTCCTGACAAGACGCCCCGTACGTCCAGCTGTACTTCGACAAGGCCCTGCCGACGAGCGTCGGCGCGGCGCTCAACGACGAGGTCGCGAACTTGTTCGCCGGACAGGGCAGCCCGCAGAGCATCGTCGACGCCGTGTCACGCAAGGCGGTCGCAGAACTCAGTGACCCGGCCACCTGACGGCACCGGCGGCGCAGACGCTGCGTCGACGGGGCCGGCCGTCGAGCGAGGCTCAGGCCGCACGAGCGGGCGCGGCGGCGCAGCGCGCTGGAGCTCACCCTGCTGCTCGCTCCGGCGCTCGATCGTCTGTTCGTCGCGTTCGTGCTGCGTGCCGATCGCGGTGGCGGTCTACTACAGCTTCTTCAAGTGGAACGGGCTCGAGCCCGCTGCACCACTTCATCGGCTTCGGCAACTACGAGCGGGCGTTGCAGGACCCGGTCTTCCGGCGGCGCCATCGTGCACAACCTGATCATCGCCGCGCTGTCGCTGGTGATCCAGCTGCCGCTGGCGATCGGCCTGGCGCTGCTGCTCAACCGCAAGCTGCGCGGGCGGGCGGTGCTGCGGCTCGATCATCTTCGCGCCGTACGTGCTGTCCGAGGTGATCACCGCGGTCGTCTGGTTGCTGCATGCTGCAGCCGGACGGCCTCGTCGACCAGCATTCACGAGCCGTCGGGCTGGGCGGCCTGGTCCAGCTGTGGCTGGCCGACGCGAACATCGTGCTCTACACGCTGTTCGTGGTGATCACCTGGAAGTACATCGGCTTCGGCATCATCCTGCTGCTCGCCGGGCTTGCAGGGCATCCCGCGCGAGCTCGCGGAGGCGGCGGCGATCGACGGCGCCACGCCGTGGCAGGTCACCCGGCACATCACGCTGCCGCTGCTCGGCCCGACCATCCGGATCTGGATCTTCCTGTCGATCATCGGCTCGCTGCAGCTGTTCGACCTGGTCTGGATCATGACGCTGGGCGGCCCGGCCAACGCGTCGAACACGATGGCCGACCTACATGCTCGACCACGGCTTCAAGCCGGCTCACGAGTTCGGCTACGGCAGCGCCGTCGCCGTCATCCTGTTCGTCATCTGCTTCGTCTTCGCGCTGATCTACCAGCGCTTCGTGCTGCGCCGTGACACCGAGGGCGCACTGACCGAGGATGCGGATGAGCGTGAGCACTGAGAGCGTCGGCCCGCCGTCCGACCTGGTCGCGACCCCGTCGCGCGGCGACATCGTCGCGCCGTCATCGCCATCGTCGTGGCCGGTCGTCGTCGTCCGCTGTTCTACGTCGTGATCGGCGGCTTCCGCACCACCGCGCAGATCAACGCCGAGCCGGTCGGCTTGCCCGACCCGTGGGTGCTCGCCGAACTACACGACGGTGCTGACCTCGGCGGCCTTCTGGCGGCAGGTCTCGGCAACAGCGCGCTCATCGCCGTGGTGGCCACCGCCCTGGCCGTCGCGGTCGGCGTCGATGGCGGCCTTCGCCCTGTCCCGCTACACGTTCAGGGGTCGTGAGGCGCTCTACACCTTCTTCACCCTCGGCCTGCTGTTCCCGATCAGCGCGGCGGCGTCCTCCCGCTGTACCTGCTGCTGCGCCAGCTCGGGCTGCTGGAGACACCCGCTCGGGCGTGGCCGTGCCCGCAGGTCGCGTTCGGACTGCCGATCACGATCGTCATCCTGCGCCCGTTCATGCGCGCGATCCCGGGTGAGATCGAGGACGCGGCGGTGATCGACGGCTGCCGGGCGCCTCGGCTTCTTCTGGCGCATCCTGCTGCCGCTGTGCCGGCCGGCGCTGACCACGGTCGCCATCCTGGCGTTCGTCACCAGCTGGAACGCCTACCTGTTGCCGCTGCTGGTGCTCAACGACCCGACCACTTCACGCTGCCGCTCGGGGTGGCCGCGTTCCAGTCCCAGTATTCGCAGGACACCGCACGATCCTCGCGTTCACGGCGATGTCGATGATTCCGGCGCTCGGGCTTCTTCGTCCTCGCCGAACGGCGGATCGTCGGCGGCCTGACCGGATCGGTCAAGGGCTAACCACGTTGTTGTGCATCGTGGACCCGGTTCGCAGGACACGCGGCCCGGGTCCACCGATGACCGGACGGCAGGCGGTCCCGCCGGCTACCCGATGGTCAGGTTCAGCGGCGCCGTCGTGCCGATCGGGTCCGAGCTGATGGTGATCGCCGTGACCGATGCGGTGAAGGTACCCGTCGGGAAGCCCGCCGAGGTCAGCGTCAGCGTCGCCGGCTCGCCGATCCGCGGCGTGTCCGGCGTGAACGACGCCGTCACCCCGCTCGGCAGGCCGGTGACGCTCATTTCCACCGGTACGCCGTACAGCCGGTGACCGGCGCGGAACCTGATGCTGACCGTGGTGCTCTCCCCGGCCCGCAGTCGCGGTGCGGACGGGTTGAGCCGCATGGTGTAGTTCGGGTACTGCTGCGCGGCGATGGCCGGCTCGCCGCCGAACGCGACCGCCGAGCCGGAGACCGCCATCAACAACGCGGCCGGCAGCACTGCCGTCCGCACGAATCGCCTCGCGGGGATGCCCGTCATGACGTCCTCTCCGGGCGGCCCGCAGTGGCACGCCCTTCACTGAGAAGGGCGTGCCATCCCGTCCCGTGGCCGTTCCACCTGCGCGGGGCTGCCCCCGGCGGCCCCGACCCGCTCATGATCATCTACTTACGCCGAATGGTCGCCCCGGGCAACACCGTTGGCGTCAAGATCGATGATCATGGGAGTGGAAGCGGCGGGCTTGGGCACGCGGACCCGGCAGCGAGGAGGCCGCTACTTCGCCGAAGTAGCGGCCTCCTGGGGCAGTTGAGGCCACTACTTCGCCGAAGGTCAGCCGGTGATGCGGTACGCGACCGGACCGAGCGAATTGCCGTTGGCGTCGATCTTGTTGCCGAACGCCAGCTCGGCGTTCGACGGGTCGACGGCCACCGGGCCCAGGACGACGTTCGACGCCGGGGCGTCGAGGATCGTCCAGCTCGTGCCGTTCCAGTGGGCGAACTTGGCCGCACCGGCGCTGTCGGAGCCGGTCACCCACACGTCGGTGCCCGACCGCGCGCTCACCCGGTTGACCACCTGCAGAGCGGGCGCGGCGACCCGGTTCCACGCGGTGCCGTTCCACCGCGCGACGAACCCGACGTTGCTGCCGGTCTGGGTGCCGTAGCCGACCGCCCAGGCGTCCGTGGCCGAGGTCACCGACACGTCGTACAGGTACGTCAGCTCGCCGCTACCCGTGCTCGGGCTGGGCACCTGGCTCCACGCCGTACCGTTCCAGTGCATGATCCACGGCAGCCGGATCCGGTTGCCGTACGGGAGGTTGAGCAGGTAGCCGACCGCCCACACGTCGTTGGCGGCGGCGCCGTCGACCGCGGTGACGAAGTTGTCCCGGGTACCCGGGCTCGGCGTGGCGACCGGGCTCCACGCCGTACCGTTGAAATGCATGGCGAGACTCTTGCGACCGGCCGACGATCCGGTGTAGCCGACCGCCCACGCGTCGCTGCCGGAGAACGCCTTCACCGCGGCGAAGCTGCTGCCGGTGGTCGCCGGGGTGGGAACGCTCTGGCGGCTCCAGGAGGAGCCGTTCCAGCGCAGCGCGACGGCGACCGGGCCGGGTCCATTGAGGACAGTCGTGGTGCCGACCGCGAACGCCAGGTTCGCCGAGACCGCGTCGACCCCGGCCAGGCTGGCGAAGTTGTTGGGGTTGCTGTGGTCGAGCACGTCGGGTGTCGCCACGGTCGTCCACCGGGTGCCGTTGTAGCGGGCGGCGGCGATGTTGCCGTTGCCGCCGACCGCGAACGCGTCACTCGCCGACACGACCTCGATGTCGCCGAACCCGGCCGTGGTACCGCTGGGCGAGATGGGCACGGCGGCCACGGTCGAGGCGAATGCCGGTTCGGCCACGAGGACCAGGCCGGTGACGACGGCGACCGTCACGCCGGTGCGTACCCCGTTGGGGAACTTCATCCCTGCCCTCCCGGCGGTAGGTGGTAGACGTACATCGCGGACTGGTCCCCGAACCGCGGGCCGGCGACGTACAGCCGGTCGTTGACGATCACCGGGGTGTCCAGCAGGGCGTCGAAGGGTTGCGTGTTTGTCGACCAGACCTGCGCGCACACGATGTCGCCGCAGCCCTTGGCGTCGAAGGCACCCACGTCGCCGTTGTCCTGGGTGAAGTAGACGAGGCCCGCCGCGACGGTCGGGGACGCGCTGGTGCCGGACAGGAACCCGTTGAGGAAGCCCAGCCACAGGAACCCGCACTCGCTCTTGCCGCAGCCGTTGGCGTCGAAGGCGTACAGCGTGCCGCTCGTACTCGCGTAGAGCACGCCGTTCGCGACCGCCATCGTCGCGGCGACGTTGTCGGTCTGCGCCGGGTGGGCCGTCCACTCCGGACTGCAGACCGTCGCGCCGCAGCCGGCCGCCGCGAACGAGTAGACCGCGCCGGTCCCGCCGTCGGTGAAGTTGCTGCTGGCGAAGTACACGTGGCCGTTGCTGACGGTCGGGCCGACCTCCTGGACGATGCCGTCGGCCGGCGTGCTGCGCCACAGCGGCGGGCACTTCGCCCGGCCGCAGCCGGAGGCCCGGAAGGCGAACAGCCCGTCGCCGGCGGTCACGTAGACGATGCCGCCGCCGACCGCCGGCGAGGCGTCCGCCGACGTACCGATCGATCCGGCCCACAGTGGCGAGCAGGTCGCCTGGCCGCAGCCCTTCTCGGCGTAGGCGCGGAGCGTACCGTCACTGGCCGCGATGTAGACGACGCCGGCGGCGGTCACCGGCGACGAGTCGGTGTTGGGCACCTGGGCGACCCAGATCGGCTTGCAGACGGCGGCGCCGCAGCCGGCCGCCCGGAAGGCGTACAACTGGCCGAGCCCGTTGTCGATGCTGCCCGCGGTGGCGACGAACACCAATCCGTTGTCGACGGCCGGCGAGCTCGCCACGTCGTTGCTCAGCGGTGCCGTCCACAACGCCGGACAGACCTCGGCGCCGCAGCCGGTGGCCGGAAGGGCGACGAGGTTGCCGATCTCGTCGCCGATGTAGGCGACCCCGTTGACGACCGCCGGCGCGGAGTGCCGGAAGGCCCCGAACTGCGGATCGGCCGGCCCGGTCGCGATGTATTCGAGGGTCAGGTCGTTGACGGTGCGGCGGTTGATCGCCTTCTCGGTCGGGTTGAACCCGGTGTGCCCCGCGTCGAGCATGAACTGCGGCCAGGTCGTGGTCGGCGGTGGTGGTGGATCAGCTACGGCGACGGCGGCCCCGGGCGACGCCGCGACGAGGGCGATGATGAACACTGGGACGGCAAGCCGATTCAAACGCATTGTTCCTCCCCGGAGGCTGAGTTCACTCAACCGGGAGGCGTTCCACACCGACCCGCGGGTGTTCCATTCCTCACCGTCAGCTACGGGTGCCGTTCTGATCGATCGTCGGATTCTGCCCTTCTGGCCGGCGCCGGCTTCGCACCGGCTTCGCACCGGAGAAGCCGGCCGCTTCAACCAGGCTCGGATCGTTGAACGAGGTGATCCGCGCGATCCGGCCGCCGGCGACGGTCAGCACCTGCAGGCCGTGCGGCTCGAACGCGCCGGCGGCGGCGCGCCCGTAGAGGACCACGGCCGGCTGGCCGTTGGCCGATGTCGGAAGGGCCCGCCACTGCCCCGGCCGGCGCAGCACCCGGGCGGCGAGGAATCCCAGCACAGCCTCGCGGCCGGTGAACCAGGCCGGCTGCGGCGGCATCTCCAGCTCGACGTCGGCCCGCACGAGGTCGACCAGCCGGCCGACATCGGCCTGCTCGAACGCGGCGGCGTACCGGTCGAGCAGGTCGCGCAGTTCGGCGGGCTCGGCCATCTCGTCGGCGACGAGCGCGAGCTCGCGCAGGTGCATCCGGGCCCGCTGGAGCGCGCTGTTGACCCCGGCCACCGTCGTACCGAGGATGTCGGCGACCTCATGGGCCGGCCAGGCCAGCACGTCGCGCAGGATCAGCACCGCCCGTTGCCGGGCCGGAAGGTGCTGCAACGCGGCCACGAACGCGAGCCGGATGCCGGCCCGGGCGGCGACGACGCTGGCCGGATCGTCCGCGTCGCGGCGCAGCAGTACGTCCGGCAACGGCTGCAGCCACGCGATGTCGGCACTCTCCGGACCGAGGGCGACGCGATGGTCGTCCGACGGCGCGCCCAGCCCGGACGGCAACGGCCGCCGGGCGGTGCGCTCCAACGCGGTGAGGCAGGCGCGGGTCGCGATCGTGTAGAGCCACCGCCGCAGCGACGAGCGGCCCTCGAACCGCTCGTATCCGCGCCACGCCCGCACATAGGTGTCCTGGACGACGTCCTCGGCGTCGTGGATCGAGCCGAGCAGCCGGTAGCAGTGCGCGAGCAGCTCACCGCGGAACGGGTCGGCCAGGGTCACGAAGTCGGTGCTCACCCGATCATCTCCAGACCGCTGCCCATCAGGCGGAACTCCGCGTGCGGCGGCCCCGCCGCGGCGCCGATGACCTCGACGACCGCGCGGCCGACGAGTTCCGGGGTCACGATCGGCTGCAGCCGCTGCACGAACGATGCCACATCGACGCCTTCGCGTTCGGCGTACGCGGCGACGCCGGCCGCCCCGAGTTCGGTCGCCGGGGTCAGCTGCGGCAGCAGCGTGACGAACCGCAGGCCCAACCCCAGCCGCGCCGACTCAGCCGCGGCGTAGCCGTTGACGAACCGGACGGTGGCCTTCGCCCCGGCGTAGCCACCGCTGACCGGCGAACCGCGCAGCGCCGCGCCGCTGGACACCGCGACGACGACGCTGCCCGGCGCCAGCGGTGCGGTCAACGCGGCGCGGGCCCAGACGAAGGCCTGCCGGACGTCGACGTGCCAGTTCCGGCTGAACTGTTCCCAGGTCAACTCGTGGATCGGCCCGAGCGGCGGCACGGCGCCCGCGTTCAGCACGAGTACCGTCGGGCGGTGGACCCGGAGCAACTCCTCGGCGAGCGCCGGGTCGGTGGCGTCACCCTGGATCAACGGGGGTTGCCCCGAGCGGGCCAGGCCGACGACCTTCGCGCCCGCCCCGGCGAGCGCGTCGGCGATGGCCCGCCCGAAGCCGCGGCTCGCGCCCGTGACGATCGCGGTGGCGGCGCTGAGGTCAGTTTCATTCGTCATGCAATCAAGACCCGCGCGGCCGGCTGAACTCATCGCCGCACCGGACGTGCTGATCGCGGCGGCCGGTAGCGGCCGACGAGTTCCGAGCCGAGCCGGGCCAGCTCCGCCCGGACCGAGGCCGGCTCCAGCACCTCGATCAACGCCCCCACCCGGCCAGGTACCGCACAAAGTGCTCACTTGTGAGCACTTGAAGCCGGATCATCGATTGCAGCACCCGACAACGACGACAGGAGCACGAAGATGTTGCGAGGAATGACGACGCTCAGCCTGTTCGCGGACGACGTGGCGGCGGCCCGCGACTGGTACGCCGAACTGCTCGGCATCGAGCCCTACTTCGTACGCCCGGAGGACGGCCCGGTGGCCTACGTGGAGTTCCGCGTCGGCGAGCACCAGCACGAGCTGGGCATCGTCGACCGGCGGTGGGCGCCCCCCGGCGCCGGCGGTCCGTCCGGCGCGATCGTCTACTGGCACGTCGACGACGTGCCGGCGAGCGTCGAGCGGCTGCTGGCGCTGGGCGCGAAGGAGTTCGAGCCGGTCACCGAGCGCGGCCCCAATTCGTGACCGCATCGGTGATCGACCCGTTCGGCAATCTCCTCGGGGTCATGTACAACGCGCACTACCTGCAGATGTCACGGCGCTGACCTCGCGCGTCGGTCAGCGCGTGGAGCGGTCGGCGAGCAGGCCGTGCTCGACAAGGAACGCGCGCAGCGTCTCGGCGTCCCCGCCCGACATGAACGCGCGCGGGATCACCGTGGCCGGCATCCGGCCGACGAACACGATCCAGAACTCGGGGGTCTCGGCGACCCGGGTGACCCCGTCCCAGGCGATCCCGCCGGACTCCGTACCGCTGCGCATCATGATGTTCTCGTCGGTGATGTCGTAGCCACCCTCGACGGCGTAGCCGCTGGAGCGGCGCCGTGCGTTGTACCGCACCCATTGCGGGAACAGCAGCGACAGCACCCCGGCCACGACCATCGAGACGAACAGCGGGGTCACCCGGCCAATCGGATCGAACGCCCGCGCGAGCGCCAGCCCGACCGCGCCGACCGCGATCAGTGCCGCGCCGATGTAGCCGTACTTGCGCAGTTGCACGCCGCTGAGCACCCCGGCGACCCGGCCCGGGTAGGCCGGATCGGCGGGGACGTCGAACTGGATATGCACGCCGGAACGATACTGCTCGTCCGAATTCACTCGTTCGGGCCGTCTCCGGGCCGGTGATCCGGCGCCAGCAGCGGGAGCGTCGAGGCGATGATGCCCAGCGACAGCAGCAGCTCCGCCCGCGACGAGCCGTAGTACGCCGGTCCCGGCGGCCGCAGGTGTCAGCCCGAGCTGGGCGTTCAGGAACAGCTCGGCGGCCAGCAGGCCCAGGCCCGCCGAGACGACGGCGACCGCCAGCAGCGGCACCGCGGTCTCCAGCGCGACCACCCGGCGCAGCAGCCCGACGGGGGTCCCCGGTCAGCCGCAGCAGGCTGAACGGGCGCTTGCGTTCGGTCAGCCCGCCGGCCACGCTGACCGCCAGGCTGCACCCGGCGATCGGCAGGCTGGCGAGGATGACCACGTCGGCGAGCTGCTGCCAGGCGGATAGGAGCTGGCGAGTCGCCGTTGCGTCTCGTCGACCGTGGCCGGGGAGGCCTGGAGCGGGAAGGCGGTCTCGAGGACCGTCCGGGCCCGCTCGATCGCGGCCGTCGACCCGTCGGTGTCGACGACGATGCCCGACGCGGGGAGGCTGTCGAGGCGGCTGGCCGGCACGTCCACGGCGGGCCAGACCCGCAAGCGGTGCGGCCCGGGCGTCGAACCGCTCGGCGCAGGTTGCATCGCGGCGACGGCGGCGCCGGGGCGCAGGTGCCGAGCGCGGGCAGGCGGGCGAGCTGACCGCAGTCGACCCAGGCTGTCATCCGCCGTCCCGAACGGATCGAGGTGACTTACCAGACCGTGCGTCAGCTCCGGCACGTCGCGCAGCCGTCCGGTCAGTGCCTGGGGGACGGTGACCCCGGACAGGGGCGTGTTCGGCCCGGTCACCTGCTGCGGGCCGGTGAGGCTCGGTGATCAGGATGTTCTTGCCGGTGCCGCCGCCGGTCTGGAAGGCGTGGTTGTCGGTCGATGGTGGTGATGACGCCGACCGCGACGCTGGTGACGAACAGCGCGAGGACGAGCCCGCTGACCGCGCGGAACGCGGCCTTCGGGTTGTCGGCGAGCCGCCGGGCGGCGATCAGCGCCGGCCGGCCGGCTGGCTCGCCGCGCCATGAGCCGCGGAGCCGACCATGGTCAGCCACGGCCCGGCGATGACCAGCCCGGCCATGGTCAGGATGCCGCCGGCGAGGTACGCCGCGATCTGGCCGCATCGCTGGTGCGCGGGCGCCGGCCGACGAAGTACGCCAGCTCGCCGAGGCCGGCGAGCGAGCGGGATCAGCCGCCACGCGCCGCGGCGGCCGCGGCGTGACCCGGCGGGTGACGCCGAGCGGCGAGATCGTGCACCCGGCGCAGCGCGAGCCGGGCCGCGACGGCGGCCGCGACCGGGACGCCGAGCGCGACGACGCACGATGTCGAGCGCGCTCGAGGGACAGGTCGGCCGGGAAGAACGGCGTGCCCGGTGAACGGGATCGCCGCCAGCGCGGATCGCGGAACAGGAAGAACAGGCCGAAGCCGACGGCGGTGCCGGCGACGGCGGCGACGGCGGACTCGACGGTCGGCGATCACGCGAGATCTGCCGCGGGCGTCGCGCCGACCAGGCGCATCGCGGCGAAGCGCTGCTCGCGGCGGGCGGCGGAGAGCCGGGTCGCGGTGCCGATGAAGATCAGCACCGGGAACAGCAGCGCGGCGGCGACGACCGACGAGGACGCAGGTCGATGCCGGCCGCCGTCGATGCCGACGGAGCGTTCGCGTCGGATCGTTGCGAGGCCGGCTGATGCTGTGACCTGGGCGGCGTCGGCGCGCCGGCCAGCTCGTGCCGGCGTCGTGGCCGATGACGATGACCAGCGAGTTCGGGGCGCGGCAGCGCGGCCGGGCCGATCGATGCCGACCTCGCGGCCGGGGATACCGGTCGCCGAGCTGGTCGGCCGGCGTGGTGTGCGAGCAGCGCGGTCCAGCGCCGGTGAGGCGTAGAACTCCCCCGGGCCGGGCAGCGCGGGGATGCCGGGCGGGACCGGCGAGTTGGGTCCGGTCGCGGCGACGTCGACGCGGCCGATGATTCGTCCGTCGAAGTAGTCGCCGCGCACCTGCCACCACAGCGGGTCGACGCCGGGCCGATGGGCCGGCGTGCGCGTCGGTGCCGGCTCGTTCAGCCAGGCGTACCGGAGTTCTGGGTGTTGACCGCGTTGACGCCGGCGAGCGTGGCGCCAGCAGCAGGCCGACGCCGATCGCGACCGCGGCCGCGATGATGACCAGCCGGGTGACCGCCTCCCGGCCGCCGGCGACGGTCAGACGCAGCCCGAAGCGGATCATGGCGCGACCCGGTCCGCGGTGAGCGAGTGCACCCTGCCGTCGCGGACGATGACCTCGCGGTCGGCGTACGCGGCGACCCGCGGCTCGTGGGTGACCAGGACGACCGTGGTGCCCTGCTCCGCGGGCGGCCGCCGACCAGCAGGTCCATCACCTGCTCGCCGGTGAGCGAGTCGAGCGAACCGGTCGGCTCGTCGGCGAACAGGACCTCGGGCCGTGCGACCAGGCCGCGGGCCAGCGCGACCCGCTGCGCCTGCCCGCCGGACAGCTCGCCGGACCGGCGCCGCTCCAGGCCGTCGAGGTCGAGCCGGTCGAACCACGGCGCGGGCTTCGCGCAGCGCCGCCGGCGCGCCGGGCGCCGCCGAGCAGCAGCGGCAGGGCGACGTTCTCCTCGGCGGTCAGCTCCGGCACGAGCTGGCCGAACTGGAACACGAAGCCGAACCGGTCGCGGCGCAGCGCGCTGCGCTCGGTCTCGGCCATCGTGTCGACGCGCCGGCCGTCGAAGCGCGATCTCGCCGGACGTCGGGCACCAGGATGCCGGCCAGGCAGTGCAGCAGCGTCGACTTGCCGGAGCCGCTCGGGCCCATGACGGCGAGGATCTCGCCGCTCGTCGACGGCGACGCTCGCGCCGCGCAGCGCCGGCGTCTGCGCCGAAGGACAGGACGACGTCGCGCGCCTCGATGATCGCCGCGGTCATGCGCGCACCTGCCGCGGCCAGCGCGTCGAGCCGGGCGGCGGTCAGGTCGATCCACCGCAGGTCGGCCTCCAGGTGGAACAGGCCGTGGTCGGCGAGCAGCGCGTCGACCAGGCTGCCGGCTGCGTTGATCTCGGTCAGCTCGCGCATCCGCTGCAGGTGGGCGGCGCGCTGGGTGTCGAGGTACTCCTCGGCCGGGCGGCCCAGCATCAGCGCCAGCACGACCTTGGCGAACAGCACGGTCTGCAGGTGCGGCTCGGGCTCGACCGGCTCGGCCAGCCAGGTCTCGACCTCGGTCGCGCCCGCGTCGGTGATGACGTAGCGCTTGCGGTCCGGCCCGTCGCCGGGCTCGACGTCGCCGACCGACCACCTTGCCGTCGCGGGCCAGCCGGCCGAGCGTCGAGTAGACCTGCCCGAACGGCAGCGGCTTGCCGCGGCCGAAGAACGTGTCGTAGTCGCGCTTGAGGTCGTAGCCGTGGCTGGGCTCGCGCTCGAGCAGGCCGAGCAGGGTCAGGGGAACGCTCATGCCGGAACCATACACCGAGGGTATACGCTGAGGGTATACACCCAGAGATTCCATTCATGTGACTCGGGCCTCGTGACCGCTGCTCCCGCCAGACACCGCCCCGGCCCTGGGGGGCCTCCGCTGCATTAGGTCCGCGCCCCCAAGCCCAGCACCGGGCGCCACCATCCGGCAAGTAGCGGCCTCGGCGGGGTCGGGACGCCACCAGTCCGGGGAAGGAGTGGCCTCAGCCGCCCCGGGAAGCCACTGCGGCACGGAGTGGCCTCCAGCCGGCCCCGGGAAGCCACTCGGTCCGGGGAGTAGTGGCCTCGGGCACCCCGTACGACTGGTCCGGGGACGTAGTGGCCTCGGCCGCCCCGGGACGCCATGGTTCGGGGAAGTGGCCTCGGCCGGGCTGGCGCGGGCACGAGTGGCCTCGCCGGCCGGGCGATACGGTGCGGCGGTGACGGTGGTCGGCGAAGCGGGTCTACGAGCCGAGCGCCACGGACGACGGTTACCGGGTGCTGGTCGACCGGCTCTGGCCGCGCGGCCTCGCCAAGGCGACCGCCGAGTTCGACGAGTGGGCCAAGGCGGTGTCACCGTCGACGCCCTGCGCCAGTGGTACGGCCACGATCCGGCGAAGTACGACGAGTTCCGCCGTCGCTACCTCACCGAACTCGCCGACCACGACGACGAGGTACAGCGCCTCCGCGGCATCGCCGGACGCGGGCGCCTCACGCTGCTGACCGCGACGAGCGAGCTTGCCCTCAGCCACGTGACCGTCCTCGCCGAGCTTATCGCGAGCGGGTAGAAACGGGTCGTGCGATGCGCGGGCACGAACCGTCCGTGCCCGCGCACGTCGCGGTCTCAGGTGAGCGGTCTCAGGCGAGCGAGCACGCCGAAAGGGTCTCGGCGAGGACTTCCGGACGGGCGGCGTTCCGCCCGATCGCCGTGGCGATGCGGTTGATCGTCGCGACGCGCTTGTCCTTCAGCGGGCCGAGGGATGGCGTTGTCACGAAGTTCGGGCCGCCCTCGCCCCGGCTGGTCACGAGGCGCTGGTTGGCCTCGGCGATCTGGGTGTCCAGCAACTGAAGATTCTGGGCGACCTCGGCTTGCGCCGGCGCCGGGATCGCGGGCAGCTTGTCGGCGACCGTCGGGCAGGAGATCGTGCCGGGTGCGGCCGCGGACTGGGTCGGACGGGGGCACCGTCGCGGGCGCCGGCGCCGCTGCGGTCGCGGGTGGCGGGTATCGGCCGGGGCATTCCCCTCGACGAGCTGGCAGGTGGCGAGAGAGTCCAGGCCGGTCGGGCGGGCCGCGTGGCGGCCGATCGCGATCGCGATCCGGTCGATCGTCGCGGCCCGCTTGTCCTTCAGCGGGCCGAGGATCGCGTTGTTCACGAAGTTCGGGCCGCCCTGGCCCTGGCTGGTCACCAGGCGCCGGTTGGCCTCGGCGATCTGCGTGTCCAGCAACTGAAGGTTCCGGGCCACCTCGGCCTGCGCCGGCGCCGGGATGGCGGGCAGCCGGTCGGCCACGGCGGGACACACGACGTGCCCGGCGGATCCCCCCGAGTCGCCGGTGTTGGTCTGCGCGGCCGCGACGCCGAGCCCTAAGCCGACGATGAGCAGCGCCACGGCACCGGTACCGGCGGCCAACCATCGCCGCTTGGTGTTGCGTGTGGACATTCGACTACCGACCCTTTCCGGCCGCATCTGGTGTGGAGTTCGGTGAGGCCGCCGGCGGTCTCGTCGCGTGGTACGCAGTGCCCACGCCGAGAGTTCAACTGCTCTTCCGGCATCTGCCGGCCCGGGCGGGCGGGCGGTGAAGGTGGCTGAAAATTTCAGCGGATGGCCACGCGGCCCGGCTCAGGCCACGCTCCTCTTCCCCGGAGTAGTGGCGACCGGGCTTGTCCCCGCGGACCTGGCAGCGCAGCGAAGCGGAGCGGTGTCTCGCGGGAGGAACGGTCCGGACCGGGACGGCCCGAGCCATCGGCTAAAGGCTTATCGGGCACTGGGTTGGGGGTCTTGCCGCGGCTGCGATCAGCCGGGCGAGGACGGCCGCGTTGCCGGGCAACGCGAAGTGGTCGACGCCCGGGTTGTCGGTGAGCGAGAAGTGGTGGCAGGGCATGGCCGCCCACACGCCGACCGCGTCGTTGGTGATGTCCTCCTGGTTGATGTCGCCGTCGCGGGTGAGGAACTGCACCGAGTCGTCGGCCACGCGTCCAGTGCGGAGGTTCGGCAGCGACGCGCCGACCACGGTGGGGATGCCCGAGCCCTTCTCGGCGTCGACGTCGACGTTCGGGAACGAACGAGGATCGGTGAACCGCACGAACCCGATGTAGTAGCGGGCGATCTCGGCGGCCTGCGGCAGGTGGGCGTCGGCGAACAGGCGCGGATAGTCCACGGGCGTATAGCTCTTGCCGGTCGAGCGGTCGATCACGACGACCTCGCGGCGGCCGAAGACCTTCGGGTCCGAAGCACTCATGTACGTCGACGGTGCGGTGAGGAACATGCGCGACGCGCTTCGGGCCTTCTCCGGCGTTGCCGGGAAGGTGAAGTCGGCGTTGTTCAGGCCGGTGAAGACGACCGGGTACAGCACGCCCTGGCCCGGGAAGTTGCCGGCGAGCGGGGTGAAGCCCTGGATGTAGCGGTCCTTCCAGCGCTGCGAGGTGTGCGTCAGCAGGTACTGCGCGTACAGCGGGCCGTTGGAGTGCCCGACGAGACGGACCGGCCGGTTGCCGTTGGCGCGGAAGGTCTGCTCGATGAGCCGGATCGTGCGGCCGAGGAAGCCGCCCTGGTCCGGGGTCAGCCGGGCGTCGTAGCCGGCCACGCGCACGTCCCGGTCGCGGGTGTAGCCGGCGGCCTCGAGCGCGACGTACATCGGCTCGTAGAGCGGCGCGCTGGCGGTCGAGCCGTAGTCGGCGACCGCGACGGTGACCCCGGGCTGCTCGTGGAAGCGCTGCGGCATCGGCTTGTGCGAGCCGAGGTCGTAGCGCAGGGTGAGCAGCTCGTCCTGGCACACCGGGCTGAAGTCGGCCGACGGCGGGTCGAGGAAGGAGTCGACGAACGTGCCCGAGCGCGGGCAGGCCCGATCGGTCACCTGGTGGTGCACCGTCACCTGCAGCCGGGTGAGGTGGAACGCCGGGAAGAGCACGATCGGCGTGAGCCGGGGGCGCGACGCGAAGCTCGGCGTGGGCACCGCGAAGACGGCGGCGAGCACCACGGCGATGGCGATCAGTTGACGTCTCATCGAGGTCAACCTATCGTCTCCGGGCTCGCGCGAATACCCTCCCAGTGTCACCACTTAACCTATCGGCGAAATAGGTTTAGGGTACGGGGATGACCGTCACCGATGAGCTCCTTGCCAACGCGGAGCGCTACGCCGCGACCTTCGACAAGGGCGACCTACCGCTGCCGCCGGCCAAGCACATCGCCGTGGTGGCCTGCATGGACGCCCGGCTCAACCCGTACGGGCTGCTCGGGCTGACCGAGGGCGACGCGCACGTGATCCGCAACGCCGGCGGGGTCATCACCGCCGACGAACTGCGCAGCCTGGCGATCAGCCAGCGGCTGCTCGGTACGACCGAGATCGTGCTGATCCACCACACCGACTGCGGCATGCTCACCTTCACCGACGACGAGTTCAAGGCGTCGATCCAGGCCGAGGTCGGGATCAAGCCGGCCTGGTCGGCCGAGGCGTTCCCGGACGTCGACGAGGACGTCCGCCAGTCGATCCGGCGGGTGCTCGACGACCCGTTCATCCCGCACAAGGAGTCGGTGCGCGGCTTCGTATACGAGGTCAAGACCGGCGGGCTCCGCGAGGTCCGCTAGGGCCTGCTCCACAAGTGGATGGCCGGGTCGCGGACGAGCGCGCCTGGACCCCCCCTTCGATACAGGCCCTAACGGCGGTAGATCGTGATCGAGTGGCCGACCTCGTCGATCGGCTGTGCTGCTGTCGATCAGCGCCGCCAGCCGGGCGTCGGCCTTGGTCGATCGACGAGTCCGACACGACGAGCAGCCCGTGCACCTGGCTCCGGCGGCACCGTGAGCGGGTCGGCCGCGTCGATGCCGTAGTACGACGGCACACCGCTGCCCTTGTACACCAGCCAGACCCGCTCGCCCGGGTACCGCTCGCCGCAGCCGGTCGGCGAGCCGGCCCAGGTCCTGGCCCCAGTCGACGTTCGAGTCGTGCAGCCGCAGATAGGTCTTCGACGGGCCGCCGAACGCCTCGTTGGAGTACGGCAGGTAGTACGGGTACGTCCGCAGCGAGCTGACCGCGACGAACAGCACCAGCGCCGCCGTCGCCGACCGGCGCCCACCGCCAGCCGCAGCGGCGACCACGCCGGCCGCCGCGACCGCCAGGAACATCGGCACGAAGATCGCGTACCGGACGCCGAAGTCGCGGGACTCGGTCATGGCCGCGGCCAGCAGCACGCGCCGGCGGGCACGAGCACGTACGGCGCCGCGGCCCGCAGCCGGCGCACCGCCACCATCGCGACGGCGCCGGCCAGCCACAGCGCGAGCATGCCGAGCGGCGTCTTCACCAGCAGCGCGGCCGGCAGGTAGTACCAGAGCGAGCCGTGGTACAGCCGGCCGAACAGGAAGCCGCCCAACGTCGTGTTCTCGAAGCCGAACTGGATGCGCATCCCGTCCCGGTACGGCCGCGGGAACGGCAGCCAGTCGATCGACGAGCCCGCGCAGCCCGTGCACGGCCGGCACGTCCGCGGGCGTCGTCCAGCGCAGCCGCGGGTCGACGGCGAGGTAGGTCGGCCCACACCACGGCGACCGCGACCAGCGCCACGCCGACCGCCGCCACACCGCCGACGCGCAGCGCCGGCCACCGCGCGCCGAGGTCGCGCGACCAGCGGCGACCAGACGGAACAGCCAGCAGCAGCAGCACCGGCACCGCCGGCAGCGTGCTCATCTTGGTGGCCAGCGGCCGCGCCGAGCGCCACCCCGGCGAGCGGGAGGTAGAGCAGCGGGCCGCCGCCGCGCCCGCCACAGCAGCCAGACCGACGGTCAGCAGGAACCCGGCCGCCGGCACGTCGAGCGTGGCCAGCGACCCGTGCGCGATGACGTCGGGCGAGAACGCGTACAGCGCGAGCGCCACCAGCCCGCCCACGGGCCGACGAGGTCACGGGCGAACGCGAAGCACGACCAGCCCGAACAGCAGCGTCAGCACGATCATCGGCAGCCGCGCCAACAGCATCAGCCGCCACGGGTCGTTGCCCGACTCGTACAGCAGATGCCGGCCGAGCGCCGCTCTGGTCGCCGACGAAGGCCGGGTCGAGGTGCGGGTGGGCGAACACCAGCCCGGCCGCGATGATCAGCTTGCCCAGCGGCGGGTGCTCGGCGTTGTACCGCAGGCTGTGCTGCTGCACGTAGACGACCGCGGTGCCGACGTACACCGGCTCGTCGATGGTCGGGGTCTGCGCGACCGCCGTCGACACCATCGCGAACGCCATCTCGGCCAGCAGCAGCGCGACCAGGACCGGGACCAGCCAACGCCGGTGGCGGTCGCTCACTTCGCGCAGTCTCACCGTCCGAATCATGGCACGGCGACCTGGGCTTGCCGATCTGACCGGCTCACCCGACCGGTGCGGCTTCGGCGACGGCGGCCGGGCGCCGGGTCGACAGCACCGAGCCGACCAGGATCAGCGCGAACGCGACCACCGTCACCACGGTGACCCGCTCGTGCAGCAGCAGCGCACCGAGGACGACGGCGACCGCGGGGTTGACGAACGTGATGACCGTCGCCCGCGCGCCGCCGACCTCGGCGATGAGCGCGAAGAACAGCACGAACGCCAGCGCGGTGCACACCACGGCGAGCGCGAGCGCGGCCAGGGCCGCCTCGGGTGAGACGTGCCGGACCAGGTCCGGCAGCTTCGGGACGGCGACCGGCGCGAAGAGCAGCGCCCCGAGGACCAGTGACGCGGCCGACACCCCGTAGCGCGGTACCGACGAGAGCCAGCGCTCGATGATCAGCGGCCCGGCCGCGTAGCACACCACGACGCCGAGCAGCTCGAGGATCGGCCGGGCGCCCGCGGCGCCGCCGTGGAAGCCGAGCAGCAGGCCGACCCCGGCGATCCCGGCGAACAGGCCGGCGACCCGCTGCGCGTTGAGCCGGTCGCCACCGTTGCTCAGCCGGGCCAGAACCGCCGCGACCAGCGGCACACCGGCGATCACCAGCCCGGACAGGGAGCTGTCGACCCGCCGTTCGGCGTCGGAGAGCAGCAGCCACGGCACCCCGATCTCGACGACGGTATAGACCAGCAGCGGCAGCCACGGCCGTACCGAAGCCCGCAGTTCCTTGCGCGCGATCGCGATCGGCAACAGGAGCACGGCGCCGATGGCCGTACGCACGAAGACGAGTTCGGCCGGGCCGATGTCGCGTACCGCCACCTTGATCAGCAGGTAGGGAATGCCCCAGATCACGCACATGGCCGCGAACAGCAGCCAGCCCCGGCGACTCATGGGGCGAGCCTCACATGCCGGATCGCACCGGGTCTTGAACGCTCTTGCGGTATGCGGCCGGCGTCACACCGGTCACCCGCTTGAACCACCGGGTCAGATGCGCCTGATCCGCGAAGCCGACGGCGCTGCTCACCTGCGCGGGGCTGCCCCCGGCGGCCAGCAGGTGCCGGGCCCGGCAGATCCGCTCGAGGACCAACCACGTGTGCGGTGGAAAGCCGGTGGCGTTCTTGAAGACCCGGACCAGATGGTACGGCGAGAGCTCGACGCCCTCGGCGAGCTCGCGAAGCCCCGGCGCGCACCGGAGGTCGGACAGCAGCCGATCCCGGATCTCGGCCACCGCACGGGTCGCCGCGGTGTCGCCGGCCCGCGGTGGCGAGGCCGACCCCGACGCCCGGCCGTGCCGTCGCACAACGGCGCTCAGCGCCCAGGTGAGGAGCGTCTGCGCGGCGAGCGGATCAGTGCCGCCGGTGACCGCCTCGTGCGCGGCCACCACCAGCCGCGCGGTGTGCGGGTCGTCGACGATCGCCTCGGCGAACGTCGCCCGCCGGCCGAACCCCTCGAGCAGCATCGCCTCGCTCGGATAGAGCACCCGGTAGGCCCAGCCGCCGGCGTCGGCCGGCATGCCGTCGTGCCGTTCCTCGGGCGCGAGGATCGCGAGGCTGCCGGGTCCGGCCCGGTGCAACGCACCCCGGTAGCGGATCTCCTCGGTGCCGGACAGCACCACTCCGATCGAGTAGGTGGCGTGGTTGTGCGGTGTGAACGCGTGCCGCTCGTACCGGGCCATCAGCAGATCCAGCTGATGGTGCCCGTCGGTGTAGTGGGTCCACCGCGCAACGTCGGCCATGCCCGATGCTAGCGCCGGACCCGGCAGCGAGGAGGCCACTACTTCCCCGAAGTAGTGGCCTCCGGACCACCCCGAGGCCACTCGTTCCCCGAAGTAGTGGCGTCCCGGGGCAGTTGAGGGCACTACTTCCCCGAAAGTGTGGCGGTCGCGGCGGCGGGCTTGCCACCGCGGGCCTGGCAGCGGAGGCGCCCTGCGCCGGAGCGGTGTCTGGCGGGAGCAACGGTCCGGACCTCGACGGACCCGAGTCATGAAGCTAGGAAAGTTTGAGGTTGTAGACCTGCGCCGCATTTCCGGCGAGCACGAGGCGGGTCGTTTCCTCGTCGGGGCACAGGGCGGCGACGGCTCGGGCGTTCTTGGCGATGCCGGGGACGCCGGGCCAGTCGGTGCCGAAGATCATGCGGCGGACGAGCCGGGACCAGTTGTGCTTGGCGTAGTACTCGCGCAGGCGCGACGGCGGGAGTCCGGCCAGGTCGATCCAGACGCGCTCGTTGGCCAGGGCCATGAAGGCGGCGGCGTCGTACCACCAGCCGCGACCGCCGTGGGCGAGGGACAGGTTGAGGCGGCGGAAGTCGCGCAGCACGTCGTCGAGGAAGATCGGGTCGGCGAAGCGGTTGGCGGAGCCGGGGAAGATGCTGGTGCCGCAGTGCACGACGACCGGGATGCCGGCCGATTGACACAGATCGTAGGCCGGGTAGAGGGACGGGTCGTTGGCGGCGACGCCGGCGTGCACCGGATGGATCTTGCAGGCGATGGCGCCGAGGTCGAGTTGGCGCTGCAGTTCCTCCTCGACCGGGTAGTGCAGGTGGGGGTTGATGTTGGCGATCAGCTTGACCCGGTCGGGGTTGTACGCGGTGAGCGGCAGCATGTCCTCGGCCGCCTGGATGCCGGTGACCTTGGGGCTGTACTCGGCGAGCACGAGAGCGACGTCGACGCCCTCGTCGGCCAGGTACGCGTCGAAGTCGGCCGGGCGGGCGGTGCCGTCGGCGTCGTAGACGCGTTGCATCAGCGCCGGCTCGCCGAAGGCCTGCGCCCACTCGTGCCACGCCAGCTTGAGCGTGGGCAGCCGGGCGACGTGCAGATGGACGTCGACCAGCGGCCGGCCGTCGAGCGTCATTGCAGCAGGCCCGCGGCCGACTCGCCGCAGCTCGACCCGGCGGATCTTGCCGGTGGCCGTGGTCGGGTAGCCGTCCACGAACACGATCTTGCGGGGCCGCTTGAACGACTCGATGCCTTCGCGGCAGAACGCGACGAGTTCGTCCTCGGTCGCCTGCTTGTCCGGCAGCGAGGACGACGAACGCGACCGGCTTGTCGAGGCCGTCGGTGTCCGGCGCGGCGACGACCACGGCCTGCGCGACGGCCTCGTGGGCGAGCAGCCGGTTCTCCACCTCGGTCGGCGACACCCACATGCCGCTCACCTTGAGCACGTCGTCGGTACGGCCGAGGCAGGTGTAGTAGCCGTCGGCGTCCTGGACGTAGGTGTCGCCGGTGCGCAGCCACTCGCCCTGGAACACCTGGCGGGACGCGGCGTAGCGGGACCAGTAGCCGGTGGCGGTGGACTCGCCGCGCACGAACAGCGTGCCCGGGCTGCCGGGCGTCACCTCCACGTCCGTCGTCGTCGAGGATGCGCAGGTCGTAGCCGGGCACGGCGACACCGGTCGTGCCGGGGCGCACCTCGCCGGGCCGGTTGGACAGGAAGATGTGCAGCATCTCGGTCATGCCGATGCCGTCGATGATGTCGACGCCGAAGTGTGAGGTCCACCTGCTGGTACAGCGCGGCCGGCAGCGGTTCGCCGGCCGACGCGGCGAGCCGGACGCTGCCCAGCGCGTCGGCGGGGAGCGCGGCCCGCAGCATGTTGGCGAAGAAGGTGGGGCCGGCGAAGAAGAGCGTCGCAGCGTACTTCTGGGCCCGCTCGGCCAGGACGTCCGGCTTGGACGGGGACGGCTCGAGGATCGCCGTGGCGCCGACCGAGAGCGGGAACAGCACCGAGTTGCCCAGCCCGTAGGCGAAGAACGCCTTGGCCGCCGACAGGCAGCGGTCGTCGCGGCGGATGCCGAGCACCTGGGTGCCGTAGGTCTCGCAGACGACGCGGATCGAGCCGTGCCGGTGCATCGCGCCCTTGGGTCTGCCGGTGGTACCGGAGGTGTAGAGCCAGAACGCCGGTGAGTCCTCGGTCGTCGCGTACACGGCGTCGTCGCTCGCCGCGGGAGGGCGTCGAGGTCCTCGCAGGTGCAGACGTCGGTCACTCGGGGCGTCGCGCGGCCGCGGCCAACGTCGGCGAACTCCGGCGTCGCCGGCCAGGAACCGCGCGCGCGAGTCGCGCAGCAGGTCCCGCCAGCGCGTCGGCCCGCACCATGGTCGACACCGGGACGGGAACCGCGCCGATGCGCAGCGCGGCGAGGAACACGACGACGAAGTCCGGCGCGTCGGCCATGAACATCAGCAGCCGCTGCTCGGGCTGCAGGCCGGCGGCGCGGAGGCCGGCGGCGGTGCGCCGGACGCGGTCGAAGCAGCTCGTGCGTAGGTGAGCTCGCCGTGCTCGCCGGTCAGGGCGAGCCGGTCACCGTCGCCGGCGTCGATGTGCCGGTCGAGCAGGTAGGCTGGCGTTGAACGTTCGGTCATCGCTTCCGTCCGGATCAGGTGAGGTGCACGTAGTCGTAGTCGAACGGCTTGCCGTTGATGCCCTGCCGGGGCGGTGCGATCCAGGCGGCGATCCTGCCGCGCTCGTACACCGGCCGCATCAGCGACCGGACGTGGGTCTTGTCGACGTCGGTCGGGCAACCACCTGCCCTTGCGGCGCTCCCACTCGTCGGCCGGGATGCATCTTGCCGTCGGGGGTCGCCTCGATGCCGGCGAACGCGCCGACCTTGCGGTTGAACGCGATGTGCGGCAGGCGCAAGCCGGTGCGGCAGGCCGGCGCTCGTCGAGGATCTTGTTCCACCGGTTGACGCCGTTCTGGCAGTCGCTCGATGTACTCGCGGCGCAGGTCGGTGTTGAGCCCGACGAGCGCGGCGACCTCGGTCTGGCCGATCTCGCCGTCCGTTGACCGAGTCCACCATGATCGAGTCGTCGGTCGAGCCGGTGGTCGTCGTGGCGGCGCTCCTCCGACCAGCGGCCCTTCAGCCCGGCGGTGAAGTAGTTGGCGACGTTGGTCGACGTCTCGGAGCCGAACAGGTCCAGCGAGACCGAGTAGTGGAAGTTCAGGTACTTCTGGATCACGTCGAGCGGGATGCCGCCGAGCGGACCACGTCGTCGGTGTCGTGCTCGACCATCAGCTGCGCCGTGCGCTCGACGACCCGGTCGATGCCGGTCGTGCCGACGAACATGTGGTGCGACTCTTCCTTGAGCATGAACTCGCACGTCCGCGACAGCGGGTCGAACGCCGACTCCTTGAGCGTGCCCAGCTGGTACTTGCCGTCGCGGTCGGTGAAGTACGTGAACATGAAGAACGACAGCCAGTCCGGCGTCTCCTCGTTGAACGCGCCGAGGATGCGCGGCGACTCGTCGCTGCCGGAGTTGCGGTGCAGCAGTTCCTCGGCCTCCTCGCGCCCCTCGCGGCCGAAGTAGGCGTGCAGCAGGTAGACCATCGCCCACAGGTGCCGGCCCTCCTCGACGTTGACCTGGAAGAGGTTGCGCAGGTCGTACAGGCTGGGCGCGGTGGCGCCGAGGTTGCGCTGCTGCTCGACCGAGGCCGGCTCGGTGTCGCCCTGGATGACGATCAGCCGCTGCAGGTCGGCCCGGTACTCCCCGGGCACCTTCTGCCACACCGGCTCGCCCTTGTGCTCGCCGAAGGCGATGCGCCGGTCGCGTTCGCGTTCGGCCAGGAAGATGCCCCAGCGGTAGTCCCGCATCGCGACGTGCCCGAAGTGCGCCCAGCCCTCGCGGCCGACGTTGACCGCGGTGCGCAGGTAGACGTCCTGGGTCGGCAGCGTCGGTCCCATCGACTCCCACCACTGCAGGAAGTTGGGCTGCCAGGACTCGAGCGCGCGTTGCAGGCGCCGGTCCTCGTGCAGGTCGACGTTGTTCGGGATCTTCTCGGTGTAGTCGGCAGTCGTCATGCTCAGACTCGCTTTCGGTCGAACTCGGCGCGCTGCCCGGTGCCGAACCGGCGCAGTGCGCCGTCGGGCCCGGACGCGTTGGGGCGGTAGAAGATCCAGTTCTGCCAGGCGGTGAGCCGCCCGAAGATCTTCGTCTCGATCGTCTCCGGGCCGACGAAGCGGTAGTTGGCCTCGAGGCCGGTCAGCGCGTCGGGGCTGAAGCTGGACCGCTCCTCGATGGCGATGCGCACCTCGTCGTCCCAGTCGATGTCGTCGGGCGCGAAGGTGACGAGCCCTCAGCCTGTTCGGCCTCGTCGCCGCCGATGGCCTGTCCGGCCGCGGCCTCGGCGGTCTCGAGATCTTGGTCGTCTCCGTAGAAGCGGGTCTGCAGCCGGGTCAGGTCGTTGCCCATCGGCAGCGGGCCGAGGTTCATCGGTCCGACGGTGATGCGTGGCTCGGCATCGGTCGATCCTCGAAGGCTGGATAGGAGCGGTCCGCGGCCAGCGCCAGTTCGAGGAGCGAGCCGGCGAAGCAGCTGCCCGGCTCGATCAGCGCGATCAGGCTGCGGCTGGTCACGTCGAGCCGCTTGAGGGTGCGCTTGAGGTACAGGACGATCTCGTTGGCCAGCCAGTCGTCGCGGTGGTCGAGCAGCAGCGCGTCGTAGGCTGAGGATCCGCGCGGGGTCGCCCTCGGTGCGCAGCACCCAGGTGCCCAGCTCGGGCTCGTTGGTGCGCAGGTCGAGGATCAGGTCGTCGAGCTCGCGGATGACCATCGGCAGCATCGCGAGGCCGGGCTCGCCGTCGGGCGCCTTCACGGTGATCTCAACGTGGTTCCTGTGCAACCTGAGCGGTCGAGCGTGGTCATACGGTAGGATCTCGGTGTCGGTGCGCGACTTGTCGATCTTGGCCAACTCGGTGCCCTTGACGTCGCTTGGCCGGTTCGACCGCCCGGTCAGGCCGACGGCCCGCTCCGCGACGGTCTCCGTCCACTTGCTGCGGGGCACGGTCTCGTCGACCAGCCCCCACTGCGCGGCCTTCTTGCCCGGCACGCCCTCGGCGCGGGTGGCGAAGTAGTCGGCCCGGTCGCGGCGCACGTGCCGCTTGTCCACCACGCGGGTCAGCCCGCCGGTGCCGGGCAGCACGCCGAGCAGCGGCAGTTCCGGCAAGCGACACCGTCGACGACCGGTCGTCGACGAGCATGATGTGCTCGCAGGCGAGGGCCAGTTCGTAGCCGCCGCCGGAGGCGGTCCCGTTCACCGCGGCGATCTAGGTCTGGCCGGAGTGCGCCGTCGCGTCCTCGATGCCGTTGCGGGTCTCGTTGGTGAACTTGCAGAAGTTCACCTTCCACGCGTGCGTCGGCGGCGGCCAGCATGCGGATGTTCGCGCCGGCGCAGAAGATCCTGTCCTTGCCGCTGGTCAGCACGACAGTGCGGACCTCCGGATGCTCGAACCGCAGCCGCTGCACCGCGTCGTACAGCTCGATGTCGACGCCGAGGTCGTAGGAGTTGAGCTTCAGCTCGTAGCCGGGCACGAGACCGCCGGCTCGTCGACGTCCATGCGTCAAGGTGGCCACCGGACCGTCGAAGTCGAGCCGCCAATGGCGGTAGTCCGACGGCTGCACACGGAATTCCACGCGGTTCATCGGATCCTCCTATCGAAACTCTACATCTGCGTGCCATCCCGTCAAGAGGAAGTAGCATGTTCGGCATGACCGCCGCGGCTCCCTCGCTGTCGCGCCGCCAGAGCGCGCGCGGCCTGCTGCTCACCGTGCTCGGCGAGCTGGTGCTCCCGGCCGGCGGATCGGCGCTGACCGCGACGTTCATCGACGTGCTCGGCCGGCTCGGCGTCGAGGAGAAGGCCAGCCGGCAGGCCCTGATGCGCGCGGCCGGCGACGGCTGGCTCACCTCGCAGCGCACCGGCCGGCGCACCCTGTGGACCCTGACCCCGACCGCCGAGCGGTTCCTCACCGAGGGCGCCGAGCGCATCTACGGCTTCACCGCGACCCAGGCCGAGTGGGACGGCCGCTGGCTGCAACTGCTCGCCCGCGCTCCGGAGAGCGACCGCCGCGCCCGCCACCTGTTGCGGACCCGGCTCACCTGGGCCGGCTTCGGCAGCCCCGCGCCCGGCGTCTGGATGACCACGCACCTCGACCGCATGCCGGAGGCCGAACGGGTGCTCGCCGAGGCCGGGGTGCGCGACGAGGCCCAACTCTTCCTCGCCCAGCACCTCGGCGGCGCCGGCCTGCCGGCCCTGGTCCGCCAGGCCTGGGACCTCGACGCGATCGCGGCCGCCTACGACGTCTTCATCGCCGAGTTCGACGATTCGCGCCCGGATGACGGGCTGGCGCGGCTGGTCCAGCTCGTCCACGCCTGGCGGCGGTTCCCGCTCGTCGATCCGGCCCTGCCGACCGAACTGCTCCCCCCGGACTGGAGCGGGACCCGCGCGGCTGCCCTGTTCCGGCGGCAACACGAGCAGTGGCGCAGCACCATCGAGGCCACTACTTCCCCGAAGTAGTGGCCTCGGCAGGGCCGTGAGGCCACTACTTCCGGGAAATAGTGGCCACTGGACGGCGGGAGGCCACTCCTTCGGGGAAGTGGTGGCCTCACGGTTAGGGTTTGCGCGTGTGGACCTGTGCGCGCTGCGGTCGGGCGTTCGCCAACCGGAACCAGACGCACACCTGCGCCGCGCTCGGTGATCTCGACGGGCATTTCGCCCGGTCCGACGCCGCGGTCCGGAACACCTTCGATCGGGTTCTCGCGGTGGCACGGTCCTGCGGTCCGGTCATCGTGCTGCCGGAGAAAACCCGGATCGCCCTGCAGGTACGCATGAGCTTTGCCGCGCTGATGCCGCGCCGGCACTGGCTCAACGGTCACCTGGTACTGGCGCGCCGGGTCGACAGCGACCGCTTCACATCGGTACAGGTCTTCTCGCCCCGAAACGTCCTGCACGCGTTCCGGCTGACCGGACCCGCCGACGTCGACGCCGAGTTCTCCCGCTGGGTGGCCGAGGCGTACCGCGTCGGCGCGCAGGAGCACCTCGCCTAGCGCCTGCATAAGGGGGGTGGTTCCAGGCGGCGGCTGGGCCCGCCGCAGCCCGGCCATCCCTTATGAAGCAGGCGCTAGCCTTCGGCCGACGATGAGGTCCACCACACGCGCGTCTCGTCGTCGGCCGGGAAGAACGCCTCGATCCGCAGTTCCTGCGACGTGACGTCAACCGGCGCGCCGACCGTGGTCAGCAGCGAGAAGAACGTGATGGGCCGGCCGCGGAAGCGGAACCGCACCTCGATGACCGGCTCGGCCGGCGCCTCGCGGGCCTGGACCGCCCGGACCTCGGGCCGGCCCGCCAGCGCCTCGAGCAGCGCGACCGTCGCCGGGTCGACGACGCCTCCCACCGCTTCGCGGCGTACCCGCGCCAGGAGGGTCGCGACCACCGGCTCCCAGTTGAGCACCGAGTCGCGTACCGGTCCGGGCCCGATCATCAACTGCAGCACGTTGGCCGGCGCGGGCAGCGGCCGCGGGTGGGCGAGCCCGGTGAACAGCCGCAGCGCGCCGGCGTTCGCGCGCAACACCGTCCAGCCCGGATCCATCACCACCGCCGGGAACGGCTCGTGCTGGGCAAGCATCATGTCCAGTGCGGCGTTCACGTGCCGAAGCCCGTCGGCGTCGAGGGGCAACTCCGGATACCGCGGGGCGTAGCCCGCCGCGACGAGCAGGCCGTTGCGCTCGCGCAGCGGCACATCCAATGCCACCGCGAGGCGGCCCACCATGTCCCGGCTCGGATTCGCCCGGCCGGTCTCGACGAAGCTGACGTACCGGGAGGTGGTCTCGGCCTCGATCGCCAGATCGAGCTGGCTCATCCGGCGGATGCGCCGCCAGTGCCGGAGCAAGCCGCCCAACTCCGGTACCGGCGGCTGGATGGTCAGTGTCACCAGCCGCACGCTACCGGTCCCGCGCGGCGAATTCCCTTCCCGGCCAGGGAATGGTGCTAGGCGCGGCCGGCCCACGATGCTCGTCCCCAGCCCAGCCAATCGGCTCATTCGACGGGAGTTGCACGATGGACCTGACCATTCACACCACCCAGACGGCACCGGACGAGGCCCGGCCGGTGCTCGACGGCATCGACGCCGACCTGGGCTTCGTACCGAACCTCGCGGCCGCGACCGCCGAGTCCCCGGCGCTCGTCACCGGCTTCGACGCACTGCGGCGCGCGGTCGGCACCACGAAGATCGACCCGGTCGATCGGGAAGTGGCCGGCCTGGCGGTCGGGGTCGCGGTCGACAACCGCTACGGGGTCGCCTTCCACTCGACCGTCCTGGCCAACCTCGGCGTCGGCGAGGGCGACCTGGCGGCCATGCGGGCCGGTTCACCGCCGGCCGCGGAGCGGCAGGCGGCCGTGTACGAGTTCGCTCGCGCGTTCGTTACCGGCCGCGGCAAGGTCGACGACGCCGTCCTCGACCGGCTGACCGTTACGGGTGCGAGCACCGCCGACATCCTCGACCTGGTCGCCGAGTGCGCGTTCGCGTCGCTGGTCGGACTGGTCGACAACCTCGCCGGCGGGGTGCCCCTGGACCCGTTCCTCGCCCCTCGGGCCTGGAGCGGCCGCTAGCCCGCGCCCGCCGAGGGAGCGGACCGTACGCTTCCTCGGCGGGCTCGGCTCGAAGGTGCTGGCGCGGCGCGGCCGCGCGAACTGATACGTTTGCGCATCGCCGGTGCATGAACATCGCGAAGGAGTCGACGATGACGGACCTGTTCGATCTGAGCGGAAAGGTCGCCGTGGTGACCGGCGGTACCCGCGGCATCGGCCTCATGATGGCGCGCGGGCTGCTGCGGGCCGGCGCGCGGGTCTACCTGGCGTCCCGCAAGGCCGACGCCTGCGCGGCGGCCGAGAAGGAGCTCAGCGGCGACGGGCCGGTCACCGCGTTCCCGGTCGACCTGTCCACTGAGGCCGGCTGCGTCGAACTGGCCGAGCTGGTCGGACGGGAGCAGACCGCCCTCGACATCCTCGTCAACAACGCCGGCGCCACCTGGGGCGCACCGCTCGAGGAGTTTCCCGAGTCGGCGTGGGACAAGGTGCTCAACCTGAACCTCAAGTCGCCATTCTTCCTCACCCGCGCGTTCCTGCCGATGCTGTCCGCCGCCGCGACCCCCGACGACCCGGCCCGCGTGATCAACGTCGGGAGCATCGACGGTCTCCACGTGCCCGAGTTACCGACCTATTCGTACTCGTCGAGCAAGGCCGCCCTGCACCACCTCACGCGGGTGCTCGCGCGGGAACTCGGCCCGCGCAACATCACCGTCAACGCGGTGGCGCCCGGCCCGTTCGAGTCCAAGATGACGGCGTACATGTTGACCACGCGCGGCGAGGCCATCGTGGCCCGCGCGCCCCTGCACCGCATCGGCCGGCCCGACGACATGGCCGGCGTGGCGGTCTTCCTGGCCAGCCGGGCCGGTTCCTACGTGACCGGCGCGGTGATCCCGGTCGACGGCGGCCTCTCGACCACCGTCTGAGCGCCGACGCCACACCTCCGAGCGGCCGGGAGGCCACTCTTTGCCCGAAGTAGTGGCCTCCGAGCGGCCGGGAGGCCACTACTTCCGCGAAGTTGTGGCCTCACCGGCGGCGGCGGGTAGTTCGGTGGCGATGCCGTCGAGCAGGAACCGCAGGCCCAGCGCGAACTGCTCGTCCACCCCGCCGCCCGAGGGCTGTGCGAGCCAGCCGGCCAGCAGCGGCGCCCGGCCGTCGGCGGCCGCGAGATCGTGCAGCGACGTGACCGCTGCTACGAACGCCTCGGCACTGTCCAGGCCGTACCGCTCGGCGAAGCGGGCCTCCTGCACCTCCTGCAAACCGCTGCCGAAGACGTGCCGGTCGACGAGCGCGGCGAAGCTCATCGCCGAAGCGACGGTGGCACCCTGCTCGACCAGGACGCGCAGCATGAACTCGGTCCGGTGCATGGTGTGCGGGCCGGCCGGAGGCCGGGTGTGCACCAGCGTCGCGTACCAGGGATGGCGTTTGAGCATCGCGCGCGTCTCGGCGGCCACCGCGGTCAGGTCGGCGCGCCAGTCCGGGCCCGCGCCCGCCGGGATCGGCACCTCGGCGACCGCCGCGTCGAGCATCAGGTCGACCAGCCCCTCCTTGCTGCGCACGTACCGGTAGAGCGCCATCGGCGTGTAGGGCCCGAGCCGGGCGGCCACCGCCTTCATCGTCACGGCGTCCGCGCCGGCTGCGTCGGCGAGGGCGATCGCGGCCGCGACGATCTCGGACCGGCCCAGATCGCGCTGGCGGGGCGGCGGCGGAGGCTGTGTCCAAATCAACTCCACACCGCCAAGTATATCTCGTATACTCAGGTATATGTCATATACGGAATCTTTCCTTCCGGGCGTGGTGCGCGGCATCAGCTACGGGCTGTTCCGGCCGCCGGACGGGTTCGTCGACGAGGCACGGACCATCGGCGCCGGCCTGATCCGGGCCTACATCTACTGGGCGCAGGTCGAGCCGGAGCCCGGCCGCTACGAGTGGGACACCGTCGACGCGCTCCTCGACCAGCTCCACGGCGACGAAGAGGTCTGGCTCACCGTCTGCTCCAGCTCGCTCTGGGCGACCCGCGAGGCCACCAACTTCCTGCCGCCGTCACCGGCCAAGAGCCTTCCCGCGTACGGGGAGTTCGTGCGCCGCCTGGTCACCCACTGCGCCGGGCGGGTCACCTACTGGCAGTGCGACAACGAACCGAGCAATACGGGCCTGCTCTGGGCCGGCACCGCCGAGGAGTACGTCGCCCAGCTCAAGACCATGCACGCCGCGGTCACGGCGGCCGACCCGGACGCCCGGGTGGTGCTGGGCGGCTGCGGGTACGACGTGTTCAGCAGCGCACCGGCCAGCCCGCAGCGGCAGTTCTTCGACCACCTCGCCGAGCACGGCCGGGACGCGTTCGACGTCTTCGACATCCACCTGTACGGCGATCCGCTGCGCGTACCGGAGTACGTCGAGACCGCCCGGGACTTCATGCGCGCGCACGGCTACGAGAAGCCGATCGTCGCCGGGGAGCATGGCGGGCCCGTGCTCTTCGAGTTCCCCGAGCTCGACGAGATCGTCCAGCGCGTCTTCGTGGCCGCGTTCACCGACGCGCCGGCAACCCAGAGCACCGACGAGCTCGTGGCGCAGGCCGGCCAGGACACCCCGGAACGGCGGGCGATGCTCGCGCTGTATCGGCAGATGGACCAGCTCCCGCCCAGGCTGCAGATGCTGATGGACGGCTGCCCGCCGGAGCTGGCGGCCAAGCGACATCGGATCAACTGCCGGCAGCTGGTGGTGCGGACCGTCCTCGCGCTCGAGGCCGGCCTGCGCCGCACCGCGTACTGGAACCTGGCCCCGGAGGTCGCCGGCTGGCACGACCCGTACCAGATGATGCACCTGTTGTTCGGCAAATTGGTGCTGCTGGACTACGTCGACGGCCGGCTCAGCCGTCGCTACCCGGCGGCGGACACCTTCCAACTGGTCGCCGACCAGCTGCGGGGCACGACGTCGGTGTCGCGTGTGGACGGTGCGGCGCAGGCCTTCCGGGTCGAACGGGCCGGGGCCGATCCCCTGCTGGTGGCGTGGGACGCCCGGGACCCGTTCGACGGCGAGGACGAGCCGCCGGTCGACGTCACGTTGCCGTGGGACGCGCCGGCCGCGACGGCGATCGACGCGTTCGGCGCGCCGGTCAAGTCCACAGTAGACAGTGGGCGGGTGGCACTGTCCCTTTCCGACACGCCGGTGTTCATCCAGACGGCCGGCGCGTGACAACATTGCCGGATGAGTGCCTACACCGTCGTCGCCCTGGACGACGCGCAGGGCCCGTTCTTCGAGGCGCGAGAGGTCGCGTTCCCCGACGCCACGGCGGCGTTGTGGACGGAGGCGGACCGGCGTGATCCCGGTGCGGTGCGCGACGGCGGCTGGTGGCTGCGCTTCCGCTGCTTCGCCGTGCGCCCCGCCGCGGGCGGCCCGGTGATCCTGGTGGACACCGGCATCGGCGCGGCGAGCGCCCCGGCCCGCAGCTGGGCGCCGGTGCCGGGCCGGCTGCCCGAGGCACTCGACGAGGCCGGCATCGCGCCCGGCGACGTCGACACGGTCGTGCTTACCCACCTGCACACCGACCACATCGGCTGGTCGATCGGCGCGGACGGGACGCCGTTCTTCCCGAACGCCCGCTACCTGCTGCAGCGCGCCGAGGTCGAGGCCGGTTCGCCGGTCCTCGAATGGCTGTTGCCGCCGCTCGGTGGCCGGCTCTCGCTTCTCGACGGCGAGGCGGTGCTGCGGCCCGGGGTCCGCGTCGTCCCGACCCCCGGCCACACGCCCGGCCATCAGAGCGTCCTGGTGCAGGACGGCGACGAGACGCTGGTCGTCACCGGCGACCTGCTCGTGCACATGCTCCAGCTGGTCGACCCCGAGCAGCGCTACACGCACGAGGTCGACCCGTCGCTGGCGCGGGCATCCCGGACCGGCCTGCTGTCGCGGGTCGGCCCGGCCACGCTCGCCACCCCGCACCTGAGCGAGCCGTTCGTCACCTACCCGGCGCCCTAGAGGGTCGTCGCCACGATCGAGGCACTACAGGACGGCTCGCTCACCTGGGCCCTCGCAACCACATGACATCCCGCCGGCCCCCGGCCGGCTCCTCGGCGGCGTCACGCTGGGTCAGTGCGGACGAGAGCGTGGTGGATCTGGACCCTGGCCGGCCTGGCGACCATAGGCGGCTACTTCCTGCTATCCGCCGACTCGGTCCAGCGCAGCCTGCTCTACAACGTCGTCGGCCTGGTCTCGGCGGTCGCCATGCTGGTCGGCGCGCTGCGGTTGGCGCCGGAGGCCAGGCGCATCTGGCTGTTGTTCGCCGCCGGCACGGCGACCTGGTCGGTCGGCGACTTCGTCTACACCTACTACCAGTTCGGTCTGCACCGGGACCCGTACCCGTCGCCGGCCGACGCGTTCTACCTGGCCGCGTATACCTTGCTGATCCCGGGCCTGATCCTGCTCGTACGGCGGCAGTCGACCGTCGCCGGCAAGACCGCCTTGCTCGATGCCAGCATCGTCGCCACCGGCCTGGGCCTGCTCTTCTGGGCGCTGGTCATCCAGCCGATCATCGGTGACACCAGCCTCCCGATCATCGCCAAGCTCATCTCACTCGCCTACCCGGCGGCCGATGCGCTCATGCTCGCCATCGTGATCCGTCTCTTCGCCGGCGGCGCCCTGCGCGGCACCAGCGCCCGCCTTCTCGCCACGGCGGTGCTCCTGCTCCTCGGATCCGACATCGCGTACTCGATCGTCACCTCGTACACCAGCTATGACGGTGGTGTCTTCGACCTCGGCTGGCTGCTGTCGTACGTGCTGTGGGCAGCCGCCTCGCTGCACCCATCGGCCGGCGCCAAGCTGGCGACCTCACACGTCGACGACGGCCGTCCCGGACGAGGCCGGCTGGTCCTGATCGGCGCCTCGGCGATGCTCGCCCCCGCGCTGCAGATCTACCAAGGGTTCACCGACCCGTCGACGCTGCAGTGGCTGTCGATCGCTCTCACCGCGGTCACGCTGGTGGTGCTGGTCGCCGCCCGGATGGACTGGCTGGTCCAGCAGGTCCAGGCGCACGCCGACCGGCTGCGGGACCTGGCCATGCTGGACGACCTCACCGGCCTGCCCAACCGGCGGCACCTGGAGCAGGCGATCCGCACCGCGCTCGGCCCGGACAACTGCGTCGCCCTCCTCGACCTCGACAACTTCAAGGCCATCAACGACCACCTCGGCCACGCGGTCGGCGACCAGTTGCTCATCGCGGTCGGGCAACGCCTGACCGGCGCGCTGCGCCCGGGCGACACCGTGGCCCGGCTCGGCGGTGACGAGTTCGCCCTCCTGCTGCCCGGCGTGACCGCTGACGGCGCGCACGAACTGGCCGAGTCGGTCATCGCGGCGCTCGAACCGCCGATCGCCGTGGGCGAACACCGCCTCCTCGCCCGCGCCAGCGTAGGGCTGGCCGGCACGGACGCCACCAATGACCCATTCGAGCCGCTGCGCCGCGCCGACGTCGCCATGTATGCGGCGAAGCGCGCCGGCGGCCGTTCCCAGTGCTACCACCCGGGGCTCGACGAGCAGGCCAGCACCGAGGCGCGCCTCGCCGCCGACCTTCGGGTCGCCCTGGACTCGGCGCAGTTCCGCATGCTCTACCAGCCGATCGTCGAGCTGCCCGCCGGGCGGACCGTCGCCGTCGAGGCACTCGTGCGCTGGGAGCATCCCGAGCGCGGCCTGGTCAGCCCGGCCGACTTCATCCCGGTCGCCGAACGCACCGGCGTCATCGTCGAGCTCGGCGCGTGGATCCTGCGTTCCGCGTGCACGCAGATGCGGCAGTGGCTGCTCACCGACCCCGCGACCGCGCCGGGCAAGGTGAGCGTCAACGTCTCCGCCCGGCAACTGTCCGAGCCGGAATTCGCCGGGACCGTCGCCGCGATCCTCACCTCGACCGGGTTAGCTGCCCAGCACCTGGCGATCGAGGTCACCGAGACGGCCGTCTTCGACAGCGTCCGCGCGATCGACACCCTCCACGCGGTGAAGGCCCTCGGCGTGCAGATCGCGCTGGACGACTTCGGCACCGGCCACTCGTCGCTCGGCCTGCTCCAGGCCGCGCCCGTCGACATCCTCAAGGTCGACAAGTCCTTCGTCGACAACGTCACCCTGCGCGGACGGCACGCCACCATCGCGACGGCACTCATCAACGTCAGCAACGAGATGCAACTGGCGGCGGTCGCCGAGGGCGTCGAGACGGCGGCGCAGGCCGAGGAGCTCTACCGGCTGGGCTACCGCTTTGCCCAGGGCTTCCACTTCGGCCGCCCCGCACCCGTGCTGATGCCCTCGCGGGTGCTGGTCAACTAGCCGTCGGTGCGTGCGGCCACTCCTCGAATGCGCGGCACCGGCCGTCGTCCGCGAACCGGATCACCCACAGGTCCCGGTATTCCTGGTGGACCGGCTCGCCGTAGCGCACCTCGACCCGCACGACCGCGGTGTCCCCGTCGGCGGCGACGACCTCGCTGGTCATCGTGAACACCTCGGCCGGCCCGTCGCGCTCTTTGTCCCACATCTTCGCGATGGCCGGCAACCCCACCACGGGCTCGCGGTATGGGCCCTGCGAATAGGTCGCGTCGGCCGTGAAGAGGGCGCCCAACTCACCGGTGCCGGGCGACCGCCACGCCCGCTCATAGGCCGCCACCCAGTCGGCCACCTGCGTTCGCGTCGTTGTCGTGGTCATGCCGTCACCATGCCATGGACCTACGACATTTCTCGCCCGGCTCGGTCGCTGCCGACGTCTCACATCGTGGCGCCGGCCGGGTCGGTGTGTGCCGACCCCGGCCCGGGCAGGACATCGATGTCGCCGGCGTGCATCGGCCGGTCGCAGCGCGCGCAGTGCAGGTCGACGTGGCTGATCTCGCCGCAGGCGTGGTGCCGGTACAGCACCGGCGGCCCGGCCTCGCCCGCGGTCCACCGATCCCCCCAGCGGACCATCACCAGCAGCAGATCGCACAGCTCCCGGCCCTTCGGGGTCAGCGCGTATTCGGCCCGCGGCGGGTTGGTGGAGTATTCGCGCCGCTCGATCACGCCCTGCCCGACGAGCCACTTGAGCCGCTCGGAAAGCACCTTCCGGGAGATGCCGAGATCCTGCTGGATCTGTTCGAATCGGGAGATGCCCACGAAGATGTCCCGCAAGATGAGCGGTGCCCACTGCTCGCCGATGACGTCCAGCGTCCGGGCGATCGAGCAGACCATGTCGGCGAACCGGGTGCGTTGCATGGCAGCCATCGTACGCTGCTGAGTTCCCTAAAGAAACGGACTCTGCTACGTTGTCGTTGTCAGTTCCCTGAAGAAACGGAGAACGAGATGGTACGGCCCCTCACCGCCACCGAGCGCGAACAGTTCCTCGCCGAGCCGCACGTCGGCGTCGTCAGCGTCGCCGCCGACGACGGACGTCCGCCGCTGACCGTGCCGGTCTGGTACGCGTACCAGCCGGGTGGCGATCTCACCTTCTTCTCCGGCACGCAGGGCCGGCCGGCACGCAAGATCGGCCTGCTGGAGAAGGCCGGAAATCTCAGCTTCTGCGTGCAGAAGCCCGACTACCCGTACCGGTACGTGACCGTCGAATCCAGCGTCGTCGAAGCCAACCGGTCACCCTCCGTCGACGATGTGGTCGCGATCACCTGCCGGTACCTGCCGCCGGATGCGGCGAAGGGGTTCGCCGAAGCGGAAATCAGCAATCCGGCGCACACGTTCGTGTTCTTCCGGGCCCGGCCGGACCGGTGGTCGAGCATGGACTTCGGCGACGACTGAGAAGAACTGTCGGCCCGGCCTCGTAGGATCGCCCCGTGGACATCGCTACCGAGGCCGGCGCACTGGACGTGCTGAACCGCGTCTTCGGCTACCCCAGCTTCCGCGGTCAGCCAGCAGGAGATCATCGAGCACGTGATCGGCGGCGGCGACGCGCTGGTGCTGATGCCGACCGGCGGCGGCAAGTCGCTGTGCTACCAGATCCCGGCCCTGGTCCGCGCCGGCGTCGGGGTGGTGATCTCGCCGCTGATCGCGCTGATGCAGGACCAGGTCGACGCGCTGCGCGCGCTCGGCGTCCGGGCCGGGTTCCTCAACTCGACGCAGGACTTCGACGCAGCGCCGGGTGGTCGAGCCGGGCTTCCTCGCCGGCGAGCTCGACCTGCTCTACCTCGCGCCCGAGGGGCTGAGCGGCACGGCCACGCAGCGGCTGCTCGACCGGGGCAAGATCGCCCTGTTCGCGATCGACGAGGCGCACTGCGTGTCGCAGTGGGGCCACGACTTCCGGCCCGACTACCTCGGCCTGTCGATGCTGCACGAGCGCTGGCCGGACGTGCCGCGGATCGCGCTGACCGCGACCGCGACCGCCGCCACCCACGCGGAGATCGCCACCCGGCTGAAGCTCGGCGACGCCCGGCACTTCGTCGCCAGCTTCGACCGGCCCAACATCCAGTACCGGATCGTGCCCAAGAACGAGCCGCGCCGCCAGCTGCTCGACCTGCTGCGCACCGAGCACGCCGGCGACGCCGGCATCGTCTACTGCCTGTCCCGCGCCTCGGTCGAGAAGACCGCCGAGTTCCTGGTGGCCAGCGGGCATCCCGCGCTGCCGTACCACGCCGGGCTCGACGCCGGCACCCGCGCGGGCAACCAGGCCCGGTTCCTGCGCGAGGACGGCCTGGTCATGGTCGCGACGATCGCGTTCGGCATGGGCATCGACAAGCCCGACGTCCGCTTCGTCGCCCACCTCGACCTGCCGAAGTCGGTCGAGGGCTACTACCAGGAGACCGGCCGCGCCGGTCGCGACGGCGCTGCCGTCGACCGCGTGGCTGGCCTACGGCCTGCAGGACGTGGTGCAGCAGCGCAAGATGATCGAGGGCTCCGAGGGCGACGTCGCGCACCGGCGCAACGCTCGCCGCGCACCTCGACGCGATGCTGGCGCTGTGCGAGACGGTCGAGTGCCGGCGGTCGCAGCTGCTCGCCTACTTCGGCCAGGCCGGCGCCGGCCGCTGCGGCAACTGCGACACCTGCCTGGAGCCGCCGGAGTCGTGGGACGGCACGGTCCCCGCGCAGAAGCTGCTGTCCACGGTGCTGCGGCTGCAGCGGGAGCGCGGCCAGAAGTTCGGCGCCGGGCAGTCCATCGACATCCTGCTCGGCCAGCAGCACCGACAAGGTCACCGCAGTTCCGGCACGACGAGCTGACCGTCTTCGGCATCGGCACCGACCTGCGCGAGACCGGAGTGGCGCGGCGTCGTCCGGCAGCTGCTGGCGCACGGGCTGCTGGCGGTCGAGGGCGACTACGGCACGCTGGTGCTCACCGACGGCAGCGCCGACGGTGCTGCGCGGCGAGTCACAGGTGATGCTGCGCCGCGAGCCGGAGCGCACCGGTCCGCCTCGGCGTCCAAGCCGCGCGGCGCGAGCGCGCCGGCCGCCGACCTGCCCGCCGGAGGCGGTCCCGCGCTTCGAGCGGCTGCGCGCCTGGCGCGCGGCGGCGGCCAAGGAGCAGGGCGTGCCGGCCTACGTGATCTTCCACGACGCGACGCTGCGCCAGATCGCCGCGCTGCGGCCGGCGACGCTCGCGGCAGCTCGGCACGGTCAGCGGCGTCGGCGAGAACAAGCTGGCCAAGTTCGGCCAGCAGGTGCTCGACGCCCTGGCCGAGCCGTAGGGTCGGGTGCTCACTGCGGCGGGCGGTCGGGCAGGAGGCGCTCCTCGTGGTCCAGTTCCCGCTCGAGCACCCGCAGGCCCTCATCCGGCAGCCGGCCGGCGTCCCGCCAGCGCAGGAGCTCCTCGCGTTGCGCGTCGATCGAGGCCCGCCGGACTTGCAGGGCCGCCTCATACTGCGGCGAGACCGGGATCTCGTCGGACTCGGCATTCTGCAGCAGGTCCAGCCGGCCCTGGTAGCGGCGCAGCCGCGCGTGCAACTGCTGCCGCATGGTCTCGATCGCGTGGGTGTCGACGTCGGTGTGCTCGTCGCGCTCCATCTCGTCGAGGCGGTCCAGTGCCGCCTGCACCGAGGCCGAGCGGGCCTCGTTGCGCAGCCGGGCCTGGTCGGCGGCGTTGGCTCGCAGGCCCAGCCGCCGGACCAGGGGCGCGAACGTCACGCCCTGCCCGACCAGCGTGACCAGGACGACGACGAACGTGCAGAAGAGCAGCAGGTCCCGCAGCGGGAAGTCCCGCGGCAGCGTGAAGATCGCCGCGAGGCTGATCACCCCGCGGGTGCCGGACCAGCTCAGGGCGATGACCTCGCGGCCGGTGAGCCGGTCGGAGCCGCCGCTCCCCGCTGCCCAGCCGCGTGTGCAGCGACCGGGGCAGCGACTGGGTCAGCACCAGCCACAGCGGCCGCAGCAGCAGCACCACGCCGACGGTGATGCGACACCGCGATGACGATGGTCGTGGTGCTGTACTGGTCCAGGCCGCGCACCACCGCGGGCAGCTGCTGGCCGATCAGCAGGAACACGAAGCCCTCGAGCAGGAAGTCGACCAGCCGCCACACCGCGCTGGTCTGCAGCCGGCTGGCCCCCGAGGTGGTCCGCGGCGCGTCGTGCCCGACGATCAGCCCGGCGACCACGACCGCCAGCACCCCGGAGACGTGCACCGCCTCGGCCAGCAGGTAGGCCGCGAACGGGGTGGCCAGCGAGACGGCGTTGGCGATGAGCGGATCCTTCGCCGAGCGGGCGGAGCAGCCGGACGAGGTAGGCCACGACCACTCCGACGACGACCCCGCCGGTCGCCACGATGCACGAACTTGCCGACCGCCTCCGGGAACGAGAAGTCGCCGCCGCGTCGCCGCGGCGACCGCCACGCTGAGGAGGGTCAGCGCGGTGGCGTCGTTGAGCAGGCCCTCCCCCTGGATCAGGGTGACCAGTCTCGGCGGCAGGCCGACCTTGCGACCGACGGCGAGCGCGGCCACCGGGTCGGGCGGCGCGACGGCCGCGCCGACGGCCACACCCACGGCGAGGGTCGCCCCGGCGACGAACCACTCGAAGCCCAGGCCGATCACCAGCGCGGTGAGCAGCACCAGCACCACCGAGAGGCTCACCACGGTGCGCAGGTTGCGCCGGATCGCCAGCAGCGACGAGTCCGAGCGCGGCGCTGTAGAGCAGCGGCGGCAGCACGAAGGTGAGGATCAGCTCGGGATCCAGCTCGATGTTGGGGCCGGGCAGCTCCGCATAGACGATGCCGATGACCGGCAGCAGCGCGGCGGTCGGGCAGACCGGTCCGCTCGGCGATCCACCGCACCGCGACCACGACGGCGACGGCCGCGAGGACGAACAACAGGACCGGTTCGACAGACACGTGTTCGGCTGGCACCCGGCCATTCTCCCGTACCGGGCGGGGCCACCGGGTCGGTGCGACACGCGACATGGCGCCGACACACGGCCGCGACCTTCCTTGTCGCCTAGCGGACCCTGTGACCGGCGTGACAACCACGAACGCGGCTCCGGCCGGCCCCGTGTCAACGGGCATGCTGACCTTTCCAGAAGCCCGCAGCCTGCTCCGCGACGGCCGGACGGCGACGGCCCGCCCGATCAGGCGCTGGGAGGCACACCTCGTCGACGAAGTCTTCGCCCGCATGTCCCCCCAATCCAGACATACGCGCTTCCTGGCGCCGGTACCGTCGTTGACCCCCTCGCTGCGCCGGGCCCTCGCCGACGTCGACCACGTCCGGCACAGCGCCTACGTCGCCGAGGTCGACGGCACTGTCGCCGGCACCGGACGGTACGTGCGCTACGCTGACGGGTCGGGCCGGGCCGACCTGGCGCTGGAGATCCCCGACGACTTCCAGGGGCTCGGGGTCGGCACGCTGCTTCTGCGCGTGCTGCTCGACTCGGCCCGCCGGGCCGATGTCGCCCGCCTCGAGTGCACGATAGCGCCGGGCAACCGGCGGGCGCGCGCCCTGTCCAAGAACATCCCGAACGCGTCGTGGCGCTGGGAGGACGGGCTGATCGTGGGCAGCGCCGAGCTCGCCGCCTGAGCCGGTGCACCGCCGCTCGCCCGACGCCCTCGCTATCCTGCGGGAGTGACACCGGCCGAGCTCAGCCCCGAAGAGCGGGCGATCGTCGACCTCGTGCGCGACTTCGTCGACCGGGAGGTGCGCCCGGTCGCCCGCGAGCTCGAACACGCCGACACCTACCCCGAGGACCTCATCGAGCAGATGAAGAAGCTCGGCGTCTTCGGGCTGGCCATCCCCGAGCCGTACGGCGACCTGCACGTCAGCACCCCGTGCTACGCAATGGTGACCGAGGAGTTGGCCCGCGGCTGGATGAGCCTCGCCGGGGCGATGGGCGGGCACACCGTCGTGGCCAAGCTGCTGCTCACGTACGGCACCGACGCGCAGCGCCAGCAGTACCTGCCGCGCATGGCCACCGGTGAACTGCGCGCCACCATGGCGCTGACCGAACCGCGCGGCGGCTCCGACCTGGCCCACCTGAGCACCTCGGCCGTCCGCGACGGCGACGTCTGGGTGGTCAACGGCGCGAAGACCTGGATCACCAACGCCCGCCGGTCGGGCCTGGTCGCGCTGCTGTGCCGAACCGACGCGGCCGCCGACCCGCCGCACACCGGCATCAGCATCCTGTTGCTGGACAAGGCCGACCGGCCGCTGCCGGGCCTGAGCATCGGCAAGGACCTGCCGAAGCTCGGCTACAAGGGCGTCGAGAGCTGCGAGGTGTTCCTCGACGACTGCCGCGTCCCGGCCGGCGCGGTCCTCGGCGCCGTGCCGGGCCACGGCTTCGCGCAGATGATGAAGGGGCTCGAGGTCGGCCGGATCCAGGTCGCCGCCCGCGCCACCGGCGTGGCCAAGGCGGCCTTCGACGACGCCCTCGCGTACGCCCAGCAGCGCGAGACGTTCGGCAAGCCGATCTGGCAGCACCAGTCGGTCGGCAACCTGCTCGCCGACATGGCCACCCGCTACAGCGCGGCCCGCCAACTGCTGCTGCATGCCGCCCGTACGCTCGACTCCGGCCGGCGCAGCGACCTCGAAGCCGGCATGGCCAAGCTGTTCGCGTCCGAGGCGGCCCTGGAGATCGCGGTCAACGCAATCCGCGTGCACGGCGGCTACGGCTACTCCACCGAGTTCGACGTCGAGCGCTACTTCCGCGACGCCCCGCTCATGATCGTCGGCGAGGGCACGAACGAGATCCAGCGCACCGTCATCGCCCGCCAACTCGTCGCGCGCGGCGGCCTGTCCTGAGGAGTTTGATGAGTTTCGAAGACATCATCTACGAGGTCGACGGGCCGACGGCCATCGTCACCATGAACCGGCCGCACCGCTACAACGCCTTCCGCGGCAAGACGATCGAGGAGCTGATCGCGGCCTTCCGCACCGCCTGGGCGGACCGGTCCGTGCGGGCCATCATCCTCACCGGCGCCGGCGACAAGGCGTTCTGCACCGGCGGCGACGTCAAGCAGCGCGCCGAGACCGGTGACTACGGGCCGACGACGTCCGGCCTCTTCGAGATCGACGCGTTCCACAAGCTGATCCGCGACGTGCCGAAACCGGTCATCGCCGCGGTCAACGGCCTCGCGATCGGCGGGGGGCACGTCGTGCACGTACTGTGCGACCTGTCGATCGCCAGCGAAACCGCGCGCTTCGGCCAGGTCGGACCGAAGGTGGGCTCGTTCGACGCCGGATTCGGCACCACCTACCTGGCCCGGGTGATCGGCGAGAAGCGGGCCCGCGAGATGTGGTTCCTCTGCCGCCAGTACGACGCGGCGACCGCCGAACGGTGGGGACTGGTCAACGCCGTGGTGCCGCCGGGCGACCTGCTCGCCGAGGCGAAGCGGTGGGCGGGCGAGATCGCGGCGATGAGCCCGACCGCGATCCGTTTCCTCAAGCACTCGTTCAACACGGACACCGAGCACCAAGCCGGCCTGTCCAACCTGGCCACCGCCGCGCTCGAGCAGTTCGTCACCACGCCCGAGGCGCAGGAGGGTCCGGCCGCGTTCAGCGAGAAACGCCCCCCAGACTTCAGCCGCTTCGCCTAACGGTGTCCCGCGCGGGCCGACGATCGCACCGCCAGGCCACTACTTCCCCGAAGTAGTGGCGTCCGGGCCCGGCTGAGGCCACTACTTCCCCGAAGTTGTGGCAACCCGGCCATTACTTCCCCGAAGGAGTGGCGTTCCGGGGTCGCGGAGGGCACTACTTGGCCGGAGTTGTGGCGGGCCGAGCCGGGCTTGGGAACGCGGACGCCGGGATTTCTGGCGGGAGCGACGGTCGCACGCCCGACGGACCCGAGTCATCGAAATAAGAAGGAGCGATAGCGTGACAGTGTGACTGGTGCAGAACGGCGCCGCCTGGCCGCCGCCGACGCGGGCGACGAGCCTTGGCGGGCGTGGGGACCGTATGTTTCGGAGCGGGCCTGGGGGACGGTCCGCGAGGACTACAGCCCGGACGGGCGGGCCTGGGACTACTTCCCGCACGACCACGCGCGGTCGCGGACCTACCGCTGGAGCGAGGACGGGCTCGCCGCCATCTGCGACGAGGACCAGACCTTCTGCTTCGCCCTGGCGCTGTGGAACGGGGTCGACCCGATCCTCAAGGAGCGCATCTTCGGGCTGACCGGTCCGGAGGGCAACCACGGCGAGGACGCCAAGGAGTACTGGTGGTACCTGGACTCCACGCCGACGCACTCGTGGATGCGCTGGCGCTACCACTATCCGCAGGCCGAGTTCCCATACGCCGACCTCGTGCACGAGAACGCCCGGCGGAGCAAGGCCGACCGCGAGTACGAACTGCTCGACACCGGCATCTTCGGCGAGAACCGGTACTGGTCGGTGACCGTCGACTACGCCAAGGCCGGCCCGGCGGACCTGTGCATCCTCGTCCGCGTGGAGAACCGGGGCCCGGAGACGGCGACGCTGCACGTGTTGCCGACGTTGTGGTTCCGCAACACCTGGGCCTGGGGCCTCGAGGAGCAGGACGCGATTCCCTCGATCGAGGGACACCCGGGCCGACTGGTCGCGCACCACGCCGGCATCGGCGCGCTGACCCTGGCCGGCGACGGTGAGCCGGCGCCGCTGTGCTGTGACAACGAGACCAACACGATGCGGCTGTACGGCCAGCCGGGGCGCAGCGCGTACCCGAAGGACGGGATCAACGACCACGTCGTGCACAAGGCCGAGACGGTCAACCCGGCGAACACGGGTACCAAGGCGGCCCTGCACTACGCGCTGACCATCCAGAGTGGACAGTCAGCCGAGATCCATCTGCGGCTCGGCTCGAATGCCGAGGTCGGCGACGATTTCGGGCCGGTCATGACCAGCCGCCAGGAGGAGGCCGACGAGTTCTTCGCCCAGCTGACCCCGCCGGGCGTCGGCCCGGACGAGGCCCGGGTGCTCCGGCAGGCCATCGCCGGCATGATGTGGAGCAAGCAGTTCTACCACTACGACGTCCAGCGCTGGCTCGACGGCGACCCGGCCGGCCCTCCCCCGCCGGCGGAGCGCCGGGGCGGCCGCAACCGCGAATGGGTGCACGTCAACAACGCCGACGTGCTGTCGATGCCGGACCCGTGGGAGTACCCGTGGTTCGCGGCCTGGGACCTCGCCTTCCACTGCGTGCCGATCGCCTGGGTCGACCCGGAGTTCGCCAAGTCGCAACTGCTGCTGATCCTGCGGGAGTGGTACTCGCACCCGAACGGCCAGGTGCCCGCGTACGAGTGGGCGTTCGGCGACGTCAACCCGCCGGTGCACGCGTGGGCGGTGCTGCGCGTGTTCGAGATCGACGGCAGCCGGGACTACCGGTTCCTGGCCCGGGCCTTCCACAAGCTGACGCTGAACTTCACCTGGTGGGTCAACCGTAAGGACGCCGACGGTGACAACATCTTCGCCGGCGGCTTCCTCGGGCTGGACAACATCGGCCCGATCGACCGGTCGGCGATCCTGCCGGTCAGCGGACGCATCGAGCAGAGCGACGGCACGGCCTGGATGGCCATGTATGCGCTGAACCTCCTCGAGATCTCCCTCATCCTCGCCGAGCAGGACCTCAGCTACGAGGACACCGCGACGAAGTTCCTGGAGCATTTCGCGTACATCGCCGACGCCTTGCGCGGCAAGGGACTCTGGGACGATGTGGACGGCTTCTTCTACGACGTCCTCGCACTGGACGACGGGCGGCGGATGCCGCTGCGGGTGCGCTCGATGGTCGGCCTGCTCCCGCTGTGCGCCACGACGACGCTCGGCGGGGCGACGCTCACGCGGCTGCCCGAGTTCGCCACCCGGTTCGCGTGGTTCCTGCGCCACCGCAAGCAGTACCGGCAGGTGGTCGGCGAGACGCACATCCGCGACGGCGCGGAGGGCCGACTGCTCGCCATCGTCAGCGGCGAGCGGCTGTCCCGGGTCCTGGCCAAGATGCTCGACGAGTCGGAGTTCCTTTCCCCGCACGGACTGCGGGCACTGTCCCGCTTCCACGACAACCACCCGTTCACCATCGAACTGGCCGGTGCCTCGTACAGCGTGGATTACGAGCCGGGCGAATCCGAGAGCGGCCTGTTCGGCGGCAACTCCAACTGGCGCGGGCCGGTCTGGTTCCCGGTCAACTACCTGGTCGTCGGGGCGCTGCGCCGGTACGCGAACTTCTACGGCAGCGACCTGCTCGTGGAGTATCCGACCGGCTCGGGCCAGCGGGTCACCCTCGACGCCCTCGCCGACGACCTGTCCCGGCGGCTGGTCGGCCTGTTCCTGGACGACGAGCACGGGCGGCGCCCGGTGTTCGGTGATGTCGAGATGCTGCAGAGCGATCCGGCCTGGCACGACCTCGTGCCGTTTCACGAGTACTTCCACGGCGACACCGGCCGCGGCCTCGGCGCGTCGCACCAGACCGGCTGGACCGGCCTAGTGGTGGACCTCGTCCTGGGACGCGGCCGGCCGTAGGGCCGAGTCGATCAAGGAAGTACGCGCCGGGATTTGTCCGATTCCCGGGCGTGTACTTCCTTGATCGACTGCGGCCTCTACTCCATGCAGCTCTGGATCGTGCGGAGGTAGAGCTCCGAGCGATCCGAGCCGATGATGCCGGGCGCCATCTTGTTCATCATGTAGCTGATCGTGGTCCGGTGGTCGAGATCCATGAGGATCACCGAGCCGCCCCAGCCGCCCCAGTAGCAGGCCCGGCCCTGCGGCACGTACGGCACCGTCACGGTCTCCGGCAGCGCGTAGCCGATGCCGAAGCGCAGCGGCACGCCGAGCACGAGATCGACCCCGTGGCTCTGCTCGGTGTGAAGATCAGCGAGATGGTGTCCGGCGACAGCAGCCGTACCCCGTCGACGGTGCCGTCGAGGGAGAGCGCCTTGAGGATGCGCGCCACCGACCGGGCGTTGCCGTGCCCGTTGAGCGCGCCCAGGTCGGCGCGCCGCCAGCCGGGGGTGTTCGCGTTGTTGGCGTCGGCCACCGGCCCGGTGAACGTCTTGAACACGGGGCTGTTCGGGTCCATCGCCTCCAGGTCGAACGGCAGCGGAGGCGGCGGCGTCACCGGCGCGATCCGGTCCCAGTCGGCCTCGAGCGCGCCGATCTGGAAGTCCGCGGCCAGCGGCCCGGCGATCTCCTCGGCGACGAAGCGCTTGAGGTGCTTGCCGGTGATCCGGCGGACCAGCTCGCCGATCAGGTGGCCCTGGTTGTTGGCGTGGTATCCCGACGCGGTGCCCGGCTCCCACCACGGCGCCTGCCGGGCCAGGCGGCTGGTCGACATGCTCCCAGTCGTACATGTCCTCGGCGACGAACGGCTGGTCCCAGCCCGAGACGCCGGAGGTGTGGCTCATCAGGTGCCGCACCTCGATGTGCTCCTTGCCGTTTTCGGCGAACTCCGGCCAGTACTTCGCCACCGGCGTGAACGGGTCGAGCTGGCCCCGGTCGACCAGCATCAACGCGGCGAGGCTGGTGACGGTCTTGGTCGTCGACCAGACGTTGGTGATGGTGTGCTCGGTCCACGGCTTGCGGTGCACGGGGTCGCACCAGCCACCCCAGATGTCGACCACGGTGCGGCCGTCGACGTCCACGGCGATGCTCGCGCCCAACTCGTTGCCGGATTCGAGTTGCTCGGCGAGCGCGCCGCGCACTGCCTCGAACCGGGTGTCACAACTTCCCTGGACCTCCACCACGGGCCGGCCTCCTTCATCGAACGGCAACAACGGGGCGGTATGCTGCGTTATGCAACGCAACCCGTTGCTCGTTGCACTGTTCCAGGTTGCACTGTGGCACGCCGACACGGGGAGGACAAGAGTGGCTGAAGGCACCGCGTTGCAGCACGCGCTCCGCCACGGCACCGTGCGGCGACCGACCGTTCTCGACGCCTTCGCGGTGGCCCGCCGCCGCTTCGCCGCCGGGGAGCGGATCGAGATGCAGGGCGTGGCCGACGAACTCGGCGTCAACCGGGTCACCCTGTACCGCTGGGTCGGCTCGCGCGAGCAGTTGATCACCGAGCTGCTGTGGGCGGCGACGCAGACGAGCTTCGCCGGGTACCGCGCGAGGCTCGGCCCGGGTCCCTGCACCGCCGCCGCGCTGACCATGTTCGTCCGCGACGTCAACCGGCACCCGGGGATGCAGCAACTGCTCCGCGACGAACCGCAGTTCGCGCTCAGCCTGCTGACCAGCACCTCCGGCGACTACCAGCATCGCTACCTCGGCCTCGTGCGCGACCTGATCGCCGCCGACCGGTCGGCCGGGCTGATGTCCGACGAGGTGCCGCTCGAGGACCTCGCCTACACCGCGGTGCGCATCACCGAGTCGTACATCCACACGCGGGTCATCACCGGCGACGAGCCGGACGCCGGCCGGGCCGGAGCCGTGCTCCGCGCGCTCCTGCGCTGACCGGCTTTTAGCTTTTTCTCAGGAACCGGTGGCACGCTTGCACTGTGGTCGGGCCGCCGGGCACCTCGCCGAGCCTCCCTGCCGCTGTTGTCCAGCGGCTCGCCACGCATGGCTGGCTGGACTCGATCTGGCCGGCGGTGGTGCTGACCGCGCTGTTCCTCCTCGCCGGGGTGGTCATGGCGCGCACGGCGCTGCGACGGCGCGGTCCGTGGTGGCTCGGCGGGTCGATCGCCGCGGTCATCGTCACCGCGCTGCTGGCCGGGCTCGCCTACGTCAACGCCTTCGCCGGGTACGTGCCGGACAGCACCGCCGCCGCACGGATGGCCGGCTTCGGCGGCGGGCGGGCGCCCGGGCTGGGCACCGTGCACCGGTACCTGCTCGCCGCGCCGGCGCAGCGCATCCCCGGCTGTGCCGTGTGGGTATACCTGCCCCCCGGGTACGAGCGGCCGCGCAACACCGCCCGCTATCCCGTCGTGTACCTGCTGCCCGGCTTCCCCGGCCGGTCGGTGGACTGGTTCTCGGCCGGGCGCATCGACACCACGATGGACCTGCTGATCGGCCAGCACTCGATGCCGGCGGCGATCGTCGTCGCGCCGGACATGAACGGTGGCTCGCCGACGCGCGACACCGAGGGCCTGAACGTGTACCAGGGGCCGCAGGTCCAGACGTACCTGGCCGCGACCGTACCGGCCTGGGTCGACCGGACGTTCCGGACGATCCCGGAGCCGGGCGCGCGGATCATCGGCGGCATGTCGGCCGGCGGCTACGTCGCGCTCAACCTCGGCCTGAAGTACGAGGGGGTCTTCGGCGGCATCATCGCCCAGGAGCCGTACGGCGACCCGGGCCGGTCCGCACTGCCCGAGCTGAACGGCAGCCGGGCGGCGTTCGCCGCCGAGTCACCGTCGGCCTACCTGGCCACGATGCGGTTCACCCGCCGCGAGCCGACCTTCATCGACGTCGGCGGGCAGGTCAACTCGGCCGCCGCCCAGAGCCTGGCCCAACTGCTGCGCCGGCGCGGGCAGCCGGTGGAGTTTCGTACCGAGCCCGGCCAGTACCACACCTGGACCGAGGCCCGGGTCGGCATCGCCTACGGCCTGGTGTGGACGGCCGGCGAGCTCGGCTGGTCCGGCTACCCGACCCGCTGAGGCCACTACTTCCCCGAAGTAGTGGCCACCCGGGCCCCCTGAGGCCACTACTTCCCCGAAGTAGTGGCCACCCGGGGCCGTTGAGGGCACTGCTTGCCCGGAGTTGTGCGTTGCCGGGGTTATGGGCCCCCTTGGTACGTTGGGCCGATGGTCGAAAGCATCGTCCGGCGCCTTGGCCGGGCGCAAAACGCCCGACGATGAGCTGGACTGCCGCGGAGGATCAGAACCGGCGGCTGCTGCGGGCCCGCGACGCCATGGACCGCGACTTCGCCGGGCTCCTCGACGTGCCCGCGCTCGCCCGGATCGCCTTCATGTCACCCGGGCATTTCAGCCGTACGTTCCGCGCGACGTTCGGTGAGACCCCGCACCGCTACCTGCAGCGCCGCCGCGTCGAGCGGGCGATGGCCCTCCTGCGCCAGCCGGCGGCCAGCGTCACCGAGGTGGGCCAGGGCGTCGGCTTCGACAGCCTCGGCGCGTTCAGCCGGGCGTTCAAGGCCGTCACCGGCGAAGCGCCGTCCGCCTATCGCGATCGCGCTCAGACCGTCCGCGCCCCGGTCTGCTTCGTCAAGTCATGGACGCGACCGGCCAGTTTTGCCGCCCCCCACCCCGCGCCTGCGGCGCGGGTCCCACCCTGATCTTGCCGCCCGCCCGACCCGCGCCTGCGGCGCGGGTCCCACCCTGATCTTGCCGCCCGCCCGACCCGCGCCTGCGGCGCGGGTCCCACCCTGATTTCGGGTCAGTTTTGGCGAAGCCAGCCCGGCCGGCGGCGCCGTAGCGTGACGGGCATGTTCAAGGCCATCACCATCACCGTCGTCCACGTACTCGACCAGGACGAAGCACTCGACTTCTACGTCGGCAAGCTCGGCTTCATCGTCAAGGACGACGTCGACATGGGCTTCATGCGCTGGCTCACCGTCGCCCTGCCGGCGGAGCCCGAACGCCAACTGCTGCTGGAGGTGCCCGGCCCACCGGCGCTCAGTGCCGAGGTCGCCACCCAGGTACGCGACCTGGTGACCAAGGGCGCGCTCGGCGTCGCCGCCATTCTCACCACCGACGACTGCCAGAACACGTACGAGACGCTCAAGGGCCGCGGCGTCGAGTTCACCCAGGAGCCGACCATCCAGCCGTACGGCGTCGATTGCGCCTTCCGCGACCCCTTCGGCAACCACATCCGCGTCACGCAACCGGTCGACGGACCGGTCGAGATCACCCCCGAGGACATCGCCCGCTGGGGCGGCGCGTAAGCGAGCCGCGAGCCCAAGGCCGCGAGGCCACAACTCCGGGGAAACAGTGGCCTCAGCAGGGCCGGGAGGCCACTACTTCGGGGAAACAGTGGCCTCCCGCGTGGCCTCCCGCGTGGCCTCCCGCTCGGCCACCTCCGGCTTTCCGCCGAGATCGGACGTTTGTGGGACAGTATTCGCGGAAAGGGAATCGTCATGTCGCCGCGCATCGGCCCACAGCCCCGCAGCCGGCGCGGGACCATCGGCCACCCGAACAGTCCGCTCAACTTGCGCCTGCTGCTCGCCTCGGTCGGGCTCTTCGGGTGGGTCGGGCTGGCCGTGCTCGCGTTCGTCGGCGGCTACCGGCTGCTGGGCTGGGGCCTCATCGCACTGGCCGCACTGGCCGTCGTCGATCTGGTCGTCATCCAGCTGCGGCGACGGGCGCGCCGCCGCGAGACGGGCGACGGACACTCGCTGTTCGAGTAGCCATACCGCCGGCGAGACGCTGGTCTTGACGCCGGCGTTGTTGTAACCGAAGCTGTTACAACAACGAATGGGGACTGCTATGGCGGCGAACAGCCGGCTGACCATCGCGGTTCATGCCCTGACCTGGCTGGCGCTGGCCCAGCAGCGGGGACGTGACCTGCTCACCTCCGACGAGGTGGCGGCCAGCATCAACACCAACCCGGTGGTGGTGCGGCGCAGCCTCGGGGATCTGCGCCGGGCCGGCCTGGTCGGCGTGCGCCACGGCGCCGGCGCGGGCTGGCGCCTGGCCCGCCCGCCCGCGGACATCACCCTGCTCGAGGTGTACGACGCCGTCGAGCGGGAGCCCGTCTTCGCCCTGCACCACACCGAACCCAACCTCGAGTGCCCGGTCGGTCACGGCATCCGTCCCGTGCTCGGCGAGATCTACGACCGGGCCACCCAGGCGCTGCGCGAGCAGTTGCGACACACGTCGATCGCCGACGTACTGGGCGAGATCAGGGCCCGTGGGCAGCCGGCGATGACCGGCATCCGAGTGGTCGAGCTTCGGCAGTACACCCTGCGTCCCGGCCGGCGCGACACGCTGATCGAGCTGTTCGACCACGAGTTCGTCGAGTCGCAGGAAGCCGTCGGGATGGCCGTGCTCGGCCAGTTCCGCGACCTCGACGATCCGGACCGCTTCGTCTGGCTGCGCGGCTTCGCCGGCCTGCCGGACCGCGCCCGCTCGCTGGCGGCCTTCTACGGCGGGCCGGTGTGGCGCGCGCACAGCGCCGAGGCCAATGCGACGATGATCGACTCGGACGACGTGTTGCTGCTGCACCCGGTACCAATAGGTCAGGCCTTTCCCTGGCCGCCATCGCGCGGTGGGGCCGGCGTTTTTCAATGCCACGTGTACTTGGGGGAGCGCCCCTTCGACGCCGCCTTCGCGGCGTTCGTCAACGGGCGGATCCGGCCACTGCTCACCGACGCGGGCGCCGACGGGCTCGCGTGCTTTCAGACCGAATACGCCGAGAACGCCTTTCCGGCACTGCCGGTACGCGAGGGTGAGCACGCGTTCGTCTGGTTCGCCCGGTTCGCCGACCGGCCGCGGTTGGATGCGCTACCCGTGCCGCCGGCGGCGCTGATCGGCGAGCAGCGGCTGGTGCTCTCCCCCACCGCCCGCTCCCGCCTGCGCTGAGGACGCAGACGCCAATCTGACATCCGCTCAACCCCGCCTCTCCGGTGCCGAATGGCCACTGAGACCGAGGGGGCACCGCATGAGGAAACTCGTCGGCATCGCGGCCATCGTGTTTTTTGTCTTCGCCGCCGTGACCCGGCCGAACGATGCTGCCGCCGTCCTGAGAGCCGCCGCCACTTTGCTCAGCGAAGCCGCGAACGCGCTGCTCGACGTCCTGGTGGGGCTCAGCCGGTAGGAGGCGAGCGGCCCGGAGGCTGATGCTTCCGGGCCGCTCGCGTTCAGGGGCGTTAGTGGATTTGCCAGGTGTCGAAGGATTGGATGCCGCGGCCGTGGGTGGCGGCGTAGAGGCGTAGCCCGCCGAGGCCGGTCTTGAACTGCATCGTGGTGGTGGTTGGCAGGTTGCGGCCGAGGACCTTCCAGTTGCGTCTGGCCCGGCGGGCGGTAGAGCACGCCGAGGTCGGTGCCGACGACGAGGCCGCCGCCGATGAGGATCTTGACGGCGTTGGCCGGGATGTCGGGCAGGTTCGCCGAGATGTCGGTCCAGGTGGCGCCGGCGTCGCGGGACTCGAAGACGTGGCCGATGCCGGCGCCCGGGCCCTCGGTCCAGTGCCGCGAGAAGCCGTTGATCGCCGACGTACACGTGCTTCGGCGTTGGCCGGGTCGACGTCGAAGCCGGACACGTACCGGTTCGGGCATCGTCCCGTCGACCGGCAGGTTGAGCTGGTGCCAGCCGGTGCCGTCGGTGTTGCCGACCGCGATGCCGCGGGTGAAGCCCTGGTTGTTGCAGGGCCCGCACCAGCCGACGTACACCGTGCCGCCGGAGACCGCTACGGCCGTCGCCGTGTGTCCGGCGCCGAGGTCGAACACGTTGGTCCAGTCGCCGCGGCCCGCGGATGGCGAAGCCCTTGTGCTGCACCCACACGTGATGGCCGCCGGCGACCCAGGTGTTGATGTCCTTCGCGTCCGCGGCGAACGGGGCGATGAACCGCGCCCCGGCCGGGCCGAGGTCGTTGTCCGGCGGGGCGATGTTGCGGCTGGACACCTTGCTCGGGTCCGTGGTCCACGAACCGTCGTTGACCGCGCAGTTGTTGGTCACCGACATGGCCAGGTAGACGTACTCCGGTCACGATGTTGCAGCCGTTGGCCGGGTCGACGAGCGTGTCGCCGCCGTCGCCGCCGAAGTTGGAGCCCATCACCCGGTCGCCCGGGCGCAGGATCGACTGGCCGTTGTCCTGCAGGCCACCGGTGATCGCCGGGCCGCCGGTGCTGGTAGCGGTCCCTGCCGACGCCGACCGAGTAGTACTGCAGCATGTCGATGGTGCCGTCGTTGAGCGAGGACCCAGTCGGTGGCGTGCCCGGACGCGTCGGCCTGTGCCGTTGACCGGCCGCCGGTAGATCGCCGCCGTCGTCGCCGACGACACGTACGGCTTGCCGTGGTAGCGTGCCGACCGCGACCGCGTGCTGGTCGGGGTGGATGGTCTGGTGGCAGTCACCGGTCTGCTTGGACGGGTCGATGCTCCAGCAGGGGAAGCCGAAGTTCCAGTACGGCCCGGCGCGTGGTCCAGGTCGTCGCCGCCGTCCTTGGACTCGAAGACCTCCTCAAGACCCGCGCACACGTGGTCCGGGTTGGCCGGGTCGACCTGCAGGAACTGGTTGTACCAGGACTGGATGCCCGGCATGTAGCCGGCGCCGGTCAGCGCCGAGCCGGACGCGGCCAGCTTGTGGTAGTCGGCGACCAGCGTCCACGGCCCGAACGGCGAACCGGACGCCGAGACGTAGATGCCACCGAGCGCGCTGTCCGGGTTGGTGGTCAGCTGCTCCGGCGACTGGTCGATCGCGTAGTAGCGCGACCCGTCGGCGGCGACCGCGAAGGTGACCGTGCCGACGTTGTCCGGGTCGGACGGCAGTGCCGGCCAGGTCGGTCTTCACCCAGGTGCCGCCCGTGCTTGACGTAGAAGCCGTTGTAGTCGTCCCCGCTGCGCCAGCCGATCGCCAGGATCACCTTCGAGCGGTCCCTCGGGTCGACCGCGATGTCGTTGGCGATGTTCTTGTACGGCGCGTTCGGGTCGGTCGCCTGCGCCCCGCCGGGCAGGAAGTCCGGGTTCGGCGCGAACTCCAGCTTCCACGGCGCCGTTCAGGTTCGTGGCCGAGTGGGTCCACACGCCGCGGCTGGTCGCCGCCCACACGGTGTTCCCGCACGAAGCGCAGGTGCTGGATCGTCGTGCTCTCCAGCTCGGTGCCGCCGACCCGGTTGCTCGGCTGGAACTGCCCGTGCCGCGGGTCGCCCAGCACGTAGACGCCCGGTGCCGACGTAGACGTCGGCGTTGGTGTTGGCCTCGCCGGTCGCGAACCAGAGCCGGCCCCTGCCGTCCAGCTGCAGGTCGCCGGTGGACGGCGACGGGCAGCTTGTCGGAGATCGGCTGCCAGTGGCCGCCGCCGGTCGCGAGCGCCAGACGCCGCCGTCGGCCGACCCGCCGTACACGTAGCCGTCGTTGTCCGCGGCCAGGCCGGTGACCCGCCCGGTGACCAGCCCGGCGCCGCCGCGAGGAGTTGGAGTCGATGTCGCGGTAGCGCGGATCGTCCGAGTTGTACGGCAGCGCCGTCTCATCCACCCAACTGCCGCCGGTACGCGGCAACCTCTGCAGGTCGGCCCAGGCCGCCGAGTAGGCGCCCGGCGCCACGATCCCCGGCGAACTGCGAGCCTCATTCCACTGCGCGGCCTGCTCCGCGATCTCGCTCGAGCCCTCCTGGTCGTCGTCGCCTTCGGCCGCCAACGTCGACGCATTCGACGCGACCTTCTGATGTGCCGTCCGCGCGAGATTGTCCACACCGCGCGGATGGGCCTTGCCGGGCGCCGCGCCGGCCGGTGATCCACTCAGGATCAGCGCCATCACCGACAACCCGCTGATCAAAAGCACTCGCTTGCGCCGTCTTGGCATCAGACCGCTCCCTCCGGACAGGTGCGCCGGCGCACCCGGCGCCGGCGCATCCACGCAGATCGTTCACCTCCGATGTCCGGCCTTCAAGGGAATGAATCTCAGGTTCACCAATGGAGGGTACGAGCAAGGGTGGGTGCCGTCGCGGGGTGAGCGCGACCGCACGCGGAGGCCGGGATTCCTCGCGGGAGGAACGATCCGGACCACCGCGGACCCGAGCCATCGGCTCATGCCTTCTTCGGTCACCAATGCGACCGGCCCGCGCCGGGAGACGGCACGGGCCGGAGCACCTCGTGGTGGTTTACGGGTAAGCTGACCACGTAGCTCGGCACACCGATGGCGTCGTTGTTGACCGGCGCGCCGGTGTCGTTGACGACGTGGTCGATCGTGCCGGCGCTGCAGGTTGACGGTCAGCAGGTCGTGCAGCTGCACGCCCGGCGTGACCGGCACCTCGAAGCCGTGCGCCGCGTGGATCGTCGGGTCGACGTTGGTGAAGATGTAGCTGCCGCCGCCCCACAGCTCGTGGGTCTTGACCCGGTCGGCGACCTTGTAGGCGGCCCAGCCGAGGACGCCGTCGTGCTGCCAGGCGGCCTGGTTCGGCGGGTCGTACGGCAGCTCGTTCTGGAAGAAGATCGTCTTGCCGTTCTCGCCGTTCCAGATGACGTTGTACTTCTGGTAGTGCTCGACGAACAGGCCGGTGGCGGTCACGTTGTCGCCGTTGACGATGACGCCGGTGTCGGCGGTGTTGACCGTCCAGCCGACCGCCGGCGACGCCGTGGTCGGCGCGCCAGGCCCAGATGTCGTCGAGGATCACGTTGTCGCTGTTGACCTCGAGGCTGACCGTGGCCTTGCCGACGTGCGGGCCGCCGATGCGGAAGAACACGTCGTGCAGGACGGTCGGGTCGTTCGCGGTCGCCGAGCCGTTCGAGCGGCGCCGCCGAGCGTCGGTGCCGATCTGCAGCAGCACCGGCGAGTTGACCGGTCCCGGCGTCGATCATGAGGCCGGCGATGTCGACGCCCTTGACGTCGGCCGACGCCACAGCGGGACCGCGCCGTTCGACGGCGGTGAGCGTGGCGATGCCGAGGCCGAGCACGACGGTGTCCGGCCGCTTGACCGAGATCGTCTGGTCGATGTCGTAGACGCCCGGGCGTGAAGATCAGGTTCTTGCCCCGCGGCGAGCTGCGGGTTGATCGTCGTGCACCGAGTCGGACGGCTTGGCGAGGTAGAAGTCCGACAGCGGGATCGAGCGGCCCGGGGTCGGGCCGTTCGGCCAGGTCGTGCCGGACGGAGTTCGTGCGCAGCGCCGGGCACGAAGACGCGGTACTTGCCCTGCGCGTCGACGTACAGGAACGGCTTCTCCCGGCTCACCGGGGTGGTGGCCAGCGTGGTGTACGGCGGGTTCGGGAAGGACTGCGCCGGCGCGCCCTGCACGCCGGCGAAGACCTGGTTCCAGACGGCGTTCGACCAGCTGCCGATGCTGCTGTCGCGCACGAGGAACTGCTGCTGCGAGCCGTTGATGATGGTGCCGGTGACGGAGTCGGCGATGAAGCCGCCGCTGGCGTACTGCGGGCCGGCGGTGCAGTAGTCCATGAACGTGAGGTTGCCGTTGACCTTGACCCGCCGCATCGGCGCCGCCTGCGACACGGCCCAGAACTCGCCGGTAGCCCGGCAGCCGCTCTCGCCGGCGACGTTGATCGTCAGGTTCGACAGCGAGCGCCAGAAGTTGACCAGCGCGATGCAGTTGTCCGGGGTCAGGCACCGGTTGTAGACGTCGACGTGGCCGTTGATGGTGACGTCGGTCGGCGACAGGCCGAGGCCGGCGACCTCGGTGTAGTAGCCGACCTGGAAGATCAGCGGGTGCGTCGGCCGTGCCGTACGTGCCCGGCTTGAACAGCAGCGCGTAGCGCTGCGTGCCCATCTCGTTGTCGACCTGCTGGGTGGCGATCGCGTCGACGGTCGCCTGGATCTCGCTCGTCGGCATGGTCGGGTCGAAGATCTTGACGTTCGGCCCGAAGTCGGGCTGACCGGCCGGGGGCTGGTGCGCCGGTGCGGCCGACGCGACGCCTGGGGTGGCGATCGCCGCGGCGGTCAGCAGGGCGGCAGCGCCGAGGGTGAGCCACCGGGGGTGCCGGCGGCGCTGCGGTGCCGCCGCGCCGGAGAGGTGGACCAATGCCATGTAAAGCGACCTACTTTCCTCGAATTGGTCGCCCGTCCGCCCCGCGAGGGTGCGCCGCGCCGTTGCAGGACGCCGTTCATCACGAGACCAGGAAGACCCGGCCACGGAGGCGAGAGAGCGCTTTCACGGGCGGACGCTACTCCGAACCGGGCCCCCGGTCTAGGTCCGTCGGCCGGTGGCCACTGGTTCCCCGGAGTTGTGGTCTCCGGGTGGTCGGGAGGCGTGGTCGGGAGGCCACAACTTCCCCGAAGTAGTGGCCTCGCGGGGGTCGCTTGGCCACAACTTCCCCGAAGTAGTGGCCTCCGGGCGGTCGCTTGGCCACTGCTTCCCCGGAGTTGTGGTCTCGGCGTTGCTAGGGTGCGGCCGAGGGTGGCCGATCGGACACTATTGGTCCGACGCTTCTTGCGCACACGGGCCCGGATGACTCTTATGGAAGTCGTTCCCATTTTCATCTGGCCAACCCCGAGGAGCGCCATTGAAACGCTTCGCCCTCGCGTCAAGGCTCACGGCCGCCGCCATCGCCGCCACCACCGTGGCCGGCTTCGCGGCGTTCGCGAGTCCGGCGTCCGCCGCGGTCGCCCGCACCGGTACGGTCCGGCCGGTGCCGGCGATCACCGGTCACGTCCAGGCGGTCTCCCGTACCGTGCCGCTGTCCACTTCGGACTGTATCGCCCAGATCGGCATCCACTGCTACTCACCCCTGCAGTACCGCAAGGCGTACAACCTCAACCCGCTCTACGCCCACGGCATCACCGGGGCGGGCCGGACGATCGTGATCGTGGACTCGTTCGGTTCGCCGACGATCCAGCACGACCTCGAGGTGTTCGACGCCCAGTGGGGGCTGCCGAACACCCAGGTCCAGATCGTCCGGGCCGGCAACGTCCCGCCGTTCGACCCGAACGAACGGCGACCACGTCGGCTGGGCGCAGGAGACCACGCTCGACGTCGAGTACGCCCACGCCATCGCGCCCGGCGCGCACATCGTGCTGGTCGAGACCCCGGTCGCCGAGACCGAGGGCGTGATCGGCTTCCCGGAGATGATGGACGCCGAGAAGGCGCTGATCGACCACGGTATCGGTGACGTCATCACGCAGAGCTTCGGCGCCACCGAGAACACGTTCCCGGGGTTCGACCAGGGCAACTTCTACAGCCTGCTGAACCTGCGGTACGCGTTCAAGGACGCGGCCAAGCACGGCGTGACCGTGCTCGCCTCCTCCGGCGACGCCGGCGCGACCGACGCCGTCACCGACGGCAGCGCCGACTACCCGTTCCCGGTCAACTCGTGGCCGTCCGCCGACCCGCTGGTGACCTCGATCGGCGGTACCCAGCTCAACCTCGACGACGACGGCAACCGGCTCAGCCCGGACGTGGTCTGGAACGACGGGTTCGGCGCCGGCGGCGGCGGCCAGTCGCAGCGTCTTCGCGCGCCCGGCCTACCAGTTCGGCGTCCGCAACGTCGTCGGCGACCCAGCGCGGCACCCCGGACATCTCGATGAGCGCCGCGGTCGACGGTGGCGCGTGGGTGTACTACAGCTTCGTCGGGGCGGACTCGCCGTGGCACATCTTCGGCGGCACCAGCGAGGCGAGCCCGATCTTCTCGGGCATCGTCGCGCTGGCCGACCAGCTGGCCGGTCGTCGGCTCGGCGACATCCACGCCGCGCTGTACCTGCTCGGCGCGGCCAGCCAGCACGACCCACCTGCCGACCGGCCTGGTCGACGTCACGTCCGGTGACAACAGCTTCGACGGTGTCACCGGCTTCCCGGCGCTGCCCGGTTACGACATGAGCAGCGGTTGGGGCACCATCGACGCGGCGAAGTTCGTTCCCGCGCTCGCCCTGCTCTGACGCAACCCCGTGCGGCCCCGTCTCGTTCGAGGCGGGGCCGCACGCTGGTGTGCCCGTTGGGGCAGCAACCCGTGCCCGATGGGCCGGCGTTGAACCGATCCGGCCGCCCGGTGCGTGCGCTCCGATCAAAGGGTCGCGGAGCGCGGACGGGGTGAGGTGACCGCGATGGCGGTCGTGGGTGAGATCGTAGCCGGTCGTTTCCGTCTGGTCCGGCCGGTCGGCACCGGCGGCATGGGCGCCGTCTGGCTGGGGCAGGACGAGGTCCTCGCGCGCAACGTCGCCGTGAAAGAGATCGTCGCGCTGCCCGGGTTCCCGCCGGGGCACGCCGACGTGTGGGCCCGGACGGTCCGCGAGGCGCGAACCTGCGCGCGGCTGACCCATCCCAACGTCGTGCGGGTGTACGACGTGCTGTTCACCGCCGGACGGCCGTGGATCGTCATGGAGTTCGTCGTCGGGCGCTCGCTGTTCGAGGCGGTACGGCGGGACGGTCCGCTCCCGCCCCAGGAGGTCACCCGGATCGGCCTCGCGGTGCTGGACGGGTTGGACGCCGCCCACCGGGCCGGCGTGTTGCACCGCGACGTGAAGCCGCACAACGTCCTGCTGGCCGACGACGGCCGGATCCTGCTCGGCGACTTCGGGGTGGCCGTCTTCGACGCCGGCTCGGTCGGCTGGCACGACGCCATGGACGAGGTCGTACTGGGCTCGCCCGGCTACGTCGCGCCGGAACGGGTCAGCGACGGCGCCTCGACCGTCAAGACCGACCTGTGGTCACTCGGCGCGACCTTGCACTGGATGCTCGAGGGACACCCACCGGCCGACGAGACGACGCAGCGGCCGGGCGTCCTCGCGGAGGTCATCGACGGGCTGCTGCAGCGGCGCCCGGAGGACCGGCTCACGGCGGCCCAGGCCCGGTCGCTGCTCGGCGGAGCCGCGCTCGTCCCGCCCGCACCGGCACCGTCCCGGGCCCTCGAGCCGATCCCACCGGCGCTCGAGCCGGTGACCCAGGCACCGGCGATCGACGAAGGTCAACCGGTATCAGAACCAGCGGTAGATGCCGCACCGGCGGTGCCCCTTCCGGACCGCCGCGCGATCCTCACCGGCGCCGCCGCCGCCGCACCGGCGGTGCCTCTTCCGGACCGCGGCGCGATCCTCACCGGCGCCGCCGCATCGCCGCCGGAACCGGCGGTGGCCCGGCCGGTCCGCCGGGCAGTCGTCGTCGGGGTCGCCGTCGCGGCCGCTGCGGCCGCCGTCGCCACTGCGGCGAGTGCGGCCACCGTCGTACGGCCGAATCTGCAGCGCACGGCCGAGACGGTCGCCGCGCCCCGTCCGGCCTCACTCACCTGCGCTGCGGCGGCGGATCCGTCGCTCGAACCGGCGGGTGCGGCGGCTGCCAGTACCCCGGTGAAGGTCAGCGCGGATTCGGCGGCGCTGCCCGCCGGGTGGGTGCGGGCACTGGACGACGGATTCTCGATCGGCGTACCGCGCGGCTGGCAGCGCAGCACCGATCGCGGCGCGATCTGCCTGCTGGACCCCGACGGCCGGCGCGCGGTGGCGATCGAAGGTGCCCCGCTCGACCCGGATCGCGTCGCGTACTGGCAGCGTGAAGCCGGGCACCTGCTCGCTGGCCATGGGCCGGACGGCTACGAACTGGTCGACATCAGCCCGGCGCTGTTCCAGGGCGGCGGCGCCGACTGGGAGTACCGGTACCAGGCCGGTGGCGTGCGCTGGCACGTCCTGCGCCGAGCGTTCGGCATCGGCACCGGCGCGGCGCCGACAAGTCGGGCGTACGTCATCTCGTGGACCACGACCGATGCCGACTGGGATCGCAACCAGCCGGACTTCCGCAGCGTCATGCAGAGCTTCGAGATTCGATAGCAGGTGGTCCACGTGAAGGTAGCCCGACTGGTGCTGGCGCTCTCGGTCGTCGCGGTCGCCGTGACGCTGCCCAGCCCCGCGTACGCCGGTGAGTCCGTGGTCGTCGCACTCCAGGACGTCAACGCCACCGGCGCCGCCGGCACCGCCACGCTCACGGTCACCGACTCCGGCGGTCTCACCGTCACCATCCGGTCGACCGGGCTGACGCCGAACCTGCCGCACGCCCAGCACCTGCACGGTGTGATGAACGGGATGGACACGCACTGCCCGAGCAAGGCGACCGACCTGGACGGCGACGGGTTCATCAGCACCGAGGAAGGGCTGCCGATGTACGGCGGGATCTTCATCTCGCTGACCACGACCGGCGACACGACCTGGACCAGCGGGCTCGCGATCAACCGGATGCCGAAGGCCGACGCGCAGGGCAACCTCTCCTACCAGCGGACCATCCCGGCCGCCGACCTGCCGGCCGGCACCGTCGAGCACCTGAAGGACCTGCACATCGTCCAGCACGGCATCGACGCGAACCGGAACGGCCGCTACGACCTGGCCGGGCTCGGCGAGTCGACGTTCGCCAAGTCGGTCGGGGTGCCGAACATCCCGGAGGAGGAGACGGACCCGGCCACCTGCGGCCTGGCCGCGACCGCGGCCGCCGCGGACGTGCCGGCCGGCGGCGTGGCGACCGGCGACGGCAGCGCCGGTACGGCCGACCACTCGACGGCCGGCTACGCCATCGGCGGCGCCGTCATCCTCGCCGCGTTCGTCACCGCCGTCGTACGCCGCCGCCAGCTCTGGAGGGCCGAACCGTGACGACCACAAGGAAGGCGGCCCTCGTCGCCGGGGCCGCGCTGATGGTGCTGGCCGGATGCGGGCCGGTCACCGCCGCATCGGCGCCGTACGGGCCCGGCACGGTGGCGGCGCCGGCACCGTCCGGGGGCGCCCTGCGCGAGCTGACGAGCGGGCCGGTCATGCGGTCGTCCCCGCCGACGAAGGTGGCGATCCCCAGACTGAAGGTCACCAGCGGGCTCATCGACCTCGGGGTGGCCGCCGACGGCACCATGCAGGTGCCGCCCAACGCCGACGTCGTCGGCTGGTTCGCCGGCGCACCGACCCCGGGCGCGCTCGGGCCGGCCGTCCTCGCCGGCCACGAGGACTGGAACGGCAAGGACGGCGCGTTCGCCCGGCTCGCCGACCTGTCCCCCGGCGACGAGATCATCGTGAACCGGCGGGACGGCAGCGTCGCGATCTTCGCGGTGACCAAGGTCGAGCAGTACGCCAAGGCCGAGTTCCCCACCAAGGCCGTCTACGGCCCGATCGACCACGCCGGCCTGCGGCTCATCACCTGCGGGGGCGCCTTCGACGTCGGTACCCACCACTACCGGGACAACATCGTCGCATTCGCCGACCTGCGCGAAGCAAAGAGCTCATGAGCCGGTCTCGGACACCGCGCCGTCCTGACCCCATACTTCACCCAGCATTCATCGCCCGCCATTGACGGCTATAAGGCGAGTGACAAGAGTGAACGGCGGCCTGCTCAACCACGGATCGGTCAAAGGTGAACGATGTCTGTCTTAGGTAGCCGTCAACCTTCCGCCCGCCCATCCCGCCGCGTGGCCGCCGCCGGCGCCGCGGCCCTCATCGCCGCCGGGCTGGTCGTCACCGTCACGTCCAGCGCGGCCGCGTCGCCGCCACCGGGGTCCCGGCGGACCCCGGTGGTGCTGTACAGCTCGGACGGGATGCGCCCGGACCTCATGCAGCGCTACGCCGGGCTCGGCCTCATGCCGACGTACGCGTCGCTGATGCGCGGCGGCGCCACCGGTGACAACGGCCTGACGCAGGGCTTCCCGCCGAACACCGGCCAGGGCTGGTACACCCTGGCCACCGGCGCCGGTCCCGGCGTGCACGGCAGCACCAACAACACGTTCTTCGACAACCGGCAGCCGTTCACCAGCTCGACGTCGTTCGCGTTCCACGGCAACGGCGCCAGCCCGGGCTCGGATCCGACCAACGTGCTGGAGGCGCAGTCGGTGGCGTCGTCCGCCGAACTGGCCGGCAAGAAGGTCGCCCAGCTGGAGTGGACCGGTGGCCTCAACGCCAACATCAACGGGCCGACCGTCGACTTCGCGACGTTCTTCTCGCAGCGCGGCCTGCTCGAGTTCCCGCTGAACCCGGCGAAGCAGACCTCGGCCGCCGGCTTCGGCCTGTCCTACCAGGTCGCCGCGTTCACGCCGGCCAGCGGCTGGACCAACGTCCCGGCCAGCACCAAGCCGGCCGCAGCAGACGGTGCTGACCGTCAACTCGACCTCCGCGGCGCTCAACCCGACCCGCACCTTCGACCTGTACGTGTACGCCAGCGCGAACAAGGGCTACGACCGGGTCGTCATGGTGCCCAGCGCCGCCGCCAAGGACGGCTCGAAGGCGGCGGCCAACCTGACCCCGCGGACCTACAGCCCGGTGAAGCTCAAGGGCGCCGACGGGCTGATCGGCGCCGCGGCGGGTGAGAGCGCGGGCTTCTACGTCGACGTCACCAACCTGGCGCCCGACCTGTCCACGTTCGGGCTGTACTTCACCTCCGTCACCCGGCCCAACGCGCACTGCGCGACCGCCGGCCTGCGACGCGCTGCCGGCCGGCGCACCGGGCGAGGACAAGCTGGCCAAGTACATCGCCGACAACCTGCCGCCGGCGATCTTCGGTGACTTCGCGCCGGAGGAGGCCGGGCTGATCGACGAGGACACCTGGTTCGGCCAGACGGTCGGCCTCAACCAGGCCTACGACCTCGCCGTCTTCAACTACGTGCTGAAGACCCTGCAGCCGGACACCGAGGTCCTGCTGGCCGGTACCGACCAGACCGACGAGGTCAGCCACCAGATCCTCGGGCTGCTCACGCCGACCGCGCCGGACGGCAGCGCCAACCCGTACTTCGACCGGGTGGCCGGCTCCGGCCCGCGCGACCACCGGCTGGCGCAGCGCGAGGGCTACCTGCGCGGCGCGTACGCCTCGGCCGACGCCCGGCTCGGTTTCGTCCGGGCGACGCTCAAGAACCCCGACATCCTCGCCTCGCAGCGACCACGGCTTCGCGCCGCAGTGGCTGGCCGTCGACGCGCCGCTCATCCTGAAGCAACTCGGGCTGCAGGACGTCGAGCAGACCGGCAACTGCCGGCCGGCCGCGGCCAGTGTTCCCGGCAAGACCACCGCCAAGGCCTGCTGGGCCGGCGGCACCGCGCAGATCTACCTGGCGCTCAAGGGCCGCAACCCCGACGGGGTGCTCGACGCGGCCGACTACCAGACGACCGTCGACAAGATCGTCGCCGCGTACGCCGCCCGGCGACCGTTGCCGTTCGTCGAGCAGGTCTTCACCAAGGACCAGCTGGCCGACGTGGACGGCATCGACTCGCTCAACCCGACCCGCTCCGGCGACGTCGTCGTGGTGACCAAGGTGCCGTACCAGTTCGACGGCAACACGGTCGGCACCCTGGTCGCCCCGTCGAGGTTCTTCGGCCAGCACGGCTACCTGCCCGACGACGTCGACCTCGCAGCACAACATCAACATGCACGCGACCTTCGTCGCCGGCGGCCCGGACATCGCGCACGTGCGGTCGGTGCGCGGGGTGCTGGCCATCGACCTGGCGCCCGACCCTGGCGATCCTCGGCGGCTTCAACCCGCCGCTGCAGGCGCAGGGGACGGTGCTGACGTCCATCCTCAAGGACGGCGACCGCTACTCCACCGGCCAGTTGCTGTCCATCAACGACGTGCACGGCAACCTCACCCACGACGGCCTGACCTACACCGACCCGTACACCGGGGTACGGGACGCGGCCGGCGGCCTGGCCACGCTCACCACGTACCTGAAGCGGGCCAAGGCCACCGATCCGCATGACACCGTCACGGTCGAGGCCGGCGACATGGTCGGCGCCAGCCCGCCGGCGTCGGCGCTGCTGCGGGACAAGCCGACGCTCGACGCGCTCAACGCGATGGGCATCGACGTCGGCACGCTCGGCAACCACGAGTTCGACCGCGGCGTGACGGAGACTGCTGCGTCAGGTCAACGGCGGGCAGTCCACAGTCGACCCGTCCATCACCTTCAACAAGCTGAACTTCCCGGTCGTCGACGCCAACGTCATCAGCGACGCGACCGGGAAACCGCTGCTCAAGCCGTACACGATCAAGAACATCGGCGGCGTCCCGGTGGCCTTCATCGGCGCCACCACGATCACCACGCCGACGATCGTGACGACCGGCGCCACGGCGGGCGTGCACTTCATCGACGAGGCGACGGCCATCAACGGCCAGGTCGAGCAGCTCCAGCACCAGGGCGTCCACGCGTTCGTGGCCGTGATCCACGAGGGCGGCGTCCAGTCGACCTACCCGGTGGGCACGGTCGGCGACCGCGATCAACGACATCGCGACCCGGCTCGACCCGGCCGTGTCGGTGCTGATCAGCGGGCACAGCCACACCGTGGTGGACACCCGGGTCGGGCAACACCCTGGTCGTCCAGGCGTCCTCGTTCGGGCGGGCCTTCGACCGACGTGCACCTGCTGCTGGACCGCCGGGCCCGCACCATCGCGGCCACCTGGGGATCCATCCAGCCGGTGTGGGAGAACCACGCCGCCGAAATCGACCGACCCGTCGGCGCCCGCGGTCCCGGAGGACCCCCAGGTGCAGGCGATCGTGGACGCGGCCGTGACGGCGACCAACCCGGTGACCCAGCAGGTGATCAACACCGCGGCGGCCGACATCCCGTCGCAACGCGACGGCGGCGCCACGCCGGCGGGCGAGTCGCCGGCCGGTGACCTCGATCGCCGACTCGCAGCGGGCGTACGCCCACACCGACCTCGCGTTCGTGAACACCGGCAGCATCCGGGCCGGCCTGCAGGCGGGCGAGGTCACGTACGGCGACCTGTTCACCATGCAGCCGTTCCAGGACGACTACGTGGACACCTTCACCCTGACCGGCGCGCAGGTGTGGGCGCTGCTACAGCAGCAACTCGCCCCCGGCACCGGCGGCATCATGCAGATGTCCGGGCTGCAGTTCAGCTACTCCGGCCACGGCGATCACCGGAGTCGTGGCTCGGCCACCGACGGGACGCCGATCCCGAACGACACCAGCAAGACCTACACCGGCACCGCCAACTCCTTCATGGTGGGCGGCGGCGACGGATTCACCGTGCTGACGGCGGCGAGCAACATCGTGCAGCTCGCGGACGCCGTACTGGTGCCGCTGGTGAACTACGTCGGCACCCTGCCGAACCCGTTCACCTACACCACCGACGGCCGCATCACCAAGGTCTGAGGACCGTCGCGGGCGGCCGGGGGACATCATTGCCCCCGGCCGCCCGTCGTTTCTTGCTATTCCATGACTCGGGCCCGTCGAGGGCACGACCGTCGCTCCCGCCAGACACCGCTCCGCTTCGCTGCGCTGCCAGGCCCGCGTGCCCAAGCCCGCGTCGCCACAACTCCGGGGAAACAGTGGCCTCGCGACGGCCGGGATGCCACAACTTCCCCGGAGTAGTGCCCTCGCGACGGCGCTGAGACCACAATTTCCCCGGAGTAGTGGTCTCTCCGGGGCCCCGAGACCACTCCTTCGGGGTAGTTGTGGCTTTCCGGGGCGATCTTGGAGGCGCGTGGTCGCCGAACGGCCAGGCGCCCCGGGGTCGCCGGTCGGTCCCGACATCCGGACCGTCTTCCCGGCTAGCGGTACGGACACATCTCCCTCGTGGTGTGCAGCGGCCACCGTCGATGGCGCCCCCAAGACGGTGGTCGATCCGCCGATACGCCACGCCCTTGATGTCGGCAGATCGACCACCGTCTGGGTGATCCGGTACAGATCGACCACCGTCGCCGTCCGCATTGGCGATCCGCACGTCCATCGGGCCTCCGCCGCCAGAGCGCGGTCGCCAGCCAACGCCGCCCCACTATTTCCCGGAAACGGTGGCCTCGACAGCGCCTGAAGGCCACAACTTCCCCGGAATAGTGGCCTCGCGACGGCCCTGACACCACAACTTCCCCGGAATAGTGGCCTCGCGACGGCCCTGACGCCACTGCTTCCCCGAAGTGGTGGCCTTGGCGGGGCTTGGGGGGCTCGTTCAGCTGAGCGGTCGCCGGCGAAGCTGGATGCGGCGGCGGCTGATGCGCCAGCCGTTCTCGCCACGTACCAGGGTGTCCTCATAGGTCACGCTGCCGCAGGTGCCGTCCGCGTTGACGCCGATACCCTTCGACACCGCGTGCGCCTCGTCCCCGTCGACATCGGTGATCACCACGTTGGTCACGTGGTGGCCGACCGGGTTCCCGTCGCCCAGCGCGAGCGCCGCCTCGCGGAGCGGGCCGAGGCCGACGATGACGCCGCCGCCGAGATCGGTGGTGTCGTACCTGATGTCCTCGGTGAACAGCTCGCGCACCCGGTCCAGCTCGCCGGCGTCGACGTAGTGCCCGTGCAGCGCGATCAGGTCGGTGATGGCCAGGCGGTCTTCGAGCGTCATCGCTTCGCATCCTCCGGTAGAAATGGGGACCTCCCCAGTTCGCTCTGGTACGTTACCGGGGACATCCCCATTTAGCCACCGGAGCCGCCCGTGTCCCCGCGCGCCGACGCCGCCCGCAACGCCGGCCGGCTGCTCGCGGCGGCCAAGGACGTCTTCGCCGAGCAGGGCGCCGAGGCGGCCCTCGACGACATCGCCCAGCGCGCGGGCGTGGGCAATGCCACGCTCTACCGGCATTTCCCGACGCGCGGCGACCTGATCGTCGCGGTGTACGCCGAGGAGATCGACACGCTGATCGCCCAGGGCGACAGGCTCCTCGAGCGGGCCGACCCGGGCGCGGCGCTGTTCGAGTGGCTGGACGCGTTCGTCGTGCACGTCGCGACCAAGCGCGCACTCGCGCTGGCGATCAACGAGACGCCGGACGGACGCCGGAGCGAACTGTTCGAACGCTGGCACACCTCGCTCACCGCGATCGCCGAGCGCCTGCTCGACCGCGCTCAGCGTGACGGCGCGGTCCGCGCGGGACTCGACGTGCGCGACGTGCTGGCGTTGACGACCGGGGCGGCGATCAGCGGCGCCGGCGCCGAGCACGCGCGACACCTGCTCGGCGTGCTGCGCGTCGGCCTCATGTCCTGAGTGGACGATTCGCGCTCAGTACCTTAGCGCCGGCCGGCCGCCAGGCCTTCCATGTATCGGCGGATCCGGCCGTCCTCGGCGCCGCGCAGCCACAGCGCCTCGACCTGCGGATCCAGCTCCGGCCGCAGCCGGGTCAGCCGCTCCTCGACCGGTCGGTGCAGCTGCGCCTTCGTGAACCGGAACGTGTCGGCGGGGACCGCGGCGCCGAGTTCGCGGGCCGAGGTGAGCGCGACCGCCAGGAAGTCCTCGGCCGCCACGAGCTCGTCGACGTAGCCGCGACGGAACGCGTCACGCGGCGGCACGGTTGCCGCGCCGAGCACAGCCTCGCGGGCGGGTCGCTCGCCGATCGCGTACGCGAGGAGCTCCAGCGCGGTCGGCGGGAACGGCACGCCGACCCGCAACTCGGTCACGCCGAACTGCCCGCCGCTGTCGTCCATCAGCCGGCGGTCGCACGCGCAGGCGAGGATCGCGCCGCCGGCGATGGCATGGCCGTTGACCGCGGCCACGACGGGCTTGCCGGTACGGAACACGGCGAGAAACGCATCGCTGAGCGCGGGCAGGAACGCGCGAACGTAGGCGGCCCCGCCGTCGACGAGCCGCCACAGGTCCACCCCGGCCGAGAACGCCCGGCCGGTGCCGGTGAGCACGATGGCCGTGTGCGGGCTCTGGTCGAGTTCGATGAACGTCTGCCGTGATCGCCTGGAGCAGCTCGAGGTCCAGGGCGTTGACCTTGCCCCGCGCCAGCCGTACCACCGCGACGCCGTCGACGTCCGCGCGCTCGATCACGCCGCTCACAGCGCGGAGATCCACTCGTACCAGTGCGCCAGGCCGGCGCCGGTGGTGGCCGAGACGGCGAGGGTCTGGACGTCGGGGTTCACCGAGCGGGCATAGCCGACGCAGCGGTCCAGGTCGAAGTCGACGTACGGCAGGAGGTCGATCTTGTTGACCAGGACCAGGTCGGCGACCGCGAACATGTGCGGATACTTCAGCGGTTTGTCGGTGCCCTCGGTCACCGAGATCACCACGACCTTGCCGCGCTCGCCGAGGTCGAACATGGCCGGGCAGACGAGATTGCCGACGTTCTCGACGAACAGCAGGGTGCCGTCCGCGGGGTCCAGGTCGTGAACGGCGCCGTGCACCATCGCCGCGTCGAGGTGGCACCCGGCGCCGGTGTTGATCTGCACGACGGCGCACCCGGTGCGGCGGATGCGCTCGGCGTCGAAGGTGGTCTCCTGGTCACCCTCGATGACCGCGACCGGACGGCGTGTCACCCAAATGGGTGACGGTCCGTTCCAGGAGGGTGGTCTTGCCGGAGCCGGGCGAGCTCATCAGGTTGAGCGCGACGATCTTCCGCTCGGCGAGCCAGGCGCGGTTGGCCTCGGCGAGGTGGTCGTTCTTCGCCAGCACCTTCTGCTCGAGGGTGATGGTCTCGTGGTCGTGTGCGTGTGCGTGTGCTTCGTCGGCCCCGCAGCCGCAGGTTGCGCACATTTCAGCCGACCTCCATCGAGACGATCTGCAGTTCCTGGCCGGCGGTCACCCGGACGTCGGCGCTCCCGCACGGGCACAGCAGAATGAGGTCGGGCAGCGCGAACTCGGTGTCGCACGCCCGGCAGTGCGCGCGGCCCGCGGGCTGCTCGATGTCCAGGCGGGCGCCTTGCAGTTCGGTGCCGTCGACGATCAGTTCGAAGCAGAAGAGCATCGAGTCGGGCACGACGGCGGTCAGCCGTCCGGCCCGCACGCGGATGCTGCGCACCGGCCGTCCGGCCGCGTGCTCGCGGGCCGTGTCGACGATGCTCTGGGTGATCGACAACTCGTGCATCAGAGCCCCGCTCTCCGGCCGCTCAGCTCCGACGCTATGCCGTGCCGCCGGACCGCACAACAAGACCACCGAGATGTTGACATTTGCGCGCGACCCGGGGCTAGGCTGTTATCCGCGTCACACGGATGAGCCGAGCGTGTCGACTCCAGTGACAGAAGGGGCTGCTCCGCGGCCCCGGAAAGCGGTCTGCATGCCGACAGACGAAGCGGTGCGCGCCGAAGACACGCTGATCCACGTGCTGTGGATCAACGCGGGTCTCAGCTGCGACGGCGACTCGGTCGCGCTGACCGCCGCCACCCAGCCGAGCATCGAGGAGATCGCCCTCGGCGCGCTGCCGGGCCTGCCCAAGATCGCCGTGCACTGGCCGCTGATCGACTTCGAGTGCGGCCCGACCGGCGGCGCCGACGACTTCCTGGAGTGGTTCTTCAAGGCCGACCGGGGCGAGCTCGAGCCGTTCGTGCTCGTCGTCGAGGGTTCGATCCCGAACGAGAAGCTGCACGAGCGAGGGCTACTGGTGCGGCTTCGGCAACGACCCGGCGACCGGCCAGCCGATGACGACCAGCGAGTGGCTCGACCGGCTGACGCCGAAGGCGACCGCCGTCGTCGCGGTCGGCACCTGCGCGACGTACGGCGGCATCCACGCGATGGCCGGCAACCCGACCGGCGCGATGGGCGTGCCCGACTACCTCGGCTGGGACTGGAAGTCCAAGGCCGGCATCCCGATCGTGTGCGTGCCGGGCTGCCCGATCCAGCCGGACAACCTCTCCGAGACGCTGACCTACCTGCTCTACATGGCGACCGGTCAGGCGCCGATGATCCCGCTCGACGACGCGCTGCGCCCGACCTGGCTGTTCGGCCAGACCGTGCACGAGGGCTGCGACCGCGCCGGCTACTACGAGCAGGGCGACTTCGCCGACCGAGTACGGCTCGCCGAAGTGCATCGTCAAGCTCGGCTGCTGGGGACCGGTCGTCAAGTGCAACGTGCCCAAGCGCGGCTGGATCAACGGCGTCGGCGGCTGCCCCAACGTCGGCGGCATCTGCATCGGCTGCACGATGCCCGGCTTCCCGGACAAGTTCATGCCGTTCATGGACGAGCCGCCCGGCGGCAAGCTCTCGACGACCGCGGTCGGCGCGTACGGCGCGACCATCCGGCGGCTGCGGCAGATCACCACGCACACGCTCGACAAGGAGCCGAAGTGGCGCAAGCCGGGCCGAAGCTGACCACGGGCGCCACCGCACCTGGTAGCGCACCTCGAGCGATGCGATCCGGGAGGAGGCGAGCGCAATGACTGTCGACGAGCACGAGCCGCGACGCAGCGCGCGCATGGCCAGAGCGGCAGCGAACTGGTCGAGATGGCGTGGGACCCGATCACCCGCATCGTCGGCAGCCTCGGCATCTACACCAAGATCGACTTCAAGCAGCGGGTCGTCGCCGAGTGCCACAGCACCTCCTCGATCTTCCGCGGCTACTCGATCTTCATGAAGGGCAAGGATCCGCGCGACGCGCACTTCATCACCAGCCGGATCTGCGGCATCTGCGGCGACAACCACGCCACCTGCTCCTGCTACGCGCAGAACATGGCGTACGGCGTGAAGCCGCCGCACCTCGGCGAGTGGATCGTCAACCTCGGCGAGGCCGCCGAGTACATGTTCGACCACAACATCTTCCAGGAGAACCTGGTCGGGGTGGACTACTGCGAGAAGATGGTCGGCGAGACCAACCCGGGCGTGCTGGAGCAGGCCAACCGCACCGAGGCGCCGCACGCCGGCGACGCACGGCTACCGCACCATCGGCGACATCATGCGCTCGCTCAACCCGTTCACCGGCGAGTTCTACCGCGAGGCGCTGCAGGTCAGCCGGATGACCCGCGAGATGTTCTGCCTGATGGAGGGCCGGCACGTGCACCCGTCCACGCTCTACCCGGGCGGCGTCGGCACGGTCGCGACCATCCAGCTGATGACCGACTACATGACCCGGCTGATGCGCTACGTCGAGTTCATGAAGAAGGTCGTGCCGATGCACGACGACCTCTTCGACTTCTTCTACGAGGCGCTGCCCGGGCTACGAGGAGGTCGGCCACCGCCGCATCCTGCTCGGCTGCTGGGGCTCGTTCCAGGACCCGGAGCACTGCAACTTCGACTACAAGGACATGACCGACTGGGGTCGCAAGATGTTCGTCACGCCCGGCGATCGTCGTCGACGGCAAGCTGGTCACCACCGACCTCGTCGAGATCAACCTCGGCATCCGCATCCTGCTCGGCTCGTCGTACTACGACGACTGGGACCGACCAGGAGATGTTCGTCACGCACGACCCGCTCGGCAACCCGGTCGACCGCCGGCACCCGTGGAACCAGCACACCAACCCGCGGCCGCAGAAGCGCGACCTCGACGACAAGTACAGCTGGGTGATGTCGCCGCGCTGGTTCGACGGCAAGGACTACCTCGCGCTCGACACCGGCGGCGGCCCGCTCGCCCGGCTGTGGTCGACGGCGCTGGCCGGCCTGGTCGACATCGGCTACGTCAAGGCGACCGGCAGCAGCGTGAAGATCAACCTGCCGAAGACCGCGCTCAAGGGCCCGGTCGAGTTCGAGTGGAAGATCCCGCAGTGGAGCAACACGATCGAGCGCAACCGGGCGCGCACCTACTTCCAGGCGTACGCGGCGGCCTGCGCGCTGCACTTCGCCGAGAAGGCGCTCGGCGGAGATCCGGGCCGGGCGCACCAAGACGTGGGAGAAGTTCGAGGTGCCCGACGAGGGCATCGGCTGCGGCTTCACCGAGGCGGTCCGCGGCGTGCTGTCGCACCACATGGTGATCCGCGACGGCAAGATCGCCAACTACCACCCGTACCCGCCGACGCCGTGGAACGCCAACCCGCGCGACAGCTACGGCACGCCCGGCCCGTACGAGGACGCGGTGCAGGGCCAGCCGATCTTCGAGGAGAACGACCGGGAGCACTTCAAGGGCATCGACATCATGCGCACGGTGCGCAGCTTCGACCCGTGCCTGCCGTGCGGCGTGCACATGTACCTCGGCGAGCGGCAAGAAGCTCGAGCTGCTGCACTCCCCGACCCAGTCGGCCGGAGCCGGGTGACCGTGGCGCAGACGAAGCGGACTGGCGAGCCGCCGGCGACCGCATCGACGCGCTGATCGCGGCCAGCGCGGCCGGCGGTGTCGTCGCCCGGGAGCGCGCCGAGGAGCTGGTCCGGCTGGTCGCCGACCTCTACGGCGCCGGGCTGGAGCGGATCCTGCGACTCCTGCACGAGCAGGGCCGGCTCGACCGACGGCGCGCTCGACGCGCTGGCCGGCGACGAGCTGGTGGCCAGCCTGCTGCTCGTGCACGGCCTGCACCCGTACGACGTGGACACCCGGGTCGAGCGGGCGCTCGACGGCGTCCGGCGCAGCCTCGGGGCGCACGGCGGCGACGTCGAGCTGCTCGAGGTCGGCGCGGACGGCGTCGTCCGGCTGCGGCTCGTCGGCTCCGGCGACGGCTGCGCGTCGGCGTCGCTGCGCCAACTGGTCGAGGAGGCCGATCGAGGCGGCCGCCCCCGAGGTCACCGCGATCGAGGTCGAAGCACCGGCGGCCGACGAGCCGATGATCCCGGTGGCGTCGCTCTTCGCACGGGTCGGTCGCACGCCGTAATGCCAGGTGCGTCGGCAAGCTCGGATGGCCGGATGGCCTCGCGCCGACCGGTCGCACGATGACCGGTCAGCGCCGGTCGCCGCTGGCGGCGCTGCGGCAGGCCACGAAGGCCGACCGCCGCCGGCGGCCGGTGAGCGCTGCGAGATGTGCGCGGCGGCGATCGGCGAACCGCACCAGCACGTGGTCGACCTCGACAGCCGGGCGCTGATGTGCACCTGCCGGCCGTGCTACCTGCTGTTCACCGACGACCGCGCGACGCTGCGCTACCGCGCCGTGCCCGACCGCTACCTGTCGTTCCCGGATCTCAGCGTCGACGGGCGCGCCTGGGACGAGCTGCAGATCCCGGTCGGGCTCGCGTTCCTGTTCCACAACTCGGTGCTCGGACCGGATGGTCGCGTTCTACCCGGGCCCGGCCGGCGCCACCGAGTCCGAGCTGCCGCTCGACGCCTGGGACCGGATCGTCGCGGCCAACCCGCAGCTCGGCGGTGCTGCGCCGCGACGTCGAGGCGCTGCTGGTCCGCGCGCGGACGGCGCCGGCTACGAGCTGCTACCTGGTGCCGATCGACGCCTGCTACGAGCTGGTCGGCCGGCTGCGGCACGCTGTGGCGCGGCTTCGACGGCGGCCACGAGGCGCCGCGGCCGCGATCGACGCCTTCTTCGCCGCGTCGGCGTCGCAGCCGCCCGAGCCGACGGGCCGACGATGAGCGACCTGCGCCGTTCACCGTGCTCGACGTCGTCGCCGAGCCGTACGCGGCCGCGCCGCAGCTGACCGCCCGGCTGCGGATCGCGGAGACCACCGGCGCAGCGGGTGCACGCGATCGCGCTGCGCTGCCAGGTCCGGATCGAGCCGCAGCGCCGCCGCTACGACCGAGCGACGAGCAGGACGGCGCTGCGCGACCTGTTCGGCGAGCCGCGACCGGTGGGCGCGACACGCTGCAAGCCGTTCCTGTGGATGCAGTGCAACGCCACGGTGCAGGGCTTCACCGGCAGCACCGAGGTCGACCTGCGCGCTGCCCTGCACCTACGACTTCGACGTCGATCGGCTCGCCGCTACCTGCACGCGCTCGGCGACGGCGACGTCCCGCTGGCCCTGCTGTTCTCCGGCACCGTCTTCACCCGGGGCGAGCAGCGGCTTCGGGGTCGAGCAGGTGCCGTGGGACTGCGAGGCGCGCTACGCGCTGCCGGTCGCGGTGTGGCGGCGAGATGATGGCGGCGTACTTCCCGAGCACCGGCTGGCTCCGGCTCGACCGCGACGTGCTCGACCGCGCTCGCCGACTACCGCGCCCGGCACGGCCTGATCAGCTGGGACGAGACCGTGCAGCCGCTGCTCGGCCGCGGCCGAGGCGGCGGTGACGCCGTCGACGGCCTGCGCCGACGTCCGCGCGGTCGCCGACGCGGTGCTCTACGAGGGCTACCTGCTCTACCCCTACCGGGCCAGCGTCGGCGCAAGAACCAGGTCGCGCTGGCAGTTCGGCGTGCTCGGGCCGCCGGCGCGGCCCGCCGGCCTTCGGCGAGGAGCCCGCGCATGGCGATGCAGTGCCTGCTGCGGATCGCCGGCGCGCCGCGACGCGGACGCGTGACCGTCCACCTGCGGTTCCTGCAGCTGCAGGCACGCGACGTCGAGCGGCTGCGACGCCGGCCGGCTTCGTCGCCGGTCGCCGAGCTGCAGCGTCGACGGCCGGACGCTGCTGCAGCTGGGACGAGGCGGTCGAGCAGGAGGTCGACCGCTCGCCGTACGCTGGTCGCCGGCAGCCGGCGACCCGGTCCGGTCGTCGAGTGCCGGGCGAGGACGTCGAGCCGTGCGGACGCCGACGGCGACGCGGTCGGCCGGATCGTGCGCGCGCCGGTGGCCGCTGACCGCGCCGGTCGGCGTCGCCGGCTCGAGCCGGACGACGGGCTACCTGCGGCTGACCGTCGCGGTCGACAACGACGCACCCGGACGCCGGTCGACCGGCAAGGACGACGGCGATCCGGCAGCTCGCTGATCGGCGCGCACCTGCTGCTCGAGGCCGCACGGCGCGCGCGTTCGTCTCGCTGCTCGACCCGCCGCGAGGCGCGCGCCGCCGCGGCCGCGGCTGCCACCAGGACCGCTGCTGGCCGGTGCTGGCCGGCGCCGCGGGCACGACCGACTGCGTGCTCGGCGTCGCCGATCATCCTGTACGACCACCCGGAGGTCGCCGCGCGAGAGCCCGGGCGCGCTGTTCGACTCCACCGAGATCGACGAGATCCTCACCCTGCGGGTGATGACGATGACCGACGAGGAGAAGGCCGAGGCCCGGGCCACCGACCCGCGGGCCGCGCGACGATCATCGACCGCTGCGACGCGATGAGCGCCGGCGGACCTGCAGCGGCTGCACGGCGTCCTGCGCGACCCGCACCGACGACGCGCCGTGGTGGGACCCGGCCGACCGACGCCTCGGTCGACCCGGACACCGACGCGGTCGTCGATCGACGGCGTCGCGGTGTCGCAAGGGCAGCCTGGTCCGGGTGCATCCGTCGCGCCGGGCCGACGCGCAGGACCTGTTCTTCGCCGACCAGGTCGCCCGGGTCACCGCCGTGCTGTCCGACGTCGACGGCGGCGACCCACGTGGCCGTCGTGCTGGTCGACGACCCGGCCGCCGACCTGCACGACTGGTACGGCCGCTACCTCTACTTCGCGCCCGACGAGCTCGAACCCGCTCCGCCGACGAGAGGAGAGCCACACCATGAGAAGACCCTGGGCATGGTCACCGCGGGCGTGGCGACCGGCGCTCGCCGTCGCGGTCGCCGCCGTCGTGGCCGCGAAGTCGCTGCCGGACATCCGGCGGTACCTCAAGATGCGCTCGATGTGAGCTGACGCACCATGAGCAGTCGCGTGCTGGTCGCCGGCATCGGCAACCTCTTCCTCGGCGACGACGGCTTCGGCCCCGAGGTGGTCGCGCCGGCTCGGGCCGACGGCGCTGCCGCCGACGGCGTCCGGGTGGTCGACTACGGCATCCGCGGCATGCACCTCGCCTACGACCTGCTCGACGGCTACGACGCGCTGGTCATCGTCGACGCGCGTGCCGGCCGAGGCGCAGCCCGGCGACGGTGACCGTGCTCGAGGTCGGCCCGGACGACCTCGGCCGGGCGGACTTCGACCCGCACGGCATGAACCCGGTCGCGGTGCTGGCCAGCCTCGAGCGCGCTCGGCGGCACGCTGCCGCCCACGTACGTCGTCGGCTGCGCGGCCGCCGACCGTCGACGAGGGCATCGGGCTGAGCGCGCCGGTCGCGGCGGCGGTACCCGCGGCGGTCGACGCCGTGCGGCGCGCTGCGTCGAACGCCGTGCCGCGACCGTCGGGACGGGGAGGTCCTGACGATGTGCCTCGGCATCCCCGGTCGGGTCGTCGAGATCGTCGACGGGCTACGCCGGCCAGCTCGCGCTGGTCGACGTCGAGGGCGCCGAGCGGCGGGTCAACATCGGCATGCTCGAGCGAGCCGCCCGGCACCCGGGCGACTGGGTGCTGATCCACATGGGCTTCGCGGTCGAGGTCATCGACGAGGCCGCGGCGCGCGAGGCGATGTCCGGGCTGGAGCTGATGGGCCAGCGCCCGGGACGCGGCCGCGTCCGCCGCCGGTACGACGTCGTTCGGGCGTCGTGCAGGGCGTCGGATTCCGGCCGTTCGTCTACGTGACCGCCGCCGAGCTCGGCGCTGGCCGGCTCGGTGGCGAACACCGCCGACGGCGTGGTGGTCGAGGTCGAGGGCGAGCCCGACGCGGTCGACGAGTTCGGCCGCCGGCTGCGCGACGAACGCGCCGCCGCTGGCCATGGTGGCCGCCGTTCACGAGTCCGACGCTGCCGCGTGCAGGGCGGCACCGGCTTCACCATCGAGGACTCCAGCGACCGGCGGCGCGGCCCGCACCCTGGCCTCGCCGGACGTCGCGACCTGCGCCGACTGCCTGCGCGAGCTGCGCGACCCGGCCGACCGCCGCTACCGGCACCCGTTCATCACGCTGCACCAACTGCGGCCCGCGCTTCACCATCATCACGCGCGCTGCCGTACGACCGGGCCGCCACCACGATGGCCGGCTTCGCCGATGTGCGACCGCCTGCCGGGCCGAGTACGACGATCCCGGCCGACCGCCGCTTCCACGCCCAGCCGATCGCCTGCCCCGACTGCGGGCCCCGGCTGGAGCTGACCTTCGCCGACGGCCGGCGCGCCGGTCGCCGGCGACGGCGCGGTCCAGGCGACCCGCGACCTGCTCGCCGGCGGGCGGCATCGTGGCGGTCAAGGGCCTCGGCGGCTACCACCTCGCCTGCGACGCGCGCAACGAGGCGGCCGTCGCCGAGCTGCGGCGGCGCAAGCGGCGCGGCGACAAGCCGTTCGCCGTGATGGTCGCCGACCTCGACGTCGCCGCCGGGCTGGTCGCGATGAGCGACGACGAGGCGCGCCTGCTCGACGGGCGTCCGCCGCCCGATCGTGCTCCTGCCGCGCACGCGCCGGCCGCGCGGCCGGCATGCGCCGCCGTCGGTCGCGCCCGGCAACCCCGGACCTCGGCGTGATGCTGCCGTACACGCCGCTGCACGTGCTGCTGTTCGGCCTCGACGGCGACCCGCCCGGCCCGGACGCGCTCGTGATGACGTCCGGGCAACCTGTCCGGCGAGCCGATCGTCACCGACGACGACGAGGCGCTCGAGCGGCTCGGCGCCGCTCGTCGACGCCTGGCTGCGCCACGACCGGCCGATCCACGTGCCGTGCGACGACTCGGTCAGCCGGTTCGTCGCCGGCGCCGAGCTGCCGGTCCGCCGGTCCCGCGGGTACGCGCCGCTGCCGATCGCGCTGCCGTTCGACGTGCCGCCGACGCTCGCCGTCGGCGCCGACCTGAAGAACACCTGCGCCGTCGCCGAGCGGCCGGTACGCCTGGGTCAGCCAGCACATCGGCGACATGGACGACGTCGCCACGCTCGACGCGCTGACCCGCACCGAGCGGCACCTCGAGATGCTCACCGGGGTCCGCCCGGCGCGGCTGGTCGCCGACCGGCACCCCGGCTACCGGTCCAGCGGCTGGGCCCGCGCCACGCCGGCGGACCGGCCGGTCCACCTGGTGCAGCACCACCACGCGCACATCGCGTCGGTGATGGGCGAGCACGGGCTCGGCGCCGACGAGCGGGTCATCGGGATCGCCTTCGACGGCACCGGCTACGGCCCCGACGGCGCGGTCTGGGGCGGCGAGGTGCTGATCGCCGACTACAAGGAGTTCCGGCGGGCCGCGCACCTCGGCTACGTGCCGCTCGCCGGTGGCGACGCGAGCGTGCTGCGGCCGTACCGGATGGCGCTGGCGCATCTGCGGGCGGCGGGCGTGCCGTGGGACGACGACCTGCCGCCGGTGCGGGCCTGCCCGCGAGCGGGAGCGCGCCGTGCTCGCGCACCAGCTGGAGACCGGGTTCGGCTGCGTGCCGACGTCGAGCATGGGCCGGCTGTTCGACGCCGTCTCCTCGCTCGCCGGAGTGCGGCACATCGGTCGACTACGAGGCGCGAGGCGGCGATCGAGCTCGAAGGCGCCGGCTCGCGCAGGGCGCGGCCGCCGACCCGTACGCCTTCGAAATGTGACCGACCGACGGCCCGGATCGCCGACGCCGGGTCCGGTGATCCGGGCGGTCGTGGCGGACGTGCGCCGCGGAGCGCCGACCGCGGTCATCGCCGCCCGGTTCCACGCCGCGGTGGCGGCGCTGATCGTCGACCTCGCCGAGCGCTGCCGCGACGAGACCGGCCTCGACACTGGTGGCGCTCGGCGGCGGCGTGTTCCAGAACGCGCTGCTGCTCGACGGCAGCGCCGTCACGCGCTGGCGCGAGCGGGGCTTCACGGTCCTGCGGCCACGGCTGCTGCCGCCCAACGACGGCGGCATCGCGCTCGGTCAGCTGCTGATCGGCGCATTCAGCTGAGTGGATCGGAGAGAGGAGGCACCATGTGCCTGGCGGTCCCCGGGCGGATCCTGAGCATCGCCGAGGTCGACGGCACGCTGATGGCCGAGGTCGACTTCGGCGGCGTCCGCAAGGAGCGTCTGCCTGCAGTACATCCCGGACGCGGAGGTCGGCGAATACGTCGTCGTCCACGTCGGCTTCGCCATCCAGCGGCTCGACGAGGAGTCGGCGCTGGAGACGCTGGCCAACTTCGAGAAGCTCGGCATCCTCGAGGAGGAGTTCGGCGACGGCTTCGGCCGCCGCGAAACAGGCCGCAATGCGGAAGGGGCGGATCATGAAGTACCTCGACGAGTTCAGCAACCCGGACCTGGCGCGCAAGCTGCTCGACCAGATCCACGCGGTGACCACCCAGCCCTGGGCGATGATGGAGGTCTGCGGCGGGCAGACCCACTCGATCATCCGGCACGGCATCGACCAGCTGCTGCCCGACGGGCGTCGAGATGATCCACGGGCCGGGCTGCCCGGTCTGCGTGACGCCGCTGGAGATCATCGACAAGGCGCTCGCGATCGCCGCCCGGCCGGACGTCATCTTCTGCTCGTTCGGCGACATGCTGCGCGTGCCGGGCAGCAGCCAGGACCTGTTCAGCGTCAAGAGCGCCGGCGGCGACGTGCGGGTCGTCTACTCGCCCGCTCGACGCGCTGAAGCTCGCCCGGGAGAACCCCGACCGGCAGGTGGTGTTCTTCGGCATCGGCTTCGAGACCACCGCGCCGGCCAACGCGATGACCGTCTACCAGGCCAAGCGGCTCGGCGTCACGCAACTTCTCGCTGCTCGTCTCGCACGTGCTGGTGCCGCCGGCGATCGCCGCGATCATGGAGTCGCCGACCTGCCGGGTGCAGGCGTTCCTCGCCGCCGGGCACGTCTGCAGCGTGATGGGCACCGCGGAGTACCCGCCGCTGGCCGAGAAGTACCGGCGTGCCGATCGTGGTCACCGGCTTCGAGCCGCTGGACATCCTCGAGGGCATCCGGCGGACCGTCGTGCAGCTCGAGGCGGGCCGGCACGAGCTGGAGAACGCCTACCCGCGCGCGGTCCGCGCCGAGGGCAACCTCGCCGGCGAAGGCGATGCTGCGCGACGTCTTCGAGGTGACCGACCGGACCTGGCGCGGGCATCGGCATGATCCCGCAGAGCGGCTGGCGGCTCTCCGAGCGCTACCGCGAGTTCGACGCCGAGCACCGCTTCGACGTCGACCGACATCCACACCGACGAGTCGCCGCTGTGCCGCTCCGGCGAGGTGCTGCAGGGGCTGATCAAGCCGCACGAGTGCGCGGCGTTCGGCAAGCAGTGCACGCCGCGCAACCCGCTCGGCGCGACGATGGTGTCCTCCGAGGGCGCCTGCGCCGCGTACTACACCTACCGGCCGGCTCGAGATCTGGTGCAGATCTGACGATGACCGAGCTCGACTTCGACGAGCTGGACCTGCCCGGTGCCGCTGCGGGACACCCCGACCGTCGTGATGGGCCACGGCGGCGGCGGCGCGATGTCCGGCGAGCTGATCGAGCACCTGTTCCTGCCCGCGTTCGGCGTCGGCCGCGTCGCCGAGCTCGGCGACTCGGCGGTGCTCGCCGGTCGGCGGCGGCCGGCTGGCGTTCTCGACCGACTCGTTCGTGGTGAAGCCGATGTTCTTCCCCGGCGGCTCGATCGGCGACCTGGCCGTCAACGGCACGGTCAACGACCTGGCCATGTCGCGGCGCGACGCCGCTGTACCTGTCGACCGCGTTCATCCTCGAGGAGGGCACCGCGCTGGCCGACCTCGGCCGGATCGCCGACGGCGATGGGCGCGGCGGCGCAGGCGGCCGGCGTCCGGCTGGTCACCGGCGACACCAAGGTGGTCGACAGCGGCAGCGGCGACGGCGTCTACGTCAACACCGCCGGCGTCGGGCGTGGTCCCCGACGGCGTCGACATCGGCCCGCGCCGGGCCGCGGCCGGCGACGTGGTGCTCGTCAGCGGCGACATCGGCGTGCACGGGGTCGCGGTGATGAGCTGCCGCGAGGGCCTGGAGTTCGGCACCACCGTCGAGCAGCGACACCGCGCCGCTGCACGGCCTGGTCGCCGCCATGCTCGCCACCGGCGTCGACGTGCACGTGCTGCGCGACCCGACCCGGGGCGGGGTCGCCGCGTCGCTGAACGAGATCGCCCGGGCGTCCGGCGTCGGCATCGACGCTCGTCGAGCGGGACCTGCCGATCCCGGCCGTCGGTCCGCGACGCCTGCAGCCTGCTCGGCCTCGACCCGCTGCAGGTCGCCAACGAGGGCAAGCTGCTCGCGTTCGTGCCCGCCGACCGGCGCCGACGCGGTGCTGGCCGCGATGCGGGCCCACCCGCTCGGCGCGGGGGCGCGGCGGATCGGCACCTGCGTCGACGAGCACCCCGGCATGGTGGTCGCGCGGACCGCGCTCGGCGGCACCCGGGTGGTCAACCTGCCGATCGGCGAGCAGCTGCCCCGGATCTGCTGAGTGAGCCCGTCCGACGGGCGCGCTGCTCTTCGCGCGGTACGCCTACCCGCCGAACGAGCTCGGCTACTGCGGTCCGGGCGGCGCCGCCGCGATGCTCGAGCCGACTGCGCCACTGACGAGATCGCGCGGCGGGCCGCGGCGTTCGAGGGCGCGTGGAGCTACCTCGAGTTCATCGCCGAAGCCGCCGGCCTCGCCGACCCGCTCGACGAGCGCGTCGTCGAGGCGTACTGGGTCGGCAACGACCTGCTCGCCAAGGTCGACCCGGCCGCGGCTCGTGGACCGGCTCCTGGACCGCTTCCGCGGCCAGCCGGGCGGCACCTGGCGCGACCGCGTCCGACCGGGCCGTCGCCCACCACAGCTTCCAGGTCTTCGAGGTGTACCCGTGGGCCGGGCTGCTGGCCAAGACCGGGCACCCGCAGGCGCTGTCCGTCCTCGACCAATGCCGCATCCGTACCGGAACCGTCGGGCAGGTCGACGGCGAGACCGCGACCGTCCGCTCCCGCCCCCTCGACTGGGACGGATCCGGCCTGTCGGTGGGGGCGCCGCGCAGCGAGATCGTGCGCTGGTCGAGCGACGGCCGGTCACTGATCGATCCGCCGATGCCCGGCGACCGCGTGGCCCTGCACTGGGACTGGGTCTGCGACACCATCACCGAGGAGCAGTGCGCGCTGATCGAGTCGTACGAACGGGCCTACCACCGAGGTTTAGCGATTTCTTAGGTTGGGGCGGGTACGGTCGCGGCTATGCCCGCGTTCCTCGACGGCCTGCGCGGCCGCGGGCTGCGCGCGGTCACCATGACGGAGCTGATGCGCTGATGCGCCGGCGGCTGGCGGTGCCCATGCTCGTGGCCTGGCTGTTGACGGCCTGCTCGACGAGCGGGTCGGCCGGCGACGCCGGGCACGGCCCCCCAGGCGACGACAACGCCCGCGCGGACATGCCCGGCATGAACATGTCCGCCGGCCCGAGCGCCGGCGTCGGGCCCGCGATCACCGCCCCGGGCGCGCCGCTTCCCGGCATGCCGCCACCGTTGAAGCCGGACGACCTCTACGCCGCCGACCGGCCGAACGCGCTGTCCGACGTGGTCAAGCACGACGCGAACCGCGTCTACGTGCCCAACCTCGCCAGCGACACGGTGTCGGTGATCGACCCGGCCACCTTCACGGTCGTCCAGACCGTCCAGGTCGGCGGCGGCCCGCAGCACGTCGTGCCCTCCTGGGACCTGCGCACGCTGTGGGTCAACGACAATGCCGGCAACTCGCTCGTCCCGATCAACGCCGGCACCGGAGCGTTCGGCCCGCCGGTGCCGGTCGACGACCCGTACAACCTGTACTTCACGCCGGACGGCAAGTACGCGGTCGTGATGGCCGAGAGCCGGCGGCAGATCGTCTTCCGCGACCCGCACACCATGACCGTCGTCAAGGTCGTGCCGGTGAACTGCGCCGGGGTCAACCACGCCGACTTCTCGGCCGACGGCCGCTACTTCATCGCCAGCTGCGAGTACTCCGGCGACCTGGTGAAGGTCGACGTCATCCATCAAGTGGTACTCGGACAGATCCGGCTGCCCGGCAACCACCCGATGCCGCAGGACGTCAAGATCTCCCCCGACGGGCGCACCTGGTACGTCGCGGACATGCAGAACTCCGGCGTGTGGATCGTCGACGGCGACCGCCTCGCCGTCCGTTCGTTCCTGGCGACCGGCGCCGGCACGCACGGCCTCTACGTCAGCCGCGACTCCACCACGCTGTACATCACGAACCGCGGCGAGGGCACGATCTCCCTGCTGAACTTCGCGACCGGCCGGCTGGTGGCCAAGTGGCGCATCCCCGGCGGCGGCAGCCCCGACATGGGCGGCCTCTCCGCGGACGGCCGGGTGCTGTGGCTCACCGGCCGCTATCACGGCGTGGTCTACGCGATCGACACCGCCGACGGGCATCTCCTCGCGAAGATCAAGGTCGGCCAGCAGCCGCACGGGCTCTGCGTCTGGCCGCAGCCCGGCCGCTACTCCTCGGCCACACCGGCATCCTGCGATAGGCGCTACCCGCCGAGGTCGTTCACCCGGTCGAGCAGCGCCCGGCGTTCCGCCTCGGACGGGACGAGGTCGGCGGCCTGGCGGAACAGGTCGGCGGCGCGTTCCCGGTCGCCGGCGCGGGCGGTGAGGTCGGCCTCGGCGGCCACGGCGAACGGATAGTCGTCCAGCGCGCCGCCGGCGCGGGCCTCGGCCAGCAGGGCCAGCCCGGCCGCGGGCCCGAAAGCGTAGCCGTGCGCCACGGCCCGGTTCAGCTGCGATCACCGGGGTCGGGCTGGATGCGCACGAGCCGGTCGTACCAGGTCGCGATGGCACGGCCAGTCGGTGGCGTCGGCGGACGCGGCCGTGGCGTGGCACGGCGGCGATGTGGGCCTGCAGCGCGTACGGGCCGCCGTCGCGCGTGCGCGCCAGCGCGTCGAGGCCTTCGGCGATCGCGGCGTGGTCCCAGCGGGACCGGTCCTGCTTGTCGAGGGTGAGCAGGTTGCCGTCGGCGTCGCGGCGGGCGTCGCGCCGGGAGTGCTGGAACAGGAACAGCGCCAGCAGCGCGGACACCTCGGGCTGGCCCGGCATGAGCTGTTCGAGCAGCCGGGCCAGCCGGATCGCCTCGTCGGCGAACGCCGGCTCGCCGTCGGCGTCGTACCCGCGGGTGAACAGCAGGTAGAGCACGGCCAGGACGCCGGGCAGGCGCTCGGTCAGCGCCGCGCCGGACGGCACCCGGTACGGGATGCGCGGCGTCCGCGATCTTCGTCTTGGCCCGGGTGAGCCGCCGGGTCATGGTCGACTCGCTGACCAGCGAACGCCCGGGCGATGTCGCCGGTCGGCACCCCGGCGACGGTGCGCAGCGTCAGCGCCACCCGGGCCTCGAGGGAGAGCGCCGGGTGGCAGCAGGTGAAGATGAGCCGCAGCCGGTCGTCCACGACCTCCTCCTCGGCGTGCGGCCCGGGCTCGGCGTCGGCGAGCATGGCCAGCACCGCCAGCTCGCGCAGCTTGCGGCGCTCCACCGACGGCCCGGCGCAGCACGTCGATCGCGCGGTTGCGGGCCACCGTCATGAGCCAGCCGCCCGGGTTGGCCGGCACCCCGTCGTCGGGCCAGCGCTCGAGGGCGAGCGCCAGCGCCTCCTGTGCGCAGTCCTCGGCGAGGGTCCAGTCGCCGGTGACGCGGATCAGCGCGGCGACGATCCGGGCGTAGGCGTCGCGCCCGGCGTGGCGACGGCCTGGGCCGCGTCGTCACGGCCGGCGCCGCGTCGTACTCAGTCACGTCGCGAACGGGCGCAGTTCGAGGCGTCCACCGCGGGCCATCGGGTGGGTGCGGGCGACCTCGATCGCCTCGTCCAGGTCGGCGCACTCGAGCAGGTCGTACCCCACGATCAGCTCTTTGGTCTCGGCGAACGGGCCGTCGGAGATCAGCAGCTCGCCGTTGCGGACGCGGACCGTGGTGGCCGCGGACGGCGGCGCCAGCTCATGGCCGTCCAGGCGCCGGCCGCGAGCGTCGTTCTCCGCCACCCACGCGTCGATGTCGGGTTCGTCGCTCTTGTCGGTGTCCGGCTCGGTGTCGGTGCAGACGAACATCATGTACTTCATCTCAGCGCTCCTCGGGTTCGGGATCTCACCAGGATGACGAACGAGCCGCGGCGTTCCGGACACCCACGGATGAGAAACGGCGATCCGATGTGGTTAAAGGTGACTACTCAGTGATTCCCGGCTCGAAAATCACTGAGTAGTCACCTTCGATCTTGATCATCGCCCGCCGTCATGATCCATGTCGAGTTGACGGTGTGAATCGGGCCGGATTTTCACCGTTAACTCGACATTGATCTTCAGGCGTGACGGCGGATCGACCACCGTCACCGGCCGCTGGGACCGGGCGATCGCGGCGGCGATGGTGCACGGGCCCCGGGAAAGGATGCGGCTGCTCGACGAACTGCGGCTACCCGGCAACCTCATGCAGCGGCGCGGCCAGGGTGCGCGCAAGCTCGGCCTTCTCGCTATCGTTGATCCTCGATCGGCGCCGGCCGATCCACGGGGAGGAACACATGCCGTCCGGCCGCACCGCTGTCGTCGCGCTCAGTCTGTCCGTCGTCCTGGTCGCCGCCTCCGGCTGCCTCTCGGTCGACGACGATGGCTTCGGCTCGCCGTCGACGCCGGCCACGTCGTCGACCGCGCTCCAGGACCGCGAGGACGTCATCGCCGCGCTGGCCCGGACGCAGGCCGTCGCGTACGCGTTCACGGTCCGCTCCGACGTGGACGAGGACGGCACGCTCACCGCGAGCGGCGCGGTCGATCCGGGTGCCAAGACCTTCACCAGCACCGTCAAGATCACCAGCCCGACCCACTCGCCGAACTCGACGGCGATGATCCTAGTCGGCGGCCAGCTTTACGAGCGGGACCTGGAGCGCAAATCCAGCCGGTGGATCCACATCGACCCGGTCCGGCTGGCCAAGAGCACCCTGCCGACCTTCGACGCGGCCGACCCGACCGGCCTGGCCAAGTTCGCCAAGACCCTCGGCAGCGTGGAGCGCGGCAGCGCGCCGGGGGCGTACCTCGGCCGCTTCAACGCGCACGAGGCCGGCCTGCTGCCCATCGGCGCGCCGGAGATGACCTGCTTCTGCGTCCAGCTCGTGCCGTTCCGGGCGACGGTCGACGCCCAGGGCTACGTGACCTCGATCTCGGTCGACGTGGTCCAGACCACGGGCCGCACGCTCAAGATGACGACCACCCTGACCGGCTTCACCAAGGCGGTCCCGGTCAAGGCGCCGGCGAAGGCGCAGACCATCGAGGCGACGGACGACTTCTACCGCATCGCCGCCCCCACGCCGTCGGCGTCGTAGGCCGGACGTCCACTAGCGCGACTGTGAGCGCTCACAGTAGGGTCGGGCCATGCTTGCTCGCCCGTGGTACGAATCCCTCACCGCGCCGGAAACCACCCAGCCGGCGCGGGCCTGGCTGGACAGCGACGCGCCGCGCCTGGCACTGGACGGCGCCTGGCGCTTCCGCTTCGCCGGGCGCGCGGACGGGCCGCTGGACTTCACGGCGCCGGCGTTCGACGACACGGGCTGGGCCGATCTCCCGGTGCCCGCGCACTGGCAGTTGCACGGCTACGGCGCACCGGCCTACACCAACAGCAGCTACCCGATCCCGGTCGACCCACCGCGCGTCCCGGACGAGAACCCGACCGGCGACTACCGGCGCACGTTCCGGGTACCGGACGGCTGGCCGGCCGGATCGGCCGTGCTGCGCTTCGGCGGGGTCGACTCGGCCGCGCTGGTCTGGCTCAACGGGGTGGAACTGGGCCGCACCACCGGCAGCCGGCTGCCCACCGAGTTCGACGTGACCGGCGTGCTGCGGACCGGCGCCGACAACGTGCTCGCCGTCCGGGTGGTGCAGTGGAGCGCCGGCAGCTACCTCGAGGACCAGGACATGTGGTGGCTGTCCGGCATCTTCCGCGGCGTCGACCTGCTGGCCCGACCGCACGGCGGCCTGCCGGACGTCGACGTCCGCGCCGACTTCGACCACCACACCGGCGCCGGCACCCTCCTCGTGCACACCGGCATACCGGCCCGCCTGCTGATCCCCGAACTGGACGTGGACGCGCCGGCCGGTGAGGTGCTCCGGCTGCCGGCGGTCGAGCCCTGGTCGGCCGAGCAGCCCCGGCTCTACGACGCCACGGTCCGCACCGGCACGGAGACGGTGGCCGTGCGCATCGGCTTCCGCAGCATCGCCATCACCGGCGGCGTGCTCACCGTCAACGGCCGCCGCGTGCTGTTCCGGGGCGTCAACCGGCACGAGTTCCACCCCGACCGCGGCCGCGCGGTGACCGAGGAGGACATGCTCGAAGACGTCCTGCTGATGAAGCAGCACAACGTCAACGCGGTGCGCACCAGCCACTACCCGCCCCACCCGCGATTCCTGGACCTGTGCGACGAGTACGGGCTGTGGGTCATCGACGAGTGCGACCTGGAGACGCACGGCTTCGGGGAGGTCGGCTGGCGCGGCAACCCGGCCGACGACCCGCGCTGGGAGGCGCTGCTGGTGGACCGGATGCGCCGGACCGTGGAGCGGGACAAGAACCACCCGTGCGATCGTGCTGTGGTCGCTCGGCAACGAGAGCGGGCAGCGGGCGCAACCTGCTCGGCGATGGCTGCCTGGACCCGCGGCCGCGACGCGAGCCGGCCGCTCATCTACGAGCGGGACTTCACCGGCCGCGACGTCGACGTGTACAGCCGGATGTACCTGTCGCCGGACGAGGTCGACGCGATCGGGCGGCGGGCCGAGCCGGCCCTGGAGGACGCCGCGCTGGACGCCCGCCGCCGGGCCATGCCGTTCATCCACATCGAGTACGCGCACGCGATGGGCAACGGCCCCGGCGGCCTGCGCGAATACCAGGACCTCTACGAGCGGTACCCGCGCTGCCAGGGCGGGTTCGTGTGGGAGTGGATCGATCACGGGCTGCGCGCGCACACCAAGCGAGGGCAGGAGTTCTACGCGTACGGCGGGGACTACGGCGAGGCGCTGCACGACGGCAACTTCGTCGCCGACGGACTGGTGTTCCCGGACCGCACCCCGTCACCCGGGCTGCTCGACCTGAAGAAGGTCGCCGAGCCGATCCGGATCACCCGCGACGGCGACGGCCTGCGGGTCGCCAACCGGTACGACTTCGCCGGACTGTCGCATGTGGACTTCCGGTGGACGCTCGAGGTCGACGGCCAGGCGGTGGCCAACGGGGTGCTCGACGTGCCCGATGTCCCGCCCGGGCAGAGCACGCCGGTCGCGTTGCCCGACCTGCCGGCGACAGCGGTCGCGCAAGCGGAGCAAGGGGCAGCAGCGGTCGCGCAAGCGGAGCAAGGGGCAACCGCAGGGGAGGCGTGGCTGACGGTGCAGGCGGTCCTGGCCGCCGACCAGCCGTGGGCGAAGGAGGGCCACGAGGTCGCCTGGGTCCAATTGCCGATGAGCCAGGGCCGTCGAGCCGCGCCGGCGGCGGTGGCGTCCGGCACGGTGCGCCGCGAGGACGGCCGGCTGCGGCTCGGGCCGCGGTCGGTTCGAACCCGACGGCCGGCTCGTCGAGCTGGGCGCGTTCGCGGTCACCGGTCCGGCGCTGCAGGTGTGGCGCGCGCCGACCGACAACGACCGGGCCGCGCACGGCGAGGCGCTCGAACCGCTGTGGCGCCGCATCGGCCTTGACCGCCTGTGGCACCGCGTGGACGCCGTCGACATCAGCGGCGATGGCTTCGTGGTTCGCACCCGGGTCGCGCCGGCCGCGACCGATCTCGCCGTGCTCACCACGTACACGTGGAAGGGTCTTGGGGTTGATCGGCTCGGTCTGGTCGTGGACGTCGACGTGCAGGGCGAGTGGCCGTGCCCGTTGCCCATGCTCGGCATCGTGCTCGGGCTGCCCGGCCCGCTGGAGCGGGTGGAATGGTTCGGGCGCGGCCCGGGCGAGGCGTATCCCGACACCGGACAGGCCGCCCGGATCGGCCGGTTCTACCGGAGTGTCGCCGAAATGCAGACGCCGTACGTGTTCCCGCAGGAGAACGGGCGGCGCGCGGACGTGCGCTGGGCGAGCGTCACCGACGGCTCCGGCGGCGGGCTGCGGATCAGCGGCGGCGCGCCGTTCGGGCTGACCGTCCGGCCGTGGACCGCGCACGCGCTGGACCGCGCGGCGCACCCGGTGGACCTCGTGCCCGACGGCCAGACCTGGCTCACCCTGGACGTCGGGCACAACGGCATCGGCTCGGCCTCATGTGGACCGTCGCTGCCGGCGGCGTACCGGCTGCCGGCCGGCGCGGCCCGGTTGGAGCTGGAACTTCAGGTGCGCTGAGGCTCGGCGCGGAACGCGGTCCGCACCGAGGGCAGGGCGCGGCCCGAGAAGTCGAACATGGTCAGGTTGTCGTTCGGGTTGCCGGCGCCGGGCTCCCAGCCGACGCCGGGCACCCACTCCGGTTCCCAGTCGAAGAACCCGAGGCCAAGACCGCGCGGTACGTCATGCAGGATCCCTCGCAGCGCGGCGAAGTAGGCCGCCTGCCCGGCCGGGGTGGGCGGATAGGCCGCGCCGTCGGGCAACGTCGCCGGGTCGGAGACGCTGTTGGCCAGGTCGTCGCCGTCGGCCATGGTCCACGGGTAGGCGGTCTCGACCACCACGAGCGGCTTGCCGTAGCGGATGGCCAGATCGTTGAGGTTCGCGCTGAGCGCCGCCATCGGCCCGTGCCAGAACGGGTAGAACGACTGGCCGATCACGTCGAACTGCACGCCCTGCGCCAGCACGTGGTCGAAGAACCACTGCGAGCCGCCGTTGTCGCCGCCGCGGTCGATGTGCAGCATGGTGCGCAATCTGGTGCCCGCGCGGGTTGGCCGCCCGCGCGCCGGCCACGCCGGCCTTGACGAGGGTCGCGAACTCCGGCCAGCGCTGGATGTCGAGCCCGGGTAGATCTGGCCGACCGGCCACAGCATCCCGGCGATGACCTCGTTGCCGATCTGCACCATGTCCGCCGGGATGCCGCGCCGGGCGAAGGCGGCGATGACACTGGCCGTGTAGTCGCGCACGGTCGTGGCCAGGGTGGCGAGGTCCTGGCCGAGCCAGGCGGCGGGGATGGGCTGCTTGCCGGGGTCGGCCCAGAAGTCCGAGTAGTGCAGGTCGAGCAGGACGCGCATTCCGGCGCGCTTGGCCCGCGCGCCCAGCCGCAGCGCCTGACCCAGGTCGCTGTAGCCGGCGGGCGGGTTCACCCAGATCCGCAGCCGGACCCAGTTGGCGCCGGCCGCCCGCAGCAGGTGCTCCAGTCGCATGGGACGCCCGTCGAGCCGGTACACGGTGCCGGCAGCCTCTTCCTGCAGGGTGAAGGAGATGTCCGCGCCGCGCATCGGCGGAGCGGGCACCAGGCGGGGTGCGGACGCCGAGGCCGGCTCAGCCATGGCGAGCACGGGTATGGCTCCGGCGGCGGCGAGCAAGGTGCGGCGGGACAGTTCCTTACGCATGACGCCCCTCTCGTGAATCGGGCAGGGCGGCGCCGGTGAGCTCCGCACAGCGCTGCACGAGCGCGTCCTGGAGGTCGATCCGGTACGCCGCGGGGTTGAGCCGGACCGGCCGGCGTTCGTGGAAGAACGCGCCGGACACGGTCGCGGCCGGGTCGTCGGACGTCGCCAGCCACACCGGGGTGTCGGCGCCGGCGTCCACGTCGAGCGGCGCCTCGTCGCCGCTCATCTTCGTGCGGATCCATCCCGGATGCACCGCGTTGCACGGCACCTCCGGGTAGCGGCGGGCGACGGCGAACGCGATGGCGGTCATCGCGAGCTTGCTGTCGGCGTAGGCCGAGTCGGCCGTCCAGGCCGCCGTGTGCATCAGGTCGTCCAGGTCGATGACGCCCCGGCTGATCGAGTCCGAGCTGACGTAGATCAGCCGGCCCGGCACCGGCATCAAGACCGTCAACAGGTACGGCGCGAGCGCGTTGACCTGGAAGGTCTGCTCGAGGCCGTCGACGGTGACCGGACGGGTCGTGGACCGGCTCGCCCAGCCGGCGTTGTGCACCACGACGTCGAACCGACCGTAGGAGGCCAGGCTCGCCGCCAGGTAACGGGTCGAATCGAGGCTGGCCAGGTCACCGAGGACGACATCGTCGCCGGTGGCGCGGTGTTCATCGCGGGCATGGCGGATCACCCGATGCCCCCGCTCGGCCAACCGCTCGGCGATGCGGGCGCCGATGCCATCGGTCGAGCCGGTGACCAGCATGAGGCTCATCGGCCACCGTCGAGTCGGCCACTGCCGAATCGGGCATGGTCGAGTCGGCCGCTGCCGAATCGGGCATGGTCGAGTCGGCCACTGCCGAATCGGGCATGGTCGAGTCGGCCACTGCCGAATCGGGCATCGTCGAAGGGCATCGATGCCGAAGCCGCGGAAGCCCAACAGTTCGCCGGGGTCGGCCGGCAACGGGTCGGGCGAGGTCGGCACGTCGAAGCTGAACATCTCCAGGACGGCCGGGCCGGCCTGCAGGTAGGTCATCAGGAACCCCCGAGGGTCGTCGTGGTGGCGGATCTCGCCGATCACTTCGAAGCCCTGGCCGTCGCACCAGTACCGCAGCGCGGCCGCCCGATCGGGGACGGTGATCGCCACGTGGTCGAAGCGCGGGCCGTCCTTGGCCGCCAGCCGGGTCGCGGCCGCGGCGACCCGGCCGGCGGCCACCTCCCGGGCGTAGACGTGCTGGTAGACCAGGTTGCCCTGGACGAACTCCAGGCGTGCCCCATCGGGGTCGAGGAAGAACGCGATGCGCACGCCACCCAGCACGTCCGCGGGCGGCGAGAGCACCGGCACGCCGGCGGCGCGCAGCCGCTCGATCTGCGCGTCGACGTCGCCGACCTTCATGCCGAAGTGCCGCATGCCGCCCTGGAGATCGTCGTTGACCCAGTCACCGGGCTCCCCGGCCGGTCCGACCTGGGTGACGTGGATCAGCACGTCACCAGCGCGGAACGCGCGGGACGGTCGGGGCTCGGACGGGACGGGCGCCGGTACCGCGGGGAAGCCGAGCAGGCCCGTGTAGAACTCGGCGGACCGGTCCAGGTCGCGGGAGCCGAGGAAGATCGTGTCCAGCCCGGTCACCGAGGTCGCCTCCCGTCTCAGCGGTGTGACGCGCAGGTTACCGTGACCGCTCACAGGACGCCAGTGGGCGGCGACGACTCGGCCGAAAACCGCACACCAGACATGTCTCGGACCGGAAACAAAATTGCAACGAAGCCTTGACACAGCCCGATGCGGGCGAAGAATCTGTGATCGCTCACACAACCCGATCCCGGTCACTGCGTCACTGGACCTAGGAGGACCGATGTCTCGCCTCTCGGCCGGATCCGGCCACCCATTCAGCGCGAACCTCACCGCCGCACTCGAGCGGCGCACCTTCCTCAAAGGCCTCGCCACGGGCATTGCCGGCGCCGGTGCGGCGATCACCGCACCGGCGCTGCTGGCCGCGTGCTCCGGCTCGGACAGCGACTCCGGCGGCTCCGGCCAGGCCACGGGCGACCCGAACGCACCGGCCGAGCTCAGCTTCTGGACGTGGACCACGAACATCGAGAAGGTCGTCGACATCTGGAACGCGAAGAACCCGACGCAGAAGGTGACCGTCAGCCGCCAGGCGCAGGGCGAGGAGGAGATCACCAAGGTGGTGACCGCGCACCGGGCCGGCAACGCTCCGGACCTGATCCACGCCGAGTACCAGGCGCTGCCGGTTCTCATCACCAACGGCGTCACTGCCGACCTGAGTGCCCTCGCCGCCCAGGTGAAGTCGGAGTTCACCGACGGCACCTGGAAGCTGACCTCGTTCGGCGGCAAGACGTACGGCATCCCGCAGGACGTCGGCCCGATGATGATGTACTACCGCGAGGACCTGTTCACCCAGTTCGGCCTGCAGGTGCCCAAGACCTGGGACGAGTTCGGCGCGGTCGCGCGGCAGGTCCGGCAGAAGGACGCCAAGCGCTACCTCGCCACGTTCTCCTCCGGCGACCCGGGCTGGTTCGCCGGGCTGAGCCAGCAGGCCGGGGCCAATTGGTGGACCAACGACAACGGCACCTGGACGGTGGCCATCAACGACGCGCAGACCAAGAAGGTCGCCGGGCTCTGGGGCGACCTGGTCAACCAGGGCATCCTGTCCGGCAAGCCGATGTACACCCCGGAGTGGAACAAGGCGATGAGCGACGGCACGCTGCTCGCCTGGCCGAGCGCGGTCTGGGGGGCCGGCGTGCTCGAGGGCGTCGCCCCCAGTACCAAGGGGAAGTGGAAGATGGTCCCGATGCCGCAGTGGGACGCGGGCGCCGAGGCCACCGGTTACTGGGGTGGCTCGGCCACCGCGATCTGGGCCAAGTCACCGCACCGGCCGCAAGCCGAGAAGTTCGTCAAATGGCTCAACACCGACCCGGAGGCCCTGGACATGATGGTCTCCGCCGGCGGCATCTACCCGGCCGCCATCAAGGGCCAGTCCACGCCGTCGCTCAGCAAGGCGCCGAACATGATGCCCAACCAGCCGACGTTCTTCGCCGACGCGGCCGTGATCGCGAAGACCGCGCGCGGCTTCTCCTGGGCACCCAACGTGAACGTGACCTACAGCCAGTACAGCGACATCTTCGCCAAGGCGATCCAGACCAAGTCCGACTTCGGCGCGGCCGTCGATGATCTGCAGACCGCGTCGGTCGCCGACCTGAAGAAGCAGGGCTTCCAGGTGAAGGCCTGAGCCGATGACTGAGCTCACGTCGAAGCTCACGTCGAAGACCACGACGGTACGGCGGCGCCGCCCGGGCACCGGCGCCGCGCCGTACGTCTTCGTGGCGCCGGCCGTCATCCTGCTCGCCGTCTTCCTGCTGGTGCCGATCGGCTACACCGTGTGGCTGAGCCTGCGCGCCTCCCGGGTCACCGGCGATGGGCTCGGGCTGCGGCACGAGGTGTTCGTCGCGCTGGACAACTACGCCAGCGTGGTGACCGACCCCGGCTACGTCGGGGGGCTACTGAGGATGATCGCGTACGGCGCGATCGTGGTGCCCGTGATGCTCGGGCTGGCGCTGCTGTTCGCGTTGCTCCTGGACCTGCCGAGGGTGCGTCTGGCCCGGTTTTCCCGCATCGGCATCTTCCTGCCGTACGCGGTGCCGGGCGTCATCGCCTCCCTGCTGTGGGGCTTCCTCTACCTGCCCGGGGTCAGCCCGATCGACGACGTGGCCAACGCGGTCGGCCTGCCCGCCCCCGACCTGCTCAGCCCGGGCACGGTGCTGTTCTCCGTGGCCAACATCGGCATCTGGGGTGGCGTCGGGTTCAACATGATCATCCTGTACACCGCGCTGCGCGGCATTCCCCAGGAGATGTACGACGCCGCGCGCGTCGACGGCGCCTCGGAGATCCAGATCGCGTTGCGGGTCAAGGTGCCGCTGATCACCCCGGCCGTGGTCATGACCACGGTCTTCGCCCTGATCGCGACCCTGCAGGTCTACAACGAGCCGGCCACCCTGCAGCCGCTGACCGACTCGATCTCCTCGACCTGGGTGCCGCTGATGGCGATCTACCGGGACGCCTTCGTCAACAACGACATCTACTCCGCGGCCGCCGCCTCGGTGCTGCTCGCGCTCGGCACCCTGGTGGTCTCCGTCCTGGCGCTGACCTACCTGCAGCGGCGTACCTTCGGGAGGGGCCGGTGAGCCTGACCATCCCGGGGCAGACCGGGACCTCCCCGGCCACGACGAATGACCGCCGGTCGCGGGGCGGCGACGTCCGTCCGCGGCGCCCGATCGTGCCGACCGTCCTGCTGGTCCTCGGCGCGCTGTACTGCCTCGCGCCGGTGCTGTGGGTGGCCATCGCCGCCACCAAGGGACCGACCGAGCTGTTCACCACGTTCTCGTTCTGGCCCAGCCTGCACGGCGGCTTCTGGTACAACCTGACGCACCTGTTCGACTTCCGCGACGGGGTGTTCGTGCGCTGGGCGCTGAACAGCCTGCTCTACGCCGGGCTCGGCTCGGTCCTGTCGGTCGCGGTGTCCACGCTCGCCGGGTACTCGCTGGCGAAGTACCGCTTCCCCGGCCGCGAGGCGATCTTCCTGACCATCCTGGCCGCCGTGCTGATCCCGGGGATCACCCTCGCGATCCCCCAGTACCTGCTGCTGTCCAAGATGGGCCTGGTCAACTCGTACTGGTCGGTGCTGCTGCCCAGCATCGTCAGCCCGTACGGGATCTACCTCTCGCGCATCTACGCCTCCGCGGTGGTGACCGACGACCTGCTCGAGGCCGGCCGCATCGACGGCGCCGGGGAGTACCGGCTGGCCTGGTCGGTCGGGCTGCCGCCGATGGTGCCCGGCATGGTGACCCTGCTGTTGCTGCAGTTCGTCGCGATCTGGAACAACTTCCTGCTGCCGTACATCATGATCTCCAACGACCGGCGGTTCCCGATGACCGTCGGGCTTTTCACGATGCTCAACCAGGGCGCCAGCCAGCCGGCGTTGTATTCGCTGGTGGTGATGGGCGTCTTCCTGTCGGTGCTGCCGCTCATCGCGCTGTTCCTGTTCCTGCAACGGTACTGGCGGCTGGACCTGGTCAGCGGCGCGACGAAGGGATGACGGCCATGCGTTTCCCCGATGCCTTCGTATGGGGCACCGCGACCGCGGCGTACCAGGTGGAAGGGGCGGTCGACGAGGACGGGCGCGGACCCTCCATCTGGGACACGTTCACCGCCCGGCCGGGCGCGATCGCCGGCGGTGACACCGGTGCGGAGGCGTGCCAGCACTACCACCGCTACCCCGAGGACATCGGGCTGATGGCCGATCTGGGCCTGGGCGCCTACCGGTTCTCCATCGCGTGGCCGCGCATCCAGCCCGACGGCACGGGCGCAGCCAACCAGAAGGGCCTGGACCACTACCGCCGCGTCGTCGAGCGGCTCCTCGAACGCGGGATCGTCCCGTACGTGACCCTGTACCACTGGGATCTGCCGCAAGCGCTGCAGGACCGCGGCGGCTGGCCGGCCCGCGACACCGCCTACCGCTTCGCCGAGTACGCCGGGATCGTCCACGGCGCGCTCGGCGACCTGGTGCGGCACTGGATCACCCTCAACGAGCCGAAGGTGTCCAGCCACGCCGGCTACGGCAGCGGCATCCACGCGCCCGGCGTCCGCGACCACGCCCAGCGCGATCTCGCGACCCACCACCTGCTGCTCGCCCACGGGCTGGGGCTCCAGGTCCTGCGCGGTGGTTCCGGGCAGGTCGGCATCACCCTGGACCTCTCCCCCGTCGACCCGGCTTCGCGGTCGGCCGAGGACATCGCCGCCGCCCGGCGGGTCGACGCGGACAGCCACCGTAGCTTCCTCGACCCGGTCCTGCGCGGGACGTACCCGCCGGAGGCGACTGGGCCGGCCGCCGCCGCCGAGCCGGGCGACCTGGCGCTCATCGGCGGTCCGATCGACTTTCTCGGGGTCAACTACTACCGGCGGATGCTGGTGCGGGCTTCGGATGGAGCGCTGCGCGCCGAGGTCATCGTGCCCGGCGGCGTCCCGGTCACCGCGGTCGGCTGGCCGATCCAGCCGGCCGGGCTGCGGGACCTGCTCGTCCGGCTGCCCGCCGACTACCCGGGACTGCCACCCCTGTACATCACGGAGAACGGCGCCGCCCTGGAAGCCGGCGTCGACGACCCGGCCCGCGTCGACTACCTGCGCCGCCACCTGCTCGCGCTGCACGAGGCCATCGAGGCCGGCGTGGACGTGCGCGGCTACTTCGCCTGGACGCTCATGGACAACTTCGAGTGGGCCGAGGGCTACGCCGCCCGCTTCGGGCTCTACCGCGTCGACCACGCCGACCAGCGGCGGGTGCCGAGGGCCAGCGCACACTGGTACGGCCAGGTCGCCCGCACGAACACTGTGCCTTCCTGAGCATGGGAAACTGGCTTGTCCACGCCCGGCCCACCTTCCGGAGAAGTCGTCTTGGCTGACACCACGAGCGCCGAACCGCCGGCCCACCCCAAGTCTCGGGGCGCGGCCCGGCGCGCGCTGCGCCGCGGCCCGACCATCGACGACGTCGCCGAACTCGCCGGTGTCTCCCGCGGCACGGTGTCGCGGGTGCTCAACGGCGCCCGATACGTCAGCCCGGCGGCGCTCAAGGCGGTTCAGCGGGCCATGCGCGACACCGGCTACACCGTCAACCAGAGCGCCCGCAGCCTGGTCACCAAGCAGTCCAACGCGGTCGCCTTCGTGCTGTCCGAGCCGCAGGAACGCCTCTTCGAGGACCCCAACTTCAGCGTCCTGCTGCGCTGCTGCACCCAGGAACTCGCCCAGCACGACTTCAGCCTCGTCCTGATGCTGGAGTCCAGCGACGACGAACGGGACCGGGTGCTGCGGTACGTGCGCGGCGGCCACGTCGACGGCGTGCTGCTGATCTCCGCGCACTCGGGCGACTCGTTCATCGCCGACCTCGGCCGGGGCGTCGTGCCGGCGGTCGCCTGCGGCAAGCCCGGCGGCTTCGCGGCCAGCGTGCCCTACGTGGCCGCCGAGGATCACGAAGGCGCCCGGCAGATGACCCGGTACCTGCTGGAGCAGGGCCGGCGGAAGATCGGCATGATCCACTGCCCGCAGATCGTCGGCGGCCAGGAGCGGCTGCACGGCTACCGGGAAGTCCTCGGCCGCAAGGCGCTCAAGCGGCTCGTCGTCGACGCGCCCGACTACAGCTTCGCGGCCGGCGCCACTGCGATGCGCTCGTTGCTCGCCGCCAGCCCCGACATCGATGCGGTGTTCGCCGCCTCCGACCTGCTCGCCGCCGGCGCGCTGGCCGAACTGCGCCGCTCCGGCCGTACCGTGCCGGGGGACGTCGCCGTCGGCGGTTTCGACGACTCGCGCATCGCCCGGGAAACCGACCCGCCGCTGACCACCATCCGCCAGCCCCTCGAGCGGGTCGGCCGGGACATGGTCGACGTGCTGCTCCGGCTCATCCGCCGCGAGCCCGTGTCGTCCCGCATCCTGCCGACCGAGTTGGTGGTCCGCGAGTCCGCCTGAGTCGCCGGGTGGCCGGCCCCCGCGAGGCCACTACTTCGGGGAAGTAGTGGCCATCCGACCCCCGCGAGACCACTACTTCCCGCAAGTAGTGGCCATTCTCGGTTCAACCGGCAGGGCGACGAATCGAAGATGATCTCGCTGTATTATGAACGCCTTGGTGATCGATGGAGAGGCGCCACTGTGACGTACGATTCGGGGTTGGACGAGACCAGGCCGCATTCGGCGCGCATCTGGAACTACTGGCTCGGCGGCAAGGACAACTTCGCCGTCGACCGGCAGGTCGGTGAGCAGGTCATGAAGATGCTGCCGAGCATCGTCGAGCAGGCCCGGGCCGACCGTCTGTTCCTCGGCCGGGTGGTCACCTACCTGGCCGGCGAGGCCGGCA
>CAWFLC010000004.1:0-20012 GCA_963816625.1 uncultured Actinomycetota bacterium | reverse complement strand
ACCGACGGGCACCGTCAGCTGGATCTGCTGATGGCCCGGTACGAGCGGCACGCGTTCACACCGCACAACCACGCCACCTACTCGATCGGAGTGGTGCTGTCCGGCACCGAGGAGATCCGCTACCGGGGTGCGTTGCACCGGGCCGGACCCGGCAGCCTCGCGATCCTCGCGCCCGAGGAACGGCACGACGGCATGCCGGCCGACGCCGGCGGCTGGGCCTACCGGGTGCTCTATCCGAGCGAGGCGATGCTGCTCGAGGGGTTCGGCCGGCGGGCGACGTTCGCCGAGGCAATCGTCGACGACCCGTACACCGCGCGGCTGGTGGTGGCCGCGCACGAGGCGGTCACCGGCGGCACTGATCCGCTCGCCGCGCAGACGCTCCTCACCTGGGCGCTGAGCGCCGTTGTGCGACGGCACGGCCGGGCGTCGGGGTCGGCCTCGCCACCGCGGGCCGGCGACACCGCGGCGACCCGTGCGGTGGCCGAGATCCGGGATCGGCTGCTGTCCGACCTCCGGTGCGCGCCGGGGCTTCGCGAGCTCGCCGAGGGCGTCGAGCTCTCGCCGTACCATCTGGTCCGGGTCTTCAAGAACGCCACCGGCTTTCCACCGCACACGTGGTTGGTCCTCGAGCGGATCTGCCGGGCCCGGCACCTGCTGGCCGCCGGGGGCAGCCCCGCGCAGGTGAGCAGCGCCGTCGGCTTCGCGGATCAGGCGCATCTGACCCGGTGGTTCAAGCGGGTGACCGGTGTGACGCCGGCCGCATACCGCAAGAGCGTTCAAGACCCGGTGCGATCCGGCATGTGAGGCTCGCCCCATGAGTCGCCGGGGCTGGCTGCTGTTCGCGGCCATGTGCGTGATCTGGGGCATTCCCTACCTGCTGATCAAGGTGGCGGTACGCGACATCGGCCCGGCCGAACTCGTCTTCGTGCGTACGGCCATCGGCGCCGTGCTCCTGTTGCCGATCGCGATCGCGCGCAAGGAACTGCGGGCTTCGGTACGGCCGTGGCTGCCGCTGCTGGTCTATACCGTCGTCGAGATCGGGGTGCCGTGGCTGCTGCTCTCCGACGCCGAACGGCGGGTCGACAGCTCCCTGTCCGGGCTGGTGATCGCCGGTGTGCCGCTGGTCGCGGCGGTTCTGGCCCGGCTGAGCAACGGTGGCGACCGGCTCAACGCGCAGCGGGTCGCCGGCCTGTTCGCCGGGATCGCCGGGGTCGGCCTGCTGCTCGGCTTCCACGGCGGCGCCGCGGGCGCCCGGCCGATCCTCGAGCTGCTCGGCGTCGTGGTGTGCTACGCGGCCGGGCCGCTGATCATCGAGCGCTGGCTCTCGTCGGTACCGCGCTACGGGGTGTCGGCCGCGTCACTGGTCCTCGGGGCGCTGCTCTTCGCGCCGGTCGCCGTCCCGAAGCTGCCGGACCTGGTCCGGCACGTCTCACCCGAGGCGGCCCTGGCCGCGCTCGCGCTCGCCGTGGTGTGCACCGCGCTGGCGTTCGTGCTGTTCTTCGCGCTCATCGCCGAGGTCGGCGGCGCGCGGGCGACGGTCATCACGTTCGTCAACCCCGCGGTCGCCGTCGTCCTCGGTGCGCTGCTGCTGCACGAGCGGGTCACCGTGGTGACGGTGGTCGCGTTCGCGCTGATCCTGGTCGGCTCGGTGCTGTCGACCCGGCGCCCGGCCGCCGTCGCCGAAGCCGCACCGGTCGGGTGAGCCGGTCAGATCGGCAAGCCCAGGTCGCCGTGCCATGATTCGGACGGTGAGACTGCGCGAAGTGAGCGACCGCCACCGGCGTTGGCTGGTCCCGGTCCTGGTCGCGCTGCTGCTGGCCGAGATGGCCTTCGCCATGGTGTCGACGGCGATCGCGCAGACACCGACCGTCGACGAGCCGGTGTACGTCGGCACCGCGACCGTGTACGTGCAGCAGCACAGCCTCAAGTACAACGTCGAACACCCGCCGCTGGGCAAGCTGATCGTCGCCGCCGGACTCGTGTTCGCCCACCCGCACCTCGACCCGGCCTTCACCGGTTCGCAGGGCGACCTCGGCCGGCATCTGCTCTACGAATCGGGCAACGACCCGGCCCAGCTGATGCTGCTGGCGCGGCTACCGATGATCCTGCTGACGCTGCTGTTCGGCCTGGTCGTGTTCGCGTTCGCGCGCGACCTCGCCGGTACCGCGGGCGGCCTGGTTTCGCTCGCGCTCTTCGCGTTCACCCCGGACATCATCGCGAACGGGTCGCTGGCCACGCTCGACGTCCCGACGGCCGGGTTCCTGCTGACCTCGGTCTGGCTGCTCTGGCGGGCCAGACGGCGCCCGCTGCTCTACCTGCCGCTCGCCGGGCTCGCCCTCGGCGCCGCCGTGGCGACCAAGATGAGCGCGCTCCCGGCCGTACCCGTGCTGCTGGCGCTGGCCGTCGTATCGGGGTGGTGTGCGACCCGGCGCCTCCCGTACGCGATCGGTATGGCGCTCGGCGTGGGGCTGATCGCCGTCGGGGTGGTGTGGGCCAGCTACCTCGCGGTCGATCCCCGGCTGCGGTGGGCGGCGCCGCCGGATCTGCCGGTCGTGCCCGGGATACGGGCCGCGCTCACCGGCTGGCTGCCGCTGCCGCGTCCGTACCGGGACGGGATGCTCGTCCAGTTCAACTTCGAGAACACGACGTGGGGCGGCTTCCTGCTCGGCCGGCAGTACTACGGCTCGCGGTGGTACTACCTGCCGGTCGCGCTGCTGGTGAAGTCCCCGCTCGGGGCGATCGTGCTGTGGCTGGCCGGAGCAGTCGTCGTTGTCGGCGTGCGCAGCCTGCGGGCGGCGGCCCCGTACCTCCTCGGACCGCCGGCGCTGCTGCTGGCCGTGTCGCTGAACGAGGCGCGCAACCTCGGCGTGCGATACGCGATCGTCGTACCGATCTTCCTGTCGGTCGCGGCGGGCGGCGTGGTCCTGCTGCGCTGGCGGTGGGCGCACGTGGCGACCGCGGCGCTGGTGCTGTTCGTGGCGGTCAGCTCGGTGCGGGTCTACCCGTACTACCTGACGTACTCCAACGAGGCCTTCGGCGGCCCGTCGAAGACGTACCTGCGGCTGCACGACTCGAACGTCGACTGGGGTCAGGACCTCGGCCGGCTGGCCGACCGGCTGCGCGAGCGCTACCCGGGGGAGCGGATCTGGCTCGTGTACAAGGGCAGCGGCGTGCCCGCCCACTACGGCATCGACGCCGCCGACCCACTCACCGCCCCGCCGGAGCAGGTCCACGGCCTGCTCGTGGTGTCCGACTCGTCGATCGACCGGGCCGACGCTCAGCTCGCGTCGCTGATCGCCAGTAGTACCCGGATCGACGAGGTCGGCCACTCGATCACGATCTACCGCCGCTAGGCCTCGCCTCGACCCCTTGTGGAGCAGGCCCTAGCGGACCTCGCGGAGTCCACCGGTCTTGACCTCGTATACGAAGCCGCGCACCGACTCCTTGTGCGGGATGAACGGGTCGTCGAGCACCCGCCGGATCGACTGGCGGACGTCCTCGTCGACGTCCGGGAAGGCCTCGGCCGACCAGGCCGGCTTGATCCCGACCTCGGCCTGGATCGACGCCTTGAACTCGTCGTCGGTGAAGGTGAGCATGCCGCAGTCGGTGTGGTGGATGAGCACGATCTCGGTCGTACCGAGCAGCCGCTGGCTGATCGCCAGGCTGCGCAGTTCGTCGGCGGTGATGACCCCGCCGGCGTTGCGGATCACGTGCGCGTCGCCCTCGGTCAGCCCGAGCAGCCCGTACGGGTTGAGCCGGGCGTCCATGCAGGCCACCACGGCGATGTGCTTGGCCGGCGGCAGCGGTAGGTCGCCCTTGTCGAAGGTCGCGGCGTAGCGCTGCGCGTTGGCAAGGAGCTCATCGGTGACGGTCATCCCCGTACCCTAAGCCTGTTTCGCCGATAGGTTAAGTGGTGACACTGGGAGGGTATTCGCGCGAGCCCGGAGACGATAGGTTGACCTCGATGAGACGTCAACTGATCGCCATCGCCGTGGTGCTCGCCGCCGTCTTCGCGGTGCCCACGCCGAGCTTCGCGTCGCGCCCCCGCCTCACGCCGATCGTGCTCTTCCCGGCGTTCCACCTCACCCGGCTGCAGGTGACGGTGCACCACCAGGTGACCGATCGGGCCTGCCCGCGCTCGGGCACGTTCGTCGACTCCTACCTCGAGCCGCCGTCGGCCGACTTCAGCCCGGTGTGCCAGGACGAGCTGCTCACCCTGCGCTACGACCTCGGCTCGCACAAGCCGATGCCGCAGCGCTTCCACGAGCAGCCCGGGGTCACCGTCGCGGTCGCCGACTACGGCTCGACCGCCAGCGCGCCGCTCTACGAGCCGATGTACGTCGCGCTCGAGGCCGCCGGCTACACCCGCGACCGGGACGTGCGCGTCGCCGGCTACGACGCCCGGCTGACCCCGGACCAGGGCGGCTTCCTCGGCCGCACGATCCGGCTCATCGAGCAGACCTTCCGCGCCAACGGCAACCGGCCGGTCCGGCTCGTCGGGCACTCCAACGGCCCGCTCTACGCGCAGTACCTGCTGACGCACACCTCGCAGCGCTGGAAGGACCGCTACATCCAGGGCTTCACCCCGCTCGCCGGCAACTTCCCGGGCCAGGGCGTGCTGTACCCGGTCGTCTTCACCGGCCTGAACAACGCCGACTTCACCTTCCCGGCCACGCCGGAGAAGGCCAGAAGCGCGTCGCGCATGTTCCTCACCGCACCGTCGACATACATGAGTGCTTCGGACCCGAAGGTCTTCGGCCGCCGCGAGGTCGTCGTCGTCGACCGCTCGACCGGCAAGAGCTACACGCCCGTGGACTACCCGCGCCTGTTCGCCGACGCCCATCTGCCGCAGGCCGCCGAGATCGCCCGCTACTACATCGGGTTCGTGCGGTTCACCGATCCTCGTTCGTTCCCGAACGTCGACGTCGACGCCGAGAAGGGCTCGGGCATCCCCACCGTGGTCGGCGCGTCGCTGCCGAACCTCCGCACTGGACGCGTGGCCGACGACTCGGTGCAGTTCCTCACCCGCGACGGCGACATCAACCAGGAGGACATCACCAACGACGCGGTCGGCGTGTGGGCGGCCATGCCCTGCCACCACTTCTCGCTCACCGACAACCCGGGCGTCGACCACTTCGCGTTGCCCGGCAACGCCGCCGTCCTCGCCCGCCTGATCGCCGCCGCGGCAAGACCCAGAACCCAGTGCCGATAAGCCTTTAGCCGATGGCTCGGGCCGTCCCGGTCCGGACCGTTCCTCCCGCGAGACACCGCTCCGCTTCGCTGCGCTGCCAGGTCCGCGGTGACAAGCCCGGCTCCTTGCATGGCCACTACTCCGGGGAAGTAGTGGCCTCAGGCGGCCCGCGAGGCCACTACTTCGGGGATGTAGTGGCCTCGGGCCGTTGTATGGCCACTACTTCGGGGAAGTAGTGGCCTCGGTCGGGCTGCGTGGCCACTACTTCGGGGAAACTGTTCCCGCCGGCGGTGCGATGGTGGCCGTCCGCTGAAATTTTCAGCCACCTTCACGGCCCGCCCGCCCGGGCCGGCAGATGCCGGAAGAGCGGTTGAACTCCCGGCGCGGGCGCTGCGTACCACGCGACGAGACCGCCGGCGGCCTCACCGAACTCCACACCAGATGCGGAAGGGTCGGTAGTCGAATGTCCACACGCAACACCAAGCGGCGATGGTTAGCCGCCGGTACCGGTGCCGTGGCGCTGCTCATCGTCGGCCTCGGGCTCGGCGTCGCGGCCGCGCAGACCGGCGACACCGGTTCCGCCGGGCACATCGTGTGCCCCGCGGTGGCCGGCCAGCTGCCCGCCATCCCGGCGCCGGCGCAGGCCGAGGTGGCCCGGAACCTCCAGTTGCTGGAGACGCAGATCGCCGAGGCCAATAGGCGCCTGGTGACCAGCCAGGGCCAGGGCGGCCCGAACTTCGTGAACAACGCGATCCTCGGCCCGCTGAAGGACAAGCGGGCGGCGACGATCGACCGGATCGCGATCGCGATCGGCCGCCACGCGGCCCGCCCGACCGGCCTGGACTCTCTCGCGGCGTGCCAGCTCGTCCCGGGCGACGCGCCGGCACCGGCCGACCCGCCACCGGCGACGGCGGCGCGCCGGGCGACATGCCACCGGCGACGGTCGCAGCGCCGGGCGACCCGCCACCGGCGACGGTCGCGGCGCCGGCCCCCGTGCCGACCCAGTCCGCGGCCGCACCCGGCACGATCTCCTGCCCGACGGTCGCCGACAAGCTGCCCGCGATCCCGGCGCCGGCGCAAGCCGAGGTCGCCCAAAATCTTCAGTTGCTGGACACCCAGATCGCCGAGGCCAACCAGCGCCTCGTGACCAGCCGGGGCGAGGGCGGCCCGAACTTCGTCGACAACGCCATCCTCGGCCCGCTGAAGGACAAGCGCATCGCGACGATCAACCGCATCGCCACGGCGATCGGGCGGAACGCGGCCCGTCCGGAAGGCCTCGCCGAGACTCTTTCGGCGTGCTCGCTCGCCTGAGAACGTGATGTGCGCGGGCCCGGACGGTTCGTGCCCGCGCACCGCACTACCCGCTCGCGATGACCTCGGCGAGGACGGTCACGTGGCTGAGGGCAAGCTCGCTCGTCGCGGTCAGCAACGTGAGGCGCCCGCGACCGGCGATGCCGCGGAGGCGCTGTACCTCGTCGTCGTGGTCGGCGAGTTCAGTGCGGTAGCGACGGCGGAACTCGTCGAACTTCGCCGGATCGTGGCCGTACCACTGGCGCAACGGCGTCGACGGTGACACCGCCTTGGCCCACTCGTCGAACTCGGCGCTGGCCTTGGCGAGGCCGCGCGGCCAGAGCCGGTCGACCAGCACCCGGTAGCCGTCGTCGGCCGCTTTCGGCTCGTAGACCCGCTTCGCCAGCACCTTCACCCCCGCACCGTATCGCCGCGCGCCGGCGGCCGGCGGAGGCCACTCGTTCCCCGAAGTTGTGCCCTCGCGAGTCGCCGGATGCCACTACTTCCCCGAAGTTGTGGTCTCCCGGGGCGGCTGAGGCCACTACTTCCCCGAAGTTGTGGCGGGATTCTCTGGGTGTATACCCTCAGCGTATACTCGTGGTGTATGGTGCTCGCATGAGCGTTCCACTCACCTTGTTGGGCCTGCTCGAGCGGGAGCCCAGCCACGGTTACGACCTCAAGCGCGATTACGACACGTTCTTCGGCCGGGGCAAGCAGCTGCCGTTCGGGCAGGTCTACGCGACGCTGGGCCGGCTGGCGCGGGACGGCAAGGTTACGGTCGCGGCGGCGGAGCCGGGTGAGGGGCCGGACCGCAAGCGCTACGTGATCACGGATCTCGGGGTGACCGAGTTCGAAACGTGGCTGACCGAGCCGGTTGAGGCCGAACCGCACCTGCAGACCGTGCTGTTCGCCAAGGTCGTGCTGGCGCTGATGCTGGGCCGCCCGGCCGAGGAGTACCTCGACACGCAGCGCGGGGCCCACCTCCAGCGGATGCGGGAGTTGACCGAGCTCAAGCGGTCCGGCGATCTGGTCGACGGGTTGCTTGCCGACCATGGCTTGTTCCATTTGGAGGCGGATCTGCGATGGATCGAGATGACCACCGCGCGGCTGGACGTGCTGGCGCGGCAGGTTCGGCCATGATCGCGATCGAGGCCCGCGACGTGGTGTTGTCGTTCGGGCCCACCCCGGCACTGCGCGGGGCGAATGTGGTGGTCGAAAAGGGCGAGATCCTCGCGGTGATGGGGCCGAGCGGGTCCGGCAAGTCGACGCTGCTGCACTGCCTGGCCGGCATCCTGGTGCCCGACGAGGGCGAGATCCGCTTCGGCGACCGGCGGGTCGACACCATGAGCGAGACCGAGCGCAGCGCGTTGCGGCGCGACCGGTTCGGCTTCGTGTTCCAGTTCGGGCAGTTGGTGCCGGAGCTGACCGCCGAAGAGAACGTCGCTCTGCCGCTGCTGCTGGGCGGCGTACGGCGCAAAGATGCACTCCGGGAAGCCCGCACCTGGTTCGGCCGTCTCGGGCTCGACGGCCTAGAGGGGCGGCGGTCCGGCGAACTGTCCGGCGGGGAGGCACAGCGCGTCGCACTCGCCCGTGGACTCGTGGCGCGGCCCGAGATCCTGTTCGCGGACGAGCCGACCGGCTCGCTCGACACGTTCACCGGCGAGCAGGTCATGAACCTGCTGGTGGCGGCCGTGCGCGAACAGGGCACCACGGTGGTACTGGTGACCCATGAGCCCCGCGTCGCGGCGTACGCGGATCGCGAGGTCATCGTCCGCGACGGCAAGGTGCACATGCTCACCGCGGACCGGGTCGCGCCATGATCGGGTTCGCGCTCCGCCTGACCGTGGCCAGTGGGCGCGAGGCGCTCGTACGGCTGGTCATCATCGCGTCCGCGGTCGCCATCGGGGTCGGCCTGCTGGCCACCACCCTGGCCGGCGTCAACGGGGTCAACTCGCAGGTCGCGCGCTACGCGTGGCTGACGCCCCGGGACTCCGGCGGCCCGCTGCTGTGGCAGCTGCGCGGGGACTACTTCCACGGTACGAACGTCGGCCGGATCGACCTCGCCGTGACCGGTCCCGGCGCCCCGGTCCCGCCCGGTCTTCCGCGGTTGCCGGGACCAGGGGAGTTCTACGCCTCACCGGCTCTGGACACGCTGCTGCACACCACGCCGGCCGACCAGCTCGGCAACCGGTTCCCCGGCCGCGAGGTCGGCATCGTCGGCCCGGCCGCCCTGCCGGGTCCAGAGTCCCTGGTCGCCGTGGTCGGGCGCGAGCCGGCCGAGCTGGCCGGCGCGCCCGGCATCCGGCACGTCAGCGCCTTCAACTCCGCCACCTCCATCGGCATGGCGGCGGCCGGCTTCGACCTCGTCCTGTCCGTCGTGGCGGCCGGGCTGCTCTTCCCGATCCTCATGCTCATCGGCACCGCGACCCGGCTGTCCGCGGCCCGCCGCGAGGAGCGCTTCGCCGCGATGCGGCTGGTCGGCGCGACACCGCGGCAGATCACGGTGATCTCGACCGTCGAGGCGACCCTGTCGGCCGCCATCGGCACGGTCGCCGGCTTCGCGCTGTTCTACCTGTTCCGTGACGCGGTCGCGGGCATCCCGTTCACCGGCACGTCGTTCTTCCCGGCCGACCTGACCCTCGGGCCGATCGGCATCCTGCTGGTGGCGATCGGCATCCCGGCCGCGGCCGCCCTCACCGCCCGCCTCGCGCTGCGCCGGGTCACCATCTCGCCGCTGGGGGTCACCCGCCGGGTCACGCCGCGGCCGCCCCGGGCCTACCGGCTGATCCCGCTCGCCGTCGGCCTCGGCGAGCTGGCGTACTTCGTCGGCCGGCGACCGCACACCAGCATGGGCCAGGCCGAGGCGTTCCTCTCCGGGGTACTGGTGACCATGGCCGGGCTCGTGATCGCCGGACCATGGCTCACCATGATCGGCTCGCGGTTCCTCGCCCGGCGGGCCACCCGGCCGGCCGGCCTGATCGCCGCGCGGCGGCTCGCCGACAACCCGAAGGCCGGCTTCCGGGCGGTCAGCGGGCTGATCCTCGCCCTCTTCGTGACGAGCGTCGCGGTCGGCGTGATCACCACCATCACCGCCCACCGGGGTGCACCGAGCACCGGGTCGGCGGCCCACAACCTCTACCAGCTCGAACCATCCGGCCGCACCGTACCGGCGGCCGTGGAGTCGGTGCCCGGGGTGAACGGGGCGGCGACCATCTACCTGGCCCCCGAGGTCCGGCCGCTGACCACCGGCGGCTCGCTGCTCGGCTGGACGCCGGACGGACTGGTGGCGTGTGCCGCCCTCGCCGGCTACCCCGACTTCGGTCGCTGCGAGCCCGGCGCCGACGTGGCCGCGGTGTTCCCCGACCTCACCGGGCCGGACGCCGACCCGAATATCGTCTGGCCCACCGCGCACATCCCGCTCGACCAGCTGTCGAAGCTGCCTGTGTACTCGTTCGTCGTCGGTACCGACGGATCGGCCGACGCGATCGAGCGGGCCCGGACGATCCTGGTCGCCGCGTCCCCGACTGCCGAACGGCTCCCGCAGACCGACGCGGAGCAGCAGCGGGACTTCGCCAGCACCCTCAACGGCTGGAAGCAACTGGCCAACGTGATCATCGTGGCCAGCATGGTCCTGGCCGGGTGCAGCCTGGCGGTCAGCGTCGTCGGCGGCCTCAGCGAACGCAAGCGACCGTTCAGCATGCTGCGGCTCACCGGGGTCCCGCTCGGGGTGCTGCGCCGGGTGGTCGCGCTGGAGACGGTGGTGCCGCTGCTGTGCGCCGCCGTGGTGGCGATCGCGGTTGGGCTGCTGGCGGCGCACCTGTTCCTGACCGCCCAGATGCAGTACACGCTGATACCGCCCGGGTGGACGTACGCGGCGATCGTGGCGGCCGGGCTCGTGGTGTCGCTCGGGATCGTCGGCTCGACGTTCCCGCTGCTGCGCCGGATCACCGGCCCGGAGACCGCCCGGAACGAGTGAAGACCGCCGGGCAGTATCGTTCCGGCGTGCATATCCAGTTCGACGTCCCCGCCGATCCGGCCTACCCGGGCCGGGTCGCCGGGGTGCTCAGCGGCGTGCAGCTGCGCAAGTACGGCTATATCGGCGCGGTACTGGTCGCGGTCGGCGCGGTCGGGCTGGCTCTCGCGCGGGTGTCCGATCCGATCCACCGGCTGACCTCGCTGTTCGTTTCGATGGTCGTGGCCGGGGTGCTGTCGCTGCTGTTCCCGCAATGGGTGCGGTACAGGGCACGGCGCCGCTCCAGCGGCTACGCCGTCGAGGGTGGCTACGACATCACCGACGAGAACATCCTGATGCGCAGCGGTACCGAGTCCGGCGGGATCGCCTGGGACGGGGTCACCCGGGTGGCCGAGACCCCCGAGTTCTGGATCGTGTACGTCGGCCGGATGCCGGCCACGGTGATCCCGCGCGCGTTCATGTCGACCGGGGACGCGGAGACGCTGCGCGCGTTCCTTGTCGAGCACGGCCTGGTTGCCGACCGCTCCACGCGTTGACCGACGCGTGCGGTTGTCAGCGCCGCGACATCTCCAGGTAGTGCGCGGTTGTACATGACGCCGAGGATGTTGCCGAACGGGTCGACCACCGACGCGGTGACGAATCCGGGGCCGCGCTCGGTGACCGGCTCGTACTCCGTGGCGCCCAGCGACAGCAGCCGGTCGACGCTCGCCTGCGACGTCGTCGACGTGCCAGTAGACGATCGCGCCGGCCGGACCGCTCGGCGCCGGGCGGCGCGAACCGCCGGTCGACGATGCCGAGCTCGTGCTGGTAGTCGCCGATGCGGAACTCGACGTAGGCCGGCGGGCCATCGATCCGGGCGCACGAAGTACGGCTCGATGCCGAGCAGTTCGGTGTACCAGTCCCGGGCGGCGGCCACGTCGTCGGCGAAGAAGCTGACGGTGGTCAGTCCTCGCAACATCGTCGTGCTCCTTCGTTCGTCGGGTGACTGCGATCGATGATCCGGCTTAAAGTGCTCACCAACTGAGCACTTTGTCTGAGAAGCTGGAGGCATGCGCGCCGACCGGCTCGTCGCCACCCTCCTGCTGATGCAGGCCCGCGGCCGGGTGACCGCCGCCGAGCTGGCCGGCGAGCTCGAGATCTCGGTGGCCACCGCCCGCCGCGACCTGGAGGCGCTGTCCGCCGCCGGCATCCCGGTCTACCCGCAGCCCGGCCGGGGCGGCGGCTGGTCGCTGGTCGGCGGCGCCCGCACCGACCTCAGCGGCCTGTCGGCGACCGAGGCGCAGGCGCTGTTCCTGCTCGTCGGGCCGGCCGCGGCCGGTCGCGCCCGAGGTCAAGTCGGCGCTGCGCAAGCTCGTCCGGGCGCTGCCCGGCACCTTCCGGGCCGACGCCGAGGCCGCGGCCGAGCGCGATCATGATCGACCCGACCCGGTGGGGCGAGCGCGATCGGCCGCGGCCGGAGCTGGTCGAGACAGCTGCAGAGCGCCGTGGTCCGCCGGCGCAAGGTCCGCCTGACCTACGCGACAAGCCCGGAGCGGACCGAGCGGCTGGTCGACCCGTGGGGCCTGGTCGACAAGGACGACATCTGGTACCTGATCGCCGGCACCGACGACGGGCAGCGCACCTTCCGGGTCGACCGGATCGTCGACGGCCGAGCGTGACCGACCTGGCCGCCGAGCGCCCGGACGACTTCGAGCTGGCCACGGCCTGGGAGCGGGTCGTCGACGAGGTCGAGCAGCGGCGCTCACTGCTGTCCTGGCGACGGTGCTCATCGAGGACCGGTTCGTGCCGGTGCTGCGCGACCAGTTCGGCCGGCACTGCCACGTCGAGGGCCGCGTTCGACCACCGGCGGGTCCGGGTCCGGGTGGCCGCGCCGACCCCGCTGGACATCGCCCGCAACCTGGCCGGCTGGGGCGCGCTGATCGAGGTCCTCGAGCCGCCGTCGGTCCAGGCCGAACTGGCGCGACTCGGCGCGGAGCTCATCGCCCGCTACAAGTAGGCCGGGAGGCTCATCACGACGTCGACGGTGACGGCGTCACCGTCCCGGCCGGTGCCGGCGTTGTCGCACCGGGCATGGCCGCCGGTGTCTTGGTGTGGCGGTCGCCTCGGTTGGTGGGGCGATCGGCGTCGTCGCGGTGGCCGCGGTCATCGCCGCGGCCGTCGCCGGCGCCGTGCGAACCGCCGCGGTGGGTCAACTCTCCGACGACGACGGCGCCGACCGCCGTGACGCCGGCACCGAGCAGGCACGCGAGGAGCACGGCCGCGCCGGCGACGGCCAAGGACACCCTCCGCCCTCCCCAGCGGTTCGCCCGGCGGGTCGGCTGCGCGGGCCCAGGCCCAGGCACGGAGGCGGCGGGGTGCTGGTGAGCCGCGGTCTCCTCGGACGTGGTGGCATCGGGCGGGGTGCCATCGGACGGGGCGCTCTCCCACGGTGGGCGCTCGGACCGGGTGGGCTCGGACGGGGTGGGCTCAGACGGGCGGGGCTCAGACGGGGTGCCGTCGGTCATCGTGACTCCACATCAGCTACGCGCGGCGGACAGCCGCCGCTTCGGACTGAGCACCAGGATGCGTCGGCCGTCTAAACGCCCACGGTGGCAATGCCTAAGAATTGCGTGAGAGCGCCGGCGCGCCGAGCACGCTCGTGAGACCCCAGCTTCCGCTGGGCGGGTCTTCTCGCCCCGCGCGTCCGCGATCGGGCGGCGATGAGTTCGGCTCGTGGCGCTGGTCTTGATTGCATGACCAATGAAACTGACAGCCAGCACGGCCCCGCCGACCTCAGCGCCGCGACCGCGATCGTCACCGGCGCGAGCCGCGGCTTCGGGCGGGCCATCGCCGACGCGCTCGCCGGGGCGGGCGCGAAGGTGGTCGGCCTGGCCCGCTCGGGACAACCCCCGCTGGTCCAGGGTGACGCTACCGATCCCGCGGTCGCCGACGAGTTGATCCGGGTCCACCGGCCGACGGTGCTCGTGCTGAACGCGGGCGCCGTGCCGCCGCTCGGGCCGATCCACGAGTTGACCTGGGAGCAGTTCAGCCAGAACTGGCACGTCGACGTCCGGCAGGCCTTCGTCTGGGCCAGCGCCGCGTTGACCGCACCGCTCGTGCCGGGCAGCGTCGTCGTCGCGGTCTCCAGCGGCGCGGCGCTGCGCGGTTCGCCGGTCAGCGGTGGCTACGCCGGGGCGAAGGCCACCGTCCGGTTCGTCAACGGCTACGCCGCGGCCGAATCGGCCCGGTTGGGGCTGGGCCTGCGATTTGTCACGCTTCTGCCGCAGCTGACCCCGGCGACCGATCTCGGCGCGGCCGGCGTCGCCGCGTACGCCGAGCGCGAAGGCGTCGATGTGGCATCGTTCGTGCAGCGGCTCCAGCCGATCGTGACGCCGGAGCTCGTCGGCCGCGCGGTCGTCGAGGTGATCGGCGGCGCGGCCTTGCCGCCGCACGCGGAGTACCGCCTGATGGGCAGCGGTCTGGAGGTGATCGAGTGAGCACCGACTTTGTGACCCTCGCCGACCCGTTCCGCGGTGAACTGCTCGCGCACTGCTACCGGATGCTCGGCTCGATCCACGACGCCGAGGACGTCGTCCAGGACACCTATGTGCGGGCCTGGCGCGGATACGAGCGGTTCGAGGGCCGGTCGTCGCTGCGGCGGTGGCTCTACACGATCGCGACGCGCGCCTGCCTCACCGCGCTGGAGCGCACCGCCCGGCGGCCGCTGCCGTCCGGGCTCGGCGCGCCGTCGGACGACCACCGCGTCGCGCTCGGGCCCGAGAGTGCCGACATCGCGTGGCTGCAGCCGTTGCCGGACGTACTGCTGCGCCGCGACGCGGACGATCCGGCGAGCGTCGTCGCCGCCCGGGCCGGCATCCGGCTCGCGTTCGTGGCCGCGCTGCAGCACCTTCCGGCCCGGCAACGGGCGGTGCTGATCCTGCGCGACGTGCTGGCCTGGCCGGCCCTCGAGGTCGCCGACATCCTCGGTACGACCGTGGCCGGGGTCAACAGCGCGCTCCAGCGGGCTCGGATGCACCTGCGCGAGCTCGCGCTCGTGCCCGACGAGTTGGCCGAGCCGGCCGAGCTGCGCGAGCTGCTCGACCGGTACGCTGCCGCGTTCGAGCAGGCCGACATCGGCCGGCTGGTCGACCTCGTCCGGGCCGACGTCGAGCTGGAGATGCCACCGCAGCCGACCTGGTTCACCGGCCGCGAGGCAGTACTCGGATTCCTCGCCGCCCGGGTGCTGCGGCGGCCGGGGCAGTGGCGAGCCCTTCCGACATCGGCCAACGGCCAGCCGGCCCTGGTCCTCTACGGGCGAGCCGCGAGCGTATTCGAGCCGCACGGCTTGCAGGTCCTGACCGTCGCCGGCGGCCGGATCGCGCGGATCACCTCGTTCAACGATTCGAGCCTGGTCGCCGCGGCCGGCTTCCCCCGTACGCAGCCGGCGCCGGCCAGAAGGGCAGAAAACGACGGTCGATCAGAACGGCAGCAGTAGCTGAAGGTGAGGAGTGGAACACCCACGGGTCGGGGTGGAACGCCTCCCGGTTGAGTGCATTCAGCCTCCGGGGAGGAACCATGCGTTTGAATCGGCTTGCCGTCCCAGTGTTCGTCATCGCCCTCGTCGCGGCGTCGCCAGGGGCCGCCACCGCCGTAGCTGATCCACCACCACCGCCGACCACGACGTGGCCGCAGTTCATGCTCGACTCGGGGCACACCGGGTTCAACCCGACCGAGAAGGCGATCAACCGCCGGACGGTCAACGACCTGACCCTCGACTACATCGCGATCGGGCCGGCCGATCCGCAGTTCGGAGCCTTCCGGCGCTCCGCGCCGGCGGTCGTCAACGGGGTCGCCTACATCGGCGACGAGATCGGCAACCTCGTCGCGCTTCCGGCTACCGGCTGCGGCGCCGAGGTCTGCCCGGCGCTGTGGACGGCACCCTTGAGCAACGACGTGTCGAGTTCGCCCGCCGTGGACAACGGACTCGTGTTCGTGGCCACCGCGGGCAGCATCGACAACGGGCTCGGTCAGTTGTACGCCTTCCGCGCGGCCGGCTGCGGCGCCGACGTCTGCAAGCCGATCTGGGTCGCCCAGGTGCCCAACACCGACTCGTCGCCGGTGACCGCCGGCGGCGTCGTGTACATCGCGGCCAGTGACGGTACGCTCCGCGCGTACGCCGAAAAGGGCTGCGGCCAGGCGATCTGTTCTCCACTGTGGACCGGACCGATCGGTACGTCGGCGGATGCCTCGCCGGCGGTCGGCGGCGGCATCGTGTACGTGACCTCCGGCGACGGCCTGTTCGCGTTCCGGGCCACCGGCTGCGGCCGGGCGAAGTGCCCGCCGCTGTGGCGCAGCACACCGGCCGACGGCATCGTGCAGGAGGTCGGCCCGACCGTCAGCAACGGCCACGTGTACTTCGCCAGCAGCAACTTCACCGACGGCGGGACCGGCGCGGTCTACTCGTTCGCGGCGGCCGGCTGCGGCGCGACGGTCTGCAAACCGGAGTGGACGGCCCACCCGGCCCAGACCGACAACGTCGCGGCGACGATGGCGGTCGCCAACGGCGTGCTCTACGCCAGTACGAGCGGCGCGCTGTACGCCTTCGACGCCAACGGCTGCGGCAAGAGCGAGTGCGGGTTCCTTTGGCTGGGCTTCCTCAACGGTTTCCTGTCCGGCACCAGCGCGTCCCCGACCGTCGCGGCCGGTCTCGTCTACTTCACCCAGGACAACGGCGACGTGGGTGCCTTCGACGCCAAGGGCTGCGGCGACATCGTGTGCGCGCAGGTCTGGTCGACCAACACGCAACCCTTCGACGCGCTGCTGGACACTCCGGTGATCGTCAACGACCGGCTGTACGTCGCCGGCCCGCGGTTCGGGGACCAGTCCGCGATGTACGTCTACCACCTTCCGCCAGGAGGCCAGGGATGAAATTCACCAACGCAGTACGCGCCGGCGTGACGATAGCCACCGTCTCCGGTCTGGTCCTCGCGGCCGAACCGGCATTCGCCTCGACCGTGGCCGCAGTGCCCATCTCGCCCAGCGGTACCACGGCCGGGTTCGGCGACATCGAGGTCGTGTCCGCGAGTGACGCGTGGGCCGTCGGCGGCAACGGCAACATCGCCGCCGCCCGCTACGACGGCACCCGGTGGGCGGTCGTGCCGACCCCCGACGTGCTCGACCACAGCAACCCCAACAACTTCGCCTCCCTGGCCGGGGTCGACGCGGTCTCGGCGAACCTGGCGTTCGCGGTCGGCACCACGACTGTCCTCAATGGACCCGGGGCGGTCGCCGTCGCGCTGCGCTGGAACGGCTCCTCCTGGAGCCGCCAGAGCGTGCCGACCCCGGCGACCACCGGCAGCAGTTTCGCCGCGGTGAAGGCGTTTTCCGGCAGCGACGCGTGGGCGGTCGGCTACACCGGATCGTCGGCCAGCCGCAAGAGTCTCGCCATGCATTTCAACGGTACGGCGTGGAGCCCGGTCGCCACGCCGAGCCCGGGTACCCGGGACAACTTCGTCACCGCGGTCGACGGCGCCGCCGCCAACGACGTGTGGGCGGTCGGTTACCTGCTCAACCTCCCGTACGGCAACCGGATCCGGCTGCCGTGGATCATGCACTGGAACGGTACGGCGTGGAGCCAGGTGCCCAGCCCGAGCACGGGTGGTGGCGAGCTGACGTACCTGTACGACGTGTCGGTGACCTCGGCCACGGACGCCTGGGCGGTCGGCTACGGCAGCCAGACCGGCAGCAGCGTCGGGTTCGTCGCGCGGTGGAACGGCACGGCGTGGAACCGGGTCGCCGCGCCGGCCCTGCAGGTGATCAACCGGGTGAGCGCGCGGTCGAGTACCGACGTGTGGGTGACCGGCTCCGACAACACCGGCGCGGCCAAGTTCGCCCACTGGAACGGCACGAGCTGGACGATCCAGAACGCCCCGGCGTCGAACGTCGTCCTGGGCCCGGTCGCCGTCGACCCGTCGAACGCGGAGCTGGCGTTCGGCTACAAGACCGACGCCAACGGCAACTCGCTCGGGCCGGTCGCGTACCGCATCACCGGCTGACCGGGCGGTAGCGTCGGGCGCCGGTCCGCGTCTCCAAGCCCCGCCCCAGGAGGCCACTACTTCCCCGAAGTAGTGGCCTCGGGTGGTCCGGAGGCCACTACTTCGGGGAAGTAGTGGCCTCCTCGCTGGCTGCGTTCGCGGTCCGTCTGCGGATGGAACGGTCACGGGACGGGATGGCACGCCTTTCTCAGTGAAGGGCGTGCCACTGCGGCCCGCCCGGAGAGGACGTCATGACGGGCATTCCCGCGAGGCGATTCGTGCGGACGGCAGTGCTGCCGGCCGCGTTGTTGATGGCGGTCTCCGGCTCGGCGGTCGCGTTCGCCGGCGAGCCGGCCACTGCCGCGCAGCAGTACCCGAACTACACCATGCGGCTCAACCCGTCCGCACCGCGACTGCGGGCCGGGGAGAGCACCACGGTCAGCATCCGGTTCCGCGCCGGTCACCGGCTGTACGGCGTACCGGTGGAAATGAGCGTCACCGGCCTGCCGAGCGGCGTGACGGCGTCGTTCACGCCGGATACGCCGCGGATCGGCGAGCCGGCGACGCTGACGCTCACCTCGGCGGGCTTCCCGAAGGGTACGTTCACCGCATCGGTCACGGCGATCACCATCAGCTCGGATCCGATCGGCACGACGGCGCCGCTGAACCTGACCATCCACTAGCCGTTCAGTCGGCGACCAGGCGGACCGACCCGGCGGGCCGGTTGGCCAGCGGCGTCGACAGCGAGCGGGGGACGTCGAGGTGACCGCCGAGCGGCAGCCAGTCCGGGCGCGCGCCCACCGAGATGGGCGGCGCGTGCTCGCGCTGGCGGCGCACCGCGTAGCGGCCCGGGGCGAGGCCTGTGCCGCCGTGCTCACGGTGCAGCAGGTAGGCCGGTGCCATCGCGTCCAGTATGCCGATGGCCAGCCCCGTCACGTCCTCGACGTCGGATGTCCACAGGCACGTGCCCGGGTCGGCGACGAGCGTGTGGGCGTTGCCCCCGGCGGCGCCCCGCAACAGCTCCACGCCGTCGGGCGGCACCTCACGCCACTCGGCGCCGTCCGGAACTCGGACCTGCTCCGCCAATTCATCGAGCGGTACGACGATCAGGTCGCCTTGGGCTTGCAGCCCGTCGCTGAGCGGGATGACCAGGTCGAGCACCAGGTGCACGTCGACCGGCCGACCGGTGGCGCCGGTCAGATCAGAGAGCGTCTTCAATGTTTTCACCTCCTCAGGAAGAGTCGTGCGTACTGTTCGTCGCTGAGCCCGTAGGTCCACGCGGCGGCGTCGAGCGCGCCCGTCACGTCGTCCGGCACCGGCAACCCGTAGCGGCGGCGGGTTCCGTCGCGCTCCACGCTGCCGTTCGTCACCAGCAGCACCCGTCCCGGTGTTCCCCAGATCGCCGGCGGCACCTCGTACAGGTGCAGAAGGTTTCCGGTGTTGCCGGGGTCGGTCGCGCTGTCGACGAGGCGCAGGCCGGCACCGGCGATGTAGGTGTCCCAGCCCATCGCCTCGATGGCGCAGCGGCGCACCTCGACGTTGGGCTCGGCGTGCACCGCATCCGGCGTCGGGCGGTGGATCACCCACGACGGCACCTGGGTGCCATGCCAGAAGTGCAGGCTCCAACCGTCCCGCCAGTGCACGGCCGGACCGTCGGCGCAGTGCAGGCGCCCCGGGCCGCCGTCCGTATCCGGCTCGGTGCGCACCAGGCTCGGCCGGTCGCTCACCAGGACGAAGTCCAGGTGCGGCCACCACCATTCGCCGCGCAGCGCGTTCCCGAACGCCTCGATGCGGTTGCGCCAGCCGCGCGCGCCCGCGTTACCGTAGGCCTCGCCGAGAAACGCCGCCCACGCCGCCCACGCCGCGTCGCCCGGCCCGCCCAGATGTAGCGTCCACGCCAGCCAGTCGGACGGGCAGACCCGGTTGAGGAGACGCGTGCCGATGTGGCGGGGCCGCTGGACGGCGTCCCGGATGCGCTGCGCCGCGGCGAGCACCGGCAGCCGTACGTCGTCCCGGTCGTCGACCGCGGCCGTGGCCCGGATCGTGGTGTGTACCGCCGCCGCGATGCCGGCCGCGCCCGTCGCCGCGTCGACCGGGTCGAAGAGCCCGCGGCGGGACGCGGCGAGGACCGACCGGTCGAACAGCTGGGACACCACCCGGTCGACCCGGGCCTGGGTGACCCGGCGCATCAGCCCGACCATGGCCCGGTCCTCGTCGCCGGGCACCTCGTTGATCCGGCCGAGGAACAGCGCCCGGGCCAGGGCGAGCGGCGACGAGACCCGCACCACGCGCGGGAAGCGCAGCCCGGCGTAGTGGTAGCAGGCGCGAACGCCGACCTCCCAGCGCACCCAGTCGACGGGCTGGTCAGCAGCACCACGGGCCCGCTCCGCCCAGGACCGGGCGGCCGCGGGCAGCAGGGCACTGTCCAACGTGGTCATTCGCACGGGATCCATGGTGAGCGCATCGGCCCGATCGGTCGATCGATTTGTACGCCCGGGCCGCGTGTCCTGCGACCCGGGCGCAAGGCACAACAACGTAGTTAGCC
>CAWFLC010000003.1:0-1015790 GCA_963816625.1 uncultured Actinomycetota bacterium | reverse complement strand
GGTGCAGCGGAACGTACAGGATCTGTTGAGTCGGAACCGGACGTGGCGGTAGGCGTCGGCGTCGTTGCTGCGGTAACCGGCCGCCGACAGTTGCCCGAGCAGCACGGGTGTGTCCATCCCGAGGTTGCGCAGCCGGTGCACCGCGTCCGGCAGCGTGTCGCCGCCGTACGGGACCGCTTCCAGCTGCTCGACGTACAGGTACAGCTCCTGGAGTGGCTCGACGGCGAGCTGTCCGATACCGTGAATTTCGACCTGCAGACGCTCCGCGTGAGGTCGTCGCCTTGACCTCGACCGCGGCGTGCTCGCCGGTGAAATCGCTGCGTGCTTGGTCCGGACCGGTCCACATGTGCAGCGCACGGTCTGGATCGACGCCCGCCGCGAGTTCGAGGAAGTGCACTTCGGCCAGCAGGCCGGCGACGCGGTCGCGGCCGAGCAAGTCGCCGGTGCCGGGTGCGAGTAGGTCGCGCCACCGTTGCAGCACATCGCGGCACGTCGGTCCGGGTCGGCTACCAGCGGGCCCGGCCAGCCGCTGGAGCATCTCGTCGCAGACCTCAGCGAACAGGTCGCGCAGTTCCGGCAGGTCGCACGCGACATCGAGGAACGACGTCGTGTTGTCGTTGTCGGTGAGGCGTCGCACCGTGATGGTGACCCCACGGCTTGTGCGGTCCTCGATTCGAGCGTCGCCGGGTGCGAGGGGCACCAGCAGGTGGCGTCGGGCGTCGCTGCCGATGGCGTGGCCGACCCGACCGCCCGCGACCCGTACGTCGGTGTAGCGGACCCGGATGTTGTCCGGTGTTGCGTCCTGTTCGATCAGCGCGAAGATCGCCTCCGACCGCTCGGTCATCGTCGGACACCGGATGTGCGAGGGTGGGCGGCCTCCTGCGCGGCGGCAGCGGCCTCGTCGGCGTCATCGAGCGCGGCGATCAATTCGTCGTCGGAACGCTCAGGCACCATGTCGGACAGATCGGCGGTCATATAGGTGACGCGGGCCTGGTCCCGGCTCCGTGGGAAGAACAAGCCGACGCCGACGACATCGGCTACGGCGTCGAGGCTGACCCGCCGTTTGGCACCCGGTCTGGTGGTCCGGTTGGCCTGCCGTGGCTTGGAGTCCGCTGCGATGGGGTACAGACACAGCAGTCCCTCGAGGCCGAGGAGGTCTTCGCGCAGCAGTCGCAGCTTGTCGTCGTCCTCCTGGCCGGCAGCCTCGATCGACTCGGCATGCGTCAGATCGAGGTCGGCCACCCGGTCGATTCTGGAGACGAGGGTCTTGATGTTGGCATGGTCGCGATTGGGCATGTCGAGGCGGCTGCGGTGGATTCGGTTGACGCGGACGTGCTGCCCGAGTTGGAGTTCACCCTTGTCGGCGCTGCCGTCGCCGACGACCACTACGCTCCAGCTCAGCAGCGCTCCTCGAGCGTTCTCGGCGCGGATGTAGTCGGTGAGGAGGTCCTTTCGCAGCCGGTGGCTGTCCTTGTGGAAGCTGTAGCTCCCGAGGAAATCGACAATTAGGTCGACGGGCATCCCCCGGAGGATCGATCGGCCGTCGGCCTTGTTGACCGGCTCCCTGCCGGTCGCTTCGACCCCATTGTCAAGCAACGCGCCGGCTGCCGTTAGGTTGTCGTCCAGCCACGCCTTGTTGCGGTGTTCGAAGAGGATAGTCTGGGCTTTGGCCTTGCTGAACGTCACTTCCGCTTCGACCGCGTCGCGCATCTTGGCCGCGTTTGTGATCATCATCGCCGGGTGGGTTTTGATGCGAACCGACAGCTCCAGCGGGGTAAGCAACTCGATCTCGTAGCGGCGGATGTCCTGCCGGATCTCCTCCTCGACGGTAGCCAGGTCGAAGAACCACTCTTCGAGGTCTTCGGTCATCCAGATGCGGACCAGGTCGGCGTAGCCACGCCTGTAGCCGAACCAGCGGCCCATCTGCAGCAGCGTGTCGTAGGCGTTGGATGCACGGACGAAGTAGCTGCAGACGAGACCGTGCAGGGTGAGGCCGCGGGCAAGGGTATTGCCGCCGATCACCACGACCGGTCTAGTGTCCCCGGCTTCGTACGAGAGGCGTTTCGCTGACTGCGAGTTGTCGACGACGATACGCAGGTCTGCTGTGACGTCGCCCAGATGTGATGCGAGGGCGTGCCATTCGACCGGACGTTCGCCCATCGACGTGGCGGGGATCCGGTCGGTCTCCTCGTTCCACTGCTGCTCGCAGTCGGGCGAGCAGCTGGGCATCTCCGTCGTGGATGGCTCGGGCGAGGCCGGCGAGATGGGTGGCGATCTGCGATGCCAACGCGTCGTGTCCGGCCGTCAGCATCGTGGTATGGATCAGCATCGTGGAGTGCGACGCGACGCCGTCACGCGCTCTGCGGGCTGCGGTCGTCAGGACGAACCACCGCAGCGCGGCGGCGAGGGAGTCGGGCACGCTCGGCGACCAACCCACGGCTGCGCCGCGGGCGGCCGGGGGTTGAACCATTGCGATCTCGTCGGGCGCGACGCGGCGGATGATGTCCAGTCCATCGTCGACTGGGACGTCGGGGTCGTCGGCGGCGAGGGGTTCGCGTCCGAAGATCTGCGCGGGCCCGAAATAGTCCTCCGGCGGTCTGCCAAGCGTAACGACGAAATCCCTCGGGTACAGTCCTTCGAACTCGTTTGGCTTGATGAGCAGGTTCGCGAATGGTGTGGCGGTGTAGGCGAGGTATGCGGCCTTCGGGTTGCGCAGGATGCGCCGGATCAGGGCGTTGATCCGGGACTGGCGGCCACGCGGTCCAACGTCGATGCTGGCCTGGTCGGCCTCGTCGTCAACAACGAGGATCGGGCAGTCTTTGAGCACGCCGTCACCCGCGGCCTCGATGAAGGTGGCGAGCCTGCGTAGCCGGGCAGGGTTCTTCTTCACCACGGCGAGCAGGCGCTTGCGTGGGTCGCGCAGGAGACCCGGCGCATTGCGGGGAGGTTCATTGAAGTCAGCATCCTGGTAGGTCAGCCAGTGCCAGGCGGGGTCACCGGCGACCAGCGTGCCTTCGAGCCGTTCCTGCGTCTGCGCCCGGAGACTGTCGGTGATACCGGACAGGACGATGATCATGCGGTAGCCGACGTCCGCAGCCTTGGCGATGACCGAGATGAAGCTGGTCGTCTTGCCGCTCTGCACATAGCCGAGCACCAGTCCGCGAGTCCGGATCTCCGGGGCACCAGCTGGACGCATGAGGAACAGGATCCGCGACGATGCTTTGTCAACGACGTCCACCGCGTCGCCGTCGAGCTCGGTGGCCAGGCGCTCGCGCAACGGCCACCAGAACTGGTCGTGTACGGCGGGGCCGTCGTACCACCCGCCGGTGCGTAACTCCTGGTCGACGAGCGAGAGCGGGTCACGCATCTCTCGGATCAACCCGACCCTGTACTCGTACGTGCGGCGCGCGGCTGTGATGAGCTCGTCGGGGATGTTGCCCCGACGCTGCAACCGTCGCACCGCGTGTTCGATGCTGTCTCCACCGCGGACGTACACGGTGATCTCATCGACCAGCTCGGCGGCCTGGTCTTTGTCGGGGTTGTTGTTCATGCTGGATCGCTTCCAATCACGAGATCACACAATGATATCGGCTGTGCACTTGGTGACCGCGATCGCGAGTATATGGTGCACCGCGTGTGGCCGAGTGTTGACGGTCGGCCGGAAGTGCCGATGCGGCCGTGTGTTGCGCCTCCGCCATTCGGCGTTTCGGCCGGTCCGATCCGACATGCGGGTTCCAGCATGACGATCCCGCCCGTTATGAGTGCTCCGAGTGAAACCTGAATTTGCTTGCCCGGGCAATAGGCATGCAGTCGCGCATCTCCCGGCTGCGGATCGATTCGTACGAGCTGTCGCGAGTTGGCAGGTTACCCGCGGCCGCGTTCTGCTTTGGAGCGGGCTGGCGCCGTACCCGCTTCCTGGCCCGACGGTGGTTGCCGCTCGGACAAGGGCGGCGTTACCCGCCGACTCCTCTCGGCCGAGGTATGCACGCCGGAATGGGGGGCGTCTGCTCACGTCCTCGGGGTCGAAGTCAGGTGATAGCCGCTATGGCGGTCGCAGAAGTGGCACGCCTTGGAAAAGTAGTCATAGCCATGTGTGCGTGCGGATTGTATGTGCCGGAGCTCACGAAGCGTGATTTTGTACGTTTCGTAGGTTCGTTTCGTGTCGCATCCGCACAGCATCGTAAGACGATGTCCGTGGGGTTAACAGATGCCATGTGCGGTCCACCTCTGCCGTCTCCTGATGCTCGCGCCTGTCGGGCTGCAAATTGGGTTGGCCTACGCGGCCTGCTCGTATTCACCGATCAGCCCGCCCAGGAGCGGGCGTCGCCGGAAATGCGCGGTGGTGAGCTCGAATTCGGGCGTGGGGGAACGTCCAATGTCGGGCGATCAGCTGACGATGCCAGCGCAGCAGCGGGGGCAGCAACCGTGCAGCGCGACCAGCACGACACGATCTGCCGGCCGCAGATCAGGGCGGGTCACCTGCCGGCGCAGTACCGCGCCCTGATGTCGAAGCACGAGCAGTTCGACGTCTTTGGCGCCGCCGTCACGGGCAAGTTGGTTAACATCTGCAACACCTGCCGTAGGAGCAGGTACAGCAATGACGCGCTCACAACCGGATCGTCCCGGCTGATACAAGGTCGACATCGCACAGAGCCGCACGTCGACCCAGCGACCGAATTTCGAGCCCCAACACGCAGCGGGACAGGTCGAACCCGCTCGGAGAGGCGGCCTGGGCGCACTCGCCGACTGTCGGTGTCAAGAATCAGGCGCCCTCTCTGCGCCGCTGCGCCTGTGCCCTGAGTTCCGCCTTCACCCGGTCAGCCGATATGTCCGGAGTTCCGATTCGTCCGACGGCTCTGCTGTGAGCCGCGAGGGCCGCCTCGGCATACGGGCTGTCGAGGGTCGCTACCCTTTGCCAGGCCCGTGCCTCTCCAAGCGGGATCGACTTCACGTTCTCGAAGTCGACGAGGAGATCTGGGACCGTGAGATAGTGCGGCAGGTACATGAACCTGTTGCTGTCGGTTCTGAAGACGGCGTCCAGCTTGTTCCGATCCGCCTGCCCCTGAAGGAAGGCAGCGACCACGGGCGACTCCTCGGCGATGTCGGCGCGGGCCACCCGGACGTACTCGGCTTTGGCGGTGCGCGGTCTCGCCGCGGACGGCGGATCCTCATAGAGGTCACACGCCGGTGTGAGCACCAGCCACCAGCAGCCGTCAGGATCCACGACCAGGTCAGTCGCGGTCAGGTGGCTCGTGACCGGCGGGTAGAGGTAGACACGGGCGGCGGCAGCTGTCCCGACTGCGGTACCGTCCGTTGTTCCCAGATAGCCCCTGAGCTCGATGACCGCCTGCTCCTTCAGCCAGGCGGAGAGCCGGTTGACGAGCACGTACCCGATCTCGGCACGATCGGCGTCTTCCATCTCGGCCCACCTGGGAGCGACTACGTCACGCAGGAAGTTCCGCAGGTGGCGCTGAAGCTGAGTCTCCAACGCGCGCGTGACGGCGGGGACGCCGCAGGTGATGCCGGCCTCCACCGCCTGCACGACCTCCGAGAGATGGCTCTTGTTGACCACTTGGACAAGTGGTGGCGACTCGAGTTCACGGACCCGTTCGGGGTACGCGGTACAGAACACCACGGGCACCCAGCGGACCGCCGCGATGCGCTGATAGAGGTCCCGCCCCCGGTTTGGGTCTTCACCGCGACCGGCACCGGACCGCTTGAGGTTGACATCGAGTACGACGATGTCGAAGGACTCCGTCTCGAGGCGCCGCTCAGCTCGATCGAAATCCAGTTCGATCTCCGGCTGGATCGTCCCGAGGTGCTCAAGGTCCTCGCGGAGCATCTCGGCGAGTTCCTCAGCCAGATCCGCCTCATCTTCGATGACTAGGAGGTGGTGCGTGTTGACGCTCATCCGGTTCGCCTCCGGAGCCGGGCCCGGAAGGTCGCCCCGCGGAGCGGGCCCTGCGCGAGCAGCTCAAGCTCTCCGTCGTAGAAGTCCTTCACGATCGATCCCGCGATGCTCAGACCCAGGCCGACGCCGTCCGTGCGCGTGCTGAAGTACGCGTCGAACACGAAGGCCCTGATCTCATCAGGAATCCCTGGACCGTTGTCAGAGATCGTGATGTCGACCGCGCCGTCTGGCTGCCTGCTGGTCAGGATGGAGATTAGGGGTTGGTTACCCTCCGCTGCTGTCGACGTCCAGTACAGGGCGTTTCGCACCAGGTTGACCACAACTTGAATGATGTCGGCGGCGTCGACGGTGACGAGCGTGTCCTCCCCCTCGACATCGACGTGCGCGCCGGCGTGCTCGATCTCTCCCTCGATCACCGCGAGACCCTGACGGATCACCGCTTGCATCGACAACGCCTTCGGCCGGCCGCGGCGGCGTCCGCTGAGTGGCTCGATCTGGGTGAAGAGGCGGTCGAGGGCCTGTCGCTGTTCGTCGAACCGTTTCCCGATCTGCTGCATCACCGCCGCCACCTCGCCGTCGGCGGTCCTCTCCACGGCCCTATCCAGTCGACGTAGCACATATGCCATCCGGGTCAGGGCCGTCCTGCCCTCGTGCAGGATCACGTCGACGAGAGTGCCGAGGGTGGCCAGGCGGGAGAAGCGGGACACCACCTCCTGTACCTGTCGGATACCCTCGTTGACCTCCTCCTCGGCCTCGTCCAAGGCCTGGTTGAGTTCGGCGTCTTGGGCGTAGCGCGTATTGATCACCTCACGTATGCCACTGAGGTCGAACGCGTCGAAGATGCCCTTGCCGCGCTGCCGTTCCTCTTCCGGACCTTGGCGTCCGCGGCGGAGGCCGTACCGCCTAGTCTCGATCTCCGCGATCGCCTTGAGCATGATCTGCCTGAGGTCCTCGTACTGCGGGTTCTCGATCAGACCTTCCCGGTTGGACCGGTCCCGTAGTCCAGGGTTGTCCTCGGCGGTCACGTAGACGAAGCCAGCGACCTGGTTGTTCGACAGGCGCATGGTCGGATTGTTCACCCGGCGCTGTCCGAGTCCGAGCCAGTCGTATTCGGGCTCCCCGTACGGCTGCACCCGGAAGCCGTCACGGTAGAGCGCGATACCGGAGTTGCTGCGGATCAGTTCCCGGACCTCGGTGATGTTGCGCGCACCTACATCCAACTCCACCAGACGCCGTGCCGATCTGCTCTCGAGATCCCAGACTCGGATATCGATCTGGAGCGGCCCGCACGAGGCTGCCAGGTCACGCCGGAGAGGTACTTCTATGGATTCAACCGCGTCTCTCGATGCCGTGTGGAAGGTGAGATGTGCGGACCCGTCAGCCTCGATCGCACCGACCAGACGGTAGTCCGGGTGCGCGAGCGCCTCGCTGGCGCGCACGAATCCGGACAGGTAGTGGAGCTCCTCCGGAGCCTCGACGTAGATGGCGAACTCGGGTTGGTCCGGAACATCGAGCTCGGCTGGCGGCGCAGGCGGGATGAGGCGGGAGAGCGACTGGCGTACATTCTCGATCGCGGCGGTATCCCAACCATGCCGTAGTCGTTCAAGCCTGACTAGCGTTCCGTGGGTCACCGGCTCGCGATCCGGGGAAACAGCTGCGGCGGAGCCACCGGCGTGCCCTGATGCCATGGACGCCCCGCCGCCTTTCACCGCCCGTCCGGTCTCACGGACGGGCGGATCTTCGGATCCCGCCCGGGCGGGAGGAGCGTTCCACGCTACGGCCCGCGTCGGAACCCGGCCCAAGACCTGATCCGCGTCGCCGCCCGGAGCGAACGTCTTCGGCCCTCCAGCCGACCAGAGCAGAGGAACCTCGTCCAGGTAGGCGTCGTCGTCGGAGAAATCGCCCCAGTCGACCAGGAGACTGACTTCCTGCTCGTCGACACGTCTGGTGACAAGGTAGGTCACGTGAGCCAATCTGGCGGCGGCGAACCGGCCGATGCCCTTGGCACCGAGCACGCGCCTCTGCCCGCTCTCACTCCGAGGCTGCCGCTCACGGTGCGGGGTGGCGATCTCCATCCACGCGTCGCGGACCGTCGTCTGACTCATGCCGTGTCCGTCGTCCCAGACCTCGACGGCCCCCTCGCCCTCGACCAAGGGCGGCGCGAACCGCACGACAACGACCTTGGCGTCCGCGTCGTAGGCGTTCTTGACCAGCTCGATGATCGCGACCCGGTCACTGCCGATGAGCTCCTCGCCAAGGTGGCGCATAAGGCGCGCGCGGGGACGCAGATATGCCTGCTCGTCTTGGAAGCTCACCTTGATCAGCTCCCTGTCCGTTTGCCGGTGTCCGTCAGGATGACACGCTCTGTACATCGTATCGATGGGGGATCACGGTCGCGATCTCCGCCCGTGTTCGACAAGTTCGGCCACTGCCGGCACGGGCCACGGGCTCCGGTTGCACCGGGTGAGCGCCACGGCCGTCCTCCGGCCACTCGACGCAACGGCGACTGACCGAATTGTCGTATACCTGTACTAGCCTGTGGCAAATGCCAAGAGCGTGCCCTCGGGACCGCGGCCACGTGGCGGACGGTACCGTGTCGTCGGTACGACGAACGGTGCTCCCGGGGGTGCCGTCACCTCGGTATGGAGGGCGGCCTGCCACGCGTGGGGTCACGGCGAAGCCGCCGCCGCTGAGCGCCACGGTCAGCGAGCAGAGGAGCCGGGTGCCGCGCAGGTCGACCAGCCCCGAACTGGCCGTGCTGCGGGAGCTGCACCGGCGCGGTCTCCAGTTTCGGGTGAACTACGGCGCGTTGCCGGGCGGCCCGATCTTGCATTCACCTTCCCAGTGTCCTCGGGCAGAACTCCGGCACGCATGGCACGCTGAAAGGTGGTGGTCGGCCCCAGGTAGTCGGCCCATCCGTCGGACTGGTAGCTGCCGCTGAGGTCGCCATGCATTTACAACTCCGGCGCTGCATCGTGACTTCTTTGCCCGAAGCCCTGCCGGCGCACACGGCACGCTCTACGTCGCCAATACCGGGCGCGGGTTCACCGCGAGCAACGCCCGGCGGATCCGCTCATTGGGGCTGAGCGACAAGCCGATCGGCGAGGGCATCGGCAACAAGGGCGTCGGTTTCAAGAGCGTGCTGCAGATATGCGCAGCTCCGGAGATCTACAGCACGCTGGACAGCGGAAATCCAGGGCTTTGCTTCCGGTTCGCCACCAAGGACGACGTGCCAGGCCTGGTCGGCGGAGATCCGGTGCACACCACGGCACATCATCGACGCGGTTCCGCCGTGCAGCATCACGCTGCCGGCGGAGGGAACACCCCGAACGGGTGGCCGCCTGCGGGCCGACGGCTACGCCACCGTGGTGCGGCTGCCGCTCGACGAGGGTGCCGACTGGGCGGTGGCCGAGCTCCTCGACGAACTCGAAGGGTCGGAGATCCCGCTCATGCTGTTCTTGAAGCGGCTGGAACGGGTCACCGTCCGGCGAGAGGACGACTCCACCGTCGAGGAGCGGGCGCTGACCCGGATACGGAAACGCCGGCGGTAGCCGGCGACTACTCCTGCGACCTCGTGATCTTGGACGACAACGGCACGTACCTGGTGTGTCTCGGCGGGTCGATCCGGTCGCCTACCGGCGTGCGGTCCTAGAGGCGATCGACCGGCGCCAGCTGGACCCGAGGTATGCCGAGTCCACGTCGGCGGTCGAAGCCTCGGTCGCGGTGCCGCCGTACGCCGACGCGGACGCGCACACCGGGCGGTGTTACACCTATCTGCCGATGGGCCGGAAGGCGCCGTCGCCGTGCGCAGGTCACCTCGACGCGCCGTTCTTCACCGATCTATTCCGTACGGACATCGAGACAATCCCCTGAACCAGCTGCTGCTCACGTCGGCGGCAGAACTCTGCCTCGACGCAGGCGAGGCGCTCACACACTGGCCGGACGACGCCGCCCCCGCGACCGTACTCGATCTGCCCTGCTGGGACGACGACCGTCTCGGACTGCTCACATCTCGCGCCCAAGCCCAAGTCGAGAGTGTCACGTCCCGATGTTCGCCGGAGTTGGTGTAGCGAGTCGTTCATGTACGCTCGCCTGCGCTGCGCGCCGGCTCGGGGATGACGATGGTCCTCCGCTCACCCGTTTGAGAAGCAGCGTGATCGCTTCGGCGATGTCGCCGGCGACTTCCAGGTCGGCAAGGAAGCTTGAGCCGTTCGTGGCCGATGCGGCCGTGCTGGCGAAAGGTCGGCACGTCGGTCCTAGCACCTCGCTGACCTCGATGGACAGTCGACTCCCGTCCGGTGTCGCGTCCACCCACACGCAGATCTTGACGCCGTCGTCCTCGGTGTCGATGACGACGGGCTGCGTTCGATGCGCCTGCGATGAATCGTGCTGGTCGTAGGCGGTGCAGGTGGCGTCACGGGCGCACCACGTCGGGTGAAACGCCGCGTCCCCGTGCCGCCGGCTTGCGGCGGCGTGAGGCTGGTGATCGGCAGGTCGAGGACAGCGGCGAGCACTACGAGTGTCGTCCGGTTGGGAAGTCCGTATGCCGCGTTCGTACCGGGAGAGCTCGTGGCGGGTGACGGTCGGCCGCCCGGTCTCGGCGCAGAGGCGTTCGGCCAGCTCACGTTGGCTCATGCCGAGGTCGCGCCGCCGCTGCGCGATCAACCGGCCCAGCACGGCCGTCATCGGTGCCTCGGCACGAGGGCGGCGGCGGCTTCCGCGGCGTCTCGGGCGACCTGCGGCAGCACCGACGTGTACGTGTTCGCGGTCAACGCGATCGTCGAGTGCCGCAGCATGGCTTGGACGGTCTTGATGTCGGCGCCGCCGGCGAGGGCGAGGGTGGCGGCGCCGTGGCGGAGGTCGTGCAGCCGGATGGGCGGCAGCGCCGGCCTCGGCGATGGCTTCTTTGAATCGTCGGCTGATGTGGTCGGGGTGGATCATGCTGCCGTCGGCCTGGGTGAAGACGAGCCCGTTCTCGACCCAGCACGCTCCGGCGGCCTCGCGGAGCTGGTCCTGCCGCTGGAGATGCTCGCGGAGGAGCGCTGCGGTGGTGGTGTCGAGGGCGATGGTCGCTTCGCTGCCGTCGGTCTTCGGTGCGGTGAGGTTGAGGTTCCAGGCTTCGACGACGAGCTGCTGGCGGACGGTGAGCGTCAAGGCGTCGAGGTCGAGGTCGGCGCGGTGCAGGCCGCAGGCTTCGCCTCGGCGCAGGCCGCGTAGGGCGATGAGGTGGTACATGGGGTAGAGGGGGTCGTCGGTGATGTGGTCGAGGAACGCGCCGGTCTGTTCGGCGGTCCAGACCATGACCGGGGACGGGATGTGGCGGGTGCGGCGCCATTCGGTGACGCGTTGGTCGGTCCAGACGAGCGGGTTTGCTGGAGCGTACGGGTGGTAGTTCGAGGTGGGTGGCGGGGTTGTAGGTGATGAGGCGGCGGCGGATGGCGTGGTTGAGGGCGGCGCGCAGCGTGGCCTGGATGCGGCGTTGCTGCGCCGGTCCGACGATCTTCAGGCTGCGGCGGTCGCCGGTGAAGTCGTCGGCCGAGGTCCAGGTCGGGATCGGCGCGGAGGGCGGCGAGTTCGGCGTTGCGGGCGTTGATGGCGTCGAACATGGCGGCGACGTGCCCGCCGGTGAGTTTGACCAGCTTGATGTGGCCGAGCCGGGGCCGCAGGTGGATGCGGATGGTGTCCTGGTAGTTGCGGCGGGTCGTCTGGCGCAGGGCGCGGCGGCCGTCGATCCAATGGTCGAGCCATTCGCCGACGGTGACGTCGGCGTGTTCGCCGTCGGTGTGCAGGACCCGCCGCGCGTCTGCTTCGGTGGGCAGTGGTTCGCGGCGGGTGACGGTGGCGGCGATGAGGTCGCCGATGCGGGTGGCGCTGTCCGCGTCGTCGGCCAGTGCGAGGAGGGTACGGATGCGGTCGAGTTCGGCGTCGGCCTCGGCCTTGGTGGCGAACCCGCCCCGGCGCAGCGGCCGTCGTCGTCCGTCGGCGGTGGGCGGGAGTTCGCACTGGTACTGCCAGATGCCGTGGGTCGGGTGCCAGGAGCCGCCGGGCCGTCGCAGCTCTGGGGCAGCTGCGTCCGTACGGGCGGCCGGTGGCCGGATCGGTGCAGCTGCACCGTTTGTAGGTGGTGCCGTTCAACCGTGCCTCCTGTGCAGCTGAGGTGGGACGGGGTCGTCGTCGATGAACGCTCGCCTTCGCGAAGAGGTCAAGTCCGTCCGTATCGATGAGCCTCAGAAGGTGGGCGACGGCGACGCGGTAGCGGCGCCCGATCCGCAGCACGGGCACGGGGAAGTCGTCGGCGTTTGCGAGGGCGTAGGCGGTGGAACGGCCGATGCCGAGGATCGCGGCGGCGGTGGGCAGGTCGGTGACGGCGCCGAGGGCGCGAATGTCCTCGACGGTCCAGACTCGGCGGTGACTTGGCTGGCGTGCTGGGCCACGGTGGAGCCTTCCGGTCGGAGGTAGAGGCAGACAGCCCAGCGCCGGCCGCCGCGTGTGCGGTCGGCCGGCGCTGAGCGAAGCGGTGGGGATGTGAGCGTGTCAGCTGGCCGTTGCGGCGCGGCCGCCCGGTCTCGATCCGGCCGTGGCGATCAGATGCAGGCGAGGTCGGGGGTCGGTCCGCCACCGTGCCGACCTGGCGCTGCTCAGGCGTAGCTGCTCGCCGTCGGCGATCGCCTCGTCGGTCGGCCGGTTCGGGTCGAAGATCGGATGCCGCTCGAACCGCTCGTGCAGCGGCTCCGCCTCCGGCAGGTCGTGCAGCGGGATACGAGTGTCGCCGTCGATCGGCAGCCAGACGGCGTCGGCCGGGTGGCCGAGCCGGGCGTAGGTGGTGGCCACAGCCCGGCCGGCGCCATGGAGCCGGCTGCGCACCCGCGCCTCCTCCAATGCGTCGGCGGCGCGGACGAGCAACGTGCCGGGACCGACAGGGCTTGATGGCTGGAACCAGAACCCGATGCGTTTGCCGTCGCGCAGGTACTCGCCATACCCCGTCGACCGCCAATGCCGCAGATCGGTGTACCGCTGGGTGCGCGCGAAGGCGGCCAGGTCGACGAAGAACTGGTTCCTCTCGATCAGGCGGAGTTCCGGCGCCTTCGGCCGCCTTCGGCCGGCGAGCGTGGCCAGCTCGACGCCCAGCGGGCCGAGATACCAGGCGGTCTCCCTCCCGAACGAGAAGCGGTCGAGCCAGCCACGGCGGGCCAGGATCCGCAATCGGTACGTCGCGTGAGCGGGATCGTCGGCGAAGCCGAGCGCGGTGAGTTGGTTGGTGGTGAGGACGCGGTGTTCGGTGAGCTTGTCGATCGCCCACCGATCGCGGGGGTAGCAGCTTGCCAGATTCTTGATGAGGAGCGTGGTCATGACCGAGCCTCCAGCTCGTCGAGGGTGAGTTGGCCGGGATGGCCGTGCAGCCACCAGAACCGCCCGGCCGGCGCGGCGCTGTGGATGGCGGTGGCGACCGGTACCGGCAGACCGCCGCCGGCCGCGAGCCGCTGGTGCAGGTGGTGCTCCCGATCGGCGGCCGGCAGCCAGAACAGCACCGGCCACCTGGGGCCACCGGCGGCGGCGAACCGGGCATAGCCGAGCAATTTTCGGATCAGCTCGGTGAGCGGCTCGGTGCCGGTGTCGTACTCGAGGAAATAGGGCACCGGATCCCGTCGCGGGACCAGATGCCGTGGCCGTCCGGCCGGATCGGCGGCGCGAGCGCGAGCTGCGCGACCGAGTCGCCGGGCTGGGCGAAGGCGCCGAGCTCGGTGCACCGCGACTCCGGCCACCAGCGGTGCAGTCGATGGTCGGGGTGGTTGCGGGCGTACCCGGCGAGGGCGGTGAAGAAGCCGTTGACGCCGAGCCGGTGCGCCAGCATCCGGCTGCTGGTCCAGCGGCGGCGGTTCGCCTTGGCGAAGCCCGGCCGCGGCGGCGGCTCGTCGCGCTGGGCGGCGACGACCTCGGCGCCGAGTTGGTCGATGACGTAGTGGTACGGGAACGAGCCGCCGTCCGCCCGCAGCGGCCGGAACCGGTCCACCACCTGCAGCGTGGTGAGCCGGTTGAGCCGGTGCTGGGCGAAGTCGAGCGACGGGAACAGCGCCTCCGCGACTTGCGGCGTGGTGAGCACGCCGTGGTCGACGAGCCAGTCGAGGAGTTGGTGGTCGCGGGTGGTCAGCGCGGACTGCACCCGCAGGACAGGGTCGGGCACGGTGTTTCCTTCCGGAGAGAAGAGAGGATGGGTTTCTGAGCTGCCGGAGTGTCGCGGTCACCGGCGACGTGCTGCGTGACATGGCATGGCGGCGGTCCGTCTCCGGGTCCGGCTGAAGACGGACACGGACACGGCGACGGCGTGGACAGCCGGACTGACACCGACGCCGTGACACGACAATCGGACGCCGTCGACAAGCCGATGACCGTGACATGGCAGCCGGCCCCGACGCGGCATCGGCGGTATGACACGACCGCCAGGACAAGATCGGCGCCTCGTGCGGCATGGACCGTGTCACGCCGAGCGGGATCGGCGTGGTCGTGCGTCACCCTCAAACCGGCGTTTGTGAGCTGTGGCGAACACCTGCCGTTCTCACAGAACTCTGACAAGCAAGGCCGCCCGCTGTGAGAGTCACTCTGCGTGGTCTCACAATCCCGCGGGCCGTCTGTCAGAGCAGGTCAACGCCTCTCCGTCGCCGATGTCTCGGAAACGACGTGTACCGAACGTATTCGCGCGACGGATGCCCTGTGAGACCACTGTGAGATCGGCGGCGGGCCGCACCTCCGGTCTCACAGCGTCTGACAGCCCTGGTCACGGCCCTGACAGACCGTCCCGCACTGTCAGAGGCGCCCGGTACCATGCCGCGCCGCCGCCAGCCGGGCGTTACCGCCACCAAGGCGCCCCGGATGCGTGCCGCTGAGACCGGCGGTCGCAGCACCGACCATCCCGGACAACCGGCGACCGCCAGCAAGCCGGCGCCGCGCCGGGGACACGACCGGCACACGCCGGGACGCGCCGCCGTGACAAACCGCGCGGCAACCCTGCGCCGGCGAAGCGTGGTTGCGGACGTGGTGATCTCCATTCCTTGGTACGGGAGCGACCGTGCTTCCCCGGAGCGGTGAACCCTCATCCCCCTATCCGGGTTTGTGAGCGCTGGCGAACGCCCCCCACCGCTCACAGCCACTCACAGCCGCTCACGGCCGGTCGCTGTGAGTTCGGCGGGTCTACGTGACGGTGCGCTGTGAGCCGCTGTGAGCTCTGCGTCGCTGTCACTGTGAGCGGCGCGTGGTAGCCGAGAGGGGCTGTGAGCATGACCGGCGCAGGCGAGTGACTGCGCCCGGCACTGGGTCGCGGGCCAACTGCCCGGTGCCGGCGCGTCCATCTCTCGAGTGGACATCGCGGCTGTGTCACGGCACTGCGGCGTGTCACCGGCAGCATGTCAGCGAAGATCGTCGATGTCACGGCGGCGTGCCGGCGTGTGCCGCAAGCCGGAGCGGCGGCGTTGACAACGCTGTTGTCCATGTCCGAGGCGCGACCTGTGGCATTGTGGCGCGGCGCTCGCCGATCACCGCGACAATGACATGATCGAAATGTCAATTCGCAGCGTGATGGCACATTGACATCGAGGACCATCTGTGACAGCGGGGCCGTGCCGGCGCTGTGCCGGTCGCGCGCCGTCAATGCTGTGACACGCCGCTAAGGCGACCGGATGTCACGGCAGCACGCACCCGTGACAGACCCTTGTCATGGCGCCGGGTCGCACTGTCACCGGTGGCGTCCGTCCACGCGCGTGGCTGTCACTGGGGGCGTGCCACTGCTCCCGACGCCGTGTCATCGCGGCCGTGCTGTCCGCGGGTCAGTGTCATCGGACCCGCTGCATCCAGCGCTCGTACACATGTGCTATCCACAGGCTGTGGAGGAAGCGCCTGTGTGCCGTCAGACGCGCCGGGTTCGGCGGACCGGCCTGGGCGACCCAGGCGGCACCCTGCGAGTCGCGACTGTCGCCGGTTTCAAGATCGAACTCTCAGGTGTCCAGAGCCGGGTGCGGCCCTCACGTATCGTCTCCACGATCGTTCGGGACGGTAAACTTTCCTGAACCAGGATGGGTGAGCTGCGGAAGTTCGCGAGCGCGAGAGGGTGCGGTGATCATGCGCTATCAGCCAATGAGCATTGCCGGCCTCGCCGCTCACCTTTCCCGCGACATCGACGACAAGACAAAGTGGAAGTACGTCTGGGAGTTCCTTGAGGAGTACCGCTGGGAGCCCGTCGAGCGGCAACCGGGCCTCCTTAAGGACGAGCCCTCTCCGACCGGCGGAGAACAGTGGGACGCCCTCCTGGCGGCGATGGCCGAGCACCTCGCCGCTCGCCTCGATCAAGCATCACCGGAATGGTCGCGGCCCCGGGTACTTGCCACTCCGTGGTTCCCGTCGTCGCTGCCGTCCAAGCGGATGGAGGCCCTGGTCTGGGCCCCCGCCGCATTCCGCAAGCACGGCGTCTACCTCTCCGCCCACGATCTTGAAGCCGCATGAGTGACGACGGGCTCCTCGGTCGCGATCAATGCTTGCCTTCGGGTGAAGGTCAAGTCGTCAGCCGGGTCGGGTGACCAGGGACGCGATGAGCGTTGCGAGTCGTGCGGCTGGCACCTCGAGGTTGGACGCGGCGTCGGCTGTGCCGGGCCAGTTCGTGCAGGTGTACCGCGGCGTCGCGGCGCGAGCCCAGTAAGGGCGTCTCGTTCAGGCGCCAGCCACCGATCTCGTCGGGAGGGTGGTTGTCGACGATCTCCAGAAGCCGGTAGATGTCCTCGACATCCCGGGCCTGGAGGCGCGAGCCGTACGCGAGCGCCTTGATGACGAGCGCGAGTTCGACCGTCGGCACTCGTACGGTGAACTCCAGCGTTGCGCCGTTGAGCATCCGCGCTGCCGCGTCGATCGTGATCGGGTCGGCGGCCAGGGCGGGAGCGAGCCCTGGGGCCGCGTCGAACGCGCGTCCTCCGTGTTCCTGGGGTTGGAAGCGTCCGTCGAGGGATGGTATGAGCAGGTCGACGGTGAGCTCGGGAACGGGCCCGCCGGCGACGGCGAGGTCGGGGACCGGCCGGGTGTAGCGGTTGCCGCTGGTGGCGGTGTACCCGTGGTCGAGGAGACGCTGATGGATGACGCCGGAGCCGGCGAGTTCGGTGGTGATGGCGGCATCGGCGTCGCGGGTGCGGCGGACATCGATCCCCGGGACGGGAAAGGCGGCCAGGAGCAGCGAAGCCATCTGCCCACCGATAATGCGCACGTTCTGGTCGGCGGTGATCGCACTGATCTCCGCGAGGGATCGTATGGACAGTTCGTCGGCGTACGCGGTGGCGACGAGTTCGACGTGACGCGCTATCTCCACAGCCGCTCCCGGAGTGCCCGTGCTCGCAGTTGGTCGACCGCTGAGTCAACATCCCCGCCCGATGACCGGCTGAGATCCCACGCCGCGATCAGCGGGTCGGTGTACCGGCGCGGGCTTCCGTCTCGTAGTGCTGGCAACTCGCGGGCCATGGTCAGCACGGTTGGATCCCGGGGAGTACGTAACTCGACCGTCGCATCCGCCGGCCGTACGACCGCGAAGCCGTGCTCCTCCAAAGAGGGCTGACTGATGACGTAGGCGACGACCCGGCTTGGGCGTCGCCACGGGGCGTACAGGTCGGCGGCGAGGTCGCCGGACACGGCCGGCGGGGCGTCGCCTCGGTCGCGGGCAACGTGTTCGATGCGTTCGAGCTGGGCCGCGGGGTCACCGGTCGCCGCCCAGAACGTGGTCAACCCGCGCGGTCCTGGATAGTCCGCCATGAAGCGGTCCCAGCACCCCGCCCGGTCCACGACCTGCCAGCCGGCCGGCGTGTGCGCCACCAACTCGTCGGGCAGCGGCAGTTGCTTGCCGACCGCAACGTGCGACACCCCAAGCTGACGCGCGATCTCCGACTGTGACAACGGCTCGGCCGGGCTCAGTGCGAACAACCGGAGCATGGCGAGCCGGGTCCAGCTCGTGCGTCCTGGATGTGGGGGGCGGACGGGCCGTTGCTCGCCGGCCCGGTACGTCTCGCCCTGGAAGGAGACGATCCCTTCATCCACTGCCGAGTAGGCGATGCGGTGATCATGTTCGGCGGCCCGCTTCAAGGCACGCCCCGCTCGCGGGACCACGAAGAGCAGTCCGTCCACGTGCGGCCGGAGCGCCGTCACGGCCCGATCGATCTCGCGCGGGCTCGGCGAATGGCGCAGCAGCATGACTTGGCGGCGTGACCATCGGCCGTCGCCGGTGCCGACGTCGATCTCGGCGCTGTCCGTGACTCGTCGGTCCAGCCCGGCGTCGAGCAGCAACTCGACACCGTCAACAGTCTCCACGCTGCTAATGTAACCTACCTAGAAAATTTCTAGGTAGGTTACAGACCCCTCTTTTCGCGTAGGTACGTCTCGGCCAACTCGCGAAGGCGTGTCCTGTCGAAGCTGTGCCCGTGGCCGGGATGGACGATGGACACGTCGAGGTCGGCGAGGCACTGCATGCTTCGCCGGTAGGCAGCCACGTCGGAGTTCGGCAGGTTGTCGATCAAGCCACCGTCGTAGACGATGTCGCCGGAATACAGGGTCCCCGTGCGTTCCTCCAGCAGGGCGATGCTTCCCGGCGTGTGGCCGGGAGGTGCAGCACCGTCAGTACTCGCCCGCCCAGGTCGATTCGGTCGCCGTCGTCGAGCGTGCGGTTGAGGGTCATGCTCGCCGCTATCGAGGGCGGCCGCAGTCCGGCGCAGCCCCTCGACTTCCTCGGCAAGCGGACGATCCATGATCTGCCTGGCACCCCTCACCACCCTGGCCGCCGGTGTGACCGGCCGGGTGGCGAAGGTCCGCGACCGGGGCGTCATACGGCTCATCGAGTGCGCCGACGCCAGCAAAATGTGTACACAATAAGGTACACTTTAGCCATGCTGATTGAGACGCTGTCGGTTCGAGAAGCTCGTGAACAGCTACCGACCGTTCTCGAGCGGTTCCGCAAGGGCGACCGTACGCCCGTCGGTGTGGGATCGCATCGTAAGACCGAAGCGATCATGGTTTCCGTCGAGGTGTTCGACGAACTGACCGCAGAGCGGAACCGATCCCTTGCTCAAGCCGCCGCGTCTGTGCGGGCCGAAGGACTCACCGTCGGTGCCGACGCAGAGGCGATCGTGGAGCGGTGGGCCCGCGGTGAACTCAGCACAACCCAGATGCGAGAGCTGGTGCGGCAGCTCTACACCTCATGACCGTCGACCCGTACGTCGATCCGGCATCTGGCGTGCTGCGCAATCGCTTGGGTATCACCGACCCGCAGCGTCTTCGCGAGGTTGAGGCTGGTCTTACCTTCGCTGCGTTGGCCGACCTCGGTACCCGAATCGTTCCTGGCGGTTACGATCTCGCCCACCTGTGCCTGTTCCACGCGGAGATCTTCGGCGATCTGTATCCATGGGCAGGCGAGGTTCGAACCGTGGGCATCGCCAAAACGGATCCCTTCTGCCTGCCGCAGCACATCGAGGCGTACTCGGCTGAGGTGTTCGGCGCGCTGGGGAAGGAACGCTATCTGCGCGGACTGTCCCGGGAAGACTTCGTCGCTCGGCTGACGCATTACTTCGCCGAGGTGAACGCGATCCACCCGTTTCGCGAGGGCAACGGCCGAGCCCAGCGGGCCTTCTTCCGCCAGTTGAGCCGAGAGGCCGGGTGGCCAGTCGACTGGTCAGGTCTCGACCCTGAGCGAAACACGGAAGCATCGATTGCCTCGCTTCGCGGGGACAACGGCCTGCTACGGGAAGTGCTCGGCTCGCTCGTGAGTCGCTGATCGATCGCATGCCGAACGCACTGATGTTCACTTTTCACCACGACGCTTTGGGACCAACCCACAAGGTGTCGCGCAGCAGGCCCGGCCGCCAAACAGCCGAACCGGAAGTCGGCCGGCGGCTAGGATTCTCGGTCAAAGCGGATCTTTTGGCAGTCCGCAGTGGCGGGAGGACCGAATGCAGCGCGAGGTCGACTTCGGCGACGGGCACGGCGGGCGGGTGTCGCTGCATGAGCCGGTCCTGCGCCACCCCGGCAACCCGATCGTGTCCGCCCGAGACGTCAACGAGCAGTGGCTGGAGCCCCACCGGCGGGTGGTCACCGTGCACAACGCCGGCGTCGCCCGCCTCGGCGACGAGACCGTCATGCTGTTCCGATCCCACCTGCGCAGCGGCGTGAGCGTCATCGGACTCGCCTCCAGCACCGACGGGATCCGGGACTGGCGGATCACTGCCGGCGCCGGTCCTCAAGCCCTCCGGCCCGCACGACAGGTACGGCACCGGCGTCGACCCCACAGTGGTGTCGCGCATCGAGTCAGGCGGCGTCGAGGATCCCCGCATCAATCCGATCGACGGGACCTTCGCCGTGACCTACAGCGGGTACGACGCCGAGGTGAAGAACCAGGTGAGGGTCTGCCTCGCGACCACCGACGACTTTCGGGAGTACACCCGCTACGGCCCGCTCCTGCAGCATGACATGCGCAACGTGGTCATCTTCCCGGAGCAGATCAATGGACGGTACGTCGGCCTGTTCCGGCCCAACGACGCCCGGCCCGGTGACACCGGCGGCATCTTCACGCAGATCCGCATCGGACACGCCGACGACCTGCGCAGCGGCCCGTGGCACATCGACGACAAGCCGATCATGTGTACGGGCCGGGGGCCGAGCGCGTTCGCCGACAAGATCGGACCGGGAGCGCCGCCGGTACGCACCGGGCACGGCTGGCTCAACGTGTTCCACGGCGTGCGCGCCACCATGGACGGAAACCCGTACGTACTCGGCGTCGCGCTGCACGACCTCGACGACCCGGCCCAGGTGCAGATGTCCAGCATCCCGATCCTCTTCCCGACGCGGGCCGACTGCCGGGTCGCCGACACGGACTACGTGCACGTACCCAACGTGGTGTTCTCCTGCGGAATGCTCCGCCGTCCGGACGGCAGCCTGCTGCTCTACTACGCCGGCAACGACACCGTGATGAACGTGGCCATCACCCACGAAGACGTACTGGCCGAGCTGTGTCTACGGTTCGGCCAGCACCCGCTCACCGGCCGACTCGCATACGACCTCTGACCGCCCGGCCAGCGACTCCGCCAGCCTACGGTGTAATCGTCATGCGGCGTCGTCACCCGACGGAGGCTGACGCCCGCGGCCAGTCCACTGTGGATTCGACCGTGCTCGTCGCGTGCTCCGCTGTTTCGGGACTCGCTGGCGCCGGCTGGACAGGCCACGTCTCATCGGACGTAAATCCGGACAAGAGCCTGCCAATTGGACTGACAATACTCGTAAAAAGAGTAAAACGGACACTTGTAAATCGGAAGGGTTGCGGTTCAAGTCGCGCCGTCGGCTCTCCTGATCAGGCCGCTGACTACGGATGGCTCAACGGAACCCGGCTGTGGTCATTCTGTGCTCGGATGGCTGCCCAGGCGCAAATACTCGGGCAAGGTCCGACCTGGGGACTGCTCGAGGCCTGCCCGATAAAGGCGTCCTGAAGATGAACGCGTTCAAGTGACGACGCACGGATCCTGAACGCGTTCGAGTCGATGACGCAGCTCGATCACGAGGGGTGATGGCGCGCCAGGTCACAGGCCAGGCCGCGTATCTGCACGCCACAGGCGAAGGGGATTACCGGCGACCGGATCTCCGAGTAACCTCCCTTCGAGGCAGCACGAGATCGGTCAGATTGGTTTCCGTTCTCATTGCGTGCTGCACCGCCGTCGAGCCAGCAGAGATGGGGACGCACGTGATCGCCGGTACAGGACCCGTTCTCGCACTCCCGGGCTGAGGATCCGGCGACGTCGTGGCTGCATTTCTGGCTCTCGTGTCCGCCTTGTGTTTCGCGTTGGCTGCGACGTTGCAGCAGCGGGGTCAGTTCTCGCTTGCTCACGCGGGAGTGCCTGTGCACGGCCTGGCCAGTCTGTTCCGGCTACTTGCGGTCCCCGTCTGGCTACTGGGGACGCTGATAGCGCTGGTCGGTTACGCGGCGCAGGGGGCAGCGCTCGATCGCGGACGCCTCGTCGTCGTTCAGCCGCTGATGGTGACCACAATCGTGTGGGCGCTGCCACTGGGCTACTGGTTGACGAGCCAGCAGGTCGTGCGGCGACAGGTGCTCGGCGCCGGAGTCGTCGTGGTCGGGCTCGCGTTGTTCGTGTTGGTTGGGGACCCCGACGCCGGGGTCGATGACACGCCGGTCTTGGGACTGTTGATAGCGGCAGCCGTGATCACCGCGGTAGTCGTGGTACTGCTGCTGTGGCAGCGGAGGAACGCTTCTCTCTCGTTGCGCGCGGCCGTCCTCGGCCTATGCGCGGGCCTATTCTTCGGCTTGTCGGCCACGTTCGCCAAGCCGGTCCTCAACGATCTGCACGTGAGTATCGGCGATGCCGCGGCGGACTGGCGGACCTGGGCGCTGCTCGGTTTCGGATTCACCGCAATTCTCCTCCAGCAGCTGTCGCTCGCTACCGGTCAACTTGCACCGGCTATGGCTGCGGTATCTGTCGCGAATCCCGCGGTCAGTGTGATACTCGGGATTCTGCTGTTCGAGGAGCGGCTGACCCGTCCGGCTTGGCACGTCGTCGTCGCGTTCGCCGCGCTGCTCGCCGCGCTGGCCGGTGCCACGTTGATCACGCTGGCCAACCGCGAGACCCAGCTGCCGGGCGTCGCGACCGGACCGGACGGCGGCCGCACGGACCGGACGTTCGCTTGATCATCGAGCTTTTCGCGCTCGCGTTAGCGAGTACGGTGCGGCCGACGAGTCTTGCTGCCGTCTCCGCGCTTCTCACCCACCAGTCGCGGCGCCGGCTCCTGTTCGCGTACGTGGTCGCCGGGCTGGCGTCGGTGGCCGCATTCGGGATGATCGTGGTCGGCGCGCTGCACGGCATCCACCTCCGCACGCGCAGCGGCCAGGCGAAGGGCATCGTCGATATCGTTGCCGGAGTCGTCGCTGTGCTGTTCGGCTGCGCGATCCTTGGCGGGCTGTTTCGGCGACGGCCACGTCAGGACGCTCCCGAAGTCGGCGGCGGGTGGAAGGATCGGCTGTATCAGCACGTCACGGTTCCGGTCGCCGCTGTGGCCGGCCCGCTCACCCACATTCCCGGTCTGTTTTACCTGATTGCGCTCAACGTCATCGTGGCCCACAACCCGAGGTGGCCGGGCGGGCTGGTGGCTGTCTTAACCTACGACGCGGTCTGGTTCGCGCTGCCGATCGCTGCCTTGGCGATATGTAGCGTCAAACCTGACGCCGCGCAGGCCATGGTTGTATCTACGCATCGGTGGACCGGGAAGCACGCGCGCACCCTCATCGTCGTCACCTCGTTCGTCGTCGGAGTGGCCCTCGTCGTTCGGGGTGTGCTTGCCATGTGAGGCGCGCGTTACGGCACGTGGGCTGGCGCTGGGTTTGCGGGCACGCCGAACTAGGAGACACCTGCCGCTGAACTTGAAATCGGAAGGTTGCGGGTTCAATGGGCAGGGGCCGGCTCCACGGAGCCGGGCTGTGATCATTCCGTGTGTCAACGGCGCCCGAAACCACTCGACCTCGTGCCGTGCTCGCTGCGCGCAACGGCTCGCTTATCAGTGGGCGCTAACGCCGTCATAGTCGCCGGCACGTCGAGGTCGGCGAGGCGAACGAGGATCTGGATGTTCTGCAGCTGGTCGTAGACGTCCGCCTCAAGACCACAGCACCTACTCGCCGTCGCGGTTGGCGGGCAGGGTCCCGTCCCGCTTGGCAACAAGTCGGAACCCTCCGCGCGGTCATCCACGTGTGCCCCGACCAGAAAGGCGGCTACGAGTTCATCGTCCACTTCGGACGTAAGTCCATAGGCTCGAGGTTCGAGTCCTCGGCGTTCATCCGCGAGGTTGATCCGCCTTGCCGACCGGCGCCCCGGCCGGCTGCCGGGCGGGGGCCGCGGCGAGTAGCGCGATGCCCAGCAGTGCCAGGGCAAGGCCCGCGAGTATGGCGGTCAGGTGGCCGGTTCCCTGCCGAAACGACTCGTCGAAGACGGTGATTCCGAGGGCGATGCTGGCCACGAGGACCGTCGCGTTGGTGGCGGCCATGGCGGGCGCCAGCGCCCCCGTGCGCAGCGCCGACTGGTTCAGCGCCAGACCCAGGATCCCGGCGGCGACCATGACATACACCTCCCAACTGCCCAGGATCGCGAGGAGTCCATTACCGAACACGTCGGTGAACACCTTGGTTACCGCCGTTGCCAGCGCATAGCCCAAGCCCGCGCCCGCTCCGTAGGCCAGGGCTCGGATCGCTCCAGCGCGGCGCGCACCGATGCGCGCCAGCAGCAATGCCAGACCCAGGCTGACCAAGCTGGCGATCCACCAGTCCCGCGCAACTGGTGTGCTGGTGCCGCTCTGCGGTGACCCCACGGAAAGGAAGAGGGCGATCCCGACCACCAGCGCTCCCGCCCCCGCCCAGACCGGCCTGGTGATCCGTTGATCGGTGAGCCAGGCCCCGAGCGGCAGCGCGATGACCAGGCTCAGCGTGACCAGGGATTGCACCAGCACCAGCGAACCGAAATGCAGGGCGAGGGCCTGAAAGACAAAGCCGGCCGCCATCGCCACCCCGCCGAGCAGCCAGACGGGTCGGCGGAACAGCTGAACCAGGAACCTCATACCGGTGACCGCCTCCTCGGCCTGCAACGCACCCTTCTGCTGCAGAACCGTGCCGAGGGCGTAACCGGTGGCCGCCAACAGCCCCAACAGAATCACCACAAGAACAGCAGACACCAGTCACGGCCGGCTCTCCTCATCCGAGAGGGATGGTCGCGGCGGCTCACCCACAGAAACACAGGTACGAAAGCCGCCGCAGGTAACCTCCCAAGATCCCCTGGCCCAGAGCCGGCCGAACAAGTTTCGCCGCTGGAACTTTCATGACCGCCGCGGGCTTGCGCCCGAACGCACAACGCGTTGTTCCGGCCGTGTGACGCCGGTTCGTTCAACGTCGTCAACCACTCCAGCAGCCGGCGCCATGGCCTTCGGTTGACCGCAGGTGCGGACGAGATTAGCTTGCCGTGTCGAAGCGCATCGATACATCGACACAGGTCGCTGGGCTCAGGCGAAGAGCCCAGTAGCGACCGATTCAGGGAAGGTAGTGCGGTCATGCGAAGGCGTACTTTGACCCTGTCCGCTGCAGCCACCGTCGCGGTGGCCGCGATCGGCGTCGATGTCATGACGGCGCTGCCCGCGTCGGCCGCCACCGGCTGCCGCGTCGGGTACTCGGTGAGCAGCCAATGGCCCGGCGGATTCGGGGCGAACGTCACGATCACCAACCTGGGCGACCCGGTCACCACCTGGACCCTGGTGTGGTCCTACTCGGCCGGCCAGCAGGTGACGCAGGCCTGGAACGCCACCGTCACCCAGAGCGGCTCGCAGGTCACCGCCAAGAACGTCGAGCTACAACGGCTCGCTGGCGACCAACGCGAGCACGTCGTTCGGCTTCAACGGCTCGTGGACCGGCAGCAACCCCGTGCCGACGAGCTTCACCCTCAACGGCACCGCCTGCACCGGTGGCGTGTCCGGCTCGCCGAGCCCGACGCCGACGCGGACCACGCCGTCATCGACGCCGCCGCCGACCACCTCCCCGCCGACGACACGGCGTCCCCGTCGGACGCGGTGTGGGTCGCCACCGGCGCGTGGGACACCTGGACGAACAACGGCTACACCGTGAACAACGACGTCTGGGGCTCCGGCGCCGGCCCGCAGACGATCTGGGCGCGGACCGGCACCAACTGGGGCGTCATCGCCGAACCATCCGTGACCAGCGGCGTGAAGTCGTACCCGCACACCGGTAAGACGCTCAACCGCACGCGTCAGCTCGCTGGGCACGGTGACCAGCTCCTTCAACGTGACGGTGCCCGGCGAGCGGCGACTACGAGACGGCGTACGACATCTGGGCCAACAACAACGCGTACGAGGTCATGATCTGGATGAACCAGAACGGCGCGGTCGGGCCCGATCGCGGAGTCCTACGACGCCAACGGCGCGGTCCCGAACGTTCCGCAACGTCAGCGTCGGCGGCCACACCTGGAACGTCTACCGCGGCTCGAACGGCAGCAACGCCGTCTTCTCGTTCGTGCGGACCAGCAACACCAACTCCGGCACCGTCGACGTCCTGCGCCATCATGAACTGGCTGCGGACCCAGGGCTGGTGGGGCGACGTGACCGTCGGCGAGGTGCAGTTCGGCTTCGAGATCAGCGGCACCAACGGCCGGTCCGCCTTCACCGACAACAGCTTCTCCCTCGACTACAGCTGACGAGGCGTCCTCATCGGATCGACGGCCGGCCTAGACCAGGCGGTGCCGGAACGCGTGCGCGGTCGCCGCGGAACGCGAGGGCAGATCCAGCTTCGTGAGGATGTTGCTGACGTGGCGGGCGACCGTCTTCTCGCTCAGGAACAGCTCGGTCGCGATCGCCCGGTTGGAGCGGCCGGTGGCCACCAGCCGGAGCACCTCGCACTCCCGGACGGTCAGGCCGGCCACCCCGGCCGTGGTGCGCTCGCCGGCCAGTGCCTGCGCGCGGGCCAGGTCGGCGGTCGCGCCGAGGTCGCCGAACACCGTTGCGGCGGCGTCGAACTCGAGCTGCGCGCCGTCCTCGTCGCCGGCCGCGCGGCAGGCCACGCCGAGCAGCACCCGCACCGTCGCCACGTGGTACGGCGCGTCCAGCTCGCGCCAGAGGCGCCACGCCCGGCGCAGCCGGATCAGTGCGCCCGGCGGATCGCCGGCCGCGCAGCGTACCGCGCCGCTCGCCTGCGTGGCCATCGCGGTCAGCAGCGGCGCGGCCATCGTCTCGGCCGCTCGGGCCAGTTCCTCGGCGTGGGTACCGGCGGCGCCGATGTCCCCGGCGGCCAGCGCGATCTCGGCGGCCGCGGCCAGCAGCGGCGGGCGGGCCGGGTCGGCGTGATCGGCCGTCTCGGCCAAGGCCCGGCGGATCGCGGCCAGTGCCGCCTCGACCTGCCCCTCGGCCAGGCGCAGCAGCGCGAGACCGGGCTGCGGCTCGCGACCCCAGCGACTCGCCTCGCGGTAGGCGGACTCGGCCGGCCGGTACTCTCCGCTGTACCGGTGCAGGTCGGCCAGCGCGTAGCTGGCGGCGCCCGCGGCCGGGTGGGACGCGGCGGCGAGCTGGTGGTAGGCGGCCTCGGCCACGTCGCGGGCGTCGGCCCAGCTGCCGTGCAGCGCCATGATTTCGGCGCGGTGCACCTGGCACTGGCCGCGGTACGGCACAAGGTCGGGCTGGGCGTCGCACCACGCGCCGAGTGCGGCCGTCCACTCCTTGGCCCGGCGTAGGTCGAACGTCTCCTGGCAGCCCTCGATGACTGTGCAGTACAGGTCGCCGGCCAGCGCGGGGGAGACCTCGTCGGCCAGCACGGCGACCATGACCTCGTCGAGTTGGGCCATCCCCTCTTGTACCCGGCCCATTCGAACCAGCGCCCGGCCGCCGACGCAGCGCGCGAACGCCACGAGGTCCGTGTCGCCGCATCGCTCGCCGAGTGCGGTCGCGGCCTCGACCGTCGCCAGTGCGCTCGCGTACTCGCCGGCGTGTATCCGTTGGATGGCCTCCGGCAGGGCCAGCAGACCCTGCTCGGCGCACTCGTGCGGGGCATGCTCCAGCAGCCGCCGGGCCTTGGCCACCCAGCCGGCACTGAGCGTCAGCTCGCCGCGGACCAGGTATCCGAACGCGATCCAGAACCCGCACCTCGCGGCGGCCCGGTGATCGTCGCGGCGGATCAGCTCGCGGCACGCACGGGTCCAGAACTCGGTGCTCTCGTCGTCCCGCCCGATCAGGAATGCCGCCGCGGCGAGCTTGCGGAGGTCATCTGGCTCCAGGGGACCGGCGCCGTCCGCAGCCGACAGGCGGGAGTACGCGTCCGCCCAGGCCCGCTGCTCGAACGCGGCCCGGCCTCGGCCGATGCCCTCGTCGGTCGTCACCCCGGCTCTCCCGATCCGTCGCCGTTCGACCGCCCGGCTGTCCCTTGTGGACTGTAGCGGCCGGCCGCCGCCCAACCCGGCTCGTTCACGAGCCGTCGCCGCGCGCTGGCCCACCACCGACCCGCCAAACATCATCGCACATCGCTCATCGGCCGCGGCTGGTCCGGCGACGCGTTCAAGGTCACCCGATGTGGGGCACACCTCGCCCGCTTCACCGCCGACCACGCGCCCGGCGCCCACCTGGTGAAGGTCGTCGGGCCGCCGAGTAGGCCCGATCGGTGGGAAGCTGAGTCCACGTACCCGCAGAGGGAGGTGTCGTGGCTCGCGGTCAGTTGCGCGTCTACCTCGGCGCAGCTCCCGGCGTCGGCAAGACGGTCAAGATGCTCGAAGAGGGCCGGCGGCGCCAGGAGCGCGGCACCGACGTGGTGGTCGGCCTGGTCGAGACCCACGGCCGGCCGTACATCGAGGCGCTGCTGGACGGCCTGGAGAGCGTCGAACTCGGCGCCGTCCTCGACCGCAAGCCCGAGGTCGCCCTCATCGACGAGTTGGCGCACCGCGAGCGCTGGCAGGACGTCGAGGTGCTGCTCGACGCCGGCATCACCGTCCTCACCACGCTCAACGTCCAGCACCTCGAGTCACTGACCGACGTCGCCGAGCAGATCACCGGCGTACGCCCGCAGGAAACGGTGCCCGACGACGTGGTCCGCCGGGCCGATCAGGTCGAGCTGGTCGACATGACCGCGGAGGCGCTGCGGCAGCGGGTGGCGCACGGCGACGTCTACGGCCCGGATCAGGTGGACGCCGCGCTCAGCAACTACTTCCGGGTCGGCAACCTGACCGCGCTGCGCGAGCTCGCCCTGCTCTGGCTGGCCGACCGGGTTGACGAGCAGCTCGACCGAAACCGGGCCGAGCACCACATCGACACCACCTGGGAGGCGCGGGAGCGGGTGGCCGTCGCGCTCAACGGCGGCGGCGAGGGGGAGACGCTGATCCGCCGGGGCGCCCGCATCGCCGCCCGGTCCAAGGGCGCCGATCTGATGGCCGTCCACGTCGCCCGCAATGACGGCCTGGCCGGGGCCAATCCCGCTCATCTGGCGCGGCAACGGGTCCTCGTCGAGAGCCTCGGCGGCTCGTACCATCAGGTGCTCGGCGCCGACATCCCGACCGCGTTGGTCGACTTCGCCTGCGGTGTCAACGCCACCCAGCTCGTTCTCGGTGCGAGCCGCCGGGGCCGCATCGCACGGCTGTTCTCACCCGGCGTCGGGGCCACCACGGCCGCCGTCGCCGGCAGCATCGACGTCCATCTGGTCACCCACGAGGCGGTCAACCGGGGCCGCGTCCGCCTCGCTCCCGGCCGCGGCCTGACCCGCCGCCGTCGCGCCATCGGCCTGGCCGCCGCCGTGGTCGGCCTGCCCGCGCTGACTCTCGGTCTTTCCCTGGTACGAGGGGAGCTCACGTTCCCGAGTGACGTTCTGCTGTTCGTGGCCGCGGTCGTCGCCGTCGCACTCATCGGCGGCCTCTATCCCGCCTTGGCCGCGGCGGTCGGCGGTTTCCTGCTCCTCAACTACTACTTCACGCCGCCCCTGCACAATTTCGCCATCGATCGGGTCGAGGACGTGGTGGCTCTCGTGGTGTTCCTGGTCGTCGGAACAGCCGTCAGCATCGTGGTCGAACTCGCCGCGCGCCGCACCGCCGAGGCGTCGAGTGCCCGCGTCGAGGCCGAGACACTGTCCACTGTGGCCGGAAGCGTACTGCGCGGCGAGGATCCGCTGACCGCGCTGCTCGAGCAGCTGCGCGAGACGTTCGCGCTGAGCAGCGTCACGCTGCTGGAGCGAAGGACGGACAACCCGGCCGGCTGGTGGATCGCCGCGACCGTCGGCGGCCGGCCGGCCGGCTCGCCCGGCGACGGTGATGCGGTCGTTCCGATCGGGGACGAGTTGACCCTCGTACTGTCCGGCCAGCTCCTCGCGGCGGCGGATCGGCGGGTCGTCGAGGCCTTCGCAGCCCAGTCGGCGGTCGCGCTGCGTCAGCAACGCCTCGTCGCGCAGGCGGCCACCGCCGACCGGATCGGCGCGGCCGACCGGCTCCGCTCGGCGCTGCTCTCGGCGGTCAGCCACGACCTGCGTACCCCGCTCGCCTCGGCCAAGGCGGCGGTGAGCAGCCTGCGCAGCCCCGACGTCGTATTCGACGCGGAGGACCGGGCCGAGCTCCTGGCGACCGCGGACGAGTCCCTCGACCGGCTGATCGGCCTGGTCGAGAACCTCCTCGACATGAGCCGCCTGCAGGCCGGCGTCCTGGGCGTGCACGCCCAGCTGATCAGCGTCGCCGACGCGATCCCGCGGGTGATCGACGACGTCGGCGCGGGCGAGGTGGCCGTACGGGTTCCCGACGATCTCTCGGACGTGAGCGCGGACCCGGCCCTGCTGGAGCGCATCCTGGTCAACGTGCTCGCCAACGCCGTGCGCTACAGCCCGCCGGGCCGGCCGCCGATGATCATCGTGAGCGAGCTGGGCGACGAGGTGGAGGTACGCGTGATCGACCACGGGCCGGGCATCCCCGACGAGGCGCGGGAGCTGGTCTTCCAGCCGTTCCAGCGGCTCGGCGACCGGAACGGCGGCACCGGCGTCGGGCTCGGCCTGGCGCTGTCGCGCGGGCTGGCCGAGGCGATGGGCGGCACGCTGCAGCCCGAGACGACACCGGGCGGCGGGCTGACGATGGTCCTGCGGCTGCGGACGGCCGGGGCGGCTCGGTCGTGATCAAGGTTTTGATCGTCGACGACGAACCGCAGATCCTCCGGGCGTTGCGGATCAACCTGCTCGCCCGGCAGTACGACGTGGTGACGGCCGGGGACGGCACCGAGGCGCTGCGCCAGGCCAGCGCGGCCCGGCCGGACCTGGTCGTGCTCGACCTCGGGTTGCCGGACATGGACGGGGTCGAGGTGATCCGCAAGCTGCGGAGCTGGAGTCCGGTGCCGATCGTCGTCCTGTCCGGCCGGGCCGACTCGAGGGATAAGGTCCACGCGCTCGACGCGGGCGCCGACGACTACGTGACCAAGCCGTTCAGCGTCGAGGAGCTGCTGGCCCGCGTACGAGCCGTGACCCGCCGGCTCGGGGACACCGAGACCGTGCCGCCGGTCGGGGTCGGCAAGTGGACGGTCGACGTGGCCAGCCACACTGTACGGGCCGGCGAGGAGGTGCAGCACCTCACCCGTACGGAGTGGCAACTGCTCGAGGTGCTCATCCGCAACCCTGGCAAGCTGGTCAGCCAGCGGCAACTGCTGCAGGACGTGTGGGGGCCGACCTATCTCGGTCAGTCGCAGTACCTGCGCCAGTACGTGAACAACCTGCGCCGCAAGCTGGAAACCGATCCGGCGCGGCCCCGGCACCTGCTCACCGAGCCGGGAATGGGGTACCGCTTTCAGCCGTGAGCGCTTCGGGTGTTTGCGTATCGCCGCCGGAGGATCACCATTTCGGTCTTGATTCGGCGCGCGCTACCCATTGACAATGATGATTGGCACCCGAGTAATAGATTTATAGTCCTGAGGCCTCATGCCCACATATTCCGGTAGACTTATGCTCCCTTTATCGTCAGGCGCATGCATTTCGATCCCAGGGGACCTTCGAAGTACGTGCAGTTCGCCGACTTCCTCCGCAAACAGATCGAAAGCGGCGAGCTGGCGCCGGGTGCCTCGTTGCCCTCGGAAAGCGCGTTGATCCAGCGTTACGGGATCAGCCGGCCGATGGCCCGCAAGGCGGTGGCGATCCTGCGCAACGAAGGGCTGGTCACCACCGAGCAGGGCATCGGCACCAAGGTTCGGGAACTGCCCACCCAGCGCGAGGCGCTCTACCTGGAGCCGGGCGCGGAGGCGATCGTCCGGATGCCCAGCGAGCACGAGCGGGTCGAACTGGAGCTCGACTACGGCGTGCCGGTCATCGAGCTGCACTTCGACGGCAAGATGCACCTGCGCTCGGCCGACGAGGTGGTCCTGCGGGCCGCCGCCAAGCCCGCGAAAGCCACCACCAAGGCGGCGCCGAGGAAGGTCCCGGCCCAGGCCACCCGCCCCCGGGGCACAACTTCCCGGAAGTAGTGGCCTGCCCGCCCACCCCACGTCACAACTTCGGGGAAGTTGTGGCGTCCGGGGCCAGCTCGAGGCCACTACTTCGGGGAAGCTGTGGCGTCGCGGGCCAGCCCAGGCCACTACTTCGGGGAAGTTGTGGCCTCTCAAGCTGGTTCGGCGAGTGCTAGAGCGGCACCGGGGCGGCGATGCCCAGCAGTTCGAGGCCCAGCCGCATGGTGTCCGCCGTCAGGCGACACAGCGCCAGCCGGTTGCGCCGCACCGCCGGCTCGGCCTTCAGCACCGGGCAGGCGCCGTAGAACGCGGTCAGCGTCTGCGCCAGCCGGGCCAGATAGCCGCACACCTGATGCGGCTCGGCGGCCGCCACGGCGGCCACCGCCACATCGCCGAATCGGTCCAGCTCCAGGATCAGCCGCCGCTCCTCCGGCGCGAGCGGCAGCGCCGGGTCAACGCCGGCGGCCTCGTCCTCGGGCGCCCGGGCCAGGATCGACCGCAGCCGCGCGTGGGCGTACTGGAGGTAGACGCCGGTATCGCCGGTCAGCGCGACCATCCGGTCGAGATCGAACGCGTAGTCGCGAATACGATTCGTCGAAAGTTCGAAATATTTGACGGCACCAACACCTACGGCCTCGGCCTGATCGCCACCGAACGACCGCGCCCGTTCCACCGCCGCGTCGAGAAGGTCGACCAGCTTCACGGTCTCGCCGGCCCGCGTCTTGAACGGCTTGCCGTCCGCGCCGAGTACGGTGCCGAACGGCACGTGCCGGGCGTCAACGGCCGGCGGCAGCCAGCCGGCCCGCCGCGCCGCGTCGAAGACCTGCCGGAAGTGCAGCGCCTGCCGCGCGTCGACGACGTAGAGGATCCGGTCGGCGTGCAGGGTGCCGACCCGGTGCCGGATCGCGGCCAGATCCGTGGCCGCGTAGCCGAAGCCGCCGTCGCTCTTGCGGACGATCAGCGGCGGGTCGTCGGGGCCGGTGAAGACGCACAGCGCGCCGTCGCTGCGCTGCGCGACGCCGCTCTCCTCGAGTTCCGCCGCGACGTCGGGCAGCATCGCATTGTAGAAGCTCTCGCCGGCCACGTCCGCGTCGGTCAGCAGCACGCCGAGCCGCTCGTACACGTCCGCGAACTGCGCCTTCGACGTGGCCACCAGCTCGCGCCAGATCGCCGTCGACTCCGCGCCGCCGGCCTGCAGGTCCACCACCCGCCGCCGCGCCCGGTCGGCGAAGCCGGGATCGGTATCGAACTGGTGCCGGGCCCGCCGATAGAGGTCGTCCGTCGCGCCATGCTCCAGCCGGTACTGGATGAGCAGGCCGAACTGCGTGCCCCAGTCCCCGAGATGGTTCTGGCGGATCACCGAGCCGCCCAGAAACGCCAACAGCCGGGCCATCGCGTCGCCGATGATCGTCGAGCGCAGGTGCCCGACGTGCATCTCCTTCGCGATATTGGGGTGCGAGTAGTCCACAATGGACACGACGCCGTGCTCGGGCTGATCGACGCCGAGTCGCGGATCGCCCAGCCGGAGCGCGACCTGCTGCCAGAGCACCGCGTCGGCGAAGCTGATATTGAGGAAGCCAGGACCGGCCACGCTCGCGCCGTCGACCGACTCGGCCATCGATCCGGCCAGGTCACGCGGGTTGACCCGCAGCCGCCCGGCCAGAGCCATCACCCCATTGGCCTGGAGGTCGGCGTGCTCGGACGCCCGGACCTGCGGGTCGAAGGGCTCAGTGGTCGGTGCGGCGGCGACGATCTTCGCGCCGATGGCGGACGCCAACGACGGCACGGCAGCAGTGGGACTCACGGGAGGCTCCGGAGCTAGACGGTGGGCAGTGGGACGAGGACGACGCGCACGTCATCGTCGTCGCAGCACCAGCCCACCCGTCATGCGTCCAAGAGTAGCAGCCGCCCTCCGATCAACCGTTGGGCTTTCGCTGCGGCAGCCCGTCGAGGCCCTTGTCCAGGCCCGCTCGGCGCAGGGCGTCCGCCAGCGCGCCGCCGCCGAAGTTGGCGTCGTCGCGACCGCCACCGCGTTGTTGTTGGCCACCGCCGCGTTGTTGTTGGCCACCGCCGCGTTGTTGTTGGCCACCGCCGCGCTGGCCGCCCGGCTTCGCGGGCCGCCCGCCGCCCGCCGGCTGGCCCGCGGGCTTCCCCGCTGGCCGTTCGGTGCGGCCACCGGGCGTCGCCTCGTCGTCCAGGCGCAGCGTCAGCGAGATCCGCTTGCGCGGCATGTCGACGTCGAGCACCTTCACCCGCACGACGTCGCCGGACTTGACCACCTCGCGCGGGTCCTTGACGAACGTGCTGCGACAGCGCCGACACGTGCACCAGGCCGTCCTGGTGCACGCCGATGTCGACGAACGCGCCGAACGCGGCCACGTTGGTGACCACGCCCTCGAGCATCATGCCCGGGCGTGAGGTCGGCGAGCTTCTCCACGCCGTCGGCGAACGTCGCGGTCTTGAACGCCGGGCGCGGGTCGCGGCCCGGCTTCTCCAGCTCCGTGAGGATGTCGGTGACCGTCGGCAGGCCGAACGTGTCGTCGACGAACTCCGTCGGGCTTGCAGCGCGCGCAGCAGCGAGCCGTTGCCGATCAGCGACTTGCATGTCGCGTGCCCGTGGCCGCGAGGATGCGCCGGACCACCGGGTACGCCTCGGGGTGCACGCTGGACGCGTCGAGCGGGTCGTCGCCGTCGGGGATGCGCAGGAAGCCGGCGCACTGCTCGAACGCCTTCGGGCCGAGCCGCGGCACCTCCTTCAGCGCCGGCCGCGATGCGGAACGGGCCGTTCGCGTCGCGGTGCGCGACGATGTTCTCGGCCAGCCCGGCGCCGATGCCGGACACCCGGGTCAGCAGCGGCGCCGAGGCGGTGTTGACGTCGACGCCGACCGCGTTCACGCAGTCCTCGACCACCGCGTCGAGCGAGCGCGACAGCTTCGTCTCGGACAGGTCGTGCTGGTACTGGCCGACGCCGATCGACTTCGGGTCGATCTTCACCAGCTCGGCGAGCGGGTCCTGCAGGCGGCGGGCGATCGAGACCGCGCCGCGCAGCGACACGTCCATGTCCGGGCAGCTCCTGCGAGGCGTACGCCGAGGCCGAGTACACCGAGGCGCCGGCCTCGGACACCATCGACCTTGGTCAGCTTCAGCTGCGGGGACCGTCTTGATCAGGTCGGCGGCCAGCTTGTCGGTCTCCCGCGAGGCGGTGCCGTTGCCGATCGCGATCAGCTCGACCTTGTGCGTGGTCGGCGAGCGCGGCCAGGATCGGCGAGCGACTCGTCCCACTTGTTCTGCGGCACGTGCGGGTAGATCGTGTGCGGTGGCGACGACCTTGCCGGTCGCGTCGACCACGGCGACCTTGACGCCGGTGCGGAAGCCCGGGTCGAGGCCCATCGTGGCGCGGGTGCCGGCCGGCGCGGCGAGCAGCAGGTCGCGCAGGTTGGCCGCGAAGACGCGGACCGCCTCGTCCTCGGCCGCCTGCCACAGCCGCATCCGCAGGTCGATGCCGAGGTGGACGAGGATGCGGGTGCGCCAGGCCCAGCGCACCGTGTCGATCAGCCACTTGTCGGCCGGGCGGCCCTGGTCGGCGATGCCGAAGCGGCCGGCGATCGCGGCCTCGTAGAGCGCACGGTGCCTCCGGCGTCGGTCGTGCGGCTCCAGGGTGAGGTCGAGGACCTCCTCCTTCTCGCCGCGGAACATCGCGAGGATCCGGTGCGAGGGCAGCTTGGTGAACGGCTCGGCGAAGTCGAAGTAGTCGGCGAACTTGGCGCCCTCGGTCCTCCTTGCCCGTCGCGGACCTTGCGAGACCAGGCGGCCCCGCGGTCCACATCTGCTCGCGCAGCTCGCCGATCAGGTCGGCGTCCTCGGCGAACCGCTCGACCAGGATGGCGCGGGCGCCGTCGAGCGCGGCGGCCGCGTCGGCGACGCCCTGCTCGGTGTCCACGAAGGCCGCGGCCGCGGCCGGCGGGTCGGTGGTCGGGTCGCCGAGCAGCAGGTCGGCCAGCGGCTCGAGGCCGGCCTCGCGGGCGATCTGCGCCTTGGTGCGCCGCTTCGGCTTGTACGGCAGGTAGATGTCCTCGAGCCGGGCCTTCGAGTCGGCCGCCAGGATCTGCGCCTCGAGCGCGTCGTCGAGCTTGCCCTGGCGTGCGGATCGACTCGAGGATCGCGGCCCGCCGCTCCTCGAGCTCGCGCAGGTAGCGCAGCCGCTCCTCGAGCGTGCGCAGCTGGGTGTCGTCGAGCGTCGCCGGTCACCTCCTTGCGGTACCGGGCGATGAACGGCACCGTCGCGCCGCCGTCGAGCAGGTCGACGGCGGCGACCACCTGCCGCTCCCGGACGCCGAGCTCTTCGGCGATCCGCTGCTGAATGGAGGTCGTCACGACTCAGCATTGTGCCCGCTCGACGGCCGCCGCGGTGCACCGGCCGCCCACGGGTCGCCGCGTATCACCCGGTCGTCGTATCCGGCGGGCCGGCTGATCAGGCCGCGCCGGCCAGGAAGCCGATCAACTGCTCGGCGTTGCGCTGCGCGTAGTCCGAGTAGCAGTTGTTCATCAGCACGTGGGTCTGCTGCGTCGCGGCGGCCAGGTCGGCGAGCCGCGGCGCCCACTCCGCGAGTTCCCGCTCCGAGTACAGGTAGCCGAACTTCTCGTGGATGTCCTTGCTGGTCCACTTGTCGCTGTGCCCGTGGAAGCGCACCACCGCCAGGTCCGAGGTCGCCTCGACGACCGGCGGGATCGACGACTTGTGCCCCTGCGGCATGTCGACGCACGACGTACGGCAGCTCGTGCTCGCGCAGGAACGCGAGCGTCTCGCTGCTGGTTGTCGCCGTCGAACCAGGAGGCGTTGCGGAACTCGACGCACACGCCGCAGCGGGCTTGCACCGGGCGGCGACCTCCAGCAGGTACTGCTTGTTGGACCGGCGGATGGTGAACCAGGGCGGGAACTGGAAGAGCAGCGCGCCGAGCTTGCCCGCCTCGACGAGCGGGTCGAGCGCGCTCAGGAACCGGCGTCCAGATCTCCTCGTACGCCTGCGGCGGCACGTCCTTCGGGTAGACGTTCGTCTTGTCGGTCTCCGGCCGCAGGTCCTTGTAGAGCGCGCTGACCTTGGTCGGGTGCCCGGTCAGCAGGCTGAACGCCTTGACGTTGAAGGTGAAGCCGGCCGGCGTGCGCTGCGCCCACAGCCCGGCGGTCTGCTCGGTGGGCGGCGCGTAGTAGGTCGCGTCCACCTCGACGAGCGGGAACTGCCGGGCGTAGTAGGCCAGCCGCTTCTCCGGCGTGTTCGGCCGTCTGCGGGTACCAGCCCGACTCGAGCAGCGTCTTGTCGGTCCACGACGCGGTGCCGACCTTGATCTCGCCCATGGTCCCAGTGTTGGCTACACGCCGCCGGGGCGCATCCGGGGCAGGCGGGCGTCCAGGTCGGGCACCGAGTAGCCGAGCATGCGCAGCCGATCGGCGACCTCGTCGAGCGGCTTGCGGACCTTCTGCGCCGCGTTCACCAGGTGCCCCAGCGGCACCGGCTGACCGGCGTCCAGCCACGGCCGCGAGCCGTCCAGGTCGTTGCTGGCCAGGATCAGGTCGCTCGGCTTCACCCCGTCGACGGCCACCAGCGCCAGGTCCGCCTCGACCGAGTAGCCGAGACGCTCCAGCCGAGCCGCGACCTCCCGGACCGGCTTGCGCACCCGCCGGGCCGCCTGGAGCAGGTGCGGCAGCGGTACCGGCTCGTCGAGGTCGAGCCACGGCTGCGAACCGTCGAGGTCCCGGCTGGTGATCAGCAGGTCGTCGGTCTCGATCTCCTCGAGCGGCACCTCGGAGTCGTCCAGGCTGACCGAGTAGCCGAGGAAGGCCAGCCGCGCGGCCACGTCGTGGATGCTGCGCCGGGTGCGCTGGGCCGAGCGCAGGATCCGGATGATCGGCACCGGCTTGTCCGGGTCGAGCCACGGGTCGGTGCCGTCGTTGTCCTCGCTGGCCAGGGTCAGGTCGTCCGGCTCGAGGTGGTCGATGAGCACCGCGTCCGGGTCGATGTCGACGCGGTAGCCACAGGTCGACAGCCGGCCGATCACGTCGGCGAGTTCGCGCCCGGTGGCCTCCGCCGCCCGCAGGAGGTGGATCAGCGGCACCGGTCTGGTCGGGTCGAGCCAGGGCTGGCTGCCGTCGAGGTCGCGGCTGGCCATGGTGAGGTCGTCGGGCTGCAGCTTGACGTCCTCGAGGGCGGCCAGGGCCGGCGCGTCGGCGGCGAACTCGTAGCCGACCGAGCGCAGCCGCTCGACCACCTCGCGGACCGGCCGCGCGGTGCGTTCGGCCGCGCGCAGGACGTGGATCGGCGGCACCGCCTCGTCGCGGTCCAGCCAGGGTGCGCTGCTGTCCAGGTCCCGGGCGAGCAGCACGAGGTCGTCCGGCTCCACCCGTACGGACTGCCAGCCCGCCGCGAAGTGGTGACCGAGCAGGGCCAGCCGCTCCGCCGTCTGCGTCGCCGACAGGTTGACCCGATGCGCGGCCCGCAGAAGGTGCACGAGGGGAACCGGCTCGCCCGGGTCCAGCCACGGTCCCGCGCCGTCCAGGTCACGGCTGGCCAGGATGATGTCGCGCGGGCCGAACTCCTCCATCGGCAGGGCGTCGATGTCCAGGTCGACGGTGAACCCGAGGGCGCGCAGCCGCACCACGATCTCGTGGGCCGGGCGGCCGGTCCGGTGCACGGTCCGCAGCAGGTGGACGAGGCGTACCGGCTCGGCCGGGTCGAGCCAGGGACGGGCGCCGTCGACGTCCCGACTGGTCATCACCAGGTCATCGGGGTCGGTGCCCACGTGATCCGCGCCGATCGAGAGGTTGTAGCCCAGCGCTTCCAGCCGGGCCGCCACCTCGGCCGCACTGCGCCCGATGCGCCGAGCCGCTCGTACCAGATGAACGAGCGGCACCAGGTCGACCGGGTCGAGCCACGGGGCGGCCCCGTCGACGTCGATGCTGAGCAGCAGCGCGTCGGACGGGCGGGCCCGCATCGCGCGGTCCCAGTCGGAACCACCACCGCCCTCCGGCAGCACCTTCCGGAAGCGGCCACCGGCGGCCAGGGCGGTGAGCCGCCACTCGACGAGCTCGTCCGGGCCGTTGACGGTGCCGTCATTGGCCGAGAAACAGCCGGCGATCGCGGCGTCCACCGTGTCGTCGCCGAGCGTCCACTTGCCGTGACCGTTGGCGATCGCCTGTTCGAAAACGAGGTCGGCGATGAGCGGCCGGGCCTGCGCCAGGCTGTAGAGCCAGTCGTAGTCGAGCAGCGTCGTCCCCGGCGCGGTCAGCGCCGGCGCCGCCTCCCAGAGCAGGCGGTCGACGTCTTCTTCGCGGTACGCGAGGATCTTGGTCCGGTCGACGGACAGGCGGGGTGCGAGGTCGCGGCTGAGGTTGACCACCGCACCGAAGATCTCCTTGCCGGCGTAGAGGCCGTCGGCGAGCAAAGCGCCCTCACCGTGGCACCACCAGACGCGCGAGCCCTCGGCCGGCACCGGTGCGGTGCTGCGCGGGTCGTCCTCGTCGCCGCGTTCCTGCACGATGTCGGCGAGCTCGCCGGGCAGCCAGCTCTGGCGGTTGACGCCGTCCTCCGCGTCCGTACGGAACTCGGCGACCCACAGCACCTCGCGGAGCTTCTCGACGGAGGAGACGGTGACCCCGTCGCGCAGGTGCAGCCGGACCGTGGTCCCGGCCTGCGGGTCGGTCGCCGGTACCTTCTGGATCCGGAACAGGCTGCCCGGGCCGGCGATCGAGACCCGGAGGCGGTCGCCGGGCCGGCCGTCGCGGCGCATCCGGCAGGTCTCGACGGTGATCTCGTCGGCGAGCATGAAGTAGCTCAGCACGCCGATGCCGAAGCGGCTGTTCGGGAAGAGCTGCACGGGCGGGTCGAGCCGCGCCCATTCGGCCTGCTCCTCGAGGAACTCGGGCAGGTCGGCGAGGCGCACCCCGGCCTGGGAGAAGACCTCGCTGAGCTCGCGGACGCCCATGCCGACGCCGTTGTCGACGCAGTCAAGGTAGGCGCGGCCCGCGTCGTCGACGCCCTGGGCGAAGCGGATCTGGCCCTCCCAGTCGCTCGGCAGGTCGTGCGCCCGGCGCAGGTATTCGGTCCGCGCCTCCCGGTAGCGGCACGCGTCGAGGGCGTTCTGGTAGAGCTCGCGGATGGCCAGTGCCGGGTCGCCGTAGAGCTGCTCGCCCATGAGCAGTTCCTGGACGCGGTCCTCGGCGAGCCGGAAACGGACGCCGGCCGACTGGTAGGCGGGGCTGTCGTCGATCACGGCCGGCCCGACGTCGTCGGTGGCCACGCGGGTCGGCAGATCGAGCAGCGGATGCAGCGACTCGTCGGCGGCCGCCGCCCGGTGCGCCTCGGCGAGGAGCTGGTTGAGCATGTCGACGTGGACGCGCAGGGCCACCTCGATCGAGGGATGGGCGCACGCGGCGCCCAGCACGACGGCCGCGCCGCGCGGGCGCCAGGTGGCCGCGGCCACGGTGTCCAGGATGGCGGCCGGGCTGACCGGGTCGGCGATGCCGAGGTGCTCGCCGATCACCTCTGGCAGCGCGGTCGCCTCGATCGCCATGCCCCGCGCCGCGGCGAGCAGGAAGCCGAGGAGCTGCTCCCGGACGCCGTCCGGGGCGGTCGCGGCGAGCGCGCCGGGCCGGTCGCCGCGGGACAGGAAGCCGGGGTCGGCGCGCATGGTGCGCAGCAGCTCGGCCAGCCGGGGCGGGTTCGCGGCGCCGTCGACCAGGTGCTCGATGGACGCCGGCCGGTAGGCGTCCGGCCGCCGGCCGATCCACCGGTGCAGCAGCCACCAGCCGATCTCGCGGCCGATCTCGAACCGCTCGGCCCGGATCGCGGCGGTGGCTCGCCGGTAGGGCTGCGGGTACGTCTGCGCGAACCGTTCGAATGCCGCCCGGTCGCTGCTCGCGTCCTGCGACGGGGTCAGGTCGGCCGGTCCGACCGTCCGTTCGGCGGCGGCCAGGTCGGACCAGAGCGTGTCGTAGAGGAACGGCGCGACGACGAGCAACTCTGCCTCGTCCGGGCCCAGGGTCAGGCCGGCCGGAAGGAGATCGGCGAGCCGGCGCGTGATCCGGGCGGCGAAGGTCGCATCCTGCCAGGGGTCACCGGCGAGGTCGACCGACGGCCGCAGCTCGGCCAGCTGCCGGACCAACGAGACCGTTCGCTCCTTAACGCCGTCGGTGTCGGTGTCGGTGTGCTCCCAGACCGCGTGGTTCGCCGCGAGATGGCCCCAGTCGTCCTCGTCCTGCACCTACTCAACGTACCGTTCGGCGAGGAACAGGTTGTCGGGATAGCACCACGCCCAGGTCTCGCCCGGTTCGGCCGAGCGCATCACCGGGTGGTCGGTGGCGTGCCAGTGGGCCGTCGCGTGCTTGCGCGGGGAGTTGTCGCAGCAGCCGATGTGCCCGCAGACGAGGCACTCGCGAAGGTGGACCCACCGGCTGCCTTCGCGCAGGCAGTCGGTGCAGCCTTCGGTGCTGTCCGGGGTGACCTGATGGATCTCGCCGAGGTGATCGCATTTTGCGGTGGTTTCGTTGCCGTTCTCGTCGGCTACCACGCTCCACGTCGCGCTCATAGGACTTAACCTATCCGGGGTGGTCACCGATCAAGAATTGCCGGCCGAGAATACTGGTCGAGAGTTGTTGACGCCGCCCCTGACGCGTCCTATGGTTCCCTCAATTGATAGGTAGTCTGACTGACAGTTAGGGCCCTGGTGGAGCATCTCGGCGGATCATCGAAACTGCTGCGAGCGATGAACGAAGCCGCCGCGCTCGGCCACGTGCTCGACCGGGGCCGGCTCACCCGGGCCGAGTTGCGCGACCTCACCGGGCTGTCCAAGCCCACCATTTCCGACGCGTTCAAGCGGCTGACCGACGCCGGCCTGGTCACCGTGGTCGGGCACGAGAGCGGGCGGCCGGGACCCAACGCGGAGATCTATGCCGCCAACCCCGACGCGGCCTACACGGTCGCCGTGTCGGTCAGCTACGGCGCGCCGGTGACCGCGGCGGTCTGCGACTTCGGCGGCGCCGTACGCGGGCGGCTGTCGGTGCCGGTGGACTTCGCCTCGACCGATCCGGTCCAGGCGGTGCTCGACGTGGTCGACGCCACCTGCACCCAGGCCGGCATCGAGCGGGGCCGGGTGACGCAGGTTCAGCTCGCGGTCTCCGGGTCGTACGATCCGCGCTCCGGGGTCATCCACCACGTCGACGTGCCCGGCTGGGATCGCCAGGGCCTCGTCGCCGACCTGCGCGAGCGGCTCGGTACGCAGATCGGCGTCGACAATGACGTCAACCTCGCGGCGATCGCCGAACGGGCCCGCGGCGCCGCGCGGGGTGTCGACGGCTTCGCGCTGTTGTGGATCGGCGAGAGCGGGCTCGGCCTCGCCATCGACCTCGGCGGCACGCTGTTGCGCGGCGCACGCGGCGGCGCCGGCGAGATCGGATACATGCCGATGGTCGCGCCCGGCGGCTCGCAGAAGGTCGACTTCCAGGACCTCGTCGGCAGCACCGCGGCGCAGGAACTCGCCCGGGAGTACGGCATCCACGAGGAGACCGCGTCGCGCACCATGGCGACGGCGGTTTCGCGGTCCGACGAGCCGGCTCGTGGCTTCGTCGCGGCGTTCGCCGAGCGGGTCGCCATCGGGCTGGCCGCGGTCGTCGCGGTGCTAGACCCGCCCCTGGTCGTCATCGCCGGCGACATCGGCCAGGCCGGCGGGGTCACGCTCCGCACGGCCGTATCGGCGGCGATGGCCGACGCCGCACCACTGGAGACCACGATCGCGGTGACGGCGTTGGAAGACAACGCCCCGCTGCTTGGTGCGGTGGACGCGGGGCTGTCCGCCGTGCGTGAGGACATCCTCGCCAACCTTCGCCAACCGGCCTGACCTTTAAAGAACGCATTGGTACGACCTCAGAGCGCTTCAGCCTGCCCGAAAACTCCCGAGAGGAGTCCACAATGGATCGTCGATGGCGCGTCCTTGGATCCGCGCTCGTCGTCTTGGCGGTGGCGGCCGCCTGTACGCCGGCTCCGGCGAAGCAGAAGGTCGCCGACCCGGGCGCCGACGTGTCCGGCACCGTCGAGTTCTGGCACTTCTTCACCGATCGGGAGGCCACGGCGATCGACAGCGTTGTCGCCGACTTCAAGGCCAGCCACCCGAAGATCAACGTCGTGGTCAAGTCGGGTCAGGACGACTCGAAGATGACCCAGGCGATCGGCGCTGGCCAGGGCCCGGACGTCGGGCTGTCCTACTCGACCGACATCGTCGGCAAGTTCTGCGCCAGCGGCGCCTGGCTGGATCTCGGCCCGTACATCACCCGGGACAAGGTGTCGCTCGACGGCTTCCCGGCGACCGTCCGCCAGTACACCGAATATCAGGGCAAGCGCTGCTCGATGCCGGTCCTCGCGGACGCCTACGGCATGTACTACAACAAGAAGATGTTCGCCGACGCCGGCATCACCGCGCCACCGAAGACCCTCGACGAACTGTCCGACGTGGCGAAGAAGCTCACGAAACGCAGTGCCAACGGCACCATCCAGGTCGCCGGATTCCTGCCGGAGTGGGGCTTCTACGAGAACTCGCCCTCGCACCTCGGCCCGGCGGTCGGCGGCAAGTGGCTCAACGACGACGGCACCTCGGCCATCGGCAGCGACCCCAACTGGCAGACGCTGCTGAACTGGCAGAAGAGCCTCGTCGACTGGTTCGGCTACGCCAACCTCGAGAAGTTCCGGGCCGGCATCGGCGACGAGTACTCGGACGCGAACGCCTTCCAGAAGGGCCAGGTCGCGATCAACATCGACGGCGAGTACCGCATCGCGTTCGCCAAGGACCAGGCCAAGGATCTCGACTTCGGGGTGGCGCCGATCCCGACCGCGTCACCGGACCTCTACGGCTCCGGCTACGTCACGGGCAACGTCATCGGCATCTCCCGCAACGCCAAGAACCCGGAGGCGGCGTGGGAGCTCATCAAGTACCTCACCGCGAACACGGCCGCGATCGTCAAGCTGGCCAACACACTGAAGAACATCCCGACCACCAAGGAGGCGCTCGCCTCGAAGGACCTGCAACTCGACCCGGAGTTCAAGACCTTCATCGACATCTTCAACAACCCGAAGTCGTCCACGACGCCGCCGTCGTCCTCGGGCCCCGCGTACCAGGAGACCTTCCAGAACTTCTGCCTGGAGTGGCAGGCCGGCAAGGTCCCCGACCTCGCGGCCGGTCTCAAGGAGACCGACAAGCAGATCAACGCATTGCTGAAACTCGGCGGATAAGACATGCCGCGCATCCGGCACGGGCTCACGGTGGCGTCGTTCATGGCGCCGGCGGGGATCGGCATCGCGGTGTTCCTCATCTATCCGCTGATCTCCGCCGTGTACTTCTCGTTCACCAAGTTCGACCTGCTGACCGTGCCCGAATGGGTCGGCCTGCGCAACTACCGGCACATGTTCGAGGACCCGTACCTGCGGCGCGCGGCCTGGAACACGCTCTGGCTGGTGGTCGTCATGGTGCCGATACGGATGCTCGGTGGCCTCGGCACGGCGATGTTGCTGACGTCGCTGCGCCGGGGCAAGGGCGCCTTCCGTACGATCTTCTACCTGCCCGCGCTGGCCCCGCCGGTGGCCGCCACGCTCGCCTTCGTCTACCTGCTCAAGCCCGGCGTCGGGCCGGTCAACACGTTTCTCGGCCACCTCGGCATCGACGGTCCACTGTGGTTCAACTCGGCCGCCTGGGCCAAGCCGTCGCTGGTGCTGCTTGGCCTCTGGGGTGTCGGAGACGTGATGATCCTCTTCCTCGCGGCGCTGCTGGACGTACCGGTGGAGCATCTTGAGGCGGCGGCCCTCGACGGGGCCAATGCGTGGCAGCGGTTCCGGCACGTGACGCTGCCGGCGATCGGGCCGGTGGTGCTGTTCACCGCGGTGATCGGCGTGATCACCACCCTGCAGTACTTCACCCAGGCCGCCGTCGCCGCGTCCGCGGCCAGCAACCAGGCCACGGTCGGCGAGGGCATCTCGACCAACTTCGGCTACCCGGAGGGTTCGACGTTCACCTATCCGCTGTGGCTGTATCAGGTCGGGTTCCGGTACAACGCCTTCGGCTACGCCAACGCTCTCGCGGTGGTGCTGTTCGTCGTCGCGTTCTCGGTGACGCTCGTCCTGCTGCGCCGTTCCCGGACCTTCGAGTTGGCGGCGTGACTGGTATGACTGTCTTGCTTGACCAGCCCCCCGCACGCATTGCCGAGACGGCCGTCTCCCGGCGGCCCCGGCCGTGGCTGATCTGGGTGGCCCAGCACAGCCTGGCCATCGCGCTGTCGATCATGTTCGTCGCGCCGGTCGTGTTCTTGCTGCTCACCTCGCTGATGAGCGACTCGCAGGCGCTGACCGCGAACTACTGGCCGCGCACCTGGCACCCGGAAAACTACGCGCGGGTCTTCGCCGACACGCCGATGCCGAGGTACCTGCTCAACACCGTCCTGTACGCGGTCGGCGCGACCGTCTTCATGCTCCTGTCCAGCGTGCCGGCCGCGTACGCGCTGGCCAAGATGCGCTGGCGCGGCCGCAACCTGGTCTTCGTCGTGATCATCTGCATGATGATGATGCCGCCCCAGGTGACCACCGTGCCGCTCTACCTGATGTGGGCGAAGTGGCACCTGGCCGGCACGCTCTGGCCCCTCGTCCTGCCGATGCTCTTCGGCGACGCGTTCTCGATCTTCCTGCTCCGCCAGTTCATGCTGACCATCCCGCAGGAGTACCTCGATGCCGCCCGGGTCGACGGCTGCGGCGAGTGGGGGACGTTGCTCCGCGTGGTGGTCCCGATGGCGCGTCCCGGCATCGCCGCCGCGGCGCTGTTCCAGTTCTTCTTCGCGTGGAACGACTACTACGGCCCGCTGCTCTACACCAGTGAGAACGAGAACAACTGGACGCTCTCGTTGGGGCTGGCCTCGTTCCGTACCCTCCATCACGTGCAGTGGAATCTGGTGAGTGCCGCCACAATTTTGACCATGGTGCCGGTGGTTGTGCTGTTCTTCTTCGCGCAGAGGGCGTTTGTCCAGGGCGTCACGCTGACCGGAGTGAAGGGTTGAGGGCACGATGAAGGTCGCCGTCGTCGGTGGAGGCTCGACCTACACGCCGGAACTGGTCGACGGGTTCGCGCGCCTGGGTGCGTTCGTGGACGAGTTGGTGCTGGTCGACCCGGCGGCCGAGCGGCTGGCCGTGGTCGGCGCGTTCGCCGCGCGGATCTTCGCAGCACTACGGACACCCGGGCACGCTGACCTGGACGACCGACCTCGACAAGGCCCTCGACGGCGCCGCGGTCGTGCTGGTGCAGTTGCGGGTCGGTGGTCAGCAGGCGCGGATCGGCGACGAGACGTTCCCGCTGGTCTGCGGCTGCGTCGGTCAGGAAACCACCGGGGCGGGCGGCTTCGCCAAGGCTCTGCGCACCGTGCCGGTGGTGCTCGACGTCGCCGCCAAGGCGGATTCCGGCGCCTTGATCGTCGATTTCACCAACCCGGTGGGCATCGTCACCCGCGCGCTGCTGGACGCCGGTCACCGCGCCGCCGGGCTCTGCAACGTGGCGATCGGCTTCCAGCGCCAGTTCGCCGCCCGCCTCGGCGTCCAGCCCGAGGCGATCACGCTCGACCACCTCGGCCTCAACCATCTGACCTGGGAGCGCGCCGCCTACGTCGACGGAGTCGACCGGCTCCCGGAGTTGCTCCCGGAAATGTCCGACGTGGTCCAGCTTCCGCTCGCGGTACTGGAGACGCAGCGCGCCCTCCCGTCGTACTACCTGCGCTACTACTACTGCCACGACGAGGTGGTCCGCGAGGAGCGGGGTGCCCCGACGCGCGGCGAACGGGTCGCCGAGATCGAGGCCGAGTTGCTCGCGATGTATGCCGACCCGTCCCTGACGACCAAGCCGGAACTGCTCGGCCAGCGGGGCGGTGCGTTCTACTCCGAGGCGGCCGTCGGGCTGGTCGCCGCGCTGCACTCGGCGACCCCCTCGACTCACGCGGTCAACGTGCGCAACCACGGCACCTTCGCGTTCCTGCCGGACGAGGCCGTCATCGAGGTCTCGTGCGACGTCTCCGAGGCCGGCGCCGTGCCCCGTCCGGTCGGCCGCGTCGCCCCCGATATGGCCGGGTTGATCGGCGCCGTCTCCAACTACGAGGAGTTGGCGCTCGACGCCGCGCTGCGGGGCGGGCGTGAGCGGGTCTACCGGGCCCTGCTCGCCCACCCGTTGATCGGCCAGCACCAGCCGGCGACGCAGCTGACCGACGCGCTGATCGCCGGCAACCGGCAGTACCTGGCCTGGGCGCGATGACCTCGTACTTCGTCGCGGTCGACGGGGGCAATTCGAAGACGGACGTGGTGGTCGGCGACGCGTCCGGCCGAGTCCACGCGACCGTGCGAGGGCCGGGCTCGTCGCCGCACAACCTGGGCCTGCCGGGCTCCCTGGAACTGCTGGACCGCCTGGTCGGTACGGCGCTCGACGGGATCTCCCGCGCGGCGGTCGCCCAGGCCTCGGTGTTCCTCGCCGGCGCCGACCTGCCGATCGAGGTCGACCGGCTCACCGCCGCCGTCGGCAAGCTCGGCTGGGCGCCGCGGACCACGGTCGACAACGACACGTTCGCGTTGTTGCGCACCGGCACCGCCGTCCAGGATGCGATCGCCGTCGTCTGCGGCGCGGGCATCAACTGCGTCGGGCGGCGGGCCGACGGGCGCACCGCCCGCTTTCCCGCGCTCGGCCAGATCTCCGGCGACTGGGGCGGCGGCCACCACCTCGCGTCGCTCGCCCTGTACTACGCCGCGCGCGCCGAGGACGGCCGCGGTCCGAAGACCGGCCTGGTCGAGGCGGTCATCGACCACTTTGGACTGTCGAGTGTGGAGGACGTCGGCACCGCCCTGCACCTCGGCGACGCTCCGATGTCGCGCCTCTTCGACCTCGCGGAGGTCCTCTTCGCGGTCGCCGACGCCGGCGACGCGGTCGCCAACCGGGTCATCCGCCGGCAGGCCGACGAGATCATCGCGCTCGTCCGGGTCGCCGGCTCGCGATTCGGACCTGCTCGCCGAGCCGCACGCGGTGGTACTCGGCGGCGGCGTTCTCCGCGCACACCACCCACTCTTGCACGATGCGGTCGTATCGGGCGTAGCCGACATCGCCCCCCGGGCGGTGGTGTCGGTCACTACCGAACCGCCAGTGGTCGGCGCGGCCCTCCTGGCGCTCGACGAACTGCACGCCGGCAAGGCCGCGCCCGCCGTCGAACAGGCCCTCCGCGCTGCCCTGTACGCCAAGTAACTGGCACTCCGAGGGGTGTTGGTCGGTCGCCGAGGCGCGCTACCGTGCTTGGCGTGCCTGAGTCCGGTGCCGACAGGCTGGCGAACACGCCACCGGCCCACAGGTTGGAGGTTATGCCGCCGGCCGACGACACGCCGACGTTCGCGGATCTGACGCCGGCGCTCACCATCGTGGCCGTGGACGACGATCCCCTCGACGAGCACCCGCTCACCGGCGGCGGTCGCTACCCGGTCGGCGCGGCCATCCTCATCGGCGTTGTGGTCCTCGTCACTATCGTCGTCGTGCTAACGCTCGTCGGCGGCGTCAGCGGCCGCAACACCGACAACGGCCTGCCGTTCAACGCACCCACCGCCGGCCCGCCCTCGCTCGGTACGTACGGCGCCGTGCCCCCACCGGTCGTCGCCCGGCCCAGCCAATCGCCCGGACGTCCCCGGGCCGGCGCCCCCTCCGCGCCGCCGGCCGCGGTACCCCCGGCGACCAAGAAGTCCCCGTCGCCCGCCACCGCCGGCGTGTTCAACGCGCCCGCCGACCCGATCGCCCCCGGCTCCCTCGTCGGCGCCGGCGACAAGTGTGCCCAGGTCCAGGCCCTCGGCGGCCAGGCCGAACTGGCCGACTGCGACGGCAGCGCCGCCCAGCACTGGACGCTGCCCGGCGACGGCACCTTCCGCGCACAGGGCGGCTGCCTTGACGTGCCCGACGGCCCGACGACCGGCACCCCGGTGCAGGTCAACCCCTGCGACGCGACCTCCTCCCAGCACTGGGACCTCCGCGGCGACGAGACGCTGTTCAACGGCTTCGCCAATCGGTGCGCGTCCGTCGACGGTTCCAAGCTCGTCCTGGCTGACTGCCGGGTCGCGCCCGAACAAACCTGGCGCCTCGCCTAGCGGTACCGGCCGGGTCGGCAGGTGTGCCGAACCGGTGATGCATACCAGGACATCATGATGTTCTCCGGCGCATCAACGTCTCAACACACACCGTCCTCTACCCGGATCCAGCATCTGGGACGCAGCCCGCACCCCGACCCGCCGACCACCTGAACGTCACCTCGCAGACGGTGTCTCAGTCTGTTCGGGCGTGACGGTGTTCCGCTCGGCCCGGCTGAGCAGGGCAATCGACGCCAACAGGACCGCACCGCCGATGTAGCCCGCTACGGCGAGCCGTTCGCCCAGTACGACGACGGCCAGGACCGAGGCGGCGAGCGGCTCGACCAAGGCGACCATCGAGGCGGTGGTGGCCCGAACAGCACGAAGGCCGCTGAAGAAGGCCAGGTACGCCAAGGCCGTCGGCGCGACCCCGAGGAACGCCAGCATCCCCGCCGTCTCGTCCCACCGGCCGGCGGTCGGCAGCAGGCCCTGCATGACGGCCAGTGGCAGCACCAGGACCGCGCCGACGGCGAAGCCGCCGAGCGCCGAGTCCAAGGCGTCGTCCGTGCCGTGCGAGGCCCGGCTGAGCAAGGTCACCGCCGCGTATCCGCCCGCCGACAGCAAGGCCAACCCGACCCCGGCCGGCGATATGTCCGAACCCGAGGGCCGGACCAGCAGGAGGAGTCCGATCAAAGACGCCAAGATCAGCGATGAGGCGGACCGGCCGAGCCTTTCACGAAGAAAGACGCGCGCACCGAGCGCGATCAGCACCGGGCCGGTACCCAGCGTGACCACCGTCGCCACGGCCAGCCCGGCGTGCGGGATGGCGGCGTAGTAGGCCGTCTGGTAGACGGCGAAGCCGATCCCGGTCAGCAGTATCCGGCGGCCGCCGGCCCGCCAGGGACCGCTGACCAGGCCGCGGATCGCCGCCAGCAGGACCAGACCGCCGACGAACCGCCAGAAGGAGACCGCGACCGGGCCCAGGCCGCTGGTCCGGTAGAGGATCGCGGCCACGAAGCCGCCGACACCCCAGGCGGTCGCGGCGAATGCAATGAGCCAGATTCCACGCGCAGTTGACACAAGTACCCCTTGATGATCGAAGCCGACGACGAACGAGGGCAGCGACCATCACGTCCGGCTCTACCGAGAGCCGGACCCAGCCGTGGTACGACCGCCCGTCAGTGGGCGGTGGGAGGGGCAATGCATCGGTGCATGACGGGGACGATAGAGCGACCACGCGGCCAAGACCATCGATTAAGACTTCACTGAATCGTCACGTCTCGATGGGTCCCCATAACACGGCGTTGACATCTAGGCTGGAACGACACGCACAGCCGGAGGTTCGTCGTGGCCCTGACTGCATCCGCCTCGTCCGCGGCGCCGCCGTTCGATCTTCCGTGGACCTTGACCGGCGGGCGGGGGATTCTCGGCCTCGATCCGGTTCACGGCGCGCTGCTGGCCTGGGCCGCGCTGATGGGCTTCACGCTGCTGCTGGTGATCCTGGCGGCGCTGCTCACGCGCTGGCAGTGGGGCCGGCTCAACCGGCGCGAGGAGAAGCAGGCGGCCGCCGATCGGGCGCAGCACGTGCTGTCACCGATGCAGCGGGCGAAGCTCCGGGCCGAGGCGGGCGAGCTGATCCGGCAGGCGGCGGTCACCGCGGCCGCGGCCAAGCAGGCGCAGAAGGCGGTCATCGAGACCGCGCGCATGCGTTCCGTCACGCACGCGGCGCGCATCGCCGCTCAAGAGGCGTTCAAGGCGGCCCGGGCCGCCTACCAGGAGGCGCTGCGCGACGCCGCGGCCCGGGCGAGCCACGAGATGCGCGACGGCGATGAACTGCAGGCCCGCGAGGTCGAGTTGCGCCGGACGGCGGACGGCCGCTGCCGCCGGCTCTACGAGGCGGCCCTCGAGGCCGAGCGGTCGGCAACGCGGACGGCGGCGGTGGCGGCGGTCGCGGCCAAGGCGCTGGCCGAAGAGTCGGTCGACATCGCCGACGACGCGATCACGGTCCGGGAACAGCTGACCGCCGCGTTCCGGGTGCGGCAAAACCAGCCGGTCACCCGCCGCGTGCCGGATCTACCCAAGCAGCGGCAGCGTCGCCGGGAGGTTTTGCGCGCATAACGCCCGGGGGACGGCTCACACGCCGAGAATGCAGGCGGGAGTCCGCATCTCGGCGACGACGTGACCGCCCCGCGGCTTGCCCGTTCGGCGGTCGAGCCGCAGGGCGGTCACACTGTCCGAGCCCTGGTTGGCGACCAGCATCGTGTCGCCGAAGATCGCCAGATGCCGGGGCCAGTGACCACCGGTCGGCACCTCGTCGATCGCGTGCAGGGACTGCGGCTCGATGGCGAACGTGGTCACCGAGTTGTTGCCGCGGTTCGCCACGTACAGGAAGCGGCCGTCGCCGGAGAGCAGCAGCCCGCTGGGATAGTTGTCGCCGGACGGCGGTACCGTCGTCGACGGTCGGGAGTCGAGCAGCCGGAACGCCTTGTCGTACGTGGAGACCGTCGACGACAGCTCGTCCACGACGAAGTGCCGGCCGGACGGGTGACTGACCAGATGCCGAGGGCCGTGCCCGGCGGGAGCTGGCGACACCGCGCGCAGCGCCAGCCGCCCGTCGTCGGAAAGTCCATAGTGGACTATCTGGTCGGCGCCGAGGTCGACCACGTGGAGCGAATCGCCGTCGACGATCACCTGGTGGCAGTGCGGCCCGGTCTGCCGGACCGGGTTCGGCCCGGAGCCGGTGAGCTGCACCAGATCGGTTCGCCGCTCGAGCGCGCCGTCCGACCGCAGCGCGAACACCGCGACGCTGCCGCTTTCGTAGTTGGCACAGGCGACGTAGTGCCCGTCGGGCGTGACCGCCAGATGGCAGGGCTTCTTGCCACCGCTCGGCACGCCACCGAGCGAGCTGATCGCGCCCTCCTCGAGCCGGAACGCCACGACCGCCCCTTCGTCGACCTCGCTCACCCCGTACAAGATCGGAAGGCTGGGATGGACGGTCAGGAAGGTCGGCGCGGGCGTCCAGACGCGCGGACCCGACGGCTTGAGGGCCTGGTCCTCGAGTGTGTAGGCCGCGATCTCGTCGGCGTAAGAGCCGATCAATACTCGCATCGTTCCAGCTTAGGTCGAATTGGCCGGAAGGCGCCTCGGCACCCTCCACGTGGCGGGCGCACCACTACGCTCGGTGGCGTGACCGCGCTGACGCTCGCCGACTACCGTGCCCGGGTTGCCGCCATGTACCTGTCCAATATGGACCTGGCCGCGTTCCGGGCCGCCCGCGACGACCTGTTCGCCACCCATCCCGACTCGGCCGTCCATTCGGGCTTCACCGGGCTTCGCTACTTCGCGCCCGACGACGCCTTCATCGCGACCGTCCCGATGCGGCCGGCCGAAGGCTTCATCGAGATCGACACCGGCGGCGAAGACGGCGTCATCCGCTACGACCGCGTCGGCATCCTCGACACGCCCTGGGGCAGCCTGACCCTGTTCTGGCTCAAGGCGTACGGCGGCGGGCTGTTCCTCCCGTTCCGCGACGGCACCTGCGGGAAGGAGTCCTTCGGCGGCGGCCGCTACCTCACCGACACCATCAAGGGCACGCACGGCCGAGGCGTTGCGATGGACGGGGATCGCGTACGGCTGGACTTCAACTACGCCTACAACCCGTCCTGCGCGTACGACGAGGGCTGGCTGTGCCCGCTCGCGCCGTTCGAGAACCGCCTGACGGCGGAGATTCGAGCCGGCGAGCAGACGTACGCTTCCTGACGCGGGGGTGCGGCGGAGGGCACAACTTCGGGGAAGTAGTGGTCTCGGGGTGGAGTCGGTCGAGGGTGTGGGGATCGTGATCAGGGTGCTCGGCCTCGCGAATCCGCGGCATTCGGCGCTTCCACGCGCCCGCCCGGCGTGTCGGCGAGCGGGCGATGACGGTGGTCGATCTGCCCCGTCGGCCCCAGACGGTGGTCGATCTGCGGACATCTCGCCGGCCTGTCGCGGGGGTGCATCGACCACCGTCGTGGCCGCGGCATCGACGGTGGTCGCTACGCCATCGCCGACGCCACCCGCTCGTCGCGCACCACCCGCCACCCCATGATCCAGCGCGAGCCGGCACCGACGCACCACGTATCGGCGTCGACCTCGCAACATGGATCATGAGCGGAGCCGCCTGGTGCTGCAGTCACCGCCAGCTCCACGTCGCAGCCGCAACCCCGCAAGATCAAAGGCGACTTGTCGGTGATTTTCGGCCCGAGAATCGCTGACAAGTCACCTTTGATCTTCGCGGCCTCGGTGCACCCAACTCCGACGCCTCATAGCGGCCGCCGTCTGGCCGCTGGGGGCGGATCGACCACCGTCATCGAGCAACCCGGTACCCGCGACCTGCGACCCGCCACCCAGCCCAGCAGCACCCGCACCCGTCACGACCGGCCACCGCAGCCGACCCGCCGACGACGTGAACAGTCACCTGCGGGGAGTAGTGGCCTCGGGGTGCTGCGGAGGCCACAACTTCGCGGGAGTAGTGGTCTCGAGGTGGTGCGGAGGGCACTCATTCGGGGAAGTAGTGGCCTCGGGTAGGTCGGCGCCGCCGCCGCGAAAGCACTTCGCCGGATGCGGTGAGCTCCGTGGTGCGCGGAGTCACCGCATCCGGCGAAGGATGTGGCGGGGGTCTAGACGGGCAGGAGCCCGCCACCGCCACCGAGGAGGTTGCCGACGAGCGGCAGGCCGGCTGCGCCGTCACTGCCGCCGCTGAGGCCGCCGACGAGCGGGAGCCCGCTCACCGCCGGGAGACCTTCGGTCGCCGAGTGCCGCGGCGAGTAGGTGAGCTGGTCGACGACCGGCACGCCGCGTACCGAGTTGTTCTGCAGAACGTCGCCGAAGAACGGGACGGAGTGCAGGACCTCGGTGGCGCTACCGGACTCGGTGGACTCGGTCTGGCCGAGCGGGAGGGTCATGTCGTTGACCGGCTTGACGTTGCCGCGCAGCGGGATGCCCGGCACCGCGGGCAGGCCTTGGCCGGTCAGCACCGGCAGGTTGCCGCCGACCAGCGGGAGGCCGCCGACGGCGGGCAAGCCCTCGGTCGTACCGGCCGCCTGCGCCGGGAGCGCCTGAGCGCCGAGCGCCTGGGTCGGCAGGCCCTGGGTCGGCAATGCCTTGGTGGCGTTGCCGACCACCGGGAGGTTGCCAGGCAACGGAAGGCTGGACAGCGTGCCGAGCACCGGCAGCGCGGGAGCGTTCCGCGCCGAACGACCCCGACGCGAGCGGGCCTCGGTCGCCGCGTGCTGGGCCTTCGCGGCGTGCTTGCCGGCCGAGACCGGCTGCTGCGACACGCCGAGCGCGCCGGCCGGCTGCTGAGGTACCCCGAGTGCACTGCCCGGCATGAGGTCGTTGGACGGCAGCGCGCTGAGCGGGTCGGGCAGCCGACCGCCGGCGAAGACGTCGCGGGAGTGCCCGTTCTCGCCGGGAGTGTGCACCACCGCGCCGGTCTGCCCGTCGTTCTTCTGGACGGACAGCGGCCCCTCGTCGACCATTCCGGTCGTGACCTGGGAGCCGGGCGTGTCCACCGTGAGGCCGAGGCTGTCGGCGGGGGCCGGCCGGAAGACGTCGTCGAGCGTTCCTGTCGTCGGTACGACGCTGTCGGCATGAGCAGCGCCGGCCCCGAGAAGCAGCATGCCGCCGGCGACGCCGACGGTTCCCACCGCCCGGTTAAACCACTTGTTCATTCTCGAGTACCCATCCGTCGACGTATCCGATCTCCTGCATCAACGAGCAAGTTGGACATAAGTGCCGCTGATGCCACGTTTCGGGGATCTTCGGGGCCGCTTCAAGCGTGTCCGAACGCCTAAAATCGCCGGGTGATCGAGTCGTGGGTGAGGCGCCGTATGCCACGGCTGGTCGCCGCCGGGACGGCCCCGCCGCCCGAGGCCGCGCCGGTGCCCCGGCGCCAGCTGCACGGTCCACCCCGACGGCTGATCGTGTGCGGCGACGACCCGCTCGCGCACCGGTTGATCGAGGAGCTGGTGACGCGGTACGGCGTGGAGGTCGCCGCGATCCTGCCCAGCAAGCGGCGCAACCACGGCCCGCAGATCGCCAGCCTGCTCGAGCAGCGCCGCGGGCGGGTGATCGAGAGCGACCGCCTCGACGCCGACACGTTCACCCTGGCCGGCGTGGCGACCGCCGACGCGCTCGCCCTGGTCAAGCAGGACGACGTCGGCAACATCCACGCCGCGCTCCAGGCGCAGGAACTCAATCCGCGGCTGCGCCTGGTGCTCCGCATGTTCAACACCCGGCTCGGGCAGGGCGTACGGCGGCTCTTCAGCGACTGCCGGGTGCTGTCCGACGCGCAGATGGCCGCACCGGCGTTCGTCTCGGCGGCGCTCGGCGAGGTCGCGCCGGTGCACGTCCGGCTGGCCAGCCGCACCTTGTTCGTGGCCCGCCGGCCGGACGTCCGGGCCGAGGACATCATCTGCGGCCTGGCCACGGCGTCCCCGAAGGGCCGCGCGGACCTCCTGCCCGCCGATATCGACTCGGCGGAACTGGTACTGGCGGTCGCTCACGGCGAGCGGATCGCGACGGTCATGCCGACCCAGGACGGCGCCGAGCCGTCGCAGATGGTGCTCGTGCAGAGCGGCCGGCAGGTGCGCCGGCGTCGGCGGAGCCCATTTCGCCGCTGGGTGCACAAGCGGATCCGCAACCCGTTCGGCGGGTTCAGCACGCTGATCAGCCGCAAGCTGCGGCTCACCGCGTTGGCCCTCGTCGGGCTGCTGGTGATCGGTACCGCGGTGCTCGCCGTGGTCAACGACCTGACCTGGTGGAACGCCGCCTACCTGACCATCCTCACGACCCTTGGCGGGGCGAACGTGGACGTCGGGGCCAGCGCGCTGGAGAAGATCACCCAGACGGTGCTCACCATCGTGAGCATCGCGCTCATCCCGATCATCACCGCGGCGGTCGTCGAGGCGGTCGTCAACGCCCGGCTGGCCCTCGCCCTCGGCCGGCTTCGCGAGCCGATCTCGGATCACGTCGTCGTGGTCGGGCTGGGCAACGTCGGTACCCGCGTCATGCACGACCTCGCCGACCTCGGCGTACCGGTGGTCGCGATCGACAAGAACGACGCCGCGCGGGGCGGGCAGGCCGCCCGTACGAGGGGGGTGCCGTTCATCATCGGCGACGCCAGCCAGCTCGAGACGCTGCGGGCGGCCTCGGTCGACACCTGCCGGGCCCTGGTCGTCGTGTCGACCGACGACGTCACCAACCTCGAGGCCGCGCTGCAGGGTCGGCTGCTCAAGCCGGACCTGCGGGTGGTGCTGCGGCTCTTCGACGGGGACTTCGCCGACCGCGTGCAGAAGGCGTTCGGCATCACCCTGTCGCGCAGCGTGTCGTACCTGGCCGCGCCGGCCTTCGCGGCCGCCCTGCTCGAGCGCGAGGTCATCGGCACGATCCCGGTCAACCGCTTCGTCCTGCTGCTCGCCGAGGCGCCGGTCGCGGGCGGCTCCGCGATCGACGGCGCGCCGGTGGCGCAGGCCCAGGACGGCGGCGAGGTCCGCGTCCTCGCCCTCGTGACCGACGACGGCCGCAACACGATCTGGGCACCGCCCAATTCCTATGTCGTACGGGAGCACGACGTGCTCGTCGTGGTCGCGACCAGGCTCGGTCTGAGCCGGCTCCTGACGAAGACCGGCGGAGCCGGCGCGTCCACCTGACGCTGGCTCATCGCCGATCTAGGACATCAACGGCTGTCCCAGCGACCGTTCGTGTCCAAGGTTCACAGCCCCGGCCCCACGGTGGCGCCGACCACTGAAGTTGTGGCCATCCGACCCCTCTGAGGCCACTGCTTCCCCGAAGTTGTGGCGGCGGGCTTGGGGACGCGGACCTGGCAGCGGAGGCCCCCCGGGGCCGGAGCGGTGTCTGGCGGGAGCAGCGGTCGTGCGCTCGACGGCCCGAGCCATCTGAAGCAGGGAAATGGGCATGTCGTCAAGGGCCGATCACTCGTTGAGTGGGGCGGATCGCCCGGTTCTGACCGATTTGCCAGGGGTCGTTTGGCGATCTCGCTTGGCGGATTTCCGAAGGCCCTCGAGTAAGGAAGCTTATCTATGCGGCGGACGGCGTTGCTCACCTCGGGGCTGTGTGCCCTCTTGTTAGTGGCAGGGGCGGCCGGCGTCGCCGAAGCCGTCGAGTGGCGGCATCCGGCCATCGCGTCGTGGACGCCCCCGCAGACGGCGCAGGTCCCGGCCCCGATCGACGCCACCAGCGGCCAAGAGGCGCCGATGACGGTCGGTACGGTCGAGTCGGTGGCGGACCAGGTGCTCGGCGCGCTGAACGGCCGGCGCAGCCAGACGCTGCGCTACCCGGGCGCGGACTACGTCAAGGTGCATTTCAAGCCGACCGGCGCGCCGGCGAACGACAAGGTCACGGTGGCCGATCCGACCGGCCAGGAGTCGCATACGTACACGGCGCGGGAACTGCGCTCCGCCGGCGACTGGGCGATGTCCGTCTCCGGCGACACGGCGATCGTGTCGAGCGGCAGCGGCTTCACCGTCGACAAGGTCGCGCGGGGCATGACCTCCGGCGAACGGGCCGCCGCCGACAAGAAGGCGGCCGAGCAGGAGTCGGGCCGGCGCGAGGAGAGCATCTGCGGCCGCACGGACTCGGGCGAGAACGCGGCCTGCTACAAGTCGAGCGACCCGGTCGCGTATGCGCACTCGAAGCCGGTGGCCCGCCTGCTGATCAACGGGGTCGAGCTGTGCTCGGCCTGGAGGGTCGGCCCCAACAACCGCATGTTCACCAACCACCATTGCATCGCCAGTTCGGCCGACGCCGCCGACACCGAGGTCTGGTTCAACTACGAGTGCTCGCGGTGCGACGGCGGACCCACACTGCGGCCGACCAAGGTCTGGGGCGACCGGGTACTGGCCACCAACACGACGCTGGACTACACGCTGTTCTCGGTGCAGAGCTTCCCGGCCATCGCCAAGTTCGGCTACCTCGTGCTGGACATACGGCAGCCGGCGCGCGGCGAGGAGCTCTACATCCCGCAGCACCCACGCGGTGACCCGACGGTGATCGCGTCGGACGACCCGGGGGAGCGCAGCGGCAACTGCGAGGTGTCCAACCCGACCTATGACGGGTACGCGAAAAACACCGATATCTCGTACTACTGCGACACCGACGGTGGGTCCTCCGGCTCCCCGGTCATCTCCCGCATGACCAACGAGGTCATCGCGCTGCACCACTTCGGCGGCTGCCCCAACTCGGGCGTCCGCGTGGATCTGATCTACCGCCAGGTCAAGAACCTGCTCTAGCGCCGTCCAGCGAGGGGTCTTCGGGCCCCTCGCTGTAGTTTTGGGTACGTGCGACCGCAGCGGGTCAAGCCCGACACCTGGTGGTTCGACGTCGCGTTGGTCGCGGCGTTCGTGCTGTTGACGGTGTTGCTCGCGGCCAAGACCCGGCTGCTCGGCCTGGACCTCGCGGTCCGCGACTTCGCCGACGCGCACCGCCCCACCGGCCTGTTCTGGCTGCTCCGGGTGCTCAACTACGCCGGCCAGGGTGGCTGGGTGCTCACCCCGCTGGCCGCGATCGTGGCCTTCGTCCTCGCCGTGCGCCGCCGCTCGGTGCGCCCGTTCCTGCCTGTCGCCGGCGCGTTCATCATCACGTACCTCGCGATCGGGCCGCTGAAGCTGTGGACCGACCGGGCCGCCCCGAGCAGCCACATCCCGCATCCGGAATGGCTGTTTCACGACCCCTCTGGGCTCTCCTACCCCTCTGGCCACGTGGTCAACGCGATCGTCTGGTACGGCGTGCTCGCCTACCTCCTGCGTCACGTGCTCACCGAGCGGCAGCGGCGCATAGTGCGCTACGGTGCACCGGCGCTCGTGCTGGTCACGACCACGTACCTGAGCTATCACTGGATCACCGACGGCCTCGCGGCCATCCTGCTCGGCCTGCTGCTCGACCGGTTTCTGCGGCGGGTTCCGTGGGAAGCCATCCCGCTCGGACGGCTGGAACGGCAGCGCCAGACGTCGGACGTGACCGCCACGGCATAGGACGGTACCGTCTGGTTCCGGAACTGAGACCGGCAGAGGAGAACAGGCGTGAGTTTGAGCGCGGATGCAAAGGGTCGGCTCTCGACCATGCTCGGCAGTCGACAGGACGCCATCGTCAAGGAGTGGACCTCGATCGCCGCCCGTACGATGCGTGGCCGGCAGACCGAGGGCGAGCTCACCCGCCAGGTGGCCGAGATCTTCGGGGCACTCGAGACGGTGCTGTCGACCGCCGACGACGCCGGCGTCGACGGCCCGGACGCCGGTGAAGCCCGCGCTTCGCTGAGTGACCTGTCCCGGCACTGGGCCCGCCAGGGTTTCTCGCCGACCGAGACCGCCACGCTCGTGCTGTCGGTGAAGGATGCACTCGTCCGCGTGCTCGACGCCGAGGGCGACAACGACGTGCCGGCCGACTTCGTGCTGTTCTCCCGCATGGTCGACGACATGGGCCTGTTCACCTTCGAGACCTACACCAAGGCCCGTGAGGAGATCCTGGCCGACCAGACCGAGCAACTGCTCGAGCTGTCGACCCCGGTCGTCAAGCTGTGGGATGGCATCGTGGCCGTGCCGCTGATCGGCACGCTGGACTCCGCCCGGGCCCAGGTCGTGATGGAGAAGTTGCTGCAGACGCTGGTCGACACCGGCGCGGCGTACGCGATCGTGGACATCACCGGCGTCCCGGCGGTCGACACGCAGGTGGCCCAGCACATCCTCAAAACGGTCGTCGCCGCCCGGTTGATGGGTGCGGAGTGCGTCATTTCCGGCATCCGCCCGCAGATCGCGCAGACCGTGGTCGCGCTGGGCATCGAGTTCGGCGACATCGTCACCAAGGCGTCGCTGGCCGATGCGCTGCAGCACACGCTGCGCGCCAGCGGGGTGGAGATGGTGCGCGCCGCCAAGAGGGGCGTCTGATGGACCGGGTGCCGGTGCTCAAGATCGGCGAAATCCTGCTGGTGTCGATCCAGATCGACCTCGAAGATCACATGGCCATGCAACTGCAGGACGATCTGTCCCACCGGATCGTGGAGACGGGCGCGCACGGGGTGGTCATCGACATCTCGGCGCTGGAGATCGTCGACTCGTTCATCGGCCGGATGCTGTCCACGATCGCGTCGGTGTCCCGGGTCCTCGATGCGGAGACCGTGGTGGTCGGCATGCGCCCGGCGGTCGCGATCACGCTCGTCGAGCTGGGCCTGTCGCTCAAGGGCGTCCGGACCGCGCTCAACGTCGACCGGGCGCTGGAGATCCTGGCCGACGCGCGGCGGGCCGCCGGGATCGCCGCGGACGCCGCCGAACCAGTTCCCGAGCGGGTGCCGTGACGTCCGTGGAGGCGCCCTCGAAGCAGTCGATCGGCAGCGACCAGGACGTGGTACGGGTACGGCAGGTGGTGCGCCAGGCCGCGGTCGCCGCGAAGCTGCCGCTCGTCGACCAGACGAAGCTCGTCACTGCGGCGAGCGAACTCGCGCGTAACACGCTCGTGCACGGCGGCGGTGGCTACGCCAGCGTCGAGCAGGTCCACAATGGACGGCGGGCGGGCGTGCGGGTCAGCTTCGTGGACGAAGGGCCCGGTATCGCCGATCTCGACCTGGCCCTCACCGACGGCTACACGACGGGAAGCGGCCTCGGTCTCGGCCTCAGCGGTTCGCGCCGGCTGTGCGACGAGTTCAACATCGACACCGCCGTGGGCCACGGCACCCGCGTGACGGTGGTCAAGTGGTCCCGCTGATCGCGCCGGTTGTCGAAGAGCTCGGCTGGTATGCCGTCGAGGACTCCGGCGCGGCCGGGGTCGCCCGGCGGGTCGCCGTCGAGGCCGCGCAGCGGCTCGGCTTCCTCGAGGGACGCCTCGGCGAGCTGACCATCGTGGTCTCGGAAATGGCGAGCAACCTGCACAAGCACGCCGACCAGGGCCGGATCGCGATCCGCTGCCTGCGCGAGCGGGATCGGGGGGCGGTCGAGATCGTCGCGGTGGACAGCGGGCCGGGGATGGCCGACATGGTGCTCAGCGGGAGCGACGGGCACTCCACCGCCGGCACGCTGGGGATCGGCTTGGGCGCGATCGCGCGGCTGTCCAACCGGGTCGACGGCTACTCGCTGCCCGGCCGGGGCACCGTGCTGACCGTGCAGGTGTGGCCCGAGGCGGACACGCCCGCGCAGGTGCCGGCGCAAGGGCTGAGCCGCCCGCTGACCGGGGAGAAGGAGTGTGGCGACCGGTTCGCCATCCGCCGGCACGGCGAGGTGACCATGCTGATGGTGGCCGATGGGCTCGGGCACGGCCCGCTGGCCGCCGCGGCGTCTTCGGCCGCGGCCGACGCGTTCCTGACCTCGTCACTGGACGCGCCGGGCGCGATCATCGAGCACCTGCACAAGAGCATCGGCTACACGCGTGGGGCGGCGGTCTCGGTGGCCCGGCTGGAGGGAAAGGCCGTGCAGTTCGCCGGGCTGGGCAACGTCGCCGGGGTGATCGTGTGGCCGGGCGGCGAGCGGCGCGGCATGGTGAGCATGCCCGGCATCGTCGGGCATCAGCTGCGGCAAGTCCGGGAGTTCCGCCACGAGATGGACGCGGACGCGATGCTGGTCATGCACTCCGACGGGGTGTCCGAGCGGTGGAACCTGCGTGACTATCCGGGGTTGAGCCGGCGCACCCCGCTCACCGTGGCCGCGACCTTGCTGCGCGACGGCGGCCAGCGCCGCGACGACGCGTGTGTGCTGGTGGCGAGGGCGGCATGAGCGAGTTTGCCGGTGTCGTTCGAGAGTGGGGCACCATGAACAGCGTGGAGGTCCTGCTGCGGATGACCATCCGAGCCGAGCACGACATCTTCGTCGTCCGGCAACGGGGGCGGGAGGTGGCCGCCGCCCTCGGTATGGAGACGCAGGATCAGGTGCGCGTCGCGACCGCGCTGAGTGAAGTGGGACGACAGGTGCTTGCTGAGGATGGTGACGCGTCGATCACTTTCGAGGTCCGCGGGGAGCCCGAGCCGGCGCTGGCGATCGTGCTCACGGTGCGCGGCCTTGACGGTTCGGAGGGCCTCGACGCCGCGGGGCGCCTGCTGGACACCGTGCAGCGGGTCGACGACCAGATCCTGCTGACCCGGCGGCTGCCCGGCGCGGTCGACGGCGCGCGGCTCAGGCGGGCGCGCGCCGAGCTCGAGGCCAGCCGGCCGACCTCCGCGGTCGACGAGCTCAGCGTGCAGAACCAGCAGCTCATCACCGCGCTCGAGGACGTACAACGCCACCGCGACGAGCTCCTGCAGCTCAACGGCGAGCTGCAGGAGACCAACCAGGGCGTCATGGCCCTCTACACCCAGCTCTCCCAGGAGCTGGAGCAGACCAACCAGGGCGTCGTCGCCCTGTACGCGGAGCTGGAGGAGCGCTCGGCCCAGCTGCGCGAGGCGAGTGAGGCGAAGACCCGGTTCCTCGCCAACGTCAGCCACGAACTGCGCGCGCCGGTCACCGCGGTGATCGGGCTGACCCGGCTGCTGCTCGACCCGCGTTCGGACCCGCTCACCCAGGAGCAGAGCCACCAGCTGCAGCTCGTACAGACCTCGGCGGCCGACCTCCTCGACCGCGTCAACGATCTGCTCGACCTGGCCAAGGCCGAGTCGGGCCAGATCGAGCCGCAATGGGCCGCGGTCGACCTGGCCGGGCTCTTCGGTCAGCTGCGCGGCACCCTGCGGCCGATGGCGAGGCCGGGCGTGGAGCTCGTCATCGAGGAGCCGTCGGCGGCGCTGGTCTCCGACGAGGTCCTGCTCACCCACATCCTGCGCAACCTGCTCACCAACGCGCTGAAGTTCACCGTCGACGGTGAGGTGCGCCTCACCGCCGAGACGGTCGGCGACCGGGTCGAGTTCGTCGTCGCCGACACCGGCATCGGCATTCCGGAGCAGGAGCACAGCCGGGTGTTCGAGGAGTTCCACCAGGTGCGCGGGGCTCAGCAGATCGGCGGCAGTGGCACCGGCCTCGGCCTGCCCTACGCCCGGCGGCTGGCCGCGATCCTGGGCGGCGAGCTCACCATGCGCAGCACGCTGGGCGAAGGCAGCGCGTTCACCGTCGCCCTTCCGGTGCTGCAGTTCACCCCGGCGGCGCCACCGGCCGACCTGCCCGTGCTGCACACCGCGCTGGTGGTCGACGGCGACGGCGAGTCCCGCCGGCAACTGCGCGAGCTGCTCACCGGCCTGGTGGAGCAGGTCGTCGAGGCGGCGGAGGGCCGGGCCGCGCTGGCCATCGCCGCCCGCGACCAGCCGGCCGTGATCTTCCTCGACCAGCGCCTGCTCGACGACGGCGACCTGCTCAAGGCGCTCGCCGCCGATGACGAGCTCGGCGAGTGCCCCGTCGTGGTCATCACCGAGGACGAGGCCGCGCCCGAGGTGCTCTCGCACGCGACGGTCGCGATCAAACGCTCGGAGATCAACGCGGGGGTGATCTCGACGGTACTGCGCGCTTTCGCGGCCGTTGACGGGCCGTGACCGGCCGTTTGTGCGGGGTGGCGGCATGACCGAGTGCTTGCGCGAGGTCCGAAATGATGTCAGGCCGGCACTTCGCGAGCTTGCGAGCGAGGTGGCGGCATGACTGACACGATTCTGGTCGTCGACGACAGCCCGACGAAGCGGTACGTGATCTGCAGCTGGTTGCGCCGCGCCGGTTACGAGATCGCCGAGGCGGCCACCGGCGCGGATGCGCTGCGGATGGTCCGCGAGCCGTCGATCGACCTCGTGGTGCTGGACGTCCGGTTGCCCGACGCCGACGGCTTCGAGGTATGCGAGCGCATCAAGGGCGACCCGCTGACCAGCGCGCTGCCGGTGATCCACGTGTCGGCGCACGCGGTCAACGTCGCCGACCTCGCCCAGGGCCTCAACCGCGGCGCCGACGCCTACCTCGCCGAGCCGATCGACCCGGACGAGCTCGTCGCGACCGTCCAGGCCGTGCTGCGCTACTACCGCGCCCGGCGGCGCGCCGAGCGGATGGCCGCCCGGCTGGCCCGGCTGGTCGAGGCGACCACCAGCATCAACACCGCGACCAGCCTGGCCACCCTCCTCGAGGCGGCGGCCACCGGGGCGGCCCGCATCTTCGACAACGCGGCGGCCGTCGGCGCGGCCCCGCCCGACCTGCCGCCGATCGCGGCCGAGGCGGCCGGCCCGCAACACGCTCCAGTCATGCGCGTGGCCGAGCCGGACCGCTTCGACACCGACCCGCTCGACGGCGCCATCGGCGTGGAGCTGTGGCGCGAGGGGCCGGCGGAGTGGTCCGGCGGCGACGATATCTGGCGGGTGGTCGCGCGTACGAAGACTGGCCGGGCGCCGGTGCACGTCGCCGTGCGGGCCGAGGGCTTCCAGGACGACGACGCCCCGTTGCTGCGCCAGCTCGGTCAGGCGGTGGCGCTGGCCGTGGAGGGCATGCGCTCGTACGACGAGGAGCGCCGCATCGCGCTCACCCTGCAACGCAGCCTCCTGCCCAGCCAGCTCCCGGTGATCCCGCACACCGATCTCGCCGTGCGCTATCTGCCGGCCAGCGAGCACGCCGAGGTCGGCGGCGACTTCTACGAGGCGATCGAGTTCGATGGGCAGCTGGTCGCCGCGATCGGGGACGTGGCCGGCCACTCGCTGCACGCCGCGACCGTCATGGCCGAGGTACGGCATGCCTTGCGCGCGTTCATCGCCGAGGGCCACGGGCCCGGCTCGATCCTGGAGCGGCTGAACAACCTGCTGATGCGGTTCCTGCCGGACGAGATCGCCACGATGTGCCTGCTCCGCCTCGACCCGTCGACCGGTACGGTCACGCTCGCCAACGCCGGGCACCCGCCGCCCCTGCTGGTGCGCGACGGTGCGGTGCACGTCATCGAGGAGCGGGTCGCGCTGCTCGGCGTGCCGGTGCCCCACGACGGCGAGACGACGTTCACGCTCGAGGTCGGTGACACGCTGGTCTTCGTCACCGACGGGCTGATCGAGCGCCGCGGCCACTCGTTCGACGAGGGCATGGCCGCGCTGGACAAGGCCGTCGCCACCGTCGAGCCGTCGCTGGAGGACTTCTGCGACCGGCTGTTGAGCGAACTCGACGGCCACTCGCGCGACGACGACGTCGCCCTCCTTGTCCTGCGGCGCTACTGACCGATCCAGGCTCCCGCGCGCATAACCCGCTCGACGCGCAGGTCACCGTCGAGCTGGACGAGGTCGGCCCGCAGTCCGGGCCGGAGCGCCCGGTCCAGGCCGATCGCCCGCGCCGGGGTCGTGGCGGCCATCTGGGCGGCGTCCACAAGCGACACTCCCACGTGGACGGCGCCCCGCAGGGCCGCGGCCATGGTCAGGGTACTGCCGGCCAGTGAGCCGTCCCGCGTCAACCGGGCGGCGCCGCCGGCGACGTCGACGCTCTGGCCGCCCAGCTCGTATCGTCCGTCGGGCATGCCGGACGCCGCCATCGCGTCGGTGACCAGGGCGCAGCGATGTGGTCCGGTGACCCCGGCGGCGAACCTCACCGTGCCGTCGTGCAGGTGTATGCCGTCGACGATCAGCTCGCAGATCACCTGCGGCGCACCGAGCAGCGCGAACACCGGGCCGGGCCGGCGGTGGTGCGGTCCCGGCATGCCGCTGAACACGTGCGTGCCGACCGTCGCGCCGGCGTCGATTCCGGCGAGGGTCTCCTCGTACGTGGCGTCGGTGTGGCCGATCGCCGCCACCACGCCGTTGGCGACGAGCAGCCGGATCGCGTCGAGGGCACCGGGCAGTTCCGGGGCGAGCGTGACCATGCGCAGCGTGCCGCCGGCCACCTCGAGCAGCGCCGTCAACTCGTTCACTGACGGCGGGCGCAGGTAGGCCGGATTCTGCGCCCCGCACCGGGCCGCCGAGAGGTACGGCCCTTCGAAGTGGATTCCCGCCAGTACCCCTTCGGAAACGAGCGGCCCGAAGGCCTTGACGGCGGTGGCCATCAGCTCGAAGGGCGAGCTGACCAGGCTGGCCAGCATCGTGGTGGTGCCGTGGCGGAGATGGTAGGCGGCCACCGCCCGGGCCGCGTCGGCCTCGCCGGTGGTGAAGGTGGCCCCGCCGCCGCCGTGCACGTGGATGTCGACGAAGCCCGGTACGACCGTCGATCCACTGTGGACCGTATCCGGCTCGGCCGCGCCCACCTCGGCGATCAGCTCACCCTCCACCCGGACGAAGCCGTGCTCGATGAGCCGGTCGCCAGCCACCACCTTGACGCCGGTCAGCACCGTCATCCGGCTCCCCCGATCGCGTCCAGCGCGAGCAGCGCGGCGCCCAGACAACCCGCTTCGTCGCCGAGCGCCGCCGGGCGCAGCACCGGCTCGCGGTGAAACGTCACGCGCTTGTGCACGCCCGAGCGCAGCGGGTCGAGCAGCGCGTCACTGGCCTCGGCGAGCCCGCCGCCGACCACGACCACCTCCGGGTCGAAGAGCGCGATCCCGATGAGCAGCCCGTCCGCGAGCGCGTCGATGGTCTCCTGCCAGACCGCCCCGGCGATGGGGTCGCCTGCTGCGGCGAGCGCGGCGACCTCTTCGGCGAACGCCGGCCGGTTTGGCTGCCCCCCGGACCCCGCCCCACCCTGATTTGGCTGCCCCCCGACCCCGCGCCTGCGGCGTGGGCCCCACCCTGATCGGCCCGTTCCGCGTAGCGCCGGCCGACCGCCGCCGCCGACGCGATGATCTCCAGGCAGCCGCGCTGGCCGCAGCCGCACTCCGGGCCGCCCGGGCGTACCACGATGTGCCCGATCTCGCCGGCCGCGCCGTGGGCGCCGGTGAACAGCGTCCCGTCCACAATGGACGCGGCCGCGATCCCGGTGCCGATCGCCACGAAGAGCACGTGCCGGCTGCCCCGCCCGGCGCCGAGCCGCGCCTCCGCCAGGCCGCCCGCCCGCACGTCGTGGCCGAGCGCCGTGGGCAGTCCGAGCCGCTGTTCCACCAGCTTCTTCAGGGGTACGTCCCGGAAGCCGAGATTCGCCGACCACACCGCGACGCCGTCGACCTCGTCGACGATGCCCGGCACGACGATGCCGACCGCGAGCGGCGTGTGCCCCTCGTCCTTCGCGGTCTCCGCGAGCCCGGCCGTGATCTCGAGGATGGTGGCGACGACCGCGTCGGCACCGCGTTCGCGGTCGGTGCGGTGCCGCTCGCTGTGCACCACAACGCCCTGCCCGTCGACCAGTGCGCACTTGATGCCGGTGCCGCCGACATCAAGCGCGATGACGACGTCGCTCATGCGGAGTCTCCTGGACATTCGCTCGGTCGTGCGGCGCTTTCGAGCGACGTCTTCCGATTGGGCCGCATCAGGGTGGGCCGCGCCGGAGGCGCGGTCGGGAGGGCAGCAAGGACAAGCGCGTCCCGAGGTCCAGACCGAGCCACTGCCCTCCCGACCCTCGCCTTCGGCGAGGCCCCGCCCTGTGACGCGCCAACTCCGTCGCTCATGTCAGTAACACTGATCTCGTGAGGGACCGCGGGCGGTCGGGGTTGAGGCCCCGGTGTTTCGCGGCGGCGACCGCGTAGCGCTGCACCAGTACCAGCTCGGCGAGCGGGTCACGTCCACTGTGGACCAGGGTGGCGCCGGTCTTGGTCACCTCGTCGGCCAGACCGTCGGGGAGCGGGCCGAGCGCCCAGACGGCCCGGCCGGGCTGGGCGATGGCGATCGGGCCATGCCGGTATTCCATGCCGGTGTAGGCCTCGACCCACAGCTGTGCGGCCTCGCGGCACTTGAGGGCCGCCTCCTGGGCGAGGCCCCACGCCCAGCCGGATCCGAGGAACGTGACCTGCTCGATCTCGGCGACGTCGAATGGCAGCGCCGCCTCGAGTGCGTCCCGCGCATCGTCGATCGGTGGCTGCTGGCCGAGGTGGGCGCGCAGCAGGGTGAGTGCGGTCGTGGCCGAGCGGGTCTGCACGACCGACTGCTCGTCGGCGAAGCCGATCACCACGGCGTCGCTGGCCAACTCGGTGGCGGGCGCGCTGGCGACCGCGGTGAGCACGGTCGTGGCCGTACCCCTCATGCGGCGGAGCAGCTGCAACACCTCGGTGGTGGTGCCGGACCGGCTGATCGCGACCAGCCGCTCGTATCGGCGGCCGTCCGGGAACTCCGACGCGGAGAAGGCGTCGGTCTCGCCGTGACCGGCCTGCCTCGCGCAGTGCCGCGAAGGCCTGCGCCACGAACCACGACGTGCCGCACCCGACAACCGCGACCCGCTGACCTCGTCGCGGCAACGCGAGCTCGACCCGGCGCGCCAGGTCGGCGGCGCGCCGCCAGCATTCGGGCTGGCTGGCGATCTCGTCGTCGACGTGTGTCACCCGATCTCCCTGCGTGTGTTTATGCTCGTTAGAGGCATCTTTCGCGCATCATCGCGCATGTCCTGCGCAGTTCGCAAGCATCATCATCCGCTGTTCGGCTAGGTCAGTCGAGATCGGCTGGTTGCGCCCGTGCTCCCACCCGATCGCGCAGTTGTCTTTGTGTTTGCCCCGTGTTTCGCGCATTATTGTGCACACATCTCGCACGGTATGCGCAGGGAGAGGGTTCATGGACCGCTACGCGCGCTGGAACGCCCTGCTGGAGATCCTCACCGAGAGCGGGCGCGTGAGTGTCGAGGAGGCCGCCGACAAGCTCGACGTGTCGCAGGCCACCATCCGGCGCGACTTCGACCAGCTCGCCCAGCAGCAGATGATCACCCGTACCCGGGGTGGTGCGGTCGCCAACGGCGTCTCCTACGACCTGCCGCTGCGGTACAAGACAGCCAAGCACGCCCCCGAGAAGCAGCGCATCGGCGCGGCGGCCGCGTCCCTCGTCTCGCCGGGGATGGTCGTCGCGCTCAACGGCGGTACGACGACGACCGAGGTGGCCCGCGCGCTCGCGGTGCGCCCCGAGCTGACCGGCGGCGTGGACGACGCCCAGCTCACCGTGGTGACCAACGCGCTCAACATCGCCAACGAACTGCTCGTACGGTCACGGATGAAGATCGTGGTTACCGGCGGCGTGGTCCGGCCGCAGTCGTTCGAGCTGGTCGGCCCGCTCGGCGGCAACATCCTGCGGGACGTCACGCTGGACATGGCGCTGCTCGGCGTCGACGCGCTGGACATCCAGCTCGGCGCGGCCGCCCACCACGAGGGCGAGGCGGCGATGAACAGCCTGATGGTCGCCCGCGCCCGGCACGTGGTGATCATCGCGGACAGCTCGAAGCTGGGTGGTCACGCGTTCGCCCGCATCTGCCCGATCGACCGCATCAACACTCTGGTCACCGACTCCAACGCCACGCCGGCCACCATCCGCGCATACGAGGAAGCCGGCCTGCGCGTCGTAACCGCCTAGCCGCGCCGCGCGAGGCCACCGTTTCCCCGAAGTAGTGGCCACCGGGGGCGCCCGAGGCCACTGTTTCCCCGAAGTAGTGGCCACCGGGGCCGCGTGAGGCCACTGTTTGCCCGAAGTTGTGGCGCGTCCGGTCAGTGGCCGCGGCGGCGCGACGATCGCAGCCGGCGTAGGCGCTGGACCACCACCGGGTCGTATTCCAGCGCCAGCGGATCGTCGAGCAGCGCATTGAGCAGCTGGTAGTAGCGCGTGGTCGAGACGCCGAACGTGTCCCGGATGGCCTGCTCCTTGGCCCCGGCCTGCCGCCACCACTGGCGCTCGAAGGCGATGATCTGCTGGCCATGCTCATCGAGCTGCTGAGGCTGGGGTTCGACGGCGGCCGTCTGATCGCCATCGACAAAGTCATCCTCGTCGATGCCTGACTGCTGCGCGGGAACGTGAGCCGCGGCGACGTCATCAGCACGCTTCGTCACGCCATTCAGTCTAGTTGGTACATACCTCGATCGCCCGCCGCCGCGCTTCCGCCTCCTCCGGCCCACGACCGGTGCTTGGCCAAGAGCGACCTGGCACCCCAGCTGGTGCCGGTGTTCATGATCCATGTCGAGAACTCAGCGAAAATCAGGGCGGATTGTCGCTGAGTTCTCGACATGGATCTTGCCGTCCCGGTCAGGCCCGCCGCTGGGGCGGGCGCTTCAAGATCAAAGGTGCGAAGTTGGCGATCTGGAGGCCGAGAATCGCCGAGTTCGCACCTTTGATCTTGAGGTACGCCCCGGCCTTGGACTCGCCCGTCACGTGTACCGGATCAGGCACGCCGACCTGGTTTGGCCGGCAATCGCCCACCCCGGTCGAGCCAGCAGCCGCTGTGGATCTGGGACTTGGGACCGGGAATCACTGACTCCTGACCCGAGCCAGCCGAACCTATCGGGAGGCCTGCTTCTCCGCATACGTGGCGAGCCACTCGACCTGGACCGGGTCGAGCGACGGCCGGACCCGTTGCCGCGCCGTGGCCACGTTCTCGGCGGTCACCTTGGCCGCGTCCAGCGACTGCCGCATCGCGGACAGCGCCGCCTCGCGGATCAGCGCGGCACAGTCGGCGGCCGAGAAGCCGTCCAGGTCGTCGGCGATCGCCGGCGAGGTCGATCCCGGCGGCGAGCGGCACGGTACGGGCGACCGCGCGCAAGATGTCCGCGCGCGCGGCGGCGTCCGGCGGCGGGACGTAGACGAGCCGCTCGAGCCGGCCCGGTCGCAGCAGGGCCGGGTCGATCAGGTCGGGGCGGTTGGTCGCGCCGATCACGACGACGTTGCGCAGCGACTCGACGCCGTCGAGCTCGGTCAGCAGCGCGGCGACCACGCGATCGGTGGTACCGCCGTCGGACGCCTGCCCTCGTACCGGGGCCAGCGCGTCGACCTCGTCCAGGAACACGAGCGTCGGCGCGGCCTCGCGGGCGCGGCGGAACAGTTCGCGGACCGCGCGTTCGCTCTCGCCGACCCACTTCGACAGCAGTTCCGCGCCCTTGACCGACAGCACGTTGGCCTTGCCGGTGCCGGCGATCGCCTTGACCAGGTACGTCTTGCCGCAGCCGGGCGGCCCGTAGAGCAGCACACCGCGCGGTGGCTGCGACGCCGAGCCGGGCGAACGTGTCGGGATAGGACAGCGGCCAGAGCACCGACTCGGTCAGCATCTGCTTGACCTCGGCCATGTCGCCGACGTCGTCCAGGGTGATCTTGGCCAGCTCCAGCGACGAGTCGGCCATCGACGTCGGTCGCACCACCTCGAGCGCGGCGTCGAAGTCGGCCTTCGTGACCTGCGGCGGCTCGGTCTGGCCCTTCTGGCGCAGCGCCGCCCGCACGCCGGCCTCGCGCGCCAGTGCGGCCAGATCCGCGGCGACGAATCCGGGGGTACGGCCGGCGATGTCGTCCAGCCGCACGTCCTCCGCGAGCGGCATCCCGCGGGTCAGCACGGTCAGCTGTTCGCGGCGCAGGGCGGCGTCCGGCAGCGGTACGGCGATCTCGTGCTCGAGCAGGTCGGGGCGCGCGCAGCGACGGGTCGACCGACTCGGGGCGGCTGGTGGTGCAGACGACCGCCACGCCGGCGCGGAGCAGTTCGTCCAGGACCTGCCGGAAGACGGTGGCGAGCGGGCCGGGTGACTCGCGCGGGGCGAGCGCCTCGACGTCGGCGATGAGCAGTACCGCCGAATCGGGCCGCCTGGACGTCCGCGGCGGCCTTGCGCAGCCGCCGGGCCGCGGCGTCGTTGGTGAGCGCGGCGATCTCCGGCGCCCAGAGCGGCACCACGCTGGCCTTGACGGAGGCGGCGACCGCTCGTACGAGGGCGGACTTGCCCGACCCGGCCGGCCCGGTGATCAGGACGCCGAGCGCGACAGTTGTGCCGAGCCGCCCAGGATCTCGCCGTGGTGGAAGCCGAGGTCGAGCAGTTCGGTGAGCTGGTCGGCCTGTGGCGCGCAGCCCGGGCAGGTCGTCGATGCTCGGCACCGGCGCGGCGACCGTGGGGCTGTCCACAGTGGAAGGAAGGCTGCCCGGGGCGTGGGTCGCCTGGCCGCCGCGCCAGCCGACCGCGGTGTCCATGGTGACCAGCGCGGTGTCGGCCGGCTCGGCCGCGGTCACGGTGAGCAGAGCGCTCGTCCAGGCGTAGCCGACGGTGTTGGACAGGCTGCGCCGGGCCGCCTCGACCAGGCTGCGGACGCTCTCGGCCGGCATCACGTCCTGCGGCAGCAGCGACACATTGTCATCGACGGTGACGACCTTGCCGAGCAGGGCCAGCCGGAGCATCTCGGGGGTGACCACGGCGACGATCTCGGTCGGCCCGGCGAGGGTGACCGATTGCGCGGCCTGCACCGGCGCCGGCGCGACGATCACCTGACCGCCGTCACGGATGCCCAGGTTGCCCAGCACCAGGTCGTCGGCGTAGAGCAGGGCCCGGCTGGCGGTCGACTCGGCGAGGGCCGCGATCCCGGCGGTGGCCCGCCGGCCGGTGAGGCGAGACCGGGTCGCCGGGGCGCAGGCCGAGCGCGGTCAGCACCTCCGGGTGCAGCCGCACCACGCCACGCCGGGCGTCGAGCGCGGCTGGGCGCAGGCTGGCGGTCAGCGTCAGGGTCTCCGCGGCATCGCGGGTCTGTGCCGAAGGGGCAGGTCGGGCTGGCGGTGGCTCGGTCACGATCGCGAGCGTAACCTGCGCCGCCACCCCCGGGACGTCGCCGTCGTCGTCCCGCCCCTCGAAGTCGATCAAGGAAGTACGCGCCGGGAATTGTCCGAATCCCGGGCGCGTACTTCCTTGATCGACTTCGAGGGGTGTCGCGCCGGGGAGAGCGCGCCTCGCTGTGAAGGTGCTGAGCGACCGCGCTTTCGGGCGTGAGCCGCACGTACCGTGGTCTGTATGCCGTCTTTGATCGCGGCGCGGCTGCGCCGTGCCCTGCCCAGGGTGCGCTGGACGCGCCGCCGGGTCATCGCGGGTGCGGTGGTGGTCGTCCTGGTGCTCGGGCTGGTCGGCTGGGCGGTGGCGCCCACCCCGGCGAGCTACCGCACGGCCGACCAGATGATCACCGTGCTCGACCGGTCCGGACGGCCGGACGCCGATCACCCTGGACACCCGGCTGTACCTGCCGAAGTCGGCCAGCGCGGCCAAGCCGGTGCCGGCCATCCTGCTGGCGCACGGCTTCGGCGGCACCAAGGACAGCGTCGCGACCGACGCGAAGAGCTTCGCCGACCTCGGCTACGCCGTACTGGCCTGGACCGCGGAGGGCTTCGGCCGCTCCGGCGGGCAGATCCACCTGGACAGCCCGGACTGGGAGGTCAAGGACGCACAGCGGCTGATCGACTGGCTGGCCGCCCGGCCGGACATCCGCAAGGACGGCCCGGACGATCCGCGGGTCGCCGCCGTCGGCGGCTCGTACGGCGGCGGGCTGGCCCTCATGCTCGCCGGCCAGGATCGCCGGGTCGACGCCATCGTGCCGATGATCACCTGGAACGACCTCGCCCGCTCGTTCCTGCCGGAAGCCACCGGCAAGCCACCGGTCGACGGCGTGTTCAAGAAGCAGTGGGCCGGGATCTTCTTCGGCTCCGGCGGGGTGACCAGCCTGCCGGCGGCGGCCCAGCTGCCGGCCGAGGCGCCCAGACTGATCGGCGACCCGCAGTGCGGCCGCTTCGCCAAGGACATCTGCCAGGCGTACCTGTCGATCGCCGCGACCGGCCGGGCCAACGCCGACGCGGTCGCGCTGCTGCGCAAATCCAGTCCGGCGAGCGTCCTGCCGAACATCAAGGCGCCGACCCTGTTGATCCAGGGCGAGATCGACTCGCTCTTCCCGCTCAGCGAGGCCGATGCCAACGCCCGCGGCATCGCGGCGACCGGCACGCCGGTGCGGGTGGCCTGGTTCACCGGCGGCCACGACGGCGGCACCGGGCCGCAGTCCGAAGTGGACCGGCTGCACTTCCTCACCGCGCAGTGGCTCGACCACTACCTCAAGGGCAACGGCGCCGCGCCCGAGAACAGCTTCACCTACTCCCGGATCGCCGGCTTCAACGCCCAGGGCCGCGGCTACGTCACCACCGGATACTCGGTCAAGGACTATCCGGGCACGAGTTCCGCACAGAGCGTCGCGGTCGACGGCCCGCCGCAGCCGATCGCCAACCCGCCCGGCGGCAACCCGGCCGCGATCTCCACGGTGCCCGGCGGGGACAGCCTGGCCAGCGTGGTCAACGGCCGGCTCAGCACGGAGGTGCCCGGCCAGCACGCCGACTTCTACTCCGAACCCCTGGCCACGGCCGTCGACGTGGTCGGCTCGCCGACCGTCCGGGTCAAGGCGAGCGGCGACGCGGTAATGCCAGGAACGCGGCCAAGCGACGCCTCCGCAGGCTCCGGCGCCGCGGCCGCGGTAATGCCAGGAACGCGGCCAAGCGACGCGGTGCTGTTCGTCAAGCTGTACGACGTCGGCACCGATGGAACGTCGACGCTTCCCAACGGGCTGATCGCGCCGATCCGGGTCAGCGGCACCGACCCGGTAACCGTCACGCTGCCGCCGATCGTCTACCGCTTCGAGGCCGGGCACCGGGTACGGATCACCGTCGCGACCAGCGACCAGGGCTATGCGACGCCGGCCGACCCGGCCGTCTACACGGTGTCCGTCGACTCGGCCGTGACGTTGCCGTCGGTCGCCGGTACCCCGATCGCCAACCCGAACGTCGTCTGGCGCTATGTGCTCTTCGGGCTCATCGCGCTGCTCGCGCTCGGCCTGCTCGCCGTGCTCGTCGTCGCGCGGCGCCGCAAGCGCCACGTCGACCGCCGGGTCGACGCCGACCTGGCCGACACGCCCCTGGTGGTACGCGGGCTGCGCAAGCAGTACGCCGACGGCTTCGTGGCCGTGTCCAAGGTGGACTTCACCGTCGCCCGGGGACAGGTGGTCGGCCTCCTCGGACCCAACGGCGCCGGCAAGACGACCGCCCTGCGCGTACTGATGGGCCTGACCATGCCGAGCGCCGGTGAGGTGCTCGTCTTCGGCCACCGGCTCACCCCCGGCTCGCCGGTCCTGTCCCGCCTGGGCGCGCTGGTCGAGGGGCCCGGCTTCCTGCCGCACCTTTCCGGGCTGCGAAACCTTCAGCTGTACTGGAAGGCAACCGGTCGCCCGGAAGCGGACGCGCGACTGGACGAGGCGGTCGAGATCGCCGGACTGGGCACCGCCATCGATCGGCGGGTCAAGACGTACAGCCACGGCATGAAGCAACGGCTGGCCATCGCCCAGGCGATGCTCGGCCTGCCCGAGTTGCTCGTGCTCGACGAGCCGACCGACGGGCTCGACCCACCGCAGATCGCCGAGATGCGGCGGGTGCTGCGCCAGTACGCGACGGACGGCCGGGCCGTACTGGTCTCCAGCCACCTGCTCGCCGAGGTCGAGCAGACCTGTACCGACGTGGTCGTCATGCACAAGGGCGAGATCGTCGCGTCGGGCCCGGTCGACGACATCGTCGGCGACTCGCCGAGCGTCCAGTTCGACGTGTCCGATGTGGACGCCGCGGCGAGCGTTCTCGGCGGGATCCCGGCCGTACGCTCGATCGCCTCGTCCGGCAACGGCGGGCTGGTCGTCGACCTCGACGGCACCCCGCGGTCGGACGTGGTCGCGGCGCTGGTGCAACGCGGGCGTCGGCGTCAACCGGGTGATGCCCCGGCGGCGACTCGAGGACGCGTTCCTCGCACTGGTCGGCGGCGACACCAAGGCGAGTGGAGAACGGTGATGGCGACGATCGAAGCTGTTGGTTACAAGGCGAGCCACACGTTTTCGCTGTGGACGGAGATCCGCCGCCAGGCGTCGCGTCGCCGTACCCAGATGGCATTGGGTTTCATGGTCCTGCTGCCGCTGATCATCCTGATCGCGTTCCAGCTCAACAGCGACAGCAGCGGCGACGACAACGGCGGCGGGGGAGAGTTCTCCGCCCTGGCCGACCTGGCCACGCAGGGCGGCCCCAACTTCACGCTCTTCACGCTGCTTGTCTCGTCGGGCTTCCTGCTCACCGTCGTGGTGGCGCTGTTCAGCGGCGACACCGTGGCGAGCGAGGCGAGTTGGGGGAGCCTGCGCTATCTGCTGGCGATCCCGGTACCGCGAGCGCGGCTGCTCGGCATCAAGCTGATCACCGCGCTGCTGTACTCGCTGCTGGCGCTGCTCCTGCTGACCGGTACCGCCCTGGTGGCCGGAACCCTGCGCTACGGCTGGGCGCCGCTCCGGCCGCCGCTCGGCGGGGAGATCCCGGCCGGGGAGGGGCTGCTCCGGCTGGCGGCCATCCTCGGCTTCCTCGCGGTGACGCTCCTCGTGGTCGCCTCGCTCGCGTTTCTTCTCTCGGTGTCGACCGATGCGCCGCTCGGCGCGGTCGGCGGCGCCGTACTGCTGCAGATCCTGTCCAACATCCTCGATCAGATCGACGCGCTCGGAAACCTGCGCAACGTGCTGCCCACGCACTACAACGACGCCTGGCTCGGCCTGCTGTCCGATCCGCTGCAGACCGACGATCTGGTCAAGGGCTGCATCTCGGCGCTCGTCTACGCCGCCGTGTTCTTCTCGATCGCCTGGTGGCGGTTCCTGCGCAAGGACGTGGTGAGCTGAGCCATCGGCGGGCGGTCCGCCGCGGTGATCTCGTGATCCTCGGGCCGCACGACCCCGCCGACCCGGTGAAACTGGGTGAGCGTGGTCCACAAAGGACGGTTTGCGGCGACGTCGCTGCCCGCGACTCTAGCGGCGATGGTGTGCAGGATGGTCGCGGCCATCCGGCCGAGCGCGGCGGTGTCCTGGTGGCCGTGGGTGCGCTGACCGAGGTCGACCTGGGCGATCGCGTCGATGCCGTGCGCGCGGAACGTGTCGATCAGGAGCCCGGTCTCCACCCCGTACCCGGCGGCGAACGGCAGTGCCTCGAGCAGTGACCGGCGCGCCGCGTATTCGCCGGCCAGTGGCTGCACCACCCCGGACAGCGCGGGGAAGTAGGCGTTCAGGATCGGCCGGGCGAGCAGTTCGGTGACCCGGCCGCCGCCCGCGGCCGACACGTCCAGCAACGGCCGGTCGTAGAACGCCTTGACCATCAGCGTCGCCGGATCGTGCAGCAGCGGTCCGAGGAGACCGGTGACGAAGTGCGGCCGGAAGTCGGTGAGGTCGGCGTCCACGTACACGATGAGGTCCCCGCCGGTCACCGCGAGTGCCTTCCACAGCACCTCGCCCTTGCCCGGCCGGGAGCCGTGGTCCGGCAGGACGTCGTCGCGGTGGAAGACCTTCGCCCCGGCCGCGGCGGCCACCTCGGCGGTCCGGTCGACCGAGCCGGAGTCGATCACGACCACCTCGTCGACGAGCGAGCCGAGCGTCAGCACGCCGGTGACGATCTCCGCGACCGTCGGCTCCTCGTCCAGCGCCGGGAGTACGACACTGATCGTGGTGTCGCCCTTGGCGGCCGCGACGGCCTCGACCGGCCAGTCTCGCCAGTGGCTGGTACGGCCCGCGAACCAGTCCGCCGCGATCGGGTGCATGCGCCAACCGTAACGGCGACCACATTGAGGCATCGTCGCGACGCCCGTAAACTGGCCGTGAGATCACGCACGGCTACACACGCACGGTTACAACTGAATACCTCATCCAGAGGGGCAGAGGGATACGGCCCGATGAAGCCCCGGCAACCCCTGCGATCGACTCGATGAAGAGGCGGCTCGCGGTAGGTGCCAAATCCGTCCCGGTGCGCAGATCGCGTGCTCGGGGAAGATGAGAGGAAGCCTCATCGTGACGTCGACCGTCGACACCGTCTTCACCCACTCGCCCGCGCGCCACCTGGTCTGTCGCGGCTGTGGGGCCACCTACCCGCTCGCCGCGCAGCACGCCTGTTACGAGTGTTTCGGCCCGCTCGAGGTCGGCTACGACCTCGACGCGCTGCCGCCGGGTCACCCGCGAGCAGATCGAGGCCGGCCCGCAGAACATCTGGCGGTACGCGCCGCTGCTGCCGGTCGGCCAGGACCCGGCCATCCGCGTGACCCTCAACCCGGGCCTGACCCCGCTGGTCCGCGCCGACGCGCTCGCCGCCGAGATCGGCCTCCGCGCGCCGCTGTGGGTCAAGGACGACTCGGCCAACCCGACCCACTCGTTCAAGGACCGGGTCGTGTCGGTCGCCCTGACCGCGGCCAAGGGGCTCGGCTTCACCCGATTCGCCTGCGCCTCGACCGGCAACCTGGCCAACTCGGTGGCCGCCCACGCCGCCCGAGCCGGGCGTGCCGTCGATGGTCTTCATCCCGTCGGACCTGGAGTCCGGCAAGGTGGTCACCACCGCGGTCTACGGTGGCGACGTGGTCGCGATCGAGGGGTCGTACGACGACGTCAACCGGCTGTGCTCGCGAACTGACCGAGACCGACGAGTTCGAGGACACCGCGTTCGTCAACGTCAACGTCCGCCCGTTCTACGCCGAGGGCTCCAAGACGCTCGGTTACGAGGTCGCCGAGCAGCTCGGCTGGCGGCTGCCGGCGCAGGTCGTCATCCCGATGGCCAGCGGCGAGCTGCTGACCAAGGTCGACAAGGCGTTCAGCGAGCTGGTCGAGATCGGCCTGGTGACGGCCGGCGTCGGTGGCGGGTCTTCGGCGCCCAGTCGGCGGGCTGCAACCCGATCGCGGTCGCCCTGCACGGCGGCACCGACGAGATCGTTCCGGTCAAGCCGACCGGCATCGCCAAGTCGCTCAACATCGGCGACCCGGCGGCCGGCGCCTACGCGCTCGAGGCGGTCCGCCGCACCGGCGGCTGGATGGACTACGTCGACGACGACGAGATCCGCGACGGCATCCGGCTGCTCGCCCGCACCACCGGGGTCTTCGCCGAGACGGCCGGCGGCGTGACGGTCGCGGTGCTCCGCAAGCTCGTCGAGGCCGGCCGGCTCGACCCGGACACGGAGACGGTCGTCTTCAACACCGGCGAGGGCCTGAAGACCATCGACGCGGTGGCCGACCTGGTCGGCCCGACCTACCAGGTGCGCCCGTCCCTCAAAGCGGTCCGCGATGCGGGAATCCTCGAATGAGTGACGCGTTCGAGGCTGAAGATTTTTTTCTATATGATCACTCAGTGTGTTGGTATCAGTGTGACGGGAGAAACAAGTTCCCTGATCGACACCGTTAGAACTCCACCGTACGGCGGGTGCCCCTAGCCGATCATCCGACATCATCAATACGCAGTGTTACTGGCCTCGCGCCCAGCGTCCAAGTTCAGTCCCACGGAGGACTTGACGGCCATTTGGGCGCACGCCAGGATGCTCGATGCGGGAGGACGTGTCGCCGCGAGGCTCCGCTCAGGCGGAAGCCCGCGACCACAACACCGGAGGTGTTGGCGAGCGTCCTCTCGACCAAATTTTGCCGCCCTCCCGGCCGGCGCCTTCGGCGCCGCCCCCACCCTGAGCCTCCGCCCTCCCGGCCGGCGCCTTCGGCGCCGCCCCCACCCTGAGTCCCCGGGTAATCCGGTCGCGGACCACGCCTTCGTCGGCCACGCTGGCGGGTATGAACCTGGACACCCCAGCATTGACGATCAGCGAACTGCGGGCGGACGATCCGGCCGAGGTCGAGGCGTCGTTCGAGATCGAGCGGGCCGCCATCGCGCACGACGTGCCCGACTTCCCGCCGCCCTGTCGCTTCCGGCACGAGATGCGCCTGCGGCAGGACTTCCCGGGCCGCCGGGCGCTGCGCGCGCTGGCCCGCCTCGGCGGAGCCCCCGTCGGCTACCTCGAGCTCGAGCTGACGGTGATCGACAACCTGGACAACGCGAACGTCGAGATCTGCGTGCTCCCGGACCACCGCCGGCACGGGGTCGGGCGGGCGCTCTTCGCGCACGCGCTCGACCTGACGCACGCCAACGGGCGCAAACGGGTGTTCGGGATGACCGCCGGCACGCTGCCCGGCGGGGTGCCGCGCGACGAATCGGGCGGCGCGTTCGCCCGGGCCATGGGCATGCAGGCGGCGCTCGGCGACGTGCGCCGCCGGCTCGACCTGACCACGCTGGACGGGCCCGAGCACGACCGGCTGCTCGGTGACGCCTGGCCGAAGGCCGCGGGCTACTCGCTGGTCCAGTGGCGGGACGCCGCGCCCGAGGAGTACATCGACGACATCGCCGCGCTGGACAGTTCGTTCATCGGGGAGGCGCCGATGGGCGACCTGGAGTGGGAGCCGGAGAAGGTCGACGCCGACCGGATCCGCAAGATCGACGCCACCCGGCGGGCCTACGGCGTCCAGGAGTACAACACCGGGCTGCGGCACGACGCGACCGACCGTCTCGTCGCCTGGAGTGGACTCGGCCGGCAGAAGACCATCCCCTGGCAAGCGTGGCAGAACATCACGCTCGTCGACCCGCGGCATCGCGGGCACCGCCTCGGCATCATCGCCAAGATCGAGAACCTGCGTCTCCTGATGCGCCACGAGCCGCAGGTACGCGTGATCGACACCTGGAACGCGGCGGTCAACGAACACATGATCGCGATCAACGAGGCGATGGGCTTCCGGGCCGTCGACGCGTGGGTCAACTGGCAGATGAACCTCTAACCCGGTGGATCTCCAATCCCGGCCCGGTGAACGCCGGTCCCCCAACCGGTGCAAGATGGCCTGATGGAGAACTCACACCCGTTGTTCACCAAACACGCCAAGACGCTGGACGAGGCGCTGACCGCGATCGCCGAGCGCTCGTACTGGTCGGCCTTCCCCGAGTCGCCGAGTCCACGGATCTACGGAGAGCACGCGGCGGCCGACGGCGAGGCAGCGTTCCGCGCGTACGTCGGCAAAGACTTTCCGCTCGCGGACCAGGCGGCCACGACCGACTGGGTGGCCACCGAGAAGAGCCCGTTCGGCGTCGAACTGGACATCCGCTACCCGCACCCGGACGTCGACGGGCTGCTGGCGGCCGCCGCGGCCGGCATCCCGGCCTGGCGCGACGCCGGGCCGCAGACGCGGACCGCCGTGTGCATCGAGATCCTCACCCGGCTGCACGCCAACGCGTTTGAGCTGGCCAACGCCGTGCACGCGACGACCGGCCAGGCGTTCGTGATGGCCTTCCAGGCGGGCGCCGCGCACGCCTTCGACCGGGCGCTCGAGGCGCATTGCCTACGCGTACCGCGAGATGACCCGCACCCCGGCGACGGCCAGCTGGGAGAAGCCGGCCGGGAAGGGCGAGCCGTTGCGGATGATCAAGACCTTCCACGTCGTGCCCCGCGGCATCGCCCTGGTCATCGGCTGCAACACCTTCCCGACCTGGAACTCCTACCCGGGTCTGTTCGCCTCTCTGGCCACCGGCAACGCGGTGGTCGTCAAGCCGCACCCGGGCGCGGTCCTGCCGCTCGCGATCACCGTCAAGATCGCCCGCGAGGTGCTCGCCGAGGCAGGATTCGACGCCTACTCTGGTCTCGCTTGCCGCCGAGGCGCCCGGCGAGGGCCTGGCCAAGACCCTCGCGCTGCGCCCGGAGGTGCGGATCATCGACTTCACCGGCTCCACCGAGTTCGGCGACTGGCTGGAGGCCAACGCGCGGCAGGCCGCCGTCTACACCGAGAAGGCCGGCGTCAACACCATCGTGATCGACTCGACGGACGACTTCGCCGGAATGTGCCGCAACATCGGTTTCTCGCTGACCCTGTACAGCGGTCAGATGTGCACGACGCCGCAGAACATCCTGGTGCCGGTCGACGGCATCGAGACCGACGTCGGGTCACAAGTCGCTTCGACGAAGTAGCGGCCGGGATCGCCGGCGCGGTCGGCAAGCTGACCGCGGACGCGGCCCGGGGGGTCGAGCTGACCGGAGCGATCGTCAACGACGGGTGTCCTCGACCGACTTGAACGGGCTCGAAAACTCGGCGACGTCGTGCTCGACTCCGAAAACGTCAGCACACCCGACGTTATGAAGACGCGGTCGTTCGTACCCCATTGGTCGTAAAGCTGGCATCGCGATGCGGTGTCCACCTACGGCGACGAGTGGTTCGGTCCTATCTCGTTCGTTATCGCGACCGATTCCACTACGGACAGTTTGCGGCTATTCCGCGAGACCGTCGGGCCGGAAGGGCGCGTTGACCGCGTCGATCTATTCGACCGACGACGCAGTGCTCGACGCCGGCAGAAGAAGCGGCGATCGAGGCCGGAGTGCATCTGTCGTGCAACCTGACCGGCGGTGTCTTCGTGAACCAGTCGGCCGCGTTTTCCGACTTCCACGCCAGTGGTGCTAACCCCGCCGCCAATGCCGCACTGACGGACGGTGCGTACGTGGCGAACCGCTTCCGCGTCGTACAGTCACGCCGACACGTGTAGTCGTCGGGCAATGTCTTGAAGGCATGCTGACTGACCTTTAATTCGTGACCTTGCTGTCCGATTTGGGGCTGTGCGACCGCCGCGCGACCTCGTGTACCGTGCGTTTCGGTCGTCGTTCCTCGCTGGATTCCAGACCCAGTGACGCTCGGGGCGAGGACCCCGGCGACGCGACCGCGGCGTTTGGGGGTTGGCACAACCCAGCACGACCGAAGTAGAGGAAGTGCACCGTGGCACAGGGCACCGTCAAGTGGTTCAACAGCGAGAAGGGCTATGGCTTCATCGCGGTCGACGGGGGACAGGACGTTTTCGTCCACTTCTCCGCGATCGAGATGGACGGCTACAAGTCGCTGGAAGACGGTCAGCGTGTGGAGTTCGAGATCGCGCAGGGTCAGAAAGGCCCGCAGGCTGAGAAGGTTCGCCTCATCGCCTGACTTTCAGATCCCGCATACCCCGCCAGGGCACCGCTCCTCAGTTCGAGGGCCGGTGCCCTGCGTCGTATCCGGCGTCGTCGCTCATGCCGGCGTCGTTGAGTGTCGACCGGTCATCCTTCGGGTTTGCTTGCACTCGGGGTGGGAGAGTGCTAAACAGGTGATTGGCACTCGCAGCAGGTGAGTGCCAGTGGTCGGGGCGGTGGGGCTTCGGGCGCGAGGAGCGCTCAGGAGCTGGTCGTCGCGGGCTATCCGGCCCGACCGACGAGGATCCGGCTGGGTCCTCGAAGGTGCGTACGCAATGCGGTGCGCCGCCGGCCGAGGCCGCGCGGCGGATCGTGAGTGTCCAGGAGGACAACGCCGAATGGCCAAGATTATCGCGTTCGACGAGGAGGCGCGCCGCGGTCTCGAGCGGGGCATGAACATCCTCGCCGACGCCGTCAAGGTGACGCTCGGCCCGAAGGGCCGCAACGTCGTCCTCGAGAAGAAGTGGGGCGCGCCCACCATCACCAACGATGGTGTGAGCATCGCCAAGGAGATCGAGCTCGAGGACCCGTACGAGAAGATCGGCGCTGAGCTGGTCAAGGAGGTCGCCAAGAAGACCGACGACGTGGCCGGTGACGGCACGACGACGGCGACCGTCCTGGCCCAGGCGCTGGTCCGTGAGGGCCTGCGCAACGTCGCGGCCGGTGCCAACCCGATGGCCCTCAAGCGGGGCATCGAGGCCGCCGTCGCCGCCGTCGCCGACGAGCTGGCCAAGCTCGCCAAGGACGTCGAGACCAAGGAGCAGATCGCTTCGACCGCCTCGATCTCCGCCGGCGACCCCACCGTCGGCGAGATCATCGCCGAGGCGATGGACAAGGTCGGCAAGGAAGGCGTCATCACCGTCGAGGAGAGCAACACCTTCGGCCTCGAGCTTGAGCTCACCGAGGGCATGCGCTTCGACAAGGGCTACATCTCGGCCTACTTCGTGACCGACGCCGAGCGGATGGAGGCCGTCCTCGACGACCCCTACATCCTGATCGTCGACAGCAAGATCTCCGCCGTCAAGGACCTGCTCCCGATCCTGGAGAAGGTCATGCAGTCGGGCAAGCCGCTGCTGATCATCGCCGAGGACGTCGAGGGCGAGGCCCTGGCGACCCTGATCGTCAACAAGATCCGCGGCACCTTCAAGTCGGTCGCCGTCAAGGCTCCGGGCTTCGGTGACCGCCGCAAGGCCATGCTGCAGCGACATCGCGATCCTGACCGGTGGCCAGGTCGTCAGCGAGGACGTCGGCCTCAAGCTCGAGAACGTCGGCCTCGACCTGCTCGGCCGCGCCCGCAAGGTCGTCGTCACCAAGGACGAGACCACGATCGTCGACGGTGCCGGCGACGCCGACCAGATCCAGGGTCGGGTCAACCAGATCCGGGCCGAGATCGAGAAGAGCGACTCCGACTACGACCGCGAGAAGCTGCAGGAGCGCCTGGCCAAGCTGGCCGGCGGCGTTGCGGTGATCAAGGTCGGCGCGGCCACCGAGGTCGAGCTCAAGGAGCGCAAGCACCGCATCGAGGACGCCGTTCGCAACGCGAAGGCGGCCGTCGAGGAGGGCATCGTCCCCGGTGGTGGCGTCGCGCTCGTGCAGGCCGGCAAGACCGCGTTCGACAAGCTCGACCTGGTCGGCGACGAGGCGACCGGCGCGCAACATCGTCAAGGTGGCGCTCGACGCCCCGCTGCGTCAGATCGCCGTCAACGCCGGCCTCGAGGGCGGCGTCGTGGTCGAGAAGGTGCGCAACCTGCGAGCCGGCCACGGCCTCAACGCCGCGACCGGCGAGTACGTCGACATGCTGGACGCCGGCATCATCGACCCGGCCAAGGTGACCCGCTCGGCGCTGCAGAACGCCGCCTCGATCGCCGCGCTGTTCCTCACCACCGAGGCCGTGGTGGCGGACAAGCCGGAGAAGGACCCGGCCCCGGCGGGTGCGCCCGGCGGCGGCGGGGACATGGACTTCTAGTCAGTGGTAAGTCAGTCACTGGCAGGTCTAGGCCTGAGCAACACGATATAGGGATCGGGCAGGACCTTCGGGTCCGCCCCAATCGCTGTTCTACGCTGCGGTCGCCGCCGGCCGCTGGCTCGGCCGCTGCCGCCTGGCCGCGTGGAACGTCAGCCGGTCCGCTCTGGTTGCCCCGCTTGGCCTCCGCTTGCTTGGCCGTCTGTCGACGCTCATCTTGGCCTTGGTGGTCGTGCGGGCCTGTGCGGCCGGTCGCCGTTTCGCCCGGCGTCGACTCCATGCGGTCTCGCGTCGGTGCCGGTGTCCATGTCCGGACTCGATAGTCGCCGTAGTCGGTCCTCCGTAGTCGTCGATGTCCTTGCGATTGTTGCCGGCACTTTCCCAGTGGCGTCCCCCGCTCGGACAGCTCCCGATCGGGTGGTTGGCGGATCTTCGTCGGTCGGCCGTACGCTGGTACCGATTACGGAGCGTCCTGCCGCAGCGTACCGATGGGCATCCCGAAACGGCCCGGTTCCGGTTGCCTGCTGACCAGCGCCACCCGGTGATCGACGGACACAACGACCTGCCCTGGGAGCTGCGGAGTCGGGCGGGCAAGACCTCGACCGGCCCGACCTGCGCGCGGACCTGAGCGATACCGGCCTGCACACCGACCTGGCCCGGCTGCGCGCGGGCGGCGTCGGCGCGCAGTTCTGGTCGGTCTACGTGCCCTGCGGGCTGCACCGAGGCCGGACGCCGTGCGGGCCACCGTGCTCGAGCAGATCGACTTCGTGCACCGGCTGGTCGAGCGGTACCCGGATCGGCCTCACCCTGGCCACCACCGCCGACGAGGTCGAGCGGCCCGGGCCGCCGGCCGCATCGCCGTCGCTGCTCGGTGTCGAGGGCGGCCACTGCATCGACTACTCGCTGGGCGTGCTGCGGCATGCTGCTACGCGCTCGGCGTGCGGTACCTGACGCTGACGCACGCGGCCAACACGCCCTGGGCGGACAGCGCCACCGACGAGCCGGCGGTCGGCGGGCTCTCCGACGTTCGGCCACGACGTGGTACGCGAGATGCAACCGGCTCGGCATGCTCGTCGACCTGTCGCACGTCGCGCCGTCGACCATGCACGCCGCCCTCGACACCTCGACTCGCGCCGGCGTTCTTCTCGCACTCCTCGGCCCGGGCGCTGTGCGACCACCCGCGCAACGTCCCCGACGACGTGCTGACCCGCGTACGCGGACAGCCGACGGCGTCGTCATGGTGACGTTCGTGCCGGGCTTCCTCAACGAGCAGTGCCGGCAGTGGATGGCACGAGCTGTCGCACGTGGAGGCGACGCATCGCAGGCGCGCCGGATGACGCCCGCAGTGGAGCGCCGAGCGGCGGCGTGGCTGCGCGGCCAACCCGCGGCCGCCGTGCACCGTCGCCGACGTCGCCGACCACGTCGAGCACGTCCGCGAGGTGGCCGGCGTCGACGCGTCGGGCTCGGCGGCGACTTCGACGGCATCGCCGGCCGCCGCCGGACGGGCCTCGACGACGTGGCCGCCTACCCGACGCTGCTCGCCGAGCTGTCCGGCCGCGGCTGGTCCGACGCCGACCTGGCGAAGCTCGACCTGGCACAACGCGCTGCGGGTGCTGCGCGACACGGAAGCGGCGGCGCGGTCCGGCCGGATAGGCGCAGCGCGCACCTTCAGCGGACGGCGAGGCGCGGCCTGCACGGCCGCCAGCGCGTTCACCGTCCACGGCGCCGCCGTGTCCCGGGGTCCGCCGCAGGCGTCGCTCGCCGTCGACCGGTGCTGGCGGTCTACGCAGGATCTCGGCGGCTGTCGGCGATGTCGCCGACCAGCCGCGGGTTGGCCGACCACATCAGCGCCACCACCCCGGCCACGTGCGGCGTGGCCATCGACGTGCCGTCGACGATGCCGTACCTGCCGCCGGGCAGCGCCGACAGCACGCCGTGCGCCGGGCGCCACGACGTCCGGCTTGGCCGCCGCCGGGGGTCGGGCCACGGCTGGAGAAGTCGGCCAGCTGCGCCGTCGCGGTCGACCGCGCCCGACGGTGAACGTGTCCGGGTACGGCGCCGGCGGATCGCTCGATCGAGCCGCAGCGGGGCCGCTGTTGCCGGCCGCGGCGACGAAGAAGATGCCGGCCGCGGTCAGCGCGCGACCGCCGGCCGCAGCGAGTCGCGGTCGCAGCCCTCCAACTCCGGGGCAGCCCCACGAGTTGGTCAGCACGTGCGGCGCCGCGTTCCGGGTCGCCGTCGCGCAACGGGTCGCCGCCGTGCGGGAACGGCGCGAGCATGAACTGCAGGCAGTCCAGGTAGTGCGGCCGGGTTGCCGAGGTTGCGGTCGAGGTTCGACGCAGCCGATCCACTGCGCGCCGGGCGCCACGCCGATGCCGTCGCGCCCACGCGCGGTGCCCATGGTGTGCGTGCCGTGGCCATTGTGGTCGATCGGGGTCGGGTGCCGTTCCACGGGTCGTACCACGAGTCGTCGCCGCCCCGGAAGTGGCCGCGCAGCGCCGGATGGGTGCCGTCGACGCCGGAGTCGGAGGTGCCGATCGACGATGCCCTCGCCGGTGCACCCCGAGCTGGCCCAGACCTGGTCCGCGCCGATCACGTGATGTTCCACTGTGGACGCGTCGGGGCCGGGTCGCGTGCCTGCAGCACCGCGGCGCGGCCCGCGGCAGCGGCCGCAGCTGCGGGCTGAGCAGCACCCGATCGACGTCGGCGCGTCCGGCCAGCCACGTGCCGCACGACCGGCCCGCCGTCCACCTCGAGACCGTTGACCAGGTAGTACGGCGTGGAAGCGCAGGTGCCCCGGTTCGCAGCTGCTCGCGCAGCGCCGGCCTGGGTCGCGTCGGCCGTGTCGACGAGCCGTTGGTACGTCTGCGCAGCCGCTCGTCGCGGTCGGCGATGGCGTCGAGCCCGGAGAGGTCGGCCTGCTGCTTCATGACGACGAACAGCCGCTCGCCGTAGAGGCCGGGATGCCCGGGTCCGACGTACACCGACGAGCGGCGGCGATCGCGACGGCGGCCGCGGCACCGGCGGCGAGCCCGCGGCGGCGGACGCAGCGCCGGCGCCACCGCGCTCGACCAGCAGCGCCAGGCCGAGCGCGGCGAGCGCGGCGACGAGCGCCCAGTAGCCGACGTCCTCGGTGCCGAGCAGCAGCGTCGTCTCGCACCGGGTCCACGAACGCGAGCGGCCCGAACGCGGCGATCGCGACGAGGCGATCTGCTCGACGGCCGAGCGGCGCTGGCGGCAACGAAGCCGAGCGGCGGGCAGGACCAGGAGCTCGAGGACGTTTATGCCCGGCTTGCCGATCCCGGTCGCGACGCCGACCAGCGCGACGCCGACGACCAGGCCGGTCACGGCCATCCGGCCCCACCGGTTGCGGAGGCCGCCGCCGACGCGGAGGAGTGGGGCGAGCCGGCGGCCGGCCAGCCAGCCGATGGCGAGACAGGCGGCGGCGACGAGCACGGTCTCGACGGCGCCCCCGAGCGCGCCGAGCCACAACCACGGCATCAGGCTGACCAGCCCGGCCGCGACGCCCAGCAGCCCGGACGCCCCACCTTCGGGTTCGAGTGGCCACGGGCGCCGCCGGAGGCCACTCCTTCGGGGATCGAGTGGCCGCCCGGGCCGCCGGAGGCCACTACTTCGGGGATCGAGTGGTCTCCCGGGCCGCCGGGGGCCACTCCTTCGGGGGTCGAGTGGCTGCGGGGGGCGCTTTCTGGGGGCTTTGGGATCAGGGCCAGGCCGAGCGCGACCAGAGCCAGTACGCCAGATAGACCTCGCGGTACGTGGTCGGGATGACGCGTACGGTGCCGAGCAGCGCGCCGATGACCGCCGCCTCGATCCAGACCCGGCCGGCCAGCCGCGCAAAGTCCAGCCTCGACAGCGCCGCGAGCAGGATCGCCGGTACCACGGCCAGCGCGGCCGGGACCCAGGCGACCGTCGGCACCAGCCAGGCCGGCACCGGGACCTCCAGCTCGGTGTATGCCTCGCCGACGAACCAGCCGACCACATGGAGCACGACCAGCACGCCGGCGATCCATGTACCGGTGACGATCGTCATCGCGATCGCGAGGCCGCGGCTTGGCGGGCGGCGGGGCGGTGCGAAGAGAGCCGGATCAAGCGGTGCCATGGTCAAACGGTACTGAGCCGTCCTCCCTCCCCGACCTGCGCCTCCGGCGCAGGCCTCCCGGCCGGCCTCCGGCGCGGCCTCCGGATCCGCGCCTCCGGCGCAGGCCTCCCGGATCCGCGCCTCCGGCGCAGGCCTCCCGGATCCGCGCCTCCGGCGCAGGCCTCCCGGATCCGCGCCTCCGGCGCAGACCTCCCTGAATCGGCGGCTACGGTGGAGAGCGTGCGCCGTGAACCCATCGTGTCGCGTTTCGCCGCCGGGCGACTGTCGCCCGAGCGCCGCGCGGCCGACCTCGCCCGCCTGCGCCGGGAACGCTTCGACGTCCTGATCATCGGCGGCGGGGTGACCGGCGCCGGTGCCGCGCTCGACGCCGCCTCCCGCGGCCTGTCGGTCGCCCTCGTCGAGGCCCGTGACCTGGCCGCCGGCACCTCCAGCCGGTCGTCGCAAGCTGATCCACGGCGGCCTGCGCTACCTCGAGCAGCTCGAGTTCGGCCTGGTCGCACGAGGCGCTGCACGAGCGCGGGCCTGCTCGCCACCCGGCTCGCCCCGCACCTGGTACGGCCGGTGCCGTTCCTGGTCCCGCTGCCGTCGCACCGCGCTGCGCGGCAGCGGGTCTGGCAACGGGCGTACTACGGCGCCGGCGTGGCGCTCTACGACGCGTTCGCCTCGCGGCCGGCCTCGGCGCCGGTCCGCGGCGCCGCGGGATGCCGCTGCACCGGCACCTGACCCGCGCCGCGGCCCGCCGGCGCTTCCCGTCGCTGCGCGAGGACGCGATCACCGGCGCGATCCAGTACTACGACGGCCAGGTCGACGACGCCCGACTGGTGGCGACCCTGGCCCGGACCGCGGCGAGCCTCGGCGCGGCCGTCGTCACCAGCGCCCGGGCGGTCGGGCTGCTCCGCGACGCGCGCGAGGTCACCGGCGTACGGGTGCGGGACCTCGAGTCGCGTGACGGAGTTCGAGGTGCACGCCCGTACCGTCGTCGCGGCCACCGGGGTGTGGAGCGACGACATCGTCGACCTGCTCTCCGGCGAGGGCCCGCCCGCGAGCGCCGGTCTGCGGGTGCGCGCCTGCAAGGGCGTGCACCTCGTGGTGCCGCGCTCGGCGATCACCGGCGAGGCCGGGCTGATCCTGCGTACCGCGACGTCGGTGCTCTTCGTCATCCCGTGGGGCGGGCACTGGATCATCGGCACCACCGACACCGACTGGCACCTCGACCGCGGCCACCCGGCCGCGTCGGCGCGCCGACATCGCCTACCTGCTCGGTCAGGTCAACCCGATGCTCGACCGGCCACTGTCCACTTCGGACATCGAGGGCGTCTACGCCGGGCTGCGACCGCTGCTCTCCGGCGAGGCGCGCGCCCGCACGCCGCACAGCCGCGATGAGCAGACCTCGACCTTGTCCCGCAAGCACGCCGTCGTCGAGCCGATGCTCGGGCTGATACTGGTGGCCGGCGGCAAGTACACGACGTACCGGGTGATGGCCGCCGACGTCATCGACCGGGCGGCGCGCCGGCTGGGCGGCGCGACAGGTGATCCCGGCGTCGCGCACCGGCCGATCTGCCACTGCTCGGCGCGGACGGTTACCATCCACTGTGGACCAACCGGGCCGATCTGGCCCGGCGGCACGGTGTCTCCGCCGGCGTGCTGGAGCATCTGCTGGAGCGGTACGGCTCGCTGACCCTGCGAACTGCTCGCGCTCGATCCCGCGCTACGGCCGGCCGGTGGCCGGCGCGCCGGAGTACCTCGCCGCCGAGGTGGCCTACGCGGCGCTGGCCGAGGGTGCCCTGCACCTCGAGGACGTGCTGACCCGCCGGACCCGGATCTCGCATCGAGACGACCCACCGGGGCGAGGAGTCGGCGGTCGGACGCGGCCAAGCTGATGGGCGACGTGCTCGGCTGGGACGCGGCGACGCGGTCCCGCGAGATCGAGCACTACCTGGCGCGGGTCGCCGCGGAACGCGAGTCGCAGCGGATGCCCGACGACCTGACCGCGGACGCGGCTCGGCTCGGCGCGCCGGACGTCCGCGGCTTCCAAACCGACCGCGCCGACGCCCGCTAAACCCCAACTCCGGGGAAGCAGTGCCCTCACCGGACTCCCGAGGCCACTATTCCGGGGAAGTAGTGGCCTCAGCCCCGCCCGGAGGCCACTACTTCGGGGAAACAGTGGCCTCAGCACGGCCCGTGCCCCCCGAGGCCACAACTCCGGGGAAACGGTGGCCTCAGCCCGCCCCGGAGGCCACTACTTCCGGGAAACAGTGGCCACGATGCAAGGCGTGGTTAGAAGAGCTTTCCGGGGTTCAGGATGTCGGCCGGATCCAGCGCCGCCTTGATGGCGCGGTGCACGCGCATGCCGACCGGGCCGGCTTCGCGGGCGAGCCAGTCGCGCTTGAGCGAGCCGATGCCGTGCTCGCCAGTACAGGTGCCGCCAAGCGCGAGGCCGAGCCCCATGATGGCGTCGAACACGCGGCGACCACGCTCCACACTGGACGGATCGCGCCGATCGAAGACGATGTTCGGGTGCAGGTTGCCGTCGCCGGCGTGGCCGACCAGGCCGACGATCATGTCATGCTCGGCGGCGATCCGCTCGATGCCCTCGATCAGCTCGACCATCCGCGTTCGCGGCACGGCGATGTCGTCGATGATCAGCCCGCCGCCGTCCGAGAACAGCTTGGCCGCCAGGCGCTCGAGCGCGGGGTGAGCCAGCCGCCGGGCGGTGAGCAGCGCGTCGGCCTCCTCGGCGTCTGTCGCCACGTACACGTCGACCGCTTGAGCGCGGCGGCACGCCGAAGCGATCGCCTCGAGATCCTCGGCCGCCCGCGAGCCCGTGTCCACAGAGGCGATGAGGATGGCGGCGGCGCCGGTCGGCAGGCCCATCGGCTGGTACTCCTCGATGGCATTGAGGTGCACCCGGTCGAGGAGTTCGAGCGTGCTGGGCTGGCCACCGCCGGTCATGATCCCTTCGACCGCCGCGCCGGCCGCCGCGACGGTCTCGAACACGGCCACCGCGGTCAGCGACGGCTCGGGGGCGGGGCGCAGCCGCACGGTGATCTGGGTGATCACGCCGAGCGTGCCCTCCGAACCGACGAAGAGGTGCGTGAGGTCGTAGCCGGCCACCCCCTTGGCCGTACGGCGGCCGCAGCGCAGCACCTCGCCGTCGGCCAGCACGACCTCCAGCCCGAGCACATACTCGCTGGTGACGCCGTACTTGACGCAGCACATCCCGCCGGCGTTGGTGGCCACGTTGCCGCCGATCGTGGACGTCTCCCACGATCCGGGATCGGGCGGGTAGCTGCAGGCCCTTCTCCGCCGCGGCCCGCCGGAGCTGCGCGTTGATGACGCCGGGCTGGACGACCGCGATCCGGTTGTCGACGTCGACCTCGACGATCTCGGTCATCCCGGCCAGCGAGAGGACGATCGCGCCGTCGATGGCGTTGGCGGCGCCGGACAGGCCGGTCCGAGCGCCCTGCGCCACCACGGGAACGCCGTGCCGGCTCGCCGCCCGGAGCACCGCCGAGACCTGCCCGGTCGTACGAGGCCGCACCACCACCCCGGGCTCGCCGTGCTCGGCGAGGTCGGCCTCATCCCGCCGGTACGAGCGGAGCAGGTCGGGATCGGTCACCACATCCGGTACGGCCGCGCGAAGCTCGGCGATCAGCTGCTCGTCCATAGTGGTAATCGTGCTGTACGTTGACGCCCCACGCTGGCCGGGCCGGGGACGACTGTGGTCGCATCTGGTGAGCGACGTCTCGTACGTCGAGCTGCACGCCTTCGCCGAGCTGCTGGGGATTCCGCGGCGCGGGTTCGATCGGGACCATTACGACATACCCGCCGAACGGGTACCGATCGCCGTGTGGCTCGGAGCTTCCCTCGTACCGTCGAAGGAAATTGTCGATCGACTGCGGGCGGCCGGCCTGCGGCGGCCCAAGCACTTGCGGGGAAGCCTGCTTAGCCTTACCTTGCTTAGGTAAGGCTAAGCAGGGAGTGCGAGTGTTCGTCTGTATCTGTGCTCGGGTTCGCGAAAGCGAGATCCGCGAAGTGGTGCGCGCCGGGGCGGCCACCGAGGACTCCGTCGTCGACGCCTGCGGAGCCGGCTCCGGCTGTGGCACCTGCCTCGACCGGATCGCCGAGATCATCGAATCGTCGGTGTCGCTTCGGGTGCTGGAGCGCGCCAGCCTCTAGGCTCATCGCCATGCAGGGCGACGCGCGCGTCACTCGAATTCCTGAACGAGCAGCTGACGGCCGAACTGACGGCGATCAACCAGTACTTCCTGCACGCGAAGATGCAGGAGAACTGGGGCTTCAGCAAGCTCGCCGCGCACACCCGGGCCGAGTCGATCGACGAGATGCGCCACGCCGACGTCCTCACCGACCGGATCCTGTTCCTCGAGGGCCTGCCCAACTACCAGCGGCTCTTCCCGCTGCGGATCGGCGCAGACCGTCACGGAGATGTTCGAGTGCGACATGAAGGTCGAGGTCGAGGCGGTCGACCGGCTGCGGCGCGGCATCGAGTACATGCGCTCGATCGGCGACATGACCTCCGCCAAGATCTTCGAGGACATCCTCGCCGACGAGGAGCACCACGTCGACTACCTGGAGACCCAGCTCGAGCTGCTCGACAAGCTCGGCGAGCCGCTCTACCTGCAGAACGTCACGGAGCATCCGACAGCGTCGTGAGCTCGGCCCGCAGGTTCGCGTGGGCGCGCTCGGTCCAACCGTCTCGCTCCGGTACCAGGTGAAACAGCGCCGGAAGCGCGAGTAGCTGCGCGAGGACGCCGGCCCGGCCCGCCCGGAACGCGCCGTCCGGCACGAAGGCGTACTCCTCCCGCACCTGCCGCGCGTATTCGCGATAGTCCGCGGGCGGCGAGGCCAGGATCGCCAGGTCGGCGTCGCAGAGAAGCTGGCCGTTGCGGTCGCCGTCTGCCGGGTCGTGGGTCTTGGTCAGCAGGACGAGCCGCTGCACCTCCGGATCGCTGGTCAGGGCGGCGCTTCGCGCCTCGTTGTCGCCCGCGCGCGGGTCGTAGACGGCGTCGTGCAGCCAGGCGGCCATGCGTACCGCGTCGACGTCGTCGGCCAGCGCCCCGTACCGCTCGATCACGTCCAGCATGAAGGCCAGGTGCCGCTCGGTGTGGTACTTGCGGTGTGGCTCGCGCCAGCGCCGGAGCAGGTCGCGGCCCAACTCCGGGTCGTCCGGCCTCAGCGCTTGCCAGGCCGCTTCGAGGTCTCGTGCCAATGCTCCGGCCTTCGCAGGGTTGAGGGCAGTTTCGTGGCGGCGTCGCCGATCGCCGAGTCGAGCTGGGGCTGGGTGACGAACAGGCTGGTGCTGAGGTTCGCGCCGTGCACGGTGGCGCTGCGCAGATCGGCCCCGATCAGGTCCGCCCCGCGCAGATCGGCATCGGTCAGGTTGGCCCCGATCAGCATGGCGCCACGCAGATCGGTGTCCCGCAGGTCCCATCCGGCGAGATTGCGGCCGGCGAGGTCCTTCTTCATCGGCTTCTTGTCGCCGCTGACCTCACGGAGCACCTGCCGTACGCGTGGCCAGTACTCGTCGAGCCCGGCCTGGTCGGTGACGTGTTCCAAATCTGTTCTGAGCGCTTCGGCACCGGGCGCATCCGCCGCGTTGAGGTACCAGAGCCATTCGTGTACCTGCCGTACGACCGGGAAGACCTCCTGCATCCGCGGATCGCGGGTGCCGCCGAAGATGACCTGTGACACCCGCTGGCCCGCGCCGAAGCAGTCGTAGACGGTACAGCCGCGGAAGCCCTTCTCCCGCAGTCGGCTGTGAATGCGGCAGCGGAAGTCGTCGCGCAGGTTCGGGCAGGCGTGGCCGGCCGGCTTGTCGATGGCGAAGTCCGCCGAGGCGGCGAACGCCGGCACGACGCAGCACAACCCGAAGCAGCGCTCACAATCCGCGCGCAGGCTCAGCGGCTCACTCATCAATTCGCAGCGTATCTTCCCGGAGGCGCTTCGAGCCTTTTACGGATATGGCTCGGGCCCGTCGAGCGCACCGCCGGGGTCCCCCGGCAAAACGCGTAGCGTTTTGGTGGGGTGGCTGCTGCTCCCGCCAGGAATCCCGACGTCCGCGTTCCCAAGCCCCCGGATGCCACAACTTCGGGGAAGTAGTGCTCTCCGGGGGGCCGGGAGGCCACAACTTCGGGGAAGTAGTGGCCTCAGCGGGCTGGGAGGCCACAACTCCGGGGAAGTAGTGGCCTCCGCGGGGCTGCTCGGCCCGCCGCGCTGACCTCACCCCGTCGGGATGATGAGGACTTGGCTGGCAGTCCGGATGCTGTCTTAGGTGGGACCCCCGCGGGGTGCGCGGCGCGAGCGGAAGGGCGATGTGGTGACGGCTGAGTTGCTGTCGAGCTGGCGGGACGGCCCGACCAAGCAGGCGATCGTCGAGTTCGTCGAACGTGTTAGTGGCGAGAACGGATCTGACGCCGTGCCGGTCGAGGAGCGTGTGGCGGTGTTCGACAATGACGGCACATTGTGGTGCGAGAAGCCGATGCCGATCCAACTCGACTTCATCCTTCGCCGCTTCGTGGAGATGGCGAAGGCGCAACCCGAGTTGCGTGACCGCCAGCCCTGGAAAGCCGTCTACGAGCGCGACTACGCCTGGTTCGGTGCGCTGATGACCGAGCACTACGCGGGCGACGACACCAACGTGAGGACGTTGGCGGGGGGCATCCTGGCCGCCTACGCCGGGATCAGCGTCGAAGACTTCGAGGCGCAGTCGGACGCGTTCCTACGAAGCGCGCAGCATCCGACCCTCGGTCGCGTACTATCTGGAGTGCGCCTACGCACCGATGGTCGAACTGCTCGGCTACCTGGAGGCGAACGGATTCTCCAACTACATCGCCTCGGGCGGCGGTCGCGATTTCATGCGACCCATCAGCCAGGACATGTACGGCATCCCCCGCGAGCGGGTCATCGGCAGCAGCAGCACCTTCGCCTACACCAGCGACGGACCGGGCGGCACCATCACCCACAAGCCCGAGGTCGACTACCTCGACGACGGGCCGGAGAAGCCGGTACGCATCTGGAACCGCATCGGCCGCCGCCCACTGGTCGCGGGCGGGCAACTCCAACGGCGACATCCACGATGCTCCAGTTCACGCATCACGCCGACCGGCCGACGCTGCGCCTGCTCGTCCTCCACGACGACGGCGAGCGTGAGTTCGACTACACGGCCGGCGCCGAGCAGGCGCTCCAAGCAAGCCAAGGCCGACGGCTGGACCGTCGTCAGCATGAAGAACGACTGGACCGCCATGTTCTGACCCGCCACCAGGATTCTCCCCGGATTCTCCCCAACGGGTCCGGAGACGGTTCAGGGCCGCTCCCACGTGCGCGGGATGTCGGCCCTGAGCTGCTGGTTTGCTGGTCGGGGTGGCCGGATTTGAACCGACGACCTCTTCGTCCCGAACGAAGCGCGCTACCAAACTGCGCCACACCCCGAGTGTGCCGAGCAATCGTAGCCCACCCGCCGCAGCCGACAAACTCGGTATCCCTCGGAGCGTCGCGCCCGGCGAACACCACACTTCCCCGAAGGAGTGGTCTCAGCGGGTCCGGGATACCACTACTTCCCCGGAGTTGTGGCATCAGCGGGTCCGGGATACCACTACTTCCCCCGAAGGAGTGGCCACCCGAGCCGGCTGAGGGCACTACTTCCCCGGAGTGGTGGTGTTCCCGGTCGTCGCGAGGAAGGACTGTACGGCCGACTCGTAGCCGGCGGTTTCGAGGTTCCAGCCGCGGCAGTGGCCGGCGCCGCGGGTCTCGTACAGGGTGACCAGGTCCGGGCGCGCTTGGGCGAACTCCATCGACGGCCAGGGGGCCACGGTGGCGTCGTCGTGGTCGACGATCATCAGGGTGGGCACGTCCAGCCGCTCGGCGTAGGCGCGATGGTCCAGTGACGAGAGCCGCAGCCGTAGGCGCCGCTCGATCATCCGTAGCGCCGTCCAGGTCCAGGCCGACGGGATGGCCAGGGCGCGGGCGTTGAGCTGGAGGGTCGCCGTCCAGTCGATGACCGGGCAGTCGAGGATCAGCCCATGGACGAAGCCGTCGTGCTGCCACTGGCGTAGCAGCATGAGGGCGATGCCGCCGCCCATGCTCCAGCCGAAGAGGATGACGCCGCGGGCGCCTCGGGACTTGGCGTAGCGGATCGCGGCCAGGGCGTCCTGCCATTCGGTGTCCCCGAGGTGGAACATGCGGTCCGGCCCGGGCGGCGCGCCTTCGTCGTTGCGGTAGGAGATGACGAGCGTCGGGTGCGACGACAGGGTCGGCAGGATGCGCAGGGCCTCGCTGCGGGGGGCTCCGCGGCCGTGGATGGCGATGACCCACACGTCCGATTCTCCGGGCACGAACCAGGCAGGCATCGGCCCCAGCTCGGTCGGAACGTCGACGTCTTCGTAGTCGACGCCCCGCGCGGAGCGCGGGTCTCCCTCGTAGACGAAGCTGCTCGAGTACCCCCGAATTCCGGCCTGGAGCGAACCGCGAGTGACCTCGGTCACCTCGCGCACGACGGTGGCCCGGTCCATCGTGATCACCGAGCCGAGTCGGGCGTGGCCGGCGGGCCAGAAGAACGACAGCGGCATCGAGCGGGCGGTGTCGGGCGTGCGGGACAGCGTGACCGCGTTGCCGGAGACGCCGCGGACGCGAACCGGGTACTGCCGGGCGGCGTCGACGTTGATCGCCTGGCTGGCGAGGAACCAGCTCGCCCCGGCCGTCCCGGTCGGCAAGAGGACGGCGAGCCCGGCCACCCCGGCATACGCCGCGCGGCGGGGCCAGCGGCGGGTGACGACGTCGGTGGTCAGCGCGGGATCAGCGTCAGGATCGACGCCTCCGGCGGGCAGGCGAACCGGATCGGTGCGGTCGGGTGGGTGCCCAGGCCGGCCGACACGTGCAGGAACGACGACGAGCCGGGCCAGCGGTGCAGGCCCTTCGCCATGCGCCGGTCGAGGCCGCAGTTGGTGACGAGCGCGCCGTAGACGGGCACGCAGACCTGGCCGCCGTGGGTGTGGCCGGCCAGCAGCAGGTCGAAGCCGTCGGCGGCCATCGCGTCGAGCACCGACGGCTCGGGCGAGTGGGTCAGCCCGATGCGCACGTCGACCGACGGGGTCGGCCGGGCCGGCGACGGCGGCGTAGTCGTCGCGCTCGATGTGCGGGTCGTCGACGCCGACCAGCTCGATGCGTGCGGCCGCCGGCCTTGAGGACGGTGCGGCGCGTTGTTGAGGTCGGCCCACCCGGCCCCGGTGAAGACATCGCGCAGTTCGTCGGTCGGCAAGCCGGCGCCCTGCACGTATGGCCGATCGCGGTTGAAGTAGCCGAACGGGTTCTTCAAGACCGGGCCGCGGTAGTCGTTGGAGCCGAAGACGAACGCGCCGGGCAGGTCGAGCAGCGGCGTGCAGGCGCGCGCACCACGGCCGGCACCGCGTCGGCGTGCGGCCAGGTTGTCGCCGGTCACGACCACCAGGTCGGGGTCGGTGCCGGCGAGCTCGGCCACCCAGCCCTGCTTGCGGTGCTGGTCGGGCGTCATGTGCAGGTCGGAGATGTGCAGGATGCGCAGCGGCTCGGCGTCCGGCGCGAGCACCGGCACGTCGAAGCGGCGCAGGGTGAACAGGTTGCGCTCGACCAGCGAGGCGTAGGCGAGGGTGGCGGCGCCGAGCGCGCGGTCGGCGGCGACGCCGAGCCAGGGCGAATAAGCGGATACGCGTGCGCATGACGGCACCAGAGTAGTTTCTTCGTCCATGAGCACGCTGAAGGACCGCCTGAAGTCCGACCTGCGCACCGCCATGAAGGCCCGCGACGAGCTGATCACCTCGACGCTGCGGATGGCGCTCACCGCCGTCCGCAACGCCGAGGTGGCCGGCAAGCAGGCCCGCGAGCTGTCCGACGACGAGGTGCTCGCGGTGCTCACCAAGGAGGCGAAGAAGCGCCGCGAGGCGGCGACCGCGTTCGCCGACGCCGGCCGGGCCGAGCAGGCCGCCAAGGAGCGCGCCGAGGAGGAGGTGCTCGACCGGCTACCTGCCGACGCAGCTCTCCGACGACGAGCTGGCCGACCTGGTCGGCGGAGGCGCTGGCCGGCGGTGGCTTCGCCGGCATGGCGAGCATGGGCCCGGCGATGAAGGCGGCCCAGGCCGCGGTCGCCGGCCGGGCCGAGGGCGGCCGGGTGGCCGCGGAGGTACGCCGCCAGCTCGCCGCGTAGTTAGCCGCCGGTCGGCTGGCCGAGCCCGGCGCTGCGGCGTCTGGACCTCAGGCCGCGTAGCGGCCTCCGCGGCAGACGTCGCATATAGCCGCGCGAGCTAGCCGACCTAGGCGTGCCGTGCCGTCACTGGTTCGGCGGACAGGCCCACGGCAGCGGGCATTCTGTTCGGCCCGGCCGTGGGCCGCCGGTATCCCCGGGTTGCCGGGTTTTCCGCGGCCCCTGCGCGCCCGGCCCGCTGCTCAGGATCAGGCTGACCGAGCCGCCCTTGATCGTGGCCGCCGCTCGGGCTGGTGCCGCGACCGTGCCGGCCGGGCAGTCCGAGGCGACCTGGCGGCCGGTCACGCCGACGCTGAAGCCCGGCGCCTCGATGCCGGCTCGTCGCCTGGTCGACCGACTGGCACTTCACGTTCGGGATGCTCCGCTGGTCGCCGAGGCGACTTCTTCCGCGTTGGCGCGGTGAACTGCATCGCCGGCTTGCCGTCCAGGTCGTCGCGCAACGTGTCGGCGACCGCGGTGTTGACCGGCGGGTGCTACATCTTCTCGCGGGTCTGCGGGTTGTCCGGGTCGGTGACGATGCCGGCGACCGCGAGCTGCTTGGTCATCGCGACGAGCGCGGCGCTCTTCTCGCTGTCGGTGGTGCCGGTCTTGCCGGAGACCGGCCGCTTCACGATGCCGTGGGCGCCGCTGGCCGTCGCGCCGTGGCACTGGCCGGTCGCGGACTGGTCGCCGACCGGGCAGCGGGCCGCGTCGGCGGCCGCGCGGGCCACGTCGCGGGTCGACCACGTGCTTGCAGCGCGGGTTGCCGACGTCGAGCTTCTTGCCGTTCTGTCGCGTGATCTCGCTGACCGGGGTCGGCTCGCAGTACATGCCGTCGGCGGCGAGCGTGGCGTACGCGTTGGCCATGTCCAGCGGCGTGGTGGCCGAGACGCCGAGGGTGAAGGCGCCCCACTGGTTGGCGTACTTGGTCGGCCAGCGTCGTGCGTCGCTCGGACGAGCGGAACTGGATGCCGAACCGCTTGGCCACGTCGACCACCTTGTCGGCGCCGACCGTCTCCTCCAGCGGCACGAAGAACGTGTTCACCGAGCTGCCGAAGCCGGTCCACATGTTGTACGGCGCCGGCCTCGCTCTCGCTGGAGTTCTTCGGGCAGTAGTGGTGCGCCCGGGGCAGGCCGACGGGTCTGCTCGCGGTCGACCCGGTACTTCGACTCGAACTGGTTCTGCGCGTTGATCGATGTAGCGAGCGGGTAGCCCTGCCTCCAGGGCGGCGACCATGGTGAACATCTTGAACGTCGAGCCGGCCTGGTAGCCGGGGATGTCGCCGCCGCCGGTGATGCAGCGGGTTGGTGGTGTTCGGGTAGTTGCCCTTCTGCCCCTTCTTCGCCGGGTTGGTGTTGCGCGCCGTTCTGCGGTCTGGTCGTTGCTGTAGTTGCGGTTGGCCGCCAGGGCCTGCACCTGGCCGGTGCCGGGCTCGATGGCGGCCAGCATCAGCGCGTTCGTGGTCGCCGATCGTCGCCTGCGATTCTGCCACGCTCGGGCTGGTTCTGCGCGACTTGCGCGGCCGCCTGGGCCGTGACGTCGAGCGAGGTGACGATCGTGTAGCCGCCGCTCTTGAGGCGGCGCTCCCGGTCGTACGTGTCGGCGCCGAACGCCTCCTGGCTCAGCCACCAGCGGTAGAAGTAGTCGCAGAAGAAGCCCCAGCTCTTGCCGCTGCACCGAGACGCAGCCGTCCGGCGTGCGCTTGCCGACGATGGTCAGCTTGGTCTCCTTGGCCGCGCCTTGTCGGCCTGCGCCGGGTGATGTAGCCCATCGCGACCATGCTGGTCGAGGACGTACGTCTGCCGCGTCGAGCGCGCTGCGGTAGCCCGTCCGCGGTGGTCGGGTCGTTGGTGCGTCGGCGCCTTGACCATGCCGGCGAGCAGCGCGGCCTCGGCCAGCGTCAGGTCCTTCGGCTTCTTGTTGAAGTAGACCTGGCTGGCGGCGAAGATGCCGTAGGCGCCGTTGCCGAACGGCGGCGATGTTCAGGTAGCGCTCGAGGATCTGCTCCTTGGTGAGCTCCTTCTCCAGCGCGAGCGCGTACTTCATCTCGCGGAGCTTGCGCTTCGGCGTGTCTGTGGTGGCGTCCACGACCTCCTGCGGGGTGGTCGCCGAGTAGGCCAGAGACCTGCCGCACGTACTGCATGGTCAGCGTCGAGGCGCCCTGCTCGGTCGCCGCCGCTCTGGTTGTTCACGAACGCGCGGGCGACGCCCTTGACGTCGACGCCGTGGTGCTGGTAGAAGCGGTGGTCCTCGGCCGCGACGATCGCCTGCTGCATGACCGGCGAGATCTCCGTCGAGCGGGACGTCGCGGCGGTTCTCGTCGTAGAACATCGCGAGCAGCGTCTTGCCGTCGGAGGCGTAGACGTAGCTGATCTGCGGCGAGCGGCAGCACGTCGAGCTCGGTCGGCAGGCTCGTCGAACGTGTCGGCGCCGGCCTTGGCCGCCAGGCCGGACATCGCCACGGCGGGGAACGCCGCGGCCGCGACCACCACGCCGGCCAGCAGCCCGCAGAGCAGCAACGACGCTGCGTTGGGGAGCAGGCTGTGTTCGCGTTTGCGCATCCAGGTCACCGCCTCAGGGTACGTGACGACAAACGAGGCCGCGTCCTGACGGACGCGCCCTCGTTGTGCTAGACGCGCGACACCGCGCGTGTGGTTGACCCGCTCGACTGATTCTGCGACGCCCCTCCGGCCGGCGCGGCATTTCGGGCAGATCACCCCCAGATGGGGTGATCAGCTTCGAGTCACGATCCGCCCTTTGGCCGATCAGCAAAAGGCCGGTTAACCTGGTGCAACAACGTTGCGTAATCGGACGACTACAGAGCATGATGGTCCGGCAAGCTACTCGCGGGGTCCCCGTGGCCGGGGACTGCGCCGTCCTGTCGGACGGTCCGGCGAACAGCACCCAATTGCCAGGAGGGGACATGGTTTGGGGGCATTCGTTCGGGGCAACCACGGCGGACGGACCCGCGGGGAGCCCAAGGGGGGACGTGGACAGATGGGCATGATCGCCGACTGGCCGAGCATGGCGGCGTGTCGCAACGGCGACCCGGACGCGCTGTTCGTGCAGGGCGCCGAGCAGAACGTGGCGAAGCGGATCTGCCGCAGCTGCCCGGTGCGGTACGAGTGCCTGGCCGACGCGCTGGACAACCGGATCGAGTTCGGCGTGTGGGGCGGCATGACCGAGCGGGAGCGGCGGGCGCTGCTGCGCCGTCACCCGCAGGTGGCCAGCTGGCGCAAGATGTTCGAGGCCGCGCTGACCGCGACGAGAAGGACGGTGCCAAGGAGCTGGTCCCGACCGGCTGAGCTCCTGACACGTCAGACGCAACGCAGTCCGATCGCCCGCAGCCCGTCGATGTCGTGGACGTCGGCGGGCTGCGCCGCGACCGTCACCACCGGCACGCCGGGATGAGCGCGCGGTGAACCGCGCGGCGACCCGCTCCTGCCGCGCCCGCAGCTCGACCAGCGTCGGCGTGGATCCGCAGCACGTCGGCGGTCGCCGCGCTGGTCGCCGGCGTCGTCGAGGCGGCCGCGCGCGGCCCGCGCTCGGTCGGCGGACAGCTCGGCCGCCGGCACCGTGGTGCACCCGGTTGAGCACCAGCCCGGCCAGCGGCATCCGCTCGGCGGCCGAGCCGCCCGGCGAAGTAGGCCGCCTCCCGGATCGCGTCCGGCTCCGGGCGCCGCGACCACCAGGAACGCCGTCTCGCGGGCCTGCAGGATCGCGGTAGGTCTGCTCGGCGCGCTCCCGGAAGCCGCCGAACATCGAGTCCAGCGCGGCGACGAAACCGGACAGGTCGGTCAGCAGCTGCGCGCCCGAGGATCTTCTGCACCGCCCGGGAGAACAGCCCGAACGACGCCGTGACCAGGTTGAACATGCTGCGCCCGCCGGCCCGGGCCGGCGCCAGCAGCAGCCGCAGCATCCGGCCGTCGAGGAACCGGGCCAGCCGGGCCGGCGCGTCCAGGAAGTCCAGCGCCGAGCGCGACGGCGGGGTGTCGACCACGATCAGGTCCCACTCGTCGGTCGCGCCCGCAGCTGGCCCAGCTTCTCCATCGCCATGTACTCCTGCGTGCCGGAGAACGTCGAGCTCATCGCCTGGTAGAAGGGGTTGGCGAAGATCTCCTCGGCGCGCTTCGGGTCGGTGTGCGCGAGCACCACCTCGTCGAAGGTGCGCTTCATGTCGAGCATCATGGCGTGCAGTTCGCCGCCGTCTCGGCGTGCGACGCCCTTGACCTGGCGGGGCGTGTTGTCCAGCTCGGTCAGGCCGAGCGCCTGGGCCAGCCGGCGGGCCGGGTCGATGGTCAGCACCACGGTGCGCCGGCCGTGCTGCTCGGCCGCCCGCAGCGCCGAGCGCGGCCGCGGTCGTGGTCTTGCCGACGCCGCCGGACGCCGCAGCAGACGACGATGCGGATCGCCCGGGTCGGCGAGGATCGCGTCGACGTCGAGCCGCGGCGTTCGGCGAGTCCGCCGACGCTACGCCGAGCGTACGGCCGTCGGTGCACGCGCCCGAGCCGCGGCAGTGACGCGGCAGCATCAGCAGCGTCGGCGAGGTCGTCCAGCGCCGGCCCGGTCGACGCCGCCCGGCAGCAGCGGCAGCTCGACCATCGGCCGGCCGAGCTCGGCCAGCTCGGCGCGCAGCGACGCCTCCAGGCCGCGCCGGGTCAGGTGGGCCTTGGCCTCGGCGACCAGCCCGGCGACCGTGTCCGCGGTCGGCGGGCAGCCCGGCGGCGGTCAGCCCGCGGCGCAGCTCGGCCTGGGTGACCCGGCCGCCGGCCAGCAGCGGCGGCCGGGTCGCGTTGACGATGATCGTGCCGATCGGGATGCCCAGCGCGGTCAGCTCGGCGATCGCGTCGGCGGTCTCCTGCACCGGCATCTCCTCCAGCAGCGTCACCACGTGCACCGCGGTCATCGGCGAGCGCAGGATGCGCCGCGACGCCCTCGCTCTGGGTCTTGATCGGGCCGACCTTGGCCAGCCGGGCGGTCTCGGCGGTGACGTTGAGGAAGCGGCCGATCCGGCCGGTCGGCGGCGCGTCCAGCACCACCGCGTCGTAGACCCGGCGGCCGTCGTCGGTCCGCGTGGTCGCCTCCTTGACCTTGCCGGTGAGCAGCACGTCGCGCAGGCCCGGGCGCGATCGTGGTGGCGAAGTCGATCGCGCCCACCTTGCGCAGCGCCCGGCCGGCCACGCCCAGCTTGTAGAACATGCTCGAGGTACTCCAGCAGCGCCTCCTCGGCGTCGACCGCGAGCGCCCGGACCTCGCCGCCGCCGGCGGCCGCGGCGATCCGCAGCTCCTCGTAGGGCAGCGGCTCGAGCCCGAACAGCTGGGCGATGCCCTGCCGCGCCCTCGACCTCGACCAGCAGCGTCCGGCGCCCGCCGCGGGCCAGCGCCGAGCGCGAGCGCGGCGGCGACCGTGGTCTTGCCGGTGCCGCCCTTGCCGGTGACCACGTGCAGGCGGGCCGGCCAGCCGTACTGCACGAGTCCGCTCACGTCTTCGACGGTACGCCGACAGCTCGGCGGCGCTCAGCGCGGCCGTGATCTCGCAGACGAACCAGCCGCTGTCGTTCGTGGTCACGAACTTGAGCTTGGTCTCGGCCGACCTTCTCGTCGCGACGTGGTGACCTTGACGTCGGCGTTGACCGTCGCGCGACTTGGTGTCCTGCTTCTCCACGGTCGGCGTCGGCCAGGTGTAGGTCGGGTCCTTCAGCGACGTCGTCGTACGCACTTGATCTCGTCGACCCGCTTGGTCAGCGTGTTCTTGTCGCGAGACTCGAGGACAGACGAACTTGGCGGCCGCGGTCGGCGTCCTGGTCGATGTAGACGGCCTTGAGGAAGCCGCTGCACCGCGTCGACCGGGCTCGGCCTGCGCCGCGTGCCGCCGGTGTCCCGGAGCACGAAGTAGGCGGCCGCGCCGCCGCCACCGCACAGCACGATGCGCGACGGCCGAGCACGATCAGCGTGATCATGAGGCCGCGCTTCTTCTTCGGCGGCTGACCCGGCGGGTAGCCGGGCGCACCGAGGTAGCCGGTGTTCGGCGCGTAGCCGGGCTGCGCGTACGGCTGGCGCCGACGTCGGCGGGCCGGAGGTCGGGTACGGCTGGCCGGAGACCTGGCCCGGGTAGCCGGGCTGGCCCGGCTGCGGATAGGCGACCGGCTGGGCGCCGGTCGGCGGCCCGTACGGCTGGCCGGAGGTGGGCGGCCCGTCAGCGGATCGGGCTGGCCGGGCTGTCCGGGCTGGCCGGCGGTCGGCGGCCGCGTACGGCTGGCCGGAGGTCGGCGGCTGCCGCGTACGGGTCGGGCGGCTGCGGCGGCTGCGCCGCACTGGTCGGGCGGCGGCGGGTAGGCGCGCGCCGGAGGTCGGGGGCGGCGCGTACGGGGTCCGGCTGCGGAGCATGGTGATCGGGCTGCTGGCGCGTAGCCCGGCCACGGCGCCGGGCGCCGGTGGCTGACCCGGGGGCGGGCCGGGGGCGGGCTCTGCGGCGGCTGGCCTTGGTTGCCGTACGGATCGGCCGGGTTGCCCCGGCTGGCCTGGCGTCATCCGGGCGGCTGCGTCATCTTCTCCCCCTACGGCGACCTCGTGCGGCGCGGCCCCAAGGGTAGCCGGTGTGGCGCTCGCCGTGGGAGTCGATGCTGTCGCGCCAAGCCGGACCGCTACTGTTTCGCCCATGCAGAAGTGGGAGTACGTGACCGTGCCGCTGCTGGTCCACGCGACCAAGCAGATCCTCGACAACTGGGGCGACGACGGCTGGGAGCTCGTCGCGGTCGTTCCCGGTCCCGAACCCGGAGAACCTGGTCGCCTACCTGAAGCGCCCCAAGCCGGACGGTGCGTGATGGGCGGCTCGGACCCGTACGCCCGGCTTGCCGAGCTCGGCCTCGACGGTGCCGCCGGTGGTCGCCGCCGGTCGCCGCCTACGTGCCGGCCGTGCAGACCGGCAACCACGTCTACGTCTCCGGGCCAGCTCCCGATCGTCGACGGCAAGCTGCTGGCCACCGGCAAGGTCGGCGCCGACGTCACCACCGAGCAGGCGCAACGAGCTGGCCCGCACGTGCGCGCTCAACGCTGCTCGCCGCGGTCGACGCGCTGGTCGGCCTGGGCCAGGTCGTCAAGAGTCGTGAAGATGGTCGGGTTCGTGGCGTCGGCGCCGGGCTTCACCGGCCAGCCCGCGGTCGTCAACGGCGCGAGCGAGCTGCTTCGGCGAGGTCTTCGGCGACGCCGGCCGGCACGCCCGCAGCGCCGTCGGGGTCGTCCGAGCTGCCGCTGAACGCCCCGGTCGAGGTCGAGGCGATCGTCGAGGTCGCGTAGGACTGGGCTCAAGGTGGTGCCGCCCGGTCGTGGGCGGCGAACTCAGCCGGCTCAGTCGACATCAAGAAAATCCTCGTAGGATCAAGGCGTGGTTGGCCACGTCACGGTTCCGGCTGCGCAGCCGCTCACGGCGCTTCCCGACTGGGTGACGCTGGCTGCGCGCGCCCAACCCGGGCCCGATGACGCTGGACGGCACCAACACCTGGGTGCTGCGGGCGCCGGGCGCGCGCGACTGCGTGGTGGTCGACCCCGGGCCGCTCGACGACGGGCACCTCGCGCGCGATCGCCGAGCACGGTCCGGTCGCGGCTATTCTGGTCACGCACGGTCACGACGACCACGTCGGAGGCCGTCCCCCGGCTCGCCGAGCTGACCGGCGCGCCGGTCCGCGGCCCCGAGCACGTCGACGTCGACGGGCTGCTCATCCGGCCGATCGCGACGCCCGGACACACCGCCGACTCGGTGTGCTTCCTGATCGCCTACCCGGACGGCTCGCAGCCCGGCCTGCTCACCGGCGACACCATCCTCGGCCGCGGTACCACGGTCGTGGCCTGGCCCGACGGCGACCTCGGCGACTATCTGGACAGCCTCCGGCGCTCGCCGACCTCGGCTCGGGCGTGCCGGCGCTGCCCGGGCACGGCCCGGCGCTGTCCGACAGCGCGGTCGCGGCCGCGCTTCTACCTCCAGCACCGCGCAGGCGCGGCTCGACGCAGGTGCGCGCCGCGCTCGACGCGCGGGCGCCGACACGGCCGAGGAGGTCGTGGCGCGGGTCTACGCCGATGTCGACCAGAGCCTCTGGCCGGCGGCCGAGTGGTCGGTGCGCGCGCAACTGGCCTACCTGAGACGGGAATCACATGCACCCACGCCGGGAGTTGGACTCGCCGTGACCTGTCCGGTGTGCGGAACCGTCGCCGTGCCCGGCGCCCGGTTCTGCCACCACTGCGGCGCCGCGCTGCCGGCCGCGGCCACTCTGCCGGCCGCCGAGCGGCGGATCGTGACCGTGCTCTTCGGCGACCTCTCCGACTTCACCGCCTGGTCGGAGGACCTCGACCCGGAGCGGGTCGGCGCGGTCACCGACCGGGTGCTGGCCGCGCTCGCCGGCGCGGTGAAGACCTTCGGCGGCCACGTCGACAAGCTGACCGGCGACGGGATCATGGCGGTCTTCGGCGCCCCGGTCGCGCACGAGGACGACGCCGAGCGCGCGGTCCGGGCCGCCCTGTCGATGCAGCGCGCGGTGCGCCGGGTGCTCGACGACGAGCGCGGCGGCGGCGCGCCGCTCGGCCTGCGCATCGGCCTCAACACCGGCACCGTCGTGGCCGGCGTCCAGGCCGGCATCGAATACACGGTCATCGGCGACACGGTCAACACCGCCGCCCGGCTCGCCGACGCGGCCGCGATCGGCGCCGTCTACGCCGGCGCGGCACCGTCGTCGATCACCCGCCGGCTCGCCTCCTGGCGGGCCCTGCGCCCGCTGCGGCTCAAGGGCAAGCGCGAGCCGGTCGAGGCGTTCGAGCTGCTCGGCCTGCTCGACGCGCCCGGCACCCGGTCCGGGCCTCGGCGACGAGGCGCCGTTCGTCGGCCGCGAGGCCGAGCTGGGCCGCGTGGCCGGCCGGCTCGCCGAGGTCGCCGACCGGCGGCGAGCCCCGCGTGCTGGTGTTCACCGGCGAGGCCGGGCTGGGCAAGACCCGGTTCGCCGGCGAGGTCGAACGCTTCGCCGCCGGCTACGCTGGGCGCCGCCGGCTACTCGCCGAGCGCCGGTTTCGCGCCCGGCGGCGGTGCGCGCGTCCTGTCGGTGCACTGCGCGGCGTTCGGCGAGCGGCGCCGGCTCGCCCCGCTGGCCGACCTGGTCCGCGCGGCGATCGGCCTGCCCGCCGACGCCGCCAGCCTGTCCCGCGCGGCGATCGAGGAGCGGCTGCGCCGGCTCAGCCAGCGGCTCGCCCGCGCCGCCCGGGGCCGCCCGGAGCCGCCGCGGCTCGCCACCGACCTGCTGCTCGACCTGCTCGGCTACGCCGAGCCCAGCTCCGGCGGCCCGGCCGGCTGGGTCGCGCCGAGCGGCCCGAGGAGCTCGACGCGACGCCGTGCCGGGCGCGGTCGCCGAGCTGCTCAGCGGGCTGGCCGCCGAGACGCCCGCTGGTGGTCATCGTCGACGACCTGCACGACGCCACCCCGGAGACCGTCGACGCGCTCGGCGCCACCATCGAGCTGCTGACCGGTCCGGTGCTGATCCTGCTGCTCGGCCGGCCCGAGCTGGTGCGGACCGCCGGCGATGCTGACCCGCCTCGCCGACGCCGAGATGCGTCGCGCTGCCGCCGCTGCGCGGCGCGGACGCGGCCCGGCTGCTCACCTCGTACCTGCGCGGCGGCCGGCTGCCGCAGCCCGACGAGGACCGGCTGCTGGCCACCGCGCAGGGCAACCCGTTCTACCTGGCCGAGCTGGTCACCCTGCTGCAGGAGCGCGGCGCGCTGACCAGCGTGCCCGCGGCCTCGCCGGCGGCGGACGGCGGCGCGGCTGGCGGCTCGCGCCCGGGTCGCTCGGCGGCCGGCTGCTGTCCCGCGACCTGGCCGCGGTCCTGGCCGCCCGCATCGACGCGCTGCCGCCGGACACCCGAGCCGTGCTGCGGGACGCCGCCGTCGTCGGCGACATCGTGCCGCGCGGGCTCTCGAGGCGCTGCCGGCTCGGGCTGCCCGGCCGGCCGGCGGTGGTGGCCGCCGTCGAGCTGGAGCGCGCCGTCGACGAGCTGCTGCAACGGCGCATGCTGCGCCGCACCCGCGGTGGCTTCGCGCTTCGCCACGCCGTTGATGCGCGAGGCCGCGTACGGCGGGATCGGCAAGGCCGACCTCGCCGAGCGGCACGCCGCCCTGGCCCAGTGGGCGGCCGCGGCCCGGGCGAGCCACACCGGGCCGGGCAACGTGCCCGGCCTCAACATGACCGGCAAGCGCCGCCGACGCCTTCGTCGCCGAGCACGCCGAGCGCGCCGGCGAGCTCGCCGACGCGGTCGGCCTGCGCCCCGACTCGGTGGCCCGCAGCGCCGGACCGCTGGGCGTGCAGGCGCTCGGGCCGAGTGGCCCGGCTGGCGCTCGCGACCGGCGAGCCGACCCAGGCCGCGCAGGCCGCCGAGCGGGCCGCCGTCCTCGCCGGCGGGCTGCTGTCGGCCCGCGATCGGCTCGTGCACGCGCGGGCCCTGCTGCAGCCGGCCGGATCGCCGAGGCGCTCTCGTACGCGGAAAAGATCTCGGCGAACGCGGGGGACGACGCGGCGGTGCGGGCCGGGGCGCTGCTGGTGGCCGGCCGGGCCCATCGGATCGGCGGTGACCTGCAGCGCGGCTACGAGCTGTGGCTCGAGGCGCTCGACGCGGCGACCGTGGCCGGCCTACCGGACGAGCGCGGCGAGGCGATGCGGCGGCTCGGGATGGCCGACTTACTCGCCGGGCGGCTGGCTCAGGCGGGCGCCGGTCTCTCCGAGTCGTTCCAGGTCGGCGGTCGCGACCGGCGACCGGCGCGCCCAGGCCTGGTCGTTGCAGGACCTGGCCTGGGTCACCACCACACGGGGCGACTTCGCCGGCCGCCGACGTGGCGCTCGGCCGGGCCGCCCGCCGCTTCGCCGAGACCGGGGACCCGGTCGGCCGGGCCTGGCTGCGCGGTACGACGGCGTTCGTGCGGCTCCTCGCCGGACGGCTCGGCGAGGCGCGGCGGCTGGCGCGGGCGTTCCTGCCCTTCGGCGAGCGCGTCGGCGAGGCGTGGGCGGTCGGCACGCTGCGCGCCGTCGAGGCGATGCGCCGCGGCCGAGAGCGGCGAACTGGCCGAGGCCGACCGCGCGGCCCGGCGGGCGTACCGCGACTTCGCCGTCGCCGGTGACGACTGGGGCCGAGGTCTCTCGCTGGTCGTGCGCGGAGTGGTCGCCCGGGGCCTGGCCGAGCCGGCCCACGCGATCGACCTGCTTTCCGACGCCGACGCGTACGGGCAGAAGAGCGGTCACCCGCTCCTCATCGGGATGGCCCGCACCCTCCGCGGCTTCGCCCGCATCGAGCAGGGCGACGGCGTGGCCGCCGAGGCCGACGCGCAGACGGTGCTCGACCTGGTCGAGGCCCGCGACGTCCTGGAGTCGGCCCGGGTCGGGCCGAGAGTGCTGTTCGCACTGGCCAGACGGGCACAAGGCGACCTCGACACGGCGCTGTCGGTGCTGAGCACGGTCGCCGAGGCGCCGGCCGGGCCGGCCCTGCTGTTCGCGCGGCGGCACGCCATCGCCGCCTACGCGTCGGTGCTGCTCTCGGCGGACCGGCCGGACGAGGCGCTCGAGTGGGCGCGCCGCGCCCAGACGACGCCGGGGGAGGACGTGCGCAGCCGGGTGTACGCCGCCCGCACGCTCGCGTCGGCTCTCGCCGCGACCGGCCAGGCCGAGGAGGCCCGGGTGATCGCCGCGGCGGCCGCGCACGAGGCGTACGCGACCCAGCAGGTCTCCGAGCGCGCCGCCGTTGACGAGGTCCGCGAGCGAATCAACCGCTTAGCCGTTTGATACGACCGACATCCGTCAGTCGTGTGTTCGCGCCATCACGGAATCCGCAGGCTCGGATTGTCGGGGGTCTGTCGTACCGTCTAATCCGTGACCGCTCCGCGTCCACAGTCGCCACCCACGGTCCCCGGGCTCACCGGGCTGACCGTGCTGGCGCGCGGCGGTTACGCGACGGTCTACCAGGCCGTTCAGCTCTCGGTCGGCCGCGACGTGGCGGTCAAGGTCGAAAACCGCACGCTGGAGAGCGACCGCGATCAGCGGCGCTTCCTGCGGGAGGCGCGGGCCGCCGGCCGCATGTCCAGCCACCCGCACGTCGTCGACCTCTTCGACGCGGGCGTCACCGACGACGGTCACCCCTACCTGATCATGGAACTGTGCGACGGCTCCTACGCCGAGCGAATGCGCAACGCGCCACTCTCCGCGGCCGAGACGCGCGAGGTCGGGTTCAAGATCGCCGACGCGCTCGCCGACGCCCACTCGCTCGGCGTGCTGCACCGGGACGTGAAGCCGGCCAACATCCTGTTCAGCCGGTTCGGCGAGCCGGCGCTGGCCGACTTCGGGCTGGCCATCCTCGCCGAGTGGCGCGACGTGTCGATCACCCTCGACGTGCTCACCCCCGCCTATGCCCCGCCCGAGTCGTTCCGCCAGTCGGAGCCGTCGCCGACCGGCGATGTCTACGCGCTGTGCGCCACCCTCTACGCGCTGATGCGCGGCCGGCCGCCGCGCTGGCGCGAGGACCAGCCGCCGAGCATGGTCTCGCTGGTCGACCTGTTCGCGGAGCCGATCCCCGACCTGCCCGGCGTGCCTCGGGAGATGATGGCGGTGCTGCGCGCCGGGATGGCCAACGACGCGGCGGGCCGGCCCACCGCGATGGAGTTGCGCGACCTGCTGATGGCGCTCCGGATCGATCCGCTGCCGTCGCTGTCCGCTGCGCCCTTGGCCGTGGACTACCTCAACGACGACACCGTGCCGCAAGGCCCGACCGTCCCGAGCGGCCCGACGGCCCCGATCGCCACCGCCATGCCGGCCGCCGCCGCGGGCGGTCCAGGCGGCCCGGGCGGTCCAGGCGGCTCGGGCGGCGCGGGCGGTGTGGCGTCGGAGGGTGGCGATGGTGCGCCGGCCGGCGGTTGGGCGCTGCGAGGCCTTGTGCCACCGGGCAACGGTTCGCCGGACGGAAGCTCGCCGGACGGTGGCTGGTCGGGCGCGGGCGCGACCAACGCGTCGGCGGGCTCGCCCTACGAGCCGTGGGGCGCGGGCCGGCCGCCGCACCGGCGCAATCTGGTGTGGGCGCTGGTGGCGGCCGGGGCGGCGGCTCTCGCCCTGATCCTGGTCCTCGGCGTGGCCTATGCCTCCCGGACCGGCGATATCTACGTCTTCAAGATGCCGATCGGCGGCCCGACGCCGAGTGGCCAGCCGAGCCGCTCGCCGTCGACCGATCCGTCGGCCCTGTCCACCGCCGACGGCACGCCCTGCGGGCCTGGGGTTCCGGGAAGCGCGTCGTGCATCACCGGGGCCGAGTGCTACGACTCGGCCAAGAAGCAGGTCGCGTGCGGCGGCCGGCACACCTGGGAGGCGTTCGCCTTCGCCGACCTGCCGGCCGGGGTCGCGACCGCCGACGCCGCCCAGAACGCCGAGGTGCGCAAGGTCTGCAGCCGATTCACGCTACTGCTGGTCGACCCCAACACGGTCTCGGCGCAGTGGCGCATCGACGTGCTGGTGCCGCGCGCCAACAACCGCACCTACCGCTGCCTCGCCGGCAAGGGCCCCAACGCGCTCAGCGGCCCGCAACTTCGCAAGAGCCGTTAAGCCGTCCTCAGTAGGACTTCTCCTGGCCGAGCACGTGCTGGGAGACGAAGTTGAGGATCATCTCGCGGGAGACCGGGGCGATCCGGCCGGCGCGTGACGAGCCGAGCAGGGTGGCGACGCCCGACTCGGTGGTCATGCCGTGACCGCCGTGGGCCTGGATGGCGGTGTCGACCGCGAGGGCCGACGCCTCCGATGCGGCGTACTTGGCCATGTTCGCGGTCACGCCGGCCTCGAGGTCACGGCCGGCGTCGTAGAGGGCGGCGGCCTTGGCGACCATCAGCCGGGCCAGTTCCACCTGGATGTGCGCGTGCGCCAGCGGGTGGGCGACGCCCTGGTGGGCGCCGATCGGGCGGCCCCAGATCGTGCGCGTCTTGGTGTACGTGGCGGCGCGGTCGAGGGCGTAGCGGCCGCTACCGACGGCCATCGCGGCGACGGTGATCCGCTCCGGGTTGAGGCCGGCGAAGAGCGCGGGCAGCCCGGCCTCGGCGTCCTCGCCGATGAGCGCGGAGGCGGGCACGCGGACGTCGTCGAAGAACAGCAGGAACTGGTTCTCCGGCGAGACGATCTCCATCTCGAGCTTGGTCCGCTCGACCCCGGGCGCGTCGGTCGGGACGATGAAGAGGGCGGGCCGGAGCCGCGCGCCGTCGGAGGCGGGCATGCGCGCCACGACCAGCATGTGTGAGCACTCGTCGACGCCCGAGATGTAGACCTTGCGGCCGGTGATGAGGTAGTCGTCGCCGTCGCGGCGGGCGACGGTGGCCAGCTTGTGGAAGTTGGAGCCGGCGTCGGGTTCGGTGATCGCGAAGCAGACCTTCAGGGTGCCGTCGGCGAAGCCGGGCAGGTACCGGTCGCGCTGGGCCGGCGTGCCGTGCCTGGTGACGATCGTCGACACGATCGCGGGCGACACGACGAGGAGCAGCAACGGGCAGCCGGCCGCGGCGAACTCCTCGCAGACGATCGCCAGTTCGGTGATCCCGCCGCCGCCACCGCCGTGCGATTCCGGGACGCTGACGCCGAGGTAGCCGAGCTTGGCGGCCTCGTCCCACAGTTCGTTGGAGTGCTCGCCGGACTTGGCCTTGCGGACGAAGTACTCGTGGCCGTAGCGCTTGCCGAGCGCCGCCACCGAGTCGCGCAGAAGTCGCTGCTCAGGGGTGTAGTCGAAGTCCACGCCGTGCCTCCTAAGGTGCACTGCCTCCAAGATCGAACTAGTCAGACATCAGCACTGCCAAGAGCGTCCCGGTCTCCACCTGCACGCCGGCCGACACGCGGAGATCACTGATGACGCCGTCCGTCGGGGCGTGCACGGGGTGCTCGAGCTTCATCGCCTCGACGGTCAGCAGGAGATCGCCGGCGACGACCCGCTGGCCGGGCACGACAAGTACGCGGCCGATCGCGCCGGGCAAGGGGGCGATGAGCGAGCCCTCCGGCTGTTCCTGCACCGGCAGCGGGAAGCGCGGCAGCGCGGTGAGCGATACCGACCCCTCCGAGCTGTCCACGAAGGACGTGGCCCCGACCTTGTGGACGCCGAATGTGAGCCGCACTCCGGCGACGTCCAGCACGACGCGGGAGGCGCTCGCCGAGACGATCGCCACCGGCGGGTGGTCGTCGACCGCGCCGGCCACGTCGAACGCCGTACCGGGCAGGCCGACGTCGTCGCGCTCGACTCGCCGGACCGACCAGGCGGCCAGGGCTCCGCCCCGGTCCAGCCGGTAGCCGACCTCGATGGTGCCGGTCGGCCCGTCGTAGGCGACGCTCTGCAATCCACTGTGGACGTTGCGCCAGCCGGACGGCAGGTGCGCCAGCGTCTGCGCCGAGGCGCGGCGCCCGGCCGCTCCGGCCAGCGCGGCGGCGAGGCAGGACAGCCGGACGGCGTCCACAGAGGACAGCAGCGGGGCGAAGACCTCCGGGTGCCGGTCGAGGAAGCTGGTATCGGTGCCGCCGGACAGGAACGCGGTATGCCGCAGCACGCGGACGAGCAGGTCCCGGTTGGTGGTGACGCCATGGATGAGGGCCCGGGCGAGGGAGGTGGACAGCATGCGCGCCGCCTCGTACCGCGTGGGCGCCCAGGCGATCACCTTGGCCAGCATCGGGTCGTAGTAGACGCCGACGACCGAGCCGTCGGCCACGCCGGAGTCCAGGCGCAGGCCGGGCGTCGGCAGCGGGCCGAACGTGTGGCTGATGCCGGGGATCTCGAAGCGGTGCAGCGTGCCGGTGCAGGGCAGCCACGCGTACGCGGGGTCCTCGGCGTACAGGCGGACCTCGATGGCGTGGCCGCGCAGCGGCGGCGGGCCGTTGAAGGGCAGGCCGCCGCCCTCGGCGACCAGCAGTTGCAGGCGCACCAGGTCGACCCCGACGACGCACTCGGTGACCGGGTGCTCGACCTGAAGACGGGTGTTCATCTCCAGGAAGAAGAACTCGCCACCGGGGGTGAGGATGAACTCGACCGTGCCGGCGCCCACATAGGACACCGCCCGGGCCGCGGCGATCGCGGCCGCGCACAGTTCCTCGCGAAGTGTGGCGTCGACTGCCGGCGACGGGGTCTCCTCGATGATCTTCTGGTGCCGCCGCTGGATCGAACACTCGCGCTCGCCCAGCGTCACGACGTTGCCGTGGGAGTCGGCGATCAGCTGGACTTCGATGTGCCGCGCGCGTTCCACGTACCGCTCACAAAAAACGGTCCCGTCGCCGAATGCGGACGCGGCCTCGCGGCGGGCGGACGCCACCGCCTCGGGAAGCGAGTCGCGGTCGCGGACGATGCGCATGCCCCGGCCGCCGCCGCCCGCGGACGCCTTCACCAGCACCGGGAACATGGTGACGTCGTCGGGGTCGACCCAGGTCGGCAACATCGGCACGCCGGCCTCGGCCAGCAATGCCTTGGCCTCCAGCTTGAGGCCCATCATCGAGATCGCCTTCGGCGACGGCCCGACCCAGGTCAGCCCGGCGTCGATGACCGACGCGGCGAAGTCGGCGTTCTCGGACAGGAAGCCGTAGCCGGGGTGGATCGCGTCGGCCCCGCACTTGCGCGCGGCGGCGATGAGCAGATCACCGCGCAGGTACGTGGCGGAGGGCGCGTTGCCCGGCAGGTGCACGGCGTAGTCCGCCTCGGCGACGTGCGGGGAGCCGGCATCGGCGTCGGAGTAGACCGCGACGCTCTCCACCCCGATCGCCTTGCAGGTCGCGAAGATCCGGCGGGCGATCTCACCCCGGTTGGCCACCAAAAGTCGACGAATCATTGCAGTCACATCCGGAAGACGCCGAAGGGGGCCGGCTGGTGGTCCACTGTGGACACGAGCGCCAGGCACAGGCCGAGGATCGTTCGGGTGTCGCGGGGGTCGATGACGCCGTCGTCGTACAGCCGCCCGGACAGGAACAGCGCCGTCGATTCGGCGTCGATCTTGTGCTCCACCATGGCGCGCATGGCGGCGTCCTGCTCCTCGTCGTACGGCTGGCCCTTGGCCTCGGCCGCCTGCCGCTGCACGATCGAGAGCACCCCGGCCAGCTGGGCCGAGCCCATCACCGCCGAGCGCGCGTTCGGCCAGGTGAACAGGAACCGCGGATCGTAGGCCCGCCCGCACATGCCGTAGTTGCCCGCGCCGTACGACGCGCCGATGTTGATCGTGAGGTGCGGCACCTTCGAGTTCGCCACCGCGTTGATCATCATCGCGCCGTGCTTGATGATGCCGCCCTGCTCGTAGTCGGCGCCGACCATGTAGCCGGTGGTGTTCTGCAGGAACAGCAGCGGCGTGCCGGACGAGTTGGCCAGCTGGATGAACTGCGCCGCCTTCTGCGCCTCGGTCGAGAAGAGGACGCCGCGCGAGTTGGCGAGGACGCCGATCGGGTGACCGTGGATCGCCCCCCAGCCGGTGCACAGCGCGGTCCCGTAGGCGGGCTTGAACTCGTCGAACTCGCTGCCGTCGAGGATGCGCGCCAGGATCTCGCGCGGATCGAAGGGCACCCGCAGATCCGCCGACGGGATGGCCAGGAGGTCGTCCTGCTCGAACTTCGGTTCCGGCCCGCCCATTTTTTCCGGGGTACGAGGTGAGCTCCGTAACCGGCGCACGCAGGCTCGAGTTAGGCGCAGGGCGTCGCGCTCGTCCTCGGCGACGAAGTCGGCCAGGCCGGACCGGGTGGCGTGCATGACCGCCCCGCCGAGCGTCTCGTCGTCGCTCTCCTCGCCGGTCGCCATCTTCACCAGCGGCGGCCCGGCCAGGAAGACCTTGGCGTGGTCGCGTACGAAGATCGTGTAGTCCGACATGCCGGGCACGTAGGCGCCGCCGGCGGTCGCGTTGCCGAACACGACCGCGATCGTCGGGATGCCGGCCGCCGAGAGCTGGGTCAGGTCCTTGAAGGCGGCGCCGCCGGGGATGAAGATCTCCGCCTGCGACGGCAGGTCGGCCCCGCCGGACTCGACCAGGTTGACCAGCGGCAGCCGGTTGAGCCGGGCGATCTCGGCGGCTCGCTGGGTCTTCTTCAACGAGTACGGGTTGACCGCGCCCCCGCGTACGGTCGGGTCATGGGCGATGATCATGCACGGCGTGTCCTCGACGACGCCGATGCCGGTCACCACGCTCGCCCCGACCGGGTAGTCGGTGCCCCAGGCGGCGATCGCGGACAGCTCGAGGAACGGCGAGTCGCGGTCGATCAGCAGTTCGATGCGCTCACGCGGAAGCAGCTTGCCGCGGGCGTGGTGGCGGGTCACGTATTTCTCGCCGCCGCCACCGCGCGAGTCCCGCAGAGCCGACTCCAGCTCGGTGAGCCGGTCCAGCATCGCGGCCCGGTTGTCCAGGTAGGACGGAGACCGGGGATCCAGGGTGCTTGTCAACACCGGCATGCTTGATCAGACCCCCAGCTGCTTAGCGATGATCTCGTTCATGATCTCCGTGGTGCCTCCGCCGATGCCCATGATCCGAGCGTCCCGGTAGTGGCGCTCGACCTCGGCGTCGCGGAGGTAACCGAGGCCGCCGTGCAGTTGCACGGCCTGATCGACGACGTGCTGGCACGCCGCGACCGCGGTGTTCTTCGCCATCGCCACCTCCGTAACGAGTCGTTCGCCGGTAGCGACACGCAGTGCGGTGTGTCGGACATACGCCCGCGCGACGTCGATCTGCCGGGCCATCTCGGCCAGCCGGTGGCGGACGAGCTGGCGGCTGGCGAGGGGGCGCCCGAACGTGTGACGGTCCTTGACCCAGCGCATGGTGAGGTCGAAGCAGCGCTGCGCGGTGGCATAGCACTGGACGGCCATGGAGATCCGCTCGCCGGCGAAGTGCCGCATGATCTGAGCGAATCCCGTGTTCTCCGCGCCGACCAGGTTGGCGGCCGGGACGCGGGCGTCCGCGTATGACAGTTCGGCGGTGTCGGAGCAGTGCCAGCCGAGCTTTTCCAACCGCCGGGTGACGGTGACCGCCGGCTTCTCGACGACGAGGAGCGAGATCCCGCCGTACCCGGGGTCACCGGTCCGGACGGCGGTCGTCACGAAGTCGGCGCGGGCGCCGCTGGTGATGTAGGTCTTCGAGCCGTTGACGACGTAGTCGTCGCCGTCTCGCTTGGCGGTCGTCCGGAGCGCGGCCACATCCGAGCCGCCGTCCGGCTCGGTGATCGCCAGGCTGCCGATCAGCTCGCCGGCCAGGGTTGGCCGGACGAACCGGTCGATCAGGTCCGGGTTGCCGGTCGCCACCATGTGCGGCAGCGCGATCCCGTGCGTGAACAGGGCCGCGACCAGGCCCGACGAGCCGCCGGCCTGGATCAGCTCCTCGGTGACGACGAGCCGGTCGATCGCGTCGCCGCCCGACCCACCCACCTCCTCGGGGAAGCCGATGCCGAGCAGGCCGACCTCGGCCGCCTTGCGGTGCAGGCTGCGCGGCACCTCGCCGGCCCGTTCCCAACTGTCGAGGTTGGCCGCTATCTCCCGCTCGACGAACGTGCGCGTCAGATCGCGCAGCTCAGGTCGGTCGAAGTTCATCGGAGGTCCCCCGGGATGTCCACGATCCGCGAGCGCAGCCACTCGCCGAGCGCCTTGCCCTGCGGGTCGAAGCGGGTGCTCGCGGCCACCCCCTCGCCGAGCAGGCCGTGCACGACGAAGTTCAGCGCGCGCAGGTTGGGCAGCTCGAAGCGCTCGACGTCGAGTGGCTCGGCCTCGGGCAGCAACCGCTTGAACCGCTCGACGGTGAGGAATCCGCGCAGCCACTCGTGCGCTGCGTCGGTGCGGGCCCACACGCCGACGTTGGCGTCGCCGCCCTTGTCGCCCGATCGCGCGCCGACGACGGTGCCCAGCGGCATCTTCCCGGGAGTAGTGGCCTCGGAGCGCCCCTGAGGCGACACCTTCCCGGAAGTACTGGCCTCCGGGTGCTCGTGAGGCGACAACTTCCCGGAAGTCGTGGCCTCCGGGTGCTCGTGAGGCGACAACTTCCCGGAAGTTGTCGCGGTGATCGGCGGCGGGTCGATCGTGCGGGTCGTACCGTCCGGCCGCACGGCCCTGTGCTCGACGGCATCCTGCGGCAGGTCGAACGCCGCGAACACGCCGAACGGCGAGGCGTCCCCGGGCGGGCCCGTCAGCGCCAGACCCGGGTACGAGGCGAGCGCCAGTTCCACCGCCGCCTGCGAGAAGGCACGTCCGGCTCGTCCGGGATCCTGATCCTTGATGTGGACGGTCAGCAGCGCGCTGGCCGCCTGCTCGGTATCGGCGTCGGGGCGATCCACGCGAGCGAGGACCGATTCGAGGCCGTCCGCGCCGACGCGCCGTTCGAGCTGCTCGCGGACCAGCGCGGCCTTCGCCTCGATGTCCAGCCCGGTCAGGATGAAGGTCATCGCGTTGCGGTAGCCGCCGAGGCTGTTCACCCCGACCTTGACGGTCGCCGGGGGTGGCGTACCGCGCACGCCGGATACCAGTACCCGATCGCTGCCGCCCTGGGTCAGCACGGCGCTGTCCAGGTGGGTCACCACGTCGGGGCCGAGGTACTGCGGTGCGCCGATCTCGTAGAGCAACTGGGCGGTGATCGTCTCGGTGGTGACCGCGCCGCCGGTGCCGGGGTGCTTGGTGATGACGGCCCGGCCGTCGGCGTGGATCTCGGCGATCGGGAAGCCCGGGTGCAGTGCGCGGTCGGGGAGTTCCGTGAAGAAGGCGAAGTTGCCGCCGGTCGCCTGGGCGCCGCACTCGAGGATGTGCCCGGCGACGGTCGCGCCGGCCAGAGCGTCGTAGTCGTCCCGGGCCCAGCCGAAGTGCGCGGCGGCCGGGCCGACGACCAGCGAGGCGTCGGTGACCCGGCCGGTCACGACGATGTCCGCGCCGGCCTTGAGGCACTCGGCGATGCCGAACGCGCCGAGGTAGGCGTTGGCGGTCAGCGGCTTGCCGATGATCCCGGCAAGCAGGTCTTCTTCGGGGCCGCTGATCGCGCCGAGGTCGTCGCCGGTCACGAGGCCGATGCGGGCGCCGAGGCCGAGCTTCTCCAACGCGTTCGCCAGGCCTCCGGGGTTGAGGCCGCCGGCGTTGGTCACGATCTTCACGCCGCGGTCGAGGGCCGTGCTGAGGCACTGCTCCATCTGGCGCAGGAACGTCTTGGCGTAGCCGGTGTCCGGGTTCTTCAGGCGGTCCCGGCCGAGGATGAGCATGGTCAGCTCGGCCAGGTAGTCACCGGTGAGCACATCGAGTTGGCCGCCCTCGAGCATCTCCCGCCAGGCGTCGAAGCGGTCGCCGTAGAACCCGGAGGCGTTGCCGATGCGGAGCGGTTCAGTCATGGCGCGGTCCGGGCTCGCGTCCGGTGCCGGGCGGCTCGGTTCGGTCGTGGCGCGGTCCGGGCTCGCGTCCGGTGCCGGGCGGGCCGGCGAAGGCTTGCGCGATGCCGAGCCACTCCCGGGCCCGGTCGCCGGAGGCCTGCAGCGCGAGGTCCGTATGGTGCCGTCGCTGGGTCACCAGCAGGCAGAAGTCCAGGGCCGGTCCGGTGATCCGCTGGCTCGCGTCCGGCGGGCCGAACGTCCACAGAGCACCGTCCGGAGTGGACAGCTCGACCCGGAAAGGCTCGCTCGGCAGCTGGTGGCCGTGCGAGCTGAAGCTGTGGCCGATGGTGCGGAAGCCGAGGTGGGCGATGTGCCGCAGGCGCGGGGTCGGCTTCTTCAGCTGCCGTGCCGCGTCCCCGATCGCGCCGGGGTCGCCGGCGAACGTGTCGGCGACGTCCAGGCCGTGCGCCCAGGTCTCCATCAACCGGGCGGTGGCGCTCGAAGTGGGGGACATCGCCGTGCCGAACCAGGCGAGCTGCTCACCGGGGGGTACCGCGGTAAGCGCCTTGGACAGCGCGTCCCGCCCGTCCCGCCAGCGGGCCAGCAACTCGGCCGGGGGCGCCACGCCCTCGCCGGCCGCCCGGTCGACGAACGAACCCGGGTCCTCGTCCATGGTGTCGCCGAGCAGCCGGAAGAACTCGATGCGGTCGGCGGCGGCGAGCGTGGCGGCGCGGTCGGTCCAGGCCAGATGGGAGATCTGGTGCGCCACGGTCCAGCCGACCGAGGGGGTCTCCCGGCTCCAGTCCACATCGGACAATCGCGACACGAGGCCGTCAAGCGCCTCGCTCTCGTCACGCAGGTCGGCCAGCACCTCGGCCAGCATCACCATGAATCAACACGCTCCATTTCGCAGGACGCCATCCAGCTGCCGCTTCCATGCGGCCAGCAGTTGTGCGCGACGATGCGAGTCGTCGTTGAGCAGGTTGGCGACGCCGAGGCCGCGCAGCAGGTCGAGGGTCGCCTGCACCGCCTCGCGCACGCCCGGCTGCGACTCGTCGGCCCCGAGCAGGTCGACGGTCAGCCGGTGCATCTCCCGTCCGACCTTCTCCTCGAGGGGCACGAGGGCATCGCGCAGTCCGGGATCGGTGCGGGCGGCCATCCACAGCTCCAGAGCGGCCACGAACAGCGGACCGGTGAAGAGCGCGGCGAGCATGTCGACGACCCGGCCGAGGCGTTCGCCGCGATCCTCGGTGAGGCTGAGCGCCTCGGCGCGCAGCTCGTTGGCGCGTAACTCGGCGAGGTGGGTGACTGCGGCGAGCACCAGGGCGGCCCGCGTGGGGTAGTGGTGCAGCTGCGCCCCGCGCGACACCCCGGCCCGCTCGGCGATCACCGTCGTGGTGGCGCCCGACCAGCCGCGCTCGACCAGGCAGTCCACGGTGGCCTCGAGCAGCCGCTGCTGGGTGGCTCGGCTGCGCTCCTGCTGGGGTTCGCGGGCGGTGACAGTTCCCACCCGTTCAGCCTGGCCGGATAAAAACAATCAGTCAAGCTTGACTTTTTCACTCGCAGTCCGGGGGCCGCTTGTCTCCAAGATCCCGCCCGGAGGCCACTACTTCCCCGAAATGGTGGCCTCCGGGCCCCGCTAAGGCCACTACTTCCCCGGAGTTGTTGCCTCCGGGCCGCTGAGGCCACTACTTCCCCGGAGTTGTTGCCTCCGGGCCCACGCAGGGCACTGTTTCCCCGAAAGTGTGGCGTCCGGGGCCCGCTGAGAGCACTGGTTCCCCGAAGTTGTGGCGACGCGGGCTTGTCACCGCGGACCTGGCAGCGCAGCGAAGCGGAGCGGTGTCTGGCGGGAGCGACGGTCGTGCCCTCGGCGGACCCGAGTCATCGGCCAAAAGGATCTAAACGCGCGCTCGGCGGGCCAGGCGCTCCGGGTCCATGATGATCACGCTCTTGCCGTCGAGGCGCAGCCAGCCGCGGGAGGCGAAGTCGGCCAGCGCCTTGTTGACCGTCTCGCGGGAGGCGCCGACCAGCTGGGCCATCTCCTCCTGGGTCAGGTCGTGGTTGACGCGCAGCACGCCGCCGTCGCGCGTGCCGAACCGGCCGGCCATCTGCAGCAGGGTCTTGGCGACCCGGCCGGGCACGTCGGTAAATATAAGGTCGGCCAGCGCGTCGTTCGTCCGGCGCAGCCTTCTGGCCAGCACCCTCAATAACTGCTCCGCGATCTCCGGCCGGTTGTTCAGCCAGGGGCGCAGCGCCTGCTTGCGCAGCCGGGCCAGGCGGGTGTCCAGCACGGCGGTGGCGGTGGCCGTGCGTGGTCCCGGGTCGAAGAGCGACAGTTCGCCCACCATGTCGCTGGGGCCCATGACCGCGATCAGGTTCTGCCGGCCGTCCGCGGCCCGCCGGCCGACCTTGATCTTGCCGGACAGCACGATGTAGAGACTGTCGCCGGGCTCGCCCTCGCTGAATACGATCTCGCCCTTGCGGACGTCGATCGTCTCCATCTCCTTGGCCAATGAGTCCGCGGCGTCCGGTTCAACGCCCTGGAAGATCCCGCTTCGAGCCAGTACCTCATCCATCGCGCCCACCTCTTACCCTCGTCTGCGCGAGCACCCGCGCGAAGTTAGTTTAGGCACAGGTTTTCAGCTCATGAGTGCCGGGCCGGGAGCTATCGCCGCTGCCGGAACGGTGGATGGTTACCCAGCGGAATCGTGGAATTACCGGGTTGCCCGCGTGGGGTATGTTCTCGCGGGGGTGATCTAGGGCATGACGGTCTACGGTGGCGCACCCACGGCACCGCCGCCGCCCCCTGTGCCGCCTCGCCGCTCGGGCGGCCGGCGTTCCGCGGCCCTCGTCGGGGCGATAGCGGCGGTGCTGGTCGGCGCGGGCACGGCCACCGCGGCCGTGGTGCTCGGCCGGCCCTCCGGCTCACCATCGGCCGGCGTTTCCTCGGCCGGTCTTCCCGCGCGGAAAGCCAGCGCTGCTCCGGCCGGCCCGGCCGACGGCATCACGATGACCGCGACCGGCGACATCGTGATGGGCTCGGCGCCGAGCGGCCTGCCGCCCAACGGCGGCAAGGGCTTCTTCGACCAGGTCAAGAGCGCTCTGGTTGCGGACTTCCAGATGGGCAACCTCGAGCAGACGATCACCGACGACACCGGCGTCGGCAAGTGCTCGGCGCAGTCGGCCGGCTCGACCTGCTTCGCCTATCCGGACCCCGCCGTCCTTCGTCAACAACCTCAAGGACGCCGGATTCACGCTGGTCAACCAGGCCAACAACCACGCGTACGACTTCGGCCCGGCCGGCTTCAAGAACACGCAGAAGCACCTCGACGCGGCCGGCATCAAGTACACCGGGTGGCCGGGCGATGATCACCGTCGTCGACGTCAAGGGCGTCAAGATCGCCGTTGTGGGCTTCGCCTCGTACGTCTGGTCCAACCTGTGTAGCGACCTCGACAAGGCGAAGCAACTGGTCACCACGGCGACGAGCCAGGCCGACCTGGTCGTCGTCCAGGTGCACAGGGCGGCGAGGGCTCGGACAAGCAGCACGTCAAGCCCGGCACCGAGTACTACCTCGGGGAGAACCGGTGCGACCCGATCGCGTTCGGCCACGCGGTCATCGACGCGGGCGCCGATCTCGTCGTCGGCCACGGGCCGCACGTCGTGCGCGGGATGGAGTTCTACAAGGGACACCTCATCGCGTACAGCCTCGGCAACTTGGCCGGCTACCGCGCGCTGAGCTACAAGGGCGTGGTCGGAGTCGGTGCCATCCTGAAGGTGACACTCGGCGGCGATGGCACCTGGAAGAGCGGCTCGATCACACCGACCGCGATGATCGCGCCCGGTTTACCCCGGCTCGACCCGAAGAAGCAGTCCATCTCGCTGATCAGCAACCTGACGAAGACCGACTTCCCGGAGACCGGAGCCAAGATCGCCTCGAACGGTGGGGTCACACCGGGCTGATTTTGTGTCGGTGGCTGGTCGTAGAGTCGAGCGTCGATGTCGCGCGAGCGTCACTCGTCGCGAGCCGCTCGTGGAGTCTGGCACGTCAGGCCGGCTCTTCGGGAGCCTGCGAGCGAGGAGGCGGCGTGACCGAAACGGAGCTCGGGCGCAAGCGCCGCGCCCGCGCATGGCCCGGCTGCTCGCCGAAACCCATCCTGACGCGCACTGCGAGCTCGACTTCCGTACCCCGCTCGAGCTCACCGTGGCCACGATCCTCTCCGCGCAGACCACCGACGTGCGGGTCAACGAGGTCACCCCGAAGCTCTTCGCTCGCTATCCGACGGCCGCCGACTATGCCGGCGCCGATCGGGCCGAGATGGAAGAGATGATCAAGTCGACCGGGTTCTTCCGCAACAAGACCGACTCGCTGATCAAGCTCGGTCGGGCACTGGTCGAGAACCACGACGGCGTGGTGCCGTCCAGCCTCGACGAGCTGGTGAAGCTGCCCGGCGTCGGCCGCAAGACCGCCAACGTGATCCTCGGCAACGCGTTCGGCATCCCGGGCATCACCGTCGACACGCACTTCTCCCGGCTCGTCCAGCGCTGGCTGTGGACCACGAGACCGATCCGGTCAAGATCGAGTTCGCGGTGGCCAAGCTGATCGAGCGCAAGGACTGGACCATGCTGTCGCACCGGGTGATCTTCCACGGTCGCCGGGTGTGCCACGCCCGCAAGCCCGCCTGCGGTGCCTGCACCATCGCGCGCGACTGCCCGGCCTACGGCTCCGGGCCGACCGACCCGGCGCTCGCGGTCAGGCTGCTCAAGGGTCCGCGGGTGGCCGAGCTGGCCGAGGCCGCCCTCGGTGCGGACGCCGCGGCGCTGCTCGGAGGAGTCGAGGCGTGAGGTCAAGGCGCGGCGTGGCGCTGCTGCTCTCGGCGGCGCTGCTGCTCGGCGGCCCGCTCGCCGGCTGCACGGAGAAGACCGATGTCGCCAAGCCGACCGGCGCGCCCTGCCTCACCCCGGCGGCCGGTCGGTCCGCCGGTCCGCCCCAACCGTCGGCCGAGCCGCTGCCCAGCGTCGCGCTCACCTGTTTCGACGGCGGGGCGCCGGCCACGCTGGCCGCGCTCGGCACGCCGACGATCGTCAACCTGTGGGCGGCCTGGTGCGAGCCGTGCCGCACGGAACTGCCCGCCCTCCAGCGCTTCGCCGACCGGGCGGGCGACCGGGTGCGGGTCATCGGGGTGGTGACCGCCGACTCGCACGACTCGGCCGCAGTCGTTCATCGACGACAACAAGCTCACCATGACGATGCTGGAGGACCGTGACCGGCGGCTGCTGACAGCGGTGCACCGGACGGCGCTGCCGGCCACCCTGTTCATCACCGGCCGCGGCGAGCTCGTCTACGTCTACAGCTCCACCGCTCTCGACGTCGACAAGGTGGCCAACCTGGCGCAGCGCTACCTGGGGGTCACCGGGGCATGAGCGGGTTCGACATCGAGGTCCCGCCCGACCTGCCGTCCTGGTGGGAGCCGCTGCTGTCGCCGGCTGCGGTCGGCCGAGGCGAGCGACTTCACCCGCCTGCCCACCCCCGACGCGGACGGCCAGCGTGAGAGCGCGGTCCTGGTCCTTTTCGGCGAGCAGCCCGGCACCGGACCCGACGTGCTGCTGCTCGCAACGGGCCGCGAACGATGCGCAACCACGCCGGTCAGCCGGCCTTCCCCGGCGGCGCCACCGACCCGACCGACGCCGACGTGGCCGCGACCGCGCTGCGCGAGGCCAACGAGGAGGTCGGGCTCGACCCGGCCAGCGTCGCGCTCGTCGACGTGCTGCCCACGCTGTGGATCCCGGTCAGCCGGTTTCGTCGTGACCCCGGTGCTCGCCTGGTGGCGAACCCCACACGAGGTGGGCCCGGTCGACCGGGCCGAGGTCGCCCGCGTCGCCCGGCTTCCGGTGCGTGACCTGGTCGATCCCGCCAACCGCCTGCGAGTGCGCCACCCGAGCGGGTGGATCGGCCCCGCGTTTCGGATACACGACATGTTGGTGTGGGGTTTCACCGCTGGTGTCCTATCGACCCTGCTTGAACTGGGCGGCTGGGCCGAGCCGTGGACGACGGGCCGGGTTGAGGAATTGCCGACATCTGGCGCCACGACCGTACCCTGAACACGTGTCCGGCAGTGTGATCGATATTTTCCTGATTCTCCTGATGCTGGTCTTCGCCATCAACGGCTACCGGCAGGGGTTCCTCGTCGGGCTGCTGTCGTTCGTCGGGTTCTTCGGCGGCGCCTGACTCGGCCTGCAAATCGGACCGCTGATCGCGGACCATCTCAACGGTGACTCCAAGCGAGTCATCGTTTCGCTGGCGGCCGTCTTCGGTCTGGCCATCGCCGGGCAGGCGCTGGCCAGCTTTGTCGGCAGCCGCCTGCGCCACGCCATCCGCAACCCGACCGCCCAGGGCTTCGACAACGCCGGCGGCGCGGTCGTCTCCGTGGTGGCGGTGCTGGTGGTGGTCTGGCTGGTCGCCGCGCCGCTCGGCTCGTCGTCGCTGCCGTGGCTGGCCAACGTCGGTCACGCAACTGCGCGATCCTCGGCGCCGTCGACAAGGTCATGCCCGACCAGGCCGACGCGGCTTTCCGAGGCGCTGCGGGACACCGTCGACACCACGGCTTCCCCGACGTCTTCGACGGGCTCTCCCCGACGCGCGTCCGGGACGTGGCTCCGCCCGACCCGGCGCTGGCCGACTCCCGGGTCGTCGCCGATCTCCAAGAAGTCGGTCGTGAAGGTGCTCGGCACCGCGCCGAGCTGCTCCCGCCGGATCGAGGGCTCCGGGTTCGTCTACGCGCCCGAGCGGGTGATGACCAACGCGCACGTGGTCGCCGGCACCCGCAAGGTGTCGGTCGAGATCAACGGCAACCAGCGCAACGCCCGGGTGGTCGCCTACGACCCGGACCGCGACCTCGCGGTGCTCTACGTCCCCGGGCTGTCCGCGCCGGTGATGAAGTTCGCCCCGAAGAAGGCCGGTACCGGCGCCGACGCGATCGTCATCGGCTTCCCGCTCGACGGACCGTTCGACGCCCGCGCCGCCCGCATCCGCGACGTCCCGCGACATCACCGGCCCGGACATCTACGACACCGGCAAGGTGACCCGGGACATCTACACGATCCGAGCCCTGGTGCGAAGCGGCAACTCCGGCGGCCCGCTGGTCAGCTCGGACGGCTCGGTGCTCGGCGTGATCTTCGCCGCGGCGGCGGACGATCCGCAAACCGGTTTCGCGCTCACGGCCGACGAAGCCGCGCCGGTGGCTACTGCCGGCCTCAACCACAACGACGCCACCGGTACCGGCAAGTGCGCCTGACCTGATCAGGTAGCGGCATTCGCGAGGCCACTGGTTCCCCGAAGTTGTGGCGTCCTGGGGGTCGGTGGCCACTAGTTCCCCGAAGTTGTGGCGTCTGGCGTTGCCAGTGGTGTCGTCGGCGGGGGCTGTCAGCGGCGGCGGCGGCGGGCGGGGGCTTGTTGGCGGCGGGTCATGCTCAGGCCGAGGGTGAACAGGAGGCCGGCGACCAGCGTGCCGATCACGGCGCTCGCGCCGAGCCAGCGCTCGAGCGCCGCCGCCCTGGCCGCGAACCCGATGCGCTCGCCGAGCCTGCCATCGCCGGCTGCGGCCTCGTTAGCTGTCGTGCCGCCGTTCGCGTTGCTGTTCGCGGCCGGTACGTCCGAGCCTTGACCGGGCGACTTGACGGTCGGCGCCTCGCTGGGGTCGGTGGTGGCCGTCGGCGGGCCGCCGAGCGGGTTGGCCTTGACCATGGTGACCTCGCTGCGCAGCGCCGCGGCCGGGTCGACCTCGCCGAAGCCGAACTGGTCGTCGCGGCCCGGCTGGCCGAGATCGCGGGCGGTGCCGATCAGCCGGTTGATCACGTTGGCTGCCGATAGGTCGGGAAAGCGGGACCGGATCAGCGTCGCGGCCGCCGCGACCAGCGGGGCGGCGAAGCTGGTGCCTTGCACCCGCCAGTATCCGCCGCCGGACTTGGCACCGAGCAGGTTGACGGCCGGCGCGGTGAGGACGGTTGGGGCGCCGGTCAGCGAGCCGGGCCACAGCGACTCGGTCGAGCTCGACCCGCCCGCGCCGCCTGGGCTCGGGCGCGCCGGTGACGGCGCCAGCGCCGCGCTGGGATCATCGCCGACGAGCCCGGCCACGGCGACCACGCCCGGTTCGCGTGCCGGATACCACACCTCGCGGGTCGGTGAGTTGGCCGCCACATTGCCGGTGCACGCGATGATCACGACGTCGTGGGCGGCGGCGTAGGCGAGCGCTTCGGCCAGTACGTCGCTGCGTAGCAGGCCGCCCAGGGACAGGTTGATGACGGTCGCCCCGTGGTCGACCGCCCAGTCGATGCCCTTCGCCACGACCGCCGGATCGTCGTAGCGGTTGTCCTGGTCGAGCACCCGCACCGGCAAGATCTTGGCGTGCGGCGCGAGCCCGACCACGCCGCTGTTGTCGTCGTCGCGGCCGGCGATGAGCCCGGCGACCGTCGTGCCGTGCCCGACCGAGGTCCTCGCGCCCGTCGGTGCTGCCGTCGACGAAGTCCGCGCCCGGGAGCACCTGGCCGGCGAGGTCGGGATGCGTCGCGTCGACGCCCGAGTCGATGACCGCGACCGTGACGCCCTCGCCGCTGGCGAGCGTCCAGGCCGCACGCGCGTCCAGCTCCTTGAGCTGCCATTGATCCCGCCGTACCGAGTCGGCCGAGGCTCCGGACGGCGTCACGAAGATGGCCGCCACAAAAACGACCGCCACGACGGCGGCCTTCCGAAGGGCGGCGCGAAGCAGGAACGGACGGTTGATGGCAGCCATTCTCGTCGGATCGCCGCGACTTGTCAGCCGTCTGTCGGCTGTGCCACTTGGATCAACCGGATCCCCTCCCTGCGGGTGACCAGCAGGCCACGGCCGGGCGGCAGCGGGCCGGGCCGGACGTTGCCGATCAGCGCACCCTCGTCCGGTCGCCGGACATCACCAGGCCGGGCGAGGACAGCTCGCGCAGCCGCTGGATGATCGGGTCGTACAGCGCGCGGCCGGCGCCGCCGGCTGCGCCGGGTGACGACCAGGTGCAGGCCGATGTCGCGGGCCTGCGGCAGGTACTCGAGCAGCGGCAGCAGCGGGTTGGTCGGGCCCGGTCGCCACCAGGTCGTAGTCGTCGACGAGCACGAACAGTCCGGGCCGGTCCACCAGGAGCGGTCGCGCAGCTGCTCGGCGGTGACGTCGGGGCCGGGCAGCCGGCGCTCCATGTAGCCGGCGACCGAGCTCGATCAGCTCGGCGGTGCTCGGCGCCGGAGGTGCCGTAGCCGATGAGGTGGTCGGTCTCGGTCGAGGCCGAGCAGGCTGCGCCGGTAGTCGACCAGGATGATGCCGCGCCTCCTCCGGCGTGTACCGCTCGGTGATCGCCATGGCCAGGCCGCGCAGGAACGATGCTCTTGCCGCACTCGGTGTCGCCGAAGAGCAGGAAGTGCGGGTCGGCGGCGAAGTCGACGCGCGACCGGCTGCAGGTCGGCCTCGGCGATGCCGATCGGCAGCGCGAGCGGGTCGTCCGGGTCGCGGTCGGCGGCGATCGCCGCGTACGGCACGGTCGCCGGCAGCAGCCGCACCGCGCGGGCGCCGACCGGCCGGTCCAGCTCGCGGCGACGGCCTTGACCAGGTCGGCGGTGCCGCGTGCGGCCGGTCGCGTTGCCGGCGGCCGGCACGCGCGGCAGCGCCGCCAGGAAGTGCAGCGCCGTCGGCGGTGATGCCGCGGCCGGGCGCGCTCGCCGGCACGTTGACCGCGGCCCGCGCGGTTGATCACCGAGTCGCTCGGGTCGCCGAGCCGCAGCTCGAGCCGGGTGCCGAACAGGTCGCGCATGGCCGGCCGGAAGTCCATCCAGCGGGGCGCCGTCGCCACCAGGTGGATGCCGTAGGACAGGCCGCGGGTGGCCAGGTCGGTGATCGACCGGCTCCAGGTCCTCGTACTCGGCGCGGAGCGTGGCCCAGCCGTCGACGACCAGGAACACGTCGCCGAACGGGTCGTCGGCCGCCGCGGCGCTGACGTGCGCCGGACGCGGCCGCCGCGCGCTGGCGACGGTAGGCGCTCATGCGGTCGATGCCGGCCGCGGCGAAGCGCTGCTCCCGCTCGTTCAGCAGCGTGCTCGACCTCGGCGACCGTGCGCCGGACCCGGCCGAGTCGAGCCGGCCGGCGACGCCGCCGACGTGCGGCAGGTCGCGCAGCGCGGCGAGCGCGCCGCCGCCGAAGTCGAGGCAGTAGAACTGCACCTCGGCCGGGGTGTGGGTCAGCGCCAGCGCCGCAGACCAGCGTGCGCAGCGCGGTCGACTTGCCGCTCTGCGGGCCGCCGACCACCGCGACGTGGCCGGCGGCGCCGGCCAGGTCCAGCCACAGCAGGTCGCGGCGCTGCTCGAACGGCTTGTCGACGAGCGCGATCGGCACCTGCAGGGCGCCGCGCAGCTCGGGGTTGGCGACGCACACGCCCGCGCTCGGCGTCGGTGGCCACCGGGCCGAGCAGCTCGTCGAGCGTCGCGGAGGTGGACAGCGGCGGCAGCCACACCTGGTGCGCCGGCGGGCCCTGCCCGGCGAGCCGGCCGGACCAGCACGTCGAGCAGGCTGTCGCCGCCGCGGCGTCCCGGGCGCGGCGCGCGCTCGGCCGGCTGGGCCGGAACCGGAACGTAGTGGGTGTCGTAGTCGATGCACCCGGTCGCGACCGGTGCGACCGCCGGCGCTCGGGGCCGCGCCGGTCGGCCGGTAGGGCCCGGAGACGTAGGCGGCCTTGAACCGGGTCAGCGGCTCGGTGCCGAACTTGAGGTAGCCGTGCCCGGGCGAGCGGGGCAGCTCGTAGGCGTCGGGCACGCCGAGCACCGCGCGCGACTCCATCGCGGAGAACGTCCGCAGGCCGATCCGGTAGGACAGGTGCGTGTCCAGGCCGCGCAGCCGGCCCTCCTCGAGCCGCTGCGAGGCCAGCAGCAGGTGCACGCCGAGCGACCGGCCGACCCGGCCGATCTGCACGAACAGGTCGATGAAGTCGGGCTTGGCGGTCAGCAGCTCGGAGAACTCGTCGCAGATGATCAGCAGGCTGGGCAGCGGCGCGAGCGCCGCGCCGCCGGCCCGGGCCCGCTCGTAGTCGCGCAGTGAGGCGTAGTTGCCGGCGCGGCGCAGCAGCTCCTGCCGGCGCATCAGCTCGCCGTGGATCGCGTCGAGCATGCGGTCGACCAGGGTGAGCTCGTCGGCCAGGTTGGTGATGACGGCGGCGGTGTGCGGCAGCCGGTCGAGCGGGGCGAAGCGTCGCGCCGCCCTTGAAGTCGACCAGCACGAAGTTGAGCGTCTCCGACGAGTGGGTGGCGGCCAGCGCGAGCACCAGCGTGCGCAGCAGCTCGGACTTGCCGGAGCCGGTGGCGCCGATGAGCAGGCCGTGCGGGCCCATGCCGTCCTGCGCCGACTCCTTGAGGTCCAGCTCGACCGGCCTGCCCGTCCGTGCCCGACGCCGATCGGCACCCGCAGCTTGTCGCGGTGCGGCCGGGGCGCCCACGCCCGGACGACGGTCGAACGCACCCGGGTCGCCGATGCCGAGCAGCTCGGCCAGGCCCAGTTCGCGGCCGGCGGGCGCGTCGGTGGTGCCGGGCGCCGCCGCCAGGCGCATCGGGGCCAGCTGGCGGGCCAGCGCCTCGGCCTCCGTCGCGCCGAGCGTGTCGGCCGCGCCGACTGTCGCCCTCTTCATCGGCGGCGACCGTGGTGAGCCGGCCCGTGCGCCGGATCGAGCACCAGCGTCGCCCGGTCCAGCAGGCGCGGCGGTGGCTCGTCCAGGTCGAGCAGCGTCACGCCGTCGATGCCGCCCTCCGTCGTCAGGTGCCGGCTGCCGCGCAGCTCCCCGCCGTCTAGCACCACGACGACGATGCGGCGACCCGCGAGCGCGGGCGCGCTGACCCCAGGCGGCGCCGGGCTGAACCGCGCCCGGTCGCCGAGCACGTCGTCGAGGCAGCTCCTCGAGCGCGCGGACGCTCGTCGCGGCGAGCCGCACCGGGCCGAGCCGCGTCGGTCTTGCTCGGGTGCAGCGCGTGCGGCAGCCACTTGGCCCACTCCCACTGCGGCGCGCCGGTCCGGCCGAGAAGCAGACGGCGATCAGCAGGTCGTCCGGCGCGTGGAACGTCGCCAGCTGGGCGACCATCGCGCGGACCAGACGCGAGCAGGATCGCCGCTCGCCGCGGCGGGCGCCGGACCGCGCACGTAGACGTGCGCGAAGCCGCGCAGCGACACCGCGACCGGCAGGTCCGGCACGACCGAGTAGGTGTCGAGGAACCGGCGCAGCGCGCCGGCGCGTCATCGGCTCGAGGTCCTCCAGCGGCCGCGTCTCCGGCGGCGATCAGCGGCGTGGCCAGCGTCTGCGGGCCGACGGCGATGCGGACCACGCCGAAGTCGGAGTCGCTCGGGCCGTCGCTCCCAGAGCCGGTAGCTGCTCGACCGTCGACCACAGCGTGTGCGGATCGGGGTGGCGGTAGTGCAGGCCGGCCCGCTGCAGCCGAGCCGTCTCCCGCACCCGGCGGCGCAGCGACGCGAGGTGGCGCAGGTACTCCCGGCGCGCGGTCATCATCTCGAGCTTCTTGGGCTGGCCGGTGCCGACCGAGGTGAAGAGCATGCCCAGCGTCGAGAAGCCGAGAATGCCGCCGATCACGTAGGAGTAGGCGCCGCCGTCGCGCCCGGCGAACAGCAACGCGGTCGCGATCGTGCCGGTGAACATCGGCACGACTTGGATGAACTGCTGCCAGCGTGAGCCGACCGGCTGCGGGATCTCGGGTGGCGGGTCGACCGGCACGGCGCCACTGGGAATCTCCGGGGCGGGCCGTCGCGGTGGTCGCCTGACCACGATGGTGCTCAATGCCCGCCTCCCCGGTCGCGCGTCGCAGCAATGACTGTAGGCGGTCGGTACGACACTTCGGGCTCCCGTCGCCGGCCGGATCGTGGTTAGGTTTTCGCATGCCCGCCGCATCGACAGGCTTGGCCCACGTGACCATCAGCGCACCGCACCGGCGGGTCGATGTCGCGCTGCCCGACAGCGTCCCGCTCGCCGAGTTGCAGGCCGAGCTGCTCCGCCACGCGGGCGAGGCGCTTCCCGATCAGGGTCAGCGGCACGGCGGCTGGCTGCTTCGCCGGGCCGACGGCACGCCACTGTCCCCGGCGACCGGCCTGGCCGGGCAAGGTGTCCGCGACGGATCCGTTCTTCATCTGGTACCGGCCGGAGAACAGTGGCCCGAGCTCGAGTACGACGACGTCGTCGAGGCGATCGCGGACGGCGCGCGCCGGTACGGTCTCGGCTGGAGCCCGCTCGCCACCCGGGTGGCCGCGCTGGTCGCCGCCGCGCTCGCGCTGGCGATCGGCCTGTTGGCGCAGCTGCGCGGCGGCTCGGCGGTCGTCGCCCTGGTGATCGCCTTCGCCCTGCTCCTCTGCGGTACGGCCGCCTCACGGGCCTACGGCGACGCCGCGCTCGGTACCGTGCTCGCCGGTGGCGGCCTGCCGTACGCGTTCGTCGGCGGCCGGCAACTCGTCGGCGGCGCGCACGCCGACGCGCTTCTCAGCGGCAGCGCCCTGCTGCTGCTCGCGAGCGTGCTCGCCGCGATCGGGGTGGCGCACCTGCTGCGGATCTTCGTCGCCGGCGCGACCGCTGGACTTCTCGGCGCGATCGGCGCGCTGCTCACCTGGCTCACCACATCCCAGGGCGCGGCCGCCGCCGTTCTCGCCGGACTCGTCGCCGGGGTCGCCGCGGTGCCGCTCCTCGCGATCCGGCTCGGCAAGCTGCCGATGCCCTCGCTCAACCTGCCGGCCGCCGGTCAACCGGCCGGAAACCCGGACCGGGCCCGGGTTTTCGCCGCCGTCGCCCGTACCGACGAGATGCTGACCGGGATGCTGGGCGGCGTCGCGGTGATCGCCGTCTGCGCCTCGTACCTGCTGGTCCGGACCGGCGACGTCGCCTCGTGGGTGCTGGTCGCGGTCGCCGCCGCGGCCTTCCTGCTGCGGGCCCGGCTCTTCGTGACCATCCGGCAGCGGCTGCCGCTGGTCGGCTCGGGCCTGGCCGGCTTCGGCCTGCTCGCCATCTCGGCCGTGCTCGACGGCGGCGGCGCGCTGGCGACCGTCTTCGCCGTGCTGCTCGCCGCGGTCGGGCTGGCCGTGGCGCTGGCCGGCAGCTACTACTCGGTCACGCCGCCGTCGCCGTATCTCGGCCGGGCGGCCGATCTTCTGGATGTGCTGTGCGTCGTCGCGGTGATCCCGATCGCCGCCGGCGTTCTCGGCCTCTACGGTCTAGCCGCCGAGCTGGTGAGCTGACCCGTCGTACTTCCTCGATCGACCCGAGCAAGGGGCTCCTGAGCCCCTTCCTCGATCGACCCGAGCAAGGGCTCAGGAGTCGAAGGGGGCGGGGTGGAGGGGGACAACCGACATGTCGTGGTAGGTGCCGGCGGCGATCGCGTCGACGTAGCGCTTGCGGGATGCCGCGATCTCGGCCTCCGCCTCGACCCGGCCGACCCAGGTCGCGCCCTCGACGCTCTTGCCCGGCTCGAGATCCTTGTAGACCTCGAAGAAGTGCTGGATCTCCAGCCGGTCGAACTCGCCCATGTGGTGAATGTCGCGCAGGTGCTCCAGGCGGGGGTCGTCGGCCGGGACGCAAAGGACCTTGTCGTCGCCGCCCTTCTCGTCCGTCATGCGGAACATGCCGATCGCGCGGCTGCGGATCAGGCAGCCGGGGAACGTCGGCTCCTGCACCAGGACGAGCGCGTCGAGCGGATCTTCGTCCTGCCCGAGCGTGCCTTCGATGTACCCGTAGTCCGCCGGGTACTGCGTCGATGTGAACAGGGTCCGATCGAGGCGGATCCGGCCGGTGGCGTGGTCAACCTCGTACTTGTTGCGCTGACCCTTCGGTATCTCGACCGTGACGTCGAAGTCCATTCCTTGACTCCTCACCGTGCGCTCACCCACTAGTGTCCCGTAAGAAGCGGCGACGCAGGGCAGGAGGGTCGGTGTTGGGGAGAATCGCGGCCATCAGCTCGCTGACCCTGGCCGCGGCCATCGCGGCCGGCGGCGTCTTCGGCGGCCCGACGATCGCCGAGCAGGTCAATGGAGCGAGCACCGCGTGGCACGCCGGGACCACCCCGAAGCCGCCCCCACCGGTGCTCACCACGACCGCGACCGGCCCGTCGCTCGAACCGACACCAGAGGGCGTCACGGCCGCGCTAGCGCCCCTGGTCGGGCTGCCTGGGCTCGGTACCCATTCCGGAATTTCGGTGGTGGACGTGACCAGCGGCAAGCCGTTGTACGGCAAGCTGCCCGACGCGGCGATGGTCCCGGCCTCGGTGACCAAGCTGGTCACCGCGACGACCGTGCTCGCCACCCGCGGCCCGACCTACCGGCTGGCCACCTCGGCCGCCAGCGGCCCCAACCCGGGCGACGTGGTACTGGTGGCCGGCGGCGACCCGACCCTGTCGATCGGCGCGGGCGGCTCGTACGCGGGCGCGGCCCGCCTGGACGACCTGGCCCAACAGGTCAAGAAGTCGCTCGGCGACGTCAAGGCGACCCGGGTGCTCTACGACGAGTCGCTGTTTTCCGGCGGGCCGCTCGGCCCCGGTTGGGACCCCGACACCGCGACCGGCGGCTTCGGCAGTCCGATCACCGCGCTGATGACCGACGGCGCCCGGATCAACCCGAAGAAAGCGATCGGCGGTACGCCCCGCTACGGCAAACCCGACGTGGCCGCCGCGCAGGCGTTCGGTCGACTGCTCGGCGTGCCCGCGCAGGCGGTGATCCCCGGCCAGAAACCCGAGGGCGCCCGCGAACTCGGCCGCGTCGAGTCGGCCCCGCTGCTGCGCATCGTCGAGTTCATGCTGGCCGAGAGCGACAACGTGGTGGCCGAGATGATGGCCCGCCAGGTCGCCATCGCCAAGGGGCAGCCCGCGTCGTTCGCTGGTGCGTCGGCGGCGATGAAGGCGACCCTCGAGCAGCTCGGCATCCCGACCGCCGGGTACGGGCTGCAGGACGGCAGCGGCCTGTCCCGCGCCGGTCGGCTGAGCCCGGCCCTGCTCACCGCCCTGCTCGCCACCGACGCCCGGGTGGACAAGCCGGAGTTGCACGGCGTCTTCACCGGCCTGCCGGTCGCCGGGTACTCGGGAACGCTGGCCGGCCGCTTCCGTACGGTCAAGGGCGGCAGTTCGGCGGCCGGCGAGGTGCGGGCCAAGACCGGCACGCTCACCGGGGTCAGCTCGATTGCCGGGCTGATCATCGACGCCGACGGCCGCACGCTCGCGTTCGCGGTGATCGCCGACGCCAACAAGTCGACGCCGCAGGCCGTAGAGGCGCTGGACCGGATCGCCGCCACCCTGGCCGCCTGCGGCTGCCACGCACCATAGCGCGGTCCCGGCCATCAGGGGTTTCTCAGGGGAACGAGCCGGGAACGAGCCGGGCCGGTTGTCGAAGCGCACGGGTACGGTTGGGGTCATGGCGCAGTTTGTGGATTGGGATCTCGCGGTGGCGACAGCGGCGGCGCTCGGCAAGTCCGGGCCCAACGCGTCCTACGAGGAGGCCGCCGCCGCGGTCGCCGACCTGCGGGAACTCGCCGCTGAGGCGACGGAGCACGTCTCCAACTTCACCGGGCTGCGCGTGCAGACCAGCGCGCCGCCGGTGCGCGTGGTCGACCGCCGCGACTGGGCCCGGATCAACATCGAGGGCCTCCGTGAGGTGATCGGCCCGCTGCTCGAGCGGTTGTCCGGCGGCAAGGCTCCGGGCCCGCTGGGCGTCGCGATCGGTTCGCGCTTCACCGGCGTGCAGGCCGGGACCGTGCTGGCCTACCTTTCGGGCAAGGTCCTCGGGCAGTACGAGGTGTTCTCCGCCGACCCCGGCCAGCTGTTGCTGGTCGCGCCCAACATCGTCGACGCCGAGCGCAAGCTCGACGCGGCTCCCCGCGACTTCCGCCTCTGGGTCTGCCTGCACGAGGTGACCCACCGGGTGCAGTTCACCGCCGTTCCGTGGATGCGGGCGCACTTCCTCGGCGAGGTGGGCGCCTTCGTCGACGCCTCCCAGCTCGACCAGGACCAGATGTTCGAGCGGGTCCGGCGCGGCGTCGGCGCGCTCGCCGAGGCCATTCGGGACCCGAACAGCCGCACGTCCGTCCTCGACCTGGTGCAGACGCCCGGCCAGCGTGCCGTGCTGGACCGCATCACCGCCCTGATGACCCTGCTCGAGGGGCACGCCGAATACGTCATGGACGGCGTCGGACCCGACGTGGTGCCGACCGTCGAGGACATCCGGGCCAAGTTCACCCGCCGGCGCGAGACCGCCAATCCGCTCGACCGGGTGCTGCGCAAGCTCCTCGGCGTCGAGGTCAAGCTCCGGCAGTACGCGGAGGGCCGCAAGTTCGTCCACGCCGTGGTCGAGCGGGTCGGCATGGACGGATTCAACAAGATCTGGCAGTCGCCGCTGACGCTGCCCCGGCTCGCCGAGCTCACCGACCCGGACGCCTGGGTCAACCGCGTCCACGGCGCCAACGCCGGCTACGAGCGCCTGAGCGCCGCGCCCGTTGCGCCGCCGGCCGCGCCCGCCGCCCCTGCGGCCCCAGCTGCCCCGGCTGCTCCCGCGGCCCCGGCTGCGCCGGCCGCCCCGGCTGCGCCCACGGCCTCGGCGGCGCCGCCGATCTCCCCGGAGGTCGCGCCGCTGGCCGACCCGCCGTCGACGCCGGAGCCGTCCGCCCCCGAGCCGCCGGTCGCCGAGGCGCCGTCCGCCGCCGAGCCGCCGGTGTCCGAGGTGCCGGTAGCCGAGGTGCCGTCCGCCGAGGCGCCTTCGACCGCCGAGGCCGCCGCCGACGAACGGTCCGACACCGACTGATATGGCCCAGCTCGCTCCGTCGGTCGCCGCGATCCGGATCGCGGTTCGGCGCAGCCTGGCCGAGCACCTGACCGACCCGGCTAGTACCGTTCTCGTCGCCTGCTCCGGCGGTGCCGACTCGCTCGCCCTCGCATGCGCGGCCCGCTTCGAGGCCGAGCGCCGCGGGATCCAATGCGGCCTCGTCACGGTCGACCATGACCTGCAGGCGGGCTCGGCCGATCGCGCCGCCGAGCTCGTCGACTGGGCAAAACAGCAGGGTTTCGCGCCGGTCGCTTCCCCACTGGTACGGGTGACCGGCCGCCACGGCGGCCCTGAAGCCGCGGCCCGGGACGCCCGCTACGAGGCACTGCTCGACGCCGCCAAGCTGCACCGGGCGTCGGCCATCCTGCTCGGGCACACCCGGGACGACCAGGCCGAGACCGTGCTCCTCGCCCTTGCCCGGGGCGCCGGCCCACGGGGACTGGCCGGCATGCCGGCCACGAGCACGAGGAACGGCATCCGACTCCTGCGACCACTGCTGGACGTCGGCCGGGCGGACACCCGCGCGGCCTGTGCCGCTCTCGGCCTGAAGCCCTGGGACGACCCGCACAACAGCGACCCGGCGTACGCGCGGTCCCGCGTCCGGGCCGCCCTTCCGGTGCTGGTCGACCTGCTCGGCGCCGACGTGGTCGACAACCTCGCCCGGACCGCCCGGCTGGTCGCCGCCGACATCGAGGTGCTCGACGCGCTGGCCGCCGCCGTTGCCGTGGACGAGTCGGGCGACCTCGCCCTCGACGGCCTTGAAGGTCTGCCCGCCGCGATCCGGAGCCGGGTCCTGCGACGGTGGGTCAAGGGCCTTGGGGTCCCTGGCGGCGCGCTCTCCCACCGGCACATCGATGCGCTCGACGCCCTGGTCACCGACTGGCACGGCCAGGGCCCGACGGCGCTGCCCGGCGGGATCGAGGTCCAGCGCCGCGGGCGCCGATTGACGCGCGTCGCTCCGTGATCGCTTCTCGCTAGTATTCGTCTGTGCCGTCGCGTCGTCTCGCCCGCAAACCGCTCTACGCACCGCGTGGCGTGGTGGCCACCAGCCAGCCCTTGGCCGCGAGCGCCGGACTCGCCACGCTGCGCCGGGGTGGCAGCGCGGTCGACGCGGCCCTCGCCACCGCGATCGCGCTCACCGTCGTTCAGCCCACAGCGAACGACATCGGCGGCGACCTGTTCGCCCTCGTCTGGGACGGCTCGGCCCTGCACGGGCTGAACGGCTCGGGACGCTCGCCCGCCGCGCTCACCCCCGACGCCGTACGAGGCGAGCGGGCCATGCTCACCCGCGGCTGGCTACCGGTGACCGTGCCCGGCGCCCCGGCGGCCTGGCGTGACCTGCACGCCCGCTTCGGCGCGCTGCCCTTCGCCGAACTGTTCACCGACGCGATCCACTACGCCGAGCACGGATTCCCGGTCTCGCCGATGGCCGCACAGAGCTGGCGGTCGGCTGCCGAGACCCTGCACCCGAGGCTGCACGGGCCGGAGTTCGCGGAGTGGGCGCGCGTCTTCGCGCCGGGCGGACGGGCACCCCGGGCCGGCGAGCGCCATCAGAACCCGGACAAGGCCCGGACGCTCCGGCTGATCGCCGACACCGGGGCGGACGCCTTCTACCACGGGGACCTGGCCGCCGCGATCGGCTCGTACGCGGCCGAGACGGGTGGGCTGCTCACCGCCGAGGACCTGGCCAAGCATTCGTCTAGTTGGGTCGACCCGATCTCCACGCGATACCGCGGGCACGAGGTCTGGGAGATGCCACCCAACGGGCAGGGCCTGGCCGCCCTGCTCGCGCTGGACATCCTCGACGGGTTCGGCGAGATGCCGTTCGAACTGCGGCTGCACCGGCAGATCGAGGCGATGAAGCTGGGGTTCGCGGACGCGCGGGCGTTCGTCGCCGATCCGGACTTCGCGCCCGCGCCGCTCACCGGGCTGCTCGACGCGGACTACGCCGCCCAGCGCCGCTCGCTCATCGGGGACAAGGCCGGTGATCCGGTACCGGGGGAGCCGCTGCGCGGCGGCACCGTGTACCTGAGCGCGGCCGACGAGGCGGGCATGATGGTCAGCCTCATCCAGTCCAACTTCCGCGGCTTCGGCTCGCACGTCGTGGTCCCCGGCACCGGTTTCACCCTGCAGGACCGGGGTGCGGGCTTCGTCCTGACGCCGGGGCACCCGAACGCCGTCGCGCCCGGGCGGCGGCCGTACCACACGATCATCCCCGGCTTCCTGACGCGCGGTGGCGAGCCGGTCGGGCCGTTCGGGGTCATGGGCGGGCACATGCAGCCGCAGGGACACGTACAGGTGGTCATGTCCACCGTGGATCGCGGGCTGGACCCGCAGGCGGCCCTGGACGAGCCGCGCTGGTGCTGGCAGTCCGGCCGCGAGGTGACCGTCGAGCCCGAGTACCTCGAGACCGACGAGGGCCGTAGCGCGATCGACGGGCTCCGGCACCGCGGCCACGAGATCACCGTGGTCGAGGACACCAGCGTCTTCGGATACGGCCAGGCGATCTGGCGGCAGTCAGACGGCGGGTACCTGGCCGGCACCGAGCCCCGCGCCGACGGCGTCGCCCTCGGCTACTAGCGCCGTTCTCGAAGTCGATCAAGGAAGTACACGCCCGGGATTCGGACAAATCTCGGCGTGTACTTCCTTGATCGACTTCGAGGGGACGGTGTCAGGGACATTTGAAGGTCGTGCGGTAGGACTGCGGGGTGGCGCCCACCTTTCGGGTGAAATGGTGGCGCAGTGCGGCCGCGTTGCCGAAGCCGCACCGGTCGGCGATCGTCTCGATCCCGAGTTCGGTGTCCTCGAGCAGACGGCGGGCCAGCAGCAGCCGTTGGGCGGTCAGCCAGTCGTGCGGTGTCGCGCCGGTCTCCGCCCGGAACCGCCGCGCGAACGTGCGCTCCGACATGTGGGCGCGAGCGGCCAGTGACTCGACCGAGTGCGGCTGGTCGAGTGTGGTGACCAACCAGGCGAGCAGCGGTTCGAGGGTCGGCGCCTCCTCGGTGCGGGGCATCGGTGCCTCGACGTACTGCGCCTGGCCGCCGGAGCGGTGGGGCGGCACGACCATCCGGCGGGCCAGCGCGGTGGCGATCGCGGAGCCGTGCTCGGCGCGGACCAACGAAAGGCACAGGTCGATGCCGGACGCGGTGCCGGCGCTGGTCATCACGTTGCTCTCGTCGACGTAGAGCACGTTGGGGTCGACCTCGGCCAGCGGGAAGCGCCGAGCCAACTCGTCGGCCTGGTTCCAGTGCGTGGTGCAGCGCCGGCCGTCGAGCAGGCCGATCTCGCCGAGCAGGAACGCGCCGGTGCACATGCTCAGCACGTAGGCGCCCCGGTCGGCGGCCCGCCGCAGCGCCGCGGCCAGCTTGGGCGGGGCGGGCGTGCCGATCGGGTAGGCCGGCACCGCGATCAGATCGGCGTCCTCGAGCCCACCGAGGTCGTGACTGGGCGTGATCGAGAAGCCGGCCTCGGTCATCACCGGGCCACCGTCGAGTGAGCAGGTCATGAAGTCGTAGCTGGGAAAGCCGTCGGCGGATCGGTCGCTTCCGAAGACCTCGCAGAGCACGCCGAGCTCGAACGGGGCGACCTGGTCAAGGACGATGACGGCGACTGATCGAAGCATTTTTCCATGGTACCGGGGAAGTGGCTGGATTTCGATGCTAGATGGCATCTCTGCCACTGTTGGGGGTGTCCCGATCGGCGCAAAATAGAGTCATACCCGGTGCGCACCGGCCATCTTCTTCCAGCTCAGAGAGGTTGGCCCCGGTCATGGAACTCCTTGTCTTCGTCGCATTTTTCGTCCTACTCACGATCTTCTCCGCCCTCGGCTGGGTCGCCGACAGCCGCGACGGTGCCGACTGGGCGCCGACCTCGAACGGCATGCGCGCACCGGCTCGGCACTAGCGTCTGCGAGCCTCTCGGCACCAGCCCCTGCGGGCCTCTCAGCACTTGCCCCTGCGAGCCTCTCGGCCGGTGGCGACATCTACGCTGTCGCCATGGCCGACGGCAGCTGGCACGCCAACGACATCGACCGCGTCGTCGTGACCGAAGAGCAGATCAGGGAAAGGACTGACGAATCTGGCCAAGCAGGTCGCGGCCGACGTTGGGCAAGTCGAGTCGGTCCTGCTGGTCGGCGTGCTCAAGGGCGCTGTCATGTTCATGGCGGACTTCGCTCGGGCGCTCGGGCGGTACGGTCCGCCGGTCGAGTTGGAATTCATGGCCGTCTCGTCATACGGGCAGGGCACGACTTCGTCCGGGGTCGTGCGGATCCTCAAGGACCTGGACCGCGACATCACCGACCGGCACGTGATCGTCGTCGAGGACATCGTCGACTCCGGGCTGACGCTGTCCTGGCTGCTGAAATACCTGGAGAGCCGGGACGCCGCCGCCGTCGACGTGGTCGCGCTGCTGCGGAAACCGGACGCGATCAAGGTCAATGTCCCGGTGAAGTATGTCGGGTTCGACATACCCAGCGAGTTCGTGGTCGGATACGGTCTCGACTACGCCGAGCGCTACCGAGATCTGCCGTTTGTGGGGGTGCTGAAACCTTCCGTCTACGGAAGGGGTTGACCCGATCTGTGGGTTTTTCCACCGTGGAGCACGCTGAGAGTCTGCTGGGAGCATCTCATCCCGGCCAACGCTGATCCACAGCTGTGCTTGCCACGGTGTACCGTCAAATGGTCGCAAGCGTCGCGATCGGCGTTTCGGCTACGCGTCGGCAACATTCCGTTCCGGCGCGGGTGACGGTCTTAACCGATCAGGAGGGGCCGGGCGCCTCGTGCGCTCGACGACAGCATGGAACGTACCCGTTTCTTCCGCCGACCGGTGGTCTGGATCATCTTGGTGATCATCGGTGCGATCGCGCTCAGCTCATTCTTCACCTCCGGGCCGAGCTATACGAAGACCGACACCTCGGTCGCGCTGGAGCAGCTGCGTTCCGGCAACGTCTCCAAGGCGCTCATCCAGGACAAAGAGCAGACGCTCAACCTCGACCTGAAGTCGAAGATCTCCGTCAAGGGCGCGCAGACCAACAAGATCCAGGCGCAGTATCCGGCGAACACCCAGGATGAGCTTTACAACGAGCTCAACACGCTCACCGCCCAGAAGAAGCTGGAAAACGGCTGGAGCACCGACGTCACGCAGGACAGCGTCTTCCTGAGCCTGCTGATCAACCTGCTGCCGATCGCCGTGCTGGTCGTCCTCCTTCTGCTGTTCATGTCGCAGATGCAGGGCGGCGGCTCACGCGTGCTCAACTTCGGCAAGTCCAAGGCGAAGCTGATCTCCAAGGACACCCCGAAGACGACGTTCGCCGACGTCGCCGGCTCCGACGAGGCCGTCGAAGAGCTGCACGAGATCAAGGACTTCCTGCAGGCTCCGGCCAAGTACCAGGCACTGGGCGCCAAGATCCCGAAGGGCGTGCTGCTGTACGGCCCGCCCGGCACCGGCAAGACGCTGCTGGCGCGGGCCGTCGCCGGCGAGGCCGGCGTGCCGTTCTACTCGATCTCCGGCTCCGACTTCGTCGAGATGTTCGTCGGTGTCGGCGCCTCCCGGGTCCGTGACCTGTTCGAGCAGGCCAAGGCCAACGCACCGGCGATCGTCTTCGTCGACGAGATCGACGCCGTCGGCCGTCACCGCGGCGCCGGCCTCGGCGGTGGCCACGACGAGCGCGAGCAGACCCTCAACCAGCTGCTCGTCGAGATGGACGGCTTCGACACCAAGGGCGGCGTGATCCTCATCGCCGCGACCAACCGGCCCGACATCCTCGACCCGGCGCTGCTGCGTCCCGGCCGCTTCGACCGGCAGATCGCCGTCGACCGTCCGCGACATGGAGGGCCGCAAGGCGATCCTGCGGGTGCACGCCAAGGGCAAGCCGTTCACGCCCGACGTCGACCTCGACGCGGTGGCCCGGCGCACGCCCGGCTTCACCGGTGCCGACCTGGCCAACGTCATCAACGAGTCGGCGCTGCTGACCGCGCGCAACGAGAAGCGCGCGATCACCAACGACTTCCTCGAGGAGTCGATCGACCGCGTGATCGCCGGTCCCGAGCGGCGCACCCGCGTCATGAGCGACCACGAAAAGAAGATCACCGCCTACCACGAGGGTGGCCACGCGCTGGTCGCCTGGGCGCTGCCGCACTCGGCGCCGGTGCACAAGGTGACCATCCTGTCCCGCGGCCGGTCGCTCGGGCACACGCTGGTGCTGCCGACCGAGGACAAGTACACGCAGACGCGCGTCCGAGATGATCGACACGCTGGCCTACGCGCTGGGCGGCCGGGCCGCCGAGGAACTCGTCTTCCACGAGCCGACCACCGGCGCCGGCAACGACATCGAGAAGGCGACCAGCCTGGCCCGGGCGATGATCACCGAGTACGGCATGAGCTCGAAGCTCGGCGCGATCAAGTACGGCACGAGCGACGGCGAGCCGTTCCTCGGCCGCGACGATGGGCCACGAGCGCGACTACTCGGAGAAGATCGCCGCCGAGATCGACGGCGAGGTGCGCGGCCTGATCGAGCTGGCGCACGACGAGGCGTGGGAGATCCTGGTCGAATACCGCGACGTCCTCGACAACATCGTCGAGGAGCTGATGGAGAAGGAGACCATCTCCCAGGCCGACATGGCCCGCATCTGCGCCCGCGTGGTCAAGCGGCCGCCGATGGCGCCGTACAACGGCAACGGCCGCCGGCGTCGCCCGTCCTCCGACACCGCGCGCCAACGGCTCGGAATCGGCCAGCCCGTGCGGATCGGCGACGACGAGCCGGTGCGCTTCGGCGGCGGCAGCGACGTCACGGATGGCGCAAACTGAGCAATCAAAGCTGGCGCAGCGAGCGGAACGACCAGAGCTGGCGTAGCCAGCGGAACGACGGCAGCGCCACCGAACCGGATGGCGATGACGACGAGCTCGGGCTCCGGATGGTCGGGGCAGCCCGAGCTCGATCATGCGGCCGCCCGGCTGATCGGTGGCCGCCTCGGCGGCGTCGACGTCGAGTCAAGCGGTCGACCTGCCCCGCATCGAGGCGGCGGTCCGCGAGATCCTGATCGCGATCGGCGAGGACCCCGACCGCGACGGGCTGCGCAAGACTCCCGCCCGGGTCGCCCGGGCCTACGCCGAGCTGTTCGCCGGCCTGCGGGTCGACCCGGCGCAGGTGCTCAGCACGACGTTCGAGGCCGACCACGAGGAGCTGGTGCTCGTCCGCGACATCGAGGTGATGTCGATGTGCGAGCACCACCTGCTGCCGTTCCACGGTGTCGCGCACATCGGCTACATCCCCGGCCACGACGGGCGGATCACCGGGCTGTCGAAGCTGGCCCGGCTGGTCGAGGTGTACGCCCGGCGCCCGCAGGTGCAGGAGCGGCTCACCGTCGCAGATCGCCGACCTGCTGATCGAGCAGCTCAACGCCGCGCGGCGTGATCGTCGTCCTCGAGTGCGAGCACCTGTGCATGGCGATGCGGGGCATCCAGAAGGGCGGCTCGCGCACCGTCACCTCGGCGGTGCGTGGCCTGCTGCGCGACGACGCGAAGTCGCGGGCCGAGGCGATGGGGCTGATCCTGCGCGGTTAGCCGCGGTTGCGTAGCGGGTCGTCTATCCGAACAGGAAGCTGGCGATCAGGACGAGCACCGGGAGCAGCGCCAGCAGGCTGATGCCGGCGCCCAGCAGGGGATTGCGGGAACTGCCCTTCGGCGAGATCACGCCGATCACCAGCCAGCTCACCCAGAACGCCACGGCCGGCACCATTACCCCGAGCGGCAGGGTGATGAGCGCGGACGTTTCGCCGCCGACGAGCAGGATGGGCAACTGCACCAGAATGGCCAGCAGCGCGAACGCCCCGTAGACGAGAAAGTTGGTCCAGAGCCGGCCACCGCTGGTCTGCTTGTCGACGTCGACCAGCTCCGCCTCGGACCGGTCGAGCGTCGCCGCGGTCAGCCGCAGCGCCGCCGACGCCCGCGACGGCACCGAGCCGGGCGCGGGGCTGATCGGAATCGCCGGGCTGACCGGACGGTTGCGCGGCGGCCCGCTGATCGGGATGGGCCCGGTTGCCGCTTGCCAGCCCGTCGGCGGCGCGCTCACCGGGCCGGCCGGCCGGGCCACGACGATCGGGAAGCTGCCGCTGTGCGGGCCGACCGGGATGGGCCCGGTGTGGTGGTTGGCCAGCCGAGGGGGCGCCGAGATCGGGGCCGGCATCGGTCCCGCTGGATGCAGTGGTGGCGGCGGAGGGGGCGGGCCCACCGGCCGGGCCGGCGGGTTGGCCAGCGTGGCCTGTGCAGCCTGGTTGTCCTGCCAAGTCGGGGTCGCGTCGACCGGGCGACCCGCGAGGTTCGCCACCTCGATCAGGCGGGTCTCGTGGTGCTTGAGCTTCCGCCGTACCAAGGCAAGGTCTTCACGAGCGGTGGAGAGGGCCATCTTGTGATCGGCGACGAGTGTGGCGGCCGCACGGCGGGCGGCGTCGAGGTGCTGGGCGGCGGCGACGTAGTCGCGCCACGAGGCTCGGCTCGGCTCACCCGGGGTCATCGGCGGCGCGGTCCATGGCCCGGCGAGCTGGGCGCACACCGCGCGGATGAGGTCGGCGGGCGGGTCGGGATCGAGGTACACGGGAGCGCTCAGGCGGCCGGGGCCGACGCCGTTGGCCGAGAACGTGGCGCCGGGCGGGTCACCGACCCACGAGTGCGGGTTGCGCAACGCCAACTGGGTGGCGTGCGGCAATGGCGCCTGCGTGGTCTCCAGGGTCAGCGGCGGCGGCGGCCAGCCCGCCGCGATGAGATGCAGCCGTCCGGCCGGCCCGGCGTGCGCCAGCGCGGCGATCCGGGTCAGATCACGGCCCTCGGTCAGCTCCGGCAGCGACGCGATGACGATCAGGAGGGTGGGGCCGTGGCGGTCGTCGGTACGGGCGCCGATCCAGCGCTCGCCCTCGTCGAGCACGGCACGGAGCCCCTCGGCGTCGGTGACCGCCGGTGGCATGATCGAATCGACGCCGGTGAAGCCGCGGAACACCCCGATATCGGCCGCGTCGATCGTCCGGATCCGGATCGAACCCGGCGGCGAGGCGGCGAGCAGGCGCAGGACCAGGCTGCGCAGGAGCCCGGCGACGCGATTGTCGCGCGCGTCGGCGTCGATCGCGATGTGACCGGCCCGCAGGAGCGGCACGACCACCGGGAAGCGCGCGTCGTCCAGCGGTTGCGCCTGCCCGACCCGCACGAACGTGGGCGGCAACGGCCCACCCAGCGGCGTCGTGGGCGCCGAGCGCGTCGAGGGAGGCACTCAACCACCCCGGCGCCAGCGCCGCGGCGTCCGATCGCAGGCTGGCGGCGAGATCATGCTGGTTGTTGTACTGCTCGACCGGGGCGCCGCTCGGCGAGTACGACTCGAGCGCCGACGCAGCCGCGGTCGCCAGCGCCGCCGCCTGGCGGTGCAGCGCGGCGGCCCGCTCGATGCGTGCCCGCAGCCGTGCCACTGCGCTCCTTCCTCACCGGCCCGCCGATGTCACTCCGCCGGCGCCATCCGGCCGATGTCATCCGCCGACACCAGATGTCGGAACGGTAACCCAGACGGAGAAAACAGTCAGCAGGCGCGCGTGTGCCTCTTTCTTCGCCAGCCGGCAGGTTTGCTGGAAGGCTGGCACGTCGTGCGGCCTGGGCTGCTGCTTTGCTTGCGGTCGCGGCCGGTTTGCTCGTCGTCGGCGGCGCGGTGAGGTGCCGGTGGCGCTGGGTGCCGTTAGCCTCGGTCGGGTGGACCCATCGAAGCCGACCGAGCCGCAGATAGATCCGCAGACCTCGATTCCCAGGTCGCGTGACGGCGCGGACGAGGCGCTGGTCGGCGAGGTCATCCCCAAGGGCGTGCCGCTCGGCCGCCCGACGGTGAACGCGGAGCCGCAGCAGCCGGCCCGGCCGGCGCCGCCGAAGGGGCGGTTGCGGCGGGCATTCGTGGTGGTGGCGGCGCTGGCGGTCGGGCTGTGCCTGGCTGGGGTGGTGGTCGGCTACACGCTGTACGACAAGGCGACAACGCCGGATCGAAGTTCCCCGGCGGTAACCCTGCAGCAGTACCTCGACGACGAAATTCGACAACCGCGATGACCAGCGAGCTGCGGCGCTACGAGTGCGCGTCGCCGAAGCTGGACGCCGTCGACGCGACTGCTGGCCGACGTGAAAGATCGCGAATCGAAGTTCGGCATCTCCATCGTGGTTCGGTCATCAGACGTCGTCGTGACGGCAGAATGGATCAAGCGCAGGCATCGATGCGACCTGAAGATCAGCGTTCCGAGGTCAACGGCGGCCGAGCAGCGCGACATCGAGAAGTGGCACTTCTCGACCTGGTCAAAGAGGGCGGCTGGCGAGTCTGCGGAGCTGCCGAGATCGACTGAGCCGTAGCTACTCGACCCAGAGCAGATGCACCGGGACGACCAGGGTCTTCGGGGGTTGGCCGCTCCAGGCCCACCGATACCAGTCGAGTTCGCTGCTCACGCGCACGCAGATGTCCCCGTCCGCGCTGGTGTGCGGCTCGGTGACCGCGCGGAGATCCCGCCGGTCGGGCGCGCGCTTCTCATCGTGGGCCGGCACCTTCACCAGACGCCGCCCGGTGATTCGGTGCGCCTCGCGGACCGGCACCGCTAGCTGCACGGGCGGCCGGTCGAGCGACACCAGCCGAGACACCAGGTCGGCGTTCGAGTCGACCACCGCCGACGGGTTGAGCGTTTCCACCCAGACGCGTTCGATCGGCACCAGCGGCGCGAAGACCTCGGTCTGTTCGGCCTCCGCGCGGTACCACTCCTGCTCGGGCAGCACCGGCACGTAGGTCCGGCTGCCCTGCACCACCGTCTCGTCGGCGCGAAGGTCGGCGCGCCAGCCGAGCCCGGGCAGGCCGACGATCACCCGGCGGCCGCGTAACTCGCGGGCAACCGAGGCCGGCACCGGTTCGACGCGGGGCCGGCGGTCGCACGGCGTCCATGTCCCAGTCGGGTAGATCATCGTACTGAGGGTCGTAGCTCGTCACGGCGCTGCTCCGAGGGGTGCTCCCATGTCTTGCATGAACCGTATGGGATCGACGGCCGTATCCTTGCTCTCCCCGCCGTTGACGATGCGTCTCGAAATGCAGGTGCGGCCCGGAGGAGTGTCCGGTCGTGCCGGACCAGCCGATCTGCTGACCCGCTGACACCTGCTGGCCGACGTTCACGAGCGGACGGCTCACCATGTGGCAGTAGCGGGTCACGTAGGAACCGGCATGGAGGATGTCCACGTACCAGCCGCAGCCCGCGACCCGCGGGGAGCCGTCCCGGTCGCAGCCCCAGTCGGTGCCGTTCGGCGCGATCGCGTCGCAGCGCACCCGGATGACCGTGCCCGCGGCCGCCGCGTGGACGGCGGTGCCCTTCGGCACGCCGATGTCGACGCCCTGGTGCGTGGGGCGTGAAGCGGTGCGGAAGCCGGAACCGATCGGGCCCCTGACCGGCACCGTCCAGCCGGAGGCGGCGATCTTCACCGGCCACGGCGCACCGCAGGTCCGTGAGGTTGCCGACCGCTTTCGCCGCGCCGCCGGCCAAGGTGTTGACGACCAGGCTGGCGAGCGACTCGTGCTTGGCGTACGCATCCGGGTACGCGCTGCGCTGCACCGTCTGGGCGACCTCGGTCAGCGCTCGGGTCTGCCAGCCGGCGACCGTGAGCAGCTTCTCGTAGAACTTCCGCGACGCGTACGCCGGATCCATGATCTGCGCGACGGTGCCCCAGCCCTTGCTCGGGCGCTGCTGGAACAGGCCGAGCGAGTCGTGGTCGTTGCGGAGGCCGAGATTCGGCAGGTTGCGCAGCCGCGACTCCTGCATCGCGGTGGCGACCGCGATGACCCAGCCTCGCGGCGGCACCTTCATCTGCTGGCCGACGCTGATGATGATCGCGGCGTTGCGCATCTGCTCGGGACCGAGCGATCCGAGATTCGGCAACTTCGCGTCGACGTTGATCGCACCCGTGGAGCCGCAGCCGCCGGTCTGGTCGGATGCGTCGTCGCTGGCGTTGAGGAAGAAGGCGACCACCCCACCGCTGCAGCACAGCAGCACCAGCACCGTGCCGATCGCCACGAGCAGCCCGGGCCGGAGATGGCGACCGGCGCTCATGACGGATCCCAGTCGACGCCGTCGACCTGCCAGCGACCTTTGACCACGAGGAGTCTCAGGTGGACGGTGCCGCCGTTGACCGGGACGTTCGCCTGGGTGATCGAGCCTGCGGAACGATCTGGATCGGACCGGCGAGTTGGTCGGCCGGCACGTCGGCCGGGTCGGTGTCGTTGAGCTTGTCCAGCAGTTGCGGTCGTCGCGTTCGGCTTCAGCGCGGCGCGCCACTGCTCGCGCGGTGACCCCGCTGTGCTTGAGCCACGCCGTCGTGAACCGGGCTGCCACCTGGTCGGCCGTCGGGGCGTTCGCGCTCAGCGACGGTCCCGGGACGGCAGCCGCCGAGTCGTCGACACTGTCATCACCGGCCGACGAGTCGGCCGCGGCGGCGGTCGACACCGGCGCCACCACCGGCCCGATCGGATGTTCGACGGCCGGCCGCCGACGAACGCCTTGGCGACGCCGACGACGCCGAGGATCACCACGGCCAGGATCAGCCCGATGCCGTAGCGCGTTCCGAGAAGCCGCAGGACCGTCCGCATCCGATGCTCACCCCGGCAGGTGCGCGGACTCCGGCCGTCGCACCGGCCTGCGATCTGCGCCGGAGCGATCCGAGTCGGGTCGGTAGATGGTGTACGAGGGCGCCGGCTCGCCGTAGAGGTCGGGCGCCTCCCAGTCGGCACCGCGCCCGCCCGACGAGGCGTGTGCGGTCTCTTCCCGCTGAGCCTGCTCGGGCCGGCCGCCGCCGGCGCGCTCGCGCCGACCAAGGCGTTGTCCTCGGTCCGCGACTCGGGCCGGAGCCGGGTCGCGGCGACCTCGGCTCCGCGCCCACCGCCGGTTCGCGGGTGCCGCCGGCCTCGGCGACCTTGAGCGTGGCGGCCTGGCGCACGTCGCGCAAGAAGCAGCCGATGCCAGCGGCCGGCCGACGCGATCGCCTCGGTCGAGTCCTTGCCGCCGAGCTGGGTGATCCGCCGGTACGGCCGCAGCAGCAGCCAGCCGACCACCCCGGTCAGCCAGATCAGCACCACCTGCAGCCAGCCGGCCAGCGACGGCGGTGCTCAGGATCAGGTCTGACCGCGAACAGGTAGATCGCCGAACCGGTACCGAAGATGATGATGTTGAAGATCGCGGCGACCACCGCGTTGGCGAGCCGGCGGAGCCCGGAGCTGGCCGGTCGCAGCAGACCGATCGTGCCGAGGATCGGCGCGGCGATGACCGCCCATCGGAAGATCAGGAAGCCGAGGAGAACCAGCAGCGAGGCGGTGATGTCGAACAGCGCGAAGAAGAGCGACGGCGAGGATGGCGATGAAGCCGGCTCCGATGCGATCCATGCCCGTGCGTGCCCTGCAGGTACTCGTACGCCTCGGGATCCTCGGTCTTGATCTGTCTCCGCGATCTTCATCCAGCGCTGCGCCTTCTGGTCGGTGATGACCTGGCGCATCGTGGATTGCTGGCCGCTGTCACGGGCTCGCTTCTCGTCGTCGCGGATCTTCTGGATCTCGTCCCAGCTGAACGATTTCGCGTCGTAGAGCGCGGGGCCGTACTTCGTCGCGGTCTCGCTGTCGGCCGAGCCGAGCTCGCCGCGCAGCCAGTTGCGGTAGAGCAGGTCCTCGGTCGCCGTGTCGCTGGCGCGGACGGCCGGCGGTCGGTGGTCGACGCACGCCTCCGGGTTCGGGATTGCGGCACTGGCCGGGGGTGTCGTCTGATCCGGCGGGCCGACCGCGTCGTGGACGACGCCGAGGCTGGTGATCAGCGTCTTGTCGGCGAGGTCGGCCGACCAGATCGGCCAGTGCGCGATCGCGGTGACCGCCACCATCACGAGGATTGCCCAGCCGGCCGTGGTCACCGCGTTGGACATGTCCGACTGCCGCGAACGCCAGAGCAGGTAGAGGCCGACGACGGCGAGGGTGATCGCGCCGAAGACGGTGAAGACCTTGTCGTAGACGGCCTTGGTGGCCTTCTCCACCAGCGGATCGGCCCAGCCCCACATGTAGCTCGGATCCCAGGCCCGCTCGCGGAGCGCGTTCGAGGCGCCGATGATCGCCGTGGCGATCATGAACTCGCCGTTGGCGACGGTGTTCTCGAACTCGTACGTCGGGGTGCGTGACCGTCGAGGCGCACTTCAGGTCGTAGGTGGTGAAGTCGTATCCGGCGTAGCCGTAGTCGCTGTAGTAGCCCTGCGGTCCGGGCAGCTTCGACGACTCCGGGCGCTGGCGAACCAGCCGGCCATGCCGGAGTCCGGGGCTGCTCGGCGTCGGCGGCGTCGAGGCAGCTGCACCCGGTCTGTCGATATCGATCTTGCAGCTTGTCCGACGCAGCTCTGGAAGTTGGCCGGGTTCGCCACTCCGCGGTCGTGCACAGGTCGGCGCGGGGCCTGCGCCGGTACGGGCGGAGCCGCGCCGGCCGGCGACGCTGCGCCGAACAGCGTCGCCACCGCGGTCACCAGCACCGCCGCGACGAACGCGCACACCCGTACCCGAAGGCCCGACATCAGTCGACCTCCGGATCCTCATCGTCGTGCATGCCCGATGGCGTCGCCGCCCACCAGGTCGGCGGCGGGACGGTCGGAGCCGGCACGCCACCGGGCGTCGTGTCCAGGTACGTGAGGAGGTCCGGCACGTACGACACGTCGACGCGGACCTTCTGCACCCGCGCCGTCGACGTCGCGCATCACGAACTCGCGGAACCCGAGCCGCGCCGACGACGACGTGTCCACCTGGGACAGTGACGCGAGGGTCTGCTCGTATCCGACGTCGGTCGGCACCCGCAGCAGGCGCAGCGCCTCGGCGGCGATCTCCGAGTCCTCGGCGATCCGGCCGACGAACACGGTCGACACCAGGTTCTGCACGTCGAGGCCGAGGATGTCGCGAGGGTTCTGGGAGGCGACCAGGGCCGCGAGGTTCCACTTCCGGGAGTCGCGGGCGAGCCGGACGAGGAACGACCGCCCGGAGCGCCAGCCCTCCATGAAGTGCGCCTCGTCGAGGCCGACGAGCTTGCGCCGCGACATGTCGCCGCCGTAGCAGCGGCGCACGGCCAGCCGGTGCGCGGTGTGCAGCATCGGCAGGGCCAGGGCCTCCTCGGCCGACCAGTACTCCCGCTCGATCTTCAGGTCGGGCAGCCGGAGGCCGGCCATCGTGATGACGGTCAGCGCCGCGTCGGCGCCGAGCAGGTGCGGCGGCGGCGAGCCGAAGAACAGCATGCGCGAGCGGCATCTCGGCGGTGTCGAGGAGCAGGTTGGCGAGCTCGCGTGCGCGTCGTCGTCGCCCATCTCGTGCAGGCATGCGGACGACGTCGTCCAAGGTGGACGTCTCCTCGGCCGGCACCTGGCGGACCGCGTGGCGCAGCATCGTCGCGGTGGACGCCTCGCGGGCGACCTGCGGCGGCACCAGCATCATGCAGATGTCCTGGACCAGCATGCGCCGCTCGGCCCGGGCGTTGGAGACCGCGATCTCGAACTCGCGGTCGCCGCCGGGCCGGTCGGGAACTGCGCCGCGCTGCGGCGTCGGGATCAGCGCGTACGGCGCGAGCGTGCCCTGCTCGGATCCGGTCAGGTTCAGCACCCGGGAGTACGGCGCGCAGCTCCGGCATCGCGCACAGCCGGGCGAGCGGGCCGGACGGGTCGAGCAGGGTCACCTGCACGCCACGCCGGGCGGCCAGGTAGCCCAGCGCGCCGATCAGGGTCGACTTGCCACCGCCCGGCTCGGCCACGAAGACGGCCGAGGCCGGAGCGTTCCCGGACCTCCATCGGGAAGTGCAGGTCGAGGAAGACCGGCCGGCGGCAGGTGCCGGCCGTACGCCCGATCAGGTCGCCGCGCCGGTCGCCGACGGTCGACGCCGCCTGCGGCAGCGCCGGCGGCGAACAGCTTGACCGGCATGCGCCGCAGGTAGCCGGTGTTGGCGATCGGCTCGCCCGGGATGAACTCGCGGGCCAGCCAGTCCTGGTTCTTCGGGTGCTGCAGGGAGACCCGCAGCTCCCGCGAGTAGAGCTGGATCAGCCGGCGGGCCCGCTCGAGGCACTCCTCCCGGGTACGGCCGCCGACCGCGATGCGGTGCCAGCCGTGCGCGCGGGACGAGTCGACCGGCAGGCCGGTGGTCATCTCGTCGCCGATGTCCAGGGCCCGCTTGGCCAGGCGCTCCAGCTCGGGCGGCGCGTCGATGCCGTGCTCGGCGTAGTCGGCCTGCTGCGAGCGGATCATCCGCAGCCGGTGCTCGAGGTTCTTGAACGAGTCGTTGGGGCCGAGGATGTCCACTCGGGACGAGATCTCCATCGGCCACGGCAGCCGCTCGTGGAAGTGCAGCCACGGCTCGTGCCGCTCCGGGATCTCCAGCGGCTCCATGCGGCCGACGGAGAGCACGGCGACGTGCCGTTCCTCGCCGGTCAGCCGGTTGACCAGCTTGACCGTCGAGCCGTACGGCGTGCGGTAGCGCTCGATCTGCTCGGTCAGGGCGAGCAGGTCGCCGGTGTCCCACTGGCCGTGGTGACCGGTGAGAGCTGGGCCGGGCGGCGACATGCACAGCGCGACCGAGCGGTAGAGCAGCCACTCCAGCTCGGCGGCGGTGACCCGGCGGCCGCGCATGCCGAACGCGCCGAGCACCTCGTCGAACTGCTCGACCGTGCGGCCATCCGCTTGCGCTCGGCGTCGGCCGACGCCCCGGCCGAAGATGCGCCGATCCGCTCGGCGAACGTGTCGCCGAGGGTGCGGCGGGCGAAGGTGATGCCGAGGTAGGTCTGTCCCTCGGCGTGGTTGACCGACAGCAGGTGCTGCTGGGCCGCGACCAGATGGTCGGACCAGGACGGCCGCGCCCGGGACGGCGGGCAGCGGGAACGGCGTGTTGGCGTCGACGACGCGGGCCCACTCGTCGGCCGGGAACGGCCGGGTGGTGCGCCGCAGGTGCAGCCGGAACCCGGCGAGGCCGGCGTACTGCTCGGAGATCGCCGACAGCAGCGCCTCGCGCTCGGCGTCGGGCCGGAACGCCCAGCGGACCTCGGGCAGCCAGTACCACGCGGTGACCGTGTTGGCGGTGAAGGTCAGGTGCCCGGCGATCTCGGTGATCTGCAGATCGATCGACGGGTCGCGATCCTTGGTCTTCGGCTTCGGGGTCTTGTCGAGGGGCGTCTTCTTCGGCGGCTTCTTGGCCGGCTTCCGCTCAGCCGGGCGGCGGTCGGGCGGGGCCGGGACCACAAGGGGCGCTTCCCGGACCGGAACCAGCGCCGCCTCGTCCACCGGCGCCGCAACCAGCGGTGCGGCGGCCGTACCGTTTGATCGGACCGAACCGTTGTACGGAGCGCGTTCCAAGGAGCGGCGCACGTCGTAGCCGTTGCGCGCCGGCACCCGCAGATCCTCAGGGGTCGCGGTCGGCGGCGCCGAAATAGGTGGTGCGGACACCGGATTGGCCGAGACCGGTGGCGCGGGCTCGGGAGCCCGCGCGCGCCGCCCGGGGTCGTCGAAGAGCCCGAGGAACGGTGAGTCCACCTCGGGCGCCGGCTGGGCCGGCCGGCCGGCGCCGCGGAAGACGGCTACGCGGCCACCCTCGGCGGCGGCCCGCAAGCCACCGTCGTAGTCTTCGTCGCCGTCATACAGCCCGCCGTGGCCGTTGCCGTGCGACTGCGACTGGCGGCCTTGCTGCTCGCTCATATCGCCTCGCTTTCCCTCGACATTGGCCCCGAGCTGAAAATGCCGGTCACACGATCTCCTCGCGAATCCGCACCTTGGACGCGACGAACCGGGCGTCGCGCTGCTCCTTGTCCGGCTCTTTGGTGTGGCGCCAGTCGGTGAACGCGGTGCGCACCACCATGCGGGCCGGACGGTCCGGATCGACATACCTGAAGATCAGCGACGTCGCGACCATCGCGAGCGCGATCTCATAGGCAGGGAAGAGGTCGATCGTGAAGGTGAACAGGTAGTGGATCAACATAAACAGCGGCACGAGCAGGATGAACACGCCGTACTGCGCGTACGGCAGCTGGATGGGAAGCGTGTAGCCCGGCGGTCCAAGGTAGACCAGACGAGCCCGGTAGATGTCGTCATCGGTGCGTAGCCGCATCGTGTGCCTACTTGAAAAGCAGGTCGATGATCGATCCGCCGAAGAAGAGCAGGGTGGCTGCTCCCGCGATGAACGCCAGCCCGATGATCGCGATCGCCGAGCTGGTCAGCACGCGGGAGATCTCGCCCCGGCTCGCCCGGCCGATGAAAATGATTCCCAGCACAGCGAGCAGGATAGGCGTGATCTTCGTGGCGAAGAACGTCAGGATGCCGTCGGTGTTGATCTCTTTCGGCCCTGGAGTCGGGGCTAGCGCGACCGCGGCGAGCGTGGCCTGGTGCCACAACGCCTGGCCGAACTCTTCCAACATCATCTGGACCTCCCCGGATGCGCGGTGCTTGTCCTACCCGCGCCTCTAGCGTCGCTGAAAAGGCGACCCGCACCTACGACCACGGGGCTGTGTCGCCCTTTCCGCCGAACGCTATCCGGGCGTTTGCCCTGGTCTCGGGCCGATATCCGCTTTAACGGTCCGAATAACGTTCACTTGCAGAGCGTACGTTGCGGGCATCTTTCGAACAAGTTGACGACTATGTGAACGCCGTGCCTGTTGTGACGTACTACGTTCGTGCTGCTCGCCGGTTCACGGTGAGTACCTTCATTCACGTGACGGTCTTGGAATGGCACGCCCCGGTGGTCATGGGTGTGCTCAACGTGACCCCCGACAGCTTCTCTGACGGCGGCCGCTACGCCGACCTCGACGACGCCGTGTCGCACGCGTTGCGGATGCGGGCCGATGGTGCTGATCTCGTGGATGTCGGCGGCGAGTCTACCCGTCCGGGTGCGGACCGGGTCGATCCGGACATCGAGTGCGCGCGAGTCCTTCCGGTAATCCGCGAGCTGGCCGCTCAGGGCGTACCGATGAGCATCGACACCTCGCGGGCGACGGTCGCGGCGGCGGCGCTCGAGGCCGGAGTTGCCCTGGTCAACGACGTTTCCGGCGGCTTGGCCGACCCGGAGATGGCGCGGGTCGTCGCCGACGCCGGCTGCCCGTGGATCTTGATGCACTGGCGCGGCCACTCACGCCGGATGGGCGACCTGGCCGTCTACCAGGATGTGGTGAAAGAGGTGTGCGCCGAACTGAGCGAGCGGGTCGACGACGCCGTCGCGGCCGGCGTGTCGGCGGAGCAGTTGATCCTCGACCCCGGCCTGGGCTTCGCCAAGACCGCCGACCACACTTGGCGGCTCGCCGCCCACCTGCCCGACCTCATCGCGCTCGGCTACCCGGTGCTCGTCGGCGCGAGCCGGAAATCGCACCTCGGACGGCTGCTGGAGGAGAACGGCCGGGTGCGCCCCACCGCCGAGCGGGAGGCGGCGACGATCGCCACCACCGTACTGTCGGTGGCCGCCGGCGCCTGGGGCGTCCGCGTCCACGAGGTCAGGGGCAACGTCGACGCCATCCGCGTCTGGCAGGCCGTGGAGCGTCACCGGTGACCGACAAGATCACTCTTACCGGCCTCAAGGCCAGGGGGCACCACGGCGTCTACGACTTCGAGCGGGCCAACGGCCAGGACTTCGTGATCGACGTCGTCCTCGAGGTCGACCTGGCCAAAGCCGCCGAAACCGACGACGTCCGCGACACCGTCCACTACGGCGAACTCGCGGAGAAGCTCATCGCGGTGATCGCCGGCGAACCGGTCAACCTGATCGAGACCCTGGCCGAGCGGCTCGCCCACGTCTGTCTCGAACAATCGCGGAGGGTGACGGTCACCGTGCACAAGCCCCAGGCCCCGATCCCCCATGAGTTCACCGACGTGGCCGTGACCATCACCAGGGAGAACCGGTGACCCAGGCCATCCTGTCCCTCGGCAGCAACCTCGGCGACCGCGAGCAGCACCTGCGAAGGGCGGTCAACGACCTCGGGGACGCCGCCATCGTCGTCTCCGGCGTCTACGAGTCGCCCCCCTGGGGCGATCCCGACCAGCCGGCCTACCTCAACGCGGCCGTACTGGCCGTCGACCCGAAGCGCGACGCGCACGGCTGGCTGGCCGAGGCCGCGCGACTCGAGCAGGCCGCGGGGCGGGTGCGCGATCCGGATCGCCGCTTCGGCCCGCGTACCCTGGATGTCGACGTAATAGCCGTCTGGGACGACGACGGGGCGCCGGTCACCGTCGACGATCCGGACCTGACCCTGCCCCACCCACGGGCACACCTGCGGGCCTTCGTGCTCCGGCCGTGGCTCGACATCCAGCCGTACGCGCAACTGCCCGGCCATGGATGGCTGAACGACCTGATCCGCGCCGACCGGATCGCGGACGACCTGGCCGAACTCCGGCCGCGGGACGACATAGAACTTTGACATGGAGAGCTGACGATGGCGACCCCGCCACCCGATGACCCGAACCCGAAGGTCCGGCTCGAGCCGACGAGGCCGGCCACTCTGGCAGTGGCGGCGCTCGCCGCGACGGCACTGTCCTGGATCGGCATCAGCAACTTCTGGAGCGAACTGCCCACCCTGCCGTGGATCCCGCCGCTGACCCTGGTCGGCCTGGCGATCTTCGAGGCGGCGGAGGCACTGGCCACCAAGAACCGCATCGACCGCAAGCGCGGTGCTGCCCCGGTCCAGCCACTGGTCGTGGCCCGCTACGCCGTGCTCGCCAAGGCCTCGGCGCTGGCCGGCGCGCTCTTCGGCGGGCTGTACCTGGGCATGACCGCGTGGCTGCTGGCCCAGCGCGGCGTTCTCGCGCAGGTCTCCGACAACCTTCCGCAGGCTGTTCTGGGCACCGCCGGAGCGATCCTCTTCGTCGCGGCCGCGCTCTGGCTCGAGCGGGCCTGCCGCGTCCCTCCACCGCCCCGCGACGCCGAGGGCAACGAGATCGTCGAGCACGAAGAAGACGATCAAGTAGCGTAATTTCTTTCCTGACTCGGGTCCGCCGGGCGCACGACCGCCGCTCCCGCCAGACACCGGCGCTTCGCGCCTGCCCGGTCCGCGATGACAAGCCCGCCACCACAACTCCGGGGAAGTAGTGCCCTCAGAGCGGTGGGGTTGCCACAACTTCGGGGAAGTAGTGGCCTCAGCGCGGGCTGGAGGCCACTACTCCTGGGAAGGAGTGGCCTCCCGGCGGGTCAAATTAATATTTATTTAATATTATATTCGATAAATTTATAAAAATAAATTAATTAAAATCGGGGAAGTAGTGGCCTCAGCGCGGCTGGAGGCCACTACTCCTGGGAAGGAGTGGCCTCCCGGGCGGGTCAACACTTCCGAGATCGGCATCTTCGGCGAGTTTGAGCAGTCCACGGGCCGCATTCGGCCACCGTCGATGCCGCGCCCGTGACGGCGCAGAGAGGTTGCCACCGGGCAAATCCCGCCGCCCGCAATCTCGGCGTCCGCGTGCCCAAGTCCGGCATGTCTCCTAGCCGGCTCAAGATCAAAGGTGCCAATTCGGCGATTCTTGGCCTCCAGATCGCCAACTTCGCACCTTTGATCTTGCCAGCCCCCCGACAGTTCATGATCCATGTCGAGGACTCAGCGATTTTCGGCCGCGGAATCACTGAGTACTCGACATGAGGCGCGGGCTGCTCCGAAGCCAGGCCGGCCAAGAGCGGATCTAGCTGGCCCGCCCGAGCCGGGCCGAAGAGCGACCACCGTCTCGGTCGTTCGGGGCAGATCGACCACCGTCTTGGGGCAGCGGGCCGGCGGATCGACCACCGTCTTTTGGCCGGGCCGGCGGCGATCCGCACGTCGCCGAGGATGGCACCGAGAGACCTCCCGCCGGGAGTCCCGGCCGGCGCGTTTCCACGCCTGCATCCGCTCGGCCGGGGAAGGAGTGGGCTGTGGGCCACTGGTGCGGGCAGGTGTGGTCTGACCGGCGCCACAGCGTTCCGTCCCTGCCCAGGCCGGTGACAACGCGGTCCGAAGGGACTGTTGCGCACACCGATACGCGGATACTGTGCCACCGTTACCGGTGGTCAACGTGTCGCACCGGGTTGACCCGACAGGCCGGAGGGTGGACCGCGACACGACGGCAGGAGGCGCGCACCATGGTCTACGACGACTCGCGGTTCCGCGGCGAGCCCGGGTTCCGTGACGAGCCCGACTTCCGTTCGGGCGGGGTGCCGGAGGACGCGCCCGCAGTGAGCTCGATCTATACGTCGGGCTCGTACCCGGTTGACGACTACGGCCCGGCGTCGGACAGCACGCTCACCATCGCCGCCAACCGGCGCTCCACGCCGAGCGCCGCCCAGCTCGATGGGGTCTTCGACGACCCGGAGCACGGCGACCCGGGCCGGGACCGGATGACCGTGCACGCCCTGTGGGAGCTGGTCCTCCTGCTCGCCGCGGCCGCGCTGGCCTTCCTGCTCCACCAGGCCGACCCGGCCGCGCTCAAGGGCGCCGGCCTCAAAGACATGCTCATGTTCGCCGCCGAGATCGGCATCGTCGCCGTCGGGATTGCCCTCAGCCTGCGCGCCTACTCGGTCAACCTCGCGGTCGGCCCGATCGCGCTCAGCGCTGCGCTGTTCTTCGCCGACGGCTCCGACCGGGGTCTGCTGGTCGCCGCCGGCCTCACCCTGCTGGTCGCGCTGGGCGTCGGCGCCGTCATCGCGGTCCTGGTCGCCGGGTTCCACGTGCCGAGCTGGGCGGCCAGCCTCGGCGCCGCGCTCGCGTTGCTGGTCTGGATCGAGCAGCACCGGCCGGAGAAGGTCGCCGCCGGCCTGTACGACCCGCACAAGCACGCGATCTTCTGGTTCGCCGGGTTTGCCGTGATCTCGCTCGCCGGCGGCCTGCTCGGCATGATCAAGTCGATCCGGCGGGGCGTCGGCCGGTTCCGGCCGGTGAGCGACCCGGCCCGCCGGCGCGGCGGGGTCGCCGCCGCGCTGAGCGCGGCCACGCTGCTGGGCTCCTCGGTGCTGGCGGCCGGCGCGGGCATCCTCCTCGCCCTCGATCAGCGCGACGTGGCGCCCAACGAGAACGGTCTGGCGCTGACCGGCCTGGCCCTGGGTGCGGCGCTGCTCGGCGGCACCTCCGCCTTCGGCCGGCGCGGCGGCGTCTTCGGCACGCTGCTCGCCGTCGTACTGATCGCGCTGCTGGTGCGCTACTCGAGCGCGGAGAAGTGGAACGTCTCGCTGCTCGCGGTCGGCGCGTTCTCGATCTTCGCCGGCCTGGTGGTGACGCGGCTGGTGGAGACCTTCGGCCGGCCCCGCGTGCCGGTCGAGGAGCCCGAGGAGCCGCTCGACATCTCCGACAGCGCCAGCTGGAACACCGGCTCGCGGACCGGCGGCTGGACCAGTCAGCTGCCGGCCCGTACGACCGACGAGGGATGGGGCGCCGAAGAGCGCTGGAGCACCAGATAGGCTGAAGTCATGACCAACGCCCGCCTCGACGAGCTCGACGCACTGTCCACCGAGGACCTCCGGGAGCGCGCGTTCGCGAAGGCGCGCGAGCACCGTGACGTGGGCTTCTTCTGGGACCTGTTCACGCACGTGCCACACGGCAACGACGAAATGCAGGACGGCTGGCTGGGCTCATTCGCATCCACCGTCGACGATGCCGTCGCGCTCTGGCGCGAGTCGACCGACCACGACTACGGCGAGGCCGAGCCGCTCGTGCGCGCGAAGTTCATTGATTACCTTCTCGAAAGTTGACGGTTTAAACTGTTCTTGCCCGGGGACATTACTAGGGCATGGCTTTCTCCGGTTCGCGCTACCGCACCGCGACAGGACAAGCAACCCTGGTCGCGTTCCTGCTGGTCCTGATCTTCGGCAGTCCGTGGTACGTCCGCTGGGTCGAGCGCGGTTCTCGAGGAATCTTCCTCGAGACCCTCGCCTGGCCGCGCTGGGCCTTCAACACCGACGCAAGTTTCCGGGCGCTCCTCGTCGCCGACCTCAAGGCGATCCTGCTCATCGTGTTCACGGCGATGTTCGTCGCCTTGATGACCGGCTCACAGCTGTCCCGCTCGCGCGGCTCGATCGCGGCCATCCTGGTCGGCTGGGGCGCGTACATATTCGCCGCGGCGCTGGCCGCCTTCATCACCTCGCTGTTCCTGTCCAACCCCTCGATCACCAGTGCGGTGATCGCGGCCACCGGCGGTGCGGCCTACGGCCTGATCGTCGGCTGGGTGGTCGGCATCGCCACCATGGCGGCCCGCCGACCATGACGCAGTCTTAGCCATACACCCCTTTGCTGCCCCCCGACCCCGCGCCTGCGGCGCAGGCCCCACCCTGACCGGCCGATGCCACTACTTCGACGAAGTAGTGGCATCGGCCGTCGTATCGGCGGCGGCCAGCGCGACGCGGACGTCTTCGGCGGTCAGTGCGCCCAGGGTCTGCTCGCCATCGTGCACGAGGACCAGTTCCGAACCCTCGGCGAGCATCTCGGCCAGCGCCTCACGTAGCGTCGAGTCGATCGGCACCGTCGGTGCACCGTCGGTATCGAGGCCGGCGATGGGCCGCAGGCGGTCGCGCGGCACCGGTGTCACGGACAGCCGCATGATGCCGCGGTCCTCGCCGATGAACTGCTCGACGAAGTCGTTGGCCGGCGCCGCCAGCAGGTCGGCCGGCGTCGCGTACTGCTCGAGGTGCGCATGATCGGACAGCACCGCGATGCGGTCGCCGAGCCGGATCGCCTCCTGCAGATCGTGCGTCACCACGATCGTGGTCTTGCGTACCGTCGAACGCAGCCGCAGGAACTCCTCCTGCAACCGGCCTCGCACGATCGGGTCAACCGCCGAGAACGGCTCGTCCATGAGCAGCACGATCGGGTCGGCGGCCAGGGCGCGGGCCACGCCGACGCGCTGCCGCTGGCCGCCGGACAACTCGTGTGGATAGCGCTTGCCGTAGCGGGCCGGGTCGAGCCCGACCTGCTCGAGCAGTTCGTCGGTGCGCCTGGCCACCCGCGCCTTGTCCCAGCCGAGGAGGCGCGGCACCGTGCCCACGTTCGTCCGTACGTTCTGGTGCGGAAAGAGTCCGACGTTCTGGATCACGTAGCCGATCTTGCGCCGGAGCAGGGTCGGGTCGCACGCTCGTCACGTCGTCGCCGTCCAGGATCACGCGGCCGCTGGTCGGCTCGATCAGCCGGTTGACCATCCGCAGCACGGTCGACTTGCCGCAGCCCGACGGGCCGATCAGCACGACGACCTCGCCGGCGCCGATGTCGAGGCTGAGGTCGGCGACCGCGACCGTCCCGTCCGGGTACACCTTGCGAAGGTGCTCGAGCGAGATCGGCCCGGCGGAGCTTGCGGAGTCGGTGCTTAACCGCGCTCCTCGATCGTTCGCGGTACGGTCCACGCATGTCCTTCCTGGCCTACGGCGAGACGGGCAACCCGTGGTTCTCCTGGACAGTACGTTCGGGACAACGCCGACACGATCCGGGCTGCGCTCGTCGATCACATTGTGATCACCGTCTGGTCCGTGGCGATCGCTGCCGCCATCGCCGTGCCGCTGGCAGTGCTCGCGTACTGGGTACGCCCGCTTTCCACGCCGATTCTGACATCAGCCGGCGTGCTCTACACGATTCCGTCGCTCGCCCTGTTGGCCTTTCTCGCCCCGTTCCTGGGCTCCGGGCGCATCACGGTCATCGTCGCCCTGGTGCTCTACGCCCTCCTGATCCTCGTCCGCAACACGCTGACCGGGCTCATGCAGGTGCCCGAAGACGTACGGGAGGCAGCCACCGCGATGGGCTACAGCCGCCTCGCTCGGCTGGTCCGGGTCGAGTTACCCCTCGCTCTACCGGGCATCCTCGTCGGCTTACGCCTGGCCACGGTGTCCACTGTGGCGCTCGTCACGGTCGGGGCCATCGTCGGCTCGCACGGCGCGCTCGGCGGGCTGATCCTCAGCGGCTTCCGCAACAACTTCTACAAAGCACAGATCGCGACGGCCACGCTGCTCTGCGTCGCCCTGGCCCTGGTGCTCGACCTGATCCTCTTCGGCGTCGGCCGCGCGCTGACCCCGTGGACCCGCCGGCGCAGCTCATGAGCGCGCTGCAGGCCATGATCGACTGGCTGAACGACCCGCTGAACTGGACCAATCCCGACGGCATCCTCGTACGCCTACGGGAACACCTGCTCATCACCGTGCTGGCGGTGTTCTTCGGCGCGCTCGTCGCCTGGCCGCTCGGGGTCTGGCTGGGCCGGCGCGGGGCGGCGTCCGGACTGATCGTGGTGATCTCCAACGTGACCCTGGCCATCCCGGTCACGGCGATGCTGACCATCCTGCCGCTCACGTTCATCGGCTTCGGCAAGACGGCGGTGGTCGTGGCGCTGGCCATCTTCGCGATCCCGCCGCTGCTGGCCAACGCCTACATCGGGGTGCATGAGATCGATCCGGAGGTACGGGAGTCGGCGCGCGGCATGGGCTTGTCCGAGTGGCAGACCCTCGGCCGCGTCGAGTTGCCGCTGGCCGTGCCCTACCTGGCCACCGGCTTGCGAATCGCCGTCGTCCAGGTGGTCGCGACGGCCGCGCTCGCCTCGTTCGTCAACGGCGGCGGCCTCGGCCAGATCGTCTCGGCCGGATTCGGCGCCCTGCCGCCCGAGAAGGGCTACGGCCAAGTGCTGGCCGGGGCGTTGCTCATCACGGTGCTGGCCCTGCTGATCGACGCCCTGATGGCGCTGGCCCAGCACCGACTTACCCCAGCCAACCTGCGACGGGCAACGTCGAAGCGAGGCCACCACTCGAAAGTGATCGGGAACACTCCGTCGTTACCATTTCGTGGCTGGTTGCGGTTGCCGAACGCGGCGAGAGCAGGTTGCCTTGGCCCATACGGGCGGCATCACGGCAGATGCGGCGCCGCCCGTCGGACACGCGGCCGGTCACAGGGATCGCGCCGGGACACGGAAGGCGGGCACATTCGTGCGTATTGTCATGCGCACGGCGCTTGCATTTGCGGTAGGGACCGTCGCGGTCGGCTTGGTCGCCGGCTGTGGCAAGGCGGGCTCTTCCGGAACTGAGGCGCCGGCAAGCGTGAGTGGGGCCGGCTGCGCCCCGATCAAGGACACCACCCTGGTCGTCCTCGACGATGACAAGAAGCTTCAGACATCGGACAACGTCATTCCAGCGATCAACGAGAAGTTCAACAACCCGGCGCTGATCGCGGCGCTGGACAAGGTCTCGGATGCACTGGACACCGACAAACTGATCGCCCTGAACAAGGCGGTCGACGTTGACCGCAAGACTCCCGAGGTCGCGGCCCAGGAGTTCGCCACCACCGCCAAGCTCACCGACGGCATCGCCAAGGGGCCGGGCGGCGCCATCAAGATCGGCGCGGCCGACTTCAGCGAGAGGCCAGATCCTCGGCGCGCTCTACCAGATCGCGCTGAAAGCGGCCGGCTACGACGCCACCGTCCAGCAGATCGGCAAGCGGGAGATCTACGAGCCGCAGCTGGAGAAGGGTGACATCGCGGTCGTCCCCGAGTACGCGGGCACGCTGACCGAGTTCCTGAAGGGCACCCCGTCCGGCGACATCGACACGACGGTAACCGCGCTCAAGCAGGTCGGCACCCCGCGCCACCTCGTGTTCGGCAAGGCGTCCGCGGCGGCCGACCAGAACGCGTTCGCGGTCACCAAGGCGCTGGCCGACAAGTACTCACTCAAGACGCTGTCCGACTTCGCCGCGAAGTGCTCGGGCAAGGCCACCGTCCTCGGCGGCCCGGCGGAGTGCCCGCAACGCCCGTTCTGCCAGCCCGGGCTGGAAAAGACCTATGGCATCGCCATCGGTAGTTTCGCCAGCCTCGATGCCGGCGGCCCGCAGACGAAGAATGCGCTGAAGAACGGCACGGCCACCATTGGCCTCGTCTTCTCTTCGAGTGCCTATTGATTTCGGGCCCAGAACTGCCCGCCCTTGACCCCGTCCGGGGGAAAGGGCGGGCATTTCCCTTGACGGGAAGAATCGGTAAGGTCTCGTCCATGCCGGCCGCGGACACTAACCGGGCAAGGCGGAGCGCGCGGTTGTTGCCTACGGCCCTTTTCTGGACCGGCGTCGGGCTCGCTCCGCTGGCTGTGCTGTTGTTCCTGGTCAGCAGCGGCACCTTTGCGATGCAGATCGCCTCGGTGCTCGCCATCGTCGCGCTGGCAATGATGGGCGTGGCCCTCTGGCTGCGCCGCGACGGAGCCAGCGTCCGGGCCGAAGTCGAAGAGGTCTTCTTCGCCGAGATCGGCGCGGTGCGTGGCGAGATCCGCAACGACATCGCCCACGCCACCCGCACCAGCCACCAGGCCCTCGGCGACCGGATCGTCGCGCTCAACGAGACCGTCGAGGCCCTCCGCGGCCAGCTCGACTACCTGCGCGGCCAGCTGGACCGGGGCGGCGCCGCCCAGCCGAGCCACCAGGCCGCCCCCCAGCACCCCGGCAACCCGCCCGGGGTCGCCGGGGTGCCCGCCGGGCTGCTGCGCCATACCGAGACCGTGCACGTCACGACCCGGCAGACCACCCTGGTCGACTCGGCCGACGGCCGCCGTGACGGCACGGTCTACGGCGGCCGGCCGCAGAACGACTACGGCCAGGGCAGCGGAGAGTACGGGGGGCGGGCTCGCGTCGACTTCTCGAGCCCGCCGGACACGGGGGTGCCCAGCCATTTCGGCGGCCGGGCGACGGTTCCGCCCCGACCCGAGCCCCGACCCGAGCCCCGGCCCGAGCCGTGGCAGGAGCCCCATCCCGAGCCGCGCACCGGTGACACCGGCGTGCCCAGCGCGTTCGGCGGCCGCAGCTACGGTGCCGCCCAGGTGCCGTTGCAGCGCCAGCCCGACCGGTCCGAGTTCGACCGGGCCGAACTCAACCAGTTCGACCAGGGTCGGTCCGGACCGGCCCGCTTTGAACAGCCAGGGTTCGCGCAGCCGAGTTTTGAGCAGCCGCGGTTCGATCCGCCGCCGCCGGCCATCGACGCTGGTCCGCGCGAGGAGTCGTGGACCGAGCAGCTCCTGCGCGAGCGGCTCAACCGCCGCGACAGCGAGCGGGTGCTCCGCGGCGAAGGCCAGTGGGGTGGCCGGGGCGACACCGATTGGGCCGCCCGGGGCGAAGGTGACCGCACCAGTGGCGGCCGCCGCCGCGCCGACGACCCGGACGACTACAGCGGGGAGCGCACGACCGGCGGCCTCAGCGCGGCCGGCACGACCGGCTATCGCACCGCCGACCGCTGGGCCGAGGTGCGCAGCGACGAACGGGGCCGCGAGCTGCAGATGGGCGAGCGCCGCTCGCAGATGCGGGAGGGCGAGCGCGGCAGCGAGATCCGCATCGAGGATCGCTGGGCGGCGGTGCGCCGCGAAGACGATCGCCGGCAGGAGCAACGGCGCGACGACTGGGGCGACGGACCGCGCTTGTCCCCGGCCAAGCGCGAGCGGGAGCGGGACTGGAGCACGTCGATGGACCGGCGGGAGATCACCGGGGCCAATGTGTACCCGGCCGTCGCCCCGCCCGCCCCGCCCGCCCCGCCCGCTCTGCCCGCTTCGGCGGCGGCGCCCACCACCAACTGGTCCTCCGGCTGGGCCGACGCCGGCCGCGACGACCCGGAGCCGACCGGCCGCCGCCGGTTCAGCGACGACCCCGAGCTGACCAGCCGTCGCCGGCCCGAAGAAGACGAGGCGTACCGCTGGAACGATGGCCCCCAGCCGGACGGCCGCACACCCCGCCGGATCGTCGACTTCGAGCACACCGACGACCGCTGGCGTTAGCCCGCTACTTGTCGATGTCGCCGACGACGAAGAACATCGACCCGAGGATCGCGATCAGGTCCGGCACCAGGCACCCTTCCAGCAGCGTGGTGAGGGCCTGCACGTTCGAGTACGAGGCGGTCCGCAGCTTGAGCCGCCACGGTGTCTTCTCGCCCCGGGACACGAGGTAGTAGCCGTTGATGCCGAGCGGGTTCTCCGTCCAGGCATACGTGTGGCCCTCCGGCGCCTTGACCACCTTCGGCAGCCGCACGTTCACCGGCCCGGTCAGCGTGTCGACCCGATCGAGGCAGGTCTGGGCCAGGTCGAGCGACACGAACACCTGGTCGAGCAGGCACTCGAACCGGGAATGGCAGTCGCCGGCCGTGCGGGTCACCACGGGGACGGACAGTTCCCCGTAGGCCAGGTAGGGCTCATCCCGGCGCAGGTCGAAGTCGAGTCCCGAGGCGCGCGCCACCGGCCCGGACGCGCCGTAGGCGGCCGCCTCCGCGGCGGTCAGCACGCCGACGCCGACCGTACGGGCGAGGAAGATATCGTTCCTGCGGATCAGGTTGTCCAGGTCGGGCAGGCGCCGGCGGACCTGGTCGATGGCGGCGCGGGCCCGTCCGGTCCAGCCGGCCGGCACCTCTTCCTTCAGCCCACCGACCCGGTTGAACATGTAGTGCATCCGGCCGCCGGACGCCTCCTCGAGGACCGCCTGCAGGGTCTCCCGCTCGCGGAACGCGTAGAAGACCGGGGTGATCGCGCCGATCTCCAGCGGGTAGGACCCGAGGAACATCAGGTGGTTGAGCACCCGGTTGAGCTCGGCCAGGGCGGTGCGCAGCCAGACCGCGCGCTCCGGCACCTCGAGGCCCATCATGCGCTCGACCGCGAGCACGACGCCGAGTTCGTTGCAGAACGCCGACAGCCAGTCGTGCCGGTTGGCCAGCATGATGATCTGCCGGTAGTCGCGCACCTCGAAGAGCTTCTCGGCGCCGCGGTGCATGTAGCCGATGATCGGCTGGCAGCTGATCACCCGCTCGCCGTCGAGCACCAGCTTCAGTCGCAGCACACCGTGCGTCGAGGGATGCTGCGGCCCGATGTTGAGCACCATGTCGGCGGTGTCGAGCCCAGCACCGGTGCCGACGGTGAGCTCCGAGGTCATGCCCGCCACCCTATGGCAATCACAGGTCCTGAAGGATGCGCAGCGCGCGGGAGACGTGGTGCATCGTGCTGCTGTCGGCGACCGCCACCCGCTCGACAAACCAGCGCTTCAGCGGCGAGGAGAGCCGGTCCGGCATGACGACCAGGTCGTCGAGCTCGACCGCGAGCGGCGAGTCGCGCAGCTCGCCCTGGTCGGTGACCTCCGCGACGATGACGACCGGCACGTCCGTGCCGTTGAAGACGTCAGAGCTGATGATCAGCCCCAGGCGCTCACGCGCCCCTTTGATCAACCAGACCTCACCGCGCCGCACGGCGGCCAGCATAGAGCTCCGCGTCGATCACCGCGATCTCCTCCTCGTCGGCCAGCGCGGCGCGCTCGTCGTCGAGGCCGGCCCGGCGCACGGATGCGGCGTGCGCGGTGAAGATCTCGCGCAGTGCACGCTCCTGCGCGGCGCGGTCGATCCAGGCCGACAACGAGACGCCGTCGCGCTCGGCCCAGTGCCGCGCGTCGGCGATCGTCTGATCGGAGAACGAGAGAGTCACCTTAGCGGTCATAGTCGGCAGTGTACGCCCAGTATGACGATTGTTCATACCCACTGCATGTGCCACCAGTGCGCGCCAAGGCCGGCCGGGTCGGTCAGTTCGGTGGCGGCGCCCGCCCGGGCCAGCGCCCGCACGTAGCCGGCGGGGTCGGTCGAGGCCAGCGCGAGCGGTGGCCGCCCGCCGCTGAGCCCCAGCAACCGCAGCGCTTCCCCCTGCCGCAAAACCAGCGACGGTACGTCGGGAGCCAGCGCATCGATCGCGACCCCGGCCGTCAGGTCGCAGGAGCCGTCGGTCACCGGATCGACCTCCCGGCCGTCCCGGAACGCGCTCAACGTGCCGAACAGCGGCCGTTCGTCGGCCCGGTGTCCGTAGTCGACGGTCAGGGCCAGTCCACGGGCAACGGAGGCGACCGCCGTACGCCAGGCCGCGTCGCGCGGCGCACCGATCTCGGCCCGCGCGCCGGGCCCGCCACCGTCCAGCGGCCACCAGCGGGCCAGCCAGGCGGCGTCGGCGGGCTCGACGGGCTCGGCCGGTTCCAGCCGCTCGTCGAGGTACCGGACGACGCCGTCCTCGTCCACCTCGACCACGTCGAGCGGCACGTTGTCCAGCCACTCGGTCGCGACGAGCAGCCCGACCAGCCCGCTCGGAATGTCCGCGGTCCATGCGATGTCGTCGGGGAGCCGGTCGGGCCGGGGCGCCACCTCGACGGCGGTCGCCCGTACCCGCGTGGCGACCGGGGCCGGCAACGCGGCGAGCAGGCCGGTCAGCAACTCTCCCCGGCCGGCGCCGATGTCGACCAGGTCGAGCGGATCGGGCGCGCCGAGCGCCTCGTCGAGCCGCGTGACGAGAAGCGCCAGCGCCGCGGCGAAGAGCGGCGACGCGTGCACGCTGGTACGGAAGTGCCCGGCCGGGCCGGTATCGGCGCGCCGGAAGAAGCCGTCGGGGCCGTACAGGGCCCGCGCCATCGCCTCACGAAACCGCATCAGAGAAAGAGCTTGCCCTCGCCGCGGTACGTCGGCACGGCATCCACAATGGACTCCCCGTCGACCAGGTGCACTTCGTTGACGTGTTCGCAGAGTTCGCCGGCCTTCGCGTGGCGGAACCAGACCCGGTCGCCGATGCGTAGCCCGGCGGCGGACGGGCCGACCACCGGCGTCTGCACCTCGCCGGCGCCCTCGGCGCCGATCAGCCGCAGCCCGCCGGGCAGCCAGGGCAACGGCTGGCGGCTCGGCGACGCCTCACCCGAGGCGATCCAGCCGCCGCCGAGCACGGTGGCGGTACGCGGGTTCGGCCGGCGCACGACCGACAGCGCGAAGAACGCGGCCGGCCGCGGTCGCCAGCGGCGGTAGCCGTCGAAGAGCCACGGGCCGTAGAGCCCCGACCCGGCGGCGATCTCGGTGACCGACGGGTCGGCGGCCGTACCGGCGACGCTGCCCGTCCCGCCGCCGTTGACGAACTCGAGCTCGGCATGCCGCCGGACCTCGGCGACCACCGCTGCGCGCCGGGCGAGCAGTTCGGGGAAGGACCCGGCCTGCATCGCGCGGATGAGCGCGCCGCGTACCGGCTTACCCGGCGGTGCGTCGCCGAGTCCGGCGATCTGCGCCTCGTACGACATCAAGCCGACGAGGCGGAAACCCGGACGGGCGCCGACGGCGGCGGCGAGGGCTCCGGCCTGGCGCGGTGAATGGATCGGCGACCGGCGGACGCCGATGTGAACCCGGCCGCCGCCGGGCCGCCAGGAGGCATCCAGATCCAGGCAGAGCCGCAGGGGAGCGGCCCGCTTCTCGGGCGGTACGACGGCGTCGATGAAGTCGAGTTGCCGCAAATCGTCGACCATCAACGTCACCTTGGAGGCGAGCTGTTCGTCGGCCGCGAGCCGGACGAGGGCGGCGCGCTCGGCGGTCGGATAGGCCACCAGCGCCTCATGATTCACCTGAGCGGGTGAGGCGTTCAGCCACAGCGCTTCGCTCAACGTGTATGCCATGATGCCGCGCCAGCCGGGACGCTCCAGCACGCGGTCGATCAGGGCACGGCAGCGCACCGACTTGCTCGGCACCCGCAGCGGCTTGCCGGCGGCCCGGCCGATCAGGGCAGACGCGTTGGCGTCGAACGCGGCGAGGTCCACGATGGCAAACGGCGGGTCCAGGTCGGCGGTGGCGCGGTCGTATCGCTCCCGTAGCGCTCGACGGTCCACCCGGCGCTCTGTGGTGGTGGTCACGCCCAACCGTAACGGTACGGCCGCGAATGCGAAAGTCTTTCGCGTACGCCTGAGCCCGCTGCTCCGGGCCGTCATTTCTGTCGGTAGCGTCGTTAGAGTGGGCAGCGGCTATGCCGATCGGGAGGGGGGTTTCGTCATGGCGAGCAATGATCTGTCGGGCTTCGCAGAACTGAAGGCGATCCTCCGGATCAGGCCGTTCCGCCGGCTCTGGGCGACCCTCGGACTTTCCGCGCTCGGCGACTGGCTCGGTCTCCTGGCGACCTCCAACTTCGCCGCGCAGCAGGTGTCCAACTCGGCCGCGCAGGGCGCCGCGTTCGGCTCGGTCATCGCGGTGCGGCTGCTGCCCGCGCTCATCCTCGGGCCGGTCGCCGGCGTGTTCGCCGACCGCTTCGACCGCCGCTACACGATCGTCGTCTGCGACCTCATCCGGTTCGTCTTCTTCGCTTCCATCCCGGCCGCCACGCTGGTCACCGACAACGGCGCGCTCGTCGTGGCCTGGGCCGCGATCGCCACGTTCATCATCGAGTCGACCGCGATGGTGTGGACGCCGGCCAAGGAGGCGGCCGTCCCCAACCTCATCCCGCGCGCCCGGCTGGAGACGGCCAACCAGCTCACGCTGGCTACCACCTACGGCCTCACCCCGGTCGCCGCGGCGCTGGTGCTCATCGGCTTCAGCTCCCTCGTCGACGCGGTCAGCGGCCCCACCCACCAGGCCTGGCTCAACCCGACCAACCTTGCGCTGTACTTCAACGCGCTGACGTTCCTCACCGCGGCCATCGTCGTGTTCTTCGGCATCAAGGAGATCAGCGGCCGGAACACGCCATCCGGGGAGCGCAAGCCCGGCCTGCTGCGCGAGTTCGTCGAAGGATGGACGTTCGTCGGCAAGACCCCGCTGGTGCGCGGCCTGGTGCTGGGCATCTTCGGCGCCTTCGCGGCCGGCGGCGTGGTCGTCGGCACGGCCAAGTTCTACGCCATCTCACTCGGCGGCGGCGACTCGGCGTTCTACCTGCTCTTCGCGTTGCTGTTCATCGGCCTCGCCGCTCGGCATCGTGCTCGGCCCCCGCATGATCGGCGCGCTGTCCCGGCGGCGCTGGTTCGGCCTGTCGATCATCCTGGCCGCCGGCTCGGTCATCATCCTGGCGTTCGCGCCGCACCTGTCGATCGCCGTCGTCGGCACGCTCCTCGTCGGCGTCGGCGCCGGCATGGCCTTCCTGTCCGGCACCACGCTGCTCGGCGGCGAGATCAGCGACGACCTGCGCGGCCGGGCGTTCGCCTTCGTGCAGACCGGCACCCGCATCGTGCTGATGCTCACCATCGCGTGTCCAGCCTGCTGGTCGGCGCCGGTGGCTCGCGCCAGCTCAACCTGGCGTTCGCCGAGATCCAGGTCTCCTCGACCCGACCGCTGCTCGCCGTGGCCGGCGTGCTCGGTGTCATCGCCGGGGTGCACGCCTTCCGCCAGATGGACGACAAGCGCGGCGTCCCGCTCCTGCGCCGACCTCATCGGTTCGCTGCGCGGGCGCCCGCTCAGTCCCGGCCGAGCCGCGCGCCCGGCAGGGGTTCTTCGTGGTCTTCGAGGGCGGCGAGGGCGCCGGCAAGTCCACCCAGGTCCGCCGGCTCGCCGAGTTGCTGCAGGCGCTCGGGCGCAACGTGGTGGTCACCCACGAGCCGGGCGCCACCGGTGTCGGCACCCGCATCCGCGGACTGGTGCTGGACCCGCCGGGCGACGGTGGCGAGGTGGTCACCCCCCGCGCCGAGGCCCTGCTCTACGCGGCCGACCGCGCGCACCACGTCGCCTCGGTGGTCCGCCCGGCGCTCGAGGGCGGCGCGGTGGTCATCAGCGACCGCTACGTCGACTCCTCGCTGGCCTACCAGGGTGCCGGTCGGACCCTGCCGGTCGACGACGTGCTGCTGGCTGTCGAAGTGGGCGACCGGCGGCCTCCGGCCCGACCTCGTCGTGCTGCTCGACATCGAGCCGTCCGTCGGCCTCAGCCGGGTCAACCACCGGGGCGGCCCGGACCGGCTGGAGGCCGAGTCGCTCGCCTTCCACGAGCGGGTGCGTTACGCGTTCCTGGACATCGCGCTCGGCCGATCCCAACCGCTACCTCGTGCTGGACGCCACCCGGTCGCCGGACATGATCGCCGGGGCGGTCGCCGACCGCATTCGTGAACTCCTGCCCAACGCCGAGCTGATCCAGGCGCCGTTCGTCGAATCGATGGGCGACGATCTCGAGCAGGCCGCCAAGACCGTCACGCTGATGACGGGCGAGGACTCAAGCGAACGGGCGCACAAGTGAGCGCGGGCGCACCAGTGACGCGCGGGCGCACCAGTCGGCCGGGTCACAGGGCGGGTCCTCGCCGGAGGCGAGGGTCGGGAGGGCAGAAGCTCCGCCGGTCTTCGACGCGCTGGTCGGGCAGGAGGAGGCGGTCGAGACCCTCACCCGGGCCAGCCGGGCCGCCGGCGCGATCGTTCGCCGCGAGCCGGCGACCGAGGGTGGCATGACCCACGCCTGGCTCTTCACCGGCCCGCCCGGCTCCGGGCGCTCGGTGGCCGCACGGGCGTTCGCGGCCGCGCTGCAGTGCCCCGACGGCGGCTGCGGCGTTTGCACCGCGTGCCACACCGCGCTCGGCGGGACGCACGCTGACGTGCGCTTCGTCGTACCAGAGGGATTGTCGATCGCGGTCGGCGAGATGCGGGCGCTGGTGCTGCGGGCGGCCAGTTCGCCGACCCAGGGCCGCTGGCAGATCCTCCTCGTCGAGGACGCCGACCGGCTGACCGAGGCGGCCGGCAACGCGCTGCTCAAGGCGATCGAGGAGCCACCGCCGCGCACCGTCTTCCTGCTCTGCACGCCCTCCACCCACCCCGACGACATCTCGGTCACCATCCGGTCGCGCTGCCGGGTCGTGCCGCTTCGCCAGCCGCGCCCGGACGCCATCGCCGCACTGCTGCGCCGGCGCGACGGCACCGACGAGAGCACCGCGGCCTGGGCGGCCGCCGCGGCGCAAGGCCACGTCGGCCGCGCCCGCCGGCTCGCCCGTGATCCGCAGGCGCGGGCCCGGCGCGACGCGGTGCTCGCCGTGCCGCGCCGGCTGACCGGCATCGGCGCCTGCTTCGACGCCGCCAACTCGTTCATCGAGGCCGCCGAGGCCGAAGCCGCCGCCTCCGTCACCGAGGTCGACGCGAAGGAGCGGTCCGACCTGGAGACCGCCCTCGGCGCCGGCGGCACCGGCCGGGGCGCGTCCGCCGCCATCCGTGGCTCGCAGGGCCAGCTCAAGGATCTCGAGCGCCGGCAGAAGTCGCGGGCCACCCGCACCCAGCGTGACGCCATGGACCGGGCACTGGTCGACCTGGCCGGCTTCTACCGCGACGTCATCGCCCACTCCTTCGCCGCCCCGGTCGACCCGGTGCACGCCGACACGGCCGAGCTCTCGACGGCCGCCGCCGAGAAGTGGACCCCGGTGAGCGCGCTGCGCCGCCTGGAAGCGGTGCTCGAATGCCGCACCGCGATCGAGGCCAACGTCAAGCCGCGCATCGCCGTCGAGGCGATGATGCTGGCCTTGTGGCGCGGCTGACCCAGCCACGCGTGGCGGGCGGTTATCCACAGGTTCTGATTCGGTCTATCTTCGTCACTCTCGGGTACCGTACGGTCTCTTGCGGGGGAGGAGTCGAGGCGATGACGCGCGAGATCGACGAGGAGTGGATCGAGCAGGCGGTGGAGCGTTACCGCCGGATCGACGCCATGCTCGCCGAGTTCGACAAGGCCATCAAGCGCGTCGAGGTGACCGTGCGGTCGCCGGACGGCCTGGTTGAAGTGCTGGTCACCGCCGACGGCACGATCCGCGACGTCCGGGTCGAGGGCAACCTGCAGGGGCGCACCAACGCCGACCTGTCCCGATCGATCCGGGATGCGGTGACCGCCGCGGCCGACGCCGCCGCCTGGGCCCGGCAGAAGCTGCACGCCGAGACCTTCACCGACTACCGCCCACTGACCTAGCCGGCCGTCCGGCGGGCCCGCGAACGGGGGAGCACGATGCGCATCGACGACCTGGCCAACCGGATCGACTCGGCCGGTGATGTGCTGGCCGGGGCCAGCACCACCATCTCGCTGATCGACCCGGGGGCCCGCGCGTTCGGCGCCGACGGGGTCGGTGGCCTCGGCGAGCTCGGACGCGCCCTGCACCGGCAGTTCGCCGCGGGGCTCGCCGCGCGCGGGCGGGAGGCCGCGGCCCACGGGGCCCGTCTCGCCGACACGGCCCAGGCCCTGCGACTGGTGGCCGACGGCTACCGCGGAGTCGACGACGACGACGCCGGCCGGCGCCACGGTTCGGGCGGCAGTTGATGGCCGGGCGCGTGACGGCCGGCCAACGGCGGGGCGGGCGCTGATGGACGCACTCGACATCGTGCTCGGGCCGGGGCGTGACCTGCTGGGCCGGGTCGACGCGACGTTGGCCGCCGCTGGTGCGCCGCCCGGTCACCCGATCTGGCCGTTGCTACGGCGCGTGGGCGCGTTGCCCGGCGACGCCCTCGAGTTCGCGGCCGGGCTCGATCCCGCGCCGATGCGTTCCGCCGCGGATGAGCTGCGGGCCCGATCCGCCGAGTTCCTCGACGAGCGGCGCGCGGTCGATCGGGCGGTGGCCGAGCGGCCGTGGGAGGGCTCCGGCGCGGACGCGTTCGGCTCGGTGTGGCGGGCACTGGCTCAGCACATCGGGAGCGATCCGGCGACCGATCGGGCCAGCCTTACCGGTCGGCTCGCCGCGCTCGCGTCCTATGTAGACGGTGCGGCGCGCTGGTCGGCCGGGCTGCGGGGAAGCCTGGCCATGGCGGTCGCCGACGCACTGGCGTCCCGAGAGGCCGTGGTGCTCAGGACCGCGCCGCTGGACAGCACCGCCGCATCCGGCGCGGCGGCCGCCGTCGGTGTCACGGTGCTCCGGCCGGTCGCGGAGGCCGTGCGGGACGGTGCCGAACTGCATGACGAGTGGTCGCCGCGGCTGGCCGAGTTGATCTATCGGGGTCCCGTCGAGACCGGCCCGGTCGGTTACCCGACGACCACGCGAGTCGATCTCTAGCGAGGGCGTGCGCAACGCCCCCGCCGAGCGGGGGGCTCGACGGGGGCGTTGCTGGGGGAGGGACAGAGCTCAGATCATCGAGCGCTTGCGCGCCACCATCGTGGTGCGCTTGCGCGCCATCACCATCAGGAAACGGCCGGCCAGCACGAGGAGCACGCCGGCGCCCAAGAAGTAGGCGATGTTGTTGCCGGTGACCGGGAGGTTGCCGGTGGCGTGGGCGACCGGGGTCGGGCCGTTGCCGCCGCTGACTCCGCCGTTGCCGCCGGTGTCGCCGTTGCCGCTGCCGCTGCCGTAGCCGTCGCCCCCGTGGTGGTCGCCGTGGTGGGCACCGTGGTGGGCACCGTTGTGGCTGCCGTACGACGGGAGCTGCTTCGGAGCCGCGGCCGCCGCCTCGAGAACGCAAAGACCGAAGTCGACCAGGGCGGTGTTGTCCGCGATGCCGTGCCCGTCGGCGTCCTTGTGCCCGGCCCATTTCGAGCGGGTCAGCACCCTGACCCGCAGCGACGCGGCCTTGGCGTGGACCCCGGTCGCGGTGACCTCCTTGCTCAGCTCGCCGACGCTGAGCTGAAGCACGACGACCTGGCCGGCCTTGCCCTGCGGCAGGGTGGTGTGCTCGGACGCGGTCCGGTCACCGGACAGCAGGCCGCCGGCCAGGTCGTCGGCCAGACCGGCCAGGCCCGGTACACCCGGCAGGTCGCCGAGGACGCTGCCAGCCGGGGAGGCCGGTGCGGACGCGTTCTCGGTTGGCACCCCCGGCACGGTGCCGAGCAGCGAACCGAGCGACAGCCCGGACAGCACCGGCAGCTTCTCCTCCCGGCCGAGGTCGCCGGCCAGGCTGGAGCTCGCGGCGTCGACCGGTAGGGCGATCTCGACCCGGTCGCCGGCGGCCGAGAGGCGCTGCGGTGCGCGGCCGGGCAGCGTCACCTCGAAGATCGGCGCCTCGTAGTCGACGGACTTCTTGGCCCCGGCCACCACGCGAAGCTTCGGCTGGCTGAGCACCTTGACGCTGATCGCCCGCGGGGTACCGGCGAAAAGCTGGATGCGGGTGAGGTCACCGGAGGCGACGGCCTCCGCGGCGGGGCGACCGCCGTCGCCGATCACCGCCGCCGACGTGTGCGTCGCGAGCGCGTCGGCGCCGAGCAGGGCCGTGCCGCGGCGGCCGGGCAGGACCCTCGTACGGCCGAGCTTCGCGGACGTCTCGGACGCCGGACCGCTGCCGGGTGCGCAACGCTCCTCGCGGCCGACCGTCGCGTGCGCCGCGAGGCCGCCGGTACCGACCTGGAGCACGGGGAGGTTCACGCCGACGGTTGGCACCACGGTTGGTGTCGCGTGCGGTGGAGGGGCTTGCTGGTACGCGCCGGCCGCCAGTACCCCGGCGGGAACGGCGTGGCCGAGAAGCTTGGCCTGCAGGTACTTGGCTTCGGAGGCGGCGTGGTCGGGTCCGCCGGCGATTCCCGATCGGGTGGTCGACACGTGCAGGTCGGCCGCCGGCGGCAGGGAAAGGCCGAGGGGGTTGAGGTCGAGAAGGCGAAGGGCGAGAAGCTCACTGGCGGCGGTACCGCCGAAGAGCGCCGGGCACGGCGAGGGTGTGGGTGCCGCCGCGGCGGGGGCCGCTACTGCCAACGGGCTCAACGCACCGAGCAGGCCAACTGCGGCAATCGCGGCGAGGCGGCGGGTGACGTGGGCGCGCAGGGGCAACGGAACCGACATACGGGGTCCTCCGGAGACCGGGAGAGTTCAGGGGCTTGGCGCACCAAAAGTGAGGCTCGGTACGCCATCGGGCTCGCGGGGGCGAGCCCATGCTGCCCCCAACGAGCCCTCTCCGGAAGGGGTTACGCCGTGACCAACCGCATCATCCACATCTGTAACGCCAAATCGGACGAAAGGGTACGGGCGAGGCATTGCTCACTTGTCCGCCCTTTACCGGGTGGGTCGGACTCTCTGCGCACCGACGCGGCGATCCGGGCTAGGGTGAGCCGATGGGCATGCTGTGCGCGGTGAGCTTCAACCGGTACGGCCGCCTGTACTACTTCGATCCGGGCGAGTTCCGCCCGTCCGTTGGCGACCGCGTGCTGGTCGACACCGACGACGGGCCCGAGGTCGCCGAGTGCGTCTGGGCGCCGCAGTGGGTCTCCGACGACACCGAGGGCTTCCCCCGGCTGCTCGGCATCGCGGCCGACGACGACGTGCGCCGCGACGAGCTGCTCCGCAAGCGCAAGGCCGAGGCCAAGGTGGCCGCGAAGCGGCTGATCCGCGAGCACGAACTGCCGATGAAGGTGGTAGCAGTCGACCACGTGCTCGACGCCGGAGCCGGGCAGGGCGCGCGGACCACGATCTATTTCACCGCGCCCCATCGGGTCGACTTCCGCTCGCTCGTCCGCGACCTGGGCGCCACGCTGCATTGCCGGGTCGAGTTGCGCCAGCTTTCCGCCCGCGACTCGGCGCGCGTGCAGGGTGGCATCGGCTCGTGCGGGCGGGACCTGTGCTGCGCGACCTTCCTCAACGACTTCGAGCCGGTCACCATCCGGATGGCCAAGGACCAGGACCTGCCGCTCAATCCGCTGCGCATCTCCGGCGCCTGTGGACGGTTGATGTGCTGCCTCAAGTACGAGCACCCGCTCTACCAGCAGTTCCAGGCGACGGCCCCGGCGATCGGGGCGCGGGTGTCCACCCCGGATGGTGACGGCCGGGTGGTCGGGCACAGCGTGCCGCGGGACTCGGTCGTGGTGCGGATGGACGCCGACGGGTCGCGCTGTTCGTGCAGCCGGGCGTCGGTGTGCGGATCGCGGAAGGCCTACGAAGAGCGGCACGGCGACTGACGCCGGTCAGTGGCGCCGGGGCTCGAGCCGCGGGCCAGATCGCAGTCGACGGCTTCGGCCTAGTACCCTTCCGTGGTGCGCGCTGGTCGTAAATCCTGGCTTGTCTGCTTCCTCGCCTTCTTCTTGATGTTCGGGGCGTGGGCGTTCGCCGCACCGTTTGACGGTCCGGCCGACGAGGTGCAGCACGTCATCCGCGCCGCCGGCGTCGCGTCGTTCGACCCCGGGCAGATCTTCGCCAAGCCCATCGTCGTGCCCGATGCGTTCGGCCGCCCAGGCATCGGCGCAGCACAGCGGGTCCCGATCGGGATGGACGCGCACGCCACCTGCTTCGGTAACCATCCCGACGTTTCGGCCGAGTGCGCGAAGGGCTTGCACGGCGGCCCGATCGGCGAGGTGACGACCAGCGCGGGGCGCTACAACCCCATCTACTACATGCTGGTCGGCGTGCCGTTGCGTGCGGCACCCAACTGGGGTGGCCTGGTCGTGGCCCGCCTGATCAGCTCGGCGTTGTGCGCGGCGCTCCTCGCGTGGGCGTTCGTATGTCTGCTGCGCTGGTCGCGATTCGGGCTGATGGCCGCCGGGATGCTGGGTGCGGCCACCCCGATGCTGGCCCACCTGGCCGGCGCGGTGAACCCCAACGCACCGGAGATCGCGGCGGGCATCCTGCTGTTCAGCGCGGGCATACCACTTTTCCTCAGCCCACCCAGCGAGAAAAAGAGATCGCTGATCACCGCGGTGGGCGTCGCCTCGGTGATCCTGCTGACCCTGCGCTCGGCCGGACCGGGCTGGCTCGCGTTCGGACTGCTGGCCCTGCTCGTGCCGATGCGCCGAACGTGGCTGCGCGAATGGTGGCGGATGCGGCTGGTCAAGCTGTGGGTCGGGGGTGTCGTCCTGGCCGCGGTGCTGTCGCTGGCCTGGATCATCGGCATGAAGACCGTCCAGCTGATCTCGCCGGCCCCCGGCACGTGGAACTACACGCCGTCCAACGCGACCGTCATTTACATCAACTCCTGGTGGTCCTACATACGCGGCATGATCGGGGTGGCCGGCTGGTTCGACACGAACATGTGGGCGCCGTTCTACATGGTCTGGTTCGCGCTGGTTGCCAGCCTCATCGTGTTCGCCTGCATGGTCGGCGACTGGGTGCTGCGCTGGCGGTTCGTGGCGTTCTTCCTCGGCGTGGTGGTGTTTCCGGGGTACGCGCAGGTCAGCGAGGTCAACATGACCGGGTTCATCACCGGCGGGCGCTACATGCTGCCGCTCGCGGTCGGCATGCCGTTGCTCGGGGCCTACGTGCTGGAGCGCAAGCTGTTGAACTTCGAGCAGGTTCGCTCGCTGTCGCGAATGTTCGTCGTGCTGTTGGTGCCGATACAGGTGGCGTTCCTGGTGTTCGGCATGGTGCGCTGGCAGCGCGGTGTCGGCAACGGACCCGGCGTGGCCTGGTTCAATCCGCTTGCGGGCAACTGGCATCCGCCGACGAGCTCGGTGCTGCCGCTGCTGCTCATGGCGGCCGGCGCGGTGCTGACCGGCTGGGTGTTCTGGCGGGCGCCCGCCCTCGCGGTGGCGATCCCGGAGTCACCGGAGGAACGGGAATGGCGCGCGAAGGTCGACGCGCCCGCCGAGCTCGACTCCACGGCGCAGCCGGACGCTTCCGAGCAGTCCGACGCCGAGCCGTCGCCGGCCGAGCCCGTCGATGAGCGATCGGCCGAGCCTGCGGGAAAGCCGTAGCGAAGCCATCGCATTTCGCCACGCGACCGGGCGGAGCAATGCGCGCCCCGCCCGGTGCTGGCGTCATCCCCAGGTGGAGGTCGACCAGTTGTCGCTGGACCAGTAGTGGCCGTTCCACGAAGTGCTCGACCAGTAGTGCCCGGACCAGTAGTGCCCGGACCAGGTCGGGTCGATCCAGCTCGCGGCGCCCCATGGTCCGCCGGACCAGGTGGCTCCGGCCCAGGTCTTCGAGGCCCACGAGGAACCCGTCCAGCCGTCACCGGCCATCCGGCGGGACATCCACGAGCCGCCCTTCCAGGCGGTACCAGCCGCGCTCGCTACCGACCACTCGCCGACCGCGAACGGTCCGAAGACGTCGAACTCGCCTTCCAACGCGGCACTGTCGTGCATGACGTGTACCCCGCCGCGGACGAACTCGATCGATCCGATGCCGGTCGAACGGGTCCACGTCTGGGTGGCCGACGGAGTCGACGTGGCCAGTGCCGTCGTGAGGTTGATCTCACCGACGCCAGCGCTCACCCCGGTCGCTGTGGACTTCAGCAGCGCCTTGACCTGGTCCGGCGTCATCGTCGGGCGCTTCTGGAGCAGCAGTGCCGCGGCGCCGGATACCACCGCCGTCGCCTGCGAGCTGCCGGTGCCCCTGAATAGGGCGGTGCCGACCCGCGCGCTCGGGTAGTTGACGTCGACGTACGAGCCCGGGTCTCGCAGGGAGATGATCGACTCGCCGGGAGCGAGCAGGTCGACGTCGCGGGACGCTGCTGTCGTGGTGAAGGACGAGATCCCGTCGTCGGACTGGGCAACGGTACCGTTGGTCGAGGCCGAGCCGACCGACAGAACGTATGGGTCATAGGCCGGGTTGGTCAGGTTGCTGCGGGCGCCCGAGTTGCCGGCGGCGACAACCACAACGATGCCTTTGCGCCACGCGTTCTCCACGGCGAACGCCAGCGGATCCACCGTCGAGCCCTGGTTGCCGGTGGTGCCATAGGAGATGTTGAGGACACGGATGGGATTGCTGGGGTCGTCGTTGCGGTGCTGCACGACCCAGTCGACGGCGGCGATGATCTGCGAGACGTCCACCACGCCGCCCGCGCCACCGACCTTGATCGAGGTCAGCTTCACCTTGGGCGCGATGCCCTTGAAGCCGACCGAGGCGTCGTAGCCGGCGATGATTCCGGCCATGTGCGTGCCGTGGCCGAACGTGTCCTGATACCGCAGGGTGCTGGCCTGCGACTCGAAGGACAGGTCCGGGCCGTTGACGATGCGCGAGCCGGGTAGTCCGGGTACCGCGACCACACCGGTGTCGATCAGCGCGACACCGACGCCGGTACCGTCCAGGCCTGCGGCCGCTGTCGAGGTTGCGCCGATCACCTTCGCCACGTCGGCCATGGCGGTGCCGGACGTTCCGCCCCAGGTGTCACCCTGCCAGCTGTCGTACGCGTGAACGGGCGCGAGGGGGAACCCAACCGCTCCGGCCGACGGTGCCGCGAGACCCGCGGTTGCCGGGGTGAGCAGTGCGGCGGATACCGACGCGGCCGTCGCTATGGCTATCGCGGCCAGCCGTCTGGGACGGCGGGTCGCACCTCTCGTGCTTGCTTTCACGTGCGTTCCTTCCATGGAGGTATCCGAGCCGTGCTCCTCAAAGATCCGACCGCGGCCACTCAGCGTCACTACCCAGCGACCGAAACGGTACGAACGACCGGGCTATGAGCCGCGGTGGTTGACAGGGCGGGCCTCGCCGTGCGCAGGCGTGGCGCGTTGCCCTCAACGCAACTCGCCACCCAGCCGGGCGCGGACGGCGTACGGGCTCGGCACGCCGCCTACTACCTGGCATTCGCGGAGCAATCCGCGGTTGGCCTCACCGGGCCCGAGCAGTCCGACTGGGCGGGTCGCGTCGAGCGGGAGTACCAGAACCTACGATCGGCGTTCGCTTGGTCAACCGCACACGGGGATCTCGATACCGCCGCGCGGATCTGCCTCGGCCTGTGGCGGTACTGGCGCAACGGCAGCCGCCTCCGGGAGGGGCGGGACTGGTTGCAGCGGGTGCTGTCCGCTGAGTCGGATCTCGGTGACGCGCTGGCGGCCAGGGTCCTGCACGCGGCTGCGGTGCTCGCGGCGACCCAGGACGACCACGAGCGGGCGCACCAGTTGGGCCTTTCGTGCCTACGGCGGGCCGACGCGGCCGGCGACCGCCCGACCGAGGCGAACGGCCACAACGCCCTGGGCCTCGCCGCCATCGGCGGCGGCGACTACCAGCGGGCGACCGAACACTTCCAGCGGAGCCTGCAGATCTGGCACGCCGAGGGGCAGCCGCACGGCACGGCGATCGCGCTCGGCAACCTCACCAAGGTGTCCCTGCGGCTGGGCGACATCGAGGCGGCCAGCGGCTACGCCGATCAGTGCCTGAAGCTGGAGCGGGCGGCCGGCAACACCCGAGGCATCCTGCTCGGCCTGGAATGCCTGGGCCAGATCAGGCTCGCGCAAGGCGATCTGCCGGCCGCCCGCACCGCGCTGGTCGAGAGCCTTGACCTCAGCACCGAACTGGGCGACATGTTCGGCAAGGCCATGGCGCTGCATCAACTCGGCTTGCTGGCCCGGGCCGAGGGTGACCTACCCGAGGCGCTGCGGCTGCTGATCTCGGCATTGGGCGAACGGCACGAGGTCGGCGATCGGGTGGACCTTGTGAGCTCGTTGGACAGTGTGGCGGACCTCGTCCTCGCCACCGATCCGGCGTTGGCGGCACGGCTGCTAGGCGCCGCGGGCGGACTGCGTGAGCGCCACCGGCTGCCGGTACCGCCGGAGACTGCCGCCCAGCTCGACCACACCCTTGTCGCGGCCAGGGAGGCGCTCGGCCTGGACGCCTTCACGGCGGAGTGGACGACCGGGCGGACCTGCCCCCTCGAACTCACCGTCGACCAGGTGCTCGAGCTCGTGCCGGAGGTCTGAGGCAGGTTCAAAACCACATCGAAGAAAGTCAACGCCCTGACCAGGTAATGCCCGGTCAGGGCGTTGACTTGGAGCCGCCTAACGGAATCGAACCGTTGACCTATTCATTACGAGTGAATCGCTCTGCCGACTGAGCTAAGGCGGCAACGGTGCCCAAGTGTACGCGACCGGCCAGTACCCCGCGCACGGGGTTTCTCCCGTCGTACCTGGGCGGTAACGTGCGCGCGTGAATCCCGATGAGATGCCGGCCGCACCCGGAGAGTTCAGTGCCACGCCCGGTGATCCGCGGCTGCCGTTCCCGGGCACTGCCACCGCTGCGGGCGCCGGTCCGATGCTGCCGACCCCGCCCGGCGAGCAGCCGCGCCCGACCGGCTTCAACCCCGAGCAGCTCGGCTTCACCCCGCGCCGGGCCGTGCCCTGGCTGAGCCCGATCCTGCTCAGCGGCACCGCCGTGCGGGTCGTGCTGGCCGGGCTCTTCGGCGCCTATCTCGACAAGCGCGAGCTGCAGAACGCCCTACCCGCCCAGATCAGCGTCGAGCAGCCCACCGGGGCCACCGGCGAGCTGTGGCTCGACTACTGCGCCGACACCGGCGACGGCTTCAACGCCACCTATTCGATGGCCTACCTGCTGGCCAAGCCGGGCCTCATCGTCGACAGTCACCCGCTGCCGCGCGGCGAGGTGCTGGTGTTCGGCGGCGACCAGGTCTACCCGACGGCCAGCGGCCAGCAGTATGAGGACCGCTTCAAGGGGCCGTTCCGGGCCGCGCTGCCGGAGGAGCCGGCCGAGGGACCGCGACCCCGGCTCTACGCGGTGCCCGGCAACCACGACTGGTATGACGGGCTCACCGCCTTCCTGCGGCTGTTCGTGCGCCAGCACGACAACGCGGTGGGAGGCTGGGAGACCCGGCAGCGCCGGTCCTACTTCGCGATCCAACTGCCGCAGCACTGGTGGCTGCTGGGCATGGACGTGCAGCCCGGCGCCTACATCGACGACCCGCAGCTGCGCTACTTCGGCTGGGTCGCCGGCCAGATGCGGCCGGGCGACAAGGTGATCGTCTGCCCGCCGGCGCCGAGTTGGGTCGAGGCGGTCGACGACCGGCACGCCTACGACAGCGTCGACTACTTCCTGCGCACGGTCATCGCGCCGACCGGCGCCACGGTCAAGCTGATGCTCTCCGGAGACCTGCACCACTACGCGCGATACAGCGGACCCGACCGCGAGCTGATCACCTCGGGTGGCGGTGGTGCCTACCTCTACCCGACCCACGAACTACCCCCGGAGATCACCGTCCCGCCCCCGCAGTCGCTCGTGCGCAAGTCGAGCCCGCCCCGGCAGTTCCGGCTGGCGGCCGCGTTCCCGTCGCCGGCGGAGTCGAGGCGCCTCGCGCTCGGCGTGTTCTGGCGGTTGCCCTGGCGCAACCCGGCGTTCCTCGCGTTTCTCGGCGTCTTCCAGACCCTGTCGATACTGGCGTTCGCCAACATCTTCGAGCGGCATCCCGGCGTCGAGCAGCGCCTGGTCACCATCCCGGCCGTGCTGATGGCCGCGCTCGACCTGCTCGGCCTGGTCCTCATGGCGATGCCGCGCTCGCCCGTCCAGCGACAACCCAAGCATTGGATTCTCGGTTTCGGGCACGGAGTGGCGTTCATCGGGCTCGCGGTGCTGGGCAGCTGGTTGTGGGTCCACCTGCCGTTCGCCGGCTGGCCGGTGGTGTTGTCGCTGGCCGCCGCGGTGGCGCTTGTCCTGCCGGTGGCCTCGTTCCTCGCCGGCCAGCTCTTCTCGCTCTACCTGCTGGTGGCGTCCATGTTCGGGGTCAACGTCAACGAGCTCTTCGCCGGGCAGGGAATCACCGGCTACAAGGGTTTCCTGCGGATGCATTTCGCCGACGACGGCTCGCTCACGATCTATCCGATCGGGGTGCGGGAGACGGCGGCGCGCTGGCGCTCGGCCCCGGCGGCCGCCGCCGACCAGCCGTGGTTCGACCCGGTCGAGCCGATCGAGACCCACCTGATCGAGCCGCCGGTCCGGATTTACTAGCTCTCCCCGGTAACCCGCTCCTCGGCGCGGAACTCGAAGCGGTCCGCGGGGTAGACCTGGCCGTCCACCACCAGCACCGGCACACCCTCGACCACGATGTTGTGCTGGTGGCACTCGTCGGGCGTGGGCATCCGGGCAAAGATGCTCTGACCGGACGGCAGCACCACGACCTCGCGCTGGATCGACCTGCGCACGGTCGTGCGGTAGCCACGCCGGCTCTCGATGAGCCCCTCTTTGCGCAGGTGCTGCAGCGCGTCGCGGATGGTGTCCCGGCCGACGTCGTACTCCTCGGCGAGGTACTTCTCCGATTGCAGCTTGTCGCCGGGAGCCAGCTCACCGTTGGTGATTTTCTGCCGGATGGCGTCGGCGACCTGCTCGTAGAGCGACGCGCCCGGACGCCGGGAGATCATGTAAGCGAACATACGAATCTCGATCGGCACGGCCTCTAGTAGCCTTATGGCTAATAGGTGTACGCTGTATCACAGGCGCGGGGCCGGGCTGGGCGGTCCGGCTTCGCGCCCTCCAGGACGAGGGTGCGGCGTCGCTCTTCGATCGCTGCGAGCCACAGCGGCGCCGCACCCTCCCACCCCACTGAGAGGACCGGGCGCGTGTACGAGGATGAAGACCTGAGCCCGATAGTCACGATCGACCTGCGCGCCGTCCGGATCAGGCTGGAGGAGTGCGATGGCGATCTCGTCATGCTGGTCGACGACGGTGACGTCGAGGTGGAGTTCGGCTCCGGCGTGAGCGGCTCGTTCGAGCAGGCGATCTTCGGAGCCCATCGGCTGGCGACCACCGCCCTCGCCTACGCCGAGGCACTCCGCGGCCGCCGGCCGACCCGCCAGCGAATTTCGAGCACAGGCCACTAGCCGCTACCGATGTGGCGGAGCACACATTACCGTTGCGGCATGCGCAGCACGATGATGCCGACCCCATTGCAGGTGTCGCGGATCCTTGAACACGGCACTTCGGTGCACAGCAGTGCCGAGGTCGTCACGTGGAGCGGTCCGGACGCCGCGCCGCGGCGGATGACCTATGGCGAGGTCGGGCGGAAGAGCGCACAGCTCGCCCATGCCCTTCGGGACGACCTCGGGATCACCGGCGACGAGCGGGTCGCCACGCTGATGTGGAACAACGCCGAGCACCTCGTGGTCTATCTGGCCGTGCCGAGCATGGGTGCCGTGCTGCACACACTCAACCTGCGGCTCTTCCCCGAGCAGCTCATCTACATCGCCAACCACGCCGAAGACCGCGTGATCATCGTCGACAGCACGCTGATCCCGCTGCTCGCCGGGGTACTGCCGCACATGCCGAAGGTCCAGCACATCGTCGTCGTCGGCAACGGCGACGCGACGCCGCTCGGCGACCGCGTCCCGATCCACCGCTGGGACGAGTTGCTGGCCGGCAAGCCGGATCACTTCAACTGGCCCGCGGTCGACGAGAACGACGCCGCCGCGCTCTGCTACACCTCCGGTACGACCGGCAACCCCAAGGGCGTCGCCTACTCACACCGTTCGATCTACCTCCACTCGATGCACGTGTCCTCGGCGGAGTCGTTCGCCCTCGGCCCGTCCTCGTGCGTGCTGGCCATCGTGCCGATGTTCCACGCGATGGCCTGGGGTCTGCCGTATGCGTCGGTGATGTCCGGTGCGTCGATCGTCATGCCCGACCGCTTCCTGCAGGCGGCTCCGCTGGCGGCGATGATCGCCGCGGAGAAGCCGACCCTGGCCGGCGCCGTGCCGACGATCTTCACCGATCTGCTGAACTATATCGACGCGAACCCGACCGATGTGTCGTCGATCAAGGAGGTCGTCATCGGCGGCTCGGCCTGTCCGCCGGCGCTCATGCACGCCTTCGACGAGCGGTACGGCATCCAGGTCATCCACGCGTGGGGGATGACCGAGACGTCGCCACTGGGCTCGGTGGCCCGCGCACCCGGCCATCTCAGCGGGCCGGAGGCCTGGGCCTACCGCTACACGCAGGGGCGGGTGCCGGCGTCGGTCAAGGCGCGGATCGTCGGCCCGATGGGCGAGGCAATGCCGGCCGACGGCAAGGCGGTCGGCGAGGTCGAGGTCCGTGGCCCGTGGATCACCGGCGAATACCTCGGCGAGGGCGGCCCCGACCCGGACAAGTTCCAAGACGGCTGGCTGCGCACCGGCGACGTCGGCACGCTCTCGGCCGACGGCTATATCGTCCTGACCGACCGCGCCAAGGACGTCATCAAGTCTGGCGGCGAGTGGATCAGCTCGGTCGAGCTGGAAAACACGCTCATGGCCCACCCGGCCGTGCTCGAGGCGTGCGTGGTCGGGGTGCCGGACGACAAATGGGGCGAGCGTCCACTTGCGACGGTCGTGGTGCGCGAGGGCGCGACGGTCACCGCCGGGGAGCTGCGCGAGTTCCTCGAAGGCAAGACCGCGCACTGGCAGGTGCCCGAGCGGTGGGCGTTCATCCCCGAGGTGCCGAAGACGAGCGTCGGCAAGTTCGACAAGAAGCGCGTCCGGTCCAGCTACGCCGACGGCGACCTCGAGGTGGTAGACACGCGGGCGTGAGTCGAGCCTCCAGAATCGCACTGGCGGTCACCGGGCTCGTTCTGCTCTGCGTGATCGGCGTGCTCGTCGCGGCGGTGACCGTGGGTCGGTCCCTGCCCGCCGCGATCGGCTGTCCGGACGCCGGGCAGCCCACGGTCGGCGGCGTGGTCGACCGTCCGCAACGCGTCAAGGAGTTCTTTCCCGAGCTCACCGGGGTCACCACGGTTCACTGGCAGGACCGCGAGGCCGTCCCGCGCACCTGCCCGCAGGCCGCACCCATGCGGTTCATCACGACCGGCCTGATCGTCGTCGCCCCATCCGCTTTCCAGGGGTACGGGTGGGAGCCCGCCAAAAGCCCCGACATACCACCTGACCTGCTCCCATACGCGCCAAAAAGTCCACAGTGGACGGCCAGCCGGGACTTCAACGCGGCGATGGGCGGCGCGTTCGAGCTCGACGCGGCCAGCGCCACGCTCTTCTTCACGCACACCCAAACCTGACGCCTCTCCTCCCGAAGTCGATCAAGGAAGTACACGCCGGGATTTGTCCGATTCCCGGGCGTGTACTTCCTTGATCGACTGTGCTTCGGGGGTTAGGCGGACTTCTTCGTCGCCGCCGCCTTCTTCGTCGTTTTCTTCGCGGCCGTGGCGGTCTTCTTCGCCGCGGGCGCCTTCTTGGCCGGGGCGGCCTTCTTCGTCGCCTTTATCGGGGTCGGCGTCTTGGCCTCGCCGGCGTCAGCATCGTCCTCGCCCCGCGCCTTGCGAGCCCGCTCGACCGACGCCCGCAGCGCCGCCATCAGGTCCACCGCCGCCGTCGGCGCGGCCTCCGGCTCCTCCGGCGCCACCACCTCGCGCCCGGCCACCTTGGCCTCGATGACCTCCTGCAGCGCCTCGCGGTAGTTGTCGGTGTAGTCGCTCGGGTCGAACTCCGCCGCCATCGACTCGATGAGCGAGCCGGCCATCGCCAGTTCGGCCGGGCGGGCCTCGATGTCCTCGTCGAGGAAGTCGAACTTCGCCGCGCGGACCTCGTCGGGCCACAGCATGGTGTTGAGCAGCAGCACATCGTCGCGGACACGCAGCGTGGCCAGCTGTTCACGCTGGCGCAGCGCCACCTTGACGATCGCCACCCGGTCGGTCTGGGTGAGCGCGTCGCGCAGCAGCACATACGGCTTGGCCGCGGTCGCCTCCGGCTCCAGGAAGTAGGCCTTGTTGTAGAGGATCGGATCGACCTGGTCGGCCGGCACGAACTCCAGCACCTCGATGGCGTGGCTGCTGGTCAGCGGCAACTCGGCGAAGTCCTCGTCGGTCAGGATCACCATCTCGCCGCCGCCCAGGTCATAGCCCTTGGCGATATCGTCGTAGGTCACCTCCTCACCGTCGACGGAGCAGACGCGCTTGTACTTGATGCGCCCGCCGTCCTCCCGGTGCACCTGGTGAAACCGGATGTCCTTCTCCTCGGTGGCCGAGTAGAGCCGAACCGCGATGGACACCAGGCCGAAGGAGACCGCGCCCTTCCAAATCGCGCGCATCACGACTTCCTTCCAGCTCAGGGGCCACTATCCAACAAGAATCGCATCGTTTCGTCGCAGACGCGAGTGACTCGGTTGGGATCTACGCTGTGAGCATGCTCGCGCCGATGCTCGCCACCCCCGGCCCGTTGCCGGAGGGGTCCGGCTGGGCGTTCGAGTTCAAATGGGACGGGGTCCGCGCGATCGCCGTCGTCGAGGACGGTAAGACGCGGATGTTCGCGCGCAGTGGCGCCGAGATCACCGCAGCGTATCCGGAGCTCCGGCACCTCGGCGAGGCCTTCACCGACACGATCGTCGACGGCGAAGTGGTCGTGCTCGACGCCAAGGGCCGCCCGTCGTTCCAGGACCTCGCCGAGCGGATGCACGTGCGGGAAAAGGCCCGAGCGGCCCGGCTGGCCACCACCCTGCCGGTCACGTTCCTGGCGTTCGACGTGCTGCGCATCGACGGCGTCGACCTGCTCGACCGCCCGTACGAGCAGCGCCGCGAACTGCTCGAAGGGCTCGAGTTCGGCACCCGTACGATCGTGCCGCCATCCTTCGACGACGGCGCCGCCACCGTCGCGGCGAGCCTGGAGAACCAGCTCGAGGGCGTCGTCGCCAAGCGGCTCGGCTCGCTCTACCGGCCCGGGCTCCGCTCGCCGGACTGGATCAAGGTCAAGCTCGACGAGACGGCCGAGTTCGTGGTCGGCGGCTGGCGGGCCGGGAAGCGCGCCCTCGGCGCCCTGCTCGTCGGCGTGCCCGACCCGGTGACCGGCGGGCTGGCCTTCCGCGGCCGGGTCGGCGGGGGCATCTCGGCCGCGTCCGAGAAGAAGCTGCTGGCCACGCTGAAGCCGCTGACCGTGGACCGGTCACCGTTCGGCGACAGCATTCCGCGCGAGGACGCCCGGGCCGCCGTCTGGTGCCGCCCGGAGATCGTGGTCGAGTTGCGGTTCGGCAACCGTACGCGGGACGACCGGCTGCGCTTTCCCCGGTTTCTGCGCCTGCGCCCCGATCTCACCGCCGAGGATGTGCACGATGACGGGGGACACAATGCCTGAGAAGCTGCCGGAGCGGTTCCACGTCAAGGTCGACGACCACGACCTCGAGCTGTCCAACCTCGACAAGGTGCTCTACCCGGAGGCCGGGTTCACCAAGGGTGAGGTCATCGACTACTACACGCGCATTGCGCCGGTCCTGATGCCGCACCTGAAGGACCGCTCGCTCACCCGGATCCGCTACCCCAACGGCGTCGCCGCGCAGGGCTTCTTCGAGAAGAACAAGCCGGCCGGCACGCCGCGCTGGGTCCGCACCGAGCGGTTGCCCGCGCACCGCTCGACCGGCGGCCGCACCGAGGTCGACTACATCGTGGTCGAGGAACTGGCGACGCTGGTCTGGCTGGCCAACCTGGCCGCGCTCGAACTACACACGCACCAGTGGAAGGTCACCAAACGTCACCAGGTGCAGAACCCGGACCTGCTGGTCGTCGACCTCGACCCGGGGCCGCCGGCCGGGCTGGCCCAGTGCTGCGAAGTGGCGTTGCTCCTGCGCGACCGGCTGGCCGAGGACGGGCTCGAGGCGTACCCGAAGACCTCCGGCAAAAAGGGCATGCAGCTGTGCTGCCCGGTCTCCGGCACCCAGTCCTCCGAGGAGGTCAGCGGCTACGCCAAGCGCGTCGCGGAGGAGCTCGAGCGCCGGCATCCGAAGCTGACGCTGTCGCGCATGGCCAAGCCACTGCGCCGCAACAAGGTGTTCATCGACTGGAGCCAGAACAGCGCCGCGAAGACGACGGTCACGCCGTACTCGCTGCGCGCCCAAGCGGTGCCGTCCGTCTCCACCCCGCTGACCTGGGAGGAGGTGGAGGCGGGCGGCTTCTCGGCCGAAGACTTCACCGCCCCCGTGGTGCTCGCCCGGGTGGAGGAGTTGGGTGACCTGCTCGCCCCGCTTTGTGCGAAGGGTCCGAAGCTACCAACCAAAAAGTGAGCGGTATTAGGCTTCGACCATGAGCGAGCAGCCCCGCGGCGCCATGCCGAGCTGGCCGAGCCTGCCCAACGTGCCGGAGGCCGAGCCGCCGACCGTGGTCGGGCCGGACTACGCCACGCCCGGGCTGGCCCTCGCCGCGGCGCCGCCGCCGAAGCGGGTGGACTGGAAGCGCGCGCTGATCATCGCCGGCGTCATCACGTTCATCGCGATCTGCGGAATCGCCGTGCTGGTCGTGATCGGCTGGAACGGCGGCATCACCGCGCTGATCGTCGGCACCGCGTCCGCGATCGTGCCGGTGCCGTTCATCGTGGCTTGCTTCCTCTGGCTCGACCGGTACGAGCCCGAGCCGCTGAAGTATCTCGCCTTCGTGTTCGCCTGGGGCGCCTGCGTGGCAACCGGCGGGGCCCTGCTGGTCAACACCCTGGCCGGCATCGAGTTCAAGCGACTGGGCGTGTCGGACAACCTGGTCGCGGTCATCGTGGCGCCGATCATCGAGGAGTCGATGAAGGCTCTCGGCCCGTTCCTGCTCTTCTGGTTCAAACGTAAGGCATTTTCGGGGATCATCGACGCCATCGTCTACTTTGGACTCTCCGCGACCGGCTTCGCGATGGTCGAGAACATCCTGTACCTCGGGGTGAAGGGCTACGCGACCGGCGCGTCCGAGGGCGGTGGCGCGCTCGGCGGTGCCCGCAACGTGGTGGCGTTCTTCATCGCGCGCATCGTGCTCACCGGCTTCGCGCACCCGCTGTTCACCTCGATGACCGGCATCGGCCTGGGCATCTCGATCCGAGCGAAGCGCCGCTCGGTGCGCATCGGCGCGCCGATCGTCGGCCTGCTTCTGGCCATGACGCTGCACGGCTCGTGGAACCTGATGTCGGTGCTGTCCGCCGAGAACCCCTACATCATCCTGTACGGCTACTTCGCCGTCATGATGCCGATCTTCCTGTCCGTGGTGACCCTCGCGATCTGGTTGCGCTCGGTCGAGGCCCGGATGGTCGTGCAGGTCCTCGGGGACTACGTCCGGGCCGGCTGGTTGTCGCCGCCGGAAGTCGCGGCCCTGGCCACATTCGGCCGGCGGCTGTCCGCGCGGCAATGGGCCAAACGGGTGGCCGGCGAGGCCGGCGTCAAGGCCATGAAGGCCTTCCAGTTCGACGCGACGCGACTCGCCCTCCTGCGCGACCGGGTCCGGCGGGGGGTTGGCGTGGCTACCCCCGCACAACTGCAAGAAGCGCAGCAGGAGGAGTGGTATCTCCTCCAAACGCTGATGGCCTATCGGAATGTCTTCAGTGGCCGGGACCCGATGACGCCGCGGGCGGTCTGGGACGGCGTGCGCTATCACGTCGCCTTCCCGGACGGGGTGGTGCGGGCGGTCAACGCGCCGGTCTCGCCGGTGACCCCGGTGCCGATCGTCCTGGCCCCGGCGAGCCCCGGCTATCCCGGCGGCTACCCGGGAGCGGTCGGCCCGGGATATCGCTACAGGTAGAGGCCGGTCGCGTCCTCCCGCACGCGGCGCGCGGCGACGGCGTGCACGTCGCGCTCGCGGAGCAGGATGTATTCGCGGCCCTGCAACTCGACCTCGGAGCGGTCGTCCGGGTCGAAGAGCACCCGGTCGCCGGTCACGATCGACCGGACGTGCGGCCCGACCCCGACCGCGGTCGCCCAGGAGAGCCGCTTGCCGACCGACGCGGTGGCGGGGATCACGATGCCGGCCGCCGACCGGCGCTCGCCCTCATTGCCCTCGAGGCGCACCAGCACCCGGTCATGCAAGAGCCGGATCGGCAGGCCACCGTCGAGATCGGTCGGAGCTGTGGTCGGAGCGGTTGGCTGGGCGGTCACGGTTCTGACGCTACCCTCTGGAATAGGTCAGCATGCGTCTGGAGGTTCGATGAGCCGCTTTGGGGAGGTGCGGGCGAACCTCCGCCGCGCCTATCACGCCACCCGCGAGACGATCCGGACCAACGACCGGCCGGATCCCGAGCTGGATGACGACGACGTCGCCCCGCTCGAGCTGCCCGTGGAACCGCAGACGGTCAGCGAACCGTCGGTGAGCAGCCGCGACGACCAGGAGGTGCCGCAAGGCCTGCGCATCGCCGCCGCCTGGACCTGGCGGCTCATGGTGCTCGTGATCGGTCTCGCGGTGATCCTGTGGATCATCGGCCGGCTCAAGACCGTGGTGATCCCGCTCAGCATCGCGCTGCTGCTCTCGGCGCTCCTCGCGCCGATGGCCAACGCCCTGCGGCGGTGGGTCCGGCTACCCCGCTCGCTCGCCGCCGGCCTCGTCCTGGTCGCCGGCCTGGCCGCGGTCGCCGGCACGCTGACGCTGGTGATCACCCAGTTCGTCGACGGCTTCCCGAGCCTGTCGGAGAAGGCGTCGACCGGTTTGCAGCAGATCCAGACGTGGCTGCAGACCGGCCCACTGCACCTGTCCAACGCGCAGTTCGACTCCGCTCTCAACGCGGCCAGCAATTGGCTCAACGACCACCGGGACTGGGTGACGAGCAGCGCCGTGTCGACCGCCACCGCCACCGTCGAGGCACTCGCGCTGCTCTTCCTGGTGCTCTTCACGACCTTCTTCTTCCTGCGCGACGGTCGCCAGATCTGGCGCTTCATCCTGCTCATCGTCCCGCGGCGGGTGCGTCAGCCGGTCGACAACGCCGGTTCGGCCTCCTGGCTGACCCTGGTGGCTTACGTGCGGGCCACCGTCCTGGTCGCCTTCATCGATGCGGTCGGCATCGGCCTGTGGCTGACGATCCTGCGGGTGCAGTTCGCGTTCCCGCTCGCCGCGCTGGTGTTCATCGGCGCGTTCGTGCCGATCGTCGGGGCAACCATCTCCGGCATTGTGGCGATCCTGGTCGCGCTGGTCGACCGCGGCCCGGTGACCGCGCTCCTCGTGCTGGCCGGCGTGATCGCGGTGCAGCAACTCGAGGGGCATGTCCTACAGCCGATCATCATGGGGCGGGCGGTAGCGATCCACCCACTGGCGGTGATCGTCGCGATCGCGACCGGCGTCGTCCTGGCCGGGATCATCGGGGCCCTGGTCGCGGTGCCGATCGTGGCCGTGCTCAACACCGGCATCCGGCACCTGGTCAGCCACCGGACCCGACGCGAGCCGCCGCCGTCCCCCGAGTCCGTCGTGGTGAAGGCGGAATAGGCGCTGGGGAGGTGGCGCCCGCCCGGGGGAAAGTGGGCGCCACCTCCGGTCTCAGCGCAGCAGCCAGCCGCCGTCGACGCCAGGTTGACCCCGTTGACGCGCGGCGTTCTCCAGCAGGAACACCGACGCGCGTCGACGACGTCGGCCATGGTGACCAGCCGGCCGGTCGGCGTGCGCGGCCGCGACCGCCTCGAGCGCCGCCGGCGGCTTGCCGCGCCCAGTACGGGCTGTCGCCGACGATGCCCGGGTGGATGCGCGTTGACCCGGATCGGCGCCAGCTCCGACGGCGAGCGTGTGGACCATGCCGACGCACGCCGCCGTTGACCGTCGAGACCGTCGTCGAGCCGGGATACGGGCCGGTCCTTGCGCCTGGCCGCCGAAGAGCACGATCGAGCGCGTCCGGCGGTCAGCCGTCGGCAGCAGCGCGTGGACGACCTCGGTGTAGCCGACCAGCTTGAGCGTGACCAGGTAGATGGCCGCGCTCGAGGTCGTAGTCGGCGGCGGTGTTCTGGTCGCGGTCGATCGCGGCGAGCACCAGGTGGTCGCACCGGCCCGACGTCGGCCAGCGGCGCCGGCGATCGCCGTCCGGCTCGGCCAGGTCGAGCGCGATGCCGCGCGCGTCGCCGCCGATCTCCGCCGCGACCTCCGCGGCCCGCGCCGGCGTCGCGGCCGGTCAGCACCACCGTCGCGCCCGCGGCCGCGCGTAGTGCTGGGCGACCTCCCGGCCGAGGCCCGGGGTGCCGCCGACCACCACGACAGCCGCCTGCATCACGCCATGTCCCCTCCGGTCAGCTCTCCGCAGGTAGTCCCAGTCGCGGGCGAAGCGGTAGGAGTGCGCGGCCGGGCGGCTGCGGCGCCTGGGTCTCCAGCCAGCGCAGCGGGCCCGTCGCCGGCGTTGCGGAAGCCGTGCACGCAGCCGACCCCGGCGCACGCGACGTCGCCGGGCCGAGCTCGTAGCGCTCGCCGTCGAAGACCGCCTCGGCCTCGCCCTCGAGGAACAGGTACGTCTCCTCGAACGGGTGGTCGTGCGGTCCGGCCACGCCGTCGGGCGTCGTACTGGACCATGAACATGGTCGTCAGCTGCGCGCCGAGGTCGGTGTCGACCATCATCTTCACGGTGATGCCGCTGTAGACCAGCAGCGCGGTGCGCATGCTCGCCGGACAGCGCGAGCAGGTCCTGGCTCTGCTTGGCCGGCGTCCATGTTGCGCCGGCTCGATGTGCCCGAACCGGCGGGTCCGCGGGTCGCGCGACGTCGACCGGCTCCGGCGGCGGCGCGCGGCAGCGCCGGCACCGGCGAAGGTGTCCTCGTCGTAGCCGGCCCGCGGCTGCGGGCGCGAGCATCTCGGCCCAACGGGCCGGCTCGTCGCCGTGCGTTGCGCCAGGCGTGCGGCGACGCCGACCGGCACGCAGCCCGTAGTCGCCCGGGCCGAGCGCGACCGCGCCCTCGGCGGTCTGCAGGACCGGCTCGCCGTCGAGGACGTAGAACGCTCTCCTCGTACGAGTGCACGTGCGCCGGCGACCGCGCCGCCCGGCTCGAGCGCGCAGATGCCGAACCCGGTGTGCACGGCCGCGGCCGGCCTCGTCCGACGATCGACCAGCGGAAGAAGCCGGACGCGTCGCGCGGCCCAGGCCGGCGCGGCGACCGGGCATCGCCCGGCCCGCGGCGCACCAGGTGCCGGCTCGGTCATCCGGCCTGGCCGCCGCGGCGGCCGCCCGCTTGGCCGTGCGTCGACGCAGGTAGTCGCGGGACGCCTCGACCTGGCCGCGCGCGCCGGTCGACGTCGGCCGAGCAGCTTGCCGTCGCGCTTGCGGACCACGCCGTCGACCAGCACGGTGTCCACGTTGGACACGTCGGCGCACAGCGTGACCGCGGCGACCGGGTCGTGGATCGGCGCCACGTTGATCGCGCGGCGCGTCGATGAGCACGACGTCGGCCTGCTTGCCCGGGGTCAGCGAGCCGGTGCGATCCTCCAGCCCGGCCACGTGCGCGCCGTTGATCGTGGCGATCTCGAGCATCTGCGCGGGCGGTCAGCATGGTGTCCGGCGACCGGCTCGTTGGCCTGCCAGGCGATCGCGTTGACCCGGGCCCGCTCGGCGCCGAACGCCGGCGCGGATCTGGGTGAACATGTCGCCGGGCACCGTGGTGACCACGTCGATGGACAAGCTCGGGCCGCAGCCCGTACTCGATCGCCTTCATGACCGGCGGCCAGCCGTGGCCCATCTGGGTCTCGACCTGCGGCGGCGATCGAGACCGTGCCGCCGCTGTCGGCGACCAGCTGCCACTCCTCCTCGCTGAAGTAGCAGCAGTGGACGTAGGTGGTGTCCGAGCCGAGCAGGCCCAGGTCGCTGAGCTGCTTGACCATCGCGAACCGGCCGGCCAGACGGCCCATCGCGACGTGCACGGTGATCGGGATGTCGAGCTCGCGGGCCAGCGCCCACTCCGAGCGCACCACCTCGTCCTGGCAGAAGCCCGGACCGCGGGTGGCCAGCGCCATCGTGAGCAGACCGTCGCGGACGAGAAGTAGGTGTTGCGGATGCGCCGCACGTCGTCGCCCGGGATGGCGATCTTGCTCTCGAACCAGTAGTCCGCGAGCGACGTGTTGGCGCTGCCGTATGCGTACTGGGCCCGGATGCCGGTCTCCTGCAGCGCCGCGGATCGCCGCGTCCGGGTGCTCGGGGGTGTTGTTGATGTGCGACCAGTCGACGAGCGTGGTGATGCCCGCGTTGAGGCACTCCAGCGAGCCGGCCAGGTTGGAGGCGTAGACGTCCTCGGGCCGGTAGAGCGGGCGCGAAGGTGTCGAGCACCTCGACGAAGTAGTCGTCGAGCGTGGCGTTGGGCGCGCAGCCGCGGATCGCGGCCTCCCAGGTGTGCCGGTGGGTGTCGACGAAGCCTGGCATGACGATGAAGCCGGTCGGCCTCGATGACCTCGGCGTCGGCGCTGATACTCGGCTCGACCGCGACGATCATGTCGTCCTCGATCAGGACGTCGGCGTTGGGAAGGTCGCCGAGTTGCGGGTCGACCGTCAGGACGTGGCCTCCGTGGATGAGTGTTCGATGGCCCATGAGCGGGACTCCTCTTGGGATGCAGCGGCGGTCTTCAGGGTGTGTTGTTCGCGGCTGTGTTGTTGAGGTGCGACTGCGCCTCGCGGAGGGTGTTCAGCGGACCGCCGACCGTCCAGTAGCGGCGACCGGCGACGAGCAGCTCCTCCGCGGGGAACTTGGTGATCACTTCGCAGCCGTCGGCGGTGACGACGACCTCTTCTTCGATGCGCGCCGCCGACCAGCCGTCGGCCGCGGGCCAGTAGGTCTCCAGGGCGAAGACCATGCCCTCTTCGAGGGGCTCCGGATGCTCCAGTGAGACCAGGCGGCTGAAGATCGGCTTCTCCCAGATGGACAGGCCGACGCCGTGGCCGTACTGCAGGGCGAAGGCGGCTTCCTCGTCCGGGAAGCCGAACTCCTCCGCGGTCGGCCACACCGACGACGATGTCGGCGGTGGTCGCGCCCGGCTTGACCAGGGCGATCGCCCGGTCCATGTAGTCGCGGCAGCGCATGTAGGCGTCGCGTTGCGCCGGTGAGGCGCTGCCCACGGCGAAGCAGCGGTAGTAGCAGGTGCGGTAGCCCAGGTGGCTGTGCAGGATGTCGAAGAACGCCGGGTCGCCCGGGCGGATCAGGCGGTCGCTGTAGACGTGCGGGTGCGGCGAGCAGCGTTCGCCGGAGATCGCGTTGACCCCCTCGACGTACTCGCTGCCGAGGTCGTAGAGCACCTTGCTGACCAGGCCGACGCACTCGTTCTCCCGCACGCCCGGGCGCAGGAACCCGTACAGCGACTCGTAGGCCGCGTCGACCATCGAGCACGCCTGGGTCAGCAGCGCGATCTCGTCGGCCGTCTTGATCCGGCGGGCCTCCAGGAAGACCTGCTGGCCGTCGACCACCTCGACGCCGGCCGCGCGCAGCGCGCTCAGGATCGGCATCTCGACGATGTCGACGCCGACCGGCTGGCCGGCCAGGCCGTGCTCGGCCAGCTCGGTCGCGACCTTGCGGGCGACCTCCTCGGCGATGCCCGCGTCGGGGTGGAACGCGCCGCGCAGTGTGGAGATGCCGGCCCGCGCCCGATTCGGTGCCGTCCAGCCACGGGTTGTACAGCTGGTGGTGCCGCGCCGCGGACCCGAAGTCCCACAGCGATCGGGTCGCCCGCCGCGCGGCAGCACCGCGAAGCGGATCAGCTTGTCCATCGCCCAGGTGCCGATGTGCGTCGCGGTCATGTATCGGATGTTGGCGAAGTCGAAGCTCAGCAGCGCGCCGAGGCTCGGACCGGTCGAGCGCGTCGCCCAGCCGCCGCAGCCGATCGTCACGCAGCCGGTCAAGATCGACCCGCTGCTCCCAGTCAACGGCGTTGGTCCCATAGGTGCGAATCGCCATGGAGCGTCACCTCGGTTTCGCGTCATCGCGTGCTCGGACCGTATGTCCGGTGACGGAACAGTGTCAAGCTTCACTTCACGCTGTACACAAAGGCTTCTTTGCATATGGGCCTGGGAACAGGCGAGAGCTAGTCCTTGGCGAGCCGCTCGAGGGCGCCGCGCACGAGCTCGGGCTTGGTCGTATACCAGAACGGGGGGAGCGAGCTGCGCAGGTATTGCCCGTAGCTGCGGGCGGTCTCCAGCCGGGAGTCGAGCACCGCCACCACGCCCTTGTCGTTGCGCGAGCGGATCAGCCGGCCGACCCCCTGCGCCAGCCGCACCGCGGCGATCGGCACGCTGACCGACGAGAAGCCCGAGCCGCCGGACGAGTCGACCGCGGCCGAGCGCGCGGCGGCAAGCGGCTCGTCGGGGCGGGGGAACGGGAGCCGGTCGATGATGACCAGCTGGCACGCATCGCCGGGCACGTCGACGCCCTGCCACAGCGACATGACGCCGAGCAGGCAGCTGTTGCGCTCATCGCGGAAGCGCCGCACGAGCAGCGGCAGTGCCTCCTCGCCCTGCAACAGGATGGTCAGGTTGGTCTTCGCGCGGAGGACCTCGGCCGCCCGCTCGGCCGCGCGCCGGGAGGAGAAGAGGCCGAGGGTGCGCCCGCCGAGCGCGGACACCAGCGACACCATCTCCTCGGCGGTCGCGTCGGCCAGCCCGGACATCGTCGGCCGCGGCAGGTGCGCGGCGACGTAGAGGATGCCCTGCTTCGGGTAGTCGAACGGCGAGCCGACATCGAGCGAGCTCCACTGCAGGTCGCGACCGTCCGGGTCGGGCGGAAGCCCCAGTGCACGGGCGACCGTGTCGAAGCGGCCGCCCAACGCGAGCGTGGCCGAGGTGGCGACGACCGTGCGCTCCTCGAACAGGTGCGCCGAGAGCAGCCCGGCGACCGACAGCGGGGCCACGACGATCGCCCGGCGGCCGCGGTCATCGCGCTCGAACCAGGCCACATCGGCGTCGGAGCCGCCCAGCAGTCGCTGCGCCGTGCGGGTCAGGTCGCCGAGCGTCGCCCGGGCCTGCTGCTTGCGGACCGGGTCGCCGTCGTCGGCCTTGATCTCGCCGATGCCCTCGATGGCCCGGCGCCCACCGCTGTCGAGCAGGGTCAGCGCCTCGCGCACGGCCGGCGGAAGGCCGCCGGTGATGCGGCCCGGCTGCGCGTCGGCGAGCCCGACGGTCAGCGCGTCGCCCGCCTCCATGACGAGGTCGACCACCTCGTCGTCCACATAGGACCGTGCCCGGCGGGCGGCCCGCTCGACGATCTCGGGGGTCAGCTCGGCCTGCGCCGCGCTGGAGACGCGGTCGGCCAGCTCGTGCGCCTCGTCGATGACCAGCAGCCGGTGCGGCGGGATGATGTGCCCGTCGGCCAGCATGTCGACGGCGAGCAGGCTGTGGTTGGTCACCACGATATCGGCCTCGCGCGCTCGCACCCGGGATGCCTCGGCGAAGCAGTCGGCCCCGAACGGGCACCGCGCGGCGCCCACGCACTCCCGGGCCGGCATGGAGACCTGCCGCCAGGCCGAGTCATCGACGCCCGGGTCGAGCTCGTCGCGGTCGCCGGTATCCGTCTCGGTGGCCCACTCGCGCAGGCGCTGCACCTGCTTGCCGAGCCGACCGGCCTCGCCGAGCCAGCGGGTCGGCCGGCCGCCGCCGGCGTCGAAGAGCGCGTCCGGCTCCTCGGCCGTCGAGCCCTCGATCCGGGCCAGGCAGACGTAGTGGTGCCGGCCCTTCAACACCGCGAACTTGGGCCGCCGCCCGAGCAGCGGCTCGACCGCGTCGGCGAGCCGGGGAAGGTCGTGATCCACGAGCTGGGACTGCAGCGCGAGCGTCGCGGTCGACACCACGACCGGCCCGTCGATCATGAGCGACGGGCACCAGATAGGCCAGGGATTTGCCGGTGCCGGTGCCCGCCTGGACGAGCAGGTGCCGCTCGTGGTCGGCGGCGGACGCGACCGCTTCGGCCATCGTCTTCTGCCCGGGACGCTCCACACCGTCGGGGACCGCGCCGACCGCGGCGGCCAGCAACTCGCCCACGGTCGGCATGCCACGTGGCTTGTCAGAACGAGGGCTCGGCACGTCGACCGCGGAGGCTGTCACGCCAAGGCACGCTACCCGCTCCGTACGACAGGAATCGCGTTGTCCACAGGCGCGTCACTACTGTTGACGACGTGACGTTGGTCAACGTGGTCTTCCGCAAGTACGACGGGTCGCTGCACTGGAACTACCTGGCCACCCGTTTGGGCGAGGACGAGCACGGAGTGTGGCTCGGCGCACCACTCGGCACCGAACTGCGCCGGGGCGAGGCCGTGATGGAACTGGCCGAGATGGCCCACGTCGTGCTGCTTCCCGCGCCGGCTGGTGGACGGCCGCGTTCAACGCCCCGCCCAAGCGCACCGAGATCTACTGCGACATCTCGACCGTGCCGGAGTGGACCAGCGCCGAAGAGGTCACCATGATCGACCTGGACCTGGACGTGTTGCGCCGCCGCACCGGCCGGGTCGAACTGGTCGACGAGGACGAGTTCGCCGAGCACCAGGTCCGCTACGCCTATCCGCCCGAGGTCATCGGCAACGCGCGGGCCTCGGCCGACTGGCTCGTCACCGCCGTCGCCGACCGCCGGGAGCCGTTCGGCACGATCTACCGGGCGTGGCTGGCCCAGGTCAGCTGAGCCGCTCGACCCGCGTCAGCTTCTCGGGGTTGACCTGGTTGTAGACGCCGTTGATCAACCCGTCCGGGCCGATCGACATGGTCGACACGCCGATCTCCGCCAACCCGGAGACCGCCTCGAACTGCAGGCCGAGGTCGCCGTTGACGAGCACCACCTCGAGGCGCGCGCCGGCCTTCTCCGCCAGCCGGAAGAGGCCGAGGATGAAGCGGGCCACCTGGACCGGGCCGGTGACCGGCTGCCGACGCGGCCGGGCCGATCCCGCCGCCGTCGCCCATCGCGACGACGTCCGGCGCCAGCAGCTTGAGCAGTTCCTCCAAATCCCCGCCGCTCGCGGCGGCCAGGAACGCGCTCTGCACCTTGCGCTGCAGGGCGAGGTCGGCGGTGTGCCGCCGTTCGCCGGCCGCGACCGAGCGCCGGGCCCGCGAGGCGAGCTGGCGCGCGTTCTGCGTCGTGGTGTCGAGCAGCCCGGCCACCTCCTCGAACGGCACGGCGAAGACGTCGTGGAGCACGAACGCGACCCGCTGCTCGGGAGTGAGCGTCTCCAGTACCAGAAGGAGAGCGAAACTCACGCGGTCGGCCTGGACCACCCACTCGGCCGGATCGTCGGAGGCCGGAAGCCGCTCGACGAAGGGCTCGGGCAGCCACGGCCCGACGTAGGCCTCGCGCCGCACGCGGGCCGAGCGCAGCACGTCGAGGCAGATGCGCCCGGTCACGGTGGTCAACCAGCCGCGCAGGTCTTCGATCTTGCTGGTGTCGGCGCTCGCGTAGCGCAGCCACGCTTCCTGCACCGCGTCTTCGGCCTCCGCCCGGCTTCCGAGCATGCGGTAGGCCACCCCCATGAGGTGGTCGCGGTGTTCGGCGAAGGCATCGGCCACGCCTTACAGTATTACCTCCCGAACGATCTGCAGTTTTGTACTATTTGTCCCATGACCAGCGGTGCTGCGCTCGCGAGCGGGCTGCTCGGCCTCGCCGCGCTGGGCGGTGCGGCGGCGGCCGGTGCGGCCGTCGCGCGGCGCAACCGCACATACCTGCCGGGCGGCATCGCCGTCGCGCTGGACGGGCCGCACGACCCGCTCACCGCCGCCCTGCGGCAGGGGCTGGCCGGGCTCGAGGTCGGCGTGCGGCTCGATGCCCAGTGGCGGCTCCGGCTCACCGGCGGGCCGCACGTCGACGACCCGCACCGGACGCTCGAGCGCATGGTCATCGAGCCGCTCGCGCAGCGGGTGACCGCTTCCGAGCACGGCCGCGTGTACCCCGGCTGGAGCGAGCCGTTCCAACTCCTGCTCCGGCTGGATCGGGCCGAGGCGGGCGTGGCGGCCCACGTCGCCCTGGAAGCGCTGCTGAAAACCCACGCGGAGCTGTTCACCCGGTGCACCGCCGACCAGGTCACCCCGGGCGCGGTGACCGTCGTACTGACCGGGCATGGCTGGCCCCGGGAGAGCCTCGTCGACGCGTACGAGCGGTCGGCCTTCCTCGAAGGGCACGTCGACTCGCCGTGCGGGCCGCCGAGCCTGGTGCCGCTGGTCTACGAGTCGCTGGCCGAGCGGCTGGGCTGGGACGCCCGCGAGCCGTGGCGCGAACTGCCCGCCGAGGCCCGACACATCGTCCGCTCGCTGGTACTGCAGGCGCATGCCGAGGGCCGGCGGCTACGCTTCGTCGACGTACCCGAGCGGCCGGCCGCCGTCCGGCTCGCCCTGTGGAGGGAGCTGCGCGCCGTGGGCGTCGACTACCACTCGAGCCGGCACACCGCCGCGCTCGCCCGGTTCCTGCGTGGCCGGTTCGGCTGGGCCAGACGCGACCGGCGCCATGCCGCACCGCGCTCCAGGTATGCCATAACATGAACATCAGATAAACACGCGGTGAACCGTATCTTGGCAGCGATAGCTGCGCGACTGCGTGCGGGTAACTGGCCCTAGCATCTCCGCAACGCTTACTTCCATAAGTCGAGGTCGCCTGTGCGGTTCAAGTTGCGTCCAAGTGACGATTCGTTCTACGAGTTCTTCAGCCGCGCTGCACAGAACCTCGTCACCGGTACCGAACTGCTGTCCGAGCTCGCCCTGCCCGGCGTCGACCTGCAGTCGGTGAGCGAACGGCTGGTCGACATCGAGCATGACAGTGACGCGATCACGCACGAGCTGTACAAGAAGATCAACTCGACGTTCATCACGCCGTTCGACCGCGAGGACATCTACCAGCTCGGTTCGCTGCTCGACGACGTCATGGACCACCTCGAAGCGGTCGGCAGCCTGCTCTACCTCTACGGCCTCACCTCGCTACCGACGCTACCGCGCGAGATGCACGAGCTGGTCAAGGTGCTCGACCAGCAGGCCCGGCTGACCGCCGATTCGCTGCCCCGCCTCAAGGCGATGAAGGACCTCGAGGAGTACTGGGTTGAGTGCAACCGCCTGGAGAACGAGGGCGACCGCGCCTACCGCATGTTGCTGGTGCGGCTGTTCTCCGGCGAGTACGACGCGTTGAGTGTCCTGAAGATGAAGGAGGTCGCCGACGAGCTCGAGGACGCCTGCGACGCCTTCGAGAAGGTCGCGAACACCGTCGAGACCATCGCGGTGAAGGAGTCGTGACGCCAGCGAAGCGACGCGTGGCCACAACTCCGGGGATGTAGTGGCCTCAGCGGCGTCGGGTGGCCACTACTTCCCCGAACCAGTGGCATAGCGGCGTCGGGTGGCCACAACTTCCCGGAACCAGTGGCCTCCGCGCCACCCGGTGGCCACTACTTCCCCGAAACGGTGGTCTCCGCGGCAGCCTGAGGGCACTCCTTTCCCGGAGTTGTGGCCTCGCCCGCGCCGGGCTTGGGCGCGCGGACCTGGCAGCGGAGGCCCCCCAGGGCCGGAGCGGTGTCTGGCGGGAGCGGCGGTCGCGCCCTCGGCGGACCCGAGTCATGAATGCTAATAGGAAACGCCGATCTTGGCGCGCACGGCGTCGAGGGTGTGCATGACGGCGAGTGACTCGGCGTGCGGTATGAGCGGGCTCTCGAGCAGCCCTTCGCGCAGGCACCGCCCGACCTCGGCGGCCTCGAAGTGATAGCCGGCGCCGTCGAAGGGCACGGCGATCTCCTCGGGGGTGCCGTCGCGCCAGAGCGTGAAGCCGCGCGGGACGAAGAAGTCGCGGGCGAAGTCGATGCGTCCGCCCGTGCCGGTGATCGTGGCCGTGCGCGGGGTGTCGCCGGTGAGCGAGCAGGCGAGCACGGCCAGCGCGCCGGCGTCGTAGCCGAAGAGCATGCCGGTGTTGTCGTCGACGCCGCCCGCGGTCAGGCTGGCCCACGCCTCGATGGTGCGGGGCGCGCCGAGGAAGAGGTGCGCGAAGGTCACCGGGTAGACGCCCAGGTCGAGCAGGGCGCCGCCGCCGAGCGCCTTGGTGACGAGGCGGTGCGTCTCCGCGAACGGGCCCTGCAGCCCGAAGTCGGCCTGCACGGTGGTGACGTCACCGATCGCGCCGTCGGCGATCATCCCGGCCGCGCGGCCGATTGCCGGGTTGCAGCGCATCCACATCGCTTCCATCAGGAAGACGCCGTTGCTGCGGGCCGTCTCGACCAGCTTCTCGGAGGTGGGCAGGTCCAGCGTGAACGGCTTCTCGGTGAGCGTCGCCTTGCCGGCGCTCAGGCTCAGCATCGACGCCTCGAAGTGGGCGTGGTGCGGGGTGGCGACGTAGACGGCGTCAACGTCCGGGTCGTCGACGAGTGCCCGCCACGAGCCGTGGGCCCGGGGGATGCCGAAGCGGTCGGCGAACGCGCGCGCCGACGCCGCGGTGCGCGAGCCGACCGCGACTGCCTCGGCATCGGGCAGAAAGCGCAGGTCGTTGACGAATTGCTCGGCGATCCAGCCGGTCGACAGGATTCCCCAGCGGATGCGCTCAGGCTCGGCCACGAACCTATGATCGCATCGTGCGAGCCGACGATGAACACCTGCGGCCGGCGGGCGCTCGAGCACGTAGGCTCGGCGGCATGGACGCGTTTCTCATTGACGCGGTGCGGACGCCCTTCGGCAAGCACCGCGGCGGCCTGTCCGGCGTGCGCACCGATGACCTGGCCGCCCTGCCGATCGCCGAGCTGGTGCGGCGCAACGGCGGCGTGGTCCCCGACGACGTCATCCTCGGCGACACCAACGGAGCGGGCGAGGACAACCGGGACGTGGCCCGCATGGCGGTGCTGCTGGCCGGCCTGCCCCCGACGGTTCCCGGCGTGACGGTCAACCGGCTGTGCGGCTCCGGCGGCGAGGCGATCGTCCAGGCCGCGCGGGCCGTTCGCGCCGGCGACGCCGACGTGCTCATCGCCGGCGGGGTCGAGAGCATGAGCCGCGCGCCGTTCGTCATGCCGAAGCCGGAGACGGGCTTCCCGACCGAGGCGAGGCTCTTCCACACGCAGGTGGGCTGGCGGATGGTCAACCCGCGGTTTCCGGACCGGTGGACCGCGTCGCTCGGTTCGTGCGCGGAGGCGGTCGCCGCCGAGCTCGGCATCGGCCGGCGGGAGCAGGACGAGTGGGCGCTGCGCTCGCACACGCTGGCCGGGGCGGCCTGGGACGCTGGGCTGCACGACGACTACGTGCTGCCGGTCGAGGACGTCAAGCGCGACGAGTCGATCCGGCCGGACACCACGGCGGAGAAGCTGGCGCGGCTCAAGCCGGCGTTCACCGGCGACGGCGCGGTCACCGCCGGCAACTCCTCGCCCATCAACGATGGCGCGATCGCCGTGCTGGTCGGCTCGCAGTCCACAGTGGACTCACTCGGCGCCACGCCGGTCGGGCGGGTGGTCGCCGCGGCGACGGTCGGCGTGGAGCCGCAGTACTTCTCGATCGCGCCGGTCGGCGCCATCGAGAAGGTGCTCGACCGGGCCGGACTACCCTTTTCGGACGTCGCGGTCTGGGAGATCAACGAGGCGTTCGCCGCGATGGTGCTCTCCTGCCTGCACAAGCTGCCGGAGATCGACCGCGACAAGGTCAACCCGCACGGCGGCGCGATCGCGATCGGCCACCCGCTCGGCGCCTCCGCGCCCCGGGTCGTGGTGGACGCGTGCCGGGAACTTCGCCGCCGCGGCGGCGGATACGGCGTGGCCGCCGCGTGCATCGGCGTCGGTCAGGGGTTCGCGATGGTCGTGAAGGTTGACTAACCGGAAGTTCCGCATGCCACCCGCCCTGGCCGAGCACGCCCGGCGGTTCGCCGAGTCGGGCGCGGCACCGGTCGAGCCGAAGCAGGCTAGCACCGTGGTACTGATGCGCCCTGGTGGGCCGTTCGAGGTCTACCTGCTGCGCCGGGTGGCGTCGATGGCGTTCGCGGCGTCGGCCTACGTGTTCCCCGGGGGCGGCGTCGATCCTCGCGACTCGACCGCGCACCCGGCGTGGGCGGGGCCGTCACCGGAGGACTGGGCGTCGACGCTGCGGCTCGACGAGGCGGGGGCGCGGGCGATCGTCTGTGCCGCCGCGCGGGAGGTGTTCGAGGAGTCCGGCGTCCTGCTCGCCGGCCCCGACGCGTCGACCGTGGTCGGCGACGTGAGCGGCGCCGAGTGGGAGGCCGCCCGGGTCGCGCTGATCGCACGCGAGCTCGGCTTCGCCGATTTCCTCGCCGGGCGCGGCCTGGTGCTGCGCACCGACCTGCTGGTGCCGTGGGCCCGTTGGATCACGCCGGAGTTCGAGCCGCGGCGTTTCGACACGTACTTCTTCCTGGCCGCGCTCCCGGAGGGCCAGTTGACCAGGGACGTCGGCGGCGAGGCCGACGCCACCGTGTGGGCGACGCCGAGCGAGGCGACCGACGGGCGCTACTCGATGCTGCCCCCGACGCTCGCCACCCTGGCCGACCTGGCCGGGTGTGCGAGCATCGAGGACGCGTTCGACGTTGCGCGTACGAAGGACGCGGCAACGCCCGTGCACCCGATCTTCGAGTGATCAGCCGAAACGGCCGGTGATGTAGTCCTCGGTCCGCTTGACCGACGGACTGGTGAAGATCTTGGCTGTGTCGTCGTACTCGATCAGGCGCCCCGGGTCGCCCGTCTTGTCGATCGAGAAGAAGCCGGTGCGGTCGGAGACGCGCGCGGCCTGCTGCATGTTGTGCGTGACGATCACGATCGTGTACTGGTTCTTCAGCTCGGTGATCAGGTCCTCGATCGCCAGCGTCGAGATCGGGTCGAGCGCCGAGCAGGGCTCGTCCATCAGCACGACCTGCGGCTCGACCGCGATGGCGCGGGCGATGCAGAGCGCTGCTGCTGACCGCCGGACAGGCCGGGCGGCCGAGCCGGTCCTTGACCTCGTCCACAGGTTCGCGCGCAGCGCCTTCTCGCGCTCTCGAGCCGACTTCTTGCGCACGCCGTTGAGCCGCAGGCCGGCGACGACGTTGTCGAAGATCGACATCGTCGGGAACGGGTTGGGCCGCTGGAAGACCATGCCGACCAGCCGGCGCACCGCGGTCACGTCGACGTCGCGTGTCGTAGATGTTCTGCCCGTCGATGAGCAGTTGCCCCTCGATGCGAGCGCCGGGCAGCACCTCGTGCATCCGGTTGATCGAGCGCAGGAACGTCGACTTGCCGCAGCCGGACGGACCGATGAGCGCGGTCACCGACTTCGGCTCGATGGTCATCGTGATGCCGTCGATCGCCTTGAACGACCCGTAGTACGAGGTGACGCCGTTCGCTTCGATGCGCTTGGCCATGGGGGACTCTCCGAGGGGTTTCAGCGGGCCAGCTTATTGCGACGGGCGAGAAGTTTCGCCGCGATGGTCAGGATGAGCACGATCACGACCAGCGTCAACGCCGCCGTCCAGGCTCGCGGCGGTGCGAACTTCGGTCGACACCTGGCCTGCTCGAAGACGTAGTAGGACAGCGACGACTGCTGCCCGTTGAACGGGTTCAGTCTGATCGCGTTGTTGCCGCCGGCGACGAGCAGAACCGGCGCGGTCTCACCGCAGGCGCGGGCGACGGCCAGCATGATGCCGGTGACGATGCCCGGCGCGGCGGTCGGCAGCACGATCCGGGTGATGGTCTTCCACTTCGGCACGCCGAGCGCGTATGACGCCTTCACGCAGCGGGGGCGGCACGAGGCGGAGCATCTCCTCGGACGAGCGCACGACCGTCGGCAGCATCAGGATCGTCAACGCGAGCGCGGCCGCGAAGCCGGACTTCTCCGGCTCACCCCGTGCGTTGAAGTACGGCGTCACGGTGTAGACCCAGAACGACAGGATGAACAGGCCGGCGACGATCGACGGGATGCCGGTCATGACGTCGACGAAGAAGCGGATCGCGTTGGCCAGCATGCCGCGGCCGTACTCGACGATGTAAATGGCGCCGGCCACGCCGAGCGGCACGGCGATGAGCGTGGCGATGCCGACCTGCTCGATCGTGCCGACGATCGCGTGGTATGCGCCGCCGGCGTCGTCGCGCGGGCCGATGCCGTTCATCGAGTGCTGCCAGAAGTACGGCGTGAACTGCTCCCAGCCCTTGCTGATCAGCGTCCAGGCGACCGAGACCAGCGGCAGGAGCGCGAGCACGAAGGTCGACCAGATCAGCGTCGTGGCGACCCGGTTGACCGCCCGGCGCCGGCCCTCGATCCGTGTCGCGGAGATGAAGACGCCGCCGATGTAGAGGATGAGCGCGACGAGGATGCTCAGTGCGGGGCCGCCGATGCTGGCCAGGTTGACGAGGGCGAACGCGACAACCGCCGCCCCGACCGCGATGACCGGCGGCGCCCAGGTGGGCAGCCGCTTGACGTGCAGCTCGGAGACGGTTTGCGCCGATAACCGGCGGTGCCGTCATGCCGAACTCCCGACGAACTCGCGACGCCGGTAGACGATGCCCCGCCCGATCAGGTTGACCACCAGCGTGATCGCGAACAGGACCAGGCCGGAGGCGATGAGCGCGCCGACGGCCGATGTCCGTGGCCTCGCCGAAGTGATTGGCGATGTTGGCCGCGATCGTGTTGCCGCCGGGGCCGAGGACGTCCAGCGTGATCGTGTATGTGCCGCCGAGGACCAGGGCCAGCGCGATCGTCTCGCCGAGTGCGCGGCCGAGGCCGAGCATGACCGCGGCGATGATGCCCGGCCGCCCGAACGGGAAGACCGCGGTGCGCACCATTTCCCACTTCGTCGCGCCGAGGGCGAGCGCGGCCTCCTCGTTGGCCGTCGGGGTCTGCAGGAACACCTCGCGGGTCAGCGCGGTGATGATCGGCAGCATCATGATCGCCAACACGATCGAGCCGAGCATGACCGATTTGCCGTACGGGCCGTCGCTGCCGAAGAACGGGATCCAGCCGAAGTACTCGTGCAGCCAGGCGGACAGGTCACTCACCGGGCCGGCGAAGTAATCCCGGCCCCAGAGACCGAAGACGACGCTCGGCACCGCGGCGAGTAGATCGATCATGAAGCCGAGGGAGTTGGCCACGCGTTTCGGCGCGTAGTGCGAAAGGAACAGCGCGATGCCCAGCGCGAGGGGCACGGCGATGATGAGCGCGAAGACCGCGGTCTCCACGGTGCCGAAGGCGATCGCGGCGACGCCGAAGCGGGGTGGGTCGTCCCCCGTGTACCAGTCCTTGAAGGTCAGGAAGTTGGCGTCGTCCGCTTTGATCGCCGGCACCGCCTTGACGACGAGGAAGACGGCGATCGCCACGATGATGACCAGCACCATGGTGCCGGCCGCCGTCGTGGCCCCACGGAACAGGGTCTCGGGACCGAACCGGCGCTTGCGGGGGAGCGCGCCACCTCCGCCGGGCGCCGGCCCGGCGGAGGTGGGTGTGCGCGTGTCGAGGCTCAACGCAGACGGTCCTTGTCAGGCCAGGTTGCCGACGGAGGCCGCGACCTTCGTGCGGACACTGTCCGGCAGAGGTGCGTAGCCGAGGTCGGCCAGGGACGTCTGGCCGTCGGCGCTGCTCGTGTAGGTAAAGAAGCCCTTCAAGACCGGGAGCTTCGCCGGGTCGTTGCCCTTGCTGCAGACGATCTCGTAGGTCACCAGGACGATCGGGTAGGCCCCGGCCTCCTTGGTCGTGTAGTCGATCGTCATCTTCAGATCGTCGCCGGTGCCGGTGATCTTGGCGCCCGCGATGGTCTTGCCGGCGGCCTCGGGCGTCAGCGTCGTCGGCTCACCGGCGCCGTTCTCGATCTTCGCCATGGACAGCGAGCTGTTCTCGGCGAAGGAGAGCTCGACGTAACCGATCGTGCCCGGCGTCGACTTGAGAGTGCTCGCGACACCGTCCGAACCCTTGGCCGCCTGCCCGCCCGGCGCCTTCCACGTCTTGCTGTGGTCGTAGGTCCAGTCGGCCCCGGCCGCGCCCTTGAGGTAGTTGGTGAAGTTGTCGGTCGTACCCGAGTCGTCCGAGCGGTGGACCGAGGAGATCGCCGATCGACGGGAGCTGGGCGCTCGGGTTGTCGGCCTTGATCGCCGCGTCGTCCCACTTCGTGATCTTGCCGGAGAAGATCTGGGCCAGGGTGGCCGGCTTCAACGTGAGATCCTTCACGCCGTCGAGGTTGTATGCCACGGCGATCGGGCCGACGACCATCGGCAGGTTGAGCGCCGGGGAGCCGCCGCAACGCGCGGTGGCCTTGGTGGTTTCGTCGCCGTCCTTGAGTGCGGAGTCGGAGCCGGCGAAATCGGCCGACTTCCCGTTGAACGCCGTGACACCCGCGCCAGAGCCGGTGCCCTGGTAGTTGATCTGCGCGCCGGAGCACTTCTGCTGGTACGCCTTGATCCACTCGTCCATTGCGTTCTTCTGGGCAGTCGAGCCCTGAGCGGTCAGCGAACCACTCGCGCAGTCGGTCGATGATCCAGCGCTGCTGGAACCGCTGCTCGGGGTCGTGTTGTCCGAGCCGCAACCAGCGAGCGCGAGCGTCGCAGCGGTAAGCGCGATGCCGGCCATGATGCCGTGCCGCTTGAGCTTCACTGCTTTCCCTTCGGTGGGTGAGCAACCTAGGTCGGAGCCGGTGGCGCCATGAATGGCCGCCGGCTTGCAGGCGACGCTAAGAGCGGCAGGTTGCCACGCACTCGGGGACGGGTGAACGGAGGGTGAACAGGTCCGATATCAGAGTTGACGGCTCGTCGGATCGCAGTTGTCATTTGCGTGAACTGCCCGGCGATCGGCACCCCGTCTGATTCGCTGCTCAGCCGCCGCTTTGAAACGACACGTCCGTCGCCCACCGGACGAAGCCGAGGCGCTCGTAGAGGGCCACCGCCCGGTGGTTGGACTCGTCGACGTAGAGCATCGCCTGGGTCGAGCCCACGCCCGCGCAGGTACCGTAGACCGGCCAGGGTGAGCGCGGCGCCCAGCCCCCGGCCCGTGGCGTCGGGCGACACCCCCAGGACGTAGACCTCGCCGATCGGCTCATGCGCATGTGGCGCTTCGCCGTCGGTGGTCTTGCGGACCTCGCCGTGCACCTTGGTCCAGTGGAAGCCGATCAGCTTGTCCGAGGCGTCCACCGCGAGCAGGAAGCCGTCCGGGTCGAACCACGGCTCGTGCAGCCGGATCCGCAGGTCGTCGAGCGTCCACTTGCCCTGCTCGGGATGGTCGGCGAAGGCGGCCGCGTTCACCGCCAGCCACGCCTCGTCGTCCTGGCCGGGCCGGAACGAGCGCAGGTGCACCCCGGTCGGCAGCACCGGCTCGGCGACCGGCGCGAGCAGCGACCGGCGCATCTGCAACAGCACCCGCGTGCGGTGAAAGCCCAGGCTGATCGCGAGCGCGGACGCCGAGGGGTGATCGCCGTGTGCCCACAGCCGCAGCCGCCCGTCGGAGCGCTCGTCGGCCACCTTCATAGCGGCCTTGACCAGCGCGCGACCGGTTCCCCGGCGGCGGTGCAGCGGGTGCACCGCCAGCTCGGCCGAGGCGCCCTCGACCGCGTCGGTGGTGTCCACGTGCGCGTAGCCGACGAGGACTCCGCCGACCCGCGCGAACAGGTGCATCGCCGGCGCGTCGCCACCCATGCGCAGGTGCAGCACGACGTGCTCGGACAGCGGATAGGCGCCGTCGGCGTCGCCGGCGGCCTGGGTGAGCGCGAGCACCTCCGCCACCAGCTCGGTCGTCGAGCTGGCCGGACGAGCAGCTCGATCATCGGCGGGCGTCAGCGTCGGTCAGACTCGCATGCGGCTCCGCGTCGGGCAGTGGCCGGGCGGGCGGCACGACGAACTTGTAGCCGACCTGGCGCACGGTGCCGATCATCGACTCGTACTCCGAGCCGAGCTTGGCGCGCAGCCGCCGCACGTGCACGTCGACCGTGCGGGTGCCGCCGAAGTAGTCGTAGCCCCAGACCTCGCGCAGCAACTGGTCGCGGGTGAACACCCGGCCCGGGTGCTGGGCCAGGAACTTGAGCAGCTCGAACTCCTTGTAGGTGAGGTCGAGCGGGCGCCCCTTGAGCTTCGCCGCGTAGGTGTCCGGGTCGATCGACAGCTCGCCGGCCTTGATCAGGCCGCCGCTGGCGGCGGCGGCCGAGTTGAGCCGGCCGACGGCCAGGCGCAGGCGGGCCTCGATCTCGGCCGGGCCGGCGGTGGCCAGGATGACGTCGTCGACGCCCCAGTCGGCGTGCAGCGCGACCAGTCCGGCCTCGGTCACGACGGCGAGCAGCGGCACGCCGAGGCCGGTGGCGTGCAGCATGCGGCAGGTGGCGCGGGCGTCGGCGAGCTCCGTGCGCGCGTCGATGACGACGGCGTCGGGGCTCGGGCCGCTCACCAGCGTCCGGACGTCGCGTGGCGCGGTGCGCACCGTGTGGGGCAGCAGGTCAAGTGCCGGTAGCACGACGACCTGGCCCGCAGGCGCTGCGGTCAGCAGCAGAGATCTCCACGAGTCACCTCCGTCACCGCGGCGCTTTGGGGCGCTGTGGCGCCCATCATGGGCGGCGGCTCGAGCACGATCCCGGCTGCACTGGCGGGCGAGCGGTTGCGCGCCGTTGCACAACTTGGAAGAGAGAATATCGGATCGGCCACGTTATGAGACCAGGCCAACCGCACTTCGGGACAGTTGGCTGGGCCACACTTACGCGTGCGACCAGGCCGTCTGCCCGTTGATCAAGGACGGGCGCGCCGGAATTCGCCGGTTTCCCGGGCGCGCACCTCCTTGATCAACGCGGTGGGGTCCGAGGGCGATATACCGGGGCCGACCGGTTCTGGCACGATCGGTGCGTGCCTCCTACCGCGCCACCCAACGACGACTACGACGACTGGCCCCGCCGCGAGCGCGGCAGCGGCCCGGGTGGCGATCTCGACCGCGGCTGGCGCGACGGTGCTCGATACGAGCCCGCCCCATTCGAGCCCTCCCAGTACGAGCCATCCCCGTACGAGCCCGCGCCGTACGATCCCGCCCAGTACGAGCCGCGACCGGGCGGCCGGCGGCGCCGGGCCGAGCCCGATGAGCAGCCGATCGACGACGGCTTCAGTGGTGTCGCCGTCGAGGACGAGGCCCCGCCCGGGCCCGGATCCGTGCCGATCGTGCCCGTTCGGCGCCTGCTTTCGCTCGGCATCGCCGGCTTCGCCGCCCTGTTGACCGTCGGGCTCGTCGTCGGCGCGCAGACCACGCACGGGTCGTACGCGGTCGTGATCTTCTTCGTCCAGGTGCTGTTCGTCGGCGTGTGGGTGGTCGCCAGCCGGCCGCCGGCCCCGCGCGTCGTCGCCGTGGTCGGCCTCGCGGTCGCGGTCGGCACGGACGTCGCCGCGGTCTGGACGCGGCCCGCCTCACTCGCCCCGCTGGCCTACGTCACCGCGGCCGGCTTCATCCTCGGGGTGATCGGCCAGCTGACCCGCCCGGCCGGCCGCGTACGGGTGACCGAGTCGCTCGGCTCGAGCCTCGTCGTCACGCTGGGTGTGGTCGCGTTCGCGATGCTGATCGTCCTCGGCCGGCGCTCACCCGGTACCCAGGCCCTGGTCGCCTGCCTGGTCGCGGCCGGCGTGGCGGTGGTGATCGCGCGGCTGACCGACGTCGTCGCCGCCGTGCCCCGCATGGCGCCCCAGGTCCCGCGCGGTGGCCTCGGCGTGGTGCTCGGCGCGATGGCCGGCACCGCGGCCGCCGGCGTCATCGGGCACTTCCTGGCCGGCATCCCCAACCTGCAGACCGCGATCGCCGGCCTGGCCACCGCGATCGTCGCGGTCATGGTCGACCTGTCCGTCGGCTACGCCGAGGCCAGCCGGCACATCGACGGCGACGCGCCGGCCCTGTGGCTGGCCCGGCACATCCAGGGTCCGCTGGGCGCCTTCGCGTTCGCCGCGCCGGCCGCCTACCTGGCCAGCGCCCTGCTGCTGTTGCAGGCGTAGGGAATTCTGTAACCGGGTACACCCACCGCACCATCAAACGCGGAAGGGGCACGCGTGGCGCGCGGACGCGGTTCGAAAATCGGCATCGGGCTGCTCGTGCTGCTGCTCATCGTGCTCGGCGTGCTCGTCGTCGTGGACCGGGTCGCGGCCAACGCGGCCGAGGGGCAGATCTCGCAGCAGACCCACAAGGAGTTGACCGCGCGCCAGATCACCACGCCATCCGATCCGAAGGTGGACATCGCCGGGTTCCCGTTCCTGACGCAGGTGCTGGCCGGGAAGTACCAGAAGATCACCATCGACATCGCCCAGCCGAAGATCAACAATGTCCAACTCGACACGCTGAATGTGGTCGCCACCACGGTGCATGCCGACGCGCGGGCGGTCATGAACGGCACCGGCGACGTGGTTGCTGACAAGATCACCGGTACGGCGACCATCAGCTGGGAAAACGTCCGGCCGCTGCTGGAGCTGGCCGGCCTGCCCAAGGGGATCGACCCGTCGAAGGTCGAGCTGAAGGTGGCCAACGACCAGATCCAGTTGCGGGTGCCGTTCACCATCAACGGCGCCAACTTCGCGGTGACGGCCAAGGGCACCCTGATCGTCGAGTCCGGTGCGGTGCGGGTTCGCCTGGACGAGGTCGGCTCCGACGCCGGTGCGGCGCCGGCCTTTGTGCAAAACCTGATCAAGCAGTACGAGAAGCAGCTGACCGTCCGGATCAAGATCCCGGAGATGCCGTTCAAGCTGGTCATCGACAAGGTGGAGACCTCCGAGACCGGCCTGATCATCATCGCGAGCGCGGCCAACGTGACGCTCGGCGGCGTGTAGTAGTGACGTAGTGACACGTTCCGCGTAAGCGCGGTCACTCAGCCTGGGCCGGGCCGCCCCGGCGATGTTAGGCTCGCTCACCATGAGCACCCTGCTCACCAAGAGGCGCGCGGTCGACCTGTGCCGCGTGGCCGCCTGCCTGTGTTGCCGCGTCCTGATGGCGCGGCCGCGCAGCGTGCTCTAAAGCGCAGCGTCCTCTGACGATGCTCGCGCAGTCCGCGCCGGCCGACTCACCGCCGAAGCCGTGATCCGTCCCCGCTGGGTCCCGCGCGTGGTGCGACTACCTCGCGCGCGCGACTCTCCGCAAACCACCGCAAGGGAGAGCATCCATGAGTCGCGACACCGCTCTGGTCTCGGCCGACTGGGCCGAGAAGAACCTCGGCGCCGCCGGGCGTCGTCTTCGTCGAGGTCGACGAGGACACCACCGCCTACGACGGCGGCCACATCCCCGGCGCCGTGAAGATCGACTGGAAGACCGACCTGCAGGACCAGGTCCGCCGGGACTTCGTCAACAAGGAGCAGTTCGAGGCGCTGCTGTCCGAGCAAGGGCATCGGCAACGACGACACCGTGATCCTCTACGGCGGCAACAACAACTGGTTCGCCGCCTACGCGTACTGGTACTTCAAGCTCTACGGCCACGCGCGACGTCAAGCTGCTCGACGGCGGCCGCAAGAAGTGGGAGCTCGACGACCGTCCGCTCGACAAGGACGAGGTCAGCCGGCCGGCCACCAGCTACACGGCGGCCCACGACCAGGACCTGCACGATCCGCGCGTTCCGCGACGACGTGGTCGCCGCGATCGGCGTGGAGAACCTGGTCGACGTGCGCTCGCCCGACGAGTTCGCCGGCCGCCTCCTCGCCCCCGCCCACCTGCCGCAGGAGCAGGCGCAGCGACCCGGCCACATCCCGACCGCGCTGTCCGTGCCGTGGAGCAAGGCCGCCAACGAGGACGGCACCTTCAAGTCCGACGACGAGCTGCGCGAGCTCTACGCCGCGGCCGGCCTCGACGACGGCAAGGACGACCATCGCCTACTGCCGCATCGGCGAGCGCTCGTCGCACACCTGGTTCGTGCTGAAGGAGCTGCTCGGGCACGCACGACGTGAAGAACTACGACGGCTCGTGGACCGAGTACGGCTCGCTGGTCGGCGTGCCGGTCGCGCTCGGCGACGAGCCCGGCAACGCCTGAGAAGGGGATCCCGATGAGTCGTTGACGGCTGCGGCGCGCCCGAGCAGAGCGCGCCGATCCCGGCCGAGCGTCGACGTGGAGAAGGAGACCGTGATCACCGGCGTCGTGCGCGCGGGTGAGGACCCGGTCGGCGGCGCCTACGTGCGCCTGCTCGACGCGACCGGCGAGTTCACCGCCGAGGTCGTGACCTCGGCCGCGGGCCAGTTCCGGTTCTTCGCCGCGCCCGGCAACTGGACGCTGCGGGCCCTGTCCCGCCAGGGCAACGGCGACGCCACGATCGCGGCCGACCGCGGTGTCAACGAGGTCGCGGTCACCGTCGCGGCCGTGTAGCACAGCGCCTAGCGGAGGCCACACTTTCCCGGAAGTAGTGGCCTCCCGAGCGCCCTGAGGCCACTCTTTCCCGGAAGCAGTGGCCTCCCGAGCGGCCTGAGGCCACTCCTTCCCCGAAGGGGTGGCCTCGACAGTCGGTGGCAGGATGGGGCCGTGAAGCGGTGGCTGGTGGTGGTGGCGGTCGTCTGGGGACTGATCGTCGCCGGGCTGGGCTACTACTCGATCCGGCACGGCAAGCCGACCGCCCGCGAGCAGACCACCATCGCCGAGGCACTGCCGACGGTCGACGCCGCGCTCGGCGACCTGGCCGCCACGCTCGACGCGGCGACGTCGGTGCCGGTGCTGACCGGTTACATCCAGGTGGGACGGTCGTGCTCGGTCACCGTGGCGCGGGAGGGCACCCGCTGGGAGCGGATCCTCTACGCGTACACGAAGGTCGGCACCGAAGCGGCGCTCCTCAAGCACGTGCGGGACACGCTGCCCGAGCGCTACAAGCCGTTCCTCACCAAAACCGTGCTGAGCGCCGACGCGGGCAACTTCGTGGCCGTCCGGGGCGGGGTCATCGCGCCGGGTCAGGTGCGCTTCACGGCCGACACCGGCTGCCGGCCGCAGAACGCCAAGGTCCGCGAGGCCGAGCCGTCCCCGGCCGACGGCGGCCGGGCGCCGGCCCAGGCGGTGCTCGACACCCTGAAGCTCACCGGACCGACCTGGCAGACGCACCGGATCGACTGCCCGACCGGCGGTGCATTGTGGACGGTCGAGGCGGACCTGTCGAACGCGCCCAAGTCGCTCGTGGACGCGCTCAAGCCGGACCCGGACGCGATCCTGGGCCGACCCGACGTGGTCGCCTATCGGGCCGGCGCGGCCGGTGTGGTCGTGCGTGCCCACGACGGCGCGCTGACCGTCACGTCGACCACCGGGTGTCAGTAGACGAGGGCCTGCGCGTTATCGGCGAGACACTCCTCGACGAACGTGGCCGCACCGGCGATCCGGATGCCTTCGAGCACATCGTCAGCGGTGATCCCACGGCGAGCCGCGCATTGCGTGCAGGCCGTCACCGAACCTCCCGCCAGTACCGCGGCCAAAAGATCTTGCAGGGGAGCGGAGTGTGGCAGGTCGAACTCGGCCGCCTTGCCGGGTAGCGCGAACCAGGTTGATTCGCCGGTGAGCCAGAGCGAGACCGGCACGCCACCGGCGACCGCGGTGGCCGCGACGGTGAACGCCTGCGCGCAGCGCTCGGGAGCATCCGAGCCGGCGGTGGCCTTGACGACAAGTGTGCGAGGCATGTGGTGGAGAATAACGGCACTATGGTTACCGAGATCGGGTTCGTCAGCCTGCTGGTCGCCGGCTTGGGCGCGCTCGCCGGCGGGCTGATCTATCTGGCGGTGCGGGTGTCGAGGGGGCGTTGGTGAGTTCGCCGAACGAGTTGCAGCCGCCGTGGGCCGGGTTGGCCCCGGTTGGGCCGTACCCCTTCGAGGAGACTCACGACCTGCGTGAGGGTCCGGACCTGCACCAGTCGTTGCTGCCGCTGCTGCCACTCGTCGGGGTGTGGCGCGGCCGCGGCCAGGGCGGTTACCCGACGATCGAGGAAGGGTTCCACTTCGGCCAGGAGATCCGCTTCAGCCACGACGGCCGCCCGTTCCTGGCCTACGAGTCGCGCGCGTGGATCATCGAGCCCGACGGGACCCCGATCCGGCCGGCTAACCGTGAGGTCGGCTGGTGGCGGGTCGGCCCGAGCCAAGAGGAGGTCGAGGCGCTCCTCACCCAGCCGACGGGCTTCCTCGAGTTGTACGTGGGGCGCTCGGAGGGCCCGACCCGCTGGGAGTTGGCGACGGACGCGGTGGTGCGCACGGTCGGCGCGAAGGAGGTCCGCGCCGGGCAGCGGCTCTACGGGATTGTGGACAAGGCGCTGCTCTACGCCTACGACCTGGCAGCGGTGGGCCAGCCGATGCAGTCGCACCTGTCGGCCCGCCTGGAACGGGTTGCGGGCTGACTCACACCGGATAGCCGAGCAGCTTCTGCAGTTCGGCGGTGTGCGGCGACGGGGTGAACGCGGTGTCGTCGAGCGACCGGATCGCCACGAGGCCGCGCACCGACGACGTCAGCCAGGCGCCATCCTTCTGGGCCAGCTCGTCGGGGCGGATCAGCCTGTCGGCGGTGCGCCAGCCGACCTCGGCGGCGTGGTCGAGCAGGTAGCGCACGGTGATCCCGGCCAGGATGCCGGTGCCCTGTGGCGGCACGGTGCACAGCTCATCGCCTTCGAGCCAGACCAGCGAGGCGGTCGGCGCCTCGAGGGCGTAGCCGTCCGCCGACACCCAGAGCACCTCGTCGGCGCCGCGCTGGCCGCCCCAGCGCATGCTGGCCATGTTGACCGCGTAGGACAGCGTCTTCGCGCCGCCGAGGAGCCATGGCGCCTGATCGCGGGCGGCGACGGAGTAGCCGAGCGACGCGGTCGCCACCGCGACGCCGTCCCGGCGGGCCTGGCGCCGCTCGGGGCCGATTTCGCTCAGGGTGGCGAACACCGTCGGGGTCCCGTCGCCGTGCTCGGCTCCCCGCGTGCACACCAGGCGAAACGCTCCCTCGACCGAGCTCGGCCAGCCGGCGAGCGTCTGGGCGGCGAGTTCCTCAAGGGCGGCGCGGGGCGGAAGGCTCATCTCGAGGATCGCGGCCGAGTTGGCGATCCGGTCCAGGTGCTCGGCGAGCAACCACGGCTCGCCGTGGCGGACGTGGATCGTCTCGAAGACGCCGTCGCCGCGGAGCACGCCGAGATCGTCGGCGCGCAACAGAGGGGTCTCGGCGGGCACGACACCCTTGCCGAGGACCGCTACCACAGGGTGCTGCTCCACACTCCGCATCGTATCCGGATGCGGCATAGGATTCGTTTCGTGGCTGTTTCCGGCTCGCCCGCGTCGCAGACCGATCTGGCCGAGTTGCTGCGCGCCCGCGGGCTGCGATTGACCGCGCCGCGGCAACTCGTGCTCGAGGCGGTCTACGAGCTGGAGCACGCCACCCCGGACCAGATCCACGCCGCGGTCGCGGGGCGGGCGGCCGGGGTCAACATCACCACGGTCTACCGGACGCTCGAGCTCCTCGAGGAGCTCAACCTGATCACGCACACGCACCTCACCCACGGCGCCCCTACCTACCATCCGGTCGGCGAGCATCAGCACGCCCACCTGGTCTGCCGGGGCTGCGGCACGGTGGAGGAGTTGCCGACCAATGCACTGAACGGATTGGTCGCCCAGTTGAACAGCACCCAGGGTTTCCTGCTCGATGTCGGACATGTCGCGCTCTTCGGCCTCTGCGCCGGCTGCGCGGGAGAGGAGTCGGCGTGTTGAGCACACCGGTGCTTGTCGGCGTCCTCGATCCGGAGAGCCCCGACGCGGAGGTGGTCGCGCACTACGGCGATCCGGTCCGGGAGCAACGCACGCTGGAGACGGCCGTCGGCCTGGTCGACCGGTCCAACCGGGGAGTGCTCGCGCTGCCCGGCGCGGACCGTCTCGGCTGGCTGCACAGCCTGACCACCCAGCACCTCACCGACCTCGCCCCGATGACCGGCTCCGAGCTGCTCGTGCTCTCCCCGCACGGGCACGTCGAGCACCACGCGATGCTCGTCGACGACGGCGACACCACCTGGCTGGACACCGAGCCGGGCGACGGCCCGGGCCTGCTCACCTTCCTGGAGCGGATGCGCTTCATGATGCGGGTCGAGCCGGCCGACGCCACGGTCGACTGGGCGCTGCTGTCCCTGGTCGGGCCGCTCACCGACGAGGCGCTGGTGGCGCTCGGGGTCGGCCCGCTCCACCAGCCCGACATGCTGTCCGTGCCGGCCGCGAAGTTCGCCACCGGTTCCGTGCCGCCCCGGCCGACGACCGTCTACGCGGCGGCCGAGCTGCCCGACTTCGGCGGCTGGGTCCGCCGGGTGCAGGGCGGCGCCGACCTGCTCGTGCCGCGCGAGTCCGTCGACGACGTGGTGTCGGAGCTGGGCGTGCCGATGGCCGGGGTCTGGGCCTACGAGGCGTTGCGGGTCGCCGCGCGGCGCCCCCGGTTCGGCTTCGAGACCGATCACCGGACGCTGCCGGCCGAGGTCGGCTGGACCGCGCCGGCCGTGCATCTGGAGAAGGGCTGCTACCGGGGCCAGGAGACGGTGTCGCGGGTGCACCACCTCGGCCGCCCGCCCCGGCGCCTGGTCCTGCTGCACCTCGACGGCATCACCACCGACGTCCTGCCCGAGCGGCACACGCCGGTACTGGGCGTGGACGGGCGATCGATCGGCTTCGTCGGCACCGCCGTCCGCCACCACGAGCTAGGGCATGATCGCCCTGGCGCTGGTCAAGCAGAACGTGAAGGTCGACGCGGAGCTGCGTGTCGGCGAGGCCGCCGCAGCGATCGACCCGGAGGGTGAGCTGTGACCGGAACGTTGATCACCGTCGCGCCCACCGGCGCCGAGTCGGCCAAGAGCGACGTGCCGGCGCTGCCGGTCACCCTCCAGGAACTGGTCTCGACCGCGAAGGACTGCGAGGCGGTCGGCGCGAGTGTGATCCACGTCCACATCCGCGACGACGAGACCCGGCCGACGCTCGACCTGGGCCGGCTCAAGGACACCGTCGCCGCGCTGCGGGCCGAGACCAGCCTGATCGTCCAGCTCTCCAGCGGCGGCGCGGTGAGCGACCCGGAAGCCGACCGGCTGCGCGTCCTCGAGGCCGAGCCCGACATGGCCTCCTGCACGATGGGGACGGTCAACTTCGGCGACGACGTCTTCCTCAACCGTTGGGCGTTCATCGTCGACCTGCACACGCGGATGCAGGAACGCGGCATCGTACCGGAGTACGAGATCTTCGACCTCGGCCACCTCGCCGCGCTGCAGCGGCTGCTCGGCCGGCACGGGTTGCCGGCCGGTGGCCACGTCCACGTGGACTTCGTCATGGGGGTGCCCGGCGGGATGCCCGGCACCGCGGCGGCGCTCGTCGCCTGCGCCCAGGCCATGCGGGATCTGCCCGAGGGCAGCACGTTCTCGGCGACCGGCATCGGGCGTACGACCCTGCCCGTCCTGCTCTGTTCCCTGAGCGCCGGCGGGCACCTGCGGGTCGGTATGGAAGACACCGTCACCTACGAGAAGGGGCGGCCGGTCGAGAACAACGCCCAGCTGGTGGCCCGGGCGGCGGCATTTGCCCGGCTCGCGCAGCGACCGCCGATATCATCGGATACGGCGCGGGAGCTTCTCGGCATCGGTGACCGGGCTCACGCTAGCTCTAGCTAGCGTTTTGCTTGCAATAGCTAGCAACGGTGGGTACCGTGGAAGGCGTGACAGAGGAGCCGCGTGACCTGGGTGCGTTCATCCACGACCTGCGGAAGAACGCCCGGATCTCGCTCCGTCAACTCGCCCAACAGGCGGGTGTCAGCAACCCCTACCTCAGCCAGATCGAGCGGGGGTTGCGCAAGCCGAGCGCCGAGGTGCTCGCACAGCTGGCCAACGCGCTGCGTGTCTCCACCCCGCTGATGTACCTGCGGGCCGGTCTGCTGGACCGGGAGGGGCACGACGTGGAGGCCGCGATCGCCGCCGACGTTGACCTGACGGTGGCGCAGAAGCAGTCCTTGACGCAGATCTACGAGACATTCCGCCGTGAGAACGCGCGGGAAGCTGTGGATCAGTCTGACCCAGTAGCAGATCCCGAGGAGAACTCATGACGACCACGACCAAGACCCGCAAGATCCCGGCCCCGCTCTTCGCGGCCGCCGGTGCCGGCGACCTCGCCTACCAGCGCCTGCGCAAGCTGCCGGAGCAGGTTTCCCAGCTGCGCGACCGGGTTTCCGAGATCGCCCCGACGGTGTCGGGCGCCGTGTCCGAGACCAACCTGCGCGTCGACATCGACCGGCTGCGTGACGCCGCCCGGCGCAACGCGGCCAACCTGCTCGCCGGTGCGCAGCAGGCGAGCGAGCGCGCCGCCGCCGTCTACAGCGAGCTCGTCGTCCGGGGCGAGCGGGTCGTGCGCAACGTGCGCACCACCGAGGCCGCGATCGAGGTTGCCCCGGCCGCCGGCACGGTGACCGCGACGACCAGCCAGACAAGCCCGGTGGCGAAGAAGGCCGTCGCCAAGAAGGCCACGGCGAGCAAGGCCGCCGACGCCGAGTAACGCTCATTCGATCGAGGACGGGCGCGCCCGGGATTTCCACAATTCCCGGCGTGCCCGTCCTCGGTCAATCTGCGGATCCGCTCACCCCGCGCTTCAAGATCTCGTACCACGGAATAAGCTCGACTCATGGCACAAGCCGCTCCGATCTTCTACGCATCGATCCTGAGCTGGTTCAACCTGGCGCTGTGGCTCTTCTGCCTGGTCGTGGAGGTCGCCGCCCTGTTGCACTGTGTGGTGCAGCGTGCCGAGGCGTTTCCCGCGATCGGCACCATGTCCAAGGTGGCCTGGCTGAGCCTCATCGGCGGTGGGCTGCTCCTGACCGCCATCTCGCCCTACCTGCTCGGCGGCATCCTGACCATCTTCCCGTTGATCGCGATCGGCATCGCCGCGGTCTACCTGCTCGATGTGCGGCCAGCCCTGCGCGACGCCGTCGACGGGCACGGCTCCTGGTAATGGATTTCCGCTGGCCCCCGCCGCCGGACGGGCGCCCCGACCGCTACCGGCCGCCGGTGACCCGTGGGCCGCAGACCGGGCGGCCAACCCTCCCGGCGCCGCCGACCGAGCAGATCGCCACCCCGCACGGGGTGGAGCTGGAGTGGTCCATCACCGGCGACGGCGAGCCGACCACGGTCTTCGCCCACGGCCTGGGCGGCAGCATCGCCGACACCCGGCCGCTCGGCAGCGCCGTGGCCGGCCGCAAGGTTTTCTTCCACTTCCGGGGACACGGCCGCTCGGCCGCGCCGGCCGGGACGTGGACCTACGCCGACCTGGCCCGTGACCTGCGTGCGGTGTCCGACCTTTCGGGCGCGACCCGGGCGCTCGGGGTGAGCATGGGCGCGGGCGCGCTGACGCGGCTGCTCGCCGACCACCCGACGCGGTTCGACCGGGCCGTCTTCTTCCTGCCGTCCGTCCTCGACGAGCCCCGCCCGGCCGCCGCCCAGCACCGCATCTCGACCCTGCTCGAGGCGATCAGCAACGGCGACGCGGCCACGGTGGCCGACGTCATCTCGATCGAGGCACCCGTACAGCTGCGCAACACCCCCGCGGTCTGGGCCTTCCTGCGCCAGCGGCTCGACCAGCTCATGCGGGACGGGCTCGCGGAAGGGCTGGCCGGCCTGCCGGAGCAGGTCGCCGTCGCAGACCAGTCCACGCTGGCCGCGGTGTCGGTGCCGACGCTCGTGATCGGCTGCCGCGGCGACGAACTGCACCCGGTCGCGGTCGCCGAGCAGCTCGCCGAGGCGCTGCCCAACGCCACGTTGCACATCTACGACCGGCCCGGCGTGGTGTGGACCCAGCGAGCCGACCTCCGTGAACGCATCTCCGGCTTCTTGAACCACTAGCGCTAGAGTCCCCGGGGTGGATCGCCACCTAGCTGTTTCCGCGGGCTCCGAGTTCTTCTGGGGCGTCCGGCTCCTCGGCCGGGGCTTCGCGACCTTCGCGCGTAGTCCGCGCCTGCTCCTGCTCGGGGCCATCCCGGCCGTCATCGCCTTCCTCGCGGTCCTCGCCGCGCTGATCACGCTGTGGGTCTTCGCCGGCGACATCGCCGACTGGATCACCCAGTTCGCCGCCGACTGGTCCGGCGGCCTGCGTAGCACGTTGCGGGTCCTCGTGATCGTCGCGCTGGTGGCGGCATCGCTGGCGGTCGCCGTGCTCACCTACACGGCCCTGACCCTCCTCATCGGCGACCCGTTCTACGAGGTCATCTCCGAGCGAGTCGACAACCGCTTCGGCGGTACCCCCGGTGCGCTCGAACTTCCCTGGCACAAGACGATCCGCCGCAACGCCGTGGACTCCATCCGGCTGATCGCCCTCGGCGTGGCGATCAACGTGCCGCTGTTCTTCCTCGGCTTCCTGCCGATCGTCGGGCAGACCGTGGTCCCGGTACTCAACGCGATCATCAGCGGCTGGCTTGTCGCCATCGAGCTGACTGGAATCCCGTTCAACCGGCGCGGCCTCTTCCTCAGCGAGCGCCGCAAGGTGCTGCGCGCCAACCGACCGCTCGCTCTCGGCTTCGGCATCCCGGTGTTCCTGCTGCTCCTGCTGATCCCGCTCTCCGCGATCGTGGTGATCCCGGCCGCGGTCGCCGGTGGCACGCTGCTCACCCGCCGAGTACTGGGCCAGCCGATCGACCCTCCTACCTAAGCAGATGACTCGGGCCCGTCGAGGGCGCGACCGTCGCTCCCGCCAGACACCGCTCCGCTTCGCTCCGCTGCCAGGTCCGCGGTGACAAGCCCGTTGCCACAACTTCGGGGAAGTTGTGCCTTCCGTGGTCCGGGTGGCCACTACTTCGGGGAAGTTGTGGCCTCTGTGGTCCGGGTGGCCACTACTTCGGGGAACCAGTGCCCTCCCGTAGCCTGCGGCCTCGGGGGCTGGCTGGCGGATCCGGTCAGCCGACTCGGAGGCCTTCCAGGAGGCCGAGGTCGCCGCCGATCGTCAAGGCGTCGAACGGGATCCGGCCGAAGAGGGCGAGCAGCAGGTCGCTGGCGGAGCCGCTCGCGGTCGCCCGTTCGTGGTGGTCGTCGGAGTCCAGGAGCGTGTCGGTGTCCAGGAGCGCGACGCCGGCGCCGCGCAGCCGCACGTACCAGACCTGCTCGAGGTCGGTCGCGTGGAGCGCGATCATGCCAGAGCGCTCGCCCGCGCCGCGGCGGCGGCCGGCGGGCAGCCAGGTGTCGAGTACCTCGGTCACCCCGTCGCTGGCCAGTTTGGCCTCGATCGGCTCGGCCAGGCCGGCGGTGGCCATCTGGGCGTCCCAGCGATGCACGGCCGTCTCGTGCGCCATCCGCCGGTGCCAGAAGACGGCCTTCTTGGTCTGGGGCGCCCAGTTCCAGGTCGGTTGCTCGGGGTCGACCGCGTCGAGGGCGGCCAGCAACTCGACGTATTCGTCAGTCCATTGGGAGACCGCGTCGCCGACCGGCGCGGTCGCCATCACCTCGTCCCAATCGCTCGGGCGCTCGACCGAGCCCTGGTTGATCAGCCGCCGGACGCGGTGGTAGACGTGGGTCAGGTGCCAGGTGAGGTCGGCGATGCTCCACTCGGGACAGGTGGGCACCTCGGCGTCAAGCGAGGGCGCGCCGGCGATCGCCGCGCGGAAGGCATCACCCTCGGCGCGCAGCGCGCCAAGCCAGAAGTCCTTATTGAGCTGTGGTTTGCTCATCGCGATCCCTCCCCGTCCGCCCCCATTGTCCACCCAGCCTAGGCTTACGCCTGTGTCGGAACGAATCGCGGGCTACACGACCCTCCGTGTCGGCGGCGACGCCCAGCGCCTCGTCGTGGCGCGCGACCGGGACGAGGTCGTCCAGGCGGTCCGCGATGCCGGTGAGCCACTCCTCGTGCTGGCGGGCGGGAGCAACGTCGTCGTCGGTGACGCCGGCTTCGACGGTACGGTCGTCGTGATCCGCTCGACCGGCGTGCACCTCGACAACGACGGCGAGGACGTGCTGGTGACTGTCCAGGCCGGGCAGCCCTGGGACGACGTCGTCGCGATGGCCGTCGCCGAGGGGCTGGCGGACATCGAGTTCCTCTCCGGCATACCCGGCTCGACCGGCGGTACGCCGATCCAGAACGTCGGGGCGTACGGCCGCGAGATGGCCGAACTGCTGCACCGCGTGACCGCGCTGGACACCGCGACCGACGAGGTGCGCACGATGTCGGCCGAGGATTGCCGCTTCGGCTTCCGCACCAGCGTCTTCAAGCGCAGCAGCCGATACGTCGTCCTGGACGTCACGTTCCGCCTGCGCCGCTCGAAGCTGTCCGGTCCGATCAAGTACCAGGATCTGGTCCGCGTCCTCGACGTCGCGCCCGGGGATCGCCGGCCCCTCCAAGCGGTCCGCGATGCCGTCCTGGCCGTCCGCGCGACCAAGGGCATGGTCCTGGACGAGCGGGATCCGGACACCTACTCGGTCGGCTCGTTCTTCCAGAACCCGGTCATCTCGGCGGCCGCCTTCGAGAAGGTGCGCGCCCGTGCGCTCGAGGTGGTCGGGGCCGAGCCGCCCGGCTACCCGCACGGCGTCGACGAGATGAAGACCAGCGCGGCCTGGCTGATCGAGCGGGCCGGCTTCCACAAAGGCTTCGACGGTGGCCACCGGGGCGTCAGCATCTCCACCAAGCACACGCTGGCGCTGACCAACCGGGGCGACGGCACGGCAACCGAACTGCTCGCGCTGGCGAGGGACATCCGCGATGGCGTAGTGAAGACGTTCGACGTCGAACTCGGCCCCGAGTGCGTACTGGTGAACTGCGAGATCTAAAGCAACTTCGGGGAAGTTGTGGCCTCCGGCGGCGCCGGACACCACAACTTCCCCGAAGTTGTGGCAGCTATCGGTGCGGTGACGCTACGCAGGACCAGGCGACCGTCAGCTCGCCCCGGCGCCAGCGCTTCGGTCCGTCGAGCACCGGCCACCCGCCGTCGCGGAGCGCGGCGGCCGCGGCCTGCCAGCGCTGGCGTGGCCCGTACACCGTCAGCGGTGCGGCGCGCAGCCACGCCAGGTCCAACGCCTCGATGAGGTCGTGCACCGGTGCACCCGGGACGTTGTGGTGGATGAGGGCCTTCGGCAGCCGCTCGGCGAGTGTTGCCGGGGTGTCCAAGGTGGACAATCGCGCGGCCAGGGTCAGGCTGCGCGGCCCCTCCGGCCCGACGGTCGCCCAGGTCGCCAGCCGGCCGAGCTCGTCGCAGGTCCCCTCGACCAGTACCGCGCCCCGCGCCGTCATCGCCCGCCAGGCATCGTCCACTTCGGACTCGCCGTACTGGCGCAGCACGTTCATCGCCCGTACCAGCGCCGGCCGAAGGCCCGCCAGCTCGAAGCCGCCGCGCCGGAACTCCAGCCCCGGCCGGTCGGCGAAGGGCTGGGCCGCGGACACCCGGGCCGGGTCGATCTCGAGGCCGACGACGCGGAGCCCAGGGCAGCGCAACGCGAGCCGATCGCGCAGTTCGAGCGTGGTGACCGGGCTCGCGCCGTACCCCAGGTCGACCACCAGCGGCGCCGGGGCCGACGTCAGCAGCCCGCCGAGGTGGGCCGCGATCCAGTTGTCGACCCGCCGCAGCCGGTTGGGGTTGGTCGTGCCCCGGGTGACGACGCCCCGCGGTCTCACAGCACCCGGTGCACCTTGTGCTGTGCGGCCTGCGCGAGCGGGCGCAGCACCAGCCGGTCGATGTTGACGTGGTGTGGACGCGTGACGCAGAACGTGATGACGTCGGCGATATCCTCGGCCACGAGCGGCTCGGCCACCCCGCGGTAGACCGCCTCGGCCTTCTCGGTGTCGCCGTCGAAGCGCTTGAGGGCAAACTCGTCGGTGCGCACCATGCCGGGGTCGATCTCGATGACGCGGATCGGCCGGCCGCTGAGCTCGAGCCGTAGCGTCTCGGCGACGGCCGTCTGTGCGTGCTTGGCGGCCGCGTAGCCGCCGCCCCCCTCGTAGACGATCAGGCCGGCGGTCGAGCTGAGCACGACGATCGTGCCGCGGCCGGAGGCGTCGAGTTGGGGGAGCAGCGCTTTGGTGACCCGGACCGTGCCGAGCACGTTGACGTCGAACATCCACTGCCAGCCGTCGATGTCGGCGTCCTTGACCTCCTCGGCGCCGACCGCCCCGCCGGCGTTGTTGACCAGCACCTCGAGTCGCCCCGGGAGCGCCTCGACCGCACTGGCGAGGGCGGCCACGTCGGCGTCGACCGTGACGTCGGCCTGGACGGGGGTCGCGTCGCCGAGCTCCTTGACCAGCGCCTCGAGCCGGTCGGCGCGACGGGCGACGGCCACCACGTGAAAGCCGCTGGAGGCCAGGCGGCGCGCGGTCGCGGCGCCGATCCCGCTGGACGCCCCGGTCACCACGGCGATAGGAGGAGACGCGATGGGTGAAGACATAGCAGGTATCCTTCCACCGTTTGTGCGCCGTGTGAGACGGGCAACCCATCTGGTTGACCGCGGCAACCGTGGGGAACATGTGGCGTAGGAACAATGGTTGTGGGTTAAGGGCGTGCGGGGCCGCTCTATGGTGACGAATGCGATAAAAGGAGCAAAGAGTGGCGCGGGTCGAGTCGCTGCATGGTCATTTCCCGCATTCCAGTCGCCGATCGCTGCCCCGTCGTGTGGCGACGCTCTCGGTGCACACCTCCCCGCTCGAGCAGCCGGGAACCGGTGACGCCGGCGGCATGAACGTCTACATCGTCGAGGTCGCCGAGCGCCTCGCCCGGGCCGGCGTCGAGGTGGAGATCTTCACCCGGGCCACCCGCAAGGACCTGCCGCCGATCGTCGAGATGGCCCCCGGCGTGCTGGTCCGGCACGTGATCGCCGGCCCGCTGGAGGGCCTGTCCAAGGAGGAGTTGCCCGCCCAGCTGTGCGCCTTCACCAACGGCGTGCTGCGGGCCGAGGCCGCCCGCGCCCCCGGCTGGTACGACCTGGTGCACTCCCACTACTGGCTCTCCGGCCAGGTCGGCTGGCTGGTCAAGGACCGCTGGGGCGTGCCGCTCGTGCACACCGCGCACACGCTCGCCAAGGTCAAGAACGCCTGGCTCGCCGACGGCGACAAGCCCGAGCCGCGAGCTCGCGTGATCGGCGAGGAGCAGGTCGTGCAGGAGGCCGACCGGCTCGTCGCCAACACTCCGACCGAGGCGGCCGACCTGGTCGACCTGTACGGCGCCGACCTCGACCGGGTGTCGGTCGTGCTACCCGGCGTCGACCTCGACCGCTTCACGCCCGCCACGGCTGCGCAGACCCGACAGGCGCGGCGGCGGTTCGGCTTCCCGGAGGACGCCTACGTGGTCGCCTTCGTCGGGCGCATCCAGCCGCTCAAGGCGCCCGACGTGGTGCTCCGTGCCGCCGCCGAGCTGCGCGTCCGCGACCCCGAGCTGGGCCGCAAGCTGGTCGTGGCGATCTGCGGCGGGCCGAGCGGCTCCGGTCTTGAGCGCCCGACCGCCCTGATGGACCTGGCCGCCGAGCTGGGTCTGGCCGACGCCGTGCGCTTCCTGCCGCCCCAGCCGCGCGACGCCCTCGCCGAGCTCTACCGCGCCGTCGATCTGGTTGCCGTGCCCAGCTACAACGAATCCTTCGGCCTGGTCGCCATCGAGGCCCAGGCCTGCGGCACGCCGGTGGTCGCGGCCGCCGTCGGGGGCCTGGTGACGGCCGTCCGTGACGGTCTTTCCGGCGTACTGGTGGACAGCCACCACCCCGTCGACTGGGCGCGCGTGCTCGGGGCCCTGCTGGCCGCGCCCGAGCGCCGACGTGAGCTCGCTGCCGGGGCGGTCGCGCACGCCAGCGAGTTCTCCTGGACGCATACGGCCAGCGGCCTGCTCGCCGCGTACCGTGAGGCCTTCAGCGAGCAGAGTCTGCCCCGGCTGGCGGTGTCGTCGTGACGGTCGAGTCGCTGATCGAACAGGTGTGCGCCGAACGCGAGCTGCCGTGCGAGCCCACCGGTGAGCACTCGTTCGCGGTCACGCTGCCCGGCACGCACAAGCTCAAGACGGTGTGCAACCTGATCGTCGGCGAGCACTCGCTGCGGGTCGAGGCGTTCGTGATGCGCCACCCGGACGAGCATCGCGAAGAGCTGTGGGAGTGGCTGCTGCAGCGCAACGCCCGCATGTACGGGGTGGCCTTCTCGGTCGACAAGGTCGGCGACGTCTACCTGGTCGGCCGGGTCCCGCTGCACGCGATCACCGAGGACGAGCTCGACCGGCTGCTCGGCGCGGTGCTGACCTACGCCGACGAAAGTTTCGACACGATGCTGGAGATCGGCTTCGGCTCGGCGATCCGGCGGGAATGGCAGTGGCGGGTTTCGCGCGGGGAGTCGCTGGACAACTTGCGCGCCTTCGAGGACTTCATCGCCGCGACATCTGATTGATCGTAGATAGAGTCGGCCGGTGAGCCTGGGGATCACCGCGCCGGAGCGTCCGCCGATCGCCTGGCGGCCCGTCGGGCTGGTTGCGCTGATCATCACCGCTGGGCTGCTGATCAGCGCCGGCGGGTACGGCTATCACCGCGACGAGCTCTACTTCCGGGTCCTTGGGCGCCACCTCGCCTGGGGCTTCGTGGACCAGCCGCCGCTCACCCCACTGCTCACCCGCATCAGCATCGAAATCTTCGGCGATCACCTGTGGGCCATTCGGGTTCCCAGCGCGCTCATCGTCGGCGCCGCCGCCATTGTCGCGGCCTATGTCGCCCGCGAGGCCGGCGGCGGCCGGGGCGCGCAGGTGCTCGCCGCGCTGGCCCTGGCCACGGCGTTTCCGCTGATCGGCGGGCACGTCATCAGCACCGCCACGGTCGACCTCATCCTCTGGCTGCTCGCCATCCTCTTCGCCATGCGCGCGCTGCTGCGGGATCAACCGCGCTACTGGTTGGCGGTCGGGCTTGTCACCGGGCTCAGCCTGTACAACAAGCTTTTGATCATCTTGCTCCTGCTGATGCTCGGCGTCGGGCTCCTCGCGGTCGGCCCCCGGCGGGTGCTGGCCTCGCCGTGGCTCTGGGGCGGGACGGCGATCGCGCTGGTCGTCGGCGCGCCGAACCTGATCTACCAGCTCACCCACGATCTGCCCCAGCTGACCATGGCCAGGACGCTCGCCGAGAACAAGGGCGCCGACTCGCGCCCGCAACTGCTGCCGTTCCAGATCATCATGCTCGGGCCGCCGTACGCACCGATCTGGATCGCCGGGCTGGTCACGCTGTTCCGGGACCGGCGGTTGCGGCCGATCCGCGCCCTCGCCGTGGCCTACCTGGTGATGGTCGTGGTGCTGTTCGTCATCGCCGGCCAGCCGTACTACACGATCGGTCTGCAGATCGCGATCTTCGCGATCGGCTGCGTGCCGACCGCCCGCTGGATGGCCGGGCACCGCGGCCGGCAGGTTCTGGTCGGCGCGGCCGTCGTGCTGAACGTCACGGTGTCGGTGCTGGTCGCCCTGCCGGTGGTGCCGCTCGACGATCTGAAGAACACGCCGATCACCGAGGTCAACCAGACCGCGCGGGACCAGATCGGCTGGCCGACCTACGTGCGGCAGGTCGCCGACGTCTACGCCGTGCTGCCCGAGCCGGACAAGGCGAACGCGATCATCATCGCCGGCAACTACGGCGAATACGGGGCGCTGGACCGCTACGGCCCGCCGTACCACCTGCCTCCTGTCTACAGTGGACAGAACGCGCTCTACTACCTCGGCCGGCCGCCGGAGACGGCCCGGGTCGCGTTGCTGATCGTCGAGGACGCCACCCCGGACCGGCTCAACCGGGGCTTCGCCTCGTGTGTGCAGGAGGGAAAGCTCGACAACGAGGTGGGCGTCGACAACGAGGAGCAGACCGCGACCATCTGGGTCTGCCGGGACCCACGGGAAAGTTGGGCGGTTTTGTGGCCGGAGTTCCAGCACTACGACTGACGGTGTGTGAGACACCCGACAACCGATCGGCCTGTACGACCAAAAGCCGGGCAAGTACCGTCTTCGTCAGATCCGGCGGTTCCTTTTGGGGAAGCGACGGGGGTGTTGGGCCATTTTCAGGCCCTCGCGCAGCCACATGTCCGGGCGGGGCGTGGGGCTGCAGCTCCGGCGGCATTGGCGATCGGGCGATCGCCGTCGCGGGCGACGTGGACTGGGGGTGCATGTCGTCCGCCGCCGCCGGTGCGATCTTCAACGTCCAGACGTGATCGAAGGCCACTACTTCCCGGAAGTAGTGGCCTCAGCTGCGCTACTTCCGCGAGGTGGCCGAGCCGGTCGGCACCCTACAAAACCCGGCATTCCGGGGTGCGGGAGGATGCTGCGTATGAACGAAGTCGGCACGCTGGTGCTGCTGCGGCACGGCGAGAGCGAATGGAATGCCAAGAACCTGTTCACCGGCTGGGTCGACGTCGACCTCAGCGCCAAGGGCGAGGCGGAGGCGCGCCGCGGCGGCGAGTTGATCCGCGAATCCGGGCTCACGCCCGACGTGGTGCACACCTCGGTCCTGAAGCGGGCCATCCGTACCGCGGAGATCGGGCTGCTCGCGGCCGACCGGCAATGGCTGCCGGTGAGCCGGAGCTGGCGGCTCAACGAGCGGCACTACGGCGCGCTGCAGGGCAAGAACAAGAAGCAGACGCTCGAGCAGTTCGGCGAGGAGCAGTTCATGCTCTGGCGGCGCTCGTACGACACGCCGCCCCCGCCGATCGCCGACGATGACGAGTGGTCGCAGGCCGGCGACCCCCCTTATGCGACGCTTCCGCCCGAGCTCATGCCCCGGACCGAGTGCCTCAAAGATGTGGTCGCTCGCATGCTGCCGTACTGGTACGACGCGATCGTCCCGCAACTCCTCGCCGGGCAGAGCGTGCTGGTCGCGGCCCACGGCAACTCGCTGCGTGCGCTCGTGAAGCACCTCGACGGCATCTCCGACGAGGCGATCGCGGCCCTGAACATCCCGACCGGCATCCCGCTGATCTACGAACTGGACGGCGCCATGAAGCCGGTCGTGGCCGGCGGCACGTACCTGGACCCGGAAGCCGCCAAGGACGCCGCGGCCGCAGTAGCCAACCAGGGTCGCTGAGATCGCACCGGGAGGCCACTACTTCCGCGAAGTAGTGGCCTCCCGACCCCCGTGAGACCACTACTCCCGCCAAGTAGTGACGATCAGCTCTGGGACTCGCCGGTTACGAGGAAGACGACGTGACGGCCGGCGTTGACGGCGTGGTCGGCGTAGCGCTCGTAATAGCGACCGAGCAGCGCGCTGTCGACCGCCGCCTCGGTGCCGTCGGCCCATTTCGGGTCGAACATCTGCTCGAAGAGCGCGCGGTGCAGGTGGTCCATCGCGTCGTCGTCGCGGTCGAGCTGGGATGCCGCGACGATGTCGGAGGTGGAGATCGCCACCGTGATCTTCTCGGCGATGCGGTCGGCGACGGCGCCCATCTCCTCGAAGATGCCACTGAGGGACTCGGGGACGGCGCAGACCGGGATGCGGCGCAGGGCCGTCCGCGCGACGTGGTCGGCGAGGTCGCCCATGCGCTCGAGATCGGCGGCGACGTGGATCGCCGTGAAGACGACCCGCAGGTCGGAGGCGACCGGCGCCTGGCGGGCCAGGAGGTCGTAGACCTTGTCCTCGACGAGCCGGTAGAGCGCGTCGATCTCGGCGTCGCGGTCCACCACCTGCTCGGCGTCGGTCTGGTCGGCCTTGAGCAGGGCACTGGTCGCCCGGCGCATCGCCAGTCGCACCGCCTCGCCCATCGTGACCAGCATCCGGTTGACTTCGACCAGGTCAGCACGGTATTCGTCGCGCATAGCTCTCCCATCCTGTTCGCCAGAACAATAGGCATCCGGCAGTGCAGTGTGGTGAACATCGCAGGCCTCACCGGTGAACAGTAGGCAACGGCGGACCGATTCGTACCCACGCACACCGTCCGCCGGGTAGCCGACCTCCTACGATCGAAACCGTGGACTGGAGGTTCCGGCGCGGCCGGGGTGACGACGGGGCTGTGGTTGACGGCCCTATGGTCGACGCGCCGCTCAGCGACGCGCGCGACCGCCCGCTGAGCGTGAGCCGATCGGCGCTCGACGCGTTGCAGGTCGGCGTGCTCGTGCTCGACGGCTCCGACCGGCCGGTGCTGGTCAACTCGGCGGCCCGCGAGATGGGACTGGTGCGCGCCCGTACGCTGTCCGGCCTGGACGGGGTCACCTCGAACGTCGAGGAGGCGCACACCATCGTCCGGACGCTGGCTGGCCAGGTTCGCCGGACCAACATCGCGCGCGTGGTCGAACTCGACCTGCCGCGCGCGACACCGGGCGACCCGCTCGGGGTGCACGTGCGGGCGGTGGCCCTGGGTGGTGGCAACGTGGCGGTCGAGGCCGCCGATGTGACCGAGGCGCATCGGGTGGCGCGGGTACGGCGGGACTTCGTCGCCAACGTCAGCCATGAGCTCAAGACCCCGGTCGGCGCCCTCCAGCTGCTCGCCGAGGCGCTGATGGACGCGACCGAGGTCGACGACGAGGGGGGAAACGGCGACCCGGAGGCCGCCCGGCGCTTCGCCGAGCGCATCCGGCACGAGTCGGTCCGCCTCGCCCGGCTGGTCAGCGAGCTGCTCGAGCTGTCCCGGCTGCAGGGCGCCGAGCCGCTCCCCGAGCCCGAGCCGGTGTCGCTGGACCGGATCGTCGCCGAGGTCCTCGACCGCACCAAGACCCCCGGCAGCGCCAAGGACATCGAGGTCAACTTCACCGGTATGCGGGGCCTCACCGTCTACGGCAACGAGAACCAGCTCGTCACGGCCGTGGTCAACCTGGTCGAGAACGCGATCGCGTACTCGGCGGAGTCGACCGAGGTCGCGGTGATCGTGAAGACCAACGGGGACGCGGTCGAGATCGCCGTCATCGACCAGGGCATCGGCATCGAGCCGCGGGACCTCGACCGGATCTTCGAGCGGTTCTACCGGGCCGACCGGGCCCGGTCGCGAGCCACCGGCGGCACCGGGCTCGGGCTCGCCATCGTCAAGCACATCGCCACCAACCACGGTGGCCGCGTCGACGTCACCAGCACCGTCGGCGTGGGCTCGACGTTTACTTTGCGGCTGCCCGCAAGACCCTTAGAAGCCGCGATGGCGTTACCGCCGTCCGTTGAGATCGAGCGATCAAGCTCATCGGGAGAGTCATGACCGTCACTTCATCATCGCCGACGGACGGCGCACGAGCCGGAAACTCCCGTCAGCTACGAAAGGACAGCACGTTGGCGCGAGTGCTGGTGGTCGAGGACGAGGAGGCGTATTCGGACGCCTTGTCATACATGCTGCGCCGCGAGGGCTTCGAGGTCTCTGTGGCGGCGACCGGGACCGACGCACTGAGCGAGTTCGACCGGACCGGTGCCGACATCGTGTTGCTGGACCTGATGCTGCCGGAGATGTCCGGCACCGAGGTGTGCCGCCAGTTGCGCCAGAAATCCAACGTACCGGTGATCATGATCACCGCGCGGGACAGCGAGATCGACAAGGTGGTCGGGCTGGAGATCGGCGCCGACGACTACGTCACCAAGCCGTACTCGCCGCGTGAACTGGTCGCCCGCATCCGTGCCGTGCTGCGCCGCCAGACCGGCGACACCGGGGAGCTCACCCCGCCGTCGCTGTCGGCCGGCCCGGTGCGGATGGACGTCGACCGGCACGTGGTGACGGTGGCGGGCGATGCGGTGCAGTTGCCGCTCAAGGAGTTCGAGCTGCTGGAGTTGTTGCTGCGCAACGCCGGCCGGGTGCTGACCCGGGGCCAGCTGATCGACCGGGTGTGGGGGGCGGACTACGTCGGCGACACCAAGACCCTCGACGTCCACGTGAAGCGGCTGCGTTCGAAGATCGAGCCGGAGCCGTCGATGCCGCGCTACATCGTCACGGTGCGCGGGCTGGGCTACAAGTTCGAGCCGTAAACCGCCGTCAGCCCGCGTTCATCACCGATTCGCGCAGCCGCCGGCGGGCCTCCATCTCGCGCTTGAGCACGTAGCTGCGGATGGTCCGGCCGACCGCCTCCGGCGTCTCGTACGTGATGATGAGGTCGAAGCTCGCCGTCTGCGGATGCCGGCGGACGAACAGGACCGTGCCCCGCAAGGAGAGCCGGTCGCCGTCGAGCTTGAGCAGCACGTCCACGTGCTCGTCGCGGTCGAAGAGGTCTTCCTGTACGCGCAGGCGTACCCCGCCCTCCGACAGGTCGATCACCTTGCCGGTCACCTTGTTCTCGCCCCGGCTGACGTCGGCGTTCTCGCCACCGCCGCCACGGACGTAGTTGCGGCGGCTCTGCGTCCGTACCGAACTGGTGATCTCGAGAATCCAGAGTGGCGGGCGGCCACCGCTGACGGTCTTGAGGCGCATGTCGACCGCCTGCCGGCGATCGTCGATGACCCACTCGACCTCGAGGGCGGAACCGACCTTCGGGACGTTGGCGCGGGCGTCCAGTGGCGCCGCGACGGTGAACACCTCGCCGGCGATGCCTTCGACGCGGGACGGGAAGATCTCGCCGTCCAGCAGGATCAGATCGACGAGGCTGTTGATCGGCGGCAGGTCGGACACGTCTGCCGATCGGCCGTTGCGGCCCGGCCTTGAGGCAAATTCGGTTAGCGTCGAAAATGATGCGTGCCAAAGGCCCCACCGGCGTCTTGTTCATGCTGATCGGCGGGCTGCTGGCCGGCAGCGCGGTCTGGTCGGTCCGCGACCGGCCGAACTGGGGCGAGCAGGTGCCCACCCTGCTCATCGGCCTGGCGCTGGCGTCGCTCGGCTTCTCGATGTTCGACCGGGCGCGCAGGGACGCCGGGCGGCGTCAATGCAGCGCCGCGGGTCATGCGGACGCCGGGCGGCGTCGATAGGGGGCAGGACGCCGGGCGGCGTCAATAGGGGGCAGGACGCCGGGCGGCGTCAATAGGGGGCAGGACGCCGCCCGGCGTCAATAGGGGGCAGGACGCCGGGCGGCGTCGATAGGAGGCAGGGACGCCCAGCGTCGCTAGGCGGGCGTGGCGGGGTGCCGCGCGATCAGGCCTTGCTTGGCGCGGGCGGTGCAGAGCTCGGCCAGCCTGGTGTAGGCGGCCTTGCCGACCAGTGCGGTCAGCTCCGGCTCGTATTCCTGGTAGAGGTACTGGGTGCCGACGTGCGCCTCCGGGGACGATGTGCACCACCAGTGCAGGTCGTCGCCGCCCTCGCCCCAGCCGCGCCGGTCGAACTCGCCCAGCGTCGACACCAGCACCTGGGTGCCGTCGCCGCGCTTGCGCCAGTCCTGGTCGCGGCGGACCGGCAACTGCCAGCACACGTCGGGCTTGTATTCGAGCGGGTGCACGCCGTCGCGGAGCGCCTGCGCGTGCAGTGCGCAGCCGGCGCCACCGGCGAAGCCCTCTTCGTTGAGGAACACGCACGGGCCGTCCGGCCTGGTCGCGGTCCGGCGGGCCGGGGACTCGCCGTCGATGGTGTCCATCTCCGTGTAGTTCTTGAAGCCGCGCCGGTAGTGCTGCCACGTCAAGGGGGTGAGCTTCTTCGCCGCGGCCCGGACCCGCTTCTCGTCGTCGTCGTCCGTGAAGAACGCGCCGTGCGAGCAGCAGCCGTCTTCTGAGCGGCCCTTGATGATGCCGTGACAGCCACGGGCGAAGATGCACGTCCAGCGCGACAGCAGCCAGGTAAGATCGGCCCGGACGAGGTGCTCCGGGTTGGCCGGGTCGGTGAACTCCAGCCACTCACGTGGAAAGTCGAGGTCGACCTCGAGGCTGCGGGGGTCGGCGGGGTCGTCGACGTCGACGTGAATGTCCATCCGCAAAACACTACGCCCTTTCCTTACGCCGACTACGGTTGCCACACATGCGACTCGGTGTTCTCGACGTCGGCTCCAACACGGTGCATCTGTTGGTCGTCGATGCCTATCACGGTGCCCACCCATGGCCGGCCTACTCCGAGAAGACCGAGCTCCGGCTGACCGAGAAGATCGGGTCCGACGGCCGGCTGTCCCGGCCGGGCGCCGACGGTCTTGTCGAGGCGGTCCGGCGGGCCCGCGACGCGGCGGCCAAGCACGAGACCGAGGACCTGCTGGCCTTCGCCACGTCGGCGGTCCGGGACGCCACCAACTCCGCCGCCGTGCTCAAGCGGGTCCGTGACGAGACCGGCGTGGATCTGCAGGTCCTGTCGGGCGAGGCCGAGGCCATCATGACCTTTTTGGCGGTACGGCGGTGGTTCGGCTGGTCGGCGGGACGGATTCTGGTGGTGGACATCGGCGGCGGCTCGCTGGAGTTGGCCTCCGGCATCGACGAGGAACCCGACGAGGCGCTCTCGTTGCCGCTGGGCGCCGGCCGGCTGACCCGGGAGTGGTTGAAGGGCGACCCGGCGTCGCCGCAGTCGGTCGACAGGCTTTGCGAGTACGCGGCGTCGCAGGTCGCCAAGGCGACGACGAGCCTGACCGAGCTCGGCTGGGACAAGCCGGTGGCGACCTCGAAGACCTTCCGTACGCTCGCCCGGCTCGCCGGGGCCGCACCGTCGACCGACGGTCCGCTGGCCACCCGCCGGCTGACCCGCATCGGGCTGCACCAGGTGCTCGCCTTCATCCGCCGCATGCCGTCGACGGCGCTCGCCGAGATCGACGGGGTCAGCGCCGGCCGAGCCCACCAGGTGCTCGCGGGCGCCGTGGTCGCCGAGGCAGCGATGACTGCGCTCGACCTCGAAGAGCTGGAGATTTGCCCGTGGGCGCTGCGCGAAGGGGTGATCCTTCGCCGTCTGGACGTGTTGGAGTCGACCTGACCACCAAGCGTGTTGACAGTCCGCTGGCCGAGCCCGGCGCTGCGGCGTCTGGACCACAGGCCGCGCCAGCGGCCTCCTCGGAAGACGGCGCATAAAGCCGCGCGAGCCAGCGGACCCAGGGAGCACAGTCCGCTGGCCGAGCCCGGCGCTGCGGCGTCTGGACCACAGGCCGCGCCAGCGGCCTCCTCGGAAGACGGCGCATAAAGCCGCGCGAGCCAGCGGACCTAGGGGAATTTGGGCGGACTAGCCTTGAGGGGTGACCCGTCATGTCCCCCCGGTGCTGTTGTCTACCTCGTCCGTCTTTCCCGAGCCCACCGCCGCGGCCTTTGAGGTAGCCGCGTCGCTCGGTTATGACGGCATCGAGGTCATGGTCTGGTCCGATGCCGTCAGCCAGGATGCGAGCGCGCTGGCCGGCCTCTCGGAGCACTACCGCGTGCCGGTCCGGTCCGTGCACGCACCGTGTCTCATGGTGACCCAGCGGGTCTGGAGCCCGGACCCGTGGGAGCGGCTGCGTCGCTCCGCGCAGCTGGCCGAGACCCTCGGTGCGTCCGTGGTGGTCGTGCACCCGCCGTTCGCCTGGCAGCGCGACTACGCGCGCGGCTTCGTCGCGGGCATCACCGAACTGACCGCCGAGCACCCGTCGGTCAAGTTCGCGATCGAGAACATGTTCCCGCTGCGCAGCGTCGGGCGGGAGTTCGTGCCCTACGCGCCGGGATGGGACCCGACCGCGGTCGGCTTCGGGGCCTATACGCTGGATTTGTCGCACTGTGCCGCCTCGCGCAGCGACGCGATGGCGATGGCCGACACGATGGGCGCCGCGCTCGCCCACGTCCACCTCGGCGACGGCACCGGCAAGGGCCGCGACGAGCACCTGGTGCCGGGCCGGGGCACCCAGCCGTGTGCCGAACTCCTGGCCTCGCTCGCCGGGCGGGCCTTCACCGGGCAGGTGGCGGTCGAGGTGGGCACCCGGCGGGCGAAGAGTCGTGCCGAGCGGGAGGCCGACCTGGCCGAGTCGCTGGCGTTCGCCCGCCAGCACCTGGGCTCACCGACGAAGGTCCTCGACCCGACGTCCGGTAAGTAAACGGTCGTCCACGACGTGGACGACGTCCGGGAGGTTACCGCCGGCGAATGCCGAAGGGCCCGGTTTGTCCGGGCCCTTCGAGGTCGAACGTCAGATGCGGCGGACCGCTTCTGCCTGCGGCCCCTTGGGGCCCTGCTTGATGTCGAACTCGACGCGCTGGTTTTCCTCGAGGCTGCGGTAGCCGTCCGCGACGATGGCCGAGTAGTGGACGAAGACGTCGTTGCCGCCGTCGACGCTGATAAAGCCGAAGCCCTTGTCAGCGTTGAACCACTTCACGGTTCCCTGGTGGGACATGATGCTGTTTTCTCCTTCGTGGGGCGTTGTGGATCCGGTGCGCTGACTGCAAAGCCGCCGTCAGGTTGCCGGATTGAGGCACTCAACTGGCGAGTGACCCCTCATCGCCCAGACCCGCCACGCCCATTCCCAGGGGCGTAACGGTGACCGTGAAGCGAACCACTGACGCAAGATAGCCCGAGATTAGCAGTTGGCGTAAAGCCAACCCAACCGCTCTCACCCGGATGCCGGGCGCGATCGGCCGGACCGACGAACCCGGTCGGCGGACAGTCGGCGCACTCAGCCGGCGCCGGGCCGTCAGGCGTTGACAACCGCCCGCTCGGGCGCTTCTGGCATCACCGCGGAGGCGTCGCTCGACCGCGCTCCGGGAGTTACCGCGGCCGCGATGCCGGAGCTTGCGGAGCCGTCGTTTGGCCGCGCTCCTGGAGTTACCGCCGCGCGCTTTCGCGCGCGGTGGGCGGCCACGTGCGACCGGGTGGCGCACCGCTCCGAACAGAACCGCCGGCAGCAGTTGGAGGACGTGTCCAGGTAGACGTTGCCGCAGCGGTCGTCGGCGCAGACACCGAACCGGGCGCTGCCGTGCTCGCACAGCCACACGGCGAGCCCCCAGGAGGCACCGGCCAGGAGTTCCGAACTCATCGACGCGCCGCGGCCGGTCACGTGCATATGCCAGTCGTGGGTGTCGTGGCCGGAGATGCGGGGCTGCATCGGATAGGCCTCGAGGAGTGCGTTGAGTTCGGCGACCGCGGCCTCGTCGCGACCGGAGGAGCCGTGCTCGAAGACGTCTCGGAGGCGCTTTCGGGCGCGGCGCAGAGCGGCCAGGTCGCGCTCCGTTGCCTCGGCGGTCTGCCAACTGTCTTCGCCGAACAGGGTGGCGAGGTCTTCCATGCTCTCCAGCGGCGCGTTGACGATGTCGACGGCGGCCCGCGCGTACGCGTCGAAGTCCACTCGACCACGGTAGTCGCCATTCGTCCGGTAAGCGACTGGCCAGCCCGCGTAGGTGGATAAATGGGGCATATTGCCCGCCGGATCGGCCGGTACACACCGACCGACCGGAGGCTGTCAACGACTACGCTTACTCCATGTTCAGATCGGTCATCCTCGCCGCCTCCAACTCCAGCCGGGTGGAGAAGATCGTCGAAACCGCGCCGTTCACCCGCAGCGTGGTGCGCCGCTTCATCGCCGGCGACACGGCCGACGATGCGCTGGCGCGCACCCGGGAACTGGTCGACGAGGGGCTCTCGGTGACCATCGACAACCTCGGCGAGGACACGACCAACGCCGCGCAGGCCGAGGCAACTCGCGACGAATACCTCAAACTGCTCGACTCCCTGGCCGGGGCCGAGCTCACCCCGGCCGCCGAGGTGAGCGTCAAGCTCACCGCGCTCGGCCAGGTCTTCGACGAGAAGGTCGCCCTCGATCACGCCCGGGCGATCTGCGCCAAGGCGACCGAGGCCGGCACCACGGTCACCCTCGACGCCGAGGACCACACGACCACCGACTCGACCCTCGAGTTGCTCGCCCAGTTGCGCGCCGACTTCCCGACCACCGGCGCCGTCCTGCAGGCCTATCTGCGCCGCACCGAGGCCGACTGTCGTGAACTGGCGACGGCCGGCTCCCGCGTACGGCTGTGCAAGGGCGCCTACAAGGAGCCCGAGTCGGTCGCCTACCAGTCTCGCCTGGAGGTCGACAAGTCCTACGTGCGCTGCCTCAATATCCTCATGGCCGGCGAGGGTTATCCGATGATCGCGTCACATGACCCGCGACTGGTGGCCATCGGAGAGGATCGGGCGAAATGGTTCGACCGCACCGCGGACGAGTTCGAGTTCCAGATGCTGTTCGGGGTGCGCCCGGACGAGCAGCGCCGGCTCGCCCAGTTGGGGTACACCGTCCGGGTCTACCTGCCCTATGGCACGCAGTGGTACGCATACATGATGCGCCGCCTCGCCGAACGCCCAGCCAATTTGACGTTCTTCGCCCGGGCCCTGCGATCGAAGGCGTGACGGGCCACACGTGATCGGCCGGTTCGGTATTCGGTTCAGAGTCGGTCTTCTTGTCGCCCTCGCCGTTGCGCTCCTGACTCCCGCCGCCGCCATCGGCTTCGACGCCGCGCACCACCAGGTGTCGGCGCTGGCCCCGGCCGGATCGGTCGCGCCCTTGCCCGCCGCGCCCCGCGCGGTCGATCACCCCGGCCGGCCACCGGCGCTGGCCCGGTCCGCCGCGCCGCAGCCCGTCGCGGCGGACTCCGACCGGTTGCCGACCGGCATCGCGGCCGCGATCGACGGGCAGAAGGCGGCGCTGCTGCGCGGCGACCTGCCCGGCTTCCTGGCCCCGGTATCGCCGGCCGACGCCGCGCTCCGGGCCGCGCTGACGCGTCGATTCAACGCGCTGCGGGCGATGCACGTCGCGGTGTGGGACGAGTCGGTGGGTGACCTGTCGCGGAACTCCGACGGCGTGTGGTCCGTGCCGGTCAAGGTGACCTACTGCTTCGCGGTACCGGACTGCGCGCGGCTGTCGATGTCGATCCCGACCAGGTGGACCGACGCAGGCGGAGTTGCCCGGCTGATCGCCTTCGGCACGTCGTCCGCCGACGACCTCGGCCCGCGGCCGTGGGAGGCGAGCGATCTGCGCGCCGCCGTCGGTACGAGGGTCATCGTGGCCACCACCGCCCGGTATGCGGCCCGGCTGCCGGCGATGCTGGTCGCGGCCGAGAAGGCCGCCGCGGTCACCGATCGCTTCGCCCGGTGGGGCAATCCGCCCGGCCGCTATGTCGTCTACCTCGCCGGATCGGACGAGTGGGGCAAGTGGTACGGCGTGCAGCAGCAGCCGTGGGTGGCCGCCTTCGCGATGCCGCTCACCGACGTCTCGACCGAGGTGGTGCTCAACGTCAACCACGTCGACTCGCGCGACGTGACCGAGGTACTGCGGCACGAGTTCACCCACGTGGTCACGCTCTCCGGCGTCGACCGCACGTACGACCACAGCTGGTGGCTGGTCGAGGGGATCGCCGAGTACGTGCGCGTGACCGGCGCAGCGCGGCCGTTCGACGGGCTCTCCGACGTACGGAGGTTCGTCTACAGTGGACTCTGGTCGGGCGACGTGGCGCTGGACAGCCCGCCGCAGAACGCGACCGCCGCCGACGTCAACGGCCGGTACGGGGTGGCCTACCTCGCGGTCAAGCGGCTGGCCGACCGGTTCGGGGAGGCGAAGATGCTGGCGTTCTTCGGTGCCGTGGTCCGCGACGGCGCGTCGCTTGAGAAGGCGTCGCAGTCGGTCTTGGGCGCCCCGTGGGCGCAGGTGTCGGCGGACTGCGCGGCCGCCGTACGCACGAAAACCTGACGCATACATCGCGTGGCTACTATTGCGGGGTGCGCCGACCCCCCTCGCGCTCGACCCTTGGCTTGGCCGCGGCCGTTCTCGCGCTGGTCGGCCTGACCGCCGCGTCCTGCGGCGACAACAACGGGGACATCGCCGTGGGCGCGGCCGGGCACGGTGACGTGGTCGAGATGGTCGACGCGCCCGGCACGGTCACCGCGAAGTCCGTCGCGACGCTGAGCTCACCGGCCGACGGCACCGTCGTGGCGCTGGCCGTGAAGCCGGGCGACGAGGTCACCGCCGGGCAGGTCCTCGCCGTGGTCGACTCACCGTCCGCACAGGCCCGCCTCGCGAACGCCGCCGACGCGCTCGACGCGCTGAAGGGCGGCGGCTCGGTCGGGCGCACCAGCCTGGTCAGCACGCAGGCCAGGACCGACGAGGCGGCCGGCCGGGCGTTCGCGGCGGCCCGGGACGCGGCCAACCGGATCGCTGACGCGACCCTGCGCGCGGCGCTGCTGGCCCAGGTCGACGTGGCCGAGCGGGCCTACCGGGAGGCGGCCGCCTCGGCGCGCGCCCTGGTGTCGTCGGTGCAGCGGGGCCTGGCCAGTGTCGGGCAGGCGATGTCCGCGCTCACCGCGGCCCAGCGGGCCCAGGCGAAGGCGGCGTACGACCTGGCGAAGTCGACGGTCGACGCGCTGACGCTGCGCGCGCCGATGGCCGGGGTCGTCCAGCTCGGCGGTACCTCGTCTGGAAGCTCCTCCGTCGCTCAACGACCTGCTGGGGGCGGCGACCGGTGCGGGTGGCAGCCTGCCGACCGCCGCGCCGGCGGAGGCGCAGGGTCCCGGGGTCGATCCCGCCATCGGCGTCGGCGGCCGGGTCAGCGCCGGCACCGCGCTGCTCACCGTCGTGGACACCTCCGAGCTCGGGCTCCTCGCCGAGGTCGACGAGACCGACGTGCTGCTGGTCGCAGCCGGGCATCACCGCGACCGTCGAGCTCGACGCCGCGCCCGGCGCGCACTACGACGCCACGGTGACCTCGACCGACGTGCTCCCGTCGACGTCGGCGCGCGGCGGCGTCTCGTACCGGGCCCGGCTGAAGCTCAGCGGCGGCCGGCTCGACGACGGCCGGGACGCGCCGACCCCGCGGCCGGGCATGAACGCCGTGGCGCACCTGCAGGTCCGCTCCGTCCGCGACGCGGTGACCGTGCCGGCCGCCGCGGTATTCAACACCAACGGCAAGGACTCGGTGTGGCTGGTGCGCGGCGGCAAGGCCGTGCAGGTGCCGGTCCGCCTCGGCGTGACCGGGCAGGACCAGGTGCAGGTGCTCTCCGGCCTCGGCGACGGCGACCGGCTCGTGGTCCGCGGCACCGACAAGGTCACGGCGGGGATGAAACTGCCGTGACGCCGGCGATCGTCGCCGAAGAGGTCACGAGGACCTATGACCTCGACGGCATCAGCGTGCCGGCCCTGCGCGGGGTCAGCTTCACCATCCCGGCCGGGGACTACGTGGCCATCGTGGGGCCGTCCGGCTCCGGCAAGTCGACCCTGATGCACCTGCTCGGCGGCCTGGACCGGCCGACCTCCGGGCAGCTGTCCATCGGCGGGCGGGACGTGGCCTCGCTCAACCAGCATGAGCTGGCTCGGCTGCGCAACGCGACGATCGGCTTCGTGTTCCAGTCGTTTCACCTGCTGGCCCGGACCACGGCGGTGGACAACGTCGCGCTCCCGCTGGTCTACCGCGGGATCGGCGCCCGCGAGCGCCGGGGCAAGGCCGCCGAGATGCTCGAGCGGGTCGGCCTCGGGCACCGGCTCGACCACCGGCCCAACCAGCTCTCCGGCGGCGAGCAGCAGCGGGTGGCGATCGCCCGGGCGCTGGTCACCGACCCGGAGGTCCTGCTCGCCGACGAGCCGACCGGCAACCTCGACACGACGACCGGGCAGGCCGTGCTCGGGCTGCTGGAGAAGCTGAACGGGGAGCAGGGCAGTCGCCCTGGTCATCGTGACCCACGACCGAGAGGTGGCCGACCGGGCCAACCGGCAGATCGTGATGCGCGACGGCGTCATCGTATGAGGCTCGCGGAGGCCTGGCGGGTCGCGCTCGACGCCCTGCGCGCCAACCGGCTCCGCAGCGGCCTGACCATGCTCGGCGTGATCATCGGGGTGGCCGCGGTGGTCATCCTGGTCGCCATCGGCACCGGCACCAAGAACAAGATCGAGCAGCAGGTCGAGGGCCTCGGCTCCAACCTGCTCATCGTGGTGCCCGGCCAGCTCAACGTCGGGTCGGCGCCGACGGTCTCCCGGCTCGATCTCGACGACATCGACGACGTCGCCAAGATCGTCGGGGACCGCAACCGGGTCGCCGTCACGGTGTCCTCCGGCGAGACGGTCGCGCTCGGGCAACGTCTCGACGTTCGCCACGATCAAGGCGTTACCGAGATCGACCCCCAACGTCTTCGTGCGCCATCTGGCCCGCGGCACCTACCTGAACCGCTCCGACGTCGACACCCAGCGGCGGGTGGCCGTGCTCGGCGCTTCGGTCGCGAGCGCCCTCTTCGACGACCGCGACGCGGTCGGCCAGCAGATCACCATCGCCGGCGTGCGGTTCCGGGTGATCGGCGTCTTCGCCAGCCTCGGGCAGAGTCTCGGCGTGGACCGCGACAGCGAGGTGCACATCCCGATCACCACCGCCCAGCGGCTGCTTCGGCACCAACCGGGTCGACGGGCTGGCCGTCAAGGCACCCAACCGCGACGACATCGACCAGCTCAGCCGGCAGATCCTCGCCGAACTGGCGAAGAAGCACCCGGACACCGAGTTCAGCGCGGTGACCCAGGAACAGATCCTCGGCGTACTGGGCGACATCCTCGGCGTGCTCACCGGCGTCCTGGCCGCGATCGCCGGGATCTCCCTGCTCGTCGGCGGGGTCGGGGTGTCCAACATCATGCTGGTGTCCGTTCGGGAACGAACGAAGGAGATCGGGCTGCGCAAGGCCGTCGGCGCCCGGCCGCGGGACATCGGCGTGCAGTTCCTGCTCGAGGCGGTCCTGCTGACCACGCTCGGCGGCGTGATCGGGATGGGGCTGGGCATCGGCGCATCGCTGGTCGTCGCCGCGTTGTCGCCGGTACCGGCCGCGATCACCTGGTGGTCGCTCGCACTGGCGTTCGGAGTCTCGGCCGGCGTCGGCATCATTTTCGGTGTTGTGCCAGCTCAACGCGCGGGCCGGCTGGACCCGGTGGTGGCACTGCGAACCGAGTAGATCTTCAAATTTCCTTCGAAGCAGGCGCGCAATTCACAGCAGTACCGTTACCGTACTGATAGCACGCTTGTCGAGGGAGCGGGCTGATAAGCCATCTGTGCGGAGGTAGCGATGACGGGAACGCCACACACCACCGAGGGCCGGCTAGCCGAGGTCCGGTTCCTGACCGTCGCCGAGGTTGCCGCGCTCATGCGAGTGTCCAAGATGACGGTCTACCGGCTGGTGCACGCGGGTGATCTGACCGCGGTGCGCGTCGGTCGTTCGTTCCGGGTGCCCGAGCACGCCGTCGACACCTACCTGCGGGAAGCATTCCGCGAATCCGCCTAGCCGGGACAAGTAGTCCAGGGCAAGCCCCGATTTTCCGATCACGCCGCGGGACGGCTACCCTGTAACCCGCTAATCCTGCTGCGTGCCATCTCGGTGCGCGTGTCGTGTCGAGGGGACTACCTAATGGGCTCAGTGGTCAAGAAGCGCCGTAAGCGCATGGCCAAGAAGAAGCACCGTAAGCTTCTGCGCAAGACCCGTGTCCAGCGTCGCCGTCTCGGCAAGTAGGCATCGCAACCCGTGACCACGCCAGCGGGTGTGCCACGGGTGGTGTTGGTCACCGGGGTAGCTCGCTACCTCGGCGCGCATCTGGCCGCCCGATTGGCCGCTGACCCTCAGATCGACCGGGTGATCGGCGTCGACGTCGCCACGCCCTCCGCGGAAACGGCCCGCCTCCTGCACGGCGTCGAGCTGCGTCCGATCGACCTCCGCTCACCCGGCGTGCTCCGGGTACTGGTCGACGCGCAGGTCGAGGGGGTTGCGCACCTGGGTGTCGCAACGGCCGCCGACCCGCACAGCGGCGGCCGGGCCGCGATGAAAGAACACAACGTCATCGGCACGCTCCAACTCCTCGCCGCCTGCCAGCAGGCCCCGCTGGTCAACAAGCTGGTGGTGCGCTCGTCGACGGCCGCCTACGGCGCGTCGTTCCGGGACCCGGCGATCTTCACCGAGGACACCGAGCCCCGGGCCGTCCCGCGTGGCGGCTTCGCCAAGGACGTGCTCGACATCGAGGGCTACGTGCGCGGGTTCCGGCGGCGCCGGCCCGACGTGGCGGCGACCGTGCTGCGGTTCGCGCCGTTCATCGGGTCCAGCGCCGACACGCGCGCTGCTGCGCTACTTCGCCGCGCCGCTGGTGCCGACCGTGTTCGGCCGCGACCCGCGACTGCAGTTCGTGCACGTCGACGACGCGTTCGAGGTGCTGCTGCGGGCGGTCATGGAGTGGCACCCGGGGACGTTCAACGTCGCCGGCAGTGGCGTGCTCACGCTGTCGCAGGCGGTCCGCCGGGCCGGGCGGATCGCGGTGCCGATCCCCGAGGCCGGCCTGTCGACGCTGGCCACCGCGGCGAAGCGGGCCGTCTCGCTCGACCAGCTCGACCTCTTCGTCCACGGCCGGGTGGTCGACACCACGCGGCTGGTCAAGGAGTTCGGCTTCGAACCCCGCACGACGGCGGACGCCTTCGACGAGTTCATCGCCGCTCAACGCTCCGGCGCGTTGTTGGGGCAGGAAGTCGTACGAGCGGCCGAACGCGTCATCCTGGATCGGATACGGCAAGTACGCGCCGCCCGCGCGGCGTTGGAGACGGCGTTGGAGTCTGAGCGTGACTGATATCGACCCAGCGATGGGGGATGTCTGGGACGATCGCGTCGCCGGTGCCCTCGCGTTCCTCCGCGAGCGGCTCACCGGCGACTACGACGTGGACGAGTTCGGCTTCGACCGGCGACCTCACCGACGGCGTGTTCCTCCCGATGCTGCGGCCGCTGTACCGGACCTGGTTCCGCATCGAGGTCGACGGCGTCGAGAACCTGCCCGAGGAGGGCGCGGCGCTGGTGGTGGCCAACCACTCCGGCACCATCGCGCTCGACGCGCTGATGCTCGCGGTGGCCGTGCACGACGAGACGCCGGCCCGCCGGTACCTGCGGCTGCTCGGCGCCGACCTGGTCTTCCGGATGCCGGTGCTCTCCGAGATCGCCCGCAAGTCCGGCGGCACCCTGGCCTGCAATCCGGACGCCGAACGGCTGCTGAGCGCGGGCGAGCTGGTCGGCGTCTTCCCGGAGGGCTTCAAGGGCGTCGGCAAGCCCTTCGCGCGACCGCTACAAGCTGCAGCGCTTCGGCCGGGGCGGCTTCGTCTCCGCCGCCCTGCGCACCGGCACCCCGATCGTCCCGGTCGCGATCGTCGGCGCCGAGGAGATCTACCCGATGATCGGCAACATCAAGCCGCTGGCCCGGCTGCTCGGCGCGCCGTACTTCCCGATCACGCCGACCGTTCCCGTGGCTGGGGCCGCTCGGGCTGCTGCCGCTGCCGAGCAAGTGGCTGATCGAGTTCGGCGAGCCGATCCCGACCGACTGGATTACGCCGAGTCAGGCCGACGACCCGATGGTCGTGTTCAACCTGGCCGACCAGGTCCGCGAGACCATCCAGCAGACGCTCTACCGCGCTGCTCGAACGCCGCCCAGACGCCGTCTCCGCTAGGCCAACGCCGGCCTGGCCGCCTCGAGAGTTGTGGCCTCGGGTCCGGAGTGGCGCACTTCGGGGAGTCGTGGCCTGAGCGGCGGCTGGCCGCGCGGCCGGCGGCGCCGGTCGACGCGCGGCGACGGCGGCCACGGCGCACGCGCCGGCGACCGGCCCGCGCCAGCGCGGCCGGCACCGCGATCTTGGCGGCCTTGCGGCCGGTGCGGAAGTCCCGGATCTCCCAGCCGCGCTCGCGGGCCTCGCGGCGCAGGGCGGCGTCGGGGTTGACCGCGACCGCGTTGCCGACCAGCGACAGCATCGGCAGGTCGTTGACCGAGTCGCTGTAGGCCGAGCACCGCGCCAGGTCGAGGCCCTCGGCCGCGGCGAGCGCGCGGATGGCGACCGCCTTGGCCGGGCCGTGCATCAGGTCGCCGACCAGCTGGCCGGTGTAGACGCCGTCCTGCATCTCGGCGACCGTGCCGAGCGCGCCGGTCAGGCCGAGCCGCTCGGCGATGATCCGGCCGAGCTCGACCGGGGCGGCGGTGACCAGCCAGACCCGCTGGCCGGCGTCGAGGTGCAGCTGGGCGAGGGCGCGCGTGCCGGACCAGATCCGCTCGGCCATCAGCTCGTCGAAGATCTCCTCGCCGAGCCGCGCCATGTCGTCGACCCGCCAGCCCGGCGACGAACGCCAGAGCGGCCGCTTCGCGGGCGACGACGTCGCCGGAGTGCTCGCTCGCCAGTACCCGGAACCGGAGCTGCTGCAGCGCGAACCTGACCAGGTCGCCGGTGGTGAAGTACTTGCGGGCGGCCAGGCCGCGGGCGAAGTAGTAGATCGACGCGCCCTGCATCATCGTGTTGTCGACGTCGAAGAAGGCGGCGGCGGTCGGGTCGGCCGGCAGCGTGAGCGCGGCCTCGACCTCGGCGGCAGCCCATCCGGCAGAGGATGCGACCACCCGGCCGATGGGCCGTTTGCGTCGGATCGTCGGCGGTCGGATCGGCATGCCACTGCTCCCTTCGACCTCGGTAAGGGTACGGTACCGGCGAAAACTGAAGGCCCGATGCGAGCGAACACACCGGCGAAAACTGAAGGCCCGGTGCGAGCGAACACACCGGGCCTTCACGCTTGCCTTCACGCTTCGGCGATGGCTATCCGCCGTGGACCAGGTCGTGCAGGCCGTCCAGCAGTCCGCCGTCGGTCGGCGTGCTGTCCGGAGCGTCAACCGGGTTACCGGCCTCCTGCGGCGGCACGCTCGTGCCGTTCGCATCGGGAGCGGTCGGCGTGGTCGCTACGCCGTTTTCGGTCGTGGTCGGCTGCCCGTTCTGGCCTTGCCCATCCTGCCCGCTTTGGTGGCCCCCGGTGCCCGGCGTGCCCTGTCCACCCTGGCGGTTGCCGGCGGCGGGACAGGCGTCGAGCTTCGGCAGTGGACCGAGCGGGTCGGCACCACTGGTCGCCGCGGTGCCGCACGTGAGGACCAGGCGCAGTGCCTTCGCACGCTTCTGGATCTCGGTGAGCAGCGCCAGCGACGTGTTTGCACGGCTATGTGGATCACCGGTCACCCCCTGGCGGAGGTTCTCGGCGGAACTGTGTTGGGTCTTGACAAAGGCGTCGATCGCATCGAGTGCGGCGGCGTCCTTGTGATCGATGGCGGTAGTGGTGAGCAGCTTGACACCCTGCTGCGTCTCGGAGTCCATGTCGTCGAGCACCCGGGCGAACCCGCTCGGGTCGGACTGGACCGCACGCGCCTCGTCGAGGCGGGTACGGGCGAACTCGAGGTACAGCTGGCCCCGGCTGATGTCGGAGCCGGCCAGCGCGAGCTGCGCACGTTCGGTGGAGCGTTTGACTGAGTACAACGGGTCACCCGGGATGGCGTCGCCACTCGCGGCCGACATGCCCGACAGCGCCAGCGTGCCGGCGGCCAGGCCGATCACGATTGCGCCCCGGGCCTTGGTACGCCGGGCCATCGGGGGACGGACCCCACCGGGGCGACGAAGCGCCCCGCCGACGACCGGAATGCGCGAACTGCGCCGTTTGGCCGTCTCGGTGTCCGGTTCCGATGCGACCGCGGTGGCACCGATGCCCTCGCGCTCGATGGTCGCCAACAGCATTGCCTTCAGGCCGTCCCGGAATTCCGGGTGAGCTTCGACCTTGATCGGCAGGTCGGCCAAGCGACGGCTCACCGCGACAAGCTTGGAGAGGTTGTCATCCACTCCCGACTTGACATGGTGTCGTCGCCCTCCGCTGGCCTCGTCGAGAAGCTGAGAAAGACGCTCGCTGTGTCGACGATGGAACACGGAGGAGATCACCTGAGGCACCCCCCTTCGCTGATCACGTCAAGGCGCGTCCGGGCAGCGGGATGGGAGGCCACCGCGACCGGCGTGCGCCAAGCCGACGGTCGTACTGGGTCCAACGGTGCAACTCCGGGCATGGTTACGGCGGCCTCGAGTGGTCTCTCAGCCGCCGTCATCGTCCGGTCACTCACGGTTGGAATCCGTCAGGAAGAAGTCTGGCCAGCGCGCGTACCGCGCGGTACTGCAACGCTTTGATCGCTCCCTCGTTCTTGCCCATGGTCTGCGCGGTCTCGGCCACCGAGAAGCCCGTGCAGGAACCGCAGCACGATGCACTCCTGCTGCTCGGGGTTGAGCTGTTTGACGGCCTTGAGCAGGTCGACGTTGGTGATGTGGTCGATGACGGCCGACTCCGGGCTGCCCTCCGGCCCGCGGTCCGGCCGGTCGGCGTCGAGCACGTCGCCGGTGGTGACCTCGAGCCGGTAGCGGCCGGACTTGAAGTGGTCGGCGACCAGGTTGCGGGCGATGGTGACCAGCCAGGCGCCGAGGTCGCGGCCCTGCCAGGTGAAGCTGCCGATGCGCTTGAGCGCCCGCAGGAACGTGTCGGCGGTCAGGTCCTCGGCGAGCTGGCGGTTGCCGACCCGGAAGTACACGAAACGGAAGACGGTGTCGAAGTACCGGTCGTAGAGCAGCCCGAACGCCGCGCCGTCGCCGGCCTGGGCGCGCTCGATGAGCGCCCATACCTCGGCGGCGGGATCGGAGCGATCCGGCCGGGCCACCGGCGGTGGCGGGGGAGTCTCGACACTGCCGTCGGGGCCCTGCGTCTGTGTGGGCGGCGGCGGGCCGGCCTTGGCGAGGGGGACGGTGTCCTCCTCGATGACCCCAGCCTGCTTGCCACCGGCCCGCTGGCTGCCCGGCCCGGTGTTGCCGGTCCCGACGTGTCGGGTCGGCGACTCGTTGCTGTGCGGGCGGCCGCGGGTACGCGGGACACCCCCGTCGCCACGGATCGTCGTGCTGAGCATGTCGCGCAGCATGTTGAGCCCGTGCGTGAGGGCGTTGTCCGCGTTGTACACGTGCAGGTACGAGCTCACACTGCCCCACTCTCGGAGCGATGGAGCAACGACGGGGCACGATCCAGACAAGACGTCTGTTTCGGCGCCAAGACGGGCACTTCGGCCTCCTCGGGGTGAGGGGTGTCGAGTCACATCAAAACGGGTGAGCCGACCTGGGTGACTATAGGACCGACGTCACCCGCGTGTGGGCAGTCCATTACGCGCCGGCACATTGTTTCCACATAACGGTGAATGCGCACCGGACAGCGTGTCCGTCAAAATCTGGCCGACACGCCGAGCGACACGCCGAGAGCACACTGTCATGCTGGCACCGTACGTCGAACTGACTCATCACGTACATCCCCATCTCACACTATTGAGTGGATCATTACTCGATGGGCGTGTCGCGGCCGGTTCGCGCTACCGAAGTTCGCTAAGCGATCTCCTGATTGAGCGTGAACTCGATCGACGCAGGTAGTTGAGCACGCAAGCTCAGTCTGGTGGAGTGGTCCGGACGTGTCACCTTCCTAACCGTTCGGGTATGCGCTGACGTCGATGCCGCGAGCAAATCGGACTGATGGCGGAAAGCCTCCTGGCCGAGAGCCTGGCCGCGCGCTCATGCGGCTTCCGCTATGTGGACACGATCTGGGAGACTCAGCGACCGTGCCGGACGTACAGAATGTCGCCGATCTCGTGCGCCGCAGCGCCGCCGAGCGGGGTGAGCACCCTGCCCTTCGCTCGTCCGACCAGGTCCTGACCTGGTCGGAGCTGGACGCCCAGGTCGACGCGGCCGCGGCCGAACTGGCCCGCATCGCCGGTGGGGCGCCGGTCGCGATCGCGCTACCGAACGTGCCCGAGTTCGCCTTCGCCTACTTCGGGGCGCTGCGGGCCGGGCTCGTCGCGGTGCCGATCAACCCGACCTACACCGGCCGCGAGCTGCGCCAGGTGCTCGTCGACTCGGGCGCCGGCGTGTTCGTCGCCACCGAAGCCGTACTGGCGGAGGCCGGATCGACCGCGGCTGTCCCGTACCAATTGGGAAACCTCGAGCCGGTCGAGCCGGTGCCGAGCAAGGGGAGCGGGGAAGACCTGGCCGTCCTGCTCTACACCTCGGGCACCGGCGGCGCGCCGAAGGGAGCGATGCTGTCGCATCGGGCGCTGCTGGCCAACCACGAGCAGCTCGCCGCGCTGGAGCCGAGCCCGGTGACGCCCGACGACGTCGTGCTGCTGGCGCTGCCGCTCTTCCACGCCTACGGCCTGAACTCCGGCCTCGGCGCGATCGCCTACCACGGCGCGTGCGGGGTGCTGCTGGACCGCTTCGACTCGGCCGACTTCGCTCGAGACGATCCTCGCGCACGGCGTGACCACCGTGGTGGGCGTGCCGCCGATGTTCGTCGCCTGGTCGACGCGCAGCGAGCAGCTCACCCACGCCTGGAGCACGGTCCGGCTGGCGGTGTGCGGCGCCGCGCCGCTCGACCCGACCGTCGCCGCCCGGTTCACCGCAGGCCACCGGGGCGACCGTGCACCAGGGCTACGGGCTCACCGAGACGGCGCCGGTGCTGACCAGCACGCTCGCCAGTACCACGGCCAAGCCCGGCTCGATCGGCCGCGCCATCCCGGGCGTGGAACTGCGCCTGGTCGACGCCTCCGGCGAGACGGTCCTGCTCGACGAGGATCAGGACGACGAACTCGGCGGATCGCCCGGCACCGAGCCCGGCGAGATCGTGGTGCGGGGCCGCAACCTCTTCAGCGGGTACTGGCCGGACGGCGCCGGACGGCCCGGACGAGGACGGCTGGTGGGCGACCGGCGACGTCGCCTACGCCGACGAGGACGGCGACCTGTTCCTGGTCGACCGGATCGGCGAGCTGATCCTGGTCAGCGGCTTCAACGTCTACCCGTACGAGGTCGAGCAGGTGCTCGACGGCGCACCCGGACGTGGTCGAGTCGGCCGTGCTCGGGGTGCCGAACGAGTAGACCGGGCAGACCGTCAAGGCCTTCGTGGTCGCGGACCGAAGGCTCCACGCGTCACGGCCGAGGAGCTGATCGCCTACGGCGAGCGCAACCTGGCCCGGTTCAAGTGCCCGACCGAGATCGAGTTCGTGGCATCGCTGCCGCACTCGGCGACCGGCAAGATCCGCAAGGCGCGCGCTGCGATGAGGCTCACGCTGCTGCACCCGGCCCGGCTGCCACCTGTGCGACGTGGCGAAGGAGGCGATGGAACGCGTGGCGGCGAAGTCCGGGGAGAGCTGGACCGAGATCGACATCAGTGGCGACGACGACCTCGAGGACGAATACGGCCTGCCGCATCCCGGTCGTGCTGCTCGACGGCAAGGAGCACGGCTACTGGCGGGTCGAGGAGGAGCGGTTGCTGCGGGACCTCGGAGTCGCTCCGTGAGTCGGCACCTCGTCTGGGACTGGAACGGCACGCTGCTCAACGACCTCGACCTCTGCGTCACCGCGACCAACGCCTGCCTGGCCACGATCGGCGGCCCGCGGATCACCGCCGAGGATCACCGGCGTGACTTCCGCCGGCCGATCGTCGACTACTACAGCTTCGTGCTCGGCCGGCCGGTCGACGCCGAGGAGTTCCGGCGGCTCGACGACGCCTTCCACGACGCCTACCGGCTGGGCATGGCCGACCTGCACGCTCACCGCCGACGCGCTCGAGGCGATGGCGATCTGGGCCGGCATCCCAGTCGCTGCTGTCCATGTTCTTCCACGACGAGCTGCTGGTCGAGGTGGCCCGGCACGGGCTGGCGGACCAACTGTCGCGTGTGGACGGACTGCCGGACATCGTCGGCGGGCAACGTAAGGCGGCCTACCTGCGCGGCCCATCTGTCCGCACTGGACATTCCGGCCGCCGACGTCGTGCTGATCGGCGACTCGGTCGACGACGGCGACGCGGCGGCCGCCGTGGGCGCCGCGTGCGTGCTCTACGCGGGCGGCTTCACCCACGAGTCCCACGCTCTACGCGACCGGCCGGCCGGTCGCCTCGTCGCTCGTCGAAGCCGTCCGCCTGGCGGCCAAGGACTTGGGTCTGTATCAAAGTGGGGGCCGGGCTGCGGCGGACTCAGCCGCCGCCTGGAACCACCCCGGTCACGGCCAGATACAACACCGGTATCCGGCCGCGCCCGGCGCGGCCCCAGCCGACACCTGAGCCTCGCCTCGCTCCAGCCCCCACTTTGATACAGACCCTAGGAAAGCGGTTCTCATGCGCGTGGTCATCGCCGACGATGCGGTCCTGCTCCGGGAGGGCCTCGTCCGGCTGGTCGAGGAGAACGGCCATACGGTCGTGGCCGCGGTCGGCGACGGCCCGTCGCTGGTGGCCGCGATCACCGAACACGAGCCGGATGTGTCCATCGTGGACGTCCGCATGCCGCCGACCCACACCGACGAGGGCCTCCGGGCGGCCGTGGCGGCCCGCAGCCGCGTGCCGGGCTCGCCGATCCTGGTGCTCTCGCAGTACGTCGAGGTGTCCTACGCCGACGATCTCCTCGCCGACCGCAAGGGCGCGATCGGCTACCTGCTCAAGGACCGCGTCTCGGAGGTCGCGGAGTTCCTCGACGCCCTGCAGCGGGTGGCCGGCGGCGCGACCGTGCTCGACCCGGAAGTGGTCGGTCAACTGCTGGTCCGCCGCCGCCGCGACGATCCCCTGCGCGCGCTGACCCCGCGGGAGCGCGAGGTGCTGGGGCTGATGGCCGAGGGCCGCTCGAATACGGCGATCGCCCGGCACATCGTGGTCACCGAGGGTGCGGTAGAGAAGCACGTCAAGAACATCTTCACCAAGCTCGACCTGCCCCCGGACGAAGAACAGCACCGCCGGGTGCTGGCGGTGCTGGCCTACCTACAGGGGTAGCGCGGCGGTCACCGTCGTTCCGGTGCCTTCTTCACTCTGCACGTTGAGCACGCCGCCGGCCGCCTGCACCCGGTCGGCCAGGCCGGTCAGCCCGTGCCCCTTGGCCAGGTGCGCCCCGCCGACCCCGTTGTCCGCGACGGTCACCACGAGCGCGTCATCGAGCCGGTTCAGCACGACCCGGCACTCGCTGGCCTGGCTGTGCTTGGCGACGTTGGTGAGGGACTCGGCGACCACGAAGTACGCCGTGGTCTCGACGTTGTCCGACAGCCGCCCGAACTCGGGCGCGTCCAGGTCGACCGGCACCGTGCTGCGCCCGGCCAGTGCGGCGAGCGCCGCGCGGAGACCGCGGTCGACCAGGATCGGCGGGGCGATGCCACGGGACAGCGCCCGCAACTCGTCCAGCGTCTCGCGGGTCTGGGTCAGTGCCTCGGCCATGGTCGCCCGGGCGGCGTCCGGATCGGTGTCGAACTGCTGCTGCGCCCGCCCCAGGTCCATCGCCAGCCGGACCAGCCGCTGCTGCGGGCCGTCGTGAATGTCCCGCTCCAGCCGCCGCAGCGCGGTCGCCTCGGCCGACACCGCGGCCGCCCGCTGCGCCCGAGCCGTGTCCCGCCCGGCCTCCGCCTCGGCGACCCGCTCGCGCAGTTCGTTCACCCCGCTGAGCAGACCCCGGGCGAACTGCGCCTCCAGCTGGGCGGCCCCCCGTACCACGGGAATGAGCGTCAGTGCGAAGAACAGCCCGGCGGCCAGGTTGAAGCCGATCCGCCAGCCGTCGCCGGTGCCCAGCCCGATCAGCTCGGGAAGGTCCTGGTTGTCCGGTCCGCGGGGGATCGCCCAGTCCCACAGCGGTGCGGTCAGCCCGCCGAGCGCACCGGCCCACCAGGTGACCACGAACGAGAACGCGATCGTGCTCGGGATGAACCGGAACATGCCGTGCAGCAGATCCAGCCACGACTGCCCGTCGGTCATCGGCCGGAACATCCGCCGGAAGAACCCGTCGTCGGGTTTGCCGTGCTTGTACCCGGGGTGTGGCAGCCTCCGGCCCAGCACGGGTGCGGTCCGGGCGCGCTCGACGGTGGCGAAGCCCCGGGCCAGGAACAGCGTGCCGGCCACGATCGGGATGCCGAGCACCGTGATGAACATGCCGACGCCCAGCCAGAACCCCACCATGCACAGCGACCACGGTGATGATGCCGAGCGGGAAGCCGAGCAGCACATACTGCGTGTCGATGCCGAGCTGACGAAATGTGCGGCCGGCCCAGCTGCCGGTGCGGACCGGGGCGGCGGCCTGGATGGGTGCGGTAGTCATGTCATTTACGCTAGGCATCGCCGACGTCTCCCCCCATCCCGCCGACCGGCCTCCTTATGGTGGGGATAACCCTAAGCCCCATTCCTTTCCATGACTCGGGTCCGCCGAGGGCACGACCGTTCCTCCCGCGAGACACCGCTCCGCTTCGCTGCGCTGCCAGGCCCGCGCCCCCAAGCCCCGGGCGGCCACAACTCCGGCCAAGCAGTGCCCTTGTCGGCCCGGGTGACCACCACTTCGGGCAAGTAGTGGCCACGGCCGGCCCGGGTGGCCACCACTTCGGGCATGTAGTGGTCTCGGCGGCCTGGGGTGGCCACCACTTCGGGCATGTAGTGGTCTCGGCGGCCTGGGGTGGCCACTGCTTCGGGCATGTAGTGGTCACGGCGGCCGGAGTGGCCTCGGCGGCCGGGGTGGCCACCACTTCGGGCATGTAGTGGTCACGGCGGCCGGGGTGGGCACTACTTCGGGCATGTAGTGGTCACGGTGGCCCGGGTGGCCACTGCTTCGGGCATGTAGTGGTCTTGGCCGGCCCGGGTGGCCACAACTTCGGGCAAATAGTGGTCTGCCGGGGCGATCTTGGCTCGCGTTGGAGCCGGACCCTGGGTGTCCCGTCTCGGGATCGGCATCGACGGTGGCCGCTGCGACCCCTGGAGGAGGTGAATCTTGGCGGATCGCCCACGTCTTGCCTGTCCCATTGGGTGGGACAAGCAAGGTCCAAGATCGCATCGGGGGCGGCCACGTCCCGCTCCCGAAGTTGGCGGCGTCCCGGCCGATGCCGATGCATAGGCTAGTATCGATGTCTAGGCCCAAGACGATGGTCGAGCTGCCGGCATGCGCTCGGCGGGCTCGAGTCATCCGGGCAATGAAAACATCACGAGTAGGCTGACTACGTGTGGTCGACACGAAATGGCAAGTTGTCGTTTGAGTGCGCATTTTTCCGTTTTGCGGCATACTTGCGGAAGCGCCCACCCGCTGCCAAGCGCGGTCGAGAATGGAGGCACCTAGTGCCGCGGGGGCATCTCTCGAGCTCGCGTAGGCCACGGGTGGGCGCTGACCTCTTCATCGCGGTCTGGGGGAGTTCAAGATCGCGATTTGTGCACGGCTTCACAAGCGCCTACTCTGTTGCAACGACGAACCCCGCTAGCACAGGCGATCGGAGCCGGCGCGAGCGGCCTCGAGCACCGTCGTCGTCACGGAGACACATGAGCCAGCAGCGCACCGGGCAGAGCGATGGCCCGGACTTTCCGGATCTGCCAGAGGCGACCGTTGCCCGGCTGCCGGAATACCTTCGGGCCTTGCACCACCTCTCGGAGGCGGGTCACGACACCGTCTCCGTCGGAGGGGCTGGCGACGGCGGCGGGGGTGAATTCCGCCAAGCTCCGCAAGGATCTTTCCCACCTCGGGCGCACGGGCACGCGTGGGGTCGGCTACGACGTGAGCCTGTTGATCGAGCAGATCGAGCACGTCCTCGGGCTGACCCATCGGCGCGGCGTCGCCCTGGTCGGCGTGGGTAATCTCGGTCACGCGCTCGCCGGGTACGCCGGCTTCGGCACGCGCGGCTTCCGCATCGCGGCGCTCTTCGACGCCGACCTCGGCCGGGTGGGCGAGCACATCAACGGCCTCGTCGTGCGCCACATCGAGGACCTCGCCGATGTCGTCGCCCAGGAGCTGATCTCCATCGCGGTGATCGCCACGCCCGCGCACGCGGCGCAGAACGTCGCGGATCGCCTGGTCGCGGCCGGGGTGACCAGCATCCTCAACTTCGCGCCCTGCGTTCTGAACGTGCCGGAGGGCGTCGACGTGCGTAAGGTCGACCTCGCGATCGAGCTGCAGATCCTGTCGTTCCACGAGCACCGCAAGTCGGCGCTGACCGCGCTGCCGCTGGTGTCGAAGCCCGGCCGGGTCGGCCTGGCGAATCAAGCTAACCGGCTCGGCGGGGAGGCGGTCGGAACATGAACCTGCTCGTTGTCGGCATCTCGCACCGCACCGCCAACCTGCCGCTCCTGGAGAGCCTTTCGGTGCCGGCCGACGCCGCGTCCACGGCGCTCGGCCGTCTTGTCGCGCAGCGCTACGTCGACGAGGCGGTGGTGCTGTCGACCTGCAACCGCGTGGAGATCTACGCCGCGGTGTCGGCGTTCCACGGTGGCCTGGCCGACATCGGTACCGTGCTCGCCGCGCAAGCCGGACTAGCAGTCAGCGATCTTGCCTCGAACCTGTACGTGCACTACGAGGTCGACGCCGTGCGGCACGCCTTCCGGGTCGCCGCCGGCCTGGACTCGATGGTGGTCGGCGAGTCGCAGATCCTCGGGCAGCTGCGTGACGCGTACCACACGGCGGTCGAGCACGGTGCCGTCGGTCGGCTGCTCCATGAGCTGATGCAGCAGGCGTTGCGCGTCGGCAAGCGGGTGCACGCCGAAACCGGCATCGACCGGGCCGGGCAGAGCGTGGTCACTGCGGCTCTCGCGTACGGGCAGCAGGCCACGGCCCCGATCGCCGGCCGGCCCGCGCTGGTCATCGGCGCGGGCGCGATGGGCGGCCTCGCCGCGGCCACGTTGAAGCGCAGCGGCGCCGCGCCGCTCCTGGTCACCAACCGCAGCTTCGAGCGCGCCCAGCACCTGGCCAACCTGCACGGCGCCGAGGCGGTCCGGTTCGAGGACCTCGAGGCGACCCTGGGCCGGGTGGATGTCGTGATCAGTGCGACCGCCTCGCCGGAGGCGGTACTCGACGCGCCCCTCGTCGAGTCGGCCGGCCGTCCGCTGCTGGTGCTCGACCTCGCTATGCCGCGCGACGTCGCGCCCGACGTCGCCGACCTGGCCGGCGTCACACTGGTCGACCTGGAGCGGCTGAGCTCCGGTACCAACGCAACGCTCGACACCGAGGCCAAGGCGGCCGAGGAGATCGTCGCCGCCGAGCTGGAAGCCTTCAACAGCTGGCTGCGCGGCACCGACGTGGCGCCGACCGTCGCTGCCCTGCGCGCCAAGGCCGACGACGTGGTCGGCACCGAGCTGCGCCGGCTCGCCCAGCGCTGCCCGGAGCTGTCCGACGACCACCGGGCCGAGGTCGCGCACACGATCCACCGCGTTGTGCAGCGGCTGCTGCACCAGCCGACCGTACGGGTGCGACGGCTGGCCGCCGAACCGGGCGGCGAGGCATACGCGCAGGCGCTGCGCGAGCTCTTCGACCTGCAGGTGCCCTCGGAGATCGACCCAACGGCCGCCAACGAGGTCCGCCCGTGACCAAGATCCGCCTGGGTACTCGGGGCAGCGCGCTCGCCGTCGCGCAGTCGACGACGGTCGCCGACGCGATCCGCGAACGCACCGGCCACGAGGTCGAGCTGGTCGAGATCGTCACCTCCGGCGACCGGTCCAGTGCGCCGATCCCAGAGCTCGGCGTCGGGGTGTTCGTGTCCGCGCTGCGCGACGCGCTCTGGGCCAAGGACGTCGACGTCGCGGTCCACTCGTACAAGGATCTGCCGACCGCGCCGGCCGACGGCCTCACGATTGCGGCCGTGCCGACCCGCAACGACCCGCGCGACGCCTTGGTCGCTCGGGGCGGGCTGACCCTCACTGAACTGCCCGAAGGGGCGCGGATCGGCACCGGCGCACTGCGCCGGATCGCTCAGCTCCACGCGCTGGGACGGCACCTGGCCCCGGTACCCGTACGGGGTAACGTTGATACGCGGTTGCGCAAGCTCGCCGACGGCGAGTTCGACGCGATCGTGCTGGCACGAGCGGGCCTGGCCCGGCTCGGCCGGGCCAACGAGGCGACCGAGATCCTCGACCCGATGCTCATGCTGCCCGCCCCCGCACAGGGAGCGCTGGCGGTCGAGTGCCGGGAGGACGACGACGAGCTGCGCGGGATCCTCGGCGCGCTCGACGACCTGGACGCCCGCGCGGCGGTCACCGCCGAACGGGAGTTCCTGGCCGAGCTCGAGGCGGGCTGTTCCGCCCCGATCGCGGCACTGGCCGAAGTGGCGGAGGGCGACAGCGACGGCACTGGGCCAGAGATCTACCTGCGCGGTGCGGCGTTCAGCCCGGATGGCTCGGTGTCCATCCGGCTGTCCCGCACCGGAACGCTCGCCGACGCCGCAAAGGTCGGCCGGGCACTTGCCCGGGACCTGCGCGACGAAGGCGCTGATACCGCACTGGGAGTGCACCGATGACCCGCACCCGAAAGAGCACCGGCCGCATCGCATTCGTCGGGGCCGGCCCCGGCGACCCCGGCCTGCTGACCCGCCGCGCCTACGACGCCCTGCTGTCCGCCGATCACATCGTCCACGACCGAAACGTCCCGGAGGCGCTGCTCAGCGTGATCCGCGGCGAGGTCGAAGAAGATACGCAGTTCAGCCCGGCCGAGGGGGCACCGGGCGACGTCGCCAAGGTGCTGCTGTCCGCGGCCCGTTCCGGCCTCCGCGCGATCCACCTCGTCGGCGGCGACCCGCTCGCGCACGACTCCGTGCTCAAGGAGGTCCAGGCGGTCGCCCGGACCGCGGTGCCGTTCGAGGTCGTTCCCGGCATCGGCCAGGCGGCCGGCGTCGCCACCTACGCGGGCGTTCCATTGCCCGGGGTACGGGTGACCGCCGACATCGACGATCCGCAGTCCATCGACTACGAGGCGATCGCGACCGCCGTGCAGCGCGGCTCATCGGCCATCGCGGTCGAGGCGGCCGAGCTGGCCACGGTCCGCGACGGCCTGCTCGCCGCGGGTCTCGACCCGTCGACCCCGGTCTCGGTCACCGGCGACGGCACCGGCGAAACCCAGTACAGCTCGGCCTCGACGGTCGACAGCATGGTCTCCGCGGCGCTCGGGTTCGCCGGCCGGATCGTGCTCTGCCTCGGGGCCGGGGTATCCCAGCGCGAGAAGCTCGGCTGGTGGGAGAACCGCCCCCTGTACGGCTGGAAGGTGCTCGTACCGCGGACCAAGGAGCAGGCCGGCGCGATGAGCGAGCGGCTCCGGGCCTACGGCGCGATCCCGTGCGAGGTGCCGACCATCGCGGTCGAGCCGCCGCGCACCCCGGCCCAGATGGAGCGGGCGATCAAGGGCCTGGTCGACGGCCGGTACGCGTGGGCGGTGTTCACCTCGGTCAACGCCGTACGAGCGGTGTGGGAGAAGTTCGCCGAGCACGGCCTCGACGCGCGCCACTTCGGCGGGGTCAAGGTCGCCTGCATCGGCGAAGCCACCGCCGAGGCGGTCCGCTCGTTCGGCATCGTGCCGGAGCTGGTACCGGCCGGTGAGCAGTCGTCCGAGGGCCTGCTGCAAGAGTTCTCGCCGCACGACGAGGTGCTCGACCCGGTCGGCCGGGTGCTGCTGCCCCGCGCCGACATCGCCACCGAGACCCTGGCCGCCGGCCTGACCGAACTGGGCTGGGAGGTCGACGACGTGACCGCCTACCGGACGGTCCGGGCCGCGCCACCGCCGGCCGACATCCGCGACGCGATCAAGTCCGGCGGCTTCGACGCCGTGCTCTTCACCTCGTCTTCCACCGTGCGCAACCTGGTCGGCATCGCCGGCAAGCCCCACGCACGGACGGTCGTCGCGGTGATCGGGCCGAAGACGGCCGACACCGCAGTAGAGTTCGGCCTGCGCGTCGACGTTCAGCCACCGCACGCGTCCGTCCCCGACCTGGTCGAGGGGCTCGCATCCTACGCGGTCGAGCTCCGCGAGAAGCTGGCGGCGATGCCGGCCAAGCAGCGCCGCGGCTCGAAGGTTCAGGGCCCGACGGCGCTGCGTTTCCGGTAGAGGCTGCGGTTCCGTTCGAGGAGGTAGCTAAGTGGGATTTCCTGAGGTCCGGCCGCGTCGGCTGCGTCGCACCCCGGCGCTGCGCCGCCTGGTGGCCGAGACGCACGTCCAGCCGTCCCAGCTGATCCTGCCGATGTTCGTCCGCGAGGGGCTCACCGAGCCGCGGCCGATCTCGTCGCTCCCGGGTGTGGTCCAGCACAGCCGGGACTCCCTGCGCAAGGCCGCGGTCGACGCGGTCAACAGCGGGGTCGGCGGGCTGATGCTCTTCGGCGTGCCCGCGCAGCGCGATCCGCAGGGCACGGCCGGCATCGACCCGAACGGCATCCTCAACGCCGCGATCCGCGACGTGGTGGCCGAGGTGGGCGACTCTACGGTCGTGATGAGCGACCTGTGCCTCGACGAGTTCACCTCGCACGGGCACTGCGGTGTCCTCGCGCCCGACGGGTCCGTCGACAACGACGCCACGCTCGCCGTGTACGGCGAGATGGCCCTCGCCCAGGCCGACGCCGGCGCTCACGTGCTCGGCCCGTCCGGGATGATGGACGGCCAGGTCGGCTTCGTCCGGCGGGCTCTCGACGCGGCCGGGCAGACCGACGTGGCGCTGCTCGCCTACACGGCGAAGTACGCGAGCGCCTTCTTCGGCCCGTTCCGCGAAGCGGTGGAGTCCGCTCTGCAGGGCGACCGCAAGACGTACCAGATGGACCCGGCCAACGCCCATGAGGCGCTGTATGAGCTGGAGCTCGACGTCGCCGAGGGCGCCGACCTGGTCATGGTCAAGCCGGCCCTGCCCTACCTCGACATCCTGCGGCGGGTGGCCGACACGGTCGACGTGCCGGTCGCCGCCTACCAGGTGTCCGGGGAGTACGCGATGGTGGAGGCGGCCGCGGCGAACGGCTGGATCGACCGGGAGCGGGCGATCGTCGAGACATTGACGTCGATCAAGCGCGCCGGTGCGCAGATGATCCTCACGTACTGGGCTCAGACGGCCTGCCGCCTCCTGTAAGAACGCTCTGCACCGCAGAAGGCCGCAACTTCTTCGAAGTTGCGGCCATTCCTTCCCCAAAGCCGCAACTTCTTCGAAGTTGCGGCCATTCCTTCCCCAAAGCCGCAACTTCTTCGAAGTTGCGGCCATTTCGCGTTTTTCCGCCTTTTGAGACCGCCGCGTGTCTAGGCCACGGCGTTTTCCGTTCTCCCAGCGGACACAAACCCTTCCCCCAAAGGAGTTTTGGTGCTCAAGTTCGGACTGCGACGGCCGATCCTGGCCGCTGCCCTTGCCGTCGCCGGTGTCGCCGGCACGGTACTCGCCACCCCGGCCGACGCGGCGGGCGCGGAGCAACGCATCGACCTACGCGTACTCGTCATCACCGACCACAGCACCGGCGTCGACACCGTCGTCGCCCAGCTGGACCGCGAGAGCGTCCCGTACACCTCTATCGACCTCACCGCGGCGAACCGGCCGCAGATCACCGCGGCGACGCTCGCGGATAGCGTCGGCGGCGTGCGCCGAGCCAAGTTCCAGGGCGTCGTGGTGCCCACGGAGACCTCCGTCACCGGCGCCGAGGCGACCGCCCTCGCCGGCTTCGAACGCGAGTTCGCGATCCGCCAGATCATCGCGTACACCGGGGCGAGCGCCGCCGTCGGCGAGACCAACGCGTGGAGCGGCACCCTGGACGGCACCGATCTCACCGTGAGCGCGGCCGGGAAGCAGGCCGGCTTCGGCTACTTGAACGGCACCGTACCGGTCGACGATCGGGACCCGAGCGTGCCGGAGTCGTTCGGCTACCTCGGCACACCCGCCGCCGGCTTCACGCCCCTGGTGACCGGCTCGGCCGGCGGCGCGACCGGCTCGCTGCTCGGCGTCTACGCCCACGACGGCCGCGAGGATCTGGTCGTCACCATCGCGATGAACCGCAACCAGACGCACGCGATGGTCCTCGGCCACGGCCTGGTCCAGTGGGTCACCAAGGGTGTCCACCTTGGACACTGGCGGAACTGGTTCAGCGTCCACGTCGACGACGTCTTCCTGCCCGATGCCCGATGGGACGGCGACGCCAACTGCACCATCGGCGACGGCTGCGACCCGTCCGTCGAGGGGCCGGCGATCCGCATGCTGCCGGCCGACGTGACCAGGCTCCTGCAGTGGCAGCAGCAGTCCGGCATCAAGGTCGACATGGTCTTCAACGGCCAGGGCAGCGTCGACGCCGGCGCCGCCGACCAGCTGACCTCGAGCCTGCTGGCCAACAAGACCAAGCTGCGCTGGCTCAACCACACGTACTCGCACCTGTTCCTGGGCTGCGTCCAGGACTTCACGGTCTCGCCGTGGCAGTGCGCGAAGGACGCCGACGGCAACACCCGCTGGGTGACGCAGGCCGACATCACCGCGCAGATCAAGCAGAACGTCGACTGGGCCAAGAGCAAGGGTCTCAGCATCACCGCGAGCGAACTGGTGACCGGCGAGCACTCCGGCCTCAAGTCGCTGCCGCAGATGAGCGTCGACAACCCCAACCTGGCGCCGGCGCTGACCGCCACCGGCATCAAGGTGCTCGCCTCGGACGCTTCCCGCGAACCGGCCTCGCGGCCGGCCGGCCCGGCCGTTACCGAGAAGCGCTGGCCGATGAACATCTACTACAACGTGGCCAAGATCTCCGAAGAGGTCGACGAGTACAACTGGATCTACACCGGTCGGGACGACGGCGGCAGCGGGATCTGCGAGGACAACCCGGCCACCTCGACCTGCATCGCGCCGCTGCCCGCCTCGAGCGGCTTCGCCGACTACATCGTGCCGCTGGAGTCGCGGATCGCCTTCGACCACATCGTGTCGACCGATCCGGCGCCGCACTACGCGCACCAGTCCAACCTGACCGAGGACCGGGTGCTCTACCCGGTGCTGGACGCGACGCTCGCCCGCTACCGGGCCACGTTCACCGCGGCCACGGCGCTGGTGAACCCGACGTTCTCCGACATCGCGGTGCAGCACAAGCGGCAGGCCGCGATCAAGACCGCGAACGTCGAGGCGTACCAGAAGGGCAGCCGCGTGACGATCGTCAACCACGGCACCGCCGCGCTCGACGTACCGATCACCGTGCCGGCCAACACCAAGACGGTCACCGTTTCCCTGCTCGGCGTCGAGGCGCCGGGGGCCATGTACGGAGAACCGTACGGGACCGAACGGTCGGCGTGGACCTCGGTCGGCCGCAACGGCCAACTGCTCCTGCGCCTGGCGAGCTGAGGATCGGGGCCGTGCGCGTCGCACTCGTCAATGAGGGCACCTACCCCTACGTCACCGGCGGGGTGAGCACCTGGTGCCACCAACTGGTGACCGGGCTGACCGACGTCGCCTGGGATCTGGTGTCCATCGTCGGCGTCGAGCCGGACCGGCCCGTCGTACAGCTACCGGACAACGTCCGTACGCTGACCGCGGTGCCGATCTGGGGTTCGCCCCGCCCGGCCCGCTCGCGCGCCGAGCGGGCGGCGGCTCGCCTGTGCCGGGGCATGCTCGGCTCCGGGCCGGTCGACTCACCGGTCGACGTCGCGATCTTCGGCGAAGGGCTACGCCAGCTCGCCGAACTGGCGCAGCCGGGCCAGCGCCGGGTCGCCCTACGGCCGAGCCGCCGCCGCCCCGAGTCGGTGCCGCCGCCCCCGCGGCCGGCCGGCACCGCGGGCCCGCTGCGGCTGCTCAGCAACGGGCGGCACCCGCTCGGCAACGCGCCGCTCGCGGACATCCTCGTGGATGCCTGGGCGCACGCGACCGCCCAGGGCGTGCCGCTGCCCCGGCTCACGCTGCGCGACGCGGACGAGGCGGCCAACCTCATCGAGCACGCACTGCGCCCGCTGGCGGCGTCGGTGCCGTCCGATGTGGACGTGGTGCACGCCAACGCCAACGGGCTGTCGTCGATGGTCGCCCTGGCCGCGAAGTGGCGGTCCGGGTTGCCGTTCCTGATGACCGAGCACGGCGTGTACCTGCGCGAGCGGTACCTGTCGCCGGGCGAGCAGTCGCCCGGCGTCAAGACCGCGCTGCTGCGCTTCCATCGCGCGCTGGCGCGGCTCGCGTACGCGGAAGCCGACGCCATCACCCCGGTCAGTGGCTTCAACGCGCGCTGGGCGGTCCGTCACGGGGCGGATCCGCGGAAGATCTCGGTGATCGGCAACGGCGTCGACCCGGACCGGTTCGCGCTGCTACCGGACGAGGCGGCCGATCCGGTCATCGCCTGGGTCGGCCGGATCGACCCGCTCAAGGACGTCGAGACGCTCATCCGCGCGCTCGGCGTCGTCCAGGAGCGGGTGCCGGCCGCGCGCCTGCTGCTGGCCGGCCCGGTCCCGGCCGGCAACGAGGAGTACGCGGAGAGCTGCCGCGGCCTGGCCGTCCAGTTAGGACTCGCCGATGACCTCATCTGGGGCGGCCCGGTGACCTCCAGCCGGGACGCCTTCGCGGCCGGCCAGGTCGCCGCCCTGTCGAGCATCTCCGAGGGCATGCCCTACACGGTGCTCGAGGCGATGATGTGCGGCCGCGCGACGGTCAGCACCGACGTCGGCGGGGTGGCCGAGGCGGTCGGCGACGCCGGACTCGTGGTGCCGCCCCGCGACCCGGTCTCCTTCGGCCGCGCCTGCGCCGACCTCCTCCTTGACGCCGGGCGCCGCCGCGACCTGGTCTCCCGCGGGCGTACCCGGGCTATGACCACGTTCACCCTCCAGCGCTGCCTCAGCCGGTACCGGGAGCAGTACGTCAACCTCGGATCGCGGCACCTGAGCGGGCTGCCGGGATGAGTGCGGAGTCGGCGTTGGCGGTGCCGACCCAGCGGCGACCGATCAGCGCGCTGGACCCGGCCGGCTCCGCCGTCTTCATCGGCCGGGCGGCCGCCGACCCGGTGATCGCGCTGGCCGCCCGGATGCGCTACGCCTGCGCGAGCGCGGTCGACGTCGACGAGGTGGCCGCGATCCTCGAGGCGAACGGCATCAACGACCGGGTGGCCGCCCGGGAGTACGGGGTGCCGACGGTGTTCGCGCTGGCCACGCGCGTGATCGCCCGTACCTTCCAGAATCCACCGACCATCGTGGAGCGGGCCAACGACGACGGCCCCGGCGCTCGGCGCGTCGTCGTGGACACGCTGATCCGCTCGATGAGCTACGTCACCCCGCTCGGCATCGCGTTCGGCGCCCAGTCGCAGGTCCAGCACCTGCCGGCCCTGGTGACGACCGGCACCCTCGTCCTCGGTTGGGGCGGCGGCCAGGCCCTCGCCTACCTCGGGTACCGCGTCCTCAACGACCGCGGCCGTACCGCCGCCGCGCGCGTCCTCGCCGCCGGCTTTCTCGGCATCCTCGGCGCCTGGCTGGTGGTACTGGCCGCCGCCGGCGTGCACCAGCCGCGCGCGGTCGTCGTGGCCGCCGTACAGATCGCGCTGTTCGCGGTCGCGGCCGTCGCGCTCGTGACCAATCGGCAGCGGGCCGTGCTCGCCTGGACCTTGCCGTGCTGGCTGTCGACCGCCGCCATCGCCGTCGGCGTCGGCACCCCGGCGGTCATCGCGCTGCTCGCCGGGTTGACCGTGCTCACCATCATGGCCTTCCGCCCCTCCTTCGGCGGCCACGACCCGGCCGCGCCCAGCACTCCCGCGCGGGCCCGCTGGCAGACCTGGCGGGCCGACCTCGGCCGGGCGGTCATCTTCGGCACGGTCGGCTGCGGGCAGGCCGTACTGCTCATCCTGGTCGCGTTCAAAGGCTCCACGACCTTTGGGGTGCCCCCGGAACTGATCCCGCTGGTGATCGGGGTGCCGCTCACCGAACTCGCGCTGGTCTGGCACCAGCGCCGCGTCGCCGCCTCGCGGGCCGTACTGGAAAACCGCGCCGCCTTCGACCGGCGGCTCAGCCGGCTCAGCTCCGGCACCGTGGCGATGCTGTCCATCCCGGTCGTGATCGGAGCCGCTATCGCCGGCGCCGCCTGGCTCGGCGCGAACCCGCCGGGCGGCCAGTCGATTGCCTCCGCGGTCCTGCTGACCGCCGTCTTCGCGCTCTGCCTGGTCCTCGCCGCGCACCGGCGCCCGGCCACCGCCGCCATCCTCGTCTGGTGGCCCGCGCTGCTGATCGGCGGGGTCAGCTCGTGGGCGCCGGCCCTCGTGCACGTCGCACCCAGTTTCACCGAAACCCTAGCCGCCGCGACCATGCTCGGAGCAAGCCTGCCGGGACTGGCGGTGGCGGCCTTCGTACTGCGGGACCCGGAGAGTTACCGATGATGCTTCTACCGCTCTACATCCATCCGCTCGTCGACCCGATGGGGTGGGAGTCCCTGTGCCAGGGCGGCGATCGGGTCACCGCGATCGTCAACGTCCACAATGGACCGGGTTCGGCCCGCGACGAGGTGTACGCGGTCGCCACCGGGCGCCTGTACCAGCACGGGGTACGCATGCTCGGCTACGTCGACCTCGACTACGGCAGTCGTAGCAACGGCGAGGTCTGGTGCGACATCGTCGGCTGGGCCCGCTACCGGGTCGGCGGCATCTTCTTCGACCGGGTACCGAGCGACGCACCCGGGCTCGAATACACCGCACAGGTCGTCCGCGCGGTACGCGGCCAAGTCGTGCTCAACCCCGGTACCCGCTGCCTGCCCGGCTACGCCGCGGTCGCCGACGTGGTGTGCACGTTCGAAGGCTCTTGGTCGTCCTACCTGCGCCTGCCGAGCGAGCGGGACTGGTCGAACGCCGCCCACCTCGTGTACGGCGTACCGGAGAAGGACCTCGGCGCGGCGACCGCCCTGCTGCTCTCGCGCGCCCCGCACGGGCTGGTCACCGACCTCGACTGGCCCCTGCCGTACGAGGGGCTGCCCGCGTCGCTGCGGGCCCGGATCAACGGCCACCCGCTGGCCCGGTCATGACCCCGCTTCGGCGGCTCCTCGTGGTGTTGGCGGTCGTCGGCCTGTTCGGCACCGCTTGCACCGAGCCGCCGAAGAAGCCGGGCGCGCCGGCCCCGTCCTCACCCGGCGGCCCGGCGATCGGCGCGGTACCCGGGCAGGACCCGTCCGGCACCGGCCGCCTCCAAACCCGCCCGCCCACCACCGGCCCCGCGCCGACCGGCTGGTGGCGCCCCCGCGAGGGGCTGAGCTGGCAGTGGCAGCTCACCGGCACCGTCGACACCTCGGTCAAGGTCGACGTGTACGACCTCGACGCGTTCACCACACCCGAGTCGACGGTCAAGGCGCTCAAGGCCGCCGGCCGGCACACGATCTGCTACGTCAACGCGGGAGCGAAGGAGGACTTCCGGCCCGACGCGGGACGCTTCCCGGAGAGCGTCGTCGGCAAGGGCCTCGACGGCTGGCCGGGGGAGAAGTGGCTGGACATCCGCCGCTGGGACCTCCTCGAGCCGGTACTGACCGAGCGGTTCAAGACCTGCAAGAGCAAGGGCTTCGACGCGGTCGAGCCGGACAACGTCGACGGGTACAGCAACGAGAGCGGATTCGCGCTGACCGCCGCCGACCAACTCAGGTACAACCGGCGGGTGGCCGACCTGGCGCACGGCATGAACCTGGCCGTCGGCCTGAAGAACGACGTCGAACAGGCCGCCACGCTCGCCGCGGTCTTCGACTTCGCGGTCAACGAGGAGTGCGCGAAGTACCAGGAGTGCGACGAACTGCGCGTGTTCACCGCGTCCGGCAAGCCGGTCTTCCACGTCGAGTACGAGCTGGACACCGGCGATTTCTGCGCCTCGGCGCGGGCGCTCGGCTTCTCCTCGATGAAGAAGAAGCAAGCACTCGACGCCTGGCGCCAACCCTGCTGAAGCCACCACTTCCCCGAAGTAGTGGCCACCCGGCCCCCCTGAGGCCACCACTTCCCGGAAGTAGTGCCCACGCGACCCCGCGGAGGCAACCACTTCCCCGAAGTAGTGGTCACCCGGCCCCCTGAGGCCACTACTTCCCCGAAGTAGTGGTCACCCCGGCCCCCTGACGCCACCACTTCCCCGGAGTTGTGGTCACCCGGGCGCGCTGAGGCCACTACTTCCCGGTATGAGGGTGTGGGGATCGTGACCAGGATGCTCGGCCCGGCGATTCCGTGGCACGTCCACCCGCCGACCCGCGACCTGCGACCCGGCACCTGCCCAGCAGCATCCGTACCCGGCACAACCGGCCACCGCCACGCCCGAGTGCATGATCCTGAAGACCCACCGGGTGCTATCCACCGGAAACTCTTCGCGATCATGCCTATCGCAGCCGACCCGCCGACCATCTAAACAGTCACCCCCGAAGTTGTGGTCACCGGGCGCGCTGAGGCCACTACTTCCTCGAAGTTGTGGTCACCCCGGCCCCCTGAGGCCACTACTTCCCGGAAGTAGTGCCCGCGCGACCCCGCTGAGGCCACTACTTCCCCGGAGTTGTGGCCGCGCGGGTGGTTGGGCCTTGAGCGATCTGGGTTGTCTCAGAGAGACTTGAGATGTTCCAAGAGTTCGGGGACGTCGGCTTCGTACTCGCGCCACTGGCGGTCGGGTTTGAAGCCGAGATCGGCGTTGACCTTGAGCATCGGCTCGTTCTCCACCGCGTTCCAGGTCTGCACGTCGAGCAGGTCCGGTTCGGCCGCGCGGAGCTCGAAGAGCATGCGGGCCTTGATCGCCCGGCCGATGCCGTAGCCGCGGTGGGCGGGCACCACGACGGTGTCGTACTGGTCGGCGCGCGTCGGGCGCATCGCCGGAACCACGACCTCGGTCAGGCCGGCGATGGTCTGGGTCTTCTCGTGCACGGCCACCACGATGTAGGGCTTGAGCCCGCGCGCGTGCAGCGTGGCGAGGCTGTCGCGGAGCCGGTCGGCGTCGTAGGAGCTGGGGCGCAGCACGAGGTCGCTGAGTTCGGACAGCCGGGCCGCCTCCTTGGCCACGGCATATGCCTCGAAGAGGTCGTCGGGCGGCCCGTCCGGGAAGTATTCGATGTGGTAGCCGGCACCGACGCCGGCGGCCATCTCGCCGAGGCGCAGCCAGTCGACCTCGCCGAGGTCGAGCACGTTGCGCATCTCGATGAGCGCACAGCGGAAGTGGTTGGCCTCGAAGAAGTCGACGCTCGCGGTGCCGCCGATGACCTCGACGCCGAGCGACTGGTAGCCGGCACCGCCGGCCCGCTCCGCCACGGTCTTGAGCAGGGCCGTGCCGATGTGGTCGCGACGGGCCTCGGCGCGCACGGAGAGCTCGAGCACCCCGATGTCCTCGAGGAGCAGCAGGCTGGCGTGGCCGATCACCCGCTCGTCGCCGTCGACCGCCAACCACGAGGCTCGGGATTCACCCGGAAGGGTGATTGCCAGATACTCGCGGAGCTTGTCGATCTTCCACGCCGGATCCTCGGGCACGTCCGCGGCGACCACACTGTTGAGAACGCCTTGCACCGCCTCGATTTCCGCGGCCGAGGCGGTCCCCGGGTCCCATTCCCGCACATGCACCGCTCTAGCTTGCCCACCTTTGTTGCGGAGCGGTAGTACCGCGGCGCACTCCGTATCACTCCGGTGGACAAAACCGCTCAGATTACCCTCGACTGAGTCGTCCGTAGTTGTCCGTCGCCGTGTAGACGTCCAGCAGGTAGGGATCCACCGCGTTGTACGAGGCCACCGCCGCCTTCCAGCCCTGCGGCGTGGCCAGGTCGTGGTTGCTCGCGCAGAGGTAGTTGGCCGCGGCGAGGGCGGCGTCGTCGATGTCGTTGATGTCGGAGACCCCGTCGTTGTCGGCGTCTACCGCGTACTGCTTCCAGGTTGACGGGATGAACTGCATCGGCCCGACCGCGCGGTCCCAGCTGCGGTCGGTGTCGAGCGTGCCGCCGTCAGTGTCCGGGATCGTCTTGCGGCCGCCCTGGCCGTCCAGGGGCGGTCCGATGATCGACGGCAACGCCTTGCCGTCGCTGGCCAGCTTCGCGCCCTGGGCCCGGCCGTGATCCGATTCGACCCGGCCGATGCCGGCCAGGGTGGGCCAGGTGAGGTTGCAGGCCGGCTGGTTGTGGCGTGCGACCAGTTCGGCGTAGGCGTACGCCTGCAGCGCCACGACGGGAATGTTGACCTTGATGGCCATCGGGACGGCCCAGTTGGCCAGCACGTCGGCCGGCCGGCCGGTGGTGCCGGCGTTTAACGGTGGGGTGGCCCCGTCGAAGCTGCCGATCGGCGTCGGGCCGTCGGTGGGCGGCAGGGCGGCATCGGTGCCGGCGGGACCGCCGGACGGCAGGCCGGCCTTGGCCGTCTGCTTCGCGGACACCACCGCCGCGTCGGGCGCGTAGTAGCGGCCGGCCACGAACGCGACCACGAGCATGGCGGCGATCAGGGCCGCCGGGATGAAGACCCGGCCGACGGGCCGGCGCGCCCAGTCCCGCGTCTTGCCGACCGCCAGCGTCCCGGCGTAGCGCAGTTGCCCCGTGACCTTCGGTGGCGGCGACTCGAGGACGTCGGTTCCCTGTGGTGCCGGATCGGCGGACACGGTGATCTGCGGGACGGGTGGTCGGATCGTCAGATCCTCGGAAGGCTTCGTGTCCGTGCCCCGTTCGCTGCCCACGGTGACGAGTATCGCCCAATTTCGCGGACACTGTCATCACGGCCGGCCAACCTGGACGTTGCCTGGCAGCGATCGCCTAAGTTAGTGGCATGCCCCGCTACGAGTACCGTTGCCGCGCTTGCGGCGACACCTTCGAGGTCAACCGCCCGATGAGCGAGTCCAGTGTGAAGACGGCCTGCCCCGCGGGGCACGACGACACCGTCAAGCTGCTGTCGACGATCGCGCTGACCGGGAGCGGCTCGCCGACCATGCCGCAGCCGGCCGGGGGCGGCGGTGGCTGCTGCGGCGGCGCGTGCGGTTGCTAGCTCCCGGCTCGCCGGTTGAACCAACCTTAAGCGCCGCCCGTACGTCTTGATGTTGTGGCCGGTAGTGCCGCAACGGGTGCATTCTCGGGCTCGTTACGGGACCTGAGCTGCTTGTACCGCCCGGTTTTGCGACCTTGGGAGCCGGTGGTCCACCCGTTCCTACGATGTGCGGTCGTCTGACGGTGGGGAAGCATAAGTCGCACCCTGGCAAAGGAGGCGAAGTAGCGCGTGTCGGCTCGGATGCACCTGCCCAGCGGGCTGGTGACGTTCCTGTTCACCGACATCGAGGGTTCGACCCGGTTGGCCCAGATGCTCGGCCCAGGCTACCGGCCGGTTCTCAACGAGCACCGGCAGGTCATCTCGGCGCACACTGTCCAATGCAGACGGTGCTGAACTGTTCACCGAGGGTGACTCGCTCTTCGTTGCTTTCCCCGACGCATCGGCCGCGCTCGTCGCCTGCGCCGAGGCCCAGCGCGCGCTGGCCACCCATGACTGGCCTTCCGCCGACGCGCGCCCGCGGGTGCGCATGGGCCTGCACACCGGCTATGCCGAGCCGCTGGCCGGCGAATACGCGAGTCCCGAGGTGCACCGCGCGGCTCGGGTCGCCGCCGCCGCGCACGGTGGCCAGGTGCTTTGCTCCGCCGCCACCGCCGCCCGCAGCCGGCGAGCTCGAGGACGACGCCTGGCTGCTCGACCTCGGCCTGCACCAGCTGCGCGGCTTCGACGACCGCGAGCGGCTCTTCCAGCTCGTCGCGCCCGGCCTGGACCGGCAGTTCCCTCGGCCGCGGACGGTCGACGCCCCCGCGCACAACCTGCCCGGTGCAGGTCACCCGGTTCATCGGCCGCGGCGCCGAGCGGGCCGCGCTGCGTCGACCTCGCTCGCCACCACCGTCTGGTGACCGTGGTCGGCGCGGGCGGTGCCGGCAAGACGCGGCTCGCCGTCGAGGTCGCCGGTGACGATCGTCGAGGACTTTCCCGACGGGGTGTGGTTCGTCGACCTCGCGCGGTGACCGACCCCGACCTGGTCGAGGTCAGCGTGGCCGCGACGCTCGGGCTGCGCCCCGAGCCGGGCCGGCCGGTCATCCGACCATCGCCGACTACGCCTCCAGCCGGCGCCTGCTGCTCGTGCTCGACACCTGCGACGCCCAGCTCCCGGCCGCGCGCCGGCTGGTCTCGCCGGCTGCTCACCTGCGGCCGCGACGTCTCCGTGCTGGCCACCAGCCGCGAGCCGCTCGGCCTGGCCGGCGAGGTCGTCTGGCGCATACCGCCGCTGTCCGTCGAGGCCGCCGCGGCCGGCGGCTTCGAGCGACGCGGTCGCGCTCCTGGTCGACCGGGCCGCGGCCGCGCGGGGCGGGCGACCGGTCGACCCGGCCGACATCGCGCAGCTCACCCGCGTCGCGTCGTCGCTCGACGGCCTGCCGCTGGCGCTCGAGCTCGCCGCGGCCCGGCTGCGCGTGCTGTCCGCCGCCCAGCTGGCCAACCGGATCACCGACGTGCTCGGCACCCTCGACGCCGGCTCGACGACCGTCGACGACGAACTGCCGGAGCACCGCCACCACACCATGCAGGCCACGGTCACCTGGTCCTACCGCACGCTCGGCGCCGGGCGCCGCCCGGCTGCTGCGGTCGCTGTCGGTCTTCGCCGGCCCGGTCGACCTCGCGGCGATCGAGTGGCTGCACGGCGGCGACCCGATCGACCCGCTGGCCACGCTGGTCGACAAGTCCCTGCTGCAGGCCGAGGCCAGCCCCAACGGCGCGACGTACCGGATGCTCGACCCGATCCGTGCCTATGCCGCGCGCCTGCTCATCGAGGCGGGCGAGGAAGAGGCGGCCCGCGAACGGCACGTCACCTGGTGCCTGCAGGCCGCGATCGCCGGGCCTACGTCGACGCCGACGGCCGGCCGATCACCCTCTCGCTGTACGCCCTCGACCCGCTCGCCGACGAGCTGCGCGGCGCCCTGCGCTGGACGGTCACCCGCGGCAGCGCCCGCCAGGGCCTGCCGTCGCCGGTGTCCTCGACCAGTGGTGGCGCGAGCGCGGTCTCGCCCGCGAGGGCCGGATGTGGCTCTTCCGGCTGTACGAGCGGATCGCGGCGACCGGCGAAGCGGTTCCGGACGCCGAACTGGCCGCGGCCTACCACATGCACTCGATGCACGCCGGTGCCGACGGTGAGCACGTGCGAGGAGCTGCGCTTCTCGCAGCGCGCCGAGGCGGCCGCCCGCCGGGCCGGCGACCCCGGGCTGATCGCGCGGGTGCTGGCCGGCCGGGGCGCGCCGCTGATGGACATGGGTCGCACCCAGGAGGCCGAGCGGACCTGCCGCGAGGTCATCGCCTGGGCGCACGAGCAGGGCGTGGCCGGCGAAGCGCTGCAGGCGGTGTACGCCTGGCCGCAGATGCTCTGGCGACGTGGCGCCCTCGACGAGGCCGCCGACCTGCTGGCCACCGCCCGCCCGCTGGAGCACGCCCGCACGATCGAGCGCGGCCGCCGCACCGTCGACATGATCCTCGGCCTGGTCGCGCTGTCCCGGGGTGACCTGGTCGCGGCGCACGACCACCTCGTCGTCGCGCTGCGTTCGCGGATGAACTACGGCTACCACTCGCGGGTGTGCGAGGCACTCAACGCGATCGCGGTCCGTTGCGTCCTCGGCGGCGATCCGGAGACCGCGGCGCGGCTGTTCGGCGCCGCCCAGGCGGCCCGGGTGCGGCTGCGCTGCTCGCCCGGCGCCTTCGGCACGTACTGGTCGGAGCAGCAGACCGCGGTCCGCGCCGCGCTCGGGGACGCCGCATTCGACGCCGCCTATGCCGCCGGCGCCGGCCTCACGCTGGAAGGGGCCGTCGCGATGGCCCTGACCATCGAGCATCCGGATCTGGCGGCCGACTCGGTTCGCTTCTCCGAAGTCGACACGTCGAGCTAGGCAGTCTCGCGTCAGGCAAGCCCCCGCCGGGCCACCGCCGGCTGGCGGTCGCCCCGGATCGCCGCCACCATGTCCAGCACGCGCCGGGTTTCCCGGACCTGGTGGGCCCGGAACACCCGTGCTCCCAGCCAGGCCGACACGGCCGTCGCGGCCAGCGTGCCTTCGAGGCGGTCGCCGACCGGCGCGTCGAGGGTTTCGCCGATGAAGTCCTTGTTGGACAGCGCGACCAGTACCGGCCAGCCGGTCGCGACCAGTTCGTCGAGCCGGTTGGTGATCGCCAGCGAGTGCCGGGTGTTCTTGCCGAAGTCGTGCGCCGGGTCGATGAGGATGCCATCCGCCCGTACGCCCAGCGCCAGTGCCCGCTCGGCCAGAGCGGATGACGGTGGTGAGCACGTCCGCGACCGGATCGGCGAAGGCGGCCCGGTGCGGCCGGGTCCGGGGGTCCAGCCCGCCCGCGTGCGAGCACACCAGGCCGGCCCCGGTCTCGGCCGCCACCACCGCGAGCTTCGGGTCGGCTCCGGCCCAGGTGTCGTTGATCAGGTCGGCACCCGCGGCGATCGCTTCCCGGGCCACCTCGGCCCGCCAGGTGTCGATCGAGATCACCACGTCCGGAAACCGCTCCCGGACCGCCGCCACGGTCGGCACGCTGCGCCGAAGCTCCTCCTTGGCGTCCACGGTCGCGCCCGGCCCCGCCTTCACCCCGCCGATGTCGATGATGTCGGCACCCTCGGTGATCGCCTGCTCGACGGCCCGCAGTGCGGCGTCCTCCGCGAACGTCGCGCCCTGGTCGAAGAACGAGTCCGGTGTCCGGTTGACGATCGCCATCACCGCGTAGTCCGAGTCCCGGAACACGCGGCTACCCAGCCGAAACATCGCTGCCTCCTCGCTAGGGTCGGTCCAACCAGGGATCGGAGCGAGGCCGCCGCCCGGTCACCCACCTTGGGTCGGACCCGAAGGGTGGAGCCGGGGTCGCCCGCGCTCAGCCAGCGTGCCACGATTCGTCCCATGGGTGAGTTGTTCCTCCTTCTGATCGCCGCGCTCGTGGTCGGCGCCGTAGTCTTCGGCGTCGCGATCCTGATCACCGGCGACGACCAGGGCATCGAGGGCCAAGAGCCGGACGGGCGGGCGATCCCGCTGCCGACCACGCGTCCACTCGGCGAGACGGACGTCACCCAAGTGCGCTTCGACACCGTTATCAGGGGGTACCGCATGGCGCAGGTCGACGCGGCATTCCGCCGCGCCGCCTACGACATCGGTTACAAGGAGGAGCTGATCCAGGTGCTCGAAGCCGAGGTCACCGCCCTGCGCGACGGGCGGACCGAGGACGCCGACACGCTGCGCGAGGCGCGCGAGGCGGCGATCAGCGGCGCCACCAACGCCGACAACCCCGTCCCGCCGGCGATCGACCTCGACGACAAGTCCTCGACCTCGGTGGCGCAGTGACCGACAGCGAAACCGGCCAGCCGGCCGCGGGCCTCGGCGACGCCAACCAGCCCGGCACCGGCGAGGTGACCGCCACGGTCATCGTCGCCGCCCCGGCCGAGGTGGTGTTCCGGGCGCTCACCGCCTGGGAGCGGCAGGGCGACTGGATCCCGTTCACCAAGGTCCGCATCGTCGATGGCACCGGCGGTGAGGGCTCCTCGATCGAGGCCGTCACCCAAGTCGGCCCGGCCGCGCTGCGCGACCAGATGCGCGTGGTCAAGCTCGATCCGCCGTACGAGATTCGCGTCGTGCACTACGGCAAGGTCCTGCGCGGACCGGGCGTCTTCCGGTGCACCCCGATGGGCCCGAGCCGCACCCAGGTCGTCTGGCACGAATGGTTCCACCTGCCCGGCGGCACGGCCGGCAAGGTGGCCTGGCCGGTGCTCTGGCCCGGCTCGAAGGTCAGCCTGACCGGTGCGCTGCGTCGCTTCGCCAAATTGGTCGAAACCGGCAAACTCCCCTAATCCCCCATTTAGGGCCGCCGGCCACTGGGCCCGCGCCCCGCAAGCCCCCGAAGCCACGACTTCCCCGAAGTAGTGGCTTCCCGACCCCGCTGAGGCCACAACTTCCCCGAAGTTGTGGCGACCTGGGCGTGCTGAGGGCACTACTTCCCCGGAGTTGTGGCGACGCTGGGCTTGGGGACGCGGACCTGGCAGCGGAGGCCCCCCGGGGCCGGAGCGGTGTCTGGCGGGAGCGACGGTCGTGCGCTCGACGGCCCGAGTCATCGGGTGAAAGAAGGGTCTTCAGGTCCAGCGGCAGGACATTTTTGCGCCAGGCGTAGAGCAGGCCCAGGGCGAGCACGGCCACGAAGACCGCCATCTCGACGACGGCGGCCGCACCGAAGCCGGGACGGTCGAAGACGACCGCCCAGGGGAAGAGGAAGACGCTCTCGACCGCGAACAGTGCGTACAGGAACGCGTAGACGTAGTAGCGGATCTGCGCCTGCGCCCAATCGCTGCCGACCGGGTCGAGGCCGCACTCATAGGTGTCGTACTTGCCGGGATTGTCGGCCGGTCGGCTGGGGCGCAACAGCCGGTTGGCCGAAAACGCCACGACGAAGAACGCGACGCCGACGACCAACAGGACGCCGAGCGTGACGTACGCCGCCCAGATATCCGGACACAGATCGCAGCGTACCCGAGCAGCGGCCGTACCCGGATCAACCCGTATCCGGTCAGCTCAGCCGGCTTCCCGACGGCTTTCATCGGAGTTGACGACGGGAATTGCGGGGGCGCGTGACTGAGCGACGTAGGCTCGTGGTGTATGAAGAAACGTCGGCACCGCCCCCACACGCCGGCAGCACGAGGAGGTCAGCTCACGTGACCAAGCAGGTCCGGCAGCTGGATCGGGTGGTCATCCGGTTCGCCGGCGACTCCGGCGACGGCATGCAGCTCACCGGCGACCGGTTCACCTCCGAGACCGCCCAGCTCGGCAACGACATCTCGACGTTGCCGAACTTCCCGGCCGAGATCCGCGCCCCCGCCGGCACCCTGCCCGGCGTGTCCAGCTTCCAGGTGCACTTCGCCGACTTCGACATCCTCACGCCCGGCGACGCGCCGAACGTGCTGGTCGCGATGAACCCGGCCGCGCTCAAGGCCAACCTGGCCGACCTGCCGCACGGGCGCCGACATCATCGTCAACACCGACGAGTTCACCAAGCGCAACCTGGCCAAGGTCGGCTACGCCGAGCAACCCGCTGGAGGACGGCTCGCTCGACGGCTACGTCGTGCACCCGGTCGCGCTGACCTCGATGACCGTCGGGCGCTCGAGCCGACTCGGCGATCTCCAAGAAGGACGCCGAGCGCGCCAAGAACATGTTCGCCCTCGGCCTGCTGTCCTGGATGTACTCGCGACCGCTACGAGTCGACCCTCACGTTCCTCGAGCGCAAGTTCGCCAAGCGCCGGCCGGACCTGGTCGCGGCCAACATCGCCGCCTTCAAGGCCGGCTGGAACTTCGGCGAGACCACCGAGGACTTCGCGGTGCGCTACGAGGTCAAGCCGGCCAAGATGCGTGCCGGGCAACTACCGCAACATCACCGGCAACGCCGCGCTGGCGCTGGGCCTGGTCGCCGCCGGGGTGCGGGCCAAGCTGCCGGTGTTCCTGGGCGCGTACCCGATCACCCCGGCCTCGGACATCCTGCACGAGCTGAGCAAGCACAAGCGCTTCGGCGTCACCACCATGCAGGCCGAGGACGAGATCGCGGCGATCGGCGCGGCGCTCGGCGCCTCCTACGGCGGCGCGCTCGGCGTCACCACGACCACCGGCCCGGGCGTCGCGCTCAAGGGCGAGACGATCTCGCTCGCCGTCGCGCTCGAGCTGCCGCTGGTCATCGTCGACGTGCAGCGGGCCGGCCCGTCGACCGGCATGCCGACCAAGACCGAGCAGGCCGACCTCAACATGGCGCTGTACGGCCGGCACGGCGAGGCGCCGGTCGCGGTCGATCGCGCCCGAGCTCGCCGTCCGACTGCTTCCACGCCGCGCTCGAGGCGGCCCGCATCGCGCTGACCTACCGGACGCCGGTGATCCTGCTCTCCGACGGCTACATCGCCAACGGCTCCGAGCCGTGGCTGCTGCCCGAGGTGGCCGACCTGCCCGACCTGCAGGTCGAGTTCGCGACGGCGCCCAACGGCGACGGACGGCCGATTCCTGCCCTACCTGCGCGACCCGGAGACCCTGGCGCGGCCGTGGGCGATTCCCGGCACGCCCGGGCTCGAGCACCGCATCGGCGGCCTGGAGAAGGCCGACAAGACCGGCGACATCTCGTACGACCCGGCCAACCACGACTTCATGGTCCGCACCCGCGCGGCCCGCATCGAGGCCATCGAGGTGCCGCGACGATCGAGGTCGAGGACCCGGACGGCGACGGCGCCAGGTGCTGGTGCTCGGCTGGGGTTCGACGTACGGGCCGATCGGCGCGGCCTGCCGGGCGCTGCGCCAGCGTGGCCTGCCGATCGCGCAGGCGCACCTGCGCCACCTCATCCCGATGCCGGCGAACCTCGGCGACGGTGCTCAAGGCGTACGACAAGGTGGTCATCCCGGAGATGAACCTCGGCCAGCTGGCCCAGCGTGATCCGGGCCCGGTTCCTGGTCGACGCCATCGCCTACAACCAGGTCCGCGGCCTGCCGTTCACCGCCGGCGAGCTGGAGACCGTGCTCGAGGAAGTGGTCAAGAATGCCTGAGCCGCGTCCGCTGAAGCTCACCGTCAAGGACTTCAAGTCCGACCAGGAGGTGCGCTGGTGCCCCGGCTGCGGTGACTACGCCATCCTGGCCGCGGTGCAGTCGTTCATGCCCGAGCTCAACATCCCCCGCGAGAAGATCGTCTTCGTCTCCGGCATCGGCTGCTCGTCGCGCTTCCCGTACTACATGAACACCTACGGCATGCACTCGATCCACGGCCGCGCGCCGGCGATCGCGACCGGCCTGTCGGTGTCCCGCCCGGACCTGTCGGTCTGGGTGGTGACCGGCGACGGCGACGCGCTGTCGATCGGCGGCAACCACCTGATCCACGCGCTGCGCCGCAACGTCAACCTGAAGATCCTGCTGTTCAACAACCGGATCTACGGCCTGACCAAGGGGCAGTACTCGCCGACGTCCGAGCTCGGCAAGATCACCAAGTCGACGCCGGCCGGCTCGGCCGACTCGCCGTTCAACCCGATCTCGCTCGCGCTCGGCGCCGAGGCGACGTTCGTCGCCCGCACCATCGACTCGGACCGCAAGCACCTGCAGTCGGTGCTGCGCGCGGCGGCCGAGCACGAGGGCTCGGCGTTCGTCGAGATCTACCAGAACTGCAACATCTTCAACGACGGCGCATTCGACGCGCTGAAGGACGCCGGCACCCGCGACGACTACCTCATCCGGCTCGAGCACGGCCAGCCGATCACGTTCGGCAAGGACGGCGAGTGGTGCGGTGACGCACCCGCCGGGCGGCTTCGGCCTGTCGGTCGCGCCGACCAACTCGGCGCCGGTCGAGGAGATCGTCGTGCACGACGCGACGGTCGACCGAGCCGGCGTACGCGTTCGCGCTGTCCCGGCTGCCCGGCCTGGACCTGCGCAACACGCCCGATCGGCGTGTTCCGGTCGGTGGACCGCCCGTCCTACGACCAGCTGGTCCGGGCGCAGCTTGAGAAGGCCGCCTTGTCGGAACCGCCCGAGGAGGCGCTGGCCTCGCTGCTGAACTCCGGGGACACCTGGACGATCCTGTAACACTAGTCTGCTATCCGTGAGCGATCTGATCGTCGGCGAGGATGGCCTGGCCCGCTGCCGCTGGGGCACGTCCACGCCGGAATACCTGGCCTACCACGACACCGAGTGGGGCCAGCCGGTCCGCACCGACGACGGGCTCTACGAGCGGCTCACGCTCGAGGCGTTCCAGTCCGGGCTGTCCTGGTTGACCATCCTGCGCAAGCGGCCGGCGTTCCGCGCCGCGTTCGCCGATTTCGCGATCGAGAAGGTCGCGGCGTTCGGCGAGTCCGACGTCAACCGGCTGCTGTCCGACGTCGGCATCGTCCGCAACCGTTCGAAGATCGAGGCGGCGATCGCCAACGCGCGGGCCGCGGCCGACCTGCCGGACGGGATCGCGGTGCTGCTCTGGTCGTTCGCGCCGACCGGCCGGCGGCGCCAGCCGAAGAGCTTCGCCGAGGTACCGGCGGTCACGCCCGAGTCGACGGCGATGGCCAAGGACCTGAAGAAGCGTGGCTTCCGGTTCGTCGGACCGACCACCGCGTACGCGATGATGCAGGCGACCGGGATGGTCAACGACCACCTGGCGAAGTGCTGGGTGAAGATCTGATGGCCTACCGGTCGGTGGTCCTGACGGCCGAGCAATACGCGCACGAGCGGCTGTACGCGGATTCGTTGATCGCGGCGCCTGCGGTCGCGAGCGGCGATGACGTCCTGCTCGTCGCTGAGGGCCCAGCCCCGGTGGTCTTCGGTGTCGGCCGCGCGGTCGAGCCGGGGCTGGTGAAATATCTCGCTCGCGATGTCGACAACCCGGTGCCGGCCGATGCCGACCTGCTCGCCGGCGGGGAGGTCGACCCGGCGACGTTCGCGGCGATCGCGGAGCGCCTGCGGCCGGCCCGTACGGCGGAAAAGGTCTGGATGGTCAGCCTCGACCTGCCGATCGAAGCGCCCACCTCGGCCGAGGCGGTGCGGCGGTTCTGGAGTTACGTGCGGGAACTGGGGCCGGTGGAGCTGCCAACGTACGTGACGCCGGCCGGGGATGAGCTGGCGATGCAGGCGTTCGTGCTGGGCGAGGAAGTCAACCAGGACCCCGAGGAAGAGTGAGGGCACCGTTTCCGGAAAGTAGTGGCCTCGCGACGGCCGTGAGGCCACTGTTTGCCGGAAGTAGTGGCCACCGCCGCGGGGGCGCCCACCACCGCCGGGGCCGCCCCCGCGGGGCTTAGAGCGGGCCCTCGAAGCGCTGGTTGTAGCCGCCCAGGATCCTGGCCGGGTCGGCGCCGAGCACCCGGTCCAGCAGCGTGGCATAGATGCTGCGGAAATCGGTGCTGAACTTCAGATCGCCGGCGTCGAGATCGGTCAGGCTCGGCTGCTCGCCGTACAGGCCGCCGTGGACGCCGTCACCGAGGACGAACATCGGCCCGGCCGTGCCGTGATCGGTCCCGTTGGAGGCGTTGGCGTGCACGCGGCGACCGAACTCCGAGTACACCGCGGTCACCACGCCCTTCCCGGCGACCCGGTCGGTGAACGCGCTGAGCGCCGTGTCCAGCCGGGTCAGCTGGCTCTGCTGCGGCCCCTTCTCGTCGGCGTGCGTGTCGAAGCCGCCGAGCGACACCGAGAACACCCGCGTGGCCACCTTCGCCTCGATGCACTGCGCGACCAGGTTGAGCTGCCCGTCCAGCGCGGTGTGGCCGCCGGTCGCGGTGGCCGAGTTCTCCTGGCCGTCGGCGTCATCGGCCGCGGCCTCCTTGACGTGGTTCACCATGTCGTCGACCTCGAGGAGGTCGGCGAACGCCCGGGCCGCCCGGGCCTGCAGGGCCGGCTCGCCGTTCGACGGCCGGCCGAGCCCGGTGAGCATGGCCGGCTTGATCCCGGCCGGCAGCTTGAGCCCGGTCAGCGGTACGGCCGCGCCGGCCGTGGTCTGCCCGGCGAGCAGTGGCGGCAGCACCGGCTCGAACGACACGGCGTGCCGCGGATCGCCGCCGACCGCGTCGAGCCAGCGGCCGAGCCAGCCGGTGGTGCCCGGCCGGTCCGGCTGCGCGGTCTGCCAGATGTCCATCGAGCGGAAGTGGCTGCGGTCCGGCTTCGGGTAGCCGACGCCCCGGATGACGGCGAGTTTCTTCGCGTCGTACAGCTTCTTGAAGCCCTTGAGCGCCGGATTGAGGCCTTCCCGGTCATCGAGGTGCAGAACCTCCTCCGGCTTGTAGGCCAGCTCGGGCCGCGCCGACTGGTAGGCCGCGTCCGCGTAGGGGATGACGGTGTTGAGCCCGTCGTTTCCGCCGTACAAGGTCACGATCACCAGCGTTTTCGCGTCGCCCGCCCGGTCTTCCCAGCTGGCCGTGTCGAGAATGTCCGTCAAGGTGTACGCCGTGGCGCCGGCGGCCACGGTGACGCCGCTGGCGATCAGGAACTTTCTGCGAGTCAACCGTGTCCATTCACATCACCGTGTATTCCGGGCTGGCCAGGCCGAGCGCCAGCAGCTTCCGAGGGTCTCCGGCGGCCGTTTTCAAGACTTCGCTGGTACGGGGGGTGAAGGCGTCAACCACGAGCATCCGCGCGAGCGCGTCCACCCGCTGCGCCGCCGGAACGGCCGTCAGCCGATCGACGTTGGCCCGGCCGGCCAGCAGTTGCGCCGCCCGCAGCCGTACCTGCGTGGCCGACGTCGTAAGCCACGCCGCCTCGGCCGGCCAGCCGCCGACGCTGGGCGGCTGGAGCGGCAGTTGGCCGAGCTGGTTGAGGAGCTGGCCGAGCACGCCCTGCTGGCCTTGCTGGCCTTGCTGGCCTTGTGTCGCGCCGCAAGGTCGCCCGGGCGCAGGCCGAGCTGGCGCAGCGCGCCCACCATCCACTCGACCGGCTGCTTCACCAGTTGGCCCTGGGTGTGCTGGAACTCGTCGCGGCCGAGGATCGCCCCGAGCATGCCGGCCGTGTCGTGGTGCGCTGTCGCGGCCCGCAGTACGGCGTCGGGCATCGCCGTGCCGCTCACGTACCGGAACCAGAGCCGGCGGGCGACGAACTCGGCGTTGGCCGGCTGAGCGAGGAGCACGTCGGCCAGGCCGTCCGCGTCGAACGGGCCGGTCTGGCCGAGGATCGTCTTGCTCTTCGCGTCGTGCCGCTTCGGGTTGAGCGTGGCCGTGCCGCTGCCGCGGTCGACCTGCCAGCCGGTGAGCGCCCGGGCCGCCGCCTTCACGTCGTCCTCGGAGTAGTGCCCGATGCCCAGCGTGAACAGCTCCATCAGCTCGCGGCCGAGGTTCTCGTTGGGCGCCCGGGCGGTGTTCTTCTCGCCGTCGAGCCAGACGATCAGGGCGGCGTCGCGCAGCATCGCCTTCACCTGTGTGCCGCGGTCGCCGAGGGCGGTGTTGAACAGCGTCTGCTGGTACGCGAGCATCAGCTGCGCCGACTTGACCTTCTGGACCGACGTGGCCCAGTGCCCGTGCCAGAAGAAGGTCAGCTTCTCGTGCAGCTGATGGTCGGCCGAGGCCATCCGGTCCAGCCACCACTGCACCACCGAGCGGACCTGCTTGTTGCGCTCCTGGTTGACCTGTTGCCGCTGCTCCCGCGTGGCTCGCTTGCCCAGCGCGGTGGCGGGGTCGGCGCCGAGGCGCGGTACCGGCGTCTTCGCCGCGCCGGCGTCCGTCCGGCTCACCGCGAACAGCGCGGCCAGCGTCGCGTCGTACCCCGCCTTCTCGGCCGCGTCGACCTCCTCGGCCCGCGGCCCGAACGTCGCCCGGCGCAGCAGGTGCGCCACCGCTTTCCGGTCAGCCATAGGTCACAAGCTATGCCCGGCATGTACGAGCAACGTAAGGGCTGTGTTCATCGCCCTTCAAACACGGGCTTCTCCTTCTTCACGAACGCCGCGGTCGCGTTGCGGTGATCCGCTGTGTGCCCGCACAGTGACTGGGCGTCGGCCTCGATCTCGAGCACGTCCTCGAGCGAACCGGTGGCCGCCAGCTGCCGCTTGATCTGCCCGTACGCGACGGTCGGCCCCTTGGCCAGCCGGGCGGCCAGCTCCTGCGCGGCCGGCCGGACCTGCTCGTCGTCGTCGACCAGCCGCGTCAGCAGGCCGAGCCGCAAGCTGGTCTGCGCGTCGATCGGCTCGGCGAGCAGGAGCAGTTCGAGCGCCTTGGCCCGGCCGACCAGCCGGGGCAGCGACCAGGAGGCGCCGGTGTCCGCGGCCAGGCCGACGTTGGCGAACGCCATCAGGAACGCGGTTTTCGGGCCGCCGATGCGGAAGTCGGTCATGAAGGCGAGCGACGCCCCGGCGCCGGCGGCCATCCCGCGTACCGCCGCGACGACCGGCTTGGGCATCTCCGCGATCGCCCGCGCGATCGGGTTGTAGTGCTCCCGGACGGTCGACAGCTCGGCGCCCTCGCCGCTCTCCAGGCTCTGGACGTGCTCGCGCAGGTCCTGCCCGACACAGAACGCGCGGCCCGCGCCGGCGAGCACGACCGCGCGCACGTCGGCGTCGGCGGCCACGTCGATCAGCGCGTCGCGGAGGGCCTCCTTGGTCACCGTGTCGAGCGAGTTGAGCGAGTCCGGGCGGTTGAGGGTCAACGTGGCCACGCCGTCGGCGCGGTCGACGAGAAGGGCATCGGTCACGGCAGTGGCCTTTCGCTAGGTCTGGAGCGGACTGCGGTGCTCGGCGAACCGGTCGGGTTTTCGCAGCGGCACTGTCGGCCGGTCGGTCGGCCGGTCGATCGGCCGCTCGGTCGGCCGGCCGAGGCACCGGTCGACGAACCGGTCGGCGGCGGGCCGCAGGCGGGCGGCGTGCCGGTCGAAGAACGCGGCGGCGCTGGTGCCGGGCCAGCGCTCGGGCAGCAGCGCGGCCGGCAGCTGCGGGTCGCGGAAGAGGAAGGCGCGCCAGGAGTGGACCAGGGTGAAGCGGGCCGCGTAGGCCTGCTCGTCGGACGTGTCGGGGCCGACCCGGGCCACCACCGGGGCGAGCCGGTCGACGAAGGCCTCATAGGCGGCGCCGATCTCGGCGAGGTCCCAGGCCCGCCGGACGAGCGCGGCCGCACCCGGGGTCCCGGCCGCGTGGCTGGCCCGGAACCGCTCGTAGCGCACGCCGGCCTCGGCCAGCATCGCGTCGACCTCGTCGCCGGCCCGCGGCGCGACCCAGGTCGAGCCGTCGACCGCGCCGTATCCGAGGAAGCTGAGGTTGGCGGTGAGCCGGCTGCGCTCGCCCCGGTGCTGCGGGGGGTCGAGCACCACGAGGTCGAAGTGCCCGTCCCACTCGCGCCGGCCGGTGCGGTAGATGCGGGCCGCGGCCTCGTCGAGCCGCCGGGTCGCCTTCGCGGTGAGCCCGTAGCCCGGACCGGTCGGCATGCGCGTCGGGTGCAGCCAGCCCTGCCGGACCATGCGTGAGACAGCGGTGCGCACGGCGGGAGCGGCGATCCCGAGCGGTGCCAGCAAACGGACCAGCGCGGCGACGGCGGCTCGGCCACCCCGCGGACGGAGGTGGTCGCCGTAGAGGTCGAACAGGGCGGACCGGGCCTCCATGGCCGCCAATTGTGACAGTCTGAGGGCGATTTCGCCAGACGCTGTCACATCAATCGCGTCCCGGTTTGGGTCTTGGGGCCATCATCAGGGAAAATCATCTGTTGGCGCACCTGTCGAGAACCATTTTTCGGATCACCGCCGGCGATCTGAACGCGACACGGCGCGCCGCATGCGGGGACGGCTCTGCACCTGGATGTCTGGGACACCAGGAAGCGAAGGGAGACAAGATGGCGGCCATGAAGCCGCGGACGGGCGACGGTCCGCTGGAGGTCACCAAAGAGGGCCGCGGCATCGTCATGCGGGTGCCGCTGGAGGGCGGTGGTCGGCTCGTGGTCGAGATGACCAAGGACGAGGCGAACGACCTGAGCGAGGCACTCAAGGGCGCTACCGGCTGATCGGGCTGGGCGCGCGACGAAGTGCCCGGCGCCACCACGCCTCCCCGCGTCGGCTGTGGTGTCCGGGCCGAGACGCGAACACGCCGCGCGCGCCACGCCACTGCCGGACCGGACCAGCCAAGCCGGACCGGCACGCACGTTCTTGCACATACGCTGTATTTCTCGCCCGTACCGGGCGTGTTGATTGACGGTGGACCCGGGGTGCGGCCCAGCCCGCGCTCCGGGTCCGGTCGTCGGTGGTGAGGTCGAGGCTGTTGTTGGACGTGCGGTTGGCGAACACACGGGGAGTGCCTGCGGTGTTGGGCGTCGCGGTCCCGGCCGGGGACGGCAGTGGCGACCCGGAGTCCGCGCTCGCCCTGATCCCGGAGGCCGACCGGGAAGAGGCCGCGGCGTTCCTCGACGACGTCGAGCACACGGGCACGGCCGGCAAGGCGCACGCGCTGCCCCGGCCGGGCCGGCGCCCGGAACGGTGGCTCTTCGTCGGCGTCGGCGAGGGCGGGGAGGCCGGCTGGCGCGCGGCGGGCGCGGAGCTGGCCCGCAAGGCGGTCAAGGAAGCCGCCCTCACGGTGCTCCTTCCGGCGACGATCGAGGCCGACGAGGTCGGCGGGCTGGCCGAGGGGCTCTGGCTGGCCGCGTATCGCTACCGGCTCGGCGCCGACCCGGGCGACTCGGCGCCGAAGCTGCGGCGGGTCACGCTCACGATCGCGCCGGCCGGTGTGCCGGACGCCGCCGGCTCCGCCACGCGTGGTGCCGCCGACCGCGCTACAGGCGCGGTGGATGCCAGTGGCGGCGCGGACGGCGCTGGCCGGGGGCGAACGGCGTTCGAGGCCGCCCTGGCCAAGGCGCGCGTGGTCGTCGAAGCCACCGCCTTGGCCCGCGACCTGACCAACACTCCGAGCGTGCGCAAGACGCCGGCCTGGATGGGTCGTCAGATCCAGAAGGCCGCATCCGGCATCACCAACCTTTCCGTCTCGGTGCGCGAGCCCGCGGCCCTGGCCACCGAAGGGTTCAACGGCATTCTGGCGGTCGGTAGCGGCTCCACTCGCGGCCCCCGTCTGGTCGAGCTGTCCTGGCGGCCGCGCGGCGCCCGACGGCACATCGTGCTCATTGGCAAAGGCATCACCTTCGACACCGGTGGTGTCTGTCTCAAGACCCGCCCCGGCATGAGGCTCATGCGCAAGGACATGGGCGGCGCCGCAGCCGTCATGGCCGCGACGGTCGCCGCGGGCACCCTACGCCTGCCGATAAGGATCACCGCACTCGCACCACTCGCCGAGAACGCGCTCGGCGCGGACTCCTACCGCCCGGGCGACGTCATCCGGCACTACGGCGGGGCGACGAGCGAGATCACCAACACCGACGCCGAGGGCCGGGTGGTGCTCGCCGACGCCATCGCCTACGCCGTGCAGCGGCTGCGCCCGGACGTCGTCGTCGACGTAGCCACGCTGACCGGCGCTCAGGGAGTCGCCCTCGGCAAGCGCACCGCCGCGATCTTCAGCGACAGCGATGCGCTCGCCAAGGCGCTGCAGGAAGCCGGCGACGCGGCCGGCGAGTCGATGTGGCGGATGCCGCTCGCCGACGACTACGTCGACGCTCTCGGCAGCGACGTGGCCGACCGGGTCAACTCCACCGACGTCGGCGCGGGCGCCGTCCTGGCCGCGCTCTACCTCCGCGAGTTCACCGGCTCCATGCGGGACAACTGGGCGCACATCGACATGTCCTCGCCGGCCTGGTCGGACACCAACGACGGCGAACTGGTCAAGGGCGCCACCGGTTGGGGTGTGCGCACGCTGCTGCGCTGGCTCGAGTCGTCGATCGACTGAGGGCCGCCCGCACCGTCGGGTCTGGCCTCGGCGTTGCCGGCGGCGCTGGTCGTCGCGCCTAAGTTGGTGCTCTGCCGGCCCGGGCGCTTGCGCCGGTTGCCCGCCGCCGGGTCGCCGTCGGTCCACGACAGGGCCGTCCGGGCCAGGTAGGCCCACCAGCCGACCCACGGCCCGTAACGCTCCCGGATCTCCTCTGGCGACGGCGTCGGCTCGCCGTAGACCATTGAGGCCACCCGCGTGAACTGCGCCATCTCCAGCGGCGTGTCGTCGGGGCGGCCGAGGACCCGGAGCAGGATGGCGTGCGCGGTGAACGCCCCGACGCCCCTGATCGCGAGCAGCGCCGAACGAGCCTCGTCGTAGCCGGCGGTCCGCAGCCACTGCTCGTCAAGCGCGGCGACGCCGCCGAGCACTTCGCGCAGCCGCTCCGCCCGCGCCCGGCTGCCGGCGTAGCGGGTCAGGTCGGCCGGCTCGAGGCCGATGACGGTGGACATCGCCGGGAACGCGACGTAGTCCACCCCGTCGACCGCCAGCCGCGGGCCGCGCTCGTCGGCCAGCCGGCGCTTGCGCGCGGCGGCGAACCACTGCGTCGACCGCTGGGTGAGCGTGAAATAGACCGTCCCCTCGGCCAGCGAGGAGAACCGGACCTGGTGCAGGCCGCGCGCGACCGCCAGCACCCGGCGCATCGCGGGATCCTCATCGGCCGCCGCCAGGAAGCCGGCTCGATCCTCGCTCAGCCCGAGCCAGCGCTCGACGGCCAGCTCCACCTGGGCCACCTCGCCGGCGCTCAGCTCGGTGCCGGCATGGACGCTCAGCGCGACGCCGGTGAACCCGTCCGGCGGTGGACCGACCTCCACCACCACGGCTCGGCTCGGATCGCTCGGGTGCGGCAGGGCCTTGCGGACCCGGCCCTCGGCGATGTGCTGGTCGCCGGAGCAGGGCGCGAAGCTGCCGAGGGCCCGCAGCGAGCAGGAAAAGTCGAACGGGGCGGTGGCCGGGAGGAGTGTGTGGTGCCGCGAGAGGCTCAGTTCAGTCATGCCCAAAGCTTCGTACGGGGGTACGACAGTTTTTGCCCAAGCCCGCGCTAAGCCGTCCGGGCCGCGCAGAGCAGGCCCTCGCCGATCGGGATCAACGCCGGCGTCCACTCCTCGGCGTCGCGGAGCGCCTTGACCACCTCGCGCAGCTGCACCGTCTCCGGGTCGCGGATCGCCGGGTCGGTCACCCGGCCGCCGGCCAGCGCGGCGCCGAGCACGAGCGTGCCGCCCGGGCGGAGCAGGCGGGTCGCGGCGTCGACCGCAGCCGCGTATTCGGTCGCGTCGTGGTCGATGAACACCAGGTCGTAGGCCCGGTCGGCGAGCCGCGGCAGCACGTCGAGCGCCCGACCGGTGATGATCCTCGTACGCGAGGGAGCGTTGCCGGCCGCCGCGAACACGCGCCGAGCGACCCGCTGGTGCTCGCCCTCGAAGTCGATCGTGGTGAGCACGCCGTCGTCCCGCATCCCGCGGAGCAGCCAGACGCCGCTGACCCCGGTGCCCGTGCCGACCTCGACCACGGCCTTGGCGTTGCCGATCGCGGCGATCAGCCGCAACGCCGCGCCCGCGCCCGGGCTCACCGCGGCGATGCCCAGCTCGGCCGCCTGCTCCCGGGCGGCGTCGAGCACGGCGTCCTCGACCACGTAGCCCTCGACGAAGCCCTGGGTCTGCGCGGCCAGCTGCGTGGCCTTGGTGGACGCGACGATGACGCACCTCCCGGTGATGAGCGCCCTGAGCGCTTGGCCAGAAGCCTAGGCCCCCACGTGCTGAGGTGTGGGATGCCAGACCGTGTAATGCTGGATGACGGAAACGGACGGAGGAACCGATCGTGACAGACGGTTCGGCCTGGCAGCGGCCCGGCCAAGGCGGGCATTCCGGCGGTGGCTGGTCGGTGCCGGGTTCGCCCGCGCCGAGCTCACCGGGTTCCAGCTCGCCGACGCCCAGCTCACCCCGGCCGACCATGCCCACGTCCGGTGTCCCCGCGTCCGGTGGACCGTTCCGAGGAGCCCCTGGTCAGCCCGGTCCAGCGGGTCCGGTCGGCCCGGCCTACCGGCTCCCGCCGGCCCAGCCGGCGCCGTGGTACCCGCCGCGGCCCGAGCCCAACCTGCGTGGTCCGCAGCCGGCCGCCAACTCCTGGTGGTCCGACGCGCTCGCCGACCCGTGGCGCGATCCCGAGTCACCGGTCGTGGTGGTGAAGACCCCGGCGAGCGACCCGCCCGCCCTGGAGAAGCCGATGCCAAGTGGCCAGGGCGCCCGCTTGAGCCTCGGTCTCGTGCTGATTGTGTCGATCGTCACAGCTCTTCTCGCTGGCGCGCTCGGCGGCACCCTCGGCTATGTCTTCGCCAGCGGCGGTGGCGGGGCGATCGCCGGCACCGCAACTCGGGGCCAACGCGCCGCTCGCCCAGCGTCCGCCCGACTCGGTGGCCGGCCTGGCCAAGAAGGTCCTGCCCAGCGTGGTCACGATCAGCGTGCGCTCCGGTGATGGCGCGGCGATCGGCTCGGGCTTCGTGGTGTCGCCCGACGGCTATGTGATCACCAACAACCACGTGGTGGAGGGCGCGACCGGCGACGCCGTGGTCCGGTTCAGCGACGGCCAGGTCGCCACCGCGTCGGTCGTCGGCAGTGACACCGAGGCCGACGTCTCGGTTATCAAGATCGACAAGTCCGGGCTGCCGGACAACGAGATCGTGCCGGTCGAGATCGGCAACTCCGACCAGGTGCAGGTCGGCGATCCGGTCCTGGCCATCGGCGCGCCGCTGGGCCTGAGCAGCACGGTCACCTTCGGCATCGTCAGCTACATCGACCGGCCGATCCACACGTCCGAGGGCGGCACGGCCCGCTATTACGCGGCGATACAGACCGACGCCGCGGTCAACCAGGGCAACTCCGGCGGTCCGCTCTTCGACGCGGCCGGGCGCGTGGTCGGCATCAACTCGGTGATCGGCACCCTCTCGACCGACCAGCAGTCGGCCGGCAACGTCGGTCTCGCCTTCGCCATCCCGATCAACCAGGCCAAGCGGCTCGCGCAGGAGATCATCGACACCGGCAAGGCCCGCCGGACGGTGATCGGGGTCTCGTTCGACGCCTCCTTCGCCAGCCCGCGGGGTGGCGCCCGCGTCAGCGCCGTCACCGCGGGTGGTCCGGCGGCCAACGCCGGGCTCAAGGTCGGTGACGTGATCCTCGCCGTCAACAAGCGGCCGGTCGACGAGGGCAGCGACGCGACGGCGCTGGTCCGCAAGTACGCGCCGGGCGAGATGGTCCAGATCGACTTCCTGCGCGGGAGCAGCCGCCAGACCGTGTCCGTCACGCTGGCCGCCGACGCCAACTAGCCATTCTCCACAGCAGATGGCTCGGGTCCGCCGGGCGCACGACCGCTGCTCCCGCCAGACAGCGCTCCGGCCCTGGGGGCCTCCGCTGCCACGTCCGCGCCCCCAAGCCCGCCGCCACAACTCCGGGGAAGCAGTGGCCTCAGAGGGGTCGGGAGGCCACAACTCCGCGGAAGTAGTGGCCTCCGGGGGCCGGGTGGCCACTACTTCCCCGGAGTTGTGGCCTGGCGGTGCGATCTTGGTGGTCGAGGTTCACGGCACCGGCTAGGCGGGTACTGGGCGGGACCGCTCGGGGTGCGTACGCTAGCGGTTGGAGTCTGGAGGACCGCATGGGCTTGGAGAACATCGGCGGCTGGGAGCTGATCGTCATCGTCCTGGTCGGCCTGTTCATCTTCGGGCCCGACAAGCTGCCCAAGGCGATCAGCGACGGCATCCGCATGTTGCGGACCGTGCGAAACATGGCACGCAACGCGACCGGTGACCTCAGCCGTGAGCTGGGGACCACGGTCGAACTCGAGGACCTCAACCCCAAGACGTTCCTGCGCAAGCACCTCCTCAGCGAGGAGGACGAGGCAGCGCTGCGTAAGCCGCTGCAGGATATCTACAGCGACGCCCGCGGGGTGGTCGACTCGGTGAAGCTGGACGTGTCCGGCAAGGCCGAGGACGGCCCGGCCGAAGCGCCCAAGCCGTCGATCAGCCAGCGCTCCTACGACGACATCACCTGACGGCCGGGCGCAGTCCCAGCGGCTTGCCGATCAGGCTCTCCCGGCGCACTGCCAGCTGGTCGGCCACCGCGATCAACGCGACCGCGGCCGGCGCCGTCGGGTCCCGCAGCACCAGTGGCTCACCCTCGTCGCCGGTCTCGCGCAGGCGGGTGTCCAGGGGAATCTGGCCGAGCAGCGGCACCGGTGCGCCGATGACGCGGGTCAGCGACGCCGCGACCGTCTGCGCCGCCGCCGGCCCCGAAGATCTCCAGCCGCTCGCCGCTGGGCAGCTCCAGCCAGGACATGTTCTCCACCACGCCGACCAGCCGCTGGTGGGTCTGCAGCGCGATCGCGCCGGCCCGCTCGGCGACCTCGGCCGCTGCGACCTGCGGCGTCGTGACGACCAGGATCTCGGCGTTGGGCAGCAACTGGGCCAGCGAGATCGCCACGTCGCCGGTGCCGGGCGGCAGGTCGAGCAGCAGGACGTCGAGGTCGCCCCAGTAGACGTCGGCCAGGAACTGCTGGAGCGCCCGGTGCAGCATCGGGCCGCGCCACACGACCGCGGCGTTGCCCGGGGTGAACATGCCGATCGAGATGACCTTCACGCCGTGCGCCGACGGCGGCATGATCATGTCTTCGACCTGGGTCGGCTGGCCGGTCGCGCCGAGCATGCGCGGCACCGAGTGACCGTAGATGTCGGCGTCGACCACGCCGACGGCCAGGCCGCGGGCGGCGAGCGCGGCGGCCAGGTTGACCGTGACGCTGGACTTGCCGACGCCGCCCTTGCCGCTGGCGACCGCGTAGACCCGGGTGCGCGAACCCGGCTGGGCGAACGGGATGACCGGCTCGGCTGCGCGTTGCCGCGCAGGCTGGTCTGCAGGTCCTTGCGCTGCTCCGGCGATCATCACGCCGAAGTCGACCTCGACGCCGCGTGACGCCTGGCACCGCACCGACCGCGGCGGTGATGTCGGTGCGCAGCTTGTCCTTCAGCGGGCAGCCGACGACGGTCAGCAGAATGCCGATCTCGGCGATGCCGTCGGGACGCACGAACACCGAGTTGACCATGCCGAGTTCGGTGATCGGGCGGTGGATCTCGGGATCGTCGACAGTGGCGAGTGCGGCCGTGATGGCTGACTCGATCGTGGCGGCCGGAGCTGACATGAGTGCCATGCTACTTCGCGACCAAGTCCCGGCCCGACGGCGAGGGGTGACCCGATTCGCCCTGATTGACGAATCTTGCCGGGAAGGGCTTGCCGCCGTACCCGAGGGCGGGCACGATCGTTGTTACGCCGCGCGCCTAGCCCCTTGGGGCGCGCGGCGTAAGTCTTACCGGCGAGCGCCTCGGCGACGCGGCGGCGCCGGCTCCTCGACCAGCTCGTCGTCCTCTTCGGTTGGCTCGTCGAGCGGCTCCGACAACGGGTCCGCCAGTGCCCCCTCGGCCGCCGGCGCCTCGTCGATCTTGTTGGCCAGCTTCTTGAGCTGCTTGCGTTCCAGCTTGGCCCGCCGCAGCGCCGCCTCATCCAGTTCCTCGGCCACGCGTGACAGTTCCGAGCGTACGAAGTCGCGGGTGGCCACCTCGCCGAGGGCGATGCGCAGCGCGGCGATCTCCCGCGTCAGGTATTCGGTGTCCGCCTTCTGCATGGTCGCGCGCCGGCGGTCCTCCTCGGAGGCCAGCCGGTCGCGGTCGGTCTGCCGGTTCTGCGCGAGCAGGATCAGCGGCGCGGCGTAGGAGGCCTGCAGCGACAGCACCAGCGTCAGGAACGTGAACGTGTACGGGTCGAAGCGCCAGCTCGGCGGGGCCAGCGTGTTCCAGCCGAGCCAGCAGGCGATGACCACGGTCATGTAGACGATGAACCTGGCGGTGCCCATGAACCGCGCGATCGCCTCGGACCATTGGCCGAACGCCTCCGGGTCGAAGCGGGGCAGCTGGATGCGGCCCGGGCTCGTCGCGGCTGATCCAGACGCGGCGCGGCTCGGTCAGCCACGGATCGCCGCCCATCTGAGTCGGCAGCCGGCTCGGTCGTGGTCGCGGTCGCGCCAGTCGGTCGGCAGCAGGTGGTCGAGCACGTCGTCGACGGTGACCGCGCCGACCAGCCGGTTGTGGTCGTCGACGACCGGCATGGCAGACCAGGTTGTAGGTGGCCATCCGCCGGGTGATCTCGGCGAGGGTGGTGTCCGGCTCGAACGGTTCGATGTCGTTGTCGACCACGCCGCCGAGGAGTGCCGACGGGCGGCTCGCGCAGCAGCCGCTGGAAATGCACGACGCCCAGGTAGCGCCCGGTCGGGGTGGCCATCGGCGGCGCGGGCGACGAACACCTGCGGCGGCCACCGCCGGGGCGAGCTGCGGTTCGCGGATGCGCGCGAGCGCCTCGGCGACGGTCGAGTCCGGCGTCATCACGACCGGCTCGGAGGTCATCACCGGCCGGCGGTGCCGGGGAGGTAGTCCAGCAGTGCCCGCACCGGCTGCGCCTCGTCGGGCTCCATCAGGTCGAGCAGGACCTCCTGATCCGGCTTGGGCAGCTCGGCGAGCAGGTCGGCCGCGTCGTCCGGGTTCATCTCCTCGAGGACGTCGGCGGCCCGTTCCGGCTTCAGCGACGCGATGATCTCGACCTGGTCGTGCTCGGGCAGCTCCTCGAGCACGTCGGCCAGCCGCTCGTCGTCGAGGGCCTGCGGCGACCTCGACGCGGCGGCTGTCGGACAGGTCCTGGAGCACATTGGCCAGGTCGGCCGCGCGCATGTTGTCGAACACCGCGAGCAGCCCGGCCGTACCCTGCGAATCAGGTGTCCCGGTGAGCCCGGTCACCTCGGCCCACTCGAGCTGGCGCAGATGCCCCCGGCGGGTCAGCCGGCCGGTGTGCTCGCGGACGGCGACGCGGCTCAGCGCCCACTCGCCGGTGCGGTCCGCCTCCATCGCCACGTCGACCACGGTCGCCGGGCGACCGGTCGGCCGCGATCGTGACCCGCCGGTCGAGCAGCTCCTCCAGCACGAGCATCTCGCCGGGACGCTTCTCGAACCGGCGCAGGTTGAGCGTGCCGGTGTTGAGCACCACGGCCCCGGCCTCCATCGCCGTGACCCGGCCGATCGGCACGAAGATGCGCCGGCGCATGGCGATCTCGGCGACGAGACCGACGACCCGCGGCGGCTGGTTGCCGGTGCGCGGACGGGCGATGACATCACGCACCCGGCCGACCTGGTCCCCATTGGGATCGAAAACATTGAGGCTGGCGAGGCGCGCGACATAGATTCGCGGCAGGCTCACGATTACTAAGCCTAGTTGCTCAGGCAGCGACCCGTATCGTGGGAGACATGATCACGCTTCCGTACGAGGTTGTGGACGTCTTCACCGACCGCCCCTTCACGGGCAATCCGCTCGCCGTGGTGTTCGGCGCGGAGCGGTTGGCCACCGAGCAACTGCAGATGGTCACGCGTGAGTTCAACCTGTCGGAAACCATCTTCATCCTGCCGCCGACTGTGCCCGAGGCCACCTACCGGGCCCGGATCTTCACCCCGGCGCACGAGCTGCCGTTCGCCGGGCACCCGAGCATCGGTGGCGCGGTGACGCAACTGCGCCGCGGGCTGATCAAGGCGGGCGAGGTGGTCATGGAGTGCGGGGCCGGCCTGCTGGCGATCCACGTCGACGAGGCGGGCAGCGCCCGGGTCACCGGCGCGAACCCGACGCTCGGCCCCGAGTTCGACCCGGGCGACCTCCTCGCCGCGGTCGGGCTCACCCGGGATGACTTCGTCGGGCCGGCGCCACGGCTCGCCGGTTGCGGCCTCGAGTTTCCCTACCTGCACGTGACGCCGGCGGCGGTGGCGCGCGCCGTGATCCCGCCACCCCAACTGGTACCGGAGATCGCCGTGTTCGCCTGGAATCCGCAGCGGCGCGAGTCACACACCCGCGTCATGGCGCCCGGTCACGGAGTGCCCGAGGACCCGGCCACCGGCTCGGCGGCGCTCGGCTTCGGGGTCTGGCTCGTCGGCTCCGGCCTGGTGCCGGGGGACGGGCTCACCCAGTACACGGTGAAACAAGGTCTTGAGTTGCATCGTCCGTCCATCATGGACTGTGCCGTGACCGCCGTCGGGGGAAAGGCGGTGCAGGCCACCGTTTCCGGTCACGTCGTGCCCATCGCCTCGGGGGAGATCGCGATTCCGCCGTTCGTCGGCTGACCACCGTCGCGGCGGCGCGGATAGGCGCCCAGGACCACCACCGCGACGCCGATCATGAGCAGCACGAGGCCCGGCACGCTGCGCGCGGCCGGCAGCTGGCCGAGCAGGAGCCACGCGATGATCGCGGCGCCGGGCACCTCCAGCAGCAGGACCACCGCCACCGTGGTCGCCGCCACGCGCTCGAGCGAGTAGTTGATGAGTGAGTGGCCCAGCAGTTGCGGCCCGATCGTCATCGCGACCAGCGCCAGCCACGTCGTAGCGTCGAAACCCACCAGCTGGATCCCGCCCACCAGACAGATCCCGACCAGGCACAACGCGCACACCGAATAACAGATCCAGGTGTACGTGGTGGTGCTCGTCGACGCGCGAGCCCGCTCCCCGAACGTGGTGTAGACGGCGGCGGCGATGCCCCCGGCGAGCGCGAGTGCGTCACCGGCAACCGCCCGACCGGAGACGCCGACGTCCGCACCGGCGCCGATCGCGACCCCGAGCATCGCGATGCCGATGCCGATCCAGGTCGGCCGGGCCACGTGGACCCCGCGGAACACCGCGATGAGCGCCGTCCACACCGGTGTCGTGCAGACCAGCGCGACGGACATCGCGACGCTGGTCAGCTTCGCGCTCGGTACCCACGTGCCGAAATGGATCGCGAGCGCGAGCCCGGACAGCAGGCAGACCAGCCCGACCCGGCGGCCCGCCGGGGTGCGGACCAGGTCGCGGAACTCGTGCCGGCGCACGGTCGCCGCGAACGGGGTGAGGACCGAGACGGCCAGCGCGTTGCGCCAGAACGCGATGGCCAGGGCGGGCGCGGCCGCGAACGCGATCATCGGGGCGGATGACGAGATGGCCACCACGGCCACCGCGAGGGCGGCGAACGAGAGGACTCCGGGACGGCGCATACCTCCGAGGTTTTCATCTCGTGATAACTGTCAAATTCCTGACACCGTCTGACTACGGAGGAGAGTATTTACCTTACGTAGCGTAAAACTCCACTCATGCGTTCGGTTGATGGACGACCCGTCCGAGGGGACACTATGCCGTTTCGCGTGGTCCTGTTCGACTTCTTCAACACCCTGACCACCGCCGTCCGCCGCGGGCCGGGACACGCGGCCGTGGCGCAGCTCCTGGGGTGCGACCCGGCCGCCTGGGTGGCCGCGCTGGACCGGTCGTTCATGGACCGGGCGCGGGGCGGATACGGGCCGGCGATCGACGGCTTGCGCCGGGTCGCGGAAGAGGCGGGCGGCCGGCCGGGACGCGCGCAGCTCCTGGCCGCGATCGAGGCCCGGGTCGACGTGGTGCGCCACGACACCGAGCTCCGGCCGGATGCGCTCGCGACGCTGTGGACCCTGCGCTCGCTCGGGCTGCGGACGGGGGTGATCAGCGACTGCTGGTTCGAGCTGCCGATGTTCCTGCCGCGGATGCCGCTGGCCGCCCTCCTCGACACCGAGGTCTACTCGGTGAAGATCGGCGTGACCAAGCCTCACCCGGCGATGTACCTGACCGCGTGCGAGGCGCTGGACGTCGAGCCGCGCGAATGCGTGTACGTGGGGGACGGCGGTAGCCACGAGCTCACCGGCGCGCAGCTGACCGGCATGACGGCCGTCCGGCTGGCCGCACCGGACCTGGGCCGGCACCTCACGTTCGACGCCGAGCCGCACTGGGAAGGCCCGGTCATCACCGCGCTCGCGCACCTCCCGCTGGTGCTCCAACAGGCCCCGGTGCCGGTGTGACCGCGGCGGTAATGCCAGGAGCGCGGCCGCGTAAAGTGACCGTATGACCCGGGCCGTGGCGCTCGTGGAGGGGACGCTGCTCGCTCGGCTGGCAGCGGCGGTGATCGGCGCTCGGCTGACCGGCCAGGCCGCCGATCCGATCGACCTTCCGGCGGCCGTTGTCGAGCCGGGTGCCTCCTTCGTGACGCTGGAGCGCCGCGGTGTGCTGCGCGGCTGCGTCGGCACGCTCGAGGCGGTCCGGCCGCTCTACGACGACGTGCAACGCAACGCGGTCCGCGCGATGCGCGACCCCCGGCTGCCGCCGGTCACCGTCGACGACTGGCCGGAGCTCGACGTGAAGGTGTCCGTCCTGAGCGCGCCCGAGCCGATGCCGGCGGCGAGCCGTGCCGAGCTGCTCGCCGAGCTGCGCCCCGGGGTCGACGGGCTGATCCTGATCGGCAGCCGGAGCCGTTCGACGTTCCTGCCGGCGGTGTGGGACAAACTGCCCGACCCGGACCGGTTCCTCGACGCGCTGCTCGCCAAGGGCGGCTTCGTCGGCTGGCCCGAGGACCTGGTCGCCCGGCGATACACCTCCAGCGAGTTCCGCGATCCCGCGCCGCGGGCCGCGCTCGTGGTTTGATGCTCCTCATGGAGCCGGTGGCGTTGGTTGAAGAGGCGGCCAAGAAGGCGGCCGTCGCTTGGATCGCGGTGCCCGGCGCGGGTCCGGAATACCTGGTGTGGACCGCCTGGTTCGGTGACGCTCTCTTCGTGATCAGCGGACCGGACGAGCAGGCCGCGCCGGGACTCGCCGAGGCGGCGCGGGCCGACGTCAGCCTGCGCGGCGACCACGGCGGCCGGATCGTCATCGGGCCGACGGCGGTGTCCACAGTGGACCCGTCGAGTCCCGAGTGGACGGAGATCGCGCCGCAGCTGGCCGGCAAGCGGCTCAACGCGCCCGGTACGACCGACGAGACGGTGCGGCGCTGGGCCGCGGCCAACGTGCTGTCGAAGCTCACCCCGGCCGCCGAGCCCGAACCGCTGCCGGACGGCTCCCTGGCCGCCCCGCCCCGGCCGACGAGCGCCACCAGCCTGCCCAAGCGCCCGTTCCGCCTGCATAGAGTTCGGAAGCGCCCCTAAAGGCCCCGACTCCCCTGACGCCACAACTTCCCGGAAGCAGTGCCCTCCCGGCCGCCCGGACGCCACAACTTCCCGGAAGTAGTGGCCTCCCGGCGGTCCGGACACCACTACTTCCCGGAAGTTGTGGCTAGGACAGGCCGACGGCCTTCAGGCTCGCCTCCCAGAGCCGCGCCGCCAGATCCGTGTCGGCCGCTTGCCGGGCCGGGCGGGTTTCGACCCGCTGGACGTAGTAACCGCCGTTGACCAGCTGCGCCTTCGGCGTACTGGCCAGCCACACCAGCGTGTCCGCGCCCTCCGCCGGCGTCTTGACGAACCACAGCGGCAGCACGATCCGGTTGAGCCCGATGACCGAGCCGAACCGCGACCGCACGAACCCGGGGTGGTAGCTCGCCGACAAGATGTCCGGCCAGCGCCGGGCGGCCTCGGCCGCGAAGAGGATGTTGGCCTGCTTCGACGACCCGTACGCGCGCCAGAGCCCGGTCTTGTGCCCGGCGCGCAGGTCGGCCGGGTCCAGGGTGCCCATCGCGTGCGCGCCGGACGAGGTGTTGATGATGCGCCCGTTGCGCAGCTGCTCACGCAGCAGGTTGCTGAGCAGGAAGCCGGCCAGATGGTTGGTCTGTATCGTCGCCTCGAAGCCGTCCTCGGTGACGCTGTGCCGGCGGGACAGGCCGCCGGCGTTGTTCGCGAGGACGTCGATGCGCTCGTACCGCTGGTTCAGGTGGTCGACAAGACCGTGGACGTCTTCGAGGCGGGTGAAGTCCGCTCGATATGCGGCGGGCTCCCGGCCGCCGCCGGCCTCCCGTACCCGGGCGACGGCGGCGTCCAAACGGGACTGGTCGCGGCCGACCAGCACGACGGCGGCGCCCCGGGTGGCGAGCTCGGTGGCGGCGGCCAGACCGATGCCGGAACTCGCTCCGGTCACGACAACGGTACGGCCAGTGAGATCTCCCACACGCCCATTCTGAGTCGCCACGCGACGAGGTTACCCTCACGTAGCTTCCGGAAATGCCGCCTAAGGAGACCGTCATGGCCGCTCTCGGACGTCCGCGCAGGTCGTGTCTCGCCGTGCCCGGATCGAGCGTGAAAATGCTCGGCAAGGCCCAGGGACTCGCCGCTGACCAGGTCTTCCTGGACCTGGAGGACGCGGTCGCGCCGCTGGCCAAACCCGACGCGCGCAAGAACATCGTGGCCGCGCTGACCGACGGCGACTGGAGCGGCAAGACCCGGGTGGTGCGGGTCAACGACCTGACCACGCCGTGGACGTACCGCGATGTGATCGAGGTCGTCGAGGGAGCCGGTGCGCACCTCGACTGCCTGATGCTGCCCAAGGTCCAGGACGCGGCGCAGGTGCAGTGGCTCGACCTGCTGCTCACCCAGATCGAGAAGACGCTCGGCCTCGAGGTGGGCGGGATCGGCATCGAAGCGCAGATCGAGAACGCGGCCGGGTTGGTCAACGTCGATGCCATCGCCGCCGCGTCATCGCGCGTCGAGACCATCATCTTCGGCCCGGCCGACTTCATGGCCTCGATCAACATGCGCTCGCTGGTCGTCGGCGGGCTGATCCCCGAGTACCCGGGTGATCCTTACCACTACATCCTCATGCGCATCCTGATGGCCGCGCGCATGCACGGCCAGCAGGCGATCGACGGGCCGTTCCTGCAGATCCGTGACGTCGACGCCTACCGCGAGGTGGCCAAGCGGAGCGCGGCCCTCGGCTTCGACGGCAAGTGGGTGCTGCACCCGGGCCAGATCGACGCGGCCAACGAGATCTACTCACCCGCGCAGGATGACTACGACCACGCGGAGCTGATCCTCGACGCGTACGAGTACTACACCTCGGAGGCGGGCGGCAAGCTGGGCGCGGTGATGCTCGGCGACGAGATGATCGACGAGGCGTCGCGCAAGATGGCGCTCGTGGTCTCGGCCAAGGGCCGGGCGGCCGGGATGACGCGGACGACGAGCTTCACCCCGCCGGCCTAGCGGTTCTCCGCCACCGCGGCGCCGAGCACGAAGGCGACGATGAACGCAGACGTGAGGATGCCCAGCACCGCGACGCCGGTCGACACCCAGCCGACCACCACCCCGGCGGTCGCCATGCCGTCGCCGTCTTCGCCGTTGGCCCGGATCTCGCGCTTCGCGCGCATGCCCAGGTAGACACCGACCAGGCCGATCAGCGGGCAGGTCACGAAGCTCGCCAGCGACACGATCATCGCCGCCAGCGCGGCGTTGTTGAGCCGGCGATAGGCGGCCGGCTCGCTCCAGACGACCTGGTCGGGCTGCGCGTTGGTGAACGGCGCGCCGGCCGTGGGCGCGGCCGAGAACGACCCGGCGTTGGGCGGTGCAACCGCGGGCGCCACGGGCGAGGGCCCCACGATCGGGGGCACAATCGGGGCCGGGAACGGCCCGGGCGCCGGGCTGGTCGGGGCCGTTTCGTGCTGGCCGTGCCGACCGGCCTCGGCGGGGCTGGTCGGCGCCGCCTCGATCACCTGGTCGGCGGAGGGCGCCGCGCCGCTGACCGGCGTCACCTCGCTGGGCGCGCCGCTGACCGGTTCCAGATGCGCCACGGATCCTCCCGGATCTTTCTCCCGGCCTATGACGGGTAGGGCGTCGGATAGTACGTCGGATCGAAGCCGGGGCTGGTCGCCGCGGCCGACACCAGGATGATCGCGAAGACGATGTAGGCGGCGATGCCCAGCGCGGCCAGGCCGAAGATGATCCAGCCGCTGATGATGCCGGCCAGAGCCAGGCCGTCACCGGCCTCGCCGCGCTCGCGGATCTGCCGCCGCGCGACGTGCCCGAGGATCGCGCCGACGATCGAGGTGAGGCCGCAGGTGGCCAGCCCGGCCAGCGAGCAGACCAGCGAGGCGATCGCCATGCCGTTGGTCGGCGGCGCGGCGGCCACCGGCATCACCACCGCGGGCGTGCCGTAGCCGTAGGCCGGGTAGGCCTGCTGCTGATAGCCGTAGTCGACGTAGCCGGCCGGGCTGGCGGGCTGGCCGCTGGCCGGCTGATTGGGATCGTAGTAGGCCTGCTGACCGGGCCACTGGTCCTGTTGCCAGCCGCCGCCTGGCTGCTGTGGATAACTCATGGGTGAGGACTCCGGGGGTGGAGGTTTGGGGTGACGCGCGAGGTCAGGGTATCGGTCGGCATCCACCGCCGATGTCCCCCGCTCGGCACGTGCGTGTGTCCGTTCGACGCGTCGCATTGCCGGGTATGGGCCTTTCCAGGCAGGATCGCGGGTATGGCACCCGACGTACGCTCCGCTGGCCCGGCCGGGAAGGGTGGTCGCCGCGATGCGAGCCGCCCCAGTTCGGCCCGGCGCACCCTTCGAGCCGTTCCCAACGCCGGCTCCGAGCTCGCCGACGAACCCGAGTCCGAGGCGTCGTCGACGTCGCTCATCGAGGACCTGGACGGCCGGATCGCGCTCGTCACCGGGGCCGGCAGCCCCGACGGCATCGGCTACGCGACGGCCCGCCGACTGAAGGCGCTTGGCGCGACGGTCGGCATCGTGTCGACCACCCGACGCATCCACGACCGTGCCAGCGAGCTGGGCGTCACCGGCTTCGTGGCCGATCTCACGGTCGAGGCCGAGGTGGGCGCGCTCGCCGACGCGATCGGCGACCAGCTCGGCACGGTCGACATCCTGGTCAACAACGCCGGCCTCGCCTGCAAGGCCAGCCCGGAGGTGTTGCGGCCGGTCGCCCAGCTCACATACGACGAGTGGCGCGCCGAGATCGACCGCAACCTCACCACCGCGTTCCTGGTCAGCCGCGTGTTCGTCGGCGGGCATGGCCGAGCACGGCTGGGGCCGCATCGTCAACCTCTCCGCGACCGCCGGCCCGGTCAACGCGCTGCCGGCCGAGGCCGGGTACGCCGCCGCGAAGGCCGGCGTGGTCGGTCTGACCCGCGCACTGGCGATGGAACTCGTCGCCGACGGCGATCACCGTCAACGCGGTCGCGCCCGGCATCATCCACACCGGCGCGTCGACGCTGGTCGAGCTCAAGCAGGGCTTCGGCACCCCGATGGGCCGGCCCGGCTCGCCCGACGAGGTCGCCGCCACGATCGCGTTCCTGTGCTCGCCGGGCGCGTCGTACATCACCGGGCAGATGCTCGTCGTCGACGGCGGCAACAGCGTCCGCGAGGCGCAGTACCGCTAATTCTTCGATAGATGACTCGGGCCCGCCGAGGGCGCGACCGTCGCTCCCGCCAGGAATCCCGGCGTCCGCGTTCCCAAGCCCGGGTGGCCACAACTCCGGGGAAACAGTGGCCAACGATGCACCGGGTGGCCACAACTTCGGGGAAGTCGTGCCACCTCGAGTGCCGGCGGGTTCGCTCGTGAAGGTTTTCACACGCCGTGGCCCTCGGCGTTACCGACCGACATACTTTCTAAACCGGGCGGTAACTTACGCAGGAGGTCGCCATGGCCCGCCTCGCCCAGACGCCCGGTCTGACCGACGTCCAGCGCGACGATCCTGGCGACCGTGCGCGACTTCGTCGACAAGGAGATCATCCCGCACGCGCAGCGCGCTCGAGCACGACGACGACTACCCGGCCGACATCGTCGACGGCATGCGCGAGATGGGCCTGTTCGGCCTGACCATCGCCGAGGAGTACGGCGGTCTCGGCGAGTCGCTGCTGACCTACGCGCTCGTCGTCGAGGAGCTCTCCCGCGGCTGGATGTCGATCTCCGGCATCGTCAACACGCACTTCATCGTCGCGTACCTGATCGCGCCAGCACGGTTCGGCCGAGCAGAAGGCGCGGCTGCTGCCGAGGATGGCGACCGGCGAGGTGCGCGGCGCGTTCTCGATGTCCGAGCCCGGCTGCGGCTCCGACGTGGCGGCGATCCGGACCCGGGCCGTGCGCGACGGCGACGACTTCGTCCTCAACGGACAGAAGATGTGGCTGACCAACGGCGCGTACTCGTCCGTCGTGGCCACCCTGGTCAAGACCGACCTCGGCGCCGACGTCGGTCTACGGCAACATGACGCACGTTCCTGCTGGAGAAGGAGCCCGGCTTCGGCGAGACCGCGCCCGGCCTGACCATCCCCGGCAAGATCGAGAAGATGGGCTACAAGGGCGTCGAGACGACCGAGATGGTCCTCGACGGCGTCCGGGTGCCCGCGATCGGCGGTGCTCGGCGGCGCGGACCGGGCTCGGGCCGCGGCTTCTACCAGATGATGGACGGCATCGAGGTCGGCCGGGTCAACGTCGCCGCCCGGGCCTGCGGCATCTCGATCCGGGCGTTCGAACTCGCCATCGCGTACGCGCAGCAGCGCCAGACCTTCGGCAAGCCGATCGTCGAGCACCAGGCGATCGCGTTCAAGCTCGCCGAGATGGCCACGAAGATCGAGGCCGCGCACGCGCTGATGGTCAACGCGGCCCGGCTCAAGGACGCCGGCCAGCGCAACGACGTCGAGGCCGGCATGGCGAAGCTGCTCGCCTCGCGAGTACTGCGCCGAGGTCGTCCAGGAGTCGTTCCGCATCCACGGCGGCTACGGCTACTCCAAGGAGTACGAGATCGAGCGGCTCATGCGCGAGGCGCCGTTCCTGCTCATCGGCGAGGGCACCGTCGGAGATCCAGAAGACGATCATCTGCCGCGGCCTGCTCAAGGAGTACGGCGTCCGCTAGGCGCTCTGGCGGCGGTGGACAGGCCGGCCAGGGCCCGCACCACCGCGATGCAGGGGTCCTCGACGTAGTCGAGGCCGGCCTCCTCGGCGAGCCGCCGCCCCTCGGCGAGATGATGTCCTGCTGCAGCCACACCGCCGGCGCCCCGATCGCGACCGCTCCTGGCGAACCACGTCGGTCGCGTCGGCCGACGGGCGGAACACGTTGACCAGGTCGACCGGCTCCGGGATGTCGGCCAGCGTCGGGTAGCACGGCTCGCCCCAAGATCTCGTCGGCGTACGGGTTGACCGGGATGATCCGCCAGCCGTGCCGCTGCATCTGCAGCGGCACGCGTATGGGCCGCCTTGTCCGCGGTCGCGGGAGGCGCCGACGACCGCGATGGTGCTGGACTCTTCGAGGATCTGCCGTGGCGTCCCGCATGCGCGACCCGAGCCGGTAGCGCGAGCCGGTCGCGTCTACAGGAGCGTCAGCTGCTCGGGCGCCGGCGCGGCGGGCGCCGGCGCGGTCGGGCTCGATGCCGCGCATGCCGGCGGTGCCGGAGTCGCGGCCGGCCGATGCCGTGCGGCGGGCGGCCATGCCGCACCCGGGCGGCACCTCGCGCTGGTAGGCCTGGGGCGCGTAGAGCCCGTCGCCGTAGAGCGTCGCGGTAGCGCGGCACCAGCTCCGGGTGCTCGCGGGCGAGCCACGCCGCATACCACTCCCGGGCGCCCGGACGCAGGTGCAGCGGCAGCGGCGTGACGCTGGCCGCGCCGGCCGCGGCGATGGCGGCGACGGTCGCGTCGATCGACTCGTCGGTGTCGGTGAGGCCGGGCAGGATCGGCGCCATCAGCACGCTGACCGCGAAGCCGGCGTCGGTGAACCGCCGGACCGCGTCGAGCCGGCGGCGCGGGACTGGGCGTGCCGGGCTCGACCGAGCGCCAGAGCGTCTCGTCGACGAAGCCGACCGACAAGCCAGCGCCGACCGGGTGACCTCGGCCGCCTGCACGCAGCAGGTCGAGGTCGCGCGGGATCAGCGTGCCCTTGGTGAGGATCGAGAACGGGTTGGCGAAGTCGCGCAGCGCGCGCGATGATGCTCGCGCATCAGCTGGTAGCGGCCCTCGGCGCGCTGGTAGACGTCGACATTGGTGCCCATGGCGATGTGGCGCGCCCGGCCCACTGTCGGCGCGGCCAGCTCCCGGCGCAGCAGCTCGCCGCGCGTTGACCTTGACGACGACCTTGGTGTCGAAGTCGTGGCCGGCGTCGAGGTCGAGATAGGTGTGGGTGTTGCGGGCGAAGCAGTTGTGGCTGACCACCCCGTTGGCGATGAAGTCGCCGGTGCCGGTGGTGATGTCGAACATCGGGCAGCTCGACGCCGAGTGGCTCGATGGCGGCCACCCGCAGGCTGTCGTCGCCGTGCACCGGCTCGCCGGCGATCGGGCCGGTGACCGTGGTGCGGACCGACACAGTGCCGGAATCGCAGCCGCTCGCGCAGCCCGCCGAGCACCCGCACCGCCCAGACGCCGTGCGGACCCAGCTCGTCCTCGATGACCGGGGCGAAGCCCGAGCACCGTCGAGGGACTCGACGATCCAGTCGAGCGAGCACCTTGTCGGTCGGCCGCTCGAGCCGCAGGGCGCTCCCGCGCTCGGTCGCCGTCCGAGCCGTCGGCGTCGAAGAGCCCGGCCAGGAAGCCCCGCCGCCAGTCGCGGGTCGGCTCGGCCGGCCAGTCGAGCACCGAGCTGGCGGTGCGCACGCTGGCGCCGGAGAACTCGCGCTCGTCGCCGGTCAGCGGATGCAGGCCGCCGCAGCGGGTCGCGTAGTGCCGGGCCCGGGCGAGCGCGGCCGGCGCGACCGGGCCGACGTGCCCGTCGCCGTGGACGAAGCCGCACAGGTAGCCACGCCGGTAGTCCGAGGACTCCGCGGGTGGCGCGGCGAAGCCGCCGACGCCGGCGAGCCGGTTGGCGGTGGTGAGGTGTGGGCGCCGGCCGACGCCCGTGCATGGTGCCGGTGACGTGCTTCCAGCCGCGCTCGGACAGGAACCGGTGGTCGCCGCTGGCGACGAGCGTCGGTGCCGTCGGCCAGGGTCACCCGGTAGGCCGGCTTGACGGTCGACCAGTGGGCGAGGACCGTGGTCGCGACGTAGCGCCGGACCCGCCCGTCGCGGACCGTGCCGATGACCGGCGTCACCGACCCGCAGCTCGGCGAGGGGCCGGGTGCCGCCGTCGGCCATGAGGATCGGGGTGTCGCCGGCGAGGCAGTAGACACAGGCGTGGGAGCAGCCCCGATAGGGGTTGATCGTCCACTCGAACGGCATCCGCGACCTGGCCGGCACCCGGTTGATGATCGACTTGGCCTGGACCTCGTAGAACGTCATGCCCGCGGAACTCCGGGGTGTCGAACGTGCGGACGACGGCGCCGGGCAGCGCCAGCTGAACCGGTCTCGCGGGTTCATCGGGCTGCCCGGCGCCGTCGGTGCCAGGACTGCCAGTCGCAGTTAGGTTGTCCCATCGCACGCGTTCATTCGAACACGCGTACGAACAAAACTCAAGCTGGCTCAGGCTTATGCGGCCTCGACCTTGGCGCGGACCTCGTCCATGTCGAGCTCGCGGACCTTCTCGATCAGCATCTCGAGCGCCGACTCGGGGAGTGCGCCCGGCTGCGAGTAGACGATCGACGCCGTCGCGGACCGCCATGATGGTCGGGATGGCCTGGATCTGGAACTGGCCGGCCAACTCCGGCTGGGCCTCGGTGTCCACCTTGCCGAAGGTGATGTCCGGCGTGCTTCTCAGACGCGCGCTCGTAGACCGGCGCGAACCGCACGGCACGGGCCACACCACGACGGCCCAGAAGTCGACCAGGACGATGCCATCGTTGGCCTTCTCTTCGAAGTTCTCGGACGTCAACGCGACCGTTGTCATTGTTCTGCTCCGCTCCTTGTGGGTTCGCACCGTGTAACGACGGCGATGGCTCGGACATTCCGCCGCCTGCGGTGATGACCCGTGGTGCAGGTCACGACGGAGTCACCACCGGGTCACCATCTACAGGATCACCAATCCTGGAGGATGGAAACGTGGATCGGCCGACTTTCGTCTTCGACGGTGACTGTGCGTTCTGTTCATCGTGCGCACGGTTCATCGAGCGGCGCATCCGCACCACCGCCCACGTGATCGCCTGGCAGTTCGCCGACCTCGACGCGCTCGGCCTGACCGAGGCGCAGTGCGAGGCGGCGGTGCAGTTCGCCGGCCCGGGGCGGGCACGCGAGCGCCGGTCCGGTGGCCATCGCCGATCTGCTGCGCGGGGCGACCGGAGCGAGCGGCCGGCTTCTCTGGCGCCCGGCCGGCACCGTGCTCGGCCTTCGGCCGATTACCGCGCTGGCCTGGCCGGTCTACCGCTGGGTCGCCCGCAACCGGCACCGCATGCCCGGCGGGACCGCCGCCTGCGCGCTGCCGCCCGATCACCCGGCTAATCGCCCAGCTAATCGTGCGGCTCGTCGCCCGGTGCGAGCGAAACCGGCGAAGTAGCCAGTCGGGCCGCCAACTGGCGAACCCAGACGACCGGGCGGACCTTTTCCAGCGGCAGGAAGCTGGCCATCGCCACCTGGTGCGGCACGAACGAGATCGTGATCGTGGCGAACGTCATCAGGTGGAAGGCGTAGAAGGCCGCGACCATCGCGTAGCGCACCTTCGGCTTCACGAAGAACACGAGCGGGCTGAACAGCTCGAAGCGCCACGATGCCGAACTGGCTGACCTGGATCAAGTGCGGCGACGCTGAGCAGACAGTCGGTCAGGCCGGTGCCGCGGCGGATGACGCCCGGGTCAGCGTCGCCCCGGTCAGCCAGTGCGAGCCCGCCGAAGCGCAGCTTGGCCCAGGAGGCCAGGAAGTACGTCGCAGACGACGCCGAGCTGGGTCATCCGCAGCGCCCAGCCGCCGGCCTCGGTGGTCTCCTTGTCGCCGTGCCGGGCGCGGCCCGCGGTCGGCAGTACGGCCAGCGCGACGAGCAGGCCGAACCGGTCGTGGTCGACCTTGCCGTAGCTCATCGCGATGATCATCCACTCGAAGTACAGGACGAAGACGGTCCAGCCGAGCAGCCGGTGCGCCGGCCGGTGGCCGCGACGCAGCGTGACAGCGGGATCAGCGCCCAGAAGATCGTGTTGACCAGGAGCGGGGTCGGCGTCGGCAGCTGCAGCAGCCGGCCGATCAGCAGCGGCTGGTAGAGGTTGCCGGGCACGGCCGCCGTGGCTGCGTCACCCAGGCGGTGAAGAAGACGCAGGTCGGCCGCGACGAACAGGTAGACGAGGGTACGGAAGGCGGCGACGCGGCCCTTCGGCACGGGCTGATCAGCCAGCGCGCAGGGTCACGCGCTCGCCACGCTCGCCGAGCACGACCTGTCGGTGTACCGCGCCGGTCGGCCTGCGCCGTCGCGCAGGTCGTGCTGGAGCGCGACGATCAGTCGATCTCGACCAGTTGCGGCGCGCCCGGGTTGCGCGGCGCGTAGGCGTCGCCGACCGAGCGCAGCAGGCTCGGGTCGGCCTTGAACCGGCTCGACCTGCGCCCTCGATCTCGGCCCGGCGGATGCCGCGTTGCTGCTCGTCGAGCTCGATACCGCGTGCCGGTGGCGTCGACCGCCTCGACGCGCAGCGACCACGACCGGCGCGTTCGGCGTGTCGGCGATGGCGAACATCTGGAACGGGGCCGAACGGGAAGTCGTCGTCCTGCCCGCAGATCGTGCCGGCGCAGTCCGAGCGCCGACGACGACGAGCGTCACCGCGACCCGGATGCTCGCGCCCCTAGCGGCTCAGCGTCTCCATTGCCGACGGACCTTACCGTCCAGCAGATCAAGAGCCGTGCACGCACGTGATCGCGACGACGACGCTGTACGTACCGTGATGATCAATGTTCACAACACTCCGTAGTCGCACGCTCAATTAGCGGTCTCATTTCGATAACTGTGATCTGCATCTCTATACGTAGCGTCGCAACTTCCCGCCAAGATATTCCTCACAGAGCGTGGGCGGCGGGTGCCGGGGAGGGCCCCGCCGCTCACTGCGTCCAGGCTCGGAATTTCCGTGCCCGTTGCTTCGACCCCAAGCGACGAGGGAGTGTGAGCATGCAGTTCGGACGCTATTTCGAGGAGTTCGAGGTCGGCGCGGTCTACCGGCACTGGCCGGGCAAGACGGTCACCGAGTCCGACGACCACCTGTTCTGCCTGATCACGATGAACCACCACCCGCTGCACCTCGACGCGCACTACGCGCGAGACGTCGACCCAGTTCAAGCGCAACGTGGTCGTCGGCAACCTCATCTACTCGATCCTGCTCGGCATGTCCGTGCCCGACGTGTCCGGCAAGGCGATCGCCAACCTCGAGGTCGAGTCGCTGCGGCACACCGCGCCGACCTTCCACGGCGACACCATCTACGGCGAGACCACGGTGCTGGACAAGCGCGAGTCCGGCTCCAAGCCGGACCGCGGCGTGGTCACCGTCGAGACCAAGGGCTACAAGCAGGACGGCACGCTGGTCTGCGTCTTCCGGCGGCGGGTCATGGTGCCGAAGAAGTCGCATTCGCCGGCCCGGAGATGCCGAGCTTTCCGGTGCCTCGCGGATACAGTCGGCGCAACCGACCGTGGAGGACGGCGGTGGGGTTGCTGCGCAGGCTGCTCGGGCGCGAGCCGGCGTGGATCGAGCGCTGGGCCGTGTATCCGAGCGGGATCGGACGACCGGCTGGCGATGTACAGCATCGATCTCGGCGCGGTCGACGCCGCGCCGGTGCCGAGGCTGCCCGTACGGCTCGACGTCGAGTTCACCTACGCGGGCGACGGGGCGAGCGGCATGCCGGCCGACGCCGAACTGGTCGACGATCCGCTCCCTCGACGGACGTGGTCGACCAGGCGCTGCGCGGCGCTCGGCGGCGCTTACGTCGGGCGGGTACGTCACGGCCAACACGGGCCGATGACCGGCTACCTGCCGCCGGCGCGACCGCGCCAGCGCTGCCGGACCGGCCCGAGCAGCGGACCCTGTCGCCGCGCCTCACCCTGACGCCCGACCCGGCCTGGTCGCGGCTGGTCGACGAGCTCGCGCCGGACGAGTGGCAGCGCAACATGATCGACGACAACCAGGTCGCTGCAGGAGCTCGAGAGCCACGGCGACCGGCTCGGCCGAGCCGCGCGACGGTCGAGTACGTGGGCTACTTCGCCGACCCGGACCGGCGCCGAGGAGGCGGCCGAGGCGCTGCGGGCCGAGGGCTTCGCGGTGGCGTACGAGCGCGACGACGAAGGCGAATTCGCGCTCCAGGCGATCCGTCGGGACCCGGTCGCGGCGCCCGAGGTGCACGCGGTCACCTGGCTGGTCCGGCAGATCATCGAGCAGCAGTCCGGGGTCTACGACGGTTGGGGATGCAACGTCCAATCTTGAGATTTTTCCCGAACTTCCCACATATCATCCGTTTACCAGCTTCCGCCGTGTACCCGGTAAGGACGCCGGTCGGGTGAGCTGGACCAGCCCCGTTCATCCGACCGGCCTTCCATGCCCGCAGACAATCTTGGTGTGGATCTGGAAATTGGCGTCGGGCCGTGGACGGGGCCGTGGCCGGTGGACGAGCGCTACGACCCGGACCTGCTCGCGGCCGGCGACCGGCGCAACGTCGTCGACCGATACCGGTACTGGCGGCTCGAGGCGATCGTCGCCGACCTCGACACGCGACGGCACGCGTTTCCACGTAGCCGTCGAGAATTGGCAGCACGACCTGAACATCGGCACCGTCGTGCGAAACGCGAACGCGTTTCTCGCCGCGGAGGTGCACATCGTCGGTCGGCGGCGGTGGAATCGCCGTGGCGCCATGGTCACCGACCGCTATCAGCACGTACGGCATCACGGCTCGATCGAGGAATTCGTGGCGTGGGCGGAGGAACAGGCGCTCCCGGTGATCGGCATCGACAACCTTCCCGGTGCGCGGCCGCTCGAGCGCGAGGTGCTTGCCGCCCGCGTGCGTGCTGCTCTTCGGCCAGGAAGGGCCGGGGCTGTCCGAGGCGGCGCGCGGGGCATGCGCGGTTGTGTGTTCGATCGCGCAGTTCGGCTCGACGAGGTCGATCAATGCCGGCGTGGCCAGCGGCATCGCTATGCACGCATGGGTCCGCGAGCACGGCGTCTTTTAGCGAAAATCGGCAGGCTGAAGGCGCTCCGTTATCGGTCTGTTGCCTTTACCGTGTGTACATGGGCGTCGCTGTCAGCTGTCCGCGCTGTGGCGGATCCGTGCGGCCGCCGGACCTCATGCACTCCGACTGGCGGTGCGACGATGACGGCTCGGTGCTGCCGCTGCACGTCGCCGAGCACATCGGCGCCGGAGATCGTCGACGTCGGCGCGGGCCCGGGTGATCGCCGCGGCTTCCCGCGACGAGTGACCATCGAGCGATTCCGATGTGGTTCCCGTGGCCGCTGCCGACGGGCTGGATGGTGACCGGCGTCGGCTGGGTCGGCGACGAGCGGTCCGGCGTGCGGGCCACCGTCGTCGCCTGCAGCGGTCCCGGCCCGGTCGAGCACGGACCGGCCGACATCGTGCTCATCGCCGAGGAACCCGGCGTCGGGCTCGGGCACGCGGTTCGCCGGCGTACCGGGGACGGACCCCGGCGCGTTCTTCGACGGCGACGTCTTCACGCACCACCGCGCACGCGAAGGTCCGGGCGGCCGGCTGGCCGACGCCGCTGTGGATGCTGAAGTCGGCGGCCGACCGATGCGCATACGTCGGCGAGGCGCGCGGGCATGTGGCTGTACGTCGTCACCTGGCCCGACGGCGGCCGGATACGTGCTGGCCGAGGACCTTGTCGCTGGCCGACCTGACCGAGGATGTGCCCGGCCAGCTGGTCTACGGCGCGCCGTCGCCGTATCTTCACGGCCGGGCCTAGAATCCGAACACACTAGGATCAACCTCCGGGTCGATGCGTAAATACGGCACAAGTGATGACTGTCTGCCGCGACACTGATACGCTGAGTTCGCCGCGGCGCTGTTTGCGACGCCGGGGAAGGGATTGACGGAGATGGTCAAGAAGATCCTCACGTGGGGCAGCATCGCGTTTCCTGATTTTCTTCGTGGCCTACCGGCCTGATTCAGCCGCTCAGGTGTTCAAGAGCATCGGTGGCGGCATCATGGACATCGCCAGCGGATTCGGTGAGTTCTTCGCCAATTTGGTGGCCTAAGCAGCATGGCGGGCAGCGAGCCTACGGGCACGGGTGGGTCTGACGAGTGGCGCTTCCAGGACCGCGAGACCGAACCCATCCCACGCCGGCCCCCTCCGATCGCGCGCGAGCCGATCGCGCCGGAGCCACCGGCTGATCCGATCGTTCCCGAGCCGATCATTCCGGACCCGATTGTTCCCGATCCGGATGACGAGATCGGCGACCCGTTCGTCGGCGGCCCCGGTGGCGGTGGCTACTACGACGAACCGCCGCGTTTCACCGACGACGAGTTCTCCGGCCTGCACCGGCGGCGACCCAGGCCCATCCGTGCTATTCGACGAGCCGCGTCGCGCCCCTCGACGACGAGCCGAGCAAGCACGTCGCCCGCTATCTCTTCCCGACCGAGAAGTTCCGCGGCGAGTGGAAGCGGCACTGGATCCAACTCGCCAAAGAATTCTCGATCGGCGCGGTCGCCACGATCCTCGATGGGTTACGTGACGGGCTGGCTGACCAAGCACAACTACAACAGCGTCCGCACCGCCGTCCTGCTGATCTGGGCCGTGATCATCGTCTGGGTCGCGTTCAAGGTCGCCGATTGGTGGTTCGACCGCTTCATCCTGACCAACAAGCGGGTCATGGTCGTGTCCGGCATCTTCACGCGCAACGTGGCCATGATGCCGCTGCTGCGCGTCACGGACATGAAATACGTGCAGTCGCCGCTCGGGCGTCTCCTGAGCTACGGCAACTTCGAGCTCGAGTCGGCCGGCCAGGAGCAGGCCCTGCGCAACATCAAGAACCTGCCGAGCCCAAACGAGCTCTACCTGCGCATCGTCGAGGAAATGTACGAGCCCGAGGCCGTCGAGGCCCGCCTGGGGCGCGCATCCGGCGACGAATCCGACGGCACCTGACCGTTCTTTGAGCAGATGACTCGGGCCCGGCTCGGTGGCCACAACTTCGGGGATGTAGTGGCCTCGTCGGCTCGGGTGGCCACTACTTCGGGCAAGTAGTGGCCTCGTCGGGCGATCTTGGCCGTCAAGGGCTGCTCCAACGTCGGCGCCGTCCCGAGTGCTGGGCTTGGGGACGCGGACCTGGCAGCGGAGCGTAGCGGAGCGGTGTCTGGCGGGAGCAACGGTCGCGCGCCCGGCGGGCCCGAGTCATCGGCAATGGACAGAATCCCCTCGACGGGTGCAACCTCGCAGGGTTCCCAGTGCGTCTTCTGGTATTAGGGCGTACGCGGGAACCACGGGGGAGGAGAGTGGGTTGCCCGACTCACACGGCGTCGAGGAGGACTTCCGCGATTTTGTCGCGGCTCGCTCGGGCGCTCTACTGCGCACCGCCTATCTGCTGGCCGGCGACTGGGCTACGGCCGAAGATCTCTTACAGACAGCGTTGACCAAGACGTACCTCGCGTGGAAGCGGCTCGGGCGGATCGACGCCGTCGAGCCGTATACGCGGAAGGTCCTGGTCAACACCTCGACCAGTTGGTGGCGGCGGCGGTGGCACGGGGAGCGGCCGACGGAGATACTGCCGGAGACGGCGATCACCGACGGGCTCGACGAGAGGCTCGAGCGGGACGCGTTGTGGCGGCACGTCCGCGACCTGCCGGCTCGTCAGCGGGCCGTACTGGTGCTGCGGTTCTACGAGGATCAGTCCGAGGCCGAGACGGCTCGGCTGCTCGGGGTCTCGGTCGGCACCGTCAAGAGCCAGTGCTCCCGGGCGCTGGCCTCGCTGCGGGTTCGACTCGGGGAGCAGGGCATCGAGCCGGCGTCGAGGAAGCCGACTCCGGCCCGGGTGCTCGACGCGACGACCGTCGAGTTCGAGATCGTCGAAGCGGTCGAAGTCGATCTCGAGGTCGATCTCGACGCCGATCTCGAGGTCGCGGGGCCGGGTGATCTCGAGGCACACGATCTCGAGACGGGCGACGAGGCTGAGGTTCTGGCCGGTGTGGAACAGGGGCAAGGAACGTGACCATGATCGAAGACGCACTCCGCGAGACGTTCGCGGCGCACGCGGTGCAAGGGCCGCAGGACGTCGTCGGCGACCGCGCGCGAGGCCGGGCCGAGTCCGCGATCCTGCGGGCCGGGCGGATCCGGCGGCGCCGGACGATAAGCACCGCGCTCGCCAGTGTGCTGGTCGTCGCGATCGTCAGCCTGGCCATGTTCCAAGCGGTGATCAGCCGGTCGTCGCCGAGCGACCCGACCCTCAACGCCGCCGGCGACCTCGACCCGACCGCGACGGGGGTGGCGCCGCAGCCGTCGTCGGGGCAGTTCCCGTCGACCGTGACGGATACGCCGATGCCGATCGAGATGGCATCCGACGGTGAGATCTACAAGGAAGACAAGACCACGCTGCACCTGACGCTGCCGGCCAAGAGCGAACCCCGCTGCGATCTACAAGGCCACCGACGTGTACCTGGTCGTGGTGACGCTGGACACCACGGCGCAGCAGTTGCTGCAGATCGATCGGCGGGGCAACCAGAAGGTGCTGCTCTCCGCGGCCCAGCAGATCGTCGTGTCGCCGAGCGGCGACCAGGTCGCCTGGCTCGCCGACAACACACTGTCGGTCGCGTTTCGCCGGGCCAACCACCCGGCGCTCGACGACCAGCGGAAGATCCCCGCGCCGGCGCAGAGCACGCCGGTCGCGTTCATCGGCACCAACGTCGTGCTCGGTCGCACCAAGGCCGACGGGACCGGCTCCGACGGCTTCGACCTCTGGTACACCGACCACGACTCGTACGTGGAGAGTTGGGACCCGCGGGTGCTGCGCATCCTCGGCCCGCGCAGCGACGGCAAGGCGCTGTACGCCCAGATCCGCACCGACGCCGACGACCGTCTGCCTGGCGCTCCTGCTGCCGGCGCAGCCGTTCACCGTGACCAACCAGCGCTGCGGGCTGCCCGAGCCGGCCAGCGTCGCCGGTGGTATCTCGCCCGACGGCCGCTGGCTCGCATACCCGGTCGCCGGCGCGGCGCAGGTCGCCATCCTCGACCTCAGCGGGTTCAGCGGCACCCCGAAGCCGCGTCTGGTCGACCTCAAGGCGTCGTGTGACCGCGTGTTCTGGGTCGGCGACAGCTCGCTCGTGGTCGACGCGGCCGGCCAGTTTACGGCGATCGACCCGCGCCAGCCCGGCAATCAGGAGACGGCACAGGGCAAGAGCGACGGTACGGTCCCGATCGAGCCGCTGCGCGCCTCGATAAATTGAGCGGGTGCGGATCGATCTTCACACCCATTCGAGCGCGAGCGACGGCACCCTGACCCCGGCTGAACTGGTCGGCGCGGCCGCGCGCGCCGGGCTCGACGTGGTCGCGCTGACCGACCACGACACGACCTCCGGCTGGGCGCCGGCGATCGCCGCACGGCCGTCCGGCCTGACCCTGCTACCGGGCGCGGAACTGTCCTGCCGCTGGTTCGCCGCGGATCCGCCGATCGCGCTGCACCTGCTCGCCTACCTCGTCGATCCGGCGAACGCGCCACTGGCCACCGAGCTCGCCCGGGTACGGCTGGCGCGCGAAACCCGGGCCGAACGGATGGTCGAACTGCTCAACGCCGACGGCATCGACGTGCGCTGGGACGACGTACTGCGCCGGGCCGGCGGCGGCACCGTCGGCCGTCCGCACATCGCGCAGGCGCTGATCCGGCTCGGGCTGATCGGCACCGTCGCCGAGGCGTTCGCGCCGGACTGGCTGGGCGCGCGCTACCGCATACCCAAGCAGGACATCGACGTGTTCGCCGGGCTCGCGCTGATCGTCGGGGCCGGCGGCGTGCCGGTGTTCGCGCACCCGCGGGCCAGCCGCCGCGGGCCGATCGTCCCCGACTCGCTGATCGTCGAGATGGCCGGGCGCGGGCTCTTCGGCCTCGAGGCCGATCACGAGGATCACACGCCCGAGCAGCGCGCGCACGTCCGCGCGCTGGCCGGTGAGCTCGGCCTGGTGGTGACCGGGTCCAGCGACTTCCACGGCACCAACAAGACCGTGGTGCTCGGCGCGAACACCACGGACCCTTCGGTGTACGAGCAGATCGTGGCCGCCGGGACGGGAACGGTCCCGGTGACCGGGTGACGCGGTTGAGGCCACTACTTCGGGGAAGTAGTGGCCTCCTGGCCCCGCTGAGGCCACCACTTCCCCGAAGTAGTGGCCTCAACCGCAGAGGGAAGGAGGGCCCTCGCGCTGGAGAGGGCCCTCCTTCCGTTCAGCGCAGCGTCAGGTCGATCGTCTTGGTGAGCGTGCCATTGGCGTCGTCACCGTCCAGCGACCAGACCATGGCGCCGCCGTAGCCGCGGAGCCGGACGTAGAACATCTTCTGGGCGATGACCAGTGGGTCGTCGTACGTCCAGAAGGTGGTCCCGTCGAAGACCCACGCGAATCCGGCTCGGAGGTCGCGATGCACGGTGAACCCTTGCGAGGTCAGCTTCGCGACGTTCTTGTAGTCCTCGTTCCCCGGCCCGAACGTGCCCGCGGCCGGCCCGGTCGACGGCTGGAACAGGCCGTTGTTGGCGTCGGTCACGCCGGTCCAGCCCTGGCTGTAGTACGGGACGCCCATGACGAGCTGGCTCTTCGGCGCGCCCCGTGAGGTCCACGCATCGAGCGCGCCGGCGACCGTGAAGTCCGGCAGTACCGGCTGGCCCTCGGGTTGGAAGAGCGCCGACTGGTGGTTGGTCAGCGTCTCCCAGGTGCCGTGCATGTCGTAGCCCTGGACCGTGCCGAAGTCCAGGTACTTGAAGATCTTGTTGGCCTCGAAGCCGGCGTCGACCTTGGCCGGTGCGGCCGGCAGGAACGCGGTCAGTACCTTGTGCTTGCCCAGCTGGCGGCGGAACTCCTTGGCCAGCAGGGTGAAGTTCTGCTTGTCCTCGGGGCGGATGATGTTGCCCGCGTTGCCTTCCGAGCCGGGCCACTCCCAGTCGAGGTCGACGCCGTCGAAGACGCCGGTCGACAGGAACGTGTCGATGCACGAGGATACGAACGCCTTGCGGGCGGCGTCGGTGGCGGCGGCGTCGGAGAAGTACTTCGACCAGGTCCAGCCGCCGAGCGAGATGAGGACCTTGAGCTTCGGGTACTTGAGCTTGAGCTTGCGCAGCTGGTTGAAGTTGCCGGCGAGGGGCTGGCCGTCGACGTCGGCCACGCCGTCGACGCTCTCCTCGGCCGAGACGGGTCGCTGGTAGTCGGCCCACGGGTCACCGGAGACGCACCGGCCGGTGGCGTCGACGTTGCCGAACGCGTAGTTGATGTGGGTGAGGCGAGCGGCCTGACCGCTGGTGACGAGGTTCTTTACGTAGTACTGGCGGTCGTAGATCCCCCATTGGATGAAGTAGCCGACCTTGTTGTAGCCGTTGTGTTGTCGTTGTTGTCGTGGCTGTCGTGGGCGCTCGCCGCGCTGGGCACATGGGCGCTCCCCGCGCCCGGCGCCATCGCCAACGCCGCGACGGTGACCGCCGCGGATAAGCCGGCGACGACGGATCGTCTGCGCATGAACCCCTCCCATTGTTAGGAAAGTTTTCTGTTCTTGGACGGTATCGGGGTTGCTGCCATCGATCAATGGCTGGCGGCAAATGTGTCGTACCCGGATGGCAGGATTCAGGGCGTGTCAGCAGACCAGCAACTCGGGCTCTTCGCGCCGCCGCCGCGGCTGTTCACGTGCACGCCGAGCAAGCTCGGCGCGTTCGAGGACTGTCCGCGGCGCTACCGCTATGCCTATGTCGACCGTCCGGTGCCGCCGAAGGGGCCGCCGTGGGCGCACAACTCGCTGGGCGCGAGCGTGCACACCGCGCTGCGCAGCTGGTATGCGTTGGACCCCGAGCGGCGTGACCCGGCGGTGCTGCCGGTGCTGCTGAAGTCGACGTGGGTCGGCGAGGGCTACCGCGACGACGGGCAGGAGCGCGAGGCGTTCCGGCGGGCGCTGGGCTGGCTGGAAGCCTACGTCGGCGGGCTGGATCCGGCGGACGAGCCGATCGGCGTAGAGCGGGTCGTGGCGGCGCGCACGCCGACGCTCGCGCTGTCCGGCCGGGTGGACCGGGTCGACCGGCGCGGCGACGAGCTGGTCATCGTCGACTACAAGACCGGACGGTTCGAGCCGGGCGGCGACGAGGCGCGCGGGTCACGGGCGCTCGCGCTCTACGCCTACGCGGCCGAGCGGGTGTTCCGGCGCCGATGCCGGCGGGTGGAGCTGCACCATCTGCCGACCGGCACGGTCGCCGCGCACGAGCACACCGAGGAGTCCCTGGGGCGGCACCTGCGCCGGGCCGAGGACACCGCCGCCGACATCGTGGCGGCCGAGGCCGCCGTGGCCGGTGGGGCCTCGGCCGACGAGGCCTTCGCGCCGACGCCGGGCACCTGGTGCTCCTGGTGCGACTTCAAGAAGTCCTGCCCGGCCGGGGCCGAGGCTCAGACGCGGGAGCCGTGGGCGGCGATGGAGCGGGCCGCCGACACCCGCTCCATCGCCGCGCGGTAGATCGGACCTTCGACGATCGAGTGCGGCAGCGCCCGGAGGACGATGCCGAGCGCCCTGACGTTGAGCGTGGCGAGCCGGCCGGTCGCCGAGAAGCCCGGCAGGCCGTAGAGCTTGCGGGCCCAGGGCGGCAGCATCGCTACGGCGAGCGCGGCCACGCTCAGAAACACGCCGCGCACGGGCGTGAAGCCGAGGCCCCACGGCATCGGCGGCACGGTCAGGAACACCGCCGAGTCGGCGGCCTCCACCGTCATCGCGAGCTTCGGGCGCATCTCGGCGTAGTAGTCCTCGACGTCGGCGACCGTCCCGGGCACGCTCTGCGGGTCCAGGCCGATCAGCGCGGCGGTGCGGCGCTGCTCGGTGAGGTAGGTGTCCGCCTCCTCCGGCGTCAGGTGCAGGCCGGACCGGCGGGCGGCGTCGAGGAACGACTCGACCTCCGTGACGTGCACCCAGAGCAGCAGTTCGTCCTCGTCGACGCGGAAGACCTCGCCGGTCGCCGGATCGGTGGCGCGGAGCCGGGCGTGCAGGGCGCGGACCCGGTTGCCGGCCCGCTCGGCCTGGGCGGTGGTGCCGTAGATCGTGGTCGCGACGTATTTGCCGGTGCGCTCCAGCCGGCCCCAGGGGTCTTCCTTGTAGCGGGAGTTCTGGACAACCCCGGCGACGGCGCGCGGGTGCAGCGCCTGCAGATACAGCGAGCGCAGGCCGCCAAGGGCGACGAGCGGCTCCGCATGCACCCGCCAGGAGACCGAGTCCGGGCCGAAGAGCCCAAGGTCCACCTCGTCGTCGCTCACGCTGTCAACCATGCCACGCGGCGACGGGACCGGTCAGAGCCGGTCTTCGCGGCGGCGGGCCTGGCAGTCGGGGCACAGGCCCCAGAAGGTCACTTCCGCCTCGTCGATCTGGAAGCCGTGCCCGTCCGCCGAGTCGAGGCACGGTGCGTCGCCGACGGCGCAGTCGACGTCGGCGATCTCGCCGCAGCCCCGGCAGACCACGTGGTGGTGGTTGTCGCCGACCCGGCCCTCGAACCGGGCCGGGCTGCCGGCCGGCTCGATCCGCCGGGCCAGCCCGGCGCGGGAAAGCGCGCTCAGCACGTCGTAGACGGCCTGGGTGGAGACCGAGTCCAGGCGTCCGCGCACCTTCTCGGCGATCTCCTCGACGTCGAAGTGTCCCCGGCTGGTGGCGAGGATCTCGAGCACGGCCAGCCGAGGGCGCGTCACCCGCAGCCCCCGCGACCGCAGGAGATCCTCGTTGGACATACCTCCATCACACCACGCAACCTGGAAGCATTCAAGAATGAGGTGATCATGAAGGAAGGGATCTTGCCGGTTGAACCGTAAGGCCCTCTTGATCGTAAACGAAGTGAGGACCACGATCCGCCCGACTGGGTCGTGAATCGCCCTCGAGGAGGCTCATGTGTTCGATCGGATTTCAGGTCTACCTGCGCATCCGCTGATCGTGCACGCAGCGGTGGTGTTCATTCCACTGCTCGCGCTCGGCGCGATCGTTTACGCCGTGGTGCCTGGTCTGCGCCGCTATTTCCGGGTCGTGGTCGGCTTGCTGGCGCTCGCGGCGCCGGCGGCCGTGATCGCCGCGGTGCTCTCCGGAAATATCTTCAGCAAGAACAAGAACCTGCAGTCGGCCCCGATCCAAGCCCAGATCAGCACCCACCACAACTTCGGCAAGACGACGATGTGGCTGACCATCGGCCTGGCCGTGGTGACGCTCCTGGTGGTGTTCCTGATCGCGCCCGCGCGACGGACTCGTAGCTACCGTGGCAACGACGACACGCTGCCGACCCCTTCACGGACGGCGCCGACGGCCCTGCAGGTCGTGCTCGGGGTCATCACGGTCGGGCTGGCCGGCGTGACGCTCTACTACGTCTTCCGCACCGGCGACACCGGCGCGCACATGGTCTGGACCGGCTACTAAACCGGCTACTAAAACAGGATGCGGCCGCAGAAGATCAGGAGCAGGACCACGATGACCGCACCGGCGAAGATCCCGACGCCTTTGGTGAGGATCGTCGCGGCCTGCTCCTCGCGGTCGAGGCGCTCCGTGTCCTGCCTGGGCATCGCTCGAGGCGGAGCCGGCCGGATCACCATCGGCGGGCGCCAGCCGTGCGGGGGCGGGGAAGAGCGCGGCGGCCCGGCATAGGGGGCCGGCGGTGGCGGCGTGGACGGCACGGCCGGCTGATCTTCCGAACCCTCCGGAGGCCGCCGCCAGTAGTCGTCGCTCGTCGCCACATTCCGACCCTACCCGTCGCGGATTGGCAAGTTTGCGGCTACCTGGCCGGGGTAATCTCGGGCGCGTGACGACGTCGAACGGGTGGACCGACGCACGCCCCTCGCTGGACGACGAGCGTGAGGTCGACCTCGCTGAAGAGTTGGTGATCCTGCCGGACAGCACGGCCGACGACACCGACGAAGGCTGGGGCGAGCGCCCCACCGGCAATGACGACCGGCTGCTCGCCGACCGCCCGCCGCACTGGGACTGAGCCGCCCTCCGGACGGTTGCCAACTCGGAGCACCTCGAGCAATCTTCTGCTGACCGGCCGCGTGCCTGCCGACTCTTCCGGACGTCACACCAACGTCTGTGGGAGATACGCGCATGGGGATCGTGAGTTCCGGTCCGGCATCAGCCGGTGCGACGCGATCGATCCATGTGGCCCGCCAGCCGTTGTACGACCAGGCCGGCGTCGTCCGCGGATACGAGCTGCTCTTCCGGGGCGACTCGACCGAGGAGCAGGCCAGCCGCCGCAACGCGTACGCCACCAGCAACGTCATCATCGGCGCGTTCACCGATGTCGGTCTGACCGACCTGGTCGGCGACCGGCTGTGCTTCGTCAACCTCACCCGCGAGTTCGTGGTCGGCGAACTGGAGCTGCCGTTCGAGCCGCGTTCGGTCGTGCTCGAGGTCCTCGAGTCGATCCGGGTGGACGAGGACGTCATCGCGGGCGTGAAGAACCTGGTCGCTCGCGGGTATTCGATCGCCCTGGACGACTTCGTCTGGGATTCCGGGCACGAGCGGCTACTGCCCTTCGCCAAGTACGTCAAGTTCGAGGTGGCCGGGATCGATCCGGCCGAACTGGCGCACAGCGTGGCCCGCGTTCGTGAGTATCCGGGCGTCACCCTGATCGCCGAGCGGCTCGAGGACGATTGCGACCTGGAACAGGCCCGCGCGCTCGGCTTCGACCTCTTCCAGGGGTACGCCCTGGCCAAGCCGCAGATCACGTCCACGATCGGGCTGTCGCCGGCCCGTTTGCAGCGCTTGCAGCTCGTCGCGGCCCTGGCCGATCCGGTGGTCGACGTCGACAAGGTGGTCTCGATGGTGAGCGCCGACCCGGCTCTCGGGTACCGGCTACTCCGCGCGACCAACAGCGCCGCGACCGGCCTCACCGGCAAGGTGTCGTCGGTGCACGACGCGATCGTGCTGCTCGGCCTGCGGCGGGTGTGCCAGTGGGTGATGCTCATGCTGGTGGGCGACCTGGCCGAGGCGAGCGAGGACCTGGTGGTCGCGACGCTGACGCGGGCGCGGCTGTGCCGGAGCGTCGCCGCCTACCTCTCGCTGGCCGGCGAGGCGGCCTTCACCGTCGGGCTGCTGTCGAGCGTCGCGGAGATCATCGGCGAGGGGCCGGGCGAGATCGCCGACAAGCTGCCGCTGACCGATGACGTCGCCATGGCGCTGACCGATGGCGCCGGCCCGCTGGGCGCGGTGTTGTCGCTGGTCAAGCAGTATGAGCGGGCCGACGTCCAGGCGCTGGCCGAGGGGCCGATCCCGGGCGACGCGCTGGCCCTGGCCTACCTGAAGGCCCTCGCCTGGGTCGAGCAGTCGATGCGGGTGGCGATCCCCGAAGGCGCCTAGGCCGCCGTCGAGCTGGCGGGCGTCGAGCTCGAGCTCGACGTGGTGGACGGCGTCGAGGACGGCGAGGACGGCGAGGACTCCGTTTTGGTCTCGGTCTTCTTGTCGGCCTTCGCCGCGCTTTCGATCTTGGCCGTCGCTTCCGAGCGCGAGTCGGTGCGGTAGAAGCCAGAGCCCTTGAAGACCACGCCGACCGAGGAGAACAGCTTGCGTAGCCGGCCCTCGCAGGTCGGGCACACGGTGAGCGGCTCGTCGGCGAAGGACTGCACCGCTTCGAGCTGGTGACCACACGCAGTGCACGCGTACTGGTAGGTCGGCACGTCAGCCTCCGTCATTGGCACTCTGATACTTCGAGTGCCAATGGTGCGTCATCGGGGCGGCTTTCGTCCAGTACAGGTGGGGCGATTCATATCCGACGAGCGCCGCGGATACGGGCCGGTCGTGGGGCTCGGCCGGTAGGGCGTCGACCAGCTCACCCGGGTACAGCGGCACGATCACCGGTGCCGTCGTCCGCGCCAGCGCCCGGTCGTACGAGCCGCCGCCCTGGCCGAGGCGCACGCCCGCCCGGTCGACGGCGAGGCCCGGGGCGATGACCAGGCCGACGCCGGCGATCGCGTCGACGCCGAGCCGGGGACCGGTCGGCTCGCGCAGCCGGAAGCGCGCTGCGGGCTGCAGCGTGCCGTCGTACACCGCCCAGTCCAGGTCGAGATCGTCCAGGAGGATCGGCAGGAGCACCGGTACGCCCGTACCGAGGAGAGCCGGCAGCAGCCAAGATCCACCGGGCTCGGCGGCGACCGGTACGTAAGCCGCGATCTTGGGCGCGCTGCTCTCCAGTACGAGATCGGCAAGTGCCTTTGACAGGGCGGCGTCGGCATCGGGCCGGGCGCGGCGGACGGACCGCAGGTGCGCACGGACCTCGGCCTTCGGGTGATCGGGGGACTCCAGCACGCCACACCTCGCCGACAACCAGTCGAAACGTCCCCGATTGTGTCAGCATCAACACAAGACGACCCGGACGGGAGGCTTCGTGACGCTGCGTGCGCGGCTCACCGCTGCCTTCCTCGCTGTGGTGCTCGGGCCGGTCGTGCTGGGGGCCATCTTCGTCGGCGTGACCGTCGCGGCGGTCGGCACCGATCGCGCGCAGGACCGGCTCGAGAACGCGGCCGTCAGCGTGCGTACCGAGCTCGACGCGATCTGCCAGCGACTTCGGCTGGCCGCGGAGACGGCGGCGCTGCTCAGCAGCGACGGCACGCGGCCGGACGCGGCCCAGCAGATCGTCCGGGGTGGCCTGGCCGCCGCGGTCCAGCTGCGGCGCTCCGACGGGACCATGCTGATCAGCGCGGGTTCCGTGCCGCCGAGCCCGTGGGCGGACTGCGCCCGGCCGAACACCACCAGTTTCACCGCACTCGCCGCCGCCAGCGACATGCGGGATCAACAGGGCCGTTCGATGGGCCGCGCGTTCGCGGTCGTGCCCGTCGACGCCGCCTTCCTCGCGCGGCTTTCCGATATTTCCGGGGTACGGGTGAGCTCGGTCGACGGCTCCGATCCGGTCGCCCGCGCCGCGCGGAACCTTCGCGATGGCGCGACCGCGGAGACGGGTGAGGGCCGCCTCGTGCGCCGCGTCGAGCCGCTCGACCTTGTGCTGTCCACGTCCGTGGAGGACCCGGAGGGTCTGTACGCGATCTTGGTGGCGATCGTGCTCGGGGCCGGCCTGATCGCGGTCGGCGCCGCCTGGTGGCTGGCCCGATCGACCACGCACCCGCTCACCGACCTGGCCCACGCGGTCGAGCGCGTCGCCGACGGCGATCTTTCCGCCCGGGTCCCGGTCCGCAGCCAGGACGAGGTCGGTCTCCTCGGATCGACGTTCAACCGGATGACCCGCGAGATGCAGGGGTACGTGCAGGCGCTGACCGCCTCCCGCGACCAACTCCGCGGCCAGCTGGGCATCCTCGGCGACACGCTCTCGTCGACGCACGACCTGCACCGGATCCTGCAGGTGATCCTGCAGACCGCGATGGCCGCCACCGGCGCGCAGGCCGGCGTGGTGCTGCTGGTCGACCCGGTCAGCGGCGAACTGGTCGGCCAGATCGGCGAGGGCCTCACCGAGGTCGACGTACCGGAGCTGCGGATCGGCCTGGGTATCGGGCTGCTCGGCACGGTCGCGGCCAGCGGGGAGCCGCTGCGGGGCCGGGTCGACCGCGACGGTCCGCCGCTGGCGGCGATCGAGCCGCACTGCCTCACGTACGTCGCGGTGCCGTTCGCGGCGCCCGGGGCCGGGCCGACCACCGGCCTGGAGCCGCCGTCCGAGGGGCCGCCGTCGGCGCGGGGCGTGCTCGCGCTGTACGACCGGCACGGGTTCGACGAGTTCGACGACGCCGACCTGGTCACGCTGCGGACCTTCGCCGGCCAGGCCGCCGTGGCCGTCGACAACGTCCGGGTGCACGAGGAGGCGCAGCGGCTCTCGCTGACCGACCCGCTCACCGGCCTGTCCAACTACCGCTACCTGCGCGAGTCGCTGCGCCGGGAGGTCGAGCGGGCCAGCCGGTTCGGCCGGACGATCGCGCTGCTCGCCCTGGATCTCGACCGCTTCAAGGAGATCAACGACACCAACGGGCACGCCGCCGGCGACGCGGTCCTCGCCGAGTTCGCGCGGCGGCTGCGGGCGGAGATCCGCGAGGTCGACTTCGCCTTCCGGCAGGGCGGCGAGGAGTTCGTCGTGCTGCTGCCGGAGACCGACGCCGCCGGCGGCGCCGTCGTGGCCGAGCGGCTCGGAGCGGCGGTACGGCGTACGCCGGTCATCGTGGTCTCCGCCAGCGGGGACGAGCCGCCGAAGCGGGTACCGGTGACCGTGTCGATCGGGGTCGCCGTGTATCCGCTGCACGGGGCGACGGGCGCCATGGTGCTCGAAGCCGCCGACGACGCCCTGTACGCGGCCAAGGCCAGTGGCCGGGACACCTACTGCGTGGCCTTCGACGGCGCCGCGCCGGAAGCCGCCGTCGGCGCTCGGCGACGCTTCCTCCGGCGCGTCCCGCGGTCCGCAGCCGCCGCGACAGAGCCGCGGAAGCTAGCCTTGCCGTCATGCCTGACACGACTGTTCGCCAACGCGCCGTCAAGGCCGTGATCCCGGCGGCCGGCCTGGCCACGCGATTCCTGCCAGCGACCAAGGCGGTCCCCAAGGAACTGCTGCCGGTCGTGGACCGCCCGGTCCTGCAGTACATCGTCGAGGAGGCCGCCGCGGCCGGGATCAGCGACGTCCTGCTGATCACCGGTCGGGGCAAGACCTCCATGGTCGACCACTTCGACCGGCGGCCGGACCTGGAGCGGCGCCTGCGAGGAGAAGGGCGACACCGAGCGGCTCGCCGCCGTGCGTCCGCCCCAGCGAGCTCGCCGAGATCTACACCTGCCGCCAGGGCGAGCCGCTCGGCCTCGGCCACGCCGTCGTCCTACGCCGAGTCGCACGTCGGCGACGGAGCCGTTCGCGGTGCTGCTCGGTGACGAGTTCGTCGACGAGGCCGAGCCGCTGCTGCCCGTCGATGCTCGACCTGCAGGCGCGAGACCGGCGGCATCGTGCTCGCCTTCATCGAGGTCCCGTCGGACGAGACCAACCGCTACGGCATCGCCTCCGTCGAGCCGTCGGACCTCAAGGCCGCGGCCGGCGACGTGGTCAAGGTGACCGGGCTGGTCGAGAAGCCCGAGCCGGCGGACGCGCCGAGCAACCTCGCCGTCGTCGGCCGCTACGTGCTGCCGTTCACCATCTTCGACGCGATCCGGCGGACCGAGCCGGGCAGCGGCGGCGAGATCCAGCTGACCGACGCGATGGCCCTGCTGCTCGAGGAGGGCACGCCGGTGCACGGCATCGTCTACCGCGGCACGCGCTACGACACCGGCATGCCGCTGGGCTACCTGCAGGCGGTCGTCCAGATCGCCTGCAAGCGCGACGACCTCGGCCCGGCGTTCCGCGAATGGCTCGTCGACTTCGTCAACAAGGACCTGCGCGGGTGACGGCCGCGCCGACGACCGGCTCCCACCACGACACCGGCGCCGAGCACGGCGGCGGTGCGGCCGAGCCGGGTGCCGCTCGCCGACTACCTCGCGCGGCGTGCTGCGCGGGCTGCGCGCCCTGCCCGCGCTCGACCTCGAGCTCACCCAGGCCCACGGCAACGTGCTCGCCGAGGACGTCACCGGGCCCGGCCCGATCCCGGCGTTCGACCACGCCGCGATCGACGGCTACGCGGCCCGCTTCGACGACATCACCGACGCGCAGCCCGGCCGGCCGGTGCGCCTGAACGTGGTCGGCGACCTGGTCGCCTCGAGCTGGCGGCCGGTCCGGCTGACGCCCGGCACCTGCTTCTCCGTCGCGGCCGGCGCACCGCTGCCGGTCGGCGCCGACGTGATCGTGCCGGTCACGATGACCGACCAGGGCATGGCGGCGGTCGAGATCTACCACACGCCCAAGCGCGGCCACGGCGTCCGCCGCGCCGGCGACGAGCTGCCGGCCGGGGCGATGCTGGCCCGCGCGGGCACGTACGTCACGCCGGCCGCTGGTCGCGGTGCTCGCCGCCACCGGGATCGGCCACGTGGTCGTCCGGCCCAGCCCGCGCGTCGTGGTGATCGCGACCGGCGACGAACTCGTCGACGTCGGCCGGGCCAGCCAGCCCGGCCAGGTCGTCGACGCCAACTCGCACGCGCTGACCGCGGCCGCGGCCGAGGCCGGCGCGCACGCGTACCGCGTCGGCATCTGCGACGACGACCCGGAGGGGCTGCGCGGGCTGCTCGAGGACCAGACGCTGCGGGCCGACCTCATCATCACCACCGGTGGCACCGGCACCGGTCCCGGCGACATGGTCCGCCGTGTGCTGTCCCGGCGAGAAGGCCACCGTGCCGCGGTCACCTTCACCGACCTGTCGCGTCTATCCGTGCACGTCCCTGGGCTTCGGCACCTTCGGGGCCAGCGGCGCGAGGTGCCGATCGTCTGCCTGCCCGGCGACCCGGGCGCCGCCCTGATCGGCTTCGAGGTGCTGGCCCGGCCGGTGATCCAGCTGCTGGCCGGGGCCGAGCCGGTGTTCCGGCCGAGCGTGCGCGCGCACCTGCTGGAGACGGTGAGCTCGCCGTCCGGGCTGCGTGAGTTCCGGCCGGCCCACGTCGCCGAGCGGCGCGGCGGCGGCTACACCGTGCAGCCGCTCGCCGGTGGGCCGTACACGCTGTCCGGCCTGGCCGAGGCCAACGGCCTGATGGTGCTGGGCGAGCGGGTGACCAGCGCCGCGGCCGGGTCCACTGTGGACGTCCTGCTGCTGGACCGGCGGCGATGATGGCATGACCCAACCCGGTTGGCCGGCCGTCCTCACCGACGGGCCGGTGGTGCTGCGCCCGTACCGGCGTGCCGACGCGCGCGCGTGGTCGGAGGTGCGGCGCGCCAACGAGAGCTGGCTCGGCACCGTGGGAGCCGACGCCGTCCGGCTCCTGGCGCGACCTCAACTCCCCGGCCGCCTTCCGCGCCGTGCACGCCGACCTGCGCCGGGCGGCCCGGCACGGCGACGGCGATGCCGTTCGCCGTCTGCTGCCACGAAGACGGCGGCGAGGAGCAACTGGTCGGCCAGCTCACCCTCGGCAACATCGTCCGGCGGGCGTTCTGCTCCGGCGTACGCCGGATACTGGGTCGACTCGCGCGTCGCCGGGCGCGGCATCATCCCGACCGCGCTGGCGCTGGTCGTCGACCACGCCTTCGCCGAGGGTGGCCTGCACCGCATCGAGGTCAACATCCGGCCGGAGAACATGCCGAGCCGGCGGGTCGTGGAGAAGCTCGGCTTCCGCGAGGAGGCGTACCACCACCGGTACCTGCACATCGACGGCGACTGGCGCGACCACCTCGGCTACGCGATGACGATCGAGGACGTCGCCGGCGAGGGCGGCCTGCTGGCCCGCTGGCATCGGCTGCGTACGGCTGCGCGTGTAGTTAGTCCGTCTTGTGGAGTTCCTTTCGAGGGCGCTCGCGCGTGGCGCAGTTGCTCGTGACCACCAGGCACGTACTGTCTGAGGGGAGTTACCACGGTGTAACTTCCACAGTCTTGGATGACTCGCGCGGGATCCGGCGGACGGTCCGCGCGTCCCGAACCGAAAACTACGAGGAGGGGTGAGGGTGCCGACCTCGGTGCTCCTCGCCGTCCTCGCCGCTGCTGGGCTGCTCGCGCTTGCGCCGGCGTTGGTGCGCCGGTACGACGCCACCGAGCGGCTGGTGGCGGAGCGGGCGCTGTCGACGGCGCGGGTACTGGCCCGCGCCGGTTCACAGCGCCATCGTCGCCGTCGTACCGTGCCCGGCCGGCGACCGATCAACCCGCCCCGGCTCCTGGTGGCGCGGGTGTCGTCGGCTCCCTCCGTACCCGTGCTGCGCCCGGTCTCCGCGCCGCCCTCGCCGGCGGTCGCGGCTGAGGCCCGGCGCGCGTCGGCCCGGCGCCGCCGCCATCGTGCGTCGCGAGCCGTGTACCGCCGCCGTCGCGTGCTGCTCGCACTCGTACTGTTCAACGTCGCGGAAGGATGCGGCGTCGCCCTCGTCAGCCCCGGCTTCTGGATCGGCTTCGCGGTGAGCGGCACCCTGCTCGTCGCGTACCTGGTGCACCTGCGCAACCGGGCGTTGCTGGACCGCCGCCGCCGTCGGGCCGAGGCCCGGTACGCGGCGTGGATCGCCGCGCGGCAGGCCGCCGTACGGCGCGAGCAGAACCGCCGGGCGGCGATGCGCCGGGAAGCCCTCGCCCAGCAGCTCGCCGAACGGGACCGGGCTCGGCGGGACGCGGCGCGGCTGGGGGCGCTGCGGGGCCGCTCGTACGAGTCGCGAGCGGTCGGCCAGTAGAGATCTTGCGCCTGGGCCGGCGTTGGGGCTGGTTCGCCGGGATCGGTGGGCACCTGTTACATTTGCTGCCGGTCCGGTTCGAGTTTGGACACGGGCGGTAAGGGGCTGTAGCGCAGCTGGTAGCGCACCTCGTTCGCATCGAGGGGGTCAGGGGTTCGAGTCCCCTCAGCTCCACACCAGGTCAGAGGGCCACTCCCGGTGCGGGAAGTGGCCCGTTTTTCGTCCGTACAGTCGGCCGTATGTCGCGGATGCGATGGTGCTAGATCTCGATGATCACGCCGCGTCGTCGGTGATGCCGAGCCGGCGCAGCCACTCGGCGCGGTTTTCCGGGGTGTGGCGTGCGGTGGTGGCTTCGAGCTTCGCCTTGGCCCGGTCCAGTCCTCGGTGCTCAATGAGTGGTCCGGGGTGCCGGCAGCTCATCGCCGATCTTGGACAACAACGGCTGCCCCAGCGACCGTTCGTGTCCAAGGTTCACAGCCCGGCCCCCCACGGTGGCGCCGATCACTGAAGAGACCCGTCGAGCGCCCGTCCCAGGCCGAAAGGTCCGCCACCTTAGGCCACTACATCCGAGAAGTTGTGGCCAACCGAGCCCGCGGAGGCCACTACTTCCCCGAAGTTGTGGCCTCCCGACACACCTGTTGCCCGCCCGACGTGCTCGTACGGCCGTGGCCCCGGGTGACCCAGATTGTCGATTTTGCGCCGATATGAGGCTCGCTCGCCATACATTGCGGTTGTGCGACGAGTGAGTCGTCGTGGCAATCGGGGGGATTGGCATGTACCGAGTGGTTGGTCGGCTCGGCTGGACAGTCAGGTCCGGCTTGATGCTGTTCGCCAGAGGCGCTACGGCGGCGATCACGGTAGTCGCGGTCGGCGTGCCGGCCACGGCGGCGTTCGCGGATGCCAGCCCGCATGGGCAACCGAGCGCCTCGGCGGCGACGTCCAGCGGGAAGCCCGCCCGAGTGAGCTCCAGCCCCAGCCCGGGTGCGACTCCCGCGCGCGTGCTGCCCAACGTGCGTACGGCGCCTTCCCCGGCGAAGACGACCACGCCAAGCCCGGCCGCAACCACCAGCGCCAGCCGGCCGGCGAAACCCGCCACCACGAAGCAAAAGGCGGCCCGTGCGGGTCATGCCGCCCGGATCGAGGCGGTTCCGACGACCGGCCCGACCAACGTGCGAGTTACGGGCACGGCGAGCGGCTCGGCCGACATCGCCTGGAACGCGCCTAACTGGGGCAGCGTCGACCCCGACAACCAGAAGTACGACGTACTCGTGGGTGGTGACGTCTTCGCGGGTTGCGACAACATCACGTTAACCACCTGCCACGTCACCGGGGTCGCGGGCAGCACTGTGTCGATCGTGGTGCGCGCACTCGGCGACGACCCGGAAACCGAGTACCGCGACTCCAGTCCGGCGGTCGCCACCACGCTGCTGGCGCCGCCCAGCCAGCCGACGAACATCCGGGAGACGGCCAGCGCGAGCGGCTCGGCGACGATTACCTGGACCGCGTCCAACTTCAACGGCAGCGTCAACCGGAAGTACGACGTGGTGGTCGCCGGCACGGTGTTCGGCGCTTGCCACAACATCTCGGGGACGACCTGTACGATCACCGGCGCCGCGAGCATCAAGTCCGTCATCGTGCGGGCGCTCGGCGATCCGGGCTTGTCCACCGATTCGAGCCCGGTCGACGTCACCTTGAAACCGCCACCGGATCCGCCGACGAACGTGCGCGTCACTGGCGTGACCAGTGGCCACGCCGCCCTCGCGTGGAACGCGCCAGCGAGTTGGCGCCTCAGCACCAACAAGAAGTACGACGTCATCGTGGATGGCGCCGTGTTCACCGACTGCGACGACATCACCGGAACGACCTGCACGATCACCGGCTCGGTTGGTGCCAAGCAGGTGGTGGTAAGGGCCGTCGGCGACCCCGGGCTCACCCGGGACTCCAACCCGATCACTGCCAACATCTCGGCGCCCCCGGGGGCGCCTACGAACATTCATGTCACGGCCAGCGACGCGGGTACGGCCACCATCGCCTGGGATGCGCCGAGCTGGAACGGCAACCAGAGCAGGACGTACACCGTCAGGGTCGACGGCAGCGTGGCCAGCGGCTGCGCCAACATCACCGCGACCCAATGCGACATCACGGCCGACAACCTCTCCACTGTTGTCGTCGTCACCGCCATCGGCGATGACTCGGGCACCGAGTCGACACCGTCGGCACCGACCACGCTCACGCTGCTGCCGGCGCCCGGGCCGCCGACCAACATTCACGCCACCGCATGGGCGAGCGGGTCGGCCACGATCGAGTGGGACGCACCCGACTGGAACGGCAGCGACAACAACACGTACACCGTGCTCGTCGCCGACGCGCCGGTGGGCGCCTGCACGAACATCTCGGCCGCCACCTGCACGATCACCGGAGCGCCCGACAGCACGGTATCCGTCGTCGTACGCGCGATCGGCGATCCCGGGCTCTCCACCAACTCCGAGCCGAGCACCGTGGCGCTTCCAGCAGTTCCGGACAGCCCGACGAACGTGCATCTGACCACCAAGACCCTCGGCCACACACGAATCGAGTGGACGGCCCCGGCGAGCTGGCATCACAACATCAACAACAAGTACACCGTCAGCGTCACCGGCACGGCCACCGGATGCACGACAGCCATCTCCACGACCTGGTGCGACGTCACCGGTGGTGCGGGCACCTCCACCGACGTGACGGTCCGGGCGGTCGGCGACGCAGCGGCTCTGCACGCCGACGCCGGCCCGCTGACCGTGAATATCCCCGATGTACCGGGTGCGCCCACGAATGTTCACGCCACCGCCAGCTCCAGCGGTGCGGCGGACATCATCTGGACCGCACCGAACTGGCACGACAACGTCAACCAGACCTACGTCGTCACGGTCAACGGCGACCCCGTCACGTGTGCGGACAACACGTTGCCGGCGTGCCATATCACCACCGAACCCGGCACCGCAACGGTCATCGTGAAGGCCGTCGGTGACGATCTCGCCACCCTCTCCGCGGCGTCGGGCCCGACCCCGATCGCGCTGCTACCGGTGCCGTCGGGTGGCGCGGTGGCAGGTCTGACCGTCCACACGACGCCGGGTACGGGCTGGGTGAACGTCACTTGGAACCAGTTGCCGTCCGCGCGGTGGAACGGCGGTACGACGCACACCTACGTGGTGACGATCGACAAGCCGACCGGGGCGGTGCTGAACCCGAACACGTGCACGACGGTGACGGACTCGGCGAACCCGTCATGCGCGTTCACCACCGACTTGGCCGGCGACTTCACCGCCCACGTGAAGGCCGTTAACGAGGCAGGCCCGAGCACGGACATCGCCGATGCACCGGGGCATGTGACGCTCGACGTACCGACCGGGCAGGTGGCCAACCTGGTGGTGACCACCACACCCGGGTCCGGGGTGGTGAACGTGAGCTGGAATCGGTTGGGCGCGCCTGGTTGGAACAGCGGTGTCACCAAGGAGTACGCGGTGACGATCGTCAAGCCCACCGGCGCGGTGCTGAGCCCCAATACCTGCACCACGGTGACCGACACCGTGAGCCCGTCGTGCTCGTTCACCACCGACACGCCGGGCAACTACACCGTCCGGGTCACCGCGGCCAACGAGGCCGGCTCGAGCACGAGCTACAGCGAGCTGCTGCGGCACGTCACGATCGGCGCTCCGTCCGGACACGTGGCCGGCCTCCAGGTGGACACGGACCCGGGCGATGGTCAGGTGACCGTGAGCTGGACTCAGTTGCCGGACGCCGGCTGGAATGACGCCATCACCCGCGAGTACCACGTCACGGTGGACGGCCCAGCCGGTGCTGTGTTGAGCCCAAGCGATTGTGACGACGTGGCCGACGACCCGACGCCGGGTTGTTCGTTCACCACGCAAACCTCCGGGCTGTATACCGTCCATGTCCGGGCCAAGAGCGAAGCGGGGCTCGGTGCCGAGGAGTCGACCGAGTCCGGGACGGTGGCCCTGGTGGAGCCATCCGGGCAGGTCGCCGACCTCCTGGTGCAGGCGCCGTTGGGCTCGAAGGTGGTGACGGTGACGTGGTCGCCGTTGCCGGCCGCCGGCTGGAACGCCGCTGCGACCCACGAATACGACGTTGCCATCGATCCGCCCGCCGGTGCCGTGTTGAACCCCAACACCTGCGCGGCGGTCGTCCCGGATTCGGCGCATCCCAGTTGCACGTTCACCACGGACCGGGCCGGGACGTACACCGTGCACGTCACTCCGCGCAACGAGGTCGGGCCCGACCTCACTGTGACGGACCAGACCGGGGACGTCATCCTGGGGCCGACGGGTGCGGTCACGAATCTGGTCGTGCACACCACCGCGGGTTCGGGGGTAGTCACCGTCGACTGGACGCGACTGGCCACCGCCGGGTGGAACAACAGCGTGACCCGTGACTACCTCGTCACGATAGTGAAGCCCAGCGGCGCCGTGCTGAGTAGCAACACCTGCGCTACGCCGGTGCACGACTCGGTCAGCCCCGGGTGCGGATTCACCACAACCGTGGGCGGCGACTACACCGTGCACGTCACGGCCAGCAACGAGGTCGGGTCGAGCGCCAGCGAGTTGACCGCGACCGGAACAGTGGTGGTCGAGCCGAGCGGGCAGGTGACGCACCTGGCCGTGGCGACCACGCCGGGTTCGGGCGTGGTCAACGTCAGCTGGGATCAGTTGCCGGCCGCCGGCTGGAATGCCGGTACGACCAAGAACTACGTGGTGACGGTCGACAAGCCGACCGGGGCCGGGTTGAACCCCAACACCTGCACCACGGTGCCCGATTCGGCCCACCCGTCGTGCTCGTTCACGACGAACACGGCCGGCGACTACACCGTGCACGTCGCGGCCAGCAACGAGATCGGTGACAGCACCGATGTCGCCGACGAGCCGGGGCACGTGACGCTGGTCGCGCCGAGCGGGCAGGTGACGCACCTGGCGGTCGGCACCACGCTCGGCTCGGGTGTCGTGAACGTCAGCTGGGATCAGCTGCCGACCGGCGGTTGGAACGCCGGTACGACCAAGAACTATGTGGTGACGGTCGATAAGCCGACCGGGGCGGTGTTGAACCCGAACACCTGCACCACGGTGGCGGACGCGGCCCACCCGTCGTGTTCGTTCACCACCACCATGGGTGGCGACTACACGGTGCACGTCAAGGCCAGCAACGAGGTCGGGCCGAGCACCGATATCGCCGACCTGCTCGGCCACGTGGTCGTGGCCGTACCGGTCGGGCCGGTCACCGGGCTCGCCGTCGTCGCACTGCCGGGCTCGGCTGAGGTCACGGTCGTCTGGTCCCGCCTGTCGACAGCGGCATGGAACGGCGGCGTGACCCACGAGTACGCGGTCACAATCGACAGCCCGGCCGGCGCAACGGTCGACGCGAACGACTGCGTCACCGTGACCGACTCGGCGCACCCGACGTGCTCCTTCACCACCGACATCGGCGGCGACTACACGGTGCACGTCAAGCCGAAGAACGAGGCCGGGACGAGCACGGCCGACGCCAACCGCCGGGCCCACCTGACGCTGGTGGCGCCGAGCGGTCAGGTGGCGCACCTGGCGGTGGCGACCACGCCGGGCTCGGGTCTGGTCAACGTCACTTGGGATCAGTTGCCGACCGCCGGCTGGAACGCCGGTGTCACGCACACGTATGACGTGACGGTTGATTCGCCGGCTGGCGCGGTGTTGAGCTCGAACAGCTGCGCCACGGTCGCGGATTCGGCGCATCCGTCGTGTTCGTTCACCACGAACACGGCCGGTGACTACACGGTGCATGTCGCGGCCGGCAACGAGATCGGGGCGAGCGCCGACGTCGCCGACCAGCCGGGTCATGTGACGCTGGTAGCGCCGGGCGGGCCGGTGACGCACCTGGCCGTGGACACCACGATCGGTTCGGGCGTGGTCAACGTCAGCTGGGATCAGCTGCCGACCGCCGGCTGGAACGCCGGTACGACCAAGAACTATGTGGTGACGATCGACAAGCCGACCGGGGCGGTGTTGAACCCGACCACCTGCACCACGGTGGCGGACTCGGCCCATCCGTCGTGTTCCTTCACCACGGGTACGGGCGGCGACTACACCGTGCACGTCAAGGCCAACAACGAGGTCGGCGCCAGTGCCGCCGTCGCGGACCAACCGGGTCACGTGAGCATCTTGGCGCCGAGCGGGCCGGTCGCGCACCTGGCCGTGAATACGACGCCGGGCTCGGGTCTGGTCAGCGTGAGCTGGGATCCGCTGCCGACCGCCGGCTGGAACGCCGGTCAGACCAAGAACTACGTGGTGACGGTCGACAAGCCGGCCGGGGCGGTGTTGAACCCGAACACCTGCACCACGGTGCCGGACGCGGCGCACCCGTCGTGTTCCTTCACCACGAACACGGCCGGTGACTACCTGGTACACGTCGCGGCGGCCAACGAGGTCGCGGCGAGCACGGATGTCGCGGATCAGCCGGGTCACGTGACGCTGGTGGCGCCGAGTGGACAGGTGGCGCACCTGGACGTGGCGACCACGGTCGGCTCCGGTGTGGTCAATGTGACGTGGGATCAGCTATCGGCCGCCGGCTGGAACGCCGGTACGACCAAGAACTACGTGGTGACGGTCGACAAGCCGACCGGGGCGGTGTTGAACCCGAACACCTGCGCCACGGTGGCGGACTCGGCCCACCCGTCGTGTTCGTTCACGACCACCATGGGTGGCGACTACACGGTGCACGTCAAGGCGGCCAACGAGGTCGGCGCCAGCACCGATATCGCGGACCAGCCCGGTCACGTGACGCTGGTGGCGCCGAGCGGACAGGTGGCGCACCTGGACGTGGCGACCACGGTCGGCTCCGGTGTGGTCAATGTGACGTGGGATCAGCTATCGGCCGCCGGCTGGAACGCCGGTCAGACCAAGAACTACGTGGTCACGGTCGACAAGCCGACCGGCGCGGTGTTGAACCCGAACACCTGCACCACGGTGGCGGACTCGGCGCACCCGTCGTGTTCCTTCACCACTGGTACGGCCGGTGACTACACCGTGCATGTCAAGGCCAGCAACGAATTCGGGCCGAGTGCCGACGTCGCCGACCAGCGAGGGCATGTGACCCTGGTGGCGCCGAGCGGACAGGTGACGCAACTGGTCGTGCACACGACGGCGGGCTCGGGTCTGGTCGACGTGAAGTGGGACCAGCTCCCGGCGGCCGGCTGGAACGCCGGTCAGACCAAGAACTACGTGGTCACGATCGACAAGCCGACCGGAGCGGCGTTGAGCGCGAACAGCTGCACGACGGTCCCGGATACGGCGCTCCCGTCATGTTCGTTCACCACGAACATGGCCGGTGACTACACGGTGCACGTCGCGGCCGGCAACGAGATCGGGTCGAGCGCCGACGTAGCCGACCAGTTGGGTCACGTGACGCTGGTCGCGCCGAGCGGCCAGGTGACGCAGCTGGCGGTCATGACGACGCCGGGCTCGGGTCTGGTGAACGTGAGCTGGGACCAGCTGCCGACGGCGGGCTGGAACGCCGGTACGACCCACAACTACGTGGTGACGATCGACAAGCCGACCGGTGCGGTATTGACCTCGAGCAGCTGTACTACGGTGCCGGATTCGGCGCATCCGTCGTGCTTCTTCACGACCGGTACCGCCGGTGACTACACCGTGCACGTCAGGGCCAACAACGAGGTCGGGGCCAGTACCGATGTCGCCGACCAGCCGGGGCACGTGACGCTGGTGGCGCCGAGCGGGTCGGTGACGCACCTGACGGTGGACACCACGCCGGGTTCGGGTGTGGTCGACGTCAACTGGGATCAGTTGCCGGCCACCGGTTGGAACGCCGGTACGACCAAGAATTATGCGGTGACGATCGACAAGCCGACCGGGGCGGTGTTGAACCCGAACACCTGCACCACGGTGGCGGACTCGGACCACCCGTCGTGTTCGTTCACCACGGACACGGCCGGCGACTACACCGTGCATGTCGTGGCCGGCAACGAGACCGGGGCCAGCAGCGATGTCGCCGATCAGCCGGGGCACGTGACCCTGGTGGCGCCGAGCGGGTCGGTGACGGACCTGGTCGTGACCACGACGCCGGGCTCGGCTGTGGTCGACGTGACCTGGGATCAGTTGCCGACGGCCGGTTGGAACGCCGGTACGACCCACAACTATGCGGTGACGATCGACAAGCCGACCGGGGCGGTGTTGAACCCGAACACCTGCACCACGGTGGCGGACTCGGACCACCCGTCGTGTTCGTTCACCACGGACACGGCCGGCGACTACACCGTGCACGTCACGGCCAGCAACGAGGTCGGCGCCAGTACCGACGTCGCCGACCAGCCGGGGCACGTGACCCTGGTGGCGCCGAGCGGGCCGGTGACGCACCTGACGGTGGACACCACGCCGGGCTCGGATGTGGTCGACGTCAGCTGGGATCAGCTGCCGGCCACCGGTTGGAACACCGGTACGACCCACAACTACGTGGTGACGATCGACAAGCCGACCGGGGCGGTGTTGAACCCGAACACCTGCACCACCGTGGCCGACTCGACACAACCGTCGTGCTCCTTCACCACGGACACGGCCGGCGACTACACGGTGCACGTCGCGGCGGCCAACGACGCCGGGGCCAGCAGCGACGTCGCCGACCAGCCGGGACACGTGACCCTGGTGGCGCCGAGCGGGTCGGTGACGCATCTGGCGACGGCTACCACGATCGGTTCCGGGGTGGTCAATGTGACCTGGGATCAGTTGCCGGCCGCCGGTTGGAACGCGGGTGTCCACTTCGGCTATGACGTGACCGTTGATGCACCGGATGGGGCGGTACTGGACCCGAACACCTGCACCAAGATGCCGGACTCGATCCATCCGTCGTGTTCGTTCACCACCGACACCGCCGGTGAGTACACGGTTCACGTCACGCCCGGCAATGAGGTTGGTCTGAGCGCCGACGTCGCCGACGCGTCCGCAACGGTGACCCTCATCGCTGCGCCATCGGGCGCTCCGAGCAGCGTGACCGTAACCCAGAACAATGGCGCCGGCCTCGTCACGGTCACCTGGCCGTCGTCCACCACCTTCGACTGGGGCACCGGTGGCCAGCATCAATGGTTGGTTTCGGTGGAGCCGAGCACGGTGACCAACAACCTGTGCGCGAATCCCGTCGCGGACAGTCCCGACGCCAACCGCAACGTGTCGTGCACGTTCAAGGCGAGCGCCAACGGCAACTACACCGTCACCGTCCGGGCGACGACGTCGGTGGGCCCGAGCGAAACCTCCACCGATGGACAGGTCACGGTCGCGCTCATGGCGCCGGGTAGCCCGACGTTGGTCAAGGGCACGCCGGTGGCGAATTCGATCGCGGTGTCGTGGACGGCGCCGGATGCGAACCATGTCGGTGCGGGGGTGACTGGGTACACGGTGTCGGCGACGGCGCCGAACTACCCGACCCGCAGTTGTACCGGAGCGGTGACAAGCAGTCCGTGCACGGTCAGCGGGTTGGCCGCCGGTGTGGCGTACACGTTGCGGGTGGTCGCGAATGGCCCGGGTGGCAGTTCGGCCGAGGCTACGGGTACGCCGACGGCGCCGCCGACCGGTACGCCGGTAGCTCCGGATGCGGTGCCCAGCGGGGCGGTGTCGGCGGGTAGTGGCCCGGCGGTGCGGGGTGGTCCGGTGGCGATCACCGGTACCGGGTTCAAGCCGAGTAGTCCGGTGGTGTTGGCCTGGTACACGAGCCCGGTGGTGTTGGCGACGACGACGGCGAACGCGGCGGGTGCGATCTCGGCGACGGTGACCGTGCCGGCCGACACCCCGGCCGGTATGCACACCCTGTTGGCCACCGGCCTGAGCCCGACCGGCACCGTCCGGTACCTCGCGAAGGCGGTGACCGTCGCAACGCCCGTCGCACCATCCGGCGCGGTGTCGAGCCTTGCCGGGAAGCAGACGGCGCAGAACAGCCGCGCCGCGACCGTGACGTGGGTCTCGACCCTCGTCAACTGGGGCAACGGGGTAACCCGCAGCTACACGGTCTCGATCGTCGGGCCGACCGACTCCCACGTGACGGGCACCTGCACGACGACGGTGGTCAATGCGACCAGTCCATCGTGTGCCTTCACCGGCGATGTCAACGGCTCGTACCGGGTCACCGTGACACCGCGGACGGAGGTGGGTGCCAGTGCCACGACCCCGGCGGCCGTAACGGTCAACGTGTCGATCGCGGCGGGAAGCGCGACCGCCGTCAAGGGCACCCCGGCGGCGAATGCGATCGCGGTGTCGTGGACGGCGCCGGATGCGAGTCATCTCGGTGCGGGAGTGACGGGGTACACGGTGTCGGCGACGGCGCTGAACTACCCGACCCGCAGTTGTACCGGGGTGGTGACGCGTAGCCCGTGCACGGTCAGCGGGTTGGCCGCGGGTGTGGCGTACACGTTGCGGGTGATCTCGAACGGTCCGGGTGGCAGTTCGGCCGAGGCCCTCGGTACGCCGACGGCGCCGCCGACCGGTACGCCGGTGGCTCCGGATGCGGTGCCCAGCGGGACGGTGTCGGCCGGCAGTGCCTCGGCGGCGCGGGGTGGTTCGGTAGCGATCACCGGTACCGGGTTCAAGCCGAGTAGTCCGGTGGTGCTGGCGTGGTACACGAGCCCGGTGGTGTTGGCGACGACGACGGCGAACACGGCGGGTGCGATCTCGGCGACGGTGACCGTGCCGGCCGACACCCCGGCCGGTGTGCACACCCTGTTGGCCATCGGCCTGAGCCCGACCGGCGCTGTCCGGTACCTCGCGAAGGCGGTCGCCGTGGACGTGGCGGGCGGGGCGGGCGCCCAACCCGGATCCGGCTCGGCGCCGGGCGCATCGTCGGCCGGCGGAACCGGTGGACTCCCGACAGTGCAGTCGGCGTCTGACAGCGACGCGAGCAACGCCGCCGGGCTGGCCGTGACCGGAACGAATCTGGCGCCGGTGATCGTCTCGGGTCTCTTGATGCTGACGGCCGGGCTCGTCCTGCTGGTGCTCACCAACCGCCGTCTGGTCCGGCGGCCACGCCGACGATCGATCGGCGAATAACACCACGCCGCACGCCCCGGACCGATCGTGGTCCGGGGCGTGCGGTTTGCTCGCCGCGAATCAGCCACCAGCCGGCACAACTCCCCCGAAGTAGTGGCCACCCGGGACCGGGGAGGGCACTCGTTCCCCGAAGTTGTGGCGTCCGGGCCTGGTATGGCGATGGGTCCCGCCGACTAGTGTGGCTGGGCATGACTGGTATCGGGAGCCTGAGCGGCATCGCGCTCGAGTGTGCGGATCCGGCTGTCCTCGCCGAGTTCTACAGCCGACTGAGCGGCTGGCCGATCGTCTACACCAGCCCGGACTGGTGCTCGATCGGGGCGAGCCGGGATGCCGAGTGGCACCTGTCGTTTCAGCGGGCGCCCGGGTATCAGCCCCCGATCTGGCCCGATCCGGCCTCGTCGATGCAGTTTCACCTGCACTTCCGCGTCGACGATCTGGACGCCGGCGAGGCCGCCGTTGTCGAACTGGGTGCCCGCAAGCTCGACCACCAGCCGGGTCACCGGGTGTTCGCGGATCCGGCGGGGCATCCGTTCTGCCTGTGCCCGCGGCCTCAGTCGTCTTCGTGAGCCGCGACCTCGTCGACCGGTCCGGTGTCATCGGCCGCCGAACGGCTGCCCGGCACGGTCTCGGCCGGCGTGCGGTGGCGTAGCGCGGCCGGCAGCCGGTCCGGGTCGACGATCGACTCCATCTCCTGGATCTTGAACGGGATCCTGGGGGTGGTGCGCCGATAGCTGTCCAGCCGGCCGATCTGCTCGAACGCCGTCTCGACGAGATCCCGGTAGCCCGTGCGCACGTTGATCGGCCGGCGGCTCGCCCGGGCGTCGTCGATCTTGGCGACGGCCACGGTGCTCGGGCGGTAGGTGTAGACCACGCAGGTGTCCGGCTTGCCGGCCCAGGAGACGAGGTCGGTGACCTCGATGCGGTCGTAGTTTCGCTCGCGTACGTCGAGCAGGTCGAGGTCCTCCCGCGTCACGCGGAACACCGAGCCGTCGCAGCCGGCGCCCGACGCACTCCGCTCGATGCCCAGCACCACGGTCACCCCGTCGAACTCGCTGCCGTCGGCGAGACGGAAGGTCCGCTCGGGGTGCGAGCGCTTGTCCGAGCCGACGTTCCACGACCGTTTCCAGCCGCGCAACCGCGCGTACTCGACGGTGGACCGGTCGATGCCGTGTCGCAGCGTCGACTCGATCGACTCGGGGCTGACGAGCGACCCGTATCCGAAGACGAACATCTCGCTCGTGTTTCCGCTCTCCCGACCCGCGCCTGCGGCGCGGACGCACCCTGATGCCGGGAGGTCGGCCTACCAGCGCCAGCGGAGGAATCGCCGCTGGCGCCGCACCTTTACCGACCCGGCGCGATTGATGCCGGTGACCACGAAGTGCACGCCGCCGGTCGGCTCCTGCTGCCGCAGCTCCTTGGCGATCTTCAGGCTGCCGGCCACCATCAGCACGCCGTCCGCGTCCGCCGTGGCGTCCGGCGGCAGCACGAGCTTGGTCGAGGCGGCGTAGACGTCCAGCACGATCTCCACCACCGAGGATCCGATGGTGGCCTCGGTGAAGTCGAGCTTGACGCTGCCGGCCTTGCTGTGCACGAGGAGTCTGCGCGGCACGAGCCAGGCGCCGTTGCGGCGCAGGCTCGACGCGACGGTCCGCAGCTCGGCGACCGGCTGGACCTCCGGGCCCAACCGGGTTCCCGGCCGGACCGGGAGGTCCACGAGGAACGGATCCAGTTCCCGGTAGCGGCGAGCCTTCAGCACGCCGTCGACCCGATCCTGGAACTCCGCGAGGGTCAGGCGGCCTTCGCTCACGGCGGATTGCAGCCGCGCCACGACCCGCTCCCGATCCGCGTCCGACATCAACATGTCGCGCTGCTCGGGCACCAAATCGCCGCTCATGCCCGCGACTTTAGCGACTTTTTCCGGACGGCGTTTGTCGCCTACCGGTGGGTGGCCGGCGACGCCTCGACGACGACCGGTTCGCGGTCGCCGGCAACCGCCGGTTCCTCGCGCACTGGCTGGACATCTCCGCGCGGTGAGGTGAAGGCGGCCACGAGGACGACCGCGCCGATCAGCGCGATCACCGCCGCGCACGCTGCGGTCACGTGCATCGCGTGGATGAAGGCCTCGTTCGCCGAGTCGATCAGGCCCGGCCGGCCGATCGTCGCGGCGACGCGGCGGGTGGCTTCGGCCGACGGTTGGGCCGCATCCTGTGCGGCGGCCGGCAGGCCGCCGAGCGACGGTGCGATCGCCCGCTGGTAGGCGTTGGCCAGCACGGTGCCGAGGAGCGCGACCCCGACGACGCTGCCGACCTGGCGGATGGTGTTGTTCACGGCCGAGCCCGCACCCATGCGGTCCATCGGCAACGCGCCGATGACGGCCGCGGTGGTGGGCGCGACGGCCGTGCCGATGGCGGTACCGGCCAGCCCACCGGCGAGGCAGAACCAGACCAGGGAGGTGTCGACGGTGAACAGGACGTTAGCGGCCACGCAGAGCGTGAAGAGGAAGAGCGCCGTGCCGGAGACCCGCGCGACGCCGAAGCGCGGGGCCAGCCGGGCGCCGAGGGCGGCGCCGACGATGACCCCGAGCGCCCCGGGCAGCGTGACGAACCCGGCCTCGAGTGCCGACAGGCCACGGGCGCCCTGCAGGTAGAACGTGCTGTAGAAGCTCTGTCCGGTGATGGCGAGGAAGAGCGTGCCGAGCGCGACGTTACCGGCCGCGAAGCGGCGGTTGCGGAAGAGTCGCGGGTCGAAACTCGGCTGGGCCGCGCGCAGTTCGGCCAGGACGAATGCGGCGATCAAGGCGAGCCCGAGGACGATGCTGCCCCACACCGGCCAGCGGCCCCAACCCTCGCGCTGGCCGCCCTCGATCAGCCCGTACGCGAGAGCGAAGAGACCGGCCGTGGACAGGACCAGCCCGAGTGGGTCGAGACGACGGCGCTGCGGGCTGCGCGGATTGGGCACCACCAGCGCGACCCCGATCAGCGCGGCGGCCACGATCGGCAGGTTGATCAGGAACACCGAGCCCCACCAGAAGTTGTCGATGAGCACACCGCCGAGCACCGGCCCGGCCGCGACGCCGACCCCGGCCGAGGCCGACCAGGCGGCGATCGCACCGGTCCGGCGCTCCGGCGGGAAGGTCGAGCCGATGATGGCCATCGAGGTTGGCATGATCATGGCGCCGCCGGCGCCCATCAGGGCGCGCGCGACGATGAGTTCGGTGGCGTTCGCCGACCAGGCCGCCCCGGCGGAGGCGAGGCCGAAGACGACCAGGCCGATCAGGAGGATGCTGCGGTGGCCGAAGCGGTCGCCGAGGGCGCCGGCGGCGAAGAGCCCGGTCGCGAAGAGCAGCGCGTATGCGCCGACGGCCCACTGCAACTGCCCCGGTGTGGCGCCCAAGCCGGCGACCGGGTCGGCGAGGCGCTGCAGGGCGATGCCGAGGACCGTGGTGTCGATCCAGATGAGGACGGCCGAGACGACGAGAACAGACAGGATGCGGCGTTGCCGACGGAGGTCCACCGGTTCCATGACCAGCTCCATTATTGACAGGTTCCTGACGTTAATGCTTCACATTGGCACTGTCGTCAGGAACCTGTCAAGGCTTCTATCTGCACAATATAGCCGTGGACCTGGAGAGCAACCCCCATGCTTGTCTGACCTTCCTTGTCCGGCACGCCTGGCTGAGCATGCGAACCGTCGTCGCCGGCGTGCTGGCCGAGCACGGGCTGTCCGTCGCGCAGTACGGGACGTTGGTCCTGCTCGCGGAGCAGCCCGGCAGCACCGTCGCCGAGGTGGCGCGCAAGGTGGGCACCGCCCGCCAGTCGGCCAACGAGCTACTCGGCGGCCTCGAGCGTTCGGGCCTTATCGAGCGCCGGGCACATCCGCGGGACCGCCGGTCGCAGCAGGTGTTCCTGACCGATCTCGGCCGGAACCGGATCGATGCGGCGTCACCGGCGGTACAGGCCGTCGAGGCGCAGCTGGAAGCCGAGTTCAGCGCGGCCGACCGGGAGGCCGCCCGCAACTGGCTGGTGCACATGGCCGCCAGCGCCGCGCCGTTCGCCGACGAGTTCTCGACGAACTGACACCGGCCGACGCCGCTTCGCACGAGGCGAAGCGGCACGGCCGGCGCGCGCTACGGGGCGAGGAGGCGCAGTGCGTCCTCGACCGTCCCGGTGCCGTTGACCAGCCGATACGTGCCGGTACCGGTGGGCTCGATGCGCCACCGGGCGGCGGGGCCGGGGCCGCCGAGCGCCAGGTGGCCGTTGTGCACGGTCAGCCGGCCACCGGTGCCGCTGTTGACGATCTCGTAGTACGCGCCATCGACCGGGACGAAGTGCCAGAGCTGCGTGGCCGTCGGGCGCCGCTCGCGCATCCCGACCGTGGGAAAGGCCGACAGCACGTGCAGGGCGGCCGCGTCGGCGATCAGGACGTCACCGACCGGCTGGATGCGGAACTGCTGGCACGGGCTACCGTCGGGCGTCGAGGTCTGGATCGCCGCGCCGGCGCCGCCACAGCCGGCCGGCTGCAACACGCGGCCCGCCAGCCTGCTCTGGATCGTCGTCCAGCCGTCTGCCGCCCGTACCAATTGGAATTTCTGGCAGTCGTTGTCGAGCCAACCCCATTGGGCCACGCGGGCACCCTCGGCGTTGACGCAGGCGGCGACCTCGGCCACCTTGTTGCTGAAGCGGTTGAGGATGCTCACGTCGCCGGCGCCGCGGTCGTCCGCGCGCCACTGCTGGCAGGTGTTCGTCGACGGTGCTTCCAGGCGGATGTCGGCGCCCTCGTAGCCGCAGGTCGGATTGGACAGCACGGTGCCGCTCGGGCGGTTGACCAGCCACGTGTACGCGGGGCCGTGGCCGACCTGGAGGCTGCCGGACAGCGGGTCGCCGAGCGCCGGCCAGCCGCCCGACCAGCTCATCGGGCGCACGGACAGCTTCGGCGCGCCGTTGTCGGTCGCGTCGTAGTAGTGATGGACGTAGAAGTCATCGAAGACGTCGCCGCCGCCCGGGCCGCGGAACTCGTTGTAGCCGCGGAGCAGTTCGGTCCCGCCGCCAGTGAGCATCGGTACGCCGGCGCGGTCGACGTACGGGCCGGTCACGCTGGCCGAGCGGCCGACCACGACGCGGTAGTCGCTGTTCACCCCCCGGCAGCAGAAGTCCAGGCTGGCGAAGAGGTAGAAGTACGCGCCGTGCCGCACGATCGAGCCGCCCTCGATCGACGCGCCGCCGCGCGACGCGAGCGAGTACAGCGTCGGGTCGGCCGTCGAGAGCAGGCCGGTCCGGCGGTCGAGCCGGCGCATCTTGATGCCGTCCCAGAAGGAACCGAACGACAGCCACGGCTGACCGTCGGCGAACACCACGTCGGGATCGATCGCGTTGAAGTTGTCGGCCGTACTCGACCGGAACACCATCCCGCGGTCGACCCAGCCGTAGCCGGGGCTGGCCGGGTCGAGGGTCTTGGCGGTGGCCAGCCCGATCACCGAGTTGTTCGTGCCGAACGAGGAGGCCGCGTAGTACAGGTGGAACTCGCCGTCGAAGAACGTGATGTCGGGCGCCCAGAAGTCGCCGGGCGTGAGGCCGAGTTCGCGAACCACCCAGTCGGGCGCGGTGGCGAACACCGGGCCGAGTTCGGTCCAGTGCACGAGGTCGGTGGAGCGCTTCATCGGCAGGTACGTGCGGGTGGCGATGTCGCCGGTGATGAAGGCGTAGTAGTACCGGCCCTGCCGGATGACGGTGGGGTCGTGCGCGATCGGGTCCGCCGGTTTCGGGGCTGGTCGGGGGACGACGAGCGAGGCGGCTACCGGGTTCGGGGCTGGTCGGGGGACGACGAGCGAGGCCGCTACCAACAACAGAGCCAGGAGAGCGCGCATACCCATCAGTATCCGCCTATATGCGTTGCCCGAAAGGGACGTGGTTGAGTACCGGCCATGGATGAGGTGACGGTGCGGTGGGCGCGGCTCGAGGACGCGCTCGCGCTGGCGACGGTGCAAGTACGGTCATGGCAGGAGGCATACCGCGGCCTCGTCGCCCAGGACTACCTCGACGGGCTCGACCCGATCGAGCGGCTGCCCCTCTGGGCGGAGAGGCTCGCCGCCGGCGTTTGGCCCGAACGGGGCACGCTGGTGGCCGAGCGCGACGGCGACGTCGTCGGGTTCGTGACGATGTCCACCGGGTCCACCGGGAACGACGCGGAGATCCACGCTATCTACGTCACGCCGGACGCCTGGGGGACCGGAGCGGGCCGGTTGCTGATGGCGGAGGCGGTACGGCGGCTCGGCGAGGCCGGGTGCACCGAGGCGATCCTCTGGGTACTCGAGTCCAACGAACGCGCCCGGCGCTTCTACGAGAAGGCCGGCTGGCACGCCGACGGCGGACGCGCCCCACACGACGTCGGCGGTGAAGAGCACACGGTCATCCGGTACCGGGTGGCCACTGTTCCGGGGAAGTAGTGGCCAAAAGCCGCCCCCGAGGCCACAACTCCGGGGAAGTAGTGGCCAAAAGCCGCCCCCGAGGCCACAACTCCGGGGACGTAGTGGCCAAAAGCCGCCCGGTTGGCCACTACTCCCGGGAAGGAGTGGCCAAAAGCCGCCTCTAGGAACGGAAGTACACCGCGAAGCCGTCCAGGAGGCGCTGGAGGCCGAACTCGAAGACCGTGTCGAGGTCGAGGCCGAAGTCCGAATCCTTGACGGCGTCGAGAAACGAGCCGAACGCGCCCGAGCCGGCCAACTCGTTGAGCGTGCTCTCCTGCGCCTCCATCCACTCGTCGCTGGTCAGGCCCGAGTCCTGCTCGGCCTCGGCCTCCGCCTCGAAGCTGGTGGCGAGGCCACGGACGAAGCCGAACAGCGTGACGTGCACGTGGATGAGGTCGCCGGGGCTCAGGCCGAGGCCGTCGAGCGCGCTCATCACCCACTCGGCGTACTTGAGCGCGTTCGGTACGAGTTGCGGGCGGGTGATCGACATCGCCGGGGCCAGCCAGCGGTGCTCGCCGAACCCGCGCCACTGCAGGCGGGCGACCGCCTCGAGGCGGGCGCGCCAGCCGTCCGGGGCCGGGCGCGGGAACGCGAACCGGCCGAGGACCTCGTCGATCATCAGCAGGACGAGTTCGTCCTTGCCGCCGACGTGCCGGTAGAGGGACATGGTGGCCGCGTCGAGTTCGAGCGCGACGCGGCGCATCGAGAGGGCGGCCATGCCCTCGCCGTCGGCCACGTCGACGGCGGCCCGGACGATGCGGTCGCGGCTGAGCTCGGTCGGCGGCTCGCGCCGGGGCCGCACGGGTTTGCCGGCGGCGACCCGGGTTCCGATCCCGGGCCGGGCCACGACCAGGCCTTCCTGGCGCAACGCGGCCAGTGCCTTGGTCGCCGTGGCGTTCGCGACGCTCCACTCGCGCATGAGTTGCCGAGCCGACGGTACGGCGTCGCCGGAGCGCAGTTCACCGGAGCCGATGCGGCGCCGGATGTCGTCGACGATGCGCAGGTACGGAGCGTCCATGCGTACTAGTACACCACTGTGATTCGCATCACCTTTGACGAGGCTGCGGCAATCGCGCTCTGTACTAGTACAGCCGAACGAGCTTGCCTGCACGGATGAGCACCCGTGATGCTTGCGTACGACGTACAGGAGGGAACTATGAAGGTGCTCATCTCCGGCGCCAGCATCGCTGGACCGGCACTGGCGTACTGGCTACACCGGCACGGTTTCGAGGTCACCGTCGTCGAGGTCGCGCCTACGTTGCGCCCGGGCGGGCAGGCGGTCGACATCCGCGGCGTGGCCCAGCGCGTCGTCGAGCGGATGGGGCTGATGCCGGCCGTCCGCGCCAAATGCGTCGACGAGCGCGGCTTCGCCTACGTCGACGGCAAGGGACGGATCAAGGCCCGCATGCCGGCCGACCTCTTCGGCGGCGAGGGCATCGTCTCGGACACCGAGATCATGCGCGGCGACCTGACGGACGTCCTGTTCGCCGCGACCCGGGACGATGTCGACTACCGCTTCGGCGAGCGGATCGTCCAATTGCACCAGGGTCCGGATGGCGTCGAGGCGACGCTGACCGGTGGCCGGGAAACCTTCGACCTCGTGATCGGGGCCGACGGGGTGCACTCCGGGGTCCGCGCGCTCGCGTTCGGGCCGGAGGAGGAGTTCGTGCGCCACCTCGGCGCGTACACCGCGTTCTTCACCGTGCCCGACCCGGGCGACCTCGACCACTGGTTCCAGATGTACAGCGCGCCGGGCGGTCGCAATGCGGCCATCCGCCCGGAACGCGACGGCCTCGCCAAGGCCATGTTCTCCTTCGCCTCCGACCCGATCCGGTACGACCGCCGGGACCTCGCCGAGCAGCGCCGGATGCTCGCCGAGGCGTTCGACGGGGTCGGCTGGCGGGTACCGGCGATGCTCGAGTCGATGTGGACGGCGGACGACTTCTACTTCGACACGATCGGCCAGGTGCGGGTCGAGCAGTGGTGGCGCGGGCGGGTCGCGCTGATCGGCGACGCCGGCTACTGCGCATCGCCGCTGACCGGGCTGGGCACGAGTACTTCGATCGTCGGCGCGTACGTGCTGGCCGGCGAGTTGGCCGCGACGCCCCGCGACCACGAGGGCGCGTTCGGCCGCTACCAGGACGCCATGCGCGCCTACGTCACCGAGGCCCAGAAGCTGCCGCCCGGCGGGGTGAAAGGCTACCTGCCGCAATCCCGGTTGATGATCGCGATGCGGAACCTGTCGATGCGGATGATGACGCGGTGGCCGATGCGCGACCTGATCGCCAAGCAGTTCCAGAAGGCCGACGCGATCACGTTGAAGGACTACGACGACCGTCACCCCTCAGCCGTGACGGCTGAGGGGTGACCGGCCCGCGTTTTAGATCTTGCCGGTACCGGCGCCCGCGGTCACCACGCTGATGACCGACGAGGTGGCGGTGAGGCTGAAGCTGTACGGCGGGTTGGTGAAGGTACCGGTCTGCGTGATCAGGTTGGTACCACCGCCGAAGTCGTTGCCGGACTGGTTGACGAAGCCGTCGACGTCGCTGTCCTTGGTGGTCTCGATCGGCGTACCGACGTTGCGCCACACGTTGTTCTGCACCAGCATCTGCGCGCCCATGCGGGAGTGCACACCGGTGGTGCCGTTGATGAAGTAGTTGTTGTAGACGTGCCCGGTGCCGAAGCGGAGGCTCGGCATGCGCTGGTCACAGTTGCTGAAGTAGTTGTGGTGGTAGGTGACCCGCAGGTGCCCGGTGTCCTCGGAGGCGTTGCTGTCGCTGTGCCCGATGAGCGAGCACTTGACGTGGTCGTGCAGGTAGTTCCACGACACGGTGATCAGGTCGGCGGCGTGCGTGATGTCCAGCAGCCCGTCGTAGAAGTCCGTGCCGTGCGAGGTGTCGCTGGACAGGTCGTTGTGGTCGATCCACAGGTGGGTCGCGCCATCGATGTGGATGGCGTCGCCATTGCCGTGGCTCGCCTCGACCTTGGCAATCTTCATGTTCTGCACGATGACGTTGTTGACGTCCCGCAGGTTCAGGCCGCAACCGGTCAGGCCGGAGTTCGCGCCGACGCCGACGATCGTCTTGTTGGCCGCGACCCGGACGTCCGCGGAGCAGGTGAAGTTGCCGTTGACCCGGACAGTCTGGGTGGTACTGCTCGACGCGGCGCTGGTCAGCGCGTCGAGGCTGGTCACGGTGACGGTGCCGCCGCCAGAGCCGCCGGTCGTCGTGCCGTTGACCGTGGCGAAGCCGGAGACGCCGGCCGGCGGAGTGCCGGTGCCGCCGGTTGGGCTGGTGGACGGCGTGGGGCTCGGCGTGGTCGGCGTCGCCGTCGGCGTGGTGCCGCCGCCCGCGCTCGTCGTCACCACGACATCGTCGAAGGAGGCGCTCGCGAACGCGGTCTGCAGCCCGATCCGGCCGGACGCGAACGCGCTGTTGCTCGCCGAGGCGAACTGGGCGCCGTTCAGCGAACCGGTGACGTTGGTGCCCGAGACTGAAATTTTCACGGTGTACCAGGTGCCCGCGCTCACCCCGGAGGCTCTGCCGAGGACGCTGACCGAGGAGCCGTTGACCACCTGCAGTTCGGCCCGGCCGCTCAGCAGTGCCAGCCGGTAGAACTTGGTGCTGCTGCCGGCCCGCGCGTCGACGCCGGCCAGGCCGCCCGAGCCGAACGAGATCGGCTTGACCCGGGCCTGGATCGTGTAGTCGGTCCAGCCGGTGCTGCCGGCGAACTCGCGCGCGTTCTCCGAGCCGGCATTGGACTGCTGGAATACCTTGCTGCCGTCGGTGGCGACCGCCCAGGTGCCGCCGGACTTCGACCAGTTGCTGGTGCTGCCGCTCTCGAAGTTGTCACTGAACAGTGTGGTGTCGGCGAAGGCGATGCGGGCGCCCCCGATGACCAGGACGACGGTAGCCGCCGCCCCGATCGCAGCGAGCACGCGGGCTTTGGGCATGGCGTGGACCTCCCAGGTTGCTCTAAGTCCTTAGGAAAGGGCTTTCCTGGGCGTTGAAGCTAGACCCCGGTACGACGTTCGTCAATGCGTCGAGACGACGGTGAGGCGGGCGGTCAGCTCCTCCGGGAGCATCGGGCGGGCGAAGTGGTAGCCCTGCGCGTACCGGTAGCCGAGTCGCAGCAGCTCCCTTGCCTGCTCGGCGGTTTCGACGCCTTCGGCCACCGCCTGCAGGCGCAGCCCGTCGGCGATCTGGATCAGCGAGGTCGCGATGACCGTCTGGTCGCTGTCGGTGCCGACCGAGTCGACGAAGCTCTTGTCGACCTTGAGGATGTCCACCGGGCAGGTGCGCAGCAGCCCCAGCGACGAATGCCCGGTGCCGAAGTCGTCGAGGGCGATGGCCAGGCCGAGGGCGTGCAGCGCCCGTACCGAGTCCAGGGCCGCCCCGTCGTCGAACACGGCGGTCTCGGTGACCTCGACGGTGAGCCGGCTCGCCGGGAGGCCGGTCTCGGCGAGGACGGTCGCCACCCGCGCGACGAACTCGGGTTCCCGCAACTGGCGGGCGGAGACGTTCACCGACACCTTGGCCAGGGCGGTGACCCCGTGCTGCTGCCATGCCGCCGCCTGGCGGCAGGCCTCGCGGAGGATCCACTCGCCGAGCGGGATGATCAGCCCGCTGCGCTCGGCGGCCGGGATGAACACGTTCGGCGCGACGTTGCCGCGCTCCGGATGCCGCCACCGTACGAGGGCCTCGGCCCCCACGATGACGCCGTCCGGCAGTTCGACGATCGGCTGGTACACCAGGTGCAGCTCGCAGCGGTCGATGGCGTGCCGCAACTGGGCGCTGAGCGCGGCGTCCTCGGCGGCGATCCGGTCCATCGCCGGCTCGTACCGGGCGTAGCGGTCCTTGCCCCGGTCCTTCGCGCTGTACATCGCGACATCGGCGCGCCGGAGCAGCTCGCGGGCGTCGACCGGGGCGATGGACACGGTCGGGTCGGCGTCGGCCAGCCCGATGCTCGCGTGCATGATCAGCTCGTCGCCGACCACTCGCAGCGGGGTCTGCAGCGCCTCGGTGATCCGGGCCACGGCGGCATCGGCCGCGTCCGCCGCCATCGGCGCGAACAGTACGGCGAACTCGTCACCGCCGAGGCGGGCCAGGGTGGTCTCGCCGCCGGTGACCTCGTCGAGCCGGTTGGCCACCGCACGCAGCAGCGCGTCGCCGACCACGTGCCCGAGGCGGTCGTTGACGGTCTTGAAGTCGTCCAGGTCGATCAGGGCCAGGTGTACCGAAGGCGGCGGCAGTCCGGCCAGGGCCTCGTCGACCCGTTTGTGCAACAGCCGGCGGTTGCCGAGGCCGGTGAGGTCGTCGTGGCTGGCCTGACTGGCCAGCTGGTCGCGGGCCACGCTGAGGTCGCGCACGCTCACGTCCAGGGCCTTCACCAGCCGGTCGTTGTCGAGGAACGCCACGATCTGCCGGGCCACCACGATGGTGGTGACCGCGACGGCGGCGGACATGATGATCGGCCCGTCCTCACCCGATCCGGCCGCGAGGAGCAGCACGTCGACCGCGGCGACCGCGGCGTACGGCACGAGGCTGAAGCGCCCCCGCGGGCGCTTCGGCCGGGCCGGCGGCACGGGTCGCCCGGCGATCCTCTCCTGCCGCCGGGCCGCGTAGAGGACGAGCACCGCCCCGGTCGGCACGGACAGGTGCGCGTCGCAGATGTACGGGTAGGCGCCGAAGAACGGCGACAGCGTACCGGCGACGGTACTGCCGGCCAGCGAGAACGCGAGCAGCCGCAGGACACCGCGGTCGACCGAGCTGATCCCGGCCGCGGCGAGCTTGACGGCCGTGACGATCGCGGCGAATCCGAGGACGATTGACGCGAGCCCGACCCACACCGACCCGATGACGTTGAGCCACTGCTCCTGGTGGCGGAACGAGAAGTGCCAGGCGAACACCGCCGCCATCACCATCACCGTGCCGCTGTCGAGCATGAGCTGCAGCCAGCCCACGCGCTGGCCGACGTTCGCCGGAAGGGCGAGCAGCCCCCACTGGGCCACGAGCACCGCGGAGATGAAGAGCGCGAGCGTCACCGGCCCGAGTCGCTGGCTCGGCGCGTCCGGGCCGGCCAGCGCGTCGCGCATGTTCGACGCCGCGCCGATCGTGAGCAGGGTGGTGGCGACCGCCAGGACCCGCCAGAACTGGCGGGCCGCCCGGGGGATCGTGGCCACGAAGGCCAGCCGCCAGCACGCGTGCGCGCACAGGAACGCAATGACGATCGGCCCGAGCCAACCGATGACCGGCCACGCCCACCAGCCGCAAAAGTTGCCGATCAGCCAGGCCAGGGTGAGCGCGGCGAAGCCGCTCGCCACGCCGTGCGGCTTGAGGATCCGGAGCCTGGGCAACTCAACCTCCGGAGAAGGACGGTTCGCGCCTGCATCCGGAAAGATCGGCCAGGTGGCAGATCATCTGAGCGAGATAGTCCGCTGGCCGAGCCCGGCGCTGCGGGAGGACAGTCCGCTGGCCGAGCCCGGCGCTGCGGCGTCTGGACCACAGGCCGCGCCAGCGGCCTCCTCGGAAGACGGCGCCTAAAGCCACGCGAGCCAGCGGACGCGGGAGGATGAGTTTGCGTCATACCCCGCCCAAACCGGCCGATAGGGAAGGGGTGAACGAGGAACCGGCGATTCGCGCGGTACATGTGGGGCGCCAGGCGGTCTATGACCGCTCCGGCGAGGTGGTGGCCTACGAGCTGCTGTTCCGGGACTCGCCGGACGCCCAACGCGCGACCGCGCGCGGTACCTATGCGACCAGCCAGGTGATCGTCGCGGCGTTCACCGAGTTCGGCATCCACGACCTGGTCGGCGACCGGACCTGCTTTGTCAACCTCACCCGGGAGTTTCTGGTCGGCGACCTGCCCCTGCCGTTCGAGCCGAGCCAGGCCGGCCTGGAGATCCTCGCCGACGTCGAGGTCGACGCCGAGGTCCTCGCCGGGGTCGCCGTCCTCGACGCGCAGGGCTATCTGATCGCCGTCGACGCGTTCGCGGTCGGGCAGGATCGGGAGGCGCTCCTGCCGTACGCGAGCTACGCCAAGGTCGATCTGCTCCACGCCGACCTCGACGACGTCCGTACCGCGGTCGAGGTGTGCCGGGAGCACCCACGGATCAAGATGATCGCCCAGCGGCTGGAGACCGAGCACCTGCTCGACGCGGCCCGCGACCTGGGCTTCGAGCTCTTCCAGGGCAACGTCCTGGGCCGGCCGCACCTGGTCACCACCCACGTGCTCAGCGCCAGCCGGCTCGACCGCCTGCGGCTGCTCATCGAACTGTCCTCCGACGACGTCGACCTCGAACGCGCGGTCGCCACCATCGAGCGCGATCCGGCCATGGCGCTGCGCATCCTGCAGGGCGTCAACGCCGCGTCCAACGGTCTCAAACGCGAGGTCTCATCGGTCTTCGAGGCCGTCGTCCTGCTCGGCATGGTGCAGGTCCGGCGGTGGGCGACCCTGATGCTCGCCGTCGACATCTCCGAGGGCAATGACGAGCACCTCACCGAGGCAGTCATCCGGGCCCGAATGTGCCAGACCCTGGCCGAGCGGCTGGGCCAGCCCGGACACACCGCGTTCACCGTCGGGCTGCTCTCGGCCGTACGCGATCTACTCGACATCCCGGCCGAGGAGCTCACCACGCACCTGCCGCTGACCGCCGACGTCGCCGCCGCGATCCTGCGCCAGGAGGGCCGGCTCGGCGAGATCCTGGCCGCGGTCCGCGCCTACGAGGACGGCCGGCTCGTCGATATGAGCGGACCCAACCTGGCCGATCACCTCCTGGCCGCGATGCGCTGGAGCACCGCGACACTAGACACCTGATTTCCTGACTCGGGTCCGTCGAGGGCACGACCGTCGCTCCCGCCAGACACCGCTCGTCGCTGCGCTCCTCGCTGCCAGGTCCGCGGTGACAAGCCCGGGATGCCACAACTTCGGCGAAGTAGTGGCCTGTGGGGGGCCGGGAGGCCACAACTCCGGGGAAGTAGTGGCCTCGGGCGGCTCGGGAGGCCACTCGTTCGGGGAAGTAGTGGCCTCAGCGCGCCCGGGAGGCCACTACTTCGGGGGAATTGTGCCGTCCTGGGGTGATCTTGGTGGCGGGTGCCCGGCGGACCCGAGCCGGAGAATCTTTCGAGGAAAATCTTCCGGCCGTGTCGAATCGGCGGAGACTCGTCCGTCGAAGGGGTGTCAGAGCGGCCATACACGCAGGAGGAGATTTCCATGGCGCAGTACCTGATCCTGATCTACGAGGCCGAGAGCGGCTACGCCGAGCCCACGCCGGAGGTGTGGAAGCAGGCGATGGAGGCGCACGGGCGCTTCGCGGAGCAGGTCGTCGCGGCCGGCGGGAAGATCATCAACGGCAACGCGCTGCAGCCGACCGCCACCGCCACGTCGATCCGCAACGACGTCGTCACCGACGGGCCGTTCGTCGAGACGAAGGAAGCGCTCGGCGGCTACTACCTCGTGGAGGCGCGCGACCTCGACCAGGCGCTCGCATTCGGCAAGCAGTGCCCGGCACCGTTCGGCGGCGTCGAGGTACGGCCGATCATGGATATGTAAGGCCAGCGGTACTCGGAGTTAACGGAGTTCAACGAGGTGACGGACGATGTCCGGCGGGTCATCGCCGACGCGCACCGTCGCGAGTGGGCCTATGTGCTCGCCGCGACGGCGCGCGTCGCCGGCGATCTCGACCTGGCCGAGGAGTGCGTGCAGGACGCGTACGTCGCGGCGCTCGACGCCTGGGTGCGCCAAGGGGTACCGGCCAACCCGGCGGCCTGGCTGACCACCGCCGCCCGGAACCGGGCGCTGGACGCGCACCGGCGCGATCAGACGCTGCGCAACAAGCTGCCGCTCCTTGTCCAATCGGCGCTCGCGCCGGACGAGGTGGAGGACCCGCCGGAGATCCCCGACGACCGGTTGCGGCTGGTGTTCACCTGCTGCCACCCGGCGCTCGGGCGTGAGGCGCAGGTGGCGCTGACGCTGCGGCTGGTGTGCGGGCTGACGACCGGCGAGATCGCGCAGGCCTTCCTGGTGAGCGAGTCGACGATGGCCGCCAGGGTGACCCGGGCGAAGAAGAAGATCTCCGCCGCCCGCATCGCGTACCGGGAGCCGGACGCCGCCGAACTGCCGGACCGGCTCGACGCCGTGCTGACCGTCGTGCATCTGCTGTTCACCACCGGCCACGGGGCCCTGCGCGGCGATCTGGCCGACCGGGCGCTGGACCTGGGCCGCATCCTCACCCGGTTGATGCCCGACGAGCGGGAGGTGCGCGGCCTGCTCGCGTTGATGCTGCTCACGAACGCGCGGCGGGCGACCCGTACGGCGGATGACGGGCGGTTGCTGCTCCTGGACGAGCAGGACCGCTCGCGATGGGATCGCGCGGCCATTGCCGAGGGCAGTGCGCTCGTCGTCGAGGCCATCCGGGGCGCGGGTCCCGGGCGGTTCACGCTGCAGGCCGCGATCGCCGCACTGCACGCGGAGGCGCCCAGCTACGAGGCGACCGACTGGCCGCAGATCTGGCAGTTGTACGGGCGGCTGCAGCGCGTCTGGCCGACCCCGGTGGTGGCGCTGAACCGCGTCGTCGCGTTCGCCATGGTGCGCGGCCCGGCCGACGCGCTGGCCGAGATCGATCTGCTGGAGCGGGACGGGCGCCTCGACGGGTACCACTACCTGCCGGCGACCAAGGCGGACCTGCTACGCCGGCTGGACCGGCGGGAGGAGGCGGCCGACGCGTACCGGCTGGCCATCGATTGGTGCGACAACGAGTCCGAGCGGGCCTTCCTGCGAGCCCGGCTCAGCGCGACGCAGGCCTGAGCTCACCATCACCCCGGCGCGCCCGCCGTCCCGTGTGGACACTCAGGTCAATCGCGCGCGCTTCTTGCGGGCCGCCCGGCGAACCCTCGGCAGTTCCCTCAGTAGCTGCGTCGCGGTCTCGTGCTGGCGGCCGTGCAGCAGCCCGTACGTGAAGGCGTTCTCGCCCTCGCCGTACGCGCGCATGCCCTCCTCGCGCAGCAGTTGCCGCATCACCACGGTGTCGTGCTGCGCACCGAGCACGTCCTGCAGCTCACCGAGGCGCTTGGCCAGCTTGCGCGCCGGCTTGTGTTCGGCCTTGAATACCTCGACCGCGTACCGGCCGCGCTTGTAGGCCTTGCGGGCCTCGTGCAACGCGGCGTCCCGGTCGGCCGGCTTCGCCTTGTCGGCCTGGGCGATCAGCCGGTCGGCGCGGGTCAGGGCCTTCTCGGCGCGCCTGACGACCCAGCGCCGTTTCTTCGAGGCGGGCCGGCGCTGCAACAGCGCGTCGATGTCGGCCATCAGCGCGCGGAAGCGCTTGCCGTCCAGCGTCTCGTGGAGCCTCTCGTGCGCCGGCAACGTCTGGCCGGCCAACCGGCGCTGCAGTCGGGCCGCGACCGGGCCGACGACCAGTTCGGGTGGCTCGTGATGCATGGCGTCGGCCAGGGCGGCGGCCATCACCTGCCCGTCACGTACCCCGCCGAGGCGATCGCCGAGCCATTTCAGCTCGCCACGCAACGGCTCGCTGCGCCGCCGCTCCCAGAGGCCCCGGAACGTGCGCAAGGTGCTGCGCAAGCGGCGCAGCGCTACGCGCATGTCGTGGATGGCGTCGGGCGAACCGTCCCGAACGCCTTGGATGCTGTCATGAATGGCGGCGCGCTGGGCCGTTGCGTAGTCCAGCACCGCGTTGCGGGTGTTCCTCACCAGAGTTCTTTACCCAGGATCGGCCGGCTACACGCGTGTTGACTCAGCAGGGCGGCGGAAGGTCGTCGAGCAGGTTGTGGTCGTAGAGCAGCACCTTGCGCTGGCCGACCACCTCGGTCGCCGTGGGCGCGCCGAAGGTCCGGATGATGCCGGCCGGATCGAACATCGTGCGGTTCTCGTCGACCACGAGGAAGCGCGCGTCGTGCTTCGTCCGGTCGTACCAGTCGGCGCGGGTCTGCCAGCAGAACGGCGCGATCTGCGGGCCACCGGCGATCGGCACGACGGTGACCCGGCGCTCGGTGGTGACCGTGATGTTGGTCGAGTTCCAGTAGCTGGCCAGTCCGTAGTTGAGCCCGCGCTGGTCGAGCCAGTCGGCCAGATCCTGGTTCTCGGACGGTTGGGCCCGGGCCGGGGTGGCCGCGACCAGCGCGACGACGAGCAGCGCGAGCACGGCGGCGAGCACCGGCGCCAGCCGCCACGCGCTGAGGGCCTGTCTCGAGGTCTGCGATCGGCCGCGCCGGACCCAGGCGACGACCGGCGGCGTTGCCGGACCGTCCGGATACAACACCGGTATCCGAACGATCCGGCGCCTTGCCGGATCGCCGCCTGGGCCTCGCCGCGCCTCGACCGCAGACCTCGAGACAGGCCCTAGCCAATCGGCGCAGATCCGTCCGGCGAGGGCGGCGCCGAGCGGCACCACCGGGGCGATCTCCCGGCCGGCCAGGATGTCGACGGACAGCGTCGACACGAGTTCGGCGCCGAGGTTGACCAGGATGGCCAGGACCAGGATCTGGTTGACCACCTCTGAGCCGTCGGCCCGCTCGCGAACCCCCCGCCGCACTACGACCACCACAGCGACGGCGACCAGCGCGAGGCCGAGCGCGTGCAGTACGCCGAGCCCGACCACGGTCGGGGTCAACGGCGTGCCCGGCCGGTACACCCCGAAGAGCACGCCGATCATCTTCACCGTCATCTCGGCCCGGTGCGGCAGGTCGGCGAGCGGGCTCAGCTTGATCGGCGGCGACGGCGCGTGGAAGCCGCCGATCGCGTGGATCACCTTGAGCGCGCCGTGGCCGAGTACGACCGAGCCGATCCCCGCGGCGATCAGCTGCGCGTCGAGGCCGCGCCAGCGCCGGGCCCAGGGCGCGTCGTCGCGCAGCAGCCGGAGCGCGCTGACGAGGACCAGCGGCACCGCGGCTACAAACGTGACGAGCGGGTCCCCCATCTCGCCCCAGGCCAGCAGTACGGCGATCACGACCGGCAGCCACCAGCGCGGGCGTCGCTCACCGGTGAGCGCGCGGTCCAGGACCAGCCAGGTGAGCACCATCGGTACGCCGCTGCCGGTGTGGTCGGGCGAGCCGAGCAGGATCTGGTAGGCGACGCCCGGCGCCGGCACCAGCATCACCGCGAGGGCGACGCCGGCCCGCATCGCGCCGGCCCAGCCCGTGGCCCGTCCCTTGGCCAGCGCGGCGGTCACCAGTACCAGCAGGGTGTAGCTCAGTGCGGCGGCGGCGTGCACGACCTCCGGCCGTACTCCGACGACCACTTCGACCAGGGCGTACTGGACGAGTTCGGTGCTGTAGAACGAGACGTCCGAGAGCGTCCACCCGTGCAGCAGCGGGTTGCCGTGCCAGAGGTCCCAGGCTTGCAGTGCGTTGCTGGCGCCGTCGGCGTTGATCGGCCAGGACCAGGCCATCCGGCGGTACGCGACGAACAGCCCGATCGCGGCGAGCACCACGAGCGCGACGGTCAGCGGCGCCCGCCAGCGGGGCCGCCGCGGCTGCCCGTCGCCCGGAACGAGCGCAGGAGTGACCCGCGCGTCAGCTGATGTGGACATGGTTGCCGCCCCCCGACCCCGCCCTGAGTTGGCTCAGACCCAGCGGTTGCCCAGCCACATGCGGGAGAACCACTCCGCGTACGTGAGGTTCCCGCCCGAGTAGATCGGATAGAAGTAGGCAAAACAGGCGGCCACGAGCAGCACGTAGGCGCCGAAGATCAGCGCCCCGATGAGTCTTCGGTCGCTGTTCGGCTGCTCCTGTTTCGTGGGGCCCATGATCGCGCCGAACACATAGACCACGGCGAGCACGAGGAACGGCTCCGACGGCAGCGCGTAGAAGTAGAACATCGTGCGCTGGTCCAGCTCCGACCAGAACCACGGGACGATGCCGGTCAGCGCGCACAGCCCGATCGCCAGGGCCCGCCAGTCGCGCCGGGCGATCCCGGCCCAGGCCAGCCCGAACAGTGCCGGGATGAACGACCACCACAGCAGCGGCGTGCCGAGCAGCAGGATCTCCGAGGCGCAACTGCTCGCGCCGCAGTTTCCGTTCGGGTTCCAGTAGAAGGCCACCGGCCGGGCGAGCAGCAGCCACTGCCAGGGCCAGGACTGGTACTGGTGCTTCGTGGTCAGCGTGGTGTGGAATCGGTACGCCTCTTGGTGGTAGTGCAGCAGGTTGACGAACCAGTCGAACGGGCGGTCGTGGGTCAGGCCGTGCGAGTCGGCGTACCAGTGCCGGAAGTAGCCGTCGTCGGAGGCGAACCAGCCGGCCCAGGTGCTCAGATAGGCCAGGAAGGCCAGCGCGAAGAAGCCGACGATCCACAGCGACTCGTCGAGGAACGTGTCCCGCCACGGGTGCAGCGCCCCGGCCGAGCGTCGTGCGCCGATCTCCCACAGGATGATGAGCACGGCGAAGAGCGGCAGGAACCAGATGCCGCTCCACTTCACGCCGCAGGCCAGGCCGATCGAGATGGCGGCGGCGAGCCGGAACCACGGCACGCCGAACGGGAGCCGCCCCTCGCGGCCGGGTTGGCTCGGGTCGGCGCCGCTCTCCAGGTGGCGCAGCCAGCGGGCGCGCCGGTGCTCCCGGTCAAGGACCAGGAAGCCGAACGCCACCACGATCCAGAACATCAGGAACATGTCGAGCAGCGCGACCCGCGACAGCACGAAGTGCATGCCGTCCAGCGCCATCAGCAGTCCGGCGGCGCAGGCGAGGATGGTGGAGCGGAAGAGGCGCTGGGCGATCACGATCACCAGCAGGATCGACAGCGTGCCGATGATGGTCGCGGAGATCCGCCAGCCGAAAGAGTTGAAGCCCCAGAAGTGCTCACCGACCGCGATCATCCACTTGCCGAGCGGCGGGTGCACCACGTACTGCGGGGTGTTGTCGTCCGGGTTCCACTCCACCCCGTGGCCGAGCAGGTCCTGCGCCTCGTTGGCGTAGTACAGCTCGTCGAAGATCAGCTCTTTCGGGTGGGCCAGGTGCATCAGCCGCAGCGCGCCGCCGATGGCGGTGACGAAGAGGGCGGCGATCCAGAACGTCGCGTCGGGCCACGCCGGACGGGCCAGCCGGCGCCGGATGATATCCGGGACCGGCCTCCGCGTCGCACCCGAGCCGGACGGTCCGTCAGGGTCGACATCACCCGGCTCTGGGTGCTCGGTGTCGGTCAGCACGACAGACGTCATTCGGCGATCGTAGGCTGCCACTGCCCGCCGTTGCACACTGCTACTGGATTGGGGTTCACCCGCCCATGCCGCTGATTCTCCTCGGCGCGCCGCTCGGCAATCCGGGCGACGCATCCATGCGGCTGCGCGAGGTGCTGACCTCGGCGGACATCGTCGCGGCGGAAGACACCCGCCGGCTCACGCGCCTCGCCCGTGACCTCGGCATCACCGTTACCGGCAGGATTGTCAGCTATTTCGAAGGAAACGAAGAGCGCCGCACACCCGAACTCGCCGAGGCGCTGGCCGGCGGGGCGACCGTCGCGGTGATCACCGACGGCGGCATGCCGAGCGTGTCCGACCCCGGGTACCGGCTGGTCCGCGCGGCCGTCGACGCCGGGGTACCGGTGAGCGCCGTGCCCGGGCCGAGCGCTGTGACCACCGCCCTGGCCCTGTCCGGCCTGCCCACCGACCGGTTCTGCTTCGAGGGCTTCCCGCCGCGCAAGCCGGGGGAGCGGCGTGCACTGTTCGCCCGCCTCGCCGATGAGCCGCGCACCCTGGTGTTCTTCGAGGCGCCGCACCGGATCGCGGCCACGCTCGCCGACCTGGCCGCCGCATTCGGCGCCGACCGGCCGGCGGCGCTGTGCCGGGAGCTGACCAAGACCTATGAAGAGGTCCGCCGCTCAACGCTCGGTGATCTCGCGGCCAGCGCAGAAGGGGTACGAGGGGAGCTCACGCTCGTCGTCGCCGGCGCCCCGACCGCCGCCCGGGAACGTCCCTCCGACGCCGATCTGGCTTCGGAGGTGGCCGACCTCGAGTCGGACGGCACGCCGCGCAAGGAGGCGATCGCCTCGGTGGCCCGCTCGCACACCCTGCCAAAGCGCGAGGTCTACGCAGCCGTGGTCGAAGCCACCCCTCCCCGGAGGTAGTCCCCTCGCAGGCGCCGGGCAGCCCCAACTCCAGCGAACCAGTGCCCTAGCGGGGTTCGGGTGGCCACAACTCCGGGCAAGTAGTGCCCTAGCGGGGTTCGGGTGGCCACAACTCCGGGCAAGTAGTGCCCCCGCAGGGTCGGGTTTGCCACAACTCCGGGCAAGTAGTGGCCTCGCGGCGGCCCGGATGCCACCACTTCCCGGAAGTAGTGGCCTCGCGGGGCTCTGATGCGGCACGCGCCCGCCCAGCGGGTGGCGCCCGGGCGGTGACGGTGGTCGATCTGCCCCGACCCGCCTACCATCCGAACAGCCACCCGCGAAGTAGCGCCCTCGGGCCGGGTGGGTGGCCACTACTTCCGGGAAGTAGTGGCCTCGCGGGGGCCCGGATGCCACTACTTCCCGCAAGTTGTGGCGCGGGGGCTCGGATGCCACTACTTCCCGCAAGTTGTGGCGTCGGGCGGGGTCGGTCGCCACTGCTTCCCGGGAGTTGTGGCCTCGCGGGGGCTCGGATGCCACTACTTCCCGGGAAGAGTGGGCTCGGGCGGGGTTGGTGGCCGCTACCTGCCGGGAGTTGGGGCACGGTCGGCGCGGGTTAGAAGGTGGCGGCGAGCATTCCGACGAAGAGGAGCAGCGGGCCGGCGAAGCTGAGCAGTACCGCGCCGGTCCGCACTGTGCGGCCCAGCAGGCGCCGCGCGCCGGTGATCCAGGCGATCAGCGCGCCGCAGACCAGGACCAGCCCCAGGCCGACGCCCCAGCGGACGTGCAGGCCGTTGGTACTGCCGGCGTACGCGATGCGGTCACCCGCGCGGACCATCCGTGCCGGTACCTCCGCGCCCGCCGACTTCTCCCGGCCGGATTGCGCGCCCAGGAGCGTGACGCCCTCGGCGGTGAACTCCGGGCCGGTGAACGTCGCGACGCAGCGGCGGAACACGCCGTCACCCGCGCAGCGGGTCACCGTGGCCGTACCGGACGTCGAGTGCCCGACCGCCAGCCAGAACGGTTCGGCGCTGGTCCACGCGAAGAAGCCGGCGAGCAGCGAGACGAACACCAGCCAGGCCAATCCGGTGCCGGGCCGGCGCAGGTGGCGCAGCGGCCGGTCGCGGGCCGGCTTGTCGACCCGCCGGGGTGCGGTGATCGTGGCCGAGGCGCGGGTCTGCAGCGAGGCGCGCATCCCCGGCGGCGGCCACTCGTCGAGGCTTTCCCGCTTGTACGGCTTGTCCGGCTGGGCGTGGTGCACCGGCGTCTCGATCGTCGCGCCGGCGGCGGAGACGTCGGGCCAGAGCGGGAAGCCGTCGTCCGGTGTGCGCTCCGATGCGGGATCGGGGGCGGGCTCGGCCGTCCGCTCGGTCGCCGCCGTGGCGTGCGTGGCCACCACAGGCACGAGGGCCTTTGTGGTCATGATGGTTGTCTCATGGATCGGCCTTAGTGTGAACTCGGCCGGCCTGTCGCTCGCCCGTACCAAATCAGGCTCTTGATCTTGCGTGTCGTCGGGCAACGGTGGCGGCACCGGCGTAGCCGTCGCCTCGCCGCGCCACCACTCGGCGCTAGGGCTCGGCGCCGGCCAGGGGCGATCTCCGGTCGGATTTGTCACCATTTCATTGGACACCGGGGGATCGGTCCGGGCGCGGACGTCACCGCGCGTGTCGAGCCCCAAGTCGCGTGATTACGCTTGGCGTTCATGAGTCGTGTTCTCGCCGCGGTCGCCTGGCCATATGCCAACGGGCCGCGACACATCGGTCACGTGTCCGGATTCGGGGTTCCCTCGGATGTCTTCAGCCGCTACATGCGGATGGCCGGCCACGACGTGCTGATGGTCTCGGGGACCGACGAGCACGGCACGCCGATCCAGGTGCAGGCCGACGCGGAGGGGGTTACGCCGCGTGAGCTGGTGGATCGTTACAACCGGGTGATCGTGGAGGACCTGCACGGCCTCGGGCTGTCGTACGACCTGTTCACCCGTACCTCGACGGTCAACCACTATCAGGTGACGCAGGACATCTTCACCGGGCTCTACGAGAACGGCTACATCATCAGGAAGACCGCGCTCGGTGCGCGCTCGCCGTCGACGGGGCGGACGCTGCCCGACCGGTACATCGAGGGGACCTGCCCGATCTGCGGGTACGACAGTGCGCGCGGCGACCAGTGCGACAACTGCGGCAACCAGCTCGACCCCGACCAGCTGATCAACCCGCGCTCGAAGATCAACGGCGAGACGCCGATCTTCGTGGAGACCGAGCACTTCTTCCTCGACCTGCCGGCCTTCGCCGACGCGCTGGCCGCCTGGCTGGACACGCGGGACGGCTGGCGCCCCAACGTCCTGCGGTTCTCCAAGAACCTCGTCGCCGAGTTGCAACAGCGCGCGATCACGCGGGACCTCGAGTGGGGCGTGCCGATCCCGCTCGACGAGTGGCGCGACCGGGACGACAAGCGGATCTACGTGTGGTTCGACGCGGTGATCGGCTACCTGTCGGCGTCGATCGAATGGGCGCGCCGCTCGGGCGACCCGGCGGCCTGGCGGAAGTGGTGGCAGGACGACTCAAGCCGTAGCTACTACTTCATGGGCAAGGACAACATCGTCTTCCATTCGGTGATCTGGCCGTCGATGCTCCTCGGGTACTCCGGGCTGGACGGGCAGAAGCCGGGCTCGCTCGGTGCGCTGGAGTTGCCGACCGAGGTGGTCTCCTCGGAGTACCTGACGATGGAGGGGCGCAAGTTCTCCTCCTCGCGACGCGTGGTGATCTACGTACGGGACTTCCTGTCCCGGTACGACGCGGACGCCCTGCGCTACTTCATCGCGGTCGCCGGCCCGGAGAACCAGGACACCGACTTCACCTGGGCGGAGTTCCGCCGGCGCAACAACGACGAACTGGTGGCCGGCTGGGGCAACCTGGTCAACCGGTCGATCTCGATGGCGGCGAAGAACTTCGGCGTGATCCCGGTGTTGGCCGAGGTGTTGCCGGTCGACGCTGCGCTGCTGGCCGCGGTCCGGTCCGGGTTCGACTCCGTCGGCGCGCTGATCGAGAAGCACCGGCAGAAGGCGGCGATCGGCGAGGCGATGCGGATCGTCGCGGAGGTCAACAAGTACTTCTCCGAGTCGGCCCCGTGGAAACTCAAGGACGACCCGGTGCGGATGGGGACCGTGCTGCACGTCGCGCTGCAGGCCGTACGGGACTGCAACGTGCTGCTCACGCCGTTCCTGCCGCATGCCGCGCAGAAGATCCACGAGCTGCTCGGCGGTACCGGCATCCACGCCCCGATGCCGGCGATCACGGACGTCGATGACCTCGACGGCGGCCCGGCGTACAGCGTGCTGACCGGCGACTACACCGTCGGCGCGAAGTGGGAGTCGGTGCCGATCGAGGCCGGTACGGCGCTGAGCGCACCGATCCCGGTGTTCAAGAAGCTGGACGAGTCGATCGTGGACGAGGAGCTCGCCCGGCTCGCCTGAAGCTGCGGCCTGTGTTTGGCCACTATTTCCCCGGAGTTGTGGCCTCCGGGGGCGTGTTTGGCCACTACTTCCCGGGAGTTGTGGCCTCCCGCGCCTCCCATGGCCACTATTTCCCCGGAGTTGTGGGCTCCCGCCAGGGGCCGAAGACGACTTCGCCGTTCGTTGAGATCGCTTCGCACAACTCGGCCAGGTCGACTCGCTTCACCTCGGCGAGCGCCCGGACGGTGAGCGGGATGAGGTAGGAGGCGTTGGGCCGGCCCCGGTGCGGCATCGGGGTCAGGAACGGCGCGTCCGTCTCGACCATGATCCGCTCGAGCGGGGTCACCGCGGCGGCTGCTCGCAGAGGCGCGGCGTTAGCGAACGTCACCGTACCGGCGAAGCTGAGAAAGAATCCCCGCTCGACACAGGCGAGTGCGAATCGCTCGTCGCCGGAAAAGCAGTGCATCACCACTTGCTCCGGGGCGCCTTCCTCGTCGACGACACGCAATATGTCGTCATGTGCGTCCCGGTCGTGGATGACGAGCGCTTTACCGTACTGTTTCGCGATGGCGATATGCGCGCGAAAGCTCTCGTGCTGTGCTTTCCGGCCGTCGTCGCCGGTCCGGAAATAGTCGAGTCCGGTCTCGCCGATACCTCGTACGCGGGGATGGGCGGCGAGCTCCTCGATTTCTCTGAGTGCCGCTCCGAGGTCGGACAGTCGCGGTGCGTCATTGGGGTGTAACGCCACCGTGGCCACGATTGCCGGATGCTTGACGGCCACCTCCACGCTCCAGCGCGACGACCGCACATCGACGCCGACCTGGACCAGTCGGTCGACGCCGACCGCCGCCGACAATTCGAGTGCGGCCTCGGCCGAGGTCAATCCCTCCTCGATGGTGATGTCGAGATGGGTGTGACTGTCGAAGACCGGAACGGGCAATGGCTCGGGGGCGGGAGGGAATCCGCCGGTACGCTTGCTCATCGCCGTCAAGCATGCCACTTCTGCCGGTACGTTCACTGGCAGTTCATCTGGCGGCCGTATCTTCGCGCCCATGACCGTCGCGGACAGTGCGCATTCCTTCGCACTCGAAGTGCAGTTCGACGGTTCCGTCTATCCGGCCGACGACGTCGGGCACGGCGCCGCATTCGAGCTTTACTCGGATCGGCAAGGCACCGGTTTCCTGCCCAATCCCCGTCCCGGCGCGAAGTGGCCGTTCCGGCGGTTCGTGCACTCCGCGGACATCTCCGGCGTGCGCGGCCCGGTCGAGAACCCCGACGACGAGCCGATGGTCATGCCGGTCAGCCGGGTGATGGACTGGACGGCCGTCCACCGGATGAGCCAGTCGCCGCAGCACGCCGGCGCGATCGAGCCGATCCGGCACACGGCCGCGGTCCGCCGCGGGACCCGGATGATCAAGTTTCTCAGTGCGCGCCAGCTCTCCGGCCACCTGCGCGGCTGGCCGTTGAGCGGCTTCTGTTACCGGGCGTACGACGTGGCGCACCTGCGTACGCCCGAGGATCTGGCGGTTCTCAGCGGCGAGTCGGAGTCGTCCCGGGAGGTGGTGTTCGCGCTGCGCTGGCGGGCCGTCGACCCGTCGGAATACGCGGTACCGCTTGCCGAGCAGTACGGCGGCCTGGTCAGCATGCCGCCCCACGACCGGCTCGGCCCGCCGGTGCTCGGCACCGGTTTCGCGCCGACCGCCCGCCACCTGATCCCCGAGTTCGTCACCGCCGACCTCGCCGAGCTGCCGATCCCGGCCAGCAGCTCACTGGTCGCGTACCTGCCGGACGGCAGCGAGGTCACGCTTTACACGTACCTGCCCGAGCAGCGCGCCTGGATCCGCATGCACGGTCCGCAGTGGCGCCACCTGCTCGCCGAGGCGACCGCTTCGAAGGCCGGCCCGTTCCCGGTCGACCAGGAATTCTTTCCGGTACCGGCGGCGCTCACCCGGTACGTCGGCCGCTACCGCGGCGAGCTCTACGAGGCGATCGCCGACCCGCCGGGGGAGTTTCGCGTGGCCGCGAAGACCCGCGCTGCCCGGTACCCGGTCGAGGCGCTGGCGCGGCGGGTGCCGTACGGCACCTGGCGGGACGTACGGTGCACGGTGATCCGCGCCGAGGGCGAGTGGCTCCGGCTCCGGCTGTGCCGCCCGAACGGCGAGCGGGTGACCTCGCTGAGCGCACACTGCGTGGAGCGCGGGTTGTACGAGGTCTGGGCGCCGGCCGGCGACGTGATCGACGCGCTGGAGACGGACCTCTGGTACGAGGTGTAGCCGGCCTTTGACCACGACTAGGCGGGAGGCCACTACTTCCCCGAAGTTGTGGCCTCCCGCTTGGGTTCTGGCCACTACTTCCCCGGAGTTGTGGCCTCCCGCTTGGGTTTTGGCCACTACTTCCCGGGAGTTGTGGCGTCACGCTTGCAGGTTGCGCCTGATTGACGTCAGGGCGTGCACGAGCGCCTTCGACTCTTCCTCGCTCAGTGTGGCCAGGGCGCGGCTGGAGAGTTGCGCCATCTCTTCGGCGATCGTCTTCTCCAGTGCGCGGCCGCGCTCGGACAGGAACAGCCGGATCAGGCGGGCGTCCTTCGGGTCTGGGCGGCGGTCGATGAGGCCGGCGGCTTCCATGCGCATGGCCGCCTTGGTGACCGTCGGGGTGGACAGCTCGAGGCGGCGGGCGATCTCGCCGGGGGTCAGGCCGTCCTCGTCCCAGAGGCGGCGCAGGATCCATTGCTGGCCGGACCGGACCCCGTGCCGATGGAAGGCCGCCTCGCCCGCCTCGGCCATCGCGCGTTTCGCCGACCAGAACGCGGTCTGGAACTCGTCGCCGATCCGCTGGTCCACGCCGCTTACGGTACCTTGACACGGTGGTCGTTAGCCGACTAACGTATTTGGTTAACCGGCTAACGAAGGAGTTTACACAATGACGACGTTGATCACCGGGGTCTCCGGGACGGTCGGCAGTCGGTTCGCCCGGCGGATGCGGGACCGGCATGAGCCGTTCCGCGTGCTCGTACGGACGGAGGAGCAAGCCGCGCCGTGGTGGGACGCGGGCGTCGAGGTGTTCCTCGGTGACCTGCGTGATCCGGGCGTGGCCGCGCAGGCGGTCGAGCACGTGCACGCGGTGGTGCACATCGCAGCGGCCTTCCGCGGCGTACCGGACGAGGAGGCCGTCGCCGTCAACCGCGACGCGACGATCGCCCTGGCCGAGGCGGCGGTCAAGGAGGGCGTCTCCCGCTTCGTCTTCACAAGCACCAACCTGGTCTACGGGCCGGGCCGCGGCCGGCCGACCACGGAGGACGACGACCTGGCGCCCGCCGGCGCCTATCCGGAGTCCAAGCGCGAGGCCGAGCTGGCGCTGCGCGCGATGCCCGGGCTCGGGCTGCGCATCGTGCGGCTCGCGTACGTCTACGGCGAGGGCGACACGCACCTCAAGGCGGCGCTGCGTTGGGCGTCCACCTGGCCGGCGCACCAGCGTATGCACCTCGTGCACCACGCCGATGCGTCGCAAGGGCTGTGGCTGGCCCTGCAGACCGACGGCGTCGACGGGGGCGTGTACAACATCGCCGACGACGCGCCGGTCACCGCGTGGGAACTGCACGCGGTCAACGGCGTGCCCTACCCGGCCGGCATCGCGCAGGAACTGGCCGACCCGTGGTGGGGGATCGTCTCGACCGCTCGGGCCCGGCGCGAGCTGGGCTTCCGGCCGATCTATCCGACGCTCTACACGGCCGCGGAGGCCGGCGCGCTCTGAGCCTCCCGGCCCGCCGCGCGAGGCCACAGTTTCCCCGAAGTAGTGGCCTCGAGGGCCCCGGGAGGCCACAGTTTCCCCGAAGTTGTGGCCTCGAGGGGGCCCGGTGGCCACTGGTTCCCCGAAGTTGTGGCCTCGGGGCGCGTGGGATCCTTAGTACCGTGAGCTTGCTGGGGCCGGTCGAGATCCGGGAACTCGCCGGGCGGCTGGGCGTCCGCCCCACCAAGACGCTCGGGCAGAACTTCGTCCACGACCCCAACACCGTGCGGCGCATCGTCCGGGCCGCCGGCCTCGACCCGTCGGACGTGGCGATCGAGGTCGGTCCCGGACTCGGCTCGCTCACGCTCGGCCTGCTGCCGGCCGTGGCGAAGCTGTACGCGGTCGAGATCGATCCCGTACTCGCCGCCGCACTGCCGGGCACCGCCGAGCACAACCCGCGCCTCACCGTGATCACCGCAGATGCGCTGCGACTGTCCGGTACGGAGTTCGACGAGCCGCCGACCGCGCTGGTCGCGAACCTGCCGTACAACGTCGCCGTACCGGTGGTCCTGCATCTACTCGCCACCCTGCCGAGCCTGCGGCACGGCCTGGTCATGGTGCAGAAGGAGGTCGCCGACCGGCTCGTCGCCGGGCCGGGCAGCAAGGTCTACGGGGTGCCGAGCGCGAAGCTCGCCTGGTATGCCGACGCACGCCACGCCGGCCGCGTCCCGCCGAGCGTGTTCTGGCCGGTGCCCAACGTCGACTCCGGCCTGGTCGCGTTCACCCGCCACGAGCCGCCCGCCGCCGTCCCCCGGGAGGAGGTCTTCGCGGTCATCGACGCCGCGTTCGCCCAACGCCGCAAGACGCTGCGGGCCGCGCTCAGCGGCTGGGCCGGTGGACCCGCCGCCGCCGCCGACATCCTGGTCAAGGCGGGCGTCGATCCGGGGCTGCGCGGTGAGCAGCTCACGGTCGAGCAGTTCGCCATGATTGCCAGCCGCCGGCGCGACCCGGATCCGGCCACAGGTAGTGTTTGGCCGTGACTGAGCCGCTCTTCACCGAAGATGAGGAGTTCGACCGGCCGCGGCTGGCCGCGCACGGCCCGGTCAAGGTGCGCGTGCCGGCGAAGATCAACCTGCACCTGCACGTTGGCCCGCTGCGCCCCGACGGCTATCACGAACTGACCACCGTCTACCACGCGATCAGCCTGTACGACGAGGTCAGCGCCCGTCGCGGGGAGACGCTCAGCCTCACCATGGACGGCGAGGGCGTCGGCGCCCTGCCGCTCGACGAGGACAACCTGATCATGAAGGCGGCCCGCGCGCTGGCCAAGCACACCGGCCACGACGCGCACGCCCGCCTGCACCTGCGCAAGCAGATCCCGGTCGCGGCCGGGCTCGCCGGCGGCAGCGCCGACGCCGCGGCCGCCCTCGTGGCCTGCGACCAGCTCTGGGGCACCGGCCTGTCCCGCGACGAGCTGGCCGACATCGCCGCCACCCTTGGTTCGGACATTCCCTTCCTGGTACTGGGGGGAACCGCCCTCGGTACCGGACGCGGCGAGCTGGTCAGCCCGGTGCTCGCCGGTAGCAAGGGATGGCACTGGGTCCTCGCCATCGCCGAGGTCGGGCTGTCCACGCCGGAGGTCTACCGCGCGTACGACGGGCTCCGCGGCGGCTCGACCGGCGACGGCACCCCGGACGAACTCCTCGCCGCGCTGCGCCAGCGGGACCCGGTCGTGCTCGCCCGCGCGCTCGACAACGACCTGCAGGCCGCCGCACTGCACCTGCGCCCGGAGCTCAACGACACACTCGACGCCGGTATGGCGGCCGGCGCCCTGGCCGGGATGATCTCCGGCTCCGGGCCGACGTGTGTCTTCCTCGCCGAGGACGCCCGCCACTCCGCCCAGATCGCCGCCCAGCTCGAGGCCAGCGAGGTCTGCCACGCCGTCCGTACGGCCATGGGCCCGGTGCCCGGGGCTCGGGTGCTCTGACCGTCAGGGTGGGTCGCGCCGGTAGGCGCGGTCGGGAGGGCAGAAAGCATCAGGGTGGGTCCGCGCCGCAGGCGCGGGTCGGGAGGGCGGAAGCATTGGCGAACATCGTCAACCTTGATCGCGTCTCGAAGTCGTACGCGGTGGGGCCGATCTTCAGCGAGATCTCCGCCGGCATCGAGGACGACGACCGGATCGGCGTCGTCGGGCTCAACGGTGCCGGCAAGACCACGCTGCTGCGCCTGCTCACCAAGGCCGAGGAGCCGGACGACGGCCGGGTGACGCACCGCCGCGACCTGCGCGTCGCCGCCTTGCCGCAGAGCCTCGACCTGCCGCCCACCGCCACCGTCCGGGATGTGGTGCTCGGCACGGCGTGGCTACCCGCCGCGTTCGCCGCCGAGCACGAGTGGGCCGGCGACGCCGGGGTGCGCACCGTGCTCAGCGGTCTCGGCCTGCCCCACCTCGGCCCGGAGGCGGCCGCCGGGCAGATGTCCGGTGGCGAGCGGCGCCGGGTGGCGCTGGCGGCTCTCCTCGTCCGCCCCGCGGATCTGCTGATCCTCGACGAGCCGACCAACCATCTCGACGTGGCCGGCATCGACTGGCTGGCCCAGCACCTGGACGCCCGGCGCGGCGCGCTGATGGTCGTGACGCACGACCGCTGGTTCCTCGACGCCGTCTGCCACCGCCACGTGGGAGGTCGTCGACGCCGGCGTCCGCGTCGTACGAGGGAGGCTATGCCGCGTGGACTCTCGCCCGCGCGGAGCGGGCCCGGGTGGCGGCCGAGGTCGAGGCGCGCCGACAGAACCTGGCTTCGCAAGGAGATCGCCTGGCTGCGGCGCGGCCCGCCGGCACGGACGAGCAAGCCCAAGTTCCGCATCGACGCCGCCAACGCGATCATCGCCGACGTACCGCCGGTCCGCGACACCGTCTCCCTGCAACGGCTGGCCACGACGCGGCTCGGCAAGCAGGTCGTACGAGCTGTCGTCGGTCACCCTCCGCGCCGGCGACCGGGAGCTGCTGTCCAACGTGACTGGCTGGTCGGTCCGGGTGACCGGATCGGCGTACGTCGGCGACAACGGGGCCGGCAAGTCGACCCTGTTGCGGGCATCGCTGGTCGGCGAACGGATGCCGCCGACGGCCAGGTCGTGCGATCGGCTCGACCGTGCGGCTCGGCTACCTGTCCCAGGAGGTGGCAAGAGCTGCCCGGTGAGCTGCGGCTGCTCGAGGCGGTCGAGGCAGATCGCCGGCGTCGTCGAGCTCGGCGGCCAGCAGCTGACGGCCGGCCAGCTCGCCGACGGTCTTCGGCTTCACCGACGCCCGGGTCTGGACCCGGGTGGCCGAGCTGTCCGGCGGCGAACGGCGCCGGCTGCAGTTGCTCCGGATCCTGATGGCCGGAGCCCAACGTGCTGGTGCTCGACGAGCCGACCAACGACCTGGACACCGACACCCTGGCCGCGCTCGAGGACCTGCTGGACTCCTGGCCGGGCACGCTGCTGGTGGTCAGCCACGACCGGTACCTGGTCGAGCGGGTCGCCGACACCGTCGTGGCACTGTTCGGCGACGGCCGGATCACGCATCTGCCCGGCGGCGTCGAGGAGTACCTGGGCCGGGTCGCGTTGACCGAGCCGCCGCCACGACCCAGTTCACGGCCCACGTCGCGACCGTCCGGGGTGGACACCCGCGCGGCCAAGAAGGAGCTGGTCCGGCTGGAGCGCACCATCGCCCGGCTCGAGCAGCGCGTGGCCGATCTGCACGGCCAGCTGGCCGAGCACGCGACCGACTACGAGAAGATCGCCACCCTGGATGCCGAGCTTCGCGCCGTACAGGCGGAGAAGTCGCAGGCGGAGGACGCCTGGCTGGCCCTGGCCGACGACGCCTAGCCGTCAGGCGCTGTGCCGGAATGCCTCTTCGGCGTTGGCCTGCTCGGGCGAGCCGGTGCGGTCGTACAGGCTGGCGGTGCCGGTGATGAGCGCGAGAATGAACGTGACGATCACGTTCACCATCGAGAAGGCGAAGAAGTTGGCGTCGGTCTGTAGTAGCAGCAGGCTGGCCATGCCGGCCACCACGAAGACGATGGCCGCCGCCTGGTTGACGAAGTGGGCGACGTTGCGCCCGATCACGTTGGCGACGATGACGACCGCGCCGGCCACGATCGACAGGATCGCGAAGGCCGCGTTGGTGCGCAGGCCGAGCGCCCACTGCGCCTCGTCCTGCGTGAAGAGCGGCAGGCCACTGGTCTTCGACAGCCCCACGATGCCGAACACCAGCATGTAGACCCCGGCGAGGCCGGCGAGCACCCGATAGAGCGGCCGCAGGTGGTGGTTGACCGGAAAGTGCGCCATGAAGGTCATTCTTCCCCACCCCGGGCCACCCACGCAGCCGGGGCCACCACTTCCCCGAAGTTGTGGCCATCCGAGCCGCCCGAGGCCACTACTTCCCCGAAGTAGTGCCGTCCGGGGCCGGTTGAGGCCACTACTTCCCCGAAGTTGTGGCTTCCCACGTCGCCCGAGGCGGGCTTGGGAGCGCGGACCTGGCAGCGGAGGCGCCCTGCGCCGGAGCGGTGCCTGGCGGGAGCAACGGTCGCGCGCTCGACGGGCCCGAGTCATGAAAGGAAAGCTGGGGTGTCTGGATTCGAACCAGAAGCTCAAGGCTCCAAAGGCCTGCGGGTTGCCGTTACCCCACACCCCAAAGCGCCCGACAAGCCTAGCGTTACGGGTACGGCGGTGTTCATGGGGCGGCGTTGGCACGCCCGAACCCTTCTAACCTACGGATCCGTAGGTTACGGTGACGTAAGCGTAAGTATCCACATTCCTGCGAGGTGCCATGTCCGCAACGCTTCTCGACGCTGACGCAGCGAAAAGCGCGAAACCGCCGAAAGACGCTGATCTCTCGAGCGATGCTGACGCGACGAGCGCCGAACGCGCGCCGAAGCCCCTCACCGAGGGCAAGCAGAGCCTCGGCATCCTGATCGCCCTGTGGGTGTTCGTCGTCCTGCCCTTCGCCGCCGTGCTCGTGGCCGTCCCGGTCGCCTGGGGCTGGGGCCTGTCCTGGCTCGATCTTGGGCTCGGCCTGGTCATGTACGTGATCGGCGGGTTCGGCATCGGGGTCGGCTTCCACCGTTACCTGACCCACGGTTCGTTCAAGGCCACCCGCACACTCCGCGTCGTGCTCACCGTCGCCGGCTCGACCGCGCTCGAGGGCAACCCGACGCAGTGGGTCGCCGATCACCGGCGCCACCACGCGTTCTCCGACCGGGAGGGTGACCCGCACTCACCCTGGCGGTTCGGTGAGAGCTTCTGGGGCCTGACCAAGGGCCTCTTCTACGCCCACGTCGGCTGGCTCTTCCACCGCGAGATGTCCAACCGGGAGCGCTTCGCTCCCGATCTGGTCGCGGACCGGGACATCCAGCTCATCGACAAGCTGTTCGTGCCGATCGTGATCGTCTCGGTCGGGCTGCCGGCCGTCATCGCCGGGCTGGTCACCTGGTCCTGGGCCGGCGCGCTGTCCGCGTTGTTCTGGGCCGGCCTGGTCCGCATCGCCGTGCTGCACCACGTCACCTGGTCGATCAATTCGATCTGCCACGTGTACGGCGAGCGCCCGTTCGAAACCCGCGACGGCGACCGCGCCTCCAACTTCTGGCCGCTGGCGATCCTGTCCTTCGGCGAGAGCTGGCACAACCTGCACCACGCCGACCCGACCTGCGCTCGCCACGGGGTCGATCGCGGCCAGATCGACATGAACGCCCGGCTGATCTGGATCTTCGAGAGGTTCGGCTGGGTCCACAACGTGCGCTGGCCCAAGCGCGACCGGCTGGACGGCAAGCGCCTCGGCAGCACGCCTTCGGCCGTGACCCACCCTGAGCCTGCCAAGATGAGCTAGGTGAGCAACCAACTCGGGCCGCCGCCGCCCGCACCCTCGAAATCCCGGGTGCGCATGTCCTCCGCCCAGCGCCGTGAGCAGCTCATATCGATCGGCCGGCAACTGTTCGCGGAGCGCGGTTTCGACGCCACCTCCATCGAGGAGGTGGCGTCCCGCGCGAAGGTGTCCAAACCGGTCGTCTACGAGCACTTCGGCGGCAAGGAAGGCCTGTACGCGGTCGTCGTCGACCGCGAGGTTCGCTCGCTGCTTGACCGCATCACCAACGCCCTCACCGCCGGCCACCCGCGTGAGCTGCTGGAGCAGGCCGCGCTGGCCCTCCTCGACTACATCGAGCAGGAGACCGACGGCTTCCGCGTGCTCGTCCGCGAGTCCCCGGTCATGTCACCGACCGGCAACTTCATGAGCGTGTTCAACGACGTCGCGCACCAGGCCGAGCACGTGCTCGGCTCGGAGTTCAAGCGGCGTGGCTTCGACCCGAAGCTCGCCGAGCTCTACTCGCAGGCGCTGGTCGGCATGGTCGCGCTGACCGGGCGCTGGTGGCTCGAGGTGCGCAAACCGCGCAAGGAGATCGTCGCCGCCCACCTGGTCAACCTGGCCTGGAACGGCCTGTCCAACATGGAGGCCAAGCCGACCTTGGTGACCCGCCGGAGCAAGTAGGGGGCCGTCGTTACGATGAGGCCCGTGAGCCAACAGTCGCGAACCGTCATCCTTCTCGCCGCCGGTGAAGGCAAGCGCATGAAGTCCGCGCTGCCCAAGGTGCTGCACCCGCTCCTCGGCCGGACCCTCGTCGGGCACGTGCTGGCCGCCGCCGACGAGGCCATCGCCGCCGAGCCGCTCGTGGTCGTCGGGCACGGCGCCGACCAGGTGCGCGCCCATCTCGCCGAGATCGCGCCGCACGCCGGCACGGTCGCTGCAGACCGAGCAGCGCGGCACCGGTCACGCGGTCCGGATCGCCCTCGACGCGCTGCCCGAGCTGGACGGCACGGTGGTCGTCCTCAACGGCGACATCCCGCTGCTGCGCGCCGAGACGCTGCGTGCGCTGGTGCACACGCACGAGACGACCAAGGCGTCGGCGACCGTGCTGACCGCCGAGGTCGCCGACCCGACCGGGCTGGGCCGGATCGTGCGCAACCGTGGTGGCGAGTTCGAGGCGATCGTCGAGGAGCGCGACGCCACGGCCGCCCAGCGGGGCATCCGCGAGATCAACTCCGGGGCCTACGTGTTCGAGTCGTCGGCGCTGCGGGACATGCTCGGCAAGCTGTCGACGAACAACAACCAGGGCGAGGAGTACCTCACCGACGTCATCGGTCTGCTCGCCGCGGCCGGGCTGCCGGTCGTGGCGCACCGTGCGCCGGACGCTACCGAGACGCTCGGCGCCAACGACCGGGCCGAGCTGGCCGTGCTGCGCGCGCTGCTGCGCGATCGGGTGAACGACGCCTGGATGCGCGCCGGGGTGAGCATCATCGACCCGGCGACGACCTGGATCGACGTGACCGTCGAGCTCGCCCGGGACGTCGTCGTCGAGCCCAACGTCCAGCTCCGCGGGGCCACCACCGTCGGTGAGGGCGCGCTCATCGGGCCCGACTCCACCCTGTCGGACGTACGGGTGGCCGCCGGCGCTTCCGTCGTCCGCACCCATGCCGTGTCGGCCGAGGTCGGACCGGACGCGTCCGTCGGGCCGTTCGCCTATCTGCGCCCGGGGACGAAGCTGTCGCGCAAGTCGAAGGTCGGCACGTTCGTGGAGACCAAGACGCCGAGCTCGGTGAGGGCGCCAAGGTGCCGCACCTGTCGTACGTCGGCGACGCCACGATCGGTGAGGGCACCAACATCGGCGCGGCCACGGTCTTCGTCAACTACGACGGGGTCAACAAGAACCGCTCGGTGATCGGCGCGCACGCACGGACCGGCGCGGACAACATGTTCGTCGCTCCGGTGTCCGTCGGTGACGGCGCGTACACGGCGGCCGGCAGCATCATCATCAGGGACGTGCCGCCCGGGGCACTTGGAGTGTCACGGGCCCAGCAGCGCAACGTCGAAGGCTGGGTGGAGCGCAAGCGGCCGGGCACAGCCGCGGCGGAGGCGGCCAGAAAAGCAACGGCCGGTGAGCGTGAAGAAAGCCACGATGGCGCCGGCCGGGTAGGCGATCAACCGCTACCGGGCTAAGAATGGGCCAACCCACGAGACTGGAGCGGCAACCGCCATGGGCAGCATCATCGCCGAGAACCGCAAGAATCTCATGCTCTTCTCCGGTCGCGCGTTTCCCGAGCTCGCGCGAGGAGATCGGGGCGGTGCTCGGCATCGAGCCGACGCCGACCGACGCCTACGACTTCGCCAACGGTGAGATCTTCGTCCGCTACAAGGAGTCCGTGCGCGGCTCCGACGCGTTCGTGGTCGCAGTCGATGACGCAGCCCATCAACCAGTGGGTGATGGAGTCACTGATCATGGTCGACGCGCTGAAGCGCGGGTCGGCGAAGCGCATCACCGTGGTGCTGCCGTTCTACCCGTACGCGCGGCAGGACAAGAAGCACCGGGGACGGGAACCGATCTCGGCCCGCCTGGTCGCCGACCTGTACAAGACCGCGGGTGCCAACCGGATCCTCACCGTCGACCTGCACACCGCGCAGATCCAGGGCTTCTTCGACGGCCCGGTGGATCACCTCTTCGCGATGGACATCCTGGCCGATCACGTCGAGAGCAAGTACGCGGGCCGCCCGATCACGGTGGTCGCGCCGGACTCGGGCCGGGTGCGCGTCGCCGAGCGGTGGACCGACCGGCTCGGCGGCTGCCCGCTGGCGTTCATCCACAAGACCCGTGACCCGCTCAAGCCCAACCAGGTGGTGGCCAACCGCGTGGTCGGCGAGGTCGAGGGCCGCGTCTGCCTGATCGTCGACGACATGATCGACACCGGCGGCACGATCGCCAGCGCGGCGGACATCCTGTTCGACGAGGGCGCGGCCGACGTGATCGTCGCCTCGACCCACGCGATCCTGTCCGACCCGGCCACCGAGCGGCTCAAGAACAGCCAGATCAGCGAGGTGGTCGTGACCAACACGCTGCCGCTGCCCACGGGCAAGAAGCGCTCGACAAGATCACCGTGCTGTCGATCGCGCCGCTGCTCGCCCGCGCGATCCGTGAGGTCTTCGACGACGGCTCGGTGACGACCCTGTTCGGCGGCCTCGTCAGCTGACTCCTCGGCCCGGCCTCCGAGCTCCCGTCCGAGTCGACCGCTCCGAGCTCTGCGATCAAGGAAGTGCGCGCCGGGATTTGTCCGATTCCCGGGCGCGTAGTTCCTTGATCGACTGCGGAGGGGGACGGGCGGGCGTGGAGAGCGGCGCGGGGCTCGGGTAAGCTAGGCGGTTGCCACGGCGAGGGTGCTCAGCGGCCGACGTTTCGGCGAGCTCCGTGATCGACGCGGTGCTCCGGGCCTGTGCCCCGCGCCCCTCGCCCGAGCACCGCAACAGCCCGCCGCACGCGCTCGCTTCAGGAACGTATCAGGAGTCTTCCCGTGTCCGAGGTAAAGATCAGCGCCGAGCCCCGTACCGAGTTCGGCAAGGGTGGTGCCCGTCGCACGCGCCGGGCCGGCAAGGTGCCCGCCGTGCTTTACGGTCACGGCGAGAAGCCCCGCCACATCGCGCTGCCCGCGCGCGAGTTCGCCGCGGCCATCCGCCACGGCGGCATGAACCAGGTCTTCAACATCGAGATCAGCGACGGCACCGCGCCCTCGCGCTGCCCAAGGCGATCCAGCGTGACCCGATCAAGGACACGTTCGAGCACGTCGACCTGCTCATCGTCCGGCGCGGCGAGAAGGTCACCGTCGACGATCCCGGTGCTCCTGGTCGGTGAGGCCGCCCGCGAGCACCCTGGTCATGCACGAGCACGACACGCTCGCCGTGCTCGCCGACGCGACTGCAGCCTGCCCGAGCCGCCTCGAGGTCTCGATCGAGGGCCTGGACGTCGGTTCGCAGGTCACCGCCGGCGACGTGAAGCTGCCGCGAGGGCGTCGAGCTGGCGGCCGACCCGGAGCACGATCGTCGCGATCGTCATCGCCGTCGCCGACCGCCGAGGCAGCTCGAGGGCGAGGGCGAGACCGCTGAGGCCGACGAGGCCGCCGAGGCGACGCGAGGCTCCGCCGAGGCCGCGTCGACGGCCTGAGCAGCTCGCGCAAGCGGCCGACAGCGGTCCGCAGCGTCGGGCACGTCGCGTACCGGGCGCGGTCGCGTACGGGCCGGGCACACGGTGGGACTGCGAGCGGGGCAGGGATGGCACGCGACGGCGCGCCGTGGCTGGTGGTCGGGCTGGGCAACCCCGGCCCGGAGTACGCGGGCAACCGGCACAACGTCGGCTTCATGGTCGCCGACCTGCTCGGCGTCCCGGATCGGCGCGCGCTTCGGCCGGCACCGCGCGCGCCGCCGCCGAGGTCGCCGAGGGCCGGCTGGGCTGTCGGCGGCCCGCGGCTGGTGCTGGCCAAGCCGCTGACGTACATGAACCTGTCCGGTGGGCCGGTCGCCGGCGCTGGCGCAGTTCTACAAGGTGCCGGTCGAGCAGATCGTCGCCGTCCACGACGAGCTGGACATGCCCGTACGGCCAGCTGCGCGCTCAAGCTCGGCGGCGGCGAGGGCGGCCACAACGGGCTGCGCTCGATGTCCAAGTCGCTGGGCAGCAAGGACTACCTGCGGGTGCGGTTCGGCATCGGCCGCCCGCCGGGGCGGCAGGACCCGGCCGACTACGTGCTGTCGGACTTCTCCGCGGTCGAGCGCAAGGAGCTGGAGTTCCTCGTCGACCGGGCGGCCGACGTGGTCGAAATGCTTCGTCCAGCGCGGTCTCGAGCCGACCCAGAACCTGTACCACGCGACGTAGTTCTCCGCCGATTCCGGCGTACAACTGCAAAAGCGTGACGATTGCCCGTTTTGCACGTTGTACGTCAAGTCACACCACTCGCGAGGGCGGTGTGACTCGGGTGACGGCGAGGAGGCGGAGCGGTGGCGATCGAGATGGAACGTGATCGATCGACGGTCCATCGGCGCCCGCGTCCGTACCGCAACACCGGATCGGCCGGCGCTCGTCGCGTGGCCACCGCGGTCCCGGTGTCGCCCGCGCCGATCCCGATCGCGGTGGTACCGGTCGCGCCGATGCCCGTCTCGTCGATCCCTGTCGCCGCGATCCCCGCGTCGCCGGCTCTGCTGTCCAGAGCCGCGCCGGCACCGCGGCCCGGTGCGGCGCTGGGAGGCCCGCTACGCTGCGCGTCCTGCTCGTGGTCGGACCTGCTGCGTCGGGCTGGTCGCCGGCCGGCGTCGCCTTCGACGCTGCGCTTCGGCGACGAGCGTCACCGCCGTACACACCGCGGTACCTGGTGCTGTCCGCGCTGCTGCCGCTGATGCTGTCTGGCGTCGCTCGGTGCCAACCGGGCGTACGAGAAGCGGTTCCTGTTCGTCGGCACCGACGAGTACCAGCGGGTGATCCGCGGCGGGCTGGCGCTGATCGCGACGATCGCGCTCGTCTCGTACGCCTGCGAAATCCGGCTCGCCCGGGGCTACGTCGCTGACCGCGCTGCCCGCTGCGTCACGCTGACCGTGCGTCGTCGCCCGCTTCGCGCTGCGCAAGACGGCTGCACCGGGCCCGCCGGCGCCGGGGCGCGTGCCTGCGCCGGGTGATCGTGGTCGGGCACGAGCTGGCCGTCGTCGGCATCACCCGCCAGCTGCGCCGCGAGCGCTACCACGGCCTCGAGGTGGTCGGCGCCTGCCTGCCGCGCCGGGCTGGCACGACGGCGCAGGTCGGCGACCTGCCGGTCTACGGCACGTTCGACGACGTCGCGACCGGCGGTCCGACGCGGCCGGCGCGGACACCGTGATCGTGCTGTCCTGCCCGGAGCTGGACGGGCACGCGCTGCGCCGGCTGGCCTGGCGGCTCGAGCGCGACGACATCGACCTGATCGTGGCCAGCGCGCTGGTCGACGTGGCCGGCGACCGGACCACGATCCGGCCGGTCGACGGGCTGCCGATGCTGCACGTCGAGCACCCGCGGCTGGCCGGCGGCGCCGCGCGTGGTCAAGGACCGTCGTTCGACCGGGTCGGCGCGCTGCTCGCTGCTGGCCGTGCCTGAGCCCGCTGCTGGCTGACCGTCGCGCTCGCGGTTCGCGTGGACTCGCGCCGGGCCGGTACTGTTCCGGCAGGTCCGGGTCGGGCAAGGACGGCCGCGAGTTCGTGATCTTCAAGTTCCGCACCATGTACGTCGACGCCGAGGCACGGCTCGCCGAGCTGCGGCACCTCAACGAGCACGACGGCGTGCTGTTCAAGATGCGCGACGACCCGCGGGTCACCCGGGTCGGCCGGATGGCTGCGCCGGTTCTCGCTGGACGAGCTGCCGCAGCTGCTCAACGTGCTCGCCGGGCAGCATGTCGCTGGTCGGGCCGCGGCCGCCGCTGCCGGCGGAGGTCGCCGCGTACGCCGACGACGTGCGCCGCCGGCTGGCCGTCAAGCCCGGCATGACCGGGCTGTGGCAGGTGTCCGGCCGCTCGGACCTGCCGTGGGAGGAGGCGGTCCGGCTCGACCTGCGCTATGTGGAGAACTGGTCGCTCTCGCTGGACCTGGTGATCCTCCTGCGGACGCTGACAGCGCGGTGCACCGCGAGCGATGCGGGAGCGTACTAGCGCATGAACGCCGACGATCCGCGTCCCGGCCACCGACGCGCGGCTTCGCCCGCGTGGCTGGCCGACCGGGCCGGTGAGCTGCTGCTCGACGCTGCGCGACGAGATCGGCTTCGGCGACCCCGACGCGCTGCGGGCCGCCGGCGACAAGCTCTCGCACGAGCTGCTCGTCGACCGCAGCTCGCCCGCTGGCGGCCCGGCCGACGCGGTGCTCTCCGAGGAGGGCGATCCGACGACCGCGGCGCCGGCCTGCAGCGCCGACCGGGTCTGGATCGTCGACCCGCTCGACGGCACCCGCGAGTTCGGCGAGGAGGGCCGCGCCGACTGGGCCGTGCACGTCGCGCTGTGGACGACCGCCGACCATCGTGGCGACGGCGCCGAGCCGAGGCTCGGTGATGCCGGCTCGCCGGCGCCGTCGGCGCTGCCGGCCCAGCACGCGGTGCTCGGCACCGACGCGCCCGCCGCCGTACCCGCCGATGCCGCCGGCGCCGCCGAGGACCGCATCCGGATCGCCGCCAGCCGCACCCGGCCGCCGGCGTTCGTCGCCGCAGCTCGCCGAGGAGCTCGGCGCCGAGCTGGTGCCGATGGGCTCGGCCGGCGCCAAGATCGCCGCGGTGATCGACGGCGAGGTCGACGCGTACGTGCACGCCGGCGGCCAGTACGAGTGGGACTCGGCCGCGCCGGTCGCGGTGGCGATCGCCACGGGCCTGCACGCTTCCCGGATCGACGGCTCTCCGCTGGAATACAACCAGGCGGACCCGTGGTTGCCCGATCTGGTGGTGTGCCGCAAGGAGCTCGCGCCACGGTTGCTCGCCGCGCTCGCAGCGGTGCCTGCCGGCTGACCGCTCGACGAAAGGTCTGGAAATCTGGCGATGAGCCGCAGCGCCACTACCGGGTCTCGCACCTGGACGCTCTCGAGGCCGAGAGCATCTTCGTCATGCGCGAGGTGGTCGCCGAGTTCGAGCGGCCGGTGCTGCTCTTCTCCGGCGGCAAGGACTCGATCGTCATGCTGCGGCTGGCCGAGAAGGCGTTCGCGCCGGCCCGCATCCCGTTCCCGGTCATGCACGTCGACACCGGGCACAACTTCCCCGAGGTGCTCGACTTCCGCGACCGCCGGGTCGACGAGCTCGGGCGTGCAGCTGATCGTGGCGAGCGTGCAGGAGGCGATCGACAGCGGCCTGGTCCGCGAGCCGCGCCGACGGCACGCGCAACCGGATCCAGACGCCGGTGCTGCTCGACGCGGTCGAGAAGTACCGCTTCGACGCGCTGTTCGGCGGCGCCCGCCGCGACGAGGAGAAGGCCCGCGCCAAGGAGCGGGTCTTCTCCTTCCGCGACGAGTTCGGCCAGTGGGACCCGAAGAACCAGCGGCCCGAGCTGTGGTCGCTCTACAACGGCCGGCATCGCACCCCGGCGAGTCGATCCGGGTCTTCCCGCTGTCCAACTGGACCGAGCTGGACGTCTGGCACTACATCGCCCGCGAGCGGCATCGAGCTGCCGGCGATCTACTACGCGCACGAGCGCGAGGTGGTCGAGCGCGACGGCATGCTCTTCGCCGTCAACGAGTTCCTGCCGGCTGCGCGACGGGCGAGACGTCGTTCGCCGAGCACGGTGCGCTACCGCACCGTCGGCGACGCCTCGCTGCACCGCCGCGGTCCGCTCCGACGCGGACACCGTCGACAAGGTGATCGACGAGGTCGCCGCGACCCGGATCACCGAGCGCGGCGCGACCCGCGGCGACGACAAGGTCAGCGAGGCCGCGATGGAAGACCGCAAGCGGGAGGGCTACTTCTGATGACCGACGTTGTCGAGACGCGCGTCCCGCGGCAGATGGACCTGCTGCGGTTCGCCACCGCCGGCTGCGTCGACGACGGCAAGTCCACGCTGATCGGCCGGCTGCTCTACGACACGAAGTCGATCTTCGAGACCAGCTCGAGGCGGTCGAGGCGGTCAGCGCGGCCCGCGGCGACGAGTACACCAACCTCGCGCTGCTCACCGACGGCCTGCGCGCCGAGCGGGAGCAGGGCATCACGATCGACGTGGCCTACCGCTACTTCGCCACGCCGCGGCGCAAGTTCATCATCGCCGACACCCCCGGGCACATCCAGTACACCCGCAACATGGTCACCGGCGCCTCCACCGCCGACCTGGCGCTGATCCTGGTCGACGCGCGCAAGGGCCTGGTCGAGCAGTCCCGCCGGCACGCGTTCCTGTGCTCGCTGCTGCGGGTGCCGCACCTCGTGCTGTGCGTCAACAAGATGGACCTGGTCGACTGCGTCGCAGGAGGTCTTCGAGCGCGATCGCCGACGAGTTCACCGAGTTCGCGGCGAAGCTCGAGGTGCCCGACCTGACGGTCATCCCGATCTCCGCGCTGCACGGCGACAACATCGTCACCCGCTCGGAGCAACATGCCGTGGTACGAGGGCCCGTCGCTGCTGCACCACCTGGAGCACGTGCACATCGCCTCCGACCGCAACCTGGTCGACGTGCGCTTCCCGGTGCAGTACGTCATCCGTCCGCAGTCGACCGCGGTCACCGACTACCGCGGCTACGCCGGCCAGGTCGCCTCGGGCGTCCTCAAGCCCGGCGACGAGGTGATGGTGCTGCCGTCCGGCTTCACCACGCCGATCGCCGCGATCGACACCGCCGACGGGCCGGTCGACGAGGCGTTCCCGCCGATGTCGGTCACGGTCCGGCTGGCCGACGAGATCGACATCTCCCGCGGCGACATGATCTGCCGGCCGAACAACGCGCCGGCGGTCGCCCAGGACATCGAGGCGATGGTCTGCTGGATGGACGAGACCGCGCCGCTGCGCGTCGGCGGCAAGTACGCGATCAAGCACACCACCCGCATCGGCGCGCGCGGTGGTCCGCGACCTGCAGTACCGGCTCGACGTCAACACGCTGCACCGCGACGAGACGGCCGACCGAGCTGCAGCTCAACGAGATCGGCCGGGTGCGGCTGCGCACGACGGTGCCGCTGCTGCGCCGACGAGTACCGCCGCAACCGCACGACCGGCGGCTTCATCCTCATCGACGAGGCCACCAACCGCACCGTCGGCGCCGGCATGATCATCGAAGCCTCATAGCGCACACGGCCCAGCTGCCGCCTTCGCCGAGGCCACAACTTCGGGGAAATAGTGCCCTCCGGCACGACCCGAGGGCACTACTTCGGGGAAACGGTGGCCTCCGGGGGCGCCCGAGGGCACTACTTCGGGGAAATAGTGGCGTCGGCCCGAGGGGGTCAGCGCCGGAAGAAGGTCCAGGCGTCCGCGACGATCTCGTGCAGGTCCGGCTTCTGCGGGGTCCAGCCGAGTTCCGCGACGGGCCTTGTCCGACGAGGCGACCAGTTGCGCCGGGTCACCCGGGCGGCGCGGGGCCATCTCCACCGGGATCGGATGGCCGGTGACCTCGCGGACCACCTCGACCACCTGCCGGTTCGAGAAGCCGGTGCCGTTGCCGAGGTTGAAGACGCGGTGTCCGGGTGCGTCCATCGTGGACAGCGCCAGCAGGTGCGCCTCGGCGAGGTCGCCGACGTGGATGTAGTCGCGCACGCAGGTGCCGTCGGGCGTGTCGTAGTCGTCGCCGAAGAGTTGCAGTTTCTCGCGCTTGCCGGCGGCGACCTGCAGCGCGATCGGGATGAGGTGCGTCTCCGGATCGTGCCGCTCGCCGATCATCGTGCCGTCCGGGCGGATCAGCGCGCCGGCCACGTTGAAGTAGCGCAGGCTGACACGGCGGCCAGGTCGTGCGCGACGGCCGTCGCCGGTGAGCGCGTGGTCGACGGCCAGCTTCGATGCCGCGTACGGGTTCGGCGGCCGGACCGCGGCGGTCTCCGGGATCGGTACCGAGTCCGGGTCGCCGTAGACGTTGGCGGTGGAGGAGAAGACGAGCCGCCGGACGCCCGCCGCGCGCATCGCGTCGAGCAGCTTGAGCGTGCCGATCGCGTTGTTCTCCCAGTACTTCTCCGGGCTGCTGGACGCTCTCGCCGGCCGCGATGAACGCGGCGAAGTGCAGCACGCCGTCGAAGTCGGGCGTCGATAGCACGACGCAGCCTCGTCCTGGACCCGGCCCTGGATGAAGGTCGCGCCTGCGGGTACCGCTTCGGCGTGGCCGGTTGACAGATCGTCGAGCACGGTCACGTCGTGTCCGGCGTCGAGCAGCAGAGAGGTGACCACGCTGCCGATGTAACCGGCGCCGCCCGTGACGAGAAGTTTCATGCCTCGAAGCCTACAGTTGAGCGATGCAAGAGGCCGGTGGAGCCGCTACGCAGGCAACTGCGCCCGACGGACGGCGTTCGAGGCGGACCAGGAGTGGACACGTGTCGAACACACCGATGCGGTGCGCTGCGTCAAGCCCTCGCCCGGCTGCTCAGTCGACTCGCGGAGTTCATCGCCCGTTTGGCCACGCGCTTGATGGGCGGCACGGCAACCGCGACGGCCAGCCGCATCAGCGAGGCCGAGCTGCGGTCTGCTGATCGCGGCCAACACCGGCACTCGACACGTTCGCGAGCTGATGGTCCCGCGAACCGACGTGGTCTTCCTCAACGCCACCTTGTCGGTCTCGCGGGCGGTGCGTGAGGCGCGTGCCGCCCGGCACTCCCGGTTCCCGGTCATCGACGGCGACCAGGACGACGTCATCGGCTTCGTGCACCTGCGCGACCTGACGCTGCGGCCCGAGCTCGACCCGATTTCCAGCGTGCGCGAACTGGTGCGCGACGTGAAACGCCTGCCCGCGAGCAAGCGGGTCCTCGCCGCGCTGTCCGAAATGCGCCGCGAGGGCCATCACCTCGCCGTCGTCATCGACGAGTACGGCGGCACGGCCGGCATCGTGACGCTCGAGGACCTGATCGAGGAGCTCGTCGGCGAGATCCACGACGAGTACGACGCCGCGCCCGAGCCACTCGCGCCGCTGGGCGCCGAGCACACCGAGGTCGACGGGCGGCTCAACCTGCCGGACTTCGCCGAACGCACCGGGGTGGCGCTGCCCAGCGGGCCGTACGAGACGGTCGCCGGCTTCCTGATGGCCCGGCTGGGCAAGATGCCGGACGTCGGCGACGAGGTTCCCCACGACGGCTGGCGGCTGGTGGTCGCCCAACTGGACGGCCGGCGGGTAGCTCGGGTCTCGATGGTCCGCGAGCCCTAGCGGACTACTTGGGCTGGACCGGGCTCGGCAGCCGCGCCGGGGCCCACCTCGTACCGTCGGCCGACAGGGCCGGGTGCTCACCCAGCGTGACATAGCCGCCGTTCACGGCGACGACGAAGCCGGTCGGGCCGTTGTAGACGCCGAAGGTCTCGCCGTCGGCGCTGTTGAGGAACACCGGCTTCGCGACGTCCTGGATCCACAGCAGCACTGAGTGGTCGGCCCGGGCCAAGGCGCCGAACTGGCGGCCGGCCAGCGCGCCCTCGTTGGCCAGCTGAGCGGGCAGCGGGATCGCCTTGTCGACCTCGGACCAGGTCAGCCCGCCGTCGGTGCTCTTGAACTGGCGGATCCCGCTCGCGTAGCGCACGTAGGCGTGCACGATCTGCCCGTCGAACGTGGCCAGGGTCGGCGCGTCCAGTTCGTCGGCCGCGCTGGTCAGCGTGGTGATGGTCCAGGTCCGACCCTGGTCGCGGCTCACCCCGACGGCCGGCTGGCCGTTGCGCTGATCGGTGCCGGTGACCCACCAACCGTGGTCCGGTTGGATCGCGGTGATGATCGTCCGCTCGCCCATGGCCGGCTGGTGGGCGAGCCGGCTCAGCGCGCCGTCGGACTGCCGCACGCCGTAGATGTCGCCGCCGCTGTCAAGCTGGAACGCGCGGTCACCCGGGCCGAGCGTGACCACGTCGGGTGGCGGCTGCACGGCGGTGGCGCCGTTCGCGGTCACCCGCATGTTGATCCGCGGGTTAGCCCCGATCACGCCGCTCAGCAGCATCGAACGGGGCGTCAGCGGCACCAGGGCGACGTCGTCGAGCCGGTCGGTGGTGGAGTCGCGGAGCGCGTTGATCGTGAACGGGGTGACCCGCTCGGTGCTGGCCGGGGTAAGGCCGCCGCCCAGCTCGTTGTGCAGCTGGGCGACCTGCAGGTTGCAGCGGCGGGTGATCGTGTCGTCGAGGCAGACGTCGACCGCGGCGTACACGGCGTCGGGCAGCGCGCCGGCCGCCGCGCGGACCTGCACCTGCATCGTCGTCCTGGTGGTCGGGCTCGGGGTCGGCTGCTCGATCGTGTTCGTATCCGGCCCGACCGGCGACGGGTGGTACACCGGCCGGCCGAAGATCGACGCCAGCGCCACCGGAGCGAAGACGGCGAGCGTGCCGAAGAGCGCGCCGACCACGGCGAGGCGGTCCCGGCGGCGCACCCGGCGGGCCCGGCGGCGCAGGCCGCCGAAGTCGGGCATGCGCGTGGCCGCCTCGATCTGGTCTCGAAGGCTGCGGAAGTCGATTTCACCCGGCATCGCGAACCTCGTGTTCGTCGACGGCGGGCAACGGCTTGCGGCGAGGCGCGGCCGGCGGCGGGGAGGCCGGCGCGGGCTGTGGGGTATCCGGCTCGGCGTCGCTGAGGAGCACGGCGAGCATCGCCCGGCCGCGGGACAGCCGGGCCTTCACGGTGCCGACCGGTACGCCGAGCGACTCGGCGACCTCGTGGACCGACATGTCGGCAAGATGGTGCAGCACGATGGTCTCGCGGGTCGCCTGTGACAGCTGCTGCAAGGCCGCGACCAGGGCGACCCGGTTGGCGTCGACGCCCGGGATGCTCTCCACCGGCCGGGCCACGCGGCCGCTGCGTACGAGCGTGTCGAAGAGCCGCCGACGGCGCCAGCGGGTGCGGGCCATGTTCATCGCCACGGTCCGTAGCCACGCTTCGGGGTCCGCCACGTCGAGGAACTGCCGCGGCCGGGCCAGCGCTCGCGCGTAGGCCTCCTGGACCAGGTCCTGTGCCTCGGCGTGGTCGCCGGTCAGGGCGTAGAGGGCCGCCACGAGGCGCCGGTAGTGCGCCTGGTACGCCTGCCGTACCGCCTCGCGCGCCTCCAGCTCGTCTCCCACGCGGCCCACCCCTCCATCACACCATTGAGCGCTACTTTCGAAGACCCTCCGGGCGGCCCCGCGGTTGCACCGAACGGGCTGCTGACACAATGACCGGCATGTCTCAGCGCCCCCGCGTGCTCTCTGGCATCCAGCCGACCGCCGACTCGTTCCATCTGGGCAACTACCTCGGGGCGGTGCGCAACTGGGTGGCGTTGCAGGAGACGCACGACGCGTTCTACTGCGTGGTCGACCTCCACGCGATCACCGCCAGCCACGATCCGGCCCTATTGCGCAGCCGTACGAGGGCGAGCGCCGCCCAGCTCCTGGCGCTCGGGCTGGACCCGGATCGGTGCACGCTCTTCGTGCAGAGCCAGGTGCCGGAGCACGCGCAGCTCGCCTGGGTGCTCAGCTGCATTACCGGCTTCGGCGAGGCCAGCCGCATGATCCAGTTCAAGGACAAGTCGGCGAAGCAGGGCACCGACCGCTCGACCGTCGGCCTGTTCACCTACCCGATCCTGCAGGCCGCGGACATCCTCCTGTACCAGGCGGACGCGGTGCCGGTCGGCGAGGACCAGCGCCAGCACCTCGAGCTGACGCGGGACCTGGCCCAGCGCTTCAACACGACCTTCGGCCCGACGTTCACGCTGCCTGCGCCGTTCATCGTGAAAGATACGGCCAAGATCACCGACCTGCAGGACCCGACCGCGAAGATGTCGAAGTCCGCGTCCAGCCCGAACGGCTTGATCGAACTCCTCGAGGATCCGGCCCGGGCGGCCAAGAAGATCAGGTCGGCGGTCACCGACACCGGCCGGGAGATCCTCTTCGACCCGGCTGCGAAGCCGGGCGTGTCCAACCTGCTCACGATCTATTCGGCCCTGACCGGCCGGAGCGTCGAGGACCTGGTCACCGCGTACGCCGGGAAGGGCTACGGCGACCTGAAGAAGGACCTGGCCGAGGTGGTCACCGCGTTCCTGGTCCCGATCCAGCAGCGCACCGCCAAGTACCTCGACGACCCCGCCCAGCTGGACAAGCTGCTCGGCATCGGGGCGGAGAAGGCGCGCACGGTCGCCGAGCGGACGCTGCGAACCGCGTACGACCGGGTCGGCTTCCTCGCACCGGTCTCCGGGCGGTGACCGCACCCGCAACCACGATCGGCGTGGCCGTCGACATCCCGGAGCCGTGGGGCAGCCAGCTCACGGACCGCCGGCTGGCCGCCGGTGACCTGGTCGCCGCGTACATACGGGCGCACGTGACCCTGCTCACGCCGACCGATCTCCCCGCCGCGGACCTGCCCGGCCTCGCCGACCGGTTGGCCTCCGTCGCGGCCGGCTATGCGCCGTTCCCGCTGCACCTGCGGGGTACGGGCACCTTCCGCCCGGTGACCCAGGTGGTGTTCGTGGCCGTCGCGGCCGGCATCGGTGAATGCGAGGAACTGCACGAGGCCGTGCTCGACGCGCTACCGATCGAGCCGGCGGCGCGTTTCCCGTACCACCCGCACGTCACTGTCGGGCAGAACGTGGACGCCGAGGCGCTCGACGCCGTGTACGCCGACCTGGCCGACTTCGAGGCCGGCTTCGAGGTGGGCGGCTTCACCCTCTTCGAGCACGACGCCGGCGGCCGGTGGAGGCCGTACCGCGAATATTCACTCACCGGGATAGCGAGCCACTTGGGCGGCGATCAGCGACGATAAACGCGTGGCGGGATTGCTGGATCGGCTGGAGGCCCGGTTCGACCGGGGCGTGGCGGCCTTGCGGGCCCGCTCCCACGTCTTCGATCACATTTGGCGCAGCCAGCAGCGGTACTTCGACGTGGACGCCGGCCGCCTCGCCGCGGCCGCCAGCTACTACGGCTTCTTCTCGGTCTTCGCCATGGCGGTCATCCTGTTCTTCATCCTCGGCCAGGTCTTCCGCGGCAATACCAACCTGGTCGAGCACGTCCAGGCCTACCTGGCGGTCAACCTGCCCCAGCTCGACGTCGATCAGGTCCTGGCCGGCAGCCAGAAGGTCGGCCTGATCGCCCTGGTCGGCCTGGTCATCGCCGGCGTCGGCTGGGTGGAGAGCCTGCGGTCCTCGCAGCGCGCCCTCTGGCGCCTCAACCAGCAACCGGGCAACGTCGTGGTGCGCTGGCTGATCGACCTGGCGGTGCTGGTCGGGCTGGGCCTGCTGCTGCTCGCCTCGATCGCCATCTTCTCCGGTGTCCAGGAGGCCATCTTCTGGCTGATCGGCGACGTTGACGAGGACCCGGTCCGGGTGGCGCTGCGCGGCACCTCGACGATCACCTCGGGCGTCGTCGACCTGCTCCTCGGCGCGGCGTTGCTGGCCGGCGTGCCACGACTGCGCATGTCACTGCGCCGGCTGGTGCCCTCGGCGCTGATCTTCGCGATCGGCCTCGGCCTGCTCAAGACCCTCGGAAAGTGGTACATCACGCGGACCGAGCGCAACCCGGCCTACCAACTGGTCGCTGGCACCGTCGGCCTGCTGCTGTTCATATACCTGCTACACCAGGTGCTCTTCTTCGCCGCCGCCTTTGCCGCGACCAGCGAGCACGGCCGGGTCGTCGACCTGGCCGGCGGTGGGCCGCCGTCCGATCTGCGCGCGGTGGCCGAGTCCGCGGAGCACGCGGCCGCGCTGCTCGAACAGGCCGCCGAGTCCGCCGAACGAGCGGCCGAGTCCGCGGAAAAGATCACCAAGCAAGAGTCAACCTCGGGGACGTAGCGCCGTTCGCCACCGCCAGCAATTACAGTGGCGCGGTGGGTGCTCTCGTGACGCTTGACCTTCCGGCCGACGCGCCGGCATTGACCTTGCCGTGGATCATCACGTTCGGACCACTGGACGACGACGAGGAGTGGGAGCCGGTGGTCTGCGGGCCATACGAGCGCTCGCACGCACTCGCGCTCGCCGAGACCGTGGTGGCCGACCAAGACCTGATGGCGGTGGTCGAGCCGGTGCAGCCGCACGTGACGGTCGACCAGATCCGCGGTGACATCGCCGCCGCCCGGCTGGCCGCGGAGAACGAGGACGTGGAGACCGCCGCGCTCGACGCCGAGCTCGCCGGGTACGAGGAGGACCTCAGCGCCTTCCACCTGCACGACGGCGACGAGCACGACCACGACGACGAGGACGACGAGCTGCTCGTGCCGACCCCGCCGCCCTCGGTCGACGAGGTGCGGGCCGGATTCGCCCGGATCGCCGCCAAACTCACCGCATAGCAGCCGGCCGGATCGCCACTACTTCCCCGAAGTAGTGCCCACGGGAGGGCCCGGTAGCCACTACTTCCCCGAAGCTGTGGCCTCGGGAGGGCCGGGTGGCCACTACTTCCCCGGAGTTGCGGCCGTCCGGAGTGGCGGACAGCCACCAGGCCGAGGTGTCCGGCGGCAGTACGGCGCCGTCGACCTCGCCGCTCGCCAACGCCAGCTCGGCGTCGTCGGGGAGCGCGATCGTGGCCGGTTCGGGGCTCAGGTTGGTTGCCGCGATGAGCCCCGACGGCCGGTCGAACACCAACACGCCGGCCGGTGACCGCCGCCACCGCAGGGACTCGGACGCCGGATGGTCCCGGCGCAAGCGCAGCGCATCCCGGTACAGCTGGAGCATCGATCCTGGGTCGGCGATCTGCGCGGAGGCGGTCATCGTCGCCCAGCCGGCCGGCATCGGCAGCCACGACGCGGGCGACGGGCCGAACCCGTACGGCGGCGACGACCCGGACCACGGCATCGGCACGCGGCAGCCGTCCCGGCCCGGCTCGGTGCCGCCGGAGCGGCGCCAGATCGGGTCCTGGCGGGCCTCGGGCGGCAGGTCGAGGACCTCCGGCAGACCGAGTTCCTCGCCCTGGTAGAGGTAGGCCGAGCCGGGCAGCGCGAGCATCAGCAGGATGGCCGCCCGGGCGCGTTGCTCGCTGCCGAACCGGGTGCGGTGCCGCGGCCGGTCGTGATTGGACAGCACCCAGGTCGGCGGGGCGCCGACCGACTCGGACGCCGCGAGCGATCTGGTCGATGATCTGCCGCAGCCGTACGGCGTCCCACGGCGCCTCGAGGAAGTCGAAGTTGAACGCCTGGTGCAGTTCGTCGCCGCGGACGTAGCGCGCGACCCGCTCCGGCGCGGTGTCGAAGACCTCGGCGACGGCCATCCGCTCACCCGGGTACGAGTCGAGGATCTTGCGCCAGCCGCGGTAGACCTCGTGCACGTCCTCGTGGTCGAACGTGTCGGGCGAGCCGAGGTCCTTCACCATCCCGTGCGCGACGTCGACCCGGAAGCCGTCGACCCCGCGGTCCAGCCAGAAGCGCAGGACGTCGTCGAACTCCGCCCGCACCTCCGGGTTGTGCCAGTTGAAGTCCGGCTGCGCGGGGTCGAAGAGGTGCAGGTACCAGTCGCCGTCCGGCACCTGGGTCCAGGCCGGTCCGCCGAACAGCGACCGCCAGCCGTTCGGGGCCGGGCGGAAGACGTACCGGTCGCGGTGGTGTCCGTGGAGGGGCCTGCGCTGACGAACCAGGGATGCGCGACGGACGTGTGGTTGGGCACGATGTCGACGATCACGCGCAGGCCGAGCCGGTGCGCCTCGGCCAGCAGCGCGTCGAAGTCCGCGAGCGTGCCGAACATCGGGTCGACGTCGCGGTAGTCGGCCACGTCGTAGCCGCCGTCGACCATCGGCGAGCGGTAGAACGGGCGAGAGCCAGATCGCGTCGACGCCGAGGTCGCGCGAGGTAGGGCAGGCGCCGGCGATGCCCGGCAGGTCGCCGATCCCGTCGCCGTCGGCGTCGGCGAAGCTACGCGGGTAGATCTGGTAGATCACCGCGGCGCGCCACCAAGCCGTCATGCCCTCATGATCCCGTGGGTACGAGCCCTGGCACAACTTCCGGGAAGTAGCGGCCTCCCGGGCTCCCGGAGGGCACTACTACCCCGAAGTTGTGGTGTCACGACGAGACCGGCCTGGTGTGCGTGCGCAGCGCCTCGGTCAGCCACGCCCAGCGGTGCGATGTGGTCGGTACGGGCGGCCAGCCGTTGATGATGGCCAGCAGCTGCCAGTACCGCTCGGCCCGCGGCTCGTGGGCCAGCTCGAGCTGCTCGGCGAGGTCGTGCCGGTACGCCTCGCTGTCGGCCCGCCCGACCGCCTTGGCCCAGGGCCCGATCAGCCGGTCGACGATCGGGCTGGCCTCCGGCGCGTCGGGCGTGATGCCGGCATCCATCGCCGTGCTGACCCGCTCGACCAGGACCTGCGCGATGCCCATCATCTCCGGGCCGCTCGGCATGACGGCTGGGCCGTCACCGAAGCTGCGCTGGCCCATCGCCCGCAGCCGGTCCTGGAAATCCTCGTCCCGGAGCAGCTCGGCCAGCTCGATCCAGGCGTCGACCTGCAGCTCGGTCGGGTCGTCGGGTAGGTCCGCGGTGACGCTGCGCATACGGGCGGCGAACGCGGCCGACTCGGGCGTGTCCGGTACCCCGGAGAAGATCGTGTCGAAGAATTGCTGGACGATGCGGTGCCGTTCGTCCGCGGTCGCTTGGGCTATGCGGGTCATGCGCTCGAGCTCGGCCGGGGACGGCTCCCGGTCGGCCAGGGCCCGCAGAGCCGCCCGGCGCAGCCGCAGGATCCGGATCTGCGCGCCGATCGCCTCGGCGTGCGCGGCGGCCACCGCGCCGAGGTCCGCGCCCTGGTCCAGCACCTGGCGGATGGTGGCGATGTCGAGGCCGAGCTCGCGCAGCGTGCGTACGTACTCGAGGCGTACCAGCGACCCGTGGTCGTAGCGCCGGTAGTTCGACCGGGTCCGGTCGGCCTCCGGCACCAGCCCGACGTCGGAGTAGTAGCGGATCGTCTTGACCGACAGACCGCTGAGTCGGGACAGCTCGCCGATGTTCATATAGTGATGGTGAACCCTCCCGCGACTGGAGGGTAGTGGCATCAGGCCGGCCATCTCGGCCCGTCCCAGCCACCGGCAAGGCCACAACTTCCCCGAAGTAGTGGCCATCCGAGCCGCCCGAGACCACTACTTCCCCGAAGTTGTGGCCACCCGAGCCGCCCGAGGCCACTACTTCCCCGAAGTTGTGGCGAGACACTCATTACGGCGAGCCAGGAATGCACAGTTTCGCGGAAACCGGGACGTTGGACCCCTCAGACGTCACGGCCGGATAACGCCCGCCTCCCAACCCGGCAGCAATCGCCAGTTCGTGCATGTGGAGGGCGTACGCTCCCGTCACGTTGGTTCACCGCGCTCAGAGGCGGCTCAGAGGCGGTGCTTTGGGGAAGGAGATCATCTTGCGCCGATCGCGTGGGATGAAGGTTCTTGCGACCGCTGCCGTAGCGATTGTCGCGATGAGCATCGCCGCTTGCGGCGGCAAGCAGCGACTCGGGATCGTCGGGGGGCTCGAGCACGCCGGCCAAGAAGAACGTCAAGGTCGGCCTCGCGTACGACATCGGTGGCCGTGGTGACAAGTCGTTCAACGACTCCGCCGCCGCCGGTCTCGACAAGGTCGCAGCCGATCTGAACATTCGAGACCAAGGAACTCGCCGCGGTCGTCGGCGAGAGCGAGAACGACAAGTACGCGCGGCTGAAGCTGCTCTGCGACGCGGGCTACAACCCGGTCATCGCGGTCGGCTTCGTCTACGACGGTGCCGACTCCACGACCGGTCCGCTCGCGCGGGCGGCCAAGGACTGCCCGAACACCAAGTTCGCCATCGTCGACGGCTCGACCAGGCCGACAACGTCGCCGACCTCATCTTCGCCGAGGAGCAGGGCTCCTTCCTGGTCGGTGCGGCCGCGGCGCTGAAGACCAAGACCGGCACGGTCGGCTTCATCGGCGGCTGCAAGGTCGACCTGATCGAGAAGTTCGAGGCCGGCTTCGCGGCCGGGCGCCAAGGCCGTCAAGCCCGACGTCAAGGTCGACCTCGAACTACCTGTCGACCCCGGCCGAGCAGTGCACGGGCTTCAACGACCCGGCGAAGGGCAAGACCGCGGCCAACGGCATCTACGACGACGGCGCGGACATCGTCTACCCGGCCGCCGGCGGCTCCGGCACCGGCGTCTTCGAGGCCGCCAAGGCCAAGAAGGCCCTGGCCATCGGCGTCGACTCCGACCAGTACAACACCGTCACGGACGCCTCGCTGAAGCCCGTCATCATGACCTCGATGCTCAAGCGCGTCGACAACGCGGTGTTCAACTTCGTCAAGGACTTCGGCGAAGGCAAGTTCACCGCTGGCCAGACGGTCTTCGACCTCAAGGCCGACGGCGTCGGCTACGCGACCTCGCGGTGGCCAGGTCGACGACATCAAGACCAAGCTCGACGACTACAAGGCGCAGATCATCGACGGGAAGATCACGGTTCCGACCAAGACCGGCAGCCTGATCTCGCGCACGGCGGCGGGGACGCCGATAGGCTCCCCGCCGTTGTCGCATTTCGCGGAGGAGCGCTGATGGACGAACATGGTCTTGTCGCCGAGGGTGACGCCGCCGAACCAGCCGCCGAACCAGCCGCCGTCGAGCTGACGGGGATCACCAAGCGGTTCCCCGGCGTCGTGGCCAACCCCGACGTCAACCTGACCGTCCGGCGAGGCACGATCCACGCGATCGTCGGCGAGAACGGCGCCGGCAAGTCGACCCTGATGAAGATCCTCTACGGCATGCAGCGCTCCCGACGAGGGCGAGATCCTGGTCGACGGCGCACGGTCAGAAGTTCACCTCGCCGCAGCAGGCGATCGCGGTCGGGCATCGGCATGGTGCACCAGCACTTCATGCTGGCCGACAACTTCACCGTCGCTGGAGAACGTGGTCCTCGGCGCCGAGAAGCTCGCCGGCATCGGCGCGGCGCGCCGATGACCAGATCAGCGAGATCTCCGCCCGGTACGGCCTCGGCGTCGAGCCCGACGAGCTGGTCGAGGACCTCGGCGTCGGCGACCGGCAGCGGGTCGAGATCCTCAAGGTGCTCTACCGCGGCGCGAGGATCGTGATCCTCGACGAGCCGACCGCCGTGCTGGTGCCGCAGGAGGTCGACGAGCTCTTCGGCAACCTGCGCGAGCTGATCCGCGAGGGGCTCACCGTCATCTTCATCTCGCACAAGCTCGACGAGGTGCTCTCGGTCGCCGACGAGATCACCGTCATCCGGCGCGGCACGACGGTGGCGACCGTCGACCCGAGCGACGTCACCGCCCGCGACCTGGCCACCCTGATGGTCGGCAGTGAGCTGCCCAGCCCGGAGGCTCGCGAGTCGACCGTCACCGACGTGCCGGTCCTGGTGGTCGACGGGCTCACGGTCCGCGTCGCCCGACGGACGCGCCGTCATCGACGACGTCACCTTCACCATCCACAAGGGTGAGGTGGTCGGCATCGCCGGCGTGGAGGGCAACGGCCAGGCCGAGCTCGTCGAGGCGATCATGGGCATGCGCACCGGCCACCGGCACGGTCGAGCTCGACGGCGTCGACGTCTCCGACTGGGACACCCGGCGGCGGCGCGAGGCCGGCGTCGGCTACATCCCGGAGGACCGCCACCGGCACGGCCTGCTGCTCGACGCGCCGCTCTGGGAGAACCGCATCCTCGGCCACCAGACCGAGCGCGCCCAACGCCAGCGGCGTCCTGATCGACGTCTGCGGCGCGCGCAAGGACACCGCAGCGCATCGTCACCGAGTACGACGTCCGCACGCCGGGCATCGATGTGGCCGCCGGCGCGCTGTCCGGCGGCAACCAGCAGAAGCTCATCGTCGGCCGGGAGATGAGCCAACGTGCCCAAGGTGCTCATCGCCGCCCATCCCACCCGCGGCGTCGACGTCGGCGCGCAGGCCGCGATCTGGGACCACATCCGGCGACGCCCGGCGCGCCGGCATGGGCGTGCTGCTCATCTCGGCCGACCTCGACGAGCTGATCGGCCTGTCCGACTCGCTGAAGCGTGATCTACGGCGGCCGGCTGGTCGCCGACGCCGACCCGGCCACCGTCACCCCCGAGCAGCTGGGCGTGGCGATGACCGGCGCCAGCACCTCGGAGCCGCAGTCGTGAACCGGCGCATCGATCCCGCCAAGCTCGTGCCTCAGCTCATCGCGCCGATCGCGGCGCTGCTGCTCGCGGCCGCGGTCTCCTCGATCATCCTGCTGATCGCCGGCAAGGACCCGATCCTGGCCTTCTCCAGCATGATCGAGTTCGGCACCCAGCCCGGGCTCGACTGGTCGAGATCCTCAACAAGGCCACCGAGTACTACATCGCGGCGATCGCGGTGGCGATCGGCTTCCAGATGGGCCTGTTCAACATCGGTGTCGACGGTCAGTACGCGCGTCGGCCACGCTCTTCGCCGGCACGCTCGGCGCGGCGTCGTTCATGTCGTGGATGCCCGGCCCGCTGCGATCCGTGACTGATCATCGTGGTGGCGATGATCGTCGGCGCGGCTTGGGCGTCGATCGCCGCGCTGCTGAAGGTGTACCGCGGCGTCAGCGAGGTCATCTCGACCATCATGCTCAACTTCGATCGCCGGCTTCCTGCGTGACCTGGCTGCTGAACGACCACTGGGGCGTCGAGCCGGCCGGGCGGGCAGAACATGACCACCCCGATCCTGCCGAAGAACGCCTGGATGCCCAGCCTGCCGCTGATCCCCGGCACCTCGACCGAGGTGTTCGGGCTTCATCGTGATCGCCGCGGTCCTCGGCGTCGCGTACTGGTTCGTGCTCGGCCGCACCCGCTTCGGCTTCGACCTGCGGGCCACCGGCATGAACCCGTCCGCCGCGGTGGCCAGCGGCGTCAACGCCCAGCGCATGGTGCTCACAACGATGCTCGCCTCCGGCGCGGTCGCCGGCCTGGTCGGCCTGCCGCGCATGCTCGGCGAGACCCACACCTACACGGAGGGCTTCGCCAGCATCGGCTTCACCGGCATCGCGATCGCCCTGCTCGGCCGCAACAACCCGGTCGGCATGGTCTTCGCCGCGCTCCTGTGGGCCTTCCTCGCCCGCACCCAGATCATCCTCGACCTCAACGGCATCCCCAAGGAGATCGTCGTCATCATGCAGGGCGTCACCGTGCTCGCCGTCGTCATCGCCTACGAGCTGGCCGACCGCATCGGCGCCCGGGCACAGCAGCGCCGGGTCGGTGCGACGACCGCCAAGATGTCCGAGCCGGCCGCGTCCGGCGCCTCGCTCACCATCGAGGAGTCGAAGTGACCGCCGACACGTTGCTGACCACCTCACCGGCCGCGGCGCCCGGCGGCAAGGCGCGAGGTCGCCGGCTGACGCTTCCCTGGATCCTGCTGATCATCGCCGGGGGACTCATCGGGCTGTCGCTGGTCCACCTGCTGACCGGCGCCGACGACGTCACCTCGAGCGGCGCCGTCCAGGCCGCGCTCGAGTCGGCCGTCCCGATCGGCCTGGCCGGCCTGGGCGGCCTCTGGTCCGAGCGGGCCGGCGTGGTCAACATCGGTCTCGAGGGCCAGATGATCCTCGGTACGTGGTTCGGCGCCTGGGGGGCCCTCAACTTCGGCCCCTGGCTCGGGCTGCTGATCGGCATCCTCGGCGGCGCGCTCGGCGGCCTGATCCACGCGCGTCGCCACGGTCACCTTCGGGGTCGACCACATCGTCTCCGGCGTGGCGATGACCATCCTGGCGACCGGCGTGGTGCGCTTCCTGTCGTACCTGGCGTGGGAGGGCAAGGCGGGCGGCGGCGGGGCCACCCAGTCCCCGACGGTGCCGCATCAACTTCCCCGCGTCTCGGTGCCCGGCCTCGACTCGCTCAGCGGCCTGGAGAAGAAACACTGGTTCCTGATCAGCGACCTCGTCGGGGTCCCGCGCGGCCTGCTCGTCGACGTGTCGATCGTGACCATCCTCGCCGTCGTGCTCGTGCCGGTGACCTAGTACCTGCTCTGGCGCACCGCGTTCGGCCTGCGCATCCGCTCGTGCGGCGAGGACCCCCAGGCCGCCGAGACGGTCGGCGTGAACGTCTACAAGTACAAGTACTACGGCGTGCTCATCTCCGGCGGCGTCGCCGGCCTCGGCGGTGCGTTCCTGTCGACGGTGGCCTCGACCATCTACCGCGAGGGCGCCACCGGCGGCCGCGGCTACGTCGGCCTGGCCGCGATGATCTTCGGCAACTGGCGGCCCGGCGGCCTGGGCATCGGCGCGTTGCTCTTCGGCTACACCGACGCGCTCCAACTGCGCCGGGGCAGCGAGTCGGTGCACGCGTTGCTGATCTTGGTCGGTGCGCTGCTGGTCGCCGTGGCCTTCTACGAGTTCCGCCGCCGCCGCTGGGGGGTGATGACCGTGTCGCTGGTCCTCGCCGCGCTGTCCTACCTGGCTTCTTCCCGTCGACACGATCCCGGTCGTCGCTCGTGCAGGCGATGCCCTACGTGACGGTGCTGGTGGTGCTGGCGCTCACCGCCCAGCGGCTGCGACCTCCCGCCGCCGACGGCAAGCCGTACCGAAGAGGATCTTGATATTTTTTATGGCTCGGGTCCGCCGGGCGCACGACCGCTGCTCCCGCCAGGAATCCCGGCGTCCGCGTCCCCAAGCCCAGCACCAAGGGCACTACTTCCCCGAAGTAGTGCCCTTGGGGGCCCGGGTGGCCACTACTTCCCCGAAGTAGTGCCGTCAGCGGGGCCGGGTGGCCACTACTTCCCCGAAGCAGTGGCCTTCGGGGGGCGGTCGCAGGGCGGTCCTCCACCCGGGTGGTGCCGTTCCTATGCTGGACCACATGGACAGTGAGATCGACTGGGCGGCGCTGCGGAGGCGGCCGTCGGAGCGATGCGGCACGCCTACGCGCCGTACTCGAACTTCCCCGTCGGCGCCGCCGCGCTGGTCGACGACGGCCGCATCGTCGTCGGCTGCAACGTGGAGAACGCCTCGTACGGCATCGGGCTGTGCGCCGAGTGCGGGCTGGTGTCGGCGTTGCACGCGAGCGGCGGTGGCCGCCTCGTGGCGATGGCGTGTGTCGACGGTCAACGGCGCCCCGCTCATGCCGTGCGGCCGGTGCCGGCAACTGCTGTGGGAACACGGCGGCCCGGACTGCCTGATCGACCACGTCGACGGGCCGCGAGCCGATGGCCTCGCTGCTGCCGTACGCGTTCGACGACACCGACCTCGACAAGGCGCCCCGCCCGTCCAAGCCGGGCACGGCCGTGCCGGCCCGGCTGGCGTTGCTCGCCGGCACCGGCACCGTCTTCGTGCACCCGGACGTGGTCGGCGGGTCGCAGGTCTGGACCGCGTACTGGGAGCGGTCGTCCAAGTTCGGCGCCGACCCGGACGAGCCGACCGGCATCCTCGAGGAAGGCCCGTCGTGGCCCCGGGTCGACGACGCCGTCGCCTGGGGCCGTGCCCGTACCCCGCGGGTGGTCGTGGTCGACGCGGCCGGCGAGACTGGCCTGGGCCGGCACCGACGGCCGCCCCGCCGGGATCGAGAAGGACTGGGCGACAATGACCTTCGCCGCCGTCGACGTGATCCGCACGAAGCGCGACCACGGCGTGCTCAGCGATGCGCAGATCGACTGGGTCGTCGACGCGTACACCCGCGGTGTGGTCGCCGACGAGCAGATGTCGGCGCTCGCCATGGCGATCCTCCTCAACGGCATGACGCCGGCCGAGATCGCCCGCTGGACCGCCGCGATGATCGCCTCCGGTGAGCGCCTCGACCTGTCGTCGGTGCCCCGGCCGACCGTGGACAAGCACTCCACCGGCGGCGTCGGCGACAAGATCACCCTGCCGCTGACCCCGCTGGTCGCCGCGTGCGGCGCGGCCGTGCCGCAGCTGTCCGGCCGCGGGCTCGGGCACACCGGCGGCACGCTGGACAAGCTCGAGACGATCCCGGGCTTCCGGACCGGCCTGTCCAACGCCGAGTTCGTCGAGCAGCTCCGCACGGTCGGCGCGGCGATCTGCGCCGCCGGCGACGAGCTCGCCCCGGCCGACCGCAAGCTCTACGCGCTGCGCGACGTCACCGGCACGGTCGAGGCGATCCCGCTGATCGCCAGCTCGATCATGAGCAAGAAGATCGCCGAGGGCACCGTCGGCGCTCGTCCTGGACGTCAAGCATCGGCTCCGGCGCGTTCATGCGGCCGGGCCGACGACGCCCGCGAGCTGGCCCGGACCATGGTCGAGCTGGGCAAGGCGCACGGCGTGACCACGGTCGCCCTGCTCACCGACATGGAGGTGCCACTCGGCCGGGCGATCGGCAACGCGATCGAGGTCGAGGAGTCCCTGGAGGTCCTCGCCGGTGGCGGCCCCGACGACGTGGTGGCGCTGACGCTGGCGCTCGCCCGGGAGATGCTCGATGCGGTCGGGCTGAGCGAGCTCGACCCGGTCGCCGCGATCGCCAGCGGGCGGGCCATGGACTCGTGGCGGGCGCTGGTCCTCGCGCAGGGCGGCGACCCGGACGCGGCGCTCCCGACGGCGCCGGAGACCGAGCCGGTGCGGGCCGAGCGCGACGGCTTCGTGGCCGGCCTGGACGCCTATTCCTTCGGCGTGGCCGCCTGGCGGCTGGGCGCCGGCCGGGCCCGCAAGGAGGACCCGGTCAGCGCCTCGGCCGGGATACTGCTGCACCGCAAGCCCGGCGACGCCGTACGAGCCGGGGACGTGCTCTTCGAACTGCGGGCCGAGGACGCCGAAGCGGGTCCCGGCCGCGCTCGAGGCGCTCGAGGGCGCGGTCACCATCGCCGACGCCCCACCAGCCGAACGCCAGCTGATCTCGGAGAGGATCGCCTGATGCCGTCCCTTATCGGCACGCCGACGCGGATACCGGTGCCCGGCGGGAAGATCATCGAGGAGTACGTCGGGCGCGTGAACTCCGGCGAGACCTCGGTGTCGGTGGCCCGGATGGATCGCGCCCGGCGGCTGGTCCGAGCCGTTCCAGACGCCGGACTTCGACGAGTTCACGCTGGTACTGCGGGGCACCGTGCTCGTCGAGCACGCGGACGGGGTCCTCGCGGTGTCGGCCGGCCAGGCCGTGGTCACGCGGGCCGGTGAACGGATCCGCTACAGCACCCCGGACGGCGACGGCGCCGAGTACGTGGCGATCTGCCGGCCCGCGTTCGCGCCCGAGCTGGCGAAGCGAGACGACTGAACGCGCCGGATCCGCCGCAGGTGCGCGAGGCGAGCCTGGCGCACCTCCGACGGCTGCAACTGCCGACCCCGCCGCCGGACTTCCCGCTCCGGTGGGACCGCGGCGACGCGGTGGACCTGCGCCCGCTCGGCGAGATCGAGGCCCGCCTGGCGATGCTGAACGTGGCGCACGCCCGTACCTTCGGCATGCCGCCGGACCTGGCGATGGCCTGGCTGCTCGACGCCCATCTGATCGACCACCTGACCGAGCCGGAGTGGCGGTACGTGGCGACCGGCGAGGGCGACGCGCGCTCGTTCGCGCTGCACCTCGAGGCCCTGTTCGCCCTGGCCTGGCTGCTGGGCATCACCTGGGACCTCGACCCGCGCTGGCCGTGGCCGGAGGGGCTCGTCGCCGCGGCTGCCCGACCTCGCCGGCGGCGAGCCGTTCGCGGCCTGGCGCAGCCGTACGCTCACCGCCTTGCAGCGGCCGGCGCTCGCCGCGGTGCAACTCGACCTGCACTACTGCCTCGACCGGGCCTACCAGGAGGCGGAGGGGCGCGGGCTCAGCCTGCCGGGAACGATCGACTCCAACGCCATCGCCCAGCGCCGGTGGGCCCTGGAGTGGGCCGTACTGTTCACCGGCCCTTGCCACGGGCCTCCCGTCGGTTGGGAAGACGTGGACCTGTCGACATAGCGACGAGGTCGTCCTCGGCCACCGGAGAGGGCTCGGGCAGCGGGTGCTCACGCAGGCCGATCCGCTGCTGCAGCCGCTTCAGCCGCTTCGGCGCCCACCAGTTCCACCCTCCGAGCAGCGTCATCGTCGCCGGTACGAGCAGGCAGCGCACCACGGTCGCGTCGATCAGCACCGCGGTGGCCAGGCCGACCCCGATCTCTTCGATGCTGCCGATACGGGCGGCCGCGAAGCAGCCGAACACGATGAGCATGAGCAGCGCGGCCGAGGTGATGATGCGTCCGGTGTGCTGGAGCCCACGCCGTACGGCGGTGTCCGTGTCCCAGCCGCGATCCACGTACTCCTTGATCCGCCCGAGCAGGAACACCTCGTAGTCCATGGACAGCCCGAACGCGAAGGCGAAGACGATGACCACGACGAACGGGTCCAGGCCGCCGACGGTGAGGGTGTCGAGGACGCCGGAGAGCCAGCCGTGCTCGAACACGGCGACCAGCACGCCGAAGGTCGCGCCGAGCGACACCACGTTGGCCAGGATCGCCTTCACCGGTACGACGAGCGAGCCGGTCATCGCGAACAGCAGCACGATCATCGCCCCCACGGTCACCGCGATCGCCCAGGGCAGACCGTCGACGATGAGGTCGGTCAGGTCGACGAGCACGGCCGCGTCGCCGGTGACCCAGGACTGCACCCGCGGCGGGCGGTCCGCCCGGATGCGCTCGACCAGCGCCTGCGCGGCCGCGTCCTGCGCGCCGCCGCGAAGGGAAGGTCGACCCGCGACACCCCGGAGCCGAGCGTCCGTGCCGGCTGGACCTCGGCCACCGCCGGATCGCTGGCCCACCGCGCGGCCTAGCGCGTCGAGCGTCGCCTGGTCCTCCGGCGCGACCACGGTCACCACCGGGGTGAACTGCCGCCCGAAGCGGGCCGCGAGGTCGTCGGCCACCCGCGCCGACTCGAGGCTGCGCGGCACCGCCTCCAGCCCGGGCAGCTTGATCGTCGTCGACAAGAGCGGCAGCCCGGCGCACGAGCAGTACGGCCGCGGTGACCACGGCGATGATCAGCGGCCGGCGCTGCACCAGGCGGGACAGCCGGGCGAAGAAGCCGAGCTCGGCCGCGTCGCCGTAGTGCGCGAGCCGCTGCCGGGCCCGCCTCGACGGCTGGATCCAGCGCTTGGCGACGCCGAGGAGCGCGGCGGTGAAGCGTGAGCGCGACGAGCATCGCCACGAGCGCGATCGAGACGCCGGCCGCACCGAGCGCGGTGAGCTGCCGGATCGAGAAGGTGAGCAGCCCGGCGAGCGCGGCCGCCACGGTCAGCGCGCTGAACGCGATCGTCCGCCCGGCGGTCGCCCAGGCCCGGCCGAGCGCCACCGCCGGTTCGAAGCCGGCGCCGAGCTCCTCGCGGTACCGCGCGACCAGCAGCAGCCCGTAGTCGACCGAGAGGCCAAGGCCGAGCAGCGTGACGACGGTCAACGCGTTGGCGTCCACGTCGGTGAATTTGGTGAAGAGGTACAGCACCGGGATAGGCCGAGGCCACCGAGACCACCGCGGCGATGACCGGCAGGCCGGCCGCGACCAGCCCACCGAAGACGACCACGAGCACGATCAGCGTGAGCGGCAGGGAGATCAGCTCGGCCCGGTTGCGGTCGACGTCAAGGGCCCGGCCGCGTTCGGCGTTCAGTGCGGCGTCGCCGCCCACCCGTACCTGCGCGTCCGGCACCCCGGCCGCGGCGAGGTCGGCGCCCAGGCGGGTGAGCCGGGCGCGGATCGCCGCGATCGCCGCGTTGCGGGCCGGGCGGTCGAGCTTGGTCAGCGTGGCCACGATCAGGAGCGCGTCGTGCGGCTGGGACACGAGCGGGGCGCGGCTGCCCGAGTACGGCGTGTCGACCTCCCGTACGTCGGCCAGCTCGTAGATGTCGTCGGCCGCGTGGTCGACCGCCCGGCGTACCGCGTCGGCCTGCGGGTCGACGTGGTCGACCAGCCCGATGACCTGACCGCTGGAGTCGTTGCCGGTACTCATCACGTCGTACGCCTGGATCGACTCGACCTGGCGCACGTTGGTGGTCTCGGCGAGGGAGTTGAGCACCGGACCGGCCATCAGCACCCCGCCGACGGCCGCCAGCAGCCAGGCGCCGACGATCGGCCAACGATGCCGGAAGCACAATTCCCCGATTCGTGCGATCACCCCAAGCGGCACGACGACAGTGTGTCAAACCCGCCAGACGGTGAGACGCGCCGATATGGTCGCCGTGATCGGTTCCGGCATATCCGCCAAGACGCGCTCGATGGCATCGGGAGACACGTGCCGGGCGTTCGGCCCCATGGCGATAAGCGCCGCGGCAGCTTTTCGCGGCATCTGTAACCGTGCGTCGATCGACCGCGCCGACTCCTGCGTAAACCACGGCCCCAGCGTCGCCGCCAGCCGTTCCTGTTTGTCGGGATCGACCCCGATCAGGCCGGCCGCCGCGACGAGCTCACGCAGATGGCCGGCCTCCGCGGTCACCACGAGCACCGCGCCGCCGGGGGCGAGGATCCGCGCGAACTCCGCTCCCGACCGCGGCGCGAACACGTCGAGCACCAGGTCGGCCGCGCCGTCCGCGATCGGCAGCCCGCGCCACACGTCCGCCCGTACCGCCGCCATCCGCGGATGGGCTCGCGCCGCCCGCCGCAGCGCCGCCTTCGACACGTCCAGCGCCAGCCCCGTCGTGCCCTCCAGCCGGTCCAGCACGCTCGCCAGGTAATGCCCCGTGCCCGCCCCCACTTCGATGACCTTTTTTCCTTGGTACGGGGGGAGCACGATCGCGGCCGCGGCCCGTACCACCGCATCGGCTATTGGGGAGAAGCGGCCCGCCGTGAGCAGAGCCGCCCGGGCGGCGACCATGTCCGGGCTGTCACCTTGATGCGTGACGCGGCCGGCCGTCAGGTCCACGTACCCTTGTCGGGCGATGTCGAAAGAGTGCCCGCGCGGACACCGGAGCGCACGTCCCGCCGTCGGCCAGCCTTTCGTGGCAGTTCGGGCAGCGCAGTTGTGCGATGGCGGCGGGGAGCACGGCACTAGTGTTCTCCCATGCAACGTCCAACTACCGAAGAGATCCGGCGCGCGCCGAAAGTTCTGCTCCACGATCACCTCGACGGAGGACTCCGGCCCGCGACGATCGTCGAGCTGGCCGCCCAGATCGGGCACGATCTGCCCGAGCGGGAGCCCGAGGCGCTGGCGCGCTGGTTCACCGCGGCGGCCGACTCCGGCTCGCTGGAGCGCTACCTCGAAACCTTCGCCCATACGGTGGCGGTCATGCAGAGCCCGGAGGCGCTGCGCCGGGTGGCCGCCGAGTGCGCGCTCGACCTGGCCACCGACGGCGTGGTCTATGCCGAGGTGCGCTTCGCGCCCGAGCAGCACCTGGAGGAAGGCCTCTCCCTCGAGCAGGTGGTCGAAGCGGTGCTGGCCGGCTTCGCGGACGGCTCCGCGCAGGCGGCGGCGGCCGGCTCGCCGATCCGCGTCGGCACCCTGCTGACGGCCATGCGGCACGCGGCGCGGTCGATGGAGATCGCCGAGCTGTCGGTCGGATACCGCGACGCCGGGGTGGTCGGCTTCGACATCGCCGGCGCGGAGGCCGGCTATCCGCCGACCCGCCACCTCGACGCGTTCGAGTACCTGCAGCGCGAGAACTTCCACTTCACCATCCACGCGGGCGAGGCGTTCGGCCTGCCGTCGATCTGGCAGGCGATCCAGTGGTGCGGTGCCGACCGGCTGGGCCACGGCGTCCGGATCGTCGACGACATCCGCGAGGATCGGTCGCTCGGCCGACTCGCCGCGTACGTGCGGGACAAGCGCATCCCGCTCGAGCTGTGCCCGTCGTCCAACGTCCAGACCGGTGCCGCGCCGTCCATCGGCGAGCACCCGATCGGGCTCCTGCGCGACCTGCGCTTCCGGGTGACGGTCAACACCGACAACCGGCTGATGAGCGGTACGTCGATGTCCCGGGAGATGGGCCTGCTGGTCGACGCATTTGGCTACGGTTGGTCCGAATTACAGTGGTTCACGGTAAATGCAATGAAGAGTTCGTTCATCCCGTTTGATGAGCGCTTAGCACTGATCAACGACGTCATTAAGCCCGCATACGCGAAACTGCTGGCGGCATGATTGAGCCGCTCGGCCGACGCGCTCGGCGGAACGGATATTTCCGCACAATCTCGGAGATTACCGGTTGAAAGGGCGGTCGAGTGGACGTTAGCTTCATCTCGGAACATATGCGATTCAGCCAGACCTGGGCTTTCTTCTTGGGACTAGACATGGTGGAATCTCGGAGGTCCGGCCCGGTAGGGTCGGCCGGTCGCGGGTGCCTGCTTTTCATCGAGGCGCCGGTTCGGAGGGCGGTGAAGTGAGCAACAGGCAAACGACGACGCCGACCACATTGTCGTCGCGTCTGCGTGTGCCGGTGGGCCGGCTCCGAGATCTGCCGATCTGGTCGAAACTGGGCCTCATTATGATCGTCCCGATCGCCGCGACGGTTGTAGTAGGCGTCAATGGCCTGGTCAACAACATCGGAGACGCCAACAACGCCGACCGTGCTCGCACCCTTTCCGGTCTATCCGCCGATGCGTCCGCCCTCTCGCAGGAACTGCAGAATGAGCGGGCCAAGGCGACCCTTCTGCTCGGCACGCCGCCGGGCGGCCAGCCGGCCACGACCGCGCGGCGCCGAGTTCGACCACCAGGTCCAGCTCACCGACTCGGTGGCCAAGCAATACCGGCTGCACCGCTCCGGCCTGGCCGACATCAACGACGACTTCCGCACCAATCTGGCCACTATCGACAGCGAGCTCGGCGACCTGCCGGTGCTGCGCCAGCAGATCACCAGTGCCAGTAGTGACGTGCTCGGCAGCACGGTGATCAGTCGCTACCGCAGCATGATCGAGGACCTCCTGAGCATCCGCTCCGAATCGGCCGAGCTCGCCACCAACTCCCACCTCGGCGCCGACATGCGCGCGGCCGCGGCGATCTCCGAGATGAAGGAGCAGGCGTCGCTCGAGCGGGTGATCGGCCTGCGGGTGATCAACGGAGACTCATTCCCGCCCGAGCTGCGCCGGGAGTTCAACGCCACGATCACCGGTCAACAGCAGGCCGAGGCCGGCTTCCGGGCGATCTCCGAGGAGTGGATGCGTCAGCTCTTCGACCAGACCGTCGCCGGCAGCGACCTGCGTGCGGCCACCCTGTTCGAGGGCGTGCTGACCCCGCTGACCACCGACCAGCTACCGGAGACCGGGGTGCCGACCGCCGAGCAGTGGGACACCGCGCTGTTCGGCAAGGCCAACCTGCTGCGCAAGGTCGAGACCTCGATCGACGAGCACAACATCGAAGACGCGACCGCCGAGCGTAACCTGTTGCAGCGCAACGTCCTCGTCGGCACCGGCACGCTCCTCGGCCTGCTGCTCCTGGCGGTGCTCTTCGCCTGGATCGTGGCCCGTTCGATGGCGCGGTCGCTGCGTGAGCTGCGCCACGGCGCGCTGACCGTCGCGCAATACGGGTTGCCCCAGGCCGTCGCCCGGCTGCGTGACCCGGCGCTCGCCACGCAAATGTCGCCGCAACAACTCGCCCTGCAGATCGCCGAACCGCTACCGGTCCGCAGCCGGGACGAGTTCGGCCAGGTGGCCGAGGCGTTCAACGCGGTCCACCTTGAAGCGGTTCGCACCGCGGCCGAGCAGGCCGCACTGCGCTCCAGCGTCGCGACGATGTTCGTCAACCTGGCCCGCCGTTCGCAGATCCTGGTCGACCGGCTGATCGGGCACCTCGACCGCCTCGAGCGCGGTGAGGAAGACCCCGACCGCCTGGCCGAGCTGTTCCAGCTCGACCACCTGGCCACCCGGATGCGCCGCAACGACGAAAACCTCCTGGTGCTCGCGGGCGCCGACTCGACGCGTATCCAGCGCGAGCCGGCTCCGCTGATGGACGTGCTGCGCGCCGCCCAGTCCGAGGTCGAGCACTACACGCGCATCGAGTTCGGCATGATCGACCGCGACATCGAGATCTCGGCGCACTCGGTCAACGACATGGTCCACCTGGTCGCCGAGCTGCTCGACAACGCGACGGCGTTCTCGCCGCCGGACTCGGCCGTCGTGGTCGAGGCCCGCCGGGTCGGCGACCGCGCGGTGCTGCTGGTCGAGGACCACGGCATCGGCGTCTCGCCGGAGCAGCTCGCCGAGCTCAACGAGCGCCTCGCCAACCCGCCCATGGTCGACGTGGCCGTCTCCCGGATGATGGGTCTGGTCGTGGTCGCGCGGCTCGCCGCTCGCCACGGCGTCAAGGTCGAACTGCGGCCGGCCCGCGAGCGCGGCACCATCGCCGACGCCACATTGCCGCCCAGCGTGCTGGTTCCCCGGGCCCTCGCCGGGCGGGCCACCGCGGGCATGCCGTCGGCCGGTATGCCGGTCGTCGGGCCGCGCGACGGCTACGACCCGCGCGATGGCTTCGACCCGCGCGATGGCTACCGCGACGGGCAGCCCGGCCGGCCGGCGCAGCCGCCCGCGCCGCGCTCGCCGATCGGCGCGCCGCTCGCGCTGGAGAGCGGACCCAACGGCCGGGGCGCCGGCGCCCTCGGCAATGGTGGCCTGTTCAACGGCAACGACCGCTTCTCCGGCGGTCTCGGCGGTGGCGCATTCAACAACGGCTCCGGCTCCGGCTTCACCAACGGCACGCCGAGTAGTGGCGCACCGTCCGGCCCGTCCCGCGGTCTGCCGCCGTGGTCGGACCTGACCGGCGTCAACGGCCGGGATGCTCGAGATGGTCGAGATGGCTGGGATGGCCGCGACGGTGGGGACGGCCAAGACGGCCGCGACCAGCGGTCGCCGTCCGGTTTCGCCGACCCGCTGCCGCAGCGGCGCTCGGGCGACAACTGGACTCTCGACAACACCAACCAGCCCAACGGGTTCGATCCGCACGACGACCCGAGCGGCCCGATTCCGCGGCAGCGCCCGGAGGTGCCGCAGGCGCGGGCCGACGCGCCGCCGCTGCCCGGCCGCACACCGGGCCAGTCTGCCCAACCCGGGCAGCCCTCGTTCGGCCCGCCGGACCAGCCGGGTCAGCCCGGTCAGCCCGGTCAGCCGCCCTCGTGGCCGCCGGTGTCACCGGCGCCCGGTCAGGTCCCCGACCTGACCAGCACCGGGGACTACGCGCAGCCGGAAGATCCCTACGGCCCGGACATGACGGCCGAGATTCCGCAGGTGCGCCTCGCCTGGGAGCCGAGCAACGCCGACGGCGAGCCCGGCTACGACAACGTCGAATCCCGGGAGCGCTTCGTCGACGAGACGATGGAGCTGCCGATCTACGAGGAGCTGGAGTCGGCCTGGTTCCGGACCAAGCGTCCGGGGCACGACCAGCCGCCGACACCGCGCGCGGCAGTGCCCACAACCGGCCGATAACGGCGGTCCGGCCCCGGCGGCTGGAATGCCCTCGGCCCCGCCGCCCCAGCCCGCCTACGGCGGCTACAGCCCGGCCAACGGCCCCGTCGACGTGACCTACGGCAAGGTGCCGCACCCCTCCTACGCGCAGGCCGGGCCGCCCCAGCCGGGCGGGCCCGCCGATGCGCGGTGGGAAGCGGCCGAGCGGGCGACTGCCGAGCCGGCGGTAAGCTGGCACACTGCGGCGGACGAAGGTTGGCAGGCGGCGGCCTCCCTCGCCGAGGATCAGGACTTCACGGTGACCGAGACTGGCCTGCCCCGGCGGGTGCCGATGTCGCAACTGGTCCCGGGAGGCATCGACACAACGACGACGAGCACCGCTTCACACCGGCGCACGCCAGAATCTGTGCGTGGCCTGCTGGCGGCCTATCACCGTGGCGTCCAGCGTGGGCGCACACGGTCGGACGACCCGAAGACCCCGGAGCCGACCTCGGCCGGGCCTCAAAACTCGCAGGGTGGCAAGGAGCAAGAGGGATGACTTCAACGCAAGATCTCGGCTGGCTTCTCGCCAACTTCGCCGATCGGGTGCCGGGGGTGGCCCACGCGGTCGCCGTCTCGGCCGACGGTCTGCTGCTGGCGGCTTCTCGCGACCTGCCGCGTGACCGCGGTGACCAGTTGGCCGCGATCGCGTCCGGGCTGGTCAGCCTCACGCAGGGCGCTTCCAGGTGCTTCGAGGGCGGCGCGGTCCTGCAGACCGTCGTCGAGATGGACAACGGCTTCCTGTTCCTCATGTCGATCTCCGATGGCTCGTCGTTCGCGGTTCTCGCGGCGCGGGCCTGCGACGTGGGCCAGGTTGGATATGAAATGGCATTGCTCGTCGACCGGGTCGGCGACGCGCTCACGCCGCCGCCGCGGCCGACCGCGTCGATGCTCGGCTGACCGGCTGCGCTCCTAGCTTCAACCGCGTGGCATGTTCCGACGAACACCGGACGACTGAGGAGGTGAACGGCGAGTATGGGCGAGCGAGATGAGCCAACCGGCGCGTTGGTCAGGCCCTACGCCGTCACCCGTGGTCGCACCCGGCCCAAGTTGGAGATCGCGATCGAGGCGTTGGTCGAGACCACCGTGCGTGGTCGTGCGGCGAACTCCCGACCCGGCGGCGGGGGCCAGGAACAACAGTATATTTCCACGCTGTGTGATGGCCGCGTTCAGTCGCTCGCTGAGATCGCGGCCCGCATGCAATTGCCGCTCGGCGTAGCCCGGGTCATCGTCGCCGACATGGCGGCGGACGGGCTGGTCGCGGTGTACGAGCCGACCTCGCTGGACGAGAACGACGCGGTTGGCACAGAACTGCTTGAGAGGGTGCTGAGTGGACTTCGGAGGCTCTGACATGACGCACCGCTCGTCTGGGCGGGTCACGTCAGCGAAGATCGTAATCGCCGGTGGGTTCGGCGTTGGGAAGACCACTCTGGTCGGGTCGGTCTCAGAGATCACGCCACTGACCACCGAGGCCATCATGACCTCCGCCGGCGTCGGGGTCGACGACACCCGCAACGTGCCGGGCAAGACGACCACTACGGTCGCCATGGACTTCGGCCGGATCTCGATCGACCGTGACCTGATCCTGTACCTGTTCGGCACGCCGGGCCAGACGCGCTTCTGGTTCATGTGGGACGAACTGGTGCGGGGGGCCATCGGCGCGGTCGTGATGGTCGACACCCGGCGCCTTGCCGACTGCTTCGCGGCGATCGACTTCTTCGAGCACCGCCGGCTGCCCTACCTGGTGGCCATCAACTGCTTCGACGGCGTGCAGTACCACAATGCCGACGACGTCCGCGAGGCGCTCGCGATCTCTCGTGACATCCCCGTGGTGTCGTGTGACGCGCGGAGCCGCGAGTCGACCAAGAACGTGCTCATCTCGCTGGTCGAATACGTGCTGTCCATGCGCCGCACCCGGGCGACCGCGCCCGCGTAGGAGCCGGCAAGTCTCGAGGCCACCACTTCCTCCCGGAAGTAGTGGCCTCGTTTGGTGCGCCGGGCTAGCGGCGGGCCGAGCGGTACTCGAACTCGCGGTCCTCGTAGTCGCGCGCTCCGGCGTCCCGGCTGAAGTCCCAGCCACCCTCCGACTCGCGCCCGGGCCGGCCACCCACCGAGTAGCCGCCGACCTCCTGGCCCCGCCGCCAGCCGCGGAAGTAGCCAGTGGTGTGGGCCGCGATCGAGGCGGCGTCACGGACGATGCGCAGCGGCCGGTCGTCGTCGGCCGCGTTGATCGGTGAACCGGGGACCAGGTTCTGCTGGGGCACCCGGCGGGGCAGGCCGGAGGTGGTCTCCTCGGTGACGGTCGGCCGAGCGGCCTGCTCGGCCGCGCGCCAGCCGACGTCGTTGACGCCCCAGTTGAGCTCATCGGACTCGGTGGCCTGCTCGGTGTCGTAGTCGGTGAACCACGCCGATCGGGCCGCGGCGAAGATGAGCAGGTCGCCGTCGTCGCCGGTGGGCGCCGCCGGGACGGGCGTGCTCTCGATCGCCTCGTCGGCCGCCCGGCGGCTGCGCGGCGCACCGTTCGCCCGCGCCGGCCGCTCCGACTCGACCAGCCGCAGCGCGGGCGGCTCGAACCGGAACTCGCCGGACAGCTCATCGGAGTAGGGCCGGTCCCGCGACAGCGCCGGGTCGGCGAGCGGGGCCGGCTCGACCAGCCGGAGACCCGGCGGCTCGGCCGGCAGGTCGTCGGCCTGCCAGGGCGGCATGACCCGTCCCTCGCGCTGGCGGGGTAGTTCGACCCCGCCCCGGGAGACGGGCTCGGAGACGCGACTGGGAACGCGCGACGGCAACTCGGCCGCGACGCGGGACGGCGGCTCGGTGCTGCGGGACGGCAGGTCCGGGGTCCGCGCGGGCAGGTCCGAGGTCCGGGACGGCAGGTCCCCGCCGGCCATGCTGTGCGCGCCGGTGGTCTCGTGGCTGTCGCGGTCACGTGGCGGGTCGCCCAGCCGCGGGATCGCGGTGATCCGGCGCCGCTCGGCGGTTCCCGACAGCAGCGGGTCCTCGGCCCCGGCCAGCGACCATGAGGCCGGTGGCGGTGGCTCCATGTCGATCTCCGGCGGCTTGGGCTCATGCAGGCCGTTGAGCGCGCTGAAACCACCGGTGTTGGTCAACGGCTCGTCGAACGCCGGCACCGGAGCCGGTGCCAGCGTCGGCAGCCCGTCGGACATCCGCGGCGGCGGTGCCGGTGCCGGGGTGGGCGGCGGGACCGGTTCGCTGCCGAACTGGCGAGCGCCGAGCGGACCGTCCGAGCCGGTGTTCTCGCTGCCGGAGAAGACGCGGTGCGAGCCGGTGCTGAAGCCGTTCATCGGCACCGGCTCCTGGGCCGCGTGGCTGGTCGGCCGGCGCGTCGGCAGGGGGGCGATGCCGGGTGGCGGCGGTGGCATCAGCGAGCCGGTGTTGGGCTCGGCCGACTCGACCGAGATCGGTTGCATCGACGCGGCCGGGGCCATCGGCGGGATAACCGGGGCCGGCGCAATCGGTGGGGGCGCCAGCGGCGGCGGAGCCATTGGCAGCGGGCCGACCGGCGTGGGCTGCGTCGGTGATTGGTAGACCGCCGGCTGGCCGCCCGTCGAGTAGGGACTGGCGAACTGCGTCGGAATCGGGGTCGACGGCCCCGGCGTGGGCCCGTAGGGCGGTGGAGGCGCGGCCGGCCGCATCGGCGTGGCCGGTGGCATCGGCCCGGCCGCTGCGGCGGGAACGGCCGCGGGGTCGCCCGGACCGGCCGGCGCGGCGGATGGGTTGACCGGCGGGACGACCGGTGGGTTGAAGTCGGTCTGCGCGCGGCGGCGGCCGACGACCGCGCGGGCGGCGGCGGGCTGCTCGGCCGGGCGCTGGGTGCGGCCACCGGCGGCCGGCTCCGGCTGTCGCTGCGAGGGCGCCAACGGAAGGGTGGACGAGGCGGTGACCTCGGGCACCGGCGCGAGGTCGCGCACCGGCCGGAGCGGCGTCGGTGCCGGCATGACCGGCACGGCCGGCCGCTGGCCGCCGGTCCGGTCGGTCAGGACACCGACGAGCGCGGCCGCGGCCGCGTCGTTCGCACGCACCGCGGCGACCGACTGGCGGATCGTCTCGGCGACAGCCGAAGTCAGCGCCCGGTTGACGCCGGTGCGGCGCGGGGTCTCGGCGATGGCCACCCGCAGGGCGGTGATGGCCTCGTTGAGGGTCGGCGCGTCGGCCACGCCGGTCCCGGCCAGCGCGGCGACGACCTGGGCGTCCCGGTTACGGCTGTTGGTGCCGAGGATGCCCGGTTCGGGCAGCGCGTCGAGCACCGCCAGCGGGATCGGCTCGGCCGGGTCGGGGTAGGCGCGCAGGGCGGCCGGGTAGAGCTCACGCAACACCTCGCGGAGGGTCGCGGCGGTTCCCTGACGGCCGGCGACAACGGCGCTGTGCGCGGCGAGGAGAGGCTTGAGGGCGAGCAGATCGCGCGGCGTGGTCTGGCCGATGGCCGAGAGGACGCCGGCCTGCAGGGCGCGGGCCAGGCCCACAGCGCGCCGCTCGGCCGGGTTGGACTGGATCTCTTCGGGCGACTCGTCGTCGGCGAACCGCTCGGCGTAGTCGTCGGCCGAGTCGTCATCGGTGTATGCGAGGTAACGCCCCGCCGCGGTGAGGAGTTGGGTCACGACGTGGTCGTCACTGTCGGCGGCGACCGCCACCACGGACTGGCCACCCGAGCGCTGCGCCAGCAGAGCGCTGAGCTCCGCGTAGCCGACAGCGCTGTCACTCACCTCACAGAGGTCCAACAGCCGGCCGGCGTCATCGACGACCGCGACGGTCAACCAAATATCCGAGCCCAGCTGCGAACCGGCTTGCTCCGCCGATGCCAGACCGCAGTACACCCGAACGAGCGCCACCGCGTCGTCCTCCTCCCAGGACAGCAGTTTGAGCTTTCTCACATCGACGGACGCGTGTCCCGGCGCGTCTGCGATGTGCGGCCGCAAGGTCAAACCGAACGGCTCCTACTATTCAGGTTGGCGGCGCAGAACGCGATCAGCCGTTTCGGCTGAATGCCAGCTCGACCGAACGTCGTGTTGTGCCTCCAACCATCGGTTAGGCCCGGCTCTCACCAGCGGTTTGGAAATGCCCATCGCCTCTGATCCTGTCGGTCCCAAGTCAGTCGCGCCAGTCCACAGCGGCAGATATCTTCCCGATTATTGTTCGCCAACCGAGAGCTGCCTGTTGTGCCCCGATTTTCTTCAGTCGCCGGCGGGCGAAAAAGCCGCTCACCCCGCCATTTGCGTCCGCCCGGAGGGCCTCGTCGAGGTCGTCGAGCGGTGAGCCGGGCGACAGCGCCGTGCGCACCGCCTCCAACCGCAGCGCGTGAGCTAGGTCGCGGGCGACCTCGCCCGCCGAGATGAGCAGGTCGGAGTCCCACGCGTCCCGCCCGCCGCGGAGGTTTTCCACGACCAGGTCGAGCTCGTAGCGGTCTTCGTCGGTGGGCACCACGCTCGACACGGTGATGCGTGTCTTGGCGCTCTCCCACGTGTCCAGCTGAGTCAAGTCGTGCTCCGCGTCCGATTTGACGAAGGCGACCAACTCCTCAGCGCTACGGAAAAGAAACAGTCGGCCACGGTGTCCGAGGAACGCCGGAACTTCCTCCGGCTCGGGCTCCTCTTCGGCCTCGGCTTCTTCCTCCGCCTCTTCTTCGTCGTCTTCCGACTCTTCGTCTTCGGACTCTTCGTCGTCTTCGTCCCCGGACTCTTCCAGTTCCGCGACGTCGTCGTCGGACTCGGCGTCCGACTCGGCCGCCGTGGTGTCGGCGTCGTCAAGGTCTTCGTCGGCTGGAGAATCGTTCTTCCGCTTCCGCCGCGACGACGGCCTCTCCTGCTCGGCGACCTCGGCGAACTCTTCGGAGAAGATTTCCTCGTCGGTGATCTCGATCTCTTCTACGGGCTCTTCCACGGGCTCGTCACCGGGGCGTCTGAGGATCGCGAAGGCGTCCTCTTCCTCTTGCACTTCGGTGGGCGTGAGCTCGGTATTGAGGCGATAGGCCCGCAGGGTATATCCGACGCCCTTCGGCAATGCGATCTCGACCGGCTGGATGCGCAAGTCTTCCCACATCGCATCGGCCTGCGCCGACCGATCCGACGACGCGGCCGCGTCGTCTTCGATCTCGTCGTCTTCGATCTCGTCGTCTTCGACCTCGTCCTCGTCGCTCGACCTCGTCCTCGTCCTCGAGCTCTTCCTCCTCGAGCTCTTCCTCTTCGTCGAGCTCGTCCTCGGTCAGCTCCACGTCCTGATCCTCGGGGGCGACGTCGTCGATGGGCTTCTCGGAAGAGGCCACGTCCTTCTTCGACGGCTGACGGGCCACAGCTGACCTCCGTAACGGCGCGGTAACGCGGAAAGAGCGAGCGGAGCGAGACGACAGGCACTCTAATGCCCGCAGACGGTTCTACATGCCCTTGGGGTGCCAGACCGTCTTGGTCTCCAGGAATGCCGTCATCCGCCCCAAACCCGGGTCGGCGATGCCAATCCCGCCCGCCGAGGGCCGGCGAACCCGTTTGAGGTTGTCGGCCGCGGTCGCCTCCAGCTCGGTGGCCAGCGCCGGCGTCCGTCGACGCCGGTCAGGTCGAGCGCGTTGACGTCCATGTGCGCGGCGAGCCAGGGCGCCGTCTCGGCGACCTTGCCGGTGAGCATGTTCACCACACCGCCGGGCAGGTCGGAGGTGGCGAGCACCTCGGCCAGGGTGATCGCCGGCAGCGGCTGGTCGGTCGCGGCCAGCACCACCACCGTGTTGCCGGTCACGATCGCCGGGGCGATGACGCTGACCAGGCCGAGCAGCGACGAGCGGCCGGGGCGACGACGCCGACCACGCCGGTCGGCTCGGGCGCGGAGAGGTTGAAGTACGGCCCGGCGACCGGGTTGGCGCCGCCGTACACCTGGGCGATCTTGTCGGTCCAGCCCGCGTACCAGACCCAGCGGTCGATCGCGGCGTCCACCTCGGCGGCCGGCCGCCCAGCGGCGGCGAACTGGTCGCGCCGGCCTTCGAGCATCTCGGCGACCCGGTAGAGGATCTGGCCGCGGTTGTACGCGGTCGCGCCGGACCATTTGCCGACGGCCGTGCGGGCCGCGATCACCGCGTCGCGGACGTCCTTGCGGGAGGCGAGCGCGGCGTTGGCGAGGAACTCGCCGGAGGCCGAATGCACCGGGTAGGACCGTCCCGACTCGCTGCGCGGGAACGCCCCGCCGATGAAGAGCTTGTACGTCTTGCGTACGGACGCCGAGGCCGCGACCTCAGTGGACAAGGTAGGCCTCCAGCCCGTGCCGGCCACCCTCGCGGCCGTAGCCGGACTCCTTGTAGCCGCCGAACGGCGACGTCGGGTCGAACTTGTTGAACGTGTTGGCCCAGACCACGCCGGCGCGCAGCTGGTCGGCGACGGCCAGGATCCGCGAGCCCTTGTCGGTCCAGATGCCGGCCGACAGCCCGTACGGCGTGTTGTTGGCCTTCTCGACCGCCTCGTCCGGCGTACGGAAGGTCAGCACCGACAGCACCGGCCCGAAGATCTCCTCGCGGGCGATCCGGTGTGCCTGCGACACGCCGGTGAAGATCGTCGGAGCGAACCAGAAGCCGCGGTCGGGCAGCTCGCACGGCGGCGACCAGCGCTCGGCGCCCTCCTGCGACGCCGACCTCGGACAGCTCCCGGATCCGGGCCGAGCTGCGCGGCCGAGTTGATCGCGCCGATGTCGGTGTTCTTGTCGAGCGGGTCGCCGACCCGCAGCTGCGCCATCCGCCGCTTCAGCGAGTCCAGCAGCTCGTCGGCGACCGACTCCTGCACCAGCAGCCGCGAACCGGCGCAGCAGACGTGACCCTGGTTGAAGAAGATGCCGTTGACGATGCCCTCGACCGCCTGGTCGATCGGCGCGTCGTCGAAGACGATGTTGGCCGCCTTGCCGCCCAGCTCGAGGGTGAGCCGCTTGCGGGTGCCGGCGACCGACCGCGCGATCGCCGCGCCCGACCTCGGTCGAGCCGGTGAACGCGACCTTGTCGACGCCGGGGTGCTCGACCAGCAGGCGTCCGGTGTCGCCGGCGCCGGTGATGATGTTGACCACGCCCGGCGGCAGGTCGGCCTGCTGGCAGATCTCGGCGAACAGCAGCGCGGTCAGCGGCGTCGTCTCGGCCGGCTTGAGCACGACCGTGTTGCCGCAGGCCAGCGCCGGCGCGATCTTCCAGGCCAGCATCAGCAGCGGGAAGTTCCACGGGATGACCTGGCCGGCCACGCCCGAGCGGCTGCGGCGTCGGAGCCGAACCCGGCGTACGGCAGCTTGTCGGCCCAGCCCGCGTAGTAGAAGAAGTGCGCGGCGACGAGCGGGATGTCGACGTCGCGCGACTCGCGGATCGGCTTGCCGTTGTCGAGCGACTCGAGCACGGCCAGCTCGCGGGCGCGCTCCTGGATGATCCGGGCGATCCGGAACAGGTACTTGGCGCGATCGCGCGCCGGGCATCGGCCCCCACACCGGCTCGAACGCGCGGCGCGCGGCCGCGACCGCCGCGTCGACGTCGGCCGGACCGGCCGTGGCCACGTCGGCCAGCGGCTCCTCGGTGGCCGGGTTGACCGTCTTGAACGACCCGCTTGCCGTCCGACGAAGACGCCGTCGATGAACAGGCCGTAGGACGGCCGGATGTCGACGATCGACCGTGACTCGGGCGCGGGTGCGTACTCGAATGACATGGCTCAGTCCAGAGTGAAGTAGTCGGGGCCGGCGTAGCGGCCGGTGGCCAGCTTGGTCCGCTGCATCAGCAGGTCGTTGAGCAGCGTCGAGGCGCCGAACCGGAACCAGTCCGGGTCGAGCCAGTCCTCGCCGACGGTCTCGTTGACCAGTACCAGGTATTTGATCGCGTCCTTGCGGTCCGGATGCCGCCGGCCGGCTTGACCCCGACCTGGTCCGGCCGGTCGCGGCCCGGAAGTCGCGGACCGCCTCCAGCATGACCAGGGTGACCGGCAGGGTCGCGGCCGGCTGGACCTTGCCGGTCGAGGTCTTGATGAAGTCGGCGCCGGCCAGCATCGCCAGCCAGGAGGCGCGGCGGACGTTGTCGTAGCGTGGCCAGCTCGCCGGTCTCCAGGATCACCTTGAGGTGGGCGCCGCCGCAGGCCTCCTTGACCGCGACGATCTCGTCGAACACCTCGCAGTAGCGGCCGGCCAGGAACGCGCCCCGGTTGATCACCATGTCGATCTCGTCGGCGCCGGCGTCGACCGCGGCGCGGGTGTCGGCCAGCTTGACCTCGAGCGGCGCCTGCCCGGACGGGAACGCGGTCGCCACGCTGGCCAGGTGGACGCCGGAGCCGGCCGAGCGCGGCCGCCGCGATCGGCACCATCGACGGGTAGACGCAGATGGCGGCGACCGACGGGACAGCTCGGGTCGGCCGGGTCGGGCCGCAGCGCCTTGGCGCACAGCGCGCGGACCTTGCCCGGGCGTGTCGGCGCCCTCCAGCGTGGTCAGGTCGACCATGCGGATCGCCAGGTCGATGGCCCAGGCCTTGGCGGTCGTCTTGATCGACCGGGTGCCGAGCATGGCCGCCCGCGCCTCGGCGCCGACCTGGTCGACACCGGGCAGACCGTGCAGGAAGGTGCGAAGGGCGCCCGCTGAGCGGGTGACCTCGGCGAAAGGCGGCGCCGTCGTGGTCATGCCAGCGAGTCTACTGAGGTACCGGTACGTTGTGGCCTCGTGGACGTACTCGTCGTAGATCACCCGCTGGCCCAGTCGCGACTGACCGCGATGCGTGACGAGCGGACCGACTCCGGCGCGTTCCGTGCCGCGCTGCACGAACTGACCACCATGCTCGTCTACGAGGCGGCGCGCTCGTTCCCGGTCGAGCGTTACCCGGTCCAGACGCCGGTGGCGACCGCCGAGGGCACCCGGCTGGCCAACCCGCCGCTGATCGTGCCGGTGCTGCGGGCCGGCCTCGGCATGGCCGACGCCGCGCTGGCGCTGCTGCCCGAGTCGTCGATGGGCTTCGTCGGCCTGGCCCGCGACGAGGAGACCTTCGAGCCGCGCGCCTACATGGAGTCGCTGCCGCGTGACCTGGCCGGCCTGCCGGTCCTCGTCCTCGACCCGATGCTGGCCACCGGCGGCTCGCTCGAGCACTGCTGCCGGCTGCTGGCCGACCGCGGCTGCACCGACATCACCGTCCTGCTGCGTGCTGGCCGCGCCGGACGGCATCGAGCGCCTCGAGCGCTCCGGCCTGCCGCTGCGCCTCGTCACGGCGGCGATCGACGAGCGGCTCAACGAGAAGATGTTCATCGTGCCGGGCCTCGGCGACGCCGGCGACCGCCAGTTCGGCGGCATGCCCCGCTTCTAGATCTTCCTGGCTCGGGCCCGTCGAGCGGGCGACCGTCGCTCCCGCCAGGAATCCCGGCGTCCGCGTCCCCAAGCCCAACCGCCACAACTTCGGGGAAGCAGTGGCCTCCCGACCCGGCTGAGGCCACTACTTCCCGGGAAGTTGTGGCCACGTGGCCGGGCGTCAACCGCCCGGATGGGCGATGGCGCGGTAGTCCGGTCGGGGGAACGGGGCTCGCCGGGGGTTGCCGGTACCGGTGTGTGCCCGCCTACGGTGACCCGCGATGAACCGCCGCATTTCCATCCTCTCGGCCGCCGTGGTGCTCGTCAGCCTGGTCGGCAGTGGCGCCGTCGCCACGAGCGCCGCCCGGCACGAGCCGTACGGCCCGGCCCGCCGTCCGTCCACAATGGGTAGTCATGCGGTGCCCGGCCAGCCCGCACCCGATGCGCAGCAGGGGTTGGGGCGGGCTCCCGGCCGTACCGATAAAAAGAACTGCACCGTCAATGCCAGCCTGGTGCCGTCCTGTGGACTCCTCTGGGGCGTGGCGCCGGGCGCCTACACCGACCTGCCGCCGTCGCGGGCACTCAAGCAGTTCGAGTCGGCGACCGGGCGCCCGGCCGACGTGCTGCACTCCTACCACCGCGGCGACGAGGTGTTCCCGACCGCCGACGAGACCGCCACGGTCACCGGGCCGCGCAAGCGGATCCTCTTCGCCAACTGGAAGGTGGCGTGGGGTACGACGTGGGCGAGCGTGGCGAACGGAGACGAGGACGCGCGCATCGACCGGGCCGCCGAACGGCTGAAAGCCTTCCCCGGCAAGATGTTCCTCGCGCTGCACCACGAGCCGGAGAACGACGTCAACCCGAACGGTGGCGGGATGACGGCCAAGGACTATGCGGCGATGTACCAGCACACGGTACGGCGACTGCGCGCCGACGGAGTGCGCAACGTCGTGTTCGTCATGGTGTACATGGCGTACGAGCCGTGGTGCGTGCAGCCGTGGTTCACGGATCTGTGGCCGGGCGACGACGTCGTCGACTGGGTCGGCATGGACCCGTACCTGTTCGCCAAGCCCGGCGGCTACGGGCACGGCGACTTCGCCTACCTGGTGAACCGTACGTCCGACGCGAACAAGTGGCCCGGCTTCTACACCTGGGTCACCCGTACGCACGGCAACAAGCCGTTGATGGTGGCCGAGTGGGGGGTGTACGAGTACCCGGCCGATCCCGGGCAGAAGGCCTGGATCTTCTCTACGGTCAACGAACAGATCGGCCGGTTCCCGAAGATCAAGGCGCTGGTGTACTTCGACTCGCCGTCGGCTCCGAAGGGCGACACCCGGCCGGACAGCACCGGCACGGCGCTCGAGGAGTTCAAGTCCCTGGCCGAGTCGACGCTGTTCGGCGTAACCCTGGGCTAGGCCAGTCCAAGGGCCGCGGCCGTCTCGGTGCGCAGTGCGAAGAGGGCGGCGGCCGCCCGTTCGCGGGCCGCGGCCACGTCCTCGTCGACGACCGGCTCGACCACTTCCAGGTAGGCCTTGAGTTTCGGCTCGGTACCGGATGGACGCACGACGACGCGGGCGGACTCGGCCTTGAGGGTCAGCACGTCCGCCTCCGGTAGCCGATCCTCCACTGTGGTCACCGGCTCGTCGAGCAGGCAGTCCGGCGGCCGCCGGCGGATGGTGGCCATCGCGGCCGCGATCTCGCCGAGGTCGTCCACCCGCACCGAGAGCTGGTCGGTCGCGTGCACCCCGTACGTGAGGGCGAGCTCGTCCAGCCGGTCGCCGAGCGTGCGCAGCTCGCTCTTCAGCCCGGCCGCGAGCTCGCACACCAGGAGCGCCGCGGTGATCCCGTCCTTGTCCCGCACGTGCTCCGGCGCGACGCAGTAGCCGAGTGCCTCCTCGTACCCGTACACCAGGTCATCGCCGGCCCGGACGATCCACTTGAAGCCGGTGAGCGTCTCCCCGTAGGGCAGGCCGCGGGCCGCGCACAGCTTGGACAGCAGGGTCGAGGAGACGACGGTCGTCGCGTAGCGGCCCCGGACACCCCGGCGCATCAGGTGATCGGCGAGCAGGGCGCCGACCTCGTCACCGCGGAGCATCCGCCACGCGCCGTTGCCGGTCGGGATGGCCACCGCGCACCGGTCGGCGTCGGGGTCGTTGGCGATCGCGATATCCGCCCCGGACGCCTCGGCGAGCGCGAGGACGAGGTCCATCGCGCCCGGCTCCTCCGGGTTGGGAAACGCGACGGTGGGGAAGGCCGGATCCGGCTCGGCCTGCTCGGGCACCACGATCGGGGCGGCGAAGCCGGCCTCGGTGAACGCCATCGGTGAAGACGGCGCGGCCGACCCCATGCAGCGGCGTGTAGGCCACGACGAGGTCGCGGGCGCCGTCCGGGTCGACGACCCGCACCGCGCCGTCCACGTAGGACTTCACCGCGGACGCGTCCAGGATCCGGGTCGGGCCGTCGCCCAACGGGACCGTCGACAGTGGACCCACGTGGCGGATGGCCGCCTCGATCTCGGCGTCGGCCGGCGGCACGAGCTGCGCGCCGTCGGCGAGGTAGACCTTGTAGCCGTTGTCCTGCGGCGGGTTGTGGCTCGCGGTCACCACGACGCCGGCGGCCGCGCCGGTCACCCGGATCAGCGTAAGCGAGCACCGGCGTGGGCAACGGCTCCGGCAGCAGGAGCGCCGCACGACCGGCGCCGGTCGCCACCCGGGCCGTCTCCTCCGCGAAGCGGCGCGACCCGTGCCGGGCGTCGAAGCCGATCACCAGTGGTCCGGTGGCGTTGCGCGCGGCGAGCCAGGTGACCAGGCCGGCGGCGGCGGCCCGGACGACCGCGAGGTTCATGCCGTTCGGGCCGGCCCGCAGCGGACCGCGCAGTCCCGCGGTGCCGAACTGTGAGCGGTCCGGCGAAACGGTCGGCGAGATCGGCCGCGGTCGCGGGCAGGCCGTCGAGCACCGCGCGGAGCTCGTCGCGGGTCGCGGGATCCGGGTCGTCGGCGAGCCAGGCCTCAGCGGCGGCAACGTGATCGGTCACCCGACCACCCTAAGGCCCGGACTCTAGATCGGCGGCCGTCACCTTGAACGAGCGGACCAGCTCCTGGTAGATGATCTTGCTTTCGTCGAAGCGTGCGGCCGGGACGGTCAGGAAGAACTCGTAGCTTTTGCCGTTGATGATCGTCGCCGCCCAGAGCGCGTGCCGCTGCTGCGTCGCCGGCGCCGCAGGTGTATTCGAGCTGCGCAGCCGACTTGCCGTCCAGCGTCATGTCGGTGAGGTCGACCCGGGCGTACGGCGGGGAGCAGGTCGCCGGGCGGGTCTTGAGGTTGTTCTCGGCGACCTCGAGGAACTTGCGCGGGGTGCTGCCGCTCTCCACGTTGATGCGGACCTTGCGGCCCTTGTCGTCCGGGTCGAAGAAGTCGATGTAGCCGCCGCTGGCCGACTGCTTGGTCCACGACTTCGGCACGTTGACCGTGATGCCGCGAGTGTCGCGGAACTCCTGCACCGCGATGAGCGGTCCGGTCGGTCCGGCCGACGGCTGGCCCTTGTCGCCGGCCGTGGAGCCCGACGGGTCGCCGCCGAAGAGGCCGGCGGCGGCGGCGATGCCCAGGAACAGCACCACGGCGACCCCGGCGGACACCGCGATCTTGGCCCAGCGCGGGGCGCGCTTGGCGGCGCCGACGGCCCGCTGCGCGTGATCGGACAGGGAGGGCTTGGCGACCGGCGGCGGGGTCGGGCCCTGCACCCAGTCGGCGCCGAACGGGCCGTCGGGGCCGCTGAACCGGGTATCGCCGTTGAGCGCGCCGGCCGTGCCGGCCGGGACGGCTCCCGGGTTGGTGCGCTCCATCTCGGTCTCGGCCGCGCCGGGCGGCTGGTGGGCCGCCGGGGGCTGCTGCATCCGGCGCACGGCACTGCTGACCGACTCACCGGGCGCCATCATCGCGCGCCCGCCGATCTGGCCGGTCGGCTGCTGCGGAGCGAGCGCCGGTGGCTGGTAGGGCGCCGGACGCACCACGGCGTAGGGGTCGGTGATGTGGGCGGGCGCGTTGCTGGCCAGCGGGCCGACCAGCAGGTCGCGCAGCACCGCGCGGGCGGTCTCCACCGTCCAGCGCCGGGCCGGGTCCTTCTCCAGTAGGCCGTAGAGCACGCCGGCCAGGGCGCCGGCCCGGATCGCCTGCGCGGGCGGCTCCTCGACGACCGCGCGCATCGTCTCGAACGGGTCGCGCCGGTCGAACGGCGGCCGACCCTCGACGGCCGTGTACAGCGTGACGCCGAGGGAGAACAGGTCGCTCGGCGGCCCGAACTTCGCGCCGATCGCGCGCTCCGGCGAGATGAAATGCGGCGAGCCGAGCACCATGCCGGGCGTGGTCAGCTCGGCGTCGGTGGGCATCCGGGCCACGCCGAAGTCGGTCAGCACGCAGCGGCCGTCGCCGCAGATCAGCACGTTGGCCGGCTTGACGTCGCGGTGCAGCACCCCGGCCGCGTGGGCGACCTCCAACGCGCCGAGCAGCGCGATGCCGATCTTGGCGACCGCCCGGGGCGCGAACGGACCGTCCTCGACGATCATCTCGGCCAGGCTGCGCGCCTGCAGCAGCTCCATGATGATCCACGGCCGGCCGGCCTCGGTCACCACGTCGTAGACCTGGACGACGGCCGGGTGCGGACAGCGCGGCGGCGGCGCGGGCCTCGCGCAGCGTCCGCTGGTACATCGAGTCGCGGTCGCTGGGGGCCATGCCGGGCGGCAGGATCACCTCCTTGACCGCGACGTCGCGGCGCAGGATGGTGTCGGTGGCGCGCCAGACGGTGCCCATGCCGCCGTTGCCGATCGCGGTACGCAGCGAGTAGCGGCCGCCGATCACGATGCCGGGCGCGGCGCGCTGGCCGGTCAGCAGAACGCCTTGCGGGGTCGACGGCTCGCGGATGAACTCACGCTCCCATGCCGCGGCGCGGGCCGCCGGCTCGTCGCTGCTGCGGGACTCGACATTGCGCGGCCGGACGATCGGATTGCTCTCAGGGTGGGGCTGCCCCGCAGGCGCAGGTCGGGAGGGCGATGGCTCAGCGTGGGGCGGACGCTTGGCGGCCGGCTCATCGGCGGCCTGCTCGGGCCGGCCGTGCCTGCCTGGACGCTCCGATCCGGATCCGGCGGATGCCGTGGAACCGGTGGGCGGAACTGGGTCGTCTTGCCACGTCGGAAGCTGAGTCACCTGGCTACTAACCGTCGTCGAGGGGTCACAGGGCCGTCGCACACATCAGCCACCCGGGTGAGGTGGCTGCCCCCTATCTTGCTCGGTCGTCTCGATATACGAAAGGTGCGCTCCGCCTCGTCACCGTACCGTGATAGATGTTTCACGTACCGTAGCCGATTGTGTGCGAAATTCCTCAGCTACTGAACGGTCACTCAGCTCTGAACAGTCCTACCATGACCGGGTATGACGTCGCGTCACGCTGAGTCCGGCTTCGAGATCCACCCGGTGTACGGCCCCGGCGACCTTCCGGCCGGCCTCGAGGAACAGCTCGGTGAGCCCGGCGCCTTCCCCTACACGCGGGGCGTCTACCCGTCGATGTACACGTCCCGGCCGTGGACGATGCGCCAGTATGCGGGTTTCGGCAACGCCACCGAGTCCAACGCCCGCTACCGGCAGCTCCTCGCGGCCGGGACGATGGGCCTGTCGGTCGCCTTCGACCTGCCGACCCAGATGGGGTACGACTCGGACGAGGCGATCGCGCACGGCGAGGTCGGCAAGGTCGGCGTGGCCATCGACTCGATCGACGACATGCGCATGCTGTTCGCCGACATCCCGCTGGACAAGGTCTCGACGTCGATGACCATCAACGCGCCGGCGAGCGTCCTCCTCCTGCTCTACCAGCTGGTCGCCGAGGAGGCCGGGGTGCCCGGCCCCGCGCTCAACGGCACGGTCCAGAACGACATCCTGAAGGAGTACATCGCCCGCGGCACCTACATCTACCCGCCGAAGCCGTCGCTGCGCCTGGTCGCCGACACGTTCGCGTACTGCCGCAAAGAGATCCCGAAGTGGAACACCATCTCGATCTCCGGCTACCACATGGCCGAGGCCGGGGCGACGCCCGTGCAGGAGATCGCGTTCACGCTGGCCAACGGCGCCTCCTACGTGCGGGCCGCCCTCGACGCCGGGCTCGCCGTCGACGACTTCGCGCCGCGGCTGTCGTTCTTCTTCGTCGCTCGTACGACTCTGCTCGAAGAGGTGGCCAAGTTCCGCGCGGCGCGGAAGATCTGGGCGCGGATGATGCGCGACGAGTTCGGTGCGCAGGATCCGAAGTCGTGGATGCTGCGTTTCCACACCCAGACCGCCGGTGTGCAGCTGACCGCCCAGCAGCCCGAGGTCAACCTGGTCCGGGTGGCGGTGCAGGGACTCGGCGCGATTCTCGGCGGTACGCAGTCGCTGCACACCAACTCGTACGACGAGGCGATCGCCCTGCCGACCGAGAAGGCTGCTCGGCTGGCGCTGCGCACCCAGCAGGTCCTCGCGTACGAGACCGACCTGACCGCGACCGTCGACCCGTTCGCCGGCTCGTACGTGGTCGAGGCGATGACCGCCGAGATCGAGGAGCAGGCGCTCGCCCTGATGAGCGGGTCGCCGACTTCGGCGGCGCGGTCGAGGCGATCGAGCACGGGTTCCAGAAACAGGAGATCGAGACCTCGGCGTACAGGGTGGCCCTGGAGATCGACTCCGGGGAGCGGGTGGTCGTCGGGGTGAACCGGTTCGCGCTGGACGTCGAGGACGCGTACGAGCCGCTGCGGGTCGACCCGACGATCGAGCAGGCCCAGGTCGAGCGGCTGGCCAAGCTGCGGGCGGCCCGGGACGCCGACGACGTGGCCAAGGCGCTGGCCGCGCTCAAGACCGCCGCCGATGGTGCGGACAACGTCCTGTACCCGATGAGGGAGGCCCTGCGGGCGCGGGCGACCGTCGGCGAGGTATGCGGTGCTCTGCGTGAGGTATGGGGCGTCTACTCCCCGACCGAGCGCTTCTGACCAGGGCTCAGTGCCGTCATCCTCGATGATTGAGATTGGCCGCAGAGGGAACGTGAACCGGCAGCGGGAGCGTCCTCTCAGTGGCGGAAACAAATGCCGGAAAGTTGCTCGTCTTTCGGCCCGCGCTGCCGAAGGAACATCGAGCCCCGGTTTCGTGCCAGATTGCGCGCGGTGTGATCACTCTGTGTCGTGAGCTGAGTCATGCTTGTGTGGGGAAGAGACGTAAAAAGATTCGCGACACCACGTGACCTACCTGGGTCGTCGCGCGTTGGAGGGAGGTGAGGGACGCATGTCGGCGCCGCAGCGGACGATCCCGACGTCGCCTGCGACTATGCGCTCCGATGAACCGCCTTCGAGTGACCCTCAGCTATCCCAACATCACGAGAATGATGTTGCGCTGCGTCACCGTAGCGGGGCTAGTCTGTCCAGAGCGCGCACGGGGCGCGCTGATCCATTAGACCGAGATCGAGAACTCACCGTGACGAGAGCGCTGACGCTGCCTGACGCCGAAGACGGCATCGTGGCCGGAGACTCCGGCCGGGGCCGATCCACTGCCCGGTCAGCTTGACCGTTGGCTCGCCTCCCGTGGGGCGGAACTGGTCGCGGTACGACGGCACATTCACGCGCACCCGGAACTTTCCGGTCACGAATTCGAGACGTCCGCGCTCATCGCCCGCGAGCTGACGAAGGCCGGGCTCAGCCCGCGATTGCTGCCCAAGGGCAACGGTGTGATCTGCGACATCGGCTACGGCGACCGCGTCATCGCGTTGCGCGCCGACATCGACGCGCTGCCGCTGCCGGACACCAAGGACGTGCCGTACCGCTCGACGGTCGACAATGTCTGCCACGCCTGCGGGCACGACGTGCACACCACGGTGCTGCTCGGCGCCGGTCTCGCGCTCGCGCAGCTGGCCGAGCAGGGCGAGCTGCCCGGCCGGGTCCGGCTGATCTTCCAGCCGGCCGAGGAGGTCATGCCCTCGGGCGCGCCCGAGGTGATCGCCGCCGGCGGCCTGAAGGACGTCGCGGCCATCTTCGCGCTGCACTGCGCGCCGCACCTGCCGGTCGGCCTGGTCGGCGTGCGGTCCGGCCCGTTGACCGCGGCGCCGACAAGATCGAGGTCCGGCTCAGCGGCGCCGGCGGGCACACCGCCCGGCCGCACCTGACCGCCGACCTGGTGCACGCCCTGGGCCGCGTACTGGTCGACGTGCCCGTCACTGCTGGACCGGCGCCTCGACGCCCGCGCCGGCGTCTCCATGGTCTGGGGCGCGGTCCGGGCCGGTGAGGCGGTCAACGCGATCCCGATCGAGGGCTTCGCCCGCGGCACCGTGCGCATGCTCGGCCGGGATGCCTGGCGCGAGGCGCCCGACCTGATCACCCAGCTGATCCACGACGTGATCGCGCCGACCGGGGCCCGCGTCGAGGTCAGCTACACCCGGGGCGTCCCGCCGGTGGTCAACGACCGGTTGGCGACCGCGATCATCGCGGGTGCGGCCGGTGCCGTGCTGGGCGCGGACCGCGTCGTCGAGGCCGAGATCAGCATGGGCGGCGAGGACTTCGCGTTCTACCTCGAGCAGGTGCCCGGCTCGATGATCCGGCTGGGCAGCGGCATCCCGGGCTCGGACGTCAGAGCTCGACATCCACCAGTCGGCGTTCGACATCGACGAGCGGGCGATCGGCTACGGCGTGCGGATCATGGTCCACACCGCGCTGGCCGCGGCTTCGGCCGGCGCCTTCTGACGTTTCCCGCCCCAGGCCCGTACGCCACAACTTCGGGGAAGTAGTGGCCTCCGGGTGGGCCTGAGGCCACTACATCCGGAGAAGTTGTGGCCTGAGTCGGCTCTAGGGCGAGCGACGGCCCGGACCGCCCCCGTCTGCCGGTCCGGGCCATGCTCCTCCCCGTTCGAGTGCCGTCAGTTTGGCGGCGGCCCGGCCTCAACCTTCTCGGCGGCGGGGGCCGGTGGCGGCGTCACGGTCGCTGGTGCGGCAACCGCGATCGCCGGGCCCGTCGGCGCCGGCCGGTGGCGCCGCGCGCGGCGGATCGGCAGCCACACAAGCGCGCCGAGGATGGCCAGCGCCGCCAGCCACGGCAGCAGCGCGCCGACGATCGTCAGCAACACCTGCAGCGAGGACACGAACGACGACCAGCCGGTCTTCAGCCCGGCCACGAAGCCCTTCTCCGCCGGCTTCGACTCCTCGACCGGCGGCGGGTTGGGCCCGAACAGCAGGACGGTGATGGTGGACAGCGCGGTGACGTCGTCGAGCTTGCGCTTGCGGGCCTTCAGCGACTCCAGGTCGCCTTCGCGGCGGGACAGTTCGGCTTCGAGCGACGTGATCTCGCCGATCGTCTGCGCCCGCGCCATCAGCGCGCGGACCCGGTTGACGCTGGCCTGAGCGTTGGCCAGCCGAGCGTCCACGTCGGCCACCTGCTCGGTGACGTCCTCTGTGGACAGTTGCCGGCTGATCTCGGTGCCACCGACGAGCCCGCGCAGCCCGTTGAGGAGGTTCGAGAACTTCGCGGCCGGCACACGCAGGGTCATTTTCGAGCCGGAGCCGCTGTTCTCGGTGTTGCGGTCCTCGCTGCCGACGAACCCGCCGGCCTGTTCGGCCGCCGCGGACACCTTCAGCGCGGCATCGTCCACTTTGGGCACTCGCAGCGAGATGGTTGCGGTGTAGATGATGGATCGCGTGTCCGGCAGGTTGTCCGGCACCTGAGCCGGCGGCCGGCCGTCCTGTTGCGGGGGCCCGGCGCCGGCGCCCTCCTGGTTCAGTGGTGCGTCGCCGGTCGCGGCGGGTGCTTGCGCCTTGGCGCCGCCGGCCGACGAGGTCGCCGCGTCGTCGTGCCGCGCTGCACCGCAGCCCGCCAGCGCGAAGGCCGCCACCAGTACGAACGAGACCCACCAACGGGTACGGTTGATTGACACGGTTTCCTCCCGGGTAACGTGGCGCAGAGGGGTGCGCTGTTCGAACCGTCGGACGCGACGAAGACGAGCAGCGTTCCGTTCGGCTGTGTCACATTTCGGCGTCGGCAACACACCGTGGAGGTCGCGCGATGAAGATCGTCAAGTACTCGCATGCCTGTCTGCGCGTCGAGCGCGACGGGGCGGTCATCGTCATCGACCCGGGCACCCTGTCCGAGCCGGAGGCGGTCGACGGCGCCGACGCGATCCTGCTGACGCACGAGCATTTCGACCACGTCGACGTGCAGAAGCTGGTCGACGCGGTGGCGAAGCGGCCGTCCGTCACCGTCTTCACCCATCCGGACGTGCGCCCGCACTTGAGCGAGTTCGAGGGCGCCATCACCGACGTCGTGCCGGGCGATGAGTTCACCGCGGCCGGGTTCAAGGTGCGGGCATACGGCGGTCTGCACGCGATGGTCCACCCCGAGGTGCCGCGGGTCGCCAACGTCGGTTTCTTCCTCGAGGGCGAGGGCGGCGCCGGCGGTCTCTACCACCCGGGTGACTCGTTCGACGTGCCGAGCGACGCCGACGTCGAGACTCTCTTCGTACCGGTCTCCGGACCGTTCCTGAAGGTCGCCGAGGCGATCGAGTTCGTCCGCGCCGTCAAGCCGCGCCGCGCCTTCGCGCTCCACGATGGACTGCTCAACGACGCGGGCCACGGGCTCACCACCCGGCTCATGTCGCAGCTCTCCGGCGCGGACTACGCGCGCCTGCGGCCCGGCACCGCAGCGTAGGGCCCGTGGCCGACGACTTCGCCGATGTCGTCGCACGCCTCTACAGCGTGCCGCCGGACGAGTTCATCGCCGAGCGCGACGACGCGGTCGGCGCCGCCCGACGCGCCGGCGACAAGGAACTCGCTGCCCGGATCGTCAAGCTGCGCAAGCCGACCATCGCGGCCTGGCTGGTCAACCTGCTGTCCCACCAGCGCCCGGACCTGATCGGCGAGCTCCTCGCCCTGGGCGCCGACCTCCGCGACGCCCAGCGCGAGCTGCGCGGCGACGCCCTGCGCCAGCTGTCGCTGCGCCGCCGCGCCACCATCTCCGCGCTCGCCCGCGAGGCGCGGGACCTGGCCGTGGCGGCCGGCCGTCCGGTACGCGACAAGCTGCCGCTCGCCGAGGTCGAACAGACGTTGACCGCCGCGCTCGCCGACGCCTACATCGCCGGCGAGGTCCGCGCCGGCACGCTGACCAAACCGATGGACTACGCCGGCTTCGGCGAGCTTCCGCGTCCACGGCTGCGCCTGGTCAAGGGCGGCGCCGATGAGCCGCCGCCGGTCGAGGACGCGCGACCGGTCAAGAAACCAGCGGTGGTACGGGTCACGCGGCCGACCGCGGACGCGCTTCAGAACGCCCGGGCCATGAAGACCGCTCGCCGCGAGATGCTCGCCGCGTCGCTCCAACTCGTCGACGCGCAGGCCAAACGCGACGCCGCCCTGAAGGCCCTCGCCGCGGCCGACGAGGCGATCGCCGCCGCCCAGCAGCGCGCTGACGAGGCGAAGGCCACCCTCGACAAGCTGGTCACTCCGTAGGATCCCGCACCAGCCGCGCGCGAGGCCACTACTTCCCCGAAGTAGTGGCCTCGGGCCGCCCCGGAGGCCACTACTTCCGGCAAGTTGTGCCCTGGGGGACCTCCGGCGTCGGGGACCGCTCGGGAGGCCACTACTTCCGGGAAGTTGTGGCCTCGGGGACCTCCGGAGGGCACTACTTCCCCGAAGTAGTGGCATCCGACCCGCCTGGAGGCCACTACTTCCGGCAAGTTGTGGCGGCGGGGGGCTCCGGGCCTGGGACAGCCCCGGAGGCCACTACTTCCGGGAAGTTGTGGCGCCCTGGGGCTCCGGCGTCCGGGGCTCCGGATGCGCAGCGCATTCCTCTGGTTGTGGGCGGCTCCGACCGGCAGAATGGCCGGGTGACCCCGGAGCAGACTGCGGCGGCCGCCAAAGCGGCCGTCATGACGCTCGGTGGCGCCTTCAGCGATGACCCGAAGACGATGCGCCGCGCCCGGCAGATCGGGCTGACCGGCTGGGCGTTTCACGTGGCCGGACGCGGCGGCGCGTTGGGCGACGTGCGCGCCGACACGGTGGCGGCGGCGCTCGGGTTCATCGCGCCGGAGGCGGTGCAGGACGGCTGGGACGCCGCCCGCAAGGTCGCCCCACCGGAAGAGATCGCCGCGCACAACCTTGCCGAGTGCTGCCGATGGGGGCGAGAGCACCTCGAGTCGTTCTACGGGGTCGCCCGCCTGGTCGACCTGGCCGAGCAGGTCGTCGTCGGGGCCGAGGCGGCCGGCATGCCGCTCTTCGCGGCGTGGCGAGCCATGCCGCTGCCGGAGGACTCGCCGGGCGCACGGGCCGCCGTCCTCGCTCACCTGCTCATGGAGCACCGCGGCCAGGCACACCTGCTGGCCGTCCGGGCCAGCGGGCTCAGCCCGCTGGAGGCGATCGTCGCCGGCCCCGAAGGGGAGACCGGCGCGACCGCGCTCGGCTGGCAGCCGCCGTACCCCCACTTCGAACCGCTCGTGCGGCGTCGCAGCTGGGCCGAGGCGCTCACCGACCGGATCGCCGGCGACGCCTTCCGCTCTCTCAGCCCCGCCGATCGGGGCGAGTTGGTCGGCCTGCTGGATGCGGCCGCCGACTCGATCAAGCATCTGACCCCGGAGCCTGCGTGAGCGTGGTCGCGTTCCGCCCGTCCACCCTGCGCGACGTGCCGGCCATCCTGGGCGTGGTCCAGGCGAGCGACATCGCGCTGACCGGCGAGCCGGAGTGGACGGTCGAGGAGGTCGTGCAGACGCTTACCGCGCCCAACCACGACCCGGCCCACGACTCGTGGCTGGCGGAACTGGACGGAACCGCGGTCGGCTGGGCCTACCTGGACAACCCGAGCAGAGCCAGCGTCGACAACGTCGAGGTGTACGCCCGGCCGGGGCATCCGTCGCTGTACGGCCCGCTGCTCGACCGCGCGCTCGTCCGGGCCGCCGAGCGGGGCCGCGACGCCGGGTACGCGGAGGTGACGGTCCGGGCCGGAACGATCGCCGCCGAGGAGGCGTACATCGCCACGCTCAAGTCGGCGGGGTTCGGCTTCATCCGCCGGCACGCCCGGATGCGGGTCGCCCTCGGCCGCGACCAGTCGCCGGGCGATCCCCGCATCCGGCCGCTCCGGCCCGATGACGAGCAGGAGATGCGGCGCTTCCACGAGGTGCTCGCCATCGGGTTCGATCACACCCCCGGCCACGTCCCTGAGTACGGGACCTGGCGCGAGACCCTGCGCGACGAGCACTGGGACGAATGGTTCGTCGGCACCGACGAGGCCGGCGTGATCGTCGCCGTGCTCCAGTCCTCGGACCAGAGCCTCGGCAACAACGAGGGCTGGATCAAGAACCTGGCCGTCCTGCCCGAACAGCGCGGCACCGGCCTCGGCCAGGCGCTGCTGCGGACCGCGCTCGCCGGGTATGCGGCGAAGGGCCGGCAGTGGGCCGGGCTCGGCGTCGATCTGTCCAACCCGACCGGCGCCTACCGCCTGTACACCTCGATCGGCATGACCCCGCTCTACGAGGCCGACGTCTACGAACGCCGGATCCGGACGGCCTACGCCGCGTCCTTGGTCGGCCGGGAGCGCAGGTCGGCCAGGTAGTCCGCGGGCGCTCCGGCCTTCTCCGCCGCCGCGGCGATCTCGGCGAGATACCACGCCGTGGGCATGCCGCCCTCGTAGCTGGTGAACACGTAGACCCAGGCGGTCACCTCGCCGTCGAGGGTGGCCACGCGCAGGTGCAGCTTCTGGTAGGCGCTGGACTCGACCCCTTCCAGCGCGTCAAGCTGCTTCTCGTCCTCTTGGTGGATGTCGTAGAGGGCGACGAAGACCCGGTCGCCGGGCGATTCGACGATGGTGGTCACGGCGCCTTCCCAGCCCAGCACCTCCTCGCCGGCAAAGGTCAGCCGCCAGCCCTCGAGCCAACCGGTGCCGATCATCGGCGAGTACGGACAGTAGGCCCGCATGCGGGCCGGGTCCAGGTTTGAGCCATACGCGGCGTAGTGACGCACGGCGATGACGATAAACCCCAGGGGGTACGCGGGTGAATACTGCGGAGCGTGTCGGATTCGGATCCACTCCTCGGCGCGCGCCAAGACAGCGCCACAATAGGGTTGCAGCGGGCGTGAGATGCGACACGCTCGGCGATCGGCAGCGGTGCGATCGCGAGGAAGACCGCGGATAGCCGCGGATACGGGACATGAGGAGTGGATCGGCGTGGGCCGGATCGTGATCATCGGTGGTGGCCCGGCGGGCTATGAGGCGGCGTTGGTCGCCGCACAGTTGGACGCCGAGGTCACCGTGGTCGAGGCGGAGGGGGCCGGGGGCGCGTGCGTCCTGCACGACTGCGTGCCATCGAAGACCTTCATCGCCAGTTCTGACGTGATGACCGCGCGGCGGGACACCGAGGAGTTCGGGATCAAGGGCGCGGCGGAGGTGACCGTCGATGCCGCCGCCGTCCACCAGCGCGTGCGCCGGCTGGCCGCCGCGCAGTCCAGCGACATCTACGCCAAGTTGACCAAGGCCGGCGTCGAGTTCATCGCCGGTTCGGCGCGCCTGGGCGAGGACACGCTCGGTCACACTCACCGCGTCGATGTGACCCCGATCGACAGTGACGCTACGTATTCCATCCCGGCCTCCACCGTCCTGATCGCGACCGGTGCCACACCCGCGCGTACTGCCGACCGCCGAGCCGGATGCGGCGCGGATCCTCGACTGGCGCCAGGTGTACGACCTGCCGGCGTTGCCGGAGCACCTCATCGTGGTCGGCTCCGGCGTCACCGGCGCCGAATTCGCCTCGGCGTACCTGGCGATGGGCGTCGACGTGACCCTCGTCTCCAGCCGGGACCGGGTCATGCCGCACGAGGACGCGGACGCGGCGATGGCGATCGACCGGGTCTTCCGGGCTCGGGGCATGAAGATCCTCAACAACTCCCGGGCGGCCGCCGCCCACCCCACCGCCGGCGGGGTGGTCGTCGACCTCGCCGACGGCCGTACGGTCGAGGGCTCGCATGTCCTCATGGCCGTCGGCTCGGTGCCGCAGACCGGCACGCTGGGCCTCGGCGAGTACGGCGTGGACGTCTCCGCCAGCGGCTATCGTGAACGTCGATCGCGTCTCGCGCACGAACGTGCCGGGCATCTACGCGGCTGGCGACTGCACCGGCCTGCTGCCGCTGGCCAGCGTCGCGGCCATGCAGGGCCGGATCGCGATGTGGCACGCGCTCGGCGAGGCGGTCGCGCCGCTGCGGCTGCAAACCGTGGCGGCCAACGTGTTCACCGACCCGGAACTGGCCAGCGTCGGCGTCTCGCAGTCCGATGTGGACTCGGGCAAGGTGCCGGCGCGCGCCGTCACGCTGCCGCTGGCCGGTAACGCTCGCGCGAAGATGGCCGGCCTGCACGACGGCTTCGTGAAGCTCTTCTGCCGTCCCGCGTCCGGCCTCGTCGTCGGCGGCGTCGTGGTGGCGCCCAAGGCGAGCGAGCTGATCCTGCCGATCGCGATGGCGGTCGAAAACCACCTGAGCGTCGACCAGTTGGCCCACACGATCACGATCTACCCGTCGATCTCCGGCAGCATCGCCGAGGCGGCCCGCCAGCTCATGCAGCACGAGTTCGAGTAGCGCTCGGCATCGCTAAAGCCGTTGCGCCCCGGGCCGGGCGGGGCGCTATCCTCGATGCATGAGTCGCGCCATGTGCATCTCCACGACGACGCCGGGCCCACCCCGGCGGCGCTGACTCGTCCGTCTTCGTCGACAACCCCCGGGCGCCACGCCCGGGGGTTCTGTTGCTCCCGTTGGTGCGCGCTCCGCCCGTACCCTAAGGAGCAAACGTGATGAACGACCACCACCGGCTCGGCCGTGAACTCGAGCTCTTCGACTCCGCCCCGCTGGTCGGGGCCGGCCTGCCCATCTGGCTTCCCGCATGGCGCCGTCGCCCGGCACGCCGTTGAGGCCTACCTGTACGAGCTGGAGCGGCGCAACGGCTACCGCCACGTGTATTCGCCGCCGCTGGCGAAGAAGGAGATGTACGAGCGATCCGGGCACCTCCCGCACTTCGCCGAGGACATGTTCCCGCCGATGGCCTTGTCCGCCAACGACGAAGTGGTGCTCAGACCCAGCCTGTGCCCGCACCACGCGATGGTGTTCGCGGCGCGCGGCCGGTCCTACCGCGAGTTGCCGCTGCGGATCGGCGAACTGGGCGGCATGTTCCGGGCCGAACGGTCGGGTGTCCTCGGTGGACTGTCCCGCGTACGGGCGATCTCCCTGAACGATGGGCACATCTTCTGCGCGCCCGACCAGGTCGTCGACGAGATCGCCGGGGCCCTGCGGCTGATCCGGCAGGCGCAGCGGGCACTCGGCTTCGAGCCCAGTTCGTACCGGCTGTCGCTGCGCGGCCAGGGCGGCAAGTACGTGGACGATCCGGCGATGTGGGACCGGGCCGAGCGGGAGTCGCGCGAGGCGCTCAAGGCGGCCGACGTGTCCTATGTGGAGGCTCCCGGCGAGGCGGCGTTCTACGGACCGAAGATCGACGTCCAGGTCGCGATCGGCGGGCGGGAGTCGACCCTGGCGACCGTGCAGGTGGACTACTTCCAGCCGGCCCGGTTCGATCTGTCCTATGTGGACTGCGGACGGGGTCCGGCGCCGACCGGTCATGGTGCACCGTAGCGCGGCGGGCAGCATGGAACGGCTCTTCGCGCACCTCATCGAGGTCCACGACGGCGCCTTCCCGGCCTGGTACGCGCCGCTGCAGGTGGCCGTACTGCCGGTCGGGGCCGGGTCGGACGGGGCCGCGCGGTCGTTCGAGAGCCGGTGCCTCGAGGCCGGCCTGCGGGTCGAGCGCTGGTCGGAGGGGAGTGTGGCGCTGCGGGTACGGGAGGCCGCGAAGCGCCGGGTCCCCTACGTCGCGGTGATCGGCGCGCGGGAGGAGGCCTCAGAGCTCGGTGTCGCTCCGCGACAGATCGGCCTCGGTGTCGCTCCGTGACCGGGTCTGCCGATCGAGGAAGCCCTGGCCGAATTGGGGTCCTCGTGCAAGTTGCCGAAAGTCGAGGCCATGTCTGCATAGGATCAGGATGTGTTGGTTGTGACGACCGACGGGTTACCGGGGTACGAGATCACCGCTGTGCTCGGTGAGGTGCTCGGAGTGATCGCGTGCTCCCGGAACCCGTTCGAAGCCGGTCTCGCCTCGCCGGACGGCAAGGCGAAGGGCGACGTGCCGTCGATCCTGGTCCAGACCAGGGCGCGAGCCGTAGCCCAGATGATCCATGCGGCCGAGAACCGGGGCGCGAGCGCGATCATCGGGATGCGCTTCGACCACCGCGACATCACCAACCACTGGATCGAACTGTGCGCCTACGGCACCGCCGTCGTCGCCGCGCGTGCCCCAACTTCCGGGAAGTAGTGGCCTCAAGGTCCCCGTGAGCCCACTACTTCCCGGAAGTTGGGGCGAAGCGAGACCGGAAGTTGGGGCGAACGAGACCGGAGGTTGTGGCGGCCTAGACCGGAAGTTGGGGCTGGGCCTAGACGATGGTGCAGATGACCGCGCCGGCCGACACGACCTCGCCGACCGTCGCGGACAGGCCGGTCACCACGCCCGCCTTGTGCGCGTTGAGCGGCTGCTCCATCTTCATCGCCTCGAGCACCACGATCAGGTCGCCCTCGGCCACCGTGTCGCCCTCGGCCACCGCGATCTTCACGATCGTGCCCTGCATCGGGCTGGTCAGCGCGTCGCCGCCGGCGGCGACTGCGACCGCTTCCGGCCGGCCGAGCGCTTCCGGCCGCCGGTGCCGGGGTTCGACGGTGTGGCCGTGCTCGCCGCCGTACCGACGCCAAAGCCGGCGGGCAGGGAGACCTCGAGTCGCTTGCCACCGACCTCGACCACGACGGTCTCGCGCGTGGGCCGGCTCGTCCGCTCGAGCGGCGCGGCCGCGGTGAACGGCGGCGACGTCGTTGGCCCACTCGGTCTCGATCCAGCGGGTGTGCACGCGGAACGGCTCGTCGGTGAAGGCCGGGTCGCGCACGACCGCCGGTGGAACGGCAGCGCGGTCGCCATGCCCGTCGACGACCATCTCGTCGAGCGCGCGGCGGGCGCGCTCCAGCGCCTCGCTCGCCGGGTCTCGCCGGTGACGATCACCTTGGCCAGCAGCGAGTCGAAGTTGCCGCCGATGACGCTGCCCGACTCGATGCCGGTGTCGACCCGCACGCCGGGGCCGGCCGGGCAGGACGAAGCGTGGTGACCGTGCCGGGCGCGGGCAGGAAGCCGCGGCCGGGGTCCTCGCCGTTGATGCGGAACTCGATCGCGTGCCCGCGGGGCGTCGGGTCGTCGTCGAAGCGCGAGCGTCTCGCCGTCGGCCACCCGGAACTGCTCGCGGACCAGGTCGATGCCGGCGGTCTCCTCGGTGACCGGGTGCTCGACCTGCAGCCGGGTGTTGACCTCGAGGAACGAGATGGTGCCGTCCGGTGCCGACCAGGTACTCGACCGTGCCGGCCCCGTGGTAGCCGGCCTCGCGGCAGATCGCCTTGGCCGACTCGTGGATCTGGCTGCGCTGCTCGTCGGTGAGGAACGGCGCGGGCGCCTCCTCGACCAGCTTCTGGTGCCGGCGCTGCAGCGAGCAGTCGCGGGTGCCGACCACGATCACGTTGCCGTGCTGGTCGGCGAGGACCTGGGCCTCGACGTGGCGCGGGCTGGTCGAGGTAGCGCTCGACGAAGCACTCGCCGCGGCCGAACGCGGCGACCGCCTCGCGGGTGGCCGACTCGAACAGCGCCGGGATCTCCTCGATGCGTGCGGGCGACCTTGAGCCCGCGGCCGCCGCCGCCGAAGGCGGCCTTGATCGCGACCGGCAGGCCGTGCTCCTGGGCGAACGCGACGATCTCGTCCGGCGTCCGCGACCGGTTCGGCCGTGCCGGGGACGAGCGGCGCGCCGGCCCGCTGGGCGATGTGCCGGGCGGTGACCTTGTCGCCGAGGTCGCGGATCGCCTGCGGGGTCGGCCCGATCCAGGTCAGCCCGGCGTCGACGACGGCCTGGGCGAAGTCGGCGTTCTCGGAGAGGAAGCCGTAGCCGGGGTGCACCGCGTCGGCGCCGGACCTGCGCCGCGACGTCGATGAGCTTGTCGATGCGCAGGTAGGTGTCGGCCGCCGAGTCGCCGCCCAGCGCGTAGGCCTCGTCGGCCAGGCGTACGTGCAGCGCGTCGCGGTCGGAGTCGGCGTAGACCGCGACGCTGGCCGAGCCCGGCGTCGCGGCACGCGCGGATGACGCGAACCGCGATCTCGCCCCGGTTGGCGATGAGAACCTTACGCACGGGTGAACGCTCCTTCTGCTCGCCTCCGGCGCAGTCTAGAGGCTGCCTCAGACACTTCTGGCGTGTGAGATTCACCGCTAGTCAAACTTTTCTATTACGCTTCTTTTGTGTCGACGACTCGCATGATGATCCTGGGGCTGGTGCGGTGGCTCCAGCCCGTGCACGGCTACGACGTCCGGCGCGAGCTGCTGAGCTGGGACGCCGACGACTGGGCGAACGTCCAGCCCGGTTCGATCTATCACGCCCTGCGCAAGACTCGACCGAGGAGGGGCTGCTCGAGGAGGTCGCCACCGAGCAGGTGGGCTCCCGGCCCGCGCGCACGACGCTACCGCATGACGCCAGAAGGGCGAGAGCGAATTCGAGACGCTGCTGCGCAAGTACTGGTGGGAGCAGCGCACCCCGATCGACCCGTTCTCGGCCGCATTCGCGTTCCTCCAGCGCTTCCGCGCCCGGAGGCGGTGGCCGCGCTGCGCAACCGGTCCCGCGAGCTCGAGCTCGCGGCCGACCGTCACCAACACATGATCGACGGCAAGGCGGACTGGCACGACTACAAGCCGGATCACGTGTGGTGGCAGTTCGAGCTGGTCGTCGACAAGCTCCGCGTGGAGGCCGCCTGGTGCCTGCGGGTCGCCGATCGGATCGAGGCCGGCGCCGGCTACCACGCCCACGAACAGCCCACGGAGGAGATGGTCCAGCGCTGGCGGGAGGCGATGGGGCCGGCCGACGAGGTCGAGTAATACTCACGACATATTCAAGCTTGACTAGCGGAGTTATATCGCGTTAGCGTGTCCTCGCTCGTACCACCTCAGAGGAGACGCTCATGATCGAGACAAAGGGCTTGAGGAAGTCGTTCCGGTCCCGCGCCGGTCGCGAAACCAGGACGGTCGAAGCGGTGCGCGGGGTCGACCTGAGCGTCGCCAAGGGGGAGATCTTCGGCTTCCTCGGGCCGAACGGCGCGGGGAAGACCACGACCCTGCGGATGCTCGCCACGCTCATCACGCCGGACGGCGGCGAGGCCACCGTCGCCGGGGTCGACCTGCGCAAGCAGCCGGGCGAGGTGCGCCGTCGCATCGGCTACGTCGCGCAGGGCGGCAGCACCTGGGACGACAGCACCGCCCGCGAGGAACTGGTGCTTCAGGCCCGGCTCTACGGCATGTCCAAGTCGATGGCCCAGCAGCGCACGGTCGAGGCGCTCGAGGCGTTCCAGCTGACCGACTACGCCGATCGGGCCTGCAAGACCTATTCGGGCGGCCAGCGGCGCCGGGTCGACATCGCGCTCGGCATCATCCACGCGCCGAAGGTGGTGTTCCTCGACGAGCCGACCACCGGCCTTGACCCGCAGAGCCGGGCGCACATGTGGGACGAGATCCGGCGGCTGCGCGACGATGGCATGACGGTGTTCATCACCACGCACTACCTGGACGAGGCCGACGCGCTCTGCGACCGGATCGCCATCATCGACAACGGCGAGATCGTGGCCGAGGACACGCCGGCCGCCCTCAAGCACGAGGTCGCCGGCGACGTCGTCACGATCGGGCTGAACGGCTCGACCCCGGCGGCCGCCGATCTGCTCGGCGGCGCGGACTTCGTCCGCAAGCTGGAGACCCCGGACGAGGGTGGGCTGCGGCTCTACGTCGACGACGGCGCGCTCGCGATGCCGGCCATCCTGCGCGCCCTCGACAGCGAGGGCATCGCACCCCAGTCGATCGAGCTGCACCGTCCGAGCCTCGACGACGTGTTCCTGACCAAGACCGGCCGCTCGTTGCGGGAAAGCTGAGGTAGGTGCCATGAAATCCACCGTGAAAATCGCCCGTGACACCTGGCTGATCTTCCAGCGCCAGATGCTGCTCGTCCTGCGAAATCCCGTGTGGCTCATCGTCGGGATCGTCCAGCCGCTGTTCTACCTGGTGCTGTTCGCGCCGCTGCTCAAGTCGGCGCTGCACGTGCAGTCCAACGCCGAGGCCTACAAGATCTTCGTACCGGGCCTGCTGGTGCTGCTGGCCATGTTCGGCCCGCTGTTCACCGGCTTCGCCCTGATCGCGGAGCTGCGGGCCGGCGTCATCGAACGCAGCCGGGTCACCCCGGTCAGCCGCCTCGCGCTGCTGCTCGGACGGTCCCTGCGCGACGTCGTGTCGCTGCTGTTCCAGGCGGTGCTGCTGACCGTGGTCGCGCTGCTGTTCGGGCTGACCGTGAACCTCGGCGACGTGCTCCTCGCATACCTGTTGCTGGCGCTCATCGCCTTGATGCTGTCCGCGGTGTCGTACGCCACCGCGCTGAAGCTGAAGAGCGAGGACGCCCTGGCCCCGCTGCTGAACACGGTGGTCCAGCCGGTGATGCTGACCGCGGGCATCCTGCTGCCGCTCGTCGCCGCACCGCTCTGGCTCCGGCGGATCGCCGACTTCAACCCGTTCTCGTGGGCGGTCGACGGCGTGCGCGACCTGTTCAACGGCAACCCCGGCGCCGACTCGGTCTGGCAGGCCTGCCTGATCGTGGGTGTGCTCGCGGTGCTCGCGGTGATCTGGGGCGCGAGGTCGTTCGCCAAGGGCCTCCGCTAGGCAATTTCCCGCAAGTAGTGGCCTCCGGTCGCCCGGAGGCCACTCCTTGCGGGAAGTTGTGGCCTCCCGGCCGTTCGGAGGCCACTCCTTCCGGGAAGTAGTCGCCTCCCGGTCGCCACTCCTTCCGGGAAGTTGTGGCCTCCCGGTCCTTCGGAGGCCACTCCTTGCGGGAAGTTGTCGCCCCGCAATCAGATGCGGCGGGCGAGCGTGACGCCGTCGGCGATCGGGAGGAGTACCGACTCGACGCGCTCGTCGGCGAGCACCATCGCGTTGAATTCGACGATCGCCTGCGTCGGTGGGTCGGGATGGCGGTCGACGACGTGTCCGTCGCGCAGGACGTTGTCGACGAGCACCAGGCCGCCGGGCCGCATACGGGGGACGAGCTCGTTCCAGTACACCGGGTAGCCGGTCTTGTCGGCGTCGATGAACGCGAGGTCGATGTGCGGATCGGCCGGCATCGCGGCGAGCGTACCGGCGGCCGGCCCGAGCCGGAGTTCGATGCGGTCGTCGAGGCCGGCGCGCGTCCAGTACCGGCGGGCGACGGCGGTGAACTCCTCCGAGACATCGCAGCAGATCAGTCGGCCGTTCGGGGCCAGCCCGCGCGCGATCGCGATCGACGACAAGCCGGTGAAGGTACCTACCTCGACCGCGTGCCGTACCCCGCGAATCTTGGTGATCATGGTCAGGAAGGCCGCCTGCTCGGGCGCGATCTGCATGTCGTACCGGTCCGGGAGCGACGCCCGCGTCTCCTCGATGAGGTCGCGAATGAGCACGTCGGGGGTACTGCCGTTGGCCACCACATAGGCGAGCAGGTCGTCGGACAGGCCGAGCGTCTTCGCGGACATGCTAGTTCCTCCAGAGGTCGGTGATGGAGAGGTCGAGGCCGGCCAGCAGGCGGCGCAGCAGCGGCATCGACAACCCGACGACGGTGCCGTGGTCGCCGTCGATCCGCTCGACGAACGGGCTGCCGATGCCGTCGATCGTGAACGCGCCGGCCACCTTGAGCGGCTCGCCGGTCCGCACGTACCGGTCGATCTCCTCGTCGGAGACGTCCGCGAAGTGCACGGTGGTACCCGACACCTCGGCGACCTGCCGCGAGCGCGCCGGCTCGATGAGGCAGTGCCCGGTGTACAGCACGCCGGCCTTGCCGCGCATCGCCTGCCAGCGGCGGATCGCCTCGGCCGCGTCGGCCGGCTTGCCGAGCACTTCGCCGTCGAAGGCGAGCACCGAGTCGCAGCCGAGGATGAGGTCGCCTTCGGGCCGGCGGGCGGCCACCGCCTGCGCCTTCATGGCGGCCAGCGTCCCGGCCAGCACGCTGGCGTCGCTGGCGTCCACATTGGACTCGTCGACGTCGCTGACGATCACCACTGGATCGATGCCGGCCGCGACGAGCATCCGGCGGCGCGCCGGGCTGGCCGAGGCGAGAACGAGACTCTTCACGCGGGTGACGCTAACAAGAGCGACGCCGACCGGTTGTGCCGAGACGGCAGAATCGCCGTATGCGGAAGTTGTGGGCGGAGTTCAAGTCGGTCGCGATCGGCGGCAACGTGCTCGATCTGGCCTTGGGCTTCATCATCGGCACGGCCTTCGCCACGCTCATCCAGTCGTTCGTGTCGCACGTCTTCCTGCAGTTCATCGCCGCTATCATCGGCAAGCGCGACTTCAACGACCTGGTCGTCCCGATCGAGGGCACCAACATCCAGGTCGGCGCGTTCCTCGACGACCTGTTGCAGTTCGTGCTGCTCGCGGTCGCGCTCTTCTTCGTGGTCAAGTTCATGACCTGGCTCGGCGTCGAGCGCGGCCGGTCGCTGGCCGTGCAGACCTGCCCGTACTGCTTGGACCGCGTGCCCCGCGGCGCGTTCATCTGCCGCGCCTGCGGCCAGCACCTGGTCGAGGAGCTTCCGCGGCTCGCCGAGGCCGAGCGCCGTCTCGCCGCGCGCGAGGCCCGCCGCTGGCCGTCGATGCCCAGCATTCCGCTCCGCCCCCGCCGCAAAGGCGAGGCGATGAGCCAGGAAGATCAAGATCTAGCCGATGACTCGGGCCCGTCGAGCGCCTGACCGTCGCTCCCGCCAGACACCGGCGCTTCGCGCCTGCCAGGTCCGCGTACCCAAGCCCGCCGCCACAACTTCGGGGAAGCAGTGGCCCCAGGCCCCGGTCGATGCCACTACTCCGGGGATCCAGTGGCCACGGCGGCCGTCGAGGCCACTACTTCGGGCATCCAGTGGCCACGGCGGCCGTCGAGGCCACTACTTCGGGCATCGAGTGGCCACGGGCCCCGGTCGGGGCCACTACTCCCGGTCGAGGGCACTACTTCGGGGATCTAGTGGCCACGGGGCGCGCCGAGGGCACTACTTCGGGGATCGAGTGGCCACCGGGGCCGTTGAGGGCACTGCTTCGGGGATTCAGTGGCCACGGGGGCCGCAGGGTCGGGGTTAGCGGGGGAGGGCGGACGCTCGCCAGGCACCCGGACCCGGGCGCAGGGCGGGTCCGGGGAGAGCGCTCGCGCGCCACCGCGACGGGGCCGGCCTCGCCGTCTCGGCTGGGGCTGCCCGCAGGCGCGGGAGCAGGGCTCCGACCAGCGCCGCGACCTCCTCGGCCGTCGGCGCGCCGCGAACGATGCGAAGAAAAGGCGCGTCCGTCACTTTTGCCCCAGTTTTGCCGGCAGGAAACGTTGCTGACCTGTGAGCATACGCAGGCGTACCGGGCGCATACTCATTGATGGGGAACGGCAGTCGATGGCGAAACGGGGTGCGCATTGACCCGCCGGCGTTCGCTCCGGGTGGCCGCAGCGCTGTTCGTAGCCTTGACGCTCGCGGTCGGTCTATTCTGGCCGACCGGAGCTGCCCAGGCCGAAGATCCACCGGCCCAGCCGGCGTCGATCTCGGCCTCGACGCGCTATCAGGTGACCTTCGTCGCGCGCACCTGCACCATGTACTCCCAGGTCATGGCCAACCGCGTCCGCGACGACAGCGCCGAGGCGGCCACCTCGCCGGGCCGGGACAGCGCCTACGACGAGGGCCGCGGCGTTGACCCGGACGTCGAGGCCGCCAACGGCAACGGGTGCACCGCGCTGAACGGCTGGCACTTCACGCTCGGCGCCGGTGCGGAGAAGCGCGGGCCGCTGTCCAACGTCACCGGCCCGACCCAGGACGTCGGCCCGACCGGCTCGACCACGCCGCTGCTCGACGCGACCGGCAAAGCGAGCGGCCGGACGATCGACGGCGCGGTGACCGTGGCGCTCACCGACGACCAGATCAAGCGAGCGGTCAGCCGCCAACTGTGGGTGCAAGGCGGTTCGCCCGACGACCCGGATCTGGCCAAGACCGTTCCCGGGTACGGCTTCGGCGCACTGCGCTGCGGCTTCGACGGCCGCGCCGGCACCAACGTGCAGTGGGTCGGCTTCCCCGGCGAGGTCCGGCATGTCTTCTGCTTCGCGTACTACGTGAAGTCGGCCGCCCCGGCCGGCACGCTCGTCGTGCGGACGAAGCCGACACGGGCGCTCGGCTTTCCGCAACGGTTCACCTACGACGCCGGCAACTCGTACACGGCCGACAAGCGGCTGACCGTGGCCACCGAGGGCAACCCGGTCGACGTCTCGCTGGTCCGGACGGCCGGCGGCGTGCCCAGCCGGATCGCCGGGCATCCTCCGAACGGCTGGCGGCTGTCCGACCTGAGCTGCAGCAAGAGCGGGGCCGGGCGGAGCCTGGCCGTGACCGATGCCACCAACGGCACCGCCGACGTGACCCTCGCCCCGGGCGAGGTGGTCCTGTGCACGTTCACGTACGACCCGCCGGTCGTCGTCACCGGCCTGGCCGTACGGGTGTTCAGCGATCTCGCGGGCGGCACGTTCGGAGTGACCGTCAACGGCGACGGCGGCCCGCGGCAACTCCAGGCGGCGCCGGCCGGTGACGGCTCGGCCGCCGACGCCTCCGGCGCGGACCTGAGCGTGCTCACCCCGGGCCAGTACACGGTGTCCGTGTCGCCGCCGGCCGGCCGAGAGCACCCTGTGGTCGCTGGCCACGGTCATCTGCAACGGCAATGACGTCAAGCCCGACGGCCTGGTGGCCACCGTCCAGCTCGCGATCGGCGGCTCGCTCGACTGCGTCCTGCGGTTGAGCCGCCGGCCGGCGTCGCTCGAGCTCAGCGCGATCACCGTCGGTGGCACCGGTAGCGCGGCGTTCGCGGTCGTGCGCCGGCCGGACGGCGCGGGCAGCGGCCCCGACAACGCGGCGATCACCAGCGGCGGCTCGATCACCGGCGTCGGCTGGGCCGCGGTCGCGACGACTACCGCGTTCGGCACCGCGGCCGCCGCAACAGGCAACGTCCCGGCCGCACTCGACTACGGCTCATACCTGATCACACCGCTCGCGCCGCAGTCGAGCGTCGACGGCGCCTGGCGGTTGAGCTCGTTCGCCTGCGATCCGGGCGACGCGGCGGCCTCCGGCGCGACCGGCGCCAGCGTGGTGCCGCTGCGGCTGGACGAGTCCGACGCCAAGTGCGTGGCCACCTTCCAGTTCGTACCGTCGACCAAGCTGCAGGTCACGTTGCGCTTCGACGGCGACACGACCGGCCGGTCGGCGGCGGCGTCACTGACCGTGAAGTGCGACGACGGGTCGTCCGGCGCGGTCATCCTGCCCTTGGACGACAACACCGACCGTTCGCTGCCGCAGCCGCTCGGCTTCCTCGACCCGACCAGTTGCGTCATCGACCAGCCGGAAGACGGCGCCGCGATTACGGCGACCGGGTCGATCACCGCGGTGCTCGACCCGGCCCCCGGCAACGCGCCCCTGTCACTGCCGGGGAAGGTGGACATCAAGCGAGATGTCGATGAATATCTGGTGACCGTGACGATCACCTACGCGGCCAACGCGGACACCCCGCAACAGGCCACCGTTCTCAACACATTTCGGATATTGCCGGTGGCGTTGATCGGGGCTGGACTTGTGGGCCTTGGGCTCGTCATCCTTTTGGTAATGGTGGTGCGGTCTCGAGGTGTTTAGTTAGGTACGTCAACAGGTACGTTCTAGGTGATGACATTGGCACAGCAGCCAGCCCTGGTAGCCGAGCGCTACCGCCTCTTGGAACCGCTCGGCTCCGGCGGCATGGGCCGGGTCTGGTTGGCCCGCGACGAGGTGCTGCGCCGTGACGTCGCGATCAAGGAGATCGTGCCGCCCGAGGGCCTGACCGAGGCGGAGCGCGAAGAGTTACGGAGGCGGACCATGCGCGAGGCGCGGGCCGCCGCCCGTCTCAACAACCCGCACGTGGTTCGCATCTACGACGTCGTGCAGACGGAGATGCGTCCGTGGATCGTGATGGAATACGTTCCGTCACGATCGCTGCACCAGGTGATCACCGAGGACGGCCCACTGCCACCCGATCGGGCCGCGGCGATCGGCATCGACGTGCTCGCCGCGCTGAAGGCGGCGCACCTGGCCGGCGTGCTGCACCGCGACGTCAAGCCGGGCAACGTGCTGCTCGCCGACGACGGCCGGGTGGTGCTCACCGACTTCGGCCTGGCGATCTTCGAGGGCGGTGACGGCGCGGTCACCCGGCCCGGCCTGATCCTCGGTTCGCCGCAGTACATCTCGCCCGAGCGCGCCCGGGAGGGCATCTCCGGTGCGGAGGCCGACCTCTGGTCGCTCGGCGCCACGCTCTACGCCGCCGTCGAGGGCCGTTCGCCGTACGCGCGGTCGACCACGTTCGCCACGCTGACCGCGCTCGCCACCGAGGACCCCGACCCGGCCCACCGAGCCGGCGTGCTGAAGCCCGTCCTCAACGCGTTGCTGCGCAAGGATCCCCGAGCCCGGGCCGGCGTCGCCGAGACCGAGCGACTGCTGCGCCGGGCGGCCAACGGTGAGGGCCGGGTCTGGCCCTGGGCCCTGCCCCGGCAGCGCAAGTCCCGCGAGATCATCTCCGGCGGGGTGGTGCGCAGCGTCGGCGGGTCCGGCCCGGACAGTGGCCTCGCCGCCGCCGTCTCCTCCGTCTCCGCCGCACCTTCGAAGGCACCACCGCCGGTCGACGCCGAGTCAATGGCGCGGGTCAACGAGAACGACTCCGAGAGCGTCTCCCAGATCGGCACTACCAACGCGAGACCGAACGTGACCTTCCCCGGCAAGGCGCGCGGGAAGGCGACCGTGCCGGGCATCCCGACCAGTCCGGCGCCGGCCGGGCACGCCGTCCCGCCGGTCGGCGGGTGGGGAAGCACGCCGCCGGCCGCGCCGTCGCGACCGCGCCGGCGTCGCCGGCTGCTGGTCGGCCTGGCCGCGGTGGTCGTGCTCGGCCTGCTCGCCGGCCTGCTGCTCGTCTACGATCGCAAGCCCACCCGGCCGACGGCGGGGGCACCGAGCAGCCCGAGCGCCGTCTCGCCGTCGCCGAGCCAGTCGGAGCAGTTCGGACTCCTGCCCGGGTTCAGCTACTACACCGACCCGACGTACAAGTGGCGGATCGCGAAGCCGAACGGCTGGACGCCGCGGACCGATCCCGCCCACCCGACGATGATCTTCTTCGACGAGCCGGTGTTGCCGCACCGCACACTCGGCGTCGACCGGATCACGGCGCCCAACACCGACCCGGTCGCCGCGCTCAAGGCCGAGGCGACCACCCGCTCGACGGACGGCACCATGCCCGGCTACAAGCAGGTCCGGATCGACCCGGTGCCCGGCCTCTTCAAGGGTGCGGCCGACTGGGTCTACTCATACAACACGGCCGACGGCCGCATGCAGGTCTGCGAGCGCGGCCTCGTGATCAGCAACCAGCTCGGCTACTCGATCTACTGGGCCACCCCGGCCGACCAGTGGAAGCAGAACGCGGACAACTGGAACATGATCTCGATCAGCTTCACCCCGGAGCCGACCGCGAGCTAACTAGAGCGGGATGTTGCCGTGCTTCTTCGCCGGCAGCGTCTCGCGCTTGGTGCGCAGCAGTCGCAGGCCCCGGACGATCTCGATACGCGTCGTCGACGGCGGGATGACCCCGTCGACGTAGCCGCGCTCGGCCGCGATGTACGGGTTGGCGAACGTGTCCTCGTACTCCTGGATCAGCTCGGCCCGCAGCGCCGCCGGGTCGCCGGCGTCGCGCAACTCCGGCCGGTAGAGGATGTTCACCGCGCCCTGCGCGCCCATCACCGCGATCTGCGCCGTCGGCCAGGCGAAGTTGAGGTCCGCGCCGAGGTGCTTGGAGCCCATGACGTCGTAGGCGCCGCCGTACGCCTTCCGCGTGATCACGGTGACCTTCGGGACCGTGGCTTCCGCGTACGCGTAAATGAGCTTGGCCCCGCGCCGGATGATGCCTTCCCATTCCTGGCCGGTGCCGGGCAGGAAGCCGGGCACGTCGACGAAGGTCAGGATCGGGATGTTGAAGGCGTCGCAGGTCCGCACGAAGCGCGCGGCCTTCTCCGAGGCCGCGATGTCGAGGCAGCCGGCGAAGTGCATCGGCTGGTTGGCGACCACCCCGACCGGGTGCCCTCGACACGGCCGAAGCCGACCACGATGTTCTGCGCGTACAGCGGCTGCACCTCGAGGAAGTCCTCGACGACCGTCTCGATGACGGTGTGGATGTCGTACGGCTGGTTGGCCGAGTCGGGGATGAGCGTGTCGAGCTCGAGGTCCTCCGCCGACACCTCGAGGTCGGCCGCGGACGGGAGCACCGGCGGCTCGTCGAGGTTGTTCGACGGCAGGAACGACAGCAGCGCCCGCACGTACTCGATGGCGTCGTCCTCGTCGCTGGCCAGGTAGTGCGCGTTGCCCGACTTGGTGTTGTGGGTTCGCGCACCGCCGAGCTCCTCGAACTCCACGTCCTCACCGGTCACGGTCTTGATCACGTCGGGGCCGGTGATGAACATGTGCGAGGTCTTGTCGACCATCACGGTGAAGTCGGTGACGGCCGGCGAGTACACGGCGCCGCCGGCGCACGGCCCCATGATCAGCGAGATCTGCGGGATGACCCCGGACGCGCGGACGTTGCGGAAGAAGATCTCGCCGTAGAGGCCGAGCGAGACGACGCCCTCCTGGATGCGCGCGCCGCCGGAGTCGTTGATGCCGACGACCGGGCAGCCGATCTTCATCGCCAGGTCCATGACCTTGACGATCTTCTCGCCGAAGACCTCGCCGAGCGAGCCGCCGAACACGGTGAAGTCCTGGGCGAACACGCAGATCGGCCGGCCGTCGACGGTGCCGTAGCCGGTGACCACGCCATCCCCGTACGGCCGGGTCTCGGCCATGCCGAAGTTCGTCGACCGGTGCCGGGCCAGCTCGTCCAGCTCGACGAACGAGCCCGGGTCCAGCAGCATGTCGATGCGCTCGCGTGCGGTCTTCTTGCCGCGGGCGTGCTGCTTCTCGACGGCCCGGGCCGAACCGGCGTGGACCGCCTCCTCGGTGCGTTGCTCCAGGTCGGCGAGCTTGCCCGCGGTCGAGTGGATGTCCGGGGCGTTCACAGAGGCGGTCACGCCCGCATCGTAACGGCGGGGACGGCCGCGCCCGCCAGTCGTCCGAGATATGTGGCGATTTCCGCATCGCGGGCCGGATCGCCGTGCTCCAGCCACTGCAGGAGACCCTCGATGACCAGCGCGAAGCTGGTCGCCGCGACCCAGTGCCGGACCAGCGGATCGGGTACGGCCGGCTCGAGGGCGTTCTCCGCGACCTGTACCGCCCGCTCGCGGAACGCCGCGACGTAACCGGCGAACTGCGGTTCGCGCGCCGAGTGCCGGAAGAGCAGCGTGAATGCCTCCGGCTCCGTGCGGGCCACGGCGAGCAGCTCGCCGATCATGTCCTGGTTGGGCCCGCGGCTGCGGATCTGCAGCGTCTCCTGGAGCCGCCGGCGGGTGTCGTCCAGCACCCGCTCGTACAGCTCCTGTTTGGTCGCGAAGTGCCGGTAGACGATCAGCTTCGTCACGCCGGCCTCGGCCGCGATGTCCTCCATCGAGGTGGCCGCGAAGCCGCCGACGGCGAACGCGCGGGCCGCCGCCGCGAGGATGCTGGCGATGCGATCCTCGCGTTTGAGCAGTTTCCGGGGTTGGTTCCGGGGCTGGGCGGTCACGTCTTCGATGGTCGCAGGCGGGCCGGCGCCGGCTCCACACGGAACCGCCAGCGCGCGGCCAGCAGGCCGGCGGTCGTCCAGCCGAGCAGCCACGCGACATGCGTGAGCCCGGTCGAGCCGGACAGCAGTGCGCCGATGTGCGTCAGCGGCGACGCCTCGGAGAGCTCGCCGACCCAGCCGGGCAGTTCGCTGACCGGGAAGAACACCCCGGAGATGAGCACCACCGGCAGCATCGTGGTGGACAGCAGGGTGGCCGCCGCGTCGCCCCGCGGTATCGCCTGGGCCACGGCCAGCCCGAGCGCGCACATGGTGACCGCGCCGAGCAGCAGTCCGGCCACGAGCGGCCAACCGACGCTGATCGAGGCGCGATAAGCCAGTACCCCCAGAAGGAACGTCACCGCGGCCTGGACCACGGTCAGCGCCACCGTCGCGATGATCCGGCCGGCGAGATGCGACCAGATCGGCAGCGGGGTGGCCAGTAGCCGCTTGAGCACCCCGGCGTCGCGGCTGGCGACGATCGAGGCGGCCAGTGTCGTGTAGCACAGTGACGAGAGGCCGAGGGTGGCCATGGCCGCGGCCAGGTTGCCGGCGTAGCCCGCCTCGGTGCGGTGGTCGCTGATCGCGGCGAGCAGCACCATCAGCACGAGCGGCGTGGCCATCGCCGAGATGAGGGCGCGCGGGCTGCGCAGGTAGAGGCGCAGCTGATAGCGGATCATGGCGTGCTCCCGGTGAGTGCGAGGTAGACGTCTTCGAGCGTCGGGCGGGCCACGGTGAGGCCGTCGAGCTCCACCCCGGCGGCCGCGGCCGCGCCGGTCAGCTCGGCGAGGACGGCGGTAGGCCGGTCGGTCTCGATCACGGTCGGCTTTCCACGGGTGCGGTACGTGATGGTCGCGGTGGCCAGCCGCCGGCCGCCGAGCGTCGTCGGGTCACCCTCCGCCACGACCCGGCCGCCGGCGATCACCACGACCCGATCGGCCAGCCGGGCCGCCTCTTCGAGGTAGTGCGTGGTCAGCAGCACGGTGCAGCCGAGGTCGCGAATGACGTCCCAGGTCGCGTGCCGGGCCTGCGGGTCGAACCCGGTCGTCGGCTCGTCGAGGAAGAGCAGCTCGGGCTGCCCGGCCAGCGCGAGCGCGAGGTCCAGCCGGCGTTGCTGGCCGCCGGAGAGCGCACCCGCCCGTCGCTCGGCGACGTCGGTCAGCTCGACCAGCGCCAGCAGGTCGTCCGGGTCGCGCGGGCGGGAGTAGAGCCCGCGGTAGAGGTCGATCGCCTCGCGGACGGTCAGTTCCGGCTCGACACTCGTGGTCTGCAGCAGCACGCCGATCCGGTCGCGCCAGGCCCGCGACCGCGTCGCCGGGTCGACGCCCAGCACCTCGACGAGGCCGCCGCTGCGCGGCCGGAAGCCTTCGAGGATCTCCACCAGGGTGGTCTTGCCGGCCCCGTTCGGGCCCAGGACGGCCACGATCTCGCCGCCGTCGACGTGCAGGTCGAGCCGGTCGAGGGCGCGCCGCTGCCCGTAGGTCTTGGAAAGCCCTTCGACGTGAATCACCTGTACACCTCCAGGTATATACCCAGAAGTATACAGTACCGTTGCGGGGTGAGCACATCCCCTTATGCCGACCTCGGCCGCCCCCCGTTCCGCGAGGCGGCGCTGCGCCGAGCGGTCATCGCGGGCGGCGGCCTCTGGACCGACCTGCGGGTGGTCGCCGAGACCGGCTCGACCAACGCTGACCTCGCCGCCGCGGCCCGGGACGGCGCGCCCGAGGGCAGCGTGCTGGTCGCCGAGCGGCAGACCGCCGGCCGGGGACGGCTCGGCCGGCAGTGGGAGTCGCCACCCCGGGCCGGGCTCGCGGTGAGCGTGCTGCTTCGCCCGGAAGAGGTACCGGTGTCCCGCTACGGCTGGCTGCCCCTGCTCGCCGGGATCGCGCTGGCCGAGGCGGTGCGCAAGGTGTCCGATGTGGACGCGTACCTGAAGTGGCCCAACGACCTGCTCCTGCCGGGCGACCGCAAGTGCGGGGGGATCCTGGCCGAGGTGGTCGCGCCGGGCGCGGTGGTGCTCGGCATCGGGCTCAACGTGACGCTGCGGGAGGACGAACTGCCCCGCCCCGATGCGACCTCGCTGGCGCTGGCCGGCGCGGCCAACACCGACCGTGACCCGCTACTCCGCCAGCTCCTGCGCTCGCTGGCCATCTGGTATGGACGGTGGCGGACCGGCGACATCCGCGAGGAGTACTTGCTGCACTGCGGCACAATCGGTCGGCGGGTGCGCATCGAGCTTCCCGGCAGCGGCATGGTTTCCGGCGGCATGGTTTCCGGCGGCATGGTTTCCGGCGGCATGGTTTCCGGCGGCATGGTTTCTGGGGGCGGCGCTTCCGGGGGCATTGTCCGCGAGGGCGTGGCCGCCGACATCGACGGTGACGGCCGGCTGGTCGTGACCACCGAAGACGGACAAGTGACGGTTGCGGCCGGGGATGTGGTGCACATTCGCTGACTCCACTAGTGTCGCGGCCGACAAGGTCGCACAAGGAGGTTGGCCGTGGGTTTCCCGGAGAGTGTGCTCACCAGCGACGAGCAGGTGGTCGCACATCTACATCCGCACTGGAAGGCGATGTTCTGGCCGACCGTCCTGGGGGTGGTCGTGATCGCCGCCGTCGCCGTGGCCTGGGCCTTCCTGTTCTCGTCCTGGGGACAGGTGCCATTGTTGATCATCAGCGGCATCGGGCTGATCGTGATCGCGATCTTCACGTTCCGGCCGTGGGTCAAGTGGCGCACGACCCACTATGTGTTCACCAACGAGCGGGTGATCATGCGCGAGGGCGTCTTCTCGCGCAACGGTCGTGACATCCCGATGGGCCGCATCAACGACGTGTCCTTCTCGCACAACCTCTTCGAGCGCATGCTCGGCTGCGGCACGCTGACCATCGAGTCCGCCGGCGAGCGCGGCCAGGTCGTCCTCAAGGACATCCCCGGGGTCGAGAAGACCCAGAGCATGCTCTACGAGCTCGTCGACCAGGACCGCCAGCGGCACTCGTTCGGTGACGACGACCGCGACGCCCTGGTACGCGAGATCAAGGAAGAGCCGCGCCAATAGCACCAGGCGCCCCGGTGGCCACCACTTCGGGGAAGTAGTGGCCTCGGCGGGGCCGGGTAGCCACTACTTCGGGGATCTAGTGGCTTCCGGTGGCCGGGTGGCCACTACTTCGGGGATCTAGTGGCCTCGGCGCGGCTGGGTGGCCACTACTTCGGGGAAGTGGTGGCCTCGCCTCAAGTCCTAGTTTCGCGACGACGCTGCCGTCTCGAAGTCGTCGGCGGTGTGGCGGGGAGCCGGGGCGGCAGCCACGTCGGCGAGGGCGACCTCGGCCGCGGCGATGTCCACGTCCAGCTCGCGGAGCTCGGCGACCTCGGCCTCGGAGATGCCCGGCTCCATGCTCCCCACCAGCGCCGCCTCGTCATCCATCTTGAAGACGAACGTGCGGTAGGCCCAGAAGCGGAACACCATCGCCACCGCGATGCCCAGCGCGTTGAAGAGGTTCAGCGCGAGCCGGTCGTCGCCGCCGCCGTGCTCGGTGAAGCCCAACCAGTATTTGGCCACGCCCAGCACGGCCAGCTGGATCGCCAGGCCGGCCAGGTTGAGCGCGAAGAACAGCACGTACTCCCGGCGCAGCCCACCCCGGTCGCGCTTTTTGAACGTCCATTGCCGGTTCATCACGTAGGACGCCGTCGTCGCGACGACGGTCGAGGCGACCTTGGCCTTCAGCGGGCCGATCGACAGCAGCAGGTTGAGCACCGCGTAGTCGAGGACCGTGTTGACCAGGCCGACCGCGCAGAACCGGGCGACCTCGGTTGCGACGCCGTGGAGCCGCTGCGGAACCAGACGATCAAGCAAGGTGTGGGCAAGACGCACCGGACAACCCTACGGTAGGCGTCAAGCGATCGCCCGCAACGCGCAACTGTGTGCGCGCTATCTCACTGCCCCGATAACGATTCGAACAATCCCGGACACGAACTCGCATCGAAGCGTTACCGGAATGCACCCTGTGGGACCACGCCGCGACGCAGGGCGAAGCTGAGAATCTGCTGAGTGTCCGCTTAACGGCCGCTCAGGGCCCCGGAATCAGGATCTTGACTATCGACGGAAGACGATCTGCCGATAGGCCCAGAATCGGAACGCCGTGCCGAGCGCCATACCGACGACATTCTTCGCGCCGTTCTGCGCGAGGGTCCCCTTGAATATCGGCCACATTGAGCCGAGCCCATAGATACTGATCGCGAGGCAGGCCAGTGCGATTCCCAGTCCGATGAGATTGAAGAGGAAATACAAAAGGTATTCACGACGCAGTCCGGTGCGCTCGCGATCGCGCCAGGTCCAGAACCGGTTGCCGACGAAGGCCACCGAGGCGGCGATCGTCATCGAGATCGTGGCGGCGAGCAGGCTCGCGACGTCGGCGTACAGGAGCACGTTGAAGATCAGCGTGTCGACCACGAACGCGACGGCGCCGACCACACCGAACTTGCCCAGTTCGCGGACGATGTGCTCGAAGCGCGCGACCAGCCCGCGGATCCCGCTTACGGGCGCTACTGGCGTATCGTCCGTAACACCCGAAATGTCGGGAAATGGGGGATCCTGCCGCACACTCGCCTCTGCCACGTCGCTGAGGGTACGGCACCAAGACCCACCGAGCGCGACACCGCACGGCTTGCGTAATTGTGCGCGATGCAACGAAAAATCGAGCGCTTTTACGCGGGCAAGCTTCAGAATCTCGATTTCTTGTGCAGATTTTCACAAGCTCAGCGGCTGCTCAACGGTGGTTTGCGGTTTACGCTGAGGCCATCCCCGAGACATTTCGTCCTCGGCGCGTCGGCAATTTTGGCGTGCCGAGAGTTCGGCCTTACCCGGAACGGGTACCGACGAGTCGAGCGGGGTGCACGACCTGGCGTCGACCACAAGGAGAAGACGATGACCACTCCGGATACGGCTCCCGCTCGAGTGCTGGCCTGGGTCAGTGAGGTCGCCGAGCTCACGATGCCCGACCGGGTGGTGTGGTGCGACGGCTCCGAGGAGGAGTGGCATCGCCTGACCGACGAACTCGTCGACGGGGGCACGCTGATCCGGCTCAACCCGGAGCGCAAGCCCAACTCGTTCCTGGCGCGCACCGACCCGAGCGACGTGGCGCGGGTCGAGGAGCGCACCTTCATCTGCTCGGAGGACCCGGCCGATGCCGGCCCGACCAACAACTGGATGGCCCCGGCCGAGATGAAGGAGGTCATGACCGAGCTCTACGCGGGCTGCATGACCGGCCGGACCATGTACGTCATCCCGTTCTGTATGGGTCCGCTCGAGGCGGACGATCCGATGTTCGGTGTCGAGCTCACCGACTCCGCCTACGTCGCGGCCTCGATGCGGATCATGACGCGGATGGGCTCGACGGTGCTGGAGCGCATGGATGAGGACACGGCCTTCGTGCCGTGCCTGCACTCGGTGGGTGCCCCGCTCGCCGACGGGGCCGACGACGCCGCCTGGCCGTGCAGCGAGACCAAGTACATCTCGCATTTCCCGGAGACCCGCGAGATCTGGAGCTACGGGTCCGGCTACGGCGGCAATTCGCTCCTCGGCAAGAAGTGCTACGCACTGCGCATCGCCAGCGTGATGGCCCGCGATGACGGCTGGCTCGCCGAGCACATGCTCATCATGAAGCTCACCAACCCCACCGGGCAGGTGCACTACGTCGCGGCCGCGTTCCCGAGCGCCTGCGGCAAGACCAACCTGGCCATGCTCGAGCCGACCATCCCCGGCTGGAAGGTCGAGACGCTCGGCGACGACATCGCCTGGATGCGCTTCGGCCCCGACGGCCGGCTCTACGCGCTCAACCCGGAGTTCGGCCTGTTCGGTGTGGCGCCCGGCACCGACTGGAAGACCAATCCCAACGCGATGCGCACCCTGGACCGGGGCAACTCGCTCTTCACCAACGTGGCGCTGACCGACGACGGCGACATCTGGTGGGAGGGGATGGGCGAGCCGCCGGCGCACCTCGTCGATTGGAAGGGTGCGGATTGGCACCCCGGCGGCGACGAACTCTCGTCACACCCGAACTCCCGCTTCTGTACGCCGATCAAGCAGTGCCCGATCCTCGCCGACGAGTACGAGGACCCGAAGGGCGTGCCGATCTCGGCGATCCTGTTCGGCGGCCGGCGCAAGACGACGGTGCCGCTGGTGACCGAGGCGCGCGACTGGGTGCACGGGGTCTACCTCGGCGCGACGCTGTCCAGCGAGACTACCGCCGCGGCGGCCGGCAAGGTCGGCGTGGTGCGCCGCGACCCGATGGCGATGCTGCCGTTCATCGGCTACAACGCCGGCGACTACTTCCAGCACTGGATCGAGATGGGCAAGGGCGCCGGCGGCGACGCCGACCGGCTGCCCAAGATCTTCTACGTCAACTGGTTCCGCCGGGGTGACGATGGCCGGTTCCTCTGGCCCGGCTTCGGCGAGAACTCGCGCGTGCTCAAATGGATCGTCGATCGCATCGAGGGCGCCGGTGAGGCGGTCGAGAGCCCGATCGGCGCGGTGCCCGCACCCGGCGCGCTCGACCTGAGCGGGCTCGACGCGGCGCCGGAGGACATCGAGGCGGCGCTGCGCGTCGACCCGGAAGAGTGGCGTGCGGAGATCCCGCAGGTGGCCGAGTGGTTCGAGCGCTTCGGCGACAAGCTCCCCGGCGTCCTGTGGGCCGAGCTGGACGCCTTGAAAGCGCGCCTCAACGTCGAGTAGCGGATCCGGTGTAGGTACGGTCGGATGACCGTCGTCCGGTGTTCATCTTTGGGTCGAGTCGCTACTCTGCGACGGTGATGCTCCGCGACCTGCTGTACTCGATGTACGAGCGGCGCCTGGTGCGCCGCCTGGCCGGAAAGCCGCACCCTCGCCACGTCGGAGTGATCGTCGACGGCAACCGGCGTTGGGCCCGGGAGATGGGCTACGTCGACCCCAACGACGGTCACCGCGTCGGCGCCGAGCGGATCAAGGAACTGCTGCGCTGGTGCGATGCCGCCGGCGTCCAGCACGTGACGCTGTGGCTGCTGTCCACCGACAACCTGGCCCGGCCCTCGGCCGAGCTGGAGCCGCTGTTGCAGATCATCGAGAACCTGGCGGCCGAGCTGGCCGACCAGGGCAACCCGTGGCGGCTGCGCATGGTCGGCGCGCTCGACCTGTTGCCCACCGCCACCGCGCAGGCGCTCAAGGCCGCCGACGAGCGCACCGTCGACCGCACCGGAGGCGCGCAGATCAACCTGGCCGTCGGCTACGGCGGCCGGCACGAGATCGCGGATGCGGTGCGGTCACTGCTGCACCAGCACGCGGCGGCCGGCACGTCGATCGAGGAGCTCGCCGAGATCCTTGATGTCGACCACATCTCCGAGCACCTCTATACGCGCGGCCTGCCCGATCCGGATCTGCTCATCCGCACCAGCGGCGAGCAGCGGCTCTCCGGCTTCCTGCTCTGGCAGAGCGCGCACTCGGAGTTCTACTTCTGTGAGGTCAACTGGCCCGGCTTCCGCCGGATCGACTTCCTGCGGGCGCTGCGCTCGTATGCGAGCCGCCAGCGCCGCTACGGCACCTGAGGCACACGCCACAACTTCGGGGAAGCAGTGGCCTCAGCCGGCCCGGGAGGCCACTACTTCCCCGCAGTAGTGCCCTCCCGGGGCCTTGTTGGCCACTACTTCCCCGAGGTAGTGGCCTCCCGGGCGCGCTGAGGGCACTGCATCCGGAGAAGTTGTGGCGGTGCTGGGCTTGGGAACGCGGACGCCGGGATTCCTGGCGGGAGCAACGGCCGTGCCCTCGACGGACCCGAGCCATAAAAAGAAAGGGTCCTAAAGGACCAATTCGAGATTGGCCAGTAACACCGGCACGTCGGTGGGCGCGTCGAGGTGGAGGTCGGCGGCCTGGATGAGTTCCAGGCCGGACTCGGGGCGCCCGACCGCGACCTTGACCGCGGTGAACTCGGGGTCGCTGGCCTCCCGCTCGTCGAGCGCGGCGAAGGCCTTCAGGTCGGCGACGTCGTCCCCGAAGTACCACGCACAGGTCAGCCCGACCGTCTCCTCGAGCAGCACACTGCCCTTGTCGCGGTTGCCCGGCGGTTTGAGCTCGAAGACCATGCGGCCGGGCTGCGCGCGCAGGCCCAGCTCGGCGGCGCGCTGCTGGCCCCACTGCTCGATCTGGTCGCCGAGCTCGGGCGCGGTCCGGTAGTGCAACGAGACCGACAGCCGCTTGTATTCGACCAGGGTCCCGGCGGGCAGTTCGGTGCGGGCGCGATCGGCCAGCTCGGTCATGACGTCCACGAACGGCAGCGCGGTCGGGTCGGTCTCGATGGCGCCGCCGTGGCGGGACACCTCGAGCCCGTAAAGGCCGAACAGGCTGACCTCGGGAAGTCCGCCGAAGCGGGAGCGCAGGAAGTCCACCGGCCGGGCCGACACGATGGCCACCTCGTGGACGCGACGGCCCAGTTCGGTCAGCGCGTCAAGGACGCCGGCCACCGGTTCGACCGTGTCCGGATCGTCCTGGATCGGCGCGAGCGTGCCGTCGAAATCGAAGAAAAAGCCACACTGCTCCGGCTGGGCCGCCGTCAGTTTGAACGCGATCTCCTGACTGAACGGCTCACTGAAGGAGGGCATGTCCCCCAGAGTACTGAGTTCATGAGTCCGGCGGGTTACCGCAGACGGACGGTTCGTTCTAGCCGATCTCGCTTGCAGAGGCTAGCGTCTGTGCTGTGGGAGGGGGTTTTCCCACCCATCCGAGGCCCGGATCGCGCGAGAAAGACTGCCACGGGAGCCGAGCACCCGACCCCGTGCGGGCGACGGAGGACGCGAGAGCGGGCGGCGGTGCCCGCCCCCGGAGATCACGTGACCGTTCGCCGTGCTGCTGCCAAGTCCGCCGCTCCTGCCCAAGCCCCGCGCCGCCCGCGCGCCCGGCAAAAGGCAGAAGACAGCGAGCCTGCCCCATCCACCCGGACCTTTGTTCTGGACACCTCTGTCCTGCTGTCCGACCCGGCGGCCTTCCTCCGATTCGCCGAGCACGAGGTCGTGATCCCGCTGGTGGTCATCTCCGAGGTCGAGGCCAAGCGCCACCACCCGGAACTCGGCTACTTCGCCCGGCAGTCCCTGCGGTTCCTGGACGAACTGCGGGTCAAGCACGGCCGGCTCGACCAGCCCCTGCCGCTGACCGAGGCGGGCGGCACGCTGCACGTCGAGCTCAACCACGCCGACCCCGAGATGCTCCCGCACGGTTTCCGGGCCGACACCAACGACGCCCGGATCCTGGCCGTGGCACTCAACCTGGCCGCCGAGGGTCGTGACGTCACCCTGGTGACCAAGGACATGCCGTTGCGCGTCAAGGCGGCCGCCGTCGGGCTCGTGGCCGACGAATATCGCCACGGCACCGCCGCCGATCCGACCTGGACCGGCCTCATGGAGATCGGGGTCAGCGCCGAGAAGATCCAGGAGTTGTACGGGGGAGAGCCGGTCGACCTCGACGGCGTCGGAGACCTGCCGGTGCACACCGGACTTGTACTGCAGTCCGCCAACGGCTCCGCACTCGGCCGGATCGGCTCGGACAAGACGGTTCGCCTGGTGCGCGGCGACCGGGAGGTATTCGGGCTGCGGGGCCGCTCGGCCGAGCAGCGCATCGCGCTCGATTTCCTGCTCGACGAGTCGGTCGGCATCGTGTCGCTCGGCGGCCGGGCCGGCACCGGCAAGTCCGCCCTGGCCCTCTGCGCCGGCCTGGAACTGGTCATGGAGCGCCGCAAGCACAAGAAGGTCGTGGTGTTCCGGCCGCTGTACGCGGTCGGTGGTCAGGAACTGGGCTACCTGCCGGGCAGCGAGGCCGACAAGATGGCGCCCTGGGCGCAGGCGGTCTTCGACACGCTCGGCGGGCTGGTGCACGACAACGTGATGGAAGAGGTGGCCGCGCGCGGGATGCTCGAGGTGTTGCCGCTGACCCACATCCGCGGCCGGAGCCTGCACGACGCATTCGTGATTGTCGACGAGGCGCAGTCGCTCGAACGGGGCGTCCTGCTCACCGTGCTGTCCCGGATCGGCACCGGCTCGCGGGTGGTTCTCACCCATGACGTAGCTCAGCGTGACAACCTCCGCGTCGGCCGTCACGACGGGGTGGCCGCGGTGATCGAGGCGCTCAAGGGTCACCCGCTTTTCGCACACGTCACTCTGACCCGTTCCGAGCGCTCCCCTATCGCGGAGGTCGTAACGGATCTCCTGGAAGACCTGCCCTTCGCGTGATGATTACTGGCGTTTATCCGATTTTCCGCGTGATTTAGATCACAGTACTGGCGGTTCAAGGTTCCATTGTGCGTCGGCGTGCGCAAGGGTGAGCGTCGAGCGCTTCACCGCTGGTTATCGGTCGGGGCGCTCACGGTGTGTTACCGCGCGATTGGCGCGGTGCGCACCGTGTCCCTGTCCCCGACGATTGGATTCCTTCGTGATCCGGCTGCGACCCCGGATCGGCATCTTCAGGGCGCTCTCCGTGCTTGTCCTGCTTGCGGGACTGGTGGGCGGACTCCTGATCTCCGATCGAAAGTCCCAGCAGCGAGCCACGTCGAACACTTTGGCGGTGGAAGCGGCGGACCTTCCGGAATACACCCCGGACGGCACCGGTCGGGCGGCCGACCAGAAAGACGCGCAGACCAAGGCGGACAACGCCGCACAGGCGGCGGCCGCGCAGGCCAAGTCGGCCGATGATCAGGCGCGCAAGAAGGCGGCGGAGGCGGCCAACCGCAGCGCCCCGCGCGGCCCCGCGACCGGCGGCAACATCGGCCCGATCCCGGCCAGTTGCTCCGCGTACAGCGGCAACAAGGCGATCGGTTGCACGCTGAACCTCCAGCAGGGGTTCAGCATGAAGGACGCCCAGTGCCTGGCCCAGCTGTGGGACCGGGAGAGCCACTGGAACGTCAAGGCCAGGAACCCGTCGGGGGCCTACGGCATCCCGCAGGCGATGCCCGGCAGCAAGATGGCGGCGTTCGGTGCCGACTGGCAGACCAACCCGGTCACCCAGATCAAGTGGGGGCTCAGCTACATCAAGGGCCGCTACGGCACGCCGTGCGCCGCCTGGAGCCATTCCGAGTCGACCGGCTGGTACTGAGTTTTCGTGAATCGGCGGGCGCTCCTTCATCGAAGGAGCGCCCTGTCGTGTGGCGAGTCGAGCGTCGACCTGCTACCAGTTGAGCTGTGACTTCCGACGCCACATCCATCGAGCCCGCCGCGTCCGACGACGCCATGCGATTCGGCACGGACGCCTTCTACTCCTCGATCGGACGAGCCTTCGTGGCGATGTGCGCCGTCGTCCCGGTGCTGTTTCTCATCGAGCTCTTCGACCGCCTGACCGGCGGCCACCTCGACCAGGCCGGCGGGATCCGCCCGCACCACGTCGACGGCCTCGACGGCATCATCTTCGCCCCGCTGCTGCACGCCAGCTTCTCGCACGTCCTGGCCAACAGCATTCCGCTGATCCTGCTCGGCACGTTCGTGCTGGCCTCCGGGACCAAACGGTTCCTCATCACGACGCTGTTCATCGCGGTCGTCAGCGGGGTCGGCGTCTGGCTGACCGGCGACGGCAACAGCATCGTGGTCGGGGCCAGCGGGATCATCTTCGGCTATCTCGGTGTACTGCTGATGCGCGGCATCGTCGAGCGCAGCTGGTGGCACATCGCGGTCGGGCTGCTGATCGGTCTGCTCTACGGCTGGCAGCTGATCGGTGCGCTGCCCGGGGACGAGCGGGTGTCCTGGCAGGCGCACCTCTTCGGCTTCATCGGTGGCCTGGTCGCGGCCGTACTCTTCCGCCGGCGCCGCCCGCGTCCGGCCCGGGCGATCACCCCGGCCCCGCTGACCTTGGACTGATGCGCAGCCCGCTGGCCGAGCCTGGCGCTGCGGCGTCTGGACCACAGGCCGCGCCAGCGGCCTCATCGGAAGACGTCGCCTAAAGTCGCGCGAGCCAGCGGGCGCAGGGGCGCTGCTCGGCGCTTTCCGGAAGGTCCTACCAGACGGTAGCGTTTGGCGGGTGCGTGAAGTCGACGTCGCGATCGTGGGTGCCGGCCCGACCGGTCTCTTCGCGGCCTACTATGCCGGGTTCCGGGGCCTTTCGACGGCGGTGATCGACGCGCTGCCCGAGCCGGGCGGGCAGGTCACCGCGATGTACCCGGAAAAAATGATCTTCGACGTCGCGGGCTTCCCGGCCATCAAGGGCCGTGACCTGGTGGCCAACCTGGTGGAGCAGGCCGCCCAATTCACCCCCGACTACTTTCTGGGCGTACGAGCCGAGAAACTGTCCTATGTGGACGACAGGCCGGTGCTCGACCTCAACGACGGCACCGCGCTCCACTGTGGATCGATCCTGATCACCGGTGGCCTGGGCAGCTTCACCGCGCGCCCGCTGCCGGCCGCCGACGCCTTCCCGGGCGCCGGACTGGTCTACTTCGTGCCGCACCTGGCCGACCTCGCCGGCCATGACGTGGTGATCGTCGGCGGCGGCGACTCCGCGTTCGACTGGGCCCTGGCGCTCCAGCCGCTGGCCAAGTCGGTGACGGTGGTCCACCGGCGCGACCGGTTCCGCGCGCACGCCTCCACGGTGGCCAAGGTGCAGGCGTTGCCGGTGAACATCGTGGTCAACGCCGAGGTGACCAGGCTGCATGGCGATGCGCGGGTGACCGGCTGCGACGTGGTCGTCAAGGGCTCGACGACGGCGACGCTGATGCCGGCCGACACCGTGGTCGCGGCCCTCGGCTTCACCGCCGACCTCGGCCCGCTGGCCGACTGGGGACTCGAGCTCGACAAGCGGCACATCCGCGTCGATACGATGATGGCGACCAACCTGCCGAGGGTCTTTGCCGCCGGCGACATCAGCGAATACCCGGGAAAGGTCCGGCTTATCGCCGTCGGCTTCGGTGAGGCGGCGACCGCCGTCAACAACGCCGCCGTGGTGATCGATCCGGCCGCGCACCTGTTCCCCGGGCACAGCTCGGACAACGGCTGATTCCCCGGCCACAGCTCAGACAACGGCTGAGGATTCCCTTAGGCTTGCCCGATCGCCGCCGATGGGCGTTATGTGGTGCGGGTTCGTGCGACGCTGCGGCTGTTGCGCTCGGCGGGAGGGTGGGCCGGCGCCCTCGTGCTCGTGCTCGGGATCGGGGCCTCGCTCGTCGCCGGGACGGCGCTGCGTGACTCGGAGGACCGCGCCGCCGACCAGGTGATGGACAAGCGGGTGGCGACCGTCCAGCAGGCGGTGGCGGCCGAGGCGCGCCGCTACGTCGACGCGCTGCAGCTCGTCGCCGCTGGGCTGAGCGCGCCCGCCGAGCTGAACCTGGACGTGTTCCTCGCCACCACCGCACCGCTGCGCCAGCTCAGCCTCCGCGGGGCGACCGGGGTCACCTTCCTGGTACCGGTGACCTCCGGCGCCGAGGCGAGCGCGCAGGCGTACTGGCGAGCCCACGGTCAGCCCACCTTGCGCCTGAAGCCGGTCGGGCCGACCACCGAGCACATCTACAGCATCTTCCAGCGCACCCTCGACGGCGCCAACCCGCTGGTTGGAGTGGATGCGACCCAAGTGGCCGAGTCCCGGGCGGCGCTGCTGCTGGCCCGCCGGCTGGACCAACCGGTGGTGTCCGACCCGTTCGTGCTCCTTCGGGACCGCCAGCTGCCGCCGTCCGAGCGACAGCTCTCGTTCGCCCTGGCCGAGCCGGTCTTCGCGCAGAGCACCGGGCAGCTGCGCGGCTGGGTCACGATGGGACTGCGGGGCCGGGATTTCATCGGCTCGACGCTGCGCGACAGCTCGCAGGGCCTGTTGCGGGTGGCGCTGCACGTGCAGCACCAGGGGCAGAGTCTGGAGGTCGCCGCGTTGCAGGTCGCGTCCGGGCGGCACGACCTGAGCACCACGGTGGACGCCACCGTCGCCGACCGGGCCTGGCAGCTGACCGTCGACGCGGACACCATGGATCTGCTGGGCAAGGACAGCCACATCGACGACGGCGTCACCACCGCCGGCGTCGCGCTGACCGTCCTGGTCGCCCTGCTGATCTTCACGCTGGTCACCGCCCGCCGGCGGGCGATGGTGCAGGTCGACGCGGCGACCTCGGAGCTGCGCCGGTCGGAGGAGCAGCTCCGGCTGCTGCTCGACGGCGCCCGCGACCACGCGATCTTCATGCTCGACGCGGACGGGCGGGTCACCAGCTGGTCGCAGAACGCGGAGCGGCTCAAGGGCTACCGGCCCGAGGAGATCATCGGCTGCGAGTACGGGGTGTTCTTCACGCCCGAGGAGGCCGCATCCGGTGATCCGGAAGAGCTCTTCGCCGCGGCGGTCAACGACGGTTCGGTCGAGGTCGACGGGGTTCGCGTCCGCAAGGACGGCACGCGCTTCTGGGCCCATGGGACACTCACCGTGGTACGGCACGACGACGGCTCGCTCCGCGGCTTCGTCGAGGTGGTCCAGGACGTGACCGAACGCCAGCGCAGCGAGGTCAAGTTCCGCGGCCTGCTGGAAGTCGCGCCGGACGCGATCCTCGGCGTCGACATCGCCGGGCGCATCGTGATCATCAACGCCAAGGCCGAGGAGCTCTTCGGGTACGCCCGGGACCACCTGCTCGGCCAGTTCGTAGAGCTGCTGGTGCCGACGGCCGACGGCGGCATCGAGGTGCCGATGCGGCCCGCGATCGCCGGCTACGAAGTGGCCGACCGGCCCAATGCGACCGGCGTCGAGGTCGAGGCGCGCCGGGCCGACGGTACCCGGTTCCCGGCCGAGATCGGCCTGAGCACCCTCGACACCGAGGACGGCGTCATCATCTCCGCCGCCATTCGCGACATCAGCGAGCGCAAGGCCGCGGAGCGCGCCATCCAGGAACTCAACGACGACCTCGAGCGACGCGTCGCCGAGCGCACCGAGAAGCTGCGCGAGACCAACGCCGAGCTGGAGTCCTTCTCGTACAGCGTGTCGCACGACCTCCGCGCGCCGCTGCGCGCCGTCGACGGGTTCGCCAAGATGCTCTCGCTGGACTACGACGAGCGGCTCGACGACGAAGGCCGGCGTTATCTGTCCCGCATCCGCGCCGGCGCCCAGCAGATGGGCCAGCTGATCGACGGGCTGCTCGCCTTCTCCCGGCTGCAGCGCCAGTCGATGGCCTGGCAACCGGTACATATGCGCGGGGTCGTCGAGGACGTCTGGGAAGAGCTCGTCATGGAGCGCGGCGGGCGCGACATCGAGCTCGATGTCGACGAGCTTCCGGTGGCGTACGGCGATCCGCGGCTGGTCCGGCACGTGCTGGCCAACCTGGTCGGCAACGCGGTCAAGTACACCCGCGAACGGGAGCGCCCGCGGATCGACATCGGGCACACCGTGACCGCCGGCGGGCAGGCCGCCTACTTCGTCCGCGACAACGGCGCCGGCTTCGACATGCGGTACGCGGACAAGCTCTTCCGCGTTTTCCAACGACTGCACCGCACTGAGGATTACGAGGGCACCGGCATCGGGCTGGCCCTCGCCCATCGCATCGTCGTGCGCCACGGCGGCCGGATGTGGGCCGACGCCGAACCGGGCGTCGGTGCCACCTTCTACTTCACGCTGCCGACCGAGGAGATCGACCATGAAGCTGTTGCCGACGCGGGTGCTGCTGGTAGAGGACAATCCCGACGATCTGGAGCTGGCGCAGCTCGCCTTTAAACGCGGACGCTTCGCCAATGCCGTCGACGTCGCGCGGGACGGCGCGGAGGCGCTGGATCACCTGTTCTGCGAGGGTCGCTACGCCGGCCGGGACCCCAGCGACGAGCCGCGGCTGGTCCTGCTCGACATCAAGCTGCCCCTGGTCGACGGGATCGACGTGCTGCGCACCATCAAGGTCGACCCTCGTACCCGGCACATCCCGGTCGTCATGCTCACCTCCTCGGCCGAGGACCGGGACCTGCACGCCTGCTACGAACTGGGCGCCAACAGCTACATCGTCAAACCCGTCGACATGGAGCAGTTCCTGTCCGCCGTACAGAACATCGGGCTGTACTGGCTGATGCTCAACCAGACGGACGCCAGCTGAGGTGAACACGCCCCTGTCCGTCCTCCTGCTCGAGGACAACCCCGACGACGCGGAACTCCTCGTCTTCGAGCTGCGCCGCGCCGGCTTCGTCCCCAGCTGGCGGCGGGTCGACACGCGCGCCGAGTTCGTCGACGCGCTCGTCGCCCGGCCGGAGATCGTCCTGGCCGACTACTCGGTACCGCAGTTCGGCGCCCTCGAGGCCCTGCACCTGCTCCGGGCCGACCACCAGGAGATCCCGGCGATCGTGGTCAGCGGCGCGATGAGCGAAGAGGCGTGCGTCGACGCCTTGCGCCACGGCGCCGTCGACTACCTGCTCAAGGACCGGTTGAGCCGGCTCGGCTCGGCCGTCGAGCACGCGCTGGCCCAGCAGGGGCTGATCGCCGCCTCCATCGAGCACGAGCAGCGCTTCCGGGCCGCCTTCGATCACGCACCGATCGGCATGGCCGTGACCGACCTCGACGGCCGTGTGGTCGAGGTGAACCAGGCTCTGGCCCAGATGACCGGCCTCGTCCCGGGCGGCGCGATCACCGACATCATCGCCGAGGAGGGTCGGCCGATGGTCATCGACCACGTCAAACGGCTCGAGGCCGGCGACCATCAGCTCGGCAGTTTCGAGGTCCGGCTCTGCCACGCCGACGGCGATCCGGCGTGGGGGCAGTACTCGTCGTCACTCATCACCCAAGGCCCCGGCCATGTGGTGCACCAGATCGCCGACATCACCGACCGGCGCCGAGCCGCGGAGGCGCTCCACCGCTCGGTCGAGGAACTGCGGGAGGTCGACCGGCTGAAGAGCGACTTCATCGCGACCGTCTCGCATGAGCTGCGGACGCCGTTGACGAGCATCCGCGGGTACACCGAGATCCTGGCGGACGACGCGGACCTGAGCTCGCCGCAGCGGCACATCATCGGCATCATCGACCGCAACGGTCAGCGCCTGATGGACCTGATCGAGGATCTGCTGACGTTCTCCAGCATCGAGTCGGGCACGCTCGTCCTCGCCCGGGGACCGGTGCAGATCCGGCCGCTCGTCGATTCAGCGTGCGAGGCCGTACGGCCGGTCATCGAGTCGGCCGGTCTGGCGCTGTCGCTGGACATCGCGCCGGACCTGCCCATTGTGGACGGTGACGGTGGGCAGCTGGAGCGGGTGCTGTTGAACCTGCTGTCCAACGCGGTCAAGTTCTCCAACCCAGGCGGAGCGGTACTGGTGACCGCCAAGACCGGGAACGGCCACGTGGTCCTCAGCGTGGAGGACAGTGGCGTCGGCATCCCCGAGCACGAGCAGGCGAATCTCTTCACCCGCTTCTACCGGACCTCCGACGCGCAGCGGCGGGCCATCAACGGCAGCGGGCTGGGACTGGCCATCAGCAAGGCGATCGTCGAGGCGCACGACGGCTGGATCCGGCTCCAGTCCACAGTGGACGTCGGTACGACGATCAGCTTCGGCCTGCCGATCTAGGCCGGCTCCTCACCAAGATCGACCACCCGGAGACCACACCTTCGGGGAAGTTGTGGCCTCCGGGGCCGGCTGAGGCCACTATTCCCCCGAAGTTGTGGCCTCCCGGGCCGGCTGAGGCCACTATTTCCCCGAAGGTGTGGCGTCCGGGGCCGGCTGAGGCCACTCTTTCCCGGAAGTTGTGGCGCCGCGGGGCGCGCGGCGGGCCTGATCACGTTCTGATGGTCTTGAACGCCTCGCGCATCTGGAAGTCGAAGAAGGCGCGGCGGTCCTCGATCACGTTGTTGAACTGGCCGAAGAGCTCGAAGCTGATCGCGCCGAAGGTGAGAAGCCAGGCACCCATCCCGCGCGCCATGAGCGACTCGGGCACGGTCGGGAACGCCTCCGCGCGGAGCCGGCTGAGGTCGTGCTGGACGCTGCCGGGCAGCGGCTCCCCGTCCGCCGGGTAGGCGCCGAGTTCGACGCCATCGCGCAGAAGCCCGGCCAGCGCGAACGTGCTGCGCGTGGCCGGCCCGACGGTGTCCGGCGGCGCCTGATAGCCGGGGACCGGGCTGCCGTAGATCAGCGCGTACTCGTGCGGCTGGGCCAGGGCCCAGTCGCGGATCGCGTGGGTGATCGCCAGCCAGCGGCCGAGCAGGTCATCGCGGGGGACCGAGGCGTCGGCGGCCTCGGCGGCGTCGCCGATCGAGTTGTACGCGTCGACGATGAGCGCCGTGAGCAGGTCATCGCGGCTGGCGAAGTAGCGGTAGATGGCCGACGACACCACGCCGAGGTCGCGGGCGACGGCGCGCAGCGACAGGTTGGCTCCGTCACTCGCGAGCTGCCGGCGGGCGATCGACTTGATCTCCTCGGTCATCTCGGCACGGACGCGGGCGCGGATCGACTGGGCACTCATGAGGTCAATAGTCTCATACGAGAGCACTGCTCTTGACAAGAAGCAGGTGTTTGCGAGATGGTTGTTCTCAACAGAGAGCGCTGCTCTCGCTTGAGACTAGGAGTCAGCAATGCAGCTCATCGTCGGCGCCGGCACCATCGGCTCCACCATCGCCCGCCTCCTCGCCGACTCCGGCGAGCAGGTCCGCCTCGTCACCCGTAGCGGCAGTGGCCCCGAACACCCGCATATCGAGCGGGTCGCCGCCGACGCCAGCGACGCCACCGCCCTGCGGTCGGCCGCCGAAGGAGCGACGGTCGTCTACAACGCCGCGAACCCGCCCTACCACCGCTGGCCGGAGCTCTGGCCGCCGATGGCCGCCGCCATGCTCGCCGCGGCCAAGGACAACGACGCGGTGCTCGCCATCACCGGCAACCTGTACGTGTACGGACCGGTGAACCGCCCGATGACCGAGGACATGCCGCTCGCCGCGCCAACCGTCAAGGGCAAGGTGCGCGTGAAGATGTGGCAGGACGCGCTGGCCAGCGGCGTTCGGGTGATCGAGGCGCGTGCCTCGGACTACATCGGCCCGAAGTACTCGCTGCTGGAGATGGCGCTCCCGGCGATGCGCGCAGGCAAGACCGTGCGGATGCCGGCGCCGCTGGACATCCCGCACACGTTCACGTACACGGGTGACGTGGCGCAGACCATGATCACTCTGGCCGTCGACCCGCGCGCCTGGGGACGGGCGTGGCACGTGCCGAGCGCGGCGCCGATGACCGTGCGCGAGTTGCTCCGCCGTACGGCCCGGGTGGGTGGCCTGCCCGAGCCGAAGCTGGCGACGTATCCGTTCCCGCTGGTCCGCGCGGCCGGGCTGTGGGACAAGTTCGCCAAGGAGTTCATCGAGATGAGCTACCAGTTCAAGCGACCGTTCGAGCTCGACTCGTCGCTGACCACGCGGACGTTCGGCCTGGTGCACACGCCGGTGGACGAGGCGCTGCGCCGGACGCTCGACCTGACGCCGGCCTCCGTCGGCAGCTAGGGTCTGCCTCAACCTGGGGACCGTAGCGAGGCGAGGCAGACCTAAAGGCTCGGCTCGGCTGGGATCGGCGCGGCCTCTGGCTCCGCGTCGATCTGGCCGTCGAAGTCCACGAGCGAGTAGCTGCGCAGCTTCTCGAGCCGGTGGAACGAGTCGATCACCCGGATCGTGCCCGACTTCGACCGCATGACGATCGACTGGGTGTATGCCCCGCCCGACCGGTAGCGGACGCCCTTGAGCAGGTCACCACTGGTCACGCCGGTGGCGCAGAAGAACATGTTGTCGCCGCCGACGAGGTCGTCGGTGTGCAGGACCCGCTCGAGGTCGTGCCCGGCGCTGATCGCCTTCTCCCGTTCGGCGGCGTCCTGCGGCCAGAGCTTGGCCTGGATCGCCCCGCCCATGCACTTGAGCGCGACGGCGGCGACGATCCCTTCCGGCGTACCGCCGATGCCCATGAGCACGTCGGTCTCGCTACCTTCCCGGGCGGCGCTGATCGCCCCGGCGATGTCGCCGTCGGAGATGAACCTGATCCGGGCCCCGGTCCGCCTGACCCGCTGGATCAGTTCGGCGTGCCGGGGCCGGTCGAGGATGCAGACGGTGACGTCGGAGACGCCGGACTTCTTGACCTCGGCGATCCGGCGGAGGTTGTCCTCGACGCTGGCGTTGATGTCGATCACGTCGGCGCAGTCCGGTCCGACGGCGAGCTTCTCCATGTAGAACACGGCGCTCGGGTCGAACATCGCACCCCGCTCGGCCACCGCAAGGACGGCCAGGGCGTTGGGCATGCCCTTGCTCATCAGCGTCGTGCCGTCGACCGGGTCGACCGCGACGTCGACCTCCGGCCCGGAGCCGTCGCCGACGTGCTCGCCGTTGAACAGCATCGGGGCGTTGTCCTTCTCGCCTTCGCCGATCACCACCACCCCGCGCATCGGGACCGAGTTGATCAGGTGGCGCATGGCGTCGACCGCGGCCCCGTCGCCGCCGTTCTTGTCGCCGCGCCCGACCCAGCGGCCGGCCGCCATCGCCGCCGCCTCGGTCACCCGGACCAGATCCAGCGCCAGGTTGCGGTCAAGGGTCTGTGGATTGCGGGCCGGTTGCGACATTTCCCAATCCTGTCAGACTCGCCGCCTGAACGCCCGTTCGGATTCGTCGCCCGGCCCGCCGGGGGCGCATCTCAGCGCAGTGAGCTGGCCAGCGTGTGCAGGTCCGCGTCGGTGGAGTGCCCGACAACGATGACCGTGCGCTTCGCCTCGGCCTTGACCAGGGCGGTCTCCTCTGGTCGCCCGTCGACGTATCGCTGCCAGCCGGTTCCGTTGACCTGCACCGTGCCGTCGACGCGGGCGCGAGCGCCGAGCTCGGTGGGAATCAGCGCGGGGTCGGCCGGGCCGGTCTCGAGCACCCGGAGCTGGCCGTTGCCGGGTGAGACGAAGCCCAGTCGCAGCGTGCCTTGCTCGTAGGTCGCGCTCGAGAGGTGCCACTTATCGCTCAACCCGGTCGGCTTGAGCAGGTCGAAGGCGTGCGCCGCCTGGGCGGCCTCGTAGACGTCCGACGTGTCGACCGTCGGCGGCGTCTCATGGCCGAGGAACCGGTAGAGCGCCACGACGAGGATCACCGGCACCATCAGCACGACCAACGCCCGGACCATGTCGCGCGGGCGTCGCCCGACCCGAGCCGTCGTGGGTGGCGTCGTGGTGGGTGGTGTCGTATCCGAGGGTGCTCCCACATCTACCATCTTGACCGACTATTCCGGACGCGCCGCGTCGAGGCGGGCGCGGGCGCCGTCGAGCCACCGCTGGCAGGTGGCGGCCAGTTGCTCGCCGCGCTCCCAGAGCGCCAGCGACTCCTCGAGGGTGGTGCCGCCCGACTCGAGCTTCTCGACCACCGTGACCAACTCGGCGCGGGCCTGCTCGTAAGACAGCTCAGCCGACGTCATGACGTCACCTCTCCAGTGTCAGGTCGTGCTTTGTCGCAGCGCAGGAACACCACCGAGTCGATCCGGCGGTAGCCGATGCGGGAATACACCCGCTCCTGCGCGTCACCGGCCGGGGTGAGGAAAACGGTCTCCGCGCCGGCGTCATAGGCGGCGCGGGTCAGCATCAGCGTGATCGCGCCGCCGAGGCCGCGCCGGCGGTAGGGCTCGCGCACCGCGACACCGACCACCTCGCTGAGCCCGTCGCGCAGGGGAGTGCAGGCGCCACCGCCGGCCGGCTCGCCGGTCGCCGCGTCGCGCGCGTAGACGGCGATGCCGCCGGACGCGATCCGCTGCCAGGACCGCGCGATCTCCGCCTCGGCGGGCGGCGCCTCACCGAAGGCCTCCGCCTGGGCCGTGGCCACCCCCAGGTGCTCCGCGTCGGTCGACGGGAAGGCGAGCTCGAAGCCCTCCGGAACGGGCTGATCGACGATGCCGTCCGGCGGGCAGTCCATCAGCGGGAGGCGATCCTCGACGGTGAACCCGGCGGCGAGGAGGCTCGGCTCGACCGCGGGGGCGAGACCGGGGAGATATTCCAGCCGGGGCACCCGCTCGCGGTTCCGGAACGCCTCGATCAGCGCCCGTGCGTCCTCGGGTGTCGGCTCGGCGCCGGCATCGGGGATCGCATAGTTGAGGAAGGTGTTGTCACTGTGCGCCGTGAACGTGGCGAAGAACGGGCCGATTCGCTCCACTTCACGATCGAGCGCGGCCGCCTTGCGCATGTATGCCTGGATGCGCTCGGACACGGGTGATCCCTTCACTCGTCGACCGTCGCGGCGAGCTCGCCCTCGGCCAGCCTGATGCGGAGCGCATCCTTGGCCGCCACGTCGCCCGGCGCACGGACCACGGCGCCGTCGTCGACGCGCTGCACGATCGCATAGCCCCGCTCGAGGGTGGCAGCCGGGGAGAGCGTGCGTAGCCGGGCGAGGGTGTGGGTGAGTTCGCCGGCGGCGCGGTCGAGCCGGTGGGTCAGGGTGCGGGTGGCCCGGTCGCGCAGAGCGTTCACCTCGGTGGCGCGCGTCTCGATCATGGTGTGCGGCCGGGCCAGCGAGGGGCGGGACCGGATCGCGTCGAGCCGGTGCTGCTCGCGGTCGAGGAGTCCGCGCAGCGCCCGGTCGAGGCGGGTCCGCGCCTGCCCGATCAGCCGGATCTCCTCGCCGAGGTCGGGGACGATCCGCTTGGCCGCGTCGGTGGGCGTCGAGGCGCGCACGTCGGCGACGTAGTCGACGAGCGGGATGTCGGTCTCGTGGCCGACGGCCGACACGACCGGCGTGCGGCAGGCGAAGACCGCGCGGCAGAGCGCCTCGTCGGAGAACGGCAGCAGGTCCTCGGTCGAGCCGCCGCCGCGGGCGAGCACGATCACGTCGACCGTCTCGTCGCGGTCGAGCACCTTGAGGGCGTCGAGGATCTGCGGCACCGCCACAGCCCCCTGGACGGCGACATTGATCACCCGGAACTCGATCGACGGCCAGCGCCGGCGCGCGTTCATCAGCACGTCGCGCTCGGCGGCGCTGGCCCGGCCGGTGATCAGGCCGATCTTGCCGGGCAGGAACGGCAGGCGCCGTTTGCGCGCGCGGTCGAACAGGCCCTCGGCGGCGAGCAGCTTCTTCAGCTGCTCGAGCCGGGCCAGCAGCTCGCCGAGGCCGACCTGGCGGATCTCGTCGGCGCGCAGGCTCAGGCTGCCACGCGCCGCATAGAACTCCGGCTTGGCGTGCACGACCACGCGGGCGCCGTCACTGAGGTTGGGCGCGCCGAGGTCGAGCACATCACGGTTGGTCGTCACCGTCAGGCTGAGATCGGCGGACGGGTCGCGCAGCGTGAGGAACACCGTGGTGTTGCCGGGCCGCCGGCTGATCTGTGCGACCTGGCCGTCGACCCAGACCCAGCCCAGTTTGGCCACCCAGCCGCTGATCTTCTGGCTGACGACGCGCACCGGCCAGGGCTGCTCGGCACTTGACGTCGTCTCGGTCACCCGCACACTTTATGCGGCCCCACCGACACTCTCGCTCGGCCGGGTCGCGCCGCCGGCGACGGAACCGGTTCTAGCCTGGGCGCTCCCCGTACCATAGGCGGGGTGACGACCCCTTCGAAGCGTGTGTTGCTGGCCAAGCCGCGCGGCTATTGCGCCGGCGTCGACCGGGCTGTGCAGACCGTCGAGCGGGCGCTGGAGCTCTACGGCGCGCCGATCTACGTGCGCAAGGAGATCGTCCACAACCGCCACGTGGTGCGCACCCTCGAGGCGCGCGGTGCGATCTTCGTCGAGGAGAACGCCGAGGTTCCCGAGGGCTCGATCGTCGTCTTCTCCGCGCACGGCGTCGCACCCGAGGTGCACGAGCAGGCCAAGGCGCGGTCGCTGAAAGCGATCGACGCGACCTGCCCGCTGGTCACCAAGGTCCACCAGGAAGCGCGCCGGTTCGCCGCCGAGGACTACGACATTCTGCTCATCGGGCACGAAGGCCACGAAGAGGTCATCGGTACCTCCGGTGAGGCGCCCGCCCACGTCCAGCTGGTCGACGGGCCCGAGGGCGCCGACCAGGTCACCGTGCGCGACCCGGCCAAGGTGGTGTGGCTCTCCCAGACCACGCTTTCGGTCGACGAGACGCTCGAGACGGTGGCCCGGCTCAAGACCCGTCTCCCGCTGCTGCAGTCGCCGCCGAGCGACGACATCTGCTACGCCACCTCCAACCGGCAGGACGCGGTCAAGGTCATGGCGCCCGCGTGCGACGTGGTGCTGGTCATCGGCTCGCAGAACTCGTCCAACTCGCAGCGCCTCCGCGAGGTGGCGCTCGACGCCGGCGCCAAGGCCGCCTACCTGGTCGACTACGCGCGCGAGGTCCAGGAGGAGTGGCTGGCCGGCGCCGGCACGGTCGGCGTGACCTCCGGCGCATCGGTTCCCGAGGAACTGGTCGCGGAGCTGCTGGGCTGGCTCGCCGAGCGCGGCTTCGCCGACGTCGAGGAGATCACCACCGCCCAGGAGAAGCTGGTCTTCTCCTTACCCCAGGAGCTCAAGCGCGACCTCAAGGCGGCGGGTGCGGCCCGCTCCGGGCTCTGACCGGACATGGCCGACGCTCTGCCGGCGGAGATGGCCGGCTTCGACCCGTTTGACCTACTGGACGAGGAAACCGCGCGGGTCGACCGGTTCTACTCTTCCCTGGCCGGCGAGCGGTGGCTCGCGCCGACGCGCTGCTCGGACTGGAACCGGCTGCAACTCCTGGCGCACCTCGCCTCGATCGAGGACTACACCCGGGCCGGCCTGGCCGAGCAGGTCACCGAGCTGATGACGGCGGCGCCGTCGACCGGCATGGACGAGCTCAACGAGTGGGGCGTCGAGCGCCGAGCCGATCTGCCCCCGGCGCGACTGCTCGACGAGTGGCGCGCGCTGTCCGCCCGCAACCGCCGTGAGCTGCGCAGACGTGGTGCCGACGCGTCAATCGACACGGCCGCCGGGCCATATCCGCTGGGCCGGCAGACCTTCTACCTGGCCTCGGAGTTCGCCATCCATGGCGACGACGCGGGTGTGGTGACGCCGGCCGCCGAACGCGCGGCCCGCCAGGCATGGCGTGTCCGATTTGCCCGGGTAGCGATCTCCGAGGTGGGCCGTGGGGTGATTCTCCGGGTCCACGACGGCGGCCAGACGGTCCGCGTCGGCGACGAGGAGGCGTTCCTCGATGACGAGACGCTGGTCGAGGCCGCGTCCGGCCGGCTGACTCCCGGGCTACTGCCGCCCGCGCTCCACAAGGCCCTGGTCGCCCTGGCCTGAGGCGAGGAGCGCTGCGTAGTCGCCGTCGACCAACTGGCGGGGCGCGATCTCGACCTGGACCGGGGTCGCCAGCTCCTCGCCGCTCACCCCGAGCTCGGCCAGCTTGCGCGCGCTGACCAGTACCCGGGCCTCGAGCGAGCCCACGGCCTTGTTGTAAGAGGCGACGGCGCCGCCGAGGGACGTCCCGACCTTGGCGAGGTGCTCGCCCATGGTCGACAGCCGCGAGTAAAGCTCCCGGCCGAGCGTGTGTACGGCCACCGCGTTGCGGGTCAGCGCCTCCTGCCGCCAGGCGTATGCCACCGTGCGCAGCAGCGCGATCAGCGTCGCCGGGGTGGCGAGCACCACGTTGCGGGTGAACGCATGCTCCAGCAGCGTCGGATCGCTCTGCAGCGCCGCGTCCAGGAACGTGTCGGCCGGCACGAACAGCACCACGAACTCCGGCGCCGGCTCGAACGCCTTCCAGTAGGCCTTCGCCGACAACGCGTCGACGTGCGCGCGCAACTGCCGCGCGTGCTGGCTCAGGAATGTGCCCCGGGCCGCGTCGTCCCGCGACTCCATCGCCCCCAGGTAGGCGTCGAAGGGAACCTTGGCGTCGACCACCACGTGCCGGCCGCCGTGCAGTCGCACGACCAGGTCGGGACGGACCACGGCGTCGTCGGTGGCCCCGGTCACCTGCTCGTCGAAGTCGCAGTGCTCGAGCAGGCCGGCCGCCTCGACGATCCGCCGGAGCTGATGTTCACCCCACCGCCCCCGCACCTGGGGCGCACGGAGCGCCGAAACCAGGTGTCGCGTCTCGGTGCGCAGCTCGCCGGAGACGTCGTGCATGGCGCGGACCTGCTCGCGAAGGGCCTCGTAGGCACCGACGCGCTCGCGTTCCAGGTCGTTGACGCGTCGCTCATAGCGCTGCAGCACCTCGTGCAACGGCGCGACCGCGTCGGCCACCGCGTCCTGTGTCTGGTTGCGGGCCTCCATGGTCAGAGCGCGCAGCGATCCCTCGAGACGCGCCTCACCCTCGCGGGTGGCCTGGAGGGTGGCGTCCAGCCGCGCGACCTCACCGGCCGACCGCGCCCGCGCGGCGAACCAGCCCAGGGCCACGCCGACCGCCGCGCCGACCACGAGGCCCACGGTCACGAGGATGAGTTCCACATTCCTCAGGATGCACGAGAGGTCTGACAGGACGATGTGGGCGCGCGGTCGGTACCGTCGTAGATATGACACCGGTCCTGATCGTCCTGGCGATCGTCGTAGCAGGGGTGGCACTCGGCATGTTCTGGAACTCCGGCCGCAAGAAGCGCGAGGCACAGGCCATGGCCGACGCGCGCGAGGACGCCCTCCGGTGGTACGAGCGTCTAGGCGGGCAGATCATCAACCTGTCCGGTGACCAGCCGGCCGTCAAGCAGGCCCTGGTCGACGCGGGTGAGCGCTACAACGCGGCCGGCTCGCAGCTGGAGCGGGCCACGTCGGCCAAGCAGTATGAGCTGGCGCGCGAAACCGCCCTCGAAGGCCTGGCCTACGTCCGGGCGGCCCGCATCGCCCTCGGCCTCGACCCGGGCCCCGACGTCCCGCCGCTGGCCGCGGCCCGGGGCGCCGGCACCTTGACCAAGGAGCGCGAGGTCGACGTCCAGGGCCACCACTACCGGGCCGGTCCCAATCCGGGCAGCGACACGCCCTACTACTACCCGGGCGGCCGCGTGCAGGGTCGCCCCGTGCCCGCCGGCTGGTATTCGGAGCCGTGGTGGAAGACCGCGCTGATCGCCGGGGCCGGGACGGTCGGCACATTGCTGCTCTTCGACGCGCTGTTCAGCCCGGCCTGGGGTGACTCCGGTTACGCCTACAACGACGGCTTCCAGGATGGCCTCGCCTACGGCGACCAGGACGGCGGCGGCGACGGCGGCGATGGTGGTGGCGACGGTGGTGGCGACGGTGGCGGCGACTGGGGTGGCGACGGCGGCGGCGGCGACTGGGGTGGCGGAGATTTCGGCGGCGGAGATTTCGGCGGCGGAGACTGGTAGACCCTCCCTTATAGGCAGATGACTCGGGTCCGCCGGGGGCACGACCGTCGCTCCCGCCAGACAGCGGCGCTTCGCGCCTGCCACGTCCGCGTCCCCAAGCCCGGCACCACAACTCCGGGGAAGTAGTTGTCTCAGCCGGGCCGGGAGACCACAACTCCGGGGAAGTAGTGCCCTCGACGGGTGGGGAGGCCACAACTCCGGGGAAGTAGTGGCCTCAGCGGGGCCGGGAGGCCACTACTTCCCCGAAGTTGTGGCCTAGCGGCGGCGGCAGCGGCGGATCTTGGACTGCTGTGGCGGTCTGGGCCGACGCCAGAGCCCTCAGTAGTTGCGGCGGGTGCCTTGTGAGCCCTGCTGGGTGCCGCGCAGCGCGCGCTCGGCGAGCTGTAGGTCCGACGCGGCAGCCCGGGCGAACGGGCTGTTGGCGCCCAGCAGTTGCGCGTAGACCGACTGGGCGGCCCGGTATTCGGCGATCGCTTCGTCCAGCCGGCCCAGGTCGTGCAGCACGCTGGCCAGCCGGTGCCGGGAGACCGCGGTGTCCAGGTGCACCGGACCGAGCAGTCGCAGCCGGCTGCCCAGGACGCTGCGGTGCTCCGCCTCCGCCTCGACCAACCGGCCGGCGTGGTGGAGGGCCGAGGCGAGGAGGCTGCGGCTCATCAGCGTGTCGCGGTGCTCCGCGCCGAGCAGCCGGGCGCGCGCCCGCATGACCGTGTGGTGCTCGTCGATCGCCCGGTCGAGCTCGCCCATGTCCTGGTAGACCTTGGCGAGGTTGCTCCGGCTGATCAGCGTCTCCTGGTGGTTGGCGCCCAGGACGCGGGTACGCGCCTCCATCACCCGCTGGTGCTCGGTCTCGGCCCGGGCCAGGTCGCCGAGCTGGTGGTAGATGGTGGCCAGGTGACTCCGGCTGGTCAGCGTGTCCGGGTGGTCCTCGCCCAGGATCCTCGTACGGGCGGTCAGCACCTCATCGCACTCCACCAGTGCCTCGGCCAGCCGGTCCAGGTCGCGCAGCACGGTCGCGTGCTGGTCGCGGGCGGTCAGCGTGTCGGGGTGGTCCCAGCCGAGCGCGTGCGCCCGCGAGTCGACGATCTCCCGGTAAGCCTCTTCGGCCTCCTGCAGCTGACCACGCCAGTGCAGGTCGGTGGCGCGTTGCCAGGAGGCCGAGTCGTCGTAGATCCGCGGCGGCGGCGAGGGTCGTCGGCGCGGCTCCGGATTCGGCCACTCCTCCGGATGTTCCAGCGTGTCGATGTCGTCGACCAGCACCGGGACCTGGGCCGGGACCCGCGTCTCCGGCTGCGGGAACGGCTGGCTGACCGGCTCCGGCTGGGCCTGCTGCGGAGGCTGGTAGGTCGGCACCGGGGCCGCCGACTGTACCGGAGCCGCCGGCTGCGCCGGTTGCGATTGCGGCTGGGGTTGGGACTGCGGCTGGGGTTGGGACTGCGGTTGCGGCGGCGGCTGATAGCCCTGCTGGGCCGGCTCGAAGAGGGCGAGCGCGTCGCGTTCGACGGCCGCGGTGTCGATCGAGGCGGGCCGGTTGTGCAGCCCGAGCCGGTCGATCTCGCTCGTGATCCGCACGATCGCGGCGGCGATCGCGTCGCTCGAGTCGCCCATCCGCCAGGACACCGCGACAACCGGACGGTCGAGAGCGGTGCTGAGCTGGCCGACCGCGCTGAGGATCGAGTGGTCCGGGCTGCCGTTGACGATGACCAGGGCCGCGTTGAACGCGGCGGTCTGCCCGACGAGTAGTGCCTGGTAGGTCGTCTGCATCCGGGCGATGGAGAACCCGGTGCCGGCCCGGATGTCCACCACGACCAGCGAGCCCGACATCGCGATCGGGCCGAGGAAGTAGCCGAAGATCGGTTGAAGCTTCTGCCCCTCCCGCCCGGCCGCCTCGTAGAGCGCCGTGTTGGCGGCCTCGTGATATTCGATGGCTTGCGGAGCGTAACCGCGAAGCAGTTGCACGAATCGATCGAAGGCGCCCTCGGCGTCGCCGACCTGCTGAGCCTCGCCGGCGGAGGCGACCCGAGTCTCCTGCTCGGCCGAGCGGACGACGACCGCGGCACCGCCCGACACTCCCACCAGTACGGCGAGCACACCGCCCGCGACCAGCGCCGCAGCGCCGGAATTGCTGTGGTAGGTGATGGTTGTGAACACGCCGAGGCCGACCAGTGCCAACCCGATCAGCACCACAATGAATCGGGTCTGGCTACTCCATCGTCCGCCAGTCATCGGTCCTCTTCTGCGATGTTGCCATCACTGCGGGCGATGCGCCCAGATCCGTAGCGTGACGAGAAGTCTCCCACGAACCCCACCGTCCACGGTAGATCCACCGCGTGAACACCGCCATTCACGTGACGACCACATTGGACATTGCGAACTGTCAGCTAGCCGACTGCTACCGGTCGATCAAGGAATACTCCCCGCGGCAAGCCACATCAGACCAGGCTGTCGCGCCACTGGGGATGCAGGTCGGCGTATCGGCCGCCGCCGCTGACCAGGTCGCCGGCGGGCCGTCCTCGACGACCCGGCCCGCGCTCGAGGACCAGCACCCGGTCGGCGATCTCCACCGTGGACAGCCGGTGGGCGATGATCAGCGCCGTCCGGTCGGCGAGGATCGTGCGCAGCGCCCGCTGCACGAGCCGCTCGCTGCGGGATGTCCAGCGACGAGGTCGCCTCGTCGAGGATCAGCACCGCCGGGTCGGCGAGGAACGCCCGGGCGAACGCGACCAGCTGCCGCTGCCCGGCCGACAGCCGGCCGCCGCGCTTGCGGACGTCGGTGTCGTAGCCGTCGGGCAGCGCCCCGATGAAGCTGGTCCGCGCCGATCGCCTGCGGCGGCCGCCTCGATCTCGCTCGCGCGTCGCCGTCGGGCCGGCCGAAGCGGATGTTCTCGGCGACCGTGTCGGAGAACAGGAAGTTCTCCTGGGTCACCATGACGACCGCGCGGCGCAGGTCGGCCTCGGACAGGTCGCGCAGGTCGACGCCGTCGAGCGCGACCGCGCCGTCGATCGGGTCGTAGAAGCGGGCGACCAGCTTGGCGATCGTGGTCTTGCCGGCGCCGGTCGCGCCGACCAGCGCGACCGTCTGCCCGGCCGGGATGTGCAGGTCGAGCCGGGCAGCACGGACGGTCGTCGCGGTAGGCGAACGTGACGCCGGTCGAAGGTCGACCTCGCCGCGGCGGCCGACGTCGGCAGCGGCACGCGGCGTCGGCGCGGCTCGGCGACGGCCGGCGTCTCGTCGAGCACGCCGGACAGCTTCTCCAGCGCGGCCGTCGCCGACTGCAGCGAGTTGTAGAACATGGCGACAGCTCCTGCATCGGCTCGAAGAACCGGCGCAGGTAGAGCAGGAACGCGGCGAGCACGCCGACCTCGGTCTGCCCGTCCATCACGCGGTAGCCGCCGTAGACCAGCACGACCGCGATCGGTGACGTTGCCGATCAGCTTGATGCCCGGGGCGAAGATGGCGATCAGCTGGAAGCGCGCTCGGTTGGCCGCGCGGTAGTCGTAGTTGAGCGCCTCGAAGATCTCCTGGTTGCGCGGCTCGCGGCGGAACGCCTGCACCGCGCGGATGCCGCCGAGCGACTCGACGAAGTGCACGATGACCAGCGCGACCGTCTCGCGGGTCCGCCGGTAGGCGACGCGCCGAGTTGCGCCGGAACCAGCGCGACAGCCACAGCAGGAACGGGAACGACAGCAGCGTGACCAGGCCCAGCGGCAGGTCGAGGAAGAGCAGGATGACCGCCGACCGAGACGACCGACAGCGCCGGCGACCACCAGGTCGTCGATGCCGCCGTCGAGCAGCTCGCCGATCGCGTCGACGTCGCTGGTCAGCCGGGAGATCACCCGACCCGACGTGTAGCGCTCGTGGAAGCCGACGGACAGCCGCTGGAAGTGGTCGTACACCCGGGTGCGCAGGTCGAGCAGCACGGCCTGACCGATGCGCCCGGTCGCGTCGAGGAACGCGCGCTTGGTCGAGGTACTCGACGACCGTCGCGACGACGAAGGCGATCGCGACCGCGACCAGCACCGTCGGGCGTCGCCGGCGTGCGGCAGCGGCGGGATGCCGCGGTCGATGCCGACCTTGACCAGGTAGGGCCCGGCCATCGCGGCGGCGTTCTGCAGCAGCAGCAGCACGAGCACCCACCAGAGGCGCGCCGGTGCGGGCGCAGCAGGGAGCCGAGCAGCGGCCGGCTGCGCGGCGCGCAGCCGCACGCCGGCGCCGTCGCCTCGGCCGCGGTCGCTCGGCGTCCGGTGTCGGCGGCGACGCCGCGCCATCGCTCGTGACGTCCACGCTCACCGGCGGTGCGCCTCGTCGGGACGTCCTCGGCGTGCGGCGACAGCACCGCGCGGTAGGCCGGCACGGTCGCCATCAGCTCGGAGTGGGTGCCGACCGCGGTGATCGCGCCGTCGCTCGAGCAGCGCGACCCGGTCGGCGAGCGCCACGGTCGACGGCCGGTGCACGACGAGCAGCGCCGTGGTGCTGTCGAGCACCCGGCGCAGCGCCTCCTCGACCAGCGCCTCGGTGTGCACGTCGAGCGCCGACAGCGGGTCGTCGAGCACGAGCACGCGCGGCCGGCCGAGCACCGCCCGGGCCAGCGCGAGCCGCTGGCGCTGGCCGCCGGACAGCGACAGCCCCTGCTCGCCGATGCGGGTGTCCAGGCCCCACGGCAGGTCGTGGACGAACGTCGGCCTGCGCGATCGCGAGCGCCTCGGCGACCTCGCTCGTCGGTGGCGTCGGGCTGGCCGAGCGTGAGGTTCTCGCGCACGCTCAACGAGAACAGCGTCGGCTCCTCGAACGCCATCCGACCAGGCGGCGCAGCGAGTCGAGCGTGAGGTCGCGGATGTCGCGGCCGTCGAGCGTGATGCGGCCGGCCGTCACGTCGTACAGCCGGGGGACCAGCGACGACCAGCGTGGTCTTGCCGCGGCCGGTCACGCCGACGATCGCGAGCGTCTCGCCGGGCGCGCACCTCGAGGTCGATGTCGCGCAGCACCGGCTCGTCGGCGCCCGGGTAGGTGAAGGTCGACGTCCTCGAACCGCAGCCGCCCCCGCGCGTCGGTCACCGGCGTCGCCGCGCCGGACCGGTCGACGATCGACGGCGGGGTGTCGAACACCTCGTAGATCCGGTCGGCCGCGGTCATCGCCTCCTGGCCGTTGGCGAGGATCCAGCCGAGCGAGTCGATCGGCCAGACCAGCATCAGCAGCAGCGAGACGAAGGCGACCAGGTCGCCGAGGGTCATCGCGCCGCGTGGCCACCGCGAGCGCGCCGAACACCAGCACCGACGCCGAGCGTGAGGTTGGGCACCAGGTCGAACAGCGACCAGAAGCGCGCCACCATGCCGGGCCTTGCCGACCGCGGTGTCGTGCAGCGCGCGGGCGCCGCGCGCCGAACCGCGCCGGACATGTGCCGGCGCCGGCCGAACGACCGGATGACCCGGACGCCCTGCGCCGACTCCTCGACGAGGGTGGCCAGGTCGCCCTGCTGGTCCTGCACGCGCCGGGAGACCGTCGAGGTAGCTGCCCGGTGAACGCTCGCGATGACAGAACAGCGGGATCGCGCTGACGCGCGACGAGGAGGCCGAGCGGCGAGTAGAGGTGCAGGAGCAGCGCCACGACGGTCGACGAAGGTGGCGATGTTGACGACGAGGAAGACCAGCCCGAAGGACAGGAACCGGCGGATCACCGACAGGTCGGTGGTGGCCCGGGAGAGCAGCTGGCCGGTCTGCCACGGTCGTGGAACGCGACCGGCAGCCGCTGCAGGTGCGCGTAGAGGTCGTCGCGGATCGTCGTCTCCATGCCGAGCGCCGCCTGGGACTGCGACCCAGCGCCGGATGAAGATGAGCACCGCCTCGACCAGCGCCGAGCAGCGAGCGCCAGCAGCGCCGAGCAGCAGCAGGCCGCCGGGCGTCGTGGTGGCGCACCGGGCCGTCGACGACCCGCTGGACGAGCAGCGGGACGACGATGCTGGCGCCGGTCGCGCGCGGCCGCGGCGACGAGCAGCCAGGCCATGTCTGGCGAAGTAGGGCCGGACGTAGGCGCGGATGCGCCACAGGTTGGCGAGCGGACGCTATCGGAGGAACCGCTCGGCGACGCCTGCGCGAAGCTCCGACGGCGCGTCGGCACTCTACGAGCTCGTGCTCGCCATCTGCATCGACACCGGCACTGCTCGTGATCGAGCAGCCAGCGCTTGACGCCGAGCCCCCAGCGGTAACCGCCGAGCGTCCCGTCGGTCCGTACCACCCGGTGGCACGGCACGAACAGGGCGGCCGCGTTGCGCGCGCAGGCCTGGGCGGCGGCGCGGACCGCGGCCGGGCGCCCGGCGAGCCGGCGAACTCGGTGTAGGTCACCGGCGCGCCGGCCGGCACCGTGCGCAGCACGTCCCAGGCGTGGCCGAGGAACGCGCCGCCGCTGCGCTGCGCGACCGGTACCGCGTCGATCGCGGTCAGGTCGCCGTCGAAGTACGCGGCCGCGCGGCCTTGCGTCGCGGCCCCGAGGTCGGCGCGTCCGTGGCTGCGTCCCGCAGTGCCGGGTGTACGAGCGGCAGCAGGTCGTCCACGTCGGCGGTGAAGCCGCGGCGAGCACGGCGCCGTCGTCGTCGACGATGATCGTGAACGGGCCGGCCGGAGTGTCCATGTGGATGGTACGTGTTCATCAGCATGCCTCCAGAGTCGGATGCACGGCGTAGGAGCGCCAGGGGCGCCAGCGCTCGGCGTGCGTCGGCGAGTGGGCGGGGTCGTCGGGCAGCCCGAGCGGCGCCGCGCGCCGCGGCGCACCGCCGAGGTCGGTGGGCAGGAACGACGTCCGGGTCGCCGAGCGCGCGCATCGCCACGTACTGCGCGGTCCAGGCGCCGACGCCGGGGAGCCGGGCAGCCGCGGCCTCGGTCTCGTCGCGGTCGGCGCCGCCGTCGAGGTCGAGCTCGCCGTCGGCGACCGCGGCCGCCAGCGCGCGCAGCGTCGCCCGCCGCGCGGCCGGCATCGCGAACGCGCTCGTCGGGCGCGTCGGCCACGCTCCGGCCGGCCGGTCGGGAAGCTCGCCGCCGGTCGCGGCGTCGCCGCCGGCGCGTCGGCGCGGACGCAGCTTGCCGAGGACCGTGCGCGCGCCGGCGACCGAGATCTGCTGGCCGACGATCGCCCGTACCGCGATCTCGAAGCCGTCGACCGCGCGCGGCACCCGGACGCCGGGCTCCTTGGCGACCAGCGGCGGCGAGCGCCGGGTCGGCGCCGAGCACCGCGTCGACCGCCACCGGGTCGGCGTCGAGGTCGAGCAGGCGCCGGCAGCGGGCGACCGCCGGGGCCAGGTCGCGCAGGTCGGCCAGGCGCAGCGTGCGCCGCGACGTGCCCGTGCCGCGGGGTCAGCGCGACCGTCGCCGGCGCCGTGCGGCAGCCGCAGGCCGCGGCGGTAGCCGTCCGTCGCTCGACCGCCTCGACGCCGGGGATCGCGCGCGGCCGCCGAGGAAGTCGAGCAGCGCCTCGGCGTGCAGCGGCGCCCGGTACGGCAGCCGCAGCGTGACCGTGCCGTCGCCGGTGCCCGAGGTCGGCGGACGCGCGGCGGCGGCCCGCAGCTCCGACGGGGCGCCGGCCGTAGACCTCGCGGATCGTGTCGTTGAACTGGCGCACGCTGCCGAAGCCGGCCGCGAACGCGATCTCGGCGAGGCCGAGGTCGGTCGTCTCGATCAGCATCCGCGCGGTCTGCGCGCGCTGCGCCCGGGCCAGCGCGAGCGGGCCCGGCGCCGAGCTCGGCGGTGAGCATCCGGTTCAGGTGCCGCTCGGTGTAGCCGAGCCGGCCGGCCAGGCCCGGCACGCCGTCCCGGTCGACCACGCCGTCGGCGATCAGCCGCATCGCGCGGCCGACCACGTCGGCGCGGACGTCCCACTCCGGCGAGCCGGGCGCGGCGTCCGGCCGGCAGCGCAGGCAGGCCCGGAAGCCGTCGCGCTGCGCGGCGGCCGCGGTCGGGCAGGAACCGCACGTTCGCCGCGCTTCGGGCGTGATGGCCGGGCAGGACGGCCGGCAGTAGATCCCGGTCGACGTGACCGCGGTGACGAACCACCCGTCGAACCGGGCGTCCCGGCTGAGCGCCGCGCGCCGGCACGCTTCAAAATCGAGCTCCACGTGAATATCTTCCCGCGTGGGGCGCGCCCCGGCTGGCGGTTTTCGGACCTGAGGCTCGGACGCCACCACTTCGGGGAAGTAGTGCCCTCCCGACCACCCCGAGGCCACTACTTCCCCGAAGTAGTGGCATCAAGGCCCCCGCGTGGCCACTGCTTGCCCGGAGTTGTGGCTTCCCGGGCGCCGCGTGGGCACTGCTTGCCCGGAGTTGTGGCCTCCCGGGCCGGGTGAGGGCAATGCTGGCCCGACGTTGTGGTGGGCGGGGCTGGGCTTGGGGACGCGGACGCCGGGATTCCTGGCGGGAGCAACGGTCGTGCGCTCGGCGGGCCCGAGCCATGATCTGAAGGATCTGTCGGGAAAGCTTGAGAAAGACTTGATGCGGGGACGTATTCCTGCGTGCGCGCGCACCCTCTTACCGTTGCGGGGGCCAACACGGACGATGGCACAAATGCGGGAGCATGAACCGGCCCTCGATGCCTACCGTACTTGGTAGTGAGCAATCGATTCAGACGCGACCGGGAGGTGCGAGATGCTCAGTTCATTTGAGGCGGTTCGGGCCGAGGCGCTGTTTGTTTCGACGTTGCAGTGCTCGGAGGCGCCGGCGGCCCCGCAGGTGCGGGACGCCGTGGCGCGTACGCTACGTCGGCTCGGCATCAAGGGCTGCGCGGCGGAGGTGGCCGGCGAGTTCGGCGACCACCCCGACTGTGCCGTCGAGCGGATGGCGTGGGCAATTGCGATGGTGCGGGCGACGTACCCCGCACGGCGACTCACCAAGGCTGTGGAGAACGTGGCGGTCGCCTCATAGCGCCGCTGCGGGAACGTTTGGGGCTGCTCGACGTCGGGTAAGGTGGGCGCCGGTGACGGGGAGGTTGATCGGCCCCGAACGCCGTGCGACGCTGACGGCGTCGGCAACGTTCCCGCAGCAACAGGTGGCTCGCAACAGGTGGCTATGGAGATATCGACTGACCAGCAGGGCCACCTGGCCGGAGGCCACGTTCTGCTCACCGGCGCGACCGGTTTCCTCGGCCAGGCGCTGCTGGAGCGACTGCTGTCCAGCTATCCCGAGACCCGGGTCAGCCTGCTGATCCGGGCGCGCGGTAGCTCGTCCGGCAATGACCGGCTTGCGAACCTGCTTCGCAGCCCCGTCTTCGGCAAGCTGGCGGGAGTCGATCGGTGCGGAGGCCGCCGCCGCGATCGTCGCCGAGCGGGTGCGCGTCGTCGACGCCGAGCTGGGCAGCACCGAGGTCCGGCTGCCCGGCGACCTCGACCGCCGTGATCCACGCCGCTTCCACCGTGTCCTTCGACCCGCCGATCGACGACGCGTTCCGCACCAACGTGCAGGGCGTTGCCGACCTCTACGAGGCGGTACGGGCATCAGGCGGCTCACCGCACGTCGTGCACGTTTCGACGGCATACGTCGCCGGGGCCCGCAAGGGCATGGTTCCCGAGCGCTCCCTCGACCACGACGCCGACTGGCGCACCGAGCTGGCCGCCGCGCGGCCGCCCGGGAGAGCGTCGAGCGGGACTCGCGCCGCCCGGCCGTGCTGCGCAGGGCGCTGGACGAGGCGCGCAAGGAGCACGGCAAGTCCGGCCCGCAGTCGGTCGCGACGGCCGCCGAGGAGGCCCGCAAGGAGTGGGTCGACAAGCAGCTCGTCGACTACGGCCGGCTGCGCGCGCAGAGCCTCGGCTGGCCCGACGTCTACACGTTCACCAAGGCGCTCGGCGAGCGGGTCGCCGAGGAGCTGCTCACCGGCGCGCTGCCGCTGTCCGTGGTGCGCCCGGCGATCGTCGAGAGCGCGCTGCGCCACCCGTACCCGGGCTGGATCGACGGCTTCAAGATGGCCGACCCGCTGATCCTCGCCTTCGGCCGCGGCATCCTGCCCGAGTTCCCCGGCCTGCCCGACGGCGTGCTCGACGTCATCCCGGTCGACATCGTGGTCAACGCGACCCTCGCCGTGGCCGCCGCGCCGCCGCCGGCCGGCGAACCGGCCTACTTCCACGTCGGCTCCGGCGCCCGGAACCCGCTGACCTTCCGGGGCATGTACGAGAACATCAAGCGAGTACTTCACCGACCACCCGATGCCGGACGGCGGGCGCGGCCAGATCAAGGTGCCGACCTGGGACTTCCCCGGCGCCCGGCGGGTCGAGCCGGATGCTGCGCAACGGCGAGCGGGCGCTCGACGCTGGCGCAGCAGGCGCTGCTGTCGGCGCCGGCCGGCGAGCGCACCCGGCGCTGGCAGGACGACCTGACCAGGGAGAAGGACCGGCTCGAGTTCCTGCGCAAGTACTCCGAGCTCTACGGCGTCTACACCGAGGCCGAGGTCGATCTACACCGACGAGCGAGCTGCTCGCCCTGCACCGCTCGCTGCCCGGCCGACCGGGTCGAGCAGCACGGCTTCGACCGCGGCCGACGATCGACTGGGAGCACTACCTGCAGGAGGTGCACTGCCCGGCGATCACGGTCACCATGCGCCGGGCGACCGAGCGGCCGGCGGCAGCCGGCGCGGTCAGCCTGCCGCGCGCTGCCGGAGGCGCCCGAACGGCGGCGCGGTCGCGGTGTTCGACCTGGAGGGCACGATCGTCGCCTCCAACGTGATCGAGACCTACCTGTGGGCCCGCCTGTGCCGACCTGCCGCGCGTCGAGCTGGCCGGCGAGCTCGCCGACCTGGTCCGCGCGGCTGCCCGCGCTACCTGGCGCGCCGAGCGGCGCGACCGGGGCGAGTTCCTGCGCACGTTCATGCGCCGCTACGCAGGGCGCCGACGAGGCCGGGCTGTCCCGCATCGTGCAGGAGCGGCTCGGCGACGCGCTGCTGCGCCGGTCGTACCCGCAGGCGATCCGGCAGATCCGCAAGCACCGGGCCGGCCGGGCACCGCACCATCCTCATCACCGGCACCGTCGACGTGCTGGTCCAGCCGCTCGCCGGGCTGTTCGACGAGGTGGTCGCCAGCCGGCTGCACGTCCGGGACGGGCGTCTACTCCGGCTTCCTCGAGTCGCCGCCGCTGGTCGGCGAGGCACGGGCGGCGTGGCTGCGCCGGTACGCCGAGCACGGCCGGCGTCGACCTGACGCCGCTCGTACGCCTACGGCGACAGCTACTCCGACCGGCCGCTGCTCGAGGCGGTCGGGCACCCGGTCGCGGTCAACCCCGACCCGCACCTGTACCGGCACGCCAAGAGCAAGCAGCTGGCCGGTGGCCGCAGTGGACGTCGCACACGCTGCCGACCGGCGACGACGCTCGTGGAGACGGTCCTCGATGATCCTGACCCTCGAATACCACCGCTCGACGGCCCGCTACCTCGCCGGCCGCACGGTCACCGGCGCGCCATCGGCGGCCGGACGCGCGGCGCGATCGCCGGCCAACCTGTCGCCGCTGCGGCTGGTCACCCGGCCCGACCCGCAGCTGCCCGGCGACGGCTGGACCCGGGTCAAGCCGCTCCTGTCCGGCATCTGCGGCTCCGACCTGGGTCTGCTGACCGGGCGCAACTCGCCGTACCTGTCCGCGGTGATCTCGATGCCGTTCACGCCCGGGCACGAGGTCGTCGGGGAGACCCTGGACGACGCTGCCCGGCATGCCCAAGGGCAGCCGGGTGGTGATCGACCCGGTGCTCGGCTGCCTGCCGCCGCGGCGTCGACAGCTGCCGTGGTGCGACGCCGGCCAGCACAGCCGCTGCGACCACATCACCACCGGCGCAGGTCTCGGCCGGCATCCAGACCGGCTTCTGCGCCGACACCGGCGGCGGCTGGAGCCGGATGCTCGTCGCGCACAGCAGCCAGCTGCACGCCGTGCCGGACGACCTCGGACCACCGCAGCGGCGGTGCTGGTCGAGCCGCTCGCCTGCGCGATCCACTCGGTGCGCCGGGTCGCGGTCCCGCGACGGCGCCAGCGTCGCTGGTCGTCGGCGCCGGCACGGTCGGCCTGCTCACCGTGCTGGCGCTGCGCGAGTACACCAAGGTCGGGCCGATCTACGTCGTCGCCAAGCACGGCCACCAGCGCGAGCGGGCCCGGGAGCTGGGCGCCACCGAGGTGCTCTCGCGCCGACCGGGCGGCCCGGGCGCTGCGCCGCGCCACCGGCGGCGTTCCTGGCCCACCCGGAGCGCGGCGACGAGTTCCTGCTCGGCGGCGTCGACATCGCCTTCGAGTGCACCGGCGGCTCCGGGCTGGACACGGCGCTGCGGCTGGTCCGGGCCGGCGGCACGGTGCGTGCTGTCCGGCATGCCCAACGCGCGGCGTCGACCTGACCCCGGTGTGGTTCCGCGAGCTGCAGCTCGTCGGGGCGTACGCCTCCGGCGGGCGGGACTTCCCGACGCCATCGCGCTCGCCGCAGCAGGCGCCGCTCGACGGGTACGTCGACGCGGTCTACCCGCTGTCGCGCTGGCGCGAGGCGATCGGCCACGCCAGCGCCGCCGGGCCGGCTCGGCACCGTCAAAGTCGCGTTCGACCCGGCCCGAAGGACTTAGGGAGGAGATCGAATGAGCAGACCAGGCTTCGTACTCGAGGTGGACGAGCGCACCCCAGCCGCTGCTCGATGCACGAGGGCGAGGGCTTCCGGCTGGAGCGGTTGCCGCTCGGGCAGCCGCGTCATCTACCCGCCGGAGTCCCTGCCGGCGCTGCGCGACCTCGACGCCGCAATCCGCCACGCGCTGCCAACCCGCTCGGCCGCGAGCCGCTGCCCGAGCTGCTGCTACGCCGGGATGAGGCTGACCATCGTCTTCGACGACCTGTCGATCCCGCTGCCGCCGATGCAGACCCCCGACATCCGCCAGCGGATCATCGAGCACGTGCTGGAGATGGCCGCGGCCAAGGGCGTCGACGACGTCGAGCTGATCGCCGGCAACGCGCTGCACCGCCGGATGACCCCGGCCGAGCTGCAAGCGCACCGTCGGCGAGCGGGTCTTCCGCTCGTTCTTCCCGCGACCACCTGCGCAACCACGACGCCGAGGACCGCGCCAACCTGCTCGAGATCGGCACGACCAAGCACGGCGAGGTCGTCGAGATCAACCGGCGGGCGGCCGAGAGCGACCTGATCGTCTACGTCAACGTCATCGCTGACCGCGATGAGCGGCGGCCCCAAGTCGGTCTCCGTCGGCCTGGCCTCGCTACCGCAGCCTCAAGCACCACCACAACGTGCACACGCTGCGGCACTCGCGCTCCTTCAACGACCCGCCGAACTCCGCGATGCACCACTCGTACGACCGGATGGCCGGGCGTGCTCGACGAGCACGTCAAGATCTTCCAGATCGAGACGACGCGTCAACAACGACACGTTCCCCACCCAGCTGGGCTTCCTCAACAAGCGCGAGTGGGAGTGGAACGCTCAAGGACCAGGCGTCCTACCTGGCGGTCAAGCGGGCCAACGACATGATGCCGCCAAGCCGGCGCCGGCAGCTCTGGCACCGCACGCCGCGCCGTACGGCGTCACCTCGGTGCACCGCCGGGCTCGCCGGCGGAGGTGCACCCGGTGACCCTGCGGCAACGTCCTCGCCAGCAGCTCACCGAGGTCGAACGGGCCGTCCGACATCGGCGATCTGGGGGCTGCCCTACATCTGCCCGTACAACGTCAACTCGATCATGAACCCGATCCTCGTGATGTCAGCCTCGGGCTCGGCTACTTCTTCAACCTGTACCGGGGCCAGCCGATCGTCCGCCAGGGCGGCGTGGCGATCTTCTACCACCCGGTGCGCAACGAGTTCCACCCGGTGCACCACCCGAGCTACATCGACTTCTTCGAGGAGGTCCTCGCCGAGACCACCGACCCGGTGGCGATCGAGGCGAAGTACGAGGAGCAGTTCGCCACCGACCCCTGGTACATCCACCTGTACCGCAACAGCTACGCGTACCACGGCGTGCACCCGCTCTACATGTGGTACTGGGGCGCGCACGCGCTGGAGCACCTGGGCGACGTGATCTTCGTCGGCGGCGACCGCAAGACCACCGCGCGGATGGGCTTCCGGGCGGCGTCCACACTGGACGACGCGCTGGAGATGGCGCGGGACAGGTCGGCGGCAGCCCGTCGATCACCTACCAGCACACCCCGCCGCTGACGATGGCGGACGTGCGATGAGTCAGCTGCGCGTCGGCGTATGGTCCGAGGACATGAAGACGCTGTCGCCGGGGCGGGACTGGCGCGGCCGGTCGCGTACCCCGCGGTCGGCCGTCGCCGCACGAGCCGACCGACGAGCCGCGGGAGTTCCCGACCGGCTGGGCCCGCACGGTCGCCGCGGTCGGCGCGCCCGGCGCGGGCTGCAGCGCGGCGGTGCTCACCCCGCTCGACGTGGAGCCAGACCAAGCCCGAGGTGCGAGGGCGCGCGAGCTACCTCGACGCGCGTCACGCGGCCCGGTGGTGCTTCGTCGCCAACCACACCAGCCACCTGGACACCCCGCTGATCCTCGGCTCGCTGCCGCGAGCGGCTCGCCGAAGCGGGTCGCGGTCGGCGCGGCCGCGGACTACTTCTTCGACGCCCGCTGGCGGGCGGCGCTCACCGCGCTGGTGTTCAACGCCTTCCCGGTCGAGCGGTACGGCTCGCGCCGGCTGCGCAGCCTCGCGCCGCGACCTGCTGGCCAGCGGCTGGAGCCTGCTGCTCTTCCCGGAGGGCACGCGCAGCGAGGACGGCTGGATGGCGCCGCTGCGGCTGGGCGCGGCCCAGCTGTGCGTCACCCAGCGGCGTGCCGTGCGTCCCGGTCGTGCTGCGCGGCACCTACGCGGCGATGCCGCGCGGGCGCAACTGGCCGCTGCCGGGCCGGCCGCGGGTGGTGGTGCGCTACGGCGCCCCGCTGCAGCCCGCAGGAGGGCGAGGGCGCCCGGGCCTTCAACACGCGGATCGGCCAGGCCGTCGCCCGGCTGTGGGCGGAGGAGGAGCTGGGCTGGTACGCGTCGCTGCGCGCCCAGGCCGACCGGCGAGCTGGCGGCTGCCGGCCGGCCCGGCGGCGGTGCTGACGTGGTCCGCTGTCGTCCCCGGCGCCGGCCGAGCTCGACCCGCCCGCTGGACCGCGGCACCGGGGCCGGCTCCGGCCTGGTCGCGTCGTGGACGGTGCACGTGGGAATCGACCCGCCCGCTCGCCAGCCGAGCCGCGCCGTCGGCCTGGCAGGACTCGGGTTAGGCGTCGCGCCAGCGCTCGCGGTCGGGGAGCAACTCGTTCATCGAGCCGGACCGGAACGCCGCCACGCTGACCGGTACCCCGTCGAAGCCCGGCCTCGCGGATCGCCTCGTGCAGCGCCGGCGTCGGCCCTGGGCCGCCGCCACCAGGTGCGCGTCGACCTCCACGCGCACCGCGTCGCCGAGGTCGCGGACCCGCAGGTCCCCGTGGGCGGCCAGCAGCCTGCGCACCGCCGCCTCGGCCCGCTCGACGCGGGCCAGCCGGTGCGGCGCTGATGCCACCCCGTAGGCGATCCGGCTCGACAGGCAGGCGGCCGCGGGTTTGTCCCATGTGGACAGTCCCCAGTGGAGGGCGACCGCCCGGACCGCCTCCTTGTCCAGCCCGGCGTCGGCCAGCGGGGTGCGGGCGCCGCGCTCGGCCGCCGCCCGGATGCCCGGGCCGGAACCCGGCCGCGACGTCGGAGGCGTTGGTACCGGTGGCGACCGCGGCGAAGCCGTGCTCGGCGGCGAAGCTCGACGGCGGTGTCCAGCAGCGTGCTCTTGCAGAAGTAGCAGCGGCGCGGGCCGTTGTCGCGGTACCCCTCGACCGCCAGCTCGGCCGTTGGTACCGGATGGTGCGCCACGCCCAGCTCGGCGCAGAACGCGGCGGCGGCACCTTGATCTCGGCGGCCGGCACCGCCGGCGAGACCGCGGTCAGCCGCGGCGGCCTCGACGCCCAGTGCCCGGGCGGCGGCGGCCAGCACCACGCTGGAGTCCACTCCGCCGGAGAAGGCGACCAGAGTCGGGCCGTAGCCGGCCAGCTCGGCCACCAGACGGTCGGCGTCGCGCCCGCCTGGCACTCCAGGCTCGCTCGGTGGGACCATGGCTGAACCGTACCCGACCCCCATCATCGACCTGGGTTTCGCCCGGCTGGACGTGCAGCGGGCCACCCGCACCGGCGACGCCGAGGTGGTGTTCGGCGCCGGCAAGACGCCGGCGCAGGTGGTCGGCGCGCTCGCGCGCCCTGCACGAGGCGCACCCGGACCGGGCCGTGCTGGCCACCCGGCTCAGCTCCGGAGGCGCTGGCGGCGTGCCGGGCGAGCTGCCCGGGGCGCGGCTGGACGAGGTGGGGCGGCTGGCCGTGCTGGGCACGCCGGGGCCGGCGCGCGGCCGGGTGGCGGTGGTCGGCCGCCGGTACCGCCGACCTGCCCGTGGTGCGCGAGTGCGCGGCGACCGTCGAGGTGTGCGGCGTCGCAGCCGGACGTGGTACTCGACGTGGGCGTGGCCGGGCTGCACCGGCTGCTGGCCGAGCGGGACCGCATCGACGCGGCGGACGCGGTGGTCGCCGTGGCCGGCATGGAGGCCGCGCTGCCGTCGGTACTGGCCGGGCTGGTCGGGGTACCGCTGATCGCGGTGCCGACCTCGGTCGGGTACGGCTGGCACCTGGAGGGGCTGACCGCCTGGTTGGCCGTGCTCAACAGCTGTGCGCGCGGGGGTGCTGAGCGTGAACGTGGACAACGGCTTCGGCGCCGGGGTGGCGGCCGCCCGGATCGCGCGCCGGGCCGCGCCGCGCGAGCCATGAGCCCTGCTCTGGGTCGACGCCGGCAACGGGGCGGCCGGCGACATGCTGCTGGCGGCGCTGCTGGACGCGGGCGCCTCGCTGGACGCGGTCCGGTCGGGTCTGGCGGGGCTGCGCGTGGAGCCGATCGGGCTGGAGCTCGCCGCCGGTGCGGCGGCACGGTCAGCGGGCCGCGCTGCTCGCGCGTCGACGCGCCGGAGAGCGGCGGTCGAGCGGCACCTGGCCGACGTGCTGTCCATTGTGGACGGCTGCCGGGTTGCCCGCGGAGGTCGGCGGCTTCGCGCGGGCCGACCTTCCAGCGGCTGGCCGAGGCCGAGGCGCGGGTACACGGCACGGCGGTCGAGCGAGGTGCACTTCCACGAGGTCGGGCGCGCTGGACGCGATCGCCGACGTGGTCGGCTGCGCGCTGGCCCTGCACGACCTCGACCTGCTGGGGCGCGCGCGGCCCGGATCGTGGCGCCGGTCGCGGTCGGCTCGGGCACCGTGGGTACCGCGCACGGGACGCTGCCGGTACCGGCGCCGGCCGTGCTGCGAACTGCTCACCGACGGCGGGCGCACCGATCGCGCGCCCACGATGCCACCTTCGAGCTGTGTACCCCCACCGGAGCCGCGCTGCTCGCGACCCTGGCGACCGGCTGGGGTACCGTGCCGGACTGCACCCCCCGCGCGGTCGGCGTCGGCGCCGGGCGCGCCGATCCGCCAGGGCACCCCAACGTCCTGCGGGTACTGGTCGGTTCGCCGGCCGGTGTCGCGCCGGCGGCACGGACTGGCTGGACTGCCGACCTCGTCCAGATCGAGTCCACAGTGGACGATCTGGACCCGAGCATCTGGCCGGACCTGCTGGAGCGGCTGCGCGCGGCCGGGGCGGCCGACGCGTGGTGCACGCCGGTGCTGATGCGCAAGGGCCGGCCCGGGCAGCTGCTCACGCGTGCTGGTCGCGGCGGACCGGGTCGACCTGCTGTGCCGGATCGTCTTCGAGCAGACGACCACGCTCGGCGTGCGGCTGCTGCGCGGTACGGCGGCGGTCGCTGCGCCGCGACGAGGTCGAGGTACCGCTGCGCGGGCGGCACGGTACACGTGAAGCGGGGCTTCCTCGGCGACCGGGTGGTCACCGCGCAGCCGGAGTACGACGACCTGCTGGCCGTCTCCACGGCAACCGGCCTGCCCGTCGCCGAGGTGCTCGCTCAGGCGGTCAGCGCGCTGTCCAGGCAGGCGGGCACGTCGGGAGCGTGATACGGGTGCTCCGCCGGCTCGATGTTCGCGACGAACCGGTTGTAGATCACCGCGCCGCGCAGGTGGGTGATCGGCCCGAACAGGTCAAGGGCGCGCTCCGGCTCGCACCCGGGCACTTCGGCCCGCCAGCGCTGCGCCCACTCGGCGACGAGGTGCCGGCGATCGGCCTCCTCGAGGCCGTCGGCGAGCGTCAGGATGTCGAACGCCGGGTTGCCGACGAACGAGTCGCCCCAGTCGATGATCGCCCTCCGGTGTTCATCACTTGCCGCCCCCCCGACCCCCCACCCTGATCCCCGTACGTTGCCGGGATGGAAGTCGCCGTGCACGAGCGTGTCGGGCAGCCCGCACGCCTCGATCGCGGCGAAGCGTCCCGGGAGCGCCGCCACGATCTCGTCGAGCCGCGGGTCGGTCCCATGTTCCGAGACGACCTGCTCGATAGCGCGGACGAGGGTCGAGCCGCGCTCGTCCGGTACCCCTAAATGAATGATCTGTTCGAGGTCCTTGGCCGCCGCGGCCTGCACGGGGTGGAAACTGGCCGCGATCGCGGCGCGCGTGGCCAGATCGGCGCCGTAAAGATCGCGGCCGGGGACGTCCGCCAGCAGCATCTTGTCGTCGTCGGCGGCGAGCACCTCCGGCACCAGCGGCGGGCCGACCCAGCGCAGGACGGCCGCCTCATGCGCGAAGAACGGCGGCACCTGCTTGAGCCAGACCGGACCGCCGGCGGTGTCGAGCCGCCAGATCGTGGACAGGTTCCAGGTGCGCAGTTGGGTCGCGCGCAGGATCGGCGCGGGCAGTGCCTCCGCGGCCCACCGGAGGCTCTTCGCGGGCCCGTTGACCTCTGCGTACGGGAGGCGCTTGGGCTGCTCGGTGAGCGTGACGTCGATCGGCTCGACCGGTGGCCTCTGGTCGGTCTGGGCGAGGTAGGTGACCGCGCCGCCGTGCGGTTGCGGGCGCTCGGCGGACAGGATGCGCAGCACGACAACGTCGACGCCGAAGCGCTCCCGAGCGGCCGCGACGACATCCTCGGTCTCCTGCCAGAAGGGTCGCTCGACGTCGAACGCCGGCAAGGCGCCGAGAACCACCCCGTCGGCGCCGACGAGGACCAGGGTCACAGTGCGGGACACGGGCATGACGGTAGCCGACCGGAGCGCTGCGTACACTGGCCTTTCGTGGCACTCACCATCGGCATCGTCGGCCTGCCCAACGTCGGCAAGAGCACCCTCTTCAACGCCCTGACCAAGAACGACGTGCTCGCGGCGAACTATCCGTTCGCGACGATCGAGCCCAACGTCGGCGTGGTCGGCCTGCCCGACCCGCGACTGGGGCGGCTGGCGGAGCTCTACGACTCGCAGAAGATCATCCCCGCGCCGGTGTCCTTCGTAGACATCGCCGGCCTCGTGCGGGGCGCGTCGAAGGGGCAGGGGCGCGGCAACGCCTTCCTCGCCAACATCCGCGACGCGTCGGCGATCTGCCAGGTGGTCCGGGCCTTCGCCGACCCGAACGTGGTGCACGTCGACGGCAAGATCTCGCCGCAGGACGACATCGAGACGATCAACACCGAGCTGATGCTCGCCGACCTCCAGACGGTCGAGAAGGCGCTGCCCCGGCTGGAGAAGGAGGCCAAGGTCCGCAAGGATCGGGCGGGCGCCTATGCGGCGGCGAAGGCCGCCGGTGAGCTGCTCAACGAGGGCACGACGATCTACACCGGTGCGGCCAAGGCCGGCATCGACGCCAACGAGCTGCGCGAACTGCACCTGCTGACGGCCAAGCCGTTCCTGTACGTCTTCAACGTCGACGAGGCCGGCCTGGTCGACGAGGCGCTCCTGGACGAGCTGCGCGCGCTGGTCGCGCCGGCCGAGGCGATCTTCCTCGACGCGAAGATCGAGTCGGAGCTGATTGACCTGCCGGACGACGAGGCGCAGGAGCTGCTCGCGTCGATCGGCCAGCCGGAGCCGGGCCTGCACCAGCTCATCCGGGTGGGTTTCCGGACGCTGGGCCTGCAGACCTACCTGACCGCCGGCCCGAAGGAGTCACGCGCCTGGGTGATCCCGACCGGGGCGACCGCGCCCGAGGCGGCCGGCGTCATCCACACCGACTTCCAGCGGGGCTTCATCAAGGCCGAGGTGGTCGGGTTCGACGAGCTGATGGCGGCCGGCTCGATGGCCGCGGCGAAGGCGGCCGGCAAGGTGCGCATCGAGGGCAAGGACTACGTCATGCAGGACGGCGACGTCGTGGAGTTCAGGTTCAACGTCTGAGCGGGCCTTAGCCTTACGGCGCCGGTTCGATGATCTTGTTGTAGAGATCCTCGATCCGCGCCGCCAAGGTCACTTCGCCGGAGGACAGCGCCGAGCCGTCCGGAGTGCGGAGGCAGATCTGCGTACGGCCGTCTAACCGCCGGACATCCGGGCGGAGTTGTAACGCATCCGCAACGATCTTCATGCGCTCCGTGAGTGCCGCATGTTGGGATTCGTCCAGCTGGAGCGTTCGACGGATCTCCATCCCATCGCGCGTCCATCCATGTAGGAGAGCTAACGCGTCGTTGAGATAATCTCGCTGCTCACCGCTCCGCCGAGCGCGCATTCCCACTCATCCTCCCGCGGCGTCGTTGCCGGCTTGTGGCCGTTTCGAAGCCTTCCCGTCATCAACGGTGATTGCAAGTCTGCCGAGCGAACGACCGAGATGTCCACGGCCAGAGTTCCCGTCACTTCTGGCCTACCGGTCGGCGGTCGGCACCCGAATTTCACCTCGATCTGGCACTCTGGACCGCCGTGCAGACCGAACGGACGATGCCGCTGATCATTGTCGGTGCCGCGATCATCCTGGACGGCCGGGTGCTCGCGTGCGAACGCGCCGAACCTCCGGAAATGTCCGGCAAATGGGAATTCCCGGGCGGCAAGGTCGAGCCGGGGGAGGGCGAGGCCGAGGCGCTCGTTCGGGAATGCGAGGAGGAGCTCGGCGTGCTCATCGAGGTCGGTGATCGGGTCGGCGAGGACATCGCACTCACTCACGGGAACGCCATTTTGAAGGTGTACGCGGCGAGCCTCACCAACGGCCGCCAGCCCGAAGCGATCGAGCACAGTGAACTGCGCTGGCTGGGCCTGGACGAGCTCTACAGCGTCCCCTGGTTGCCCGCCGACGCGCCGATCGTCGCCGCGCTCGAACCGCTGCTCGGGCCCGTCACCGGCGCGACGGGCCCGGCCGGGTAGCTACTGCTCCATCTCCGGGTCGGAGGGGTGCTGATAGGACACGCGCTCCGGCGGCAGCGGGAACTCCTGGTCGTCGCCGAACGGCGAAGCCGCACCGGAACGGTCGAGCAGAAGCTCGGCCACCTCGAGCTTGCCGTCGGCGCCGACCGGCGGCCCCACCGGCGTCGGGCCGGCCGACCACCAGTCGGCGCTGACCTCGGCCTGCGGACCGGCGGCGGCCGCCTCGTCGGCGCCCGGCGCGGCCGAACCGGCGCTCCGCACGGCGACCGGGACCGGCTGCTCCATCGGGTCATCGAGCTGATCACGTCGGAAGATCTTGCGACCGAGCCACGTCACGGGGTCGTACCTCCGATCGACTACGCGCTCCTTCATCGGGATGATCGCATTGTCCGTGATTTTGATGTTCTCCGGGCAGACTTCGGTGCAGCACTTGGTGATGTTGCAGTATCCGATGCCCTGCTCGGCGTGCGCGAAGTCTTTGCGATTCTCCTTCGCGTCGAGCGGGTGCATGTCCAGCTCGGCCGCGCGGATGAAGAAGCGTGGCCCGGAGAACGCCTTCTTGTTGTCCTCGTGGTCACGGATGACGTGGCAGACGGTCTGGCACAGGAAGCACTCGATGCACTTGCGGAATTCCTGGGAGCGTTCGACGTCGACCTGTTCCATGCGGTAATCGCCCGGCGCCAGGCCGGCCGGCGGCGCGAAGGCGGGCATCTCACGGGCCTTCTGGTAGTTGAAGGACACGTCGGTGACGAGGTCGCGGATGACCGGGAATGTGCGCAGCGGCGTTACCGTGACCGTCTCGGCCTCTTCGAACGTGGACATGCGGGTCATGCAGCCCAGCCGCGGCTTGCCGTTGATCTCCATGGAGCAGGAGCCACACTTGCCGGCCTTGCAGTTCCAGCGCACCGCCAGGTCGGATGCCTGCGTGGCCTGGAGCCGGTGGATGATGTCGAGCACGACCTCGCCTTCGTTGACCTCCACCCGGAAGTCCTCGAGCTGGCCGCCGGTGTCGTCACCGCGCCAGACCCGGAAATGGCGGTTGGTGCCCATTACAGCTCCTCTTCCGTCATGTACTTGTCCAGCTCGCTGCGCTCGAAGAGATCCAGCAGATCACGGCGCATCGCCGGGACCGGCTTGTGCTCGAGCCGGACGTCGTCACCATCGAGCGTGCAGATCAGGTTGACCTTGCGCCAGTTGGGATCCATCTTCGGGAAGTCCTCGCGGGTGTGCCCGCCGCGGGACTCCGTGCGCTCCAGCGCGGCCTTGGCGGTGCACTCCGAGACGGCCACCATGTTGCGCAGGTCGAGCGCGAGGTGCCAGCCCGGGTTGTAGCGGCGGCCGCCGGGCGCGCCGACCTTCTGCAGCCGTTCCTTGATCTCGGCGAGCTTGCCCAGCGACTCCTTGAGCTCTCCCTCGCGGCGGATGATGCCGACCAAGGTGCCCATCACGTCCTGAAGGTCCTGATGCAGCTTGTACGGGTTCTCGCCGGTGTCACCGCGGTTCAGCGGGGCGAGCGCGGTCTCGACCGCTGCCTCGATCGTCTTGGCCGACGGGCGAACGCGCTTGCCGAACCCGTCGACGTAGCGGGCCGCGTGCTCGCCTCCGCGCTTGCCGAAGACCAGCAGGTCGGACAGCGAGTTGCCGCCGAGCCGGTTGGAGCCGTGCATGCCGCCGGACACCTCGCCGATCGCGAAGAGCCCCGGTGTAGCCGCCGCCGTGCTGTCGGCGTCGACCTCGACGCCACCCATCACGTAGTGACAGGTCGGCCCGACCTCCATCGGCTGCTTGGTGATGTCGACGTCGGCCAGCTCCTTGAACTGGTGGTACATCGACGGCAGGCGCTTGCGGATGGTTTCGGCCGGCATACGGGTCGACACGTCGAGGAGCACGCCACCGGCTTCGGTGCCCCGGCCGGCCTTGACCTCGGTGTTGATCGCTCGAGCGACCTCGTCACGCGGCAGCAGTTCGGGCGGGCGCCGGTTGTTGTCCGGGTCGGTGTACCAGCGGTCGGCCTCTTCTTCGGTCTCCGCGTACTGCTTGCGGAACACGTCCGGCACGTACTTGAACATGAAGCGGTCGTTGTCGGTGTTGCGCAGCACGCCGCCGTCGCCCCGGACCGACTCGGTGACCAGGATGCCCTTCACCGAGGGCGGCCAGACCATGCCGGTCGGGTGGAACTGCAGGAACTCCATGTTGATCAGCGCCGAGCCGGCCCGCAGAGCGAGCGCGTGGCCGTCGCCGGTGTACTCCCACGAGTTCGACGTGACCTTGTATGACTTGCCGACCCCGCCGGTCGCCAGCACCACCGCCGGCGCCTCGAACAGTACGAACTCGCCGGATTCGCGGTAGTAGCCGAACGCGCCGGCGATCGCGCCGTCCTCGAGGAACAGTTCGGTGATGGTGCACTCGTGGAAGACCCGGATCCGCGCGTCGTAGTCGCCGAACTCGGCCATGTCTTCCTGCTGCAGCGAAACGATTTTCTGCTGCAGGGTGCGAATCAGCTCCAGCCCGGTGCGGTCACCGACGTGCGCCAATCGCGGGTACTCATGACCGCCGAAGTTGCGCTGGGAGATCTTGCCGTCCTTGGTGCGGTCGAACAACGCACCATAGGTCTCCAACTCCCAGATGCGGGAGGGCGCCTCTTTGGCGTGCAGCTCGGCCATCCGGAAGTTGTTGAGGAATTTGCCGCCGCGCATGGTGTCGCGGAAGTGCACCATCCAATTGTCGCGACTGTTGACGTTGCCCATCGCCGCGGCCGCGCCGCCCTCGGCCATGACCGTGTGGGCCTTGCCGAAGAGTGACTTGGAGATGATGGCCGTCTTCTTGCCCGCGAGTCGGGCCTCGATGGCCGCGCGTAGACCCGCACCGCCGGCACCGATCACGACGACGTCATACGCGTGTCGTTCGATATTCGTCATTGGTGACTGCCTTAGTTGATGAAGCGCAGGTCGTGGATCCAGCCCGCGGAGACCGACATGATGTAGGCGTCCGTGATCATGAGGGTGCCGAGCGTGATCCAGGCGAGTTGCATGTGCTTCCCGTTGAGTTTCGACACGAACATCCAGGCCTGGTAACGCAGCGGATGCTTCGAGAAGTGCTTCAGCCGTCCGCCGATGATGTGCCGGCAGGAATGGCAGGACGCGGTGTAGGCCCACAACATCACGACGTTGACGACGATGACGATGTTGCCCAGTCCGAAGCCGAAGCCTTCTGGTGAGTGGAACGCCCTGATCGCATCCCAGGTGTTGACGAGGGAGATCAGGATGGCGGCGTAGAAGGCGTACCGGTGCCCGTTCTGGAAAATGAGCGGGAAGCGCGTCTCGCCGCTGTACGACTTGTGCCCATCGGGCACCGCGCAGGCCGGCGGGGAGAACCAGAAGCTGCGGTAGTACGCGCGCCGGTAGTAGTAGCAGGTGAGCCGGAACAGCAGCAGGAACGGCAGCGAGATGGCCGCGTACGGAATGATTCGCCAGTCCGGCAGGAACCGGCCGAACTCCGCGGCGTTGGGGTCGCACCCCTTGGAGACGCACGGTGAGTAGAACGGCGTCAGGTAGTGATACTCGTCAACCCAGTACCACTTCTGCATGAACGCGCGAACGGTGGCGTAGCCGACCCAGATGGTCAGCAGCGTGACCGTCAGAAGCGGAGCGACCCACCATCGGTCATTGCGCAGCGTTTTGGCTGTGATGGATGCGCGTGGCTGCGTGTCCCCCGGCAAAGTGGTCCGAGGTCGGGCCGACGTCGTCGTCATGCTGGTCGCTCCTGAACGAGCTTGAGGATATTGGTCCATCGGTGTCGGTATCGGTCGGTGCGGGGCAGTCCGGTGCACACGTTACGCCCGATCACCACAGGGGTCGTGCGTGGGGAGTCTGGCGTGCGGCACGCACTTTACGAAAGCCCAAAGGTCACAATCCCGGTCGGTTGTGCAGAACTTCACTGCCGTCGTCAGACCAGCCCTAGCCGGACGCGCCGCCGGTGTAGTTCCACGAGGCCAGCCGCAGAGCCGGGGCGTAGATGCCCAGGTCGGTCCAGGCGCCCGGGAGCCCGGCCGCGTGCGCACCGACGCCGAGGACCGCCCCCGGCTCGAGCGCTTGCGGGTACGACTGGGTGAAGCGGAAGTTCTTGACCGGCGTGGTGACCTCGCCGTTCTCGATCAGCCAGACCCCGTTGCGGGTCAGGCCGGTGACCACGAGGGTCCGCGGGTCGAGCACCCGCGTGTAGTGGTTGTCGGTGACCAGCAGGCCGCGCTCCACTCCGGCGACGAGCGCGACGACGGTCGAGTCGGCGGCCGGGCCGTCCACTTCGGACGGGCCCGCGCCGGAACCAGGGTTGAGCTTGATCCCGGCCGGGACGGCGCCCCACGCGGCGCCGCCGACGACGGCGTGCCCGGTCGAGTCGGTGCCGGCCTTCGCGGCGGTACGGCGGTCATGCGCGACGGCGGTCGACACGCCGGCGTCCACCAGCGTGAGCCGCTTGCGCGGGGTGCCCTCGACGTCGAACGGGATGCCGATCGCGCCCGGCTCGGTCATGTCGTCGACGATCGTCACGGCGGGGTCGAACTGCGCCGCGCCCAGTTCCACAAAGGACCGCCGCTCGGCGACCGCCTTGGCGTTGAACCCGTAGAACGCGAGGAGTTGCAGCACGTCGGCGACCGCGGTCGGCTCGAGCACGACCTCGTAGCGGCCGGGCGGCAGCTCGACCGGGTCGGCCCCGGCCCGTGCCTTGGCCGCCGCTCGTGCCCCGAGCACCGCGCCGTCGAGGTCGGCGAGGCGCACGCTGGCCAGCCGGACCAGCCCGTCGGACGTGCTGGTCCGCGCGATCGCGTCCATCGTGGCCTGCGTCGTGCTGCCGATCAGCGCCTGGCCGGCCGAGTTCGCGTATGCGCGGGTCACGCTCGAGGTACTGCAGAAGCCGGCCGTCACCAGGCCGCCGGCCGCGTCGACGAACGCGCGGACGCGGGCCACCCGCTCGGCCGGCTCGGCCCGGCGCGGTCGCCTCGTCCCGGTGCCCGCGGAGTCGGCCCGACCGCCGGCCACCCCGGTCGGCCCGGTCGGCGGGGTCAGCCCGGGCCAGGTCGGGTCGGCCGGGGCCAGCCGCATCGCCGCGAGCGTGCGTTCCACCAGGTCGTCGAGGCCGTCGAGCAGCGTCGTCGAGGTGCTCGCCGTCCGGCCGGCCGCGTGCACGCGCAGCCGCACCGCGGTGGTCGCGTCGGCGACGTTCTGATGGACGTACGAGTTGGCGAAGCGGGTGAGGACGAGCTCCTCGTGCTCGACCAGCACCTCCGCCTCGACGCCGGCGCCGGACGCGGCGCGAACCAGGTCCAGCACCCGGCCCGCCACGTCCCTCTCGGTAGCGGTCGCTGTCATCCGCGGACTCCCACTCGTACCCCTTGAAAACGACCGGGTGCGGCGGGATGGCCGGTGTGGCCGATCTGGCCGGGTTGGCCCTTACCGCAGTTGGGCGTGCCCCACGCCACCGTCTCGGAGGACAGCATGTCCAGTGAACGCCAGAATCTTGGACCGATGCCGGTGTACGTGGGATTGCGCAGCATCCGGCCGAGCTTGCCGTTCTTGACCTCCCAGCCGATCTCGCAGCCGAACTGGAAGTTGAGCCGCTTGTCGTCGATCGACCAGGAGCGATTGTTCTCCATGAACACGCCGTCGCCGGTGGCCGCGATGATCTCCTCGAGCGTGTGCGGGCCGGGCACCAGGCCGACGTTGGTCATGCGCACCATCGGCAGGCGGGCCCAACCGTCGGCCCGGACGCTCCCCGCGTAATCGAGCCTGGCGACCGCCGCCGAGTCCCGCCCGGCCAGGGTTCCGACCCAGATGCCGTCCTTCACCGCGTATCGCGAGCCGGCCGGCGTCCCCTCGTCGTCGTAACCGAACGAGCCGAGCGCGCCCGGGATCGTCGGGTCGATGGTGATGTTCATCAATTCCGAGCCGTACTGGAGGCTGCTGAGCTTGGCGAGTTCGAGCCAAGATGTGCCGGCGAAGGCCGCCTCCCAGCCGAGGATGCGGTCAAGCTCGATCGCGTGGCCGACCGACTCGTGGATCTGCAGGGCCATCTGCTCGCTGCCGAGAATGAGCGTGGTCTCCTCGGCCGGGCACACCGGCGCGCTGAGCAGCGCCCGCGCCTCCTCGGCGATGCGCGTCGCGTTGGCCTTGAGGTCGATCCGGTCGATCAACTCCCAGCCTTCGGTGCCGTACTGCCCGCGGTAGGCGGGGTAGGAGCGGCGCTGCGTCTCGGCCTCGCCGATCACGGTGGCCGAGATGCCGCCGCCGCACTCCCGGATGTGCTGGTCGATGCGGTGCCCCTCGGACGAGACGAACCACTTGCGCGTATCCCAGATCTGCAGGAGCCCTTCGGCGAGGTCGGCGCCGGCGCTCTTCGCCTCGGCCGTGGCGCCCACCAGCAGGTCACCCTTGGTCGACAGGGCCACGCTCAGCGGGTCGATCTCGCAGCCGCTGGCCCAGCTGTCCTGGCGTACTTCGGTGCTCACCAGTTCCACATCCGGCGCCTGGCACGCTCGCACTCGCCCGGGCGATCGCGGTGGCGCGCTCACCGGCCTGCTTGGCTTGCCCGTACTCGGGAGTCGCGAAGAACCCCCAACTCGAGCCGACCAGCGCGCGGACTCCGACGCCGGCGTCCTCGTCCTGCGAAAGGTCCTCGATCTCCCCGTTGCGGGCGCTCATCGACTCGGATCGCCGGTGCATGACACGCGCGTCGGCGTACCGCGCGCCAGCGGCCAGGGCCGCCTCGACGGCCGCGTTCGCCACGTCGAAGTGGGTCATGAGACGACCCTATCGGGTACGGTTACCGGCTTTCCGCAAGCATGTTGATCTGCCTGGCCATGGTGACGTCTTTTTCGGTCACGCCACCCGCCGAGTGGGTGCTGAGCCGGAACGTCACGGTCCGCCAGCGGATGTCGATGTCGGGATGATGGTTGGCCTGTTCGGCCGCCTCCGCGACCGCGTCAACCAGGCGAATCCCGTCAAGGAAGCTGGACGCCTCGACCGCCCGTTCGATCCCTTCCGTGGTACCCGACCAGCCGGCGAGATGGGCGAGAGCAGTGGCAACATCGTCACTCGAGAGAAGGTCGGCCATGCTCGTAGACGCTACGCCCGTTCGTTCGGGTCTGTGGCGGTGGCGGTTGTGGCTAATGATTTTCGGGTCCTCTGGCTTCCGGGTTTCTGGCTTTCGGGCCTTTCGGGCTTTCGGATCTTGGACTGTTGTCGTGTCCTGTGCATGATCCGGAAGACTTACCGGTGCTCGTCGCCCGGTAGGTCTTCACGATCATGAAGTTGCCCCGGCGCAGCCGTCTGGTGCCCCTCCGGCTGGCCAGATCTTGGCCATCCAGCCACCGGAAGCCACTACTTCCCCGAACGAGTGCCTACCCCGGCCACCGGAAGCCACTACTTCCCCGAACAGTGGCCACCCGGCCACCGGAAGCCACTACTTCCCCGACCAGTGGCCACCCGGCCACCGGAAGCCACTACTTCCCCGAACGAGTGCCACCCGGCCACCGGAAGCCACTACTTCCCCGAACCAGGGGCATTGCTGGCGGCTAGCCAGATTCAGTCGGCTCGTCGCCGGCGAACCACGATCGCCGCGACGATCGCCACGAGAACGACCCCAGCGACCCCAACACGGACGGCGAGGGGGATGCCCTTGGCGTCGCGACTATCGTTCCGGGGCCTTGGCGACCGGTGCGGTGGGTGCGGCCGACGATGCTGGTGGGACGTCGGCAGTGAGAGCCTTGACGATGTTGAGGACCCCGAAGCCGTACTCCGGGTCACGACCGGGAGGCCCCTTGTCGGTCGCCGTGGCGGTGAGACGATGGATAACCTCGGACGCGGACAGGCTCGGGTACTTGGCGCGCACAAGCGCAGCCGCACCCGGCAACAATCGCGGTGGCGTCGCTCGTGCCAGTGCCCTTTCCGTATTTCTCGTAGGCGTCAGTGGAAACGATGTCGACGGCAGGAGCACTAATCGTCATTTCCGGTCCGGTCGCCGAAATGGCTGCGTGGTTTCCGTCTTGGTCGACTCCGCCGACGGCGAGAACGCCCGGAAATTCGAGCCGGAAATGCCACCGTCGTGTGTTTCGGGGTATTGCCGACACCGGCAACTACCACCACGTCATTCTTGAAATGCGCTTCCTGAATGGCTTTCGTAACTGCCTCGTCTTCTCGCTTGTTCCGCCAGCAATGCAGATGACTCTTCGCGCCGTGCTGGACAGCCCAGGAAATCCCGGCGCCGAGGTCGCGAGGTGCTCCTAGGTCGCCGAACAACGTCTGCACGGACAAGATCGACGCGCGCGGCGCAATACCGAGAACGCCATCCGCATGGTCAGGGCCATGTCCGCGCGCTGCGATGATGCCGGCCATCGCAGTGCCGTGACCCACCGAGTCCTCGCGCGGATCACCGAAGCCCCCGATGAACGTCCCATCCGTCACGACATCCGCGAGGTCCGGATGGCGCACGTCAACCCCGGTATCCGGCAGTCCGACGATCACGCCCTCGCCTTCGGTGATGCGATGGGCTGCTCGCGATGTCGAGGAACGAGAGGTGCCACTCCGTGTCTCGGATGGCGTCTGCTCGGGCGGCGGAGGCATACCGAAGACGACGCCACCGGTCGCCAGGAAGAGACGAGACCATGAACGCCCGCATCGCGAGGACCTTCTTCAACGGTCGATGCCGATCACGCCGGGACCGACATCGTGTCGGCGTTCGGGCGGCGGTTCGACCACCGGCGGAATCCCTTCGGCGACGGTCCACGGATTGTCCGGGTCGCCGACTGACCGGCTCTTGCCGACGCTTGACGTATTCCTCGTACTGCCGATCCCGCCAACCGCCCGGTCATACCAGTCGCGAGAGGCGCACCGCCGCCCTCGATCACCCGGCCGGGCTGCGATGACGACCGGACCCGACCGCTCGACCGGGCCTGTGCCTTGTCGGCCGTGGCCCAGGGGCGCCACGCCGCCGATGCCGCCGATAACTCCTGGAAAGCCCGGTGACTGGCCGCTCGTCGGCTCGAAAGCAGGGCCGCGGCTGTCGATCACGCCGCCCGGTCGGAGTACCGCGTGCCCAGGCGGAATCCGCCGCATCACTTCGCTCGGCACATTGGCGACCGGTCCGACGCCGCCAACGATGCCGGGCACCACGCGCTCCAGATCCGCCGACCCGGGCCACCGGGCCCGAGCGACGCTGGGTCCGAGAACGCCGCCGATTGATCGTCGGGTCGGTCCCGGCGAGCACTGGTCCGGTACCGCCGGGACGGGCGGTGGATCGAACTGGGGCGGGGCACAAAATGTCGCATGGGCGCGGAGAGTATCCCCACCGCGACTAGCAGCGTGCCGCCGATCCGCCATCCGAGGGCAGGTTGACGACTGGGCTCGACCCACGGTCGATAGCGACCGATAGCCGGCCATCCTGGTGTTCAGGGGGACCTGGGCCTCGGCGACTATCTGATCTGCGGAGCGCATGATCTCGCGGGCCTGCTCATCCAGCTTCTGCTGGTGCAGATGTACGACCATCGCGTCCGCGCCCGGAACCAGGCTGGCGCCCGTGAGGAGAGTGGACGGCAGGGATGGAAACGCACGTTCTGTTGCCGATTTCCAGGCGGCTGCCTTGTCGTCGTACTGATCGACCAGCGGCAACAGCTGCTTCCGGGCGCCCTCCAGCGCGTCGGCCACCTGCTTCAGGCCGGTCCGGACCTTTACCGAGTCGTCGACGGTCTGGTCCATCGCGTTGATCATCTCGGTTACCCGGGAGATGAAGGCAAATGATGCGTCGCTTTGGTCTGGGGGCCACTTGGCGACCAGGTCGGCGCGGAGGTCTTTCAGGCGCTTGCTCTGCTCGCTGAGCAGCGTGATCTGTCGCTCCCACGTGGTCAGGTGGTAGGCGGCGCCGTCGCCGTTGTCGCCCTGGACCATTGTCCACAACTGGGGCAGCCGGTAGTGGCCATAGCGGTCGCTCATGATCGCACGCCGTGGTCGGGGCGGAAGTTGGTCTCGTCGGCGGCGGCGTGGCGGGCGTCGGCCGCTCCGGTTTCGCCGGCGGTCACGGCGGCGCTGCTGGTGCTGATCACCGCCCGCAGGTCGACGTGCGCCAGGTCATCCGCATCCTGGTACGAGGTGAGCACCGTCCTCGCGGTCTGCACCATGACCTCGGAGTTGTGCAGGAATGCGTCCATCAGCCCGAGGATCTCGTTCAGCCGCTGGTGGTAGTCGAGGGCGGCCTTCTGCACGACCGGACTGCTGGAGCGCACGCCGAACGGGACGCCGGCCTGGAACACCGGGGCGATCGCGTCGCCCTCGGGCCAGAGGTCCAAGTCGAGGTTTTCGCGAAGACGCGCACTGAAATCGTGCAGCCCGGAAAGATCGACCTTAATACCTGAGCTCACCGTGCACCCCCGATGCGCCTAAGCGAAGCGCCGTCCACGATAGCCGAGCATGCAAGCCCATCACTATTTTCATTGAATCTTGGAAAACGGCAGAGTGCGAAGCGGCATCGTTGCGAAACGGCACGCTGCGAATCTTGGAAGCGGCACGTTGCGAAGCGGCATCGTTGCGAAGCGACCCTCGCTGCATCGGCTGGGACGGCCCGGTCTTGGGGCAGCGACCGCTAGGCCCCGGCGAACTGTGGCCGCAGAATGAGGGTCATGGCCGCCAGCGACGTCATCCGCGAGCTCCTCGTCCGCTACCTCGACCTGTGGACACCCAACGCGCTGCGTTCGGCGCACGGCGTCACGTTCGCGATGGTGTGGAAGGGTGCACCGGACGCGGACCTGACCAGAGCGGCCATCGGCACGTTCGGCGAGTTCACCGATCGCATGAAGTCCGGGCGGCTGACGGTCCTGCTGATCGCCGACGACACGACCGCGCTGACCGAGGCCACCCAGACCAGGGAGTTCGACGTCCACGCGGTCCAGGGTTTCGACAAGTGGCCGGCGGCGTTCAAGGCGGCCGGCGCGCCGACCCTGACCTATCTCGACAGTCCGGAGATCATCGATGAAAAGAACGAGATGTTCATCAAGACAACGATCGGAGATTGGGAACAACAGCGCCGGCAGATAAGGGGTCCACTCACCGCCGGCGTCGATCTGATCGCGGACGACGGCGAGACCCGAATAGCGTTCGCCACGAAATCCGCCAAGAGCCTCGAGGCCTTTAAGAATGAACTCTGGGCCGTCGACGAATTCGCCGGCGTGAAACTCCGCGACCCGCGTGACCCGGACGGTCGCCTGATGGACATCAGCCTCCAGCCGGACCCGGCCGCCCTCAAAGGCGAGCTCCTCGCGCGGCTGAAGACGCGCGCAGCGACCGTCACCGAGCTCAAGCAGTACACGATGACCGACACCATCTACCGGGCCGCGGACGCGACTCGGGCGATCCAGGCGCTCCTCAAATCCCAGCAGATCACGCGGTCGCCCCAGGCCGGCAAGCTCGGCGGAGACGTCACGCTAGCGCTTGCCGGATGAAGTCCAGTTCCACCCGCAACAGCCGCTCGGCCAGCCCGCCGGCCGCCATGTGCGTCGCCCCGGTCAGCGGGATCATCGCGTGGGGCCGCCCAGCCTGCAGCAAGGCCGCCGACAGGCGCAGCGTGTGCGCCGCCACCACGTTGTCGTCGACCAGCCCGTGGACGAGCAGCATCGGGCGCGCGTCCTCCGGCCGGAGCACGGGCTCAGCGGCGAGCTCGATCAGGGAGTTGTGCGCGTATACGTCGGGGGCGTCGGCCGGCAGCCCCAAGTACCGCTCGGTGTACGCGGTGTCGTAGAGCTCCCAGTCGGTGACCGGCGCGCCCACGACGGCGCAGTGGTAGACGTCGGGGCGGCGCAGCACGCCGAGCGCGGACAGCCAGCCGCCGAACGACCAGCCGCGGATGGCCACCCGGGACAGGTCGAGGTCGGGATGCTTCTCGGCCAGCGCCTGCAGCGCGTCGACCTGGTCGGTGAGGATCACGTCGGCGAAGCGCCGGTGGATCGCCTTGTCGAAGCTCGGCGCGACCCCGGGCGTGCCCCGGTTGTCGATGACGACCACCGCGAAGCCGTTGTCCGCCCACCACTGCTTCTCCTGCCAGCGGGACCGCGCGGCGACGACCTCCTGGTGCCCCGGCCCGCCGTACGACGTCGACGAGCACCGGCAGCCGCCGTCCGGCGACATGCCCGCGCGGGTACAGCACGCCGCTGGGCAGCCGCCGGTCCGTCACCCGCTCCAGGTGCGGGCGCGGCGCGTAGGGCGGTGGGGCGGCCAGCGACGCGATGGTCCCGATGTCCCGCTGATTTTCTTTGACCGTGGTACTGCCAGCCGCCGTGCTCCAGCGACATCGACCCGACGACGAGCGATGCTGGCCGGCGGCCTCCGCGGTATGCCAGCCCGGCTCGCTCGTGAGCCGGCGGGCCTGCGCGCCCGAGGCCGAGTGGCCGACCTGGATGCGGTACACGTGCTGCTCGCTCGGCTCACCGTCGCTGGCCTCGACGACCAGGTCGGCCAGGCCGCCGGTCGGGTTGCTCAGCCGGCCGCAGACCCGGCGTACGTACAGGTGCGGCGGGGTGATCAGGCTGCCGTCGGCGAACAGGCACCGGGCGTCGTAGCCGTCGTGCGCGAGTTCCCCGCCGACCAGGACGCGCCCGTCGCCGAGGTGGCGTCGGCGTACCGGCGATCGGCTCGACCCAGCGCGGATCGGCCAGTTCGGCGTGCACCTGCGTCTCGCCGGTACGCGGGTCGACGGCGAGCACCAGCCCGTGCTGCTGGAGCCGGCGCAGTACGGCGATCAGCGGTCCGCCCTGCTCCGACCAGGACGCGGCGACCAGGTACGGGTAGGTCTCCCGGTCCCAGTGCACGTCGACCCAGCCGCCGTCCAGGTCGAGGACGTGCAAGGTGACCTTGGCGTTGGTCGACCCGGCGTGCGGGTAGGCGACCGAGCGCGGCTCGGACTCCGGCTGCGACGGATCGTGCAGATAGAAGCGGGGTACCCGGGACTCGTCGACGCGCGTACTGAGGACGCTGCGCCCGTCCGGCGACCACCAGTACCCGCGGAAGCGGTGGAACTCCTCGGCCGCGATGAACTCGGCGAGCCCCCAGGTCACGCCGGCCTCGTTGGCCAGGACCCCGTCGGTGCCGTCGGGCTCGATCACGCGCAGCGCGCCGCCGGTGACGTATGCGATCCGCTGCCCGGCCGGGTCCGGTCGGGCGTCGACGGCCGGCCCGGCGGTGGCCAGCTCGGTGGTCTCCGCGGTGACCAGGTCGGTGCGGAACAGCCGGCCGCCGAGCGTGAACACGGCCACCTGGCCGGCGTTGTCCAGCGCGTACGAGCCGATGCCGCTCGCCGAGAGCCGCAACCGCTCGCGCAGCGCCCGCTCCTCCAGCGGTAGGTCGGCGTCGGCGAGGAGCGCCGCGGGATCGACGATCAGCCGCTCGGCGCCCGCCCGTACGTCGAAGATCCACAGCGCGTCGCTCGGGTCCTCGGGTCCGCTTGAGCGCAGGAAGACGACTCGAGCGCCGTCAGTGCTGACCGTTACCGCTCGGGGCGCACCGTACGAGAAGCGTCGGGTGCGAGCGGCCAACTCCGGATAGTCCACCCCGGAATGTTTACCCGACGGCGCCCGATTGTCATGTGAAACCACCCAATGAACCGCCCGGCGACCCTGCGTAGAGTGTCTCGAGTGACCGCGCGAAGCATCCTGTTCGTCCACGCCCACCCGGACGACGAGTCGATCGGCACCGGCGCCACCATGGCGCACTACGCCGCCGCGGGAGCCAACGTGACGCTGGTCACCTGCACGCTCGGCGAAGAGGGCGAGATCCACGTACCGGCCCTGGCCCTGCTGGCCGCGAGCGAGGCCGACCAGCTCGGCGGCTACCGGATCGGCGAGCTCGACCGGGCCTGCGCCGAGCTCGGCGTCACCGACCACCGGTTCCTCGGCGGGGCCGGCCGCTACCGCGACTCCGGCATGATGGGCACCCCGGCCAACGAGCACCCGCGCGCGTTCTGGGGCGCGGACCTCGACGAGGCGGCCGCCGCGCTGCTCGAGGTGATCCGCGAGACCCGCCCGCAGGTGGTGGTCACCTACGACCCCAACGGCTTCTACGGCCACCCGGACCACATCCAGGCCCACCGGGTGACCATGCGCGCGGTCGAGCTGGCGGCCGAGGAGGGCATCGCACCGGCCAAGGTCTACTGGACGGCCGTGCCGCGCAGCGTGCTCAAGGCCGGCATGGAGGAGTTCCGCGGTAGCGCCCACAACCCGTTCGAAGGCGTCGAGAACGTCGAAGACCTCCCGTTCGGCACCCCGGACGAGGAGATCGCCGCCTGCATCGACGGCCACGAGCACGCCGACGCCAAGGCGGCGGCCCTGCGCGCCCACCGCACCCAGATCCCGGACAGCTGGTGGATGCTGTCCATCGCGGACAACTTCGGCTCCGAATTCATGGGCATGGAGTTCTTCACGCTCGCAGTCGGCGACACCGGGCGGCGGGATGGTCTCTACAACTGTGAGAGCGATCTGTTCGCGGGTCTGGAGTGAACAAGGAACGCTTGCTGATCATCGCGGGCGCGGTCGTCGCGACGGGTCTGGGCGCCGTGCTCGGCCTGTTCGAGGCGTTCCTGACCCCGCTGCGCATCCCGCACTCGACGTACCTGCCCGTCGCCCTGGTGCTTGCGTTGATCTGTAACCCGGCCTTGAGCTGGTTCGCCGCCGAGGTCACCGGGCGACGGTTCGCCGCGATCCTGCCGGCCTCCGCCTGGTGCGTGGTCTGGTTCGTCGCGGCCAGCCGGACCAACGAGGGCGACCTGATCATCACCGGCAACAACTGGGTCGGCCTGGTGACACTTCTGGCCGGCCCGATCGCGTTTGCCCTGGGCGTCTTCGTACCGGTGATGCTTGAACAGCGACGGGCATTGCAAAGCAAGCCCCCGACGGTGTAAAGAAGCGCCATGAACGAGCGTTGGAAGCCGGTCGGCATCCTGGCCGGGGCGCTCTTCGCGGTGAACCTTCTCGCGCGCCTCGTCGTGCGGTTCGCCGCGGGGAGCGACGACGGCAAGCAGGTCACCATCGGTCTGTGGGCCCTCATCGCGGTCGGCGTGGTGCTGATCCCGGTCGCGTTCTGGTGGGCGCGGCGCTGGCCGCTGCCCCGCGTGATCGGCGACATCGCGATCGCGGTGCTCGTCGCCTGCGTGCTCGCGGTGCTGGTCGGCCCGTTCGTGTCGGGCACGACACCGTTCAGCGACGGTGTCGGACTGGTCTTCCGCCAGTTCTTCTACTACGTCGCGGTCTCCGCCGGCGGCACGCTGATCGGCATCCTCGCCGTGATGACCGTCGGTCAGGACTACAAGTCGCAGGCCTTGAAGCGCTACGCCGAGCGGGTCAACGCCAAACCTCGCAAGGTCGTCCGGCGCTAATACCCCTCCCAGTCGATCAAGGAAGTACACGCCCGGGAATCGGACAAATCCCGGCGTGGACTTCCTTGATCGACTACGAGGGGGGCGGGCGTCCGGGCGGGGGGTGCACTCGCGGTGCATAGGTGTGGTGGACGCGGAAGCCTAGGTGCTCGTAGAGGGCGACCGCGGCCGTGTTGCGCTGTTCGACCTGCAGGTAGGCGTCGGTGGCGCCCAGACCCCGGGCCCAGTCGACGAGCGCACCGATGACGTGCTGCGCGTAGCCCTGCCGGCGCACCTCCGGGGCGGTCTCGATCAGCGAAAGGCCCAGCCAGCGCCCGTCGGCGACGACGCCGCGCGCCGTGGCCAAGGGGGCGTGCTCAGGCCCGTACACGATGGGGAAGCGCACGTCGGGGACGCCGGTGAGCACTCGGATGGCCGCGTCGGGCAGTGCCTGCTTGCGGCTGGCCGTGACCGCGAGCCAGGCCGCGGCCGGCGTGCCGTCCATGGATATCGGCTCGGAGCGGCGCGCGGGGCGCAGTGACGCCAGCGGCGCGGTCATGACGAGCGTCGTCGGGCGCTGCTCCCAGCCGCGGCGCTTCAGTTCGGCGTCGAGGCCGGCCCGCAGCGGCAGCGGTACGGCGATCGCCGGGGGCAGGTTGCGCTCGCCGTACCAGGCTGCGACGGCGTCGATCGCCGCGCCGAGTGGGCGGTCGGGGTCGCCGATCGGCAGCGCCGAGTTGCCGCGCATGGTCCAGCCCTCGGTGGCCCGCAGCCACCAGTCGCCCAGCCGGGCCGACTCGGCCGCCGGCCAGCCCCGCGCGGCCGCCAGCTCGAGCGCTTCGGTGCCGCTCAGGCGGCGGCGAGCCGGGACGGTTTTGGCCCGCGCGATGTCGCCCCGGTCGACGTGGACGGGGCCGGACCGGGTCCGCACTGTGATCCTGCTCTCCGTCCACTCGAGCAGCTCACCCAGTACGTCCGAAAAGATCGGCCGATCGTCCTGGACCCCCACGATCCGGCGGACAACCACGCGCTTTCCGACATCGGCCGGGCCGAGCACAATCGACCTCCCGGGTGGCGTGATACTAAAGTCTTGGACGCCGCGGCCGAAGCGCGGCTAGGCTCGCCGACCCAGGTTGGCAGCCTCCGGTGCGAAAGAGGGCGACCCGTGACCTACATCATCGCCGAACCTTGTGTCGACCTGCTTGACAAGGCGTGCATCGAGGAGTGTCCGGTCGACTGCATCTACGAGGGCAACCGGATGCTCTACATCCACCCCGACGAGTGCGTCGACTGCGGTGCCTGCGAGCCGGTGTGCCCGGTCGAGGCGATTTTCTACGAGGACGACGTCCCGGAGCAGTGGAAGGACTTCACCGCGGCGAACTACGAGTTCTTCGACGATCTCGGTTCGCCGGGCGGCGCTTCCAAGATCGGCAAGATCGACAAGGACGCGTCGTTCGTGGCCGCGCAGCCGCCGAGGGAGACCGAGCACTGAACCTCCCAGACTTTCCCTGGGATCGTCTCGAGCCGGCCAAGGCGGTGGCGGCCGCTCACCCCGGCGGCCTGGTCGATCTGTCGATCGGCACGCCGGTCGACCCGGTGCCCACGCTGATCCAGGACGCGCTCGCCGGGGCCGCCAACGCGCCCGGCTACCCGCCGACGGCCGGCACGCCCGCGCTGCGGGACGCGATCACGGCCTGGGTGTCGCGAGAGTGCCGGGCTCCGGACGGCTTCGGCGTCCTGCCGTCGATCGGCTCCAAGGAGCTGGTGGTCTGGCTGCCGACGCTCCTGGGCATCGGCCCCGGTGACCTCGTGATCATCCCGAAGGTGTGCTACCCGAGCTACGAGGTCGGGGTGCTGCTGGCCGGGGCCACGCCGGTACGAGCCGACGCGCTGACCGAGGTCGGTCCGAGCACGAAGGTCCGCCTCGTGTGGGTCAACTCTCCGTCCAACCCGACCGGCCGCGTACTGCCCGAGGCCCACCTGCGCAAGGTTGTCGACTGGGGTCGCGAGCGCGGCGCGGTGGTGGCGAGCGACGAGTGCTACCTGCCGCTGCCATGGGACACGTCCCCGGCGTCGGTGCTGGCGCTCTGCGGTCACTCGTACCAGGGGGTGCTTGCCCTGCACTCGCTGTCCAAGCGGTCCAACCTGGCCGGCTACCGGGCCGGATTCGTCGCCGGCGACCCGCTGCTGATCCGGCGGCTGCTCGAGCTGCGCAAGCACATCGGGATGATCGTGCCGGCGCCGGTACAGGCGGCCATGATCGCCGCGCTCGGTGACGAAGAACATGTGGTGGTGCAGCGGGAGCGGTACGCGCGACGGCGTGAAGTCCTGCGCGACGCCCTGGTCCAGGCCGGGTTCACGATCGAGCACTCCGAGGCCGGGCTGTACCTGTGGGCCACCCGCGGCGAGGACTCCTGGGCCACGGTCGACTGGCTCGCCGAGCGCGGCATCCTGGCTGCGCCGGGCGCCTTCTACGGCCCGTCCGGTGCGCGGCACGTGCGCGTCGCCCTGACCGCAACCGATGAACGCGTAGACGCCGCCGCCGTCCGACTGCAGGCCACAACTTCGGGGAAGTAGTGGCCTCCGCCGGCCCGGGAAGCCACAACTCCGGGGAAGTAGTGGCCAACGGACCCCGGGACGCCCAACTCCGGGGAAGTAGTGGCCTCGGCCGGCCCCGGACGCCACTACTTCGGGGAAGTAGTGGCCGCCTGGCGTTAGTTGGCGTGCAGGGCGGCGTTGAGCTCGATGCCCTTGCCCGGCGCGCGGCCTGGCCTCCAGCGCGCCGGTCACCGAGTTGCGCCAGAAGAGCAGGTTGTCGACGCCGGACAGCTCGCGGGCCTTGACCACCCGGCCGTCCGGCAGGGTGATCTTGGCGCCGGCGGTGATGTAGCAGCCGGCCTCGACCACGCAGTCGTCGCCGAGCGAGATGCCGATGCCGGCGTTCGCGCCGAGCAGGCTGCGCTCGCCGATGCTCACGATCTCCTTGCCGCCGCCGGAGAGCGTACCCATGATCGACGCGCCGGCGCCGACGTCGGAGCCGTCGCCGACGACCACGCCCGGCGACGATGCGGCCCTCGACCATCGAGGTGCCGAGCGTGCCGGCGTTGAAGTTGACGAAGCCCTCGTGCATCACCGTCGTGCCCGGCGGCCAGGTGCGCGCCGAGGCGGACCCGGTCGGCGTCGGCGATCCGGACGCCGGACGGGCACGACGTAGTCGGTCATCCGCGGGAACTTGTCGACCCCGTAGACGGCGAGGTGGCGCCCGGCGGCCCGCTCGATGCAGCCGCAGCTCGTCGACCCGGTCCGGCGGGCACGGGCCGGCCGAGGTCCAGGCGACGTTGGTCAGCAGCGCCGAAGACCCCGTCCAGGTTGGCCTGGTGCGGCCGGACCAGCCGGTGCGAGAGCAGGTGCAGCCGCAGGTACGCGTCGGAGGCGTCCTTCGGTCGGGATCGGCCAGTGACTCGATGACCACGACGGTCGCCACGGTGCGCAGGCCGGGCAGCGGCTTGCGGTCACCGCCTCGAGCGGCAGCTGGAACACCGGGTGCCGGCAGGGGCACCCCGGCCGGGACCTCCGTGGCCGGCGGATCGCCGAGGCCGAGGCGCCGGCCGGGATACCAGGTGTCGAGCACCTGGCCGTCGGCGGTCAGCGTGGCGAGGCCGAGGCCCCAGGCGGGCGAGGTGAGGTGGCTGCTGGTCACGGCGAAGACGCTACCGGAGGGCACTACTCCCGAAGTAGTGCCCTCCGGAGCCGCGGAGGCCACTACTCGGAAACGTGGCCTCGACGGCGGCGGCCGCACGTCACTGCTTCCGGGAAACAGTGGCCTCGGGACGACGGCGGCCCGCTGCCACTCCCGGGACGTGCCTCGGCCGACTCCGGTCGCGCTGACCCGGGCGCTGGTCGACGTCGAGTCGGTCTCCGGCAACGAGAAGGCTGATCGCCGACTGGTCGAGGAGGTCGCTGCGAGCGTGCGCCGCACCTGAGGTCGACGGCGCTCGGCAACACCGTCATGGCCCGCACGGAGCCTCGGCCGGCCGCAGCGGGTCGTGCTCGCCGGGCACCTGGACACGGTGCCGCTGGCCGGACAACCTTCCCGTCCACCGTGGACGATGACCTCATGCTACGGCTGCGGTACGTCCGACATGAAGTCCGGCGTCGCGCTCGCGCTGCACCTCGCCGCCACGCTGCGCGTGACCCGCTACGACGTCACCTACCTCTTCTACGAGGCCGAAGAGGTCGAGTCCCCGCGCAACGGCCTCTACCTGGTCGCCCAGGCGCGCCCGGAACTGGCTGACCGAGGCCGACTTCGCGATGCTGCTCGAGCCGACGTACGGCGTGGTCGAGGCCGGGCTGCCAGGGGACGCTGCGCGCCGCCGTGCGAACCAGCGGCCAGCGCGCGCACTCGGCCCGCTCCTGGCTCGGGGTCGAACGCGATCCACGCCACTGGCGACGGTTCTGGACGTGCTCGCAGACGTACCGGCGCGGACGCGTCGACCATCGACGGCTGTAAGTATCGGGAGGGTCTGAACGCGGTGCGGATCTCCGGCGGCGTCGCCGGCAATGTGATCCCCGACGAGTGCACGGTCGAGGTGAACTTCCGCTTCGCGCCGGACCGCTCGGCCGACGCAGGCGGTGCAGCTCGTCCGCGAGATGTTCGCCGGCTACCACGTCGAGCGTGCCGACGTCGGCGCCGGGAGCGCTGCCCGGCCTCGACCGCGCCACCGGTGCAGGAGTTCCTCGCCGTGATCGGCCAGCCACCGCAGGCCAAGCTCGGCTGGACCGACGTGGCGCGGTTCGCGGCGCTGGGCATCCCGGCGCTCAACTACGGCCCCGGCGACCCGAACCTGGCCCACAAGCCGGACGAGCACGTCGAGATCGGCAAGATCCGCGACGGGGCGCGACCGTGCTCACCGCTGGTTAGCTCACTAGGCGGTCTTCGGCTGGTCCGGCTCGGCCTCCGCCGGAGGGCGCGGGTCGGCGGCGAGCGTGCGGCGCACGGCCAGAACCTCGCGGATCCGCCGGTTCATCTGGCGCCTTCGACGGTCGTGTTCGCTGCGTGTCATTTCCGGTCACCCCCATAGCCGGTATACCTAGACAAGACGCGTTGGCGGGGCGAAACGTTGCAGTCCGCTCCCCAACCTCCCCGAACATGGCCGAACGTCCGAACCCATGATCGGCCTTGCGTGCTGCTCGTGGCGATCTCCGGGCGACTACCGTTGAGCGGTATGAGCGACGGCAAGGGCAGGTCAGGTCCGGAGCGGCATCGCGGGCCGGTGACGCTGCGGCGGGACTCCATCCCGCCGAGCACCGCTGACCAGCGGCTGCTCGACTCGCGGCTGCGCCACGAGTGGAAGACCAAGGACGCCTGGCGGGCGCTGCGGATCCTCAGCGAGTTCGTCGAGGGCTTCGACACCCTTGCCGACCTGCCGCCGGCGGTGAGCGTGTTCGGTTCGGCGCGCAGCAAGCCGGACAGCCCGGAGTGCCAGCTGGCCGAGCGGGCTCGGCGCGGCGCTGGCGAAGGCGGGGTACGCGGTGATCACCGGGGGCGGGCCGGGCGTCATGGAGGCGGCGAACAAGGGCGCGACCGAGGCCGGGGGCCTGTCGGTCGGGCTGGGCATCGAACTGCCCTTCGAGCAGGGCATCAACGAGTGGGTCGACATCGGCATCGACTTCCGCTACTTCTTCGCGCGCAAGACGATGTTCGTCAAGTACGCGCAGGCGTTCGTCGTGCTTCCGGGCGGGTTCGGCACGATGGACGAACTGTTCGAGGCGGTCACGCTCGTGCAGACCAAGAAGGTCACGCGCTTTCCGGTCGTGCTCATGGGTACGGCGTACTGGCAGGGTCTCCTCGACTGGCTGCGCGGCACGATGGTGCGCCGAAGGCAAGATCGGGCCGGAGGACATCGACCTGCTGTTCGTCACCGACGACGTCGACGCGGCCGTCCGGCACATCGTGTCGTCCGACCGGGCCAACGACGTGGCGCAGGCCGCCTCGGCGCGCCGGCTGGCCCGTGAGGCCCGCGACTGATGGCCAGCATCGGGTCTTCTGCGCGTCGTCGCAGCGGCTCGAGCAGATGTGGCTGAACCTCGCCGCGGGACGTCGGCATGGAGCTCGGCCGGCGCGGGCACACACTGGTCTCCGGCGGCGGCTGCGTCGGCATGATGGGCGCGGTGGCCGACGGCGCCCGGGACGCGGGCGCCCGGACGATCGGGGTGATCCCGCAGTCGCTGGTCGATCTCGAGGTGGCCGACACCAACGCCGACGAGCTGATCGTGACCGCCAGCATGGCCGAGCGGAAGACCGTCATCATGGACAAGTCCGACGCGTTCATGGTGCTGCCGGGCGGGCTGGGCACCCTCGACGAGCTGTTCGAGGTGTGGACACGGCCACGCTCGGCCTGCACGACAAGCCGATCGTGGTGCTGGACAGCAACGGCTTCTACCGGGGCATGGCCGAGTGGCTGCGCACCCTGGTGTCAGACAATTTCGTCCGCAGCGAGGCCCTGCAGATGCTGCTCGTGGCCCCGGACGTGCAGGGCGCCTTCGATCTGCTGGAGGAAACGTGGACGATAAAGGACGGGACTCGATAGAGGTGGACCCGGTAGGCCGGCATCAGGCGCTGTTCAACGAAGGAGTGCGGACCGGGGACTTCGGACCCTGGCTCGATACGTTCGCCGAGGACACCGTGGTGACCTTCACCGGTCTGCCGATCGGGCCGTTGCACGGGCGCATGGCCCTGGCCGAGACCTACGCCGAGCACCCGCCCTCGTCGCCGATGCGCGTCCAGGAGTCCAGCGTCGAGGGCGACCGCGTGACCGGTCGGTTCGTGTGGGCCGACGCGCCCACCACCGGCGGTGTCTTCGTGCTCGTGCTGCGGGACGACAAGCTCGTCGCCATGGACGTCACCCTCGACGCGCCACCGCCGCCGCCTCAGCCGCGGCGGTAATACCAGGAGAGCGGCCGAGCGACGCCTCCGCAGGGTCCGCCGTCGCGGCCGCGGTAATGCCAGGGGAGCGGCCGAGCGACGCCTCCGCAGGGTCCGCCGTCGCGGCCGCGGTAATGCCAGGGGAGCGGCCGAGCGGCGCCTCCGCAGGCTCCGGCGTGCTACGTGGTCTGATAGGTGGGTGACCTCGACCGCGACGAGTTCGCCCGGGCGGCGTGCCTATCGGCTGGTGCGCCGTCCCGCCGTTACCGGGGCCGTCCGCGCCGACGATCCCTACCAGCGGCTGATCGTCGAGCACACCGACGGCCCGCTGCTGGTGATCGGCGGTCCGGGCACGGGTAAGACCTCGACGCTGGTCGAGTCGGTCGCCGCGCGGGTAGCGGAGGGCGTCGACCCGGAGCGGATCCTGGTGCTGACCTTCGGCCGGCGCGGTGCGCTCCGGCTGCGCGACCGGATCGAGGCGCGCCTCGGGCGGCACACCACCACGACCGCCGAGCCGATGGTGCGGACCTTCCACGGGTACGCCTTCGGCCTGCTGCGCCGGGCCGCGGTCGAGCGGGGCGAGACGTCGCCGCGCCTGCTCACCGGCCCCGAACAGGATCTTGTCATCCGGGAACTGCTCGGCGACTCGCCGACGCCGTGGCCTGAGTCGCTGCAAGACCGCCGTACACACCCGCGCGTTCGCCACCGAGCTGCGCGACCTGCTGCTGCGTGCCGTCGAGCGCGGGGTCGGCCCGCAACGCCTGGCCGCCCTCGCCATCGCGCACCGCCGTACCGACTGGGCGGCCGCGGCGCGGTTCTTCGCCGAGTACCTGCAGGTCCTCGCGCTGCGCGACGCCACCGAGCGGGGCGCGGTCGCCTACGACTACGCCGAGCTCGTCCGCGCGGCCACCGCCCTCATCCGCGCCGACGGCGACCTTCTCGCCGCCGAGCGGCGCCGGCTTTCCCACGTGTACGTCGATGAGCTGCCCGACACCGATCCGGCGCAGATCGAGCTGCTCGCGACGATCGCCGGCGCCGGCGCGCATCTGGTCGCGTTCGCCGACCCGGACTCCTCGACGTTCGCGTTCCGGGGTGCGGATCCGAGCATCGTCGGCCGGTTCACCGATGTGTTCCGCAAGGCCGACGGCGCGCCGGCTCCCCAGGTGACGCTGCTCAAGTCGTACCGGATGCAACGCCAGCTGTGCGAGGCGACGCGACGGGTGGCGGCGCGGCTGCGTGGCCCGGCGCGGCATCGGCAACTGATCGCGGGCGGCGACGGTATCGCCGGCTCGGCGCCGAGCGCCGACGGTGGGACCGTCGAGACGCGGACGTTCGGCTCGGAGACCACCGAGGCGGCCTACCTCGCGCACCGGCTGCGCGAGGCCCACCTGCTGCGGGGGGTGCCGTGGTCGAAGATGGCGGTGATCGTGCGGTCGACGGCGCGCCAGCTGGCCCCGCTCGAGCGGGCCCTGCACCAGGCCGGCGTGCCGACCGTGACCGAGTCCGAGGACCTGCCGCTGCATCTGCAGCCGGCGATCGCGCCGCTGCTGCTGCTGCTGCGCTGCGCGCTGGATGACAGCCGACTCGATGAGGATGCGGCGATCGCGCTGCTGCACTCGCCGCTCGGCGGCGCCGATCCGCTCGCCGAACGGCGGCTGCGGCAGGGCCTGCGGGCGATCGCGCTGGCCGACGGCGATCGGCGGCCCTCCGGCGTACTGATCGTGGAGAACCTGCGCGATCCGGCGTTCATCTCGGCCATCGACCGGCGTTGGGCGGCGCCGGCGCGCGCCGTCGGGCGGCTGCTGGCGGTCGGCCGGGAGGCGATCGCGCGCAGCGGCGCCACCGCCGAAGAGGTGCTATGGGCGGTCTGGCAGGCCAGCGGGCTGGCCGACCGGTGGGCCGCGGTCAGCGCGCGCGGCGGACATCGGGGCGCGGCCGCCGACCGTGACCTCGACGCCGTCGTCACGCTCTTCGACGCGGCCGCCCGGTTCACCGACCGGCTGCCCGGTGCGGGCGTCGAGGTGTTCCTCGACCACGTCGAGGGGCAGGACCTGCCGGCCGACTCGCTGGCGCCGACCGCCGACCGGGGCGAGGCGGTACGGATCCTGACCGCGCACGCCGCGAAGGGCCTCGAGTGGGACGTGGTCGCGATCTCCGGCGTACAGGAGGGGGTCTGGCCGGACCTGCGCCTGCGCGGCAGCGTGCTCGGCTCCGAACTGCTCGTGGAGGTGATCGCCGGGCGCGAGATGGAGACCGTCGGACGGCTCTCCGCCATGCTCGACGAGGAGCGGCGGCTGTTCTACGTCGCCGCGTCGCGGGCCCGGGAGTCGGTGATCGCGACCGCGGTCGCCTCCGGCGACGGGGAGGACCAGCCGAGCCGGTTCCTGGAGGAGCTGGCGCTTCCCGAGGAAGCTGTCGAGCGCTTTCCCGGGGCCTCCGGCCCAACTGCCGGCCTGCGGCCGAACGGCTTCGCCGCCAGGGACGGCTTCGCCGCTCCCCGAGCCCTGACTTTGCCCTCGTTGGTGGCCGAGCTGCGGGTGGCGCTCGTCGACCCCGACGTTCCCGAGCCGCGGCAGGTCGAGGCCGCTCGGGTGCTCGCTCGGTTGGCCGCCGCCGGAGTGCCGGGTGCCGACCCCGACTCGTGGTGGGGGCTGCGGCCGCTGTCCGACGAACGACCGCTGGTCGACCCGGGCGAGCCGGTCCGCGTCACACCGTCCACCGTGGACAGTGTCGAACGGTGCTGCGCTGCGCTGGCTGCTCGAACGGCACGGCGGCGTCGGTCATGCCCTCGCCGGAGCAGAGCATCGGCAACCTCGTGCACGCCGCCGCCATGCTGGCCGAGGACGCCACCGTCGACCGGGCCCAGCTGGTGGCCTACGTCGCCGACCGGTTCGACGCGATCGAGCTGTCCGCGCGCTGGCTGGCCGGCCGGGAACGGGACCGCGCCGACGTCATGCTGGACAAGCTGATCGGCTGGCTGGCCGCCAACCCGCGCCGGCTGGTCGGCATCGAGCAGGAGTTCCTCGTCGAGCTGGCCGACCCGCAGGCACCGGTCGAGATCAAGGGCCGCGTCGACCGGCTCGAGATCGACGACCAGGGCCGGCTCGTGGTCATCGACCTCAAGACCGGCAAGTCGATCCCGGCCAACGCCGACCTCGCCGAGCATCCGCAGCTCGCCGTGTACCAGGCGGCGATCGAAGCTGGGCGCGTTCGACGAGTCGACCGTCGCCGGGCGGCGCGGCCCTCGTCCAGCTGGGCGGCGAGACGAGGGCGGCCCGCGAGCAGATCCAGCCGCCGCTCGGCGACGCCGAGGACCCGACGTGGGCGCAGGCCCTGGTGAAGCGGACGGCGAAGACGATGGCGGCCTCGACGTTCGACGCGGTCGTGAACAACAAGTGCCGGGTCTGCCCGGTCCGGACGTCGCTGCCCGGTGTCCGGCAAGGGCCGTCAGGTGACCGATGACAGCTGATCTTCACGCCGGGCCGGCGCGCAGCGCCGACACCGGTCCCCGGTACACCCCGGTCGAGCTGGCCAAGCTGCTGCACCTGCCGGCCCCCACCGCGCAGCAGACCGAGGTCATCGCCGCGCCGGTCGAGCCGCTGCTGGTCGTCGCCGGGGCCGGCTCGGGCAAGACCGAGACGATGGCCGCCCGGGTGGTGTGGCTGGTCGCCAACTCGTACGCGCGGCCCGAGCAGATCCTCGGACTCACCTTCACCCGCAAGGCGGCCGGCGAGCTGGCGCACCGGATCCGGGCGCGGCTCGGCCAGCTGGTACGGCGGCTCGGCCGCGACGACCTGATCGCCGGGCGAGCCGACGGTCGCCACCTACCACTCGTACGCGGCCCGGGTCGTCCGCGAGCACGGGCTGCGGGCCGGCTTCGAGCCGTCGACGCGGCTGCTCACCGAGGCCGCCTGCTGGCAGCTCGCCGACGCGGTCGTCCGCGCGTACGACGGGGACATGACCTCGGTGTCCCAGGCGCCGAGTACCGTCATCGACGCCGTCCTGCACCTCGCCGGTGACCTCGCCGAGCACCTGCGCTCACCCGACGAGGTCGCCGCCTGGACCGGACGCTTCTTCGCCTCGGTGAGCGGGAAGACCGGCAAGATGCCCAAGCCGGTCCGTGATGTCCTGAACCGGCAACAGGCGCGGCTGCAGCTGCTGCCGCTGGTCCGCCAGTACGCGGAAAGAAAGCTCTAGCTCGAGGCCATGGACTTCGGCGACCAGATGGCCCGGGCGGCGCTGGTCGCGCGCGATCATCCCGAGGTCGGCGCGATCGAGCGGGACCGCTATCGGGTGGTGCTGCTCGACGAGTACCAGGACACCAGTCACGCGCAGGTCGTGCTGCTGCGGTCGCTGTTCGGCCGCGGCCATCCGGTCACCGCGGTGGGCGACCCGTGCCAGTCGATCTACGGCTGGCGCGGCGCCTCGGCCGGCACCCTCGAGCGCTTCCCGGACGAGTTCCCGCCGGCGTCGGTGCTGTCGCTCACCACGAGCTGGCGCAACCGGCCGGAGATCCTCGACGTGGCCAACGCGCTGTCGAGGCCGTTGCGCGCGAACGTCGCCGAACTCGCGCCGGCCGACACGCTCGCGGAACCGGCCTCGACGGCGATCGTGCACTGCGCGCTGCTGTCGACGTACGCCGACGAGGCCGCCTGGATGGCCGACCGCGTGCTCGCCTCCTGGCGGCTGGCCGCCAAGGTCGACCCGGACACGCCCGCGTTCGAGATCCCGGTCGAGGACCGTCCGACCACGGCCGTACTGGTGCGCACCCGCGCGCAGATCCCGGCCCTGGAGAACGCGCTGCGCTCGCGCGGGCTGCCGGTCGAGGTCGTCGGCCTGGGCGGCCTGCTCGACACGCCCGAGGTGCGCGACGTGGTCAGTACGCTGCGCGTGCTCGCCGACCCGACCGAAGGCGCGGCGCTGCTGCGGCTGCTCACCGGCCCGCGCTGGCGGATCGGGCCGCGGGACCTCGTCGTGCTGTACCGGCGGGCGCGGGTGCTCGCCGCCGTCCGCCGGGAAGCGCCGATCACCGACGAGCCGGCGCTGGCCGACCGGCTCGACGAGGCGGTCCTGGTCGAGGCCCTGGACGACCTCGGCGACCCCGCGCAGTACTCCGAGCTGGGCTATCAGCGTTTCGCTGGCTGCGCGACGAGCTTCGCGGGCTGCGGCGGCGGCTCGACCAGCCGCTGCCCGACCTGATCGCCGACATCGAGCGGGTCACCGGGCTCGACGTCGAGGTGGCCGCCCGCCCCGGCGACGCCGGCCTGGCCCGCGGGCACCTCGACGCGTTCAGCAACATCGCCGCCCGCTTCTCCAGCGAGTCCGACGGCGCCGACGCTCGGCGCGTTCCTCGCCTTCCTCGACGCCGCCGAGAACGAGGAGCGCGGCCTGGCGCCCGGCGAGGTCGAGGTCGTCGAGGGCGCCGTGCAGATCCTCACCGCGCACGCCGCCAAGGGCCTCGAATGGGACGTCGTCGCGGTCGCCGGGCTGACCGCCGACGTGTTCCCGGGCACGAGTACCGCGTCCGACCACCTGGCTGCGCGGCGTCGGCGTGCTGCCGTTCCCGCTGCGCGGCGACCATCGAGGGCCTGCCGGTCCTCGACCTGTCGACGGTCACCGACTTCAGGGGCGTGGTCGCGGCGATGGAGACGTTCAACGGTGCCTGGCGCGAGCACGACGTCCGGGAGGAGCGCCGCCTCGCGTACGTCGCCGTCACCCGCCCCCGCCGCCTCCTGCTGGCCAGCGGTTTCTGGTGGGGCGAGGGCACCAAGCGCCCGCGCGGCCCGTCGCTGTTCCTCGAGGAGATCCGCGAACGCTGCCTGGCCGGTGCGGGCGTCGTCGACGAGTGGACCGCCCCGCCACCCCGGGACGCCGAGAACCCGACCGCGGTCAGCGTCCCGCGCGCCAGCTGGCCGGCCGACCCCCTCGGTCCGCGCCGGCCCCTTCTGGAGCATGTCGCTTCCCTGGTACGGGAGTCAGCCGGCGCTTCGTCGTCCGATGATCCCGTCGCGCGGCGCTGGGAGTACGAGGCGAGCCTGCTCCTGGCCGAGCGTGAGCGGCTGACCCCGGAGCCCGGCGCCCCCGTGGACGTGGCGCTGCCCGGGCACCTGTCCGTGTCCCAGCTGGTCGCGCTGCGCCGCGACCCGCAGCGGCTGGCCCGCACGCTGCGCCGTCCCCTGCCGTCGAGGCCCGACCCGTACGCGCGCCGCGGCACCGCCTTCCACCACTGGCTCGAGCAGCGGTTCAACGCCAGCCGGCTGCTCGACCTCGACGACCTGCCCGGCGCCGCCGACGAGACCGCCGCGCCCGACGACGCCCTCGCCGACCTGCAGGCACGCTTCGAGGCAAGCGAATGGGCCGACCGGGTACCGCACGACGTCGAGGTCCCGTTCGCCACGGTCATCGCCGGCGTGGTGATCCGGGGCCGGATGGACGCCGTGTTCAGGTCCGGATCCCGGTTCGAGGTGGTCGACTGGAAGACGGGTGGCCGCCCGGGCGGCCCCGACGCGGCGTCGGCCGCGGTGCAGCTGGCCGCGTACCGGCTGGCCTGGGCATCTCTGGCCGGCGTACCGGTCGAGCAGGTCAGCGCGGCCTTCTTCTATGTCCGCGACGGCGAGACGGTCCGCCCGGCCGACCTGCTGGACGAGCAGGCGCTGATCTCCTTGATCACCGAGCTACCCCTGACGCAGTAGCCCGCCGGGCTCCGAGGCCACTGTTTCCCCGGAGTTGTGGCTTCCCGGCCCCCTGGAGGCCACTGTTTCCCCGGAGTTGTGGCTTCCCGGGGGGCTGGAGGGCACTACTTCCCCGGAGTTGTGGCGGACGGGGCTTGGGGACGCGGACGCCGGGATTCCTGGCGGGAGCGACGGTCGCGCGCTCGACGGCCCGAGCCATCGGCAGAAAAAGGGAACCGCGGACCGTGCCGGTCGGTCGAAGCTGAGGTGCGGGAGCTTACGCTGGTCCTGATCGCGGGGGTGGCCGGAGTGCTGATCGCGGCGGCCATCCTGCTGGGCCCGGCGGTGACCGGAAATCACCTGCCGAGGGTGGTTGCAGTCATCGAGCCGGATGAGACTCCCAGGCAGCCGTGACCCGGCCATAGTGGGCATCGGCAGCGCGAGGCTGCGACACTGGCGGGGAGATGACGGACCAACGTTCACCGTGGGCTGAGCCCGACACCGAGACGGTGTTCGAGCCGGTGCCACACACGCTGAGCCCGATCACGCTCGAGCGGGACCGTGCCGGCGTGTCGCGAACACCCAGTGTGGCCAGCGGTTATCGGGCCGGCAACGTGACCCGGGCGTCCATCGTGCCGCCTCCGCCCCCGCCCGATGTGATCTTCAACGGGACCGACGATGACGACGATCCGGTCAGGCGCAACCGGCGGATCATGCGCTGGCTGGGTGGCGGGGCCATCGCCGTCGTCGCGATCGGGCTGATCGTGCTGCTGGTGCTGGTCACCACCGGGAACTCGCCGGGTGGCGGGATCTTCAACCACAAGGCCGACGCGCCCTCCGATACCCGGCCTGAGCTGGCCAAACGTTGCCCACCGCCGAGTGTCGCGCCGGATGCGCCCAACCAGCCGGCGCCACCGGCCGAGGCCGGTCCGCGCACCGTCGACGAAGAGGCCGGTATCTCCTACAAGTCCTACGGGGATCCATGGTCGGCGTGGGACGCGGCCTGGGTCGACAAGGGCGAGTTGAAGGTCACCTACCGCACCGGCCAGCACTTCATCACCGAGCGCGCCTACGACGGCTTCAGCGACTACCAGGCGACGATCCTGTCCGGGCACGTGCCGGCCGCGGTCAACGACGGGCTCCAGCTCGATCTCAACTGCATCGGCCACCAGGTCGCGGCCGATGTGCGGCTGAGCTTCTACCCGCCCAACAACTCGCAGGAGATGATCAAGGATACGGCGGCCACGCTCGGCGGGCGGCCGGCCTGGATCCTCAAGTTCCGGTTGCACTTCTCGATGGCCGGCCTCAAGGCCAAGAGCGAGCTGGTGTCGATCGCCCTGATCGACGTCGGGCGTCCGGAAGCGGCGATCCTCTACGTGTCGATCCCGGAGACGCACAAGCAGTTCGACTACGTCACCGACGACGTCCTGCAGTCGGTCCGCCCGACGTAGGGCGACAGACCCTAAGCGCCGGACCCCATATATCGCCCTCACGAATCTGGGAAAGCCACCCTAGATCCAGAGGTTTGACGGTTGACGGGTTAATGTCGCTAACGTGTCTCGTCGCAGCGCACCCGTGCGGATTCCAGCTTCGAAGTATTCGATCGAGCGCTTCACCCTGGCCAACGGCCTCCGGGTGGTGCTGACTCCCGACCGCAGCGCACCGGTGGTGGGCGTCGCCGTCATCTACGACGTCGGCATCCGCTCCGAGCCGGAAGGGCGCACCGGCTTTGCCCACCTTTTCGAGCACCTGATGTTCCAGGGTTCGGAGAGCCTGGAGAAGCTCGCGCACTTCCGCTATGTGCAGGGGTCGGGCGGGACCTTCAACGGATCGACTCACTTCGACTACACGGACTACTTCGAGACGCTTCCGGCGAACGCTCTGGAACGCGCGCTGTTCCTCGAGGCCGACCGGATGCGCAAGCCGCGGCTGACCGAGGAGAACCTGATCAATCAGGTCGACGTGGTCAAGGAGGAAATCCGGGTCAACGTGCTCAACCGCCCGTACGGCGGGTTCCCGTGGCTGCGCCTGCCGCCGGTGATGTTCGACACGTTCCCCAACGCGCACGACGGCTACGGCTCGTTCGGCGATCTGGACTCCGCGACCGTCGCCGACGCGGCCGACTTCTTCGAGCGGTACTACGCCTCGGGCAGCGCGGTGCTCGCGGTGGCCGGTGACTTCGACGTCGCCACCGCCACCCTGCTGATCGAGCGGCACTTCGGCGACGTGCCGAGCCGGCCGGCCCCGCCGCGACCCGACTTCACCGAGGCCGACCTGACCTCCGAGCGCCGGGAGGCCTTCGAAGACCGGCTCGCGCCGCTTCCGGCCGTGGCCTCGGCCTGGCGGGTTCCCGATCCGATCAACGATCTCGATGGCTACCTGCCGTACGTGGTACTGGCCGAGGTCCTCACCGACGGCGACGCCTCCCGGCTGGTCGAGCGTCTGGTGCTTCGCGACCGTACGGTCACCAGCGTCGGCGGCTACATCGGCTTCATGGGCGAGCCGTTCGCGGTGCGCGACCCCACGGCCCTGATCCTCCAGGCGCACCTGCCGCCGGGCGGCGACGTCGAGAAGGTGCTGCGCACCATCGACGAAGAGGCGGAGCGCATCGCGTCCGACGGTCTTGCCGAGGGCGAACTGGCGCGCACCCAGGCCCGGATGGCGACGCACCTGCTGCGCGACACCGACGCGGTGCTCGGCCGGGCGCTGCAGATGGCGCGTGCTGGAGCAGCAGCGCGGGGAGCCGGACCTGATCAACCACCTGCACCGGCTGATCAGCGAGGTGACCGACGAGCAAATCGTGGCCGCCGCGGCGACACTGCGTGCCGTCGCGCCGCGCTTCGATCGAGGTCATCCCGGGAGGAGCCAAATGACCACTTCGCTTCGTGCGGTTCCGGCTCTGGGGCCCAATCGGGCCCTCAAGCTGCCGAAGACGGTCGAGCGCACCCTCGACAACGGCCTGACCGTGATCGCCGTCCGTCGTCCGTCGGTGCCGCTGGTCGAGGTGCGCCTGCGGATCCCGTTCGCCAAGGCCCACCTGGCCCGCGCGGCGATGCTGACCCAGACCATCCTGTCCGGCACCAGCACCATGTCCACCGTGGACATCGCCGCCGAGCTGCAGAAGGTCGGCGGCGGCCTGTCCGCCGGCGCCGACCCGGACCGGCTGCTGATCTCCGGCAACGCGCTGGTCGTCGGGCTGGACCGGCTGCTGGACATCCTCGCCGACGTGCTGACCGACGCCGCGTACCCGAACGAGGAGGTCGGCACCGAGCGCGCCCGGCTGGTCGACCGGATCCGGGTCGCGCAGAGCCAGCCGTCGCACCTGGCCCGGGTGGCGCTGCTCAAGCGGATGTACGGCAAGCACCCGTACGCGGTGCAGACGCCGACCCCGGAGCAGGTCGAGGCCGTCGGGCGCGGGCGCCCTGCGCACCCTGCACGACGGGCGGGTCCACCCGGCCGGCGCGACGCTGGTACTCGTCGGCGACATCGTCGCCGGAGAAGGCGATCGCCGCCGCCGAGCGGGCCCTCGCCAAGTGGGACGGCGACGGCGTCGACGGCGCGCTGCCGCCGACGCCGGAGCTCAAGCCCGGCCCGCTGACGCTGGTCGACCGGCCGGGTGCGGTGCAGTCGTCGCTGCGCATGGCCCTGCCGGCGGTCGACCGCCAGCACCCGGACCACGCCGCGCTGCAGCTGGCCAACCTGGTCTTCGGCGGCTACTTCTCGTCCCGCTGGGTGGAGAACATCCGCGAGGACAAGGGCTACACGTACGGACCGCACTCGCTCGTCGAGCACTCGGTGGCCGGCTCGTCGCTGGTGCTGGCGGCCGAGGTGGCCACCGAGGTGACCGCGCCCGCGCTGCTGGAGACCCTGTACGAGCTGGGCCGGCTGGCCAGCCTCGCCGCCCAAGGACGACGAGCTGGAGCAGGCCCGGCAGTACGCGCTGGGCACGCTGCAACTGGGCATGTCGACGCAGGCCGGGCTGGCCGGGCTGCTCTCCACGTATGCGGGGTTCGGGCTGCGCCTGGACTACCTCGCCGAGCACGCGGCCCGGCTGGCCAAGACCACGAAGGAGCAGGTGGCCGCGGCCGCGACCGATACCTGGCCCCGGCCAAGGCCGCCATGGTCGTCCTCGGCGACGCCGAGCGGGTCGAGCACTCGCTGGCCGCCCTGACCTCGTTGATCACGGTCGAGGCTGAATGACCTCGCGGGTCCCGCCGTTGGCGCGCGCCGTGCTCGATCGCGCCGCGCACCACCGGCTCGACCCCGAGTGGCTGGAGCAGGCCTGGCGTAAGGCCCGCGTCTTCGTGGTCGACGACGGGCACATCGTGGTCGAGGGCGACGACCCGCCGCACCTCATCTTCATCGAGGCGAGCGCCGCTCCCGAGGGGGAGCGGTTCTTCCTCGGCGAGGATCCGGACGGCACCGTCTACTTCGCGGTGGCCGCCAACGTCACCGCGCCCGAGGGTGCCCGGCGGGTCAACATCCGGCAGGTCGGTGACCTGCTCGACGACCTGGACGCCGGGCTGTTCATCACCGCCGTCGCGCTGGCGAACTGGCATGCGCGGCACCCGTACTCGCCTCTCAGCGGCAAGATCACGACGGCCGGTGAGGGCGGCTGGACCCGCGTCACCGCCGACGGCGAAGAGACCCTGTGGCCGCGCACCGATCCGGCCGTGATCATGCTGGTCCACGACGGCATCGACGGACCCGACGGTAGTTGCCTGCTCGGCCGCAACGCCGCCTGGCCGACGGCCGGCGGGCTCAAGCGCTACTCGACCCTGGCCGGCTTCGTGGAGCCGGGCGAGTCGGCCGAGGCCGCCGTCGTGCGGGAGGTCGGCGAGGAGGTCCGGGTGGCGATCTCCGACGTCCGGTACGTGGCGAGCCAGCCCTGGCCGTTTCCCGGCTCGCTGATGCTCGGCTTCCACGCCCTGGCCGCTCCCGGTGCGGCGATCCGGGTCGACGCCAGCGAGATCCTCGAAGCGCGCTGGTTCACCCGTACCGAGATCGGCGCCGTGCTGGACGGCTCGTCGCGGGATTTCGGCCTTCCGTTCGCGACCTCGATCGCGTACTTCCTGCTCACCGAGTGGCTGGCCGGGCGGGTCGCCCGCTAACACCTAGGCCGGCTTGTAGTCCCGGTGCCACTTCTCGCACCAGCGGTCCAAAACGCCCGCGGCGTGCGCCTCGGTGACCTCGCGGAGGTCGTAGTCGCCGGAGTGCGTCACGAAGGTGTGGGTCGGGTGCCAGGTGAGATCGCGCCAGAGGGCCTCGTCCACTTGCACTGCACTCCTTACCGCACCCTTTAATGCACCGGGCCAGCGGAGCCGGCGTAGGAGAGAGAGGGGAGCGTCGGGCGGGTAACCGTCCTCCACCCGTACGAAATAGGAAGCGACCGGCCCGGTCAACGTGGGCGGACCGGCGCGGGCGGCGGCCCGGGCCTCGCGTTCGAGGTGCGCGTCGTGCGGCGGGGTCTCGGCCCGGAAGTCGTGGCGCTGCATGTCGCGCAGAAGATCCGGCTCCGGAGCGAGGCCCCGGAGCCGGATGTCGTCGATGAACACGATGGGCCACACCCACACGCCGTCGGTACGCAGATCACGGCCGACCGCGGTGCCACCGGACAGGTAGTTCGCGATCCGGCGCCGCCGGGCGGGATCGGCCACTCTCGGCCGGTCCGGCGAGTGGTAGGGCCGGACCCCGCCCACCGCGAAATCGCGAACACTGCGCATGGGCGCACCGTAGCGACTGTTGAGCGCCGCGTGAAGCGCTGGCTACGCGGCGTTCTGCTGGCTGTCGAGGTGCTTCTTCACCTGGATGATCGACGGGTTGGTCAGCGCCGAACCGTCGTCGAAGCGCACCGTCGGGACGGTCTGGTTGCCGCCGTTGACGCTCTCGACGAACTCGGCCGCGGCCGGGTCCTGCTCGATGTCGACGACCTCGGTACTCGATGCCCTCGCGGTCGAGCTGCGACTTCAGCCGATGGCAGTAGCCACACCAGGACGTCGAGTACATGGTGATCATGCGAGAGTCCCTCCGACGAAGTACATCGATGACGGTTGTCAACGCAATAAAACGTCAGAGGGGGCTGTCATGATTCCTGCTGTGACGGAATCCTCGGCTGGGCGGCCTCGACCCGGAGCAGCGAGCGGCCGTGACCGCGCCGGCCGGGCCGGTGTGCATCCTGGCCGGGGCCGGCACCGGCAAGACCCGGGCGATCACGCACCGGATCGCGCACCGGGTCCAGCGCGGCGAGGTCCGGGCCCAGCATGTGCTCGCGGTCACCTTCACCGCGCGGGCCGCCGCCGAGATGCGCGCCCGGCTCGGCCGGCTCGGCGCCGCACGGCGTGCAGGCCCGCACGTTCCACGCCGCCGCCCTGCGCCAGCTGCGCTACTTCGCGCCCCGGCTGCTTCGCCGGGCCGGGAGATGCCGGAGCTGGTCGACAGCAAGGCGCGCCTGGTCGGGCTGGCCGCGGCCCGCGTCGGCCTGCGCGCCGACCGCACCGTCGCGCGCGACCTGGCCAGCGAGATCGAGTGGGCCAAGTCGTCGCTCGTCGAGCCGGCCGAGTACGCGGTCGCGGCGGCCAAGGCGCGGCGCGAGCCGCCGTTCGAGCCGGCCAAGGTCGCCGAGGTCGTTCGCGGCGTACGAGAAGGTCAAGCGGGCCACCGGGGTGATCGACTTCGAGGACCTGCTGCGCGCCGCGGTCTGGGGGATCGAGGAGCACGCGGACGTCGCCGAGCAGGTGCGCTCGCAGTACCGGCACTTCGTGGTCGACGAGTACCAGGACGTCAACCCGCTCCAGCAGCGGCTGCTCGACGCCTGGCTCGGCGACCGGGACGACCTGACCGTGGTCGGCGACGCCAGCCAGACGATCTACTCGTTCACCGGCGCGACCTCGTCCTACCTGCTCGACTTCGCGCGCCAGCGCCGCGGCGCGACGGTCGTCCGGCTGGTCCGCGACTACCGCTCCACTCCGCAGGTGGTCGGCCTGGCCAACGCGGTCATCGCGCCAGGCCCGCGGCGAGCTGGCCCAGCTGCGGCTCGAGCTGGTCGGGCAGCGCCCGTCCGGGCCGGAGCCGGAGATCCGGTCGTTCGCCGACGAGCCGGTCGAGGCCGCCGCGGTGGCCGCGCGCTGCGCCGAGCTGATCGCCGGCGGCGCGCCGCGCCCGGGAGATCGCCGTGCTGTTCCGGGTCAACGCCCAGTCCGAGGTCTACGAGGAGGCGCTCGCCGAGGCCGGGGTGCCCTATGTGGTGCGACGGCGCCGAGCGGTTCTTCGAGCGGGCCGAGGTGCGCCAGGCGATGGTGGCGCTGCGGGCCGCGACCCGCACGGTGCCGCCGGACACGCCGCTGCGCGAGGCGGTCCTGACCGCGCTCGAGGGCGGTCGGGTGGCGATCCGCCGCCGCGCCGGCCGGCGGTGCCGCCCGGGAGCGGTGGGAGGCGCTGGCCGCGCTCGTCGCGCTGGTCGACGAGATGCCCGGCGCTGTCGCTGGAGGCGTTCGGCGAGGAGTTGCAGCGGCGGGCGGCCGCCCAGCACGTGCCGACCGTCGACGGGGTGACCCTGGCGTCGCTGCACTCCGCCAAGGGCCTCGAGTGGGACGCGGTCTTCCTGGTCGGGCTGGCCGACGGCACGCTGCCGACCCAGCACGCGCGCACCGCCGAAGCGCTGGAGGAGGAGCGCCGGCTGCTCTACGTCGGGGTCACCCGGGCGCGGCACACGCTGTGGCTGTCCTACGCCGCCGCGCGGTCGCCCGGCGGGCGGGCGCGCCCGGCGTGCCGGTTCCTGCCGATGCTGGACCCGAGCGTCGCGCGTGGCGGGGCCGGTAGGAGCGGCCGGGAGCCGGGCGGGCGGGGTGCCGGCGGGCGCAAGCGGGCGACCGTGGTGTCCTGCCGGGTCTGCGGCACCGGTCTGATCAACGGCGCCGACCGCAAGCTCGGCCGCTGCGCGACCTGCCCGTCCGACCGCGACGAGGAGCTGTTCGAGCGGCTGCGGGAGTGGCGGACGCGGGTCGCCGCCGCGCAGAAGGTGCCGGCGTACGTCGTCTTCACCGACGCCACGCTCGCGGCGATCGCCGAGCGGCTGCCGGTTCGCCGCGAGCAACTGGTCGCGATCGCCGGGATCGGGCCGCGCAAACTTGAGCTCTACGGGGACGCGGTGGTCGCTCTGGTGGGTGGCGCGAGCGTAGATGATCTCGTTTCTGGAGATCGTTAAAAAAAGATGTCGCAGATCTCCGATAAATCGGTTGCCCTCGTCTGAGGCACCGGCTTAACCTGCAAACCGCAAGCCGAAAAAAACGGCTTGCACAACTACGAGCACAGGAGGCAGGTGAACCCCGTGAAGCTCTATGCGATCAACGAGCGTCCGTGGGCGGTTCCTGCTGCCTGCGTTCAGGAATCTGGCCTCTCGGTCTCGCGCGTTGCCGCCGTCGCTGCCCACGTTTCTCACGTGGGCTGGCTTGGCGTCCCGAGCGGCACCGGTGTCCAGGTTTCCCAGCTGCTGATGCAGCGGCCGTGGACCCAGGACCAGGGGACCAATGGGTCCGTTGCCGATGCTGCCAAGGACAACCGGACGGCGCGGAAGCCGATCTTCGGCGCCAGTGGAGTTCCACCTCGAGGACGGCCGGTCTAGAAGACCGTCCAACCGGCTCACCTCGAGGCCGCGGAATCCCACACCCGGGATCCGCGGCCTCAGTTTTTTGCACAAGTTGATCAGTCCACAAGATCGAGATCAGAAAAGGGGTGACCGGGATGAGCCTGGCGATGGCATCGCTCGACGTTCGCGTCGAGAAGGGTGTGGACGAGCGTCTGCGTGCGACCGCACGCGACATGAAGTCGGACCTGCCGTGCCGCACGTACGACCCGGACCTGTGGTTCTCCGACTCGCCAGCCGACCTCGAGCTCGCGAAGTCGCTCTGCGCGGAGTGCCCGCTGCGCGCCGAGTGCCTCGCCGGCGCGATCGAGCGCGGGGAGCCCTGGGGTGTCTGGGGCGGCGAGATCTTCGAGCGCGGCGCCGTGGTTCCGCGCAAGCGGCCTCGCGGCCGTCCCCGCAAGGAGGACGTCGCACGCGACGCGGTGCTCCGCGTCGAGGTGGCGGCCCGGACCGCGGCGGTTGCCGCGCGAGTGGCGGCCTGACATGTCTACCCACCCACTGCCAGCCAGCCGAGGACTGCGCGAGTCGCAGCCGACCCGGCTTATTCGTCCGACCAACCGTCCAAGGAGCATCGTCATGAGTCCGCAACTTCTCCACGAAGCACTTTCACGAGTCCGAACGCGTCGGCCTCAGGCTGCTCGACACTCTGAGGCTTCTCGATCCGCCCGGCAAATCGCCATGCGCGCCCTCCGCGAACAGGAGCGCCAGCTAAGCCGCTGATCGTGTTTGCGCCCTGAGGCCACTACCTCGTTCGAGGTAGTGGCCTCAGGCTTTGGGCTTCCTCGTCCGGGCGCTCTTGCGGGCCGGCTTCGGCTCGGCTTGCGCGGTTTCGGCTTGCCCGGTTTCGGCTTGCTCGGTTTCGGCTTGCTCGGTTTCGGTCGGCTCGGCCTCGGCGGGCCCGGCGGGCTCGGCGGGCTCGGCTTCGGGCGGCTTTGGTTGGGCGAAGCTCGGCAGCCACTCCTCGATGATCTTCCGGTATGGCGCCTTGGCCTCGAGCTGGCACAGCACGCCGATCGAGCCGAGCGTGACCCGGTGCAGCAGCAGGTAGGACGGCGGCAGATTGAGCTGGCGACCCAGCTGGATAGGCCGGGCCCTTCGGGTTGGCGATCCGCCCGGCCTCGGCGCGCAGCCACGCACGGCTGAACTTGAACTCCGGCGCTGCGATCGGTTCGAGCATCGGCCGGAGGTAACCGAGCACCGTCACCGCGTCGACCTCGGCACCGCTTTCGGATGAATCCCTCGGCGCGGAGCCCGTCGAGGACCGCCGCGGCCTCGCCATCCAGCGCGAGCCGGGTCAGCCGGCCGATCGGCTCCGGGAGGCCGCCGGGGAGCCGGGCGACCGCGCCGAAGTCGAGGACCCCGAGCCGCCCGTCGGCCAGCAGCCGGAAGTTTCCCGGGTGCGGGTCGGCGTGCAGCAGCCCGGCCCGGGCCGGCGCCGAGAAGTGCAGGGTCGCCATGAGCGTCCCGGCGGCGTCGCGGTCTTCCTGGCTGCCATCGGCGATGATCGTCGCCAGCGGGGTGCCGTCGATCCACTCGGTGACCAGGACCCGGGCCGACCGGGCTACCACGGCGGGCACGAAGATCTGCGGATCACCCGAGTAGGCCTTCGCGAACGCCTCGCTGTGACGCCGCCTCGAGCTCGTAGTCGAGCTCCTCGGTGACCCGATCGCGCAGCTCCGCGACCAGCGGCTTGACGTCGAGCCCGGGCTGCACCGCCTTGAACAGCCCGGCCAGCCGGCCGAGCTGGTTGAGGTCGGAGCGCAGCGCCTCGCCGGCCCCCGGGTACTGGACCTTGACCGCGACGTCGCGCCCGTCGGACCAGACCGCTCGGTGCACCTGGCCGATGCTCGCCGCCGCGGCCGGCTTGTCGTCGAAGGAAATGAACAGCGACCGCCAGTCCTCGCCCAGCTGGTCGGCGAGCACCCGGTGCACGCTTGCCGCGGGCAGCGGCGGAGCGGCCTCCTGCAGCTTGGTCAGCGCGGCCCGGTAGGGCCCGGCGAGCTCGTCCGGCAGGGCGGCCTCGAAGATCGAGAGCGCCTGACCCATCTTCATCGCGCCGCCCTTGAGCTGGCCGAGCACGCTGAAGAGGTGCTCCGCCGTGCGGCGCTGGACGTCGGCCGAGATCACGTCGGCGGCCATCCCGGTGACCCGCTTGCCGAGCCCGAGCGCGGCTCGACCGGCAAGGCCGAGCGGCAGCGAGGCCAGTTTGGCTGTTCGAGCTACGGCGCCCCGCGGGATCTCGGTCATCACCATCATTCTTACCCGGCATCGCAGACGCGACGACGGCGACGGCAATCACATCTCGGATGTGCGGCCCACACCCGGCGCCGGATTTCGCCGGGCCGGGCGATCTCGACGATCGCCGCCTCGGTCCGGGAGGCGGCGCCATCGAGATAGCTCAGCACCTCTTCGGCGGCGTACGCGGCGCCGGCCAGCGCGGTGGTGTGCGCGCACGGCTCCTCGTCGCCGGTGGGCGCCGTGGCCAGCTGCGCCTTGAGCACCGGCCAGGCTGGATCGCGGTCTTGTCTATGCAGCTCAAGGCAGTTGCGGCAGGGCGAGGCGTGCGGGCGTACCAGCGGTCCGACGACGACCGTGCCGAGGCGGATGCCGACCTCGAGCAACGGCAGCCTGTGGAGCCGGATGCCCCGCGCCCCGAGCGCGGAGGACTGCCGGGTGCCGAACTGGACGACGAACGTCGCGCGCCTGGACCGCGCCGGCGTGAGGTCCGTCCCCGGAGCGGCCCTGGTCACCGCGGAAGCCGTCGCGACGGCCCGCGGCTGCCGGACGTCGTCGGCGCCGAACCCGCCGACCAGCACGTCACCGGGCTGGGCGAGGCCGTCGAGGGCCGGGTCGATGTGCCCGACCCCGGCCGCGGCGAGGGCGGCGGCGACCGGCGCGACGAGCGGGCCGTCGCCGGCCACCAGCACGCATGCGGCGGCGCGGCGGCGCAGCACGTCGGCCGGGGTCAGGGCCGGGTTGCGGGAGCGCTGGCGCAGGGCGATGGCGGCCGCCTCGATCCGCAATCGGCGGCGGACGCGCTCCGGCAGTGCGGTCGGGGTCAGCTCGTGCGCGCCCAGCACCAGGCCGAGCCGCCGCAGCAGCTCGACGATCTCCTGGACGTCGTCGCCGTCGACGCCGAGCTCGGCCGCGTCGGCGAGGAGCCCCGCGGTGCTGGCCGAGCCGTCGAGCAGGTCGAGCGCGCGACTGGCATCGGGGCGGGACAGCTTGAGCACGACCGCGCGATCGGGATCGGAGCCGATCTGCAGGGTCTGGGCGTCGCGCCAGAGCCGGCGCAGATTGGGCAGGAGCGTCGGTCGCATGTGCCGACACTGTCATCGCCATGGCCCCCGGCAGCGACGGTTATCCACAGGAAGTCCACCGCCGACCGGGGCTATCCACAGCGACACGCCGTGTTATCCACAGCGAATGGTGCATATACCTCAGATGGTACGAGAAAAAACGCAGGCGCCGGCGTGCGGCAGGGGCGCTGGAGCCCCCACCGGCCTGCCGGCGGATCCGCGGCGACGGCTCAGGCCTTGCCGAGGATCCGGTTGACGGTGGTGCCACAGACCGGGCAGGTGCCCTTGGCCATCTTCATGCCGGTCTTCGAAACCGCGACCTCACCCTCGAAGTCACGCTTCTCCTTGCACTTGACGCAGTAGCCGTTGTAGGTCTCGGCCACGGAGCCCTCCTCATCTAGGCACTGGTGCGTACGCACCCGTGTTTTCAGCTAGGCTGACGTGGTGAGTGTGCCTTGTCGGACACTCACGGAAAGTGCGCTAAGACGGGACACGCCGAACGTAATCGGAAGATCAGCACCCTAAGCGGCACTTTCGCGTGCATCGAGCCGTCGAACGCGCGTTGTGAGCACGCTCGGCGACGTCTGGGCCATGACTACAAGTACCCAGGCTCAGACGATTATGCACAGCCTGGGGATAAACGTGTGGGTAACGGTGTGGGTATCGGCCGACGGTGGGGGAATCTTTCCGACGAGCCGCACCGAACCCGGGTGACTACGGACGCGTGTCGCGAGATTGACCCTTGCGAAGGGATGGCCGCCCCCGGCTAGCGTTCTTCCGTGAGCGCTACCCAGACCGGCGGGCCGGCATGCCCACCCGTAAGCCGGTCATCGAGGTGCGGCGCAGCCAGCGCCGGCGGCGCACCGTGTCGGCATACCGTGACGGCGAGCGGATCGTCGTGCTCATCCCGGCGCAGTTCTCCCGCGCTGAAGAGCGTGAATGGGTCGACCGGATGCTCGAGCGGCTCGAGCCGTCCGCGAGCAGCGCGCCCGGCGCACCGACGATGAGCTCACCGCCCGCGCAGCAACGCCTGGCCATGCGCTATCTGCCCGATCATCCCGCCGCGTCCCGTCCGGCGAGCGTGCGCTGGGTGCAGAACCAGAACGGCCGCTGGGGATCGTGCACGCCGGCCGACGGCACCATCCGGATCTCCCACCGCGTCCAGGAGATGCCCGACTGGGTGATCGACTACGTGCTGCTGCACGAGCTGGCCCACCTGGTCATCCCCAGCCACAGCGCACCTTCTGGGCGCTGGTCGCGCGCTATCCGAAGTCGGAGCGGGCGCGGGGGTATCTTGAGGGGGTGTCAGCGGCGGCCGGTCTCGGGATCTCCGAATGACCCCGATCCTCGTGATCGTCCTGCTGACCCCGGTCAGCTGGGCGCCGCCCGGCGTCGACCGGGCCGAGTGGCGTGCTGCGCTTGCCGAGGACGTCGTCGACCTGCTGGCCCCGTTGCCGCAGGTCGAGACCGCGATCGCCGCCGTCGACGCCGACCTTCCCCTGGCCGGTTCCATCGCGTGGCCGTCCATGAAGGTGTACGAGGTGCCGCACGCGTCCCTCCGCACCGCGCTGCAAGCCGCCGCCGACGACGGTCACGAGCGTGCCGCCGTCGATCGTGGCGGACGCCCCCGACCTGCCGGCGATGCTGGTCGGCAAGCTCATCCGGCCCGTGTCGACCCGTGAGGTCGCCGTGGCACCGGCGCTCGACGGTGGCCTGCTCGGCGTGGCGTCCCGGCTGCCGGTACCGGACTGGCTGCCCGACCTCGACGCGGAGACCGGCGATGTGCGCCAGGCCCGCCGGCGGCGCCCCAGCCGAGCATGGTGACGGCGACGCCGGCGTGGCACCGCCTGCGCGGCCCGCTCGATCTGCACCGCCTAGACCCGGCCCTGGACGGCTGGGACGCCACCCGCGCCCTGCTCTCCTAGCGCTCGCGGGGAGCCGAAGATCGGCCGTGCCAAGCTTGCATCAACAAGATCAAAGGTGACTTGTCAGTGATTTCCGAGCCGAGAATCGCTAACTTCGGGCACCTTTGATCTTGAGCGCGTACCTGCCGCATGTCGACGGTGGCCGATCCGCCCCGGAGCGCCAAAGGCGGCGGCCGATCCGCCCCGCAGCGGCCAGACGGTGGTCGATCTGCCCGACGATCGCGCCGGCGCTGTCGTGTCGGCAGATCGACCACCGTCTTGGGCTCGGCATCGACGGTGGCCACTGCGCGGGGTCACTGTGGTCCCGGTGTACCACTGGCTGAGCATGCGTTCCGCCGGTTGAGATGGCGGGCCGCCGGTCATCCCGCCTGGTGGACCTGGGCCATTCATGGCGGCTCTGGCGGTCGCTGGGCAGCCACAGATAGCCAAGATCGCGTCCAGGCCCGACCCGGGGGACCCGCGGCGGTCACTCGCCACCAAGATCGCACCAGCAGGCCACTACTTCCCCGGAGTTGTGGCCTCCCGGCCGTGCGGAGGCCACTACTTGCCCGGAATAGTGGCCTCCCGACCGTGCTGAGGCCACTACTTGCCCGGAATAGTGGCCTCCCGACCGTGCTGAGGGCACTCCTTGCCGGAGTTGTGGCTTCCCGAGCGCGCGGAGGGCACTGCTTGCCCTGGAGTTGTGGCGTCCGGGGCTTGGGCGCGCGGGCCTGGCAGCGGAGGCCCCCAGGGCCGGAGCGGTGTCTGGCGGGAGCGACGGTCCGGACCTCGACGGGCCCGAGCCATCTGCAAAAAGCGGCTATTCGGGCTTTTCGTCGTCCGGCTGGGCTCCTCGGCGGGCTTGGTGTCGGCGATCTCGTCCATGAAGCCGAGGTCGCTCGAGGTCGAGCTGGGTCCGGGCGAACACCTCCGGGTGCGGCGAAGGCCTCCTCGTCGGGCAGCAGGTCGGGGTGGCCCCAGAGCGCGTCGCGGCCGGCGACGCCGCGGTGCTCGGTGAGCGCCGCCCACAGCGCGGTCGCCTCGCGGAGGCGGCGCGGGCGCAGCTCGAGGCCGACCAGCGCGGCGAAGGTCTGCTCGGCCGGTCCGCCCGCGGCGCGGCGGCGGCGGAAGGCCTCGGAGAGGCGGACCACGTCGGGCAGCCGGTCGCCGGCGGCGCGGTCGACGACGTGGCAGACCCAGCCCTCGACGAGCGCGAGCGACCGTCTCCAGCCGGGCGAGGGCGGCCCGCTGCTGCGGCGTGTCCTCGGGCGTGAAGATGCCCTCGAGGATCGAGCTCCTGCGGGTCGCCCCGAGCGATCGTCGGGTCGATGCGGCTCATCGCCTCCTCGATCGCCTCGCGGTCGACGTGGATGCCGGCCGCGTAGGCCTCGACGGCGGCGAAGACGTGCCCGCGCAGCCACGGCACGTGGCCGAACAGCCGCTGGTGGGCCGCCTCGCGCAGGGCGACGTAGAGGCGGACCTGGTCGTCGGGGATCTCCAGGCCCTTGCCGTAGTCGGCGATGTTGGCCGGGAATGAGCGCGGCGGTGCCGGTCGGGCCGAGCGGCAGGCCGATGTCGCCGGCGGAGAGCACCTCGGCGGCGAGCGAGCCGAGGGCGGTGCCGAGCTGGCCGCCGAGCAGCGCGCCGCCGAGCGACGCGACCATCGAGGTCATCGGGCCCATCTGGGCGCGCATCTCCTCCGGCACCAGCTCGGTCATCGCGGAGACCATGCGCGCGGCGACCGGGTCGCACAGCTTGCGCCAGACGTCGAGGGTGGTGTTGAGCCACTCGCTGCGGCTCCAGGCGGCGGTGGACCGGATGCCGGACGGGCAGCGCCGACTCCGGGTCGAGCCACAGGTCGGCCAGGCGCAGCGCCTCCATGACCGCGGCGCGCTCGCTCGACGTGACCGACGGGTCGCCGACGGCTTCGGGCGTCGGCTTCGCCGGGGTCAGCGGCCGGCGTAGCCTCGATGCCGGGCAGCGCGAAGCCCATCGGCATGGGGTGAAGTTGACCGCGGGCCGCCGCCGGGCATCGCTGCCGGTCAGGTGGGCCTGAGCGAGCTGGCGAGCCAGATCCCAGTTGACCGGGCCGCCGCCGGGCGTGGCGAACAGCTGCTGCAGCTGGCTGATGAACTGCTGCATCTGGCGCGGATCGTTGGGATCGGGCGCGTCGCCGCCGGGCAGTCCGAAGCCGAACGGGATGTCTGCTGGCATCAGTCCAACGGTACTCGCATCCCGGGATTGTGCGAGGACCGAGAGCGCTAGGCTCGCCGCCATGAGACGTCGTGGCGTCACCGTGCTGGTCGGCGCGATCCTGCTGCTGTTGCTCGTCGTGGCAGACCACCGTGATCACGGTGCCCTACGTCGAGATGGGACCCGGACCGACCGTGGATACGCTGGGCGCGACCGACGGCAAGCCGGTCATCAGCGTGACCGGCGCGCCGAGACGACGACGTCAACCGGGCAGCTGCGGATGATCACGGTCGACGGTGCAGCCGCGAGCTGACCCTGCTCGAGGCGATGCAGCGGCTGGCTGGCCGACGGACTACGCGGTGGTGCCGCGAGAGCTGATCTACCCGCCGGACCAGTACCGAGCAGCAGGTCGACGCGGAAAACGCCAAGGACTTCCAGGAGTCGCAGACCTCGGCCGAGACCGTCGCGCTGCGCAAGCTGGGCTATCCGGTGCAGGTCAGCGGTCGACCGAGGTCGCCGCCGGCTTCGCCGCCGGGGCCAGCTGCTAGGCCGCGGCGACGTCATCACCACCGTCGACGGCACCGAGGTCACCTCGCTGCCGAAGCTCACCGAGCTGGTGCGGGCCAAGCCGGCCGGCACGGCGCGGCAGGTCGACTTCACGCGCGGCCGGCAAGCCCGCCAGCGGCACGATCACCACGAAGAAGGACGCGACGACGGCAACCCGCGCCTCGGCGTCGAGCGTCGAGGACGAAGCAGCCGCACCCGTTCACTGTTGAAGATCGACCTGGACAAGATCGGCGGGCCGTCGCGCCGGTCTGATGTTCACACTCGGCATCATCGACACGCTCAAGGCTGAGGACCTGACCGGCGGAATGATCATTGCCGGCACCGGCACCATCGACGACGAGGGCAACGTCGGGCCGATCGGCGGCATCCCGCAGAAGCTGGTCGCGGCCAAGGCCGCCAAGGCCAAGGTCTTCCTCACCCCGGCCGCCAACTGTGCGGAGGCCCTCGACAACGCCGCAGCCCGGCCTGCCATTGATCAAGGTCAGCACGCTGGACGACGCGCTCACCGCGCTCGACCTCGTTGCGTGCCGGCCGGACACCCCCGCTGTGTAGTCGATGACTACGCTGAACGGGTTTCCGAGACGCAAATGGGCGGAGTCGACCGTGGTCATGCGTAATCCCATATCCAGAGTGAGCCGACGCGGTCGGGTCACCATCGTCGTGCTGGCCGTCGTCTTCCTGCTGTTCACGCTCTTCGATCGGGTGATCGGGGCGTGGACCGACTATCTGTGGTTCAACGAGGTCAACTACACCGAGCGTCTTCAGCGCCGTGCTGCGCACCCGGCTCGTGCATGTTCGCCGTGATCGGCGTCGCCGTGGCGGCCGTCATCGCGTTCAACCTCTACCTGGCCTACCGGCTGCGACCGCTGCTGCGGCCGCACTCCGCCGAGCAGCACGCGCTGGACCGCTACCGGCTGTTCCTGCTGCCGCACATGACCGGCTGGATCTGGCTGATCGCCGGCCTGATCGGCCTCTTCGCCGGCCTGTCCGCGCAGGGGCACTGGCAGGAGTGGATGCTGTTCTCCAACAGCACCGCCGTTCGGCGCAGAAGGACCCGCAGTTCGGCGTCGACATCTGGCTTCTACGTCTTCGAGTACCCGTTCTGGCGCTACCTGCTCGGCGTCGGCTTCACCGCGGTGGTGTTCTCGCTGCTCGGCGCGCTCGGCGTGCACTACCTCTTCGGCGGGGTGCGGCTGCAGGGCGCCGGCGAGCGGATGACGACCGCCGCCCGAGCCCACCTGACCGCGCTGGTCGCGGCGTTCGTGCTGCTCAAGGCGGTCGCCTACTTCCTCGACCGGCGGGGTTTGCTGCTCGACAAGTACAGCGGCGATCGACCTCTACGGCGCCGGCTACACCGACATCAACGCGCTGCTGCCGGCCAAGGAGATCCTGGCCTGGATCTCGATCGTGGTGGCGATCGCGATCCTGGTGTTCTCCAACGCGTTCATGCGCAACCTGGTCTGGCCCGGGCTGGCGCTCGGCCTGCTCGCGCTGTCGGCGGTCGCGATCGGCGGCATCTACCCGGCCGCGGTGCAGTCCTTCACCGTCAAGCCGAGCCTGCTGAGCAAGGAGACGCCCTACATCGAGCGGAGCATCGACGGCGACCCGCGGCGCCTACGGGCTCGACCGACGTCAAATCGACGCCGTATCGTCGGCAACGCCCAGTTGCCGCCGCCCACCCTGGCCGATCCGACGACAGACGCGACGGTCGCCAACATCCGGCTGCTCGACCCGACGGTCGGTCGGCCAGACCTACACGCAGCTCCAGCAGGTTCGCGGCTTCTACGAGTTCAACAACGAAGCTGGACATCGACCGCTACACCGTCGACGGCGGCAAGCGACGCAGGACTACGTGGTCGGCGTCCGTGAGATCAACTACGACCAGCTCTCCGCGGCGCAGAGCAACTGGCAGAACAAGCACACCGTCTACACCCACGGCTACGGCTTCGTCGCCGCGCCGGCCAACCAGGTGGTCTGCAACGGCCAGCCGTACTTCGTCTCCGGCTTCCTCGGCGAGCAGACCAAGCCGCCGCAGAACGAGGCCGGCGAGCAGTGTGCGTCACCGACCGACGAGATCCCGGTCGACCAGCCGCGGATCTACTACGGCGAGCAGATGGGCGCCGCCTACGCGGTCGTGGGCAGCCCCAACACCGGCACCAACGCCGAGTTCGACCGGCCGAGCGGCGACGCGGCCGACCAGTACTTCACCTACGACGGCACGGGCGGCGTGGCCGTCGGCTCGTTCTGGCGCCGGCTGCTCTACGCCACCTACTTCCGCGAGACCAACTTCCTGCTCTCCGAGCGTCTTCAACGAGAACTCGAAGCTGCTGTACGTGCGCGACCCGCGAGAGCCGGGTGCAGAAGGTGGCGCCGTTCCTGACGCTGGACGAGCGACCCGTACCCGGCCGTGGTCGACGGCAAGATCCTGTGGATCCTCGACGGCTACACCACCGCCGTCGACCTACCCGTACTCCCAGAAGATCGATCTGGCGGGCGTCGATCACCGACGCGCTACCACCGAGCCCGACGTTCCCGCAGGTGCACCAGGACGTCAACTACCTGCGCAACTCGGTCAAGGCCACCGTCGACGCCTACACCGGTCAGGTGTCGCTCTACGCGTTCGACGACCAGGACCCGGTCCTCAAGACCTGGAACAAGGCCTTCGGCGGCAAGCTCATCAAGCCGCGCACCGCGATCCCGGCCGAGCTGATGGATCACCTGCGCTACCCGGAGGACCAGTTCAAGGTCCAGCGTGACCTGCTCAGCCGTTTCCACGTGACCACGCCCAACGGCTTCTTCTCCGGCCAGGACTTCTGGCAGGTGCCGAAGGACCCGGCGCAAGCCGACACGCGCGACCAGCCGCCGTACTACCTGGTCGCCCAGTTCCCCGGGCAGAACAGTGCGCGGTTCCAGCTCACCGCCGCCGTCGTGCCCCGAGCCCGGGGCAACCTGGCCGCGCTGATGTCGGCGTCCTACGTGGACGGCAAACCTCAGTTCCAGATCCTCGAGCTACCCGCTGATACCGCGGTCCCCGGCCCGGAACAGGTGCACAGCAACGATGACGAGCATCGCCGCAGGCGAGACAGGAGCTGACCCAGTTCACGTCGCAGCAACTCCGACGTGATCTACGGCAACCTGCTGTCCCTGCCGGTCGAGCAACGGCATGCTCTACGTCGAGCCGCTGTACCTGAAGACCAAGGGCGACAACTCCTATCCGTTGCTGCAGAAAGGTGCTGGTCGCGTACGGCAGAAGTACGTGGCGTATGCCGATGACCTCACCGCCGGCCTGGCGGTCAGCTCGTGCAACAGGCGACCGGCCAGACCGGCACGCCGCCGACAACCGGGACAGCGCCGCCGCCCACGGGTACGACGCCACCGAACTCCGGCGCCCTGAACGACGCGATCGCCGCGATGGACAAGGCGATCGCCGACCTCAAGGCCGCGCAGACGTCCGGCGACTTCGAGGCGTACGGCAAGGCGCTGCAAGCCTTGACCGACGCGATCAACCGGTACAACCAGGTGAAGGCGGCCCAAGCGGCCGCTCCGGCGCCGTCGACGTCGGGCAGCCCGTCGGTGAGCGCACCGGCTTCGCCGTCGGTGCCGGCCGGCTCGACCCAACCGGCCGGGTAGCCGCGTTGGCCGGGGGACGACCTCGCGTGAGGTCGTCCCCCGGCGCACGTGCGGGTGGGCGATTTGGAGGTGCTCCGGGCGTGCGCTAATGTTGTGAGAGCGACGCGGGGTGGAGCAGCTCGGTAGCTCGCTGGGCTCATAACCCAGAGGTCACAGGTTCAAATCCTGTCCCCGCTACCAGGAGAGACGGACAGCCAGAGATCATCTGGCTGTCCGTTTTCGTCGTCCATGCTCACCGATTCGCTAACGATCGGTCCCTCGGCCTCGTCGCCGAGGAATAGCGCCGCGATCGTTCCTGCCGCCTCTTGGTTCAACGGTGCCGCGTTGACCGTGCCGGTCGTCGACTGCATGCGCTCGCCGGATGCCTGACTCTCACAGCCCTGGCGGGCTGCATGGATGCTGGGTTACAGTTGTTTCAGATAAGCTAGCTTTCATGATGGGGTCGTCGAATGCGGTCGAGTGTGCTGGGTGGCGCGACCCGGGTCGAGCCGAGTGATCAGGATCGAAACATGACGGCCGAGGTTAGCCGTCTGGTGGCAGGGGTGTCCGAGTTGGCGGTTCGGTTGCCGGACGGCACGGAGCTCGCCCTGCCTGCTGCGCTGGTGGCCGTTCTCGTGGCATCGGCGAGCGAGTTGGCGGCCGGCCACGCGGTGACAGTGCTGGCATCTGAGGTTCGTCTTACTCCAGCCGACGTTGGGGAGTTGCTTGGGCTCTCCCGACCGTTCGTGGCCAGGTTGCTCGATGCCGGTGAAATTCCCTCCGAGTTCCTGCCGGGAAGTCGTCATCGCCTTGTTCGGCTGACCGACGTGCTGGAATTTCAGGTTCGTCGGGAGCGTCGACGTGAGGGCAGGCGGCAGATTGCCGAGACTGTCGAGTCGGGCGACCTGCCGTACTGAAGGGGTAGAGCTGTGGTTCGGGTGTTCGTCGACACGAATGTGCTCTTCCCCTTCTCGGTCATGGATCTGATGCTCGCGCTCACCGAGGATTCCATTCACGAGGTGTTGTGGTCAGAGGCGCTGCTGGCCGAGTGGGAGCGGGTGATCGTTCGGGAGCAACGCCGTTCTGCGGCTTCGGCGGCGTCGATCACAGCGGCCATCGAGAATACTTCCCGGAGAGCCAGGTGTTGGAGGCCGACTACCGGCGGCTGGTCGAAAGTATGCCGGGGCAGGATCCCGACGACCGGCTCCACATGGCTGCGGCGATTGCCGGCGCCGCCTCGGCAATCGTCACGTGGAACCGCGCTGACTTCCCAGCCGAGCCGCTGGCGCGGCTGGGTCTAAGGATCTGCGATCCTGACGAGTACCTCTGCGAACTCTTCGGTGATCTTCCTGACGAGGTCTCGGCAACGGTTGCGCGTCTTGCCGCGGAGAAGCGTAGGCCCCCGCTCTCCGCGCGGGAGTTGACCAACACGTTGGAGCGGGCCGGCGTTCCCGGCTTCGCCAAGCTCTTGCGCTTCAAGCTGTAGCTAGAACACATCGACACGACCGGCAACGAACGGCCCGATCGATCCGATCGCATTCGCGTGAGACGCGGGCGTTGCCGCATCGAGATCTGTGCTCCTTGACGCGGCAGTTCGAAGCCTCCTTTAATGAACTCATCGTTCAAGACATGAATTAACCCCCGCCACCTCACCACCCCCGTCCCCCAGAAGGGCTGACCTGTGTCGAAACGACGCCTTGCGCTGGTCACCGCGGTCGCCTTGGCCGCGGCTTCGTTGACCGCCTGCGGTGGATCAAGTGACTCGAGCAGTAGTAGCGGAACGAAAACTCTTACGTACTGGGCGAGCAACCAGGGCACCGAGCCTCGACAACGACAAGACAGGTCCTGCAGCCCGAGCTGGACAAGTTCGACGCAGCAGACCGGCATCAAGGTCAACCTCGAGGTCGTCCGCTGGTCCGACCTGCTCAACCGGATCCTGGCCGCGACCACCTCGGGCAAGGGCCCGGACGTGCTCAACATCGGCAACACCTGGTCGGCCTCGCTGCAGGCGACCGGCGCGCTGCTGCCGTTCGACGACGCGACGCATCGACGCCGATCGGCGGCAAGGACCGCTTCCTGGCCGGCAGCCTCGCCGCCACCGGCGCCGCCGGGCAAGCCCCCGGCGGCCGTGCCGATCTACTCGCTGGCCTACGGGCTCTACTACAACAAGAAGATGTTCGCCGACGCCGGCATCGCCGGCCCCGCCGACCACCTGGGACGAGCTGGTCGCCGACGGCAAGAAGCTGACCAAGGCCGGCCAGTGGGGCCTCGCCGTCGAGGGCGCGCAACATCTCCGAGAACATCCACCACGCGTTCGCCTTCGGCCAGCAGTACGGCGGCCGACTGTTCGACGCGTCCGGCAAGGCCGACCTTCGACACGCCGCAGAACGTCGCGGCGATCAAGCGGTACATCGACTTCATGGCCGAACGACAAGATCGTCAACCCGAGCAACGCCGAGTACGCGCAGAACCAGTCGGTCACCGACTTCGCCAACGGCAAGGCCGCGATGCTGCTGTGGCAGGCCGCCGGCTCGCTCGCTGAAGTCGCACGGCATGGACCCCGACGACTACGGCGTGGCGCCGGTGCCGATGCTCGAGAACCGGCGCCGCCGGGCGGCAAGCACGATCAACAGCATGGTCGCCGGCATCAACCTGGCCGTCTTCGAGAACACCAAGAACAAGGACGCCGCCCTGCAGTTCGTCAAGTTCATGACCAGCGACGACGAGCAGATCATCCTCAACAAGACCTACGGCTCGCTGCCCGTCGGTCAAGGCCGCCTAGCAGCGACCCGGCGTTCCAGCAGCCGGACGCAGTCAAGGTGCTTCCAGAGGTCCTCGCCACCACGGCCGCGCCGCTGCCGCAGGTGGCCCGAGGAGAGCCAGTTCGAGACGCTGGTCGGTACCGCGATGAAGGACCTGTTCGCCGACGCCGCCAGCGGCAAGCCCATCACCGACGACGACGATCAAGGCCAAGCTCACCGCGGCCCAGCCAGCAGGTGCAAGGCCGGGAGCAGAGCCGCCCACGGGGCCGTGGCCGCGCTCCGGCCGACGCTCCCGGCCGACGCTCCCGGCCGAACGCTCCCGGCCGGACGCTCCCGGCCGAACGCCCCGGCCGAACGCTCCCGGCCGACCGCGTCGAGAGGTCACGGCCACGGCGACAGTCGAGACGCCGACCGCGTCAGACCGAACGCCCCGTCCGGCGGCGCCGAACCAGCAGCTGCCGTACCTGCTGCTGCTCCCCGCGCTCATCCTCGAACTCGCTGGTCCACATCATCCCGATGGTCGTCGGCGTCTGGATGAGCCTGCTACGAGCTGACCCAGTTCTACATCCGCGACTGGTCCAGCGCGCCGTTCGCTGGGACTGGGCAACTACCGCGTCGCGCTCGACTTCGACGCCGCCGATCGGCGCAGCGACCTGCTGCACTCGTTCTGGCGTGACCTGCCGTCTTCACCGTGCTGTCGGTCGGCCTGTCCTGGCTGCTCGGCACCGCGGCCGCGGTGCTGCATGCAGCGCCCGTTCCGCGGCCGCGGCGCTGCTGCGGACGCTGTTCCTGACGCCGTACGCGCTGCCGGTCTACGCCGCCGTCATCACCTGGAGCGTTCATGTTCCAGCGGGACACCGGCCTGGTGAACCACGTGCTCGTCGACCAGCTGCACCTGACCGACGAGCCGTGCCGTTCTGGCTGATCGGCGACAACAGCTTCTGGGCCTCGCTGATCGTCTCGGTCTGGCGGACCTGGCCGTTCGCCTTCCTGTGCCTGATGGCCGGGCTGCAGAACATCCCGGGCGACCTGTACGAGGCGGCGGCCATCGACGGCGCCGGCTTCTGGCAGCAGATCCGCCTCGATCACCCTGCCGATGCTGCGCCCGGTCAACCAGGTGCTGCGTCCTGGTGCTGTTCCTGTGGACGTTCAACGACTTCAACACGCCGTACGTGCTGTTCGGCGAGCTCGGCGCCGCGCCGCGGCCGACCTGATCTCCATCCACATCTACCAGAGCTCGTTCGTCACCTGGAACTTCGGCGCCGGCTCGGCGATGTCGCGTCGCTGCTGCTGCTGTTCCTGCTCGCTCGTCACCGCGGTCTACCTGCTGGTCACCGTCCGGAGGAGGACGCGATGCGTGAGTCCGCCGCGTGGCGCTGGTCGCCGCCGTGGTCGTGCTGACCCTGCTGGCGCTGTTCGCCCTCACCCCGGTCTACGTGATGCTCAGCTCGTCGCTGAAGCCGCTGCAGGACGTGCAGGGCGTCTTCCGCTGGATCCCGAGCGCAGCTCACCGTGCCGGCCGTTCATCGACATCTGGTACGACCGTCCCGCTCGGCGCGCTACTTCGTCAACAGCGCTGATCGTGTCGACGGCGGCGACGCTGCTGCTCGGTGGTGATGGCGATCTTCGCGGCGTACGCGGTCAGCCGCTACCGCTTCCGCGGCCGGCGGCTCTTCTCCGTGACCGTGCTGTCGACCCAGATGTTCCCCGGCATCCTGTTCCTGCTGCCGCTGTTCCTCATCTACGTCAACATCGGCAACGCCACCGGGCATCGAGCTCTACGCGCAGCCGGACCGGGCTGATCATCACGTACCTGACGTTCTCGCTGCCGTTCTCGATCTGGATGCTGGTCGGCTACTTCGACTCGATCCCGCGCGAGCTGGACGAGGCGGCCCAGGTCGACGGCGCCGGTCCGCTGCGGCACCCTGTTGCGGGTCATCCTGCCGACCGCGGTCCCGGGCATCGTCGCGGTCGCGGTCTACGCGTTCATGACCGCCTGGGGCGAGGTGCTGTTCGCCTCGGTCATGACCGACGAGACCACCCGCACGCTCGCCGTCGGCCTGCAGGGCTACGCCACCGCAGAACGACGTCTACTGGAACCAGGTCATGGCCGCCTCGCTCGTGGTGAGCGTGCCGGTGGTCGCCGGATTCCTGCTGCTGCAGCGCTACCTCGTCGCCGGCCTGACCGCCGGCGCCGTCAAGTAGGTCGACGTCAGACCGGACCGAAGGGATCATCCAGTGCAGCGACTTGTCAGCGTCTGTCGCCCGACTTCGTCTGGGGCGCGGCCACCGCCGCGTACCAGATCGAGGGCGCGGTGGCCGAGGACGGCCGCGCGCCGTCGATCTGGGACACCTTCTGCCGCATGCCCGGCGCGATCGACAACGGCGACACCGGCGACGTCGCCTGCGACCACTACCACCGCTGGCCGGAGGACATCGAGCTGATGCGGCAGCTCGGCCTGGACGCCTACCGGTTCTCGATCGCCTGGCCCCGGGTCATCCCCGACGGCGTCGGCCCGGTCAACCCGGCCGGGCTCGACTTCTACGACCGGCTGGTCGACGCGCCTGCTGGACGCCGGCATCACGCCCGTTCGTCACCCTGTACCACTGGGACCTGCCGCAGGCCCTGCAGGACCGCGGCGGCTGGCCCGAGCGGCGACACGGCCGAGCGCTTCGCCGAGTACGCGGCGGTGGTCGCCGGCCGGCTCGGCGACCGGGTCACCGACTGGACCACCCTCAACGAGCCGCTGTGCTCGGCCTGGATCGGCCACCTGGAAGGCCGGATGGCGCCCGGGCTGACGCGACCTGACGGCGCGCCGTGCCGCGCCTCGTACCACCTGCTGCTCGGCCACGGCCTGGCCGCCGCAGGCGATCCGCGCGGCCGCCGCCGAACCGGCCGCGGTCGGCATCGTCTACAACCTCAGCCCGCTGCGAGCCGGCCAGCGACCGGCCGCGAGGACGTCGCCGCGGCCCGCCGCGCCGACGGGCACACCAACCGCTGGTGGCTGGACCCGGTCGCACGGCCGCGGCTACCCGGCGGACATGCTGCGAGGTCTACGGGGTCGAGCTGCCGGTCCAGGACGGCGACCTGGAGTCGATCGCCGCCCCGCTGGACTGCCTCGGGCCTGAACTACTACTTCCGCCAGGTCGTCGCCGACGACCCGGCCGGCCCCGCGCCGTACGCCCGCCAGGTCGCGGTGCCCGGCGCCGCGCAGCACCGCGATGGGCTGGGAGGTCCACGCCGCACGGCCTGGAGCAGCTGCTGGTGCGGCTGACCGACGAGTACGGCGCGCGCCGCATCTACGTCACCGAGAACGGCTCGGCCTGGCCGGACGACGGTCGACCCGGACGGCCAGATCGACGACCCGGAGCGCACCGAGCTACCTGGAGCAGCACCTCGCCGCCTGCGCCTGCGGCCGCCCGCGAGGGCGTCCCGCTGGCCGGCTACTTCGCCTGGTCGCTGCTGGACAACTTCGAGTGGGCGTACGGCTACGACAAGCGCTTCGGCCTCGTGCACGTCGACTACGAGACCCAGCAGCGCACCGATCAAGGCCAGCGGCCACCGGTACGCGGAGATCATCGCGACGCATCGCGCGCAACTGCACTAAACCGGGCAACCTTCCGGCCGATTTTGAGGCTGGGAAGGGGGTTGTCGGTGCTGCTGCGCGCGTATCTGGCCATCGCCGCGGTGCTCGGCGTGGCTTACTTCGCCACGCCGGACTCGCCGCTGCGAAGTGTCCTGTGGGTCTCGGTCGCGCTGTCTTCGGCCATCGCCATCTTCGTAGGGGTCCGGCGGCATCGGCCGGACCGTCCGATGCCGTGGATTCTCATCGCGCTCGGGCTCATCTCGTACACCATCGGGGAGTTTTTCTTCTACTACCCGCAGCTGGCCTTGGGTCAGGAAGCGGTCGTCCCGTCGATCGCCGACCCCTTCTACCTCGTGCTGTATCCGTGCCTGGCGGCCGGCCTCATGGTCTTCGTCAAGCGGCAAAGTCCCGGCGGTGACCGGCCGGCCCTGCTCGACGGCATGATCATCACGGTCGGCGTGGCGCTGCTGTCCTGGGTGTTCCTCATTGAGCCGTACGTCAACGACCGCTCGATCGGCCTCGCCGAGCGGCTGGTGTCGATCGCCTACCCGCTCGGTGACGTGCTCGTCCTGGCCGTTTTCGTGCGCCTCGGCACCGGTCGGGCGGCCCGCAGCGTGCCGTTCCTGCTGCTCGGTGCGGGCATGCTGTGCCTGCTGTTCTCGGACGCGCTGTACACCGTCCAGACGCTCAACCGCGGCTTCGTGGCCGGCGGGGTGCTGGACGTCGGCTGGATGGCCTTCTACCTCGCGGTGGGCTCCTCGGCGTTGCATCCCGGCATGCGCGACCTGGACCGGCCGATCACGACCGGGCCGACCCGCATCACCCGTGGCCGGTTCGCCATCGTGCTCGCCGTGGCCGCGCTGCTGGTACCGATGATCATCACGGTGCGGTCCGCGCCGGTCGGCGACCTTCCGGTCTTCCTCGCGGTGATCGTCGCGCTCTTCGCCCTGGTACTGGCGAGAATGGCCGGCCTCGTGCAGGTGATCCGCGACCTGCATCGCCAGCGCGCCGAGGGTCGCTTCCAGCGGCTCACCGAGCAGGTCACCGACGTGCTGTCGATCTGCGACCGGGCCGCGATCATCCAGTACCTGACGCCGTCGATCGAGCGGCTCCTGGGGCGGCCGCCCGAGGCGTTGGTCGGGGAGTCCCTGGTCGACCTGGTGCACCCCGACGATGCCGACCGGGTACGGGCGCTGCTGGCCACCAGTACGAGCGGCGGGCAGATCGGGCCGGTCGAGTGCCGGCTCCGGCACGCGGACGGGACCTGGGTGACCACCGAGACGGTCGGGCGGGTCGTCGACGACGCCGATCTGCGGGGCTACCTGCTCACCACACGCGACATCACCGAACGCAAGGCACTGGAGGACCAGCTCACCCACCGGGCCTTCCACGACGAGCTGACCGGGCTGGCCAACCGGGCGTTGCTGGCCGACCGGGCGCACCACGCGCTCGAACGGCGCGGCACCCCGTACCGGCATCTGGCCGTCCTGGTCGTCGACCTCGACGACTTCAAGACCATCAACGACTCGCTCGGCCGCGCCGTCGGCGACGAACTGCTGCGCGCGGTGGCCGACCGGTTGCGCAGCTGCCTGCGCTCGGCCGACACCGCCGCGCGGCTGGGCGGCGACGAGTTCGCGATGCTGCTCGAGCACCTCGACGACGCCGCGGAGGCGGCCCGGATCGCCGAGCGGGTGCTGGCCACGATGCGCCAGCCGCTGTCGATCGGCGGCCGGGAGATCCAGCCGAGCGCGAGCGTCGGCATCGCCCTGGCCGACCCGGACCGGCTGCCCGACGCCGACGAGCTGCTGCGTAACGCCGACGTCGCCATGCACATGGCCAAGCGGCAGGGGCGCAACCGGTTCGCCTACTTCGCCCCGGCCATGCACGCCGGCCTGCTGGAGAAGCTCGACCTGGCCGACGACCTGCGCGGCGCGATCGAGCGGCACGACCTCCGCGTGTACTACCAGCCGTTCGTCGACCTCTTCGACGGGCGGATCATCGGCGCCGAGGCCCTGGTGCGCTGGCCGCACCCGGAGAAGGGGCTCATCCCGCCGGACCAGTTCATCCCGCTCGCCGAGGAGACCGGCCTGGTGCTCCCACTCGGGTACGAGGTGCTCAACGTCTCCTGCCGGCAGGCGGCGACCTGGCAGGACGACGGCCTCAAGCGGATCAGCGTGAACCTCTCACCGCGGCAGGTACAGGACCCGTCGCTCGTCCTGTACGTGCAGCAGGCCCTCGCACTGAGCGGCCTGCCGCCCGAGGCGCTCACCCTGGAGATCACCGAGTCGCTGCTCAGCGAGGACGCCGAGGTCGCCACCCATCGGCTGGCCGAGCTCAAGGCTCTCGGCGTACGGCTGGCCGTCGACGACTTCGGTACCGGCTACTCGTCGCTGTCCCGCCTGCACGACTTCCCGATCGACATCCTGAAGATCCCGAAGCCGTTCGTCGACGGGGTGGCCCGCGGGCCCGAGCACTCGGCGCTCGCCCGCGCGATTCTCGACCTGGCCGGCGCGCTCGGTCTGCAGGTGGTCGCCGAGGGCATCGAGGAGGCCGAACAGGCGCGGGAACTGCGCCGCCTGGGCTGCCGGATCGGTCAGGGCTTCCACTTCGCGCGCGCGGTGCCCGCGGAGGAGTTCGACGCGCTGCTGGCGAAGGGCGCCTTCGGCATGGTCGAAGTGCCGAGCTGAGCGCCGTCCAGCAAACCGGGGCGGTGCCGTCCGTTCACCGCTTCGCTGACCTTGTGGTGGTGCTGCGGCTCCGCGTAGTAGGTCAGTCCGATCACCGCCGCCGAGGGCGAACACGAAGCCGAACGCGACCAGCCACTCCCGCCCCGGGTGCACCTCGTCGCCGAGGAACAACAGGCCGACGATCGCGGCCGGCACGGCCGCGGCGGCGTCCATCGCGGCGACCGCGGCGGTCGTCGAGCCGCGCTGCATGGCCAGCCCGAGCAGCAACTGCCCGACGACCGAGTGCGCGATCAGCAGGTAGAACAGCGGGTCGCTGACGAACGCCCCGGCCGAGCCGGCCGACGCGAGCGGCCGGGACGCCACGGCGGCCGCGCCGAACGCCACTCCGGCCAGCGAACCCAGCGCGACCGAGCCGGGCGCCCCGTGCAGGCGGGCCGCGAAGAAACCGGCCACCGCGATGGCGACGAGGGCGACGAGCAGGCCGACGACCCCGGCCGGGCCGAGCTGGCGGCTGGGTGCGGGTTTGGCCGCGAGCACCAGCGCGGCGATGCCGAGACACAGCAGGCCCAGCAGCATGATCTCGGAACGGGGAAGCTTCCACTTGAGGATCAGCACGCCGAGGATCGTGGTGACCCCGAGTCCCGGCGGCGACCGCGGACTGCACCAGGAACAGCGGCAGGTCACGGCGGGCGAGGAAGGCCAGCACGAAGCCGCTGAATTGGCACGCCACGCCGATCAGGTAGGACTTGTGCCGTCCCAGCCGTAACAGCAGCCGGGGGTGAAACCTCTGGTGCAGGTCGGTGCGGGCGGCCGCCACCGACTGCAGGAGATTGGCCACTCCATAGGCACAGATCATCGCGGCGAGGAAGAGCCAACTCCAGGATGTCACCCGCAGAGGATAGACGTTGCGCGCGGCTCGCGCCCGCAGCGCCGCCTTATGTACGCAGCCCGGACAGGTAGTCCGTGCCGAGTCTGGCCAACACATCGTCCTGCAATGCGCCGTTCGTCGCGATCGCGCTTCCCCCGGATGGGCCGGGCCGCCCGGTCAGGTCGGTGAAGGTGCCGCCGGCCTCGGTGACGATCGGCACCAGCGCCGCCAGATCCCACAGCGACAGCTCCGGCTCGACCATGATGTCCACCGCGCCCTCGGCGACCAGCATGTAGCCGTAGAAGTCGCCGTACGCCCGGCTGCCGCCAGGTCCGGCGCATCAGGTCGAGCATCGCCGTCCAGCCGCCCGGCCTCTTCCCAGCCGTGCAGCGACGAGTAGCAGAAGCGAGGCGTCGGCCAGCCGGCGCACCCCGGAGACCTTGATCGGCGTCGCGGCCGCGGTGTGCCTGCCCGCGTACGCGCCGTGGCCCTTGCGCGGCCCACCAGCGACGGCCCGAGCGCCGGCGCGGAGACCAGGCCGACCACCGGCTCGGTCCCCTCCATCAACGCGATCAGGGTCGCCCAGATGGGCACTCCCCGGACGAAGTTCTTGGTGCCGTCGATCGGGTCGATGACCCACTGCCGGCTGCCCGGCCCGGCGGCGGCCTCGGTCGCCCCGTACTCCTCGCCGAGCACGCCGTCCCGCGGTCGGGTGCGGGCAAGGGTCGCCCGCAGGGCCTTCTCCACCGCCGTGTCGGCGTCGGTGACCGGGGTCAGGTCGGGCTTGGCCTCGACGTGCAGGTCGAGGGCGCGAAATCGCGGGCCGTCGAGATCGCATCGGCGGTGTCGGCGAGCAGATGCGCGAGGGCGAGATCGTCGGCGTACCGGGCCATGCGCCGAAACTTAGCCGACGATCGCCGCTTATGGGCATTACGGTCGTCGTTATGCAACCCGACGCGCCGACTCCAGACGCTTTGTGCGGACTGCTGGCCGAGCCGGAACGGCTGAAGGTCTACGCCGCCGTGGTCCTCGGCGCCGATGTGCCGAGTGCCGTGGCCGAGCGCACCGGGCTGCCGGCCCGGGCCGTCACCGCCGCGCTTCGCCGCCTTCACCTGGGCGGGCTGATCGCGATCGAGGGCAACCTGCTGCGCGCCGAGGTCGGCGTTTTCAAAGACGCGGTCCGCCAGTACGCGCCGGAGCCGGCCCCCGAGGAGCCGCTCGACCTGGACCGGCAGAAGGCCCAGGTGCTGCGAACCTTCATCGCCGACGGCCGGCTGGCCCAGATGCCGGTTGCGCGATCCAAGCGGCTGATCGTGCTGGAGCACATCGTGGCGTCCTTCGAGCCGGGCGTGCGCTATCCGGAGCGGGAGGTCGACGCGGTCCTGCGGGCGTGGTACCCGGACTACGCGGCGCTGCGCCGCTACCTGGTCGACGAGCAGTTCATGCAACGCGACGCGGGCGTCTACTGGCGGACGGGCGGTTACGTCGAAGTCTGATCAGCTTCGGTGTCTTCCACGGTGCCGCTTCGCGAGGCGAGCAGCCGGCGGAACGACGCCAGCCGGCGCGGATCGGCGCCGCCCTCGGCGACCAGCGCGTCCAGGCCGCAGGTGCCGCCCGCGCCGGTGTGGTCGCAGTTGGGCGGGCACCGGGTCGACGCCTCGACCAGGTCGGGGAAGCCGTGCAGCAGGCTGTCGGCGGAGACGTGCGCGAGGCCGAACGAGCGGATGCCGGGCGTGTCGATGATCCAGCCGGATCGTCGCTCGGGCAGCCGGCAGCGCGAGCACCGCGCTGGTCGAGGTGTGCCGGCCCTTGCCGATCGCGCTGACCACGCCGACCGCGCGGAACGCGTCCGGCACGAGCCGGTTGACCAGCGTCGACTTGCCCACCCCGGAGTGTCCGACCAGGACCGAGACGTGCCCGGCCAGCTCCTCGCGGAGCGCGGTCAGATCGGCTCGTCCGGGCGGCACAGCACGTGCGGCAGGTCGAGCTCGGCGTAGTAGTCGAGCACGCCTTCCGTCCGCGGGCCGGCCAGGTCGGCCTTGGTGAGGCAGAGCAGCGGGTCGATCTCCGCGTCGTACGCCGCGACCAGGCAACGGTCGATGAACCCGGTGCGCGGCGGCGGGTCGGCGAGCGAGCTGACGATGACCAACTGGTCGGCGTTGGCCACGACGACCCGTTCGAGCCGACCCTCGGCCGTGGTTCGTCGTCGTCCGCGGTGCGCGAGCACCGAGTCGCGCTCCTCGATCCGCACGATGCGGGCGAGCGTGTCCGGCTTCGCCCGGACACGTCGCCGACGATCTGCACCCGGTCGCCGACCACCACCGCCCGGCGGCCCAGCTCCCGGGCGCGCATCGCGGTGACGACGGTGTCCGGCGCGACGAAGCACGGTGTAGCGGCCACGGTCGACGGTGACCACGAACCCCTCGGTGGCGTCGTCGTGCTTGGGCCGGCGATGCGGGTACGCGGGCGCGAGGACGGGCCGGGGCGGACCCGGACGTCGTCCTCGTCGTACTCCCGTTTCCGCGTCAGCCCTCGCCTCCCGTCGTTCACCATTGCTGACCATAGCCCCGGGAACTCCGGCAGGGTCTTCGCCGTACAGGCGACGTCGGAGAGCGTCGACCCCGGGAACGGCGAGCCCGATCACCGCGGCCGGCGTGGGCCATCCGGTGATCGTCGTAGGTCTCGAAGCTCGCCGCCGTGCAGCGGACGCGGCTGGATGCGCAGGCCGTCGGCGTCCTCGATGACCTCGGCGCCGAGGCGGGTCAGCTCGCGGGCGAGCGCGGCGAGCCGGTCGGTCTCGTGGCCGCGGATGTGCCCGACGCCGTAGCAGGTGCGACGGCGAGTCGGCCAGCGCGGCCAGCGCCGGCCAGCACCGGGGTCAGCTCGCTGACCGTCGGACAGGTCGGCGGTCGATCCCGTGCACGACGCCGGTGCCGCGCACGGTCAGGCCCTCCGGGGTGAGCGGTCGCGGTCGCCGCCCATCTCGCTGAGCAGCTCGCGCAGCTGGTCGCCCGGCTGGGTGGTGCTGCGCGGCCAGCCGAGCACCGTCACCGTGCCGCCGGTGACCAGCGCGGCGGCGAGGAACGGCGCGGCGCCGGACAGGTCCGGCTCGATGTCCCAGGCGCGCCCGGACAGCCGGCCCGGCTCGACCGCCCAGACGTCCGGGACGCTGTCGTCGACGCCGGCGCCGGCCGCGCGGAGCATCTGCACCGTCATCCGCAGGTGCGGCGCGCTCGGTACGGGCGGACCGACGTGGCGCACCACGACGCCGCGGTCGAACTCGGGCGCGGAGAGCAGCAGCCCGGAGACGAGCTGGCTGGACGCGGAGGCGTCGATGGTGACCTCGCCGCCGGTGACCCGGCCGGCCCCGTGGACGGTCAGCGGCAAGCCCGCCGCCGGGCGCGGCCTCGATCCGTACCCCGAGCGCTCGAAGCGCGGCGATCAGCGGCGCCGATCGGCCGGAGCCGCGCGTGCGGATCGCCGTCGAAGGTCACCGGGCCGTCGGCCAGGCCGGCCACCGGTGGCAGGAACCGCATGACCGTGCCGGCCAGCCCGACGTCGACGTGGGCGGGGCCGTTGAGCGGGCGGGACCGCACCACCCACAGATTGTCGTCGACCGTGGAGACGTGGCTGCCCATCGCGCGCAGGCCCGGCGGCCATCAGCTCGGTGTCGCGGGCCCGCAGCGGATCCCGCAGCGTGCTCGGACCGCCGGACAGCGCGGCGAGCACGAGCGCCCGCGCGGTCATCGACTTGGAGCCGGGCAGGCGCAGGGTCGCGTCTACCGGCGTCGGAGGCGGTCGGTGCGGTCCACGGCACGTGGGCACGTAGCGGTGCGGTCGTCTCAGCCACGGGCCCAAGCCTAGGCTGGGGGGATGTGTGGGCGGTACGCAACGTCGCGCAGCAGCCTCGACCTGGCGGCGCTGTTCGGCGCGACCGATGATGTCGACGGCCTCGAGCCCGACTACAACGTCGCGCCGACCGACCCGGTGCCGGTGGTCCGGATCAGCGCGGGCGCCCGCCATCTGAGCAGCGCGCGCTGGGGTCTTCTGCCGCACTGGGCCAAGGACGTCCGGGCCGGCGCCCGCATGATCAACGCACGTGCCGAGACGGTCACCACCTCGAGCGCCTTCGCGAGCGCGTTCGAGCGGCGGCGCTGCCTCGTGCCGGCCGACGGCTGGTACGAGTGGGTGCGCACGAAGAACGGCAAGCAGCCATACTTCATGACGCCGGCCGATGGCCAGATAGCGGTATTCGCGGGGCTGTGGGCGAATTGGGGTCCGGAAAAGTTATTGACTTGCAGCATTGTCACGACTTCGGCGGTTGACGATCTCGCGCTGATTCACGATCGAATGCCATTGCTGCTGCCGCGGGCGCGCTGGGATGAATGGCTCGAGGGGCCGGCCGACGCGTCTTTGCTGGCCCCGCCCTCGTCGACGGACGTGGCCGGTCTGGAACTGCGTCCGGTCGGCGCCGCGGTCGGTGACGTGCACAACGACGGACCCGACCTGATCCGGAGAGTGGCCGCTCCGTCGCTTACCGAGAGTGGCGAAAACGCGGTCGATCTGACGCTCTTTTAACGCGTACGTGGCGATTTGCGCCCGGCAGATACTGTCGTTCTCACATTCACCTCTTGTAATAGCAGCCGTTAGTGCGATAGAACACACGGCCGGTGGGTCTGGTCCGATGGGGGCATCGGAGGCTGGGTCCGCCTCGCATTCGTTTCACCCACGGGGGAGGTGGGCATGACCCGAGCGCGGATGCCACGTCCGCATGAGGTTGCGGCGGCCAGGCGCGACCCGCGGTTATTGCGCGCAGTTCGTGACCGGCAAGACGACGGAGCGTGGCGCACTCGCGGCGCGTGCCAAGCGGTGGACCCGGAGACGTTCTTTCCGGCGCCCAGCGAGCCCGCCGATGCGGCGGTGGCGCTCTGCCGCACGTGTGAGGTACAAGGCGCCTGCCTGGCGTGGGCTCTGGAGGTCGGCGACTGCCACGGCGTGTGGGGTGCCACCACCCCGCGCGAGCGGCGTGCGATGCTCGTCGCGTGGCGCAGCGAGGTGCACGGAATAATTCCGCTCGAGCCGGACATGGCCCCGGTGCTGACCAGCCAGGTCGAGCTGACCTCGCTGGCCGGCCTGCTGTCGATGCAAAGGCTGCCCGACCCCGTCGGGGTCTCGTAGCGACACCGCACGGCCCGGCCAAGCTCGTCGTCGATCTGCCGTCGGGCTGGTCGGGGGGAACGCTGCTGGCGCTCGGTCACGGCGCCGGCGGCGATGTCGACGCGCCCGACATCATGGCGGTTCGCCGCGCCGTGCTGGAGATCGGTGTCGCCGTGGCGCGGATCACGCAGCCCTACCGGGTCGCGGGCCGCCGCGCGCCCGCACCCGCGGCCCAGCTCGACACGGCCTGGCTCGCCGTCCTGGCCGTGGTGGCCAAGCGTCACCCGGCCCAGCGGCTGATCGTCGGCGGCCGGTCCAGCGGCGCCCGCGTCGCGTGCCGTACGGCGGTCGCCGCGTCCGCGGCCGGCATCGTGTGCCTCGCGTTCCCGCTCCACCCGCCCGGCAAGCCGGAGAAGTCCCGGGCCGACGAACTGCGCACCGGCGTGCCGACGCTGGTCGTCAACGGCGACCGCGACCCGTTCGGCATCCCGCCGGCCGGCGACGGCGTCGAGGTGGTGGTACGGCCGGGGGAAACGCACGCGCTGTCCAAGGACACCGCGGCGATCGGCGCGGTGGTCGCCGAGTGGCTCGCGTGACCCCGTACGGGCTCGCTCGTTGGTACCAACGTGCCCGGCCAGCTGGGCATGCCTCCAAACCGCAGATCATCTGATGATCCGCAACCTCCCAGGCCCTTCCTGTCCCTGGTGGTCGGCCCGGTCCCAAGCTCGATGGCCGGTCACCGGGGCAGGTGGGTTGGCCGGAATGCTTTGGCGAGCCCCGGCGTTAAGGGGTACGTGGCGCCATCCCGAGCGCCGGTGGAGGGAAATTTCCGTTGGCTCTTCGACAACACGATGTGCGTGAGCTGCTGTTCAGTCCGGCCTGGCCGCTGAATCCCAATGTGGATCCCGACCCGTCGTGGCAGCCCATCGCCCGCGAGCAGTTGACCGGTGGGAGCGTATCCTCGGCGCAACGGTCGAGGGCGGGAGTCGTGCGGGTGTTGAGCAGCGAGAGCGCGGACGAGCAACGCATCCGTTTCGAACGGGACGCGCTGCCCTTCCTTGACCAGCTCTATGCCGCCGCGCTGCGCATGACGCGCAACCCGGCCGACGCCGAAGACCTGGTCCAGGAGACGTTCCTCAAGGCCTACGCCGCGTTTCACCAGTTCGAGACCGGCACCAACCTCAAGGCCTGGCTCTACCGCATCCTGACCAATACATACATCAACTCCTACCGTCGGCGGCAGCGCCAACCCGTGCAGGCGCCGACCGAGGAGATCACCGACTGGCAGCTCGCCGAGGCCGAGTCCCACACCTCAGCGGGTCTGCGTTCCGCCGAGACCGAGGCACTCGACCGGCTGCCCGACTCCGACATCAAGGACGCGCTTCAGTCGCTGCCCGAGGAGTTCCGGCTCGCCGTCTACCTGGCCGACGTGGAGGGCTTCTCCTATAAGGAGATCGCCGACATCATGGGAACGCCCATCGGCACCGTGATGTCCCGTCTGCACCGAGGTCGGCGGAACCTGCGTCGCGCCCTTGAGGCTTACGCTGTCGATCGGGGTTTCACCCGAGCCGAACCGAGCGAGGTCTGACGATCCATGAGCTGTGGTGACCCGCATGAGACCGACTGCACCGACGTGCTGGGCGAGGTATACCTCTACCTCGATCTCGAGTGCACTGACGACCGCCGGGTCGTGATCCGGCAGCACCTCGACGAGTGCTCACCCTGCCTGCGCGAATTCGGCATCGAGCAGGAGGTCAAGGCCCTGGTGGCCCGCTGCTGCGGCTCCGAGACCGCGCCGCTTGAGCTCAAGCAGCGGCTGCGGGTCAAGCTGGCCGAACTCGTCGTCAACGCTGACACGCGAGAGCTCCGCACCGACTGAGGTTCGAATCCCGGCCGGTCGTGATTGGATACGGCCGGGAATACGAGCCGAAGGAGAACGTGCGATGGCCGAGGAGATCCGCGCCGAGATGGTGGCCAACGTCTGGAAGGTCGTGAAGGCGGCCGGCGACGAGGTGACCGAGGGCGACACCCTGGTGATCCTCGAGTCGATGAAAATGGAGATCCCGGTGCTCACCGAGTCCGACGGGGTCATCCAGCGGATCGCGGTCAACGAGGGCGACGTCGTGCAAGAGGGAGACCTGATCGCGGTGGTCGAGTGAGTGTTGCGATCCGGGCCGCCCGGCCGGCCGACTACGAAGCGATCGCCCGGCTGACCGTCGCCGCCTACGAGGCCGACGGGCAGCTCGAAGGCGGGATCGGCTACGAGAAGGTGCTCGCCGACGTGCCCACGCGCGCCGCGCACGGCGAGATGTTCGTCGCCGTCGACGAGGACACCGATCTGCCGCTCGGCGCGGTCACCTTCGTCCTGCCCGGCGGGCGTTACAGCGAGCTCGCCCGCGACGGCGAGGCCGAGTTCCGCACCCTCGCGGTCGACCCGGCCGCCCAGCGCCGCGGTGTGGCCCGCGCACTGGTCGAGGCCTGCGTGGACCGGGCGACGGCCCTCGGCTGCGACGCCGTCGTGATCAGCGTCCGCGACTTCGCCGAGACGGCCCAGCGGCTCTACGCGAAGTTCGGCTTCGTCCGGCTACCCGAGCGCGACTGGCGGCCGATGCCCCAGGTGCAGCTGCTGGCCATGCATCTGACGCTCCCCCCGGAAGCCGGCATAGAACCTTTCTAAGCTTTTTTGGCAGATGACTCGGGCCCGCCGAGCGCGCGACCGTTGCTCCCGCCAGAAATCCCGGCGTCCGCGTCCCCAAGCCCCGTCGCCACAACTTCTCCGGATGTAGTGGCCTCAGAGGGGTCGGGTGGCCACAACTTCGGGGAACGAGTGGCCTGAGGCGGCGAACCGTTCGACTACGCGGGGTCGGGGTCGGAGACCAGGTCCAGGGCGACCTTCAGGCCGGCGTCGCGGCTGGTCTCCTCGGAGACGTCGCGGTTACTGAAGACGAACCAGCTCGCGTGGATGGCGAAGATCGCGATCGAGCGGCGGAGCTGCAGCGCGGGCGGGTCGGTCGGGTCGCTGAGCAGATCCACGAGGTCGATCATCTGGGTGCGCATCGCGTCGCCGGACTGAAGCGTCTTGGCCACGGTCTGGTTGCGCTCGAAGAACTGCATGATCTTGAAGTGTCGGCCGCCCTGCAGCATGTCGGCGTAGCGACGCACCACTTCGCGGCGGGTCTCCTCCGTACGAGGCTGCTCCCGGCCCCACTCGATGAGCGCCTTCAGCCGCTCAACCCGGTCGTCGATCATGCTCGACAAGATGTCCTGCTTGGTGGGGAAGTGGTAATAGAGCGCCGCCTTGGTGACCCCGAGGCGCTCGGCGATCTCGCGGAGCGAGGTTTTGTCGTACCCCTCCTCTATGAAGAGATCGAGCGCGACGTCCTGGATCCGCGCACGCGCGGTCTGCCCTCCGGCCGGGTCGTCCATCCCGATCCGGTGCCGTCCGTGCGGCTGCGCTGGCTCCTGCGTCATGTTGTGCTCCGTCACAGTCCCGGTGCTTGTTGGAAATTTACTTGACGACCGGCTAGTTCGCAGCTTACCGTACGACTAGTAAGGTTACTAGCCGGTCGGCAGGTAAGTGACGCAGCCGACCAAAAGAACGGGGAGGAACGATGTCCGCAAGCGCCGCCACGGCCGTTCGACCGGTCGAGCAGGCGTCCAGCAAGGCGCCCAACCTCCGGATTGTGCTGCCGGGCTTGATGCTCGCGATCCTGCTGGCGATGCTCGACAACTTCATCGTCGGCACTGCGATGCCACGCATCGTCCAAGAGTTCCACGGACTGAACCACATGTCCTGGGTGGTGACGGCCTACGTGCTCGGCACGACGGTCTCGACCCCGCTCTGGGGCAAGATCGGCGACCTCTACGGCCGGAAGAACATCTTCCTGACGTCGATCGTGCTGTTCCTGATCGGCTCCGCGCTCTGCGGGTTCTCGCAGAACATGACCGAGCTGATCGCGTTCCGCGCGTTCCAGGGCCTCGGCGCCGGCGGGCTGCTGGTCGGCGCGATGGCGATCATCGGCGACCTGGTGCCGCCGCGCGACCGCGGGAAATACCAGGGACAGATGGCCGGCATCATGGCCCTCGCGATGATCGCCGGACCGCTCGTGGGTGGCCTGATCACCGATCACGCCAACTGGCGCTGGGCGTTCTTCGTCAACCTGCCGGTCGGCGCGGTTGCTCTGGCGATCCTGGCCTTCCGCCTGCACCTGCCCAAATACCGCACCGAGCACCGCATCGACTGGATCGGTGCCGGGCTGCTCTCCATCGGCATCACCGCGCTCGTCCTGATCACCACCTGGGGCGGCTCGGAATACCGGTGGGGCTCGGGGCAGATCCTCGGCCTGGCCGGGCTGGCGGTGGTCACGCTCGCCGCGTTCGGCTTCGTCGAGCGGCGCGCCGCCGAGCCGATCCTGTCGCTGGCGCTCTTCCGCAACCGCAACTTCTCGCTGGTCGCGGGCATGGGCTTCCTGGTCGGCTTCGCGATGTTCGGCGCGATCACGTTCCTGCCGCTCTACCAGCAGACCGTGCAGGGTGCCTCGGCCACCAACAGTGGCCTGCTGCTTCTGCCGATGATGGCCGGCATGCTGGTCACCTCGGTCGCGGTCGGCCGGGCGATCACCAAGACCGGGCGCTACCGGATCTTCCCAATCGTCGGCGGCGTTCTGATGACCGCCGGCATGTTCCTGCTGAGCATGCTCGACGCCGACACCTCCCGCCTCAAGTCGTCGCTGTTCATGATCGTGCTCGGGGCCGGCATGGGCTTCCTCATGCAGACCACGATGCTGATCGCGCAGAACAGCGTCGAGCAGCGCGACCTCGGGGTGGCCAGCAGCGCGGCGACGTTCTTCCGCTCGATCGGCGGTTCGTTCGGCGTGGCGCTGTTCGGGGCGATCTTCTCGCACCGGCTGGCCGGATACCTGTCCGACCAACTCGGTCCGGCGGCCGCGGCCAAGCTCAACAGCGGCGGCGGTGGCGGGTTGTCGATCGGCCCGACCACGCTCGGGCAGATGCCGACGGCGGTGCGGCACGCGGTCGTGGACGGCATCGCCAACGCGACCTCGAACGTGTTCTTCTGGGCGGTCCTCGCCGCGGTCCTGGTCCCGGTGCTCGCGTTCTTCATCAGGGAGATCGCGCTGCGCGGTAGCGACACGCCGACGCCGGTCGAGTCGACCGACGACGTCGTCGAGCCCGCCCTGACCGGCTGAGGGACATCGCAGCAAAAGGGGGCCGGACGTGTGTTCGGCCCCTTTTTGCGTGTCCATACCAAAGGGGCCGGACATGAGCGGTCCGTGCGCGAAGTATGGCGTCAGATGCTCGAAAGTGAAAGAATACGAGCGTGAGCGAGCAGCAACGCACACCAAATGCCGGTCGGGGGATGACCGATGACATCGCCGAGCAGCCTGGTGTCTACGCCGGACTGCTCGATGCCGGCGTACGAGGCGATCGCCGATGTCGCCCGCAAGATCGTCGAGTGGCAGCCGCGGCACGTCGTCTTCACCGCCCGCGGCACCTCCGACCACGCCGCCCTCTACGGGGCCTACCTCACCGAGATCCGCCTCAGCCTCCCGGCCGGACTGGCCTCGCCCTCGGCGATCACCGTGTACGGCGCCCGACCCGACCTGCGTGACACCTTGGTCGTCGGGGTCAGCCAGAGTGGCGGCTCGCCGGACCTGTGCGAGGTCGTCCGCGTCGCCCGCGAGCAGGGCGCTCATACGCTCGCCGTGACCAACAACGCCCGGTCGCCGCTGGCCGGGGTGGCCGAGTTGCACGTGGACGTGGCGCGCCGGGCACGAGCGGGCGGTCGCCGCCACCAAGACCTACACGGCCGAACTGCTCGCGCTGCTGCTGCTCGTCGAGAGCGTGCGCGGCGGGGGAGTGCTCCCCGACGATGAGCGGCAAGCACTCGACGCCCTGCCCGGCCACGCCGCCGACGTGCTCGCCGACCCGACCGCCGCCCAGCTGGCCGCCCGCTACCGCTTCGCCGACCGGCTCGTCACCACCGGCCGTGGCTACGCCTACCCGACCGCGCGGGAGACGGCGCTGAAGCTCATGGAGACCTCCTACGTGGCCGCCCTCGCGTTCTCCGGCGCCGATCTGCTGCACGGGCCGCTGGCGATGACCCAGCCCGACGTCCCGGTGCTGGCGGTCGTCGGCGGTGGGCCGGCCGGCCGGTCGATGCGGGACGTGGTCACCCGGCTCGGCGAGCGCAAGGCCGACCTGGTCGTCGTCGGCCCGTCCGGCACGATCCGCACCCCGGACGTCGACGAGCGCTACGCCCCGCTGCTCGACATCCTGCCGCTGCAGCGGCTGGCGCTCGCCCTGGCCCTGCACCGCGGCGAGGACCCCGACGCCCCACGCTCGCTCAACAAGGTCACCTCGACGATGTAAGCCACAACATCGGGCAAGCAGTGCCCTCCCTGCACCCCCGAGGCCACAACTTCGGGGAAGTAGTGGCCTCCTGGGCCGCTTAAGCCACAACTTCGGGGAAGTTGTGGCCTCCTGGCACCGCCGAGGGCACTACTTCGGGGAGGTTGTGGCGGCGCCGGCGGACACCGAGACGACCGCGGTACGGCCTTCGCGCAGCTCACTTGTCGCGAATCTCGCCGCCGGCTGCAGCCCGACCAGCACCACGACCGTGTTGTACGAGCCGGGCACGTTGCTGATCTCGAACGGATAGTTGCAGGTGTTCCCGGCGGCGGCGACGCCCTCGCCGAGCGAGCCGGTCGCGATCGTCTTGCCGGTGTCGTCGGCGATCTTCACCTCGGCGCCCGGGTGGATATCGGGCACGCCGGCGGTGCAGGCCGACGCGACGTTCACGTACCCGTGCAGCAGGAAGCCGTTGGGCTTGGTGACCCGGTCATGGGTGCCGGCCCAGCCGCACCCGGTCACGCACAGCGCACTCACGAACAGCACGAGAAAAAGAGGTCACAACCGGAGGCCGCCGCACGAGGCGACCCTACGCCCGTGGCACGCTGGTCCTGTGTCCACCCTGCGTGACCTCGTCGAGGAGTACACCGCCCTCGACCCGGCCGACATCGAACACCTGCACCGGCTGGCCGGTGACTGGCAGCTGGTTTCCGACCTGTCCTTCGCCGACCTGCTCATGTGGGTACCGAAGATCGACCGCGGCGAGTACGTCTGCGTGGCGCAGGTGCGCCCGACGACGGCACCGACCGCGTACCAGGACGATCAGGTCGGCCGGACCGCCGACGGCCACGAGGTCGCGCACCTGGCGATCGCCCGCAGCCAGGGACGGATCTGGCGCGAGGGCGACCCGGTCTGGTACGGCGACATGCCCGCCCGCCACGAGGCGATCCCGGTACGGCGGATCGACTCGCCCGCGGTGATCGCCGTGTTGGGACGGGACACCAACCTGAGCACCGCCCGTACGCCGGCGCAGCTGGAGCTCAACTACCTGACCACCGCCGACGACCTGGCGCAGATGATCACCGACGGCTCGTTCCCGCCGCCCCGGCACCCCGGCGAGACGACCAGCGCGCCGCGCATCGGCGACGGGCTGGTGCGGCTGGACGCCTCGGGCAAGGTCACGTACGCGAGCCCGAACGCGCAGTCCGCGTACCGGAGAATGGGACTCAACGCTCATCTGGTGGGCGAGAGCCTCGCGGAGCTGACCGGCCGGCTGATCGACGACCCGCTCGAGGGCGGCGATGTCACCGAACGCATCCTCGGCGCGCTGCGCGGCGAGACGCCGGCCCGCAAGGAGATGGAGGCGCGGGGCGCCACCGTGCTCATGCGCGCCCTGCCGCTGATGCCCGCAGGCGTACCGATCGGCGCGCTCGTGCTGGTCAGGGACGTCACCGAGGTCCGCCGCCGGGACCGGCAGCTGATGACCAAGGACGCGACCATCCGCGAGATCCACCACCGGGTCAAGAACAACCTTCAGACGGTCGCCGCCCTGCTCAGGCTGCAGGCCCGGCGGGTCGGCGTCCCGGCCGCCCGCAACGCCCTGGAGGAGTCGGTACGCCGGGTCGCCTCGATCGCCCTCGTGCACGAGACCCTGTCGATGTCCTCGGACGAAGCCGTCGAGTTCGACGGGATCGTCGACCGGATCGCCTCGACCGCGGTCGAAGTCGGCAACCCGGAGGCCAAGGTCGTGCTACGGCGGGAGGGCTCGTTCGGGGTGCTCCCGGCCGAGATCGCCACGCCCCTGGTCATGGTGCTCAACGAACTGCTGCAGAACGCCGTCGAGCATGCCTTCGAGCCGGGTACGGAGGGAGAGGTCGTGGTGTCGGTCGAACGGCACCGCAAGCAGTTGCGGGTGACCGTCACGGACAACGGCAGCGGCCTGCCGGAGGGCTTCACGCTCGACTCCGGTGAACGGCTCGGCCTGCAGATCGTCCGTACCCTCGCCCGGGGGGAACTTCGCGGAACGATCGCCTTGCGGTCCCGCCCAGAGGGTGGAACGGCGGCCGAACTGCTGGTGCCGATCGTGAAAAAGTAGCACCCACGCAAGTCGTTAAATCCTATCGGTTGACTTGCATTTCCCCGTACCCTGAAAGAGAATGCAATGAGACGGGCCTCACGTGGGCGTGGCGTGCTGACCGCCCACGTGGAAGACTGCCAACTATGCACGCTGCTAAGTTGCGGCTGATCAGCCGCCGACACGTCGACTACGGTCGCGTGCGCAGCGCCATGTGTCCGGCCTCCTGACGCCGCCCGTTTTCATTTTCCGGGCGCGCGACCCCGCGCCGGCATTTTTTTTGACACCGACGTCATCCGCGCCGATTTCGGCGAGCGGTCCGGCGCGTCGTAGCGCGTCCACCCCAATCGTGGAGGACCGCCGACATGACGGCGACGACCAACGCACCTCGCCCGACGCGAGGGCGCACCACCACCGGGCGCCCGCGCGGTGAGGGGCAATGGGCGCTCGGTCACCGCGAGCCGCTCAACCCGAACGAGCGCAGCAAGAAAGACGACAACCCGCTCAACGTCCGCGCCCGCATCGAGTCGATCTACGCGCACCGCGGCTTCGCCTCGATCGACCCGGCCGACCTGCGTGGCCGCTTCCGCTGGTTCGGGCTCTACACCCAGCGCCGGCCCGGCATCGACGGCGGTCGCACCGCCATCCTCGAGCCGGAGGAGCTGGACGACGAGTACTTCATGCTCCGCATCCGCATCGACGGCGGCCAGCTGAGCCTCGCGCAGCTGCGCGTCATCGCGTCGATCTCGGAGCGCTTCGGCCGCGACACCGCCGACATCACCGACCGGCAGAACATCCAGCTGCACTGGGTGCGCATCGAGGACGTGCCGACGATCTGGCGCGAGCTCGAGGCGGTCGGCCTGTCGACCACCGAGGCCTGCGGCGACACCCCGCGGGTCGTCCTCGGCAGCCCGATCGCCGGGGTCGCCGAGACGGAGATGCTCGACCCGACCGCAGGCGATCGACGAGATCAACCGACCGCTTCATCGGCGACCCGTCGCTGTCCAACCTGCCGCGCAAGTTCAAGTCGACGATCTCCTGGCTGGCGGACACGCCCTACGAGGCCAACGACATCTCGTTCGTCGGCGTCGATCCACCCCGACCACGGCCCCGGCTTCGACCTGTGGGTCGGCGGCGGCCTGTCGACCAACCCGATGCTCGCCCAGCGGCTCGGCGCCTGGGTGCCGCTGGCACGAGGTGCCCGACGTGTGGCATGGCGTCGTGCAGGTCTTCCGCGACTACGGCTACCGGCGGCTGCGGTCCCGCGCCCGGCTGAAGTTCCTGGTCGCCGACTGGGGCGTGGCGAAGTTCCGCGAAATCCTGGAGACCGAGTACCTGAAGCGGCCGCTGGTCGACGGGCCGGCGCCGGAGCTGCCCGAGCGGCCGATCGACCACATCGGCGTGCACAAGCAGTGGGACGGCAAGCGATACGTGGGCGTCGCGCCGATCGTCGGACGGGTCTCCGGCTCGCTGCTCGCAAAGGTCGCCGACCTGGCCGAAGCGCACGGCAGTGATCGGATCCGGCTCACCCCGTACCAGAAGCTGCTGGTCCTCGACGTCGACGAGGCCGACACGGAGTCGCTCGTCGGCGGGCTCAAGCAGATCGGGCTCGAGGCGCGGCCGTCGCGCATGGCGGCGCGGCACGATGGCCTGCACCGGCATCGAGTTCTGCAAGCTCGCGATCGTCGAGACCAAGGTCACGCGCGGCCGAGCTGATCGCGCACCTGGAGGAGCGGCTCGTCCACGATGGACGCCGACATCTCCATCAACCTCAACGGCTGTCCCAACGCGTGCGCGCGCACACAGGTCGCCGACATCGGGCTCAAGGGCCAGCTGGTGCCCGGGCCGGACGGCCGAGATGGTCGAGGGCTTCCAGATCCACCTCGGCGGCGGTCTCGGGATGGCCGCAGGGCCAGACCGCCGGTTTCGGCCGCAAGCTGCGGGGCCTGAAGACCACCGCCGCCGAGCTGCCCAACTACGTCGAGCGCATCGCCGGGCGCTACCTGGCCGGCCGCGTGCCGGACGAGTCGTTCGCCCGCTGGGTGATGCGCGCACCGGAGGAGGAGCTGCGATGAGCGAGGGAGTTGGCGCGTCACAGGGCGGGGCCTCGCCGGAGGCGAGGGTCGGGAGGGCGGCGGATCGGTCTGGACCTCAGGACGCGCTTGTTCTTGCTGCCCACCCGACCACGCCTCCGGCGTGGCCCACCCTGACGCGGCCTCATCGAAGACGTCGCTCGAAAGCGCCGCACGACCGAGCGAATTGGAAAGCTCATGAGCGGCGACCGAGCGGCTCCGCTCTACTGCCCCTACTGCGGCGAAGAGGACCTCCGTCCGCACGAAGACCAGCACGGCGCCTGGGAGTGCCGCGGTCTGCGCCCGCGTCTTCTCGCTGAAATTCCTCGGACTTCGTGCTCCGGCTTTGGAGGCCAAGCGATGACCACCGCCATTGTTCCTGCCCGATCGGATCCCGGCCGCTCTCGTGAGGAACTCATCGACCTCGCCGCCCGCGCCGCGGCCGGCTCGAGGGCAGGCCGGCCGAGGAGATCGTCGGTTGGGCCGTCGAGAAGTTCGGCGACCGCTTCTGCGTCACCAGCTCCATGGCCGACGCCGTCGTCGCCCACGTCGTGTCGCGGGTGGCGCCCGGCGTCGACGTGGTCTTCCTCGACACCGGCCTGCACTTCGCCGAGACGCTCCGCGTGCGCGAGATCGTGGCAGCGGACCCTGCCGGTGACCGTCCGTCTCGATCCGGCCGCGGCAGACCGTGGCCGAGCAGGACGAGGAGTACGGCCCGCGGCTCTACGCCCGCGACCCCGACGAGTGCTGCGCACTGCGCAAGATCGAGCCGCTGGAGCGGGCGCTCGACGACTACGACGCCTGGGCCGCCGGGCTGCGCCGCGACGAGTCGCCGACCCGCGCCAACACGCCGGTCGTCGGCTTCGAGCACGCCCGCGGCAAGGTCAAGGTCACCCCGATCGCGCCGTGGACGCAGGCCGACGTCGACGCCTACATCTCCCGCTACGACGTCCCGGTCAACGAGCTCCTGCGACCAGGGCTACGGGTCGGTCGGCTGCTGGCCGTGCACCCGGCGCACACCGCCCGGCGCCGACGCGCGCGCCGGCCGCTGGCCGATGTTCGACAAGACCGAGTGCGGGCTGCACTAGTAGTGTCCGCTCTCCTGCTGGTCGCGCACGGGTCGACCGATCCGCGCGCGGCCGCGACGACCCGGGCGCTGGCGCGCGTCGTTCGCCGCCAGCGGCCGGAGGCCGAGGTCCGGGTGGCCTACCTCGATCACGCGGGGCCCCGTCCGGGCGCCGTGCTCTTCGAGTTGGCCGCACGGGGTCATCGGAGCGTGACCGTCGTTCCGCTGCTCCTCACCGCGGCCTACCACGGGCGGGTCGACCTTCCGGCGGCGATCGCCGCCGCCCAGGCCGGCGGGCTGGACATCGAGGTCGTGCTGACCGACGTCCTCGGTCCCGATCCCTTGCTGCTGGCCGGTTTGCGCCGCCGCCTCGCCCAGGCCGTGACCCGCTTCGACGGCCTGGTACTCGTCGCCGCCGGTACCCGCGACCCGGTGGCGAGGTCCACTGTGGACGCCGTCGCCGACGATCTCGCCTTAATTTCCGGGGTACCGGCGAGAGCCGCCTTCGGCTCCGCCTCCGCGGTGACGGGTGCGGTTGCGGTCGAGGCGCTACGCGCCGCCGGCTGCCGGCGCATCGCCGTCGCCTCGTACTTCCTGGCCCGCGGCAAGCTCTACGACGCGGTGACGGCGTCGGCGATCGGCGCCGGTGCGCTGGCTCCGCCCGCCCAGCCGCTCGGCGATGCGCCGGAACTGGCTCAGCTGATCCGGGCGAGGGCGACGCAGAGCCAGCTGACGGCGGTCTAGTCCTTCTCGCCCGGTGAGCCGCGCGCCCCAAGTCAGCTCCGAGCGGCAACAGCATCGACGGTGGCCACTGCACCCGCTGGGACATACCCAGTCGACCGCTCCTCACCAAGATCGCCGGAGAAGGCCACTACTTCCCCGAAGTAGTGGCTTCCCGGGTCGGCTGAGGGCACCCCTTCCCCGAAGTTGTGGCCTCAGCCGGCGATCTTGGCGGTGAGCCGGCCCGACCGACGCTAGTCGAACAACTCCTCGAAGAAGGACCCGCGCTTCTTGCGCTTCTGGTGGTAGTCGCGATCGCGGTCGTATCGAGGCTGCTCGTATCGAGGCTGCTCATATCGTGGCTGCTCGTATCGCGCCGGTACCGGCGGAGGCTCCGGCGCACGGCTGTTCTGCCAGGCGGTTTCCGCGTCGATCAGCCGTTCCAGTTCACCGCGGTCGAGGAAGATGCCCCGACATTCCGAACACTGGTCGACGGTGACGCCACTGCGCTCGTAATGACGCATCTCAGCCATACACTTCGGACAGGTCATCTGCATCGGTCAACGGTATCGACGCAACCGGTGAGCCAACCTGTCAGGCGGCTGTGAGCTGGCTGAAGACCAGCCGGTGAGAGACCAGCAAAACGCCCCGAGGGAGAGATCCTCGGGGCGTTTTGTCTGTCTATGAAGGCTGACTAGGCAGAGTGAGCGCGGACCCGCAGGCCCCCGCGGCGCTTCATCAAGCGACGCTCGTCTTCGCTCATCCCGCCCCAGACGCCGGCATCCTGACCGGAATCGAGTGCCCACTGGAGGCACTCGCTGGTCACAGAGCAGCGCTGGCAGACCGCCTTCGCCTGCTCCACCTGCAGCAGAGCCGGACCGGATGTTCCAATTGGGAAGAACAGTTCCGGGTCCTCGTCGCGGCAGAGGGCATGGTGGCGCCAGTCCGACATGGCGGCAACACTCCTTGTTTCTTCGCGGATCGTTGTAGGTGATTCCCTATATGCATCTCGCGTAACGGTTCGGCAGGCGGAGCCGAGGTTCCGGAACACGTGAGCGGGCAACGCTGAGTGGTCTTTTCGCTTGTGAATACTTTCACGAACTACCGCCATGTCAAGGGGTACAAACCAAAAAAATTCAACCGGGTGAGCAACGTCACGCACTGTATGTCCGGTTTTTTGGCAAGTGCCAGCCCTGACTTGCTACGTTCAGTAATCAATGTAGTACTGTGTGGTAGCGGTCGCGACCATTTCTGGCCCGTGTCGCGGGTGTCTTTCCCGCCACTCTGCGCAACCTGTGTCTTTGCCGTAGGCGTACTACCCCTGGCTTGGACGAATTAACACACTACGCGCAACGCCGCGGGTATCGACGCGAATTCCAGCTTGTCGCACTCTCCCAGGTAATCCCCGTCAACCTGGAGGGCGGTTGGGGTCGCCGCCCGTAACGTAAATCCGCCCAGATCGTGCAGGCGAACGACCTGCTTGCCGTGCGGGTTGGGTTTGCGAGCCAGGGCCTGCTGAACCGTCCGGGCCGTGCTGGGCAGGTGCAACACCTTCATCGCCAGCAGATCGAGCCCCTTGTCGAACGAGGCGTGCGGGTTCGGGTTGATCGCCCGGCCGCCGACATAGGTCCACGGCGCCGTGTTCTGGATCAGGGCCCAGGCCAGGTTGGACTCCGACGGCGCACCGGGTCGATCGAGCGTGAGCGACGGGACCGCCCGGCGCGGGCTGATCGCGTCGAGGAAGTACTGCGCGGCGACGTGCCGGACGTACAGCATCGGCTTGGAGACCTTGCCGCGCTCGCGGTCCTGCTCGACCCGGCGTACCACCTCGGCGTCGATGCCGATCCCGGCGCAGAAGGTGAAGTAGCGATCGTCGGCGCGACCGAGGCCGACCGTACGGGTGCGGCCTTCGCGGAGCGCCTCGAGGATCACGCTCGTACCGTCGGCCCAGTCGCCGGGCAGCCCGAGCGCGCGAGCGAAGACGTTGGTCGATCCACCTGGCACCACGGCGAGCGCCGGTCGCTCGGCGGCCCGGTTGCCGGCCGGCCCGGGGTCGGCGGTCATCAGCCCGTTGACCGCTTCGTTGACGGTGCCGTCGCCGCCGAGCGTGACGACCAATTCGACACCGTCGCGAGCCGCGTTGCGCGCGAGGTCGGCGGCGTGTCCACGACGCCTGGTGAAGGCCACCTCGAGCTGGACCTGGCTGCGTAACGCGCGCACCAGGATGTCGCGCCCCCGTTCGGTGGTGGTTGTCGCGTTGGGGTTGACCACCAGCAGCGCACGCATGGGCGGCACTGTACCTGGCCCGGGGCGTTGCCGACGGTAAGGTTGCCCGCGTGACATTGAAGTGGGCGGTGTGGCTGCTGCTGATTCAGGCGACCGGCCTCGCGTTCGTCACGGCCCTTCTGATCTATCTGAACCTGACCGCCGAGAAGACCTCCGTGGCGATGGCCTGGTCGAGCACGGTCTATGTGGCGCTGTTGACCGCGGCGTTCGCGTTCCTCGCCGCCTCCCTTTCCCGGCGCAAGCGTTGGGCGCGCGGCCCGGCCATCGTGGTCGAGCTGCTCCAGGTGCCGATCGGCTACACCATGATCACCAACGGGCTGCCCGTGCTCGGCGTCCCGGTGCTCCTCCTCGGCCTGCTCGGCGCGGCGCTGCTCCTGGCCCCGTCGACCCGCCAGGAGCTCGGTCTGGGCTGACGGGCACACCCGGCGGGCACTGGCGGGCACGGTGTGTCGGGGACGCGCCACCAGTCGACACTGACAAGTCACCACAAGCAGCACTTTGGGCACTACGCTCGGCAGAGTGAATGACGTACCGCGACGCACGGACGTCCTGGAGGCGCCCGGCGCGATGGGGATCCGGACGGCGGGGCAGCCCGCATACCAGTCGCTCGCCGACGGGCTACGCACGCAGATCACTTCGGGAAAGCTGCGGCCGGGCGACCGCTTGCCGACCGAGCCGCAGCTGTGCGCGCAGTCGGGCCTGAGCCGCTCGACCGTGCGCGAGGCGCTGCGCCTGCTGACCAGCCAGCATCTGATCGTGACGACGCGGGGTGTCACCGGCGGCAGCTTCGTCGCCGAGCCGAGCGCGTCGAAGCTCGCCGAAACGCTCGAGAGCGGCCTCGGCATGCTGGTCGCCAACGGCAACCTGAAAGGCGCGCACCTGGTCGAGGTCCGCGCCATGCTGGAGGTGCCGGCCGCCGAACTCGCGGCCACCCGCCGGACCGACGCGCACCTGGCCGAGCTGACCGCGGCGCTGTTCGACCCGGCCGACGATGTCGACGCGATCCTGCAGGCGATCCGGGCGTTCCACACCACGATGGCGGCGGCGGCCGGCAATCCGCTGCTGCTTCTGATCTGCAAGCCGCTCTACGCGCCGGTCAACGAGCGGGAGCTCACGCTCGAGGCGCCGGAGGGACACCTGCAGCGCGTCGACGCCGAGCACCGCGAGATTCTCGCCGCCGTGCAGGCCAGGGATGCTCCCCGGGCGGCCGCCGTGACCCGGGCCCATCTGGACCACTTGCGCGCCACCTTCGAGCACAGCCAGCTGCGGCTCTAGCTCAGACGGCCACTACTTCACCGAAGTTGTGGCATCCGGCGGCCCCGAGGGCACTACTTCCCCGATGTAGCGGCGTGCCGGGGTGAGCGTGACCAACCGCGGAGGTCGGGATTCCTCGCGGGAGGAACGGTCGCGCCCAGCGGCGGACCCGAGCCGTCAACTGCCAAGAAACGGGGCCGCCGGGCGCAAGTGCCCGACGGCCCCTGGGTGGTGCGGACGCCTAGGCCTTCTTCAGCACGAAGTCAGCCGTCGTCGTCCCGCCCTTGGTGATCTTCACCTTCTTCACCTGCGGCTGGTAGCCGTCCTTGGCGACGATCAGCTGCAGCGGGTTGTTGCGGACGTCGAGCCACAGCGCGTAGTGGCCGTTCTTGTCGGTCTTCAGCGTGTAGCTGCGCGGCCCAGGTGTCGATCTGCACGGTCGCCCCGGCGATCGGCGTGCCGTCCGCCGCCGAGGTCACCGTGCCGGCGATCTTGCCCCAGGTCTTCGGCGGGTTGACCGTCATCGTGACGCCCGACCGACGGCACCGAGTACGGCGTGTCGGTGCCGCACCGTGATGCTCGCGGTGTAGGTGCCCGGGCTGGGTGATCTCCGGGACGCCGGCGTTCAGCGTCACGGTGACCGTCGCGACTTGCCCGGCTGCCAGGGTGAGCGTGGTCGGGCTCGCCGACAGCCAGGTCACGTCGGCCGCGGCGTCGCAGTCGGTGAAGCCGGGCAGCACCTCGACCGCGTTGACCGGCGGGACGAACGTGCCGCCGGGGCTGCCGCCGACCTTGTAGAAGCCGCAGGCGCTGCCGCCGCGGTACAGCGTCGTGGTTGGAGTTCGGCAGCGCGGTCCAGGTGTCGGTCGTCGGGGTCGTACGCGTAGCCCTGGTTGGTGATCGCGGCGCCGTTGCCGGTCACGCCGCCGGAGACCAGCAGCTGGCCGTTGGCCGCGGTGTACGCCGGAGCCCCACAGGTCGGTCGGCAGGTCGGCGATCGGCGACCAGCGTGTCGGCGGCCGGGTCGTAGACGTAGGCGTGTGGTCGACGCTCCCGGCGTCGGTCGGTGCCGCCGGCGCAGTAGAGCTTGCCGGCGATGCGCGCCGCAGGACTCCCACGAGATCGCCTCCGGGTAGGCGGCGGCCGTCGACCAGGTGTTCGACGCCGGGTCGTAGACCTCGACGTCGGTGCGTGCCGCAGACTGTCGCGGTGCAGCCGCCGACGACGTACAGCTTGCCGTCGAGGACCGCGTGCCCGAACCCGGCGTAGCGGCTTCGGGTTGGCGGCCCCGGTCGACCAGGTGTTGGCGGCCGGGTCGTAGATCTCCGTCTTCGCGTCCGGGGCTGCCGCTGGCGCCCCAGCCGCCGGTGGCGTAGATCTTGCCGTCGATGAACGCGGCGGCCGGCTTCTCGCGGGTGTCGGCCGCCGTGGCCAGCTGCGTCCAGCTGCCGGAGTCCGGGTCGTAGACGTACAGCGTCGGCGACGTCGTCGCTGCCGGTGAAGCCGAACGCCGAGTAGACCTTGCCGTTCGAGCGCGGCGACCACGTTGTCCTGGATCGGCCGTCGGGTAGTCGGCGATCGCGGTCCACGGCGCGTCGGCCGGCTCGGCGTTGGCCGGTGCCGCGCTTGCCGGTCGGTCGTGCCGTCCTGGCCGCTGGAGCGACAGCGGCGGAGAACGTGCCGTTGACCCGGTGCAGCGGTGCGCCGCCCTGGCAGCAGCGGCGTCAGCCGCCCGGCCTGCTCGCCGAGCGTGACCGTCGCCGGCGCGCTGCCGGTGTTCTTGACGGTCAGGTTCTGCCGTGGCCGTGCCGCGCCCAGGCGACCGTCTTGGCGATGCGCGTCGGGCGTGACCGTGATCCGGCCGGCCGTCAGCGTGAAGTCGGCCTCGTGACCGTGTAGTTCGCCGCCACGTTCACCGTCTTGGTCGTGGTCGAGGTGTAGTGGCTCTTCGCCGCGGTGAACGGGTGCGCTGCCGGTCGACGGCGAGAACAGCCAGTAGAAGCCGTCGCCCAGGTTCGGGTCGTCCGGCGTGGCCGCCGTCGTCGCGACTCGCGCCGGAGCGTCCACGCTGGTCACCGTGGCGCCGACGATGCCGGCGCCGGTGTTGGCGTCGGTCACCGTCGCCGGCGACGAGGCCGCCGGCGACCGGGTCGCAGGTGCGGCTGCCGACGAAGACGTTGTCGACCTCCCACCACCAGGCCCAGGTGCCGGTGTAGTGGAACCGCACCTGCACCGCCGGCTTGCCGGCCGCGGTCGGCAGCGGGACGTCGACGTGCGCCGGCCCGCGGCAGTCGGACGCCGTCGTGGTCCCAGACGTTGCGTCCAGGTGGTGCCGCCGTCGGCGCTGACGTCGACGTCGGCCGTCTGCCGAGCTGAGGTCGCGGTAGTCGGTGTCGAAGCTGAGCGTCGGGGCGTCGGCCCGAGCTGAAGTCGGTGACCGGCGACGGTCAGGAACGGTGTCCTCGGTGTTGCCGGAGCCGAGGTGGTCGCTGTCGATGATGGCGAAGCCGCCGGTGCCGCCGGTCAGGTTGCCGCGCGGCTGCGGGTCGTCGAACACCCAGCCGCCGGCCGTCGGTCGTTGTTGGCGACGGTCCAGCCGGCCGGCGTCGGTGGTGCCGTCGAACGTCTGGGTCGCGCCGCTGTAGTGCACCGCGTAGCCGGGTGCGTTGCAGGCGGCCGCGTCGACCGGCACCGCGACGTTCGCGCGTCACGTCGGTCCGGCGCCGACCGTCACGGTCTGGGTCGACCGGCTGGTAGCCGGGTAGACCGGCGGTGACGTGCAGCGTGTACGTCGCGCCCTGCGGCAGGCTGCACGCTGTAGTGCCCGGTGAACGGGTCGGTGTAGACCGGGCCGCCGGGCACGCCGTCGACGGTGATCTGCGCGTACAGCGGCCAGCCGTGGCCGGAGCCGTCGGTCACCGTGCCGCTGACCGTCGACCGTCGGCACGCGGCGCGAGCGCGAAGTTCTCGGTGACGGTGCCGCCGTCGGTGACCACCACGCCGCGTGATCGTCTTGGTGGCGTAGCCGAACGCGGCGCGGTCACGTCGTAGGTGCCGACCGGCACGGACAGGCGTGTAGTGCCCGGTCGCGTCGGTCAGCGCGGCTCGCGTCGCCGGCGGTGACCGTCGCGCCGGCGACCGGCGTGCCGGTGCGCGGCGTCGGTGACGGTGCCGGCTGACCGTGCCGTGCGGGCCGGTGCGTGAACGCGGCGAGGCCGTTCGGGGTGCCGAGACCGGTCGGGCCGTCGTAGCCCGGGCCGGCGGTGCACAGGTAGGCCGGCGTGCAGGTGCCGTTGTTGCCGGTCGGTCACGTCGTTGAGCGCCGGCGCCGTGCCGCGTACGGGTAGCGAGCTGGGGTAGGTGCCGGCGACCGGGGTGCCGGCGACGGCGTAGACGCCCGCGATGATCGGCGACGACGCGCTGGTGCCGCCGTAGACCGCCCAGCCGCCGTCGCCGAAGGTGTCGTAGACCGCGACGCCGGTGTCCGGGTCGGCGACCGCGGAGACGTCGGCGACGGTGCGCATGCGCGCAGCCGGTGTCGGTCTGCCAGGACGGCTTCGCCTCGTAGAGCGAGCAGCCGCTGCCCGGGCCGCCGAACGCGTTGTGCCAGACCGACTCGGACCAGCCGCGGGCGCTGCCGTCCGGGACCAGCGATGGTGCCGCCGACGCGGTCACGTACTGCGACGCGGCCGGGTAGGACACGCCGAAGTCGTCGTCGCCGGAGCTGGCGACGACCGCGACGCCCGGGTGGTTGTAGTGCGGGTCCAGGTCGGTGACCTCGGTCGGGTCCTCGCCGCTGCCCGGCGTCGAGTCGTACCGCTGCCGTAGCTGTTGGACACGTACTTCGCGCCGAGCGCGACCGCCTGGTCGACCGCGGCGCCGAGGTTGTCGATGGAGTTGTCGTCGGCCTCGACCAGCAGGATGTGCGCGTGCGGGGCGACCGCGGAGACCATGTCGAGGTCGAGCGAGATCTCGCCGGCCCAGCCGGCGTTCGGCGGCGGGTAGTCGGTGCCGCCGCGCTGGTCGACCTTGCGGAAGCAGCCGTTGGCGGTGGTGCACGCGGGCAGGCCGAACTGCGCGCGGTAGACGGCCAGGTCGGCCTCGGCGTTCGGGTCGTCGAACGCGTCGACGATCGCGACGGTCTGGCCGGCGCCGCCGTTGGCCGGCAGGTTGTAGGCGCTGTGCAGGTCGGCCGGGCCGTAGCCGGCCGGCGTCACGTTCGGTCGGCACCCTTGCGCGCGGCGATATCGGTGCGGCGCAGCGCGAAACAGGTCGCGTACCCGGGTTTCGCCGATCCACAGGACTTCGCGACGCTCGGCTTGGCGGTCTTCGGCAGTGCCGGGCTCCTCGTGGCTTTCGCCGCATTCGCCTGGGTGGTCGCCTGGGTCGTGACGGTCTGCGCCATGGCGGTCGCCGGTAGGCCGAACACCGCGGTAGCGACGACAAGAACCCCGACGGGCAGCCAGATCCTGGAGCGCATCGGGGTTCGTCGGATTTTCCATCTGTGCATCAAGGTTCTCCCCAGCCTCGTTGCACGCGGGTCCCGAGCCCGGGACCGACGGGCGGACATCGACGTCTGCCGAGGAGAGCCTCTTAACAGATACTTAAATGTGTCAACGAATCGGTTCGACCAGGATGAGAAGCGGCGCATTTGCGCACCACGGATCATGAACCGGAACGCGGCGAGGGGCGTCTAAGGGGGCTCGGGCCGGACAAGGGCCGGAATCAGCGGCATACTCAGGGAATATGTCGTTTCGCCCTCGGGGGTGGTCGTTGCCCACATCCCAGCCCGCCGCACGCCTGGGTGCCATCGGCGTCGACCCGCTGCACGAGCAGGTCTATCGATACCTCGTGCGCGAAGGGCGGAGCCGCTCGGCCACCCACGTGGCCCAGGACCTCGGCATGTCGTCCCGCATCGCGACCAATGCCCTGCGCAAGCTCGAGCAGCAGGCGCTGGTGATCCGGGCCGAGTCCCGCCCGCCCGCCTACGTGGTGAGCCCGCCAGAACTGGCCCTCGAATCGCTCGTCGCCCGGCGCGGTGAGGAACTGGCGCAGGTGCGGCTGTTCGCCAAGGAGCTGCAGGGCACGTTCCACCGCGCGCTCGACTCGAGCAGCGCGCACGACCTGGTCGAGGTCATCATCGGCCGCGAGCAGCTGATGCTGTACTACCTGCACCTCGTGCAGGGCGCCCGCGTCCAGTTCGACACGCTCACCAAGCCGCCGTACGTCTCCGGCGACGACACCACCGACAACATCCTGCACGCCGAGGGCGACGGCATCCGGCGGGGCGTGCGCTTCCGCTCGGTCTACGAGAGTGACGCGCTCAACGAGGCGCTGACCCTCACTGTGGCCGAGCAGAGCATGGCTCTCGGCGAGGAGGCCCGCGCGATCAGCGGCGTGCTGCCGATGAAGCTCGCGCTCTTCGACAAGCGGATCGGCTTCGTGCCGCTCAAGGTCGACGACCCCAACCTCGGCGCGCTCGTCGTGCACCCCTCGCCCCTGCTCGAAGCGCTCGTCGCGCTCTTCGACGGCATCTGGGCCCGCGCCGTGCCGCTGAGCTCCCGGGGCAACTCGGCGACCTCCTGGCCGGCCGAACTCGACGAGCGCGCCCGCCAGGTGCTGCTGCTGATGTCCGCCGGCCTGAAGGACGAGTCGATCGCTCGCACGATGGGGATGAGCCGCCGCACCGTCCAGAAGTACGTGACGACGACGATGACCCTGCTCGGCGCGCGTACCCGGTTCCAGGCCGCCCTGCTCGCCCGGGAACGCGGCTGGGTCGGCAGCTCCTCCGACTAGCCTTCTTTCTTCTTTCAGATGGCTCGGGCCCGTCGAGGTCCGGACCGTCGCTCCCGCCAGGAATCCCGGCGTCCGCGTTCCCAAGCCCAGCGCGGCCCGCTGCGGGGTCGGGAGGCCACAACTCCGGGGAAGTAGTGCCCTCCGCGAGCTCGGGACGCCACAACTCCGGGGAAGTAGTGGCCTCGGCGGGGTCGGGATGCCACAACTCCGGGGGAGGTAGTGGCCTCCGCGCACGGCAGGCGAACCGTCTCGGCTTCTGACCGCACACCCGGCCGGCGGTCCGAAGCCGCCGGGGCACAGTGGCCACGGTCGATGCCGCGCCCCAGACGGTGGTCGATCTGCCGACATGACACGCCCGGCGCGATGTCGGCGCATCGACCACCGTCCGGGCCGCTGCGGGCAGATCGACCACCGTCTTGGTGCTCGGAGGCGGATCGGAGTTGTAGCTTCCGGACCGCGCTGAGGCCACTACTTCCCCGAAGTTGTGGCTTCCGAGCCCGCTGAGGGCACTAGTTCCCCGGAGTTGTGGCATCCCGGCGGCGCTGAGGGCAGTACTTCCCCGGAGTTGTGGCTTCCGGGCCGCGCTGAGGCCACTACTTCCCCGGAGTTGTGGCTTCCGGGCCGCGCTGAGGCCACTACTTCCCCGGAGTTGTGGCTTCCGGGCCCGCTGAGGGCACTAGTTCCCCGGAGTTGTGGCGTCCCGAGCCCGCGGAGGGCACTACTTCCCCGGAGTTGTGGCTTCACGAGCGGGGGCCTGACTGGGTCGAGCCGAGCGTGTCAGAAGTCTATGGGGCGGCGTTTGGTCAGCCGGATGCTGGCTTGGCGGCCGTCGACGTTGGCCGATACCTCGTCGGCGAGGGCACTGAGCACCTGCCAGGCGAAGGACTCGTGGCCCGGGAGCCGCTCGTCGGGGGAGCCGACCGGCACGGTGGTCTCGACGGTGAGCGCGTCGTCGGTGACCGTGAAGCGGCAGGAGAGTTCGACCATGTCACCCAGAACGGGGACGTCGCTGGCGATCGCGAGGAGCATCGCGCAGGCCTCGTCGACGGCGATGCGGAGGTCTTCGATCTCGTCGAGGGTGAACTGGAGCCGCGCGGCGAGCCCGGCCGTCGCGGTGCGGAGCACGCCGAGGTAGGCGCCCGAGGCCGGTACGGCGAGCAGGACGACGTCGTCGTCGGGCTTCGGCGTCGGTTCGATGAGCTGTGTCACGCGGTGAACCCCCTCGCCGGGAACTCTACGGCGTCGCGGCCGGGCCAGGCGCATCGCCTGGTGCACTGTCCCGTGCACTCGCCCGTGCAACGTCTTCTGCAGAGGTGTACGCCAGAACGCTCAGTTCCGGTTCGGTCAGGCGGTACGGAATCCATTCATCCATCGCCTTGGCCCCGATCGCGTGGTAGAACTCGCGCGCCGGGTTCCAGTGCAGGACCCACCAGTCGAGCCGCTCGTAGCCGCGCTCGACGCAGATCGCGGCCAGCCTGGCCAGCAGCGCCCGGCCGGCGCCGCTGCCGCGCGACGAGGGCCGGACGTAGAGGTCCTCGAGGTAGATGCCGTGCTTGCCGACCCAGGTCGAGAAGTTCAGGAACCACAGTGACATGCCGACCGGCTCGCCGTCGGCGACCGCGACGTGGCTGAACAGGGCCGCGTCCGGACGGAACAGGGCCTCGGCCAGGTGCGCCTCGGTGAGGTGGCACTCGTGCGGTGCGCGCTCGTACTCGGCGAGTTCGTGCACCATCGCGACGATGGCGGGAACCTCGGCCCGCGTCGGCGGCCGTATCTCGAGGGTCATCGTGTGACGATAATGGCCCTCGCCCCACTCGGGGACGAGGGCCACCAATGTCGAGCTCAGGCCTGCTTGGTCTCCCAGAAGATCTTGGCGATCTCGTCGATCTTGCCGAGCAGCTGATCGGCGACGGCGGGGTCGGCCGAGCCCTTGGCGCCGCTCGCGCCGGCGAGCTTGGTCGCCTCGTTGAAGAGCTCGTGCAGGTTGCGGGTACTTCTCGAAGTGCGGCGGCTTGAAGTAGTCGGTCCACAGCACCCACAGGTGGTGCTTGACGAGCTCGGCGCGCTGCTCCTTGATGATCAGCGCCCGGGTGCGGAAGTCGGGGTCGCTGTTGGCCTGGTACTTCTCGCTGATTGCCTTGACCGACTCGGCCTCGATGCGTGCCTGCGCCGGGTCGTAGACCCCGCACGGCAGGTCACAGTGGGCGCTCACAACGGTGCGCGGCGTCAGGAACCGCGGCAGTCGCATCGAACCCTCCTGGGTGGTTTGCGATGATCCTCTGAGCCCGACCCTACTCTTCTCGGGTACTGCCAGCGACCGAAGGCCCGATGCGCTTACCGTGGTTTACCGCACTCGTGAACGGCCCGTCGATGGCGCCGACGCTGCGCCATGGCGACGCCGTACTGGTGCGCCGCGCGGCCGGTCCGCCCGGGCGGGTGACGTGGTCGTCGCCCGGTTCCGCAGCCGGCCCGACCTGCTCGTGGTCAAGCGGGTGGCCGCGCCGTGAGGGCGATGGCTGGTGGCTGGTCGGCGACAACCCGTTCGTGATCGACGACTCCCGCGCGTACGGAGTGGCCGATGTCATCGGTCGAGTGCGTGCTGCGGTGGTGGCCCCGCATCGGCCGAGTCCGCGCGTTCGCCCTAGAGTGGTGCTACACCGGGAGACCCCCGCACCTTCGCCCATGCACCCCGAGGGCATATCGTTCTTGCGTTGCAGGAGGCATCCCGTGTCCGCTAGATCAGTGTTTGACGAACCCGTGTTCGAGCTGCACGAAGGCGGCAAGATCGCCGTGCAGTCGACCGTCGCCGCTGAGCCACCCGCGACGACCTCTCCCTTGCGTACACGCCCGGCGTGGCCGAGTGTGCGAGGCGATCGCGGCCGACGAGTCGCTCATGCACCGCTACACCTGGGTCGGGCACACGGTCGCGGTGGTGACCGACGGCTCGGCCGTGCTCGGCCTGGGCAACATCGGCCCGCGCGCCGCGATGCCGGTGATGGAGGGCAAGGCCGTGCTGTTCAAGCAGTTCGGCGGCGTCGACGCGGTGCCGATCTGCCTGGACACGCAGGACGTCGGACGAGATCGTCGCGGTGGTGACCGCGCTCGCGCCGTCGTTCGGCGGCATCAACCTCGAGGACATCTCCGCGCCGCGCTGCTTCGAGATCGAGCGCCGGCTCGACGCCGCGCTGCCGATCCCGGTCTTCCACGACGACCAGCACGGCACCGCGATCGTCGTGCTCGCCGCGCTGCGCAACGCCGCCCGGCTGCTCGACCGCAAGCTCGGCGACCTGCGCGTCGTGGTGAGTCGGCGCGGGCGCGGCCGGCGTCGCGGTGACGAAGATGCTGATCGCGGGCGGGGTCAACGCGGGCGAGGTGGTCGTGTGCGACTCGCGGGCGCGCTGCTACGACGGCCGGCCGGACCTGCCCGGCGACCAAGGCCGAGCTGGCGGCGCTCACCAACGCGGCCGGGCTGACCGGCGGCATCGCCGACGTCGCTGCGCGGCGCGGACGTGCTGATCGGCGTGTCCGGCGGGCAGATCGCCGAGTCGGCGCTGGCCGGGATGGCGCCCGGCGGCGGCGATCTTCGCGCTCGCCAACCCGACGCCCGAGGTGCACCCGGACGTCGCCGCGCCGGCACGCGGCGATCGTGGCCACCGGCCGCAGCGACTTCCCCAACCAGATCAACAACGTGCTCGCGTTCCCCGGGCATCTTCCGGGGTGCGCTGGACGCGCGGCGCGACCCGGATCACCGAGGGCATGAAGGTGGCCGCGGCCGAGGCGATCGCCGAGGTGGTCGCCGCCGACCTGCGCGCCGGACTCGCATCGTGCCGAGCGCGCTGGACCCGCGGGTGGCGCCGGCCGTGGCGGCCGCGGTGGCCGACGGCGGCCGGCCGAGACGGCGTGACCGGCAGCTGACCCGGCCCGCGTGTTAGCGTCGCGAGGCATGCGTGCCGCCTACGCCCAGCTTCAACGACGCCGACCCGCTCGCCGGCGCTCACCGTCGGCGACGCTGCCCGAGCCGGAGCCGCCCGGACGGTTGGGCCGTCGTCGACGTGTCGAGGCCAGCTCGCTCAACCACCACGACCTGTGGTCGCTGCGCGGCGTCGGGCTGCGCGCGGAGCAACTGCCGATGATCCTCGGCTGCGACGCGGCCGGTGTCGACCCGGACGGCAACGAGGTCGTCGTCCACGCGGTGATCGGTGACCCGGCCGGACGACGAGACGATGGATCCGAAGCGGACGCTGCTCTCCGAGAAGTACCCGGGCACGGTGGCCGAGCGGGTCACGGGTGCCCGGCCGCAACCTGATCCCGAAGCCGCCGGAGCTGAGCTTCGCCGAGGCCGCCTGCCTGCCGACCGCCTGGCTCACCGCGTACCGGATGCTGACCACGTACGGGCCGGCTCCCCGAGGGCGGCTCGGTGCTGGTGCAAGGGGCCGGCGGCGGTGTCGCCACCGCGGCGGTCGTCCTGGCCAGGCGCTGGGCGCCCGGGTCTACGCGACGAGCCGGGACGCCGGCAAGCGCGAGCGGATCGCGGCACTCGGGCGCGACGGCGGTCGAGCCGGGCGCGCGCCTGCCCGAGCGGGTCGACGTCGTCATCGAGACGGTCGGCGAGGCGACCTTCGACCACTCGCTGAAGTGCGCCAAGCCCGGCGGCCGCATCGTGGTCTCCGGCGCGACGTCCGGCTACCTGCCCGAGGTCGACCTGCGCCGGGTGTTCTTCCTGCAGCTGGAGATCCTCGGTATCGACCATGGGCACCCGCGACGAGCTGGCCGCGCCTGCTCACGCTGCTGGCGAAGACCGGGATCCGGCCGGTCATCGACTCGGTGCACCCGTTCTCCGACGTCCGCGCCGCGTTCGAGCGGCTGGACTCCGGCGACGTGTTCGGCAAGGTCGTGATCGACCACACGGCCTGACCCGGGCCCGGTGGTCCAGGAGCCGCCTGAGCAGGCGCTGGGCCGGCCTCTCGATCAGCTGGTGCGCGCCCACGGCCGCGAAGAGGGCGAGCGCGAAGAGCATGGCCTGCGCGACGAGCCAGTGCCCGAAGCGGTCCGCCCAGTGCAGCGTGACGCCGCGCAGGACCGTGACGTGCAGCAGGTAGAAGGCGAACGACGCCTCGCCCAGGAGCACCGCCGTCCGGGTCGCGAGCAGGCGGCCGAGCCCGGTCTCGGGCGCCGCGGCCAGTCCGACGATGAGCAGGAACATCGGCAGCGCGTACAGGGCGTCGAACGAGGCGGCCGAGAAGAACGCGGCGGCCGAGGTCATGATGCCCAACGCGGTCAGACCGCCGACGACCTGGAGGGCCCGTCCCCAGCGCACCCGGGCGTACGTGACGAGGAACGCGCCGGCCATCCCGAGCCCGAAGTCGCCCAGTCGGGTGAACGGCGTCCGGTAGAGCCAGCGGTGGGCGCTGCGCGGATCGTACGGGGCGAGGTGGGCGCGCCCGGTGAGGTGCGCCCAGGCGAGCAGGGCGCCGATGAGGAGCAGGCAAGCGAGCACCACGGCCACCAGTGCCCGTGGGTTGCGCCGGATCGGCCGCAGCGCGAGCAGCAGCAGCGGGAAGCAGGCGTACAGGAAGAACTCGACCCCGATCGACCAGCCCGGTCCGTTGTAGCCGTTGGCGTTGGCCAGATCGCCGGACCACGTCTGCAGAGCGAGGACGTGGTACCAGAGGAAGGGCGTGGGCCGGCCCGCGGCGACCCGGGGCGACCGCCACGGCCAGCGCGACGAGGTAGAGCGGGTAGATCCGGGCCACCCGGGCCACCGCGAAGGACCACAGCCCGCGGCCGGTCAGCCGGTCGCCGAGCCGCCGGTCGTAGTTCCAGGCCAGGACGAAGCCGGAGAGGATGAAGAAGAGCGTGACCCCGTCGTAGCCGGCCCGCATGAACGTCTGCACCGGCGCCGGTACGCCCGGAGACCGGCTGAAGGTGACTCAGAAAGACCGCGAGCGCGGCCACGAACCGCAGACCGGTCAACGCGTCGATCCGCCGCGCGGTCGTCATTTCCGACACATTAGGACGGCTCGCCGGAAACGGTGTCGAAACGCTAGATGAGTACCCCTGGGTTGAGGATGCCGCGCGGGTCCAGCGCGTCCTTGGCCGCCCGCAGGGCGGTGGCGAAGAGCGGCGGCCGCTGACCGTCGTACCAGGGGCGGTGATCGCGCCCGACCGCGTGGTGGTGGGTGATCGTGCCGCCGGCCGCCACGATCGCCTCGCTGACCGCGTGCTTGATCTCGTCCCAGATGCCCACCTCGGCCCCGCGCCGGCCGGGGGTGACGATGGTGAAGTAGGGCGCCGGCCCGTCCGGGTAGACGTGCGTGAACCGGCAGGTCACCACGGCCACCTTGGCCGGCGCCGCGGCCTGGACGGCGGCGATCACGGCGGCGTGCAGTGCCTCGAAGCGGTTCCAGGTGCAGGCCGTCTCGACCGTCTCGACGACCAGGCCGAGCCGGACCAGACCGTCGCGGATGTACGGCGCCCGCAGGAACGAGCCCCGCCAGGTGTCCATAGTGGACTTCTCGACCGGGACGCCGTCGTGCGCGGCGCACAGCGACACCGCCGCGTCGAGCGAGGACTGCACGTCGAACGACGACGACTCGAAGCCGAGCAGCAGCCGGGCCTGCCCGTCGGTGGCTCCGGCCTGCAGCATCGCCTCGAGCGGGTCGAGGAGCCGGCAGTTGCTCGGCCGCAGCCCCGACTGGACGATGTCCCGAGTCGCGTCCACGGCGGCCGCGAGGCTTGCGAAGGTGATCGCGCTCGAGGCGGTGAACGTGGGCCGCCGGGTCACCCGCAGCCACGCCTCGACGATCACGCCGAGCGCGCCTTCCGAGCCGAGGAACAGCCGATCGGGCGACGGCCCGGCCCCGCTGGCCGGCACGCGGAGCGACTCGATCGGCCCGGACGGGGTCACCACCCGCAGCGCCTCGACGAAGTCGTCGATCCGCGTCGGCCCGGTCGCGTAGTGCCCGGCCGAACGGGTGGCGATCCAGCCGCCGACGGTGGAGAACTCGAAGCTCTGCGGAAAGTGCCGCAGGGTCAGCTCCTTCGGCTTCAGCGCCTCCTCGAGGGCCGGCCCGAAGACCCCCGCCTGCGCGCGAACCGCGAGGTTGGTCTCGTCGATCTCGACGACCCGGTTGAGCCGGGACAGGTCGAGGGAGATCCACGGGGCACTGCCGCGGTACTCGACGCCGCCGACGACCGACGAGCCCCCGCCGTACGGGACGACGGCCGCGTCGCACGCCTCCGCCCAGTCGAGCAGCGCGACCACGTCGTGGGTCGTACGCGGGAAGGCCACCAGGTCGGGCGGGTTCTCCAGTTGCCCGTTGAGGGCGCGGACCACGTCGCGATAGGCCTTGCCGTAGGCGTGCGATGCCCGCGTCATCGGATCGGCGACGAAGGCCTCTTCCATGATCGACGGCGGGATCAGCCGCGGCCGTTCGAGCACCGGGTCGTACGGCATCGGGGTCACCGTGCCGTCGATCGGCATCCACGGGCGCAGTGACCGCTCGGCGAGCTGCCGGCAGGCGTCATCGTCCAGGGCCTCGTCGGCCCAGCCCCATCCCCACCACGAGCGTTCCCGCCACCCGCCCACGAGCAGGCAGCCTGCCACAAAATTGACACCATCGTGTACCTGGACGGCAACCGTCGATCCCCTAAGGTGGCGGGCATGCCCGAAGACGCAATTGACCCGAGCGCCAACACGCAGGCATTTCAGGCCTGGGTCGACCAGCAGCCGGCGGCGGCCCCGGCGAAGTCCAACGCACCGACGGTGATCGGCATCGTGATCGCCGCGGTCATCGTCCTTGGTCTGCTGCTCTGGCTGGCGCTGGGGTGAAGATGCCGACCGACTCGAACTTCGACGAGCCCGCGAGGGTGGCATCGTCGGGGAGCCGGTCGCGCGCCGCCGTGTCGTGATCCAGCGCCCAGCGCAGGAAATCCAGCATCGTCAGCATCACCTGAGTGTGCCCACGGTCGGGCTCGCCGAGGGCCGCGCCGTGCTCGGTCTTGACCATGGTGAGAAACGCCTTCGGCCACGGCACCGCGCCGTATGCCTGCCGGCCCTGGCTGTAGGCGACCACCGGGTCCTTGTCGCCGTGGATGAACAGCATCGGCGCCGGCGTGCCCGTGTAGGCGCCCAGCGGCCGCCCGGACACCACGATCGCCGCCTTCAGCCGCGGGTCCCGGCGCTTCGTGAACAGCCCGTTGGTCGTCGTACCGCCGCCGGAGTGGCCGGCCGCGGCCATCCGCGCGGGGTCGATGTGCGCCGAGAGCGGGTTGCCCGCCTCGAGCATCTTGGAGATCGTGAACGAGGCGTCCACGGACTGGTTGGGGACGTCGTTCTTGTTGAAGTGCTTCGTGCCCTTCTTCGTGTACGGGTAGAGCGGCGCGACCACGACGAAGCCGCTCGCGGCGAAAAGCTGGGTGATGGTCTGCTGCTGCTCCGGGAAGCTGTAGAAGCCGTGGCTCCAGACGATCAGCGGGTAGCGACCGGCCGCCGGCCGGGCGTCGTTGATCACCCGGCTGCTGCCGCGGTGCGGGGTGCCGCTCGCCGGGTACCACACGGTCGTGGGCAGCGGCCGATCCTTGCCCCGGCTGAACATGAAGTGCGTGACGCCGACCGGGTGCTGGGTGTTGGCGCTGGAAATCCGCTGGACGGCGTTGCGCTCGCCGGCCGAGCCGTCGATCGGATCGGCGCTGCCCGAGCCGCCCAGCAGCACGCTGCCGATCACCGCGATGAGCGCGGCGACCAGCACGTGGCGGGGCGCAAATCGGGAGGGATCGGCGGACACGTACAGAATGTAGGGCGCTGCCGTGGTAGGCGACGATCAGCCCGAACGGGCGTTAAGGCCTGACTCGCCGGACTACAACCGTCAGACATTCACCTCAGTCGTCGTCGTCGTCGAGCCGGGCCAGCCAGGTGGCGAAGCCGCTCGATCGGCGTCTCGAACTCGGGGTTGAGGTCGACGAAGTCGCGCAGCCGCTCGGCCAGCCACTCGACGCTGACCGTCTCCTCGCCGCGGCGCTCGGCCAGTTCCTCGATGCCGCGGTCGGTGAAGTACATCGGATCAGCGCTTCGGCACGTGCGGTGCGCCGGTCTCCCGAGCGGTTCGGCCGCGGCAGCGCGGCCTCGATCAGCGCCGGCTGCTCGGCGTCGTGCATCTTGGTCGAGCCGACCGCCGGGGCGGCCGCGGCCGGGCGGGAGATCCGGCGCAGGCCGCACGCCCTCCGAGGTGCTCGAGCAGGTTGAGCGCGATGAACGACCAGGCGCCCTGGTTGGCCGGCTCCTCCTGCACCCAGGCGAAGTCCTCGGCGTTCGGGTACTGCGCCGAGCGCCGCCCGGAGCTCCGCGACCGGCAGCGGGTAGAGCTGCTCCATCCGGACGATCGCGGTGTCGGTGATGCCCCGGTCGGCCCGCGCCTGGAGCAGGTCGTAGTAGATCTTGCCGGAGCAGAGCAGCACCCGCTTGACCGTGCGGGTCCAGCGGCGTGCCGTTGACGCCCGGGTCGCCGATGCACCGGCTGGAAGGTGCCGGTGGTGAAGTCCTCGACCGGCGAGACGGCCGAGCTGGTGCCGCAGCAGCGACTTCGGCGTGAACACGACCAGCGGCTTGCTTCTTCGGCGACAGCGCCTGCCGGCGCAGCAGGTGGAAGTAGTTGGCCGGGGTGGTCGGCACCGCCACCCGCATGTTGTCCTCGGCGCACAGCTGCAGGTACCGCTCGAGCCGGCCGGACGTGTGGTCCGGGCCCTGGCCCTCGTGGCCGTGCGGCAGCAGCAGCGTCACCGACGAGCTGCTGGCCCCACTTGACCTCGCCGGACGAGATGAACTCGTCGACGATCGACTGGGCGCCGTTGACGAAGTCGCCGAACTGCGCCTCCCACAGCACCAGCGCGTCCGGGTTCTCCACCGAGTAGCCGTACTCGAAGCCCATCGCCGCGTACTCGCTGACAGCAGCGAGTCGTGCACGAAGAACCGGGCGTTGCCGCCGTGGTCGAGCGCGCGACAGCGGCAGGTAGTCGTCGCCGGTCTTGGCGTCGACGATCGACGGCGTGCCGCTGCGACGAACGTGCCGCGCCGCGAGTCCTGGCCGGACAGCCGGACCGGTGACGCCCTGGTTGAGCAGCGAGCCGAAGCGCGATGATCTCGCCGAAGCCCCAGTCGATGTCGCCCTCGACGGCCATCTTGGCCCGCCGCTCGAGCAGCTGCTGCACCCGCTTGTGCGGGGTGAAGCCGTCGGGCAGGTTGACGTGCGCCTCGCCGATCCGCGCGCACCACGGCGGCGTCGATCGCGGTCTCGACCGTCGGCTCGGGCTCCGGCTCGCGCAGCGCGCGTCGGCGCGGGCGGCCGGGCCGCGACGACGTGTCGCGGGTCGCCTTGAAGACCGTCTCCAGCTGCTGCTGGTAGTCGCGCAGCAGCTCCTCGGCCTCCTCGACGGTGATGTCGCCGCGGCCGATCAGCTCCTCGGTGTAGAGCTTGCGGACCGAGCGCTTGGTGTCGATGATCTGGTACATCAGCGGGTTGGTCATCGACGGGTCGTCGCCCTCGTTGTGCCCGCGGCGGCGGTAGCAGACCAGGTCGATGACGACGTCCTTGTTGAACGCCTGCCGGTACTCGAAGGCCAGCCGGGCCACCCGCACGACGGCCTCCGGGTCGTCGCCGTTGACGTGGAAGATCGGCGCCTGGATCATCCGGGCCACGTCGGTGCGAGTAGAGCGACGAGCGGGAGTACTCCGGGGCGGTGGTGAAGCCGACCTGGTTGTTGACCACCACGTGCACGGTGCCGCCGGTGCGGTAGCCGCGCAGCTGGGACAGGTTGAGCGTCTCGGCGACCACGCCCTGGCCGGCGAACGCGGCGTCGCCGTGCACCAGCAGCGGCAGCACCGTGTAGCCCTCGCAGCTTGAGGTCGATCCGGTCCTGCTTGGCCCGGACGATGCCCTCGAGCACCGGGTCGACCGCCTCCAGGTGCGACGGGTTGGCCACCACGCGAGACCGTCGTGGCGTGCTCGCCGTCCGGCGTGGTGAACTTGCCGGTCTGGCCCAGGTGGTACTTCACGTCGCCGGAGCCGTGCGCCGACTTCGGGTCGAGGTGGCCCTCGAACTCGGAGAAGATCTTCTCGTACGGCTTGCCGACGATGTTGGCCAGCACGTTGAGCCGGCCGCGGTGGGCCATGCCGATGACGACCTCGTCCAGCCCGTCCTCGGCCGACGTCTGCAGCACCTCGTCGAGCAGCGGGATCAGCGACTCGCCGCCCTCCAGCGAGAACCGCTTCTGGCCGACGTACTTGGTCTGCAGGAAGGTCTCGAACGCCTCGGCCGCGTTGAGCCGGTTGAGGATGTGCTTCTGCTCGTCGCGGGCCGGGCTTCGTCGTGCTTGCGTCTCGACCCGGTCCTGGATCCAGCGCCGCTCCTCCGGGTCCTGGATGTGCATGTACTCGACGCCGACCCGGCGGCAGTAGGAGTCGCGCAGCACGCCGAGCACGTCGCGCAGCTTCATCTTCTGCTTGCCGGCGAAGCCGCCGACCGGGAACGTGCGGTCCAGGTCCCACAGGGTCAGCCCGTGCTGCGAGCACGTCGAGGTCGGGGTGCCGGCGGATCTCGAACTCGAGCGGGTCGGTGTCGGCCATCAGGTGGCCGCGCACCCGGTAGGCGTGGATCAGCTCGACGCACCCGGGCGGCCTTGTCGATCTGCCCCTCGGAGGTACGCGCGACGTCGCGCACCCAGCGGACCGGCTCGTACGGGATCCGCAGCGAGGTGAAGATCTCGTCGTAGAAGCCGTGCTCGCCGAGCAGCAGCTCGTGCATCGACCTTGAGGAACTCGCCGGACTGCGCGCCCTGGATGATCCGGTGGTCGTAGGTGCTGGTCAGCGTGATGATCTTGCTGACGCCGAGCTCGGCGAGGGTCTCGTCGGACATGCCGGCGTACGGCGCCGGGTACTCCATCGCGCCGACGCCGATGATCGTGCCCTGGCCGGCCATCAGGCGCGGGCATGCGAGTGCACGGTGCCGATGCCGCCCGGGTTGGTCAGCGAGATCGTGGTGCCGGCGTAGTCGTCCATGGTCAGCTCGTTGCGCCGGGCGCGCCGGACGACGTCCTCGTAGGCCTGCCAGAACTGGCGGAAGTCCATCTCCTCGCAGCCCTTGATGCGCGGCACCACCAGGGTGCGGGAGCCGTCGGGCTTCTGGCAGGTCGATCGCGATGCCCAGGTTGACGTGCTCGGGCTGCGACCAGCGTCGGCTTGCCGTCGACCTCGGCGAAGGAGTTGTTCATCTCCGGGTGCGCGGCGAGCGCCCGGACCAGCGCGTAGCCGATCAGGTGGGTGAAGCTGACCTTGCCGCCGCGGCCCGCGGGCGAGGTGGTTGTTGATCACGATGCGGTTGTCGGCGATCAGCTTGGCCGGGACGGCGCGCACGGTGGTCGCGGTCGGCACCTCGAGCGAGGCGTCCATGTTCTGCACGATGCGGGCGGCGACGCCGCGCAGCGTGGGTGGCCTTGGCGTCCGGTCCGGCGCGCCGTTGCCCGTTCGGCGCGGCTTGGCCGGCGGCCGGCTTGGCCGGCGTCCGCCTTGGCGGCGGGCTTGGCAGTCGGTCGCTGGGCGGTCGGCTTCGCTGGCGCGACCGTTCGCTGCGGCCGGCGCTTCGGTGCCGGCGCGGGCCGCCGCGGCGGTCGGCGTTCGCGGCGCGTCGCCTCGCGGGCGTGCGTCGTCCGTGGCCATGCCGGCTTGTAGTCGGCGAAGAAGTCGTGCCAGGCAGGGTCGACGCTGGTCGGGTCGGCGAGGTACCGCTGGTACATGTCCTCGACGATCCACTCGTTCGGGCCGAAGTCCGCCAGTGGGTTGTCCTGCGAATGTCTGCTGGGTCGACACTGCCGTGATCGCCTCTTCCACGCGCGTGTGCATCTGATCGTGACGTTGGGTACGGGAGACGACATCAAGGTTACGCGCTGCTGGCAGTGCCGTGGCGCCGACGTCCTCGAACACCAACGTGGCCGCCCGAAGGCGGCCACGCTGTCCAAGATCTTGCTCCGGCGTCAGGAGATGTCCCGCTTGCGGGTGATCAGGTGCCGATCACGCCGATGAGCACGCGCGTAGCCGATCAGGACGACCGCGCCGACCCAGCTGCGGCGGTGCATGCTCGAACGGCTCGGTCGCCGTGAGTCATCACCGGCGACGCGATCGTCGGCACGATCACCTGCGGCGGTGAGCACCCAGTCCTGCTTGATCAGGTACGTCGTGAGATCAGGTTGAACACGATCGCTCCCGCCGAGCGGTGCCGATCAGGTAGAGCATCGGCCGCGTGACGGTCGCGCCGATCTGGCTGCGGATCAGCACGCCGAGGCCGACGCCGAGCAGCGCCCAGCAGCACGAAGGCCAGCGAGGTTGAGCAGCGATCGCCCGCTGACCGCCCACTCGCCGAGCTGCGTTCGACCGAGCCCTCGGCGTGTGCAGGAAGATCGGCGCCGGCGATCAGGTCGAGCACCGTGGTGAGCAGCCAGAACAGCCGGCCGCCGATGAGGCCGCCGGCGACGAGCTTGGCCAGGATCACCGTCGTGCGGTGCGGCGTGGTCAGGAAGGTCGCGTGGTCGCGGTCTGGTGGAAGAACTCGTTGGTCACCATGATGACGCCGAGCAGCATCACGAACAGCACGCCGAAGAACTGCCCCGACGGTGTAGAGGTTCGCGGTCAGCCGGCCAGGTCGACGTCGGCTGGCGACGGCGACCTGCTGGCATCCGCTCGGCGGCCTGCGCGTCCGTCCGCCGACGCCGTGCGGCGGCAGGTCGGGCTGCCGGCGCGTGACGAGCTGCAAGTGCGCAGTTGATAGCGATTGACCAGGAACGCGAGCGCGGTCATCAGGATCGACGCCGATGCCGAAGAGCCACCAGCACGTTGGTGGTCCGGATCTTGAGCAGCTCGCTGCGCACGATCCGGTTCATCGGATGCCCGCCTTTCCCGCCGTCAGCTCCAGGAACACCTGTTCGAGGTCGGGCCGTTCGGTGGCCAGCTCGTGCAGCTCGACGCCGGCCGCGCAGGGCGGCGTGCGCCGATCGCCGGCGCCTCGACCCCGGTGACCAGCAGCGCGCCGTCCGGCTCGCTGCGGTGACCGTCGGCGCCGAGCTCGCTGAGCGGCGGCGGTCAGCTCGTCGGCGTCGGCGTGCGCACCCGGACCTGGCCGACCGCCGACATCGAGCCGAGCACCTCGTCGACCGGGCCCTGCCGCGATCAGCTTGCCGGCCGCGATGATCACCACGTCGTCGGCGAGCAGCTCCATCTCCGACAGCAGGTGGCTGGAGACCAGGATGGTGCGGCCCTCGCCGGCCAGCGCCTTGAGCAGGTCACGCATCCAGCGGATGCCCTCGGGGTCGAGGCCGTTGGCCGGCTCGTCGAGGATCAGCACCCGCGGGTCGCCGAGCATGCGCCGCGGCGATGCCGAGCCGCTGGCGCATGCCGAGCGAGTACCCCTTGAACTTGCGCTTCGCCGCCGGGGTCAGCCCGACCAGCTCGAGCACCTCGTCGGCGCGGGAGTCGGGCAGCCCGGCCGCGGCGCAGATCGATCCGCAGGTGGTTGCGGCCGGTGCGGCCCTGGTGCGCGCTGGACGCCTCCAGCACCGCGCCGACGTGCCGCAGCGGATCGTGCAGGTCGGCGTAGCGGCTGGCCGCCGATGGTCGCCGTGCCGGCGGTCGGCGTGACCAGGTTGAGCAGCATGCGCAGCGTGGTGGTCTTGCCGGCGCCGTTCGGTCCGAGGAAGCCGGTCACCCGACCGGGCTGGACCGTGAAGGACAGGTCGTCGACCGCGCTGAGCTTTTTGTACTGCTTGGTCAGACCGGAGACGACGATTTGTCCGTCGGACAACGTCTCACTCCTCCCATAGCCCGGCTAGATTCGCACACCCACTTCCATGACGCGGACCCAAGTCGTCAGGGTTCCCCCCGATCTTGGCCACGAACGCTCATCCTGGTCGCCGATATTGCCCAAGAGCGCTAGGTCCGATCGGCCAGGCGCACCACATGCTTGAGCCCGACCAGACCTCGTCGATGGCGCAGACCTTGACGTCCACCCGGCCGTTGGCCAGCGCGTGCTCGCGGACGACGTTCTCGTCCAGGTCGGTCTGCCACCCCGGAGGTCCGCTTCGGCCAGGCGATCCAGAGGGCGCCGGCCGGCGTGGTCGGGCGTGCAGCGACCGGCCACCGCGCACCAGCCGGGCGCGATCGGGGCAGAAGCAGAGGATCACGTCGTACGGGCCGCTGCCGGCGCGCCGGCGTACCTCGCGCGTCCGGGGGCAGATCGTGCAGCGTGAAGCCGGCTGGTGCGCCGTCGAGGAGCACGAGATGGCCGGCCGCGATGCCCAGCTTCTGGGCAGCGGCGTGCCCGAGTACCCGGCCACGGTCGGCAGCGTAGCCAGCGGCCCGAAATTCACCGCAACGCCACGCACCGGGCCATACGCCGTCAACCGGCTGACGAGATCGGGCCTTACACACGAACCATGACTGTTCTTGCCGTCGCGGCGCCGACCGAGGCCACCGGGTACACCCTGCTGATCGCCGCCGACGAGGCGCAGGTCGAGGCCGCAGAGCGGCTGCGGTACCAGGTGTTCGCCGGTGAACTCGGCGCGCACCTGCCCACCACGGGCGCCGGGGTGGACGTCGACGAGTTCGACGCGTACTGCGACCACCTGCATCGTCCGCGAGGACCGCGCCGGCAGGTGGTCGGCACCTACCGCATGCTGCCGCCGGGTCGCGCCGCCGAGGCCGGCCGGCTCTACGCGCCGACGGCGAGTTCGACCTCGTCGCGCTCCGGCAGCTGCGCGGACACTGGTCGAGACCGGCCGGTCCTGCGTGCACCCGACCACCGCACGGGCGCCGTGATCAACCTGATGTGGGCCGGCATCGCCCGGTACATGCACCTGCACCGCTACCGGTGGCTGGCCGGGTGTGCGTCGTCGGTACCGCTGGACGACGGCGGGCCGAGCGCCGCCGGAGTCTGGGACCTGCCCAGCGCAAGCACCTCGCCCCGCCGGCCTGCGGGTGCGGCCACCCCGCCCATGGCCGGTACCGCCGGTAGTGCCGGTGCCGCCCGCGCCCCGCGCGGTCGTCGTCCCGCCCCTGCTGCAGGGGTACCTGCGGCTGGGGGCCTGGATCTGCGGCGCGCCGGCGTTCGACCCGGACTTCGGCTGCGCGGACTTCTACGTGCTGCTCTCCCTGGACCGGGTGGACCAGCGGTACCTGCGGCACTTCCTGGGCGGCCGACATGACCGAGCGCTCGCGCGAGGTCCGGAATGATGTCAGGCCGGCGCCTCGCGAGCGTGCGAGCGAGGTGGCGGCATGAGCGAACTCTGGCTTCCCCGTTCCGCCTGCGGCTACGACTGTCTGCCGGCCGCCGGGCGGCCGAGCATCTCCGGTGCCGTCCTGGTGGTGCGCCGGCTCGCCGCTACGGTCGCCGTCCTGCTCGTCGCCGCGCGGTCGCGCTGCCGCTGCTGGCGCCGCCCGCCCGGCCGCGGCTCCTGGTCGTTCAGCGGGTCTTCGCCCGGGCGGTGCTGCGGGCGCTCGGCGTCCGGCACGCGTCCGGGCCGGCTGCCGGAGCGCCGCGCGCTGCTGGTGGCCAACCACGTGTCCTGGCTGGACACGCTCGTCGTGCTGGCCGTCGCGCCGGCTCGCCTGCTGGCCAAGCACGAGGTGCGCGACTGGCCGGTGATCGGCCGCGCGGCCCGCGCGCTGGGGACCGTCTTCGTCGACCGGTCCCGGCCGATGACGCTGCCCGCGACCGTCGCCAGGTCGCCGCCGATCTTGCCGCCGGTGGGGTGGTCGCGGTCTTTCCGGAGGGTACGACCTGGTGCGGGCGAACCTGCGGCGGTTCCGCCCGGCGATGTTCCAGGCGGCGGTCGACGCCGGCGCGCCGGTGGTGCCGGTCCGGCTGACGTTCGGCAGCGCGACGAGCCCACCACGTCGCCGCGTTCCTCGGCGACGACACCCTGTCTCGTCGGTACGGCGGGTCGTCGCGGTCCGGGGCCTGTCGGCGACGGTGCGAACGTATCCGACGCTGCACCCGGCGGCGGGGGGCGAGCGCTGGAGGTCGCGCCGTACGCTCGCAAGATCGGCAGCGGCCACGGTCCTCGGGCCGGGCGCCGGGTATCGCGATGTATCGCGTTCGTGTAATATCGCCCCATGGGGACATGGACGATTGACCGGGCAGACCGGCTCGCGCTCGATGGAGAGGTCACCCGGCTCGCGGTCAAGCTGATGCACGGCCGGCTCAACGTGGTCGGCACCGACGGCCCGGCCCGGGTCGAGGTCACGTCGCTCGGCACCAAGCCGCTCACGGTCACCGTCGACGACGACGGCACGCTGACCGTCGGGCACGAGGACATCCCGAAGTGGCCGGCGGTCTTCTGGTTCCTGTTCGGCCGCCGCTTCCGGGCCGACGTCTCGATCGCCGTGCCGCAGCACGTGCCGGCCACGCTCAACGTGGTCTCCGGCTCGATCGTCGCGTCCTCGCTGCGTGCCGGCGCCCGGGTCGACGTGACCAGCGGCCGGATCACCCTGCTCGGCCTCGACGGGCGGATCACGGCGAAGGTCGTCTCCGGGCCGATCGAGGCGCTCGGCGTCGGCGGCGACCTGGACCTGGAGACCGTCTCCGGTGAGATCACCCTCGCCGACTCGACCGCCAGCCGGGTCCAGGCCAGGACCATCTCCGGCGCGCTCACCTGCGACCTGGACAACCCGCCGCACGACAGCGAGATCCACCTGGAGACCATCTCCGGGGAGATCACCGTCCGGGTACGCGAGGACAGCGACCTGCAGGTCCGCCTGCACGGCGGCTCAGCGGCCGGGTCACCAGCGCCTTCCGGCGCAGGTGGCGGATCGCGGGCGTCCACAATCGGTGAGCGGGCGCCTCGGCGCGGGTACCGGCAAGCTGCTGCGCCAACGCGCGTCTGGCAACATCGCGCTGCTGCGCCGGCCGGTCGACGACGACGTCGCGACCGGAGGACACGTGATGACGGCCGTCTTCAGCCACGGGCGGCTGCGGCTCTACCTGCTCAAGCTGCTCGCCGAGGGGCCCGAAGCACGGGTACGAGCTGATCCGGCTGCTGGAGAACCGGTTCCTCGGCCTCTACGCGCCGTCGGCCGGCACGATCTACCCGCGGCTGCAGCGGATGGAGGCCGAGGGGCTGGTCAGCCACACCGCCGGCCGGCGGGCGCAAGGTCTACGAGATCACCGACGCCGGCCGGGCCGAGCTGGCCGGCGCGCGGCCGAGCTGGCCGAGCTGGAGACCGAGATCCACGCCTCGGTGGCCGACCTGTCCACCCTCGCCGGCGAGATCGAGCAGCGGGTGCGCGGCTCGGTCCGGGACCTCAAGCGGGAGCTGCGCGAGGCCAGCCGGGAGGCCGCGGTCGGGCCGCGGCCCTGGCGCCGGCCGGACTGGCGCACCCGCCGCCGGCCAGGCCGGCCGATCCGCCGGCCGTCGCGCCGCCTGGCGCCGGCGGATCGGGCCGGCCGGCGATCGGTCGGCCAGCAGACCAGGCCGGCCGCAGCTGCTCGGACCGAGGTGCGCCGGCTGGCGCCGCGACCGGGCGGCCGGCCAGCTGCCGGAGAGCCATGCGTGCCACCTGGTCGGTGTCTGCGACGGCGCGCTCGACCGGTGCGGCGGTTGCTGCGCTGACTGAGCTGCGCGGTGCTGCAGGTTGCCGAGTTCGCAGCAATTCCCAGGCACACTTCAGAGCTGGCCCAGCAGGGGCCGGAAAGATATGCGCATGGGGGTACGTGACGGCGTCGCACAATCCGGGGGTGCGACGTCGTCCGGCGCGACGCAGGCTGAGGCGAGACTGCTCGTCGTCGAGGACGACCCCAACATCCTCGAGCTGCTCTCGGCCAGCCTGCGCTTCGCCGGCTTCGAGGTTGACCGCGGGACCAGCGGCGCCGAGGCGGTCACCGCGGCCCGCGAGGCGCACAGCCCGACCTGGTCGTGCTCGACGTGATGCTGCCCGACCTGGACGGCTTCGAGGTCATCCGGCAGCTGCGCGACGGACGGGCGTGCGCGCTGCCGGTGGTCTTCCTGACCGCCCGCGACGCCACCGAGGACAAGATCCGCGGGCTGACCGCTCGGCGGCGACGACTACGTCACCAAGCCGTTCAGCCTCGAGGAGCTGACCGCCCGCATCCGGGCCGTGCTGCGCCGCACCGCCGGGCGACCCGGGCCCGCCCGGCTGACCTTCGCCGACCTGGAGCTGGACGAGGAGACGCACGAGGTGTGCGCGCGGCGGCAGGCCGGTCGCGCTGTCGCCGACCGAGTTCAAGCTGCTGCGCTACCTGATGCTCAACGCCGACCGGGTGCTGTCCAAGGCGCAGATCCTCGACCACGTGTGGAACTACGACTTCCGCGGCGACGACAGCATCGTCGAGTCCTACATCTCCTACCTGCGGCGCAAGGTCGACATCGTCGAGCCGCGGCTGATCCACACGCTGCGCGGCGTCGGCTACGTGCTGCGCCTGCCGTCTGAGGCGCGCACCGATGGTCCGCTTCGTCTCCGACGTACGCCGCTGCGGGTCAAGCTCGATCGCCGCGGTGCTGGTGCTGGTCACCGTGGCGCTCGTGGTCATCGGCGTGGCGAGCGCGGTCGCGCTGCGCAGCTCCCTGGTCGACCGGCATCGACGACCAGCTGCGCCAACTGCGCTGGCCGCCGCCGACGAGGCGACCGTGCAGGGCATCCAGGTCATCCCGACCCCGGTACCTGACATGTCGCCTGGTCCGAGCGCAGCCTCGCCGCGCCCAACGGTCGATACCCGACTCCGCCGACGTCGTCGCAGCGACAGGCGGCCACGAGCTGCCGCCGATGCCGACCGCCGGCCGCAGGTCGACGCCCAGCTCGGTCAGCCCTACACGGCGCGCTCGCGCGGCACCATGACGCGCTGGCGGATGCTGATCACGCAGCTGCCCGACGGCCGGCACCTCGTCGTCGGCGAGAGCCTGTCCGACGTGGACAGCGCCGTCGACGACCTGGTCGCCGCCGAGCTGCTGGTCGGCGCCGGCGTGCTGATCGTGCTCGGCCGGCATCGGCGCCGCGATCGTGCGGGCCAGCCTGCAGCCGCTGCGCGAGATCGAGCAGACGGCCGCCGCCATCGCCGCCGGCGACCTCAGTCCAGCGCGTGCCGGAGTCGGCCGCCCGAGCACCGAGGTCGGCCGGCTGGCCGCGTGCGCTGAACGCGATGCTGGCCCAGATCGAGGCGGCGTTCCGCGCCCGCGCAGGCGTCCGGAGGACCGCATGCGGCAGTTCGTCGCCGACGCCTCGCACGAGCTGCGCACGCCGCTGACGACCATCCGCGGCTTCGCCGAGCTGTACCGGCAGGGTGCCGCGCCGCGACCCGAGGAGACGGCCGCCCTGCTCCAGCGGATCGAGGACGAGGCCTCCCGGATGGGCCTGCTCGTCGAGGACCTGCTGCTGCTGGCCCGGCTGGACCAGGAGCGGCCGCTCACGACTGGACCCGGTCGAGCTGCGGGTGCTGGCCACCGACGCGGTCGAGGCCGCCCGCGTCGTCGCGCCCGACCGCGACATCGCGCTGGAGATCGGCGCGACGAGCCGATGGTCGTCGAGGGCGACGACGCCCGGCTGCGGCAGGTGGTCGGCAACCTGGTGACCAACGCGCTGACGCACACCCCGGCCGGCACCCCGGTCACGTTGCGGCTGCGCGTCGACGGGACCGACGCATCATCGAGATCGCCGACCCGGTCCGGGCCTGATCCGAAGAGCAGGCGCAGCGGGTGTTCGAGCGCTTCTACCGAGCCGACAAGGCGCGTACCCGGCGCGCCGACGGCAGCACCGGCGGTCACCCCGACAGCGGCACCGGGCTCGGCCTGGCGATCGTCGCCGCGCTCGTCGCCGTGCACCACGGGACGGTCTCCGTCTACAGCACGCCGGGCGGTGGCGCGACGTTCCAGGTGCGGCTTCCGCTCACAGCCGGTTCCCAGCCGGATGACAGTGCGCCGGAAGCTGCCGTCGGCACCGTCAAAGCATGACCGAACAGCAGGGTTGGCCCACTCAGTACCTTCCTCCGCAGCCCGCACCGCAGCCTGTGCCGCCGTCTGGCGAGTACCCGCAGGCTCCGCTCGGGACTGTGACGACTCCGGCGCCGCCAACCGCGCCGACGCACCACACGCCCCGCCGCATCGGTATCACGATCGCGGCCGCCGTCGCGACGATGGCCATCGCCGGCGGGTCCGCCGTCGCCGGTGGCGTCGCCGCGCTCGAACTGCACCCCGCCGCCGCCCAGACCGTGGCCACGTCGACGACGAGCTCATCCGGTACCGCTGCGCAAACGACGTCGCTGGCCAACGTGGCCGCGGAGGTCCTCCCCAGCGTGGTGTCGATCCAGACCGAGTCGGCGATCGGTTCCGGCGTGATCCTCAGCGCCGACGGCTCCATCCTCACCAACAACCACGTCGTCGCCACCGCGCAGGGCAGCACGGTGCAGGTCACCTTCAGCAACGGCAAGACGGCCACCGCGACGATCGTCGGCACCGACCCCAGTCACGACCTCGCCGTCATCAAGGCCTCCGGCGTCTCCGGCCTGACCCCGATCACCTTCGCCGACAGCAGCTCGGTCAAGGTGGGCGACACGGTGCTCGCCGTCGGCAGCCCGCTCGGTCTCGAAGGTTCGGTGACCTCCGGCATCGTCAGCGCGCTCAACCGCACGATCGACGTCGGCGAGAACGCCCAGAACACCACGTCACTCACCGGCGCGATCCAGACCGACGCGGCCATCAACCCCGGCAACTCCGGCGGCGCGCTGGTCAACTCGGCCGGCCAGCTGATCGGCATCAACACCGCGATCGCCAGCGCGAGTTCGAGCGGCGGCGAGTCGGGCAACATCGGGGTCGGCTTCGCGATCGCCAGCAACACGGCTCACCAGATCGCTGAGCAACTCCTCAATAGCTGAGCGTCCCGAGTCCCTACCCTCCGCACCAGCGCATCCCCTGAAATACGACCAGCCGGTCCGTTCTAGGTGTCACCTAGCGGACCGGACTGCCGTTCCATTGTCAAAACCGCATTACTGTGCTGGCCGGAGTCGCTCTGACAGAGGCAGGGGCAGTGACGGTCGTCGAGACGCGGATCAGCGTGTGGGAAGCACTGGCGGGACGTGCCCCTGGCCGTCCGGTCGGCCCGGCTGATCCCGGGTCTGTGGTCCGCGGTCGCCGAACGGCTCAATCCGGCCCGGGCCCGGCCGCATGCTCGCGACCGGGCATCGAGGCCGCGACGCTGACCTCGGTCCGCGGTGTCGACTACGTGATGCTCCGCTCGCCCGACCGGTCCGCCGCGTGCTATCTGCGGCTGACGCCCGAGGAGTGGCAGCTCGCCCAGCTGATGGACGGCAGCCGTACGGTGGCCCGCCTGGTCGCCGAGTTCGCCCGGATCGCCGGCCGGCTCGCCCCGGACCAGGTGACCGCGGATCGTCGCCGACCTGGCCGGCAACCGGATGCTCGAGGAGCTGCCGGTCAACGCGTTCCGACCGGCTGCAGAAGGTGCACCGCCGGACCTTGCCCGGTCCGTTTCGGCCGCGGCCTGCTGGGCGGTCGTGCGCGGCCGCCGGATGGTGCTGGCCAGCATCGATCCGGTTGATCGGCTTCCTCTACAAGGCCGGCGGCCGGATCTTCTTCACCCGCATCTTCGCCGTGCTCAGCGCGCTCGTCGCCGTCGCCGGCCTCGGCGTGTTCGTGTGGAGCTGGATCGCGCGGCGACCGGTCCGGTCTTCCTGACCGGCGACTCGTACGTGACCGGCGCGCTCGTCCTGCTCGGCCTGAACGTGCTTCGCGCTGGCCTGCCACGAGTTCGGCCACGCGCTCGCGACCAAACACGCCGGGCGGCGGGTCCCCGCGGCCGGCTTCCTCATCTACTTCGGCATCCCGTCGATCTTCGTGGACACCACCGACGTGTGGATGGCCGGCCGCCGTGCGCGGCATCGTCACCACCGCCGCCGGCCCGGCCACCGGGCTGATCCTGGCCGGCGCGTCGCAGATCGTCGGGCTGTTCGTCCCCGACGCTCGCGCCGCTGGCCTTCAAGCTCGCGTTCGCCTGGTACCTCAACGCGCTGTTCAACCTCAACCCGTTCCTCGCGCTCGACGGCTACTACCTGCTGATGGACTGGCTGGAGATGCCCGAACCTGCGGGCCCGCGGCCTGGCCTGGGTGATCGCGCGGCTGCGCCGCCGCCCGCCGCGCTTCGGCGAGCTGGACCGCGAGGGCCGGCTCGTCGCGCTGTACGGCGATGCTCGCCGTGATCTGGCTCGCCATCGCGGTCAACCTCGCGCTACCGGATCTACACCGACCGCGTCGCCGGCCTGGTCACCGGCCTGTGGCGCGCCGGCTGGCTGGCCCGCGTCCTGCTCGCCGTGGTGATCGTCGGGCTCGCCGCGCCGCTGGTCTGGCTGCTCGGTGTCCTGGCTGGGCAAGACGCTGCCGGCGGCTGCGGCGAGCGACTGGTCGAGCGCGCGCTTCGACCGCGACGCACCCGCGCCGGCTCGCCGCGCTGCGCGCCGTCCGCGCTCGGCCGGCTGCCGGTGCCGGCGCTGGCCGAACTGGCCGCGCAGTCGCCCGCTGGGCTGCACCCGCGTACCGGCCGAGCAGCTCGTCTTCGCCGGCGCCGCCCAGCCGAACGTCTTCGTCGTCGTCGACGGCGCCCTGGAGGCGCGCCGGCCGGGCGACCCGACCGGTACCGTCCGCGAGCGGGTCGGCGCCGGCGGCGTCGTCGGGCTGGCCAACGCGTTGACCGGCGCGCCGGCCGCGCTCGCCTGGCACACCGCCGGTACGACCCTGCTCGCCGTGCCGTCGTCCGCGGTCGCCGGCGTGGTCGGGCCGCTGCCCGGGCCGCCGCCGGTCGAGCGGGCCGAACTCGAGGACCTGCTGGCCGAGACGCCGGCGCTGGCCGGCACTGTCCACCGAGGACCGTCTCGGCGCTGGTCACACGGGCGCAGCCGGTCCACGCTCCAGCCGGGCGCGCCGATCCACCTCGCCGGCGCCGCTCGACGCGATCGTCATCGCCTCCGGCGTCCTCGTCGTTGCCGGAGGGGATCGAGCTGCGCCGGGGCGCGATGATCGGCCCGTTCGGCGACGGCAACCCGGGGCTGGTCGCGACCGCCCGTACGCCGGTGCGGATCTGGGTCCTGCCCGCCGTGGCCGGGCTGCCGCTGCTCATCGGGGCCGACGCCACCCGGCACGTCAAGGGTGCCGTCGCGCCCGCGTCCGGCGCGCACCCGCCGCTGGACTACCCGCCGCTGGCCGCGCCGCCCGGGCCGCCGCCGACCGGCGCCGACGACGAGGTCGACCGCGCGTTTCGAGCGCAAGCTCTGGTGGCTGCTCATCCTCCTGCTGCTCTTCGCGCTGCTGCTCACCGGTACCAACCTCTTCGCCGGTCCGGCCTGGGCCGAGATGCCCTCGCGACCGGGCGCTGCTCGCGGTCAGCCGCGGCCAGGTGACCGCCCGCGTCGACGGCGTCGACCACGTGCTGCGGTCGCAACGGGCAGATCTACGTGCACAACGGCGACGTCATCATCGTCGCCGACAAGTCGACCGCGAACCTGACGTTCCGCGGCGGCAGCGCGACCGTCCTGTGTTCCGGCGCCCAACTCGGCGTCGGCACCCTGGTGAGCGACACCTACGAGCCGATCCAGCCGCAGGCCGCGCTGTCGCTGCGGGCCGGGCGGCTGCTGGTCGACACCGAGGGCACGTCGAAGGCGTTCAAGCCGTTGGCGTTGACGGTCGGCAACGTCGCCAACGTCGGGGTGGCGCGGTTCGCGGTCGCCGACAACAGCGCGCAGGTGCGATCCGGGGTGGTGAACCTCGACGGGCAGACGCTGCTGGCCGATCCGGACGCCGACCTGCGCTGCGGCGACGGTGTCGCGCTGCCCAAACCGGGCGAGTCGCCGACGCTCGAACCGTCGCCGTCCGACGTGCCGTCGGTGCTGCCCTCGCCGTCGCTGTCCCCGACGCCACCGCCGTCGCCCTCGCTGACGCCGGGTGCCAGCCCGACGCCGAACCGCACACCCACGAGGACGCCGACGAGGGGACCGACGACGGGCGCGCCCCCGCCTCCGCCTCCGCCTCCGCCGACCACCTCGGCACCCCCGCCGCCGCCCCGGAACCTGCCGCCGAGGATCACCGGCGCCCGGAGCGACCAGCGGGTGATCGACCATCCGGACTGCGGTTCGATCAACTCCGCCACGGTCACGATCACCGCCGACGGTGTCGACGAGCCGCTGGCCAAGACGAGCGTCTACATGCGGTACACCCTCAACAAGCAGACACACGGGCCGGTGCTGACCGCGTTCCACTCCGAGAGCGACACCTTCCAGGCGCGGGTCGGGCCGTTCAAGGACGTCGTGAACGCAACGATCACCTTCGACATCTACGCTATCGACAGCGCCGGCTTGGAGTCGGCGCACTTCACGAACCTGTCCATCGCGTACGTGGGCGACTGCCCGATCGGCTAGAAGCGAGGCAACGTTGTTGTGCTGGTTCTGCGCCAAGGCGGCGCGGGGAACATGCCGGTTCTGTGCGCGCGGACTGTGCGAGGACCATGCCCGGTTCGGGCCGTACCTCCTGGAGGTGCACCGCTCGACGTCCCGCAACCGGGCCGAGGGGCTGGTGGTCGAGGACGCGGTGCAGTGTGGAACGTGCCGGCCGCGCCCGCAGCCGGTACCGATGCCCGAGCTTGACTAGGGGGCACCCATGAGCGACTTCGACACCGTACTGGAGCGGCTGATCGCCGATCCGCGGTTCAAGGCCCAGTTCGCGGCCGATCCGGCGTCGGCCTTGTCCGGCTACCAGTTGGCGGCCGACGAACTGGAACTGCTGCGTTCGCAGTACGCGTCGGATTCGGGTGGCCAGCACCAGGTGGAGCAGCGCACCAGCAAGGCGAGCCTCTTCGGCATCCTGTCGCCGCTGTCCGGGATGGGCTCGGTGCATGACGCGGCGGGCGGTGCCGGCCAAGCCGCCGGCCACTTCGCGCACGGCGCGGCCGACGGCGGCTCCGGCGCTGGCTCTGGCTCTGGTTCTGGCTCTGGCGGCAGTGGCGGCGCCGGGCACGTCGCGGAAGGCTATTCGTCCTCGAGCTACACGAGCTACTCGCACACCGAGTATCACCAGAGCAGTGCGCACGGGACCACGTACGGGGCCGTCGGCCAGGGCGGCAGCGGGCACGGACTCCTCGGCGGGGTACACATCGGGCCGGAGTCGCCGGGCCAGGGCGGCGGCGCGGACGGCCCCCTGCACGGGGTCAACCTGGAGCAGTCCGGCCAGGGCGGTCTGAACGCCGCCCCGGACGGCGTCGGCTCGGCCTCGACCGACCAGGCCGCCCAGGCCGGCCTCAGCGCGGCGCCGGTGGATCAGGGCGGACCGGCCGGCCTCGGCGCGGCCCCGGTCGATCACGGCGGTCAGGGCGGCTTCGGGGTCGCGCCGGTCGGGGACTACCACGCCCGGGTCGACGTCCAGGGCGACGGCAAATGGGACGCGCACACGTACTCCGCCCGCGCCGACGGTGGGGTCGACATCAACGTCGACCTCAACCACGACGGCCGCGCGGACTTCGTCGGCGTCGACCACGACCGCGACGGGCTGATCGACGAGTCGTACATGGACTTCAACCACGACGGCACCATGGACGCGCACTACGTGGACACCAACCACGACGGCTGGCTGGACAAGAAGGCGCCCCTCGATCGCACCCAGGGCTCGACGTATCGCAGCCGGCACGCCCAGGAGCCGGAGGACGGCTTGAACGCCGCCGACTAGCGCCCACTACATCCCCGAAGTTGTGGCCACCCGACCGGGCCGCGGAGGTAGCGCAGCGGCGACCTTAGTCGTCGTCCCAGCGGAACGCCCGCACCGCGATCGCGGCCAGCACGACCGCGAAGGCCAGGAGGATGGCCAGCTCCGGCAGTACGCTCGCCGGACCCTTGCCGCGCACCAGCACGTCCTGGATGCCGGTCACCAGGTGCTTCATCGGGAAGATGTTGGCGATCGTCTGCACCCAGGTCGGCGAGAAGTCCAGCGGTACGAACGCGCCGGACAGGAACGCCATCGGCAGGATGACCAGGTTGGTGATGAGCGCCGCCGCCTCCTCGGTCTTCGCGATCGCCCCCGCGAGCAGCCCGATCGACAGGAACGCGAGCGTACCGGCGAGGATCACCGGGATCGACATCCACCAGTAGTGCGAAAGCTGGAGGCCGAAGTACGGCAGTTGGGCCACGCCGATGAACAGCGCGGTCTGCAGCAGGGCGACGCCGATGCTGACCCCGACCCGGGCGCTGACGATCGCCCCGGTGCCGACCGGGGTCAGCTGCAGCCGGCGCAGCAGCTTGTTCTTGCGCCACTGGACGAGCGTGAACGCGGCCGCCGCGGTCGCGCCGCTGGCGATCGCCCAGGCGAGAATGCCGGGCGTCACGTACTGGATCGCCTTCAGCGACTCGTCCTCGACCTGCTCGGACACGAGCGAGTAGCGCGGCGGCTGCCCGGTGGCCGCCAGGTTCTGCTGCTGCACGAGCGAGTTGAGCACGCCCTGCACGACGCCGCTGCGGACCGCGTCGGCGGCCGAGTATCGCACCACCAGCTGGTCGCCGTGCTGCTGGAACGCGGCCGCCGCGTCGCCCTTGCGAACCGCTTCGATCGCGGCCGCCTCGTCGCCGGTCTTGGTGATCTTCAGGACCTTGTCGACCTCGGCGCGCGCGTCGGGCGGCAGGGTGTCGATAAGCGGCACCGCGCCGACCTGCCGTACCGGCACCGACGAGACGCCCTGGTCCTTGAAGATGCCGCCGAAGAGCACCAGAAAGAACAGCGGGAACAGGATCGCGAAGAACAGCGAGATCCGGTCGCGCATGAAGCTCAGCAGCATCACCCGGGCCAGGGTGCGGACTCCTCGCATCACGCGCGGTACTCCCGCCCGGTCACCTGCAGGAAGACGTCCTCGAGCGTGGCGCTGCGCACCGCCAGTCCCTTGAGCGCACGCCGTTCGGCGAGCGCGGAGAGCACCGCGGCCGGGTCGAGCGTGGCGATCGTCAGCGACACCGTGTCGTCCTCGACGGTCGCGTCGGGGAACAGCCGCTGGGCCTCGTCGACGGTCAGGATCCCGCTCTCGACGCTGATGCGGGTCGGCGCGTCCAGCCCGCGGATGAGGGTGGCCGGCGGGCCCAACTCGAGGATCTTGCCGCCGTCCATAATGGCGACGCGCTCGCAAAGGAGCTCCGCCTCATCGAGATGGTGCGTGGTGAGCACGACGGTACGGCCCTGCGCGTTGAGGCCGCGCAGGAGATCCCAGAGGTTGCGGCGGCCCTGCGGATCGAGCGCCGCGGTCGGCTCGTCCAGGAACACGAGCTCCGGGTCGTGGACGAGCGCGCAGGCGATCGACAGCCGCTGCTTCTGACCGCCGGACAGTTTGTCGGTGCGGGTCTTGTCCTGGCCGGAGATGCCGACGGTCTCGAGCATCTCGTCGGCCTTTTTCGCCGGTACGCCGTACAACTCGGCGAACGCCCGGATCTGCTCGCGCGCGGTGAGCCGCTCGAAGAACGCCGTCGCCTGCATCTGCACGCCGATCCGCAGGGCGAGGTGGCGGTTGCGCGGCCACGGTGCCTCGTCGAGCACCGTGACCGTGCCGCTGTCCGCCTGCCGAAGACCTTCGACGATCTCCAGCGTGGTGGTCTTGCCGGCGCCGTTGGGGCCGAGGATGCCGAAGAACTCACCGGCCTGCACCTCGAACGAGACGCCGTCGACCGCGCGTGTCTCCCCGTAGGACTTATGTAAGTCGCTGACCACGATGGTCGAAGCCATGGTGGTCAGCCTATCGATCACTGGGCCAGGTATGGGTTTGCGTCGTCGTCGAGGTCGACCCGGAGCTGGTCCCAGAGACCGTTCTCGTCCGGGTCGGCGCCGACCAGGTCAAAGTGTCCGGGCGCCTGGAGGTCGGGGACGTCGTGAACGCCATGGACGTCGTTCAACTCGTCGCCGTGCCAGCCGCCGAAATCGAAGTCCGTCATCCTCGTCGCTCCTGTCGTATCCGCTCGGTCAAGAGAAAACGGTAGGCCCCAAGCGTCGCCGACGGCTCCCCGAAACGTGCCAGGGCCGTGGTTTTGGCCACTACTTCCCCGAAGTTGTGGCCTCCGACGGGGTGCTCCGGCGGGCTTGGGGGCGCGGAACTGGCAGCGGAGGCCTCCAGGGCCGAGGGTTGCAAGTCGGCGGTGCTCAATGAGTGGCCCGGGATGCTGATGGCCTTTGTCGGCGAGCCGCTCGACCGGCCTCGAACGCGATCTTCGCCGACGCTGGCCGCTCATCGCCGATCTAGGACACCAACGGCCGCCCCAGCGACCGTTCGTGTCCAAGGTTCACAACCCCGGCCCCCCACGGTGGCGCCGACCACTGAACAGACCGTCGAGCGCTCGTCCCAGGCCGAACAGTCCGCCTCCTCAGGCCACTCCAACCCGGGAGTTGTGGCCACCCGACTCCTCTGAGGCCACTACATCCCCGGAGTTGTGGCCTCCCGACCCCGCTGAGGCCACTCCTTCTCCGGAGTTGTGCCGAGCCGGGCTTGGGGGCGCGGACCTGGCAGCGGAGGCCCCCCAGGGCCGGAGCGGTGTCTGGCGGGAGCGACGGTCGTGCGCTCGACGGACCCGAGTCATGAAAAGGAAAAGAATTTAGAACTCGAGTTGGTCGGCGGCGAGGGAGCTGGCGTAGTACCAGCCCTGGGCGGTGTCGCAGCCGAGGGCGAGGAGGCGGCTGGCCTGCTCGGCGGTCTCGACGCCTTCGGCGGTGACGCTGAGCTTGAGCGCGTGCGCGAGGCCGATGACGGCGGCGACGATTTGCTCGTCGACCGGGTCGGGGCCCTCCGGCGGGCGGAGCCCGGCGACGAACGAGCCGGCCAGCTTGAGGCCGCGCACCGGCAGGTCGCGCAGGTAGGCGAAGTTGGAGTAGCCGGTGCCGAAGTCGTCGATGGCGATGCGCACGCCCAGCGCGGAGAGCTCGTTGAGGGCCTCGAGCGGGCGGCCGGCGTTGCCCATGACGGCGCTCTCGGTGAGCTCGAGCTGCAGGCGGCTGGGCGCGAGGCCGGTGTCGTCGAGAATGGCGGCGACGTCGGCGACGATCGAGCGGTCGCGGATCTGCCGGACGGCGAGGTTCACGCTCATCAGCGGGGCGCGGTCGGGGAAGGCGCGCTGCCAGTCGGCGGCCTGCCGGCAGGCCTCGCGGCAGCACCCAACGGCCGAGCGGCACGATCAGGCCGGTCTCCTCGGCCATGCCGATGAAGTTGTCCGGGCCGAGCACGCCGAAGCGGGGATGGCGCCAGCGCACCAGGGCCTCGACCCCGATGGTCACGTCGTCGCAGAGCCGGACCAGCGGCTGGTACTCGACGAAGAACTCGCCCCGTTCCAGCGCGGCCGGCATGCTGGCGGACAGCGCGTACCGGGTGACCTCGCGCGGTGGCGGTCGGCGTCGAAGAGGGCCAAGCGGTTGCGGCCGTCGGCCTTGGCCCAGTACAGCGTGGTGTCGGCGGCCTTCATCAGCTCGCCGGCGGTGGTGCCGTCGATCGGCTGCTCGACCACGCCGATGCTCGCGGAGACGCCGATCTCGTGGCCGGCCACGTGGACCGGGGCGCGGACGGTGTCGAGCGCCTTCTCGGCCACGGCGACCACGTCGTCGGTGCCGGTGGAGTTTCGACGAGCACCACGAACTCGTCGCCGCCCATCCGCGCCACGAGCTGGCCGGTGCCGGAGATGGACCGGTCGAGCCGGTGGGCGACGGTCTGCAGGAGCTGGTCGCCGACGTCGTGGCCGAGCGTGTCGTTGATGACCTTGAACCCGTCGAGGTCGAGGTAGCAGACGCCGACCCGCGCGCCGGGCTCGTCGGTGCGCAGCGCTCGTCGAGGCGGTCGAAGAACAGCGTCCGGTTGGGCAGCCCGGTCAGCGGGTCGTGCAGGGCCTGGTGCCGGAGCCGGGTCTGCAGGAGGTACCGCTCGGTGATGTCCTCGATCATCGCCACCACGAACCGGGGACGGTCGGCCTGGTCGCGGATCAGGGACAGCGTGACATCCGTCCAGACCGCGTGCCCCTCCTTGCGGTAGTACGGCTTCTCCATCCGCAGGTGCTCGCGCCGGCCGCTGGTGATCTCGCCGTACTGCTCCCCGAGTTCTGGTGCGTCCTCCGGGTGGATGAAGTCGTCGGCGTGCTTGCTGACCAGTTCGTCCTCGGTGTACCCGAGCATGTCGCAGAGCGCCTGGTTGACCTCGATCAGGTTGCCGTCGACGTCGGAGATCGCCATGCCGATCGCGGTGCCGACGAAAACCGCCCGGAAGCGGGCCTCGCTGGACCAGCGGGCCTCCTCGGCGCGGGCGCGGGCCCACAGCGCGGCGGTGCGGATCTCCTCCTGCTCGTCGAGGACCCGGTCCCGCAGCGCCTGGGCGTACCCGGCCGCCAGCGCGCCCTGGATCTGGGCGACCCGCTGCGGCGGCGCGCCGGTGAACTGCTCGGCTAGTACGGCGATGGTGCGCTCGAGCGTCTCCGGCTGCGTGAAGTGCGCGGCGACCAGGGTGCCGCCCACCTCGTACGCCTCGGACGGCTCGAACTTGTCGGCGGTCAGCACGCGGATCAGCCGGGACGCGAGCGAGGTGAGGAAGTCCTGGACCTCCCGGCCGCCCATGGAGACGTAGCTGGTGCCGGCGATCGACAGCGCCCATGCCCGCGCCACGCGCTCGGCGGCACGTGGCGGCTGGTCCCACCGCGTCGGTTGCGGCGTCACGGCGCGCATCTAGTCTTTTCTACCGATACCCGCACTGACGACCATCGACGCCCCGGGAAGGTCGTCGGTCGGGCCGTCCGGCCGCCACAGCGGCGCGGGGACGACGCCCGGCTCGACGATCGTCAGATCGCCCAGCAGTTCCTCGACATCGCGGCTGTCGCGCAGCACGACCGGCGTTGGGGAGCGCCGGTAGGCCTCGTACGCCCCCCGCTCTTCGTCGGTGAGCGGGCGTCCGGACGGCGGGCCGGCATGCGAGATGGCGATGTAGCTGCCGGGGACGGCGGCGGCCGCGTAGCCGGCGACGATGTCCTCCGGGTGCTCCTCCGCGGTCACGAAGTGCAGCACGGCGACCATCATCACGGCAACCGGCTCGCGGAAGTCGACCACCGCCCGCAGCGCCGGGCTGGCCAGCACCTCGGCCGGCCGGCGCAGGTCAGCGGCGACCACCGCGGCGTTGGGAACGCCGTCGAGGAGGGCCCGGCTGTGCGCGACCGCCACCGGGTCGTTGTCGACGTACACCACGCGGCTGCCGGGCGCGGTCACCTGCACGATCTCGTGCACGTTGCCGGCGGTCGGTATGCCCGAGCCGAGGTCGATGAACTGGCGGACGCCCTGCCCGGACAGGTAGCGGACGGCCCGGCGCAGGAACGCGCGGTTGCCTTGCGCGGCCGCGCGCACATCCGGCATCGACTCGCGCACGGCGTCGGCGAAAGCGCGGTCGGCGGCGAAGTTGTGCGTGCCGCCGAGGTAGTAGTCGTAGACCCGCGCGATGCTCGGCCGGTCCAGATCAACGTCCTCGGGCGCCCAACTCGGTCGCTCCACCAACACACCCTTCGATCCGTGACCGCATAATTACGCCTGGTGGCGGCCGATTTGTGGGGCAGCACACACAGGCGGTAGCGAGCATACGTGTGGGCGAGCGGTAACAAAACCCGCTATACACCAACGCGGTGGTCAACCGGTTCAGGCCCGGCCGTAGACCGGAATAGCGGCGCCACTCGTCGGGGCGGATTCCGGGCCGGCCAGAAAACGGATCACGGTCGCGATCTCGGCCGGCGGTACCCAACGCGAATGATCGGCATCCGGCCGGTCGGCCCGATTCTTCGGAGTGTCGATCACGCTCGGCAGTACGACGTTGCAGCGCACCCGGTCGCCGCGGTACTCGACCGCGATAGCCTGAGCCAACGCGATCACCGACGCCTTCGAGGTGACATATCCCGCCGCTCCAGCAAACGGTACGAGGGCCGTCCGGCTGGACATGAACACGAGCGCACCCCCGCCCGCCTCGACCAGGGACGGGAGGCTGGCCTGCGCCAGCACGTACGCGGGGCGGAGGTTGATCGCGAACTGCGCCTCGAAGTCGGCGAGGGGCGTTTCGTGAACCCGGCCGCCATGGGCGTACCCGCCGACGAGGTTGACCACCGCCTTGAGCGGCTGCACCGGGTCGCCGGCGGCCACCCGTACCGCCTGCGCGACCGCGGCCTCGTCGGTCAGGTCGACGCCGGGTAAGAACTCGACGCCCGCTTTCGTGTCCGGCGATTTCGTGGCCGGCGGGTTCGGGCCGGCGGGTTCGAGGCCGGCGGTTTCCGGGGCGGCGGTTTCCGGACGGGCGCGACCACCCGCCAGCCGTCGGCGAGGAAGACGTCCATGACTGCCCCGCCGAGGCCGCCCGAAGTGCCGGCGATCAATACAGTGCGATCCGTCATGGCCGCACGCTATCGGGTAGGTTCGCACGCGTTACTGCCGACGTCGGTGTTCCGCCCTCGTTCCCGCACATTTCGCGCTCTCTTTCCCGCTCCGGCTCGGCGTAACAGGGGAGGCGACGAATGTTGGCGCGTGCCGCCGGCGTTGCACGCCACCGCGTCCTGCGCGTGGTGGCGGTGGTCTTGGTGGTCGCGTACCCCTTCTGGGCGAACCCCGTACGGGTGAATGCGAGCCCGACCGGCTGGGATCCGAAGTTCACCACGAAATTCGACGACCCGGCCGAGTTCTTCGAAAAGTGCACCGCGGCGAACCGGCCGCGCGACGGGGGCAACCTCCGCCCGGCCCAGGTACGCGTCGAGCACGGTTCGCTTGTGCTCAGCGTGAGCCGCGACGGCAGTTCCTATGACATGGGGGGCGTCGACTGCGACTCGCTCGTTCAGCAGTACGGCGCCTACGACCTGCAGGCGGAGGCGCCGGCCGGCACCGGCATCTCGATGGTCATCGAGTTGCACAGCGTGTCGAATCGACCGGCCGATACGTCACGGATCGAACTGATCACCGTGCGCGGCGTCGAGACAATGCATATCGTCAATGGCTCGAGCCGAGTTGCCGACGTGCCACGGGTCTTCTCCGATCGGCCCCACAGCTATCGACTCGAATGGTCCTCGTCGGGCTTCGACGTCCTCTTCGACGGCGCCAAGATGTTCGGAGACCCGAAGCCGTCGATCGAACCCCGGATCCTCTCGCTCGCCGCGACGGCGGGCGATGCGGTGAGCGGTCAACCCGATGCCAGCACGGTCCTACCAGTGTCGTTCAAGGTCAACACGTTGTCGGTGCTGTCGTTCGCGCCGGCGGCCTCCGCATCGCCGACCGTCGCGCGACCGCCGGTGGAATCTCACCATGGGGCAACGTGGTGGCTGATCGGCGCAGTGGTGGCCGCGGTGGCCGTCATCACTCTCGTCGTGGTCGCCGTGAAGCGCCGCGATCCTCGGAAGCTTCGGCCTGGCCACCGGAAGTAGAGCGATCGGCGAAATCGGTCGATTCTCCACATAATGCGCGCTAGGTCTGGACCTCGCGCCTATGGCGATCAGGATCTTGGACCGGTGGCACCGGGCGACTGGCGGCCCCTTTCCGCCAACGACGGTGGTCGATACACGTCGGCCGCGGGTCGGGATCAGGTCGGGTCGGGTCGGATCGACCACCGTCACGACATTGGCATCGACGGTGGTCGACGCGCCGACATCGGGCCGGCGTGGCGTGTCGGCAGATCGATCACCGTCTGGGGCTCTGCATCGACGGTGGCCGCTGCGCCCCATCTGGCGGGCGTTGGCATACCGCATGCTGGGAGCACCGTCCGGATGCCGGGACGGATCGACTACTTCCCCGGAACGGTGGCCTCCGGACCCGGCGGTGGCGTCGTGACTCGGGCGGTGGCCACTACTTCCCCGGACTAGTGGCCTCCGGGCCCCGCGGTGACCACTACTTCCCCGGAACAGTGGCCTCCGGGGCCCGCGGTGGCCACTACTTCCCCGGAACAGTGGCCTCCGGGGCCTGCGGTGGCCACTACTTCTCCGGAACGGTGGCCTCCGCACCCGGCGGTGGCGTCGTGAACTCGGGCGGTGGCCACTGGTTGCCCGGAACGGTGGTCTCCGGGGGCCGCCGAGGCCGCTGCTTCGGCGGAGGTGTGGGGCGAACCGGGCTTGGGGGCGCGGACCTGGCAGCGGAGGCCCCCCAGGGCCGGAGCGGTGTCTGGCGGGAGCGACGGTCGCGCGCTCGACGGACCCGAGCCATAGGAAGGAAATGCTCGTCCCTTAGGGGCAAACTCCGGGCTTTGTAGGTTTGGTGTTTTGCGGCTAATCGCCGATGTTTTCGCGTGACGCCGGTCTCAAATGCGGGGTTCCCAGCGAACTCACAGCGAATTCAGGCGTCTAACGGGCAGGTAGACCACGTATCACTTGTTGCATCAAGCGAACCCGGACGGCCCCCCAGGCGTCTAGCGTAAGTGGCCCAACTCTCGGCGGTAGTCACAAATCCGAGCGGCCAGGGCGGAATCAAACATACGTCAAGACTGTTGACATTGGGGCAGAACCCGGGGGGCGCTCGTTCAGGTGGACGAGACGGGGAAAGCGAACGATGGACGGGGAGGGGCCCGAAGGTGGAGAACGTGAAAGTGGAGATGCGCAACCGACACAGGCGCGGAAGAGCGCGACCTGGTCGGCGTTTACTTGCATGAGATCTCCCGCACGCCGCTGCTCGATGCCGCTTCAGAGGTCGAGCTGTCCAAGGCGGTGGAGGCTGGACTCTACGCCGAGCACCTGCTGGAGACCGCTGAACTTCCCGACGGTGTGACAGCCGACGAGCTGGAGCGCGTGGTTGCTGACGGTGAGCGGGCGAAGGACCGGTTCATCCGGGCCAACCTGCGACTGGTGGTGTCGATCGCGCGCCGTTACGTGCGGTCCGGGATGCCGATGCTGGACCTGATCCAGGAGGGCAACACCGGTCTGGTGCGGGCGGTCGAGAAGTTCGACTACGTGCGTGGATACAAGTTCTCGACATATGCGACGTGGTGGATCCGCCAGGCGATCAGCCGGGCGATCGCGCAGCAGGAGCGCACCGTGCGCCTGCCCGTGCACCTCGTCGAAGACGTCAACCGGATGCGCAACGTGGCGCGTCAGTTGACCCGTGAGCTGGGCAACGAGCCCGAGCCCGACCAGCTGGCCGTCGCCCTTGGCGTGCCGCTGGAGCGGGTGCACGAGCTGATGCGCTGGTCGCAGGACACCGTTTCGTTGGACACGCCGGTCGGCGACGACGGCGACACCAACCTCGGTGACCTGGTGGCCGACTCCGACGCACCGTCGCCGGAGGACGTGGTCCTGGCCGCACTGGAGCGGCAGCGCATCGAAGGGCTGCTCAACCACCTCGACGACCGGTCGGCCGGCATCATGCGGGCCCGCTACGGCCTCGAGGACGGTCGCGAGCACTCGTTGACCGAGGTGGCGACGCGGTTCTCGCTGTCGCGGGAGCGCATCCGTCAGCTGGAGATCCAGGCGCTTGGGCGCCTGCGCGAGCTGGCCCGGGCCGAGGGCCTGGCCGCCGCCTAAGCCCGAGTAAGCCGCCTAAGCCGAGATAAACCACATAACGCCAAGGACCCGGGGATGACCCCGGGTCCTTTGCTATGCGCGATGCGCGACGACGAACAGCCGCGGGAACGGCAGGACCGTGCCGAACGGGTGCGGCGGGTACGCCTCACGCAGCCGCCGGGCGATTTCGGCCCGGAAGTCCGCCACCGCCGCTTCGTCGCCGGCGAGGGCTCGCAGGTACGGGCGCAGACCCGTGCCGGCGAACCACTCGAAGACCGGGTCGGGCCCCGGCAGTACGTGCAGGTACGTGGTCCGCCAGGCGTCCACGGTGAGCCCGGCGCCGGCCAGCAGTTCGACGTATCGCTCCGGCCCCAGCACCGGGTTGGCGGCCCGGGGACCGGTCTCCGCCTTCACCGCGCCGAGCCGGTCCCGCCACGCCGGTTGGGCGGCCAGGCCCTGAATGAGCTCGGTGGCGGTCATTTCCCCGGACATCGGTACTTGGAAGGCCAGCGTGCCCCCGCTGTCGAGCCCGCGGACCAAGGTCGCCAAGAGCCGTTCGTGGTCTGGTACCCACTGCAGGGAAGCGTTGGCCACGATTACGTCCACCGAGCCCGCCTTCGGCTGCCACTCGGCGATGTCGCCGAGGCGGAACGTCACGCGGTCGGTCGCGTGGGCGCGGGCCGCCTCGATCATCTCCGCCGACGAGTCGATGCCGAGGATCGCCGCCGACGGCCACCGTTCGGCGAGCGTGGCCGTCATCGTGCCCGGGCCGCAGCCCAGGTCGACGACGGCGACCGCCTCCGCGGCGGTGGGGATCCGGGCCACGAGTTCGTGGAAGGGCCGCGCCCGCTCGGCGGCGAACCGCTCGTACTGGCCGGGATCCCACGTGGTCGTCGTCATACGCGCAGATTTTGCCGCCCTCGACGCCGCGCCTGCGGTGCGGGCCGCCCTGGAGCCCGCGCCTGCGGTGCGGGCCGCCCTGGAGCGCGCTCTGATGCTTCCGCAGAGACGACTGTGGGAGAGGTAGCCCTCGGCTGCCTCTCCCACTGTGCGGAGGCTCTTACGGTCGGCCGTATCCGTAGATGCTGCCGCCCTGCGCGATCGGGACTTCCTTGACCACGGTCCGGCTGTTGGGCGCGTGGATGATCATCCCGCTGCCTACGTACATGCCCACGTGGCCGAGGCCGTTGTAGAACACCAGGTCACCGGGGGCCAGCGCACTCTTCGAGATGTGCTTGATGGCGTGGTACTGGCTGGCCGCGTTGTGCGGAAGCGATTTGCCGGCCGCCTTCCACGCCGCCATCGTCAGGCCCGAGCAGTCGAACGAGCTCGGCCCGGCCGCACCGTAGACGTATTTGTCGCCGAGCTTCGAGAACGCGTACCGGACGGCGACACCCGCCGAACCCGATACGGCCGGCGGCTTGGTGACGGTCCCCTTGCTGTTGTCGGGTCCCGCGCCACCCTGCGCGCGGGCCTTCGCCTCGAGCACCTGGAGTGACTTGAGGTCACCCTCGATCTTGGCTCGCTTCGTCGCCAGGTCCGTCTTCTGCGCGTTCTGCGCCGCCAGCAGGGCGTCGAGCCTGTTCTTCTCGACGTCGAAGCCCTTCTTGGCGTTGCTGAAGGTGGCGATGTCGCGCTGCTGGTTGCGCGACAGCGCGTCCAGCGTGGCGAGCTGGTCCATGAAGGTGTTTGACGAGCCGGCCTGCAGCAGGACCGACACCTTGCCGAGCCCGGAGTTGCTCTTGTAAGCCGTATACGCGATCTGGTTGACGTTGCCCTGCGCCTTGTCGACGCTCGACTGCAGGGGCGCCATCTTGACCTGCAACGCGTTCAGCTGAGCCTGCGTCGCCGCGAGCTGGTCGTTGACCAGGTTGAATGCCTCGACGACCTTTTCGACCTCGTTGTTCTTCTGGTCGATCTGCGCCTGGATCTGTGCGAGTGATGGATCCGCGAGAGCGGCATTGGCCGGCAATAGCACCACCACCGCAGCCGCTGTGCCCAGCACCGCACGTAGTAACGCTCGTCCTGCGGACAAGGGTGAAACCCTTCTTCCGTTCCGCCTACCGGGTTAGCTGACGGGTTCGGGCGGGAAGGACGCCCTACCGTGGGTCACCAATTGCTGACCCGTGGATTCACCCCTGAGCGAGCCGACCTGCTCCCGCTCGATGGTTCCCCGGCTCGAATGAGCATGTCCGCTTGCGGCGGCCCATGATCCGCTCGACTCGGCGGCGCTTGCCCGGGCTACCTCGGGGGGAGGCAACTGACGGCCGAGCAGGCCAACTGACAACGTAGCGTGATCAAGCGTGGGGCGAAAGGGGACTATAGGCAGCCTGTGGGCCTTCGCGACTGATGTCGAGAATGTCGTAATCACCTGCCGTTCAACCGTCCACTGCGGACGGTCATAAGCAGCGGCGTCGGTCACTCTTCGTATGGGTGATACAGCCAGATGACATATGGCACTGTGCATATATTCCGATCACTGCCGCGCCGACCGCATACTGACCGTGGGGGACCGAGGAAGCGGGTTGGGCGCTTCCAGTCAGACTGACCTGCCAACAAACTGAGCGACACCCGCTGCCACGGGTGCCGCTCTCTCGGAATCCCATCTCGCCCGTTCGCAGCTAGGTGGAGGTTCTCCGAATGTCGTTCAGTCTGCTCGCCACACGCGGTGTCGCGCCAGTGCTTCGGCGGGCCGAGATATGACTGTGTTCTACGACCGGCAATCCGTGCTGGTCACCGACCAGACGTTTACCATCGACGGCGACCTGTACGACGTCGACGCGATCGACGGTGTGCTGGTCAACCCGCGCCGGGTCGGGCGAGTGCTGCGATTCGTCGCGCTTCTGGTGCCGGTGCCGCTGGCCGCGGTCGGCTACGCGAGCGCGGTCGGCGCCGCTTCGCCGTTCACCGCGGCGGCGCTGGCCGTCGTGCTCTGCACCGCCGCGCTGATCGTCGCCGCGGTCGCGCACAACCGCGGCGCCCAACGCCACGAACTGTGGATCAGCTATGAGGGCGGGCTGCGAAAAGTACTGCAGACGAGCGAGGACTGGCGGGTGCGGCAGTTGGCCCGGGCCCTGCGCCGCGCCATCGACTCGACCGCGGTCAGATCAGTCGGCCGATGAACTCGAGCGAGTCCGCGGGCGACAGCGCCCGGTTGGTCAGGGTCTGCAGGAGCTGGCGGAAGCGATCGGCCACCTCCTGCTCCTCCCAGAGCAGGACGTCGCCCGACGGGTTGTTCTGCGCGTAGAACACGCCGTCGTCGCTGCCGCCGAAGCCCATCACGGTGAAGTTGCCGTCCCAGCCCCGATGGACCCCCGCGGTGAACGGAAGGACGTGCACGGAGGCGTACGGCTGCTGGGCGAACTCGACCAGATGGGTCAACTGCCCGCGCATCGTCTCCTCGTCGGCGTCCGGTCGGCGCTGCAGGACGGACTCGTCCAGTACCGCCAGAAAACGCGGGGGATCGTCCCGCGTGAAAAGCTCCTCCTGCCGCCGCAGGCGAAACGCCACGCGGCGGTCGATCTGTTTGTCGTCGAGGTCGGGTCGCAAGCCGCGTTGCAACGCGCGCGCATAAGCCTCGGTCTGGACGAGTCCGGGTAACAGAATCGGTTGGAACGTGCCGATGTCCGTTGCCTCGGACTCGAATCCGACGAATGTCAACAATGCCGTGTGAAGCTCAGCGCGGTATTCGTCCCACCACATCCGGCGTTTCGCCGCACGGGCCAGATCGAGCAGCGGGTCGACGCTTTGTGGGTCGTGAATTCCGTAGTACGCGAGGAGGCTGCGCAGGTCGCTCACCGAGATGGCCACGGTGCCGTTCTCAATGCGGATGAGTTTGGACAGCGACCATTCCATCTCGGACGCGACGTGCTCCTGCGTGAGCTCGCGATCGACGCGGAGTCGTCGGAGCTCGGCCCGGAGGCGTCGTCTGCCGACTGTCGGTCCACTCACGGCGACCACCACCGTCCCTCGCGCGTTCTTCGGTGTGCTGATCTGGCTCACGACCACGTGACCACCGGCGACCCTACAGCATCGGCGTGGCCCCGTTGCGCTGCGAGAACCCCGACCGCGACACCTCAATGCGCGCACTTTCCACGCGCGAATTGCGCGTAGCAATGATACGAGATGAGTAATCGAACTTGCCTTTATTGTTCTACATTGATGAATAGGGGTCGTATTCCGCCTGGGGGGACGCCATGGCCGACTGCTTGGAGGACCGGCTGCGCTGGCACAAGAGCACTCGCAGTGCCGACAGCGATTGTGTCGAGGTGGCAATCGACGGCGAATGCGTGCGGGTCCGCGACTCAGAGACGAGTCACGGACCCGTGCTCGTCTTCACCGCGCAGGACTGGGGAGCCTTCCTGCGCGGCCTGCGCAGGGCATAGCGCGCTCAGCCGCACATAGCGCGCTCAGCGCAGGTGATCCGCTCATCGTGTTCAGCGCAGGTGCACCGCTCGTGTTCAGCGGAGGTGCGCCGCTCGTGTTCAGCGCAGGTGCGCCGCTCGTGTTCAGCGCAGGTGCGCCGCCAGGAAGATCTTGGCCATCGCGCTCGCCAGGTCGCTCGGGTCGTTGGAGGCGGCCGCCTGCCCGCCGGTGAGCTTGGCCATCTGGTTCAGCACGTCCATGTCGGCGTCGGCGCCATAGCCGATCGCGAACACGGGCAGCGGGCGCGCCGGGTCGCGCAGGGCATTGAGCTTGGCCAGGAACTGTTGCTGCGTCATCGAGAACGGCGAATCCTCGTCGCGCCCGTCGGTGAGTACGACGACCATCGTGATCGTGTTGGCCTTCTGCCGCTTGCGCATGTCGTCGATGCCGCGAAGCACGGTCTCGAAGAGCGGCGTCCCGGCCGACGGGTACGCCTTGTAGCCCGCCGCCACGGTACGCATGACGTCCCGGCGCGGGACGCCGTTGATCTTTTCGTTGATCGGGCCGAACGGCAACGCGACCAGGAACGGCGGCGCGGCCGCGTTCGGCGAGGCGAAGAGCCACATGCCGAGGCTGGTCTCCTCGCCGAACAGTTGCGAGGCCTGCGCGCCGGCCTGACGCAGCAGGTCGGCTTTGGTGCTCTGGGTGCCGTCGCGCAGCCGTACCGGGTCGTTCATCGAACCGGAGCCGTCGACCAGCAACAGCGTCTGGAAGGTCAACTGCTTGTACTGCGCCCAGATCGCCGCCGGCTCTGCGACCTGCGGCGGCAACGGGATCGGCCGCGGGTACTGCGCAAGCAGCCCCGACGCGTTCGGCGCCAGCGCGATGCCGGCCCCGGCCGCCGACGCCGTCTTCGCGGCCGGCCGGAAGCCCCGCTCGGTCAGCGAGCCGATGAAGGTGCGGGCGGTGATCAGGTCGGCCAGCTTTGTCGCGATGTCCCGCCGCGCCTGGTCGTCGGCCGTCTTCGTCGTCAGTGCCAACGGGTAGTCGGCCTCCATCAACGTGTCAGTCGGATAGATGCCGGCCAACTGCACCTGATGACTTTCCCGGTTGTACTGCCAGAGCTCCTGCTCCGATACCGGGAAGAGGCCGAGCTCCTGGATCGCCTTCGCCGGGTCGGTCAGCCCGGCCGCCTTTTTGAGCAGATCAGTCGGGTCGGCGTCGGCGTCGGCGAGCCGGGCCCGCAGGGTGAGCGCGCGCATCTGGGCGATGCCGGGATCCTTCGTCGTACCGGCCATGGCCACCTGCACGCCGAGCACCGCGAGCAGAGATGCGGTGTCCTTGAGCGGGTTGCCCATGGAGAACTTCGGGATCTGGTGCGAGATCACCCCGGCGGTCAGCTGCGTCCAGCCGAGTTGCTTGTCGGGCCAGCCGATGCCGTCGGCGAACGGCTTCGGCGCCGCGACCACGATCGGCGAGCGGGCCAGCGAGGTGGCGTCCGGAACGAAAAGCCCGTTGTTCGGCGAGCTCGAGGCGCTCGGTTTCGGCGCCGGCGCCGCGGTCGGGCCGCCCGAGCCCGGTGCGCTCGCCGTACGTGGGCCGCTCATCCGCAGCCACGCCGTCGACGGCGGGATCCACGCGTCCGGCGGGTTGTTGGCGAGCGTGCTCAGGGTCGCGGCCGGCTCCAGCGCGGCCACCTTGACCATGCTGCAGCCGTCCGCGGCGCCGGGAATCGCCGCCGCGGCCTTTTCCACGATCGGCGCGAACTCGGGCGCGACCGCCACGCTCAGCACCGGGCGCCCGCCGCAACTCGTACCGGCCGCCAAGCTGCCCTGGCTCTTGTCGCCGGAGTGCGAGGCGATGTTGAGGCCGACGAGGGCGCCGGCCGCGATCGCGAGGGCGAGGACTGCCGCGCCGAGCGCGACCCACCATCCTTGCCGCCCTCCCGATCCCGACCTCGTCAGCGGTGGCGGGGCGGCCTTGGGTGGCGCGCTCGCCGGTGCCGACGCGAGGGCCTCGGGCGGTGGGAAGTAGGGCCGCGCCGGCGCCGGACCGCTGCGGCGGCTGAACTGCTGCGAGAGGGTGGGCTGGATCGGTGGCTGGCCGCTCGTCGACGCTGGATCGAAGCCGCTTGGTGGTGCGGTCGGCGGCGCCGGTGGCGCTGGCGGCGTCGGCGGCGAAGTCGCCGGGCGGTGTGGTCGGCTGGATCGGGGGTAGCGGACGCCGCGAACCCGGCGGACCGGGGGATCAGCTCGCCGGAACTGGTCGGCTGGGACGTCCCGGCCGGCGGCTGCGGCTGATTGACCGGCGCGTATCCGCCCGGCGGGGGCGGACCGGTCAAGCCACCCGGGCCGGTCGACTCGCCCGTCGGGGGCGGCCCGGTCAGCTCGCTCGGCGGCCGCTGGGCCGGCAGCGCCAGTCCGCCCGGCAGCGCAATTTCGCCCGGCCGCGGCGGACTAGCCGGCTCGAACATGCCACGCGGCGGGGAGGGTGCCGGACCGGCCGGCTCGAACATGCCACGCGGCGGGGAGGGTGCCGGACGGGCCGGCTCGAACATGCCACGCGCCGGGGAGGACGGTGGCGGGACAGCCGGCGTCGGGGCCGCGGGCGGTCCCGCACGCATCGGTGGGGATGGTGGGATCGGCGCGAGCGCCTGCGTTTCGGACGAGCCCGGTGGCGGCGCGGGCCGGTGCGGCTCCTCGGGCGTCCAGGCCTGCGGTGACGGCTGCGACCAGACCGTGCGGCCGGCCGAGAAGTGGTCGTTGTCGATCTCGGCGTCCGCGTCGGCGTACCGGACTCCGCTGCGGTAATGACCCGGCACCGGATTGCCGTAGATGTCGGTCTCTTGCACGGCCGGGCCCTGCTCGACCTCGCCGGTCAGCACCTGTTCGGGCTGCCAGGTCGCGTCCTGCTGCCAGGCCACCGGCGACGCGCCCGGAGGTGGCACAGCGGCCGGAGGGAGCGCTGGTGGAGCCGCGCCCGGAGGGGGAGCGGCGGGTCCCGGGGAGAACGCGCGTTGTCGGCCGCCTGATGCGGCTGGATCTGCTGCGGCGGCGCCCATGGCGACGGAGGCGGCACCTGCTCCCGTGGCGGCGGAACGTAGATCCCGTCGTCGCGTTCGTCGTCGTCATGCCGTTGGTGACGGCTCTCCGCCATTGATCCAGTTCCCCTCTGCCACGGCGGCCCCGAGCGCCAGGGTGCACGGTGATGCAGCGGCCACGCTAGCACCGACAAACGCCAATATGTGATCGCGTGATTACCGAAAGATCATCATGGCCGGCCATTGACGCTGATCATGGCGAATTTGGCACCGGAGCGCCCGAATTCAGGGTCAAACGTTCAAGGGCACCGGCCCGTCCCACCGACGGGGCCGCCCGGCAACCCGGACGGCCCGTCAAAATGAGCACCGACGGGCCGCCCGGCAACCCGGACGGCCCGTCAAAATGAGCACCAACGTCAGGCTGCCGTGCTCCACATCGCCGCGAACGCGGCCGCCTCGCCGGCCAGCCAGCGCTCGACCTCGGCCGGCTTCACCGCCGGGTCGGGTCGCAGCACGTCGCCGCGGCGCAGGTCGACCAGCACCGGCACGGCGTGCGGGAGCACCTGGTCCATGTGCCGGTCCATGAGGTGCAGGGTCGCGACCGCGGCCTCGTCCTGTGGCGGGTCCTCGTCGAAGTGCAGGCGCACGGCCTCGGCTCGGCCGTCCGCGTAACGGAGGCCGAAGTGCGGATTGATCTTCACCGGCAGGCTGCCGACCACCCCGAGGGCGTCACGGGTCGGCGCGACCTGCACCTCGCGGGGGTCGCCGAGTGACTCCAGGTAGCGCAGTGCGCCCGGCACGATCGACTCGTAGAGCGGGCGCCAGCGCGGCTTGACCTCGTCGACCACGGCACGCAGGTAGGTGCCGCCGGTGCGGAACTGGATGTCGGCCTTCAGGGCCTTGACGAGTTGGCTGTGCGGGTTGAAGCCGCTGCGGGACTCGCGCTGGCGGCGCAGGCCGCCGACGAATGTCGCCTTGCGCGGTCCTGTCCTCCCCACATAACGGGTGAAACTCAACAGGGTCGCGTATGGCACAGACGTCACGGTGGCGGGACTGGTCAAGGCGCGCTCCTCCCAGGTCAAGAGCGTTTTTCGTACACACATTCTAATCGAAGCGCGCCATGATCGCCCATAGGAGTCTATCGATAGAAGGAGACGTTGATCAGCCACTGGGCGCTGATCACCAGTGTGGCCAGGGCGACAATCGCGAAGAAGCCGACCCACACCAGGGCGGGTACGTGCGTCAGGTGCCCGACCTGGTCCGCATCCGAGCCGGGGGCTTGGCGGCGGGAGCGGGACTGCTGCAGTTCGAAGACCGCCCGCGCCCCGCCGAACAGCAGGAACCAGGCGAAGACGTACGCGAACGCCGACTGCACCGCCGCGGACGTGTAGAAGGTCACCCCGACGATGATCGCGATCGTCACGACGACGGCGACCACCCCGTACACGTTGCGAATCATGATCAGCATGAGCGCGAGCAGTACCAGGAGAAGCCACAGCAGCAAGGTGATGTATCCGACGGCGAGCAGGGCCGACGCGCCGAGCCCGAGGAGCGGGGGCGTGATGTACCCGGCGAGGCCGGTGATCACCATGCCCGGGCCGCGGGGGCGCCCTTTGGAAAGGGTCAGGCCCGAGGTGTCGGAGTGCAGGCGGATGCCGGACAGGCGCCGGCCGGTGAGCACCGCGGCCAAGGCGTGGCCGCCCTCGTGGGCGATCGTGATGAAGCTGCGCGTGAGCCGCCAGACGGGCCGGATCAGCACCCCGAGCAGGGCGACGACGCCGGTCGCGAGGATGACGCCGCGTGGCGGTACCGGCTGGGCGGAGAAGAGTTGGTCCCAGAGGTCGGCGAGTGATGAGATCACGGCTTCGTAGCCTGCCATGACAAGTGTTGAATACGCGTGTGGAGATCAGGCAATTTGCTGAGAACGACTGGCCGGGCGTGTGGAAGATCGTCCACGCGGTGATCGAGGCGGCCGACACGTACGAGTACCCGCCCGGTTCCAGCGAGGACGAGGGGCGAGCGTTCTGGATCCAGCCGCCGCCCGGCGAGTGCTGGGTCGCGGTCGAGGGTGCACAGGTGCTCGGGACGTACAAGATCGGGCCTAATCGGCTCGGCCTGGCCAACCATGTCGCGAACGGCAGTTACATGGTCTCGGCCGACGCGCAGGGCCGCGGGCTCGGTCGCACGCTGTGCGAGCACAGCCTGGCGCGGGCGCGTGAGCTCGGCTTCACCGCGATGCAGTTCAACGCGGTGGTGTCGACGAATACGCGGGCATTGAAGCTTTGGCGAGCTCTGGGCTTCATCATCGTCGGTACGGTTCCGAATGGTTTTCGTTTACATGGGAAGGATATGGTCGACTTCCATATTCTTCACAGGTTCCTCTGAACGGGTGAGTGCCCCGCCGGGGAGGCGCTCGGCGGCGACCAACAAATGACCCGGACATTGTGTGATTCCTACAAATTTCGGGGATTCACCTTGTGACCTTTTACGTAGGTGAGTACCAATACGCGGGTGCGCACTGACTCACCCGAGGTACGGATCCGTGATGACGCGGCGACCGAAGATCTGACCGGGCTCCGCGTTGGCAACGCGTACCGGTTGACCGAGCCGATCGGCACCGGTGCGACCGGCGCCGTGTGGCGGGCGATCGACGTGGCGCGCGGCGTCGAGGTCGCCGTCAAATTGCTGCACGAGGAGCTGATGCGCCAGCCGAAGGCGGTGACCCGCTTTCTTCAGGAGCGCTCGATCCTGCAAATGCTGCGCCATCCGAATATCGTTCGGGTACACGATCTGCTGACCGTCGGTGAATCGCTCGGCCTGGTGATGGAACTGGTTGACGGCGGCAGCCTCCGCGACCATTTGCGGCGGCACCGCACACTGCCACCGTCGACCGCGGCCGCACTGCTTTCCGAGGTCGCCGGCGCGCTCGCCGAGGCGCACCGCAATGGCGTCGTGCATCGCGACCTGAAGCCGGACAACATCCTGCTCGACAAGGGCAGTACCCGGCTCACCGACTTCGGCATCGCCCGGCTGCTCGACAACACCGGGATCACCACCTCGGGCGCGATGGTCGGCACGGCCAACTACCTCGCCCCGGAGATCATCTACGGCGGCAAGGCGAGTACCGCGGTCGACATCTACGCGCTCGGCGTCACGCTGTACGAGCTGCTGACCGGGCGCCCCCCGTACGCGGGTGGGCCGGCCTGGGCGGTGCTGCGCCGGCATGTGGAGCGCTCGCCCGAGCCGGTCGCCGGGATGCCACCGGCGGCGTTCCGGGTCGTGACCGCCTGCATGGACCGGCGGCCGGGCCGCCGGCCGAAGGCCGAAGAGCTCGTCACCACCCTGCGTACCCTGGCCAAGGCGACCGCCGGCACGCCACCGCTGTCGCCGGATCGCGCCGCGCTCGAGGTCGAGGTCAGCTTCGAGCCGCCGCCCTCGCCTCCACCAGCGCCGGCTCCGCTGCTGCGACAACGGCGGCGCAATCCGCGCAGCACCATGCTGATCGTGCTGGTACTCGCGATCCTCGCCACCGCCTTCGGGGTACCGGCGCTCAAACTGCTCGACCGCACCGCTCCGTCGCGTACCGTCGAGCCGCCGTTCGCCGCCCCGCGGCCGTCCGAGAAGGCGGTGCCATCGCACACCACCGCGCCGCCGCCGCCGACCAGCACGATGCCGTCGCCGAGCCCGACGCCGTCGCAACAACCCGTCGGCCGCATCAAGATCGGCGTCGGCAGCGCGCACCCGATCGAGATCATCGCCTACGGCCCCTGGCAGTGCGCCCAGGACTACACCTGGGACGTCGGGCACCCGGTCCTCGCCAAGCCCTGCCACTCCACCGGAAGCGGCATCAAACTGGTCGGCAAGATGTCCGCGCTGCCCGGCATCCAGGCCGACGTGACGCTCGCGCTCCTGGACGCGCGGACCGGCGAGGTCGTCAGCGGCCCGTTCGAGTGTGACGGCCTGATGTTCACCGACTTCACGCCGACGCACGACTGTGGCCCGTTCGAAGTCAACCCGGCCCACGGCCGGCGCCTGGTCGTCACCGAGTCCTGGGTCTACACCGGCCGTACCGTCCTGCCCTCCGGCACCGTCCGCGGCCCGGAGTTCGCCTGGTAGGTCTTTCTTCCCGATGACTCGGGTCCGCCGGGCGCACGACCGCTGCTCCCGCCAGACACCGCTCCGGCCCTGGGGGCCTCCGCTGCCAGGCCCGCGTTCCCAAGCCCGGCTCGCCACAACTCCGGGCAAGTAGTGGTCTCCGCGGGGCCGGGATGCCACAACTCCGGGCAAGTAGTGGCCTCCGCGGGCCCGGGATGCCACAACTCCGGGCAAGTAGTGGCCTCCGCGGGCCCGGGATGCCACAACTCCGGGGAAGTAGTGGTCTCCGCGGGGCCGGGATGTCACAACTCCGGGGAAGTAGTGGTCTCCGCGGGGCCGGGATGTCACAACTCCGGGGAAGTAGTGGTCTCCGCGAGGTCGGGTCGCCACAACTTCGGGGAAGTAGTGGCCTCCGCGGGGCCGGGAAGCCACTGCTTCGGGGGAGTTGTGGCATCGATGGGGTGGGAGGGCACTACTTCGGGGAAGTGGTGGCCTTCGCGGCTCGGTAATCTTGCGCCGCGGCCCGCACTTCTACCCCGACCCGCTTTGCCGCTCGGCCTAGGCGGGCTGCGGCTGCGCCGCTCTCGTCGCTCGGCAGGGCTCTGAGGTCGGGGAGGGCGCCGACCAGGGCTTCGACCCAGTCGACCTCCGGCCGCCGGTACACGTGGCGGATGACCAGAAGCGGCTTCGCCGCGTCGCGCATGGCCTCGACGTCCTGCTCGGCCCGGCGCGCGCCGGCGGCGTCCCGCGTCTCCAGTGCCGCGCGCAGGCTGCGCAATGCCGCTCCGGCCCGCTTCAGCACCAGCGCACGCGTACGGATCGGGGCGAGGAACAGCGCCGGCAGGATGGCGCACGCGGCGCCGACCAGCCCGGCCAGCAGCCGCTCGCGCAGCAGCGACGCGCCGCCGGTCTGCCCCTCGAGGCCGTAGAGCAGGGCCAGTACGGCGGTGATCGCCATCGCCCACCACAGGTAGTTGTACTCGCGCAGGAACAGCCCGGCGGTGAGGAACGCCAGGATCAGCAGTACGGCGACGGGCCGCCGATCGGCGACCACGACGGCGAGCAGCGTCGCGCCGATCGTGCCGACCGCGGCGCCGACGATCCGCTGGGCGCCCTTGAGCAGGACGTCGCCGCGCGAACGAGCCGCCACGCCGATGGCGAACGCCGCGATCACCGCCCACGGCCAGTGTTGCGGGAACAACGTCTGGCCGGCGACGAAGGCGAGCGCGAGGGACAAGGCCGACCGGGTGCCGCGCCAGATGTGCACGCGGGCGGACGAGGACGGCTGGTCCGGCGCGGCACTCAGGGCGGCATCGGGGGCGGCGAAGGGGATCACGATCGCGAACAGGAGCGTCCACAGCCCGGCGATGCTCGCCGCGATCATCGCCCACAGCACGGTCTGGGCCTGGCCGCCGTCGAGGTGCACCGGCGCGATGAACAGGGCCAGCAGCGGCAGCATCGCGGCCCGGCCGATCGCCGCGGCGCGCGGTCCGACCGCGCGGGCGGCGGTGGACAGGAACACCACCGCGACGAATAAGGCGTCGCCGGCCACCAGCGACATCGTGAAGACCACCGCGACGGCCGAGATGCCGACGACGGTGACCGGCATGAGCAGGAGCCGCACGAGGTGCCGCCGGTGCTGAGGGTTCCGGCGCGCATCCGGGCGGTTGACGCGTGCGCCGGTCAGGCAGATCGCCGCGCCCAGCACCACGATGCCCGTGCCGGTGTGAGCCCAGCCGGCGATCAGGATCAGCGTGAGGATCGTTGCGACCAGTGGCAACACGGTACCGGCGGCAACGGCGAGCCTCGGCAAAATAGTACGCACTATCGTAGTTTCTTCGAACGCCGCCGGGGTTGGCAAGGCATGATGTCGAGGTGGCCGATGACGACCTGGACGCCGCACGTACGTTGCGTCGCGCGACGCTGCGGCTGTCCCGGCGGCTGCAGGCCGAGCGCGACGAGCACGCCATGAGCCTGACCAAGATCAGCGTGCTGGGTCACCTGGTGCGCACCGGCCCGATGTCGGCCGGTGCGCTCGCCGCCGCCGACCGGCTCAAACCGCAGTCGCTGACCAGGGTTCTGGCTGAGCTCGAGGAGGCCGGGCTGATCGACCGGCAGGCGGACCCGGCGGACCGCCGGCAGCGCCGCTTCAGCATCACCGAGGCCGGCCGGCGGGCCGGTGCGGCCGACATGCGCCGCCGCGACGAGTGGCTCGCCCACGCGATCGGTCAGGCGCTGACGCCGGTCGAGCGGCGCATGGTGGTGCTCGCCGCCGAGTTGATCGAGCGGCTGGCCGACGAGAATCCGTACTACACTGCTGACTAACCAGCGATAGCGGTACGCATGACTGGCAATCGTCTACTGTGGACAGCCAGCCGGATCCCGGCCATGCCCTATCGCCAAGGCCGGCCGGTTTCCGTCGCGGTACGACATAATGTGGCGTCGTGCGGTGGCCGGTAATGTTGGCGCTCGCGGTGACCGTGGCGGCGGGCCTGGGTGTCCGGGAGGTCGCGGACGGGGCGTTCGCCAAGTACGCGGGGGTGGCGCTCTACGCGACGGCGGTGTACTGGTGCGTCGCCCTCCTCGCTCCGAAAGCGCGGATCGCCGTCGTCGCCATCGTGGCCGTCGTCCTGTGCTGGGCGGTTGAGGTTTTTCAGCTGACCCCCGTGCCAAGGGAATTGTCGGCGCACAGCATGCTGGCTCGGCTGGTGCTCGGCAGCACATTCAGCGGCTGGGACCTGGTGACCTATCCGGTCGGCGTGCTACTCGGCTGCGCCGTGCACCGCCGCCTCGATCGCTAGCGACTCGAAGCGCGTGACCCAGCCCGTCATGTCGTCGGTGGAGGTGCGCCCGGCAGGATTCGAACCTGCGGCCTTGGGATTAGAAGTCCCCTGCTCTATCCACTGAGCTACGAGCGCCTGCGCTATGTCGTCGCACAGGCTACCGCCTATCGCAACGAATTTACTTGCGGGGAGCCAGAATCCGCGCAACTTCGAAGACCCGGCCGACACATATTGATCGACGACATCGTGACAGAGCGGCCTGCCGAGTGCACAGGTGGTGAAATCAGAGCTTGTCTCACGTATGGGTCGGGCCGTATTTTGCTGTCGTGCAGCTGACGCCGGGGACCGTCCTTCCCGTCGTCACGCGTGATCCGGCGCCGGAGTCGGCGCCGGATGATCTGCACGCGCCGGTGCTCGACGAGTTTATCGCCGGGCTGCACGTCGGCTACAGCTTCGGCCCGCCGTACGGGCAACGCCTCATCACCTGGCAGGACCTCGAGCGGATCGAGGTGCCGCGGCGGGTTCTGCGGCGCGCTGCCTCGGACAACCTCGAGGACCGGCTGTCCGAGGCGAAGGTGCATGGCCAGCCACCCGCGGTGATGCTCGACTTCGACGGGCTGGCCTCGTCGCTGCTGCTCGCCGATTCGCTCTGGACCGACCTGACCCACGCCGTGCCGGGGGAACTCGTCGTCGGCGTGCCGGCCCGGGACGCGGTGATCGTCACCGGATCGTCGTCGGTGCCCGGCCTGGAGAAGGTACGGCGGGCCGTGAACCGGGTCTACTTCGCCGGCGACCAGCACCTGCTCGCCCGCGAGCTGTTCATCCGGCGCCGGGGCGTGTGGGAGCTGTTCAGAGCCCCGACCCCGCAGGCGACCGCTGATCCACTGTGGACGCGCTGACCGGCCGGCGGCCCGGTTGGCGGTTCGGTCGGCGGAAATAGGCGTTCGCGGCCGGGCGGAACATCAGGACCATGGCGGCCAGTACGGCGACCACGTGCCCGATGCGGCTCAGCGCGAACAGGCCCGACACCAAGGTCATGTGCTGGATCGCGTACGGGAGTGAGTGCCCCGCCGCCAGCCACTGCACCGGCCCGATCACCAGCGACAGCGTGCCGAAGCAGCCGAGCAGCACGGCCAGGCTGAGCCGCGCCCAGTTGCGGCCGCGCCGCAGGTACGAGATCAGGAAGCCGACGAACGCGAACACCGCGAGGCGAAAGACCGCGCCGGCCACGATGTCGCGGGTGAGGTCATGGCCGCTGAACAGGACGACCAGACCGGTCTCGAAGACGCCCGCCGCCACGGCGACCAGCCAGAGCAGTGCGGAAGCGCGAACTTCACGAGGTTCGATATCGGGCATGACCCGAGTCTGCTCGTGCGGCTGGGCCGAATCACTCCCAGACGCCACACACTTCATGGTGGGGTTAGCCCTACCCCCGCTGCCCTGACACCCTAGGCAGGTACGCGGTGAGCCAGCGCTCGATCTCGTCGAAATAGCGCTGGCGCGCCGCGGGCGCCGACAGTGCCAGATCGTGCAGGCCACCCTCGATGCGGGCGATCGTGACCAGGGGTCCGAGCCGGCTCGACCAGCGGACGATGTGCTCGACGTCGAGCACGGCGTCGGCCGAGCGGGCCGCCTCGTCCCAGGTCTTCCGCTTGTACGAGGTGGTGGACGCGGCCGAGAACACCGGCACCGGGATGTCGAGGCCGGCGTGCACACGCAGGTGACCGGTGCGGATCGCGGCGACCCAGCCCGCATAGATCGGGAAGCCGGCCAGTGGTTTCCACGCCAGGTTGTACTCCCAGGAGCCGTTGCTCGAGGAGTGGATGCTCCGGCCGTACACCTCGTTGAGTTTGAATGGCATTTTGGTCTTGGGGCGGGCCCGGCCGAGACGGACCGTGACCGGGGAGGCGACCTCACGGGTGAACCACGGCTCGTTGAAGTCGAAGAACGCGCTGTTGAGCACCAGGGCGTCGACGAGTCCGTCGGTGCGGTGATCGTGTGCCCAGAGTGACGCGACGAGGCCACCGGTCGAATGGCCGGTGAGGAGCACGCGGCGGTGTCCGTCCTCGGCGCGGATGAGGCGGACCGCCTCATCGATCTCCTCGTAGTATTCGCGCAGGTCGGTACAGAAGTTCGGGGTCTGATGTTCCGCCAGGCTGCGGCCGTGCTTGCGCAGGTCAAGGGCGTAGAAGTCCATGCCCTGCGCGGTGTAGAAGTCGGCGACGTGCGGCTGGAAGAAGTAGTCGACGAAACCGTGGAGGTAGAGCACGGCGGTGCCGGTCGGCTGGTCGGCCGCGCGGTGCACGAGGGTGGCCGCCACGGGTCCCTCGGCGTCCGGACGAAGGGTGATTGTCCGGGTTTCGTACTGGGTTCCCAGGGCATCTGTCTCCACAGGCGTGAACGTTACCGGCGAGTGCCATACGTTGGGGACGGCTGTCGCTTGGCCAGCGGACCCAGGGGGAGCGGTTGCGATGATCGAGTCGAGGGACGGACGCCGGGTCGTGATCACCGGTGTCGGTGTGGTGGCATCGTGCGGTATCGGCGCCGGGGAGTTCTGGCAAGGGCTGGCCAAGCCGCCGGCGCCGCGCGCCGAGCGCCATGTCGAAGGGTTTGATCCGTTCGCGATCGGCCTGTCCAAAGTGGAGGTGCGGCGGCTCGACCTGTTCTCGCAGTTCGCGATGACCGCGTCCGACGAGGCGCTGCGCGATGCGGGGATGACCGATCCGCAGCCGGACGCGGACCGCATCGGCGTGCTGATCGGCAGCGGCATCGGGGGCGCCACGTCGTGGGAGGCGGCGGTTCTCACGCTGCGCGACAAGGGACAGCGGGCAGTATCGCCGCTCATCGTGCCGATGGTGATGCCCAACGCGGCGGCCGGCGCCGTCTCGATGCGCTGGGGCCTGCGCGGGCCGTGCGAGACGATCGCGACCGCCTGCGCGACCGGCACACAGTCGATCGGCAACGCGGCGCGCCTGATCGCCGCCGGGCGGGCCGACGTGATGGTCGCGGGCGGCGCGGAGGCGGCGCTCAGCGGCGTCTCGCTCACCGGTTTCGGCAATATGCGGGCGCTGTCCCCGTCGGGCATCTCCCGTCCGTTCGATCCCGAACGAGACGGGTTCTGCGCGGCCGAGGGCGCCGGCGTGGTCGTGCTCGAAGAGGCCGCGCGGGCCGAGGCGCGGGGCGCACACGTCTACGCGGAGGTCGCCGGCACCGCCTCGACCGCCGACGCCTTCCACCTGACCGCGCCCGCGCCCGGCGGCCGCGGCGCGATCGCCTGCATGCGTCTCGCACTCGAGGACGCCGGGATCGACCCGGCCGAGGTCACGCACATCAACGCGCACGGCACGTCGACCGCGCTCAACGACGCCACCGAGGCCGAGGCGGTCGTCGCGCTCTTCGCCCCGCACCGACCGGCGGTCACCTCGATCAAGGGCGTGACCGGCCACTCGCTCGGCGCCTCGGGCGGGATCGAGGCGGTCGCGCTCGCGCTGACCTTCGAGCACCGGACGATCCCGCCGACGATGGGCACGATGTCCGTCGATCCCGCGCTCGGCATCGACGTCGTGCTGAGCCCGCAGCCGTGGACGCCGGCGCCGGCGATTTCCAACTCGTTCGGCTTCGGCGGGCACAACGGGACTCTTGTGTTCCGGCCGGTCTGAGCGGCGCCCTTAACAGATCGTCCGACCCGGCGCCGCCCCGTCCACACCGCCCCCGGTTATCCACAGAATCCACCGGTACGGGTGGAGCACGGCCCCTCCGGCAGCCAGGCTGTGTCCCGAGTCGACTCGACCAGGACACGACGAGCAGCAGTTGGAGACGCAGTGTTCGAAACCAATGTGACGATCGTTGGCAATGTGCTCAACGAACCCGTGGTCCGGCGCATCCTGAACGACCAGACGACGGTGACCAACTTCAAGGTGGCCAGCACCACCCGCCGCTTCGACCGGCTGACCAACGGCTGGGTCGACGGCGCGCACCTGCGGGTGCGGGTGAACTGCTGGCGGCGCCTCGCCGACAACGTCAGCCAGTGCGTCCGGCGGGGCGACCCGGTGGTCGTGACCGGCCGGCTCTACAGCCGCGACTGGATCGGCGAGGACAAGGTGCACCGGGTCACCTACGAGCTGGACGCCGTCGCCGTCGGCCACGACCTGTCGCGCGGCATCGACACGTTCAGCCGGCAGCGGGCCAACCTGGCGGTCAGTGCGACCGAGGACGCGGAGTCCGAGGCCCGCGTCGGCGGCGAGCGGACCGAGCCGGTCGACGAGCCGCTGAACGCGCCCTACGACGAGGCGCTGGCCGAGCTCATCACGGCGGTGGAGCAGGAGGACCCGTTCGCGTTCGACGCCGACGGGCCGTTGGAGGAGCCGGACCCGCCGTCCACCGAGGAATCGACCTCGCCCGAGGAGGAGCCGTCCGACGAGCCCTCGCGCCGGCGGCGGAAGCGGACGCCGGTTGGTGTCTGAGCGCCCGGTGCTTCGGGAGGGTCTCTCGTAGCTGTCCCCCGTTCGAACCCCCCTCCCGGGCCGCAGCCCCGTCCGCCGGCGACGTTCGTCGCGGGCGGGGTGCGCGGCTAGTGCGATGTCCATAGACGTTGACCGGGTTTTGTCGTACCCGTGTGCTGGGATGCGGGTATGCCTCGCCGTCGGGATCCAGATGCACCTCGGGTGGTGTATCGCAGCGCCCGGGTCGGGTTGCGGCTTACCGGCCGGCAACGCGAACGTTGTTACCGGCTGCTGCGCGCCGCTGGCGACGTGTGGGCCTGCGTGTTGGAACTCAACGCCTGGCACCGACAGCGCAGGGATCAGCCGGTCGCCTCCTACCAGGCGTTGTGCCGGGAGTTGGCGGCGGCCGGTGCGGGCACGTTCGCGGAGTTGGACTCGGTGGGTGCCCGTTCGGTGTTGCGCCGCTATTCCGACGCGTGGTTTAGCGCCGCGGCCCGCCGCGCCGCCGGTGACCTGGCGGTGCGCTACCCGCGGCGTCGACGCGCGTTGATGGCGGTGCGCTGGTATCACGGTACGTTCGCGGTGGTCGGGCGGCGGTTGCGGCTGCCGACGGCCCGGGGCTGCCCGCCGCTGTGGCTGCGGCTGGACCGGGCGGTGCCCTACCCGGCCGAGCAGATCCGCGCGGTGAGCCTGCTGGCCGAGGGCGGCCGCCTGTACATCGACGTGACCGCCGAAGTCCCGATCACCGTCTATCCGCCCGGGCAGCAGCCGGATCCGGCCCGGGTGGCCGGCGTCGATCTGGGCATCATCCACCCCTTCGCCGCGGTCCACCTGCCCCCAACCGGCGGTGCCGCCAGCGGTGATGGCGGTGATGGCGGTGACGGTGGTGGTGGGGCGTTGCTGGTGTCGGGGCGGGCCATCCGGGCCGAGCACCGGATGCATTTGGCCGACACCAAGGCCCGCCGGCGCGCCACCGCCGCCCGTGCCCCGGCCAACGGTCAACGCGGTTCGCGGCGGTGGCGTAAGACCCGCCGCCGGGCCCGCACGGTTGAGGGCCGGCACCGCCGCCGGGTCGGCCAGGCGCTGCACGAGGCGACCAAGACGCTGATCGGCTGGGCCGTGCAGCACCGCATCGGCACCCTGACCGTCGGTGACCCCCGCGGCGTGCTGAACAAGGATGCCGGGCGGCGGCACAACCTGCGGCTGCGGCAATGGCAGCTCGGCCGTACCCTGCAAATCCTGCACGACAAGGCCGCGCTGGCCGGGATCACCGTGCACCTGGTCAACGAACGCGGCAGCTCCTCCACCTGCCCGAACTGCCACCAACCGGTGCGCAAACCCCGCGGCCGCACCCTGACCTGCACCCACTGCCAGTTCACCGGCCACCGCGATCTGGCCGCCGCCTGCACCATCGCCACCCGCACCCCGGGCGGCACCACCATCCCACCCAACCCCGGCCAGACCCGTCGGCCGAACCTACGGCCGAACCCTCGGCGGCAAGGGCGATCCTGGGTGGGATGCTCACGCACCGTCGAGCCGGACGGCACCTGCCCGGTGCCGGCCGGTCCCGGCGTGATCCCCGCCGCCACCGGCCGCCACCCGCGGCCAGCACCACGACGGCAGGATCCATTGGCCGGCTGAGGCCCGCCCCACCACCGGTGGGGAGTCGCTCGCCCGCACCCCGCGGCGAGGAACCACAACACCACCAACCCGGTGAACGTTAGTGGTCACAGCACTAGGTTGGGTTCATGGCCGGTTCGGGCGCTGACGTGATCGTGGTGGGGTTGGGCACCATGGGCTCGGCAACGGCCGAGGCGCTGGCCCGCCGCGGCGCCACGGTCGTCGGGCTGGACAAGTGGGCACCACCGCACGAGCACGGGGCGCACTCCGGCGGCACGCGCATCATGCGGCTGGCCTACGCCGAAGGCGCCTCCTACGTCCCGCTGATCCGCCGCGCCGTGCAGCTGTGGGATGACCTGCAGGCGAGGGCCCAACGGCGGTTGCTCACGCCCAACGACGCGCTGACGATCGGGCCCCCCGACGCGCCGCTGATGCGCGGCGTCCTCGGCACGGTGCGGGCCCACCGTCTCGAACACACCGAGCTGGACCGGGACGAGCTGGCCAAGCGCTACCCGCAGTTCCGGCCGGCCGACGGCGAGGTCACCGTGGTCGACCCGGCCGGCGCGACGATCTACCCGGAGGCGGCCATCGACTCGTGCCTCAGCCTCGCCGAGGTCGCCGGGGCCCGGCTCGACGTGGACGTCCTGGTGACCGGCTGGCGGGCGGACGCGAGCGGGGTCACGGTCAGCACGTCGGCGGGCGAGGTGACCGGCGACCGGCTGATCGTGTGCGCCGGGGCCGGTGCGCCGCAGTTGCTCGGCGACCTCGAGGTGGCGTGGCGGGTCGAGCGGCGTCTCCAGCACTACTGGCGACCGCGGACCGACGCGGTGTTCCCGGCGTGGATGTGGGACTCGGGTCAGGGCGTGACCGCCTACGGGCTGCCGTGGCAGGACCCGCCGGGCGGGGTGAAGGCGGCGTTCCACCATCCCGTCCAGGGCGACCGGGAAGACGTTCGCGCCTGGCTCGCCGACCGGCTCCCGGAGGTGGCCGAGGGAGACTGGCTGGGCGCCACCCCGTGCTGGTACACGCTGACCCCCGACGAGCACTTCATCCTGGGCCGGCACCCCGCGCACCCGAATGTCGCCGTCGGCGCCGGGTTCTCCGGGCACGGCTTCAAGTTCATGCCGGTGATCGGCGAGATCCTGGCCGACCTGGCCCTGGACGGTCGAACTGCGCACGGCATCGACCTGTTCGCCCCGGACCGCTTCGCCTGACGCGCCCCTTGCCGAGGCCGGTGTGCCAGTGGCCGGCGTGCGGGCGCGGGTGGGTGCTGCTGGCTCGCATAGACGTTGACCACTGTGTCCGGTGAGTCGCGCGATTCGGCCGCGTGTTCGAGCGCGGTGCCGGTGTCCACGACTACGCACTTTGGGACGTATCACAGGCCCCGATACGTCCCAAAGTGCGTAGTGATCGACCGCCGTCGATAGCTTGGGAGGCGTGGTCGGCGTGCGGGCGCGGTCGGGTGCCGGCCGCGAAGATCAAAGGTGAGTACTCAGCGATTCGTGGCCCGAAAATCGCTGACGAGTCACCTTTGATCTTGCCGGCTGGGTCAGCGTGGAACTTTGGGCGACATTTTCGGTGGCCAAAGTTCCACGATGAGGCCGGGCGGCGTCGGCTCCGGATTTGGACCACGCGGGAGTGGTGAACCTTGGACAGCAATGGTCGCTGGGGCAGCTACGGCAGCCACCGGTGGCCAAGATCGCGGGCGAGGCTTGCTGATGTCGAGAACTCAGTGACGATAGGGCCGGATTTTCGCGGACTTCTCGACATGGATCTTGCGCAGCCCGCCCGGCCATGTCCGCCAACGTGCGCGAGAGTGGCCTCAGCGGGTGCCATAGGGTCTACGGGTGCGGATACGGCGGGCCGACGCGGTCGGGTTGGTGCTTGGGGCCGGGCTGGACCTGCTTCTCGGCGACCCGCGCCGGTGGCATCCGGTGGCCGGGTTCGGGCGGTTCGCGCAGGCCGTCGAGCGGCGCCTGTACCGCGACGATCGAGCCGCCGGGGCCCGGTTCGCCGCCCTGGCCGTCGGTGTCCCGGTGCTCGCCGCGATCGCGGCCGCCCGGCTCACCCGCGACCGGCCGATCGCGCGCGCCGGGCTGACGGCGGCCGCGACCTGGGCCGTGCTCGGAGGTACCAGCCTGCGGCGCGAGGCGACCGCGATGGCCAGCGCCCTCGAGCGCGACGACCTCGCCGCCGCCCGGGAGCGGCTGCCGCACCTCTGCGGCCGCGAGCCGGCCGGCCTCGACGAGCAGGAACTGGCCCGCGCGACGGTCGAGTCGGTGGCCGAGAACACCTCCGACGCGGTTGTCGGGCCGCTGGTCTGGGGGGCGATCGGCGGGCTGCCCGGGCTGGTCGGCTACCGGGCGGTGAACACCCTTGACGCGATGGTCGGCCATCGATCGGCCGAGTATCAGCACTTCGGCACGGCGAGCGCACGCCTCGACGACGCCGCGAACCTCGTGCCGGCTCGGCTCACCGCCGCCCTGACGGTGCTGTTCGCGCCGGTCGCCGGCGGAAAGCCCGGGCGCGCCTTCGACGCGTGGCGGCGGGACGGGCGCCGCCATCCCAGCCCGAACTCCGGCCAGTGCGAGGCCGCCGCCGCGGGGGCGCTCGAAGTCCGGCTCGGTGGCCGCAACGCCTACGGCCACCGGATCGAGCACCGTCCGTACCTTAACGAACGTGGACGGGTGCCGGAGGTGGCCGACATCCGCCGGGCCGCCACACTGTCCACTGTGGTCGGACTCGGCGCCCTCGCCGTCGCCGTCGCCGTGCGAGCGCGGCGATGACGGGGCTGCTGGTCGCCGGGACCAACTCCGACGCCGGTAAGAGCGTCATCACCGCCGGGATCTGCCGCTGGCTGCGCCGGCAGGGCGTCGACGTCGCGCCGTTCAAGGCCCAGAACATGTCGAACAACTCGGCGATCACCACTGACGGCGGTGAGATCGGACGCGCCCAGGCGTTGCAGGCGGTCGCCTGTGGCCTGCCGCCCAGCGTCCGCTTCAACCCGGTGCTGCTCAAGCCGGGCTCGGAGCGTACCAGCCAGATTGTGGTCCTGGGTAAGGCGGTCGGCACGGTCGGCGCCGCCGATTACCGTGCGGTCAAGGCCGGTCTGCGGGACACGGTCTTCGATACGCTGCGGCAGTTGCGGGCCGAGCATGACGTGGTGATCTGCGAGGGTGCCGGTTCACCGGCCGAGATCAACCTGCGGGCGAACGACTTCGTCAACATGGGCCTGGCGCGCGCCGCCGACCTGCCGGTCATCGTGGTCGGCGACATCGACCGCGGTGGGGCGCTCGCCGCGCTGTTCGGCACGGTCGGCCTGCTCGACGCCGACGACGCCGCGCTGATCCGCGGCTTCGTCATCAACAAGTTCCGCGGCGATGCGTCGCTGCTGCAGCCCGGGCTCGACACGCTCGAGAAGCTCACCGGTTGCCCGACGCTGGGGGTCGTGCCGTGGCACCCCGACCTCTGGGTCGACGGCGAGGACTCGCTCGCCTACGGACGGTTGCTCGGCCGTCCGGCGCCGGCCCGGGGTACCGACTGGCTGCGCGTCGCCGTCGTCCGCCTGCCGCGCATCTCCAACGCCACCGACGCCGAGGCGCTCGCCGCCGAGCCCGGTGTGCTGGTGCGCTTGAGTGTCGAGCCGGCCGATCTGGTCGACGCCGATCTGGTCGTACTGCCGGGCAGCAAGTCCACTGTGGACGACCTGCGGTGGCTGCGGGAGCGAGGCCTGGCCGATGCGCTGCTCCGGCACGCGGCGGCGGGCAAGCCCGTGCTCGGTATCTGCGGCGGCTATCAGATGCTCGCCGCACGGATCCACGACGAGGTCGAAAGCGGCCGAGGGACGGTCGAGGGGCTCGGCCTGCTGCCGATCGAGGTCACCTTCGCCGCGGCGAAGACGCTCGGCCTGCCGCACGGCGTGGCCCTCGGCCAGCCGGTCGACGGGTACGAGATCCACCACGGGCAGGTGACCCGGCGCGCCGAGGATCTGCCGGCGCTGATCGACGGCGGGGCGGGTGGGGAGGGTGCGGTACTGGGCAACGTGTCCGGTACGCACTGGCACGGGGCCTTCGAGTCCGACGGGTTCCGGCGGGCGTTCCTGACCGAGGCCGCTCGGTTGGCCGGACGGCACGGGTTCAGGGTCGCTCCGGACACCTCCTACCAGGCCCTGCGGGAGCGTACCGTCGACACCCTGGCCGACCTGGTCGAGGAGCACCTCGACACCGGTGCGCTGGGGCGGTTGATCGGTCTGTGAGCGTCGAGAGCTTCGCATCGCTGGCGGAGATCATCCGGGCTCGACCGGCGCGGTTGGGGCCGGTGCGACTCGTCGCGGTCGACGGGCCGGCCGGCTCGGGGAAGACCACCTTCGCGGAGCGGCTCGCCGAGGAACTCCGGGCTCCCACCGTACACATTGATGATCTTTTGGAAGGGTGGGTGGATCTTCGTTCGATGTGGCCCCGTTTGGAGCGATGGGTGCTCGCGCCCCTCCGGCGGGGCGACGACGCGGCGTACCGGACCTACGACTGGCACGCGGGGGAGTTCCGGACGCAGTGGACGGCGCTACCGGTGCCGGAGGTGCTGATCCTGGAGGGCGTAGGTGCAGCGCGGGTCGAGGTGGCACCGGACCTGACGCTGACGATCTTTGTGACTGCGGACCGTGAGGTTCGGCTCGCTCGAGGTGTTGAACGGGACGGCGAGGCGTTGCGGGGGGAGTGGCTGCGCTGGCTGGCCGCCGAGGATGTCCACTTTGCCGCCGACCGGACGATTGACCGCGCCGACCTGCTCGTCGACGGTGCTCCTGCCGTCCCGCATGATCCGGCGCGCGAGTTTGTCGTCAAGGGCGGGTAGACGCGTGCGCCTAGCCTGGGGGACGATCCGGGAGGCTCGCGAAACACCGGCAACGGGCCTCGCGGCATGAGTCGCGGAGCGCGATTGTGCCGCACTGAGGAAGGTAGGACGGTATGACCACCGACGACACGACGGCTGGCAACGCTCCCGCCCGGCGGCGCATCCCCCTGACCGGCATCAGTTCGCGGGCCTGGGAACACCCGGCCGACCGGGGCGCCCTGACCGCCCTGCGTGAGCTGCGCGGCTTCGATGACGTGCTCAAGTCGCTCAACGCGCTGTGGAACGAGCGGGCCTGGCGGCTGGAGTTCCTCGGCGGCGCCATCCGCGTCGATCACCGGCAGTACCCGCGGGTCCACCGCCTCTACGCCGAGGCCGGATCGACGCTCGACGTGGCCGAACTGCCCGAGCTCTACGTGCAGAACGACCGCTCGATCAACGGCATGTGCATCGGGATGTCGAAGCCGTTCATCGTGGCGAACTCCGGCTCGCTTGAGCTGCTCGACGACGAGGAACTGCGCTGCCTGCTCGGCCACGAGCTGGGCCATTTCCGCAGCGGCCACTCGGTGTACCGGACGATGGTCTTGATCCTGGCCAGCTGGGCGGTGCGGCTGGCCTGGCTGCCGGTCGGCTCGATCGTCCTGCGCGGGATCGTCGCGGCGCTGCAGGAGTGGTGGCGCAAGGCGGAACTGTCGGCCGACCGGGCCGGGCTGCTGTCCTGCCAGGACCCGTCGGCGTCGCTGCGCCTGGCGATGAAGCTGGCCGGCGGCGGCGACCTGTCCGAGGTCGACACGGCGGCGTTCCTGGAGCAGGCCTCCGAGTTCGACCGCGCCGGCGACCTGCGCGACAGCTTCATCAAGATCCGCATGGTGGCCGGCCGGTCGCACCCCATGCCGGTGGCCCGCGCGGCCGAGCTCCGGCGGTGGATCGACTCGGGCGCCTACCAGCGGGTCCTCTCCGGTGACTACCCCCGCCGCGACGACGACGTCAACGCCTCGGTCGGCGACGACGTCAAGGGGCTGCGGCGTCCTACCGGGAGTCCTTCGCACACTCGCAGGACCCGTTGATCGGCCTGATCCGCAAGCTCGGCGAGGGCGCCAGCGGGGCGGGCGAATGGGTCGGCGCGGGCGCCGGGCGGATGCGCGGCTGGATGGGTAGCAACCGGGGCGGCAACCAAGGCGGCAACCAATCCGGTGACGGCCAGTCGACCGAGTAGCGGGCCGAATCAAGCGTTGGCCCGGCCGTGATTCAGCCCCTCGGGGCCGTCCGAAGGGATTGCCGGTCCGAATGGGCCGTCCGGCGTGACATGAGAGGTTCTAAGCTGTGCCGATGACGCCAGAGGAGATTCGGGCTGCGATCGCCCGCGAATTGCCGGGTGTTCGACAGGATCTGGAGCGCCTCGTGCGCATCCCGAGCATCGCGTTCCCCGGCTACGACCACTCGCCCGTCGAGCGGTCCGCCGAAGCGGTGGCCGAGCTACTGCGCGACGCGGGTGTGCCAGATGTGCAGGTCGTCCGCTCGGGCGGCCAGCCCGCGGTGATCGGTCGCCGGCCGGGCCCGCAGGGCGCCCCGACCGTGCTGCTGTACGCGCACCACGACGTCCAGCCGACCGGCGACCTGTCGCAGTGGGACTCCGACCCGTTCGAGCCGGTCGAGCGCGACGGGCGGATCTACGGCCGGGGCATCGCCGACGACAAGGCGGGCGTGATGGTCCACCTGGCCGCGCTGCGCGCCTTCGGCGACGACCTGCCGGTCGGCGTGGTCGTGTTCGTCGAGGGCGAGGAGGAGTTCGGCTCCGGATCGTTGGATGCCATCCTGCGCGAGCACCGCGACGACCTCGCGTCCGACGTGATCGTCATCGCCGACTCGGGCAACTGGGAACTCGGCCGGCCGGCCCTCACCACCGGGCTGCGCGGCATCGTCAACGGCTTCGTCGAGGTGCGCACCGCCGCCCGCGCCGTCCACAGTGGAGTCTACGGGGGCGCGGTGCCCGACGCGCTGATGGCCCTCGCGCAGCTGATCACCAGCCTGCACGACGGCAACGGCGACGTCGCCGTCGCGGGCCTGGTCAGCGGGACGGCCGCGCCGCTGGACATGCCGGAGACCCGGTTCCGCAAGGAGTCCAGCGTGCTCGACAGCGTCGGCCTGATCGGCACCGGCCGGCTGGTCGAGCGGCTGTGGACCCGGCCCGCCATCTCGATCCTCGGCATCGACGCGCCGGCGACCGACAACGCGCCCAACGCGATCGTGCCGGTGGCCAAGGCGAAGTTCTCCGTGCGCATCGCGCCCGGCGACTCCGCGCAACTGGTCTTCGATTCGGTCGCCCGCCACCTGCGGACGCACGCGCCGTGGGGGGCCGAGGTGACTGTGACCCTCGAGGAGCTCGGCGAGCCCTGCTCGATCGACGCGACCGGACCGGCATACGACGCGGCCCGGGCCGCATTCGCCGAGGCCTGGGGCACCCCGCCGGTCGACGTCGGGATGGGCGGCTCGATTCCGTTCATCGCGACGTTCCAGGAGATCTTCCCGAAGGCGTCGGTCCTGGTGACCGGCGTCGAGGACCCCGACTCCAACCCGCACGGGCCGAACGAGAGCCTGCACCTGGATGAGTTCGAGCGCGCCTGCACGGCCGAGGCGCTGCTGCTGTCAAAGCTGGCCGCGCTCAAGCCGTAGGGCCTGTGGCTCCCCTCGTGCCCGGATCAGTTGCGCGGGGGGAGCTTCACCACGCTGACGAAGAAGTCGTCGATCTGGCGGACCACGGCGATGAAACGGTCGAAGTCCACCGGCTTGGTCACGTAGGCGTTGGCGTGCAATGAGTAGCTGCGCAGGATGTCCTCGTCCGCCTGCGACGTGGTCAGCACCACGACCGGGATCCGTCGCAGGTCCGCGTCTTCCTTGATGACCTGCAACACCTCGCGGCCGTCGACCCGGGGCAGGTTGAGGTCGAGCAGGATCAGGTCCGGCCGGGTCGCCTCGGCGTGCTCGCCCTGGCGCCGCAGGTAGGCCAGCGCCTCCTCGCCGTCGCTGACCACGCTCAGCTTGTTGCGGACCTTGTGCTCCCCGAAGGCCTCCTGCGTCATGAGCACGTCGCCCGGATCGTCCTCGACCAGGAGCACTTCGATCGGCACAGACGGCTCCATGGACGTGGTCATGCGACGGTCTCCTCTATGGGCGCCGGTGTTTCGGCCGCTGGCACCGGCACCGGGAGGGTGAATCGGAACAGCGTACCGTCGCGGTGCGCCGGATCGATCCAGATCCGCCCGCCGTGGTACTCGACGATTTTCTTGGCGATGGCCAGGCCGATACCGGTCCCGGGGTAGGTCTCCTTGGCGTGCAGCCGCTGGAAGATCACGAAGACCTTGTCGGCGAACTCCGGCTCGATGCCGATCCCGTTGTCCTCGACGCTGAACTCGTAGTCGTCGCCGACCTGCTTCGCCGCGATATGGACGATCGGGGTCCGGTCGGTATGCCGGAACTTGAGCGCATTGCCGATGAGATTGCCGAAGAGCGCCCCGAGGAGTGGCTCCTCCCCTCGTACCGTTGGAAGGTCTTCGAAGCTGATCTCCGCGCCGGTCTCCTCGCGGACGCCGTCGAACTGAGCCGCCGCGTCCACCACCACCCGGTTGAGGTCGACGTCCTGGAAACCGCTGGCCAGGCGGCCGATGCGGGAGAACGCGAGCAGGTCGTTGATGAGCCGCTGCATGCGCTGCGCGCCGTCGACGGCGAAGCCGATGTACTGGTCGGCGCGCTCGTCGAGGCGGCCGGCGTAGCGACGCTGGAGCAGCTGGCAGAAGCTCGCCACCTTGCGCAGCGGCTCTTGCAGGTCATGTGACGCGACGTAGGCGAACTGCTCGAGGTCGCGGTTGGAACGGGTGAGCTCCTCGGCCTGCTCTTCGAGACGCCGGTTGGCGTCCTCGATCTGGCGGCGCCCCACCTCGACGTTGGCGAGATCGTGCGCTATCTGCTCGCGCATGCCGTCGACGTCGGCGGCGAGTCGGCGCAGCTCGGGTGGCCCGTCGCTGCGGATGGTGTGCGCGTAGTCGCCGGCCGCCACCCGGCGCACCTCGGCGGCGAGGTGGACGACCGGCCGGGTCACCAGTCGCCGCAGCAGCAGCGCGAGCGCGATGCCGGCCAGGATGATCACCGCCGCGGCGGCCAGCAGCAGCCCGATCAGCAGGTTGCTGGTCCCCTCGGCGTTCTTGCGCGCAGCGTCGCGGACCGTCGTGAGCTGCGCACTGAGGTCGGCGATCGTGCCGGATGCCACTCCGAAGAGAATGCGCGACAGCTCGGTGGGCGTCGCCATCGTCGGGTTCGCGCCGTTCGCCTTCGTGCTGGCGATCAGCACCTCAGCGATCTGGCGCCGGTATGTGTCGGTCGCCGCGGTCGCCTTGTCGAGGGCCGTCAGTAGGGTCGGCTCGTCGGCGAGCAGCGCCCGGGTCGCCGCGACCGTGGTCCGTTCGTCGGTGAGCGCGTCCTGGTACGGCTGGAGGTCGCTGTCCATCCCGGTCAGCGCGTACGTGCGGACGGAACTCTGCTGCCGGTAGAGCGCGGCGAGCATGCGCTCGGAGTTGGCCCGCGCCGGATCGATGCGTTCGGTCACCCGGCGGACGTCGGCCCGGTTGCCGGTGGCGGTCACCGTGGCGGCGATCGCGATGGCGGCGAGGAGCGTCGCGACCACGGCCGACAGAGTGTAGATCCGCCGCGCGAGCGACCATCTCATGTCGGGTCCATCTCGTTGGGGGACATCAGCAGCAGCGCGACGTCGTCGGCGAGCGGCCCACCGTTGCGCTGCTCGGCCTGGCTGACCAGCCACAGCGGCAGCGCGGCCGGCTGGCCGCGGTCCCGGGTGGCGAGGATCCCGGTCAACCCCTCGACGCCGAGCCGTTCGCCGTCGGCCAGCCCGGACCAACCTTCGATCAGCCCGTCGGTGTAGAGCAGCAGCGACCAGTCACCCTTGCCGAGTGACACGGGGGTGGCCGGGCGCGCCAGGCCGGTCATCACGCCGAGGACCAGGCCGGGGTCGACGCGGCACGGCACCACACTTTCACCCGAGAGGAGGATCGGCGGCGGGTGCCCGGCCAGCCGCACGTGGGCGACCTCTTCGGCCAGGTCGACGGTCACCATGGCCACGGTCACGAACACCTCCTCGGAGCGGCGCTCGCGGACAAGCACCTGTTCGAGTGCGGGGAGGATGGCGTCGTCGGGGACGTTGGCCAGCACGAGCGCCCGCCAGGCGACGCGCAACGCCACCCCGAGCGGCGCCTCGTCCACGCCGTGCCCGCACACATCACCGATCAGCAGCTGTACCCGCTGCGGACCGGTCTCGATGACGTCGTAGAAGTCGCCGCCCAGCAGGGCCCGATCGCGACCCGGCCGATAGATCGGGTACAGCGTGGCCGTGGCGTCGTCGAGGATCGGGTTGGGCAGCAGCCCGCGCTCCAGGCGTGCCGACTCGGCCTGGCGCAACTGGGCCTCGCGCAACAGCAGGGCGTTTTCGTCGGCCCGCTTGCGCTCGACGGCGTAGCGCACGGCCCGGGCGAGCGAAAGCCCGTCGACCGTGCCCTTGACCAGGTAGTCCTGGGCGCCCTCGGCGACCGCGGCGATGCCGAGGTGCTCGTCCTCGAGGCCGGTCAGCACGCAGACGGCCACTCCCGTGGCCTCCTGCAACAGCTGGCGCAGCCCGTTGAGCCCGCTGGTGTCCGGCAGGCCGAGGTCGAGCAGCACGCAGTCGGCCTCCCGCAGCCGGGGGCGCGCCTCGGCCATGCTCGTGGCGGTGATCAGCTCGATCGGCGCGTCGGCCTCGGCGAGGAGCTCGCGGACGAGGAAGGCGTCGCCCGGGTCGTCCTCGACCAGCAGGACACGCACGCGTTCGCCGGCGACCCGTCCGATCCGCCGGCCCGGCAACTCACCGCGCAGATCGACGGTTGTTGTCGCCTCGCGACCTGAACGGCTCGTCGCTTCGCGACCGTATCGGCTCGTCGCTTCGCCACCATATTGACCGGCCGCCATGCGACGCGATGCCGTGTCAGCGTCGGGCATGCTCACACCCGCGCTCCCGCATCTGCTCGTCGCATGGCACACATGATGCAGATACTTCCCTACACCTCGTCAAGCCGCACCTGTGGGATGCCATCCCTGCGGTCGCCCCTGCGGTCGCCCCCTACGGTCGCCCGCGGGGGTGACCAGAACCACGGGTGCACGGTGTCGGCCTGAAGGCCGACGCGCACGGCGTCGGCCCGAAGGCCGCAATTTCCCGCAAGTGGTGCCTTCCCGGGCGCACGGAGGCCACTGTTTCCCGGAAGTAGTGGCTTCCCGGGCATACGGAGGCCACTGTTTCCCGGAAGTGGTGCCTTCACGGGCGCATGGAGGCCACGGTTTCGGGGAAGTAGTGGCCTTCTGAACGGCCCGGATAGGCTCGTCGGCGTGCATGGGCTGGACGTACTCGTCGCGCTGTTCGTGGTGGTCGTGGCCGTCAGCGCGGTCGCTCGCCGGATCGGCGTGCTCAGCCCGATCCTGCTCGTGGTCGTCGGCATCGGGCTGTCCTTCGTGCCCGGCCTCGACGTCGAACTCCAGCCCGAGATCGTACTGGTCGGCATCCTCCCGCCGCTGCTCTACGTGGCCGCACTGGAGACCTCGGTGCCCGCCTTCCGCTACAACCTCCGGCCGATCCTGCTGCTGGCGGTCGGGCTGGTGCTCTTCACCGCGTTCGCCGTCGGGTTCAGTCTCTCGGCCCTCCTCGGCCTGCCGCTGGCCATCTGCGTCGCATTCGGCGCCGTCGTCGCGCCGCCCGACGCGGTGGCCGCGACCGCCGTGGCGCGCCGCATCGGCCTGCCTCGCAGCCTGGTCACGGTGCTCGAAGGGGAGAGCCTGATCAACGACGCGACCGCCCTGGTGCTGCTGCGCATCGCCAGCGCCGTGGCGATCGGGCAGGCGGTCACCGGCTGGTCGATCGCCAAGGAGACCGCGGTCGCCGTGGTCGGCGGCATCCTCATCGGTTCGGTCGGCGCGATCGTGCTCAGCAAGGTGCACAAGCGCATCACCAGCCCGCTACTGGACAACGCGGTGTCGCTGCTCGCGCCGTACCTGGTGTTCCTGCCCGCGGAGCGGATCCACGCCTCCGGCGTGGTCGCCGTCGTGGTCACCGGGCTCTACCTCGGCCACCGGCTGCCCACGCTGATGAGCGCCGGCTCCCGGCTACAGATGGAAGCCTTCTGGCGGATGGTGAAGTTCCTGCTCGAGGGCGTGGTGTTCCTGCTGGTCGGGCTGCAGTTGTTCGGGATCTTCCGGGCCACGGACGTCTCCTGGGGCCAGGCGCTGCTGGCCATCGCCGTCGTGGTCGGCGTCGTCATCGTGGCGCGGCTGCTCTGGCTGTTCCCGGCCACCTATCTCGCCCGGCTCGTCCCATCCGTCCGGCGGCGCGATCCCCGGCCCTCGTGGTCGGTGCCGGCCGTGCTCGGCTGGGCCGGCATGCGCGGCGCGGTCACCCTGGCCGCCGCGCTGGCGCTGCCGGTGTCGCTGGCCGGCGGAATACCGTATCCGCGCCAGCTGTTCCTGACATTGGCATTGGCGGTCATCGTCGCGACACTCGTCCTGCAGGGAGCCACCCTGCCCTGGGTGGCCCGGTGGCTGAGAATCCCGAGCGACGAGGCGAAGGAGGATGCGCTCGCCGAGGCGGCCGTCCAGCACGAGGCGAGCCGGGCCGGCCGGGAACGCCTCGACGCCGTGGCCGACGGGGCACCGGACTCGGTCGTCGAACGACTCCGGGAGCTGGCCCAGTCGCGTTCAAACCTCGCTTGGGAACGGCTCGGCCGCACGGATCGGGAGACGCCTTCGCTGGCGTACGCCCGGCTGCGCCGCGAGATGCTCGATGCCGAGCGGGAGGTCTTCCGGGTGGCCCGCGACACCGGCCGCATTCCGGAAGAGGTACTGCGCCGCGCACAGCGCGACATGGACCTTGAAGAGTCGTTGTTGGACCGAGGAGATCAGTGAGCGACGGAGTTGGCGCGTCACAGGGTGGGTCCTCGCCGCAGGCGAGGGTCGGGCGGGCGGAGGCTCGATCTGGACCTCAGGACGCGCTTGCGCGGCCTCATCGGAAGATGTGGCTCGAAAGCGCCGCACGACCGAGCGAACGCGGGGAAGCACAGTGAGCTGTCAGCACATCGAAGCGGCCGTCCTGCCGGCCGCCCCGGATGAGTCCACTGTGGAGGGCTGCGAGGACTGCCTGGCGCAGGGCTTCCACGACTGGGTGCACCTGCGTCAATGTCTCGAGTGTGGGCACGTCGGTTGCTGCGATTCGTCGCCGCGCCGCCACGCCACCGCCCATTTCAACGCCACCGGCCACCCGGTGATGCGTTCGCTGGAGCCGGGGGAGACGTGGAAGTGGTGCTTCGTGGACGAGACGATCGGCTGACCGGCGCCGGCGCCGACATTCGCCGGCCCCCCGACCCCGCGCCTGCGGCGCGGCCCCGCCCTGATTCACAGCCGGCATTTGCCTGATTCTCAGGCCACCCACAGCATGGTCGGGCCATGATCTGCATGACGCGCGACACACTTCTTGGCGCGTGGCATGACCCGCGGCCGGGCGGGTGTTGTCGGTATCGGGGTAGGCCGACTGAATGTAGGTAGGTGAGCGCCGTGGAGAGCGCACTGTTGAGCGCCGTGGCCGTTCCTGGTCTGGCCTACGCGGTGATCCTGGTGCTGCTGACCTTCGACGCGTTCGTCCCGATTGTCCCGACCCAGGCGCTCATGATCGGCGGCGGCATCCTCACCGCGACCGGCAACCTGAAGCTCGGCGCGCTGGTCGCCGCCGGGGTGCTCGGCGCGTTCGCCGGCGATATGGCCTGCTTCGGCATCGGCCGCCGGCTGAGCCACCGCGAGGCGCGGCCGCCGTCGGGGCGGTTCGCCCGGGTGCACAAGCTCACCGGCCGCGTCACCGGCGCCATGCGCCAGCACATCTTCCTCGCAATGCTTTTCTGCCGGTTCGTGCCGGCCGGGCGCATGGTCGCATCGGCGCACGCCGGCCGCAGCGGCTACTCACTGCGCCGGTTCCTCGGCTTCGACCTGCTCGCCGTGACGGTATGGGCGAGCTACGGCGCGCTGCTCGGCCACTTCGGCGGCCAGGCCCTGGCCAGGTCGTCGTGGATCCCGCTGGTGATCGTCGGGTTCGCCGCCGCGATCATGATCGGCGCCGCGCCGCTGCTGAGCCTGGCGACGAAGGTGCGCGCCCGGGCCGCTTAGAGCAGGTTTTTGCACGGACGGTGCTGCTTTCGTTGACATGGATTCATCGACGGGCGTTGGATAGCTCCCGGAGGTGGCGCCATGCGCAAGTCCCTGCCGACGGCCGTCCTCACCGGCCTCACCGTCGTGCTCGGATCCGTCCTGATCCCGAGCACCCCAGCCCTCGCCGCAGCCCCGCCGGCCTGCGGTCCACCCGTGCCCAGCCCCACCCAGCCCGGCTATACCATCGCCGACCCGAACTGCGACGCCAACGGCACGCCGTTCGTCCCCCTGGTCGACGCCGCGGGCCAACCGGTCTCCAGCGTCTACACCGGCATCGCCGACGGTGCCTCGTACCGGATCGAAAAGCCGAAGCGGTGGAACGGCGAGCTCGTCATCTACGCCCACGGCTACCGCGGCACCGGCACCGTCCTGACCGTGGACAGCTCGCCCCTGCGCCAGCACCTGGTCGACCTCGGCTTCGCCTGGGCGGCGTCGAGCTACCAGACCAACGGCTACGACGTCGGCCAAGGCGTGCGCGACTCGCAGGCCCTGATCGACGTCTTCAAGCAAAGGATCGGGCACCGGGCCCGCGACGTCTACATGACCGGCCTCTCGATGGGCGGGCACATCACCGGCGCCGCGATCGAGCACTTCCCGCACTCGTTCGTCGGCGCGATGCCGGCCTGCGGCGTGCTCGGCGACGCTGAACTCTTCGACTACTTCCTCGACGCCAACGTCACCGCGGCCGCGCTCACCGACACCGCGATCAGCTTCCCGCTGCAGCCGCCGGCCGACTACCAACAGACCTACCAGACCCAGGTACTGAGCGAGCTGCCGAAGCTTGGCACCGGCCTCGGTACCGGTGGCCCGGTCACGCTGACCCCGACCGGGCAGGAGTGGTCGAACGTGGTCGAGCGCCGCAGCGGCGGTGATCGGCCCGGCTTCGACGCCGCGTTCGCGTTCTGGAACGCGATCCCGTCGATCGCACCGCTCAACACGGTGCCGTTCCTGTTCGGCGTCTACCCGGGGCTGTCCGGGGGGACCGCGGGCATCGCCGAGGGCAACGTCACGTCGAACCGGTTCACGGTGTACCAGGAAGACAACAGCCGGTTCCTGAACGCCGCCGAGCGCGAGCTCAACCGGGACGTACTGCGGGTCTCTCGGACCGATCGGCCGAGCCGCGACCTCTCCGGCGTACCGCTGGTCGCCGGCCGCCCGAACGTCCCGGTGCTGTCGATGCACGACATCGGCGACCTGTTCGTGCCGTTCTCCATGGAGCAGGTGTACGCGAAGCGCGCGGCCGCTCAGGGACGCGGCAAGCTCTTCGTGTCGCGGGCGATCCGCGGCCTGAACCACTGCGACTTCACCCCGTCCGAGCTGGCCCACGGCTTCGACGACCTGGTGAAGTGGGTGCGGACCGGGCACCGCCCGGCCGGCGACGACATCACCAACCCGGCCGCGGTGGCCAAGCCGACGTTCGGCTGCCGCTTCACCGAGACCGACCGTCCGGCGTTCAACGCCCCCTGCCCGCGCTGACCACGTCCGCATGGTGTGCGGGCGGCTTCGGCGTCCGCACACCATGCGGCATCTTCGGCTCGGCCGCGGCCACCTCGACCTCGAGCAGGCTCACCTCGTGCCGCTCCGCCTCGTAGGCGGCGCGCCCGCCGCGAAGCCCGAAGAGCCGCTTGGACAGCAGGATGTAGAGGACCGCGGCGACGTTGATGACGAGCGCGCCGACGCGGAAGATACTGATTCTCTCGGTCAGCTCGTAGATCTCGATCGGCAGGCCGAGCGAGGTGGCGACGACCGCGAAGTATTCGCCCCAGCGCTTGAGCAGCCATAGGCCCGTGCCCTCGATGAGCTGCAGCACGCCGTACAGGATGAGGCCGAGCGCGACATAGAGCAGCATCTTGGACTCGGCTTCGATCACTGTCTTGATGGTGTTCACGACCGAGGAGTCCTCGAGGTTCCAGCCGATCTTGTCGGCCAGGGGCTTGAGCAGCGGCAGGTCCTCGTCGAAGGCGCGCTGGACCGCGTCGCGGTTGGTGCGGAAGCGGATCACGCCGTAGCCGGCCAGCAGCACCAGCACGCCCTTGGCGAAGCGCTCGACCGCCAGGAAGCGCAGGATGATCGCATCGCGGAGCGCCCGCCCCCGCAGCACGATCGGCGCGTTCTCCGCCGGACCACTCTGGCGCGGCTCGCCGAGCACGAAATCGCCGCAGCGCAGGCAGCGCCAAGCCTCGCCGACGGAGGTCGTCGCATGCAGCCGCGCGCGCAGGTCGTCTTCGGTCGGCGCGTAGGTCACGTGGCCGCGCCGGCCGCAGGTCCGCAGATTCCAGTCCACGCGACCCTTGATACAGCATGACCGCCAGCAGATCGGCGCGCGCGTCAGTTTCGGGACCCTTATCTTGTTGGGATGGCCGAAATACCGACTGACCTGCAGGAAGCGAACCGTAAGACGATCGAGGAGTTCCGGGCCGCCGGCCGCAAGTTCGAGGGCCGCGCGCTGTTACTGCTCAACACGACCGGGGCGAAGTCCGGAAAACCGCGGACCAACCCGATGATGTACGTCGAGATCGACGACCGGCTGTTCGTGATCGCCTCCAACGCGGGCGCGCCGAAGCACCCGGACTGGTACCGCAACCTGGTCGCCCATCCTCAGGTGACCGTCGAGCAGGGCGGCGAGCAATACGCGGCGACGGCCGTCGTGCCGACCGGCGACGAGCGGGACAGGCTCTTCGCGGAGATTGTGCGGCGGTACCCGTTCTTCGGCGACCACCAAGCCGGCGTCGACCGTACGATCCCCGTCGTGGAACTGGTGCGGACCTAGCGTTCGCGACAACTTGCCGGAAGTAGTGGCCTCGGCGGCCCCGGTTGGCCACAACTTCCGGCAAGTAGTGGCGCTCAGGCGGGGTGGGAGGGCACTACTTCCGGGATGTTGTGGCCTCGCGGGCCACTCCGACGGGCTCGTCGGCTCAGCCGTAGATGATCTTGTGGATCGCTCGGATGCTGTCGTCGAGGCGGCCGTTGGCGTTTTCGATCACATGGTCGGAGATCGCGGCCGCCTCGCCACCCCGGCGGGCGTTCTCCAGCCGCTCGGCGATCGCCTCCGGCGGGTGCGCGGCGCGGGCCTTCATGCGGCCCTCGAGCTGATCCAGCGGGGCGGTCACCAGTACGGTGGTCGCGTCCGGCACAAAACGTTGAATGTGCCGGCTGTTTCCGAGATTGACGAGTGCGTATGCGGCACGGGTGCCGTCCGTTTCCAGTGCGGCCGCGACATCGGACCAGCGAAGTCCATATCCCATTTGGAACATGAACTCGCGATATTCGAGGAAATTGCCTTCTTCCGCCAGTACCCGGAAATCATCAATGGTAATGGGCAAGTATTCGTCGGACGCGACGTCGTCGGGGCGGCGGGCGCGACTGCTGCACCGCGGCACGTAGACATAGCCGGGCGCCGCCTCGTCGCGCAGGACGCGCGCGAGCGTCGACTTGCCGGCGCCGGACGGGCCGTCGATGAGGAAGAGCCGGCCGTCGAGGTGGCCGAGCCGCTCGCGCCACCGGGCGGCGCTGGTGATGATGTTGGCCAGCTGCGTGTAGGACCACGGCACGATGTCGAGGTAGCCGATGTTCAACGTGGTGCGCAGCCGCTCGGCGGTGGCCAGGGCGCCGCCGGCACCGTCGATGGCCTGGTAGCCGACCTCGACGCTGACGAAGTCGTAGTCGCTGAGGCGGTCGATGGCCACCGTCCAGCCCTCGCCGGCGTAGACCGCGACCCGCTCGACGTGCGTCTCGTCGGTGGTCTCCGCGCCCGGCTCGCTCTCGCCGAGGTCGGCGGCGCTGGTTCGGAAGTGGCCGATGAGACCGGCCTCGTATGCTTCGCGCTCGTAGTATTTGACGTGACCGGTGTGCACATGAAAATGCTTGTCGGTCGCCGGGTCGCGCTCGAGAAGGGTCGCGCCGAATGCCACAAGATTCGACTCGACTTCGCCGCGATCAACGCAGTGAGCCTTGAATTCAACCCTCGGCATAGTCAATGTGCCCTTTAGTCCGTCCTGAAATTACCGGCCGCGCCTCGCTACTGATCTAGAGATCGGATGCTATCATGCCCGGCCTTTTTCCCGGTCGGGAAGCGGAAACGTCACCCCGGCCAGTTGTGCGCGCGCTCCACGACGGCGGCGATCGCGCTGAAGGCCTCCGCATTGAACTCCTCCACCACCTGCGCCGCCGGGATCTCCCGCGCCAACTCGTGCGCCTGGCCGGCCCACAGGTTGATCGTGTCGACGTCGCCCGCCTTGCGCGCCTCGGCCAGTACCGGGCGGGTGATCTCCAGGACCTGCGGGTAGGCGGCGGGCGCCTCGGCCTCGTGACGCCGGATGAAGTCGTTCAGCAGCCCGCGGGCGCGGCGGCCGGTGAAGGCGCGGGTCAGGACCGTGTTGCCGGAGCCGGCCACGGCGTCGCGGTGCACCGGCGAGGTGCCCGCCTCCGGACACAGCAGGAACGCCGTGCCGAGCTGAGCCGCGGTCGCGCCCGCGGTCAGCACCCCGGCCAGCGACGCGCCGTCGCTGACCCCGCCGGCCGCGATGAGCGGGGTGGCCGTGCGGACGGCCGTCAGCCGGAGCAGCGGGAGCACGCCGTAGTCGTCGCCGTCCACGGCGCCGCCTCGGTGCCCGCCGGCCTCGGTGCCTTGCACGATCACCGTGTCGACGCCCAGCTCGTCGGCGGCGCGTACCGCGTCGGGATGGTTGATCGTGGCCCACACCTCGGAGCCCGCGCCCTGCAGGGCCGAGACGGTCGCGGCGTCGGGCAGGTTGAACGAGAACGACACCACGGCGACCGGCTCGCTCAGCAAGGCTTCGATCTTCGCCCGGTAGTCGTCGTCCCCGCCGGTCGCCTCGCCCAGCGTCACGCCCCACTTCTCGGCCTCGGCCGCGAGGCTCTGCCGGTAGGCGGCGAGCACCAGGGAGTCCGGCTCGGCCGCACCTGGGAGGAAGACGTTGACCCCGAACGGGCGGTCGGTCAGCTTGAGCGTCTCGTGCACGTCCTCGACGAGGCGTTCGGTGCTCAGCAGCCCGGCGGCGAGGAAGCCGAGGCCGCCCGCGTTGGACACCGCCGCGGCCAGGGCGGGCGTCGACGGACCGCCGGCCATGGGCGCGCCGACAATCGGCCGGCGCAGGAACTGTGCGATCGCCATGCACCCATGGTGCCTTAGGGTCTGCCGCAACGTGGGGATCGGAGCGAGGCCAGCGCCTGAGTCCGCCGCAGCCCGGTCCTCACGTTGCGGCAGACCCTCAGTGGACGTAGGGCCATCCGGCGGAGTCGTAGCCGACGAGGTTGATCCCCAGGTACGAGGCGCCGCTGTCGGCGTAGTAGTGGTAGAACAGCACGTCGCCGTCGGTGTCGTGCAGGACCGCCTGGTGGCCGGGGCCGTGGATGCTGCCGTGCCCGGCGAGCACCTGCGTGCCTCCGCCCGAGGTCATCGCGGTGCCGTTGCGATCGACGTACGGGCCGGTGACGTTCGACGAACGGCCCGACCATGATCCGGTACGTGCTGCTGGCGCCCTGGCAGCACGGTCGAACGAGACCCACAGGTAGTAGTAGCTGCCGTGCTGGACGACGTACGGCGCCTCGACCGCGGTCGTCGAGCCGGTCCGCCGCGCGATGCCGCGCACCGTGGTGTCGGCGCGCTTGCCGGTGCTCGGGTCGAGCTGTGACCATCTTGATGCCGGTCCAGAACGAGCCGAACGTCAGCCACCACTGGCCGGCCGGGTCGACGATGAGGTTCGGGTCGATCGCGTTGTAGTCGTTGCTGTTCGAGGTCTCGATGACCAGGCCCTGGTTGGTCCACGTACCGGAGGTGCCGGTCGGGCTGGTGGCCAGGAAGATCGCCGAGTGCCGGGAGCCGAAGCTGGACGCCGCGTAGTACATGTAGTAGTGGCCGTTGCGGTACGAGATGTCCGGTGCCCAGAGCTGGTTGCTGCCATTGGTGTACGAGGTGGTCCAGGGCGCGCCGCCGGGAAACGCCGAGCCGGCGTTGCGCCAGGCGGTCCTGTCGGTGGACGTCTTGAGGGCGATGTTGGCGCCGGTGTGAGGCCACGATGTACGTGCCACCCGGGGAACGGACGACGCTCGGATCGTGGACCCCGGTGTCGCCGGTGACGCGGCCAGGATTGGGGTACGCCGCGGCGAGCAGGGCGACGGCGGTGACGGCGACGCTACGCATCCACATGGTCGGCATCTCCTGTGGCAGGGGTTGATGTGACCGCTAACATAGGCCATCGTCGACGCGTGGCAGCTGTTCGGGCAAGCGCTTTCCTCAGGGGTGCAGGTCAGCCGGGCGGTGGTGGCGAAACTTTCAGCCGGCGCGGCGCACGGAGGGCCAAGATCGCCCCGCGAGGCCACAACTTCCCCGGAACAGTGGCCTCCCGGCGCCGCTAAGGCCACTACTTCCCCGGAGTTGTGGCCTCCCGGGCCCCTGAGGCCACTACTTCCCCAGAACGGTGGCCTCCCGGGCCCCTGAGTCACTACTTCCCCGGAACGGTGGCCTCCCGGGCCCCTGAGGCCACTCCTTCCCCGGAACGGTGGCCTCCGGGCGCTGCTGAGGCCACTCCTTCCCCGGAGTTGTGGCGTCCCGGCGTTGCTGAGGCAAGATCGCGGTAGAAACAGGGGTGAAACGCAGTCGTGTCACAGTCCTCGAACACCCTCACCGTGGGAGGCCGAGTGTTCCTGTCCCGCCATGAGCAGGAACGGCTGCTGATCCACGTCGCCGCCGACGTCGCCACGAAGCGTCGCGAGCGCGGGTTGCGGCTCAACCATCCCGAGGCGACCGCGATCATCACCGCCTTCCTGCTCGAGGCCGCGCGCGACGGCCGTACGGTGGCTGAGCTGATGGAGGCCGGCCGGCACGTGCTGAGCCGCGCCGACGTGCTGGAGGGCGTGCCCGAGATGCTGGTGGAGGTGCAGGTGGAGGCGACGTTTCCGGATGGGACCAAGCTGGTGACCGTCCACAACCCGATACCATGATCCCGGGCGAGATCCTGCCCGGCGACGGACCGGTGGTCATCAACGCCGGGCGCCCTGAGCTCGCGTTGACCGTGCGCAACACCGGCGATCGGCCGATCCAGGTCGGCTCGCACTACCACTTCGCCGAGGCCAACCCGGCGCTTCAGTTCGACCGTACGGCGGCTTGGGGACATCGGCTCGGCGTGCCGGCCGGCACGTCGGTGCGCTTCGAGCCGGGCATCGACCGCGACGTGGTGCTCGTCCCCCTCGCCGGTAATCGCATCGTGCCCGGTCTGCGCGGGATGGCGGGTGGCGCGCTGTGAGCGAGCTGGAACGGCGGCGCTACATCACCCTGTACGGGCCGACGCAAGGTGACCGCATCCGCCTCGCCGACACCAACCTCTTCATCGAGGTCGAGACCGACCACTGCGCCGGCGGCGACGAGGCGGTCTTCGGCGGCGGCAAGGTCATCCGCGAGTCGATGGGGCAGTCGCGCGCGACCCGCGCCGAGGGTGCCCCGGACACGGTCATCACCGGCGCGGTCATCCTCGACCACTGGGGCGTGATCAAGGCCGACGTCGGCGTCCGCGACGGCCGGATCGTCGGCATCGGGCGGGCCGGCAACCCGGACACCATGGACGGCGTCGACCCGGCACTCGTGATCGGCCCGTCGACCGAGGTCATCGCCGGCAATGGGCGCATCCTCACGGCCGGCGCGATCGACTGCCACGTCCACCTGATCGCGCCGATGATCCTCGAAGAGGCGCTCGCGGCCGGCATCACCACGCTCGTCGCCGGCGGCACCGGGCCGGCCGAGGGCAGCAAGGCCACCACGGTCACCCCCGGCGCCTGGCACCTCGCCCGCATGCTCGAGGCCCTCGACCACTGGCCGATGAACGTGCTGCTGCTGGGCAAGGGCAACACCGTCTCCCAGGAGGCGATGTGGGAGCAACTGCGGGCCGGTGCCGGCGGCTTCAAGCTGCACGAGGACTGGGGGACCACGCCGGCCGCGATCGACGCCTGCCTGCGCGTCGCCGACGCCTCCGGGGTCCAGGTCAACATCCACACCGACACGCTCAACGAGGCCGGGTTCGTCGAGGGGACGCTCGCTGGCGATCGGCGGCCGCTCCATCCACGCGTACCACACCGAGGGCGCCGGCGGCGGCCACGCGCCGGACATCATCACCGTTGCCTCGCACCCGAACGTGCTGCCGTCCTCGACCAACCCGACCCGGCCGTACACGCGCAATACGCTGGACGAGCACCTCGACATGCTGATGGTCTGCCACCATCTCAACTCGGCCGTGCCCGAGGATCTCGCGTTCGCCGAGAGCCGGATCCGACCGTCCACAATGGCCGCTGAGGACGTGCTGCACGATCTGGGCGCGATCTCCATCATCGGCTCGGATTCGCAGGCGATGGGCCGCGTCGGCGAGGTCGTGCTGCGCACCTGGCAGACCGCGCACGTGATGAAGGCGCGCCGCGGTGCGCTGCCCGGCGACGGTGCCGCCGACAACCTGCGCGCCCGCCGCTACGTCGCGAAGTACACCATCTGCCCGGCCGTCGGCCAGTGGCATCGACCGCGAGGTCGGTTCGGTCGCCGTCGGCAAACTCGCCGACCTGGTCCTCTGGGATCCGGCATTTTTCGGGGTACGACCACAGCTGGTCATCAAGGGCGGCATGATTGCGTGGGCTCAGATGGGGGACGCCAACGCCTCCATCCCGACGCCGCAGCCGATCCTGTCGAGACCGATGTTCGGCGCGTTCGGCGGGGCACCGGCGGCCACCAGCGTCGCCTTCGTCAGCCAGGCGGCGATCGACGACGGCCTGGCCGACAAGGTCGGCGTGCGCCGCCGGCTCGTCGCGGTCACCGGCACGCGCAGCGTGGGCAAGATCGATCTGCCGGAAAACGCGGCCATGCCGAGCATCGAGGTCGAGCCGGACACGTTCACCGTGCGGATCGACGGCGAAGTGGTCGAGCCCGAGCCGGTCGCCGAACTGCCGATGGCCCAACGATATTTCCTGTTCTGACATGTCCACCGCGACCCTGCTCCTCCTCGCCGACGGCCGGTTTCCGTCCGGTGGCCACGCGCACTCCGGCGGCCTGGAGGCGGCCGTGGCGCGGTCGCGGGTCAGGGACCTGGACACGCTGCACGAGTTTCTGGTCGGGCGGCTCGCCACCTCTGGCTTCGTCGCATCCGCCTTCGCCGCGTCCGCCTGCCTGCGGACGGTGGGCGGCTCGCTCGATCTGGGCGCGCTCGAAGACGCGCTTGACGCCCGTACGCCCTCCAAAGCGTTGCGGAACGCGGCCCGCAAGCAAGGTCGGTCGCTGTGCCGGGCGGCGCGGGTGATCTGGCCGACGCCGGACGTGCAGGCTGCTTTTGCCTGGGCCGGCGGCGTGTCGCAGCCGATCGCGATGGGCGTCGTCGCGGCCGCGGCCGGGCTGAGCCCGATCGAGGCGGCGACCGTCATGGCCTACTCGACGGTGGCCGGCTCGGCCGGCGCGGCCGTGCGACTGCTGGGCCTGGACCCGTATGAGGTCAACGCGGTCGTCGCCGCGCTCGGTCCGGCCTGCGACGAGACGGCGGCCCGAGCGGCCGCGCGCGCCGACGGGCCGATCGACGCACTACCGGCGGATGCCGCGCCCATGCTGGACATCTCGGCCGAGGAACACGCCGCCTGGGAGGTGCGTCTCTTTGCATCCTGACGATCACACTCATCCGCACCCGAACGAGGACCCCCACGCGCCGCTCCCGGCGTCGAAGCGAGCGATGCGCATCGGGATCGGCGGACCGGTCGGCTCCGGCAAGACCGCGCTCGTGGCCGCGCTGTGCCGGCAACTCTCCGGCGAGCTGCGCCTCGGCGTGGTCACGAACGACATCTACACCACCGAGGACGCCGACTTCCTGCTGCGCACCGGGGTACTGCCGGCCGAGCGGATCCGCGCGGTCGAGACGGGCTGCTGCCCGCACACGGCGATCCGCGACGACATCTCCGCCAACCTCGACGCGATCGAAGAGTTGGAGAACAGCCTCGGCCCTCTCGACCTGGTACTGGTCGAGAGCGGCGGCGACAACCTCACCGCGACGTTCAGCCGGGGACTGGTCGACCGGCAGATCTTCGTCGTCGACGTGGCCGGCGGCGACAAGGTTCCGCGCAAGGGCGGTCCCGGCGTGACCAGCGCGGATCTTCTGGTCATCAACAAGACCGATCTCGCCCCGCTGGTCGGGGCCAGCCTCGAGGTGATGGCCCGCGACGCAGCGGCTCGACGCGGCGACGCGCCGACCGTGTTCCTGTCCCTTGTGGACGATCCGGCCGCTACCCCGGTGCAGAAGTGGGTACGCGACGCCGTGGCCGCCTGATGCACGCCACGGCCCGGGTGGCCGCCTCCGCCGGTGGGCGGCTCGACGTGCTCTACGGCGAGGCGCCACTCCTCCCGCGCCGTACGGGTCCGAACGAGATCCACTTCGTCGGCGGGGCGGCCGGGCCGCTCGGCGGTGACCGCCTGCGCATCGAGGTGTGCGTCGGTGCGGGTGCCACCCTGACCGTACGGTCGGTGGCGGCGATGATCGCGCTGCCGAGCCGTGACGGCGCGCTGTCCCGGCTCGACGTCCACGCCACGGTCGAGGAGGGCGGCCGGCTGGAGTGGCTGACCGAGCCGTTGATCGCGGCCGGCCGGTGCAACCACGTCACCGCGTCCACTGTGGACCTGGCCGCCGGCGCGTCGCTCGTCTGGCGGGACGAGTTGGTGTGCGGGCGGCACGGCGAGACGCCGGGGGACGTGCGGCTGCTGTCCTCCGTACAGCTGGAAAAGCGCTCCTTGTATGTGCACGAGCTGGCGGTCGGCCCGTCGGCGCCGGGCTGGTCCGGCCCGGCCGTGCTGGCCGGCGGGAGAGTGCACTCGACGACGGTCCTGGTCGGCTCGTACCCGCGGATCAGTGCCTCGGCCGACGCTGCGGTCATGGAACTGGCCGGCCCGGGCATCGTGATCACCGCCGTCGGGCCGGATCTGCGCTCCGTTCGTGGAGAGCTGGCGTGGCACGACCGGGGCAAGGCGGCGTCGGAGGCCACAACTTCCCCGAAGTAGTGGCCTCCCGGTCGCGCGGAGGCCACTACTTCCCCGAAGTTGTGGCGTAAGGCGCTCCCGTGTGACACCGGGCCTAGCGGTGCCACCTCTGGTTGGCGCCGCCGTTGCAGGTCCAGATCTCGATCGGTGTGCCGTTGGCGGTCGCCGCGCCGGTCACGTCCAGGCACAGCCCGGACTCCACGCCGACGATGGTGCCGTCGGTGTTGACCGTCCACCGCTGGTTGGCGCCGCCGTTGCAGTCCCAGATCGCGACGGCCGTACCCGGCGTGGTGCGCGTGGTTCAGCACGTCCAGGCACTTGGTGCCGTAGACCTGCAGCGCGCCGTTGGCCGCGCTGGGTCCACTGCTGGTTCGGCCCGCCGTTGCAGTCCCAGATGCTCGACCTGGGTGCCGTTGGTCTGCGCCTGGCCGGGCACGTCGAGGCAGCGGCCGGACTGCGACGCCGACCAGGGCGCCGGACGACCGGTGGCGGCGGCCCGGCGACGGCGGTCACGCTCAGGTTGTCGAACTGCGCCGTCTCGCCCTGGCTGGTGCCGATGCCGACCTGACCGATGCTCCAGATGGTGTCGGTGAGCGTGGCGACGGTGGTCGCCGTCGATCTGGGCGGTGATGCGTACTGCCGGAGAACGTCAGCGCCAGGTTGTGCCAGGTGTTGGTGCCGAGCGCCGTCGACGGTGCCGCTGCGCAGACGGCGTCATCGGGTTGTTGACGTCGTTGCGGAACAGCGACCACGCGCCGGTGTTGCTGACGCCGCAGGTAGTACGCGTCGAGCCCGGCCGGGCCGAACGCGTGCTGCCAGGACGGCCCGCCCGATCACCTCGACGTAGCCGGCCTGCTCGAGCAGGACGTCGGAGGAGACCCGGTAGTTGCGACCAGCCGATGTCGCCGAGCAGCGCGTACGGGTCGCTCAGCGTGTCCCAGGTGATCGGCGCGCGCGGCGACATCTGCCGCACGCAGCGACCGGCCCGCCCGGCGCCGCAGGTGGTCACCTCGAACGCGCCCTGCATGTCGGCGAGGTAGCGCGGCCTCGCGGCCGACCGCGTAGCCGTCGTAGTTGTCGGTGTAGGGCAGCGCCAGCGACGCCGACGCCGGGCGCGGTCGCCGTTCCCTTGCCCTGACCGGTCGTGGTGCTCAGCGTGTAGACGAAGCCCGGGCTGCAGCGTCACGCGTGAAGGTGCCGCCGGACGGCGTGACGTCGGCGCTGTGCACGAAGAAGTCGCCGGAGCTGGTCGAGCCGACCCTGGTGGACCAGACGTGCACCGTGCCCGGTCGACAGCCCGCCGGTCACGGTGGCGGTGAAGGTCTGCGCCGCGGTCGCGTCCATCGTCTCGATCACCGTGCTGTAGTGCTCGGCTGCTCGGCGAGCGCAGCGTCACGTAGCTGCCGTTGGCCCGGTTGCCGCCGAGGTAGCCGGAGGCGCGAGTCGAGGTAGCGCCAGCCGGGCGCGGTGAACTGGGTCGTCTGCGCCATCACCCAGGCGTTCTTGCCGATCGAGTAGGCGCCGGACCACGGCTGCGTCGGCGACGGCGACGCCCATCGTCGGGAACGGGATGTTCGGCGTGATCGCGGCGATCACCGGCCAGTTGATGTACGCGGTCATCTTGCCGTCGATGTAGCCGCGGTTGATGCCCCGGGCCAGCGCGACCGCGCCGGCGTTGTAGTCGTCCGAGCCGTTCTCGCTGGCCCAGATCTTCTTGCCGGAGGCGATCGCGTTGGCCGAACTCGGGCAGTTGCTCTGCGAGCCGCGGTAGCCGCAGACGTAGTGCGAGCCGAGCACGTCGCACCGCCGCCGCGAACGCCGGGTCGCTCGACCACGTCGTCGGCCGGGTTGAAGCTGGTGTCGTCGGCGACGATCTGCACGTTGCCGTAGCCGCGGCTGTTCAGAGTGGACCGTGAGGCTCTCGTACCAGGCCTTGTCGTAGCCGCGCTCGTTCCAGCCACCGAGGTAGTCGATCGTCAGCCCGTGGCTGTTCTTCGCGCAGTCGAGCCAGCGCGACGTAGTAGTTGATCATGTCGGTCGAGAAGAAGTTGCCGTTGCCGATCCAGCCCGGCGCGCCCCAGGCCAGGCCGTACAGCTTGATGTTGGGGTTGCGGGCCTTGGCCTGCTCCATCAGCCACCACTCGTAGCCGCGGTTGCAGTTGAGGTCGGTGGCGGTGTGCTGGTGGCTCGGCTCGGCGCCGCTGGTGGAGTTGGTGTCGCCGCCGACCTCGACCTTGAGGATCTGCATGGCCGCGCCGTAGCCCGGCTTGAACAGGTAGTCGAGGATCTGGCTGCGCTGCGGCTCGGGATAGTCGAACAGCAGCCGGCTGTTGCCGCCGCCGCCGCTGATCGCGCCGACCCCGTCGAAGGTTCGACCGGTGGCGGTGCCGTTGATCGTGACGGTCGTCGCTGCTGCGGCGGCGGTGGCGGGCACGGCGATGGCGGTGGCGGACGCCAGGCATAGCACCGCGAGGAAGGCGGGAGCGCGGGACATAGATGACTTTAAACACGAAGAGCGGCCGCTGTCGATGCGTCGGCCGGGTAGAACGACTCGATCGCGAGTTCGGAAACGGTGACATCGAGCGGGGTGCCGAAGACCGCGGTGATGCTGATCAAGGACAGCTCTTGATCGCCCTGCCGGTAGCGCAGCGGCACCACCACGTCGACGGCGCCCGGCGGCACCTCCGATTCGCCCCCCGGATAGCCGAGCAACTCCTCGTACAACTCGAAAAGCATGGCGTCCCCGATGACCGTGGCCTCGCGGTGCAGGCGGGCGAGGAGGTGGCCGCGCCACTCGGCGAGGTTGGCGATGCGCGGCGCCATCCCGTCCGGGTGCAGCGACAGCCGCAGCACGTTGACCGGCGGCTCGAGGAGGGCCGGATCGGCCCCGGCGGTCAGCCGCGCCACCGCCGAGTTCGCCTCGATGAGCGTCCACGTGCGATCGACCACCAGCGCCGGAAACGGCTCGTGCCCGGTGAGGACTTGACGGATCGCCGCCAGCACCGCCGCCAGTTGCGGACCATGAAGATCATTTGACGGGTACTTGGGAGCAAAGCCACCAGCGAGCAGCAGTCCGTTGCGCTCCCGCAGGGGGACGTCCAGGTGCTCGGTGAGCCGCAGGATCATCTCGCTGGTCGGCTTGGCCCGGCCGGTCTCGACGAAGCTCAGGTGCCGCGTGGAGATGCTGGCCTGGTTCGACAGCTCGAGCTGGCTGAGCCGGCGCCGCTCCCGCCACTGCCGGATCAACTCGCCGACCGGGCGCGCGGTGGTGGTCATGGAGCCGATCGTAGGCACCTGCGTGCGGGTCATCCATTACCACCGAGGTAATCGACGGAGTGCGCGTCCGCGGCGAAGGTTGGCGGGTCACTACGTCATTGGAGGACAAGATGACCGACTTCCAGAGCATCGCCGAGCGCTACATCGCGGCGTGGAACGAGCGCGACGCCGCGGCTCGCCGGACCGCCGTCGACGACCTGTGGGCCAAGGACGGGCGGTACGTCGATCCGCTCGCCGTCGCCGAGGGTCGCGACGCGATCGACGCGACCATCGGCGCGGTGCAGGCGCAGTTCCCCGGCTTCGAGTTCCAGCTGGCCGGACCGGTCGACGCCCACCACGACCAGGCCCGGTTCACCTGGACGCTGGGCCAGCCGGGCGGCGAGCCCCTCGTCGTCGGCTTCGACGTGGCCGTGCTCGACGGCGAGGGGCGGTTGCAGACCGTGCTCGGCTTCCTGGACAAGGTGCCGGGCTAGGGTTGGCGGCTCGCTTTCCGGCCGCTCGTGTAGTACAGCGGGTGGCCGTGCACGACGAGCGATGGGTCGTCCAGGAGGCGGCCCAGCGACTCGAGCTCATCGGCCGTGAGGCCGGCGGCGAGCAGCGGCTTGTGCAGTTCGTGGATCAGCGTGTGCACGAGTGCGCAGCCGGTGCCGCCGCCGCGCCAGTACTCGGCGGTGACCGTGGTGTGCACGTCGGCCAGGCCCTCGCCGCGCATCGCCACGAAGGTGCTGGCCGCCCAGTCCCGATCGGTGCCCCAGGCGGCGAAGACCTGCTCACCGACCGTCCACTGGTAGCGCCGGTAGAGCTCGCCGTCCTCCGCCGTCGGTGCCAGTACGACCGGATCCGGGTTGGTCGAGCGCCAGTCGCCGACCAGGATCACCCCGTCCGGCGCGAGCCGCTCGACCAGCCGGCGCAGGATCTCGCGCCGCTTCGGCAGGTGGCTCAGCACCAGCCGCGCGTGGATCATGTCGTACGGCCCGGCCGGCAGCCGTTCGTCCCCGTTCAGGTCGTGGGCCAGGACGGTGATGGTCGGCTGGGCCGGGATGTGGTTCGGCTTGAGGTCGAGCGCGGTCACGTGACCCCGCTCGCCCGCCTGCGCCGCCAGCCACCGGGCGATGCTCCCGCCGCCCGCGCCGACCTCGAGACACTGCGCGCCCGGCTTCACGAACGGCGCCAGCCGGGCCTGAGTGACCGGGTCGAGCAGCTCGGCCAGGTACTGGTGGTGCTGGTAGGCGAGGCGATCGTCGTTGTCCAACGGATACGGCATCAGCCCGTCACCACCGGTGCGTTGCCGAGGAGACCGGGGCGCACGACCTGCTCCGGCGTCAGCCCACTCGGGATCAGTCCGAGCGATTGCAGGACGGCGATGGTCCGGGCCACTCGGGTCGGCTCCAGCACGCCGACCGGCTCGCCGCGCGGCGGCAGCACGTACGGGCGCATGAGCGTCATCTCCTGCGCGGCGAGCGCCGGATCCTGCGTCGCCACCGCCTGGTGCAGGATCTGACCGGCCTCGCTCGGGTGCTCGATGGCGAACTGCAGCCCGCGCATCAGCGCACCGGTGAAGCGTTTGACCAGATCAGGGCGGCTGTCCACCAGCGACCTCGGGGTGACCAGAACAGTGCCGAACAGGTCGGTGATGTACGTGCTGTACGGCAGGACGACCGCCTTCCGCTTCGCCGCCTTCTCCACGCCGGGCGCGCCGACGACGAAGAGCCCGATCGCGTCGACCCGGCCGGCCACGAGCAGCCCGGGCAGCTGCTGCGGGCTGCTCTCGACCCAGGTGACCTTGCTCGCGTCGACGCCGGCCAGTTTCGCGTACGCCGGGAAGAGCGTCTTCGGCGCGGCGCCGGTGGCCACCCCGATCCGGCGTCCTTCCAGGTCGCGCGGCGACGTGATGTGCGTGCCGTCGAGCGTCACGATCGACAGCAGGGTGGTCTGCTGGACGGCGGCGACGATCTGGAAGCTCCGGTCGGCGCCGGTCCCGAAGCGGACGAAGGCACCGGACGCGTCGACCCCGGCGAACTGGGCCTGGCCGGCGGCGAGGAGCTGATGGTTGCTGTCGCCGGCGGCGCCGGGACGGATGGACACGTCGAGGTCGGCCTCGGCGAAGTAGCCCTTGGCCTGGGCGACCCAGGCGTGCGATTCCCGGCCGGCGATGCCGAAGCCGGTCAGGTACGTGACGGGGTCGGTATGGCGCCGGGTGGTTCTCGCTTTCGCTTTTGCGCTATCGCAGGCGGCGGTCGGTGTAGCGGTCGCGGCGAGTGCTACTGCGGTGAGCGCGCCGAGCCGGCGCCGGGTGAGCGTCAGTGTTGAGGACACACGGGTCTCCTTGCGGGCGGTGTGAGGGGCTGACGGCACGAGGCGTCTTCGCGCGCAGGGTCCGTCGCGCGGCGCCTAAGGGCGCTGGTCGCGCGGCCCGGAACCGGTTCGAAGGGATGCCCGGCGGACCGCAGCGACCAGCGCGGGGCAAGACCCACGGCCGTTCACCGGTGCGAGGGCGGTGAATGGCCATATGGCCCTATAGTCTTGCCGAGAGTGAACCTACGCGGAAAGCCCGACAGGAGTCAATGCCTCGCGGCGCACCGAACCTCAAAGGCGCGGGGCGGGGAGGCCACTGTTCCCCCGAAGTAGTGCCCTCGGCAGGACCCGGAGGCCACCGTTTCCCCGAAGTAGTGCCGTCGCGGGGGCCTCGTCGCCACTACTTCCCCGAAGTAGTGCCCTCGGCGGGGCCTCGTGGCCACTGTTTCCCCGAAGTTGTGGCCTCCCGCGGGGCTCGAGGGCACTGCTTCGCCGGAGTTGTGGCTTTCTTATTAGGCGGCTTGCAGGCAGCGGCCGGCGCTGGCGGCGATGACCGACGGGGCCGCGCACCAGGCCGCCATGACGGCCAGGCCCGGGGCCGTCGCGCCGAGCAGGCCGGCGAGCGGGCTGAACGCGGTCAGCGCCACCGACGCGGTCACGAAGAAGCCGCAGATGGCCAGCCCGGCCACCCCGGCCACCCGAGCGATGCGCCGGTCGACGCGTGTCCACCGCTCGCCGATGCCGCACGCCAGCAGAGTCAACGCGGCCACCGCGAGGGTAGCGAAGCCGACCCAGTCGACGGTCCTGGCCAGCAGCGCGTAGGCCGCGTTCGGCCGCCACGTGAAGTTGAGGCTCCGCCAGGCCACCTCGGTGACCACGGCCTGCGAGCCGATCACGAGCAACACCAGCGTCGCCGTGCGCCGGGTCTGCATGAGCCCGAGTTCGGCCTGGTACTCCTCCGCGATCGCCCGGACGTCGCCGAACTCGCGAACGGCCCGCAGTTCCGCGTCGCCGCGGTCCATGCCGGTGGACAGGTATGCCTCGGTCGCGTCCACCAGGCTGTCGCGCGCCTCCGTGACCAGGTCGGTCCGGGCGCGCCGAGGGCCCCGCAGGCTGCCCTGCAGTTCGGCGATGTACGCGTCGATCACCTGGTCAAGTATGCCGAGAACGCGTACTGGAGGGGTCCGGGCTTTCCCTGAGGTTTCCCCGGGATGCGGGCTGAGGTCTGGCGCGACGCGGGATATCGCGTCACGCTACCTGTAGACACGCTACCTACAGGGGGACCTTTCATGCGCAAGTGGCTGCTCGTCGGCCTGTCGCTGCTGATGATGCTCTGCGGGGTCGGCATCGGCGGGGTGACCTGGCTGCTGCGCGACCGTACGACGAATACGGTCGGGAAGGTCGACTTCGACCGGCGGTTGAGCGTACCGCCGCTGGCACCGTCCCATGTGGACGCTCAGGGCCGGCGCGTCTTCGAGCTCACCGCCGGGTTCGGGCACACCGACTTCGGGCACGGCCGGACCGGTACCTGGGGGTACAACGGGACGTACCTCGGGCCGACCCTGCGCGCGACCCGCGGTGAGCAGGTACTGGTGAACCTCCACAATGGACTCGCCGACGACACGACGGTCCACTGGCACGGCATGCACCTGCCGGCGCGCATGGACGGCGGACCGACGTACCCGATCGCGCCGGGTGACACCTGGTCGCCGAGCTGGAAGATCAACCAGCCGGCCGCCACCCTCTGGTATCACCCGCACCCGGTCGGCGCGACCGAGGACCAGGTCTACAAGGGACTCGCCGGCATGTTCATCGTCGACGACCCGGCGACCGATGTGGCCGCGCTTCCGCACTCGTACGGTGTCGACGACATCCCGGTGATCGTGCAGGACAAGGTGTTCGACGGTGACGGCGAGTTCGACCGGAGCCATCGGCTCCTCAGCGACATCGGCGTGCTCGGCGACACGTTGCTGGTCAACGGTACGGCCGGGCCGTACCAGCCGGTGACCACCGAGCGGGTCCGGCTCCGGCTGCTCAACGCGTCGACCGCGCGGGTCTACAACTTCGGCTTTTCCGACGGGCGGAGCTTCGACCTCGTCGGGACCGACGGGGGACTGCTCTCCGCGCCGTACCAGATGAAGAACATCCGGTTGTCGGTCGGCGAGCGGGCCGACGTGGTCGTCGAGCTCAAGGCCGGTGAACGGGTGACGCTGCGCAGTTCACCGTTCGACCGCCGAAGCCGGTTCCAGGGCGGCACGGACGCCTTCGACGTGTTGCAACTGCGGGCGGCGGCGACGCTGAAGCCGAGCCCGGCGGTGCCGGCCACGTTGGTGGCGACGCCGCGGCTGGATCCGGCGTCGGCGGTGCGGCAGCGCACCTTCGAGTTCCAAGGGCGGGAGATCAACGGCCACAAGATGGCCATGGATCGGGTCGACGCCGTCGTGGTCAAGGGTACGACCGAGATCTGGGCCGTCCACAATGGACACGACACGCCGCACAGCTTCCACATCCACGACGTGCAGTTCCAGGTACTGAGCGTGGACGGCGCGCCGCCGCCACCGGAACTGGGCGGCTGGAAGGACACCGTCTTCCTGCCGCCGAATCAGGAGATCAGGGTGATCGCGCGATTCGCCGACTACGCCGACCCGGCCGTCGCGTACATGTTCCACTGCCACATCCTCATGCACGAGGACGAGGGCATGATGGGCCAGTTCGTGGTGGTCGAGCCGGGTCAACAGCCGGAGCTGGCGAGCCACGACCACGGAGTAGCTTGCCTTAGAGCTCGAGGTCGATGAACGACGGGTCGTGGTCGGAGCCGTCCCCGGTGATCTGCGTGCGGCGCAACACATGCGCGCCGGCCACCGGGAGGTCTTCGCTGGTCCAGATCTGGTCGAAGAGGCCGAACGTCGTCGCGCCCTTGGCCCGGTGCCGGATCGTCCACATGTGATCGGTGAGCGCGCCGAACTTGTCGTCGACCAGGACACCCTTGCGGTTCGGCCCGGGCACGGTCTTCGCCGCGCTGATCCGCTCGACCAGCCCGAGCTTGCCGAGCGCGCTCAGGGCCGGCGAGTCCGGGTTGTCGTTCATGTCGCCGGTGACCACGATGCGCTTGGTCAGCCGCTGCCGGCGGATGATCGCGGAGATCGCCTCGGCCTGGGCCGTACGGCGGGCCAGGATCGCTTGCTGTTGCACCGCCACCTCGTGCATCGACAGCTTGAACTCGTCGGGGATGAACGGGCTCTTCAGATGGTTGACGAAGACCTGCACGGACTTGCCGTCCGGCGCGGTGACCTCGGCCTGAACCAGGTCCCGGCTGAACACCCGGTCGTGCCAGAAGCGCCATGAGCTGACCCGTACGATCGGCAACCGCGAGCAGATCGCCACGTCGATGCGGCGCGGGTCGTTGCCCTCGACCACCATCCGGTACGGGTAGCCGACCTTCGCCGCCGCCAACTCGTCGTTGCAGAACGCCTCAAGGGCCTCCTGATCCTCGACCTCTTGGAGGCAGAGCACGTCGGCGTCGATGGCCGCGATCCGCTTGGCGATCCAGGCTCGGTCCTTCGGATCCTTCCCCTGCACGAGCCGCCCCAGGTACGTGCGCAGAACGCCGGTCAGCGTCGCACCGTTGTCGAAGCTGACGTTGACCACCTCCGGCTTGGCCACGGGCTGGGTCGGGCTCGCCGCGCCGGCCGCCATCGAGCTGTCGCCGGCGTCCACGGTGTCCAGCGCCTTGTCGGCGATCATGCGCGGCAGGTCGGCCTCGAAGGACCATCGGGAGAAGAGGTTGTTGGCGTTGAACGTGGCGATCCGCATGCCCATAGTGCTGACCGTAGGCGTCCGGACCACGACGCGATGTCATTGCCGCGACACCGCGAGGCTCCCACCCGTTGATCAAGGAAGTACGCGCCGGAAATTGTCCGTTTCCCGGGCGCGTACTTCCTTGATCGACTGGTTGGGGCTAGGGGTGCAGGAGGGATTTTCCGATCGCGGTCCGGGTCTCGATCGCGGCGTGGGCCTCTGCCGCCTGCTCGAGGGGGTACGTCTGGCCGATCACCGGGCGCAGTCGACCGGCCGCCGCCAGCGCCAGGGCCTGCTCGGTCAGCTCCCGGGCGTTCTGGGCGATCTTCATGAGCTCGCCGAAGCCGAGCACGGTCACGCCGGCCGCGCCACTGGTGTCGGTCATCGCGCCGCTGGCCACGCCGTGGATCAAGAACCGGCCGCCCGCCGCCATCGCGGCCAGTGAGGTGCGGCCGACTTCGCCGCCGACGCCGTCGTACGCCACGTCGACCCCGTCCGGCGCGGCCGCCTTGAGCGCATCGGCCCAGCCCGGGTCGGTGTAGTCGATGGTCGCGGCCGCGCCGAGGTCACGGACCACGGCGAGCTTGCGTGGACCGGACGCCGCCCCGATGACGGTCGCGCCCGCCGCGACGGCCATTTGCACGAGCAGGTTGCCGACGCCGCCGGCCGCCGCCTCGACCAGGACGGTCTCGCCCGGCCGCGGTGCGGCGAGCTGGTGCAGGCCGAGCGCGGTCCGGCCGTCCGCGAGCAGCGCCGTGGCGTCGGCGATGCCGATCGTGTCGGGCACGGGCACGACGTCGGTCAGCCGGGCCACGGCCAGCTCGGCGTAGCCGCCCGAGCCGCCGAGGCTGGCGACCACCCGCCGGCCGTCGGGCGTCGTTCCGCCGACGCCGTTGCCGAGGATCGCCGGTGGGGTGATCGTCGCGCGGGGCGCCCGGCCGGCCCTCGTCTGGGTCTCGATGAAGGTGATGCCGGACGCTTCGACCCGGATCAGTACCTGACCGTCGCCGGGGACCGGATCGGGCGCGTCACCGGGCACCAGTACCGAGGGCGGACCGATCTCCCGCCACCAAACCGCTCGCATGCGTCCACTCTGCAACCTCAACCAAGGTCGAGGTCAACAAGGAAGGCCACAACTTCGGGCAAGTAGTGGCCACGGGCGGCCCGCGAGGCCACTACTTCGGGGAAGTAGTGGCTACGGGTGGGTCGGGAGGGCACTACTTCCCGGAGTTGTGGCCATACGGGTGGGTTGTCGAGGGCACTACTTCCCCGGAGTTGTGGCTACGGGTGGGCCGGGAGGGCACAGCTTCCCCGAAGTTGTGGCTACCGACGGTCAGGTGGCGTCGTCGGGGGTGGCGACCCAGGCCGAGAAGACCGGGACGTTGTGCCACGGGCCGCCCGGCTGGGTCGCCGTGGCTACCACGGCGTAGGGGTGGGCGAAGCGCAGCTCGGCGGTGCGGCGTACACCGTCGCGGAGCATCGGCGCGGCCGAGGCCATCATCATCATCGCGGTGACCGCGGCCGCCTCGAAGCCGACGCGACTGTAGCGGGCCATCGCCGCCTGCTTCGCCACGTACGCGAACTCCGTCAGCTTGAGCGCCCGCGCCAGCAGGTAGGCGGCCGACGGGAAGCCGAGTTCGGGGTGGTCGAGGTCGTGGTCGCTGCGGGCGGACCAGGCCGGCAAGATGGCCGTGCACCATTCCTCCCGGCCGTCGTGCGCCGTGGTCTCGACCGGCTCCTCGACGATCGTCCACAGTGGAGTCTCGCCGAGTGGCAGGTCGAAGAGCGACCGCCGGCCGGCGCCCCCGGTCGACACGATGTCGTAGGCGGCGGCGATGACGTGCTCCGCTGGGACGTCCGCGGCGGCGATCACCGAGGTGACCCGCAGCCCGTCCCGGGCCATGGCGGTGTGCACGGCCACGTCGCCGGCCCGGGGCGTGCTCACGATGTGCTGATCGTGGCCCTTGGCGCGCGGGGTGTGCAGCACCTGGGTGAGCCGAGCGGTCCACGGGCCGTCCTTGAGCCGGTCGGCGGGCACCAGGTCGAACGGCTCGTCCCAGGAAACGCGCGTGGCCAGCGCGGACGCGAGAATCAGCACGGTTTCCGGCCGCACCTGCACGGGAAACTTCTCGATCAACCCGAACGTGTGCTCGCGGGCCCACGCGTCGAGGTGCGCCTGGTCCGGCAGTTCGCCGGTCTCGACGGCGGCGGGCAGGCCGGCGAAGTCGACCTTCGCCTCGGCCAGCCGTTGCCAGATCGCGGCGGCCGACGCGACCAGCGGGTGTGGCGTGTCGAGCAGTGCGGCGGCGGCCCGCACGGCTTCCTCGGCGGGCATCCCGAGCGCCGCGGCCACGTCGTCCTTCGGCGCGTCGGACTCGGCGGCGGCACACAACGCCAGCACCAGCCAGGCGCCGAGCGGCGACGCGACGTGATGCTCGGCACCGATGTGAGCGTGAAAACGCTTTGCGTACTGAGCGAGCGGACCAGTCAACTCCATGCGCATAAGTGTGACGCATCGAAGTTGGCACGAGCCGTCGGCGCGTCTTGGGCGGCCCGCCGACGGGGCATTGCTAGCGTGCCCGCTAACAAACGGGCTAGCGATGTGGTTTGTCCACCCGGGTGGAAGGCTCGGATGACGGATGGATACGGATGGATGCAGTTGTGGGCGAAGTCGAGATGCCATCGACGCTGGCGATGCCGGCGCGGCGGCACCAGCTGCAAAGGGTGCAGCTCAACACCAGAGTGCGGATCGAGCTCGAGCAGTTGCTGCAACGGTTTGTGACCGACCACGACACCACGGTGCAGAGCTCGGTCGACCTCGCGCTGGTCGAGTTTCTCGCGGCGCGCGGCTACCCGTTGCCTAACAACGGTGCCGCCTCCATCGCAAATCAGTAACAAAGACGTCGATGAACGGGAACGGAGTTCCGATGTACGACCGGCGTGCCGATCTGCCGGTGGCAGAAGGGGAGCTGGACGCGCACCTGGTGCGCAGTGTCCGGCGTGCTTCCTGGATGCGGCAAGGCTTCTACGTCGTGGTGCTCGCGGTGGCGATGGCCGGTCAGGTGACCGGCGCGGTCGAGGCGCTGCACATTCCGTTGATCGCGGCCGTGCCCGCGGTCGCCGCGCTCGAGCTGGGCGGCATCGTGGTGATGGCCAACGCCGATGTGCGGCGCCGGCTGGGGGAGCGGGCGATCGCGTCCCGGCTGCTGTCCGCGGCGATCGCCGCCTGGGCGGTGGCGTTCAACTGGCTGGCGCACAGCAACCATCTGCTCGGCGGCTTCTACGCCGGCATGTCCGCGCTCGGCTACGCGGTGTGGCTGATGCACACCGAGAACCAGCGCCGCGACCGGCTGCGGGCCAAGGGCGACCTGCCGCCGACCACCCCCGCGTACGAGGTGTGGAGCCACTGGCTGCGCCACCCGCTGCTGACCATGCGCGCCAAGTCGCTGGCCAAGGCCAACCCGCGGCTCGGGCTGTACGACTCGATCAGTGCGGCGAAGGCCGAGGTCAAGCGGGAGCGCCGGACGGCGGCGATCTCGAAGGTGCTGTACCGGAAGATCCGCGCGGCGGTCGACCCGACGACGGCGGACATCGCGGTCGCGGTGTACGACCTCGACGAGATCGCCGTGCGCCTCGCCGACGGCGCCGACTACGCGGGGCTGACCTCGTTGATCGCCGCCGACCTGACCCCGGCCCGGCTCGCGGTCGACCCGCCCACGCACAAACGGCACAACCAAGCCAGGAGCGTCGGCAAGCTCGGATGGCCTCGCCCCGACCTGGCCGTCCGGCGATCGCGATCGACACGCCGGTGGCGCTGCCGGCCGCACCGGAACCGGAGGCCGTCATCGAAGAGCCGCCGTCCCGGAAGGTTCTCGACCCGGAGGCGCGGCGACACATCGAGAGCATCTTCAGCATCACCCGGGAACAGCCGCTGGTGAGCACGGTTATGGACGCGGGCGTGGCGGAACCGGTCGCCGAGCCGGCGGCTGCTCCCGAGCCGGCGGCCGAGATCCCGCGCCGGTCGCGGCCCCGAAACCGGCGCCGCTGACGCAAGCGCCACCAAGGCAAGCGCCACCGAAGCAAACGGCACCGCAGCAGGCGGCCCCAGCACAAGCGCCTCCGGCGCCGGCACCATCCGGCGCCCGCGCCGCGGGTCAACGGTTCGCTGCGCCGGCGCGTCCACGCGGCCCTCAACGAACACGTGCCGGCCAACGACGTCCGGGACAACACGCAGCTGCTCGAGTTGGTGGGCAATGTGTTGCAGCTCACCGATCTGGAGCGCGTGACCGCGACCTCGTACGTCCGCTCGTGGCGCCGCGATGCCTTGGAGACCGCTTCGGCGAAGGCTTGACTTCAAGCACAGTTCAAGCCGGAGGCTTGACTTCAAGCACAGTTGAGGTCCGACCATGGTGAGCGATGAACACGAACCCGCTCGCCCAGCCCTACCGGGGACTCACCGTCGGCATGGTCGCGCTCGTGTCGCTCACCGCGTTCGAAGCGGTGGCGGTCACGACCGTCATGCCGACGGTGGCTCGCGCCTTGCACGGCCTCGCGCTGTACGCGCTCGCGTTCGGCGGGGCGCTGGCGGCGGGCATCGTCGGCCTCGTCGTCGGCGGCGCCCAGAGCGACCGGCGGGGACCGGTCCGTCCACTGTGGATCGGTACGGCGTGCTTCGTGGCCGGACTGCTCATCGCCGGGCTGGCTCCGCAGATGTGGGTGCTCATCGTCGGCCGGGTCGCGCAGGGATACGGCGGCGGGCTGCTGACCGTCGCGCTGTACGTGGTGGTCGGGCACGCGTATCCGAGTGCCATGCATCCGCGGGTGTTCAGCGCGTTCGCCGGCGGCTGGGTGGTGCCGGTGGTCGTCGGGCCGCTGCTCGCCGGATTGATCGCGCAGCAGTTCGGCTGGCGGTGGGTGTTCCTCGGCGTGGTCGCGCTCACCGTGCCGTGTCTCGTTCTGGTCCGTCCGGCCCTCCGATTGCTCGAGCGCACAGCCGAGCACGGAAGCGCGGGCTCCTCTCGTACCAGATGGGCGGTTGGCACGGCGATCGGCGCGGGCCTGTTGTATGTCGGCGGGCAGCAAGCCGGTCTCAACGCCGTGCTGCTCATGGGGTTGGCCCTGGTCGTGCTGGTGGTGTGCGCGCCGCGGCTGCTGCCGGCCGGCACCTTTGCGGCGCTGCCCGGGTTGCCCAGCGTGATCGTGCTGCGCGGGCTGGCCGGCGCGGCGTTCATACAGGTCGACGTGTTCCTGCCGCTGCTGCTGTCGCGGGAGCGGGGCTTCTCGCCGGCGGAGGCCGGGCTGACGGTCACGGTCAGCGGGCTGGCCTGGTTCGTCGGGTCGTGGTATCAGGGCCGGGCCGGCCAGCGGCTGCCGGCGGCACGGCGACTGCAGATCGGGCTCGGGTTGATCGCTTCGGGGGTGGCGACCGCCGCACTCTGCGTGGCGCCGTCGGTACCGGTGTGGGTGTGCGTGGTCGGCTGGGGCATCGGCGGCTTTGGGATGGGTATCGCCTATCCGGCGCTGTCCGGGCTGACACTCGAGCTGTCGCCCCCAGCTGAACAGGGAGTGAACTCTTCCGCGCTGCAACTGAGTGACTCGCTGCTGTCCTCGGCGGTACTGGCGGTCGGCGGATCGCTCTTCGCGGTGCTGGTCGCGCGCTCGGCGCCGGCCGCGTACCTGGCCGGGTTCGGGCTCGCCGAGGGGCTGGCGCTGCTGGGTCTGCTGGTGGCGGCGGTCCGGCTGTCTCCTACTCGGTTGCTTGATCCAGGGGCATTGTCGCCTCAGCGCTCGTAACATCGGGCTCATGTCGGGTGAGCCGGTGCGGATCGGTCTGGTTGGTTACGGCTTCGGCGGCCGGCGCTTCCACGCGCCGTTGATCGCCTCGGCCCCGGAGTGTGCGCTGGTCGGGGTGGTGACCCGGGCAACGGAACGACGGGCCTTGATCCAGCAGGATCTGCCCGGCGTGGCGTCGTTCGACTCGCTGGGCGATCTCGCCGCCGCCGGAGTGGAGGCGGTGACCATCTCGACCCCCGCGGCGACCCATATCGACCTGGTCGAGGAGGCCATCGGCCTCGGGCTGGCGGTGGTGTGCGACAAGCCGTTCGCCCTCGACGCGGCCTCGGCGCGCGGCGCGGTCAAGGCGGCCGGGAAAGCCGGGGCGGTGCTGAGCGTCTACCAGAACCGTCGCTGGGACTCCGACCTGCTCACCGTGCGGCGGCTGATCGCCGACGACGCGATCGGCCGGGTGACCCGCTTCGAGTCGCGATTCGAGAAGTTCCGGCCGGGGGTCGCCCCCAGGGCGGCCGGCGGTGGGGCGCTGCGCGACTTCGGCAGCCACCTCGTCGACCAGGCACTGCTGCTCTTCGGGCCGGTCGATCGGGTCCACGCCGAGGTACACGTGGTCGAGGGTGGCCTCGACGACGACTTCTTCCTGGCGCTGCGGCACACCGGCGGGGTGCACTCCCTGCTGTGGGGCAGTTCGGTGCAGGGTGCGCCAGGCCCGCGCTTCCGGGTCACCGGCACCACCGGGACCTACGTCGTCGGCGGGGTCGACGGGCAGGAGCAGATGCTGGTCGAGGGCCGATCGCCGGCGACCGAGGGCGACAAATGGGGCGTCGAGCCGCCGGAGCGCTGGGGGCGGATCCATCGCGGCGACAAAGCCGAGGGGGTACCGAGCGAGCGCGGCCGGTGGGACACGTTCTATCCGGCGTTCGCGGCGGCCGTCCGGGGCACCGGTACCGTACCGGTCGATGCGTCGGACGCCGTACACGCGCTGGAGGTTCTGGACCGGGCCCGAGCGAAGGCCTGAACCAAATCGCCGCATTTGGTGTACTCCTTCAGATCGAGGACCACGATCTGGAGCGTTCGCGCCGGTGCACTGCCGGCCGGCGCTCGAGGGAAGGAGCACGCGCATGCCCAGACTTCTCCGCTACGCGGTCGCGACTACCGCGATCCTCACCCTGGCCGTGACCACGGCTGCTACGCCAGCCTCGGCCCACGACACCCGTTTCCCGAGCACCATCAACCTCCCGGACGGCTTCCAGCCCGAAGGCATCGCGATCGGCGACGGTCCGTTCGCGTACTTCGGCTCCCGCGCGACCGGGCAGATCCTCAAGGTCAACCTGGCCACCGGGGCCGGGCGGGAGCTGAGCCCGCCGACCGGTACGTCGTCGCTCGGCATGAAGATCGACGGCCGAGGACGGCTCTTCGTCGCCGGCGGCGCGGCCGGCAACGCCCGCGTCGTCGACACCCGCAGCGGCAAGGTGCTGGCCAGCTACCAGTTCGCCACGGGCGCCGGAACGTTCGTCAACGACGTCGCGCTCACCGACAAGGCCGCGTACTTCACGGACTCCAACCGGGCCGTGCTCTACAAGGTGAGCTTCGGCAAGCACGGCTCCCTGCCGTCGGGTTTCAGCACCGTGCCGCTGACCGGCGACTTCGTGCTCGACCCGGCCGCGTTCAATGCGAACGGCATCGTCCGTACGCCGGACGGCAAAGCCCTGATCATCGTGCAGAGCGGCAGCGGCCTGCTCTTCCGCGTCGATCCGGCGACCGGCGTCACCAAGAAGATCGACGTCGGCCCCTTCGTCAACGGCGACGGGCTGCTGATCCTCGGCCGTACCCTCTTCGTCGTGCAGAACCGCGACAACACCGTCGCCGTCGTGGCCCTCAACAAGCGCGGCTCGTCGGGTGTGCTCCGTCAGCTGATCACGGACCCTCGCTTCGACGTGCCGACGGCGATCGCACCGTTCGGGCACAGGCTGTATCTGCCGAATGCCCGCTTCACCACGCCACCGACGCCCACTACGCCGTACACCGCGGTGGCGGTCCGCAACCCGTAAGCACCCCTTGATCATCGATGAGTTGAGCTTCGAGTACCGACAGGCCACAACTTCCCCGGAGTTGTGGCCTCCCGACCGCGCGGAGGCCACTACTTCCCCGGAGTTGTGGCCTCCCGGCCCCTCTGAGGCCACTGCATCCGGAGAAGTTGTGGCGGCGGGCTTGGGCACGCGGACCTGGCAGCGGAGGCCCCCCGGGGCCGGAGCGGTGTCTGGCGGGAGCGACAGCCACCCCAACAAAACGCTGCGCGTTTTGCCGGGGGCCCCGGCGGCACGCTCGGCGGACCCGAGTCATGGAAAGTCAAGAGAGGCGCCCGGGCGGACGACCATGGGGGGAATGGCGCCCGCCCGGGCTCGCCGAGCCGTCAGGTAAACCTGCCGGCCTCGACGTCTGCCGGGTCGTCCGGAGGGCGCCGGTGACCTCGGCTCTCGCCACAGCCGGCGGCAGACTCCGCCGGCCACGGCCTTCGTCGGGTCATCGCGGGCCATGCGACGACCTCGACGCCTGACTGTGCCGCCAGATTCCCGCCGGCGACCGAGTCAGGTGTGGGAGCAACGCTTCTCATGAGGCACCGCCGGGCGGCGTCTCGGGTGGGCCAAGGGGAGGCGCCTCCTGCTGCAGCGCCGGCTCCGACGGCTGGTCGGTCGGGCCGATGGTCGGCGACTCGCTGCCGGGCGTGGGATCGGCCGGACCACCCGGGCCCGGATCGGGGGTCCCGGGCTCGTTGTGCTCCTTGGTCGGCGCGACGGGCGGAGCGTTCGGCGAGCGGGACGGCAACGGCGAAGGGGTCGGCGCGACCTGCCCGCAGAAGTTCTCGATCGCGTTCGGATCCTTGCCGCGCGCGCCCTCGACAAGGTCGCGGAAGTCGGGTTGGGCGAGGGCCAGCCGGCGTCGCTCCTTATCCCAGCCGAGGTAGTCGTGGCAGTGGGCGACGAGTGCGGGCGTGGCGGTCGGATGGCTGGAGCGGGGCGGATTTGCGACGACCTTGGGGGCGGGCTGGCTGGCTGAGGCGGGGCCGCCGCGGCCCAGGCCGGCCAGCGGGCCCGGCAGCGTGCCGGTGCTCGCCGCGACGGCGACCCCGCCGACGCTGAGCACGGCGGCGCAGAGCGCACCGACCTTGATGGTCAGCAGCCGCGCGAGTGTCCCTTTGAGTGACTGGCGGGCGACGGGCGGCCGGGCGGCGTGGGCGCGGAAGGCGGCCATGAGTGCTTCTTCGCCGGCCAACTCGCCCGGCCGGGCCGGCACCTTCGCGGCGTCGATGAGCGCGACCAGCCGCCGCCGGCCGCGCGGGCCGGTGACGTTGGCGGCGGATTGCCAGAAGTCGTCCGTCCTCATCTCACTTCCCTCAGCGCCGGGCGCACCGTGGATGTCACCCTGAGCGCTGGCGAGGTGGACGCAGACGAGTCGAGTTGCCTCGCCAGTTGGCGAAGTCCGCGGTACGCGGCGGTGCGTACCGCGCCGGCCCGCTTGCCGAGAATGCGGCCGCAGGTCTGCGCGTCGAGCCCGATCAGCACCCGCAGGAAGACCGCCTCGGCCTGGTCGCGGGGCAGCGCGCCGATCAACGCGAGCGCCTGCTCGGTCGAGACGGACTCTTCGGCGCGCGCCGCGGTGTCGTAGTCGGCCGGCAGGTCGAGCAGGTTCTGCACCGGGACGCTGACGGCCGGGCGCCGCCGTACGTGACGCAGATGGTCCATCGCGCGGTGCCGGGCGACGGTGACCGTCCAACCACGAAACGCGTCCCAGTCGCCCTTGAACGTGCGCAGGTCGCGGGAGATCTGCAGCCAGGCCTCGGCGGCGACGTCTTCGGCGTCGGACCCGACGAGCGTCTGCAGGTAGCGCAGGAGGACCGGCTGGAGTGTCCGGTACAGGTGCCGGAATGCCTCCTCGTCGCCCTCCTGCGCGGTGGCGATCGACGGAGTCAGGGCGGGCCGCTCGGCGGTCGGCGCATCGTCGATCATGGGACCGCCCGCGCGCACACCGTCATGCTGTCCTCCGTCTGGCCCGCCCGAGACACAAACCCCGCCAACGCGTACAGCGCCACTCGGCTTCAAAACGTTACAGCGGTCGATGGTCGGCCGTGACCCCGAAACGACGGAATCCGTCGCGGCGACGACGGAATCCGCAGCGGCGGCGACGGAACCCGCAGCGGCGGCGACCGACGCCGCGACGACGGAATCCGCGGCGGCGGCGACGGAACCCGCAGCGGCGGCGACGGACGCCGCGGCGACGAAGCACGCAGCAGCGACGAAGACCACCTAATCGGTCCTATGTGGACAGCGCGGATCGGCTGAACGGACAGCTTGATCCACAGGATCGGCTATGCGTTGCTTCACCATTCGGGGGCAGGTGCGGGCGCAAAGATACGAGTTACGAAAGGTACGGATGAGCGAGGGTTGAAATAGGGGGTCAACGCATTCTTAATTGCGAATGCAGGGTAAACAATTTGTTACAGCGGGAGTGCGATCAGTGAGAGTCCTTGGTTCAAGACCGTCTTTAGTGGGTCCGCGCAGGTCCCGGCCCTTGCCGGGCTAGCCGCCGGTAGCCCGCTCGCCAACCTTTAGATTTGGCATAAGGGACAATTAACCCGCCGAAAGTCGGCACGGAAAACGGTGACCTGCGGCCTCGTTGTCAATAGGCGCTCAACCGGCCGTCGGGAATGTGTCCCCGGCTTTCGCGTTTCGCTGGATCCCGGTAGGTTACGCCCCGGCGGCTTGAGTTGATCGACCGCCGACTGCGGACCATGGTGCTTGGCGGCACCCGCAATTCAGCTTTCTGTGCGTGGCGGGCCTCGCGGCTCGTAGGGGGTACGGATGTCGTTGTTGGAGACAGTCACCGTCGAGACGGCGGCGTTGACGACCAGGACCGGTCTGGAACGTCGCCGGTTGCGCTCGCGGCGGCACAGTGTGCTCGTCGCGTTCGCCGCGGACGTCACCGCGGTCGCTACCGCCGCACTCGTCGTCTCCCTCTGGTTCGGTGCCGATGTGCCCGAATACGCAAGTCGTGCGATTCGCGGCGGCCTGCCCGTCGCCATCGGCATCTCCGGTGCCTTCCTCCTCGTCTGGCTGTTCATCCTGGCCTGCCACCGGCTCTACGATCAGTTCTTCCTGGAGAACACGACCGGGATGATCCAGCGCGTCACGCGCGCATCCCTCGTGCTCGCCGCGATCGTGACGCCGACCTGCCTGCTCTTCGGCGAGACCGCGCTGATCGGCGCGATGGTGGTGGCGGTGCCGATGACCGGCGCGCTCACCGTCGGCTGGCGCTATCTCGCGCTGACGATGCTGCGCACCTGGCAGCGGGAATACGTGCGGCAGCGCACGATGATCGTCGGCCCGGCCCAGGCCGTCGTCGGCCTGCTCGGCCAGCTCAAGCGCGACCGTTCGCACGGTCTTCGGGTTACCGGCGCGTGCATCACCGACCTCGACGAAGCGCGACTCGTCACCACATTCGCCGTGCCGGTCTTCGGCGACATGTCCGATGTGGCCGGCACCGCCCGATCGGTCGGCTGCTCCGCGGTCGTGGTCGCGCTCCCGGTCGCCATCGACGGCTTCGCCTTGCGGCGCCTCGCCTGGGAGCTGTCCGACGCCGGCATCGAGTTGCTCGTCGCGCCGGCCCTCGATGACGTGGTGCCCGGGCGCGTCGAGGTGATGCCGGCCGGTGGCGGCCCGTTGCTCCACGTGCGCAAGCCGGTACTCAGCGGACCGCAGCGCGCGGTGAAGAACGTCCTCGACCGGCTGGTGGCCCTGCTCCTGCTGACGATCCTGTCCCCGGTGATGGTCGCGATCGGGGTGATGATCCGGTTCGACAGCTCAGGCCCCGCCCTGTTCAAGCAGCGCCGCGTCGGCATCGGTGGCGAGGAGTTCACCTGCTGGAAGTTCCGCAGCATGTTCACCGACGCCGAGGCGCGCCTCTCCGAGTTGGCTCACCTCAACGAGCGCGGCGAGGGCCTGCTGTTCAAGATGAAGCGCGACCCGCGCGTCACCAAGCTGGGCACCTTCCTGCGCCGGTCCTCCCTCGACGAGCTGCCGCAGCTGGTCAACGTACTTACCGGCGCGATGTCGATGGTCGGGCCCCGGCCGCCGCTGCCGAGCGAGGTCGCCTCATACGACGACGACGTCCGCCGGCGCCTGCTGGTCAAGCCGGGCCTGACCGGTCTGTGGCAGGTGAGCGGCCGTTCGGAGCTGTCGTGGTCGGAGTCGGTGCGGCTGGACCTGCACTACGTGGACAACTGGTCGCCGGCACTCGACGTGCGCATCCTTGCGCGCACGGTGACCGCGGTCATCCGCGGGACGGGCGCTTACTAGCGGGAATGAAGAGCTCGAACTCCTCGGCGGCGGCCTTGAGGACTCCGGCGGGCAAGCCGGCCCACTCGTCCTCCTCGGGCACCATCGGCGGTCGGCGCAACTGCGAAGCGTGGGCCTCGAGCGCGTGCATCTTGTCGGCCAGGTGGCCCTCGGTGGACACGCGTACGGCCTTGCGCCCCAGCACCAGGCCGGTCGCGCGCAGCGCCGAGCCGAGCCGGTCGCCGCGCCGCAGCGGCCACGAACCCCAGAGCCAGACCGGGTACTCGAGCACGCGCGCGGATCCGGCGCCGCGGCGGGCGGCCCGGCCGACGGCGGCGTGGTCCGGGTGCGGCTCGTCGGCGGAGGTGGCGAAGACCTCCTCGAACTTCCCTTCGGCGACGAGCCGGCCGACGAGTGCGGCCAGTTCGTCCTCGCCGCGGAAGACGGTACCGTCCTCGAAGCCGGCCCACGACACGGCGTCTTCGGCCAGCCCGAGGCGTTCGGCCGCCTGCGCCATCTCCTTACGGCGCAACTCCGCCAGCTCGAGCGGCGGCAACGCGGCGCTGCGATGCGAGTGCCGGCCGTCCGTGACGATCAGCACGTGGACCGGCGTCCCCGCGGCCCGCTTGCGCAGGATCGTCGCGCCGCAGCCGAGCGTCTCGTCGTCGGGATGGGGCGCGAGCACCAGCGCGCTGCGCGAAGCGCTGACCGCGGTCTCGTCGCGCGCCACCGTACGTAACGTCGACCTGACCTTCTGTCGGACCGAGTCCATTGAGAGGTCCACACCAAGTCCTTCCAGAAGGCACACCCAGGAGGAGGGCGCCCGCGACCCTAGCGTAGGTCGTACCGACCTCTGTCCCCTGGTTGATCGGCTTTTTTCCGAATGCGAGTACACCATCACGTTGCCGGATTTGGGTCGAAAGGCGAGTGGGCAGGCGGTCCGCCGCGACGGTACGTTGCCCGTGCACACGCTCCAATGAAGTGAGGATTTGTGACTGCAATCGGCGTCGCCGTCATCGGCGCCGGCTACTGGGGCCCGAACCTGGTCCGCAACTTCCAGGCGTCGCCGGCGTTCCACCTGCGCTGGCTCTGCGACCTCGACGTGCCGACGGGCCCAGCGGGTGCTCGGCCGCTACTCCACGGTCGCAGGTCACCGACGACCTGGCCGACGGTGCTCGCCGACCCGGAGGTCCAGGCGCGTCGCGATCGCCACGCCGGCCGGCACCCACCTCGACGTCGCGCTGGCCGCGCTGCGCGCCGGCAAGCACGTGCTGGTCGAGAAGCCGCTGGCCGCCACGCTACGCGGACGGCCGCGCGACTGGTCGACGAGGCCGAGCAGCGCGGCCTGGTGCTCATGTGCGACCACACCTACTGCTACACGCCGGCGGTGCAGCCGCATCCGCGAGCTGGTGCGCGCCGGCGAGCTCGGCGACCTGCAGTACGTCGACTCGGTGCGGATCAACCTCGGGCCTGGTGCAGCCCGACATCGACGTGCTCTGGGACCTCGCCCCGCACGACCTGTCGATCCTCGACTTCGTCCTGCCCGACGGCGTGCGCCCGGTCGCGGTCAGCGCGCACGGCGCCGACCCGATCGGCGCCGGCCGGGCCTGCGTCGGCTACCTGACGCTGCCGCTGCAACACCGGCGCGCATCGCGCACGTCCACGTCAACTGGCTGTCCCCGACCAAGATCCGCACGACGATCATCGGCGGCTCGAAGCGGACGCTGGTCTGGGACGACCTCAACCCGAGCCAGCGGCTCGCCATCTACGACCGCGGCGTCGACGTGGCCACGCCGGACGAGCTCGGCGCCGACGAGCGGCCGCGACATGCTGGTCTCCTACCGCTCCGGCGACATGGTCGCGCCGGCGCTGCCCGAGACGCGAGGCGCTGGGCCGATGGTCGGCGAGTTCGCCGCGGCGATCCGCAGCGGCGAGCCGCCGCTGACCGACGGCCGGGCCGGCCTGCGCGTGCTGCGAGATCCTCGAGGCGGCCTCGCGCAGCCTCGGCCGAGCGGCGGCGCCGCGTCGATCGCCGCTGCGAGGAGCCGGCGATGAGCGACGGCGGTGACCGATCGCGCGGCGCGACGCGCGTCCTGGTCACCGGCGGTGCCGGCACGATCGGCTCGCACGTCGTCGACCAGCTCGTCGAGGGCGGCGCCGCGCGAGATCGTCGTGCTCGACAACCTCGTCCGCGGCCGCCGGGCCAACCTCGACTGGGCGCTCGGCCAACGGCCCGGTCCGACGCTGGTCGAGGGCGACATCCGCGACCGCGCGCTGGTGCGCGAGCTGACCGCGGGCAACGACCTGGTCTTCCACCTGGCCGCGATCCGCATCACCCAGTGCGCCGAGGAGCCGCGGCTGGCGCTCGAGGTGCTGGTCGACGGCACGTTCAACGTGCTCGAGGCGGCCGCCGCGGCCGGGGTCGAGCAAGGTCGTCGCCGTCGTCGTCGGCCTCGGTCTACGGCCTGGCCGAGCAGTTCCCGACCACCGAGCGGCACCACCCGTACAACAACGACACGTTCTACGGCGCGGCGAAGGCGTTCAACGAGGGCATGCTGCGCAGCTTCCACGCCATGTACGGGCTCGACTACGTCGCGCTGCGCTACTTCAACGTGTACGGCCCGCGGATGGACATCCACGGCGTCTACACCGAGGTGCTGGTCCGCTGGATGGAGCGCATCGACGCGGGCGAGCCGCCGCTGATCCTCGGCGACGGCCTGCAGACGATGGACTTCGTGCACGTCGCCGACATCGCCCGGGCCAACATCCTGGCCGCCGAGGCCGACGTGACCGACGACGTCTTCAACATCGCCAGCGGCGCGGAGACCAGCCTGCGCGGAGCTGGCGCAGGCGCTGCTCGAGGTGATGGGGTCCGACCTGGCGCCGGAGCACGGCCCGGCCCGCGCGGTCAACGGCGGTCACCCGCCGCCTGGCCGACACCTCGCGCCGCCGCGCGAGCGAGCTCGGCTTCCGGGCCGAGATCGACCTCGACGACGGGCCTCGCAGGGCCTCGTCGACTGGTGGCGGGCCGAGCGCGACGAAGCGGCGACCGGTCGACGCATGAGCAGCGACCGCGTGAGCGAGCGCCGCATCCCGGTCATGATGCCCGTTGCTCGGCGAGGAGGAGGCCGCAGGCCGCCGCCGAGGCGGTCCGCTCGGGCTGGGTCGCGCAGGGCCCGCGGGTCGCCGAGTTCGAGCAGGCGTTCGCCGCGACGGTCGGCGCCGACGCACGGCGTCGCGGTCAGCTCCTGCACGACCGGCCTGCACCTGGCGCTGCGTCGTGCTCGGCGTCGGCCCGGGCGACGAGGTCATCGTGCCGTCGCTCTCGTTCATCGCCACCGCCAACGCGGTGCGCTACGTCGGCGCGACGCCGGTCTTCGCCGACGTCGACCTGGCCACCGGCAACCTCACCGCGGAGACCATCGACGCGGTGCGCACCGACGCGCACCCGGGCGGTCATCGCGGTGCACCAGGGCGGCGTGCCGGTCGACGTGCGACGCGCTGCGCGCCGCCGTGCGACCGACTGGGGCATCGCCGTGGTCGAGGACGCCGCCTGCGCGGCCGGCTCGACCGCGTACGGGCCAGCCGGTCGGCGCCGGCGCGCTGATCGCGGCCTGGTCGTTCCACCCGCGCAAGATCATCACCACCGGCGAGGGCGGCATGGTCACCACCGACGACGCCGAGTGGGCGGCCCGGCTGCGCCGGCTGCGCGAGCACGGCATGAACGTGTCGGCGGCCGACCGGCACGCCAGCGCGCAGCCGGTCGCTCGAGGCGTACCTCGAGATCGGCTTCAACTACCGGATGACCGACATCCAGGCCGCGGTCGGCCTGGTCCAGCTCGGCCGGCTCGACGGGATCGTCGCGCAGCGGCGCGAGCTGGCCGCCGCGCTACCACGAGCTGCTCGCCGACATCGCCGGCCTGCGTGCCGGTGCGCGACCCGGCCTACGGCACGACCAACTTCCAGTCGTTCTGGGTGCTGCTCGACGCCGGCGTACGGCGCCAGCCGCGACGAGGTGCTGGCCGACGCTGGCCGCGGCCGGCGTCTCGGCCCGGCGCGGCATCATGGCCGTCGCACCTCGAGCCGGCCTACGCGCGACGTCGCCGCCGGCCGCCGCTGCCGGTCACCGAGCGGCTCACCCGCGACTCGCTGATCCTGCCGCTGTTCCACGAGCTGACCGAGGACGAGCAGGACCGCGTCGTCGGGCGTCCTGCGCGAAGCTGGCCGGCCGATGAGCGACCGATCTCGTCATCGTCGGCGCGGGCGGGTTCGCCCGGGAGACCGCGGCCGCGGTGCGCGCGATCAACGCGGTCCGGCCGACCTGGCGCCTGCTCGGCTTCCTCGACGACGACCCGGCGCTGCACGGGCACGACCAGCGCCGGCGCTGCCCGATCGCTCGGCGCCGCTGGACGCTGGCCGATCGCTGCCCGACGCCGCGGTCGTCGTCTGCGTCGGCAACCCGCGCGACTACGCGCGCCCGCGCGGCGGATCGTGGCACCGGCTCGGCCTGCCCGCCGACCGGTACGCCACGCGTCGTGCACCCGGCCGGCGCCGGTCGGCGCCGGCTGCGCGGTCGGCGCCGGGCACGCGTGCTGCTGGCCCAGTACCGTGCTCACCGCCGACGTCACGGTCGGCGCGCACGTCGCGGTGATGCCGCAGGCCGTGCTCACCCACGACGACGTGGTCGACGACTTCGCCACCATCGCCGCCGGGGTCCGCCTCGGCGGCGGCGCCCGGATCGAGCGCGGCGCCTACCTCGGCGCCGGCGCGCTGGTCCGCGAGGCCGTGCGCGATCGGCGCCTGGTCGCCTGGTCGGGCATGGGCGCGGTCGTGCTCGACCGACGTGCCGGCCGGCCAGGTCTGGGTCGGCAGCCCGGCCCGCTACCTCCGTGACGCGCCGGCAGACCGTCAGCCCGACCCGATCGGCAGCGACCGCACGAGGAGCTGAGTGAACCGGATCCCGCTCGTCGACCTGCAGGCCGCGCACGCCGAGGTCGCCGAGGAGGTCGAGGCCGGCTTCAAGCGCGTCATCGCCGAGACCGCCTTCATCGGCGGCGCGGAGGTCGCCGCGTTCGAGCGCGAGTACGCCGCGTTCACCGGCGTCGCGCACTGCGTCGGCGTCGCCAACGGCACCGACGCGCTCGAGCTGGCGCTGCGCGCGGTCGGCGTCGGCCCCGGCGACGAGGTGATCCTGCCGGCGAACACGTTCATCGCCACCGCCGAGGCGGTCGTCCGGGCCGGCGCCCGGCCGGTGCTGGTCGACTGCGACCCGGCGACCTACCTCATCGACGTCGACGCGGCGCTCGCCGCGGTCAGCCCGGCCACCAGGGCGGTCGTCGCCGGTGCACCTCTACGGCCAGATGGCCGCCGGTCGAGCAGCTCGCGCCGGCCTCGCCGGCACCGGCGTGCGCCATCGTCGAGGACGCCGCCCAGTGCCAGGGCGCGACCGCGGCACGGCCGCCGGTCGCCGGGCGCCGGCGGCATCGCCGCGACCAGCTTCTACCCGGGCAAGAACCTCGGCGCCTACGGCGACGCCGGCGCGGTGCGTCACCGACGACGAGGCGCTGGCCGACGACGGTGCGCGCGCTGCGGCAGCCACGGCGGGCTGAACAAGTACGTGCACGACGCTGGTCGGCGTCAACTGCCGGCTCGACACGCTGCAGGCCGTCGTGCTGCGGGCCAAGCTGGCCCGGCTCGCGCGCCTGGAACGCGGCCCGGCGGGCCGCCGCGGCCCGCTACGACGAGCTGCTCGCCGGACTGTCGACGTGGTCCGGCCGGTGACGCTCGACGGGCAACGAGCACGTCTGGCACCTCTACGTGGTGCGGGTGCCGGGCGACGGCACGCCAGCCGGCGCGACGCGGTGCTGGCCAAGCTGAACGCCGCCGGCATCGGCGCCGGGCATCCACTACCCGATCCCGGTCCACCTGACCCCGGCCTTCGCCGACCTCGGGCTACGGGCGCGGGCAGCTTCCCGCACGCCGAGCGGGCGGCCGACGGAGATCCTGTCGCTGCCGCTCTTCCCGCAGATCACCGCCGACCAGCAGGAGCGGGTCGTCGGCCGCGCTCGACGGCCGCGCGCTGACGGCAGAGCTGCCGACCATGTACGTCATCGCTGCGGGACCGCCCGGCCGGACGACCGCGGACGTGACGCCGGCCAACGCGGGCGGCCCGCCGCAGGTCGCGCACGACCGTCATCCTGCTGGGCATCGTCAGCCTGCTCACCGACATCTCCTCCGAGATGGTCAACGCGGTCCTGCCGCTCTACCTCACCGCCGAGGTCGGCCTCGGCCTGCTCGCGTACGGCTTCGTCGACGGCCTGTACCAGGGCGTCAGCGCGCTCGTCCGGATCGCGCGGCGGCTTCGCCGGCGACCGCGGCCGGCCACCCGAAGTGGGTCGCCGTGCGTCGGGTACGGCGTCTCGGCGCTGAGCCGGCTCGCGATGCTGCCCGGTGCACGGCTTCGCCGCGCATCACCGCGGTCATCACCGCCGACCGGCTCGGCAAGGGCCTGCGCACCGCGCCCGCGCGACGCGCTGATCGCCGACGCCTCCGACCCGACGCACGCTGGGCCGCGCGTTCGGGGTGCACCGGGCCCTGGACACGCATCGGCGCCGCGATCGGCCCGCTGGTCGCGTTCGCGCCTGCTGCTGGCCGTGCCCGCGACGGGTACGACTCGATCTTCGTCGTCTCGTTCGCGTTCGCCGTGGTCGGGCGTCGCGGTCCTCGTGCTGTTCGTGCCCGAACCGCCGCGCCCGGCGCGCGGTCGCGCGACGCGCAGTCGGCGCTGCGCGCGGCTGCTGCGCGGCAGATCGCCGCGACCGCCGGCTGCGCCGGCCGCTGCTCGCGGCCGGCCTGCTCGGCGCTGCTCACCGTCGGCGACGGCTTCCTCTACCTGTCGCTGCAGCAGCGCGACGACTTCGCCGCCACGCTACTTCCCGCTGCTGTACGTCGGCACCAACATCGCCTACCTGGCCCTCGCCATCCCGCTGGGCCGGCTGGCCGACCGGATCGGCCGGGCCAAGGTCTTCGTCGGCGGCCACGTCGCGCTGCTCGCCGTCTACCTGGTCGCCGGCGGCGCCGCTCGGCGGTCGCGCCGTGGACCGATCGCTGGTGCTGCTGCTGCTCGGCACGTTCTACGCCGCCACCGACGGCGTGCTGGCCGCCCTGGTCGAGCCGGCTGGTGCCGGCCGAGGCGCCGGGGCAGCGGCATCGCCGCCGCGCAGACCGTCGTGGCGCTGGCCCGGTTCGCCTCGTCGCTCGGCTTCGGCGTGCCTGTGGGCCGCGCATCGGCCGCGCAGCCGGCGCTGCTGACTCGTGGCCGGCCTGCTCGCCGTGCGCGCATCCCGGCCGCCGCCTGGCTGCTCGCGGCACCGGCCGAGCGCGGACCGGCGGCCGCGTGACCATGAGCCCGCGGCTCGGATCGCCTGCTCGGCGCGATCGTGGCCGTGCTCGCCGCTCGTCGGCACGGTCGGCTACGTGCTGTCGCGTCCGCCAGCGCGCAGGCCGAGCGCGGCGGCCAACGCGCCGGCCGTGGCCGGCGCGCGACGACCTCGCCGCCGTCCAGCGCAGTCCCGCACCTGGTCTTCCGCAACACCGCGCTGGGCAACGGCTACGGCCAGGTGGCCGCTGGTCGCCGCTGGCCAACCCGGGCGGTGCCGCGCGCGTTCACGCCGGCCACCTGCGACCGGGTGTACGCGCGCGCCGCGGTCGCCGCTGTGCCTGGCCGCCAACCGGGGCGTCGTGACGACCTACGAGGCGCAGCTGCTCGACGCCGAGCTGGACGGCCGACGCCGGACCTGCCGCTGCCGGGCCTGCCCAGCCGGGCCCGGCTCTCCCCGGACGGCTCGCTGCGTCGCCACCACCACGTTCGTCTTCGGCGACTCGTACGCGAACCCGGGCCAGTTCTCCACCCGTACCGTCGTGTCCGCCGGTCGCCGACGGCGGCACCGAGCCGACCTCGAGAAGTTCACGCTCGTGGTCGACGGCACGCCGATCACCGCCGCCGACAGCAACATCTGGGGCGTCACCTTCGCCGACGACGACACGTTCTACGCGACCGCCGCGTCCGGCGGGAAGACCTGGCTGGTCCAGGGCAGCCTGCGCCAGCGCCGGATGGTCGTCGCTCCGCGACGGACGTCGAGTGCCCGTCGCTGTCGCCGGACGGCACCCGGATCGCCTTCAAGAAGCACGGCGACCTGCCGGCCGGGCAGTGGCGGCTGGCGGTCTACGACCTCGCGACCGGCACAGGAGACGATGCTCGCCGAGACAGCGCAGCGTCGACGACCAGGTCGAGTGGCTCGACAACGACCAGGTGCTCTACGGCCTGCCCGCGCGGCGGTACGTCGATCAGCAGCGACGTCTGGGTCGCCGAGCCGACGGCACCGGCACCCCGAAGGTGTTCGTGGCCGACGCCTGGTCGCCGTCGGTGGTGCGGTAATGACGTGGTGTGGTAACCAAATGGAGGATCGAGTGGACGAGCGGATCGCCGTCGTCGTGGTCACGTACCACAGTTCGCGTTTGTTGGCCGATCTGGTCGCCAGCCTCGGCCCCGGGCTGGAAGGGGTGCCCTGGCAGCTCACCGTGGCGGACAACGCGTCGACCGACGACACCGTCGAGACGCTGCGCCGCCTCGCCCCGGACGCGCGGATCATCGAGATGGGCCGCAACGCCGGGTACGCGGCCGGGATCAACGCCGCCGTCGCGGCCGCCTCGGCAAGCTCGGATGGCCTCGCGCCGACCGCGCTCCTTGTGCTCAATCCGGACATCCGCCTCGCCCCGGGCGCCGGCGTCGAGATGCTGCGGGTGCTGCGCCGTACCGGGGCCGGCCTGGTCGTACCGCGCCTGGAGAAGGGCGACGGGCACCACATCCCGGTACTGCGCCGCGAGCCGACGGTGCTGCGCGCCCTCGGCGACGCCGTGCTCGGCGCGCAACGGGCCGGCCGGTTCCCGGCCTTCGGCGAGCTGGTCGTCGGCGACCAGCACTACGCGGCCGAGTCGAGTGCCGACTGGGCGGCCGGCAGCGCGATGCTGATCAGCCGGGACTGCTGGGACCGGTGCGGACCCTGGGACGAGTCGTTCTTCCTGTACTCGGAGGAGACCGACTTCGCGCTCCGCGCCCGCGATGCCGGACTGGCCACCCGCCTGGCGCCGCGAGCCCTGGCCGTGCACCTCGAGGGCGACTCGAAGCAGTCTCCGCGGCTGTGGGCGATGCTGACCCAGAACCGCGTACGCCTGTACCGGCGGCGGCACAACCTGCCCGCCTCGACCGCGTACTGGGGAGCCCTGGTCCTGCGCGAGGTCAGCCGCTCGGCGATGGGCAACCGGGCCAGCCGCGAAGCCGCCCGTACGCTCCTGAGCCCCTCGAGAATGCGCACGCAGCCCGGCCCGCTTCGCCCCGAGGCCACCGTTTCCCCGAAGTAGTGGCCACCCGACCACCCCGAGGCCACTGTTTCCCCGAAGTAGTGGCCTCCCGACCGCCCCGAGGCCACTGGTTCCCCGAAGTAGTGGCCTCTCGACCCGGGTCTTTGGCCGACGAAAGCGCGCTAGCGGACCAGGCGGCGCACGATGCGGCGCGCGGACTCCACCGTCTCCAGGGTGCGCAGCGCCGGGCCGCGCAGGAAGCGCAGCGCCGAGCCGCTGAACAGCATCGGATCGAAGCTTCCCGAGCGCAGGGCCGTGTGCACCGAGTCGCGGCTGACCACGTCGCCGGCGAGCCGCAGCGCCATCGCGAGCGGGAAGAACTGCCTGCTGGTGTGGAAATCCAGTGCGACGAACTCGCGCAGGTTGTCCCGCCGGGCCAGGTCGAGCGCGCGGCGATCGGGGGCGAGGCCGTCGTACTTGCGGTTCCACACTTCGAGCGCGGTCAGGTGCTGCGCCCAGGCCGGGTCGTAGCGCTTCCACGCGTCGTGCCGCCAGGGATGGGCGATGACGCTGACGCCGTCCTCGGCGTGCACCTTGCCGAGCAGCGTCGCGATGTCCGGTTGCTGGCCGAAGAACGGCAGATCTCCCCAGACCGGGACGTGCACCACGTTGTCGCCGTCGTTGTATTCGATGCCGGGTACCAGGAGGATCTTGTCGGTGCTCGCCGCCGCGCACGCCGCGATGTAGGCGTCCCAGTCGGAGGCGGCGAAATGTCCACTGTGCTCCGAGAGCAGTACGACGTCGTAGCGGCGCTTGGTGAACGCGGCCGCGATGTCCGGCAGTGTCCACGACGCGTCGTGGGACCACTCCGAGTGCACGTGCGCCGCGGCGCGGACGATCTTGCTCATGAGTGGTTTCGGACCTGTCCGGAGACGGTCGTCCACGTGTCGCGCAGCAGGACGCGCAGCTCACCGCGGCGAGCGTGGTACCACCTGGTGCCGCGCTCGGGGCGCAGCATGGCCAGCAGGGTGGCCCGGCGGGTCGGCCAGCGGCCCTTGTCGGCGCCCCGGGCGCCGCGCATGACGGCGAGCAGGTGCACCAGTTCGCGGCCGAGGTGCCGAGCCCGCAGGTGCGGGCCTTCGGGCGGCACGGCCGGCCGCCAGGCGTGATCGAGCGCGGACTCGACCGCCCAGACCGGATAGGGCCAGCCGCGGTGCCGGGCGAGGACCATGCTGCCCCAGGTGCGGCCGTTGAGCTCCATGAACCACGGCCGGCCGGCGTCGTCGCGGAGGAACTCGAGCATGAAGATGCCGTGCCAGCCCGATGCCTCGACGAAGCGGCCGGCGGCCTCGGCCAGCGCCGGGTCGACCGGGATCGACCGGGCCGCGCTCGAACCGGAGCCGCGCGGATTCATCATGCGGATGCGCCGGTGCGCCGAGAGGGCGTAGGCCTGGCCGCCGACCGCGATGCCGAACAGGCCCTCGCCGACGCCGTCGATGACCGGCTGGACGAGGGTGGGCGCGGCGATCTCACGGTACAGCTGGGAAACGTCGGCCATCGAGCGGGCGATGCCGCCGCCGGGCCGGCGGATCCGGTCGCCGTCCAGCACGGTGGCGAGGGCGCACTTGACGATCCACGGCCCGAGGCCGTCCGGGGTCACCGGCGGGTCGCCGTCGTTCAGCACGACCGTCGGCGGTACGGCGAAGCCGGCCTTGTCGGCGAGGACGAGCTGCTCGCGCTTGTCGAGAGCGATCCGGGTCAGTGCGCCGGTCGGGCCGGCGACCGGGACCGTCCCATTGAGACGGTCGGCGAGCAGTACCGAATGGTCGTCAAGCGGCAGGATAGCGGCCGGCTGCTCGGCCGCGACGAGCGCCCGCAGGGCGTCGACCGACGCCTCGACGCCGTCTTCGGGCGCGGGGATCGGCACGACCCGGACGAACCTGCTCGCGGCGAGCGCGGGGCGCCGGCCGGCCCTCGTGAAGGCGACCACTTCGAAGCCCGCGTCCGCGAGGCACCACGTCGACTCCACCGCGGCCAGCGCCTCGGCGAAGCCGACGAGGACCGTCTTCATCGCCACCGCTTGACCAGGCCCGCCGCGGTGTTGCGCAGCCGGTGGGTCGCCGGCGAGTGGTAGACCTCGGCGCGGAGCTTCTGTGCGGTGTCGCCCTTGCCCACGCTGTATCGCGGCTGCAGCCACGAACCGGACCGGGCGACCCGGCGGTCGCTGGTGTAGACGTGGCGGTAGCCCTGCGCGCGCAGTGCGCCGAGGACATGCCGGTCGTAGGCGCCCAGCGGGAGGGCGACCTCGTCGACCGGCTGGCCGGTGACCTCGGCGATCCGCTCCCGGGCGGTGACGAACTCGGCCGTACGGGTGGACGCGTCCAGCCCGCGGAACGAGCGGTGTCGCATGCCGTGGCTGCCGACCCGCATGCCGGCGTCGCGCAGCTGGCGGATCTGGTCCCGGCTGAGGCTGCCTCGCTGGTCGAGGCGCTCGGCGACCACGAAGAAGTCGCCGGTCAGGTTGCGCTCAACCAGACCGGGCAGCCCGATCTCGGCGTCCGAGGCGTTGCCGTCGTCGAAGCTGATCCGCACCGAGGGCCAGGTCTTGACCTCGTCGAGGATCTGGTGGAAGAGCTCGGTCGAGATCCAGTACTTGTCCTCGCCCGGCTCGAGCTCCCGATCCGGCGTGCCGATGCCGTGGAAGCACACGTTCACGATCTGATTGTCAGACATGCCCGGTCCTCACGCTGTCGTTCTGTCGGCTCGACTCGTCGCGCCCCCACTCCACGGCCGAACCACGGGTCCGGCGCGCCCGCAGTTCGGCGGCGGCGACTAGCCCGACGTAGCACGCCGCAGCCGGGGCCAGCCACGGATGGGGCAGCACGACGTCGCGGAGCCACGACGATCGTACCGAGGAGCGGACCGCGGGTCCGGAGGTTCGGCGCAGGACGGCATTTCCGGCGCGGACACGGGCCAGCCGCCGCACCAGGTCGCCGGTCTTCATCGGGGTCGCCACCCGCGAGGTGACCGAAGGCACCTCGACCCGCTCGCCCGGGGCGAAAAGGGAGTCGAGGAACAGGTCGTCGGCGATCAGCGCGGGGAACTCGTCGAACCGGGCCCGGCCGGCCTCGGACAGCGCGATCGCGCCCCGGCCGAACAGCGCGTCGCGGTAGACGGGCAGCCGGGCGTTGATGGCATAAAAGCCGCGCACCATCATCGGCCGCCCGGTGACGTCGAGAATACGGCGCGGCACCACCGCCAGCCGGGTGTCCGGCGCCGCGGCCAGCGCGGGGATCGCGCCGGCGGACAGCACCACATCGGCGTCCAGGTAGACCCGCGGGAAGCCGACCGCGACCGCGTCGCCGGCGTTGAGCGCACCGGCCTTGCCGGCCGCGGCCAGGTCCAGCACGCGTACGCCGGGGCGCTGCGCGGCGACCTCGGCCGTCTCGGTCGGTGCAGCCGTTGGCCACGACCGTGATGTCGAGGTCGTTGCCGTGGTTGTCGCGCAGGATCGCGTCGAGGCAACGGCCGATGACCGCCTCCTCGTTATGGGCGGCGATGATGACGCTGGTCATGCTGCCCCCGCCGACCACGCCTGCGGCGTGCCCCGCCCTGATCACTGATGCACCGCTTCCGTCGCCGCCCCTGTTGCCGCCTCGGCCGCCGCTCGCTGCCGCGGGATCGCCACGGGTGTCCGCTTGAGCAATCGGTTCCACGTCGATAGGTAGCGCGTCGCCTGCTGCTCCCACGAGAGCTGCTCGTCGAAGCGGCTCAACGCCACCTCCCGCATGCGCGCCCGCTTGGTCGGGTCGTCGAGCAGCAGGTGGATCGCGGCGGCGAACTCGGCCGGCGTGCCGGTCGGCACGTAGACGGCGGCGTCGCCCGCGCTGCGGCGGGTCTCGAGCAGGTCGGCGGCCACCACCGGCACGCCACGACCCAGGTACTCCACCGTCTTGGCCATCGTGGACAGGTCGTTCATCTGCGTCGGCAGATCCGGCTGGATCGCCACCGTGGCGGTGCGCAGCAGGTCGTCGACCTCGGTGCGCGTCGAGCCAGCCGGCGAACTCGACGACGTCGCCGAGCCCGCGGTCGGCGACCAACTTCGTCAGGTCCGGCAAGGTCTCGCCGTCGCCGGCGATGATCATGTCGCCAGTCGCCGCGGCCGCGCAGCTCGGTGAGCTCCTCGGCGGCCAGGACGGCACACTCGACGTTGTCCTGCGGGCCGAGCACGCCGAGGTAGACGACCGGTGCGGCCGTCGGCTCGCGGGCGCGGCGGTCGACCGGGGCGATCTCGGTCGTGGCCGGGACCGTTGCGCACCACGGTGACCTTGTCCGGCCGGCACGCCCCGGCGCACGGCGTTCTCGCGGTACGACTCGTTGGTGGCGATCACCGCCGTCGCGGTGCGCAGCGTCATGCGCTCGAAGAGACCAGCAGCCCGGACACGCCTAGCGGTTCGGGTGCGCCGCTGCGACGCGTGACGTACACCTCGGGCCACAGGTCGTGGTGGTCGAAGACCCACGGCCGGCCGAGCGCGCGCAGAGCGAGCGCGAGCGGCCAGTACACGTCCGGCGGGTTGCACACCTGCACGGCGCTGCGCCCGTCCACGCAGGACCTCCGTGCCCAGGCAGACCGCGATCCAGGCGAACGACCAGAGGAACTCGACCGCGAACGACACCACGCCGCCGCCGACCGACGTAGACCGGGTAGCGGCCGGAGGCGCGTGTCCCGGCTGCCGGGCAGCACCTTCAGGCGTCTTGTCGCCGCGCGGGGCGATGACCGTGACCTGGTAGCCGGCCGACTCCAGGGTGAGGGATTCACGGATGACTCGGCGGTCGCGCTCGGCCGGCAGGTTGGCGACGAGGATAGTGACATGCGGCTGGCTGCTTGTCATGGAGCAATCACCTTCGGTAAGGCATCGGCATGGTGAGCGCAGGGGGAAGCCACGCTCGAAACCTTCGCGGATGCCGGGACGTGCGGCAAGAGACGTGAGTGTCGCTTACATTACAGCTGGGGACTGGCTCAGTAATGGAGCGTAAAGCGTTGTGAGATCGGCCTTTAGGCCCGTTTCGTGGTACTGGCCGAGGATGCGTTCGGAGGCCATCCGACCGGCCTTCGCCAGCGACTCCGGGTCGGCCTCGTAGCGCTGGATGGCGTCCTCGACGGCCGTCGCGTAGGCGAGCAGGTCGCATTCGGGGACCGGCGCGCAGTACGCGGGGTCGAAGTAGTCGCGACCGCCATTGCCGGTGAATCCGACGACGTAGCAGCCGCTGGCCATCGCCTCGGCCGGCGGAAGGCCGAAGCCCTCGCGCTCGCTGAAGCTGAGGAACAGCGCGCAGCTGCGCATCAGCGCCGCGGTCTCGTCCTCGGTGTGCCCGTCGATCGGCACGAGCTCCCAGCCGTCGAGCACGCCGCGCGAACGCAGGACGTGCAGCAGTTGCTCGCGCTCGGCGTGCCGGCGCCGCGGCATGTAGGCGATGCGCCGCCCGCCCGGCCGATCGCCCGGGTGGAACCGGCGCCCGTCGATGACCGACCGGGCCAGCTTGATGTCCAGCTGCGGAAACGTGTAACGCAGGAGGGCCGCACTGTCATGCGACACCGTCACCATCGCGACCAGGTTCTTGACCTGGGTGTACGGCGCGCCGGGCGCCGTTGTGGCGAACGGGATGTGGTCGAACGTGTGATATCCGGCCTGGTTGAACATGACCACCCGCGCGTCGGTGGGCAGATGCTCCAGTCCGGGCGCGTAGTAGTCGGGCACCACCAGCAGGTCGGCCGGGGTCAGCGTGGCCTCACCGGCACTGACCACAGTGGACGTGTTGGCGAACCAGGTGCAGCGGAAGCCGGCCCTGGTGTGCAGCACCTTGGCGTTGATCCCGTTGGCGTTGAGCAGGTCGACGTGCCGATACATGACCCGGACGCCACCGCGCGGGGTGTTGTCATCCGGTGTGAGGTAGTACACCGTCGGCGGGTGGCCGGCAGTCTGGGAGAAGGCGAGCTCGGGGTGGCCGCCTCCGGCGCATCTCGCCCGCGTGGCTGTAGGCCCGCAAGGCGTTCTTGATCCGTTTCATTGCCTCGGAACTTATGTCGGCCCGGCGAGAAGTTGTTGCTACAGGTCGGATTCAAGACATGGTGTTATTCGAAGTTGACCGGCTGGCCGTTCTCCCAGACGTTGTTCTCCCAGCGGTTGCCGGGCCGGCCCGGGTCGAAGGCCGCGACCGGACCGTACTGGCCGCACTTGCCGTTGGACCCGCGCTGGAAGACGTTGTTGGTGAACACCATGTTGTCGGCCAGATACGGCTTGCTGTCCGTGGATCCGCCGTACGTGCAGTAGGACATGCCCTCCGAGGCGACGAAGAGGTTGTGGTCGACCGTGTAGTGCGAGTTCTTCGCGAAGTCGCCGAAGATGCCCACGTTGGCCGAACAGCCGCCGTTGTTGGAGCCATCGTGGTCGCAGGCCAGCGTGTTGTGCCGGAGCACGACATTGCTCGCACCGTTGGACAGGAAGGCATCCAGATGCCAGTCCTCGCCATTGGGCATGTACTGCCCATGCAGCCACGAGTCGGTGATGGTGCAGTTGCCCCAGCAGTTGACGCTGGCCTCGCCGCCGTGGATGTTCGAGCGCTGGACGGTCAGGTTGGTGCCGCTGACCGACGCTTCGTAGCCGGTGCCGACATCGACCTCGGAGTCCTGGATCGTCACGCTGCCGCCGTCGTCGCTGTTGACGTGCCCAGTCACCTTGCTCTTCTTGATGACGACGTTTTTCGCACGGATGTCCAACCCGCACTTGACCGCCTTGCCGTCGATGACCGTGCCGGCCTTGGTGATCTTGCAGGGGCCGCTGTAGGCGACCAGCTTCGCGCCGCGCGGTCCGGTGCTGCCGGAGCCGGGGAAGCCGCTCGTGCTGGGCGGGCCGCCGGGCCGTTTGCTGGGGCCGGCCCCGGGCTTGCCCGCCGCGGCGCTGGGGCCGGCGGTGCCGAGCTTGCCCTGCCCGTCGACGGTGCCGGGGCTGGCCGGCGGCGCGTTGACTCCGGGCGGCAGCGGTTGCCCGTCGGGCCCGGTCGTTTGGGTCGTCGCCGATCCGGCCTGGTCCTTGGTGTCGGTGCTGGTGAGGTAGTAGGTGGCCGCCGTGCTGGCGCCGACTACCAAGAGGAGCACGGCAATCACGCCGAGCCACCGGCGGCCGCGCCGCGACTTCTGTTGAGGTTCAACGGGTGGGGGCACTGGGGCCGGCCGGCCGGCCGTCGCTAATGCCTGGTTGGTGGTCCGGCTTTTGGTACTGGACTCCATGCCGTGTAAACCCTTTGGCTCCTCGTGGGCGTTCGGCCCGCGAATCGGACGGCTCCAAACCGGTCGCGCCGGCGGTTGAGGTAGTGTCGCTGCACCGACACTAGCGGTCGGAAACGTTCTGTCGAACCGGTGAGATGGACGAATGTCGGCCGACCCGATGCCAAGTTGTTCCAATTCGTGTCATTAAGCGGACATCTTCTCTGTCCGTTGATTTGGCAAGCTCGCCGTATGAGTGGCCGGTCCCGCTCGCCGCACCTTGCGGACCCCCGAGGTGCGCGCAACACTAGGGCCGCCCGCTGTGCTGGATTTGTCCGTCCACGACGATCCCTCTGGGCAATGCCAGACAGCCGCTGATACGGGAGAGCTTCTGTGGATTTGTGGGACCTGACCAAGCTGTTGTTCCGCCGATGGCTGATCTCGGTGCCGATCCTGTTGCTGTCGGTGGTGTTACTGCTGGTCGCGAGCCAGACAGTGAAGCCTGACTACCGCGCGACCGGGCACCTCATCATCGTCTCGCCGGCGCAGACGACGCAGGCGCTGAACAACGCGTCGCCGAACAAGGTGCACAACCCATGGGAGGACCTCGGCTTCCGGGCGCTCGCGCAGACCGCGATCCTGAAGGTGCAGAGCGCCGACGTGCTGAGGCAGATGGTCGAGGACGGCTACAGCGACAACCTCACGCTGGCCGTCGACGACCGGACCCCGGTCATCACCATCGAGGTGGTCGCGCACTCCGCCGCCACCGCCACCGCCACCATCCGCGAGGTCATCAAGAACCTCGACGACGCGGTCAGCCAGGCGCAGACCATTTACGGCGTCCAGCGGGACAGCCTCTTCACCGCGTACCCGATCGACCAGGGCGACAGCGTCGAGACGGTCACCTCGACCCAGAAGCGGATCATGGCCGTCATCGCCGGCATCGGTCTCGTCGCCACCGTGTCGATCACCATTCTCGTGGACGCCTGGCTGCGGCGCCGTTCCAGCCGCCGCGCAGCCCGCAAGGCCGAAAGCGTCGGCGATGCGAGTGGGCTGCCGATCGTGCTGCCGGCCCAGCGCAACGGTGAACCCGGGACGGCCGGGACGGCGGGGGCCGCTAGTGCGGCCGGTTCGGCCGGTATGGCCGGGTCAAAGAAGGCCGGCAAGAATGCGGACGCCGATGAGGCGTTGACGGTGACGCTCAACGCGCTGGGCAACCGGCGCCCCGGCGCCGATGCGCCCAGTGCCGGCTCAGACACCGAGCGCAGCGGCAACAGCAACGGCACCGGGCGGGTACTCACCGTCGACTACAAGCAGAACGCCGGCGGCCGGCCTGACGCGGCTCGGGCCACGTCGAAGGCCCCAGCCGACGAGCCCGCGGAGACGAAAGCGAAGGAACCCGACCTCGACGAGGTGGCCGTCGACTCCACCGTCGTGCTGCCCCTGACCTCGCTCTGGGGAGGCCAGGACCCGAAGCGTAGGCGCCGGTGACCTCGGCGCTCCACCAGGTCGACTTCGAACCATCGGTCGTCGGCACCAACACGTACATCAGTCGCCGCCGGCACGCCCGGCTCGACGTCCCGGCTTTCCTGTCGCTGACCCTGATCCTGCTGTACTGCCTGCCCGCCAACCTCATCTTCCCGGACCTCACCTACGCCGGTCGCCCGGCGCTGCTGCTCGGGATGATGCTGTGGGTCTGGTGGATCGTCGCGCACCTCAACCCGTGGCTCTTCGTGGTCGGCCCGCAACCGATGCGCTGGGTGGCCCTGCTCTTCCTGTTCTCGATGATGCTGTCCTACCTGGCCGGCATGTTGCGCGGGCTGACCACCCAGGAGTCCAACGCGCAGAACTTCGCGGTGCTGTCGACGTTCGAATTCCTCGGCGTCCTCCTGGTCGCGGCCGACGGCATACCCAACTGGATGCGGCTGCATTCGGTGCTGAAGGTGTTCTGCTGGTGCGCGGCATTCATGGGTCTCGTCGCATTCATCCAGTCGTCGCTCAAAATCGATGTATCGCAGTATCTGGTGCTCCCCGGCTTCCAGATCAAGGGCGATTTCGTCGGCTTCAACGAGCGCGGCGACGGCGGACTCTTCCGGGTGGCCGGCACCGCGACGCACTACATCGAATACAGCTCGGTGCTGGCGATGGCGCTTCCGTTCGCGGTGCACTACGCCCGGTTCGCGCCGACCAGCCGGCAGCGGCACGTCTTCATCGGGCTGGCGCTCTTCACCGCGGCGGCGGTGCCCATCTCGATTTCCCGTACCGGCATCGTGGCGCTGGCGGCGACGCTGGCCATCATGATCCCGGTGTGGACCTGGCGGGTGCGCTACCACCTGCTGGTGCTCAGCGTGCTGCTGATCGGGGTGCTGGCCGTGCTCCGGCCGGGCATCGTCGGCACCATCACCGCCTTGTTCAGCAAGGCCGACGAGGACCCGAGCATCTCCGGCCGTACCGAGGACTACGCGCACGTCGAGCAGTGGTTCAGCCAGCGCCCGATGCTCGGGCGCGGTCCCCGCACGCTCATTCCGGACCTGTACATCATCCTGGACAACCAGTGGCTCTACAGCCTGGTGACCCAGGGCATCGTCGGGCTGCTCGCACTGGCGGTCATGCACGTCGCCGCCATCTGGCTGGCCGCATTGGCCTATCGCCGGGCGAAGACGGCCGAGGACCAGCACCTGTGCATGGCGCTCATCGCCGCCCAGGTCATCTCGCTCCTCGTCGGTGCGACGTTCGATTCGCTGTCGTTCACCACGTTCTCGACGACGTGGGCGCTTTTGACCGGCATGTGCGGCGCGGTTTGGCGACTCACCCACAATGCCCGTACGGTGCGACAGTCCACAATTCGAAGACTCGTCGACTGAGTTGGTCTCATCGCTCTCCGTAGTTGATGTTGGAAAGCCGACAGTGAATATCGCCTCCGTCGCCGACACAGTACGAATGGCTGAGCCTGCCCTGACTTGGTAGGTACCGCTTTCCGCGTGCAGGTGTCATTCCAATGGGTGCCTTCCCGCCGATAGCGTCGCACTGGCGCTTCGTAACCCGGGCGCTTCATTGATGCTCGACCAACGGAGGCACGGCGTTGACGAGAGAACGTTTCGAGCGGATCCGCCGAGGATTGCGGCGGGCCGTAGATGTGACCAAGCCATCGCCGAGCAGGAAATGGGACGGCAACGCCGGAAGCGCCAACCGTCGGCGGCGGATCGGTATCGCCGCCGCGGCGCTCGGGATCGTGGCCGGCTCCTTCGTTGGACTCACGAGTGCGAGCGCGGCTGACCCGTGCGCCGCGTCGGCCAACCCGGTCGCCTGCGAGAACGAGAAGGCCGGCGACCCGCATCGACAACTGGGACATCGACGGCATCGGCGACGACGACGATCCAGGGCTTCGCCACCGACATCAGCGTCAACGTCGGCGCGACCATCGGCTTCAAGATCAAGACGACCGGCTCAGCTCGTACACCATCGACATCTACCGCCTCGGCTACTACGACGGTGACGGCGCTCGCAAGATCGCCACGATCACCGGTGTCGCGTCGCTGCCCGCAACACCAGCCGCCGCTGCGTCGAGCGACGCCGCCACCGAGATCTACGACTGCGGCAACTGGGCCGTGTCGGCGTCGTGGGCCGTGCCGTCCGACGCCGTGTCCGGGGTCTACCTCGCCGCTGCTCGCAACGACACCGAGCGGCGGGACAGCCACATCCCGTTCGTCGTGCGCAACGACGCCAGCACGTCCGACGTCCTCTTCCAGACCTCCGACGCGACGTGGCAGGCCTACAACACCTACGGCGGCGCCGACTTCTACCAGGGCAACGACGCACGGCCGGGCCTACAAGATCAGCTACAACCGTCCGTTCTGCACGCGCGGCGACGAGCAGCGGCCGCGACTATCTGTTCAGCAACGAGTACCCGATGATCCGGTTCCTCGAGCGCAACGGGTACGACGTCAGCTACACCACCGGCGTCGACACCGACCGGCGCGGCGCCCTGATCAAGAACCACAAGGTGTTCCTGTCGGTCGGCCACGACGAGTACTGGTCCGGACCGCAGCGCGACCAACGTCGAGGCGGCTCGTGACGCCGGGGTCAACCTCGCCTTCTTCAGCGGCAACGAGGTGTACTGGAAGACCCGCTAGCGAGCCGAGCGTCGGACGGCAGCAACACCGCCATACCGGACGCTCGTCTGCTACAAGGAGACCTGGGACAACGCCAAGATCGACCCGTCGCACCGAGTGGACCGGCACCTGGCGCGATCCGCGGTTCAGCCCGCCGGGCAACGGCGGCGCAGCCGGAGAACGCGCTGACCGGCACGATGTACATGAGCCAACACCGACGACCTGGCGATGCAGGTCCCGGCCGCGCAGGGCAAGCTGCGGCTCTGGCGCAACACCTCGGTCGCCAACCTGGCCGCCGGGCAGACCGCCACGCTCGCGCCGCACACCGTCGGCTACGAGTCCGATGAGGACATCGACAACGGCTTCCGCCCGGCCGGCCTGATCCGGCTGTCGACCACGACCGGCGCGACGCCGGAGTACCTGCACGACTTCGGCAACGTGGTCACCGCCGGGTACGACGACGCACCACATGACGCTCTACCGGGCGCCCAGCGGTGCGCTGGTGTTCTCGGCCGGCACCATCCAGTGCGCCTGGGGCCTGGACGCGTACCACGACGGCACAGCAGTCGCCCGGCCGACGTGCCGGATGCAGCAGGCCGTGGTCAACCTCCTCGCCGACATGGGCGCCCAGCCGGCCACCCTGATGAGCGGCCTGGTCGCGGCGACCGCGTCGACCGACACCGTCGCGCCCGACCGTGACGATCACGCTCGCCGGCGGCCGGCGCGACCGTGACCAACGGCGCGCCAGGTCACCGTGACCGGCACCGCGACCGACACCGGCGGCGGCGTCGTGGCCGGGGTCGAGGTCTCCGTCGACGGCGGCACCACCTGGCACCCGGCGACCGGCACGACGTCGTGGACCTACACCTTCTACCCGTCCGGTCACCGGCGTCGCAGCGGTCATGGTGCGGGCCACGGACGACAGCGCCAACATCAACGGCACCCCGGTGACCCGGTCGTTCGACCGCTCACCGGCGCGCAGCTCGCTGTTCGGCAACCGGGCGTCCCGGGCCGCGGCGACCACCGACGCCGACGCCGTCGAGGTCGGCGTGCAGTTCACCCCGCAGACGCGACGGCTTCGTCACCGGCATCCGGTTCTACAAGGGAGTCCGGCAACACCGGCACGCACACCGGCACGCTGTGGACGGCGACCGGCACGAGGATCGCCACCGGTACGTTCAGCGGCGAGTCGCCGACCGGTTGGCAGACGCTGACCTTCGCTCGCCGGTCGCCGTCACCGCGGGACGACCTACGTCGCGTCCTACTACGCGCCGAACGGCCACTACGCGGCCGACCCGTGGGCGACTTCAGCTACCGCGACTTGGTCGCCGGTCCGCTGGCGGCGCCGCGGTCGCCCGGGCAACGGCAACGGCGTCTACACCTACGGCGGCGGCGTTCCCGGACGACTCGTTCCACGACACCAACTATCTACGTCGACGTCAACTTCACCCCGACGGCCGACGCGCGCGCCGACGGTCACGTCGGTCACGCCGCCGGTCGCGACGCCACCGGCGTCGCCATCACGTGCAGCCACGGCGATGTTCTCCAAGGCGCTCAACCCGGCCACCGTCACGTTCACCCTGAAGAACCCGAGCGGCGTCGCGGCCGTGGCCGGTACGACGACCTACGACGCGGCACCACAAGACGATCACGTTCACGCCGTCGGCGGCGCTCGGCGCGGCGCAGACCTACACGGCCACCGTCTCGGCCGCCGGACACCAACGGCAACCCGGTCACGTGCAGCTGGTCGGCTTCACCACCGACGCGGATCCGACCGTGTCTGAAGCTGTTCGCCACCGACGCCGTCCCGGCGCACGGCGGCGGAGAACGACTCCGGCGCGGTCGAGCTCGGGCGTGAAGTTCAGCTCGTCGGTCGCCGGCCAGGTCGTCGGCGTCCGGTACTACCAGGGCCCCGGCAACACCGGCACGCACATCGGCAACCTCTGGTCGTCGACCGGCACCCTGCTGGCCCAGGTCACCTTCCCGGCGAGCACGGCGACGGGCTGGCAGACGCGCGCTGTTCAGCACGCCGGTGACGATCACGGCGGGCACGACGTACGTCGCGTCCTACTTCGCGCCCAACGGGCACTACGCCGCCGACGTGCGGCTTCTTCAGCTCGGCGCGTGACCGCAACGCCACCGCTGAGCGCACCGGGCGGCGCCAACGGTGTCTACCAGTACGGCGCGACGTCAGCGCTTCCCGACCGACGTCTACGGGTCGACCAACTACTGGGTCGACCCGCTGTTCGTGCGCGGTCGGTCACCACGCCTGACGCCGACCCCGTCGATGTCGCCGACCGCCGCCGACGCCCACGCCACGCCGACGCCGACGCCGACGCCGACGCCCACCCCGACGCCGACGCCGACCCCGACCGCCGACCGGCCGGCGGTGAGCATCTTCCAGGCGACGGACGAGCCGGCCAACCCGGCTTGGAACGACACGGCGGCGATCGAGCTCGGGGTGCGGTTCACGTCGCGACGTGGCCGGCAGGTCATCCGCCGGTGAAGTTCTACAAGGGCGCGCCCAACACGCGGCACCCACACCGGATCGTTCTGGTCCGCGACCGGGCAGCTGCTGGCGACGGCGACGTTCGTCAACGAGACCGCGAGCGGCTGGCAGACCGTCTGACGTTCTCCACGCCCGTGGCCATCACCGCCGGCACGACGTACATCGCGTCGTACCACACGAGCACCGGGCACTACGCCGTCGACATCAACCAGTTCCAGGCCACGGGGGTGAACAGCGGTCCGTTGCACGTACCGGTTGGTGGCGGCATGTACAAGTACGGCACCGGTGGGTGGCCGTCAACGGCGGCAAACCACAACTATTGGGTGGACATCGTGTTCACGGCCAACTGAGTAACGTCCACATCTAACACCCCGTCTCGCGCCCCGACCGTCGGTGGGGGCGCGAGACGCGGGTTTGGGTTTGGTCTATGGAAAGGGACGCCACACCGTGCGCATCCTCACGTGCCTGCACACGATGGAAATCGGCGGCAGCCAGATCAACGCGATCGAGATCGCCGGCACGATGGCCGAACTGGGCCACGAGGCGCTGATCTACGGGCCGGACGGCGACCTGCGGCCGATGGTCGACCAGCTCGGCCTCGAGTTCATCGAGGCCCCGGCGAAGGGCCCGCACCTTTCCCGGCGCAGCATGGCGCGGCTGCGCCGGACGATCCGCCAGCGCTCCATCGACGTCATGCACGCATACGAGTGGGCGCCGGCCATGGACGCCGCGTACGGACCGTTCCTGAGCGCTGGCATCCCGCTCGTTGTCACCGTACTGTCACCGACCGTGCCGGACTTCGTGCCGAAGCGCTTCCCGCTGGTCGTCGGGGTCAAGGAGCTCGCCGCGGTTGAGCGGCGCCGGCGTCCCGCGGTCCATCTCATCGAGCCTCCGGTCGACACCGTGCTCAACGCGCCGGTCGCCGACACCAGCGAGATCCGGGCCCGCTTCGGCGTCAAGGACGACCAGGTCGTCGTGGTCGCGGTGGCCCGGCTGGTCGCGGACCTCAAGCGCGAAGGTCTCCTCGCGGCCGTCCGGGCCGTCGGCGCCATCGGCGCGGAGCACGGGCTGCGGCTCTTCATCGTGGGCGACGGCGAGGCCCGCGCCGAGATCCAGGCGGCCGCCGACGAGGTGAACGCCCGGCATCCCGAGGAGCTCGTCACCCTGACCGGGCAGATGTTCGACCCGCGCGACGCGTACGCGATGGCCGATATCGTGCTGGGCATGGGCAGTTCGGCGCTGCGGGGCATGGCCTTCGCCAAGCCCCTCGTCGTGCAGGGGGAGCAGGCCTTCTGGCAGCTGCTGACCCCGGAGTCGCTGCCGAAATTCCTCGACGAGGGTTGGTACTCGCGCGGCGACGGTGTCGACGGCCCCGGCAAGCTGGCCGCCATCCTCGGCCCGCTGAGCCGGGACCCGGAGCGCCGGGCCAGCCTCGGCGCGCTCGGCCGGTCGGTGGTCACCGAGCGGTTCAGCCTCGCCGCCGCCGGCCGCAAGCAGGCCGAGATCTACGCCGGCATGCTCGCCGGGCGCCGGCCGCTCTCCGGCCGGGTCGCGACGCTGGCCCATCCGACCGCGCGCTACGCCGTCTTCCGGGCCGCGCTGGCCCGGCAGGCCATCGCTCGGGCGGCGGGGGGTGCCAGTGGCAACTGAACAGGCCGAGCTCGGTCCCAAGGTCCGCCGCGCGCTGACCTGGAGCACGATCAACAACCTGCTGTTGCGGGTCGGCAACTTCGGCGTCGGCATCCTGCTGGCCCGGCTTTTGGCGCCCGAGCAGTTCGGCGTCTACGCGGTCGCGTTGACGGTGCAGACCGTCGTGCAGGCGTTCTCCGAGCTCGGGTTGAGCTCGGACCTGATCCGCAACGGGCGGATCCGGGAGCGGGCCGGGACCGTCACCACCCTCGCCACCGGCAGCAACGCGCTCCTCGCCGCGACCATGATCATGTTCGCCGGGCCGATCGCCACGGCACTGGGCAGCCACGACGCGACCCCGGTCGTGCAGGTGATGTCGCTGACGCTGGTCATCGCCGGGCTGTCGGTCGTGCCGTACGCGTGGATCCAGCGCGAGTTCCGCCAGACCGCACAGCTCGCCTTCGACGGCTCGAGCCTCGTCGTCAGCACCGTGCTCACCGTGGTGCTGGTGAAGGCCGGCTTCGGCGCCATGGCGCTGGCCATCTCCCGGGTGGTCGCGCAGGCGTTGGTGTGCGTCCTGCAGTACGCCTACACCAGGATGCGGCTCCGGTTCGCCTTCGACCGCGAGACCGCACGGGCGCTGCTGCGCTTCGGGCTCCCGCTGGCCTCGGCCAACCTGCTGTCGTGGATCGTGCTCAACGTCGACTACATGGTCGTCGGCGCGCGGGGCGGCGCGGTCATGCTCGGCTTCTACGTGCTGGCCTTCAACATCTCGTCCTGGCCGATGACCGCGCTCGGGCAGGCGGTGCGCTCGGTGGCGCTACCCGGCTTCTCGAGACTCGGCGACAAGCAGCGCAAGGCCGACGGCTTCACCGCGGCCACGGGGCTCACCTGGGCGGTCGCGCTGCTCGCGGGCGTGCTCCTGTCGACGCTCGCCACCACGGTCGTACCGCTGCTCTACGGCAGCCGGTGGTCGCTCGCCGCACAGGCGCTGGCCGGGCTCGCCTTCTTCGGCGCGCTTCGGGTCGTCTTCGACCTCACCGCGACGTTCCTCATCGCCGTCGGCGCCACCCGGTCCGTCCTGGCCGTGCAGGCGATCTGGGTCGTCGTGCTGGCGCCGGCCATGATCCTCGGCATCGACCACTATGGACTGGCCGGAGCCGGCTGGTCACACGTCGTGGTGTCGGTGGTGTGCGTGCTGCCGGCATACCTGTTCCTGTTGCCGCGCCACGGGGTGCGGGCCGGCCGGATGCTGCTCGACCTCTTCGTGCCGGCCCTGGTCGCGGTGCCGGCGATCGTCGCCGGCACATACGTCGCCGAGGCGATCGACGTGCCGATCCTGGCCCTGCTCGCCGGCGGCGCCGCGGCGTCGGTGATATACCTCGCGCCGCTGCTCGTCTGGCTGCGCAACCGGGTCCGGATCCTCAAGAGTTCGGGCCGGGAACCGGTCACGGAAGCGACCGCGGTGGCCGCGGTCAGCGGCGTCTGAGAAGGGTAGTCATCATGGCGCTCCAACGGCTCGCATTCGTGCGAACGCCCTCGCCCTCGCCGGTTCCGGCCAGCGTCTCGGTGGTGATCCCCTGCTACAACTACGCCACGTTCCTGCCCGAAGCCCTCCGGAGCGCGCTCGGCCAGGAGGGCGTGGACGTCGAGGTGATCGTCGTCGACGATGCGTCGAGCGACGACAGCGCCGAGGTGGCCGAGAAGTTCGCCGCCGAGGACTCGCGCGTACGCGTCATCCGGCTGGAGCAGAACGGCGGGCAGGTCGCGGCGGTCAACCTCGCGCTGTCGATGGCGTCCGGCGAGTTCATTGTCCGCCTCGACGCCGACGACCTGCTCACTCCGGGTTCGTTGGCCCGCTCCACCGCCCTGCTGCAGGCCTTTCCCAACGTCGGCCTGGTGTACGGCTACCCCAGGCACTTCGAAGGCGACCCGCCGGCCGACGTCAACCTCAGCCCGGTCGAGAGCTGGAGCGTCTGGTCCGGCGCCGCCTGGGCCGCCGACCGGTGCTACAAGGGCTACAACTGCATCACCACGCCCGAAGTCGTCCTGCGCGCCAGCGTCCTCGAGCGGGTCGGCGACGTCGACCCCCGGCTGCGCATCGCCGAAGACATGCACTGGTGGCTCCGCTTCGCGGCGGAGAGCGACATCGGCCGCGTCAACGGCCCGACCCAGGCGCTGCACCGCGACCACGGCGCCAGCATGACCGCCACCGTCGACAAGCTGCGCGACCTGAACGCCCGGCGCAGCCTCTTCACGTACTACTTCGAAGGCCTCGGCCGGCAGCTACCCGACGCCGAGGCGCTGGACCGCTCCTGGCGCCGTGCACTGGCCGCGGAGGCCACGGACGAGGCATTGCGTGCATACGACCGCGGTCGTACGCCTACGGCCAACGTAGCGGGTTTCTTGGCCTTCGCCGCCGAGGTCTGGCCCGACGCCGCGACCCGTCCCCGCCGCCATGCCCTCGCCGTCCGCCAGCGCGCCGGCGCTCGCGTCGCACCGCTCCTGCCGACCGCCTTCACGTCGATCGTGCGCCGCCGCATCGCGCACGAGGTCCGCTACCGTCGCTGGGCCCGTTTGGGCGTCTGAACTTCTGGCTTATGACTCGGGCCCGTCGAGGGCACGACCGCTGCTCCCGCCAGACACCGCTCGTCGCTGCGCTCCTCGCTGCCAGGCCCGCGCCCCCAAGCCCGCCGCCGGGTGGCCACTGCTTCGGGGAAGTAGTGCCCTAAACGGCTCCGCGAAGCCACAACTCCGGGGAAGTAGTGGCCAAAACGGGGCCGGGAGGCCACTACTTCGGGGAAGTTGTGCCCTCGGCCCGGACGGAAGCCACTATTCCGGGGAAGTAGTGCCCTCGGCCCGGACGGAAGCCACTACTTCTCGGGTGACTGTTCACATGGTCGGTGGGTCGGGTGCGGTGAGCATGATTGTGAAGAGTTTCCGGCGAATAGCACCGGTAAGTCTTCAGGATCATGCTTTCGCACGTGGTGACCGGTCGTGCCAGATGCGGGTTGCTGCTGTGCGGGACGGTTGGGTGCAGGTCGCGGGTTGCCGGTCGCTGGTCGCCGGGTGGCGGGTTTCTCGGTGACGGTGGTCGATCTGCCCCGGCGGCCCCAGACGATGGTCGATGTGCCGACATCAAGGGCGTGTCGCGGTAGTAGATCGGCCACGCTCGTCGCGGCGGCATCGACGGTGGTCGAGCTGCCACCGCGGTGAGGGCCCCGCGTCGGGGTCGGGCGGTACCGGCTGGACCAGACTGCCCGGTTCATGATCCATAGTGCGCCTGCCCGCGATCTTGGCCACTAACGCCTGCCCCAGCGGCCGTTGTTGTCCAAGGTTCACAGCGCATGCCGCGTGATGTCCATCCGCGACAGAGAAGGCCGCGCTCCCTAGGGAGCGCGGCCGTTTTCCTCTATATGTGGAGAGCTGTGTCAGGCGGTGAACTTGACCCGTCGACGCCGCAGCACCAGCACCAGTCCGATGCCCGCAAGCAGCAGCACGCCGCCGCCGATCGCCGCGCTGGTCACGTTGGCGCCGGTGACCGGAAGACTCGGGCTGGGCGACGGGGAGGCCGACTCGACCGGGGCCGTGAAGGTGGCCGTCACGTCAGCCGTAGCCGTCTTGCTGCCGGTGCCCGGCGTGATGACCGTCTGGCCTTTCCGGTCGTTGCTGCTCTTCGCGGAGAGCAGGTGGCCGGCTGGTACCTCGAACGTCGCGGTGCCGTGCACCGTGGCCGTGCCGGCGGTGTCCGACGTGACCCAGAACTGGCCGTTGTTCTTCAGCGTGGTGACCTCGTTGCCGTCGTTGTCGACGATCTTGCCGCCGGTCACGGTCAGCGTCACGTCAGCCTTGCCGGACTTCACCGTGAACGGGCCGACCTTGTCGCCGATCGTGCCGGTCGCGGAGGGCGGAGTGATCGTGAGCTTCGGGTGCGGTGTGCTGTCGACCAGACCGGCCAGATAGTCGTGCACCTTGAGGATGACGTCGTACGACGCCTTGGTGTTGTCCAGCGTCGTGCTCCAGGTGCGGCCCAGCTTGAAAGCGCCGGGGTTGGACAGCTCCCAGATCGCGGCCTGGGTGCCCACGTACGCCAGGAACTCCGCCCCGGCCTCGGGCGCCGTGTCGGCCCCGGCCGCCGAAAGCACGTCCTCCGCGGCAACGGCCGGGTACGAGTGCGCAAGGAGCCAACTGATGGCGAAGTAGTTCTTGACCCCCGAGCCCGCGGCCGGCTCCTCCTGGTAGATGCCGTCGCCCAGGTCGGCGCTGAAGTCCACGCAGTAGACCGGCCCGGCTTTCTTCCCACTCGTGAGCTTGAGGGTGAGCGGAGTGACGATGGTCGTCTGCTCGGCCGGCGGGTCAATCTTGGTGTTGGCCACCTTGGTGTGCAGGGTGCCCGCCGTCACGGTGCCGCTGATCGGGTCGGCGGCCGATGCCGTGCCGCCGGCGCTGAGGACCACGATGCCGGCCAGCGCCGAAACGGCGGCAACTCTCATCAGATTTTTCGCTGTGCCACGCACCACTGCGTCCGCCTTCTCCGGGGGTTGAGTAAGGGACTGTTTGAGAGGGACTGAAGATTTCTAGCGGGTCGGGGTGCCGCTTGTCACCTCTCGAGTAACATCCGACACTCCACTCACACTGGTTTGCCCGACAAAGTCCGAAAATAGTTGACCGGACCGTGACCTAAGGCGGCCGAAAGCTTTGCCTAAGAACGGTTCACGGCGTCGATCGCTCGGTTGTTTGTACTGGCGGCCGCCGTGATCTGGCATCGGCAGGCGGACCCCCGGATCCCACCGCGCGGTTGATTCGTATAGGCCAACCGGTCAATTCCTTAAAAGTGGAGAGCGCTCTCCGAGTAGTGACACAATGACCATCTGTCATCGATACCTGTAGTCGCTTGAATACAACATTGACCCTCGTCAGCGTCTTGACAGCGGCGGCCGGGGAAGCGGAAGCTCCAGAGAGCGCTCTCCCAACACCCCCAACCGCCCGGGGAGAGCGAACCCGCCCCGGAAGAGGTCGCGATGCCCCACGCGCTCTCGCGCCGCACCCTGCTCGCCGCGCTCCTGGCCGTCGTCGTACTGGCGGCGACGTTCGTCGTGTTCACCACGCTGACCGCGCACGCCGCCGCCACCCTGCTGTCGCAGGGCAAGCCGGCCACCGCCTCGTCCACCGAGAACGCCGGTACCCCGGCCGTCGTCCGCCGTCGACGGCAACGCCGGCACCCGCTGGTCCAGCGCGTTCAGCCGATCCGCAGTGGATCCAGGTCGACCTCGGCGCCACCGCCACCGATCAGCCAGGTCGTGCTGCAGTGGGAGGCCGCCTACGCGACCGCGTTCCAGATCCAGGTCTCCGCCGACGGCGACGACCTGGACGACGCATCTACTCGACCACCACCGGCACCGGCGGCACCCAGACGCTGACCGTCACCGGCACCGGCCGCTACGTGCGCATGTACGGCACCGCCCGGGCCACCGCAGTACGGCTACTCGCTGTGGGAGTTCCAGGTCTACGGCACGCATCGGCGGCGGCGGCGGCTGCGGCACCGCCAACGCGCGCGCTGGGCCACGCCGGCCACCGCCTCGTCGACCGAGAACGCCGGCACCCCGGCCGCGTCCGCGCGTCGACGGCAACGCCGGCACCCGCTGGTCGAGCGCGTTCAGCGACCCGCAGTGGCTGCAGGTCGACCTCGGCTCGACGCAGGCCGGTCTGCCAGGTGGTCCTGCAGCTGGGAGGCCGCCTACGCGACCGCGTTCCAGATCCAGGTGTCCGACCGACGGCGCCACCTGGACGACGCATCTACTCGACCACGACCGGCACCGGCGGCACGCAGACGCTGACCGTCAGCGGCACCGGCCGCTACGTGCGGATGTACGGCACCGCCCGGGCCACCGCGTACGGCTACTCGCTGTGGGAGTTCGGCGTGCTACACCGTCGGCGGCGCGACCGCCGACCCCGCCGCCGCCGACCAGCCGGCGCCGGGCAGCTGCCCGTGGGTCGGCTCGACCGCGCCGATCGCCACCCGGGTCGCGCAGCTGCTGGCGCGGATGACGCAGCGACGCAGAAGATCTCGATCCTGCACGGCAACGGCAGCTCCTCGCCGTACATCGGCAACCTCGACCGGCATCCCGTCGCTGTGCATCCCCAACCTCGGCCTGCAGGACGGGCCGGCCGGCGTCGGCGACGGCCTCGGCGGCGTCACCCAGATGCCGTCGGCCGTCACCTCCGCGGCCACCTTCGACCCGGCGCTGCAGCAGCAGTACGGCGCGGCGATCGGCGCCGAGTTCGCCGGCAAGGGCGCCAACGTGGCGCTCGGCCCGACGCTCAACATCGTGCGCGACCCGCGCTGGGGCCGGGCGTTCGAGACGTTCAGCGAGGACCCGTACCTGACCGGCGCAGATGGCCGCCGCCGACATCCGGGGCATCCAGAGCCAGGGCGTGATGGCGCAGGTCAAGCACGCGGCCGTCTACAACCAGGAGACCAACCGCAACGCGCCGGCCGACAACGCCATCGTCGACACCCGCACGCTGCAGGAGATCTACCTGCCCGGCGTTCCAGGCGGCGGTCGACGCAGGGCGCGACCGGCCGTCGGTGATGTGCGCCTACAGCACCGTCAACGGCGCCTACGCCTGCCAGAACCCGTACGCTGCTGAACACCGCCGCTGTACCAGCAGGCCGGCTTCGGCGGCTTCGTCACCTCCGACTGGGGCGCGACCCACTCCACCGTCGAGTCGGCCAACGCCGGCATGACGATGGAGATGCCCGACGGCTACTTCTACGCCGACTTCCTCACGCCAGGCGGTGGCCACCGGCCGGTCACGCCAGGCGACGCTCGACACGATGGTGACGCCGGGTGCTGACCCAGATGTTCGCGTTCGGCCTGTTCGACAAGGCGCCGAGCGGCTCGCCCACCGCCGACGGTCACCACGGCCGCGCACGCGCAGGTCGCGCGCCAGGGCGCCGAGGAGGGCACCGTCCTGCTGAAGAACACCGGCATCCTGCCGCTGTCCACCGCCAGCCGATCCACGTCGATCGCGGTGATCGGCGTCGACGGCGGCGCCGGTGTGCAGACGCATCGGCGGCGGCAGCGCCACGGTCGACCAGCTCCGGCACCGTCTGGCCGCTGACCGGCATCCAGAACCGGGTCGCCGGCACCGGCATCACCGTGCACCTACAACGACGGCGCGAACCAGGCGTCCGCGGCGGTCACGCTCGCCCAGTACTCGAGACGTGGCGATCGTGTTCGCCAGCAACAACTACGGCAACGAGGGCACGCGACCAGACCGACGCATCGACCTGCCGGGCAACCAGAACGCGCTGATCTCGCGCGGTCGCCGCGGCCAACCCGCGCACGATCGTCGTGCTGCAACACCAACTCGGCGATCCACGATGCCGTGGCTGGACCAGGTCGCCGGCGGTCTTCGAGGGCTTCTACGACGGCCAGCAGTGTCGGCACCGCCATCGCCGCGCTGCTGTTCGGCGACGTCGAACCCGTCCGGCAAGCTGCCGGTCACGTTCCCGACAGTCGCTGGCCGACGTGCCGGCCGCACACCGCCGCGCAGTGGCCGGGCGCCAACAACCAGGTGCAGTACTCCGAGGGCGCTGAAGGTCGGCTACCGCTGGTACGACGCGCAGAACATCACGCCGCTGTTCCCGTTCGGCTTCGGCCTGTCGTACACCACGTTCGGCTTCAGCAACCTGCAGGTCGGCGCGCTGACCGGCGGCAAGGCCACGGTGACCGCGACCGTCACCAACACCGGCAGCCGGGCCGGCACCGAGGTCGTCCAGCTCTACGTCGGCGACGCCGGCCGCCGATCGGTGAGCCGCCGCACCAGCTGCGCGACTTCCAGCGGGTCACGCTCAACGCCGGCGCAGGCGCAGACGGTCACGTTCACCGTGACCGCGCACGACCTCGCGCACTGGGACACGACGCGCGAACGCCTGGATGCACGCCGGCCGGCACGCTACCAGATCCTGGTCGGCGACTCCTCGCGCAACCTGCCGCTGTCCGGCACGCTCGCGGTACCGGCGGCGCTGACCGCGACGCCCGACGGTCGCGGTCGGCCAACCCGCACGGCATGAGCAGCCGGTGGGCAAGGCGGTCAACTGGTCGCGCTCGGCACCGGCCTCACCTACAGCGCGACCGGACTTCCGGCGGGCATCTCGCTCAGCCCGGCCGGGCTGGTCACCGGCGCGGCAACCACCAGAGGCACCACGACAGTGACCCTGACCGGCCGAAACAGCGCGGGCGCGACCGGTAGTACGACATTCGTCTGGACGGTGACATGACCCCTACTTAGCCCGGATGGGTGAGCCTGAAGAGGCGAACGTTTCTCCCGACTTTTCCGATTCCGACGTATAAGTCTCGCATTTCGGGTTAACTGAGCGTCGCGACGGGGTGTCGCAGAGTGTTCGTCGAAAGGTTTCTGATCATGAATCGCTGGCTCGTCCGGTCCGCACAGATCCTCGGCTTGGCTGTTGGGGGCCTTCTGGTGACCGGCACTGCCGCGCAGGCCGACTGGACCACGGGTTTCAACGCGGGGCTCCTGAACGGCAACCAGACTTCGACCACGGTGCAGGTGCCGGTGAACGTCTGCGGCAACGCGATCGCCGTCGCGGGCTTCGCCAACGCCAGCTGCTCCGGCGGCGCGTACGCCAACGCCAACGGCAACTCCGCGGGCGCCGGCTCGTGGCGCGACGGTGACGGCAACGCCGACGCGAACGGCACCGGCAACGGCCGCCGGCACCGGCACCGCCACAACGGCGGCGGCAACGCCGGCGCCACCGGCGTCGCCAACGCTAACGGCAATGGCTATGCCGGCGCGTTCGCCAACGCCAACGGCAACGGCGACTGGGTGACCGGCTACAACGCCGGCATCGGCAACGGCAACCAGACGTCGGTCACGGTCCAGGTGCCGATCAACGTGTGCGGCAATGCGGTCGCGGTCCTCGGCTTCGCCAACGGCCGCTGCTAGTTCCACTCGCTGTTCGCAGGGCCTTTCTTTCGAACGAAGGAAAGGCCCTGCGGCATTGTCGGATTCTTTTCATGTTCGAGCCTTGCGGATTAGCTCGAAAGCGTGAAAAGGTCATCCTCGGACGCGCCGTGCCACGAGAATTGTCGTGGTTCGGCGATTTTTGTGGCAAATCTTGCGCAGCCACCGGTCAGGTGGCGCGGCTATCGTCGGTGATGGTCCAGAACAATCACACGATGAGGGCTGTCACGTGGGATCAACACGCATTGCCACAACCGGTGCCGACAAGTCGCTGTTTCTGCTCAGCCGCGGGCATTGCTACGCCCCGGGCTGCGACGAGGCTGTCATGCGCCTGCGTGACGGCCGGCCGCAGGTCCAACTGCTGATCACGCACATCCGGGCGCTGGAGGCGGGTGGCCCGCGCTACGACCCGGCGATGACCGACCGGGAGCGGTGCAGTTTCAGCAATATCGTTCTGCTCTGCGGCGGGCATCACGCCGAGGTGACCGGCGACGCGTCGGTTTCGGCCGAGACGCTGTGGCAGTGGAAAGCGATACGCGAAGGCGAGCTTTCCCTTCAGCTCAACGATCTTGACTGGGCTACTCAGGAAAAGCTGGAAAAGTGGTTGGACAACGCGGTGATCGGCACTCGTGAGGCCTTCGCCGGCGCGCTCAATCGACTGGCCGAGGTCGATCGGGAAACCACTGGATTACTGCGCCGAGTCGTCGACGACGCCATGGACGAGCCCTATGCCAGGAAGCCCGGAGAATTCGAGCCACCGACCGAGCAGATGTGGATGCTGCTCGATACGGCGCAAGGCGTCGCGGCCCGGATGCGGGAGGCCTCGTCGTCGCTGGACGGCCTCACCGGCACGGTACGCGCGCTCGAACGCAGCTCGGAAAACCTGGCCTACGCCGCATTGACCGTGCCCACCAATCCGACCTGGTCCTGGCGCTCGTTCGGGTGGGGTGTGGCCGCCTTGGCGATCGTCATCGCGGTCATTGCGTTTGTGCAAACGATCTGACCATCTGTTGGCCACTACTTACCGGAAGTAGTGGCCTCAGGCCGGCCGGGAGGCCACTACTTACCCGAAGTTGTCGCCTTGAAGAAGCCCCTGATGTCATCGACCAGGAGCTCCGGCGCGTCCCGGGTGGCGTGGTGGCTGCCCCGGTCGTAGACGTGCCAGGACACGATGTTCTTGTGGTCGCGCTCGGCGAACGGCCGCATCGACTGGAAGTCGTTGGCGAAGTTGGCCAGCCCGAGCGGCACGGTGCTCGGCGCGGTCGGCCGGTCGGTCGCGTGGAAGTCCTCGTAGTACAGCCGCGCCGACGAGGCCGCCGTGTTGGTGAGCCAGTAGATGGTCACGTTGGTGAGCACGTAGTCGAGGTCGAGGCCTTGGCCGAGCAGTTGCGCGTTCCAGCCGAGCTGGCCGACCGGGGAGTCGGCGAGGGCGTGCGCGAGCGTCTGGGGCGCGGTCGACTGCAGCTTGTCGTAGGCGCCGCCGGTCTCCATCCACCACTGCAGGAACTCCAGCCGGCCCCGGTCGTCGTCGGACAGCTGGGCCAGCTCGGCCGGGTCGCCGGACGGGAACGAGAAGATCTGGGTCACGTGCACGCCCACCACGTGCTCCGGGTCGACCCGCCCGACCTCGGGTGAGATGAGCGAGCCGGCGTCGTTGCCGTGCGCGCCGTACCGGTCGTAGCCGAGCCGGCGCATCAGCTCGGCCCACGCCCGGGCGATCCGGTAGCGGTCCCAGCCCCGCTCGTTCGTCGGGCCGGAGAAGGCGAAGCCCGGAATGGACGGGATGACGACGTGGAAGGCGTCGGCCGGGTCGCCGCCGTGCGCCCGCGGGTCGGTCAGCGGTCCGATCAGGTCGAGGTACTCGACCACGGTCATCGGCCAGCCGTGCGTGAGCAGCAGCGGGGTGGCATCCGGCTCCGGCGAGCGGACGTGCAGGAAGTGCACGTCCTGCCCATCGATCGTGGTGATGAACTGGGGGTACGAGTTGAGCCGCGCCTCCCACGCGCGCCAGTCGTACCCGTCGCGCCACCGGTCGACGAGCTGTCGCACGTACTCGAGGGGTACCCCGTAGTCGGAGCCGGCGTCCGGCAGTTCGTCGGCCCACCGGATGCGGCGGAGCCGGTCGGCCAGGTCGTCGAGGTCGGCTTGGGGGATGTCGATGCGGAATTCACGAATCTCGGTCATGCCGTTCACTCTGGCCCGCCATTAGGAAGACTTCGCTCCTAATTGTCTGCGAACCTTGGCACCATGTTGGAAACCTCGGCGCGCCTCCTGCGACTGCTCTCCCTGTTGCAGACGGCGCGCGACTGGACCGGTGCGGAGCTGGCCGAGCGGCTCGCGGTGAGCGGCCGGACCGTACGGGCCGACATCGACCGGCTGCGCAACCTCGGGTACCCGGTCGAGGCCACGCGGGGTGCGACCGGCGGCTACCGGCTCGGTGCGGGCGCGGCCATGCCGCCGTTGCTTCTCGACGACGAGGAGGCCGTCGCGATCACCGTCGGCCTGCGGACGGCCACCGGCGGCGCGATCGCCGGGATCGAGGAGGCGTCGCTGCGGGCGCTGGCCAAGCTCGAGCAGGTCCTGCCGTCGAGGCTGCGGCGACGGGTCACCACGCTGCAGACGTTCACCGTGCCGGTACCCCGGGAGGGCAGCGGGCCGTTGGTCGACCCGGCGCTGCTCACGACCCTCTCCGCGGCCTGCCGCGACCGCGAACAGTTGCGTCTTGACTACCGCGACCACGCCGGTACGGCGACGCGCCGCACGGTCGAGCCGTACCGGCTGGTGAACTGGGGCCGCCGCTGGTACCTGCTGGCCTGGGACGTCGAGCGCCGCGACTGGCGCACCCTGCGGGTCGACCGGCTGACCCCGCGCATACCCAACGGTCCCCGGTTCACCCCGCGCGACCTGCCCGACGACGACGTCGCCGCGTACGTCTCGCGCCGGGTGTCCACGGCCGCCTGGCGCTACCGGGCGCGGGTGACCGTACACGCGCCGGCCGGCACGGTCGCCGACCGGATCAGCCCGGCCGTCGGCGCCGTCGAAGCCCTCGATGCCGAGCACTGCCGGCTGCACACCGGCGCGGACACGGTGGAGACGCTCGCCGTGTACCTGGGACTGCTCGACGCGGACTTCACCGTGGACGGGCCGCCCGAACTTCTCAGCCACCTCCGGCACCTCGCCGCCCGCTACACGCGGGCCACCGCGGACCCCGACCCCGGTGACTAGATCCTTGCCGCGACGATCGCCCCCGAGTGACCTCGTTGGGCGGATCGGGTACACCGCCGATATAGTCCGTCGGACACGACCGTCGGGTGATCGCGCGGTGGCTGATCATTATCCGGGTGGAGTTTCCAGGATGGCATTGACGAAGACGGCAGTGGGCCGTGGCCGTCTTGTCGTGCTCGCCGCGGCCGGGCTGATCACGCTGATCAAGCTGTGGCTGGCCTGGCAGACCTTCGGCTCCAACGACGTCGGGCACTTCCTCGACTTCGCCAAATACGTCCACAAATACGGGCCGATCGGGATCTACGGTCACTGGGACCTGGTCCCACCGCCCTACAATCACCCGCCGTTGATCGGCTGGATGCTGTCCGCCATGAACTTCGTGAGCCGGACCGGGCTCCGGATGGAGTTCCTGGTGCGGCTGCCGGCCACCATCTCCGACGTGATCAGCGCGGTGCTGGTGTTCGAGCTGGTACGGGCCAGCCGGCCGCTCCGCGAGGCGGTCGTCGGCGGGCTGATCGTCGCCGTCAGCCCGATCCTGATCGTCATCTCCGGCTTTCACGGCAACACCGACCCGGCGTTCGTGATGTTCGCCATGCTGAGCTTCTACCTGCTTCTCACCGGGCGGTCGGCGACCGTCGCCGGGCTGTGCCTCGGTATCGCGCTGAGCATCAAACTCGTGCCGATCGTCGTGGCCCCCCTTCTGCTGATCATGGCCTGGCGGCTCGGCCGGCGCCGGTTCGGCGCCTTCATCCTCGGCTCGGGCCTCGTGTTCGTCCTGCTCTGGGTCCCGGTGATCGTGAAGCAATGGGCGCCGTTCAGCACGAACGTCCTGGGTTATCCGGGCTACGGCGAGCGGCGGTGGGGCATCCCGGCCTTCGTCCACGCCGCCGGCGCGTCGGCCGACCTGCAGTCGCTGATCGAGGGGCCGGGCCGGTTCGTCGTGCTGGCGATCAGCGCCGGTATTCCGGCCTACATCGCCTGGCGCCGGCCGCAGCACAACACGATAGCCTTCGGGCTGACGCTCTCGATGTTCCTGCTGCTGTCGACCGCGAGCGCGACGCAGTACCTGGCCTGGGCGGCGGCGCCGTCGGTGCTGGTCGCGGTCTACCTCGGCGGCCTGTACAACCTGACCGGCGGCGTGCTGCTCGTCAACATCTACGACAGCTGGAACCGGGCCTACCCCTGGGACTGGTACTGGGGACGGGCCACCGGGATGACCTCGCGCCAGACAATCGGCGCGGCCTTCGTCTGGCTCGTGTTGCTGGGCGTTGTGGTCACGGGATTGTGGAACAGTCGACGCTCGAGGCCGGAGCGGCCGGGTTCGCCGATTGTCGTACCCGTCGGCGAAGATGACACGAAACCAGACACCGCTTTGACCAGTACGGTGACAGAGAGGAACTGACGTGTCCGACTCCGACTCCGATTCCGGGTTCGCCCCGGAGCGCCCTCGGATCGGCATCCTTGTCGTCGCCTACAACGCCGCGACGACGCTGGCGGACGACGCTCGACCGGATCCCGGTCGACTTCCGGGCCCGCATCGCCGAGGTGATCGTCCTCGACGACGCGAGCCACGACGACACGTTCGTCCACGGCCAGCTCTGGGCCCAGCGCGAGGACACCCCGAAGACCGCTGGTCATCCGGCACACCAAGAACCTCGGCTACGGCGGCAACCAGAAGGCCGGCTACCGCTGGCGATCGAGCACGGCCTCGACATCGTCGTGCTGCTGCACGGCGACGGCCAGTACGCGCCCGAGATGCTGCCGGAGATGGTGGCGCCGCTCGAGCGCGGCGAGTGCGACGCCGTCTTCGGCTCGCGCATGATGGACAAGGGCGCGGCCCGCAAGGGCGGCATGCCGCTCTACAAGTGGGTCGGCAACCGGATCCTGACCCGGTTCGAGAACGGGATGCTCGGCACCAAGCTGACCGAGTTCCACTCCGGCTACCGCGCCTACAGCGTCGCCGCGCTGCGCGAGCTGCCGTTCGAGCACAACACCGACGACTTCGACTTCGACACCCAGATCATCATCCAGCTCGTGCACGCCGGGAAGCGGATCGTGGAGATCCCGATCCCGACCTACTACGGCGACGAGATCTGCTACGTCAACGGCATGAAGTACGCCAAGGACGTGGTCAAGGACGTCGTCGAGTACCGGCTCGCGGCCAAGGGCTTCGGCACCGCCGCGCTGGGTGCCCAAGCCCGACGAGTACGCGTTCAAGGACGGCGACGGCACCTCGCACGCGATCATGCTGGAGATGCTGGACGAGCCTGCCGCCGTCGCGGGTGCTCGACCTCGGCTGCTCCGGCGGCCTGCTCGCCGAGCGGATCCGCGCGCGCGGGCACCACGTCGTCGGCGTCGACTACCTCGAGATCCCCGGCGTCCGCGACCGCACCGACGAGTTCTTCGAGGCCGACCTCGACCAGCGGCTCCCGGCCGAGGTCGGCGACGGCTACGACGTGGTCATCGCCGGCGACATCATCGAGCACCTGCCGCGGCCGGGCGAGGCGCTGCAGGAGATGCGCCGGGCTGCTGCGCCCGGGCGGCCAGGTGCTGCTGTCGGTGCCGAACTTCGGCCACTGGTACCCGCGGCTGCGGGTCATGTTCGGCCTGTTCGGCTACGACCGGCGCGGCATCCTCGACGACACCCACCTGCGCTTCTTCACCCGGTCGCACGCTGCGCCGGATGGTCCGCGACACCGGCTTCGACGTCCTCGAGGAGCGGGCCACCGGCCTGCCGCTCGGCACCATCTCCGAGGTCGACGGCCGGCGGCTGCGCAGCGATGCGCAAGGTCGACCGCGCGCTTCGTCCGGCTGCGCCCGACGCTGTTCGGCTACCAGTTCGTCCTGCGGCTCATCCCGCACGCCGAGGAGGCCGTGATCGTCGAGGGCCGGTAGCGCCCGCTCGCAGTGTCCTTAGGTACCTTGCCGTGAACTAATGCGCCGAGGACCAGTCGGCCTGCACCACGGGGATGTCCTCCCGTTCGAGGAGCGCGACCACCCGCGGATCGTCGTCGACGACGACCGCGATCTCGTGCTCCGCCGCCAGGCGCCGGATGGTGTCGAGCTTGAACATCCGCGCCAGCTTCTGCTCGCCGTTGGGCAGCATCAGGAGCCGCCCGTCCGGCAGGCCGTGCCGCTCCAGCCACGTCTCCGTCAGCCCCCGGATCCGCTCCGGCCGGCCGGTCAGCCACACGATGTCGTGCGTGGCCGCCAACTCCTTCGCCCGCGCCACGCCCTCGGCCAGCGGCGGATCGTCGACCGCGGCGTCGAAGAACCGCACCCAGTGCTCGTGGTCGGCCGGCCCGGCGATCAGATGCAGCCGGTGTCGCGCGTCCGCGACCGTACCGTCGATGTCGAACACCGCGATCGCTCTGTGCATGACCCAATCTTGCCCTTTCCTTTGCCGATGACTCGGGTCCGTCGAGGGCGCGACCGTCGCTCCCGCCAGACACCGCTTCGCTTCGCTACGCTGCCAGGCCCGCGTTGCCAAGCCCAGCCGCGGGGTGGCCACAACTCCGGGCAAGTAGTGCCCTCAGCCGGTCGGATGGCCACTACTTCCGGGAAGTAGTGGCCTCAGAGGGGTCGGGTGGCCACTACTTCGGGGAAGTAGTGGCCTGAGGTGGCGGACCGTTCGGCCTGGGACGAGCGCTCGACGGGTCTTCGGCGCCACCGTGAGGGGGTCGGGGCTGTGAACCTTGGACACGAACGGTCGCTGGGGCAGCCGTTGGTGTCCTAGATCGGCGATGAGCGGCCGGCGTCGGCCCGCGGTGCCAAGTCCAACCGTGGGGTGGCCACTGGTCCGGGGAAGTAGTGGCCTCAGCCGGGTCAGGTGGCCGCTACTTCGGGGAAGTAGTGGCCTCGGCCGGGCCGGGTGGCCATTCCTTCGGGGAAGTAGTGGTCTCGGTCGGGTCGCGCGCTAGCAGCGCGAACAATGTCGCCACCCACGCACGATCGCGGTCTGTTACCGTCCCGGCATGCCGGCCGAGCCCAAGGAGAAGACCGAGCGTCGCACGCTCGCGACGTCGTTCACGGGCCGCGACAACGCGTTCAACTTCATGCGCCTGGTGTTCGCCGTCGCGGTGATCGTGCATCACGCGCGGATCCTCGGCTACGGCGTCCGCGCCAATCCGCTCGACTTTCCGGTCGACCTCGGCGGCCTGAGCGTCGCCGGGTTCTTCGCCCTGTCCGGCTTCCTGATCACCCGCAGTGGCCGGCGCACGTCGTTCCCCCGCTACTGGTGGCACCGCATCTTGCGGATCTTTCCCGGGTACTGGGTGTGCCTGATCGTCACCCTGGCCATCGTCGGGCCACTGCTCTGGCTCCGATTGCACGGTGGCCTTGGCGGATACCTCGGTACGACCAACGGGCCGATCGGCTACTTCGTCAACAACTGGACCACCAACGTGCAGCAGGTGGTCATCGGCGACACGCTCGAGGGAGCGAAGGTCGCCGACCTCAACGGATCGCTGTGGACGTTGAAGTACGAGCTGGCGTGCTATGTCCTGATTTCCCTCCTGGCGCTGGTCGGGCTCCTGCGCCGGGCCCGGTTCGTCGTGCCGATGCTGGCGCTGGCCGGGCTGGTCGTGATCGGCTACGACTTCGTCTTCGGGCCGACGACCCCGGGCCCGCTGACCCCGGCCGCACACACGTTGACGGTGCCGGTCGGCGGCGTCTACCTGACGCTGTACCTGGTCATCTACACCACGGCGTTCCTGCTCGGGGCCACCGCCGAACTGTTCCGCGAGCACGTGCCGATCAACGACATCATGGGCTGGATCAGCCTGGCCGCCGTCGTCGCGGCGATCTACTTCGGCCTCCCGGTCCTCGGGCTGGCGCTCGTCGCGTACGTCTACCTATTGCTGTGGGCGGGGATCCGGCTACCGAACGTATTTCGGCGCATCGGGCGGCGCAACGACTACTCGTACGGCGTCTACATCTATGCGTTCCTGGTCCAGCAGGTGCTCGCCGTGCTTGGCGTGCCGAAGCTCGGCCTGGCGGCCTACCTGAGTCTGTCAATGGTGGCGACGTTCGGCGCGGCACTGCTGTCCTGGCATCTGGTCGAGAAGCAGTCGCTCAAGCTCAAGAACTGGACTCCGCCGATCATGCGCCGCAAGGCCGAGGGCACGCCCGGGCCGCCGGCACTGCTGACCGCCGACCTGCACTCTGGACCACCATCGGGGTCGTAGGCCCACGTACGGGGAGGTCAAGATTTCCGGTGTCGAGCTGTCGATTTCCTGGCTCGTCGTTCGTCTTATCGCATGACTATCCGGTCGTGACGAGGAGCAAGCGATGAAGTACGTCATGCTGATCTATCAAGGCCCCGCGCTTGAACGACAGGCCGCGCTCTCCGAGGAAGAGCAGAAGCAGGTCTACGCCGACTACCAAGGGATCAACCAGACGCCGGGCGTCGTCGAGATCCGCCCCTCGGAGGTGTCTTGGTAGCGACGCTCGATCAGGTCTTCCGCAAGGAATGGGGCCGCGTCCTGGCCACCCTGATCGGCTTCCTCGGCGACTTCGACCTCGCCGAGGAAGCCGCGCAGGAGGCGTTCGCCATCGCCGCCGACCGATGGCCACGCGACGGTGTCCCCAGCAACCCGCGCGCCTGGCTGATGACGACGGCTCGCAACCACGCGACGGACCGCATCCGCCGCGACCGGGCCTTCGCGGCCAAGTACGGCCTGCTCGTCGCCGGCGATCGTGCGGAGGTGCCGATGAACACCACCACGTTTCCGGACGAGCGCCTGCAGCTCATCTTCACCTGCTGTCACCCGGCGCTCGCGGTCGAGGCGCAGGTTGCACTCACCCTGCGCACCCTGGGCGGGCTCACCACCGACGAGATCGCCCGTGCCTTCCTGGTACCGGAGCGCACGATGGCGCAGCGGCTGGTGCGAGCCAAACGCAAGATCAAAGCTGCGGCGATCCCGTTTCGAGTGCCACCGGTTCACCTGCTCCGCGAGCGTCTCGACGCCGTTCTTGCCGTCGTCTACCTGATCTTCAACGAAGGCTACGGCGGCCGCGATGAGCTGGCGGCGGAGGCAATCTGGTTGGGACGTGCGCTCGCCGAGTTGCTTCCGGACGACCCGGAGGTTCACGGGCTGCTGGCGATGATGGTCTTGCACGACTCCCGTTGCGAGGCGCGGTTCAGTGACGGGGAGCTCGTGCTACTCGGCGATCAGGACCGGTCACGGTGGAACACCGAGCAGATCGCCGGTGGACGCGCCGAACTCGACCGGGCGCTTGCCCTGGGCGGCCGCGGGCCCTATGTCCTGCAGGCCGCCATCGCGTCGTTGCACGCCGAGGTGCCGTGCGACTGGGCGCAGATCGCGGCGTTGTACGGCGAACTCGGCCGCCTGACCGGCTCGCCCGTCGTGGAGCTCAACCGCGCCATCGCCGTCGCCGAGACCGAAGGCCCCGAGGCCGGCCTGCACATCGTCGACCAACTGGGTCTCGACGACTTCCGCTACCTGCACTCGACCAGGGCCGAACTCTTGCGACGCCTCGGACGCGCCGACGAGGCGCGTGACGCCTATCGACGCGCCAGACAACTCACCGACGACGGCGCCGAACGGCGCTTCCTCGAACGCCGGCTAACGGAACTGGCAGGCACGACAGGCTCGGGTTAGTCGCAATGCCGGGCAGTTGACGCCTGTAACCTACCTAGAGAATTTCTAGGTAGGTTACAATTACCTGATGGAGAGTGACGACGGCGTTGAGTTGCTACTGGACGTCGGGTTGGATCGGCGGGTCACGAGTGGTGCGGAGGTCGAGATCAGTGCCGGCGACGGCCGATGGTCGCGCCGCCAGGTGTTGTTGTTGCGTCATTCGCCGAGTCCGCAGGAGATCGATCGCGCCGTGGCAGCGCTCCGGTCACACGTTGACGGACTGTTCTTCGTGGTCGCGCGCGCAGGCCGTGCCTTGAATCGGGCCGCCGAGCTGGACCACCGCGTCGCTTATGCGGCGGTGGACGACGGGGTCGTCTATTTCCAGGGCGAGTTGCATCGAGCGGGCGGGGATCTGCCTGTGGTGCCCACGCATTCGGGGCGCACGAGTTGGGTCCGATCGGCGATGCTTCGGCTGTTCGCTCTTCGGCCCGTTGAGCCCTTGTCGCAGTCGGAGATCGCGCGCCGGCTCGGGGTGTCGCACGTTGCGGTCGGCAAGCAACTTCCCCTGCCCGACGAGTTGGTGGAGCGCACACCGGTCGGCTGGCGGGTCGTCGACCGGGCCGGGTGCTGGGATCGGTTCATGTTGGACTATCCGGGGCCGCGAGGGTTGACCACGTACTGGGCGGCGACCGAAGACGTCGCGGCCCAGCTTGGACGCGTTGAACATGTCGTGCACGAGCGAGGCGGGGACGAACCAGCCGTGTCCGGGGACTTCGCCGCTGACTTCTATGCCCCGTGGCGACGCCCGAGCCGTGTCGTCGCCTACGTCACCAGCCAGCCTCCCCTGGAGGAGCATGGCTTCGCGACCGTGCGGTCCGCGGATGCGACGGTCGAGCTGCGCACACCTCTGGATCCGACCATTTTCACCATGTCCCGCGAATGGCCGTCCACAAGGGACAGAACCCCACGACGGTACGCCGACCCGCTGATCGCCGCGTGGGATCTACGCCGGTCGCCCGGCGGAGACGTTGGCCCAGCTGTCGATCAGCTCCGAACGCGAGCACTAGGGGAACCCCTGTGGGCATAAGGCGTCGCGTCGAACTCGTCGCCACCGCGTACGCGGACGAACTGTCACTGCGATCGCTCGCCGAGATCAGCGCGGTCACCGCTGACCAGAACGTGCGCATCATCGGCGGGCAGATGGCTTCGCTGCTCCTGACCGCCTTCCCCGTCCCCGGGATCGCCTTACGCCGCACCCGCGACGCCGATGCCGCCATCACCACCGAACTCGCAGGCTCCGGCATCATCCACGGCCGTCTCCTCGACCACGGGTCCCCGCAGCCGGTCGGGATATCCCATGTCAGATCCCCGCATGCCGTGATGACGGGCGTTTCGGCTGCTTGGTAGGATAAAAGTATGACCGTCAAGCTCAGCATCAGTGTGCCCGACGACGTCGCCTCGTACCTCCAAAGTCACGGCAACGCCTCCGCCGCCGTGACCGAAGCTGTCCGCCGCGTACTCCCAGAAGCCCGCCGCGCCCGTCAACGCGCCGCCGCCCGTGCCTACGGCGAGTACGTGCGCGGGAGGACCGCGGAGCAGGCCACCCACGACCAGATCCTCATCGAGAGCAGCAATGACATCGCCCTGCACGACGCGCAATGGTGAGACGCGGGCAGATCTGGACCCTGCTACGCGGAGGCAGCCAATACCGCGTGCTGGTGATCAGCAACGACGAGTACAACAGCGTGGACGAGCTAGCGATCTGGGCGCTCACCGTCGCCCGTGACGTGCCACACCCCAATCAGCTCGCCGTCCCCCTCACCGAGGCCGATCCCCTCGCTGGCGCGTTCGTCAGGATCCACAGCGTCGTGCAGATCCTCGACCGCACCGCTCTACGCGACAACCACGGCTACGTCTCGCACGCCACGATGAGCCTGATCGAAGTAGCGCTCCGGGAGTTCCTGGAGCTGCCCTGACATTGGCTCATGGCTTTGCCCACGAAGATCGACACTGCTGCGCTTCTCGACTTCTAACCGGCCGGGAGTCAGGTCAGCACTCTATCGAGGTAGTCGTGAGCTGGCGCGGGAGTTGATGCGGGACGAGCCTTGTGAGCGTGTTGCGGTCACACCACCCGACTTCGGCAACGAGTGAAGCCCCCAACCGCGTCACCGCAGGTCAGAGGCTTCGTCATGCAGGTCAGACACGAGATGATCGTTGTGCCTCCGGGGCGATTCGAACGCCCGCTCCCGCCTCCGGAGGGCGTGTCCATCGACTTCCCTGAGGTTAGCTGACCTGCATGTCCGGCTCTTCGAAGTGGCCATTTCCTGCGCTTTTGAGGGCGCACTGGGGATGCTCTGCGCAGCAATGAGGTGGCGAGGGCAGACGCCTCGGCCGGTAGTAGACCCTAGATGCGCCGCCGTCCGGCAGTGAGGCAGTGCGGCGATGGTGCTATCATTTCTATAGGGTGCTATCACGATCGCATGAGGGGGAGGCTGTCGTGGCCGCGATCACCGTTCGCAACTTGTCCGAGGAGACCCACCGCGCCCTCAAGGCCCGCGCGGCTGCACACAACCGCAGTACCGAGGCCGAGGTGCGCTCGATTCTCGACGCCGCGGTCGCGCCCCCGGACCGGGTCCGGCTCGGCTCCCTCCTGGCGTCCATCGGCCAGGATGCTGGCGGCGTGGACTTGGCGGCGCCCCGCGAAAAAACTAGCCGCGAGCCCTTGGATCTTGCGTGATCATCCTCGATACGAACGTCATCTCCGAGCCGTTGCGGCCCAAGCCGAGCGCGGATGTTGTGGCTTGGCTGGACGCCCAGGCAGTCGAGACCTTGTATCTGACAGCGATCAGCCTCGCCGAGGTGCGCTACGGCATCGCGTGCCTGCCCGAGGGCGCGCGCCGGCAGACATTGCATGACCGGTTCGAAGGCGAGTTTCTGCCGCTGTTCCGGGGAAGGACCCTGGCGTTCGACGAGTCGGCGACCACTGCATACGCCACCCTGCGGGCCCGGGCGCGCGGCCAGGGCCAGGCAATCGGTGACTTCGACGCACTGATCGCAAGCATTGCCAGCGTGACGGGATTCACCGTCGCCACCCGAGACACGGCACCGTTCGAGGCCGCCGGCGTCGCGGTGGTCAATCCGTTCGACGAGACGTAATGACCGGTCCACATGGTGGCGCCGAAGGCAGGTTCCGCTGGTCAGAGGCTTGCAAGCTACCTGGTCAAACGTTGTGCCCCCGGGGCGATTCGAACGCCCGCTCCCGCCTCCGGAGGGCGGTGCTCTATCCCCTGAGCTACGGGGGCCTTGCGGGCCTCGAAAAGCGTAGCAGAGCGCCCGAGACGCACGCACTTCGGTTCACCACCCCGAGCACACACGGACAACGGTCGGGGCACCGCAAAGAGCCGCGCCTACGACAGCGGCTGCGCGCCGAAGTCTCTCAGCTTCGACGACAGCGTGGTGATCTCCTGCTGTTGCGCTTGTTTGATCTGCTCGGCGAGGGTTTTGACTCGCTGGTCCTTGACCAGGTTGATGGCCTCGTCGGCCATGTGTACGCCGCCCAGGTGGTGGCGCAGCATGAGCTGGCAGAAGAGGATGTCGAAGTCCTTGCCGGTGGCGGCCTTGAGCTTGTTGAGCTCGTCCGTACTGGCCATGCCCGGCATCCGGCCGTCCGGCAGGAGGGACTGTTTGCCGTCGGGCATCCAGCTCATCGCCCCGGTCGACGACGTGTACGAGAGGTGCCACTCGTCGAGCCAGCCTTGCATCAGCCCGATCTGGTACTGCTGGGTCGTGGCGATGTCGTAGCCCATCGTCTGCAGCTCGGGGTCGGTGGCCTTCCGGTACGCGAACATGCCCATCTCGACGGCCTGGGCGTGGTGGATGGACATGTCGCGGGCGAACCCGGCGTCGGCTGAGGTGTCGCCGGGGCGGGTGAACATAGGGGTGAGATAGCCGATGGCGAAGCCGGCCCCGAGGATGAGCACCGCGGCGAACGCACCCAGGATCAGGTATGCCCGCCGCGGTGAACGCGCGTCTGGCTGCACCGAGGGTCAGCCGCCCGTGCCAGTGCCCGGGTCGGTGCCGGTGCCGGTGTTCTGGCCGCTGTTGGCGCCACCGTCGTTGCCCATGTTGGTCTGGGAGTTCGGGTCGTCCTTGCCGAGGTCGTGCGGCGTCGTGCCGGTCTCGGTGATCATGTTGCCGCTGGAGCAGGTGGCGCCCTGCTCGAAGGCCGCCTTCTGCTTCAGGGTCTTGATGAACTCGTCGATGCGCGAGTCGCTGGCGTTCTGCACCTTGAGCTGGTAGCCCCAGGTCTGCAGGGAGATCGGCGCGTCGAGGTTCGGGAACGGGCTCATCAGCATGTAGTCGTTGCCGCGGACCTTCTTCGCCAACTCCTCGACCTGGTCCTTGGGCAGGCTCGGGTTGTACGTGATCCAGACGGCGCCGTGCTCCTCGCTGTGCACGGCGTGCTCGCTGGCGATCGGCGCGGGGTAGACGTCGCCGAGGCAGCGCTGCCAGTTGGGGTTGTGCGTGCCACCGACCGGCGGGTTGTACTTGTACTTGATCGGCCCGTACTGGTGCTGCTGGTAGGTCAGCGACTGCGGGTCGGTCTTGTGGAAGTTGACGATGCCGTTGATCTTGTCGGCGCGCTCCTGCCAGGTGAGGCCGTTCTGGTACACCTGGTAGCCGGCGAAGCCGATGATGCCGACGGCGACCACCGCGACGGCGGCGAACAGCGCGATCGGGCCCCAGTTGCGTTCCTGCTGGACCTTCACGGGCGCGACGCGCCGGCCGGTCGCCTTGCTGGCGCCCGCGGGCCGCGAACCGGTTCCGGCTCGCGTCGGGGCCGACTTGCGCGGCGCAGCCTTGCTGCGTGGCTTGCCCGAAGCCGAAGCCGAAGCCGCCGAAGCCGCCGCGGCCTTCTTGGCCTTGGCCCGGGCGGGCGAGGTCCGCGACGACGATGTGGACGACGATGTGGACGGGGAAGACTCCGGAGCGGTGTCCAGGTCCGGCGTCGTATCCAGGTCGGGCGTGGTGTCGAGTTCCTCGGGCTGCTCCTCGTCACCGCCCTGCTTGGGCTTCGCCCCGGCAACCGGCTTCGTGGAAGGCTTGCGGTTGCCGCCCCCGTGCTGGGTGAACATGCTCATTTCGTCGCCTCGCTCGGCTTGGCGGTGCGCTCGGTCATCAGGCCTCGTCAGTCAACGGTCGCGGGGATTGCTGGGGCGTCCCGCATTGTGACCAGCACAACGGGCCGCCGCCAAGTATGGCAGTCTACCCCCGCTAGCATTTGCCGGTGACTCCCGCCGAACTCGCCGTAGCTGTGCTCGAGGCTGCCCGCGCCGCCCTTACTGAGCGTGACGTCGACCCGTCGATTCTACCGGCCGTGACCAGCGTGGAGCGCCCCCGTAACCCCGAGCACGGCGACTATGCGTCGAACATCGCCCTCCAGATCGGCAAGAAGGCGGGCGTTTCGCCCCGCGAACTGGCCGCCGCGATCGCCGAACATTTGCAGAAAATTCCCAGCATTGCCTCGGTCGAGATCGCCGGACCGGGCTTCCTCAACATCCGCCTCTCCGCGGCCGCCGCGGGGGCCCTCGCCCGCGTCGTGGTTCAGGCCGGCCGCGCGGTACGGGCGGAGCGACGTCCTCGCGAAGCAGAAGATCAACCTCGAGTTCGTGTCGGCCAACCCGACCGGCCCGATCCACCTCGGGCACACGCGCTGGGCGGCGGTCGGTGACTCGCTCGGCCGGATCCTCACCGCGGCCGGCGCCGATGTCACCCGGGAGCACTACACGAACGACGCCGGCGTCCAGATCGAGCGTTTCGGTGAGTCCGTGCAGGCGGCGGCCCACGGCCGGCCGACCCCGCCGGACGGCTACCCCGGCGAGTACGTCCAGGACATCGCGAACCAGATCAAGGGGCCCATCCTCGAGTTGCCCGAGGAGGAACAGCATCAGGCGTTCAAAGAGCGCGGCTACAAAGCCATGCTCAACGAGATGCGCGAGAGCCTCGAGCGCTTCGGTGTGGACTTCGACGTCTGGTTCTCCGAGCGCAGCCTGTACGAGAGTGGCGCGGTCGAGCACGCCCTGGACACCCTGCGCGCGCAGGGCCACCTGTACGAGCAGGACGGCGCGACCTGGCTGCGCACCACGGACGCGGGCGACGACAAGGACCGGGTGCTGGTCCGCAGCAACGGCGAGAAGACCTACTTCGCCGCCGACGCCGCGTACTACATCAACAAGCGCGAACGCGGCTTCGACTTGTGTATCTACATGCTCGGCGCGGACCACCACGGCTACATCGGCCGGCTGCGGGCGATCGCGGCCTGCGCCGGCGACAACCCGGACGAGACCCTCGAGGTGCTGATCGGCCAACTGGTCAGCCTGCTACGGGCGGCGAGCCGGTGCGGCTGAGCAAGCGCGCGGGCACGTTGATCACGCTCGACGAGCTGATCGACGCGGTCGGCGTGGACGCCGCGCGCTACTCGCTCGCCCGGTCGTCGACCGACTCGCCGCTGACCCTCGACCTCGACGTGATCACCCGGCGGAAGAACGACAACCCGGTGTTCTACGTCCAGTACGTCGCACGCCCGCACCGCGTCGCGTCGCACCGTATGCGCCGCCGAAATAGGGCTCACGCGGGGCGACGACTTCGACCCGCGGCTCAGCTCGTACACGAAAAGGAACTCGATCTGCTGAAGGCGCTCGGGGACTTTCCGGCGATCGTCGCCACCGCGGCGGAGCTGCGCGAACCGCACCGCGTCGCGCGCTATCTGGAGGAGCTCGCGTCGGCGTACCACCGGTTCTACGACAAGTGCCGGGTGCTGCCACATGGGCGACGAGCCGGTCGACGAACTCAACCGGGCGCGGTTGTGGCTGAACGACGCGACACGCGTCGTGATCGCCAACGGCCTTGAACTGCTCGGCGTCAGCGCACCGGAACGGATGTAGGCCAATGCGTGCTCATGAGGCCGGCGCCCTGCACGCCGACCTCGGTTCGAGCGGGCCCGTCCTGGCTGCGCACGCCCGCACGACGTCAACGCGCTCGTGCCGCAGCTCTGGCCGCAGACGGTCTCGCGCGAGGACGACGGTGCGTTGCACCGTCGGCGGCGTCGACGTGCGCGCACTCGCCGAGGAGTACGGCACCCCGGCGTACGTCCTCGACGAGGCCGACTTCCGCGCCCGGTGCCGGCGACTTCCAGCGACGCGTTCGCCGGCGCGGACGTCTTCTACGCGGGCAAGGCGTTCCTCTGCAAGGCGGTCGTCCGCATCATCGCCGAGGAGGGGCTGTGCCTCGACGTCTGCACCGGCGGCGAGCTGGCCGTGGCGCTGCGCGCCGGCATGCCGCCGGAGCGGATCGGCCTGCACGGCAACAACAAGTCCGACGCCCGAGCTGCGCCGGGCCGTCGAGGCCGGCGTCGGGCGGATCGTCGTCGACTCGTTCGACGAGATCGAGCGGCTGACCGCGATCGCCCGCGAGACGCAACGGCGCCCGAGGTGATGGTCCGGGTCACCGTCGGCGTCGAGGCGCACACCCACGAGTACATCGCCACCGCGCACGAGGACCAGAAGTTCGGCTTCTCGCTGGCCGGCGGGGCGGCGGCCGAGGCGGTCGACGCGGATCCTCGCCGACGACGTCCTGGAGCTGCGCGGCCTGCACTCGCACATCGGCTCGCAGATCTTCGACACGTCCGGTTTCGAGGTGTCGGCCCGGCGGATCCTGGGGCTGCAGCGCCGACATCCAGCGACGGCACGGACTCGAGCTGCCCGAGCTGGACCTCGGCGGCGGGTTCGGCATCGCCTACACCACGCAGGACACTCCGTCGGAGCCGGACGACCTGGCCGACGAGCTGATGAAGATCGTCAAGCAGGAGTGCGCCGCGCTGCAGCCTGAGCGTCCCGCGGCTGTCCGATCGAGCCGGGCCGGGCCATCGTCGGTCCGGCCATGTTCACCCTGTACGAGGTGGGCACGGTCAAGGACGTCGACGGCATCCGCACGTACGTGTCGCGTCGACGGCGGCATGAGCGACAACATCCGCACCGCGCTGTACGACGCCGCGTACTCCGCCACGCTCGCCAGCCGCGCCTCCGCCGAACCGCCGATCCTGGCCCGCGTGGTGGGAAAGCATTGCGAGGCCGGGGATATCGTCGTGAAGGATGAGTTCCTGCCGGCCGACGTTCGGGCCGGAGATCTTCTCGCGGTGCCCGGCACCGGCGCCTACTGCCGCAGCATGGCGAGCAACTACAACCACGTGCCACGGCCGCCGGTGGTGGCGGTGGCCGACGGTGACGGCCCGGGTGATCGTGCGCCGCGAGACCGAAGACGATCTGCTGAGTCTGGACGTGGGGTGAGCAGGTGGCGGGCGTGAGTCGCGGAGCGGAGCGGAGCGCGAACTGCCGCTGTTGTGGAAAGCACAGCGGGCGTGAGGGTCGCGCTGCTGGGCTGCGGCACCGTCGGCAGCGAGGTCGTCCGGCTGCTGCACGAGCAGTCGGGCGACCTGACCGCCCGGATCGGCGCGCCCGCTCGAACTGGTCGGCATCGCCGTCCGGCGGATCCGGCCGCGACCGCGGTGACCTGCCGGTCGACCCGGCCGCTGTTCACCACCGACGCGCTCGCGCTGGTCAAGCGCGACGACGTCGACGTGGTCGTCGAGGTGGTCGGCGGCATCGAGCCGGCCCGGACCTGGCTGCTCGAGGCGCTGCGCAGCGGCAAGAGCGTGGTGACCGCCAACAAGGCGCTGCTCGCCGAGGACGGCGCGACCCTGCACGAGGCGGCCGCCGAGGCCGGCGCCGACCTGTACTACGAGGCGTCGGTCGCCGGCGCGATCCCGCTGCTGCGCCCGCTGCGCGAGTCGCTGCACGGCGACCGCGTCACCCGGGTCACCGGCATCGTCAACGGCACCACCAACTTCATCCTCTCCTCGATGGACGCCACCGGCGCGAGCTTCGCCGAGGCCCTCGAGGAGGCCACCGCGCTCGGCTACGCCGAGGCCGACCCGACCGCCGACGTGGAGGGCTTCGACGCCGCCGCCAAGGCGGCGATCCTCGCCTCGCTCGCGTTCCACACCCGGGTGACCGCCGCCGACGTCTACCGCGAGGGCATCACCGAGGTGACCGCGGCCGACGTGGCCAGCGCCAAGGCGATGGGCTGCACCATCAAGCTGCTCTGCATCGCCGTCCAGCTCCGAGCGGCGCGGTCGAGCGTGCGGGTGCACCCGGCGATGATCCCGCGGACCCACCCGCTCGCCGGCGTCGGCGACGCCTTCAACGCCGTCTTCGTCGAGGCGGAGGCGGCCGGCCAGCTCATGTTCTACGGCCGGGGCGCGGGTGGCGCGCCGACCGCCAGCGCGGTGCTCGGTGACCTTGTCGCGGTGGCGCGCAACCGGCTCTCCGGGGCCCGGTCCGCGTCCGAGTCCGCCTACGCCGACCTGCCGATCCGCCCGATCGGCGACGTGTTCACCCGCTACCACATCTCCCTCGACGTGGCCGACCGCGCCGGCGTCCTGGCCGCCGTCGCCGGCGTCTTCGCCAAGCACGACGTGAGCATCGCGACCGTCAGCCAGTCCGGCCGGGGCACCCAGGCCGTCCTGGTGATCGTCACGCACGCCGCCGCCGACGCCGCGCTGGCGGCCACCGTCGCAGAGCTGCGTACGCTGGATATCGTGCGTGCCGTCGCCAGCGTGCTGCGGGTCGAAGGGGAGTAATGGCATGTGGCGGGGTCTGATCGAACAGTTCCGGGACCGCTTGCCGGTCACCGCGTCGACCCCGGTCGTCACGCTGTACGAGGGCAACACGCCGCTGCTGCCGGCGCCCGAGCTGTCCGCGCGGACCGGCTGCGACGTCTACCTGAAGGTCGAGGGGGCCAACCCGACCGGCTCCTTCAAGGACCGCGGGCATGACCGTCGCGGTCTCCAAGGCCGTCGAGGCCGGGCGCGAAGGCGATCATCTGCGCGTCGACCGGCAACACCTCCGCCTCGGCGGCGGCGTACGCGGCCCGGGCCGGGCTCGACCTGCGCTGTCCTCGTACCGCACGGGAAAGATCGCGCTCGGCAAGCTGGCGCAGGCGCTCGTGCACGGCGCCACGGCTGCTGCAGGTCAACGGCAACTTCGACGACTGCCTCGCGCTCGCCTCGAAGCTGTCGCTCGACTACCCGGTCGCGCTGGTCAACTCGGTCAATCCCGACCGGCTCGAGGGGCAGAAGACCGCCGCGTTCGAGATCGTCGAGGCGCTCGGCGACGCGCCCGACATCCACTGCCTGCCGGTCGGCAACGCCGGCAACATCACCGCGTACTGGATGGGCTACCGCGAGGATCGCGGCGCCGGCAACGCCACCAAGCTGCCCGCGGATGTTCGGCTTCCAGGCCGCCGGCGCCGCCCCGATCGTCAACGGCGAGGTGGTCCGCGAGCCGTCGCACGATCGCCACCGCGATCCGCATCGGCAACCCGGCCTCGCTGGACCAAGGCCGTCGACGCCCGCGACGCAGTCCGGCGGCCTGATCCACGCGGTGACCGACCGGGAGATCCTCGCCGCCTACCGGCTGCTGGCCCGCAACGTCGGCGTCTTCGTCGAGCTGGCGCAGCGCGGCGAGCGTCGCCGGCCTGCTGCAGGCGGTCAGCGACCGGCGCCGTCGAGCCGGGCGCGACGGTCGTCTGCACGGTCACCGGCCACGGCCTCAAGGACCCCGAGTGGGCCATCTCGACGGCCCCGTCCCCGACCACGATTCCCGCGGACGTGCTGGCGGCGGCCCGCCACCTCAACCTCGCCTGACCTTCTTTTCTTTGACTCGGGCTTTCTTTGACTCGGGCTTTTCTTTGACTCGGGTCCGCCGGGCGCACGACCGCTGCTCCCGCCAGACACCGCTCCGCTACGCTCCGCTGCCAGGTCCGCGTCCCCAAGCCCGTTTCGCCACAACTCCGGGGAACGAGTGCCCTCAGCGGGCCCGGGAGACCACGCAACTCCGGGGAACCAGTGCCCTCGGCGTGCCCGGGACGCCACTACTTCGGGGAAGTAGTGGCCTGATGTGGAACGGGAGGCCACTGCTTCGGGTATCTGTTCACGGGGTGGCGTCGGTCGACTGCGTGGGGATCGTTACCAGGGTGCTCGGCGCTGCGATTCCTGCTGCACTTCGGCACGGCCCCGAGCCCAGATCGACCACCGTCATCGAACAACCCGCGACCCGCGACCCGTGACCCGCGGCCCACCACCCGGCACACCGCAGCACCCGCACCCGCCACGACCGGCCACCACCACCCCCGAGTGCATGATCGTGAAGACCCACCGGGTGCCATCCACCGGAAACTCTTCGCGATCATGCTCATCGCAGCCGACCCGCCGACCAGCTGAACAGTCACCCCGGGAAGTAGTGCCCTCAGCAGGCCCGGGAGACCACTACTTCGGGGAAGTAGTGGCCTCAGGCGTGCCGGGTGGCCACAACTTCGGGGAAGTAGTGGCCTCAAGGGTCCGGGACGCCACAACTTCGGGGGAGTAGTGGTCACGGCGGGCCCGCGTAGCCACTACTTCCGGGAAGTGGTGGTCACGGCGGCCCGGGTGGGCACTGCTCCGGGGGCGAGTGGTCTTGCTTGCGGTACCGCGGTATCGTGGTGATATCACTTTGATACTGGGGAGATGTCATGGAGAGACGTGCCTTCCGCGTACCCGGCTTCGTCATGCTGGTGCTCGCGTTCGCGTTGATCGTCGTCGAGCTGGTGATCGTCTCCCGGGACGACGCCGCATTCACTACCGCGGCCACCGTCGTGATCGTCGTCGCGCTGCTGCTGATCTTCACCGGGCTGACCGTCATCAACCCGAACGAGGCGCGGGTCGTGCAGTTCTTCGGCCGGTACGTCGGGACGATCGCCCGGGCCGGTTTCCACTGGACCGTCCCGTTCAGCACGAAGCGCCGGCTGTCGCTGCGGGTGCGCAACTTCGAGACGGCCCGGCTCAAGGTGTCCGACGCCGACGGCAACCCGGTCGAGATCGCCGCGGTCGTCGTGTGGCGGGTCGTCGACACGTTCAAGGCGGCCTTCGGAGTCGACAACCACGTCGACTACGTCGCCGTGCAGTCCGAGGCGGCCGTGCGGCACCTCGCGACCAGCTACCCGTACGAGGCGCACGACTCCGGCCGTACCAGCCTCCGCGACGGCGCGGCGGTCGCCGATGAGCTCGGCGCCGAACTGGGCGAGCGGGTCTCGCTGGCCGGCGTCGAGGTCCTCGAGTCACGGATCACCCACCTCGCGTACGCGCCGGAGATCGCCCAGGCCATGCTCGCCCGCCAGCAGGCCAGCGCGATCGTGGCCGCCCGGTTCAAGATCGTCGAAGGCGCGGTCGGCATGGTGCAGAACGCGCTCGAGCGGCTCCGCGACCTGGAGGTCGTCGAGCTCGACGAGGAGCGCAAGGCCCAGATGGTGTCCAACCTGCTCGTCGTGCTGTGCGGCGATCGCAACGCCCAGCCGGTCGTGAACGCCGGCACCCTGTACTGAGCCCATGGCTGAGCGGAAGAAGCTTCTCCTGCGGCTCGACCCCGCGGTGTACGACGCGGTAGCCCGCTGGGCGGCCGACGACCTGCGCAGTATCAACGCCCAGATCGAGTTCGCCCTGCGACTCGCGCTGCGCCAGGCCGGCCGCCCCGCCAAGGCATCCGCGCCGGCGGAGGACCCGTCCGACCAGACCCCGGGCCCGTGATGAGATGAGCGCATGGCCTTCCTGAGCACCCCGGTCGCGGTTCGCGTTCCGGCCACCAGCGCCAACCTCGGCCCCGGGTACGACGCGCTCGGGCTCGCGCTCACCCTCTACGACGACGTGCGCGCCCGGGTCGTCGCCGGCACCAGGGTCAGCGTGACGATCGCCGGTGAGGGCGCGGGGGAGTTGGCCACAGATGACCGGCATCTGATCGTACAAACGATGAAAACGACGTTTGAAAACCTCGGGCTCGCCGCGCCCGGCATCGAATTGGCCTGCCGCAACCGCATTCCTCAGGCTCGGGGGCTCGGCTCGTCGTCGTCGGCCGTCGTCGCGGGCATCCTGCTGGCCCGGGCCCTGGTCGAGGGGGGCGCCGAGGCGATGGACGACGCCGCCGCCCTCCGGCTGGCCGCCGAGATCGAAGGCCATCCGGACAACGTCGCCCCCTGCCTGCTGGGTGGCCTGACCCTGGCCTGGATCGACGAGTCCGGCGCCCGGGCCGCCCGCGTCGAGCCGTCCACCGAGGTCCGTCCCTTTCTCTGGGTACCGGACGAGCGCGGCCTGACCGAGACCGCTCGCGCCGCGTTGCCGGCCACCGTGCCGCACGAGGACGCGGCCTTCAACGCGGCGCGGTCCGCGTTGCTCGTCCACGCGCTCACCGCCGCCCCGGAACTGCTGTTCGCGGCGACCGAGGATCGCCTGCACCAGCCGTACCGGGCGGCGGGCCAGCCGGCGACCGCGGCCCTGGTCCGGCGGCTGCGCGACGCGGGCGTGGCGGCGGTCGTCTCCGGCGCGGGCCCGTCCGTGCTGGTCCTGGCGGCCGGCGACTGGACGCCGGAGCCGGTCGCGGGCTGGCGGGTCTGGCCGCTTGACGTCGACACGACGGGTGCGCTACTCGTTGATGGGGCAACATGGGGTACGCTGGGACACGCCGAGCGAGACCCTGTTGCCGCTAGCTGGGCGAGTTGATTACTCTCTAGTTCACAGCAGCCGCGACGCGCGGCGATCTCATGTGGGGCGGCGTGCTCCGAATTCCGTGGCACCCCTTGTTCAAAGCCGCGCACGCCAGGCCGCCAACCCGCACTCCACAGATCGCGCGCACGGCTGGCTAGGTCGCAGATGGTGGCGACCGGCCCAGCCGCGAGCGCTGCAGCACCTCTCGCAACGCTTGCGTCGCGAGAGTAACCGCGGGCCACCCGGCCACCGTGTTTCGACCCCGGGTAGTCCCGGCTCTACCGGAGGAAGGAATCCATTGAGCGACACCACCGACGTCACGTCGGATGTCTCCAACGACCGTTCATCGGTCAGCGCTCCCAGTGCCGAAGGTGCGGAGGCGGGCGCAACGCGTCGGCGGCGCTCAGGCCCTGGCCTGTCGGGCATGTTGCTGTCCGAGCTGCAGAGCATGGCGGCGTCACTGGGCATCTCGGGCACAGCCCGGATGCGCAAAGGCGAACTGGTCACCGCCATCCAGGAGCGGCAGTCGGGCGGCGATAGCCGACCGGCCAAGGCGTCGCGGACCGAGGACTGGCCCTCGGCGACGGAGGCAGCCACGGAGGTAGCTGCCGCGCCACCGACCACCCAGCGGACATCTCGCCGCGCCACCCGGGCGGCCGGCCCACCGGTGGCTCGCGCGGCCGTGACCACCGGGGCGGGAGAGACCGGACAGACCGGCACAGAGCGCACCGAGCGCGACCGAGCGGCCCGAGCCGCGCAACGACCGTTCCGAGCGGGTGGAGCGGACCGAGCGCGGGGACCGGACGGAGCGTGCCGAGCGCCCGGAGCGGGTCGACCGGACCGATCGGTCCGACCGGGAGCGGCGAGCGACGGGTGGGCGGAACGACCGGACCGACCGCACCGACCGTGGGGACCGGACTGACCGTGGCGAGCGGGGGGACCGCGGCGACCGGACGGACCGCACCGACCGGACCGACCGGACCGACCGTGGCGGCAACGAGCGCAGCGACCGGGGCGGCGATCGCAACCAGCGGGGCAACTTCAGCCAGCATGACGACGGGGACGACGACGGCGAAGGCGGCCGCCGGGGTCGGCGCAGCCGGTTCCGCGACCGGCGGCGGGGTCGCGGCGAGCGTGACGGCAGTGGCAGCGGTGGCGGCGGCAACGAGCCGCAGGTCAACGACGACGACGTCCTGGTGCCGGTGGCCGGCATCCTCGACGTCCTCGACAACTACGCGTTCGTGCGGACCACCGGCTACCTGTCCGGCTCCAACGACGTCTACGTCGCGATGGCTCAGGTCAAGCGCTACGGGCTGCGTCGCGGGGACGCGGTCACCGGCGCCGTGCGTCAGCCGCGCGACGGCGAGCAGCGCCGGGACAAGTACAACCCACTGGTCCGGCTGGACACGGTCAACGGGATGGACCCGGAGGAGGCCAAGCGCCGCCCCGAGTTCTACAAGCTGACCCCGCTCTACCCGCAGGACCGCCTGCGGCTGGAGACCGAGCCGCACATCCTCACCACGCGCGTCATCGACCTGGTCATGCCGATCGGCAAGGGCCAGCGGGCGCTCATCGTGTCGCCGCCCAAGGCCGGCAAGACGATGGTGCTGCAGGCGATCGCCAACGCGATCACCCGCAACAACCCCGAGTGCCACCTCATGGTGGTGCTGGTCGACGAGCGGCCCGAGGAAGTCACCGACATGCAGCGCTCGGTGAAGGGCGAGGTCATCGCCTCGACCTTCGACCGGCCGCCGACCGACCACGCGACGGTGGCCGAGCTGTCGATCGAGCGGGCCAAGCGGCTCGTCGAACTGGGCCACGACGTCGTCGTGCTGCTCGACTCGATCACCCGCCTCGGCCGGGCCTACAACAACGCCTCGCCGGCGTCCGGGCGCATCCTGTCCGGCGGCATCGACTCGACCGCGCTCTACCCGCCGAAGCGGTTCCTCGGCGCGGCGCGGAACATCGAGAACGGCGGGTCGCTGACCATCATCGCCACGGCGCTGGTGGAGACCGGCTCGACCGGTGACACGGTCATCTTCGAGGAGTTCAAGGGCACCGGTAACGCCGAGCTCAAGCTGGACCGGAAGATCGCCGACCGCCGGGTGTTCCCGGCGATCGACATCGACCCGTCCGGCACGCGTAAGGAGGAGATCCTCCTCGCGCCCGACGAACTCGGGATCGTCATCAAGCTCCGCAAGGTGCTGCACGCGCTGGACTCGCAGGAGGCCCTCAACCTGCTGCTCGACCGGCTCAAGAAGACGCGCACCAACGTCGAGTTCCTGATGCAGATCGCCCAGACGACGCCGGGCGAGTAGACAACGGCCATCGAGGGGGCGACTTCACCGAAGTTGCCCCCTCGATAGCATCGCGTCACAGCCTCGCGACAAGGAGATTCTTGGCATGTCCCAACCTGTGGTGAATGTCACCGTCACCGGCGCGGCCGGCCAGATCGGCTACGCGCTGCTCTTCCGCATCGCCTCGGGTCAGCTGCTCGGCGCGGACACGCCGGTCAAGCTGCGCCTGCTGGAGATCCCGCCGGCCGTGCGGGCCGCCGAGGGCACCGCGATGGAGCTCGACGACTGCGCGTTCCCGCTGCTGCGCGGCATCGACATCACCGACGACCCGCGTACGGCGTTCGACGGCGCCAACGTCGCGCTGCTCGTCGGCGCCCGGCCCCGCGACCGAGGGCATGGAGCGCGGCGACCTGCTCGAGGCCAACGGCGGCATCTTCAAGCCGCAGGGCGAGGCGATCAACGCCGGCGCCGCCGACGACATCCGGGTCCTGGTCGTCGGCAACCCGGCCAACACCAACGCGCTGATCGCCCGGTCGCACGCGCCCGACGTCCCGGCCGACCGCTTCACCGCGATGACCCGCCTCGACCACAACCGGGCGATCTCCCAGCTCGCCGCCAAGCTGCAGGTCGCCGGTCGACCGACGATCACGCCGCATGACGATCTGGGGCAACCACTCGCCGACGCAGTACCCGGACCTGTTCCACGCCGAGGTCGACGGCAAGGCGCGGCCGAGGTCGTCAACGACGAGGCGTGGCTGCGAGACACCTTCATCCCGACCGTCGCCAAGCGCGGCGCGGCGATCATCGAGGCCCGCGGCGCGTCGTCGGCGGCCTCGGCGGCCAACGCGGCGCATCGACCACGTCTACGACTGGGTCAACGGCACCGCCCGAGGGCGACTGGACCTCGGCCGCGGTCGTCTCCGACGGCTCGTACGGTGTGCCCGAGGGCCTCATCTCCTCGTTCCCGGTCACCTCGCGGGGCGGCCGGTTCGAGATCGTCCAGGGCCTGGACATCGACGACTTCTCCCGCGAGCGGATCGACGCGTCGGTTGCCGAGCTGGTCGAGGAGCGCGACGCGGTACAGCAGTTGGGCCTGCTCTAGGCGGGAATGCGGCGCCGGTTCCCGGCGTTGAGGTGACCGGTTGAGGTGCTGTGCGAGGCACGTGGCAGACTTGACCGACGGCCAGGTTCCGGTTCACGCCACTCATGGCGACCCGGCGACCACATTTGAAAGGACCGAAAGCAATGAAGCCAGACATCCACCCGCAGTACGTGGACGACCGAGGTCACCTGCTCCTGCGGTAACCAGTTCACCACCCGCAGCACCGCCAAGAACGGGCAGATCCACGTCGAGACGTGCAACGTGTGCCACCCGTTCTACACCGGCAAGCAGCGCGTGCTCGACACCGCCGGCCGGGTGGCCAAGTTCCAGCAGAAGTACGCCAAGGTCCAGGCCAAGAAGGCCGCCGCCAAGTAGCGACAGCTTCCGGCGCCCGCGCCGTCCCTTTGCCAGGGGACGGGCGGGCGCCGTCGTTTCGGAGAAGCCAGGTGGGTCATGAGTACAGCGGACACTGGGCACCGGCTGGCGACGCTGCTGGCCGAGTACGCGGAGCTCGAGCAGCGTCTCGCCGACCCGACGATCCACGCCGACCAGACGCTGGCCCGCCGGATCGGGCGTCGCTTCGCCGAGCTGACCCCGATCGCCAAGACGGCGGCCGAGCTGGAGCAGGCGCGCGAGCGACCTGACCGCCGCACTCGAACTGGCCGCCGAGGACGCCGGCTTCGCCGCCGAGGCCGCCGACGCTCGAGACGCGGATCCCGCTCATCGAGGAGCGGCTGGCCGAGCTGCTCATCGCCGCGCGACCCGAACGACGGCAAGGACGTGATCCTCGAGGTCAAGGCGGGCGAGGGCGGCGAGGAGTCGGCGCTGTTCGCCGGCGACCTGCTGCGCATGTACCTGCGGTACGCCGAGCGGCACGGCTGGATCACCGAGGTGCTCGACTCGCAGGAGTCCGACCTCGGCGGCTACAAGGACGTCGCGGTCGCGATCAAGACCAAGGGCGTCCCCGAGGGCGGCAACGGCGTCTGGTCGCGGCTGAAGTGGGAGGGCGGCGTGCACCGCGTCCAGCGGGTGCCGGTCACCGAGTCGCAGGGCCGCATCCACACCTCCGCCGCCGGCGTCCTGGTCACGGCCGAGGTCGAGGAGACCGAGGTCGAGATCGACGAGAACGACCTGCGCGATCGACGTGTTCCGCTCGTCCGGCCCGGGCGGGCAGAGCGTCAACACCACCGACTCGGCGGTTCGCATCACGCACCTGCCCACCGGGATCGTGGTGTCCTGCCAGAACGAGCGGTCGCCAGCTGCAGAACAAGGACCGCGCGATGCGGATGCTGCGGCTCGAAGCTGACCGCGCTCGCCGAGGAGCAGGCGGCGGCGCGGCCGCGTCGACGCCCGCGCGTCTCAGGTGCGCACCGTCGACCGCTCGGAGCGCATCCGCACCTACAACTACCCGCAGAACCGGATCACCGACCACCGCATCGGCTACACCGCGTACAACCTCGACCTCGTGCTCGCCGGCGACCTCGACGACGTGCTCGACGCCCTGGTCGAGGCCGACCGTAAGGCCCGGCTGGCCGGTGAGGATCACCTGTCGCGCGCCTAAGATCGCGGCGATCAAGGAAGCCGTTCTTGACGACGGGCGCGCACAAGCGGACAGTGACGTACGTCTAACGTCGACGTCACATACCCGAAACCACGTGGCCGGAGGATGGTCTCCGGTACCGTAGCTAAACGTTAAGTGACCCGAATCTCCGTTCACCGGAGGGATTTCTCATGACCTCGCCAACTCGCGTCGACCTTTCCGCAGGCCCACGCGCCGTGGTGAGCACGGCCGCCGACCTTCTCTACAAGGTCGGCCTCTCGGTGCTGGGCGCCGAGCGGGTGCCGACCGCGCAGGCCAACGCCTGGGCCGCCGTCTGCGCCGACCAGGAGCGCGCAAAGGTGCGCGCCGAAATCGAAGCTGTTACGTCCGCCAAGTAGCTCAGGAGGCGCGCTGCCGCGCCTTGGCCCGCAGCATCGCCCGGTCGGCCGCGGCGAACGCGTCGGCCACGCTCGTGAAGGTGCCGTCGCTGGACACCTTGGCCCAGCCGATCGTCACCCCGACCGGGGTACCGGGCACCAGTGCCTGCCAGTCCTCCGCGGCGACCGCGCTCACGATGCGGCGCGCGATCTCGCTGGCCTCCGCCGACGACGTCGTCGGCAACACCACGACGAACTCGTCGCCGCCGTACCGGGCGACGAAGTCGCCCCGGCGCATCACCCGGTTCAGCACCCCGGCGATCCGTTGCAGCACCAGGTCGCCGGACAGGTGCCCGTGCACGGTGTTGACCGCCTTGAAGCCGTCGAGGTCGCAGACGCCGAGCACGGCCTGCTCGCCGTTGCCGACCAGATCGGCGACGTATCGCTCCAGGTAGCGCCGGTTGGGCAGCCCGGTCAGCGGGTCGGTCTGCGCCTCGCCGCGGAACTGGTCGACCGACCGGCGCAGGTTCTCCGTGGTCGAGCAGCGCGGCGACGCCGTCGACGAAGAGGTCGCGCAGCCGGTCGATCTGCACGCTCGCGACGCGGAACGCGTGCCGGTCGGCCTGGTATGCGAGCCGGTAGTCCCCGGCCACCTGATGGGCCAGCGCGCGCAGCCGGTGCACGCTCGGCCGGGCCGAGGGAGTCGTCGACGACCGTCGCCGGTCTCCAGCCGGGCCACCGCCTCGATCGGCCGGTGCTCGGCGATCGCCTGGCAGACCGCGCCGAGGATGCGGCAAGTCGCGCGAACGGCGGGAGTCGCCGGCCTGATCGAGCAGCGGCCGGGGGGAGATGTCCAGCTCAGACGGGCGGGCGCCGAGCGCGGCCAGCCGCAGCATCGCGTAGGCGTACGCGCCGCGGCTCACCGGCCGCAGCTTGTCCAGCTCGCCGTCGCGGTACTTGCGCTCGAGGTCGTTGACGATGTCCCGCAGTACCCGCAGGCAGCCGTCGGTGTCGCCGCGGTGGTCGAGGTCGGCGGCGAGCCGCAGCCGGATCGCCGGCGCGGCGCAGGTCGGTGCTCGCCGTCTTCAACCCGACCTCGACGGCGACCTCCCGGGCCTGCTCCATCGCGGCGGTCGCGTGCCCGTGGAAGCCGATGTACGAGTAGGCCATCGCCAGGTCGTGCCAGGCCCAGACGGTCGTCGCGTCGGTCAGCTCGACCGTGTTCAGCGCGTGCGTGCCCCAGACCAGGTGCGCGCACCGTACGGTCGATCGAACCGCTCCGGACGGCGACGATGGCGGCGAGGGCGTGCAGCTCACCGCACTGACCCGGATCGGGTGCGATGCGCGCGGCCTCCCACGCCGCGTCCTGCGGCGGAGCTGAATTCGGCGCTTCGACCCATGTTGATCAGGGCGATCAGGCGGAGGATGAGCGCGGCGACCCGGTCCCGCGGCGACAGCTCGCCGGCGAGCAGCTCCTCGATGCAGGCCATGGCCTCGCTCAGCCGGTCTTCGAAGAGCAGTCGGCGCGAGTTCGCCAGATCGGCCTCGGCCGCCACGGGGGGACCTCCCTCACTCATTTGCGCCGCGCTCTCATGATTATGGAGTGTCACGGTCCCTTGACGACATGCCTGCGGGTGCACGGGAATCCGCACGTGCGTCGATACTGTCCGCTGTGACGGTTTTGTCCGCGGCCGGCGTGCCGTCGGCCGCGCGTCGACGCCGAGCTGCTCGCCGCGCACGTCCTCGGCGTGCCCCGCAGCCGGCTGCCGATCGCGCCGCCATTCGACCCCGAACAACGCGAGCGCTTCGCCGGGCTGGTCGCGGACCGGGCGTCCCGCGTACCGCTGCAGCACCTGCTCGGCACCGCGCCGTTCCGGTCGCTGGAGCTGGCGGTCGGACCCGGCGTGTTCATCCCGCGGCCGGAGACCGAGCTGCTGGTGGAGTGGGGACTGGCGGTCGCCGGCGCGGCGCCGCTGGCCGTCGACCTGTGTAGCGGTTCGGGGGCGATCGCGCTGTCCGTCGCCGTCGAGCTTCCCAAGGCCAAGGTGTACGCGGTGGAGCTCGCCGAGTCGGCGCTGGTCTGGCTGCGTCGCAACGTGGCCGCGCTGGCGCCCCGGGTGACCGTCGTGGCCGGCGACGTCACGGCCGGCTCGACGCTGTCCACATTGGACGGTCAGGTCGATCTTGTGCTGTGCAATCCGCCATACGTCCCCGAGGGTACGCCGGTCGATCCCGAGGTTGCCGATCATGATCCGGCCGAGGCCGTGTTCGGCGGCGCGGACGGGCTGTCGTTGATCCCCGGGGTGATCGCGCGCTCGTACGACCTGCTGCGCCCGGGCGGCTGGCTCGGCATCGAACACGACGACACCCAGGGCGCCGCGGTACCGGCGTTGCTCGAGGCCCACGGCGGCTTCGCCGAGGTGGCCGAGCGGCTGGACCTGGCCGGCCGCCCGAGGTTCGCGGTCGCCCGACGCCGGCCGCGGTGACCCCTCGCGCAGTCGATCAAGGAAGTACGCGCCCGGGATTCGGACAAATCCCGGCGCGTACTTCCTTGATCGGCGCGTGGGGCAGACTGGGCCGCGTGATGCTCTACGACTGCAGCGTGCTCGACGAGCGCGAGCGCGGAGTGGCGGCGGCGATCGAGGCCGTCGACCGCGGTGACCTTGTGGTCATGCCGACGGACACCGTCTACGGCATCGGGGCGGACGCGTTCAAGTCGTGGTCGGTGACGGCGCTGAACAACGCCAAGGGGCGGACCGCCTCCGTGCCGGTACTGGTCGGCTCGCGGCACACGCTCGACGGGCTCGTGCTCGGGCTGGCACCGGCGGCCCGCGATCTGGTCGACGCGTTCTGGCCGGGCGCGCTGACCGTCGTCGTGGAGCACGCGCCCAGCCTGCAGTGGGACCTCGGCGGTCGACGGCACGGTGGCCGTACGCATGCCGCTGCACCCGGTCGCGCTCGAGGTGCTGCGCAAGACCGGGCCGATGGCGGTGACCTCGGCCAACAAGGTCGGCCAGCCGGTGCCGCACACCGCCGAGGAGGCGCGCGAGCAGTTCGGCTACGCGGTGAGCGTCTACCTGAGCTCGCCGGTCGAGATCGAGGCGCCGTCGAGCACGATCGTCGAGCTGATCGGCGACACCGTCCGGGCGGTCCGGATCGGCGGCATCACGCTCGACCAGCTCCGCGAGGTCGTGCCGGAGATCGAGGCTCCGGCCGACTGAAGTACCATGGGACTTTCGTTTCGACCCTGGGTAGTCATGGATTCGTTCAGTGTGATCTCAGCCTCGCCTGAGCAGACCGACCGGATCGGCGCCCTCGTCGCGCAGCGGCTCAGGCCGGGCGACGCGGTGCTGCTGAACGGCGATCTCGCGGCCGGCAAAACGAGGCTCGTCAAGGCGGTCGCCGCCGCGCTCGGCTCGACCGACCTCGTCACCAGCCCGACATTCGCGTTGGCGCAGTTCTACTCCACCGAGCGGGCGACGATCCTGCACATCGACACCTACCGGTTGAGCGGCGTCGAGGAGTACCGCGATCTTGCGCTGGAGGACTACGCCGAGCAGGCGATCTCGCTGATCGAGTGGGGAGACGCCGTTTCTTCGGAATTCCCATCCCACCTGTCCATCCGGTTGGAGCAGGGTGCTGCGCAAGAGCGGACGCTGACGTTCAGCTCACCGGTCGAGCGGTGGACGGCGATCTTTCCGGAACTGCAGAAGGACCTGTCGTGACCGTCTTGTCGCCCCCCGGACCCCGCGGCCGCGGCGCGGGCCCCAACCTGATCACCCTCGCTCTCGAGACGTCGTCGGTGAACTACGGCGTCGCGGTCGGTGTCGACGGGTCGATCGTCGCCACCCGTACGCTGCGCCGGGACGATCCGTCGTTCCCCGGCCTGGCCGACCTGGTCGCCTCGACCCTCGGCGCGCGTGATTTCGCGTCGGTCGACGCGGTGGCCGTCGACGTCGGCCCGGGCAACCTCGCTTCGGTGCGCAGCGGCGTCGCCTACGCCAACGGGCTCGCGTTCAGCCTCGGCAAGCCGATCATGGTGGCCAGCTCGCTCGACCTGCTGGCCCTCGAGTCCGGCGACGGCCCGGCCCTGTGCCTGCGCGACGCCGGCAGCGGCCGCGTGTACGCGTCGTTCGAGGGTGTCCGGCGGCACGGACCGTTCGAGCCGGTCGTGCTCTCGCTCGTCGGCGACCGTACGGCGATCTCCGTCGCCGGTGTGCACCGCGCGAAGGTCGCCGCGCTGCTGCCCGGTGTCGCGGTGAAGGACACCGGCATCGACGCGCCGCAGGTGTCGTCGCTGCTCGCAGCCGGGCTACGGACCGTCGACGTGGCCAGCCCGCTCACCGAGGCGTCCCCGGAGTTCGCGGCATGCGCAGCGTGAACAGCATGAGGGAGATCGTCGAGGCGCTCCGCGCCGGTGGCGTCGCGCTCGTGCCCACCGACACCGTGTACGGGCTGGCCGTGCACCCCGAACGCGACGACGCGATCGACCGGCTCTTCGCGCTGAAGCGGCGGCCCCGTTCGCGCAACCTGCCGGTACAGGTGTCCGCGGTGGCCGAGATCAAGCTGCTCGGGGTGGAGATCAGCGAGCCGGCGCAGCGGCTGATGGACGCGTTCTTCCCCGGTCCGCTGACGGTCGCGCTCGGCCTCCGCGCCGGTGCCGCACCGGCCTGGCTCGACGGGCGTACCGAGATCGCCGTACGGGTCCCCGCAGATGAGCAGATGCTCGCGCTGCTCCGGTTGACCGGACCGCTGCTCGTCACCAGCGCCAACATCCACGCGCAGGACACCGCCGAGTCGGTCCCGTCGATCCTCCGGGCACTCGACGGCCGACCCGACGCCATCCTCGACGGCGGCCCGCGGACCGTCGTGCCCTCGACCCTGGTCAACTGCAACCGGCCGACCCCGGTCATCGAGCGGATCGGCGCCATCCCGCAAGACGCGATTGAGCAGGTGCTCTCATGAACGGTCTGGTTCTCGGCATCGAGACGTCCTGCGACGACACCGCGGTCGCGCTGGTCGACGCAGCCGGCAACGTGGTCGCCTCCGCGGTCGCGTCACAGGTGGCCATCCACAACCGCTATGGCGGGGTGTACCCGGAGGCGGCCAGCCGGGCGCACGTCGACAAGATCCTTCCGACGGTACGGATGGTGATCGAGGATTCCGGCATCGACCCGAAGGAGCTCACCGCGATCGGGGTGACTCGAGGCCCGGGCCTGATCGGCTCGCTCATGGTCGGCCTGAGCACCGCCGCCGGCCTCGGCCAGGGCTGGGGCGTTCCGGTCGTCGGCGTCAACCATCTCCGCGGCCACCTGCGCAGCGCCGACCTGGAGGAGAAGCGGGTCAACTTCCCGGCGATCATCCTGCTCGTCTCCGGCGGCCACACGCTGCTCGCCCGCATGGAAAGCCCGGGCGAGATCACGCTCATCGGCAACACCCGCGACGACTCGGTCGGCGAGGCGTACGACAAGGTCGCCCGCATGCTCGGCCTGGGCTACCCGGGCGGACCGGTGGTCGACAAGATGGCGTACTCCGGCCGGCCGTCGATCCCGTTCCCCCGCCCGATGCTCGACGTGGGGCTCGACTTCTCGTTCTCCGGTCTCAAGTCGGCGGTGATGCGCTACCTCGCCGCCACGCCCGACTACGTCAAGGAGGACGTCGCGGCGTCGTTCGTCGCGGCCTGCATGGAGGTACTGGTCGCCAAGTGCCGCCGGGCGCTGGCCGAGCACGCGTCGTCGTCGCTGGTCATCGTCGGCGGGGTGGCCGCGTCGCCGCAGCTTCGCACCGCCGCCACGCAACTTTGCGACGAGGTCGGGGTCGACCTGTGCCTGCCGCCGCTGAAATGGTCCACCGACAACGGCGCGATGATCGCGTTGGCGACCTGGGACTACCTGAACGCGGGGCACCGCGACTCGCTCGAGCCGGTGCCGTCGCTGAGCATCGAGTCGTACTGACCGTGCCACCCTTCACCGTGCTGCAGGTGTGCATGGGCAACATCTGCCGGTCGCCGATGGCCGAACGCCTGCTCGTCGCCGCGGCCCGTTCGGTGGCCGGGCCGGCGGCCGACGAGCAGTTGCTTGTGCACGGCGCCGGCACCGGCGGCTGGCACGCGGGCGAGCAGATGGACCGGGCCGCGGCCCGCCAGGTCCTGGCGCGCGGCGGCGACATCGACGGATTCCGCGCGCGCAAACTGCGGGGCGAGCACATCGACGCCTCCGACCTGATCCTGACCGCGACCGCCGAGCAGGTGGAGTTCGTCCTCGGCCAGCGACCCGACGCGGCCGAGCGCACCTTCGTCCTCGGCGAGTTCGGCCGCCTGCTGCACGCGGTCCCGCTGTCGTCGTTGCCGGCCCGGCCGGTGTACGACCGCGGCGTCGCCCTCGTCGAGGCGGTCGAGAAGGTGCGCGGCGGCCAGCCTTCCGCACCGGGCGACGACCTCGACGACCCCTGGGGCCAGAGCGACCGGATGTTCGCGCGGATCGCCGACGAGATCGAGTCAACGGTCAAGCCGCTAGCGGCCGCTCTCCTGCGTGGCGTTCGCGCATAGCCGCACTGCTGGCCATCGCGTTGCGGCATCAGCCGATGAACTGGAGTATGCGGACCTCCCCGTTGGGCAGCTCAACGCGCAGTGTCCGGCCGTCTCCGGCCGCGATCAACTCAAGGACAGTTTCGTATGCCATCACGGCCATGTTCAGCACGTCGGTGCGCGAATCACCGGTCTTCTCCGACACGCGCTCGAGCGACGCCATGGCTCGCGGGGTGAAATTCGCGGTCACCCTCGTCAATCCGCCACTACCCGCGGTGGGCTGAGCCGCGGACCCACCCGGCTCGCCTCGCCGACGCCTCTTGGAATTATCGGAATCCGGATCGTCAATGTCAGGCTGTGTGCTGTCCGACACGTTGTGTAGCAGACTCATGTTTACCCATCTCCTCGTTCCGGCGGGGTGGTGGCAGGGCGGCGTCTCGGCGTCACGAGGCGCCGCCCGTCTGTCTCAGATGGTGACTACTCAAAGTATCTGCCGCTTCCCTCACCGTTTAGTGTGCCACAACATGAGCGTTCTGTGTAACCATCATGTGACTGATTGGCACTCCGACTTGCTCATCATTGACCCCCGTCTTGTGTATCCCCATCGGTCTGACGGCCAACCGTAGCCCTGCGTATTGACCGCGTCGATGCGATCAACGGCCGGACTCGATCGCACGTATGGCCTGGTGTAGGCCGGATTCCGGGCTGCGCTGGCAGGCCGGCTGGGTCAACGGTGGATCGGATGCACCTCAGCGTGCGCGTCGTGGGCCGTTATTCGTCTGACGAGCGGTCCAATCTTGTGCGAACTCAGAGGTTCCGGATGCAGGGCGTCAGGCTGTCACTACGGATCGTCCACGAATGTTACCGATGTTACCGTTGTAGCTTCAATGACATGAATGAACAATGTTGCGCGTACGTAGGCGCACATCTCGTGATGTTCTTGGGTGTACTCTGCTCGCGCGGAACGTTCGGCGGGGCTCTTCAAGGTGACGATCCGTAGTCAACGTGGCCCAATTCGAGGAGCGCAGGTGACTTTGTCCATCGAGGACGACCAGCCAGATGCTGGTGATCACCAGGGGGATGGCGGCGATCTGCCGAGCGTAAGGGCATATGCACCTCCGTTGGAGGTGCGAACTGAGCATGACGAAGTCGAGGTCGATGCGCGTTGGGGGAAGGCGCTGCTCCGTGGACGTGCGAAGGTGCGTCGCGACATAGCGCCACTCATCGCCTTTGTGACCGTCGCCGGGACGGCGCTCGTGGCGGTCCTGCTCATGGTCGCCGTCTGCAAGTGGTGTGGCGCTGGCGGTTGGATCGCACTGTTGGCCGGTGCCGCCGTCGGGGCGTTGGTATTCGCCGTAGGCTTTCGGACCTGCCTCGGCTGCGATTTGAGAAATCGAAAGATGCCTCTCTAAGGAGTCTGTGGTGCATCGGAGTGCGAACGGCAAGCGTTGGCTGTTGACGATCGACAAAGGCGCCGTCGTGATCCAGTACGTGGTGCCGGATGAGTATGTAGCCGGCCTCATCGCTGGCACGACGGCGCAAACCGATGTCCTCGATATCCATTGCGTGCCGTACCTCGAGGGCGACGATCCTGAGATGGCGGTGGTGTCGACAAGACCGCCTCGGGCTGCAGCCTGACCGGCCCACCGGGTGCAATGGTGTGCTGCGACGGTGATGCGCCTCCGAACATCACGATGTCCTGACCCGCATCAACGGTTCGCAACACCGGCCGACCCGGCCGCCTCCACGGTGTGAGGCGCCCCGCGCTTGGGCACGCGGACCCGAAAGGGGAGGAGCGCCAGCGACACTGTCTGGCGGGAGTGCTCTGTATCAACCTCTGCGACGGGCGGATCGTCGGCGACGGCTGGCCCGCCGAATGGTGACGGTGGGCGCACTCGGGGCCGCGAAGATCAACGGTGACTTGTCAGCGATTCGCGACCCGGAAATCACTGACAAGTCACTGTCGATCTTGCCAGCTGGGTCAGCGTGGAACTTTAGACGACATATTCGGTGGCCAAAGTTCCACGATGAGGCCAGCGGAGTCGGCTATGGCCTTTAGACAACGCGAGAGTAGTGAAACTTGGACAACAACGGTCGCTGAACAGTCGCTGGGGCAGCCCTCGATGTCCAAGATCGCCGACGGATCCGAGCTGGGCTTGTCACCGCGGGCCTGGCAGCGCAGCGAAGCGGAGCGGTGTCTGGCGGGAGCAACGGTCGTGCGCTCGACGGGCCCGAGCCATCTGAAGGAGAAAGGTTATTTGCGCGCCGCGGTGACGGCGATGTTGCGGGCCATGCCGCCGAAGACGACGGCGTGGAACGGCGCGACCGCCGCCCAGTAGGCGTGGCCCGGCCAGCCCCCGGGGCAGGAAGACGGCCCGCTGCTCGTAGCGGCTGCCGAGCCCGTCGCGGCGCGACGCGCGCATCTCCAGCCACGCCCGGCCGGGCAGCTTCATCTCGGCGCGCAGCCGCAGCAGCGAGCCGGGCTCGATCTCCTCGACCCGCCAGAAGTCGAGCGCCTCGCCGACCGAGCAGGCGGTGCGGGTCGCGGCGGCCGCGCCGCAGGCCGACGCCGCCGACGAGCCGGTCCAGCCAGCCGCGGACCGACCAGGCGAGCGGGAACGAGTACCAGCCGTTCTCGCCGCCGATCGCCCTCGATCACCCGCCACAGCGCGGTCCGGCGAGGCGCGTCCACGGCGGCTGCGGTCGTCGATGTAGACGGTGCCGCCGGACCACTCCGGGTCGCTGGGCAGCGGGTCGGCTGGCGGCGTCGCCGGGCCGGCACGCGCGTCGACCAGCGGGTCTCCACGTCGGCGTCGCGGATCTTGCGCAGCGCCAGCCGACCGCCTCGTCGAAGCCGGTCAGCGCCGCTCGGGCGGGTCGGGGATGTACTGCGCGATGTCGTGCTCGTGGCGACCGCCTCGTGGACCAGGCTGGCCACCAGCGGGCGGGCGATCGCGTTCGGCACCGGCGTGACCAGGCCGACCCAGTGCGCGGACAGCCACGGGCGTCAGCGACCCGCACCGGGATCAGGATCACGCGGCGGCGCAGCCCGGCCACCCGGGCGTAGCCGCTGCATCATCTCCGCGTACGTGAGCACGTCCGGGCCGCCGATGTCGAACGCCGCGGTTGACGTCGGGCGGGAACGTCGCCGCGGCCGACCGAGGTAGCGCAGCACGTCGCGGATGGCGATCGGCTGGATCCGGTTGCTCACCCAGCGCGGGGTGACCATGACCGGCAGCCGCTCGGTGAGGTAGCGCAGCATCTCGAACGACGCCGAGCCGGAGCCGATGATCACCGCCGCCCGCAGCACGACGGTCGGCACGCCGCTGTCCAGCAGGATGTCGGCCGACCTCGGCGCGCGAGCGCAGGTGCGGCGAGCCGGTCGCCGTCGCGGGGTCGGGCCGCCCAGATAGACGATCCGCCGCACGCCGGCCGCGCGCGGCCGCCGCGGCGAAGTTGCGCGCGCCTCGCCGGTCGATGCGCCTCGAAGTCGCGGCTGGCCGAGCGAGTGCACGAGGTAGTAGGCGACGTCGATGCCGCGCGCAGGCGCTCGTCCAGCGCGGCGCCGGTCGGTCACGTCGCCCTCGACGATCTCGACGCCGGACGGCCCACGGCACGTCGCGCAGCCGGCCGGGCCGGCGGGTCAGGCAGCGCACCTCGTGGCCGGCCGCGAGCAGCCGGGGCACCAGCCGGCCGCCGATGTAGCCGGTCGCACCGGTCACCAGACACCGCACTCGTTCATCGTGCCCGCTGGGCGGCCGGTCGACCGTAGACTTCGGCACATGGGCGATGACGTCTTCTGGGGGCCGGACTTCGCGCAGCTGCAGCGCGACGATCCGGAGATCGCCGACGTCGTCCTCGACGAGCTCGACCGGCAGCGCGGCGGCCTGCAGCTGATCGCGAGCGAGAACTTCACCTCGCCGGCGGTGCTGGCCGCGCTCGGCTCGACGCTCACCAACAAGTACGCCGAGGGCTACCCGGGCCGGCGCTACTACGGCGGCTGCGCCGAGGTCGACCGGGCCGAGGAGCTGGCCATCGAGCGGGCCAAGGAGCTGTTCGGCGCCGAGCACGCCAACGTCCAGCCGCACTGCGGCGCCTGCGCCAACCTGGCCGCGTACGCCGCGCTGCTGCAGCCGGGCGACACCGTGCTGGCGATGGACCTGCCGCACGGCGGGCACCTCACCCACGGCAGCAAGGTCAACTTCTCCGGGCAGCTGGTTCGACACCGTCGGCTACCCGGTCCGCGCAGGACACCGAGCTGATCGACTACGACGAGGTGCGCGACCTGGCCCTCGCCCACCGGCCCAAGATGATCATCTGCGGCGCGACCGCGTACCCGCGGCTGATCGACTTCGCCCGCGTTCCGGGAGATCGCCGACGAGGTCGGCGCCTACCTGATGGTCGACGCCGCGCACTTCATCGGGCTGGTCGCCGGCAGGGCGATCCCGTCGCCGGTGCCGTACGCCGACGTGGTCTGCTTCACCACCCACAAGGTGCTGCGCGGGCCGCGCGGCGGCATGATCCTCTGCCGCGAGGAGCTGGCCGCAGCGCATCGACAAGGCGGTCTTCCCGTTCACCCAGGGCGGCCCGCTGATGCACGCGATCGCGGCCAAGGCGGTCGCCCTCCGGGAGGCGGCCCAGCCGGCGTTCGCCGAGTACGCGCGCCAGGTCGTGGCCAACGCCCAGGCGCTGGCCGCCGGGCTGGCCGCCGAGGGGATGCGGCCCGGTCTCCGGCGGCACCGACACCCACCTGGCGCTGATCGACCTGCGCGTCGAGCTCGGGGTCACCGGCCGCGACGCCGAGGCGCGCTGCGACGCCGCCCGGATCACGCTGAACAAGAACGCCATCCCGTACGACCCGCGAGCCGCCGATGGTGGCCTCCGGCATCCGGGTCGGCACGCCGTCGGTCACCACGCAGGGCATGCGGGAGGGCGAGATGCGCGCAGATCGCGGAGCTGATCGCCCTGCGCGGTGCGGGCCGACCCGGAGACCGCCGCCGGCGAGGCCGGCCTGGCCGAGGTCGCCGAGCGAGGTGTCGGCGCTGGTGGCCCGGTTCCCCGCCTACCCGGACAGCCGGATGGCGACGGTAGCCTCTGGGGCGTGAAGAAGCGGCTCCGGCACCTGCCGGCCAGCCTGGCCGCCATCGCCGTTCTTTTGCTGATCGGCATGGCGGTCGGCGGGGTGGCGTCCGGCGCCACCGCCGCGCTCGGCGTGCTCGCCGGCGTGGCGCTGGTCGCGGTCAGCTACCTGGTGTCCAGCCTGGTCGTCGCCTACGTCGACCTGGTCGCCCGCGCCCAGCTGCTGCCGATCGCGCTGATGACCTACGTTTTCAAGTTCACGGTCTTCGGCATGGTCATGTGGCGCGTGTCGGGCACCGGGTGGGGCGGCCTGCGGCCGATGGGCTTCGCTATCATCGCCGCGACGATCGTGTGGACCGCCGCGCAGCTGTGGTGGATTCTGCGGGCCAAGATCCCCTCAGTGGAGGTGGACGGTGGGTGACCTGCTCAACATCCGGTGCGGCGACGATATTCGCGACCGGCTCGCGCACCTGGTGGGTGGCGACTTTCTGTCCTACGCCGACCCGATCACCCAGGGCCCGGTGCCCGACCTGCCGCCCGACGAACTGCGCGAGGTGCGGGCCGGGTTCCTGCACGAGGCCTACGGCATCGAGCTGGGCTGGGCCCGCGAGCGGCTCGCCGGGGCCGACGCCGCCCTGGCCGGCGCGGTCGCCTATGACCAGGTGGTGCTCTGGTTCGAGCACGACGCCTACGACCAGCTGATCCTGGTCCGGGTGCTGGACCGGCTCGGCGACCTGAACAACCTCGCCCTGATGTCGATCGATGACTTTCCGGGCAGCCGGCCCTTCATCGGCCTCGGCCAGCTGACCACCGATCAGTTCGCCTCGCTGATCGGCCGCGAGGCACCGGTCACCGCCGCGCAGGTCGCGCTGGCCCGGCGGACCTGGGCCGCGCTCCGCTCGCCCGACCCGAGCGGGCTGCAGGCGATCATGGACCAGGGCGACCCGGCGCTGCCGTTCCTCGCCCGCGCCCTCGGCCGCCATCTGCGTGAGCTTCCCTGGATCACGGATGGCCTGTCGCTCACCGAGCGGCTCTGCCTCGGCGCGCTCTCCCGCGGTCCGGGCACCCTGGAGACGATTTTTCCAGCGGTACAAGGGGAGGACCCGTTGCCCGGCCACGGTGATATGCAGGTGGCCTACGTCCTCGACGGACTGTCGCGTGGCGACACTCCACTCGCGACAGTCCAGGATCGACAGTGGTCGGCCACCCCGGCCGCGGCCGAGGTGCTCACCGGCGCCCGCGCCTGGGTCGGCCCGCCGCGCTGGCTCGGCGGCGTCCACCTCGGCCCGGACTGCCCGTGGGTGTGGGACGACACGAGCGGGCGGGTCAGCCGCAGGGGTTCGTCCGGGCGCTAGAGCTCTTGGTCGTGGTCTCCGCCGCTTTCTGCCGGACACTGGTCACGGTGGCCGTGGTCCGGTAGACGCCGTGCGCGCAGGCCGCCGAGACGGCGCGGGTGCGCGAGGCGTTGGTGTGGGCCCGGGTCGTGTTCTCGCCGGCCGCGCCGAACTTCTGCGCGGCAATCGTCGTCCATGCGCCGCCGGCCGCCTGCTTCTGCAGCGCGACGGTCATCGTGAGCGCGTCCGGGCCGGGGTTGGCGCAGGTGAACCGGGCCGCGGCGATCAGGCGCCGGCCCGATGTTCGCACGGTGTTCACGGACGCGTCGCATCCGCCGGTCGAGACGGTGACCGTTCGTATGTTGCCCGAGTCGGTCGTGGACGAGACCCGTGGCCCGGGCGCTTTGGTCACGACCGCGGCGAACAGGACGATGAGCAGGCCGAACAACACGTTGCGCATGGTGATCTCCTCAAAGACAACGTGTAATGTCCTCTTGTTAGGAGACCCTGTGAACGTGACCGAGAGCAACATTCACTCATGCGGCAATCGTGTAGTTGACGGACAAGCCCTACGCGGCGTAGTAACGTCTATGGCCGCCGGATGATGGCCCAGGACTTCATGCACCCCCGCGCGTTCAACACGCGGGGGTCAAATCACAGCCTCCGCAACTCGGCTGATATTCTCGCGTCGTCATGGCGGACAAGCAGCCTCCTCAGCGCCCTGAGCCCGGGGCCAATGCGGGTTGGGTCGCGGTCGGCACGCTCCTCAGCGGCGTCATCGTGTGGGGCTTCGTCGGCGGTGTGTTAGATGCCTGGTTGGCGATACCCAAGCATCTGGGTCTGCTGGTCGGCATGATCGTCGGCATAGCCGGTGCGCTCTACTTGGTGATGAAGAGGTTTGGATAGCGCGTGAGAGGTGGATCGGTGAGCGATCAGCCGTTCCTGGCCCAGGAGTTCCCACCTGGTGTCAAGGATTTCGACTTCGAGAGCTGGATTCCGTCCCTGCGTGACTCCGAGTGGGGCCTGCTTTTCACCAAGATCTCGTTCATGGTGTGGCTGGCCGTCGCCGTGATCATCATCTTCTTCCTGGTCAGCTACCGGAACCCGAAGTTGGTGCCGGACCAGCAAGCAGTGGCTGGCTGAATCGATCTACGGCTTCGTGCGCAACAGCATCGCCCGCGACGTCATCGGCCACGAGGGACTGCGCTTCGCGCCCTACCTGACCACGCTGTTCTGCTTCATCGCGGTCACCAACGTGTTCGCGATCATCCCGTTCTTCCAGATCTCCCCGAACTCGCACATCGCGTACCCGCTCGTCCTCGCCATGATCAGCTACGTGATGTTCATCTACGTCGGCATCCGCAAGCAGGGCGTGGTCAAGTACTTCCGGGTCAACCTCTTCATGCCCGGCATCCCGTGGTATCTCTACCCGCTCATCGCGCCGATCGAGCTGCTCACCACCTTCATCATGCGGCCGATCACGCTGGCGGTCCGGCTCTTCGCCAACATGTTCGCCGGTCACCTCGTGCTGCTGGTCTTCACGCTCGGCGGCGTGGCGATGCTCAACGCCAGCAACTTCCTCATCAAGGGTCTGTCGGTTTTCTCGTTCCTGATGGCGATCGTCATGACCTTCTTCGAATTCATGGTTGTCGTCCTGCAGGCCTACGTGTTCGCGATGCTCACCGCGAGCTACGTCGAAGGCGCCCTCGCCGAAGAGCACTGATCCCGACGCCGGAAAATGCGCTTCGCACCCCCGCTCAACAGCTCGCCCGTCCGCCCTTCCCAAGTTTCGGAATTCGCACATCTGCTCCACCCCGTCGTCACGCGTGAAGGTCACGCGCGAACCTCAGGAGGAACACCAATGGATCTTCTCGCTGCAGTGAACGGCCAGATCGGCGTCGTCGGCTATGGCCTCGCCGCCATCGGTCCCGGCATCGGCGTCGGCCTCATCTTCGCCGCTTACATCCAGTCGACTGCCCGCCAGCCCGAGTCCGCCAACTTCAACCGCACCTGGCTCATCTTCGGCTTCGCCGTCGTCGAGGCGCTCGCGCTCTTCGGCCTCGTGCTCGCCTTCGCACTTACGTAAGCCGACCCCGTCCCGCCACCCGGAGGGGAGCACCTGAATGCCATACGCAGAAGGCAACGTCATCATCCCGCACGTGCCCGAGCTCATCGTCGGGTCCATCTCGTTCGCGATCCTCTGCTTCGTGCTCATGAAGTACGTCTTCCCGCGTATGGAGGCGACCTTCCATGCACGGGTGGACGCGATCGAGGGCGGCATCAAGAAGGCCGAAGAGGCGCAGGCCGAGGCCGATCGGCTCCTCGAGCAATACAGGGCACAGCTTGCCGAGGCGCGCACCGAGGCGGCCCGCATCCGTGACGAGGCCCGGGCCGACGCGGTCGGCATCCGTGAAGACATGCTCGGCAAGGCCCGCGAGGAAAGCGATCGCATCATCGCGGCCGGCCGTGAGGCGCTGCAGACCGAGCGGCAGACCATCGTGCGGCAGCTGCGGGCCGAGATCGGCTCGCTCGCGGTCGACCTGGCCGGTCGCATCGTCGGCGAGTCCCTCGAGGACGAGGCGCGTCAGCGGGGGACGATCGACGCGCTTCCTCGAGGAGCTGGGTGACGGCTCGGCTCCGGCCGGCGCGGCTCGCAGGCGGCGCTGATGGCGTCGGCCGCGACCGACCGGCTCGAGGCCTTCGCCGAAGGCGCCGACGCCGGTCGGCTCATCGAGGTCGCCGACGAGATCCTTTCCGTCGCCGACCTCCTGCGGCGTGAGCCGCGGCTGCGCCGGGCCCTGTCCGACCCGGCGCGTAAGGGCGAGCAACGGGTCGAGCTGCTCACGGCGCTGCTGTCCGGCAAGGTCAGCGACGAAGCGATCGATCTGGTCGGTGCGCTCGTCGCCGAGCGCGCCACCCCGGTCGAGCTGCTCAACGCGGTCGAGCGGCTCGGCGTCGACACCCTGCTGGCCAGCGCGGAGCGCGAAAACAAGCTGGGCGACATCGAGGACGAGCTGTTCCGCTTCGGCCAGGTGGTCGACGGTGACAACGCGCTCGCCGCGGCGCTCGGCGATCCGACCGCCGACCTCGGACGCCGCACCGAACTGCTGCGGGACCTGCTGGCCGACAAGGTCCGGCCGGTGTCGCTGCGGCTGGCGCACCTCGCGCTGTCCGGGTTCGGTGGGCGCGGCTTCTCCGCCTCGCTCAGCCGGCTGGTCGAGCTCGCGGCGGCGAAACGGCACCGCTCCGTGGCCTATGTGACGGCCGCCGCACCGCTCACCGACGAGGAAGAAGATCGCCTCGCCGCACGCCTATCCGAGATGTACGGTCGACAGGTATCCCCGAAGATCGACGTTGATCCACGCATCATCGGCGGCATGCGGGTGAAGGTCGGCTCGGACCTCTACGACGGCACTGTCGCGCGACGCCTCACCGAGGCCCGCACGTCCCTGGCCAAGTAACTATCCCGATGCCCGAAGCAAGCTAGCAGATAGAAGGTAGAAGATGGCCGAGCTGACCATCTCCTCGGACGAGATCCGCGGTGCCCTGGAGCGCTACGTCTCGTCCTACACGCCGGAGATCTCCCGCGAAGAGGTCGGCGTCGTCACCTACGCCGGTGACGGCATCGCCCAAGTCGAGGGTCTGCCCTCGGCGCAGGCCAACGAGCTGCTCGAGTTCGAGGACGGCACGCTCGGCGTGTCGCTGAACCTCGACGTCCGCGAAATCGGCGTCGTGGTGCTCGGCGAATTCGCCGGCATCGAGGAGGGCCAGCAGGTCAAGCGCACCGGTCGCGTGCTGTCGGTGCCGATCGGCGACGCCTTCCTCGGTCGCGTGGTCAACCCGCTCGGCCAGCCGATCGACGACCGCGGCGAGATCGAGAACGAGGGCTTCCGCGAGCTGGAGCTGCAGGCGCCCAACGTGATGAACCGCCAGCCGGTCAAGGAGCCACTGCAGACCGGCATCAAGGCGATCGACGCGATGACCGCGATCGGCCGGGGTCAGCGGCAGCTGATCATCGGCGACCGCAAGACCGGCAAGACCACCGTCGTCCTGGACACGATCATCAACCAGCGCGACAACTGGCTGTCCGGCGACCCGAAGAAGCAGGTGCGCTGCATCTACGTGGCCATCGGGCAGAAGGCGTCGACCGTTGCCGCGACCAAGGGCATCCTCGAAGAGCAGGGCGCGATGGAATACACCACCATCGTCGCGTCCCCGGCGTCGGACCCGGCCGGCTTCAAGTACCTTGCGCCCTACGCCGGCTCGGCCATCGGCCAGCACTGGATGTACGGCGGCAAGCACGTCCTGATCGTCTTCGACGACCTGACCAAGCAGGCCGAGGCCTACCGCGCCGTGTCGCTGCTGCTGCGCCGCCCGCCCGGTCGCGAGGCCTACCCGGGTGACGTCTTCTACCTTCACTCCCGGCTGCTCGAGCGCTGCGCCAAGCTCTCCGACGAGCTTGGCGCCGGTTCGATGACCGGTCTGCCGATCATCGAGACCAAGGCCAACGACATCTCGGCCTACATCCCGACCAACGTCATCTCGATCACCGACGGGCAGATCTTCCTCGAGTCCGACCTGTTCAACCAGGGCGTCCGGCCGGCCATCAACGTCGGCACCTCGGTGTCGCGGGTCGGCGGCGCCGCTCAGGTCAAGGGCCTGCGGAAGGTCGCCGGCCGGCTCCGCCTCGACCTCGCGCAGTACCGCGAGCTGGAGGCCTTCGCGGCCTTCGCGTCCGACCTCGACCGCGCCTCCCGGGCCCAGCTCGACAAGGGCGCGCGCCTGGTCGAGCTGCTCAAGCAGCCGCAGTACTCGCCGTTCCCGGTCGAGGAGCAGATCGTCTCGGTGTGGGCCGGCACGACCGGCCAGCTCGACGACATCGCCGGTCGGTGACATGCGCCGCTTCGAGCGGGAGTTCCTGGACTACCTGCGCCACCAGCGCAAGGAGATCCTCGGTACGATCGCCGAGAGCAAGGACCTCGTCGATGACACGATCGACGCGCTGAAGGATGCGATCGGCCACTTCAAGCAGATGTTCTTGAACAGGGACGACAGCATCACGGTGAAAGAGGCGGAGGCCAAGGCGCTCGAAGGCGAGCAGGAACGCGAGACGGTCACCCGCCAGGTCCGGGCGAAGAAGTAGCCATGGCCGGACAGGTACAGCTGCTGCGCCGGAAGATACGCACGGTCCGCTCGACCAAGAAGATCACCAAGGCGCAGGAGCTCGTGGCCACGAGCCGCATCGCGAAGGCCCAGGAGCGGGTCGCAGCGTCGCGGCCCTACGCCGAAGCGATCACCGACGTGCTCACGGCGCTCGCGTCCAACGCCAACATCGACAACCCGCTGCTCGTGCCCCGTGAGCGAGGTGCGACGGGCGGCCGTGCTGCTCATCACCAGCGACCGCGGGCTGTGCGGCGCCTACAACGCCAACGCGATCCGCACGTGCGAGCAGCTCATCTCGCGGCTGCGGGCCGACGGCAAGGAAGTGTCGCTCTACGTCACCGGTCGCAAGGGCGTGGCCTACTACCGGTTCCGGCGACGGGAGATCGCCGGCAGCTGGACGGGCTTCTCCGAGCAGCCACGGTTTGAAAACGCGCGGGAGATCGGCGATGCACTGGTCGCCGGCGTTCCTCGCCGGCGCGGACGACACGGACGGGCACTACGGGCCGGACGACGTGCCCGGCGTCGACGAGCTGTACATGGTGCACACGCAGTTCAAATCGCTGCTGACCCAGACCCCGGAGGCGCGGATCGTCGCGCCGCTCGAGGTCGAGGAGCAGGAGACGACCGGACCGCTGCCGTCCTACGAGTTCGAGCCGGAGGCGGACGAGCTGCTCGACGCGCTGCTGCCCAAGTACATCAACACGCGTATCTTCGCGGCGATGCTCGACTCGGCGGCGAGTGAGTCCGCGTCCCGGCGGCGCGCGATGAAGAGCGCCTCGGACAACGCCGACGACCTGCTCAAGCAGTACACGCGCGAGATGAACTCCGCGCGGCAGGCGGCGATCACCCAGGAAATCAGTGAGATCGTCGGCGGCGCGAACGCGCTGGCGGCGTCGGGAAGTGATGTGTGATGACTGCTCCAACAGACACGAAGACCGGCGTCGGCCGAGTGGTCCGGGTCATCGGCCCGGTCGTCGACGCCGAGTTCCCGCGCGACGCCATGCCGGGGATGTACAACGCGTTGCACGTCGACGTTGAGCTGTCCGAGGGGTCGCGGACGCTGACCCTCGAGGTCGCACAGCACCTTGGCGACAACATGGTCCGGGCCATCTCGATGCAGCCGACCGACGGTATGGTCCGCGGCGCCGAGGTACGGGACACCGGCTCGGGCATCACGGTGCCGGTCGGCGACGTGACCAAGGGCCACGTGTTCAACGTGCTCGGCGAGGTGCTCAACGCCGACGAGTCGACGCTGGACCTCTACGGAGCGGTGGGAGATCCACCGCCCGCCCCCGGCGTTCGCGGAGTTGGAGCCGAAGACCGAGATGCTGGAGACCGGCATCAAGGTGCTCGACCTGCTCGCGCCGTACGTGCGCGGTGGCAAGATCGGCCTGTTCGGCGGCGCGGGCGTGGGCAAGACGGTGCTCATCCAGGAGATGATCACCCGCGTGGCCCGCAACTTCGGCGGCACCTCGGTGTTCGCCGGCGTCGGTGAGCGCACCCGCGAGGGCAACGACCTCATCCTGGAGATGGACGAGGGCGGCGTGCTCGACAAGACCGCGCTGGTCTTCGGGCAGATGGACGAGCCGCCCGGGCACCCGTCTCCGGGTGGCACTGTCCGCGCTGACCATGGCGGAGTACTTCCGGGACGTGCAGAACCAGGAGGTGCTGCTCTTCATCGACAACATCTTCCGGTTCACCCAGGCCGGTTCCGAGGTCTCCACGCTGCTCGGCCGGATGCCGCTCGGCCGTCGGTTACCAGCCGACGCTCGCCGACGAGATGGGCCAGTTGCAGGAGCGCATCACCTCGGTGCGGGGCAAGGCGATCACCTCGCTGCAGGCGATCTACGTGCCCGCCGACGACTACACCGACCCGGCGCCGGCGACCACGTTCGCCCACCTCGACGCGACCACCAACCTGGAACGGTCGATCTCCGACAAGGGCATCTACCCGGCGGTCGACCCGCTGGCGTCCTCGTCGCGGATCCTCGCGCCGGAGTTCGTGGGGCAGGAGCACTACGCCGTGGCCCGCGAGGTCCAGCGGATCCTGCAGAAGTACCGGGACCTGCAGGACATCATCGCGATTCTCGGCCTCGATGAACTGTCCGAAGAGGACAAGGTCACCGTCCAGCGGGCCCGCCGCATCGAGCGGTTCCTGTCGCAGAACACCTACGCGGCTGAGCAGTTCACCGGCGTTCCCGGCTCGACCGTCCCGCTGAAGGAGACGATCGAATCGTTCAAGAAGATCAGCGACGGCGAATACGATCACTTCCCCGAGCAGGCCTTCTTCATGTGCGGTGGGCTCGAGGATCTCGAGCGCAACGCGCACGAACTGATGAAGGACGACTGACACCATGTTCGTGGTCGAGCCCGGTCCCGCGTGTGCGGCCGGGCTCGATCCGGTTTTACCGCGGACGCGATTTGGCCGTACTCCTGGAATTGCAGGTTGCAGTTTTCTTGCAATATGCAACGCAAAGTGACGATCGATGCGATACGAGATACATTCACTTAAGTCTTCACTCAGGTGTTATGCCAACGTGGCGAGGGCCACTGCTCAATTCGCGGGATCGTTGATTAGACTCTGTGATACAAATCGCGCATACGAGGAGTAACTAGCGTGGCGAGGCAACTGCACGTCGAACTTGTCGCGGTCGAGGAGAAAGTCTGGACCGGCGACGCCGAGATGGTGGTCGCCCGGACGACCGAGGGCGAGCTTGGCGTGCTGCCCGGACACACTCCGCTGCTCGGCCAACTCGCCGAGCCCGGCCAGGTGCGCATCAAGCGGGCCGGTGGCGAGGAACTCGCCTACGACGTCAGCGGCGGCTTCCTTTCGGTAACCGGCACCGGGGTCACCGTCCTCGCCGAGAGCGCGACCCCGACCACTCCGCCAACCGCGCACTGACGCGAAGGCGGCGTCGGTGAGGATCGTGGAGGTGCTCGGGATCGCGATCTTGACCGTGCTCGCCCTGCTGTGCATCCTGTTCCTCCGTCGCGGATTTATCGCCCGTCGCGGTGGCACCGTCGAGCTGAGCCTCCGGCTGTCGACCATGCTGCCCGGCCGGGGCTGGTCCTCCGGGCTGGCCCGCTTCGCCGGAGACGAACTCCGGTGGTATCGGATCTTCAGTTTCGCCATCCGCCCCCGTCGCGTCCTGTCGCGCCGGGGGCTTGCTGTTGAGAAGCGCCGCCCGCCCGCGGGCGAGGAACGGCTGGTGCTGCCGAGCGACTGGGTCGTGGTGCGCTGCGTCAGCCACCAGGCGCCGGTCGAGATCGCGATGCCGCTCGGCACGCTGACCGGCTTCCTGTCCTGGGTCGAGGGAGCGCCCCCCGGCGGCGGCTCCTCGGAAAGACCGCGCCGCTCAAGGGCCAGCTGACCCGCAAAGCCCCGCCTGAGGCCACTCCTTCCCCGGAGTTGTGCCCTCCCACCCCGCCTGAGGCCACTACTTCCCCGGAGTTGTGGCCTTCCACCCCGTCTGAGGGCACTACTTCCCCGGAGTTGTGGCCTCCCACGTTGGCTGAGGGCACTCGTTCCCCGAAGTTGTGGCCTCGCACGCCGGGCTTGGCTGCGGGGGCGCTACGGGCCTAGGCGGAAGAGTTCGTCCTCGTCCGGAGCGGGCACCCGCTCGACCAGTGCGCCGACCGAACGCAGGTCATCCTCGAAGTTGGGGTAGCCGCGGTCGATGTGGTGCACGTGGCTGATCTCGGTCACGCCTTCCGCGCACAGGCCGGCGATGATCAGCCCGGCCCCGGCCCGGATGTCGGTCGCCCGCACCGGCGCGCCGGACAACTGCGGCTTGCCGCGCACGACCGCGTGGTGCCCGTCGGTACGGATGTCGGCGCCGAGCCGGGCCAGCTCGTGGATGAACATGAACCGGCCGTCGAAGATGTTCTCGGTGATCAGCGACGAGCCCTCGCTCACCGCGGCCAGCCCGACCGCGGCCGGCAGGAGGTCCGTCGGAAAGCCGGGGAACGGCAGGGTCACCACGTCGACCGCCCGAGGCCGGTGATCCATCCGGACGCGGAACCAGTCGTCGCCGGTCGTCACCTCGCCGCCGGCGGTCGTCACCTTGTCCAGCGCGATCTCCAGCGTGCGCCAGTCCACGCCGTGCACGGTCACCTCGCCGCGGGTCATGGCGGTGCCGAACGCCCAGGTACCGGCGACGATGCGGTCGCCGATGGTGCGGTGCTCCACCGGGTGCAGTTCGGGCACGCCCTCGACCTCGATGCGCGAGGTACCGGCGCCGGTGATGCGCGCGCCCATGTCGCTGAGCATCTGGCAGATGTCGACGATCTCCGGCTCCCGCGCGGCGTTGTCGATCTCGGTGTGCCCGTCGGCCAGGACGGCGGCCATCAGCAGGTTCTCCGTCGCGCCGACGCTCGGGAAGTCGAGCCAGATCGTGGCGCCGTGCAGGTGGTCCGTGGCGGCGATGACGAAGCCGTGCTCGTTGGTGATGTCGGCGCCCATCCGCTGGAGCCCGGAGACGTGCATGTCGAGGCCGCGGGAGCCGATCGCGTCGCCACCGGGGTGAGCGACCCGCACCTGGCCGCAGCGGGCCAGCAGCGGACCGAGCACGCAGATGGACGCGCGCAGGCGCCGGACGAGGTCGTAGTCGGCCTCGGTGCCGGGCTTCTCGGGTACCTCGATCTCGACCCGGTCGGCCTCCATCGTCACCGTGCAGCCCAGCCGGCGCAGCAGCTCCGCCATGATCGCGATGTCGGTGATGCGCGGCACGTTGGTCAGCACGCTGCGACCCTGCGCCAGCAGCGCGGCGGCCATCAGCTTGAGCGCGGAGTTCTTCGCGCCCACCACGGTCACGTCACCGGCCAGCCGCGCTCCGCCGACCACTCGAATCAGATCCACGTGAGCCATCGTAGAGTCCCATCTAGAGTCGCAGTATGGCCGTACACCTCACCCGCATCTACACGAAGACCGGCGATTCCGGCACCACCGGGCTCGGCGACTTCTCCCGCGTCGCCAAGACCGACCCGCGCATCGCCGCGTACGCCGACGTCGACGAGTGCAACGCATCGATCGGGGTGGTCCTGGCGTTCGGCGAGGTCTCCGACGAGGTCCGGACCGTTCTGACCACGGTGCAGAACGACCTCTTCGATGTGGGAGCCGACTTCTGCACACCTATAGAGGCCGACCCCAAGCACCCGCCGCTGCGGGTCACCGAGGAGTACGTGACCCGGCTCGAAGGCTGGTGCGACGAGTTCAACGCCCGCCTGTCGAAGCTCGACTCGTTCATCCTGCCCGGCGGAACCAAGGGCGCTGCCCTGCTGCACGTCTCCCGTACGGTCGCGCGCCGGGCCGAGCGCAGCGCCTGGGCGCTCTTCGAGGTCGACGGCGAGCGGACCAACGCGCTGGCGATCAAGTACCTGAACCGGCTGTCCGACCTGCTGTTCATTCTGGGCCGGATCGCCAATCCGGGCGGCGACGTGAAATGGGTACCGGGGGGAGCTACCAAGCGTTGACGTGCAGCACCTCGTCGAGCGGGATCCGGGAGGCCGGGTGGAACGTCTCGCCGGTGTAGTAGGCGGTCGGGATGAGCACGCCCTGCCGGATGCCGGCCGGCAGGCCGAGAATCTCCGCCGTCTCCTTCTCGTACCGCAGGTGCAGGGTCGTCCACGCCGTACCCAGCCCGCGAGCGCGCGCGGCGAGCATGTAGCTCCACGCCGCGGGCAGTAGCGAGCCCCAGAGGCCGGCCTGGCTCTCGGCCGACAACCGGGGCGCCTCGACGCACGGGATGGTGAGCACCGGCACCCGGCCCATGGTTTCGCCGAGGTGGGCGACGCTGTCGCCGACGCGCCGCTGCACCGGCCCGCGCTCGGGATCGTCGGCGAAGAGTTTGCCGGCCGCGCCCGGGGACTTCAGGTATCCCTCGACGGAACGCCGGTAGAGCTCGCCGATGGCGGCCCGCTGGTCGGCGTCGGTCACCACGACCCACTGCCAGGTCTGCCGGTTCGAGCCGCTCGGTGCCTGCAGCGCGATCTCGAGACACTCGCGGACAAGCTCCATCGGTACGGGCCGCTCGAGGTCGAGGCGCTTGCGCACGGAACGGGTCGTGGTGAGGAGCTCATCGGGGGTCAACGTCATGTCGTCAAGCCAACCACGACCGGGTCGGGCGCGGCCACGGAGACCTCCGCCGCGACCGGCAACGTGAACGCGAACCGGCTGCCCCCGCCCGGGTTGTCCGACACGCCGATCGTGCCGCCGTGCCGGTCGATGACCCGCCGGCAGATCGCCAGGCCTAGGCCGGTACCGCCGTACTCGGTGTCATCGTGCGCCCGGTGGAACGACTCGAACACGTGCGGCTTGTCCGGGTCGGGGATGCCGATGCCGCGGTCGGCGACCTCGACGCGTACCCAGCCGTCGACCGCCGGGAAGGCGCTGATGTCGATCCGCGGGGTACGGCCGGGCTGCACGTACTTGAACGCGTTGCCGACGAGGTTGTCCACCACGTGCCGGAGCATCACCGGATCGGCCTCGACGCGCGGCAGCGACCCGACGTAGATGTCCGGCGGCGTACGCAGGTGCGACACACGGGCCCCGATGACGTCGGTGAACAGCTCGAAGAGGTCGACCGGCTGCGTCTTCAGCGGCGCGTCGCGCGCGGTCGTGTACGCGAGCAGGTCGTCGATCAGCCGGCGCATCCGGACCACCCCGGCGATGACGTGGTCGACGGACTCCTTCGCGTACGCGGCGTGCTCGCTGCTCGTCGCCAGCAGCAGCTCGCCGACCGCGTCGTCGGCCATGTGCGCGTGCGCGGAGATGACCGTCAGCGGGTTCTTCAGGTCGTGGGCGACGATGCCGGCGAACGCGCGCAGATCCGCCTCCCGCTCCCGTACGGCGGTGATGTCGTGGAACACCGAGATCGCGCCGCGCTGCCCGTCGACGTCCAGTGGCCGGCTGGACACCGACAACAGGATCCCGTCCGGGTGCTTCGCGTTGCGGATGACCACCTCCACACCGTCGCTGGATTCGCCGGCCATCGCCCGTACCAGTGGAAGGTCTTCGGCCGCGAAGGGCGTGAGGCCGTCGGGGCGGAAGATGCCGAAGTGTTCCTGCCAGGCGTGGGCGCCGCCGACCTCCTCGTCGCGGCCCATGAGGATCTTGGCGGCCGGGTTCTGGATGAGGAACTCGCCATCCTGGTCGACCACCCCGACGCCGTCGCTGATCCGCTCGAGGATGCCGTTGAGCAGCGCGACCTGCCGCTGGGCCGCGCGCTCGGCGACGCGCAGATCGGCGGTGGCCCGGCACACCTGCGCCCGGGCCCGCGTGCGCGCGGTGGCCAGGACCCACACGAGGCCGCCGAGCAGCAGGGTGATGACGCCACCGCCGATCCCGACGACGGCCGCGTTGCGGGCCACCGGCAGTGCGCCGGAGGACGCGGCGACGTCGAGGCGCCAGGCGCGGTTGGCCACGGTGATGGTGGCCGAGCGGAAGAGGTCCGGTTTGGTCGGCTGGTCGAGCGTGGCGACCCGCACGGTACGGCCGCCGCCGTTGGTGGCCCAGAGGGACGCGTCGCCAATGCCCTGCGTCACGGCATGCAGGGTCGCGCCCATGAAGTCCTGCCCGTGCAGGCCCATGAGGGCCCAGCCACGAAAGGCCCGATCCGTGCCGTACACCGGTGCCGTCAGCACGAACGAGTACTGCTGCTCGCCGACGGGCAGTGTCCGGTCGCGCAACAGGATGTACGTGTCCGACACGGTCGGCCCGCCGGATCGGCGCGCCTCGTTGAGCGCGGCGGTCGGCTCGGCCGACTGCGACACGTCGGTACCGGTCGTTGCCGGCGGCCGGCCGTCGAGCGGGCGGTTGAAGACGGTGAACATGTGCTCGCGGCCGGTGCCCTGGGGCTTGAGCGTCAGCCCGGTGGCGCCCCGCTCGCGCCACAGTCGCTGCTGTTCGTCGAGCCGAGCGTCGGGGGCGGCCACTACGAACACGACGCTGGTCACGCCGCGGAGGTTGGCCTCGGGGAGCGAGGCGGTCGCCGCCTGGAACTTGGCGGCGGTCAGCGTCTCGTAGCCGCCGAGCGCGGCGGCGACCACGCGCAGCGCGTCGAGGTGGCGGTGCACCTCGGCGTCGACGGCCGACCGGGACAGCGTCATCCGCTGGTCCATCAGCTGGGTCGTCTGCGCCGTACGGGCATCGCGCAGTTCGCTCGCCGCCCGCCACGACACGACCGCGCCGACGAGCAGCACGCTGGCCACCGCCCAGAAGCCGACCGAGTTGACCAGCACCGTCCGACGGACGCGTTCGCGCAGTCGTCGGATCACCTTGGCAAGATCGGGCCCACCTGGGCGTACCTGAGAGGATTCTCACCGCTTCGGCCAGCGCTCGGCCAAGTTACCGTTCAGTACAGTGACTGGATGGAAGCGAAGCTCCCCGAGCGGGACCGGCCCTGGGTGATGCGCACCTACGCCGGCCACTCCTCGGCCGCCGCGAGCAACGCGCTGTTCCGCCGCAACCTGGCCAAGGGCCAGACCGGCCTGTCCGTCGCGTTCGACCTGCCCACCCAGACCGGCTACGACCCCGACAGTCGAGCTGGCCGCGCGGCGAGGTCGGGCCGGTCGGTGTGCCGATCGCGCACCTCGGCGACATGCGCGCCCTCTTCGACGGCATCCCCCTGGCCGACGCCAACACGTCGATGACCATCAACGCCACCGGCGATGTGGCTGCTCGCGCTCTACGTCACGGTGCGCCGAGGAGCAGGGCGCCGACCTCGTCAACGCTCGCCGGTACCACGCAGAACGACATCATCAAGGAGTACCTGTCGCCGCGGCACGCACATCTTCCCGCCGGCCGCCGTCGCTGCGGCTGACCACCGACACGATCGCCTGGACGGTCGCCAACACGCCACAGTGGAACCCGGTCAACATCTGCTCCTACCACCTGCAGGAGGCGGGCGCGACGCCGGTGCAGGAGGTCGGCTTCGCGCTCGCCACCGCGGTCGCCGTGCTCGACGCGGTACGCGACTCCGGCCAGGTGCCGCCCGAGCGCGTTCGCCGACGTGGTCGCCCGCATCTCGTTCTTCGTCAACGCCGGCGTGCGCTTCGTCGAGGAGATGGCGAAGATGCGGGCGCTTGACCCGGCTCTGGGACGAGATCACGCTCGACGCGGTACGGCGTGCACCGAACCCGAAGGCCCGCCGGCTGCGCTACGGCGTACAGGTCAACTCGCTCGGCCTGACCGAGGCGCAGCCGGAGAACAACATCCAGCGCATCGTCCTGGAGATGCTCGGCGTGACGCTGTCGCGCGGACGCGCGGGCCCGCGCCGTCCAGCTGCCGGCCTGGAACGAGGCGCTCGGGCTGCCGCGTCCGTGGGACCAGCAGTGGTCGCTGCGGATGCAGCAGGTGCTGGCCTACGAGTCCGATCTGCTGGAATACCCGGACCTCTTCGACGGCTCGCACGTGGTCGTCGACGGCCTGGTCGACGCGATCGTGGACGGCGCCCGGCGCGGAGCTCGACAAGATCCTCGACACCGGCGGCGTGGTCGCCGCCGTGGAGAGCGGCTACCTCAAGAGCGCGCTGGTCGGCGTCGCTGGCCGAGCGCCGGGCGCGGATGGAGTCCGGCGACGACGTGGTGGTCGGCGTCAACAGGTTCACCGAGACCGAGCCGTCGCCGCTGACCGCCGCCGGTGCCGACGCCATCGAGCAGGTCGACCCGGCGGTCGAGGCGGCCGCGATCGAGTCGATCGGGCCTGGCGCGCCGATCGCGACGCGGCCGCGGTCGACGACGCGCTGAGCCGCGCTGCGCGTTCGGTCGCGCGTATCCGACGCAAAACTTGATGGACGCGACGCTCGGCCTGCGTCCGCGCCGGCGTGACCACCGGCGAGTGGGCCGGCGCGCTGCGCGACGGTCTTCGGCGAGTACCGGGCGCCGACCGGCCTGGCCGGTGCGTCGGCCGCGGCCGGCTGGCGGACTGGCCGGCGTCCGTCGACGGGTCCGCGCGACCGCCGCCGAGCTGGGCTCTGGCGCGGCTGCGGATGCTCGTCGGCAAGCCCGGCCTCGACGGGCACTCCAACGGCGCCGAGCAGATCGCCGTCCGGGCCCGCGACGCCGGCTTCGAGGTCGTCTACCAGGGCATCCGGCTCACTCCGGCGCAGATCGTCGCGGCCGCCGTCGAGGAGGACGTCGACCTGGTCGGCCTGTCCGTGCTGTCCGGCTCGCACCTGGGCGCCGTCCCGGCGGTGCTCGACGGGCTGCGCGAGCCGGCCTGGCCGATGTGCCGGTGGTGGTCGGCGGCATCATCCCGGCCGAGCGACGCCGAGACGCTGCGGGCGGCCGGGCGTGGCGCGGGTCTTCACGCCGAAGGACTTCGCGCTCACCGAGATCGTCGACGAGCTGGTCACGGTGGTGCGCGAGGCGAACGGCCTGCCGGCCGCGGAGCCGGGCACAACTTCGGGGAAGTAGTGCCCTCCCGGGCGCCGAGTGACCACTACTTCGGGGAAATGGTGCCCTCCGGGCACCCATTGACCACTACTTCCGGGATGTAGTGGCCTCCGGGCGCTGAGTGGCCACTCCTTCGGGGAAGGAGTGGCCTCCTAGAAGAGGGTCAGGTCGTCCCGGACGACGCCGCGCATCGCGTCGTAGTCGAGCACGACGCAGCGGATGCCGCGATCCTCGGCGAGCACGCGGGCCTGCGGCTTGATCTCCTGCGCGGCGAAGACCCCGCTGACCGGTGCGAGCAGCGGGTCGCGGCCGAGCAGCTCCAGGTAGCGGGTGAGCTGCTCGACGCCGTCGATCTCGCCGCGCCGCTTGACCTCGACCGCGACCGTGCGCGCCGCGCGGCGTCGCGGCACAGCAGGTCGACCGGGCCGATCGCGGTCAGGTACTCGCGCCGGACCAGCGTGAACCCGTCGCCCGAGCGTCGCCGGCGTCGCCGCCAGCAGCTCCTGCAGGTGCGCCTCGACGCCGTCCTTGACCAGGCCCGGGTCGACGCCGAGCTCGTGCGAGGTGTCGTGGAAGATCTCCTCGATCGTGATCCGCAGTTCCTCGCCGGCCTTGTTGACCACGTGCCAGACGCCCGGCGCCTCTTCGAGCCGGCACGGCGGGCTCATCCAGTTCAGCGGCTTGTAGGCGCGGTCGTCGGCGTGGATCGACACCGATCCGTCGGCCTTCACCATCAGCAGCCGGGTGGCGAGGGGGAGATGTGCGGTCAGCCGGCCGACGTAGTCAACCGAGCAGCGGGCGATGACGAGACGCACCCGCGTGAGCCTAGACCACGGGTGACTCGCGGGGCGCAGGTGGCGCGGCGGTGTCATGCTGAGGGGCGTGCTGGAAGCGACTGACCGGTCTCGGCCTGGCGACATCCGCCGGGCTCAACGCCTATATCCCGTTGCTGTGCATGAGTCTCCTCGCGCGCTATACGGACCTGATCACCCTGCCGTCGAGCTGGGCGTGGATGGAGAACGGCTGGGTCATCGCGATCCTGGCCGTGCTGCTGGCCATCGAGTTCGTCGCCGACAAGGTGCCGATCGTCGACCACGTCAACGACGTGGTCCAGACCGTGGTCCGACCGACCGCCGGCGGCCTCGCCTTCGGGGCGGCGTCGGGCTCGCAGACCGCGACGGTCACGGATCCGGGCGAGTTCTTCTCCAGCCACCAATGGGTGCCGATCGCGGTCGGCGTGCTGGTCTCGCTGACGGTGCACAGCATGAAGGCGACCGCTCGTCCGGTGATCAACGCGACGACGGCCGGATTCGGCGCGCCGGTGGCCAGTACGGCCGAGGACATCACCAGCGTTGTACTGGCGATCGTGGCGATCGTGCTGCCGGTGCTGGTGCTGGTCTTCCTGATCGCGATGGTGGTGGCGTTCGTGCTGCTCATGCGCCGACGGCGGCGGCGCAAGGAAGCCAGGTGGCAGGCCAAATACGAGCAGCGGATGGCCCGCGAGCAAACCCTCCGGCTGCCGCGCTGAGCCACTACGTCACCTGAAGCCCCGAAGTTGTGCCTACTCGCCAGTAGTGGACGGTCGTAGACTTCGGAAATGACCGCCACGCGTACTCCCGGCGCACCATACGTCGACAGCGGAGCGCTGGTTTCGACGAGCCCTGCCACCGGCGACGAGGTCGGCCGGTTCCCGGTCGCCACCCCCGACGACGTCACCGCCACCGTCCAGCGGGCGCGCGATGCGTCCGCCTGGTGGTCCAGCCTCGGCTTCGACGGCCGCCGGCGCCGGCTGCTGTACTTCCGCAGCCTGCTCACCCAGCGCCTCGACGACCTGACCGCGCTGATGAAGGCCGAGGGCGGCAAAACCGAGGCCGACGCGCTTGTCGAGGCGATCCCGGCGATCGACCACATCGCCTGGGCCGCCACCCATGCGCGCAAGGTGCTCGGCATGCGGCGGGTCGCCAGTTCGCTGTTGCTGAAAGAGCACTCATCGCACCTGGAGTACCAGCCGTTCGGCGTGGTCGGGGTCATCGGCCCGTGGAACTACCCGGTGCTGACCCCGATGGGCTCGATCGCCTACGCGCTCGCGGCCGGCAACGCGGTCGTCTTCAAGCCGAGCGAGTACACCCCGGCGGTCGGCGCGTTCGTCGTGGACCTCTTCGCGAAGGCCGTCCCCGAGAAGCCGGTTCTTCAGATCCTGTACGGGCTGGGCGACGTCGGGCGCGGAATTGTGCCGGTCCGGCGTGGACAAACTGGCGTTCACCGGTTCCACCGCGACCGGCAAGAAGGTGATGGCCGCCTGTGCCGAGACGCTCACCCCCGTGCTCGTCGAGTGCGGCGGCAAGGACGCCATGATCGTCGACGCGGACGCCGACGTCGACGCGGCGGCCGACGCGTGCGTATGGGGCGGCATGACCAACGCCGGGCAGACCTGCGTCGGCATCGAGCGCGTCTACGTGGCCGCGCCCGTCTACGACGAGTTCCTCGGCAAGGTGGTCGACCGCGCCAAGCGAATCAAGGCCGGCGAGGACATCGGGCCGATCACCATGCCATCGCAGATCGACATCATCCGCCGGCACATCGACGACGCCCTGGCCAAGGGCGGCCACGCGGTCGTCGGCGGAGCCGACGCGGTCCAGCCGCCGTACGTGCAGCCGACGATCCTCGTCGACGTCCCGGAGGACTCGTCCGCGGTGACCGAGGAGACGTTCGGCCCGACGCTGACGGTGACCCGGGTGAAGGACGCGGACGAGGCGATCCGGCTGACCAACGGCACCGGATACGGGCTGGGCGGTGCGGTCTTCTCCCGCTCGCGCGGGATGGAACTGGCACGGCGGATGCGGTCGGGCATGACCTCGGTCAATTCGGTACTGACGTTCGCCGGCATGCCGGCCTTGCCGTTCGGCGGGGTCGGCAACTCCGGCTTCGGCCGCATCCACGGCGCCGACGGACTGCGCGAGTTCGCCCGGGCGAAGGCGATCGTCAAGCGGCGCGGCCCGACACCGCTGTCGGCGACGACGTTCGACCGGAGTCCGAAGACGATGAAGCGCATCGTCGGCCTGGTGAAGATGGTCCACGGCCGTTCCAAGCCCACACCGTAGGTCCTCGCATTTCGGACCTCGGACAACGATGGTCGCTGGGCGGCTGGGGCAGCCACGGACGGCCAAGATCGCCCCGCAAGGCCACAACTTCCCCGAAGTAGTGCCCTCCCGACCCGCTGAGACCACAACTTCCCGGAAGTAGTGGCCTCCCGACCCGGCCGAGGGGCCGAACGGTCCGCCACCTCAGGCCACTACATCCCCGAAGTTGTGGCCTCCCGACCCCTCTGAGGCCACTACTTCCCCGGAGTTGTGGCATCCGGGGACCGGTGAGGGCACTGGTTGCCGGGAATTGTGGCGACGCGGGCTTGTCACCGCGGACGTGGCAGCGGAGCGAAGCGGAGCGGTGTCTGGCGGGAGCGACGGTCGGGCCCTCGACGGACCCGAGTCATGGAAAATCAGGCAAGGTGTTCTTTGATGATCCGCTCGGCGATGACCGCGGGATCGGCGAGACGGCCCTCGGTGTGGGCCTCGAGCCACCGCTGCTGGCCGGGGAAGTAGGCGCGACTGGTGGCGGCGCGGCGGATGTCGGCTTGCATGCCGGTGTCCATCATGCCGGGATCGACGTTGGCCACCGTGACTCGGCCGTCGCCGTTGACCTGTGACGCGAGGACGTTGAAGAACATCTCACCGCCGGCCTTGGTGGCGCAGTAGACCGCCCAGCCGTCGATCACCTTGTAGGCCGCGCTCGAGCTGACGAAGAGGATGCGCAGCCGGGCGTCGTCGGGGGCGGCCCGCAGGAAGGCGTTGGTGATCAGCATCGGTGCGGTGAAGTTGACCGCGACCGAGGTCAGTACCGGCTGCTCCTGGAGCGAGCCCACCGCGCCGATCGGGTCGACGACCGCCGCGTTGTGGATGAGCACGGCTTCGCTCGCGCCGCGCAGGAACGGCCGCAACGTGTCGACGTCGGGAAGCCAGCGCGGGTCTTCGAGATCGGTGGTGTGCAAGGCGACCTCGACCGGTCGCTCGTCGCGGGCTTCGCGCTGCTGCTCGGTGAAGTGGCGACCGACCGCGAGGATCCGGTCACCGCGAGCGTTGCATGCGTCGAAGAGTGCGGCGCCGAGGCCGCGCGAGACTCCAGTGATCACGACCGCGCTCATTGGTTCGCCACCTCGCTGCTGCTCTCGGCGACGGCATCGGCGTTCCTGGTTCGCTCCGCAAGCTCGCTCACGCGGCCACTCTATTCTGCTGGGGCGCCTGTGAAACCCGGCCGTTTTGGCAATGCTGCCCCCGACTCGACGGTGCATCCGCTGAGATGCTCCGCGATGGTGGCGAGGGCGTCGGCGAGCGCCTCGGTCTGCTGCGGCGACAGGTTGTCGAAGAAGAGCCGGCGTACGTCCCGTACGTGGTCAGGAGCAATCGTCGCGACGAACGCGCGGCCCTTCTCGGTGACGTGCGCGATGCTCACCCGGCCGTCGCAGTCGCTGCCGGTGAGCTTGATGTAACCGAGGTCGACGAGTTTGCGCATGCGGTGGCTGAGCCGGCTCGGCGACATGTTCATCGCGGCGGCCAGGTCGGACAGGCGTATACCCGCGTCGCCGATGTCGCCGAGCGCGGCCAGCAGCCCGTACTCGACGTGCACGATGCCGTGCGGCCGGAAGGTCCGTTCCAACTCCGGCATCGCGACGAGCATTACGGCGACGAGTGACATCCACGCGCGCCGTTCCGTTGCATCCAGCCACTGCGGTTCTTCGTCGGTCATGGTCGTACCCCCCGTACATGTCTACCCAACGGCTCCGGGGTTAGAACCGTCCGATGGCCACGATCAGTGCGAGCACGAACAGCACGCCGTTGACCGGAAGGGACTGCGGCTCCTTGTGGCGCAGGTGGTGGACCGCGGCGAGCACCATGATGACGGCGAGGCCGACCGCGGCCAGCGGGGTAAGCACCGGCGCGATGCCGGTCGCCCACGGCAGGATCAGGCCGATCGCGCCGAGGACCTCCATCGCGCCGACGAAGCGGACCACCGGCTTCGGATAGCGGGCCACCCAGCTCATGTTCTTTTCCAGCTTTTCGATCGGCTGGGTCAGCTTGAGTGAGCCGGCCACCAGGAACGCCGCGGCCAGCACGATCTGGACGATCCACAGAAAGATATTCATGTACCAGAGACTAGTTGAAGCATCAAATAAAAGCTTCCACTGTGACACGGCTATCTATGTGTACCGAACACAGCCCGTTCTCCCAGCGACGGCGCCATCATGTGCGCATGCATGTGCTGACACGCGGGCCGTTGGACGGCCCTCCGGTCCTGCTCATCCACGGCAACTGCTCCTCCTCGCTGTACTGGGAGCCGCTGGCCCGCGTACTGCCGGAGACCTGGCGGATCGTGATGCCCGATCTGCGGGGGTACGGGCAGAGCGAGACCCTCCCGGTCGACGCGACCCGAGGCCTGCGCGACTTCGCCGACGACGTATCGGCGGTCTTCACCGACGGTTGGTTCGCCCCCGGGGCGCGCCCGGTCGTCGTCGGCCACTCGATGGGTGGGGGAGTGGCCATGCAGCTGCTCATCGACCATCCGTCGCTCATCTCGGCGCTGGTACTGGAGGCGCCCGTCTCCCCGTACGGCTTCGGCGGCACCCGCGACCTGGACGGCACGCCGACGTCGCCGGACTTCGCCGGTACCGGCGGCGGGTCGGTCAACCCGGAGTTCGTCAGGCGGATGGCCGCCGTAGACCGGTCGACGGACGACCCGGCGAGCCCGCGGAATGTGATGCGCGGCATGTACGTCGCCGACCCGGAGAGCTTCGGCGCCGACGAGGAGCTCATGCTCGACTCGATGCTCTCGACGGCCATCGGCGAGGACAACTACCCGGGAGACGGCACGTCCTCGCCGTACTGGCCGATGACCGGCCCGGGGACCAGAGGCGTGCTCAACACGATGTCGCCGAAGTGGCTGTCGTTGACCGGCATCGTGGACGCGCCGGCGAAGCCGCCGATCACCTGGGTACGCGGGGACTCCGACGTGATCGTGTCGGACAGCTCCTTCTTCGACCTGGCGCAGCTGGGCAAGCTGGGCCTGGTGCCGGGCTGGCCCGGCGAGGAGGACTGCCCACCCCAGCCGATGATCGGCCAGACGCGGCGGCTCTTCGAGCGGTACGCGGCGGCTGGCGGCTCGTTCCGCGAGGTCGTCTTCGAGCGCTGCGGCCACTCCCCGCACATCGAGCGCACGTCCGAGTTCGCCGCGCTTCTGAACGAGGTCGTAACCGCAGCCCGAATTTAGGCCACTGGTTCCCCGAAGTTGTGGCCTCCAGGCCGGGCGGAGGCCACTGGATCCCCGAAGTCGTGGCCTCCACACCCCCCGGAGGCCACTGGATCCCCGAAGTTGTGGCCTCCGGGGCCGGCCGAGGCCACTGGTTCCCGGAAGTTGTGGCCTCCAGGCCGCGCGGAGGCCACTGGATCCCCGAAGTTGTGGCCTCCGGGGCCGGCCGAGGCCACTGGTTCCCGGAAGTTGTGGCCTCCGGGCGGGTCAGGTCGCGACCAGGCCGGCTGCGAAGGTCACCGCGATCGCCAGGCCGGCGGCCAGCTCGATGAGCATCGACAGACCGGTCGCCTTGAGCGCGGCCTTGGTCGACTGCCAGGCCGCGGCGCCGTCCTTCAGCCGGATCTGCTCGGCGATCCACACCCCGAGGATGAAGCCGACGATCAGCCCGACGACCGGTACGACGAAGAAGCCGACCAGCCCGAGCACACCCCCGATGAACAGGGTCAGGTTGGGCACCCCGGCGCGCTTGAGGTGGCGCCCGGGCAGCGCGTATTTGACGACCGTCCCAACGAGCGCGAACACCGTCGCGAGGGCGAGCACGGCCCAGCGACCCCAGCCGGCGTCGCCGAAGATCGCCCACACCAGCACCCCGGCCCAGCACAGGATCAGGCCGGGCAGCACCGGGATGATGATGCCGAGCAGCCCGACCACGACGGCCAGGATGGCGACGACCGTGATCGCGCTGCCGGTATCGCTGAGATCCACGTCCTCCACTGTGCCGCATGGTCGCCATGCGCGCTGGACGCGAGGTCGGTCAGGTCCAGCGCACCGTCGCCCGCTCGCGCCACAGGTCCAGCACTCCCCGGTCGCCGCGCACGTCGAGGTCGTCGGTGCCGCGGCGGTTCCACAGCGCGAGGTAGAGCTCGCTGGCCGGCCCCCGAAGCCCGCAGGTGGCGGTCGAGTCCTGGGTGCGGGCGATCTGGCAGCCGTCCGGGCCGATCCGCACGAGCCAGGCGGCGTCGGGCACGTCGATCGCCTCGACCAGCAGGCTGCACGGCGACTCCGAGCGCAGCCGGCCGCCCCGGCGCATGTAGAAGCCGAGCAGCAACTCGTCGATGCCGTCCACCGCGAACGGCGCGGCGACACCGGTCACCGGTATCTCGCCGGCCGCACTCTGCGCGTCGGCGCGGTGGATGGCGGTCTCGTGCGCCTGCCGTCGCGCCCAGAACTGCAGCGGCGTCGCCGACGATCGCAGGAAGTGCCAGCACTGCAGGTCGACCGGGGCGGCACGCAGAGTGGCGACGAGCGCCGAGTGCCCCTCGCGGAACCAGGGCATCAGTTCGGTGTCGTCCTCGGGGAGCGGGCCGACGGCGGCCTCTTCCTCCTCGTCGTCGAGCACGCCGAGCCTCGCCTCGCGCACGTAGGTGGCGGCCCAGCGGTGCACATAGCCGATATGTCGCACCAGGTCCCGAACTGTCCACTCCGGACAGGTCGGCACCGAGGCGTCCAGCCCGGCTTTCTCGGCTGCACACCCGAAGGCGGCACCTTCACGCTCAAGGTCGTTGACCAGCTCCCCGAACTCCACGCCAACACTGTGCCAGACCAGTACGACAAAAATGCTTTGTGATATTTCGCGACCGGCCGTCGGTAACCGATCACGCGATCGACATGACAAACTCGCCAGTAACCTCAGCGGGTACAGGGAGGGCGAGTGGTGAGACGCGAGTTCGCAGCGGTGGGCGTGGTCGGCCTGGGCACGATGGGGGCCGGCATCGCCGAGGTCTTTGCGCGCAATGGCATCGATGTCACCGCGGTCGAGATCAGCGAGGAAGCCCTCGAGCGGGGCCGGGCCACGCTGACCGGCTCGATCGGCCGGGCGGTGGCCCGCGGCAAGCTCAGCGAGGCCGAGCGCGACGCACTGCTCCACAAGATCACATTCGTGGTGGGGCTGGAGGCCTTGCACACCGTCGACCTGGTGATCGAGGCGGTGCCGGAGCACCTCGACCTCAAGCGGAAGATCTTCGGCGAGCTCAACCGGATCTGCAAGCCGGGCGCGATCCTGGCGACGAACACCTCAAGCCTCAGTGTCACCGAGATCTCGGTCGCCACCCAGCGCCCCAACCAGGTCGTCGGCATGCACTTCTTCAACCCGGCGCCGATCATGAAGCTGGTCGAAGTGGTCCGCACCGTGGTGACCGACGACGACGTGGTGGCCGACATCGAGTCGCTCTGCCGCGACCTCGGCAAGGTCGACGTGACGATCAACGACCGGGCCGGCTTCATCGCCAACGCGCTGCTCTTCGGCTACCTGAACCACGCCGTCAGCATGTACGAGGCGAAGTACGCCTCCCGCGAGGACATCGACGCGGCCATGAAGCTCGGCTGCGGCCTGCCGATGGGCCCGCTCGCGCTGATGGACCTGATCGGCCTCGACACCGCATACGAGATCCTCGACACCATGTACCGCCGCGGCGGCCGCGACCGCCGCCACGCGCCCGCCCCGCTGATCAAGCAGATGGTCATCGCCGGTCTGCTGGGCCGCAAGAGCGGGCGCGGCTTCTACACGTACGAGAAGGCCGGCTCCCCGGTGGTCGTGCCGGACGCATTGACGCCCGCCGGTGGCGACCTGCCCGTGCCGAAGCACAGCATCACCAAGGTCGGCGTCGTCGGCTCCGGCACCATGGCGACCGGCATCATCGAGGTCTTCGCGAAGGCCGGCTACGACGTCGTCTCGGTCACCCGCGGCGCGGAGAAGTCGGAGAAGGTCTCGCGAGGCGCTCAAGACCTCGCTGAACAAGGGCGTCCTGCGCGGCAAGCTCAGCGACGAGGACCGCGACGCCGCGCTCGGCCGGGTCACCTGGTCGGCGGTGCTCGATCACCTGTCCGACGTCGACCTGGTGGTCGAGGCCGTGGTCGAGGAGCTGTCGGTCAAGAAAGCGCTGTTCGCCGCGCTCGACGAGATCTGCAAGCCGGGCGTGCTTCTCGCCACCACCACCTCGAGCCTTCCGGTCATCGAGTTCGCGATGGCCAGCAACCGGCCGGCCGAGGTGATCGGCATGCACTTCTTCAACCCGGCGCCGATCATGGGCCTCGTCGAGGTGGTGCGCACCATCCGTACCTCCGACGAGACGACGGCCACGGTCGCCGCGGTGGTCCGGACGTTCGGCAAACATCCGGTCGTCTGCGCCGACCGCTCCGGCTTCGTGGTCAACGCGCTCCTTTTCCCGTACTTGAACGATGCGGTCAAAATGGTCGAGATCTCGTACTCGACCGCCGACGACATCGACTACGCGATGAAGCTCGGCTGTGGCTATCCGATGGGGCCCTTCGAGCTGCTCGACGTCGTCGGGCTGGACGTGTCGCTGGCCATCCAGCGGGAGCTCTACCTCGAACTCCGCGAGCCGGGCTTCGCGCCGGCTCCCCTGCTCGAGCACCTGGTGACGGCCGGATACCTGGGTCGCAAGGCCGGCCGCGGGTTCCGCGACTATTCCGCGCGCTGACCCCCGTACCCTGGAAAAATGAGCCCGCGTCGCAATCACGTTCGTCGCGACGCCCCGCCCGAACCGCTCGACCTGGAGCGGGTACGGCGGGGCGTCGAGAGCGTGCAGGCGTCGGGCGACGGCGACTGGATGGTGCGGACCGTGCCGGCCAGCGCCGCGCAGAAGGACTACCGGTGTCCGGGCTGTGACCAGACGATCTCGCCCGGTGTCGCGCACGTCGTGGCCTGGCCGGCCGACGGCCGCGGCGATCTGACCGACCGGCGGCACTGGCACACGGGCTGCTGGCGGGCTCGCGACCGGCGCAACCCGAACATCGAGCGCGGCCGCGGATACCGTTAGCGCGATGGGTGAGATCCGGGCGAATTCCGTGCTGCCGGCGCGGCGTGAGGACGTCGAGTTGCAGACGTCCGACGGGCTGACGCTGGTCGGGGAGTTGGCGCTGCCGCTGGACAAGCCGCCGGCCGCCACGATCGTCTGCCTGCATCCGCTGCCGACGCATGGCGGGATGATGGACAGCCACCTGCTCCGCAAGGCCGCGTGGCGGCTGCCGGCCCTCGCCGACCTCGCGGTGCTGCGCTTCAACACGAGGGGCACGTCGAGCGTGCGGGGCACGAGCGAAGGCGCGTTCGACCGCGGCGTCAACGAGCGGTTCGACGTGGCGGCGGCGGTGGAATATGCGGAGTTCGGCGATCTGCCCGAGATCTGGCTGGTGGGCTGGTCGTTCGGCACCGACCTGGCGCTGCGCTATGGCTGCGACCCGTCGGTGCGGGGCGTGATCCTGCTGTCGCCGCCACTTCGGTCCGCGACCCCGGCGGACCTGCAGACCTGGGCCGAGGCGGGCAAACCGATGCTGGCGCTGGTTCCCGAGTTCGACGACTACCTGCGACCGGACGAGGCGCGCAAGCGGTTCGCCGCCGTGCCACAGGCCGAGGTGGTCGGCATCCCGGGCGCGAAGCACCTGTGGGTCGGCGACACCGAGACCGCGCTCAACCTGATCGTGGAGCGGGTCAACCCGGCCGTGCCGACGCCGTTGCCGACCACCTGGGACGGCCCGATGGAAGTCGGCGACGCGAGCGCGTACGCCAACAGCTAGGCGACCAGTACCTCCGCGGTCACGCCGAGGTCGGCCAGCGACTTGGCGACCTCTTCCCGGTACGCCGGGTTGGTGACGATCACGGCCTTCGGCTGGAGGGTGGTCAGGGCCGACGGCGCGTCGACGCGGTGCCCGGTGACCGGCAGGAACTGGCCCCACTTGCGCGGGTTGAGGTCGACGACGCCCTGCAGCAGCAGGTCCCGGTCGACCATGGCCAGGAACTGCGCGCCGCGCATGCCCGCGCCCCACAGGGCCGGCTTGGCGCCCTCCGCGTCCAGCCGGGCGATGGTGTCCCGCCAGTGCTCCCGCGCGGCCAGGTGCCGCTCGCCGAATCCTTCGATGGCCGCGAGTTGCTTGTCCCGGGCGCGCAGCGAGGGAATCTCGGCGGTGTGCGCGACGTGGCCGCCGGCGCGCGGCCGGTTGGCCGACATCTCGATATAGCGGTACGCGCCGGAGAACAGCGTGCCGGTCGACTCCACCGTCCAGCCGGCCCGGCTGACGATGCGCGCCAGCGAGTACGCCCCCAGGTAGGACACCCGCGGGTAGACGACCTCCCAGCCGGCGCCGCCCAGGTTGGACACCGCGTCGGAGATCTCGAGGTAGCCGAAGACCTCCCGGCCGCGGGCCTGCTCGCGCAGGTCGGCGAGGAACTCGTGCGGATCGGCCAGCTGCTCGAACCAGTGCCGCGAGATGAAGAAGTCGAACTTCGGCAGCCCGGTGCCGCGCGGCGCCAGGCTGCTGTGGAACGTCATGGCGCCGTTGCTGCCGGGCTCTCCGGCGTATCGCGCGTCGTAGCCGACCCCGCTCGCCCCGCTCACCTTGCACAGCTCGCGGAGGAACTCACCCTGCCCGCAGCCGACGTCCAGGACCAGCTTGCCGCTCAGGTCGTACCGGTCGTTGAGGCTCTGCACCAGGTCGGCGGAGAACTGCTGGAACGTGACCGAATGGAAGAGCGTCGTGTCCATCGATGTGTCGTACGACACAAGGCTCGGGTCGTAGGCGACGTTGCGCACGTAGCCGCAGGCCGGGCACGCGGCCAGCCGCAGCCGCCCGACGGGGGAGGCGACGGCGTCGCCGTGGGTGTCCCAGTGCACGCCGGCCAGGGCCGGCACCTCGCCGAGATCGGCGAAGTCGAGCAGGTCGTCGTCGCCGCACGCATCACAAAGAGTCATTGCCTGATACACCCATTCGCGAGCTCAATCGCTGTCGATGAACGGCCCCACGTGCGAGGACGTGCCTGAGGGTAGGCGGGGCGAAGGCGAGTCTAAACGGACAAAGAACGCGGGTCAGTGTCGGACTTCTTACTCCGCGTCGGCGCCGACCTTCGCCTTAGCGTCGGTCGTCGATTCCGGTTCGGCGGACGCTTCCTCCGCCAGTTCACGCGCGGTGTCGAGGATCTTCGCCGCCGCCGCTTCCGCCTCGGCGACGATCGCCGCGGCCTTGTCGGCGGCCTCGGTGCCGGCCGCCTGCGCGAGTTCCTCGATCTCCTTGGCCCGCTGCTCGGCGGTGGCCAGGCGGCCCTGCACCTCACCCTCCTGCTGCTGCAGGGCGGTGAGCTTCTCCTGCAGTTCGGCCAGCCGCGTCTGCAGGCCGGTCACGTGCTCGTCCGCGGCCGTACGCGACTGCTCCGCCGACTGGGCCGCGGTCGCCGCCTCGGCCTTGGCCGTGTCGGCGGCCGCCTGCACGGTCTCGGCCTGCACGCGAGCGGTCTCGGCCTGCGCACGCAGTGCGTCGGACTCGGCGCGTGCGGCCGTCATGAAGCCTTCGGCCTCCTTCTGCGCCTGCTGGCGGACCCGCTCGGCCGCGGCCGCGGCCTCGGCCCGCACCCGGTCGACCTCGGCGTTGTGGTTCGCCCGCAGCCGGGCGACCTCCGCGTCGTGTGCGGCCCGAAGCTGCGCGATCTCCTGCTGCACGGCCGCGCGGATGGCGCCGGCCTCCTCGGTCGCCTTGGCCCGCACAGCCTTGCTGTGCTGGCCGGCCTGCTGCTCGGCGAGGGCCCGCACCGAACCCGCGTAACTGTCGGCGTCCTGTCGCGCGACCAGCGCCTCCTGCTGGACCTGGGCGCGGATCGCCTGCGCGGTCCGCTCGGCCTCGACCCGCAACTGCTCGCCGTGCGCCGCGGCGTTCTCGGTGATCCGGCGGGCTTCGGCATTGGCCCCGCCGATGATCTGATCGGCCTCCTGGCGCAGCCGCGTGGCCTGCTGGCTGGCGCTCTCCACCTCGGCCTCACCGGCGGCCCGGCGTTGGGCGGCGACCCGCTCCTCGTCGGTGCGCCGCGCGGCGAGTGCCAGCTCGAAGTCCTGGTTGGCGCGGGCCGCCCGCTGGCGGGCGCTGGCCAGCAGGTGCTCGGCTTCGGCCCGCCGGTCGGCGATCTCCTGCGCGGCACCGGCCCGGATCGCTTCGGCCTGGTCCTCGGCGAGCGCGAGGATGTGCTCGACGCGCGGTCCGAGGTGGCGGAAGGAGACCTCGCCGATGTGCGTGGCGCTGTGCCGGCGCTCGGCCAGCTCGAGCTGCAGCTCCTGCACCTGCGCCGCGAGCTGACGGATCTGGGAAAACGCCTCGTCCCGCTCCGCGGTCAGCATGGCGATCTCGTTTTCCGCCTGCGACACATATTTATCGACGTCGGAGCGGAGATAACCGCGCAGTGCGGTCTCGAAATTCGGTTCCGTGGTGACACCCTCGCCGAGACCGAGCAACTCACCGCCGTGCGACATGACACCCATCCTCACACGCAACGTCCCGCCTCGCCCGGTTTACACCGGACGTGGCGGGACGCGCGTACAAACTCCCCGTAGTAACCAAGACGTGTGGTCAGGCCGAGACTTTTTCGCTGTCCCCGGGCTTGCCAGTGGACTTCTTGCTGGCATCGTTCTGCTGCGGCACCACCTGCGGCATGATCCCGGCCAGGCCGGACAGCATCTGACCGAGCTGGGTGGTGACCGCGTCCTTCTGGCGCGTCAGATCCTCGACCTCGCGACGCGCCGTGTTGGTCGTCATCTCGGCCTCGGTGCGGGCGTCGGTGAGCAGGCGGTGGGCCTCGGCGCGAGCCTCGTTGACCGTCTTGTCGGAGAGGTTCTTGGCCTTCTCGATGGTCTCGCGCGGCGTTGCGCTCGGACTCGACCCGCCGGGACTCGGCGCGCTGCTCGATCTCCTTGGCCCGGTCCTCGGCGGCCCGTGCGCGGCCCTCGGCCTCGTTGACCAGCTTCTGCGTCGCGGCGACCGCGGCCGGCGTGGCGATGCCGACTCGTCGCGCTCGGCCTTCTCCCGCCGCTCGGCCAGCTCCAGCGCCAGCGTCTGCAGGTCCTTGTCGCGCTTGTCCCGGGCGTCGGTGAGCAGCTTGGTCGCCTCGGCGCGCTTCTCCTCGGCCTCGCGCGCCGCCTTGGCCCGCAGCTGGGTGATCTCGCGCTCGGCGGTGGCCCGCAGCGTGGCCACCTCGCGCTCGACGGTCGCCTTGAGCTCGGCCACCTCGTGCGCCGTCGCCGTGCGCAGCTGCTTGGTCTCCCGCTCGGCGTCGACACGCAGCGTGTCGGCCTCGCGACGGGCCTGCACCCGGACCTCGGCGGCCTCGCGCTCGGCGGCGGTGCGCAGGTTGCCGGCCTCGCGCTCGGCGGTCGCCTTCATGGCGGCGGCCTCGGCGCGCGCCTTGTCGGTGATCTCGCGGGCCTCGAGCCGGGCGGCCGACAGGATGCCCTCGGACTCCCGCTTCGCCTCGCCCCGGTGGTCGTTGGCCTGCTCCTCGGCGAGTCGCAGGATCTGCTCGACCCGAGTGCCCAGCCCCGAGAGCGTCGGTCGATTGTTCTCCTCCAGCTGCTTGTTGGTGTCGGTGAGCTTCTGCTTCGACCGAGTTGAGCCGCTGCTCGGCCTGGCGCACACGGCGCTGGGCGTCGTTGAGCCGGCCGTTCGGCCTCGTCGCGGGCCTGCGAGGCCTGCTGAAGCTGCGAGTTCAGGCGCGTCAGGAGAGCGTCGACCTGCTGACGGTCGTATCCGCGGAGCACGACGCTGAATTCCTGGTGGCCGTCGGAGCCGTTTTGGAAGAAGTCAACCGAGGACTGCTGCTGGGGCATTCGCACATACTTGCAGACCACCGGGGGGCCTTCGCAAGGGCGGGGCGGACATCTTCGCGCTGTACAACATGGTCAACTTGCTATGGCCGATTTTCCGGCCCGAATCACCAGATGGAAATAGCCGTAAGGCTGATCTGCCTATGGACCGCACCGGACCGGCCACAACGTTGTGTCCGATCCGGTGCGGAGTCTCAGGCGGGCCTCTCTCTCAGCGGTCCCGGAACCGGTTGATCGCCTCGACGTAGCGGGCCCGCAACTCGGTGTCGCGCACCCCCAGCCCCTCCGCGGGCGCCAGGCACAGAACACCGACCTTCCCCTGGTGCTGGTTGCGGTGCACCTCATAGGCGGCCTGGCCGGTCTGCTCCAGCGGATATGCCCTGGACAGCGTCGGATGAATCCGGCCGCGCTGGATGAGCCGGTTGGCCTCCCACGCTTCGCGGTAGTTGGCGAAATGGCTGCCGACAATCCGTTTCAGATTCATCCACAGATACCGGTTGTCGTACTGGTGGAGAAACCCGGACGTCGACGCGCAGGTGACGATGGTTCCGCCGCGTTTGGCGACGTACACGCTCACCCCGAACGTCTCGCGCCCGGGATGTTCGAAGACGATGTCTGGATCGTCGCCGCCGGTGAGCCGGCGTACCCGCTCGCCGAATCGCTTCCACTCGGCGGTGTCCTGGGTGTGCTCGTCCTTCCAGAACTTGTAGCCCTCGGCCGTGCGGTCGATGACCAGCTCCGCGCCCATCCGCCGGCACAGCTCGGCCTTCTCCGGGCTGGACACCACACACACCGGTATCGCGCCGCCACCCAGAGCGAGCTGTGTCGCGTACGACCCCAGGCCGCCGGACGCGCCCCAGATCAACACGGTGTCGCCCTGCTTCATCTGCGCGCCGTGATGGGACACGAGCTGCCGGTAAGCGGTCGAGTTGACCAGGCCCGGGCAGGCCGCCTCCTCCCACGACAGGTGGGTCGGCTTCGGCATCAGCTGGTTGGCCTTGACCAGGGCCAGCTCGGCCAGCCCGCCGAAGTTCGTCTCGAACCCCCAGATCCGCTGCTGCGGATCGAGCATCGTGTCGTCGTGCCCGGCGGCGTCCTCGAGCTCGACGCTCAGGCAGTGGGCGACCACCTCGTCGCCGGGCTTCCACTTGGTCACGCCGGCGCCGACCCGCAGGACCACGCCCGCCGCGTCCGAACCGACCACGTGGTACGGCAGGTCGTGCTTGCGCGTCAGCGCCGACTGCCGGCCATACCGGCGCAGGAACGCGAAGGTCGGCAACGGCTCGAAGATCGACGTCCACACCGTGTTGTAGTTGATGGCGCTGCGCCATCACCGCGACCAGCGCCTCGCCCGGCCCGACCTCCGGCGTCGGGACCTCCTGCAGGTGCAGCGCCTTGCGTGGATCCTTGTCGCCGCTGTCCATTCCGTCGAACATCGCCGTCTCGTCGGCCCGCACGACCATGCCGCGGTAGGTGTCCGGAATCGCCAGTCCGGCCACGTCCACCGCAGGAGCCGCTGGTCTCCGGTTCCATGATCGCGTCGAGGATTTGTCGCACGGCAGCAACTCCTTCGGGTCGCTGTGCAGTCGGAGGTTACTGACACAGTAGCTAGCGGGCAGGAAGGAGCTTGTGAAAAACTGCACTAGCACATGTTCAGACGTGCTCGATGACGCTCAGTAACGAGCAGAACGAGTGCTTTCTTGCCTATGGCTCGGGTCCGCCGGGCGCTCGACGGGCCCGAGTCAGGAAATCTTGGCGGGTTCGACCAGTTCCACCAGCACGCCGCCGGCGTCCTTCGGGTGGACGAAGTTGATCCGCGAGCCGGCCGTGCCGCGGCGGGGTTCGTCGTAGAGCAGGCGAGCGCCGCGGGCACGCAGCTCGGCGCCGGCCTTGTCGACGTCGGCGACGGTGTAGGCGACCTGCTGGACGCCGGGGCCGTTGCGGTCGAGGAACTTCGCGATCGTCGAGGACGGGCGACAGCGGAGCGAGCAGTTGGAGGCAGCCGCCGGACGGGTCCGGGCCGACCGCAGCATCGCCTCGCGGACGCCCTGCTCCTCGTTGGTCTCCTGGTGCACGCAGCGCATGCCGAAGACGCGCTCGTAGAAGTCGATCGCCTCGTCGAGATCGGCGACCGCGATGCCGACGTGGTCGATCTGCGAGCAGGCCCGACGCGGGTGACGGTAGGCGACGTCGAGGCCGAGTCCGTCATGGCGATAGTCTGTCCCAAACTACCGTTCAGTAGGCCGTGAACTGTGCCACCAAGACGAAATGCCCCGGGAGGCTCCCAATGAGTTCGGTCATCGTCAGCGGTGCGCGTACCCCGATGGGTCGGCTGCTCGGCGCCTCAAGGACTTTCCGGCCACCGAGCTCGGCGGCGGTGGCGATCAAGGCGGCGCTCGAGCGGGCCGGGGTCGCGTCCGGAGCAGGTCCAGTACGTGATCATGGGCCAGGTGCTGCAGGCCGGCGCCGGGCAGATCCCGGCCCGGCAGGCCGCGGTCGGCGCCGGCATCCCGATGAGCGTGCCGGCGCTCACCATCAACAAGGTGTGCCTGTCCGGGCTCGACGCGATCGCGCTGGCCGACCAGCTGATCCGGGCCGGCGAGTTCGACATCGTGGTGGCCGGCGGCATGGAGTCGATGACCAACGCGCCGCACCTGCTGCTCGACCAGCGGCAGGGCTACAAGTACGGCGACGTGACCATCCAGGACCACATGGCGCTGGACGGGCTGACCGACGCCTACGACCAGGTGCTCGATGGGCGAGTCGACCGAGCGGCACAGCGGCCAAGCTGCGGCATCACCCGCGAGGAGCAGGACGCGTTCGGCGCGGCCAGCCACCAGCGGGCCGCCGCCGCGCAGAAGAACGGCGTCTTCGCCGAGGAGATCGCGCCGGTCGAGATCCCGCAGCGCAAGGGCGACCCGATCGTGGTCAGCGAGGACGAGGGCATCCGGCCGGACACGACCGTCGAGAGCGCTCGCCAAGCTGCGCCCGGCGTTCAGCAAGGACGGCACGATCACCGCCGGCACCTCCTCGCCGATCTCCGACGGCGCCTGCGCGGTCGTGGTGATGAGCAAGGCGAAGGCCGAGGAGCTGGGCCTGACCTGGCTGGCCGAGATCGGCGCGCACGGCAACGTGGCCGGCCCGGACAACTCGCTGCACGCCAGCCGGCCAACGCCATCAAGCACGCGCTCGGCAAGGCCGGCCTGGCCGTCGCCGACCTCGACCTGATCGAGATCAACGAGGCGTTCGCCGCGGTCGGCATCGCAGTCGACCCGCGAGCTCGGGCGTCGACCCGGACGATCGTCAACGTCAACGGCGGCGCGATCGCGCTCGGCCACCCGATCGGCATGTCCGGCGCCCGGCTGGTCCTGACGCTCGCGCTGGAGCTCAAGCGCCGCGGCGGCGGCCTCGGCGCGGCCGCGCTGTGCGGCGGCGGCGGTCAGGGCGACGCGCTGATCGCTGCCAGCGGTGCCCGAAGTCGGAGTGAGCCGAGATCGACCGGTCCGTGCGGCGGTCGCGCGACGTCCCGGCGCTGGTCGCAAGCGCGGCGCCCGCGACGGTGACCCGCGCGCGGTGGCCCGGCTGATCAGCCTGGTCGAGAACGACGACTCCGGCGCTGCCGCGAGGTCGCGGCCGCGCTCGCGCCGTACGCCGGGACGGCGCAGGTCATCGGCCTGACCGGCTCGCCCGGCGTGGGCAAGTCGACCACGACCAACGAGCTGGTCCGCGCGTTCCGCGCGGCCGGCCAGCCGGGTCGGCGTGCTCGCCGTCGACCCGTCCAGCCCGTTCACCGGCGGCGCGATCCTCGGCGACCGGGTGCGCATGCAGGACCACGCCACCGACCCGGGCGTCTACATCCGCTCGATGTCCAGCCGCGGCCACCTCGGCGGGCTGTCCGCGGCGACCCCGCAGGCGGTGCGCGTGCTCGAGGGCGCGGGCTGCGACGTCGTCCTCGTCGAGACCGTCGGCGTCGGCCAGGCCGAGGTCGAGATCGCCAGCCTCGCCGACACGACGCTGGTGCTGCTCGCGCCGGGCATGGGCGACGCGATCCAGGCGGTCGAAGGCGGGCATCCTCGAGATCGCCGACGTCTTCGTGGTCAACAAGGCCGACCGGGACGGCGCCGACGCCACCTACCGCGACATCCAGGGCATGATCGGCCTCGGCGAGCGGGCGCCCGGCGAGTGGCGGCCGCAGGTGGTGCGCGCCGCGGCGTCCGCGGGCGAGGGCATCGACGACATCGTCGCGGCGATCGACAAGCACCGGGCCTGGCTGGAAGACTCCGGTGAGCTGCGCAAACGTCGTCAGCAGCGGGCGGCGGCCGAGGTCGAGGCGATCGCGCTCGGCGCGCTGCGTGAGCGGATCGGTACGTTGCGCCACGGCGAGGCATTGACCAACCTCGCCGCCAAGGTCGCCGACGGCGAGCTCGACCCCTACGCCGCGGCCGATCGGCTTCTCAGCAGCCTCACCGACTAGCTAAGGTGCCGTGCGTCTACCCGTGAACATCGAGGGGGCTTATCTTGGCGGCCTGGACCGTCATGTTGCGTGGCATCAGGTACCGGGCCGGCCGGTCGCTCGTGGTGTTCCTCTTGGCCGCGTTGGCGACGACGGCGGCGGTGCTCGCTCCCGCATACAGCCGGGCCGCGCAGCAGTCCGTGCTCGCCGACGGGCTCCGCGACCAGAGCAGCCTGGTCGTCGGGGCCGGTGAGAGCGCGCAGCCGATCGACGAGCTCCGCCTGGCGATGAACCAGGTGCTGGCGCGCCAGCCGACGCTCGCCGGCCGGTTGGAGCGGCCGATCGGCGCGGTGGACACCGCCGTCCGGGATCGGGGCCGCGCGCCTCGCGTACCGGGACAAGGTCTGCGACCACCTCTCGATCGAGGGCGCCTGTCCCGAAAAACCCGGCCAACTCCTGGTGAGCAAGGCCATGGCCACCGCCGACAAGCTCGCCTCGGGCAGTCGGCTCACCATCCGCAACAAGACCTTCACGGTGACCGGCATTTACACCCCCAAAAACCCCAATGAGGGGTACTGGGGGAGCACGGTCTACACGGACGCCCTCTTCACGAACGCCGAGGACGACCTGCGTACCGAGAAGCCCTCGTCCCTCAATACGCGGCTGGAATACCCCATCGCGCGCGGGCAGATCCGGCTCGACGACCTACCGGCGCTGCGGGACGGCATCAAGGTGCTCGGCGACCGGTTGCGCGGCGACGAACTCGAGGTCACCACGACGCTGCCGGGCACGCTCGATGACATCGACGCCGATCAGCACGCGATCTCCCGTACGGCCCCGGTCATCGCGGTGCCGCTCGTACTGCTCTGCTGGTTCGTCCTCTTCCTGCTCGTCGCGTCGCTGACCGAGGAGCGCTCGCCTGAGATCGCCCTGGCGAAGCTGCGCGGCTACCCGGCCGGGCGGGCGGCCCGGTTCGGCCTCGGCGAGGTGCTGCTGCTCATCGCCGCCGCCGCCCCGGTCGGCCTGCTCGCCGGGCTCGTCCTCGTCCAGGTGGCGGCCGACCTGCTGCTCGCCGCCGGTACGCGGGTCGAGCTGCGCTGGCCGGTATTCGCCGCGGCCGGCATCGCCGTTGCCGCCGGCGCCGTTGCCGCACTCCTGGCCGGGCGGCACACCCTTGCCCAGCCGGTACTGGACCTGCTGCGGCGCGTACCGGAGCGGGCCGGCCGGCGAGCCGGCCTCGTCGAGGGTGCGGTCGTCGCCTTGGCCGGAGCGTCGATCGCGGCGGCACTGAGCGACCGGGCCTCGCCGCTGGCCCTGCTCGCCGCGCCGATGCTGGCCGTCGTGGTCGGTATCGGTGCCGCTCGGCTGCTCGGCCTGTGGTCGCGGGCGCGGTTGCGGATGGCAAGGCGCCGCGGGCGGATCGTCGCGCTGCTGTCCGCCGCGCAGCTGTCCCGCCGCCCGGGTGGCCAGCGGGTCGTCGTGGTGGTGACGATCGCCGTCGCGTTGCTGTCGTTCGCCGCGACCGCATGGGACGTGGCCGCGCAGGCCCGCCACGACGCGGCCGAGGATCAGCTCGGCGCGCAGCGGGTGCTGTCCGTGACCGCCGACCATCCGGGCGCACTGTCGAGCGCGGTGACCAACGCCGACCCGAGCGGGCACAGCATGGCCGTCGTCCGGACCAGCCAGCGGTACGGCGATGCGCCGGTCGAGTTGCTCGGCGTCCAGGCGGCCCGGCTGCCCGAGGTCGCGGTGTGGCGCGGGCACTCCCGCGAAGACGTCGGCCGCCTGGCCGGGCTGCTGCACCCGACGACCGCCGCGCCGCTCGCCCTCGGCCGCGAGCTGTCTGTGACCGCCACCGGCGACGTCCTGCCCGAACACCCGCAGCTCCGCCTGGCCGCGGTCATCTCGACCCCCGGTCAACCGCCCCGCTCGGTCGGTCTGGGGGTACTGGCCCGAGGCGCCCATCAGTTCACCGCCGCCCTGCCCGGCTGCTCCGCGGACTGCCACCTGGTGGGGCTGTCGGTCGGCCGGGCGGCCGGCGGGACCGAGCCCTTCTCCGCGCGGGTGTCGGTGCAGGACCTGCGCAGCGACGCCGGCCCGCTCGCCGCCGGCTTCGACCAGGCGGACCGGTGGAAGGTCCGCGGCGGTACGCAGGCGCAGGCGACACTGCACCCCGGTACGCCCCTCGGCCTCGACGTCACCTCGAGCGACCCGTCGGACGTGATCGTCGACTACATCGACACGCCCGACCGGCTGCCCGCCGTACTGGCCGGACCGGTGCCCGCCGACGACCCCAACGCCGCGTCGTTCACGTTCCCGGGCTTCGCCGAGCAGCCCCAGCCGTTCACGGTGGCGTCGCAGGCGGCCAGCCTGCCCCGGGCCGGGAAGCACGGACTGCTGTTCGATCTCGACGACGCGGTACGGATGGCCGAGCGCACGTCCAGCCTGGCCGACAACGCGGCCCTCCAGTACGAGGTGTGGGCCGGGCCGGGCGCGCCCGCCGACCTCGACCGGCTTCTGGCCGCGCAGGGCGTCCAGGTCCTGCGGACCGAGACCATGGGTGGCTACCTCGACCAGCTCGCCCGGCGCGCCCCGGCGCTCGGGCTCTGGCTGTACCTGCTGGCCGGCGCGGCCGCACTGTTCCTCGCCGTCGGGGTCGTGCTGCTGACCGCGTACGTGGGAGTGCAGGGCCGCCTGTACGAGCTGGCCGCGCTGCGGGTCGCCGGCGTTCGCCGTAGCGTCCTGCGGCGGGCGGTCTTCCGCGAGTACCGGGCGCTCCTCGGCCTGCCGTTCGTGGTCGGGCTGGCCGCCGGAGTCCTCGGCGCGCTGGTCATGCTGCCCGGCATCCCGCTGGTCACGGTGGGCCAGCCGACGGGGGCGTTCAGCTATCGGCCGGGCCTCGGCGCGCTGCCGATCGCGGTCGTGGTGAGCCTGATCGGCCTGCTGGTCGCCGTACTGATGGTGCTGCGCCTGCTGCGCCGGGCGACGCCCGACCGGCTGCGCGAGGGAACCGAGTCATACGGAGCCGGCTCATGACCGGGGGACTCGGCGTCACCTGCCGCGGGCTGGTCTACATCTACCGGCTCGAGGGGTACGATGTCGTCGCGCTGGCCGGCGTCGACCTGGACATCTCGCCCGGGGAGTCGGTGGCGTTGCTCGGCCCCTCGGGCGCCGGCAAGTCGACGCTGCTGTCGCTCCTCGCCGGGCTGCTGCGCCCGTCGGCCGGGCGGCTGAGCGTGGGCCCGCACGACCTCGTGCAGGCCGGCCCGGCCGAGTTGCAGTCCCTGCGCGCGACCGAGGTCGGGGTGGTGCTGCAGGGCTCCGGGCGCAACCTCCTGCCCTACCTCACGGCCGAACAGAACGTGCGCTTCGCCCAGCGCGGCGCCCCGGCCGATCAGCGCAACGAACTGCCCGCGCCCCGCGACGTGCTGGCGATGGTCGGCTTGTCCGGCCGGGGACGCAACCGTGTGCGGCCCCAACGACTCTCTCCTGGTGAGCGTCAACGACTGGCGCTCGCGGTGGGACTGGCCGGCCGGCCGGGCCTGCTGCTCGCGGACGAACCGACAAGCCAGCTGGACAACCGGGCGCGGGACGAGGTCCTGATGGCGCTCGACGCCGTACGGCGCGCCGGCACCACCGTCATCGTGGTGACGCATGACCCGGGCGTCGGGCGATGGATGGGTCGTACGATCACCATCCGGGACGGCCGGGTCGGTGCGGAGGGCCGCCGCGGGGAAGACTTCGCGGTGGTCGGCCGGGACGGCACGGTGCACCTCCCGCCGGAGGTGCTGCGCACGTTGCCACCCGGCACGCTCGTCGGCGTCGAGCCGCAGCCCGACGGGACGGTGCTGCTCGTGCCCGCCCGTGACCCATCGACTCTGGAGGTGCGATGAAGACGCTGACGGTTGACACGGTCACCATGGCGTACGGGCGGGACCGGCCGGTCCTGCACGACGTCTCGGTGTCCGTGGTGCCCGGTCAGATGCTGGCGGTGACCGGTCCTTCCGGTGCGGGGAAGACCACGCTGCTCTGGGCCATGGCCGGCCTCCTGCGCCCCGCGCAGGGCACGATCAGCGTGAACAGCACCTCGCTGCGCGACCGTGACCACGCCGTCGCCGAGCGTGTCGTGCTCATCCCGCAGGACAACGGCCTCGCCGCGATCCTCACCGCGCAGGAGAACATCCAGGTCGCGATGATCGCCGGCGGGGTACCCCCGGCCGACGCCCGGCGCGCGACCGTCGAGTCCCTCGACCGCGTCGGCCTCACCGGCCAGGCTGAGCAGCTTGTCGAGGAGCTCTCCGGCGGTCAGCAGCAGCGCACCGCGATCGCTCGCGGCCTGGCGCTGCGGGGCGACGTCCTCCTCGCCGACGAGGTCACCAGCGAGCTCGACGCGACCAACCGGCAACGCGTACTCGAACTGCTGCACGACGAGGCACGCCGCGGTGCGGCCGTGGTCTTCGCCACGCACGATCCGGAGGCGGCCGCCGCCTGTGACAGCGAACTGCACCTTTCCGATGGCGCTGCGCATCTTGTCCGGGGATAGGCGGGCTGCTTTGTTCGCCGGCTCGGCGTAGGGTCTCGCGTCGGTAGGTCGGCATGGATCGCGGAGCGCGAATGTGCCGCTGTCGTTGGGAAGGTAGAGGCGGACATGACTGAGGTGAGCACCGGGGTACCCGCACCGCGCCCGGCCTATGAGAACCCGGAGTACAACCGGCCGGCCTACGACATGGACCAGACCGATGTGGCGCTGCAGGCGGTGCCGGTCGAAGATCCGCTCGGGCCCGTCGAGCCGGCGACGTCTGCATCGGTGCGCGAGCCGGCCGTTGTCGAGGAGCCGGCTCAGGAGCCGTCGGCGTTCGACGAGCCGTCGGCGTACCAGGAGCCGTCGGCGTACCAGGAGCCTTCGGCGTACCAGGGATCCGGCGGCCGGGTCAGCGCCTTCGCCGACCACGCCGTCGACCGGGCCGGTGACTATGCCCAGTCCGCCGTCGCCGCGACCAGCCGGTTCACCGACGACGTCGTCGACCGGATCCGCAACAACGCCGAACTGCCCAACGAGCGCGGCACGACGACGATCGCCGACGAGGTGGTCGAGAAGATCACCGGCTTCGCGACGCGCGAGATCGAGGGCATCTACGACCTCGGCGGCGACGTCGCCCGCGTGTTCGCGTCGGTCAAGGAGCGCATCGGCCTCGGCGAGAGCAAGGAGCAGAGCGACCGCGGCGTGACCGTGCGCCTGGAGGGCAAGAACGCGAACATCAAGATCGTCGTCGTGATCGAGTACGGCTATGTCGTCTACACCGTGTGCGAGCAGGTCCGCAGCAAGGTGATCGACAAGGTCGAGAGCCTGCTCGGCCTCGACGTGACCGCCGTCGACATCGTCGTGGACGACATCCACATCGACGACTCCAGGTTCGCCCAAACCGCCAAACCCCACTAACCACCATTCACCGTACGATCGCCGACGGCCCAGCAAGTGGCTGGCAAGATCAAAGGTGCGAAGTTGGCGATCTGGAGGCCGGGAATCGCCGAGTTGGCACCTTTGATCTTGAACCGGCTAGGAGACAGGCCAGGCCTGGCCATGCGGGCTGCCCAACTCGCCGAAGATGCCGATCGCGGAAGCGCTGACCCAGGAGGCCACTACTTCCCCGGAATGCTGGCCTCCCGGCCGCGCCGAGGCCACTACTTCCCCGGAATAGTGGCCACCGGGCCCCGCTGAGGCCACTACTTCCCCGAAGTTGTGGCATCCCCACCCGCCTGAGGGCACTGCTTCCCCGGAATAGTGGCAACCCTGCCCGGCTGAGCACTCCTTCCCCGGAATGGTGGCCACCGGGCCGGGCCGAGGGCACTACTTCCCCGGAATAGTGGCTTCCGGGCCCCACTGAGGGCACTACTTCCCCGAAGTTGTGGCATCCCCACCCGCCTGGGGGAGCTGGGTGCTGGGCTTGGGGGCGCGGACCTGGCAGGCGCGAAGCGCCGGTGTCTGGCGGGAGCGACGGTCGTGCGCCCGGCGGACCCGAGTCAGGAAAGAAACTGTCGCCTTAGGGATCGTTCAGTTGCCGCTAGTATCGAGCCATGGACGCCGACGATATCGCCGACGGGCGCGAGCGCTGGCAGCGCAGGTACGACGCTGCGAAGAAGCGGGACGCCGACTTCACGACGCTTTCCGGTATGGCGGTCGACCCTGTCTACGGGCCGCCCGAGGGGCAGGACTACCCGGGCTTCGAGCGGATCGGGTGGCCGGGTGAGTTCCCTTACACGCGCGGGCTCTATCCAACCGGATATCGCGGCCGGCGGTGGACGATCCGGCAGTTCTCCGGGTTCGGCAACGCGCAGCAGACCAACGAGCGCTACAAGATGCTGCTCGGCGCGGGCGGCGGCGGGCTGTCCGTCGCGTTCGACATGCCGACCCTGATGGGCCGCGACTCCGACGAGCCGCAGTCGCTCGGCGAGGTCGGGCACTGCGGGGTGGCGATCGACTCGGCGGCCGACATGGAGGTGCTCTTCGACGGCATCCCGCTCGCCGACACGACCACCAGCATGACCATCTCCGGGCCGGCGGTGCCGGTCTTCTGCATGTACCTGGTCGCCGCCGAGCGGCAGGGGATCAGCCTGGCCGCCCTGGACGGGACGCTGCAGACGGACATCTTCAAGGAGTACATCGCGCAGAAGGAGTGGCTCTTCCCGCCCGAGCCGCACCTGCGCCTCATCGGCGACCTGATGGAGTTCTGCGGCAAAGAGGTCCCCAGATACAAGCCGCTCTCGGTCTCCGGCTACCACATCCGCGAGGCGGGTTCGACGGCCGCGCAGGAGTTGGCGTTCACGCTCGCCGACGGCTTCGGCTACGTCGAACTGGGCCAGTCGCGCGGCATGGACGTCGACGTCTTCGCACCGGGGCTGAGCTTCTTCTTCGACGCGCACGTCGACTTCTTCGAGGAGATCGCCAAGTTCCGCGCCGCCCGGCGGATCTGGGCCCGCTGGCTGCGTGACGTCTACGGCGCGACCAACGAGAAGGCGCTGTGGCTGAAGTTCCACACGCAGACGGCCGGGGTGTCGCTGACCGCGCAACAGCCGTACAACAACGTCGTGCGCACCGCGATCGAGGCGCTGTCGGCGATCCTCGGCGGCACGAACTCGCTGCACACCAACGCGCTGGACGAGACCCTCGCGCTGCCGACCGACGAGGCGGCCGAGATCGCGCTGCGGACCCAGCAAGTGATCATGGAGGAGTCCGGCGTCACCAACGTGGCCGATCCCCTCGGCGGCTCCTGGTACCTGGAGGCCCTGACCGACCGCATCGAGGCCGAGGCCGAGGCGACCTTCGCGCGGATCCGGGACATGAGCCCGGACGGCAGCATGACCGGCGGGATCCTGCGCGGCATCGAGGACGGCTGGTTCATGAGCGAGATCGCCGACAGCGCGTTCATCTACCAGCAGGCCCTCGAGAAGGGCGACAAGCGGATCGTCGGGGTCAACGTCGCCACCGGCTCGCTGACCCGCGATCTCGAGATTCTTCGTATCTCGCACGAGGTCGAGGTCGAGCAGCGCCGGGTGCTGGCCGAGCGCAAGGCCGGCCGGGACGAGCAGCTCGTGCAGAAGCGGCTGGCGGCGATGGTGGCGGCGGCCCGGACCGACGAGAACATGCTCCCGGCCATGCTCGACGCCACCCGGGCCGAGGCGACGCTCGGCGAAATCTGCGGCCTGCTCAAGACCGAGTGGGGTATTTACCGCGAACCGGCGAGGTTCTAACGACCAGATAACGGCCCGAGGCGTCACGCAACCGAACGCGCCCTTGGTGGGTCTTCCCAAGACGGACCCAGCAACGGGGGAGGGCTATTGCTCGGCTTGGTGCTGGCCGCGCTGCGCGCCCGACGTGCGCAGGCGGCGACACTGTTCGTGCTCACCCTGCTCGCAGCGGCCTCGGCGGCGGCCTCGCCGTGGTACATCCTGGCCTCGGCCGAATCGGTCGCCTCCCAGCACGTCGAGACCGCGCCGATCGGCGACCGCGTCATCGAGGTGACCGGCAAGGGGCCGGTGCCGGAAGGCTCGACCGTCGAGGCGGCGCTGGCCGACTTCGGCGCCTCCGTCGACAACACCATCGCGCTGCCCGGCTTCGCCGGGTTCGATTCGGCGTCCGTGGCCGGCTACGCCACCAACGGGCCGCTCACCGACAACGCCCGCCGCGAGACGACCTCGCCGATCGTCTACCGGCCGGGCATCTGCGGACACGTACAGGTCGACGGTGCCTGCCCGACCGGCGCCGACCAGGTGATGATCAGCGACCGCACCGCGCGCTACCTCAACCTCAAGGCCGGCGGCATCCTCAAGTACAAGTCGGTCGACCTCGGCGACAAGCTGATCGACCTGAAGATCAGCGGCGTCTACCACGCGACCGACCCGACCGACCCGTACTGGTTCGGCGCCTCCGGACTGGTCGCCACGGACCTGCCGAGGGGCGCGCAGCCCGACGTGGCCGAGCCGGTCGACGACGCGGTGCTGACCACCGCCGACACGCTCGACTCGCGCAAACCGACGCAGCTCCTCGTGGTCGCCGACCGGATCGCCAACGGCTCGGTCTTCGTGCAGTCGTCACCCGAGGTGGTCTCCGCCCAGGTCGTCAACGCCGCACGGGGGTTCGAGAACCAGAACCAGAAGCTCACCAGCGGCATCGGCGAGCTCAGCCACCGGGTACAGCGCGATCAGAGCCTCATCTACCTCGGCGTGCCGGCCGGGGCCGGGCAGTTGCTCCTGCTGTGCTGGCTCGCGCTGTACCTGTCGGTCAAGTACACCGGCGAGGAGCGGCGCCCGGACATCGGCCTGCTCAAGTTGCGCGGCTCGACCCGCTCGCGGATCTGGACCCTGGTGAGCGGGCAGAGCACGGTGCCGATGCTGCTCGGCGCGGCGATCGGCGTGCCGGCCGGCTTCCTGATCGCGCGGCTCCTGGCCGGCCCGATCTCGGCGGCCGACGTCGCCGCGCGCGCCCGCCTCGGCGCGGTGGCCGCCGCGGCCATCGCTGTGCTCGGCGCGCTGCTCGCCGCCATGCTCGCCGAGCGTCGCGCGCTCGGGTCGTCGGTCAACGAACTGCTCAGACAGGTGCCGAGCCGGGGCCGGGCCTGGCGCGACCTCGCCGACCTGGCCGTCGTGGTGCTGGCCGTCGCCGCGGTGTACCAACTGCACTCCCGGGCCACCGCGGACGCGGCCGGGCTGGCTCTGCTCGCGCCCGGGCTCGCCGCCCTCGCGTTCGCGCTGCTCGCCGCCCGCGCGTTCACGGCCGCCGCCGGGCAGAGCGTGCCGAGCGCGCTGCGCGCCGGGCGGGCGGCGACCGCCCTGATCGCCATCTACCTGGCGCGAAAGCCCGGCATCCACCGGCTCTGCGCCCTGCTCATCGTGACCGTGGCGCTGCTGGGCACTTCGGGCCTGGCCTACAACGCCGGCCGGAAACAGGCCCACCTTCGCGCCGAGGTCGAGGTCGGCGCCGACCGGGTGGTGAAGGTACGGGCGGACAACCGGTTCGCGCTGTTGACCGCGGTCCGCGCGGCCGACCCGTCCGGCCGCTACGCGATGGCCGCCGTCGAGGCCCACCCGGACGGGCGCGACCCCGTCCTGCTGGTCGATTCGACCCGGCTGGCCGCGGTCGCCCGCTGGCACCCGCAGTACGGACTGCCGAGCGCGGCCGCCGCCGCCGCGGCGCTGCACCCGGACGCTGCGCCGCCGCTGATGGTCACCGGTGGCCAACTCGCCGTCGACGTGACGATGGAGCCGGTGACCGAGCCGAGCCGGCGGATCTTCCTGCAGGCGACGCTGGCCGACGCCAAGGGCCGCCGGGTCACCGCCCGGTTCGGCCCGTTGACGGCAATGCCAGGAGCGCCGCCAAGCTCGGATGGCCTCGCGCCGACCGTAATGCCACAAGCGCAGCACCAGCATCTTCTGGCGCCGAGCGCCGCCTGTACCCAGAGCCCCGGTTGCCGCCTCGTCGGCCTCGCCCTCGTCGAGAACGTCCACGGCGCCGTGGTGTCGGCCACCGACGGCGTCAAGGTCACCGTGCACGAGCTCGACCAGGTCGGCCCGGACGCGACCGTGGTGAAGTCGGACGGGCTCGCCGACCGGGCCCGCTGGCGGGCCACCGCCGGGCCGCTGCCCGCCAACCTGGTGATCAGCAGTACCCGCGGGGAGCAGGGCGGGCTGACCCTCGCGGTGGCGCACTCGATCACGACCGGCGGCGCCGACCCGGGGGTCTACCCGATGGACGCGCCGGTGCCGCTCGCCGCGCTGCGCGCGCCCGGGCCGAAGCCGATCCCACCGCCGCTCGCCGGCGACGACCGGGTCGCGCTCGGCACCCTGCAGCTGCCCGAGCGCCAGGTCGCACAGGCCGCACTGCTGCCGCGGCTGGGCGTGCAGGGCACGCTGCTCGACCTCGAATACACCGACCGCGCCGCCAGCGATCTCGGCGGTGGCGGCGACGAGATGCAGGTCTGGCTGACCGACCAGGCGCCCGACTCCATCGTGGACACATTGCGCGGCAACGGGCTGGTCATCCTCGGCGACGAGTCGATCGACGGCGTCGCCACGCGGTACGAGCACCTCGGGCCGCCGCTGGCGCTGCGGTTCACGCTCGGCTCGGCCCTGGTCGGCCTGGTGCTCGCGGCCGGGTCGGTCGCGCTCGTCGCCGCCGTCGAGCGCCGGCCGCGCGCCGTCGAACTGGCCGCGCTGCGGGCGCAGGGCGCACCGGCCAAGCTGACGAAGCGGGTGGCCACCGGCGGCTACCTCGTGTTGATCGGAGTGTCGCTGGTGCTCGGCATCCTGGCCGCGCTGCTCATCAGAGCGGTGATCGGCGATGTGATCCCGTTCTTCGCCGACGGTTGGAAGCTGCCATGATCACGCTCGTCCTGTCCATGGTGCGGGCCCGGCCGATGCAGGCGCTCGTGGTGTTCCTGCTGGCGACGTTCGCGGTCGCCGCGGTGGTGAGCGCGCCGGCCTACCAGGCCTCGGCCGACCGGGCCGTCGTGGCCGGGGTGGTCGCCTCGGCCAGCCTGCCCGAGCACACCGTCGAAGTGCGGTACACCACCAAGGAGGACACTGACAGCAGCTTCGAGGCGCTGGGCCCGCAGTCGTTCGCGATCCCCGGGTTCACGTCGGTGTTCAGTGCCGAGTACGACGGGTTCATCGACGGCAAGCTCGACATCGCGCCCCGGATGGTCTACCGCGACGACGTCTGCGCGCACGTGCGGATCGTGAGTGGCCGGTGCTACGCCACGACCACCGAGATCATCATGTCCCCGGACTCGGCCAACACCCTGGGCGTCGGCGTGGGCAGCGCGGTCACGGTCCGGCAGGGTTTCTTCGACCCGCAGGACGGCTGGGCGGCGGATGACAAGGCCGACCGCGTCGTGCTCACCGTCGTGGGCCTCTACGAGGCGGTCAGCCCCGGCGAGGCGTACTGGAGTGACTGGAACTACTACGACCCACGGCTCACCGACCGGCTCGTCACCTCTCCGGTCTTCAGCGGCCGGCCGACGGCGAAGCTCGTCCCGCATACGAGGGAGCGGCAGGGCCTCGACGTGGTCGTCGCCGAGGACGCGATCACCTCGGACTCGTTGCGGCGCATCGACGCCGGGGTGAAGGCCGGCGTGAGCAAGCTGGCCGCGCTGGACGGCGCCACCGTCACGAGCCAGCTGCCGACGCTGCTGTCTCGTGCCGACAAGAACCGCAGCCTCGTCGCGGAGGTGGTGCCGATCGCGGCGGTGCCGCTGGTGGCGCTGAGCTGGTTCGTGCTGTTCATCGCGGTCGCGGCCGGCACCCAGGAGCGCCGCTTCGAGCTCGGCCTCCTCGCGCTGCGCGGCACCCGCGCCCCCAACCGCTGGTGGCTGGCCGCCGGCGAGGCGATCCTGCCGATCCTGGCCGGCTCGTTCGCCGGCTTCTTCGTCGGGCACTTCGTCGTGCGGCTGGCCACGTTGCTGCTGTTGGACCGGGCCGGGCCCGTACCGCTGTCGGCCGGGCTCAACCGGTGGTTGCTGGTCACCGTGCTCGGCGCGCTCGCCGCCGCCCTGCTCGCGCAGCGCCGCGAGCTCGCGCAACCGGCCGCCGATCTGCTGCGCAACATCCCCAGCCGGACGGGCCGGTGGCGCGCGGCCGTCGGGGAGACCGTGATGGTGCTCCTGGCCGTCGCCGCCGTCGTCCAGCTGCGATCCGGCCACGACATCAAGGGCGTCGGCACGCTCGCGCCGGCGTTCGTCATCTTCGCGATCGGGCTGATCGCCGCGCGGGCCGTCGGTCCGATCGCGGACGGCATCGGCGCGCGGGCGCTGCGCCGCGGGCGGCTCGGCCCGGCTCTCGCCGCCTACGCGATCTCCCGCCGCCCGGGCAGCCAGCGCATCCTGGCCCTGCTCGTCGTCGCGATGGCGCTGGTCTGCTTCAGCGCGACCGCCGCCGGCGTCGGCTCCCGGGCGCGCGACATACGCGTCGCCACCGAGCTGGGCGCCGCCCGTGTCGCCACGGTCGATCCGCTCACGGAGAGCGCGCTCCTGGCCAAGACGCGCGCCGCGGACCCCGAAGGCAAGTGGGCGATGGCGGCGGCCGTCCTGCCGGACAGCGGCGGCAACATCGGCACGTCACACACCCTGGCGGTGGACAGCTCGCGGCTGGCCACGGTCGCCGAGTGGCGCGGTGGCTCCAGCCCCGCGGCGGTTGCCGCGAAGCTGCACCCGGCCGTCAGACCGTCGATTCCGGTGACCAACCAGGGCTTCCAGATCGATATGACGCTCAACACGCTCCGCGACGGCTTTCGGGTCGCGTTGATGTTGATCGTCGCGCCACTCGACGGCACGGACAGCGACACGGTCATGGTGGCCCCGGTCCAGTCGGGCCGGCACACGTATGCCCGCGAGGCACCCGCCTGCAACAAGGGCTGCCGGCTGGTCGGCTTCGCGCTGCAGCAGCCCGAAGGCCGCCCGTTCGTGACCGACTTCACGCTCCACGAGTTCCGCCAGGCCGGAAAGGTCCTGGTCAGCCCGGAGCAGTTCGCAGCGGCCGGCGCCTTCCGGGCCCCGGAGTCGCCGGGCAGCAAGCTGCAGGTGCCCGACGTGCAGCCGACCTCCGGCGGGCTGCGCGTCGCGCTGGACACCAGCAACGGCAACGACGTGGCCATCGAGGCCCTCACCGGCGACTGGCCCGCCCCGCTGCCGGTGGCGGTCGGCGACCAGGCGGCGCCGGGTGGCGGGCTCGTCGCCGCCGACAACACCTCGGTCGACTTCACGCAGGTCGCCCCGGTCGGCGCGGTGCCGCGCTTCGGCCGGCAGGGCACGCTGATGGACCTCGAATACGCCGACCGGTCGGCGGCGACCGGCCGCGTCGCCTACAACCCGCAGGTCTGGCTCGGGCGCAACGCCCCCGCCGATGCGCTCGACCGGCTGCGGAAGCAGGGCCTGACCATCCAGTCGGTGGAGGACCTCGACAGCCAGCGTGCGGCGCTGGACAGCCAGGGCCCGGCGGTGGCGGTGCGCTTCCACGAACTGGCCGCCGGCTTCGCGATCCTCCTCGCGGCGTGCGCGCTGTGGCTGGTCGCCGGGGTGGAGCGGCGCCGCCGGGCCGGAGAGATCTGGGCGCTGCGCGCACAGGGCGTGTCCCGCCGCGACGCGAGCGCCTCCGGCTATCTTGCGATGGTCGGCGTCGCGATCGGGGTCGGGCTGATCGCCGGTCTCCTCGCCTGGCTGCTGGTCGGTGATCAAATACCGATCTTCGACCAGCCGGTCAACACCATCCACGTTCCGCACTGGCCGCCGGTGCACATTCTCGGCACCGCCTGGTTGGTCGCCGGGGTGGTGCTCACCGCGACGGCGGTATTGGCTGGATCGCGGGTGCGCGCGCTGGCCGGCGGCTCCCGCAAGGCGGTCGCCAAACGGCCGGCGGGCCGTGACGAGGCGCCGCCTCCGTCGGAGCGGCCACCGCTGGTTGACGTGTCGGCCGTCACCACCACCCCGTCGATCTGGAGGGAGACGAGATGAACGGCTTGGCGGTCGCCTGCCGGCGCGTCGTGCACATCTATCGCGCCGAGGCCGGTGACGTGGTCGCGCTGGCCGGCGTCGACCTGTCGATCGGCCCCGGCGAGACCCTGGCCCTCGTCGGTCCGTCCGGCTCCGGCAAGTCGACGCTCATCTCCCTGCTCGCCGGCCTGATGCGCCCGTCGGCCGGGCGGGTCAACATCGGCACGTACGACATGGGCAAGCTCTCCGACGCGGAGATCGCCCGGCTGCGGGGCACGGAGATCGGGGTCGTGCTGCAGGGGGCCGCCCGCAACCTGCTGCCGTATGCGTCGCTGCACCGCAACATCTGGCTCGCCCAGCGGCGCGCCGCGCACACCGAGGGGATCAAGCTGGATGACCCCGACCGGATCCTCGACCTGGTCGGCCTGCCCGGCATGGGCCGCTCACTGATCGGCGAGTTGGCGCCCGGCGCCCGCCAGCGGGCCGCGGTGGCCGTCGGCATCGCCGCCGGACCGGGCCTGCTGCTGGTCGACGAGCCGACCAGCCAGCTCGACACGGCCGGCCGCGACGAGGTGCTGGCCGCGCTCGAGACGGTGAACGAGGAGCGCAACACCACGATCGTGGTCGTCACCCACGACGGTGACGTCGGCACCCGGCTGGGCCGCGCGGTGACCATCCGTGACGGCCGGGTCGGCGCCGAAGGCCGCGACGGGCAGGATTTCGCCGTGGTCGCCGGGGACGGCACGGTGCAGCTTCCGCCCGAGGTCCTGGGCAACTTCCCGCCCGGCACCCTGTTCACCGTCGAGCACATCGACGGGAGCGTGACGCTCGTGGCGGGCGGGTCGGATCAGTCACTGGCGGCGGATCTGCCGAGGCGCGTGCCAGACTAGGGTCGTAACGTGTGGTTTCCCACGGAGGCTCTGACGTCATGAACGATCCCCGGATGGCTCCTTCGATCTTCACTCGCGGCGCGGTGGACCTGGGTGCGCTCGCCCAGCGCTCGACCGCGCAGCCGGAACGTGCCGCTCCGCCGGCGGCCGGCCCGCGCGCACCGAGCAGTGCCTCCAGTGCCTTTGTGTTCGATGTCACCGACGCGACCTTCCAGGACGAGGTGCTGCAGCGGTCGCTGACGACGCCGGTGATCATCGACTTCTGGGCCGAGTGGTGTGAGCCCTGCAAGCAGCTGTCGCCGGTGCTCGAGCGGCTCGCCGACGAGGCCGATGGCGCCTGGGTGCTCGCCAAGGTCGACATCGACGCCAACCCGCGCCTCGCCCAGTCGTTCCGCATCCAGAGCATCCCGCTGGTCTACGCGATCGTCGGTGGCCAGCCGGTCGACGCGTTCAACGGGGTGATCCCCGAGGCGCAGCTGCGGCAGTGGCTCGACGCGGTGCTCAAGGCCGGCGGGGTCGAGATGGCCAAGCCGGAGGACCCGCGCCTCCTGGCCGCCGACGACGCGCTCGCCGAGGGCGACTACGACGCGGCCGAGCAGGCATACCGCAAGATCCTCGCCGACTCACCGGCCGACGTGATCGCCGAGGCCGGGCTGGCCCAGGTCGGGCTGCTGCGCCGGACCGAGTCGACCGACCCGGCCAAGGCACTCGCGGCCGCGGCCGCCCAACCGGACGACGTCGACGCGCAACTCCTCGCGGCCGACGTCGAGCTGCTGACCGGCGAGGCCGACGCGGCCTACCAGCGCCTGGTCGATGTGATCCGCCGCACGTCCGGTGAGGACCGGGAGAAGGCGCGCCTGCACCTCATCTCCCTGTTCAGCATCGCCGGCCCCGACGACCCTGCCGTCGCCAAGGCCCGCCGGGCGTTGGCGAGCGCGCTCTTCTGAGCCGGCCGATGCGCCGCACCGCCGTGCTGGACGCGCCGTCCAACCTCGGGCTGCGTCCGCCGACCGCGACCTCGGTGCCGGGATGCGCCAAGGCGCCCGGCGCGCTGCGCGATCACGGCCTGTTGGCTCGGCTCGGGGCGCGGGACGCCGGCTGCATCACCCCGGCCCGCTACGACCCGGCCGGCTGGCAGCCCGGCGACGGGGTGGCGCAGTCCGAGGACATCGCCGCGTTCTCCAAGCGGCTGGCCGACCGCGTCGGCACGCTCCTCGAGGCCGGTGAATTTCCGGTGGTACTGGGGGGAGACTGCTCGGTCCTCATCGGTTCGGGTCTGGCGATGCGCCGGTACGGGTCCACTGTGGATGGACACATCGGACTGATCTATGTGGACGGTCACTCCGACTTCCGGCACCAGGGCAACGCGTCCTACGTCGGTGCCGCCGCCGGTGAGGCGCTCGCCCTGGTCACCGGCCGGGGGCAGCCCAACCTCGCCTCGATCGAGCACCGCCGGCCGTACTTCCGCGATGTCGACGTGGTGCTGCTCGGCATCCGCAGCCACGACGAGTACCGGCTCGACCTGCAGGCCGCCGGCATCGTCGGGCGGCCGGTGCCGGAGCTGCGCTCCGACGGCGCGGCCCGCTCGGCCCAGTGGGCGCGCGCCCAGCTGGCCGACTGCGCCGGCTACTGGGTGCACGTCGACGTGGACGTCCTCGACCCGTCGGTGATGCCGGCGGTCGACGCGCCCGACGTGGGCGGCATCGCCTACCCCGAGCTGGAGTTGCTCCTCGCCGGGCTGGTCGGCTCCCCGCGGTGTCTCGGCGTGGAGGTCACGGTCTTCGACCCCGACTACGACCCGGACGGGGTATACGCGCGCGAGATCGCCGACACGCTGGTCGCCGGGCTGGCTCCGCTCCGCGTGCCCGACGAGGTGCGGCAGCCCAGCGCGGAGCCGCTGCCCGACCTGTCCGACGAGTTCGGCCCGCTGCCGGCGGAGGACGACGCCGAGGTCCTCGACGACGGCGGGGTGGACGAGTCCGAGCCCGGCGAGCCGGCGATCGTCCCGGCTGCCCGTACCTCGCTCGAGTCGTCGTTCGAGTCCTCGGCCGAGGCGGAGTCCGATCGCGGCTTGCGCTGATGGCCAGGCCCTGATTTGTTCGCTAGCCGATCGTCTGGAAGAACTTGCCGGCGATCGGTACGGCGGCCGCGGTGCTGGCCCCGCCGTTCTCGACGAACACGCAGAAGGCGATGTCGCCCCGGTAGCCCATGAACCACGAGTGCGTGTGCGCCGGGACGTTGTCGTACTCGGCGGTGCCGGTCTTCCCGCGCAGGTCGCCGGGCAGGTTCTTGAGCTGGCTGGCGGTGCCCGAGGTCACCACCTCGCGCATCATCTGCCGCAGCGCATTGAGCGAGTTGGCCTGCAAGTGCCGGCCCGTCGGCGGCCGGCTGCTCCGGGACCGGATCGGTGACCAGCGCCGGCTGCTTCCACTGGCCGCGGGCGATCGCGGCGGCCGCACCGGCCAGCACGATCGGCGAGATGACCGTGGTGCCCTGGCCGAACGCCGCGGCGGCCTGCTCCGACTTCGAGCCGTTGGCCGAGACCTTGCCGGTGAAGATGTTCGCGCCGAGATCCCAGGGGACGCCGATGCCGACCGTCGCCGCGGTCTTGGACAGCCCGTCCGGGCCGAGCTTCGGCGCGAGGGAGGCGAACGCGGTGTTGCACGACTTGGCGAAGTCGACGTGCAACGGCACGTTGCCGAGCTCCTCGTTGTGGGAGTTCTTGAACGTACGGCCGTCGACGGTCAGCGTCTTCGGGCAGTTGACCAGGGTGTCCACGGTCGCCGAGCCGTTCTCGAGGACCCCGAGCGCGGTGATGGTCTTGAAGGTGGAGCCCGGCGGGACCTGCCCGACCATGGCGAAGTTGTTCGCCGCGGCGCCCGGCCCGTTGGCCACGGCGATCACCTGACCGGTACTGACCTTGATGGCGACCAGGGCGGACCGGCGGGGGTCGGTGGCCAGTGCGGCCTCGGCGGCCTGCTGCGTCTTCACGTCGAGCGTGGTCTTGATCACAGTCCCGGCCTTCGGGTCCGTCTTGTAGAGCACCTTGTCCGGCACGCCCTCCGGCTTCGGGATGACCACGCTGATGCCCGGCGTACCGCGAAGCTGGGCGTCGTAGCGCTGCTGGAGCCCGGCCAGGCCGACGACGTCGCCGACCTTGTACTTGCCCGGGTTCTTGTCCATGATCTCCTTGGTCACCGGGCCGGTGGTGCCCAGCAGGGCCCGGGCGAACTGGGACGACGGGGCCAGGGAGGCCGTGCCCTTGTGGATCACCGTGCCGGGCGTCGAGTTGATCTTCCCGGCGATCTTGTCGAAGACCTCCTGGCGTAGCGTGATGATCTCCACGAACTGGTCGGCCTTGACCGAGCCGAGCCGTTTGGGCAGGTCGGACAGGTCGATCGTGGTGCCGACCGAGGCGAGTGCGTCGGTGAGCGTCTTCTGGACGGCCGGGATGTCGGTGATCGAGCGGGGAACGAGTCCGATGGTGACCACCGGGCGGGTGGTGACCATCGGCTGGCCGGCGCCGTCGAGCATGTCGCCGCGCGCGGCCGAGACGCTCTTGATCGTGAGCTTGTCGCCGGTCTCCAGGTCCGGGTTGATGGTCTTCATGGTGAAGATCACCTTCCACTTGTCCTTGCTGCGGTGCAGGTTGACCGTGGTGTCATAGGTCCATGTCACGTTGTCGGCGATCGGCCAGGCGACCGTGACAACGGCGCTGGCGTCGTCGTTCTTGCTCGCCGGCTTGCCCTTCAGCGTCAGCTTGGGGTGGCGGGCCTCGAGGTCGCCCTCGGCGCCGGTGAGCATCCGCTGTGCGTCGGTGCCGGCCAGCAACCGGCCGTCGGCGGTGAGGAGCGCCTGGTTGTTGAGGTCGTGCTGGCCCCAGGCGGTGACGAACGCCGTGAGCGCGCTGTCCGGGCCCTCCTTGGCGCAGGCGGGCAGGCCGGCGACGAGGAGCAGACCCGCGGCCAGGGCGAACTTTCGACGGATGGAATGGACCATGTCCGCGATTGTGCGGCACAGATACCCGAACGCACATCCGGCAAGAGCCGTAAAACTGGATAATCCGGCTATCACAGTATTGCTCCGATCGGGAAGCCGACGCGCTTGAACCGGAAGCCGAAACGGTCTGATGCCTCAATCAGGTCATAGGCTGAAGTGACGACGACCCACAGCGTCGTGGGTGTGAGGGGAGAAACACCGATGAAGCGGCCCGCGACCGTCACGGTCAACGATGTCGCCGGACTGGACGCCGCCCCAATCGGTGGCGCCGGAACGGGCGGCGACGAGTTGGACGCCGCCGAAATGGACGAGGTCGAAGAGGCCGTCCCGAACGGCGAGCGGCTGGTCGCCGAGGCGGTCGCCCTGGCGCGCGGACGAGGACGCCGAGCTCGTGCGGCTGGTCGGCCAGCTACTGGCGGTTCGCGCCCGACGAGGAACTGGTCGGCTGCACCCCGGAGGAGATGGTCGCGGCCACCCGATCCCATCGCGAGCTGGCCGGTCAGCGGCTGCCCGGCGAGCTGAAGCTGCGCATCGGCGCCACGGTCACCGGCGGCACACCGTCCTGGAGATCGTCACCGACGACATGCCGTTCCTGGTCGACTCCGTCACCGCCGCCGCTCACCGCCCACCAGCTCGACGTCCACCTGCTGGTCCACCCGCTGATCGTGGTCCGCCGCGAGCCGCTGGGCGCGCTGGAGCGAGATCGCCGTCGACGTCGAGCCGGACGACGCGATCGCCGGCGACCTGGTGGAGAGCTGGATCCGGATCGAGATCGACCCGATCCGCGACGACGCCGTGCGTCGAGCAGCTGCGCAACGAGCTGCGCCGGGTGCTCACCGACGTGCGGGAGGCGGTCGAGGACTGGCCGCGGATGCGCCAGCAGGCGCTCGGCGCTCGCCGACGAGCTGCGCCGCGCGCCGCAGCTGCCGGTGCCGGACAAGGACATCACCGACTCGATCGAGCTGCTGCGCTGGCTGGTCGACGACCACTTCACGTTCCTCGGCTACCGCGAGTACCGCTGCTGCAGGGCAGCGGGCGAGCATCGCTGCAGCGCGGTGCTCGGCACCGGCCTGGGCATCCTGCGCGGCGACCAGCCGCACGCCGCGGGTGCTCAGCTCGATGACGCCGGAGGCGTACGCGCAAGGCGCTGGAGAAGCGGCTGCTGATCATCACCAAGGCCAACTCGCGGGCCACCGTGCACCGCTCGGCCTACCTGGACTACATCGGCGTTCAAGATCTTCGACGCCGGCCGGCGACGTGGTCGGCGAGCGGCGCTTCCTGGGCCTGTTCTCCTCCGCCGGCCTACCGCACCAGCGTGCGCGAGCTGCCGGTGGTCAAGCGCAAGGTGGCCGAGGTGCTGGACCGCTCCGGGCTGTCCCCGCGCAGCCACTCCGGCAAGGACCTGCTGGCAGATCCTGGAGACGCTACCCGCGCGACGAGCTCTTCCAGATCAAGCACCGACGACCTGTACGAGGCGGTGATCGGCGTCCTGCGGATGGCCGGGCCGCCGGCAGCTGCGCGCTCTTCCTGCGCCGCGACGGGTACGGCCGGTTCATCTCCTGCCTGATCTACCTGCCCCGGGACCGGTTCACCACCGGCAACCGGCTGCGCGATGCAGGAGATCCTGCTCCGCGAGCTGAACGGCATCGGCGTCGACTACACCACCCGGGTCACCGAGTCGATGCTGGCCCGGGTGCACTTCATCGTGCGCACCGACCCGGCCGACCCGCCCGGCAGACTCGACGTCGACGCGCTGGCCGAGCAGCTCGCCGACGCGACCCGGATCTGGGACGACGACTTCCCCCTGGTGCTGGAGCGCAAGCTCGGCGAGGAGCCGGCCAAGGCGCTGTTCCAGCCGGTACGCGGACGCGCTACCCGGACACCTACAAGGACGAGCACACGCCGTACGAGGCGGTGCAAGGACCTGGCCAAGCTCGAGCTGCTCGAGGAGCCCGGCCAGCTGGAGATGCACCTGCTACCGGCGCGCGCCGGGACGACCGCGACGTGCGGTTCAAGGTCTACCGCTACGGCGAGCCGATGATGCTCTCGGCCGTGCTGCCGGTGCTGCACTCGCTCGGCGTCCAGGTCGTCGACGAGCGGCCGTACGAGATGCGCCGCGCCGACGGCACCGTCTACCTGTACGACTTCGGCCTGCGGCTGCCGACCGACGCGCGCGAGCTCGCCGAGGTACGCCCGCACGTGGAGAACGCGTTCGCGGCGGCCTGGCGCGGCGAGGCCGAGGTCGACGGGTTCAACGAGCTCGTGCTGCGGGCCGGGCTGACCTGGCGGCAGGTCGTCGTGCTGCGCGCGTACGCGAAGTACCTGCGCCAGGCCGGCACGCGTCTTCTCGCAGGACTACATGGAGTCGACCTTCATCGCCTACCCGGAGATCGCCGCGCCTGCTGGTCGCGCTGTTCGAGACCCGGTTCGCCCCGCGGCTGCAGCTGTCCGAGCGACGAGCCGCTCGACGCAGGCCGAGGAGCTGGTCGACCGCGATCACCGCCAGCTGGACGAGGTGGACAGCCTCGACCAGGACCGGATCCTGCGCTCCTACCTGACGCTGATCCAGGCCACCCTGCGCACCAGCTTCTTCCAGCGCGGCGCCGGACGGGCGGCCGAAGTCCTACGTGGCGTTCAAGCTCGACCCGCAGGCGATCCCGGACCTGCCGGCGCCGCGGCCGAAGTTCGAGATCTTCGTGTACTCGCCGCGCTTCGAGGGCGTGCACCTGCGCTTCGGCGCGGTCGCCCGCGGCGGCCTGCGCTGGTCGGACCGGCGCGAGGACTTCCGCACCGAGATCCTCGGCCTGGTCAAGGCGCAGATGGTGAAGAACGCGGTGATCGTGCCGGTCGGCGCCAAGGGCGGCTTCGTCCTCAAGCAGAACGCCGGGCGACCGGGACGAGGCGGTCGGCCTGCTACCAGCTGTTCATCACCGGCGCTGCTGGACGTCACCGACAACATCGACGGCGGGCAAGATCGTGCCGCCGCGCGGACGTGGTCCGCCACGACGGCGACGACCCGTACCTGGTGGTCGCGGCGGACAAGGGCACCGCGACGTTCTCCGACATCGCCAACGAGATCTCGGTCGCAGTACGGGTTCTGGCTCGGCGACGCGTTCGCCTCCGGCGGCTCGGCCGGCTACGACCACAAGAAGATGGGCATCACCGCGCGGGCGCCTGGGAGTCGGTCAAGCGGCACTTCCGCGACCTGGGCGTGGACACCCAGGCGCAGGACTTCACCGTGGTCGGCGTCGGCGACATGTCCGGCGACGTGTTCGGCAACGGCATGCTGCTGTCCGAGCACATCCGGCTGGTGGCCGCGTTCGACCACCGGCACATCTTCCTCGACCCGACCCGGACGCCGGCAGCGTCGTTCGCGGAGCGGCGCGCGCTGTTCGACCTGCCGCGCTCGTCCTGGGACGACTACGACAAGTCGGCTGATCTCCGAGGGCGGCGGCGTCTACCCGCGTACGGCCAAGTCGATCCCGGTCTCGCCGCGAGGTCCGCGCCGCGCTCGGCATCGCCGACGACGCGACCGCGCTGAGCCCGGCCGAGCTGATGAAGGCGATCCTGCCGCGCCGGTCGACCTGCTGTGGAACGGCGGCATCGGCACCTACGTGAAGGCGGCCAGCGAGACGCACGCCGACGTCGGCGACAAGGCCAACGACGCGATCCGGGTCAACGGCCGCGAGCTGCGGGCCAAGGTGGTCGGCGAGGGCGGCAACCTCGGCCTGACCCAGCGCGGCCGGATCGAGTACGCGCTCGCGCGGCGGCCGCATCTACACCGACTTCATCGACAACTCGGCCGGCGTGGACTGCTCCGACCACGAGGTCAACATCAAGATCCTGCTCGGCGGCGCGGTCGCCGACGGCGAGCTGACCGTGCCCGACCGCGACGACGCTGCTGGCCGAGATGACCGACGAGGTCGCCGACGCTGGTGCTGCGCGACAACTACGAGCAGGCGACGGCGCTGGGCAACGCCCGGTGCGCAGGCGCACTCGCTGCTGCCGGTGCACCGGCGGCTGATCACCGACCTGGAGCAGCGCGGCCAGCTCGACCGGGAGCTCGAGGCGCTGCCGACCGACGAGGAGCTGGCGGCCCGCGTCGACGACGGGCGACGGGCTGACCGTCGCCGGAGTTCGCGGTGCTCCTCGCGTACGTGAAGATCGCGCTGGAGCACGAGATCCTCGCCGACGACTTGCCGGACGAGGAGTGGACCCGACGTCCTGCTCGACTACTTCCCGACCCCGCTGCGCGAGCGGTTCGCGGACCGCGATGGCCGGTCACCCGCTGCGCCGCGAGATCGTCACCACCGCGCTCGTCAACGAGGTGGTCAACCGCGGCGGCACCTCGTTCGTCTACCGCGCCGATCGAGGAGACCGGCGCCGACGCCGCCGACGTCATGCGCGCGTACGTGGTCGTGCGCGACGTCTTCGGGCTGCGACGACTGTGGGCCGCGGTCGAGGAGCTGGACAACAAGGTGCCGACCGACGTCGCAGACCGCGGTCTACCTGGAGCTCCGCCGGCTGCTCGACCGGGCCGTGCGCTGGCTGGTCACCAACCGGCGGCTGCCGCTGGACGTGCCCGGCGAGATCGCCCGGCTGCGAGCCCGGCGTCGCGGCTGCTGCCGCAGCTCGACGGCCTGTTCTGCGGCAGCGAACGGGCCGTCGCTGCGACCGCACACTGCGAGCGCCGTCGCAGCCTCGGCGTCCCGCGCGAGCTGGCCGAGCAGGCGACCCGGATCATGTACGGCTTCGGCCTGCTCGACGTCGTCGAGGTCGCGGCCAACGACCGGCCGCGACCTCGACGAGGTGGCCGGCGTCTACTTCGTGCTCTCCGAGCGGTTCCAGGTCGACAGCCTGCTGTCGCAGATCTCCCGCGCTGCCCCGCGACGACCGCTGGCAGACGCTGGCCCGGATGGCGCTGCGCTACGACCTCTACGCGGCGCTGGCCGGCGCTGACCGCCGAGGTGCTCACCTCGACGTCGCCCGGGGCCAGCGCGGAGGCCCGTCGCAGGAGTGGGCGCAGTCGAACGCGACCTCGATCGCCCGGACCCGCAACGCGATCGGCGAGTTCGACGAGTCCCGCGCCGATCTGGCCGCCCTGTCCGTCCTGCTCCGCCAGATCCGTACCTTGGTGCGGCTTTCTTCCTGATTTTCTGGCTCGGGCCCGTCGAGCGCACCGCCGGGGTCCCCGGCAAAACGCGCAGCGTTTTGGTGGGGTGGCTGTCGCTCCCGCCAGGCACCGCTCCGGCCCTGGGGGGCCTCCGCTGCCATGTCCGCGTCCCCAAGCCCGGCCCGCGTGACCACAACTTCGGGCAAGTAGTGCCCTCAGTCGGCCCCGGAGGGCACTACTTCGGGGAAGTTGTGGCCTCGGTCGGCCCTGGATGGCACTACTTCGGGCAAGCAGTGGCCTCCGTCGGCCCCGGAGGGCACTACTTCGGGGAAGTTGTGGCCTCGGTCGGCCCCGGGGATTAGCGGAGGAGGCGGTACAGGGAGAGGGCCTCGCGAGTGATGGGCTTCAGGAGGCGCAGCCGGGACAGGGCGACCAGTCGGTCGATCAGCGGTACGGACTTCTCCACCAGCAGCTGCGTCTTGGCCTGGTCCGGGGTGGTGTCGTGCAGCCAGTACAGCGTCACGCCCATGTAGCAGAGCCAGAGTAGTTCGGGCAGATCCGTCCGGAGCTCCGCGTCGATCTTGGTGGTTGAGCCGTCGATCACCGACTGGAACAGCGCCAGCGACCGTTCCCGCGCCGGGGCGGAGTCCGCGCTGAACGGGCTGACCGGCGACCCCGGTTCGACGGCGGTCTTGACGAACTTGCCGGCGAACGCATGGTACGGAGCCATCGCCTCGACGCCGGTCAGCATCGCGATGCGCAGCCGGTCGACGAACTCGGTCGCGTCGCCCTTCGCGGCGGTCCAGGCCGCGTGGTGCGCGTCTTGGACCTGGGCGTAGAACTCCTGGACCAGATGGTCCTTCGAGGGGAAGTAGTAGTACGCGTTGCCGACCGACAGGCCGGCCGCCTGGGCGATCGCGCGCATGGTCGTCTTCTCGTACCCCTGCTCGCGGAACAACCGGACCGCCGTGTCGATGATGAGCCGTTTGGTCTGCTCACCCCGGATCGACGCTTCAGCGCCGGCACTCTGGTCCACAGGCCTCACCGTAGTTGCGTACGCCGGCCGCCGCCGTCACCACCCGCCGGGCCAGCGGCCGCAGGTGCGGCTGGGAGAGGCGCGCCGCCAGCCCCCGATATCCATCCAGCGCCCATCAGGGTGGGTCGCGGCGAAGGCGCGGTCGGGTGGGCAGAATTGCTGCACATGAGCCAGGCGCCGTCGTCGACGTAGATCGCCCCGTCGCCGCCGATCACCGTGATCTCCTGGAGTGTCTGCTCGTGATCGAGCGATGGATACCGGCGGCGCGCCTCGTCCGAGCCCGCCGCGACGAACTCCAGGCGCACCAGTTGCGCCCGAGAGTCCAGCCAGCGGCGGGCGGTCCGGCAGATGCCGCAATTGGCGTCGTACAGGACGGTGAGCGTCATACCCGTGCCCAGGGCTGTCCGGGTGGCGGTGGCGCCGGCGGGGGAGGCGGAATCTTTCGCGCCGGCCGGACTGGCGGGGGACTCGGCTCCAGGAGCCGGCGGCGGCGGAAGCGGCTCAGCACGTACAAGTTGGAGAAATGAACCGCGCCCAGGACCAGCAGGACGAGGCCGAGCTTCCAGGCGAGATTCTCCATGGCGGCGCTGGGCGTGGCGATGCTGTCGGTGATCTTGAGCGCGACCGCGACATAGCCCAGGTTCAGCAGGTAGAACCCGACCACCAGCAGATGGTTGACCGAGGCGGCGAGACGCTCGTCACGCAGCGCCTCGTCGAGGAAGCCCTGGCCGTTGCGGAAGAGCGTGCGCGCCACCCACCAGGTCAGGGCGATGCTCACGGCGAGATAGATGAGGTACGTGGCGAGCTTGAGGTCCACGTTGGGTCGCCTCCTTGAACGTGTTCAACTCGTGCCCACAGTGAAGCATGGAAGTTGAACACGTTCAAGAGCGAGCTAGGCGGCGAGTCCGAGCGTCTTGGCGGCGGCCCGGCCGTTGGCATGGCTCGCGCCCCAGGTCGTCACGAACGCCCGCGCCGACGCCGGGCGCCACGAGCTCGGCCAGCCCATCTCTACGACGATCACCGGGTGGGTCTCGGCGAGCGTCTCGATCAGCTCGCGCGCGGCGGCCAGGCGGTGCAGGTTGCGTCCGACGATCACGATCGGCCGGTCGGCGGCCCGCTCCCGCAGGGCCGACGGGTCGACCTGGGTGGCGGCCACCCGCAGCTGCTCGGTGCCGTTGATGTGCGGGCCGAGGCCCCACGGCACCGGGCCGGCCGCGATCGACGACTCCGACTCGAGTTGCACGATCAGGGGTGTGCGCAGGCCGTCGAGGCTGCCTTCGATCCGAACCGCGCCGAGCGCCGCCGGGTAGCCCAGGCCGGGCTCCTCGCGATCGCTGCGATCGGTCCCGCGCGTCCACGCGGACAGTTCGGCGCCGCGGCCGGCGGCCTCCTCGAGGCGGGCCAGCGGCAGCCGGCCGTCGCCGACCGCCGCGATGATCTCCTCGGCGCAGGCGAGGGTCAGCGCCTCGTCGACCTGCGCGCCGATGCACAACAGGTCGGCCCCGGAGGCGAGGGCGAGAACGGCGCCCTGCGGGATCCCGCCCGCGTAGCGGGCCGCGCCGAGCATTTCGAGCGCGTCGGTGATCACGGCGCCGGTGAACCCGAGCTCGCCGCGGAGCAGGTCGACCAGCACGGCCCGGCTGAACGTGGCCGGGGCGTCGCCGGTGATCGCCGGTACCCGGATGTGTGCTGTCATGATCGACTTCGTGCCCGCCTCGATCGCGGCGGCAAACGGCGGCAGCTCCCGGCTGCGCAGCAGGTCGAGGTCGATGTCGACGGTGGGCAGCTCGAGGTGCGAGTCGGCGAGGGTCGCGCCGTGGCCGGGGAAGTGCTTGGCGCAGGCGGCCACGCGAGCGCTCTGCAGGCCACTGACCGCCGCGGCCGCGTGCGCCGCGACCCGGTGCGGCTCGGCGCCGAAGCTGCGCGTACCGATGATCGGATTGTCCTCGGCCGTGTTGACGTCGACGGTCGGGGCCAGGTCGAGGTTGATGCCGAGCCCGTCCAGCTCGGCGCCGATGGTGCGGTAGATCCGGCGGGTGATCGCCGGGTCGCCGACCGCGCCGAGGGCCGCATTGCCCGGATATGGGCTGCCCAGCCGGTGCGCGAGCCGGGTGACGTCGCCGCCCTCCTCGTCGATGCCGAGCAGCACGCCGGGGCGGGCCGCGTGCAGCTGCGCGGTCAGCGCGCCCAGTTGGTCGCGCTCGACGATGTTGTAGCCGAAGAGGACGTGCCCGGCGAGCCCGTCGGCGAGAAGGTCGACGGCCCATCCGGGCGCGACCTCCCCCCGGAACGCTCCGAGCAGCGTGCCCAGCGCCAACCGGCGCAGTCCAGGATCAACCGACATAGCGGGTTCCCCCTCGCCATCCCAACAATCGTAAGAACACTTTGTCGACTCGTGCATAGATCAACCGGTTGGATTCACCGTAGGCTCTTGGTACTTGCTGGTACGGCAATCTAATAGGAAAGTTTATTAAAGACTAGGGGTCGTCGTGAGTCCAGCCCGACTGCCAGGAACGCCGCGGCTGCTCCGCGCGCTCAACGACCGCGCGGCGCTCGAACTGTTGCTCGACCGGGGTCCGCTGACCCGGGCTCAGCTCGGCGAACTCACCGGGCTGTCCAAGGTCACCGCCTCGCAGCTGGTCGAGCGGCTCGAGGAGCGCGGTCTGGTCACCCGCGTCGGCGAGCAGGCGGGCGGGCGCGGCCCGAACGCGCAGATGTACGCGGTCGTGCCGGCCACCGCGTTCGTCGTCGGCGTCGAGGTCGGACCCCAGCACGTCGTCGCGGCCGCGGCCGACATCACCGGCAACATCGTCGGGCGCACCGACGTGTCGATCGGCGAGGGCGACGACCCGGTCAAGGTCGTGCACGCCGCCGTCGTCGAGGCCGCGGAGGCGGCCGGCGCCCCGCTCGACCGCATCCGCCGCGTGGTCCTGGGCACGCCCGGCCTGGTCGACCCGAAGAGCGGCGAGATCACCTTCGCGTGGGACCTGCCCCGCTGGCATCGGGGCCTGCTCGCCGCGCTGCGCGCCGACCTCGACCGGCCGGTCGTCTTCGAGAACGACGTCAACCTGGCCGCGATCGCGGAATCGCACAGCGGCGCGGCGATCGGTGTCGACGACTTCGTACTGGTCTGGCTCGACCGCGGGGTCGGCCTCGCGGTGATGATCGGCGGCAAGCTGCACCGCGGCACGGTCGGGGCGGCCGGCGAGATCGGCTTCCTGCCGGTCGTCGGCACCCAGGTCAGCCGCGATTCGTCGCGCCGGGCGAAGAACGGCTTCCGGGCGCTGGCCGATGCCGCGGCGGTCCGGGCCGTCGCCCGCGAACACGGCTTTCGGGCCTCCACCGCGGCGGACGCGGTCCGTGCCGCCATTGCCGCTGGTACGGAGGGGAGCGCGCTCCTCGACGAGCTCGCCCGGCGCATCTCACTCGGCGTCGCCTCGGTCGGCCTGGTGCTCGACCCGGAACTGGTGGTGCTGGCCGGCGACGTCGGTCAGGCCGGCGGCGCGGCCCTGGCGCAGCGGGTGCAGCACGAGGTCGCCGCGATCGCGGTCGTGTCGCCGCGGGTCGTGGCCACGGAGGTCGCCTCCGAGCCGGTGCTGCACGGCGCGCTGCTGACCGGCCTGGACGACGTGCGGGAGGAAGTCTTCGGCTCGACCGCCTGAGCCGCCCACAACTTCCGGGACGTAGTGGCCTCGGCGGCCCTGCGAGGCCACACTTCCGGGAAGTAGTGGCCTCGGGCCGCCCCGGAGGCCACTACTTCGGGCGTGTAGTGGCGTCGGCGGGCCTGCGAGGCCACAACTTCGGGCATGTAGTGGCCTCAGGCTGGCCTTCGGGAGCTGGGGTCAGGCGATGTCTCGGCGGCGCATCGAGAGGAACGCGCCGCCGACGAGGGCCGCCGCGACCAACGCGAGCACAAGGCCGCTCTCGCCCCAGGTGATCGAGTACGCACCCGACTGGAAGCACTCGTCGGCGTTGCAGCTGTAGTCGCCGCTGATTTCGTAGCGCTTGGTCAGCCAGGCCACCACGTACGACGAGAGCCGGAACCGCTCGGGATAGGTCACGCCCATGATGCTGAACGCGAGGAGCGTGCCCAGCTCGTACACGAGGAGATAGGCGATGCCGACGCCCAGCGCCATCGCGGTGTGTCGGCCCATGGAGGCGATCGCGAAGCCGACCGCGGCGCCGAAGACGCCGAGGAGCACCACTCGAACGCAGGCGAACACGAACGAGGCGACGTCGCCCGCGGTCATGTCGCCGATCGTGCCGGCCGTCGCGGCGACGCCGAGGAAGGCGATCGTCCAGACGAAGAGGTACACGACCGCCATGGCCAGGACGCCGGCCAGGGCCACCCCGAGCTTGGCCCCGAGCACCTGCGCCCGCTGCGGGCGCCAGAGCAGCAGGTTGGTCATGCCGCCGGAGGTCCACTCGGCCCCGACGTACGAGGCGCCGACCACAAAGCCGAAGAGCCCGAGGACGATCGCGGCGGTGTAGTAGATCTCCGGCCACTGGCGCTTGAACGAGAACCCGTAGTCGAGGAAGTCGTCCACGACCGGCTCGCGGCCGTAGTCGCAGTTCACCGGGTACGTCTTGCCGGCCGGCGGGGTGAGCGCGCCCCGTTCGACGTCGAGGCACTCCTGGCGGGCGTTCTGCCACGTCACCCGGGCCGACCCGGCGAGCAGTTCGGCCCGCTGCTGTTCCTCGTAGCTCGGGTAGCTGCTGCTCGCGCCGAACGCAAGCGCGATGACGGCGAGCAGGCCGATGATGGTCGCGAACATCGCGACCGTCACGCGTCGGGCGAAGAGCCGGCTCCACTCGGCGAGGAGGAGGTTCATGAGGGCCGCGCCTCGGGCGATTCGGCGGCCGTTGGCGGCTCCACGGTGACCTCGTTCGGGGTGCTTCCGGTCGGTGTGCTCAGCTCCGCCTCGTCGACCTGGCGGAACGTGCCGCGCTGGGGCGCCGTACCGGTCAGGCGCAGGAATGCGTCCTCCAAGTCGGCGACCCGGGACAGCTCGGCCACCCACAGGTCGTTGGCGGCCAAGGTCTTGGTGATCCAGGTCGGGTCGGCCAGGTCGCCGACGACGAAGTGGTCGGCCGCGACCGTGACCGGCAGGCCGGACTCGGCGATGAGCGCCGCGGCCCGCTCGTGCTCGGCCACCCGTACCCGGTACTCGCCGCGGACGTCGCCGGCCGCCAGGACGTCGGCGACCGGGCCGGCGGCCACCCGCTGGCCACGGGAGATGATCGTCACCGAGTCGCAGATCTGCTCGATCTCGGCGAGGATGTGGCTGGAGATGATCACCGTCGTGCCGCCCTCGGCCAGCCCGCGGAGCAGGTCACGCATCTCGCGGATGCCGGCCGGGTCCAGGCCGTTGGCCGGCTCGTCGAGGATGAGCAGCTCGGGGTCCTTGAGCAGGGCCGACGCGACGGCGAGGCGCTGGCGCATGCCGAGGGAGTAGGTCTTGACCCGGTCGCCGGCGCGATCGCGCATGCCGACCTGCTCGAGGACGGCGTCGACCCGGTGCCGGGGGACACCGCCGGCCTGGGCCAGCAGGGCCAGTGTGCGGCGGCCGGAGAAGTTGCCGAAGAACGCCGGCGCCTCGACGATCGCGCCGACCCGGGGTGCGACCTCTGGCAGCGCCTGGGGCACCGGCTGGTCGAGGATGCGCATGCGACCGGCGTCCGCCCGTACCAGTCCTAAAAGGATCTTCAGGGTCGTGGTCTTGCCGGAACCGTTGGGTCCGAGGAATCCGTGCACGTCGCCGCGCTCGACGGCCATGTCGAGCCCGTCCAGCGCCGCCCGGAGGCCGCCGAAGAACGTCCGGTAGGACTTTTGCAGCCCTTGTATCTCGAGTACGGGACTCACGCCAGCGGACGATACGGTGTCCGGCGGCGGATTGGGGGGCGCCACGTGATTGGATTGGGCCCGTGCACGACCCGGATGTAGTGATCGACATCGACCACGCCACCGTCACCCGTGACCGCACCGCGCTGGTCCGCGATGTGAGCTGGCGCGTCGAACTGGACGAGCGGTGGGTCGTTCTCGGGTCCCAACGGTGCCGGCAAGACCACGCTGGTCAACCTCGCCGTCCGCGCGCCTCTACCCGTCGCGGGGCACCGTGCACGTGCTCGGCGAGAAGCTCGGCCGGGTCAACGTCAACGAACTCCGTACGCGGCTCGGGGTCGCCACCGCCGGTCTGACGATTCCGGCGGACGAGACGGCGCACAACGCGGTGCTGACCGCGTCCTGGTCGGTGGTCGGGCGGTTCCGCGAGTCGTACGAGAGGATGGACGAGGCCCGCGCCTCCGCGCTGCTGGCCCAGTTCGGCGTGGGTGCACTGGCCGACCGGCGCTTACGGGACGCTGTCCGAGGGCGAGCGCAAGCGGGTGCAGATCGCGCGGGCGCTGATGACCGACCCGGAACTGCTGCTCCTCGACGAACCGGCCGCCGGGCTGGATCTCGGTGCGCGCGAGGATCTGGTACGGAGGCTGGCCGAGCTGGCCGAGGATCCGGACGCGCCGGCGATCGTCCTCGTGACCCACCACGTGGAGGAGATCCCGCGCGGGTTCACCCACGGGTTGCTGATGCGCGAGGGTGGGATCGTGGCGCAGGGCCTGCTGCGGGACACGATCACGGCCGACAACCTGTCGAAGACCTTCGACATCCCGCTCGAAGTGTCCTATGTAGACGGCCGCTTCACCGCCCGGGGCGCCTGAGGGCACTACTTCCCCGGAGTTGTGGCGGCGGGTTAGGAGCCGTTTTCGATCGCGCGCTGCAGAGCGCGGTAGATCTGGCCGAACCTGGTCGAGTCCGTCGTGCTATAGAGAATGGTCTCCTCATCGCCGCAGCGGATCCAGATCTCGTGCAGGCCCTTGCCGTGCTCGTGGGTGCGATCGACCAGCTCGAGCAGGCCCTCGATGCCGAATGCGGCCACGCCGCCGATCACCACGACCGCGAGGATGCCGCCGGCGATCAGCATCGTCTTCTGATCGCCGCTCACCTTGATGCTGCGGGCCGCGTAACCGCCCCCGATAAGCAGCGCGACGACCAACCCGAGGGCGGCCGTCCGCGAAGCGATCATGTAGGCACCGTGTCGGAGCCGGCCGGTTCGCCGGTGCCAGACATAGGTCAGCGCCGACAGGGGGTACCACGCTCCGGCGACCTGCACGCCGCCGGAACTGATGTGCACCGCTTCATCGTGGTAATACGTCGTGGTCATCGCACCTTCAAACGGTACGCCGGAGCCGGTCCGCATGGTCTGGAGAAGGACGGCCGCAGAGTCGGGAAGCCGTCAGCGCCACCGGACGTCGGTACGCTGCCGGTAACGACAGCGACGTTGAGGAGACAAACCGTGGGCGAGTTCATTCGGCTGGACATCAGTGACGGCATCGGCACAATCCGGCTGGACCGTCCGCCCATGAACGCCCTCAACGTGCAGGTGCAGGAGGAGTTGCGCGAAGCGGCCCACGCCGCCGCAAACTCCGCCGAGGTCAAGGCCGTCATCGTGTACGGCGGGGAGAAGGTCTTCGCGGCCGGCGCGGACATCAAGGAAATGGCCGCCATGGGGTACGCGGCGATGGCCGCCCGAGCGACCGACCTGACCGGGGCCATCGACTCGCTCGCCCGGCTGCCGAAGCCGACGGTGGCGGCGATCACCGGGTACGCGCTCGGCGGCGGCTGCGAGATCGCTCTGGCCTGCGACTGGCGGATCGCCGCGGCCGACGCCAAGCTGGGCCAGCCGGAGATCAACCTCGGCGTCATCCCCGGCGCCGGCGGCACCCAGCGGCTCGCCCGGCTGGTCGGGCCGGCCAAGGCGAAGGACATCATCATGACCGGCCGGTTCGTCGACGCCGGCGAGGCGTTGTCGATCGGCCTGGTCGACCGGGTGGTTCCGGCGGGCGAGGTCTTCGCGGCGGCCACGGCGCTGGTGCAGCCGTTCGTCACCGGTCCCGGCGCCGCACTGCGGGCGGCCAAGCAGGCGATCGACGGCGGCCTGGAGATGGACCTGGCCTCCGGCCTCGCTTGGGAGAGCCAGCTCTTCGCAGCGCTGTTCGCAACCGAGGACAAGATCGAGGGCATGGCCGCGTTCGTCGAGAAGCGCAAGCCCACCTTCAAGGGCGAATAGGTCTACGTAGGGCCAGCTCGACGCGGCCTACGTAGGTTGGCGGCCCGCGAATACGTAACTGATACCGATGGAATCTGCTCCTTACAGGTCCAGGATAGAGACATACCAAGAAGGACCTGTGAGGAGAGATTGACATGCACCCCGTACTCATGACCGATATCGTTCGCAAGCGCCAGACCGAACTGCTCGACGACGCGAAGCGCTGGCCGCGCGCGCTGCGCACGCGCCGCGGCAAGCATCGCCACGGTCACGAATAGCGCCTGAGTCGAAGTGCCCCGGTAGGCCGTGCAGTCACGTCCTACCGGGGCACTTTGCCGGCAGAGGCCGTCAAGAATCGATACAGAAAATGTCATATACAGCGCCTATGGTTTCCCGCATGCGCACCCCACGCCTCATGCTCACCACCGCACTCGCCGTCGCGCTGGCCTCGGCGGTCGCCGCCTGCGCGCCGGAGAAGGACGACTCGAGCGGCGCCGTCGGGGGCGGTGCCAACGGCGAGCCCGTCCTGCACGCCGGCGCAGTTGAAGACGCTCGCCGCCGGCAAGCTCACGATCGGCACCGACGACCCGGTCTACGCGCCGTGGTTCGTCGACAACAAGCCGGAGAACGGCCAGGGCTTCGAGTCCGCGGTCGCCTACGCGGTGGCGCCAGAAGCTCGGCTACGCCAAGCGACGAGGTGACCTGGACGCGGGTCACGTTCAACAACGCGATCGCGCCGGGGCCGAAGAACTACGACTTCGACATCAACGAGTTCTCGATCACCGACGAGCGCAAGAAGGCGGTCGACTTCTCCTCGCCGTACTACGACGTGACCCAGGCCGTCATCACGATCAAGGGCTCGAAGATCGCCGGGCGACCAAGTCGATCGCCGACCTGCAAGAGCGCCAAGCTCGGCGCGCAGGTCGGCACGACCAGCTACCGGGCGATCACCGAGGTGATCAAGCCGACGACGCAGCCGGCAGGTGTTCAACAACAACGACGACGCCGATGAAGGCGCTGCAGAACGGCCAGATCGACGGGCTCGTCGTCGACCTGCCGACCGCGTTCTACATCACCGCGGCCGAGCTCGACAACGGCGTCATCGTCGGCCAGCTGCCGCAGCCGTCCGGGCACGCCGGAGCAGTTCGGCCTGGTGCTGGACAAGGGCTCGCCGCTGACCAGCTGCGTCAGCCAGGCCGTCGACGCGCTGCGGAGCGACGGCACGCTGAAGAAGCTGCAGACGCAGTGGCTCGCCGGCGTGGCAGGCGCGCCGGTCCTGTCGTGACGCGCGAGTGCTGTCGCCGCAGCCGGCCGAGCGACCTCCAGCTCGAGCGGATCGCCTACCGGCGCCGGCAGACGATCCGATCGGTCGCTGATCGCCGCGGCGTCGCACGCTGGTCGTCGGCGTCGTGCTGGTGGTCGTGATCACCGGCGTCGCCCGGCTGGGCCGCGGGTCCGGGCAGACCTTCCTCGACGCCGACGGTCGGCCCGCGAGTCGCTGCCGGCCGATCCTGCGCCGGGCTCTGGCTCAACGTCCGGCTGCTCGTCTTCTGCGCGATCGGCGCGCTGGCTGCTCGGGCCTGCTCATCGCGACGCTGCGCACGCTGCGCCGGCCGGTGTTCTTCCCGGTGCGGGCGCTGGCCACCGTCCTACACCTACATCTTCCGCGGCATGCCGCTGATCATCGTGCTCTACCTGGTGGCCTTCGGCGTGCCCGGGCTGCGGCTGCGCGGGCACGCCCGTCGGTGCTGGTGCTCGGCGGCGATCGCGCTGGTCCTCACCTACGCGGCGCTACCTCGCCGAGGTGTTCCGGGCCGGCATCGAGTCGGTGCACCCGTCGCAGCGGGCGGCGGCCCGCTCGCTCGGCCTGACCTACCGGCAGACCATGCGCCACGTCGTGCTGCCGCAGGCGGTCCGCCGGGTCGCGCCGCCGCTGCTCAACGACCTCGTCGCGCTGCAGAAGGACGTCGGCCTGATCTCGCTGGTCGGGCCCGTCGACGCGATCCGGGCCGCGCAGATCGACGTCGCGCGAGACGTACAACTACACGCCGTACATCGTGGCCGGGTGTGCTGTTCGTGCTGCTGGCGATCCCGCTGATCGCGGTCACCGACTGGGTGACCCTGCGCGCGGCCCGGCGGCAGTACGGCGGAGGCGCGGCCGATGACGCCGGTGCTGCGCCTGCCGTGACGGTCGCGCAAGGCGTTCGGCGGCAACGTCGGTGCTGCGACGACCTGACGCTCGACGTCGCCGAGCACGAGGTGGTCGTGCTGATCGGCGCGTCCGGCTCGGGCAAGTCGACGCTGCTGCGCTGCGTCAACCTGCTGGAGACGGTCGACGACGGCACGATCCAGCTCGACGGCGAGGACATCACCGACCCGCGGGTCAACCCGGACGAGGTCCGCCAGCGCATCGGCATCGTCTTCCAGGCGTTCAACCTGTTCCCGCACATGACCGTGCTCGACAACGTCACGCTCGCGCCGCGGCGGGTGCACAGGCTGGCCCGCGGCCGAGGCCGAGGAGCAGCGCGATGGCGCTGCTGGACCGGGTCGGGCTGGCCGACAAGGCCGGCGAGTACCCCGACCGGCTCTCCGGCGGCCAGCAGCAGCGGGTCGCGATCGTCCGGGCGCTGGTCAACACGCCGCGGCTGCTGCTGCTCGACGAGGTCACCTCGGCGCTGGACCCGGAGCTGGTCGGCGAGGTGCTCGACCTGATCCGCGACCTCAAGGGCGAGGGCATGACCATGGTGATCGCCACCCACGAGATGGGCTTCGCCCGGCAGGTGGCCGACCGGGTCTGCTTCCTCGACGACGGCCGGATCCTCGAGCAGGGCCGCCCGAGCAGGTGTTCGGGTCGCCGCGGGAGCCGCGCACCCAGCAGTTCCTGCAGCGGATCATCGAGGCCGGCCGGCTGTAGCGGCTAGTGCCCGGCGTTCAAGCGGATGATCTCGTCCGCGACCCGGCGCAACTCGCCGTCGCCGGGCTGGAACGCCTCGGCGATATCGGGGTGCAGTGCGGCCTGGGTCTCCTCCAGGAGGTGCCGGCTGACCTCCTCGACCGGCTCGCCGTGGTAGTCGGCGCTGACCTTCTCCGTCGCCAGCTGAAGTGCGGAGCTGAGCTGATCCTCCAGGGGCCCGCGGAGCTTCTGCGCGGGCGGCGTGAGCTGGTTTGGGTCCAGCGTTACGTGCGGCTCGGCCATGACCCTGCTCTACCCGCGCGTACGGCCTGGTGAAACCACTATTTCGAGAGCCTCGCGAGCTGCGTGCCGACGTCATAGTCGGGGTCCGGATAGCGTAGTTTGAGCGATTCGAGGGTTTCCTGGAGGAGTCGGGCCACCGCGAAGTCGCGATACCACTTGCGGTCGGCCGGCACCACGAACCAGGGCGCGACGTCGGTGGAGCAGGCGGCGAGCGCGTCGCGGTAGGCCTCCTGGTATTGCGACCACTTGGCCCGCTCGTCGATGTCGCCCGGGTTGAACTTCCAGCGCTTTGTCGGGTCCTTGAGCCGGGCCACGAGCCGTTCGAGCTGCTCCTCCGGCGAGATGTGCAACATGATCTTGACGATCGTGACGCCGTCGTCGACGAGTTCGCGCTCGAAGTCGTTGATCTCGTCGTACCGGCGCCGCCAGACCTCCTCCGGCACCAGGTTGTGGACGCGGGCGACCAGCACGTCCTCGTAGTGCGAGCGGTTGAACACGCCGACAAAGCCGGGCCGGGGCAGGGCCTTGCGGATGCGCCAGAGGAAGTGGTGCGCACGCTCTTCGGGCGTCGGCACGCCGAACCCGGTGATCTGCAGGCCCAGGGGATTGAGCTGGCCGATCACGTGGCGGACGGTGCCGTCCTTGCCGCCGCAGTCCATCGCCTGCAGCACGACCAGGACTCGGCGGCGGTCGCCACCGATCTTGGCCCCGGCGCTGAGCTTCTCCTGCTCCGCCGCCAGGGACAGGCCGATCTCGGCCACCGCGCTGCGCGACCAGGCCTTAGCGTCGTTTTTGACGGCTTTGTCGCTGGGGAGGCCCGGCGTCGAGCCGGGGTCGATCTTCGCGAGGTCGACGTCGGAGGAGACCCGTAGGAGCGAGCGCATCGAGCGGTTGGCCATCAGGCCACCTTGCCACTCTTTCCCGGAGGTTGTCTCGCTGATCTTGCCGCCCTCCCGACCCCGCGCCTGCGGCGCGGGCCCCACCCTGATCTTGCCGCCCTCCCGACCCCGCGCCTGCGGCGCGGGCCCCACCCGAATGAGGCGCGTCGGGTCCGCCGCGCCCGGCAAGAGATCGAGCGGGCAGGGCCTAAACTCGCACACATGCCCTCGGCAGGAATCCGGCTCGGTGTCGACTTCGGCACGTCCAACACTGTCGCGGTCGTCCGGTGGCCGGACGGGCGCAGCCGGCCCCTGCTCTTCGACGGCTCGCCGCTGCTGCCCTCGGCGGTCTACGCCGAGCCCGGCGGCGCACGCTGGTCGTCGGGCGCGACGCCGTGCACAGCGCCCGGCTCGACCCGGCCCGCTTCGAGCCCAACCCGAAGCGCCGCATCGACGACGGCACCGTCCTGCTCGGCGACCGGGAACTGCCGGTCGGGGAGATGATGGCCGCGGTCCTGCGCCGGGTCCGGCGACGAGTGGCGGCGCACCGTCGGCGGCGTCGACCCGGACACCACGCTCACCTTTCCCGCCTCGTGGGGCGCGACCCGGCGACTCGTGCTCGCCGACGCGGCCGGCACCGCGGGCCTCGGGCGGGTCCGGCTGGTCCCCGAGCCGGTCGCCGCCGCCGCCTACTTCACCCAGGTTCTCGGCCGCGAAGTGCCGATCGGCGCGGTGGTCGTGGTGCACGACTTCGGCGCCGGTACGTTCGACGCCAGCGTCGTGGCCCGTACCTCGTCCGGGTTCGAGGTCCTCGCCGTCGACGGCCGGGACGACATCGGCGGCATCGACGTCGACAACGCGATCGTGGCCAAGGTCGGCGAGCTGTGCCAGGCGCGCGACGCGGCCGCCTGGGAGCGGCTGATCCACCCGGCGACGGTCGAGGATCGCCGGGCCCGCCGCCTGCTCTGGGACGACGCGCGGGTGGCGAAGGAGCGGCTGTCCCGTACGCCCGCCGCCGACCTCACCGTGCCGCTGCTCAACATCGACGTCCACTTCACCCGGCAGGAGCTCGAGGAACTGGCGCGGCCGCTGCTGGAGCAGACGATCCGGGTGACGCAGGGCGTCATCCGCTGGGCGCAGCTGGCCAAGGGCCGCATCGCCGGCGTGTTCCTGGTCGGCGGCTCGAGCCGCATCCCGCTGGTGGCCACGCATGCTGCACCAGGCGCTCGGCGAGGCTCCGGTCGCGATCGAGCAGCCGGAACTGGTCGTGGCCGAGGGCAGCATCGTCGGCGACGCGGCGGCGATCCCGCTCACCGCCGGCCCGGCGCCGGGCCCGGCGACCGGCGTGATGCCGACCCTTCCCCCGGTGACCGGCGAGGGCGGCTTCACCATGCCGCCGGACCTGCGTCCGATGTCGGGAGCGCCCAACGCCGCGTCGAACACGTCGCCGAGCAACGGCGACGGGCCGATGCAGCCGGTGTCCGGGATGCCGCTCTGGGGCCCGCCGAACTCGGTGTCCGCGCCCCCGGTGAGCAGCCCGCCCGTCTCGGCGCCGCCGAATCGCGCCACTGGGCGGCGTCTTCGCCTCCGGGAGCGCGTCGGTGCAGCACCCGGTGAGCAGCCCGCCGGTGAGCACACCGCCGGTGAGCACACCGCCGGCCAGCGGGCCGCCGGCGAGTGCCCCGCCGGTAAGTCCGGCCGCGCCCTATCCGCAGCCCCAGTACCAGCAACCGCAGTACCCGCAGCCGCAGTACCAGCAGCCCGGCAGCCGCCGCCGATGCGGCCGCCCGTCCAGCAACCGGTTCAGCAGCCGCAGGTCCAGCCGTACTCGCAGCCGCGCATGCAGCCGGTCGCACCGACCCGTCCCATGGACCGGCTGCGCGAACCTCCGCGCCCGCCGCAGCCCGGCTTCACCCAGCCGCGTACCGGCGGCCAGCGGGCCGGACGGGCGTTCGTCACGTTTCTCGTGGTGCTGCTGCTCATCGCGGTACCCGTCGTGGCCGGCTACGTCGCCTACTACCTCACCGCCGGCAAGTGGCCGCCGCCGGTCGACGGCTGGTTCCCAAGCGCAAGCTAATCGTGGGTAACATCCACGCGTGACACACTCGAAGGTCATGGCGGCGACCTCGCCCTCGCGGCGCTGCGGGCGTTCGGCGTCAACGAGATGTTCACGCTCTCCGGCGGGCACGTCTTCCCGCTGTACGACGCCGCCACGAGCACCGGCACCCGCATCGTCGACGTGCGCCACGAGCAGTCCGCCGTGTTCGCCGCCGAGGCGGTCGCGAAGCTGCAGCGCCGCCCCGGCCTCGCCGTGCTCACCGCCGGCCCGGGCGTGACCAACGGCATCTCCGGCATGACCAGCGCGCTGCTTCAACGGCTCGCCGGTGGTCGTGCTCGGCGGCCGGGCGCCGCAGTTCCGCTGGGGCTCGGGCAGCCTGCAGGAGCTCGACCACCTGCCGCTCGTCCGCGCGGTGACCAAGCACGCGGAGACGATCTTCGCCACCGACGACGTCGCCGAGCGCATGCGCGGCCGCCGCGCTCGCCGCGCTCACCGCCGCACCGCGGCCCGGTCTTCGTCGACCTGCCGATCGAGGTGATCTTCTCGCAGGGCGAGGCCACGTTGCGCGAGGCTCCCGCCGTACCGGTGCTGGACATCGACCCGGACGAGATCGTCGCGGGCGGCCGCGTTGCTCGCGGGGGCACAGCGTCCGGTGATCATCGCCGGCTCGGACGTCTACGCCGGCGACGCGATCGCGGCGCTGCGGGAGGCGGCCGAGACGCTGCAGATCCCGGTCTTCGCCAACGGCATGGGCCGCGGCTGCGCTGCCGCCGGAGCACCCGCTCGCGTTCGCCCGCGCGCGGCGGGCCGCGCTGTCCGGGGCCGACGTGGTCGCGGTCATCGGCACGCCGCTGGACTTCCGGCTCGGATTCGGGGATTTCGGCGAGGCCCAGGTTGTGCACATGGTGGACGCACCGTCCCAGATCGCGTCCCACGTGACACCGGCGGCCGCGCCCGTGCCGGCGACCTCCGCCTGATCCTCTCCGCGTTCGCCGATTATTCGCGGGTACGGGTCGAGCACGCCGACTGGATCGAAGGTCTGCGGGTGGCCGAGGATGCCGGCCGAGGCCCGCGACGCCGAGGCGATGGCCGCCGACGGCGACCCGATCAAGCCCAGCCGGGTCTACGGCGAACTGCGCGCGGTCCTCGACCGCGACGCGGTGACCATCGGCGACGGCGGCGACTTCGTCTCGTACGCCGGGCAGTACCTCGAGCCCGCCGGCCCGGACCTGGCTGGACCCGGGCCCGTACGGCTGCCTCGGCACCGGCATGGGGTACGCGATGGGCGCCCGGGTCACCTATCCGGACCGGCAGATCTGCGTGCTGCATGGGCGACGGCGCGGCCGGCTTCTCGCTCATGGACGTCGAGTCGCTGGTACGGCAGGACCTGCCGGTCGTCATCGTGGTCGGCAACAACGGCATCTGGGGACTGGAGAAGCACCCGATGCGCTCGATGTACGGCTACGACGTGGCCGCCGACCTGCAGCCCGGCCTGCGCTACGACGACGTGGTGCGGGCGCTCGGCGGTGCGGGCGAGACGGTGGCGAAGCCGGCCGACCTCGGGCCGGCGCTGCGGCGGGCGTTCGACGCCGGCGTGCCGTACCTGGTCAACGTGCTCACCGACCCGGACGACGCCTACCCGCGCTCATCGAACCTGGCCTGAACCAGCCCGCTGGGACCGCCGCCACTGTTTGCCGGATGTAGTGGCTTCGGGGCGCTGGGACGCCACTGTTTGCCGGAAGTTGTGGCCTCCCGGGCCGTCGGAGGGCACTGGTTGCCGGAAGTTGTGGCGCGCGCTACTCGATCTTGAGCAGGCTGGGCAGCTCACCGATCGAGCCGATCACCTGAGTGGCTCCCGCGGCGCGGAGCGCCTGACGGTCGCCGGCGCCGGTCAGTACGCCGACCAGCAGCCCGGCGCCGGCGCGCTGGCCGGCGATCAGGTCGAGCGGCGTGTCGCCGACGACCGCCGCCCGCTGCATGTCGTCGACCCCGAGACGCCGGGCGGCGACCAGGACCAGGTCCGGGAACGGGCGGCCGCGGCCGGCATCGGCCGGTGAAAGCACCAGGTCGACCTCGCTCCACCAGCCGAGAGCGCTGACGATCGCCTCCTGCGTGGGCCTCGCGAAACCGGTGGTCAACGCGACCTTGATGCCCGCGTGCCGGAGCGCCTTGATGGCCTCGATCGCGCCCGGGATCGGCAGCACCGCGCCCTCGTCGACGAGCAGCCCGTACGCCTCCTCGAACGTCTCGTTGGCCTCGCGCGCCCGCCGCCCGTCGCCGTCGAGGAGCATGCGGAAGACCTCGATGCGGCTCTGGCCCATCGTCTTGCGGACCCAGGCGAGCATCCGTTCGTGCTCCCGGGTGCCGGGGGCGACGCCCTGGCCGGCGAACGCGACGGTGAACGCCTGCTCGACCAGGCCGTCGTCGCGGATCGTCGTACCGGCCATGTCGAGGCAGGCGAGTCGCCACTGGGTCACGCGCGTAAGCCAATCACGGCTACGCAGCCCGCCGGTGAACTGCGGATGACGGCCACGACTTCCCCGCCCTCCCGACCCCGCGCCTGCGGCGCGGGCCCCACCCTGATTCCGGGAAACTGTGGCTTAGAAGGAGTCGGTCTTGCGCATCGACCGTGGCCGGCCGTCCGGGTCGAAGACCGTCCGGTACAGGATGCCGGCCCAGCGTCGCGTCCAGTTCGACAGCTGTACGGGTTCGAAGGGGCGTAGCCGGCCGGGTGGCCGAGCGCCCTGGCGGCCGCCGTCGTGCCACGACTGCAGCGCGGCGGCCGATGCGGCGAACGCCTCGAAGGCCGCGACCGGATCGACCAGCGTCTCCGGCGACGACAGGTCGAGGTGCTCCTGGCCGAGCCGGGTACGGAGGTCCCGCGCGTATGAGCCGGACGGGTCGACCACCGCGCAGGTGAGCTCGGAGTCGTGGGTCCAGGACCGCAGGCTGACATTGTCGGAGCCGACCGTGGCCCACTCGTCGTCGACGACGCAGACCTTGGCGTGCACGTACACCGGGACGCCGGCGTGGTTCTCCGGGCTGTACACGGCGACGCGGTCGCCGCCCGCGGCCCGCAGTTCGTCGATTGCGCGCTGCCCGGCCGAGCTGCTGCGGCACACCGCCGACCTTGCCCGGCTGGTCCGGGTACCGCGGGACGACCGCGATCAGCCGCAGCGCGGGCTGGTCGCGCAGCGCCTCGGCGAAGCAGCTGACCACCTGCGCCGACCACAGATACTGGTCCTCGAGGTAGATCAGTCGCCGCGCCCGCGCCGCCGCCTTGCCGTAGCCGCGCGCCACGCTGCGTTCGCCGCGCGGCGCGAACGGATATCCGCGCCGCCGGAACGGGTACGTGCGCAGCAGTTGCACCGCGACGTCGCCGGCCGGTGGGGGATCGGGCAGCTGCTCGGGCAGCGGATCCGCCTTGGTGTCCTCGCGTTCGGCGAGATCCTGCAGCCGGTACACGGGATTGCGGGTCAGCGGGGTGGGATCGGTCCACCGTTCGCGGAAGGTCGTCTCGACGTCGCCGACGGCCGGGCCACGGATCGCCACCTGGGCGTCGTGCCACGGCGGCCGCTTGCCGTACTGCGGCGACATGGGCATCGGCTGCGGGTCGCCCGCGTGCTGCGAGTCGTCGCGGCGGCTGTGACAGAGGTCGATGCCTCCCACGTACGCGACGTCCAGCTCGGGCCGGCCGGGATGGCGCAGCACGACAAACTTCTGGTGGTGCGAGCCGCCGCCGCGTACCCGCATGTCCCGCAGGCACTCGCCGCCGGCCGCCTCGATCTCGTCGCCGAGGTGGCGGTTCTCCTCGGCGCTGAACGCCAGCCGATCCCAGTGCGAGCGCCAGATCAGCCCCTTGACGATCACGCCGCGCTCGGCCGCGTCGCACAGCACCGTGCCGACCTCGGTGCCGGGGCCGTCGAGCCGCTCGTCCGGGTCACCGCGCCAGTCGGTGAACAGCAGAAGGTCGCCTCGGCGCTGGCGGCGGATCGCGGCCAGCAGGTCCGCGTAGTACGTCGCGCCCTCGACCAGTGGGCGTACCTCGTTGCCGGTCGTGAACGGCCGCAGCCTGGTGTGCGGATTGCCCCGTTCCTCAGCATCGAGCAGCCAATCGAGGGATTTCGCCGACTGTGGATGGTCTTTGACCTGCACGTTTGAAGTCTGCCCAGATTGGCGACTAAAGACACATGACAACGGCCGATGCCTCTGCGAAGCGTGCCGGCGCGATAGCGGATGAGGGTGCGCAGCGCGCGGCGAACAGTAAGCCCCTCGAGTGGCTGACCCGCCTCGGCTTCATCTGCTACGGCGTGCTGCACATGCTGCTCGCGTACCTCGTCGTGCAGATCGCCTTCGGCGGTGGCGGCCGGGAGGGCGACCAGTCCGGCGCATTCAGGACCGTCGCCGAGCATCCGTTCGGCAAGGTCGTACTGGTCGTGATGATCATCGGCCTGGCCGCCCTGGCCATCTGGCAGGCGCTCCTCGCGGCGGTCGGCCATCGGGACCAGCAGGGCCGCCGCCGGGTCTTCGAGCGCGTCGCCTCCGGTGCCCGGGCGGTGGTCTACGCGGCCCTCGCGGTCACCGCCGGCCGGGTCGTCGCCGGCGCTCCGACCAGCAACGCCGGGCAGCAGCAGAACGCCACCCAGGGCCTCCTGTCCAAGCCCGCCGGGGCCTGGCTGGTCGGCCTGGCCGCCCTCGTCGTGTTCGCGGTCGGCGTCGGCCTGGTGTGGTACGGCCTGAAGCGCAAGTTCGAGGACAAGCTGTACACCGGCCGGATGTCCCAGAGCACCCACCAGATCGTGCGCAAGCTCGGGCAAATCGGGTATGCGGGGAAGGGTTTCGCCTACGCGATCGTCGGGTTGCTGGTCTTCGACGCGGCGGTCACCCGCGATCCTTCGGAGTCGCGCGGGCTCGACGCGGCCTTCCGGACCGTCGCGGGCAAGCCCTTCGGTGTCGCCGGACTGGCCCTGATCGCGATCGGCTTCCTCGCCTATGGCGTGTTCTGCCTCTTCCAGGCCCGCCACCGCAAGGTCGGGTCCTAACGCCTGTTTCATAAGGGATGGCCGGCCATCCCTTATGAAACCGCGCTAGTCGGTCGGCTCGTCCGGCTTCTTCGTCCGCGGGTCGTCGTCGCGGCGGCGGAGGTCTTCCTCCCAGAGCCGCAGCAGCTCTTCGTCCTCGGGGCTGGACGTGGCGATGCCCTTGAGGAAGTCGGGATCGTCGTCGGGCGCGAGTTGCCGTCGCTGGCGGGTTCGCTCCGGGAATCCGTTCGCCGTCCAGACCGCACCACCTCCGCCGGCCCGCTCGGGGCGGCCGGCGAGGAACCAGACGACCGGTCCGACCGGCGAGAACAGCAGGATGAGGAAGATCCAGGCGAACCTTGGCAACGCACGAACGTCCCGGGCGTCGGACGAGAGGCAGTCGATGAGCGCGACAACCACCAGCGCGACATCGGCCAGGACTAGCAGCGGGAACAAACGACCCATGGATTCATCATTGCTCAGTGTTCACCTAGACCGCAGCACCAGGAAGGCGCCGAGCACTTCGTACACCAAAATGAGTTGGACGACGAGCGGAACCGACCGGTTCGGCGCCCGATCATGACCTTGCGTCAGTTGACCGATCCGCCGCTGGGTCAGGGCGAAAAAGGCCAGCCAGGCGGTGGCGGAGAGGCTCACGACGAGTGCCGCGAACCCGGGCGAGGTGCGGACGACGGCCAGCCGGGCGCCGAGGATCACCACCACGGTCGTCGCGAGAAAAGTCCGGCGCCAGGCCAGCCGGGTGCGCTCGCGGGCGGTGTCGATTTCGGACATTAGCGCGACAGCTCCGACGATCACGGCAATCAGCAGGGTCGCCGCGCCCACGGCGATCGCCAGGGCCAGGACGGCCGGGAACCGGGACGGCGGCAGCGGCTCGCCAAGGCGCATCGCGCGCTCGGCGCGAGCCCAGTGATCCACCGCGCGGACGCAGACCAGACCGCCGATCGCCAGCAGGATCACCCCGAGCACGACCGGCAGCAGATCGCCCGGGAGGAACTGGGCAACCGCCAGCCCGCCGCCGACCAGCGCCAGGCCGGTGCGCAGCCAGGCGAGGAAGGTGCGCTCGTTGGCCAGCGAGAACCGGTAGTCCGGTCGCGTGCCGACCGCACGCACGTCGCTCGGGTCGAACCAGCTCCGGATCGCCTTCCACACCAGGCCATCATGCTGCGCCCGTGACCCTTTTCACGGCGCGGATCAACCTACTGGCGGGTAACGTGAGGCCCGCCGGGTCCCGGTGGCGACACACCGTAACGTGTTCGACAAGGGGACGTCGGCAGAGAGCCGTCTCGAGCAGGAGGACGTCGGATCACGATGAAGATCGTCGTACTGGTCAAGCAGGTGCCGGACTCCGGTGCGGAGCGCAGCCTGCGCATGACGACAACACCGTCGACCGCGGGTCGGCGAACAACGTGATCAACGAGATGGACGAGTACGCCATCGAGGAGGCGCTGAAGATCCAGGAGGCGCACGGCGGCGAGGTCGACGTGCTGACCATGGGTCCGGACACGGCGACGCCGAGTCGATCCGCAAGGCCCTGTCCATGGGCCCGGACGACGCGGTGCACGTCACCGACGACGCGCTGCACGGCTCCTGCGCGGTGGCCACCTCCAAGGTGCTCGCCGCCGCGATCGGCAGCTGAACGCCGACCTCGTCCTCTGCGGCGCCGAGTCGACCGACGGCCGTGTGCAGGTCATGCCGCACATGCTCGCCGAGCGGCTGGGCATCGCCGCGCTCACCGGCGCCCGCAAGCTGACCGTCGACGGCTCGACGCTGACCGATCGAGCGGCAGACCGACGAGGGCTACGAGGTGGTCACGCGCCAGCACGCCGGCGATCGTCAGCGTGTGGGACACCATCAACGAGCCGCGCTACCCGTCGTTCAAGGGCATCATGGCCGCCAAGAAGAAGCCGGTGCAGACGCTGTCGCTGGCCGACCTGGGCATCGCCGCGGGCGAGGTCGGCTTCGCCGGCGCGACCAGTGCGGTCGTCGAGCACAGCAAGCGCCCGCCGCGCCCGGCCGGCAACAAGGTCGACGACGGGCGACGACGGCGGCGTGAAGCTCGTCGAGTACCTCGCGTCCGAGAAGTTCGTGTGAGGGGGAGCGGGACATGGCTGAGGTACTCGTCGTCGTCGAGGCCTCCCAGGCGTGCCGGCGTCAAGAAGGTCACCCTCGAGATGCTGACCCTCGCCCGCGAACTGGGCGAGCCGTCGGCGGTCGTGCTCGGCGGGTCGAGCCGGCGACCTGGTCGACCGGCTGGGCGAGTACGGCGCCGCAGAAGGTCTACGCCGCCGAGCACGCCGACCTGGACGGCTACCTGGTGGCGCCGAAGGCGACCGTGCTGGCCGACCTGGTCAAGCGGGTCAGCGCCGGCCGCCGTGCTGCTGCGCCTCCACGCAGGAGGGCAAGGAGATCGCCGGCCGGCTCGCGGTCAAGCTCGACAACGGGCTGCTCACCGACGTGTCGACGCTGGGCGCCGACGGGGTCGCGACCCAGACCATCTTCGCCGGTTCCACCATCGTCAAGGCCAAGGTGACCAAGGGCCTGCCGCTGGTCACCGTGCGGCCGAACTCGCTCACCCCGGTGCCCGGCGCCCGCGTCGCCGAGTCGGTCGAGCCGCTCGACGGTGGCGCGTCGAACGACGCCGACAAGCTGGCCAAGGTGGTCGACCGGGATCGTCGAGGCCGAAGGGCGCCCGGCCCGAACTGGCCGAGGCGTCGATCGTCGTCTCCGGTGGTCGCGGCGTCGGCAGCGCCGACAACTTCAAGCTGGTCGAGGAGCTGGCCGACCTGCTCGGCGGCGCGGTCGGCGCGTCGCGGGCGGCGGTCGACTCCGGCTTCTACCCGCACCAGTTCCAGGTCGGGCAGACCGGCAAGACCGTTTCGCCGCAGCTGTACGTCGCGCTCGGCATCTCCGGCGCGATCCAGCACCGGGCCGGCATGCAGACCTCGAAGACGATCGTCGCGGTCAACAAGGACGCCGAGGCGCCGATCTTCGAACTGGCCGACTTCGGCGTCGTCGGCGACCTGTTCAAGGTCGTGCCGCAGGCGGCCGAGGAGATCCGCAAGCGCAAGTAAGGGTTTCGGCGGCCGCTTCCTGGGTGCCTTCCCGGACGCGGTCGCCGCCTTACCAGTGCCCGCGCAGCAGGCTGTGGCCCGAGTGCATCGCGTTGCCGTCGTTGGGCTCGGCGGAGATGTCCACCAGGCTGTACCCGCCGAGGTCGACATTGGGCGGCAGCGTGAAGTCCTCGCTCGGCTGGTCGCCCAGGTTGCCCAGCGTGGCCATCCGCAGATTCTGGGGATCCGGCAGGCTGCTCGGGTCGATCAGCCAAACCTCGTAGAAGCCGTCGGTCGGCACCCGCATGCCGGTCGCCGAGATCCGCAGCTTGCGCTGGCCGCCCTGGTCGACCAGGCAGGCCGTGGCCGAGCGCGCCGCTGGGGCCCCGGGCAACGCCGTCAGCCGGACCGCCGAACGGGTGCAGGCCCCTTGGCTCGGCTGCTCCACTCGTACCAGGAAAAAGGTCGTCGGCACGGCGGCCAGGGCGGCGGCCGCGGCGATCAGGACGGTGGTGCGCCAGGTGGGTCCGCGGCGGCGGTGGCTGATCCGTGCCGTGGTCTCGGCGGTGCCGACGTCGGCGTTGATCATGTGCCAGACGTGCTCCGGCGGCGCCGGAAGGTCGCGGACGTCCTGGGTCTCGCGGCCGATGCCGGCCACGGTGCGCAGGTCGGCGATTTCGGTGCGGCAGGCGTCGCAACCGTCGAGGTGACCGGCTTCGTGCTCGTCGACCGGCTCCTCACCGAGGGCCACGAGCACCCGCCGATCTGGTTCCAAATGCGACACCGTCCACCTCCCATCGCCGTCGAAGCCGGGCCATCCCGCGGCGCAGGTGGCTCTTGACCGTGCCGAGTGGCAGGCCGGTGACCGCCGCGATCTGCGGATGCGTCAGGTCGTCGTAGAACGCCAGTTCAAGGACCCGGCGTTGCTCAGCCGGCAGCTGCGCCATCTCGTCGGCCATGAGCAACTGGTCGATCACCCGGTCCGGGGGCGGCTCGGCCGGCGCCGCACCGACGACGCGGCGGACCGATTCGGTCGCCCGGTCCTCGCGGGCGGTCGAGCGGATCTGGTCGACGATCTTGCGCCGGGCGATGCCGAGCAGCCAGGACAGCAGTGAGCCGCGTTCCGGGTCGAAGCCCTGCCGGCCGAGCCAGGCGGCGACGAACGTGGCCTGGGTGATGTCCTCGGCGTCGGCCGCGTTCCTCAGACTCGCGCGTGGCCAGGTGAAAGACCGCGGGACCGAATCGGTCGAAGATCAGTCGCAGCGCGCGTTCGTCCCCGGCTCGAAACAGCGTCACCAAGCCGTCCTCGCCGGTGTCGTGCGGATCGACTTCCGCCAACTGGCCCCCTCCTGCCATGCGGACATTAGTACGTTTCGCGACCGGGGGCGCAGCAGGCCTTCAGTGCTGTCCGGTAGGCCACTACTTCCCGAAGTAGTGGCCTCCCGCGCCGGTTGAGGGCACTACTTCCCCGGAATAGTGGCCTCAGGGCCCGGCTGAGGCCACTATTTGCCCGGAGTAGTGCCGACCGACGCGGGCTTGGGGGCGCGGACGCCGGGATTTCTGGCGGGAGCAACGGTCTGCACCTCGACGGACCCGAGCCATCTGCTGTAAGGGGTGGGTGGCCGTTAGGCTTGGAGTCGATGTCCTACCTTGACCATGCCGCCACCACCCCGATGCTGCCCGAGGCGCTGGACGCCTACGTCGCGACCGCCCGCGAACTCGGCAACGCCGTCGTCGCTGCACGCGCCGGGGCGTAATGCCCGTCGACTGGTCGAGGAGTCGCGCGAAGGCGTCGCCGCCGCGCTCGGCGCCCGGCCATCCGAGGTGATCTTCACCAGCGGCGGCACCGAGAGCGACAACCTCGCCGTCAAGGGCATCTTCTGGGCTCGCTCGTGGCCGGCTCGCCCTCGCTGACCGGCTCGCGACGGCGTCGGATCGTGGCCTGCTCCGTCGAGCACCACGCCGTGATGGACGCCGTCGACTGGCTCGAGCAGCACGGGCGCCGAGGTGACCTGGCTGCCGGTGGACGACGACCGGCCGGGTCGCGCCCTTCTCGCTGGGCGAGGCGCTGGCCGGCGACGACGTCGCCCTGGTCACCGTCATGTGGGCCAACAACGAGGTGGGCACGGTGCAGCCGATCGCCGAGCTGGCGAAGCTGGCCGGGGCGGCCGGCGTGCCGCTGCACACCGACGCGATCCAGGCGGTCGGGCAGATGCCGGTCGACTTCGCCGCCAGCGGGGCGTCGGCGCTGAGCGTCACCGGGCACAAGCTCGGCGGCCCGATCGGCGTCGGCGCGCTGCTGCTCGGCCGCGACGTCGACTGCACCCCGCTGCTGCACGGCGGTGGCCAGGAGCGCGACGTGCGCTCCGGCACGCTCGACGTGCCCGGCATCGTGGCGTTCGCGATCGCGGTCGAGTTGGCGGCCAAGGCGCAGCGGCGACTATTCCAGCCGCGTCGGCGGCCTGCGCGACGACGCTCGTGGCCCGGGTCGTCGCCGGCCGTGCCGGACGCCGTGCGCAACGGCCACCCCGAGGACCGGCTGCCCGGCAACGCGCATTTCTCCTTCCCCGGCTGCGAAGGCGACGCGCTGCTGCTGCTGCTCGACGCGCAGGGGATCGCGTGCTCGACCGGCTCGGCCTGCTCGGCCGGGGTGGCGCAGCCGTCGCACGTGCTGCTCGCGATGGGTGCCGACGACGACCGTGCGCGCTCGTCGCTGCGCTTCACGCTCGGGCACACCTCGACGATGGAGGACGTCGACGCGCTGGTCGCCGCCCTGCCCGCGGCCGTGGAGCGGGCTCGGGCGGGCCGAAAACGGTAGCCTGGTCGCTGTGCGAGTGCTGGCGGCGATGTCCGGAGGCGTCGACTCGGCGGTCGCGGCCGCTCGAGCGGTCGACGCCGGTCACGACGTGACCGGGGTGCACCTCGCGCTGGCCCGCAACCCGCAGACCTACCGCACCGGCGCCCGCGGCTGCTGCACGCTGGAGGACTCGCGCGACGCGCGGCGGGCGGCCGACGTGATCGGCATCCCGTTCTACGTCTGGGACATGGCCGAGCGGTTCCACGAGAGCGTCGTGGACGACTTCGTCGCCGAGTACGCGGCCGGGCGGACCCCGAATCCGTGCCTGCGGTGCAACGAGAAGATCAAGTTCGCGGCCGTGCTCGACCGGGCGGTGGCCCTCGGCTTCGACGCCGTGGTCACCGGCCACCACGCCCGGCTGGGCGCCGACGGGCTGCTGCGGCGCAGCGTCGACCTGGCCAAGGACCAGTCATACGTGCTGGCCGTGCTCACCCAGGCGCAGCTCGACCGCGCGATCTTCCCGCTCGGCGACTCGACCAAGACGCGGGTGCGAGCCGAGGCGGCCGAGCGTGGTCTCGCGGTCGCCGACAAGCCGGACAGCCACGACATCTGCTTCATCGCCGACGGCGACACCCGCGGGTTCCTCGCGCGGCGGCTCGGCCAGGCGCCGGGCGACATCGTCGACGCGGGCACCGGCCAGGTCCTGGGGCGGCACGAGGGCGCCTACGCCTACACGGTCGGTCAGCGGCGCGGCCTCGACCTGCGGGTCGCCGCGCCGGATCGCAAGCCGCGCTACGTCCTGTCGATCACCCCGGTCACCAACACCGTGACCGTCGGGCCGGCCGAGGCGCTGGACGTGTCGCTGGTGGTCGGCGATCGTCCAGTGTGGACCTCCGGACCGGACCGCGACGTCTCGTGCGAGGTGCAGTTGCGCGCGCACGGCGAGACCGTGCCGGCCATGGTGGACGTGGACGGCGGCCAGCTGACGGCGTTGCTGAACCGCCCGGCGCGGGGGATCGCCAGCGGGCAGGCCGTGGTCTGCTACCGGCCGGACGCCGACGGCGACGTCGTGCTCGGCTCCGCGACGATCGTGTCGACGGGTAACAGGACGGTGCACCAGTGAGCGACGGAGTTGGCGCGGCGGCGTCTGGACCTCAGGCCGCGCAGCGGCCTCATCGGAAGACGTCGCTCGAAAGCGCCGCACGACCGAGCGAATGCGCAGGAGGCACCGCATGAGCTTCGCCTGGCCGCGGGGCTCCGCCACCGGAGTCGGGTCCATGCCGGGCGTCGACCTCGGCGAGGCGCAGAAGACCGTGCTCGGCGAACTGCCCGACCTGCCGCACCTGGTCGAGTTGCCGGCCCGCGGGCCGGGCGCGGACATGATCGGCCGGACCGCGTCGATGCTGGTCGAGCTGCCCATCGAGCTGTACGCCGCACGATGGCGGATCGCCTCGCGGCCCGGGCACGACCTGCGCGTCGCCCGCGACTACCTCGAGCGCGACCTGGACACGCTGACCGAGCTGGCGTCCGAGTACGACGGGGTGTTCAAGATCCAGGTCGCCGGTCCGTGGACCCTGGCCGCCGGGCTGGACCTGCCGATCGGCGGGCTCGTCCTGCGCGATCCGGGAGCGGTCCGTGACCTGGCCGCCTCCTTGGCGGAAGGGGTACGGGCTCACGTCGGCGAAGTTCAGGCCCGCCTCCCGCAGGCGACCGTGTTGTTGCAGGTCGACGAGCCGTCGCTGCCGACCGTACTGGCCGGCCGGGTGCCGACCGAGAGCGGGCTGGGCAACCTCAGGCCGGTCGCCGCATCGCTGGCCCGGGAGGTGCTCGAAGAGGTCGTCTCGGCCGCCGGCGTACCCGTGGTCGCGCACTGTTGTGCTTCCGCCGTACCGCTGAAGCTCTTGCAGGCCGCGGGCGTCTCCGGCGTCGGGTTCGACCTGGCGCTGCTGGAGAACCTCGACGCGCTCGGTGAGCTGATCGACGCCGGTGTCGGTGTCTTCGCCGGGGTTTCGTCGACCGGCGGCTCGTCCGGCATTGCCGGCGCCGTCAAGGACGTCTGGGGCAAGCTCGGCTTCCCGTCGGCGCAGCTCGGCGACCAGGTCGTCGTGTGCCCGCCGTGCGGCTTGGCCGACGCCGAACCGGCCCGGGTGCCGAAGATCCTGGCCGCCTATCGCGAGGCCGGACAGCGCCTCGCCGAGGAGGGATTTTGTCGTACCCGGCGGGCATGATGGGGCGATGAACCGCTGCTCAGTTAGGTTGTTGGCATGAGTGAAGAGGCCGTGGGGGACGGCGCGATCGTGGCGACCACCGAGTCCGGGTCGGGTGCCGAGCCGACCGTCGAGGCGCGCGAGCGGCACGACGAGCTGGCCCGTGAGCTCGACGAGCATCAGTACCGCTACTACATTCTCCAGTCGCCGAGCGTCGACGACGCCGTCTACGACCGGCTGATGCGCGAGCTCGAGGCGATCGAGGCCGAGTTTCCGGCGCTGCGCACCCCCGACTCGCCGACCCAGCGCGTCGGCGGCACCTACTCGACCGAGTTCGCGGCGGTCGAGCACGCCGAGCGCATGCTCAGCCTCGACAACGCGCTCAACGACGAGCGAGCTCGACGCCTGGGCCGAGCGCGTCGAGCGGGACGCCGGCGGCACAGCCTCGCTACGTGTGCGAGCTCAAGATCGACGGGCTCGCGATCAACCTCACCTACGAGAAGGGTCGCCTGGTGCGGGCCGCGACCCGGGGCGACGGGCGCACCGGTGAAGACGTGACGCTCAACGTGCGCACGATCAGCGACGTGCCCGAGCGGCTCGCCGGCAAGGACGCTCCCGGCCGCCCGAGCTGCTCGAGGTGCGGGGCGAGATCTACTTCCCGCTCGCCGGCTTCGCCGAGGTCAACGAGGCGCAGGTGGCGGCGGGCGAGCGCCCGTTCGCCAACCCGCGCAACGCGGCCAGCGGCAGCCTGCGGCAGAAGGACCCGCGCATCACCGCGTCGCGGCCGATGCGCATGATCGTGCACGGCATCGGCGCGCGGAAGGGCTTCAACCCGACGAGCCAGTCCGAGGCCTACGAGCTGATGTCGGCCTGGGGGCTGCCGACCAGCGAGCGCTGGAAGCTGGTCGACGACCTGGCCGGCGTCCGGGAGTACATCGCCGACTACGCGCGAGCACCGGCACGACGATCGAGCACGAGATCGACGGCGTCGTGGTCAAGGTCGACCAGATGTCGATCCAGCGCCGGCTCGGCTCGACCAGCCGGGCGCCGCGCTGGGCGATCGCGTTCAAATACCCGCCCGAGGAGGTCGACGACCAAGCTCCTCGACATCGCGGTCAACGTCGGGCGCACCGGCCGGGTCACCCCGTTCGCGGTGCTCGAGCCGGTCAACGTCGGCGGCGTCGACCGTCGCGCACGCCACCCTGCACAACGCGCACGAGGTCGAGCGCAAGGGCGTGCTCATCGGCGACACCGTCGTGGTGCGCCGGGCCGGCGACGTGATCCCCGAGATCCTCGGCCCGGTCGTCGACCTGCGCGACGGCAGCGAGCGCGCCGTTCGTCATGCCGGACGCAGTGCCCGGCCTGCGGCACCCGGCTCGCGCCGGCCAAGGAAGGCGACGTCGACATCCGCTGCCCCAACACGCGGGCCTGCCCGGCGCAGCTGCGCGAGCGGCTGTTCTCACCTGGCCGGCCGGGGCGCGTTCGACATCGAGGTGCTCGGCTACGAGGCGGCCGCCGCCCTGCTCGACTCGGGCGTGATCGCGGACGAGGGCGAGCTCTTCGACCTCGACGAGGAGAAGCTGCGCAGGTCGCCGTTCTTCGTCAACAAGGACGGCTCGCTCGGCAGCAACGCGATCCACCTGCTGGCCAACCTGCAGGAGGCCAAGCAGCGTCCACTGTGGCGGGTGCTGGTCGCCCTGTCCATCCGGCACGTCGGCCCGACCGCCGCGCAGGCGCTGGCCAACTCGATCGGCTCGATCGACGCGATCGAGGCCGCGAGCGCTGACGAACTCGTGGCCGTGGAGGGCGTGGGCCCGACGATCGCCCGATCCGTGCACGAGTGGTTCAGCGTCGACTGGCACCGCGAGATCGTCGAGCACTGGCGCGCGGCCGGCGTCCGCATGGTCGAGGAGCGGGTCGACCGCCGGCCCGCGCCCGCTCGACGGGATGACCGTGGTGGTGACCGGCATCACTCGACCGCTACTCCCGCGACCAGGCCACCGAGGCGGTCACCGTCCCGCGGCGGCAAGGTGAGCGGCTCGGTCTCGAAGAAGACGCACTTCGTCGTCGTCGGCGAGACACCCGGCACCAAGGCCGACAAGGCGGCCGTCGCTCAAGGTCCCGATCCTCGACGAGTCCGGCTTCGACGTGCTGCTCGAGCGACGGCCCGGAAGCCGCTCGCGAGGTCGCCCAGATCGGCGACCCGCCGCCGACGCCGGCCCACGCGACGGCGCGACCAGCTTGACCTCGGAGTCGTGTCCAGCCGGACGCCGCTTGACGGCGCAGTCTGGCCGCGGACGTAGTCGGCGGACGCGTGCGCCTCGACGGAGCGAGTATCGGAGCGTCGGTTCTGCATCGATTCGGCATCCTTTACCGGATTGCCCGCTACGCGGGTGGAGGCTCACAGAGCGTCGACAGCGCCGGTCGTCACCGCGTTGTCGACGCCGACTGTCCGGACAACTCGGGAGAAGTGCATGGAGCAGGCCGTGCAACAGCGGCTGCGCAACACCGCACCGCCGCGGCACGCCCGTCGCTTCTTCGCCTATGTTGCCGCGGTCGTCGGCCTGGCCTGCGTGGCGCTGATCGTGGTGATCCTGACCGGGCGGGTGAGCTGGCTCCGCTGCCGGTCGGCGTTCTGGCTGATGGCGGTGCTGGCCGTCGTCGTCGACACGATGCCGTTCCTGTGGGGCGGGCATCGTGATCGCAGTCCGGTGTTCCCGTCGACCTGCTTCACGTTCGCGATCCTGATCGGCTGGGGCTTCGGGCCGGCGGTGGTCGTGCAGACGGCCGCGGTGATCGGGGCGGCGCTCTGGCTGCGGCACAAGCCGTGGCGGGTGGCGTTCAACGCGGCGCAGTACGTGGTGGCGTTCGCGGCGGCGGCCGAGGTGCTGCGGCTGGCGGACGTGCCGGCCGGGGCGCGCCTGGACGGCCGGTCGGTGTCGTGGATCGTGGCCGCCGCGCTGGTCTGGTTCGTGGTCAACAACGTGCTGGTCGCGACCGCGGTGTGGCTGCGCTTCGACGGGCGCTGGTCCAAGGTCTTCGCACGCGGCGGTGCGGGTCGACGCGCTGTCCACCGGGGCGTTGCTCCTGCTCGGCGCCCGGCCTGGTCGCGGCGATCCGGGAGACGGTCTGGCTGGTGCCGTTGGTGCTGGTCGCGCTGTACGCGGTGACGCGCATGGCGCTCCTCGCGGCCGATCGGGCGCAGGCGGCCCGCCTCGATCCGCTGACCGGCCTGCCCAACCGCGGTCGCGCTCGAGCGGACCGTGGCCGCGCGGCTCGAGGAGCATGCCGACCGGGCGGCCAGCGCGGCCGCCGAGCGGCGGCTGGCCCTGCTGCTGCTCGACCTCGACGGGTTCAAGCAGGTCAACGACGCGCTCGGGCACCGCGTCGGCGACCGGCTGCTGGTCGAGGTGGCGCACCGGCTGAGCCAGCCGACCGTGACGCCGGCGGACGACCTCGTGGCGCGGCTCGGCGGTGACGAGTTCGCGGTCGTCGTACCCGACCTGCGCGACGTCGCCGACGCCCGCCGGCGCGCGAGCGAGATCGCCGCCGCGCTGACCGAGCCGGTCCTGCTCGACGGGCTGCCGCTGGACGTGAGCGCGTCGATCGGCCTGGCGATCTATCCCGAGCACGGCGTGGACTTCGCGACGCTGATGCAGCACGCCGACGTCGCGATGTACGACGCGAAGCACCGCGGCGACAGCCTCGCCGTCTACGCGCCCGAGTCGGACCACAACTCGCCCGAGCGGCTCGGCCTGCTCGCCGACCTGCGCCGGGCGCTCGAGAACCCCGGACGAGCCGGCATCGCCATGTACTACCAGCCGCAGATCGAGATCGCCTCCGGCGAGGTGGTCGGCGTCGAGGCGCTGCTGCGCTGGTCAGCACCCCGACCGGGGGCTGGTCGATCCGGAGGAGTTGATCCGGGTCGCCGAGCACAGCGCGGTGATGCGGCTGCTCACCCTGCGGGTGATCGACGACGTGGTCGCGCAGTCGGCGGCCTGGGGGCCGGTGGCCGAGACGCTGCGGGTCGCGGTCAACGTGAGCGTCCGCGACCTGCACACCGGCGAGATCGCCGACCGGATCGCCGAACGGCTGCGCCCAGTACGGGGTGCGGCCCGAGCGGCTCCAGCTGGAGATCACCGAGAGCGCGCTGATGGCCGACCCGCGCCGGGTGCTGGCGACGCTCGCCCGGCTGAAGCGGGCCGGCGTGGCCATCGCGCTCGACGACTTCGGCACCGGCTACTCCTCGATGCTGCACCTGCGCCGGCTGCCGCTCGCCGAGGTGAAGATCGACCGGTCGTTCGTGCTCGGGGTGGCCACCGACCCGGACGACGCCGCGATCGTCCGATCGTGCATCGACCTGGCCGGGGCGCTCGGCCTGCGGGTCGTCGCCGAGGGCGTCGAGGACGAGCGGACCTGGCGGATGCTCGTCGAGGCCGGCTGTGACGTGGCGCAGGGCTGGTTCTTCGCCCGGCCGATGCCCGGTGACGAGCTGGTCGGCTGGCTGGCCCGCTACCGGCCGAGGGCCGCGCACGGCGTCGTCGTCCGGGGTCGGGCGCGGTTAAAGGGGTCGGGCGCGGTAATAGGGCGTCGGGGGAAGTTAACGCCGCCGCACCGAGGCGCAGCTATCGCCGCCCGCGATCGTGCCGGGGCGCGCACAGCGTCGTCTGCGCCGGTAACTAGACTCTGCTTCGCATGGCCACCATCTCCCGCGACGAGGTCGCGCACCTTGCGCGGCTCGCGCGGCTCGCCGTCACCGAGGAGGAGCTGGACACGTTCGCCGGGCAGCTCGACGTGATCCTGCAGGCGGTCGCCCAGGTCGGCGAGGTCGCCGCCGTCGACATGCCGCCGACCTCGCACTCGGTGCCGCTGACGAACGTGTTGCGCGACGACGTCGATGCGTGCCGTGCCTGACCCGCGGAGGAGGCGCTCTCCGGCGCGCCCGACGCCGAGGACAACCGTTTCCGCGTGCCGCGGATCCTGGACGAGGAGGCCTGACATGACCGACCTCACCAGGATGACGCGCGGCCGAGCTGGCCGCGCACTGGCCGCGCGGGAGGTCTCGGCCGTCGAGGTGGCGACCGGCGCACCTCGACCGGATCGACGCCGTCGAGCCGAAGGTCCACGCGTTCCTGCACGTCGACCGGGACGGCGCGCTCGAGGCCGCGCGCGCGGTCGACGCCGCCGGGCGGACGGTGACGAGCTCGGCCCGCTCGCCGGTGTGCCGATCGCGGTCAAGGACGTCATCGCCACCAAGGGCGTGCCGACCACCGCCGGCTCGAAGATCCTCGAGGGCTGGCGTCCGCCCGTACGACGCGACGATCGTGGAGCGGCTGCGTCAGGCCGGGCTGGTCATGCTCGGCAAGACCAACATGGACGAGTTCGCGATGGGCTCCTCGACGGAGTACTCGGCGTACGGGCCGACCTACAACCCGTGGGACACCGAGCCGGATCCCCGGCGGCTCGGGTGGCGGCTCCGCCGCCGCGGTCGCCGCCTACGAGGCGCCGCTGGCCATCGGCACCGACACCGGCGGCTCGATCCGCCAGCCGGGCGCGGTGACCGGCACCGTCGGCGCCAAGCCGACGTACGGCGGCACCTCCCGCTACGGGCTGATCGCCTTCTCGTCCTCGCTGGACACCCCGGGCCCGTGCGCGCGGACGGTCGAGGACGCGGCGCTGCTGCACGCGGTGATCGCCGGGCACGACCCGCGCGACTCCACGTCGATCCCGGCAGCCGGTGCCCGACGTGGTCGGGGCGGCCCGGCTCGGCGCGACCGGCGACCTGACCGGCGTGCGGCTCGGCCTGGTGCAGTGAGTTCGCCGGTGACGGCGCCGAGCCCGGCGTCGTGGCGGCCTTCCGCGAATCGGTCGACGCGCTGGTCAAGCTGGGCGCCGAGGTCGTCGAGGTGTCGTGCCCGAGCTTCAGTACGCGCTGCCGGCGTACTACCTGATCGCGCCGAGCGAGTGCTCGTCCAACCTGGCCCGCTTCGACGGCGTCCGCTACGGCCTGCGCGTCGGCGACGACGGCAACCACTCGCTCGAGGAGGTCATGTCGCTGACCCGCGACGCCGGCTTCGGCCCGGAGGTCAAGCGGCGCATCATCCTCGGCACGTACGCGCTGTCGACCGGCTACTACGACGCGTACTACGGGCAGGCGCAGAAGGTCCGCACGCTGATCGCGCGGGACTTCGCCAAGGCGTTCGAGTCGAGTCGACGTGCTGATCTCGCCGACCACGCCGTTCGTGGCGTTCCCGCTCGGGTCGCGGACCTCGGACCCCTACCAGATGTACCTGGCCGACCTCTACACGATCCCGTCGAACCTGTACGGCGGGCCGGCCATCTCGGTGCCCGTCGGACTCTCCGAGGGGCTGCCGGTCGGCCTCCAGATCATGGCGCCGACCATGGCCGACGACCGGATGTACCGGGTGGCGGCCGCCTCGAGACCGCGCTGCCGGCCACTGCAAGCCGGCCCGAGCGTTCTGAGCGCACGGTGACGCTGGAGCTTCCCGCTCCGCGACGACGCGAGACCGGGCCGGGCTGGTCCACGCGCTGCTTCCGGCGTGCGCGAGTTCCATGACCAGCGCGTCGACTCCTTGAGTGCCCCGGGCATGAGACATCCCGGCGAAGTTGGCCGAAGTGGGACTGCCGGTGGTCCGAACCTCAGTCGTCTTGCGCAGGAACACACAGACCCATGGCTTCTGGTGCTACCCAGAGGCACTCGTGATCCGTTCCAGGTCGTCCGGTCGTGGCGACCGCTCGCGGGCGTACTGTGCGCACTCTCGAACGGCTCCACTCGGCCACGATCGAGCTCTCGCTCGGCCGAGGGCGACATAGACGCCGGTAGCACGACACCGCCGCTGCCGACGTGCCAGGAACCGTACGCGGCAGGTGGAGAGGACCGGTCCTGCACCGCCAGCACGACATGCCGCGCGGGCTGCGTGGCCCCGGCCGATGCCGCGTGACGCTGTCACCGGCGGCCGGTCACGGCACGTCGACGACGCCCGACGGCGATCGCGCCGGGTACCAGGTCGCCGAGCTCCGCTGCCGCCCGGGTGACGAAGCCGAGCGGCTGACCGCGGTGCGCCGAACGACGTGGAGGTCGGACGACCACCGGGTCCGGCTGAGCGGTCACGTGCCGATCCAGTTCGTCCGACGACGGCTCGGCCTCTCGTCGCCGACGACACGACCAGCGTGACGGCTTGAGGCAGCTAACGGGCCGTCCACCAGGCGGACTGCAGCGTCGCGAGCCGGCCAGGTTGGTGCGGCGCCCAGTCAGCGAGCCGTAGTGCAGCACGTCGAGGCCGGCATTGCCGGTGGATCGGGTCGGCGACCGGGGTGATCTGCCGTCCCAGGCCGTGTCCGGTCCGCGGTTGGCCGCCGAGCGTCGCGGTCGGCGGCCCCGATGTCGCAAAGACGATCAGGAGTCTCGGTCACAGGGGGGTGCGGTGCATGGCGAGACGCTCTTAATGCCACTTCCCGTGGGCCAGTGCGAGGTCGGCGAAAGTCTGTCGGTGGGCCACTAGGCTGGAGCCGACGTCACCGGATCCAGTCTGGAGTCCGCATGACCACCATCGCGCTGCCGACGTATGAGGACGTCGTCGCCCGCTACGAGCCGGTCATCGGCCTCGAGACGCACGTCGAGCTGGGCACGCGGACCAAGATGTTCTGCGGCTGCCCGACCGAGTTCGGCGCCGAGCCCAACACCCAGGTCTGCCCGGTCTGCCTCGGCCTGCCCGGCTCGCTGCCGGTGGCCAACCGCGCCGGCGATCGAGGCGACGATCCGCATCGGCCTCGCGCTCAACTGCACGATCGCCACCTGGTGCCGGTTCGCCCGGAAGAACTACTTCTACCCGGACATGCCGAAGAACTTCCAGATCAGCCAGTACGACGAGCCGCTGTGCGTCGACGGCTACCTCGACGTCGAGGTCGACGGCGAGCTCGTGCCGGATCGGCATCGAGCGGGTGCACCTGGAGGAGGACACCGGCAAGACGCTGCACGTCGGCGGCGCGACCGGGCGCATCCACGGCGCGACCGAGTCGCTGGTCGACTACAACCGGGCCGGCATCCCGCTCGTCGAGATCGTGACCAAGCCGGTGCCCGGGCACCGGCGCGCAAGCGCCCCGAGGTGGCCCGCGCCTACGTCACCGAGCTGCGCGACATCATCCGGTCGCTGGGCGTCTCCGACGTGCGGATGGAGCAGGGCTCGCTGCGCTGCGACGTGAACACCTCGCTCAACCGGCCGGGCGAGGAGTGGGGCACGCGCACCGAGACCAAGAACGTCAACTCGCTGCGCAGCGTCGAGCGGGCGGTCCGGTCGGAGATGCATCCGGCAGGCGGCGTGCTCGACGGCGGCGGCCGATCATCCAGGAGACCCGCCACTTCCACGAGGACACCGGCGACACCACCTCGGGCCGGTCGCAAGGAGACCGCGACCGACTACCGCTACTTCCCCGAGCCCGACCTGGTGCCGATCGCGCCCGACCCGGCCTGGGTGGCCGAGCTGAAGGCGGCCCTGCCGGAGCTGCCCGAGCGTCACAGCGGGCGCCGGCTGCGCGCGGAGTGGGGCATCTCCGACCTCGACATGCAGTCGGTGGTCAACGCCGGCGCGGTCGAGCTGATCGAGGCGACGATCGCGGCCGGCGCGAGCGCCGACCGGCGCCCGCAAGTGGTGGATGGGCGAGCTGGCCCGCCGGGCCAACGAGACCGGCGTCGAGCTGGCGCGCCGTCGGCGCGACCCCGCAGCAGGTGGCCGAGCTGCAGCAGCTGGTCGACGAGCGGCAAGCTCAACGACAAGCTGGCCCGCGCCGTGCTCGAGGGCGTGCGTGGCCGGCGAGGGCGTCCCGGCCGAGGTGATGGCCGCGCGGGGCCTCGGAGGTCGTCTCCGACGAGGGTGCGCTGACGGCGGCCGTCGACGAGGCGATCGCCGCCAACCCGGACATCGCGGCGAAGGTCCGCGACGGCAAGGTGGCGGCGGCCGGCGCGCTCGTCGGCGCGGTCATGAAGACCACCCGCGGCCAGGCCGACGCCAAGACCGTCCGCGAGCTGATCCTCGCCCGCCTGTCCTGACGCCACCCGGTTGCGGGCCTTGGCGGCCACTGGATCCCCGAAGTTGTGGCCTCGCGGGGGCCCGGAGGCCACTGGATCCCCGAAGTTGTGGCCTCGCGGGGGCCGGAGGGCACTGCTTCCCCGAAGTTGTGGCGTCGTGCGTCTGCGACGTTGCGGCTTAGGACGTTGCTGGGGTCGGGGCACCGATCGCGGGGCTCGTGGAGACCGACGGTGACGGTGACGGTGACGGTCGGACGGGGACGGGGACGCCTTGGGGTCTGGGGTGATCAGGTGCCGCTCGATCGACACCTCGGTCAGGCCGGTGCCGCCGACTCTGATGTCGTCGTACGCCTGCAGCACATGATCCTTGTCGAAGTACAGGATCGACAGCGCCAGCGGCAGGGGCCCGTCGGCCTTCTCCAGCCCGCGCAGACCGGCGCCGCCGGTCGACCCCTCGACCATCAGCAGCGTGCGCTCCTTGGTCTGCGACGGGTTCGGCGACGCGGCGTCGGCGGACGGCTCGGGCGCCGGGTCCAGGCGCCGGATCTGGCGCTGATGCGTGTGGCCGGCGAGGACGAGCGGGCAGACGCCGCCCAGGGCAGCGGTCGACTCCGGGTCGTGCACGAGCGCGACGTCGACCTTCTTCGGGCTCGACCGGATCAGATTGGCCAGTACCTCGCCCGACGCGTCCACGAGCGCCTTGTCGACGGTGTCGCCCTTGTCGGTCGCCTTGTCCGGGGTGAATCGGGGATCGCCGATGCCGGCGAAGGTGATGCCGTCGACGGTCGCGATCCGCCCGTCCAGGACCGTCGCGTTGGGCTCCTTCGCCACCGCCGCCGCGGTCGTGGCCGAGTCGTGGTTGCCGCGGACGTAGACGTACGGGACGTGCAGCTGGGAGATGGCGTCCACATAGGACGCCTCCGGCTCGGTGCCCCAGTCGTTGATGTCGCCGGTGTCCACGACCATGTTCACGTTGAACTGGTCGGCAACCGTGTGCACCACGGTCCAGGCCGCCGGGTTGAGGTGCATGTCGGAGATGTGCAGCACCTTCGTGCTGGTCGTGTCCGGCTCGTACACCGGGAGCGACGAGATCGTGCTGTAGAGCTTGCTGACGTTGGCGACCATGCGCTGCAACTGGGCGCGGTACTCCTCGTAGTGGTCGGCGATGCGACGGGCATCACCCAGTACGGCTGGGGCATTGGTTAAAAGCCCGGTGTAGTGCGGCTCCTGGATCGCATCGGGGCGGAACGTCTGCGTCGCGATCAGCCCGCTCGTCGCGAAGACGGCCAGCGCGGCGAATCCGGCGATCGCGGTCTTCCGCCGGGACCGGAAGACCAGCGCGGTCAGGATCATCGCGCCGAGCATGCCGGAGCCGGCGGTTTGCAGGGCGAGCCGCCGTACGCCGTGGGAAAGCTGGTCAACGGCGTCCTGGCCGACCTTGTCGAACGTGCCGGAACTGGCCAACGCCCGAGTGCGCGCCTCGTCCAGCATCTGCAGGCGGATGCCGAGGTGGATCGGACCGTCGTGGCTGTCCAGGTCGAGCGAGCCGAGCGGCGGGATCTCGACCGAGGTGTCACCGTGCAGCGAGGGCGTGAACGTAAGCTGCGCCCGGAATGGTCCGATGTCCTGCGTTGTGGTGCCGCCCAGCCACATGCCGAGGAACGCGCCGACCAGGATCACCGCGGCCAGGGCAGCGCCGCGACCGACCAGTCGCCAGCGCCGGTGCTTGCGCGGCTCCACGCGGTGTGCCTGATGGTGCCGTCTCGCCGCGAGGAGCACCGCGCGGCGCTGCACGCGACGGCGGGCCACCGCGGTCCGCCGCCGGAACGGTGAACTCAACTCTTGCCGCTCTCCCCGCTGCCGAAGACCAACCGGAAAATCTGGTCGTCATCGGGCTTCGGTGTGCCACGACCGTCCTTGTTGGACGTCGAGATCCAAACGCTACCGTCCGGGGACAGGGCGGCGCCCCGCAGCCGGCCGTGCGCGTTGACCAGAAATGCCTGCGGGGCGCCGAAAAGCGCGCCGGTCTGGGTCAGTTGCACGAGCCACAGTCGCTGGCCCTTGAGGCAGGCGGCGACGAACATCTGGCCGACGAACGCGCCGCCGGAGCAGGACGCGTCGGCCGGCTTCCACTGCACGATCGGGTCGACGAACCGCGCGTCGTGCGCCTGCCCCTCGACCGTCGGCCAGCCATAGTTCTTGCCGGGCTGGATCTGGTTGAGCTCGTCCCAGGTGTCCTGCCCGAACTCCAGCGCGTAGAGCCGTTTCTGCGAGTCCCACGCGAAGCCCTGCACGTTGCGGTGGCCATAGCTGTAGACCATGGTGTTGAACGGATTGCCGGGCGCGGGCTTGCCGTCCGCGGTGATGCGCAGGATCTTTCCGGCCACGCTGTTGAGGTTCTGCGCGTTGGCGGCCGTGCCCGCGTCGCCCGTCGAGACGTAGAGGAAGCCGTCCGGTCCGAAGTGGATCTGGCCGCCGTTGTGGTTGGCGGCCTTGGGGATCCCGGTCAGGATCGGCGTCATCGGCCCCCCGATCGGACCCTTGGCCACTCGGTTGTCGGTTTGCGACGTGTAGTACACGAAAATGGTCTTATCCGAGTCGTACTGGGGGGAGACCGCGATTCCGAGCAGCCCCCCTTCGCCGCCCGGCACCACGCCGGCCACGGTCTGCACCGGGGTGACTACCAGCCCGTTCGAAGTCGATTCCTTGCCAACTTTCAGGATCCGCTTGCTGTCGCGTTCGGTCACAAGGCCGGAACCGTCCGGCAGAAACGCGATGCCCCACGGCACGGCCAGGCCGGTGGCCAGCACCGACGTGACGACCTCCGGCTGGCCGTCGGTGTCGTCGCTGCTGCCCACCGTGGGCACCGGCGACGGCGTCAGTTTGGGCGGCTGGCCCTGCTCATCCGGCGGAGGCGGGCCGAAGCTGCACGCGGTCAACAGCATGGCCGCGGCGACGACGGCGAGCACCTTGCCGGTGTGCCTGATACGGGATCGCTCGCTCACCCGCCCAAGAGTAGCGGTCCGCCCGATAGGGTTGCTTTGTGAAGGTCTGGATCGCACATCAACAGGGCCTGGCATTGCTGGGCGAGGTGCCGAGTGGCGTGACGGTCGAGGTGCTCGAGCGCGCGGACCAGCCGCCGTCGGACCCGGCCGACGTGGAGTTCTGGACGCCGCCGTTCCTGTCCAAGCGGGAGAGCGCCGAGATCGTCGGCCGGATGACCCAGCTGCGGGTGGTCCAGTTGCTCAGCGCCGGCGCCGACGCCTGGGTCGGCCAGCTCCCGTCCGGGGTGACGCTGTGCGACGCGCGCGGGGTCCACGACTCGTCCACCTCGGAGTGGGCGGTCACCGCGATGCTGGCGTACCTCCGGGACTTTTCCCACTTCGCCCGGGAGCAGGCGGCGCGGCGCTGGTCGTACCGGATAACGGACGAGCTCGCCGGCAAGCGGGTCCTTATCGTCGGGGCCGGATCGATCGGCGAGGCGCTGGCGCGGCGGCTGGCGCCGTTCGAGGTGTCGGTGACGCGGGTGGCGCGGCGCGCACGCGACGGGGTGCGCGGCGTCGACGAGCTGCCGTCGCTGCTGCCGGACGCCGACGTCGTCGTGGTCATCGTGCCGCTGACCGAGGCGACGACGGGGCTGGTCGACGCCAAGTTCCTGGCCGCGATGCCCGACGGCGCCCTGCTGGTCAACGCGGCGCGCGGGCCGGTGGTCGACACCGCGGCGATCACGGCCGAGGCGTCGTCGGGGCGGCTCGGGTTCGCCACGGACGTGACCGAGCCGGAGCCGCTGCCCGAAGATCATCCACTGTGGACGATGCCGAACGTGCTCATCACGCCCCACGTCGCCGGGTCGGTGCGCGGCTTCCTCAACCGGGGCTATGCGCTGGTCGGGGACCAGTTGCGGCGGTCCGTGGCCGGTGAGCCGCTGCTCAACGTCGTGTCGGACGGCTACTAGTCCTTGCTGATTTCCTTGCCGCTCGCGGCCACCAGCTTCGGAATGTCGCTCCGGGTGACGGCCGGTAACGTGACGTAGTGGCCGTTGGCCAGCTGGGCCTGAACCTTCCGCTGGTCGGGCACCAGCGCGTCGATCTGGGTCCACGGGATGCCGCGCTTGGCCAGGAGGGCCCGCACCACGAGGCCACGCTCGTCGGCGTCCGTGCCCGAGCGCCAGCCCCAGATCGCCACCGCGATCGGTACGAGGAGAATCGGCGCGAAATAGAGGCTCGCGCCGAGCAGCGGCACCCCGCCGATGAACGTGATCACGGCCGCCACTGATACGGCGGCGTTGTGTCGGAAGCGCAGCTGACTCACGCTTGTATCGTCCCATCCCGCTCGCGTCGGCTCTTTAATGGGTTCTGCGGCATATATAGGTATATTGCTCAGTACTGGCCCGCTGGTCGGGGCACGGCTACGCTCGGGCGGATGCGACAGGGGCCGGATCTCCAGACGCCGACGCGGGCTGCTCAGAAGCCCCGTTCGAGCTGGCGTGGCCGCGTCAAGAGCGATCGACGGGTGGTCATCCGCCCGAGCGGGCTCGCTGCCGGCGTACTCCTCGTCGGTGCCTCCCTGATCTGTCTTGCGGTGATCGGCTACGGCGTCGTCAATGGGAGCGCCTTCTGGAGCATCTGCGCGGGCTTGGCCGGCGCGGCGGTCCTGGTGATCACCCTGCGCGGTTTCCCGCTGTTCGCCGTCGTACCGGTGTTCATCGCGGCCTTCCTCTGGGGCCTGGCCATGCGAGCCTGGCTGCCGGATGACTTCCTCGGCGTGTTCAAGTTCCTCGGCGGGAACCTGGCCTTCGACGTACCGCTGGTCGGCGCCTACCTGGCGGCGATCGCGATGGACTCGAGGCGGCTGAGCCGGCTCGCCATCGACGAGGCGGTCAGCGGGCGCCGCTGGTGGGCCGGGGATGAGACCCGGCTGGGGCCGCCGCCCCTGCGAGAGCTGGAGGCACTGCCGGGCGCGCGGTTCTTCGTCCTCGACCACGGCCCGTGCTCCCACCTCGTTGCCGCCGGCCGCCGGGTGGCGCTGCTGATGTCGGCGACGTGGAAGCCGGGCGCGATCACGATGGACCCTTCGGGGCACATTTTGCGGTCCGGCCAGCCCTACGCGCAGGGGACGTACGACGTGGACGGCCTGGCCAACGAGGTCCGGCAGTGGCGGGAGCGGCTCGAGGGTACGAACGCGCGGGTGCGCGGGTTCCTCGTGGTCGCGCCGACCGGGGACGAGCTCGCGGTCGAGGTGGCGCCGGGCGAGCAGTTTGAGATCGTCCCGGCCTACCGGTTCAGCGAGACCGTCGGGGGGTGGCTGGCGGCTCAGCCGTACCGGATCGATCTCGGGGTCATGGAGCGGCTGCTGAAGACCGCGGTCCCGGAGTTCGCCAGCGACCGAGCGGTGGCGCCCGAGTACGGCGAGGGCCGGTACGCGGGGTCGCGGCGCTCTCGGAGCAGCGCGTCCGCGCCGGCTCCGGTCGTCGATGAGTGGGCCGCCCAGGGACCAGCCGAGACCGAGGAAGACTTTGCCGATCTGACCGCGTGGCGGGAGCCCGTGGCGCCCGACGCGCCGGCCTGGGACTCGGCCTCGGCGCGGCAGCTCGCCGAGTGGGCGGCGGCGTCGGCGCCCACCCCGGGACCGCCGGCTGGTCCTGCGGCTGGTTCTTCGGCGGATCCAACGGTTGGGTCTTCGGCTGCGCCGGTGGTTGGATCTTCGGCTGCGCCGGTGGTTGGGTCTTCGGCCGGGTCGGTGGTTGGGTCTTCGGCTGGGCCGGTGGTTGGGCCGGCGGCACCGCGTGCTTCTGAGCCTGCGGTTTCGGCGTCTTCGGTTGAGGCGTCTTCGGTTGAGGCGTCCGCGCTTGGGGCGTCTTCGCTTGCGGGTTCGGCGGCGCTGGAGTCTCAGACCGTCCAGGAGCCGGTGCGCGATCGGCGGCCACCCCGGTTGCGGGGTGAGCCCACACCGGCGCCGGCCTCGACCAGCGGTCGGCTTCTCGACGTGCCCCGGTCGAAATCGGATGAGCCGCCTGCCGTTGAGTCCGATAAGCCTGCCGATCCTCTACCTCCGGCGGCCGACCTTCTGCCCCCGGCGGCGGAGCATGCGACTCCGGCGGCGGAGCTTCTGCGTCCGGCGGCGAACCTTCTGCCACCGGCGGCGGAGGATCTGCCTCCGGCGGCGGAGCTTCTGCGTCCGGCGGCGAACCTTCTGCCACCGGCGGCGGAGGATCTGCCTCCGGCGGCCGAGCTTTTGTTGCCGGCGGTGCCGGATGCGGCGGACTCGGCGCCCGATCCGCATCCATCGGTTCGTCCATCGGCTCCGGTCGAGGCCGACGGCGTGCCCGGGCAATCGCGATCCGGTGTGGGCGAGCGTGCCCGGCCTAAGGAGCCGCGTTGGTCGGCTCGCCCGGACGAGCTGGCGGCGCCGGCGCTTCCGCCGATTCCGCCGATTCCGCCGCTTCCGCAAGAGTCGATCCCGCAACGCCCGATCCCGCAAGACCCGATGCCGCAGCGCCCGATGCCGCAGCGCCCGATTCCGGATGCGCCGTTGCCCGATCCGGAGCGGGAAGAACGCTCTCGGCGGTCGCGGCTTCGTCGCGAGCCGGCGCCCGAGGCAGCGCCGGCGGAGAGTCTGCGCTGGCCGGCCGAACCCGCCGCGCTCGACCGTCGCGCCGAGTGGACCCCGGCCGAACCCGCCGCGGACGACCGCCGAGCCGAATGGACGCCGGCCGAACCCGCCGCGCGCGACCGTCGCGCTGAGTGGACCCCGGCCGAATCCGCCGCGGACGACCGCCGCGCCGAGTGGACCCCGGCCGAGCCGCCACCACCGCCGATCCGGCAAGCGCAGGTCCCCCAAGAGCTGATCCGACAACCGCCGGCGCCACCGCCGCCATCCGAGCCCGAGCACAGGACGTGGCGGTCGCGGCTGCGTCGTGCGCTTGATCCCGAGGCGGCGCAGGCGGTCGTACCGCCCGAGCCCGTGGACCGGCCGGCGCTCGTCGCGCGCGATGAACCGGCGCCGGAGCCCGAGCGGGAGGAGCGCTCTCGGCGGTCGCGGCTTCGTCGCGAGCCCGAGCCGGCACCCGAGACAGCGGCGTCAGACGCGCCGCGGTGGCCGGTCGAGCCAGTTCCCCCTGAACGTCGCGGCGAACGGGCGCCGATCGAGCCGGCGCCGCGGTGGTCGGCCGAGCCAGTTCCCCCTGAACGTCGTGGCGAACGGGCGCCCATCGAGCCGCCGCCGCGGTGGACGGCCGAGCCAGCTCCCCAGGAACGTCGCGGCGAATGGACCCCGACCGAGCCGGCGCTTCCACCGCTCCCGGTCGAGCCGGCCCCCGAACCCGAGCGGAAGCAACGGTCATGGCTTCGCCGGGGGCGCAAAAGTGAGCCGTCCCCGGCCGCCGCGCCGCCGGAACCGGCGAACTGGCCGTCGACGCCGGCAGCCGACGAGTTGACGCCGGAGCCCGAGCGGGAACAGCGCTCGCGGCGGTCGCGGCTGCGTCGAGATCCGGAACCCACGCCGGAGCCGGGCCCAACCAGAGCCGGTGGCCTGGATCCGAGCCGGCCCACACCAGAGCCGGGCATACAAACGCCGGCCACACAAATGCCGAGCGCACAGACACTGGCCACACCAATGTCGAGTACACAAAGGCCGGCCACACAAACACCGAGTAAACAAACGCCGGGTACACGAACGCCGGCCTCACAAACGCCGGCCTCACAAACGCCGAGTACACAAACGCCGACTACACAAACGCCGACTACACAAACGCCGGCCACACCGCCGACCGCTCCGGTCGCCGGCACATCGAGGTTCGAGCCGAGGCGGTTCGAGGCGCCCCCGTTCGAGCCGTCCAGGTCCGACGCACCCGAGCCGAGGCCGTTCGAGTCGCGCCGGTGGCCGGCGAGGTCGGATGACGTGGTGACGCCGAGCGAGTTGGCGCCGCCGGTACTTCCGTCGATCCCGGACGTACCCGTGGAGGAGCCGCGGTCGCGGCGTTCCCGGCGAAATCGGGAGCCTGAGCCGGCGCAGCTCGAAGCGCCGCCGACGGAACATCCAGTCGAGCAGGCAATCGTGCAACCGCCCGAGCAAGCGCCCGAGCCCGCGCCGGAACGTGAGTCGCGGTCGTGGCGCTCCCGGCGCAAACGCGAACCGGAGCCGCCACCTGCGGCACCACCGCCCGCTACGGCACCGGCCGCCGCGTCGCAGCAGTCTCGGCTCTGGCAGGCGGCTCAAGCGATCGACGAGTCGGTGGTCGCGTCGTCGATGAGCGAGTTCGACAAGCGACAGCTGGCCGAGCGGGGCGGATCGCATCGCGCGGCGCCGGCCGAGCCGCCGCCGATGCAACCGCTGCCGACCGGAAATGCGCCGACGGAACGTACGCAAGAACGCACCCCGGCCGAACCGCCGGCCCCAGAACCGCCGCCCCCGCCCCAGAACCGCCGGAGGGCAAGAAGTCGCGCCGTCAGCAGCGCCGCGAGCGTAAGAAGCAGCCCGATGACACCGAGGCATGGCTCTCGGGTCTGGCCTCCGACGAACCGCTGTCGTGGGAGTCGGCTCGGGGCCAGGGCCGTACGGCGCCGAACGACGGTCTCGGCCTCACCGAGGACCTGCAGGACCTCGGCCGGCACAGCTCGCGGAACGCGTCCAGGCCGGCCCGGGGCTCGCTCTTCGACGACTCCGCCGACGCGACCTGGAACAGTGCTCCGGCCTCGACCGACAACGACGACTGGTGGGAAGCGGCGCCGAGCCGGAGCAGCCGCAGCGGCCGCCAGAGCCGGGGAAAGTCGTCGCCGGACTGGGCAGTCGACCCGACGGACGACCGGGACACGCTTCCGAACGACGACTAACCCCGTCGAATCACCGTCGAACGTTGATATGGGAGCGTTTTGGGCGTTCCAGCACCCAAAACGCTCCCAGATCATGAAACGGAGCGGATCACGCAGGCGGAGCAGGGTCAGGCCGCGTACCCGGGCATCGGGTACGACGAGAGCAGCTCGCGCACCTCGCCCGCGATCCGGTCAAGGGACGCTTCGTCGTCCTTGATGGCCGCGTCGACGGCCCGCGAGATCCACTCGGCCACCTGCGGCATCTGGGCCTCGGTCAGGCCGCGCGTGGTCAGCGCCGGGGTGCCGAGCCGGAGGCCCGACGGGTCGAACGGCTTGCGCGTGTCGTAGGGCACGGTGTTGTAGTTCGTCTCGATGCCGGCCCGGTCGAGGGCCTTCGCGGCCGGCTTGCCGCCGATGTCCTTCCCGGTCAGGTCGATCAGGATCAGGTGGTTGTCGGTGCCGCCGGACACCAGGTCGAAGCCGCGCTCGACCAGCGCCGTCGCCAGCGCCTTGGCGTTGGCGACGATCTGCGCGCGCGTACTCCTGGAAAGCGGGGGTCGACGCCTCGTGGAGGGCGACGGCGATGCCGGCGGTGGTGTGGTTGTGCGGGCCGCCCTGCAGGCCGGGGAAGACCGCCTTGTCGATGGCCTTGGCGTGCGGCCTCGTCGCACATGATCATCGCGCCGCGCGGACCGCGGAGCGTCTTGTGCGTGGTGGTCGAGATGACCTCGGCGTGCCCGACCGGCGACGGGTGAGCGCCACCGGCGATGAGGCCGGCGATGTGCGCGATGTCGGCGACCAGGACGGCGTCGACCTCGCGGGCGATCTCGGCGAACTTCGGGAAGTCGATCGTGCGCGGGATCGCGGTGCCGCCGCAGAAGATCAGCTTGGGCCGTTCGCGGACGGCGATGTCGCGCACCTCGTCGAAGTCGATCCGGCCGTCGGACTTTCGCACCGTGTACTGCACGGCGTGGAACCATGCGCCGGTCGCGGAGACGGACCAGCCGTGCGTGAGGTGCCCGCCCATGGGCAGCGCCATGCCCATGATCGTGTCGCCCGGCTTGGCCAGCGCGATGTAGACGGCGAGGTTCGCGGGCGAGCCGGAGTAGGGCTGCACGTTGGCGTGGTCGACGCCGAAGAGCGACCGGGCGCGGGCCGCGGCGAGCTCCTCGATCGGGTCGATGTAGCGCTGGCCCTCGTAGTACCGCTTGCCGGGATAGCCCTCGGAGTACTTGTTGGTCAGCACCGTGCCGGTCGCCTCGAGCACCGCCTGGGAGACGTAGTTCTCCGAGGCGATCATCCGCAGGCTGTCGTGCTGCCGCTGGGCTTCGCCGTTGATCAGCTCGGCCAGCTCCGGGTCTTCCTTGGCAAGCGTTTTGATCTCTGGTACGTGCACGAGCGTCCTCCAAGCGAATTCGTCGCGGGCACCCAGGCGCGCGGTGCCGGCGACGCACGGTCGCTTCCCGGTGGTCGGTTCCACCTTGATCTGCGCCAGTCGCGGGGTTCCTGTCGATCCTAAGGCAGGTGGTACCGGTGCCGGGACAACCGGGTCGCCGGCTACCCGACGGAGAGGGACATCACGACCACAACTCCGGGGAAGGAGTGGCCTCGGCGGAGCCGGGAGGCCACTCCTTCCCCGGAGTTGTCGCTAAAAATCGACCTTCCGGTACGCGCCGTCGCTGGCCGAGGTGGCCATCGAGGCGTACGCGCGGAGCGCGGCCGACACGGGACGGACGCGATCCTGCGGGGTGTACGGGCGATCCCGCTTCTCCTGGGCGACGCGCCGGGCGGTCAACTCCTCGTCGCTGACGCGGAGCTCGATCAACCGGTTCGGGATGTCGATCTCGATCGTGTCGCCCTCCTCGACGAGCGCGATGAGGCCGCCGCTGGCCGCCTCGGGCGAGATGTGCCCGATCGACAGGCCGGACGTACCGCCGGAGAAGCGGCCGTCGGTGATCAGCGCGCACGCCCGGCCGAGCCCGCGGCCCTTCAGGAACGACGTCGGGTAGAGCATCTCCTGCATGCCCGGGCCGCCGCGCGGACCCTCGTACCGGATGACGACCACGTCGCCCTCGACCACGCGCTTGGCGAGGATGCCGTCGACGGCCCCCTCCTGTGACTCGAAGACGCGGGCCGGGCCGGTGAAGGTGAGGTTCTCGGCGGGCACGCCGGCCGTCTTGACCACGCAGCCGTCGGGCGCGATGTTGCCGAAGAGGATCGCCAGCCCGCCGTCGGCGGTGTAGGCGTGCTCGCGGTCGCGGATGCAGCCGTCGGCCGCGTCGGTGTCGAGGCTCGACCAGCGGTTGCTGGTCGAGAACGGCTCGGTGGTCCGCACCCCGCCGGGGGCGGCGTGGAAGAGCTCGATCGCTTCCGGGGTGGCCTTGCCGCTGCGGATGTCCCAGGCGCCCAGCCATTCGTCGAGGCTGGCCGAGTGGACCGCGGTGACGTCGCGGTGCAGCAGCCCGGCCCGGTCGAGCTCGCCGAGGATAGCCGGGATGCCGCCGGCCCGGTGTACGTCTTCCATGTGGTACTTGGGGGTGTTCGGCGCGACCTTCGACAGGCAGGGGACGCGGCGGGAGATGGCGTCGATGTCGTTCACGCTGAAGTCCAGCTCGGCCTCGCGAGCGGCGGCGAGCAGGTGCAGCACCGTGTTCGTCGATCCACCCATGGCGACGTCGAGGGCCACGGCGTTCTCAAACGCGTCCCGGTTGGCGATGGCTCTGGGCAGTACCGATTGATCGTCTTGTTCGTAATAACGCTTGGCCAGCTCGACGATCTGCGTCCCGGCCCGCACGAAGAGGTCGCGGCGGGCGGCGTGGGTGGCCAGGGTCGACCCGTTGCCGGGCAGCGCCAGGCCGATCGCCTCGGTCAGGCAGTTCATCGAGTTGGCGGTGAACATGCCGGAGCAGGAACCGCAGGTCGGGCAGGCCGAGCGCTCGATCTCGGCCAGCTGGTCGTCACCGACGCTCTCGTTGGCGGAGGCGACCATCGCGTCGATCAGGTCGAGCTTCTCGTGGACGATTCCCTCGATCGCGACCGTCTTGCCGGCCTCCATCGGCCCGCCGGACACGAACACGGTCGGGATGTTGAGGCGCAGCGCGGCGATGAGCATGCCCGGGGTGATCTTGTCGCAGTTGGAGATGCACACCAGCGCGTCGGCGCAGTGCGCCTGGACCATGTATTCGACGGAGTCGGCGATGAGCTCCCGGCTGGGCAGCGAATAGAGCATGCCGCCGTGGCCCATGGCGATGCCGTCGTCGACGGCGATGGTGTTGAACTCCTTGGCGACCCCGCCGGCCTCGGCGACCGCGTCGGCGACGATCATGCCGAGGTTGCGGAGGTGGACGTGACCCGGCACGAACTGGGTGAAGCTGTTGGCCACGGCGACAATCGGCTTACCGAAGTCACCGTCGGTCATGCCGGTTGCGCGCCAGAGGGCGCGCGCGCCGGCCATATTGCGGCCTGACGTGGAGGTTTTCGACCGGAGCTCGGGCATACGCGGAGTCTACGCGCGTGACGGTCAACCGTTGGAGTCCAGATCGTGGGATCGGTTGACTCAGGGCATGAGATGCGTCAGAGTGGGGCGTATGTCGTCAAGGTCGTGCCGAGTACTTATCACCTAGCGCGTCGACCTCCGCTGTCGACGCGCTAGCCCCCGTGCTCCGATGCACGCGGGGTTTTTTCTTGCCCAAGACCCCTCCGCTCAACGTCAAAGAAAGTGCGAACTGCGATGACGAGACCGACTCCCGAGGTGCTGGCCCACCGGGCCCACCCGCCCGCTGCGCCCTCCACTCCCGCCCCGAAGCTCTCCCAACCCGAGGAGACCCTGACCGGGGCCCAGATCCTGGTCCGCTCGCTGGAGGCACTCGGCGCCGACGTGGTCTTCGGCATTCCCGGCGGCGCGATCCTCCCCGCCTACGACCCGCTCTACGACTCGCAGAACGTGCGCCACATCCTGGTGCGCCACGAGCAGGGCGCCGGGCACGCGGCGACGGGCTACGCGCAGGCGACCGGCAAGGTCGGGGTGTGCATGGCGACCTCCGGCCCGGGCGCGACCAACCTGGTCACCCCGATCGCCGACGCCTACATGGACTCGGTCGGCATCGTGGCCATCACCGGCCAGGTCGCCTCGGCCGCCATCGGCACCGACGCGTTCCAGGAGGCCGACATCCAGGGCATCACGCTGCCGATCACCAAGCACAACTACCTCGTGCGCAGCGGTGAGGAACTGCCCCGGGTCCTGGCCGAGGCGTTCCACCTGGCCGGGACCGGCCGGCCCGGGCCGGTGCTGGTGGACATCCCGAAGGACGTCCTGCAGAAGCCGGCCGTCTTCTCCTGGCCGCCGACGCTGGACCTGCCCGGCTACCACCCGACGCTGCACCCGCACGGCAAGCAGATCCGGGAGGCCGCCCGCATGATCGTCGGCGCGCACCGTCCGGTCCTGTACGTGGGCGGCGGCGTGCTCAAGGCGACGGCGTCCGAGGAACTGGCGCCGGCTGGCCGAGCTGACCGGCTGCCCGGTGGTCACCACGCTCATGGCGCTGGGCGCCTTCCCCGACTCGCACGAGCAGCACCTCGGCATGCCCGGCATGCACGGCACGGTCGCCGCGGTGTACGCGCTGCAGAAGGCCGACCTGCTGGTCGCACTCGGAGCCCGGTTCGACGACCGGGTGACCGGCAAGCTGGCGACGTTCGCGCCGAACGCGGCGATCATCCACGCCGACATCGACCCGGCCGAGATCGGCAAGAACCGCGCGGCCGACGTGCCGATCGTCGGCGATGCCAAGTTCGTCATCGAGGAGCTGATCGCGGCGATCGCGGCCGAGCACGCCGCCGGCCACGAAGGCGACCTCACCGAGTGGTGGGCCACGCTCAACGACCTCCGCGAGCGGTACCCGGTCGGCTACGACGAGCCACCGGACGGCACGTTGTCGCCGCAGCGGGTGATCAAGCGGATCGGGGAGATGGTCGGCCCGGACGCGATCTACGCCGCCGGCGTCGGCCAGCACCAGATGTGGGCGTCGCAGTTCATCTCGTTCGAGCACCCGGGGACGTGGCTCAACTCCGGCGGCGCCGGGACGATGGGCTACGCCGTGCCGGCCGCGATGGGGGCCAAGGTCGGCCAGCCGGACAAGGTCGTGTGGGCGATCGACGGCGACGGCTGCTTCCAGATGACCAACCAGGAGCTGGCCACCTGCGCCCTGGAGGGCATCCCGATCAAGGTGGCCGTCATCAACAACGGCCACCTCGGCATGGTCCGGCAGTGGCAGACGCTCTTCTACGCGGAGCGCTACTCCAACACCGACCTGGGCACGCACAAGCACCGCATCCCCGACTTCGTGAAGCTCGCCGAGGCGCTCGGCTGCGTCGGGCTGCGCTGCGAGAACGCCGACGACCTCGACAACACGATCGAGGCGGCGATGCGCATCAACGACCGGCCGGTGGTCGTCGACTTCGTGGTCGGCAAGGACGCCATGGTGTGGCCGATGGTCGCCGCCGGCACCAGCAATGACGAGATCATGTTCGCCCGCGGTGTGCGGCCGGCCTTCGACCAGGATGACATCTGATGACCACTCATACGCTGTCGGTGCTGGTCGAGAACAAGCCCGGCATCCTGGCCCGCGTGGCCGGTCTGTTCGCCCGGCGCGGCTTCAACATCGACTCACTCGCGGTCGGCGAGACCGAGCACCCCGAGGTGTCCCGGATGACCATCGTGGTCAACGCCGAGGACTCGCCCCTCGAGCAGGTCACCAAGCAGCTCAACAAGCTCATCCACGTACTCAAGATCGTCGAGCTCGACTCGACCGCGAGCGTCCAGCGGGAACTGCTGCTGGTGAAGGTCCGCGCCGAGCGCCCGATGCGCTCGCAGGTCCTCGAGACCGTGCAGCTCTTCCGGGCCCGCGTCGTCGACGTGGCGCCCGACGCGCTGACCATCGAGGCGACCGGCACCGCGGAGAAGCTCGACGCATTGCTCCGCGACCTCGAGCCGTACGGCATCAAGGAAATGGTCCAATCCGGGGCGGTGGCGATCGGGCGCGGTTCGCGATCCATCACCACCGGTCCCGCACTACGAGCCAGCGTCCTGACAGCACCACGCGCGGAAGGAAGAATGTCCGCCGAGGTGTACTACGACGACGACGCCGACCTGTCGGTGATCCAGGGCCGCAAGGTCGCGGTACTCGGGTACGGCAGCCAGGGCCACGCCCATGCGCTGTCCCTGCGGGACTCCGGCGTCGACGTCCGCGTCGGCCTGCCGGAGGGCTCCAAGAGCCGGGCCAAGGCCGAGGAGCAGGGCCTGCGGGTCGTCACGCCGGCCGAGGCGGCGGCCGAGGCCGACGTCATCATGGTGCTCGCGCCGGACACCGCCCAGCGCAAGCTCTACGCCGAGGCGATCGAGCCGAACCTGACCGAGGGCAAGGCCCTGTTCTTCGGCCACGGCCTCAACATCCGGTACGAGCTGATCACGCCGCCGGCCGAGCGTCGACGTCGCCATGGTCGCTCCGAAGGGACCCGGCCACCTCGTCCGGCGCCAGTTCGTCGACGGCAAGGGCGTGCCCTGTCTCGTCGCCGTCGAGCAGGACGCGAGCGGCAACGGCCTCGCGCTCGCCCTCTCGTACGCGAAGGGGATCGGCGGTACCCGCGCCGGCGTCATCCGCACCACGTTCAAGGAGGAGACGGAGACCGACCTCTTCGGCGAGCAGGCCGTGCTCTGCGGCGGCGCGTCGGCGCTGGTGCAGACCGGCTTCGAGGTGCTGACCGAGGCGGGCTACGCCCCGGAGATCGCCTACTTCGAGTGCCTCCACGAGCTCAAGCTGATCGTCGACCTCATGTACGAGGGCGGCATCGCCCGCATGCGCTACAGCGTGTCGGACACCGCCGAGTACGGCGACTACTCCCGTGGCCCGCGCGTCATCGACGCACGGGTCAAGGAGGAGATGAAGCGGATCCTCGGCGAGATCCAGTCCGGCGAGTTCGCGCGGGAGTGGATCGCCGAGGACGACGCCGGCCGCCCGAACTTCACCAAATGGCGTGAACAGAGCGAGCATCACCCGATCGAGGAGACCGGCCGGAACTGCGGGCGATGATGAGCTGGGTGGACCGGCCGATCACCGAAACCGCGTAGCTTGCAGGCCACTCCTTCCCCGAAGTAGTGGCCTGCGGGGGCCTCGAGGCCACTATTCCCCCGAAGTAGTGGCGTGTCGGGGGCCTCGAGGCCACTCCTTCCCCGAAGTAGTGGCGTCGGGTTTAGGCGGCGTAGATGGCGTCGTGGATGAACTCCGCGACGCCATCCGGGTAGTTGCGCCGGAACCGCTCGTCGGAGACGTACATGTCGGCCAGGCCGCGGTGCATCTCCTTCGGGCAGTCGTAGAACCACCGCGAGATGTGCGCACGGTGCTCCTCGGCGAGGGCGACCGCCTCCGGGCCGTCCGCCGCCGCGCCGGAGCGCTGCAACTGGGTGAACCGAGCCGTGATGTCCTCGGCATCGGCCTTGATTCGCACCCAGTCCTCTTTCGTGTAGGACGAGGTCCGCCGCTGGGACTGCCGGTAGGCGTCGGTGTCGCCCCAGCGCTGCTCGGCCTCCTCCGCGTACTGCTCGGGATCCTGGTCGCCGAAGACCTCCCGGCGTTCTTCTGGTGTCAGTGACGTACTCATGCGCCAAATCATCGAGTCTCCAGTCGCTGGAGAGTCAAAGTTTTTGTGAGCGCACTCACTCCGACGAGCAAGAAGCACCTGGCCTACCATCGGTTGACTCTGTCGCCCGAGAAGAGGCATGCATGAATTCACCCGCCGACCGACCAGTGGTGCTCATCGCCGAGGAACTGGCCCCGTCTGCCATCGAGGTCCTCGCCGACGACTTCGACGTCCGCCACGTCGACGGCACCGACCGGTCGGCGCTCCTCGCCGCGATCGGCGAGGCCAACGCCCTGATCGTGCGCAGCGCCACCCAGGTCGACGCCGAGGTCGTGGGCGCCGCCCCGGTGCTGAAGGTCGTCGCGCGCGCCGGGGTCGGGCTGGACAACGTCGAGGTGCCGGCCGCGACCGCCAGGGTGTCATGGTCGTCAACGCACCGACCTCCAACATCGTCTCCGCCGCCGAGCAGGCGGTCGCGCTGCTGCTCACCGTCGCGCGCAACACCGCCGCCGCGTCCGCGCGCGCTGAAGGCGGGGGAGTGGAAGCGCTCCAAGTACACCGGCGTGGAGATCTCCGGCAAGACCGTCGGCGTCATCGGCCTCGGCCGCATCGGCGTGCTGTTCGCCCAGCGGATGGCCGCCTTCGGGGTGCGGCTCGTCGCCTACGACCCGTACATCCAGCCGGCCCGGGCGGCCGCGCTCGGTGTGCGCCTGGTCGGCCTGGACGAACTGCTCCGCGAGAGCGACTTCATCTCGATCCACCTGCCCAAGACCCCGGAGACGGTCGGGTTGATCGGCGCGAAGGAACTGGCCACGGTCAAGCCGGGCGTGCGCATCATCAACGCCGCGCGCGGCGGCCTGGTCGACGAGCAGGCCCTCGCCGACGCGATCGCGGCCGGGCGGGTCGGCGGCGCCGGCATCGACGTGTTCAGCAAAGAGCCGTGCGTCGCCTCGCCGCTCTTCGAGTTCGACAACGTCGTGGTCACCCCGCACCTCGGCGCGTCGACCGTCGAGGCGCAGGACAAGGCCGGCCTCGCCGTGGCCCGCAGCGTGCAGCCTCGCGCTGCAGGGCGAGTTCGTGCCCGACGCGGTCAACGTGCAGGCCGGTGGCGTGGTGGCCGAAGAGGTCCGCCCGCTGCTGCCGCTCGCGGAGAAGCTCGGCCGGGTCTTCACCGCGGTCGCCGGCGGCATCGCCGGTTCGGTCACCGTCGAGGTGCACGGCGAGATCGTCGCGCACGACGTGTCGGTGCTGCGCCTGGCCGCCACCAAGGGACTCTTCTCGGCCGTGGTCGAGGAACAGGTCACCTACGTCAACGCGCCGCTGCTGGCCGCCGATCGGGGCGTCGAGGTCGGCCTCGCGACCTTCACCGAGCCGGTCGAGCACGCCAACCTCGTCACCGTGCGCGGCGCCCTGCCGGACGGCCGGGTCGCATCGGTATCCGGCACCTGCCTCATCTTCCCGCGCGAGCAGCTCAAGCTCACCGAGATCGACGGCTTCTCCCTCGAGCTCGACCGCCGAGGGCGTGCTGCTGTTCTTCCGATACCTCGACCGTCCCGGCGTGGTCGGCACGATCGGCTCGATCCTCGGCCGGGCCGGAGTCAACATCGCCGCCATGCAGGTGTCCCGGCGCACGGCCGGTGGTGAGGCGCTGATGACCCTCACCGTCGACAACGCGGTGGCGGCCGACCTGCTGAGCGCGGCCCAGGATGCGATCGGCGCGGCCGCCGCGAGCACGGTGGATCTGTCGGCCGACTAATCTCCCCTTCGCAGTCGATCAAGGAAGTACACGCCCGGGATTCCGACAAATCCCGGCGCGTACTTCCTTGATCGACTGCGAAGGGGTGTCCACGTTGCGGGATGGCTGTCCAACCCGTAGGACGGGCGCGTACCGTTACGCGAGTCCTACGTGGAGGGAGCAGCGCGGTGACTCGTATCGCGGTCGTGGCCGGTGACGGCATCGGCACCGAGGTGGTGGCCCAGGGGCTGCAAGGTGCTCGACGCCATCCTGCCGGGGGTCGAAACGACCAACTACGACCTCGGGGCCGCGCGCTACCACCGTACCGGTGAGGTCCTGCCGGACAGCGTCCTGGACGAACTGCGCACGCACGACGCGATCCTGCTCGGCGCGGTCGGCGACCCGACCGTGCCGCCCGGCGTGCTCGAGCGGGGCCTGCTGCTGAAGCTGCGGTTCGACTTCGACCAGTACGTGAACCTGCGGCCGTCGCGGCTGTGGCCGGGCACCGCCAGCCCGCTCGGCCCGGTGAAACCGGGCGAGATCGACCTCGTCGTGGTCCGCGAGGGCACCGAGGGCCTCTACGTCGGCGCCGGCGGCAACCTGCACCCGGACACCCCGGCCGAGGTGGCCACCGAGGAGAGCCTCAACACCCGGTACGGCGTGGAGCGGGTCATCCGCGACGCGTTCGCCCGGGCCGGGCGGCGCGAGCGGCGCAAGGTCACCCTGGTGCACAAGACGAACGTGCTCACCCACGCCGGCGGGCTGTGGGCGCGGACGTTCGCCGCGGTCAAGGCCGACTTCCCGGACATCGAGACCGAGTACCAGCACGTCGACGCGGCGGCCATGTTCCTGGTCAGCAACCCCCAGCGATTCGACGTCGTGGTCACCGACAACCTCTTCGGCGACATCCTCACCGACATCGCCGCGGCCGTCACCGGTGGCATCGGCCTTGCCGCGAGCGGCAGCATCAACCCGGAGCGGGCGTACCCGTCGATGTTCGAGCCGGTGCACGGCTCCGCGCCGGACATCGCCGGCAAGGGTGTCGCCGACCCGGTGGCCGCGATCCTGTCCGTCTCGCTGCTGCTCGACCATCTGGGTCACCCGGAGGAGTCGGTACGCGTCAGGGACGCGGTCGCGAACGAGCTCTCCTCCCGTACCGTCGGAGCGGCCGTCGCCACGGACGAGGTCGGAGATCGGATCGCCACGGCGGTCGGCTGAGCGTCCGCCCGCCCGCCCGACCCTGAGCCCCCCTGACGCTTGAACGACCGTTCGGGTAAGTTGCAGACATCACACCAACGGCTCTTTTTGCGGAGGCGCGCCATGAGTGGCGGTGAAACACTCGACTTCGAGGTTCGTCCGAATCCGGTGCCAGTAGCCGCCGCCGAGCGAGCCGCCTTGCTGGTCGACCCGGGGTTCGGGCGCGTATTCACCGACCATATGGTCACCGTGCGCTGGGCCGAGGGCAAAGGCTGGTACGACGCCCGCGTCGAGGCCCGCGCGCCGATCCCGATGGATCCGGCCAGCGCGGTGCTGCACTACGCGCAGGAGATCTTCGAGGGGCTCAAGGCCTACCGGGCCGCCGACGGCGGGGTGACCATGTTCCGGCCGGACGCCAACGCGCGGCGCTTCCGCAACTCGGCCGTGCGGATGGCCATGGCGCAGGTGCCCGAGCAGCTGTTCCTCGACTCGCTGCACGAGCTGATCACCATCGACCAGGCCTGGGTGCCGGACGCGCCCGCGTCGAGCCTCTACCTGCGGCCGTTCATGTTCGCGAGCGAGGTCTTCCTCGGCGTCAAGCCGTCCTCGGAATACCTCTTCCTGGTCATCGCCTCGCCGGTCGGCTCCTACTTCAAGGGCGGCGTCCAGCCGGTCACCGTGTGGGTGTCCAGCGACTACACGCGGGCCGCTCCCGGGGGTACCGGCGCGGCCAAGTGCGGCGGCAACTACGCGGCCAGCCTGATCGCGCAGGCCGAGGCGATCGAACACGGCTGCGACCAGGTGGTCTTCCTCGACGCCGTCGAGCGGCAATACGTCGACGAACTCGGCGGGATGAACGTCTTCTTCGTCCACGACGACGGCTCGATCAGCACGCCGCCGCTGAGCGGCACGATCCTGCCCGGCATCACGCGGGAGTCGCTGCTGATCCTCGCCTCCGACCTGGGCTATCAGGTGCGCGAGGAGCCGTACGCGTTGGAGCAGTGGAGCGACGACGCCAAGAGCGGCCGGCTGCGTGAGGCGTTCGCCTGCGGTACGGCCGCGGTGATCACGCCGATCGGGACGATCCGGTCCAGCCACGGCGAGTTCGTCATGGGCGACGGCGGGACCGGCGAGGTGACGGAGCGGCTGCGGAAGTCGCTGGTCGACATCCAGCGCGGCCGCGCCGAAGACCCGTACGGCTGGGTCCACCGGGTCCTGTAAACGGGGCCGCCGGCCGATGTTCACCGCGTCCGGATGGATCAAAGTTGCGGCCAGCTCTCGCGCAAATCGCGATCGGGGATCATGATGAGCGGGAGAGCGTACGGGTGCCGAGGCCGCCACCTCGGCACCCGTACTTTGGGAACACAGTCCGATACCGCCGTTTCGAACTGCTACCGCGTCGCTTCGTGAGACACCCCTGCATCACGAAGCGTTTCTCCTGCGGCTTGGAGCACACCCCGCACTCCGCCCCGCCAGAAAAGTTCCGCGAGCCAACCGGCTCGATAAGAATGCTCGCCCACGTCCGTTACAGGCTTGTGACGAACCAGGGTAATCGTGAAGCAGATCACTGTGGATCTCAGATTTCGGAAACTTCTACCGGCAGCGTGGCGTCCGTGCCAAGCTACCCATCGTGACTCGGCTCATTATTGGCCCCTAGCGCGACCAGCCTCGCTTCGCTGGACGCGCAGACCTCCCGCATTCGCGGGGGGTCTTTTTGTTGGGTCAACGAGGAAGGAAAGCCAATGCAGGTGTACGACACGACCTTGCGCGACGGGGCCCAGCGTGAGGCGATCAGCTACTCGGTCGTCGACAAGCTCGCCGTGGCACGGCTGCTCGACGAGTTCGGCGTCGGGTTCATCGAGGGCGGCTGGCCCGGAGCCATGCCCAAGGACACCGAGTTCTTCCAACGGGCACGCTCCGAACTCAACCTGAAGCACGCCGTGTTCGTCGCGTTCGGCGCGACCCGCAAGTCCGGCGTACGGGTCCAGGCCGACCCGCAGGTCCGCGCCCTGCTCGACGCGGAGACTCCGGCCGTCACCCTGGTCGCCAAGTCCGACGTCCGCCACGTCGAGCGCGCCCTGCGGACCACGCTCGAGGAGAACCTCGCGATGGTCCGCGACACGGTCGCCTACCTGGTCGGCGAGGGACGCCGCGTCTTCCTCGACTGCGAGCACTTCTTCGACGGCTACCTGGTCAACCCCGACTACACGGCCAGCGTCGCCGCGACCGCGCTCGGCGCCGGCGCCGAGGCCGCCGTGATGTGCGACACCAACGGCGGGATGCTGCCGTCCCGGATCACGCGCACCGTCGGCGAGGTTCGCGAGCGGCTCGCCGTGACCCTGGGGATCACCGCCGAGGAGGCCGTGGCCCGGCTGGGCATCCACTGCCAGAACGACACCTCGTGCGCCGTCGCCAACACGGTCGCGGCCGTCGAGGCCGGCGTACCGCACTTCCAGTGCACCGCCAACGGATACGGCGAGCGGCCCGGCAACGCCGACCTCTTCGCCGTCGTCGGCAACCTTCAGCTCAAGCTCGGCATGCCGGTCCTACCGGACGGGTGCGTCGAGCAGATGGTGCGCGTCTCGCACGCCATCGCCGAGATCGCCAACATCGCGCCCGACACCCACCAGGCTTATGTCGGGTCGTCAGCGTTCGCTCACAAGGCGGGCCTGCACGCGAGTGCGATCAAGGTGGATCCGCTGCTCTACAACCACATCGACCCCACGGTCGTGGGCAGCACGATGCGGATCCTGGTCACCGAGATGGCCGGCCGGGCCAGTATCGAGCTCAAGAGCCGGGAGCTCGGTATCGACCTGGGCGGCCATCCGGAGGCGCTCTCCAGCGTCACCGACCGCGTCAAGGACCTCGAGGCGCGCGGCTGGTCGTTCGAGGCCGCCGACGCGTCGTTCGAGCTGCTCGTCCGAGCGGAGATGGCCGGCGGCGTGGTCGCCCGGCCGTTCAGCCTGGAGTCATACCGGGTGCAGGTCGAACACCGCGAGGACGGCGCGGTCGTCTCCGAGGCCACGGTCAAGGTACGCGTCCGCGGCGAGCGGGTGATCGCCACCGCCGAGGGCAACGGCCCGGTCAACGCCCTCGACGAGGCGCTGCGGGTGGCGCTGACCAAGCACTACCCGGAGCTGCGCCAGTTCGAACTGGCCGACTACAAGGTTCGCATCCTCGAGGGAAGCCACGGCTCCGGTGCGATCACCCGGGTACTGGTCGAGACCCGCTCGGGCACCTCGGACTGGACGACGGTCGGGGTGCACGAGAACGTGGTGGAGGCGAGCTGGCAGGCCCTGGTCGACGCGCTCAGCTACGGCCTGGCCCACACCGCGGTACCGGCCGCATAGGTCAGGCGCAGGTGCCCTTCTTATAGGCGGCGAGGGTGGCCGGGTCGGGTTCGATCCGCCACGTGCCCGACTCGTAACGGACGGTCGTCGACCCGGCCTCCTCGCCGCCGGCCGGCTTCTCGCGGGTCCATTTGACGGTCGCGGTGGTCGGGTTGGCCGTCTTCACGTCGGTCACCTTGTACTGCTGGCCCTGCGCCGGGCAGGTCGAGATCAGGTTGACGTAGGCGTCCTTGGGGATCTGCGCCTGCGCCGCCTGGGTCCACATGTCCCACACGCTCGACCAGTCATCGTCGACGACCAGGCTGAACAGCTGCTCGACGGCGAGCTGCGCGGCGTCGGCGTCCTGCGGTTGTGCCGTCACGACCACGGTGGGTCGATCGGAGTCGGCGTCGACCGCCGGCGGCGTCGCCTTCTCGGTACAACCGCCCAGCACAAGAGTCGCCATCGCGATCACCGCGAGGCTGCGGAAGGTGCGGGTCACGATTGCTGAAGGTACGCGATTGCTAGCCGGCTGGCAGTCGCAGGGTCGTGAAGAGCGCTTTGTGGTCGCTGTTCTTCATCTGGTACGGCGAGACGCCGGCCACCCCCACCCGCGGGTCGGCGAGCACATGGTCGATGGTGACCGCCGGGATGTACCAGCGCTCGTCGTACGGCCACGTGCGCGCGTAGCCGGCGCCGGCGACGTCCGCGGCGTCGCGGTAGCCGGTGCCGATCAGCTTCCGCAGTGCGGTGTGGTCGAGTGTGGCGTTGAAGTCGCCGACGAGGATGCGGATCGGGCCGGTCGGCGTGGCCTGTGGCTGATCGGCGAGGTCGGCCCGCCAGCACCAGGAGCCGTTCGGCCCGATCGGCGGGCATGGGTGTACCGACTCGATCTGGACCGGCCGCGCGCCCGGCACCGTCACGGTCGCCCGGGCCTGGCGGAACCCGGACCGGTGTACGCGGACGCTGCCGTCGGTGAGCGGAAACCGGCTGTAGAGCGCCGAACCCGCGGCCGAGTTGGCCGCCTCCTCAGCGTGGTAGGGCAGCAGCTCGCCCAGACCGGCCGCGGCGAGTCCGTCCCGGGCCGTCCCGGTGAACTCCTGCAGCGCCAGCACGTCGACGTCGCGGTCCCGGACGAGCTCGACGATCCGCTGCGGGTCGGCCTGGCCGAGCATCATGTTCACGCTCAGCACCCGCAGCGTGGTGGCACCAATCGGGTTGTCGCTGTCGGCGATCCAGCGCGGCACGACGCACACACCGAGGGCCAGCGTCACGAGGGCGGCGGCCAGCGCCGGCCAGAGCTTCCGGGTGATCGCGGCCGCGACGAGCGGCGCGAGGGACGCCAGCGCCACGTACGGGGTGAAGGCCAGCAACTGCACCGTCCGCAGCCCGCTCTCGAACCCGGACAGCCGCACGACCGCGCACAGGGCGAAGAGCGCGATCGGCAGCCAGAGTCTCACCATGCCGCCGAGAGTAGGTACCCATTGCCGCGGATCCGGCGTTCACCACCGAACCTTCACGAGATCTCCTCTACCGTGCCGGCGTTGACCGAGCCTGCTTTACAGTGTGACCCGCGCCTGCGGCGCGGGCCCCACCCTGATTTACGGTGTGACCTGTGAGTCAGACTTCTTTGCGGTGTCGCCGGTGAATCCCGACGATTCGCTACCGCCCCCGCTGGCTCGAAACCACCCGCCGGTCCGCCCGCCCGCACATGCGACGGAGCATGTCCCGGCCTGGCTGCGCCAGACCCCGGGCGAGCACCGCTGGCCGGCGGGCATCGCCGTCATCGTCGCGATCGCGCTGCAGATGGTGCTGCCCCAGGACCTGGCCCCGCGCCCGCACTACCTGTTGCCGGCCATCGAGGGACTGCTCCTGATCGTGCTCGTCATCGGCGACCCGGTCCGGATCGAGAAGGAGTGGAACGTCCTGCGCGCCTGCGGACTGGCGCTGGTCGCCGTGGCGGCGCTCGCCACCGCGTGGTCGGTCTGGCTGCTGGTGCAGCGCCTCGTCCTCGGCGGAAAGTTGCCGGCGGCGCACCTGCTGCTGTGGGGCTCGGCGATCTGGGTGACCAACGTCATCGTCTTCGCGCTCGGGTACTGGGAGCTGGATCGCGGCGGCCCGGCGGCGCGCGCCCGGGCCCGCAAGGTCTATCCCGACTTCCTGTTCTCCCAGATGACCGTGCCCGAGCTGGTCCACAAGAACTGGGAGCCCGGGTTCGTCGACTACCTGTTCCTGTCGTTCACCGCCGCGACCGCGTTCAGCCCGACGGACACGCTGCCGCTGTCGCGGTGGGCCAAGATGATCATGATGGCCGAGTCCCTGGTCTCGCTGATCACCCTCGCGTTGATCGTCGCGCGCGCAGTCAACGTGCTGGGCTCGAACTAAGGTTCTGCGGCACATAGACGTTGACCAGGACACGCGGTCGAAACGCGATTTTCGCCGCGTGTCCTGGTCAACGTCTATGTGTCCGGGAGCAGCACTGCCCGCGGAAGCGTCCAGCCCGGACGGCGATGACTCGCCATGCTCGCCAGAGCCGCCGCCCGGGTCGCCGCCACCTCGAGCGTCAGTTGCCGGTGTGACCACCGGACCACGGTGAGTCCCAGCCCGGTCAGCGCCGCGTCTCGCCGGAGGTCGCGCTCGCGATCGGCAGTGCGGGTGTGGTATCTCGTGCCGTCGACCTCGAAGTTCACGCCGCTGTCGGGGTCGAGCGCGTCGAGGTAGACGGTGCGGGCACCCAGCTTCACCGGTACCTGCCAGCGCAGACCGGCAAACTCCGGACCGCTGAACACATGCTCGTACCCCCAGAGCTCAAGCGGACTGCGGCAACCGGCCATGAGGAGTTCCAGGAGCTTCGCCAGACGGCCTCGGCCGGCGAGGCGCTGTGCTCCTGACAGCGCATCTAGGAGCCGTTCGGGCGTGGTCATCTGCCGGGCGACCGCACAGATGGCTGGAGCCCGTCGTATGGGAGAAGGCGGCCTGTCCGTCGGCGTAGCGGTATGCCGCTTGCAGGTGCCCATCGAAGCGCATGGCGGCGAGCATGCCGCTGGAGTCCCGACCGCGCGAACGCGGCTACGTCACCCTGTGGATTGTGGACAAGCGTCGAAGGCGACGTCGATCGCTTCGATCAGGCGTTGGCGCAGGGGCGCGGCCCGCTCGGCGAAGTCGCGCTGCCCGGCGACGTACTGCGCCCGCCCCTCCGCCGACTCCACCCGGACCGGTTCGAAGCCGAGCGCCGACAGATCGTACGGGCTGGCCCGCATGTCCAGCGCCCGGATGTCCCGCGCCAGCGCGAAACAGTCGGCCATCAGCTCCGACGGGATCAACGGAACCAGCTTGTAGCACCACTTGTACAGGTCCATGTTCGCGTGCAGGCAGGCCGGCTGTTCCAGCGCGATCTGCGATTCCCGCGACGGGCTGAGCACGTTGAGCGACCGCGCCGGTGGCGTGAAGAACCGGAAGGCGTCGAAGTGGCTGCACCGCACCGTCATGGCCTCGACGACCTCGGCGGTCTGTGCGGGGCTCAGCCGCAGCGGCCAGGCGTTGTGCCGGACCTCGTCCTGGCTCTGGCGGTAGACCATGGCCCATTCGTGGAGGCCGAAACACCCGAAAAATCCAGGTCTTTCACCGGTACTGGCGAGCAGCCGTCGAATCCGTTCGACCGACTCCCGCCGGCGCTCCAGGATCGCGTCGACGTCCACGGCGGCACCGTTTGGAGTGTCGCGGTACCCGGGGCCGAAATCCGTTGCCCCGCGCAGCACCACGCCGGCCCCCGGATGCCAACGGCGCAGGCGGGCCGGCCGGAACGAGTAGTACGTGAACAGGAAGTCCTCGACCGGGTGCTTGACCGCGTGCTGCTGCCGTTCGCGGTGCCCGGCCAGCCAGCCGTCGACCCGTGCCTCGTGCGCGGCTCGGCGGGAACGCCAAACCGGCTGGTCGAGGACAGGATGGGTCTGCGCCGCGCAGGTGTCTGGCCGGCGCAGGTCGGGAGGGCGGTAGCTCAGGGTGGGTCTGCGCCGGAGGCGCAGGTCGGGAGGGCGGTAGCTCCGTGAGGGCCACACTGCAAGGGTAGTGCGCGCTTGGGTAGATTCGACGCGTGCGTATCGCTCGCTTCGCCCACAGCAGTGGGTTCTCGTTCGGGGCCGTCGAAGGCTCGCCGACGGCCGGACCGGACGCTCAGACCGTCGCCGAGATCGACGGCCACCCCTTCGGTGACCTGCGGTTCACCGGCCAGCGCTGGGCCCTCGCCGACGTGCGGCTCCTCTCGCCGATCTTGCCGAGCAAGGTGGTGTGCGTCGGGCGCAACTACGCCGACCACGCCGCCGAACTGGGCAACGAGGTGCCCAAAGAGCCGCTGCTGTTCCTCAAGCCGTCGACCTCGCTGATCGGCCCCAACGACGCGATCCGCCTCCCGCTGCAGTCCAACCAGGTCGAGCACGAGGCCGAGTTGGCCGTGGTGATCGGCGCCACCGGCGCCCGCCGGGTCGACCGGGCCGGTGCGGCCGCCGCGATCTTCGGGTACACCTGCGCCAACGACGTCACCGCCCGCGACCTGCAGCGCGCCGACGTCCAGTTCACCCGGGCGAAGGGCTTCGACTCGTTCTGCCCGCTCGGCCCGTGGATGGTCACCGGGGTCGATGTGAGCGACGTCGAGGTGCGCTGCGAGGTCAACGAGGAGGTGCGCCAACTCGGCCGGACCAAGGACATGGTCTTCGACCCCGCCACCCTGGTCTCGTACATCTCCCACGTGATGACGCTGCTCCCCGGAGACGTGGTCCTGACCGGGACGCCGGCCGGGGTCGGCCCGCTCACCGACGGCGACGTGGTGACCGTGACGATCGAGGGCCTCGGCACCCTGGCCAACCGGGTCCAAAATCTCGAGTGACCGAGTCTGGTAGAGTTCTTGTTCGGCGCGCGAGCGCCGAATTTGGGGTATGGGGTAATTGGCAGCCCAACTGATTCTGGTTCAGTTAGTCTAGGTTCGAGTCCTGGTACCCCAGCACCGACGTCTATTGGCGGCGGTGCTGTAGTGTTGCAAGTCAGTTCTGGCCCCGTCGTCTAGCGGCCCAGGACGCCGCCCTCTCAAGGCGGTAGCGTGGGTTCGAATCCCATCGGGGCTACATCAAGGTCCACGTCGTCGACGTGGACCTTTGCTCTCACAACGTGAAGGCTTCCGGTCGTTCTGGGTGCCGAATTCCTTCACGTTGCGCCTGAGACCCGGGCCGGTTCGGTCAGAGTTGGGTGAGCAGGCCGAGCAGGGCGGCCAGCATCAGGAAGAAGCCGATCATCGTCGACATGCAGCCGCCACGGCCGCTGCGGCTCGGGGCCGCGCCGCCCGAGGTCGAGGGGTCGCCGGGCGCGGTCGGTGGCGCTACGCCGGAGGGCGAGCCGACCGGCGCCTCCGGGGTGGCCGGGCCGGGGCTGGCCGGCGTAGAGGAGGGGCTGGGGGCCGAGGAAATGCCGGAGTCGGGAGACTCCGGGGTCGGGGGAGTGTCGGGGTCGGTCACGGGCGTTCCTTCCAGGTAATTGGCCTGTGAGGCGCGTGCAACCCGCAGAGCATAAGCCGATCAGCGGCGCATGTAACCGGCAGACCGCAAGCGGATCAAAGGTGCGTGTAATCGGCAGACCTCAAGCGGATCAGCAGTGCGTGTAACTGGCAGCCGCACGCCGGTCAGAGGCCGGAGAGGCGCTGTCCCGCTCGCACGACGGCCATCGCGTGCCGGTCGCCCGGGCGGCGGCCGAGTCGCTCGATCGGGCCGGACACGCTGATCGCGGCGATCACCCGCCCGGTGCGGTCCCGGATCGGCGCGGAAACGCTGGCCACGCCGGGCTCGCGCTCGGCCACGCTCTGCGCCCAGCCGCGCCGGCGGACCTCCGCGAGCGTACGGCCGGTGAACTTGCACCGCGGCAGCAGCGGCATCACGGCCTCGGGTGGCTCCCACGCCAGCAGCACCTGCGCCGCGGAGCCGGCGGTCATCGGCAGGACGGCGCCGATCGGCACGGTGTCGCGCAGGCCGCTGGCGCGCTCGGCGGCGGCGACGCAGAGCCGCTCGTCCGCGCGGCGGAGGTAGAGCTGGGCGCTCTCGCCGGTCGCGTCGCGCAATGCGGTCAGCATCGGCTCGGCTGCGGTGAGCAACACATCCGGAGCGGAGTTGGCGAGTTCGCCCAACCGGGGGCCGGGACGCCAGCGCCCATGGGTGTCGCGCACCAGCAGGCGGTGAATCTCCAGTGCCTGGGCCAAACGGTGAGCGGTCGCACGCGGAAGCTTTGTGCGATCAACCAATTCGGCAAGGCTGGCCCCGTCAACGCAGGCCGCGAGAATCACCACCGCCTTGTCGAGCACGCCGACACCGCTCATACTGTGTCCCACAGACCGAAACATACCTCCCAAATTTTAGGATGTCCAGATGGTGGGAGAAGAACACAAGACCCTGTCCGAGAAGGTGTGGGACGCGCATGTCGTGCGCACCGCCGCCGGGGAGCCGGACCTGCTTTATATCGATCTGCATCTCCTGCATGAGGTCACCAGCCCGCAGGCATTCGACGGGCTGCGGATGGCGGGTCGCACGGTGCGGCGGACCGATCTGACGATCGCCACCGAGGATCACAACACTCCGACCGACAACCTGCTGACGATCTCGGATCCGGTGTCACGCACCCAGATCGAGACGCTCCGTCGCAACTGCGAAGAGTTCAAGATTCGCCTGCACTCCCTCGGCGACGCGCAGCAGGGCATCGTGCACGTGATCGGGCCGCAGCTGGGACTGACCCAGCCGGGCATGACGATCGTGTGCGGTGACTCGCACACCTCGACGCACGGTGCGTTCGGCGCCTTGGCCTTCGGCATCGGTACGAGCGAGGTCGAGCACGTCCTGGCCACGCAGACGCTGCCACAGGCGCGCCCACGCACGATGGCCGTCAACGTCACCGGCGAAATGGCTACCGGCATCACCGCCAAAGATGTCGTGCTGGCCCTCATCGCCAAGGTCGGCACCGGCGGCGGGCGTGGCCACGTGGTCGAGTACCGCGGTCCGGTCATCGAGAAGCTGTCGATGGAGGGGCGCATGACGATCGCGAACATGTCGATCGAGTGGGGCGCCAAGGCCGGCATGGTCGCGCCGGACGACACCACGTTCGCCTTCGTCGAGGGCCGCCAGTACGCGCCGAGCGGCGCCCGGTGGGAGCGCGCGCTGGACTACTGGCGCGGGCTGCGTACCGATCCGGGTGCCTCGTTCGACACCGAGGTTGAGTTGGACGCGAGCCGCGTCACGCCGTTCGTCACCTGGGGCACCAACCCGGGGCAGGGTGCGCCGCTGGACTCCCGGATCCCCGACCCGTCGGACTTCCCGGAGGCCGGGGACCGCACCGCCGCCGAGCGGGCGCTGGCCTACATGGCCCTCGAACCCGGTACGGCGCTGCGCGACGTGCCGATCGACGTGGTGTTCGTCGGCTCCTGCACCAACGGCCGGCTCGAGGACCTGCGCGCCGCCGCCGAGGTGCTGCGCGGCCGCAAGGTCGCCGACAGCGTCCGGATGATGGTCGTCCCCGGCTCCGCGGTCGTCCGGGCGGCGGCCGAAGAGGAAGGCCTGCACGAGATCTTCCTGGCCGCGGGCGCGGAATGGCGCTTCGCCGGCTGTTCGATGTGCCTGGGCATGAACCCGGACACCCTGAAGCCGGGCCAGCGCTCGGCGTCGACCTCCAACCGCAACTTCGAGGGCCGGCAGGGCCGCGGTGGCCGCACCCACCTCGTGTCGCCCCCGGTCGCCGCGGCCACCGCCATCTCCGGCCACCTGGCCGCGCCGGCCGATTTGAACTAGGAGAAGGTTTCATGGAGAAATTCGTCGCGCACACCGGCTCGGCCCTGCCGCTGCGCCGGTCCAACGTGGACACCGACCAGATCATCCCCGCCGTCTACCTCAAGCGGGTCACCCGCACCGGCTTCGCCGACGGGCTGTTCAACGCCTGGCGCTCGGATCCGGCCTTCGTGCTGAACAATCCGGCGTACGAGGGCGCCTCGATCCTGGTGGCCGGGCCCGAGTTCGGCACTGGGTCGTCCCGCGAGCACGCCGTGTGGGCGCTGCGCGACTACGGCTTCAAGGCGGTCATCGCACCGCGCTTCGGCGACATCTTCCGGGGTAATTCCCTCAAGGAGGGGCTGTTGCCGGTGGAGCTCGACCTCAAATTTGTAGAAATTCTTTGGCAGGACGTCGAGGAGAACCCGGGGCTCCAAGTGACCGTCGACCTGGATGCCCGCCAGGTCCGGGCCAACGGCCATGAATGGGACTTCCCAATGGACGGTTTCAGCAGGTGGCGGCTCATGGAAGGGCTCGACGACATCGGTCTGACCATGCGTCACATGGACGCGATTTCCGCCTTCGAACAGGGCCGTCCGGAGTGGACACCGGCTGTCCTCTAGGCCTCCCAAGGGCCTCCGGCGGGGGTCACCGGAAAATCCGTTACGACACAACGATTTCTTTTCTGCCGCATGTTTGTATCCTGTGTGGGTTGGGCTTACGTTGCCCGCAAGGACGCAAAGTCATTTGGTTACGGGAGGAAACGTGAACAAGGCCGAGCTCATCGAAGCGCTCAGCGTACGGCTGGGCGACAAGAAGCAGGCGACGTCAGCGCTGGACGCGGTGCTCGCGGAGATCCAGTCCGCGGTGACCAAGGGCGACAAGGTCGCCATCACCGGCTTCGGTGTCTTCGAGAAGCGCGTCCGTGGCGCCAGAACCGCGCGCAACCCGCGCACCGGTGAGGCCGTAAAGGTCAAGAAGACCTCGGTTCCGGCGTTCCGCGCCGGCGCCAGCTTCCGCGAGATGGTGGCCAGCGGCCGGGTGCCGAAGGCGACCCCGGCCAAGAAGGCGGCCGCGGCCAAGACCACCGCCGCCAAGGCGACGGCGGCCAAGGCCACCGCGGCCAAGAAGGCACCGGCCAAGACCACGCGGGCCGCGTCGACCACGGCTCGCAAGACGGCCACCACGGCCGCCGCCAAGACCGCGCCGGCTCGCAAGGCCCCCGCCAAGAAGGCCCGCTAGGCACGAGGGCCGCTCAGCGAAAGGGCGTCACCTCCGCCGAGGTGACGCCCTTTTTGCCGCCCCCCGCGCCTGCGGCGCGGGCCCCACCCTGATCGCTATGCGACGACTCGCACACGCATTGTCCACCGTGGACATCCCAAGTGGACGATTTCACGGCTGCAGGAAGTCGTACGCCACCAGGCGCAGACCGGAGAAGGACAAGATCCACGCGGCGCCCTTCGGCGTCTGGAACTGCGGAATGCCGCGCCCGGTCAGCTCGCCCAGGACGCTTGGGATCAGCTCGCCCTGGCTACACACCACCGGCACCCCGCCGGCCGACGCCAGATCCTGCAGGGCGGCGGTGGCGGCGTGCGGATCGGCGTCCTTGTCGAAGACGGGGTCGGTCGCGATCGGATGGCCCAGCGGGCGCACGGTCTGCTGGCAGCGAAGGGGCGTGGCGCTGACCACCAGCGTGGGGCGGAAGAAATCCAGCAGCCGGCACAGCGTGTCGGCGTCGGCGAACCCGGCCGGCTCCAGCGGCCGCAGCTCGTCGGGCCCGGTCCACTGGCTGCGCTTGCCGGCCTTGGCGTGGCGGACCAGCGCGACGACCGCGGTGACCGGCGGCAGGTCGAGAAACGCCTTCACCACACCGCGATCGTGGGCATAGCTGAGCAGCCCGGCCGCGCTACCCGGGGCGATCCACCGGACCTCTTCGATCTCGTCGTCGGGGGCCCGCTCGGCCCAGGTGGCGGCGCGCATCGACCAGAAATGGACCACCTTCTCCACGCCCGGCTGGCCGGTCAGATAACGGATGGTGGGCAGGCGCGCTTGCGGCACCGCGCGCACCGCGGTCTCCTCGAAGACCTCCCGGACCGCCGCATCGAGCTGGTGCTCGTCGCCGTCGAGCTTGCCCTTGGGCAGCGACCAGTCGTCGTACCGGGGCCGGTGCACGACGGCGATCTCCAGCTCGCCGTTGGCGTCGGTGCGCCAAACGACGCCGCCCGCGGCCTGAACGACAGTGTTCAGTTCAACCACTCGGTGACCTTCTTCTTGGTGGCGGCCGCCCACGCCTCCGGGAAGCCGGCGCGGGCTGCGCGGACGGCGGCTCGTTCGCGCTCGTAGAGCCGGCCGGCGGTGACGGCGAGCGCGTGGTCGTCGGGATCGGACTTGGCGATCTCCAACCAGGTGTCGGCCGCGACGGCCGCGTCCTGGTGCTCGCCGAGAAGGTTCTGCACCTTGCCCAACGCGGTCGCGAGGGCGGTCGCGGCGCCGCCGATGACCGAGGCCACGGCGTCGGTCGCATAGCGGGCGCGCTTGCCGCGGATCCGCACCGCGTGCCACTCGTCGTCGGGCCCTCGTTGCTGCAGACCGGCCGCACCCGGCGCCGGACCGCCGCCGTAGACGAGCTTGCGCCACGGCCGCACGACAAGCTCCGGCAGCGCCTTGATGGCCGCCCGTTGCGCATCCGGGGAGAGCTGGGGCGTACGGGCGGCCTCGACGAGCATGTCCAGCAGCGCCAGGTATCGCGGGGAGCGCATCGCGTCGTCCAGGACGGTCAGCGCCTCCTCGTGGCGCACGGTCAGTTCGGCGTCGATGCGGGCCACCGCCGCCTCGTCGAGCGGCGCGAGCGGATCGAGGTCGGCCGTTGTGCGCAGCCGCGCCCGCAACACCTCGGCGTCGCGGGCCCCGCCGAGAACGTCCGCGAGCCAGCCGAGTTCGGCGCGGAGTTTGCTGGTCCAGCCCGCGTCCAGCAACGGTTCGAACGTTCGCAGGTCGCTGCGCAACCGGCGGGTGCCGACCCGCATCTGGTGCACCGGGGTGTCGCCGTCGGGGAGCGGATCGCGGAGCCGCACGAACGCGTCGTACGCGAAGATGCGCCCGATGTCGCTGCGCAGCGCATTGGCGACGACCTCGTCGGCGGTCGGCTTCGCCGGCAGGCTCGACGGCGGGGTCAGGTCAGGTGGCTCGCCGGTCAGGCGCATCGCGCGCACATGCTTGGGGGTGAAGCCGCCGTTCCTCGCCCCGGCCTCGCGCAACAGGTCCTCGGCGCGATCGAGCACCTTCGGGCCGCCGTTCTTGCGCTCGACCTCGATCTCCCGGAACTTCAGCGTCGTCTTCCGCCCGTCCAGAACGGAGACCGTGTCATCGGCAACCTCAGCCAGTACCCGATGGTCTGGATCTTGAATTTCATAGACGCGACGGACCGTGCGGAGCACTGCGGCCGCTTCCAGCGGGGCACCGCGGTGGTAGGCGGTGACCAGATCCACCAGGTCGGGCGGGACCTCGGTCGGGGAGCCGGCGCGGGACAGTTCGTGGCGGGTGCCCGGCACGTCGGACGGCAGCTTCACGGTCCAGGCCTTCTCCGGCGCCTCACCGCGGCGATGGCGCAGCGAGACGCCCGCGCGGGCCAGCCGGCGGTCGGCGGTGTCGTAGTAGGTGGCACGCAGGGTCATCGCGGGCAGCGGGATGATGTATCCGCCCGGCGGCGCGGCAGCGCTGAGGTCAGGCATGGCGAACTGGTCGTCAACCTGAAACTTTCGTTCTTCCTCGAGCATGCCGCCACCCTAATATCGTGTTACTCGGCGCGCCCGACTATGCGGCGCAGGAGTGCTTGCTGCGGGTCGATGCCGGTGCGGCGGTGCCAGGTGCCGTCCGGCGCCAGGTCGAAGCCGCCGGTGTCCTCGCTGCTCATCAGCTGCAGGACACGGTCGAGATCCGCCTGGTCGGTCGCGTCGGTGACCTGGACCAGGGCCTCGACGCGGCGGTCGAGGTTGCGGTGCATCAGGTCGGCCGAGCCGATCCAGTATTCGCTGCCACTGCCCGCGCCGCCGAAGCGGAACACGCGCGAGTGCTCGAGGAACCGGCCGAGGACCGAGCGCACGCGGATGTTGTCGGACAGCCCCGGCACGCCCGGCCGCAGCGTGCAGATGCCGCGCACGATGAGGTCCACCTGCACGCCGGCCCGGCTGGCCCGGTAGAGCGCGTCGATGATGTCCTCGTCGACCAGCGAGTTGACCTTGATCTGGACCAAGCCCCGGGAGCCCAACTCGATCTCGCGTTCGATCCGCTCGATGATGCCGCTGCGCACGCCGTGCGGGGCGACCATCAACCGCCGGTACCCGGTCTGGCGGCTGTAGCCGGTCAGCACGTTGAACAGGTCGGTCAGGTCGGCGCCGACCTCCGGATCGGCGGTCAGGAGGCCGTAGTCCTCGTACATCCGGGCGGTCTTCGGGTGGTAGTTGCCGGTGCCGACGTGGCAGTAGCGGCGGATGTGGTTGCCCTCCTGGCGCACCACCAGGGCGGTCTTGGTGTGCGTCTTCAGCCCGACCAGGCCGTAGACCACGTGGCAGCCGGCCCGCTCCAGTGTGCGGGCCCAGCCGATGTTGGCCTTCTCGTCGAAGCGGGCCTTGACCTCGACCAGCACCACCACCTGCTTGCCGGCCTCGGCCGCGTCGACCAGCGCGTCGACGATCGGGGAGTCGCCGCTCGTGCGGTAGAGCGTCAGCTTGATGGCCAGCACGTTCGGGTCGGCCGCCGCCTGCTCGATGAAGCGCTGCACGCTCGTGGAGAACGAGTGGTACGGGTGGTGCACGAGAATGTCGTGCTCCCGCAGCCGCGCGAAGACGCTGCGCGGCGTCTCGCCGTCGGCGAACTGCGGATGGGTCGCCGGGGTGAACGGGGGATCCTTCAGGTCCGGGCGGTCGACCTCGCCGTAGACCTGCCACAGCGCGGAGAGGTCGAGGAGCCCGGGAATGCGCAGGACCACGTCCTGGTCGTTCATGTCCAGCTCGCGGACCAGCAACTCCAGCACGTGGTCGGAGATCGACGCGGCCACCTCGAGCCGCACCGGCGGGCCGAACTTGCGCCGCGCCAGTTCCCGCTCGAGCGCCTGCAGGAGGTCCTCGTCGCGGTCCTCGTCGAGCTCGACCTCGGCGTTGCGGGTGACCCGGAAGAGATGGTGCTCCATCACCTGCATGCCGGAGAACAGCTGCCCCAGGTGGGCCGCGATGAGCTCCTCGACGGGCAGGAAGCGCTTCGGCCGCGGGCCCTCGCCGGTGCGCGAGTCGCGATCGAGGACGTAGAAGCGCGGCACGTTGTTGGGGACCTTGACCCGCGCGAAGAGCTCCGGGCCGCCCTCCGGGTCGCGCACCACGACGGCCAGGTTGAGCGACAGCCCCGAGATGTAGGGGAACGGGTGCGCCGGATCCACCGCCAGCGGGGTCAGCACCGGGAAGATCTGCTCGCGGAAGGCCGTGCGCATCCGCTCCCGCTCGCCCTGGTCGAGCTCGTTCCAGCGCACGATGCGGACGTTCTCCTGCGCCAGCGCCGGAAGGACCTCTTCGGTGAGGCATCGCGCTTCGCGCGCCACCATCGCGGCCGTGCGCTCGGCGATCTGCTCCATCTGGTCGGTCGGGGGGAGCCCGCTCGAGCTGCGCACCGGGAGGCCCATCGACATGCGCCGCTTGATCCCGGCCACCCGCACCATGAAGAACTCGTCGAGGTTGCTCGCGAAGATCGCCAGGAACTTCGCCCGCTCCAGCAGCGGCGTCGCCGGATCCTCGGCGAGCGTCAGCACCCGGCCGTTGAAGTCGAGCCAGGACAGCTCGCGATTGAGGAAACGGTCATCGGGCAGCGGCTGTTCTTCCAACGGTACGGCGGGAGCTTCCGGAGCCTCCAGCCGCTCCGGACGCTCAGCATCTAGCGTCGCCGGGTTTCGTCGGGGCTTGACGGCTGGGCTCGCTGCCGGGGCGCTCGGGCTTTCCACTCAACAATCATGACCCTGATTCGTGACTTTTGGACATGAAGTTTGTTCCCTTACTGCAAGGTCGGCAAGGTGATCTTGACGATTCGCCCGGCGTCGTCGTGGTCGATCCGCACCCGCTGGCCCAGCCGGAGCAGCCGCAGCCCGGAGGCGGCGAAGGCGTCGCCCGGAAACGCGAGTTCAGTTCCGTCGTCGAGCAGCACCGTGCCCGCCCGGGTCTCTGCGTCGAAGGTCGCCACCGTTGCCTGCACCGCACTCACGTTATCGCCTCCGCCGTGCGGGGGCCTAACCCGAGTTCCCGGCCGCGCTCGAGGTCGGCGGGGGTGTCGATGTCCCGCCGGAGGCTCGGCCAGTTCTTGTCCAGCCGCCGGGCGCCGCTCTGCTCGTGGGCGGCCGCGGAGCCGGGCCCGAAGTGCGGGTCGAGCCGGTGTCCGGCGCGGGCGGCGAGCAGCACGGTGCCGGTGCCTTCGGCGTCCGGGACGAACGCCCGCCCGGCGACCTCGTCCAGCGCCTCTTCGAGCTCGGCGGCGCGCAGCGCCGGCAGGTCGGCGGTCAGCGCCGCGACGTCGCCGGCGGTCTGCTGCGCGCCGTGCCGGATCGCCGCGTTCAGCCCCTGGCCGGGCTGGTCGGGGATGCAGTCGGCGCCCAGTTCGATCATCGCCTTGGCGACCCGCTCGTCGTCGCACACCACCAGTACGCGGGCCACCGCCGGGCCGGCGAGAGCGGCCGCGACCGTGTCCTGGGCCATCGCCAGCACGAGATCGGGGTGTTCCGCGCCGGGCACCGTGCCGCGCAGCCGGGTCTTCGCCGCCGGGAGCGGCTTGATCGGCACGATGATCGTCCAGCTCGCCATGGTTTCATCCTGACACGGGCCGGGACGGGTCCATGCGGCGCGCGGCGTGCGTTGAGTGGCATGATTCGCTAGTGGCACGCCGCAGGCTCGGACTCTTGCGACGCTTCACCGTGGCCCTGGTGGAGCCGTCGATGCTGGCGCTGACGAAGCGCACCTGGTCGGGCATCGAGCACATCCCTGCACAAGGCGGTGTGATCATCGTCGCCAACCACCTCTCGCACTTCGACCCGCTGACGCTGTGCCACATCATCTACAAGGCGGGGCGCTGGCCGTCGTTCCTGGCCAAGGACAGCCTCTTCAGCATCCCGGTCTTCGGGCGCTACCTGAACAAGGTCGGGCAGATCCCGGTCAGCCGGGGCACCAGCGACGCGGCGAAGGCACTCGACGCCGCGGTCAAGGCGCTCGAGCGCGGCGAGTCGTTGATCATCTACCCCGAGGGCTCTACCACCAAGGAGCCCGACCTGTGGCCGATGCGCGGCAAGACCGGCATCGCCCGGCTCTGGCTGCGCACCGGCGTGCCGGTCATCCCGGTGGTGACGTGGGGTCCACAGCAGGTGTTCGATCCGCGAACGAGGAAGCTGCGGCTGCGCCCGCGCACCCCGGTGTCGGTCGCCGTCGGGCCACCGATCGACCTTTCGAAGTGGGCCGGTGCCGCGCCCACCACGGCCAACCTCACCGCGATGACCGACCACATCATGGTGCAGCTGCGGGACATGCTGGCCGGCATCCGCGGCGGCGAGGCACCGCCGCTGTGGACGCCGCCTGCTTCGTCGGGGGCTTCTGCTTTGGACGCTTCGTCGGACGCTTCGTTGGACGCTTCTGCTTTGGACGCCTCGTCGGACGCTTCGTTGGACGCTTCTGCTTTGGACGCGTCTTCGGACGCTTCTGTTTCGGGCAGCGAGCCGTCGGCTTCGAAGGGGGAGCCAGCGTGAAGGCCGCAGTGCTCGGCGCCGGCTCGTGGGGGACCGCCTTCGCGAAGGTGCTCGCCGATGCCGGTCAACAGGTGACCATCTGGGCGCGCCGCCCGGCTGTCGCGGTCGGCATCCGTGAGCAGCACGTCAACCTCGACTACCTGCCGGCGCTGCGGCTGCCCGAGCGCGTGACCGCGACCGTCGACCCCCGCCTCGCGCTCGAAGGCGCCGAACTGGTGGTGCTGGCCGTCCCGTCGCAGACGCTGCGGGGCAACCTGAGCGACTGGTCGCGCTTCATCGCCTCCGACGCGACGCTGGTCAGCCTGATGAAGGGCATCGAGGTCGGCACGACCAAGCGCATGAGCGAAGTCATCGTCGAGAGCGCGGGCGTGGCGCCGGACCGGGTCGCCGTCATCTCCGGGCCCAACCTGGCCGCCGAGATCGCCGCCGAGCAGCCGGCGGCCACGGTCGTCGCCTGCCTGGACGTGGATCGCGCCGCCCTGGTCCAGCGTTCGATCAGGACCCGGTACTTCCGCCCGTACACCAACGACGACGTGGTCGGCTGCGAACTCGGGGGCGCGGTCAAGAACGTCATCGCACTCGCGTACGGGATGGCGATCGCGCTGGGCTTCGGGCACAACACCGGCGCGATGGTGATCACGCGCGGCCTGGCCGAGACGGCCCGGCTGGGCGCGGCGCTGGGCGCGAATCCGATGACGTTCGCCGGGTTGGCGGGATTAGGCGACTTGGTCGCGACGTGCTCGTCGCCGCTGTCGCGCAACCGCACGTTCGGCGAACACCTCGGCCGCGGCGAGTCGCTCGAGCAGGCGCAGGCCGCGACGCGGCAGACCGCCGAAGGGGTGAAGAGTTGCCTGGCCATCCGCGACCTCGCCCGCAAGCACAACGTCGAGATGCCGATCACCGCGCAGGTCGAACTGGTCTGCCATGAGGGCGCCGACCCGCGTGTGGCCGTCGGCGCGTTGATGGGGCGAGAACCAAAGCCGGAGCTGTAGCTGTGTCGACTTGTTGCCGTGATAGCGGCAGTAAGTCACCACAGTCGATGATCACGGTCGCCAGCCGGCGGCGATCAATGCGGCGCGCACCTGATCGATCACATCGCCGGGCCGTTCGCGCACCAACCACGCGGGGAAGCGCAGCAGCCGATCGCCCTTGATCCACAGTTGATTCTGCCGTTCCATGTCGGCCCAGGCGCGGCGCACGTCGAGGTGGTGGGCGCCGTCGATCTCGACATGGACGCCGAACTCCTCGTAGATCACGTCGAGGTAGCGGCGTCGCCCGCTGGCATCGCGCCGGACGTGCTGCAACTTCGGCTCGGGCAACCCGGCTTGGCGGCTGGCCGACAGATAGTCGAGCTCGGCGAGGGAGTGCGCCCCGCCCGCCGCGTCGGCCGCTGTGAGGGTGATCAACGACCGGCGGCGCACCTCCGTCCTGGCCAGCAGCGACTCGATCGCCGCCCGGGAGACCTTGCCCTGCTGGAATGCCATCGCGACGATCAGTCGCGACTCGTTGTCGGTCGTCGCCCACTGAGCTGCGTCGACCACCGACCGGGCCGTGCTCGTGACCGGCAGGGCGCCGGCCCAGAAGCGATCAACTCGCGGCAACTGGCGCGTGCGGTGCACGACGGCCCATTGGGGCGGGTGCGTCACCTTGCGACTCCCCGGTACCAGCAGGTCGATCCGTCGATCGCGCAAGCCGCGTAGGCCGTGCGCCGCAAGTGCCGACCGGCCGGCAATGAACGCCGTCTCCGACTCCGGCTCGGGCGCCGCCGCCAGGACGGCTATCCAGCGCAGCTGGCTCGTCGTGAGCGCGCCGGTGGTGGTGACGTAGACACCCCGGTGGATTTGCAGCCAGCGTCGGGTGTGCAGCCGATGGCGGATCGCCGAGGGGCTGAGGAAACGCATCGCTTGCTGCCGGCTCACGACATGGTGCTGGTGGAACATCAGAAGGTCCCACTCGGAGGCGTTGTCGAAGTCGATGAGCGGCATGTCACAAGGGTTCCGGTCGCTCCGACGGCTGTCAGCAACGAAAATCTGCCTGTGGATAACCTCGAAGACGGCACGCGGGTCCTGCACGCCGGACTGCCCGACGCGGTGCCCGGACAGCCGTTTCTGGCCGGCCCGGTGTTCGCGGCGCCCTACCATCTTGACCCGACGCTCGGGCCGCGGCCGGGAGTCGACGGCTACGGCCGCACCGACAATCCGACCTGGCGGGCCCTGGAGGCCGCGATCGGGGAGTTGGAGGGCGGTGAGTGTGTCGTGTTCTCCACCGGCATGGCCGCGGTCACCGCCGTGCTCCTGACCTCGCTCCGGCCCGGGGACACCGTCGTGCTGCCCAAGGACGGGTACTACAAGACGCGGGCGTTCGCATCGTCCTTCCTCACCGAGCGCGGGGTGAGCGTCGAGCAGCGGCCGACCACGAGTCCCCGGCTCGACGGGGCCACGCTGATCCTGGTGGAGACGCCCGCCAATCCCGGCCTGGACGTGTGCGACATCGCCGAGGTGAGCCGGTCCGGCGCGATCGTCGCGGTCGACAACACCACGCCCACGCCGCTTGGCCAGCGCCCCCTCGACCTCGGGGCGGACCTGTCACTCGGGTCCGGAACCAAGGCCCTGACCGGGCACTCCGACCTGCTCCTCGGCTACGTGTGCGGGCGCGACGCCGAGCGGATAGCGGCCATCCGCGCCTGGCGGGACAGCACCGGTGCGGTGCCCGGGCCGTTCGAGGCGTGGCTGGCGCACCGGTCGCTCGGCACCCTCGACCTGCGACTGCAGCGCCAGACGGAGAACGCCGCGGCACTCGCCGAGTTGCTGGCCAAGCACCCGGCCGTGGTGTCCGTGAGGTGGCCCGGGTTGCCGGACGACCCCGCCTACGCGATCGCGCAGCGGCAGATGCGCCGCATCCCGGGCGTGGTGACGTTCACCCTGGCCGACAAGGCGGCCGTGGACCGGTTCCTGTCCGCGTCGAAGCTGGTGTTCGCGGCGACCTCATTCGGCGGCCTGCACAGCACGGCCGACCGCCGGGCGCAGTGGGGCGACGACACCCCAGCGGGACTGATCCGCTTCTCCTGCGGCGTCGAAGGCACCCGCGACCTGCTCGCCGACGTCGAACAGGCCCTGGCTTAGCGCCTGTTCAAAAGGGATGGCCGGGCTGCGGCGGGCCCAGGCGCCGGCTGGAACCACCCCGGTCACGGCCGGATACAACCCCCTGGAGATTTAACCGTTGTTGGTGGTGTGGGCCGGGTGTGTAAGAACGCGGCTGTTCTGCGGTGATCTTCGTCGACCAAAACCAAGATCAGCAAAACAGCCGCGGAGTTCATTGTGCAGCATGTGGATCGGGTTGAGCGTGCCGAGGCCCGCGGTGCGGCATTGGCGGAGTTGGCCGCGTTTCGTGGTGCGGTGTTCGACTGCTTCGGCCGGCGCGCGGATGGCCTGTTCGAGGTGATGGATGCCCTGGCGGGGGCGGATCGGCCGCTGCGGTCGGTGGCGCAGTTGACGCTGGAACCCACGGTGCAGCGTGGCTGGGGCAGCCTGTACCAGGCGTTGAACCACGGCACGATCGACGTGGCGATGCTCAGTGAGGTGCTCGCCGAGCGGGTGTGTGTGCTGCGGCCGGGGTGGCCGCTGATGTTCGCGGTCGACGCCTCGATCTACCCCCGCCCGGACACCCGGGTGGTCGCCGACGTGGGGATGCAGTACGCCGAGCGGGGCGCTGGCAGTGTCGGGCTGGTCCGGCCGGGCTGGTCGATGCAGTGGGTCTGCCAGGTCGGTGAAGTGAGCAGCTGCGGTGCTCGGACCTCGTGGGCGCCGCCGTTGGATGTGCGGCGGGTCGCCACCGCCACGATGGCCAGTGACGTGGCTGCGCTGCAGGTCAATGACCTGTACCAACGCCTGTCTGCGCACCTGCGGCAGGCGGGCGTGCTGTTCGTGTTCGATGCCGGTTACTGCGTGATCTCGCTGACCCAGACCCTCCCCGAGGGCGCGCAGATCCTTGGCCGGCTGCGCAGCAACCGGGTGTTCTACGGCCGGCCGGAGCCACACCAGGCCGGGCGGGCGGGCCGGCGGCGGCTGCACGGCGCCCGGTTCGCGCTGCGGGAACCGGACACCTGGGGACCCTGCGACGTTGAGCACCGCTACCGCGAGCCGGACGGTACCCAGGTCTACACCCGAGCCTGGCATGGCCGGCATCCGCAGAACACCAGCGGCGGGCGGACCCGGTGGACCGGCGTGGTGGAGGGCACCCTGATCCGCCGGGAAAGCACCCGCCCGGGCCGCGAGACCCGGGTGTGGTGGCTGTGGTGGGCCGGCCCGGTCGACACCTTCGACCTCGCCGTGCTGGCCGAGGCATACCAGCACCGCTTCACCATCGAGCACGGGTTCCGCTTCAGCAAACAGGATCTGTTCTGGACTGGGCACACCCCGCTCGACCCCGACCAAGCCGAACGCTGGAGCTGGCTCGTCGCGTTGGCCTACACCAACCTCTACCTGGCCCGGCCACTCGCCGCCGACCTGCGCATGGACTGGGAACGGCCCTGCCCCGCCGACCGGCTCAGCCCCCGACGCGTCCGCCGCCAATTTCGCCGACTTACCGCCAACCTGCCCACATGCGCAGACTCGCCGAAATCCAGCCACCCCGGACCAGGCCGACCCAAGGGATCGAAGAACGTCGTTCAACGACCCCTCCAGCCTCGGATCAAGAAACGCCCACCACGCCGCAAGACCCGCAAACACCAGCCAAACCCAGCCGCAGGTTAAATCTCCAGGGTGTTGGTATCCGGCCGCGCCCGGCGCGGCCCCAGCCGGCGCCTGGACTCCGCCTCGCTCCGACCCCCTTATGAACAGGCGCTAAAGAAGCTTGCGCTTCTTCAGGTACTGCGCGAGCTCGTCGTAGACGCCACCTTCGTTGGCGAACAGCGCCACGTTGCGCGCGGTCGAGAACCAGGCGCCGACCGAGGGGCGCACGTCCTTGAGGGCGCGTTCGAAGTCGCGCTGCTCGATCATCCGTACCGTCCCGGTCGTGATCGAGTCGTGCATCGCGTACTCAGACGCGCTCTCGCACAGGTGGGCCAGGTCGGCGCCGGAGTAGTCCTCGGTCGCGGCGACCAGGCGCTTCAGGTCGATCTTCGCGATCGGGCGCTGGCGTAGGTGGTACTCGCAGGATCGCGGCCCGTGCGGGCTCGTCCGGCGGGGCGACCAGCACGATGCGGTCCAGCCGGCCGGGCCGGCGGAGCGCGGCGTCCACGTCCCAGGGCGCGTTGGTCGCGGCGAGCAGGAAGAGACCCTCGTTTTCGCTCTCCATGCCGTCCATCTCGGCGAGGAGCTGGTTGGCCAGGGTGCGCATGCTCGTGGAGTGCATGTTGCTGCGCTTGTGGCCGATCGCGTCGATCTCGTCAAGGAAGAGCACGCAGGGCGCGTTGCGCCGGGCGGCCTGGAAGATCTCGTGGAGGTTGCGCTCGGAGTTGCCGATCCACATGTTGAGGACGTCCACAATGGACATCGAGATGAACTTGGCGCCCATCTCGCCGGCGACCGCCCGGGCCAGGAACGTCTTGCCGCAGCCGGGCGGCCCGTAGAGCAGCAGGCCGCCGCGCAGCGACTTGCCGAAGATCTGGCGCAACTCGGGATTGCGCATCGGGGCGAGGAAGGCGAGCTCAAGGCGCTTCTTGACCTCGACCATGCCGCCGACGTCGTCCAGTCGGACCGATGAGGTCTCCACGTCGAAGGCGCGGTCGTCCTCGCCTTCGATCGGATCCGGGTCGCCGTCGGCTCGCACGAACCGCGGTGGCACCACGTCGGAGAGCTCTTCCTCGTAGGTCTTCCAATCGACCGCGGTGGGCGCCACGTCGGCGCTGAGCGCCTTGGCCATCAACGCCTTCGCCTGAGCGTTGGTCGGGTCCTGTTGCAGAGCCTGAGCCGCGTGGCCGATCGCCTCCGCGTCGTTGCCGGCGGCCAGCAGCAACTCGGCGAGGTGCAGCCGCAGGGGCAGGTCGTCGGGGCGCGCCTGCAGTGCCGCCGTCAGGCTGGCGATGAGCGGCTCGGTCATAGCGTCCAAGTATGACGAGTAGGGTCAACCGGCATGAGCATGCCACGAAAGACGCGAGTGGCCGTCGTGTTCGGGGGTCGCAGCACGGAACACGCTATCTCGTGCGTGAGTGGGGGCAACATTCTCGGCGCGATCGACTCAGACCAGTTCGAGGTGGTGCCGGTCGGCATCACGCGTGAAGGTCGCTGGGTGCTCACGAGCGGTGACGGGCTGCAGATCGAGGGCCGGAAGCTGCCCGAAATCGCGCTCCGTCAGGGCGTCGAGGTCGTGGCGGCGCCCGACGGCGTCCGCGGGCTGTCCGACGTCGACGTCGTGTTCCCGGTGCTGCACGGCGCGTTCGGCGAGGACGGCACCATCCAGGGGCTGCTGGAGATGGCCGGCCTGCCCTACGTGGGGTCGGGCGTCTTCGCCTCCGCGGCCGCGATGGACAAGGAGTTCGGCAAGAAGCTCGCCGACGCCGCCGGCATCCCGGTCGGCCCGCACGCCGTACTGCGGGCCGGGCAGTCCCTGAGCGAGACGGACATGGTGCGGCTCGGCCTTCCGGTGTTCGTCAAGCCGGCGCGGGGCGGCTCGAGCTTCGGCATCTCGAAGGTGCGCGACTGGGACGACCTCGACCGGGCGGTCGCCGAGGCGCGCGAGGTCGACCCGAAGGTGATCGTCGAAGCCGTGATCGTCGGCCGCGAGATCGAGGTCGGCGTGCTCGAGGGCGAGCACGGCGGGCAGCCGGAGGCAAGCGTGCCGGCCGAGATCAGGATCCCGGCCGGGCACGAATTCTTCGACTTCGATGCGAAGTACCTCGACGACGTCGCGGAGTTCGACGTGCCCGCCGACCTGCCGGTGTCGGTGGCCGAGCGGGTGCGGAAGTTCGCCGTACAGGCGTTCACCGCGCTCGACTGCGCCGGGCTGGCCCGGATCGACTTCTTCGTCACGCCGTCGTTCGACATCTATCTGAACGAGATCAACACGATGCCCGGTTTCACGCGGCAGTCGCTGTTCCCGATGATGTGGAGCGCGTCCGGCCTCGAGTACCCGAAGCTGGTGTCCCGTCTGATCACCACGGCGCTAGCGCGGGGAACGGGACTTCATTAGCTGGCCGCGCAGCGCGCCGTCCGGATAGTTCGGCATGCTGTGCACGTTCACGTAGTACGAGCGCGGGTGGGCCCACAGCGCCCACGCGACCCGGCGGCTGACCCAGGTGCAACCGACCGGTGACTTCGACAGCGTCACCACGACGTCGCCTTCCTTGCCGGCGCGGCCGGCGTGGATGTGCGCATCGGTGATGGTGCCGTCGACCTTGTGCGTGAAGATGACCCAACAGAGTTGGCGGTTGGCCTTGAGGCTGAGCAGTGCGACCCCACCGGCGTCCGGATCCCCGGACCCGGCCGGCACTTCGTTGTGACCGGACAGGAAGGCCATGAATGAGGTACTGCTGGGTGCGGCCTGGGCCGGTGTCGCCATGGAAAGGACGGCGACGACGGCGACCGCGAGCACGGTGATGCGGCGTTTCATGGACAGACTTCTCCTCCCGAATGGTGCTCCTCACCGGGGGGAAGGTGGAGTGCAGACCTCGGTGGCGTCCGCACTGACGCCGGCCGCGAGCGGCACAGCGTCGACTATCGGCGCGGAGAAGTCCACGACCCACTGGCCGGGCTGGTCGTATGCCTTGGGCACCGACACGTTGACCGGCACCTCGCGGTAGACCGTCGACCACGTCTGGCCTCCGGCGTGCTCCTCCGCGAACCAACATACGCCCGACAGGCCGAACAGTTGGGCGTCTTGCGGTACCCGGGGCTGGGCGCCCCCGCAGGACAGCACGATCGGCGGGTCGCCGTAGGCCGCGCCCTGCTCGGCGCCGGCGGATACCGGACGCCGAGCACGGTCACGAACGCTTGCTGGAAGTTTGGACACCAACGCCCGGCATACGGTGGCGGCATGCTCGTCGAGCGTCGGTGCGCTGAAGGTCACTGCCCCGGTCGCCTGGGTAGCCGGGCTCTTTCCAGGCGAGGCAGTGGATGGAAACCCGCCCAGCAGCCAGAACACGAGCACCCCGGTGAGCACCGCAGCGGGCAGTGCGACCATGGTGGCGACGCGTCCTGGCGAACGGGCCATTACAGATGCACGACCGAGCAGGTCAGGGTGCGGGTGATGCCGGGCACCAACTGCACATTGCTGACGATCATCTTGCCGAGTTCGTCGACGCTGCGGGCCTCGGTGAGCACCACGACATCGTAGGGACCGGTCACCGCATCGACGCGGACCACCCCGGCAAGCCCCTTGATCGCCAGAGCCACCTCGCGCGCCTTGCCGACCTCCGTTTGGATCAGGATGTACGCCTGTACCACGACACGACTCCTTCTTCGCCGCGCGAGCGCTGATCAGCGGTGAACCTACCGCACTATGTGAATGAACAATTCAACCGCCGTGAGTGATCATTGCAGAACACGGCGTGTAATCACGAGTAGGAAGGGAAGCGGTATGGATCGCGGAGCAGATTTCAAAGCGTGGAGCGGTTTGGAAGGCTGGCCGGCTTGACCGTCGGAACTACCGGGGAGTTCGGGCTGATCGCCCGGGTTACCGCCCGGCTCGCCTCGGATGCGCCCGCCGTCCTGCTCGGTCCCGGAGACGACGCGGCGATCATTGCCGCGCCGGACGGGCGGGTGGTGGCCAGCACCGACGTCCTCGTCGAGGGCCGTCACTTCCGCCGCGACTGGTCCAGCGCCCGGGACGTTGGGCATCGGGCCGCCGCCGCCAACCTCGCCGACATCGCCGCGATGGGTGCCGTGCCCACCGCGCTGCTCGTCGCGCTCTGCGCACCGCCGGAACTCGAAGTGGCCTGGGCCGAAGAACTGTCCGACGGCCTGTCCGCCGAGGCCGCCCGGACCGGTGCGGTCATCGTGGGTGGCGACGTCTCGTCGAGTCCGACGTTGACCATCGCCGTCACCGCTCTCGGTGATTTACAAACACAATCCCCATTGGTACGAGCTGGAGCCCGGCCCGGCGACACCGTCGCGATCTGCGGACGGCTGGGCTACGCCGCGGCCGGTTACACGGTGCTGTCGCGCGGGTTCCGGTCGCCCAAACTGCTCGTCGAGGCGTACCGGCGGCCCCAGGTCGAGTACGCGGCCGGCCCGGGGGCGGTCCGGCTCGGCGCGACGTCGATGATCGACGTGTCCGACGGCCTGATCGGCGACCTCGGGCATGTGGCCGAGGCGAGCGCCGTCGGGATCGACCTGCAGCGGGAGGCGTTCGCGATCCCGCAGCCGATGCGCGACGCGGCGACGGCGCTCGGCGTCGACCCGTACTCGTGGATCCTGACCGGCGGCGACGATCACGCCTTCGTCGCGACGTTCCCGCCGGGGACGGCGCTGCCGTCGTCGTGGGCCGTTGTCGGCCAGGTGCTGCCGGCCAGCCTGTTCCCCGGTGAGGGGGTCACGGTCGACGGGCGCCGGTGGACCAGCGGCTCGCCGGGGTGGGACCACTTCAGGTAGCCGCGCCGAGCGCGTCGATGTCCGCGCTCTCCAAGATCCGTTTAGGGTTGCCGGACCTGGCCACGCGCAGCATCGCCCGGCCGATCCGCTCGGTCGTGGTGACCCGCTTCGGGGCCAGCCGCCGGACGATCGGGAACAGCGGCGACAGCACGACGTAGGCCGCCGCGTAGATCCGCGTCCTCGACCGCGCACCGTGCATCGGCTGGATGAAGCCCGGGCGGAACGCGTATGCCTGGAAGGGCATCTCGAGCAGCGCGTTCTCCGTCTGACCCTTGACCCGCGCCCACATCGTGCGGCCGGCCCCGGTGCTGTCGGTGCCCATCCCGGAGATGTAGATGAACGTCATCGACGGGTTGCCCTCGGCGAGGAGGCGAGCGGCGGCGATGGTCAGGTCGTAGGTGACGTGCCGGTAGTCCGCCTCGTTCATCCCGGCCGAGCTGACGCCGAGGCAGAAGAAGCACGCGTCGAAGCCCTTGAGCTCGTCGGCCAGGTCGGACAGGTCGTAGAGGTCCTTGCGCACGATCTCGCGGAGCTTGGCGTCCTGCTTGCCGGTCGTGCTGCGACCGATCACGAGTACCCGCTCGACGTCCGGGTCGATCAGGCACTCGCGGAGCACGCCCTGCCCGACCATGCCGGTGGCGCCGAAGACGATGACGTTCATGTTCAGCCTGCCTGTTCGATCAGCATTGCGACGGCGTCGGTGATCGTCTTGCGCCGGCGGCGCAGGGCGAGGTCGTTGCGGCTCCAGTCGGCCATGCCCAGCATCGACAGGCCGACCACCAGGGCGAGCAGTTCTTCCGGGGCGAAGTGCGCGGGAAGCCGGCCGTCGCGCTGCGCGTCGGCGATCACCGCGGCCTTGTCGAGGTTGGCCTTGCGAACGGTATCGGGCACGGCGTCGGCGCCGCGCTCGAGCATGTGCCAGATCGCCAGCCGCAGGCCGTCCGGATGGGTCTGGTGGTAGTCGAAGAGCCGTCCGGCGTAGCTGGGCAGGTCGTCGGCGTCGATCGGCACGTCGTTGACCGCACTCACCACGCCTTCTTGGAAGACGGCGTCGAAGAGTTGGTCCTTGCTGCCGAAGTAGTTGTAGATCATGGCCTTGTTCGCGCCCGCGACCTCGGCGATCCGATCGACCCGCGCACCGGCGATGCCCCGGGCGGCGAACTCCTGGGAGGCCGCCGCGAGTAATCGGCGCCGGGTGTCCTGAGCGTCCCTGACCATCCGTCAAGCGTAACCTTACTGAATGGTTAGTTGACGCCCGCTGCGGCCCCTTCACGCACCCTTACACCGTCGCCGCGATGAGCCCGCTCGCCCGGTCGACCAGGTCGGGCAGGACGGCGCCGAGCGGGGCGTCGATGGTGAGCGCCGCGCAGTCGTCGCCCCTAGTTCGGCCCTGGTTGACGATGGCGACCGGGATGCCGAGCTTGGCCGCCCGTACGACGAAGCGCCGGCCCGACATGACCGTCAGCGACGAACCGAGGACCAGCAGGGCGTTCGCCTGCTCGACGAGCGCGTAGCTCGCCTCGACGCGCGGCGGCGGGACCGACTCGCCGAAGAACACCACGTCCGGCTTGAGCACCCCGCCGAGGCAGGTCGTGCAGTCCACGGTGACGAAATCCTGCAGCGCCTCGTCACGGAGATCGACGTCGCCGTCCGGGTTGATCGCGGTCGCCGCGGCGTCGAACCCGGGGTTGGCCGCCCGCAGCCGTCGATGCAGGTCGTCGCGGCGGGCGGTCTCGCCGCAGCCGAGGCAGATCACCTGGGCCAGGCTGCCGTGCAGCTCGACGACCGACCGGGCCCCGCCGGCCTGGTGCAGCCCGTCGACGTTCTGCGTGACGATGCCGTCGACCAGGCCGAGCCGCTCCAGTTCGGCGACCGCGCGATGCCCGGCGTTGGGAGCGGCCTTCGCGATCATCTGCCAGCCGAGGTGGCTGCGTGCCCAGTACCGCTGCCGGGCGGCGGGGTCGCGGGTGAAGGTCTGGTAGGTCATCGGGGTCTGGCGGCGGAGCGCGCCGCTCGGCCCGCGGTAGTCCGGGATGCCGGACTCGGTGGAGATGCCGGCGCCGCTGAGCACCGCGACACCGCCCTCGGCCACCAGCTCGGCGAGCGCGTCGAACTCGGTCACGCCGCCTCCTCGCTCGCAGGCTCCCGAAGAGCCGGCCTGACGTGCTTCCGGACCTCGCGCGAGCGCTCGGTCTCGCGTCCAAGTGTGCCGCGCGGCTCCAGAGCAAACGAAATGGTCGGCCGGGCGGATGCCCGGCCGACCATTTCGTGTCTCGAGGGCCTGCTCAGCCGCGGACGACCTTGCCGGCCTTGATGCAGGAGGTGCACACCTTGAGCTTGCGGGTGGTCCCGCCGCCGGCGGGGGTGCGCACCGTCTGGATGTTGGGGTTCCAACGGCGGTTGGTCCGCCGATGCGAGTGGGACACGTTGTGGCCGAAGCCCGGTCCCTTGCCGCAGACGTCGCACACGCTAGCCACGGTTGTCTCCTGAGTTGATGATGTCCAGATCTGCCACATGGGCAACCGGGCAAGGTTACCTGATCCGCCCGCGGCACGCCCAATCGGCCTCACACGGCGGGTGACCCGAGCGAATTGTCGGTGGTCACGATTAGGCTCGGCCGCGTGTCGGACAGTGTGGATGCGGTGGCAGTGCGCCGGTGGTGCGCCGCCGGCCTCGACGCGCTGCGCCGCCACCAGGGTGAGATCGACGCCCTCAATGTCTATCCGGTGCCCGACGGCGACACCGGCACCAACCTCGTGCTCACGATGACCGCCGCCGCCGAGGCTCTGGACGCCGCGGACACCGGCGTCGACGCCGGCGAGACCCCGCTCGGCCACGCCCTGCGGCGGCTGGCCCGCGGCGCACTCCTCGGCGCGCGCGGCAACTCCGGGGTGATCCTGTCGCAGCTGTTCAAGGGCCTCGCCGACGCGCTCGTGGCCAGCCCGTCGGCCGACGGCCGGGCCCTTGCCGGTGCGCTCGACCGGGCCTCCCGCGAGGCATATGCGAGCCGTGTCCGCGCCGGTCGAGGGCACGGTCCTGAGCGTCGGCGCGGCCGCGGCCTCGGCCGCGCTCGCCTCCGGAGACCTGGCGCACGCCTCGGCCGGCACGGTGGCCGTCGCGGCGGCGCGCAGTGCCCGGGAGGCGCTGGCCCGCACCCCCGAGCAGCTGCCGGTGCTGGCTCGCGCCGGCGTGGTCGACGCCGGCGGCCGCGGGCTTGTGGTGCTGCTCGATGCCCTCGCCGAGGTCCTCACCGGCGAGCCGCTCCCGGCCGAGCCGCCGATGCCGAGCCGGGCCGCGCTGTTCCGGTCGCTGACCGTCGCGCGCGAGGCCGGCTCGGATGAGTTCGGCTACGAGGTGCAGTTCCTGCTCGACGCGCCGGAGCCGGCGATCGAGCCGCTGAAGGCGCGCCTCGCCGACCTCGGCGACTCGCTCGTGATCGTCGGCGCCGCGCCCACCTGGCACGTCCACGTGCACGTCAACGACGTCGGCGCGGCCATCGAGGCCGGCGTCGACGCGGGCCGCCCCTCCCGGATCACCGTGACGAGGTTCGCCGACCAGATCGTCGCCGCGTCGACCGCGGCCGAGCCGGTCCGGCCCCAGTTCGGGCCCGATACCGAGGCGCTGGCCCTCCCGGAGCCGGCCGTCGGCGCCAAAGCCGAGGGCAACGTTCTGGCGGGTGAGACGGGTCCGGGCGCCCGGTCGCCGGCCCGCGCTGGGCGGGCGGTCGTGGTGGTGTGCTCGGGCGACAGCCTGGCCGCGCTGTTCGCCGGCGAGGGGGCCACGGTGGTGTCCGGGACGCCGTCGACCGCCGAGATCCTGGCGGCGATCGAGTCGACCGGGGCCGCGCGGGTCGTGCTGCTGCCCAACGACCGTGACGTCGCGGCCGTGGCCGGGATCGCCGCGGCCGAGGCGCGCGCGCAGGGCATCCGGGCTGGGGTCGTGCCGACGCGGTCACCGGTGCAGGGCGCTGGCCGCGCTCGCCGTTCGGGACCCGGCGCGGCGCTTCGACGACGACGTGATCGCGATGGCCGAGGCGGCCGGGGCGTGCCGTTACGCCGAGGTGACGATCGCGGCCCGGGAGGCGCTGACCGTGGCCGGCCGCTGCCACCCGGGCGACGTGCTCGCCCTCATCGAGGGGGAGGTCAACCTGATCGGCCGCGATCTGCTGCACACCAGCAAGCAGCTGCTCGACCGGATGCTCGCCGGCGGCGGCGAGCTGGTCACGCTGGTGGCCGGCGCAGGCGCGCCGGCCGGTTTCGGTGAGGCGTTGCGGACACACGTTGCCGCAGCGCTGGCCATTCGTCGAGCTGCACTGCTACGACGGAGGTCAGCCGCACTACCCGCTGCTGGTGGGGGTCGAATGATCACGCTCGACATCGCCGCTCAAGGCGGCGGTCAAGGCCGACAAGCAGCTGACCGAGCAGCTCGACCTCCACACCGTCGGCGACCTGATCTACCACTTCCCGCGGCGATACGACGAGCGCGGGCAGCACACCGACATCCGGTCGTTGCAGGTCGACGAGGACGTCACCGTGCTGGCGCAGGTGCAGTCGGTGTCGACCAGGCAGTTCCTCACCGGCAAGGGCAAGGGTCAGCGGCGCGGCACGATGGTCGAGGTGGTCATCGGCGACGCCAGCGGGGGCCAGCTCAGTTGCACGTTCTTCAACCAGCCGTGGCGGGTCAAGCAGTTCGCCCACGGCAGCTGGGGGCTCTTCGCCGGCAAGGTCGGCCGCTTCCGCAACAAGCTCCAGCTCACCCAGCCGACCTGCGTGCTGCTCGACGCGGACGCGCCCGGCGAGGACACGATCGAGGAGTTCGCCGGCGCGATCATCCCGATCTACGCGGCGACCAGCAAGGTGCCGACCTGGCGCATCGCCGGCAGCATCCGGGTGGCGCTCGACATGCTGACGCCGCCCGAGGACCCGCTCCCGGCGGGCTGCGGGCCAATCGCCGGCTGGTCGGCATCGGCCGGGCGCTGCACGAGATCCACCGGCCCCGAGCTGGGAGGCGCTGGGCATGGCCAAGCGCCGGCTCAAGTGGGACGAGGCGTTCGCCGTGCAGCTGACTCTGGTGCAGCGCAAGGTGCGGGCGGCGAGCTGGCCGGCGATCCCGCGGCCCCGGCGCGACGACGGGCTGCTGGCCGCGTTCGACGCGCGCCTGCCGTACGAGCTGACCGCGGGCCAGCGCGACGTCGGCGAGGAGATCGCCGCCGACCTGTCCCGGCCGCACCCGATGCACCGCCTGCTGCAGGGCGAGGTCGGCTCGGGCAAGACGCTGTGCGCGCTGCGGGCGATGCTCCAGGTGGTCGACGCGGGTGGGCAGGCGGCGCTGCTCGCGCCGACCGAGGTGCTCGCCAGCCAGCACCCCGCAACATCCGTGACCTGCTCGGCGCGATGGGCCGGGCCGGCGAGCTGGACGGCGCCGCCGAGGCGACCCGGGTGACGCTGCTCACCGGCTCGCTCGGCGCGGCCGCGCGTCGGCGAGCCGCTCGGCGAGGTCGCCTCCGGCGAGGCCGGCATCGTCGTCGGCACCCACGCGCTGCTCTACGAGGGCGTCGACTTCGCCGACCTCGGGCCTGGTCGTCGTCGACGAGCAGCACCGCTTCGGCGTCGAGCAGCGCGACGCCCTGCGGGCCAAGGCCGGCCAGCCGCCGCACGTGCTGGTCATGACCGCGACCCCGATCCCGCGGACGGTCGCCATGACCGTCTTCGGTGACCTGGAGATCTCGACGCTCAGCCAGCTGCCCGACGGGACGCTCGCCGATCGCCTCCCACGTGGTGCCCGCGGCCGAGAAGCCGGCGTTCCTCGAGCGGGCCTGGCGGCGCATCCGCGAGGAGGTCGAGGCCGGCCACCAGGCCTACGTCGTCTGCCCGCGCATCGGCGACGCCGATCGACGCGGCCGAGGCCGGCCGGCGGCGGTGACGACGGGCGGCGGCCGCCGCTGGCGGTGCTCGACGTCGCGCCGCTGCTCGCCGACGGGCCGCTGCACGGCCTGCGCGTCGGCATCCTGCACGGCCGGCTGCCGGCCGACGAGAAGGACGCGATCATGCGCGCCTTCGCGGCCGGCGAGATCGACGTGCTGGTCGCGACCACGGTCATCGAGGTCGGCGTCGACGTGCCCAACGCGACCGTGATGGTCGTCCTGGACGCCGACCGGTTCGGCGTCTCCCAGCTGCACCAGCTGCGCGGCCGGGTCGGCCGGGGCAGCGCGCCGGGCCTGTGCCTGCTGGTCACCGAGGCCCTGGAGGGCACGCCGGCCCGCGAGCGGCTCGACGCGGTCGCCTCGACCACCGACGGCTTCGAGCTCGCCGAGCTCGACCTCGAGCAGCGGCGCGAGGGCGACGTGCTCGGCGTCAACCAGTCCGGCCGGCGCTCGCAGCCTGCGGCTGCTGTCCCTGCTGCGCGACGCCGACCTGATCGCGCGACGCCCGGCTCGAGGCGATCGAGCTGCATCGACGAGCGACCCGGACCTCGACCGAGCATCCCGCGCTGGCCGCCGCCGTCGCCCACTTCGTCGACGACGAGCGCGCCGAATACCTGGAGAAGGGGTGAGCGCCGCGCGGGCGCGCGGGGGCCGGCCCACCCGACGACGAGCCATGCGCGCCGACGGGGCGTCGTCGCCGTGACGCGCATCATCGCGGGAGAGCACGGCGGGCGGCGGCTCGTCGTGCCGGCCGGGCGGGACACCCGGCCCACGTCCGACCGCGTGCGCGAGGCGCTGTTCAGCACGCTCGAGTCGGCCACCGACCTCGACGGAGCCCGGTTCGCCGACCTGTACGCCGGGTCGGGCGCGGTGGGGCTGGAGGCGCTGTCGCGCGGTGCGACGCACGTGCTGCTGGTCGAGGCCGACCCGAAGGCCGCCCGGGCGGCCCGCGAGAACATCGCGGCGCTCGGCCGCCGTCCGCGGTGCGGCTGGTCGACCGACCGGGTCGAGCGGGTCCTCGGGACGCCGCCCGACGGCGCCGTTCGACGTGGTCTTCGCCGACCCGCCGTACGCGGCTGGCCGACGCACGGATCGACGAGGTGCTCGACGGCGCTGGCCGACGAGGCTGGCTGGCGCCGGACGCCGTGGTGGTGGTCGAGCGCTCGGCCCGCGGGGCCACGCCGAACTGGCCGCAGGGCTCACGCCCGAGCGCCCGCCGCTACGGGGAGACCATGCTGTGGTATGCGACCTACGATGACGCCGGCCGGTAGGACTGTGACCTGCGCAAAGGGATTTCGGCCCACGGGTGGGGTGCGCACGATGCTTTGGTACGGTCGCCGATCATGAGACGTGCGGTCTGTCCCGGCTCCTTCGACCCGGTCACCAACGGTCACCTCGACATCATCGGCCGGGCCTCGCCGACTGTTCGACGAGGTCGATCGTCGCCGTGCTGATCAACCAGTCGCAAGTCCGGCCTGTTCACCGTCGACGAACGGCTCGAGATGCTCGCGCGAGGTGACCAGCGGCGTACCCGAACGTCCGGGTCGAAGCGTTCCAGGGCCTGCTGGTCGACTTCTGCCGGGCCAAGGACGTCGGCGGTGGTCGTCAAGGGTGCTGCGGGCGGTCAGCGACTTCGACTACGAGCTGCAGATGGCGCAGATGAACATCGGGCTGTCCGGCATCGAGACGCTGTTCATGCCGACCAACCCGCTGTACTCGTTCCTGTCGTCGAGCCTTGTCAAGGACGTCGCCAAGTGGGGCGGCGACGTCATCGCCGCACGTGCCCGACGTGGTGGCGACCGGCTGCGGAGCGCTGGCTCGGCGCCGAACTGACCCTGAGTCGGCGCGTCCAGCGTGATCATGGTTTCGGCGGCATGACGCGGTAGCGGCGAGCCGCATCGCATCGCTGGGGCGGCATGGGATGAGTTGCGTTGGGAACAGGAGTGACCGCCGGTGGATCCGCTCGACCGCATCGACGAGATCATCGCGCTCGTCGAGGGTGCGCGCTCGGTGCCGATGTCGCGGAGCAACTGCATGCTCGACCGGGGCGAGATGATCAACCTGCTCGACGAGCTGCGCGCCGAGCTGCCCGGCGAGCTGCGCCGGGCGGCGGCGCTGCTGGACGAGCGGGACAAGATCATCGACGCCGGCCGGCGCGAGGCCGAGCGGATCATCACCGAGGGCGAGTCGGAGCACGCCCGGCTGGTCTCGATCAACGAGATCACCGTCTCGGCCGAGCACGAGGCGCGCCCGGATCATCGGCGAGGCCCGGGCCGAGGCCCAGCGGCTGCGCGACGAGGTCGACGACTACGTCGACACCGCGCTGGCCAACTTCGAGCAGTTCCTGACCCGGTCGCTCGCCTCGATCGAGCGCGGCCGCGACAAGATGCACGCGCTGCGCGAGATCGGCTCGTTCGCCCGGGTCGACGAGGACGAGCGGCCGCTGCCGTTCTGAGCCGAGCCGCCGGATGCCGCGTGCAGACCCGATTCGACGGGCAGTCAGCGGCTCGGGTAGTCTTGTCCGTCGGCCTCTGCCTGGCCGGAGTCTGAAGATGCCACAATCAGCCGCACCGCAGCACCTCGATCCCCGGTCGCCGCTGGTCCTCGACACGACGAGACCTGCCGCGCCGACCGGGGGCGATGCGTGTCGTGGAGCGGGCGGTGCCGGCACCGGCGGACCTCGGCCTGGAGCTGATCGGCGTGCCCGCGCGGCGCCGACCTCGACGCTCGATCTGCGGCTGGAGTCGGTCTCCGAGGGCGTGCTCGTCTCCGGCACCGTCACCGGCCCGCTGCGGGGCGAGTGCGGTCGCTGCCTGCGACCCGATCAGCGACACCGTTCGACGTCCCGATCCAGGAGCTGTACGCCTACGAGCACAGCACCACGGACGAGACGACCGACGAGGACGAGGTCGGCCGGCTGCAGGGCGACCTGATCGACCTGGAGCCGGCGCTGCGGGACGCGGTGGTGCTCGCGCTGCCGACCAACCCGCGTGTGCCGGGAGGACTGCCCAGGGCTGTGCCCCGACTGCGGGGTGCCGCTCGACGACCTGCCCGGCCGACCACAGCCACGAGCAGGTCGACCCGCGCTGGGCCGCGCTGCGCCCAGACCTCGACGAGAGCAACTCAGAGGAGTAAGACCCGTGGCCGTTCCGAAGCGCAAGATGTCGCGCAGCAACACCCGGTCGCGCCGGGCGAACTGGAAGGCCACCGCGGTCGCGACCGTAGCCGTGCCCGCAGTGCCGGTCGCCGAAGCTGCCGCACGCGGCCTGCTCGGTCTGCGGCACGTACAACGGCCGTCAGATCATCGAGGTCTGACCTCGGAGCCGGATGACGCGATCCGACGGGTCGCCGCACGCGACCGGGTCGGTCCCCGTCGGGCACCGCGCGGATCGCCGTCGACCTCCTCGGCGGGGACGAGGCTCCCGCCGTCGTGGTTGACGGCGCTCTGCGCGCCTGCAGCGCCGACCCAGACCTTCACCTGCTCCTCGTCGGGCCGCGCGAGGTGGCCGACGAGGTCATCGGCGCGCTCGCCGGTCGCCGACCGCGCACCGGGCTCGGCGCCAGCGTCGTCGACCGCCGTGATCGGCATGGCCGACGTCGCCGCTGCGCAGCATCCGGCGCGACGTCGACCGTGCGCGCCGCCGCCGACGCTGGTCTACGCCGGCCAGGCCGACGCGGTCTGCTCTCGGCCGGCTCCAGCGGCGCCGCCGTGACCGCCGCCGCGCTCGTGCTCGGCCGCTTGCCCGGGCGTACGCCGACCCGGCGCTCGCCGCCGTCGCTGCCCAGCGTCGCCGGGCCGGTCGTGCTGCTGGACGTCGGCGTCGGCCTGGACGCGACCATGCTCGAACTGGTCCAGCACGCCGTCCTCGGCGCCGCGTACGCCGCCGCCGTGCTCGGCATCGACCGACCCGCGGGTCGGCCTGCTGTCGATCGGCACCGAGCCCGGCAAGGGCGACCGGCTGCGCCGCGCCGCCGCGCTCGCGCTGACCGACGCTCACGCTGCCGGCCGGTGGCCGGTACATCGGCCTGGTCGAGGGCCACGACGTGCCGCTCGGCGGCCCGGCCGACGTCGTGGTCACCGACGGCTTCACCGGCAACGTCCTGCTCAAGGGCATCGAGGGCGCGTACGCCGACTCGGCCGCGCCGGCGTCGGCGCCAGCTCGACAGTGCCACCGCGCGCCGCGCTGCTCGGCGTGGCCGGCACCGTCGTCGTCTGCCACGGCGCGGCCACCGGCGCCGACGTGGCCGCCGGCATCGCGCTCGCCGCCCGCCTGCACCGCGCGCGGGTCATCGGCCGGGTCGCCGGCCTCGCCCGGCGAACCGCTCGACGAGCTCGCCTCGGACGCGGGACTCACCATCCGCGACGCACTCGGGGCAACGCGATGAAGGGCCGCCCACCGGTCACGCATCTGGAGGACGCATTCGGCGTCGACATTCGAGCCGGACCTGCTGCGAGCGCGCCCTGACCCACCGCTCGTACGCGTACGAGAACGGCGGCCTGCCCACCAACGAGCGGCTGGAGTTCCTCGGCGACTCGGTGCTCGGCGTGGTGATCACCACCGCGCTGTTCCACAACCACCCCGACCTGCCCGAGGGGCAGCTGGCCAAGCTGCGCGCCAGCGTGGTCAACATGCGCGCGCTCGCCGACGTGGCCCGCGGCCTGGGCCCGCACGGGCTCGGCCCGTACCTGCTGCTCGGCAAGGGCGAGGAGGCGACCGGCGGCCGGGACAAGGCGAGCATCCTGGCCGACACCCTCGAGGCCCTGCTCGGCGCGATCTACCTGCAGCACGGGCTGGACACGCGTCGGCGAGGTGATCCACCGGCTGTTCGACCCGCTGATGGCCGAGGCGGCCGGGCGCGGCGCCGGCGCTGGACTGGAAGACCAGCCTGCAGGAGCTGACCGCCGGCGCTGGGCCTGGGCGTGCCCGGAGTACCGCATCGACGAGGCCGGGCCGGACCACGCCAAGACGTTCACCGCCTGGGTGATCGTGGCCGGCGAGCGGCTACGGCGGCGCCGAGGGGCGCAGCAAGAAGGAGGCCGAGCAGCGGGCCGCCGCGGCGGCCTGGCGGGACACTGTCCGCCGGCGCGGCAGGCCGGCGGAGGAGCCGGACTGACCCGAGTGCCGCCGACAGAGTGAGCGAGCGTGGCCGAGCCGGAACGTCCGCCGGTTCGACTTTCGGGCTGGCGACTGCTCGGGGTGTCGCGGCGTGCCCGCTGCTGATCTACGCGCTGACCCGGATCGTGCAGTTGGCGCTGGTCGCCTGGCTGCTGCCGGCCGGCGGACAGGACGGGGTCAGGGGCCGGCTGCTGGTCTGGGACGGCGGCTGGTTCGTCCGGGTCGCCGTGGAGGGCTACCCGCACGGCTACACGTACGACGAGACCGGCACGCTGGTCGGCAACGGGCTGGCGTTCTTCCCGCTGCTACCCGATGCTGATCCGCGGCGTGCACTTCGCGACCGGCATCGGGCTGCGAGACCGCCGGCGATCGACCGTGTCCTGGCTGGCCGGAGCGGCCGCGGCGGTGCTGGTCTGCACCTGCTCGGCAGCCGCGCTGTACGGCGAACGGCGTCGGGCTACGCGCTGGTGGCGCTCTTCTGCACCGCAGCCGATGTCGGTCGTGCTGTCGATGGCGTACTCGGAGGCGCTGTTCACGGCGCTGGTCGCCGGCATGCTGCTGGCCGCGCACCGGCGACGTCTGGCTGGTCGCCGGCGCTGCTCGGGCTGGCCGCCGCGCTGAGCCGGCCGACCGGGGCCGCGGCGGCCGTCGGCGCTCGCGGTGGCCGCCGTGCTCGCCGTCCGCGACGGCCGTGTGCCCAGGCTGGCGGCCGATCGTCGCGGCCGTCGTCGCGCTGGCCGGCGTGCCCGCGTACCTGTTCTGGGTCGGCGCACGGGTCGGCGACCCGGGCGCCTGGTTCGACATCCAGACGGCCGGCTGGGGCACGCACCTTCGACTTCGGGCTCGTCAACCTGGCGTTCCTCGTGGTCGACCGCTCACGCACCGGCGACGGCTGGATCCAGGTGAGCGTCGCGCTGATCCTGCTGGTCGGCGTGGTCGCGCCGCGCTGTCGCGACTGACCGGCGGGTCTGGCCGCCGCTGGCCGGTCTACGGGCTGATCGCCCTGGTGCTCGTGCTACGGACAGGCCGGCTACTACCACTCCAAGCCGCGGCTGCTCGTGCCGGTGCTGTTGATCCTGGTGCCGGCCGGCCGTCGCGCTGCGGCCGGGCGAACGCACCCGGCGTGCGGTACTGTCGCTGCTCGGCTATGCGGCGTTCGGGCTCTGGTACGGCGCCTACCTGGTCACCGTGTGGCCCTTCACGATCTGAGGGAGTCGTCCATGCCTGAACTGCCCGAGGTGGAGACCGTCCGCCGGGCCTGGCCAAGTGGGTCGCCGGCCGGACGCATCGCGACCGTCGAGGTGCTGCACCCGCGGGCGATCCGCCGGCACGCTGCCCGGCGCCGAGCACTTCGCCGACGTGCTCGCCGGCCGCACGATCGGTCGACGTGTGCACGGCGCGGCAAGTACCTGTGGCTGCCGCTCGACTACGGCGACGCGATCGATCGGCGCACCTCGGCATGTCCGGGCAGCTGCTGATGCAGCCGGCCGACGCGCCGGACGAGACTGCACCTGCGGGTCCGGCTTCACGTTTGCCGACGGCGGCCCGGAGCTGCGCTTCGTCGACCAGCGCACGTTCGGCGGGCTGGCGGTCTCGCGCGGCGGCGCGGAGCTGCCCGCCGAGATCGCGCACATCGCCCGCGACCCGATCGATCCGCTCCTTCGTCCGACGCGGACTTCGTGGCCGCGCTGCGCGCGCAAGCACACCGAGGTGAAGCGGGCCCTGCTGGACCAGACGCTGATCTCCGGGGTCGGCAACATCTACGCGGACGAGGCGCTGTGGCGGGCCAAGCTGCACGGCGCCCGGCCGACCGACCGCTGACCCGGCCGGCCGCGCCGGCGGCTGCTCGGCGCACGTCCGGGACGTGCTGGGCGAGGCGATCGGGCCGGGCGGGACGAGCTTCGACGCGCTGTACGTGAACGTCAACGGGGAGAGCGGCTACTTCGACCGATCGCTCAACGTCTACGGGCGGGAGGGCGAGCCGTGCCACCGCTGCGGTACCCCGATCCGCCGCGAGGCGTTCATGAACCGCTCGTCGTACTCGTGCCCGCGCTGCCAGCCGCGGCCGCGCCTGACCTCAGCCGGTCCCGGCCGGTAGGACGCAGGACGCTCGCGGCCCGCGGCCGAGGGCTCGGTCTTCAGGCTCGGCCGAAGTCCTGGGTCCAGAAGGGAGTCCGGCCCCGGAAGGACACGCCGACGCCCATCGCCCGCGCGTCGCAGTCGAGGATGTTGGCCCGGTCGGACCGGTCGTGCATCCACGCCCGCACGACGGCCTGCGGACTTCCCGGGCCACGGGCGAGGTTTTCGCTCAATGCCTGCGGATAGCCGGCCTTGCGCATGCGGTCGGCGGGCGAACTGCCGTCGCTTCCGGTGTGGTCGACGAAGTTGTTGGTCGCCATGTCGGCGCTGTGCGCCCGGGCGGCCGCACGCAGCTTGTCGTCCATCCGCATGGGCTGGCAGTGGCCGCGCCGGCGCTCGGCGTTGACCAGCCCCAGCACCTGCTGCTCGAAGCGGGCGTTCCCGGCGACCGCGGCCGCGGTGGTGGTCGCGGTGCTCGGGGGCGCCGTCGCGCTCGGCGTGGCGACCGCGGCGCTCGGCGGCGCTTCGGTCGGTGCCTGCGTTACCGGCGGCGGTGGTGCGGCGTTCTGGACTGTGGAGGCGCCGCCGCTGGGGGAGCTCCCGCCGATGAGGGACGGCAGGAGCAGCGCGAAGATCCCGAACACCGCGAGTGCGCCGGCGGCGATGGCGGCCAGGACGACGGGGGAGGGGCGGTTGTTGGGCGGTTCCACCGGCTCCGGCCCCGGTGGCTCCACGGCTGGTAGGAAGGCGGTTGGGGGCCCAAGCTGGGCGTCGGGCTCGAAGCCGGGCCCGCCGTTGTGCTCGACGTTGGGCTCGACATCGGGTGAGTTAGGCCACTGACGGGGGGTCACGCGTGAGGCTCCCGGTGAGTGAGGGGACGGGCCCGACGCTACTGGCCGAGCGAACGACACGGCAACCCGCATGTGCGGCAAGGGAATAAATCATTCCGCGCCGAGCTCGGTAGCTGATCATGAACCGGGGTGCCGCGAGCGTGGGCACGCCGGTGGAGGCTGCGCGGCTTGACTAAGTCGGCCCTGGGACGGAGTATAGAAAAGTCGCCAGTCGCGCCCAATTATGCCCATGTGCATAGGCCGCGAAACCAGGGCGCGCGTTGACCGGCTAATCCGGCGCGCTGAACAAGGAGACGATATGGCCAAGGCCCTCTTCGGCCACGTAGGCAGCGCGCCCGACCGGCGCCTTGTCGACGAGGTTACCCAACTGCGTGCCCGCGTTCGGGCACTCGAATTCGAGGTCACTCGGCTGCGCGCCGAGAATGATCGGCTCGCGGCCGCTGCCGCGGAGACGGACCAACTGGTCCGCCTCATCGAGCCGGCAATGGCCTGACATATTTAACCCCTGCGTCGGCGGTTGTCGACGCAGGTTGCGTTAATCCATCGCACTAAGAAGAACGAGCGCGCCGATACCTCTCGGGGTCGTCGGCGCGCAGCCATGTTCGGGCCTGGACTTGCAGGGTGCAAGTTGCCGAGTGGGGCTTTTATCACTTTTGTGCCACGACACGCGGGTTATGGTGTGTCGCGCTGCCAGAGTGGGTAACCTCCCGGCGGTACCCTGCCCGGTAAGAGCCGGTCCGACCCGTGGAGATCTGTGCACCTCAAGAGCCTGACGGTCAAGGGCTTCAAGTCCTTCGCATCCGCCACGACGTTGAAGCTCGAACCGGGGATCACCTGCGTGGTCGGTCCGAACGGTTCGGGCAAGTCCAACGTGGTCGACGCGATCTCCTGGGTGCTCGGCGAGCAGGGCGCCAAGGCGCTGCGCGGCGGCAAGATGGAAGACGTCATCTTCGCCGGTACGTCCGGCCGGGCCCCGCTGGGACGCGCCGAGGTCACCCTGACGATCGACAACAGCGACGGTGCCCTGCCGATCGACTACACCGAGGTGTCGATCACCCGCCGGATGTTCCGCTCCGGCGAGAGCGAATACGAGATCAACGGCAACCACTGCCGCCTGCTCGACATCCAGGAACTGCTCTCCGACTCCGGCATCGGCCGGGAGATGCACGTGATCGTCGGCCAGGGCCAGCTCGACGCCGTCCTGCACGCCAAGCCGGAGGACCGGCGCGCGTTCATCGAGGAGGCCGCGGGCGTCCTCAAGCACCGCAAGCGCAAGGAAAAGGCGCTGCGCAAGCTCGACGCGATGCAGACCAACCTCAACCGGCTCACCGACCTGACCGCCGAGCTGCGCCGCCAGCTCAAGCCGCTCGGCCGCCAGGCCGAGGTGGCCCGGCGCGCCGCCGGCATCCAGGCCGACCTGCGCGACGCCCGGCTGCGCCTGCTCGCCGACGACCTCGCCACCTGCGCGACGACCCTCGACAAGGAGATCGCCGACGAGACCGCCCTGCGGGACCGGCGCGAGCAGGTCGAGGCCGACGTCGAAGAGGTCAACGACCGCCTCGGCGACGCTCGAGGCCGCGCACGCCGCCGACGCGCCGGTGCTCGCCCAGGCCGCAGGACACCTGGTACCAGCTGTCGGCTCTGCAGGAGCGCTTCCGCTCGCTGCACCAGCTCGCCGGCGAGCGGCTCCGCAACCTGTCCGCCCCACCCGTCGACGAGCGGCCCGGGCGCGACCCCGACCAGCTCGCCGCCGAGGCGGAGAAGGTCCGCGAGCAGGAGGAAGAGCTGCGCGCGGCCCTCGAGGCCGAGCCAGGAACGCCTGGCCGACGCCGTCGAGCGCCGGCAGGACCTGGAGCGGCGCCTCGCCGTTCGCCGAGAAGGCCATCGTCGCCGCGCACAAGGCGATCGCCGACCGGCGTGAGGGCCTGGCCAAGCTGACCGGCCAGGTCGAGTCGGCCCGCAGCCGCACGTCGGCCGCCGCCGAGGAGATCGCCCGGCTTGACCGCCGCCCTCGCCGACGCCGCAGGCGCGCGCCGACACGACCAAGGCCGAATACGACGCGGCCGCCGCCGGAGCCACCGTCGCCGACCGGGACAACGCCGACCTCGAGATCCAGCACCAGGAGGCGGTGGCCGTCGCAGGAGGCCGCCAACGCCGAGGTGAAGCGACACAGCGACGCCGAGCGGGCCGCCGAGAAGGACGCGGCCCAGTGGAAGGCCCGCGAGGAGGCGCTCGCGATGGGCCTGCGCCGCAAGGACGGTGCCGGCACCCTGCTCGCCCGCGCCGACCACATCCCCGGCCTGCTCGGCAGCGTCGCGGCGCTGCTCTCCGTCGACGCCGGTCACGAGGCCGCGCTGGCGGCCGCGCTCGGCGCGCTCGCCGACGCGGTGGCCGTGTCCAATGTGGACGACGCCGTCGCGTCGATCGAACTGCTCAAGAGCGACGACGCCGGCCGGGCGGCGCTGCTCATCGCCTCCGCCGCCGCATGCTCGACGCGCGCCCGGTCGAGCGGGTCCCGCTGCCGCCCGGCGCGGCCTGGGCGCTCGACCTGGTCCGCGCACCGCAGGAGCTGCGACCGGCCCTGGAGCGGGCGCTCGCCGACGTCGTCTTCGCGCCGGATCTGCCGACCGCGCAACTGATCGTCTCCTACGCGCCCAACCTGCGCGCGGTCACGCCCGAGGGTGACGTGCTCGGCGCCTACGCGGCGGCCGGCGGCTCGGGCAAGCAGCCCAGCTACATCGAGGTGCAGGCCGCCGTCGAGGAGGCCCGCCAGCAGCGCACCGACGCCGAGCACCGCGTCACCAGCTCCCGTGAGCTGCTCGGGCACGCCCGCAACGCGGCCAACTCGGCCAAACAGCGCGTGGCCAACACCACCGCGGCCAAGAAGGACGCCGACAGCCAGCGCAACGCCGCCGCGCGCCGCCTCGCCGAGTTCGGTGCGGCGGCCAAATCCGCGAGCGCGGAGGTCGAGCGGCACGCCGCCGCGAAGGCCAAGGCCGAGAGCGTCCGCGAGGAGGGCCTGCTCAGCCTGGCCGAGCTCGAGGAGCGCCTGCGGCTGGCCGAGGAGACGCCGGTCGACGAGGATCCGTCCACTATGGAGCGTGACGACCTCGCCGGCGAGGTGCCGGTCGCCCGCCAGCACGAGATGGAGGTCCGGCTGGCCGTCCGAACCGCCGAGGAGCGGGTCGGCGCCCTCGCCGGTCGAGCCGACGCGCTCGCCCGCCAGGCCCAGGCCGAGCGGGCCGCCCGGGAGCGGGCCGCCGCGCGGAAGGCCGCCCGGGCCCGTGGCGCCGACATCGCCAAGGCCGTCGTCACCGGCGCCGAATACTCGCTGGCCCGCCTCGCCGGCTCGGTGGCCGAGGCCGCCGAGACCCGCGACGCCATCGCCGAGGCGCGGTCCGGGCGTGAAGCAGACCTTTCCGCCGTACGAGGCAAGAGCCAAGCACCTCGCCGCCGAGCTGGATCGGCTCACCAACGAGGTGCACCGCGACGAGGTGGCGCGGGCCGAGCAGCGACTGCGCATCGAGCAGCTCGAGGCGCGCGCGGCCGAGGAGTTCGGGCTCGACGTCGACACGCTGATCGGCGAGTACGGCCCCGACCAGCTCGTCCCGCCGACCGCACCGGAGCTCGCGGCGGCTGCGGCCGAGGGCAAGCCCGAGCCCCAGCCGATCGCCTACGACCGGCCGATGCAGGAGAAGCGGGCCGCCAAGGCCGAGCGCGAGCTCAACCTGCTCGGCAAGGTCAACCCGCTCGCGCTGGAGGAGTTCGCGGCGATGGAGGAGCGTTTCAAGTTCCTCTCCGACCAGCTCGAAGACCTCAAGGCGACCCGCCGCGACCTGCTCACCGTCGTCAAGGACGTCGACGATCGCATCCTTGAGGTGTTCACCGAGGCATACCACGACACGGCGCGCGAGTTCGAGCAGGTGTTCGCGGTGCTCTTCCCGGGCGGCGAGGGCCGGCTGGTGCTCACCGACCCCGAGGACATGCTCACCACCGGCATCGAGGTCGAGGCGCGCCCGCCGGGCAAGAAGATCAAGCGGCTGTCGCTGCTGTCCGGTGGCGAGCGGTCGCTGACCGCGGTGGCGCTGCTGTGCGCGATCTTCCGGGCCCGGCCCAGCCCGTTCTACATCATGGACGAGGTCGAGGCCGCCCTCGACGACGTCAACCTCGGCCGGCTGATCACGCTCTTGGGGCAACTGCGCGAGAAGAGCCAGCTGATCATCATCACGCACCAGAAGCGCACGATGGAGGTCGCCGACGCGCTGTACGGCGTCACCATGCGCGCCGGCGTGACCGAGGTGATCAGCCAGCGCTTGCGGACCGACGACGCGGCCGCCTGACGCCAGGCCACTATTCCGGGGAAGTAGTGGCTATCGGGGGCGGTCGAGGGCACAACTTCGGGGAAGTAGTGGCCTTGTAGGTTTGGCCGGTGACTTCGCCACGGCCGCGCGCTGAAGCCCTCCTGCTGGACTTCGACGGGGTGCTCCGCCGCCACGACCCGGCCGTCGACGCGGCCGTCGAGGAGCGCTTCGGGCTACCGGGCGGCACCGTCTTCGGCACGATGATGGAGTGGCCGCGGTATCTGCCGGCGGTGACCGGGCAGCGCACGCACGCGGAGTGGCTCGACGGCGTCGCACTGTCGCTGGCCGACCGGGTCGGCGGCGAGGAACGTGCGCGCTCGCTGGTCCTCGAGGTGAACCGCTACCGCGGGGAGATCGTGCCCGAGGTCCTCGCCTTCGTCCGGGAGGTGCGCGCCGCCGGGCTCCCGGTCGCGCTGGCCACCAACGCGACCGACGACCTGGCCGGCGACCTCGAGAGGTTCGGCATCGCCGACGAGTTCGACGCGGTGGTCAACTCCTGGGAGATCGGCGTGCACAAGCCGGCCCGGGAGTTCTTCCTGGCCGCCTGCCTGGCCGTACGGGTGGTGCCGCGGCATTGTCTCTTCGTCGACGACAACGATCGCAACGTCCGCGGCGCGCGAGCGGCCGGGTTGTCCGCGTATCGCTACGATCCCCCGGACGATCTGAGCTACGTCCGCGCCGCCCTGGCCTTGTAGATATCGCAGAAAGGATGCGGCCGGCGTCCCACATCGTGGCGCCGGGCGAGGGGACAGGTGTTCCGACACGTTGATGCCGGTCAGGACATCATGATGTTTCCAGGGGCATCGTCACGCCGGACATGAACGCCAGCCAGCCGGCCGGGTGGTGGAGTCGTTCGGACGCCGGGGCGCTGCCGGCGGATAGGCCACCGTCGTTGCCGGACCCGTGACGGTGGTCGATGCGCCGACATGACACGCTCGGCGAAATGTCGGCAGATCGACCACCGTCTGGGTAATTCGGGGCGCATCGACCAGCGTCTTGGTGATTCGGGCCACATCTACCACCGTCTTGGTGATTCGGGGCAGATGGGCTGCTCAGCTGGGGAGGGCGGCTTCGATGGCCGAGACGACCTCGGGCGAGTCGGGCTTGACCACCGGGCTGAACCGCTTCTGCACCACGCCGTCCGGGCCGACGAGGAACTTCTCGAAGTTCCACCGGATGTCCCCGGTGTAGCCCTCGGAGTCGGGCGTCTCGACCAGCTGGTCGTAGAGCGGATGCCGGCCGGCGCCGTTGACCTCCACCTTCTCCGTCATCGGGAAGGTGACGCCGTAGGTGGCGCTGCAGAACTCGACGATCTCGTCGGGGGTGCCCGGCTCCTGCCCGCCGAACTGGTTGCACGGCACGCCGAGCACGCTGAACCCCCGGTCGGCGTACTGCTTCTGCAGTTGCTCGAGCGCCTCGTATTGCGGGGTCATGCCGCACTTGGACGCGACGTTGACGACGAGAAGCGCCTTGTCGCGGAACTGGTCGAGCTCCAGCGGTTTGCCGCGCAGATCGACCAGGCGAATGTCGTAGATGGTCGGGCTTGTCATAGCGTGGGATTCCCTTCTTAACCTCCCCAACCACGCTACTCGTATTGATGACACACACTATTCGCCGACGGCGCCGTCGATGCGTTCCCGCAGCAGGTCGGCGTGGCCGTTGTGCCGGGCGTATTCCTCGATCATGTGCAGGTATAGCCAGCGCAGCGAGTAGGACTTCTGGTCGCTGGGCCGGACGAACTCGGTGTCCAGGGAAGCGCCGGCGACCGCATCCTTTGCCCGAACGATCACATCGTCATAGGTTGCCCAGGTCGTGGCCGCGTCGGCCGCGTCGACGTCGTCGAACTCGCCGTCCGGGTTGTCGTCCGAGCAGTAGAGGAACGGCACGTCCTGCCCGGCGAACCGGCGCACGAACCAGCTGAGCTCGACCTCGGCCAGGTGCCGCACGATGCCGAGGAGTGACATCGACGACGGTTCGACCGACCGGCTGCGCAACTGCTCGTCGCTCAGCCCGGCGCACTTCCAGCGCAGCGTCTCGCGGTGGAAGTCGAGAAACGCGTCGAGCAGCATCCGCTCGTCGCCGGTCTCGGGCACGATCCGTCGGGTGTCGGGTGGCGTCACGGGACAGGCCTCCTATCGTTAGTGGGTGACCGATCTCTCCAGCCATCTCGCCGTCGGTGCGATCGTAAGCCGAGGGTCCGACATTCTTCTGGTGAGCGAGCCGGACGAGGACAACCCGGGGGAGCTCATCTGGGCGCTGCCCGGCGGCAACGTCATCGCGCCCGAGTCCGTCGGTGAGGCGCTGCGCCGGCGCGTCGCCGAGGAGGCCGGTCTGGTGCGGGTGCACGCCGGACGACTGCTGTGGGTGACCCGCTATGCGGTGCGGGGCCAACAGTTCGAGTCGCTCGTCTTCGAAGTGCTGGAGGCTTCCCCGTACAAGTCGAAGGGGTTGACCCGCGACGCCCTGAAGCCACCGGCGTCGTGGGTCCCCCACGACGAGGCGGTCGAGCGGCTGGCCAAGATGTGGTTCGCGCCGATCCGCGACCCGGCCGTGGCCTACCTCACCGGGCGGGCGCCCGTCGCGACCCTCTGGACCTGGGCGCGACTGGACGGCCCGCCCGAGACGGTGCCTTCAGCGGGAGTTGGCGGCCCGGTACCGGCGGACGGCGAGCGGGATGAAGACCGCGAGGATGAGCAGCGACCAGCCGAGTGACATGCCGATCGGATGCCGCAACGGCCACGCGACCGGCCCGCTCGTGGCCGTCGGGTTGCCGAAGAGGCCGCGGATCGCGGCGACCGTGGCGCTCATCGGGTTCCAGTCCGCGATCGGTTGCAGCCAGCCCGGCATGCCCTGGGTGGGCACGAACGTGTTGGCCAGGAACGTCAGCGGGAACAGCCAGCCGAAGGTGGCCGCGTCGGCGACGCTCGCGCTGCTGACCGACAGGCCGATCGTGGTGCCGATCCACATCATCGCGAAGCCGAAGAGCGCGAGCAGGCCGAAGGCGGCCGCGGCGTCCGCGACGCCGTTGTGGATGCGCCAGCCGGCCAGGACGACGCCGCACAGGACCATCACGGCCAGGCCGAACATGCGCAGGGTCAGGTCGGCGAGCGAGCGGCCGAGCAGGACGGACGAGCGGGTGATCGGCATCGACTTGAACCGGTCGATGATGCCCTTGACCTTGTCCTCGGCCGCCTCGGCCGCGGCGACGGTCGCGCTCATCGCGGTGACCTGCATGAAGATGCCGGGCATGAGGAACTCACGGTAGTCGGCGTTGCCGGGCAGCTTGATCGCGCTGCCGAAGACGTACGCGAACAGGACCACCATGAGGATCGGGAACAGCAGGGTGCCGGCGATCTCGTCCGGCTGCGCGAGCATGTGCGCGTACTGGCGCTTGGCCATGATCCAGTTGTCGACGAGGAACTTCATGTCAGGGCCAAGAAGACTTCGTCGAGCGTCGGGTGCCGAAGCGCGATGTCCTCGACGGTCACCCCGGCGGCGTCGAGGGCTCGTACGGTCGCGACCAGCGCGCTCGTGCCGTCCGCGACCGGCGCGGTGAGGCGTCGCTCGTCCAGTGTCAGCTCCGGCGGGGCGCCGATGGCCTCCCGCATCGCGATCGCGGCGTCGGCGAACCGGTCCACATCGCGCACCACCACGTCGAGGCGTTCGCCGCCGACCGACACCTTCAGCTTGGCCGGCGGCCCGGACGCGACCACCTCGCCGTGGTCGAGCACCACGATCTGGTCGGCGAGCCGGTCGGCCTCGTCCAGGTACTGCGTGGTCAGCAGCACCGTGGTGCCCTCCGCAACGAGTTCGCCGATCGCGCTCCACATGGCGATCCGGCTGCGCGGGTCGAGGCCGGTCGTCGGCTCGTCGAGGAACAGCACCGGCGGCGCCACGATGAGGCTGGCGACCACGTCCAGGCGGCGCCGCAGGCCACCCGAGTACGTCTTGACCTTCCGGTCGCCGGCCTCGGTGAGGCCGAACCGCTCGAGCAGGTTGTCGGCCCGGTGCTTGGCCGGCCGCGGGGCCAGGCCGTAGAGCCGGCCGAACATGACCAGGTTGGCGCGGCCGGTGAGCAGTTCGTCGACCGCCGCGTACTGCCCGGCGAGGCCGATCCGGTAGCGCACCTGGTCCGGCTCGCGCAGGACGTCGTGGCCGGCGACCAGGGCCGAGCCGGCATCGGGTCGCAGCAGGGTGCTCAGCACCCGTACGACTGTGGTCTTCCCGGCGCCGTTGGGCCCGAGCAGGCCGCAAACGGTCCCGGCCTCGACGGTGAGGTCGACGCCGCGCAGGGCCTCATGCCGGCCGAAGCGCTTGCGCAAGCCCACCGCCTGTACGGCGAGTTCCATCACGTTTCCCCCTTAACGTTGTTAACTCCTTTACGACGTTAAGGATGGACTGAACAGTGTTAAGCTGTCAAGCGTGCGGCAGCCGTTGGAACGCGATCTCGTGGTGAACACCGCGCTGAAGCTGCTCGACGAGGTCGGGCTGGACGGGCTGACGTTGCGCAAGCTCGCCGCCGAGCTGGGCGTGCAGGCTCCCGCGCTCTACTGGCACTTCGCCAGCAAACGCGAGCTGCTCGACTACATGGCGCAGGCGATCGCGGAGGAGTGCGCGGTCGAGATCGACGCGACCGAGTGGGATCTCGCGATCGTCGAGTACGCGCGGGCCCGCCGCCGCGGCCTGCTCGCGCACCGCGACGGCGCCCGGGTGGCCTCCGGCAACCGGCCGGTCGACGCGACGTTCCCGACCGTCGAGTTGGCCCTGGAACGGCTGGCCGACGCCGGCTTCACTCCGGTCGAGGCGCTGCGCAGCATGATCGCGATCGGCACCTACGTCACCGGCTTCGTCACGGAGGAGCAGGCCGAGATGCACCGCAACGCCGAAGAGGGCTGGATCATCGAGCAGGATCAGGCGGCCCTCGAGGCGCTGGCCAGCGACGGCCGGTTCCCGCGGATGGCCGAGGCGCTGCGCGAGGGTGGCGACCCCAACGGCGAGGAGAGCTTCGAGCACGGCCTGGCCATGCTCATCGACGGGATGCGCGCGGTTCTCACCGCGCCGGACGCTAGGACCGGTCGAGGCGCAACTGGCCGACGACCGTGAGCTTCTTGTCCGGCTCGGTACCTTCGATCGTCACGCGCGCCTGCCGTCCATTGTGGACAAGAGTGCCGACGGCGTTGCCGAAGTAGGGCCCCATGAGTTTGCGCCAGCGTACGACCGGCCTGCGCAGCCCGATCGTGCGGGCGAAGGCCCGCAGGCCGCGGGCCGCGGAGGGATTCCAGCCGAAGCGCATCGCCGGCCGGATCGCCTTCGGTGCCTCGTTGTGCACGGGCGAAGCAGGTCAGCTGGTGGACCGGGCTGACGACGTCGGGGTCGTACAACGCCTTCGCCGCGTACGAGTGGTGCACGTCGCCGGAGAGCACGCTGATCGTGGCCGGCGGCGCCGACCCGGCGCCGATCTGGCCCAGCAGCGACGCTCAGCGACGTCGAACGAGTGCCCGAACGACGCCCAGTGCTCCAGGTCGAGGGCCAGCCGGATCGCTCGGCCAGACCGGCCACGATCCGCCGGGGCGAGTCGGCGAGCCGCTCGCTCGATCGCCTCGAGGTGGTGGATCGCCGGCGGCATCAGCCACGGCAGCGACGAGCCGACGACCAGGTGGTCGTACTCGCCGTCGTACCGTCGAGGAAAGCCACTGCCACTCGGACTCCGGCAGCATCGAGCGGTGGCCCGGGGTGAGCTCCCGGTCCGGCGCGGTTGTCGAGCACCACGATGCGGGTCCGGTCGATGTCGAGGGCGAAACTCCAGCGGTACGGAGCCGCGGTCGTTGTCGGCCCGCGTGCCGAAGTCGTCCAGGACCTCGGTGGCGTCGTCGGTCGAGGCCACCGCGGCGTAGACCGGGTCCTCGGCCAGCTCGTCTCGGCGCGAGGTTGCCCAGGTGCTGGTAGACCCAGTAGGAGCGCGAGCCCGGCCTGCGATCCGCTCGTGCCACCAGCGCTGCCCGGCATGATCGACGCGCGCCAGGAGGCGGAGCGTGTTCCAGTCGTCGATGATCTCGTGGTCGTCGAAGATCATCACGCTCGGCACGGAGGAGAGCAGCCAGCGGATCTCCGGGTCGGTCCACGAGTCCAGGTAGAGCTTCGTGTACTCGTCGAAGTCGACCACCTGGGTCGCCGGTGCGTCGCGGCGGCGGTGCGCGCGCCGGCGCTTGAGCCAACCGCCGGATCTTGTCGGGCGTCTCGTCGGCGTACACCTGGTCGCCGAGCAGCACGATCAGGTCCGGCGTCGGCTGGCCGCTGGTGGTCGGCCAGCCGGCCGGCGTAGGCGTCCAGCGCGTCCGGCGGGAAGCGATCCGCGCTGTACGGCGTGGCCTTCCGGCACGAGCCGAACACCAGCCGGATCGGCTGCGCCTCGGCGGCGCGGGTGCGGATCGACGGGCGCCGGGTACGGGATCCGCGGGCAGCGGCCAGACGACCGCCGCCGTCGACCAGCACCTCGATACGGGGTCGTCGACGCCGGCGGCAGCCCCTCCACCACGACGAGCGCGTAGTGGTGGCCGTGCACGCGCGAAGGTCGCGGCCTGCGCCGTGCGCCTTCGGCCCGGCCTTGACCTCGACCGTCGCCGGGTGGCCGGTCTCCACCCAGACCGTGGCGCGGTCGCCCTCGACGCGACGCAGCACCGGACCGAGAACCAGGTCGCCAGGCTGGTCGGTCGGCTCTGCCGGTGCGGTCATGCCGCCTCCTCGGTCGCAGGCTCCCGAAGAGCCGGCCTGACGTGCTTCCGGACCTCGCGCGAGCGCTCGGTCATGCTTCCGATCATCCTCAGCGGACCGCCCTGTTCAAACCCTCGCAGCGCTTCGGCAAGGCGTCTGACAGGATTTCGGTCATGGAGTTATACATCGTCGTCGCCATCGTCCTGCTTCTTGCGATCATCGGGGCCGGCGTGGCGTACTGGTCGTGCCGCGCCGCCGTCGCCAGGCCCCCCCGACGCCACCAGCCTCGACGAAGGCACCGACGCACGACGGCACCGACGAAGACGGCCCGGCCGCGGACGCCGACGATCGATACGCCGACGGTCGAGTCACCGGTCGTGCCGGCCCCCGCCCCGGTCGAGGTCTCGGCCCCACCGGAACTGGAGATTCCCGAGCCGACCGCCGGCCGGCTGGTCCGGCTGCGGGCCCGGCTGTCCCGGTCGCAGAACGTGCTCGGCAAGGGGCCTGCTCGCGCTGCTCTCCCGGGACCACCTCGACGACGACGCCTGGGAGGAGATCGAGGACAGCCTGATCGGCGCCGACGTCGGCGTGTCGACGGCCACCCGGGAGATCGTCGAGCCGGCTGCGCGAGCGGGCCCGGGTCGCTCGGCACCCGCACCGGCCGACGGACCTGCGCGGCCTGCTCGCCGACGAGCTCGTCGCCGCGCTCGACCCGAGCCTGGACCGCACGCTGCGACGCCACGCCCGCACGACGGCCGCCCGGCGGTCCTGCTGGTCGTCGGCGTCAACGGCTCCGGCAAGACCACCACCTGCGGCAAGATCGCCCGGGTGCTGATCGCCGACGGGCACACCGTGGTGCTCGGCGCGGCCGACACGTTCCGGGCCGCGGCCGCCGATCAGCTGGCCACCTGGGGCGAGCCGGGTCGGCGCCGAGGTCGTCCGCGGGCCCGAGGGCGGCGACCCGGCGAGCGTCGCGTTCGACGCGGTCAAGCGGGGCATCGAGACCGGGGTGGACACCGTGCTGATCGACACCGCCGGCCGGCTGCAGAACAAGGTCGGCCTGATGGACGAGCTGGGCAAGGTCAAGCGGGTGGTGGAGAAGCACGGCCCGGTCGACGAGACCCTGCTCGATCCTGGACGCCACCACCGGCCAGAACGGCCTGGAGCAGGCGCGCGTGTTCACCGAGGTGGTGGACGTCACCGGCGTGGTGCTGACCAAGCTCGACGGCACCGCCAAGGGCGGCATCGTCATCGCCGTACAGCGCAAACTGGGCATCCCGGTCAAGCTGGTCGGGCTGGGCGAGGGCCCGGACGACCTGGCGCCGTTCGAGCCGGCGGCAGTTCGTCGACGCGCTCCTTGGCGCGCGACGCGTAGCCTCGGACGGTCACGACGTGCCAGCGGAAGGCCGTGGGTCGACGCAGTGAGCCGCAGCAGGAGATCCCGCTGCACGGCGGGAACATCAGCACGGTCGTCGCGGCTCGGTGACACCGTCCGGCGCAACGCCGGGCCGTGGACGCCGGCCGTGCACGCCCTGCTGCGCCATCTGGAGTACGTCGGGTTCACCGGCTCGCCGCGCGCGCTCGGGCATGGACGAGCGGGCCGCGAGGTGCTGTCCTACCTCGACGGCGAGTGCGGCGAATACCCGCTCGCCCCGCACTGGGTGACCGACGAGGCGCTGGTCACCGTCGCGACGATGCTGCGGATGTTCCACGACGCGCAGTACGGGTTCCGCCCGCCGCCCGGACGCGGTCTGGCGCTCGTTCGGGCCGCCGCCGCCGGACACCGAGGTGATCTGCCACCACGACGCCGCCCCGCACAACGTGATCTGGCGGCCGGACGGCACCCTCGCGCTGATCGACTTCGACCTGGCCTCGCCCGGCGCCCGGATCTACGACGTGGCGTACGCCGCCTGGACCTGGGTGCCGCTGTTCTCCGACCGGGACTCGTACACGCTGGGCTGGAAGCGGCCCAACCGGCCGCGCCGGCTGCGGCTGTTCGCCGACGCGTACGGGCTGATCCCGCGGGACCGGCACCGGCTGGTGCGCGACCATCCGCAAGCGGATCGTCGACCACGTCGAGGGCATCCGGCGGATGGCGGCCGCCGGCGACCCGGCGTTCGTGCGCATCGTGCACAAGGGCCACCTGCGCCGTCCGATGCGCGACCTGCGGCTGATCGACTACGAGCGGCACACCCTGGAGTACGCGCTGCGCTGAGCGTCCGGCTGGGCTGTCGTTCACCGGCCGCGCCGAGGGTCGTTCGGCGGCACTGTGACGCGATGTCTTCTTCACACGTACGAAACAAGACGTCACGTGTCGGAAACCGCGCAGCGACCGTGCGCGAAACAGCGGGCCGGAAGCTTCCGCGCAACCGGCGACGGGCGATGCTGCCGCCTGGCCGGAGGGAGGATACCTCACCGAGAGGAGGCAGCGTGCCTGAGATCGACACCGGCAATACCGCCTGGTTGCTCGCTGTCGTACTGCGCTCGTGCTGCTCATGACCCCCGGGCTTGGCGCTGTTCTACGGTGGCCTGAACCGGTCCAAGAGCGTGCTCAACATGATGATGATGAGCTTCTCCTGTATCGGGCTCATCTCCGTGCTGTGGCTGATCTACGGCTTCAGCCTCGCGTTCGGCACCAACGACAACGCCGGCCTCAACAACGTCATCGGCAGCTTCACCCAGTACCTCGGCAACAAGACCTTCGTGCCGAGATCTGGGGCGTGACCGTCACGCGGCGCACGGCACCGGCATCCCCACGTACGTGGTCCTGGCCTTCCAGATGATGTTCGCGATCATCACGGTCGCGCTGATCAGCGGCGCGATCTCCGACCGCACGAAGTTCGGCGGCTGGCTGCTCTTCGCGTTCGGCTGGTTCACCCTCGTCTACGTCCCGGTCGCGCACTGGATCTGGGGCGGCGGCTGGATCGGCGCCAAGCTCCACGCGCTGGACTTCGCCGGTGGTACCGCGGTGCACATCAACGCCGGTTCCGCGGCCCTCGGCCTTGGCGCTGGTGCTCGGCAAGCGGGTCGGCTGGCCGCGGGAGAACTTCAAGCCGCACAACGTGCCGTTCGTCGCGCTCGGCGCCGGTCTGCTGTGGTTCGGCTGGTTCGGCTTCAACGCCGGTTCGGAGCTCACCGCGGACGGCGTCACCGCGACTCGCGTTCGTCAACACCCAGGTCGCCACGGCCGCCGCCCTCCTCGGCTGGCTCATCGTCGAGTGGATCCGCGACGGCAAGCCGACCATGGTCGGCGCCTCGTCCGGCGCGGTCGCCGGCCTGGTCGCGATCACCCCGGCCTGTGGCTTCATCGCCCCGCTGGCGGCGGTCCTGCTCGGCCTCGTCGCCGGTGCGGTCTGCGCGCTCGCGGTCGAGCCTGAAGTACAGGCTTCGGCTTCGACGACTCGCTCGACGTGGTCGGCGTCCACTTCGTCGGCGGGTGGATCGGCTCGCTCTGGATCGGCCTGTTCGCCAGCATCGCGGTCAACGCCCAACATCGCGTCGGTCAGCGGCGCGGCACGGCCTGTTCTACGGCGGCGGGCTGACCCAGCTCGGCCGCCAGGCGCTGGCCAGTGCCTCGGTGACCGTCTACTCGTTCGGCATCGCGTTCGCTCCTCGGCTGGATCATCAAGAAGACGATCGGCTTCCGTGCTACGGTCGAGGCCGAGGTCGACGGCATCGACATCGCCGAGCACGCGGAGAGCGCGCTACGAGTTCGCTCCCGTCGGGCGGCGGCGGTGGCGCGTTCGCCATGGCCGGCATCGGCACAGCAGGCCGACGCGCACCGGCCGAAGCGCCGGTGTCGCGAAAAGGTCGCCGGTTAACGTCGGGGAACTGACGGAGGGACTGAGCATGAAGCTGGTGACCGCGGTCATCAAGCCGTACCAGCTCGACGCGGTGAAGGAGGCGCTGCACGCGCTCGGCGTGGCCGGGCTGACCGTGAGCGAGGTACAGGGCTACGGCCGGCAGAAGGGCCACACCGAGGTGTACCGGGGCGCCGAGTACACGGTGGAGTTCCTGCCGAAGATCCGGGTCGAGGTCGTGACCGACGAGATCGACGTCGACAAGGTCGTCGACGCCATCGTCACCGCGGCGCGCACCGGCAAGATCGGTGACGGCAAGGTCTGGGTCACCGTCGTCGACGAGGTGATCCGGGTCCGCACCGGCGAGCGCGGCCTCGACGCGCTCTAATCGCTCTATGACGACACCTGCGGCGCCCGCTCTGTCCATGGGAGCGGGCGCCGTCGCGCGCGCCGAGCGGGCCGCGGCGCTCGACAGCTGGCTCTTCAAGGTGTACGGCAGGCCAACGTCGACGCGACGGCAGCGGCGTGGCCCTGGTCGCGGTGGGCGGGCTGGGCCGGCGCGAGTGCGCCCCGTACAGCGACCTCGACCTGGTCCTGCTGCACGACGGGCGGCCCGGCGTCGACGAGCTCGGCACCCGGCATCTGGTACCCGATCTGGGACGCCGGCTCGGCCTCGACCACTCGGTGCGCACCCTGGACGAGGCGCTCGACGCTCGCCCACGACGACGTGAAGGTCGGCGCTCGGCCTGCTCGACGCGCGGCACCTGGCCGGCGACGCGACGCTGGCCGCCGACCTGCACGCCGCCGCGGTCGACCCAGTGGCGGCGCGACGCGCCGTCGCCTGATGCCGGCGCTGCAGGAGCTCACCTCGGCCCGCTGGGCAGGCGCACGGCGAGCTCGCCTTCCTGCTGGAGGGCGACGTCAAGGAGGCCGCGCGGCGGTCTGCGCGACGTCGCCATCCTGCGCGGCATCGGCCTCGCCGGCGTCGCCGACGCCACCCGCCCGGCCGTACGAGGCGGCGCACCGCGGCTGCTGGACGTCCGGGACGCGCTGCACGTCGTCCGGGGCCGGCGGGTCGACCGGCTGCTCGCCCAGGAGCGTGACGGCGGTCGCCGGGCTGCTCGACTTCGCCGACGGCGACGAGCTGCTGCGCCGGATCGCCGAGTCGACGCCCGCACCATCGCCTACGCCATGCGACGACGCCTGGCGGGCGGTCGACCGCTGGCGTCGAGCGGCCGGTGCCCGGCCGCGACCGCCGGCCCGCTCGGCCCGCGACGTGGTCGAGCAGGACGGCGAGGTGGTGCTCGCCCGCGCCGCGGTCAGCCCGCGCCCGGACCCGAGCCTGTCGCTCCGCGGGTCGCCGCGGCGGCCGCCCGGGCCGAGCTGCCGATCGCGCGACGCCACCCTGCGAGTGGCTCGCGGCGTTCTGCCCGCCGCTGCCGCAGCCGTGGCCGCCGGCCGGCCGCGACGCGCTGCTCACGCTGCTCGGCTGCCGGCCCCGGCACTGGTGCCGTCTGGGAGGCCTGCGACCGGTACGGCCTGGTCGTCGGCTGGCTGCCCGAGTGGGCCCGGATGCGCAGCCTGCCGCAGCACAACCCGGTGCACCTCTTCACCGTCGACCGGCACCTGGTCGCAGGCCGCGGACGAGGCGGCCCGGCTCGCCCGCGAGGTGGACCGGCCCGACCTGCTGGTGCTCGCGCGCTTTCCTGCACGACGTCGGCAAGGGGCTGCCCGGCGACCACAGCATCGTCGGCGCGCCGATCGCCGCCGGGATCGCCAGCCGGCTCGGACTGCCGCCGCCGGACGTCGCCGTGGTCGAGAAGGCTGGTCCGGCTGCACCTGCTGCTGCCGGACGTGGCCACCCGGCGCGACCTGAGCGACCCGGTGACCATCGCCGCGGTGGCCGAGGCGGTCGGCGACGCCTCGACCCTGGACCTGCTGCACGCGCTGGCCCGCGCCGACGCCGCCGCCACCGGCCCGGCCGCCTGGTCGGACTGGAAGGGCCGGCTCATCGCCGAGCTGGTCAGCCACGTTGACACCGGCGCTCGACACCGGCGTCGTCGCGCCGCCGCCCGCACCCGTCGCATCGGTTCCCGTCCGGACCACTGCCGGCCGTCACTGGTCGGGGAGACCGGGTCTCGGTGGCCGCCGCCGACCGGCGGGGCCTGCTCGCCGCGGTCGCCGGCTGCCTGGCGCTGCACCGGCTCGACGTGGTCGCCGCGGACGCGTCGACGGTCGACGGTACGGGCCCAGCTGCGAGTCGCCGTGCAGCCCCGCTACGGCGGCGAGGCCGACGGTGAGGCGCTCGCCGCTGACCTGCGCCGGGCGGTCTGGGCGACGCTCCCGGTCACCGAGCGGCTGCGCGCCCGGGCGCTCGCAGCGCCGCCGGAGCGAGCCCGGCCGCCGCGGATCGTCTGGCACCGCGGCGGCCACCGACGCGGCCGTTCTGGAGCTGCGCGCGGCCGACTCGCCCGGGCTGCTCTACCGGGTCGCGCACGCCCTGGACGAGATCGGCGCCGACGTACGGGCGGCTCGGATCTCCACCCTCGGCGGCGACGTGGTGGACGCGTTCTACCTGGTCGGGCCTGGTCGCCGGAAGACCGGGCCGAGGTCGAGGCCGCCGTGCTGGCCGCCACCGCCCCCGCCTAACCGAGACCACCACTTCCCCCAAGTAGTGGCCTCCGGGCCCGTCTGAGACCACAACTTCCCCGAAGGAGTCGCCTGGCGATTCGCGGCACGTGCCCGCGCCGGCCGCCCCCGAGTGCATGATCCTGAAGACTCACCGGGTGCCATCCACCGGAAACTCTTCGCGATCATGCTTATCGCAGCCGACCCGCCGACCACCTACCCGAAGTAGTCGCCTCCGGGCCCGGCCGTGACCACAACTTCCCCGAAGTAATGGCCTCAAGGGCCGGCTGAGGGCACTACTTCCCCGAAGTTGTGGTGTCCGGGGGCGGCTGAGGCCACTACTTCGCCGGACGAGTGGCGTCCGTGGTCCGCGGGGTCTAGCGGATCTGCGGGAGCGCGTCGAGGACGTGGGCGCGGCAGTCCTGGTCGGTCTTGGTGAGGTTGACCTCGTCGTTGCTGGCGCGGCCGTCGGTGTGCAGCGCGATGGCGACGATCATGTAGCGGTGGTAGTTGCCGTAGAACCACTGGCGGTAGGCGTTGTTGCGATCCGGCGACGTGCAGATACCCGCGCCCGGCTCGGGTGACGGCGGGCACCAGATCCAAAACGTCGGCGGGATCGTGGCGTCGGCCTTGATCCCGTTGTAGACGGCGGTGGCGTTGGTCGCGTTGGGCAAGGGGATGACCATGACGCCGGTCATGATCGTCTTGTCCTTGTTGAGGTAGACCCCGACGGCCATCTGGCCGCAGCCGTTCTTGGTCATCAGCGCTTTGAGCTTGTCGCCGCCGCTGTTGTCGCAGGCGTTGTAGAAGCCGTAGCCCGAACGGGTGTAGGCCTCGCCACCGCCGGCGGTGAAGGTGGCCACCGGGAAGAACTGGTTGAGCTCGAACGGCGTCTCATCGGTCGACTTGTCGTCGAGTGTGGCGAGGTCGCGCGCGGTCGCGGCCGGCGACGGGCTCGGTGAGTTGTCCGGGGAGTCGACCGCGCTCGGGCCGCCGGTCGGCCCGCTGGAGGACGTCTGGCCGGCCTTCTTCGAGTCGTCGCTGAAGAGCCCGGCGGCGAAGGCGACGCCCGCGCAGATCACGAGAACGAGCACCAGGCCGCCGCCGACCAGGCCGAGGATGAGGCCGGTGTTGGACTTCTTGACCGGAGGCGGTGGCGGTGGGCCGTATGCCGGTGGCGGCGCGTAGGCCGGCGGGAACGGCGGCTGCCGGTAGACCGCCGGTGGTGGGGGCGGCGGCTGTTGCTGCGGATAGCCGGGCGGCGGCGACACGTAGCCGGGCTGCGGAAAGCCGTAGTCGGGCGGCGCCGATGTGGCGTAGTTGGGCGGCGCCGCATTGCCGTAGTCGGGCGGTGCCGACGTGGCGTAGTCGGGGTTGCTGTAGCCCGGGCTGACCGGCTCTGCGTAGTCTTGTGGTGGCGGAGCGTAGTGCTGGAGGCTCGTCGCCGGATCGGCCGAGGGCACCGAATACTGCGGGTAGCTCTCAGCGGAGACCGGCTCCTCGCCGCTCTGCTGGCTCCAAGGATCGACCGCCGGTGGTGGCTGCTGCTGTCCCGGCGAGTTTCGGTTGTTCTGCCCACCCGTTGGCTGCACGCTGAACTCCCCGCCCCCCAATGTGAATCGCCAACACTTTACCCAGCACACGCACGCCGGGGAGGGTCCGTTCAGCCTCGATTGCGGCAAGCTCAGGTGCCCCGGGATACCCTTCAGCAAGGGCGTACGCCGCCCACGCTGGGAACACTGCTGCGACAAATCAGATATCGAGGACGAACTGTCGTGTTTGACACGCTGAGCGACCGGCTCTCCGGAATCTTCACGAAGCTGCGGGGCAAGGGCCGGCTGACCGACGCCGACATCGACGCGACCGCGCGCGAGATCCGGCTGGCGCTGCTCGAGGCCGACGTCGCCCTGCCGGTGGTCAAGGCGTTCATCGCCGCGCTCAAGGAGCGTGCGCGCGGCGCCGAGGTGTCGCAGGCGCTCAACCCGGCGCAGCAGGTCATCAAGATCGTGCACGAGGAGCTCGTCGCGTCCTCGGCGGTGAGACGCGGCGGCTGCGCTTCGCCAAGCAGCCGCCGACCGTGATCATGCTCGCCGGTCTGCAGGGCTCCGGTAAGACGACCCTGGCCGGCAAGCTCGCCCAGTGGCTCAAGGGCCAGGGCCACCAGCCGCTGCTGGTCGCGGCCGACCTGCAGCGCCCGAACGCGGTCACGCAGCTGCAGGTGCTCGGCGACCGGGCCGGCGTCGAGGTCTACGCGCCCGAGCCGGGCAACGGCGTGCCCCCCCGGCGACCCGGTCGCGTGGCGCGGGACTCGATCGACCACGCGCAAGCGGCAGATGCGCGACATCGTCATCGTCGACACCGCCGGCCGTCTCGGCATCGACGCCGACATGATGGCGCAGGCCGCCGAACATCCGCGACGCGGTCGCAGCCCGACGAGATCATCTTCGTCATCGACGCGATGGTCGGCCAGGACGCGGTCGCCACGGCCGAGGCGTTCCGCGACGGCGTCGGCATCACCGGCGTCGTGCTGTCCAAGCTGGACGGTGACGCCCGCGGTGGTGCGGCGCTGTCGGTCCGGCACGTGACCGGCGAGCCGATCCTCTTCGCGTCCACCGGCGAGAAGCTGGAGGACTTCGACGTCTTCCACCCCGACCGGATGGCCGAGCCGCATCCTCGGCATGGGCGACGTGCTGACCCTGATCGAGCAGGCCGAGGCCGCGTTCGACGAGGACCAGAAGGAGAAGATGGCCGCCAAGCTGCATGGGCGGCGACGACTTCACGCTGGAGGACTTCCTCGAGCAGCTCAGTCGCGATCCGCCGGATGGGCCCGATCGCCAACCTGCTCGGCATGATGCCCGGCATGGGCCAGATGAAGGACCAGCTGGCCGAGCTCGACGACAGCCACTTCGACCGGATCACCGCGATCATCCGCTCGATGACCCCGAGCGAGCGTGACGAACCCGAAGATCATCAACGGTTCCCGGCGGGCCCGCATCGCGCGCGGCTCCGGCGTCACCGTCATGGACGTCAACCAGCTGCTCAACCGCTTCGCCGACGCGCAGAAGATGATGAAGCAGATGGGCGGCATGATGGGCATGCCCGGCGCGCCGCAAGGCGACGAAGTCGCCGAAGAACAAGCGCAAGGGCACGAAGAGCGGCAGCAGCGGCCCGCGCAGCGGCGGCATGCCGGCCGGCCTGCCCGGTGGATTCCCGGGCGGCGTGCCGCAGCTGCCGCCGGGCCTCGACCCGTCCGGCCTCGACGGCGGGTTCAAGGCGCCGAAGCTCGACTTCTCCAAGTTCCCGAAGAAGGACGGCAAGTAGCTCCGAGCTGCCCGGTAGCCGTCCGGCCCGGTTGCGCCGGCCCGTGCGCACGCACGTGGCGTGCGAGGGTGTGGCATGGCGTTGCACGTACGCGGTGTGGTCCTGCCCGACGACGAGGTGCGCGATCTGTGGCTGGTCGGGGACCGGGTCACGATCGACGCCGGTGCCCGACGCGCAGACCGTCGCGCGACGGCGGCTTCATCCTGCCCGGCCTGGTCGACGCGCACTGCCACATCGGCATCGCCGCCGGCGGTCGACGCCGATCACCGGCCTCGACGAGGCCCGCGCCCTTGCCTCGATGGACCGGGAGGCCGGCGTGCTCGCGATCCGGGACGCCGGTTCGCCGTACCCGTATCCGCGAACTCGACGACGACCCCGACGTGCCGCGACTGGCCCGCGCCGGCCAGCATGTCGCGCCCGTCCGCGCGATATCTGCGCGGCGTCGGCGTCGAGGTCACCGCGCCCGACGTCGCCGGCGCCGTGGCCGCGCAGGCCAAGGCCGGCAACGGCTGGGTCAAGCTGGTCGGCGACTGGATCGACCGCGAGCGTCGGCGACCTGGCGCTGGCCTGGGACCGCGACACACTGACGGCCGCGGTGCAGGCCGCGCACGAGGCCGGCGTACGGATGACCGCGCACAGCTTCGCCGAGGAGTCGGTCGCGACGCTGGTGCGCGGCCGGGATCGACTGGTCGAGCACGGCACCGGCCTGTCGACCGACGTCATCGACGAGATGGCGCGACGGGGCACCGCGCTCGTGCCGACGATGATCAACATCGAGACGTTCGAGGTCATCGCGGCCGAGGCCGAAGACAGGTTCCCGGGGTACGCCGGCCCACATGCGGCACCTGCAGGACGGTTTCCCGGCCGTGGTCGCGCGCCGCCGTCGAGGCCGGCGTGCCGATCTACGTCGGCTCGGACGCGGGCGGCGGCATCAGCCACGGTATGGCCGCGCGCGGAGATGCTGCTGCTGCACGAGAAGGCCGGCATGCCGATCGAGGCCGTGCTGGCCGCCGGCTCGTGGGGCGCGCGAGCAGTGGCTCGGCTTCCCCGGTCTGGTCGAGGGTGGCCTGGCCGACCTCGTCGTCTACGACTACGACCCGCGCACCGACCTGCGCGTGCTGCTGGCGCCGCGGCGCGTCGTGCTCACGGGGCGGGTCGTCGTTGACCTTGTCACCCGGTGTGCACGCCGGTGAGGCGGCGCGCGAGGATGGAGCCGTGGCAGACACGATTCTTGGCGTGGACATCGGCGGCTCGGGCATCAAGGGCGCCCCGGTCGACCTCGCGATCGGTGATTTCGCCGCGGAGCGGGTGCGGCTGCCCACCCCGCAGCCGGCCGACGTGGAGAGCGTGGTCAAGGCGGCGGGCGAGGTGGTCCGCAACTTCGAGGACGCCACGCACATCGGCGTCACCTTCCCCGGCGTCGTGGTGGGTGGCGTGGTGCGGACCGCGGCCAACATGCACAAGTCGTGGATCGACGCGCCGGCCGCGGAACTGTTCGCCGCCGAGTTCGGCCGGCCGGTCGTGGTACTCAACGACGCCGACGCGGCCGGCATCGCCGAGGTGACCTACGGGGTCGGCAAGGGCCGGGCGGGGACAGTGCTGATGCTCACGTTCGGTACGGGCATCGGCAGCGCGCTCTTCCTTGACGGCCGGCTCGTGCCCAACACCGAGCTTGGCCACCTGGAGATGGGCGGCAAAGATGCCGAGGACCGTGCGTCCGATCGGGCCCGCCAGGACGACGATCTCAGCTGGTCCGCGTGGGCGAAGCGGGTCCAGGACTACCTTGAGTACCTCGAGTTGCTGCTGCGGCCCGATCTCTTCGTGATCGGCGGCGGGGTCAGCAAGAAGGCCGAGAACTACCTGCCGCACGTGCACATCTCGACGCCGATCGTGCCCGCCACGCTGCAGAACAACGCCGGCATCATCGGCGCGGCGATCGTGGCCGCCGCGGCGCGTTAGCCCTCGTCGCTGTCCATCTTCTCGAGGCGGTCCACGACCGTGTCGGACAGGTCGATCAGCGCGTCGATCTGCTCGCTGCTCAGCGCGTCGAAGAAGAACGTCCGCACGTGGCTCACGTGCATCGGCGCCGCCTCCACGATCGCGGCGCGCCCGGCGTCGGTGAGCACGATGTCGGCATAGCGCGGATCGGCCGAACACGTCTGCCGCTGCACCAGTCCGCGCTGCTCCATGCGAGTGAGGTGGTGCGAAAGGCGGCTCTTCTCCCAGCCCGACGTCGCGCCGATCTCGTATGCGCGCAGGCGGGCTTCGGCCGACTCGGACAGCAGCACGAGGACTTCGTAGTCGGAGGCCGACAGCCCGGTCGCCCGGGTCAGCTCGCGAGCGATCCGGGCACGCACCTCCGACTGCATCCGCAGGAATCCGCGCCAGGCGCGCTGTTCCCGATCATCCAGCCAGGGTGCGTTGCTCACCTCACCATGGTACGTGACCGGTTGACATATCATCCCAATTTGCGCGGCATCGACGGTGGCCGCAGAGCACGGGGTGGCGGAGGGCACTGTTTCCCCGAAGTTGTGGCGACGCGGGCTTGGGTACGCGGACGTGGCAGCGAGGAGCGCAGCGACGAGCGGTGTCTGGCGGGAGCAACGATCCGGACCACCGCGGACCCGAGTCATCAGCAAAGTTTAGGATTTGACGCCTCATGGCCGTGTGCTCACTCCCCGTGCGGAGGACTTCCCCCGCTGGTACCAGGACGTGATCTGCCAAGGCGCAGCTGGCCGACAACGGCCCGGTGCGCGGCACGATGGTGATCCGGCCGATCGGCTACGCCATCTGGGAGCGCATGCAGGCCGAGATGGACGCCCGGATCAAGGCGGCCGGACGCGGAGAACGCGTACTTCCCGCTGTTCATCCCGGAGAGCTACCTGCGCCGCGAGGCGGCAGCACGTCGAGGGCTTCTCGCCGGAGCTCGCGGTGGTCACCCACGGCGGCGGCAAGACAGCTGGCCGAGCCGATCGTGGTCCGCCCGACGAGCGAGACGGTCATCGGCGAGTTCATGGCCAAGTGGATCGACAGCTACCGTGACCTGCCGCTGCTGCTCAACCAGTGGGCCAACGTGGTGCGCTGGGAGACTGCGGCCGCGGATTTTCCTGCGCACCAGCGAGTTCCTCTGGCAGGAGGGCCACACCGCGCACGCGACCGACGAGGACGCGCGCAACTACGCGCGGCGGATCCTGCACGAGGTCTACGAGGACTTCATGGTCAACGTGCTCGCCATGCCGGTGGTGGTCGGGCCGCAAGACCGCGCGCGAGCGGTTCGCCGGCGCGACCAGCACCTACACGCTCGAAGGCATGATGGGCGACGGCAAGGCGCTGCAGATGGGCACCAGTCCACGAGCTCGGGCAGAACTTCGCCAAGGCCTTCGACATCAGTCTACACCAGCGGGCCGGCGCGCCAGGAGCACTGCTGGACCACGTCGTGGGGCAGCTCGACCCGGATGCTCGGCGGCCTGATCATGTGCCACGGCGACGACAACGGGCTGCGGGTGCCGCCGCGCGCTGGCGCCGATCCAGGCCCACGTCATGGTCGTCAAGGACGGCGACGGCGTGCTGGCGACGGCGGCCAAGCTGCGCGACGCGCTGCGCGACGCCGGCGTCCGCGTCGCGCTCGACGACCGGGTCGACACCGCCGTTCGGGCGCCGGGCGGTCGACGCCGAGCTGAAGGGCTATCCCGGTCCGCATCGAGGTCGGCCCCCGCGACCTGGCCGCCGGCAACGTCGTGCTGGTCCGCCGGGTTCGACGGCTCGAAGACGCCGACCCCGGTGACCGAGGCGGTGCCGCGGGTCATCGCCGCGCTCGAGGCCGACCAGCAGGCGCTCTACGACGAGGCGCTGGCCCGGCGCGAGTCGCACACCGTCGACGTCGACGACGCTCGACGACGCGATCGAGGCGACCGCCGACCGGCTGGGCCCGCGTGCCGTGGTCGGCGGTCGGCGTCGAGGGCGAGACGAAGGCGAACGCCGACGGCGTCACCGTGCGCTGCCTGGTCCGCGCCGACGGCGTCGGTGCCCGACTCCGACGACGAGCCGGACCTGATCGCCTACCTGGCCCGCGCGTACTGAGGCCGCGAGCTTCGAGCCCGGCCGCGATCGTGCTGCACCGGCACTTCGCCCGCGAGGTGCTGGTCTGGGCGCCGCTGGTCCGGGTGGTGGCCGACGACGAGCGCGGGCTGCGGCTCTGGCTGGCGCACGGCAGCCCGCTCATCCGCGAGGTCACCCCGACGGGCGGGACCCGCGCGACATGCCGTTCGTCGAGTGGATCGCGGCGCCGAAGCACGTCGTCCTCGAACGTACCGTGGGCCGGCGATCCTGAAGTTCCACCCACCCGGTGCGACCTACTCGGTCTGGTGGCTGTGCGACGCCGGGCGGGCGGTTCGCCGCGTGGTACGTCAACCTCGAGGAGCCGTCCGTCCGCTGGGACGACGGCGAGGTGGCCGGTGTCGACCTCACCGACCAGGACCTCGACATCTGGGTCTGGCCGGACCGGCGCTGGGCGTTGAAGGACGACGACGAGTTCGCCGAGCGGCTCGGCTTCCCCGACGCACTACTGGGTCAACGACGCGGAAGCGGTGCGGGCCGAGGCGCGCGTGATGGTCCCGGTGATCGAGGCGGGCGCGTTCCCGTTCGACGGCACGTGGTGCGACTTCCGGCCCGATCCGACGTGGACGATCCCGGCGCCGGTCGCGACCGGCTGGGACCGGCCGAGGGTACGGGAGCGCGTGCATGAGTTTTGAGCCCGGCCGGCTGATCATGCACCGCAACGTGCGTCATGGCCGCATCGGCTGGGTCCGGCCCGGCCGTGTGGTCGGCGACGACGAGCGCGGGCTGCTGATCTGGATCGCCCGCTACTCGCCCGTCGTCAACGAGGTCTCCGCCGACGGGCGCGGCATGCGGACCATGCCGTTCACCGAGTGGATCACCGCGGGTACCTCGCTGAAGCACGGGATCTGGAACGGTCCGGGCGTCCTCAAACTGCTCCCGCCGGACGTGGCGCACTCGGTGTGGTGGTTCCGCGACGGCGACGACCGGTTCGCCGGCTGGTACGTCAACCTCGAGCGCCCCGCCATCCGCTGGGACGACGGCTCGGTCGCCGGGATCGACATCGTGGACGAGGACCTCGACATCGTCGTGGCCCCCGACCGTACGTGGCAGTGGAAGGACGAAGAGGAGTTCGCCGAGCGACTGGCTCTCCCGGCGCACTACTGGGTGGCGGACGAGGCGGCGGTGCGCGCCGAGGGGGAGCGGGTCGTCAAGGAGATCGAGTCCGGAGTGTTCCCGTTCGACGGCACGTGGTGTGACTGGCAACCGCCACCGGAGTGGACGCCGCCGGCCGAGCTACCGGCCGGCTGGGATCGTCCGACACTGCATTGAGCCGTACGTTCAGTTCTTGATGTTGCGCCTGAGAGCTTTCTTCCTGACTCGGGTCCGTCGAGCGCGCGACCGTTGCTCCCGCCAGGAATCCCGGCGTCCGCGTCCTCAAGCCCAGCACGAGTGCTCCGGTTCGCAGCCGGCACCAGACCGACCCGGCGAGGGCCGCCACCTCAGGCCACTGCTTCCCCGGAGTTGTGGCCTCCCGACCCCTCTGAGGCCACTACTTCCCCGGAGTTGTGGCCTCCCGGGCTTGGGGGCGCGGACCTGGCAGCGGAGGCCCCCTTGGGGCCGGAGCGGTGTCTGGCGGGAGCAACGGTCGCACGCTCGACGGACCCGAGTCGTCGGGAAGGAAGAGGATCTGGCAGAATGGTTGGCTGGTATCCGGCGAGCGTGGGCGCCCTCTAACCCAGCGTGTACGCCAGTCCACCGAGCAGCCGAAGGCACTAACCCCACGGTGTCCGCACAGCACGCTCAGCTTCCAACAGATTTCAGGAGCGAGCACACGTGGCCGTCAAAATCCGGCTTCTGCGGATGGGCAAGATCCGCAACCCGCAGTACCGCATCGTCGTCGCCGACTCGCGCACCAAGCGTGACGGCCGGGCGATCGAGTTCGTCGGTATCTACCACCCGAAGGAAGAGCCCTCGCTCATCGAGGTCAACTCCGAGCGGGTCCAGCACTGGCTGTCCGTCGGCGCTCAGCCGAGCGAGGCCGTCCAGGCGATCCTGTCGAAGACCGGTGACTGGCAGAAGTTCAAGGGTCTGCCCGCCGCCGGCCGAGCCGCTGAAGGTGGCAGCCGCAGCAGGCCGACCGCAAGGCGACCTACGAGGCCGAGGCGCAGGCCGCGGCCGGCCTCGCCGACACGCCGAAGAAGAAGGCCGAGCCGAGGAAGCGGGCAGAGGCGCCGGCTGCCGAGGCTCCGGCGGAGGCTCCGGCGGCCCCAGCGGCGGCCCCGGCGGAGACCCCGGCGGAGACGCCAGCGCAGACCCCAGCGGAGGGGACGGCCGGTGCCGGCGCCGACGCGGAGGCCTGACGTGCTGCGGCCGGCGCTGGAGCACCTGGTCAAGGGCATCGTCGACCACCCGGACGACGTCCGTGTCCGCATGGTCGACTCCCGCCGTGGGCAGCGCCTCGAGGTGCGGGTCCACCCGGAGGACCTCGGCACCGTGATCGGCCGCGGCGGCCGAACTGCCAAGGCGCTGCGTCAGGTCATCACGTCGATCGGCGGTCGTGGCGTCCGCGTCGACATCGTCGACTCGTACTGACCCGCGCCGACCGCATGCTGCTCATCGTCGGTCAGATCCTTCGCGCGCACGGCATCCGGGGCGAGGTCGTGGTCGACGTGCGCACCGACGAGCCGGAGGAGCGCTTCGCCGTCGGGTCGGTCCTGGTGACCGACTCGACGGCGGTCCGGCGTCTCGCACCCGTGCCGGATGGCGCCTGGCAGGTGCCGCCGCAGCTGACCATCGAGGCCGTGCGGCCGCACCAGGGCCGGCTGCTCGTGGTCTTCGACGGCGTCTACGACCGCGACCTCGCCGAGGAGCTGCGCGGCGTGCTGCTGTGCGTCGACAGCGCCGACGTCGCCGCCGAGTCGACGATCCGGACGAGTTCCACGACCACCAGCTGGTCGGGCTGGCCGTGGTCGACGCCGGCGGCGAGACGCTCGGCGAGGTGGTCCGCGTCGACCACGCGCCCGCGTCCGACCTGCTGGTCGTGCGCCGGCCGGACGGGCGTACCGCGCTGGTGCCCGTTCGTGAAGGCGATCGTGCCGGAGGTCGACCTCGCGGCCGGCCGCGTGGTGCTGACGCCCGCCCGAGGGCCTGCTCGACCTCTGATGAGGGTCGACATCGTCACGATCTTCCCGGAGTACCTCGCCCCGCTCGAGCTGTCGCTGCATCGGCAAGGCGCGGGCCACCGGGCTGCTCCAGATCGGCGTGCACGACCTGCGGACGCTGGACCTCACGACGTGCACCGGACGGTCGACGACACCCCGTACGGCGGCGGCCCCGGCATGGTGATGCGGCCGGAGCCGTGGGGCCAGGCCCTCGACGCGCTGGCCGACCGACACGGCCCGGCTGATCGTGCCGAGCCCGGCCGGGGTGCCGTTCACCCAGGCGCTCGCGCACGAGTTCGCGGCCGAGGAGCACCTGATCTTCGCCTGCGGCCGGTACGAGGGCATCGACCAGCGGGTCGCTCGACGACGCCGCCGCCCGGATGCCGGTGAGCGAGGTCTCCCTCGGCGACTACGTGCTCTTCGGCGGCGAGGTCGCGGTACTGGTGATCCTGGAGGCGGTCACCCGGCTGCTGCCCGGCGTGCTCGGCAACGCCGACTCGCTGGTCGAGGAGTCGCACGCCGACGGGCTGCTGGAGGCGCCGGTCTACACGAAGCCGCCGAGCTGGCGCGGCCTGGACGTGCCGGAGATCCTCCGCTCCGGTGACCACGGCAAGATCGCCCGCTGGCGGCGCGAGCAGGCGTTGGTGCGGACCGCGGCAGCGCCGGCCGGACCTGCTTGCCGGATTCGGGCCGTCGATGCTGGACAAAGTACGTGACGGCTGCCTGCGATGCCGGATTTCACGATCTGCGCACCGGATGTGGCAGAGTAGTGAGGTTGCCCATGCCGAACGTTCGCGGCGCCGCGTGTCGAATCACCTGCCGCGCGCTCGATTCGGCGCGCCTGAGCCGAGGAACAGCAGCGATGAACACGCTGGACGCGCTCGACGCCCAGTCGCAGCGGACCGACATCCCGAACTTCCGGGCCGGTGACACCGTCAAGGTGCACGCCCGGGTCGTCGAAGGCAACCGGTCCCGGGTCCAGGTCTTCCAGGGCGTCGTGATCCGCCGCCAGGGCTGCCGGCCTGCGCGAGACCTTCACGGTCCGCAAGGTCAGCTTCGGCGTCGGCGTCGAGCGCACCTACCCGGTCAACAGCCCGGTCGTCGACCGGATCGAGATCGTGACCCGCGGCGACGTGCGTCGCGCCAAGCTCTACTACCTGCGCGATCTGCGCGGCAAGACGGCGAAGATCAAGGAGAAGCGGGAGAAGCAGGTCAGCTGACTCGTTAGCCCTGCTCGCTCCGCATAGGTACCGCCACGCGACGACCGCGGCGGCGCGCGCCGATTCCCGGCCGCGTTGCCCCGGTCGTCGTTTGTGGTACGCGAAGGTGACGACCGCATTCCCCAAAGTGGTGCATGCGATCTACGCTTGCCGCAATGGCCATCGACCCTTACGGCCGCGATGATTACCGGGATCGCGGCGAAGAGCAACAGCCGCGATACCGTGCGTACGATGCCGACGGTGGTCGCTTCCGCACCTTTGACCGGTATGAGGCGGAAAACGGGTCGGGCAATGGCAACGGAGCCCGCGGTTATCGGCCACCACGCAGCTTTTCGGACGCCAGCGCCTCGGCCAACGCGGCGAATGACGACGACGAGCCCCGGGCGACGCCGGGCGACGCCGGGGACGCCGCCCGAGCGGTTCGAGCGCGGCTTCGGCAGCTACCGGGGCGGTTACCGCGACGACGACTTCGGCGGCTACGACCGCGGCTACATCGACCCCCGCGGACGGCTGCCGGAGCGCTACACCGAATCGAACCGGCTGCCGGAGTTGCCGGACGACGCCACGTCCGTCCAGCGCACTCCGGCCCCGCCACCGGCGCCGGCCCGCCGACCGGTCGTGCGCCCGCTCGCCCGCCCGCCCGGCCTCCGGCGGCGCTTCCTCCCGGGCCCTCTTCCGGCCTTTCCGCCGGGCTGGACGACAGCAGCGACTCGCCGACCTGGCGCAGCCGGGTCCGGGCCAAGCGCAAGAACATGCCGCTGTGGCAGGAGTTGCCGCTGCTGCTGATCGTGGCGTTCTGCCTCGCCGTGCTGATCCGCACCTTCCTGGTCCAGGCGTTCTACATCCCGTCCGGCTCGATGGAGCAGACGCTCCTCGTCGGCGACCGGGTGCTGGTCAACAAGGTCGCTCTACGACGTGCGCGAGCCCGCGCGCGGCGAGGTCGTGGTGTTCCAGGGCCCCGACAACTGGGCGCCGGAGAACCAGCACGGACAACGACACCGGCTTCTTCGCCAAGCTCGGCCGCACCGTCGGCGACCTCGTCGGGGTCAGCCAGCCGGGGGAGAAGGACTTCATCAAGCGGGTCATCGGCCTGCCCGGCGACACGGTCGCGTGCTGCGACGTGCAGGGACGGGTGACGGTCAACGGCGTCGCCGCTCGACGAGTCGCCTACGTCGACCGAGAACTCGCCGATCGACGTGCCGCCCAACCCGCGCGAGTGCCGGTCGCGGCGCTTCGACCCGGTCACGGTCGCGCCCGGGCAGATGTTCGTGATGGGCGACCACCGCGTCGTCTCGCAGGACTCGCGGTGCCAGGGACAGGTGCCGATCGACAACGTCATCGGGCGGGCCTTCGTGATCGTGTGGCCGAGCAGCCGGTGGGGCTGCGCTGTCGGTGCCCGAGACGCTTCGAGACGTGCCGAAGCCGTCGGCTCGGCTCGGGCCGCCGATCACCGAGTCGGACCGCCGAGCATGGCCCGGCGTGCCGAGGTCCCGACGGGGCAAGTCCGGTGGCGTCCCGGATCGGCTCGCGTCGATACCGTGTCCGGTGATCGTGCGTGTCGGAATTCTGATGTCGCAGCGCCATTAGCCGCATCTTTGGTTACCGGCGCGTTCCAGGCGTCGCCGATCGTGGCGGCGACGTAGGCTCCGTGCGTGATTGACGAGCAGACCGAAGCGCCGCCAATACATTCTGGCGCGAGCTTCCGATCCTGCTTGGGCGTGGCGATCGTCGTCGCGATCGTGGTGCGCGCCTTCGTCCTGCAGACCTTCTACATCCCGTCGGAGTCGATGGAGAACACGCTGCAAATCAAGGACCGGGTGCTCGTCAACAAGCTGGTCTACGACTTCCGGTCGCCGCACCGTGGCGAGATCATCGTGTTCAAGGCGCCCGAGGACTGGCGCAGCGACCCGGCCGAGGAAGACTTCATCAAGCGGGTCATCGGCGTCGGCGGCGACCACGTCGTCTGCTGCGACGCCCAGCACCGCCTGGTCGTCAACGGCCACTCGCTCGACGAGCCGTACATCTACGCCGACGCCGACGGCGTCGCCGACCTGGCCAGCGACGAGCAGTTCGACATCACCGTGCCGAAGGGGCGGCTGTGGGTGATGGGCGACCACCGCTCGCACTCGCGGCGACTCGCGGTACAACTATCTGCGCTTCAAGAGCGTCGAGCAGGGCACCATCACCGAGGACTCGGTGATCGGCCGCGCCTTCGTCGTGTTCTGGCCGTTCAACCGGGCGAAATGGCTGAGCGTGCCCGATCCGTTCAGCAAGGTGCCCGACCCGCCGGTGGCCAAGAAGTAGCGCGTACGCTCTGCTGCATGGCAGACCCTGGGCCGCCACCCTCCCGACCTGCGCCTTCGGCGCAGACCTGGGCCGACCCTGACTGCGCTCGGCGCAGACCGCTCATCGACCGCGCCGCGGCCGGCGCGCGGGTGCTGCTGCTCGACGCGCCGGGCGGGTCCTGCTGCTGCAGGGGCTTCGACCCGGCGCGGCCCGAGCATCGATACTGGTTCACCGTGGGCGGTGGACTGGACGAGGGCGAGTCGATGCTCGACGCGGCGGCCCGCGAGCTGCTTCGAGGAGACCGGCCTGCGGCTGGTCGCCCGGCGACTTCGCCGGGCCGGTCTGGCACGAGCGACCCGAGTTCCCGTTCGACGGTCAGTGGTACGAGCAGGAGCAGGAGTTCTTCGTCGCCCGTACGCCGGGGGCGTCGTGGGAGATCGACTTCGTCCGGCCTGAACGAGATCGAGCGCGCTTCGGTCGACGCTTCCGGCTGGTGGTCGCTCGAGGAGCTCGAGCGAGACGGACGAGCGGGTCTACCCGGCCGACCTGCCGAGGATCCTGCGCAAGCTGGCGGAGGTGGGCTGATGCTGGCTCCCCCGCGAACCGTCGTGCACCGCGCGGCCGGGCTCTACGCCCTGGAGCGGACCCTGCAGCGGCGCGGCTTCGACCTGGTGGCCGGGGCCGACGAGGCCGGCCGGGGCGCCTGCGCCGGGCCGCTCGTGGTCGCCGCGGTCGTCGCTGCCGGCCGGGCGCCGCGGCGAGATCGACGAGCTCGCCGACTCCAAGCTGCTCACCGCCGGCGCCCGCGACCGCGTCTACGACGAGGTGGTGGCCTGCGCCACGGCCTACGTCGGTGGTGATCATCCCGCCGGCCGAGATCGACGGGCGCGGGCTGCACGTGTGCAACCTCGCCGCGATGCGCCGCGCCCTGGCGATGCTCACGCCGCGCCCGCACTACGTGCTGACCGACGGGTTCCCGGTCGACGGGCTCGGGATTCCCGGGCTCGCGGTGTGGAAGGGCGACCAGGTCGCCGCGTGTGTGGCGGCGGCCAGCGTGGTGGCGAAGGTCACCCGGGACCGGATCATGCAGGACCTGGACGACGACTGCCCGAAGTACGGCTTCGACGTGCACAAGGGGTACGTGACCCCGGAGCACTCGGCGGCGCTGTGGCGCCACGGACCGTGCGATGAGCACCGCTTCTCGTACGTGAACGTGGCCGCGGTCGCGCGGTCGAAGCGCCGGAGAGGTACGGTCGGCGTGGCGTCCGGCGTGGCCGCACACGTGCCGGCGCAGTTCGGCGACAATGTGGCTATGGAAGGCGGACCGCGATGAGCGCCGAGGATCTCGAGAAGTACGAAACCGAGATGGAGCTCCAGCTCTACCGGGAGTACCGCGACATCGTCCGCCAGTTCTCCTACGTGGTGGAGACGGAGCGCCGGTTCTACCTGGCCAACCAGGTCGACCTGCACGTGCGCAACTCCGACGGCGAGGTCTACTTCGAGGTCGAGATGCACGACGCCTGGGTCTGGGACATGTACCGCCCGGCCCGATTCGTCAAGAACGTGCGCGTGATGACGTTCAAGGACGTCAACGTCGAAGAGCTGGAGAAGCCGGACATCTCGCTGCCGGACGAGGGCTTCGGAACCTGAGCCGGTTTTCCACAATCCACAGGGTGCCCTGATCGCGTTTGCCGGCCCGGGCGCGGGCGGCGACGCTGTTCGGCATGTTGGTTCGGTTGCTGCTGACGGTCGCGCTGGCGTTCGGTGTTCCGGCGCCGTTGACGGCCCCGCCCGGGTCCACGGCCTATGGATGGCCGCTGAGCGGGTCGCCCACCGTCACGCGCCCGTTCGAGCCGCCTCCCGAGCGGTGGCTGCCCGGGCACCGCGGCGTCGACCTCGGCGCCGCTGCGGGGGCCACGGTCCGCTCCGCCGGGCCGGGCGTGGTGGCCTTCGCCGGGATGGTGGCCGGGCGGCCGGTCGTCAGCGTGGACCACGCGGGCGGCCTGCGAACCACCTACGAGCCCGTGTCGCCGACTGTGCGGGCCGGGCAGCCGGTCGAGCCGGGGACGGCGCTGGGGACGCTCCTGCCCGGGCACGCCGGCTGTCCCGTCGACGGCGTGCCTGCACTGGGGCCTGCGCTCGGGCGAGGTCTATCTGGACCCGCTCAGCCTGCTCGAGCTGGCCCGGGTCCGGCTGTTGCCGCTATGAGGGCACTATTGCCGCTCCCCGACCCGCGGGCCCCGCCCTGATTCCGGTTTTCAGCAGCGCCGGGAGCTTGGCGGCCAGCCGCTCGTACTCCTCCGGCCGGTTGTAGACCTGTGCCGACAGGCGCATGAGCGCCTGCCCGTTCCAGGTCGTCACCGCGACCTCGGTCGCCAGCTCGTCGGAGATCCGGCGCGCCGGACGACGCCGCGTCGTCGGTGCCCGTCCGGCAGCGGCACCAACCGCATCGCCAGCCCCGGCTGGCTCGAGTCACGGCCGCCCCGAGCGCGTCGGCGACCACCCGCTGGCCGTAAGCGGACCAGCTGCTCGTTGTGCTCGCCGCACCCGCTGAGCGCCGAGCGTCCGCAGCGTGAACAGCGCCGTCGGCGCGGCCAGCCAGGCCGTGTAGTCGCGCGTGCCGCCGAATTCGACGTTGCCCGGGAAGCCGGCCGGCTGCTCCCACGACACCGCGATCGGGCGCATCCGCTCGCGCCACGCGGGGGCGACCGCCAGCAACGCCGTGCCGCGCGCCGCGTACGCCCACTTGTGGATGTTGCCGACCCAGAAGTCCGCGCCGATCTCGGCGACCGGGGTGATCAGCTGCCCGGGCGCGTGCGCGGCGTCGACGAACACGGCCGCGCCCACCTCGCGCCCCACCCCGACGACCCGCGCGACCGGGAACACCCGGGCCGTCATGGAGGTGATCCGATCCACAACAATTAATTTGGTACGAGCCGGAGCACGCTCCCCTGATCGCGGCCACTACCTCGTCGTCGCTCGGGGCCAGGGGTAGCCGGGCGACCCGGCCGACCGCGCCCGTGCGCCGGCACGCCTCGGCGAGGGCGAGCCCGACCGCGCCGTAGCCGTGATCGGTGGTGACGATCTCGTCGCCCGGCTCGAGGTCCAGGCTGTTCAGCGCGACGGCGACGCCGGTCGTCACGTTGTCCACCAGCGCGCTGCCCTCCGGATCGGCGCCGAGGAAGGTCGCGATGTGCCGCCGCACGTGCCCGAGCCGGTCGGTCAGCCCCTGCGTGAAGAACCGGGTCGGGTTGGCGTCCATCTCGTCGCGGAGCCGCTGCTGGGCCCGCTGCACGCCGATCGGGACCGCGCCGAAGGAGCCGTGGTTGAGGTGAGCCACGGCCGGGTCGAGCGAGAAGAGCAGCCGGGCGCCGGGAATCGGCTCGGGCGGATCAGGGTGGGGCCCGCGCGGGGTCGGGGGGGCAGCACGATCCGGGAGGGCGGCGAATTCCGGACGGTCGGCCACATCAGTGATCTTACTGATCAGGCCCGCGGGTGGGCCTGATCGAACGCTTGCCGGAGCCGCTCGATCGAGACGTGCGTGTAGATCTGGGTGCTGTTCAGCGAGGCGTGCCCGAGCAACTCCTGGACACTGCGCAGGTCGGCACCGCCTTCGAGGAGGTGGGTGGCGGCCGAGTGGCGCAGGCCGTGCGGGCTGGTGTGAGGCAGGCCGGCCGCGCGGGCGGCGGCGTCGACGATCCGCCGGGCCGTGGTCGGCTGGAGCCGGGCCCCGCGGGCGCCGACGAGCAGCGCGGTTCCGGCCGTGCGCGTGACCAGTTCGGGCCGGCCGTGCCGCAGCCAGGCGTCGAGGGCCTGCTCGGCCGGCACGCCGTACGGGACCGCGCGCTCCTTGGCGCCCTTGCCGAAGACCCGAACGACCCGGCGGGTCCGGTCGACGTCCGCCAGGTCGAGGCCGCACAGCTCGCTGACCCGGATGCCGGTGGCGTAGAGCAGTTCGAGGACCAGCCGGTCGCGCAGCGCGACGGCGTCACCGCCGGCCGGCGGCGTGGTGACCAGGCTCGCGGCCTCGTCGGCGCGCAGGACGTCGGGCAGGTCGCGGTGCGGCTTCGGGCTGGCCAGCCGCTGGCCGACGTCGATCGCGACCAGCCCGTCGCGGCAGGCCCAGGCGGTGAAGGCACGCACGGCAGCGGCCCGCCGGGCGAGCGTGGTGTGCGCCGCGCCGGCCCGGCGCAGGCTGGCCAGCCAGCTCCGGAGCGTCGTGAGGTCGACCTCGTCGAGGGTGGTCGCGCCGTCGCCGGTCGCGTGGTGCAGCATGGCCACCACGTCGGTCACATACGCCCGTACGGTGTGCGCCGACCGGTTCCGCTCGGCCGCGAGATGGCGGGCGAAGTCGTCGACCGCGGCGCGCAGGCCGTCGGGCAACTCCGCGTGCATCGCGGCGGTGCTCGGCTGCTCACGGCGGCGGCTCATCGCACTTGACGATAAGCCCCGCAGACTCGGATGCCCGCCACCCTTCCCGCAAGTCGTGGCCTCGGCGGGCCCGGGTTGCCACTGCTTCGGGGATGTAGTGGCCTCGGCGGGCCCGGGTTGCCACTACTTCGGGGATGTAGTGGCCTCGGCGGGCCTGGGTTGCCACAACTTCGGGGATGTAGTGGCCTCGGCGGGCCCGGGTTGCCACTGCTTCCCGGATGTAGTGGCCTCGGAGGCGCCCGGGGGCCACCATTTGCCGGATGGTGGTTATTGGGTGGTCGGTGGGTTGGCTGCGGTGAGCATGATCGCGAAGAGTTTCCGGTGGATGGCACCCGGTAGGTCTTCAGGATCATGCACTCGGGTGTGGCGTGGCCGGTCGTGCCGGGTGCGGGTACTGCCGTGCTGGGTTGCAGGTTGCGGGTTGCTCGATGACGGTGGTCGATCTAACCTGTCGGCCCCAGACGGTGGTCGATCTACCGACATCAAGGGCGTGTCGCGGGGGTGCATCGACCACCGTCTCGGCGGCGGCATCGACGGTGGTCGACCAGCCACCCCGGTGCGGCCCGACGCCTGCGGCTGGCGGTGCCTGCGGGACCAGACGGCCCGGCTCATGACCCATGCTGCGACGTCGGCGACGATGCGCGGGTCCGTCATTGCCTGCTCGACCTGGATCGGCGGTTGGGGCGGGTGCGCGGCGAGCGGGTGGCGCCGCCTGGGGGGCGTAGTGGACACCGTCGATGCCGAGGCTGTGACGGTGGTCGATGCGCCCGCGCGACACGCCCTTGACGCGATGTCGGCAGATCGACCACCGTCTGGGGCGACGGGAGCAGATCGACCACCGTCACCGCCGGGTGTCGACCCGTTGGCTCGCCGGGCGTCGACCCGCTGGGCAGGCTCGTGGACGTGCCGAGCTGCCGCGGGATTCGCCGGGCCGAGCACCCTGGTCACGATCCCTACGCCCTCAACCGAGGCCACCACTTCCCGGATGTAGTGGCCTCGGGGCGCCCGGAGGGCACTACATCGGGGGAGTGGTGGCATCCGGGGGCCGGGAGGCACTACATCCGGGGAGTGGTGGCCTCCGGGGGCCGGGAGGGCACTACATCCGGGGAGTGGTGGCATCCGGGGGCCGGGAGAGCACTCCTTCGGAGGAGTTGTGGCATCGGGGGTACCTCCGAGGGCAGTGCTTGCCGGGAGTTTTCGGCTCCGGGGTTAGCGGCGGACGCGGAGCGGGGGCATGTTGGCGCGGACCCGGCCGACGACCGTGTGCGGCCAGCGCTGGTTGGCCAGCTTCGCCTCGTCGCGGATGGTGTCGCGGCGGATCGAGATGCCCACGGTGCAGTACGCGAGCGTCGTGATGACCACGCCGGCGACCACGAAGATCGGCACCAGCAAGAGCGCCGGGCTCAGCCCTTCGACCGGAGCCGCCATCTCGTCGAGCTGGACGTGGACGGCGGACATCGCGGTGTAGTGCACCGAGCACACGGCCGCCGCCGCGATCATCGCCGCGATGACGGTGCCGCTCGCACCGCGGATCGCCAGCGAGAACCACAGCAACACGGTCGAGGCGACGACGGCGAGCAGCACCGACAGGGTGACGCGGCCGAGGTCGTAGACGATCGTGCCGCCGAGGTGCAGGGACGCCATGCCGGTGTAGTGCATGACCGCGATGCCGACGCCGGAGATCGCCCCGCCGAAGAGGGTACGGCCGAACGACGGCTGGCCCAGGCCGGAGAGGAAGAGGCCGGCGACGAGCACCCCGATGACGACCACGAGGCTCAGCCCGACCCGGAACTCGTCGTACCGGACCGTGGTCGCCGGGACGTCGAAGCCGAGCATGGCGAGCTGATGCATGACCCAGATTCCGGTGCTGCCGAAGGCGACCGCGGCGAGCACCAGCCATCGGGCCCGGACGCCGCCGACGACCTCGCGGGCTCGGGCGGCGAACACCAGGCCGAGGAGGGAGCCGAGAAACGAGACGACGTAGGCGAAGATTGGATTGATCAGGCCGTACGCGAAGTGGTGTACCTCAGTCACGTGCGAGATTGATTCATCGGCCGCCGCGGCTGGATCGCACAAACGGTGCGGTGCTCACTCCATCGGGGTGCGAGATCACTCAGGAGAGCAGCGTGGCGAGGTGGACGCCGAGCGCGCGTCCGGATAGCCAGGCGGTCTGCGCGCGCGGCGTCCCGAAGACGTCGCCGGCCAGGCCGACCCGTCCGGCGAGTTCGAAGCTGTCCTCGCGCGGCGCTTCCGGTCGGGCGTAGGTCCACCGGTGTACGTGGATGCGGCCGGGCGGCTCGCGAATGTTCATGAGCTCGCCGACCGCGCTGGCGACCGCGCCCGCGACGGTGTTGCCGGCCGACGCCGGATCCGCGAGCCGCGGGCGGGCGAACGCGTCGGTGGTGTGCGCGACCAGTACCGGGGCGTCGTCGCCGCGCCGATCACCGTCGTCGCAGACGGTGGCGAGCACCGGGTGGTCGTTGACGAAGGCACCGTGGAAGTCCGGCCAACCGCGCGCCGGGTAGCGCAGCACGGCGCTGAAGACCGGAGCCCACGGCTGGGGTGCGAAGAGGCCGGGCACAATTCGCTCGGCCTGCGGGCCGGGCATGCACAGGGCCACCGCGTCGACCGGTTCGCCGTCGACCGTCGGTCGCTCCCCTGAGTCCGCTGGCTCGCGCGGCTTTATGCGCCGTCTTCCGGTGAGGCCGCTGGCGCGGCCTGTGGTCCAGACGCCGCGGCGCCGGGCTCGGCCAGCGGACTGCTCGGTCACGGACGTCACCGGCGACTCGAGCCGTACCGGCAGGCCGGTCGCCAGGTGCTCGGCGAGCGACCGCAGGCCGCCCGGCGCGGCCCAGCGCTGGGGGCCGGTCGCCGTCGTTGGGGTGCTCCCGCCGTACACCTTGAAGGTTTTGGTCCAGGGTCGGGCCAGCCCGGCGCGTTGCCAGCCGTCGACGACGGACGCGAACGCCGGGTCGCTGACCGTGAAGTAGGCGGCGCCGAGGTCGACCGGGCGCCCGTCGAGGCGCTGGCTGGCGAGCCGGCCGCCGACCACCCGGCCGCGCTCGCGCACCACCACGTCGAGGCCGGCGTCGTGCAGGACCCGGGCACAGGCGAGGCCGGCTAGGCCGGCCCCCACCACCACGACGGTCATCGATTACTCGACGACCTTGACGTCTTTCCAGAAGGCGACCCGGTCGCGGACCATTTCGGCCTCGGGCTTGGGCTCGGGGTAGTACCAGACCGCGTCGGCGCTCTTCTTGCCGGCCTGCTCGAGCGAGTAGTAGGACGCGGTGCCCTTCCACGAGCAGATCGTGTGGGTGTCGGAGGTGCGCACGAGGTCGTCGCGCAGCGCGGTCCGCGGGAAGTAGTGGTTGCCTTCGACGACGATCGTGTCGTCGCTCTCCGCAATGACAGTGTCGTTCCAGATCGCTTTCGGCATGCTTTCAGCGTATGTCGCGATTTCGGGAGCGCCCCGGAGCTGTGAGCCCGCTCACCGGTCGGCGGTCAGGTGCTTGCTGACCAGGTCGCGCAGGGCGCCGGCCGTGTACGGCTTGTCGAGGAACGCGTCGCAGCCGGCGGCGAGGGCCTCGTCGCGGCGGCTGGCCGAGACGTCTCCGGTGAGGGCGATGATCCTCGGCCGCTGGTCCTGGGCCAGCGTGGTCGACAGCTCGCTGGCCAGGGCCAGGCCGCTGCCGTCCGGGAGCTGGACGTCGACCAGCATCACGTCGACCGTGTCCCGGGCCAGGTACTCGCGGGCCTCGCCGAGGTTGGCCGCTTCCAGGAGGTGCGCGGCGCGCAACTCGGGCTCGGTCGACCGGCGCAGGATGGTACGCACCAGCACCCGATTGATCTCCTCGTCCTCGACGAGCAGGATCCGTGCGCCACTCACAATTCGCAGGCTACGCCCGATCAGTGAGAGGGTTGTGGCTTTCCGTAGACGGGAGGGTCGGATGACCGCCGTACGGGTGGCGGCCGTCGCCGGTCTGCGGCGGGTCAGGGACGACTGGCTGCGGATCGTGGAGGCCACCTTCGCCGCGGCGGTGGCCTGGCTGATCGCGGTCAAGGTGCTGGGCCACCCCCAGCCGTTCTTCGCCCCCGCGTCGGCGCTCATCGCGCTCGGGTCACCCAGGGCCAGCGGCTCCAACGCGCGGCGGAGATCGTCATCGGGGTCGCGGTCGGGGTACTGCTGGCCGACGTCATCACCCACGCGCTCGGCCCGCGCTCGTTCGGTGCGGTGGCCGTCGTGACCGTGCTCACACTGACGGTGGCGGTCCTGCTCGGCGGCGGCCCGATCCTCGCGGTCCAGGCGACCGTGTCGGCCGTGTACGTGGCGGTGGTGGCGGCGCCGGAGAACACGCTCGGGTTCAGCCGGTTCACCGACGCGCTGGTCGGCGGGGCCGTCGCCCTCGTGGTCAACCAACTGCCGCTGCACCGCAGTCCGGTACGCGTGCTGGTCAACGATGCGGGTGAGGTCTTCGACCGGCTGTCGGGGGTACTGCTGGCGGTGGCCGACGCCCTCGCCGGGCACGACGAGCCGGCCGCGGAGCAGGCACTTCAGGCGGCGCGCGGTACCGACGCGGAGGTCGCCCGGTTCCGGGACGCGGTGGACGTCGCCGTGGACGCGGCCCGGCTCGACCCGCTCCAGCGCCGGCGGCGCCAGCCGCTCTTCCGCCGGTACGAGCAGGTGGCACAGCAGATGGACTACGCGGTACGCAATACGCGGGTGCTCGCCCGCAACGTGGTGGTGCTCACCCGCTCCGAGGCGCCGCCGCCGCCGACCTTGCCGGAGGCGATCCGTGAACTGGCCCGGGCGGTGCAGGCGCTGGGGGTCGACGTCGCCGCGTCGGCGGTGGTGGGCGCCGACGAGCCCCAAGGCGCCGCCGAGCCCCAAAGCGCCGTCGACCCGCAAGGCGTCGACGAGCCCCAAAGCGCCGGCAAGCCCCAAAGCGCCGGCGAGCCGCACAGCGTCGTCGAGCACGCGCTGGCGGCGGTCCGGGGCGCGAGCGCGGCGCTGTCTCCGGGAGCGTCCCTGCCCGTCATCGGGACCGTCTGGCAGGTCCGCTCCACCGCCGTCGATTTGCTGAGGGGTACGGGCATGGAGCTGCAAACCGTGCTCGAGCTGACCGACGAGGCCCTGTCCTGAGCCAAGGGCGCCAGTGCCCGGAGCACCGCGGCCCCGAGGGATCGGCTTACGGCACGACCACGACCGGCCAGCGACCGGTCTTCACGAGCTTGGTGGCGATCGAGCCCATGAGTCTGTGTCCGGGCGAGGTGGACAGGCCCACCACGAGCATGTCGGCCCGGACGTCGTCGGCCACCTTGCACAACTCGGTGTACGGGTCGCCCCGCAGCCGCATGAAGGTGATCGGCATCTGGTATTCGTCGGCGCGATCGCGCACGCCGCACCGCAAGTCGCGGGCCAGGTCGTCGAAGGTCTGCTCCTCGGCGCCGGCCGCGATCCCGAGGGCAGCGGCGTTCAGCGCGGAGGGCGCGGCCACGTAGGCCACGACGAGCCGGCTGCGCTGGCGCCGGGCCAGCCCACAGGCGTAGGCGGCGGCGTGTAACGAGGTCGGAGAGCCGTCGACGCCGGCGACGATGGTGCGCGGGCCGTCGGTGCCTCGCTCGAACGGTGTCGGCCGGTCGGCCGGGCCGTAGTCCTCGCGGTCGACCGGGTGTGCTGCTGGGCTGCTCATGGGGGCACGACCTCGGGGGATGAAGAGTGTCGTTGCTTCAAGCAACTATACCCCAGGGCGGCTACGTCCATTGACTCCAGGGGACGTTCCAGTCGCCGATGCCGTCGACGAGCGGAAGCTTCTTGGGCGTGTTGCGGACCTCAACCACATCGCCGACGCCGAATGTGTTGTAAAACCACCTGGCGTTGTCCGGGCCGACGTTGACGCAGCCGTGCGAGGTGTTGCGGTGCCCCTGCGCCGGGATGTTCCAGTCGGCCAGGTGCACGTATTCCCCGCTCAGCGAGATCCGGCAGGCCAGCTTGATCGTCTCGGAGTAGTAGTTCGGGTTGTTCTTGTCCGTGATCCCGTACGACGCCGAGCTCATCGTCGTCTGGGCTTCCTTGGTCAGCAGGACGTGCACGCCCGAACGGGTCCAGAACTCGACCGTCTCGCCCTTCGAGCCCTTGGTCGAGCCACCCTTGCCCAGGCTCACCGGGATGTTCTTCACCATCTGGCCGTTGATGAACACCTGCATCATGTGCGTGTTCGAGTCGGCGATCGCGATGCGCGACGGGCCGATGGTGAAGCTGATCGAGTTGTTGCCGCCGCCGTACACATTGTTGCCCAGGTTGACCCCGAGCAGCTTGGTCTTGACGGTGACCTTCGTGCCCGGCGTCCAGAACTTCTCCGGCCGCCAGTGCGCGCTCTGCCCGCTCACCCAGTGCCAACGGCCCTCGACGGCCGGGTCGGTGACGACCTCCATCGCCTGCTCGGCGGCGGCCTTGTCCTTGATCGTCTTGTTGAAGTAGACGATGGCCGGCTGGCCCACCCCGTAGGTGCCGCCGTCCTTCATCGAGGCCATCGGGTTGGCCTGGAAGGTGATGCCGGCCACGCCCGACGGCTTGATGGTCGCGAAGGTGCTGTTCTGCGTGACCGCGGTGCCCTTGCCGTCCTTGGCGGTCACCGCCACCGTGTACGTCTGGCCGTAGCTCAGCGTCCCGCTGGACTTCCAGCTCTTCTGGTCGCCGGCGATCGAGCCGTTCACGGTCTTGCTGCCGGCGGTCACCTTGACCGACTCGAGCGTCCCGTTGTCGACGGTGACGGTGACCGAGTCGGCCGGCGACACGTTGCTGGTGTCGGCGGCGGGGGTGATGGTCAGCTTGGCGGTGCTGACCGGCTGGCCGGGCGAGCCGTTGCCCCCGGCGGAGGGGTCACCACCGGGCGGGGTCCACTTGCCAGAGGCCTGGCTGGAGCAGCCGGCGACTGCTGCGCCGGCCGCCACGCCGGCGGTGGACACGAGCACTGTTCGACGGTTCAGCATCACGTTCCTCCCGGAGAGGAACGGTACTGACCCGAAAGCAACTCTCAAAATGCCAAAACGATGAATTACTATGCGTGTGCTACTGATTGCACAGTTTCGGGCAACCGAGCGGGCGGATGCCACGTTGCGTGATCCCGGTCTCACCGAGGCACTGGCCAAATGCCGTCCACCTTGTATTGTTCGCCAGGTCCTTGTCCGGTGCGCGCCTCGTGGCTGCCCGTCCGATCGTTCTTCGGCACGACTCGACGGGCCCGCCGGCCGCGTATTTCCAGCGTCTAGTGGGTACGTGTATGGCCGTGTTGGGTCCAGGAGACATGCTCGGCGATCGATACCGCCTCGACGAGTTCATCGCCGCCGGTGGTATGGGACAGGTGTGGCGGGCGACGGACGTCGTGCTCAGCCGTACGGTCGCGGTCAAGGTACTGCTGCCGCAACTGCTGACCGACCCCGGCTTCGAGGCACGGTTCCGGGCCGAGGCGCGCATCATCGCCGCACTGCGCCACGCGGGCGTGGTCAACGTCTACGACTACGGCGAGAGCACCGACAACGACGGCCGGCGCACGCTGTACCTCGTCATGGCCTACGTCGAGGGCGAGTCGCTCACGGAGAAGATCGAGGCGGCCGGCCGGCTGTCCGTCGCCGAGACGATGTCGGTGATCGCGCAGGCGGCCGACGCCCTCGAGGCGGCCCACGAGAACGGGGTCGTCCACCGGGACGTCAAGCCGGGCAACCTGCTCGTGCAGTCCGACGGCCGGGTCACCCTGGTCGACTTCGGGGTGGCGCGGTCCTCGTCGATGACCTCGGTGACGACCGGCAACGCGGTGCCCGGTACGGCGCTCTACATGGCCCCCGAGCAGGCGTCCGGCCAGCGGGTCACCGGGGCCACGGACATCTACGCGCTCGGCGCGGTCGCGTATCACTGCCTGGCCGGCTACCCGCCGTTCAGCGGCAACAACCCGATCGAGATCGCGCTGCGCCACCTGCAGGAAGAGCCGCCGCCGCTGCCCGACGACGTGCCGCCCGCCGCGCAGCACCTGGTGATGCGCGCGATGGCGAAGGACCCGGCCGAGCGCTACCCGAGCGCCTCGGCGCTGGCCGCCGCCGCGCGTTCGGTCGCGCGGTCGGCCGGCCCGGCCGGTACGACGGTGGTCATCCCGCCGGCGATCGACGACGGCGAGCCGACCGGCGTCACCGCCCCCATCGCCGCGGCCGCCGCTGTCGGCGCGGCCACGCCCGGCCGGTTCAACCCGACCACCGCGCACGACCTGCGGCCGGTGACCCCCGATGCTTCGCCGGATCCGGCCGGGTCCCGCGATCCCGACCGGCGGCGCTTCGCGGCGATCGTCGGCGCCGCGGCGGCCGTGCTCATCGTGGCCGGGGTGTTGGTCGTGCTGCTCGCCGTCTCGCCGAACAACGGCAACACCCCACCGGCCGAGGGGTCGACCGGGTCGAACGGGGTGCTGACGAACGCACCGGCCCGGACCACCACCAAGGCGCGGACCACGACCCGCGGGCCATCCACTCCGGCGTCGCCGGGGCCGGCGACGTCCGGCCCGCCCCCGACGACCGCCGGCCCGCCCCCGACCACCGAGGGTCCGCCCCCGACCACCGAAGGTCCGCCCCCGACGACCAACGCGGCCTCCCCGCAGGGCGACACCCGCACCACCAACCCTGCCGCCGCCGTCCTTCCGTAGTCGATCAAGGAAGTACACGCCCGGGAAACGGACAATTTCCGGCGTGTACTTCCTTGATCAACGTGGTGGGGGCTTGGGACGCGGACGCCGGGATTCCTCGCGGGAGGAGCGGTCGTGCGCTCGGCGGACCCGAGCCATCGAGTGGAAGGGGTTTAGTTTGTGGGTTGTGGTGCGGCGGCCGGGCTGTGATGACCGGCATGGTCGACGGCGCGGACGCCGAACTGGACATTGTCCTTGGACAGGTCCACGGTCGCGGTGACCACGTCGCCGACGGGGACGACGTGGGTCCAGTTGGACGCGGTGCTCTCCCGCCAGACGATCTCATAGCCGGCCAGGTCGGCCTCGGTGCCGCGGGTCCAGGTCAGCGTCGAGTCGTTGGTCAGGTTCGAGGTGACGATCTTGACATTCTTCGGCGTACCGGGTGCCTGCGCGAGGGACCACAGCGTCGTGGCGTTGACCTTGGCCACGCGGGTGATGTATCCGAAGTCGCAGAACTGCGGCAGGTCGCCGAACTGGACGCCGTTCTCGACGCGGACGTCCTGGTGCTCGTGGTTGAAGTTCTCGCGGGGCTCGGTGAAGCGGGCGGCCGGGTAGCCCTGCAGGATGAACGAGACGTGGTCGCTGGCGCGCAAGAAGCGGTCGCGGCGCCAGATCACGCGGATGCGCATGCCGGTCGAGTCGTTCTGCGCCACGCTCTCGACGAAGCGGCCGAGCTGGCGGGACGGGCCGTCGTTCTCGCCGCCGACGGCCTGGCGGATGCTGGCCTGGGCGGGTGTTTCGGTGGTCGGTACGCCTTCGACGAACAGCCGGACGGTGAACGGGTCGGGGCGGGTGCCGTCCCACGCGGAGCTGGCGCCGATGATGTCGTTGCTGAACGCGGCCTGCACGTCGGTGCTGGCCGCCTTCATCTGCTTGGCCATGAAGTCCGAGCCGAAGAGGCCTTGTTCCTCGCCGGCGACCGCGACGAAGACGATGGTCGCTTCGGTGTGCCGGGTGGCGAAGACGCGGGCCATCTCCAGCACGGCGGCCACGCCCGAGCCGTCGTCGTCGGCGCCGGGGGCGTCGCTGGTGCCGTTCAGGACGTCGGTGACGCGGGAGTCGTAGTGGGCGGACACCACGTACACCCGCTCGGGTGAGGAGTCGCCACGCAGCGTGGCGATGACGTTGGTGATCTGGGTCGGCACCGGGATGCGTGCGGAGACCGGCTGGATGAACGACTGCTTCTCGACGGTCATCCGGCCACCGGAGGCGGCGGCGGAGGCCTGGAGCTGCGCGTAGATCCAGTCGCGGGCCGCGCCGATGCCTCGGACCGGGTCGTCCTGGACCGACAGCGTGTGCCGGGTGCCGAACGCGACGAGCCTCTCCACGGTGGCCTTGATGCGCCGCTGGTCGAGCTCGCGGAGCAGGGCGCGCAGGTCGCGATCGGGCGCCTGCGGGGTTTCCGGCCGGCCCGGCCCGTCGTCGTGGTGGTCGGCGGAGGCGGGTGCGGCTTGGGCGGCCGAGCCGGCGACCAGCGGGGTGGCGGCGAGTCCGGCGGTCGCGGCGAGGATGGTCCTGCGGGTCGGGGTGATGATCGATTCAGGATTGTCCATCCGTCGATCCTGGCACGGTCGGCCTAGGAGTACGACGGCATCTTCGCGACGATTTCCTGGGCGTGCTCGACATGCTTGGCGTAGGCGCTCGGGAAGGCCGAACGCTGCACCGCCTGGGCCGCGCCGGTGATGCTCAGGTCTTCCCAGCCGTCGATGCGCATCAGCTTGGTGTAGAACCGGGCGGCGGCCTGGGCCGGGTCCATCAGTTGCGCCGTGGTGCCCCAGCCTTGGCTCGGGCGCTGCTGGAAGATGCCGAGCGAGTCGAAGTTGCTCTCCACCCCGTCGTGCGGGAGGTCCAGCGAGGCCGGTACGCGAGAGTTCGCCACGTTGCGCAGGAACGTCTCCTGCAGCGCCGTCGCGATCGCGATCACGTAGGCGCGCTTCGGCAGGTTCATCGACTTGCCGACCTCGATGACGATGTACGCGTTGTTGGTGGCCGACTGGCTGAGCCCGGCGATCGGCTTGGGCCGCGACGGCAGGCCCGGGGTGAACGCGAAGGCGGTCTCCACGTTGGGGTGGGTCTTGTAGAACGCCTTGACGTCGAACGCCGGATCGCTCATCATCTCGGCCGGCTCACTTGGCATCAGCCGCGGCGAGGCGAGCGCGACACCGGCCGAGGCCAGCGCCGCGATGACCAGGCAGAGCACCAGCCGACCGAGGTGCAGCCGGCGGACGCTGTGCTTGCCCCGGCCGGTCGGCGCCGACCGTCGAGCGTCGGGAGGCGCCTGCCGATAGTCGCGGGGGCGCTTGCGACCACGAGGAAGCGGCGTGGCGTGCCCGCGTTCGGGGAGCAGGCCAACGGCGCCGGCTAGGTTTCGAGCGGCCGGGTCGTCTGGGTGCACCGGATGAACACTAGGCACAAAAGTCCAGTTTCGGGAAAGCCCTAAAGAAGTTTTAAGACTCCTAAATTCATGACTCGGGTCCGTGGGGGTACGGACCGCTGCTCCCGCCAGAAATCCCGGCGTCCGCGTCCCCAAGCCCGGCTCGGGTCACCGAGCACCTACGTCGTGCCCCGGCGTCGATTGAGGCCACTGTTTCCCCGAAGTAGTGGCTTCGCGGGCGGCGGAGGCCACTGTTTCCCCCAAGTAGTGGCTTCCCGGGCGGCGGAGGGCACTACTTCCCCGAAGTTGTGGCGTCGCGGGCGGGGGAGGCCACTGTTTCCCCGAAGTTGTGGCGTCGCGGGCGGCGGAGGCCACTGTTTCCCCGAAGTTGTGGCGCGGGGGCGTCGGGGCGGTGCGGTGTGTGGCGGTGTTGGCGGGACGGTGCGCGCGGGCAGTGACGTTGGTCGATCTGCCGACATCTCGCCGGCGTGTCGGCAGATCGACCACCGTCTTAGGCTCGGTATCGACGGTGGCCGCTGTAGCCCGGGTCCGAGCGCGCGCCGCCGACCCTTCGATCGCTCCTCGCCAAGATCGCACCGTCAGGCCACCACTTCCCCGAAGTCGTGGTGTCCGGGGTCGGTTGAGGGCACTGGTTCCCCGAAGATGTGGCCCCGTGAGCTATTTGGCGGTCTGGTCTTCGAGGAATCGTTCGACCAGCCCGCGTACGACGGCGGCCATCGTGAAGCCGTGCTCGGTGCACCAGGTGCGCAGCTTGGCGTGGCTCTCGGCGGGCAGGCGAATCGTGACGAGTTGGCTGTCCTCGCCGGCCGGGAGCAGGCCGCTCAGCGCGGCTTGGCGGTGCTGGAACGAGCCGCCGAGCCAGGTGCGCCCGGTTGCTTCGGGGCGGGTGAGGAACCAGGCGGTGATCTCCTGGCGGTCCTCCGGCGTCAGGGTCTCGAGGAGGGCGGCAAGCTTCTGCGGGGGCGACGTCATGGTGCCAACGATAGCGCCGAACTATCGCGACGCTATCTTGGCCGAGGACGGGGCCGGCCACCAGCCGCTGTCGACGTCCTCGATCGGCCACATGGAGATCACCCGAACGCCCTCGACGTCTTCGATCAGCGCGGGGAGGGTTCGCTCGACGACGGCGCCGGGAACCGCTACGGCGAACTCGTCGGTGGCGTAGAGGCCGTCGCGCTCCAGTACCCGCATCTGCCGGATGTCGACGCCGAGGCGGCCGAGCAGGGTCGTGACCTGGCCGAGCGAACCCGGGCGGTCGGGGAGTTGGACGAGCAACTGGCGCAGCAACATGATCGCCAGCGTCGCGAACCGGGGTTTCCCGGTCGTTACAACGCCGCGTCATTCCGTGACGCGAATATAGCTTGACTCAGGCAAGCGATTCGTTGACTATGTCAAACATGGAGGCGGTTGACACGGTGCGGCGGTTCAACCGCTTCTACACCAACCTGATCGGGGTACTGCGGGGCGGCCTGCTCGACTCGCCCTACTCGCTGACCGAGGCCCGCGTGCTCTTCGAGCTGGCCCGGGGCGACGTGCACGAGGTCGTCGACCTGCGACCGGCGCTCGACATCGACGCCGGTTACCTGAGCCGGATTCTGCGGCGGCTGGTGGGCGACGGGCTGGCCGAGACCGAGCGGTCCACTATGGACGGTCGTCGGCAGCTCATCCGGCTCACGCCGGCCGGGCAGAAGGCGTTCGCCGAGCTCGATGCCCGGTCGACGGTGCAGATCGAGGGGCTGCTCGGCGGGCTGGACGAGCCGGCGCGCCGGCGCCTGGTCGGGGCGATGGGCACGATCGAGGCGTTGCTGTCGGATGCGCGCAAGCCGACGTCCGTGGTCCTGCGGCCGTTCGCGCCCGGGGACCTGGGTTGGGTGGTCCAGCGCCACGGCGTGCTGTACGCGGAGCAGTACGGCTGGGATGAGTCGTTCGAGGTGCTCGTGGCGCGAATCGTGGCCGACTACGGCGCGAACCGTGACCCCGTGCGGGAGAACGCGTGGATCGCCGAGGTCGACGGTGCGCCGGTCGGCTGCGTCTTCTGCGTACGGCGGGACGACGAGACCGCCCAGCTCCGGCTGCTGCTGGTCGAGCCGAGCGCGCGCGGCGCCGGGGTCGGCTCGCGGCTGGTGGAGGAGTGCCTGCGCTTCGCCCGCCGGGCCGGCTACCGCGAGATCGTGCTGTGGACCAACGATGTGCTCGTGGAGGCGCGGCGGATCTACCAGCGAGCCGGCTTCGAACAGGTGTCGTCCAGCCCGCACCACTCCTTCGGCAAGGATCTTCTCCAGCAGGACTGGCGACTTTTTCTGGGTACGGGTACCGCTTAGCGCCCCTGGTACCGGCGCATTTGCCGATGGGGCGGTTTTCCACAGCCGGGGTCGCTGTCCACATGTTGATCTTTCGCGGGCCCGCGTACCGGGGAATCGCGGCAGGCTCGGCGCATGACCCACATGCATCGGATCGTCGGCGGCTTCGGTGAGTGCCTGGCCGCGCGCCACCTGATCGGGCAGGGCATGATCCTGCTCGACCGCAACTGGCGATGTCCCACCGGCGAGCTCGACCTGCTGCTGCGCGACGGCGACGACCTCGTGGTGTGCGAGGTGAAGACGCGGCGCAGCACCACGTTCGGCCTGCCGGTCGAGGCGGTGGTGCCGGACAAGGTGCGGCGCCTGCGTCGACTGGCCGGGCGCTGGCTCGCGACGAGGCGGTTCCGGCCGCGGGACATCCGCTTCGACGTGGTCAGCGTGCTGCTGCACGGCGGCACGGTGCGGGTCGAGCACCTCGTGCGGGCCTTCTGATGGGCTACGCGCAGGTGCGGTCGGTGGCGTTGCACGGCGTGGTCGGCGAGCTGATCGTCGTGGAGGCCGACGTGTCGCCCGGCCTGCCCGGCCTGTCGTTCTCCGGCCTGCCGGACGCGGCGCTCAACGAGTCGCCGGAGCGGGTCAGGTCGGCGATCGCCAACACTGGCGAGCGCTGGCCCCGCCAGCGCATCACGGTCAACCTGCTGCCGGCGCACCTGCCGAAGCACGGGTCGGGCTTCGATCTCGCCGTCGCGCTCGCCATCCTGGCCGCGGCCGGGGATCTGTCCGTCGGCGACCTGTCCGACGCGGTGCTGATCGGCGAGCTCGGCCTCGACGGGGCGCTCCGGCCGATCCGCGGCGTGCTCCCCGCGATGGTGGCCGCCGAGCGGGCCGGCGCCGCCTGGGCGGTGGTGCCGGTGGCCAACGTCGCCGAGGCCCGCCTGGTGCCGGGCATCAAGGTGCGGGCCGCCGATTCCCTCGGCCGGCTGATCGGCTTCCTGCACGGCGTCGAGCTGCTGCTCGACCCGCCCGATGCCGTTCCTGCGCCGCAGCCGCCGGGGGCCGACCTGGCCGACGTCATCGGCCAGGAGCGGGGGCGGCGGGCCGTCGAGCTGGCCGCCGCGGGTGGCCACCACCTGGCGTTGTTCGGCCCACCGGGGGCCGGCAAGACAATGCTGGCTCAGCGGCTGCCGAGCGTGCTGCCGGAGCTCGACGACGAGGCCGCGTTGGAGGCGACGGCGTTGCACTCGATCGCCGGCACGCTGCCGGTCGGCAGCTCGCTGATCCGCCGGCCACCGTTCGAGGCGCCGCATCACACGGCATCGGTCGCCGCGCTCGTCGGCGGCGGCACCGGGCTCGCCCAGCCGGGCGCGCTGTCGCTCGCCCACCATGGCGTGCTGTTCCTGGACGAATGTGCCGAATACTCGCCGCGAGCCCTCAACGCGCTGCGCCAACCGCTTGAAGAAGGCACGGTGCGGTTGCGCCGGGCGCAGGGCGAGACCACGTTTCCGGCGCGGGCGCAACTGGTGCTGGCCGCCAACCCGTGCCCCTGCGCGAAGCCGGCCGGCGACGCTGGGTGCGAGTGCTCGTCGATCGTGCGGAGGCGTTACCAGAACCGGCTCTCCGGTCCGCTCATGGACCGGGTGGATCTGCAGGTGCTGCTGCCGCCGGTGCGGTCCGGCACGCTGCTGGACACGATCGTCGGCGAGTCGTCCGAGGTGGTGGCGAAGCGGGTTCTCGACGCGCGGGCCGCCGCTATCGCGCGGTGGCGGGACCTCGGCCGATCCAACGCCTCGGTGCCGTCGTCGGTGCTGCGCCGGCCGCCGTTCCGGCTGTCCCGCTCGGTGCTCGACCCATTGACGAGACAGGTCGACCAGGGCCGGCTTTCCGCCCGCGGCTTTGACCGCGTGGTGCGGGTGGCGTGGACGATCGCGGATGCCGACGGCCGCGACCGGCCCGACCGGGGCGACATCGGCGAGGCGATCGACTTGCGCACGAGGAGGGAAGCATGAACCGGTTCGCGCGCGTGGCGCTGGCCTGCCTGGTCGAGCCGGGTCATCGGGAGCTCGGCATCCTGGTGCGCAAATACGGTCCGGAGCGCGCACTCCAGTTCGTGCTGGAATCACGGGGTACGACCGACTCGCTCAGCGAGGGTGTCCGGGAGCGGCTCGACAAGATGTCCGTCACGCCCGATCGGTCCGGTGTGGACGCGTTGGCGCAGCATGCGCTCGATGAGGCGGCCCGGCTCGGCGCGCGCCTCGTCACGCCGGACGACGACGAGTGGCCGGCCCAGCTCGAGCACCTGGCCCTGATCAGCCGCGACGACGGGGACCGGCTGCATCGCGACACCGATCCGCCGCTGTGCCTGTGGGTGCGTGGGGTGCCGTCGCTGGCCGAGGCGCTTGAGCGTTCGGTGGCCATCGTCGGCGCGCGGGCGGCCAGCAGTTATGGCCAGCATGTGGCCAGCGAATTCGCCTACGGGCTGGCCAACCGGGACTGGACCGTCGTGTCCGGCGGCGCGTTCGGCATCGACGCGGCGGCGCACCGCGCCACGATCGCGGCCGGCGGCCTCACCGTCGCGGTGCTGCCGAGCGGCATCGACCGGCCCTATCCGCTGTCGCACGCGGGCCTGTTGGAGCAGATCGCCGAGGAAGGGCTGCTCATCACCGAGTGGCCGCCGGGCGCGGCCCCGCATCGCATGCGGTTTCTCACCCGCAACCGGGTCATCGCCGCGGCAACTCGGGGGACGGTCGTGGTCGAGGCCGGCGCGCGCAGCGGGGCGCGCAACACACTGGGCTACGCGCGGCTGCTCGGGCGATCGCCGATGGCGGTGCCCGGCCCGATCACGTCGGCGACCTCGGTGGGATGCCACGCGGAACTGCGCCGGGAGGGTACGCGGCTGGTGAGCCGGTTCGACGAGGTGATCGAGGAGGTCGGCCACATCGGCGAGCTCGCCGCGATCGACAAGGGGCCCGACCGGCCCGAGGACACCCTCGACGCCACGGCGCGCCGGCTGCTCGACGCCGTGCTGCCGCGCAAGGCGTTGACGGCCGAGGAGATCGCGGCGACCGCCGGGCTGACCGGCCGCGAGGCGCGGCGCAATCTTCCGCTGCTGGAGGCCTACGGCTTCGTGGTGGCGACCGAGTCGGGCGGCTACCGGCTGGCGCCCCGCCCGCGACTCGACGGGCCGGTGGAGCTGAGGGGGTCGGCAATGTGAGGGATCGCCGAAAACCCTTCATGTTAAGGGTTTTCCTGTTCCGTAGCGCTGGACCGCGAGCCTGACCTGTCGTTATCGTCTCAAGGTCAAGAGCACTCCAGCGCAGAGATGACGGGTTCGGCATATGTCCACAGGCGACGACGCCGCCGACCGATTCCGGGTGCCACGCTGGATTTCCGGCCAGGAACAGCCTCCCGGCGAGCGACCGACCACACAGGACGAACCGCGATACTCCCGATCGCAGCCGTTCGACGCGGACGACGCGGACGGCTACGCCGGCGCGGCACGAACCCCGCCGCTCAACGCCGGTGAACCGTTGTGGCCGAGCGCGCCGGACCCATCGGACCCGGCCGCGTCCTCCGATCGGGCCGCGTTGCCGCCGCCGGTCACACGCGGGCAGCGCGCGGCGGCGGAGCCGCAACGGCGAGGACTGATCGTCGTCGCGTTCGTCGCGGCGCTCGTCGTCATCGTGGCCGTCGTGCTGCTGGTCGGGGGCGGCTCCGACGAGAAGAAGCCGGTGGCGGCGCCGACGACCGCCGTCACGCCGCCGCCGGTTGTTGCTCCGTCAACGACTCCGGCGGCGCCGACGTCGAGAGCCGGGCCGGCGTCGAAGGCGGGGTCACCGTCAGCGGCGGGGCCGACGGATGGGCTCCGCACCGGCCGGCCGGCCGGGCCGGCCGGCGGCAACCCGTTCGGGCCGCTCACGATCGAGGCCGAGGCGCCCGGCAACACGCTGACCGGGTCGGCGTTCGTCGCCGACTATCCGAACGCGTCCGGCGGCCGCATCGTGCGGAACCTCGGGGAGTGGGACCAGGCATCGGGACCCGGCACGTTGAAGTTCAACAACGTGGACGTGCCGCGCACCGGCACCTACACCCTGACCTTCTCCTATGTGGACATCGACAACGAGGCCCACCGTACGGCGGTCATCGACATCTCCGGTCGTACCGGGGTCGTGATCACGGTCGACGGCAACGACAGCTGCTGCCGGACCCGGACCGTGCAGGTGCAGCTGGAGAAGGGCAGGAACAGCATCGCCTTCAGCAACCGCACCGATCACGCGCCGTCCATCGACAAGATCGCCATCAGCGCTAGCCCGGCGGCATGACCGAGCGGAGTTGCTCGATCGAGCCGACCCGGTCGGCGTGGTTGGGCGCGAGTGGGGTCACGTGCAGCGTTGTCACGCCGGCGGCGGCGAACGCGGCGACCCGCTCGCGGATGTAGTCCAGCGGTCCGACCATGGACGTGTCGCGCACCAGGTCGTCCGGCACTTGCGCGGCCGCTTCGTCCTTGCGCCCGCTCAGGTACAGGTCCTGCACGGTCTTGGCCGCCTCGCCGTAGCCGTACTGGGTGGCCAGCCGGGTGTAGAAGTTCTGGCCCCGAGCACCCATGCCACCGACGTAGAGCGCCAGCTGCGCCCGGTACAAGTCATGAAGTGGCTCTGGATTATCGGTGATGGCGAACGGCACCGCCGCCATGATGTCCAGCGGTCCCAACTCCGGGTCGCGCTTGGCCAAGCCCTCCGCGAGCGAGTCGCCCCAGGCGTCGGCCGCCTTCTCCGGGTGGAAGAAGATCGGCTGCCATGCCTCGGCGATCTCCGCGGCCAGGGCGACATTGCGGGGACCGATGGCAGCCAGGATGACCGGGATGCGCGAGCGCACCGGGTAGTTGATCAGCTTCAGCGGCTTGCCGAGGCCGGTGCCCTCGTCCTCCGGCAGCGGGATCCGGTAGTGCTTGCCCTGGTAGATGACCGGTTCGCGGCGCCACACCAGCCGGCAGATTTCGACGATTTCCCGGGTGCGGGCCAGCGGCGCGTCGTACGGGACGCCGTGGAAGCCCTCGATCACCTGCGGACCCGAGGCACCCAGCCCGAGCGCGAACCGGCCACCCGACACGAAGTCGAGCCCGGCCGCGGTCATCGCGGTCAGCGTTGGCGTTCTCGTATACAGCTGGAAGATGCCGGACGCGATGGTCATCCGGCTGGTCCGGGCGGCGATGAAGCCGAGCTGGCTCACCGCGTCGAAGCTGTAGGCCTCGGCGACCGACACGATGTCGAGGCCGGCCGCCTCGAAGTCGGCCAACTCGTCGACCGTTTCGGCGAACCCGCCGCTGTAGTTGATGGGCATCCCGATCCGCATCACGTCACCCTATGCCCCTCGCAGAGATTCGGGACACCTAGGCTGAGCGCGTGACCCGCGCACTGGTTCTTGACTGCGACCCCGGCATCGACGACATGGTGGCGATCCTCGTCGCCTGCGCGACACCCGGGTACGAGCTGCGCGCGGTCACCACCGTCGGCGGCAACGCCGGCCTCGAGGCCACCACCCGCAACGCCCGTCAGGTGCTGGAGCTGGCCGGTCGGCCGGACATCCCGGTGGCGGCCGGCGCGGGGCGCTCCCTCGTGCACGCGGCAACCCGGCACGCGGAGAATGTCCACGGCGACACCGGTCTCGGCGGCATGCGACTGCCCGCGCCGGCCGGCACCGCCGATCCGCGTCACGCCGTCGACCTGCTGACCGAGGTACTGGCCGTCGGCCCGGTCACGCTGGTCGCGACCGGTCCGCTGACGAACATCGCCCTGCTCTTCGCGCTCCGCCCCGAGCTTCTGTCCAATGTGGAGCATCTGGTGGTGATGGGCGGCTCGATCGGCGTGGGCAACGTGAGCCCGGCCGCGGAGTTCAACATCTGGTTCGACCCGGAGGCGGCGCAGCGGGTGCTCGGCGCACCCGCGGTACGCACGACGATGGTCGGGCTGGACGTCACCATGCGGACCACGTTGACCGCCGAGCGGGTCGACCAGGTGCGTGGCACCGGTCCGATCGGGCAGCAGGTCGCGGCCGGCCTCGACTTCTACGGGCAGCGGTACCTGCGGATCCTCGGCCGCTCGGTCATCCCGGTGCACGATGCCGTCGCGGTGGTCGCCGCGACGAGGCCGGACCTGGTCCCGGCGCGCCCGGCCCGGGTGACCGTCGACACCGGGTACGGCCCGAGCCGCGGCAATACCCTCGTCGACTTCGAGGCGTCGGCGCCGGGCGTCGAGGTGGCCGTCGACGCGGACAAGGACGCCGTGCTGGCCCACATCCTGGACCGGGTGGCGTCGCTGGAGGCCACAACTTCCCGCAAGTAGTGCCCTCAGCCGGTGCTGGATGCCACTACTTCCCGGAAGTTGTGGCATCAGCCGGTGCCGGAGGGCACTGCTTCCCGGAAGTTGTGGCATCAGCCGGTGCCGGAGGGCACTGCTTCCCGGAAGTTGTGGCATCGGGGGGTGCCGGAGGGCACTGCTTCCGGGAACTGGTGGCCTCCGACGGCGCCCGCGGCCGGCCGGCGTGGCATTCTCGATGATGTGACCGCCCCGCTGCGCCTGGGTGACCAGGTCGTCGACCCGCCGGTGGTGCTGGCCCCGATGGCCGGCATCACCAACGTGGCGTTCCGCCGCCTCTGCCGCGAGCAGGGCGGCGGCATCTACGTGTGCGAGATGGTCACCACGCGTGCGCTCATCGAGCGCAACCCGAAGACCCTGCGGATGATCACGTTCGCTCCGGAGGAGCAGCCGCGCAGCCTCCAGCTCTACGGCGTCGACCCGGACATCACCGCCGCCGCCGTACGGATGATCGTCGACGAGGACCTCGCCGACCACATCGACCTGAACTTCGGCTGCTCGGTGCCGAAGGTCACCCGCAAGGGCGGCGGCTCGGCGCTGCCGTGGAAGCGGCGCCTGTTCGGGTCGCTGATCCGCAAGGCGGTGGTCGCCGCCGACGGCTTGCCGGTCACGGTCAAGATGCGAAAGGGCATCGACGACGAGCACCTGACCTTCGTGGAGGCCGGCCTGATCGCGCAGGAGGCCGGCGCGAAATGGGTCGGCCTGCACGCCCGCACCGGCGGCGCAGCGCTACTCGGGGGTCGCCGACTGGGAGGCGATCGCCGCCCTGAAGCGGGCGCTGGACGTGCCGGTGCTCGGCAACGGCGACATCTGGGAGGCGTCCGACGCTGTCCGGATGATGGCCGAGACCGGCTGCGACGGCGTCGTCATCGGCCGCGGCTGCCTCGGCCGGCCGTGGCTCTTCGCCGACCTCGAGGCGGCCTTCCGCGGCCCGGGCGGACAGACGTTGCCGAACCTCGGCGAGGTCGCGTCGATGATGCGCCGGCACGCCGAGTTGCTGGCCGAGTGGCTCGGCAGCGAACGCGACGGCGTCGTGGACTTCCGCAAGCACGTCGCCTGGTACCTCAAGGGTTTTCCGGTCGGCTCGACGCTGCGGCAGGCCCTCGCCTCGGCGTCCGGACTGTCCGAAGTGGACGATCTGCTCGGCAAGCTCGACCCGGATGCGCAATTTCCAGCGGAGGTACTGGGTCAGCCCCGCGGCCGCACGAGTTCACCGGGCCGCATGGTGCTGCCCGAGGGCTGGTTGGACGACCGTGACTGCGACCGGGTGCCAGAAGGCGCTGAACTGGACCACTCCGGCGGATAAGGCACCGGCTATCGCAGGTGCTGCCAGGTGGACAGGAACGCCAGGGTCGACTCGGCGCCCTGGTTGAGGTTGGGCCCGGTCGCGGTCAGGCCGTCGTAGCCGCCGCCGGTCGCCGGGTCCCACATGGCCACGCCCTGGTCGTTGTCGCCCTCGAACCACGCGCCGGCCCGGTGCAGGGTCGAGCGCCAGTGCGCGTCGCCGGTGATGGCGGCCGCGGTCGCGCAGGCGTCGGCGAGCGCCGCGACCTCGATCGGCTGCTGGTCGTACTGCGTCCGCGGACCACCACGCTGCCAGCCCGACGTCGCGATCACCGAGAGCCGGCCGTCGCGCATCTGTACGTCGCGCAGCCACGCCAGCATCCGCAGGCCGGTGTCGATGAGCTCGTCGTCGCGATGCCGGTCGCCGGCGACCAGCAGTACCTCGGCCAGGGCCGGATTCGCATAGGTGAGGCTCGGGTACGGCCATTGCCAGTCCGCCGTGTCCTTCACCGGGCCGATGACCGCCACCGCATCGTCGAGCAGGCTGGCTGCGGCGTAGTCCGGGCGGCCGCGAAGCACCTCGACCGCGCCCAGCCCGGCGAACGCCATGGCCCGCGGGCTGGGCGATCGCTTGATGGCGCCGAGGTGGAAGGCGGTGAGCGCCTCGGTCCGGATCCACGCGACCGGGCTCCGGGCGGCGGCGGTGCCCAGGCCCCACAGCGCACGTCCCCACCAGTCGCCCAGCCCGGGTTCGTCGGTCCACCGGCGGTCGTAGCCGAGCCGGTTACGGAACCCGCCGTCCGGGCCTTGCGCGTGCGTCAGGAACGCCAGGTAACACTCGGCGAGGCGCACCACGGCGGCGCTCGGGTCGGGCTCGCGGCTGGTGACGACCAGCCCGCGGGCGACGTCATCGGTGCAGTAGCCGTGCTGGCGCCGGGGGATGGCGTGCCGCGCATGCTCGAACAGGCCGGTGTCGTCGGTCATCCGCAGCAGATGGCCGAAGCCCGGGAACGCGGCCGGCGGCGAGATCGAGGTCAGCAACGCGGACCTCTACGACGCGATGCGGCCGCCGGGCGGGCGGCGCGATCGCTTCGAGGTGCTGGAGATCGAGGTCGAGCCGGAGTCCCGCGCATTACGCCGTGGCCGGCACGCGGGGTTCCGCGATGAGCCGCCGGGCCAGGAGGTTGTAGCGGGCGGCGACCGCGGGCCAGTGCAGCGTCCCGGTTTTGAGGTTGGCGAAGCGGGCGGCCAGCGCCGTATCGGTCAGGATCCGCCGGACGGCGCCGGCCAGCGCGGCCGGGTCCCGGTGCGGCACGAGCAGTCCGGGTCCGTCGGTCAGGGTCTCGATCGCGTGCGGGAACATGGTGGCCACGACCGGGATTCCGGCGCCGATCGCTTCGGTGAGCACGCCGGAGGTGACCTGTTCGACGGAGTCGTAGGGCAGCAGCACCACGTCGGCGGAGCGGATCAGTGCGCTCAGCGCCGGCTGGTCGTGGTAGACCGGCTGGAAGTCGACCGCATGCGCGATCCCCAGCCGTTCCGCGAGCCGGTGCAGGCCGGCCTGGTAGATGTCGCCGTCGCGCTGGACGACCTTGGGATGGGCGCGGCCGGCCACGGTGTAGAGCGGCATCGGATCCAGGTCCTGGAGCTTCGCGAGGGCCCGCAGTGCCCACTCGACGCCTTTGCCGGGACCGAGCAGGCCCCAGGTGAGCAGGCGCGGTCGGCGGCCGGGCCGGCGGCCGGGACCACCGGCCGCCAAGGCCGTGCCGTGCGGGATGACCGTCACCTTGCGAGGGTCGACGCAATACCCGACGAGCAGGCGTTCCCGGGCGGTATGGGTCATGGTGACCACCGCACCGGCCTCGGCGACGATCTGCTCGAGCAGCCGTTTCTGCGCGGGGGTCGGGCGGCTCAGCACGGTGTGCAGCACCACGATGGTGGGCACCGTCAGCCGGCGCAACAACGGCAGCACGTCCGCGCCGTCGGGTCCCGGGTAGATGCCGTACTCGTGTTGCACGATCGCCACTTCGAACTCGTTGAGCGCGTCCGCGGCGTCCCGCCAGCCGGCTTCCGTGGCGGACGACCAGGTATGCACCACGTCCGGGCCGGCCCGCAGGTCGTCGCCGGCCGACGTGACGCGCACCGTGCCGCCGGAAACACCGCCGATCGTCAACTGGGCCGACAACGCGACGTTGAAGGACGCCAGTCCGCACCTGGTCGGCGGGTTGGTACTCAGAAATCCGTAGCTGGCTGGCACGTTTGGGCCCCCTAGGCCGTTGTGTCGCTCTCCGCGTCGACTAGTTCGGCGACGTCGATGCCGAGCATGGAGATCAGGCCGGAATGCTCGGCGACCTCGACCCGGTCCGGCAGCTCGCGGTTGACCCAGTCCGCCCGGATGTCCTGACCGCGAGCCCGAAGAGCGTCGACGATCTTCTGCTTGGCGATGTTCATGGCGCACTTCCCGTAGAGTCGGTCGATTCACGCCGCGGGGGCAGGGCGGCACGGCGGCACCGGACACGCCGGCACCGCAGATAACGCGGCGCCACGTCCTGGCGCCGGAAGCGACAGTGGCTCAGCCGGAGCCGAGCTGCGCGGCTTGCGCCCGAAGGATATCGGCCGCCGCCATGGTGTTGTCGGGATCGGTGGCCTGGGCCATCACGATCTCCGCTACGGCATCGGGCGTCGATGACGGAACGACAAGGAGGTCGAGCTGGGCTCCCTGTTCGGTGGTGGCGATGACCAGTGCCGGGTTCAACGTCGCGAACCAGCTGACCTTGACCACCCGGTTGCCGACCGCGATACGCCGGAACCAGCGGTCCCACGCCGTGTTGTTGAGCATGACCTGTTGGATCGGCTCGAACCGGTCATCGAGCGCGAGGATCAGGCCGGCGAGCTCCGCGACCGGATCGGTCGATCGTGGCCACCACGCTCCGTCAAGGAGCTCGTGCCCTGTGCGGACCCGTGTCCAGCGAATGCGAGGCTCCGACGGCGGCGACGCCGGGACGACCGTGGCGCGTTGTGCGGCCGTAAAGGCCATATGGACCGTCCTAACGGTGCGGTCGGTGTTGCCGGGCCCAGCGAGCGGATGGCCGGTGGCGCCACTACCAACCTAGCCGACGTTTGCCTCCGGAGCGAACGTCGGCCTCCTTGGTCAGGCGTTGAGGTAGGCCAGGACGGCGAGGACGCGGCGGTTGTCGTCGTCGGAGGGCGGCATGTCGAGTTTGGTGAAGATGTTGTTGATGTGCTTGCTCACAGCCTTGTCGGTGACGTGGAGCTTGGCCGCGATCGCCGCGTTCGAGCGGCCTTCGGCCATCTCGCCGAGCACCTCGCGCTCGCGGGCGGTGAGCACCGCGAGCGGCTCCCGGCGGGCCAGCAGCTGGGAGATCACCTCGGAGTCCATGGCGGTGCCGCCGTCGGCGACGCGGCGAACGGCGTCGACGAACTCGCGCACGTTGGACACCCGGTCCTTGAGCAGGTAGCCGACTCCGCCGTGCGGGGTGCTGAGCAGCTCGCGGGCGTACAGCGGCTCGACGTGCTGGGAGAGCATCAGGATCGGAAGGCCGGGCATCTGGGTCCGGGCCGCGATGGCCGCCTGCAGGCCCTCGTCGGTGAACGTCGGCGGCAGGCGGACGTCGACGACCGCCACCTCGGGCTTGTGCTCGATCAGCGCCGGCAGCAGGGCCGGGCCGTTGTCGATCGCCGCGACGACCTCGAAGTCGAACGCCTGCAGCAGCCGGGTCAGTCCGTCACGGAGGAGGGCATGGTCCTCGGCGATGACAACGCGCACGGTAGCTCCATGGTGATGACGGTGGGTCCGCCCGGCGGGCTCGACAACGCCATCGTGCCATCGAAGGCGGCGAGGCGGCGCTCGATGCCGCGCAGCCCGGTGCCGGCCGCGGGGTCGGCGCCGCCACCGCCGTCGTCGCGCGACCACCATGGTCAACGCGCCGTCCGCGTGCCGCAAGTACACCGATCCGGTACGGGCGCCGCTGTGCCGGCTCATGTTGGTCAGCGCCTCGGCCACGGCGAAGTACGCCGCCGACTCGACCGGGGTGTCCGGCCGGCCGGGCAGGTCGATGTCGACCGTGATCGGCATCGGCAGGCTGAGCGCCAGCGCCCGGACCGCGCCGTCGAGGCCGCGCTCGGCGAGCACCGGCGGGTGGATGCCGCGCACGAGGTGCCGCAGCTCGACGAGCGCCGTGCCGCTGGACACGCCGCGCCTCGGCGAGCAGCTTGCGCGCCGCCGCCGGATCGCGTTCGATCATCTCCTCGGCCAGGCCGATCATCATGCCGAGCGACACGAGCCGGGCCTGGGCGCCGTCGTGCAGGTCGCGCTCGATGCGGCGCAGCTCGGCCGCCTGGGCGTCCACCGTGTCGGCGCGGGTCACGGTCAGCTGCGTGACGCGCAGCCGCAGCTCGGCGGCCCGGGTCGGGGCCAGGAACAGCCGGGCGAAGCGGGCGTCGACCCGGCGCAGCCACGGGTGCGGCGGCCAGGCCGGCCGCGAGGATGACCGCGCCCTGGGGCAGGCAGAGCAGGCCGTCGGCGAGCGTCTTGATCGGCCAGATGACGCCGTAGCCGTACCAGCCGGTGTCGAGCCAGAGCCACAGCGGCGTCAGGGTCAGGCCCTCCAGCCCGTACAGCGGTATCGGCGACAGCAGACCACGCCGAGCGCGAACCCGACGATCGCGCCCGGCACCAGCCAGGCGAGGTCGCGCCAGGTCGCCGGGTCGGTCACCGTCCACCGGAACCGCTGCCAGCCGCCGGGAAGGGCCCGTTCGGGGGCCGGATGGTACGGGCGGCTGATGAGGACCCCGGTCCGCGAGGCCAGCCGGCGCTCGAGGTCGGCCCGCATGCCGGACCAGGTGCATCGCCCAGGGCACCAGGGCCAGGCCGAGGAACGGCACCGGGGCTGAGGGCGATGGCGACGACGGACATGACCAGAAGCGGCAGGTTGGTGAGGGCCAGCCCTGTCGCGGCCAAGCCGGTGAGTGCCGAACGCACACCCTGTCGGACCCATCGGCCCAGCCGTTCGCCGGCGGAGTCCACGCCTTCCATTGTGACCGAGATTTCGCCGATCCGACGGTGGTGCTAGCACCACCGCACGCGGGGACGTGGCACTCCTGACGGCGCGGTCGTCAGGCGGTTGGCTAGAGGTATGACGATCGACCACGCAGCACCGTCCCGGCCAGCGACTGGCAGTGACTTCGCGGCTCTCTGCCCGCCGGGTGAACGCCGAAGGCCTGATGACCCGCCGGCCCGGCTACTACGTCGCTGCGCCTGAGCGTCGTCGCGCTGATGGTCGCCGGCGGCTGGACCGCGTTCTTCCTGATCGGCTCGTCCTGGTGGCAGCTGGCCACGGCCGCCTTCCTCGCCGTCGCGTTCGCCCAGCTCGCACTGGTCGCGCACGACCTGGCCCACCGGCAGGTGTTCCGCACCAAGCGTCCCAGCGAGATCGCCGGGCTGCTGGCCGGCAACCTCGGTATCGGGATGAGCTACGGCTGGTGGATGGACAAGCACACCCGCCACCACAACAACCCCAACCACGACGACCTCGACCCGGACGTCGGCGCCCGAGGTGCTGATCTGGGCCACGAAGTCGGCGCTGGGCCGGCGCGGCCTGAAGGGGTTCGTCACCCGCCACCAGGCGGCGCTGTTCTTCCCGCTGCTCACCCTGCTCGGCGTCGACCTCAAGGTGTCCAGCGTCAAGGCGATCCGCCGCGGCGTCGTCAAGCGGCGCAGGCTGGAGAGCGCGCTGCTGATCGTCCACTTCGTCGTCGTACCTCGTCGGCGCTGCTGATCGTGCTGTCGCCGCTGCAGGCGGTCGCCTTCGTGCTCGTGCACCAGGCGCTGTTCGGCGTCTACCTCGGCATGACGTTCGCGCCCGAACCACAAGGGCATGCCGCACCCGACCGGCGACGAGGACTACCTGCGCAAGCAGGTGCTGACCTCCCGCAACGTACGCGGCGGCTGGCTCATCGACGTGGCCCTCGGCGGCCTGAACTACCAGATCGAGCACCACCTGTTCCCGGGCATGCCGACGCCCAACCTGCGCAAGGCCCAGCCGATCGTGCAGGCGTACTGCGCCGAGATCGGCGTGTCCTACGAGCAGACCGGTCTGATCGCGTCCTACCGCCAGGCCCTGCAGCACCTGCACGAGGTAGGGGCGCCGGCGCGCGCGGAACACGCGGCGGCGAAATAAGCCCACGGCGGGATAGGCGTCAGCTACCGATCGGCAGCTGCGACTGGGTCAGCTCCGGCCACTCCGGGCCGGAGCCCCGCCAGGCCTGGGCGAGGATCATCGCCGCGGCGAAGCTGGGGCACTCCTGGACCCGGGACCGGCCGTTGACCCCGCCGATCTGGGCTTCCACCTCCCAGCGCAGTCCGTCCGAGCGGACGTAGACGTCCCGACGTCCACGCATCGAGGTGTTCCGATTCCACCAGTGGCGTTCTACGTTCACTCGCTTACGGTATAGGTCGCGGCCGCCCGGTGAGATCACGGCTGAGTGCCAAAATACGCGGCCGAGCCACCGCCCAAGGGCCCTAATACCCTGCGTAATGAGCACAATACGAAAGGCCGGCACCCGCAAGGGTGCCGGCCTTCCGTATCGCGTCGTGGGGGTCAGACGAGGCGGATGTTCGCTGCCTGCGGGCCCTTCGCGCCCTGGGCGATGTCGAACTCGACCCGCTGGTTTTCTTCGAGGCTGCGGAAGCCGTCAGCCGCGATGGCCGAGAAGTGGGCGAACAGGTCCGCGCCACCACCATCCGGGGTGATGAATCCGAAGCCCTTGTCCGCGTTAAACCACTTCACCGTGCCGACTGCCATGTTCTCTCCTTGAATGCGTGGAGGCCACACTGTGTGAACTCCGTGTCGCCGCAATGATCACCAGTTCCCGGAGATGACCGGGAACACAAAGAGCGCCTGGGGATCGAATACCCACCAGGCGCTGGCAAAGTATGGAGACCAAAGTGCAACAGCGTACACGGTAGCACGTTCCGGGCCGGACATCCGCCACACGATAAGCTTCGAACAATCCACATCTGCACAAGAGGAGTCTTCGCATGCTCGATCGGCCGACGATCGACGGCTTGTTCCCGGCCGACCTGCCCGAACCGGGTCACTGGGAGGAACGCTACCCGAGCCGCACGCTGATCGACGGCGCCATGGTCACCCGCTTCGGCCCGAGCCCGACCGGGCATCTGCACATCGGCGGGGTCTACGCGGCCATGCTCGACAAGGATCTCGCGGTGCACTCCGGCGGGACGTACTTCGTCCGGGTCGAGGACACCGACCAGGCCCGCGAGGTCGAGGGCGCGAAGGACCAGTTCGGCCGGGCGTTCGCCTACTTCGGCATCGAGCCGCTCGAGGACGAGACGACCGGCGACTACGGGCCCTACCTGCAGTCCGAACGGGTGAACATCTACCTCACCTACGTGCGCGAACTGCTGCGGGCGGACCAGGCCTACCTCGACTTCGCCACGCGGGAAGAGCTGTCCGAGATCACCGCCGCGCAGCAGGCGCGCAAGGTACCGACCGGCTACTACGGCCGGTGGGCGTTGTGGCGGGAAGGGACCGCCGACGAGGTGGCCGCGGCCCTCGCCGAAAACAAGCCCTACGTGGTGCGTTTCCGCTCACCGGGGCGGCCCGGCCGGCGGATCGAATTCCTCGACGCCATCCGCGGGCGGATCGAGATGGAGGACAACTACAACGACGTTGTCATCCTGAAGAGTTCGGCGCTGCCGTTGCCGTTGCCCACGTACCACTTCGCCCACGCCGTCGACGACCACCTGATGCGGGTCAACCTGGTGCTGCGGGCGGAGGAGTGGATCCCCTCGGTGGCGGTGCACCTGCAGCTCTTCGCGGCGCTCGGCTTCGAGCCGATCGAATACGCCCACATCGCGCAACTGCTCAAGCGCGAGGGGTCGAGCAAACGCAAGCTGTCCAAGCGCAAGGACCCCGAGGCGTCGGTCGACTTCTACATCGACTCCGGCTATCCGGTCGCCGCGGTGCTGCACTACCTGCGCGGCCTGGCCAACGGCCGGCTCGCCGAAATGCCGCTGGCGGACGCCCTCGCCGCGCCGATCCGGCTGGCCGAGCTCAACTCGTCGGGCGCACTCGTCGACCTGGTCAAGCTCGACGACATCTGTGCCGACTACGTGGCCGACCTGTCCGGTGAGGAGATCTTCCAGGCGGTCCGCACCTGGGCGTTGACCCACGACGCCGAGCTCGCCCGCGTCCTGGACGACAACCACGAGGTCGCACTGCGCGCCCTGACCATCGAGCGGGGACCCGCGGTCGCCAACCCGCGCAAGGACCTCAAGAAGTGGTCGGACTTCCGCGGCGTGTACGGGTACTTCTTCAACGAGCTGTTCCAGCCGGCGATCGACGTCGCCGAGACGATCGCCGACCGGGCCACCATCACCGCGCTGGTGACCGACCTGGCCGCCGGCTACGCCGAGATCGCCGACGGGCAGGAGTGGTTCGGGCAGCTTCGCGCGCTCGCCACCCGGCACGGCTTCGCCCAGAGCCCGAAGGAGTTCAAGGCCGAGCCGGACCGCTACCAGGGCTCGATCCGGGAGGTCGCGCAGATCGTCCGGGTCGCGCTGACCGGCTCGACCCGCAGCCCCGACCTGCACTCGGTGGCCATCGCCCTGGGCAAGGACGAGGTCATCCGCCGGATATCCGCGCTCGCAACCGGTTGAGCGACGCCCGCGCGGTGACCAGGCCGGGCCGGTCGCGCGCCGCGCGGAGATCGCTCAATCGCGCCAGCCAGGCCAGCACCTCCGGCAGCGGTGGTCCGCTCGCGGTCACCGCGCCGTCACTGAACGGCTCCTCGACGAACGGCTTCACCAGCTTGTGGAAGTGATACGTCGACGCGGCGGCGTGCACCCGGCACACCTCCAGAAACAGCGCGCCGTGCCGGGGCTCCCGCACCGCCGCCGCGAGCAACGACGGATACGACAGCGCCGCGCGCAGCAACCGCTGATCCGGCGGCGGCACGTACGGGTACTTCTCGCGTATCACCTGCACGTAGAACGGATCCGTCGCGCTGCACAGGCCGAGCAGGAGGTCGATCTGGTTGATCGCGGCCAGATCGCCCGCGTTCGCGCCTCGATAATCAACCCCATTCACCGGGTACGGGGCGAAGTACGGTCGCACGTGGTTGAAGAACATGTCGACGTCGAGCGACTCGTGCAGCGTCTGGTTGACGCGAAGGACGTCGCCGAGCGCCGACCGGGCGGTCTCCAGCAGGTAGCCGGCGACCGGGCTGGCCACACCCATGGCCGGAATCTGCCGCAGCGCCTCGGCGGCGCGCCGGTACGCGAGCACGCCGATCCCGTTCTGCGTCACGAACAGGTGGTCGTCCTCGAGTGACGTGAAGGTGCGGTAGCCGTAGAGCACCTGGTGCGTGAAGACGAAGCGCGGGGCCACGCCGAGCGACGTACCCAGGTACGAGGCGGCGGACCGGACCGGGGCCAGTTCCGGCCCGTCGACGCCGTGCCGGGCGCAGGCGCCCAGGAGCATGCCGACCGAGCCGAGCAGCCGGTACCGATCGTTCGGCCCGACCGGCGACTCGACGAACGCGGCGCCCCGCAGGAGCGCGGACGGCGAGCCGGAGCCCAGTTCCAACGCGGTGTTGATCGCCACGAACTCGTCCGCGAGCCATCGCTCCAGCTTCTCCATGGCTACGATGCTGACCAAGACGGTGGTCCGGTTCCAGGTCCACTGGAGAGGCGGCGAAGTGGACCAATCGAGCACAGTCGAGCGCTTCCCTGGGGCCTCCGGCCCAACTGCCGGCCTTCGGCCGAACGGCTTCGCCGCTACAGACATCGGTGCCGACTTCCTGCAGCTCCGGCCGCGGGAGGCGCCGCCGAAGGGCCTGACCGACTGGCTGGCGGAGGCGATGCGCCGGGCGGTCGCCGACGGGCGGCTCACGACCGGAGCGAGGCTACCCGCCACGCGCGTGCTCGCCGGCGAGCTGAAGGTCTCCCGGGGCGTCGTCGTCGAGGCATACCAGCGGCTGGCCGACGAAGGGATCGTCGCTGCGCAGACCGGGGTCGGCACGATCGTGACCCCACTCGTGAAGACCGCGCGCCCGTACGTGACGCCGCCCGAGGAATCGGCCCCAGCCGTCGACATCGATCTCTCTCCCGGGGTTCCCGACCTGTCGGCCTTCCCCCGCGCTCGCTGGCTGCGTGCGGAACGAACCGTTCTGGAGCAGCTCAGTTCGGCGGACCTCGGGTACGGCGACCCGCGCGGCGCGCCGCGCCTGCGGAGCGAGTTGGCGGGCTGGCTCGCCCGTACCAGGGGAATTCGAGCGAACCCGGAGGACATCCTGGTGGTGTCCGGCGTCGCGCAGTCGCTCGCGTTGCTGTGGCACCTGCTACGCGCGCAGGGCGTGACCGAGGTCGCCGTCGAGGACCCCGGCTCGCAGGGCGCCCGCGACCAGCTCGTCACGTGGGGACTGCGGCCGCAACCGGTGCCGGTCGACGAGCACGGCATCCAGGTCGACCGGATCGACACCGACCACGTCGTCATCACGCCGGCCCACCAGTTCCCGACCGGCGTCGTCCTCGCCCCGCACCGCCGCCGGGAGCTGACGACCTGGGCGAGGCCGGGCCGGCTGATCGTCGAGGACGACTACGACGCCGAGCACCGCTACGACCGGGCGCCCGTCCCGGCGCTGCAGGCCTCGTTGACCGAGCACGTCGCGTACACCGGAAGCACTTCGAAATCGCTGGCGCCGGGTCTGCGCCTGGGCTGGCTCATCCCGCCCCGGCGGCTGCTTGGCGACCTCGCCGCGATCAAGCACGACACCGACCTCGGCTGCCCGGTCATCCCGCAACTCGTGCTGGCCCACCTCATCGCCACCGGCGAGTTGGACCGGCACATCCGCCTCATGCGCGGCCGCCACCGCGCGCGGCGCGACGCCCTGATCGAGGGGCTGCACCGGTACCTGCCCGGCGCGCGCGTCCACGGCGTCGCCGCCGGCCTGCACCTCCTCGCGACGATCGACCGTGACGACACGTCGATCGCCGCCCAGCTTGCGAGCGCTGGCGTCCGGGTCCATCCGCTGAGCCGGCACCGGATCCGGCCGGGAACGCCGGGCCTCGTCATCGGCTACGCCGCCCACCCGCCCGACCGGCTCCGCGAGGCCGCCCGCCGCATCGGCGACCTGTTCTGAGTGGGCCGTGATGCCAGTACTTCGGGGAAGTAGTGCTCTTTGCGGGGCCGTGATGCCACAACTTCGGGGAAGTAGTGGCCTCGGAGGGGTCGTGATGCCACAACTTCGGGGGAGTTGTGGCCTCGGCGGGGCCTTGATGGCACTACTTCGGGGAAGTAGTGCCCTCGGCTTGGACCTTGGCCGACGTGGCCGACTCGGCTGATCTTGGCCAGTTGGTCTCGGTGAGGGTGGGCCAGGTGGCGAAGGTGTGGTCGAGCATGGCGATCAGGCGGTCGAAGGTCCGGTCGACGCTCTGCGGCATGCCGAAGCCGCCATCCTGTTCGAGCACGATGAAGCCGTGCAACGCGCTGCGCAGCATGCGGGTCGCGTCGACCGCGTCGTCGCCGCGGAGGCCGTAGCCCTCCAGTACCGCGAAGATTGTGCCGACCGCCCATTCGGCCGCGCGCACGTGTTCCGGATCGGTGGGGTCGGGGGCGCGTTCGACCGCGGGGAAGCGGCCGGGGTGCTTGTGCGCGTACTGCCGGAAGGCGTGCGCGAGCGCCCGCACCGCGTCGGAACGGGCGCGACCGGCGACGGCGTCGCTGAGCTCCTTGGCCAACTCGGCCGTGGCGAGCGCGGACAGCTTCTGCAGCAGCCCGTCGAGGCCCTTGACGTGCTTGTACAGGCTGGGCAGCGCGACGCCGAGCCGTTGCGCCACGCTCGCCAGGGTGAGCCGCTGGTAGCCGACCTCGTCGGCCAGCCGCGCCGCCTCCTCGACCACGAGCCGCGGGGTGAGGCCGGCTCTAGGCAACGACGGTCTCCTTGAAGCTAGTACTCATAACCAAAAAGCTAATTGTACTAGCCACGCTTGTCAAGCGGCCGTTCCGGGTACGGGACAGGCATCCCAACGGCATAGGAGGGGCGGTCGTGGCGCGTTCGGCGAAGCAGAAGTTCGTCTACGACTTCGCCGAAGGCAACAAGGACCTGAAGGATCTGCTCGGCGGCAAGGGCGCCAACCTGGCCGAGATGACCAACCTCGGCCTGCCGGTGCCGCCCGGCTTCACCATCACCACCGACGCCTGCCGGGCCTACCTGGCGACCGGCGACGAGCCCGACGGCCTGGCCGAGGAGATCGGACGAGCACCTCGCCGCGCTCGAGACGACGATGGGCCGACGGCTCGGCGACCCGGACGATCCGCTGCTCGTCTCGGTACGCTCCGGGGCGAAGTTCTCGATGCCCGGCATGATGGAGACCGTCCTCAACGTCGGCCTGACCGACGAGAGCGTGCCCGGCCTGGCCGGGCAGGCGGGCGGCGACGCAGCGGTTCGCCTGGGACTCCTACCGGCGGCTGATCCAGATGTTCGGCAAGACCGTCTGCGACGTGCCGGGCGAGGCGTTCGAGCACGCGCTCGACGAGGCCAAGCGGGCCAAGGGCGCGCACAACGACCTCGACCTCGACGCCGACGACCTGCGCGCGCTGGTCGCCACGTACAAGAAGATCTTCGCCGAGCACACCGGGCGCGACTTCCCGCAGGATCCGCGCGAGCAGCTGGACCTCGCCATCCGCGCGGTCTTCGAGTCGTGGAACGCCGACCGGGCCGTGCTCTACCGCCGCCAGGAGCGCATCCCGACCGACCTCGGTACCGCGGTCAACGTGGTCGCGATGGTGTTCGGCAACCTCGGCGCCGACTCGGGCACCGGCGTCGCGTTCACCCGCGACCCGGGCACCGGCGCGCAGGGCGTCTACGGCGACTACCTGGCCAACGCGCAGGGCGAGGACGTGGTGGCCGGCATCCGCAACACGGTGCCGCTGCAGGAGCTGGAGCAGCTCGACCAGCGCAGCTTCGACGAGCTGATGCCGCATCATGGCCACGCTCGAGGAGCACTACCGGGACCTGTGCGACATCGAGTTCACCATCGAGCGCGGCAAGCTGTGGATGCTGCAGACCCGGGTCGGCAAGCGCACCGCGGCCGCCGCGTTCGTCATCGCCTGCCAGCTGGTCGACGAGGGCGTCATCGACCTCGACGAGGCGCTGACGCGGGTCACCGGCGCCCAGCTGGCGCAGCTGATGTTCCCGACCTTCGACCTGTCCCGAGCGGTACCGGCCGATCGCGCGCGGCGTCGGCGCCTCGCCCGGCGCGGCGGTCGGCAAGGCGGTCTTCGACTCCCAGCGGGCGGTCGAGCTGGGCCGCCGAGGGCGAGAAGGTGATCCTGGTCCGCCGCGAGACCAACCCGGACGACCTGCCCGGCATGATCGCCGCGCAGGGCATCCTCACCAGCCGGGGCGGCAAGACGTCGCACGCCGCCGTGGTGGCGCGCGGCATGGGCAAGACGTGCGTCTGCGGCGCCGACACGCTCGACGTGGACGTCGCACGCGACAGTTCACAGTGGACGGCCGGACCGTCCACGAGGGCGACGTCATCTCCATCGACGGCACCACCGGCCGCGTCTACCTCGGCGAGGTGCCGGTGCAGCCGTCCGCGGTGGTGCAGTACTTCGAGGGCGACCGGCAAGCCGGACGCCGACGTGCTCGTGGCGGCCGTACACCGGATGCTGACGCCACGCCGACGGCAAGCGGCGGCTGGAGGTGCGGACCAACGCCGACACCGGCGGCGGACGCCGCCCGGGCCCGCCGGTTCGGCGCGCAGGGCATCGGCCTGTGCCGCACCGAGCACATGTTCCTCGGCGAACGGCGCGAACTGGTCGAGCGGCTGATCCTGGCCGGCACCAGCGACGAACGCCGAAGCAGCGCTCGACGAGCTGCTGCCGTTGCAGCGCGAGCGACTTCGAGGAGCATCTTCCGGGAGATGGACGGCCTGCCGGTGACGATCCGGCTGATCGACCCGCCGCTGCACGAGTTCCTGCCGTCGCTGGAGGAGCTGGCGGTGAAGGTCGCGGTCGCCGAGGCCGACGCGGCGAGGACCCGGGCCGCGACGGCGAGCTGCTCGCCGCGGTGCGCCGCATGCACGAGGAGAACCCGATGCTCGGCCTGCGCGGGGTCCGGCTCGGCCTGGTGATCCCCGGGCTGTTCGCGATGCAGGTACGCGCGATCGCCGAGGCGGCCGCGGCGGTCAGGCCGCGGGCGGAGACCCGCGTCCGGAGATCATGGTGCCGCTCGTCGGCGCCGTGCAGGAGCTGGAGACCGTCCGGGCCGAGGCGCTGACGAAGATCACTCGGCGGACATCGGGGCCGACCTGCGCGGTGACACGCTGATCGGCACCATGATCGAGGTGCCGCGCGCGGCGCTGACCGCCGGCGAGATCGCCGAGGCCGCCGACTTCTTCTCCTTCGGTACCAACGACCTGACCCAGATGGGCTGGGGCTTCTCCCGCGACGACGTCGAGGGCTCGTTCTTCTCGCGCTACCTGGAGCTGGGCATCTTCGGCGTGTCGCCGTTCGAGTCGATCGACCGCGACGGCGTCGGCCGGCTGATCCGGATCGCCGTCGAGGAGGGCGCGCGGCCCGGCCGGAGCTCAAGCATCGGCGTCTGCGGCGAGCACGGCGGCGACCCGGACTCGGTGCACTTCTTCCACGAGGTCGGCCTGGACTACGTGTCCTGCTCGCCGTTCCGGGTACCGGTCGCCCGGCTGGAGGCCGGCCGGGCCGCCGTCTGACGCGTCAGGCGATCTGCCTCGGTGCGGATCAGCTGTGTGCGCATGCGCGCCGTGGTCGCTCGGCCAGTACCCGGCTGGGTCACCGTCGGGGTCGCGGGCGGCGAGGACCTCGCGGATCCTGGCCAGCGGTACCGTCGAGGGCGCGCAGATCCCGGAGGTCACCTGCCGGCGTCACCGATTACGTTGGCGTGACCGCGGTAGCCGCGGTAGCCGGTACGCGGGTCGACCACGGCCGGCTCGAGCGAGCCCCGAGCTCGTCGGTACGACGCGGAGCGGCGATTCGTGCGCGAGATCAGCCATGGTCGCCCGCGAGAACGCGCCGATGGGCAGTACGTCGTCCATGGCAGCCACGTGTGAACGCTTGACCCTGGACGAAGGTCAAGCGAGGCGGCCCAATCGACGATTGCGCGTAGGCGTGGGGCACTCTGATCGACCCGCGATCGCGCCGGAGGTGCCGTATGGGGAGCCGGTGGCACACCGTGGTCGTTGGACGCCCGATCCGGGCCGCCTGGCACGCTGGTGGGCCGAGGTGCTCGGACTACCGGATCACGTTCGAGGAGCCCGACGAGGTCGTCGCGTCGCCGCGCCGACGAGACCCACCCGGCTCTGGTGTTCGTCACAGGTCGACGACCCGAAGCCGGGCAAGAACCGGCTGCACCTCGACCTCAACCCCGACGACCGCGACGCCGAGGTGGAGCGGCTGGTCAACATGGGCGCCCGGCACGTCGACGTCGGCCAGGGCGACGACGTGACCTGGATCGTGCTGGCCGACCCGGAGGGCAACGAGTTCTGCGTGCTGCAGAGCGCGATAGGCCGAGTCGCACCGTGGACACTGTCGATGACCGCACCTGGCAGCCCGTGCATCGTGCCATGACGCGTCAGCCGACGATGGCGACCCGATGCGATCCGGACCGCCGCAGACCGGCAGGCCGAGACCGCCGCGGACGACGCGGCGTCGGGGATCGCCGGCCGGTTCGCTTCGCGCACCGTCTATCGCTGGTCGGTCGCGGCCGGCGCTGGGTCTGCTCGCCGTCGCGATCCTCGCGTTCGCGGTCTACACGGTGCGCGCGGTGCTCGTGCAGGTCATCATCGCGCTGTTCATCGCGGTCAGCCTCGACCCGGCGGTGCGGTGGCTGATCCGTCGCGGGGTCGACGCGCTCGATCGCGGTCACCATCATCTTCCTGTTGATCGCTGCTGATCCTGATCGGCTTCTGTCTGGTCGCTGGTCCCGCCGCTGGTCGAGCCAGGCCAGCGAGCTCGGCCGCCGACATCCCCGGCTACCTGCGACAAGCTGCCCGAGCAGTCGCCGGCCTACCGCGAGATCGGCCGCCCGCTACGGGCTGACCCAGAAGCTCACCGACTACGCCGCGAGCCTGCCCGCCATGCGTCGGCGGCGGCGCGCTCGGCGTTCCGCCAGCGGTTCCTCGGCGCGGTGCTCACCATCCTGCTGGTCGTGGTGCTCACCATCTACTTCATGGCTCGACCTGCCCCGGCTGCGCCGGGGCATCGTGCGGCTGTTCCCGCGCCCGCGCCGGCCCCGCGTCGCCAGGCGGTCAACGTGGTCGTCGACAAGGTCGGCGCGCTACATGATCGGCAACCTGATCATCTCGCTGTTCGCCGGGGCGTCGTCGTTCATCTGCCTGTTCGCGCTCGCACGTGCCGTTCGCGCTGCCGCTGGCCGTGTTCGTCGCGATCACCGACCTGATCCCGCTGATCGGCGCGACCATCGGCGCGGTCGTCTGCGTCGCTGGTCGCGCTGGTCACCACCGACCTGTGGCCGGGCACGGTCGTGGTGGCCGTGTTCTTCCTGCTCTACCAGCAGCTGGAGAACTACCTGATCGCGCCGCGGGTGCTGCGCAACACCGTCGACATGTCCTCGATCGCGGTGCTGCTCGCCGCGCTGATCGGCGGCGGCGATCCTCGGGCTGATCGGCGCGCTCATGGCGATCCCGGTCGTGGCGGCCGGTCAAGGTGCTGATGACGCCGATGGTCGAGGCGCTGGACGACGACCGCCGGAGCGGGAACAGTCCCCGCCGGCGGCTCCGCCGCCGTACCGACTCAGAGCCTCATGAGATCGGACTAGGCTTTCGATCGTGCCGGTCGACGCAGACGACCTGGAGCGCTTCGTCGACGAGCCGCCCAAGGACGACCTGCACCCGCCGGTCGACGCACGAGCGCAGCCCGTTCCAGCGCGACCGGGCGCGGGTGCTGCACTCGGCGGCGTTCCGCCGGCTGGCGGCCAAGACCCAGGTGCACACGGCCGGCGACGACGGCTTCCTGCGCACCCGGCTGACCCACTCGCTCGAGGTGGCGCAGATCGCCCGCGAGATGGGCGACCGGCTCGGCTGCGACCCGGACGTGGTCGACACCGCCGGGCTCGCGCACGACCTCGGGCACCCGCCGTTCGGGCACAACGGCGAGGACGCGCTCGACGAGGTGGCCGCGGCCTGCGGCGGCTTCGAGGGCAACGCGCAGACCCTGCGGGTGCTGACCCGGCTGGAGGCCAAGGTGGTCGGGCCGGACGGCGAGTCGGCCGGGCTCAACCTGACCCGGGCCGGGCTGGACGCGGCGTGCAAGTACCCGTGGTTCCGCGGCCGCGGGGCAGCGCAAGTTCGGCGTGTACGCCGACGACGCGCCGGTCTTCGACTGGCTGCGCGACGGGCGCGGCCCGACGACCGGCGCTGCCTCGAGGCGCAGGTGATGGACTGGGCCGACGACGTGGCCTACTCGGTGCACGACGTCGAGGACGGCATCCACGGCGGCTACCTCGCGCTCGACCCGCTGCGGCACGACGCCGACGAACGGGCCGCGCTGTGCGCGGACGTCGCCGAGGCCTACTCCGCCGAGTCGCCCCACGACCTCGAGCGTGGTGCTGCGGCGGCCTGCTCGCCGACCCGGTGCTCGCGGCGCTGGACGGCTACGACGGCAGCCACGGCGCGCAGGTGGCGCTCAAGCGGGTGACGAGCGTCCTCACCGGACGGTTCGCGGCCGCCGCGGTCGACGCGGCACCCGCGAGGCCTACGGCGACGAGCCGCTGCGGCGCTACGACGCCGACCTCGATCGTGCCGCGGCGCGCCCGGGCGCAGTGCGCCCTGCTCAAGGGCATCGCGCTGCGCTACGTGATGCGCCGGCCCGGGTCGGCCGCGCGCTACGCAGCGCGAGCGGACCATCCTGCGGGAGCTCGTCGCGGCGCTGCGTCGACCGGGCGCCGGACGGATCTCGACCCGGTCTTCGCGCCGATGTGGCGGGCGGCGGCCGACGACGCGGCCCGGCTGCGGGTGGTCATCGACCAGGTGGCGCGCCTGACCGACCCGGCGGCGGTGGCACTGGCATCGTCGGCTGGTCGTCGCTCAGCGGAACGACGGGTCGTGGCAGATGGCATGACGATGTCGGACGTTGTGATCGTGGGCGCAGCCTGGCCGGTGCCAAGGCGGTCGAGACGCTGCGGGACGCAGGGCTTCACCGGCCGGCATCGTGCTCGTCGGTGAGGAGATCGAGCGCCCGTACGAGCGCCCGCCACTGTCCAAGGGCTACCTGCTGGGCAAGGATGAGCGCGAGAAGGCGTTCGTGCACGACGCCGGCTGGTACGCCGAGCACGACGTCGACCTGCGCCTCGGTGTGCGGGCCACCGACCTCGACGCCGCCGGCGCACACCGTGACCCTCGACGGCGTCGACTCCGCTGCACTACGACAAGCTGCTGCTGGCGACCGGTTCGCGCGTGCGCCGCCTCGACGTGCCCGGCGCCGACCTGCGCGGCGTGCGCTACCTGCGCACGATCGACGAGTCCGACGCGCTGCTCGCCCAGCTGCCGCCGGGGTGGCGAGGTGGTGGTCATCGGGGCCGGCTGGATCGGTCTCGAGATCGCCGCCGCGGCCCGGTCCTACGGCGCTTCGGTCACCGTCGTCGAGATGGACCGGGCTGCCGCTGCACCGGGTCCTCGGCGACGAGGTGGCCGCCATCTTCGCCGACCTGCACCGGGCCAACGGCGTCGACCTCCGCTTCATGCGTCGGTCGCGCGGAGTTCGGGGACACGGCGGCGGCTGACCGGCGTGGTACTGGCCGACGGAACGCGAGCTCCCGGCGACGCTGGTCGTCGTCGGCGTCGGCATCCAGCCGGCGACCGAGCTGGCCGTGGCCGGCGGCCTCGAGGTGGACAACGGCATCGTCACCGACGCCGGCGCTGCGCACCTGCGACCCGGACATCTACGCGGCCGGCGACGTCGCCAACTCGCTGAACCCGTTGGTGGGCAAGCGCGATCCGGGTCGAGCACTGGGCCAACGCGCTCAACGGCGGCAAGGCCGTCGGCCGGGCGATGCTCGGCGAGGACGTGGTCTACGACCGGGTGCCCGTACTTCTACTCCGACCAGTACGACCTCGGCATGGAGTACTCGGGCTACGTCGAGCCGGGCGGCTACGACCAGGTGGTGTTCCGCGGCGGCCGGTCGGTGGCCGGACGGCGTTCGTCGCCTTCTGGGTGCAGGACGGCCGGGTCCTGGCCGGCATGAACGTCAACGTGTGGGACGTGCAAGACGACATCCAGAACCTGGTGCGGGCCGGCTACGGCGGCACGCCGGTCGACCTGGCCAAGCTGGCCGACCCCGGCGTGCCAGTGAGCGAGGTCAGCCCGGCGCAGACCTGAGCCCGGACGGCGCTCAGCCGACGGTCTTCCGCAGCCACTCCAGCGCCTCCGGGGCGGCCTTGAGCACTGAGATGTGCCCCTCGCCCGGCACTATCCACAGCTCCGCGCCCCGGATGTGGCTCGCCAGCCACGCGCCGTGGGCGCTGGGCACCCACTGGTCGTTCTCGCCGTGCAGGATGAGCACCGGCGCGGAGACCTGAGCCGGATCGAAGCCCCAGGGCGCGACGTAGGCGAGTTCGTCGTCGATGGCCGCCGCCGGGCCGGCCTGGACGGCGGGGCCGACGACGCTGCCGAACCAGCCCCACTCGCCCTCGAGCGCGGCCCAGTCGGCCGGGTTCATCGGCGGCTCGGCGTCGGTGTTGGCCGCCTCGAACCGTTCCTTCTCGGCGCGTCCGGCCAGCGCCGCCCGCAGCGAGGCCGCCCCGGACTCGCCCATGCCCGCGAACCAGTCCAGCCCCTCGGCACCGTACGGCGCGAGCGCGGAGCCGCTGATCACGGCCAGTACCCGGTCGGGCAGGAGCGCGGCGCCGGCGAGGGCGTGCGGGCCGCCACCGGAGTGACCCATGGTCGCGAACCGGTCGATGCCGAGGGCGTCGGCGATGCTGCGCACGTCTTCGGCGGCCGAGGCGACGTTGCGGCCGGGCCGCGCGGTCGACCCGCCGTAGCCGGGCCGGTCGTACGACACCCACCGGAGCCCGAGGCGGTCGGCGACGGCGAAGAGCGGCGCGGGCGGCGCCCCGATGTTCGGCGTGCCGTGGTGCCAGAAGACGGCGAGCCGGTCGTCCCCACCCGTGTCGTAGGTGTGCAGGACGCGCCCGTCGTCCAGCTTCAGATCAAGCTCGGTCACCATCGCCCGAGCCTATCGCCGGACTCCGGCGAGGCCTCCCGGCGCCGCGGTGGCCACTATTTCCCCGATGTTGTGGCCTCCCGGGGCCGCGGTGGCCACTACTTCCCCGAAGTTGTGGCCTCCCGGGGCCGCGGTGGCCACTACTTCCCCGAAGTTGTGGCCTCCCGGGGCCGCGGTGGCCACTATTTCCCCGATGTTGTCGCCACGCTCATGCCGTTCGGCAATGGGCGGTGGTCGACGATGTCCTTCATGACGATGGTCGAGGTGAGCCGCCGCACGCCGGGCAGCGTCGACAGCTGCCGGTCGTAGAGCCGCTGGAACGCGACCAGATCGGCGGTCACCACGCGCAGCAGGTAGTCCGGGTCGCCGAAGAGCCGCTGCGCCTGGACGATGTTGGGAATGCCGGCCACGATCTCCTCGAACGCCGCCACGGTCGCCGAGTCACCGTCGCGCATCGAGGCGAACACGACCGCCTCGAACGAGAGCCCGAGCGCCGCCGGGTTGACCACCGCGCGGTAGCCGCGGATCACCCCGTCCCGCTCCAGGTCGCGCAGGCGCCGATGGCACGGCGACACGCTCAGCTGCACCTTGGCGGCCAGTTCGGTCACCGTCAACCGGCCGTCGCGCTGCAGCTCAGCAAGGATCTTGCGGTCTACGTTGTCGATGCGCAAAATCTTACCCAAGACTTGGTACCTGGCAGCAAGAGTCAACAACCTTTGCCTCGGGCATTTGCCTACCGTCGCCATATGGACGCGGTCGCGCTGTGGACATTTCTCCTGGTCGACCTGCTGCTCGTGGCCACGCCCGGCGCGGACTGGGCCTACGTCATCGCCGCCAGCCTCGGCGACCGGCCGGTGATCCTGCCGGTCCTCGGCCTGGTCGCGGGCTACGCCGTCCACACCGTGTTCGTGTCGGCCGGCCTCGGGCTGGTGGTCGCCAGCCGCCCGGTCGTGCTGACCGCGCTCACCGTGGTGGGCGCCGCCTACCTGCTGTGGCTGGGCGGCACCGTGCTCGCCCGCCCAGGCCGGCTGAGCGTTGACGGTGCCCAGACGCCCCGGCTAGTACTGCGTGGCCTCGCGGTCAGCGGGCTCAATCCGAAGGGGCTCCTGCTCTTCCTCGCGCTGCTGCCGCAGTTCGTCCGGCTCGACGCGAGTTGGCCGGTCACCGCGCAGACGGCGGCGCTCGGCGCCGTCCACATGCTCGACTGCGCCGTCGGGTACCTCGGCGTCGGCCTGCTCGCCCGGCGCCTGCTGCGCGCGCGGCCGTCGGCCGCCACGGCGGTCACCCGGGCGGCCGGCGCCGGGATGCTGCTCGTGGCCGTACTCCTGCTCGTCGAACGCCTGACGGTCCTGGCCTGATACGTCGGGAAGTAATCAGGCCACAAGGGGCCGCGGCGCGCGACAATCAGCGGATGGCCCAGGATGTTCCCGCGAGCCCGTTCGCCGAGGTCGACGTGATGCCGCCGCATCTCGCCGCGGCGATGCTGGCCGCGCTCGAGGCCATGGCGGCCAGCCCGCAGATGCAGAAGGTGCGCGAGGTCGCGGACCGGGCATTGGCCCCCGAACCGGGACAGCGGATCCTCGACGCGGGCTGCGGCGCCGGTGAGGTCGCGCGGCACCTGGCGGCCGCGGGCGCCGAGGTTGTCGCCCTCGACTACTCCGCCACCAACATCGCGGCCGCCGAGGAGCGGCACGACGGCAGCTCGGTCAAATACGTCACCGGCGACGTGGCCGCGCTCGACTTCCCGGACGGCAGCTTCGACGGGGTACGCAGCGAGCGCGTCCTGCAGCACCTGGTCGATCCGGACCGCGCGATCGCGGAGTTGCGCCGGGTTACCCGGCCGGGCGGGCGGGTCTGCCTGATCGACACCGACTGGGAGACCCTGGTCATCGACGGGCCGCCGCCGGAGCTGCGCGACGCGCTGCGCACCCACCTGTTCGGGCGGGTGATGACCCACCACCGCGCACTTGGGCGCACGCTGCGCGGGCGGATGGTGCGGGCCGGGCTCGCGGATGTGACGGCCGAGCCGGTGGTGCTGTACTTTCCCGACCCGGTATCGGCCATGGCCGTGCTGCCGATGGTCAACCCGAACGTGCCAGCGGAGGCGCTGCTCGTGCCGGATGACCTGCGGGAGCGGTGGTTCGCCGCGGTCGAGGCGTCGGGGGAGCGCGGCGACTTCCTCGCCGCATTTGTGATGTGGGTGGTCACCGGGACAGTGAGGGGGAAGGGACGCATGAACTGATCGGTGTCATGTTGCCCCAGGCTACGGACTTTCGGCGATCCTGACCGCCTATGTCCCACGATCCGCCGGTCGGCTACGACGATCGGCCCTGGCGATGGCACGTTTCGGGGAGACGGAAGATCTATCTCACCATCTACCGTCATCAACAACGCAGCAAGCGTAAACACGCAGGTCAGCGGAGAGGACAAAAGCACATGAGCGACGGTTACGAAGACCCCGGCGGCTACGACGCCCCCAGCTACGACGGCGCTGAGGCCAGCCACGTGGACGCGGGTCACGAGAACTACCAGCTCGACCACGGCGCCGAGCAGTACGGGAACGAGGCCGACCACTCGCTGGAGCACAACCAGTACGGCGAGGCGGCCACGCACGAGGCCGACGTCAACTACAACCACGGCCACGCGGTCGAGTACGACAGCCCGGCCGGGGCGCACTTCGCGGAGCAGGACTACACCGACTACAGCGCGCACGAGGCCGACACGAGCGCGTCGTACGGCGAGAACCTGTCCGAGTCGGACCACTCAGAGGCGTTCGGTCAGCTCGAGACCCTGCACGAGCAGCTCGACGCCAGCCACTTCGAGGCCAGCCACTTCGAGACCCCCGGCTACCAGGGCCCGGAGCTCGAGGGCGGCGGCGAGCAGCACCTGTCCGCGGTCGACAAGTAAGACGACAAGTACATGGCTTCATCCGGCTGAGCCGGCAAGAGCTTCGCAGCTCTTGCCGGCTTACTCGTCGCCGCCCATCGCGGCGTTTGTCACCTTTCGCCGTCCCGGCCTAGCGCCAGCTCCATCGCGAGCACGCTGGCCAGGATCAGCAGATGGTTCTCGTCATCGGCGATCTCCACCCCGTACGTATCGTGGATGCTGAACCAGCGCTTCGACACCCTGGCCACTTCGCGGCCGTCGCGCTCGATGGTGAACTCGTGGTCGAAGAGGCTGCCCTTCATCTCCAGGTCGTTCGGGCCCGGCACGTCGATCGTGAACTTCTCGTGGAACGGTGTGAACAGCGCCTTGCGCACCTCGGCCGCCTTCTCGCCGCCGATCGTCACCTTGTATGTGGGGCGGAGCGCGACCAGGTGCTTGTGTACCGTGGCGACCTCGCGGCCCGAGGGATCCTCCAGTACGAGCCGGTTGCGCAGGCTGAGCACCTTGCCGTCGACGTGGAAGACCTTGCGGCCGTCCCCGTCCGTGATGTCGAAGTCGCCGCCGATGTCGAAGAACCGCTCCTTGATGACGTACATGCCCCAATTGTCGAGCCCCCCGGCGACCCCCACAACCTACGTACGCACACGGCTTGGCCGCCGGCGGGTCGCGGTAGCGTGGGGCCGGTGACGACGATCATTCGGTCGCGCCGCGACCTTGGCATCACCGCGCTGATCGAGGGCTTCTTCGCCTCGGCCTGGTTCGGCTGGGGCAACGCGACGCCGTCGGCCTGGGAGGGCGTGCTTATCGTCGGCAGCGTCATCTCGATCGTCGTGGCGATCCTCGGCGCGATCGTCGGCTTCCGCAGCCCGGCGTCCACGGCCGTGCTCCGGGACCGTGAGGCCGGCCGTCGCTACGGCATCATCGTCGGCATCGAGTTCGGCCTCGCCGGTGTGGGCGCCGCGCTGCTCGGAGTGCTCGGCTACCCCGCGTACATCCCGGTCTGGGTCTGCGCGGTCGTCGGCGTGCACTTCTTCGCGCTGGTCGACGTGTTGCGGGACCCGACGCTGCGACTCCTCGGCGCGCTCATGTGCGGGGTGGCCGTCCTCGCGCTGGTGATCGCCTGGTGGCCGGGCTCCGACGTCACCCCCGGCCTGGTCACCGGCCTCGGCGCCGGCCTGCTTCTCCTCGTCTTCGGCGCGATGGCACTGGTCCGCGCGTTCCGCACGCCCGTGCCGGCCTAGGCCGGGCCATGCTCGCCGACCTCGCCCTCGCCGCCGGTTTCGCCGCCACCGTCCTCCTCGGCACCGCCCTTCGTCGCGCTTTTCTCCTGGTACGAGTGGAGGGGGCGAGCATGGAGCCCGCCCTCCGGGCCGGTGACCGGGTCCTCGTGCGACGCATCCGGGGAGACCGTGTGCGAAGGGGGCAAGTGGTTGTCGTGGCCGAGGCCGATGCCCGCCTCACCATCAAGCGCGCCGCCGCGGTCTCCGGCGATCCGGTGCCGCAGGAGGTGGCCCGGACGCTCGGCGAACCCGTCGTACCGGCCGGGCGGCTCGTGTTGCTCGGCGACAACCGCGCTCGCAGCCGCGACTCGCGCGCGGTCGGCTATTTCGGCACCGACAGGTTGCTCGGCGTCGTGGCACGCTGCTTTTGTCGCCCACCCGACCCTGCGCCTGCGGCGCAGGCCCCACCCTGATTCTGTCGCCCACCCGACCCTGCGCCTGCGGCGCAGGCCCCACCCTGATTCTGTCGCCCACCCGACCCTGCGCCTGCGGCGCAGGCCCCACCCTGGTGGCGTGGCGGAAATAACCGACGATCACATGCGTGAGCAGATGGGCCGTACCCGTGGCTACACGGTGGTGCTGCTGCACGCGGCCGAGAAGTACGGCACCGAGGGTAGCGACAAGATCATCTGGGAGCACGGCCGCAACAACTTCTCCATGCGGGCCGACGGGCTGCTGTCGATCGTGTGCCCGGTCCTTGACGATTCCAAGCTGCGCGGCGTCGGCATCTTCAACGCCTCGCTCGAGGAGACCCAGAAGCTGATGGAGGCCGACCCCGGCGTGCAGGCCGGCGTGTTCACATTCGAGCTCCACCCGGTGCGCAGCTTCCCCGGCGACGCCCTGCCCGCATAGCACGACCCCACCGGGGTGGACGCCGGCTCCCGGGTCGGCCGGGCCCCGGGGTCAGTCGGGGAGCATGGGCATCTCGAGACCCGAGCCGGCGCCGACCAGGGCACCCCGGGTCAGGGCGGCCGAGCCGAAGCGGTCCCGCACCGCGTCGACCGCGGAGTCGAGGCGGTTGCCGCTGAACGCGTCCAGCGGCAGCAGCAATTGCTCGGCGTCGGTGCTGTCGAGGTTGCCGACCGAGACGCCGATCAGCGTGCAGCCGCGCTCCTCGATCAGCGGCAGCGCCACGGCGAGCAGGTCACGGGCCGCGTTGAGGATCGTCTGGGTGTGCGCGGTCGGCTTGGGCATGGTGTGCGACCTCGTGACGCGGGAGAAGTCGTCGAAGCGCAGCCGCAGCGTGACCGTGCGCCCGTGCCGCTCGGCGGCGCGCATCCGCCGGGTCACACGGTCGACCAGCCCGGCGAGCGAGGTGTCGAGCGTGGCGCGGGTGTGCGGCGAACCGGTGCGGGAGAAGCCGAGTGCGCGCTGGGCGCCCATCGAGCCGCGTCGCTTGCCGACCTGCACCGGCCGCGGGTCCCGCAGGTGCGCCAGGGCGTTGAGGTGCCGGCCGACGGCGACGCCGAGCAGCGAGACCAGGGCCGCCTCGCCGAGCCGGGCGACCTGCCCGACCGTACGGATGCCGCGCTCGCGCAGCTTCCCGGCGGTGATCGGGCCGACGCCCCAGAGCCGCTCGACCGGCAGCGGATGCAGGAAGGTCAGCTCGCCGTCGGCCGGCACCAGCAGCAGGCCGTTGGGCTTGGCGACGCCACTGGCCACCTTGGCCAGGAACTTGGTGCGGGCGACGCCCACGGTGATCGGCAGGTTGACCTGCTCGCGGACCGCCCGGCGCAACTGCGCCGCGATCTCGAACGGCGGGGGAGCGATCCGGTGCAGCCCGCGCACATCGAGGAACGCCTCGTCGATGGACAGGCCCTCGACCATCGGCGTGGTCTGCCGGAACACCTCGAAGACGGCCTTGCTCGCCTCCGAGTAGGCCGACATGCGGGGCGGCACCACGATCGCCTCCGGGCACAGCATCCGGGCCTGCCGGCCGCCCATCGCGGTGCGCACCCCGCGCCGCTTCGCCTCATAGCTGCAGGCCAGGACCACCCCTCCGCCGACGATGACCGGCTTGCCGCGCAGGCGCGGGCTGTCCCGCTGCTCGACCGACGCATAGAAGGCGTCGAGGTCGGCGTGCAGGATGCACTCGTCGCGCGGCACGCCGCCCATTCTCGCACAGCTCCTCGTACAAGTGTACGAAGAACGTCGCGAAACTCTGTCCGGCCGCAGGTGGGAGCGTGGCACGTTTCGGGGAGCCCGGGATCGATCCGCGCCCGTAGCGTGATGTGTATTGAAAGACCCGATAACGCGACCTCACCCCAGCACCGGCCTTATAGGAGAGCACCATGAGCGACACCGACTACGGCACTGATTACAACAGTGGCCACGACGGCTACGAGGGCCAGGAGAACCACGACCTCGAGGCCGGTCAGCAGGAGCACGGATACCAGGCCTACAACGGCGAGAACGACCACGCGCTGAACGCCTCGCAGTACGGCGAAGCGCAGGAGCACGAGCTCGACGAGCACTTCGAGCACGTCAAGCACATCGAGTACGACGACGGCAAGGGCGGTCACTACGAGGTGACCGAATACACGACCGTCGACGTCCACGAGGAGTCCTCGGAGCAGGAGTTCGGCCAGCAGTACGCGGAGGCCGACCACGCCGAGGTGCAACAGGAGGAGTCGTTCAGCGCGATCGAGTTCTTCCAGGAGCACATCGGCAGCCAGTTCAGCGACTTCGGCGACAACCTCGGCAAGCTCGGCGAGATCGGCCACGTCGGCGAGATCGGCCACGGCAGCGACTACAGCGACGGCGACTTCGGCCTCAACTCCGCCGGCAACGGCGGCAGCGACGAGACCGGCCACGGCGAACTGTCGGCCGCCAGCAACTAACCAGCTCTACGAAGGCCGTCCCCGTCACGACGAGGGGGCGGCCTTCGCGTGTGCAACGCGCCGCCGTACCACCTCCTGGGAAGCCAGCCCGCAGTTCGGGCCGGCCAGTGAATCTAGGACACGAAGGGTCGCTGGGGCGGCCGTTGATGTCCAAGATCGCATCAGACGGATCGGGGGGGAGCATGAGCCGGGTTGCGGTGGACATTGGCGGCACCTATACCCGCGTGGCGCTGCCGGCGGGGCTGGTCCGGTTCGCCACCGAGGCGGACTACGACCGGCAGTTGGCCGCGCTCGCCGCCGCCGTCGACGTGACGCCTACGGAGGTCGGCGTGTCCTTCGGCGGCCGGCTCGACGCCGGCGGGACGTCGGTACGGGTGGCGTTGAACCTGCCCGGTTACGTCGGAAGGCCGCTGCGGGACGACCTCGCCGCGCGCTGGGCCTGCCCGGTACGGGTGGCCCACGATCCGACCTGCGGGCTGCTCGGGGAGTTGACCGCGGGCAGCCTGCGCGGGGCCGAGCGGTGCGCCTACGTGACGCTGTCGACGGGGGTCGGCTCGGCGCTGCACCTGGGCCGGAGCGTGCTCTCCACCGAGGCCGGTCACCAACTCGTCGCCGGCAACGACCGGCCGTGCGCGTGCGGGCAACGCGGCTGCCTGGAGACGCTGGTCGGCGGCCGCGCCCTGCAGCAGCGCCTGGGCCGCCCGCTGGAGGAGGTCCACGACGACGGCTTCTGGTCGCGGTACGCGGAGACGCTCGCACCCGCACTCGCCAACGTCGCGCTCGTGGCCGGGGTCGAGGCGCTGGCGCTGGGCGGGTCGATCGTCCGGCGGCGACCCGGGCTCTTCGACGCGATCGCCGCGGAGGTCGCCCGTGTGCACACGTACGCACCGATGCGGCTGACCCTCGCCGAACTCGGCGACGAGGCGCCTCTCGTGGGCGCGGCGGCGCTGCTCGACACCCCGGAAGACGCGGTACTGCACTGACCGCGTACGTGCGACCCTACGACGCGCCCGGCGACGGGCCGTTCGCTAGGACTCGTCGGTCACGTCCGCGTAGGTGCCGTCCAGGGCCGACAGGGCCACGTCGGCGTCCACCGCGATCGCGACGCCGTGCTGGCCGGCGCCGAGCGTGATGCGCCGTCCCCGGATCCGCTCGTCGGCGACGACCGGCCACGGCTTCGTCGAGCCGAACGGGGTGATCGTGCCGCGCTCATACCCGGTCGCGTCCTTCGCGGTCGCGGCGTCGGGCATCGACAGCCGGCTCACGCCGAGCAGCGCGCGCAGCTTGGGCCACGAAATCACCCGGTCGCCGGGTACCAGGACGAAGAGGAAATCGTCGACGCCGCGGCGCACCACGATGGTCTTCACCACGTCGGCGACCGCGACGCCGCGCACCTCGGCCGCCTCGGCGACGCTGCGCACGGGCCCGTGCCGCACGGTCTTATAGTCAACGCCGGCTCCGGCGAGCGCGTCGAACGCGGCTCCGCTCACAGACTGAGCGTAGGCGACAACGCTCCGAAAGTATTGGCTGGCCTTGGCGGGAGCCGCCGTCGCCCAGGCCACGACTTCCCCGAAGTTGTGGCGTCCGGGCCCGCCCGAGGCCACTACTTCCCCGAAGTTGTGGCTTCCCGGCCGGCTGAGGGCACTACTTCCGCGAACCGGGCTTGGGGGCGCGGACCTGGCAGCGGAGCGAAGCGGAGCGGTGTCTGGCGGGAGCGACGGTCGTGCGCCCGGCGGACCCGAGTCAAAAAGCCAAAAGAATCTAATGTGATTCCCGGCTGACCTGGTCCCCGCTGGCGCCGACCAGGAAGTCGAGATCGGCCCCGCGGTCGGCCTGCAGCACGTGCTCGACGTAGAGCCGTTCCCAGCCCCGCGTCGGCGCCGCGTAGGCGGCCGTCGTGCTCGTCGCCGGCTGGCGCCGGGCCAGTTCCTCGGCTGGCACGTCGAGTTCGAGCAGCCGCCGCTCCACATCGAGAATGATGAAATCCCCATCGCGTACGAGGGAGAGCGGGCCGCCCGCCGCCGACTCCGGTGCGACGTGCAGAACCACGGTGCCGTAGGCGGTGCCGCTCATGCGGGCGTCGCTGACGCGCACCATGTCGCGGACGCCGGCGGCGAGCAGCTTCGCGGGCAGCGGCGTGTTGCCGACCTCGGGCATGCCCGGATAGCCCCGCGGACCGCAGCCGCGCAGGATGAGGACACAGGTCTCGTCGACGTCGAGGTCGGGGTCGTCGAGGCGGGCGTGCAGGTCCTCGATGCTGTCGAAGACGACCGCGCGGCCCCGGTGGCGCAGCAGTTCGGGCGAGGCGGCGGCCGGCTTGATCACGGCACCGTCCGGCGCGAGGTTGCCGCGCAGTACCGCGATGCCGGCGTGCGGCTGCAGCGGGTCGGCGCGGCGGCGGATGACCGTCTCGTCCCAGATCTCCGCCTCGTCGAGATAGCCCGCGAGGGGCCGCCCGGTGACCGTCAGCGCCTCCGGGTCGAGGAGGTCGCGGACCTCGCGCAGTACGGCGAGCAGGCCGCCGGCACGGAACATGTCCTCCATCAGGTGCCGGCCGGCCGGCTGCAGGTCGACCAGCAGCGGCACGCCCGCGCCGGCCCGGTCGAAATCGTCCAGCGACAGCTCGACGCCGAGCCGGCCGGCGATGGCCAGCAGGTGCACGACGGCGTTGGTGGAGCCGCCGATCGCGGCGACCGCGACGATCGCGTTGAGGAACGACGCTCGGGTCATGATCCGGCTCGGCCGGCGATCCTCGTCGACCATCTCCACGGCCAGGCGCCCGGTGGCCTGGGCGCGCTCGAGCAGGCGGCTGTCCGGAGCCGGCGTACCGGCCGTTCCGGGGATGGTCATCCCGAGCGCTTCGGTGACGCAGCCCATGGTGGATGCGGTGCCCATGGTGTTGCAGTGGCCGCGGCTGCGGATCATCGCCGACTCCGAGCGCATGAACGCGTCCTGCGACAGCGTGCCGGCCCGGACCTCCTCGCTGAGCCGCCAGACGTCGGTGCCGCAGCCGAGCGGGGCGCCGCGGAAGGTGCCGGTGAGCATGGGCCCGCCCGGTACGACCACCGCCGGCAGGTCGACCGAAGCGGCCGCCATCAGCAGCGACGGGATCGTCTTGTCGCAGCCGCCGAGCAGGACGACGCCGTCGATCGGGTTGGCGCGCAGCATCTCCTCGGTGGCCATCGCGGCCAGGTTGCGCCAGAGCATGGCGGTCGGCCGTACGAGGGTCTCGCCGAGGGACACGGCCGGCAGGTTCAGTGGCACTCCGCCGGCTTCCCAGACGCCCTGCTTGACGCTCTCGGCGACCTCGTTGAGGTGCGCGTT
>CAWFLC010000002.1:0-383053 GCA_963816625.1 uncultured Actinomycetota bacterium | reverse complement strand
CCGATGAAGCCCGCCACCCCGGTCAGCAGAACGGTCACAGGGGATGTGCCACCAGGCGATCCTCGAGCAGTTCCAGCACCGCGTGCCCGAGTGCGATGTGGCATTCCTGGATGCGTGCCGTCTCCGCGTCAGGCACCAGCAGGACATGGTCGCACTGGCCGCGCGCCGGCTCGCCCGCCCCACCCAGCAGGCCTACCGTCACGATGTTCATCTCGCGTGCCGCTCGCAGCGCCCGCACCACGTTGGCCGATCGGCCCGAGGTCGTGATGCCGAACAGCACGTCCCCTGCCCGGCCCAGCCCGCGCAACGGCCGCTCGAACACGTGGTCATAGCCGTAGTCGTTGCCGCCCGCCGTCAGCGCCGCCGGATCCAGCGTCAGCGCCAGCGCCGGCCAGGACGGCCGCTCCACCGAGCCTCGCAGACGGATCAGCATCTCGGTCGCCAGATGCTGGCTGTCCGCCGCCGATCCGCCGTTGCCGCAGAACATCACCTTTCCGCCGCTCCGCAGACTGGCCTCGCACGCAGCGACCACGGCGATCACCGCATCGGGCAACTCGACCGCTATCTGCTGCTTGAGCTCCGCGGACCGCCGCATCATCGCGGCAAATCGTGCGACTTCGGTCATGTTCGGTGACCAGTGATCTGTGACCAGCGATCAGCACCCTACGCCTGATCACTGATCACTGACCACTGACCACTTACTGCGCCACCCAGCCGCCATCGACCGACAGCGGCGCGCCGGTGATGGTCTTCGCCGCCTCGGAGCACAGGAACACCGCCAGCGCTCCGATCTGTTCCGGCGTGGAGAATTCCGCCATCGGTTGCTTCTCCGACAGGAAGCGATGCTTCTGTTGCTCGACCGAGGTGGCTTCCTGCCGCGCCCTGTCCTCGAGCTGTTTCTGCACCAGCGGCGTCAGCACCCAGCCGGGGCAGATCGCATTCACCGTCACGCCCTGATTGGCCAGTTCGATCGCCGCCACCTTGGTCATGCCGATCACGCCGTGCTTGGCGGCGACATAGGCCACCTTCTGCGGACTGGCGACCAGACCATGCGCCGAGGCGATGTTGATGATCCGACCCCAGCCACGCCGCTTCATGCCGGGGATCGCCGCCTTCATGCCGTGAAACACGCCCGAGAGGTTGACGGCGATGATCGCGTCCCAGCGCTCGGTGGGAAAATCCTCGACATTCGCGATGAACTGGATGCCGGCGTTGTTCACCAGGATGTCCAGCGAGCCGAGCTTCGTCTCGGTATCCGCCACCATCGCCGCGATCTGCTCGGGGCGGGAAATGTCGGCCCCCGAGTAGGCCACGCGCACGCCGTGCTGGGCCTGCAGGCTGGCGCGCAGCGCCTCGATCTGCGCCGCATCGCCGAAGCCGTTCAGCATGATGGCGGCCCCCTCGGCGGCCAGCGCCGCGGCGATGCCGCGCCCGATGCCGCTGGTCGAGCCGGTGACCAGGGCTGCCTTACCTTTCAAGCTCATGGCGCAGATCCTTCCATTTGGTCAAAGTGGCAGCCGAACGGCGTTGCGCCCGCACAATATTTGCTGAGCCTTCAAAATGCTCGGCTCATGGCCTCTCGTCGGATTAGAGCAGTTTCATGATGGTCGGGATAAAGCGATGGGTATCGCCGCGCTCAACCCATCCTACGCACGTGGCCGAAGTAGGATGGTTGAGCCCAACAAAACCCACCAATCGAGCCGCCCTCGCGTTCAGCCGCCTGGCCGACCGCTGGCCAAATATTCAAACCTTCCGGAACTTGTGCAGCGACCGCAGATTGTCGGGTCGCGGCTTGTCGGGCCATGTCTGCGGCCAATTGGTCCATGACACCTCGCCCACGTAGATATCGCCGTGCGAATCCACCGTCAGCCCATGCGGTGCGAGGAATTCCGTCGGACCAATGCCCGGCCCCATCCCGCCCAGTCGCGCAATACGCTTGCCTGTGTTGTCCACGATGGTCACGCGCGGCCCGAGATTGGGCACGTTGCGGCTGACCGGCTGCACCGCGCCAAGCTCGCCGATATAGCAGACCGGGCACTTGCCGGGCGGCATGAACAGCCCGCACGGCCGATGCAGATTGTTCCACTGCGCCTCGTAGCGGCCGTTGCCATCGAACACCTGCACGCGATGGTTTTCGCGATCGGCCACATAGACCCAGCCATCCGCATCGCAGGTGATGTTGTGCGCGATGTTGAACTCGCCCGGATCGGTGCCAGGCGCCCCCCACGACAGCAACAGCCTGCCGTTCGGCGAGAATTTGTGCACGCGCGAATTGCCGTAGCCATCGGAGACATACATGTCGCCCTGTGGCGACATCGCTGTATGCGTGCAGCGATGGAACGGCTCGCCGCTCATGTACGGCGCGGGCTTGCCGGGAATGCCGAGAGTGAGCAGCACCTTGCCCTCCAGCGTGCACTGACGGACGGTGTGATCGCCATCATCGGTCAGCCAGATCGTGTCGTCCGGCGCCATGAACACGCCGTGCGCGCGAGGGAACACGCCTTCGCCCCAGGAGCGCAGGAAATTGCCGTCGCGGTCGAACACGATCATCGGGTGCTCGCCGCGATTGAACACATAGACATTGTCGTTCTTGTCGACGCCGACCGAGCCGATTTCCTTGAACGACCAGCCCGCGCGGCAGCTTCGCCCAGTCCACGACCGGTTCGTAAACGTAATCACCACTGCCAACCGTTGCCATGTCCGTTTCCCCCTACCGTCCAGACCATTCAGCCTGTCACGAAGCCATGCCTTGCGCTACTCCGCCGCGCGGCGCTCCTCGGCATCGCGGAAGCGCGTGCGCAGCGCGTCCCATTCGTCGGCGCCGACCCGGTTGAACGCCTGGCGCACGGTCATGTCGCTGCGCGGCACCGGATGCACGTGCGTCGCCTTCAGTTCGGCCAGCATTTCGTCGCACGCGCCGATCGACCGCCTTCAGCAGCAGCCCGGGCACGATCGCCAGCCTGTAGCCCATCTGCCTGGCGTCGGCGCAGATCGATCTCCGGCGTCTTGCCGCCGCGCACGACGTTCAGCAGGCACGGCCCCGCGACGCGCTGCGGCACCGCGGCGAGTTCATCCATCGTCTGCGGCGCCTCGACAAACACCATGTCGGCGCCGGCCGCCATCGACGCATTGGCACGCGCCAGCGCCTCGTCCAGTCCGGCGACCGCGCGCGCATCGGTGCGCGCGATGATCATGAAGTCGCGGCTCTGCCCGGCTGCGACCGCGGCGCGGATCTTCGCGATGTAATCGTCGCGCGGCACGATCTCCTTGTCGTCGAGATGGCCGCATTTCTTCGGCGACACCTGGTCCTCGATATGGATCGCCGCCACGCCGCGCCGCTCGTATTCGCTGCACGGTGCGGAACGACGTTCAGTTCGTTGCCGTAGCCGGTGTCGGCATCGGCGATCACCGGCACATCGACCGCGCGCGCGATGCGGCGCGGCGTTGTCCACCATCTCGCTCATGGTCAGCAGGCCGAAATCGGGATAGCCGTGCGAGACCGCCGTTCCCGCCCCGGTCATGTAGACGGCGGGAAACCCCGCCTGTGCCACCAACTTCGCGGTCAGCCCATCATAGGCGCCCGGCGCGATCACCATCGCCTCGCCCCGCAGCAGCGCACGCAGCCCACCGGCACCGCTCATCGTATCCTCCCTTGTCCGCACGCCGGGCAGGCTACGGCATATCGAGGCTGGTGAAAATCGCGCGCCCTTGGCATCCGCAGCGGGCAGGTATTCAATCGTGCAAAATCCCAAGGAGAGCCCGCATGTCCGACTTCCCGAAATTCGTGCAGATCAACGAGGAAGGCCCGCGCGAGGGCTTCCAGATTCGAGAAAGGGCCGATCCCCACCGAGCGCAAGCTCGAACTGATCGACGCGCTGTCGGAGACCGGGCTCAACCACATCCAGGTGGTGTCGTTCGTCAATCCGAACCGCGTGCCGGGCATGGCGGACGCGGACGAGGTGGTGCAGCGGCTACAATCGCAAACCGGGCGTGCACTACACCGCGCTCTGGCTGAACCTGACAGGGTCTGCGAGCGCGCGATGCGCCACCGGGCGGCTGGACATCGAGGGCTCGTTCTCGCTGACCGCATCGCCGACGTTCCTGGCACGCAACCAGAACCGCACGATGGAGGACAACATCCGCAGGCGCACGAGACCATCCGCACGCTACAAGCAGCACGGCATCCCGCTGAAGCGCGCCTCATCATGGCGGCGTTCGGCTGCAATTTCGAAGGCGAGATCCCGCTCAGCGCGTGCTCGACCTGATGCAGCAACTGCTCGACATCGCGGCCGAGCACGGTGTCAAGCTCGCAGGTGTTCTCGCTCGCCGACACGATGGCCTGGGCGACGCCGAAGTCGATCAAGCGCATGGTCGGCGCGGTGCGCGAGCGCTTCCCGGAGCTGCGCTGTCGCTGCATCTGCACGACACGCGCGGCATGGGCATCGCCAACGCGTATGCCGGCCTCGAGATGGGCATCGCCATCTTCGATTCCGCCGTCGCCGGGCTCGGCGGCTGCCCGTTCGCCGCGCACAAGGGCGCCGCCGGCAATGTCTGCACCGAGGATCTCGTGCTTCATGTGCGACGAGATGGGCATCGAGACCGGCATCGATCTCGACAAGCTGATCGAGGTGGCGCGCGCCTGCCGAGGACATCGTCGGCCATCCCCTGCCCGGCTCGGTCAAGATGGGCGGCAGTATCAAGGATAGGAAAAACTACCGGTTTGCCCTTGCTTGCGCCAGGTTTCGTCAACACGGAATGGTCGAGCCAACGCCGGACGAATATACCGCAAGCCAAACGAAGGTGTCAAAAGTAATCCAGGCAATTGCTTCGCGAATTGAATGCGCGGGCTTCGCATTGTATCGCCGAAGCAGGATTCGGATGGTAAACGGTAAGCAAATTCTTGGTTTAGCGGGCGCTTGCCTTTCGGTAATTCTGCGCCCGAAACTGATTTTCTCCCGCGTCTTGGTCCACGTTGGTATGTGGCTCAATGTACTTCCAGAATGAACAGCCATCAAAGTCTGTATTCATTCGCAAGTCTGGGAGGCGTGGAATGCGCGCTTTTTCGCCTGCGCGGGGTAGGATTGGCGAATTGTCTATTTCCATGGGCTCGGTGTCGAGTCGCTTCACGACAGCATGATCTGCGACAGCTAGCATCCACTTGGCCTCAATTGTGCCATCGTCAATGGCTCCGATTCGATCGGGACAAGAGAACCTATGCGAATTTGTTCGACGAATCCGACGTAGCAATAGGGGGCTTACAACGCCTTAAGCTGCTTGCAACATCCCGCCGAATTCCAGAAAGAGAATTCTTGGAGAACCCGGGTTCTGCTCGGCATGGAATCGTTGTGTTTTCTGGGATTGAAAACTATTTCGCGGAGATGCTCCAAGACGCCATCTTTCTGAGGAATGCGCTCGTTCAATGTACGCGGAAAGAGCACATGCCGTCGATTGTCGCGCCCGGGATCTGCGTTCACGTGCGGTACGGCGATGCGACTCACGTTGAGCCCGGGAGGCCCGTTCCCGACATTCCGCATTGGCACCTTCGGCAACCGGTCGAATGGTATGTCCGAATGGTCCAGGAACTTAGGTCTGTATTGGCGCAAAGCGTGCCCGTATGGGTATTTTCAGATGCCTCGGATGAAGAAATCCGACCGCTCTTAGCGATTCAGGGAGTACGGAGGGTGTTCTTCGGTAGTGCGGTAGCGGATCTGCATGCGATGAGCACGGCCAAGGTACTTGTAGCTTCTGGGTCCACCTTCAGCATGTGGGCAGCTTTCCTTGGTCGAATGCCGGTAATTTGGCCGCCGAACAATCGACGGCAACAACTTCACGGCGCAAATTGGGAATACGAAATCGAACTGGATGGATCGCTGCCGGATCGAGTCGTTGAGCTGGTCAGGAAACAGATGAATGCCAGTGCGACACCCGAATATTTCGCAAACGCATGAAGACACTTAGGCCGAACAGCAGAAGTTGGCTCCGCAGCGCTCTGGAAGACACCATTCTGGCCCGAAAGCTGAAACGTCTGGTTGCCGCAGCGGCGATTCGCCGATGGCGGAAAAATGGCAGTACGGGTCCGCCGCCTCACGCGTACAAGCGCGCTTTGGTGCGCCGGCTGGCGCGGTGTCTTGGCTATAGGGTGTTCGTGGAGACGGGCACCTTTTACGGAGACATGCTCGCGGATGTGAGTGATACATTCCGCCAGATTGTCTCAATCGAGTTGGATCCTCATCTCTGTCGGCTTGCCCGGCGACGTCTGCGGACCCAAGAGCACATCGAAGTTCTTGGAGGAGACAGTGGCGTGGTGCTTACGGATGTTCTCACGAGGATTACCGAGCCGTGCATCTTCTGGTTGGACGCACATTTTTCAGGCGCGAGAACCGCGATTGCTTCGACCGAAACACCAATCGTTGCCGAGATCGAAGCGATTCTAAAGCATCGTATTCAAAAGCACGTGATCTTAATCGACGACGCCCGGTGCTTCAACGGCACGCACGACTATCCGCGAGTAACTGACTTGCGAAATCGGGTCGCTCAGCATTCCGATCAGTACACCTTTGTGGTGTCCGATGATGTAATCCGAATCGGTCCTCGCATCTTCACGGGTGCTAGCTAAGCTCCCATGGAACATCGCTCCATCCTAGGGGTCCGAATCGATGCGACGTCGTATGCCGACGCGACGGAACGCATCCTCGCCTGGGCCCGGACGCGGCGAATCGCGCTACGTCTGCTGCGCGGCGGTCAACAACATCATGGAAGCGCGGAGGTCGCCCGACTATCAAGCCGTCATGGATCAGGCCGACCTGGTGACCAGCGACGGCATGCCGCTGGTGTGGATGCTGCGCTGGCTCGGAGCACGCTCGGCTACGCGTGTCTATGGCCCGGATCTCATGAGTCTCCTGCTCGAAGCCGCGGGCGATGCCGGTATTCCGGTGGGATTTTACGGCGGCACGGACGCGGTGCTGGAGGACCTCGTAGCCACGGTGAAACGGCGGTTTCCGCGGCTGGAGGTGGTCTATGCGGAGGCGCCGCCGTTTCGCGAGCTGACTGCGGAAGAAGACCGGCGAGTCGACGCAGTCGATGCAGGACGCCGGCGTGCGGATTCTATTTGTCGGCCTGGGGAGTCCCAAACAAGACCGCTGGATGCACGCGCACAAAGACCGCGTGCCGGCGGTGATGCTGGGGGTCGGCGCGGCGTTCGATTTTCTGGCGGGAGCGAAACCGCAAGCGCCCCGCTGGATGCAGTCGAGCGGACTGGAGTGGATGTTCCGGCTGGCGACGGAGCCGCGGCGTCTGTGGCGGCGGTACCTGACGCAGAATCCGAAATTCGTGGTGCTGGCGCTGGCAGTTGCGCGGACTGAAGTCCCGTTGCGGCTAGAGCGCTACGAACTATATGAGCACGGCTGCGCGGCCAGCACTCGCCGTTCAATCCGCGCCCGCGGCGCGATGGGCGCCGTGGGTCATCCTGGCGGCGGACGTGCTGGCGATCGAGATCGCGTTTCTGCTGGGCCTGGGCGTGCGGCGGCTGGTCGGCGCCGTGGTTTCCGAACGGCGTTGGTCCGGACCAATACCTGGGCGTGGCGGCGGGCATCCTGCTGCTGCCGATGATGAACTACCAGCTCGGGCTGTATCCGGGCTACATGCTGGGACCGGTGGAACGTCTGCGGCGGCGCATGCTGGCGACGCTGGCGGTATTCGGCGGACTGGTGGCGTGGGACAATCTGGTGGCGCGCGGAGTGTTTTCGCGCGGGGTGCTGCTCGCGACGCTGCTGTTCGTGCTGGTGCTGCCGCCGCTGGCCGAGACGGGCGCGCGCGCGATCCTGATCCGGCGAGGGCGCTGGGGCATTCCGGTGGTGATGCTGGGCGCGGGCGATACGGGCCGCGCGCTGGCTCGCACGTTGATTCGCGAGCCGCAGCTGGGGCTGAAGCCGATCGCGTTTCTGGATAATCGTCCGGCGGTGTGGAATACGGCGGCCGAAGGAATCCCGGTGATCGGTCCGCTGGGGCTGGCGCCGGATTTCGAGCGGCGCGCGGAGGCCGCGATCGTGTCGCTGGCCGATCTGGACCGGAGGCGACGTTGGCGGGCTGCTGCAGGAGCTGAATTTTCCGCGGCTGCTGGTGATTCCGGATCTGGCGGGGGTCGCGAGCCTGTGGGTGAACGCGCGCGATCTGGGCGGGTCGCTGGGGTTCGAGATCAAGAAGAATCTGCTGCTGCGGCGCAACCACGTGCTGAAGCACGTGATGGATCGGGCGATCGCGGCGCCGCTGTTCGTGCTGAGCCTGCCGGTGATGGTCGTGGCGGCGCTGTGGATCTATGCGTCGAGCCGCGGTCCGGCGTTCTACCGGCAGATGCGCGAGGGCATGGACGGCCGCCGCATCGCCGTGTGGAAGCTGCGCACGATGTATCTGGACGGCGACCGGCTGCTGGAAGAATGGCTCGAAGAGCATCCCGAGGATCGGGAGCAGTGGCGGCGCTACTTCAAGCTGCGGCACGATCCGCGGGTGCTGCCGGTGATCGGTCCGCTGCTGCGGCGGACCAGCCTGGATGAGCTTCCGCAGTTGTGGAGCGTGCTGCGGGGTGAGATGAGCCTGGTGGGTCCGCGTCCGCTGCCGGATTATCATCTGGAGCAGTTTCCGGACGAGTTTCGGACGCTGCGGACGCGCGTACTGCCGGGTCTGACCGGGCTTGTGGCAAGTTTCGGCGCGCAGCGATGGCGACGTGAGCGGTGCAGGAAGCGCTGGACACCTATTACATCCGCAACTGGTCGCCGTGGCTGGACTTGTATATCCTGGCTCGCACGGTGACGGCGGTCTTGCTGGCGCGCGGGGCTTACTAAAACGGTCCGAGACCATATTTCGTCACCTGACCTTGAAACGTCAGGGGAAACGTCACGCGATGGTTAGCATTTCTCGGGCTCACGAGCGGACCACCCGGGTCCGATCGGCCGGGATTCACTGCCAGAGTTCCCGTCGGCCTTGATGGGCACTCCTTGGCGGACGTGGGGGCCCTCCTCATCGGTCCAGGTCACCAGATAGCAGCCGGGACATAATTCCAGCTCCGGAAGCGACAGTCCTTCCACTTCGGCGTCAATAGGCTCCATCTGAGTGCCGCATTTGGGACAGGGGTGATCCCCCGCTGCGGCGTCAAGGAGTATTGGATCGCAATTGTTCTGTGGCATTAAACCAATCTTCCTCCGGCGACCCGTCTGGGCAGCCCCTCTCTTGCCAAAGTCGATGAGCGACGGCTGCAATCTCATTGTGTCCGAACGAAGAGGCGTTCGGTCCCTTTGTTTGATGCGCGAGATCGCGCGTACGCTCCAGGGCCTGCCGTGAAAGTTCGGGTCCGGTGAGGTGTTCCTGCTTGCCGTGGTGCTCGCCCACATCGTGGGCATGGGCAGGCAGGTTCTGAAGCTGCGAGGACCTTTGGTGGTTCTCGTAATGCGATCCGCTAGTGTTACGAGTAGACATCGCGGATTTTCTTATGCACGGCGTCGACCATTACTCAAGCTTAGAATTGGCCAACCGCTTGCAGCGAGAAGGACATGAAGAAACACATGAAGAAACAACAGGATGAACCAACTCGAACCTACAGCAGCGCTCCACACTCTCAAGACAAAGGGAGAGGCCCAGGTTCCGCCGGTCAGTCTGGGGACACACAGGGCCTGTCGGATGAGGCAGAGGCAGGGTCGGAGAGCGTTCTAGAACTGGCCGAAGAGGGACAATCATTCGAGGCTGAGGTGATCAGCGGCGTGGAAGATGCTCCCGACGCAGACGTCTCTGAAGTTCGCACCAAGCAAGTTCCTGAGGATGACGTGCCTTCCGAATATCAGGGCAAGCAAGAGGACTGGAAATAGACGGTAGCCTTCAGCCTGAAGAAGTTAGCGGTCCGCGGGTGGTAGAATTTCGGAGTCATTCCGTCGATACGCCGGAATCCACCTTGCGGCCATGATCCAGCCCCACCAGCCACCCGGTTCATCCGGTCGTCCGAACCGCCGCGATTCTTCATTGCGGTGATCTCCGTGCTGTACCTGGCTCGCGAGATCCTGATTCCTCTGGCGTTCGCGATCACGCTGGCCCTGATATTGACGCCCGCCGTGGACTGGCTGCAGAAAATGCATCTGGGCCGCGTTCCCGCGGTCGCCCTGGTGATGATCCTCACCATCGCGGTCACGGCCGGAGTCGCCTGGGTGATCTTCAATCAACTGGTGGGAGTCGCGAACGAACTGCCCAGGTACCAGCAAAATATTCATAACAAACTGGAAGCGATGCGCGCGCCCGGCGAGGGCGCGCTGGGGCAGGCCACCAGAAGTCTCAAAGAACTCGCGACGGAAGTAATGAGCGTGCAGGCGCCTGTCGCCGCGCCGGTTCCCGGCGATCGCAGCAGCCGTCCTCAGCCCGTGCAGATCGTCGAGCAACCCGCGAACGAATTGAGCGGATTGCGCGATTTGGTCCAGCCCTTTCTGGGGCCGCTGGGAGAATTCGGCATGGTTCTGATTTTCAGCGTATTCCTGCTGATCAATCAGAAGGACTTGCGCAATCGACTCTTCCGCCTGGTCGGACTGGATCAACTGAACGTCATGACGCAGGCGCTGGATGACGCAACGCAGCGGGTCAGCCGGTACCTTCTGATGCAGCTCGCTGGTGAATGTGTGCTTCGGCGTCCTCTGCGGAATCGGCTTGTACCTGATCGGCATTCCTTATGCGCCTTTGTGGGGGAGCGTGGCGGGAATTCTGCGGATCGTGCCCTATGTCGGAGCAGTGGTCTCGGGCTTGCTGCCGTTTACGCTCGCGCTCGCGGTATTCGACAACTGGACGCATCCGCTGCTGGTGTTTCTGTTGTTCGCCGCGCTGGAACTGGTCACCAGCAACTTCGTGGAACCGTGGCTCTATGGAATCCACACGGGAATCTCCGCCTTGGCGCTGCTTCTGACCGCGGTGTTTTGGACGGTTCTGTGGGGACCGGCGGGCCTGATCCTGTCGACTCCGCTCACGGTCTGCGTGGTCGTCCTGGGACGCTACGTGCCGCAGTTTTCGTTTCTGCATGTCCTGTTGGGCGATGAAGCTGCGCTGGCGGCGGAAGCGCGCTTCTATCAGCGTCTGCTGGCAATGGACGATCAGGAGGCGCGAGCCGTGGCCGCTCTCTACCTTACGAACACTCCCTGGTCGCAACTGTACGATGCGGTGATCATACCGGCGCTGACGATGGCCGAACAGGATCGGCATAAGGGGGCGCTCGACCGCGACTCGAGAAGAGTTCCTGTTCCTGAGCATCAAGGAGATGGTGGTCGAGTTCTCCGAACGGACGCTCAAAGCCGATTCGCTGCCGATGACGATCCGCGTAGCGAAGATTCCGGAACGGCCGCCGGCCGGCCGGGTATTCTGTGTTCCCGCCAACGATGAGGCGGATGAGATTACCGCGGCGATGTTAGCCCAACTGCTGGAACAAGCCGGCTATGCCGCCATTTCGTTTTCTCTGGATGCTTCTCTGCAACAGGCGGTCGGATTCATGAGCCCGGCGGAGAACGATATCATTCTGCATTTCGGCGTTACCTCCGTTCGCATTTGCGCGCGCCAGAACCCTCAGCCGGGAACTCCAAATGCGATTCCCGAAATCGAAGGTGATCGATCGGCGTGTGGGGATTCACCGGCGACACGGAGCGCGCCTGCAGCGTTTTCAACCCTCACGTCCGGACTAAGCTGGTCACGAGTCTCGCCGACGCCGTCAAGTTCGTCACCGGGGGGAATCCGCCATTGGCCAAAACAGAAATCGTAATCCCGACGAGTTCAACACTTCTATAGGGAACCTATAAGCCGCGGGCTTCCTGCAAATCAAGATCGCGCTCCAGATTGCGAAGCACCTGATCGTTGATGCGGCCCTGGTGGCGAAGCTGGAGGAGCGCTCGACGCTGCACCCCGAGGAGTTCATACGATAGCGTCCGGTGCTTGCGGTAGTGCGGCGCCGGCGACGCCGCGGGGTCGTCGGGCGCGCAAAAAATCGCATCCAACTGATCGCGATAATGCTGCGCGAGGTCGTCATAGACGCCCGCATACTCAGCATGATCGTGCTTGCGGGCTTCTTCGAGATGCGTAAGCGCTGCCTGCACGGCGATGCGATGCGCGTCGCGCTCTTCGCAATCGGGACCCGAGGCTCCCGCCAAGCCGAGAGCGCGGATCAGCGGGGCGAGCGTCAGTCCCTGGAAAACCAGGGTGGAGACGACGACGCTGAAGGCAAGAAACACGATCAGGTCGCGCTGGGGGAAATTGGCGCCGTTCGACAAAAAGGTCGGCAGGCTCATGGCGGCGGCCAGCGTCACGACGCCGCGCATACCGCTCCAGCCGATGACCAGCAACTCGCGCGGGGTGGGCCGCGCGTCGGTCTGATGCAGAATACGGTGGCGGATGAAATATGAGACGCGTGCACCGGGAAAAAGCCACGCGGTCCGCAGCAGTATCACCAGAAGGCTACAGGCCGCGCCGTAAGCGATCAGGCGAGGCAGGCTTGTATCAGCGATGCCATGGACGACTCCCGGCAGTTGCAGGCCGATGAGCACGAACACGACGCCATTCAGGATAAAGATAACCGCCGTCCACACGGAATAGAGCTGGAGGCGGACCGTCGGCGAGAAAATTTCGGCGCTGCGGCGGCTCAGGATGAGCCCGCTGGCAACCACGGCGAGGACTCCGGAAGCGTCGATGGCCTCGGCTCCGAGATAGGCGGCGTACGGGACCATCAGGGAAATGGCGATCTCGATGGGTCCGTCTTCGATAAAGCGTTCGATCCAGGCAACGGCCAGCGCGATGACGGCGCCGGCGCCGAGACCGGCGGCAACCAGGTATGCGAAACGCAGCAGTCCGGCTCCCACGGTCGGCGTGGTTCCCTGGTAGACCATGGCGATGCCGAACTCGAGGGCCAGCAGGCCGGTGGCGTCGTTGACCAGACTCTCGCCTTCGAGAAGATCGACAATGCGGCGCGGAAGTCCGATCTGCGACGCGATAGCAGTGGCGGCGATGGCATCGGTGGGAGCGACGATGGCGCCGAGAATCACGCCGATGCGCCAATCGAACCCGGGAAAGACCCATTGGGACGCGAAGGCTATGCCGGCGATGGTGAAGCCGACCAGGCCGCAGGCCACGGAGGTAATACTGACCAGGTTGTGACGAAATTCGCGCCACGAGGTTGTCCAGGCCGCGGCGTAGAGGAGCGGCGGCAAGACGACGGTGAAAATGAGTCGCGGATTGAGCTGGATCCGCGGCGTGCCCGGAACGAGACTCAAGACGAGCCCTGCGATCACGAGGACGATCGGATACGGCGTCCCGATTTTGCGGGCGAGCAGGCCGAAAACCACGACGAACAGGAGCAGGATGAGAAATACGCCGCCGGCCGGATCCACTGTAGTCATTAAAACACTCCGGATTCGCCGCTTGCCCGGTATAATGCGGTGGTGAGCGAGCCGGCCACGCAACGCATGCAGTGCATGGAAGTGTGGGGTGGAAGCCAGCTCACATCCGCCGGCGTCGAATTCGGCGGACTGGACGCGTGGGTCTATAGCAAACCTTACGGACAGGCGAAAGCCGGCGGCGACGTCTACTATGCATCGAGCTGCGCCACCGGGCGGATCAGCCGCCTGTTGCTGGCGGACGTGTCGGGACATGGAAACGCCGTCGCCGCGACCGCGGCCGATTTGCGAACGCTCATGCGGCGGTTCGTCAACCGTCTGGATCAGACCGAATTCGTGCGGCTGCTCAATCAGCAGTTCATGGAGCTGTCGGAGGGCGGGACGTTCGCGACGGCGATTGTCAGCACGTTCTTCGCGCCCAGCCGTCGTTTGACCGTCTGCAATGCGGGTCATCCGCGGCCGCTGATGTATCATGCGGCGCAGAAACGCTGGGATTTTCTGGGTCACCATTCTCTGGAACGCGGGCGGTCAAGTCCACGCCGAGCAACATACCGCTGGGGATGATCGACGTCTCGGAGTACGAGCAGTTCGACGTGGAGCTGGAACCCGGCGATTGCGTGGTCAGCTACACCGACGCGTTGATTGAATCCCGCGACGCCGATGGCAAGGATCTGGGCGAGGCGGGCGTGTTGCGGATCATGCGCCATCTGGGCGACGTGGAGCCGCGACAGATTGATCGAAGCGCTGCTGAAAGAGATCGCGGAGCGATATCCCGAGAATTTGACGGACGACGACGTGACGGTGCTGGTGGTGCGGGTCAACGGGCGTCCGCCGCATCATTCGTTCAGCGAGAAGCTCAAGGCGCTGATCCGGTTCTTCCGCTCGCTGATTGCGCGCGATCAATCCGAAGGCGGAACGTCCGCCGTTGCCGGACGCGAATCTCGCGAATATCGGCGGCGCGATCATCCCCGCGCTCGGGCGGCGCTGGCGCGCGAAGAAATCCTAGCAGAGTCTTAGGACGCCGCCGCTTCCGATCGGAGGTCTTTCAGGGCCCGCCGCTGGACCTTTCCAGTGGCGCCCTTGGGCAGCACCGGAAGAAACAGGATCTGCTCCGGACATTTGTATTCGGCCAGATGCTGGCGCGAGAAGGCGACCAGTTCCTCGGCGGTCGCGGCGTGGCCCTCGCGCAACGCAACGTACGCCAGGACCACTTCGCCCCAGTATTCGTTCGGCTCGCCGATGACGCCCGCCTCGGCCACGGCCGGGTGCTTATACAGCGTCTCTTCCACTTCCTGCGGCGAGATATTGGACCCGCCGCGCACGATAATTTCCTTCTTGCGTCCGCGGAACCACACGAAACCGTCGGCGTCGATCTCCACCAGATCGCCGGTCTTGAGCCAGCCATCCTCAAACGGCGGATCGCCCCAGTAGCCGATGGCGATGCCGGATCCGCGCATCCACATCTCGCCGTCGACGACGCGAATCTCCACATCGCCTACCGGCCGGCCCATGCTGCCGGGACGGTTGTTGTCGGGATGATTGGCCAGCGTCGGCAAGCCCTCGGTCATGCCGAAGCCTTCCACCAGCGGGTGCCCAAACGTGGCGGCATATTCCTGCTGCAAAGGAACCGGCACAGTGTCGCCGCCGCAGATGGCCAGGCGGCCGGTGGTGATGCGGCGCGGACGCGCGCGTTGCTCGGCGACAGAGCGCACGAACCAGCGTCGGCAGCGCCATGTAGAACGTCGCGCCGCTGCGCTCCCAGGTGTCGAGCACCGTGGCCGCATCGAACACCGGGACGATGGTCACCGTCGCGCCCATCCACAGCGATGACATCAGCAGCATGATGGCTCCGGAGGCGTGCACCATGGACGTGAAGAGCAACGTGTGATCGTCCGGCGTCAGGCCCCAGGCGTCCATATAAGACGCGTTGCCGGCCAGCGTGCGCTGCGAATGGCTGACGCCCTTGGGACGCGCCGTGGTGCCGCTGGTGTAGAGCAGCAGGGCGGGATCGTCGGGATTCGGGACGGGCAGGGAGCTGCTTGGCGCCGTCAGCTCGGCGTCCGGCATCGAATTCCCAGGAAGGAATGGAGGTCGGAATTCGCAGATCCGCCTGCGCCAGATAGGCTCGCGCTCCGCTGTGTTCGAGAACGTAGGCGATCTCTTCCGGCGTCAGGCGGGTGTTCACCGGGACCGCGACAAAGCCGGCCGCGAAGCAGGCGTAGTAGCAGGTGGCCAGCTCGATGCCGTTCCTCATGTGCAGCGCGATGCGATCGCCGGGCTTCAAGCCTTTCTGCAGCCATGCGTGGGCTACGTGTTCCACCTGCGCCGCGAATTGAGCGTAGGTGAGCGTGGTGTCTCCGCAAATCAAAGCGCGCTTTATACAGCTGGTACTACGGCGGCTATCCGTTCACCAACTCGCCGGGCAGCAACCCGCACCACTTCTACGACGAGGTGCACCGGCTCTTCCCGACGACGTATCAGGCGGGCACCAAGTTCCGTCTGCAGGTCGACGCCGAAGACAACGCGTCGTCCTACACGATCGACTTCGCCGACTTCGAATCGGTCGCGGGCCCGCTGGCCCAGCCGGCCGGCTCGGTGTCGGTCACCAGCACGGGTGCCGACCCGACCGGGCAAGCCGACGCGACCGGCGCGTTCAACTCGGCGATCTCCTCGGCCGGTGCGGGCGGCACGGTCTGGATCCCCGCGGGCACGTTCAAGATCCCCGGTCATCTGATCCTGAACAACGTCACCATCAAGGGCGCCGGGATGTGGCGCTCCACAGTGGTCGGCGACGCCCCCGGATTCTACGGCGGCTACGTGCCCAATGGCGGATCCGGCGTGCACCTCGCCGACTTCGCCATCTTCGGCAACGTCCAGGAACGCAACGACGGTGCTCAGGTCAACGGCATCGGAGGAGCGCTGAGCAACTCCACTGTGGACCGGATCTGGATCGAGCACATGAAGGTCGGCGCGTGGATGGACGGGCCGATGAACAACCTGGTGTTCACCGGCCTGCGGGTCCGCAATGTGACGGCCGACGGGGTCAACTTCCACAATGGAGTGACCAACTCGAAGGTCACCAACAGCGATCTGCGCAACCTCGGCGACGACGGCCTGGCCACCTGGTCGGAACAGAACGCGGACGCGAACGACTCGTTCGACCACAACACCGTGCAGTACCCGATTCTCGCCAACGGCATCGCCATCTACGGTGGTCACGACAACTTCGTGACCGACAACCGGGTCATCGACTCGGGCCTGACCCAGGGCGGCGGCATCCACGTCGCGCAGCGCTTCGCCTCGACCCCGCTCGGGCGCACCGACGTGTTGCGCAACACCATCATCCGGTCCGGCAGTCTCGACCCGAACTGGCAGTTCGGCGTCGGTGCCCTGTGGTTCGACGCGCGGGACGCGGCCATGTCGGGTCTGACCAATGTGGACAACATCCTGATCCAGCAGAGCCCGTTCGAGGCGATCCAGTTCGTCTCGGGCTCGAGCATCAGCAATGTGAAAATCAACAACGCGACGATCCAGAACACCGGTACCTGGGTCGTGCAGGAGCAGGTCAACGGTTCGGCGACCATCACCAACAGCACAGCGACCGGCACCCAGGCGCCGGCGGCGATCTACAACTGCGGCGTCGGGTTCACCCTGACCGACGGCGGCGGCAATTCCGGCTTCTCCGGTTCGGCCTGCCAGAACATCACCACGCCGGCCTTCCCGCCGTACCTGCCGGACAACGGTTCGCTGATCTCGATCAGCCCGACCGCGGTCGGCTTCGGCACGGTGGCCACCGGTTCGTCCAGCCCGACGCAGGCGGTCACGGTCACCAACAGCGGCACGGCCGCGGCGCCGGTCGGCACGATCGCCACCACCGGCGACTTCAGCCAGACCAACACCTGCGGCAGCAGCATCCCGGCCGGCTCGTCCTGCACAGTCAACGTGCGGTTCACGCCGACCACCACCGGCACGAGGACGGGCAACCTGACCGTCACCGCGTCCGGCATCACCAACACCGTGCCGCTGTCCGGCACCGGCGTGGCGCCCGGGCCGATCCTGAGCCCGAACCCGTCTTCGCTGGCATTCGCCGGTACCGTCGTCGGTTCTTCATCGGCGACGCAGGCCGTCACCGTGTCGAACACCGGCACCACGTCGGCGACCGTGTCCGGGGTGACCGCGAGCGGCGACTTCAGCCAGACCAACACCTGCGGCACCCTCGCGGTCGGCGCGTCCTGCACGGTGACGGTCCAGTTCACCCCGACGACGTCGGGCAACCGGTCCGGCGCGGTGACGATCACCAGCAACGCGAACAACTCGCCGACGTCGATCGCCCTGTCCGGCAGTGGCATCGGCACCAACACCAACATCGCGGCCGGCCGCCCGGCCACCGCGAGCAGTGAGGTCAACGGCGCGCAGACGGCCGCCCGGTCGACCGACGGTGATGCCAACACCTATTGGGAGAGCGCCAACAACGCGTTCCCGCAGTGGTTGCAGGTCGACCTCGGCGCCACGTACAACGTCGGCAGGGTGACGCTCAAGCTGCCGCCGTCCTCGGCGTGGGGCACGCGCACCCAGACCCTGTCGGTGCAGACCAGCACCAACGGCACGTCGTTCGGCACGGCCGTCGGCTCGGCGACCTACACGTTCACCTCGCCGACCAACGTGGTGAACATCAACGTCCCGTCGACCGCGGCCCGCTACGTCCGGGTGAACATCACCGCCAACAGCGGCTGGCCGGCCGGTCAGGTCTCGGAGTTCGAGGTCTACCCGAGCGGCGGCACGCCGCCCAACTCGGCGACCCTGAGCGCCAATCCGTCCTCGCTGAACTTCGCCTCACAAGCGCTCAATACCACGAGCGCGGCGCAGGCGGTGACGGTCTCCAACACCGGTACGGCGGCCGCGACGGTCTCCGGAGTCTCGGTCAGCGGCGACTTCCTGCAGAGCAACACCTGCGGCACCTCGATCGCGGCCGGTGCCTCGTGCACGGTCAACGTCAGCTTCCGGCCGACCGCGTCCGGCACCCGTACCGGCACGCTGACCGTCACCAGCAACGCGGCGAACAACCCGACGACCGTCGCGCTGAGCGGGACCGGCGCCGGTGGCACTACGCCGACCAACCTCGCGGCCGGCAAACCGACCAGCGAGTCCAGCCACACCGACGTCTACCCGTCCAGCAATGTCACCGATGCCAACCAGAGCACGTACTGGGAAAGCGCCAACAACGCCTTCCCGCAGTGGGTTCAGGTCGACCTCGGTTCGGCCCAGAGCGCCAGCCGCATCGTGGTGCAACTGCCCGCGGCGTGGGGTGCGCGCAACGAGACGATCGAGGTGCTCGGCAGTACCAACGCAACGAACTTCACCACCGTCAAGGCGGCCGCGAGCTACGCGTTCGCCCCGGGCGCCAACAACACCGTCACCATCACGTTCACCGCGACGTCCCAGCGCTACTTCCGGCTGAACATCACGGCGAACACCGGATGGCCGGCGGGTCAGGTGTCGAGCTTCCAGGTCTGGAACATCTGATCGGCAACGTTCGTCGCCGGGCGCCGCGGTGGCGCCCGGCGACGAGCATCATCGACGGTCAAGCAGGCGTTCTCCATCCCAGTCCACCGGGACCGGGTCGAGGATCTCGCCGTAGAACCGGCCCTGGTCCAGGTTCTTGAAGCCGAGCAGGCACCAGGACCCGTCCACGTCGCGCAGCAGCCGAGCCGTGTAGAGCGTCGGATGCGCAAACGGCACGGCCTTCGTGCAGTCCCAGCCGTCCTCGAGCCGGTCACCGACCACGGTCCACGTGGCGGCGTACTCCGGTGACCGGTGCTCCGGCGACACCACGTGAGGCAGGCACGAGAAGAGAAGTACCGGCCGGCCGTCGACGAACTGCACCTGCGCTACTTCTAGTTCGTAGAACCCGGCCGGTGCGCTCAGCGGTGGCAGTACCTCCCAGTGCACCAGGTCGGCCGAGCGGGCGTGCCCGATCACCCCGCGATAGCCGTGCGGGCCCAGCCGGGACCGAGCGGTCATGATCATGTGCCAGCCGTCGCCGCCGGGATCGGCGAAGACGAACGGGTCGCGCCACGCGACGCTGGCGCCGGCCCGGCCGTCGACGCAGTCGTACCAGCGGGGATCCGCCTGGACGAGTGGCTCCGGCCGGTACCGCTGCCAGATCATGAGATCGGAGGACACGGCGAGACCGATGCGCTGGATCGACTCGCCGCGCTCGTAGGTGACGCCGGTGTAGAACATGTACCAGGTGTCGTCTGGACCACGGATCACCGAGCCGGTCCACACCGCCTGCTGGTCCCAGGCCGGTGCGTCGGTGTGGACCAACGCGTCGGGGAGCAGCGTCCAGCTGCGAAGATCGGTGGAGACGGCGTGCCCGATGCCGGCGCGCAGATGTCTGCGCTCCGGATCGAGCAACGCCCGCGACGCACGCAGGAAAAACAAGTGGTGCTCGGCTCCGTTGGTCGCTGTCCAGCTGTCCCATACCCAGTGGTCGGGGAGGCGCAGCATGTCAGCCCCTGACCGAGCCGGCGGCTCGCTAGCTGAAAGGATTAAGCTCACCATCGCGCGCCGGAACAGGTCTGTCAAGGGCCTTCGCCAGTCCATCGCCTTGGTCGGTCCGGGACTAGTCTCTTCTGGTGGCACGACCGTCGCGCTCGCTCGCCGGGCTCCTCGTCGCCGACGTCATCTCGACGGCCGGCACCGAGATGACGGCCGTGGCGCTGCCGTGGTTGGTGCTCACCTCGACCGGCTCGGCCGCGCGCATGGGCGGCGTGCTCGCCGCCGAGTTCGTCGGCATGGCCGTGCTCGGCCTGTGGGGCGGCTGGCTGGCCACCGTGGTCGGTCCGCGACGCATGATGCTCGCGGCCGATCTCGCCCGCGCGCTGCTCGTCGGCCTGGTCGCCGTACTGTCCATCATGGACGCCCTGGTGTTGCCGGTACTGCTGTTGGTCGGCTTCGCTATCGGCGCGTTCTTCCCGGGCTACTCCTCGTCGCAGCGCCTGGTGCTCGCCCAGATCGTCGGCGAGGACGAGCTGCGCCTGACCCGAGCGGGCGGGCTCCTCGGGTCGGTCAACGAGACCGCGAGTGTCATCGGGCCCGCGCTCGGTGGCGTCCTCGTCGTCCTCCTCGGCGCGGCTCAGGTCGTGGCGTTCGACGCCGTCACCTATCTGATCGCGTTCGCCGTCCTTGCTTTACTGGTACGGCCAGAGCCCGCCGATCTAGCGACGGGCGAGGCTGGCCGGGGTGTGCTCGCGGGGCTCAAGTACCTCGTTCGCCATCGTGCACTCCGCCTCCAACTCGCCGGCGTCGGGCTGATCGAGGTCGGCTTCACCGCGTTGCTCGCGACCGTGCCGGTGTTGGCGCTGCAGGGCGGGGGCGCGTCGGTCGCCGGCTGGCTGCTCGCCTCGTACGGGGCCGGATCGGTCGCCGGCGGCCTGCTCTCCGCGCGGGCGAAGCGGACCGGTGGCCGGGTCACGACCTGGGCGGTCCTCGGGCTGGCCGCCTCGACCTGGCTGCTGCTCGTTCCTGGTCCAGTGTGGACACTGGCGGGCGCGATCGCGCTCAACGGCGTCTGCTCCGGGCTCTTCTTCCCGCGGTTCTTCTCCGCGGTGACCATCGGCACGCCACCGGCGCTGCGGGCCCGGGTGATGACCGCGGTGACCATCGCGATCTCCGTCCCCGGGCCGATCGGCTTTCTCGGCGCCGGGTTTCTGGCTCAGCAGACCGGCACCACGACGGGCAGCCTGGTGCTGATCGTCGTCGCGGCCACCCTGGGCGCCGCGGTCACCGTGGCCGGCCTGGCCGTCGGCCGCCGGGCCGCCGTCGCCGCCGAACGGCCGGGCGGTGCCGAGGAAGTCGAGCCCGAGGACCATGTCGTCGCCGACAGTCCCTCCGCGCGCTCCAAGTTCGGCCTTACCTGAGGCCACCACTTCCCCGAAGTTGTGGCCTCCCGACCCCGCCAAGACCACTACTTCCCCGAAGTTGTGGCCTCCCGACCCCGCCAAGACCACTACTTCCCCGGAACGGTGGCCAACCCGACGCGGGCTTGGGAACGCGGACGCCGGGATTCCTGGCGGGAGCAACGGCCGTGCCCTCGACGGACCCGAGCAATAGGAATAGGGAGTATCTACAGCTCGGCGCGGGATCGCAGGCGGCGCAGCATGCGGGCGTCCTCGAAGCCGACCGCGCGGGCGGCCGCCTCGACGGTCGAGCCATGGCCGATGAGATGCTCGGCGCGCTCGACGCGCAGCAGTTGCTGGTAGCGCAGCGGGGTCACGCCGGTCGACGTGGTGAACAGGCGGGTGAGGGTCCGCTCGCTGATCTGCGAGGCGGCGGCGAGGTCGGCCAGCGGCAGCCGGTCGGTGAAGCGGCTGTCGATGAGATCCTGCACGCGGTGGACCGCGTCGCTGAGGTGCGAGCGGTGCCGCAGCATGACGCTGGCCTGTGGCTCGTCGCCGTTGCGCCGCGCGTAGACCACCATCGCCCGCGCCACCCGGGCGGCGGCAGCCGGGCCGTGTTCCGCCGCGACGAGGTGCAGTGCGAGGTCGATGCCGCTGGCGATGCCGGCCGACGTGACCAGTCGATCGTCGACGGTGTAGAGCACGTCCCGCACGACCCGCGCGTCCGGGTATCGCCGGGCCAGTTCGTCCTGCAACTGGTGGTGCGTGGTGCAGCGCCGCCCGGCGAGCAGGCCGGCCCGGCCGAGGGCGTCGGCGCCCGAGCAGACGCTCGCCACCGTGCCGCCCGCCGCGTGATGTTCCGCCAGCCGAGCCAGGCTGGCCGGCTCGAATGAGCCGCGGCCCTTCCAGCCCGGCACGATGACGATGTCCTCGGCGCGCAACGCGGGCCACTCGGTCGCGGCGCGCACGGTGATGCCCTGCGCGGTCGGTACGTCTTCGCGATCGGCCACGTATGACAGGGCATAGTCGTGGCCGAACTCCGCCGCCTCCGCGAACACCTGCGCCGGACCTCCAAGATCCAGGATGTGTACGCGCGGAGCCAGCAAAAAGACGACCTCGGTCACGATCCGGTCAGCTCGTCCACGGTCCGGATGGTTGCGAAGCGACCCGCGAGAGCATACTCGGTGCGCCGGATGATCTCATCGGTCGACAGCGTCGTCGGGTCGGCGACGATCTCGTCGATCGAGCGGCCGGCCGGTGCGTCCCGGTGCGAAATCGGGAACGTCGCCGTCGCGTCGATCACGAACTCGACGTCGTAGCCGAGGTCCGCGGCCAACCGCGTCGTCGTCTCGCAGCACTGCTCGGTCTGGATGCCGCACACCACGAGCTCGCGGATGCCCCGCTCGGTCAGCAACTGCTGCAGGTTGGTCGTGGTGAACGCGTTTCGCGAGGTCTTGGTCAGGGTCGGCTCGCCGTCGGCCGGCTTGAGCTCGTCAACGAGCCGGACGAACCCGCTGTCGACCTCGAACACCGAGTTGCTGCCCGGCTCGCTGTGCAGGACCCAGACCACGAAGTCGCCGCGGGCGCGGGCCTGGTCGACGAGCCGGTTGGCCTGAGCGGCGACGTCGGGGTTGGACACGGCCCGCCAACTCGGCCGCTGACGGAACGATTCCTGGATGTCGATCACGAGCAACGCTTTGGTCATGCCGACCATTCTGGTCGCCGGCCGAGCCGCCGCACCAGGCGTCATCGGGCCCCGATGCGGAACGATCCGGTCAAAGCGTTGGTGCCCTCTCGGTTCCGGCTGGTGCGGGTTCTAGGAGCGCAGGCGGAGTCCTCTCGGTGTCGGGCGGAAGCCGGCCGCGGTCAGCGCGTCGCGCAGTGGTGACTCGTGGATCGACTCGCCGTCGGCGCGTTCGACCGACATCGCGCCGAGCGCCCCGGCGTGGACGGCGTCGGCGAGTGCCTTGGTCGCGCGGGCCAGCATCTCGGTGTCGTCCAGGTAGGACAGCAGGGTGCGGCCGCCGCGCTCGACGTAGAGCGCCAGCTCGCCGTCGACGATGACGACGAGTGCCCCGGCCTTGCGTCCGGCCCGGTGCCCGGACCGCTCGCCGTCGCCGGCGTCGACGACCCGCTCGGGCCACGGCAGCGCGGCGCCGTACGGGTTGGCCGGGTCGGTGGCGGCCAGCACGATGGCCTCGTGACCCTCGACGCCACCGCGCAGCCGGTCGACCGCACCGGGTACGGCGAACTGAGCGGCCCCGAGGCCCTCGACGAAGTAGCCGCGCCGGGCGGCGCCGCGCTCCTCCATCGCGGCGAGCACCGGATAGACGCCGGCGAACCCGCCGGGCACGTCCTCGGCCATCACCGCGCCCCGGGTGACCACGCCGTGCCGGTCGAGCAGCGTCTCGGCCGCGGCGGTCGCCCGGCGGGTCGGGTCGAGGTCCCGCTCCGGCAGCCGGTGCCAGCGGCCGGCGGCCGTGGGCGGGCCGGTGCGCGCGGTGGCGAGCGACATGCGGGTGAGGCCGACGCCGGGCCGGCGGTAGCGGGTGCGGGGCGTCGACGGCCGGGAGCGGTGCGCACCCCCGCCGCCGAGCTTGGCGCGCAGCGGAGCGAGCGTGTCGTTGGACAGGCGACCGGCCCAGACGAGGTCCCACAGGACGGCGATGAGCTCCTTCTCCGGCAGGCCGGGGGTCGCACCCGTCGCCTCGAGCCGATCGGCGATGCTGCGGAAGAACAGCGCCTGCCCGCCGTCGAGCGCCTCCAGCACCGCCTGGTGCAGCGGGCCGTCGACGTCGGCGGCCGGCGGCAGCAGCAGCGGTGCGCTGTCGGCGAAGGCCAGCGTGACCCAGCCGTCGTGCCGCCGATCGCGCCGGCACCGGCCCAGACCACGTCGCCGGAGGCGCACAGCTCGTCCAGATAGGCCGGCGAGTAGTCGGCGACCCGGGCCGGCAGCACCAGCCGCTCCAGCGCCGACGCCGGCACCGGGCACGCCCTGCAACTGCTCGATGGCGGCGGCGACCGCCTCGACGCCCCGGGCGCGGGAGAGCCGATCTGGTGCCAGCTGCGGCAGGAACCGGGCCAGCGCGCGGGGCGGCACCGGCTCGATCTCGCGGCGCAGCGCGGCCAGCGACCGGCGCCGCAGCATGCGCAGCACCTCGGCGTCGCACCACTCGGTGCCGGCCGTGGGTGCCGCCGGCGACGGGCGTGAACTCGCCGGGGAGAACTCGCCGGACGACCGCTGACGGCAGCCGCCGCAGCGCCTGCTCGACCACGAAGACGCCGAGCCCGAACCGGGCCGCGCAGGTCGCCGCCGCGGAACGGCCCGTGCGTGCGCGCGTAGCGCGAGACGAGGTCGCCGAGCGGGTCGGCGACCGGCTCGAGATACGCCTGCGGCAGCCCGACCGGCAGCGCCACGCCGAGCGCGTCGCGGACCCGGCCGGCGTCCTCGATGGCGAGCCAGCGCTGCTCGCCGGCGATGCGCACCCGGATGGCCCGCCGGGCCGCCTCCAGCTCGACCGCCCACGCCGGGTCGGCGCCCCGCGCGGTCAGCTCGGCGTCGCTCAGGTCGCCGAGCACCCGCAGCAGCTCGGCGACGTCCTCGGCGTCGCGCGGGGTTCGCTGGCGGCCGAGCCACTGCAGCTGCCGCTCGGTCTCGGTGACCACCTCCGGGTCGAGCAGCTCGCGCAGGTCGACCCGGCCGAGCAGCTCGGCCGAGCAGCGTCGGGTCGAGCGCGAGCGCGGCGGCCCGCCGCTCGGCCAGCGGCGCGTCGCCCTCGTAGAGGAACGCGCCGACGTAGCCGAACAGCAGCGACCGGGCGAACGGCGACGGGCGCGGCGTCTCGACCTCGACCAGGCGCACCTTGCGGCCGGCGACGTCGCGCATCACGCCGACCAGACCCGGCACGTCGAAGACGTCCTGCAGGCACTCCCGGGCGGCCTCCAGGGTGACCGGGAAGTCGGCGTACTCGCGGGCGACGTCGAGCAGCTGCGCGGAGCGCTGCCGCTGCTGCCACAGCGGCTGGCGGCGGCGCGGGTCGCGGCGCGGCAGCAGCAGCGACCGGGCGGCGCACTCCCGGAACCGGGAGGCGAACAGCGCCGAGGTGCCGACCGACTCCTCCACGATGCTGCGGCGATCTCGTCGGGGTCGAACGCCACCAGGTCGGCGCCCGGCGGCTCGTCGGCGATGTCGGGCAGCCGCACCACGATGCCGTCGTCGGAGGGCATCACCTGGGCGTCGACGCCGTAGCGCTCGGTCAGCCGCCGGCCGATCGCCAGCGCCCACGGCGCGTTGACCCGGGCGCCGAGGACACAGTGGACGGTCAGTCCGCCAGTCGCCCAGCTCGTCGCGGAACCGCTCGACCACGACGGTGCGGTCGTCGGGCAGCTGCCGGGTCGCCTCGCGCTGCTCGCGCAGGTAGGCCAGCAGGTTGTCGACGGCCCACTCGTCCAGGCCGCTCGCGTCAGCGCGGCGCGGGCCTGCTCGTCGCCGGCCTTGGTGAAGCCGCGCAGCCGGGCGCCGATGGCCCGGCCCAGCTCGACCGGCCGGCCGAGCGCGTCGCCCTTCCAGAACGGCATCCGGGCCGCCGCCCCGGGCGCGGGGGAGACCAGCACCCGGTCGGGGGTGATGTCCTCGATCCGCCAGGACGTGGAGCCGAGCAGGAAGACGTCGCCGACGCGCGACTCGTAGACCATCTCCTCGTCGAGCTCGCCGACCCGGGCGGCCCGCTCGGCGCCGGCCAGGAACACGCCGAACAGGCCCCGGTCGGGGATCGTGCCGCCGCTGGTCACCGCGAGCCGCTGCGCGCCGGGTCGGCCGGTGAGCACGTCGGTCGCTGCGGTCCCAGACCACGCGCGGGCGCAGCTCGGCGAACGCGGTCGACGGGTAGCGCCCGGAGAGCATGTCGAGCACCGCGTGCAGCGCCGAGTCGGGCAGCTCGGCGAACGGCGCCGCGCGGCGGACCAGCGCGGCCAGCTCGTCGACGTGCCACGGCTCCAGCGCCACCATCGCGACGATCTGCTGGGCCAGCACGTCGAGCGGGTTGCGCGGATAGCGCAGCTCCTCGATGCGCGCCCTCGACCATCCGCTCGGCCACCACCGCGCAGGAGACGCAGGTCGCCGCGGTGCTTCGGGAAGACCACCCCGCGGGAGACCGCGCCGACCTGGTGCCCGGCCCGGCCGATGCGCTGCAGCCCGGCGGCGACGCTCGGCGGCGCCTCGATCTGCACGACCAGGTCGACCGCGCCCATGTCGATGCCCAGCTCCAGGCTGGAGGTGGCGACCACGGCCGGCAGCTGGCCGGACTTCAGCGCCTCCTCGATGTGCTTGCGCTCCTCGCGGGAGACGCTGCCGTGGTGCGCGCGGGCGACGACCGGCGGGGCGCCGTCGGCCGTGCCGGCCTGGGCCATCACCTCGGCCGGCGTGCCGCGGCGGCGACCGGCAGCCGGTATGCCGGCGCGCTCCGCGGCCAGCTCGTTGATCCGGGCGCAGAGCCGCTCGGCGCCGCGCCGCGAGTTGGTGAAGACGATCGTCGAGCGGTGCGCCTGGATCAGGTCGAGCACCCGCTCCTCGACGGCCGGCCAGATCGAGGCGCGTGCCGCGGCGCCGCCGATCGTCGTCGTCCTCGGGCATCTCGTCGAGCCGGGTCATGTCCTCGACCGGCACCTCGACCGAGACCTCGATGGTCTTGGCGGTCGGCGGCTGCACGATCTCGACCGGCGCGTGCGCCGCCGAGGAACCGGGCGGTCTCGTCGATCGGCCGGACGGTCGCGGACAGGCCGATCCGCTGGGCCGGCTCGGGCGAGCAGCGCGTCGAGCCGCTCCAGCGACAGCGCCAGGTGGGCGCCGCGCTTGGTGGCGCCCACCGCGTGCACCTCGTCGACGATCACCGTCTCGACGCCGCGCAGCGACTCGCGGGCCGGCGAGGTGAGCAGCAGGAACAGCGACTCGGGCGTGGTGATCAGGATGTCCGGCGGGGTGCGGGCGAACGCGCGCCGCTCGTCGGCCGGGGTGTCGCCGGTGCGCATGCCGACCGTGATGTCCGGCGGCGGGACGCCGAGCCGGGCCGGCGGCCTGCCGGATGCCGGTGAGCGGGGCGCGCAGGTTGCGCTCGACGTCGACCGCGAGCGCCTTGAGCGGGCTGACGTAGAGCACCCGGCAGCGCGCGGGCCGGATCGCTCGGGCGGGCTCGTGGGCCAGCCGGTCGAGCGACCAGAGGAACGCGGCGAGCGTCTTGCCGGAGCCGGTCGGCGCCACCACGAGGGCGTGCTGCCGGCGCCGATCGCCCGCCAGGCGCCGGCCTGGGCGGCGGTGGGCGCGGCGAACGCCGCGTTGAACCACTCCCGGGTCGCCGGGCCGAACCTGTCCAGCATCCTGCATGCCGTCAATCCTGCCTCGCGGGTACGACAAAACCTGCGGACGGCGACCCCTTTCGGTCGGTCTTGCTACGGTATTGCGGAGTTCACACAAACGGGGGACAACGAACACTGTGGCCGTACCGCGCGCGCTCGCCCAGCGAGCGATCCAGCAAGAATCAGACGTCCTGATCCGCAAGATCGACAACTACCTCGCGACCCTCGGGGCGGGACGCCCGGGCGCCGACCGCGAGCACGCCGAGCGCATGGCGGGCGCGCTGCGTCAACTGATCGCCGACACCGCTCGGGCGAGCGCCGTCGACCGCGCCCGCGTGCGAGCAGCCGTGCACTACTTCGTCTCCCGCGGCGCCGCCACCGGCGTCCTCGCCGCTCGAGCCCGCAGCGGGGCCGGGCGGCTCGCCCTCATCACCGGCGGCCGCTCCGAGCGCCGACCATCGCGCACCGCGAGCGACGACGACCGCGTGGTCAACGACCTGTTCCGCGAACTCGGCCGCCCCGACCTGGTGGTCGTGCCGCCCGCATAGTTTTTCAGATGACTCGGGCCCGTCGAGCGCGCGACCGTCGCTCCCGCCAGACACCGCTCCGCTTCGCTGCGCTGCCAGGTCCGCGGTGCCAAGCCCGGGTCGGGTGTCGTCGCGCCGAACGCATGATGCGGAAGACTTTTGGGCGTCGGAACGCCCGAAAGTTTACCGGATCATGAAACGGCGCGGGCGGTGGCCACCGCGTTCCCCGTGGCGACGTGAATCTTGGCGTCCCAGCCGGTGGGACCGCCAACGGGTCATCGCTCGAAATGTTCGCGACTTCGCGAGATGTCGTGGATCAGGTCAGGCTGGCCGTCGCCAGGCGGACGCCGAAGCCGACGAACACGCCGCCGACGCAGCGTCGTGAGCCAGCGCGACAAGCGTTTCCGGGCGCGGAACTGCGTGGCCAGGAACGTGCCCGCGAAGATCAGCACGGTCAGGTACAGCGCGCTGACCACCTGCACGACCGTCAGGCCGAGCACGCAGGAACGAGCACGGCCGGGTAGCGCGTAGGACGGGTCGACGAACTGGATGAAGAACGAGACGAAGAACAGGATCGCCTTCGGGGTTGAGCAGGCTGATCACGAGCGCCCGCCGGAACGGACCGCGCTCGTCCGGCGCGGCGCGGCGGAGCGTCCGGCGCGCCGCGGCCGGCGCCAGGCGTGGTGATGACCAGCCGGACACCGACATATCCGAGGTAGGCCGCGCCGGCCTACTTCACCACCAGGAACAGCGCCGGGTAGGCCTGCAGCAGCGACGCCACGCCGGCCGCCGACAGCGTCATCAGCACCGAGTCGCCGAGCCACACCCCGGCGGCCGCCCGGTAGCCGGCTCGCACGCCGAACCGCCCGGCCACCGTCAGCACGAAGATCGAGTTGGGCCCGGGCAGCAGGACGATCGCGACGGTGCCGAGCACGTACGTCCAGAGGTTGGTGATGCCGACGACATCAGCGCTCGAGGCCGCGCGCGGTCAGCCGCAGCCTGCGGCGGCCGGCCACTCCGTCGGCGGTCATCGCGTACACCACGGTGTCGCGCCAGGTGCCGTCGGGGCGTCGCTTGTGGGCGCGCAGCACGCCTTCGCGGGTCGCGCCGAGCCGGTCGATCGCCGCTTGCGAGCGGTCGTTGCGGATGTCGGTGTACCAGTCGACCCGCACCGCGCCGAGCGTCGTCGAACGCTCCTGCCAGCAGCAGCAGCTTGGACTCGGTGTTGATCGCCGGTGCGCCACCAGCGCCGGCCGAGCATGGTGTGGCCGATGGCGATCGAGCGGTTGACCGGGTCGATCGCGTAGTAGCGACGTCGTGCCGACGATCTCGCCGCTGTTCGCGTCCCGCTGCACCAGGGCCGCCCGGCCCGGGTCGGCGAGTGCGGCGGCGACGATGCGCGGCCATCTCGGCGACCGACGTGGGGCGGGCCATCGGCAGGTGCGGCCAGACCTCGGCGTCGGCGAGCGCGGCGAGCAGGCCCGTCGGCGTGCGCGGGTCGAGCGGCTCGAGGACCACGTGCCGGCCGTGCAGCGTCGGCGGCTGGAGCCAGGGCGAGCGGGCGTCGGCGCAGGTAGGCCGGCGCGCGGCGCGGTCACGCCCGGTCGTCCGGCTCGGGCGGCCGGCGGCGCAGCCGTAGCGGCACCACGCCGGCCCAGTGCGGCAGGGCGTGGTCGTCCGGCTCGTCGCTGACCCCGCCGGTGCGGGCGCTTGACCGACACCTCGCGCAGCGGCAGCGCCAGCACGGCGGTCTGCGCCAGCTCCTTGCGCGTTCGGCGGGCGGCTGTCGGCGGCCCGGCCGGCGCCGACCTTGTCGACCAGCGCGCGCGATCGCCGGCCTTCTCGTCGCTGGTCGGTGACCAGGCGGGCGGTGCCGTGCGCGACGACCGAGCGGTAGTTGGCGCTGTGGTGGAACTGCGAGCGGGCGTAGCACGAGGCCGTCGAGCAGCGTGACGGTCACGCAGACCGGCAGGCCGCCGCCTGCGGGCGGCGAGCCCGGCCGGCTGCCGGTCGAGCCGTGCAGGTAGAGCGTGTCGCCGACGCGGACGTGCAGGGTGGGCAGCACCCGCGGGCTCGCCGTCGACGACGAACCCGACGTGGACAGTCGTACGCCTCGTCGAGGATCGGCGTGGACCGCGTCGCCGTCGTAGGACAGCCGGTCGCGGGTAGCGGGTGGGGGTGGTGCGGTCGGTCTTGGGATAGGTCTCCATCGCGGCCGCTCCTTTGTTCTAGTACAATCTCCGACTGTGTCAGTACAATATCAGGTCGACGCGGCGACGACGCCGCCGCGATTTCGGCCAGCATCGAGACCGGCGTCCGCGACGGGCGAGCTCCGGCCGGGCGCCGCCGCTGCCGCCGGTGCGCGCGCTCGCCGTCGACCTGGGCGTCAGCCCGGCCACCGTGGCCCGGCCTACCAGGAGCTGCGCGACGCGGGGCCTGATCGAGACCGCCGGTCGCGGCGGCACCCGGGTGCGGGCCCGGCCGCCGGTCGCCCGGCGCTCGGCGCGGCGATGCTCGCCGTCCGCCGGGCGCGCTCGACCTGTCCTCCGGCGAGCCCGACTCGCGGCCTGCTGCCGCCGCTCGGCCGCACCTGGCCGCGTCGCCGCGACCGGCCCGCCGCGTCGGCTACGCCGCCGCCGGCGCGATGCCCGAGCTGGTCGACGTCGCCCGCGACCGGCTCGGCGCCGACGGCGTGCCGGCCGAGCGCGCTCACCGTCACCGGCGGCGCGCTCGACGGCATCGAGCGGCTGCTCGCCGCCCACCTGCGGCCCGGCGACGCGGTCGCGGTCGAGGACCCGGGCTGGGCCAACCTGCTCGACCTGGTCGCCGCGCTCGGGCTGCACGCCCGGTGCCGATGCCGGTCGACGACGAGGGGCCGACCGTGCCCGGGCGCTGCGGCGCGGCGCTCGCGCGCCGGCGCCCGGCGCGGTGGTCGTCACCAGCCGGGCGCAGAATCCGACCGGCGCCGCGGTCTCCGCCGAGCCGGCGCCGCGGCGCTGCGGGACGTGCTGGCCGGTACCGGACGGTCCTGGTCATCGAGGACGACCACGCCGCCGAGCTGGCCGCCGCACCGCTGCACCCGCTGGGCGGGGTGACCGACGCGCTGGGCGTTCGTCCGGTCGGTGTCCAAGCCGTACGGCCCGGACCTGCGGATCGCGCGTGCTGGCCGGCGACGAGACCACCGTCGCGCGGGTGGTCGGCCGGATGCGGCTCGGCGCCGGCTGGGTCTCCACCATCCTGCAGCGCCTGGTGCTGCGCGCTCTGGCGGGACGCGGCAGGTGGCGGCCGCGGTCGGCGGGCCGGCGCAGGCTACGCCCGGCGCCGCGGATAGCGCTGCGCGACGCGCTCGGCCGAGCGGGTGCCGCGGCCCACGGCGCGACGCGGCATCAACGTCTGGGTCCCGGTCGCCGACGAGACCCGCGCGGTCGCGGCGCTGCGCGACGCGGGCTACGCGGTCGCGCCCGGCGCGCTGTATCCGGATCGCGACGCCGCCCGGCGATCCGCGTGACCACCGTCGACCCTGCCGGTCGCCGACGCACTGCGGGTCGCCGACGCGATCCGAAGCGGCCACCGCCACCACGCCCGGCGCGGTGGTACTCAGCGCCTGTTCGACACGGGATGGTCGTCCGTTTCGGCCTCCGCCTGCGGCTCGACCATCCCTTTGAACAGGCGCTAGAACGAGGCGCCGATCGGTGCGCAGGAGTTCATCCCACCGCGACGCCGACACCTTCGACGAGCTCAAGGCGGCCGCCGCCGGCTGTCAGGGCTGCGAGCTCTACGAAAACGCCACGCAGACGGTGTTCGGCCGGGGCGCGCCGCACGCCACGCATCGTGTTCGTCGGCGAGCAGCCCGGCGACGTGGAGGACCAGCGGGGCCTGCCGTTCGTCGGGCCGGCCGGCCGCCTGCTGCGCGAGGCGGTCGACGACGCCGGCATCGACCCGGCCGACGCGTCTACATCACCAACGCCGTCAAGCACTTCCGCTTCGAGTTGCGCGGCAAGCGGCGCATCCACCAGACGCCCGGACCGGCGCACATCACCGCCTGCCGGCCGTGGCTGGTCGCCGAGTTCGCGCTGCTCCAGCCGGAGCTCGTGGTGGTGCTCGGCGCGACCGCCGCCAAGGCGCTGCTGGGCCCGCGTTCCGGGTGACCCGGTCGCGCGGCGCGCTGCATGCCGTGGCCGGCGTCGGCCCAGCACCCCGAGGACTTCCCGGTCGCCGAGATCCAGGCACTGGCCACGATCCACCCGTCGGCGGTGCTGCGCGCCGACGACCGCGACGAGGCCTACAACGGCCTGGTCGACGACCTCAAGGTGGTGGCCAAGCAACTCGAGTAGCTACAAATGGAGCGTGAGTCCCCGACGGCGCGTCATGTTCACCGTGCTCGGCGCGGTCGTCGTGGTGCTGCTGGCCGCCGTCGCGGTCCGGGTGATCTTCCGGGATCGGTTCCGTTCGGTGCCCGACCAGGCGCTTCCGGGTACGGTGCTGCTGGTGCCCGGGTACGGCGGCAACACGGCGGCTCGCTCCAGCAACTCGCCGACGTCATCCGGGCCGCCGGCCGGACCGCGATGATCGTGACGCTGCCCGACGGCGGGCACCGGCGACCTGCACCGGCAGGCCGACGCCCTCGACGATGCGGCCGCGGGCCGCCGCTGCAAGACGCGCCGTTTCGGTCGACGTGATCGGCTACTCGGCCGGCGGGGTGGTGGCCCGGCTGTGGGTCGCAGGAGCACGACGGCGAGCCAAGGCGCGCCGTGTGGTGACGCTCGGCTCGCCCCACCACGGCGCGCGGATCGCCGCCGTCGGTGCGGTCGCGTTGCCCGGCGCCTGCCCGGTGGCCTGCCAGCAACTCGCGCCCGGCAGCCAACTGCTGGGCAGCCTGAGCGAGTCGGTACCGACGCCGCCGCAGTGGATGAGCGTGTGGACCGAGGACGACGAGACGGTGACCCCGGCCGACTCGGCGCGGCTGGACGGGGCGACCAATGTCGACATCCAGCAGTCGTGCCCGGGCCGGCAGGTCAGCCACGGTGAGCTGCCCAGCGACGACTACGTGACCAGCCTGGTGCTCGACGCGATCGGGCCGGGCCCGATAGCGGCCGACGCCGGCTGCTAGGCCTTAGCTCGCGACATCCTTCGTGGTGAAATTCGCCCAGGCCAGCCCGAGGAACACGACCACGTACACGGCCTGGATACCCACCCCGCGCTCGATGTCCCGCCACAGGACCGGCTCGCGGAAGAAGTCGATCCAGGCCAGCCAGTACCGCGTCGGCAGGTACGGGCGGATCGACGTCGCGGCGTCGAGGGCCACGAAGAGCTGGCTGGCGATGAGCGCCGCGATCGCGCCGAGGGTGGCGCCCAGCGACGAGTCGGTGATGGTCGACAGGAACAGCGCGATCGCCCCGACGCCGAGCATCGACAACGCCACGTACACCATCGCCGCGCCGATTCGCAGCAGGATCTGTTGCGGGGTCAGCGGCGGCCCGGACACCGACGTGACGATCGCGGTGCTGGCCGGGCCGGTCTGCGGCGGGAAGAGCGCGATGCCGATGAGGTAGCCGCTGATCGCCACCGCGAGCACCGCGACCAGCACGAACACGGTCAGCGATACGAGCTTCGCCACCAGCAGCCGGGTCCGCCCGACCGGGCGCGCCAGCAGGTAGCGCAGCATCCCGGCACTCGCCTCGCCGGCGACCGCGTCACCGCCGATCACCGCGACCGCCACCGGCAGGAAGAGCGGCAGCACGATCGCCAGGGCCGCGGCCGGGAAGAGTGATCCGTTGTTGAGCACGGCGGACAGGAAGGCCGGCCCCCCGGCCGGGCCGATCCGGGTGATGGCCAGGAACACCGCCACCGCGATCGGCAGCGCGCACAGCAGGATGAGGCTCACCCAGGTCCGGGGCCGGCGGGCGAGCTTGCGCAGCTCGACCCGGATCATCGCTTGTCCACCCGATCCGAGCCGGAGCTGGTGACCTCGAGAACCACGTCCTCGAGGCTCTGCCGCTCCGGCGCGAGCTCGACGACCCGCAGCCCGGCCGCGACGAGCAGCGCGTTGAGCTCGGCCGCGTCGGCGTGGCGCACCGCGAGCCGATCGCCGTCGCGCATCTCCACCCGCCCGTCGAACAGCGCGACCACCCGGTCGGCGTCCGGCGAGCGGACCATGACCCGGCCGGTCAGGCGACCGCAGATTGGCCAGTTCGTCCTGTTTGACGAGGCGGCCGCGGTCCATGATGCCGACCCACGTGCACAGCTGCTCGACCTCGACCAGCAGGTGGCTGGACAGGAACAGCGTGGTGCCGTCCGCGTTCAGCTCGCCGCAGCAGTTCGCGGATCTCGTGGATGCCCTGCGGATCCAGGCCGTTCGTCGGTTCGTCGAGGATCAGCAGGCGCGGCGCGCGCAGCAGCGCGGCGGCCAGCCCGAGCCGCTGCCGCATGCCCAGCGAATAGGCGCGCACCGGACGGCGGTCGATCCCGCCGAGCCCGACCCGGTCCAGCGCGTCGGCGATCCGCTGCCGTCTTGTACCGGTACGGCGGACCAGCCGCGTCAAGCAGCGACAGATTGGCTCGGCCGGACAGGTGGCCGTAGGCGGCCGGGCCCCTCGACGAGCGCACCGACCTGGGGGAGCACGTCTTTGAGTCGCCTCGGTACCGGCCGGTCCAGCACGGTGATCTCGCCGCTGGTCGCGTAAACGAGCCCGAGCAGCATGCGGATCATCGTGGTCTTGCCGGAGCCGTTGGGGCCGAGCAGGCCGAACCGCGCACCCTCCGGGACGACCAGGTCGACGGTGTCCACCGCGGTCACCCGGCCGTACCGTTTGGTCAACGCGGTCGTGGTGATCATCGCAACTCCGCCGCCGCGCGGGTGAGCAGGTCCGCGGTCACGAACCCGGCCAGCAGGTACGTCCGCCGCGGGGCCGTACGGCTGACCAGTACCGTCACGGCGCCGGAACCGAGCACGTAGCCGCCGGGAACGCTCGCGCCGCCACCGTTGCGGATCGCGGTGAACGTCTGGCGGGCTATGCGTCCGGGCAGGGCCAGCACCACGAACCGGGACAGCCCGGTGCCGTAGACCGCGGCCGCGTTCACGGGACCCGGGACGCGCGGCCGACCGGCGAGAGTGCCGGGCAGGGTCGCCGACGCGACGGAGTTCAACGCGGTGGTGATGTCCGGCCGGTCGGTCGTGGCGAAGCCGGAGGAACTGGCGGCTTTCGGGCTGATGACGTCGGCCGGCGGCGGCTCCTGCGTCAGCTCGAGGAAGCGCGCGCTGAACACACCGCCGACGTCGATCTGCACCGGTAGCCCGCTGCTCGGATCGGCCCAGACGTCCACATAGCGGATGGTCGTGTCCGGATCGCTGGGCGTGAACCGTAAGCCCGCCGTCGCCACCCCGGCGACCCGCCGCGCGGCGATCGGCTTGACCGCCGTCTCGCCGGCCAGCAGCCGCCGGGCCAGCTCGGGCGGCAGCACGTCGGGCGCGGACGGCAGGCGAACCGGTGGGTCGCCGATGATCTGGGTCCACAGGTTCTTCTTGTAGTCCCAGGTGTACGAGCCGTCCGCGGTCCGGTAGTAGTCCTGCTCGCCGGCCGGGTCGAGAACGGCCACCCGCCAGGCGTCGGGCGAGGCGTGCCAGACCCGCATGCTGTTGCTCGCGCCGAAGAGGTTCTTCACGTCGCCGAGTTGCGGGATGGACGGCAGGGCCAGGATGCCTTGGCTCTCCACGTACCCCTGATATGGCCGTGCGGCGGCGGCCAGGATGCGGCCGCGCAGCAGTTGCGGGTCGATCTGGGCCGCGTTGACCGGCAGGATCGAACGCACCAGCGGCACCGAAACCAGAACGGCGACGGCGGCGGAGACGATGCTCCACCGTCGTCGAGCGCCGGGCCGGGCCAGCTTCACCCGCCCTACGGTATCCCGCGTTCATGCGGGCGGTCATCGGCATTGCTGGCCGTGCTGACCTGGCTCGATGTCCGCCCCGGCAATTGACGCCGGGGTTGCGCGTTCGTCCGATACCCTGGCGGCCGATGCGGCGGAAGAGTCGATCCGAACGGCCAGCATCGGGCGGTTCCCGCTTCTGGCGATGATCCCCCAATGCTGCGCTGAGCTGGCGAAAGGGGGATCGATGTATTTCGCGGATCCGATATTGTCCGTGGGCCAGGCGGCCGGCCTGTACCCGCTGATCGCGACCATCCTGGCCGGCTCCGCGCTCATCGGACTCATGGTCTACCTGACCCGGCCCAGCCCGGACAAGGCGCCGGCGGACCCGCCGGCCGTCTCGTTGCTGTCGGCCCTGATCGGGCTCGTGGTCGTGGCCGTGCTCTTCGCCGTGCTGTCGGGCGTCCCGGCCGCTTCCGATACCGCGTACCTCGGGACGATGATCTGCGTCGCAGTGTTCGCGCTGGCCATCCTGTCGGTGTTCCAGGCACTGGCGCTGCTCGCCTCCGGCTCGACACCGCTGGTCGCCTCCGGCTCGACACCGCTGGTCGCCTCCGGCTCGACACCGCTGGTCGCCTCCGGCTCGACCGTCGCCTCCGGCTCGACGGCGCTGCCGTCGATGATGGTCGTCGCGCGGATCTGGACCATCGTCATCGGCCCGACGGTCGGCCTGCTGCTGGTCAGCACGAGTGCGCCGGACCTGTTCCCGATCGGTCTCGCGCTGTCCGCGGTGCTCCTCGTTGTTTCGTCCATCGGGTACTGGCAGCTGACGCCCCGGCAGTTCGCCGATCCGCTCTGGCCGGTGCTGCCGGCACTCCTCGTCGCGTTCGTCGCCGCGCTCGCCACGGGCAGCACGATCCTGCTGCTGATGCAGCCGGCGACGTACCAGCCGCCCGACGCGCTCACCATCGTCGTGCTGGCCGCGGTATTCGGCCTGATGCTCGCCTTCTCCCTCTTGACCGCAATCGCTCAACCGTCGGAAAGGTCCGGTGCCACCTCCATGGCCAAGCAGAACGGCTTGCCGATCGCGGGATCCAAGCCCACGTCCTCGTACGGCTCACCGCGCGAGCGCGCCGACCTGACGCCCGCGCTCAGCGTCGCCCTGGCCGTCGTCATTTCGGTCATCGTGGCCGAGGGTCGCTGGACGTTGCTGGACAGCGCGTTCGGCGTCTTCGCGTTCGGGATCCTGGCGAATGCCGTACGGATGGCCACCATCGCCGGCCTCCGTACGCCGACGCTGTGGTTGCTCGCCGCGGCCGGCGGCCTGAGCCTGACCGTCATCTCCGGGTTCTTCCTGCAGCTGTGGGCACCGCGGTTCAGCCTTCCGGCGCGGATGGATCCCCTCGAAGACGTGCTGCTGCCGTCGATGTGGGTCGTGACGACCCTGCTACTCGCCGTGCTGCTGTTGCTCGGCCGGCGCCGCGGCCAGGTGAAGCGGAGCACGCCCCAGCCGGCGCTGTCAGATATCTCGGACAACACCGTCGTGCTGAGCGACGGCCCGACCATCCAGATCAGCGGACCGCCGAGCCGCCGGGACTGACGCCGCTACTCGCTGCCACAACTTCGGGGAAGTAGTGCCCTCAGCCGACCCCGGATGCCACAACTTCGGGGAAATAGTGGCCTGATGCCGCGGATCGAGAAGATCCGCGGCGGCCCGTCGCGGTCCAGATCCACGGCGGTCGTCGCGCAGTTCCCAGATCGGCTCGGGACGAGTGCTAGAGGGGCCACCTTCGATGTCCATACCGTGACGATGGTCGATCTGCCGACATCCCGTCGAGTCGTGTCGGCGGATCGACCACTGTCATGGCGCCCACATCGACGGTGGCCGCTGCGCCCCGCCTGACGGGCGCCGGCGTACCGCATGCTGGGATTGCGGCCCGCAGCCCGGGACCGGCCGGCCACCATCGGCACCACAACGGGGTCCGGCTGTGAACCTTGGACACGAACGGTCGCTGGGCAGCTGGGGCAGCCGTTGGTGTCCAAGATCGGCGATGAGCTGATGGCAACGCATACGCCACCGTCGACGCCGATTCTCAGACGGTGGTCGATCCGGGAGCATGCTGGTGCCGACCGACGGCCATAGACGTTGACCAGGACACGCGGGCAATCCGCGCGACACGCCGCGGACAGTGGTCAACGTCTATGGCTGCCGCGTAGCCGGCACCGGTTGCTAGCTCAAGATCGAGCCCGGTTCACACCGCCAGCTCGCCGCCCAAGGTGTCCAAGATCGGCGTTAGGGTTCGAGGATGATCGTGGACGCGCTGGTCCTCGCCAGTACCAACGCCGCGGCGTTCTGGACGGTGCTCGCCGAAACGCGCGGCTACCGGCTGACCCGGAGCACCGTTCGCGCGGGGTCGGGCGGGCGCTGATGCTGGCCGCGCTGAGCCGGTACGCTGACCTGCCGATGACCCTGACCGCGTCAAGAGCCGGCAAACCGCTCTACGACTCGCTCGGCTTCACCACCGTGACCGAAGCCGTGTGGTGGCAGTAGGGCGGATGCCGCCCACAGCATCAAGGAGGGCGCACTATGCGTGTATTCAGCCTCGACGCCGCCAAAGCCGGTGGCGCACTGGCCATCGGCGCGGTAGCGGTCGGTGCAAGCGCCGTCGGTGCGCTCGCGATCGGCCGGCTGCTGGTCCGCCGCGCGGTCGTCTACGGCCTGCGGATCGGTACCCTTGAGGTGGAGCACCTCACCGTGCGCCACTTGCGCGTGCTCGACCACGAATGAGGCTTTCCCGGCCCGCCGTGGTCGCGGTCGTCGGCGCCGCCCTGCTCCTCGCCGCTTGCGCTTCTTCCACCGGTACGGCGCGAGCTCTGGCCCCCGACAACGGATTGGGGGTCGGGTTCACGCAGGCGAGCTACCGGTTCGCGATGACCGCGAACGAAGGCTCGTACCGCGGTGGCATCGACCCGGTGGGCGACCTGCTCGACGCGAGCGTGACGCTGAAGGATGCCGAGCAGACGCTGAAGATCGAGACCCGCGGCGTGCGCGGGCAGTACTTCGCCCGGCTCACCGGTACGCCGCTGCCGGACCTGGAGGGCAACTGGTACAGCGTCGACCTGGCGCGCGTCCACAACGCCGGGTCGCTCGGCATCAGCGCCACCAAGGATCCGACCGGGATCCGCGCCTTGGTCGCCGCGGTGACGAGCGTGCAGCGGCGAAGCCGCGGTTCCTACCGGGGCATCGCCGACCTGCGGAAGGTCGCCAACTGGGGCCCGGTGACGGCCGGGCAGATCGCGCAGCTGGGCGACACCGCGCGGACGACGCACTTCGAGGCGGCGCTCGACTCGTCCGGCCGGCTGACCTCCATGCGGGTTTGGGTGCCGGGCTTGCTCGGCATCCGCGACATCCCGCCCGACGTGGTCACCGCGACCTACTCGGACTTCGGTGCCGAGGTGCCGGTCGCGCTCCCGTCGGGTGTCCAGCCGATGCCCGACTCGCTGTACGTCCTGCTGAACCTCTAAAGCGTGCGGATCTGCGCCCGTACCTCGTCGAGGGTCGCCGGGGCAACCGACAGGGTCCGGCAGCCCACCTCGACGAGCAGCGGGATGACGCTCGGCTCCGAGGCGGCGTCGCCGCAGATCGACACCGGCGTACCGGTGGCCAGCCCGGCCCGCACGGTGGCCGCGATCGCGTCGCGGACGACCGGCTCGGCGGCGCGGGCCGGGGTGAGGGCCGGGTCGCGCCGGTCCAGCCCGAGCAGGGCCGCGCTCAGGTCGTTGCTGCCGATGGACAGGAAGTCGGCCGCGGCGGCGAGGTCGTCGATGATGGCGATCGCCTCGGGCGTCTCGACCATCGCGCCGAGCGGCACCGGCCGGTCGGTCACCTCGCCGAGCAGCCGGCGGCAGGTGCGCAGCGCCTCGAGCGTCGACACCATCGGAATCATGATCTTCACCTGCGAGGTGCCGGCCGCGGCGAGGATCGCGGCGAACTGCGTGCGCAGTGCGTCGTCGGGCAGCAGCCCCCGCACATGCTCCGGGGTCAGGAACGGCGGCAGCTTGTCGGCGCCGAAGTCGAGCGTACGGACGGTGACCGGCGACCCGGGGAAGCAGGCGAGGATCGGCCGCAGCACGGCGACGTGCTCCTCGGCGGTCGGCCAGTGCGTGGCGGTCAGGAACGGCATCTCCGTCCGCAGCAGGCCGACGCCCGCCGCACCGGCCTCGACGGCCAACTGGGCCTCGGTCAGGCTGCCGACGTTCGCCAGCACGGTCACTTCCCGGCCGTCGCGGGTCCGTACCGGCTCGGTGCGCGCCGCGGCCAGCGTTTCCCGGCGCTCGCGGACGTGTTCGGCCACGGCCAGCGCGACGGCCCGCTCGGCCGGCTCGGGCTCGAAGGTCACGGTGCCCGCCGTCGCGTCGACCAGTACCTCCGTGCCGTCGGCGACGCCGAGGGCGGCCGGGTCGACCGCCACGATGAGGGGGATGCCGAGCGAACGGGCCACGATGCCGGCGTGCGCGCCGGCCCCGCCGAGCACCGACACCGCCCCGGCCAGCTGCCGCCCGGCGGTGAGCAGGTCGTCGGCGCTGACCTCGTGAGCGGCCACGATCACCGGCTCCCGATGGGTCGGCCGCGCCGGTGGCGTCGCGCCGGTCAGGCGGGCCAGCAGGCGGCGGCCGACCGCGCGGACGTCGGCCGCCCGCCCGGCGAGCGTCGGGTCGGGGAGGGCGGCGAGCAGCTGCGCCTGGGTCTCCACCGCGTCCGCGATGGCCGCCTCCGGCGCCGTACCGGCGGCCACCGCCGCGTCGACGGCGTCCCGCAGGTCCGGGTCGCCGGCCATCAGCCGGCTGGTCTCGACGATGTCGGCGGCCTCGTCCTGGCCGTCGCCGCGCAGTTGCCCGGCGAGGGCGGCCAGATCCGCGTCGACGGCGGTGAACGCCTCGTCGACGGTCGCCGGGCGGCCGGACTCCACTGTGGACGGACGGTCCACCCGGTGCAGCCGGCCGAGCGCGACCCCGTCGGTCGCCGGTTGTCCCTTGTAGACGGTCCGCACTATGCGGAGACCTCGGCCAGCGCCTTGAAGATCAGCCAGGTCGAGGTGGCGCCCGGGTCCTGGTGACCGACGCTGCGGGCGCCGAGGTAGGAGGCGCGACCCTTGCGGGCCTGCAGCGGGGTGGTCGCGTGCATGCCGTCCTCGGCGGCGTGGCTGGCCGCCTCGGCCGCCGCGTGCAGGTCGCCGCCGCCGGCGACCGCGGCGTCGAAGGCCGCGATCGCCGGTTCGTAGGCGTCGACGAGCGTCTTGTCGCCGGGCACGGCCGCGCCCAGCTTCTGCACACCCTCGAGGCCGGCCCGCAGCGCCTTGCCGACGGCCGTGGCGTCCACCGTGGCCTCCGGGAGGGCCTTGCCGATCGCGCGGAACGCGGTGCCGTAGAGCGGACCGGATGCGCCGCCCACCTTCGACACCAGCGTCGAGCCGGTCTTGACCAGCACGTCGCCCACGGTCGCCGCCTCGTAGCCGTCCAGCGCCGCGGTCACGGCGTTGAACCCGCGCCGGAGGTTGACCCCGTGGTCGGCGTCACCGATCGCGGAGTCGAGTTGGGTCAGGTAGTCGGCGTTGTCCGTGATCGCCGTCGCGACGGCGGCGATCCACGAGCGGGCGAGTGCGATGTCCATGAACCAACTCTCCTACACGCCGGGTCTAGACGCCCCACCGTAGGCCCGGCGTCCGCACCGGGGCGTCCCACAGCCGCAGCAGCTCGTCGTCGGCCTTGCAGACGGTCACCGACATGCCGGCCATGTCGAGGCTGGTGATGTAGTTGCCGACCAGGTTGCGGGCGATCTCGACGCCGGCCTCCGCCAGCAGCTTGGCCACCTCGCCGTAGAGCAGGTACAGCTCGATGAGCGGGGTGCCGCCCAGCCCGTTGACCATCACGATGGCCTTGTCGCCGGCGTCGAGCGGCTTCGCGGCCAGGATCGTGCTCACCGTGGTGGCCGCGATGTCCTTGGCCGGCTGGAGCTTCTCGCGGCTGCGGCCGGGCTCGCCGTGGATGCCGACGCCGACCTCCATCTCGTCGTCCGGCAGGTCGAAGCCCGGCTTGCCGGCGGCGGGAGTGGTGCATGAGGTCAGCGCGACGGCGAACGAGGCCGATTGCTCGTTGACCTTGCGCGCGACCGCGGCCACGTCGGCCAGCCGGCCGCCCTCCTCGGCGAGCGCGCCGGCGATCTTCTCGACGAAGACCGTGGCGCCCGTGCCGCGGCGCCCGGCGGTCCAGGTCGAGTCCTCCACCGCGACGTCGTCGTTGACGACCACCGCTTCGACGCTGATGTTCTCGTCGCCGGCGAGTTCGGCCGCCATCTGGAAGTTCATCACGTCGCCGGTGTAGTTCTTCACGATGTGCAGGACACCGGCGCCCCCGTTGACGGCCTGGGTGGCGGCGAGGATCTGGTCGGGCACCGGGGAGGTGAACACCTCGCCGGCGCAGGCGGCGTCGAGCATGCCGAGGCCGACGAAGCCGCCGTGCAGCGGCTCGTGGCCGGAACCACCGCCGGAGATGAGGCCGACCTTGTCGGCGCGCGGCGCGTCGCCGCGGATGACGAGCTGGTTTTCGAAGTCGACCCGCAGGTCATTGTGGGCGGCGGCGACTCCGACAAGGGCCTCGCGCACGACGGCTTCGGGTGCGTTGATGAACTTCTTCACGGCCAAGCTCCCTCTGGGTTGGCGTGGGCAGCACTGTTCGCTATAGCCGAATAGTGTTCGGAACGTAGACCTTGTTTCGGGCGTGTGTCAAGCATCCCACCAGAGCCCCCAAACCGGCCATCGTCGCGGCTCAAGCGGCGCCGATTCGCCGGGGGAGCGGCCGACCGGCGCCCAGGTCCCGGGAGAGCAGACGGGCCGTTTCGCGCACGGCGACGGCGTGCTCGTCCCGTACCGCCGGAAGGAGAAGGCGCTCGACGGGCCCGACCAGACCGATGGCCCCGACCACCCCGTCACGGTCGAACACGGCGGCGGCGATCCCGGCGTCGCCGATGGCCGCCTCACCGTCCTCGACCGCGTAGCCGAGCCGCAGCACCACCTCGAGCTGGTCCATCAGCGGCCCCCGCTCGGTGACCGTGCTGCCGGTGAGGACGGCGCGCGGTGCGCTCAGCAGGTCCTGCTGTTCGGCGGGGGAGACATGGGCGACGAGGCTTTTGCCCAGCGCACAGGCGTGCCACGGGACGGCCGCGCCGACTTCGAGGATCTGCACCGCACCCTCCGGCCGGAAGGCGTGGTGGACGATCAGCACGTGGTCGCCGCTCAGGACGCCGACCCAGACCGCCTCGTTGGCCCGCGTCGCCAGGTTGTCGGCCCAGACGATGGAGCGGGCGCGCAGTTCGTGCGTCTCCAGGTAGGCGTTGCCGAGTTCGAGGACGGCCGGGCCGAGCCGGTACTTGCCGGTGACGTTGTCCTGGCCGACGAGGTGGTCGGCCTCGAGGGTGCGCAGCAGCGCATGGGCCGTCGGCTTGGCCACGCCGATGCGCTCGGCCACCTCGGTCACGCCGAGGCCGCGCGCCGCGCCGGCGAGCGCATGCAGGATGTCGATGGCTCGGGAAACCGACTGGACGACCACAGCATCACCTCACGGCGTTCGTCATTGCCGAACGCGGTTATCGAGCCTACCATCGGCGTTCATGGTGGGCATCGTACTGGTCTCGCACAGCGAACAACTGGCGCAGGGCCTCCGCGAGTTGGTGCTCCAGGTGGCCACGCCCGAGGTGGCCGTCGAGGTGGCCGGCGGCACGGACGACGGCTCGCTCGGCACCAGCTACGACCGGATCTCCGCAGCGATCGACCGCGCCGACCGAGGGGGCGGCGTGGTCGTGCTGACCGATCTCGGGAGTGCTGTGCTCACCGCCCGTACCGTGCTCGAAGACCGGTCCGACGAGCACCCGCCGGTCCTCGTCGACGCCCCGTTCGTCGAGGGAGCGGTCGCGGCGGCCGTGCTCGCCGGCACCGGCGCCGACCTCGAGACCGTGGTCGCCGCCGCGACGGAGGCTCGCGATGCTCACAAGTTCTGAGTTGCCGGTCGTCCTCCCGGCCCACCTGCACGCCCGCCCGGCCGGTGCGCTCGTGCGCGCCGCGGCCGGCTTCGCCAGTACCGTCGAGATCGTCTACGGGGAGAAGACCGCCAACGCCCGCGGTGTGCTCGGGGTGATGGGTCTCGGCGCACTGGCCGGCGAGACCGTGCTCGTCCGCGCGACCGGCGACGACGCGGAGGCGGCGGCCAAGGCTGTGGCGGAGGTCCTACGCACCGCCGAATAACGCGGTGCCGGTTTCCCGGCGCATCGGCGAGGATGGTCGGGTGACCGTCACCGCTGCACCCCCGGCGATCGATGTGCGCCGCGTGCAGCGGCACACACTCGGGCTGCTCTCCTGTACGCAGATCATCGGCGGGGTCGGGGTGGCCACCGGCGTCTCGGTCGGCGCGTTGCTCGCCGCGGAGATGGCCGGTCCGGCGATCTCCGGCCTGGCCGGCAGCTGCGCGGTCATCGGTGCCGCGCTGGTGGCCATCCCGGCGACCCGCATCATGCGCTCCCGCGGGCGCCGGCCCGGGCTGGCCTTCGCCTACCTGGTCGGCGTGGTCGGCGCGCTGCTCGTCGTGGTGGCCGCGATCGCCGACTCGGTGCCGCTGCTGCTTTTCGGCACCCTGCTTTTCGGCGGGTCGAGCGCGGCCAACCTGCAGGCGCGGTACGCGGCGATCGACCTGGCCGAGCCGGATCGCCGGGCGCGGCAACTCTCGCTCGTGGTGTGGGTGACGACGGTCGGCGTGGTGCTCGGCCCCAACGTCGCGCCCCTCGCCAACCAGTTCGCCGTCGACCGGGGATTCCACGAGTACGCGGGGCCATATGTGCTCAGTGCCATCGCGTTCGGGCTCGCCGCACTGTTGCTGACCCTGTTGCTGAGGCCGGATCCGCTGCTGCTCGCCCGTACCATGGAAAAGGCGGACGACACCGCGGCGCCGGTGGTGCGGGGGGTCTGGCGGGACGCGGCCCGGACGGTGCGCGCGAGCCCGGGGGCGCGACTGGGCCTGGCGGCGGTGGCGGTCGGGCACATCGTGATGGTCGGGGTCATGTCGATGACGCCGATCTACATCGGCGGATACGTGCACGAGCACGGCGACCAGCTGCGCATCGTCGGCCTGGTGCTCAGCCTGCACGTGATGGGCATGTACGCGCTTTCGCCGCTGGTCGGCTGGCTCACCGACCGGCTGGGTGCGCGGCGCGTCATCTTCGGTGCGATCGCCGTCCTGCTCGGCGCGTGCGCGGTGGCCGGGAGCGCGTCGGACACCACGTGGCGGCTCTCGGTGGGGATGACGACGCTCGGCATCGGCTGGTCCGGGATGATGGTCGCCGGCTCGACGCTGCTCTCGTCGTCGGTGTCGATCGAACGGCGGCCCGCGGTGCAAGGCCTGTCGGACGTGACCATGGGGGTGGCCGGCGCGTCGGCGGGAGCACTCGCGGGGGTGATCGTCGCCTTCTTCGGCTATCCGACCCTGGCGCTGCTGGCCGCGATCGCGACCCTGCCGCTGCTCGCGCTGGTGCTGCGGAGGCTCCCGGTGGCGGGTGGCACACTTGCCGAGTGCGATTGACGGACTTCTGGACCCGGCTCGAACAGGTCTTCGGCAAGGCCTACGCGCATAGCGTCGCCCATGACCAGGTGCTCACCGAATTGGGCGGTCGCACGATCGAGGAGGCGTTCGCCGCCGGCTTCGAGACCGTCGTGGTGTGGCGCGCTGTGGTCGCCGCATATCCAGAGCGTGTTCCCGCCCGGCTGCACTGAGGATTTTCGCCGATTTTTTTGGCGTGTCGCGTCGTTGATCGTACATGTGTACGGGTACTGTCCACAGGCGTCGGGTGCTTCCCATCCACAGAAGACGGACCACTCTGTTTTTCTGTCGTACCCGGCGCCTAGCGTGTCGACGTGACTAAACGAACACCGATGAAGACCGCGAACACAGGGGTGACGAACGTGGCAGTGCAACCCGATCGAGAGAAGGCGCTCGGCCTCGCTCTCTCACAGATCGACAAGCAGTTCGGCAAGGGCTCCGTGATGCGGCTCGGCGAGCGGACCGATCGCGCCGATGGCGATCATCCCCACCGGCTCGATCGCGCTCGACGTCGCGCTCGGCATCGGCGGGCTTCCCGCGCGGCCGGGTCGATCGAGATGTTCGGGCCGGAGTCCTCCGGCAAGACGACGGTCGCGCTGCACGCGATCGCCAACGCCCAGGCGCAGGGCGGCATCGCGGCGTTCATCGACGCCGAGCACGCGCTCGACCCCGACTACGCCAAGTCGCTCGGCGTCGACACCGACGCGCTGCTGGTGTCCCAGCCCGACACCGGTGAGCAGGCGCTCGAGATCGTCGACATGCTGGTGCGGTCCGGCGCGCTCGACGTCATCGTCATCGACTCGGTCGCCGCGCTCGTGCCCCGCGCCGAGATCGAGGGCGAGATGGGCGACAGCCACGTCGGTCTGCAGGCGCGCCTCATGAGCCAGGCGCTGCGGAAGATCACCGGCGCGCTCAACAACTCCGGCACCACCGCGATCTTCATCAACCAGCTCCGCGAGAAGATCGGCGTGATGTTCGGCAGCCCGGAGACCACCACCGGTGGCCGGGCGCTGAAGTTCTACGCGTCGGTGCGCCTCGACGTGCGCCGCATCGAGAGCCTCAAGGACGGCACCGACGTGGTCGGCAACCGCACCCGCGTCAAGGTGGTGAAGAACAAGGTCGCCTCGCCGTTCAAGCAGGCCGAGTTCGACATCATGTATGGCAAGGGCATCTCCCGTGAGGGCTCCCTCATCGACGTCGGCGTCGAGCAGGGTATCATCCGCAAGTCCGGCGCTTGGTACACCTACGACGGTGACCAGCTTGGCCAGGGCAAGGAAAACTCCCGGAAGTTCCTGAAGGAAAACCCGGACGTCGCCGCCGAGATCGAGAAGAAGATCAAGGAGAAGCTCGGCGATCGGCGTCGGCCAGGCGAGCGACGCCGCCAGCGGCCCGGTCGTCCCGGTCGACGTCCCGGTCGACTTCTGACCTCTATGGCAGGCCGGCCATGGAAGGCGGGACGCACGGGATCGCACGGGCCGCGACCGATGAGCGCCAGAAGCGTCGGCAAGCTCGGATGGCCTCGCGCCGACCAGTGCCGGCGCTCCATCGGCGGCGGCCGGCGCGTCGCCCGCCGATCCGCGTGAGGCCGCACGGGAGATCTGCCTCCGGCAACTCGCCGTGCGGCCGCGCACCCGCCAAGAACTGGCGACCGCGCTGCGCCGGCACGGAGTCGAGGACGACATCGCCGACGAGATCCTCGACCGTTACGACGAGGTCGGCATCATCGACGACGCCGCGTTCGCGCGGGCGTGGGTGACCAGCCGGCACCACGGCAAGGGGCTGGCCCGGCGGGCCCTCGCGGGAGAGTTGCACCGCAAAGGCGTCGACGCCGACGAGGTCGGCGAGGCGCTCGGCGAGCTCGACGACGAAGTAGAGGAAGCGACAGCCCGGGCGCTCGTCGCCCGGCGGCTGCGGCTGGAGTCGTCGAAGGCGCCGGAGGCGGCGTTCCGGCGGCTCATCGGGATGCTGGCGCGCAAGGGCTACCCGGCCGGGCTGGCGATCCGGGTCGTCAAGGAGGCTCTCGCCGAGCGCGAGGACACGGCCGAGTTCGCCGGCGAGATCGACGTCGACGCCTTGGCCGACGCGGTCGTCGAGCCCGACCAGTAGCCGTCGTCACCTAAAGGCCACTACTTCGCGGAAGTAGTGGCCTTTCCCCACGTCCGAGGCCACCGTTTCCCCGGAGTAGTGGCCTCGCGGGTGTGGGTGGCCACTGGTTCCCCGGAGTAGTGGTCTCGCGGGCGTGGGTGGCCACTGGTTCCCGGAGTTGTGGCCTGTCGCGCGGTGTGGGGGCCACTGGTTCCCCGGAGTTGTGGTCTCGCGGGTGTGGGTGGCCACTGGTTCCCGGCGCGGGTGACGCCGAAGTTGTGGTCTCGCGGGCGTGGGTGGCCACTGGTTCCCGGGAGTTGTGGTCTCGCGGGTGGTGTGCGCGGTGTCAGGTCGCGCCGAGTGCGATCGCGGCGGTGACCATGGCGGCATTGTCCGTGGCGGGCGAGCCGTCGGGCATCTCGAGCGTGTCTTCCAGGCCGATGCGCGTGTCGAGCCGGCGGCGGACCGCTTCGCGCAGGACGTCCCAGGTCGCCGCGCCCTCGCCGTGCAGGAGGATCGGCGGCCGACCGGACGGCGGCCCGGCGCGCCACACCACGTCGAGCATCGCCCGCGCGTTGGCCAGAGCGTCGTCGGCCGACTCCTCCATGCATTCGAGCAGGATCCGCAGCGTCGGGGTCTTCCACCTGGTCCAGGTCTGCGCCGCCGCCGCGGTCCAGATGCCGGCCTCGACGCCGACGCCGAGTTCGTGGAGCAGCCGGGCGACGTGCTCGGCGCCGGGCTCGTGCACGTTGACCGAGGCGAAGTCGGGCAGAACCGTCCAGCCGTCGATCGCGTGCAGCCGGCGCGACAGCTCGGGTTCCATCGGCTCGCGGGTGCTCACCCCGACCGGCCGGCCCTGGGAGGCCGCCCGGATCACCCGCACCGCTGCGGCGACGGCCTCGGCGTCGAGGGTCTCCCGGCCGTCGTCGTCGCGCGGGTGGACGTGAAAGGCGTTCGCGCCGCGCGTCACGCACCGGGCCACATCGATCGCGTAGTCGGCTGGCGTTGTCGGTACGCCCGATCGCCGGGCGCCGTTGAGGCAGACCTTCAGCATGTCCCTCTCCTACCGGCCGAGGTCCGAAAGTGGCGAGATTCTGGGTCAAAGTTTCCAAGATTGGGCAAAAGCTGCTCGATCATGAGTCCTTGACCGAAGCGGCCCTCAAGACCTAGCCTCGGCGTTACCAAATGGAGACCGCCCAACCACCGCGGGTTTACCGCACAACATAGATCGCATCACGGATCGGCATCACTTGCTTGATCCGGTCGGACATACGGGAGCAAAGCGCCCGCGCCGCAGGAGGTCGGCGTAGCGGACAGAAGCAGTGACGTCGCGGTTACCCGTATGCCGCGATATTGATGTATCTTGATGTCGGTGGTCGGACGTCTCCTCCAGATCACGCGTCGACGTGTTGGCGACGCTGAGCGGAGCGAGGTGCCGTTGTGACCGGTCTGGTCGTCGCACTCACCATCGCCACCGTCGTGCTCGGCGCCCTCGTCGTCGTCGCCCTCGTCATGGGCATGAAGTTCGCGCGCAAGATCGGCAATCCGGAGGCCGCACCCGTCGCACCGGTCCGCGAGGACACCGGCGAGAAGGAGCGGCAGGAGAGCTCACTCGCCTCGCTGCGTACCGCCGCCGAGGACGCGACCGCCGCCGTCGAGCAGGCCCGTGCGCCGCGGCGGCCGCCCGCGACCGAGGCCGCCGCCGCGAAGGCCGAGGCCAGCGCCGCCCGGGCCGAGGCCCGCCGGATCCTCGACGGCGCCCGCGCCGAGGCCGACGTCGATCCTCGAGCGGGCCCACCGCCAGGCCGAGGCCGACGCCGAGCAGGTCCGCGCCGCCGCCCGCCGCGCCGGCGAGCGCGAGGTCGCCCTGCTCACCGCGACCGCGAAGGAGCAGTCGCCGGACGCCGAGCGCCGCGCAGCGCCGGCTCGACGAGCGCGAGCGGCTGCTCGCCGAGGAGGCCGAGCGGCTCGCCGAGCGCGACCGGCGGATCAGCCGCCACCGAGGCCGACCTGGCCGAACGCGAGGCCGTGCTCGTCCGCCGGGAGGCCGAGCTCGCCGAGGCGCGAGGAGAAGCACCGCCGCGAGCTGGAGCGCATCGCCGGCCTGACCGCCGACGCCGCCCGGGCCGAGCTGGTCGAGACCATCGAGGCGCAGGCCAAGCGCGAGGCCGCGATCCTGGTCCGCGACATCGAGAACGACGCCCGCAGCACCGCCGAGCAGCGGGCCCGGCACATCGTCGTCGACGCGATCCAGCGGGTCGCCAGCGAGCAGACCGCGGAGAGCGTGGTCAGCGTCCTGCACCTGCCCAGCGACGAGATGAAGGGCCGGATCATCGGCCGCGAGGGCCGCAACATCCGCGCGTTCGAGTCGGTGACCGGGGTCAACCTGATCATCGACGACACGCCCGAGGCGGTCCTGCTCGTCGTGCTTCGACCCGGTACGCCGGGAGATCGGCCGGCTGACGCTGGAGAAGCTGGTGCTCGACGGGCGGATCCACCCGCACCGGATCGAGGAGGTCTTCGAGCAGGCCAGGCACGAGGTCGAGCGGCTCTGCCAGCGGGCCGCCGAGGACGCGCTGGTCGAGGTCGGCATCACCGACCTGCACCCGGAGCTGATGACGCTGCTCGGCCGGCTGCGCTACCGCACCAGCTACGGCCAGAACGTGCTCAAGCACCTGGTCGAGACCGCGCACATCGCCGGCATCATGGCCGCCGAGCTGCGGCTCGACGCCGCCGCCGATCAAGCGGTGCGCGTTCCTGCACGACATCGGCAAGGCGCTCACCCACGAGGTCGAGGGCAGCCACGCGCTGATCGGCGCCGACCTGGCCCGCAAGTACGGCGAGTCCGAAGACGTCGTGCACGCCATCGAGGCGCACCACAACGAGGTGCTGCCGCAGACCATCGAGGCCGTGCTCACCCAGGCCTCCGACGCCTGCTCGGGCGGGCGGCCGGGCGCGCGGCGGGAGAGCCTCGAGGCGTACGTCAAGCGGCTCGAGCGCATCGAGGAGATCGCCGGCCGGCAAGTCCGGCGTCGAGAAGGTCTTCGCGATGCAGGCCGGCCGCGAGATCCGGGTCATGGTGCGCCCGGACGACGTCGACGACATCGGCGCGGCCGTGCTGGCCCGCGACGTGGCCAAGCAGATCGAGGAGGAGCTGACCTACCCGGGCCAGATCCGCGTCACCGTCGTCCGCGAGTCCCGGGTCACCGAGATCGCCCGCTAGCCCGGCGGGATGACCTGGTCGCTGTCCACGTAGCCGCCCTGCACCTTGTACGCCCAGATCTGCAGGTTCTTCACGTCCAGATCGCCGTTGACGGTGAACTTGATGTCCCGCGAGATGCCCGCGCCCCGAGTACGCGTTCACGTATGCGAGCATGTCGGCCCGCGTGGACTTCCCGGCGTTCAACCCGGCCAGGAAGATGTTCGCCGCGTCGAACGACTCCGGCCCGTAGTAGCTGGCCGTCTCGGAGAACTTCTGCTTGTAGTTCGAGGCGAAGTTCTGACCCGCCTGGTCGGCGGGGATGCACGGGCAGGTGATGATCGTGCCCTCGGCGCCGGCACCGGCCGCGTCGACGAAGCTCTGGGTGAAGATCTTGTCCCCGGACACCACAGTGATCTTGGAGTTCGCCGTCTTGAGCTGCTTGACGAAGATGCCGCCGTCGTCGAAGAACCCCGCGAAGTACACCGAGTCGGCACCGGCGTCCGTCACCTGTTTCACCGCCGCGGTGAAATCGGTCGCGGTACGGGTGATCGCCACCTCGCCGACGACCAGGTCGCCCAGCCGGCGCCGGACCTCCGCACTGGCCGTCGAACCGAACTCGGTGTCGTCGTAGACGATGTAGGTCTTCGACGCCTTGGCGATCGTCTTCAGGTACTGCGCACCGGCCACCGCCTGGTCCGCGTCGGTACCGAGCAGCCGGTGGAAGACCTTCCAGCCCTTGCGCGACAACTCCTCGTCGGAGGCGGCCGGCGAGATCAACGGCATACCGGCCTGCTCGAGGATCGGCCCGGCGGCGAGCACCTCGCTGCGGTAGACCGGTCCGACCACGCCCAGGATCTTCGTGTCGTCGACGGCCTGCTGGGCGACCGTGGCGCTCAGGTCGTCCTTGCGCTGGGTGTCGAACTCCGCCAGCGAAACCGTGCAGCCCGCGTGCTTGGTGTTGTACTGGTCGACCGCCATCTTCGCCGAGTCGCGGATCATGATGCCGTCGGCCGAGTTGTCGCCGGTCAGCACACCCAGATAGGCGAGCTTGTAGCCACACGCCGGCGACGCGCCGCCGACGAGCGGATTGGGCGTCGGCGAGCCGCCGCCTCCCGGGGTACCGCCGCTCTTGACGGCGAAGATCACCAGCCCGACGACGAGCAGCAGCGCCAGCACGCCACCGCCCACGGCGAGCGCGATCACCCCGCCGCGCTTCTTGGGGCGGCGGCGGCATCCCGGGCGCATAGGTGGCGCGGCTCAGGTTCGAGGCGGCGTTCGGCACGGTGTACGGGCCGGACCCCATCGCGCTGCCCGGCGTCGGCGACGGCGACACCTGCGCGCCGGAGACCGGCGACGGGGACACCGGTATGCCGGGCGACTGCCAGACGGGACTGCCGGGCGGTGGTGCGGGCGGCATGCGCACGGTCGGCCCGGCGGTGGGCTGCCCGGCGCACCCGGTGGTGGGCCCAGCGGTGGTCCCGGCGCCGGGAAGGCTGGTGGCTGGCCTGGCCCGCTACCCGGCGGCTGCAGCACCTGGCCGGGCGTCGGCCCAGGCATCGGACCGTGCATCTGGCCAGGCATTTGATTGGGCATCTGACCGGGCATCTGACCGGGCACCTGACCGGGCATTTGACTGGGCATTTGATTGGGCATCTGACCGGGCATCGGACCGCCCGGGCGCGCCGGTCCAGGCGAGACCGTCGGCCCGGAAACCGGGGGACGCGGCGGCGCCGGCGGTCGCGGTGGAGCGGGTGGCGCCGGCGGCGTCGCCCGGAACTGGCCGGTCGGCATCAGTGGCGGCAAGCCGGGCGCCTGGCGACGGCGTGGTGTACGGCCCACCCGAGACCGGCGGGCCGGAAACCTGCGGGCCGCCGGACGTCACCTGCGGCCCGCCGGACGACGGCGTCCCCGACACCGGTACGCCCGACACCGGCGTCACCCCGTTGCCGACGATCCGCGCCCGCCCGGTCGGCGGCGCCAGATACAGCGCGCCCTCGGCGACAACCATCTCCGGCTGCTCGATCGCGGTCGGCGCCAGCCCGAACGCCCGGTGCAGCAGCGTCGCCGCGAGCGGGATCCGGCTCGACCCGCCGACCAGGAAGATGGCCGCCAGCTGGCCGTTGGTCACACCGGCCGAGGAGACGGCCAGCTGGGTGGCGACCACCGTCCGATCCAGGATCGGCCGCGCCAACTCCTCCAACTGCTCGCGCCCGACGACCACGCTCTCGTCGAAGAGCGGCACGTGCACGTATGTGGTTGCCGCCCGGCTCAGCATCTCTTTCGCCAGGCGCGCGTCCTCCCAGAGCTGCCACGCCGCCCGCCGGTCGTTCTCGTCCTCGGGCTGGGTCAGCCGCTGCCACAGGTCGGCGCCGCGACCCTCGAAAGAGCGGCTCAGGTAGCCGACGACCGCGGCGTCGACGTCGAGACCACCCGCGTCCGGCAGGCCCTCGCTGGAGAGCACATCGAAGCCGCCGCTGGCGTTGCGGCGCACCACGCTCGCGTCGAACGTGCCGGCTCCGAAGTCGTAGACGACGGCGTTTCCGCCGACCGGGACCGGAGTTCCCACCGTACCCACGAAATAGGACGCGGCGGCGATCGGCTCGGCGGTCAGGAACGGCGCCGGAAGTTCCGCGGCCACCGCCGCTCGGGAGAGGGCCTCGCGGCGCTGCGGCGCCCAGGCCGCCGGGTGGGTGATGTTGACCTCGGCCGGCATCGCGCCGGCGACCCGGAACGCCTCGGTGGCGACGCGCCGCAGCACGGTGGCGACCAGGTCGATGACCGGGATCTCCTGCTCGCCCAGCCACACCTTGCCTTCTTCGACCCGGCGCTTCGGGTACGGCTCGAACCGGTGGGGCTGGAGGCGAGCCGAGTGCACAGCGTCACGGCCGGTGAGGATGGTGCCGGACGGCTCGACGTAGACGGCGGACGGCAGCAGGGGCGAACCGTCGAACAGCAGCGACTTGGTGCGCCCGTCGGGCCAGCGCAGCACGGCAACGGTGTTTGAGGTGCCGAAGTCGATACCCAACCGGAAGCCAGTGTCCGCCACCCGCGCAGCGTACTTACGCCGCGCAACGTTGCCAATCACGCCGACGGTCGACCAACCGACACTAGGGCCTGTCGCACGGGGATGACCGGGCGGCGGCGAGCCTCGCCTCGCTCCGGCCCCCCTTTTGACAACCCTAGGCCGTCAGTCGCCTCCTGGCTCGATGCTCACCGGCTCGATGGCCGGCTTGGCCGCGGTGCGCTGTTTCTTGCCGCGAACCAGCCGCCGTTGCAAGCAAGTAAGCGAGCAGTGACAGCATGCCACAGGTGGCGATGTAGATCGCGGCGATGATGAGGTAGCGTCGGCACGTACGGCAGCCCGAACGTCAGCCGGCCGCCGATCTGCTTGCCGACGAACAGCAACTCCGGGTAGTTGATGATGAACCCGAGCGCGGTGTCCTTCAGCAGTACCACCAACTGGCTGACGATGGCCGGAAGCATCGCGCGGACCGCTTGGGGCAGCAGGATGAGCCGCATGACGCTGGTCTTGCGCAGCCCGATCGCGAACCCCGCCTCGGACTGGCCGAACGGCACGGCTTGGATGCCGGCGCGGAAGATCTCGGCAAGCACCGAGCCGTTGTAGAGCACCAGGCCGATGATGAGCGCCCACATCTTGTCGAACGGGAAGCCGTACTGCAGCGGCACGTAGTACGCGAAGAAGATCAGCACGAGCAGCGGGATGGCGCGGAACAGCTCGACCACGAAGATGGCCGGCCTGCGGAAGGCCGCGTGGTCACTGAGGCGGGCGGCGGCGAAGACCGCGCCGAAGGCCAGTGCGCCGACCGCGCTGATCGACGAAGATCTTCAGCGTCGTCAGGTAGCCGGCCAGCAGCTCCTTCTGCACCGCCTTGTACTGGAACTGCTCCCACTTGATCGCCTCGAACTGGCCGGTGATGTAGAAGCGGTAGACGATCCAGGCGAGCAGCGCGAGAACCGCGAGGCCGGACAGGATGCTGAAGACGCGGTTCCGCGCGATGGCGCGGGGTCCGGGCTGATCGTAGAGCGCGGTCGTCACCGGGCCACCTTCCAGCGCCGCTCGAGCGTCCGCTGCAATGCGATCAGCGGGATGATCAGGATGAGGAAGCCGATGGTGATCCAGATCAGCACGTACATCTGGTTCTGGCCGCGTTCGGAGAGGTACGGCTGGAGCGCGCCCGCCTCGAGCACGGAGAAGCCGGCCGCGATCGTGGTGTTCTTCATCAGCGCGATGAAGATGCTCATCAGTGGCGGCACGGTCGAGCGGAAGGCCTGCGGCAACACGATCGACGCCCAGCACCTGGTTGAACGTCATGCCGAGTGCGCGGGCCGCCTCGCCCTGCCCGGTCGGCACCGTGTTGATGCCCGAGCGGAGCGCCTCGCAGACGAAGGCGCTGGTGTAGACGATCAGGGCCGACGCACGCGGTGGGGAAGTAGTCGAGGTTCAGGCCCAGCTTCGGCGCCGCGAAGACCAGCAGCGCGAAGACGAGCGTGAGCGGGGTGTTGCGGATCAATTGAACGTACGTGGTGCCGACCGCGCGCAGGACCGGGACCGGCGACACGCGCATCGCACCGAGCAGCGTGCCGAACACGAGCGCGCCGAGGCCGCCGATCAGAAACAGCGACAGCGTCGTCTTGAACGCGCTGAAGAAGATGTCTTTGTTGTCGCTCAGCGTGCTGAAGAACTCGCCCAAATGCCATCTCCCTACGCGACGTCGGGGCGTCCTCGCGGACGCCCCGACGGTCAAACTTGACTCAGTACTTCTCGAGCGGCGGCGGCGAGGCGGCCGTGCCGGACTTGCCCAGCGTGCCGTCGTAGATCTTCTGCCAGGTGCCGTCGCTGGCCGAGGTCTCCAGCACGCCGTTGACGAAGTCGCGCAACGCCTTGTCGTCATGCGGCAGGCCGATGCCGTACTTCTCCGGGTAAGGCTTGCCGGTCGTCGGGTCGATGAACGGCTTGCCCACGACCTTCAGCGCGCTCGGGTTCTGCGCCGCGTAGCCCTTGAGGATCGCGTCGTCGGTGGTGACCGCGTCGACCTTCTTGTCGATCAACTGCGACACGCACTCGGAGTAGGTCTTGAACTCGACGATGTTGCTGTCCTCGGTGAGCTTCTGCGTGCGCACCCGCTGGATCGGCGTCGAGCCGGTCGCGGAGCAGACCTTCTTGCCCTTCAGCGTGTCCGAGCCGGTGATCGCCGTCTCGTCCTTGCGGACCAGCAGATCCTGCGCCGGCGATGAAGTACGGGCCGGCGAAGCCGACGTCCTTCTTGCGCTTGTCGGTGATGGAGTAGGTGCCGACGTAGTAGTCGATCTCGCCACCCTTGATCGCGGTTTCCCGGTTCGCCGAGGCGATCTCCTTGTATTCGATGGTTGCCGGGTCGATGCCCAGCTTCGAGGCGACCAGCTGCGCGATCTCGATGTCGAAGCCGCAGCGCTTGCCCGACGCGTCCTTGTAGCCGAGGTTCGGCTGGTCGAACTTGACGCCGACGACGACCTTCTTGGCCGTCTTGATCTTGTCGTACGTGGGGCTGCCGGTCAGCGTCACCGACGACGCCGGGGTCAGCGTCGTTCCCGAACTGGTGCACGCGTCAGTCGTGGCGGCGCCGCTCTGGCCGGCGTCGCCGGACGGCGCCGGAGTGCCCTCCTTGCCGCAGGCGGAAAGACCAAGCGCGAACGTGGCGACAGCCACCACGACCGCGAATTTTCGCAGTTTCACTCGATGCTCCCTCGTGGTACGTCTTTGATGCATTCACCTGTGTGGCGTGACATCATGTGCCACGCCGTTCCATCGGATAGACGACCGTGCCTAGGTCGTCCACAATGGACGCGTTAGTGCGTGAGAACCTTCGACAGGAAGTCCTTGGCCCGGTCACTGCGCGGATGGTCGAAGAACTGGTCGGGCGGGGCGTCCTCGACCAACTGCCCGTCGGACATGAAGACGACACGATTGGCGGCGTGCCGCGCGAAGCCCATCTCGTGGGTCACGACCACCATCGTCATGCCGTCGCGCGCGAGCCCGATCATCACTTCGAGCACCTCGCCGACCATCTCCGGGTCCAGGGCGCTGGTCGGCTCGTCGAAGAGCATCGCCTTGGGCTGCATCGCGAGCGCGCGCGCGATCGCGGCCCGCTGCTGTTGCCCGCCGGACAGCTGCGCGGGGTACTTCGAGGCCTGATCGACGATGCCGACCCGCTCGAGCAGCTTCATCGCGCGCTCCCGCACGACGGCCGGCTTCTCCTTGCGAACCTTGATCGGGCCGAGCATCACGTTGTCGAGAATCGTCTTGTGCGCGAACAGGTTGAACGACTGGAACACCATGCCGACCTCGCTGCGCAACATGGCCAGCGCCTTGCCCTCGGCCGGCAACAACCGGCCGTCGAACATGATGGTGCCGGAGCCGACCGGCTCGAGACGGTTGATCGCGCGGCACAGCGTGGACTTGCCCGAGCCGGACGGCCCGATGACCACGACGACCTCGCCGCGCGCAATCGTCAGATCGATGTCGCGCAGCACATGCACGTCGCCGAAGTATTTGTTCACGCCACGGAGCACGATCAACGGTTCCACGTCATCAACGGTCATTGCGCCGCCTTGCTGCGTCGTGTGGTGGCCTGCGTCGTGTGTGGCCCGCGTCGGATCTGGCTTGGTCGGATCTGGCTTGGTCGGCTGGCTCATGTTCGGTTGGCCCGCGTTGTGGGTGGTTTGCATCGCGTAGTGGCCCAAACCATAGCGGCGTCCGCATATCTGAACGTGTCCGATGCGGTCACAGACCGGTAACGGCCCGCATGAGCTGCACGGATGGGCGACATAGACTGCCCGCCGAGCGGCCACTTGTCGCATGATGTACTGCCCGTATGCGCGTACTGGTGACCAACGATGATGGCATCGACAGCCCCGGACTGCACGCCCTGGCCCGGATCGCCGTCGCCGCCGGGCACGACGTGGTCGTCGCCGCGCCGGTCCACGAAGCCAGCGGCGCCGGGGCCGGCCTGACCGCGATCGACGCCGAGGGCCGGATCGTCGTGGAGTCGCGGTCCCTCGCCGGGCTCGACGGTGTCCCCGTGCACGCGGTGGCCGCGTCGCCGGCCTTCATCGTGCTGCTCGCCACGCGCGAGGCCTTCGGCCCGGCGCCCGACCTGGTGCTCTCGGGCATCAACCGGGGCGCCAACACCGGCCTGGCCGTGCTGCACTCCGGTACGGTCGGCGCCGCGTTCACCGCGGTCAACAACGGCTGCCGGGCGATGGCCGTCTCCGTCGACAGCGGCTTCGGCGCCGACGCCCGGCCACTGTGGGACACCGCCGCCGCGGTCGCCGCCGACCTGATGCCGCTCGTCACCGGCGGCGACGCCGGGTTCGCGCTCAACGTCAACGTGCCCAACTGCGATCTCGGCGACATCCGCGGCATCCGGCGGGCCACGCTCGCCACCTTCGGGGTGGTCCAGATGACCATGCTCGAGCAGGGCCACGGATACGTGCGGATGTCACTCGAACAGAGCAACGCCGAGCTCGAACCCGGCACCGACGAAGCCTGGCTGATCGACGGCTACGTCGCGGTCACTCCCATCCGTCCCACGGCCGAGGCGAGCGACGTACCGCTGGCCGGTCTGGTCGATCCGATCGGCGCGCCCACCGGCGGCTAGACTCGGCTCGAGATGGATTCCGAAACCCGGACCTACAAGGTCATCACCTACGGCTGCCAGATGAACGCGCACGACTCCGAGCGCATCTCGGGTCTGCTCGAAGGCGCCGGCTATTCGCGAGCCGCCGACGACGGCCCGCCGGACCTCGTCGTCTTCAACACCTGCGCGGTACGGGAGAACGCCGACAACCGGCTCTACGGCAACCTCGGGCACCTGCGCCCGACCAAGCAGGCGCACCCGGGCATGCAGATCGCCGTCGGCGGCTGCCTCGCGCAGAAGGACCGCGGCGAGATCATCAAGCGGGCACCCTGGGTCGACGTCGTCTTCGGCACGCACAACATCGGCTCGCTGCCGGTCCTGCTCGAGCGCGCCCGCCACAACGCACGAGGCCGAGATCGAGATCCTCGAATCGCTCGAAGTCTTCCCGTCGACGCTGCCGGCGCGGCGCGAGTCGGCCTACGCGGGCTGGGTGTCCATCTCGGTCGGCTGCAACAACACCTGCACGTTCTGCATCGTGCCGGCGTTGCGCGGCAAGGAGAAGGACCGCCGCCCAGGCGACGTCCTGGCCGAGGTCAGCGCCCTTGCCGCCGAGGGCGTGCTCGAGGTGACCCTGCTCGGGCAGAACGTCAACTCCTACGGCGTCGAGTTCGGCGACCGGCTCGCCTTCGGCAAGCTGCTGCGGGCCTGCGGTGACATCGACGGACTGGAGCGGGTCCGGTTCACCAGCCCGCACCCGAAGGACTTCACCGACGACGTCATCGCCGCGATGGCCGAGACGCCCAACGTCTGTCACTCGCTGCACATGCCGCTGCAGTCCGGCTCCGACACGGTGCTGCGCGCGATGCGCCGCTCGTACCGGGCGGAGCGCTACCTCGGCATCATCGACAACGTCCGGGCGGCCATGCCCGACGCGGCGATCACGACCGACATCATCGTCGGCTTCCCCGGTGAGACCGAGGCCGACTTCGAGCAGACCCTGGACGTCGTCCGAGCGGCCCGGCTTCTCCAGCGCGTTCACCTTCCAGTACTCCAAGCGCCCCGGCACTCCCGCGGCCGCCCTCGACGGCCAGGTGCCCAAGGCGGTCGTCCAGGACCGGTACGACCGGCTGATCGCGCTGCTCGAGGAGTCGACCTGGGCGGAGAACAAGCGCCTGGTCGGCTCCACCGTCGAGGTCCTGGTCGCGGTCGGCGAAGGCCGCAAGGACGCCGCGACCGGCCGGCTGTCCGGCCGGGCCCGCGACGGACGGCTCGTGCACTTCGCCGCCGCGCAGAGCGGCATCCGCCCTGGCGACATCGTCGAGACCACCGTGACCTACGCGGCGCCGCACCACCTGAACGCGGACGGCCCGCTCGTGTCGCACCGCCGCACCCGGGCCGGCGACGCCTGGGAGGCCGGGCGGGTGGCGCGCGCCCCGAGCGTGCTGCTGGGAATGCCGAAGATCGGCGTCGACGCCGCGCCGGTCGACTCGTGCCGTTCTTGATCACGATCAAGAACCTTGATGACGGCTAGTTGGAGTGCTCGGCCATCGCGAGGAACTTGCGCTTGGACTCGAGCGCCTGTTCGGCCTCCCGGATGCGCTTGGCGTCGCCGGCGGCCTGGGCGCTGGCCAGCTGCTGCTCGGCGCGGGCGACCTGCTCGCGCATCTGGGCGAGCAGGGGGCTGGCCTCGGGCGGGGTGCGTCGCCAGGCTGCGTCCATCGCGGTCTTGACCTTGTCGTCGATGGCGCGGAGGCGGCGGTCGAGACCGGTCTGCGACTCGCGGGGCACCCGGCCGACGTCGTGCCACTGGCCCTGGATCTCGCGGAGCCTGGCCTGCGCGGCCCTTGGGTCGGCCTCGACGTCGATCGCCTCGGCCTGGGCGAGCAGCTCCTGCTTGCGCTCGAGGTTGCCCTTGTACTCGGCGTCGCGGGCGGTGAAGACCTCGCTGCGGCGCTTGAAGAAGGCGTCCTGCGCGGCCCGGAACCGCTCCCACAGCCGCTGCTCGGTCTCCTTGGCGGCGCGCGGTGCGGCCTTCCACTCGGTCATCAGCTCCTTGAGCCGGTTGGCCGTGGCGTTCCACTCGGTGGACTCGGACAGCGTCTCGGCCTCGACGACCAGCTCCTCCTTGCGGCCCTGGGCCTGCTTGCGCGAGGCGTCGAGGGTGGCGAAGTGTGCGCCGCGGCGGCGGGTGAAGCCGTCGCGGGCGGCCGCGTACCGCTTCCACAGCTCGCCGTCGGCCTTCTTGTCGACGCCGTGGATGGCCTTCCACTCGTCGAGGATCTCCTTGAGCCGGTCGCCGGCGGTCTTCCAGCCGGTGGACTCGGCGGCGATCTGCTCGGCCTCCTCGACCAGCGCGGTCTTGCGGGCGAGGGCCTCGGCGCGGGCGGCGTCGCGGGCGGCGCGCGCCGCGCCGGCCTTCTCCTCGGCCACCGAGGTGAGCTTGTCGAGCCGGGCGGCGAGGCTGTCGATGTCGCCGACGACGTGGGCCTCGTCGAGTCCGCTGCGCAGCCGGCGGATGGTGGACAGCGACTGACCGGCGTCGGCGGCGCCGCTGCCCAGGCGTGCCTCGATCAGGTCGACCTCGGTCACCAGGTCGGCGAAGCGGCGGGCGAAGTGGGCCAGGCCCTCCTCGGGCGTGCCGGCCTGCCACGATCCGACGACCCGTTCGCCAGCGGCCGTCTTGACGTAGACCGTGCCGTCCGCGTCGACCCGTCCGAACGTCGTCCAGCTCGCTCATGTGCCCATCCTCGCTCCCGGCGCTCGCGGGACGCTCCCACGGTGCCGCCGCCATCGCGCAGCAATGTTTCCCCAACGGCATTGTCACAGGTCTTACCCGGTCCGCGTCGAGCGCCTGCGGCCGAACCGTGACCATTCGGTGCGCGGAGAGGCGCCAAGGGCCGCGCAGCGGGCAAATAGAACGCCCGGATAACGTTGACAGCCGTGCCACTCGTCGCCGCCGCGGTCTGCCCGCATCCGCCGATGCTGGTGCCGGAGGTGGCGGCCGGCGCGGCGGCCGAACTCGACGAGCGCTGCGATGCGGCGCTGCCGCCGTCGCGGTCGAGCGCACCTGTCCGGTGCGCGATGTCATCGTCGTGGTGCGGCGCCGATACGATTCTCGACGCTCGCCACGAGGCGCCGGTCGGCGGCAGCCTCGCGCCCTGGGGCCTGCCGATCGACGGTCGGTGAGCCGTCGCGGAAGCGCTGCCGCTGAGCCTGCTCATCGGCGCCGGCTGGCTGGCGCCGCGGTGCCGATTCCGTACGTGTCGATCGCCGCCGACGCTTCGCCCGACGAGTGCGCAAAGCTGGGCGCGGTCCTGGTCGCGCCGGTGCCGGGTCGGCCCTGCTGGTCATGGGTGACGGCTCGGCCTGCCGGGCCGTGAAGGCGCCCGGCTACCTCGACGACGCGGGCCGAGCCGTTCGATCGCTGCCGTCGCTCGGGCCCTGGCCGACGCCGACGCCGATGCCCTGCTCGCGCTGGACCCGGGCTCGCCGCCGAACTGCTGGCCGCCGGCCGGGCGCCGTGGCAGGTGCTGGCCGGCGCGGCGCAACAGATATGGCAGGTACGAAAGGTACTAAAACGGTCAGCGGTGCGGGCGAGACGACCGGCGAGCTGCTGTACGACGCCGCGCCCTACGGCGTGGCCTACCTCGTCGCGAGCTGGCGATGAAGCGATGAGACCCCAGGTCATCGCCGTCGTCGGGCCGACCGCGGCCGGCAAGTCCGCGCTGAGCCTGGCCCTGGCGCACGAGCTCGACGGCGAGGTCGTCAACGCCGACTCGATGCAGCTCTACCGCGGCATGGACATCGGCACCGCCAAGCTCACCCCGGCCGAGCGGGCGGGCGTCCCGCACCACCTGCTGGACATCTGGGACGTCACCGAGCCGGCCAGCGTCGCCGAGTACCAGCGCTGGCCCGCGCCGCGATCGACGACATCCTCGCCCGCGGCCGGGTGCCGCTGCTGGTCGGCGGCTCCGGCCTGTACGTGCGGGCGGTCCTCGAGGACTTCGAGTTCCCCGGCACCGACCCGCGGCTGCGCGCCGCGCTGGAGGCGGAGCTCGCGCGAGGTCGGCCCGGCGCCGCTGCACGCCCGGCTGGCCGCGCGCCGACCCGGAGGCGGCCGCCCGGATCCTGCCCAGCAACGGCCGGCGGATCGTCCGCGCGCTGGAGGTCATCGAGCTGACCGGCACGCCGTTCACCGCGCGCGCTGCCGCGAGCCGCGCCCGGTGTACGACGCGCTGCAGCTCGGCGTCGACCTCGACACCGGCGACGCTCGACGAGCGGATCGGCGCCCGGGTCGAGCGGATGTGGGCGGCCGGCCTGGTCGACGAGGTGCGCGCGCTGGTACGGCCGCGGCCTGCGCGACGGGCGCACGGCGAGCCGGGCGCTCGGCTACCAGCAGGTGCTGGCGCTCCTCGCCGGGAGTGGACCGAGCGAGCCGGCGCGCGCCGAGACGGTCCGGGCGACCCGGCGGTTCGTGCGCCGGCAGCGCTCCTGGTTCCGCCGCGACCGCCGGATCGCGCTGGCTCGACGGCGGCGCCGCCGAACTGATCACGGCAGCGCGCGCTGCGCGCGTCGGATGCGGCGAAGGATTGAGCGCCATGCGGTTCGCCAAGGGCCACGGCACCGGCAACGACTTCGTCATCCTGCCCGACCCCGACGGCGTGCTGCCGCTGACGCCGGCGTTCGTCGCCGCGCTCTGCGACCGGCGGCGCGGCATCGGCGCCGACGGCGTCCTGCGCGTGGTGCGCAGCGCCGCCCACCCGGACGCGGCCGCGTCGGCCGGTGACGCCGAGTGGTTCATGGACTACTGGAACGCCGACGGCTCGCATCGCCGAGATGTGCGGCAACGGCGTCCGCGTCTTCGCCCGCTACCTGGTCGAGGCCGGGCTGGTCGCCGCCGAGGGCGTCGTTCGCCGTGGCCACCCGCGCCGGGGTGGTCGCCGGTGACGATCGGCGACGAGATCGCCGCCGGACATGGCCGCTGCCGCGAGCTGTCCGGGCCGAGCGAGGCCACCGTCGACGGCCGTCGGTTCGCCGGTACCGCCGTCGACGTCGGCAACCCGCACCTGGTCTGCCCGGTCGACGAGCCGACCCTGGACGGCTCGACCTGACCGCGCGCGCCCGGCATCGACCCGCGGATCTTCCCGGCCGGGCGTCAACGTCGAGTTCGCCGCGGCCGGTCGCCGCCGGCCGGCGCCGACCTGTACCGGCGCATGCGGGTCTACGAGCGCGGCTCCGGCGAGACCCTGTCCTGCGGCTCCGGGCGCCTGCGCGGTGGCCGCGGTCGCCCTGCGACCACGCCGGCCTGGACGACCGGCGTCGGTCGTCGTCGACGTGCCCGGCGGCCGGCTGACCGTGACCACTCGACGGCGACGGACGTGCCTGGCTGGCCGGCCCGGCCGTGATCGTCGCGCACGGCGACGTCGACGCCGAGGCTCCTGCGCGGCACCGTCGGCGCGGACCCTACCGGTCAGGCTGACCGTGGCCAGCGGCTACTCGTCGACGGTTCGGCGTCCGAGGTGCGCCTCGGCGGCGGCGCCCTTGGCCACGGCGCGGACCGCCGCGGCCACGGCCGGCGCGACCCGGGCGTCGAAGACGCTGGGCACGATGACCGCTCGGGTTGAGCTTGTCCTCGCCGACCACGTCGGCGATCGCCTGCGCCGCGGCCAGCGCCATCTCCTCGGTGAACTCGCGCGGCCTGCGCGTCGAGCATGCCGCGGAACACGCCGGGGAAGGCCAGCACGTTGTTGATCTGGTTGGGCTGGTCGGAGCGGCCGGTCGCGACGATCGCCGCGTGCTTGCGGGCCTCCCGCGGGTCGACCTCCGGGTCGGGGTTGGCCAGCGCGAACACGATCGACCTGTCGGCCATCTTGGCGATGTCGTCGCCGGTGAGCAGGTTCGGGCGCGCTGACCCCGATGAACACGTCGGCGCCGCGCGATCGCGCCCGGCAGGTCGCCGGCGTAGTTGTCGCGGTTGGTGTTGCTCGACCAGCCACTGCCAGCGCCGGGTTCAGGCCGGGCATGCCGCGGTGCAGGGCGCCCGGCCGGTCGTAGGCGATGACGTCGCCGACGCCCTGGCGCAGCAGCAGCTTCATGATGGCCGTGCCGGCCGCGCCGGCGCCGGAGACCACGACCCGCACGTCGCTCGAGTCGCTTGCCCACCACCCGCAGCGCGTTGGTCAGCGCGGCCAGCACGCAGATCGCGGTGCCGTGCTGGTCGTCGTGGAAGACCGGGATGTCGAGCATGCTCGCGCAGCCGCTCCTCGATCTCGAAGCAGCGCGGCGCGGCGATGTCCTCGAGGTTGATCCCGCCGTACGCGGGCGCGATGGCCCTGCACGATCTCGACGATCTCGTCGGTGTCCTGGGTGTCCAGCACGACCGGCCAGGCGTCCACCCCGCCGAAGCGCTTGAACAGCGCGGCCTTGCCCTCCATCACCGGCAGCGCCGCGGCCGGCCCGATGTTGCCCAGGCCGAGCACGGCCGAGCCGTCGGTGACCACGGCGACCGTGTTGCGCTTGATGGTCAGCCGGCGGGCGTCGTCGGGGTTCTCGGCGATCGCCAGGCAGACCCGGGCCACCCCCGGCGTGTACGCCCGGGACAGCTCGTCGCGGTTGCGCAGCGCGACCTTGGGGGTGACCTCGATCTTGCCGCCGAGGTGCAGCAGGAACGTGCGGTCGGAGACCTTGCGGACGTCGACGCCGTCCAGCTTCTCGAGGCCGTCGACGACCTGGTCGGCGTGGGCGGAGTCGGCGGTGTCGCAGGTGAGGTCGACGACGACGCTGGTCGTGGTCGGAGTCGACCACGTCGAGCGGCGGTGACGATCGCCGCCGGCCTCGCCGACGCGGTGGTGAGCCGGCCGATCGGCGGAGGCGTCGGCGCGTGACGGAGACCCGGATCGTGATCGAGAATCCGGCGCTGGGCAGGCGGTCGTGGTACCACGGTGCGTCACTCCGTCGATTCGCGCCGGTGCGTCGCCGCATCTCGTGCCTCGTCCGGAATACCGGCGTCCGATCCGGTGCGCGTGCTCATGAGTCCGCCACCGCGTGCGACGACGGCTGTCCGACGTTATGTGGATGCGCCACGATACGTACCCGGACGTGCCACGATCGAGCCGATGGAGGTCGACGCCGTTCGACGGTCACTCGGACGACCTCGCTCGACGACGCCACGACCGGTGAGCTCGAGCTCGAGGAGCGGCACGCGCTGCGCCGGGTCGCCGGCCTGTCCACCGAGCTCACCGACGTCACCGAGGTCGAATACCGCCAGCTGCGCCTCGAGCGGGTCGTGCTGGTCGGGGTCTGGACCGAGGGCACCGTCGACCGACGCCGAGAACTCGCTGACCGAGCTGGCCGCGCTGGCCGAGACCGCCGGTTCGCAGGTGCTCGAGGGGCTGATCCAGCGGCGCAGCCGGCCCGACGCGGCCACCTTCATCGGCCGCGGCAAGGTCGACGAGCTGCGCGACGTGGTCATCGCCACCGGCGCCGACACGGTCATCTGCGACGGCGAGCTGTCCCCGTCCCAGCTGCGCAACCTGGAGCAGCAGATCAAGGTCAAGGTCATCGACCGGACCGCGCTGATCCTGGACATCTTCGCCCAGCACGCGAAGAGCAAGGAGGGCAAGGCGCAGGTCGAGCTGGCCCAGCTGCAGTACCTCCTGCCCCGCCTGCGTGGCTGGGGTGAGGCGCTGTCCCGGCAGGCCGGTGGCTCCGGCGCGGTGGCGGCGCCGGCGGCGGCGTCGGCCTGCGCGGTCCCGGTGAGACCAAGCTCGAGACCGACCGGCGGCGCATCCGCACCCGCATCTCCCGGCTCAAGCGCGAGATCGCGGCGATGGCGCACGATCCGCGACACCAAGCGCGCCACGCCGGCGCCGCAACCGGGTGCCGAGCGTGGCCATCGCCGGCTACACCAACGCCGGCAAGTCCAGCCTGCTCAACCGGCTCACCGGCGCGGGCGTGCTGGTCGAGGACGCGCTGTTCGCCACCCTCGACCCGACCACGCGCCGGGCCGCGCGCCGCCGACGGCCGGGTCTACACGCTGTCCGACACGGTCGGCTTCGTCCGGCACCTGCCGCACCAGATCGTCGAGGCGTTCCGCTCGACGCTGGAGGAGGTCGCCGACGCCGACCTGGTCGTGCACGTCGTCGACGGCGCGCACCCCGACCCGGAGGATCAGGTCCGCGCGGTCCGCGAGGTGCTCGCCGAGGTCGGCGCCGACGCGGTGCCGGAGCTGCTGGTCGTCAACAAGATCGACGCCGCCGACGAGGAGACGCTGCTGCGGCTCAAGCGGCCGTGGCCGGACGCGGTCTTCGTCTCCGCCCGCACCGGCGCCGGCATCGACGAGCTGCGCGCTCGCGATCGAGGCGCGGCTGCCCCGGCCGGCGGTCGAGCTCGACGTGCTGCGTGCCGTACGACCGCGGGGACCTGGTGGCCCGGGTGCACCGGCCGGCGAGGTGCTCGAAACCTCGCCACCTCGCCGAGGGCACGCGGCTGCGGGCGCGGGTCGACGACGCCCTGGCGGCCGAAGTCGCTCAGTTTGCCAGCGAACGATAGGTTTCCCTCCCGTCACCAGGCGTGATCGGCGTGGCACGTACCCCCATCGGGAGCGCGGCTCTGCCAAACTTGTCCGATGCGGCGTAGGTCAACTGTGGTGGGTGTGGCGGTATGTCTGATTTCGGCGGTCGCCGCATCCGCATGTCGACACCGGCATCTGCCGCACCTTCGCCGACCCCGGCGGCCGGCAACACGTCGCCAGTGGCGGGCAGCGGCACCGCGATCTGCAAGATCACCGATAGCCGCATGACCGAGGCGTCGGGCATCGTCGCCACCGCCGGCGGCTACCTGGTGATCAACGACGGCAACACCAACCAGTCCCGCGAGAAGATCTTCACGCTGGACAAGAATTGCAAGATCACCAGCCAGGTGAGCTATCCGCGTCCGGCCATCGACCCGGAGGATCTGGCGATGGCCAAGGACGGCACCGTGTGGGTGGCCGACATCGGCGACAACAGCCCGGCCAGCGGGGGTGACAACCAGCGCCGGTCGACGATCGCGCTGTGGAGCATCGCGCCCGGCTCGAAGACGCCGGTGATCCACCGGCTGGCCTACCCCGACGGCAAGGCGCGCGACGCGGAGACGCTGCTGATGTCGCCCAACGGCACACCGGTCATCGTGACGAAGGAGCCGGCCGGCGAGGTCTACGTGCCGGCGGGTGCGCTGCAGTCGGACAACAAGGAAGGCGTGAAGCTCAAGAAGGTCGGCACCTTCACCCCGGAGAAGACCGGCACGCCCAACCCGCTGCTGTTCATCGGCTCCGCGTTGATCACCGGCGGAGCGGTGTCGGCCGACGGCACCAAAGCGGTGGTCCGCACGATGTCCGACGCATACGAGTTCGACGTCTCCGGCGGCGACGTCGCCGCCGCGGTGACCTCCGGGAAGTACCGGATCACGCCGCTGCCCAACGAACCGCAGGGTGAGGGCATCTCCTACGCGCCCGACGGCAAGTCGTTCGTGACCTGCTCCGACCAGACGGGGCCGAGCACGCTCCTGCGCTACACGCCGGCCAAGGCCAACCCGGGCAAGCCGGCGGCCGGCGCGCAGGTGCCGTCGCCCACCGCCGACAAGCGCTCGTTCCTGTCGAAGCTCACCCTGCAGGACCTCACCTACATGGTGGCCGCCGTGGGCGTGCTCGGCCTGCTCCTCGTGGTCGGCGGCATCCTCGGCATCCGCAACTCGCGCAAGCGCCGCCGCCGCTACTCCGGCCCGGCCGGCCCGATCCGGCTCGACGATCCTGATGGGCCGATCGGCGGCCCGTCTGGCGGCCCGTCCAGCGGTTCAGGCCAGGGTGGACCCGGCCAGAGTGGACCCGGCCGGAGTGGACCTGGCCGCGGCGGTGACGGCGGTGGCCGGGTCTATGGCCGCCCGCCCGGTGGACCGGGTGAACCGCCGCCCGGTCCGGCCGCCCCGAAGAGCGGGCCTCCCCGCGGCCGTGTCTACGGCGCCGGCGACGGCGGTGGCGCGTCCGCCAAGGCGCCGTATGTCCGCGGCTACGACGATGCCGGAGACTACGAACGCCGCGGCTACGAAGATCAGTATCGGCGCCCCTGAGCTCAGATCCGGCGCACCACGGTGACCACTCGGCCGAGGATGGAGGCGTGGTCGCCGGCGATCGGGTCGAAGGCCGGGTTCTGCGGCATCAGCCACACGTGCCCGTCGCGGTTGCGGTAGGTCTTCACGGTCGCCTCGCCGTCGAGCATCGCCGCGACGATGTCACCGTTGTTGGCGTTGGGCTGCTGGCGGACCACGACCCAGTCGCCGTCGCAGATGGCGGCGTCGAGCATCGAGTCGCCCTTGACCTGGAGCATGAACAGCGTGCCCTCGCCGACGAGCTCGCGCGGCAGGGGGAAGACGTCCTCGACCGCCTGCTCGGCGAGGATCGGTCCACCGGCGGCGATGCGCCCGAGCACCGGAACGTAGGCGGGTGCCGGGCGGGCGGCACGCACCGCTTCCTCGTCCTCAGCCATGAGCTCGCTCGGCGGGCGGACGTCGACGGCGCGCGGGCGGTTGGGGTCGCGACGCAGGTAGCCTTTGCGCTCCAGCTCCTTGAGCTGATAGGCCACGCTCGATGGCGACACGAGGCCGACGGCCTCGCCGATCTCCCGCACGCTCGGCGGATAGCCGTTGCGCTCCACCGCACTGCGGATGAACTCGAGGATGCGGCGCTGCCGGACGGTGAGGTCGGCGGTGAACAGATCGGGGAAGGCGCTCACCACGGCGGTGACCGCACGCAGCTCGGGCTCGCCACCACGCTGGCGCGCACTGCGGCGGCGGCCAGGTGAGTGACCGCGGCCGATCGCGGTGACCTCGGCCGGCTCGCCTGCTGGTGCGTCGGTGCGGTCGTCGGCTGACACGTCGTCCTCCCATGTGGTGGCTGGCGCCCCGGCGGTGAGGTCCAGCTGGCCGGTGTCCGGAATCGGGGGCGGTGCCGACGGTGTCGGACTTGGCCCGGTCTCGGACGATCCCTTGATCGTTGTGCGGCTCGACCGTATCCCTGACGTGTGACAGTTTCAAACATCTGTACTACGTGGCGCGCCGAAATTTCTCGGCGCGTCTGCTCGACATCGACCTTGCGGCTCTGGTAAACCATCGTACGTCCGTTCGATCGAACTGCTGTTCGACATTGGGAGGATTTCCATGGAGACCACGGCGCTTCGCTCGACCGGGCTGCGATCGGTCGGCCTGAGCCCGCTCCGGCTCACCCGGCGCGGCCGGGTCGTGGTGCTCGGACTGCTCGTCGCGCTGGCCGCGCTCGTCGTGGTGCTCGTGTCGCAGCCCGGCCAGGCGGCCGACACCACGCCGCTACCGACCCGGGTGGTGCAGCCCGGCGACTCGCTGTGGAGCATCGCCGGACAGGTCGCCCCGGGCCGCAACCGCGCGGCCACCGTCGAGGACATCCGCCGGCTCAACCACCTCGACGGCTACCGTCTGCAGGTCGGTCAGAAACTCACCGTGCCCCGGCGCTGAGCGGCCGCGGAGTCACTCTCCGCAGTGCTTGACAATGTGCGCGACACGATAGTGCCGGTTTGCTCGTTTGACTTGCGCCCGCGTCGGTGGCGGCATAACGTCAACCCCAAGATGTAGTAGTTACACTCGTGTAAGTCACCCACAAGTTGGGTTCGGCTGCTCGTTTCGACATAGTGCACACGCCTGGCGATGCCCATCTCGATGGGTGATCGTTGTGTCGTGGCGTGCCCATTTGCGCCAGGTTTGCGCGCACGATGTCGCACGGCACGGGATCGGCACAAGAGAGAAGGTCCACCGGATGCGTTGCCCATACTGCAGGCACGCCGATTCACGCGTGGTCGATTCCCGCGAAGCGGAAGACGGCCAGATCATCCGGCGCCGCCGCTCCTGCCCGGAGTGCGGCCGCCGCTTCACCACCGTCGAGGAGGCCGTCCTCGCCGTGGTCAAGCGCAGCGGTGTGACCGAGCCGTTCAGCCGCACGAAGATCGTCGCCGGAGTCCGCAAGGCCTGCCAGGGTCGCCCGGTCGACGAGGACTCGATCGCGTTGCTCGCGCAGAAGGTCGAGGAGACCGTCCGGGCCCGGGGGGCGGCGGAGATCCCCAGCCACGAGGTCGGCCTGGCGATCCTCGAGCCGCTGCGGCACCTGGACGAGGTGGCCTACCTGCGCTTCGCCAGCGTCTACCGCTCGTTCGACTCGCTCAGCGACTTCGAGCGGGAGATCGCCGCATTGCGCGCGGCGGCGGGCCGTCAGGCGTCCGCGGGGGCGGGCACCGAGTTCGACTTCGACAGCACCGCGCTCACTCCGGCGGCGGCCACCCGTGGGCCGGCCAGCTAACCGGCGGCGCGGCCGGCGCTACCCGGCGTCGCCCGCCCGCACACACCAGACGACCAGCACAACGCACAGCACGACGTCAATGACAGCAACGACCGCGAGGGGGCCGCAGATGGCGGGGGAAACACAGGCAGAGGCAGCGACGGCAGCGCGCGAGGGGCTTCGCATCGAGCGGGTGTGGACGACCGAGGGCGTGCACCCGTACGACGAGGTGAGCTGGGAGCGCCGGGACGTCGTCATGACGAACTGGCGGGACGGCTCGATCAACTTCGAGCAGCGGGGCGTCGAGTTCCCCGACTTCTGGAGCGTCAACGCGGCCAACATCGTCACCACCAAGTACTTCCGCGGTGCCGTCGGCACGCCCGAGCGTGAGTGGTCGTTGAAGCGTCTCATCGACCGGGTGGTCTCGACCTACCGCGCGCCGGCGAGGAGCACGGCTACTTCGCCACGCCGGCCGACGCCGAGGTCTTCGACCACGAGCTGACCTGGATGCTGCTGCACCAGGTGTTCAGCTTCAACTCGCCGGTGTGGTTCAACGTCGGTACGCCGTCGCCGCAGCAGGTCTCGCGCCTGCTTCATCCTCGCCGTCGACGACTCGATGGACTCGATCCTCGACTGGTACAAGGAAGAGGGCCTGATCTTCAAGGGCGGCTCCGGCTCCGGCGTCAACCTGTCGCGGATCCGCTCGTCCAAGGAACTGCTGTCCTCCGGCGGCACCGCCTCCGGTCCGGTCAGCTTCATGCGCGGCGCCGACGCGTCCGCCGGCACCATCAAGTCCGGCGGCGCCACCCGCCGCGCGGCCAAGATGGTCATCCTCGACGTCGACCACCCCGACATCGAGGAGTTCATCGAGACCAAGGCGCGCGAGGAGGACAAGATCCGCGCGCTGCGCGACGCCGGCTTCGACATGGACCTCGGCGGCAAGGACATCGTCAGCGTCCAGTACCAGAACGCCAACAACTCGGTGCGCGTCTCCGACGAGTTCATGCGCGCGGTCGAGGAGGGCGCCGAGTTCGGGCTGCGCGCCCGGCTCGACGGCAGCGTCGTGTCGAGACGGTCGACGCCGCAGCCTGTTCCGCAAGATCGCCCAGGCGGCGTGGGAGTGCGCCGACCCCGGCATCCAGTACGACGACACGATCAACGACTGGCACACCTGCCCCGAGACCGGCCGGATCACCGCGTCCAACCCGTGCTGCGAGTACATGCACCTGGACAACTCGTCGTGCAACCTGGCCTCGCTCAACCTGATGAAGTTCCTCAACGACGACGGCACGTTCGACGGTCGAGCGGTTCGTCAAGGCCGTCGAGCTGGTCATCACCGCGATGGACATCTCGATCTGCTTCGCCGACTTCCCGACCGAGAAGATCGGCGAGACCACGCGGGCCTACCGGCAGCTCGGCATCGGCTACGCCAACCTCGGCGCGCTGCTGATGGCGACCGGCCTGGCCTACGACTCCGACGGCGGCCGCGCCCTCGCCGCGGCCATCACCTGCCTGATGACCGGCACCGCGTACCGCCGCTCCGCCGAGCTCGCCGGCGTCGTCGGCCCGTACGACGGCTACGCCCGCAACGCCGAGCCGCACCAGCGGGTCATGCGCAAGCACGCCGCGGCCAACGACGCGATCGGCACGGTCGGCGGCATCGACGTCGCCATCAAGACGCCGAGGCCACCGCCCAGTGGCAGGAGCGGCCTGGAGATCGGCGAGAAGCAACGGCTGGCGCAACGCGCAGGCCTCGCGTCCTCGCCCCGACCGGCACCATCGGCCTGATGATGGACTGCGACACCACCGGCGTCGAGCCCGACCTGGCGCTGGTCAAGTTCAAGAAGCTGGTCGGCGGCGGCTCGATGCAGATCGTCAACCAGACCGTGCCGCGGGCCCTGCGCAACCTGGGCTACCAGGAGGAGCAGGTCGAGGCGATCGTCGAGTACATCGCCGAGCACGGCCACGTGGTCGACGCGCCCGGCCTCAAGTCCGAGCACTACGAGGTCTTCGACTGCGCCATGGGCGAGCGGTCCATCTCGCCGATGGGCCACGTCCGGATGATGGCGGCGATCCAGCCGTTCATCTCCGGCGCCATCTCCAAGACGGTCAACATGCCGGAGTCGGCGACCGTCGAGGACGTCGAGGAGATCTACTTCCAGGGCTGGAAGCTCGGCCTCAAGGCGCTCGCCATCTACCGCGACAACTGCAAGGTCGGCCAGCCGCTCTCCGCGGTCAAGAGCAACAAGAAGGCCGAGGAGGAGCCGGCCCCGGTCGTCAAGGAGATCGTCAAGACCGAGAAGGTCGTCGAGTACCGGCCGGTCCGCAAGCGGCTGCCGAAGAAGCGGCCGTCGCAGACCGTGTCGTTCTCGGTCGGCGGCGCCGAGGGCTACCTGACCGCCTCGTCCTACCCGGACGACGGCCTCGGCGAGGTCTTCCTGAAGATGTCGAAGCAGGGCTCGACCCTGGCCGGCGTGATGGACGCCTTCTCGATCGCGATCTCGATCGGCCTGCAGTACGGCGTGCCGCTGGAGACCTACGTCTCCAAGTTCACCAACATGCGCTTCGAGCCGGCCGGCATGACCGACGACCCGGACATCCGGATGGCGCCGTCGGTGATGGACTACATCTTCCGCCGGCTGGCGCTGGACTTCCTGCCCTTCGAGACGCGCGTCGAGCTCGGCATCCTCACCGCCGAGGAGCGGGCCGCCCAGCTGCCGCGCCGAGGCGGGCGAGTCCGACTGTGGACTTCGACCGAGATGCGCAACGTCGGCCCCGGTGCCGAGACGAAGGCCAAGCACCAGTCGAGGAGCGCCGAACCGACAGCGGTGAAGCCGGCGCCGCCGGCAGGTCGGCTCGTCGACCGAACTGCTCGAGGCGGTCCAGGGCAAGGCCGCCGACGCGCCGCTCTGCTTCACCTGCGGCACCAAGATGCGCCCGGCCGGCAGCTGCTACGTCTGCGAGGGCTGCGGCTCCACCAGCGGCTGCAGCTGACCGGCGCCGTCACAGCTCCGGGGAAGTAGTGGCCTCGGCGCGTGCTGAGGCTACTACTTCCCAGAGTTGTGGCCTCCCAACCCCATCGAGGCCACTACTTCCCCGAAGTAGTGGCCTCCCGGCGGCCAGGTCGGCGGCCCTACCGGGCCAGGGTGCGCCAGAAGAACTCGAGGCTGAGCGCGGTCTTGAAGGCCAGCTGCGCATTGTCGGCCGCCGCACCGTGGCCGCCCTCGATGTTCTCGTAGTACGACACGTCGTAACCCAGCTCCCGCAGCTTCGCCACCATCTTCCGCGCGTGCCCCGGATGCACCCGGTCGTCGCGGGTCGAGGTCGCGAACAGCACCGGCGGGTACGGCCGTCCACTCTGGACGTTCTGGTACGGCGAGTACTCGCGCAAGAAGGCCCAGTCCGCCGGGTCGTCGGGATTCCCGTACTCGGCGATCCAGGACGCACCGGCCAGCAGCAAGTGGTAGCGCTTCATGTCCAGCAGCGGCACGTTGCACACGATCGCCCCGAACAGCTCCGGATACCGGGTGAGCATCACGCCCATCAGGAGCCCACCGTTGCTGCCACCCTCGATGCCCAGTTGCTCCGTCGTGGTGATACCCCGGGCGACGAGGTCGGCCGCGACCGCCGCGAAGTCCTCGTACGCGCGGAGCCGCTTCTCCCGCAGCGCCGCGTCGTGCCACTCCGGCCCGTATTCGCCACCGCCGCGGATGTTCGCCACCACGTACGTGCCGCCGCGCGCCAGCCAGCCTCGCCCGGTCGAACCGCTGTAGAGCGGCGTCCGCGACACCTCGAACCCGCCGTACCCGCTCAGCAGCGTCGGGCCGGGCCCGTCGAAGCGGCCGGTCACGAAGTACGGCACCCGCGTCCCGTCCGCCGACGTCGTGAAGTACTGCCGCACCTCGAGCCCGTCGGCATCGAAGTACGCCGGGGCCTGTTTCACCACCTCGCCGGGGCCAAGTCGCAGCGTCGGCGGCTCCAGGAAGCCTTCCGACAGCACGAAGTACTCGTCCGAACGATCCGGGTTGGTATCGACGATGTCCACCGAACTCAGGTCGCCGCCGATCGCCACCGCCGACGTCCACGCACCCGGCGTCACCACCTCCAGCCGCCCGCTCACGTCCGACAACAGCGCCAGCAGCAGGTATCCCCGCGTCCACTCGAAGGACCTCAGCGACGTGCGCGCGTCCGGCTGGAACACCACCGCGAAGTCCCGATCCCCGGCGAGGAAGGCGTCGAGCCGCGCGCCGAGCAGTACGCCGACGGCGTGCCCCAGCCACGGCGATCGCAGCAGGATCACCAGCCACTCGCGGTGCAGGTCGATCGAGGCGTCCTCCGGTACGTCCAGCCGGACCAGTTCGTCACCCACCCGCAGGTAGTGCAACCCGTGAAAGAAGTCCATGTGCCGGGCCACCAGGCTGTACTCGAAGCCGGGCGTCGGATCGTGCCACGCGCGCACCGACACGTCGCCGGACTCGCCCTCGAAGACGGTGGTCGCCGACGACAGCGGCGTCCCGCGCCGCCACTCCTTGACGATGCGCGGGTACCCCGACGTGGTCAGCGAATCCGGCCCGAAGTCGGTGCCGACGAAGACCCGGTCGGCGTCGATCCAGCCGATGTCGCTCTTCGCCTCCGGCAGCGCGAACCCGTCGGCCAGGAACTCGCGTCGCTCGATGTCGAACTCCCGCACCACGTTCGCGTCCGCACCGCCGCGCGACAGGCTGATCAGCGCGCGATCGTTGCTCGGCCGCAGCACGGCCACGGACTGCCACACCCAGTTCTCACCCTCGGCCTCGGCCAGCGCATCGAGGTCGAGCAGCACGTCCCACTCCGGTTCCGGGCTGCGGTACTGCGCCATCGTCGTACGCCGCCACAGCCCGCGCGGATGCGACTCGTCCTTCCAGAGGTTGTAGACGAGGTCTCCGTGCCACGCCACCAGCGGAATCCGCGCATCCGAGTCGAGCACCTGCCGGATTTCCGCCTGCAACTCCGCGAACCGGGCGCCGGTCGCCAGCGTGCCGAGCGTCTCGGCGTTGCGCTCACGTACCCACGCGGCCGACTCGGCGGCATCGAGATCCTCGAGCCAAAGGTAAGGGTCGTCGCTCATACCCTTCATTCTCCATATGGCTCGGGTCCGCCGTGGTTGCGACCGTCGCTCCCGCCAGGAATCCCGGCGTCCGCGTTCCCAAGCCCGGCTCGGCCGCCACAACTTCGGGGAAGTAGTGGCCTCAGAGGGGTCCGGAGGCCACTACTTCCCCGAAGGTTGTGCCCTCGGGGCTAGGGCACGACTCGGTAGTGCGTCGTCAGGCGCCGCTCGTCGTCGAGGATGTGGAACGCGAACGCCGGCGGCAGCGAGTAGTCGATCACGTCCTCCGCACTCCCAGGGCAGCCGCAGCGTCGAGACGACGCCCGGCGCGACGAGCAGCGGCCGGCCCGCGAACGTCGTCGCCGCCGCGGTGTGCGCGTGCCCGCAGAGGAGCGCCACCACCTGCGGCGACCGCCGTACCAGGTCGGCCAGCCGCTCCTCGCCGCGCTGCCGGATGCCGTCCAGGAACGGGCTGTACAGCAGGACCGGCGGGTGATGGAAGCAGATGAAGACCGGCGCGTCCCCGGCGTCGGCGACGACGCCCTCGAGCCAGGCGAACGTCTCGTCGTCGAGGTAGCCGTCGTTGCGGCCGGGGATGCTCGAGTCGCACATCGCGAACACCGCGCCGCCGACCCGGTGCACGGCGTTGATCGGGCCGTCGCCGCTCGGCTGGTGGAGCAGCACCTCGCGGTAGGGCCCGCGGGCGTCGTGGTTGCCCGGGCACATCAGCAGCGGCTGCGGCGAGGTCAGCACCTTGGCCGCCTCCTCGTACTCGGAGGCGCGCCCGTGATCGGCGATGTCGCCGGTCACCAGCACCACGTCGACGGGCTGGCGGAGCGCGTTGATGTGCTCCATCACCCGTGCGGAACGCTCGATGTTGCGATCGGAGCCGTCGAAATGCACGTCGCTGACGTGCGCGATGACCAACACGTTTCCATCGAAGCACCCTGAGGCCGCCACTTCGGGGGAAGCGGCGGCCTCAATCGGGAATGCGTCAGTGCGCGTGGTTCTTGGTGTGCGGGCGCTTGCCGAGCTGGCGCCAGTCGTCCTCGGCGATGTCGACCTTGTAGTGCCGGGCGGCCTTCTTGATGTTGGCGAAGGCCTGGTCCCGTTCGTCGTCGCTGACGCCCTTGACCTGATCGAACCGGGCGAGCGCATTCTGGACGTGCGAGGCGTCGGTGAGCGGTTCCTTCCGCTTCTTCGGGAAGGCGTACGCGCTGTCCGGCAACTCGTTGCGATCGCTGGACGACAGTTCGCCATGCTCCTCGTGTGGTGTCCAAGTGGTGTTCATACCATTTAGATGCCCATCGGCCGCCGAATCACACCCCGACGGGCGCCAAGGAGGTCCACATGTCCCAGGTCAGAGGCGCGTTGTACGGCGGTGCCTTCGGCGACGCGCTCGGTGCACCCACGGAGTTCATGCCGTACGACGAGGTCATCCGCAAGTACGGCGCCCGCGGCCCGCGGCAGTTACCGGCACCCGCCCTGGTCACCGACGACACCCAGATGTCACTGGCCGTGTCCGACGCGCTTCTCAGCGCGATGGAAGTCCCGCCGCTCACCCCCGAGCGTCTCGAGCCGCGCATCCGCGGCCGCTTCCTGTACTGGTGGGACAGCCCGGACAACGACCGCGCACCCGGGCGCACCTGCATGGCGGCGTGCGCGGCCATGGCTCGCGGCCTGCCCTGGCGTCAGGCGACCGTGGAAACCTCCAAGGGCTGCGGCGCCAACATGCGCGTGGCCCCGGTCGGGCTCGTCCCCGGCCTCACCGACGACCAGCGGGCCGGCGCCGCCCAACTGCAGGCCGCGATGACGCACGGCCACCCCACCGGCCTCGCCGCGGCCGAGCTCACCGCCTTTTCCGTGTACTGGCTGAGCAACGGCCTCCCGATGACCGACCTGCCGGAGGCGCTGCGCGACCGGTGTGCCACCCAGCGCACGATCTACCGCGAAGACTGGCTCGGTGACCTGTGGAAACGGCCGGGCGTGGCCGACCCGGCGGCCTTCATCGCGACCGGCTGGGACGAGTGCCTGGCCGCGTTCGCGGGGCTCGAGGAGGCCCTGCGTCGCATCGGCCCCGACGCCGACCCGTGCAGCGCGATGGGCGCCGGCTGGGTGGCGGAGGAGGCCCTCGCCACCGCGGTCTACTGCCTGCTGCTCTTCCCGGAGGACGCGGTCAGCGCGGTCGCGCGCGGCGCCGCCACCTCCGGCGACTCCGACTCGATCGCGGCGCTCACCGGCAGCTTCGCCGGCGCCGCCCTCGGCGACTCGGCCTGGCCGGCCGAGTGGTTCGACCGCATCGAATACGCCGGCGAACTCGCCCGCATCTCCGCCGCCTGGTCTTGATAGCGACGGCGAGCAATCGCTGACCTTGAGCAGTGACCTCTCCAGTCCCGCGTGATGGCCCCGCTTTCGCCACTACTTCCCCGGAGTTGTGGCTTCCCGGCTGGCCCGAGGCCACTACTTCCCCGAAGTTGTGGCGTCCCGACTGGCCCGAGGCCACTACTTCCCCGGAGTTGTGGCGTCCCGACTGGCCCGACACTACTTCCCCGAAGTTGTGGCCTCCTCGCCCTGATGGGACGGCCAAGATTCACGCTCAGCCCGGGGCGTGGCAGACCGCCTCGACGTTGTTGCCGTCGAGGTCGCGCACGAACGCGCCGAAGTAGCCCGGGTGGTATTGCGGCCACTCGCGTGGCATGTGCAGCACCTCGGCACCGGCGGCCACCGCCGCGTCGTGGAACGCGCGCACCGCGTCCCGGTCGGCCGCCGCGAAGGCGAGGTGCACCTCCCGCGCCGTCCCGCCGGTCGTCGTGGGGCCGAGCCAGAACGACGGCTTGTCGCCCACGCCGTAGCCGATGACCTCACCGAAGTCCATCAACCGCCCACCGCCGAGCGGCGCCAGCACCGCGTCGTAGAACGTCGCGCTCGCCTGCACGTCGCGCACCTGCAGAGACACGTGATCAATCATGCTCGCCAACGTACTACCCGGGTATGACGTTCGCGGGCTACCACGGTGGTACGACGAGTGGGCGAAGACCAACTACGCTCCGTCAGGTGAAGGAGAAGGCGGTCGAGCCGGCCACGTACAGCCTTGAGCTGGTGTGGGGCAGCCTGCGCGCGTTCCTCATCGGCGGCGACCCGAAGCCCGGCCCGCGGACGAAGGTGCGTCTCGCCCTCACCGTGCTCAGCTGGCTCGTGGCGATCGGCACGGCGCTCTGGGTGTTGGCCAACCTCGACGAGACGTCACCGCTGCCCACGGTCGTGATCCCGATCGTCAGCGTGGCGGTGGTCGCGCCGTTCGTGCTGATGCTGAAGCGCCCGCTGCTGGCCTGGCGGATCGCCTGGGTCACCGCGGTGTTCGCCGGCATCGTGCTGGAGCAGGGCCCGACCTCGCCCTGGCCGTGGCCTCCGGTCGAGCTCGCGGTGCTCATGGTCTCCGTCTTCGCGGTCGCGCTGCGCCACCCGCGCGGCGTCGCGGTGTGGACCTGGCTCAGCGCGCTCGTCCTGGTCTTCCTGTTCGTCGACTTCAACGCCATCCCGGGCGTCGTCATCGGGCTGACCGTGCTGATGGTCATCGGCGACCAGATCCGCCGCCGCCGCGAGGTCCAGTCCCGCCTGGTCGCGGAGAAGGAGCGCAGCGAGCTCGAGACCGCCCGCCGCACGGTACTGGAGGAGCGCACCCGCATCGCGCGCGAGCTGCACGACGTCGTCGCGCACCACATGTCCCTGATCGCGGTACGGGCGGAGTCCGCCCCGTTCCGGCTCGAGGGCATGCCGGAGCCGGTCGCCGAGGAGTTCGGCGCGATCGCCAACGCCTCCCGCGAAGCCCTCACCGAGATGCGCCGACTGCTCGGTGTGCTCCGCAGCGAGACGCCGCCGCCGGTACAGCCACAGCCGGGCGTCGAAGACCTCACCGAGCTGGTCGAGGCGGCCCGGGGGGCCGGGGTGGACGTCCGGCTGGACCTCCCGCCCGGGCTGCGGGTGCCGCCGTCGGTCGGGCTCACCGCGTACCGGATCGTGCAGGAGGCCCTGTCCAACGCGCGGCGGCACGCCTCGGGCGCGGCCGTCACCATCACACTGGTGGAGCACGGCCCGGACCTCGACCTGACCGTCGTCAACGGCCCCGGCACGAGCAGCAGCACCAGCCCGACTGGCGGCTCGCAGGGGCTGATCGGCATGTACGAGAGGGCAACGATGCTCGGCGGCTCGCTGACCACCGGGGCCACCGAGGACGGCGGCTTCCGCGTCCACGGCACGATGCCCACTGGGCGGAGCGCAATGATCAAGGTCCTCGTCGTCGACGACCAGGCGATGGTCCGGCAGGGCTTCGCGGCGTTGCTGGCCGCGCAGCCCGACTTCCTCGTCGTCGGCGACGCGGCCGACGGCGCCCAGGGCGTCGCGGTGGCCCGTGCGCAGGCGCCGGACGTCGTCCTGATGGACATCCGCATGCCGGTCCTCGACGGCCTGGAGGCGACCCGCAAGCTGCTCGACGTGGCCCCCGGCCTGCACCGGCCGAAGGTGCTCATGCTCACCACGTTCGACCTCGACGACTACGTCTTCGAGGCGCTGCGCGCCGGGGCCAGTGGCTTCCTGCTCAAGGACGCGCCGGCCGGCGAGCTCATCAACGCCGTACGGGTCGTGGCGGCCGGCGAAGGCCTGCTCGCGCCCTCGGTGACCCGCCGGCTCATCGAGGAGTTCGCCTCCCGGAAGCGGATCGCGCCGAGCGCGCAGCGGGCCCGGCTCGCCTCGCTCACCCCGCGGGAGACCGACGTGCTGCGGCTGATCGCCCGCGGCCAGTCCAACAGCGAGATCGCCGAGACCCTGGTCGTCGCCGAGCAGACGGTCAAGACCCACATCGGCCGCATCCTGGCCAAACTCGACCTGCGCGACCGTGCGCAAGCGGTCGTCTTCGCCTACGAAACAGGACTTGTAGTACCCGGGGACTGAGTCCCCGGGTATGAGGCCACGCCGGCCTGCGGCGGGCCCAGACGACGACCGGCGGCGCCGGACGTGGGGCCGCATACAACACCGGTATGCGGCCCCACGTCCGACTGGCCGGATCGCCGCCTGGATCCCGCCTCGGCTCGACGTGGCCTCATACCCGGGGACTAGCGCAAACAGAGCACCACGGTACGACGATCTCGGGGTATTCGCGCCCATAACTTCGCGGCAGTCAGCGATGAACTGTCCGAAGTGGAGGCGTCATGTACCGCCTGCTCGCTCTGCCGATCGCAATGGCCGCCGTGTACCTGCTCGGCCCGACAGTGGCGCCGGCCACGACGCCCGCACCGGCCACGACGCCCGCACCGGCGGTCGCGTTCACGGCCGTCGACGGGCGGCAGTTCCTCGAGTACGACACGCGCGGCGACGGCCGCGTCGTCGAGGCGGTCGGCGACCTCGCCCACGCCACTCGCATCGCGATCGTGATCCCCGGTGTCGACACCACCCTCGCCAACTTCGACGACGGTCTCGGCCACGTCGAGCGCCGAGCCCCCGCATTCGCGGCCCGCCAGTTGTACGGCCAGATGACGGCCAACACCCGCGGGCCGGTCGCGGTCGTGGCCTGGCTCGGGTACGACCCGCCGGAGGGCGTCGGGGTGGCCGCCGTGCGGGAAGACCGGGCGGCGGCCGGTGCGGCGGCGCTGGTGTCCTTTGTGGACACGTTGACGGCCGCCCACCCGTCGGCGGCGGTCACGGTCATCGGCCACAGCTACGGCTCGGTCGTCGCCGGGCTGGCCGCGCCGAGGCTCGGCCCCAACGTCCACGACATCATCGCGATCGGCAGCCCGGGCATGGGCGTGCACTCGCGCGCCGACCTGCACACCAGCGCGCGGGTCTGGGCCGGTACGGCCAAGGGCGACTGGACGAAGTGGATCCCCGGCGTGCGCATCTTCGGCCTCGGCCACGGCACGCGGCCGGCCGACCCGGCGTTCGGCGCGCTGCCGTTGCCGGTCGACGGGGTGGCCAACCACGACAGCTACTTCGTCTCCGGTACCGGCTCATTGGCGGCGATGGCGAGCATCGCGGCCACCGGCGACGTTCTGGGACTTCGGGCATGATCGGGCTGCGGCGAGCCAGAGCCGTCAACCGGGCCAACCTGACCGACCTGGAAACCGTGCTGCGGCTGTACCGTCTCCATGCGGGGACGCTCCGCGAAGCCCGTGAGGAACAGCGGGAGTCGCTCCCGCAGTACCAAGGGAAAGGTCTTGATGACATCGAGGCGGAACTGATCTATCTGGTGCTGCGGGCGGCGCGACCGGCGGCCGTGGTGGAGATCGGGGCCGGGCCGGGCTGGTCGACGAGCTGGATCCTGCGGGCGTTGCGCGACAACGGTGCGGGGCGCCTGCACAGCTTCGACCGGACCGACGACGCGACGCGGACGGTGCCGGAGGAGCTTTCCGGTCACCGGTGGATCTTCACGCCGGGCGACGCGCGGCTGCGGATGGATCGGCTGCCGCCGAAGCCGGGCTTCCTGCTCGTCGACGCGCCGGGCGTCGGGCGCTGGTGCGTACGGCGGCTGCTGCCGTGGCTCGCCCCGGGAACGCCGGTCGCGGTGCGCGGCAGCGTCCGGGATCGGTGGGAGGTGCGGCGGTGGCTGGCGGCGCGGGGCATCGCGTCGCTGACCGCCTCGCGCTGGGCCGACCCGGACACGCACGAGCGGCTGGTCGACCACAAGCGCAAGCTTCGAATGTCCGCTCCGATCCGGTCCGGACGCGCGAACCCGACGCTGTTCTTCGAGACGTGACCGCGGCCACGGGTTGTCACAATTCTGCGCGCTGCGGAGTCCACGTCCAAAGACATCGTCCTTTCTGGAGGTGGGATCCATGGTCATCCTGGTCACCGGCGCGACCGGCACCCTCGGCCGGCTCGTCGTCGACGAACTGAGAGCCCGCGGCCACGACGTCCGCGCGCTGAGCCGCCGCCCGCACGAGCCGGAGGCGGGCGTCACCTGGTTCACCGGATCGCTGGAGAACGGTACGGGCCTGGCCGCGGCCACGGACGGCGTCGACGTCATCGTCCACGCGGCGAGCAACACGAAAAAGGCCGGCAAGGGCGACGTCGAGTCGACCCGCAACCTGCTCGCGGTGGCCGGCGACGCGCACGTCCTGTTCGTGTCGATCGTCGGTGTCGACCGGCTGCCCTGGGGCTACTTCCAGGTCAAGTGGGAGGTCGAGCAGCTCGTCGCGCGTACGGCGAAGCGGTGGACGGTCTTCCGCGCGACCCAGTTCTACGACCTGCTGAACACCATCGCCGGAGCACTGGTGAAGTCGCCGGTCGTGCCGGTGCCCGCGCGTACCTCGATGCAGCCGGTCGCGGTCGACGAGGTCGCGGTCCGGGTGGCGGACCTGGCCGAGGCCGAGCCGGTGCAGGGGCGCGCACCCGACATGGGCGGCCCCGAGGTACGGCCGATGGCCGACCTGTTCCGCGCATACCTGCAGCGCACTGGTCGCCGGCGGCTGCTGCTTCCGGTCTGGGTTCCCGGTCGGTTCGGGCGGGGCCTGCGCGACGGCAACGGGACGTGCCCGCAGCAGGCCGACGGCAAGCAGACGTGGGAGGAGTTCCTGAGCGGCGCTACGGCCCGGCGGGGGTAGTGCTCGTCGCGTCGGTCGGCAGGTCGGCCGTCGGGGGCAGCTTCAGGCGGTGCAGGCCGACCGCCGCCGCCACGCCGGCCGCGACGACGTCGGCGATCGTGAACAGCAGGCGCGAGGCGAGCGCGATGCCGAGCGCCGTCCCGCCGCCGCCGAGCGCGATCGTGATGAGGAACTCGCGCACGCCGATGCCCGACGGCGCGATCACCACGAACACGCTCACGCTCATCGCGAGGGCCATCACGCCGATGCAGCGCAGCCAGCCGCCGAATCCGGGCGCCGTCCCGTGCGCGATGAACCAGAGGTGGGTGCCGATCAGCCCGTATGCGAACGCCGACCACACCCCCGGGCCCACCACCCCGTGCCACGACAGCGGCCGGTCGAGCGGCGGTCGGCGCAGGATTCTGAGCACGAACTGCATCAACCGGGTGAGCACCCTCGGGTAGGCGCAGACGAGCGCGAACGGCAGCGCGACCAGCGCGGCGATGAAGGCGATCCGGCCGACCACGCCGTGCGCGTCGTCCTTCGCGCCCTCCAGGGCGGTCGGCAGCCCGATCGTGCCGATCAGCAGCCCGATGGTGATGCCGATCCCGGTGCTGACCAGTGACGCGACAAACGCCCGCGCCCGCGGTACCCCGGCCCGCCGGGCCAGGTCGGCCTGCACCACGTAGGCCCAAACGCTGCCCGGAAGGTACTTGCCGAGCTGCCCGACCAGCATGATCGGTGCCGCGGTGCGGACCGGCAGCCGGTGATCGACGTCGGCGGCCGCGGCGCGCCAGGCCATCATGTTGCAGCCGATGCCGATCAGCACCGCGAGGAACGACAGGATCAGGGCCGGCCAAGAGAGCTCGTGGAAGACGCCGCGAACCTCAGACCACTGGTTGACGGTGGTGTTGATCAGGTAGAAGACGATGCCGAGCGCGGCGACGATCCGCACGCCGGTGAGCACCCGCGCCCGCCAGGCCGGTTTCGGTGGGGCGACCTCGTCCTCGACGTCGAGCGCGTGGACGTCGTCACGCAGCGCGGCCAATGCCTCATGGGAAGCCTCGTGGGAAGCGGTGTCGTGCTGGGCATCGACTTCACTCACGGTCAGCGCACTCCAGGCAGGTAAGGGCTGCGATTCGGGCCCACGCTAGCACGACACGCCCAACTGCTAAGGTCGGGCGGTCTCGCGTGGAGGAGCACGGTGGCGCTTACCGCCCGTAGGTTTTTGATCGGACTCGCGCTGGCGTGGTTGATCCCACTGGGCACGCACGCCGTCGGGCTCGACGCGATCCTCCCGCTGGTCATCGTGGCGGCACTGGTGCTCGTCCAGCGGGGCGCCACGACGCTCCTCGATCGGGTGGTCGTCGCCCTCGGCCAGCTCTTCGGCGCGCTGTGCGTCGGTGGCCTGCTGATCTCGTGGTGGCCCTGGGGACTCAATCCGGTGCTGATCGCCGGCTCTTTCTTGACGGTACTGGTAGTGCTCGGCTGGTGGCGGGGCATTGCCTGGCCGCGGCTGGGCGGCCGGCGCGATGCCCTGGTCGTGGCCGCCTGGCTGGCCGTGACCGCCCTCGTCGCGGTGCCGTTCGCGGTGCGGGACCAGGCCGGACGGCTCGGCCTCATGGCCACGGGGGAGGACCTCACCCGCCACTACGGCCTGTACGACGCGATCCGCTACGTCAACGGCTACGCCTTCATGCACATCGAGGCGGCCAAGACGGTCATGCCGGACGTGGGCATCCTCACGTACCCGCAGGGCACGCACTTCCTGTACGCGCTGCTCGGCCGCTTCGCCGGTACCGGCACCGACCCGGTCGGCGCGCTGGACTGGTTCATCTGGTGCGAGGTCGGCTCGTTCTCGTTCCTGGCGCTCGCCGTGCTGTGGGCGGTGCGCCGGGTCGCCGGACCGGGCGTCGCCTGGCGTGCTCTGCTGCTGGTGCTCGTGCCCGTCGCCGCGTACCTGATCTTCGGCGACCTGCTGTCCGTCCTGCTGCGCGACTTTCCGAACGAGCTGATCGGCCTCGGTCTTGTCGCGATCCTCGCCGCGGTGCTGGCCCGCCCGTTACACCGCACCGGCGAGCAGGTCCTGACCGTGTCGGCGCTGCTCGTCGGGCTCTCCTTCACGTACTACCTGTACCTGCCGGCTGCCGGCCTCGTCGCGCTCGCCTGGGCGATCGACCGCCGCCGGCAGCTGCGCTGGTGGCTGCTCATGGCGCTGGTCTGCCTGCCACTCATGATCATCACGCCGCTGTCCAACCCGGGCGCCAACCACGGCGGCGTGCTGCTACTCAAGGGCACCGCGTTCGTGGTCGACCGGCCGGTACTGGTGGTCCTGGTCGCGGCGGCCATCGTGGGCGTGGTCGCCCGGCGCGGTCCGGCCAGTCGCACCCTGGGCCTTTTCCTTGCCCTGGTACTGGCCGCAGACGGCATTCTCGCCGCGTACCAGCTCGTCGCGATCGGCCATACCGTCTACTACTTCGAGAAGTTGCTGCACCTGCTCGTGGTGGTGTCCCTGGTGTCGCTGGGTACTGTGGTACGCCTGATCCGGCCGGTGCCGTTCCTCCGGTACGCGCTGGCCGCCGCGGCCGTCTGCGTGCTCCTGGCCGGCTTCGGCGGCACGTACCACACCAAACCCGGCAGCTACGGCCTGCACGTCGTGCTCCTCGTCGAGAAGGGCAGCCCCGACGCGGGCCGGGACACCGTGGCGATCGCCGAGCAGTACCCGACCGGGCCGATCGTCGTGGACCTCATGCACTCGCGGTACGCGAACTACTTCGCCACCACCTGTGCCGCCGCGCTGCGGCGCGACGTACCGGCCGGAGCGCCCTGGTCCACCCTGCTGTCGCCGTCGGCGTCGTACCGGACGTACGAAGACGTGGCGAAGGTCGTACGGGCCGCCCGGGCACCGGTCCGGCTGCTCGTGTCCGACCCGTCAGTACACTCCCTCGCCGGTCCGAACGGACCGTCAAACACCGACATCGCGCAGCGGTTGGCCGCCGAGTATCCGGACAAGGTCCTGCTGTCGGCGCCGGTACGCTGATCTCGTGCGGTACATCGTGATCGGCGGCGGCATCGTCGGGCTCGCCACGGCGCAGCGGCTGGTCGAAGACCATCCCGACGCGTCGGTCACCGTCGTCGAGAAGGAGTCGACCTGGGGCGCGCACCAGACCGGCCACAACTCCGGCGTCATCCACGCAGGCGTCTACTACAAGCCGGGCAGCCTCAAGGCCACCCTCTGCAAGGCCGGCAGCGCCTCGATGGTGCGCTTCTGCGAGCAGTACGGCATCCCGTACGAGGTCTGCGGCAAGCTCATCGTCGCCACCCACCGCGACGAGCAGCCCCGCCTGCACGCCCTCTTCGAGCGAGCCAGCGCCAACGGCCTGCCGGTCCGGCTGATCGGCCCGGGTGAGGCCCGCGACTACGAGCCGCACGTGGCCGCCGTCGAGGCGATCCACGTCGCGTCGACCGGCATCGTCGACTACGCCCGGGTCTGCGCGAAGCTGGCCGAACTGCTGGAGAAGACCGGCGCGCGGATGCTCACCGGCACCCGGGTGACCGGCATCCTGACCCGTGGCCGCGAGATCATGGTCCGCACCACGGCCGGCGACTTCGTCGGCGACGCGCTCGTCAACTGCGCCGGCCTGCAGGCCGACCGGGTCGCCCGCATGGCCGGCATCCGGCCGCCGGCCCGGATCATCCCCTTCCGGGGTGAATACTTTGAGCTCCGCCCGGACCGTCGCGACCTGGTCAACGGGCTGATCTACCCGGTGCCCGACCCGCAGTTCCCGTTCCTCGGCGTGCATCTGACCAAGATGGTCGACGGTAGCGTCCACGCCGGCCCCAACGCCGTCCTTGCGCTGGCCCGGGAGGGCTACTCGTGGGGCAAGATCCGCCCGCGCGACGTCGCCAGCGCCCTCAGCTACCCGGGCCTGTGGCACCTGGCCCGCAAGCATCTCGGGTACGGCGTGACCGAGGTCCGCCGCTCGCTGTCGCGGCCGCTCTTCGCCGAGAGCCTGGCCCGGCTGGTCCCCGAGGTCACCGCGGCCGACCTGGTGCCGGCCGCGGCCGGCGTGCGGGCGCAGGCCATCACGCCCCGCGGCGACCTGGTGGACGACTTCCTGATCGTGACCGAAGGCCGGCAGGTGCACGTGCTCAACGCACCGTCACCGGCGGCGACCAGCTCGCTGGAGATCGCGAAGCACATCGCCGCGGCCATTTGAGTATTCCGTTCCGCGTCGTCACGGTTTACGGTGAGCCGTCGCTGCGTGGATTCGGTACTTTCCGGAGGGTCGGTTGAGGCGTATCGCGGCGCTGACCTTCGCGGCGGCGCTTCTGACGACCGCCGCCTGCACGGACGAGTCGGCCAGCGCCAACCGGGCGGCACCGGCGCCCCACCCGATCACGGTGGCGCCCGCCGCGGCCGCCGGGGGCGCCTGTCAGCTGCTCGACTGGGACATGATCAAGACCTCGCTCGGGCTGACCTTCTCGATCGCGGCCGCCGGCCAGCAGGGTACGACGTACACCTGCGTCACCCAGGGCCACGGCGCCAGCCGGCCCGATCTGCTGCTCGCCGTCACCGCGACCACGGCCGACGCGAGCGTCTACACGGCGACCGTCCAGCCGAAGGGCGCGGTCCCGGTGGCCGGGATCGGCAAGGTCGGCTTCAGCCTCATGCTTCCGGCCGAGGCGGATACCGGACCGGGCGTGGAGGTCGGCTGGCTCGCCGGCAACAGCCGCATCATCGACCTCCGCCTGCACCTGACCAAGCAGTCGACCCCGGAGCAGGCCCAGTCGGCCCTCCCGAAACTGGTCGACCTGGCCAAAAAGGTCGACCTGAGCAGCCTGTAAACCCCCGGAGGCCACTGTTCCCCCGAAGTAGTGCCCTCCCGACCCCGCGGAGGCCACAACTTCCCCGAAGTAGTGCCCTCCCGGCCCCGCGGAGGCCACTGTTTCCCCGAAGTAGTGCCCTCCGGGCACTGCCGAGGCCACTACTTCCCCGAAGTTGTGGCCTCCCGACCCCTCTGAGGCCACTGTTTCCCCGAAGTTGTGGCGGCGGGCTTGGGGACGCGGGCCTGGCAGCGAGGAGCGCAGCGACGAGCGGTGTCTGGCGGGAGCGACGGTCGTGCGCTCGGCGGGCCCGAGTCATCGGGTAATAAAAAGGCCGAAGGCCGACCCGGGGACATTCGTCACACAGGTGGGTGACCTACAGTTGTCGCGATGTGCCGATCCGACAAGTGACTGAGCAGGGAGTCCGGTTCGATGAGCAATGGGGTCCAGGGCGATCAGCGGGAGAGCGATGCCGTGGAAAGCGACGACGTGACGAGCGATCCCGTGCAGAGCGACGAGGCCACGCCCGCCAAGAAGGTCGTCGCGAAGAAGGCGGGCCCCGCGAAGAAGGTCGTCCCGGCCAACAAGGGCGGCCGCAACAGCGAGCCGGCCCCGCTCACCAAGCCGGAGAAGCGTGCGCTGGCCAAGCAGGCGGCGGCGAAGCGGGCCGCGGCGGCCCGGCGGCGTCGGATCGGCGGCTATCTGGTCACCGTTGTGCTGATCCTCGGCATCATCGCGGCCGTGTTCCTCGGGCTGAACTGGAAGACGAAGAAGAGCACCCCGGCCACCTCCGCGTCGACGGCGCCATCGGCCGCCACGGCCGCCGACTTCCCGCCCGTGCCGGCCGGCGCGGATCCGGCGCTCAAGACCAAGCCCGAGGTGAAGGCCGGCACCGGCGCCGTGACCAAGCTGGTCGTCACGCCGATCATCCAGGGCACCGGCCCGGCGGTGGCCAACGGGCAGACGCTCACGGTCAACTACGTCGGCGTGAAGTATCCGACCGGCGAGGAGTTCGACTCGTCGTGGAAGCGGTCGCAGACCTTCGACTTCCAGCTCGGCGGCCAGGTGATCCAGGGCTGGAACCAAGGCCTCGTCGGGGTCAAGGTGGGTAGCCGGGTGCAGCTGGACATCCCGTCGACCCTCGCCTACGGCGACACCGACAACGGCAGCGGGAGCCCGACCGGTCCGCTGCGCTTCGTCGTCGACGTCCTCGCCGCGCAGTAACCGAGGCGGACCCTACGCCGAGCCGGCCCCTAGCGCGCCGCGACGAACACTCGTGAGGCGACTTCACGGGGCAGGCTGATCCGCTCATCGCCCAGGTCGATGCGCACGCCGTCGCGCTCCTGCGCCACGGACACCGTCACGCCCGGGTCGATGCCGGCCACGTGGAGTTGCCGCAGCACGTCGGCGTCGGTCTGCACGCTCTCGCAGATCCGGCTGACCACGACCGAACCGGCCAGGCCGGGGAACGCCAGGTTGCGCTCGCCCTCGGTTGCCTCGCTCTGCGCCGGGTCATGGTCGAGTTCGGCCAGGCCGGGGATGGGGTTGCCGTAGGGCGAGCGGGTCGGCCGGCCGAGCAGCTCGTAGACCTTCTGCTCCACCGCCTCGCTCATCACGTGCTCCCACCGGCAGGCCTCTTCGTGCGCCTCCTCGTAGGGCAGCCCGATCACGTTGACCAGCAGCAACTCGGCGAGGCGGTGCTTGCGCATCACGCCGATGGCCTGCACCCGGCCGAGCTCGGTGAGGGCGAGATGCCGGTCGCCCTCGACCGTGACCAGGCCGTCACGCTCCATGCGCGCCACCGTCTGGCTGACCGTGGGGCCGCTTTGGTGCAGCCGCTCCGCGATCCGGGCGCGCTTCGGCACCACACCCTCTTCTTCGAGCTCAAGGATGGTTTTGAGGTACATCTCTGTGGTGTCGACCAAGTCGTTCACGGCTCGTCCTCCCGGAGAGAAATCCTACCCCGCTCCTTACGACACACTTGACGGGTGACCAGCCACCAGACGATCTTGAATGCGACGGAGCTCGCCGGCTTGCTCAACGAGCCCGATCCGCCGACGCTGCTCGACGCGAGCTTCACGCTGACCGGCGGCGGTAGAGCAGCATATGACGCCGGACACCTCCCCGGCGCGGTCTTCGCCGACCTGGACCGCGACCTCTGCGGACCGCCCGGGGCCGGCGGCCGGCATCCGTTGCCGGACACCGCTTCGCTGCAGCGTGCCCTGCGCCGGCTCGGGGTCCGCCAGGGCCATCCGGTCGTCGTATACGAGCGGGGGCCGATCCCGACCGGCTCCGCCGCGCGGGTGTGGTGGACGCTGCGGTGGGCCGGGCACGACGAGGTCTCGGTGCTCGACGGCGGCTACGCGGCCTGGGTCGCGGCCGGCTTCGCCGCATCGGTCGACGAGCCGGCGGCCGTTCCCGGCGACATCAGAGGTGATACCGGACTCCGTACCGGCCTGGACCGCATCCGACATTCCCGGCAAACTGCTCATCGATGCCCGTGCACCCGAGCGGTTCCGCGGCGAGGTCGAGCCGATCGACCCGGTCGCCGGCCACATCCCGGGCGCGGTCAACCTGCCGCTGCCCTCCACAGTGGACGCCGACGGCCGGCTGCGGTCCCCGGCGGCGTTGCGCGAGACGTTCACCGCCCTCGGCGCCACCGACGGCGAGCCCGTCGGCGCGTACTGTGGGTCCGGCATCGCCGCGGCGCAGACCGCGCTCGCCCTGTACCGGGCCGGTTTCCAGCCGGCGCTGTACGTTGGGTCGTGGAGCGACTGGATCACCGACGAGAGCCGGCCGAGAGCCACTGGGGACACGTGACATGCAGACGCTGGTGATGTGGGATGAGGCGCTCCTGCAGTACAACCTGGGCGACCACCCGCTCGACCCGGTCCGCGTCGAGCTCACCATCGCCCTGGCCCGCGCACTCGGCGTGCTCGATCGCGAGGGTGTCACCGTCGAGGCGCCCATCCCGGCCACCGACGCGGAACTGGCGCTGGTCCACCGCCCCGAGTACGTCGAGATCGTCAAGGCGGCCGGGAACGGGCGGCGGATCAACGGTTTCGGGCTCGGTACGTCGGACAACCCGATCTTCCCGCACATGCACGAGGCCAGCGCACTCGTCGCCGGCGCGACCATGCGGGCCGCGGAGGCGGTCTGGCGGGGCTCCGTCGACCGCGCGGTCAACGTCGCCGGCGGCCTGCACCACGCCATGCCGGCCCGGGCGTCCGGCTTCTGCGTCTACAACGACCCGGCCGTGGCGATCAAGCGGGTACTCGAGCTCGGAGCCGAGCGCGTGGCCTACGTGGACATCGACGTGCACCACGGCGACGGCGTCCAGCACGTCTTCTACGACGACCCGCGGGTGCTCACCATCAGCCTGCACGAATCGCCGCGCACGCTCTTCCCCGGCACCGGATTCCCCGACGAGACCGGTGGGCCGGGCGCGGAGGGCAGCGCGGTCAACGTCGCGCTGCCGCCCGGTACGACCGACAGCGGCTGGCTGCGGGCGTTCCACGCCGTCGTGCCCGGGGCGCTCCGCTCGTTCCGGCCGCAGCTGCTGTTCACCCAGTGCGGTGCGGACACCTACCGGCACGATCCCCTGGCCAACCTGGCGCTGACCGTCGACGGGCAGCGCGCGGCCTACCTGGCCCTGCGCGACCTCGCCATGGAGACGGCCGGGGGCAAGTGGGTGGCGTCCGGCGGGGGCGGTTACGCGCTCGTCGAGTGCGTGCCCCGAGCCTGGACGCACCTGCTCGGCGTGCTGACCGGCGACCCGCTCGACCCGGCGACGGCGACCCCGCCGCAGTGGCGGGAACTGGCGAAGGAGCGCCGTCCCCGCCACCCCTGTCCGGCGTCGATGACCGACGGCGGCGACGTCTCGTACGAGCCGTGGCAGCCCGGCGAAACGCCCAGCTCGCTCGACCGCAGCATCGCCGCGACACGCCGCGAGTCGTTCCCGTTCTTCGGCCTGGACCCAGACGACCCCCGAGACTGACACCATGAACGGTGTGCACAAGCGGGACGCGGACGTGCTTCTTTCCGACGGTTCGACGGTGCACGTCCGGCCGATCCGGCCCGACGACGCCGACGGCATCGTCGCTCTGCACTCGCGCCTGTCCGAGCGGACCCGCTACCTGCGCTACTTCTCCGCGTACCCGCAGATCCCCCCGCGCGACCTGGAGCGCTTCGTCAACGTCGACCACCACAGCCGTGAGGCGTTCGTCGTGCAACAGGGCAGCGACCTGATCGCGGTCGGCCGCTACGAAGGGCTCGGCGAGCAGGTCCGCCAGGCCGAGGTGGCCTTCGTCGTACAGGACGGCCAGCAGGGTCGCGGCATCGGCTCGGTGCTCATGGAGCACCTGATCGCCGCCGCACGGGAGGAGGGCATCGAGGCATTCGTGGCCGACGTCCTGCCGGTGAACCAGACCATGCTGCGGGTGTTCTCCGAGGCCGGGTTCCAGGTCGAGCGGGAGTTCAGCGACGGCGTCGTGCACCTGTGGTTCCCGATCGCGCCGACCGCCGACTCCCGGCGCGTGCAGTTCTACCGCGAGCAACGGGCCGAGGCCCGCTCGATCGCCCGGATCCTGGCGCCGCACGGGGTGGCCGTCTACGGAGCCCGGTCCGACGGTACGGGGGTCGGCGCCGCGGTGCTCGCGCACCTCGAGGCGGCCACCTTCGCCGGTGAGATCGTGCCGGTGCATCCCAGCGCCGTGATGGTCGGCGGACTACCGGCCGTGCCAAGCCTCGAAGGCGTCGGCGACATCGACCTCGCCATCGTGGTGGTGCCGGCCGAAGCGGTACCGGACGTCGTCGAGGACTGCGCGCAGGCGGGCGTGCACGGGCTGGTCGTGGTCTCCTCCGGCTTCGCCGAGGCTGGCCCCGACGGCATCCGGGCCGAGGAGGACCTGCTGCGGGTCGTACGCGGGAAGGGCATGCGGCTCGTCGGGCCGAACTGTCTCGGCATCGCCAACACGCACCCGGCCGTGCGGCTCAACGCGACCCTCGCCCCGCTGCTGCCGCGGCCCGGACGGGTCGGGTTCTTCAGCCAGTCCGCGGCCCTGGGCACGGCGCTGCTGGCCGAGGCCGACCGGCGGGGGATCGGGCTGTCCAGCTTCATCTCGGCCGGCAACCGCGCCGACGTCTCCGGCAACGACGCCTTGCAGTACTGGCGCGGCGACCCGGACACCGAGGCCGTGCTGCTGTACCTGGAGACGTTCGGCAACGCGCGCAAGTTCGCCCGGATCGCGCGCGAGCTGGCCCGGCACAAGCCGGTGGTGGCGGTGGCCAGCCCGGTCCGCGAGGGTGACGCCGGACCCGATGCCCGGGGCGTCGCGGCGCTCTTCGCCCACTCCGGCGTGATCCGCGTCGACACCGTCGCCGAGCTGTTCGACGTTGGCGCCCTCATCGCCGGCCAGCCGCTGCCGAACGGCGACCGGATCGCCGTGGTCACCAACGCGGCGGCACTGAACGCGCTGACCGTGGCCAAGGCACCGGCGGCCGGCGTGCGCATCGCCTCTTCCACGGTGCTGGCGCCGACGGTCGCCGAGTCCGCCTTCGTGTTGGCCGTGGCCGAGGCGCTGAAGGCGAAGGACGTCGACGCCGTGCTCGCCGCGTACGCGCCGGTGCTCGTCGACGAGGAGCACGGCGATGTCGCCGAGGCGCTCCGCTTGGCCGCCGACGGTGCGGGCAAGCCGCTCGCCGCCGTCCTGCCGGCCGACCCGTCGTTCACCGTCGCACCGACCTATGTGGACGGAGATCCGCCGGCGCTGCCGATCTACCCGGCGATCGAGGAGGCGATACGCGCCCTCGGCCGGGTCGCCCGCTACGCGGCCTGGCGCCGGGAGCCGATCGGGGCGCTGCCGCCGGCGTCCAATGTGGAGCCGTTCCGGTCGCCGCCCGGGGTGGCCGAGCTCCTCGCCGCGTACGGCGTCGACGTCGTGCCCTCGACCCAGGCGAGCGGGGCGGAGGTGCTCGCCGCGGCGGCCGGCTTCGACGGCCCGGTCGCGCTCAAGGCGGCCGGTGCGCCCTGGCGGCACCGCGTCGACCTGGGCGCCGTGCGGCTCAACCTGGCCACGCCGGCGCTCGTCGCCGAGGCGTACGAGGAGCTCGAGCGCCTCTTCGGCACCGGCGTCGAGGTGGTCGTGCAGCCGATGGTGCCGCCGGGCGTGGCGTGTGTGGTCGAGGTCGTCGACGACCCGGCCTTCGGCCCGGTGGTCGGCTTCGGGCTGGGCGGCGAGGCGGCCGAACTGCTCGGCGACCGCGCGTGGCGACCGGTGCCGCTGACCGACCGGGATGCGGCGTCACTCGTCAGGGCGCCGAAAGCCGCACCGTTGCTGACCGGCTATCGCGGTTCGGTGCCGGTCGATCTCGACGCGCTGGCGGACCTCGTGCTGCGGATCGGCCAGCTGGTGGACGAGCAGCCGGCGCTGTCGTCGTTGATCCTGAATCCGGTGCTGGCCCGGCCGGACGGCATCACGGTGCTGCACGCGAGCGCGACCTTCGCCGGCGCGACAGCGCGGCCCGACACTGGACCGCGCCGCCTGTAAGCCGGACCGCGCCGCCTGTAACAAGCAGAACGCGACGGCGCGGCCCGCTACCGGACCGCGCCGTCTATAAGTATGTGGATCAGCAGGCGTAGACCTCGAGCCGCTTCGATCGCGACGGGTGCCGCAGCTTGAGCAGCGTCACCTTCTCGATCTGGCGGATCCGCTCGCGGGACAGGCCGAACTCGCGGCCCACCTCGTCGAGCGTGCGCTGCCGGCCGTCGTCCAGGCCGAAGCGCAGCCGGATCACCGCCTGCTCGCGCTGCGACAGCGTGGAGAGCACGATCTCGACCTCCGAGCGCAGCATGCCCTGCGACACGCTGTCGGCCGGCTCCTCCCGCGGGTCGATCCGCGCGACGAAGTCGCCGAGCGCGCTCTCGCCGTCCTCGCCGACTGCCTGGTCCAGGCTGACCGGCTCGCGGTCGTAGGAGATCAGCTCGATCACCTGGTACTCCGGGACGTTCAGCCCAGCGGCGATCTCGGCGACGGTCGGCTCGTGGCCGAGCGTCGTGGCGAGGTCGCGACGCACCCGGACCATGCGGTTGACCTGCTCGACCATGTGCACCGGGATGCGGATGGTGCGGGCCTGGTCGGCCATGGCGCGGGTGATGGCCTGCCGGATCCACCAGGTCGCGTAGGTGGAGAACTTGTAGCCCTTGGCGTAGTCGAACTTCTCGACCGCGCGGATGAGGCCGAGGTTGCCTTCCTGGATCAGGTCGAGGAAGGCCATCCCACGCCCGGTGTAGCGCTTGGCGATGCTCACCACCAGCCGGAGGTTGGCCTCCAGCAGGTGGGCCTTCGCGGCCCGCCCTTCGAGCACGATCGTCTGGTAGTCGGCGACCAGCAGCGCGTCGGTCAGGGTGCCCGAGTCGAGCTTGTCCGCGGCGAACAGTCCGGCCTCGATGCGCTTCGAAAGGTCGACTTCCTGCTCGGCCGTCAGCAACTTGGTGCGCCCGATGGTGTTGAGGTATGCGCGGACCAGATCCGCGGACACGCCACTGGCATCGATCTGAGGCTCAGGGAGCTCCTCGGCGTCGACGTCGTCGGCGGCAAATTCTGCGTTGTCGATCAGCGGCTGGGCCACTTCGCTCGCCTCCCGTGGTCTTGACAAGTGGCGCGATCATCTCTGTGGGGAGAAGCTTCGCGCAGCGGGCGTGAAGTCGCCGTGAGGCGCCTACATCTGTGGCACGAATCCGGTAGTAGACGGGTTCACGGATCTCGTGAAAAGAGGACGCGAGGCCGTGGCCTGATACGCAGGGCTTAGTCGATCAAGGAAGTACGCGCCCGGGATTCGGACAAATCCCGGCGCGTACTTCCTTGATCGACTCGGGGGAGCGGCAGATCGACTCAGGGGAGGGGTTGATCGACTCAGCGGAGGGGGCAGATCGACTCAGGGGACGGGCAGCAGGAGACCCCGCTCGACCAGGTGCGCGACCAGCGGCACCGCGACCTCGGCGAGCGTCTCCGCTGGTACGTCGTGGGCGGCCGCCAGCAGGTCCACCTGGTCACCCAGCGCGACCGAGCCGTCGCAGCTGCCGACCAGCGCCAGCGCGACCGGGTCGACGTCCTCGGCCCAGCGCAGCCCGCCGGTCAACGCCAGCACCTGCCGGCCGACCTCCCAGCCCTCCGGCCCCCGGCTCGCCTCCTGCCGCAGCCGCAGCCCGTCGGCGGTACGCAGCCGAGCGCCGAGCAACGACTGCGCGCGCAGCCAGTCCTGCCGCTCGAACCAGCTCGACACCTCCGGCCCGAGCGGCTCGTCGAGCGGCTGGCGGAGGTCCTCGATCCGTACCGTCGGGTCGTCGTGTCCACCGGCCCGCAAGGTCACCAGCCCGAAGCCGACCGCCTCGACCGATGCCGCGTCGAACCAGTCGAGCCAGGCCGCCGCGATGGCCGGCTGGTTGGCCGCGTCCTCGGCCGCGTCGGCGAGCCACAGGTTCACGTACCCGACCGGATCGGACACCTCCCGCTGGATGACCCAGGCGTCCAAGCCGGTGCCGGCCAGCCAGCCGGCGATCCGGTCCTCCCACGCCTCGCCGGTCACGTGCAGCCAGTTCGCCAGGAACTGCATGTGCCCGCCCGGGTTGAGCAGCCCGGGCGCGGCCGCGACCAGTTCGGCGCACACGGCGTCGCCGGACCGGCCCGAGTCGCGGTAGTCGTAGCGCTGCGTGCCCGGCCCGACGATGAACGGCGGGTTGGACACGACGAGGTCGAAGCGCCGGTCCCGGACCGGCTCGACCAGGTCGCCGTCGCGCAACTCCCAGTCCAGCCGGTTGAGCGCCGCCGTCGTCGCCGCGAAGCGCAGCGCCCGCGCCGACAGATCGGTCGCGGTCACCCGTTCCGCGTGCGTGGACAGGTGCAGCGCCTGAACGCCACAGCCCGTACCAAGATCGAGGGCCGAGGTAACCGGGCGCCGCAGCGTCGCGCCGGCGAGTGTCGTGGACGCGCCACCGACGCCGAGCACATGATCGGCGGGCAACGGCCGCCCGGGCCGCATCCCGGCCGACAGATCGGCGACCACCCACCAGTCGCCATACGGCTCCAACTCCAGCGCCGCGCGCACCCCGTCGCCGTCCAGTTCAAGCAGCGGTACCGCCGCCTCGATCGGCAGCGGTGCCAGCGCGGCCGCGGTCGCCTCGATCGACTCCGTCTGCCCGCACACGAACAGGCGAATCAGCGTGGCCAGCCGATCACCCTCACCCTCGGTGACCCTGAGCGCCGCCCGGAAGTCGTTGCGCCGCAGCGCCGCCGTCGCGACGTCCCCCAGCCTCTCCGAAATACCCTTTGAGGTGTACTGGGAGAGCTCGAGCGCAGTACGGAGACGGTCGATGTCGTCGGGTTCGAGCAGTCGGTCCACCCGGCCATCCTTCTACGCGCGGGGTGGGCTCGGGCAAGATGGTCCCATGAGCCTGACGCTGCCCATCGACGACGAGGCCAACAAGCTGCTCGACCGCAGCCCGCTCGCCCTGCTCGTCGGCATGGTGCTTGACCAGCAGATCCCGCTTGAGAAGGCGTTCTCCTCCCCGTATGTGTTGGAGCAGCGCCTCGGCCACGAACTCGACGCCCACGAACTCGCCGACTACGACCCGGAGGCGCTGGTCGCGATCTTCGCCCGTACCCCGGCGCTGCACCGCTTCCCCAAGGCCATGGCGGCGCGCGTGCAGGAGGTGTGCCGCATGCTCGTCGAGCGGTACGACGGCGACGCCAGCCGGCTGTGGACCGGCGTCGACAGCGGCACGGAACTCCTCAAGCGGGTCGGCGACCTGCCCGGCTTCGGCAAGCAGAAGGCGCAGATCTTCGTCGCGCTGCTCGGCAAGCAATACGGGGTGCAGCCCGAAGGCTGGCGCGAAGCGGCCGGCGCGTACGGCGAAGAGGGCTCCCACCGCTCGGTCGCCGACATCGTCGACGGCGCCTCGCTGACCAAGGTCCGCGAATACAAACAAGCCATGAAGGCCGCCGCCAAGGGCTAGCCCGCGCGATCCCCAGTCTGCCCGGATGCGCACCCGGGTCCGGCCCACTACTGTGCATCCGTGCTCAAGGGTTTCCGGGATTTCATCATGCGCGGCAACGTCGTCGAACTTGCCGTCGCCGTCGTCATCGGTACTGCGTTCAACAACGTCGTCACGCAGTTCACCAGGTCGTTCCTCGATCCGCTCATCCGCGTCGTCAGCGGCGGCAAACCGCTCTCCGGTACGGCGAAGCTCAGGGGAGTCATCTTCGACTGGGGCGGGTTCATCAACGCGGCGATCACGTTCCTCCTGACCGCCGCGGTCGTGTACTTCCTGGTCGTGTTCCCGATGAACAAGCTGGCCGAGCGGCGCAAGCGCGGCGAAGTGCCGGAGCCGGAGGCGCCCAGCGACGAGGTCCGGTTGCTCACCGAGATCCGCGACGCGCTGGTCGCCGGCAACGGCGTAGCGGGCGCGCACTCCGCTCCGGTCCGGCCGGAGCCCCCACAACCGCACTGACCAGGCAGTCGGCTACGCCCGGCACCGATCGGCGGCGACGGTGCTGGGCGTTGTCTGTGTACGAGTGGCAGACTCGGTTCCAATGGGACGCCGAGGGCACAAACCGCAGCTGATCACCGATGCACCGCAGAGCCCGGAACAGGAGCTGCGCTCCCGGGAGATCCGTTATGTGATCATGATGAGCCTGCGTGCGGTGTGTGTGATCGTCGCCGCGATCCTGGTGATGACGAGGCCGCCGTTGCTCGGGTTGTGGCTGGTCATCTGCGTGCTCGGGGCGGTGCTGCTGCCGTGGGCGGCCGTGCTCCTGGCCAACGACAAGGCGCCCCGGGCGGACCGGACCCTCCGCTACAAGCTGCGCAAACGCCAGGAAGCACCGCCGGGGCCGCCGAACGCACTGACCGAGACCGAGTCGGCGCCGCACAAGGTCATCGACGCCGACAACTGATGCCGCCAACCGGCGTTACGGGCGGCCGCCGAAGCGGGTCACCGCCAGCGCGCCCAGCCGGGCCCCGGCGGCCAGGCACTCGGCCGGTGAGCCGCCGCCGCGCCACGTCGCCAGGTAGCCGGCGGCGAACGCGTCGCCCGCTCCGGTCGGGTCGACCACGGTCGGCACCGGTGACGCCGGCGCGGTGATCACCGAGCCGTCCGCGCCGGCCCAGACCGCGCCCTCGGCGCCGCACTTGACAACCACTGTCGTCGCGTGAGGGAGCAGCGCCACCGCCAGTTTGTCCGGCGACGCGCTGAGCCCGGTCAGCACCTGCGCCTCGTCCTGGTTGGCGAAGAGCACATCTGCTCGCCGTACCCGGGAAAAGAAGGTCTCGGCCCCCAGCCGGGACAGTGGCGCGGCCGATGCGGCGTCCACGCTCGTGGTCAGGGCCCGGCCCCGGGCCGCCCGCAGCGCGTGCTCGCCGGTCAGCGCGCTGGCCTCGTCGAAGAGGACGTACCCGGAGAGGTGCAGGTGGCTCGAGCCGTTGAGGGCGGCGTCGACGTCCGCCGGCTCGATGAGGGCGTTGGCGCCCCGGTCGCAGAGCATGGTGCGTCCGGCGCCGGAGGACAGGACGACGACGCTGCCGGTCGACGCGTCCTCGCTGCGGCGCACGGCACAGGTGACGCCCGCGGCGGTCAGTTCCGCGAGCCGGGCGGCGCCCGCCTCGTCGTCGCCGACCACGCCGGCGAGGGTGACCGGAGTCTGGGTGGAGGCGATCCACGCGGCGGTGTTGGCGGCCGAACCGCCGCCGGTCATGCGGACGCGGGCGGTGGTGTCGGAGTCGACGGCCAGCGGACCGTCGTGTAACGCGAGGATGTCGGTCACGATGTCGCCGACGACCAGGATGCTCATGAGGCCGCGACCGCGATCTGAGCGGCCAGCGCCGCGTTGCGCAGGATGATGCGGATGTTCACCGCCAGGCTGCGCCCCTCGGTGGCCTCGTGGAAATGCGCGAGGAGGTAGGGCGTGACCGCCTTGCCGGTGATGTGCTCGCGCTCGAGGCCGGCGAGGCCTTCGGCCAGGACACGGTCGTGTAACACGGGGTCCAGCTGTTCCTCGGGCGGCAGCGGATTGGCGACGATGACCGCGCCGCTGCGCACGCCCTGTGCCTCGGCGGCCTGCAACATGTCGGCCACCTCCTTCGGGTCGTCGAACGACCAGTCCAGCTCGAAGCCGCTGTCGCTCAGATAAAAGCCGGGGAACCGCCGGGTGCGGTACCCCACCACCGATATTCCAAGCGTCTCGAGGCGCTCTAATGTCGCACCCACGTCGAGAATCGACTTGACCCCGGCGCACACCACGGCGATCGGCAATCGCGACAGCGCGGTCAAATCGGCGGATTCGTCGTAGCTGGCCGATGCGCCGCGGTGCACGCCGCCGAGGCCGCCGGTGGCGAAGATCTTGATGCCGGCCGAGCAGGCGACCGCGGCGGTGGCGGCGACCGTGGTCGCGCCGTCGACGCCCCGGGCAGCGGCCGGGGCGAGGTCGCGGACCGACAGCTTGACCACGTCGTCGCGGCTGGCCAGCCGCGTGATCTCGGCGTCGTCGAGGCCGATGATCAGTTCGCCGCCGACCATGCCGATGGTGGCCGGAATGGCGCCCTCGGCGCGCACGGTGGCCTCGATCTGCCGGGCGACGGTCAGGTTCGACGGCCTCGGCAGTCCGTGGGAGATGATCGTGCTCTCCAGCGCGACGACGGGAGTACCGGCGTCAAGGGCCGCGCGTACCCCCGTCCCTAGCCTGATCATCCTGCCCACCCGACCGCGCCTTCGGCGCGCCCCTCGCATGTTCTTCCTGCCCACCCGACCGCGCCTTCGGCGCGCCCCTCCCTGAACACGACCGCAACCCTACGCGGCGGCGGGGCTGCCGACCGCTCGCCGGCAAACCTGGCAGACTGGTGTCCGTGACGACCTCTCCCGAGCACGGTGGAAAGACGCTCACCGACGAGCGCGTCGAGGAGCAGACCGACTACCGCTACGATGCGGGCGATCACGAGCGGTTCTCGCACTATGCGCCGAAAGACCAGATCATGCAGGCGATGGTGGAGGGCACGCCCGTGCGGGCGCTTTGCGGCAAACTGTGGGTGCCTTCCCGCGACCCGCAGCGGTTCCCGGTCTGCCCGGTCTGCAAGGACCTCTACGAAAACGTCGTGAGGAACGACGACTAACCCAGAACACTCGTTCATCGGGGAAGCCGGCGCATCGCGCGTCGGCTTCCCCGCAGTCTGTGATGCCCTGGAGGTAGTGCATGCCGCCGCGCCCGGTACCCGAGGCCGGTCCCAGCCTGCGTGTCTGGCAGCGCAGGGCCCTCGTGGAGTACCTGCGGCGGCGCGACGAGGACTTCCTCGCGGTCGCGACGCCCGGCGCCGGCAAGACCACGTTCGCCCTGCGGATCGCCGCCGAACTGCTCGCCGACGGCACCGTCGACGCGGTCACCGTGGTCACCCCGACCGAGCACCTGAAGTCGCAGTGGGCGGCTCGCCGCCGCCCGGGTCGGCATCCAGCTCGACCCCGGCTTCCGCAACGCCGACGTGCACTCCTCGTCCGACTTCCACGGCGCCGTGGTCACGTACGCGCAGGTCGGCATGGCCCCCGCCGTCCACCGGCGGCGCACGATGACCCGGAAGACCCTGGTCATCCTCGACGAGATCCACCACGCCGGCGACTCGCGCTCCTGGGGCGACGGGGTGAAGTCCGCCTTCGAGCCGGCCGTACGGCGGCTGATGCTCACCGGCACCCCGTTCCGCTCCGACGACAACCCGATCCCGTTCGTCGTCGTACGAGCGCGGCCAGGACGGCCTGGCCCGATCCCGGGCCGACATCACCTACGGCTACGCCGACGCCCTCGCGCGACGGCGTCGTGCGGCCGGTGATCTTCCTCGCGTACTCGGGCGAGACCCGCTGGCGCACCATCGCCGGCGACGAGCTGGCCGCCCGCCTCGGCGAGCCGATGACGCAGGACCTGATCGCGCAGGCCTGGCGCACCGCGCTCGACCCGACCGGCGACTGGATGCCGCAGGTGCTGCGGGCGGCCGACGCCCGGCTGCAGGTCAAGCGGGCCGGCGGCATGCCCGACGCCGGCCGGTCTGGTGATCGCCAGCGATCAGCAGACGGCCCGGGCGTACGCGAAGCTGCTCGACCGGGATCACCGGCGAGAAGGCCGTCGTGGTGCTCTCCGACGACGTCGGGCGCCTCCGGCCGGATCGCCGTCGTTCGCCGAGTCGGACCAGCGCTGGATGGTCGCGGTACGGATGGTGTCCGAGGGCGTCGACATCCCGCGCCTGGCCGTCGGCGTGTACGCCACCAGCGCCTCGACCCCGCTGTTCTTCGCCCAGGCGATCGGCCGGTTCGTGCGGGCCCGCCAGCCGGGGGAGACCGCGACGGTCTTCCTGCCGAGCGTGCCGCACCTGCTCGGGCTGGCCAGCGAGATGGAGGCCCAGCGCGACCACGTCCTCGGCGCGCCGAAGGACGCAGGACGGCTTCGACGACGACCTGCTCGAGCGCGCCCAGCGGCGAGGAGCAGGCCAGCGGCGAGCTGGAGAAGACGTTCGAGGCGCTGTCCGCCACGGCCGAGCTCGACCAGGTCATCTTCGACGGCGCGACGTTCGGCATGCCGGCGCAGTCCGGTACGCCCGAGGAGGAGGAGTACCTGGGCCTGCCCGGCCTGCTCAGCGCCGACCAGGTGGCGGCGCTGCTGACCAAGCGGCAGGCCGAGCAGGTGGCCGCCGCGAAGCGCCGGGCGCACGGCCGCGACGGAGGCGGTGACGCCCGATCCAGCCGGCCGGGCCGCGGACCGCGGGGGAGCGGCGCATCGTGCTGCGTCGTCAGCTCAACGCGCTGGTGGCCGCGCACCACCACCGGACCGGGCTGCCGCACGGCAAGATCCACGCCGAGCTGCGGCGGCTGTGCGGTGGCCCGCCGAGCGCGCAGGCCACGATCGAGCAGCTGGAGGAGCGGATCGCGACCATCCAGACGATCTAGGCAACGGGCGACCGGTGGACCGACCCCGAAAATGACCGCAGGGCGCCCCAGATGGGGTCGCCCTGCGAACTGCGATATCGATTAGCTGGCCATCAGCTCGGTGCCGCGCCAGAGAATTCCGGGTCGACAGCCACCTCCACTGCGATCTTCACCAGTTGCTCGGCGTACTTGTTCGCGTGATGTCCGCAGAAGATCAGATCGCCACCTTCGGCGAGCCGAACTCGGAGTTTCCCGGCCGCGCTGCAGCGGTCGCACCGTTCCTCGGCGGCGGGGGGTGCCGCCGTTTCCGGCGGCGGCGTGAGGGTCGGGGTCATCGCCTTCCTCCTCGGATCGTCACCGACGAACGCTTTCCTTGCGTCGTTCCATGTAGCGTGCAACATCTCCGTGCCTGGCGTCGTTCCCGATTCGAGTCACGGGACCGACGTCACATTTCGCTGCCCTGCAGATCTCAGCCTAGCCTTGCCGTGTAACAGCACGGGTTATGCCCACGGTGATCGGAACCACACCAGCACAGCCTGACACGCACCCGTGCGTGGCGCAGGGCGACAGGTGCCGGTTCAGCTCTCGGCTTAGTCCAGGTAGTCCCGCAGGACCTGCGACCGCGACGGGTGCCGCAGCTTCGACATCGTCTTGGACTCGATCTGCCGGATCCGCTCGCGGGTGACCCCGTAGACCTGGCCGATCTCGTCGAGCGTGCGCGGCTGGCCGTCGGTGAGGCCGAACCGCAGCCGCACCACGCCCGCCTCGCGCTCGGACAGCGTCTGCAGCACCTGCTGGAGCTGGTCCTGCAGCAGCGAGAACGAGACCGCGTCGACCGCGACGACCGCCTCGGAGTCCTCGATGAAGTCGCCGAGCTGGCTGTCGCCCTCGTCGCCGATGGTCTGGTCGAGCGAGATGGGCTCCCGCGCGTACTGCTGGATCTCCAGCACCTTCTCCGGGGTGATGTCCATCTCCTTGGCCAGCTCCTCCGGGGTGGGCTCGCGGCCCAGGTCCTGGAGCAGCTCGCGCTGGATGCGGCCGAGCTTGTTGATCACCTCGACCATGTGCACCGGGATGCGGATGGTGCGGGCCTGGTCGGCCATGGCGCGGGTGATGGCCTGCCGGATCCACCAGGTGGCGTAGGTGGAGAACTTGTAGCCCTTGGTGTAGTCGAACTTCTCGACCGCGCGGATGAGGCCGAGGTTGCCTTCCTGGATCAGGTCGAGGAAGGCCATGCCGCGCCCGGTGTAGCGCTTGGCCAGCGAGACCACCAGCCGCAGGTTGGCCTCCAGCAGGTGGTTCTTGGCCCGCTCGCCGTCCCGGCGAGATCCACATCAGGTCGCGGCTCATCGGCATCGCCATCGGCTCGCCGGCCTCGTCGGCGGCGCGCAGCCGCTCGGCGGCGTAGAGCCCGGCCTCGATCCGCTTGGCCAGCTCGACCTCCTGCTCGGCGTTGAGCAGCGGAACCTTGCCGATCTGCTTGAGGTAGGCCCGGACCGAGTCGGCGGAGGCGGTCAGCTCGGCGTCGCGCCGGGCCTGCTTGAGCGCCTCGGACTCCTCGTCGTCCCACTCGAAGTCGCTCGTCGGTCGCGTCGGCCTCCGCGTCGGCCTCGGCCGCCTGGACCAGCTCGGCCGGCTCCTCGACGACGACGTCCTCGATCTCGGCGGCGAGCGCCTCGTCGGATCAGTTCCGCCTCGTCGGGCTCCTCGCCGGGCTTGGCCGGCGGCGGCGACCGCACCGTCGGGCCGCCGGCGCGGCGGCCTTGGTCGCCTTCTTGGCGGCCTTCTTGGCCGGAGCCTTCGGGGCGCCGTCGGCCGGATCCGGCGTGACGGCTTCGACGACGGCCTCCTTCGCGGCCTTCGCCGCCTTCAGGGGGGCCTTGGTGGGTGCCTTCGGTGGCGCCGCTACGGCGGCGCTTTCGGCTGCGCCTTTTTCACGGGGACCTTCTTCGCCGCCGTCGTGTCTTCATCGGACTCGACGGCCGTCAGTGGCTGGGTGAATGCCCCGTCCTCGGGGCGACGGTCGGATGCCCTTCCCGGCGGGGCGACGGTGACGGCCGTCTTGGCGCGCGCCGGCGCGGCCTTGGCGGTGGTGGCCTTGGACGCCGGCGTCGCGGCGCGGGCGGCGGCGACCCGGCGTCGGCTGTTGGCCGAGCCGTCGACCACGACGGTCACGCCCGCCTCGGCGAGGCTGCGCAGCAGCTTCTTGGCCTGAGCCGGGGTCACCTCGGCGGACTCGACGGTCTGCGCGACCTCGGCCGACGTGAGCTGACCGCCGTTGGCGGCGGCACGGGCGATGAGCGTGTCGGTGAGAGAGCGAACGTCGGCGCCGGTCTGGCGGGCTTCTGTCACGAACGACCTTCCGGTGCGATGAGCGAGCGCGGCCGTGTGGCCGGTCTCGCGCACGGCGCGGCCGTGCTGAGTGGCCGGTGTGTTTGGGTGCAACCCGTGCGCCGTGACAACCGGGGCGGATCCGTGACGGGCGGGCAGGCGTGAATTGTAACGCCCTCTGGCCCCGATCATCCTGTCTTGCCCGGTCGGCGCGGCGTTCGAGCGAACAAGAAGCGATCCCCGCCGGAGGAAGGTGGACGGCGCGTTGAAAGGATGACGGACCATGGAACGCCTGACACGATACCGTGCCGCCGGACGCCCGCCGACCTTCTCGCCCTGGCCCTGTCGGTGGTCCGCGCGGCCGCCGACCTCGCCCGCGAGATGCGTGTCGCGCGGCGTCTCCGGCGTGTCCACCAAGACGACCGATACCGACGTTGTCACCGCCGCCGACCAGGCCGTCGAGCGGCAGGTGCGTGCCGCGCTCGCCGCCGCCCGGCCGGCCGATCAGGTGCTCGGCGAGGAGTACGGCGAGGACGACGCCGCGATCGGAGCGTGCGGTGGATCCTCGACCCGATCGACGGCACCGTGAACTACCTGTACGGCCTGCCGCAGTACGCCGTATCGCTGGCGGCCGAGGTGCGACGGTGAGGTCGTCGCCGGCGTGGTGCGCAACGCCGCGACCGGCGAGGAGTGGACCGCGACCCTGGGCGGCGGCGCCTGCGCGGGGGAGCACCGGCTGAGCGGCTCCCACGAGACCCGGCTCGGCCAGGCCCTGGTCGGCACCGGCTTCGGCTACGACGCGGCCCGGCGGGCGCACCAGGCGGCCGGTGGTGGCCGGCCTGATCACGCAGATCCGCGACATCCGGCGGTTCGGCGTCGGCGGCGCTCGACCTCTGCCTGGCCGCCGAGGGGCGGCTGGACGCGTACTACGAGAAGGGCCTCAACGCGTGGGACCACGCGGCCGGCGGCCTGATCGCCCGCGGAGGCCGGCCTGCTGGTCACCGGCCTCGCCGGCGCGCCGCCCGGGCCGGACCTGGTGGTCGCCGCCCCGCCCGCGCTGCACGAGCTTCTGCACGACGCGGCTGGTCGAACTCGACGCGGCCGGAGAGCCGTAGGCGGCCGCGGTCAGGCCGAGCACGTGCCCGGGGGCAGCACCGGGTCGCCCAGCTGGGCCAGCGCCTGGTTGACCTCGGTCGTGGTGGCCAGCTGCTTGAACGCCGTGCCGATCACCACGTCGACCACGTCATCGGTCCGCTTGGTGTCGAACTGCGGATCGGCCTGGTTGAGGAAGTACGCCCGCAGCAGCCAGGCGGCGCCGACGGCCTTCGGCCCGTAGCGCAGCGCGGCGACCTTGGTCACCGGCTTCTTGGCCGGGTCGTTGCCGGACTTGAGCACCTTGAACTTGCGGTTGGTGAACTCGTTGGTCGATTTCGCTGGCGAGGCCGGGCTTGTCGGTCGCGTTGTAGACGTTGACCTTGACGTCCTGCTCGTCGGGCAGCGTCATGTTGGCCATCACCGCGTCTGTCGGGCAGCCCTGTGGCCTCGGCCGTGCCGGACTGCCGGTCCTTGACCAGGGCGACGGTCACGAAGACGATCGCGGCCACCACGAGCACCCCGACCACGGCGAGCGCTCGCACGCGTGCAAAGCTCATCCTTCGGCTCCCGGTGCCGCAGTGTGTGTTTCTCGACCGACGTCCCTTGTTCAGACGCGCTGGCTGCCGCCGAGGTTAGCGCCTGACCGGCAAACTTGCTGCCGCTCCCCGCCGACACCGCGGAAGTTCCCGCCGAGTGCCCACACGGCGTGCCGGCGGCGGTATCGTCTCATCGCCGCGGCGCGGGTCACCCGAAGGGCCGAACAGTTCTGGGCGACGTCGGCGCGGCGACGAGGATCGGTGACCATTGCCACCTACCTTTGTGTCGCCTGAGTCACATCGGGAACAACTTGCCGCGCGTGGGCGTACAACCTCGCACGGAGGGCGGTAAGGTACCGCGCTCGCCGGGACCGTTTCCGCGGGAAGGGTGCACCGTGGCAGAGACGGCGTCAGTAAGTGGACACCGCTGGGGAACGACAACACCGACAGTCCCGCGTTACACCGGGCGACAATACGAATACGGGAGTGTGAAACCGATGGCCACCGACTACGACGCCCCGCGTCGCGACGAGGTCGACCTCGGCGAGGACAGCCTCGAGGAGCTCAAGGCCCGTCGCGACCGACTGCACAGTCGGGCGACCGTCGACGTCGACGAGGCCGAGGTGGCGGAGAGCTTCGAGCTGCCCGGCGCCGACCTGGCCGACGAGGAGCTGACCGTCAAGGTCCTGCCGATGCAGGCCGACGAGTTCCGCTGCTCCCGCTGTTTCCTGGTGCACCACCGCAGCCAGCTGGCGGCGGAGCGGAACGGCGAGCTGATCTGCCGCGAGTGCGCCTGACCGGCGATCGCGCGCAGCGCACCGGCGGTCGGTCCGACACGGACGCCGCCGTGACCGACTCGGCGGGCAGGACCGGCTCGACTGGCGAATGACGCCGACGCAGGGCATAGCCGGAGCCAGCCGACCGGACGCGACGAGCCGACGCCGGACGACCGGCGCCGTCCGAACCAGACGAGCACGACTCTGCCGAGCCGACCGGTCGACGCCGGCTGCGACCGAGCTCGGCACGACCGTCGCGCGCAGCTGACCGCCGACGACCTCGAGCCCGGCCAGCGCCGCAGCTGCTCGGCCGACTGGTCGGCGAGATCCGCGCCGCGGGCTCGGCCAGCTGTTCCAGCCCGAAGGCCGCGCTGCGCTGGATGGCCGACGCGGTCACCGACATCGCCCCGCACGTGCCGGTCCGCGACCTCGAGACGCTGCGCCGCCACTTCGCCGGCCTGGACGACGACGAGCTGGCCGAGCGGCTGATCCGCAACGCCGCCCGGTGACCACCGCCGGGATCGGCGCGGCCGGCGGCGGCGTCGCCTCGCGTCGAGTGGGTCGCCACGCCCACCCTGCTGACCGCGCCGGTGCTGCTGGCCGCCGAGACCGTGGCCGTGGTCGCGATCGAGATCAAGCTCGATCGGCGAGCTGCACGAGGTCTACGGCCGGCCGATCCCCGGCGCCGGCCGCCAGCGCGCGGTCGCGCTGATGCAGGCGTGGTCGCAGCAGCGCGGCGTCAACCCGCTGATGCCCGGCGTCGGGCGTCGCCGCCGTGCTCGGCACGGCCGCCCGCAAGGAGCTGCGCGAGCGCGCTGCTGCGCCGGTTCGGCCGCAACCTGACCACGCTCGGCCCGATGCTCACCGGCGCGGCGGTGGCCAGCTACCTCAACCGGCGGGCCACCCGGGCCCTGGGCGAGCACGGTGCAGCAAGGACCTGCAGCAGAACGCGGTCACCGCGAGATCATCGAGGCCGCTGACGCTCGCCGCTCGCCAGCAGGGCGGTCGCCAGCTCGACCGGGTGCCGGGTGCTGACCACCCAGTACGGCGTCGGGTCGGCCGGGTCGTCCAGGAGCACCTGCACGGCGCCGCGCGATCCACGGCCGCTGGACGACGAACGCGAGCGGCTGCGCGCCACGGGCCGAGCAGCTCGCGCTTGCCGGCGGCGTCCAGCGACTGTCGCATCGGCGATCGAACGCGCAGCGGCAGCCGGGCGTCGTCGACCAGCAACTCGTCGTCCGTCACGGCGACCCGGATGCGGCCGAGCCACGACACAGCAGCACCGCGGTCGAACGGCAGCAGCACCACGAACGGCACCCAGGTGCGCAGGCGCCGGAGCCGATCAAGCAGACCTCGATCGCCGAGCAGTCCCGCCGACAGCGATCGCCGGCAAGCCAGAGCCACCAGGCGACCGTCAGCCGTTCGGTGTAGCGGCGTGGGTGCGTCGGTGCGGGTCACGCTGCGAGGGTACGGCGCGCCTCCGTCGGCGAGCACGGCAGGATGGCAGGATGGAGTGCCGCCCCGACGCACGATGACGGACAGCGTCACCGTGACCGACGTGCCCGGTGCGCCAGCTCGACCCCGACCTGCCGCTGCCGGCCTACGCCCACCCGGGCGACGCCGGCGCCGACCTGGTCGCGGCCGAGGACGTCGAGCTGGCGCCGGGCGAGCGCGCGGCTGGTGCGCACCGGCGTCGCCGATCGCGCTGCCGGACGGCTACGTCGGCCTGGTGCACCCGCGCTCCGGCCTGGCCGCCCGGCTGGGCGTGACGGTGCTCAACGCGCCCGGTACGGTCGACGCCGGCTACCGCGGCGAGATCCTGGTCAACCTGGTCAACCACGATCGGGTGAGCACCGCGAAGATCTCCCGTGGTGACCGGATCGCCCAGCTTGTCGTCCAGCGGGTGGAGCGTGCAGACTTCCACCGTCGTCGACGAACTTCCCGACACCGCCCGGGGCGCCGGCGGCCACGGCTCGACCGGCGGGCACGCCGGGCTCGTCGGCGCAGTGCACAGGAGGCAGCAGTGATGTTCTCCCGGAAGCGGGGCAGGGTGGCGCGCCGGAAGCGCGGTGCGGCCGGCAAGGCGACGCGCACGCCGGTGACGGCACGCGCCGCTCGACCGGCGCTGAGCGCAGTCGACGCGTGCCCGACCGGGACGAGGGCCGAACGGCGCGACCGACGCCAGCGGCCCGTACGACGTCACCGAGGCACCGCGCCGGCGTGCGCAGCGGCTCGACCTGGGCAGCCTGCAGATGCCCGCGGTCGAGGGCGTCGAGGTGCGGGTGCAGGCCAACCCCGACGGCGTCGTCCAGCAGGTCGTGCTGGTCGACGGGGAGAGCGCGCTGCAGCTCGGCGTGTTCGCGGCGCCGCGCAGCGAGGGCATCTGGGACGAGGTGCGCGAGGAGATCCGCAAGCAGCTGTTCAGCGACGGCGTCGCGGCCGAGGAGGTCGACGGCGACGTACGGCACCGAGCTGCGCGCCCGGGTGCGCACGCCCGAGGGCCTGACCGACGTGCGGTTCGTCGGCGTGGACGGGCCGCGCTGGATGGTCCGGGCGGTCTACCAGGGCCCGGCCGCGACCGACCCGGTCGCCGCCGGCGCGCTCGTCGAGTGCCTGGAGGGCCTGGTGGTCGACCGCGGCGACGAGGCCGAGCCGGTCCGCGAGCCGCTGCCGCTGCGGCTGCCCAAGGAGATGGCCGAGCAGCAGGCCGCCGAGCGGCAGGCCGAGGCAGGCCGCCGCCGGCAGCGGCGCAGCATCCGGCCAGACCGGCGGGCCGACCGGGCCGAACGGCCGTAACCCCGGCCAGCGCGCCGACGAGCCGTCGCCGCGACCTCGTCGCCGGGAGCGCCGGACACGGCCGTCCGGCTGTACCTTCGAAAGAAGGGCTGTGTCGGCCGAGGAGGATGACGACAGGTCATGGCGACGGACGAGCGACACACGGCCCTCGCGGTTCCGCCGGTTCCTGCGACCGGCTGACCGCCACCGAGGCGGAGCTGGACGCCGAGGAGCTGCAGCGCGAGAGCGCCAAGTCCGGCGCGCATGCCGGCCGGCCGAGTGCAGCCGCGGCCAGGTCGTCGTCGGTGTCCGGCCGGCTGCGGACGGTGGTCTACACTCCCCGCACCAACCTGCCGACGCTGGAGGCCGACCTCTACGACGGCAGCGACGTGGTCACGCTGGTCTTCCTGGGCCGCCGGCACATCGCCGGCATCGAGCCCGGCCGGCAGCTCACCGCGCGTGGCCGGATCGCCGATCCGCGACGACCGCAAGGTCATCTACAACCCGTACTACGAGCTGGAGGCGCCCCGGTGACACCCGGCATGCGAGCCGCGTCACGCCGGCACGCGACCGCGGACGAGGTCGAGGACCGAGGTCGCCGAGGAGGTCGACGAGCGACCGCGACGTCGCCCGAGGAGCGACGACGAGCCCTTCCCTCATAGCGAGCAGATCGCCGAGCAGCTCGGCGGTGTCCGCGGGCCTGATCGAGTCGAGCATCCCGGTGCTCGCTCTTCGTGATCGCTCAACGTCTGCTCGGCGACACCGGCTGGCTGGCCACAGCGCACCGCGCTGTACTGGGCGATCGCGGCTCGGTGGTCGCCGCTGCTCGATCGGCGTCTACCGGCTGGCCCGCAAGCAGCCGGTCCGGCACGCGGTCAACGGCCTGTTCGGCATCGCGATCGGCGCGTTCCTGGCCTGGCGCACCGGCGACGCCCGAAGGACTTCTACCTGCCCGGCATCCTGCTCAGCTGGCCAGGTACGCGGTCGCCGTGGTCGCTCGGTCGCTGGTCCGCCGGCCGCTGGTCGGCTGGGTCTGGGCGCGTCATGGCCGACGGCGGCGAGCACCGACTGGCGCGACAACCCCCGGCTGGTCCGCACCTTCCAGCTGGCTGACCCTGGTCTGGGCGGCTCGCTACTTCGTCCGGGCCGGGCGTCCAGGACCTGGCCTCTAGACGACCTGCGCGGACCGGCCCGACCGCGCTCGGCATCGTCCGGATCCTGATCGCTGGCCGCATCTACGCCTGCCGCGTTCGCCTTCACCGTGTGGGCGCGTCCGCCGGGTGACCGCGGCGCCCACGGAGCAGGCCGGCCAGGCCTCAGGGCAGCCCTGCAGCGGCCGTGCCGCGGGTCTTCTCGACGCTGTCCGCGCCCAGGATGACCGCGCGGACCGTGTCCTCGACCTCCGCGGTGCACACGAAGATCAGCTCGTCGCCGGCCTCCAGCGGGTCGTCCGGGGTCGGCACCAGCACCCGCTTGCCGCGCAGGATCGCCACCAGCGCCGAGTCGCGCGGCAGCGGCACGTCGCGGACCGGCTCGCCCGACGTAGGGCGCGGTCGGCGGCAGCGTGATCTCCACGAGGTTGGCCTCGCCCTGCCGGAAGGTCATCAGCCGGACCAGGTCGCCGACCGTGACCGCCTCCTCGACCAGGGCGGCCATCAGGCGCGGCTTGCTGACCGCCACGTCGACGCCCCACTGCTCGGTGAACAGCCACTCGTTCTCGGCGCGGTTGACCCGGGCGACCACCCGGGCGACCGCGAACTCGGTCTTGGCCAGCAGCGACACCACCAGGTTGACCTTGTCGTCGCCGGTGGCCGCGACCACCACGTCGCAGCCGGCCACGTCGGCCTCCTGCGAGGCTGGCCAGCTCGCAGGCGTCGGCGAGCACCCACTCGGCCTCCGGGACCCGCTCCGGGCGCAGCTGCCGCGGCTGGCGCTCGATGAGCATGACCTGGTGGCCGTTGTCGATCAGCTCCTGGGCGATCGACCGGCCGACGTTGCCGGCCCCGGCGATGGCGATCCGCATGGTCAGTGCCCTCCTTCGGGCGCCGTACCGGTGATCTTCGTAGCACCGGCCGACCATGTCGTCGGTGACCAGCATGAAGACCTGGTCGCCGTCCTGCAGCACGGTCGACGGGGTGGGCAGCGTGGCCGATGCCGAAGCGCATCAGGTAGGCCACCCGGGCGCCGGTGGCGCTCCTCCAGCGGCCTGACCGGGCGGCCGATCCAGTCCGCGGTGCAGCGGCACCTCGACGATGGAGACCGTCGACTGGTCGGGTCGCGCCAGACCTCGACCGTGCCCTCCGGGACGAGGTGGCGCAGCATCCGGTCGGCGGTCCAGCGCACGGTCGCCACGGTCGGGATGCCGAGCCGCTCGTAGACCTCGGCGCGCTTCGCGTCGTAGATGCGGGCGACGACCCGTTGGACACCCGAACGTCTCCCGCGCCAGCCGGGCCGAGATGATGTTGGAGTTGTCGCCGCTGGAGACCGCGGCGAAGGCGTCGGCCCGCTCGATGCCGGCGTCCACGAGCACGTCGCGGTCGAAGCCGATGCCGGTGACCGTGAGGCCGGTGAACTCGGCGCCGAGGCGGCGGAACGCGTCGGCGTTGACGTCGATCACGGCCACCGAGTGCCCGCGGTGCTCGAGGCTGTGCGCGAGGGTTGAGCCGACCCGGCCGCAACCCATGATCACCACGTGCACTGGCGTCGGCCTCCGAACCGGACAAGCGCCTACAGGACGAGAATGAGCATGGCATGAGCCAGGTGAAAGCGCGGGCCGGACCCTGCAGGCGTCGAACGGCCCCCGCCCGTACGCTTACCAGTCGTGGCCAGTCCCACCTCCCTGCTCAAGCGGCTGCTCGTCGGCCGGCCGTTCCGGTCCGACCGGTTGCAGCACACGCTGCTGCCCAAGCGGATCGCCCTGCCCGTCTTCGCCTCCGACGCGCTCTCCTCGGTCGCTTACGCACCGGACGAGATCCTGCTGACCCTGTCGGTGGCCGGTGCTACCTGGCTCGCGTTCGCTCCGTGGATCGCGCTCGCCGTCGCGGTGGTCATGCTGACCGTGGTGGCCAGCTACCGGCAGAACGTGCACGCCTACCCGTCCGGCGGCGGTGACTACGAGGTGGCCTCGGTCAACCTGGGGCCGCGTTTCGGGGTGGCGGTGGCCAGCGCGCTGCTCGTCGACTACGTGCTGACGGTGGCCGTGTCGACGGCCTCCGGCGTGGCGAACCTCGGCTCGGTGGTGCCGTGGGTAGCGGATCACAAGGTCGCCATCGCGGTCATCGCGATCGTCGTGCTCGCCTCGATGAACCTGCGCGGCGTCCGCGAGTCCGGGGCGGCGTTCGCGATCCCGACGTACGGCTTCATGATCATTATTCTCGGCATGGTGCTGACCGGCTTGATCCGCATCTTCGTGCTCGGCGAGGACCTGCGGGCGCCGAGCGCGGATCTGGTCATCAGCGGCCGAGCACACCGGCGACATGTCGCAGTTGGCCATGGGCTTCCTGCTGCTGCGGACGTTCTCGTCCGGCTGTGCCGCGCTGACCGGAGTCGAGGCCATCTCCAACGGCGTGCCCGCGTTCAAGCCGCCGAAGAGCAAGAACGCCGCCACCACGCTGCTGCTGCTCGGTGTCCTCTCGATCAGCATGCTGATCGGCATCGTGGTGCTCGCCCGGCTGACCCACGTGCAGTTCGTCGAGCGGCCCAGCCAGATCGTCGAGGGGCCGGTCGACTACGTGCAGAAGACGGTCACCACCCAACTCGGCGAGACCGTCTTCGGCAGCGGCTCCATCCTGTTGTACGTGGTGGCCGTGGTCACCGCGCTGATCCTCTTGCTGGCCGCCAACACCGCCTTCAACGGCTTCCCGGTGCTCGGCTCGATCCTCGCGCAGGACCGCTACCTGCCGCGCCAGTTGCACACCCGCGGCGACCGGCTGGCCTTCTCCAACGGCATCATCCTGCTGGCTCTCTTCGCGATGGTGCTCGTCATCGGCTTCAAGGCCGAGGTGACCCGGCTCATCCAGCTGTACATCGTCGGTGTGTTCGTCTCCTTCACGGTGTCGCAGACCGGCATGATGCGGCACTGGAACCGGTTGCTGAAAACCGAGCGCGACCCGGCCGTGCGACACCGGATGGTCCGCTCGCGGACGATCAACATGATCGGCCTGACCATGACCGGCGCGGTGCTGGTCGTCGTGCTGATCACGAAGTTCCTGCTCGGGGCGTACATCGCGATCATCGCCATGGTGGTCATCTTCTTCATCATGCTGGGCATCAGGCGGCACTACGACCGGGTGGCCGTCGAGCTGGCTCCGGCCGAGGACCGGCCGGTGCTGCCGGCCCGGAACCACGCGGTGGTCCTGGTCAGCAAGGTGCACATGCCGACGATGCGGGCGGTGGCCTACGCAATGGCGACCCGGCCGGACACGCTCACCGCGGTCACCGTCAACGTCGACGAGAACGACACCCGCAACCTGCAGGCGGAGTGGGAGCGGCGGGGCATCCCGGTGCCGCTGACCGTCGTCGACTCGCCGTACCGGGAGATCACCCGGCCGATCATCGACTTCGTCAAGTCGCGGCGGCGCGACGCGCCGCGCGACGTGGTGACGGTGTTCATCCCGGAGTACGTGGTCGGCAAGTGGTGGGAGCATCTGCTGCACAACCAGAGCGCCCTGCGGCTCAAGGGCCGGCTGCTCTTCGAGCCGGGCGTCATGGTCACCAGCGTGCCATGGCAGCTGAGCTCCAGCACCGACAAGGACATGGACCGCTTCGACGCGACTCTCGCCCGCGGCCCGCAGCGTGGTCCCCGCGCGAACACCGGCGGCGACTGACCCGATGCTCGAGCTCGACGTCGGGCCGGTCGTGCACGGCGGGCACTGCGTGTCGCGCCTCGACGGCCGCGTCGTCTTCGTGCGCCATGCGCTGCCCGGCGAGCGGGTCCTCGCCCGCGTCACCGAGGAGCGCCGCGACTACCTGCGCGCCGACGCGGTCACCGTGCTCGAGGCGTCGCCCGACCGGGTCGAGCCGCCCTGCCCGTTCGCCCGGCCGGACGCCTGCGGCGGCTGCGACTTCCAGCACGTCGCCCCGGTCGCCCAGCGACATCTCAAGGCCGCCGTCCTGGCCGATCAGCTCAAGCGCCTCGGCGGCCTGGATTTGCCGGCGGTACCGGTCGAGCCGCTGTCCAGCGACATGCTGGGCTGGCGGACCCGGGTGCAGTACGCGGTCGACGCGCACGGGCGGCTCGGCTTCCACAAGCACCGCTCGCACGACGTCGTCCCGGTCGACCGGTGCCTGATCGCCCACCCGGAACTGCGCGACCTGCCGTCCGCCGACCACCACGACTGGCCGGCCGGCGGTTCGGTCGAGGCGGTCGCGTCCTCCGGCGGTGACGTGACCGTCCTCACGCGACAGTCGCGAGTGGACCGGCGCTGGTCGCTCGTCGCCGGTGCTCCCCGGGTACGGGAAAAGGCACTCGGCCGCACGTGGAGCCTGGATGCCACCGGGTTCTGGCAGGTGCACCCGGCGGCCGCCGACCGCTTCGCGTCGGTGGTGCTCGAGATGCTCCAGCCGCAGGCGGGCGAGCGGGCGTGGGACCTCTTCGGCGGGGCCGGCCTGTTCGCCGCCGCGCTCGCGCCGCACTGCGGGCCGGTGACCGTGGTGGAGGCCGATCGGCGGGCCGTGGCGGCCGGCCGGCGGGCGCTGCGCGACCTCGGCGACGTCCGGTTCGTCGCCGGCGACGTGGGTCGGACGCTCGCCAACCCGGGCTGGCGGGCGGTCGACATCGTGGTGCTCGATCCGCCGCGGGCCGGAGCCGGCCGCGACGTGGTCGCCGCGATCGTGCGGCGCGGGCCGCGGGCGGTCGCCTACGTCGCGTGCGACCCGGCCGCGTTCGCCCGGGACACCCGGACGTTCGGCGAACTCGGGTACCGGCTGGCGACGCTGCGCGCCTTCGACGCGTTCCCCAATACGCAACACCTCGAGGCGATCGGACAGTTCTTGCCAGCTTGACCGGTTTTACACCGGATTGCCACGATGGTGTGCTGGACTGAGAACGTGCGCCGCCGAAGTTTGTTCGCGTTGGGCCTGGCCAGTGCCGCCAGTGCCGTCAGCGCCGGGGCCTCCGCCTGCTCGACCGGGGTCGGCAGCAACGGCGAGGCCGGCGGCGACAACCAGGTGGAGGTCTTCTCCTGGTGGGCCGGGCCGGGCGAGAAAGAGGGCCTGGACGCCATGGTCGCCGACTTCAAGAAGAAGGACCCGGGCGTCGACTTCAACAACGCGGCGGTCGCCGGCGGATCCGGTACCAACGCCAAAACCGTCCTGGCCGACCGGCTGAAGAACAACGACCCGCCGGACTCGTACCAGGCCCACGCCGGGCTCGAACTGCAGGGCGACATCAAGGCCGGCAAGGTGGCGGACCTGACGTTCCTCTACGAGGAGCAGGGCTGGAAGGACAAGCTGCCCAAGGGCCTGCTCGATGCCATCACCCTCGACGGCAAGATCTACTCGGTGCCGGTGAACATCCACCGGGCCAACCTCGTCTGGTTCAGCCCGAAGGTGCTGGCCGGGGCCGGGATCGCCGCGCCGCCGCGGACCTGGACCGAGTTCCTCAGCCAGGCGGCCCGGCTCAAGGCCAAGCACATCACCCCGCTGGCCATCGGCCCGGCCTGGACCCAGAAGCACCTGCTGGAAACCGTGCTGCTCGGAGAGCTCGGCCCGGACAAGTACAACGGGCTGTGGAGCGGCAAGACCGACTGGAAGGGCACCGACGTGCTCACCGCGGTCGGCGTCTTCGGCCGGGTCCTCGACGTGTCCGACCTCGCGTCGGCCGCCGGGGACTGGCAGCCCGCCCTCGACAAGGTGATGGCCGGCACCGCCGCCTACAACGTCATGGGCGACTGGGCCGACGCGTACCTGGGGCGCAGCAAGAAGCTGATGTACAAGACCGACTACGAGGTCGCCCCGTCGCCCGGTTCGACCGGCATCTACGACTTCCTGTCCGACTCGTTCACTCTGACCAGGGGCGCACCGCACCGTGAGGCCGCCGAGAAATGGCTGATCGAGTGCGGCTCGGTGGACGGGCAGGACGCCTTCAACCCGCAGAAGGGCTCGGTGCCGGCGCGGACCGACATCGACAAGTCGAAGTACACCGGCTACCTGGCGACCGCGCTGGCCGACTGGCAGAGCAGCAGCACGACCGTCGTCGGATCGCTGACGCACGGCGTTGTCGCCAACGCCACCTGGAACACCGGCATCGACACCGCCCTGGCCGCCTTCGTCCAGGACAAAGACGCGGAGAAATTCGTCGACGCGGTCGCCATGTCGTACGCGGCCACCCGCTGATCGCCGCGAAGGACCTGTGAAGCGATTGTGAACGATCCAGATCGCCGACGTACAGGCGCAGACTGCGCCACTAAACTGGCCCGCTATGAGTGCTCTCGAGCCGTCGGCTACTGACCGTCCGCAGCTCAACACGATCGGTAGTCCTGCCGACCTTAGGGACCTGTCCCGTGAGCAACTCGACATGCTCGCCGCCGAGATCCGCGACTTCCTGGTCGCGAAGGTCTCCCGTACCGGCGGGCACCTCGGCCCCAACCTCGGGGTCGTGGAGTTGACGCTGGCCCTGCACCGGGTCTTCGACTCGCCGAAGGACCGGATCCTCTTCGACACCGGCCACCAGGCCTACGTGCACAAGATCGTGACCGGCCGGCAGGACGGCTTCGACCTGCTGCGCCGCCGCGGCGGCCTCACCGGCTACCCGAGCCGGGCCGAGAGCGAGCACGACCTCATCGAGAACTCGCACGCCTCGACCGCCCTGTCCTATGCCGACGGCCTGGCCAAGGCCTACGCGCTGCGCGGCGAGCAGCGCCACGTGGTGGCCGTGGTCGGCGACGGTGCGCTCACCGGCGGCATGTGCTGGGAGGCACTCAACAACATCGCCGCCGCGAAGAACCCGCTCGTGATCGTGGTCAACGACAACGGCCGGTCATACTCGCCGACCATCGGCGGCCTGGCCGAGCACCTGTCCCGGCTGCGGCTGAACCCGACCTATGAGAAGGTCCTCGACCTGGTCAAGGACGCGCTGGGGCGCACGCCGCTGGTCGGGCCGCCGCTCTACGAGGTCCTCCACGCGATGAAGAAGGGCCTCAAGGACGCGGTCGCCCCGCAGGCTCTGTTCGAGGATCTCGGCCTCAAGTACGTGGGGCCGGTCGACGGGCACGACTTGGACGCGATCGAGTCGGCGCTGGGCCGGGCCAAGGCGTTCGGCGGCTCGGTGATCGTCCACGCGGTGACCCGCAAGGGCTTCGGCTACCGCCCGGCCGAAGAGGACGCCGCGGACTGCCTGCACAGCCCGGGCAGCGCCTTCGACCCGGAGACCGGCAAGCTCCTCGCCCCGGCCTCGGTGAAGTGGACCGGCGTCTTCGCCGAGGAACTGGTGGCGATCGCCGACGAGCGCGCCGACGTGGTCGGCATCACCGCGGCGATGGCCGAGCCGACCGGCATCGCCAAGCTCGCCGCCAAGTACCCGGACCGGGCATATGACGTCGGCATCGCCGAGCAGCACGCGGTCACCTCCGCGGCCGGCCTGGCCATCGGCGGCCTGCACCCGGTGGTCGCGGTCTACGCGACGTTCCTCAACCGGGCGTTCGACCAGGTGCTGCTCGACGTGGCCATGCACAAGCTGCCGGTCACCTTCGTCCTCGACCGGGCCGGGGTCACCGGCCCCGACGGACCCAGCCACTACGGGATCTGGGACATGTCGGTGTTCGGGGTCGTGCCCGGCATCCGCATCGCCGCCCCGCGCGACGCCGAGACGCTCCGGCAGGAACTGCGTGAGGCGGTCTCCATCGAGGACGGACCGACGATCGTGCGCTTCCCGACCGGCTCGGTGCCGGCCGACCTGCCGGCGCTGCGCCGGGTCGGCGGGGCCGAGGGTGGCCTCGACGGCATCGGCGGCGTCGACGTGCTCGCCGAGGGCGACAGCCGCGACGTCCTGCTGGTCAGCGTCGGCGCGTTCGCCCACCTCGCGGTCGACGTGGCCGCCCGCCTCGACGAGCAGGGGTTCGGGGTGACCGTGGTCGACCCGCGCTGGGTCCGCCCGGTCCCGGTCGAGGTGGTCGCGCTCGCCCGCGAGCACCGGCTCGTGGTGACGGTCGAGGACGGCGTGCGCACCGGCGGCGTCGGCGACGCGGTGGCCAAGGCGCTGCGCGACGCGGACGTCTGGGTGCCGCTGCGCGACCTCGGCGTGCCGCAGGCCTGGCATCCGCACGGCACCCGGGCGGAGATCCTCGGCGACGTCGGGCTCACCGCCCAGGACGTGGCCCGCCAGGTCACCGAGTGGGTCAGCCGCCTCGAGCCGCCGGTGCCGATCTTGAGCGTCACCTCCCCGCGCCACTGAAGCACCGCGGCACCGAACCACTGAACGACATGTTCGGACTCACCGTGATCCGTGCGACATTGGAACGGTGAGAGGAGGCGTGTTGCCGCCAACCGCCGTCATCGAGCTCGACCTGTCCGCGCCGTGGGAGCCGTCGGAGCCCCCCCGCACCCGGCGCCCGGGCCAGCGCGCGTTCGCGGTGGCGCTCCTGCTCGCCGTCCTGCTCGCCGGGCTCAGCGCCGGCCAGCGGCCCACCTCGTACGGCGGCGTCTTCACCGTCGACGGCGGCGGCGTGCTCGACATGCGCGGCGACGGGCACACCCTCTTCCTGCTGCGCCAGCCCGACGTGAAGATCTCGATCGTCGAGGCGTACCGGCTCAGCGACGGCCACCGGCTGTGGAGCCGGCAGATGGACCGCGTCGGCGGCCTGCTCGACGTCGGCCACGGCATGCTCCTGCTGCACGCGCCCGAGCCCGGCGCGAATGACTCGTCGGTCATCGTCGCGGTCGATGCCGCCGACGGCCACGAGGTATGGCGGCGCTCCGACTACGCGCCCGCGTTCTACGGCGCGAGCACCGACGCGGACGTGGTGGTCGCCGACCCGTACGTGCCCGGCCTCGAGGACCAGCAGCAGCAGGACGAGGAGCCGCGCAGCCACACGCTCGTCGGACTGGACATCCGGACCGGGGCGGTGGACTGGACGCTGGTCACCCCGGCCGGCACCGTGCGGTCCTATGTCGCTCTCGGCGACGGCCCGAGCACCTCGTACGGCGTGAGCGAGCTCGACCCCGACGGAACGTTGCGCGTGTTCAGCACGGAGACCGGCCGGATCGTGCGCACCGCCCAGGTTCGCGACCTCGGTGCGGTCGGCGGCTTCGACACCTTCGGCGACCTGATGATGGTGTACCAGAACGGCAGGTACGGCCCGGAGGGCGCCAAGGTCTTCGACCTCACCTCCGGCCGGCGGCTGTGGCAGGCCCCCGGCGAATTCCAGCCGATGCCGCTGTGGTGGTGCGGGCCGGTGCTGTGCAGCACCGACGACGTGAGCACGACCGTCGTCGACCCTCGCACCGGGCGGGTGCTGTGGCGAGCCGACCTGCATGACGGCAACGTCACCACGATCGACGACCAGCACATGGTGACCGGCGGCAACCAGATGTACGGCGAGCGGGCCGCCGACGCGGTCGTCCTCGACATCCGTACCGGCGCGGTGGTGCGGCGGCTCGGTGGCTGGGAGGTGATCGACGCGAGCGCGTGGCCGCGGCTGATCGTCATGAGCCGGGAGGGTGCCGAGGGCGGGATGTTCGGCACGCTGGACGCGGACACCGGCCACGCGACGGTGTTCGGGCGCGTCGCCAAGCTCTACGCGGACCCGAACTGCCTCGTGTTGGCCGACGCGTTCGCCTGCCGGGCCGGCGCCGACGTGCACGTCTGGCGGATCCCACCGTGACGGACCTGACGTGAGAAGCCCGACGTGAGCAGCTCCCCATGAGTCTCATCGAGCTCGACGTCTCCGAGCCGTGGCAGCCGCCGGACACCGCGCCGCCGGCCCGGCCGGTCCGCCGCTGGGTCGCCGCCGCGCTCGTCGGGCTGGCCACCCTCGCGCTGCTCACCGCGGCCGTGCGGCCGGTCTCGCTGGATCCGCGCCTGGTCGTCGAGGGCAGCGGCGTGCAGTGGGCGGTGGCCAGCCCGGCCGCCATCTTCGTGCTGCACCAGCCCAACCAGGGGGTCGCCCAGCTCGACGCCTACCGCCTGTCCGACGGCCGCCAGCTGTGGTCCAAGCCGTTCGCGCAGACCACCACCCTGCTCTTCGCCGACGAGCACAGCGTCGTCGTCGGCGCCGCGGTCGGCATCGAGTCCGTCGCCGGCCTCGACCCGGCCACCGGCGACGTGCGCTGGCAGCGCTCCGGCTACGACGCCGCCCAGAGCACCGGCCGGCTGGTCGTCGTCCAGGCGGTCGATGTGCGCCCCAACATCGAAATGCAGCCCGAAGAGGGTCAACCGAAGTCCGGAACCGGCGCGGTCGGCCTCGGCCACGACCTCGCCGGCCTCGACCCGGCCACCGGCGACGTCATCTGGTCGTTCACCACCCTGCCGGACGCCGACGACGCCTACCTGGGCGGCGACGACGACCCCGACTCGACCGACGGCCATCTGCTCGTCGAGCTGACCCACGCCGGTTTGCTCCGCCTGTACGACCTGGACACGGGCGCGCTGAAGATGACAACGCAGCTGTCCGAGGGCGCGCAGATCGCCGGCTTCGACCTCATCGGGGACCTGCTCCTCGCGGTGCAGGGCAAGGCCGGCCGGCTCACCGCGTACGACCTCAAAACCGGAAGGTTGGTCTGGCAGCGCCCGGCGATCCGGGATGGTTTTCTGCACGACTGCGGGGAGATCCTGTGCCTGGCCCGGGACACCAGCATCTCGGGCGTGGACTGGGCGACCGGCCGGCAGCTGTGGCGGCTGGACGGCTACGTGGGGTTCCAGCAGCTCGATCGCGCGCACCTGCTGGCCACCACCACCCATGAGTACGACAGCAACGGCGCATTCGTCGACGCCGGCACCGGCCGCATCACCGGCTACCTGCCCAACTGGATCGTGCTCGCCGCGGCCGACGACTCGCGGGTGGTGGTCTGGCGGCCGAGCCCGAACGGCGGCGCGCTGATCGGGGTGCTCGACCGCGACAGCAAGCGGATCACCGTGTTCGGCCACACCGAAGACTGGTTCGTCGGACCGCAGTGCTTCGTGAGCGACAGCTACCTCGCCTGTCGCAGCGCCACCCGGCTGTCGGTCTGGCCCATCCCGGGCTCATCGGCCGGCTAGGCCCGCGATGACCGCCCCGGTGGTGACGATCGACCTCGGTTTCCTCGACCGGGACGGGTCGTACGCGAAGCAGGTCGAGGACGAGCGCGCGCCGGGGCTGGCCCGGGGCTGGGGACTGCTGCTGAGCCTCGCCGTCGTCGCGCTGCTGACCGCGGCCACACCGCTTCCCCCGCCCCCGCGCCAGGTGGCCCGCATCCAGCTCGGCATCGGCGACTACGCGCTGCGCGGCTCGACGCTGTACCTGATGGAGAGCGCGCTGCGGGAAACCAGCGTGACCGCCGTCGACGCGGTCGACGGGCACGAGCTCTGGCAGTACGCGCCCGGCGGGGGCCTGTCCTTCACCGACGTGCACGCGGTCGACGACATCGTCGTGTTCTCGTCCGACGCGTGCAATACCGGCGCCGACGGCAGTACCGCGGCGGTCGAAGCCGCCACCGGGCGCGAGTTATGGCACCGCAGCGGCGCGCCGCTCAACCTGCCCGACGGCGAACCGGTCGAGGTGGTCACCGCGGGCAGCTGGTCCGACCGGTGCAGCGCGATGCTCGGCACCGGCCGCGCGCTCACCGGCACGCTGACCTGGACCGGCCTGGACCGCCGTACCGGCGTCGCCCGCTGGACCCAGTCGATCCCGCGGGGCACGGTGATCGCGCTCGACGGCACCCCGTCCGGGGTCGGCTACGCCGCGCTCGTCGACCCCGCCGACCGGCTCAGCGTCATCGACTTCGCGACCGGTCGGCGGACGGCCGCGGTCGCCGGGCTCGTCACCCGCGCCGACCGCTGGTTCGCCGCGACGCAGGACCTCGTGTTGCTCGCCCGGTGGTCGGCGACGGCACCCGGCGCGCGAACCAGCCTGGAGGTGACCGCCTTCGACCGGCGGACCCTCGTACGGCGCTGGTTGGCGCAGGTCGCGGCGCCCCGGTCGGCCAGCAGCGACCGCGACGACGGCGTCCGGCTGAGCACCTGCGGGCCGTACGTGTGCGTGCTCACCGCGGACGCCACCACCGCCCTCGACCCGGCGACCGGCGTCGGCCGCTGGCGTACCAACCGGGCCGCGTTCACCGCTGTTCCGGGCGGGCTGCTCGCCGACTACGCGGTCGGCGCGGCCAGTACCACCGCGGCCGTGCGGCTCACGGACCTCGGCCTCACGCGGGTGATCGTGCACGATCCGATGACCGGTCGGCGCATCGCGCTGCTCGACGGCTGGCGGCTTCTCGGCGTCGACCCGCTCGGCGACCGGCTGTTGATCGGCGAGACCATCGACGACTCGACCGTCTTGACCTGGTTGACGCCGACCGGAATCGAGCCGTTCGCGGTCGTCGCGGGCCGCATCAACAGCTGCCAGATGTCCGTCGACCGGCTCGCCTGCCTCACCAACGTCGATGACCTCTGGCTGCTGATGCTGCGGCGCTGAGCTCGTTGGCGCTCTCGTTTTGCCTCTCGTGCTGCGATCGTGACGATTCTGATGCACATTTGTTACGTGACTGAGCGGCTCATCGATCTGGGTGTCCCGGCCGAGGACGACTGGGCCGAAATCGTGGAGTGGGGTCCGGCCTCCTCGGCCTCCTCGGCCTCCTCGGCCAGCCGAGGGCCGGCCGTGCTCGCGGTGCTTGCCTTCGTCGCTCTGTTCATCGTCGGTTCGCTGCCCGTCGCCGGGGTCGCCGCGATGGCCGAGGTGCCCGGTCGCACCCTGTCGTTCAGCGCCGACTCGGAGAACTTCTACGCGCTGCGGGGCGGGCCCACCATCACCGCGTACGCCTGGCGTGACGGCCAGGTCCGCTGGACCCAGACGCTGGATCGGGACGACGGCCAGCTCTACCTGGCCGCCGGGCGCCCGTTCATCCGCCACCGGCCATGCACCCAGCCGGAGATCAAGGGCTGGAGCCTGGAGAGCCTCGACCCGCGTACCGGCCAGAAGCGCTGGGTCCGCTCCGGCGGTCCGCTCGCCGTCCTGGCCGCCAAGCCCGGCACCGCCCCCAATCTGCTCATGGTCGACGAGCCCAATGCCGCCTGCCCGGTGGTACGCACCTCGACCAGCGGCCGCGTCTTCCAGTCGACGCCGACCGAGCTGTCCGGGATGGCTGCCGACACGGGTGCCATCCGCTGGTCGTTCTCGCTGCGGAGCGGCCGGCTGGCCGTCCCCGACCAGCCCAACCAGGCCTGGTTCGCGGTGTGGTACGCGGGCGGCCGCGCCGAGGTGCGCGACGCCACGACCGGCCGTACGATCTCCGGCGCGGTCCTGCCCGAACTGGCCGACCGGAACCCGCTCGCCGTGCGCGTGATCGGCGACCTGCTCATCGTCGTCTCACCGGTGGACGACGGGGTGATGCTCAACGCGTACCGGTCGAAGAACCTGGCCCTGGCCTGGCGCCAGCACTTCCGGCCCACCCCACCGGCCCCGCTCAGCGACCTGACCTACGGCCCGACGGTGGTCAGCTGCGGCCCGATGATCTGCATCCCGACCTGGCGCGACGTCGTCGTGATCAACCCGGCCGACGGCGAAACCCAGTGGCGGCGCGACGTGCAACTCGACGAGGCCGGCCCCGGCGTACTGGTGGCGCGCCAGCGCTCCGACTTCCTGCACGCCCGCATCGTCGACTGGAAGACCGGCCACGACATCGTCGACCTGCCCGGCTGGGGCACGGTACCGATGGTCGGCGACGACCTGCTCGTCGGTCAGGTCCAACCGCCGCGCTACGCCCTCGTCCAGCACCCGGACGGCCAGCGTGCCCAACTCGCCACCATCGACCTGCGGACCGGCCAGCTCCAGCCGCTGGGCACGGTGTCACCGATGCCGTCCCGCTGCGCGCTGCAAGATCGCCGGCTGTCGTGCCTGATCCGGGGCGACTCGATCCAACTCTGGCGCCTGCCGGGCTGATCCGGATGCCACTACTTCGGGGAAGTAGTGGCCTCAGCGGGCCCGGGAGACCACTATTCCGGGGAAGTTGTGGCGGCCTGCTGCGCGCGCGAACTCCGCCGGCCGCTTAGGGTCGGTCGGGTGTTGCTGCCCAAGGCCCACCTGCACGTCCACCTCGAGAGCGCCATCCGCTGGACCACCCTGGCCGAGCTCGCCGCCGCGCACGGCTTACCCGTACCGGCCCGGCCCGTCGACGGATTCCGTGGTCTCCCCGCCTTCCTCGACCACAACCAGCTGGTGCGGGACTGCCTGCGGACGCCGGCGGACTTCGCCCGGGTGGCGCGCGAGTTCTGTGCCGACGAAGCCGCCGACGGCACCCGCTACGTCGAGGTCAGCTTCACCGCGGCCGCGCACGGCGAGCGGCTCGGCGACCTCGACATGCCGCTGCTCGCCGTGCTCGATGGGCTCGCGCAGGGGCAGGACGAGCACGACATCGACTGCCGCGTGCTGCTCGACCACTCGCGCCGCCGGTCGGTCGAGCGAGCCTGGCGCACGCTCGACCTGGCCCGGCGGTATGCCGATCGCGGCGTCATCGGCATCGGCCTGGCCGGCGACGAGTCCTACCCGGCCGCCCCGTTCGCGGCCGTCTGTGACGCGGCCCGTGATGCCGGTCTGCACCTCGTACACCATGCCGGTGAGGCGTGCGGTCCGGACAGCATCCGCGAAGCGCTCGACCTCGGGCACGCCGAACGCATCGGCCACGGCATCCGCATCCTCGACGACCGCGATCTGGTGGCAGAGGTCCGCGAGCGCCGCATCCCGCTCGAGGTGTGCCCGACGTCCAATGTGGCGCTCGGGTTCGCGCCTTCTTTGGCGGTACATCCGATTGCCCGTCTTCTGGAAGCGGGCCTGGTCGTCACGCTGAACACCGACATCCCCGCGATGGTCGGTACGACGCTGTCGGCGGAGTACGCCGCCGTCCAAGCAGCGGCCGACCTCGACGACGAGCAACTGGCGCAGATCACGCGGGCCGGCTGGGAAGCCCGGCTGCCGGGGAAGTAGTGCTCTCCGACCGCCCGCGAGGCCACAACTTCCCCGAAGTAGTGGCGTCAGGCCACCCGGGAGGCCACAACTTCCCCGAAGTAGTGCCATCCGGGGTCGGCCTCGCAACGGCCTAGGCCAGCGTCGGGACGGACGCGGTGCCGGCCAGCACCGGGGTCATGGCGGCGGCCGGCAGGCTCACCGTCACCTCGAGACCGCCGCCGTCGAGGGCGACCGCGCTCGCGCCACCGCCGTGCGCATCACAGACCGCCCGTACGATCGACAGCCCCAGCCCGGAGCCCCGCGCGCCGGTGCGTTCCCGCCCGCCCCGGCGGAACGGCTCGAAAAGCGCCGGCACGTCGGCCGGCTCGACCTCGAAGCCGGTGTTGCCGACCACCAGCCAGGAGAGGGTGTCGTCGGTGCCGGTGCGGACCCAGAGCCGGCCGCTGAGATGGTTGTAGCGGACTGCGTTCTCGATGAGGTTGCCGGCCAGCCGGTCGAGCAGGCTCGGATCGCCGACCACCGGCGCCGGCTTGAGGTCGGTGGTCACCTCCAGGTTCAGCCGCTCCGCCTCGCGCTTCACCCCGGACAGCGCGCCGGCCACGCCGGTCGAGAGGTCCGCCGGCACCTTCCGGGCCAACCTCCGTCCCGCTTGCGCCTCGGTACGGGCCAGCAGCAGCAACGATTCGACGAGCGCATTTGCTCGGGTCGACGCGTCGCGCACCACGTTGGCCATCCGCCGGTACTCGGCGACGTCGGCCTCGGGATCGTCGAGCGTCACGTCGACCTCGGTGCGCATCACGGCCAGCGGCGTGCGCAGCTCGTGCGAGGCGTTGGCGACGAAGCGCTTCTGGCTGTCGAACGCGCCGGCTATGCGGTCGAGCATCGCGTCGAAGGTCTTCGCCAGCTCGGCGATCTCGTCGTCGGCGCCGTCGTAGTTGATGCGCTCGTCCAGCGTCTCTCCGGACAGTCGCCGGGCCGCCGAGGTGACCTGGCTCAGCGGGCGCAGCGCGCGGCCGGCCACCACGTAGGCGGCGCCGACCCCGACCACGCCGATGAGCAGAAGCGCGGCCGCCCCCCGCAGCAGCAGGTCGTTCTCGGCGGTCCGGACGAGCTCGGTCTGCCAGGCGTGCGCGTCGACCGTACGGCCGTCGGACAGCACCACCTTCGTACCGGTGCGCAGTTCGTCGGCCGGGTGCAGCGCGTCGTCGACGAGGAGCCAGGCGAGCGATCACGACGAGCGCGCCCGCACCGATCAGGAGGATGCCGTTGAGCAGGGTCAGCCGCAGCCGGAGGGTCGGGCGGAGCCGGCGCGGGCGGCGCGCGTCGTAGACCGTCATGGAGCTGTCCGCATGCGGTAGCCGACCCCGACGACGGTCTCGATCAGCGGCGGCTCGCCGAGCTTGCGGCGCAACGTCATCATGGTCACCCGCACGGTCGTGGTGAACGGGTCGGCGTTGGCGTCCCAGACCCGGTCGAGCAACTCCTCGCTGGATACCACCGAGCCGCTGGCCTTGAGCAGCTCCTCGAGCAGGCCGAACTCCTTCTTCGTCAGGTCCAGCGGCTTGCCGGCGCGCGAGGCGACCCGCTTGGCCTGGTCGAGGATGAGGTCGCCGGCGATCAGCACCGGCGGGGCGGCGGGGGTGGCGCGGCGGCCGAGCGCCCGCACCCGTGCGACCAGCTCCTCGAACGCGAATGGCTTGGCCAGGTAGTCGTCGGCGCCGATCTGCAGGCCCTCGACCTTGTCGGCGACGGTGCCGCTGGCGGTCAGCATCAGCACGCGGGTGAGTGCGCCCGAGGCGACCAGGTCGGCGCAGATCTCGTCGCCGTGCACGCCGGGCAGGTCGCGGTCGAGCACCACGACGTCGTACCGGGTCACGAAGGCCATCTCGTGACCGCTCGAGCCGTCGTACGCGACGTCCACGGCCATGCCCTGGCGACGCAGACCGCGCACGATCGCGTCGGCGAGATTGTGCTCGTCCTCCACCACGAGTACGCGCACCGGCTCGTCTCCTCCCACGCTGCGCAGTCTTTGCCTCGGGCCGTGAAATTCCTGTGAGCCCAAGGTAGCGCGATGGCCGGAGATTAACGCTTGTCGAGCAGTACCCCGTGATCCCGCATGAACGGGATCGGGTCGATGGCGTTCTGCGGGCCGGTCGGCGGGGCGTTCACGTGGACCTCGAAGTGCAGGTGCGGGGCCGAGGAGTTGCCCGAGCTCCCCACGTACCCGATGACCTGACCGGCCTGGACCAGCTGGCCGGGCTTGACGATCCCCTTGCGGACCATGTGGCAGTAGATCGTCGCGATGCCGCCCGGGTGCAGGATCTTCACGTACCAGCCGCAGCCGCGCATCGCCGGGCTGCCGACGGTGTCGCAGCTGCCGCCGGCCTGGATGTTGCAGACCACCTCGAGCACGCGGCCGGCCGACGCGGCGCGGATCGGCGTACCGGTGAACGACATGATGTCCACGCCGATGTGGTTCGGGTTGTTCGCCGTACGGAAGCTGTGGCCGGCCGGGAAGCCGGGCAGCGGGTGCACCCAGCGCGCGGTGTTCCTGACCGCCGCTGCGGAGACCGGCGCGGGCGTTCCCGCGCCGGCGCACAGCGGGGGCGTGGCCGAGCGGCGGACGTAGGCGTCGGACACGTACGCGCCGTTGGGCAGCCGGTCCCACATGTTCGTGGTGCGCTCGTTGCCGTTGATCGGCTGCCCGGCCTGCTGGCACACCAGCGCGAGGGCGGCGCCGTTGGCGAACGCGCCGACCTGCTGGCTCTCGTGGGCCGGGGCGACGCGGGCCTTGAGCGGGGTACCTCCGGAGGAGACGGACGCGGCGGTGGTTCGCACGACGGCGGCGGCCGTGGCGGCCGTGGCGACCCCGCACGCCGGTACGGCGGCCGAGCGCTTGATCCAGGCGTCGGACACGTACGTGCCGTCGGGCAGCCGGTCCCACATGTCCGTGACACGGGTCGAGCCGGCGGTGATCCGTTGCCCGTGCACCTGGCAGAGGATGGCGATCGCGGCACCGTTGCCGAGGGTCCGTACGCGGGTGTTCCACACGGCCGGGCCGCTGCGGACGTTGAGCGGCACGCTCGGCGAGACGACCGTGGCCACCGCCGCGGCCTGGGCGGTGGACGGGAAGAACGTCAGGCCCAGCCCCAGTGCGGCAACGGTCGATAACAAGATCTTCTTCATCGTGCACCCCCGGGGTCGAGCGAGCCGACGGCCGGGGGGACCGTTCGAACCCCGCCAACTTTAGGGGTTGGCGGGGTTCAAAAGCCCCTTTTTGTCGATGAATCGCTAGAAAGTGGACTCGGGCAGGCTGGCCACGCCGCGGGGGAGGAAGCGCCTACCGGTGACCCTTTCCGAGATTCCCTCACGATCCAGGTACGGCGTGATCCCGCCGAGGTGGAACGGCCAGCCGGCGCCGAGGATCATGCACAGGTCGATGTCCTGCGCCTCGGCGACCACGCCCTCGTCGAGCATGATGCGGATCTCCTGGGCGAGCGCGGCGGTGCGCCCGGTCGAGTACCTCCTCCGCGGTCAGCGGGCTGTCGCCGACCTTGAGCAGGGCGAGCATCTCGGGGTCGGGGTTGACCTCGTCGTCGATGAATCCGGGCTTCCCGGCCTCGACGATCGCGGGCAGGTTGTCGCTGACCCCGAACCGGTCCGGGTACGCCTGGTGCAGCGTCTCCGCCGACGTGGTGCGCCACCGCCGGCCCGACCAGCTGCAGCAGGGCCAGCGGGCGCATCGGCAGGCCGAGCGGGTCGAGCGCGGCGTCGGCCACGTCGAGCGGGGTACCGGCGTCGACGGCCGCGTAGACCTCGCCGAGGAAGCGGGTCAGCAGCCGGTTGACCACGAACGCCGGGCGCGTCCTTGACCAGCACGCACGACTTCTTCAGCGCCTTGCCGACGGCGAACGCGGTGGCCAGCGTGGCGTCGTCGGTCTGCTCGGCCCGCGACGATCTCCAGCAGCGGCATCATCGCGACCGGGTTGAAGAAGTGGAAGCCCGACGACCCGCTCCGGGTGCTTCAGATCGGCGGCCATCTCGGTGACCGACAGCGACGAGGTGTTGGTGGCCAGCACGCAGTCGTCCGGCGCGACGATCTTCTCGACGCTCGGCCCAGACCTGCTTCTTCACCGTCGAGGTCCTCGAACACCGCCTCGATCACGAAGTCGGCGTCGGCGAAGCCCGGTCTTGTCGACCGAGCCGCTGACCAGCCCGCGCAGCTTGGCGGCCTTGCCCTCGTCGCAGCCGGCCCTTCGCGACCATCTTGTCGATCTCGGCGTGCACGTAGCCGACGCCCTTGTCGACCCGGGTCTGGTCGAGGTCGGTCAGCACCACCGGCACCTCGAGGCGGCGCGCGAACAGCAGCGCCAGCTGCGAGGCCATCAGCCCGGCGCCGACGATGCCGACCTTGGTGACGTCGCGGGCCAGCGCCTGGTCGCGGGCGCACCGACCGGCCGCTTGGCCCGCCGCTGCACCAGGTCGAAGGCGTACAGGCTGGCGCGCGACTCGTCGCCCATGATCAGGTCGGCGAGCGCCTCGTTCTCGGCGCGGTGCCCTCCTCGAACGTCGCGTCCTTGGCCAGGGCGAGCAGTTCGAGCGCCTTGTTGGCGCGCGGGACGGCGCCGTGCAGCCGCTCGTCGAGCTGCTGCTTGGCGAAGAAGAGCACCCCGTCCCACATGTCGCGGTCGATCTCGGGACGCTGCGGACGGTGCTTCACCTCGGACCACCGCGGCGGCCCAGGCCAGCGAGCGCTCCAGGAAGTCGGCCGGCTCGAACATCTCGTCGGCGATGCCGAGCTCGCAGGGCCTGCGTCGGCTTGAGCATCTTCTGGGTGAGCGGGTTCTGGATGATCACCTGGGCGCGCCGGCGCGATGCCGATCAGGTTGGGCAGCAGCTGCGTGCCACCCCAGCCGGGGATCAGGCCGATCGCCACCTCGGGCAGGGCGAGCGCGGCCGCGCCGGACGAGACGCGTGCGGTAGTGGCAGTGCAGCGCGACCTCGAGGCCACCGCCCATCGCCGCGCCGTTGACGAACGCGAACGTCGGGATGCGTCGAGTCCCGGAGCCGCGCGAACACGCGGTGCCCGAGCTCGGCCCAGCTCCAGCGCCTGGTTCCGGTCCGTGAGCAGCGGGATGCCGGTGATGTCGGCGCCGACGCAGAAGATGTACGGCTTGCCGGTGAGCGCGATGAACGTCGGCTTCGCCGCGAACGCCTCGTCGATCGCCTCGTCGAGGCTGGCCAGCCCGCCCGGGCCGAACGCTGTTCGGCTTGGTGTGGTCGAAGCCGTTGTCGAGGGTGATCAGCGCGGCGCGCGCTTGGCCAGGCCGGGCACCGGACGAAGCGCAGCGAGCGCCTTGGTCACCACCTCGCTCGGGTTCTCGATGTTCACTGGTCCTCGCCCTTCCAGTTCGGGTTCTCCCAGATGACCGTGCCGCCCATGCCGATGCCGATGCACATCGCGGTGAGGCCGTAGCGGACCTCCGGGTGCTCGGCGAAATGCCGGGCCAGCTGGGTCATCAGCCGCACGCCGGAGGAGGCGAGCGGGTGGCCGATGGCGATCGCGCCGCCCCACGGGTTGACCCGCGGGTCGTCGTCGGCGATGCCGAAGTGGTCGAGGAACGCGAGCACCTGCACCGCGAACGCCTCGTTCAGCTCGAACAGGCCGATGTCGTCGATGGTCAGGCCGGCCTTCTTCAGCGCCTTCTCGGTCGACGGGATCGGGCCGTAGCCCATCACCTCCGGCTCGACGCCGACGAAGCCGTAGGACACCAGCCGCATGCGCGATCGGCAGGCCCAGCTCGCGCGCGACGTCCTCGCCGGCGAGCAGGCGGCGGTGGCGCCGTCGTTGAGGCCGGCCGCGTTGCCCGCGGTGACCTTGCCGTGCGGGCGGAACGGGGTCTTGAGCGTGGCCAGCTTCTCGATGCTGGTGTCCGGGCGGGGCGCCTCGTCGACGGTCGCCAGGCCCCAGCCGGTCTCCGGGTCGCGGTGGCGACCGGCACCAGATCGGGCTGGAGCTTGCCGCTCCGCGTACGCCTTGGCGGTCTTCTGCTGGGACGCGAGGCCGAACCGGTCGGCCCGCTCCTTGGTGATCTGCGGCACGCGGTCGTGCAGGTTCTCCGCGGTCGCGCCCATCACCAGCGCCGACGGGTCGACCAGCTTCTCGGCGAGGATGCGCGGGTTGGGGTCGACGCCCTCGCCCATCGGGTGGCGGCCCATGTGCTCGACGCCGCCGGCGATCGCGACGTCGTAGGCGCCCATCGCGATGCCGCCGGCGACGGTGGTCACCGCGGTCATCGCGCCCGCGCACATCCGGTCGATGGCGTAGCCGGGGACGGTCTTGGGCAGGCCGGCCAGCAGCGCGGCGGTGCGGCCGATGGTCAGGCCCTGGTCGCCGATCTGGGTGGTGGCCGCGATGGCCACCTCGTCGACCCGCTCGGGCGGCAGCTGCGGGTTGCGCCGCAGCAGCTCGCGGATGCAGCGGATGACCAGGTCGTCGGCGCGGGTGTTGGCGTACATGCCGCCGGCCTTGCCGAACGGGGTGCGGACGCCGTCGACGAAGACGACGTCGCGGACTTCACGGGGCACGGAGCCTCCTAGGCGATGGGCTGTAGAAGGCTATGCTACTCGCTAGTAGGTATCGGTTGGGTGTGGTTCAGCGCACTGATTCCTCGGGCTCCAGCGCCTTGGTCAGGCCGGAGGAGAGCAGTTCGACCTGCCACCGCCGCGCGCCGTAGCCGGCGAGCGTCTCGCTCACCGTGTCGACGCTGAGCTGGGCCGGCGGCGCCCAGGCCAGGCGGCGGACCGAGTCCGGCGCGATGAGGTTCTCCGGCGGCAGGTGGTGCGCGGTGGCCAGCCCGGTCACCACCTCGCGGCAGCGTACCAGACGAGCCGCGGCGACCGGGTCGCGCTCGGCCCAGCGGTGCGGCGGGGGCGGGCCGTCGGACGGCGGGGTGGTCGGCAGGGCCTTGTCCGGCAGCGCCCGGGCCTCGGCGAGCGCGGCCAGCCACGTGCGGCGCCAGGCGGCGTACCGAGCGACCGCCGAAGCCGGGCGAGCGACAACAGCGACCGCTCGTCCTTCGGGTCGAGCTCGGCCGCCGCGATGATCGCCGAGTCGGCGAGCACCCGGCCCGGGCGCGGCGTCGCGCCGGGCGGCGACGACGTCGCGGGCGTACCACAGCGCCCGTACGCGAGCCAGCGCGCGCGCCCCTCGTACGCGATGGATGCCCGAGGTGCGCCGCCAGGGATCGGGTCGTACCCGGGGCGGCTCGACCGGCCGAGGCCACCAGCGCCGCGAACTCCTCGGCCGCCCACTCCGTCTTTCCCTGCCGCTCGAGCTCCGCACCGAGCGTATCCGCAGATCGAGCAGCAGCTCGACGTCGAGCGCGGCGTAGGTCAACCACGACGCCGGCAGCGGCCGGGTCGACCAGTCCGCCGCCGAGTGGTGCTTCTCCAGCGTGAAGCCCAGCAGCGCTCGGTCAGCGCGGCCAGCCCGACCCGCTCGAAACCGGCCGAGCCGGGCGGCCAGCTCGGTGTCGAAGAGCCGCTTGGGCAACAGTCCGAGCTCGGTCAGGCACGGCAGATCCTGGCTCGCGGCGTGCAGGACCCACTCGGTGTCGGCGACGGCCTCGTCGAGCGCGCGACAGGTCGCCGAACGGGATGCGGGTCGATGAGCACGGTGCCCGCCCCGGCCCGGCGCAGCTGGACCAGGTAAGCCCGGTGGGTGTAGCGGTAGCCCGAGGCGCGCTCGGCGTCGACGGCCAGCGGGCCGGTCCCCTCCGCGAAGCGCGCGATCGCATCGGCCAGGGCCTTGTCGTCGACAATCGGCGGCGGGGTGCCGTCGCGCGGCGCGGTCAGTACGACGGGTTCGGGCAGCTCGGGGTCGGGTGCGCTTTCGGGCTCACGATCGAGCTCACGATCGAGCTCACGATCGAGCTCAGGGTGGGGCTGCGCCGGAGGCGCGGGTCGGGAGGGCGGTGGCTCAGGGTGGGGCTGCGCCGGAGGCGCGGGTCGGGAGGGCGGTGGCTCAGCTACGCCGTCCGGCAGGGTTTGGTCGGTCTGGCGTGGTTCGTCCGGCTCGTCCCGACGTCGCTCGATGGGTTCGTCGGTCACGCGCACAACCGTACGTTGCGGCACACTCGCGCATGTGCAGCCGGGTCCCGGCGCGTCTCCCACCGCCGGTTCGGATCGACCCGAGACCGGCCCCGGATGGCGCTTATGGACCTTGTCTAGGGGCTCTTTCGGGTGAGACAGCGGCGGCGTGCGGCCGGTACCGTCGGCTAGCGGTCAGTTGGATTCATGCGTGACCGCGCGGTTGTCCCCCCACACTAGGGTGAGGCCGACGCCAAGGAAGGAATCGTGACCTCATGACGGCCGGGCATGACCCCTCCAACCCGGCGGTGCCTGGCACGCACGGTGTTTCCGGATCAGCCGATCAGCCCGCGGAACATCCACGCCATGCCGCCGCGGATGGACCTGCCCAGGACGGCGAGCGCCTCGGCCCGCTGCCGCCGCGGATGACGTCTACGGGTTCCTTCCCGACCCTCTCATCGCGGTTCCCGCAGACTCCTCCGCCGGGGCCTCAGCCCTTCGCCGGGCCACCCAGTGGGCCACCGACGAGTGGCTTTCCGGTGCCGCCCCCAATGTCCGGCGGGTTCTCGCCCACCGCGAGCTTTCCGGCCCAGCCGACCACCGGTAGCTTCGCGGCGCAGCCGACGTCGCCCTACGCGACCGGCCAGCCGCCGGTCTCGGCCAACCCGTACAGCGGGCCCCCGGTGGCGCCCCGGTCCCGGCCCAGCCGGCTCGGCGCGGTCGCCCTGGTGCTCGCGCTGGTGCTGCTCCTCGTGGCGGTCGGTGAGGGTATCTACATCTACAAGCTCGACGGTCGGATCGCCGACAACAAGGCCGCCGCCCAGAAGGCGCAGGCCGCCGACAACGCCCGGCTCGAGGGCCTCGAGGCGCGCGCTAAGGAGCTGGAGAAGAAGGCCGGCAGCAACCTCGACGCGCAGGAGGTCGCCAAGGGCGTGCTGCCCAGCGTCTTCCGGGTGAGCACGCCGCAGGCCCTCGGCACGGCGTTTGCGCTGGGTAAGAGCCCGGACGGCGGCGGCACCGACCTGATCACGAACTACCACGTGGTCCAGGAGGAGTACGAAGGCGGCGGCCGCGACGTGTCACTGGAGCGGCAGAGCCTCAAGTTCTCCGCCAAGATCGTGAAGGTCGACCAGAGCAAGGACCTCGCCCTGCTGCACTCCGACGAGGTCTTCCCGCGATTGACCGCTGGTCCTACCGTGCCCAACGTGGGGCAACCGGTGCTCGCCGTCGGCGCGCCGCTCGGGCTGGAGGACAGCGTGACGTCGGGTGTGATCAGCGCACTGCGCAACACTCCCGACGGTCAGCGGCTGCAGTTCGACGCGCCGATCAACCCCGGAAACTCGGGCGGCCCGGTCGTCAACGCGCAGAAGGAGGTCGTCGGGGTCGCCACCGCGAAAGCGGCCGACGCCGAGGGCATCGGCCTCGCCATTCCGGTCCTGATCGTCTGCCAGACGTTCGAGATCTGCTAGCGACCTGTTACGGAGGACGCGGCTCCAGACGTTCTCCCGACGCAAAGGCTCCAACCGACCCGTAGCGTCGGCACTTGCAACGTCCACTGGGGGTGGCCCGGTGGACGACAGGAGGAACACCACATGTCGTACCCCGGAACTCCCCCGAACGAACAGCAGCCGAGCGGCGGCGGCCCATACGGCTTTCCGGACGCCAACGCCGGCAGCACCTACCCTCCAGCCCCGGGCCAGGCGCCCGGCTACGGCCAGCCGGCCAACCAGGCCTACACCACCGAGCCGGTGAGCCCGGCCTACGGCGCACCGACCCAACAGGTCGGGCAGGTGAGCCCGGGTTACTCGCCCGACTACGGCCAGCCGGTGCCGCAGCAGCCGGCCCCGATGCACGACCAGGGGGCATACGGCGCTCCCGCGTACGCCCAAGGCACGGCCCAGATGCCGGCCTACACCGACCCGAACGCGACCGGCTACGCGCCGTACGGCGCGCCGATGTCCGGAGCGCCCCTCGGCCAGCCGTCCGGCCCGCCGGTCAGCGGCATGCCCGGCGGCTACGGGCAGCCGCCCGCGCCGGCGGCCAAGCGCAGCATCGCCGTACCGATCCTCGCCAGCCTGCTCGCGCTGGCCGTGATCGCCGCGGGCGTCTTCGTCGGCCTGTACGTCAACACGAGCGGCAAGTTGGACAAGTCGGAGAAGCTCGCCGCCCAACAGCAGAGCACGATCAGCTCGACCAACGCCGAGCTCGAGAAGACCAAGAAGGACCTGGCGTCGAAGACCGACGAGCTCACCCAGGCCCAGCAGGACCTGCGTGGCAGCAAGAACGACAGCGCCCAGGCCAAGAAGGAGCGCGACGTCATCGCCAAGTGCCTGACCCTGCTCACCCAGGCGCTGACGGCGGCCAACGCCGGCGACAAGGCCACCACCCAAGCCAAGATCGACGAGATGAAGGCGCCCTGCGACCAGGCGTACACCATCATCGGCATCTAACCGCGCCGGGCCGGATCCCAAGACCCAGAGCCCACGACCCGGAGCCCACTTACCCGGAGGCCACTACTTCCCCGAAGTAGTGGCCTCCGGGGTTGTCGTGGCCACTGGTTCGGGGAAGTAGTGGCCTCCGTGGTTGTCGTGGCCACTGGTTCGGGGAAGTTGTGGCCTCCGGGGTTGTCGTGGCCACTGTTTCGGGGAAGTTGTGGCCTCAGAGGGTGTCTGTGGGCACTGTTTCGGGGAAGTTGTGGCCTCGGGCTTATTGGGGGCGGAGCGCCGTCACGCCTGGCGGGGGCAGGCCCGCTGTCGAGGCGAGCAGTGCACACCAGGCCTCGACGTGTGTTCCCAGGTCGTCGTCGATCGGCGTCCAAGAGGCGCGAATCTCGATGTCGGCGGCGGTCGGCGGGCCGGCCAGCTCGCCGAACCTGGTGGACAGCGTTTGCGTGACCGTACCGCCGATCGCGGTGAACCTGGCCTCGTGCGCGTCGAGCGCGTCGGTCAGCCAGCTCCAGCCGACCCCGGGCAGCAGCGGATCGGCGGCGAGCTCGGCCTCCAGCTCGGCGGTGACGTAGGTCACCAGGCGCATCGTCCCGTCCCAGGCCTCGTGCCCGGCCGGGTCGTGCAGCAGGATCAGCCGGCCGGTCGCGACCTCGTCGCCGTGCCGGAGGACGGTGCCGCTGATCGCGTATGCGTACGGCGCGAGCCGCTGCGGGGCCGGCACTTCTTCGAGGGTGATCTCCGCTCGAGGAGTGACGGCGCGCAGCTCGTCAACCGCCCGCGTGAACGACGGCGGGGCCGCGGTCGATTGCGCCATGTGGCGAGCCTAGGCCGCGAGGCGTGAAAACACGGTGACGGCGCGCCGCCTATTGCCAACCCCGGCCGTGATTGTCAAGGCCAGCGATGACACGATGGGGTGCAATGAGCGCTTTCCTGCAGGCCTGCCGCGGCGAGCCGGTGCCGCACACACCGGTGTGGTTCATGCGACAGGCGGGGCGGTCGCTGCCCGAGTACCGCGAGATCCGCGCCAACGTGCCGATGCTCGAGTCGTGCCGCCGCCCGGAACTGGTGTGCGAGATCACACTGCAGCCGGTACGGCGGCACAAGGTCGACGCGGCGATCCTGTTCAGCGACATCGTCGTGCCGCTCGCGTCGGCCGGCGTCGATCTCGACATCGTGCCCGGCACCGGGCCGGTGGTGGCCACACCCGTGCAGTCCCTCGACGACGTGCGAGCCATCGCCGATCTCGAGCCCGCCGCGGTCGGCTTCGTCGCCGAGGCGATCCGGCTGCTCATCGCCGAGCTGGGCGACACCCCGCTGATCGGCTTCGCGGGTGCGCCGTTCACCCTGGCCAGCTACCTGGTCGAGGGCGGCCCGTCGCGGACCCACGCGAAGACCAAGACCCTCATGTACGCGGCACCGGACGTCTGGCACGCCCTCTGCACGAAGCTGGCCGACATCACGCTGACGTTCCTGCGTGTGCAGGTTGCCGCGGGCGCGTCGGCGATCCAGCTCTTCGACTCGTGGGCCGGCGCTCTGTCGGAGGCCGACTACCGCCGCTTCGTGCTCCCGCACTCGACCAAGGTGCTCGCCGGGCTGGCCGACACCGGTGTGCCCCGCATCCATTTCGGCGTCGGTACGGGGGAGCTCCTCGCCGCGATGTCCGAGGCCGGGGCCGACGTGGTGGGCGTGGACTGGCGGACGCCCCTTGACGTCGCGGCCACCCGTACGCCCGGGAAAGCCTTACAGGGCAACCTCGATCCGTGTGTGCTGTTCGCCCCGGCCGAGGCGATCGAGACCGAGGTGCGGCGGGTCCTGGTCGAAGGTGCGAAGGCGCCCGGGCACATCTTCAATCTCGGGCACGGCGTCCTGCCCGAGACCGACCCCGCGGTGATCACGCGAGTGGTCGAACTCGTGCACGAGGCGTCGACGCGGCGATAGTGCTAGTCGGCCCAGTGCGGCCAGCCGTGGTCGCCGGCCAGCTGCGACAGGCGCGAGCCGAGCATCAGCCGCATCGCCTCCTGCTCGGCGGCGAGCCGGAGCCGGACCTCCTCGGCGATCTCCGGTGCCCGATATTCGGCGTGCTCGAGCACCTGCAATGTGACCGACCACCAGTAGCGATCCTCGTCGCTCGCGTGCGGCGCGCCGAGGCGGAACCAGTCGGCCAACCCGTCGAGCAGATCGCTGCCGACCCCGGACGGGTCGGTCAGCCGCAGCGCCGCGCACACCCGCGCGACCACGTCGTCGTCCCAGCCGGCCAGGTGCGAGCGCACCATCCAGTGCAACGACGGGTCGCCCAGCGCACCGGCGGCGTCGATCTCCAGCGAGTAGACGTTTTCCTTCGCCAGCCGCTCCTTGAGGACCGGCAGCGTGCGCTCGTCCCGGCGGCGGGCCAGGCCGAGCAGTGCCTCGCAGCGGGTGTCGTCGTGCGGGTCCTCGAGGCGCGTGATCAGCGCGTCCCGCAGGGCCGGATCGTCGATCTCCGACAACTGCGTTCCGAGCGCGAAGCAGGCCCAGTCGCGCACGTCGTCGTCGGCGTCCCGGCTGAGCCGGATCAGGCCCTGCACGGTCGGGCCGGACTCGGTCTCGCCGAGCACGCTGGGCAGCGCCTGGGCCACCGCGCGGCGCACCCGGGCGTCGTCGTGATCGATCAGCGACAGCAGCAGCGCCAGGGCCGCCTCGTCGTAGCACCAGGCCACCGCCTCGGCCAGCTCGGCCGCCGGGGTGAGCGGGTCGGCGACCATCGCGGCGATCATCGCGGCATCCGGCTCGTCGATCGCGGCGTCGCCCAGCTGGCCGTCGCCCGGCTGGGCGTCTCGCTGCTGGGCGTCCCGGTGCTGGCCGCTTCCGTGCGGCCCGTTTCCATGCAGCGCGTTTCCGTGCGGCCCGTTTCCGTGCTGAGCGTCGTTGCGCTGGATGTCCCCGAGGTGGACGTCCCCGTAGCTACCGTCACCCGGGAAACCGTCACCGTGAGTGCCACCCGGTAGCGCGACCGGATATTCGCCGGTCGGGTCGTCGGCCGGACGGCGAGGAGCCGCAAAGTCGCTCACCCGAGTGAGTCTGCTCGCCAAACGCGAGATCTTCTAGGGGGTTCGCTCCGCCGATGGACCCCTATTCGACGAACGGGAAGGGCTTCTCACCCGAATGGACAGACATAAGCGCAGCATATGGACAGTGGTCATCGTGACCTCGTGCTCAGGCGCAGCGACTGCCACGATCCGTCGGCCGACCACCCACCGTCCACCGACAGTGCGGCTCCGTTGACGAAGCCGCTACGCTGCGGATCGGCGAGGAACGCGACGGCCTGCGCGATGTCGTCCGGCTTGGCAAACCGCGCCATCGGCACGTGGTCGGTGATGTCCCCGTCGCGATAGGCGCCTGTGGCCTGCGACGCGTCATCCATCTCGGTCTTGACCCAGCCCGGGCAGACCGCGTTGACCCGGATGCCGCGACCGCCCCACTCCACGGCAAGGGTGCGGGTCATCCCGACCAGGCCGTGTTTGCTGGCGTTGTAGGCGACCCGGTCGGCCACGCCCATCAGCCCGGCCACCGACGCGATGTTGACGATCGTGCCCATGCCGCGCACCAGCATCCGCCGCCCGAACGCCTGGCTGAGCAGAAACGGCCCGGTCAAGTTGACCTCGAGCACCTCGCGCCACTGGGCGGCGGACATCTCCTCGGCCGGCATGATCGATGCGATGCCGGCGTTGTTGACCAGCACATCCTCCCGGCCGTAGCGCTCCTCGACGGCGGCCACGAACCGCTCGATGTCGGCCGCACTGCTCACATCGCCGACCACCGACAGCCCCTCGATGCCGTGCACCGGCTGCCGGTCGAACAGCGCCAACGCGAACCCCTCGGCGGCGAGCACCTCCGCGACCCGCCGCCCGATGCCCTGCGCGGCGCCGGTGATCACCGCGACCCGTTCCTCACTTCGCTGCTGCGTCATGATCGCCACGATAAACGCGCCCACCGACATTTCTGTCGGACCCGAGGGGCAGACTTGGCGGCATGCGAATCGTGGTTGTCGGGGGAGGGATTGCGGGGCTCGCCGCCGCGCATCGCCTGACCGAGGCGGCGCCCGGGGCCGAGGTCGTCCTGCTCGAGCAGGCGCCGGTGCTGGGTGGCAAGCTGCGCACCACCACGATCGCCGGTGGCCTCGTCGAGCGCGGCGCTGAGGCGTTCATCACCACCGACCCGAGCGCCGCCGACCTCGCGCACGCCGTCGGCCTCGGCGCCTCGCTGACCCAGCCGACCCCGGCCAGGGCCGCCATCGCCGTCGGGGGGACGCTTCGCGACATTCCGCCGGACACGCTGATGGGCATTCCCCTGAAACCCATTCGGGGGGTCCCGGACGAGCCCGCCAAAACCCCGTTGCTGGCGGCCGGGACGGATCTGGCCGTCGGGGCTCTCGTCCGGCCGCGACGTGGCGATGCGGCGGTCGACACCTACGTCGAACCCCTGCTCGGCGGTGTCTACGCGGGACGGGCCGATGCGCTGTCCCTGCGCATGGCCCTGCCGGCGGTGGCGACCGCCGCCGAGTCGGCGCACACGCTCACCGACGCGTTGGCGGCGGCCGTCGCCGCGTCATCCGGACGGCCCGGTTTCAACACGGTCGTCGGCGGGATGAGCCGGCTGGTCGACGCGGTCGCCCAGCGGGTGCCGGACGTCCGGCTCGACTCGGCGGTGCGGGAGTTGCACGCCACGGCGACCGGCTGGCGGCTCGTCGTCGGCGCGGCCCGCGATCCATCCACTGTGGAGTGTGATGCGGTTGTGCTCGCGGTCCCGGCCGCGCCGGCGGCCCGGCTGCTGTCCACTGTGGAGAGTGTCGTCCCGGTGCCGCTCGACTACGCCAGCGTCGCGCTCGTCGCGCTCGCGTTCGACCGGGTCGCGCTGCCCGAGCTGTCCGGCTTTCTGGTGCCGCCGAAGGAGGGTTTCGCGGTCAAGGCGGCCACGTTCTTCGACCGGAAATGGGCACACCAGCGGCGCGATGACGGTGTGCGGGTGGTGCGGGCCTCACTCGGCCGGGCCGGCGATACCGGCGTGCTCCAGCAGCGCGACGATGACCTGGTGGCGCTCGTTCGGCTCGAGCTGGCCAAGCTCCTCGGCGCGGACTCGCTGCCGGGCCCCGTCGACGCGCGTGTGTTCCGCTGGGGCGGTGGGCTCCCGCAGTACGCCCCGGGTCATCGGATGCGGGTGCAGCGGTTGCGGGCCGGGCTCGGCGGGCGGGCGCCCATCGCGGTGGCCGGTGCGGCATATGACGGGGTCGGCATCCCGGCCTGCGTGCGATCGGGTCGGGCCGCGGCGGATGCGGTGCTGAGGCGTTTGGGAGGATGAGGACATGACGAGCAACGCCTCGCGGATTCGCGAGCTGAACGACACCATCCGCTACACGATGTGGTCGGTGTTCCGGGCGGAGACGCCGTTGGGTCTCAAGCCGCGGGGCGAGCTGTCGGCCGAGGTCGACGCGGTCGTCGCCGACCTCGCCGCCAAGGACGTGGTGGTGCGGGGGACCTACGACGTGTCCGGGCTGCGAGCCGACGCCGACCTCATGATCTGGTGGCACGCGCCGAGCGCCGACGCGTTGCAAGAGGCGTACGGCGCGTTCCGGCGCACCGCGCTCGGCGGGCACCTCGCGCCCGTGTGGTCGCAGATGGCGCTGCACCGCCCGGCCGAGTTCAACAAGAGCCATCTGCCGGCGTTCCTGGCCGGCGAGCCGGCCCTCGCCTACATCTGCGTCTATCCATTCGTGCGCTCCTACGAGTGGTATCTGTTGCCCGACGAAGAGCGCCGCGCCCTGCTCGCCGAGCACGGCCAGATGGCGCGCGGCTTCCCCGACGTGCGGGCCAACACGGTCGCGAGCTTCGCGCTCGGCGACTACGAGTGGATCCTCGCGTTCGAGGCCGAGGAGCTGCATCGCATCGTCGACCTCATGCGCGAACTGCGCGCGTCCGGCGCCCGCCGCCACGTGCGCGAGGAGATCCCGTTCTACACCGGCCGCCGCCGCAACCTCGCCGACCTGGTCACGAACCTGCCCTAGAATCGGCCGGGCCGCCCGGGCCGCGCCGGCGCATGGGGACGTGCTCGATGCCGTCTTCGACGTAGCGCTCACCGCTGATCGTGAAGCCGAAGCGCTCGTAGAGGCCCATCGCCCGGGTCTGCGCGTCCAGCACGCACGGCATCGCGGCGTCGATCGCGTCGATGGCGTCGAGCGCGGCCCGCATCAGCTCGCCGGCCAGGCCCGCGCCCCGGTGCGTGCGTGCGGTGCACACCCGGCCGATCCGGAACTCGGTGGCATCACGCAGCACGCGCAGATAGGCCACGATGGCGCCGCCGTCCTCCAGCCAGAGGTGGATGGTCGCGGGCTCGGTGTCCCGGCCGTCCAGCTCCTCATACGCGGCCTGCTGCTCGACCACGAAGATGTCCGAGCGCAGCCGCAGGATCGCGTAGAGCGTGGCGGCGTCCAACTCGTCGAACCCGGTCGTGCGCAGGATCATGCCTCGACCTTAGAGTCGGTCGCGGTCCCGGCCGAAACCCGTCGCGGGCGACGGTGAACGTCAGTCGTGTTGCTCGGGCCTGGGGATCGCGGCACCGGTGTCGTCGAAGACGTTGCCGGAGTTGGTGCCGAGCACGGTCTGGGTGCTGATGATGATCGGGCAGTTGAACTCGGAGTGCCGGCCGAACCGGTTGTTCGTGACGGAAATGCCGGTCATCGGGGTCGGGCCGCCCTTGTGCGCGAAGTTCAGCGTGCAACTGCCGCCGTCGAGGAAGTTGCCGTCCACGCGGAGGTCGCTCACCGCGCCGCTGTCCTGGGTCACCTGGTAGGCGGCGTTGGCGTCCGCGCCGACACTGATGGCGTTGTGCTTCAGGAGGATGTGCCGGCCGCCGACGGTCTGGATGCCGTCGTTGTGTGTCGGGCCGCCGCCCTGGTTGGGGTCGCTGGAGAAGGCGCTCAGGTCATGGATCCAGGAGTCCTGCACAGTGGTGTTGTCGTCGGCCTTCATGCCGTCGACCGTGCCGTGGATGTTGACGCGGGTCAGCGTGACGGCCGTCGCCCAGACGCCGTCGAGGCAGGCGCTCGGGTGCTCCGGCCGGATCTCGGTGTCTTCGATGGTGGCGCTGCCGCCGTCGATCTCGATGACCGCCGACGCATTGCAGTGGACCGGGCCGCCGCGGACGATCGCGTTGCGGATGACGACGTTCTTCGCGGTGATCCGCACGTACCCGTGGATGTCGACGTTCTGGATGACCTGGCCGGCCTTCGAATAGGTCTGGTCGCCGTTGACGACGCTGAGCTTCACCCCGGGCACCGGACCGGTGTTGCCGGCGCCGGGCCGGCCGCCGCCGCGCGAACCGCCTGCCCGCGGGCTGGACCGGGACGCGCGGGGCGTCGCCGAGTGCGACGGCGACGGGGAGGCGCTGGCCGACGGTGCGGCGGACGCGCTCGACGTGCCGACCGTGCCGAGCCCGACCACGCCGTTCTCGGTCGGGTCGGCCTCGTTTCGAGTGTGCCGAAGGGCCGGGTAGACCAGCGCCACGGCGATCGCGATGGCCAGGATGCTGGAGAGCCCGGCGAGCAGCGGGCCCTTCCACGTCCCTCCGCCCGGTCGGCGGTGGCTCGTCGGTAATTCACCGGCTGCGGTCACTCGATCATTTCTAGTGGGACAGGCTGCTCGTGTCTAGTGTTCGCCCAATGGTCCGACGCGAAGCTTGCGGCGTTCGATCTCGTCCAGCAGGCGGGGCAGCGCACCGAGGGTCCGGCGCCATGAGTCCGGGGCCGACGTGCAGTCGGAGTCGTGCAGTAGGACGGTGCCACCGCCGTCGAGCCGATCGTTCACCGTGTCGAACACGGTCTGTTGGGTGGCCTTCGCCTCCCAGTCACGGCCCCAGGCCGTCCACAACACCGGCGTCAGCCCGAGGCGTTTCGTCGCGCGCAGTGTCGAGGTGGTCAGCACACCGTAGGGAGGCCGGTACCAGACCGGGGCTCGGCCGGTGATGTCGCCGACGGTGTCCCGCCCCCGCGCCAGGTCGTCGTAGGTCGACCACGGCGAACGGAACAGCAGGCACCGGTGCGTATAGCCGTGCAATGCGACCTCGTGGCCGGCGTCGACGATGTCACGTCCCAGTTCTGGAGCGCTGCTCAGCATGTACCCAAGAAAGAAGAACGTGGCGGTGACGTTGCGCTGGGCGAGGAGCTTGAGGAACCGCGGCGTCGATTTCGGATCCGGACCGTCGTCGAACGTGAGCGCAACGTGGTCGCGGGTGCCCGCGCCGGACAGGCCGGGCAGCAGACGACGGCGGGCCGGCGCGTACGACGTCAGCGCCGGCGCGGCGTGCACGGCGAGCGCACCGGCGGCGGCCGCGACAAGCAGACGCTTCACGTGCTGGGCTGCCATTGGCGCAGCCGGGCGACGGTGGCGATGACGTCCTCCGGCTCCTCGAGGGCGACGTCGATGCGCGGCGGTGGCGAGTCGAAGACGCGCTCCAGAGCGGCCGGCAACTCGTCGAACGTGCGCACCCATGGCACCCAGCCGGCCCGTTCCAGCCACTCGGCGTTCGCCTCTCCGTGACCGGGCAGGCACCGGTACGTGAGCACCGGTACGCCGCCGGCGAGCGCCTCGAGCGAGGAGAGGCCGCCGGCGTTCTGCACGACGACGTGACAGCTCCGCATCAGCCCGGCCATGTCGTCGACCCAGCCGAGCGCGATGGCGTGGTTGCTGCCCTCGAGCTTGCGCCGCAACACCTCGTTGCGCCCGCACGCGATGACCGGCACGGCAAGGCCGGTGGCGGCGATGTCGAGCGCGGTCTGCTCGAGCGAGCCCACGCCCCAGGCCCCGGCGACGATCAGCGCGAGCGGCTTGTTCCGCGGCAGGTCGAACGTCGACTTGCCCTGCGGCTCGACGAACGCGCGGCGCACCGCCGGCGCGATGACGCGGACGTCGCTGCCGCCGTACGCCTTGGCCTGCCCGGCGGCCACCCCGTGCAGCGACAGGTGCATGTCGACGCCGTCGGCCACCCAGATCGGGTGGACCGACATGTCGGTCAGGTAGGTGATGACCGGCGTGTCGAGCTTCCCCTTGCGCCGGAGCCGGCCGAGGACCTGGCTGGCCAGGTAGTACGTGGACACGACGGCGACCACGTCGGGGCCGACCGCCCGCAGCATGGCCCGCTCGGCCAGCGCGGCGATGTCGACGGTACGGCGGGTCACCCAGGGCCGCTGCTCCAGCTCGTACACCCAGCCCCAGGTGCGCGGCACGACGGCCAGCTGTCTCTTGTACGCGGCGCGCACGTATGTGCCCATCCGACCCGGCAGGAGGTCGAGGAAGTCGTGACGGTCGACGGCGAAGCCGAAGCCACGCAGCCGCCGGATCAGCTCGTCCGCCACGCCGTCGTGCCCCGAGCCGACGCTGGCGGACACGACCACGATGCGAGGCTGCTCAGGCATGGAAAGCCCTTCGTCAAGGGGTGCATGGTGCCGGCCGTCTCTGACGCGCCATGATCGGTCGTCCGACGACCCCCGGTCAAGGACATCGGTCGGGTTCCAGGGCGCCAGTTCCTCCCGGCGTTGTCGAAGAAACCGTAGGGCGGCGAGTGGCGCAGAAACATCCGGGCGCAGCCCGGATCGCTGATCTCAGGGTTGTTACCTAGGCTCGGTCCGGCCGACCTTGCCGGCCGGCTGCTATAGCACGAAGGCGTCGGTCCAGAGTTGCCGCGACCGGCCGGACAGCGCATCGAGCAGCGCCACCGCCTGTGAGTCGGTGAGCGCGGCGACGAAGTCGATGATCGCCCGTCCGCGGGCCATGGCGTCGACGTTCAGCTGGGCTTCCGGTGCGCCGAAGTCGGCGGCGGTCAACCCGGCGACCTCGGCCCGGGCCAGCTCGACCAGCTCGGACAGGCGCCGCGGCCGGCGGGCCGCCTCGTCCGGGTCGAGCAGCCACGCGTGCAGCGCCTCGACCAGCGTGGCGAGCAGCCGCGCCTGGCCCCGCTGGTGCAGCGCGAGATCGGGCCGCTCCAGGACGAACCGATGGTGCACGAACTTGAGCACCTGGACCTCGTGCCACTGCGTCGGCGCGAGCAGGACGTGCCCGGAGCGTACCGGCGGGTCTGGCCGACATCTCGATCGCGTCGACCAGCCGCCGCGTCCAGCGGGCCGAGAAGCGCGGCGACGCTCTGCTCCGCCTCGACCGAGCCGTCGAACGGTGCCGCGAGCAGCCCGTCGACCAGCTCCTCCCGGACGTGCTCGACCGCATCGGCGAACGCCTCGTCGTCGGCGATCCAGCCGTCCTTGCGGTGCAGTTCGCGGCGCAGCAGCTCGACCGAGCGGCCCGGGCCGGCGATCTCCTCTTCGCTCGACCGTACGCAGCGCGTCGGCGTTTCGCTGCCACGCCATCAGCTCCGTCGCGACCGAGCCCTGCTGGAGCACGCCGACCCGGTGGAAGTCCTCGACGTCGTGGATCGCGTACGCGATGTCGTCGGCGGTGTCCATCACCGACGCCTCGACGGTCTGCTGCCAGTCGGCGATGCGCCCCGCGAACGGCGCCCGGGCCTGCCGCAGGTCCGCCAGCTCGGTCACGTAGGCGCCGAACTTGGACGACCCGCCGAGCGGATCGTCCGGCGGCGTGCCGGCTCCGCGCGGCGCCGGCTTCATGTCTGTGTACGGCGGTCGCGCCGCGTCCACGGATACTTCAGCATCGCCGCTCGTACCGCCGCCGTGAGGTCGAGCCCGATCGTTGTCGCCCCGGATCTCGGTACTGGTGACGATCCGGTACGACTGCGCGTTGCCCTCGAAGCCGTCGGGCAGGCCGAGCCGCTGCCGGGCCAGCCGATCGAGGACGCGCTCGCCGAGGTGGCCGAACGGCGGGTGGCCCGAGGTCGTGGGCGAGGGCGGCCGCCTCGACCACGTCCGGGTCGCAGCCGCCGAGCCGGTCGAGCAGCTCGTCGTAGCGCGCCGGTGAGCCGCTCGGCGATCGCCCGGGCCACCTGCGCGACCTTGAGGCTGTGCGTGAGCCGGTTGTGCACCAGCAGCCCGGAGCCGCCCGGGCTGATCACCTGGGTGACGCCGCCCAGCCGCGCGAAGAACGGCGAGCTGACGATCCGGTCCCGGTCGACCCGGAACGGGCTGCTCGCCAGGTCACCCGCGGTCCCGCCGAAGAGTCGTTCGGCCCGTTTGTCCATCCGGTCAGTCTAAGAGACGTCCACTGTGGACTTGACCGAATCGTCGTACACCTCACGCAGCGCGCTCGTCACGAGCGCCTGCACGTCGTCCTCGGCCAGGCCCGCGGCCCGGGCGGCGAGCATCCAACTGGCCAGCCGGCTGCGCAGGCGCGGCTGCTCCGGCATGCTCGCCATCGGTGCGCCGGCCCGCACGAACGTGCCGACGCCCGGCCGCGCGTCAACCAGCCCGCGGTGTTCCAGCTCCCGGTATGCCTTGAGGACCGTGTTGGGGTTGATGCCGAGCGCGGCCACCACGCTCTTGGCGGTCGGCAACTGGTCACCGGGGAGGAGCGCGCCGAGTCGCATCGCCTGCTCGACCTGCTGCACCAGCTGGAGATAGGGGGCGAGGCCGGCACGTCGATCGATCTGGAACTGCAGCACCGGACCAAGCTATGCCCTAAATAACTAGACGTCTAGATATATGTGGGTGGTACCGTCCGGCCGTGCGGAGGGTGTCGCTGGTCGGGAATTCGGGTGCCGGAAAGACCACGCTCGGCCGGGCGCTGGCGGCGCGGATGGCCGTAACGTTCGTAGAACTCGACGCCATCTTCCACCAGCCGGGCTGGACCGAGCTGCCACAGGAGCAGTTCCGGAGCCGGGTGAGCGAGCTGATCGCCGCCGACGGCTGGGTGATCGACGGCAACTACAGCGCCGTCCGCGACCTCGTCTGGGCGCGGGCCGACACCGTGATCTGGATCGACCTGCCGCGGGCCGTGGTGATGCGTCAACTGCTGGCGCGCACGTTCGGCCGCATGCTCTCGCGCCGCGAGCTGTGGAACGGCAACCGCGAGTCGTTCCGCGTCCTGCTCAACCGCGACGACTCGATCGTCCGCTGGGCCTGGACCCAGCACCGCAAGTACGTGGAGCGCTACACCGCCGCGGCCGGCGACCCGGCGAACGCCCACCTGACCTTCGTACGGGTGCGATCGCGGGCCGAAGCACGGGCATTGATATATCGGTCTTCTCCGAAGCCTTGTTAGGCTCGGTCATGCGCTTCGGGGGGAAGCATAGATCGTGGCAGATCGGTGTCGGTGACGCCGAACCGTTTTTGCTCGGCGCACTCTGGATTCGCGATGTCGAGCACCTCACCGTGCCGCCCGACGAGACGATGCCCGGCCCGGTCGACGCCGAGCGCCTGCCACCGCCGAGCATCGAGCCCGCCGAGCGCGCTGACCTGCAACGGGAGTGGGTCGCCTGGTGGCGCTCGATCATCGACCACGCCGAACGGCCACCGTTGCTGCCGCCCGACCCGTCGCTCGAGCCGGCCTACGACACGCCGGACCCGCTCGGGCTGGCCCGCCTGCCGAGGCTCGGGGCGGTGGTCACCCGGCGCTGGCCCGATTACCTGGAGTGGCGGATCGAGCACTACCGCGACTGGCGCACCCGCCGCACCGAGCCCAACCCGGAGACCGGCAACGTCGTCCGCGCCGTCGAGACCGAGTTGGGTCGCAAGCTCCGGCCGGTTGAGCTGCACTTCTCTCTCGTACCGGTGCGGGACGACCGCATCCTTCGGCTCGAGCCCTTCCGCTACCTGGTGCCGGAGCACGTGTACGGCAGTGCCCGCTGGCCGGCCTGGCTGCGCGCCCTCATCTTGGAGATCGGCTGAGCAGCCAGTGCTCGTCGGCTATGCGCTCGGGACTAGGCGGATCGAGAGGGAGTTGACGCAGTGGCGGGTGTTCTTGTCGGTCATGTGCTCGCCGCGGAAGACGTGCCCGAGGTGGCTGTCGCAGTTGGCACAGCGGATCTCCGTTCGCGCCATGCCGAGTGAGCGGTCCTCGATCTCCTTGACGGTGCCGGGGATGGCGTCGTCGAACGAGGGCCAGCCGCAGTGGCTGTCGAACTTCGTGTCGCTTGCGAACAACTGGGCGCCACACGCGCGGCACACGTAGGTGCCGGGCGTCTTGGTCGAAACGTATTCGCCCGTCCACGGCGCCTCGGTGCCGGCGCGGCGGAGAACCCGGAACTCGTCGGGCGAGAGCCGGATGCGCCACTGCTCGTCGGTGGTGGGCAACTCGGCCTGGGAGAGCTCAGTCATGCCTCAACGGTACGGCGGGTCGCGCGGACCCGCGATTACCAAGTGATGACACCGGAGGTTGGTTCTGGGCGGGCGGCGCATCCTAGGGCGCCGCACCGTCGTTGCGCAGCCCGAAAGCCGTAATTCGGACTTTTCACGCACAGCCGAACATACGACGGGGGATGGTTCATGAGGCTGCTGTACAGGGCCATGGCGGTGGGCGCGGTCGGCGCCGCCGGATTGGCGCCGGTTGTCGCGGGGGCGGCCAGCGCCGCGACGACACACTCGCCGAGCCACTCGGGCTACGGCAGCCACGGAAACGGCAGCGCCAACGGCTACGGGAACAGCCAGGGCGGGCACGGTTCCGGGAACGGGTCGGGCAACGGGAACGGGTCGGGCAACGGGTACGGCGGAGGCGGCATCAACGGGAGCCCGACACCGACGCCGACCGCGCCCGGAGGCGGGATCAACGGAGGTCCGACGCCGACCCCGACCACCACGCCGACGACGCCGGGGGGCGGCGGGATCAACGGCGGCCCGACGCCGCCGGGTGGGGGCGGGATCAACGGGGTGCCGACGCCGACCAGTACGGCCCCGGGCGGCGGTACCGGCGGGATCAACGGCGTCCCGACCGGTAACGGCGCCGGCGCGGCCGCCTCCGGCAACGGCGCGACCGGTACGGCGGGAGCGGCCGGCCTCACCGGCACCCTGCCGGTCACCGGCGTCGACTCGGGCCTGCTGACCACCGTCGGCGTCGCCTTCATCATCGGCGGCGCCGGGGTGCTCTACTTCACCCGCTTCGTCGGCGAGCCGAGGAACCGGACCGAGCGGGTCGCTCCCGGACGGGTACCGTCCCCGCGGCGCAGCCGGTCGGGTGGCGAGACCGCTCCGGCGGCGAGCGTCCGCCGTCGCCGGCCGAGCCCGATGCCGCAAGGCCGACACGCCCGCTGAGCGGAGGCGCCCGGCGTAGGGTCTGGTTTATGAGTGACGCGCTCGAACTGGACATCGCCGGGCGCACCGTCCGGGTCTCCAGCCCCGACAAGGTGTGCTTTCCGGAGCGGGGTTTCACCAAGCGCGACGTGGTGGACTACTACGTCGCGGTCGGCGACGGCATCCTGCGTGCGCTCCGCGAGCGCCCGACGACGCTGCAGCGCTTCCCCGGCGGGGTCGGCGGGGAGATGTTCTACCAGAAGCGGGTGCCGGCCAAGGGCGTGCCGCCGTGGCTGGAGACCGTCGAGATCACCTTCCCGAGCGGCCGCAAGGCCACGGAGCTCTGTCCGACCGACCTCGCCCACGTGGTCTGGGCAGCCCAGATGAACGCGGTCGTCTTCCACGCGTGGCCGGTGCGCCGGGCCGACCCCGACAGCCCCGATGAGCTGCGCATCGACCTCGACCCGCAGCCCGGCACGGACTTCGCCAAGGCCGCGACCGCGGCCGTCGAGTTGCGCGCGGTCCTCGACGAACTGGGCTTCATCGGCTGGCCGAAGACCTCCGGCGGACGCGGCGTGCACGTCTACATCCGGATCAGTCCACAGTGGACGTTCGTACAGGCGCGGCGAGCGGTCATCGCGCTGGGCCGCGAGCTGGAACGCCGCCGCCCCGACCTGGTCACCACCAGCTGGTGGAAGGAGGAGCGCGGCGAGCGGGTGTTCGTGGACTTCAACCAGATGGCCCGCGACCGCACCATCGCCTGCGCCTACTCACTGCGCGCCAACGCCCGCGCCACCGCGTCGACGCCGTTGCGCTGGGAGGAACTCGGCGACGTCGAACCGGACGACTTCGACCTGGCGACGGTGCCGAAGCGGTTCGCGGAGATCGGCGACCCGCACGCGGGCATCGACGACACCGCGCACGACATCACGCCGCTGCTCGAGTGGGCGGAGCGCGACGCCGCCAACGGCCAGGGCGACATGCCCTACCCACCGGAGTACCCGAAGATGGAGGGCGAGCCGATGCGCGTCCAACCCAGCCGCGCCAAGAAGACCGAGTAACGACCTTCTCCAGATGACTCGGGTCCGCCGAGCGCACGACCGCTGCTCCCGCCAGACACCGCTCCGGCGCAGGGCGCCTCCGCTGCCAGGCTCGCGGGGCCAAGCCCGCCGCCACAACTTCAGGGAAGTAGTGGCCTCGGCGGGGCCAGGAGGCCACTACTTCGGGGAAGTTGTGGCCTAAGCCCTGAGGGCACTGCTTCGGGGAACGAGTGGCCTCAGTGGGCGCCATCGGCGGATCGCCTACGCCGGTGGGCAGCTCAGGCTGGCGTCGGGGACCTTCAGGTCGATGAGGTAGCGGTCGACCGCGTCGGTCACGCAGCGGGTCTTCGGATACGCGGTGTGGCCCTCGCCCTCCCAGGTCACCACCGTCCCCACGCCCGAGCATCTTGGCCAGTGCGCCGGCCTGTTCATACGGGGTGGCCGGGTCGCCCTTCGTGCCGACCACGACGATCGGCGCGGAGCCCTTGGCCGCGCTGGCCGGGTACGGGTCGTGCTTGCCGGGCCACTGCGCGCAGATCAGGTTGAGGGCGATCGGCGGGCCGAACAGCGGGTACTTGGCGCGCCACTGCGCCTGCAGTTGCCGGACGTGCTCGACCGTCGGCGCATTGTCGTCGTCGGTACAGTTGATCACCGAGTTGGCGTCGAAGAGGTTGCTGTAGTGGCCGTCGTCGCCGCGGTCGGCGTAGCTGTCGGCCAGCAGGAATACGCCGGCGGCGCGGCCCCGGCGCAGCTGGGCGATCGAGCTGGCCAGCACCCGCCAGCCGGCCTGGTTGTAGAGCGACGCGACGACGGCGGTGAACACCCAGCCGGCGGTGGCGGTGCGGCCGTTCTCGCGGACCGGATCGGTACGGGCCCGCTTCAGCGCGTCGACGACGGCAGCACGGGCGTCCGGGGCGATCGCGCAGTCGTTCGCGTTCTGCTGGCACCAGGAAGCGAAGTTGTTGAACGCCAGCTCGAAGCCCTGCGCCTGCTGCTCGGCCGAGGCCTCCGACGCCAGGGTCGGGTCGATGGCGCCGTCGAGAACGAGGGCGCGGACGTTCTTGGGGTAGTACTGGGCGTAGACAGCGCCGAGCAGCGTCCCGTACGAGTAGCCGAGGTAGGTCAGCTGCTTGTCGCCGACAGCGGCGCGGACGGCGTCCATGTCGCGCGCGGCCTGCTCGGTGGAGAAGTAGCGCAGCGCATCGCCGTACTTGGTGCCGCACGCCTGCGCGAGCCTCCGAGCGAGCGCGACGGCGGTGTTGAACGCCTGGTCGGAGACCGGATCGGGGTCGGCGGCGAAGTTGGCGTCGAGGTCGGCGTCGGTGAAGCACTTGACCGGCGAGGACTCGCCGACGCCGCGCGGGTCGAAGCCGACGATGTCGAAGCGGCGGGTGATCTCGGCCGGCAGGGCGGTCGAGCGGAACACGGCGTAGCTGATGCCCGCCGCTCCCGGGCCGCCCGGGTTGATCAGGAGCGAGCCGACGCGGTCGCGTTGCTTGGCGGCCCGGGCGCGCATGAGGGCCAGGTCGAACGTCTGCCCGTTGTCCGGCTGGGACCAGTCCTGCGGCACCTTGATCTTGGCGCAGTCGAAGGTGACGTTGGCCGGTGCCTGGTCGAGGGTGCCCTTCCAGACGTCGGGGCACGGTTTCCAGTCGGCCGCGGCGATCGAGCCGGACGGGGAGGCCGACGGTGACAGGACATGCCCGGAGGTCGGCGAGGCCCAGCGCGCGTTGGGCGTGATGCAGCCGCCGAGGAGGGACACCGCCACGACGGCGGCGACGACGCCGAGACGTCTCACTTGCCCGCCAGCACGTCGTCGACGTCGAAGCGCAGCGGGCGCTCCAGCTGGTCGTACGTGCACGAGCGCGGCTCCCGATCCGGCCGCCAGCGCTTGAACTGCGCCGGTATGGCGGAACCGGTCGCCTTCCATCGCTTCGTAGCCGACCTCGACCACCAGTTCGGGGCGCAGGGTACGAACTCGAGGTTCTTCTTGCCGGTCCAGCGGCTCACCCCGCCCGGCAGGCGCTGCCCCGCGGCCGCCGCGGCCTCGGCGTTTTCGGCCAGGCTGGCCTGTCCCCAGTTCCACGGATGCTCGACGACGCCCTCGCGGTAGGGCGCGAGCTCCTCGACCAGCTCGGCCCGCCGCTCGCGGGTGAACGACGCGGACACCCCGACGTGGTGCAGGCGACCTTCGTCGTCGTAGAGGCCGAGCAGCAGCGAGCCGACGATCGGTCCGTCCTTGTGCCAGCGGAACCCGGCGACGACGGCGTCGCACGTGCGGGCGTGCTTGACCTTGTACATGAGGCGCTTGCCCGGCTCGTAGGGCGATGCCGGCGGCCTTGGCGATCACGCCGTCCAGCCCGGCCCCCTCGAAGATCTCGAACCACTGCCGGCCCAGGGCCGGGTCGGTGGTGACCGGGGTCAGGTAGACCGGCGGGTGCACGTCCTTGCAAGGCGGTCTCCAGGTGCCGGCGGCGCTCGCTGGTACGGCCAGCTGCGTGAGGTCCTCGTCGCCGAGCGCGAGGATGTCGAACGCGATGAACGAGGCCGGGGTCGCCTCGGCCAGCATGTTGACGCGGGAGGCGGCCGGGTGGATGCGCTGGCCGAGCAGCTCGAAGTCGAGCTTGGGGGCTGCCCGCCGTCGCGGCGGATCACGACCAGCTCGCCGTCGACGACGCTGCGCTCCGGGCAGCTGAGCCAGGACCTGCGCGACGACCTCGGGGAAGTAGCGGGTGAGCGTCTTGCCGCCGCGGCTGGCCAGCTCGACCTCGTCGCCGTCGCGGAAGACGATGCAGCGGAAGCCGTCCCACTTCGGCTCGTAGGTCATGCTCTCGGCGTGCGGCAGCTCGGGGACGCTCTTGGCGAGCATCGGCTCGACGGGCGGCATCACGGGCAGATCCACCGCTCCAGTCAACCACGCCGTCGCGAGGTGCGCGGTGCCCCCACAAAACGCTCAGAAGCGGGCAAACGACCGCAGCGGCATGCGGTGGCCGTACCGCGGGGCGGCGATGCCGGCCGCGGCCAGGAGCTGGCAGACCCGCCCCCGATGCCCGGCGAACGGCTCGAGCAGCTCAAGCATCCGCTCGTCTGTCCCGCGCGGCTCCCCGGCGAGCGCGTAGGACACCACGTTCTTGATGTGGTAGTCGCCGACCGACACGGCGTCCGGATCGCCGAAGGCCACCCGTACCGTTTCCGCGGCGGTCCAGACCCCGATGCCGGGCAGCGCCATCATCCGCCGGGTGGCCTCGGCCGAGTCGGCCGAGCGTTCCAGCGACACCGCGCGGGCGGCCGCTCGACGTAGCGTGTCGGCCCGCTTCGCCTCGATGCCGAACGGGTGGAACACCCAGTACGGCGTGGCCGCCACTGCCTCGGGATCGGGTGGCAGCCGCAGGCCCGGGTTGGGCCCGGGTGCCGGCTCGGTGGCGAAGTGGCGCAGCATGCGCGCGTAGCCGTGGTATGCCTCCTTGCCGCTCACCTTCTGCCCGATGATCGCCGGCACCAGGTGATGGAAGATCCGGCCGGTGGCCGGGAAGCGCAGCCCCTCGTGCACCCGGGCCAGCTCGCGGACCAGCGGATGGCGGGTGGACAGCGCCGGGAAGCCGGTCACGTCGTCGCGCAGCCCGGCGATCGCGTCGGCCTGCTCGAGCAGCCAGTCCGCGCCGGGGCCGTAGGTGGTCGCGCGCAGGCCGCCCGGTTCACGCGCCAGGTGCAGGGTGCCCGGCCCATCCGGGGTCCGGCTCGCGAACCAGACCCCGCCCTCCGCATAGCTCAGGGTGGGATCGCGGTTGATGACCGCGATGATCCTCAGGGTGCCGCTCAGGTTGTAGCGCTCGGGCACCGCGAGCAGTCTCATAACGTCCCCACGGGTTGACGGGCCGCCTGGATCAGTGCCCGGTGCAACAGGCGGGCGTCCCCGAGCATTCCGCGCAGGCGCCGCTCGAGCCCGGCGATCGGCACGAGGTTCTGCGGGGCGCGCGGATCCTTGTATGCGGTCGAGGCGAAGCGGGGCAGCGTCGCCGTCGACAGGTGGGCGAGCGCGATCGCCGCCGCGTGGTCGAGGTCGGCCGAGCACTCCGCCCGGACCACGCCCGCCCACGGCGAGCCGGGCGGGCCCGGCAGCCGCAGGTACCACGAGTAGCGGTGCCAGTTGGTGCCGAGCAGGAAGACCGGGCTGCGCTGCCCGGGCCGCAGCCCGGTGACCACAGTGGACAGTTCGGCCGGCAGGTAGGTCTTGTGGTGGGTCTTGACGTAGCCGAGCGCGCGGGGCAGATGCGCGCGCTCCTGCAGCGGCCCGTCGACCACGAGCAGGTCGTCGCCGTCGCGTTCGGCGCTCGACACGGCCACTTCGAGGGCCCGCAACTGCCGCTGGACGCCGAGCTGAAGGTCCTTCGGTTCTCCCCGCGCAACCCGAAGAGCCGGATATCGTACGGCGCCCGCCTGCAGTGCGGGAGCGGTCGGTACGGGGGAGAAGAGCCCCCGTTCGATTCGCGAGCCGGCCAGTTCGGCGGCGCCCCGGCGCAGGTCACACCGCACGACCCCGGCCGCATACGAGGCGGCCAGGCCCATGTGCGTCTCGTGGTCGTCGTCGGTGATCCAGACGCGGGTGTCGATCCGCTGCACCCCGTCGACGAGAAGGACCACGTCGGGCGGGGTGACGGTGGGCGGCGCCTCGATCGCGCGCCAGGCCGAGGTTGGCAGCTCGACCGCGACTTCGACCTGGGCGCTGCTCTCGCCCTGGGGACCGTCGATGGCCTCCATGGCTGTCCCGTACGAGGGGTCCCAGGCGTCCACGTCAATACGCATGGTCGATCCTCATGCTGTCGGTCATGCGCCCACCCGCTCCACGTAGGCGGTACGGGCGTCGCGGCGCACCTCGAAGCGGATCGGGATGCGTTCGGCGAGCGCGCCGACGTGGGTCACCACGCCGACGAGGCGGTCGCCCCGGGCGGCCAGGTTCTCCAGTGTCGCCGCGACCGTGTCCAGCGTGGTCGCGTCGAGCGTGCCGAAGCCCTCGTCGAGGACGATCGACTCCAGGCTGGCCGCCGCCGTCGACAACCCGGCCAGTTGCTCGGACAGGGCCAGTGCCAGGGCCAGCGAGGCCTGGAACGTCTCGCCGCCGGAGAGCGTCCGCACGGCGCGCCGCAGTCCGGCGTCGTGGTGATCCACGACGAAGAACTCGCCGTTGCTGTGCCCGAGGTCGTACTGGCCGCCGGACAGCTCCCGCAGCGTCCGCGAGGCCCCGTCGACCAGCGTGTCGAGGGCCTCGGCGAGCAGCCACCGCTCGAACCGGTCGGCCCGCAGGTGCTGGGTGAGCGCCTTGGCGACCTGCCCGTCCCGCTCAACCGTGGCGCGCTGCTCGCGCAGGCGTTCGGCGTCGGCGCGACGCTCCTCGACCCGGCGCCGGTCGGCCTCGGCGCGTTCGAGCGCGACGGCGGCCGCCCGGGCCGGGTCGGCGGTGGGCGCGGGCAGCTGCGCGTCGGCGAAGAGCCGCCGCAGCGTCGCCTGTACCTCGTCGACACCGCCCGTCGCGGTCTGCACGGCCGCCACGGCCGTGGCGCGCTGGTCCTGCCGCCGGCCGACCTCGGTCTCGGCCCAGCCGGCCAGCCCGAGCCACGCTTGGGCCAGGTCGTCCCGGTCGGCGGGCGGCGGCCCGAACGGCGCCACCGCGTCCCGCGCGGTGTCGAACGCGCGCCAGCCGGCCCGCAGCCGCTCGTCGGCCCGCTCGGCACCGGCGGTGGCCTTGCGCTGGGCTTCGCGCGCCGCCCGTACGGCGGAGGCGGCCTTCTCCAGCGCGCTGCTGAGCTTGGTGATCACGTCGAGCTCGCGGCGCAGGGCGTCCGGGGCCGGCGCGCCGTCGAGCCGCCCGTCGAGTGCGGCGACCCGGGACTGGACCTGTTCGACGTGTGCGCGCGCGGCGGCCAGGCCCCGGTCCAGCTCACGGGCGGTCCGGTCGTGCTCCTCGACCGCGTGCTCGGCGGCGTCGGCCCGCTTCTTGGCCGCCTTGCCGGCCTTCTCGGCGGCCGCGACGGTCGAGTCATGGGCGATCGCCGGCAGCGCCGTGACCGTCTGGGTGCAGACCGGGCAGGCGTCGCCGACGCGCAGGTGCGGGCGGAGCGCGGCGGCCCGGTCGGTCGCCACCGCCGCCTGGTAGGCCTCGCGGGCGTCTTCGAGGGACTGGCGGGCCTGCTTGGCCTGGTCGCGCGCCTTGGTGAGGGCGGCGGCGGCCTTGGCGTGCTCCTTCTCGGCCTGCGTGAGGGTCGCGCCGATGGCGGCCTCCTCGGCCGCGAGCCGGTCACGCTCGGCGTGCGCGTCGAGCAGCCGCCGGAGGGCGGTCACGTCGCCGGCCGCGGCCAGTTCGCCCCGCAGCTTCTCCTCGCCCTCCTCGGCCGACGTGACCGCCTTGGCCGCCTCGGCGATCCGGGCGCGGGCGGTGGCCGCGCTCTCGGCCAGGGTGGCCGCGTCGGCTGGCGTCCGGACGGTCGCGAGCCGGCCGATCTGGGCGTCGAGCGCGGCCAGCGCGTCGGTGGCGTCCTGTGCCTGCCGGCGGGCGTCGGCCAGCTTCGGCAGTACCCGGTCCACGTCGCCGCCGAGCGCGCGCACGACGGCGACCCGCCCGGTGGCGGCCTCGAGGGCCGCGTCGTCGGCGTCGGTCAGCCCGGCCAGGTGCTGGTCGATCGCGCCCAGTTGCGCCTCGGCCGCGGTGGCCAGGCCGTTGGCCCGTTCCCGGATGCGGCCGTAGACGTCCAGGCCGAGCAGGTTGACCAGGATCTGCTGCCGCTCGGCCGGCTTGGCGTGCAGGAAGTCGGCGAACTCGCCCTGCGGCAGCACGACGCACTTGGTGAACTGCTCGTACGGCAACCCGACGACGTCCAGGACGGCCGCGTCCATCTCGGCCGGGGTACCGGCGAGCACCTCACCGAGCTCGCCGTCCTCGGCCGTGGTGATCGCTTCGGCAGGCCCGCGTGCTTGGTGGTGACGCCGCCCTTGCGCGTCCCGCCGTACCACCCGGGTGATCACGTAACGGGCGCCGGCCGACTCGAAGACCAGCCGGACGCGGGCCTCGGCGGCCGACGGGGCGAGCGCGTTGGCGATGGCCCGCCGGTCGGCCCACCGCGGCACGGTGCCGTAGAGCGCGAAGCAGATCGCGTCGAGGATCGTCGACTTGCCCGAGCCGGTCGGCCCGACCAGCGCGAAGAAGTCGACGTCGGTGAAGTCGACCGTGGTCGGCTCCCGGAAGACGGTGAACCCGTCCAGGTCCAGCCGGAGCGGCCTCATGAGACTGTGCCTCCTGCGCATTCGCTCGGTCGTGCGGCGCTTTCGAGCGACGTCTTCCGATGAGGCCGCTGCGCGGCCTGAGGTCCAGACTCAGCCGCCGCCCTCCCGACCCTCGCCTCCGGCGAGGCCCCGCCCTGTGACGCGCCAACTCCGTCACTCATGCGAGCACCTCGTCGTAGAGCCGGTCGAACAGGTCTGACGGTCGGCTCGTCGACGTGACCGCGCTGGGCGAGGTAGTCGGCGAACAGCTCGCCGGCCGTACGCCCGCGCGTTCGCGCGCGAGCCCCGGTCGGCGATCGCCGGGTCGGGCAGCATCCGCGGGTCGATCCGCACCTCGAGCGCGCGCGGCAGCAGCTCCTGCACCTCCTCGCGCAGCCCGGCGCGCGGCGGCTCGCGCACGAAGACGCGCAGCCAGGCGTCGCCGGTGTCCAGCTGTGGACAGCTCGGCGAGCGTGCCCCGCACGGTGCGCAGCGGGGTACCGGCCGACAGCGGCACCTCCCGGACCTTGGCCGCACTGGCCGCGCCGACGTCCACGATGGTCACCGAGGCGGTGTTCTCCTCCTCGCCGAAGTCGACGGCCAGCGGGCTGCCGCTGTAGCGGACCGGGCACGGGCCGATGACCGACTGGGCCCGGTGCAGGTGCCCGAGCGCGACGTAGTGCGCGCCGGCCGGGAACACCGTCGCCGGTACGGCGTAGCCGAGGATGGTGTGCGCGTCCCGCTCGCCGCCGCCCATCTGCCGCCCGATCACGGTCAGGTGCGCGGTGACCAGGTTGACCGCGTCCGGGTCGCCGAAGCCCTCGGTCAGCCGGTCGAGCAGCCGGCCGATGTGGTCGGCGTAGGTCTGGGTCGCCTCGGCCGCGGACAGCGTCGAACATCTCGCTGGCGCGCACCGCGTACCGCTGGGACAGGAACGGCAGCGCCACCAGCCGCCAGCGCTCGCCGTCGGCGGTCGTGCCGCTGGATGATCAGTGCTCGTCGGCCGGTCCGGATCGCTGCCGCGCAGCGTGATCCCGGCCGCGTCGGCCCACGGGCGCAGCGCGTCGAGCGGCGGCGCCGTTGTCGTGGTTGCCGGCGATCGCGACGACCTCGGCGCCGGTGCCCCGCAGCGCGGACAGCGCGCGGGTGACGATCCGGGTCGCGTCGGGGGTCGGGCGCGGCCGTGTCGTAGAGGTCGCCGGCCACGATCACCAGGTCGGGCCGCTCGGCCTGGGCGATCGTCGACCACCGCGGCCAGCAGCGCGCGATGTGCTCCTCGACCCGGGACTGTCCCTTGAGGACCTTCCCGACGTGCCAGTCGGAGGTGTGCAGGATGCGCACGGGTCGATCCTCTCCTAGAACGGGATGTCGTCGTCGGAGAGTGCCGCCGCGCGACGCCGAGCCGACCACGGCGAACGGGTCGGTGGCCTGGACGATCGAGCGCAGCGTCGCGCGCGGCGGCGGGCCGGCCTCGGCCGGCCGGGTCGCCCAGGCCGGGAACGGGAACTCGACGCACAGCGGCACCGGGATCTCCGGCTGGTCGACGAACATCGTGCCCGGCTTGGCCAGCAGCGCCCGCTGCGCGCTGGGCGGGCGGGAGGAAGCCGTACTCGGGCCGCGACGCCTCGGCCGGGTCGAGCCGGCCGACCACCCGGATCGCCGAGTTGGCCACGATCCGCCGCTCGACCTCGCTCGCGGTCTGCTGCGCGCCGATCAGGATCACGCCCAGCGACCGGCCGCGCTCGGCGATGTCGAGCAGCACCTCCTTGATCGGGCTGGTGCCCTCGCGCGGCGCGTACTTGTTCAGCTCGTCGAGCACCACGAACAGCAGCGGCTTGGCGGTGCCGGCCTTCTCCTTGCGCTCGAACTCGGTCCGCAGCGTCACGCCGACCACGAACCGCTGCGCCCGGTCCGGCAGGTTGTGCAGGTCGACCACGGTGACCTGGGCGCTCTCGGCGGTGTTGATCTGGTGCGGGCGCGCTCGTGGCCAGGTCGCCGCGGATCAGCCGGGCCAGGTCCTTCTTGCTGGCCGATCAGCCGGCGGGCGAACGCGTTGACGGTGCCGAGCCCGACCGACGCTGCCGGCCCAGCAGCGCCCGGGTCGCGTCGTCGCTGAGCTGCTCGACGACGAAGTCGACCAGGTCGCCGTAGGAGCCGAGCCGCGTGCCCGTCGATCGCCACCCCGCCCTCGGCCGGCGTCGGCGTCCCGGGCCAGGTGGGCGGTCGACCGAGTGGACCACCATCGTGTACTGCTGGCGCTCGTCGTCGGCGTCGGCGAACACGTACGGCAGCAGCCGGTCGGCGCAGAACTCCGCGAGCGTCCAGTAGAAACTGTCCACACCGGACAGTCGGCTGCTCACGTCCGGGCGTGCCGGACGGGTCGCCGGCCCGGGGCGGGGCGTAGACCCGTACGTCCGGGAACGGCCCGGCCGGCAGGCCCGAGCTGGGCGTAGGCCGTCCGCGGTCGGCTCGTCGAGCCGGGTGTTGGGGTGGTCGAGGAAGAGCAGGTCCTCGCCCTTGACGTTGAAGATCGAGCGCCTTGGTGTTGGCCGCCGTCGCCGCGCCGAGCACGCCCGGAGCGGAACACCGAGTAGAGCAGGAACGTCGCGAAGCTGGTCTTGGTGGCCACGCCGGAGATGCCGGAGATGGACACGTGCGCGCCGCGGCTGCCGTCGAGGAAGTCGGCGTTGAGGAACACCGGCACGCCGTCGCGGCCGATGCCCATCGGGACCTTGCCGCTCCATCCGGTCGAAGTACAGCGCGCCGGCGCGCGCGCTCGCCCGTCGGCCCGGTGCACCACCGCGCCCGGGGCCGGCGGCACGTAGAACTCGGGGTCGACCCGGGTGGTGGTGATCTCGGCGGCCTCCTGCACCTGCGCCGGCAGCGTGCCGTCGGCGATGGCGAACACGTCGGAGTCGAACAGCGCGCCCTCGTGCCGGGCCCGGACCGCGGTGACCACGCCGGCGATCGTCACCGGCTCCCGGTCGGGCAGGTCACGCTGGGTGACCACGACGTCGTCGAGCTGCAGGTAGGCTCGCCGGGCGCGACGGCCGACCCAGAACGGCAGCGGCGTCGCGTCGGCGGTGCCCAGCACCCGCCCGACCTGCGGTCCCTCGATGCCCGCGGCCAGACCACCGTCCTCGTGCGGCATAGCCCCGTGTGCCATCGCCTCGTGCGCCATCCGCTGACCCCCAGCGTTGATCTCCGTACACATGTACGTCTGAAGCATCGTGCCTCATCGGCGGCCGATGCTCGTAGCCACCACGCCCAAGTGGGGGACCGTTTTACTTGCGTACCGCAGCAGCAGCTGACCGTCGCCGGACAGGACGTGCCGCAGGTCGAGCTGCCGCGGGTCCGGCGACGGCGGGCCCGGCCGTGATCCGGCCCGCGCCCGGCCCGGCGAGCAGCGGCGACACGGTCAGGCACAACTCGTCGACCAGATCGGCCGCGGTCAGCGCGCCGAGCAGGCTGCGGGCCGCCCTCGCTGAGGATCTGCCGTGGTATCCCCGTTCGCGCAGCTCGGCGAGCGCCGTCGGCGAGATCGACGTGCGATCGGTGACGACGTCCGCGACCGGCGCCAGCCGCCGCCGCGCCTCGGCCGGCGCCGAGTCCGCCGGTCAGCACGATCGGCCGTACCGGCGCGTCGGCCAGCGCCGGGCTGCGCGGGATCCAGGTCGAGCGTCCGCGACACCACGACCAGCGTCGGGTACTCGACCCGGCCCGTGCTCCAGCCGCCACGCTCTGCGCTCCGGCGTCGAGCCGTACCGCTCGGTAGCCCTCGTCGCGCAGCGTGCCGGCACCGACCAGGAGCGCGTCGCAGAGCATCCGCAGAATCCCGAAGACCCGCTTGTCCTCGGGGCCCGACAGGCCGGCCGAGAAGCCGTCCAGCGTGACCGCCCCGTCCAGGCTGGTCACGAAGTTGACCCGCAGCCAGGTCGGCTGCTCCGCCTCGTACAGCTCGATGATCTCGTCGTCGGAGAGCGGCGTCCCGCCATCGGAGTGAGGCCAGAGACGCAACATGCCGCCAATACTGCCCGTCCCCCACGACCCCTAGTCGATCAAGGAAGTACGCGCCGGAATCTGTCCGATTCCCGGGCGCGTACTTCCTTGATCGACTAGGAGGGGCTACTCGCCGGGCGGGCCGGTCACCGGGGGCGTGGGCTCGGGTGGGCGGTGCTGGCAGTCGCATCGGTTGCCGCCCGGACACTCATCGTGTCTTTTGTCGCGACACGCGGTACAGATCACGGCTTGAGCGTGCGCCAGGAGACCGCGACGGTCAACAATGACGACACTATGCCGCGAATGATCTTCCAGCTCCGGATCACGTTGGACGACGTCGAGCCGTCGGTCTGGCGGCGGATCGCTGGTGCCCGGCGGCTACACGCTGGACCGGCTGCACCGCGTCGTGCAGTACGCGATCGGCTGGAGCGACTACCACCTGCACGTCTTCGACATCGAGGGACTTCAGTACGGGGTACCCGACCCCGACGGTCTGCTCGAGGTGCGCGACGAACTCGACTCGCGCCTGGACGCGGTGGCGGTGCAAGGGGACGCGGTTTCGCTACACGTACGACTTCGGCGACTGGTGGGAGCACGAGATCCTGGTCGAGGACGTCACGCCGGCCGAGCCCGAGATGGTCTACCCGGTCTGCGTCGAGGGTGAGGGCGCCTGCCCGCCGGAGGACGTCGGCGGTCCCGGACGGGTACGCGGACATGCTGGCCGCCCTCGCCGACCCAGAGCCACCCCGACCACACGGTGATGCGGGAGTGGCTCGGGCGGCCGTTCGACGTGACGGCCTTCGACCCGGAGCGCGCGACAACGCTGCTGCGCCGCCTGACCTGACCGACGCCGCCGGAGGCCGTCCAGTGGCCACTACTTCCCCGAAGTAGTGGCCTCCCGGCGTCCAGTGGCCACTGTTCCCCCGGAGTAGTGGCGTCCGGGGCGGGCGAGGCCACTGCTTCCCCGGAGTTGTGGCCTCCCGGCCGAGCCGCGGGCCGGGTCGGGCCGGGTCGGGAAATCTAGCGGTAACGAAATGGGAACGCTCCCATCGCCCCATTGACACGTCGGGGAGCAAAGTCCAGTCTCATGGGAGCGCTCCCGAGGCTGTGGCCGACGCCACATCCAGGGCGTGTTCCACCCTGCACACCCCACACCCATCACGACCTGAGAGAGGGGTCAGGATGAGCGTCACCTCGCGCCGGCTGCGCTCCACCGCAGCGGTTGCGCTCTCCGTGGGCCTAGCCCTCGGCATGGCAGCCTGCAGCAAGAAGAAGGACGACTCCGGCAGCGGCGACACCGGTCCCGTGACCATCACCCTGCAGTACTTCGGCACGCCCGGCTTCGACCAGGCGGTCAAGGACTTCGAAGCGGCAAACCCGAACATCAAGGTCGACGTCCAGAACAAGGGGCAACTGAAGGACTTCACTCCGCAGTTAGCGCAGTACCTCGCGGCCGGGAAGGGCGCGGGCGACGTGGTGATGCTCGAGGAGGGCATCATCGGCAGTTACCTGCAGGACAACAAGGGCTTCGCGAACCTGCTTGACCTGGGCGCCGACAAGATCAAGGGCGACTACCTGCCGACTACAAGTGGAACGGCGCGATGACGCCGACGGCAAGAAGCTGATCGGGCTCGGCACCGACGTCGGGCCGCTGGCTCTGTGCCTACCGCACCGACCTGTTCGCAGCAGGCCGGCCTGCCGACCGACCGCGACGCGGTCAGCAAGCTGTGGTCCACCTGGGAGGACTACGTCGCGGTCGGCAAGCAGTTCCAGGCCAAGGTCAAGACGGCCAAGTGGCTGGACAGCGGCGACCAGCGTCGTGCAGCCGTACATCATGCAGAACGCGGACACCTGGTTCTACGACAAGGACAACAAGTTCATCGGCGACACCAACCCGGTCGTCAAGAAGGCGTGGGACCTCGGCCTGCAGATGTCGGCCGACGGGCTGACCTCCAAGCTCAAGCGCTGGGACCCGACCTGGGACGCGGCGTTCAAGAACGGGCGCGTTCGCGACCGTGCCGTGCGCCGCCGTGGTACACCGGCGTCATCAAGGAGCGGGCCGGCGACGGCGCCGCGGGCAAGTGGGACATCGCCACGATCCCCGGCAACGGCGGCAACTGGGGCGGCTCGTACCTCGGCATCCCCGAGCAGAGCAAGCACAAGGCCCAGGCGTTCGAGCTGCTCAAGTTCCTGACCGGCAAGGAGGGTGAGGTCGCGGAGTTCAAGGCGGTCGGCGCTCTGCCGTCCAACCTGAAGGCGCTGGACGACCCGGCCGTGGCCGACTCGACGAACGAATACTTCAACAACGCGCCGGTCGGCAAGATCTACGCCGGAGCGGCGAAGGACCTCAAGCCGATCTACCTCGGGCCGAAGCACCAGCAGCTGTGGGAGAACGGGTCATCGAACCGCAGACTGCAGAGCAGGGCAGCAGAGCCGGCGAGCTGGCCAGCTTCGGCCGCACGGCGCTGCCGGGCGACCAAGTGCGGCGTGAAGCGACGGCGAACCGGCGCTCCGCCGACAGCTTGACCGACGACCGGTGGCCGCCCGGCATCCGTCCGCGAGGACGGCCCGCCACCGGCGCGACCCGCGGCTTCGACAGTGAGATCCAGGCTTCGACCTGACATACTTTCGCCGTACCTCTTCGTCGCGCCGTTCTTCGTGCTCTTCGCGGTGTTCGGCGCGTACCCGCTGATCTAGACCGGCTACATCTCGCTGCACAAGTACACGCTGGCCGGCACCGACCTCGGCTCGGTCGGCCTCGAACAACTACCGCCGGCTCCTCGGCGACGAGCACTTCTGGATCGTCATCTTCAACACCTTCGGCCTGTTCTTCGTGGCGACCGTGCCGCAGCTGCTGTTGGCGCTGGTCATCGCCAACTGGCTCAACAAGAAGACTGCGGGCCCGCACCGCCGCTCCGGATGGGCGTGCTGATCCCCAACATCACCTCGGTCGCCGACGTCGGCATCGTCTTCGGCTTCATCTTCGCCGACCGGTACGGCCTGGCCAACTGGCTGCTGCAGAGCGTCGGCCTCGACGCGGTCGACTGGCGGGACCACCGCTGGTCGTCGTGGACCGCCATCGCGTTCATGGTCGACTGGCGCTGGACCGGCTACAACGCCCTGATCTACCTGGCCGCGATGCAGGCCATCCCGCAGGACATGTACGAATCGGCGGCGCTCGACGGCGCCTCGGCCATCCGGCGGTTCTGGCAGATCACCGTGCCGCTGCATCCAGCCGACCATCCTCTTCACGGTGATCATCTCGACCATCGGCGGGCATGCAGCTGTTCACCGAGCCGCTGCTGTTCAACTACGGCCGCATCCGCAGGGTGGTTCGCTGAACGAGTTCCAGACCGTGGCGATGTACATCTACGAGACAGACGTTCGCGCAACTTCGACGTCGGCCGCGGCGCCGCGATCGTCGTGGCTGCTGTTCCTGATCATCCTCGATCGTTCGCGCTGATCAACTTCGCGCTGATCCGGCGCTCGGTCAAGGGGAAGACCACATGACCACGACCACTGGACGCCGACCGGTCGCCAAGACAGGCCCGAGCCGCGGCACCGGAAGCTGCGCAGCGCCTCGGCGAGCCTCTGGCAGGCCAGCCCGCTGACCTACCTCGGCGCTGATCATCGCGCGTCGTGCTGTCGATCTTCCCGATCGCGTGGTCGTTCATCATGGCCACCCGTGACAACAGCGCGATCTACGGCATCCCGCCGCCGCTCACGCCGGGCGGCCAGCTCGGCGCCAACGTGCAGCGGGTGCTGGCCAACACCGACGCCAACTTCGTCTACGGGCTGATCAACTCGGCGATCGTCGCCTCGGTGCGTGACCGCTGTCGGTGGTGTTCTTCTCGACCCTGGCCGGCTTCGCCTTCGCCAAGCTGCGGTTCAACGGCCGCAACGCCCTGCTGCTGGTCATCATCGTGACGATGATGGTCCCGACCCAGCTCGGCATCATCCCGCTGTACATGCTGATGGTGCAAGCTCGGCTGGACCGACACCCTCCAGGCGGTCATCGTGCCGTTCCTGGTCAACGGGCTTCGGCGTGTTCATGATGCGCCAGTACGCGAGCCAGGCGGTCCGCGACGAGCTGATCGAGGCCGCCCGCGTCGACGGCTGCCTCGACGTGGCGCGATCTACTGGAACGTCGTCCTGCCCGCGCTGCGGCCCGGCCGCGGCCGTGCTCGGCCTGCTTCACCTTCATGGAGACGTGGAACGACTTCCTCTGGCCGTACGTCGTGCTCGACCGGCGACACGCCGACCGTGCAGATCTCGCTGCAGCATCCTGGCGACCGGCTACTACAAGACCGACTACGTGCAAGTCTTTACCGGCACAGCCCTGGCGATCGTGCCGCTGCTCGCTCGTGTTCATCCTGTTCGGCCGCCAGATCATCGGCGGCATCATGGAAGGTGCGGTCAAAGGCGTGACCACCGCTACTGCAGGCACACCGCTCACGTTCCCGCCCGGCTTCCTCTGGGGCGCGGCGACCGCCGCGTACCAGATCGAGGGCGCCGCGGCCGAGGACGGTCGTACGCCGTCGATCTGGGACACGTTCAGCCACACGCCCGGGCAAGACCGTCGGCGGCGACACCGGCGACGTCGCCTGCGACCACTACCACCGCTACCGCGAAGACGTCGCGCTGATGGCCGAGCTCGGCCTCAACGTCGTACCGGTTCTCGATCGCGCTGGCCGCGGGTCCAGCCGGGCGGGCGCGGGCCGGTCAACCCGGCCGGCCTCGACTTCTACCGCCGGCTCGTCGACGAGCTGCTGGCCGCCGGCATCGAGCCGTGGGTGACGCTCTACCACTGGGACCTGCCCCAGGCGCTGGAGGACGCGGGCGGCTGGCCGGCGCGGGACACCGCCGACCGCTTCGCCGACTACGCCGCGCTGGTGCACGGCGCGCTCGGCGACCGCGTCCGCAACTGGACCACGCTCAACGAGCCGTGGTGCTCGGCGTTCCTCGGCTACGCCTCCGGCGCCCACGCGCCCGGGCGCCAGCGACGCCGTCGACGCGCCTGCGCGGCCGCGCACCACCTGATGCTCGGCCACGGCCTGGCCGTGCAGGCGATCCGGGCCGCGCGATCCGGAGCGACAGGTCGGCATCACGCTCAACCTGTACGCGTTGTCGCCGGCCGACCGCTCGTCCGCGGGCGACCTCGACGCGGCTCGCCGGATCGACGGGCTGGCCAACCGGCTCTTCCTCGACCCGGTGCTGCGCGGCTCGTACCCGGACGACGTCCTCGCGCGACCTGGACGGGATCACCGACTTCGCCTTCGTCCGCGACGGTGACCTGCCGAGCATCGCGACCCCGCTGCGACCTGCTCGGCATCAACTACTACAGCCGGCACGTCGTGGCCGCCGCCGACCCGGCGATCCCGGCCGAGCCGTACTGGCGAGCCGCCGCCGACTGGCCGGGCAGCGAGGACGTGCGGTTCGTCGACCGGCCGGAGCGTGCCGGTGACCGCAGATGGGCTGGGAGATCGACCCGGCCGGGCTGACCGAGATGCTGCGTCCGGGTCGCCCGCGACTACCCCGGCATCCCGCTGTACGTCACCGAGAACGGCGCCGCCTATCGCCGACGCCGTCGGCCGCGGACGGCGCCGTCGCACGACCCGGACCGGGTGGCCTACCTCGACGCGCACCTCCGCGCCTGCCACGACGCGATCGCGGCCGGCGTACCGCTGCGCGGCTACTTCGCCTGGTCGCTGCTGGACAACTTCGAGTGGGCGTGGGGCTACAGCCAGCGCTTCGGTCTGGTCTACGTCGACTACGAGACCCAGCGGCGGATCGCTGAAGGCGAGCGCGCCTGGTACGCCGGTACCGTCGAAGGTCATCAAGCGCAACGGACCTGGCTGGCTAGAACATCGATGACCAACGATCGTCGTCCGGCCCGACGCTGGACCAGGTCGCCGCGCACGCCGGCGTCGGCCGCGGCACGGTCTCCCGGGTCATCAACGGTTCGCCGCAGGTCAGCCCGGAGGCCCGCGAGGCGGTCGCGCAAGGCGATCGACGAGCTCGGCTACGTGCCCAACCGGGCGGCCCGCGCGCTGGTCACCCGGCGGACCGACTCGGTGGCGCTCGTCGTGTCCGAGTCGGAGGAGCGGCTCTTCGGCGAGCCGTTCTTCGCCGGCATCGTCCGCGGCATCAGCTCCGCGCTGGCCGAGACCGACACTGCAGCTGTGGCTGGCCATGGCCCAGTCGCCGGCCGAGCGCAGCTCGTCGAGCCGCACCTCACCGACCAGCACGTCGACGGCGTACTGCTGCTCTCGCTGCACGACGACGACCCGCTGCCCGGCGTCCTGGCCCGGCGCGGGCTGCCGACCGTCCTCGGCGGCCGGCCGGCGCAGATGCTCGACGACGTCGACAGCGGACTGTCCTTCGTCGACGTCGACAACGTCGGCGGCGCCCGCGCCGCCGTCGAGTACCTGCTCGCCGAGGGCCGCACGCCGGATCGCGACCATCGCCGGCCCGCAGGACATGGCGCGTCGGCGTGGACCGGCTCGCGGGCTACCGGGCCGCGCTGCGTCGACGCCGGCCTGTCCGACGAACGGCTCGTCGCCTACGGCGACTTCAGCGAGGCCAGCGGGGCCGCCGCAATGCGCGCGGCTGCTGCACCACACCCCCGACCTCGACGCCGTCTTCGCCGCCTCCGACCTCATGGCCGCCGGCGCGATCCGCGCGCTCGCGCGAGCGGCCGCCGGGTGCCGGCCGACGTGGCCGTCGTCGGGCTTCGACGACTCCGCCGTGGCCCGCCAGACCCAGCCGCCGCTCACCACCGTGCACCAGCCGGTGGAGGGGATGGGCCGCGAAATGGTCCATCTCCTGCTGGCCCGCATCGGGGGCGGACCGGCCCACTCGACCGTGCTCGACACCCACCTTGTGGTGCGCGAGTCCACGTAAGGAGGTATCCGATGCGCTACGGACACTTCGACGACGAACGCCGCGAGTACGTCATCACCCGCCCCGACACGCCCGCTGCCGTGGATCAACTACCTCGGCAGCGAGGCGTACTTCGGCATCATCTCCAACACCGCCGGCGGCTACTCGTTCTACCGCGATGCGCGCCTGCGCCGGCTCACCCGCTACCGCTACAACAACGTGCCGCTCGACGTCGGCGGCCGCTACCTCTACCTGCGCGACGACGCGACCGGCGAGTTCTGGTCGCCGTCCTGGCAGCCGACGCAGCCCGAGCTCGACGACTACGAGTGCCGGCACGGGCTCGGCTACACCAGCATCGGCTCGGCGCTATCACGGGATCGCGGCCGAGACGCTGTACTTCGTGCCGCTCGGCGAGACGCTCGAGGTCTGGCGGCTGCGGCTCACCAACGAGCGGGACGCAGCCGGCCGACCTGTCGGTGTTCTCGTCCATCGAGTTCTGCCTCTGGGACGCGCAGGACGACGCCACCAACTTCCAGCGCAACTTCTCCACCGGCGAGGTCGAGGTCGACGACGGCGTCATCTACCACAAGACCGAGTACCGCGAACGGCGCGACCACTTCGCCTACTTCGCCTGCTCGCGAGCCGCTGGCCGGCTTCGACACCGCAGCGCGAGGCGTTCCTCGGCCCGTACCGCGGCTGGGACCGGCCGATCGCCGTCGAGCGCGGCGCAGTCCGTCGGACTCGATCGCGCACGGCTGGCAGCCGCATCGGCGCGCACCACGTCAAGCTCGACCCTCGCGCCGGGCGAGACCCGCGAGGTCATCTTCGTGCTCGGCTACGCGGAGAACCCGCGCGACGACAAGTTCGACCCGCCCGGCTCGCAGACGCTCAACAAGCGCCACGTCAAGCCGGTCATCGAGCGCTGGCTGCGACCCGGCCACTGTCGACGCGGGCTTCGCCGAGCTGCGCGGCGCGCTGGGACGACCTGCTCGGCGCGCTCCAGGTGGACACCCCCGACGCCGGACACCAACCGGATGGTCAACATCTGGAACGCCTACCAGTGCATGGTCACCTTCAACATGAGCCGCTCGGCGTCGTTCTACGAGTCCGGCATCGGGCGCGGCATGGGCTTCCGCGACTCCAACCAGGACCTGCTCGGCTTCGTCCACATGATCCCGGAACGGGCCCGCGAGCGGATCCTCGACATCGCCGCCACCCAGCTGCCGACCGGCGGCGCGTACCACCAGTACCAGCCGCTGACCAAGCGCGGCAACAACGACATCGGCTCCGGCTTCAACGACGACCCGCTGTGGCTGGTGCTCGGCGTCGCCGCGTACCTCAAGGAGACCGGCGACTGGTCCATCCTGGACGAGCCGGTGCCCTACGACAACGAGCCCGGCAGCGAGGTGCCGCTGCTACGAGCATCTGCAGCGCTCCGTCCAGTACACCCTGGACCGGCTCGGACCGCACGGCCTGCCGCTGATCGGGCGGGCCGACTGGAACGACTGCCTGAACCTCAACTGCTTCTCCGACACGCCGGGTGAGTCGTTCCAGACCACCGAGAACGTCAGCGGCGGGGTCGCCGAGTCGGTGTTCATCGCCGGCCTGTTCGTGCTGGCCGCCACGCGAACTCGCCGGCGCATCGCCGAGCTCGCGCGGCGTCCGGCGACGAACGCGGCCGGCGTACCGCGGCCGCGCGCGCGAGAAGATGGCCGGCACGATCGCCGAGCACGGCTGGGACGGCGAGTGGTTCCGGCGCGCGTACGACTTCTACGGCAACCTCGTCGGCTCGGCCGCGAACGACGAGGGACAGATCTTCATCGAGCCGCAGGGCATGTGCGTCCTGGCCGGGATCGGCGTCGAGGACGGCACGGCCGCCGCGGGCGCTGGACAGCGTGCGCGACGCGGCTCGCCACGCCGCACGGCATCGTGCTGCAGCAGCCCGCGTACAGCCAGTACCACCTGGAGCTCGGCGAGATCTCCTCCTACCCGCCCGGGCTACAAGGAGAACGCCGGCGATCTTCTGCCACACCAACCCGTGGATCATGATCGCCGAGGCGATGGTCGGCAACGGCGACGCGCGCCTTCGACTACTACCGGCGGATCAACCCGTCGGCCCGCGAGGAGCTCAGCGACCTGCACCGCTGCGAGCCGTACGTGTACGCGCAGATGATCGCCGGGCCGGACGCGCCGACCCACGGCGAGGCCAAGAACTCGTGGCTCACCGGCACCGCGGCCTGGAACTTCGTCGCGATCACCCAGTGGATCCTCGGCATCCGGGCCGAGCTGGACGGCCTGCGGATCGACCCGGTGCTGCCCGCGGAGTGGACCGGCTTCACCGCGACGCGGCGGTTCCGGGGTGCGACCTATCGGATCAGGGTGACGAAACCGGTCGGAAGCACCCAGCGGATCCGGTCGTTGACGGTCGACGGCGTGCGGCTGGAGGGCAACGTCGTGCCACCCGCCCCGCCGGGCGCGATCGTGGAGGTCGTGGCCGGCGCCGACGCCGGCGCCGTGGCCGGCGGCGTGGCCGGCGGCGTGGCCGGCGGCGTGGCCGGCGGCGTTGCCGGTGCCGAGGCCGCCGGCGTGGCCACAACTTCGGGGGAATAGTGGCCAAAACCGTCAGCCAGGCCACTACTTCGGGGAAGTAGTGGCCTGGTCCGCCGCCCAGTTCACACTTGCTGCTGATCTATGCGCACAATGAGGGCGTGGTTGACCAGCAGACACCGAGGCCGGGACGGCGGTCCCGCTCGGCCGGCCGGCCCACGCTGGACCAGGTCGCCGAGCGGGCCGGTGTCGGGCGCGGGACGGTGTCGCGCGTGGTCAACGGCTCGCCGCAGGTGAGCAACGAGGCTCGCGAGGCGGTTCAGAAGGCGATCGACGAGCTGGGCTACGTGCCCAACCGGGCGGCCCGGGCCCTGGTCACCCAGCGGACCGACTCGGTCGCGCTGGTCGTGTCGGAGTCCGGCGAGCGGGTCTTCGGCGAGCCGTTCTTCGCCGGCGTCGTCCGGGGGATCAGCTCGGTTCTGGCCGAGACCCAGCTGCAGCTGTGGCTGGCCATGGCCCAGTCACCGATCGAGCGCGAGCGGGTCGAGCACCACCTGACCAACCAACACGTCGACGGGGTCATGCTGTTGTCGCTGCATGACGCCGACCCGTTGCCGGCGCTGCTGGAGAAGCGCGGCCTGCCGGTCGTCCTGGGCGGCCGGCCGGCCGCGATGCTGCACTCCGAGGAGTTCATCTCCTACGTCGACGCCGACAACGAGGGCGGCGCCCGGGGCGCCGTCGAGCACCTGCTCGCGCTCGGCCGCCGCCGCGTCGCGGTGATCGCCGGGCCGCAGGACATGGCGGTCGGCGTGTCCCGGTTGGCGGGGTACCGGGAGGCGCTCGACGCGGCCGGGGTCGGCGTCGACGAGCTGCTTGTCGGCTACGGCGACTTCAGCGAGGCCAGCGGCGATGCGGCGATGCGGACCCTGCTCGCCGACCGGCCCGACGTCGACGCGGTCTTCGCCGCCTCCGACCTGATGGCGGTCGGCGCGATGCGCGTCCTCCGCGATCTCGGCCGGCGGATTCCCGACGACGTCGCGGTGATCGGCTTCGAGGACTCCGCGATCGCCCGGCAGACCGACCCGCCGCTGACCACCGTCCACCAGCCGGTCGAGGCGATGGGACGGGAGATGGCACGGCTGCTGCTGGCCCGCATCGGCGGGGCTGGGGCATCATCGATCATGGTCGAAACGCACCTGGTCCGGCGCGCGTCGGCGTAGTCGTTTCGACATCCGGGCGGTTGGGAATCGGGATAGATGACGTAGGAGGTGGCGATGTTCGGAGAGAAGAAGCGTCGGAGCAGGGCTGATCAGGTAGCCGAAGAGGCCTGGGAAGACCTGGTGTCGGCGGTGGAGTCGGCCGGTGGCTTGGCGACGAGCACCGCCCGGTCGGTCGGCAAGCGCACGGGTGAGACCGCGCGGTCGGTCGGCTTGCGCGCCGCCGACCTGGCCGGTGACCTCGCCGAAGAGGCTCAGGACAGGGTCAGCTCGATCGCCGACGAGGCCTGGGAACGGGCGACCAACGCGTTCGATGCCCTCGCCGGGCGTAAGCCGCGGCGGCCGTGGGGCTGGATCGCGCTCGGCGTCCTCGGCGGCATCGCAGTCGGCTGGGCCGTGGCCGCATCGGCGCCGAAGGCGATCTCCGCGGCGATGGACCGGTTCAACGACGAGCCGCAGGATGACTTCGTCACCGGGCCGAGCGAGAGCTACACCCCCACGCCGGCCCCGCCGTCGGTTTGACGCTCGGATTCTTGGCCACTACTTCCCCGAAGTAGTGGCCTCCCAGTGCCGCTGAGGCCACTACTTCGGGGAAGTAGTGGCCTCCCGGCGCGGCCTTCCGGTGGCGCCTGCCGGCGCGGCCTCCCCGCGCGGCCTCCCGGCGCGGCCTCGTGGCGCCTCCCGGCCTCACTGGTAGCGGCGCAACTCCCGGCGGGCGAGCGACGCGCGGTGCACCTCGTCGGGGCCGTCGGCCAGGCGCAGCGTACGGGCACTCGCCCACAGGCGCGGCCAGCGGGGTGTCCTGGCTGACGCCGGCGGCGCCGTGCGCCTGGATCGCCTTGTCGATGACCCACTCGGCCATCGACGGCACGGCGATCTTGATGGCCTGGATCTCGGTGTGCGCGCCCTTGTTGCCGACGGTGTCCATCAGCCAGGCGGTCTTCAGCACCAGCAGCCGGGCCTGCTCGATGCGCACCCGCGACTCGGCGATCCAGTCCTGCACCACGCCCTGCTCGGCGAGCGGCTGGCCGAACGTCGTCCGCGACGCCAGCGCGCGCGGCACATCAGCTCGAGCGCCCGCTCGGCCATGCCGATCAGCCGCATGCAGTGGTGGATGCGGCCCGGGCCGAGGCGGGCCTGCGCGATCGCGAAGCCGTCGCCCTCGCCGGCGATCAGGTTCGTCGGCCGGTACCCGGACGTCGTCGAAGACGATCTCGGCGTGGCCGCCGTGGGCGCCGTCGTCGTAGCCGAAGACCGTCATGCCGCGCAGGACCGTCGACGCCCGGGGTGTCGCGGGGCACGAGGATCATGCTCTGCTGGCGGTGCCGGTCGGCGCGTCGGGTCGGTCTTGCCCATCACGATGAAGATCTTGCAGTTCGGGTCCATCGCGCCCGGACGACCACCACTTGCGGCCGTTGATGACGTACTCGTCGCCGTCGCGCTCGATCCGGGTCGCGATGTTGGTCGCGTCGGAGGAGGCGACCTCCGGCTCGGTCATGCAGAACGCGGAGCGGATCTCGCCGTCGAGCAGCGGCCTGCAGCCACTGCTCCTGCTGCTCGCGGCGAGCCGAACATGGCCAGCACCTCCATGTTGCCGGTGTCCGGGGCGGCGCAGTTGAGCGCCTCCGGGCGCGAGCGCGGGCTGCGGCCGGTGATCTCGGCGAGCGGCGCGTACTGCAGGTTGGTCAGCCCGGCGCCGAAGTGGTCGCCGGGCAGGAACAGGTTCCACAGGCCCTGGTCGCGCGCCGCCGCCTTGAGATCCTCCATGACCGGCGGGCGGGTCCACGGGTCGTCCATGGCGGCGACCTGGGCCTCGAACACCGTCTCGGCCGGGTAGACGTGCTCGTCCATGAACGTGAGCAGCTGCGTCGCGCAGTTCCGTCGTGCGAGCGTCGAAGGCGAAGTCCATCAGCGTGTCCCCTCCGTGTCGTCCCAGGTGGGCTCACCCAGGCGGCGACTCCCTGGAGGAGCAGTGGCGCGACCAGCGCGCCGATCTGGTCGAAGCCGTCGCCGACGGTCTGACCTTGGGTGTAGCGGTAGTGGATGCCCTCGAGCATCGACGGCGAGCTTGTAGCAGGCGAGCGCCGACGTACCAGTGCAGATCGCCGAAGCTCGGTGCCGGACTCGCTTGGCGTAGCGCTCCAGCAGCTCGGCCCCGCTCGGGAAGCCGGCGGCCGTGCCCACCCGGTCGGCGATCGGGTTGCCGGCGGCCAGCTCGACCTCGCTCAGCACGTCCCAGTAGACGAGCAGCAGCCCGAGGTCGGTGAGCGGGTCGCCGAGCGTGGCCATCTCCCAGTCGAGCACCGCGGCGACAGTCAGGGTGGCCGGATCGACGATCAGGTTGTCCAGCCGGTAGTCGCCGTGCACGATCGCCGCCCGCGGCGACGACGGGAATCGTGCCGGCCAGCCGGTCGCGCAGCTCGTCGATGGCCGGGCAGCGTCGCGGCTGCGCGGATCGCGTCGAGCTGCTGCGTCCAGCGCCGTACCTGCCGTTCGAGGAAGCCGTCCGGCCGGCCGAAGTCGCCGAGGCCGATCGTCGACCGGGTCGACCGCGTGCAGCGCGACCAGCGTGTCGATCATCGCGAACGACGCCTTGCGCCGGCCGGTCGCGCCGAGCTCCTCGGTCTGGGCGGCGGTGCGGTAGACCGCGCCGGGCACCCGTGCCATCACGTAGAACGGTGCGCCGAGCACCGAGCTGTCTTCGCAGAGCAGCAAGGTCTCCGGTACCGGCACGGCGGTCGGCCCGAGCGCGGAGATCACCCGGAACTCGCGGGTCATGTCGTGCGCGGTGGCCAGCACGTGGCCCAGCGGCGGGCGGCGCACGACATAAATGTCATTCAAGATGTACGTGAGGTTGGAGCGTCCGCCGACGACCAGCGTCGCGCGCAGCGGCTCGGTGATCAGACCCGGTGCCTTGGACTCGAGATAGTCGGCCAGCTTGTCGAGGTCGAGTCCAGGAACCATCCGTTGAGTCCAAGTCAGAGGACAGGCTCCTGTCAAGGTTTGCGGTGCCGACACCGTCGTGAAACGGCGCCGAAATCCGCACCCGGCATCGTAGAAGTCGGTACCGGAGCAGGTAAGAAAGGGAGGTCGAGATGCTTCTGCGGTTGCGAGTCGCGCTTCCCGACCGCCCCGGTTCACTCGGCCAGGTGGCTCGGACGTTAGGTGTGCTCGGCGCCGACATCGTCTCGGTGGTCGTGCTCGAACGCGTCAGCGGTCGCGCAGTGGACGACTTTACCGTGGTTTGGCCGGCGTCGGCCGCGGCTGACCGGGTGCTCACCGGGCTCGCGGCGATCCCCGGCGTCCGCGTGGACGGTGTGTGGCGCGGCACGGAGCTTTCGGAGCCGAGCGGTGGCCGTGAGGTCGCGCTCATCGGACAGGTTGCGGCGAATCCGCAGAACGGCCTCGCGACGCTGGTCGACGCGACGCCGGCCCTGTTCGGTGCCGACTGGGCGGCCGCGGTGACGGTGAGCCCCGACTGGGCGGGTGGCGGCCCGCGCACGCCGGGCGGCACCGACACCACGGTGATCAGCGCCAGTTGGCGTGCTCCGGTTGTTCTCCCGCCGGTGGACATAGCTCCACTGCGGCCCCGCGCGGTGACGGCTGCGGACGGCACCTACGTTGCCGTCGCGCCGTTCCAGCGTGAGGGGCTGGTCATGGTCGTCGCCCGCGGCGGGGACCACGGCGACCAAGGTGCACCACCGTTCCACGGTTCGGAAGTGGAGCGGCTGGCGCAGCTGGTGAGCACCACGGCGGCGGTGCTGGGGGAGCGGCTGGCGGAGACCGGCTTGGCGGAGCCGGGTAGCGCCGCTCCCGTCCGCCCGGTTTATCGGTAGAGGTTCGCATGACGCTCTGGCGCCTCCGGGCCACCATCGACGACCGACCCGGCTTCCTCGCCGTCCTGGCGGCGAGCCTCGCGCTGAGGTCGGTCAACATTCTCTCCGTGCAGGTCCACACCACGGAGGCCGGCGCGATCGACGACTTCCTGGTCGACGCGCCGGACGCCATCACCGCCGCTGACCTGCTCGAGGCGGTGCGCCGCGGGCGAGGCCGTGACCCGTGGGTCGCCCTTGCCGACGTCCGTGGTCTGGTCGACGAGCCGACCCGCGTTCTGGCCCTGGCCGCTCGCGTGGTCGCCGACAGCGACGCCCTCGAGGAGGCCCTCGGCCTGCTCCTCGGCGACTGCGAGATCTCCTGGCGCGCCGACGGCGGCAGCCAGCGCGACGGCTACACCGCGACCGCGATGCAGCTCCACGACCCGGCCGGCGGGATGCTTTTCATCCGCCGCCAGCAGCCGGCGTTCACCCCAGCCGAGTACGCCCGCGCCCACGCACTGGTCGGCCTGGCCAAGATCCGTACCAAAGCCTGATTCGCGACGCATCAGGCGCGCTTTTGGCCACTATTCCGGGCATGTAGTGGCCTCCGTGGGTTCGGGTGGGCACAACTTCGGGCATGTAGTGGCCTCGGCGGCTCGGGTGGGCACTATTCCGGGCATGTAGTGGCCTCGGCGGCTCGGGTGGGCACTATTCCGGGCATGTAGTGGTCTTCGCGGCTCGGGTGGCCACTAGGGATTCCGGGCGCCGATGTGTGCCAATCGGGGCCCTCCCCGAGGATCCGACCCTCGGTCGTATGCGAAGCTAGAGGTCGTGCTAGGCAGCGACCTCGCCCTAGGCAACGACCTCGCCGTGATCGAGCGCTACGCCGACGGTCTGGCGGCGGCACTTCGCGGTCCGCGGCGGCTGCGCGCCGATCTGGTCGCCGAAGCACGACATAGCCTGCTCGACGCGGCGGAGGCCCACCTCGACGCCGGCCTGCGGCCGGCCGACGCGGTGCGGCGGGCGGTCGACGAGTTCGGCGAGTACGCCGAGATCGTGCCCGGATACCAGGCCGAACTGGCCGTCGCGCAGGGCAAGCGGACCGCCCTGTGGATGTGCACCGCGTTGCCGGTGATGCACCTGCTGGCGCCGCTGATGTGGTGGCAGGGCCCATGGGTCAACGGCAAGGACCCGATCTCCGGCTATTGGACGCTGACCACCAACTTCGACCTGCTTTCCCTGTTCGCGAGCGTCGTCGCGATGGTGCTGCTGGTCGGCTTCGGCTGGGGGAGCCGCTTCGTGCGCGACAGCGTGCGTTATGCGCGGTCGATCGGCATTGGCGTGCTCGTGTTCCTGTTCGTGCACGGCGCGGCCGGCGCGGCCGTCATGGCGATCAGCGTGCACCAGTGGCCGGAGGTGGCGACCTGGCCGCCCATCCTGATCGGCGTCCCGCTCAACATCGCGGCGTTCGGCTACGCGGCGGTGGCCGCCTGCCGTTGCATCCACGCCTGCCGCCTCGACGACATCGACCGCCGCCTCGCGGCCGTGTAAAACCCCACGGCGGCCGTGTAAACCCACTGCGGTAAGGCGCCATAGCGGATACGCCGCTGAACCCGTAGACTCGCTACACGTGAAGGCCGACGCGCTACGCGGGCATCTCGACGCCCTCCTGCTCGCGGTGCTCGACGGGGAACCGCGCCACGGTTACGCCATCATCGAGGCGTTGCAGGAGCGCAGCGGCGGCTCTTTGGCGCTCCCCACGGGCACCGTCTACCCGGCGTTGCGCCGACTCGAGCGCGCCGGTTACGTCGAAAGCGCGTGGAGCACGGTCGGCGGCCGCGAGCGGCGCACCTACCGCCTGACCAACGCCGGCCGCAAGGTGCTCGTCGACGAGCGGTCCGCCTGGCGCGAGTTCACCCAGACGATCGGTGCGGTCCTGTTGCCCTCCGAGACCACTTAGTTCCCGCGCCGGGGGCGGGCCCGCGGCGCCACAACTTCCGGGGAATAGTGCCCTCAGCCGACCCGGGACACCACTACTTCGGGGGAATAGTGGCCTCAGCCGGCCCGGGACACCACTACTTCGGGGGAATAGTGGCCTCAGCCGGCCCGGGACACCACTACTTCGGGGGAATAGTGGCCTCAGCCGGCCCGGGACACCACAACTTCGGGGGAATAGTGGCCTTGGTCGGGGACTGCCGAATCGCGCCGGAAGCGCTTATACCGGAAGGACCTCATCGATAACTCATCGTTACGGCGTGAGGCGATTTTTGTCACGACGGAATCCGTTGTCCAAGGTCCATCCGCGGCGGTAGGTTGAAGTCTGGGACCTGATGCAAGTTGCATCGGGCAAGCGCGCGCGGTCGCGTACACTATCCTGACCGCCACCTGGGCCGACGTTGTCCCAACAGCAACCGATGACGTCAGGAGGCCCGATGGGTTACCCCGGACCGCAGCCACAGGGCCTTTACGACCCTGCGTACGAGCACGACGCCTGCGGTGTGGCCTTCGTGGCCGACCTGCACGGCCGGCGCTCGCACGACGTGGTCGCCAAGGGCCTGTCCGCGCTGATCCGGCTCGACCATCGCGGGGCGCGCGCGGTGCCGAGCCGAACACCGGCGACGGCGCCGGCATCATGATCCAGATCCCGGACGCGTTCTACTGCGTCGGTGCGTCCGACTTCGAGCTGCCGCCGGCCGGCGCCTACGCGACCGGCCTGGTGTTCCTGCCGACCGACGCCGCAGGAGGCGACGCGCGCGCCAAGCTCGTGCTCGAGAAGTACGCCCTCGTCGAGGGCGCGCGAGGTGCTCGGCTGGCGGGACGTGCCGATCGACCCGACGGATCTCGGCGCGACCGCGCTGGCCGCGATGCCGCGGGTGCGCGCAGGTCTTCCTCGCCGCGCACCGGCTCGGCTCGCGGCCGGCAGGCCGCTGCTCACCGGGCTCGAGCTGGACCGGGTCGTGCTACTGCGTCCGCAAGCAGGCCGAGCGGGAGACCAGCGAGCGCGGCGATCGAGCTCTACTTCCCGTCGCTGTCGGCGCGGACGATCACCTACAAGGGCATGCTCACGCCGGACCAGCTGCCAGCTTCTTCCCGGACCTGTCCGACGAGCGGGTCGAGACGGCGATCGCGCTGGTGCACTCCCGGTTCTCCACGAACACGTTCCCGTCGTGGCCGCTGGCGCACCCGTACCGGTATCATCGCGCACAACGGCGAGATCAACACGATCCGCGGCAACAAGAACTGGATGAGCGCCCGCGAGGCGCTGCTGGCGACCGCGAACCTGCCCGGGCAACATCAGCGGCTGTTCCCGATCTGCACGCCGCGAGGCGTCCGACTCGGCCAACTTCGACGAGGTGCTCGAGCTGCTGCACCTGGCCGGCCGCAGCCTGCCGCACGCGGTGCTGATGATGATCCCGGAGGCGTGGGAGAACGACCCGCGGCATGGACGCCGCGGCGGCGGGCGTTCTACCGCTTCCACGCCAGCCTGATGGAGCCGTGGGACGGCCCGGCGAGCGTCGCGTTCACCGACGGCACGGTCGTCGGCGCGGTGCTGGACCGCAACGGCCTGCGCCCGGGCCGCTGGTGGCACACCGCGCGACGGCCTGGTCGTGCTGGGCCAGCGAGGCGGGCGTGCTCGACCTCGACCCGGCCACCGTGGTCGCCAAGGGCCGCCTGCAGCCGGGCAAGATGTTCCTGGTCGACACCGCGGCCGGCCGGATCGTGCACGACGACGAGATCAAGGCCGAGCTGGCCGCCGCCGAGCCGTACGACGACTGGCTGCACGCCGGGCTCATCGAGCTCGCCGACCTGCCCGAGCGCGAGCACGTCGTCTACACGCACGACTCGGTGCAGCGCCGGCAGCAGATGTTCGGCTACACCGAGGAGGAGCTGAAGATCCTCGTCGGCGCCGATGGCCCGGACCGGCGCCGAGCCGCTCGGCTCGATGGGCACCGACACCCCGATCTCGTCGCTGTCCACCCGGCCGCGGCTGCTGTTCGACTACTTCCACCAGCTCTTCGCGCAGGTCACCAACCCGCCGCTGGACGCGATCCGCGAGGAGCTGGTCACCAGCCTGGCCGCGACCATCGGGCCGGAGGGCAACCTGCTCGACCCGGGCCCGGCGTCCTGCCGGCAGATCGTCCTGCCGTACCCGGTCATCGACAACGACGAGCTGGCCAAGCTGCTGTCCATCGACGAGGACGGCGACCTGCCCGGCTTCAAGGCGGTCCGGGTCTCCGGCCTCTACCCGCTGCGCGACGGCGCGGCCGGGCATCAAGGCCCGGCTGACCGAGATCTGCCGGCACGTGTCCGAGGCGATCGAGGACGGCGTACGCATCCTGGTGCTGTCCGACCGCGACTCCACCGCCGACCTCGCGCCGATCCCGTCGCTGCTGCTCACCGCGGCCGTGCACCAGCACCTGGTGCGCGAGCAGACCCGCACCCAGGTCGCGCTGGTGGTCGAGTCCGGCGACTGCCGCGAGGTGCACCACGCCGCCGTGCTGATCGGGTTCGGCGCCGCCGCGGTCAACCCGTACCTGGCCTTCGAGAGCGTCGACGACCTGATCGCCACCGGCGCGCTGGCCGGCATCGAGCCGGACGACGGCGGTCCGCAACTACGTCAAGGCGCTCGGCAAGGGCGTCCTGAAGATCATGTCGAAGATGGGCATCTCGACCGTCTCCTCGTACTGCGGCGCCCAGGTGTTCGAGGCCGTCGGCCTGGACACGCGCCTGGTCGAGCGCTACTTCACCGGCACGCCGCAGCCGGATCGGCGGCATCGGCCTGCGCCGAGATCCACGCCGAGGTCGCGGCCCGGCACGCGCAAGGCGTACCCGGCCAACGCGGCCGAGCGGGCGCACCGCCGCCTCGAGGTCGGCGGCGAGTACCAGTGGCGCCGCGAGGGCGAGCTGCACCTGTTCAACCCGGAGACGGTGTTCCTGCTGCAGCACGCGACCCGCAGCCGGCAGTACGACGTCTTCCAGCGAGTACACCGCGAAGGTCGACGCGCTGGCCGCGCAGGCCGGCTCGCTGCGCGGCCTGTTCGAGCTGCGAATCGGCACGCGGCCGCCGATGCCGATCGACGAGGTCGAGCCGGCCAGCGAGATCGTCAAGCGGTTCGCCACCGGCGCGATGTCGCTACGGCTCGATCTCCGCCGAGGCGCACGAGACCCTGGCCATCGCGATGAACCGGCTCGGCGGCAAGTCCAACACCGGCGAGGGCGGCGAGGACGTCGAGCGGCTGCTACGACCCGGCAGCGCCGCTCGGCGGTCAAGCAGGTCGCCTCCGGCCGGTTCGGCGTCACCACCGAGTACCTGGTCAACGCCGACGACCTGCAGATCAAGATGGCGCAGGGCGCGAAGCCCGGCGAGGGCGGCCAGCTGCCCGGCAACAAGGTGTGGCCGTGGATCGCCAAGACCCGGCACGCCACCCCGGGCGTCGGGCTGATCTCGCCGCCGCCGCACCACGACATCTACTCCATCGAGGACCTGGCCCAGCTGGTCTACGACCTGAAGAACGTCAACCCGGCCGCCCGGGTGCACGTCAAGCTGGTCACCGAGATCGGCGTCGGCACGGTCGCCGCCGGCGTGGCCAAGCTCAAGGCCGACGTCATCCTGATCTCCGGCCACGACGGCGGCACCGGCGCGTCGCCGCTCAACTCGCTCAAGCACGCCGGCACGCCGTGGGAGCTGGGCCTGGCCGAGGCGCAGCAGACGCTGCTGCTGCAACGGGCTGCGCGACCGGGTCACCGTGCAGGTCGACGGCCAGCTCAAGACCGGCCGCGACGTGGTCGATCGCGGCGCTGCTCGGCGCCGAGGAGTTCGGCTTCGCGACCGCGCCGCTGATCGTCGTCGGGCTGCATCATGATGCGCGTCTGCCACCTCGACACCTGCCCGGTCGGCATCGCCACGCAGAACCCGGTGCTGCGCGAGCGGTTCACCGGCAAGCCCGAGTTCGTCGAGAACTTCTTCCTGTTCCTCGCCGAGGAGGTCCGCGAGCTACCTGGCCGAGCTGGGCTTCCGCACCCTCGACGAGGCGATCGGGCACGCCGAGCTGCTCGACGTGCGGCCCGGCCGTCGACCACTGGAAGGCGCAGCGGTCTCGACCTGACGCCGCTGCTGTACGTGCCCGACGCTGCCCGACGGACGCGGCCCGGCGCGCAGACGACCGCAGGACCACCGGCTGGAGAAGGCGCTCGACAACGAGCTGATCGCGCTGGCCGCGCCGGCGCTGCGACGACGGCACCGCCGGTGCGGCTCGAGTTGGCGGTGCGCAACGAGCACCGCAGCGTCGGCGCGATGCTCGGCGGCGAGGTCGTCCGCCGGCTACGGCGGCGACGGCCTGCCCGACGACACCATCGACGTTCACCCTGCGCGGCACCGGCCGGGCAGTCGTTCGGCGCGTTCGCTGCCGCGCGGCGTCACGCTGCGGCTGCTCGGCGACGCCAACGACTACGTCGGCAAGGGCCTGTCCGGCGGCCGGCTGATCGTGCGGCCGGACGCGCGCGGCGCCGTTCGTCGCCGAGGAGCACATCATCGCCGGCAACACCATCCTGTACGGCGCGACCGCCGGCGAGCTGTTCCTGCGCGGCCGGGTCGGCGAGCGGTTCGCGGTGCGCAACTCCGGCGCCGTCGGCGGTCGTCGAGGGCGTCGGCGACCACGGCTGCGAGTACATGACCGGCGGCACCGTCGTCGTGCTCGGCCCGACCGGGCGCAACTTCGCGGCCGGCATGTCCGGCGGCGCCGCGTTCGTGCTGGCAGCTGGACCGCAGCCGGGTCAACCGCGAGCTGGTCGACCTGGTCCCGGTCGACCGACGCGGAGCCGAGCGCGCTGCGCGGCCTGGTCGAGCGGCACGTCGCCGAGACCGGCTCGGCGGTCGCCGAGCGAGCTGCTGGCCGACTGGGCCGGCGGCGGTCGACCGAGTTCACCGCGGTGGTGCCGCGCGACTACAAGCGGGTGATGGAAGCCATCCGGGCCGCCGAGGCCGCCGGCCGCGACGTCGACGCGGCGGTCATGGAGGTCGAGCGCGTGCCTGACCCGAACGGTTTCCTGCGCTACGACCGGCGGCTGCCGGCCCGGCGGCCCGGTGCCGGTGCGCATCCAGGACTGGCGCGAGGTCTACCCGCCGGCCGGCGACGAGCTGATCCGCGAGCAGGCCGACCCGCTGCATGGACTGCGGCATCCCGTTCTGCCACGACGGCTGCCCGCTGGGCAACCGCATCCCGGACTGGAACGACCTGGTCCGCACCGGCGCTGGGACGTCGGCGATCGAGTCGCTGCACGCCACCAACAACTTCCCGGAGTTCACCGGCCGGCTGTGCCCGGCGCCGTGCGAGGCCGCCTGCGTGCTCGGCATCGCCGGCGACGCCGGTCACCATCAAGCAGGTCGAGGTCGAGATCATCAACCGGGCGTTCGCCGCCGGGCACGGTCACGCCGCAGCCGGCGCCCGAGCGCGTCCGGCCGACGCGTCGCCGTGGTCGGCTCCGGCCCGGCCGGGCTGGCCGCCGCGCAGCAGCTGGCCCGCGCCGGGCACGCCGTCACCGTCTACGAGCGCGACGACGCGCATCGGCGGCCTGCTGCGCTACGGCATCCCCGACTTCAAGCTGGAGAAGCAGCACATCGACGCGCGGCTGGCGCAGCTGCGCCGCCGAGGGCGTCGTGTTCCGCGACCGGGGTCAACGTCGGCGTCGACGTCACCGCTCGACGACCTGCGCGACCGCGCACGACGCGGTGCTGCTGGCCTGCGGCGCGCTGGCCGGCCGGGACACCGCCGACACGCCCGGGCGCGCGCTGCGCGGCGTCCACCTGGCGATGGAGCACCTGGTCGCAGTCCAACCGGCTCGTCGCCGGGCGCGTCGCCGGCGCCGCCGATCGACGCCGCCGGCAAGCACGTGGTCATCATCGGCGGCGGCGACACCGGCGGCCGACTGCCTCGGCGTCGCGCACCGGCAGGGCGCCGCGGTCGGTGACCCAGCTCGACCAGTACCCGCTGCCGCCGCGACGAGCGCGACGACGACGCGCGACCCGTGGCCGACGTGGCCGTGGATCCTGCGCAACTACCCGGCGCACGAGGAGGGCGGCGACCGGGTCTTCGCCGTCGCCGTGCAGGAGTTCGTCGACGACGGCACCGGCAACGTACGCGCGATCCGCATCGCCGACGTCGACGTGTCGCCGTGCGCGACGGCCGGCGCGATCGGTCGACCGCGTGCCGGGCTCGGAGCGGGAGATCCCGGCCGACCTGGTGCTGCTGGCGATCGGCTTCGAGGGCACCGAGGACGGGCCGCTGCTGTCGACCAGCTCGGGCTCGCCCGCAACGCGCCGCGGCGCGATCGACTGCGGCGCCGGACTGGCAGACCGCGGCGCCGGGCGTCTTCGTGGCCGGCGACATGCACCGCGGCGCGTCGCTGATCGTGTGGGCGATCGCCGAGGGCCGGGCCGCCGCCGCCGCCATCCACGACTACCTGGGCGGCGCCGGCGTACTGCCCGCCCCGGTCCACCCGGCCGCGATCCCGCTGACGCGCCTAGCTCACGGCCCCGCCCGGCCTGCGGCCGCCGGCCCCCGTTCGAGGCCGGCTGCGGCCGCCGGTCCGCTGCCGCCGCGCTGAGGCCACTACTTCCCCGAAGTAGTGGCCTCAAGGGGTCCGGAGGCCACTACTTCGGGGAAGTAGTGGCCTCAAACGGGGTGGCCTCAACGGGGGCAACGGTGTGGGCGGTTACGTTCTCGCGCGGGGAAGGCAGCAGCGCTTGTACTTCTGCCCGGACTCGCACCAGCACGCCTCGTTGCGCCCCGGCGGCCACACGCGAACGTCGCCGTCCGCCTGGAACATCTCGCCGTACCGGGTGAGTAGCTCGTTGTCGATCGGCGCGCCCCGCTCCCGCGCGAACGCCAGCAGGTCGTCGACCGACCCGGCGGCCAGGAGGATCTCCGCCGGCCCGCTGTCCCGGAGCCGTTGCAAGCCGCGCTCGAGGTTGGCGCGGTAGGAGTCCCAGTCGCCGGTCGGCTCCTTGTGCAGTGTGGTGAGCCGCTCCCACTCGCCCTTCGACCAGTAGATCATCGCCGGTCGGCGCAGGTCGAAGTCGGTCTCGTCGGCGAGATCCTGCTCCATCTGCTCGGCGAACTCGTCGAGGTCGTCGACCGGGCGCTCGAGCTCCTCGCGGAGTTCGCGGCGCGACTGGAGCAGCGCGTACATGGTGGCGGCCGTCTCGGTGCTCGGCTCCTCTCCGGCGGCGTCCAGCTCTTGCAGGCGCGCGACGAACGAGGTCGTCGCCTCGTCCAGCCAGAGCTCGGCCACCTGGGGCAGGTCGGCCGCGACGAGCGCGTCGATCAGGTACTCGGCGGCCACCGCGTCCTCGACCAGCCGCGGGCGCAGCGCGGAGAACTCGGCCATGCCCTCGTCCGCGCGCCCGGCCCGGACCAGCAGCGTCGCCCGCAGCGCGCGCGTCGGGCCGTCGTCGACGGGCTCCTGCTTGGCCACCGCGAGCGCCTGGTCGGCGGCGAGCGCCTGCTCGGCTACCTCGAGCGCGCGTTCGTCGTCGACGTTGTGCAACAGCTGCGCCGCCATGGACAGCGCGTAGCCGACGTCTTCGCGCCGGGCGATCCGGTGCTCGTCGACGGCCGCGATCAGCTCGGCGGCGGCCTTCGCCGGGTCGGTGTCGTCGAGGTCGGCCTCGGCGAGGGCTTCCAGGTACTCAGTGGTGATCATCTCGGTGGAGGGCACGAGCAAGGGTATCGGGGACCAGATCACGGTGCGCCGGTCGGTTCCGATCCCGGCGGGCGTTCCGGATGCGGCGGCTGCGCATCCAGGCCCTGGGGGCCGACGAACGCGTCGCCGCGGGCCCGCCCGTCGGCGCTGTTGCCGAACACCCGCTGGTCCTCGCGGGACTGGCGGACGGCGTCGACGGTCGTCTGGACGGCCGCCTCGGCGAACACCGTCGTCGGGCTGGTGATCTCTTCCCGTAGATGCGGCAGCGACGCCGGGTGATGGTCGCGCACCCAGCCGACCAGGTGCTCGCGGATGATGCAGCGCAGATCCCACAGCCGCGGCGCGTCGGAGGCGCTCACCAGCGCCCGGATCCGCATCGCGGTGCCGACCGCGTCGGTCACCTGCAGCACGCTGACCCGGCCGTCCCACAGGTCGCTCCGCTCGAGCGCGCGGCGCAGTTCCTCGCGCATCTCCGGTACCGGCAAACCCCAGTCGACATCCATCTCGACGCTGCCGAGTAGTCGCCGCATCGTTGCGGGTCCAGTTCTCGAACGGCGTCTGCGTCAAGTACGAGGTGGGCAGGATCATCCGCCGGTCGTCCCAGACGTGCACGACGACGTAACTCAGGGTGATCTCTTCGATCCGTCCCCACTCCTGCTCGACGACGACGACATCATCCAGCCGTACGGCGTCGCTGAACGCCAACTGGAGACCAGCGAGGACGTTGCGCAGCAGGCTCTGTGCGGCCAGACCGGCGATGATGCCGGCGAAGCCGGCCGACGCCAGCACGCTCGTACCGATCACGCGGGCCTGGGGAAAGGTCATCAGCATGACGCCGAGGGCGAGCACGGCCACCACGACGAGGGTGACCCGGCGGATCATCACCACTTGGGTGCGGACGCGGCGGGCCCTGCGGTTGTCCTCGACATCAGTGCGCCAGCGGGCCAGTGCCCAGTCTTCGGCGACGATCAGCAGTGCGCCGATCAACCAGGCCGCCGCCGCGACCGTACACAGCTGGATGAAGTGCAGCAGCGCGGTCCGCCAGTTGGCCGGGTCATAGAAGGCTCGGATCGCGTAGTACACGGCGACCAGCACGAGCGTGACCTGCAGCGGCCGGTGGGCCCGCTTGGCGAGGTCAGTGAAGAGCGGGGACCGGCGCCCGACCCGCAGGACGATTCAGTGCACGATCTGCACCAGCACGAGTGCGCCGACGGCGGCCCCGACCGACATGAGGATGCGCATCCGCAACGGTATCGCCCGTGACCCTTTTAACAGGTCTTGACACCCGCGATGTTAGCGTTAACACTAGCGGCATGACCCGCCGGAGCGCCGCGCCTCGCACGGCGGTCATGATGGACGTCGCCCGGCTGGCCGGCGTGTCGCATCAGACCGTGTCCCGGGTGCTCAACGACCATCCGAGCGTGCGGGCCCGAGACCCGCGACCGGGTGCTGGAAGCCATGCGCGAGCTGGACTACCAGCCCAACTCCGCGGCCCGCACCCTGGTCACCCGGCGGTCGCAGACGCTCGGCTCGTCACCTTCGACACCACGCTGTTCGGCCCGGCGTCGATGGTCTACGGCATCGAGCAGGCCGCCCGCGGGCCGGCTACTTCGTCAGCATCGCCAGCGTGCAGGTCGCTCGACCGGCGCTCGGTGCTCGAAGCGGTGAGCCGCCTGCGCGAGCAGGCGGTCGAGGGCATCATCGCGATCGTGCCGAAGGACGCGGCGGTCGCCGCCCTCGCCGAGGTGCCGGCCGACATCCCGCTCGTCGGCGTCGGCCTGGGCGAGTCGACCGACGTGCCGATGGTCGGGGTCGACAACGTCGGCCGGCGCGGCCGGGCCACCGTGCAGCACCTGCTCGACCTCGGGCACACCGCACGGTGCACCACATCTCCGGCCCGGCCGGCTGGCCGGAGGCGCGGCAGCGCCGCGCCGGCTGGCGCGGACGTCCTCGACGACGCCGGCGCGCCGATGCCGGCGCTGCTCGTCGGCGACTGGAGCGCCCGGTCCGGCTACGAGGCGGGCCAGCGCCTGGCCGCGCGATCCGAGACGGTCACCGCGATCTTCTGCGCCAACGACCACATGGCGCTCGGCGTGCGCTGCGGGCGCTCGTCCGAGGCCGGGCGCCGGGTGCCGGCCGAGGTCAGCGTGGTCGGCTTCGACGACATCCCCGAGGCGCCGTTCTGATCCCCCGCTGACCACCGTCCAGCAGGACTTCGCCGAGGTCGGCCGGCGCAGCCTCGAGCTCTGGTCGAGATCGCCAACGGAGGCGAGCCGCAGCGGCAGCCCGGCTGCGACCGCAGCTCGGGTGCGCGAAGCTCCGCACCGGTCGCGGCTGACCCACCACACTCGTGGGTCGGGCAGCCACAGCACCGACACGCCCACGGACGGAGGAGGGCGTGACCACATGAATGAGAACGTTAACATCGATGACCGTCACGTGATCGGTGTCGACTTCGGCACGCTGTCCGGCCGGGCGCTCGTGGTCCGGGTCCGCGACGGGGCCGAGCTCGGCACCGCCGTCCACGAGTATCCGCCAACGGCGTGATCGAGCGAGCGCCTGCCCGCCACCGGTGCCGCGCTGCCGCCGGACTGGGCCCTGCAGGACCCCGACGACTACCGCGACGTGCTGCGCCACGCGGTGCCGGCCGCGCTCGCCGCGAGCCGGGGTCGACCCGCGCCAGCGTGGTCGGCGATCGGCGATCGACTTCACCGCCTCCACGGTGCTGCCGACTCTCGCCGACGGCACGCCGCTGTGCGAGCTGCCCGACCTGCGGGACCGCCCGCACGCGTACGTCAAGCTCTGGAAGCACCACGCCGCGCAGCCGCACGCCGACCGGATCAACGCGGTGGCCCACGAGCGGGGCGAGCCGTGGCTCGGCCCGCTACGGCGGGAAGATCTCGGCCGAGTGGCAGTTCGCCAAGGCGCTGCAGCTGCTGGAGGAGGACCCCGACCTGCTACGGCTCGCGGAGCGGTGGATCGAGGCCGCCGACTGGATCATCTGGCAGCTCTGCGGGACCGAGACCCGCAACGCCTGCACCGCCGGCTACAAGGGAATCTTCCAGGACGGCGCGCTACCCGTCCGCCGACTACCTGGCCGCGCTCAACCCCGGATTCGCCGGCGTCGTGTCCAAAGCTCGACCATCCGCTGTCGCCGCTCGGCGCGCGGGCCGGTGGCTCACCGACGCAGGCCGCCGCCTGGACCGGTCTGCCGGCGGGCATCGCGGTGGCGGTGGGCAACGTCGACGCCCACGTCACCGCGCCGGCGGCCCAGGCCATCGAGCCGGGCAGCTGGTCCTGGTCATGGGCACCTCGACCTGCCACGTGATGAACGGCGGACGCCTGCGCCGAGGTGCCGGGGATGTGCGGCGTGGTCGACGGCGGGATCACCGACGGCGCCTGGGGCTTCGAGGCCGGGCAGAGCGGCGTGGGCGACATCTTCGGCTGGTACGTCGAGCCATGCGGTGCCGTCGGAGTACCACGACGCAGGCCCGGGCCGCCGGCGTCAGCACGCACGCCCTCGCTGAGCGAGCTGGCCGGTCGCCAGCCGGTCGGCGAGCACGGCCTGGTCGCGCTGGACTGGTGGAACGGCAACCGGTCGGTCCTGGTCGACCACGAGCTCAGCGGGGTGCTGGTCGGAGCTTACCCTGGCGCACCCGGCGCCGGACGATCTACCGGGCGCTGCTCGAGTCGACCGCGTTCGGCACCCGCACGCATCATCGACGCCTTCGAAGTCGCCGGGGTGCCGGTGACCGAGCTGGTCATCGCCGGCGGGCTGATCGACGAACCCGGTCCTCATGCAGATCTACGCCGACGTGACCCGGCGCCCGCTCAACCTGATCGGCTCGGCCCAGGGCCCGGCGCTGGGCGCGGCGATCCACGCCGCCGTGGCGGCCGGCTGCCTACCCGGACGTGCCGGCCGCGGCCGCGGTCATGGGCAAGCGGTCGAGCGCGACGTCTACCGGCCCGACCCGGAGCGGGCCGACGCCTACGACGCCGCTCTACGCGGAGTACCGCGACGCTGCATGACTACTTCGGCCGCGGCGACAACGCCGGTGCTGCACCGGCTGCGCGCGCATCCGCAACGCCGCCGTACGGACCCGGGAGGCGGTAGTCGGCATGATCGCGGACTACTCCGAGCTGCGCCACGAGGTGGCCGCCCTGCACGCCGAGCTGACCGCGATACGGGCTGGTCGCCTGGACCGCGGGCAACGTGTCGGCGCGGGTGCCGGGGCGCAGACCTGCATGGTCATCAAGCCGAGCGGTGTCGCCTACGCGGAGACTCACGGCCGGCGCAATGATCGTGTGCGATCTCGACGGTCAGGTCGTCGACGGTGCTTGACGCCGTCCAGCGACACGGCCGCGCACGCGTACGTCTACCGGTCCATGCCGGAGGTCGGCGGGAGTGGTGCACACGCACAGCACCTACGCCACGGCATGGGCGGCCCGGGGCGAGCCGATTCCCTGTGTCCTCACCGCGATGGCCGACGAGTTCGGCGGGGAGATCCCGATCGGACCGTTCGCGCTCATCGGCGGCGACGACATCGGCAAGGGCATCGTCGCCACCCTGGTCCAGCACCGCTCGCCCGCCGTACTGATGCGTAACCATGGGGTGTTCACGATCGGCGCGCGACGCCCGCGCCGCCGTGAAGGCGGCGGTCATGTGCGAGGACGTCGCTCGCACGGTCCACATCGCCCGCAACCTCGGTGAGCCACTGCCGATTGCCCAACCCGACGTCGACTCGCTCTACGACCGCTATCAGAACGTCTACGGGCAACGGTGACGGTGGCCCGAGTGACACAGGTCGCCCCGAAGGGACTAGCCTCGTTCTCGTGACTCGACGCGCGAAAATCGTCTGTACGCTGGGCCCGGCAACGTCGTCGCCCGAACGGATCCGCGGCCTCGTCGACGCCGGCATGGACGTCGCGCGGCTCAATTTCAGCCACGGCTCCCACGAAGACCACGAAGCGGTCTACAAACTTGTGCGGGAGGCCGGCCAAGGCCGCAAGTCGTTCGGTGGGCATCCTGGCCGACCTGCAGGGACCGAAGATCCGGCTGGGCCGCTTCGCCGACGGGCCCGCACGAGTGGCGCACCGGCGACACGGTGACCATCACCAGTGACGACATCATCGGCACCGCCGACCGGGTGTCCACCACCTACAAGAAGCTGCCGCAGCGAGGTGAAGCCCGGCGACCGGCTCCTCATCGACGACGGCAAGGTCGCCGTCGAGGTGACCGGCGGTGATCGGCAACGACATCATCTGCCTCGTCGACCGAGGGCGGCATGGTGTCCAACAACAAGGGCGTCTCGCTGCCGAACGTCGCGGTCAGCGTGCCGGCGCTGTCCGAGAAGGACATCGAGGACCTCCGCTTCGCGCTCGCGCTCGGCGCCGACCTCGATCGCGCTGTCGTTCGTCGCGCTCGCCCGACGACATCAAGCTCGTCCACGAGATCATGGACGAGGTGCGGCGTGCGCCGCCCGGTCATCGCCAAGGTCGAGAAGCCCGAGGCCGTCGTCGCGCTCGAGCAGATCGTGCGTCGCCTTCGACGGCGTCATGGTCGCCCGCGGCGACCTCGGCGTCGAGATGCCGCTCGAAGCAGGTGCCGCTGGTGCAGAAGCGCGCCGTCCAGCTCTGCCGCGAGCAGGCCAAGCCGGTCATCGTCGCCACGCAGATGCTCGACTCGATGATCGAGAACTCGCGCCCGACCCGCGCCGAGGCGTCCGACGTCGCCAACGCCGTCCTCGACGGCGCCGACGCCGTCATGCTCTCCGGCGAGACCAGCGTCGGGCGCTATCCGATCCTGACCGTCTCCACGATGGCGCGGATCATCGCGACCACCGAGTCCGGCTCGTTCCGCGTGCCGCGCCTGCAGCACGACCCGCGTACCCGCGGCGGCGCCATCACCTCGGCCGCGTCCAACATCGCCCGCGCATCGACGCCAAGGCCCTCGTCGCGTTCTCGCAGACCGGTGACACAGTCCGCCGCCTCGCCCGGCTGCACTGCGAACTGCCGCTGCTCGCGTTCACCCCGGAGCCGACGGTCCGCAACCAGCTCGCCCTGTCCTGGGGCGTCGCAGACGTTCGACGTGCCGTTCGTCGCAGCACACCGACGACATGTTCAAGCAGGTCGACCTGGCGCATGGTCGGCAGCTCGACCTGGCTCATGCCCGGCGACGACGTGGTCATCGTGGCCGGCAGCCCGCCCAACGAGCCCGGCTCGACCAACACGCTGCGCGTCCACCATCTGGGCGCCTTCGACCACGGCCAGTGACTCCTCAGTGCGGCGACCTCACCGGACAGGCCGCCGTCGACGCCGCTCGTCGAGCTGCTTGACCTCAAGCGGCTCGACGAGCGACCGGTTCGTGGGCGCCAGCCCGGCGGTCGGCCCGCTGCGGATCTTCGGTGGGCAGGTGGCCGGCGCAGGCGCTCGTCGCGGCCGGCCGTACCGTCGACCCGTCGCGCCGCGTGCACTCGCTTGCACGGCTACTTCGTGCGCGCCGGCGACCCGACCGATGCTCATCGAGTACGACGGTCGAGAACATCCGCGACGGGCGTTCCTTCTCGGTGCGCCGTTCGGTCGCCCAGCAGCACGGCAAGATCATCTTCTTCATGTCGGCGTCGTTCCACGGCCGGAGCAGGGCCTCGACCATCACGAGCCCGCGCCCCGACGTGCCGCCGCCCGACGAGCTCCCGACGGTCGCGGAGCTGGCTCGCGCGGTACCCGGAGCGCGCCGCCCCCGACGCGGCACCCGGCCCGATCGACCTCCGCTACGTCGGCGCAGCCCGGCTGGGTGCCGCGCCGGCGACCGACCGCCGCGGCCACGACTCGCGCGTCTGGATGCGCATCGACGGCAAGCTGCCCGACGACCCGCTGCTGCACGCGTGCGCGCTCACGTTCGCCTCGGACCTGACGCTCCTCGACGCCGTACTCTCCGTCCACGGCGCGGTCTGGGGCCCGGGCGGCTTCGTCGGCGCCAGCCTCGACCACGCGCTGTGGATCCACCGCGCGTTCCGCGCCGACGAGTGGTTCCTCTACGACTGCACCAGCCCGTCCGCCTCCGACGCCCGCGGCCTCGCCACCGGCCGCATGTTCACCGCGCGACGGCCGCCACATCGCCACGGCCGTGCAGGAAGGCCTGCTCCGGCGCGTGGGAGGATAGCGTCATGCGTCTGTCCGCCCGCGTCGACTACGCGCTGCGAGCCATGGCCGAGCTCGCCGCCTCCCGGCTGACGGCCGGCTCGTCACCGCCGACCGTCTGCGTCACGGCGCAGCAGATCCCGCCGAAGTTCCTGGAGAGCATCCTGCTGCAGCTGCGCCGCGGCGGCATCGTCGTCGCGCAACGCGGCCCCGAGGGCGGCTACCGGCTCGCCCGCCCGGCCGGCGAGATCAGCCTGGCCGAGATCATCCGCGTCATCGACGGCCCCCTGGCCAACGTCCGCGGCCAGCGCCCGGAGGACCTCGGCTACCACGGCGCCGCCTCCGCGCTGCAGGACGTGTGGATCGCGCTTCGCGCCAACGAGCGCCTGATCCTCGAGTCGGTCACGATCGAGGACGTCGTCACCGGCGAGCTGCCCGAGCGCGTCCGCGACCTGGTCGCCGACCCGCAAGCCTGGGTCTGATCTCTCATTTTCGATGGCTCGGGCCCGTCGAGGGCACCGCCGGGGTCCCCGGCAAAACGCGTAGCGTTTTGGTGGGGTGGCTGTCGCTCCCGCCAGGAATCTCGGCGTTCGCATGCCCAAGCCTGGTACGCCTCCCCAGCCGTGCTCAAGATCAAAGGTGCCAAGTTGGCGATTCTGAGCTGCTCAATCGCCAACTTGGCACCTTTGATCTTGCGAGCCCTCACATTTCATGATCCATGTCGAGAACTCAGCGATTTTCGGCCGCAGAAATCGCTGAGTTCTCGACATGGATCATGAACTACTCCGGAGCGCGGGCTCGGGCGTGCCGGCCAAGATCGGAGCTAGCCGGCTCGCTCGAGCAAGGCCGAAGAGCGGCCACCGTCGATGCCGGTCCCAAGAAGGTGGTCGATCCGCCGACATGACACGCCGGTGCGATGTCGGCAGATCGGCCACTGTCATGGCCGTTCGGGACAGATCGACTACCGTCGTGGTCGTTCGGGCAGATCGGCCACGTCTTTGGTGCTCGAGGGTGCGGATCGACGACCGGTATAGCGGTGCCGGGGTGCGGATCGGCCACCGTCTTTGGCACTCGACGGCGCGGATCGACCACCGTCTTTGGCGCTCGAGGGCGCGGATCGACCACCGTCTTGGGGTGCCGGGGTGCGGATCGGCCACCGTCTTTGGCACTCGACGGCGCGGATCGACGACTGGTATAGCGGTGCCGGGGTGCGGATCGACCATCGTCACCGTCCGGCGGGTCAGCCGCCGGCGGCGATCAACGCGTCGCAGAGGGGGCTGACATCGCCCGGGTGGTGAGCCGTGTTTAGAGCCAGCCGTTGGCGCGGGCGATGCCGACGGCTTCGATGCGGTTGCGGGTGCCGGTCTTGGTGATCGCGGCCGACAGGTAGTTGCGGACCGTGCTCTCGGACAGGTGCAGGCGGCCGGCGATGTCGGCGACCGTCGAGCCGTCGGCGGCCTCGCGCAGCACGTCGCGCTCGCGGTCGGTGAGCGGATCCGGGCCGGCCGCCAGCGCCGCCGCGGCCAGTGACGGGTCGACGACGCGCTCGCCGGCGCAGCACCCGGCGGATCGCGGCGGCCAGGTTCTCCACCGGTCCGTCCTTGACGAGGAAGCCGCGTCGCTCCGGCCTCCATCGCCCGCCGCAGGTATCCCGGCCGGCCGAAGGTGGTCAGGATCAGCACCTTGCAGGACGGCAGCTTCGGTGCGCAGCTCGGCCGCCGCGTCGAGGCCCGCGTGCCGAGCTCGGCAGGCCGGGCATCTCGATGTCGAGCAGCGCGACGTCCGGGCTGCGTCCGCCAGCGCGGTCGGCACGATCGCGTCGCCGGTGCCGACCTGCGCGACGACCTCGATGTCCGGCTCGAGGTCGAGCAGCAGCGCGAGCGCGCCGCGCATCATGCCCTGGTCCTCGGCGAGCAGCACCCTGATCATGCGTGCCCCGCGGTCGACTCCACGGACCGCGAACGGACCGGCTCACTCGCGTCCGGCTCGGGTATCGACGACGACGGCGCCGCCGGGAGAGTGACCTCGAGGCGGAAGCCGCCGCCCTCCCGCGCACCGGTGCTGAGGACGCCGCCGGCGGCCGACACCCGCTCGACCAGGCCGCGCAGTCCGTTGCCCGCCACCGGGCCGTCCGGGCCACGGGGGCCGTCCGAGCCATGCGGGCCATGCGGGCCGTCCGGGCCGCGGCCGTTGTCGGTGACCGACAGGGTGACGACGTCCTTGTCGGCGTGCAGCGCGATCTCGCACTCGGTGGCCTGCGCGTGGCGCACGACGTTGGTGACCGCCTCCCGCACCACCCAGGCCAGCAACGCGTCGGTCGGGCCGGGGAGCGAGCCGGCGGTGCGCCGGACGAACACCTCGACGCCGGCCGCCGACAACGCCGAACGGGCGCGTGACAGCTCGGCGGTCAGGCCGGCCTCGCGATAGCCGGTCACCGCCTCCCGGATCTCGACCAGCGCACGCCGGCCGACCTGCTCGATGTCGGCGGCCTGCGCGGCCGCGGCGGCCGGGTCGCGCTCGGCCAGGCGCCGCACCACCTCAGCCTTGACGACGATCAGCGACAGCGTATGGCCGAGCAGGTCATGCAAGTCCCGGGAGAAGCGCAGCCGCTCCTCGGCCACGGCCGACTCGGCGAGCTGCTCGCGGGTGGCGCGCAGTTCGTAGATCAGCCGGGACATCTGCCGGACGACGAAGACGAGGGCGCTGGCCAGCACCATGCCGACCGCATCGGCGAGATATGTGGAGGCGTCGACGTGCTTGAGCGCCCCGATGGTCACGGTCGCGGCGATCGCGGCGAACACCAGCGCGATGCCGAGCACCGGCCGAGGCCGGTCACCGAAGATCGTCGCCGAGGCCGTGGCGACATAGAGCAGCAGGAGCAGCCAGACGTCGCCGTAGGCCGACGCCAGCGTGACCCCCATCGCCGCGATCACCACGTAACCGATGACCTGGTGCCGCTTGCTGACGAACCCGTCGAACGCTCCCCAGACCAGCACCGTGTAGATCAGGCAGAACACGCCCAACGCCGTCCCGGCGACGATGGCCGGCTTGGCCGTCACGCCGACCGTGCCGAGCGCGCCCAGCAGGGGGAACAGCCACACGGCGACCCAGAAGAACCCACCAATGTTGGGCCATCGCCTGCGCTTCGAGGTCATACTGGCGAGACTAGGCGCCCGGTACGACACAAAGCAGAGTCAGCGATCCTCAGCCAGCCGGTACAAATGTCAGTTGGGCTGGTGGATCAGCGGGGCCGGCTCACCGGAGTGCAGCTCGTTGAGCGACCGGGCGATGCTCACCAGCGCGTACATCGTGGTGATCTCCACCGTCTGCCCCACGTTGAGGTCGGCCATGTCGATCTCGTGCCGGATGGCGTGCAGGAAACCCTCGGCCGCCTGCAGGTACGGGTCGTGCGCCTTGGACATACGGCGACTGTACGGCGGAGAAATGCGGCTTGCGGTCGGTTTTAGCGGGGTTGCCAGGCGGCCGGCGGTGTCGTGAGCCGTCGGACGTGGGCCGGCATCCGCCCCCTGACCACATCAGCCAGACTGACCTCATCGAGCACATTGCGCACCGCGGCCCGTACCGCGACCCAGAGTTGTTGCAGGTGCTCGGCGGTCCCCGAGTACATGGCCTCCTCCGGGCCGCACCCCGCGGACCTCGGCCAGCGGCCCGTCGACGGCCCGCAGCACGTCGCCGATCACGATCTCGCTCGGCGGGCGGGTCAGCACGTATCCGCCGTCGACGCCCCGCTGGCCGCGCACCAGTCCGGCCCGACGCAGATCGCCGAGCACCGCCTCGAGGAATTTGCGCGGCATATGCTGCTCGTCGGCGAGTGATGCCGCGGACACCACCGACGGATAGGCGGCGGCGAGGCCGAGCGCCGCCCGGACGGCGTAGTCGCCGCGTGCGGAAATGTGCACGTCCAATAGCCTTTCACATTCCGTCCCGCGGTCACGATCACCCCCGATGGCACACTTGGGCGATGCGACTCGACAGTGGACAGCGCCGCGGCGCCGACCACAACATGATGCGCGAGGTGAACCGCTCGCTCGTGCTGTCGCTGGTCAAGGAGGGCGGGCCGGTGTCCCGGGCGAGCATTGCCCGGTCGACGACGCTCGCCAAGCCGACCGTCTCGGCGATCGTCGACGAGCTCATCGCCGACGGCCTGGTCCGCGAGATCGGTCCCGGTTCGACCGCGGTCAGCGGCGGCCGGCCGCCGATCCTGCTCGAGTTCAACGCGAGGTCGCAACTCGTCGTCGGGGTGTACATCGGGGCCCGCCGTACCACGATCGCGGTCAGCGACGCGGCCGGCGAGGAGATCGCCCGCCGGCAGTGGCCGACCGCGCGGACCTCGGCCGCGGAGACGCTCCGGGGCGTCGCGACCGAGGTGCTGAGCGCGATCGCCGCCGCCTCGGTGCCGGGCGCACGGCTCGCCGCGGTCGGCGCGGTGGTGCCCGGGCTGACCGACTTCCACGCCGGTATCTGCCTGCTCGCGCCGAACCTCGACTGGCGTGACGTGCCGGTCCGTGACCTGCTCAGCGAGGCACTGCACGCCCCGGTGTACGTGCACAACGCCGGCCAGGCCGCCGCCGTCGCCGAGAACATCGAGGGCAGCGGGGGGCGGGTCGACGATCTGGCGCTGCTGTACGCGGGCACCGGGCTCTCGGCCGGGGTCGTCTCCGGCGGCCGGGTGTTCCACGGCGTCGGCGGGATGGCCGGCGAGATCGGCCACAACGCCGTGCCCGGCAACCCGGAGCCGTGCAACTGCGGCAAGATCGGCTGCCTGGAGACGGTCGCCTCGGCGCCGGCGATCGTCCGGGCGGTCAGCCGCGCGATCGTCGCCGGCGAGCCGTCCGTCCTCGCCGACCGGCCCGACTTCGACGTGCGCGACGTGGCCGAGGCCGCCGACGGGGGCGACGCGCTCGCGATCCGCGCCATCGCCGACGCCGGCGCCTACCTCGGGCTGGCCGCGTCCTGGCTGATCAACGCGTACAACCCGGCCGTCGTGGTGATCGGCGGCGGCCTCATGCCGATCGGCGAGCTGCTGCTCGAGCCGCTGCGGGCCGCCATCGAGCGGCATACGCTCGCTCCGGCCCTTCGCGGGCTGGAGATCCGGCCGTCCCAGCTCGGCTCGGATGCCGAAGTTCGTGGCGCGGTGTTGCTCGCGCTGCAACACTCGGAGACGTACTACCGGGTTGTCTTCCGGGCCTAGGCTCAGCCTCAACCAGGTTAGTTCTGATATTGAACTAACCGGCCCGATCGCGTAGCGTCAGCGTGACGCCAACCGCTAAGAGGAGCCATGAGCGACTACACCCCCACCGCGGCAGACAAGTTCTCCTTCGGCCTGTGGACCGTCGGCTGGCAGGCGACGGACGTCTTCGGCGGCCCGACCCGCCCGCCGCTGGACCCGGTCGAGTCCGTGCACAAGCTGGCCGAACTGGGCGCTGCCGCGATCACCTTCCACGATGACGACGTCGTGCCCTTCGGCAGCGACGACTCGACTCGCGAGAAATTGCTCGCGCGCTTGCGCGACGCCCTGACCGAGACCGGCATCCAGGTCGAGATGGTCACCACCAACCTCTTCAGCCACCCGATCTTCAAGGACGGTGGCTTCACCTCCAACGACCGCGCGATCCGTCGCTTCGCGGTCGCCAAGGCGCTACGCAACGTCGACCTGGCCGCCGAACTCGGGGCCAAGACCTTCGTGCTCTGGGGCGGCCGCGAGGGCGCGGAGTCCGGGGGCGGCAAGGACGTCTTCGCGGCGCTCGACCGGTACCGTGAGGCGCTCAACATCCTGTGCGCCTATGTCCGCGAGCGCGGCTACGACATCCGGTTCGCCCTCGAGCCGAAGCCCAACGAGCCGCGCGGCGACATCCTGCTGCCGACGATCGGGCACGCCCTCGCGCTGATCAACACGCTCGACGAGCCCGACCGCGTCGGCCTCAACCCCGAGGTCGGGCACGAGGAGATGGCCGGGCTCAACTTCGCGCACGGCATCGCGCAGGCGCTCTGGCTCGGCAAGCTCTTCCATATCGACCTCAACGGCCAGCACGGCCCGCGTTTCGACCAGGACCTCCGCTTCGGCGCCGGCAACCTGCGCGGCGCGTTCTGGACGGTGGACGTCCTGGAGACCCACGGCTACACCGGATTCCGGCACTTCGACTACAAGCCTCCGCGTACGGAGGACATGGACGGCGTGTGGGAGACCGCGCGGGCCTGTATGCGCAACTACCTGATCCTCAAGGAGAAGGTCAAGGCCTTCCGCGCCGACCCCGAGGTGGCCCAGGCGCTCGCCGACGCCCGCGTCGCCGAGCTCCGGGAGCCGACGCTCGCGGCGGGCGAGTCGCTCGACGACCTGCGGAGCGAGGTCGTCGACGTCGAGGCATACGCGGTGCAGGGGGCCAAGCTCGAGCGCCTTGATCAGCTCGCCATGGAACACCTGTTGGGCGTGCGCTGACGCCGACTAGGGTGATCGCGTGACTCTCGTTGCGGGCGTCGATACGTCGACGCAGTCGACAAAGGTGCTGGTGTGCGACGCGGACAGCGGCGAGGTCGTGCGGGAGGGCCGCGCCGGGCACCCCGACGCGACCGAGGTCGCGCCGGCCGAGTGGTGGCGAGCGTTCGGTGAGGCGGCGGCCGGCGGCCTGCTCGACGGCGTCGCCGCCATCGGCGTCGGCGGCCAGCAGCACGGCATGGTGTGCCTCGACGACGGCGGCGCGGTCGTCCGCGACGCGTTGCTGTGGAACGACACCCGCTCGGCCCGGGCGGCCGCCGACCTGATCGCCGAGCTGCCGGACGGCGCGGCCGGCTGGGCCCGGGCGACCGGCTCCGTGCCGGTCGCCAGCTTCACCGTCACCAAGCTGCGGTGGCTGGCGCAGCACGAGCCGGAGCGGGCGAAGCGGGTCGCCCGCGTCCTGTTGCCGCACGACTGGGTCACCCATCAACTGCGCGCCGACCGTACGGCCGAGCCGACCACCGACCGGGGCGACGCCTCCGGGACGGGCTACTGGTCACCGTCCACTGGGGAGTACCGGCCGGACCTGATGCGGCTGGCCTTCGGCCGCGAGTTCGGGGTGCCCCGCGTCGCCGCGCCGGCGGAGACGGTCGGCGAGACCGCCGCCGGTGCGCTGCTGGCCCCCGGTACCGGCGACAACGCGTCGGCCGCCCTCGGTCTGGGGCTGCGCCCGGGCGACGTGGTCGTCTCGCTCGGCACGTCCGGCACCGTCTACGGGGTCTCGGAAGCGCCGACGGCCGACGTCTCCGGCACCGTCGCGGGCTTCTGCGACGCGACCGGCCGCTACCTTCCGCTGATCGCCACGCTCAACGCGGCCCGGGTGATGTCCGCGATCGCCGGGCTGCTCGGTGTCGACCTGCCGACCTTCGACACCCTGGCCCGGTCCGCGTCACCCGGGGCGGGCGGGCTGACCCTGTTGCCCTACCTCGACGGCGAACGCACGCCCAACCTGCCCGACGCTCGCGGCCTGCTCGCCGGGATCACGCGGGCCAACGCGACCCCAGCCAACCTCGCCCGGGCCGCGGTCGAGGGCATGCTGTGCGGGCTGGCCGACGGGATGGACGCGGTCCGCTCGCAGGGTGTCACCGTCGAGCGGGTGCTGATGATCGGCGGCGCGGCCGCCTCGCTCGCCGTGCAAGAGGTCGCGCCGGCGCTCCTCGGCGTGCCGGTCAGCGTGCCGGCACCGGGCGAATACGTCGCGCTCGGCGCGGCCCGGCAGGCCGCCTGGATCCTGGCGGGCGGGGCCGAGCCACCGGCCTGGCCGGTGGCGTCGACCGAGATCACCTCGACGGCGACGGAGTCGGTCCGCAAGCTGTACGCCGAAGTCCGCGACAATGCGATGCCGCTGCTGAAATAGGGAGTTACTTGCCGTCGTCGGGCCATTCGCCGGTCAGTTTGCGCACACCGGCCGCGCCGCCGCGGTCGATGGCGGCCTTGACGACGGCGAAGATCGCGCCCTGCACGGCCGCCGCGAGCAGCACCTCGCCCCAGCTGTAGCGCTGCGAGGTCGCCTCGGGGGCGTCCTCCTCGCCGGCGACCCGCTTCCAGATCTGCTTGAAGATCTGGCCGGCGACGATGCCGCCGGCCACGCTGAACCCGATGCTGATCGGCTTGTAGAGCAGCTTCTTCACTGTTGCCCCCGGCGCTTGAAGAGAATCGAGGCCACCAGCACGACCGCTCCGGCCAGAGCGCCGGCCGCCCAGAAGTGCGGGTAGTCGCGCAGGCTATCCCGTACGCGCGAGGTGGTGGACATCGCACTGGAGCGGACCCGCAGCTTCGCGTCGGCGACCGCCTCCTGGGCCAGCGTTTTGACGTCGGTCTTGGCGGCGAGCGCCTCGACCGTCGCGCCGAGGTCGGTGCGGGTCTGGGTGATCTCGGCCCGTAGGGCGGCCACATCCAGGGGCGTGCTGTGCCCATTTGGTGTCGCGTCCACGCCGCTATCCTCGCGCGACTCGATCGCGGTCATCGGTTCCTCCCGTCCTTGACGGCCTCGCTGATGGTGTCGATGTCGGCCTTGGTACTGCGAACCGCTTCGATCGGCGCCGGCGGCCCGGCCTTCTTGACCTGGCCACGGCCGAGGAGCGCCGTGATGCCGGCGACCAGGAACAGGACGACGCCGATGATCAGCGCGGACAGCCAGGCCGGCACGGCGGCGGCCAGGCCGATGATCGCCGCGGCGACGAAGGCACCCACGCCGTACAGCGCGACGATGCCGGCCGCGCCGAACATGCCGACCCCGATCCCGGCGCGCTTTCCTTTTTCGGCCAGCTCGGCTTGCGCGAGTTTGAGCTCATCGCGTACCAATCGGGACGCCTGCTCGGTGGCCAGCTTCACGAGGTCTGCGGTCGAACGGTCGGTCAGGTCGGTTTCGGCCTGCGGCTGCTTGATGGTGGCAGTCATGGTGGCTCCTCTCGCCCACAACGTCATCCTTCCCGGATCAGCGATCGAGTAACCCCCGGATGCCCACGTTGAGGCCGACCCTAGTTTTGTCGCGCGCCGGTGGTGCATCGATGCGGAAGGTGAGACTCTTCGACTATTGGCGCCTGGCGGGGCAACGGCGGGGCAACCTCGAAAGGGACAAGCAATGCCACCGGTGTACAAGATCTACCGCGGGGTCGACCCGTCCGCGCTATCCGACGAGGAACTCATGCGCGAGCTCTCGCGGGTGCACAGCACCCGGCACGACACGTTGCGCCACGGGTCCGAGGCGGCGCTCGACAACCACACGCGGCGCACCGAGGAACTCGAGGGGGAGTACCTCAAGCGCTTCCCCCGCCGTGAGATCGACCCGTCCCGCCTGCGCAGCCTGCAATAGTCGGAACACTGTTCGTAATTACGAACAGTGTTCGCGTCAAGTACGATGTTCGGCGTGACGTCGACCGTGCCGCCGCCCCCCTGGCGGATCCCCCGGAAGGCTGCCCGGCAGCCCTTGAGCGCCGACCTCGTCCTGGCCACCGCCCTGCGCATCGTCGACAAGGAAGGCCTCGACGGCCTGAGCATGCGCCGCGTCGCGCAGGAGCTGGGCACCGGCGCGGCCTCCCTGTACGCCTACTTCGCGAGCAAGGAGGAGCTCCTCGAGCAGCTCCTGGACCAGGTCATCAGCGAGGTCGAGCTGCCCGAGATCGACGCCGACCGGTGGGTCGAGCAGCTCAAGGAACTGCACACGAACAGCCGTACGGCCTTGCTGGCGCATCGCGACCTGGCCCGGGCCGCGCAGGCGAACATCCCGATCGGCCCCAACTCGCTGCGGGTCACCGAGCACGCCCTCGCGCTGCTGCGCACCGGCGGCGTCCCGGACAAGTACGCGGCGTGGGCCGTCGACAAGCTCGCCATGATCGTCGTCGCCGACGTGGTCGAGGGCGCGATGTATCAGGAACAGGGGCACGACGCCGACGACCTGAACCGGGTCCGCGACTACTTCGCCGCGCTGCCGGCCGACCAGTTTCCGAACATCGTCGCCTTGTCGGGCGCGCTCTTCGAGGGCGCGGGCGACCAGCGCTTCCGCTTCAGCCTCGACCTGATGGTCGACGGCCTGGCCGCGCTGGCGGCCCGTTCATGACCGCGATCGTCGGGCTGGTACACCGCCGGACGGTGTACATCGGCGGGGACAGCGCGGGAGCCTCCGGCTGGAGCCTGACCGTGCGAGCCGACACCAAGGTCTTCCATAACAACGGCTACCTCTTCGGCTTCACCACGTCGTTCCGGATGGGCCAGCTGATCCGCTACGCCCTCAAGCCACCGAAGCCGACCGGCGAGACCGACCGGTTCATGGCAACGACCTTCATCGACGCCGTACGGGAGTGCCTCAAGGAAGGCGGCTGGGCCCGCAAGGACGCCGAACGCGAGGAGGGGGGCACCTTCCTCGTCGGCGTCCGCGGCCGGCTGTTCACCGTGCACGAGGACTACCAGGTCGCCGAGGCCGCCGACGGCTATGCCGCGGTCGGCTGCGGCGACGAACTCGCACTCGGCGCGCTCTTCGCCACCGCCAACCTCCGGATGCCGCCGGAACGCCGGGTCGAGACCGCGCTGAAGGCGGCCGAACGGTTCAGCGCCGGCGTCAGGGGACCGTTCGTCTGCCTCTCCCAGCCCCCACGGTCCGTGGAAGGTGAATCCACATGACGTTCTCAATCGTCGGGCGCCTCGGCGACCAGCTCGGCGTGGCCGTAGCCAGCAAGTTCCTCGGCGTCGGCGGCGCGGTGCCGGCCGCCGTGGCGCAGGTCGGGGCGGTGGCCACCCAGGCCGCCGCCAACCTGGCCTACCGCACCCAAGGCCTGGTCATGCTGCAAACCGGCGTGTCCGCGGCGGACACGGTCGCCGGTCTGACCGCGGCCGACCCGGCGCGGGCGTCCAGGCAGCTCGGCGTCGTGGCCGCCACCGGCGACGGCGCCACCTATACCGGCGACGAGTGCATCGACTGGGCCGGTGGCGTGGCCGGCGACGGCTACGCGATCCAGGGCAACATCCTGGTCTCCGCGGACGTCGTATCGGCGATGGAGTCGGCCTGGCGTTCCGCCTCGGGCTCGCTCGCCGCCCGGCTGCTGGTCGCGCTGCAAGCCGGCGACGACGCGGGCGGTGACCGTCGCGGCCGGCAGTCGGCGGCGCTCTTCGTGGTCGAGCGCGGCGGCGGCTACGGCGGCAGCGACGTCGCGATCGACCTCCGTGTCGACGACCATCGCGCGCCCGTCGGGGAGTTGGCCCGCCTGCTGCGGCTGCACACGTTCTACTTCGAACGGCCCGATCCGTCGGCGCTGCTCGAGCTGACCGGCGAGCTGGCCACCGAGGTCGAGGGGCGGCTCCACCACCTCGGCTACGAAGATCTTGAGACGTGGGCCGGCGTCGAGAACCTCGAGGAACGCCTGGCGCCTGGCCGTATCGACCCGCTGGTCCTCGAACACCTCAGAAGCTTGTAGCCGGCGAGGCCACAACTTCGGGGAAGTAGTGCCCTCAGCGGGGCCGGGAGGCCACTGTTCCGGGGAAGTAGTGGCCTTAGCCGGGCCGCGGCCCGGGCGTCCCGGTTAGGGGTCGACGAGGCCGGAGCGCACGGCGAAGAGGGCGGCCTGCGTGCGATCCTGCACGCCGAGCTTGGTCAGGATCGCGCTCACGTGGGTCTTCACCGTCTTCTCGGCGAGGCCGAGTTCGCGGGCGATCTCGCGGTTGGAGCGGCCGTGGGCCACCTCGACCAGCACGTCGCGTTCGCGGGCGGTGAGGTGGGCCGCGTCGGCCGACCTCGTACCGGTCGCCAGCACGGCGGCCACGTCCGGGTGCAGGAGCACGTGCCCGGCGTGCACTGCTCGAATCGCCGCGGCCAGGGCCGGCGGGTCGACGTCCTTGTAGACGTAGCCGGCCGCACCGGCTCGTACCGCCGGTAGAACGGCCGCCGGCTCGGTGAAGCTGGTGATCACCAGCGCCCGCGCGGGCAGGCCGAGTTCACGCAGGCCCTGCAGGGCCTCGACGCCGTCACTGCCGGGCATGCGCAGGTCGAGCAGGATGACGTCCGGGTGCAGTTCGGCAGCGGCCGCGACGCAGGAGGCGCCGTCGGACGCCTCGCCGACCACGGTGATGTCCGGCTGCAGGTCCAGAAATGTGCGCAGGCCCTGCCGGACGACCGGATGATCGTCCACGACGAGCACGCGAATGGGCTCAGCCATCGGCCGGGACCTCCAGCCGTACCGTGGTGCCGCCGGGCGTCGAGCGGACGTCGAGCCGGCCACCGGCGGCGCGGGCGCGGTCGCGCATCGAGGTCAGGCCGAGGCCGGCGTCCTTCGTATCGAAGCCGGGTCCGTCGTCGGTGATCTCGACCCGGACGGTGCCGTCGAGCGCGGTGACCGAGACTTCGACCGTCGACGGTGAGCCGTGCCGGAGAGCGTTGTGCAGGGCCTCCTGGGCGATCCGGTAGGCCGCCTCCTCACGAGCCGGGCTCAGGCGCGGGAACGGCTCGCCGACGAACCGCACGGTCGCCGCGTGCACCTGGTCGAGCAGTTCGGTCTGCTTGCGCAGCGCCACGCCCAAGCCGTCGCCGGCGAGGTCGGCCGGGCGCAGCCCGACCACGATGGCCCGCAGTTCGGCGCTCGCCTCGGCGGCCAGCTGGCGCACGGTGTCGAGCTGGGCGGCGGCACCTGCCGGGTCGGCGGCCACCAGGGTGCTCGCCGCCTCGGCGGTCAGCCGGAGGCTGAAGAGCTTCTGCGTCACCGCGTCGTGCAGCTCGCGGGCGATCCGGTTGCGTTCTTCCACAATGGACAGTTCGCGACTGCGCTCGTACAGCCGGGCGTTGACCAGGGCGATGGCGGCGTGCGCGGCGAGCAGGCGCAGCAACTCCTCGTCGTCGGCGGTGAAGCCCCCCGGGGTGCGCTTGTTGGCCAGGAACAGCTCGCCGAGGATCTCGTGGCCGTCGACGATCGGCATGCCGAGGAAGTCGGTCATCTCGGGATGCGCGCTCGGCCAGCCGCCGAAGCGGGGATGCGCACGGATGTCGGCCAGCCGCACCGGGTTGGGGTCGCGCAGCATCAGCCCGAGCAGGCCGTGCTGGCGGGGCAGCGGGCCGATCGCCCGCCACTGCGCGTCGGTCAAACCGTCGGCGAGGAACTCCGTGAACGAGCCGTTCTCACCCGGCACGCCGAGCGCCGCGTACTGCGAGTCGAGCAGCCGCCGCGCGGCGGTGACGATGGTCTGCAGCACCTCCCGCACCGAGAGGTGCGCGGTGACGGCCAGCACGGCCGCGCTGACTTCGCGCAGTTCTTCGCGGTCGCAGGCGCCCATGCTGCAAACCGTACAACCTAAAAAGGGGCCTAGGTCCAAAGGCTTAGTCCCCGGTCCGATGGCGACCGGGCGGTTGGCGCCTAGCGTCGAGGTATGCCAACAGCCATAGTCACCGGCGCTTCCCGCGGACTCGGGCAGGCGCTCGCCAACGGCCTCGCCGACGCGGGCTGGACGGTCGTCGCCGACGGCCGCACCATCGAGGCGATCGACGGGATCACCACGCTCCGCGGCGACATCCGGGACCCGGCCCACCGGGCCGCGCTCGTCGCCGCCGCGAAGCGCGTCGACCTGCTGGTCAACAACGCGGGGATTCTCGGCCCGAGCCCGCAGCCGCCGCTCGCCGACTATCCACTCTCGACACTGCGCGACGTGTTCGAGGTCAACGTCTTCGCGCCGCTCGCCCTCACCCAGCTCGTCCTGCCGCAGCTGCGCGTCAGCGGGGGCGCCGTCGTCAACGTCACCTCCGACGCCGCCGTCGAGGCGTACGAGGGGTGGGGCGGGTACGGCGCCGCGAAGGCCGCGGTCGAGCAGGCCAGCCACGTGCTCGCGGCCGAGGAGCCCGACCTGCGCGTGTGGTGGGTCGACCCGGGCGACCTGCGTACGCAGATGCACCAGGAGGCGTTCCCGGGCGAGGACATCGGCGACCGGCCGCTGCCGGAGACCGTCGTACCGGCGTTCCTGCGGCTCGTCTGGGATCGGCCGGCCTCCGGCCGGGTGCGGCTGAGCGAGCTGGCGGTGGCCTAGGTGACTGTCGTGGGGTGGGGCCGCGCGGGTCGGGAGCGCGGAAGCTTCGTCCTGCCCGCGGCGCTCGAGGCGCACGAGCCGCCGGAGGCCCGCGGGGTGGCGCGCGACGGGGTGCGGATGCTGGTCGCCGAGGGGGACGCGATCACCCACCGTCACTTCATCGAGCTGCCCGAGGTCCTGCGCCCCGGCGACGTGCTGGTCGTCAACACCTCGGGCACGCTGCCGGCCGCCGCCGCGGTGCGGGACACGCCCTTCGCGGTGCACTTTTCCACCGAGCTTGACGACGGCCGCTGGCTGGTCGAGCCGCGCGGGTCGACCGCCCGCGTGCTGTCGCTGGTCGGCGGGGCGACGGTGCGCCTCGTCGAGCCCTACGCCGAGGGCCGCCTGTGGCTCGCCCGCGTCGAAACGCCGGGCGGCATCCCGGTCCGGGACTTTCTTTACCGGTACGGCCAGCCGATCCGTTACGGCTACGTCCCGGACCGGTGGCCGCTCAGCTCGTACCAGACGGTGTTCGCGACCGAACCGGGCAGTGCCGAGATGCCGAGCGCGGCCCGCCCGTTCACCGATCGGGTGGTGACCCGGCTGGTGTCGCGGGGCGTCGTGATCACCCCGATCACGCTGCACACCGGGGTGGCGTCGGCCGAGGCGCACGAGCGCCCGTACGCGGAGCGCTTCGCGGTACCGGCCAGCACGGCAAGGCTGATCAACAACGCGGCCGGGCGGATCATCGCGATCGGTACGACCGCCGTCCGTGCGATCGAGTCGGCCGTAGGGCCAGACGGCCAGGTCGTCGCCCGGAAGGGGTGGACCGACCTGGTGATCACCCCCGAACGAGGGGTACGCGTGATCGACGGGCTGCTCACCGGCTTCCACGAGCCGCGCGCGTCGCACCTGGACATGCTGGCCGCGATCGTGGACCGGTGCCTGCTCGACCGCTGTTACACCGAAGCCATCGATCATGGCTACCTCTGGCACGAGTTCGGCGATGTGAATCTGCTCATTCGGTGAGTCGCCGAGGACCGGCTGGCGCCGCCGGATAGTCTCGGTCGGTTCGTCCTCGAGATGAGCTGTCGAGATGAGCTGGGGGTCCAGAGCATGGCTGACTCGTTCGTGCACCTGCACGTGCACACCGAGTACTCGATGCTCGACGGTGCCGCCCGGCTGAAGGACATGTTCGCCGAGGCCAGCCGCCTGGGCATGCCGGCGGTCGCGATCACCGACCACGGCAACATGCACGGGGCGTACGACTTCTACAAGCAGGCGAAGGCCGCCGGGGTCACCCCGATCATCGGCATCGAGGCGTACGTCGCGCCCGAGTCGCGCTGCACCAAGAAGCGGATCAAGTGGGGCCGGCCGCACCAGAAGGGCGACGACGTCTCCGGCAGCGGCGCGTACACCCACAAGACGATCTGGGCGCGCAACGTCGGCGGCCTGCACAACCTCTTCAAGCTCACCTCGCGCGCCTCCATCGAGGGTCACTACGTCAAGTGGCCGCGGATGGACGTCGAGCTCATCGCCGAGCACGCCGACGGGCTGATGGCGCACCACCGGCTGCCCGTCCGGCGAGGTGCAGACCCGGCTGCGGCTCGGCCAGTTCGACGAGGCGCTCGCCGCCGCCGCGAGCTACCAGGACATCTTCGGCAAGGACAACTACTTCCTGGAGATCATGGACCACGGCCTCGACATCGAGCGCCGGGTCCGCGACGGGCTGCTGGAGATCGGCCGGCAAGCTGGGCATCCCGCCGCTGGTCACCAACGACTCGCACTACACCTACGAGTCGCAGGCCGAGGCGCACGACGCGCTGCTGTGCGTCCAGACCGGCAGCAACATCGCCGACCCCAACCGGTTCCGGTTCGACGGCACCGGCTACTACCTCAAGTCCGCCGACGCAGATGCGCGCGGTCGACTCCTCCGACGCTGTGGCAGGAGGGCTGCCGCAACACCCTGCTGGTCGCCGAGAAGGTCGACACCGAGGGCATGTTCACCTTCCAGAACCTGATGCCGCGGTTCCCGGTGCCGGACGGGCGAGACCGAGGAGTACCTGGTTCCGCAAGGAGGTCTGCGACCGGCCTGGACCGCCGCTTCCCGGGCGGCGTCCCGACGAGGTGCACCGCAAGCAGGCCGAGTACGAGATCGACGTCATCCTCCAGATGGGCTTCCCGTCCTACTTCCTCGTGGTCGCCGACTTCATCATGTGGGCCAAGAACCACGGCATCGCGGTCGGCCCGGGCCGTGGCTCGGCGGCCGGCTCGCTGGTCGCGTACGCGATGGGCATCACCGACCTCGACCCGCTGCCGCACGGCCTGATCTTCGAGCGGTTCCTCAACCCCGAGCGCGTCTCGATGCCCGACGTCGACATCGACTTCGACGAGCGCCGGCGCGGCGACGTGATCCGCTACGTCACCGAGAAGTACGGCGAGGACAAGGTCGCGCAGATCGCCACCTTCGGCACGATCAAGGCCAAGGCCGCGATCAAGGACTCGGCCCGGGTGCTGGGCTACCCGTACGCGATGGGCGACCGGATCACCAAGGCGATGCCGCCGGCCGTGATGGGCAAGGACATCCCGCTGTCCGGCATCTTCGACCCCGACGCACCCGCGCTACAGCGAGGCCGGCGAGATCCGCACGCTGTACGAGCAGGACCCGGACGTCAAGAAGGTCATCGACACCGCCCGCGGCATCGAGGGCCTGATCCGGCAGACCGGCGTGCACGCCGCCGGCGTGATCATGTCGCGCCGAGCCGATCATCGACCACGTCCCGCTCATGCGCCGCGACGCCGACGGCGTGATCATCACGCAGTTCGACTACCCGACCTGCGAGACGCTCGGCCTGCTGAAGATGGACTTCCTGGGCCTGCGCAACCTGACGATCATCGACGACGCGGTGAAGAACATCGAGGCCAACCACGGCACGCAAGCTCGACCTGCTGGCGCTGCCGCTGGACGACAAGCCGACCTACGAGCTGCTCGCCCGCGGCGACACCCTCGGCGTGTTCCAGCTCGACGGCGGGCCGATGCGCTCGCTGCTGCGGCTGATGAAGCCGGACAACTTCGAGGACATCTCCGCCGTCCTGGCGCTGTACCGGCCCGGCCCGATGGGCGCCAACTCGCACACCAACTACGCGCTGCGCAAGAACGAGCAGCAGGAGATCACCCCGATCCACCCGGAGCTGGAGGAGCCGCTCGCGCGAGATCCTCGGCCCCACCTACGGCCTGATCGTCTACCAGGAGCAGGTGCAGCGCGCCGCGCAGATGCTCGCCGGCTACTCGCCTCGGCCAGGCCGACCTGCTGCGCCGGGCGATGGGCAAGAAGAAGAAGGAGGTCCTCGACAAGGAGTTCGTCCCGTTCCGCGACGGCATGCGGGCCAACGGGCTACTCCGACGAGGCGATCAAGGCGGTGTGGGACGTCCTGGTCCCGTTCGCCGACTACGCGTTCAACAAGGCGCACTCCGCCGGCGTACGGCCTGGTCTCCTACTGGACGGCCTACCTCAAGGCGCAACTACCCGGCCGAGTACATGGCCGGGCTGCTGACCTGCGTCGGCGACGACAAGGACAAGATGGCGCTCTACCTGGACGAGTGCCGGCGCATGGGCATCAAGGTGCTGCCGCCGGACGTCAACGAGTCCGCCGGCCCGTTCACCCCGGTCGGCACGGACATCCGCTTCGGCCTCGCCGCGGTCCGCAACGTCGGGCACAACGTGGTCGACGCGATCGTGCGGTGCCGCGCAGGAGAAGGGCGACGTACGCCGACTTCCCCGACTTCCTGGCCAAGGTCGACGCCGTCGTCTGCAACAAGAGGACCATCGAATCGCTGATCAAGGCCGGCGCGTTCGACTCGATGGGGCACACCCGCAAGGGCCTGCTCGCGGTGCACGACGAGGCGATCGACGCGTACGCGGACGTCAAGCGCAACGAGGCGGTCGGCCAGTTCGACCTCTTCGGCGCGCGTTCGGCGACAGCCGGCGCGGGCAGCCGGCGACGGTCGGCGATGCCGCCGATCGGCGACAGCGAGTGGGACAAGAGCGACCTGCTCGGCCTTCGAGCGGGAGATGCTCGGCCTGTACGTCTCCGACCACCCGCTGTTCGGCCTCGAGCACGTGCTGCGCCAAGGCGGCCGACGCCACGATCGCCGCGCTCGCCGAGGAGGGCGCGGTGCCCGACGGTGCGATCGTCACCCTCGCCGGCATCCTCACCGGCGTGCAGCGGCGGATCACCAAGCAGGGCAACGCCTGGGCCTCGGCCACCCTGGAGGACCTGGCCGGCGGCGTCGAGACGCTGTTCTTCCCCGACACCTACGAGGTGGTCGGCCAGTACATCGCCGAGGACGCGATCGTGGTCGTCAAGGGCCGCCTCGACCGGCGCGACGACACCCCGCGGATCATGGCGATGGACATGTCGATGCCCGACGTCATCACGGCGGCCGACCAATCAAGCCGATCACTGCCTGGCCCTGCCGGTCAACCGGTGCACGCCGCCGCTGGTCGAGCGGCTCCGGGAGATCCTGGTGCTGCATCCCGGCCAGGCCGAGGTGCACGTCAAGCTGCTGAACGGCTCGAAAACCACCATGCTGCGCCTAGACCCCTTCAGGGTCACCCCCACGACAGCTCTGAAGGGCGACCTGAAGGCGCTGCTAGGCCCGCAGGCGCTCGCCGGCTGACCCCACTCAAGTCGATCAAGGAAGTACACGCCCGGGATTCGGACAAATCCCGGCGTGTACTTCCTTGATCGACTGGTTATGGGGCGACCGCGCGCAGCAGTGCGAACTCCGTCGCGAGCGCCTCCAGGGTGTAGTGGGCGTTCAGGCCGCTCGGGTTGGGCAGCACCCACACGCGGGTCGCGCCGATCGTCGCCGGCTGTGGGCCGACGCGGGCCGACCTGTCGCCGAAGGCCGCGCGGTAGGCGGTGACGCCGAGGACGGCCAGCCACGCCGGTTGGCACCGGTGCACCTTGTCGGCCAGGATCGCGCCGCCCGCGAGCATCTCCGCCGGGGTCAGCTCGTCGGCGCGGGCCGATGGCTCGGGCCACGACGTTGGTGATGCCCAGTCCGTACGTCGAGAAGGGTTTTCTGCTCGGCCGCGCGCAGCAGCGTCGGGGTGAAGCCGGACCGGTGCAGCGCCGGCCAGAAGCGGTTGCCCGGCCGCGCGAAGTGAAATCCGGTCGCGGCCGAGTAGAGGCCCGGGTTGATGCCGCTGAAGAGCACGCGCAGCCCCGGCTCGAGAAGGTCGTCGAGGAGCTTGTCGCGCGCGGCGGCGACCTCGGCCGGTGTCGGCTTGGCGTTCATGCAGCTCGGGGCCCTCAGCCCGATTGGGGATCCGACAGCTCGAGGCTGACGCCGAGGGCGGCGGCGAACGCACGCGACAGGCCGACCAGGTCGCCGGTGACGATGGTCGCACCCTCGAAGGCGCTGACCCCGCCGATGCCGTCGAGCGTGCAGTCGGTGAATCGCGCGCCGGCCATCTTCGCCCCGGAGAACTGGGCCGCGCTCAGGTCGCAGCGGACGAAGTGGGCGCCGCACAGGTCGGCCAGCGCGAAGTCGGCGCGGGCCAGGTTGCAGTCGCTGAAGAGGGTCGCGCGGAAGTCGCTGGACCGGAAGACGCTCAGGTCGAGCCGGGAATCCTGCACGGTGACGTCGCGGAACGCGCCGTCGATCCACTGCAGACCGGTCAACCGGGCGCCGTCGATCCGCACGCGGATGAGGGCCGAGCCGTCGGTGCGCAGGTTCGCGAGGTTGCTGTGCTCGATCAGGCAGTCGGTGAACGACGCCTTGTTGAGCGTGCCGCCGCTCAGGTCGACCCGGTTGAAGCGGCACTGGTTGAACTCCACCGCCTTGGCCGTCCGGCCGGGCAGCTCCAGGTCGTAGAAGCCGACGGCGGTGAAGGCGCCCTCGTCGCGGAGATCGTCCTCGTCGAGCGTGGCGAGCTCGAGCGACTTCGGCGGCTTGGGCTTCGCCGGGGCCGTCGCGGCTTTGCCGATTCCGGAGCGGGGAGTCTGCGCCGATGGCATGCAGTGCACCGTAGTCCTCGCCCGCCGGGTCTGCTTGATCGGCATGCCCACGTCACCCTGTGCCCGCACGCGATTACCAGGGCGTTGCCGTACGTTCGCCGGCGGCTTCAGCTCGGCGGGGTGAACTGGCTCGCAGTGAAGACGGCGCCCTGCGGATCGCGGACCAGCGCGGTCCGCGTCCACTGGGTGTCCTCGCGGTCGAGGATCGTCGCGCCGAGCCGTTGAGCGGTCTCGATCGCGTCATCACGGTCAGCCACCGTGAACGTCACGTGCCAGTGCGTCGGCCACCCGCGCTCGGCCGGGCCGAGCCAGGCGATCGCGTCGGCAAAGCCTGGTGGCGCCGCGATCCCCTCCTGCCGTGCGTATATGTCCGGGTCGACAGTGGACTGCAGGTGAGCGCCGTATCCGGGGACACGCAGCAGCGTCGCGAAGCCGAGATCCTCGACGGACCAGCCGAACACCTGGACGTAGAAGTCGATGGCCGCGGCCGGCGCCTCGGCGTGCAGGTCGCTGAAGTTCCAGGCGCCCGGCTCGTTGGTCACCTGGGCGCCGAGCCGCTGGCGGGCCTGCCAGAGGCGGAAATCGGCGCCGCTCGGGTCGGTGCCAGTCGCGGTGCGGCCGCCCGGTCCCGCGTCGACCGGTGCCGACAGGATCCGGCCGCCGGCCTCCTCGACCCGCTTCGCGGTGGCGTCGACGTCGTCCACCGCGATGTACGTGTGCCAGGCGGCGCCGCCGGGTCGGCCGGTGCCCCCGCGGCCGAGGCCGGCCACATCGCGGCCGCCGAGGCTGGCGACGACGTATTCGGCCGGCGCGGATGGCGGCGTCACGGTCTGGAACGTCCAGCCGAAGAGCCTGCCGTAGAAACGTCGGGCCTCGTCCAGGTCGGGCTGCTCGGTGTCGATCCAGCTGGGTACACCGGCCGGGTAGGTCCTCGGGGTACTCATGATCTCCAGAATAGGCGCGGACCGCTGACCGCGCAGAAATCGACGGGCGGTTGTGCGCCGGGCTGAATATCCTTGCTGACGACATGTCAACACCGCTGACCAACGACGCCCGGCTGACCGAGCTGCGCTCGCGGCTGGACGGGCTCCTGCCGCGGGACCAGCATCGGCTCCGCCGGCGCATCGACGGCGCTCGCAAGGCCGGCGACGCCGACAAGATCATCGAGGCGATCGCCGCCGACGTCGTGGCCGCCGAGCAGCGGCCCGCGCGGCGGCGCGCCAGCGTGCCCAAGATCACGTACCCGGAGGAGCTGCCGGTCAGCCAGCGCAAGGACGACATCCTCGCCGCCATCCGCGACCACCAGGTGGTGATCGTCGCGGGCGAGACCGGCTCCGGCAAGACCACGCAGCTGCCGAAGATCTGCCTCGAGCTCGGCCGCGGCGTGACGCGGACAGATCGGGCACACCCAGCCGCGGCGGATCGCCGCCCGTACGGTCGCCGAGCGCATCGCCGAGGAGCTGGGCACGTCGACTCGGCGAGGCCGTCGGCTACAAGGTCCGCTTCACCGACCAGGTCGGGCGACGACACGCTCGTCAAGCTGATGACCGACGGCATCCTGCTCGCCGAGATCCAGCAGGACCGGCTGCTGCGCCAGTACGACACGCTGATCATCGACGAGGCGCACGAGCGCAGCCTCAACATCGACTTCCTGCTCGGCTACCTCAAGCAGCTGCTGCCCCGCCGGCCCGACCTGAAGGTGATCATCACCTCGGCGACCATCGACCCGGAGCGCTTCTCGCGGCACTTCGGCGACGCCGCCGATCGTCGAGGTCTCCGGGCGGACCTACCCGGTCGAGGTCCGCTACCGGCCCGATCGTGCCGCCGAGAGCGACGAGTCGACGATGCGGCCGACGGCCGCGGTGAACCCCGCGACCAGATCGACGCGATCGTCGACGCCGTCGACGAGCTGCGGGCCGAGGGGCCGGGCGACGTCCTCGTCTTCCTCTGCGGCGAGCGCGAGATCCGCGACACCGCCGACGCGCTCAACCGAGCGCGAACCTGCCCAACACCGAGATCCTCCCGCTGTACGCGCGGCTGTCGTCCGCCGAGCAGCACCGGGTCTTCCAGCCGCACACCGGCCGCCGGGTCGTGCTCGCGACCAACGTCGCCGAGACCTCGCTGACCGTGCCCGGCATCAGGTACGTGATCGACCCGGGCACCGCCCGCATCTCCCGCTACAGCCACCGGCTGAAGGTGCAGCGGCTGCCGATCGAGCCGATCTCGCAGGCCTCGGCCAACCAGCGCAAGGGCCGCTGCGGGCGGACCTCCGACGGCATCTGCATCCGGCTCTACGGCGAGGAGGACTTCGACGGCGCGGCCGGAGTTCACCGACCCGGAGATCCTGCGGACCAACCTCGCCTCCGTCATCCTGCAGATGACCGCGCTCGGCCTCGGCGACCTCGGCCGCGTTCCCGTTCATCGACCCGCCGGACCGCCGCAACGTCGCCGCGCGGCGTGCAACTGCTGGAGGAGCTCGGCGCGCTCGGACCCGGCCGGGCAGCGACCCGCGCAAGCGGCTCACCCCGCTCGGGCCGGCGAGCTGGCCCAGCTGCCGGTCGACCCGCGGCTGGCCCGGATGGTGCGTCGAGGCGCGAGCGCAACGGCTGCGTCCGCGAGGTGATGGTGATCGCCGCGGCGCTGTCCATCCAGGACCCGCGCGAACGGCCGCTCGACAAGCAGGCGCAGGCCGACCAGCAGCACGCCCGGTTCGCCGACCAGGACTCGCGACTTCCTCGCCTTCCTCAACCTGTGGCAGCTACCTGCGGGAGCAGCAGCAGGAGCTCTCGTCCAACCAGTTCCGCCGGATGTGCCGGGCCGAGTTCCTCAACTACCTGCGCGTGCGCGAGTGGCAGGACATCTACAGCCAGCTGCGCCGGTCGCAAGCGTCGGCTGACACCGAGCGAGGCAACCAACCGGCCGAACCGCTCAAGGTGCACCTGTCGCTGCTGGCCGGGCTGCTCTCGCACATCGGGCTCAAGGACGCGGAGAAGAACGAGTACCTCGGCGCCCGCGGCGCGAGGTTCGCCATCTTCCCCGGCTCGGCGCTGTTCAAGAAGCCGCCGCGCTGGGTGATGGCGGCCGAACTGGTCGAGACCTCCCGGCTGTGGGGCGCGGGTCGCGGCGCGGATCGAGCCGGAGTGGGTCGAGCCGCTGGCCCAGCACCTCGTCAAGCGCACCTACAGCGAGCCGCACTGGGAGAAGAAGGCCGGCGGCCGTGATGGCGTACGGAGAAGGTCACGCTGTACGGCGTGCCGATCGTCGCGCCCGCGAAGGTCAACTACGGCCGGATCGACCCGGAGCTGTCGCGCGAGCTGTTCATCCGGCACGCGCTGGTCGAGGGCGACTGGGAGACCCACCACAAGTTCTTCGCCGACAACCGCGAGCTGCTCGACGAGGTCGAGGAGCTCGAGCACCGGGCCCGCCGCCGCGACATCCTCGTCGACGACGAGACGCTCTTCGACTTCTACGACGAGCGGATCCCGGCCGACGTGGTGTCCGGCCGGCACTTCGACAGCTGGTGGAAGAAGGCCCGGCGCGCGACAGCCGGACCTGCTCACCTTCGACCGTCGATGCTCGTCAACGAGGGCGCGCGCGGGTCAGCGAGCGGGACTTCCCGGACGCCTGGCAGCAGGGCGAGCTGCGTTCACGCTGACCTACCAGTTCGAGCCGGGCGCCGACGCCGACGGGGTGACCGTCCACATCCCGCTGCCGGTGCTCGGCCAGGTCCCGGACGCCGAGCTTCGACTGGCAGGTGCCGGGGCTGCGCGAGGAACTCGTCACCGCGCTGATCCGGTCGCTGCCGAAGGCGTGCGGCGCAACTTCGTCCCCGCTCCGGACACCGCTCGCGAGGCGCTCGCCGAGATGTCCCAGGGCGAGGGCTCTCTGCTCGACGCGCTGGAGCGCGCGCTGCGCCGGCTCACCGGGGTCACCGTCCCGCGACGGAGTGGGGCCCGGTGCCGGACCACCTGCGGATCACGTTCCGGGTCGTCGACGAGCACGACCAGCCGCTCGGCGAGGGCAAGGACCTGGCCGCGCTGCGGCAACGGCTGGCGCCCAAGGTGCGCGAGCAGTTCGCCGAGGCCGCCACCGGCCTCGAGCGGGCCGGGCTGACCGCGTGGGACGTCGGCGCCTTGCCGCCGGCGATCGAGCGCACCATCGCCGGGCACACCGTCACCGCCTATCCGTCCCTTGTGGACGAAGGCGACAGCGTCGCGATCCGCGTCTTCGACCGGCCCGAGCGGCAAGACCTCGAGATGTGGGCGGGCGTCCGCCGGCTGCTGCTGCTCGGCCTTCCCTCGCCGGCGAAGTTCGTCCAGGGCCGGCTGAGCAACGCGGCGAAGCTCGCGCTGAGCCGCAACCCGCACCGCAGCGCCGTCGACCTGCTCGACGACTGCGCCGCCTGCGCGGTCGATCACCTCATGGCCGACCCGCAGCACCCCGGGCGGCTCGGCCTGTCCACCTGGGACGAGGCCGGCTTCGCCGCGCTCCGTGAACGGGTACGGGCCGACCTCGTCGAGGTCACCCTGGACGTGGTCACCACCGTGCAGCGCATCCTCGCCGCCGCGTACGAGGTCGAGCAGCGGCTCTCCCGTACCGGCAACCCGGTCCTGCTGCCCGCGCTGACCGACCTGCGCCAGCAACTGGGCCGGCTGGTCTTCCGCGGGTTCGTGACCGCGACCGGCTGGGACCGGCTGCCCGACCTCGAGCGCTACCTGCAGGGGATGCAGCGGCGCCTGGACAAGCTGCCGTCCGACCCGGGGCGTGACCGGGAGCGCATGATGACCGTGCAGCAGGTCCAGCAGGAGTACGACCAGCTGGCGGCGAGCATGAGCGACCGCCCGGAGCTGCGGGAGATCCGGTGGATGATCGAGGAACTGCGGGTCGGCCTCTTCGCGCAAGCACTCGGCACCCGGTACCCGATCTCGGACGTGCGGATCTACCGGGCGATGGATCAGCTGTGAGAAGGCTAGCGCTCCTCACGTTGACCCTGACGCTCGCCGCGTGCGGCGGCGGCGCGAAGGAGCCGGCGCTCCCGCCGGCCGCCCCGGCGGCGTCGGGTGCCCCGTCCCCGCTCGCCTCGGCGCCACCGGTCGGCGCCGGCGACTGGCCGACGTACCACCACGACAACGGCCGCAGCGGCGTGGCGCCCGGGTTCCCGGCCGTGTCGTCGATCTCGGCCGCCTGGCGAGCCAAATTGGACGGCGCCGTCTACGGCCAGCCGCTCGTCATCGGCAACCGGCTCCTCGCCGCGACCGAGAACGACACCGTCTACGGCCTCGACGCGACGACCGGGGCGCAGCTCTGGTCCCAGCACGTGGGCACTCCGGTACCGCGGTCGGATCTGCCGTGCGGCAACATCGACCCGCTCGGCATCACCGGCACCATGGCCTACGACGCCGGCACGGGGCTGGTGTTCGCGCTGGCCGAGTCGACCGGCGGGGTGCACACGCTCTACGGCTTCGACATCGCCACCGGCGCCGTAAAGCTCAACCGGGTGGCCGAGCCGCCCAAGGGCGACAAGCTCGCGCACCAGCAGCGCTCGGCGCTCACCGTGCTCGACGGGATGGTCTACGTCGCATACGGCGGGCTTGCCGGGGACTGCGCGCAGTACATCGGCTCGGTCGTCGGCGTGCCGACGTCCGGTAACGGGCCGATCGTCAGCTACGCGATCCCGACCACGCGGGAGGGCGGCATCTGGGCACCCGGCGGCGGCGTGGTCGACGGCACGGTGCTCTACTTCGCCGCCGGCAACGGCGAGTCGACGTCCGGCTTCGACGGGTCGGACACCGTCATCGCGCTCACCCCGCAGTTGCAGCGCACCGATTTCTTCGCCCCGTCGACCTGGGCCGACGACAACGCCCGCGACCTGGATCTGGGCTCGATGACCCCGGCCCTGGTCGGCCCCCACATCGTCATCGCCGGCAAGCGCGGCATCGGCTACACCCTCGACCCGGACCACCTCGGCGGCATCGGTGGCCAGGTCCAGCAGCGCGAGCTGTGCAAGGCGTTCGGCGGCGCCGCGGTGACCGGGACGACGCTCTTCGTCCCGTGCAACGACGGCGTCCGGAGCGCCACGCTCGACGGCGCCGGGATTATCACGGTCGGCTGGCATGGGCCGTCCGGGGCCACCGGCTCACCGGTCGTCGGCGGCGGTGCCGTGTGGGTCGTGGACTACGACGGCGGCAAGCTCTACGCCCTCGAGGCGACGAGCGGGCAGCAGATCGCCGAGCTCGCGATCGGGAAGGCGCCGCACTTCGCGTCACCCACTCTGGCCGCCGGCCACGCCTACATCGGCACGCTCGCCGGAGTCGTCGCGGTCGGAATCGGCTGACCGCGGCGCCGTGTGCTCCCGCAGCGCCGGCGCGAAGATCGCTACCAGGGCCGCGAGCACGACCAGTACGAGGAGAGCGCGGCCCAGGCCGACCCATTCGGCGAGGCCGCCGATCAGCGGCGGGCCGATCAGAATCGAGCCGTAGCCGATCGTGGTGACCAGCGCGATCGACTCGGCCGGGCGCGCCGACTCGCCGGCCGCGCTCACCCCGGCCGGGAACACCAGGCAGATGCCGGCCGCCCAGACCAGCGCGCCGGCGTAGTTGAGCGGCACGACCGGCGGAAGGATGGTCAGCAGCACGCCCGCGATGGCAAGGAACCCGCCGATGCGGACCGCCCGGGCCCGGCCGAGCCGTTCGGTGATGGGGGTACCGAGGACGCGGCCGACCGTCATCGCGACCGCGAACGCGGTGAAGCCGAGCGCGGCCGAGGCGTCGGACAGGTGCCGGTTGTCGGCGAGGAAGATGGCCAGCCAGTCGGCCGCCGCACCCTCGATGATGGTCGCGAACAGGACGACCAGGCCGACCATGAGCAGTCGGCGGCTGATGACGCGGCCTCGCTTCATGGCCCGCGTCTCTCGCCGGGACGGCTGGCCGGCACGCTCGTTGATGAACATGCTCACGCCGGCCGCGACGGTGATCGCCGCGCCGATCGCGGCGATCATGAAGTGGGCGCCGAACGTCAGGTGGGCGCCGGCGGCGAGCGCGCCGAGTGAGGCACCGAGGATGCTGCCCGCGCTCCAGCAGGCGTGGTAGCGCGGCATCCACTGCCGGCCGGCCCGAGTTTCGACCGCGCTGCCCTGGACGTTCATGGACACGTCCCACGAGCCGAACGTGAGGCCGAGGGCGAAGAGCGCCACGGTGAGCTGCAGGAGCGTGTCGACCTGGCCGATCGCCGCGAGGATGAGCGTGCTCAGCGCGGCCGTGACGATGACCATGGTGCGGGTGCCGAACCGGTGGCAGAGGTGCCCGGTGATCGGCATGGACAGCAGCGACCCCACGCCCATGGCCAGAAGCGCCCCGCCCAACTGACCAGGGCTGGCGTGCAGGTGATCCCGGACGGCCGGCAGCCGGGATACCCAGGTGCCGAGGATGGCGCCGCTCGCCGTGAACACCAGCGCGGTGCCGAGGGCGGCCTTGCGGAGTCGGCGGTACTCGAGCGGCATGCCCCCAGTCTGCCTGAGAGAGCGCTCTCCCGGACCCGGAAGGCGCCTGTGATAGCCACTACTTCCCCGAAGTAGTGCCCTCCGACCGGCCGTGAGGCCACTACTTCCCCGAAGTTGTGGCCTCCGGGCCGGTTGTCGGTACGTGTAGCTTGCCTACCGGTTGTCTCTTGTAAGGTGTGTCGGGTGCGGACGCAACGACTCCTCCTGCGTCGCTGGCGCGACAGCGACCGCGAGCCCTTCGCCGCACTCGGCGCCGACTCCGCGGTCATGGAGCACTTCCCGAGCATGCTCACCCGCGCGGAGAGCGACGCCTTGGTCGAGCGCATCGAAGCGGGCTTCGACGAGCACGGGTACGGACTGTGGGCGGTCGAGGCCGAAGGCGCGTTCGTCGGCTTCGTCGGCCTGCAGTGGGTGTCGTTCGAGGCGCACTTCACCCCGGCGCTGGAGATCGGCTGGCGGCTGGCCCGGCCGGCCTGGGGCCACGGGTACGCCACCGAGGCGGCCGTCGCCGCCCGCGACTTCGCATTCACCGAGGCCGGCCTCGACGAGATCGTGTCGTTCACGACCAGCCGGAACCTCCGTTCGCAGGCGGTTATGCGCCGGATCGGCCTGGCCCACGATCCGGCCGACGACTTCGATCATCCCAAGCTGCCGGCCGACCACCCGATGGTGCGGCACGTGCTCTACCGGCTGTCGCGAGATGGCTGGCATCAGCTACGGGACAAGCCCACTATGGTGGCATGACGTCGGAGCTGCCGGAGGAGTACGTCGCCTTCGTCGAGCGGCACCTGGAAGAGCTGCGCCACGACGCCGCCCGTGTGGTCGGCGACGAACAGGACGCCGACCACCTCTACCCGTTGGTGCTTTCCGCGGTCGCGGTCCGCTGGGCCTGGCTCGAAGTGCAACGCGTCTACCTGCACAACCCGGGCGCGGCCGAGGCTTACCTGGACCGGGCGTTCGCGCACTGTTCTGAGCGGTGGCAGCCCGACCACATCCTCAGCGACACCGACATCCACGTATGGATCGAAGGACAGGAATACGCAGCTCCCGCCGCGCCGCGCTACGTCAGCAACGCGGTCCTTCTCGCGAAGGCCGTGGTGAAGCCGCGGAGGACGCACGCCGCCCCGCTCGCGGAGGCGGCGATCGCGTGGTACCACGCGGGGGAGGAGATCAGGCGGCGCAAATACCTGGCGATCGTCGCGGTGGTCGTGGTGCTGCTGGGCGTGCTCGCCCACTTCTCCACACCGTCCGGGTAAGCCACAACTTCCCCGAAGTAGTGGCCGCCCGACCCCGCCGAGGCCACTACTTCCCCGGAGTTGTGGCCTCCCGATCTCGCCGAGGGCACTACTTCCCCGAAGTAGTGCCCTAAAGGGCGGCTTTACGAGATGCGGACCAGCATCTTGCCGACGTTGTCGCCGCGCAGCACGCCGATCAGCGCGTCCGGGGCGTGCTCGATGCCGTCGACGAACGTCTCCTGGAAGCGCACCTTGCCCTCCCGCAGCCAGCCGCCGACCTCCTCGATGAACGCGGCTCGCCGGTCGCCGTGGTCCAGCACGATGAACCCGCGCAGGGTCAGCCGCTTGGTGATCACGAGGGAAATGTTGCGCGGCCCCACCGGCGCGGTCTCGTTGTACTGCGAGATCGCCCCGCACATCGCCACTCGCCCGAAGCGGTTGAGGGCGGCGATCGAGCCCTCGAGTTGCTCGCCGCCGACGTTGTCGAAGTAGACGTCGATGCCGTCCGGCGCGACCTGCTTCAGCTGCGCCCTGGTTGCGCCGTCCTTGTAGTTGAACGCGGCGTCGAAGCCGAGGTCCTCGACGAGGTGCTTCACCTTCTCCGCCGAGCCGGCGCTGCCGACGACCCGGCCGGCCCCGCGGAGCTTGGCGATCTGCCCGGCCAGGCTGCCGACCGCGCCGGCCGCCCCGGACACGAAGACCGTCTCACCCGGCTTCATCTCGGCGATGTCGATGATCCCCAGGTACGCGGTGAAGCCGGGCATCCCGAGCACACCCAGGTAGGCCGACGGCGGCGCGAGCGATGGATCGATCTTCCGCGCGCGACCGGCGTCCAGCACCGCGTACTGGCGCCAGCCGAGCCCGTGCAGCACGGTGTCGCCGACGGCGAGCTCGTCGCTGTTGGACGCGACCACCTCGCCGACCGCGCCGCCGTCGAGCACCTGGTCGACCTGGAACGGCGGGACGTACGACTTCGCGTCGTTCATCCGGCCGCGCATCGCCGGGTCGACGGACATCACCTGGTTGCGGACCAGGATCTGGCCCGGGCCGGGCTCGGGCACGTCGGCCTCGACCAGGCGGAAGTTCTCCGTCGTGCACCAGCCGGTCGGGCGGGACGCGAGGTGGATCTCGAGGCTTTTCACACGATCTCCAGGATGACGTCGATGTTGCCGCGGGTCGCGTTCGAGTACGGGCAGACCTGGTGAGCCTGGTCGACCAGCTCCTTGGCGGTGGCCTCGTCGACGCCCGGCAGGCTGGTCCGCAGCGTCACGGACAGCCCGAAGCCGCCGGTTTCGATGCGCCCGATGCCGACGCGAGCGATCACGGTCGAGTCGGCGGCCGGCACGTTGGCCCGCTTGGCCGCGCCCAGCAACGCGTTGTGGAAACAGGCGGAGTAGCCGGCCGCGAACAGCATCTCCGGGTTGAGCGCGCCGCCTCGCCCACCCATCTCCCTGGGCGTCGCGAGTTCGACGTCGAGCAGGCCGTCCGCGCTCTTCACGTGCCCGTTGCGGCCTGCGCCGGTCGAGATCGCCTCCGCGGTGTACAGCACAGCCATTGCCCATTCACTCCTGTCAGGGTTCGGAACCGATCCCTCGACAGTACTTACTCATCAGTAGCTGTGCGTAGGACGGCGGTCTCAGTTGAGCAGCTCGGCCGCGCGCTCGGCGATCATGTACACCGGCGCCTGGGTGTGGCCCCGGTTGATGCGCGGCATCACCGACGCGTCGACCACCCGGAGGCCGCGCAGCCCGTGCACCCGGAGTTCGGTGTCCACCACCGCACCCGAGCCGATGCCCATCTTGCAGGTGCCGACCGGGTGGTAGAGCGTCTCGGCGCGTTCGCGGATGTGCCGCTCGAGCGTGTCGTCGTCGACCTTGCCCGGCCACGGGTCCATCGGCCCGGACACGAAGGGCTTGAGCGCCTCGGACTCGGTCAGCTTCTCCGCCATCCGTACGCCGGCCAGCAGCGTCTTGACGTCGGCGGCTTCGCTGAGGTAGCCGGGGTCGATCACCGGCGGCTCGGCCGGGTCGGCGCTGGCCAGGGTGATCCGGCCGCGGCTCTTCGGCTGCAGGAGCACCGCACCGAGGGTGATGCCGTGTCCGCTCGGCGCGGTCTTGCCGTGGTCGACGAACGGGACCGGCGCGAAGAGCAGCTCCAGGTCGGGCGCGGGCAGGTCGGGCCGGCTGCGGACGAAGGCGACCCCCTCGGCCACGCTCGAGGTCAGCATGCCCGTGTGGGTGACCAGGTAGCGGGCGAGCTGACCGAGCGACTCGGCGGCCACGAGCGTCACCGGCTGCGGGCAGGCGACGACGACGCCGGCGGCGAGGTGGTCCTGCAGGTTGCCGCCGACGCCCGGCAGCTCGTGCCGCGGTTCGATGCCGACGTCGCGCAGGTGGTCCGGGTCGCCGATGCCAGAGAGCATCAGGAGCTGCGGTGTGTTGACCGCGCCGGCGCACAGGACGACTTCCCGTCGGGCGGTCAACCGCCGGGTGCCGCCGGTCGCGGTGCGGTAGGTGACGCCGGTGGCCCGATCGCCGTCGAGCTCGACGCGCTCGACCAGCGCGCCGGTGATCACGTCCAGGTTTGGACGCCCGGCCACCGGTACCAGATAAGCATCGGCGGCACTGAATCGACGGCCGCGGTGCTGGGTTACCGGGGTCAGGGCGAAGCCGGAATTGTCGGGCTGGTTGAGCTCGTCCAGCGGGCGCAGACCCTGCTCGGCGCAGGCGGCCAGGAACGCGAGGCTGGCCGGGTTGGGCGAGCGCAGATCCGATATCCACAGTGGACCGTCGCTACCGTAGACGCTGGTCGGCACGGTGCGGTGCTCGACGCGGTGGAAGTAGGGCAGCACCTCCTCGTAGGACCAGCCGGGGCAGTCGCGCCCCCAGTCGTCGTAGTCGTCCTGGTGGCCCCGCACCCACATCATCGCGTTGATGGACGTCGAACCACCGAGCGTCTTGCCGCGGGGCCAGAACAGTTCACGGTCGGCCAGCTGTGGCTGCTTGGACGTGTGGTAGTTCCAGTCGTACGGGCCGGCGAAGAGCTTGCTGAACGCGGCCGGGATGTGGATCTCGCGGGCCTTGTCGGGCTGGCCGGCCTCGACGAGGGCGACACGGCGGTCGGGCGAGCCGGAGAGCCGGTTCGCGAGCACGCAGCCGGCTGGGCCGGCACCGATCACGACGTAGTCATACGTTCCGTCAGACATGGCGGCCCACCTCCGGAAGCGATGCCCAAACGCTACGCCGCGCTCACCCGCCGTCCAAGAGGCCGATGGACCGATCATTCCGCCCTTCCGACCGCGCTTCCGGCGCGCGCCCTCCCGATCGGCGTTTCCCGAAACTCCCCAACGCCGTCTCCAACAGGGGCAAAGCGTGCAGCACCTGGCCCGGATCGGATCAGCATGTCCCACACCGGCTCGAACTTCTTCCAGCCGCCCGCGTACGCGAGGTGCCGCAGCCGGTCGCCGAGCACCGGCTTGGTCGCCGCGCCGCGCCAGATCGAGCGCCACCGGTAGAAGTCGCGGTACGCCCGCCAGTACCCGGCCTCGAGCTGCTCCGGGCGTCATGCCCGCGCGGGCGGAAGACGACGTGCCGCGTGTCGTAGAGGTCCCAGTCGCGGTGCAGCGATCCGGCCCTCCGCCTCCATCCGCTGGTGCAGGCCGGTGCCCGGGTACGGCGTCATGATGTGGAACGTCGCGGTCTCGATGCCCTGCGCGACCGCCCACTCGACGGTGCGGTCGAAGACGTCCGGACCGTCGCCGTCCATGCCGAAGACGAAGCTCGCGTTGACCATCACGCCCGGCGTCGTGCAGCCGCCGGCGACCGCGGCGTAGTCGCGGCCGATGTTCTGCCGCTTGCGCTGGCGCGCGAGGTTGCTCGTCGTTGACCGTCTCGAAGCCGACGAACAGGCTGCGCAGTCCGGCCTCGACGGCCCGCTCGAGCAGGCGCGGGGCGAGGATCGAGTCGACCGTGCCGGCCGCCTGCCAGACCCGGCCCATGCCGGCCATGCCGTCGAACAGCGCCTCGGCGAAGCGGCGGTTGCCGAACAGGTGGTCGTCGAGGAAGTACAGGTGCCGGCCGGGCAGCCGCTCGATCTCGGCGAGCGCGTCGTCGACCGTCTGCGTGTAGAACGACTTGCCGCCGGTCGAAGAACGCGTCCTTGTAGCAGAAGTCGCAGTGGTGCGGGCAGCCGCGCGACACGACGATCGAGTTGGGCACCAGGTAGCGGTGGCGCTTGATGAGGTCGCGGCGGATCGGCGGCAGTCCGGCGAGGGTGCGTTCGCTCGACACGTACCGCCGGCGCGGCTCGCCCCGCCGGAAGTCGTCGAGGAACCGCGGCCAGGTGTCCTCGCCCGGCCCGAGGAAGATGGTGTCGGCGTGCGCCGCGGCCTCGTCCGGCAGCGACGTGACGTGCAGCCCGCCGAGGGCCACGTACACGCCGCGCGCGCGGTAGTGGTCGGCCAGCTCGTACGAGCGCCGCGCCGAGGTGATGTAGGCCTGGATCACCACGAGGTCCGGCCGGTCGTCGTCGACGACGCGTCGAGCGCTCGACGTGCTCGTCGAGGATCCGCACCTCGTCGTCGTCGCGCAGGTACCCGGCCAGCGTGGCCAGTCCGAGCGGCGGGAACAGCGAGTACTTGATCGGCCGGAACAGCGGGCTGGTCGCCTCGGTCAGGGCCGGCAGGATCATCGTCACGCGCATGCCTTGACGCTAGAAAGCCGTTGTGCGCGTGGCGTGGTGGCGACGTGAAAGTTTCGGTGTGTTTCGCCAATTCCAGCGGTACGACCGGAGCCCGGCTTGACAGCGTTGTCACCAGCGCGAGACTGGGAGCGCTTCCATCGACATCCACAAACATCGAGGAGAGCGAATGAGAAGGCTTCTCGCCGGCGCCGCCGCCGCGGCCGCGCTGGGGGCCGCAGCGCTCGTCGTACTGCTGCCGAACGTGGCGCAGGCCGCCGCCGGCTGTCAGGTCACCTACACCACCAACGACTGGACGTCCGCCCCCGGTCAGGGTGGGTTCACCGCCAGTCTCACCGTGCAGAATCTCGGCGACCCGGTCTCCGGCTGGACGCTGCGCTTCGCGTTCCCCAACGGCCAGACGCTCACCCAGGGCTGGTCGGCGACGTGGGCCCAGTCCGCCGCCAACGTGAGCGCCACCAACCTGTCCTGGAACGCCAACCTCGGCACCGGTGCCTCGACGTCGATCGGCTTCAACGGCACCTGGACCGGCAGCAACCCGAAGCCGACCGGTTTCACGCTCAACGGCGTGGCCTGCAACGGCGGTACGATGCCGAGTTCGCCGCCGGCGTCGCCCTCGCCCTCGGTGTCGCCGTCGGTGACCCCGTCCACCTCGCCGCCTCCGTCCGGCGGAGCGGCCCCCGCGCTGCACGTGTCCGGCAACAAGCTGCTCACGTCCTCGGGCGCCACCTACCGGCTGCTCGGCGTCAACCGCTCCGGCGGCGAGTTCGCCTGCATCCAGGGCAACGGCATCTGGGACGGCCCGATGGACCAGGCCTCTGTCACCGCGATGCGGGCCTGGAAGATCCGCGCCGTCCGGGTACCGCTCAACGAGGAGTGCTGGCTCGGCGTGGCACCGGTACCGGCGCAGTACGGCGGCACCACGTACCAGAACGCGGTCAAGGACGTACGTGAACCTGCTGATCGCGAACGGCATCACGCCGATCGTGGAGATGCACTGGAACTACGGCCTGTACACCGGGCCGTCGGCCGGCTGCTCGGACGTCAACGCGACCTGCCAGAAGCCGATGCCGGACGCGCAGTACGCGCCGTCGTTCTGGACCGGCGTCGCCAACGCGTTCAAGGGCAACAACGCGGTCGTCTTCGACCTGTTCAACGAGCCGTACCCGGAGCGGGCCACCGGCAGCACGACGACCGGGGCTGGACCTGCTGGCGCGACGGCGGCACCTGCACCGGCATCCCGTACCAGGTGGCCGGCTTCCAGAGCCTGCTCAACGCCGTACGGGCCACCGGCGCCACCAACGTCGTCATGATCGGCGGCCTGGCCTACTCCAACGACCGACCCAGTGGCTGCAGTACAAGCCGACCGACTCGACCGGCAACCTGGCCGCGTTCGCGCACGTCTACAACTTCAACACCTGCTCGAACACGTCGTGCTACGACAGCCAGCTCGGCGCCGGTGGCCGCGCAGGTGCCGTTCACCTTCACCGAGATCGGCGAGAACGACTGCGCGCACGGATTCATCGACACGTTGATGAACTGGGCCGACTCGCACAGCGTCGGCTACCTCGGCTGGACCTGGAACGCCTGGGACTGTTCCTCCGGCCCGGCGCTGATCAGCGACTACACCGGCACCGCGACCCCGTTCGGCCAGGGCCTGAAGACCCGCCTGGCGGCCGTCTCCTCCTAGCCCCTACCACCACCCGGCGCGGAGGCCACTACTTCGGGGAAGTAGTGGCCTCAGGGCCGTCCGGTGGCCACTACTTCGGGGAAGTTGTGCCGTCAGGGGCGTCCGGTGGCCACTATTTCCCCGAAGGTATCTGTTCACGTGGTGGAGTCGGTTGAGGGCGTGGGGATCGTGACCAGGGTGCTCGGCGCTGCGATTCCCGCGACACTTGCACCCGCCCGAACACGACCGGCCACTGCCACCCCCGAGTGCATGATCCTGAAGACCCGCCGGGTGCTATCCACCGGAAACTCTTCGCGATCATGCTCATCCCGCCGACCACCTAACAGTCACCCCGAAGCTGTGGCCGCTTACCGATCGGTGGCCCACTACTTCCCGCAAGTTGTGGCCTCGTGGGCCGGTCGAGGCCACTATTTCCCCGGAGTTGTGGCCTTGCGCCCGTCGGTGGCCACTATTTCCCCGGAGTTGTGGCTTCCGGGGCCGGTCGTGGGCACTACTTCCCCGGAGTTGTGCCGTCAGGGGCCGTCGGTGGCCACTGCTTCCCCGGAGTTGTGGCCTCCGGGGGCGCGTCTGTGGCGCCCTGGTTCCCGGAGGGGCGGCGCTGGGCTTGGGGGCGCGGGCGTCGGGATTCCTGGCGGGAGCAACGGTCGTGCGCTCGGCGGGCCCGAGCCAGAAACGGTTATTGGAATTTTCTCGAGACGCTGCGGCGGTTCTGGCCGGCCGGGGAGGCGTCGAGGGTGCGGCGGATGGCCTCGAGGCGCTGTTCCTGCTCCTCGGTGATGTCGCGCATGGTCACGATGATGCCGCGCACTATGCGGTCGTGGCGCAGGTCGCGATAGCTCACCTCGACGACGACCCGGCTGCCGTCGGGACGGCGCAGGCTCCAGACGTCACGGGCGCCGGCGTCGTCGCGGAGGCGCTCGGCGGCGGCGAGGGTCTGCGACACCTGGTCGTGGTCGTCCGGGTGGACGATGTCGCGGAGGGTGGCGGCCGGCGGCGGGACGATGTCGAGGACGGTGCGCAGCGACGGGCTGGCGTAGCGGATGCGCTGGTCCTCGTCGATGATGACGACCACGTCGGCGGTGTTCTGCACGACGGCCCGCAGGTATTCGTCGCTGTCGCGGCGGTTGGCGGTTTCGGTGAGCGCGATGCGTTCGAGGGCGAGCGCGGCCTGCGCGGCCAGCACCTCGACGGCGTCCTGGATGGCCAGCAATGCGGGCTCGGCGGCGGCCACGAAGAGCGCACCGGCACCGGGATCCCGGTCGGCGCGGCGGTCGACGATCAGCGGGCAGACCAGCGTGACGCGGAACGCGTCGACTTCGCGCTGCACGTCGTCGTCGAGCATGGTGGTGGTCACCAGGCGGGTACGGCGGTTGGCCGTCTGCGGGGGCAGGGGATAGGACGTCGACTCGTCGGCGGCGTTGAACCGCAGCGCCATCGCGTGGTCGACGCCCGGCGGCAGCAGCATGTGGATGCCGGTGCGCATCGCGTCGTTGACCTCGTCGGTGCTGCTCGCGGCGACCAGCGCGCCGCACGCCACGCGAAGGGCGCGCTCGCGGGCCATCGCCGCGTGGTGATCCTTGACGGCGTCGATCATCCGGGTGATGACCAGGGCAAACGTGACGAAGGAGATCGCGGCGATCAGCACGCCGTCGCGAACGTCGCCGAGCAGCGACTCGCTGATAAGCATTGCCGGCGGGATGGCCACGGACAGGCCGAGCAACACGGTCCAGCCACCGCTGAGCCGGGTCGAGCGAATGGGGACGGGTTCGGTCAGGCGGGTCATCGAGCAGTGCAGGGCGGCCGCGCCCCACGAGAAGTAGAACACCAGGTAGAAGATCTCCGCCCAACCCCCAGGCAGCCAACTGCTGTGCAGCTCGTCGAGGGAATACCAGACGTTGCCCACGAGCGCACCGACCGCACCGACCGTCAGCAGCACGACCGAGACGCTGCGCCGGGCCGCGACCAGGAGCCGGACCGCCGCCAGCAGGATCAGAAGATCACCGATCGTGTACGCGGCGAGCGTCGACTTGTCGTCCCATCCGAGCCTGGACGCGCCGAACGCGGGACCGATCAGAAACACCCAGCCGGCCAGGGCGGCCGAGCAGCCGAACGCCGACAAGTCGAGCAGCCGCGACCGGTCGCGCAGCACCGAACCGGTGCGCGTGAGGTCGATCAGACCGGCGGTGACCAGCGGGAACATCAGGAGATAGAAGACGTCGGCGATGATCGGCGGCCGGTCGGCGGTGGCATGCACGGTGGCGCCGAAGATGGTGTCGCCCACGCCCATGGCCAGCACCGCGCCGGCCAGCAGCCACCAGGGCGAACGCCGGACGGGCCGGTGCACGAGCGTGCCGCCGACGATCGCGCCGACGGTCAGGACGGCGATGGCCGCCCAGAGGACGGCGCTCCACGTCGCGGGGCCGAACAGGACGGCGACTCCGAGTGCCACCATGAGGGTCGTGTAGCCGGTGAAGATCCGGGTCGCCACAAACCCTCCCTCCGGCTGGCCGTCAAGGTAAATCCGGTTTACCAAAACCGATCGTTATTTGTCTATCACGCAGGAGAGTGGTGCCGGGTCGTGAGCGCGGCTACGGCAGACTGGGAGTTGTGAAGATTGCCCGCTACGTCGCCGTATTGTGTCTCGTCGTCGCTCCCGCTGCTATCGCCGCATGTGGTAGCGATCACACCGAACGGCCATCCGCGCCGCGTACGACGGCCAAGGCGCCCCCCGCCAAGCCCAGCGCCGGGCCACCTTTGCCGATGCAGCAGAAGACCACGCTCGGCAGCACCGTCGAGGCGACCACCTTCGAATACCGCCAGCCAAGCGTGACCGGCGGCCCGGCGGCCGGCCCGTCCGGCTACACGTGGGGCTCGGCCGACGTTCAGGTCTGCACGCTGGCCGATGCGAAGGGCAACGTGACGGTCGATTGGAAGACGTGGTCGCTGCGGTACGCCGACAATTCGGTCGTGGCGGCCAGCGACAAGAACGACGACGCGTTCCCGCGCCCGGAGTACCCGTTCACCTCGCGACCGCTGGCCGGCGGGCAGTGCGTGCGGGGCTGGATCACCTTCCCGGTGCCGGCCGACTCGAAGCCGACCGCGGTCGAATACCAGCCGCACGGATTCTCCGCCAGCTGGACGGTGCCGGCTTAGGGTCCGTCGCAAAGGGACAGACCCTAACGCTCCCGGAACCCCTCGCGGAAGCGGCGCAGGAAGCCACCCTCGCGCGGCAGCGCCGGGGCCGGCGGCGGGGCGGTGCGGCGCTGGTGGGCGATCGGCTTGTCGTAGTCCGTCCGCGCGATGGCGTCGACCACCTGGTCGAGCGTGAAATTCTCCGAGCCGGGGATCAAGGGGACGAAGCCGACGAGCACCCCGTCGCGCATGACCTGGGCCTCGAGCCCGGCCGTGCCGTCGGTGTCCCAGACCGCCTGGCGACCGTCGGGCAGCGCGACGCGCACGCCGAACTGGGCCACCCCAGGCTGCTCGATGTGGGCGGCCACCCCCCTCTCGCGCAGGGCGTCCACTGCTCGCCGAGCCTCGTTCTCCTGCATGTTTCCGAAGGTATCTCGCCCCGCAGTAGCGTTGTGGCTTATGGACGGTGAGTTTCCTGAGAGCGCAGCACAGATGGTGGGATTCGGGCCAAAACAGGCCTGGCTGGCCATCCGGGAGGGTGACGCGACCAAGGTGCTCGACGCGCTCGGGTTGCGCGATCTCGGCCCGGTGAGCTGGCGGGACGGCGTCGACGTGTCGTACCTCACCGATGACCGGCTGCTGCTCACGCCGCTGCTGGCCGGGGCCGGCGATCGCCGCTGGCTGCTGGTGGCCGGCCGCTGGCTGCTGCGCCCGCAGGTGAGCGTCGACGTGGTCGAACTGTCCTGGATGCTGGGCACCGAGGTGCAGTTCTTCGCCACGTACCGGGTGGGGGAGATGCATCGCTGGGAGCGGGCCGTGGACGGCGAGCTGGTGCGCTCGTTCTCCTACGTGGGGGAGTCCGGCGAGGTCGAGCGCTGGATCGGCGATCCGGACGCCGCGGAGCGGGATCTCGGGCTGCCACCGGAGCTGGACGACGACATTCTCGTCTCCGAGCACGACGTGCTGCGGCTGGCCGGCGCGTGGAGCGTCAACCCCGAGGAGCTGGACGGCCGAGCCGCCGCGCCCGACGAACAACCACGGGTCGCGGCGGCGGGATAACCGGACGGCCCTGCCGGCGAGACCGGCAGGATAGCGCCGGGGTTACTTCGACGGCTGGGGAAGAGCGCAGTTGATCTTCGGGTTGACCCCGAGGTAGTTCAGCGGGCCGGCCACGATCGTGACCAGGATCGTGCCCGTCTTGGCGCAGTTGGCATCGCCGCTGTTGAAGTACCCGCGTTGGCCGGCCGCCACGGCTCCGATGATCAGCCAGATGACTATGAGAACGCCGGCTATCGATGAGCCGCCTCGCACGAGGACCTCCAGTAGGGGTTCCGGGGTATCAGTGGCTGCCTGATACCCCGAGAAGGTCACTGTCCAAACTCGACAATCTAGGTGACGGTGGAGTTGCGCACCGTAGGGTTTCGGGCGCCGAGGAAGAAGATGCCCGTGAAGCCCGCCGTCTCGAACCCGTCGCTCTTGTTGTTCCGCAGCGTGGAGGCCTCGATCGACATCGTGCCGGTGCGGTCGTTGCTGACGAAGAAGACCGCGCCGCCGCCCTCGTTGGCGTGGTTGTTCTCGATGATCGTGCCGGCGATCCGCAGCGTGAACAGGTTGCCGTCGCAGTAGATCGCCCCGCCGCTGCCGCCGCCCGGGGTGCCGCCCTTGGCCGGGTTGGCGCCCCGGCCGATCGCCGGGTTGCCGCTCATCACGCTGTTGAGCACCGCCCAGGAGACGCCGATGCTGCTCAGGGCGCCGCCGTTGGAGCACCGACCCCGGCCCGCCGTCGAACGTGCTGTTCACCACGTACACCGGCAGGTTCGTGGAACTGGCTCAGCACGCGGATCGCGGCGCCGCCGAGGTCGGGGCCGGTCGAGTCGCAGCGGTTGTCGACGAAGCGCGAGTTGACCACCTTGAACCGGCCGCCGCGCACGAAGATCGCGCCGCCGCCGCCGCCCTCGATCGTCTGGCCGGTGGAGTTGCCGTCGGCGAAGGTCAGGTTCTGCACGGTGAGCTGCGGCGTGTCCTGGTCCTGGCAGTGCGAGGTGGTCCAGCCCTGGGCCTGGTCGCAGGTGTTCATGTAGAGGATCCGCCGCTTGCCGCCACCGCTGAGCGTGACCTGCCCGCCGCCGTCGAGCACGATCTTGGGCCCGTTCGCGTTGCGGATCTTGGCGGTCGCGGTCATCGTGATCGTCACCGGCGCCGGCCCGCAGTCGAAGGTGATGATCCCGCCCTTGGCCACGGCGTCGACCACGGCCGCCGACGTGCAGCTCGCCGCGGTGCCGGTGCCGATCACCCGGGTCGGACGCGAGGTGTCCACCGCCCGCGCCTCGGCCGGGACCACCGCCTTGCCCGCGGTATTTCCGGCTTTTTTGGGGGTACGAGGGGAGCCCGGAGAAGCCGTGCCCAGCCGCTGCTCCGCAGCGGCTACCGGGCTCGGCGCGGACGGCTTGACTTCGGGCGCTGGTGCGCTCTTCGCGGGCGGATCGCCACCGCAGCCGGCGGCGAGCAGCGCCGTCGCCAGCAAAACGGTCAACTTCGCGCGCATCCCGGGCATGGTAGCGGGCTGTGATGGTGTTTCGCCTTAAGGGAGTCTTTGCCTTTTGTTTTCGCTCGACGTTGTTTTCGCATCGATTGGAGTGGACGGATGAAGATCGGCGTCATCGGCTCGGGCATGATCGGCGGTACCCTCGCCCGCAAGTTCGCCGGGCTGGGCCACGAGGTGACCTTGTCCAACTCGCGGGGCCCGCAGACATTGACCGGACTAACCGGCGAGATCGGCGCGACCGCGGGCACCGTCGAGGAGGCGATCGGCGAGGCCGACCTGGTCGTCCTGGCCGTGCCGGTGAAGGTCGTCCCGTCGCTGCCGCTCGGCAAGCTGCAGGGCGTCGTCCTCGTCGACGCGAACAACTACTACCCGGCGCGCGACGGCGTCATCGACGATATCGCGCAGAAGCACAAGACCTCGGCCCGCTTCACCGCCGACCACGCGCCCGGCGCCCACGTGGTGAAGGTCTTCAACAACATCTTCTGGCGGAACATCCTGGCGAACGGGAAGCCGGCCGGCACGGCCGGGCGCATCGCCTTGCCGGTGGCCGCCGACGACCCGTCGGCCAAGCAGACCGTGTCGGCGCTGGTCGAAGCGATTGGCTTCGACGCCGTCGACGGCGGCACGCTGGACGAGAGCTGGCGCCAGGAGCCGGGCACCCCGGCCTACGGCACCGACCTGGACCGCGCCGGCGTCGAGTCGGCCCTGGCGTCGGCCACGCGCTAGCCCGGAGGCACAATTTCGGGGATGTAGTGGCCTCACCGCTCCGCGGAGGCCACTACTTCGGGGGTGTAGTGGCCTCACCGCTTCGCGGAGGCCACTACACCCCCGAAGTTGTGGCTACGACGCGAAGACGCGGAACTCTGATACCTGGCCGGCCGGCCAGCCCGTGTTGGCGGTGAAGTTCAGGCGCAGGTATCGCACGGTCGTACTGGCCGCGAACACGATCGTCGCGGTGTTCCCGGTGGCCGGGTCGAAGGTGTAGCCGGCCGACCCGGCGACGGTGCTGAAGCTCGTCCCGTCGGTGCTGCCCTGCACCGACAGCGTCTGCGTCCGGGTGCCCCAGGCACTCGACGGTGGCAGGGTCAACACGATGCGCCTCGTGGCCATCGCCGCCCCGAGGTCGACCTGCAGCCACTGCGGGAACGCGTTGTTGGCGCTCTCCCAGTACGTGTTCGGGTCGCCGTCGACGGCGTTGCCCGAGCCGTACACCTGCGTGTGGCTGCTCTCGGCGGTCGGCTTGTGCAGCGCCAGGTTGGTGTGGGCCGGCGCCGCGCCGTGGTGACCGTGACCTGAGTTGGACGGCCCCGAGATGTTGCCGGCCGCGTCGTGTGCGGTGACCTCGAACGTGTACGAGGTGGACGGGGTCGAGCCCGGTGACGCGTGAACGCGAGCGCGCCGGTCGTGCCGACCAGAGCGCCGGCCGAGCTGAGCACGCGGTAGCCGGTGACGCCGACGTTGTCCGTCGCGGCGTTCCAGGCGAGCGACGATCGTGTCGGTGTTCCCGGTGACCCGCAGATTCCCCGGTACGGTCGGCGCGCTGGTGTCGCCGCCGCCGGCGACCGGCTGGGTGGGCCGGGTCGCGGTCAGCGCGATCTGGCCCTTGAGCATCCGGCCGCCGTCGCCGGTGAGCCGCAGGTAGTAGTCCGACGAGCAGGCGGTGCCGTCCTCGTCGAGCGCGAGCAGGCCGGAGTTGGTCGGCACCGTCGGCCTGGCGTCTCGGCGGTCTTGGCGATCTGGTTGCCCTCGTTGTACTCGTCGAACATCGAGATGTAGATGCCCTGGCGCGCCGACCCGGACCATGTTGTAGAACTGCCGCCACATGAAGTCGCCGTGCGCGCGCTGCCGGGCCGGACACGTCGCCGGGCAGCACGCACGGCTGGTAGTCGATGCCGTTGGCGTTGCAGTCGGCCTGGTCGGGCACGTTGACGTTGTGTGTAGACGTAGTCGGAGTCGGCGACGTTGCCGATCGCGCCGACCATCCACGGCGAGATCATGTTGAACGCGTGGTAGACGCCGGAGATAGCCGGCCCGCGAGTCGCCGATGCCGGTGCGCCACTCGCGCGGCACGCCGCCGATGACGTAGCAGCCCTGGCCCTTGAACCAGTTGATGACGTCCAGGCAGGTGGCCGGCGTCCCACGGGTGGTTGTTGTCGTTGAAGCCGAAGCCCCAGATGCACACGACCGGCTTGCCGTTCTGCCGGGCGTACGCCGGCGACGCGGTGTAGCGCCGACATCTTCGTGCGTCCAGTCGGTCTTGATCTCCGACTGCATGTTCGTCCAGCCGGTGACGTCGTACATGATGTAGAACTTGCGGCCGTACGCCTCGGCCGCGGTGCGCACCTTGGCGGTCATCGCGTCGCGGGTCGGGCCCTCGCCGCCGGTCGGGTTGAACCGCTGCAGCGCGGCGGTGTCGAAGCCGTTCTGCTGCATCCACCGGAAGTGCGTGTCGACCGTCTGCTGGTCGTAGGACGAGAACAGCGTGGCCGGCTGGCCGTTGCCGAGGTTCGCGTAGGCGGTCTGGTAGCCGTGCGGTGTAGTCGCGCATGTCCGGCCAGGCGCGCAGGGTGCCGTTGTTGCTCGGCGACGGCGGCTGCGCACCAGTTCTGGCTCCAGTGCCACCAGCCGTTGATCGGCGCGCCGTCGCCGATGCAGGCGAACCAGCCCTGGTAGCCGACGGTGATCTTGCCGACGACGTCGCCGGGCGGGCTGGCGGCGCTGGCGAAGGTAGGTGCGAGCGCACCGGCGGCGGTGCCGGCGAGCGCGGTGGTGAGGATGGTCCGGCGGGAGACGCCCACAGCACGCTCCTCTCAAAGCGGGGGTGTGTGCGGACATCCTGCACCAGTTCATCGATGAACCGCAATACTTCGATGAATCTCGTGCAAAGACCGGACTAGTCGCCGGAAGTTGCCGGCGGATTTCCGGTATAAGCCGCGCGCAGCCGGAAGCGCATCGGCTTCGCGTACTCCTCCATGGCATGCGCCAGCCAGCCGACCGTCCGCGACACGGCGAAGATCGCCTCGCCCGCGCCGGTCACCATCTGTGTCGCGTTCACCAGCGTCGCGAGGGCGAAGTCGATGTTGGCGGCCGGCAGCTTGCGTCGCTTCGCCTCCCGCAGGACCGCCTCGGCCACCGCCAGCCGCGGGTGCTCGGGCGCCGCGGCCCGGATGCGGTCGAGCAGGGTGGTCGCCCGGCCGTCGCCGGACTGGTACACCGTGTGCCCGAAGCCGGGGATCCGCTCGCCCCGGCGCAGCCGCTGCCCGATCACGTGCGCCGCGTGATCGGCGTCCTCGACCTCGGCGAGCAGCGCCTCGGCGCCGAGCGATGCCCCGCCGTGCAAGGCGCCGCTGGTGGCACCGAGCCCGGCGGAGACCACCGCGTACGGGTCGGCGCGCACCGACGCCGCGACCCGGACGGCGACCGTCGACGCGGCCAGTTCGTGGTCGGCGGTGAGCACCATCGCCGCGCGCAGGACGTCGAGCCACTCGGCCGACGGCGGCGCGGTGGTCAGCTTGGCCCACAGCCGGACGGCGAGCGGGCCGGTGGCCGGCTCGTTCGGCAGGCTGTCGATCATGCCGGCGATGAGTGTCCGGCCGATGTCGGCGACGGACGACGGGCCGGGGGTGAGCCGCAACGGGTCGTACGTGGCGAGCACCGGCGTGATGACCTGCAACCGCTCGAGGGGGAGGACGTCGGCGGGCAAGCCCCGCTGGGCGAGCCGTCCCGCGGCGACCGCGCGCGGCGCGGCCCGCCAGATTGGCCGGTCGGCGCAGGGTCGGTCGAGCGCGCGTTCGTCGGCGGTCCACAGCCAGTCGGCGATGTCCTCGAGCTGGCACCAGCCGGCCAGTTCGAGTGCGTCGCGGCCGCGGTAGTACTGCCGGTCGTCGCCGAGCGTCGTCATCGCCGACTCGATGACCAGCTCTGGGGTGTTGCCGGTGCGACGGGGGCGGCCCACGCCGGGCCAGCCGCTCGACCTCGGCCGCCTCGAACAGGCTGCGCCCGTCGCCGGCCCGTCGGCGGGTGAGCACGCCGCGGCTCACGTACGCGTAGAGGGTGGCGGGCTTCACACCGAGCCGTTCGGCCGGTTTGCTCGGCGCTCAGCCAGGTGCTCATGGGCCCTCCATCTTGATTTTCGTCAACATTGACTCAACATGACCATACTGTCAACCTGAGGGCATGGCACGCATCCACTTCCTCGACGTCACCAACCGCGACGGGGTGCAGACGGCCCGGACCGGGCTGTCCAAGTTCGGCAAGACGATGGTCAACTTCTACCTGGGCCAACTCGGCGTCGCGCAGTCCGAGATCGGCTTCCCGTTCCTCTTCCACGAGGTGCCCTACATCCGGGCGCAGACCGCCCTGGCCGACGCCGGCGCGTTCGGCGACCTGCGGCTGTCCGGCTGGTGCCGGGCGGTGCCCGGCGACGTCGAGCGGTCCGCCCCACTCGGGCTCAAGCACTACAACCTGTCGATCTCCACGTCCGACCAGATGCTGCGCAACAAGTTCCGCGGCAAGCTGGACCGCGCCGGCGATCCTCAGCGAGACGGTCAGGCCGTCGAGGTGGCCACCGCAGCCGGCGCGGAGACGATCGGGGTCAACGCCGAGGACGGCTCACGCACCGACGACGGCTTCCTCGTCGAGTTCGGGCTCGCGGCCAAGGAGGCCGGGGCCGACCGGCTGCGCTACTGCGACACGATCGGCGGCGACACCCCCGGCCGCATCGGCGAGCGCTTCGCCCAGCTGGCCGCCGCCGTCGGCATGCCGGTCGAGACCCACTGCCACAACGACCTCGGGATGGCCGTGGCCAACTCGGTGGCCGGCGCGCTCGGCGACCTCGACGCCGGCCAGGACGCGTGGATCAACACCTGCGTCAACGGCATCGGCGAGCGGTCCGGCAACGCCGACCTCGTCTCGTGCATCCTCGCGCTGCAGCAACGGTTTCGGCGTCCCCGAGGGCGCGCGATCGGCGACCCGATCGACCTGAGCTGGGCGCGTCGGTTCGCCTACTGGGCGGCCTACGCGTTCGGCCAGCCGCTGCCGTATCAACCAGCCCGGGGTCGGGCGTCAACGCGTTCGCCCACGAGTCCGGCATCCACGCCGACGGCGCGCTGAAGGACCACCGCAACTACGAGCTGTACGACGACGACGCTGCTCGGCCCGTTCCCGGCCGACCGCCACTCGCGCACCGGCCGCATCGTGCTGACCGGCGAGTACGGCGGCATGGCCGGCTTCCGGCACGTGATGGACGACCTCGGCATCGAGGTCACCGACGAGGAGCTGACGTTCTCGCTCGTGCAGCTGAGCAACGCCGCCACCGGGCGACCCCTCACCGACGACGAGCTACGCCTGACCGCCGCCTATCCGCGGCGCAGCTGGCCCTGCTCTACCCCGGCTTGCTCACCCGATAGCCACAACTTCGGGGAAGTAGTGGCCTCAGCGGGGTAGGAGGCCACTACTTCCGGGAAGTAGTGGCCTCAGGGGGCGCGGGAGACCACAACTTCGGGGAAGTAGTGGCCTCGGGGGGCCACTACTTTCCCGCGTCGGGCGGGTCGAGAGCGGACAGCCGGCGGACCGCTTCGGCCCGGGTGCGGCAACCGAGCTTGGCGATGGCGTTGCGGACGTGCATTTCGACTGTACGGACGCTGAGGAACAGTCGCTGGTCCGATTGCCCGGCTGGTCAGCCCGTCGCCGACCAGACGCAGCACCTGCGTTCTCGCGGTCGGTGAGCAGGCTGGCGGTGCTGGTTGCTGTCCGGTTCCGTTCCGATGCGGTCGACGAGTGTGCGCGCCTTGAGCCGACGTGCGGTCCGGAGCGCCTGGCGCGCCAGGTCCGCGGAACCGTCCGCCGTCCGTGCCGCTGCGCGCCAGTACCAATGCGGTTTTGTGCCGTACCAATGATGTCGGCGATCGGCAGGTCGAGGCCGTCGAGCAGCGTCGAGCGCGCGGCGCAGGTGGGGCACCGCCGCGTCGGGTGCCCTCGGCGTGGCCGGCGCACTCGCCGAGGGCGTAGGCGAACGCGGCCCGCGCCTCGGGCTGGCCGGTGCGGGCGGCAGCGTCGGCGAGCAGCGCGGTCGGTCGCCCCGAGGTCGGCACGCTCGGCGTCGGCGGCGAAGCGGGCCGCGGCGAACTGCAGCACCGGTACGCAGTAGTGGCGCTCCTCCGTTTCGCCGGCAGCGGGCCGACGACGTGCCGGTAGCTTTCCGTGGCCCGGTCCGGCCGCCCGGCGGCCTCGTCGAGCAGGGCGAGTCCCCAGGTCGACAGCAGTTCCATGGCGACGAGGTCGATGCGGACCGCGGTCGCCGCGCGTCGAGCAGGGCGGTGCGCGCCGCGGTCGGTTCCCGCGCATCGACATGGACGAGTCCGAGAACCCCGGACGCCACGGTCCGGGCGTGCCGGGGCTCGTGGCGTCGTCGACGAGAACACCGCCGCACAGCGTCACCGCCCGATCCCAGCGGCCGCCGGTGGAACAGCACCACGGTCGCGCAGGCACGGCACAGCTGCCCGGTGGCGTCCTGCTCGTTGGTGGCGCAGAACTCGTACGGCTCCGTCGTAAGCGTGCCCGGCGCCCGGTAGTCACCGGCGTGCTCGAGTGAGTCGGCGAGGCGCTGGTAGATCTCGGCGGCCGGCGTGAGAGCCCAGCCGCAGAGCCCGGTCGAGCGCGGCCCGGACGATGGTAGACCCTCGTCGGCGCGGCCCATCCGGGACAGGACGTTGCCGCGCAGGCCGCCGATGCGGCACGCCAGGTCGGTCCGCGCCGCCGCGGCGGCGTCGGCCTCGGCGAGGTCGAGCACCGTCCAGCGCCGCGCGGAAGCTGGCCGCCGAGCGCAGGTGCGCGGCGACCGCGAGCCGCTCGGCGGCCGGCCTGCGCCGGCCGGCCGCCGGCGGCGAACGCGCTCGGCGGCGGCCTCCCGTGCGGCGAGTGCCGCGGCCAGTGGCCGAGCCGCTCGTACTGGACCGCGAGCCGGCGGTGCACCTCGGCGCGTGAGCCGGCGGGTTGATCCGCGACCAGTTCGCGCAGGCTGGTGACCGCGGATGCGCTGGTCGCCGGACAGTTCGGCGCACCGAGCCAGCCGGTCGACCACCGCGAGCCGGTCCCGCTCGTCCGGCGCCGGCGGCCACGTCTCCAGCGCGATCGGTCAGCAGCCGGGCGGCGTCCCGGTAGGCGTACGCGCGCCTCGTGCCGGCGGCGGCGGCCAGCAGCGCCGGCCGGGCCCGCTCGAAGTCGCGGGCGGCGAGCAGGTGCCGGGCGACGAGCGAGCGGCGCGGCATCCGTGACCCAGCCGGTCGCGATCGCCAGGTGCAGGGCGCGGCGGCGGGACCACGGCACCTCGGAGTAGATCGTCTCCTGCGTGAGCGCGTGCCGGAACCGGCGCTCCGTCCCGCCTCGTGGTGGCAATCAGGCCGCTCTCGTCGAGTTCGTCCGGCCAGTCGCCGTGCCCGACCGCCGACACTGTGGGCACGTCGAACTCGATGCCGATGACGGCGGCGACGTCGAGCGCGGCGCGGGCGGCCGGACAGGCCCGACGCTCGCAGCAGGACGGCGTCGCGGACGGTGTCGGGCAGCGGCAGATCGTCGCCCGGCGCGAGCCGGACGCGATCGCCGTCGCGGCACCAGGCGGCCGGACGGCTGCCAGCGCGGCGAGTCAGCTCCTCGATGAAGAACGGGACACCCTCGGTGCGGTCGGCGACGGCCCGACCATCGCCGGGTCGGGCGGCTGGCGCCAGGATCGCGGTGATCAGTTCCGCGAGCGCGCCGGTCATCGCAGCGGACCGAGTGCGACCTCGATCAGCTGCCGGCGCTGGCGAAGCTGCGCCCGCAGCCGCCGTAGCCGGTGGCCGCGGGGCAAGCTCGTCCGACTCGGTACGCGCCGACGATGGCGACCGGGTCGTCCGCGAGCGCGTCGACGAGCGCCGGCCGAGCAGCTCGCAGCGTCGCGTCATCGGACCAGTGCAGATCGTCGAGGACGACCACCAGCGGCGTCTCCACGGCTCTCCGCCGACTGCACGAGCCGGCGAAGGAGAGCCAGTGGCTCGAGGGGGCCACGGTGTGGCCGCGGCCCGCCGTACCGAGGCCGTGCCGGTGTTCGTCGCTTCGAGCAGCGCGGTCTTGCCGACGCCGGCCTCGCCGCTGACGAAGAGCGCGGGCGGGCCTGATTTCGCCGTGAGTCGTTCGGTCAGCCACGCGTCGACCAGCGCCAGTTGCGCATCGCGTCCGACGCGGTCCTCCCAGTTGCCGCCCCCTCCAGCCCGCGCCTGCGGCGCGGCCCCCAACCATGATTGGTTCAGAAAGCTCAGGGTCCGCGCGCCGCCGACCATCGCCTCGACGACCATCGCCGCGGTGACGATCCGGGCCCCGGGATCGAGGTCGGCGTCGGTGATGCCGCGCGGGCCGGTACACGTGCCGCACGCCCAGATCTCGCCGCCGGCGGTCGACGAACGACGTGAGCACGTCGCGCAGGACGGGCATGCCGGGCTGCTCGATGTCATCGGCGTACCCGTGCGTGCCGAGCCGACGCCTTCGCAGGTCAGCAGCACGGCCGTCGGCTGGTCGGCGGTGGCCGAGACGTTGCCGATGACGAACGAGAGCGTGGCGCGCTCGGCGTCCTCGCGCCCGTGGGTGCAGTTGACCAGGATCGACGGTGTCATGATGTCCCTCCGGCGTAGGTAGTAACGGATGCCCGCGGGTTCACCTGCGGTGGCGATCAGCGCGTGGCCGGTGAGGCGGCTCCACGCGGCGATACCCTCGGCGGCCGACGGATCGTCGGTGAGCACGCCCAGTACCTCGCCGGGCGCCAGCGTTTTGCGCTCGGCCGCGATCTTCGGGGTCAGCGTGGCGCAGCCGTCGCCGAGCGCGTCGAGCGTGCTGGCCCCGTCGGGCCGGGTACCGGAGCAGACCAGCCGGATGCGGGTGATCTTGTCGTCGGCGACCGTGCAGTACGCGTGCTGCTCCATGACAATGCCAGCATTGGTGAACCGGTAGCCCGCGTGCCAGACGTCGCCGACGAGTTCGACGCTGGTGGCATCCGGCACGATGTCCGGAACATCGGCGAGCCAGCCGAGCATCATCTCCGCCACACCGGCCGGACCGGCCGCCTCCACGTACCGGCTGGGGAGCAGCGCGCGGAGTTTGACGTTTTCGTGCAGGGTCGCCCGTACGGCCGGCGGGTCGCCCGCGGCGAGCGCCTCGACCAGCCGGTTCACTGTCGTCATCACAGCGTTGACGGTAGGGACGCGGCAGGCCACCCGGTACCGGAGAACTACGGTGTTCGGCACCGTCACGTCATGATCATCGATCTAGGCGGCGAATGGTCGCCAGGGCGACACTTTGCCGTCAAGATCGATGATCATGAAGGAGGCTTTGGGCATGTCAACGGAATCGGCGCCTCACGGCGTGCCTTATCCGTGACGTTCGACGACTTCGTCCGCGTGCGCGGGCCGGCCCTCGTCCGGCTGGCGCGGCTCATCGCGGGCGACCGGCACCTCGGCGAGGATCTGGTGCAGGAGGTGCTGACCAAGGCGTACCCGCGGTGGAACAAGATCGTCGCCGGCGGCCGGCCGGACGTCTACCTGCGCCGGATGCTGGTCAACGCCCACGTCTCGTGGCGGCGCAAGCGCTCGTCCGGCGAGGTCGTCAACGGCGCCGAGCGCGTCGAGCGGGCCGACCGCGCCGACATCGGGGCCGAGGCCGCCGACCGGGACGCCGTCTGGCGACTGATCACGCGACTGCCGCCGAAGCAGCGGATCACCATCGTGCTGCGCTTCTACGAGGATCTCGACGACGTCGCGATCGCCGAGATCCTCGGCTGTGCACCCGCGACCGTCCGGACCCACACGATGCGGGCTCTCGCCGCACTGCGCCAGCACGCCGAGATCGCCGAGGAGAGCCTGCGATGAACACCAACATTTCCGCGGTACTGCATGAGCACGCCGACGACGACGTCCATATCGAGCGGCTGCTCGGCGCCGTGCACGCGGGCGTTCGCCGGCGACGGCAGGTCCGTACGGCGCTGGCCGGTGGGGCCGTGGTCGTTCTCGCCGCCCTGGTCGGTGTCACCGGTGCGACGCCGTCGCAACAGCCGGCGACGCCGGCGGCTGGACCCGGGCCCGATATCCTGCGGCCGCCGGGCATCGCGGGTATGCCAGTCGCCACCAAGGTGCCCCAGGTGCTCGGGGCGAACCCGTCGCTGTTCCACCTCGACCTGAGCGGCCTCACCGGCTGGCAGGCCCTGTCCTGGTCGTCGCGCAGTGGGCACGAGGAACTGCTTGTGGATACCCCGGCTGGCGGGCAGATCCGGATCGAGGCCGACCGCGACGTGAACCGGCTCGAACAGCGAAGCGGCGAGACGTGGCCGACCACGGTCGCCGGCAAGGAAGCCCAGGCAACCGCCGCCGCCGCCTGGTACGCGTTCCGCTGGCAGCCGGTACCGGGTATCTGGGCGCAGGCCATTTCGACCGAAAACCTCCAGGCGGCGGTCGACGTCGCGGCGAAGCTGCGGCTCGACCACGTGTACCGCTGCGCGGTGCCGTTCAAGCTGACCGGCCTGACGCCGGCGCGGCTGGTCCAGTGCCAGACCACGACGTACGCCACCGGCGACGCCGAGGCGGCCACCGTGTGGTTCAAGACCGGCACGAGCGAACCCGAGTACGAGGTCTCCTCGTATGCGGATCAGCCGCCGACCGCGACCAACGGCACCATTGCCGGACGCGCCGTGCAGGTCAACCATCCGAACCCGACCGACGCGCGCCAGCTTGGGCTGGAGATCATCTACCCGTACGGCCCGCGAACCGCGTACTTCTGGGGCTTCTACGGGCCGGACGAGGCGGTGCTGCGCTCGGCGGTGGCCGGCTTCACACCGGTCACCGCCGAGGACCCGAACTCGTGGCCGAGCAGCCCGTTCTAGCTCAGCGCGAACTTCTGGGCCGCGCTGCCGTTGCAGTCCCAGATCTGCAGCCGGGTGCCGTTGCCGGTCGCGCCGTTGGGCGAGTCGAGGCAGCGGCCCGACTGCGGGTTGCGCAGCGAGCCGTCGGCCTGCTGCTGCCAGACCTGGCCGCCGACGCCGTTGCAGTCCCACAGCTCGACCTGGGTGCCGTTGGCCGTGCCGTTGCCGTTGATGTCCAGGCAGCGGCCGAGCGTACGCAGCGAGCCGTTCGCGTTGTGGAACCAGTGCTGGTCGACCGCGTACGACTGGCAGTCCCACAGCTGGACGGCCGTGCCGTTGCCGCCGGTGTCGTCGGCGGCGACGTCGACGCACTTGCCGCCCGGGCCGACGCGTCGTGCCGCCGCCGTTGACGGCGAACTTCTGGGCCGCGCTGCCGTTGCAGTCCCAGATCTGCAGCCGGGTGCCGTTGGCGGTGGCGCCGCTGGGCGAGTCGAGGCAGCGGCCGGACTGCGGGTTGCGCAGCGAGCCGTCGGCCTGCTGCACCCACTTCTGGCCGCCGACGCCGTTGCAGTCCCACAGCTCGACCTGGGTGCCGTTGGCCGTGCCGTTGCCGTTGATGTCCAGGCAGCGGCCGAGCGTGCGCAGCGAGTTGTCGGCGAAGTGCTGCCAGTGCTGGTCCTCGGCGTAGGTCTGGCAGTCCCACAGCTGCACGGCGGCGCCGTTGACCGCCGGTGTCGTCGGCGGCGACGTCGACGCACTTGCCGCCCGGGCCGGTGATCGTGCCCTGCGGGCCGTTCGGCACGTTGGTCTGGCCGGAGTAGCCGACCGAGACGATGTTGGCCTGCACCGCGTTGTCGGCCGCGTCGGTCGGGTAGCCGGAGGTCATCACGCCCTCGAAGAACGTGCCCATGTTCCGGTTGCTGTTGTCGCCGCCGGTGCCCAGGATGATCGACGCCCTCCTGGTGCATCGGGATGTAGCCGCCGCGGTTCGGCAGCGCGCCGTTCCACCACGTCGACAGGCCGCCGGACTGCGAGTTGCCGCCCTTGAGCGCGTACGTGGTCTGGCCGTTGTTCTTCAGCAGCGCGGTGACGTACGTGCTGTTGTTGCCGAGGTTCGCGGTGTTGGAGCCGTTGGCGCCCTGGAACATGCCGTTCTCCAGGTCGGCCTCGACCCACGGGCCGGAGCCGGTGCACGGCGCGAAGTAGCAGGTGGTGCGCGATGCTGACCGCGTCCATGTGGCCGTTGCCGGTGTCGGCCGGCGTGCGCCTCGGCGTTGCCGTAGTCGAAGCAGCAGTCGGAGCCGACGTGCGTGCCGCTGGCCACCATGTACATGCCCTCGGGCTGGCCGTTGACGCGCGACGCCGGACGCCGACGCGCGTGCCGGTAGCCGATGCCGCGGCGAGATCCAGACGCCGTACACCTTGTGGCCGCCGGCGCGTGACCGCGATCTCGCTGGCGTCGCGCCGGGTAGTCGGCCGGCCCGGCCGTGCCGGCCGGGCCGACGACGGTCAGGTCGTTGTGGCGCGGGGTCTGGTCGTAGATGATCGTGATGCTGCAGGTCGTGCCGTTGCAGAACGCGTCCTGCGTCGCCGGCGTTGGCGTAGCCGCCGGCGGCCAGCAGCGCCGACGTTGTGGCGTGGCGCCGTCGGAGGCGCGGGTCACCTGGTAGAGCGGCCCGTTGTACGCGGCGAAGAGCGCGCGGACCGTGCTGTGCGCGGCGACGCACGGGGTGCCGGCGGCGCCGTAGATGTCGCAGGGCAGAGGACCGGCGGCCTGCGCTGGGGCGGGCAAGCCGACCAACGCGCCGAGAGTGAGGGCCAGAGTCGCACCGCTGGCGAAGAGGGCGCGACGGAGGCGTGATCGAGCGATCACGGCGAACCTCTTTCAGATGACGAGGCAGCACGGGGCGGGCGCTACGACATTCGGGGGTGTCGATATTGAGTATGCGCGACCGCGATGGCCTTTGGTAGAACTTGTTGGGAATTGTTCGGCGCCGGTTGCAGATGTTTGAACAAGCCTCGATAAAAGCCGGCTAGCGCGCGTGCCACTCGGCGAGTAGCCGCGCCTCGCGTTCGGCGGTCAGCCGCTCGGCCGGCGGCGGCAACGGATGCTTCCTCGCATATGCGAGGGTTTCCCGCGTCGTGTCGCGCAGCGGGCGCGGCGAAAGTCCGGCCGCATAGGCCGCCGCCGGGTTCGCGGCGTTCGCCGCCGCGTCCGGGTCGAACGCCGACCACAGCGGCAGGCTCTCCCCGTCGACCCCGCGGTCGCCCAGGAAATGCGGGTCCACCCAGGTCAGCGTCGTACCGGGGGGCCCGGCCTCGGCCACCATGAGCTCGAGCAGTTCCCGGAACGAGAACGGCGGCGCCGGGCTGACGGTGTGGAAGACGCCCCCGGCAGCCCGGCCGAGCATCTGGATCGTCCACCCGGCGAAGTCTCGCGCGTCGATCACCTGGATCGCCGCGCCGGGTTCACCGGGCGCCAGCACCTCGCCGCCGCGGGCGATGCGCTCCAGCCAGAACGTGAACCGGCACAGGTGGTCGTAGGGCCCGACCACGTACGTGGGCCGCACGATCAGCGTCGAGGACCCGAAGCGGTTGGCGGCAACCCGTTCGCACGCCGTCTTCAGCCCACCGTACGTCTGCTCCGTGACCTCCTCGGTCGCCGGGTCGTCGAGTTCGCGCAGCGGGGCGTCCTCGGTGAAGTTGGGTTCGAGCCGGTCGGCGTCGTACGCCGAGACGCTCGACACGTAGGCGTACTGGCCGGCCCGCTCGTCGAGGGCATCGGCCAGGGCGTTGACCTGCCGCGGGACGTAGGCGCTGACGTCGACGGTCGCATCCCAGACGCCGCCGGCGAGCACCGACAGGTCGCCGTTGCGGTCCGCGAGCAGGTGCGCGGCCTGCGGGTACAGGTCGCCGCCGGTCCGGCCGCGGTGCAGCAGCGTCACGTCATGCCCAGCGGCGAGCGCCGCCTCGGTGAGATGCCGCCCGACGAACCGGGTACCGCCGACGATGAGAATCCGCATCCGCGCATCATGCCGCACCCGCCCCCCGCCGGTCATGGCCGCCGGGGGGCGCTCGCCCTCAGCTCATCGCGATGAAGGTCGGCTTCGCGGCGAGCGCGTCGGCGCGCAGTTTCGTCAACGAGCGGCTCAGTACGCGGGAGATCTGCATCTGCGACACCCCGACCTGAGCGGCGATCTGGGCCTGGCTCATCTCGCCGAAGTAGTGCATGGCCAAGATGCGACGGTCCTGCACGGGCAGTGCGGCCAGCATTGGTCGAAGCGTGTGCCGGTTCTCGATCGTGTCGTAGCGCGCATCGATGAAGGCGGTGACGGGCGGTTGTGGACGGTAGTCGCCCGTGCGGGGCCGGGCGGCGTCCAGTGAGGCGGGATGGCGGGCGTGCCAGGCGGCGCCCGCGGCGGCCACGGCCTGTTCGGCGACGTCGAGGTGCGCGGCGAGCTCCCGTCGGGTCGGGGAGTGGCCCAGTTGCTGGGCGAGCCCCGCACTGGCCGGGCCGAGGGTGATGGCCAGTTCCTGAACCTTCCGCGGTACCCGGATCCGCCACGAGCTGTCGCGAAAGTGGCGCTTGAGCGCGCCGAGGATGGTGGGCACCGCATAGGTGCTGAACGCGGTCTGCCGCGTCGGGTCGTACCCGTCGACGGCCCGGATCAGGGCCAGCGCGGCGACTTGGTACAGGTCGTCGGCGGGTTCGTCCCGCCCGCGGTACCGGGCGGCCAATGTCCGGGCCATCGGGAGGGCCACTTCGATGCTGCGCGCGCGCAAGGTAGCTCGGTCGGGATGCCCAGCGGGCAGTTGGGCCCGCTGGCGCAGCAACTCCTGGGCGGTGGGCCGGCCCGCCGGGCGGCGCGCCGGTAGCTCAGTCGTCTGTGTCCTCACTTCGTCGGTGAATTGGCGGCGATCAGTGCGGCCGCGTCGACCTCGAGCATCTCGAGGAGGGCGCTGTTGACGTCCGTGTCGACCAGTGGCGGCAGCTGCCGGTCGACCCAGGTCGCCTTGGCGTCCAGGCCTTTGGCGCGCAGTACCGCGATGATTTCGGCTTTGTCGATATTCATGATCGTCCTATCTTTCATTGGGTGGATGGCGCGGCGAGCCGCCGCGCGATCGCAAATCCTCCGGCCGGAACGGTGACCGTCACCGGGCCGTTGCCGGTGCGGGTGACGACGTGGGTGAGCTGGCCGTACCGGTCGAAGCTGCTGACGACCGTCGGACCCCGGCCGGGCAGGGCGATGTTCAGGGTGCGGTCGGTGTCCGCGACGCTGGTGAGAAGGGCCAGGGTGCGCCCGTCGCCGCGAGTCGTCAGGTTCGACACGAGCGGGGTCACCAGGAGCGCGTCGAGCTGCCCGCTGCCACGGTCGGTGCGTGCCGTCAGCGACTGGCTACCGGCCGGTACATACTTCGGCACCGCGACCGGAAGCAGCGCACCGGGCGCCGCCGAGTTCCCCTGGGCGCCTCCGCCGCCGTACCGGATCACGCCCAGCGAACCGGCTGGGGCGCCGAAGGTCGTAGCGCCTCCGGGGCCGGGCACCCGGTTGATCACCGCTTCCACGAGCACGGGCTGGTCGGAGGGGGGCAGCAGCCAGGACAGCCGGCTGCCGGCCGCGACTTGGACGTAGGCGCCACCGCTCCACTGGGACTCGCCGGTCCAGGCCGGATCGGCCGTCACCACGCTCGCCGGCCCGGTCAGCTGGGCCGCCTCCGCCTCGACGGTGCGCTGACCGTCGCGACGTACCACGGATGCGCTGGCTCGAGCGATCTGCGCGACGTCCGGGTTGGCGTCGAGCGCCTCCATCGTGAGCAGGCCGTGGATGGTGGACTCGGCGCCGGAGTTGAGGTTGACCGTGCCGTCGCCGGCAGACGCCGTCGTTGGTGACGCCGGTGCCCGGGTTGTACATCGCGACGCCGGCCGGGTTCTGGCCGAAGAACCAGCCGGCGGCGACGCCGGCCGAGCTGCCGCAGGCCGATCGCGTGCGCCGCGGCCGAAACGGCCAGCAGGGCCTGGACCCGGGCGTCGGCGCCGTAGGCGATCTGCGAGCCGTCGATGGGTGTGGGCAGCCAGCCGTTGATCGGTCCGGTGGCGGTCAGCAGCTGCGGGGTGAAGCCGGCGGTGTCGGCGACGGCGGGCCGCAGCAGGCGCGGCTCGTGCAGTGCGCCGGACGCGGCGGCCAGGCCGTGGGCATCTGCGCGCCCCAGGCGTGCCAGATCGGACCGGGACAGCGCCCAGGGCAGGATCGCCCCGTACGGCCACGTGCCGGTCCGCGCCGGCGCCCATCGCGGCGATGCCGTTGGCCAGCTGGGCCAGCGCGGTGCGGGCGGCCGGGCCGCCGCCGGCGCGGCACGTAGGCGGCCAGGCCGAGCACGGCCTCGGAGGTGGCATCGGCGCCGTCGACGATCAGCCAGGCCGGCACGCGCACCCCGTCGACGACCTGGTAGTGCCCGTACCTGGTGAGCACCTCCCGGTCGAGCGCGCCGACGGCCAGCTCCATCCGGTCTTCGAGGAACGCGGCGAACGCGGGGTCGGTGTCGCGGAACGTCGGCGTAACCCTCGCCGAGCGCCCACAGGGTGCGGGCGAGCCAGTACGAGGCGCCGGAGTCGGACGGGTTCGGGGTGTCGCGCGGGGTGGGGCTCGGGTTGAGGGTGCCGTCGGGCTGCATCCACAGCACGACGTTGCCGGCGTTCGGCCCGGTCGCGGTCTGCAGGTAGGTCAGGCCGCGCAGCAGTTGGTAGGCCTGGTCTCGCGGCTGTGCCGGATCGCCGGACTGCCTGCCAGTGCCGCAGGTAGACGACGGCGGCGCGGGCGATGTCGTCGGCGTCGTAGGAGCCCTGGCCGTAGCGTGTTGGTGACCGGCGTCGTAGCGTGCCGCCGCCGGTGCGCTGGTAGGTGCCGTCCGGTCAGGTGGTTGGCGTAGACCCAGAGCACCCCGACGGTCGGCTCGCTGCCGAGCCGGTAGGTGGTGTGGCCGGGCTGCAGCCGGCGGCGGTGACCGTGTCGGTCAGGAAGTCCAGGTGGGCCAGATTGGTCAGCGGGGCCGGGCGCGGGTGCGGACGCGGCCGATGGCCGGCGAGGCGGCCGGGTAGGCCACGAACGCGGCGGCGGTCAGCAGGCTGGCCAGCGTGGCGGTGAAGCGGACGTGCCTCATGGTGTGTCTCCGTATAGGAGCCGGTGTTTCCCGGGGTCTGCTGGTCGGCACGGTCGAGCCGCGCGACGCCGATGCTGGAGTCGGCCATGCCGTAGAAGACGAACGTTGCCCGTCGATCTCCTCGATGGCGGTCGGGAAGACCACGTTGGGGACGGTGCCGGCGCGCTCTTCGGCCAGTCTCCGGCTCGAGCAGCGGCGTCGGCGGTGCGGGCCAGCACCGTGCCCGGGTCGTCGGGGTCGAGGAGCATCGCGCCGGCGGCGTAGTGGACGTGGCGCTGCGGTGCCCCACCCCTCGGTCAGCGTCGCCGGACACGCCGTGGTGGATCAGCAGCCAGCCCTCCGCGACCCGGATCGGCGGCGGCCCGGCGCCGATCTTGAGCTGCCTCGTAGTCGTACTCGGGCAGCGCGACGAGCGGTGCGTCGACGACGTGGGTCAGCGCGCCGACGTCGGCTCGCACCGCGTCGACCGGGGCGTAGGAGATCCAGATTGCCGGGCGGGGGTCGTCGAGCCCGGCCGGCAGGTAGCACGTCGCGGCCGCCGCAGGATCAGGCCGAGGTCCCACATCGGGCGATGCAGCATCGCATAGGCGGGCCGGCCGTCCGGGGCCGGGCACCGGTTCGGGGAAGAACACCACGTCCTTGTTCGGGAACAGGTTCAGATCGATGTCCAGGTCCGGCTGGTACTCGAAGTGCACCGGGCCGAGCCGCCGCCAGTTGCGCAGATCGTCGGAGACGGCGAGCGCCGGCTCTCGGGCCCGAGCGGCCCGTAGGCGACGTAGGTCATCACGTGCAGCCCGAGGTCGGGATCCAGGTGGTGCGCGGATCCTCGACGCCGGCGTGGTCTGTGGCCGCGTTCCCAGCCCGCGTCCGGCGCGAGCACGACGCCGTCGCGGCGCACCCCGATCGGGACGCCGTCGTCGCACGAGCACCTCGGCCAGGCCGACCCGGGAGACGTTGCCGGCGGCGACCAGCCGCGGCAGCAGCCACAGCCGGCCGTCCGGGCTGCGGCCGCTGGCCGGGTTGAGCACACCCTTCGGCCTCGATCGTCACCGCCGGGTCCGGCGTCATCACCACGCCCAGCCGGGTCAGCCGGTAGGGAACGGTGGTTGCCGACGGCGGCGCTGGTCATGTCAGCCCTTCACGCCGGAGCCGAGATCGGTGGACACGAAGTGCCGCTGGAACGCGATGAACAGCGCGACCGCGGGCACGGCCAGCACGCACGCGCCGGCCAGGATCGCGCCGAACGGGTTCGTGGCGGCTGCCGCGACGGTGGTGATGTAGTTGGCCAGCGCGACCGCGAGCGGCTGCTTGTCGTGCTGCTTGGTGACCAGGAACGGCCAGAGGAACTCGTTCCACGGACCGATGAAGGTCAGCAGCATCGCGGTGAGCAGGGCCGGGCGGACCAGCGGCAGCGCGATGCGGCGTCAGGATGCGCAGCTCGCTCGGCGCCGTCGATGCGGGCGGCGTCGAACAGTTCCGCCGGCAGCTGCAGGAAGTACTGCCGGAAGACGAACACCGCGGTCGGAGTTGATCGCGAACGGCAGGATCATCCCGAGGTAGGAGTCGCCCAGTCCGTAGTTGCGCACGATCAGCACGTACAACGGGATCATCAGCAGCTGGAACGGGATCGACCTGCACCAGCAGCATCGCGGCGAACAACATGCCCCGGCCGCGAAAGTGCAGTTGCGCCAGCGCGTAGCCGGCCAGGACGCCGAACACCACGGTGCCCAGCAGGACCCCGCCGGTGAAGATGCCGGAGTTGAGCAGCGTCTGGCCGAGGTTGAGCGCGGCGTTGATCTGGCCGTAGTTGTGCAGGGTGAGATTGCCCGGCTGCGGGAACGCGCCGCCGAGCGAGGTGTTCGGCTTCTTCTGCAGCGAGCCGATGATCATGTAGTAGAACGGGAAGAGGAACACCAGCGCGCCGATGAGCAGCGCGATCAGACGCCAGCCACGAGCGCCGGGGCCGCGGTTCGGCGTCGGTCGCCGCGGCCGGTGCGGACGGTGGTTTCGAGCGTGGCGCGGGGCGTCTGCGGTCATGGTCAGTCCCTTTCCAGCGAGCCGCTGGATCGCCGGCGATGAGCAGCACGCCGATCGACCAGGATGCACGCCGATCGCCGACGCGACGTCGGGGTGGTCCTGCTCGATGCCGCGCTGGTACATCAGCAGCACCGGCGACGCGGACTTGCCGTTGGGGCCGCCGCCGCCGGTCAGCAGGTACGGCTCGGTGAACAGGTTGGCGCCGGTGATGATCGCCAGCAGCGTGACCAGCGTGGTCGCCGGCCGGACGCCGGGAACGGTGACCGACCGGAAGCTGCGCCACCACGCCGCACCGTCGACCGACGCCGCCTCGTACAGCTCCTTCGGCACGTTCTGCAGCGCGGCCAGGTAGAGCAGGATGAAGAAGCCGAGCTGTTTCCAGGTGACGAACATGGCGATCGACGGCATCGCCCAGCTGCTCGTTGATCAGCCACGACGGGCTCGGCGCCAGCGGCCGAGCGACGTGGTTGACCAGTCCGTCGGAGCTGAACAGGAACAGCCACACCCCGACCACCGCGACGCTGGCCGTCACGTACGGCACGTAGTAGCTGACCCGGAAGAAGGTCGCGGAACGGGATCGCCGCGTTCAGTGCGGTGGCCAGCAGCAGCGACAGCGCCACCGTGAGCGGCACGTTGATGACCAGGAAGATCACGACGTTGAGGAACGACTGGCGCACGGCCGGATCGCTGAGCACGGCCTGGTAGTTGTCCAGCCCGACGAACGGGCGCGGCACGCTCACCCCGGGCGCGGTGAAGAAGTAGTGGTGGAACGACATCCACACGGCCAGGCCCAGGGGGTAGGCGAACACGCGCCGCGATGAACACCGCGTACGGCGCGCCGAACAGCAGCCCGATCGGCTGGCGGCCGAGCACAGCCGGTCGCCAGCCGCTTGGCCCCGACGTGCGGCGTGCCGCGAGGACGCGACGATGGTCATCGGTCGCCTGCATCACTGCGAGCCAGAGTTGGTTGATCTTCGTCGCGGCGTCGGTCAATGCCTGGTTCGGGTCCTCCTTGCCGAAGATCACCGACTTCGTCCAGGCGTCGCGGAAGGTCTGCCAGATCTCCACCGAGTTCGCGCACGTTCGGCACCTCGACGACGTGCGCGGCCTGCGTCGGCGAACAGCTTGTACTGCGGGTTCGCGGCGAAGTAGGCCGCGTACTGCTGTTCGAGACCCTGCCGCAGCGGCATCTGCCCGGTCAGCTCCAGCAGCTTGCCGTCCTGCTCGGCGCTGGTGGAGAACTTCAGGAAGTCCCAGGCGGTGCCGCGGTTCTTGCAGGAGGCGTACATGCCGACGTTCTTGGCGTCGCTGAACGTCGGTGCCTGGTCGTCCGAGCCGCCCTGCTGGGTCGGCACCGGCACCACGCCCCAGTCGACCTTGCCCTTGTAGCGGCGATCGCCCACGGCCCGACGATCGCCATCGCCGCGGTGCCGTCGGCGAACGAGTCACCGTTGTAGGTCTCCTTGCCGGCCAGGTTCTGCGCGTACATCTGCTGCCAGAATCCGGCGACCGCCCTGCCCGGCGTCGGAGTCGAACGTGGCCTTCTTGTTCTCGACCAGCTGCTTTCCGCCGCTCTCGGCCGCGTACAGCGGGTAGAAGTCGAACCACGGCTGGAAGAACTCGCTGCGACGGCGACGGGTAGATGGCGTACTTCGCCGCGCCCGAGGACACCAGCTTCTTGGCGGTAGTCGAGGAACTGCGCTGTAGCGTGCCCAGCGGGGGCGTCGGTGGTGCTGATGCCGGCCTTGGCGAACTCCTTCTTGTTGTAGAAGATCATCACCGGATTCGACTTCCACGGCAGCTGGTAGTACTTGCCGTCCGGCGACTTGTACTGGTTGGCAGCTGGACCCGGTGCGCGTCTCGATGTAGCTGGCGCCGTCGGCGAAGTCGCTCGAGCGGCACCAGGCCGCCCTGCTGCTGGAAGTTCGGCACCGCCGCCGGGGAGGTGTTGTAGATCAGGCACGGTTCGCTGCCGGCCGTGATCGCGGCGCCGATGACCTCCTCCGAGGACTTGCCCGCCGGGATCTCCTGCGCGGTCGACCTTCTCCGTCGGGTGAGCGGCGTTCCACGCGGCGACCATCTGCTTGCCCCAGGCGACCTCCTGCGCGTTGTTCGAGTACCAGATGTTGATCGGACCGTGTGCTTTGGCGGCCGCATCGGCCTCGGGTGAGCCGCCGCCGCCACCGCAGCCTGCGGTGGCGCCGAGCATCAAGACGGCGGCTACGGATATCAGCGTTCGAGACTTCATCGTTGACTCCTTATAGGGGTGGCCGCTGGCGGGACGGCAGAGGGCAGGGCGGAGTTGCGGGCCGACGAAGGCCGTCCGGTTAAGCCGTGGTTGATGGGACCGCTTTGCCGTTGGACCCGGCCGCCGGCGTCGCTGGTGCAGCCGCCAGCAGGGCGAGGACGACCACAACGACGGTGTTCCAGATGAATGCCATGGAGGGACCTCTGACCGGTGATATTCGCCCGTCGATGATGGGCGCTCGTCCACCGGGGTCCCGAGCGGCGATTCGTACTCTACGCCTGTTCAGGCGAGTCGCCGCCGCTGGAAACCTAGATTGATCTCGATGCGCGGCCGTGGCCGCCGATCATGGCCGCCGGCTGTGGCCGCTGGTCGTGGCGGCAACCGTCATCGCGACGCGTAAGGGCCGATACCATCGGTCTCGCGACTGCGTTCCGCTCCCGGCGCGGCAGGCTCAAGGATGGGCAGGAGGTTGACCATGCTGAAGAAGATCTTGCCCTGGGCGGTCCTCACAATCGTGCTGGTCTTCATCATCCGTAACCCGACCGGCGCGGCCGACTTCGCCCACCGTCTCGGCTCGGCTCTCGCGTCGGCCGCGGATGCCATCGGCCGGTTCTTCACGAGCCTGGTCAGCTGAGAGTGATTACGCAGCGTCGGGCCGCAGCGGGCAAACGTCACAGGTCGAGGTGCTCGGCGTGCTGGCCCGCGGCCGATCCAACCGGCAGATCGCCCATGCCCTCGCCATCAGCGAGGACACGGTCAAGGCGCACGTATCGAGCATCCTGGCGAAGCTGCAACTCGCCGACCGCACCCAGGCGGCGATCTTTGGATTGCAGCAGGGCCTAATTCGCTCGACGAGGCACTCGACGACGGATGATCAATCGGTGGGCGGATCTTGACGAGCATGCCGATTCGTCAACTTGTGTTACCGCAGCATCGCTGTATGGTCGGCTACGGGGATGGCTGCTCGACAATATGATCGTGATATTCCACTGCGCATTGTTTTGTGATCCTCTGGCGTAAGGAGATCTCCGCAGCAGAAGAGATCTTCATGGGAGGACGTCGTGTCTTTGAGATTGTCTCCGGTCGTATTGTGCCTCGGCCTGGTGCTCGCCGGCTGCACTGGTTCAGGCTCCGATAACGCGCCGCCGGCGGCCTCCCGGGCGCCGGCGGATTCCGACTCGACCGAGCCGCCTGTCGCATCGCCAGGGGTGGCTGCGCCATCCGCGTTGGCAGCGCCGTCGGTTGCGACGCCCGGGGCCGCTGACCAGGTGCGGGCCCAAGTGGCCGCCTATCGCAAGGCCCATACGGGCAACGGCGGTAAGAATTGGGACATCAACGCCAAGACGGCCAGCGAGATCGCCAATGATCCGGCCGCGCAGAAACTGTTGGCTCTCTGCGGCAAGGACCAGCGTCCGGTCATCCCGTGGCTCGCGTGGGAATACGGCGGAAACGACCACCAGTGGATCCATCCGGAGAAGTCGGCATTGGTCTACTGTGTCTACACGCCGGTCAAGAAGATCACTGCGGACTGGTCCGAACACTGGAAATACAATGCCGCGAAGAATCATGTGACCGCTGACCTGTACGTTCGATTTCCCGAGCAGAACCCGTGCCGGGAAAAGTCCGGCATGGAGCAGGTCGACGCCTGCATCGGCGACTACTCCAACTACGAGATTCTGGTCGACACCATCAGCTTGAACGACGGTCATGACGCTAATCTCGAACTGGCCGACTCGTCGACCGGGCTGTGGCTGATCCTCCCGGACCAGACAAAGGATCTCCTCGCCAACTTCGACTAGTTTGGACGAATCTTGTCGCGGTCGTGATCGATATTGCGGCGTATCACCGGCTGCGCGAAGATCATGGTCGACAAACGCGGAAGTAACTTGTTCAAAGATCGAGGAAGTACCGCATCACCTTGCGGATCTCCGCCATGTCGTCGTTGCCGACTCGGCCCAGTCGGCGCTGGAGGCGACTCGCGTCGATCGCGCGCATGTCTTCCGGACGAGCGAAGCTGGCTTGACGCAGGCCCGAGTCGGGTCCGTTGATCCGCGGCTGGGTCACCAAGCCGCGATCGTGACTGGAGACGGGAACCACCACGACCATGTTGATTGGCAGTGCATGAAGTCCGTTCGAAGACACCACGACGATGGGTCGGCGACCGCCTTGTTCGTGCCCGAGCGTTGGATCGAGTTCAGCAACCCAGATCTCGCCGGTACGGACGTTGCTCACTCCCACCAGCCAGATTCGTCGTCGGTTGCCAGCGTGTCTCGGTCGGTGCCCGCTTGCCAGGATCGCGACTCAGCTCGGTCAGCCGCCCAGACGTCCGGATTCTCCTGGCGAAGCTTTTCGAGTTGTTCCTGAGCTCGCGCGAAGAAGGTCTCCCGCTCCAGTGTTTCCGTAGCTTCGGCCAGCAGAGCGCCCATCGTCGTCCCGCGCTCTCGCGCCAGGACGGCCAACCGGTCCCGGACCGCGGAGTCGACCTTGATCGTCGTGGTACTCACGCCATCAGTCTACCGTTCAGTAGACTTGACCGGCTACTGGTTGAGCAACTACTCGCTCAGTCACCTCGCACCTTTGATCTTGAGGTACGCCTCGGACTTGGACTCGCCCGTCACGTGTTCTGGCCGCCATGTTTGTGGTCACCTGGCCGTAACGTTGGTGGTCAGCTGGCCGCTCCGTCACCAGCCTCGAGCGCGCCACTCCGGCAGCGAGCCGCGCTCGGTACCCAGCGTCGAGTCCTTGCCGTGGCCGGGGTAGAACCAGACCCCGTCGTCGAGACGGTCGAAGATCTTCGCCGACACGTCCCCGATGAGGGCCGAGAAGCGGGCCGGGTCCTTGTCGGTGTTGCCGACGCCGCCCGGGAACAGCGAGTCGCCGGTGAACAGGTGGCCGCCGTCCCCGCGGTACAGCAGTGCGATCGAACCCGGCGTATGGCCCTTGATGCTGATGACCTCGAGGCTGCAGGTGCCGACCCGTACCGAGTCGCCGTCCTCCACAGTGGACGTTACGACCGGGATGCCGCCGGCGTCGTCCGGGTGGGCGACGGACTCGGCGCCGGTGGCGTCGACGACGCGCTCGAGGCCTTGCCAGTGGTCGGGGTGCTGGTGGGTGGTGACCACAATGGACAGCTGGTTGTCGCCGATCAGCTCGAGCAGCCGCTTCGGCTCATTGGCCGCGTCGATGAGCACGGCCTCGCCGGTTGCCTTGCAGCGCAACAAGTATGCGTTGTTGTCCATCGGGCCGACGGACAGCTTGGCGATGGTGAGGTCCGAAAGATCCCGCGTCTGGGCCGGGCCGCCGTTGGTCACCGCTCCGTCATAGCTCACGATGCTTCCTCATCTCCACGTTGGTACTGGGGGCAGCCCGGCACCCGAAGCGACGGTCAGTTCGGCACCGTCGGAACGGCCGGTGATCCAGGCGGCGAGCGCGTAGTCGGGCCCGGTCACGCCGTCCGGGACGGCCGTCTCGTGCAGCAGCCGCCGGGCGAAGCCGGGCGGCCAGTCGGCCGGGCCGTAGCCGGCGTCCAGGTCCACGTGGTGGATCTCGACCTCGCACTGTCGTGACCAGACGATGCGGGCCGCCGGCGCGGTCCGGCCGCTCGGAAACCGGATCTCCGTCGTCCACGCCGAGGCCGGCATGTCGTCAACCGCCGCCGCGAACTGGGCGTGCGTGGCCACGAGATCGGCCAACTGCTCGGGCAGCGGCCGGCCGGCGCCGGCCTCGATGTCGGCGACGCGCGCGTCCGGGCTGCCGTACATGGGTGTCTCGACCCCGGTGCGCGCCCACGTCAGCAGGTTGAGGTAGGCGACCGCGTTGCGGGACAGGTGCGCCACCACGTGGCCGCGGGTCCAGCCCGGGCACTTCGAGGCGGCCGTCAGGTCGTCCAGTCCGCGAACGGTCTCCAGCAGGCGCGACGTCCCGCGCTCGACCTCGGCGACCAGTACCAAGGGGTCAGCCGTCACGAAACCTCCTGGTCGCACCGCGGCGCGCCGGTCGCGCCGTCATTCACTCCGGGATGCCCCGTCCAGACGCCGCAGCGCTCATCCGGCCCACCCTATCGTGGCCGGGCCTCCATCGCCGCCGGGAGATCACCACTGGCCCACTGCAGTTCGTCTTCCCAGTCGGCCACGCTCATGTCGACGGTTTCGAAGTGCAGGCGGGCGCCGATCGCGCTCCCCTCGTACCCATGGAAAAGATTTTGTACTTTGCGGAGGCGCTGGCCAACAGCGGCCGCGGGCGGGTCGGGCTCGAGTGCCGGGCGGACCTCGAGGCGACCGTAGCGACCCATGTCGGCGTCGATGCCGGGCGCCTCCTGGATGACGTCGAGCACCTCGCCGTCCGCGCCGACGTGGAAGCCGAACGTGCGGCCGTCCTCGAAGGTCAACCAGAAACGGATGAGCGAATCGTCGTGGCCGGGCGCGACATGCCATTGCACGTCGGCCCGCCGCAATTGCTCCCCGATGGCCGGAGCCAGGACATGTTCGGGCGTCGGATCGAACATGATCATCAGGATAGTCGCGAAATTCGGTTTCCCTGCGACGGCGCGCTGCCTAGCTTTTGCTTACGAACACAAGTTCGGAAAATTCACTCGACATAGGGAATCAGATGACCATAGATTTGTCGTCCCTGGGCTGGGACGACGCCTTCGCCGCCGATTTCGAGCGGCTGGCGTCCCGACCGCGCGGCCCCAATGAGTTGCGCCCGGCGCGAGTCAGCCGGGTCGATCGCGGGTTCTGCACGGCGCTGGCCGCAGACGGACCGGTGCGCGCGAGCTTCTCCGGTGGGCTGCTGACCGGCGCCGTGGCCGATCCGGCGCGGATGCCGTGCGCCGGCGACTGGGTGATCGTGCGGGCCTGGCCCGACGAGCGGCTGACCGCCGAGGTCGTCCTGCCCCGCCGCACCGCGATCATCCGGGCGGCGGCCGGGGTCGAGCCGCGAGCGCAGGTGCTGGCGGCCAACCTCGACACGGTCGCCGTCGTCGAGCCGATGGACCCGTCGCCCGACCTGGCCCGCATCGAGCGCCTGCTCGCGCTCGCCTATCAGTCCGGCGCGCGGCCGGTGGTGGTGCTGACCAAGGCCGACCTCGCGGCCGACCCCGTGGCGGTCGCCGAGCAGGTGGCCGCCGCGTCCGCCGGGGCCGAGGTCTTCGCGGCCAGCGCGCGCACCGGCGAGGGCCTGCGCCCTTTGCAACCCTTCATCGGGTACGGGAAGACGCTCGGCCTCCTCGGGACCCAGCGGCGCCGGCAAGTCCAGCTTGGTCAACGCGCTGGCCGGGGCGACCGTCATGGGGACGAAGGCGCTGCGCGCCGACGGGCGAGGACGGCATACGACGACGCACCGGGCGCTGATCCCGCTCCCGGAGGGCGGTGCGGTGCTCGACACCCCTGGGGTCCGGCTCGTCGGCCTGTTCGAGTCGGCCGCCGGGCTCGAGCGCGCGTTCGCGGATGTGGCGCTGCTGGCGGCCGGTTGCCGGTTCCGCGACTGCCGTCATGATCGCGAGCCGGGCTGTGCTGTGCGGGCCGCGGTGGACGAGGGCGATCTCTCTCCGCGGCGGCTGGCGAGCTGGAAGAAGCTGCGGAAGGAGCAGTCCCTCGAACGGGCGCGGAAAATTGTCATACGGCGTGGCTAGAGTTGTCGGTTGGCGTCTGAGCGGTGTGTCGCACAGGCGTGTCAATCGGGCAATCCACACTGAATGGGCACGTTGCGCCTATGACCTAGAGGGAACGATGGCCGACCGACTGATCATCCGTGGTGCGCGCGAGCACAACCTGCGCGACGTCAACCTCGACCTGCCGCGCGACGCGATGATCGTGTTCACCGGTCTGTCCGGGTCGGGCAAGTCGAGCCTCGCGTTCGACACGATCTTCGCCGAGGGCCAGCGGCGCTACGTCGAGTCGCTGTCGTCCTACGCGCGGCAGTTCCTCGGCCAGATGGACAAGCCCGACGTCGACTTCATCGAGGGCCTGTCGCCGGCGGTCTCGATCGACCAGAAGTCGACCTCGCGCAACCCGCGCTCGACGGTCGGCACGATCACCGAGGTCTACGACTACCTCCGGCTGCTGTTCGCCCGCGTCGGCGAGCCGCACTGCCCGATCTGCGGCGAGCCGATCAGCCGGCAGACGCCGCAGCAGATCGTCGACCGGGTGCTGGCGATGGACGAGGGCACCCGGTTCCAGGTGCTCGCGCCGGTGATCCGCGGCCGCAAGGGCGAATACGTCGACCTGTTCGCCGACCTGCAGTCCAAGGGCTTCGCCCGGGTCCGGGTCGACGGCGTGGTGCACCCGCTGACCGAGCCGCCGAAGCTCAAGAAGCAGGAGAAGCACACCATCGAGGTGGTGGTCGACCGGCTCGCGGTCAAGGCGACGCCAAGCAGCGGCTGACCGACTCGATCGAGACCGCGCTCAAGCTCGCCGGCGGTGTCGTCGTGCTCGAGTTCGTCGACCTGCCCGAGGACGACGAGCACCGCGAGCGCACGCTTCTCCGAGCACCTGGCCTGCCCGTACGACCACCCGCTGTCGATCGAGGACCTCGAGCCGCGGTCGTTCTCCTTCAACGCGCCCTACGGCGCCTGCCCGGAGTGCACCGGCCTCGGCACCAAGAAGGAGGTCGACCCGGAGCTGATCATCCCGGACCCGGAGAAGTCGCTGCGCGAGGGCGCGATCCAGCCGTGGTCCGGCGGGCACACGCTGGAATACTTCCTGCGGCTGCTCGAGGCGCTCGGCGAGGAGGAGGGCTTCAACCTCGACACTCCGTGGCGGGCGCTCTCCGACCGCGGCCAGAAGACGATCCTGTACGGCGCCGAGGACCAGGTGCACGTGCGCTACCGCAACCGGTACGGTCGCGAGCGCTCCTACTACACCGGCTTCGAGGGCGTGGTGCAGTGGATCGAGCGCCGGCACGGCGACACCGAGTCGCGACTGGTCGCGGGACAAGTACGAGGGCTACATGCGCGACGTGCCCTGTGCCGCCTGCGGCGGCGCCCGGCTCAAGCCGGAGATCCTCGCGGTCACCATCGGCGGCCGGAACATCGCCGAGGTCTGCGCCCTGTCCATCGGCGACTGCGCCGACCTGCTCGGCGCGATGGAGCTGACCGACCGGCAGAAGATGATCGCCGAGCGGGTGCTCAAGGAGATCAACGCCCGGCTGCGGTTCCTGGTCGACGTCGGCCTGGACTACCTGTCGCTGGACCGCGGCGCCGGCACGCTGTCCGGCGGCGAGGCGCAGCGCATCCGGCTCGCCACCCAGATCGGCTCCGGCCTGGTCGGCGTGCTCTACGTGCTGGACGAGCCGTCGATCGGCCTGCACCAGCGCGACAACCACCGGCTGATCGAGACGCTGGTGCGGCTGCGCAGCCTCGGCAACACGCTGATCGTGGTCGAGCACGACGAGGACACCATCCGGACCGCCGACTGGGTCGTCGACATCGGTCCGGGCGCCGGCGAGCACGGCGGTCACATCGTGCACAGCGGCACCGTTCGAGGACCTGCTGACAGAACGAGAAGTCGATCACCGGCGCCTACCTGTCCGGTCGGCGGTAGATCCCGACCCCGGCGATCCGCCGGCCGCGGACGCCCGGGCGCGAGCTGGTCGTGCATCGGCGCGCGCGAGCACAACCTGCAGCAACCTGACCGTGCCGCTTCCCGCTCGGCCAGTTCATCGCGGTCACCGGCGTCTCCGGCTCGGGCAAGTCGACGCTGGTCAACGACATCCTCTACGCGGTGCTGGCCAACCAGATCAACGGCGCCCGGCTGGTGCCGGGCCGGCACACCCGGGTCACCGGCCTCGACCAGGTCGACAAGGTGGTCGGCGTCGACCAGTCGCCGATCGGGCGCACGCCGCGGTCCAACCCGGCCACCTACACCGGCGTCTTCGACCACGTCCGCAGGCTGTTCGCCGAGACCACCGAGGCGAAGGTCCGCGGCTACGGTCCGGGCCGGTTCTCGTTCAACGTCAAGGGCGGCCGCTGCGAGGCGTGCGCCGGCGACGGCACGATCAAGATCGAGATGAACTTCCTGCCCGACGTGTACGTCCCGTGCGAGGTGTGCAAGGGCGCCCGCTACAACCGCGAGACGCTCGAGGTGCACTACAAGGGCCGGACCATCGCCGAGGTGCTGGACATGCCGATCGAGGAGGCGGCGGACTTCTTCGAGGCGATCCCGGCGATCCACCGGCACCTGCAAGACGCTGGTCGACGTCGGCCTCGGCTACGTCCGGCTCGGCCAGCCCGCGCCGACGCTGTCCGGCGGCGAGGCGCAGCGGGTGAAGCTCGCCACCGAGCTGCAGAAGCGGTCGACCGGCCGCACCGTCTACGTGCTCGACGAGCCGACCACCGGCCTGCACTTCGAGGACATCCGCAAGCTGCTGCTGGTGCTGGAGAGCCTGGTCGACAAGGGCAACACGGTGATCGTCATCGAGCACAACCTCGACGTGATCAAGACCGCCGACTGGCTGATCGACATGGGCCCGGAGGGCGGCCACAAGGGCGGCATGGTCGTCGCGGTCGGAACGCCGGAGGAGATCGCCGAGGTGGCCGAGAGCCACACCGGCGAGTTCCTGCGCCACGCGCTCGAGCTCACCGGCCCGGCGAGCGGCCGGACCGCGGCGACCGCCCGGGCCGCCAAGGCCAACGGCACCAAGACCAACGGCACCAAGTCGGCCCCGGCGGCCCCCGTCAAGGCCGCTCCGGCTACGGCGGCAGCGCCGCCGAAGGCGGCTGCGCCGGGTGTCGTCGGCGCTACCAAGACGAACGGCACCAGGGCCGCGAGTGCGGCCAAGAAGACGCCCGCGAAGAAGGCCCCGGCGCAAGAAGGCACCCGCGAAGAAGGCACCCGCGGCGCGCTGAACCGTGAGCGAGGTGGCCACTGGCTGTCGGCGAGGAGTAGTGGCCTCGGTCGCCGCTGACGGCACTACTTGCCGGATGTAGTGGTCTGGGGCCGGTCACAGCGCGTTCCGCTGCGTTGCCATCGCACATGAGTCACCTCGCCGTGGCGACTCGATCCTCGCCGAGATCGGTTTGCCCGCGAAGGCTTTGCGCCGGGGGCCTGTCAGCTTCGTGGTAGTTGTGTTCTCAACTTGTTCCCAGGGAGCCCTGCTACGGTGGCGCACGGCGAGGCGCGATCATGAGGAGGACGTACGGTGCCACCTGTCGAGGCTCCGGCCATGTGCGCCGCTCGCCGGGCGCTGCTGCTCGGCGCGGGCGTGGCCGGGGTGGCCGCGTTGCCCGCTCTCGCCGGCTGCGGTGGCGGCAGCGACGGCGGGGACGACGCCGCTGCACCGGCTACCGGCACACCCGCGACTCAGCCGGCCCAACCCAGCGCTGCCCCGCCGGCGACCGACGACCCGTTCGCGGGGATTCCGTCCGACAACGGGCCGCCCGACGGCGCGTTGATCGCGACGACGGACGTCCCGGTCGGCGGCGGCGTCCTGGTCCAGGACTCGAAGCTCGTGGTGCAGCCGCGGTCCGGCACGTTCAAGGCGTTCTCGGCGACGTGCCCGCACCAGGGCTTCATCGTCCAGCCACCGGGCAAGGGCGCCTCGATCATGGAGTGCCCCGGCCACAACTCGCAGTTCAAGGCGGCCGACGGCAGCCTGGTGCGCGGGCCGGCGACCCGTGGTCTCGACGCGATTCCGGTCAAGGTCCAGAAGGGCTACGTCGTCCCAGCGTAACCTACATTTACCAACATGCCCGTCATATGGGGCCTAAGCCAAAATTCACCATTTTTTCTGGCAGATTGAACCAAGCTCTCACAGCAGGCGTGTTGTACCGGCAAAGCCAGGGGCAGATCCTGCAGGAGGAGCTACATGAGCGACACAACTCGCCGAGCGGTGCTCGCGGGCGCGGCCGGCCTCGCCACCGTCTCGGTTCTGGCGGCGTGCGGCGGCGACGACGGCACGAGCGAAAGCGCGGGCGAGCGGCTAGCGGGCAACAATGCCGGAGGTAACAATGCCGGTGGCAGCTCCTTGCCCAAGACCACGGACGTGCCGGTCGGTGGCGGCGTGGTGGTCGGCTCCGCGGACGTGGTGATCACGCAGCCGAGCGCCGGCCAGTTCAAGGCGTTCAGCGCGACCTGCACCCACCAGGGCTGCACGGTCGCGGATGTCTCCGGCGGCACGATCAACTGTGGCTGCCATTTCAGCAAGTTCTCGGCCAGCGACGGCTCGGTCAAGAACGGTCCGGCCACGCAGCCGCTGCCGGAGAAGAAGATCACGGTCAGCGGTACGACGATCACCGTCGCCTGACGAGTCGCTTTCGGGTGAGGAGCCGACGGCTCCTCACCCGAAACTGTCCTACCGCGCGGCTAGTCTCGATGCTGTGCCTGACCCGTCGACTTACCGCCCGGCGACGGGCACGATTCCGGAGTCGCCGGGGGTCTACCGATTCCGCGACGCCTCGCGGGCGGGTCATCTACGTCGGCAAGGCCAAGAGCCTGCGCAGCCGGCTCAACTCCTACTTCGCCGACCCGTGGACGCTGCACGCGCGCACCCAGCAGATGGTCACCACGGCGGCCAGCGTCGACTGGGTCACCGTCGGCACCGAGGTCGAGGCGCTCCAGCTGGAGTACGCCTGGATCAAGGAGTACGACCCGCGGTTCAACGTCCGCTACCGCGACGACAAGTCCTACCCCTACCTGGCGGTCACCCTCGACGAGGAATTTCCGCGGCTGCAGGTGATGCGCGGCGCCAAGCGCAAGGGCGTGCGCTACTTCGGGCCGTACTCGCACGCCTGGGCGATCCGCGAGACGCTCGACCTGCTGCTGCGCGTCTTCCCGGCGCGCACCTGCTCGGCCGGCGTCTTCAAGCGGGCCGGGCAGATCGGCCGGCCCTGCCTGCTCGGCTACATCGGCAAGTGCTCGGCGCCGTGCGTCGGGCGGGTCGACGCCGACGAGCACCGCGCGATCGTCGAGGACTTCTGCGACTTCATGGCCGGCAAGACCGACACCATGGTGCGCCGGCTCGAGCGGGAGATGCAGGCCGCCTCCGCCGAGCTGGAGTTCGAGCGGGCCGCCCGGCTGCGCGACGACCTCGCGGCGCTGCGCGCGCGCGATGGAGAAGCAGGCGGTGGTGTTCGGCGACGGCACCGACGCCGACGTGGTCGCGTTCGCCGACGACCCGCTCGAGGCCGCCGTGCAGGTCTTCCACGTGCGCGGCGGCCGGGTCCGCGGCCAGCGCGGCTGGGTGGTCGAGAAGACCGAGGACCTCACCATCGGCGACCTGGTCCACCACTTCTGCACCCAGGTCTACGGCGCGGAGCACGGCGAGACCGACGTCCCGCGGGAGCTGCTCGTGCCGGAGTTGCCGGCCGACGCCGACGCGCTGGCCGAGTGGCTGTCCGAGCATCGCGGCAGCCGCGTCCAGATGCGCGTGCCGCAGCGCGGCGACAAGAAGACCTGATGGAGACCGTCGCGCGCAACGCCGAGCAGGCGCTGGCGCAGCACAAGCTGAAGCGCGCCGCCGACCTCACCACCCGCGGCAAGGCGCTGGAGGAGATCGCCGAGGCGCTCGGCATGGACCAGGCGCCGCTGCGCATCGAGTGCTTCGACGTGTCGCAGATCCAGGGCACCGACGTGGTCGCCAGCATGGTCGTCTTCGAGGACGGGCTGGCCCGCAAGCAGCGAATACCGGCGGTTCATCGTCCGCGGCGACACCGACGACTCTCGCGGCGATGTCCGAGGTGCTGCGCCGCCGGTTCGCCCGCTACCTCGACGCGGCCGAGTCGGGCGAGGTGGCCGGCGAGCGAGCGACCGGCCGAGGGCGACGAGCCGGATCCGACCGCCACGCCCGGGCATCGACCCGCTGACCGGGCGGCCGCGCAAGTTCGCGTACCCGCCGCAGTTGCGTCGTCGTCGACGGCGGCGCACCGCAGGTGCAGCGCGGCCGCGCAGGTGCTCGCCGACCTGGGCATCGACGACATCGCGGTGTGCGGGCTGGCCAAGCGGCTGGAGGAGGTGTGGCTGCCCGGCGACGAGTTCCCGGTCATCCTGCCGCGCACGTCCGAGGCGCTCTACCTGCTGCAGCGCGTACGCGACGAGGCGCACCGGTTCGCCATCACGTTCCACCGGGAGCGGCGGTCCAAGCGGATGACGGCGTCGACGCTGGACGGCGTGCCGGGGCTGGGCGAGATCCGCCGCAAGGCGCTGCTGCGGCGCTTCGGCTCGCTGAAGCGGCTGGCGGCGGCGACCGTCGAGGAGATCGCGTCGGTGCCCGGCATCGGCCGGCGCACCGCCGAGGCGATCGTCGCGGCGCCATGCAACGGCCCGGCCGAGCCGGAAGCGCCGCGGCCGGCCGCGCCGCACCCGGCGGGCGACGACGTGCCCGGAGCGGCGACGCCGGCGACGCAACGACCGGCGCGCCGACGAAGCGACCGCCGGCGGGCCGACGACGCCGACGCCGAGGACGCGGCGTCGACCTAGGATCGGCGGCGTCGCCTGGGCAGTTCCGCTCGGAGCGCGGGACCTGGCAGCCGGCGAGCGTCAGCGGAGCGGTGCCCGAGCGGGAGCGAACGTGAGCCGAGTCGCGACCCGATGGTCGCGGGCCGATCGGCCTATGTCCGAGTCGTACGACGTGAGAGCGGTGCCGTAGCCGATGCGGCCGACGACCGCTGATCAGCCGAGCGTCGCGAGCCGAGCGCGTGCCGACACCGACCTGGTGATCGTCACCGGCGCTGTCCGGCGGCGGTCGCAGCACCGTCGCGCGGGCGCTGGAGAACGTCGGCTACTACGTGGTGGACAACCTGCCGCAGGCGCTGATGCTGGACATGGCCGAGCTGGCGTACGCAGGCCGGCGGCGCCGCCCGGCGCACCGCGATGGTGCTCGACGTGCGCAGTCGCGGCGTTCTCCACCGACCTGACCGGCGCGGTCGCGGCGCTGCGGGACCGCGGCTTCTCGCCGCGGGTGGTGTTCGTCGACGCCGACGACGAGGTGCTGATCCGCCGGTTCGAGAACGTACGGCGCTCGCATCCGCTGCAGGGCAACGGCCGGCTCGTCCGACGGCATCGCGGCCGAGCGCGAGCTGCTCGCCGAGGCGCGCGACACGGCCGACGTGCTGATCGACACCAGCCACCTCAACGTCAACCAGCTGCGCAGCCGCGTCGAGGAGCTGTTCGGCGGCGAGGACGCGCGCCAGCTGCGGGTGACCGTGCTGTCGTTCGGCTTCAAGTACGGTCTGCCGCCGGACGCCGACTTCGTGCTGGACGCGCGCTTCCTGCCCAACCCGTTCTGGGAGCCGAGCTGCGCGACCTCACCGGCCAGGACGAGCGCGGTCAGCCGCTACGTGCTCGAATCAGCGGGGCGCGGCGACGTTCGTGGAGACCTACGCCCGGCTGATCAACGCGACCGCGCCCGGCTTCGAGCGGGAGGGCAAGCGCTACCTGACCGTCGCCGTCGGCTGCACCGGCGGCAAGCACCGCAGCGTCGCGATCGCCGAGGAGCTGGCCCGGCGCCTGCGCGAGATGCGCGTCGGCGTCGCCGCCCAGCACCGCGACCTGGGGCGCGAGTGAGCGACACGGACCGCCCCGTCCGCGTCGTCGCGTTCGGCGGCGGGCACGGGCTGTCCGCGTCGCTGCGCGCGCTGCTCGGCGTCGCGGCCGAGGTGCCGCTCGACATCACCGCGGTGGTCACGGTCGGCGACGACGGCGGGTCCAGCGGCCGGCTGCGCGCGTCGCCGCGGCATCCTGCCGCCCGGGCGACCTGCGGCAGGCGCTGGCCGCGCTGGCCGGCCGAGCCCGTGCGGCGGCGACCGCCGAGCTGTTCCAGCACCGGTTCGGCTCGCCGGCGTGACCGCGCCTGTTCGGTGAGTCGGAAATGGCCGCGAGGTGTCGGATATCGGCCACTCCGACGACGGACTGGCCGGGCATGCGGTCGGCAATCTCGTGCTGTGCGGACTGCTGGAGATGTACGGCGACCCGGTCGCGGCGCTCGACCACGCCGCGGCGATGGTCGCGCGCGCGCGGTCGGGTGCTGCCGATGTCCCCGCGTGCCGGTCAGCATCGAGGCCGACGTCCGCGCACCGGGCGGACGGCCCGGTCAGTACGGTCGTCGGCCAGCACGCGGTGGCGGTGTGCCCGGATCACGTCGAGGCGGTACGGCTGACGCCGGTCGACCCGCCAGCGTGTGCCGGAGGCGGTCGACCGCGGTCACCGAGGCGGACTGGCTGATCTTCGGCCCCGGCTCCTGGTACACGAGCGTCATCCCGCATCTGCTCGTGCCGGATCTGGCCGCGCGCGATCCGGCAGACCCCGGCCGAGCGCCTGGTCATCCTGAATCTCGCGGCCGAGAACGAGACGCACGGGCTTGTCCCTTCCGGATCATCTCGAGGCGCTGCACCCGTTACCTTCCGGGCCTGCGAGTCGATGTAGTACTTGCCGATGGGAAAGCGGTAGGCGACCCCGAGCCCGTCCAGCGTGCGGCGGAATCGCTGGGGGCGCGACTCGTGTTCGCACCGGTGGCGGTCGGCGACGGCACGCCGCGCCACGATCCGTCGGCGCTGGCGGCGGCGCTGGCGCCGGTGCTGGCGTGAGCGGCTACGACGACGGAGCGGCAAGCGTCCGACCGTGACCGAGCGGGCAACGATGGACTGGACACGGCCCCGCGAGGTGACGACACGATGGCGATGACCGCTGCGGTCAAGGACGAGCTGAGCCGGGTCGACGTGGCAAACCCTGCTGCCGCCGCGCCGAGATGGCGGCGCTGCTGCGCTTCGCCGGCGGCCTGCACATCGTCTCCGGCCGGGTGGTGGTCGAGGCCGAGCTCGACACCGGCGCGGTCGCCCGCCGGCTGCGCCGGGAGATCGCCGAGGTCTACGGCTACCCGAGCGAGATCCACGTCCTCGCCTCCGGCGGCCTGCGCAAGGGCAGCCACTACATCGTCCGCATCGTCAAGGACGGCGAGGCGCTGGCCCGGCAGACCGGCCTGCTCGACGTCCGCGGCCGCCCGGTGCGCGGCCTGCCGCCGCACGTCGTCTCGGCCAACGTGTGCTGCACGGTGGCCGCCTGGCGGGGCGCGTTCATGGCGCACGGCTCGCTGACCGAGCCCGGCCGCTCCTGCGCGCTGGAGATCACCTGCCCCGGCCCGGAGTCGGCGCTGCGCGCTGGTCGGCGCGGCCCGCCGGATCGGCATCGCGGCCAAGGCCCGCGAGGTGCGCGGCGTCGACCGGGTCGTGGTCAAGGACGGCGACGCGATCGCCCACGCTGCTGACCCGGATCGGCGCGCACGCCAGCGTGCTGGCCTGGGAGGAGCGGCGGGTACGGCGCGAGGTGCGCGCGACCGCCAACCGGCTGGCCAACTTCGACGACGCCAACCTGCGCCGCTCGGCCCGGGCCGCGGTCGCCGCGGCCGCCCGGGTGACCCGGGCGCTGGACATCCTCGCCGACGACGCGCCGAAGCACCTGACCAGCGCCGGCCATCTGCGGCTGGAGCACCGCCAGGCGTCGCTGGAGGAGCTGGGCGCGCTGGCCGACCCGCCGCTGACCAAGGACGCGATCGCCGGGCGGATCCGCCGGCTGCTCGCGCTGGCCGACAAGCGCGCCCGCGACCTGGGCATTCCGGACACCGAGGCGGCGGTCACCCCGGAGATGATGGTCGGCTGACCGCTACGGCCGGCGTCCGGCCCGCTCGCGACTGGGCGACAGCCGCGTCCGCGCGTCATGATCCACTGCGGCGGACGATCCGCGTCGCCGCAGCGACGCGCAATCGTCCGCCCTGGTGGATCATGACCCGCGCGACCGTCCGGCCGTGCGCGGTCCGACTGCCGCCGTGCGGCTGCGCGGCGGACGCACGCGGCCGGTTGTTCGTTGATCATTCGAAACGGATAAGGTCTACGTGTTCGGCGACGAGGCCGGCACCAGTCGTCCCTCGCCCAGCGTGTCGCTGCGCGAGCGGGCCCGAGCCGCCACCATTGGCGGCGATTCGCGCGGGACGGCCGACCATGACCAAACTGTGGGTGGCCGGCATCATCGTTCCCGCCCACACTGCGTGCCAAGGAGATGGAACCTGTGACCATCCGGGTTGGTATCAACGGCTTCGGCCGGATCGGCCGTAACTTCTTCCGGGCCGCTGCTCGCCTCCGGCGCCGACATCGAGCTGGTCGGCGTCAACGACCTCGACCGACAACGACGACGCTCGGCGCACCTGCTCAAGTACGACAGCGTCCTCGGCCGCCTCGGCCACGAGGTCAAGGTCACCGAGCGACGAGATCATCGTCGGCGGCAACACCTTCAAGGCGTTCGCCGAGCGCGACCCGGCCAAGCTGCCCTGGGGCGACCTCGGCGCGGACGTCGTGATCGAGTCGACCGGCTTCTTCACCGACGCGACCAAGGCCAAGCGGCCACGTCGACGGCGGCGCCAAGAAGGTCATCATCTCGGCGCCGGCGAAGAACGAGGACATCACCATCGTGATGGGCGTCAACGACGACAAGTACGACCCGGCCAAGCACACGATCATCTCGAACGCGTCGTGCACGACCAACTGCCTCGCGCCGATGGCGAAGGTGCTCAACGACACGTTCGGCATCGAGCGCGGCCTGATGACCACGATCCACGCGTACACGCAGGACCAGAACCTGCAGGACGGCCCGCACAAGGACCTGCGTCGCGCCCGCGCCGCCGCGCTGAACATCGTGCCGACCTCGACCGGTGCCGCCAAGGCGATCGGCCTGGTGCTGCCGGAGCTCAAGGGCAAGCTCGACGGCTACGCGCTGCGGGTGCCGGTGCCGACCGGCTCGGCCACCGACCTGACCGTTCACCGTCGGCCCGGGAGACCTCGGTCGACGAGGTCAACGCCGCGATGAAGGCGGCCGCCGACGGTCCGCTGAAGGGCATCCTGACCTACACCGAGGACCCGATCGTGTCGACCGACATCGTCACCGACCCGGCGTCGTGCATCTTCGACTCGGGCCTGACCAAGGTCGATCGGCAACCAGGTCAAGGTCGTCGGCTGGTACGACAACGAGTGGGGCTACTCGAACCGCCTCGTCGACCTCGTCCAAGCTGGTCGGTGCCTCGCTGTGAAGACGCTCGACGACCTGCTCGCCGAGGGCGTCGACGGGTCGGCGCGTGCTGGTGCGCGCCGACCTGAACGTCCCGCTCGACGAGCGACGGACGACGACGATCACCGACGACGGCCGCATCCGCGCCGTGCTGCCGACGATCGCGGCGCTGCGCGACGCCGGCGCGCGCGTCATCGTCTGCTCGCACCTCGGCCGGCCGAAGGGCGCGCCGGACCCGAAGTACGTCCTCGCGCCGGTCGCCGCCCGGCTGGGCGAGCTGCTCGGCGCCGACGTCGCGTTCGCCACCGACACGGTCGGCGACTCGCGCCAGGCCGCCGTGGCCGGGCTGGCCGACGGCGACGTGGCGCTGCTGGAGAACCTGCGGTTCAACGCGGGCGAGACCAGCAAGGACGACGGCCGAGCGGGGCGCGTTCGCGCGCGCAGCTCGCGGCGTTCGGCGACGCGTACGTCGACGACGCCTTCGGCGCGGTGCACCGCAAGCACGCCAGCGTCTACGACGTGGCGGCGCTGCTGCCGCACTACGCCGGCCGGCTGGTCGCGCAAGGAACTCGACGTGCTGAGCCGGCTGACCGGCGAGCCCGGAGCGGCCCTACGTCGTCGTGCTCGGCGGCTCGAAGGTCTCCGACAAGCTCGCCGTCATCGAGGCGCTGCTGCCGAAGGTCGACAAGCTGCTCATCGGCGGCGGCATGTGCTTCACGTTCCTCAAGGCGCAGGGCCACGAGGTCGGCAAGTCGCTGCTCGAGGACGACATGGTCGACACCTGCGCGCGACCTGCTCGACGCGGGCCGGCGGCAAGATCGTGCTGCCGACCGACATCGTGGTGGCGGACGAGTTCGCGGCCGACGCCGCGTACGACGACGGTCGCCGGCCGACGCGATCCCGGCCGACTGGCTCGGGCTGGACATCGGCCCGGACAGCGTGGCCGCGTTCGCCGACGGCCCTCGCCGGCGCGAAGACGGTGTTCTGGAACGGCCCGATGGGCGTGTTCGAGATGGCGCCGTTCGCGGCCGGTACCCGGGGCGTGGCCGAGGCGATCACCAAGGTCGACGGCTTCACGCGTCGTCGGCGGCGGCGACTCGGCCGCGGCGGTGCGCGCGCTCGGCCTCGACGAGGACGCGTTCGGCCACATCTCCACCGGTGGCGGCGCGTCGCTGGAATACCTCGAGGGCAAGACGCTGCCCGGCGTTCGCCGCGCTGGAGGACTGAGCGTGGCAGAGCCGCGACGACGGCCGCCGCTGAAGCGGCCGCCGGCCGCTGATGGCCGGCAACTGGAAGATGAACCTCAACCACCTCGAGGCCATCGCGCTGGTCCAGAAGCTCGCGTTCAGCCTGACCGAGAAGCAGCTCGACCGACGTCGAGGTCGGTGCGTGCTGCCGCCGTTCATCGACATCCGCAGCGTGCAGACGCTGATCGACGGCGACAAGCTGCTGATCGGCTACGGCGCGCAGGACCTCTCGCCGTACGACTCGGGCGCCTACACCGGCGACATCTCCGGCGCGATGCTCGCCAAGCTCGGCTGCCAGTACGTGGTCGTCGGGCACTCCGAGCGCCGCGCAGTACCACGACGAGGACGACGCGCTGGTCAACGCGAAGGTCAAGGCGGCGCTCGCGCAACGAGATCACGCCGATCCTGTGCGTCGGCGAGGGCCTGGAGGTCCGCGAGGCCGGCGAGCACGTGCCGCACTGCATCGCCCAGCTCGACGCCGCGCTCGACGGGCTCAAGGCCGAGCAGGTCCGCGACGATCGTGATCGCGTACGAGCCGGTCTGGGCGATCGGCACCGGCAAGACCGCGACGCCGGAGGACGCGCAGGAGGTCATCGGCGCGATCCGGGCCCGGCTGGCCGAGACGCTACGACCAGCGACACCGCCGACCGCGGTACGCATCCTCTACGGCGGCTCGGTCAAGCGTCGGCAACATCGCCGACGATCATGGCCGAGCCGGACATCGACGGCGCCCTGGTCGGCGGCGCCAGCCTGGACGCCGACGAGTTCGTCGCATCTGCCGACTGGGCAAATAGCAGCTCCGCGAAGGGGTGCCGGCTCTTGGAGCGGCGCCCCTTTTCGCATGCGCAGAGTAACCGTGTATGGAGCGGTAAGTTCGGAATTTTCCTCGCGCTCTGGCGCGGCCTACAGTGTCCGGTCGTGAGCAAGGCCATCCACCACAGGCGTGCGTCGCTCGGGCTGTTGTCGGGACTTCTGGTCCTCGCCACGGCGGCGTGCAACACCGCCGACGCGTCCAACGGACCGCAGCCGCCCAAGTCCGGCGGCACGCTACGTGTTGTCGCCAGTGCTCTGCCCACCCACCTCGACCCGCAGCGCATCGCCAGCGCGACCGAGGCCAACGTCAGCCGGCTGACCACCCGTACGCTGACCACGTTCCGCTCCGAGCCGGGCACGGCCGCCAGCGAGATCGTCGGCGACCTCGCCACCGACACCGGCCGGCCCAGCGACAACAACAAGACCTGGGACTTCAAGCTCAAGGACGACCTGCGCTGGGAGGACGGCTCCCCGCTCACCTGCGCCGACGTCAAGTACGGGGTGGAGCGCAGCTTCTCCAGCCTGCTCTCGGTGTCGCAGATCTACGCGAAGACCTACCTGGCCGGCACCGACGACTACGAGGGCCCGTTCGTCGGCGGCAACAACAACGGCAAGGGCCTGGCCTCCGTACAGTGCGTCGACCAGCGCAACATCCGGTTCACGCTGTCCAAGCCGATCGGTGACTTCGGCTACACCGTCGCCATGTCGGTCTTCGCGCCGGTGCCGGCCAAGCAGGACACCAAGACCGCCTACGACAAGCGGCCGTTCTCCAGCGGGCCGTACAAGTTCGACCAGGTCACCGACAAGCAGATCACGTTCGTCCGCAACCAGTACTGGGACCGGCGCACCGACCAGGTCCGCAAGGCGTACCCGGACAAGATCGTGATCTCGTCGAACGAGGACCTGCCGACCGTCACCTCCAACCTCATCGAGAGCGACGGCGAGTGGGCCGACACGGTCGACCTGGACAAGAACATCGCGCCGAACTTCGTCCAGCAGGTCATCAACGACCCCGACCTGTCCGCGCGGGCGATCCAGGGCTCGTACAGCAACATCCGGTACCTGGCGATCAACACGAAGAGGATCACCAACCCGGACTGCCGCAAGGCGCTCATCTACGCCTTCGACAAGCGCAAGTTCCGCTCCGCGCTCGGCGGCGCGGTCTTCGGCGACTTCGCGACGACGATGATCTCGCCGTCGCTGAAGGCCCACAAGGACTTCGACCTGTATGACAGCGCCGCCAACATCGAGGGCAAGCCCGACGTGGCACTCAAGCTGATGGAGAACGCGCGTACCTCCGGCAAGCCGTGCCCGGCGACGATCACGATCGCGATCCCGGACTTGAAGGATGTGCGCCGGCTCATCGCGACCGTCATCGAGACGTACCAGCAGATCGGTATCCAGCTCAAGATCAACGCGCTCGATCCGGCGACGTACTTGGACAAGGTCGGCAACCCGGCCAACGGCAACGACCTCGCTCTGGGCCGGGTGGGTCGCCGACTGGGCCAACGGCTCCGCGGTCATCCCGCCGCTCTTCGACGGCCGGCTCATCCCCACCAAGGCCAACGCGACCAACAACCAGGACTATTCGCTGCTCAACGACCCGCAAATCAACGACCTGATCTCGCAGGCGCTGGAGGAATCGGTCCAAGATCGCCAATACCGGCTCTGGGGCGAGCTCGACGAGAAGATCCAAGCCCAGGCGGTCACCATCCCGATCCTCTACCTCAAGGCCCTGCGGATGGCCGGCACCAACATCCGCGGCGGCTTCATCCACCCGCAGTACGGCCAGCCCGACCTCAACGCCCTGGGTCTCGGCAAATAACCAAATTCTCCATTTATGACTCGGGTCCGCCGGGCGCGCGACCGTTGCTCCCGCCAGACATCGGCGCTCCGCGCCTGCCAGGTCCGCGGTGACAAGCCCGGCCCGGTGGCCACTACTTCCCCGAAGTTGTGGTGTCAGCGGGTCCGGGGGCGCCTGAGGCCACTACTTCCCCGGAGTTGTGCCGTCCGGGGGCCCTCAGCTACTTCCCCGGAGTTGTGCCGTCCGGGCGTGGCCACTACTTCCCCGGAGTTGTGGCGTCAGCGGGCCCGGTGGCCACTACTTCCCCGGAGTTGTGCCGTCAGCGGGCCCGGTGGCCACTACTTCCCCGAAGTTGTGGCCTTGGGGGTGGCGGCTTGGCGTTATGCCGGAAATCGCCCGCATTCTCGCGTGAGCGATGGCCCGCCGTCTCGACATGCGGACTGCACTCCCAGCCGGCGGGAGGCGGGGGCCGGAGCAGCCGTGCGCAGCGGCCACCGTCGATGCCGTGGCCATGACGGTGGTCGATGCACCCCCACGACACGCTGGCGCGATGTCGGCAGATCGACCACCGTCTCGGGTTCTGTATCGACGGTGGCCGCTGCGCCACCGTCCGAGTACCACGTGATGGGAGTCCGTTGCCCATGGCGGACCGATCGGCCCGTGACTGTGCCGGAATCGCGGCCGGGGACGCGACTCAGCCGAGGCGAACGCGACGCGCCGAGGCCGGAGGCCACTCCTTTCCCGAAGTTGTGGCTTCCCACGCGCCCTGAGGGCACTACTTCCCCGGAGTTGTGGTGTCAGCGGGGCCAGGAGGGCACTGCTTCCCCGGAGTTGTGGCATCCTGCGGTCCCTTTGGGCACTGCTTCCCCGGAGTTGTGGCGACCCGGGCTTGGGGACGCGAGCCTGGCAGCGAGGAGCGCAGCGACGAGCGGTGTCTGGCGGGAGCGACGGTCGTGCGCTCGACGGACCCGAGTCAGAAGCCAAGGTAAGAATGGGCTACTCTGGACCGACCGCCCACACCCGCCGGAGAGGACCCGCACGCCATGACGGCGTTCGCCATCACGCTGATCGTGCTGCTCATCTTGACGAGCATCATCTTGACCATGCTCGTATTGCTGCACCGTGGCAAGGGCGGCGGCCTGTCGAGCATGTTCGGTGGCGGTGTTTCGTCGAGCCTCGCCGGCTCGTCGGTCGCCGAGAAGAATCTGGACCGTTACACCATTTTGGTGGGCATTATCTGGTTCGCCTGCATCGTCGGCCTTGGGCTCTGGCTGAAAATTGTGCAGAACGGTTAGTGCCTGAACACGTTCATCGTCCTAGACTCATGCGGTCCGACCTGGGCCGCATTGAGTTTCTCCGGCCCGGTCTCCTGCACTGTCAGACGACTTATCCCCCAGTCGACAGGAGCAACCAGCAGTGGTGAGTGGCAATGCCATCCGAGGCAGCCGTGTGGGCTCCGGCCCGATTCGCTGGAGCGAGCGTGGTGAGCCGGCACCCCGACAAGCAGGTGACCTACTGGTGCGCCAACGGGCACATGACCCAGCCGTCGTTCGCCGCCGACGTGCAGCCGCCGCAGATGTGGGACTGCCCGCGCTGCGGCCTCCCGGCCGGGCGGGACGAGGAGGCCCCGCCGGCGCCACCACAGGGCCGAGCCCTACAAGACCCATCTGGCCTACGTGAAGGAGCGGCGCTCCGACGCCGACGGTGAGGCGATCCTCGCCGAAGCGCTCGCCCGCCTCCGCCAACGCCGCGGCTAGGCCCTAGGACCGACCGGGCGGCCGCGTCAGCGTGCGGAGACTGCGGAAACGCGGGGGCAACTCGTGCGCCGCCGCCCGGTCGAGCAGCCACAGCGTGTTGTCCACGCCGTGCACCCCGGCGGCCGGTATCTGGACCGGTCCGGCCCCGGCCAGCGCCATCCCGACCGCGTCTGGCCTTCTCCGGCCCGGCCGCGATGAGCCACACCTCGTCGGCGGTGTTGAGCGTCGGCAGGGTCAGCGTGATCCGGATCGGCGGCGGCTTCGGGCTGTCGCGGACCGCCGGCGACCGGTCGCGTCTCGTAGGCGCTCGGGTGCTCGGGGAACACCGAGGCGACGTGGCCGTCCTCGCCGATCCCGAGCAGGACGACGTCGAAGTGCGGCAGCGTGGCCGTGCCCGGCTTGGCCGCCGCGGCCAGTGCCTCGGCGTACCGGATCGCCGCCGCCTCCGGGTCGGCGCCGTCCGGCCCGTCCGACGCGCGGCATCGGGTGGACGCGCGCGGGATCGAGCGGCAGCGCGTCGAGGAGCGTCTCGCGGGCCTGGGTCTCGTTGCGCTCCGGGTCGCCGCTCGGCAGGAACCGCTCGTCGCCCCACCACAGGTCGACCCGGGACCAGTCGACGGCGTCCCGGGCCGGGCTGTCGCGCACCGCGGCGTAGATCTTCTCGGCGATCCGGCCGCCGGTCAGCACGACCGACGGCCGAGCCGCGGCCGGCCTGGGCGTCGGTCAACCGCACGATCAGGCGAGCCGCGACGCGATGTCGGGCGAGCGACCGTTCGACGTCGGCGTGGACGATCACGCTCGCCTGCGACATGACGGACTCCTAAGCGTGCGCGGCGCTCGGCGCTGCTCGCGCCAGTGCCGGATCCTTCCAGACGTGCACCCGGGCGTCGGCGCCGGGTCGTTGCCAGGTCCCGGTCAGGCCGGTCAGCCGCACCGAGCGGCCGCCGAGTAGATCTGGTCGGCGTCGAGCCGGCGCAACTCCTCGGCCAGCTCCTCGCCGAGCGGGCGGCGCGGCAGCGGCAGCGTCTCGGTCGAGCTGGCCGGTGCGGCGCAGCAGCGCGGTGCCGTTGTCGATGTCGCGCGGTCAGCGCGACGTGTCGCCGTCCTCGCAGCGACAGGACACCGCCTCGCATGAGCGGTTCGACTCGTGCGCCTTCTCGAGCGTCGGCGTCGATGCCGAGCCGCGGCTCGCAGCCAGCCGCCGCATCAGCGCCGCGCGTCGGGTCGGCGTCCGGGCGCCACGGTGATCGTTCGCCGCGGTGACCTTGCCGAGGCCGGTGTCGAACGCGCCGGCCACCAGCGTGCGCCACGGGGTGATCCGGCGTCCAGGCCAGGTCGGTGTCGCCGGGCGCGTAGTCCTCGGCCCGGGCGTGCAGCGCGGCCACCGGGTCGGACGTCCTGCGCCGCGTCGGTGATCCGGCGGTCGGCGACGACGCCGAGCGGGTCGTAGGCGATGCGCTCCGGCGGCTCGCTGTGCCACCAGGTCACCACCGGTACGTCCGGGGCGAGCAGCGGCATGCACGACCGACTCGGCGTGCAGCGCCAGCCGGCCGTGCATCCGCAGCACGACCGCCTCGCACGGGCCGAGCCGGCCACCGACGACGATCTCCGCGTCGAGCCGGGTCCGCTCGGCTGGGCTGACGTCGGCGCGGACCACGATCAGCAGGCGGCACGGGTGCGCCGACGCGGCGATGGTGGCGGCCGCCTCGGCCTCGCGGACCTGCCGCTCGTCGACGACGGCGACCAGGGTGAGGGCCAGGCCGCTGGCCACGCCGCCGGCGCTGCGGCGCTCCGCGGCGAGCGCCTTGACGACCTCGTTGCCGGTGGTGTCCCACAAGCCGATCATCGATCATCTCCTTGCCTGCGGCCGTGGCCTGGGTCACGCCCGCCGCCAGTGGCGGCCGTCGCGGGCGAGCATCTCGTCGGCGGCGCGCGGGCCCCATTCGCCGGCCCGGTACGGCTCCGGCGTGGTGCCGTCCCAGGCCTCCTCGAGCGGGTCGACGACGCGCCAGCTCGCCTCGACCTCGGCCGCGTCCGGGAACAGCGTCCGGTCGCCGACCAGCACGTCGAGGATCAGCCGCTCGTACGCCTCCGGGCGACGAGTCGGTGAACGCCTCGCCGTACTGGAAGTCCATCGCGATGTCGCGCACCTCCATCGTGGTGCCGGGCACCTTGGAGCCGAACTTCAGCGTCACGCCCTCGTCCGGCTGGACCCGGACGACCAGCTGGTTGTTGCCGAGCGATCTCGACGTCGGCCGGGTGGAACGGCAGGTGCGGTGCGCGCTTGAACATGACCGCGATCTCGGTGACCCGGCGGGGCATGCCGCTTGCCGGCCCGGATGTAGAACGGCACGCGCGGCCCAGCGCCGGTTCTGGATGCCGAGGCGCGACCGCGACGTAGGTCTCCGTCGTCGAGTCCGGCGGGACGTCCTTCTCTTCGCAGGTATCCCGACGGCGCGCTCGCCGGCCACCCAGCCGGGCAGGTACTGCCCGCGGACGGTGTCCTTGCGCGACGTCCTCCGGCAGCGTGATCGCGCTTGAGCACCTTGAGCTTCTCGGCGCGGATCTCGTCCGCCTCGAAGCTCGTCGGCTCCTCCATCGCGACCATGCGCGAGCAGCTGCAGCAGGTGGTTCTGCAGCACGTCGCGGGCGGTGCCGGCGGTGTCGTAGAAGCCGGCGCGGGTGCCGATGCCGACGTCCTCGGCCATCGTGATCTGCACCGAGTCGACGTAGTTCGAGTTCCACACCGGCTCGAACAGCGTGTTGGCGAAGCGCAGCGCCAGGATGTTCTGGACCGTCTCCTTGCCCAGGTAGTGGTCGATGCGGAACACGTCCTGCGGCGGTGAACACGTCGTCGACCAGCGAGTTGAGCTGCTTGGCCGACTCGCAGGTCGTGGCCGAACGGCTTCTCCACGACCACCCGGCGCCAGCCGCCGGACTTCTCGTTGTCGGCCATGCCGGTGCGCGCGAGCTGCTTGAGCACGACCGGGAACGCGGCCGGCGGGATCGACAGGTAGAACGCCGCGTTGCCGTGGATGCCGGTGCGTGTCGCGCAGCTCGTCGAGCGTCTGCCGCCAGCTCGTCGAACGCGTTGTCGTCGTCGAACGAGCCGCCGACGAACTTGATGTTGCCGGCCAGCCGCGCCCAGACCTCGTCGCGCCACGGGGTACGGGCGTGCTCCTGCGCGGCCTCCTTGGCCAGCGCCTCGAAGTCGTCGTCGCCCCAGTCGCGGCGGGCGAAGCCGAGCGACCACGAAGCTCGGCGGCAGCAGGCCGCGGTTGGCCAGGTCGTAGATCGGCCGGGATCAGCTTCTTGCGGGCCAGGTCGCCGGTGACGCCGAAGATGACGAGGGCGCACGGCTCCGGGATCCGCGGCAGCCGCCGATCCTGCGGATCCCGCAGCGGATTGGTCATCTCACGTCGTCCGCCTGGCGTCAGACTCGGACTGCGGGTCGGGTCATCGGTGACGCGTTGCGATCGTGGCCGGTCGACCGCCGCGTCAGCGACCGTCGAACCGTCGCTCAGGATTCGCCGACGATCAGCGAGCCGGCCGCCTTGAGCGCCTGCTCGACGCTCTCGAGCAGCTCCTTCCAGCTGGCCGCGAACTTCTCCACGCCCTCGCGCTCGAGGACTGTCGACCACGTCGTCGTAGTCGATGCCGAGCGCGGCCAGGTCGTCGAGCACCTGCTGCGCGGCGGCGTACGCGCCGGTGATCGTGTCCGGCCGCATCTCGCCGTGGTCGGCGAACGCGTGGATGGTCGCCTCCGGCATCGTGTTGACCACGCCCGGCGCGACCAGCTCCTCGACGTACATGACGTCGCGGTAGGCCGGGTTCTTGGTCGACGTGGACGCCCACAGCGGGCGCTGCGGGTGCGCGCCGGCGTCGGCCAGGGCCTGCCAGCGGTCGCCGGCGAAGACCTTCTCGTACAGCTGGTAGGCCAGCTGGGCGTTGGCGATCGCGGCCTTGCCGTGCAGCGCCTGCGCCTCCGGCGTGCCGATCTTGTCGAGGCGCTTGTCGACCTCGGTGTCGACGCGGGACACGAAGAACGACGCGACCGAGCCCGATCTTCGACAGGTCGTGGCCGTTCGCCTTGGCCTGCTCCAGGCCGGCCAGGAACGCGTCCATGACCTCCTCGTAGCGCTCGCAGCGAGAAGATCAGCGTGACGTTGACGCTGATGCCCTCGGCGAGCGTGGCGGTGATCGCCGGGATGCCGGCCGCGGTCGCCGGGATCTTGATGTACAGGTTCTCCCGGTCGACCAGCCACCACAGCGCTTGGCCTCGGCGATCGGTCCGGTCGGTGTCGGCGGCGAGGCGCGGGTCGACCTCGATGGAGACGCGGCCGTCGACGCCGTCGCGACGCGTCGTACGCGGGGCGCATCACGTCGCACGCCCACCGCACGTCGTACGTGGTGATCATGCCGCGGACGCCTCCTCGACCGTCGACCTCGCGCAGGGCCAGGTCCTTGATCTGCTCGGCGTAGTCGTCGGCCGTCGGAGATCGCCTTGGCGAAGATGGTCGGGTTGCTGGTCACGCCGACGACGTGCTGCTCGCGGCGCAGCTTGTCGAGGTTGCCGGTGGACAGCCGCTCCCGGGAGAGGTCGTCGAGCCAGACCGCCACGCCCGCGGCGGACGAGCTCGGCGAGCCTGTCGGTCATCGCATTCACCTTCAGTTTCTTCTCAGTTGCCGGTCGTGGATCCCGTGATGGCGCCGACCTTGGCGAGCGAGGCGTGCGCCGCCGCGACCACGTGGTCGGCGGTGAAGCCGAACTGCTCGAACAGCACCTGGTACGGCGCGCTCGCCCCGTAGTGCTCGATGCTGACGCATTCGCCGGCATCGCCGACGAGGTCGCGCCAGCGACATCGCGATGCCGGCCTCGACGCTCACCCGCGCCTTGACCGCCGGTCGGCAGCACCTGCTGCCGGTAGGCCTCGTCCTGCGCGTCGAACCACTCCCGGCACGGCATCGACACGACCCGCGTGCGGGGTGCCGTCCGCCTCGAGGCGCTCGCTGCGCGGTCGACGCACAGCTGCACCTCGGAGCCGGTGCCGATGAGGATGACCTCGGGCTGCGCCGTTGGAGGCGTCCGCGAGGATGTAGCCGCCCTTGGCGACGCCCTCGGCGCTGGCGAACTCGTCGCGGTCGAGCGTCGGCAGGTTCTGCCGGGTCAGGCACAGCGCGGTCGGCCGGTCGGTGTGCTCGAGGCGCCGCCGCCAGGCCCACGCGGTCTCGTTGGCGTCGCCCGGGCGCACGACGTCGAGGCCGGGGATCGCCCGCAGCGCGGACAGGTGCTCGATCGGCTGGTGCGTCGGCCCGTCCTCGCCGAGGCCGATCGAGTCGTGCGTCCAGACGTAGATGACCGGCAGCTTCATCAGCGCGGCGAGCCGGACCGCCGGGCGCATGTAGTCGCTGAAGACCAGGAACGTGCCGCCGTACGGCGCGGGTGCGCGCCGTGCAGCACGATGCCGTTGAGGATCGAGCCCATGCCGTGCTCGCGGATGCCGAAGTGCAGCGTGCGGCCGTACCAGTCGCCGGGGAACGCCTTGGTGGCGTGCTCCGGCGGGACGAACGACGGCTCGCCCTCCATCGTGGTGTTGTTGCTCTCGGCCAGGTCGGCCGAGCCGCCCCACAGCTCCGGCAGCACCGGGCGCGAGCGCGTTGAGCACGTCGCCGGACGCCTTGCGGGTGGCCATGCCCTTGGGGTCGGCCGGGAACTGCGGGCAGCGCCGTCGGCCCAGCCGGCCGGCAGCTCGCGCGTCGGCCAGCCGGTCGAACAGTGCGGCGCGCTCCGGGTTGGCCGCGCGCCACGCGTCGAACCGCTCGTTCCACTCGGCGTGCAGCTGCGCGCCCGCGCTCGACGACCTTGCGGGCGTGCTCGAGCACCTCGGGCGCGACGTCGAAGGTCTTGTCCGGGTCGAAGCCGAGGACCTTCTTGGTCGCGGCGACCTCGTCCGCGCCCAGCGCCGAGCCGTGGATCTTGCCGGTGTTCTGCTTGTTGGGCGCCGGCCAGCCGATGATCGTGCGCAGCGCGATGAACGACGGCCTGTCGGTCTCCGCCTTGGCCGCCTCGGATCGCCGCGTACAGCGCCTCGGACGTCCTCGTGGTACTGCTTCTCGCCGGCTCGTGCCCACCGCGCCAGTCGACGTCCTGGACGTGCCAGCCGTAGGCCTCGTAGCGGGCCGGCGATGTCCTCGGTCTTGGCGATGTTGGTGTCGTCCTCGATCGAGATCTCGTTGTCGTCGTAGATCACGAGCAGGTTGCCCAGCTGCTGGTGGCCGGCGAGCGCGCTCACCTCGTGGCTGATGCCCTCTTCGATGTCCCCGTCGGAGCAGATCGCGTAGACGTGGTGGTCGAACGGGCTCTCGCCGGGCGGCGGCTCGGGGTCGAACAGGCCGCGCTCGCGCCGGGCCGCCATGGCCATCCCGACCGCGTTGCCGAGGCCCTGGCCGAGCGGGCCGGTGGTGGTCTCGACGCCGGCCGTGTGCCCGTGCTCCGGGTGGCCCGGGGTGAGCGAGCCCCACTGGCGCAGGGCGCTCGAGGTCGTCGAGCGTCAGCCCGTAGCCGGACAGGTACAGCTGGATGTAGAGCGTCAGGCTGCTGTGCCCGCAGGACAGCACGAAGCGGTCGCGGCCGATCCAGTGCGGGTCGGTGGGGTCGTGGCGCAGGACGTGTTGGAACAGCACGTAGGCGGCCGGTGCCAGGCTCATCGCGGTGCCGGGGTGCCCGTTGCCGGACTTCTCCACGGCGTCCATGGCGAGCACCCGGACCGTGTCGACCGCCTTCGAGTCGAGCTCGGACCAGGAAAGCTTGGAACCTCTAGCCAGATCTGCGGTCACGGCGGCGCTGCTCCCTTGTCGGACGGTTGTTGACCTGCTGCCAGTGTGGGAATCGGGAGGGATCGGGGCGGGGGCCACGCCGACGGCGCGGGTCGCGCGGGCGGAGAGGCTTTGAGTAACACCTCGACCCTACCCACCATTGGGCGACTCCACGCGCAGTCGACCATCTTCCGGACATCGGCGACAGTGCCTGTTGACACGGTAGTCGATCAGCGTTGGTCATCGGAGCGTCACCAAGGCGATTAAACCAGCGACCGGTTTGCCGGGGTGCGCGGAGCGGCCAAGGTCGCCTGTCATAGGATGCGATGGCCCGCCGGCCCCGGCGGCGGATCGGCCGGAAGGTGGCAACCCAGCGTGACGCAGCTCGCGGCGATGCCAGGAGCGCGGCCAAGCGGTGCCTCCGCAGGCTCCGGCACCGCGGCCGGCGACCGGGTGGTGTCCGAGCAGGCGATCCTGCCGGTGTCACCGGGCGCGCTCGCTCGAGCGCGGCGCGCCGAGAAGGCCGGATTCGGGGCCGTGCTCGGTGCGTATGTCGCGTTGACCAAGCCCCGCATCGTCGAACTGCTGCTCGTCACAACCGTGCCGACCATGCTGCTGGCCGCCCACGGCCTGCCCGCGCTCTGGCTGATGGCGGTCGTGCTGGTCGGCGGCGCGCTCGCCGCGGGGGCCGCCAACGCGCTCAACTGCTACATCGACCGCGACATCGACCAGGTCATGCGGCGCACCTCGCGCCGCCCGCTGCCGGCGCACGTTGTGTCGCCCCGCGCCGCACTGGTGTTCGGGCTCACGCTCGCGGCCGTGTCGACGGTGCTCATGGTGGCGTTCACCAACCTGCTCGCGGCGGCACTGACCGTCGGCGCGATCGCGTACTACGACCTCGTCTACACGCTGTGGCTCAAGCGCACGACACCGGCCAACACCGTCTGGGGCGGAGCGTGCGGGGCGGCCCCGGTGCTGATCGGCTGGGCGGCGGTTACCGGCGGGCTGTCCGGGCCGGCGTGGGTGCTCTTCGCGGTGGTGTTCCTCTGGCAGCCGCCGCACTTCTACGCCCTGGCCATCAAGTTCAAGGACGACTACGCGCGGGCCGGCATCCCGATGCTGCCGGTCGTGGCGAGCATGCGGCGGGTCGGCTTCGAGACCGTCCTCTACAGCTGGCTGACCGTGCTGGCGTCCCTCGCGCTGTGGCCGATGGGCATGACCCCGCTCTACGGCGCGGTCGCGATCGTGGTCGGCGCGCTGCTGCTGATCGAGGCGCACCGGCTGGACGGTCGGGCCCGCCGGGGTGAGCCGGTCAAGCCTATGCGGCTCTTCCACTGGTCCATCACGTATCTCACACTGCTATTCCTCGCTATCGCCGTCGACGCGCTGATCCAATAGCGTTCGTCCGGGAAAAGCCCTGGTCGGCGGGTATGTGAATGCCGCTCACGCCTTGCGTTCTCTGGGCGTTTCGAGCGGGAATCGCCGGAACAATCTGGCACAGTACGAACAGTGAGATTGACGTCGCTCAGCGCCGATATTGGTCGCAGCAAATAGTCGGATTCGACGCGACAAATATGGACACAAGTACCATGAGAGCCGCTGAAACAAATCGTAAGGCACGTCACATCTCTCCAGCAGTTCACCCGCGCGGGCTTCTGGGTGCCCCTATGGTTTCCCTCATGGCAGATGGTTCCGCTACAACGATGACCCTGAGCCGCCCGGTCCCGAGCAGCCTTGTCAACGACCTCCGGTCGTTTGCCGGCGGCCACGGCGGCGCGAAGGCTGTCATCGAATACGTCGGCCGGCGCGGTGCGCGAATCGTGCTGGTTGGTGAGGACGGTGTCTGGGGCGACCAGATGGCCGGGGACACCGAGATCGCTCGGCGCGCGTGCGCCGAGGCGGGCGTGGGAATCGAAAACGCGTGGGAGCGCGAGCTGACTGAGCAGATGCGGCCGAGCAACGACCTGTGGCGCTCGATGGGACGGCGCACACTGTCCCGGTGACCTGATCGTCGTAGAAATCGTCCATTCCTTGTCGTCGCGACCCGGGCCCGTCGCCCGGGTCGCTTGGCGTCCGGGCTCAGATCCACGGTCGCTCGGCCGATCTGCAACGGTGTGAGGGGGATCGGGCGGGCCCGGCGGGCGGCCGTACTCGCAGTGCTCGCCGCGGTCGTTGCCGGCGTCGGCGGCTGTTCGGTGCTGGGCCTCGGCGGCTCGTCCGGCTCCAGCGGCTCGTCGAGTGGCAGCGGCGCCGACGGCAAGAAGGTGCAGTTGCCGGAGAACACCGACTACCAGGCCGGCCAGGTCCCCAGCCCGTCCGCGGGCGTCAACCCGGGCGCCTCGCCGATCCGGACCCCGCTCGCGGCGTTGCCGAGCCTGCCTACGGGCATGGCGACCCCCAACTACTACCCGAGCCCGATCCCGACCTTCTGCCAGGGGCGGCTACGGGAAGGGGCGCGCAACGGCCTGTCCGTGGCCGCCAGCGGTGGCGGCGTCGCCAAGGTGACATGGGTGGAGGTCGGTGATCCGGCGCTGCAGGGCTACAAGCTGGCGGCCGTGTCGCAGGCGCTGGTGTACGGCCTCCAGCCGCCCTGGAAGTGGCTGGACGTGCCCAACCCCGGCAAGTGCATGATGATCACCGCCACGGTGACCGGGCTGGTGCCGGGCGACGTGTACATCTTCGTGCTGCACGCGGTCGTCAAGAACTACGAGAACGTGCCACCGATCGTCCCGGAGATCGGCCGCTCCAGCCCGGTCAAGATCGTCTGACCTAGCGAGGCTGGTCGGCCTCGATCCGGGCGGCGGTCGCGACCAGCGGCGGCACGACCGTACGGCGCATCGCGTCGAGCGGCATGCGCGACGCGGCGACGGAGACGTTGACGGCGGCGATCGTCCGGCCGTTGCGATCCCGGATCGGCGCGGCGACCGCGCGGAGCCCATCCTCGAGTTCCCGATCGACGAGGGCCCAGCCCTGGGCCCGTACCCGGAGAATCTCCGCGCGCAGGCTGGACCGGCTGGTCACGGTCCGCCCGGTGAGCTGGGAAAGCTGCACCTTGGCCAGATAGTCGTCGAGTTCGTCGTCGGGCAGGCCGGCCAGCAGCACACGGCCCATCGACGTCGCGTACGCGGGGAAGCGCGTCCCCACGCTGATCGCGACCGTCATGATCCGCGACACCGGCACGCGGGCGACGTAGACGATGTCGTCGCCGTCGAGCACGGACACCGACGACGACTCGTTGACCTCCGCGACCAGCGCCTCCAGGTGCGGCTCGGCCACCTCGGGCAGGGACAGGCTCGACAAGTACGCGTAGCCGAGGTCGAGCACCCGTGGCCGGAGGGAGAACTGGCGACCGTCGCTGCGCACGTACCCGAGGCTCATGAGCGTGATGAGGAACCGGCGGGCGGCGGCGCGGGTGACCCCGGTGGCCACGGCGACCTCGCTCAGCGTCAACGACGGCCGTTCGGCGTTGAACGCGCGGATCACCGCCAGCCCGCGCTCGAGCGACTGCACGAAGTCGGGCCCGCGCTCGACCTCGGCCGCCATCTCAGGAGCCCATCGAATCGAGCACCCGCATCGCCGAGTTGCCGGCCGGCGCGCCGGCGTAGACCGCCGTGTGCAGCAGGACCTCGGCGATCTCCTCGTCGGTCAGCCCGTTGCGCCGGGCCGCGGTGATGTGCATGCCGAGCTCGTCCTCGCACCGCAGCGCGGTGAGTACGGCGAGCGTGATCGCACTACGCGTGCGCCGGTCGAGGCCGTCGCGCGCCCAGACCTGGCCCCAGGCGGTGCGCGTCACGTACTCGCGGAACGCGCGGCCGAGCTCCGTCGGCGGTTTGTCGGCGTAGTCCGGGCCGAGCACCTCGCGGCGCACCGCCGCCCCGGTCTGGAACAGCTCATCCATGGGACACCTCTCCGAGTGCGCGATCGACCAGGGCGCCACAGGCGTCCGGGCCGGGTGAGTCGATGCCGCTGGCGGCCAGGTTGGCCCGCATCCGGTCGGTGTCGACGGTCAGCCGCTCGAGGCAGGTGCGCAGCCACGACGCCGCCGAGCCGGTCGTGACGAGCAGCTCACGCAGCGGGCGCCACTCGGCGTGCCAGGCGCCGGCGGCCCGCTCGTGTTCGTGCGCCATCGCGGCGAACAGGTCGGCGACCAGGCCGGGCGCGGCCGCGGCGCAGCCGGCGGCGCAGATCGCGGCGACCGGGTTCTTCTTGTGCGCCATCGCCGACGAGCCGCCGGGCGAGCCGTCGGCGACCTCGGCCACCTCGTTCTGCGCCAGGAGGGTCACGTCGCGGGCAATCTTGGCGATGACGCCACAGGCGGTGCCGAGGGCGCCGGCGAGGTCGGCGACCCGGACGCGGTCCGTGTGCCACGGCAGGACCGGTGCGGCCAGGCCCAGATAGGTGGCCAGGTCGGCGACCACGGCCGGGCCGGCGTCGCCGAGCGGCGCGAGGGTCCCGGCGGCCCCGCCGAACTGCACGGCGAGCCGCTCGCGGCGCACCGTCTCGAGGCGGTCGCCGGCCTCGGCCAACGCCACCAGCCAGCCGGCCGCCTTCAGCCCGAACGTCGTCGGGACCGCCTGCTGCAACAGCGTCCGGCCGATGATCGGGGAGTCGCGGTGCGCCTCGGCCAGCCGAGCCGCCACGCCGGCGGCCGCCGTGAGGTCGTCGACGATGACGCCGAGCGCCCGGGAGGCGACCAGCATCATCGCCGTGTCGAGGATGTCCTGGCTGGTCGCGCCGTAGTGCAGCGACGGCGCCGTACCGGCCGACAGCAGCGCGCGCAACCGCGCGACGAGCGGCACGACCGGGTTGCCGCTCGAGGCCGCCTCCGCCCCGAGCCCGCTGAGGTCCAGCAGGTCGAGCCGGCCGATCGCGGCGATCTCGTCGGCGGCGGCCTCGGCGATCAGGTTCTGCTTCGCCTGCACCGAGGCGAGCGCGACCTCGACGCGCAGCATGGACTGCCAGCCATGCGTCATCGGCGACCGCCTCGGCCACGCCGCCGCGGGCGAGGACTCCGTCGAAGAGCTCAGATGTCGAAGAAGACGGTCTCATGCTCACCCTGCAGGTGGATGTCGAAGCGGTAGCCGCCCGAACCGTCCGGGTGTGCGACGAGCGTCTCCCGTACCGCTGGATCAATGGTCGAAAGAATGGTGTCGTCGTCGAACGGGCCGTCGTCGGCGAGGTAGGCCCGGGTGACGACGCGGTCGAGCAGGCCGCGCGCGAAGACGGACAGCGCGATGTGCGGCGCCTGCAGGCCGTCCGGGCCGGGTAGGGCCTCCGGGCGGGTGGTGAGGAAGCCGTAGTCGCCCTGCGCGTCGGTGAGGCAGCGGGCGAAGAGCGGGTTCCGCCCGGCCTGCCACAGCTCGAGCACGCCGTCGGGCACCGGATCGCCGGCCCCGTCGTAGAGGCGGCCGCGAAGCCAGAACGCGCCGTCGGTGTCCTTGGGCACCGCGTACTGGCCGTCCGGCCAGTCGAGCATGACGGCGAAGAACGGGCCGACGGTCTGGGTGGGGGTCTCGCGAAGTCTCATGCCTGTGTCCTTCCGGCTGACCGCGGCAGATTCGCGCTCCGCTCCGCTCCGCGTCTCATGCCTGTTCATCCTCAAACGGCGTCGATTCCGGGCTGCGGAGCACGATGTCGAAGCGGAAGGCCAGCGCCCACTCCGGAACGGTCGCGTCGAGGTCGAACGTCGACACCATCCGCTGGCGGGCCTTCTCGTCGCGGACCGCGTTGAAGATCGGGTCCTGGCCGAAGAGCGGGTCGCCCGGGAAGTACATCTGGGTGACGAGCCGCTGCACGAACGCCGTACCGAAGATCGAGAAGTGGATGTGCGCCGGGCGCCAGGCGTTGTCGTGGTTGCGCCACGGGTAGGCGCCCGGCTTGATCGTCACGAACCGGTAGGTCCCGTCGGGTCCGGTGAGGACGCGACCGGCGCCGGAGAAGTTCGGGTCGAGCGGGGCCGGATGCTGGTCGCCGTGGTGCAGATAGCGGCCGCAGGCGTTGGCCTGCCACACCTCGACCAGCGTGTTGGGCAGCGGCCGGCCGCTACCGTCGAGGACCCGGCCGTGCACGATGATCCGCTCGCCGATCGGCTCGCCTTCGTGCTGGCGGGTCAGGTCGTGATCGAGCGGCCCGACCTTGTCCTCGCCGAGGACCGGGCCGGTCACCTCGCCGAGGAAGTGCGGCAGCGCCACGAGCGGCCGTTTCGGTGAGCGCAGCCGCGACGAGCCGTAGGCCGGCCAGTCCAGCGGCGGGTGGGCGAGACGGTCCGGCGGCCCGTACGGGATGCGGAGCTTCGTCATCAGTCTCCTCCTTGCAGGTCGCGGAGTGCTTTGAGCTCCTCGGCGGTGGGTGGGGCGGTCTCGCTGACGTCGGGGGCGACGACCAGCGGCCAGCCGGTGGCCGCGCGGACCTGGTCGACGGTCACCCCGGCGTGCACGTGCGTGAGGGTGAGCTCGCAGGTCTGCGGGTCCGGGACGAGGACGCCGAGATCGGTGATCACCAGCATCGGCCCCTTGCCCGGCAGGCCGAGCCGTTCCCGGTCGCCGGGGCCGTCGCCGAAGCCGACCGAGGTGCGGAAGTCCACCCGCTCGACGAAGCCGCGCCGGGTCTGCCGCAGCACGACGAAGACCTCGCGGCAGGACGCGGCGATCTCCGGCGCGCCACCCGCGCCGGGTAGACGGGTCGACGGCGCGTCGTAGGCTCCGATCACGGTGGTGTTGATGTTGCCGTACTTGTCGAGCTGCGCCGCGCCGAGGAAGCCCACGTCGACCCGCCCGGGCTGGAGCCAGTAGTTGAACATCTCCGGCACGCTGACCACCGAGGCCGCGGTGATCGCCAGCTCGCCGTCACCGATCGACAGCGGCGGGCGGGTGGGCCGCGCGCCGATCGTGCCGGACTCGTAGATCAGCACCAGGTCGGGGTTGACCGTGCGGCGGGCGAGGTTGGCCGCGACGCTGGGCAGACCGATGCCGACGAAGCACGCCGTGTGGCCGGCCAAGGCCCGCGAGGCGGCCACGGACATCATTTCATCAGCGGTGAACGTCATGTTAAGTCAGCCAGCCACTCTGTAAATCGCTCCCGAGAACGGCTGATCGCGTCCCACGCCTTGTAGTAGTCGTTGTCGCGCTCGTAGTAGTCCTGCGCGTAGGACGGCCGGGCCCCGCCGGGCACCTCGGCCACGGCGCTGAGCACCCAGGTGGGCAGGACGACCGCGCCCGGCCGCGGCTCGAGCTCGTCGACGACCTCCTCGACGGTGACCAGGCTGCGCTTGGCGGCGAGCACCGCCTCCTTCTGGACGCCGGTGATGCCCCACATCTGCACGTTGCCCTGCCGGTCGGCGCGCTGCGCGTGGACGATCGCGACGTCCGGGTTGACGGCCGGCACGGCGGTCAGCACCTCGCCGGTGAACGGGCAGGTGATGGCCGCGATCGTCGAGCTCTGCGCGGGCAGGTCGGTGCCGACGTAGCCGCGCAGCACCGCGAAGGGCAGCCCGGAGGCGCCGGCGACGTAGCGGTTGGCCATCCCGGCGTGGCTGTGCTCCTCGAGTTCCAGCGACGTAGGCCAGCCGTGCTCGACGGCGTCGCGGAAGCGGTGCAGCGAGCCGACGCCGGGGTTGCCGCCCCAGGAGAAGATCAGCTTGCGGGCGCAGCCGGCCCCGATCAGCTGGTCGTAGACGAGGTCGGGAGTCATCCGCACCAACGTCAGGTCACGCCGGCCCTGGCGGATGATCTCGTGGCCCGCGGCGACCGGGATCAGGTGCGTGAAACCCTCCAGCGCCACGGTGTCGCCGTCGTGGACCAGCCGGGCGACTCCTTCGGCCAGCGTCACGAGATCTGCCATCTGGCTCCTCGAGTTGTACGGTCTGCGAACAGTTGTTCTTTCTACGGACCATAGGGAGCGGCCCCGGAGGCGTCAACGGTCACCGGTTGACGTGTGACATGAACGTCCCTACGTTCTCATGATGAACGCACGTACGGCATCCGAACACTGACACCCCAGGTGGATGGAGTCCTTCGATGCGCAAAGCCCTTCCAGCCGCGGTAGCCCTGTTGACGGTCACCGCCCTCGCCGCCTGCGGCGGCAACTCCAGTACCGCCCCGCCCGCTTCGAGCCCCGGCCAGGTCGACAAGGTCAACGTCGGCGTCATCGCGATCGTCGACGTCGCACCGATCTACCTCGGCAACAAGCAGGGTTTCTTCACCAAACGCAACATCGACCTGACGCTCTCGCCCGCCCAGGGCGGCGCGGTGATCGTGCCCGGCGTGGTCAGCGGGCAGTTCCAGTTCGGCTTCAGCAACGTGACCTCGCTCGTGCTGGCCAAGTCGCGCAACCTGCCGATCAAGATGGTCAGCAACGGCGTGGCCTCGACCGGTGAGGTCGGCAAGGACTTCGGCGGCACCGTGGTCAAGGCGGACAGCCCGATCAAGACCGCCGCCGACCTGGCCGGCAAGACGGTCGCGGTCAACACGCTCAAGAACATCGGCGACACCACGGTCCGGGACACCGTCCGCAAGGCCGGCGGTGACCCCAAGGCCGTCAAGTTCGTCGAACTCGCCTTCCCGGACATGCCGGCCGCGTTGCAGGCCAACCGGGTCGACGCGATCTTCGTGGTCGAGCCGTTCCTGACCACCGTGGTCGGGCAGGGCAACCGGGTCGTGGCGTGGAACTACGCCGAACCCGCACCGGACATGACGGTCGCGACCTACTTCACCGCGCAGCAGCTCATCAGCCAGAACCCGGACCTGGTCAAGCGCTTCCAGGCGGCGATGACCGACTCCCTGAAGTACGCCTCCGACCATCCGGACGAGGTGCGGGCCATCCTCGCCTCGTACACGAAGATCAGCCCGGATATCGCGGCGAAGCTGACGCTGCCGAAGTGGCCGCCGGACGTCAACAAGGCGTCCGTGCAGACGCTGACCGACCTGGCCGTCACCGATGGACTGATCGAGAAGGCTCCTGATTTGAACTCGCTCTTGCCGTGACGAGGAAGTACGCGCTGCTGGGCCTGGCCGTGTTCGTGGTGCTGCTGGAAGTGGTACCCCGGCTCGGCCTGGTCCCGCGCGCCTACCTGCCGCCGCTGAGCGGCATCCTCGTCGCGCTCGCCGAGCAGGCCGGCCAGGCCACCTTCTGGGTCGCCGTCGGCGACACCGTCCGGACCTGGGCGATCGGCCTGGCCATCGCCCTGCTCGCCGGGATCGTGCTCGGCATCGTGATCGGCTCTGTGCCGGTGCTGCGAGCCCTCACCGCCTCGACGATCGAGTTCCTGCGCCCGATCCCGTCCGTCGCGCTGATCCCGCTCGCCGTGCTGCTCTACGGCAACGGGATCACCGCGACCCTGCTGCTCGTCGTGTACGCGGCGTTCTGGCAGATACTGGTCCAGGTGCTGCACGGGGTCGCCGACATCGACCCGATCGCCAGCGACACCGCCCGCAGCTACCGGCTGTCCGGCTGGTCACGCGTGCGTCACCTGATCTGGCCGACCGCGCTGCCCTACGTGGTCACCGGCATCCGGCTGGCCACCTCGGTCGCGCTCATCCTCACCATCACCGGCGAGCTCATCATCGGCACGCCCGGGCTGGGTAAGGAGATCGCCACCGCGCAGACCAGCGGGGCCGTCCCGGCCATGTACGCGCTGGTGCTGGTCACCGGCATCCTCGGCGTGCTGGTCAACCTGGTCACCCGCTACGGCGAGCGGCTGACGCTGGCCTGGCACCCGTCGCAGCGAAGCGAGGTACCCGCATGACCGACGGCCACAACTTCCCGAAGTCGTGGCCTCCCCGGGGCCGGGTAGCCACAACTTCCGGGAAGTGTGGCCTCCCGGGGGCGCGGTGGCCACTACTTGCGGCAAGTTGTGGCGATGGTCGCGCTGCCGCTCGTACTCGTCGCGGCGTGGTGGTTCATCTCGGCCGGCAGCACCGACTTCTACCGGCCGCCCCTCGAGACGATCCTCAACGCGTTCGTGCACACCTGGTTCGGCGAGCGGGTCTGTCCACGACATCCTGCCCAGCCTCGGCCGGCTGCTCGTCGGCTACCTGGCCGCGCTGGTCCTCGGCGTGGCGCTGGGGGTGGCCATCGGCAGCAGCCGACGGCTGCGGGCGGCGACCGAGCCGGTGCTGGAGTTCCTGCGGGCCATCCCGCCGCCGGTGCTGGTGCCGATCCTCATCCTCTTCGCCGGCATCGGCGACCTGATGAAGGTGCTGGTCATCGTCTCCGGGTGCGTCTGGCCGATCCTGCTCAACACCGTCGAAGGGGTCCGGGCCGTCGACGAGGTGCTGTCGGACACCTGCCGCTCGTACCGCATCCGGGGTTGGCGCCGGCTGTGGTACTTGGTCCTGCGCTCGGCGAGCCCGCAGATCGTCACCGGCGCGCGGCAGGCGTTGTCGATCGGCGTCATCCTCATGGTCATCAGTGAGATGTTCGCCGCGCAGAGCGGTCTCGGCTTCACGGTCGTGCAGTTCCAGCGCGGGTTCCAGATCCCGGAAATGTGGAGCGGCGTGCTCCTGCTCGGCCTGCTCGGCGTAGCGTTGTCGCTGGCGTTCCGGCTGGTCGAGCGCCGTGTGCTCGGGCTGGTATCACGGTGCGCGCGCGGCGGATCGGAAGTGGTGATGCTCGAAGTCAACGGACTCCGCAAGGTGTACGACGGTCACGGCCGGAGGGTGGAGGCGATCGGCGACCTGACCTTCACCGTGGCCGACCGGGAGTTCGTCTGCGTCGTCGGCCCGTCCGGCTGCGGCAAGACCACGTTGCTGCGCTGCATCGCCGGGCTGCTCGAGCCGACCGTCGGGCGAGGTGCACATCGACGGGCACCGGGTCGACGAGCCGCCGCCCGGATTGGCGCTGGTCTTCCAGGAGTACGGGCGCAGCCTGTTCCCCTGGATGAGGGTCCGCGAGAACGTCGAGCTGCCGCTGCGCGCAGAAGCACCTGCCGAGCGGCCCGGCGCGCCGAACTGGTCGACGACGGCCCTCGACGCGGTCGGGCTGGCCGACGCCCGGCACGCCTACCCGTGGCAGCTCTCCGGCGGCATGCAGCAGCGCGTCGCGATCGCCCGCGCCATCGCCTACGAGCCGAACGTCCTGCTGATGGACGAGCCGTTCGCGGCCGTCGACGCGCAGACCCGCGCCGACCTCGAGGACCTCATCCGCGCGGTGTGGCAGCGGCTCGGCGTGACGATGCTGTTCGTCACGCACGACATCGACGAGTCGGTCTACCTGGCGCCAGCGGGTCATCGTGCTCTCGTCCGTCGCCGACCCACGTGGTCGAGGACGCTCGACGTCGACCTGCCGGACGCGCGCGACCAGCTCACGACCCGCGCCGACCCGCGATTCACCGAGCTGCGCGGCCATATCTACGGCCAGATCCAGAAGGCCAAGCAGTCGGCCGCCCCTGACCGCTCTCCGGAGGCGGCCCCTGACCGCTCCTCCGAATCTTCCGCGGTCGTGTCGCCGGAGCCGCCCCTGACCGCTCTTCTGGATCCGGAGTACGTTCGTGAGCTCCGCGCGGACGCAGGTCGCGATCGTCGGCGCGGGCCCCGCCGGCCTCGCGCTCGCGCACCTGCTGCACCTGCGCGGCATCGAGTCGGTCGTCATCGAGAACCGCAGCCGCGACTACGTCGAGCACCGCATCCGCGCCGGCGTCCTCGAGCACGGCACCGTCGACCTGCTCACCGACGCCGGCGTCGGTGACCGGCTGCACCGCGAGGGCATGGTGCACCAGGGGGTCGAACTGCTCTTCGAGAACGAGGGGCACCGCATCGACTTCGCCGCGCTGACGGGCAAGGACATCACCGTGTACGGCCAGCACGAGGTGGTCAAGGACCTGATCGCGGCGCGCGTCGACACCGGTCCGCTGTACTTCGAGGTCTCCGGCGTGGCCGTCGATCCGGTCCAGGCGACCGTCCAGTTCGTCCACGATGGACAGTCCGTCGAGCTGCACGCCGACTACATCGCCGGGTGCGACGGGTTCCACGGGGTCTGCCGGCCGTCCATCCCGCCGGGCGTGCTGAGCGTCTACGAGCGGGAGTACCCGTTCGCCTGGCTCGGCATCCTGGCCGAGGCGCCGCCCAGCTCGCACGAGCTGATCTACGCGTACTCGCCGCGCGGGTTCGCGCTGCACAGCATGCGCTCGCCGACCGTCACGCGGAACTATCTGCAGGTACGCCCGGACGAGGATCTCGCCGAGTGGCCGGACGACCGGATCTGGTCGGAGCTGCGTGCCCGGCTCGACCGGCGCGACGGCTTCACTCTCGCCGACGGGCCGCTGCTGGAGAAGGGCGTCACCGCGATGCGCAGCTTCGTCGTCGCGCCGATGCAGTACGAGCGGCTGTTCCTGGCCGGCGACGCCGCGCACATCGTGCCGCCGACCGGCGCGAAGGGCCTCAACCTGGCCGTCGCCGACGTCAAGGTGCTCGCCGACGCGCTCGAGCAGCACTACAAGGAGGGCAAAGACGGCGGGCTCGAGTCGTACACGGAAACCTGCCTGCGCCGCGTCTGGCGGGTCCAGCACTTCTCGTGGTGGATGACCTCGATGCTCCACCGCGCTTGGGACGGCGACCCGTTCACCCACGAGTTGCAGCTGTCACAGCTGCGCTACACGGTGTCCTCGACGGCGGCCGCGACGTCCCTCGCCGAGAACTACGTCGGGTTGCCACTGCCTTGAGGTCAACGTCTTGAGGTCGTTCTGGTGGCTGCTCGGCATCATCCTGATCGCGCTCAACCTGCGCCCGGCCGTGGCCTCCGTGCCGCCGATCGCCGACACGATCGCCGCCGACCTGCACCTCGGCGCGGCCGCGCTCGGCGTGCTCACCACCCTTCCGGTGCTGTGCATGGGCCTGTTCGCCCCGGTCGGCGCGGTCGCTGCCCGGCGCTTCGGAACCACCCGGGTGCTGGCCGCCGCCGTCGTGCTCATCGCCGCCGGCACCGCACTGCGCGCGATCCCGCAGCTTTGGCTGTTGTACGGGTCAACCGCGGTCATCGGGGTCGGCATCGCCGTCGCCGGTTCCCTCCTGCCGCCGATGGTCAGAGCCCGGTTCCCGGATCGGATCGGCCCGGTGACCGGGCTCTACACGGCTGGGCTGATCGGCGGCGCGCTCCTGGCCGCCTCCCTGACCGCACCGCTCAGCTCCCTGGGTCTCGACTGGCGTCTGGCGCTGGCCGTGTGGGCCGTACCGGCGGTCGCCGCGCTGATCGTGTGGCTGTTCGTGTCGTCGCCGGCCGCACCCTCGTCGCCGGGTCGCCGGGTCCCGGCGCCGTGGAAGTCCGAGCGTGCCTGGTACGCGACGTTCTTCATGGGCGGCCAGTCCCTGCTTTACTACGCGTCGCTGGCCTGGCTGGCCGCCCGGTACACGTCGCTCGGCTCATCGGCCGCGCAGGCCGGCCTGCTGCTGGGCCTCTTCAGCGCCACCCAACTGCTCTCGTCGCTCGGCATGCCGCTGCTCGCGCACCGCTTCGGCGACCCGCGGCCGTGGATCGCGGCCTCGGTCGGGCTGACCGGCCTGTCGCTCGCCCTGGTGGCCTTCGCGCCGAACCCGGCCGCCTGGGTGTGGGTGTCCGTGCTCGGGCTGGGCGTCGGCGGGCAGTTCGCGCTGGCGATGATGGTGCTTTCGACCCTCGGCGCCACCCCGGAGGAGTCGGCCGCGGCGACCGGGATGGCGCTGTTCGTCGGATACCTGCTGGCCGCGCTCGGCCCGGTCCTCGCCGGGGCGCTCCGGGACGCGACCGGCAGCTACGAGGCGCCGTTCGCCGCGCTGGCCGTGTTCGCGGTGCCGGTGCTGCTGGCCGGGGTCCGGGCCGCCCGCACCCCGGCCGCCGCGACCACACCGAAGGCCACCATTTCCCCGAAGTAGTGGCCTCCCGGCCGTGTTTTGGCCACCACTCCGGGGAAGTAGTGGCGTCGGGCGGGTCTTGGCCACCGGGGAAGTTGTGGCCTCCCGGCCGTGTTTTGGCCACTACTTCCCTGGAGTAGTGGCTTGCGGGGGGTGGTTTGGCCACTGCATCCCCGGAGTAGTGGCTACGTCGCTGGTCGCATTTGTCGCACTTGTGGGCCGGGCGGGGCGGCAAGGGCGCCAGTGCTCGTGTGACGATGGGGGCGTGAGGGAGACGTGATACGCAAACCGCTGATCTTCGTGGCGGCGATGGCGACCGTGGCGACACTGGGCGCCGGCTGCAGCTCCGGCACCAAGGAGCAGGCGGCGCCGGAACCGTCCGTGGCGGCGTCATCGACCGCACCCGCGTCGGAGTCGCCGGCGCCGTCAGCCCCGCCGGCCCCGTCGGATGCGCCGTCGCCGACACCGTCCACCGCTCCGCCGACGCCGGCCGCGCCCAAGCCGACCGACGACGGCAAGCTCAAGCGCGGTGAGAAGGGCGCTCAGGTCGTCGCGCTGCAGAACCGGCTCAACGAGCTCGGGTACTGGGTGGGCACGGCCAACGGGACCTTCGGCGACCAGACCCAGCAGGCGGTCTACGCCCTGCAGAAGTCGGCCGGGGTCGACCGGGACGGCGTCGTCGGCCCGCAGACGCGGCAGGCCCTCGACAAGGGTGTGCGGCCGACGCCGAAGAGCACCAGCGGCTACGTCATCGAGATCGACAAGAAGCGGCAGATCCTCATGCTCGTCCGGGACGGCAAGGTGAGCCTGATCTTCAACACGTCGACCGGGTCGGGGAAGAACTACGAGCGCGACGGCAACACATACCTGGCCAGCACGCCGGCCGGGCACTTCACCGTGTCGCGGCAGATCGACGGCTGGCGGGACGCGCCGCTCGGCCTGCTCTGGCGGCCGAAGTACTTCAACGGCGGCATCGCGATCCACGGGGCCGACAGCGTGCCGCCCTACCCGGCGTCGCACGGCTGCGCGCGGGTGTCGATCACGGCGATGAACTTCCTCTGGACCACCGGCAAGGTGCCGCTGAAAACGCCCGTGTCTGGGTCTACTGAGCGCCCCCCCGCTGTCGATCAAGGAAGTACGCACCGGGACACGGATTTGTCAGTTTCCCGGGCGCGTACTTCCTTGATCAACGGGGAGTTAGATTGGGCGGGTGTTGTTACGGACTTCGCGGTTGGTACTGCGCCGGTTTACCCCGGCTGACGCGCCCGCCTTCGCCGCGTACCGCTCCGATCCGGACGTGGCGCGCTACCAGTCGTGGGATGCGCCGGTGACCCTCGACGACGCGGTGGAACTGGTCGGGACGCTGTCGGCGGGAAAGCCGCGCGACCTCGGCTGGTTCCAGTACGCGGTCGAGCGGGTCGAGCAGCCGGGGCTGATCGGGGACGTCGGGGTGTGCCGCACCGACGGCGGGCGGCAGGCCGAGCTCGGCTTCACGTTCGCGCCCGAGCACCAGGGCCGCGGCTACGCCGCCGAGGCGGTCCGCCGGGTCGTCGAGTTTCTGCTGGTCGAGGAGGGGCTACACCGGGTCACGGCCGGCGCCGATGGGCGCAACGTCCGCTCCGCGCGGCTGCTCGAGCGGGTCGGCTTCCGGCGGGAAGGGCACCTCGTCGCCAGTACCTGGATGAAGGGCGAGTGGACCGACGACCTGCTCTTCGGGCTGCTGGCCAGCGAGTGGGGCGGGCGTCCAGCCGCGGACCGCGGCGAGCATTGACAGGGTCGCCAGCCAGACCAGGCAGGCGCCGAGCATGTGCGCGGCGACCACCGCGACCGGCAGCCCGGTGAAGTACTGCACGAAGCCGATCACGCCCTGCGACAGCTCGACGACGACCAGTACGAGCGCGGCCCGGACGACCGAGCGGGGCGCGCCGAGCGCGCGGGTCGCGAACCACAGCGCCACGGACAGGCCGATCAGCAGGAACACCACGTCGGCGTGCAGCTGGGCGATCGCCTGCCGGGTCGAATCCGGTGCGGGCGGCCTTCGCGTCGCCGGCGTGCGGGCCGCTGCCGGTCACCACGGTGCCGAGCACGAGCACGGCCCCGCAGAGCTGACCAGGCGAGGTCAGCAGCGCGCCAGTGTGCGCAGCGCGGCCGGCGCGACCGCTGGCGCCGGGACGCGTCCCCGGTCGCGGCTGCGCATCCAGAAGCGTGTGCGCGAGCACCAGCATCGCCATCGACAGCAGGAAGTGCAGCGCCACCGACCCACGGGTTGAGCGCCAGGTGAGCACGGTGATCCCGCCGACGCACGCCCTGCACGGGCCACCCCGACCAGCACGGCGAACGCCGGGCCGAGCGCCGCCCGGAGCCGGTCGCGCTGCAGCCACGCGACGATCAGCCCGGCGACGGCGACCCCGCCGACCACCGAGATCGAGCGTCCGGTTGCCGAACTCGATCGACGCCGTGCATGCCCATCGCGCCGGTCGTCGACGTACGAGTCGTCGGTGCACCTGGGCCAGGTCGGGCAGCCCAGGCCGGAGTCGGTCAGCCGGACCAGACCGCCGGTGACCACGATGAGCGACGTTGGCGATCACCGAGGCGAGGGCCAGTCGGCGCAGCGTGGCCGGAGCTCGGTGCAGGATCGCCAGCAGCGCTCCCGATCGTACGAACGCCGGAGTGTGTCGGATCACCGGGGCCGGTTTGCTCATGGGCGACGAATTACGTAACGTTGGTGTTGTGAAAAACGTGGCGGTGATCGACCAGCCGTGTGGCTGGCGCTCCCGCATGCCCGAAAGACCCGCTCGACGGCCGCACCCGTGACCGGGTCGCCGAGCTGCTGCTCGCAGAAGGGCGCGGCCACGCGCCGCCGAGCTCGGCGCTCGCGCTGGGCCTGAGCCCCGCCGGCATCCGCCGGCACCTCGACGCGATGCTCGCCGACGGGCTGGTCGAGCCAGCCGCGAGCGGCCGACGCCGCGGCCAGCGGGGCCGGGGCCGGCCGGCGAAGGTGTTCACGCTGACCGACGCGGCCCGGGAGTCGCTTCCCGCACACCTACGACGACCTGGCCACGCGCCGCGCTGCGCTGGATCGCCGAGCACGGCGGCGCCGCAGGCGGTGGCCACGTTCGCCGCCAGCGCAGGTGGCCGACCTCGAGGACCGCTGCCGCACGGCGATGGCCGAGGCCGGCGACGACCCGATGGCCCGGGCCGAGGCGCTCGCCGAGGCGCTGACCGCCGAGGGCTACGCTGCCGCGGCGATCGCGATCGCCACCGGCGGGCAGCTGTGCCAGCACCACTGCCCGGTGGCGCACGTGGCCGCCGAGTTCCCGCAGCTGTGCGAGGCCGAGACCGCAGGTGATCTCCCGCCTGGTCGGCACGCACGTGCAGCGACTCGCGACCATCGCGCACGGCGACGGGGTGTGCACCACGCACATTCCCAAGACTGTGCACGGATCACCGCGATGACCGAGCAGACCGATTGACGCCCGAGCAGACTGCAGGTCACTCAGGAAGAGCAACTCGCCGGCCTCGGCACGCTACGAGTACGGCTGGGCCGACTCCGACGCCGCCGGCGCCATCGCGCAGCGCGGCCTCCGAGGCCGTGGTCCGCAACATCTCCGGCGCTGAAGAGCGAGCCGCAGTGGATGCTCGACCTGCGGCTCAAGGGCCTGCGCCTGTTCGGCCGCAAGCCGATGCCGGCCTGGGGCGCCGACCTGATCGGAGATCGACTTCGACAACATCAAGTACTTCGTGCGCTCGACCGAGAAGCAGGCGGCCAGCTGGGACGACCTGCCCGCGGACATCAAGAACACCTACGACAAGCTGGGCATCCCGGAGGCCGAGAAGCAGCGGCTGATCGCCGGCGTCGCCGCGCAGTACGAGTCCGAGGTGGTCTACCACAAGATCCGTGAGGACCTCGAGGAGCAGGGCGTCATCTTCCTCGACACCGACACCGGGCTGAGGGAGCACGAGGAGCTCTTCAAGGAGTACTTCGGCACGGTCATCCCGGTCGGCGACAACAAGTTCGCCGCGCTGAACACCTCGGTGTGGTCCGGCGGCTCGTTCATCTACGTGCCGAAGGGCGTGCACGTGGAGATCCCGCTGCAGGCGTACTTCCGGATCAACACCGAGAACATGGGCCAGTTCGAGCGGACGCTGATCATCGTCGACGAGGGCGCCTACGTGCACTACGTCGAGGGCTGCACCGCGCCGATCTACTCCTCCGACTCGCTGCACTCCGCGGTCGTCGAGATCGTCGTGAAGAAGAACGCCCGCTGCCGGTACACCACCATCCAGAACTGGTCGAACAACGTCTACAACCTGGTCACCAAGCGCGCCGTCTGCCACGAGGGCGCGACCATGGAGTGGATCGACGGCAACATCGGCTCCAAGGTGACGATGAAGTACCCGGCCGTCTACATGACCGGCGAGCACGCCAAGGGCGAGGTGCTCAGCGTCGCGATGGCCGGCGAGGGCCAGCACCAGGACGCCGGGCGCCAAGATGGTGCACGCCGCGCCGCACACCTCCTCGACGATCATCTCGAAGTCGATCGCCCGGGGCGGCGGCCGGACCAGCTACCGCGGCCTGGTGCAGGTGCTGGAGGGCTCGCACCACTCGCAGGTCCACGGTCAAGTGCGACGCGCTCCTGGTCGACACGATCTCCCGCTCCGACACCTACCCCTACGTCGACATCCGCGAGGACGACGTGTCGATGGGGCACGAGGCCACCGTCTCGAAGATCAGCGACGACCAGCTGTTCTACCTGATGAGCCGCGGCCTCACCGAGGACGAGGCGATGGCGATGATCGTGCGCGGCTTCATCGAGCCGATCGCCAAGGAACTGCCGATGGAGTACGCGCTGGAGCTCAACCGGCTGATCGAGCTGCAGATGGAGGGCGCTGTCGGATGAGCGCCCATCAGCCGGCGCTCACTGGTCGCTCGGCTCAAGGACGAGATGACCGCGGAGGCCATGGCGCCGCCGAGGACCAAGTCGCAGGCGCTGCGTTCCTTCGACGTCGCCGACTTCCCGGCCCTGAACGGGCGCGAGGAGGAGTGGCGCTTCACCCCGCTCAAGCGGCTGCGTGGCCTGGCAGTCCGCGACCCGGACACGCCGATCCCCGGTGTGGCGCCCAAGGTCGAGTACGGCGACCTGCCGGCCGGCGTCACGGTGTCCACCGTGGACCGGTCGGACCCGCGGGTCGGTTCGGTGCTCACGCCGTTCGACCGGATCAGCGCGCTCGCCTCGGCGCGGCCGCGAGCGAGACGCTGCTGGTGTCGGTCGACCGGGCCGCCGTGCTCGACCGCCGGCCCGTCGTCCGGCTGGTCGGCAACGGCACCGACGCTCGCGTTCGGCCACACCTTCGTCGAGGTCGGCGAGCTCGCCGAGGCGACGCTGGTCCTCGAGCAGACCGGCTCGGTCACCCTCGCCGACAACGTCGAGGTGGCCGTCGGCGACGGCGCGCGGCTGACCCTGGTCACCGTCACCGACTGGGCCGCCGACGCGGTGCAGGCCCAGCACGTGAAGTTCCGGCTCGGCCGCGACGCCAGGCTCACCCACGTCCAGGTGTCGCTCGGCGGCGACCTGGTGCGCCAGTACACCAGCGTCGAATACGCCGGCCGCGGCGGCGACGCCGAGGCTTACGGCCTCTACTTCGCCGACGCCGGCCAGCACTTCGAGCACCGGCTGCTGGTCGACCACTGCGGTGCCCGACTGCCGCAGCTACGTCGGCTACCGGGGCGCGCTGCAGGGCGCCGGCGCGCACACCGTCTGGGTCGGCGACGTGCTGATCCGGGCCGAGGCCACCGGCACCGACACCTACGAGATCAACCGGAACCTGGTCCTGACCGACGGGGCGCGGGCCGACTCGGTACCCAACCTGGAGATCGAGACCGGCGAGGTGGTCGGGGCCGGGCACGCCAGCGCCACCGGGCGCTTCGACGACGAGCAGCTGTTCTACCTGATGTCCCGCGGCATTCCCGGACGAGGTCGCCCGCAAGCTGGTCGTCCGCGGCTTCTTCGCCGAGCTGCTCAACAAGATCCCGGTCGAGGCGCTGCGCGAGCGGCTGGGCGACGCGATCGAGTCCCGGCTGGCTGGAGGCCGGATCCGATTCGTGAGTTCGATCCGGGTGTGTGCGGTCGACGGACGTCGCCAAGGGCACCGTGGTGCCGTCGAGGTCGACGGCATCGACGATCGCCCTGGTGCACGCCGACGACGACAACTTCTACGCCGTCATACGACGAGTGCTCGCACGCCTCGGTCGCGCTGTCCGAGGGCGAGATCGACGGCTGCACGCTCGAGTGCTGGCTGCACGGCTCGCGCTTCGACCTGCGCACCGGCGAGCCCACCGGGCTGCCCGCCACCGAGCCGGTGCCGGTCTTCCCCGTCGAGATCCGCGACGGCGACGTCTTCGTTTCGACTTGACACCGAGCAATGGAGTCAACCCATGAGCGACGCTGGAGATCCGCGACCTGCAGGTGTCGGTGAAGCTGCCGGACGGCGAGCTCAAGCCGATCCTGGCCGGGCGTCGACCTGACCGTCCGGGCGGGCGAGACCCACGCCATCATGGGCCCCAACGGCTCCGGCAAGTCCACCCTGGCCTACTCGATCGCCGGGCCACCCGAACTACCAGATCACCGGCGGCTCGGTGACGCTCGACGGGCACGACGTGCTGGCGATGACCGTCGACGAGCGCGCCCGCGCCGGGCTGTTCCTGGCCATGCAGTACCCGGTCGAGGTGCCCGGCGTGTCGGTGGCCAACTTCCTGCGTACCGCGAAGACCGCCATCGACGGCGAGGCGCCGAAGCTGCGCACCTGGGCCGGCGAGCTGCGCGGCGCGATGGAGAAGCTGCAGATGGACCCGGCGTTCGCCCAGCGCAACGTCAACGAGGGCTTCTCCGGCGGCGAGAAGAAGCGGCACGAGATCATGCAGCTCGAGCTGCTCAAGCCGAAGATCGCGATCCTCGACGAGACCGACTCCGGCCTCGACATCGACGCGCTGCGGATCGTCAGCGAGGGCGTCAACCGGGTCGCGCGAGACCGGCGACGACCGGCCTGCTGCTGATCACCCACTACACCCGGATCCTGCGCTACGTGAAGCCGGACTTCGTGCACGTCTTCGTCGGCGGCCGCATCGTCGAGGAGGGCGGCCCGGAGCTGGCCGAGCAGCTCGAGGCCGAGGGCTACGAGCGCTACGCTGACGGTGCGGGCCCGGCCTCCATCGCATAAGGCGGATGCAGCATGACGATCCTGGACGTCGACGCGGATCGCGAGCCGACTTCCCGATCCTGGACCGGGAGATCAACGGCCACCCGCTGGTCTACCTGGACAGCGGGCAACACCTCGCAGAAGCCGCGCCAGGTGCATCGACGCGATGCGCGAGCACTACGAGCGGCACAACGCCAACGTGGCCCGCTCGGTGCACACGCTGGGCACCGAGGCGACCGAGGCGTACGAGGGCGCCCGCGGGCCAAGATCGCCGCGTTCGTCGGCGCGCGGCACCGCCGGCGAGATCGTCTTCACGAAGAACTCGACCGAGGCGATCAACCTGGTCGCGCACGCCTTCTCCGGCAGCGCCGACGATCCCCGGCTGCGTCTCGGGCCGGGCGACGAGATCGTGATCTCCGAGATGGAGCACCACTCCAACATCGTGCCGTGGCAGCTGCTCTGCGCAGCGCACCGGCGCCACGCTGCGCTGGTTCGGCATCACCGACGAGGGCCGGCTCGACCTGTCGCAGCTCGACGAACTGGTCAACGAGCGCACCAAGCTGGTCTCGGTCGTGCACATGTCCAACATGCTCGGCACGATCAACCCCGTCGACGCGCATCGTCGCGCGGGCCCGCGCAGGTCGGCGCGCTGGTGCTGCTGGACGGCTCGCAGTCGGTGCCGCACCTGCCGGTCGACGTGACGCGCGCTGGGCGTCGACTTCATCGCGTTCACCGGCCACAAGATGCTCGGCCCGACCGGCATCGGCGTGCTGTGGGGGCGGGTCGAGCTGCTCGACGCGATGCCGCCGTTCCTCGGCGGCGGCTCGATGATCGAGACGGTCACGATGACCGGCTCGACGTTCGCCGCCCGCCGGCCCGCTTCGAGGCCGGCACCCCGCCGATCGCCGCAGGCGATCGGGCTGGGCGCGGCCGTCGACTACCTCACCGCGCGTCGGCATGGAGGCGATCCACGCAGCACGAGCAGGACGCTCACCGCGTACGCGCTCGACGCCCTGCGTCGACGTGCCGGGCGTGCGGATCTTCGGCCCGACGACGCCGGACGGGACCGCGGCGGCGACGCTCTCGTTCGCGGTCGACGGGGTGCACCCGCACGACGTCGGGCAGATCCTCGACGCCGTCGGCGTCGAGGTGCGCGTGGGTCACCACTGCGCCCGGCCGACCTGCGTGCGCTTCGGGGTGCCGGCGATGACCCGGGCGTCGTTCTACCTCTACACCACGACGGACGAGATCGACGCGCTGGTGCGCGGCCTCGAGCAGGTGCGGAAGGTGTTCGCCTGATGAAGCTCGACCAGCTCTACCAGGAGATCATCCTGGATCACTACAAGCGGCCGCACGGCCGCGGACTGCGCGAGCCGTTCGACGGCCGAGGCGCACCACGTCAACCCGACCTGCGGCGACGAGGTCACCGTGCGCGTGCACCTGGTCGACGGACTGGTCGACGACGTCTCGTACGAGGGGATGGGCTGCTCGATCAGCCAGGCCTCGGCGAGCGTGCTGCACGAGCTGCATGCGGGGCGTCTCGGTGGACGACTCGCTGCAGCGGCACGAGGCGTTCGCCGACGCTGATGGCCGGGCGCGGTCAGGTCGAGCCGGACGAGGCATGTGCTGGAGGACGCGGTGGCGTTCGCCGGCGTGGCGAAGTACCCGGCGCGGGTCAAGTGCGCGCTGCTGCCCTGGATGGCGTTCAAGGACGCAGTGTCCAGGGCGGATGAGGCGAAGAGCGTGGGAGGCACGTCATGAGCGAGTCTGAGACCGTCGCCGCCGAGCCGGCCGTCAACAGCGAGGTCAGCAAGGCCGCGATCGACGACATCGAAGAGGCGATGAAGGACGTCGTCGACCCCGAACTCGGGATCAACGTCGTCGACCTCGGCCTCGTCTACGGCATCCACGTCGACGACGAGAACGTCGCCACCCTCGACATGACGCTGACCTCGGCGGCCTGCCCGCTGACCGACGTCATCGAGGACCAGGCCCGCCAGGCGCTGTGCACCGGCCCGGGCGGCGGACTGGTCAACGACATCCGGATCAACTGGGTGTGGCTGCCGCCGTGGGGCCCGGACAAGATCACCGACGACGGCCGCGAGCAGCTGCGGGCGCTCGGCTTCAACGTCTAACGCCCGCCGGGCCCCCGAGGCCACAACTTCAGGGAAGTAGTGCCCTCGCAGCCCACCCGATGCCACTACTTCCGGGAAACAGTGCCCTCGTCAGCCACCCGTGGCCACTACTTCGGGGAACTGGTGGCCTCGTCAGTGGAGCACTAGCGACACCGCGAGCACGGCGATCACCGCGCTGGAGGCGAGGGCCGTCACGAGGCGTCCCTTCGCGCCGGTCAGGATGCGGCCGAGCAGTGAGCCGCTCGCCGCGATGAGCAGCTGCCAGCTCGCCGAGGCCAGAAATGCCGCCAGCACCCAGACGACCTGGTGCTCGGCCGCCGACTGGCGGCCCAGTACGAGCGCGGTGAAGTAGATGATCGTGGCCGGGTTGAGCAGCGTGAGCCCGAGAAACGTCGCGTACGCGCCGAGCGGCGTACCCATCCGACCGGTCGCCGAGCGGGCGGTCGCCCCCTCGTGCCGGTGTCGCAGCGCCGACCAGGCCGTCTTCGCGCCGATGCCGACCAGGATCACCATGGCCACCCAGCGCAATGGACCCGAGACGGGCTCGACGAGCCGGGCGAGCGCGGTCCCGCCGAGGACCGCGGCGAGGCAGTAGAGGCCGTCGGCGGTGGCCACGCCGAGCGCCGCGCCCGCGCCGACCCGCAGTGACGTCCGGGCGGTGAGCGAGACGATGAGGGCCGCGATGGCGCCCACGGGAACGGCGACGCCGTATCCCGCGAGCAGCCCGGCGAACAGGGCCGCGCTCACGACTGGCGGCTAGGGCTCGCCTCCGTCAGCGGGGTGACCTGCTGTCGCGTCGCGCCTTCCGCCGCATGGGCGGGGGCACGGCATGGTCTCCAGGTCATCTTCACGGCGACCATGCTCGCCGCTGCGGGGCCATCGGCGCTACAGGTTTTTCACCGCTTCCCGGACGGACAGGTTCGACAGCGCCGGCTGCGACGCGACGAAGTCGCGGACCGCGTCCGGGTCCGTCTTCGCGTACTGGCGCAGGGCCCAGCCGATCGCCTTGCGGATGAAGAAGTCGCGGTGCCCGGCGTTCACCGCGCAGTACCGGAAGAGCCGGTCGCTGTCGGTCTGCGCCCTGTACCGCAGTTGGTGCAGGATCGCGGTGCGGGTCAGCCACAGCGTGGGCAGCGCGGCCGTCTTCGGCGACGCGGAGGGCGAGCCGACGTCCGGATCGGAGCCGACCACCCATTCATCCATCGTGGACACGAGCTCCGGGTCTGCGCGACCATCACCCCGACGACGTCGGCGGCGAGCTCGTCGACGGTGTCCCACCACGACTTGGTGGTGATGAGGTATCGGGCCGTCGGCAGGAACGTCGGGGTGAGCAGTGCGGCGTGGCTGGCGCAGCCAGTCGACGGCGAAGTACTGGTACTCCCGTTCGGGCAGGGCCCAGCAGGCCAGTGCCACCTCGGTCAGGTCGGCCTCGTCGGGCCGGGCCAGGCCGTCGAGCACCCGCCGGTTCAGCGCCCGGCGGGGCGGCGCCTTGATGCCGAGAAAGGGGAACAGGTCGCGCATGTACGCGGGCATCGGAGCGGCCAGCGCCGGGTCCCGGCGGCGCTCGTACTCCTTGGTCAACCGCTGCATGACCGAGCTCATGGTTCGACCGGGTTGTTCATGGCTATAGAGGGTACGGTCAGGCGCGTGAAGGATGCGGCCGGTCCCCGGTGGGTCGACGTCGACCCGGGCCGGATGCCGCGCTGGCTGGACGGCTTCGCCGAGCGGCACGGCGGCGCTCCCAAGGCGACCGCGGCCGACGGGGTGCTGCGACTGGTCGCGCCGGACGGTGCGATCGCCGAGTGCTACGTCGCGCCCGGCCGCCCGGCGCCGTCGACGCCCGCGGACCTCGCCATCGAGCCGACCGGCCGGCTGGGGCTGTTGCTGGCCCGCCGGGCCGGCTACGCCGTCGGCCTGGTCGACGGGGCGAAGCTGATCGCGTCCAAAGTGGACAGCCGGTACGTGCAGAGCCGCACCGCGGCCGGCGGCTGGTCGCAGCAGCGCTTCGCGCGGCGGCGGGACAACCAGGCCAAAGCGGCCGCCGGCGAGGCCGCCGACGAGTGCGTGCGGATCCTGTTGCCGGCGGCCGGCCGGCTGACCGCCCTGGTCACCGGGGGCGACCGCCAGTTCGTCGACGCGGTGCTGGCCGATGCGCGGCTCGCCCGGCTCCGCGAGTTGGTGGCCGCCCGCTTCCTGCCGGTGCCGAACCCCAAGCGAGCCGTCCTGGAGGAGGCGGTCACGGCCGCACGCGCGGTGCGCATCAAGCTCACCGAGGCCACAACTTCCCCGAAGTAGTGCCCTCCCGACCCCGCGAGGCCACTACTTCGGCGAAGTTGTGGCAACGGGCTTGGGAACGCGGACGCCGGGATTCCTGGCGGGAGCAACGGTCGCGCGCCCGACGGACCCGAGTCATGAAGAATCTAAAGGTTGTTGGTGTTGAACGTGTCACATCGGCGCGGGTCGCCGGTGTTGTAGCCGGTGGTGAACCACCGCTGCCGTTGGGCGGACGTGCCGTGGGTGAAGGTGTCGGGATTGACGTTGCCGCCGGACTGCTTCTGGATCGTGTCGTCGCCGATCGCCCCGGCCGTCTCGAGGCGCTCCTTGATGTCCTGGTCGGTGATGCGACTTGAACAGGGCCTGGCCGTTGGCGTCCTTGGTCTCGGTCGCGTGGTTGGCCCAGACGCCGGCGTAGCAGTCGGCCTGCAGTTCCAGGCGGACCGGAGCCGGACGTCGGCGCCCTGCTGGCCCTGCTGCTGGGCTTTCTGCGTCGGTGCCGAGCAGCGTCTGGATGTGGTGGCCGTATTCGTGGGCGATCACGTACGGCTGCGGCGAACTCGCCCTTGGCGCCGAAACGGTTGGACAGCTCGTTGTAGAAGGTCAGGTCGATGTAGACGTGGTTGTCGGCGGGGCAGTAGAACGGCCCGACGCCGGAGTCGGCCTGGCCGCAGCCGGTGTTGACCGAACCGGAGAAGTAGCGGGTGGTGGCCGGCGGTGTACTGCTTGCCGAAGTACTTGGGCATGCCGTCGGTCCAGAACGCCTGGATCGAGTTGACGTAAAGCACGTTGCGGCAGTCCTCGTCCTTGAAGCGGTTGGGGTTGGTCTTCGCGCACTTCTGCTCGAGGTTGGTGTTGTCGGCCGTCTGCTGCTGCCGCCGCCGCCGCCGAGCTTGGTGCCGCCGAAGAAGAGGCCGCCCAGCACGATCAGTATGGTGATGATCAGGCCGCGAGCTTGCCGCCGATCGGGATGCCGCCGCCGCCGAACCCGCCGCCGCCGAAGCCTCCGCCTCGGCCGGTGGAGCCGCGCATGTCCTCGACCTGGCTGGTGTCGAGCTCGGCATTCTCGTTGAGCTCCATCGTTCGCCCGTCCTCCCATGACCGGTTGTCGCGGTACGTACCCGTTGATCTTGTGAGGTAATCGCGTCGCGGCGGTGCCACGGTAGACACTGGATCGCGCTTCGTGTGCCCGAGTCTCCTTCCTCTGAGAGTCATTTCGATGATCACCACCACCGGACTTGAACTGCGTGCCGGCAGCACGGATCCTGCTGTCCGACGCCAACCTGCGCGTGCAGCCAGGAGACCGCATCGGTCTCGTCGGGCGCAATGGCGCCGGCAAGACCACCACCCTCAAGGTGCTGGCCGGCGAGGGCACGCCGTACACCGGACAGGCGGACCGGCGCGGGCCGGTCGGCTACCTTCCACAGGACCCGCGTACCGGCGATCTCGAGGTCACCGCCCGCGACCGGGTGCTGTCCGCCCGCGGGCTGGACGCCATTCTCGCCGAGATGAAGTCGCTGGAGGCGCGGCTCGGCGACGACGAGACAGCTGATCCAGCGGTACGGCGTCCTCGAGGACCAGTTCGCCGGGCTGGGCGGCTACGCGGCCGAGGCCGAGGCCGCCCGCATCTGCGCCAACCTCGGCCTGCCCGACCGGGTCCTCAGCCAGACCATCGGCACCCTGTCCGGCGGCCAGCGGCGCCGCATCGAGCTGGCCCGCATCCTGTTCCGCGACCTCGGCGAGACCGGCGGCGGCACCCTGCTGCTCGACGAGCCGACCAACCACCTCGACGCCGACTCGATCACCTGGCTGCGCGCTTTCCTGGCCGGGCACAAGGGCGGCCTCGTGGTCATCTCCCACGACGTCGAGCTGCTCGAGGCCGTGGTCAACAAGGTGTGGTATCTCGACGCCAACCGCGCCACCGTCGACATCTACAACCTCGGCTGGAAGACGTACCTCCAGCAGCGGGAGACCGACGAGCGCCGCCGGCACCGCGAGCGCGCCAACGCCGAGAAGAAGGCCGGCGCCCTGATGGCGCAGGCCGACAAGATGCGTGCCAAGGCCACCAAGACGGTCGCCGCGCAGAACATGGTCCGCCGCGCGGAGCGCCTGCTCGGCGGCCTGGAGGACCGGCGCGCCGGTGACAAGGTGGCCAAGGTGCGCTTCCCGGCGCCGGCCCCGTGCGGCAAGCACCCCGCTGACCGCGGAGGGTCTGTCGAAGTCCTACGGCTCGCTGGAGATCTTCGCCGACGTCGACGTGGCCGTCGACCGCGGCTCCCGGGTGGCCATCCTGGGCCTCAACGGCGCCGGCAAGACCACCCTGCTGCGGATGCTCGCGCGGGCTCCTGGAGCCGGACACCGGCGAGGTCCAGCCCGGGCACGGCCTGCGGCTGGGCTACTACGCGCAGGAGCACGAAACCCTCGACGTCGAGCGGACGATCCTCGAGCACATGCGCTCGCGCGGCCCCCGAACAGACCGACACCGACCTGCGCCAGATCCTCGGTGCGTTCCTGTTCTCCGGCGACGACGTCGACAAGCCGGCCGGGGTGCTCTCCGGCGGTGAGAAGACCCGGCTCGCGCTGGCCACCCTGGTCTGCTCGGGCGCCAACGTGCTGCTGCTCGACGAGCCGACCAACAACCTCGACCCGATCAGCCGGGAGCAGGTGCTCGACGCGATCGCCCGCTATCCGGGCGCGATCGTGCTGGTCACCCACGATCCGGGGGCGGTGACCGCGCTCAAGCCCGACCGGGCGATCCTGCTGCCCGACGGCGTCGAGGACGCCTGGAGCGACGACCTGCTCGAGCTGGTCGAGCTGGCCTGACTACCCCTTTTGGTGTCACCACGGAGTGCTGACGATGGCCTCGATCACGATGGCCGCGGCGGCACCCACGCCGGCCAGCAGAATCGGGGTTTGAACCGACGGGCCGGCCTGCGTCTCGGGGGCCACGGCGGCCACGGTCAGCCAGGGGAAGAACGGCAGCCAGGCGTGCTCGACCCCGCCCCGGGCCTGGCCGGCCACGATCGAGAAGAGGACGGCGGTCCCGGCGCCGACCAGGAACGGCCAGGCCGGGGTGTTGCGCATCTTGCGGGCGCTGGCGAACAGGGCCGGTCCGGTCGCCAGCATCAGCGCGAAGACGCTGATCACGCCCCACCAGATCGCCGAGCGGTACGGCTCGACGCGCAGCGAGAAGTCGTTGGCCGCCATCTCGAGGCCCTTGCTCCAGCTGAAGCCGGCCAGGCTGGCGGCCAGTACCGGGATCAGGGCGCCGAGGCCACTGACGATGTTGAGGAACGGCCGCCGGCGGGCGAAGTAGACGAAGACGATCGACAGGCCGAGCCAGGGCGCCGCGTACGAGAACAGCGAGGCGACGCCGACCAGTACGCCGGCGAGGAGCGCCCAGAGCGGTGAGGTCTTCGTCCGTTTCCGGGTGGCCCGGATGCCCAGGACGACGCCGGCCGCGCCGATGACGGCCACGAAGGTATCCATGCTGACCGCGACCCAGACGGCGTACGGTGCGAGTACCAGAATAGGGACGAATCGTCGGGCGACGGTTTCGCCGCAGGCGTCGCGGACCGCGGCGAGGACCAACGGCACAGTGAGTGTGGCCAATGCGGTGATGAGCACGCCCAGCACCATGTGATTGGTGATGCCGATCCGGTCCAGAAGCCACAAAAGGAGCACCGGTCCGGGCGGATGTCCGCGGGCCGCATCGGAGTGGGCGGCCGGATTATCCGTGAAAGAGGCGATGTACTCGAATGGGTGACCCTCGATCTGATGAACATCGTCCAGGTAGGACTCCGGGGCGCCGAGCGCCTTGGTGAGACCCGAGAAACCGTCGACGAGCGCGAGTGAGAGCGCCCAGGCGAGCGCCGTCCCATAGCTGAGTATTTGCACGATGTGCCAGGGCGGGTGCTCGAAAGATCGCCGCCGGGTCAGCAAAATGACCGATATGGCAACGATTGGGGCGAGCAGACTGGCCGGCCCGAGGCGGACGTCATATCGCCCCAAAAAGGGCGCGGATGCGGTGCCTAAACGGGCGTCGAGGTGAACCGCAAGGGCGGACAGCGCAAGACCACAACCTGCGAAAATCGCCCAACTCAGCGCATCCGTGAATTCACGGTGCGCAATCGAGCCGAGGTCAGCGGCTTGATCGCTCATCGCGCCGCATTACGGTATCGGGTTGATGACAATGCACTGCGTGTCGGTTGGCGCACTGTCGATATCTAGCGCATGATCGTTCAAGGCGGTCTAATAGATGAGACCGCACCAACCGCTCGTCTGGGACGTGAGGTATCAGCATGGCAGCCACCGCCACCACCAGCACCGAGAAGGGTCGCCGGATCGTCGGGGCCGAACGCCAGACGCTGGCGAAGGATCTCGTGAAGCGGTACACCAATGGTGAGAGTATCCGGGCGCTCGCAGCGTCCACCGGCCGGTCCTACGGTTTCGTGCACCGGGTGCTGACCGAGTCCGGCGTTCAGCTGCGTCAGCGCGGCGGCGCGCGTCGTCGCAAGAAGGCGTGAGCAGCCCGACCGGAGCCGACTTCGTTCGGCTGGATCTCAGGGGGCCGGTCGCAACGATCACGTTGTGCCGGCCTGAGGTCCTCAACGCGCAGACCCCACAGATGTGGGACCGACCTGCGCGACATCGGCAAGAATCTACCCGGCGACATCAGAGTCGTCGTGGTCCGTGGCGAGGGTCGAGCATTCTCCGCTGGGCTCGACCTCGCGGCGGCGGGCATGGCACGCGACGGCCGTGGATGGTCCGGCAGCGGTGCACTCGCCGAACTGGTCGCGCAGCCCCCGGAGCGGGCCGACGCCCGGATCGCCCAGTTCCAGGGTGCCTTCACGTGGCTCCGCCAGCCGTCGCTGATCAGCATCGCGGCCGTGCAGGGGCACGCCATCGGGGCCGGCTTCCAGCTCGCGTTGAACGCCGACTTCCGCGTGTTGGCCGACGACGCCAAATTCACGATGGCCGAGGTCAAGGTCGGCCTGGTGCCGGATCTCGGCGGCACCAAGCGGCTGGTCGAGCTGGTCGGCTACGCGCGGGCGCTCGAGCTGTGCGTGACCGGGCGGCGGGTCGACGCCGAGGAGGCGTCCCGGATCGGCCTGGCCAACATCGTGGTGCCCGGTGCCGAGCTGGACGCCGCCGTCGAGGACCTGGTGTCCGCGGTGCTCGCCGGTCCCCGCGACTCGGTCGTGGAGATCAAGGCTCTCATCGCGGCGGCCGCCGGTCACCCCTTCGCCGAGCAGGACGCGGCCGAGCGGGCCGCTCAGCTGCGCCGCCTGCGTGATCTGGCCGGGGTGGGCGAGTAGTCCTAGGTCTATCGGCGTAAGGACCTTCGGGGAACAAGCCGGTTACCGGAAAAAGTTGTCGTATGGGCGGGGCACACTGTGCCTCGACGGTATCCCCGACGACCCCGGAGGTCTCTGATGAGTTCCCCCATGATGGGCGGCTGGGAGACCCTGCGCGCCTTACGGAAGGAGGGCGACCTCGCGGGGCACCAGGTGGCCCGCGGCACCGCCCGACGGATCATGGCCTTCGCGCGGCCCTATCGGCGCGACATCAGCGTCTTCCTCGTGACCGTCGTGTTCGACGCGGTCATCGGCGTGGCCACCCCGGTGCTCGCCGGCGACGTGGTCAACCGGATCACCCGAGGCGGTCCGGACGCGGCGAGTGGCATCGTGCGGATCGCCCTGTTCATCGCCGGCCTGGCGATCGCCGACTCGTTCCTCTCGCTCGCCCAGCGGTGGTATTCGGCCCGCATCGGCGAGGGCATCATCCTCAGCCTGCGCACCCGGGTCTACGACCACGTCCAGCGCATGCCGCTGCAGTTCTTCACGCGCACGCAGACCGGGGCCCTGGTCAGCCGGCTCAACAACGACGTCGGCGGCGCCCAGCGCGCCTTCACCTCGACGCTGTCCGGCGTGGTCAGCAACGTCATCCAACTGGTTCTCACCGCCGCGGTGATGTTCACCATCTCCTGGCAGGTGACGGTGCTGTCGCTGCTGCTGCTGCCGCTGTTCGTCCTTCCGGCGCGACGGGTCGGGCGGCGCCTCGCCGACCTCACCCGCGAGTCCTACAAGCTCGACGCGACGATGAACGCGACGATGACCGAGCGGTTCGGTGTCGCCGGCGCCCTGCTGGTCAAGCTCTTCGGCCAGCCCGACAACGAGTCGGCGCGCTTCGCCGAGCGGGCCGGACGGGTGCGCGACATCGGCGTGCAGACGGCCATGTACAGCCGGGTCTTCTTCGTCAGCATGCTGCTCGTCGCGTCGCTGGCGCAGGCGCTCACCTACGGTGTCGGCGGCTGTGCTCGCCGTTCGCGGCGAGATCGACGCGGGCACCGTGGTCACGCTCGCGCTGCTCCTCACCCGGCTCTACGGCCCGCTCACCTCGCTGTCCAACGTGCGGGTCGACGTGATGAGCGCGCTCGTCTCGTTCGAGCGCGTCTTCGAAGTGCTCGACCTCAAGCCGGCCATCGACGAGCGGCGCGACGCGGTCACCGTCCCGGCCGGCACGGCCCGGGTCGAGTTCCGCGACGTGCGGTTCCGCTACCCGAGCGCGGCGGAAGTCTCGCTCGCCTCGCTCGAGGACGTGGCCACGCTGGACCGCACGGTCACCGACGAGGTGCTGCGCGGCGTCTCCTTCACCGTCGAGCCGGGACAGATGGTCGCGCTCGTCGGGCCGTCCGGCGCCGGCAAGTCGACCACCGCGATGCTCGTCGCCGCGCGTCTACGACGTCACCGACGGCTCGGTGCTCGTCGGCGACGTCGACGTCCGCGACGCGTCGCTGACGTCGCTGCGCGACACCATCGGCGTGGTCACCCAGGACTCCCACCTGTTCCACGAGACGATCGCCGAGAACCTGCGCTACGCGAAGCCCGACGCGACCGACGACGAACTGTGGACGGCGCTGCGGCGGGCCCAGGTCGGTGACCTGGTCGAGTCGCTGCCCGACCGGCTCGACACGGTCGTCGGCGAGCGCGGCTACCGCTTCTCCGGCGGCGAGAAGCAGCGCATCGCGATCGCGCGGCTGCTGCTCAAGGCGCCGTCGATCGTCATCCTCGACGAGGCGACCGCGCACCTCGACTCCGAGTCCGAGGCGGCCGTGCAGCGAGCCCTCGCCGAGGCGCTGCAAGGCCGGACGGCGCTGGTCATCGCCCACCGGCTGTCCACCGTCCGGGACGCCGACCAGATCGTGGTGCTCGACGACGGCCTGGTGGCGGAGCAGGGCACGCACGACCAACTGGTCGCGGCCGGCGGGCTCTACGCGGAGCTTTACCACACCCAGTTCGCGGTGGTCGACTCCCCGCGCCCGTTCGTCGACGCCACCGGCCCCGAGCCGGTCACCGTGCCCGCGCCACATCCGGACTACCAACCCTGAGTCTGTCCGGCCCTCCGCGCGGTGAGGCGCGCGCGCAACGCGGCCAGCCGCTTCGGGCGCGGGTTGGACCGGCCGTCGTAGGTGAGCCGGGCCTCGCGGTCGGCGAGTTCTTCGCGCGCCAGTGGCGGGAGCGACTCGCCGGCCGACCGCGCGAAGTCCCAGCCGTCGCGGAGCGAGCCGTTCGGTGGCCGGGCCGCCGCCCAGGCGGTGAACGCCGCGGTCCAGCCATCTCCATACGCCGCGGCCGTGCGTGGCCAGGCGCTCGCCACCTCGCCGGCTCGCTTGCGCAGGAGAGCCGAGCGGGTGGCTTGCACGAGCCGGGGATCGAAACCCACGGGCACGTCCGCGCCGCCGACGAGGGCGGCGACCAGCGCAGCCTGCCGCTCCGCGAGGGTGGGTGCGCCGGCTTCGACTTGCCGGGTCATGTGATGCGCTCCCGGCCGGCGGCGTCGGCGATGGCGTCGAGTTCCTTGCGCAAGGCGTCGGCGGGTGGGTAATGGCCGTCGCGTTCGAGCATCAGCGCCGGCGGGTCGCAGCGCCGGCACAGCTCGCCGACCAGGTCGAGGACCTCCGGTGGCGTCGTGTCGGTGTGCGTGTCGTGATACAGGCCGTCGTGCTCGACGCCGCCGGCGACATGGACGTACGCGATGCGCTCGAGGGGCAGCGCGTCGAGAAGATCGGTGGGGGACTCGTGGCGGTTGCGGGCGTTGGCGTAGACGTTGGCGATGTCCAGGAGGAGTCGCGCGCCGGTCCGTTCGAGGATCTCGATGATGAACTGGGCCTCGGTGAGCTCGGCGTCGGGCCAGTCGAAGAGGGCGGCGATCGGCTCCAGGGCGAGTTCGACGCCGTTCAGGCCGGCCTGGGTACGCCGGACGTTCGCGACCATCGCGTCGACGGCCTCGCGGGTACGGGGGAGGGGAAGGAGGTGACCGGCCTCGACCCCACCCGCTCGTACGAACGCGATGTGCTCGCTGACCAACGGTGCGTCGAGTCGCTCGGCGCAGGAGGCAAGGTGGGCCACCCGGGCCGGGTCGACCGGATCGGCGCTGCCCAGGGAGAGCCGTACGCCGTGCGGGACGACCTGGACCCCGCGGGTGCGCAGGTCGGCCAGGGACTCGGGGACCGGGCCGGTGAGCGGGATCGACTCGGCAACGACCTCGGTGAAGCGCAACCCCGGCAACGCCTCGACAAAGGCCGAGATCTCCGGCCGCCAGCCAATGCCGACGCCGTCGCCCGAGCGGGCCGGCCGTGGGGTGCCCGCCTCCGCCGCAGTGCTTTGAGCGGCGTGGCCCTCAGCCACCGCAGCCGCCTCCGCCGGGGTGCGTTTGGCGGCGTGGCCCTCAGCCACCGCGGCCGCCTTCGCCGGGGTGCGTTTGGCGGCGCGGCCCTCAGCCACCGCAGCCGCCTCCGCCGCAGCCGCCCCCTCCGCAACTGCTGCCGCCACCACCACCGTCGTTGCCGCCGGTCCAGCCGTTCGAGCCGATCGACTGGCGCTGGATCTCGGCGTCGGCGGCGAACGCCGGGTCGGCGGCCCAGATGGCAGCGGTGCCGAACAGACCGACACCGAGGGCGGCGGCGCCCGGGCCGTACGTGCTCCAGGACGGGGAACTGTCCGGTCGCAGGTGCTTCGAGCTGCGGCGCATCGTGGTCAGGGATCCCTTCGCCGCCCGAGTGAGCCGCGGTACCGCCAGGAGTGCCAGGGTGGCCGCTGCGACCAGTACCAGGAGAAGAACGAGGTTGGTGATCGGCTTTCCGTTCTGGTGGCCGGCGATCGCCCGGGCGACGCCGAATGCCAGCAGGGCGACGCCGACGAGGGCGGCGCGGCGGACGCGGGAGCGCGTGGCCGGTGATACCAGCATGCCCTCGCCGGCGAGGTCGGCGTCGGTACGGTCGAGCACCGCGCTGACGCCGGGATCGGACTGGACGTCGCGGCTGCGCAGGGTGCGTTGGCCGGCGGCCGCATAGATGGCCCGGTCGAGCATCGGTGCGCCGGACGACGGTGGGCCGACCTGGGTGAGGTGGCCGTTGACGACCTGCACGGCTTCGGCGGCGCGCAGAGAGGCGAGCGAGCTGTAGACGGCGAGTTCGCGGCCACCGTTGAGCAGGGCGACCTCGGTCGGAGTCAGCTGCCGGCGGGCCGAGCCGGTCGGGCCGGTCGGGCCGGAGAGCTGGCGGCGGCGCCAGAGCACGACGGCGCCGAGGACGGCGACGCCGAGCACCAGGTAGATCATGAGGAACGTCTGCCCGGGGATCCCCCAGGTGTCGCCCTCCGCGGCAAGGTACGTCATGCGCTCAGTGTGGGCAGCGATCACAGGTTTTCCGCCCGGGTGGCCAGAACCCTGAGAAATTCTTGCTTATGCGGCTCGAGGCCGGCGCTTCGGTGCCGGTGGACCGCCGCTTCAGTGCCAGGTGGACCGCCGCTTCAGTGCCGGCGGACCGCCGCTTCCACCAGGTCCAGGACGGCGCCCAGGTCCTGCGCGGGTCGGCCCATCGCCACGTGCAGCACCAGGCCGTCGTAGGCCAGCTCGAGGAACTGGGCCAGAATGTCGATCGGCACGTCGTCGCGCAGGGCACCGGCCTCCAGCTGGCGGCCGAGCCGCTCGCGGGTGGCGTCGGCGATCGCCTCGGACCGGGCCGCCCAGCGCTTGGCGAACTCCGGGTCGGTGCGCAGCTTGCGGGACACCTCGAGCTGGCTGCCCAGCCAGCCGGTGACGTCCGGCTCGGCGGTCGGGTCGGCGGCCCGGGCGAGTAGGTCGTGCATGACCTGCACCAGGCCGTGTTCGGCGACGGTCGCGACCATGGTGGCCGCGTCGTCCTCGGCGACGGCGAGGAAGAGGGACTCCTTGTCCCGGAAGTGGTGGAAGATCGCCCCGCGGGACAGGCCGATCTCCTCTTCGAGGCGGCGTACGGTCGCGCCCTCGTAGCCGTGCCGGGCGAAGGACGTCCGCGCGCCGGCCAGGATCTCCTGACGGCGCGCGTCCAGCTGATCCTGACTTACCCGCGGCACTCCACGATCGTGACAGCTCTAGCTGGTGCAGTGCAACGAGATGCAATCCGTACGTACGGCTTGTGCCACCTGGGTGCATATTTTCAGTTCGCACTTTGGTCTGTTGGAATCTCGATCCGGTCACGTAGGGTGCCCGCGTGCCCCTGTTGTTGCTCAGCCTGGACGACACCCTGGTGGACAGGGCTGGCGCGTTCAGCGGTTGGGCGCGGTATTTTCTGGGGCGAATAGGTGCACCGCCGGATGATATAGACTGGCTACTCTCCGTAGATGCCGACGGCATGGCCTCGCCATGGGACGTCGCCGATGCGTTACGAGACCGCTACGGCCTTCGGGTGTCTTCCCTTGACATGGTCGAAGAAATACGCGTCGGCGTCATGGAACGGCTGCGACTGGATCCACTCGTTGCATGTGCGCTCGCGATCGCCGAGGACGCGGGCTGGGTACCGGTGGTCGTCACCAACGGTGATACCGAGACGCAGGAGGCCAAACTGCGGCGAACCGGGCTCGACCGGTACCTGGCGGACTGGGTGATCTCGCAGGAGGCCGGGGTTCGCAAGCCCAACCCGCGGATCTTCGCCATCGCGGCCGAGCGGGCCCGGATGCGGCTGGGCGGCGCCTGGATGGTCGGCGACAGCCCCGAGGCGGACATCGGTGGCGCGGCGGCAGCCGGCGTACGCAGTGTCTGGTTGCGGCGGGGCCGGTCGTGGCTGGAGGACCGGTACGCCCCGACGCTCACCGCGGACGGCGTCATCGCCGCGCTCGCGGAAGTCATGGCCGCCCGCTGAGCCCCAAAGGCCCGGGCGACGGGGAGACCACTACTTCCCCGAAGTAGTGGCATCAGCCACCGCGGGAGGCCACTACTTCGGGGAAGTAGTGGCATCAGTCCCCGCCGGCGCAGGCGGCCGGACATAAATCGGTTGCCGACACCGTCCAACGCCAGCACACTGCAGTACGCCAACGAGTCGGAGGGAGGTCGAGCGATATGACCGCCATTGAGGCGCGCTACCGCCTGCCCTTTCCTCTGACCTTGGAGTCTCTGAAGTGCGCTATTCCACTAAGCGCCGTCGCTTCGACGATGACGACGACGCCCCATACTCGGTAAAGATCAGCACCGCTGAACTAGACGAAACTGAAGACGACGACCGCTGGTCGTCCTGGGATGCACCCGGGGTGTTGCACGGGCCCGACCCGTGGCCCGACTGGGTGATCACCGAGCTCGCCGCCGTCGACACCGAACTCGGCGTGCTCAAAACCGGCAAGGAAGCCGACGTCCACCTCGTCGAGCGGGGCGTCCCGGACACCGACCGGCAGGTACTGCTGGCGGCCAAGCGATACCGGACGCCGGAGCACCGGCTGTTCCACCGCGACGCCGGCTACCTCGACGGCCGGCGCGTGCGGGAGTCGCGGCTCAACCGCGCGATGGCCAACCGTACGGCGTTCGGGCGCGAGGTGATCGCCGGGCAGTGGGCGTCCGCCGAGTTCGCCGCGCTGAGCCGGCTGTGGGGGCTGGGCGTCAGCGTCCCGTACCCGGTGCAGCTGCTCGGCACCGAGCTCATGCTCGAGTTCATCGGCGACCCGGACGGGACGGCCGCGCCGCGGCTCGCCCAGACCCGCCCGGATCGCGACGAACTGGCCGACCTCTGGCTCCAGCTCGTCGACGCGCTCACCATGCTGGCCCGGGCCCAGATCGCCCACGGTGACCTGTCGCCGTTCAACCTGCTCGTCCACAATGGGCGGCTGGTCCTGATCGACCTGCCGCAGGTGGTCGACGTGGTGAGCAACCCGGCCGGCCGGGACTTCCTCAACCGGGACGTCCAGGTGGTCGCCAAGTGGTTCATCGCTCGCGGCCTCGACGTCGACCCCGACGACCTGCTGCGCAACCTCCTCGCCGACGCGGGGATCCGGTGAGCATCGAGTACGATCCCCGGGTCCGCTTGGAGGTGACGGCGTGGGCCCGACCCATCGTCTGGCGATCGACCTGGGCACGTGTCACACGGTCGCGGTCGTACGGCGGGGCGACGAGGCACCACGCCCGCTGCTGTTCGACGGGTCGCCGCTGCTGTCCTCGGGCGTGTACGCCGACCAGTCCGGCAACCTGTCCGTCGGCAGCGATGCCGAGCGCCTGTCTCAACTCGATCCGAGCCGCTTCGAGCCGTACCCGAAAAGGAATGTCGACGAGGGAAGCGTGCTGCTCGGGGACACCGAGACACCGGTGGTCGAGCTGCTCGCCGCGTTGCTGCGGCGAGCAGCCGCGGAGGCGATCCAGTCCGGCGTCAACCCGGTCGGCGCCACGGTGCTCACCTGCCCGGCCGACTGGGGCGGCCAGCGCCGCAACGTCCTGCTCGCGGCGGCCCGCGCGGCCAACCTCGGCCCGGTCGAGCTCGTCGACGAGCCGATCGCCGCCGCCACCTACTGCGTACGGGTGCTCGGCCAGCAGATCGCGCCGCTGGAGTGCCTGGCCGTCTTCGACTTCGGCGGCGGCACGCTCGACGTGTCGGTCGTGCGCCGCGAGTTCGACGGCCTGCGCGTGCTCGCCGTCGGCGGCCTCGATGACCTCGGCGGGGTCGACATCGACGCAGCGCTGGTCGGGCACCTCGGCCAGCTCATCGAGCTGCGCTCGCCGCAGATCTGGCACCGGCTGTCCGCGCCGGTCGGTTCGGGGGCGCAGCGCGACCGGCGGGTCTTCTGGAAAGAGATCCGCGCGGCGAAGGAGATGCTCTCCCGTACCTCGTCGGCGCCGATCCACGTACCCGGTACCGAAGAGGCGCTGCACCTCACGCGCGAGGAGCTCGACCGTGTCGCCGGGCCGCTGATCGACCGCGCGGTGGACGAGACGCGCCGGGTGCTGCAGCGCGCCGGCGTCGGTACCGCGCAGCTCGCCGGCATCTTCCTGGTCGGTGGGTCGAGCCGCATCCCGCTGGTGTCGAGCCGGCTGCACGCGCGGTTCAACCGGGCGCCGACCGTCCCCGAGCAGCCGGAGCTGCCGGTCGCGTACGGCGGGATGATCGCCGCCGCGGGCACCATGCCGGTCGCGCCGCCTCCACCCGCCCAGCGGGCGCCGATGAGCGGCTCGATCCCGGTGTCCGGCTCGCCGATCTCGCCGCCGGCCGGCTTCGCCGCCGTACCGATGTCGCCGAGCGGCTCGTACCCGCCCGGCCCGGTATCCCCGCCGATGCCGGCGTCAACGTCGTTCCCGCCGATCCAGATGCCGCCGGGTTCGAGGCCGCCGGGCCAGATGCCGCCCCAGATGCCGGGCCAGATGCCGCCCCGGATGCCGTCGCAGCCGCCGCAGCATCGGCCGCCGGCGCGCAAGCGGGCCGGCTGGGTGCGATACGTCATCCTCGCCGTCGTCGTCGCGCTCGTCGCCGGTTGCGGCTACGGCGGGTACCGGCTGATCAAGGGCGGCATCAACTCGTTCAACGGCGCCATCAACAACCCCGGCGGCCTGACCGGCGGGAACGGCAACGCGCCCGGCGGCACCGGCAAGGCCCTCACCGAACTGGGCAAGCTCAAACTCGCCGGCGAGGCGGCGGTCACCGCGATCGCCGGCGGCGGCGCCGTCTTCAGCGCGTTCACCACCAACGGCAAGACCACGGTCACCCGCTACGACCCGAACGGCCTCAAACCCAAGTGGTCCGTCAACGTCGGCCTCGAGCCCAAGGACGTCAAGCTCACCCTGTCCGGCGCGCTGCTCATCATCGACGGCGACCAGTCCGCCACCCACGGCGGCAAGGACGTCCGCGCGGTACTGGACGCCAACACCGGAGCACAGAAGTGGCTGGCCGCCCACGACACGCAGCGCGACGTCGCGTACCTCGGTACCGACGTCATCGTCGAGGACGACAACTTCGACGGGGCCACGTTCAAGCGCGTCAGCCTCACCGACGGCAAGACCAAGTGGACCAAGCCGTCCGGCATCAGCACGGTCACCTCCGGCCACCTGTGGTCCGGCCCGGTACTCGTCAACGGCATCGCCGGCGGCAACGCCTCGCGCGCGCTGCTGCCCTGGCCGTCGGAGGACCCCTCGGCGGTCAACTTCCACGAGCCGATCTCGGTCGACGCCAGCACGCTGGTGACCCTGAACAACGACAACGGCAGGGGCGCCGTCGTCAACGCCGCCTCCGGCAACCCGAAGGTGTCCGGTGACGTGCCGATCGACGACGAGCACTGGGTCGCCTACGGCGGGGTGATCGTCGGCCGGCTCACCGACGAGAAGTCGCCCGGCAAGGCGGTGATCGCCGCGTACGGCCTCGACAACCTCAAACAGCGCTGGACGTTGCCGCTGAACGCCGGCGACGATCTCGAGCGGATCAAGCCGTGCGGCCCGGCCCTCATCTGCGTCCGCGCCGAGGTCGCCGACAGCAAGCACAAGGTCTTCGCGCTGGACATCGCCACCGGCAAGGAGAAGTGGAGCAACGTCGCCGACTTCGCCGACGAGCAGGACTGGTACCTCACCGGCAGCGATCTTCTCTTCGGCCAGTGGGCGTTCGGCTCGATCGGCGGCGAACCGGCCGCGCTCATCCCGGACTCCGGCAAAACCCGCATCAGCCTCAAGTCCGGCGTGATCAGCCCGACCGTCGTCGCCGCCGACGGTACGCATCTGCTGCTGCGCGGGGTCAAGGTCGGCGGCGACTCGACGACGACCTGGCAGGTCTCCGTCTTCGACCTCACCGCCGGCAAGCTCAGCCCGGCGGTCGACCTGCCCGGTGGCACCGATCTTCCCAAGGTCACGCAGGTCAGCGGCGAGCTCGTCATGGGCGTGACCGCCAGCCGCGAGTTGCGCGTCTGGAGAATCCCCAAATAGTTCATGACTCGGGTCCGCCGGGCGCACGACCGTCGCTCCCGCCAGACACCGCTCCGGCGCAGGGCGCCTCCGCTGCCACGTCCGCGTGCAGTTCCGCTCGCGCCCACACCCCCACACAGTCGATCAAGGAAGTACACGCCCGGGAATCGGACAAATCCCGGCGTGTACTTCCTTGATCGACTGTGTGGGGGGTCGGGTTGCGCGGCCAACAAGACGGACGTACGGTTTGTTTGAAACCCCCGCCGCTTGACCTGTACCCGCGCTGGGGAAGACTTGCCGGAGAACTACCGCCTGATTTGAGGAGTACGCCGTGGCGAGCCTCGACACATTCGGAGCCAAAAGCCAGCTGAGCGTCGGCGACGCCAGCTACGAAATCTTCAAAGTGAGCACGGTCGACGGCTCGGCCCGCCTGCCCTACAGCCTGAAGATCCTGCTGGAGAACCTGCTGCGGACCGAGGACGGCGCGAACATCACCGCCGACCACATCCGCGCGCTCGGCGCGTGGGACGCCGGCGCCGACCCGAGTGTGGAGATCCAGTTCACTCCGGCGCGCGTGCTGATGCAGGACTTCACCGGTGTGCCGTGCGTGGTCGACCTGGCCACCATGCGCGAGGCGATCCGGGAGCTGGGCGGCGACGCGACCAAGGTCAACCCGCTCGCCCCGGCCGAGCTCGTCATCGACCACTCGGTCATCGCCGACCTCTTCGGCCGGGCGGACTCCTTCGCGCGCAACGTCGAGCTCGAGTACGGGCGCAACCGCGAGCGCTACCAGTTCCTGCGCTGGGGGCAGACCGCGTTCAACGAGTTCAAGGTCGTGCCGCCGGGCACCGGCATCGTGCACCAGGTCAACATCGAGTACCTGGCGCGGGTCGTGATGGAGCGCGGCGGTCAGGCATATCCGGACACGGTCGTCGGCACCGACTCGCACACCACGATGGTCAACGGGCTCGGCGTGCTCGGCTGGGGCGTCGGCGGCATCGAGGCCGAGGCGGCCATGCTCGGCCAGCCGGTCTCGATGCTCATCCCGCGGGTGGTCGGCTTCAAGCTGCACGGCGAGATGCCCGAGGGCGCGACCGCCACCGACCTCGTGCTCACCATCACCGAGATGCTGCGCAAGCACGGCGTGGTCGGCAAGTTCGTCGAGTTCTACGGCCCCGGCGTGGGCGCCGTCCCGCTCGCCAACCGGGCGACGATCGGCAACATGAGCCCGGAGTACGGCTCGACGGTCGCGATCTTCCCGATCGACGACGAGACGGTGCGCTACCTCAAGCTGACCGGCCGCGACGAGCAGCAGGTCGCGCTGGTCGAGGCGTACGCCAAGGAGCAGGGCCTCTGGCACGTCCCGGACGCCGAGCCGGACTACTCCGAGCGGCTCGAGCTGGATCTGTCCACTGTCGAGCCGTCGCTGGCCGGCCCGAAGCGCCCGCAGGACCGGGTGCCGCTGGCGCGGGCCAAGGACATGTTCCGGTCGGTGCTGCGCGACTACGTCGAAGGTGACGGCGTCAACGCCGGGGCCGACGAGGCGAGCGCCGAGTCGTTCCCGGCCAGCGACCCGCCGGCCAACAGCCACGACAGCAACGGCGGACAAGCCGCACGAGCTGGTCTCCGCCGCGAACGGCGCGGCCGGGCGGCCGTCCAACCCGGTGCGCGTCGACGACTTCGAGATCGACCACGGCGCCGTTGTCATCGCCGCCATCACCTCCTGCACCAACACCTCCAACCCGCAGGTGATGATCGGCGCCGCGCTGCTGGCCAAGAACGCGGTCGACAAGGGCCTGTCCCGCAAGCCGTGGGTGAAGACCACTCTCGCGCCCGGCTCCAAGGTGGTCATGGACTACTACGAGCGCGCCGGGCTCACGCCGTACCTGGAGAAGCTCGGCTTCTACCTCGTCGGCTACGGCTGCACCACGTGCATCGGCAACTCCGGCCCGCTGCCGGAGGCGATCAGCGCCGCGGTCAACGAGGCCGACCTGAGTGTGGTGTCGGTGCTGTCGGGCAACCGCAACTTCGAGGGCCGGATCAACCCCGACGTCAAGATGAACTACCTGGCGTCGCCGCCGCTGGTGGTCGCCTACGCGCTGGCCGGCTCGATGGACATCGACCTGGTCAACGAGCCGATCGGGGACGGGCACCGACGGCCAGCCGGTCTACCTGCGCGACATCTGGCCGACGGGCAAGGACATCGAGGACGTGATGGCCAGCGCGATCGCCAGCGAGATGTTCACGCGCGACTACGCCGACGTGTTCGCCGGCGACGAGACGCTGGCAGTCGCTGCCGACCCCGACCGGCGACACGTTCGCCTGGGACGGCGACTCCACCTACGTGCGGAAGCCGCCGTACTTCGAGGGCATGGAGCCCGAGCCGGCGCCGGTCATCGACATCAGCGGGCGCGCGCGTGCTGGCCAAGGTCGGCGACTCGGTCACCACCGACCACATCTCCCCGGCCGGCTCGATCAAGCCCGACTCGCCGGCCGGCACGTACCTCGCCGAGCACGGGGTACAGCGGCGCGACTTCAACTCGTACGGGTCCCGGCGCGGCAACCACGAGGTGATGATCCGCGGCACGTTCGCCAACATCCGGCTGCGCAACCAGCTCGTGCCGGGCGTCGAGGGCGGGGTGACGGTCAACCACCTCACCGGCGAGCAGACCACGATCTTCGACGCCGCCCTGGCGTACGCGGCCGAAGGCGTGCCGCTGGTACTGCTGGCCGGCAAGGAGTACGGCACCGGCTCGTCCCGCGACTGGGCGGCCAAGGGCACGATGCTGCTCGGCGTGCGGGCCGTCATCGCGGAGAGCTACGAGCGCATCCACCGCTCCAACCTGATCGGCATGGGCGTGCTGCCGCTGCAGTACCCGCAGGGCCAGACCGCCGACTCGCTCGGGCTGTCCGGTACGGAGACCTTCGCCATCACCGGCGTGGAGGCGCTGAACGACGGCTCGACGCCGTCGACGGTGAAGGTGAGCACCGACAGCGGCGTCGAGTTCGACGCCGTGGTGCGCATCGACACCCCCGGCGAGGCGGACTACTACCGGCACGGCGGCATCCTGCAGTACGTGCTGCGCAAGATGCTCGAAAGCTGACCCGCCCGCCGGCCCCGCCACAACTTCACGGAAGTAGTGGCCTCCGGCGCCCCACGAGGCCACTACTTCGGGGAAGTAGTGGCCTCAGGGCGGCCGGGTGGCCACTACTTCCGGGAAATGGTGGCCTCAGGGGCCGGCGTGGCCACTGCTTCCCCGAAGGAGTGGCCTCCTCAGAGGGCCTCGGGGTCGTAGGCGTGCAGGCCGATCAGGACGCCGGCCGGGTCGACGACGTAGCAGCCGTGGCCGACGCCGGTGATGCTGAACGGCGGCACGACCACCTTGCCGCCGTTGGCCTCCACCCGCGCCGTCGCCTCGTGGAGCGTGTCGACGCGGATGATCGGCACGGTTCGCGGCTGGCCGTCGCGGGAGGCGAGCACCCCGGTGTCGATGCCCGGGCCGTCGCCGTGCGGGGCGACGAGATAGTCCGGCCCCGCGAACGGCCGCAGATCCCAGCCGAACGCCTCCGCGAAGAAGGTCCGGCTCGCGTCGAGGTCAGGGCTGTGGATCTCGGCGTACGTGACGGGCAGCGTCATCGGGCCTCCTTCTCGTGGGTCGCGATGACCAGGCTCGCCCAGTGCACGATGTCGGCGAGCGGGCCGGTGGACAGTTCGTGCCAGCGGTGCCGGCCGGCGACGGTGGTGCTGATCAGGCCCGCGTCCTGCAATACCCGCAGGTGTTGGGAGACGGCCGGCCGGCTGATCGGGAAGAGTTCGGCGAGTTGGCCGGTGGTGGCCGCACCGTGCATGAGCCGGTGCACGATCTGCCGCCGCGACGGGTCGGCGACGGCGGCCAGCGCGGCACTCAGCTCCACCGGAACCTCCCGCGAGCCACCCTTACGCGTAAGCTCAACCTTACGCGTAAGGAGTTGCTTACGCAACCGGCAGCCGGGAGACCGCCGTCGACAGGAGCCAGTAGACGTTCCTCGGGTCGATGCGCTTGGCGTCGCCGTGCAACTGGAGCATCACCACGTTTCGGCCGCGGCGGCCGATGGCCCAGTGCTCACCCGCGTACGCCTCGTCGCCGATCCCGGGCAGCGCCTGGAAGCGCCGGCGCATCCGGACCGCCAGGTCGGCCGCCGTACCGGAGGCGACGCTGGCCAAGACCAGGCGCTTGCCGCCGTTCGCCGACACGTACGACTCGACGGCGATCGGACCGACCGCCGCGCCGGGGCGCCCGCCGTCGGCGACGACCGGGCGGCCGACCGCGCGGCTCACCTCGTCAACGCTGATCAGCTGGGCCGGGGCGATCTCCGGTGCGCGCAGCGCGGTGGCGAGGGCCTGCGCGGCGAACGCGTTGGCCGAGCCACCGGCGCCGAGCGCGTTGAGCACGATGTTGTCGGTGTCCTCGACGGCGGCCGCCGTCGATCGGGCCCGCTGCACCACCTCGAGTTGGATGACCCGCCGGGTCCAGCGCCGCGCGGTGAGGGTGACGACGTCGCCGACCGACGCCCGGTGCACGATCTCGCTCGGGCAGGCCCAGGCGACCGTACGGTCGTCGCCGTCTGCTCTTCCACCCACTCGACCCGACCCTGAGTCGACCGCGAAGTGGTACAGCCAGGGCCGCCCCGGACGGTCCTGGCTGCCCTGCGTCGATTTCCACACCTCGGTCCAGAGCACCTCGCCGGTGAGCTTGACCGGCGTCGCGACGTCGATGATCGCGAATACCAGGGTGTAGACGCCGTAGAACAGCGGCGACAGGAACACCAGCGCCACCGCCAGGCTGACGTAGCCGGTGACGCTGTTGGAAAACGTCGGCAGCCGGCTCGAGCCCTTGTACACCAGGACGGACACGACGAGCGCGATGATCGCCTTGACGAACAGCGGGACCGCCTTCTGCCCGTACCGGCGCCAGAACTGGGGATAGCGGACCTTGACGCGATGCCAGTCGCCGCCGAAGGACGACCACACGCGTTTGCGGTTGCCCATCCCGAGGTCGATGACCGCGCTGCACACGCGCGTCGCGCCGACCGCGTCGCCGTAGGACAGGTAGCGGTCCCACACGGCCACGGCCGACGGCGGCAGGTCGGCGAAGCTTTCGTCGCCCCGCAGGTAGGCCTTCAGCCCGAGCCAGCGCGACGCCACCTGCTGGCCCTGCGGCGTGTCGCGTTCGCCGCGCCGCTTGCCCGCGTAGCCGGCCAGGATCGTCCAGACCGCCAAGACCGCGCCGAGGATTGCCTCCCAGTTGTCGCCGAGCTTCTGCCGGTGCGCCAGATCCACCCCGATCGCCGCACCGACCGCGAGGGCCGGGAAGCCCGCCGCGACGCCGAGCAGGCTGACCAGGGGCTTGGAGAACCGCCGCCGGGACAGCCCGCGCCCGCGCGCATCCGCCACGATCGCCGCATTCAGCCGGTTGCCGAACCGCGCCGCCGCGGCCTGGTCCCGGAACGTCAACGCGGTCAGCGGGACGACGCCGTTGACCGCCAGGCCGTTGACCCGATCGAAGATCATCGACTCGTACGAGGTGAGCCCGGCCGGATTGGCGTCCCGGACATGGATCGTGGTCTGCATGGGGTCGTTGGCGGGCTGACGGAACTCGAGGTACCGCCGGGCCGCCAGGTCGAGCAGGGTCGACTCGGCGGCGTCCTCGTTGAGCTCCCACCGGTTGGTCAGCAGGCTGACCACGGCCGGCGGCTCGTCGCCGCCGAAGTCCTGGGTGGCCGGGGCGGGCTGGACGTCGGCCGGGCGGGTCAGCAGCAGGACAATGCCGTAGATGCCGAACCACACGGCGACGCCGCCCGCGCCGAGCGCGACCTCGGCCAGCAGGGCCGGATCGAGGTGCATAGCCAATATCCGATCGTCGCCAGAATCCGATCGTCAGAACCGGACGTTCACGTCGGATCGTTCGGCGCCGACGGCCTCGAAGTACGGCCGCGGATGCACGTTCGCCAGGCCGGCGATCAGGTTCGTCGGGAACGACTGGGCGGCGCTGTTGAGCGTCTGGATCGAGCTGTTGTAGAACTGGCGCGCGTAGGCGATCTTGTTTTCGGTGTTGCCGAGTTCGGCCTGCAGGGCGATGAAGTTCTCGTTCGCCTTGAGGTTCGGGTAGGCCTCGGCCAGCGCGAACAGCCGGCCGAGCATCTGGGTGAGCACGCCCTCCGCCTCGGCCTGCTGGGCGGGCCCGGCCCCGCCGACCTGGACGGCGGCGTTGCGCGCGTTGATCACGGCCTCGAGCGTGCCCCGCTCGTGCGCGGCGTAGCCCTTGACCGTCTCCACGAGGTTCGGGATGAGCGAGTGGCGGCGCTTGAGCTGCACGTCAATCTGCGCCCACGAGGACTCCACCTGGTTGCGGAGCCGGACGAGTCGGTTGTAGGTGGCGATCGCCCACACGGCGATGAGCACGAGAACGAGGACGATCACGGCAAGCGCGATCCACAAACCGGTCATGAGCCGCATCGTGAACGGTGTTCCACCCGCGACGCCAGCATTGTCGCGGATCTGACCTCAAAGTGGGCACAACTTCCCCGCAGGGGTGGCCGCCAAGGCCTTGGCGGCCACCCCTGCGGGGAAGTTGTGCCGAACCGGCCGGGCGATCAGCCAGGTAGCCGGGGGCCTTCGATCCGCTGCCGGGCGAGCCAGGACTCGACCTCGTCGGCGGTGCGCGGCAGGCCGGCCGACAGCACGACCGGAGCCGTCGTCGGTGACCAGCACGTCGTCCTCGATGCGGACGCCGATCCCGCGCAGCTCCTCGGGGACGAGGTCGTCCTCGGGCTGGAAGTACAGGCCGGGCTCGACGGTGAGCACGTGCCCGGCGTCGAGCGTGCCCTTCTTGTAGTGCTCCGGGCGGGACGCGGCGCAGTCGTGCACGTCGAGGCCGAGCATGTGGCCGAAGCCGTGCAGCGTCCAGCGGCGGTAGAAGATGCACGCCGGGTCCATCGCCTCGTCCACGCTCACCGGTAGGACGCCCAGGTCGTGCAGGCCCTCGGCGAGGACCTGCATGCACGCCTGGTGCACGTCCGCGTAGGCGGCGCCGGGCTTGATGACCGCCAGGCCGGCCTGCTGCGAGTCGTAGACCAGGTCATAGACCTGGCGCTGGAGCTGGGTGAACGTGCCGGAGACCGGCACGGTGCGGGTGATGTCGGCGGTGTAGCAGTTGACGTTCTCGACGCCCATGTCCATGAGCAGCAGCTCGCCCGGCCGGGTCAGCCCGTCGTTGCGGATCCAGTGCAGGACGGCCGCGTGCCGGCCGGCGCCGACGATCGAGCAGTAGCCGACCGCGTTGCCGTCGTGGCGGGCCCGCAGGCCGAAGACGCCCTCGAGGAGGCGCTCGCGCACCGGGCGGTCGGCCGGCAGCACCCGGGCGACGTCCTCGAACCCTTTCACCGTCGCGTCGACCGCGTCCCGCAACTGGGCCAGCTCCCAGTCGTCCTTGACCAGCCGCAGCTCGGAGAGGGTCTGGGCGAGCTCGACGTCGCGGTTGCCCCCTGCTCCGCTCGCGCGACCGCTGTCGCCGACCGGCCGGACCGCGGCGTCGACGGCCGCGTCCAGGCCGCGCAGCACCCGGGTGCGGGCCGGCGCGAGGCCGTCCAGGACCGCGGGCAGGTCGTCCAGGTGGGCCGTCTCGATGCCCAGCTCGGTGAGCTTCTCCCGCAGCGTGTGCCGCCGGCCGATCCACAGCTCGCCGTAGCGACGGTCGCGGAAGAACTCGTCGGTGTCGCGCGGGGAGCGCGGCCGGATGTACAGGGTGGCGTCGTGCCCGTCGGCGCTCGGCCGCATCACCAGCACGGCGTCGGGATCGTGCTCGCCGGTCAGCCAGAGGTGATCCGAGCCCGGCCGGAACGGGTAGTCGGTGTCGTTGGCGCGGACCTTCTCGACGCCGCTCGGGATGACCAGGGTGTCACCGGGGAACGCGGCCGCCACGGCGGCTCGGCGCCGGGCGTGGTTGGGCACCTCCGCACGCGGGCGGGTATCGAGGGTGGTGTCGCGCCAGCCGGTGCGCATGAAATCGATGAACCGCTCGGGATAGTCCGGGTCGTGCGATACCGATCCGTCATCATTCTGGCTCATCTCAGCGACGTTACCCCGTGACAGGATGAGCCCTATGGCGGGACTGCTCACCTTCGTCAGTGCGCGAAGCGACGCGGCCATGCGCGAGGAAGCGATCACCAGCGCCGCCGAGAAGCTGCGGCACCGTGGCGCGGCGGTCGAGGTGACCGGCACCCGCGACGTGGTGTTCGCCGGCGAGTCGCTGACCTTTCCGGAGACCGGCCGCTACCTGATCGTCTTCGAGGGAGCGATCGTCAACGCCGACGTCCTGCGCGACGAACTGGTCGAGGAACGCGCGGTCAGCTTCACCACCGACCGTGACATCGAGGTGATCGCCGCCGCCTACCACCACTGGGGGCCGAGCGCGGTCAACCGGCTGCGCGGCATGTTCGCCTTCGTCATCTGGGACGGCGCCGCGCGGCGGGCGTTCGGTGCGCGGGACCCGTTCGGCATCGCCCCGCTCTACCACCTCGCCACCCCCCGCGGCGTCTACTTCGCCAGCGAGAAGAAGCCGCTGCTCGGGCTGGCCGACGGGCCGGGCCTCGACGAGGCCAACCTGCAGCACTACCTGACCCTGCGATACGTGCCCGAGCCGGGCACGATGCACCGCGGCATCGTGCGGCTGGGCGCGGGGGAGTCGTTCGTCTACACGCCGGGCGGCCCGGTGGCCAACCGCAGGTACACGCAGCTCGCCTTCGGATTGTCGAGCGCTTCCCCGGGGCCTCCGGCCCAACTGCCGGGCTCATCCGTGAACCGGGTGCTCGCTGCGCTGCGGGACAGCGTCAACGCGCACCGGCCGGCGGGTCGTCCGGTCGGCGTGCTGCTGTCCAGCGGGGTCGACTCGGCGGCGATCGCCGCGCTCGTCCGGGCGGCGACGCCGGATGTCCGCGCCTACACGGTCGGCTATGACGGATCCTCAGAGGTCGAGGTCGCGCAGCAGATCGCGCGGCACCTCGACGTGCCGTTCACCCCGACCGTCGTGGGCCCGCAGGACGTCGCCGAGGAACTGCCGCGCATGGTGTGGCACCTCGACGACCCGTTGGCCGACCCGATGATCATCACCACGTACTTCGCGGCCCGGGCGGCGTCCCGGGACGTGTCGGTGGCCCTCTCCGGCGACGGCGCGGACGAGCTGTTCGGCGGGTATGGCATCTATCGCGAGCCGCTCTCCCTGCACACGGTCAGTCACCTGCCCGACCCGATGCAGCGCGGCCTGCGGGCGATGTCCCGGGTGATCCCGCAGGGGATGCGGGGCAAGAGCTTCCTCGAGCGCGGCACCACACCGATCGAGGAGCGCTACTACGGCAACGCGCGCGTCTTCACCGAGGACGACAAGGTCCAACTGCTGCGCCGCTACGATCCGGCGGTCCGCTACACCGACATCACCGCGCCGGTCTACGCGGAGGCGACCGGGCTCGACGAGGTCACCACCATGCAGCACGTCGACCTCTGCACCGGGCTGCGCGGCGCGGTGCTGGTCCGGGCCGACCGGATGGCGATGGCGCACTCGGTGCAGCTGCGCCTGCCCTACCTGGACCGGGCGGTCTTCGACGTCGCGTCCGCGCTCCCGGTCGAGCTCAGGGTGCCGCCGAAGTCGCACGACACCAAGGTCGCCCTCCGGCAGGCGGTGACCGGCCTGCTGCCGGCCGAGATCGCCCAGCGCAAGCTGGCCTTCCCGGTGCCGATCGGCCCCTGGCTGCGGCACGACCTGTACGAGTGGGCGCACGACCTGGTCGACCGCAGCGGCACGGAGGAACTGCTCGACCTGGAGGTCGTGCGGCGGCTGCTGCGGGCCCACCGGAAGAAGGACGCCGACCACGCCCGGCAGATCTGGTCGGTGCTGATGTTCTGCCTCTGGCACGCGATCTTCGTCGCCAAGACGGTCACCGTTTCCCGGTAAGCGGGCTCAGCGGATCCCCGGTTGAAATGCGACGATGGCTCCGAAACCAGGGTGGGGCCCGCGCGGGGTCGGGGGGAAAGGGGTGAGGGATCTTGGGCACGTACGCGGTGGTGATCGGCGAGGCACTGGTCGACCTGCTCGAGGCGGAGGTCGACGGCGACCGGCTCTACCGGCCGGCGATCGGCGGGGCGCCCCTGAACGTCGCGGTCGGCATCGCCCGGCTCGGCGCCGGCACCGATGTCGGTGCGGAGTTCGTCGGGTCGCTCGGCACCGACTCCTGGGCCGAGCGGATCAAGGAGTTTCTGATCGAGGCCGGCGTCGGCACGCGCGGCGTGGTCACCGCCGAAGCCGCGACCACCCTGGCGATGACCACGTACGACGGGATCGAGCCGGATTTCCAGTTCTACGGCACACCCCCTTCGTACGGGCTGCTCGGCGACATCGAGCCGGCGCTGGTGGCCGGCTCGGGCGTGCTCTACTGCGGCTCGATCTGCCTGCTGTGCGAGCGGGTCCTCGAAGCCGCGCGGGTCGCCTGGTCGACGGCCGGCCCGATCCGGACCTTCGACCCGAACATCCGGCCGAGGCTCGGCGCCGACAACAACTTCCTGCGCTCGCTGGTCGCCGAGTTCGCCGCGCAGGCCGACCTGGTGAAGCTGTCCGCCGCGGACGCGACCGCGCTGTACGGCGAGTCGCCCGAGGTCGCCGCCCGGCGGATCAGCGACCTGGGCGCCGGTGCGGTCGTGGTGACGCTCGGCAGCAAGGGCGCGCTGGTCGCCCACAATGGACAGTTCGGGACCGTGGCGCCGGCGAAGGTGAACGCCATCGACACCACCGGGGCCGGCGACGCGACCATGGCCGGGCTGCTGTGGGGAGTGCTGACCCACGGGCTGCCCTCCGATGTGGACGGTTGGATCGAGCGGACGCGGTTCGCCGTGTCGGTTGCCGGCCTGGTCTGCGAGTCGACCGGCGGCGCGACCTCGATGCCCACGCTGGATCAGGTCCGCGCCCGGTTCCCCGACCTACCCGCGCAATAACCGGCGTAGTCGATCAAGGAAGTACACGCCCGGGAATCGGACAAATTCCGGCGTGTACTTCCTTGATCGACTGGGTGGAGGGGAAGGGTAGTGTTGGCGCCGTCATGACTACCGCTATCCGAACCTTCCATCCCCGTCGCGGGCGGCTCAGCGCGCGCCACCGGGACGCCCTCGCGCGGCTGCTGCCCCGGTATGGCTTTGCGGGCAATTTCGCGGGGAGTGCGCGGCCGCTGGTGCTGGAGATCGGCTCCGGGATGGGTGAGGCGGCGGTGGCGATGGCGGCGGCCGACCCGGGCCGCGACTATCTCGCGGTCGAGATCCATACGCCGGGGATCGCCAACCTGCTCGCCATGCTCGAGGAGCGCGACCTGCCCAACGTGCGGGTCGTCGAGGGCGACGCGCTCGAGCTGCTGCGCGACGAGATCGCTCCCGGCCGGCTCGACGCGATCCACGTCTTCTTCCCCGATCCGTGGCCGAAGGTGCGGCACCGCAAGCGACGTCTCGTGCAGTCGTCGCATGTGGCGCTGCTCGCGTCGCGGCTGCGACCGGGCGGCGTGCTGCACTGCGCCACGGACGACGCGGGATATGCGGCGGCGATGCTGTCGACGCTCTCCTCGTCGGGCTTGGAGAATTGCTTCGCGACGTTCGCGGCGCGGCCCACCGGCCGGCCGTGCACGAAGTTCGAGCAGCGCGCCCTCGATTCCGGGCGCGACGTCTTCGATCTGGTGTTCCGCCGGCCATGACGCTCCTCGACCGGTTGCCGCCCGAAAATGATCCGGATGCCGTCTTCGATGCCTTCGCGAGCTGGGCCAAGGAGCAGGGGTTCGCGCTGTACCCGCACCAGGAGGAGGCGCTCATCGAGCTCGTCTCCGGGGCCAACGTGATCCTGAGCACGCCGACCGGTTCCGGCAAGAGCCTGGTCGCGGCGGGCGCGCACTTCATGGCGCTCGCGGACGACCGGACCACGTTCTACACCGCGCCGATCAAGGCGCTGGTGTCGGAGAAGTTCTTCGCACTGTGCGAGATGTTCGGCCCGGCCAACGTCGGCATGCTCACCGGCGACGCCAGCGTCAACGCCGACGCCCCGATCATCGCCTGTACGGCGGAGGTGCTGGCCAACATCGCCCTGCGCGACGGTGCCGACGCCGACGTCGGGCAGGTCGTGATGGACGAGTTCCATTTCTACGCCGACCCGGACCGGGGCTGGGCCTGGCAGGTGCCGCTGCTCGAGCTGCCGCACGCGCAGTTCGTGCTGATGTCGGCGACGCTCGGCGACACCTCACGGCTGGCCGAGGACCTGACGCGGCGCACCGGCCGGCCGACCGCCGTGATCGACAACGCGGAGCGGCCGGTGCCGCTCATGTTCACGTACTCGATGCAGCCCCTCCACGAGACCATCGAGGAGCTGCTGGCGACCAAGCAGTCGCCGATCTACATCGTGCACTTCACCCAGGCCGCGGCGCTTGAACGGGCGCAGGCGCTGACCAGCGTCAACGTGTGCACCCGGGCCGAGAAGGACGCGATCGCCGAGATGATCGGCGGCTTCCGGTTCACCGCGGGCTTCGGCAAGGTGCTGTCCCGGCTGGTCCGGCACGGGATCGGGGTGCACCACGCGGGCATGCTGCCCAAGTACCGGCGGCTGGTGGAGACCCTGGCCCAGGCCGGCCTGCTCAAGGTCATCTGTGGCACCGACACCCTCGGCGTCGGCATCAACGTCCCGATCCGGACGGTCCTGTTCACCGCGCTGTCCAAGTACGACGGTTCGAAGGTGCGGCTGCTGCAGGCGCGCGAGTTCCACCAGATCGCCGGGCGGGCCGGGCGAGCCGGCTTCGACACCATCGGTACGGTCGTCGTGCAGGCGCCCGACCACGTCATCGACAACGAGCGCGCGCTCGCCAAGGCCGGCGACGATCCGAAGAAGCGGCGCAAGGTGGTCCGCAAGAAGCCGCCGGACGGCTCGATCGGCTGGGGCCAGCCCACCTACGAGCGGCTGGTCGGCGCGTCGCCGGAGCCGCTCAAGTCGAGCTTCAACGTCAGCCACGCGATGCTCCTCAACGTCATCGCACGGCCGGGCGACGCATTCGCCGCGATGCGGCACCTCATCACCGACAACCACGAGGAGCCGGCCGCCCGGCGCAAGCACATCCGGCGGGCCATCCAGATCTACCGGGCGCTGCTCGCCGGTGGCGTGGTCGAGCAGCTCTCCACGCCCGACGCCGACGGCCGCCGCGTGCGGCTCACCGGCGATCTGCAACTGGACTTCGCGCTCAACCAGCCGCTCTCGCCGTTCGCCTTGGCCGCCGTGGAACTGCTCGATCGCGAGTCCCCCTCGTACGCGCTCGACGTCCTGTCCGTCATCGAGTCCACGTTGGACGATCCCCGGCAGGTGCTCGCCGCCCAGCAGAACAAGGCGCGCGGCGAGGCGGTCGCGGCGATGAAGGCGGACGGGATCGACTACGAGGAGCGCGTCGTACTGGTGGACTCCGTCACGCACCCCAAGCCGCTCGAAGAGCTGCTCGAGGCGGCGTACGAGATGTACCGGCGGGGCCACCCCTGGGTCGCCGACCACCTGCTGTCGCCGAAGTCGGTCGCGCGGGACATGTACGAGCGGGCGATGACCTTCGTCGAGTACGTCGGCTTCTACGGGCTGTCCCGCTCGGAAGGTCTGGTGCTGCGCTACCTCGCGGACGCCTACAAGGCACTGCGGCAGACGGTGCCGGAAGACGCCCGTACCGAGGAGCTCACCGACCTCATCGAGTGGCTCGGCGAGCTGGTACGGCAGGTCGACTCGTCGCTGATCGACGAGTGGGAGCGGCTGCGGAACCCCCTCGCGGTGCCCTCGGTGGTCGACGACAAGCCGCCGGCCGTGACCCGCAACGTCCGCGCCTTCCGCGTGCTGGTCCGCAACGCGCTGTTCCGCCGGGTCGAGCTGGCGGCGCTGCGGCACTACGACGAGCTGGCCGAGCTCGACGACTTCGACTGGGAGTCGGCGCTCGCGCCGTACTGGGACGAGTACGACGAGATCGGCACCGGACCGGACGCTCGTGGCCCGGCGCTCCTGCTGATCGACGCGGGAGCCGACCGATGGGTCGTCCGGCAGATCCTCGATGACCCGGCCGGCGACCACGACTGGGGCATCAGCGCCGAGATCTCCCTCGCCGAGTCCGACGAGGTCGGCGCGGCCGCCGTCAAGGTCACGGACGTCGGCCAGCTCTGACGTACCAGCGTGGCCACTACTTCCGGAGAAGTTGTGCCGTCAGGGGCCGTCGGTGGCCACTACTTCCCCCAAGTAGTGCCCACCCGACCCGTCGGTGGCCACTACTTCCCCCAAGTAGTGCCCACCCGACCCCGCGTGGCCACTACTTCCTCGAAGTTGTGCCCGTCGGGGGCTTGGGGGCGCGGACGCCGGGATTCCTGGCGGGAGCGACGGTCGTGCGCTCGACGGGCCCGAGCCATCTGCAAAAGGAAGTTAGGCCTTGCCGGTTAACTGGTCGTAGCCGCGCCGGACCGCCACCAGCGAGGTGTCGAGGTCGAACGGGGACTTGGCGGCGACCCGCTGCATCGGTGCGCCGTCGGCGTCGCCCGCGCGGATCAGCCAGTCCAGGGCGGTGAGCTGCTCGTGCTGCTCGCGGACGAAGGCCTTGTCGACGATGGTGCCGTGGCCGGGGATCACCGGGCTGGTCTCGGCGAGGCGCATGAGCAGGCCGGCGAGGGTGTCCGGCCAGTCAAGCGGGTACGCGTCGTCGAACTGGGGCGGTCCGCTCTCCTCGATCAGGTCGCCGGCGAACACGGCGTCGGCGTCCGGCACGAGGACGACGAGGTCGCCGGCGCTGTGCCCGCGGCCGAAGTGGCGCAGCTCCACCACCCGGCCGCCCAGGTCCACTGTGGACTCGACCCGGACGGTGTGATCGGGCGGGTAGACGGTGACCGTGGCCATCGCGGCCGCCAGGGCCGGCTCGGTGACCGCCCACTCGTCGCACCACTGGTCGCGCAGGAGGTTCCCGCGGGCACGCAGGAGCGCCGCCGCCTCCTCCTGCCCCCAGATCGGGGCGCCCTGCGCGGCGAAGACGGCGTTGCCGAAGGTGTGGTCGAAGTGGTGGTGCGTGTTCACCGCCTGGAGGGGAAGCGAGGTCACCCGGCGGACCGCGGCGAGCAGCTCTACGGCCTGCGCGTCGGTGGACAGGGTGTCGACCACGAGCGCCGCCTCGTCGCCGACGATCAGGCCGACGTTGACCTCCAGGACGGGCTGGCGAAAGAGGTAGACCCCGGCCGCGACCTCTTTCACCCGTGAACCTTCTCTTTCATCCGTGGACCTTCTCGAGGAAGCGCTGCCGGTCGACGACGACGCGCTCGATGCGCCCGTCGGCGACCACCTGGTCGCCCTCGCGGACCACGATCTCGAAGATCAGTCGCCGGCCGTCGGTTTTGGCCAGGCGCGCCTCGGCCACCACCGTCCGGCCGATCGCGGTGGCGATGCGGTGTTCGAGCTCGACCCGCGTGCCGACCGTGGTCGTACCCAGTGGCAGACGGGAGGCAGTGGCGCCCACGGTGGCGGCCTCGGCGAGGGCGAGCAGTCGGGGGGTGGCGAGGACCGGGACGTCGCCGGAACCGAGGGCCTGAGCCGTATCGGCGTCGGTGACGGTGAGCTGGACCCGGGTCACCGCTCCCACCCATGAGGCGGCATCGAACGCGGGTTGCATGCGTTCAGCTTATCCGCGTTGTACCGGCTCGACTTCGCGCAGGAACCCACGTTTGTCGAGGAAGTCGGCGAGATGCTCGCGGTGATCGTCACACGCCAGCCACGTCTTACGGCGCTCGGGCGGGTGGAGCTTAGGATTGTTCCACCGAAGTTCCCAAGCCGCGGCTCTGCGGCAGCCCTTGGCGGAGCAGATGAGGTCCAAGCCTCGAAGATAGAGCGCCGGGCGGCCACGGGGGAAGCCGCCCGGCGACGGGAAGAATCGTACCCGCCCAGGTACTCCTGCTGTCTAGTCGGTCGGTATGTCCGATCAGATAATCATTCCACGTCGGCCGTACGAATGCCGGATGAATACCAACGAATAGGGCATTTCCCGACACCAGCAGACTCCCAGACTGTTCTCAGCGCCGTCCCTTCGTGACTTCTTGGTCGGGCGTGCGAGGCTTGGGGGGTTCTCGTGTCGACTTACTTGCGCTGTGGAGGGCGAGTGACCCAGCCGAACACCCAAGCTTCATCCACGCCGGCCCAGGACGCGACCGTCCTCGAGCGGGCGATGTTCGAGGTCAAGCGGGTCATCGTCGGTCAGGACCGGATGATCGAGCGGATGTTCGTCGCGCTGCTCGCCCGCGGCCACTGCCTGCTCGAGGGCGTCCCCGGCGTGGCCAAGACGCTCGCCGTGGAGACCCTGGCCCAGGTCGTCGGCGGCACGTTCTCCCGCATCCAGTTCACCCCGGACCTGGTGCCCGCCGACATCGTCGGCACCCGCATCTACCGGCAGTCGAGCGAGAAGTTCGACGTCGAGCTCGGCCCGGTGTTCGTCAACTTCCTGCTCGCCGACGAGATCAACCGCGCGCCCGGCCAAGGTGCAGTCGGCGCTGCTCGAGGTCATGGCCGAGCAGCAGGTGTCGATCGGCGGCAAGACCCACGCGGTGCCCAAGCCGTTCCTGGTGATGGCCACCCAGAACCCGATCGAGCAGGAGGGCGTCTACCCGCTGCCGGAGGCGCAGCGCGACCGGTTCCTGATGAAGATCCTCGTGGGCTACCCGACCGACGCCGAGGAGCGCGAGATCGTCTACCGGATGGGCGTCGCCGCCGCCGAGCCGCAGCCGGTGCTCACCACCGACGAGCTGATGGCGCTGCAGGGCAAGGCCGACGAGGTGTTCGTGCACAACGCGCTGGTCGACTACGCGGTGCGGCTGGTGCTGGCCACCCGCGTCGCCGGCCGACTACGGCATGCCCGACGTCGCGCGGCTGATCCAGTACGGCGCCAGCCCGCGCGCCTCGCTCGGCATCGTGCGGGCCACCCGGGCGCTGGCCCTGCTGCGCGGCCGCGACTACGCGCTGCCGCAGGACCTGCAGGACATCGCGCCGGACATCCTGCGGCACCGGCTGGTGCTGTCGCTACGACGCGCTCGCCGACGACATCCCGGCCGACCGGATCGTCGAGCGGGTGCTCGCCACCGTCCCGATGCCGACCGTGGCGTCGCGGCAGAACGCCGCGACGGCTCCCGTGTCGACGGGCCGCACCCGGCGGCTGGCACGCGCGATGGCCAGGCCCGCCGTCGCCCGCTGCCGGCGCGACGACACCGGACCGCGGTGACCGCACCGGCCGCGCACCGCGCTGGCCGACCCGCGCCGGTCCGGCCGCTGCTCGACGACGGCCCGGGCCGAGGCCGTGCTCAGCCAAGCTGCAGCTGCTCATCACCCGCAAGCTCGACGGCCTGCTGCAGGGCGACTACCTCGGGCCTGCTGCCCGGCCCGGGCACCGAGGCGGGGGAGTCGCGGGAGTACCGGCCCGGCGACGACGTGCGCCGGATGGACTGGCCGGTCACCGCGCGGACCACCGCTCCCGCACGTCCGCCAGACCGTCGCCGACCGCGAGCTGGAGACGCTGGATGGCGCGTCGACCTGTCGGCGAGCCTGGACTTCGGCACCGCGCTGTGCCTCAAGCGCGACCTCGCCGTCGCCGCCGCGGCCGCGATGGCGCACCTGACCGTGCGCGGCGGCAACCGGATCGGCGCGGTGGTCGGCACCGGCGACGCAGCTGCACCCGGCTGCCGGCCCGCCCGGGCCGCAAGGAGGCGCAGGGTCTGCTGCGCACGATCGCGCGTACGCCGACCGCAGCCCGGCCGGGCCGACCTGGGCGCGCTGATCGACATGCTGAACCGGCCGCCGCGCCGGCGCGGCATGGCCGTCGTCATCTCCGACTTCATGGCGCCGGTCGAGCAGTGGGCCCGGCCGCTGCGCAAGCTCGGCGTACGGCATGACGTGCTCGCCATCGAGATGGTCGACCCGCGCGAGCTGGAGCTGCCCGACGTCGGCGTGATGGAGTTCGTCGACCCGGAGACCGGCGCAGATGCACGAGGTGCAGACCGCCGATCCCGAAGCTGCGGCTCCGGTACGCCGAGGCGGCCGCCGCGCAGCGCGCCGCGATCGCCTCCGCGCATCCGCGGCGCCGGCGCGGCCCACCTGCGGCTGCGTACCGACTCCGACTGGCTGCTCGACATCGTGCGGTTCGTCGCCGCCCAGCGGCACGCGCGTACCAGGGGGACCACTCGATGATCCGCTTTCCTCGAGCCGATCTGGCTGCTGGCGATCGTGCCGGTGCTGGCGCTGGCCGGCGTCTACGTGTGGCGGCAGTTGCACCGCCGCGCGTTCGCCGTCCGGTTCACCAACGTCGACCTGCTGCGCACGCTGGCGCCCAAGGGCATCGGCTGCGCGCCGGCACCTCGCCGCCGGCAGCGTTCCTGCTCGACGCTGCTGATCCTGGCGATCGGCATGGCCCGGCCGTCGATCGACAACGAAGGAGCCGCTGGAGCGGGCCACCGATCATGCTGGCCATCGACGTGTCGCTGTCGATGGAGGCGACCGACGTCGCAGCCGACCCGGATCGAGGCCGCGCAGACGGCCGCCAAGGACTTCGTGCAAGACGCTTCCGGCCGCGCTACAACGTCGGCCTGGTCTCGTTCGCCAAGTCGGCCAACGTGCTGGTGTCGCCGACGCAAGGACCGCGACGCGATCCTGCAGGCGCATCGACAGCCTGCAGCTGGCCGAGGCGACGGCCACCGGCGAGGCGGTCTTCACCTGCCTGGACGCGATCCAGCTCGGTGCCGGCCGACGGCGCCAACGGCGCGCCGCCCGCCCGCATCGTGCTGCTCTCCGACGGCTACCGCACGGCGGGCCGGTCGATCGAGGACGCGGCGGCCGCGGCGTCCGCGGCCGAACGTGCCGGTCTCGACGATCGCGTTCGGCACCGACGACGGCGCGGTCGACATCGGCGGCGAGACCCAGCGCGTGCCGGTCGACCGTCCGTCGCTGCAGAAGCTCGCCGAGATCACCCGGGGTCACTTCTACGAGGCGGCGTCGCTGGCCGAGCTGAAGCAGGTCTACCAGGACATGGGCAGCTCGATCGGCTACAAGACCCAGCCGCGGGAGATCACCCAGTGGTACGTCGGCGTCGGCGCTGCTGTTCGCGCTCGTCGGCGGCGCGCTGAGCCTGCTGTGGACGTCCCGCCTGCCGTGATTTCTTGACTCGGGCCCGTCGGGGTCCGGACCGTTGCTCCCGCCAGAAATCCCGGCGTCCGCGTTCCCAAGCCCGCGTCGGTTGGCACAACTTCGGCGAAGTAGTGCCCTTAGCCGGCGCGGATGGCCACTACGTCGGGGAGCAGTGGCCTGGGCGGTGGATCTTGAAGGGTCGGCGATAGCGCGCGGCTCAGTGGGCGCCGACGAGGTAGAACAGCACGGCGACCCAGCATGGCCGCCAGGGCGAAGCCCACTGGCGCGAGGTAACGGCTCATGACGACTCCAACGGTGTGTCGCGGGGTGAAGGGACGATCACAGCACGCGCGTCGTGGCCGGGCGACGGCAGGTGCGTCAGCGTCAGCGGCATGCTGACAGTGGCCCGGCCACGACTGGAGGATCGCTATCTCGCACAGCGATCACCTCCCAGCAGGAGCCTCCGCACCGGGCGGTCGGCAGTCAGGTCAAGCGCAAACGCAAAAGTTACCTTGCACGTGCAGCAACTCCACCATCGGCTGTCCGGGCCAACACCGACGTGTTCGAGACACCCCGAGGCCACTCGGCCGTGATGCCACTAGTTCCCCGAAGTAGTGGCACGGGTGCCCGGGTGGCCACTAGTTCCCCGAAGTGTGGCCTCGGCCGCCGTGGCCACCGTACAGTGTCCTCCGCGAGCCCGAGGTCGGCACCAGCGGCCGAGCCAGGACGGAAGTCGCTCGACGAGACGAGGAGGCGTCGTGGCACGCACCGTGCTGGTGACCGGCGGCAACCGGGGCATCGGGCTGGCGATCGCGCAGGCGTTCGTCGAGCAGGGCGACCGGGTCGCCATCACGCACCGGGGCAGCGGCGCGCCGGACGGGCATGTTCGGCGTGCAGCTGCGACATCACCGACAGCGCGCAGGTCGACGCCGCGTTCACCGCCGATCGAGAGCCGAGCTCGGCCCGGTCGAGGTCCTGGTCGCCAACGCCGGCATCACCGACGACACGCTGCTGATGCGGATGTCGCGAGGAGCAGTTCACCACGCGTCGTCGACACCAACCTCACCGGCGCGTGGCGGTGCGCGAAGCGGGCCATCGACGCAAGATGCTGCGGGCCCGGTGGGGCCGGATGATCTTCATCTCGTCGGTCGTCGGCCTGACGGGCGGCGCCGGGCAGGTCAACTACGCGGCCAGCAAGGCCGGCCTGGTCGGCATCGCCCGGTCGATCACCCGCGAGCTGGGCAGCCGCAACATCACCGCCAACGTGGTGGCGCCCGGCTTCATCGAGACCGACATGACCGCCGTGCTCTCCGAGCGACCTCAAGGCGGAGTACCTCAAGCAGATCCCGGCCGGCCGGATGGCCGCACCCGACGAGGTCGCCGGCGGCGGTGACCTGGCTGGCCAGCGACGCCGCCGGGTACGTCAGCGGCGCCGTCATCCCGGTCGACGGCGGCCTCGGCATGGGCCACTGAACCGGCATCCGACCTTGCCACGACAGGCACCGATAAGGCATCCGTGTCTGGACTGCTGGCCGGCAAGCGGCTGCTGGTCACCGGCGTCATCACCGACCAGTCGATCGCGTTCTCGGTGGCGCGGATCGCCCAGGAGCAGGGCGCGACGGTCGTGCTGACCGGCTTCGGCCGGCTGTCCCTGGTGGAGCGGATCGCCAAGCGGCTGCCCGACGCCGGCGCCGGTGATCGAGCTCGACGTGACCAACCCGGAGCACCTGGCGGCGCTGGCCGACAGGGTCCGCGAGCACGTCGACGGCCTCGACGGCGTGCTGCACTCGATCGCGTTCGCGCCGGCGAGCTGTGCTCGGCGGCGGCTTCCTCGACGCGCCGTGGGACGACGTGGCGACCGCGCTGCACGTCTCGACGTACTCGTACAAGTCGCTGGCCGATGGCCGCGCTGCCGCTGATGTCGGCCGGCGGGTCGATCGTCGGGCTGACCTTCGACGCGACCGAGGCCTGGCCGGTCTACGACTGGATGGGCGTGGCCAAGGCCGGGCTCGAGTCGACGTCAACCGCTACCTCGCGCAGCTACCTCGGGCCGCAGGGCATCCGGGTCAACCTCGTCGTCGGCCGGCCCGCTGCGGACGATGGCCGCCAAGTCGATCCCCGGCTTCGACGCAGTTCGAGGAGGCGTGGGCGAAGCGCGCGCCGCTCGGCTGGAACCTCACCGACCAGGAGCCGACCGCGAAGGCCTGCTGCGCGCTGCTGTCCGACTGGTTCCCGGCCACGACCGGCGAGATCATCCACGTCGACGGCGGCTTCCACGCCGTTGGCGCGTGACGCGCACGTCGGTCGCGGACTGCCCGACGCGGTACGGCCGACCGCGAGGTCGCGGGCAGTGCGCCATGGCGTACGACGCGTTCCTGCTCGTCTCCTTCGGTGGCCCGGAGGGCCCGGACGACGTGCATGCCGTTCCTGCGCAACGTGACGCGCGGCCGGGGCATCCCGGACGAGCGGCTGGCCGCGGTCGCCGAGCACTACCAGCACTTCGGCGGTGTCTCGCCGATCAACGAGCAGTGCCGGGAGCTGCTGGCGCGATCGAGAAGGAGTTCGCGACCGGCCGGCATCGACCTGCCGATCTACTGGGGCAACCGCAACTGGGCACCCGTTCCTGGCCGACACGGTGGCGCGGATGCGCGACGACGGCGTCGAGCACGCGCTCGCGTTCGTGACCAGCCCGTACGGGTCGTACTCGTCGTGCCGGCAGTACCTCGACGACATCGAGCGGCCCGGGCCGCGGTCGGCCCGGCGCGCCGGTGATCGACAAGATCCGGCACTACCACGACCACCCGGGCTTCGTCGACGCCGCACGCCGACGCGGTCCGCGCGGCGCTGGCCACGCTGCCCGCGCGGGCGCCGACGCGACCCGGCTCGCCTTCACCGCGCACTCGATCCCGACCGTCGATGGCGCGCGACCGCCGGGCCCGGCGGCGGCACCGACCGATACCAGGCGCAGCTGCGCGAGGCCGCCGGCCTGGTGGCCGCGGCCGCCGCGCCGGAGCTGCGCGTGGGACCTGGTCTGGCAGAGCCGCTCCGGGCCGCCGCAGGTGCCGTGGCTGGAGCCGGACATCAACGACCACCTGCGCGTCGCTCGCCGCAGACGGCGTCACCGAGGTCGTGGTCAGCCCGATCGGGTTCATCTCCGACCACCTCGAGGTCGCTCTGGGACCTCGACAACGAGGCGGCGCAGACGGCCGAACGGCTCGGCCTGCGACTTCGCCCGCGCGGCGACGCCCGGCACTGCACCCGCGTTCGTCGCATGATCCGCGAACTGGTCGCGAGAGCGGCTCGACCCGCCAACGTGCGGTCGTCACGGCGCTGGGACGCGTTCCGACCTGGGATTCCTGCCCGGCCGACTGCTGCCCGGCGCCGGTACAAGCCGGCCCGGACCTGAAACGGCCGGAAACTTTGCTAGGGGACCATTGTGCGCGTGACAGAACGCAAGCCCGTCGAGTCCTGGCTGACCGACATGGACGGGGTCCTCGTCCACGAGGGCCAGCCCGTGCCCGGTGCGCCCGAGTTCGTCAACCGGCTGCGCGCCTCCGGCAAGCCGTTCCTGATCCTGACCAACAACTCCATCTACACCGCCCGCGACCTGCAGGCCCGGCTGCGCCGGATGGGCATCGACGTGCCCGAGGCGGCGATCTGGACCTCGGCGCTGGCCACCGCCGCAGTTCCTGCGACGACCAGCGGCCCGGCGGCACCGCGTACGTCATCGGCGAGGCCGGCCTGACCACCGCGCTGCACGCGGTCGGCTACATCCTGACCGACCACGAGCCCGACTACGTGGTGCTGGGCGAGACCCGCACCTACAGCTTCGAGGCGATCACCACGGCGATCCGGCTGATCAACGACGGCGCCCGGTTCATCTGCACCAACCCGGACGCGACCGGACCGTCCAACGAGGGCGCGCTGCCGGCCTGCGGCTCGGTCGCCGCGCTGATCTCGAAGGCGACCGGCGTCGAGCCGTACTTCGTCGGCAAGCCGAACCCGATGATGATGCGCTCGGCGCTGAACACCGATCGACGCGCACTCGGAGACGACCGCGATGATCGGCGACCGGATGGACACCGACGTCCTGTGCGGGCTGGAGGCCGGCCTGGAGACGATCCTGGTGCTGACCGGCATCAGCACCGCCGCCGACGTCGAGCGCTTCCCGTACCGGCCGTCGCGGATCGTCGACTCGGTCGCCGACCTGATCGACGAGATCTGAGTTTTTTCAGGAGATGGCTCGGGTCCGCCGGGGGCACGACCGCTCCTCCCGCGAGGAATCCCGGCGTCCGTCGTCGGTCGCACCGCGGCCTCCGGCCGCGACGATCGGGACGGCTCAGATCAGCGGGGCGTTGCAGGCGGCCACCAGCGCCCGGCGGCAGGCCGTCGTCAGCGGGCGCAGCACGTCGTCGCGCTGCTGCGCCTCGTAGCCGTTGACCGCGCCGCCCGGAGCGCGCGTGCTCGGCCAGGGCAGAACCCGGTCGAGCACGCTCGCCCGGGCGAACAGCCGGCGCGCCCGCGGGTCGTAGCCGGGCGGCAGCTCGGTGCCGCCGTCCGGGCGGCGCAGCGCCGCGATCGCGCCGGCCAGCTCCGGGCGCCACTGCGCGACGTCGAGCTTGGTCAGGGCGCGTGGTCGCCTCGGCGAGCGCCGCGGTCAGGTCGGCCTCGGCCTCGGCCGCGGACCGCTCGTCGACCGCGAGCGGGCGCCGCTCGGCAGCGCGATAGGCCCGCCAGAGCACGGTCGCGAAGGTCGTCGCCGGAGCCGGACGTGTGCTCGCGCACCTCGGGCACGAAGCCCAGCCCGGCCCGCGCGACCACGCCCTCGCCGGCGAGCAGCGCGGCGCCGGTGAACTCGCCGGGCCCGGGCAGCCCGCGCGGGTCGCCGGGCGCCGGCAGCACCAGCCGGATCTCGTCCGGGTGCAGCTTGGCCAGCGCGGACAGCGCTTCGCGCAGCGAGCACGTCGGTCCAGGTGCCGGGGGCGTCGGCGACCATGTGCTCCTCGTCGCCGGCGATCTCGTCGGCGGCTCGTCGTAGGGCACGAGACCGGCGCGCCACGCGCGGATCCACGCCACGAAACGCGTCGAGCGGCGCACCGGGAGGGTCGCCGCGCGTGCTGCGGGGGACATGCAGGCAAGGGTACGTGCTGACCGCGCCGGTATGTCTCGGCCGGAGCGTCGTGCCGGTCGTGATCAGCCGGTGTACGGCTCACCGTGCCATGGCACGTCCTGGCGGACAGACGATGCTGGCGGCGACGGCGGCGCACGGCGATCCCGGAGGTTGACGCCGAGCTCGATCTCGTCGTCGAGGACGCCGATCCGGCTTCTGCGGCGCGGTGGTCGGCTTCGAGTTCGGCGCCGTGGTGCTCGAGGACCGGTTCGGCAAGCGGCGCCACTTCCCGCTCGCGCCGGCCGCGTTCCTGCTCGACGGCGAGCCGGTCACGCTTGCGCAGACCGGCCGCCGTCGGCCGCGCCCACGGCGCGCCGGCGGACCGCGTCCGGGTCGATCGCGGTCGACGGGGTCACCGCCCGGGTGGCCCGGGCCAGCCGGATCTGGGTCGAGGGCGTGCACGACGCCGCGCTGGTCGAGCGGATCTGGGGCGACGACCTGCGGATCGAGGGCGTCGTCGTGGAGCCGCTCGACGGCATCGACGAGCTCCCGGCGCGAGGTCGCCGCCTTCGACCCGGGTCCGCTCGGCGCGCCTCGGCGTCCTCGTCGACCACCTGGTCCCCGGCTCCAAGGAGAGCCGGATCGTCGCCGCGGTCACCTCCCCGTACGTGCTGGTGACCGGGCACCCGTACGTCGACGTCTGGCAGGCGGTGAAGCCCGAGCGGCTCGGCATCACGGCGTGGCCGGTCGATCCCGCCGGGCCGGCCGTGGAAGGAGGGCGTCTGCGCGGCGCTCGGCGTCGCCGAGCCGGCCGACATGTGGCGGCGCATCCTCCGCGTCGGTGTCGACAGCTACCGCGACGTCGAGACGCCGCTGATCAACGCGGTGGAGCGCCTGATCGACTTCGTCACCACGTAGCCCCCCTCGGAGCCCCCTCTCCGCAGTCGATCAAGGAAGTACGCGCCGGAATTTGTCCGAATCCCGGGCGTGTACTTCCTTGATCGACTGGGAGAGGGGGTGCGCTAGACGAGGGGGTCGCGGGTGAAGATCGACGTCGCGATGTCCAGCGCCGTCGCCGCGCCCGTACCGTCGCGGATGACGCGCAGCAGCTCGCCGTCGTTCTCCCCCGAGCGGCCGCGCCACCGGTCGGTGCCGTCGGCGGTGAACCGCCACGGCTCGTCGCCGGTCGGTCACCGGGGTGACCACGAGCTCCTGGGCGCGCCGTCCCAGGCGGCGCTCGTACTCGCGCCCCATCCACCACCAGGTGCCGGTGAGCGGTTCCAGCTCGACCGGCGGCGGCCCGCCCGGCCGCCACGGGTGACCGGGCGCCGGTTCCCGGTCGAGGACGGCGGTCAGGACGTCCAGGCCCAGGTTCCACAGGTTGCCGCCGTACAGGGTGTACGCGTTGGCGAAGGCCGACCACGGCGGTACGGGACGGCCGGTGCGACAGCGAGCGTCGACAGGTAACCGGGCATCGAGCCGCTGTGCCCGACGAAGACCCGCTCGCCCCGGCGCCACAGCTGCAGGCCGAGGCCGTGCCCGCCGGCTCCAGGTCGCCAGGTCGCTGATCGCGACCGGGGCGCACATCTCGCGACACGTCTGGCGGGTGCCAGTACCGCCGGGTCGGGATCGGCCAGGAAGGCGGCCCACTTCGCCAGGTCGGCGACGGTCGACCAGAGCTGGCCGGCCGGTGCCATCGCGCCGGCGTCGAGCCGCGGCTCCTCGCGCAGGGTGTCGTGCCAGGGGTGCACGACGTAGCCGCGGGCGAACGGCTCGGTCGGGTGGTACGTGGTGCGGGTCATGCCGAGCGGGTCGAGGAGCCGCTTCCTGACCAGCGACGCCCAGTCGATTGCCGGTGACCCGGGCGAGGACGGCGCCGAGCAGCCCGTACGCGAGGTTGGAGTAGTGGAAGCCGCGCAGCGGCGGGATAGGCGACCTTGTCCGGCGTCAGCTCGGCGAGCAGCGTGTCGACGTCGCCGCCGGCGGTCCGCTCCCACCAGTCGCCGTCCGGCTCGCGCTGCAGGCCGCCGACGTGGCCGAGCAGCTGGCGCAGGGTCACCCCGCCGACCGGCGTACCGGGCAGGTGCCGGTAGAGCAGGTCGTCGAGGGCGAGCTGGCCCTCGTCGCGCAGCGGCAGGACCAGCACGGCGGTCAACGTCTTGGTGATCGAGCCGATGCGGAACTGCAGGTCGGCATCGGTGCCGGGCGCTCGCCGGTGTGGCACGTACGCAGCGCCGTCGCGGACGACGCCGAAGACGAGCGCGGGCACGCGGCCGCGCCGTTGTGCCTGGGCGACGAGCTCGTCGACGCGGCGACGCGGTCTCGGCCAGCAGTGCCGATCCATGATCCTTCCCGGGGTTTCGGGCTGGGGCACGCCGGCGACGTGGTCGGCGGCAGGATGATCTGACTCACGCAACGTCGTCGAGACCGGAAAGATTCGCCGGACGTGCACGGCGTGCCACGATCGAGGTGTGCCGATGTATGGCTAGTCGTCTGGCTCGTCGTCGGCGATCGCACTGGTCGTCGCCGAGCTGTTCACGGCGACGTTTGTGCTCCTCATGCTGGCGGCGGGTGCGTTCGCGGCCGCCGGCGCCGCGGCGCTCGGTGCTCCGGTGTGGTCGGCAGGCGTGCCGTCTTCGCCGTCGTGTCGTCGCTGGCGCTGTTCGGGGTGCGTCCCGCGCTCCGGCGGCATCTGCAGCCGGCAGCGAGCGCGACACGCCGATGGGCCTCGAGGCGATCGAGGGCTCGAGCCGCCTCGTGCTCGAGCAGGTCGACGTCGATCACGGCCTGGTCAAGATCGACGGCGAACTGTGGAGCGCCCGCCCCTACGACGCGACCCAGATATTCGCCGCGGGCGAGCGCGTCCGGGTCATCGAGGTCAAGGGCGCCACCGCCCTGGTGTGGAGGGACTAGACATGGATGTCATACGAAGTTGTCCTGTTGTGGTGCGTCGCGATCGTGCCTCGTGGCTGATCGTGATCGTCACCCTGGTCCGGTCGGTGCGCGATCGTGCCGCAGCAGCGCATGGACGTCGTCGAGCGGCTCGGCAAGTACAACCGCACGCTGACGCCCGGGCTGAACCTGCTGGTGCCGTTCGTCGACTCGGTGCGCACCAAGGTCGACATGCGCGAGCAGGTGGTCAGCTTCCCGCCGCAGCCGGTGATCACCTCCGACAACCTGGTCGTGTCGATCGACACGGTGCTCTACTTCAAGGTCGTCGACCCGGTCCGGGCCACCTACGAGATCGCCAACTTCCTGCAGGCCATCGAGCAGCTGACCGTCACCACGCTGCGTAACGTGATCGGCTCGCTGGACCTGGAGAAGGCGCTGACCAGCCGCGACGAGATCAACCGGCACCTGTCCGAGCGTGCTCGACGAGACCACCGGCCGCTGGGGCATCAAGGTCACCCGGGTCGAGATCAAGGCGATCGAGCCGCCGCCGAGCATCCGCGACTCGATGGAGAAGCAGATGCGCGCCGAGCGGGACCGGCGGGCCGCGATCCTGCACCGCCGAGGGCCTCAAGCAGTCGCAGATCCTCACCGCCGAGGGTGAGAAGCAGGCGGCGCGTCCTGCGGGCCGACGGTGACCGGCAGGCCCGGATCCTGCAGGCCGAGGGCCAGGCCAAGGCGATCCAGACGGTCGTTCGACGCGATCCACGCGGCCAACCCGGACCCGAAGGTGCTGGCCTACCAGTACCTGCAGGCGCTGCCGCAGATCGCGGCACGGCGCGGCGAACAAGGTCTGGATCGTGCCGGCCGAGCTGACCAAGGCCCTCGAGGGCATCGGCGGCGCGCTCGGCGGCCTCGGCCAGATGTCCGACGACGCCGCGAGCGGCTGGTCCAGGCGCACGCCGAGCAGGGCGAATCGGCCGACGCGATCGAGGCCCGCGCGGCGGCCGAGGCCGCGGCGGCCGAGGCGGAGTCGGCGGCGGCCGAGGCGTCGGCCGAGGTGTCCGGCAGCAGTCTGCCGAGCGACATCGCCGATCAACGGCGGCGCCCGCCGGTCGCTGTCCGCGACGCGCCGGACGACAAGCCGTGCACCGAGGCCACTGCGGGAGCGTCCATCCGGTGCCGCGCGCCGAGCTGATCACCGATCCGGACGACGAGCGCATCGCCGACTACCGCGCGCTGACCGACGTCGAGCTGCGGACCCGATGGGAGCCGCCGCACGGGCTGTTCATCGCCGAGGGCGAGCTGGTGCTGCGCCGGGCGCTGCGGGCCGGGTACCGGCTGCGCGTCGGTCCTGGTCGACGCCAAGCGGGTCGACCAGCTGCGCCGACCTGCCGGCGCTGCGCCGGTCTACGCCGGCGACCCAGGACGTGCTGGAGCGGTCACCGGATTCCACGTGCACCGGGGCGTGCTCGCGTCGTTCCACCGCCGGCCGCTGCCGACGCGGCCGAGGTGCTGGCGGCGGCGCGGCGGGTGGCGATCCTCGAGGACGTCAACAACCACACGAACCTCGGCGCGATCTTCCGTGGCGCGGCCGCGCTCGGCATGGATGCCGTGCTGCTCTCGCCCGTCGTGCGCCGACCCGCTCTACCGGCGCAGCGTACGGGTCAGCATGGGCGAGGTGTTCGCGATCCCGTACGCCCGGCTCGGACCCGTGGCCGGACGCGCTCGACGTGGTCCGCGCGGCCGGGTTCACGCGTCCTCGCGATGACGCCGGCGGCCGATGCCGTACCGCTGCAGGATCTGGATGCCGCGGCCCGCCGCCGGCCGGCGCTGCTGCTCGGCGCGGAGGGGTCGGGCCTGTCCGCGCGGGCGCTGGCCGCCAGCGACGTGCGGGTGGCGATCCCGATGCAGGCCGCGGCGTGGACTCGCTCAACGTGGCGGCCGCGGCGGCCGTCGCGTTCTGGGAGCTGTGCCGAGCGGTGACGGACGGCGGCGATGGCTGACGTGTTCCCGAGCGTGCGCGAGGTGCTCGGCGCTGGACCCGGTGCGGTACGGCGCGCCCGCGGGTGGTCGCCGGCGCGGACGCGCTGGACCGGCCGGTGCGCTGGGTGCACGTCGGCCGAGGTGCCGGACATCGCCACCCTGCTGCGCGGCGGCGAGCTGGTGCTGACCACCGGCATCGGCCTGCCCGGCGACGACGACGGGCTGCGAGCGTTCATCGCCGAGCTCGCCGACGTCGGCGCGCCGGGCCTCGTCGTCGAGCTGGGCCGCGCGCTACGTCGAGACGCGTGCCCGCAGGTGATGGTGGCGGCCGCCGAGCGGCTCGGCCTGCCGCTGATCGAGCTGCGCCAGGCCGACCCCGTTCGTCCGGATCACCGAGGCCGTGCACGCGCTGATCGTCGACGCCCAGCTGGCCGAGCTGCGCGCCACCGAGGAGATCCACCAGCGGTTCACCGAGCTGTCCGTCGAGGGCGCCGAGGCGGCCGAGGTGGTCGCGCAGGCGGCCGCGCTGGCCGGTGCGCCGGTCGTGCTGGAGAACCTGTCCCGGCAGGTGCTCGCCTACGACGCCGCCGGCGAGCGGCCGAGCTGCTGCTGGACGGCTGGGAGTCGCACTCGCGGCGGATCCGCGTCGGCCGGGCCGCACCGGCTACGACGCGGACGCCGGCTGGCTGGTCACCATGGTCGGCGCGCGCGGCCAGGACTGGGGCCGGCTGCTGCTGCGCTGGCCGCCGGGCGGCACGACGGGCCGCGAGCCGCCGCCGACCCGGCTGACCATCCTGCTCGAACGCGCCGCGTCGACGCTGGCGCTGGGCCGGCTGATCCGCCGCGACGCCGAGGGCCTGGAACGGCAGATGCACCGCACGCTGCTGACCGCGCTGCTGGACCACACCCGGCCGGTGGACGAGGTCGCGCTGCGGGCCCGCGCGCTCGGGCGTACCGCTGGAGCGCCGGCACCTGGTCGGTGTCGTGGTGCGCACCGGACGACGGCCGGTCGAGGCGCCGGACGGCGTCGCCGGCGCCGGCGGCGGGACGCCCAGGCGCGGCTGCGCGACCTCGCCGAGGCGGTCAGCGCGGCGCTGCGCGAGGCGAGCTCGACCGGCCTGGCCAGCGCCGCTCGACGACCACGCGGTCGGCGCGCTGATCGCGCTGCGGCGGCCGAGGACGAGGACGACCGGCGCTGCCGCGCGTTCGCGGCGGCGCTGCGCCGGCGCGGCCGCCGGCGGCCGCGGTCTGATCGTCGCGGCCGGCTCCGGGGTGGACACGCTGCGCGAGGCGCGGCGATCGCTGATGGAGGCGCGGCAGATCGGGTACGCCGCCCGGCACGACCGCCGCGACGTCGCCGGTGCTTCCGGCTGCCGCACGTGGGCCTGGCCGGCCTGCTGCACCTGCTGCGGGACGAGCCGCGGCTGCAGACGTTCGTCGAGCGCGAACTCGGGCCGCTGCTCGCGTACGACGCCAAGCACCCCAGGGAGCAGATGCTGCGGTACGCTCCGCGTCTACCTCGACATCGGGCCGCAACAAGTCGGCGGCGGCGACGGCGGCGCACCTGTCCCGGCCGGCGTTCTACGAGCGGCTGGCGCGGATCGGCCGGATCCTCGACGTCGATCTGGACGCGGTCGAGCCGTGCCTGTCGCTGCACGTGGCGCTGCTGGCGCTGGACGCGATCCGGGACTGAGGACTACTGCACCGAGAGGTGCACGTGGTTGTAGTGGTCGCCCGCGGGCGTGCCGTCGCCGCTGTAACTGGACCACCCTTGTCCGGGGTGCCAGATCCGCTTGAACCAGATGACGTAGAGCACACCGAGCCGGCTCGAGTTGGCGATGAACCACGCGGCGAGGTTGTCGCCGTACGTCTTGTCGGCGCCGCTGGCGCGGGCGTCGACGAATGTGTTCGCGTTGGCCGAGAAGTCACACGCGCGACCCTTGCCGTGCTCACCGCTGCTCTGGCTGCGCCAGCACTTCGTGTAGTGGGTGAACCCGGCCTTGCGGGCCGAGTTGTACGCGTTGAGCAGCCGTGGCGTGATCTTACCGCCGGTGCCGGTCGGGTCGGTGATGGTGGCGCTCTGTGAGGCGAACGAGCCGTCGGCGTTACGGGGCGCGGCGTTGGCGGTGACCTTGCCGCCGGTCGGGCCGCCCGAAACCGGCTGGCCGCCGCCCGCCTTGCGCAGAGCCGCGGCGGCGTCCTTGCGCTTGGCGTCCATGATGATCAGCTGCTGTTGCTGCAGCTTGAGCTCGTTGGCCAGCTGAGTCTGCTCGTCGTTGAGCTGCTTGCGGGTCGCGTTGAGGTCGTGCAGGTCGCGGTCGTCCCGCTCGACCAGGTACTGCACCGTGGTCGCCGCGTGCAGCAGGCCCTCGGGGGTGCTGCTGTCCAGCAGCACCACGGCCATGTTCATACGCTTGCCGCGGTAGGCGGCGTCGGCGACCGAGCCGACGCGGGCCTCGAGCTCCTTGAGCCGGGCCGCGGTCGCTGCCTGCTGGGTGGTCAGCTGCGCCTGGCGCGCCACCGAGGCGTCCACCCGGCCCTTGGCGTTGTTGAAATCGGTCAGCGCCACGTCCAGCGCGGCCTGCAACGTCTTGAGGGTGGCGCTGTTGCCGTCCGGATCGGTCGGCTCGGCCATGGCGGAACCGGCCGGAATTGTCGTACCGGCGATGGACAATAGCGCCGTGATGAGAAGAGCCAGAACCGTGGGCCGGCGCCGTGGCACCCGCCTGGTTTGCTTCCGTGGAGGTGACGCTGGTCCCTCCAGCCTCACCCTTAACGTCAACATCGCGGCACAGCATACCCAAGGCCGCCTCAATAGCCAGCCGGCCTTTACCAATTGTTAAGGCTGCCCTGCGCAGCCCGACAGGATGCTACTTGTCCCCTAGCCGTTCGCAGTGGGAGCGTGACGCTATGACCCGACGACCTGCTGGCCCGGCACGCGCCGTCGCTGCCGTCCTGGCTGCTGCTCTACTACGACGAGCCGATCGAGATCGTGTCCGGCTCCGGGTCGCCGGGTCACCGACGGCGACGGACGCACCTACCTCGACTTCTTCGGCGGCGTGCTGACCAACATGATCGGCTACGACATCGCCGGAGATCCGCGAGGCGGTCGAGCGGCAGCTGCGCACCGGCGTCGTGCACACCTCGACGCTCTACCTGATCCGCCACCAGGTCGAGCTGGCCGAGAAGATCGCCCGGCTGTCCGGCATCCCGGACGCGCGGGTGTTCTTCACCAACTCCGGCAGCGAGGCCAACGAGGCCGCCCTGCTGATCGGCGACGAACTACCGGCGCAGCAACCAGATCCTGGCGATCCGCAACAGCTACCACGGCCGGACCTACGCGACGATGGGCGTCACCGGCAACCGCAGCTGGTCGGCGTCGGCGCTCAACCCGCTCAACGTCAGCTACCTGCACTCCGGTGACCGGCTGCGCGGCCTGCTCGCCGGGCCTCGAGCGACGCCGACTACATCGACGCCGCCGTCGGCCGACCTGCGCGAGGTGCTGGCCACGCAGACCAGCGGCGACGTGGCCGCGCTGATCGCCGAGCCGATCCAGGGCGTCGGCGGCTTCGTGCACGGCGCCCGACGGGCTGTTCGCCGCCTACCGCAAGGTGCTCGACGAGCACGGCATCCTGTTCATCTCCGACGAGGTGCAGACCGGCTGGGGCCGCACCGGCGAGCACTTCTGGGGCTACCAGGCGCACGGCGTGACGCCGGACCTGCTCACGTTCGCCAAGGGCATCGGCAACGGCTTCGCCCTGGCCGGCGTGGTCGGTCGGGCCGACGTGATCAACTCGGTGCCGGGCATCTCGCTTCTCCACCTTCGGCGGCAACCCGATGTCGCACCGCGGCCGGCAACGCCGTCGTCGACTACCTGCTCGACCACGACCTGCAGGGCAACGCCGCGCGGGTCGGCGCGATCCTGCAGGACGGCCTGCGGGCGGTCGCCGGACGCTCGCGATCGTCGGCGACGTGCGCGGCAAGGGCCTGATGCTCGCGGTCGAGTTCGTCGAGCCGGGCACCAGCGAACCCGAACGCGGTACGCGACGGCGCGGGTGTTCGAGGAGTGCCGGCGCGGCGGCCTGCTGGTGGGCAAGGGCGGTCTCTACGGCAACACGATCCGGATGGGCCCGCCGCTGACGCTGACCGAGGACGAGGCCCGCGAGGGCCTGGAGATCCTGACCAACGCCATCCACGAGGCGTCCCGCTAGCCAGCGACCAGTGCCGAGGCGACGACTCCCGCGAGGGCAGCCGTCGCCTCGCTGGCGTGCCCGGCTTCTTGAGGTCGACCCTGGCGATGGCTCGGCCCAACTCCACCATTTCCCCGAAGTAGTGCCCTCCCGGGTCGACCGAGGCCACCACTTCCCGAAGTAGTGCCCTCCCGGGTCGACCGAGGCCACTACTTCCCCGAAGTTGTGGCTTCGGAACCCGGCCGTGACCACTACTTGCCCGGAGCAGTGGTTTGCTGGGTTGGCTGAGGCCACTCCTTGCCGGGAGTGGTGGCCTTCCGGCGCGATGCTGGGTGGGCCGTCCCGGGTTTGGAGCGCGGTCCCCGAGCCATCTGGCCGAAAGTGGGTTTGAGCTGCCAAAACTCGAGTTTCGACGGCATTTCGCTTGGTAACAATTTGAAAACTTCGCCCAAACTATTGACAAGTGGAGCCTCGCAGTAAGAACTTTTACCACTAACAGTTAAGGAACCTTGCTGAAAGGGGAGCGGCCATGGTTGCTCGCGAGCGAGGATGCGACGGTCGTGCGTGCCGTCGTCGAAACCTCGCCCGACGGCACGCCGAACGGGCATGCCGGCGAGAGCGTCCTGGCTCGCGTCCGGGCGGGACTGCCGGAGTTCACCGGCGCGCTGCAGCGGGTCGCCGAGCAGGTCCTCAGCGACCCGGCGGCGGCGGCCCGCGCGACCATCGTCGAGCTGGCCGAGCGCAGCGGCACGTCGCCGGCCACCGTCACCCGGTTCTGCCGGGCGCTCGGCTTCGAGGGCTACGCCGACCTGCGGCTGGGCATCGCCGGCGAGACCGGGCGGGCCTCGCGGACCGGCCGGCTGGACGATGGACATCGGCCGGGAGATCCAGCCGACCGACCCGCTCGAGCGGGTGCTGGGCCAGATCATGGCCGCCGACACCCGGGCGATGCACGACACCGCCGCGCTGCTCGACCTGCGTGAGGTCGAGCGGGCGGCCGACGCGATCGCGCAGGCCTCACGCGTGTCGACCTCTACGGCGTCGAGCGGCAGCGCCCTGGTCGGCGCGGAGATGCAGTTCTGCCTGCACCGCATCGGCGTGGCCGCGTGGGCCTGGACCGACGTGCACAACGGCCTGGCCAGCGCGGCGCTGCTCGAAGCCGGGCGACGTCGCGATCGGCATCTCGCACAGCGGCCAGACCCGCGAGACGATCGAGATGATCGCCGAGGCGGGCAGCCACGGCGCCACCACCGTCGCGCTGACCAGCTTCCCCCGCTCGCCGCTGGCCGAGGTGGCCGACATCGTGCTGCTCACCGCGACGCAGGCGACGACGTTCCGGCCCGACGCGCTGTCCGGCGCGGCACCCGCAGCTGGTCGTGCTCGACCTGCTCTACATCGCGGTCGCGCAGCGTACCCACGAGCGGGCGCACGCGGCCTTCCAGGCTGACCGCGCAGGCGGTAGCCGGTCACAAGACGACCAGCGGGAAGGGAGTGACGCCATGACGGTCACCTCCGCCGCCGGCTACTTCACCGCGGTGCAGTCGCTCATGCAGCGCGTCGCCACCACGCAGACCGGCGGCATCGAGCGGGCCGCCGATCTGATCGCCGCCGCGCTGCGGGCGGGCGGCGTCCTTCAGGCGTTCGGTACCGGGCCACTCGGAGGCGTGGCGATGGACTTCGCCGGGCGTGCCGGCGGTCTCGTGCCGACGAACCGGATCCTCGCTGCGCGACCTCGTCGTCTTCGGCGGCGCCGCGCCCGAGATCCTGCACGACGAGAAACTCGAACGCGAACCGGGGATCGCCGCACCGGCTCTACGAGCTCGCCGCGCCGCGTCCAGAGGACGTGTTCGTGGTGGCCTCGCAGTCCGGCATCAACGGTGGCGTGGTCGAGATGGCGCTGCTGATCAAGCGAGCGTGGGCACCATCTCATCGCGATCACATCGGTGGAGCACACCGGACGGGTGACCCCACGGCACCCGTCGGGCCAGCGGCTCGCCGACGTCGCCGACGTCGTGCTGGACAACGGCGCGCCGTACGGCGACGCACTGCTGTCGCTACCCAGTGGCGGCGCGGTCTGCCCGGTCTCGTCGGTCACCACCGCGCTGCTGGCGCAGTTGCTGGTCGCCGAGGTCGTGCGACGCATCGAGGCAGCGGGCGAAGTAGCCCCGATCTACCTGTCCGCAAACGTCCCCGGCGGGGACGAGCACAACATCACCCTCGAGTCGCGGTACGCCGGCCGGATCCGGCGTACCGCCTGACCTCGGACTGAGGAGAGCAACCATGTCAGATTCTCCGTCGAACTCCTTCCAGGCGGTCCCTCCTGCGAAACGCGGCGGCGCTCGGCGTCGTCGCCGTACCCGGTTACAGCCTGCTGAGCGCGTGCGCGACCAGCGGCGGTGACGACACCGGCTCGGACAGCGGCGGCGCCAAGAGCGCCGCGAACCCGCTCGGCGTCAAGGAAGACGCCCCGCTCGACGTGGTCATCTTCAACGGCGGGCTACGGCGACAAGTACGCCACCGACGTGCACGAGCCGCTGTACAAGAAGGCCTTCCCGAAGGCGACGATCAAGCACGAGTCGGTCACCAGAGATCGCCAAGACGCTGCAGCCCCGGTTCGCCGGCGGTACCAACGTCCGGACGTCGTCAACAACTCCGGCTCCAAGCCTGCATGGACTTCGGCGCGCTGGTCGCCGACGGCCAGCTGGCCGACCTCACCGACGCTGTTCGACGCCCCGTCGATCGACGACGCCGAGCAAGAAGGTCAAGCGACACCGTCGTGCCCGGCACGGTCGACGTCGGCTCGTTCAACGGCAAGCCGTACGTCCTGAACTACGTCTACACCGTCTTCGGCATCTGGTACTCCGGCGAAGCTCTTCAAGGACAAGGGCTGGACCGTGCCGACGACGTGGGACGAGTTCACTCGCCCTCTGCGACAAGATCAAGGCGGCCGGCATCACGCCGTTCGGCTACGCGGGCGCCAACGCCGCCGTACTACATGTGCGAACGTCATCCTCACCTCGCGCCGCGAAGATCGGTGGCGCCGACGTCCTCAAGGACATCGACAACCTCGAGGACGGCGCCTGGACAGCCGACGCCGGTCAAGCAGGCCGCGGCGGCGTGGGCCGAGATCGGTGCCAAGTACTCCGACAAGTCCTTCCTCGGCCTCAAGCACACCGACGTCCAGCTGCAGCAGAACCAGGACAAGATGGCCTTCTACCCCAGTCGGCGACTGGCTGGAGAACGAGCAGGCCAAGGATCGACCCCGGCCGACTTCGAGTACGCAGTTGATGCCGATCCCGGCGGTGACCGCCGCCGACAAGATGCCGGCCGACCGCGGTCCGCGCGACCGCCGGTGAGGGCTACTTCGTCTCCGCGCAAGGGCAAGAACCCGCGGGCGGCCTGGAGTACCTGCGCCAGATGCTCTCCAAGGAGGGCGGCAAGGGCTTCACCAAGCTCACCAAGTCGCCTACCGTGGTCGCCGGGGCCTCCGACGGCGTCGACCTGCGCCCCGGCGTAACCAGCTCGCAGCGCGGCGCTCAAGGCGGCGGGCAGCAACGTGGTCAACTATCTTCTTCGACGGCTGGTACAAGGAGCTGGACAAGGAAGCCGCGCACCGCCGACCAACGAGCTGATGTCTACGGCGGCGGCACGGCCGACGAGTTCTGCACCCGGATCCAGAAGAAGGCCGACGCACATCAAGGACGACTCCTCGGTCACGAAGTTCAAGCGCTGACCGGAGCGTAGTGACCATGCGGCACGGCAGGATATCCGTTCATCATCGGGTTCCTTGATCGCACCGGTGACGCTCTACGTGGTCTTCGTGATCGCGCCGTACGTGCAGGCGTTCTACATCTCGTTGACCGACTGGCGGGGCTCTCGGCCCGCCGCAGTTCGTCGGGCTCGACAACTACCGGAGGCTGTGTGCACGACGACGGCTTCTGGAAGGCGATCCGAGCACCACATCTGATCATCCTGCTCGTCTTGCCGCTGGTCACGATCGTCATCGCCCTGTTCTTCGCCTTCCTGCTCAACGTGGGTGGGCGGAGCCGGGGCGGCGGCGGACTCAGAGGAGTCTGGGGGTCGAAGTTCTACCGGGTGGTGTTCTTCTTCCCCCAGGTCCTGGCGCTCGCCGATCATCGGCGTGCTGTTCCAGCACCGTGTACCGGCCCGACTACTCCGGCCTGATCAACGGCGTCCTGATCAAGCTGGGCGTCCAGCCGATCGGCTTTCTGACCGACCGCAACCTCGCCCTGTTGGTCGATCATCGGCGGTGCTGGTCTGGCAGGCGGTCGGCTTCTACGTGGTGCTGTTCTCGGCCGGCATGGCCTCGATCCCGCAGGACATCTTCGAGGCGGCCGAGCTCGACGGCGCCACCCGGGTCACGCTGTTCTTCCGGATCACGCTCCCGCTGCTGTGGGACACCATCCAGGTCGCCTGGGTCTACCTGGGCATCGCGGCGTTCGACGCGTTCGCGATCGTCGACGTCCTGACCGTCGACCGCGGCGGCCCGGACGACGCCACCACGGTGCTCGCCGAGCAGATCTACCGCAACGCGTTCCAGTTCGCGCCGCTCGGCTACGCCTCCGCGATGGGCGTGGCGCTGTTCTTCCTGACGATCACGTTCGCCGCGCTGACCCTGCGCGTCACCCGGCGCGAGACGGTCGAGTCTGTAGAGGATTCATGATGGCTACCGACACGCGGCGCAAGCCGGCCGGCGGCCGGTCGACCGGCGCGCCGGCGCCGAAGCACCCCGAAGCGCGACATCAAGCTCTTCTCCCGCCTCGGGCACGTCGCCCTGATGATCTGGGCGATCCTGGTGGTCGGTGCCGATCCTCTGGACGTTCCTCGCCGTCGTTCAAGAACAACACCGAGATCTTCAGCAGCCCGTGGACGCTGCCCGGCGCCTTCCGGATCGAGAACTGGAGCCGGGCGTGGACCAAGGCGCACATCGGCCGGTACTTCCTCAACAGCGTCATCGTGGTCGTCGCGTGCAGCATCTTCGGCACGATGCTGCTCGGCTCGATGGCCGCCTACGTGCTGGCCCGCTACAAGTTCTGCGGCAACCGGCTCATCTACTACCTGTTCGTGTCCGGCCTGGCCTTCCCGGTGTTCCTCGCGCTGGTCCCGCTGTTCTTCGTGGTCAAGAACCTCGGCCTGCTCAACACGTACACCGGGCTGATCCTGGTCTACATCGCCTACTCGCTGCCGTTCACCGTCTTCTTCCTGACCGCGTTCTTCAAGACGCTGCCCACCTCGGTGGCCGAGGCCGCGATGATGGACGGCGCCTCGCACACCCGGCTGTTCTTCCGGATCATGCTGCCGATGGCCAGGCCGGGCCTGGTCAGCGTCGCGATCTTCAACGTCATCGGCCAGTGGAACCAGTACCTCCTGCCGGTCGTCCTGATCGCCGGCGCCGCCGGACGAAATGGGTGCTCACCCAGGGCATCGCCGCATCACCATCAACGCCGGCTACGAGGCCGACTGGTCCGGCCTGTTCGCCGCGCTCAGCCTCGTCGATCCTGCCGATGATCGTGGTCTACGCCATCTTCCAGCGCCAGATCCAGGCCGGCCTGACCTCCGGCGCCGTGAAGTAGCTGGATCCGGGTCGCAACTTCGACGGGGGAGTTGCGCCCTGTTCCTTCTTGGATGGCTCGGGTCCGTCGGGGGTGCGACCGTCGCTCCCGCCAGACACCGCTCCGGCCCTGGGGGGCCTCCGCTGCCAGGTCCGCGTGCCCAAGCCCGGTTCGCCACAACTTCGGGGAAGTAGTGGCCTCAGCGGGGTCGGGAGGCCACAATTCCGGGGAAGTAGTGGCCTGAGGTGGCGGACCTTTCGGCCTGGAGTCTCTTCGGTGGTCGGCGCCACCGTGGGGGCCGGGGCGGTGAACCTTGGACACGAACGGTCGCTGGGGCAGCCGTTGTTGTCCACGATCGGCGATGAGCCGCTATTTGGCGTCGGCGTAGCAGTCGACGGTCGACACGTCGAGCGGGAAGCGGACCGGAGTGTCGCCGAACAGGAGGTGCCGGGCCTCGTCGCCGGCCTCGTGCACGGCCGCGGTGACGCGCTGCGCGTCGTCGGCCGGGCAGTGCACGACCACCTCGTCGTGCTGGAAGAACACCAGCTCGGCTGGGGTGCCGGCGAGCGCGGCCCGGAGCCGGGCGAGCAGCACGAGGGCCCACTCGGCGGCCGTGCCCTGGATGACGAAGTTGCGGGTGAAGCGACCCCGTGCTCGGGATCGCGAGCCGCCCTCCTCGTAGCCGCTGGAGATGAACGTGACCGAGGCCGGTGGGCAGGTCCGGCCGAGCCAGGTGTGCACCAGGCCGCCGGTCTCGCCCGTCCGGGCCGCCTGCTCGACGTAGTCCCAGGCCGCCGGGTAGAACCGGCGCAGCGCGGCGAGTGCGGGAACGGCTTGGCCGCCGGTCTGCCCATACATGGCGCCGAGCAGCGCCACCTTGGCGCGCGCCCGGTCGCCGTCGAACGCCTCGGTGGCGAGGGCCGCGTAGAGGTCGCCGGCGCCCGCGGCCTCGGCCAGTCGCCGGTCACCGGAGACCGCGGCGAGCACGCGCGGCTCGAGCTGGCCGGCGTCGGCCACCACAAACGTCCAGCCCGGGTCGGCGACGACCGCCTTGCGCACCACCTTCGGGATCTGCAGCGCACCGCCGCCCCGCGTCGCCCAGCGGCCCGAGACCACGCCGCCGGGGATGTATTCCGCCCGGAAACGCCCGTCCTTGACCCATTGGTCGAGCCAGGACCAACCGTGCGCGCTCCAGATCCGGGAGAGCTCCTTGTATTCGATGAGGATCGGCACAACCGGGTGATCGACGCGGCGCAACTCCCAGGCGCGGGTGTTCGCGAGCGTGATGCCGAGCCGCTCGAAGGCGCGGAGCACCTCGGCCGGCGAGTCCGGGTGGACCCGGGTGGTCGAGCCGAACGCCTCGTTGATCCGCTCGGCCAGCTCGATCAGCCTGCGCGGCGGACCGCCCATCGGCGACGGCTCGCCGAGCAGGTCGAGCAGGAGCGTGCGGTGCACGTCCGCGCGCCACGGCAGGCCGATGTGGCCCATCTCGGCCGCGACCAGCGCCCCGGCCGACTCGGCGGCGATCAGGGTGTTGAGCCGGCCCGGCCGGGCGGAGGCGGTGCACCGGGCCCGCTGGTGCCGATAGACGTCCAGGACGACCTGCATTGACGGCGCCGGCGTCTCGAGGAAGAACAGTGTCTCCTGCGGGCCGGTGGCGGCGGTGCTGCGGGGCGGCGGGTCGGGTGGCACCGGCTCGCCGGCGAGGCGCGCGGCGGCGGAGAGGAGGGAACGCGGCTCACCCCAGCGGCCCTCGACGCCGAGGAGGAGAGCCTCGGCCAGCTCCATGTCGTAGCAACGCTCGACCCGCAGGCCGCGGTCGAGCAGGCGCGGATAGACCTCGGCGGTGGACGGCCAGATCCAGCGGGGCGCGTCCCGGGCCTCCCGCTCGGCGATCGCGGCCACGAGGTCGGGCACCTCGGCGGGCGGACCGGCGGCGGTGCCGTCGTCGGCGAGCGGCGCGAGCACACCCCGCCCGTCGCTGCACGGCACTACCGCAACCTGCACCCCCGCATTAAACCGCCCGCATACGACACTTCCGCGAAGTGGTGGCCTCCGATCCCCCCGCGAGGCCACGAGTTCCCCGAAGTTGTGGCCTCCGGCCCCCCGCGAGGCCACTACTTCCCCGAAGTTGTGGCGTCCGGGGGTGCGGGAGGGCACTACTTCCCCGAAGTTGTGGCGTCCGGGGTCCGGGAGGGCACTACTTCGCCGAAGTTGTGGCCTCGCGGGCGAAGTACGAGGCCATCGCGTCGGTATGGGTCGAGAAGACCAGCGTCTGCGGCTTCGTCAGGATCTCGTAGCCGGTGGCCTCCTCGGTGGCCACCGACGGCGGCAGGTCGCTCGCCAGGCGGGCCGGCAGCAGCCCGAACACGAGGAGCGTCGAGCCGCTCGGCGTGCTGTGCACGTCGAACAGCGTGACGTCGCCCGCGCCGGCCTCGATGGTGGTCTCCTCGCGCAGTTCGCGCACGGCGGCCTCGCGCCACTGCTCGCCGGCCTCGATGTAGCCGCCGGGCAGGCCCAGCTGCCCGCGGCCGGGCTCGATGTCGCGGCGCACCACGACCAGGCCGCGGCCGTCGTCGGTGTCGACCGGCAGTAGCGCCACCGCGACGGGGAGCGGGTTGCGCCAGGTGATCTCGCCGCAGGCGGCGCAGACCCGTGGCCAGGGAGCAGCCTCGCCGTAGGCGACGCCACAATACGAACAATGCGCGTACTGCATGAACAAGAAGCCTACTGCGGCGCTATCGTGTGCCGGTCGGTGCGTAAACCCCGCGGAGAAGACGCCGGAGGGAGTGCTCGCTGAGCAGGATCGCAGGACTGGTGCTGGCCGCCGGCGGAGGTCGCCGGTACGGCGGGCCGAAGGCGCTGGTGCGCCACGACGACGGGCGGCTTCTCGTCGAGCGGGCCGCCGCGACGCTGCGTGCCGGCGGCTGTGCGCCCATCTTCGTCGTGCTCGGCGCGGAGGCGGCGCGGGTGCGAGCCGAGGCCGACCTCGGCGACGCGTCCCTTGTGGACAATCCCGGCTGGAAGACCGGCATGGGCTCGTCGCTGCGGGTCGGGCTGAGCGCGCTGGCGGAAAGCGATGCGGAGGCGGCGACCGTACTCCTCGTCGACACGCCGAACATCACCGCCGAGGCGATCGCCCGGGTGGTGAGTGCCTGCGACGGTGCCGGTGCGCTGCTGGCCGCCACGTACAACGGCCGCCGGGGGCATCCGGTGCTGCTCGGCCGGGCGCACTGGTCGGGGGTGAGCCTGCTCGCGACCGCCGATGTCGGCGCACGGGCCTACCTCCTGGCCCACTCCAGCCAGGTGCGCGGCGTGCCCTGCGAGGACGTCGCCGACGACACCGACGTCGACGTCCCCCCCGCCGACGCCACAACTTCGGGAAAGTAGTGGCCTCCGGGCCCCCGCGAGGCCACTACTTCGGGGAAGTAGTGGCCTCCAGGACCGCGGTGTCTCAGGCCTGGTGAGCCGTCCGGCGCACATCGTCGGCGGGGTTTCACTGGTGGATGACCGCGCCGTACGCGCATAGTTGGTCCGTGCCCGCACACTACCTGCCCGGATGCGCCGATCCGCCCGCGCTCGCGACGTCGCTGGCCGGTGCCGGCTACCTCGCCGACCAGGGACTTGCCGTCGCCGGCTTCCTCGCGTTGCGCATGCACCGGCCGGTGTTCCTCGAAGGCGACGCCGGCGTGGGCAAGACCGCGTTCGCGACCGCGATGGCCGAGGCGGCCGGGGTCGAGCTGATCCGGCTCCAGTGCTACGAGGGCCTCGACGCCGCCCAGGCGCTGTACGACTGGGACTTCCCCCGGCAGGTGCTGCACCTTCGGGCCGTCGAGGCCGCGGCCCGCGCCGCCGACGGCGCGGTGACCGCGGAGGACCTCGAGGCCGACCTGTACGATCGCCGGTTCCTGGTCGCCCGGCCGCTGCTTCGCGCGATCGAGCAGGCCCCGTGCGTGCTGCTCATCGACGAGGTCGACCGGGCCGACGACGAGTTCGAGGCGTTCCTGCTCGAACTGCTGGCCGACAACGCGGTCACCATCCCGGAGCTCGGGCGGGTCACCGCCGACGTGCCGCCGTTCGTGGTCGTGACCAGCAACCGCACGCGCGAGGTCCACGACGCGCTGAAGCGGCGCTGCTTCTACCACTGGGTCGGGCATCCCACGCCGGAGCGGGAGGCGGCGATCCTGCGGGTCCGGCTGCCGGCGGTCTCCGAGCGGCTGGCCGGGCAGGTCGCCGCGGCGATGGCCCGGCTGCGCGAGCTCGACCTGGTCAAGCCGCCGGGCGTGGCGGAGGCCATCGACTGGGCGGCCGCCCTCGGCGCGCTCGGCGCCGACACGTTGAACGAGGAGATCGCCGCGGCCACGCTCGGTGCGGTCCTGAAGGTACGTGAGGACATCGACCGCGTCCTCGCGGTGGGGGCGCTGGATGGCAGCTGACCTCGTCGGCGCGCTGGTGACCGCGGTCCGCCGGGCCGGGGTGCCGGCCAGCCTCGACCGCGTGCAGGCGCTGCACCGCGCGCTCGACGAGGCCGGGCTCGACCAGCTCTACTGGGTCGGCCGGCTGACCCTGTGCGGATCGCCCGACGACGTTGCCCGCTATGACCTTGCCTTCGCAACTTTTTCCGGCCTGGCCGATGACGCACCTGCGAGGGGAACGCCGTACCAGATCCGGCGTTTGCCAGAGCGAACCCTGCTGCAGCCCGCGCAGTCGCGGGGAGAGGTCTCCGAGGGTGATCCCGGCCTGGCCGTACAAGCCCATGATGAAGAGGTGCTACGGCACCGGGATCTGGCTACGCTGTCCGATGTGGAGCGGCGTGAGGCCGTACAGCTGCTGAAACTTGGGGCACGGGCTCGGCCGCAGCGTCCCGGTCGGCGGTATCGGCCATGGCATCATGGTCCGGTCGATGCGCGTCGCACTGTGAAGGCGATGTTGCGGGCCGGCGGTGAGCCTCGTCCGCTTGCGCACCGCACCCGTCGACCCCGCCCGCGCCGTCTAGTGCTGCTGCTCGATGTCTCCGGCTCGATGTCGCCATACGCGGACGCGCTGCTGCGGCTCGGACATGTGCTGGTCCGGCATCGTCCACGATGGACAGAGGTCTATACGCTCGGCACCCGGCTGACCCGCGTCACCCCGACGCTGCGCGTGCGGGACGTGGAGGTCGCGTTACGCGAGACCGGCCAGGTGATCCCGGACTGGCGGGGCGGCACCCGGCTGGCCGACACCCTGACCGCGTTCCTGCGGCGGGACGGGCATCGCGGCGTCGCCCGGCAGGCGGTCGTGGTCGTGTTCAGCGACGGCTGGGAGCGCGGCGACCCGGCGCCGCTCGCCGACGCGGCGGCGCATATCCGCCGGCTCTGCGCCAAGCTGATCTGGGCCAGCCCGCACGTCGCGCGGCCCGGGTTCGCGCCGACGGCCGGCGGCCTGGCGGCCGTGCTTCCGCACGTGGACGCGCTCGTCGCCGGGCACACCGTGGCGGCCATCGAGGCGCTGCTTCAGGAGGTCAACGATGCGTGAGGTGCTGCGCGAGCTGCTCGGCTGGTGGCGCGACGACGTGCCGGTCGGCATGGCCACCGTGGTGCGCACCTGGCGCAGTTCGCCGCGGCCGGCCGGCGCGACGATGCTGGTCGGCGCGGACGGCACCGCGGTCGGCAGCGTCTCCGGCGGCTGCGTCGAGGGCGCGGTCTACGAGCTGTGCCGCGACGCGGTCGAGACCGGCGAACCCGTCCGTGAGCGCTATGGCGTGAGCGACGACGACGCCTTCGCCGTCGGGCTGACCTGCGGCGGCATCATCGAACTGTTCGTCGAGCGGGTCGACCGCACGACGTTCCCGGAGCTCGGCCAGGTGGCGGCGGCGATCGAGGCGGGCGACCCGGTCGCGGTGGTCACCGTCATCGAAGGCCCGGCCGACAGGTTCGGCAAACGGTTGGTCGTCTGGCCCGAGACTCGCTCGGGATCTTTAGGGTCGGAGCGGCTCGACGACGCGGCGACCGACGACGCGCGCGGTCTGCTCGCCGCGGGGCGGACCGACACGCTGCACTACGGCGTCGACGGCGAGCGGCGCGGCTCGGGGCTGACGCTGTTCGTCGCGTCCTACGCGCCGCCGGCTCGCATGATCGTCTTCGGGGCCATCGACTTCGCCGCCGCGGTGGCCCGGATCGGTGCGTTCCTCGGCTATCACGTCACCGTGTGCGACGCGCGGCCGGTGTTCGCCACCAGCAAGCGGTTCCCGGGGGCGGACGAGGTCGTTGTCGACTGGCCGCACCGCTACCTGCAAGGCGAGATCGACGCCGGTCGGGTCGACGCTCGTACGGTGGTGTGCGTGCTGACCCACGACCCGAAGTTCGACGTCCCCGTGCTCGAGGTCGCACTCGAGCAACCGCTCGCCTACGTGGGCGCGATGGGCTCCCGCCGTACCCATGAAGATCGTCTCGTGCGATTGCGCGAGGCGGGCGTGCCGGACAAGTCGTTGGAGCGGCTGGCCTCCCCGATCGGGCTCGACCTCGGGGCCCGAACACCGGAGGAGACCGCGGTCAGCATCGCCGCCGAGATCATCGCCGGCCGATGGGGCGGAGGGGGCGCCCGCCTCACCGATCTCGACGGCCGGATACACCACCAAACAAGCTGATTCAGTAGTTGGCCCGCAGGTCTCCGCCGAATCCCGGGCCGTCGGCAAACCGCTACAGGAGGCGCCCATGTCGCCGAACGCCCCTAGTCCCAACTCGCGAGTCTCGGTCACCGTTGACGGCACCAAGTATGTCGACACGGTCGCGGCCCGTACTCTCCTCGTGCAATATCTCCGCGACAATGTCGGCAAAACCGGCACCGTCGTCGGCTGCGACACCAGCAACTGCGGCGCGTGCACGGTGCTGATGGGCACCGAGGACGAGCTCGGTCGCAGCGTGAAGAGCTGCTCCGTGCTGGCCGTGCAGGCCGACGGGCAATGCGTCACCACCGTCGAGGGGCTGGCCGGCCCGGACGGCTCGCTGCACGCGGTGCAGCGCGCCTTCCACGAGCTGCACGGTCTGCAGTGCGGCTACTGCACCCCGGGCATGATCATCGCGGCGGTCGACCTGCTGCACGACAACCCGGACCCGACCGACGAGGAGATCCGCGACGGGCTGTCCGGCAACCTGTGCCGCTGCACCGGATACCAGAACATCGTCAGGGCCGTGCACGCCGCGGCCGACTCCATGCGCGCGGGCGCCACCCAACCCCCGAGGCCGCCCAACACCCCGAGGAGGTGACGACCGCATGACCGTCACCGCCAACGCCGCAAGCGCGCAAGTCGGCGCCGCACGGCTGCGCAAGGAAGACGCCCGCCTGGTCACCGGCCGAACCCGCTGGACCGACAACATCGTGCTGCCCGGCATGCTGCACCTGGCCATCCTGCGCAGCCCGCACGCCCACGCGCGGATCGTCTCGGTCAACACCCAGCCCGCGCTGGAACAGCCGAACGTCATCGCGGCGTTCAGCGGCGCCGACGTCGCCGCCAGCCAGGGCAGCCTGCCCTGCGCGTGGCCGGTGACCGAGGACATCGTGCACCCGGACCGGCCGCCGCTCGCGGTCGACATGGTGCGCCACCACGGCGAGGCCGTCGCGGTGGTGGTCGCGCGTGACCGGTCCAGCGCGATCGACGCGCTGGACAGCATCGAGGTCAGCTACGAGCCGTTGCCGCCCGTGCTCGACATCGAGGGCGCCCTCGCCGAGGGCGCCGACCTGGTGCACGCGGACAAGGGCACCAACAAGTCGTACACCTGGATCTTCGACTCGGCCCGGCCGGGAGCGGCACCGACGTCAACGACGCCGACGCCGAGGTGGTCATCGAGCGGCGATACGTCCAGCAGCGGCTGATCCCCGCGTTCATGGAGCCACGCAGCGTCATCGTCGACCCGGGTGGCGGGGACTACACCATCTGGTCGGCGACCCAGATCCCGCACATCCTGCGGGTGTTCTACGCGCTGCTGACCGGCACGCCGGAGCACAAGATCCGGGTCATCGCGCCCGACGTCGGCGGCGGCTTCGGCGGCAAGCTCCAGGTCACCCCGGAAGAACTGATCGCCTTCATGGCGGCGCAGCGGGTCGGGCGGCCGGTCAAGTACACCGAGACGCGCAGCGACTCGATGCTCTCCGCGCACCACGGCCGGGACGTGATCCAGGACCTGCGGCTGACCGCCCGCCGGGACGGCACGGTAACCGGCCTGTCGGTCAAGCTGCTCGCCAACATGGGCGCCTACCTCGGCCTGGTCGGGCCGGGCGTGCCGATCCTCGGCGCGTTCATGTACAACGCGATCTACAAGTTCCCGGCGTACCGCTTCGAGTGCAGCGGGGTCTTCACCAACACGACCATCACCGACGCCTACCGGGGCGCCGGACGGCCGGAGGCGACGTACGCCATCGAGCGGGTCATGGACGAGCTCGCGGTCGAGCTCGGCCTGGACCCGATCGAGGTGCGCCGGCGCAACTGGATCAAGGCCGAGGAGTTCCCGTTCACCACGGTCTGCGGGCTGGTCTACGACTCCGGCGACTACGACAAGGCGACCGACAAGGCGCTGGGGCTGCTCGGCTACGACGAGCTGCGGGCCGAGCAGGCTCGCCGCCGTACGTCCGAGGACCCGGTGCAGCTGGGCATCGGCGTCTCCACGTACACGGAGATGTGCGGCCTGGCTCCGTCCCGCATCCTCGGCGCGCTGCGGTACGCCGCGGGCGGCTGGGAGTCGGCCGCCGTCCGGGTCCTGCCGACCGGCAAGGTCGAGGTGGTCACCGGGACCAGCCCGCACGGGCAGGGTCACGCGACCGCGTGGAGCCAGATCGTCGCCGACGAACTGGGCGTGGCGTTCGAGGACGTCGAGGTGCTGCACGGCGACACGCGGACCTCGCACAAGGGCCTGGACACCTACGGGTCGCGCTCGCTCGCCGTCGGCGGCATCGCCCTCGTCGAGGCGTGCCGGAAGGTGCGCGACAAGGCCCGCACGGTCGTCGCGCACATGCTCGAATGCAGCCCGGACGACCTGGAGTTCACCGGCGGTGCGTTCCGGGTGAAGGGCACGCCCGACGCGTCGAAGACGGTCGCGGACGCGGCGTTCGCGGTGTTCGCCGCGCACGACCTGCCGGACGGGGTGGAGGCGACGATCGACGCGGACGCCACGTTCGACCCGCAGACGTTCTCGTTCCCGCACGGCACCCACCTGTGCGCGGTCGAGGTCGACACGCAGACCGGTCACGTGGAGATCCGCAAGTACATCGCGGTCGACGACGTCGGCAAGGTGGTCAACCCGATGATCGTCGAAGGACAGGTGCACGGCGGGGTCGCCCAGGGCATCGCCCAGGCGCTCTACGAGGAGGCCGTCTTCGACGAGAACGGCACCCTGCTGACCGGCTCCTTCGCCGAATACACGCTGCCGTCCTCGGCCGACCTGCCGGAGATCGTCAGCGACCGCACCGAGACGCCGGCGACGTCCAACCCGCTCGGCGTCAAGGGCGTCGGCGAGGCCGGCGCGATCGCGGCCACCCCGGCGGTGGTCAATGCCATCGTCGACGCGCTGCGCCCGTACGGCGTCGACGACGTCCAGATGCCCTGCACACCCGAGCGGGTGTGGCGGGCGATCCGCACTGCTGGAGGTGCCTCGTGATCCCGGTCGCGTTCGACTACCTCCGTCCGTCCACTGTGGAGGACGCGGTGGCCGCGCTCGCCGCGGCCGGCGACGACGGCAAGCTCATCGCCGGCGGGCAGAGCCTCATGCCGGTCCTGCGGTTGCGCCTCGCGGCGCCGTCCGTACTGGTCGACCTCGGCGGTCTCGCGCAACTGCGCGGCATCCGGGACGACGGTGACGCGCTTGTCATCGGCGCCATGTCCACCCACGACGAGGTCGCCACCTCGCCCATCGTCAGGGAGCACGCGCCGTTGCTGGCCACGGCCGCGCGGACGGTCGGCGACCGGCAGGTCCGGCACCGGGGCACGCTGGGCGGCTCGCTCGCCCACGCCGACCCGGGCGCTGACCTGCCCACCGTGGCGGTCGCGCTGGACGCCACCTACGTGCTGGCCGGGCCTAACGGCCGGCGCAGCATCACGGCGGCGGACTTCGCGGTCGACCTGTTCACCACCGCGCTGCAGCCCGACGAGGTGCTCGTCGAGGTGCGGGTACCCAAGCTGCCCGGCTGGGGTGCGCACTACGAGAAGTTCCACCGCACCGCCCAGGCCTGGGCGATCGTGGCCGTGGCGGCCACCGTGCAACGGTCCAACGGCAGCATCGGATCGGCGCGGGTCGCGTTGACCAACATGGGTCCGACGCCGGTGCGTGCCACGCAACTGGAGGAGGCTCTGGCCGGCTGCGCCGCCGACGCCGCCGCGATCAACGCGGCCTGCGCGGTCGCGGACCAGGGTGCCTCGCCGGCGGACGACCTGACCGCGTCCGCCGACTATCGCCGCCATCTCGTCCGCGTGCTCGCCGCGCGGGCGGTGACGGCAGCCGCTGGAGTGTAAGCGTGCGACTGGAAAACAACTTCGAGGTCCCGGTGCCGGTCGAGCAGGCATGGGAGGTGTTGCTGGACATCGAGCGGGTCGCCCCGTGCATGCCCGGCGCCACGCTCACCTCGCACGAGGGCGACGACTTCGCCGGCACGGTGAAGGTCAAGCTCGGGCCGGTCAGCCTCACCTACAAGGGGAAGGGCCGCTTCGCCGAAGTCGACGAGGCGGCCCGCCGGGTCAGGCTCAACGCGTCCGGTGCCGACAGCCGGGGCGCCGGCACCGCGCAGGCCAACGTGACGGCGACGCTGGTGCCGGTCGCCGCCGAGGGGCCAACCCGGGTCGAGGTGGTCACCGACCTCGAGATCACCGGCAAGGCGGCGCAGTTCGGCCGGGGCCTGATCGGCGACGTCAGCGGCCGCCTGATCGGGCAGTTCGCCGACTGCCTGGCCGGCAAGCTGTCGGCGGACACGGATGCCGTGCCCGCCGAGGCCGAGCCGGCGCCGGTCGCGGCGGCGGTGGCGGAAGCCGCCTCCCCGGACACCACGGTGGCGCCCCCGGCCCCGCCGACGCCGGCTACGGCCGCCCGGCAAGCATCGGCGGCGCCGCCGGCCGAGGCCGAGGCGATCGACCTGTTCGCCATCACCGGTGTCGGGCCGGCCGTCAAGCGCGCATTGCCCTACGTCGTCACGGCGGTGGCCAGCTTCTGTGTGGTGCTGGGCGTCATCTGGTGGCTCAAGAAGCGCTGACACCCACCTGTGAGGCCACTACTTCCCCGAAGTAGTGGCCTCAGCCGTGCCCGGAGGCCACTACTTCCCGCAAGTAGTGGCCTAGCCGCCCCCGGAGGCCGCCCCGGACGCCACTGTTTCCCGGAAGTAGTGGCCTCAGGCGCCCCCGGAGGCCACTATTTCCCGGAAGTAGTGGCCTTAGACGGGCCCGGAGGCCACTATTTCCCGGAAGTAGTGGCCTCCGAGGGCGCGGCCCGGAGCAGCCCGTCGTGGCGCGGTTATTCGTACGCGATTGCGGCGAGCACGTTGAGCCGCGCGCCGCGGATGGCCGGGGCGATCGCGGCCAGCACGCCGACCAGCCCGGCGGCGAGCAGATAGACGGCCATCTGCGTCCAAGGCATCGCGAGCTGGTCGAAGACCTCGTTGCGCAGACCGCGCGTCACCGCCGCACCGAGCAGCGCACCGACCACGACGCCGAGGACCGCACCGAACAGCGAGATGAGTACCGACTCCACGATGATCATCCGCAGCAGTTGTGCCCGGCGCAGGCCGATGGCTCGAAGCAGGCCCAGCTCGCGCGTACGTTCGAGGACCGACAGGACGAGCGTGTTGACGATGCCGAGCACCGCGATGACCATCGCCACCGCCAGTAGCCCCTGCACGACGTTGAGGATCAGCTCGAAGAGGCCGTTGACCTGGTCGATCGCCTGCTTCACCGTCTGCGCGGAGAGCTCCGGATCGTCGATCGCCGCGTTGACGTTCTGCTGCGCAACGGCGACCGGCGTCCCGGCCTGAAGCTTGATGAACGCGGCGCTCACCCGTACCGACTTAAAGGTCTTCTGGGCATCTGACCAGGCCATGATGATGCCGTCGTCGATGTGGGTGTCGGCGTAGACCCCGGCGATCTCATAGTCGCGCCGGTCGCCGCGGGTCGGCTGGATCGTCAGGTGGTCGCCGACGCCGACCTTGCGCTGCTCGGCGACGCCCGCGCTGAGCATGACCTGCCCGGAGACGATGTCGGTGGTGCCCTGCACCGCCCGCCGCGACATCAGCAGGTTGGCGGCGCCGTTGTCGTCCCAGGACTCGACGGTCGCCTCCTGGCCGTCGACGACGGCCCGATCGCTGGCGCTCCCGGCGACGAGGTCGACGGACTGCACTCCGCGGACCTGGGCCATGCTCTCCGCGCCGAGCGTCAACTCGCCGTCCGTGTTGCCGAACACGACCAGGTCGGCGGCCACGTGGTTGACGATCGCGCCGGCGACGCTCGCCTTGATCGACGAGGCGACGGTACTGCCGGCCGTGACGAGGGCGACGCCGATCATCAGCGCGGCCGCCGTGATCGCGGTGCGGCGCGGGTTGCGCGCCGAGTTGCGCCGGCCGAGTTCGCCGGGGATCGACCGGGACATCGTACGGCCGAGCAGGGACACCACCGGGCCGGCGAACAGCGGGGCCAGCAACGCCACGCCGACGAACGCGCACAGGACGCCGGCGAGCAACTCGGCGGACCCGCTGCCGCGCAGGAGCAGGACGGCGCCGGCCACGCTCAGTACGCCGCCGGCGATGCCCATGCGCGTCATCGGCCGGCCCGCCGCGGCCGACTCCTGCATCGCGACGATCGGCGGCACGCGGGCCGCGCGCAGCGCCGGTACGACGGCCGCGAGCACGGTCGCGACGGTACCGATGGCGAGACAGGCCAGCAGCCCGGCCACGGGAATCTGCAGCGGCGCGACCGGCACCGGGCCGTCGCCCGCGCCGATCAGCAGCCGCGCGGCCAGGTCGCCGGCGACGATGCCGATCCCGACCCCGGCCGCCGCCGCGACGAAGCCGACCAGCGTCGCCTCGACGAGCACCGAGGTGACGAGCTGCCGGCGGGTACCGCCGAGCGCCCGCATCAGCGCGAGCTCGCGCGTACGCTGCGCCACGATGATCGAGAACGTGTTGAGGATCAGGAACGCGCCGACGAACACCGCGACGGCGGCGAAGCCGAGCAGGATGTCGGTCATCGTGGCGAAGAAGTCGTTCTGGTCGGCGGCGGCCTGCTCCGACAGCTCCTTGGCCGTCTGCACCTGGTAGTCCGGACCGAGCGCCTGTTTGAGCGCCTCGACCGGGCCGCCGTCGACGTCGACCGCGCTGTACACGCCCGTCTGGCCGAGCATGAGCTGCTGGGCGACGGGTTCGGTGAACGCGACCGCCTGCTCGCCGGCGAGGGAGTCGCGGTTGTCGCTGTAGCCGAAGATGCCGACCAGGGTGAAGGTCTGCCGCGGCGCCTTGGTGAGCACGTCGACCCGGTCGCCGACGTGGACGCCGGCCTTCTTCGCGGTGAGCAGGTTGACCGCGACCTCGCCGGCCGTCTGCGGCCCCCGGCCCGCGCGCAGCTGCAGCAGATCTTGCCGCCCCCCCGACCCCGCGCCTGCGGCGCGGGCCCCACCCTGATCGGACGGGCCGGTCCAGTTGACGCCCAGGCGCGGCGCGCGCCCGTTGGCCGGTACCTTGCCGTCGGCGCCGATCAGCCGGGCGCCGTCAACCGACACGACGCCGGTCGCCGTCGGGTTCATCGCCCGCAGCTGGTCTACAGTGGACTGCCGGATGGTACCGTCCCTTTTGGACACCTGGATGTCGATGCCGCTGTACGCGCCGGTGAACAGGTTGTCGAACGAGCGCTGCAGCGTGGCGTCGAGCACCAGCGCGCCGGCCATGAACGTGACGGCGAGGACGACCGCCGTGCCGGACAGCAGGAGCCGGAGCTTGCGGGACAGCAAGCTCCTGAGGGTGGCGTGGAGCATCGTCGGCTACTTCAGCCGTTCCAGGACGGTCTCGGCGGTCGGGTCGTGCAACTCGCTGGCGAGGTGCCCGTCGGCGAGGAACACGACCCGGTCGGCGTAGCTGGCGGCCACCGGATCGTGCGTCACCATCACGATGGTCTGCTCGAAGTCGGTGACACTTCGGCGCAGGAAGCCCAGCACCTCGGCGCCCGCCCGTGAGTCCAGGTTGCCGGTCGGCTCGTCGGCGAAGATGATTTCCGGCTTGGCGATCAGCGCCCGCGCGCAGGCGACGCGCTGCTGCTGGCCACCGGAGAGCTGGCTCGGGCGATGCTGCAACCGGTCCCTGAGCCCGACCGTCTCGACGATCGTGTCGTACCATTCGCGGTCCGGCTTGCGCCCGGCGATGGCCAGCGGAAGCAGGATGTTCTCCTGCGCGGTCAGCGTGGGCAGCAGGTTGAACTGCTGGAAGATGAAGCCGACATGGTCGCGCCGCAGCATCGTGAGCCGGTTGTCGGTGAGGCCGGTGATCGGCGTGTCACCGAGCCGCACGCTCCCGCGGGTCACCGTGTCGAGGCCGGCGAGGCAGTGCATGAGCGTCGACTTGCCCGAGCCCGACGGGCCCATGATGGCCGTGAACGTGTGCCGGTGGATGTCGAGCGTCACCCCGTGCAGGGCCGTGACCCGCGCTTCCCCGTCGCCGTACGTCTTCCAGACGTCCTGTGCGCTCGCGGCAACGACGGTGGTGCGCAGTTCGGCGGTCGCGGTCATGGCAAAGCTCCTCCCGTGAATGTTCACGGACAGGATGCTGCTGCGGTGCTGTGAGCCGTCTGAGGCCAGCTGTGAGCCGTCTCAGTCATTCTTTTCATATGGCTCGGGACCGTCGAGCGTGCGACCGTTGCTCCCGCCAGAAATCCCGGCGTCCGCGTCCCCAAGCCCGGGGCCGGCCACTACTCCGGGGAAGTAGTGGCCTAAGCGGGCCCGGGTGGCCACTATTCCGGGGAAGTAGTGGCCAACGATGCCCCGGGTTGGCACTACTTCGGGGAAACAGTGGCCTCAGCGGGGTCGGGAGGCCACTACTCCGGGGAAACAGTGGCCTCAGCGGGGTCGGGAGGCCACTACTTCCCCGAAATTGTGGCGCGGCGGTCAGAGGCTGGCGCGGCCTTCCGCGAAGAAGGCGGCCACGTCGTCCAGGTCGCGCAACCGTCGTGCGGCGCCGAACGATTCGTTCCAGAAGTCGCCGGTGCGGGGCTTCCACGGCCCCACGTAGGCGTAGGGCTCGTCGATGGCGCTGTCGCCGAGGGAGACGCCGTAGTTGCATTCGTCGATGACGATGCCGACATCGAAATGCTCGGGCCACAGCACCGGCGTCTGGTCGGGCGCGAAGGCGCGCAGGGCGGCGTCGCCGCGGTTGAACGCCGCGCCGAGGACGGCCGCGTCGGGCACCTCGATCCGGTCGTCGGGCTGGGCGCCCGAGCCGGCGCCGTAGACGCCGGCCGGAGCCCCGACGTCCACGCCGACCCGGTCGGCGACCTCGGCGTAGGTCAGACCATCGAGGGTGACGTCGCCGCTGCGGTTGCCGACGACGCTGAGCTGAGGCTCGGCCACGGTGGCGAAGCCGCCGTCGACGATCCGGAGCCGGATGGTGCCGCTGCGCCGGTACTGCGGTCCGGCGAGCACCAGTTCGGCGAGGCCGTGCCAGGAGCGCCGCGTCTGCTCGTACACGTCCAGGAGCTTACCGCCGGTACGGCGATGACCTCGGGGAAATAGCCCGCGTAGCGGTGCAGCAGGCCCGGGGCGAGCAGGTACGCGATCGCCGCGAGCGTGGCGAGGGCGAAGGAGGTGCGCAGCACGTACACCTCGATCTTGCCGCCGACCGTCACCGACACCGAGTCGGGAACGCCGACGCAGCGCCACCCCGGCCGCCGAGCGGCAGCGGCCACAGCACCGGGCAACCGTGGCGGGTGAGCATGTCGCCGAGCAGGTGCACGACGCCGCCGACGCCGATCGCCAGGCCGAGGACGGGGTAGCCGCGGCCGCCGGGCAGTTGCTCGTAGGCGCCGAACGCCGCGGCCGCCGACACGAGCGTGACGATCAGCCAGCCGGCCCGCTGGGCCCACTTCACGAACAGGCCGCGCAGCGCCATCGCGAACGTGACGAACAGCACGCCGATGACGGCGGCCTTGCCGAGCCCATCGCACAGGGCGGCGACGCCGGCCCCGACGGCGATGTTGAAGACGAGCGTGTGGGTGAGGGTACGGTGCCCGTTGTCGCGGTGCGGGTCGCGGCGGGCCTTCGTCACGTCGTATACGCCGAGCGACACCTTCTCGATGACCTCGGCGACGAAGAGCGAGAAGACGCCGAACGTGTGCGCGACGGTCGCGCCGCCCTGGCGGGTGGTGACCCGGCCGGACAGGTCGAGGTCGGGCATGAGCGCGCCGCCGGCGCACATCGCGGTGCCGACGGCGAGTTGCAGTGGCGTCTGGTGGTACCCGGCGAAGGAGTCCAGCGCGAGCGAGCCGGCGGCCCACACCGCCGCGCCCGATAGCGCATGGGACGGGCCCAGCATCCCAACCACCCCCAGCACGACGGTGACAGGTGGGGGAGGGCCCTCCCATAAGCGCTATGGGTGGAAATTTCCACCCGCAACGGCGAGTGTCGCTGCGTGCACTCGGGAAGCGAGGTCTGACGCTAGGTACGGCGC
>CAWFLC010000001.1:285000-900204 GCA_963816625.1 uncultured Actinomycetota bacterium | reverse complement strand
GGACAGCGTGATACCCCGGACCAGATACTTCTGCAGCGCGACGACCAGCAGGATGGTGGGCACCATCGCGATCGTGGACGCCGCCATCAGCAGCTCCCAGCGCTGGCCTTGCTGGCCGAGGAACAACTGCAGACCGAGCGGGACGGTCATTTTGTTCGTGTCGCTGATGGTGATCAACGGCCACAGGAAGCTGTTCCAGTATCCGATGAAGGTGAACACGGCGAGCACGGCCAACGCCGGGGCGGAGACCGGCACGAAGATCCGCGTAAGGATGCGGATGTGCCCGCACCCGTCGAGCTTGGCCGCCTCCTCCAGTTCCTTGGGCACGGTGAGGAAGAACTGCCGCAGGAGGAACGTGCCGAACGCCGTGAACGCCCATGGCAGAATCAGTGCCTGGTACGAGTTGACCCAGCCGAGCTGCTTCATGACCAGGAACATCGGGATCACGATGACTTCCTGCGGCACGATCAGCGTGCTCAGATACAGGACGAACAGCCCGCCCCGGAACCGGAAGTTGAGCCGGGCGAACGCGTACCCGGACAGTGCCGACGCGACCAGGGTGATCGACGTGCCGACCGACGCTACGAAGATCGTGTTGAGGATGAAACGGCCGAACGGGAGGTAGTTCCAGGCTTCGGCGAAGTTGCTGAACATGATACTCGAGCCGAATGGTTTGGGCGGGACCGAGAAGACCTCGGCGCTCGGCTTCAGTGCGGACAGCACCATCCAGATGATCGGCACCAGAAACAGCAGGGCGATCAGGGACAGAGAACGTCTGGGAGATAACCGTACGCACCCTGGCGCCCCAGGGTCGCCGCCGGATCGCCGGCGCGGGAGCGGACACGACCGGGTCGGGCACGCGGATCCCGGTGGCGTTGGAGATCTCACTGGTCATAGTGCACCCACCTCTTCTGCCCGATGAACTGGAAGACGGTGATGATCAGGATGATCACGAACAGGACCCAGGCGATCGCCGAGGCCAGGCCGAGCTTGTAGAACTGGAAGCCCTGCTCGTACAGGTAGACCACCATCGTCGTGGTCGCGTTGCCCGGACCGCCGCCGGTGAGCACGTACGCCTGGGTGAAGACCTGGAACGACGAGATCAGAGTGAGCACGACGGCGAAGAAGATGGACGGTGTGATCAGCGGCAGCACGATCTTGAAGAAACGCGCGAAGGGGCTCGCCCCGTCGACGGTCGCGGCCTCGGTGAGGCTGGTCGGAACGGCGTCCAGGGCCGCCGAGAAGACCAGCATGTTGTACCCGAAGCCCTGCCAGATGGAAAGCAGTACCACCGCGGGCATGGCCCAGGTCTTCGACCCGAGGAAGTTCGGTGCCTGAACGCCGAACCAGGTCTGCATCAGCGAGTCGACCAGGCCGTTCGGCGACAGCATGAGCGAGAAGATCGCCGCGTTCGCGACGACCGGCGTGACGACCGGGATGAAGAAGATCGTACGGTACAGGCCGCGCGGTCGAATGCGGGAACTGATCCAGACGGCGAGGCCCAGCGAGATGACGATGTTGAGCGGGACGTACAGGACGACGAAGACGATCGTGTTGATGATCGCCGTCCGGAACTCTGCGCTGCTCAGCAGAGTCTCGTAATTTGTCGCCCGGTGAAGGTGTGATCACCGATCACCGGCCAGTCGAAGAACCCGAGCAGCAGCGAGGCGACGATCGGGAAGGCGGTGAAGGCGAGCAGCCCCAGCATGCTCGGGGTCAAGAAGCCGACGGCCACCCTGCCATCGCCCCGTTTACGACGTCCGCTCGGTACGGTTTCTGCGACCTCGGCGACGTCGACCGGCAGTATGGCCATAGATCCTCTCCAGTCCGGATGTGGGTGCCGGTCGACGCCGGCACCCACATCCGCTGAGGTCACGAACCGCCCTGGGCCTGGGTCTGGCTGAGGAGGTCGTCGACCGATCCCTGGCCGTTGTACGTGGCGACCGCCTGCTTCGAGAAGGTGGTCACGACCTGCTGCCAGGTGGGGATCGTGGTATACGGAATCGAGTTGGTCAGTGAAGTAGTCCATCACCGGCTTGACGTCCTGCGTCTTGTTTCCCTCGTACCAGGAGTTCTGGGTGGAGATGAGGGCCGGATAGGCGCGCCCGAGGTCGCCGAGATAGTTCTCGGCGTCCGTGCCGACCATCACGCTGACCGCCTTGAACGCCTCGTCGGGGTTCTTGCAGTCCTTCGTGACACCGAACCCGGACCCGTCGGACCAGGTCTTAGAACCGCTAGCGCCGGCCGGCATCGGGGCGATCCCGACCTTGAACTTCGCCTGCTCCCGGGCGTTGATCAGATCCCACGGACCGTCGAGCGACATGTACGCGTTGCCGGCCAGGAACTGGTTGGCGGTCGAGGACGAGGAGTTGGCGCTGGGGATCTGCGCCGCGACCTTGTCCTTGCTGACCAGATCGGTGTACCACTGCGCACTCGTGTGCCACTCGGGGTTGTCGACGTCGAGCTTCCCCGCGGCGTTGAGGGCCGACTTCCCGGAGGAGCTCAGCACCCAGGGAAGCAATTGGCCGATATCACTCTGGGCCCAAAAACCGTACTTCGGCGGCTTGGTGAGCGCCCTCACGTCGTTCATGAAGTCGTCGGTGGTCCAGCCGATGGTCGGCTCCTTGAGCCCGGCCGCCGCGAAGGCGTCCTTGTTGTAGAACATCACGAACGGACCGACGTCGTACGGCAGAGCGACCTGCTTGCCGTCGAACTGCAGGCCCTTGGTGATGCTCGGTACGTAGTCGGACCCCTTGATGCCGGCCTTGCTCATGTAGTCGTCGAGGGGCACCAGCAGATTGCCGAACTGGGGGGCGCGCTGACCCTGCAGGCCGATCACGCAGGGCGCATTGCCGCTGGCAGCCTGGGTGGTCAGTTTGGTCCAGAAGTCATTGAACGGTGCGGTCTCAAACTTGATCTTAATGGTCGGGTACTTCTGCGTGACCATGTCGGCAACGTGCAGCCAGGCGTTCTTCTCGACGTCCGAGCCGGACCACATGAACCAGCTAAGCGTGACATTTCCGTCGTTGGACTCCGGACGACCCGGAACTGCCGCCGCTGCAGCCGGCGATCAGCCGGTGGCCAGGGCGATCGAGACGATTGAGGTCAGACGGGAAATTCGCATGCCGCTCCTTCCGGAGGGGTCGGTTGTCCGCGCCGATCGTGATCGTAGCGGGGAGGGAAGCGAAGATGCGGGAGGAAGGTGCGGACGTGCACTCGTAGCGACCTCGCCGGCGGCGGCGTGGCCCGGCATCCACGGACACGGCCGCCGCCCGTGCCGGAATGCATCGGCTCAAACATCCGATGTCTCTAGCCCACCATCGCAGAGGCCGACGAATGCTGTCAACGCCTCTTAATCGATTCGTAACAACGGTGTGAGTTTAGGCGCTCGACAATCGCAAGAGCTCCAGATCCACTCCGAGCGATGGGAAGACAGACCTTGACAGACATATGATGTCTGAGGATCGTTCCGCCGCTGGAGTTCCGCCGACACCGCACGGCCGACAACGCGGCATCTGCTCGACGGACTCGCACGCCAATGACGGACGGCGGGAGCCGCACAGTGAGTCGCTTCGTATCATTCCGTACCCACGACGTCCGCTTCCCGACCTCGCGCACCCTGGACGGATCGGACGCGATGAATCCGGACCCGGACTATTCCGCGGCGTACCTCGTCATCGGGACCGACGCCGACGACGGCCTCGAGGGCCACGGGTTCGCCTTCACGATCGGCCGCGGCAACGACGTGCAGGTCGCCGCGATCAACGCGCTGGCCGCACGTCCTCGGGCCTCGACGTCGACGCGGCTCTCGCCGACATGGGCGCGACCGCACGATCCTTCGTGGACGACAGCCAGCTGCGCTGGCTCGGCCCGGAGAAGGGCGTCATGCACATGGCCGATCGCGCGCGGTGGTCAACGCGCTGTGGGACCTGCGCGCCAAACGCGCCGGGCTCCCGCTGTGGGACCTGCTGTCGCGGATGACGCCGGAAGAGATCGTCGACCTCGTCGACTTCCGCTACCTGACCGACGCCATGACCCGCGAGCAGGCGCTGGAGATCCTGCGCCGGGCGCGAGCCGGGACGAGCGGCCCGGCGGGAGGAACTGCTGCGATCCGGCTATCCCGCCTACACGACCACACCGGGATGGCTCGGCTACACCGACGAGAAGATGGTGCGGCTGGCCGAGGAGGCGGTCGCCGAGGGCTTCGACCAGATCAAGCTCAAGGTGGGCGGCGATCTGGCGGCCGACATCCGCCGGATGCGCCTGGCCCGCGAGACGCGTGGGACCGGACATCCGCATCGCCGTCGACGCCAACCAGCGGTGGGGTGTCGGCGAAGCGGTCGACTGGATCACCGCGCTGGCGCCCTGGGATCCGTGGTGGGTGGAGGAACCGACCAGCCCCGACGAGATCCTCGGCCACGCCACGATCCGCCGCGAGGTGTCACCGATCCGGATCGCGACCGGTGAGCACGTCCAGAATCGCGTCGTCTTCAAACAGATGCTGCAGGCCGGTTCCCTCGACGTCGTGCAGATCGACGCCGCCCGCGTCGCCGGCGTCAACGAGAACATCGCGATCCTGCTCCTGGCTGCCGTCTTCGGCGTACCGGTGTGCCCGCACGCCGGCGGCGTCGGGCTGTGCGAGCTGGTGCAGCACCTGGCGATGTTCGATCTCGTCGCCGTCTCCGGGACCACCGACGACCGGGCGATCGAGTACGTCGACCACCTGCACGAGCATTTCGTCAGCCCGGTCGTGGTGGAGAAAGGCCGGTACCTCGCCCCGCTGGATCCCGGCTTCTCCGCGCAGATGTGCCCGGAGACCCTGCAGGACTACGTCTTCCCCGCCGGCGCGGTGTGGACCGCCGACGAGCACACGGCGCCGGCGATGACCGCCGACCAGCATCTTCGTCCGCCGCACTGACCGCACGTGGAGGAATCGTGGCCAGTTTCGCCGCCGACGCGGTCCGGCCGGAGCTCTATCAGCACTTCGTCCGGCCGACCCCGGAATGGTTCAAGGAATCCGGACTCGGCATCTTCATCCACTGGGGCGCCTACTCGGTGCCCGCCTGGGCCGAACCGATCGGCGAACTCGGCACGATCGAGAAGAGCTACTGGTTCGCCCACAACCCGTACGCCGAGTGGTACTACAACACGATCCGGATCGACGGGTCGCCGGCGCAACGGCACCATCGCGAGGTCTACGGCGGCGCGCCGTACGACGACTTCCTGGACGCCTGGTCGGCCGACGCCTTCGACCCGGCCGACATGGCCGACCTCTTCCGCCGGTGCGGCGCCGGGTTCGTCGTCCCGACGACCAAGCATCACGACGGCATCGCCCTGTGGGACGCGCCGGACACCAAGGGGCGGAACACCGTGCACCGCGGACCGCGGCGCGACCTGGTCGGCGATCTCGCCGCCGCGACCCGGGCCGCCGGCCTGCGGTTCGGCGTCTACTACTCCTGCGGCCTCGACTGGCACGCCGCGCCCACCCCACCGATCGTGGACGACGGCGACGGCTTCTTCGAACCGGACGACGAGGCGTACGCCGCATATGTCTACCGGCAGGTCATGGATCTGATCGACCGCTACACGCCAGACGTCCTCTGGGGCGACATCGGCTATCCGGCGGCCGGCCTACCGCAGGGCTCGAGCAGCCTGGCCAATGTGCTGGACCGGTTCTACCAGCGGTCGCCGGCCGGCGTGGTCAACGATCGGTGGGGCCTCAGCCACTGGGACTTCCGCACCAGCGAGTACCAGCAAGGCCTGGAGACGCAAGGCCGGGGGATGTGGCAGAGCTGTCGCGGCATCGGCTATTCGTTCGGGTACAACCAGTTGGAGGACGCCCGGCACTATCTCGACGCCCCGGCGGCGATCAAGGAACTGGTGGACGTCGTCTCGCGCGGGGGCAATCTGCTGCTGAACGTCGGCCCGGACGCGGCTGGCCGGATCCCCGCGCTGCAGCGCAGCTGTCTGGAGGGAATGGCGACCTGGATGGCGCTCAACACGGCCGGCGTACACGCCGTGGTGCCGGTCGACGCCGCGATCGCGCGGCCAGCCCAGGAACCGTGGACGCGCTGGACGCGCGGCGGCGGCTTTCTCTACGGTGCCGTCGATGCGCGGGGATCGGTGGAGCTGCCGTGCCGAGGCGACGCCGTCGACCTGGAATCCGCGGCGCTGCCGGACGGCACCCGCGTCGCGGCACAGGGGACAGCCGGAGGGATCCGCGTCGACTTCCCCGCCACCCCGGCCGGCGCGCCCGCCGTGGTGCGTTTCCGCCTCCGCTGACGCTCGACGGTGTCTCATCCGGCGGGCGGCTGCCGCCGATCAGTTGCCGCTGTCCTGGCAGTCGATCAGTATCTTGACGGCGCCGCCCGCCTCGAGCATGGCGAACGCGTCGGCGACCTCGTGGAGCGGCACGATCCGGGAGATCAGCCGGCCGACCGGTACCTCACCGCTGTGCACCAGCTCGACGGCCCGCTCGAAATCGGCACGTTGGTAGACCCGGGCACCGATCATGGTGAGCTCGCGCCAGAAGAAGCGGAACAGGTCGACCGGGCGCGGCTCCGGATGGATGGCGATCATGACGAGGCGGCCCCGAACGGCCAGCAAACCCGTCGCGGCGGCGACACCGCCCGCCGATCCGGAGACCTCAAACGCCACGTCGGCCCCGGCACCGTCGGTCCACCGGTCGACGTGGTCGGCGACCGCGCCGTCCGCCGCGTCGACGGCCCACAGGCCCAGCTCTGCAGCCACCGCGAGACGACGGGCGTCGAGTTCGAGAATGAGGACGTCGGCGCCGGTCGACCGGGCGACCTGGGCGACGAGGAGGCCGACCGGGCCGCCGCCCACGACGACCACCCGTTCCCCGGCGACGATCTCCGCCCTCCGCACGTCGTGAACGGCGACGGCGGTCGGCTCGACCAGCGCCGCGTCGCGGAGCCGCAGGTCGTCCGGCAGCCGGACCAGCAGGTGCGCAGGAACCGTCCAGGAGTTCTGCATGGAGCCGGGCGAGTCGATGCCGACGAAGACGAGGTTGTGGCAGATGTGGGAATTTCCGCGGCGGCAGGCGGGACAGGAACCGCACCACTGCAACGGCATGACCGTGACCGGATCGCCCACCGCCCAGCCCTCGGTGCCGGGGCCGACCTCGGCGATGCGGCCGGACATCTCGTGCCCGATCACGGCCGGCGGTCCAACCCGATGGTCCATGGCGCCGTGCAGGATGTGCATGTCGGTGCCGCAGATGCCCGTGTAGGCGACGTCGATACGCACTTCACCGTCTGCGGGCGGCTGCGGTGGCCGCTCCGCGACCGTGAAGGTCTTCTGCCCGGTGTACAGCGCGCTGTGCTGGGTCAACGGCTTGCCTTCCGTGGTTGGCGGCATCAAATAACATCTGATGTCTTTATACGCCGCGGCTTCTGAAGCTGACTATATCGATGATCGGATACCCGCTACGCCAGCAGAAATCTGATGTCTGCGCCGCCGGCTAGGCGGACGCTTCTCCCTGTTCCGCGAACAGCGCCCGCAGCCAGGACTCGGAGCTGTTGACGTGCAGCAAGGCGGCCGAGGTCGCGAGAAAGGGATCACGAGCCTTCATGGCCCGATAGATCGCGGCATGCTCGTTCAGGGTGGCCTGGGTGACGTTGCCCTCGACCAGCCCGCGCCACACCCGGGCTCGGACGGTCCGGCCCGAGAGCCCGTCCAGCAGCGACATCAATGTCTCGTTCCCGGTGGCGGTGATCACGGTGCGGTGGAACGCCATGTCGGCCTGCATGAGCAGTTCGGCGTCGGCGGCCGCGTCCCGCATCTGCTGCAGCAGAGCCGCGAGTTCGTCCAGCTGCTCGTCCGTCGCGCGCAGGCTGGCGAGCCCGGTGGCGGCCGGCTCGAGCAGGCGTCGCACCTCCATGACTTCGAGCAGCGTGTCGCCCTGCAGCAGCTCGACCGCGAGGCCCACACCCTCCAGCAGGAGCCGAGGCGCGAGGCTGGTGACGTACGTGCCGTCGCCCCGGCGCACGTCGAGAACCCGCGCCGATTCGAGGACCTTCACCGCTTCCCGTACGCCGCTGCGCGACAGACCCATCTGAGCGGCCAGTTGATTCTCCGGGGGCAGCCTCGATCCCGGCGGCAACTCGCCAGACTGGATCATGGTACGAAGGGTGGTGATGGCTTCGTCGGTCAGTGCCATCGGCAGGCTCCTCGCAGGGTGGGGCGACGACCGCTTTGGGCCGACGGCGCCTATGATAGATCAGATTTTTCGGTGGCCCGGCTCTCGCCCTGCGGTGTGATGTAGACATCATCCCGCTCTGGCGGGCTATAAACATCAGATGTTAGCGCCTCCTTCGGGGTCATCGATGCCCACGTTCATCTGTGGGATCCGGCCTGGCACGACATGCCCTGGCTGGCCGCCGAACCGTCGTTGCGCCGTCCCTTCCTCGCGGGCGAGCTTGAACCGGACCGCCCGGCCGGCACTATCCTCGTCGAGGCCGGTTGCCGGGTGGATCAGGCGTTGTCCGAGCTTCACTGGCTCGTAGGGTCGTAGGGCTCGCGCTCGACTGGCCGGCCATTCGCGCCGTCGTGGCTCAGGTGATCATTCCAGCTCCTTCCCGGGAGGTCACCCGGCCGGCACCACGACCAACGCGTCGCCGACCGGGCGCTCGCCGGTCGCGTCGGATGGCGTGTTGATGACCGCGCCGTCGATCACCATGGTGGTCGAGCCGCCGCCGTCGAGGTTCAGCGCGTCGCGCAGCCCGAGCGCTTTCGCCACGGCGGCGGCTTCGGCGATGCCCAGTCCCAGACTCGACGTGCTCCGGCCGTCGGCGGTGATGAGCACGGTGCGGCCCTTGGCGTCCACTCCCGCGATGGTGCGCGGGTTGCGCTTGTGCACCCAGCCGTAATAGAAGCTCGGATCGCCCGGCCGGACCATCCCGTCGGCGCCCGGCGTTGCGTGCAGCCGGCCGTCGCGGACCAGCTCGGGGCCGCCGTTGACGATCGACTCGTGCCGTGCGGTCGGCACCGGCCGGCCGCGCTCGTCGACCAACGTCGCCCGCACCACGAGCGTGCGGCCGGGACGGGCGACGGCGAGCAGCGCGGCGGCCTTCGCTCCGGTGCCCTGCACGGTGCGACCGCCCGCCGGGACGGTCCCGCCGCGCTCCGATCGGACCTCGACGACCCGGCCGCCGCGGTCGAGCACCACCTCGGCGCCCGGGCCGCTCGGCGTCTGCGTGCCGTACGCGGAGTCGAAGGCGACCAGCTCGTCGGCGTCGGTACAGGTGTAGTCGTGGCGCGGCCGATCGGTCGGGCTGTCGCCGATCCCGCCGCAGTTGCGGATGAGTCCCGGCACCCGGTCCAGCCCGTCCAGCGTGAGGCCGCCCACCGACCCGCGCCAGCGCAGCCGCACGATCGACGTGCGTCTGGCGTCGTCGCGTACGAGCAGCGCCGGGCGGCCCGCGACGGGCTCGCTGCGCAGCCGTCCGTCGTACACCCCCACGCCGGCCGGGTCGCCGGGCGCGCCGGCCGCCGGATCGAGCACGAAGAAGCCGGCGTTGACCGCGGCGTCGGCGCCGCTCAGGGCGGCCAGCTGGCTCGTCGTCTCGCGGCGCTCGAGGTCGGGCCCGTACGTCGACTCGAGCCGGCCTCGGAAGGCCCGGGGATCGATGCTCAGCACGTCGACGTGCCACGGCCCGGTGGACCCGGCCAGGTCGTCGGGTTCGCCTCTTCCGGCCGCGATCAACGCACGCAACGATCCGCGCACCGGGCGATCGAGCGCCCGGCCCCGCGCCCGGCCAGATGGAGCCTGCGATACCAGGCGGTCGCCGGCGCGGCGGCCCGGGCCGCCAGGCCGCCGCTGCCCCGCGGCGACTGCCCCGCTGCCCGACGCACTCGGCCTGCGGCCGGTGCCCGACACCCACGTCGGACTCGCCGACGCCAATGAACCCTCGACCCGGCCGAGCGCGACGCCCTGACCGCCAGCCAGGTCCGCCGCGTGCCCGCCGACCCGGCCGCGATCACCCGCGCACTCGACAGTCTCGGCCGCACGCCGCCCGCCACCCCCCGGGTCTCGACGTGGGCGCCGGCATCGTGCGCACCGCTTCGTGGCGCCCAGCGCGGCCGTCACGCATGGTGACAACGGTCTGCAGTCAGCGGCCGGCCGTTTACCGGATCTGCCGAGTTGAGCACGCTAGGCGTGTGTATCGGTATGCGATAGCTTGCATGGTATTCATTGCCAGCCGAGTGCCGTCGTCGCGCCGCTCCATGGCGGCAGCTCGGTAACGCACGAGGTCGGTTTTCGTATGGTGGCTCAGGTTAGAACGCCGCAGAGCTGGTCCATATGATCGGCGCTCTACGTACTCTCGGCCGTAGCCGTGACCTTGACGATTACGTGACCAATAGAACATATGACCCATCCTGTGGGAATCCTCACCGGTGGCGTCTAACGGGACACCCAGATACGCTCCGCCGCGCCCGACCCGAACGCGCGCTTGTCGCGTTACAGGCTGGGGTCGCCGGAACGCCATGTGTGTGTGACGCCTGACCGGCGATAGCCCCATGGCAGTTACGTTCGTTGACGGTTCCTGTGTCGTGAAGCCTCAGGTCGGGAGTTGGCTGGCCGACTGTAAGGACATGGGATCACCTGGGCAGGAGTTCTCCGGTGCAGCTCGCGACTGACGCCGACCCCGCCGGACGGTCTGCGGTGCGCCCGGGTGACCGTCTTGCCCGGCGCAGCCGGATAGCCAGCGTGGCCGTGGTGGTGATCCTGCTCGGGGTGAGCGCATTCGCGGTTTGGTCCTCGCAGGCCACCGCCAACGCCGCGGCCGCGGCTGTCGCAGCGAGCCGCCTTTCTGACGACTACGCCCGCGCGGCCAGTGCGGTTGCGGCCGAGGAGTCCCTGGAGCGCAAGTACCGTCTGGAACCGGGACCGGCCGTCCGGGCCCGCTACGCCGCCGCCGCCGCGAGCCTCGTGGACGCCCTGCACCAGGTACGCGGCGACGGCGGCGCCGCCGACCGGGTGCTCGCCGACCGGGTCCAAGCCCAACACGTAAGCTACCTCGGCGCGATCAACCGCATGTTCGCGGCGGTGGACCGCGGCGACACCACCGCCGCCCTACGGATCGACGGCGCTGAGGTCGACCCGTCCTTCGACGCCATCGAACACGCGGTCGTTGACGAGGCGGCGACCCACCACATCGCGGCATTGCAGCAACTACGTCACCTGCAGCGGGTGGAGTCGCTGACCCGCTGGCTAACACCAGCCGTATTCGTCCTCGGGCTTCTCTTTGTCGCTCTGCTGACCGTGGTCACCCGCGGCTACCGCTGGGCGCTGATCACCGAACGGGCCCGCGCCGTCCACGACTCGCTGCACGACGCGCTCACCGGACTGCCGAACCGAGCTCTGCTGGCCGACCGGTTCGATCAAGCGCTGAGCGCCGCCAAACGCGCCGACACCGCCATCGGCCTGCTGCTGATCGACCTCGACCGGTTCAAGGAAATCAACGACACCTTCGGACATCACTACGGCGATGAACTGCTCACCCAGATCGGACCACGCTTGAGAGCGGCCCTACGCGACAGCGACACCGTGGCCCGCCTCGGTGGCGACGAGTTCGCCGTGCTGCTCCCCGACGTCGCCGACCTCGACGCCGCGACCGCGGTCGCGGCGAAACTGCGGCACGGCTTGGAGGCCCCGTTCCACGTCGAAGGCATCGATCTCGACGTCGAGGCCAGCATCGGTGTGGTGCTGTCCGGCGAACACGGTGACGATGCGGCGACCCTGCTGCAACGCGCCGACATCGCCATGTACGTGGCCAAAGCCAGGAATATCGGCGTCTTCGCCTACGACCGGGATGTCGATGGGCACTCCCCGGCGAGGCTGGCCCTGGTCGGCGAGTTTCGCCGCGCACTGGAGCGGAATGAACTGGTCCTGCACTACCAGCCCAAGGTCAGCGCCAGCACCGGCGAGGTCGTCGGCGCTGAGGCCCTGGTGCGGTGGCAGCACCCCGCCCGCGGCCTGGTATTTCCCGACGCGTTCATCCCCGTTGCCGAGCACACGGGTCTGATCGGCCCATTGACTCGCTACGTTCTGGACACCGCCGTGGCGCAGGCCCGCATCTGGGCTGATGCCGGCCGGCCGCTGCCGGTCTCGGTCAATCTGTCCGCACGGAACCTCCTCGACGATCGGCTGCCCGACGAAGTCACCACAGTTCTCGCCAGGCACGGCGTTCCGGCGGCACTGCTGGAGCTCGAAGTCACCGAGACGGCGCTGATGACCGAACCCGTCCGAGCTCGCCGTCTACTTGAGCGGCTCGCCGAGATCGGAGTCCGGCTGTCCATAGACGACTTCGGTGCCGGCTACACCAGTCTCGGCCACCTCAAGAACCTGCCGGTCAATGAACTGAAAATCGACCGCTCCTTCGTCATGACCATGACCAAGGAGGCAAGCGACGCCATGATCGTCCACAGCGTCGTCGATCTCGGCCACAACCTCGGACTGACCATCGTCGCCGAAGGCGTGGAAACCGTCGAAGCGTTGGCCTTGCTCTCCAGCTTCGGCTGCGACGTAGCGCAGGGCTACCACATCTGCCGACCCGCGGCCATCGACACGTTCGACGCCTGGCTCCGGGATCACCCAATCGTCCCAATCCCACAAGCACAGCCCGTGGGATAACCGCTGCAGCGCCGGGCCCCGTCCAACCAAACTTGCCCAACGCCGAAGGTCATCGGCCGACGAGTCCCGCTCCTTCCTGCCGGCGGCCTCCAACGGTTCCGCGGGCCCACCGATTCCGCGGGCCCACCGCACCGACGCCATCACCGTGATCAACGTGACGACATCAACAGAGTGCACACTTCGTCCGGAACGGCCGGATCGTGCAACAGCGGCGCGGTCGGGCGAGATTACCGCCCGCGGATGCGTCATCAGCCTCGATTCCAGCGGCAGGCACGAATCGAGCCCGAGCACCGCATGAGTATGCAGGCATCGTCGGGATCGGCAACATACGGAAGCCGCCGAGCGCTCGCTACGGACGGCCTGCGCCGGTCCGGGTGGGCAGCGATCAGCTACGCGGTAGCCGATGACAACGTACTCGATCATGGTTAGGTGCTGGAGGTCCGGTTAGGCTGGTCCACCGTGGAAGACCAAGTCCAGCACGAGCCGACCCCGCGTCTGGTCCACAACCGCTTTGCGGCTGACGCGGCCGGAAGTGGCCCGGTACGGGCCGAGGAGGCGTGTTTCCGCCAGCCGGGCGCACGGGTCCGATTCCATGGAGAGCGTCAGGACACCTCCTCGGCCGGATGGCGGCGGGTACTGCAGCTGATCGATGAGGCCGCCGCGGACGGGCGGGAGGTGTTCCGGCCGCTGGTCGAACTCACCGCGGCCGAGCGTGCGGATCTTGTAACGCTGCCACCCACGATCGCCAAGCTCGTCAGGGTCAAGCACCTGGTGCTCTACGGCAGTCCACTGGTGCGCATTCCACCGCAGATCGGTGCGATGGCCAGCCTGGAGGTGTTCGAGCCGTATACCTCGTACTCGCTGCACTGGTTCCCGTACGAGCTGACCCGATGCGTGAGCTTACGCAACAGCACGGTCAGCACCCGGGCCCTGTATGGCAATTTCAAGTCCCGGCCTGCGTTCCCGCGGCTGCACTCCAGAGGCGCTTTGGCTTCCCTGCCCGCCCATGATGAGCTCGATCCGCGGGAATGGGGTGTCGAGTCGATCCGCGCCTGTAGCGTCTGCGACGGCCGCATCGACCCAGCCCGGTTCCGACAAATGTGGATCTCCCTGCGGGTCGCCACCGACGTGCTGCCGCTGCTGGTGAATGCCTGCTCCACGTCTTGCGTGCAAGCGCTACCGCAACCGCCGGAGGGGTACGTCGGCATCGCCCATCAAGGCGGCCGCGGTGTGCAGTAGCCGAAACCCGGCTGGTGAAACCGTCTCACCATTATGATCACGTGTCCGGATCTGGAGCCGCACGAATAGGCCCAGCCATCGGTACAGTCGGACACATGTGTGCGTGCGCTTCCGTGACTCGTCCCGGCCGTTCTCGCTGACGGCGCTGGGACAGGCGGAGGTACGTCCCTCGGTTCCGCGCCGCCAGGCTTCCTGCCGGGCGGCGGTTCCGCGTTGCCTGGCCCCTGCCATCGACCAGGAGCCCAGCATGCACGCACACGAACACGAGATGTCCGGTCCGCACGTGCGACCTTCTGCCACGACGATGTTCTTGACGGTCGGCTCCCTGGCGCTGTGGCGTTGCGGACGCTGCGGCTGGGGATCAACGTGGTCCTCGACTTCGGGCTCTGGGGTCGAGACGAGACGGTCGGCACTGCGTTGGCTGGCCAACGAGGCCGAGGTGCTTTGCCAGGTGGTCTACCTGCCCGTCGCACGATCGGCGGCGGCCGGTCGGCTGAGGGACGATCCGCCGGCCGATCGGTGCGTGTGATGCCACGTGGGGTACGCCCACACGGGCGGTGCCGACAATCGCGATGTGTTCCTGGCGTGATCGGACGTAGCGCAAACGACGAGCACCAACCGAACAGAATCAGCACAAACGCCTCGCATAGACCAGCGGCTACAGACGCCCATCTACAGAGCACAAAACCGTCCGTAACGACACGCGCCAAATGCCTCTGACCAGGAGCTATGACTTCCCGGAGGCTACGGATCAGAAGGTTGGGGGTTCGAGTCCCTTCGGGCGCGCAAGACATGGGGCCGTGACCAGGGAAGCCTGGCTCACGGCCTTATCTGTTTCAGTGACTGTTCGGTGGTCGGCGCTCGGCCGCGGTGAGCATGATCGCGAAGAGTTTCCGGTGTATGGCACCCGGTAGGTCTTCAGGATCATGCGCATCGACCACCGTCTGGGGCCTTCGGGGCGGATCGACCACCGTCACCGCCCGGGCTCCGACCCCCTTAGGAAGCAGGCGCTAGCAGATCCCAGCGGTTGCCGGCGATATCGAGAAAGACCGCGACCATCCCGTACGGCTCGGCGCGCGCCGGCCGTACGAACGTGACGCCGGCTCGGGTCATCCGGGTGTACGCCGCGTCGAAGTCGTCGACGCGGAGGAAGAAACCGACCCGGCCCGCGACCTGCTGGCCCACGGCCGCGGCCTGCTGCTCGCCGTCGGCGCGGGCGAGCAGGATGCCCGTCTCGGCGCCCGGCGGCCGCACCACCACCCAGCGCTTCGGCCGGCCGTCGGTCGTCAGCGACGGGCTGTCGTCGACCAGTTCGAAGTCCAGTACCTCAGTGAAGAACGCGATCGCCGGGTCGTACTCCTCGACGACGATCGTCACCAGGTCAACGCGCATCGGGTCAGGCCGGGTTGGCGCCGAGCCAGGCGAGCACCTGCTGGGCGTGGGTGTTGGGCGGGAAGATCGGGTAGAACACGTGCTCAATCGCGCCGTCCCGGACGATCAGCGTCAGTCGCTTGTAGAGCCGACCCGCTCCGGAGGCGGTAAAGGTCGGCAGGCTCAGGGCCGTACCCAGGGAAAAATCACCGTCGGAGAGGACCGAGAACGGCAGGGACAGCCGCTCGACGGCCTCCCGTTGGTATTCGGTGTCCTGGCTGGACAGGCCGTAGACGCTGGTGGCCCCGGCCGCGCGCAGGAGTTGGAAGTGGTCGCGGAAGTCGCAGGCCTCGGTTGAGCAGCCGCGGGCGCCCGGAATCTCGTCCCAGCCGGTGGGGAGGTCGACGCCGGGACGGCCGGTGAGCGGATAGATGTAGATGATCGTCCGGCCCGAGCCGAGTTCGGCCAGCCGCACCCGCGAGCCGCCGGTACTGGTCAACGTGACCGCCGGCATAGCCGTTCCGGGCAGGTGATCGGCCGCGCCGTCATCGACCGGCACGGGGAGATCGTCGGGCAGGCGAGTGAAGTCCACGGGGTTCACTCTATCCCCGAGTCGATCAAGGAAGTACACGCCCGGGATTCGGACAAATTCCGGCGCGTACTTCCTTGATCGACTCCGAAGAAGGAGACGTCAGGCGGCGAAGATTCGCCGGTACGTGTCGTTGGGGTTGCCGGTATAGGTGTATGTCTCGAAGACCACGTTATAGCCGGCGAACCATTGGCGCGCGCTCTCCAAGTACACATCGATGTTCTTGCCCTGGCCCTTGACGCCCCACTCCGCAAACGCGGTCGGCTTGCCCATCGAGGCGGCGAAGCGCTGGTGCCAGGCGAGCCCGTACCGGCGGCTGACCATCGACGACCAGGCCTGCTTGCCGTCCTGCGGGTCGGGTCCCTTGGGCCGCGGCGACCAGGCGAAGTCCATCGAGATGATGTCGACGTAGTCGCGGCCGGCCGCATCGGTGCCGGTCGGATAGGCCGGCTCGGGGTCGATGCCGTGGTCGCCGATGGTGACGTTCCAGGCGAACCGGAACCGCTGTGCGCCGGGGACGGCGCGGAAGGCCCGTACGAATTCTCGGAAGGCCTCGGCCGACACCGTCGGCTTGGCGCCGACGCCGGCGGACACGCAGATGATGATCGTCGAGTCTTGCGGGCGGTGGCTGAGGATGGTCCCGGCCACCTTGGTCCAGTGCCCGGCGTACGCGCTGTCGGCCTCGGCGCCGCTGGTCGGGCCGGCGGCCTGGGTCAGGCTCGCACCGCGCGGGATCAGCGGCACCGACCAGAACACCGGCCGGTCGATGCCGCCCCAGAGGTTCGCGCTGACCGAGCGGGCGGCCGAGCGCTCGTAGTCGGTCCAGCTCGCGTCGCCGACGGACGCGAGCACGCCGTCGACCCGGAAGCCGGGCCTGACCTTGGCCATCCACTGCTCGTACTTGCGGACCGCGGCCGCACTGTCACCGGCTGACACGCCGCGCAGGGCTCGGCGCGGAGCGGCGACCGGGCTCGGCGGCGCCGGCGACGGGCCGAGCGTTGGACGTGCGGAGCGCAGTGCCGCGGCGTGCTGCTCGTCCGGGAGCACCAGCCATGCCACCGTCGCCACCAGGGACACCGAGGCGAGTCCGACGACCGCGACCCGGAACGCGCGGCGGCGCCAGCGGGCACCGGTCGGCGGGGTCGGACGCATGGGAGAACTCCGAGGCTCGTGATTCAACAGCGGTCACTGTAGACGAGTGCACCCGTCGTCACCTGCGGCGCAGCGGTTCGGTCGGCACTCGTTATTCTTCTAGACGGGTTTAGCAGTCCGCATGGAGGAATCTCGTGACGAACACCGTTGAGACGCTGGAGTTTCAGGCCGAGGCGCGTCAGCTGCTGCAACTGATGGTCCACTCGATCTACTCCAACAAGGACATCTTTCTCCGGGAGCTCATTTCCAACGCCTCGGACGCGCTCGACAAGCTGCGCATCGAGTCGCTCGTCAACAAGGATCTGCCGGTCGACACCGCTGACCTGCACATCGACCTGGAGGTCGACAAAGCCCAGCGGACACTGGTGATCCGGGACAACGGGATCGGTATGACCCGCGACGAGGTGATCCAGCTCATCGGTACGATCGCCAAATCCGGTACCGCGGAACTCCTGCAGTCCATGAAGGACGCGAAGGACACGCCGGAGCTCATCGGCCAATTCGGCGTCGGCTTCTACTCGACCTTCATGGTCGCCGACAAGGTGACGCTGCTGACCCGCCGGGCCGGCGAGTCGACCGGAACACGGTGGGAGTCGACGGGCGAGGGCACGTACTCGATCGAGACGGTCGATGAGGCGCCGCAGGGCACTGCCGTGACGGTCCACCTCAAGCCCGAGGACAGCGAGGATCACCTTTTCGACTACGCGTCGGACTGGAAGATCCGCGAGATCGTCAAGCGCTACTCGGACTTCATCGCGTGGCCGATCCGGATGGCGGTTGAGGGCAAGGATCCGGAGACCCTCAACTCGATGAAGGCCCTGTGGGCCCGCCCCCGCAGCGAGGTCGACCAGGCCGAGTACAACGAGTTCTACAAGCACGTCAGCCACGACTGGACCGACCCGCTCGAGACCATCCACATGAAGGCCGAGGGCACCTTCGAATACGAGGCGCTGCTTTTCATCCCGTCGCGCGCCCCCTTCGACCTGTTCATGCGCGAGGGCAAGCGCGGCGTCCAGCTGTACGTGAAGCGCGTCTTCATCATGGACAACTGCGAAGCGCTCATGCCCGCCTATCTGCGCTTCGTCAAGGGCGTCGTCGACGCGCACGACCTGTCGTTGAACATCTCCCGCGAAATCCTGCAGCAGGACCGGCACATCCAGATCGTCCGGCGGCGCCTCGTCAAGAAGGTGCTCTCGACGATCAAGGACCTGATGAACAATGACGCCGAGCGCTACCGCACGTTCTGGACCGAATTCGGCCGGGCGATGAAAGAAGGACTGCTCGACGACGGCGAGAACACCGAAGCCATTCTCGACATCATGTCCGTCGCCTCCACCCATGACGCGACCGAAACGACCACGCTTCGCCAGTACGTGGAACGAATGAAGGAAGGCCAGAAGGACATCTACTTCATGACCGGCGAATCCCGGGCCATGATCGAGAACTCCCCGCACATGGAGGCGTTCAGTGCCAAGGGATACGAGGTGCTGATCCTGACCGACCCGGTGGACGAGGTGTGGGTCGAGCGCGTCACGGAATTCGACGGCCATCCGCTGCAGTCGATCGCCAAGGGCCAGGTCCAACTCGACGCGGAAGAGGCGCCCGAACGGGAGCAGCAGAAGAAGGACTTCGGCCGGCTGTTGATCTGGCTGCAGACCAAGCTGCAAGATCAGGTCAAGGAGGTCAGGCTGTCGTCGCGGCTGACCACGTCGCCCGCCTGCCTCGTCGGCGACGAGCAGGACATCACCCCGACGCTCGAGAAGCTGTACCGCGCGATGGGCCAGGACGTGCCGCACGTCAAGCGGATCCTCGAGCTGAACCCGACGCATCCGCTCGTGATCGGCATGCGGGAGGCATACGAGAAGGGCGGCAACGACGAGGCGTTGGCGGAGACGTCCGAACTGCTGTACGGGGTGGCGCTGCTGGCGGAGGGCGGCGAGTTGGCGGATCCGGCTCGCTTCACCCGGCTGGTGGCCGACCGACTGACCAAGGCCTTGTAACGCGGGCGGGCCGGCCGTCCCCGCAGGCCTGCCGGCTACGCGCCGGCTAGCGCCTCCGCCAGTGTCGGCTGGCCCGCGTCCTTTGCCGACAACAGCGACCGGTCCGACGGATCGATGTCGACGGGCCAGGCGATCCCCAACGCCGGATCCAGCGGGTGCACCGCCGTACCCGCCATTCCCGGCACCCACTCCCGGTCAAAGCAGTACAGGTACTGCGCCGGCGCCGCCGACGTCACTTGGAACCCGTTGCACACGCCCGGCGGCACCAGCACCTGCGTACCGATCGCCAGGTCCACGGTGACGACCTTCCCGCGGGCCGGCGAATCCGGACGAGTATCGACATAGGCCCCGAAACCCGACCCCGACACGATCGCCACCAGCTTGGTCATCGCCTCGCCGTGCAGGCCGCGGATCGCTCCGCGCCCGGTCTCGGTCACGTTGAGCTGCTGCCACGGGCCTGTGTGCAGGCCCGCCTCGGCCATCGCGGACTGCCGGAAGAACTCGCGGACCGTGCCGCGCTCGTCCGTTATCTGCTTCATCCGGAGCACGGTCAGCCCGGGAATCTCCGTATGCTCGACTGAGAACGGCACCAACGCAGCAGTCATGAACAGCAGTGTTGCAGAACCCGTATGGGTGATGTTCACCAACTCTGTGTATGAAGGGTCCCATGAACGCGCTTGCCGCACTCGGCCCCCTCAGCGACTACCGCGTCGAGGACGACGACGATGACGACCCGGTGCTGCTGCGGACCGACGGCCAGCCGGTCGACACCTGGCGGGAGGACTACCCGTACGACGAGCGGATGGCGCGCCCCGACTACGACCGGGAAAAGCGCCTCCTGCAGATCGAGCTGCTCAAGCTGCAGAACTGGGTGCAAGGCGGCCGGCGAGCGGGTGGTGATCCTCTTCGAGGGGCGCGACGCGGCCGGCAAGGGCGGCACGATCAAGCGCTTCATGGAGCACCTCAACCCGCGCGGCGCCCGCGTGGTCGCGCTGGAGAAGCCGAACGAGCGCGAGTCGCACCCAGTGGTACTTCCAGCGCTACGTCGCCCACCTGCCGGCCGCCGGCGAGATCGTGCTGTTCGACCGATCCTGGTACAACCGGGCCGGCGTCGAGCGCGTGATGGGGTTCTGCACCGCGCCGAGTACCTCGAGTTCATGCGGCAGGCGCCGGAGCTCGAGCGGATGCTGGTCCGCTCCGGCATCCACCTGATCAAGTTCTGGTTCTCGGTGTCCCGCGACGAGCAGCGCACCCGCTTCGCGATCCGCCAGGTCGACCCGGTCCGCCAGTGGAAGCTCTCGCCGATGGACCTCGCGTCGCTGGACAAGTGGGACGACTACACCGAGGCGAAGGAGGCGATGTTCTTCTACACCGACACCGCCGACGCGCCGTGGACCGTCGTCAAGAGCAACGACAAGAAGCGCGCCCGGCGTCGAGGCGATGCGCTACGTCCTGAGCCGCTTCGACTACGACAGACAAGGACGCCGAACTGGTCGGCACCCCCGATCCCGCGATCGTCGGCACCGCCGCCATGGCCCTCGACGGCGAGGAGCCGCCAAGAGTCTTTCCAAGACTCTAGATTCTTCTGACTCGGGTCCGTCGAGGGCGCGACCGTCGCTCCCGCCAGGAATCCCGGCGTCCGCGGTGCCAAGCCCAGCCGCGTGGCCACAACTTCGGGCAAATGGTGGCCTCGGCGGGGTCGGATGGCCACAACTTCGGGGAAGTAGTGGCTTCAGGGGGGCCGGGTGGCCACCGGGGCGGATCTTGGATGTCGGCGGCTGCTCTGGCGACCGTCGCCATGGCCCCAACCTGGACTGGATGACAACGTGAACAGCAGACGCATTACTATTCGGCCGTTGCGGGCATCACATCGAAGGGGGTTGTCGGCATGGGGGACGACGACCGGATCCGTCAAGCGTGCGCCTTCCTGCGCCTGTTGCTGCTGCGGGCGGGCGAGTACCGGTCGGCCTGGGAACGCCTCGCGCCGCCGACGCCGCCCGAGGAGATCAACTACGCGGCGGTGGGTCGGGTCCTGAAGCAGGCCGACCCGGAAGCGGCGCGCCGGGCGCTCGAGGGCGAGGCACTCAGCCCGGAGCTGCTCGCCGAGTTCGTCCGGGCCTTCCAGCTGCGGCCCCGCCACGCCGACCGCCTGGCCGACCTGCTGCGCGGTTCCCCCGCCGTACGGGTGATCAACGGCGACCTGCGCGCGCCCAAGCTGGTGCGCCGCGCCGCGGCAACCACCCAGCACGAGACGCTGTCGTTGCATGAACTGCACGTGCTCGGCCCGGACGGCAAGCCGGCCGAGCATCAGACGATCCAGCTCATCCGCTCTACAGTGGACGGTCTGGAGTCGTTGCCCTACCGGTTCGACACGGACGAGCTCGTCGTCGACGTGGTCCGCGGCGGCAGCGTCGGCGAGGTCTATCAGGCCAGCGACACGCTGTATGCCGTCGACATCATGCTCAGCCACCCGCTGAACCGCGGCGAGACCGCGTTCATGCAGTTGCGGACCAACTTCTTCTACCGGGAGGCGCCGCCCCCGGAGTTCCGCCGCGGGGTCCTCGGCCCGACCCAGGACCTGACGCTCTGGGTGAGTTTCCACCCCGACCGGCTGCCCCGGCGGGTCTGGCAGGCCCGGTGGGACGCGCTCGACCACGCCCGGGTCATCGACCAGGAGCTCGTCGAACTGGACAACGAGCGGTCGGTCAACTGCCGGTTCGACGCGGTCGAGCGCGCCGTCGTCGGGTTCTACTGGGAGTGGGAGTAGAAGCTCTTCAAGGCCTGCCGCCAGGCCTCCTGGTGCCGGGTCGACTGCTGGGTGACCGTGACCCGCGTCCAGACCGGGTTGGCGACCAGCTCCCAGCGCACGTCGCCGTCCGGCGAGGCGTAGGCCAGCACCCGCTCGGGCTCGACCTCGGTGACCGGTCCGGCCGGCACGCCGTCGGCGGTCACCGCGGCCGGCGCGGCGTCGCCGATCGACGGCGTCTTGGCGCCGACCATCGCGGCCCAGACCTTGTCGGCGGGCTGCAGGATCTCCCGCACGAAGCGGACCTGGCCGTCGGTCACGGTGCCCGCGTCCAGCCCGAACGCCTCCAGGTAGTAACTGCTGCGCTCGAGCCAGAACCCTTCCGGCAGCTCCTCGGTGCGGCCGTTGAGCCATGCGTCGAGCTGGCGCAGGCAGCCGTCCCAGCCGGCCGCATGGCGGGGAGCCGAGACGGCGTCGCCCCACGGCTCGTCGTCGCCGAGCATATGCGTGAAGATCAACCGGCAGGAGTCGTCGTCTTCCGGGACCAGTTCCCAGCGCAGCATGCTCGTCCCCCAGCTGTACGCGAAAAGGCGCGGCGGCTCGAACTCCACGATCTGGCCCTCGGTCACCTCGATGGCATGCTCGTCGAAGGTGAAGCGGAGGTCCGCGCCGGGTTTACGCTCGCCTTCGACGTTGGCCGGGAACCAGTGCTTCAGCTCGTCGGGGTCGGTGACCGCCCTCCACACCCGCTCGATCGGGTGGGCCAGCCGCCGCTCGAACCGCAGCGTCGGGCGGCCGTCAACCGTCCTGAGTGATGATGTCATGCCAGTAATATAACCGTACAGACATATACACCGTCAAGGTCGGATCGCCCTTAGGCTTGATTCCATGAGCGAAAACGTCGACGTGATCGTGATCGGTTTGGGTCCGGGTGGCGAGGAGGTCGCGGGCTCGCTTGCCCAGGCCGGCCTGTCGGTCGTGGGCGTCGAGGAGCGCCTGGTCGGCGGCGAGTGCCCATACTTCGCCTGCGTGCCGAGCAAGATGATGATCCGCGCGGCCAACCTGCTCGCCGAGGCCCGCCGCGTCGACGGGATGGCCGGACACGCCGAGGTCACCGCCGACTGGGCACCCGTCGCCAAGCGCATCCGCGACGAGGCCACCGACAACTGGGACGACAAGGTCGCGGTCGACCGCCTGGTCGACAAGGGCGCGCGGTTCGTGCGGGGCAGCGGCCGATTGATCGCACCGGGGCGGGTCGCGGTCGGCGATGACACATTCGAGGCGTCGCTCGGGGTGGTGCTCGCGACCGGCACGTCCCCGGCGATCCCGCCGATCGACGGGCTCGCCGGCACGCCGTACTGGACGAACCGCGACGCCGTGAAGGTCGAAGAGTTGCCGGCCTCGCTGATCGTGCTCGGCGGTGGCGCCGTCGGCGTCGAGTTGGCGCAGGTGTTCGCGCGCTTCGGGGTACGGGTGACCGTGGTCGAGGCGGCCGACCGCCTGGTGGCGCTCGAGGAGCCGGAGTCCTCCAAGCTGGTCGCGGAGGCGCTCGAGCGCGACGGCATCGACGTACGCGTCGAAGCGAAGGTCGACCGGATCCGGTTCAGCGACGGATTCACCGTCGACCTCGACGGCGGCGGCTCGCTCCGGTCCGAGAAGCTCCTGGTGGCCACCGGCCGGAAGACCAACCTGGCCACGCTCGGCCTGGACAGCGTCGGTCTCGACCCGAACGCCAAGTTCGTCGAGGTCGACGACCGGATGCGGGCCGGCGACAAGCTGTGGGCGATGGGCGACCTGGCCGGCAAGGGCGCGTTCACGCACGTCTCGATGTACCACGCGGGCATCGTGATCCCCGCCGTGCAGGGCAAGGACGGCCCGCGGGCCGACTACCGGGCGCTGCCCAGGGTGACGTTCACCGATCCGGAGATCGGCTCGGTCGGGCTGACCGAGGCGCAGGCGCGCGAGCGCGGCCTGACCGTTCGTACCGGCGTCGCCGAGATCCCGTCGTCGGCCCGGGGCTGGATCCACAAGGCTGGCAACGAAGGCTTCATCAAACTGGTCGTCGATGCGGACCGCGACATCCTGGTCGGCGCCACCTCGGCCGGGCCGACCGGTGGCGAGGTGCTGTCCGGGCTGGTCGTCGCCGTGCACGGCGAGGTACCGGTCGCCCGCCTGCGCCAGATGATCTACGCGTACCCGACGTTCCACCGCACCATCGAGGACGCGCTCAAGGCGCTGAGCCAGTGACGGCCGTGAGTGCTTGTTATGAAACCGTAACGTAGCGCGACTTTGGTCACAGACGGTAGTGATCGCCGCCGGTTGTGCGGGGCTATGTCCGTCTCGTTCGGCCCGGCCGCCCGAGCATCTATCAACGCTGCGTGGCGATCTCGCTAAATTCGTGTTACTGGTCAGTAGCTACCGGTCTTGTGCCCCACAAGGCACAGCGGCAACATTCACGGACGCCACCGTCGGCAGTTGCTCGGGCTGACTGGCCGCAAACAGCACGACATCACGTCACCGCCACGCGACCCCGCCACGGACCCCCGCAGTCGCGGCGATGACGCCCGTCCGCAGGGAGGAGCCCCTACGTTGAAGCACGCACAGGGCAGCACCGGCAACCCGGCGCCGGGCCGTACCCGATGGCGGCGTTTCGCCGCGGTCATGGTGCCGGCCGTCGTCGCCGCTGGCGCCATTGTCTTGGGCATGGCCAACGGCGCGATCGCCGCGTCGTTCTCGGTTTCCGGCTCGCAGTTCAAGGTCTCGGCCGACACGCTCGACGGGACCGGCTTCGTGCAGTACGGCGGCTTCGCCCAGGAGAAGGGCGCCCGGACGCTGCCCAACGGCATCCCCGATCCGTCGGATCCGAAGAACCACGCGGTCGCGGTGTCCGGCATCACCAAGGCGTCGCTGTCCAACCTCTGCCAGTCGGTGAAGGTGCCCGGCCTGCCGTTCAGCATGGTGATCCGGGCCGGCCGGGGTGACACCCCGGCGACCGCGACCGATCTGCTGCTGGACGTGTCGTCGCTGCAGGGCGACGCATCGTTCACCAACATCCAGATCGGCATCGACGCCTCCGACCTCACCAAGGGTCCGGCGGGCGCCAAGGGCCTGCCCGGTGGCTTCGCCCAGCAGGCCGACCACGTCACCATCAAGAACCTCCGGCAGGTCGCCTGGTCGACCACGGCCGGCCAGTTCAACCTCAACGGGCTCGACCTGAGCGTCTCCTCGGGCAGCAAGCCGGAGGAGTGCTTCTAAGTCACGTCGTCAGGCCCGCGGACGTCGTTCCGCGGGCCTGACGGGTGCTGGAGTCGTGAGGAGGGTGCATGACATCGCCGACCGAGGAATCGCGCTGGCGACGCTGGCGACGCAGCCGTCCGTTCTACGGCGGCCTGCTCATGATCCTGTCCGCACTCGAACTGTTCTTCAGCGCCAACCTCAACCCGAGCGAGTTCCAGGTCCACTTCGGACCGACGGGCTTCCTCTCGTACGTGATCCCGGTCGTCATGCTGCTGTGCGGCGTGCTGGCCTGGGTGTCGCCGGGCCAGCGCCTGTTCTACGGCATCCTCGGCACGCTCACCGCGGTGTACTCGCTGATCGGCCTCAACCTGGGCGGCTTCTTCATCGGCCTGCTGCTCGGCGTGGTCGGCGGCGCACTGGTGGCCGCCTGGTCACCGTCGGCCGTGCCGGAGCCCGCTCCCACGGATGCCGACGCCTTTGACGAGCGGTACGTGGGTCAGCAGAGCACCGCCGTCTACGGCACCCCGGTCGAAGCCGTACCCGTGGAGGAAGAGCCCAACAGCGAGTCGCCAGGCCTGCTGACCGACTCGCTGCCGACCTCACTGCGCTCGCCTCTGCACGAGCCGGGTGGTGCGGGCAGTGCCGACGACGAACGGCCGCCGGCGCCCGGCTCCCACCAGCGACTGCGCTACGGCGGCGCGCTGTTCGCCGTGCTCGTCCTGGTCGCGGTGAGCATGGTCGTCGCCAATGGCGCCGCACCGGCGTCGGCTGCGCCCTGTGCGCCGATGGCGACGAAGACCATGACCGACAGGTCGCCGTCGGTTGCGCCGAGCTCCCCCCGTACCGCGAAGAAACCGGAACCACCACGGACCGGGGGATCGGCGAATCCCGGCTCCAGCCCCAGCCTGAGCGCGAGCCCCAGCCCGAGCGCGCCGGCCGAGGATTCGGGCGGCAACATCGTCACCGACATCATCGGCGGCATCGTCGACGTGTGGCACGGCATCTTCGGCGGTGGCGAGAAGGCCGACGCCAACCCGTCCGCATCGCCTTCCCCGTCGTCGTCCCCGTCGCCTTCCTCGCCGGCTACCGCTCCGGCTCCGCCGGCTCCCGGGCCGACGACGACCACCGGATCGCCGTCGCCCAGCAAGAGCAGCAAGCCGGCCGCGCCCGTGCCGTGCACGCCGAGCGGGAACCCGACCGGCCCGGCCAAGCGCGCCGCCCTCGACCCCGGCCAGCCCGCGGCCTCGTCGAACTCGTCGCTGGTACTCACGTCGACCCAGGAGATGCACGGGCTGGACTACGACGGCGTGGTCGACCTGCCGACGAAGACCGCCGACGGCCGGCCGAGCTCGGTGCGGGTCCTGAAGTTCCGCATGTCCTCGGTGGCCAACACGCCGTTCGAGATGCGTACGCCGGGCGGCCCGAAGATCCTCGAGACGACCAGCGACAAGCTGACGCTCTCCGGCGACGTCGAGTTCTACACCACCAAACTGGTCGGCAAGCTGCAGCTCATCCCCGGGCTGCCGCCGATTCCGATCGAGCTCACGTTCACCCCGGACTCGCCCCCGCCGCTGACGCTGCCGGACATGACGTTCAAGGACGTCCAGGTCGACCTGGTGTACGTGAAGGCCGACACGCTCACCGCCGACGGCTTCGACCTGCGGTTCCAGGCATAACCGCAACCAGATCGTTCCCGTCCTCGCATTAGCACCGGCCGGCGTCGGACGATGATCGAACGTGGGCTGGTTGATCGCGTACGTGCGCGTCGTCGAGTACCGGCTCGAGCGGCCGGTCGCGGCCTGGATCGACGTCTTTGAGCTCGGCGGCCTCTTCGCCGTGCTGGTCCAGGTGCGCAACATCGACATCGTGCTCGGCTCGATCTTCTTCCTCGCCCTGTTCAGATCGGCCGTCAGCCAACTCGGTCGGGGCGGTGGGGTCGGCGGGGTCGGCTGGAGTGGCTGGGGTGGCCGGGTCGGCGGGGTCGGCGGGGTCGCCGGGTTCCCTCGCGGGCGTCTCGGCTCCGTCGAGCGGCGGGGGCGGCCGGCGGTAGGACACCGGCGTCTCGGACAGCCGGATCGGGCTGGCGACCGTCCGGATGTCGCCGGTCTGCACGATCGGGTCCAGACCCAGCGCCTCGGCCAGCGCGAACGCCTCGGCCAGGTCGTTGACCGGTCCACAGGGGACCTTGGCGGCGGTGAGCGCGTCGATCCAGTGCTGCACGGGCGCGGTGATGGTCACCGCTTCGATCGCCGCGATGAGCGCGTCCCGATGCCGCACGCGGGACACGTGGTGGCCGAAACGTGGGTCGGCCGCGACGTCGGCCAGGCCGAGTGCGGCGCAGAAGCGCTCGAATTGCGCCTGGTTGCCGACCGCCACGGCGAGCGGACCATCTTGGGCGGTCAGCGTCTCGTATGGCGTGATGCTCGGATGCCGGTTGCCCAGCCGGCCGGGCACGACCCCGGCGTTGAGCAGGCCGGACGCCTGGTTGACCAGCCCGGCGAGGAGGCTGCCGAGCAGGCTGACCTCGACGCGCTGGCCGCGGCCGGTGCGCTCGCGCGCGTAGAGGGCGGCGAGGATCCCGGCCGCCAGCTGCTGACCGGCCAACACGTCGACGAGCGCCACGCCGACCTTCGTCGGTTCTCCGTCCGGCAGACCGGTGATCGACATCAGCCCACCGACCGCCTGGATCAGGAAGTCGTATCCAGGAGCCGGGCGGCCCCGGCCGAAGCCGGTGACGCTGGCGTAGATCAGCCGTGAATTGTTGAGCTGCTCGTATCCGAGGCCGAAGCGTTCCATCGTCCCGGGTGGGAAGTTCTCCACCAGGATGTCGGCCTCGAGGGCCAGTTCGAGCGCCGCCGCCTGGCCCTCCACAGTGGACAGGTCGGCGGCCAGGCTGCGCTTGTTGCGGTTGACGGACAGGAAGTAGGTCGCCTGCCCGTCGGCCGCGAACGGCGGGCCCCATCCGCGCGTGTCGTCGCCGACCCCGGGCCGCTCCACCTTGATGACGTCGGCGCCGAGATCACCCAGGGTCATCGTCGCCAACGGCCCGGCCAGCACGCGCGAGAAGTCCGCCACGAGCAGCCCGGCCAGCGGCCCGGGCGCGGTCGCACTCACGACGGGTCGCCCAGGTGTAGCCCGGGCGCGGTCGCACTCACGAATTGCAGCCCGGGCGCGGTCGCACTCACGACAGGTCGCCTCTACAAGCGGGCCAGAGCGGACTTCAACGGGTCCAGGCCGAGCGAGCCCAGGTTGAGCGCGTCGCGGTGGAACGCCTTGAGGTCGAAGTCGGCGCCCTTGCGCTGCCGGACGTCCTCGCGGGCCTGCAGCCAGATGCGCTCACCCACCTTGTAGGCCGGCGCCTGCCCGGGCCAGCCGAGATAGCGGTTGAGCTCGAACCGCAGGTTCTCATCGGGAACCCGGCAGTGCGCGCGCAGAAACTCCCAGCCGAGCTCGGGATTCCAACGCTCGCCCGGGTGGAAGCCGAACGGGTTGTCACGGGGGATCTCCAGTTCCAGGTGCATGCCGATGTCGACGATGACGCGGGTGGCGCGGAAGGCCTGCCCGTCGAGCATGCCGAGCTTCTCACCCGGGTCTGACAAAAATCCGAGCTCGTCCATCAGCCGCTCGGCGTAGAGCGCCCAGCCCTCGCCGTGCCCGGAGCACCACGACAGGACGCGCCGCCAGCGGTTGAGCAGGTCAGCGCGCACGTACGTCTGGGCGACCTGGAGGTGGTGGCCGGGCACGCCCTCATGGAAGACGGTCGTCACCTCTTGCCAGGTCGAGAAGCTGTCGACGCCCTGCGGCACGGCCCACCACATGCGTCCGGGGCGGGTGAAGTCCTCGCTCGGACCGGTGTAGTAGATGCCGCCGTCGGAGGTCGGCGCGAGCATCGCCTCGATGCGGCGTACCGGCTCGGGGATGTCGAAGTGCGTGCCGTTGAGCGCTTCGATGGTGCGCTCGGCAAGCGCCTGCATCCAGTCGCGGAACGCCTCCTTGCCCTCGATCTGGCGGGCCGGATCGTCGTTGAGCGCCGCGACGGCCTCGTCGATCGCGCCGCCGGTGACGATCTTGTCCGCGACGGTGCGCATCTCGCTCTCGAGCCGGGCGAGTTCCTCGAAGCCCCACGCGTACGTCTCGTCGAGGTCGATCTTGGCGCCGAGGAAGTAACGCGAGGCGAGCTCGTAGCGTTCCCGGCCGGCCGCCTCCTTCTGCGGGCCGCGCGGCGCGAGTTCGTCGCGCAGGAACTCGCCGATGGCGGTCGTCGCGTCGCGGGCGAGGTCGGCGGCCCGCTGCAGGTCGGCCTGCAACGACGCGCTCACGCCCGTGCCGGCCCGCTCGGCGAGCGCCGCGTAGAAGTTGTCGCCGTCGGGGTCCGCCCAGACCTCGCACTGCTTGGCGACCTCGACGATCTGCTTCGCCGGTGCCACGTGGCCCTGTGCGGCGGCCTCCAGCAGCGTCCACCGCCACTGGTCGAGCGCGGCCGGCACGGCGGCCATCCGGGCGGCGATGTTGGCGGCCGCCTCGTCACCCTCGAGGGGCATCAGGTCGAAGCAGCCGCGCACGCCGTGCAGGGCGCTGGATATGACGTTGATCTCACTGGTGAGCTCGCCGGCGTCGTAGCGTTCGAGCGTCAGGCGCAGCCGCTCGCGCATCGCCTCCTGCGCGACCCGCTCGTTCTCCGTCTCCGGCGTGGCGGCGTCCAGCTTCACGAGCGTCTGGCGGTCCAGGTCGACCTGCGCCGCGTACCCCTCGGGAGACAGGTCGGTCAGCCGGTCGTCCTGTCCGGCGATGCCGACGAACGTGGCGCTGATCGGGTCGAGCGGCGCCCACGCCTCGACATAGCGGTCGGCGATGTCATCGATAGATCCCACACGACGACCCTACGGCAGCCAAAACGCGAGGTCGGAATCTCGCGCGACTTTTGTCGTACCCCCGATGCAGAGTAAGGCCATGACGACATCCGGTCCTCACGGCGGGGCGAGAAGCTGGTTGCCCGCGTTCGGCGCCACCGCGCTGATCTGGGGCACCAGCTTCATGTTCATCAAGGTCGCCGTGCGCGAGGTGCCGCCGGTCTACATCGCGCTGGGGCGCATCGCCCTCGGCGCGGTGACGCTGCTCATCCTGCTCGCGATCGTGCGCCAACCGCTACCGCGCGGACTGCGGCTGTGGGGCCGGCTGTTCGTCCTCGCCATCTTCAGCACCACCGTGCCGTTCACCATGTTCGGCTACGCCGAGGAACGGGTGTCCTCGGTGCTCGCCGGGATCTGGAACGGCACGGTCCCGCTGACGACTCTGGTGGTGACCCTGATAGCCCTGCGCTTCTCCCGCTCCGCCGATCGGCCGAGCCGCCAACAGCTCGCGGGCCTGCTGATCGGATTTCTTGGTGTGCTGGTCGTGCTGGGCGCATGGCACGGCCTCGGTGGCTCGTCGCTCGTCGGGCAGTTGGAGTTGCTCATCGCGGTCAGTGCCTACGGCGTCGCGATGAACTATTCGCGCTGGATCATGGTGTCGACCGACCTGTCGTCGTTCCAGCTGACCGGCGGACAGCTACTCATGGGCACCCTGCAGATGCTCATCGTGGCGCCCATCCTCGCGGGTGCACCACCGTCGCCGGCCTCGCTCTCCTGGGCGCCGATCGTCTCGATCGCCGTGCTCGGGGTGCTGGGCACCGGCCTGGCGTTCGCGCTCAACTTCCACGTGATCCGCACCGCCGGGGTGACGACCGGCTCGATGGTGACCTACCTGCCGCCGGTGGTCGCCGCGATCGCCGGTGTGGTGCTGCTCAACGAGCACCTGAGCTGGAACCAGCCGGTAGGCGGCGTGGTGGTGCTGGCCGGCGTCGGCGTCGCCCAGGGCCTGCTCACCCGGCTCGCACCGCGCCGGCGAAGGGCCGGACCAACGGCTGGCGAGCCGGCACCGCGGAGCCCGGTCGCGGTGACAACCTCGGCGAGCGTGCCTCCTCGCCAGCAGCCCCAAGCCACCCGTTCGGGCAAGTAGTGGCTTCCCCGCCCGGGATTGCCACGATTTCCCTGGAGCCGTGGCCTCCCGGGCGTGCGTCGCGGCGGCGGGTGGCGGGGCCGGTCAGTGCGTGGCCGCCCAGGCCACCAGGTCGTCGGCCGGGAGAGTGTTGAGGATCCGGTCCGCGGGGACGCCGCAGGCGACAGCCCGGCCGCAGCCGTTCGACAGCCAGTCGAGCTGGCCCGGGGCGTGCGCGTCGGTGTCGATGGTGAACCGGCAGCCCGCCTCGAGGGCCCGGCGCAGCAGGCGCTTCGGCGGGTCGAGGCGTTCCGGCCGCGAGTTGATCTCGATGGCCTTGTCGTGCTCGACCGCCGCGCCGAAGACCGCGTCGGGGTCGAACTCGCTCTCCTTGCGGGTGCCGCGGCCGCCGGTGATCAAGCGGCCGGTGCAGTGGCCGAGGATGTCGAGGTGCGGGTTGCCCAGCGCGGTCACCATCCGCCGGGTCATCACCGCCGACTCGTCGCGCAGGTTGCTGTGCACCGAGCCGACCACCACGTCGAGCCGTTCGAGCAGCTCGTCGGTCTGGTCCAGCGCGCCGTCCGCGAGGATGTCAACCTCGATGCCGGTGAGCAACCGGAACGGCTTCTTCAGCGGCAGCGTGCCGAGCTGTTCGTTGATCGCGGCGACCACGTCGAGCTGTTCGCGCAGCCGGTCGGCGGAGAGCCCGCGCGCCACGGTCAGGCGCGGTGAGTGGTCGGTCAGCACCATGTAGTCGTGGCCGAGGTCGATCGCGGCCAGCGCCATCTCCTCGATCGGCGAGCCGCCGTCGGACCAGTCCGAGTGGGTGTGGCAATCGCCGCGTAGTGCGGCGAGCAGGTTCGCCGTGTCGTCGTCCAGGTCGTGACCCTCGGTGGATTCGAGCCGGCGCAGATACACCGGCTCCTCGCCGGCCAGCGACTCCTCGACGCAGCGGGCGGTCACGTCGCCGATCCCGGACAGTTCGGTGAGCGTGCCGGCCTTGACGCGCGCCTCCAGCTCGTCGGCCGGGAGCTTGCCCAGCGCCGCCGCCGCGCTGCGGAAGGCCCGGACCCGGTAGGTCTTCTCATGGGCCCGCTCCAGCAGGTACGCGATGCGCCGCAGGTCGGCGACCGGGTCTCGAGGTGCCATGCTGCCAACTTACGCGGAAGTCCAGGGCGGGCTACGCCGAAGGCGTGGTCGGGGGTGGGCGGAAGTACTTGCCCGCGGGGTCGGGTTGCCACTACTTCGGGGAAGTTGTGGCCTGCGCGGGGTCTGGTTGCCACAACTTGGGGGAAGTAGTGGCCTCCGGGAGGCCTGGTTGCCACAACTTGGGGGAAGTTGTGGCCTGCGCGGGGTCGGGTTGCCACTACTTCGGGGAAGTAGTGGCCTGCGCGGGGCCGGGTTGCCACAACTTCGGGGAAGTAGTGGCCTGCGCGGGGTCGGGTTGCCGCTACTTCGGGGAAGTACCGTAGCCGGTATGCGCACCATCGACTGGATCGACGACGCGGTCGTCATCGTCGACCAGACCGCGTTGCCCGACCGCACTGTCCAGTTACGACTGTCTACAGTGGAAGACCTGGTGGCCGCGGTGCGGCGGCTCGCCGTGCGGGGTGCGCCGGCCCTGGGCGTCGCCGGGGCGCTCGGCGTCGCCCTGGCCGCCCGGCAGTACGCGGGCGACGAGGAGGGGTTGGCTCGCGCCGTACAGCTGATTGCCAATGCGCGCCCGACCGCGGTGAATCTCGCACGCGGTGCCCATCGGGCCGCGGCGTTGCTCCCGGACCCCGGGGCAGTGCTGGCCGAGGCGTACGCGGTGCGCGACGAAGAGATCGCCAACAGTGCCGGGATGGCGCGGCTCGGCGCCGACTTGGTTACCGAGCTGTGCGGGGATGCGCCGCGGCTGCTGACGCACTGCAACACCGGCGGGCTGGCCACGGTGGTCGACGGGACGGCCCTGGCCGTGGTCTTCGAGCTGCACCGGCGCGGCGCGCTGGCCGGGGTGGTGGCGAGCGAGACCCGGCCGTTGCTTCAGGGCGCGCGGCTCACCGCGTGGGAGCTGGCGCGGGCCGGTGTGCCGTTCCGGGTCGCGGTCGACTCGGCCGGGCCGTTTCTCATGGCCCGCGACGAGGTCGACGCGGTGATCCTCGGGGCCGACCGGATCTGCGGCAACGGCGACGTCGTGAACAAGATCGGTTCGTACGCGCACGCGCTCGGCGCCCGAGCCGCCGGGATCCCGTTCATCTGCGTGGCGCCCGAGTCCACAGTGGACCTGGCCACGCCCTCGGGTGAACTGGTGGAGATCGAGGACCGGGGCGCGGCCGAGGTCGTCGGCGACGTCGCGCCGGCCGGGACCGACGCGATCAACCCGGCGTTCGACGTGACCCCGTACGGCCTGGTCACCGCGATCGTGACCGAGCGCCGCGTGGTACGCCTCGATCGCGGCGAAAAGCTCTGACCGAAGCCGGAAGCAGTGGCCTCGCGGGGCCCCGGAGGCCACTACTTGCCCGGAGTTGTGGCCTCGGGCGGCGCCGGAGGCCACTACTTGCCCGGAGTTGTGGCGTCGCGGGGCCCCGGAGGCCACTATTTGCCGGAAGTTGTGGCCTCGGTTGCGGCCTCCGCGCGGGTTCGGCCGGCCTCCGCGCGGGCGGACGGCCTTCGCGGGTCAGGCGGGGCGGACGGCCGTGACCGTGCGGCGGTCGGGGGAGACGGCGGTGATCCAGCCGCCGACCCGGCCCAGCCGGAGCAGCACGTCGGCGCGGGCCGGCAGGTCGGTCGTCTCGCCCGCGGTCGGCGGCCAGGCGCTCCGGGCCGTGTGCCCGGGCTCGAGCCAGGGGCGCAGTGTCGCGATCGGGTCGGGCCCGTCGAGGATGGTGCGGGCCGCGTACAGCTCCGACAGCACGGCATCAAGTGCGGTCCGGACGGCCTCGGCGTTGCCGCCACACATGGCCGCGGTGAGCTCGGGGCGGCTGGCGGCCACGCGGGTGCCGTCGCGGTACGAGCCGGCGCCGAGCGTGCCGGCCAGGGGATCGCTGGCCGCGTGGGCGGCGAGGGCGGTCGCCAGCAGGTGCGGTACGTGGGAGATCGACGCCACCGCCGCGTCGTGTTCGGCCGGCGTCGTCGGTACGACCCGGGCGCCGAGGTCGGTGATCAGCGCGGCGAGGGTGACCCAGTCGCGCATGGCGGTGTCGTCCTCGCCGAGGCAGAGCACCCAGGCGCAGTCTTCGAAGAGCTTCGGGTCGGCGGCGGTGAAGCCGGACGTCTCCCGCCCGGCCATCGGGTGGCCGGGGATGAACTTGGCCAGCGCCTGGCCGCCGGTACGCAGCCGGTCGTCGGCGAGGGCCTGCACCGGGGCCTTGACCGAGGTCACATCGGTGACGACACCGACATAACTCGCCGAGGCGAGCTCGTCGAAGACGGCACCGACCGCCGGCAACGGCACCGCCACCACGGTCAGGTCGACGCCCCGGATCGCGTCGCCGAGGGACGCGGTCACCTGCCAGCGGGCGTTGACCGGCGACTGCGCGGCGGCGGTACGGGCGGTGGCCCTCGTCGCCGGGTCCGCGTCGTAGCCGAGCACCCGGTGCCCCCGCGCCGCCAGGGCGCGCAGCATCGAGCCGCCGATGAGCCCGAGCCCGACGACCGCAACGTCCACAGCAGTAACACCTCTATCGCGTCAAAGGAAACGCCTTCGGCACTCTTCCACACGACGAAATCGACCGATCGAGTTGGTCCCGAAACCAGACAGCGACCACCACGTTGCCAGATCGTGCGATTCCTCCCGAAAGTCACAATCACCGCGGGGGCGGCCTGCGCGGCCGCGCTCGCCTTCGCCGCCGCCCCGGCGAGCGCCGCGAGCGTAGCCAGCGCTCCGCGCGCGACCCCGACATTCAACGACACCGTGTACGCCGTCGCGTATCGCGGAAACACCGTCTACGTCGGCGGCGACTTCACCACCGCGTACGCGGGCGGCAAGTCCTACTCGCGCAACCGGCTCGCCGCGTTCGACGCGACGAGTGGTGCGCTGCTCAGCTGGGCGCCGAGCGCCAATGACCGGGTCGACTCCCTCGCGGTCAGCGGCGACGCCGTGTACGCAGGCGGGGATTTCAGCTCGGTCTCCGGTACCTCGCGCGACGCGGTCGCCAAGATCGACGCGTCGAGCGGCGCCGTCGGCTCGTTCCGGCACACCTTCGCCGGCTCGGTGAAGGCGCTCGCCGCGGGCAACGGCCGGCTCTTCGTCGCCGGGCACTTCTCCGGGGTCGACAGCGCGAGCCGCTCGAACCTGGCCGCGTTCGCCCTGAGCAGCGGAAACCTGGACAACGGGTGGACGGCGCGGACCGACGACAGCGTCGAGTCGCTCGCGTACACGTCCAGCCGCCTGTACCTGGGCGGCAGCTATCACCAGGTCAACGGGGTCAGCTCGTCGCTGCGGCTCACCGCGGTCAACCCGTCGACCGGCGCGCTCGACAAGACCTTCCTGCCCAAGCCGCAGGTCGTCGTACATTCGGTCGCGGTCGACGGCGACACCGTCTACGCGGCCGAGGGCGGCCAGGGCGGCCGCGCCGTCGCGTACAGCGCCAGTACTGGCAAGATCCGCTGGACGCGCGTCTTCGACGGCGACGCCCAGTCGATCGCCGTGTTGCGCGGCGTCGCGTACGTCGGCGGGCACTTCGACAACGCCTGTACGACCGACCAGAACGGTGTTCACGGTGTGTGCACCGACGGCTTCGAGCGCCGCGTCAAGCTGGCCGCCGTCAACGACAGCGGCGAGCTGTTGAGCTGGGCACCACAGGCCAACGGCATCCACGGCGTGTTCGCCCTGGTCGCCAGCCCGTCGCTCAGCGTGATCAGTGCGGGCGGTGAATTCACCACCATCGGCGGCGGTTCCCAACGCCGGTTCGCCATGTTCGGCTAGCCCGCACCCGCTTCGACCGGCGACGCGCTGTCCCTCGGGGCAGCGCGTTTCCCGTTGTACGAGGGGAGCTACGCTGAACGAATGGGAGGGGCCGACGCCGACTGGCAGCCGCCGGACGATGCTCCCGCGCGCCCGGCCAACGGAGCCGAGCCGGCCCGCCAGCCGCTGCCCGGTGCGATGGGGCCGCCGACGCTCGGCCCACCGCCCCGCCTCAGCGCCCAGCCGCACTACCGCGGTCCTCGGGTCCTGCCGCCCAGCGGCCCCGCGTTGATGGCCCCGCCGATGGGCACGCCGGCGACGTTGCCGCCGCCACCCAACGGCATGGTCTTCCCGCCGCCGCCACCCATGCGTTCACAGCCCGTCCCCGGTGCCTGGCAGGGCGCGCTCAAGCCGCCGGTGTTCGTGGTGCCCCGGCTACCGCGCGCCCCCGAGCGGCCGGTCTACCGCGAGCCGCTGCCGGTGCGTTCCGGCCGGGTCTGGGCCGGTGCCGGCGTCGCCGCGCTGTGGATGCTGCTCTTCGGGCTGCAGGCCAGCACGATCCGGATGTACGCGTGGATCACGATCGTGGTGGCCGCCATCGCCTTGGGGGTGGCCGCGCTGCTCGCCCGCTTCGGTGATCGTGGGGTGGCCGTCGGCGTCGCCATCACCAGCGGCATCGGCCTGGCCGTGGCCGGGCTCTTCGGCGCCTTCCAGGCCTTCTCCGGCCACTGGATCCTCTGGTAGCTGCTACTGCTGCGGGCGGTGGGAGCCGAAGAAGGTCTGGAGCAGGGTTGCGGCCTGCTCATCCAGTACCCCCGGAAAGACCTCGGGGCGGTGGGTGAGCCGGCGGTCGCGGACGACGTCCCAGAGGGACCCTACGGCGCCGGTCTTCGGCTCCCAGGCGCCGAAGACCAGGGTGGCGATGCGGGCCAGGACCAGCGCACCGGCGCACATCGTGCACGGCTCGACGGTCACCACGAGGGTGCAGCCGTCCAGCCGCCACTCGCCCCGAACGGCGGCGGCCCGGCGCAGGGCCAAGATCTCGGCGTGGGCGGTCGGGTCACCGGTGGCCTCCCGCTCGTTGCGGGCGGCGGCCAGTTCGGTTCCCTCGGCGTCGTAGACGACCGCGCCGATCGGCACGTCGTCGCCGGACCCACGCGCGACCTCCAGAGCACGACGCATCCAGTGCTCGTGGCGATCGTTCACGCCTCCCGCAGCTCCTCGATCTCGTCCCCGGCGCCGATCGCCTGGCACACCTCGGCGGTGATGTCGGCCGGCAGCATGCCCTCCTGCGAGCACAGTTCGAGGAGCCGATGCGACGGCACGCCGAGGTCGGCCAGCAGGTCGGCGTCACCGACCGGCTCGACGTCGCCGCCCGGCGCCGGCGGCTCGTCGTCCGCCTCCTCCTCGTCGTCCACGGCGGTGTCGGCGGCGACCTCTTCGATGTCGAGGGCCGGCTCTTCGATGTCGCCGAGCAGCAGCGCACCCAGCCGCGACTCCTCGGCGAAGACCGAGTCGGAGCCGAAGACGCGCAGGTCCTCGCCCTCGTCGAGGCGGAGGATGGCCAGGTAGGCGTCGTCGGACTCGACGAACAGCAGCGAGATCTCCGCCTCCGGCGCTACGTCGCGCAGGCGGTCGGTGATCTCCTCGATGTCAGCGGCGCCGCTGAGATCCAGCTCGGCAGCCGACCAGACCTTGGCTTCCCGCGTGACCGCGGCAGCGAAGTTGGACACGGTTGTTCCCCCGGGTCGGTGCTCGTCGTTACCCGCTGCACATTATGCGAGCGCGTCCGTCAATTGTGCCGGTCGGCCCAGAACTGCCGGTTCGGGCGTGGCGTCGACGGCCCCGGGTGGGCACTACTTCCGGGAAGTAGTGGCCTCGGGGGCCTCGGGAGGCCACTACTTCGGGGAACGAGTGGCCTCAGCGGCCCCGGGTGGCCACTACTTCGGGGAACGAGTGGCCTCAGCGGCCCCGGAGACCACTACTTCCGGGAACGAGTGGCCTCCGAGGCTGCAGCGGCCTTGGGGGCGGGGCGTTGCAGGAGGGCGCCGGTGTCCCGGCCCTCGGGGCTCCACGGCGCCGGCCGCAGCGTCGCCGGGTCGAGCTTGATGTTGACCCGCCGCCCCTCCGCGTGGACGGTCGCGCCGTCGGCGGAGAGCACCCGGAACCCGTAGACCACGCTGGACTCGCCCATCTTGTCGACCCAGAAGTGCACGCCGATCTCGCCGGTGCCGCGGACCGGGGCCCGGTAGCTGATCGAGTATTCGGCCACCGCGTGGAACACGTCCGGGTTGGTCGGGCGGCCGTCGGCGAGCGAGAAGCCGTGGGCGGACCACCAGACGCCGAGCGCTCGCTCCAGAAACACCGCGTATCGGGCGTTGTGCACGATGCCCATCGCGTCGAGGTCGTCGAAGTGCACGACGAGCGGGACGACGGTACCGTAGTCGATCTTCGGGGCAACAGCGGTTGACATGGTGATTCACTCCTCGGGAAGCAACTCGGGGGGCGAGGTGAGGCCGCGCAGGCGCTGCAGGGTCGCGGTGCGCGCATAGCCGAGCACCTCGTCGGCGTGCAGTAGTCGGGTCTCACAGACGGCGGCGGTCACGACCGCGTTCATCTCGAAGGACAGCTGCCGGGGATCGATCGGCGACAGCTCGCCCAGGTCGATCGCCTCCGTGATCAGGCGTTCCACCAGCGTGTGGTAGTCGGCGAGGGTCTCGGCCAGCCGGTCGCGCACCGGACCGGGCCGGGAGTTGAACTCGAACTGGGTGGTCTTGAAGAAGCAGCCGCCGAGGGTCAGGCCGGCGATGTCGGTCAGCCAGCCCTCGTGCAGCGCCCAGAGGCGCCGAACGCCGCGCGGTGCGCGCAGCGCCGGCCGGACGACCGCCTCGGCGAAGCGCTCGGCGGCGTGGTCGATGGTGGCCAGTTGCAGGGCTTCCTTGCTGCGCCAGTGGGCGAACAGGCCGGACTTGCTCACCGCCAGGTGCTCGGCGAGCTGGCCGAAGGAGAGCCCGTCGAGACCGGACTCGATGGCCAGCTCGATGGCGGCGTCCAGCACCGCCACCCGAGTGCGGTCACCCCGCACGACCCGTCCGTCGACCATGCTGCCGACCGTACACCTAAAAGACCGACCGGTCGTATAACTAGGGTAGGCGCTTCAATGTCACCTTGACCACAAGGCCCCCACCGGGGCGGGGGAAGGCGGTGACGGTGCCGCCGTGCGCGTGGGCGACCGAGCGGACGATCGACAGGCCGAGCCCGGTGCCGTTGGCCGAGTCGACGCGGGAGCGCAGCCGGCGGAACGGCTCGAACAGGGCCGGCACCTCGTACGCGGGCACCACCGGGCCGGTATTGGCCACCTCGACCTCGACGAATTCGCCGGCGGTGCGCGTCGCGATCCAGACGCTGCCGTCGGGCACGTTGTATCGGACGGCGTTGTCGACGAGGTTCTGCACGACCCGCTCGATGAGCACCGGATCGCCGGCGGTGGGGGCCGGCCGGAGATCCAGTTCGGCCGACGCGTCGGCGCCGACGTGGTGGGCGACGTCCGCGAGATCGATGGGGTCGTGGACGGTGATCGCCTGCTCGGACCGTACCAACACCAGAAGCCCGTCGATGAGGCGCTCGTGCCGGGCGTTGACCGCGAGCAGGGTCGTGCCGAGCTGGCGGGTCTGCTCCGTCACGCCTTCGCGCCCGAGCGCCACCTCGATGAGGGTGCGGTTGATCGTCAGGGGCGTCCGCAGTTCGTGCGAGGCGTTGGCGACGAAGCGGCGCTGGCCGTCGAACGCGCCGTCGAGCCGGTCGAGCATCGAGTCGAAGGTGTCGGCGAGCTCCTTGATCTCGTCGCGCGGCCCGGTCAGCGCGATGCGCTCGTGCAGGTTGCCGGCGGCCACCCGGCGGGCGGTCTCGGTGATCCGGTGCACCGGGCGCAGCGCCCGCTCGGACATCAGCCAGCCGAAGCCGACCGCGATCACGGCGACCCCGCCGAGCGCGAGGCCGCCCTGGGTGAGCAGCGAGTTCAGCGTTTCTCGCCGGGTCGCATCCTGTTGCTCCTGCGCCATCTGGTACAGCTGATCGGGTGGAATGGTCGCGCCGGCCACGCCGGGGCCGATGTTGGTGCTGAGGAATGCGCCCCGGGCCGGCATGCCGTCGAGCTTCTGCTGCAGCAGCAGGTAGGTCACGCCGAGCAGGATCGCCCCGCCGAGCACGAAGAGCAGGCCGTAGAGGGCGGTCATCCGGACACGAATGGTCAAGCGGTTCATCGGATCTGGTACCCCACTCCGGCGACGGTCTCGATCACCTGCGGCGCGCCGAGCTTGCGCCGCAACGTCATCACGGTCACGCGCACGACGTTGGTGAACGGATCGATGTGCTCGTCCCACACCCGCTCGAGCAGCTGCTCGGCCGAGACCACCGCGCCGTCGGCCCGCAACAGCTCCTCGAGGACCGCGAACTCCTTGCGCGACAGGCCGACGTAACGGCCCGAGCGGTAGACCTCGCGACGGTTCGGATCCAGACGGAGTTCGCCCCGCTCGAGCACCGGTGGCGTCGCCGGACGGGCGCGCCGGCCCAGCGCCCGGACCCGGGCCACCAGTTCCGCGAACGCGAACGGCTTGCCCAGGTAGTCGTCCGCGCCCAGCGCCAGGCCGTCCACCCGATCGACGATCGTCGTGGCCGCGGTGAGCATCAAGATTTTGGTGTACGGGTATGAGCCGGCCACCCGGCGACAGACCTCGTCACCGTCCACTGTGGGGAGATCACGGTCCAGGACGAGCACGTCGTACTCGTTGACGCCGATCCGTTCGAGCGCGCCGGCCCCGTCGTAGGCGACGTCCACCGCGAACGTCTCCCGCCGCAGCCCCTCGGCGACCGCGTCGGCCAGGAGCTGCTCGTCTTCGACGACCAGTACCCGCACCGTTCCATGGTGCCGTGTGCGGGTGTAAGCGCGCGATAAGGATTCACGCTCACGCCTGCCTTATCGCCCGGGGTTTTCGATGCCCCCATGCGATACATCTTGCTGCTTCCGTTGCTTGTATTGGGGTTGGCCGCCTGCGCCCAGCCGGCGGCGCCGTCCGTGGCCAGCGCTGGTGGCACCACGGCGACGCCCTCGGCCAGCGCCTCGGCCAGCGTCGACCGCGAAGAGGCCGCGCACAAGTTCGCCCAGTGCATGCGGGACCACGGGGTCGACATGCCCGACCCGGTCCCCGGCCAGCCGATGACCTTCTCGGCCGGCCCGCAGGACAAGGAGAAGATGGACAAGGCCCAGCAGGCCTGCCACTCGCTCATGCCGGGCGGCGGCGAGCTCGAGCAGCCCGACGCGGAGACGCTCGACAAGATCCGCAAGTACGCCCAGTGCATGCGCGACCACGGCATCGACATGCCCGACCCGGACCCGAACGAGCCCGGCAAGATCACCATCCAGGGCGGTCCGGACCCGAACAGCCAGGCCTTCAAGGACGCCACCGCCGCGTGCGAGAGCCTGATGCCGAGGCCGCGAGACGGGAAGCAGCCGTGAGGCGGGTCATCCTGATCGCCGTGGCGGTGATCCTGGTCGCCGGGGCCGGCGCGCTGATCGTGGCCGGCACCGTCGGGTTCGGCGCCACTCCCGCCGCGAGCTCCTCCACGCTTCCGCCGGCGACGACCACGGTGGCGCGCGGGACACTCGTGGCGACCGACAACGTCGACGGCACGCTCGGCTACGGCGATGAGACCGTCGTCTCCGCGCACGCCAACGGGACGATCACGGCGCTGCCCGCCCTCGGCGCCACCGTCAAGCGCGGACAGGCGGTCTTCCGCGTCGACGATTTACCCATTCCCCTCCTGTACGGGCGGCAGCCGGTCTACCGGCGACTGGCGCCGGGCGTGGAAGGCGCCGACGTGACCCAGTTCGAGAAGGAGCTGGCCGCCCTCGGGTACACGGGCTTCACTGTCGACGACTCGTACACCTCGGCGACGGCCGCCGCGGTCAAGCAGTGGCAGGAAGACCTCGGCCTCGACGAGACCGGCACGATCGACGTCGGGCAGGTGGTCGTCGCCCCCGGCCCGATCCGGGTCAGCAAGCTGACCGCCGGCCTCGGCGACAATGCGACCGGTCCCGTGCTCAGCTATACCGGCACCAGCCGTCGGGTGAGCGTCGACCTCGACGTGGCCAAGCAGGACCTGGCGAAGGTCGGCGCCGCCGCCACCGTGCAGCTGCCCAACGGTACGACGGTGCCCGGAAAGGTCAGCGCGGTCGGCACCGTCGCCACGTCCACCCCGGCCTCGCAAGGCCAACAGGCGACGACCACCGTCGAGGTCGAGGTCACGCTGAACGACCAGTCGAAGCTCGGCTCGTACGACGAGGCGCCGGTCAGCGTCACCCTCGTTGCCGAGCAACGCGAGAACGTCCTCGTCGTGCCGGTCTCGGCGCTGGTCGCCCTGGCCGAAGGCGGGTACGGCGTACAGATCGTCGACAATGGACAGACGCGCATCGTCGCCGTCAAGACCGGTCTCTTCGCGAATAACCAGGTCGAGATCTCCGGCGACGGCATCACCGAGGGCACCGTCGTGGGGATGCCGTCATGATCGAGCTGACCATGGTGACCAAGGTGTACGACGGCGGAGTCCGCGCCCTCGACGGCGTTTCACTGTCCATCGTGGACGGCGAGGCGGTGGCCATCGTCGGGCCGTCCGGCTCGGGCAAGTCCACCATGCTGCACGTGATCGGTACGCTCGACCGGCCGAGCGCCGGCAGCGTGCGGATCGCCGGCCACGACGTGTCCCGCCTGTCCGACCGGGAACTCTCGGCGCTGCGGGCTCGCACGATCGGCTTCGTGTTCCAGCAGTTCCACCTGGCGGTCGGCCGTACGAGCGCTGGACAACGTCGCGGACGGCCTGCTGTATGCCGGGGTGCCGTTCCGCGAACGCCGCCGCCGCGCGATCTCGGCGCTGGACCGGGTCGGGCTCGGCCATCGCCTCCAGCACCGCCCGCACGAGCTGTCCGGCGGCGAGAAGCAGCGCGTGGCGATCGCGCGGGCCGTCGTCGGCTCGCCGCCGGTCGTCCTGGCCGACGAGCCGACCGGCAACCTCGACTCCGCCTCGGGCGCGGAGATCATGGCCCTCCTCGGCGAGCTGCACGCCGCCGGTACCACGGTCGTGGTCATCACCCACGACCGGGAGATCGCCGCGTCGCTGCCCCGCCGCGTCGAGATGCGCGACGGGAAGGTGCTGTGATGCTCGCCCCCTCCGACGTGGTCCGGGTCGGCGCCGCCGGCCTGCGTACGCGTCCGCTGCGCGTCGTGCTCTCGGCGCTGGGCATCGCGATCGGCATCGCCGCGATGATGGCGGTCGTCGGCATCTCCGCGTCGAGCCGGGAGGACCTGCGACCGGCAGCTCGACTCGCTCGGCACCAACCTGCTGACGGTCGGGCCCGGGCAGACGTTCTTCGGCGACGCGTCGCACCTGCCGGACACCGCGGTCGCCATGATCGGCCGGATCGGCCCGGTCACCGCGGTCTCCGCCACCGGCCAGGTGACGTCCTCGAGGGTGTACCGCAACGATCGGATGCCGGCCTCGCAGACCGGTGGGATCAGCGTGCTCGCCGCCCGCAGCGACCTGCTGTCCACTGTCGGCGCCACCGTACACAGTGGAGCCTGGTTGAACGACGCCACCGCGCGGTACCCGGCCGTCGTGCTCGGCGCCAAGGCGGCCGCCCGTCTCGGCCTGGGCGCGAGCGGTCCGGACCTGCGGGTCTGGCTGGGCGGGCAGTGGTTCACCGTGATCGGCATCCTCGATCCGGTCGCCGCTCGCGCCCGAACTGGACAGCGCGGCCCTGGTCGGCTGGCCGGCCGCGACGTCCCGGCTCGACTTCGACGGCTACCCCACGAGCATCTACACCCGTGCGGTACAGAGCGCGGTCGAGGCGGTCCAGGCCGTACTCGCGGCGACCGCCAACCCGTCGGCACCCAACGAGGTCAAGGTGTCCCGCCCCTCAGACGCCCTCGCCGCCCAGCAGGCCGCCGACGAAACCTTCACCGGCCTGCTCCTCGGGCTCGGCGCCGTCGCCCTGCTGGTCGGCGGGGTCGGGGTGGCCAACACCATGGTCATCTCGGTACTGGAACGGCGGCCGGAGATCGGCCTGCGGCGGTCACTGGGTGCCACCCGCGGCCAGATCCGGGTGCAGTTCCTGGCCGAGTCGCTGCTGCTGTCGGTGCTCGGCGGGGTGACCGGGGTACTGCTCGGGCTGGGCGTGACCGCCTTGTACGCGTCCACGCAGGGCTGGCCGACCGTCGTACCGTTGTGGGCGGCCGGCGGCGGCCTGCTGGCGACGCTGCTGATCGGGGCGGTGGCCGGCCTGTATCCGGCCATGCGCGCGGCTCGGCTGTCCCCGACGGAGGCGCTGTCTACGTGATCGCGGTCTCCAGTGCGATCTCGACCATCTGAGCGAACGTCTGCTCCCGATCCTGAGCGGTGGTGCGCTCGCCGGTCTTGATGTGGTCGCTGACGGTCAACACGGTCAACGCCTTCGCCTTGAAGCGGGCGGCGATCGTGTAGAGCGCCGCCGACTCCATCTCGACGGCGAGCACGCCATAGTCGGCGAGCTTGTCGTAGAGGTCCGGGCGGTCCGTGTAGAACGCGTCCGAGGCGAGGATCGGCCCGACGATCATCTCGATCCCCCGCCGCGCGGCGACGTCGACCGCGGTGCGCAGCAGCCCGAAGTCCGCCACCGGCGCGTAGTCGATCAGGCCGTCGAAGCGCGTGCGATTCATGTACGAGTCGGTGCTCGACCCGCTGGCCGCGATCACGTCCCGCAACTTGAGCGACTCCGAGATGGCACCGCAGCTGCCGACCCTGATCAGCGTACGAACGCCGTAGTCGTTGATCAGCTCGTGCGCGTAGATCGCGGCGGACGGCATCCCCATCCCCGACCCCTGTACGGACACTTCGACACCCTCGTACGTACCGGTGAAGCCGAGCATGTTCCGCACCGTGGAATAGCAGCGGGCATCCTTCAGGTACGTCTCGGCAATCCACTTCGCGCGGAGCGGGTCACCCGGAAGCAGGACCCGCTCGGCGATCTCACCCGGCTGGGCGCCAATGTGCGTGCTCATGCCGGCCATCCTGCCATCCCGCCCGGGTTGCGGCCGCCATCCGGTGCATCGGGCGCCGCGAGCGTCCGGTACCCTTCTCGACGGTGGCGTGTCCGAGTGGCCTAAGGAGCACGCCTCGAAAGCGTGTGAGGGCGCAAGCCCTCCCGGGGTTCGAATCCCCGCGCCACCGCCCTTTTGACCAGCCCAAACCCCCGGCCAGTCCGCTTCGGACCAGCCGGATGTTCGGCCCCGTCTCGTTCGGTATCGGCATTCAGAAGAAGCTCAGGTGTGGTAGCAGCTTGCTGGCGGCTTCGGCAATCGCCTCGGCGGACTCGCACGCCTGCCTGGCTTCGTCCGGTGTAGTGCCGCCATCCTGCGACGTGGGGTACTCCAGTTCATTGCGGCGTCGGCGGAGAGTGCCGAACATCTGAAAATGTGTCTGGAACTGTGCGCGGACCACCTGCTCGACCGCATAGTGGCCACCTTTGGTGGTGGGACGCAGTCCTTGCTGCGCGAGCAGTGCCGTGCATGCAAAACGGGCAGCATCATATGCGAGCGTGTAACTACTGTCAGGATCCGTCTCCTGCAGCGCCCTGGCTGAGGCCAACGTACGGGTGGCTTTGTCCAATAACGGCTGCCCGTTTGCCTCCGCCCCTTGGATCTTCTGAAGATCGCCCAGCTCGATCAGATGTTGAACTCGTTCGGCGCCTGGCGCCCATTGACTCACAGAAGGCTTCCTTTCGAAGTCGACGTAAGCGGCTTAACGAGCCTCAAGATCCAGCACGGTGACAAACGGCGACGCCTGGATCTGTTGCACCAAACTGTCGGATTGATCTCGCCATTGGGACTGCGTGCGAATGCTCGGATTCACCGGAATGCCAAGGCGATCCTGTGCGCGGTCGGAGGCGGCGTATACATCGGTTCGGGTCGGCTGTCCAACGACAAGAACGTCTACGTCAGACGGCGGCGCGCCTGGCACTCCTTCGTAACGTGCTGCCCAGGAACCGTAGATGTGAACGCTTTCAGCGCCCGCTACCGTGGCGAACTCCTCGGCCACAACGGTGACGGGACCAAACGTGACGGCGAGAAGTTGAGTGAGCGGCGCGGCCGCACGGTGGTCGGTGGCCGCGGCGAGGAGGCGGGTTCTTCCGACTGTTCGATCGCGGATCAGGCCTGCGGCTGTGAGGCGTTCGACCTCGCGATGCAGGGTGCTCTGCGCGATGCCGAACCGCTCCGCGAGCTGGCTGATCGTATACTCGGTGCCTGGGTGCAGGTACAGCCAGGCAAGGACCTCGGCCTGATACTTGGACCGGAAGATCGGCAGTAGGTCGGGCGCCTTACTTCGCATAAACGGAATATATATCCCAGTTAAGTGAAGAGTCCACCCGCCGTGACTGTCTGGATTTCTGACGACCGCGGTGGCCGCCGCCCGCGCCAACTCATGATCCGGTAAACTTTCGGGCGTTCCGGCGCCCAAAAGTCTTCCGCATGATGCATGCGGCGCGTCGACACCGGGTCGGAACGCCAGTCCAGCCCCCCAGCTCGAAGCCTGGCGACACTTTGGCGTCAAGATCGATGATCATGGCGTTTGGTCACCGCGGGCCGGTGTCTGATGTGGCACGACTGTAGCGGCCCAAATATGGTGCGGGACTATGGACGATGACTTTGGCCGGCTCCACCGCGAGGGCTGCTTTCTCCTGCCCAACGCCTGGGACGTCGGCAGCGCCCGGATGCTGGAGTCGGTCGGGTTCCCGGCGGTCGCGACGACCAGCGCCGGCATCGCATTCTCACTCGGCCGTCCGGACCACGACTTCGACGGACGCTTAGATCGCAAAGCGATGCTTGGCCGCATTCAAGAGATCATCGAAGGCGTACGGGTACCCGTCAGCGCCGACCTCGAGGACGGCTTCGGCGAGTCGCCCGACACGGTCGCGGAGACGATCACACTGACGCTGCAGGCTGGCGCGGCCGGCGGCAACATCGAGGACTTCACCGGGGACCGCGCTCAGCCGTTGTACGAGCGGGAGCTCGCGACCGATCGGATTCGGGCCGCCCGCGCGGCGGTCGACGCGGCCGGCACCCCGTTCGTGCTCGTCGGCCGCACCGACGCGTTGCTGACCGGAGCGGACCTGGCCGAGTGCGTCGATCGGGCCAACGCCTACCTGTCGGCCGGCGCCGACTGCGCGTTCGTCCCCGGTGCGGCCGACCAGGACACCATCGCCACGCTGGTACGCGAGCTCGACGGCCCGCTCAACGTCGTGATGGGGCTGAGCGGCACCTCGCTGTCCATGGCCGAGCTGGCCGCGCTCGGGGTACGCCGGGTCACGGTCGGCGGCAGCATCGCCCGGGCGATGTATCACCACCTGCGCCAGGCCGCGCGGGAACTGCATGACCGGGGCACCTTCTCGTACGCCGATCAGCAGATCCCGCAGACCGAACTCAATACGATCTTCAGCACCTCATAGCCGGCTACCGCAGCGGAATCACCGCAAACAGCGTTGTGGCCAGCGCGGGGGCACCGTCCACCGGAGCCGGATCGTCGGCGGTCGGCTCGATGCCACCGGCCGCGATGCGATCGAGCGTCGCCAGTCCGGCCGGGTCGACCGTACCGAAGATCGTGTAGTTGGGGCGGAGCGCGGAATCCCCGTACACGAGGAAGAACTGGCTTCCGTTCGTGTCCGGCCCGGCGTTCGCCATCGCGAGCACGCCCCGTGCGTAGAGCTTGCGCACGCCGGTCGGATCGGTCGGTGCCGGTGGCAGGTTGGTCGGCAGTTCATCCTTGTACCGGTAGCCGGGACCGCCTTCGCCGGTGCCGGTCGGGTCACCGCACTGCAGGACCTTCAACGTGGGGTACGCGGTGAGCCGGTGGCACGGCGTGAAGTTGTAGAACCAGTGCCGTGCCAGGTGGATGAAGCTCTGGACCGTGCACGGCGCCTGCGCGCGGTTGAGCGTGAGGCCGATCGGTCCGCGGTTGGTCAACACCACGGTGAAGACGGTGCCCTTGTCCGGCGTCCGCCGTGGGTCCGGCGGCAGCGGCACCGGCCGGGCCGCCGGTTCGTCAGGCGTTTCGGTGTACTGGCAGGGCCCGTGCGTGGTCCCGGCGACGGGCGTGGCGGCCGAGGCGGGCGTGGCGGCGGAGGCGACCAGAACGGCGGCCACCCCGGTTACGGCAAAGACGGTCATGAATCGGCGCATTCATTCGGTCTAGTCGATATGCGGCTACCCGGTCAACCCTTCCGTTCCCTCCTCGATCGGCGTCATCCGGCGAGGGCCTCGATCGCCGACAGCACCTCCACATAGGACTCCCAGCTGAGTCCGTCGACGGTTGGCACGGCGACCCGCAGTACCCCATCAACCGCACCGGCGTCATTGACGATCGCGGTGAGGATGCGTTGCGACCAGGCCGGGTCGAGCAACGGCCGAAGCTCCGGTGCGGGTTTCATGACGGCGAGCGCGGCAACGAGTCCGGCCGCGCCCCAGTTGGATGTGCCGGCCACGATGAGGCAGTCGCTGGTGACCGGGCAGTGGATGAGGTCACCGTTGGCCACGATCGCCGCGACCGCGTCGTGCGGCAACGATCCCATGCCCAACTCGTTGCCGCCGTCGCCGATCGCCAGCCGCGTCCACTGGCCCGCGGTGTAGACCCGATCCAGCGGCGCGGTCCACGCCCCGACATGCTCGCCCCGCATGTTCCGCGGCGGCCCACCCGACCAGTCCGGCCCGACCCGTTCGATCGCGATCATGTGGGTCGACTCGGGTCGATATTCTCTTTCCCAGGACTCGTACGCGCGACCCGCCGGCGCCGCGTCGATGGGAACCTCGAGTCCGGCCGCATCGATCGCCGCCTTGAGCACCGGTACGCAGGATTCGTCGGTGAGGATGCGGACGCGGCCCCCGAGGGCGACGAGCGCGGCCGCCACCTGCGCGGCCCCGATCGGTCCATCGGTCTCGGCCGCCGGCGGATCCGCCCCCGGCACGAAGAAGCCGGTGATGATCGCCGCGTCCACCGCGGGCGCGTCGAGGAGCGCGGCGGCGGCCCGGCGCAGCGAGCCGGCGGTGTAGCGGGACAGCTTCTCACTGCCCCGGCCTACGTCCCGGGCCACCAGCCGCTCGATCGCCGCCACCGTGTCCACCTGATCAACCTTAAGCGCCCGTTGGACTCGGTTCGGACCAAGCTGCCAGCCGATCGCGCCACTCACAGGTTCGGGTAGGTCCGTAGCTGGTAGCCCAGCGCGTAGCGGAACGTTCCCGGACAGGACTTGTTGTTACCGGCGGTCATCGTCACCGTCTCGGTGCGGCCCACGCCCGGCAACAGCGGTGCACCCAGGGGACCGCTGACACCGCCGAAGAAGTCGTAGGGCCAGTCGGATTCGTCGAAGTCGAAGGTCGGCACGCGCAGGTTCCGGGACACGCCCGCTTCTCGGTACGTCCGCGCGAACGCGTTCAAGATGGCGGTTTCCCCGCCGTACATCGTCAAGTCAGCGCGGCCCTCCTGACCGTCGGGAAAAAGCCAGCGGACGAGCGGCTCGCTCGCGCCGACAGCGTCACAGTCATTCGACAGGGTGAACTTGAGCGGGCCCGTGGCTATGTCGAACAGGGGCTCGATCTCCACCGACGTCAGAATGGAGTACGTGGCGTAGCCGCTACCGACCGACTCCAGGAGGCTGATCGTGACCTTCTCCCGGCGCTTTGTCCCGTCCAGCGCGGGAAAGTCGTTGACGAGTCGGTTCCCAGTGCCGTTGCCGTAGACCTGCGTGACCCGCCGCGAGCCGAACAAAACGCTGATCTCCACGCGGTTACCGATCCCGAGCCCGTACGGCGCCGTGACGACGGTGGTAACGCTCTTGTTCTGTACCCGCAATGCGTTGGCCAGCCGGTTCAGGTTGGCCGTCGGGGCGTCGGCGAACGGATCGGGCGGGGCGCCCTCGGACGGTGGTGGGGCCGTCGGCCCGGGTTGCACCATGGTGGCGGCCGCAAGCCTTGTATCACCGGCCTGGACCGCAACCGTCGGGGCCGCCGCGGATGGCGTTCGGTGCTTCGGCGTGGTAGATACGGAAAGCACCACCCCGAACACCAAGCCAGCCATGGCGCCGGTGGCCACGGTGCGTCGCCACATGACCGCGCCGCGGGCCCAGCTGCGCACGTGCTGTTGCGATTGATTCATCACTATCTCCTCCGCGTAATGGAACGCCGCGCAAGGCGCGCGACGCCCTGCAGAGTGAAGACCGGCGCTGGAATGCCGCTGAAACGTTGACAACGCGGAGCGCTGGGCAAGCACCGTCCAACCGCAGGCTGTCCCAACGTCAGGGTGCGGCCGCGGCTCGATGCGATTGGGCCGACTGCCGACCCGCGGCCAATACCTCCGGCAGCCAGATAGATGGCACGAATCCGTGAGGGCCGCCGCCACCCGGGCTTCTACAGTCCCGCGATCGCCGACAGCTCGGCGCGGTTCAGCCCGATCTCCGCTTGCCCGCGCGGGCCGCGAAGGCATCGAGAGAAGCGAGGATCTCGGTCGACCACCAAGCCCGATTGCGCTGCCGGTCGGTGAATGCGCGAAGGATGCCGGCCTTTTCGAACGGTTCAATCGAGCGGCGGCCCTCCTATGGCAAGGTCTCGTAACGCAGCAGAGGCCAGGGCGTGGCTATCTCCGAGCTGTCGGCGGGCTGTCGATCTGACGGCACGCCGTAACCTTGTTCTCATTTGGCTGCTTAAGTGATAGTCACGAAGTGGCGGAGGTCGCAGGCGGTGATAGCTCCGTGTGCGTTCCGCCGCCGGCTGCGTGGGCGTTCTGCCGGACGCTTTTGGGCGTTCTGCCGGAGCCTGGCTCGTCGCTCAGGCCGAATTGAGCCGGATCGCTCCGTACGCCGGCGAATGAGACCACAACTGAGGCCACGCCCCCTGACGCTCACGGTGTACTGCCTTGAGGCTGCCAAGGTTTACGCTTGGTATGTGACCATGGCGCGGGATGACCGTCGAGGTCGGGATCGGTACCAGGCCCGGCCGGGTCGGCGAGCGGTCACCGTTTCGGATCTCTCCGAGCTCCGTGGGCCGACGAGCGGTGTGGTGGAGCTACCACACCGCCTGTTCTGGCAGCCAGACCGCCATGTCAACCTCGACCGCCCGGCACTCCTGGCGTGGATGTACGAGACGGTGCTCCGTGAAGCAACTACGGTCGAGGAACTGCGCAATTGGTTGGACGGACCGACGCTGATTCGGCTGTGGTGTGACCTTTTCGTGCCTCGCGGTGTGCGCCTGGCCTGGGAGGAGCGCCATCCGTCGTTGCGTGCTCGGGCCGCCGCCTGATGCCCGCAGCCGACCCGTTCCAGACCAACGTGGCGCGGATGGTCCTTGACGTCACCCGCGAACATGGATTCGCTCTTGCGGGCGGCCATGCGTTGATAGCGCACGGCATCGTCTCTCGCCCCACCGAAGATGTCGACCTTTTCACGAACGCCGATGGAGCGGTCCAGGCCGCTGCCCAAATCGTGGAAAGAAGGCTCACGGACGCTGGCTTCGACGTTGTCGTCATACCTGAGACGAGCGAACTCGGTGACGTCTTCTACGGCTTCGAGCGCGACATGGTGGAATTCGAGATTCACAAGGACGATAAGACCACGCGACTTCAACTGTGCCGGTTCGACCGCTCACAGAGCCCAGTCGTGATGGAAATCGGACCGGTCCTTCATATCAACGACGTTATCGGTTCGAAGGTCGCCGCGATGGCGACCCGGGCCGAGCCACGAGACTTTATCGACGTCGCCGCAGCGCTCGACCGGTATAATCCGGAACAATTAATGGAGCTAGCTTCTCGCGCGGATCCGGCTCTCACCGACGAGGAATTTGCCGACGCGATGCGCCGTTTCGATCGACTCGACAATGAGGTGTTCGAGACATTGTACGGTCGGACAACGGAAGAGTGTGGCGAGATGCGGACGCGCCTCGCGAATTGGCCCCGCACCTAACCTGTCGATTGCTGGTTCCGTGCGAGTGACACGCGCAGCGGGTGCGATCTCGCTCAGCGGGCCGGCGGTTGCCGGGGCCCAGCGTGGATACATCTTGGTACAACAGGGACCACACAGAGTCACGGCCGAGACCCGGGTGGGGGTCGGCTGCCGTGTTTTGCCTGGTCAGAGGTGGCGGAGGATACGAGATTCGAACTCGTGAGGGTGTAAACCCAACACGCTTTCCAAGCGTGCGCCCTAGGCCTCTAGGCGAATCCTCCGTGAGCAGGATACAGAACGGCCGGACGCGCCGCGGATCACCGATCGACCGTGCGGCGCCGGCCGCCGCCGCGATCTCGGCGTGGTCGGGTACGGCTCTGTCGTGTCAGCCCCTCGTGCGGCGTACACCTCGTGAACCTCCCCAGGGCCGGAAGGCAGCAAGGATAAGCGAGCTCTGACGGGTGCACGGGGGGCCTTTCATGTCCCGGCCCGGTCGTCGCGCCCGGCGTGTGGCCACGCCTCGTCGACGTCGCACGTGTCGATGTCGCCGGCGTGAGAAGCTTGCCGCCGACGGACGTCGGCTGCGAGGCGGATGGAGGACGCGACGATGGCGCTGGCGCTCTACCGCAAGTACCGGCCGCGCACGTTCGCCGAGGTCATCGGCCAGGAGCACGTCACCGAGCCGCTGTAGCCAGGCGCTGCGCACCGGCCGGCTGCACCACGCCTACCTCTTCTCCGGCCCCCGCGGCTGCGGCAAGACGTCATCAGCGCCCGGATCCTCGCCCGCTCGCTCAACTGTGAGCAGGGCCCGACGCCCGAGCCGTGCGGCGAGTGTGACTCGTGCCGTCGCGCTCGCCCCCGACGGCCCCGGCTCGATCGACGTCATCGAGATCGACGCGGCCAGCCACGGTGGCGTCGACGACGCCCGTGACCTGCGCGAGCGCGCCTTCTTCGCGCCGGTGTCGCAGCCGCTTCAAGGTCTACGTGATCGACGAGGCCCACATGGTCTCGCCGGCCGGCTTCAACGCGCTGCTCAAGCTCGTCGAGGAGCCGCCGGACTACGTCAAGTTCGTCTTCGCGACGACCGAGCCGGAAAAGGTGCTCGGCACGATCAAGTCGCGCACGCACCACTACCCGTTCCGGCTGATCCCGCCGGGCGTGCTGCGGCCGTACCTGGAGCAGCTCTGCCGACGGCCGAGGGCGTCAACGTCGAGCCGGCGGTGTTTCCGCTGGTCGTCCGGGCCGGCGGCGGCACGTGCTCGCGACACGCTCTCGGTCCTCGACCAGCTGATCGCCGGCGCCGGGCCGGAGGGGGTCACCTACGCGCGGGCGGTCGCCCTGCTCGGCGTCACCGACGTCGCGCTGATCGACGAGATGTGCGACGCGCTGGCGGCCGGCGACGGCGCCGGCGGCCTATTCGCGACGATCGACCGGGTCGTCGAGGCCGGCCACGATCCGCGCCGGTTCGCCGCCGACCTGCTCGAACGGCTTCGCGATCTGATCGTGCTGCAGCAGGTGCCGGACGCGGTCGACCAAGGGCCTGCTCGACGGCGCCGACGACCAGCTCGAGCGGATGACCGCGCAGGCCGCAGCGCTTCGGCGCCGGCGACGCTGTCCCGGATGGCCGACATCGTGCACAACGGCCTGACCGAGATGCGCGGCACGACCGCGCCACGGCTGCTGCTCGAGCTGATCGCGGCCCGGATGCTGCTGCCCGGCGCGGACGACTCGACCGGCGCGCTGCTCCAGCGCCTGGAGCGGATGGAGCGTCGGCTAGCGGCCGGCGGAGACGTCGAGACAATGCCGGCGATCGGGCACGGGGTGGCGGCTTTGCCGGCGGAGGCCGCTCACGCGGCCAGCCCGCCGCACTCACCCGCTGCTTCGGCGCATGATCCGTCAACGCCCGGCGGCTCGGCTGGCGGCCCCGCAGCGGCCTCGTTCGCGACTGCGGCCGCATCGGCCGCAGTTCCCCAGGCGGCCGCACCCGTCCATCCGGCGGCACCGGTCGCTGGGGCGCAGTCGCAGCCCGCGGCCGGGCCGCAATCGACATCACCGCAGCCCTCGCCGGCGCACCCGGGCGCCCTCGACGCCGTCGCAGTGCGACGGGTCTGGGACGAGGTGCTGGCGATCGTCAGCCGGAAGAGCAAGCGGGCCGCCGCGGTGGTCCGCGAGGCGACCGTGCGTGACGTCGATGGCGAGACGCTCGTCCTGGTCTTCAAACATTCGGTGCACGCGGAGATGCTCACCAAGTCGCCCGAGATCCTGGTCGAGGCCCTCTACGAACTGCTCGGCGGTCGCTGGCAGTTGCGCTGCGAGGTCAGCGGAGGACCAGCGGCGGCGCCCGGCAACAGCAGCCGCTTACAGAGCCCGCCCGCGCGGCCGCCGACCGGCAATCCGGCGAGCCAGCCAGCGCCGGCGGCCACCAGCGCGGCGGAAGAGTGGCCGACGCCCGTCCAGCCGGGTGGCGCTGCCGCCGACCAAGAGGACGGGCACCAAGCCGCCGGACACCAAGCCGTCGGACACCAAGCTGCCGGGCAGGAAGAGGCCGCGCACCAAGGCGCCGGGCACCAAGCCGCCGTGCACGATGAGGCCGGGCACCAAGGCGCCGGGCACCAAGCCGCCGTGCACGATGAGGCCGGGCACCAAGGCGCCGGGCACCAAGCGGCCGCCGACCAAGCGGCAGGAGCCCAGGCGACGACCAGCCAAGCGGCGGGGCCTCAGGCGGCCACCGGCCAAACGGCCACCCACCGGCAGACCGCAGGTCGCCAGGCCGTGCGCCACGAGGCTGCGAACCAGCCGACCCTGAACCAGCCGACCCTGAACCAGCCGACCCTGAACCAGCCGGCCTCGAACCAGCCGGCCACGAACCAGCCGGCCTCGAACCAGACGGCTGCCAACCAGCAGGCCGGAGACTGGCCGACGCTGGTTCAGCCGGGCGGAGCGACCGCCAACCAGCAATCCGAGGACTGGCCCACGCCGGCGCCGCCGGGTGCGGCGGTCGAGGCTGCGCAGTACATGCCTGACCTTGGTGCCACGCCGGCGTCATCGGACTCGGGCTCGGCGCGCGGCATCGATGCTTCCAGCGCTCAAGCCCGAGCCGCCGATGCCGGTGCCGGCGTGGCCCGGGATATGGCCGATCACGGCGTCGCTACCCGGGCCGGGTCGGGCCACGGAACAGGCCACGCATCCATGATCCAAAATGAGCAAGCGGCACAACCGGCGGCCCCGCCGGCGCCCCGCCGCAGCGCGGCCGTCGAGCAGGCTCGCGCTGCCGCGAGCCGAGCGGGGTCGACGCAGCGTGCCGGGGCGTCCCAGCGCTCCGGCACGTCTCAGCGGGGCGGCAACTCGTCCCAGCGCGGCAACCAGCGGTCCGCCGGCGGTCAGCGGTCCGCCGGCGGCCAGCGGTCCGCCGGCGGCCAGCGGCCGGGCGGCGCCAACCGGGCCGGCTCGGCGTGGGACGGTGCGGCCGGGGACGAGCCGCCTTACGACCCGGAGTACGACGGGCCGGCGGGGGGCGATCCCACGTACCCGGGGTTCGACCCGGGTGATGAGCCGTTGGATGATGCCGATCCGGCCGCGTCGCGGGAGTCGACCGAGGAAGCTGCGCTTCGTCTGCTGGGCGAGGCGCTTGGCGCGGAGAAGATCGGTGAAACGGGTGGCTGATCGCCGGTTCGATCGGCCGCGGTGGGTAGTGTCATGCTGACGTCGATGTGAAGGAGCCGATCGTGCGCCCCGGTGGACAGCCCAACCTGCAGCAGCTCATGAAGCAGGCGCAGAAGATGCAGCAGCAGATGGCCGACGCGCAGGCCGAGCTGGCCGAGGCCGAGGTGACCGGCACGGCCGGCGGCGGCCTGGTCACGGTGACCATGCGCGGCAGCGGCGAGGTGCTCAGCCGTGAAGATCGACCCGAAGGCGGTCGACCCCGACGACGTCGAGACCCTCGAGGATCTCGTGCTCGCCGCGCTGCACAACGCGACCGAGGCCGCCGAGCAGTTGACCGAAGAGAAGATGGGTCCGCTCGCCGGCGGCCTTGGCGGCATGGGCCTGCCCGGGCTTCTAGCGCACCGCTGTGTACGAAGGCGCTATCCAAGATCTGATCGACGAGCTCGGCCGGCTGCCCGGCGTCGGGCCGAAGAGCGCGCAGCGCATCGCGTTCCACGTGCTCGTCGGCCGACCCGGCCGACGTCAAGCGGCTCGCCGCCGCGCTGCACGCGCGTCAAGGAGCAGGTGCGGTTCTGCGCGATCTGCTTCAACGTCGCCGAGGCCGAGCAGTGCCGGATCTGCCGGGACCCGCGCCGCAGCGACGAGGTGTTCTGCGTCGTCGAGGAGCCGAAGGACGTCGTGGCGATCGAGCGCACCGGCGAGTTCCGTGGGCGCTATCACGTGCTCGGCGGCGCGATCAACCCGCTCGAGGGCATCGGCCCGGACAACCTGCGCATCCGCGAGCTGATGACGCGGCTCGGCGGCCGGCGACGTCAAGGAGCTGATCCTCGCCACCGACCCGAACACCGAGGGCGAGGCGACCGCGACCTACCTGGCGCTGCTGGTCAAGCCGATGGGGCATCACCGTGACCCGGCTCGCCAGTGGGCTGCCGGTCGGCGGCGACCTCGAGTACGCCGACGAGATCACGCTCGGGCGAGCCTTCGAAGGCCGCCGAGCGGTGTAGAAGATAGAAGACTCAACCCTCCGGGCGGTTCAGCACGCCCACCACGACCGCATGGACTGCGTCGATATCCTTCGGATCGAGCAGGTGCGTCCGGCTGCCGGTCACCACGTACCACTCGGCGGCGTCCTTGTACTGCACCCGCACGACCAGGTCGCCGCTTTCGTCGACCTCGGTGCGGATGGTCAGGTCGCCGGTGACGACGCCGACCTCGTCGGTCATGACGCCGCCGGGACCGGGCTTGATGTCGGTCGTCCGCTGATCAGGGGTAACCGTCGCCATGACCGACCTCTCTAACCGCAGGTAGCGAGCGTGTCGCCCAGCGCCGCCTTCTCGGCCGCGGTCACGGTGAGTTTCCAGTACGCCTTCACCGCGATCCACCGCTGTGCATAGGTGCACCAGTATGCGTGGTTCGGCGGCATCCATTGCGACGGGTCCTGATCACCCTTCGACCGGTTCTGGGAGAGCGAGACGGCGAGGAGTTGCGGCCGGGTCAGGTCGTTGGCGAACTGGGTGCGCTGCTCGTCGGTCCACGTGCTGGCACCCGACCGCCACGCGTCGGCCAGCGGGACCATGTGATCCACGTCGAGCTGCCGGGGATCGGTGTACGTCTTGTTGTCGTACAGGCTCAGCCACGTACCACTGGTGATTTTGCAGGTCGAGGTGGCCTTGACCGCCTGGCCGTCGCGCTTGAGGACCACGTCGCGGGTGTCGCAGCCGTCGCCCTGGCTGATCCAGTGTGGAAACCGATCGCGGCTGTAGCCGCTCATCGAGCCCTTGGTCGCGATCTTGAGAGACGCGAGTTGCTGCCCGAAGTCGCCGGGGGCAGCGCTGGCCGGGAGGCCGGACGCCGACGCCGACGCCGACGCCGACGCCGACGCCGACGTCGACGGCCCCGTGGTGACTTCGCACTTCGCGCCGCCGAGCAGCACGGCGGCCAGAGCGAGCAGAGCGAGGGCGGCGCGGGACTTCATTGAGGGGTGTGAAGGTCGCACGTGACCACTGTGCGCCATGAAAAAGCATTCACGCGAAACGCCACGCGCGACCTTCACGAACCTCGACGTACCGCTCCTAGCCCCGGTTCACCGCACTCGCCACCGCGCGCAGCGACGCGGTGACGATGTTGGCGTCGATGCCGACGCCCCAGCGGGTCTCCCCGTCGACCTCGCACTCGACGTACGCGGCGGCCTGCGCGTCCTCGCCGGCGGAGAGGGCGTGCTCGGCGTAGTCGAGGACCCGGACGTCGATGTCCACAGTCGACAGTGCGCTGACGAACGCGTCGATCGGCCCGTTGCCGGTTGCGCTGACTGTTCGCCGTACCCCTTCGAAATCAATGTCCGCGGTGAGCTGACCCCGTCGTCCACCGTGGTCGTCGCGTAGTTGCGCAGGACGACGCGCCGCTCGGTGAGGTACTCCGCGGCGAAGAAGTCCCACATCTGCGCCGGGCTGACCTCGCCGCCCTCGTCGTCGGTGTGCTGCTGGACGACCCCGGAGAACTCGATCTGCAGCCGGCGCGGCAGGTCGAGGTGGTGCTCGGACTTCATGACGTAGGCGACGCCGCCCTTGCCGGACTGCGAGTTGACCCGGATGACCGCCTCGTAGGTGCGACCCACGTCCTTCGGGTCGATCGGCAGGTAAGGCACCCCCCAGGTGAACGACTCGACCGGCACGCCGGCGGCGGCGGCGTCGCGGGCGAGCGCGTCGAATCCCTTCTTGATCGCGTCCTGGTGTGAGCCGGAGAACGCCGTGTAGACCAGGTCGCCCGCGTACGGGTGGCGCTCGTGCACCGGCAGCTGGTTGCAGTACTCGACGGTCCGCTTGATCTCGTCGATGTCGCTGAAGTCGATCTGCGGGTCGATGCCCTGCGAGAACAGGTTCAGCCCGAGCGTCACCAGGTCGACGTTGCCGGTGCGCTCGCCGTTGCCGAACAGGCAGCCCTCGACCCGGTCGGCGCCGGCCAGCAGGCCCAGCTCGGCGGCGGCGACGGCGGTGCCGCGGTCGTTGTGCGGGTGCAGGGACAGCACGACCGACTCGCGACGCGGCAGGTGGCGGTGCTCATCCACTCGATCGAGTCGGCGTAGACGTTGGGCGTCGCCATCTCGACCGTCGCCGGCAGGTTGACGATCAGCGGCCGGTCGGGCGTCGGGCTGCAGCACGTCGATGACCGCCGAGCAGACCTCGAGCGCGTAGTCCAGCTCGGTGCCGGTGTACGACTCGGGGGAGTACTCGTAGAAGATGTCGGTGTCGGGCGTGAGCGCCTCGGCGTACTTCTGGCACAGCCGCGCGGCGCTGGTCGCGATGTCGGTGATGCCGTCACGGTCCAGGCCGAACACGACCCGGCGCTGCAGCGTCGAGGTCGAGTTGTAGAAGTGGACGATCGCGCGCTTGGCGCCGCGCAGCGACTCGAAGGTACGCTCGATCAGGTGATCGCGGCACTGGGTCAGGACCTGGATCGTGACGTCGTCCGGGATCAGGTCCTGCTCGATCAGCGTGCGGATGAAGTCGAAGTCGGTCTGGCTGGCGGCCGGGAAGCCGACCTCGATCTCCTTGTACCCCATCTGCACCAGCAGGGCGAACATGCGCCGCTTGCGCTCGACGGACATCGGGTCGATCAGCGCCTGGTTGCCGTCGCGCAGGTCGACGGCGCACCAGCGGGGCGCTTTCTGTACCTCCCGGGACGGCCACTGTCGATCGGGCAGGCTGATCGAGAACTGTTCGCGGTAAGGCGTGTAGCGATCGATCGGCATCGCGCTCGGATTTTGCCGCGCGATCGGGTCGGAGACGGCGGAAGACATGGCTGCTAGCTCCTCAGAGGTCGAATCCACGGGATCGACCGGCGCGCGTCAACTCCGCGACGAGGTGCCGGCCTAGAGGGCCTCGTCGCGGCGACGAAGAAGGAGCGTCTGCCACATGTCAGCGATCACGCTACGCCATGACCTGGGTGCCGGCCAAATAGGCAGCCATTCAATGGGACGCCGACGGGGTCGGCGACGGCGGAGGCGGGGGCGGTGAGGTCGGCAGCGCCGCCGCGTTGGACACCACCGGTCCGGGCAACACGACCGTCGGCGGTGCGGCGGCCGGCTGGCCGGCCATGGTCAGCGTCCCCCACGGCAGCCGGGCCGCGGTCGGCGTGCCGTCGGCGGCGAAGCAGAACACGCCCGTGTCGATCGGTGGCGCGATGGCCGTGACCGCCGGGTCGACGAAGAAGCAGCTGCCGGTCTCGCCGGGCTGCGGCGCGGCGGGCAGCACGGACAAGGGCACCTGCCGGTCGACGAACACGTCCAGCCAGCTGGTGAACGGGTACTGCGCCTTCGGGTCGATCGCCGGCGGCAGCTTCCGGCCGGCGTCGGCCACCTTCACGCAGATCGCCGACACGCTCAAGGTGCACTGGTAGAACCCTTCGGGCCGGCTCGCGATCGACACGTCGGCCGCGCCGCCGAGGGCGCCGCCCTGGATGTCGACCCGCCAGGTGTTGTCCATCGCGATTGTCACCAGTACGGACCGGATCGGCAGCTTGGGCTGCGAGTACGCGTAGCCGACCACGTAGCGGCGGTCCTTCGCGGCGGCGGCGCGGGCGGCGAGCTGGCCGCGCGGGTCGGCGGTGGCGGCGCTCGGCGGCGCGGACGACGCCGGGGTCGCCCCGGCCGGTCCGGGGGCGCACGATGGAAGCAGCGTCAACACGGCCGCGCCGGCGGTCAGGCCGACCGCCGCTCGCCGAAGATCACGCGTGCGCACCCGCCCATTCTCACCTGACGACCGGCCGGATCCCGGTAGCGCCACTCCCGCCCGCGCCTTCGGCCTGGCCGGATGATGGGAACGCCACTCCCGGCTGAAACGTGCCGCCGGTAGGCTCAGCCAGGGCCAGGGGAGGAAACACCAAGGAAGGGGCGACAGCCGCGTGGCGCTGGTCGTGCAGAAGTACGGCGGATCCTCCGTCGCCGACGCCGAGCGCATCAAGCGGGTGGCCGAGCGCATCGTCGCCGCCCGCAAGGCCGGCAACGACGTCGTCGTCGTGGTCTCCGCGATGGGCGACACCACCGACGAGCTGCTCGACCTCGCCTCACCAGGTCAGCCCGCTGCCGCCCGGCCGCGAGCTGGACATGCTGCTCACCGCCGGCGAGCGCATCTCGATGGCGCTGCTGGCGATGGCGATCCACAACCTCGGCTACGAGGCCCGCTCCTACACCGGCTCGCCAGGCCGGCGTGCATCACCACCTCGGCGCACGGCCGCGCCCGGATCATCGACGTCACGCCCGGCCGGCTGCGCACCGCGCTCGACGAGGGCGCGATCGCGATCGTCGCCGGCTTCCAGGGCGTCGCCCAGGACACCAAGGACATCACCACGCTCGGCCGGGGCGGCTCGGACACCACCGCCGTCGCGCTGGCCGCCGCGCTGCAGCGCCGACGTCTGCGAGATCTACACCGACGTCGACGGCGTCTTCACCGCCGACCCGCGGATCGTGCCGAACGCCCGGCACATCGAGCAGATCACCTACGAGGAGATGCTCGAGCTGGCGGCCTGCGGCGCCAAGGTGCTGCATGCTGCGCTGCGTGGAGTACGCCCGCCGGTTCGACGCTGCCGATCCACGTGCGCTCGTCGTACTCGAACACAGACCGGCACCATGGTCACCGGATCGATGGAGGACCTTCCCGTGGAGCAAGCACTCATCACCGGCGTCGCGCACGACCGCAGCGAGGCGAAGATCACCATCGTCGGCGTGCCGGACGAGCCGGGCGACGCCGCGCCGGATCTTCGAGACCGTCGCCGCCGCCGAGACCAACATCGACATGATCGTGCAGAACGTGTCGACCGAGGGCACCGGCCGCACCGACATCTCCTTCACGCTGCCGAAGGCCGACGGCCCGGCCGCGATGGCCGCGCTGGACAAGGTGCAGGCGACAGCTCGGCTTCAAGCAGCTGCTCTTCGACGACCACATCGGCAAGGTCTCGCTGATCGGCGCCGGCATGCGCTCGCACCCGGGCGTCGCGGCGAAGTTCTTCGCCGCCCTCGCCGAGGCCGGCGTCAACATCGAGATGATCTCCACCTCGGAGATCCGGGTCTCGGTGGTCTGCCGCGACACCGACCTCGACGCCGCGGTCCGCGCCGTGCACGACGCGTTCGAGCTCGGCGGCGACGAGGAGGCCGTCGTCTACGGCGGAACCGGGCGGTAGGTCGGCCGATGTGCGGACAGCTTGCCGAACGCTCGCGGTCGTCGGCGCGACCGGGCGCCGTCGGCACGGTGATGTGCGAGCTGCTGTCGTCGCGCAAGAACGTCTGGGGCGAGATCCGCCTGATCGCGTCGGCGCGCTCGGCCGGCAAGACGATCGTCGTGCGCGGCGAGGAGCTCACCGTTCAGGCGCTGACGCCGGAGGTCTTCGACGGCGTCGACGTCGCCATGTTCGACGTGCCCGACGAGGTCTCGGCCGAGTGGGCGCCGATCGCCGCGTCGCGCGGGCGCGATCGCGGTCGACAACTCCGGCGCGTTCCGGATGGACCCCGACGTGCCGCTGGTCGTACCGGAGATCAACCCGGAGCAGGTCCGCAACCGGCCCAAGGGCATCATCGCCAACGCCAACTGCACGACGCTCGCGATGATCGTCGCGGTCGCGCCGCTGCACCGCGAGTACGGCCTGCGCGAGCTGGTGCTCGCCTCGTACCAGGCGGTCTCCGGCGCCGGCAAGGTCGGCGTCGACACCCTGCTCGACCAGATCGACAAGGTCGCCGGCGACCGCACGCCTCGGCTCGCGCTCCGGCAACGTCCGCCAGGCGGTCGGCGACGACCTCGGCCCGTTCCCGGCACCGCTCGCGCTCAACGTGGTGCCGTGGGCCGGCTCGCTGCGCGACGGCGGCTGGTCGTCCGAGGAGCTGAAGATGCGCAACGAGTCGCGCAAGATCCTCGGCCTGCCCGACCTCAAGGTGTCCGCGACCTGCGTACGCGTGCCGGTCGTGACCGGCCACTCGGTCGCGATCCACGCGGTCTTCGGCACCGAGGTCGACGCCGACGGCGCCCGCGAGGTGCTGCGCGCACGCGCCCGGCGTGATCCTCGTCGACGACCCGGCCGCCGGCGAGTTCCCGATGCCGATCGACGCGGTCGGCACCGACCCGTCCTGGGTCGGCCGGATCCGCCGCTCGATCGACGACCCGCGCGCGCTCGACCTCTTCGTCACCGGCGACAACCTGCGCAAGGGCGCGGCCCTGAACACCGCGCAGATCGCCGAACTGCTGGCCGCGGAGTTCGTCGCGGCTCGGTGAGCATTTCTTTCATTTCCTGACTCGGGTCCGCCGGGCGCGCGACCGTTGCTCCCGCCAGAAATCCCGGCGTCCGTGTGCCCAAGCCCGGCTCAGCCGCCACAACTCCCGGAAGCAGTGCCCTCCGCCGGCCCCGGACGCCACAACTCCCGGGAAGTAGTGGCCTCCGCCGGCCCCGGACGCCACAACTCCCGGGAAGTAGTGGCCTCAGTGGGGCCGGGTGGCCACTACTTCGGGGGAAGTGGTGGCCTTGCGATGCGATCTTGGGCTGCTTTGTGGCGCTCGCCACTCTTGACAGCCGCCACCAAGTGACAGCTACTCTCATTTCAGATGCGCTAGCAGATGGGAGCTACTGTCATGTCAGCCTTGGGAGCGAAGCGGTGGTGGGCGCTGATCGCGATCGTGCTCAGCATCCTGACTGTCGGATTCGACAGCACCATCCTGAACGTGGCGCTACCCACGCTCGCCACGTCGATCAACGCCAGTACCGATCAACTGCAGTGGATCGTCGACGCATACGTCCTGGTCTTCGCCGGCCTGCTGCTCCCGATGGGCGTTCTCGGCGACCGGTACGGCCGCAAGCGCCTGCTCCTCATCGGCCTCGCGCTCTTCGGTGGCGCGTCGATCCTCGCCGTCTTCGCCGGCAACGCCGAGCAGCTCATCGCGGCGCGCGCGGTCATGGGCGTCGGCGCGGCCATCCTCACCCCCATCACGATCGCGATCCTGCCGGTGATCTTCGGGCCGGAGGAGCGCGGCAAGGCGATCGCCGTACTGACCATGGGCATGGGCATCGGACTGCCGCTCGGCCCGATCATCGGCGGCATCCTGCTGCAGCACTACTGGTGGGGCTCGATCTTCCTGGTCAACGTGCCCGTCGCGCTGATCGCCATGATCGCCGTCGCGCTCCTCGTACCGGAGTCGAAGGACCCGTCGCCGGCCCGCCTCGACATCCCCGGCGCGCTGCTGTCCACGGCCGGCCTGACGATCTTCGTGTACGGCGTGATCGAGGCTCCCTCCCGTGGCTGGTCCGATGGGCTCGTCCTGTCCGCGCTGGTCGGCGGCCTCGCCCTGCTCACCGCGTTCATCCTGGTCGAGCGGCGGGTCGCCGAGCCGATGATCGACCTGCACCTGTTCCACCGGCGCCGGTTCGCGCTCGGTACGGCCGCCGGCACGATCTGCTCGTTCTTCCTGATCGGCATGCTGTTCATCACCCCGCTCTTCTTGCAGGCGGTGCACGGTTATGACGCGCTCGGCGTCGGCGTACGGCTGCTGCCCCTCATCGGCGGCCTGTTCTTCGGTGCGCCGCTCGGCGAGCGGATCTCCAGCAAGATCGGTACGAAGGTGCCGGTCGCGACCGGGTTGCTGCTCGCCGGTGTGGCGCTCGCGATCGCCGCGACGACGCAGGTCGGCAGCGGGTACGGCTTCATCGCCGCCTGGCTGGCGGTGGCCGGATTCGGCACCGGCTTCGCCATGGCGCCCGCGATGGACTCGGTACTCGGCGAGCTGCCACGCGAGCGGGCCGGCTCCGGTACCGCGCTGACGATGACCGTTCGGCAGGTCGGCGGCGCGCTCGGCGTCGCATTGCTCGGCAGCATCCTCTCCGCGGTGTACCTCAGCCGGCTCGACACGACCGGCCTGCCGGCCTCCGCCGCCAGCGCGGCGAAGGACTCGATCGCCGGGGCGATGGCCGTCGCCCAGCGCCTCGGCGACGCGGCGCTGGCGCGGAACGCGAGCGGCGCCTTCGTCGACGGCATGAGCGTGGTCATGCTGGTCTGCGCCGGCGTCGCGGTCGCCGGCGGGGTGCTGGTAGCGGCCCTGATGCCGGCCCGTCCGGTCGCGCAACCGGTCACCGATGGAGAAGAATCCGAGCATGAGCTCGCCGGGATTGCGTGAACGCAAGAAGCAGAAGACCCGCTGGGCGATTCAGGAGCATGCGATGCGCCTGTTCGCCCAGCAGGGTTATGACGAGACGACCGTCGAGCAGATCGCGGCGGCGGCGGAGATCTCGCCGAGCACGTTCTTCCGGTACTTCAAGACCAAGGAAGACGTCGTCGTCCAGGACCGCTACGACGACATGATCGTCGAGGCGATCGTCGCCGCACCGGCCGGACTCAGCCCGACGGCGACCATCCGCTGGGCGTTTAACGAGGTCTTCAGCGGACTCGACAGCAGCGAGCTGCAGGAGGGTCTGGAGCGCGGCCGGCTGATCCTGACCAATCCGGCGGTCCGCTCCCGGAGCCTGCAGAACATGATGGCGATCACCGGCGCCATGGCCGCCGCGCTCGCCGCCCGGCTGGACCGGGCCCCGGATGACTTCCGGGTCCGGGCACTGTGCGGCGCCTGCCTGGGCGCGATGATCGAGTCCATCCTCGCCTGGATGGAAGAGGGCGGCGAGATCGTCAACCTGGCCGCCGACATCGACAAGGCCCTCGACGTGGTCGAAAACGGCATCTGACCGGGTGAACGGCCGCTCTAGCTGGACAGCACGTCGTCCGCGTCGGTGATCGTGTAGGCGTAGCCCTGCTCGGCGAGGAACCGCTGCCGGTGGGCGGCGTATTCGGTGTCGATCGTGTCGCGGGCCACCACCGTGTAGAAGTGGGCCTGCCGCTTGTCGGCCTTGGGCCGAAGCACCCGGCCGAGCCGCTGCGCCTCCTCCTGGCGGGAGCCGAAGCTGCCGGACACCTGGATCGCGATCGCCGCCTCGGGTAGGTCGATGGAGAAGTTGCCGACGCGGGAGATCACCAGCGTCTTGAGGCTCCCGTCGCGGAACGCGTCGAAGAGCCGCTCGCGCTCCTTGTTGGTGGTCGAGCCCTGCACGATCGGCGCGTCGAGGAACTCGCCAAGCTGGTGCAACTGGTCGATGTAACCGCCGATCACCAGGATCTGGTCGCCCTTGTGCCGCTCGACCAGCGCCTTGACCACCGGGAGTTTGGTGCGCGCGGTCGCGGCGACCCGGTAGCGCTCCTCGGGCTCGGCGGTCGCGTAGGTCATCCGCTCCGCATCGGTCAGCGTCACCCGGACCTCGACACAGTCGGCCGGCGCGATCCAGCCCTGCGACTCGATGTCCTTCCACGGCGCGTCATAGCGCTTCGGCCCGATGAGCGAGAACACGTCGCCCTCGCGGCCGTCCTCGCGCACGAGCGTGGCGGTCAGCCCGAGGCGGCGGCGCGCCTGCAGGTCGGCGGTGAACCGGAAGATCGGCGCGGGAAGCAGGTGCACCTCGTCGTAGACGATCAGGCCCCAGTCTCGCGCGCCGAACAGGTCGAGGTGCGCGAACACGCCACCCCGGCGGGTGGTGAGCACCTGATAGGTCGCGATGGTGACCGGCCGGATCTCCTTGCGCTCGCCGGAGTATTCGCCGATCTCCTCCTCGGTGAGGCTGGTGCGGGCGACGAGCTCGCGCTTCCACTGCCGGCCGGCGACCGTGTTGGTCACCAGGATCAGCGTGGTCGCGTTGGCCTCCGCCATGGCCGCCGCGCCGACCAGGGTCTTGCCCGCGCCGCACGGCAGCACCACGACACCGGAGCCGCCGGCCCAGAACGACTCGACCGCGTCGCGCTGGTAGGAGCGCAGCGTCCAGCCCTCTTCGGCCAGGTCGATCTGGTGCGCCTCGCCGTTGACGTAGCCGGCCAGATCCTCGGCCGGCCAGCCCAGCTTGAGCAGGGCCTGCTTGAGTCGCCCGCGCTCGGACGGGTGCACCGCGAGCATGTCCTCGTCGACCTTGCCGCCGAGCATCCCGGCGAGCTTCTTGCTCTTGGCCACCTCGACGAGCACCGCGCGGTCGAGGCCGCGCAGCACGAGCCCGTGCGCGGGGTCGTTGACCAGTTGCAGCCGCCCGTAGCGGTCCATCGTCTCGGCCACGTCGACCAGCAGCGCGTGCGGCACCGGGTAGCGCGAGAAACGCAGGAGCGCGTCGACGACGCCCTCGGCGTCGTGACCGGCCGCGCGGGCGTTCCACAGCCCCAGCGGGGTGAGCCGGTAGGTGTGGACGTGCTCCGGCGAGCGCTCCAGCTCCGCGAACGGCGCGATCGCCATGCGGCAGGCTTGGGCGTCCGGGTGGTCGACTTCCAGCAGCAACGTCTTGTCGGACTGGACGATCAGCGGTCCTTCAGGCACGAGAGCTAGTGTCGCACGCACCTCTGACATTCTCACATGGTGAGACACTGCAACCTTCGTACCCTTGGCGGACGTCTTTGTTCATGACGGCCACGGGGAGGTACTCGATCATGCGTGTCACCACTCCTCGGGTCGCGATAGCGCTCAGCGTTGTCGCTGCGGTTGTCGCCGTAGGAGCCGGGGCGAGCGCGTTCGGGCCGTCACGCAGCGATGTCGTCGCTTACGAGCTCGACGCGCAGGCCGCGACGGTGGATGCATCGGGGGCGAGCGCGTCGCCCGGGCCGACCACCAACCCGCCCGCCGTCACGCCCAGTCAACCGGCCCCGCCGACGGGCGCGGCGAAGACCCCGACCAAAGCGCCGAGCAAGGCCCCGACGGCCTGCAAGCAGGGGGACAAGCAACTGCCGGTCGAGCAGTTCCTGGCGCAGATCAGGTCGTACGGGCCGGTCACCGTCGACGGCCGGCAGTCACCGGCGGACTGCGCCACGATCAAGAAGTTCCAGAGCCGCTTCGGCATCAGCCCGGCCAACGGGCAGGCCGGCCGGACCACGGCCGACGTCGCCCGGCGCATCGCCGGTAGCCTGACGCCGGCCGAGCGCGCCAAGTGCAACGCCGGCAGCGGCACCACCGCCTGCGTCGACCTGACCCTGCAGACGGTGTGGGTGGTCAAGAACGGCGCGGTGGTCTTCGGCCCGACCGTGGTGCGCACCGGCAAGGCCGGCTACGCCACCCCGTCCGGCACCTTCAAGATCGACGATCGCAGTCTCAAGGCGTGGTCCACCCCGTACGAGGTGTGGCTGCCGTACTGGCAGCACATCACCCGCGGCGATGGATTCCACGCGACCACGACGTACATCCACAACACCGCCATCGGTTCACACGGCTGCGTCAACCTCCTGCACAACGACGCGAAGACGATGTGGACGACGATCGGCTACGGCACGACCGTGAAGCTCTTCGGCCGCCGCCCCGGTACCTAGGGGCGATCATCGATGCGCTCGGCGCCGTCGATCCGTACCCTTTGGCCAATGAACCAGCGCCTGGACGACAAAGAGTCCACAGCCATGACGCCGAAGGCCGCGGTCGCCGTGGCCGTCACCCTGCTGCTGGCGCTCCTGTGGTTCGTGGTGTCGTGGCTGGTGCTGGACAGTCCGTTCACCGACGCCGTCGGCGAGACCGCCGGCAGTCTCGCGGTCGCGCTTCTCGTCATCTCGATCCTGGCTACCGTCCGGGCGAAGTAGCTACTCCAGCGCGTCGTCTTCAAGTACCGCCGCGGTGATCCTGTGCAGGGCGAAGGTGTGCAGCATTTCGGTGCGCTCATCCTCGGCGCGCAGGTAGCCGGAGCCCATGGACACCGGGCGCACCAGTCGGGAGGCGGCCGCGCCGTGCGCGTCGACGTAGCCGACCCAGACCCGCGACCGCTCGCGCAATGCCTGTTGCAGCGTCTCCAGCGCACGGGTGTGCGTGGCGCCGTTGACGCCGCCGGCCGGCCGTACCGTCACCGGGGCCCGGCGGGCGGCCCGGAGCGCGGCGTCGCCGTGGCGCATCTGCTCGATGATCGCGGCCAGGCGCGGCGTGGTGAGGCGGAGCGCGGCCATCGGGTCGTCGAGCCGCCGGTAGGCGAACGAGTGCCGGGGTGGCGCCCGCCGGGCCTTGGGCCGGGACAGGACCGCGGCCCCGGTGGCATCCTCCTGTACCGGCGGAAAGCCCGCGTCCCGGAGCATCTCGAGCAGTCGCGTGGGAGCCAGCCGGCTCGCCAGCACGGTCGGCGCGAGCCGGCGCAGACCGGCCGCGGCCAGCCGGCGATCGGCCAGGACCTCGGCGATCGTCGCCTCGTCGTCGCTGCGCACGTATGAGTTGGCCGAGCCGACCCGCAGGCCGCCGTGGCGGCGCGCGACGTCGTCGATGAGGTAGGTGAGGGTCTGCGGCACCGGCGTACGCGAGCGCTGCGCGAACAGCGCGTGCAGGTCGGCCGCCGAGTAGCCCGCGTCGAGGCTGCGGCGCACCGAGTCGGCGGTGACCCGGAACACACTCGCCGACTCGCCCACCCCGATCAACTCGAGCTCGGCGGCCAGCAGCGGCTCCGGCGGTCCGGGCACCACCATGGTGAGGTCGTTCTGCAGGAGCACGTGGTCGACCGGGCTGGGCAGCAGCGCATCCAGTGCGCCGACCGCGGCCGACCGCGCGGCGGCGTCGCTACCGCGCACGCCGAGCGGGTCCTCCTCGTCGAGATCGTCGGCGATAGCCTCCTCGAGCAGCCGCCGCCCGAACGAGGTCAGTCCACCCGAGCCGGTGATGCCGAGCAGGGCCGCCTCGGCGAGCGCGGCCTCGAACGCGTTGCCGCCGGTCGCGCCGTTGCGCACGGTACGGCGGGGAGCCCGCCAGGACAGCGTCTCGAAGACGTCGGCGGCGGACGGCGCCGAACCCGGCGGCAGCCCGACGAGCACCTGGAGTGCGGCCCGCCGCTGGCTCGGCGCGGCCGGCCTGGTCGCCTCCGGTGCGAGCGCGTTGATCAGCCGGTCGCGGTCGTCCCGCTGGCCGAGCAGCGCGGGCATGCGCGTCATCGCCAGCCAGGCCAGGGCGAGCTGGCGCCAGCGCGCGGCGATGCCGGTCGCGCGCCACGTGTCGTACAGCACGGTCGGCAGGAAATGCCCGTCGCCGTGCGCGCCTACCGACTCCTCGCCGAGCAGGCCGGCCGCGGCCACGACCTCCACCAGGATCCCGGCGGTCGACTCGTCGACCCCGACCGTCTTGGCGATGCGGCGCAGTTCCCGTACGCCCAAACCACCGGAACGCAGCACGGACGGCGAGTCTGCGGAGACCGTCTCCAGGAGCGCCTCGGCGGTGCGGACCACATCGAGCACCTGGCCGGCGCCGGCGCGGTCGATCGCGGCCGGCTCGCGCGGCGTACCGGTGAGCTCCGGCGGATCGGGGTGCAATGTGCCCAGCGGACCGGTGTCGCGGCGCAGCAGCAGGCCGACCTCCTCGGGCAGCTCGACCGCGTCGTCGGCGACCGCGGCCAGCAGATGCGCGTCGACCAGCCACCGCACCGGGGTGTCGGCGTCGCGCGCGAGGCTGGACGGGGCGACGGCCCGATCGGCGGCCCGGCGGCGAGCCGGTCCAGCACGGCGCGAGCGGCCGGCGACGCGGCGAGCAGCGTGCGGCGCAGGCGGGCAGGATCGGCGACCAGCTCGGCGGCGGAGGCGTTGAGCTCCGCCGCCGGCCGGCCCAGCCCGGCCGGATAGGGCGAACAGGTCTCGTCGACCGCGCCGACGACGCGCAGGGCCTGGTCGGTGCCGAAGACCACGTTCAGCGCGCGGAGGTGGTCGATGCTCGAGCGCACCCGGGCCGCCTCGACGCCGCCCTGCGCGGTCAGCGTGAGTACCGCTTCGATCGAGGTCACGCCGCCGTCGCGCGTGTAGCGCAGCGCGTCGAGGACCTCCAGCGCAAACCGGTCGAGCCCGTCGATCGCGCGCGCTACCGACAGCCGCGACTGCGCGCGATGCGCCAGCGCGGAGAAGTCCGCCGGTGGCGGCACGACCAGATCGGGGCGCAGCCTGATCAGCGCCATCAGCCCCTCTTGGGGCAGGGCGCGCAGATGATCGGCGAACGTCGAGGCCATACTGACCCCATACGCTATCCGGCCACCCTGGGAAACGTGCGTCGAGCTGAGCTTCTGCCCTCCCGACCTGCGCCTCCGGCGCAGCCCCACCCTGACGAAAGGCCACACGCAGCGCGGCTTTTAAGATCTCGTTCGTGCCTCTTGTCATCGGCTTTGACCTCGATATGACGCTGCTCGACACGCGGGCCGGGATCGCGGCGGCGTTTCGCGAGCTCACCGCCCGAACCGGGGTGCCGATCGACGTGGAGCTGGTGGTGAGCCGGCTCGGGCCGCCGCTGCGACAAGAGATCGCCGAATGGTTTCCGGCGGCCGATGTCGACGGCGCGGTCACGCTCTACCGGAGCCTCTATCCGGACTACGCCGTTGCGCCGTCCGTCCCGCTTCCCGGTGCGAGCGCCGCCATTTCGGCCGTACGCGGAAGAGGCGGCCGAATCGTCGTGATCACCTCGAAGCTGGGGCGTCTCGCCGAACTGCACCTGAGTCACGCGGGCCTCGACGTCGACGAGGTGTACGGGAATGTCTTCGCGGAGGAGAAAGGCGCCGTGCTGACCGCGGTCGGCGCGTCCGCCATGGTGGGTGACCATATGGCAGACATGCGGGCCGGTCTGGTGGCAAAGGTCCACCCCGTCGGCGTGGTTACCGGGCCCTGTTCCCGGGAACAACTGCTTACGGCCGGGGCCGAGGTGGTACTCGAGGATCTGCGCGGTTTCCCCGCCTGGCTCGATGATGTGCTCGGCGGCACCACGGGCTGATCTCGGTTGGCCGCGCGCACGCCGATGGCTAGCCTGGATGAGGGGTGCGTCCGGCATTCTGGTCCGGGACGTGTGAACTGGGGAGCAGAGGCAGCGGTGCCAACGGGCAAAGTGAAGTGGTACGACACCGAGAAGGGTTTCGGGTTCCTCACCAGCGACGACGGTGGGGATGTCTTCGTGCACAAGGCGGCACTGCCGTCCGGCACGGGTGATCTGAAGACCGGTCAGCGGGTGGAGTTCGGGGTCGTCGAGAGCCGCAAGGGCAGCCAGGCGCTGCAGGTGAAGCTGCTGGAGGCGCCGCAGTCGGTGGTGGCCGCGCAGGCCGAGGCCCGGCGCCGGCCCCCGGAGGAGCTGCACGGGTTGATCGAGGACATGATCAAGGTGCTCGAGGTGAAGATCCAGCCCGATCTACGCCGCGGCCGCTTCCCCGACAAGCGCACGTCGAAGACGGTCGCGGAGGTCGTGCACGCGGTCGCGCGCGAACTCGAGGTCGGGACCCGCTAGGGCAGCGGTGGCACCAGGCCCTCTTTGGCGGCGCGGCTCAGGAGTGTCTCGATCGCCGCGTGACCTTCGTCGCCGAGCGAGTCGGTGAAGTCGTTGACGTAGAGCTCGATGTGCTGCCTGACCACGTCGAGCTCCATCTCCTGGGCGTGCTCGAGCACGTATGACCGGCTCAGATCCGGCTCGGCCCAGGCGCGCCGCACCGACGCCCGGACCCACTCGGTCGCCGCCGCCGCGTCGACCCGCTCGCGGTGCGCGAGGATCGCACCGAGCGGGATCGGCAGCCCGGTGTCGCCCTCCCACCATTCGCCGAGGTCGGCGAGCGCGCGCAGCCCATGCCGCGGGTAGGTGAATCGCGCCTCGTGGATCACCAGGCCGGCGTCGAAGCGGCCGGCCGCCACTGCCGGCATGATCTCGGCGAACGGGACGATCTCCACCTGCGCCGGCGGCTCGGCGGCCGACCACAGGCGCATCAGCAGGTACGCCGTGGTGCGCTCGCCCGGCACCGCCACCGTCTTGCCCGCGAGCGAGGTGACGCCCTCGTCCCGCACCAGCACGAGCGGCCCGCAGCCGCGCCCGAGCGCACCGCCGCACGGCAACAACTCGTACTGGTCGAGCAGCCACGGCAGCGCCGCGTAGCTCACCTTGACCAGGTCGAACGCGCCCGCTTCGGCGGCGTAGTTGGTGACGTCGACGTCGGCGTAGGTCACCTCGACCGGCGGCGCGCCCGGCACGAGTCCGTGCACGAGGGCGTGGAAGACGAACGTGTCGTTGGGGCACGGCGAGATGGCCAGCGAGAGCGTCACCGCTCCAACGTAACCCCGGCCAGCCGGCGGAACGCGGCCTGTAACGCCTCGAGCGCCGGTGCGACCCGCCAGGCCGCCCGGTCCCGAGGCCCGACAAGGTTGGAGATCGCCCGCACCTCACCAAACACGACCCGCTGCGGCCGCGCCGCATGCATGATGCGGAAGACTTTTAGGCGCCGGAACGCCCGAAAGTTTACCGGATCATGAATCAGCGCGAGCGGCGGGTTGGCGGCGGGCGGCGACCACAGGCTGGCGGCGGATGCCACTCCGAAGCCCTCCATCGCCTCGGCAACGGCGTCCGGGTGGCGCCGGCGGATGGCGCGTGTGCCGTCGGCCGTGCCGGTCACCGTCGAAACGGTCAGTATCGGTCCAAGCACCGCGCCGGGCAGGGCCGAGCCGAGCCGCTGGACGAGCGTCGGGTCAGCGGTCAGCCGCGCCGTGCCAAAGCCGAGTTCGTCAAGGCCGAGAAAGCCGTCCGGCGAGTCCGCGCCCAGGTCAGCGGCGATCGACTCGGTCGCGATCGCCAGCCCGCCGACGTCGACCCGGCCGGCGAAGCCGCCCGCGATCCCGGCACACAGCACCGCGTCGAATGGCCGGCCGTAGTGCTCGGCCCGCGCGAGCAGCCGAGCGGTGGCGGCCGCCGCCCGTGCCGATCCGACCCCGACCACCTCGACGCTCACGCCGGCCGCCGGCGCCGATCCGAGCCCAGCCCGGGCCGCGGGCTCGGCCCCGGCCGCCGGCGCCGGTCCGAGCCCAGCCGGGGCCGCGCGCTCGGCCGGCTCGGTGCGGCCCGGGATGGCGGCACGGTCGGTTGAGCCAAGGCCGGTCTGGACCGCGGCGCGTTCGGCTTCGACGGCGGTGACGACCAGGACGCGCCGGTAGCCCAGCAGGCCGGTCACCGGCCGCCGTCTCCGTCCTGCCCGTCGTCGTCCTCGGCGAGGCGGCGGGTCGGGTCGATGCTGGACGGGCGGTAGAGCGTGTAGCCAGGTGGTGCCATCGGCCGGTCGTCCGGCGCGGGGGAGATCGGTGCGGAGACGTCGACCGGCATCGGCTTGGTGGCGTCGGGCCGCCACTGCGCCCCGGCGTGGGCCGTTTGGGCCGCTCCATGCCCTGCTTGGCCGGCGTGGCCGCCGGCACCGTGCGAAGTCTCGACCGTGCGCCGCCGGCGCCAGCTGAACCGGCGCTGCCGCACCGGTTTCCCACCGGCCATCGTGCGCTGCGGATCGCCCGCTGGCATCCGGGCGGTCGTCGCGTCGCCATGCCCACCACTCGACGGCACCCGCTGTGGGCCCGGTTGCCCACTCATGCCGCCCGGCCGCCCGGACTGGCCGGTCGCGCCGCTCGGCGGCGCCGGTTGTCCGCCCATGCCGCCCGGCCTTGGTTGTCCGTCCACGCTGCTCGGCGGGCCGGTCGTGCCGCTCGCTGCGGCGGGCCGGGGCGAATCCGGGGCGCTCGGCCAACTCGCCGCAGCGTCACCGGTCGGCCGCGGCTGGGTCGTAGCGTCGGGTGCGGCGGCGACCACCGTGGTGTCCTCCGCGTTGGAGACCTCGCCGGTCAACCGCTCCTTGCGCAGCTCGAACGCCGCGTAGGTGGCCCGCGCCGCACCGAGCGCCATGAACGCGGCGGCCACGATCAGGCCCCAGCGGCCGGTGAAGGGGATCAGACCGACCGCTCCGCCGACCACCCAGGCGGTCATCAGCAGCGTCTCGGAGTGGGCGAACGCGCTCGCCTTGACCTGCTCGCCGATCCGCTCCTGGATCACCGCGTCGTTGGCCAGCTTGCTGAGGCCGCTGGCCACGGACGCGACCAGGCAGAGGATGGCGACGCCGGGCAGCGAGCCGCTGGCCGCCGCGAAGATCGCCGACACTGCGGTGATCCCGATGGCGAGGCCCTGCAACAGGGTCGGTCGATGGATTCGAAACCGAGTGCCGACGGCGGTGGCCAGCAGCGTGCCGACGCCCAGCGCGCCGACCAGCGTGACCGTGGCGAGCTGCTCGGACAACCGCCAGTGCCAGACCGTGACCGGAACCTTGCGCTCCTTGATCGCGAACGCGAGGTAAAGCGTCAGGAAGCCGAAAAGCGCGCGCAGCGTCGAGGAGCCCAGCAACGTCGACACCACGAGCCGGCCGGACAGCGCCCGCGCGGTCTTGTGCCCGCGTCGTTGCAGTGGCCGTGGCACCTCCTCCGGCGGGTCGGAGTCGGCCCGCGCGGGCAGCCGGAGCGCGGTCACCATGCCGTAGAGGAATGCGATCATCGAAATCCGCAAGCGGCCACTCCGGCCCGGCCGCGGTGGCCAGCAGCCCGATCGGGAGCACCAGCAGACCGGCGAACGTGCCATACAGCGACGCGCGCGCGCCCGCCTCGGACAGGCCGAGCCCGGGCGGGAGAAGTCTCGGGACGGCGGCGCTGCGCGCGACACCATAGGCCCGGGACAGCACGAGCTGCCCGAACGCCAACGGGAACAGCGCGAACCCGGTCAGGTGCTCGGAGATCATGTAGGCCAGAAAGGCCCGACCGAGCATGGTCACGGCCAGGGCGTAGCGCCGGCCGTGCCGGAAATGGTCCAAGATCGGGCCGACGACCGGCGCGAGCAGCACGAACGGAAGCATGGTGACCAGCAGGTAGAGCGCGACGCGACTGCGTGCCTCACCGGCCGGCACCGAAAAGAAGATGGTCCCGGCCAGGCCCAGGGCGACCAGGGTGTCGCCGGCGCAGGACGCGGCATGCAGGTCGAGCAGGCGAAGCATGCCGGCCTCGCCGCCGCCGCCCTTGTGCCTGGCGCTGGCCATGCTGCGGCTCACGAACCGCCCGGCGCGAACGCCGCCGATGGTCACCCCGCGCGCCGCGCGCACGGTGGTGCCCGCCGACCGGCCGAGCGCTCGCAACAGGGACATGCACACCATCCTGAACCATCGGTGCGACAAGATGTGGGCTCGCCCGGTACAGGCTGCCAATCCTCACGCGGGATGAGGAACAATGGACAGCGTGACGAGACCTACCACCGCGCAAGCGCCACGGGCATCGGCGCGGGCCACCCGACCCGACCAGGTCTGCGCCGACGCCATTGACGTGGCGCTGCAGGGCCTCGACGTGGTCGAGCCGGAACACATCGGCGCCCATCTCGGCGTGGTTGCCGAAGGTGAGAGGTTGGTCACGCACTTCTTCGACTGCCGGCTGCCCGGCTACCGTGGCTGGCGGTGGGCCGTCACGGTGACGCGCGTGTCGCGCAGCAAGCACGTCACGATCTGCGACAGCGCGCTGCTGCCCGGCTCGGACGCGCTGCTGGCCCCGGAGTGGATACCGTGGCAGGACCGGCTCAAGCCGGGTGACCTGGGCGTCGGCGACCTGCTGCCGACCGCCCCCGACGACGACCGGCTGGCTCCGGGCTATGTCCTGTCCGACGACCCGGGCGTCGAAGAGGTCGCCTGGGAGCTCGGCCTCGGCCGGGTCCGGGTGCTGTCGCGCGACGGTCGCCTCGACGCCGCCCAACGCTGGTACGACGGGGAGCACGGCCCCAACGCACCCATCGCGGTCGCCGCGCCGGTCTCGGCCCGCTGCGGGTCATGCGGGTTCTATCTGCACCTCGCCGGCTCGATGCGGCAGGCGTTCGGTGTCTGCGGCAACGAGTACGCTCCCGACGACGGCCAGGTGGTAACCGTCGACCACGGCTGCGGCGCGCACTCCGAGGTGCTGGTCGAGCAGGTCAACGGCCCGGTCGAGGAGCTGCCCACCGTTTACGACGACAGCGAGGTCGAGGCGGTCGAGGTCAGCCGCAACGAGGGCTCGGTCGACGCGAGCGAGCCGGCCGAGCCGTACGGGCACGGCTGACCGGTCATGTACCGGGAGCGCCCGCCCCGGCCCGACGGCGCCGTCGTGTGGACCCGCGTGGTCCGCGACGCCGCCGGTCCGACGCGCATCCTTCCCGACGGCTGCATGGACGTGATCTGGGCCGACGGCGAGCTCTTCGTCGCCGGTCCGGACACCGAGGCGCACCTGGTCACCAGCCCGGACGGCACCGAGTTCGCCGCGGTGCGCTTCGCTCCCGGCACAGCGCCTGATCTTCTGGGCGTCCCGGCGCTCGAGCTGCGCAACCAGCACGTCCCTCTCGATGCGTTGTGGCCCGCGGCCGACGTGCGCCGCCTGTCCGAGCGCATCTGGGAGGCGCCGGACCGCGCCGGGACGTTGTCCGGCGAACTCGGCGTCGCGCCGGCCGAGCCGTGGGTCCGCTGGCTGGTCAACCGCTTGCGCGCCGGCAGCCCGGTCGCCGCGCTGGCTGGTGACGTGGCGTTCAGCGAGCGCCAGCTCCATCGCCGCAGCCTCTTCCTTTTCGGGTACGGCCCGAAGACGCTGTCCCGCATCCTCCGCCTGGGGCGGGCGCTCGACCTGGCTCGCGGTGGAGCGCCGTTCGGCAGCGCGGCCGCCTCGGCCGGCTACGCGGACCAGGCCCACCTCTCCCGTGAGGTGAAGGCCCTGACCGGCGTCCCGTTGGGTGAGCTGCTCGCTTCCGGCTCGCCGCCAAGATCGCACCACCAGGCCACTACATCCCCGAAGTAGTGGCCTCAGCCAGCCCAGGAGGCCACAACTTCGGGGAAACAATGGCCACGACGGCCCGGGAGGCCACAACTTCCCCGAAGTAGTGGCCTCCGGCCCCGGCTGAGGCCACTACTTCCCCGGAACGGTGGCCAACCCGACGTGGGCTTGGGAACGCGGACGCCGGGATTCCTGGCGGGAGCAACGGTCGTGCCCTCGACGGACCCGAGTCATCAGCCAGAGGAAGGCAGCGCCGCGTACAGGTCGACGTGGTTGCCGTCCGGATCGACGACCGTCGCATAGCGCTGGCCCCAGAATGCGTCCCACGGCTCCCGGTGTGAGGAGTAGCCCGCCCCGGTGACGTCGGCGAACACGCGGTCGACCTCGGCCGGATCGGCGCACTCGAACCCGATGCCGAACGCGTTGCCGCCCTGCGGCGGGGTCCACTCGGCGTCGAACGACCGGATGGTCTCGGTGGTGTCGAACAGGAGGTTGATGCCGCCGCCGAGCGGCACGGAGACGTGCGGCTCGCTGTCGGCGCCGGCCGGGATGTCCAGGCCCAGCCGCCGGTAGAACGCGAGTGACTTGCCCATGTCGGCAACGATGATGCCGATTGCGTTGAGTTTCGGTGCCATGTCGATAACCGTAAGCGGATGCCTACGGCTCTGTCTTGAACGAATCGGACGCGGCCCGCGCGCGGCGCCGGCGGCGATTGCGATCGTGGACCAGCATGGCGGCGAGGCCCGGCACGCCCCAGATCACGCCGGCGACGCAGATTCCCAGCCAGGACCCGTGCCCCGCGGCCTCGAGGCGGTCGCGGTAGGGCAGCAGGATCAGCGCGGCGATCAGCCACAACACCATGCCGCCGATCGCGAACGGCACCATCGGCGGGTCGAGCGGCTTGGGCGTCGGGCGAGCCACTGGGTCACTCACGCGAGTGAGGATAGCGCAGGTGACGGCGCTCACTTATCGTTAGCCATGCTCATTAGGTAAGCTAACAATATGGCAACGCGGACAGCTCGGATCTCGCATGCGCAGCTCGCCGCGGCGCTGCGCGACGCGATCACCCGGTTCAATCGCCGGCTGCGCCAGGCGCGGCCGATGGGTGACCTGACGATCACCCAGCTCTCGGCCCTGACCAGCCTCGAGCTGGCCGGCGCGCTCAGCCATCGGGAGTTGGCCGAGGTCGAGCGGATCCAGCCGCCGACGCTGACCAGGATCGTGGCCAAGCTGGAGGACCGCGGGCTCGTGCAGCGCTCGTCGCACCCCACCGACGGCCGGCAGGTGATCCTGTCCGCCACCGAGTCGGGCCGGGCGGTCGTGGCGGAGACCAAGCGGGCTCGCGACGAGTGGCTGGCCCGGCGGCTGTCCACACTCACCACCGACGAGCGCGACACCCTGAAACGTGCCGCGGACATTCTCGGCCGGCTCGGCAAGGAATTCTAAGAGGAAACCTAAGAGGAAGACGCGTTTTGCGGTCGACATTCGGGTCACTACGGGTCAGGAACTACCGGTTGTTCGCAACCGGTCAGTTGATCAAACTCATTGGCACCTGGATGCTGTTCACCGCGCAGGACTGGCTCGTCCTGCAGCTTTCGCACAACTCGCCCAAGGCGCTGGGCGTGGTGACCGCGCTCCAGTTCCTGCCCGTCCTGCTCCTTTCGCTGTACGGGGGGCAGCTCGCCGACCGCTACGACAAGCGCAGGCTCCTGCTCATCTCCAATGTCGGGTCGGCGGTCGTCGCCGGCGGGCTGGGCGTCCTCGTCGTGTCCGGCGCGGTGACCTTGTGGTTCATCTTCATCACCGCCGCGCTGTACGGCGTGATCCAGGCGATCGAGACGCCCGCCCGCCAGGCCTTCATCTCCGAGTTGGTCGGCGGTGACCTGCTGCCCAACGCGTTGTCGCTGTCGTCCGCGACGTTCAACAGCGCGCGCCTCATCGGCCCGGCGGTCGCCGGCCTCCTGATCGACCTCGTCGACACCGGACCGGTCTTCCTGATCACCGCCGCGATGTGCACGGCGCCGCTGGTGTTCCTCAGCCTGATGAACCCGGCCGAACTCATCCGCCCCGACCTGGTCGCCATCCCGGCGCGCGAGGCGCGGATCGCCGACGGCCTGCGCTACGTGTGGCGCCGCGCCGACCTCGCCCAGACGATCGGGCTGGTGCTCGTCGTCGGGCTCTTCGGCTTCAACTTCCAGCTGACCCTGCCCGTGCTCGCGAAGAGCACGTTCCACGTCGACGCGCGATACTTCGGGCTGCTCTCGACCTCGCTCGCGATAGGCGCCCTGCTCGGCGCGCTCTCGGCGTCCCGGCGCCGGTCGCGCCCGTCGATCTATCTGGTGCTGACCTCGGCCATGCTCTTCGGCATGTTCGAGCTGATCATCGGGTTCGCGCCGTCGTTCGTGGTCGCGATGATCCTGCTGCTGCCGACCGGCTTCTTCATGATCTTCTTCGCCCAGGCGGCCAACCAGCGGGTGCAGCTCGGCACCGACGCGGAGTTCCGGGGCCGGGTGATGGCGCTGTATGTGCTGGTCTTCCTCGGTACGACGCCGATCGGGGCGCTGCTCATCGGCTGGCTCTCGGCCGGCTACGGACCGCGCTCGGGCATCTGGATCGGTGGCACCGTCTCGCTGCTGGCCGCGCTGACGGTGGTGATCATGCAGCTGCGCAAGGCCGGTGGCCAGGTCACCGTGCACCTGCGCCCGCGGCCGCACCTGCACGTGTTCGAGCCGGCGCGCGATGACGAGCCGGCCGTGGAGCTGCGCGTCCCGCGGCTGCGCCCGACGACCGAGCCGGCCGCCTGAACCAGCGGCCTGAAACTGTCTGGGCCGCTGCCCTCCCGACCTGCGCCTGCGGCGCAGCCCCACCCTGAGCCGTGTGGTTGAGTGCGAGGCATGGACAACGCCCGCCTGCTCGACCAATTCGCCCAGAACTATGCACGGCTGCGCGACGTGGCCGCCCGCGACCTCACCGCGCCGGTGCCGAGCTGTCCAGGGTGGACCGTGACCGACCTGGTCCGGCACGTGGCCCAGGTCTACCTGCACAAGGTCGAGGCGATCCGCCTCGGTGAATGGCCGGAGCCGTGGCCGCCGGACTTCTCCGGCGAGGAGCCGATCGCCCTGCTCGAGCGGGCGCACGCGGCGCTCGTGGCCCAGTTCGCCGCGCACTCGCCCGCCGACAAGGCCATGACCTGGTACGGGCCCGATCAGACGGTGCGGTTCTGGATCCGGCGGATGGCGCAGGAGACGCTGATCCATCGCGTCGACGCGGAGCTCGCACTCGGTGAGCCGGTCGCGCCGATTCCCGAAGATGTCGCCGTCGACGGGATCGACGAGCTGTTGCAGATCTTCCTGTCCTACGGGGTGGACGCGTGGACCGAGGAGTTCGAGGCCACGCTGGCGAAGTCGTCCGGCCATAACGTCGGCGTGCACGTGCGGGGCGCCGAGTGGCTGATCGAGACCGGGCCGAGCGAGGTGGCCGTGACCACCGCGTTCGGGGAGGCGGTCCCCTGGATCGCCCAACGCGTTCATGACGCCGTGGTCAGCGGGCCGACCGGCGAGGTGCTGCGCTGGCTGTGGAACCGTGGTGGCGACACGGTCACCGTCCGCGGCGATCTTGCCGCGATCGCCGAGCTCCGCGAGCTTCTGGTGATCGCCAGTCAGTAACCGTGCCACCTGTGGAGGCGGATTCCGGATTATCCCTGGCGATCGTCGTCGCGGCAGGCATAGCCTCAGGATGTGGCGTTCCTACACGCCCTCCTTGTTATCGCCGCCTTCGTCGGGGTGGCCGCTATCCCCTGCGCCCTCGGCCTACTGATCATCACGTTCGACGAGACGATCGGCCGGGCCTGGCGGGTGGTGCGTCGAACGGTGGGCCGGCTCACCCATCGCATCGGCGTGAGACTGCTGGGCGGCCGACTTGGCGAGCGGTGGCGGCTGGCCCGCATCGCCATGTCCCTGCGGGTCGAGCGCAAGCTCGAGCACAGCGAGCCGACCAGCCCGCCGATCCAGCAGGTCGCGGCCGACCTGCGGCGGCTCAACCGGCAGCGGCTGAGCATCGCCATGCGCTCACGGGTGTGGTTCACCGCCGTGCAGCGCGCATACGACGACCGGCTCGGTGTGGCCTGCGGCCAGCTCGGCATCGAGCAGCACCTCGGCGAATTGACCGGGATGGACCTCGATCTGGAGCGCATCCGCGTGGAGGGCCTCCTCGAGGCGGCCGGCCTGGCCTTCCGCGACGACAGCACGCAGCCTCGGCACTGGCAGCTTTGAGGCTGTTCGTCGCGGCCTACCCGCCCGAAGAGGCGGTCGAGCACCTGCGCGAGCTGGTGTCCGGCCGGCTGGCGCTCGGCCAGCCCCAGCCGCCGGGACGGTCGCTGCGGCTCACCCGGCCGGACACCTGGCACGTGACGCTCGCGTTCCTCGGCGAGGTCGCCGACAAGCGCGCCGGGGCGGCGGTCAAGGCGCTCATGGCCACCCCGAAGCCGAGCCTGAAGGTGCGGATCGCCGGTGGCGGCAAGTTCGGACGGGGCCGGTTCACCACCGTGTGGGCCGGGTTGCACGGCGACGTGGCCGCGCTCGGCGACCTGGCCACGGCGACCCAGCGGGCGATCCGGCGGGCCCGACTGCCCTACGACGACAAGCCGTTCAAGGCGCACCTGACGCTGGCCCGGCCGGCCGACCGCCTTGCGCCCGAAGCGCTGGCCGCGGATCTCGCCGCGCTGGCCGCGTACGAGGGTCCACAGTGGACCGTCGACGACGTGCGGCTGGTGCGCAGCTACCTGGGCCCCGAGCCGCGCTACGAGACGGTCGCGCAGCGCTGAGGAACCGGCCGGGCGGGCCCCGCCGGCTTCTCAAACGCCGTCGATTACCAGGCCCAGGCCTCGGGGCCGGGACCGCCCTTGCCGACCGGCGGGAACAGCTCGTCGAGCCGCTTGAGCGTCGCCTCGTCGAGCTTCACCGTCAGCGCGCCGAGCGAGGAGTCGAACTGCTCGACCGTACGAGGTCCGATGATCGGCGCGGTCACCGCCGGCTGCGCGAGGCAGCCAGGCCGAGAGCCACGTCCGCCGGGTGGTGGCCGAGCTCGGCGCGCCAGCTTCTCGAACGCCTCGACGCCGACCGGTGGGCATCGAGGTCATCCGCGGCGCGTCCTTCGTTGGTCCGCGACCCGGTGCCCTCCCTGAGCTTGGTGAGCGCCCCGCCGAGCAGGCCGCCGTGCAGCGGCGACCACGGGATGACGCCGAAGCCGTAGTGCTGGGCCGCCGGCAGGACCTCCAGCTCGACCGTACGAGCCAGCAGGTTGTAGATGCACTGCTCGGCCACGAGGCCGAGGAAGTTGCCGCGCGCCGCCGCCTCCTGCGCCTGCGCGATGTGCCAGCCGGCGAAGTTCGACGAGCCGACGTAGAGCACCTTGCCCTGCGCGACGAGGGTCTCCATCGCCTGCCAGATCTCCTCCCACGGCGTCGTACGGTCGATGTGGTGCATCTGGTAGAGGTCGATGTAGTCGGTCTGCAGCCGCCGCAGCGAGGCGTCGCATGCCCGGATGATGCTGCGAGCGGAGAGGCCCTGTCGTTGGGCCAGTCGCGCCATCTTGCCGTAGACCTTCGTGGCCAGCACGACCTTGTCGCGGCGCCCGCCGCCCTGCGCGAACCAGCGCCCGACGATCTGCTCGGTGACGCCCTCGCCGAGCTTCCAGCCGTACACGTTGGCCGTGTCGAAGAAGTTGATGCCGTGCTCGAGCGCGCGGTCCATGATGGCGTGGCTGTCTGGCTTCGCTCGTCTTCGGGCCGAAGTTCATCGTGCCGAGGCAGAGTCGGCTGACGACCAGGCCGGTGCGTCCCAGATTCGTAAACTCCATGACCCAAACCTATCCCGCGCGCGGGGGATGGTTCAGGGCTCAGCTGCTTTCGCGGGCGGGCGCGCCGCCGAAAAGCACGTCGTCCCAGCTCGGCAGGCGCTTGCGGGGCTTCTCGCCGATCGACTGGTCGCCGCCGGCGGCCGCGGAGGCGGTATTGCGGCGGGGGCGGAGCACGGCGAGCGACGGCACCGCCGGGATCTCCTTGGCCTGGTCAGAGTCGTCGTCGAAGGGCGAACGGCCGATCAGCGCCGCGGCACCCCGCGCCCGCGGCCGGTCCCGGTCGGCGTCGCCGGCCGGTGCGGTCGGCGTGACCGGCTCGGTCGGCTCGGCGGCGGTGCGCAGCTCGTTGGCCGAGCGGCGGTCGCTGCCCAGCGGGCGGTCGAGCGAGGCGAGGAGCGCGTCGCGGCCGGCACGGATCGGGTCGTTGCCGAGGCCACGGCCGCCGGGGCGCCGGCTCGTCTCCGGGGAACCGGGACGCATCGGCTCGTGGCCGTGGCGGACCGAATCCCGGCCCAGCGAGTGCGACCCGCCGAGGTCGTTGCGGGAGTCGGCGCGCAGGTCACGATCGAGGTCACGGCCAACGTGCATATCGCGGCCAATATCGCGGCCCAGGTCGCCCCGGCCGTGGTCGCCGCGGCCCAGGTCACCCCGGCTGGACTGGCCGCGCGCGGGTGCGGGCCGCTCGGCGGCCGGCGGCTCCTGGCCGAGGACATGCGGCGTCCCGCGGTCGGTGCACAGGTATTGCGCCATGTCGTCGTGCGGTGAGACCAGCTGGCGGGCCTTGTCCAGCTCCCAGACGGCCTGCGCGGTCGCCTTGCCGCTCGGCCAGGTCGCGATGATCCGCCAGGTGCCGTCCTCGCGCCGGAAGGCGTCCCAGGAGATCTTCTCGGTGTCGATGCCGTGCTGGCTCAGCCGGCCGTCGACGACCTCGGCGAGTGTGGCGCCCTTGTCCGAGGTCTTGCAGCTTGGTGCGGCGGGCGTGCTGGGCGAGCATGGCCCGCTCCTGCAGCACCGGGCCGGCATAGCGCAACACCCGGTCGACCGGCACACCCGCGACCCGGGCGACCTCTTCGGCCGACTCGCCGGAGCGGATGCGGGCCTGGATGTCCCGGGGGGCGAGCGACGGGGTGGCGTCGCTGGCCGGGGCGACCTGGATCGCCACGCCGCTGCTGTCACGCTCCGGGCGCAACGCGGTGTGCACCCGGTCGTCGATCGGCAGCGCGAGCAGGCGGCCGACCTCGTCGGCGAGCACAAACGCTTGGCCGTCCTCGGAGAGGGCGACGAAACGCACTGGCCGCATCGCGTGCCTCCGTCCCACCCGCCAGCAGCACCGATTCATGGCGCCGTCCCAACACAGTACGGCCAACCCTAACCGGACTGAAGCACGGCGCGCCGAGAGAACCGGGCAATATGACGAGTATTCGCGCTCGGGATTCTCCTAGGCCAAGCGCTCCACCACGTAGTCGATGGAGGCGGTCAGCGCTTCGACGTCCGACGGGTCGATGGTCGGGAACATGCGCGATGCGCAGCTGGTTGCGGCCCAGCTTGCGGTACGGCTCGGTGTCGACGATGCCGTTGGCTCGCAGCACCTTGGCCAGCGTCGGTCGCGTCGATCGACGTCGGCGAAGTCGATGGTGCCGACCACGTTGGACCGCAGCGCCGGCTCCGCCACGAACGGGGTGGCGAAGTCGCTGCGCTCGGCCCAGCCGTAGAGGATGCCGGCGCTCTCCGCCGTGCGCTTGGTCGCAGAAGGCCAGCCCGCCGCCGGCGAGCATCCAGTCGACCTGCTCGGCGGCCAGGAAGAGGGTGGCCAGCGCCGGGCGTGTTGTAGGTCTGCTCGAGGCGCGAGTTCTCGACCGCCGTGCCCAGGTCGAGGAACGCCGGGATGTACCGCCCGGACTCCTTGATCTCGGTGACCCGCGCGATCGCGGCCGGCGACATCAGCGCGATCCACAGCCCGCCGTCGGAGCCGAAGCACTTCTGCGGCGCGAAGTAGTAGACGTCGCTCTCGCTGACGTCGACGTCGAGCCCGCCGGCCCCGGACGTGGCGTCGTGCAGCATCAGGGCGTCGTCGGCGACGATCCGCCTGACCGGCACGGCCACGCCGGTCGAGGTCTCGTTGTGCGGCGTGCAGTAGGCGTCGACGCCGGCCTCGGCGGCGCAGGAACGCCGCGGTGCCCGGCTCGGCCTTGATGCACGGTCGGGTCGCCGAGGAACGGCGCCGCCTTGGCCGACCCGGCGAACTTCGCGCCGAACTCGCCGAAGCTGGCGAACTGAGCCCGGTCGCGGATCAGCCCGAAGACGGCCGACTCCCAGAACGCCGTCGTGCCACCGTTGCCGAGCACCACCTCGTAGCCCTCGGGCAGGCTGAACAGCTCGGCCGATCCCGCGGCGCAGGCGGGCGACCTGGTCGCGGACCGGCTTCTGGCGGTGGGACGTGCCGAGGCAGCGGTGCGCGAGATGGCGGCGAGCGCGCTCGACGGCCTCCGGACGGACCTTGCTCGGTCCGCAGCCGAACCGGCCGTCAGCGGGCTTCAGCTCGTCGGGGATGCGAATGTCGGGCATGCCGTCGATCCTGCCATCCCGTCGGCCGGGCTCCCGCAGCCGCGTGGGCGCCACGGTCCTGCCCAAGGGGGCGGCAGGACCGGGCGAAGAAACTCACGCCCCGTGCGGGATGATGTCCCAGCCCTCGACGTCCTCGGGCTTGCGCGGCGCCGGTCCGACGTAGGTGGCCGACGGCCGGACGAGCCGGTCGAGCTCCTTCTGCTCGAGGATGTGCGCGCTCCAGCCGGCGACCCGGGCGCAGGTGAACATCGAGGTGAACATGTGCGCCGGCACCTCGGCGAAGTCGAGCACCACGGCCGACCAGAACTCGACGTTGGTCGCCAGTACCCGATCGGGGCGGCGGGCGTGCAGTTCCTGCAGCGCGGCCTTCTCCAGCGCCTCGGCGACCTCGAAGCGGGGCGCGGCCAGCTCCTTGGCGGTGCGGCGGAGCACGCGGGCGCGGGGGTCCTCGGCGCGGTAGACGCGGTGGCCGAAGCCCATCAGCCGCTCGCCGCGGTCGAGCACGCCCTTGACGTAGCCTTCGGCGTCGCCGGTCTTCTCGACCGCCTCGATCATGCCCAGCACGCGCGACGGCGCGCCGCCGTGCAGCGGGCCGGACAGCGCGCCGATGCCGGAGGAGATGCAGGCCGCGGCGTCGGCGCCGGTCGAGGCGACCACGCGGGCGGTGAAGGTGGAGGCGTTCATGCCGTGCTCGGCGGCGGAGATGAAGTAGGCGTCGACGGCCTTGACGTGGCGCGGGTCGGGCTCGCCCCGCCAGCGCTTCATGAACCGCTCGACGATGGTCTGCGCCTTGTCGATCTCCTTCTGCGGCACGGCGGGCAGGCCGAGGCCGCGGGCGGACTGCGCGACGAAGGACAGCGCGGTGACGCTCACCCGGGCGAGGTCCTCGCGCGCCTGCGGCGTCGTCGATGTCCAGGAGCTGCCGGAGGCCCCAGTACGGCGCGAGCATCGCCACGGCCGACTGCACGTCGACGCGGATGTCGCCGGAGTGCACGGGTACCGGGAACGGCTCGGCCGGCGGAAGCCCCGGTCCGAACCGGCCGTCGACCAGCAGCGCCCACACGTTGCCGAAGGAGACCTGCCCGATCAGGTCCTCGATGTCGACGCCGCGGTATCGCAGCGCGCCGCCTTCCTTGTCAGGCTCGGCGATCTCGGACTCGAAGGCGATCACGCCCTCGAGGCCAGGTTTGAAGTCGGACATCGCATCTCCCGTTTGTTACCGGCTGGTTTCTCCCAGACATCTTCACCCGCGCGTGTTGCGCTTGGCGACCGAACGAGCTCTCAGATGTGTCGTGCGTGACACATCTTCACGCATCGGTCATTGGTGGAGGAAGGATGTGAACGTGAAGCACGGCACATCAGACGCTTTTTCCGGTCTTCCCAACATGCGGACGGAGTACGCGGGAGCGCTCTCCGAGGAGGACCTCGCGCCCGACTGGACCGGCCAGTTCGCCCGCTGGTTCCCAGAGGCGGGCGGCCTGCCTGAACCCAACGCCATGATCGTCGCCACCGCCGACACGCGCGGCCGGCCGAGCGCCCGCACCGTGCTGCTCAAGGGCTTCGACGCGGACGGCTTCACGTTCTTCACCAACTACTCCTCGCGAAAAGGTGCCGAGGCGCTGGCCAACCCGTACGCGTCGGCCGTCTTCCCCTGGTACCCGATGCATCGGCAGGTCGTGGTCTGCGGGCCGATCGCGCCGGTCGAGCGGGCGGTCACCGAGGCCTACTTCGCCACCCGGCCGCGCGGTTCCCAGCTCGGGGCCTGGGCCAGTCCACAGTCGACGGTGATACCCGGCCGCGAGGTCCTGGACGCGGCGTGGAGCCAGATCGCCGCGCGGTACCCGGAGGGCGGACCGGTGCCGCCCCCGCCGGGCTGGGGCGGCTTTCTCCTGCGGCCGGACAGCGTGGAGTTCTGGCAGGGCCGGCCCAGCCGGTTGCATGATCGACTGCGCTACCGGTACGAGGCCGGGCAGTGGATCGTGGAAAGGCTGGCACCGTGACGGCGGTCGAGCCGAAACGCTCATGGTTCAGCCGCCACGCGATCGACGTCAGACCTCTGCGCCATTCCGCCTTCCGCCGCATGTTCATCGGCAACGGCATCTCCTTCGTCGGCTATCAGTTCACGGCGGTGGCCGTACCGGTGCAGGTTTATGCCTTGACCCGGTCCACCCTGTGGGTCGGCATGGTCAGCTTCGCCGGGCTGCTGCCGCTGATCGTCTTCTCGCTGTGGGGCGGTGCGGTCGCCGACGCGCTCGACCGCCGCAAGGTTCTGCTGGTCAGCTCCATTTTGATGTGGACGACCACGCTCGCCTTGCTGGGTCAGGCGCTGCTGCGCATCGAAAGCCCGACGCTGATCCTGGCCCTGATCGTGCTGCAGTCCGGCGCGTTCGCGGTGAGCAACCCGACGCGGTCGGCCATCACGCCGCGGCTGATGCCGGCCGAGGAGGTCGCCTCCGCCCAGACGCTCAACTACACGGTCAGCACGTTCGCCGGCGTCGCCGGCCCGATCATCGCCGGCCTGGTCGTGGCCAATGCGGACATCTCGATCGCCTACGCGGTCGACTCGCTCGCGTTCACCGTCGCGCTGTGGGCGGCGCTGCGGCTGCCCGCGCTGCCGCCCGAGCACGCGGAAGCCATCTCCGGCAGCCGGTTGCAGGACGTACGGGAGGGGCTGAAGTTCCTGGCCGGCGCCCAGGTCCTGCTGCTCACGTTCGCCATCGACATCGCGGCCATGGTGCTCGCGCTGCCGCGGGCGCTGTTCCCGGCCGTGGCCGCCGAGCGGTTCGGCGCGTCCTCGCTGAGCTGGCTGTACAGCGCCATCGCGATCGGCTCGGTGGTCGCCGGGCTCACGTCCGGCTGGATCAGCCGGGTCCGGCGGCAGGGCATGGCGTTGATCATCGCCGTCTTCGTCTGGGGCGTCGCGGTCGCCGTGTCCGGCGCGGTGCCCTGGCTGTGGGCGGTGGTGCTGTTCCTGGCCATCGGCGGCGCCGCGGACATGATCAGCGCGGTGTACCGGCAGACGATGCTCCTCACGTACGCCCCCGACGAGATGCGCGGACGGCTCCAGGGCGTGTTCTTCGCCGTGGTGGCCGGCGGGCCCCGCCTGGGTGATCTACGCGCCGGAACGATGGCGGAATACACCAGCACGACGTTTTCATGGGTGAGCGGTGGCATCGCCGCGGCCATCGTCGCGCTGCTCATCGGCATCTTCTTTCCGAAGCTCAGGCGGTACACGACAACTGCCGCTTCTGGAGATCAGCCGAAATGACATATTGTCGCGGGCATGGATACCGCTGCCCTTCCTTCCGGTGCACAGTGGACGATCGCCGCTGACGGTCACGAGGCCACGATTGTCGAGGTCGGGGGCGGACTGCGCGCTTATCACGCGGGCGGCGGCGAGGTTCTCTACGGATTCGCCGAGGACGAGCTGTGCCCGGGCAGCGCCGGACAAATACTCGCGCCGTGGCCCAATCGGATTCGAGACGGTCAATACACCTTCGACGGCGAGACATTTCAGCTCGGGCTCAGCGAGCCGGGCCGGCACAACGCGATCCACGGCCTGGTCAACTGGGCCCGGTGGCGCCTGGTCGAGGCCGGCCCGGCCGCTCTGACGATCGAGCACGACCTCGTGCCCCAGCCCGGCTACCCGTGGCCGCTGCGCCTGCGAGTGACCTGGTCGGTCTCGGTCGACGGGCTTCGCGCCGAGCACGAGGTGACCAACATCGGCACCCGGCCGGCGCCGTTCGGGCTGTGCGTCCACCCGTACGTGCATGTGCCCGGCGTCCCGGTCGACGACCTGGTGCTGACCGTCCCCGCGCACAGCCGGCTGCTCACCGACTCGCGGCTGCTGCCGATCGGCGCCGCCCGCGTGGCCGGCACCGACTTCGACTACAGCGAGGGACGCAAGGTCGGCACGACCGTCCTCGACACCGCCTTCGGGGATCTCGATCTGTCTCCGGACGGCCGCTCCGAGGTGCACCTCGAAGCCACCGACGGCCGGGGCGTCGCGGTCTGGGCCGACGCCGCCTTCACCTGGTGGCAGGTCTACACCAGCGACACGCTGCACGCGCCACGGCTGCGCCAGTCCGTCGCCATCGAGCCGATGACCTGCCCGCCCGACGCGTTCCGCTCCGGCCGCGACCTGGTGAGCATCGAGCCGGGCGATCAGTGGCGCGGCCGCTGGGGCATCCGGCCGATCGTGGCGGCCTGAGTCGCAGAGCGGACCTGTCTTTTGGTAGAAGGGCGGCGTAGCCGTGGAGTTGGCCGAGGCGATCCGCCGCCGCCGGATGGTGCGCAACTACGACCCGGACCGACCAGTCCCGCCCGAGGTCGTCGAGCGCCTGCTCGGCTACGCGGTGCACGCGCCGTCGGCCGGCTTCTCCCAGGGCTGGGAGTTCCTCCTGCTCGACGACGCCGAGGCCCGCGACCGGTTCTGGACCGCCACCACGACGCCCGGTGAGATGGACAGCTGGCTCGACGGCATGTCCCGCGCTCCCGTGATCGTCGTCGCGCACAGTCACCGCGACGCCTACCTCGACCGGTACGCCGAGCCGGACAAGGGCTGGACCGACCGCGACGAGGAACGCTGGCCGGTGCCCTACTGGCACATCGACACCGGCATGGCCAGCCTGCTCATCCTGCTCGGCGCGGTCGACGAGGGCCTCGGCGCGTGCTTCTTCGGCGTACCCCCGGACAAGATCCCGGCCTATCGCGCCGCCTTCGGCGTCCCCGACGCCTACCTGCCGATCGGCGCCATCACGATCGGCTACCGGGCCACCGACCGACGCTCGCCATCGCTCAAGCGGGGCCGCCGCGAGGCACCGACCGTGACGCATCGCGGACGCTGGGGCGGGTGAGCGATGTTGTCGGGGGGTATCGGTACCCTGACGTGATCAGGGGGTGAGGCGGCGTGATCTTCAAGGCGGTGAAGGAGGGCCGGCCCTACCCTGAGCATGGGTTGACCATGAAGCAGTGGGCCGACATCCCGCCGCGGCCCGTCCGCCTCGACCAACTGATCACGACCAAGCGCGAGCTCGCACTCGACCGCCTCCTGGCCGAGGACTCGACGTTCTACGGCGACCTCTTCCCCCACGTCGTGCAGTGGGACGGCGGCCTCTACCTGGAGGACGGTCTGCACCGCGCCCTCCGCGCCGCCCTCCAGCAGCGCACCTCCATCCACGCGCGGGTGCTGGTCCAAGCCTAAGATCCTTTTTTGGCCTGACTCGGGCCCGTCGGGCGCGCGACCGCTGCTCCCGCCAGACACCGCTGCGGCCCTGGGGGCCTCCGCTGCCAAGTCCGCGTCTACAAGCCCGCCGCCGGGTGCCCACTGATTCGGAGAAGCGGTGGCCTCCGCGGGGTCAGGTAGCCACAACTCCGGGGAAGCAGTGGCCTCGACTGGCTCGGATAGCCACTACTCCGGGGAAGTAGTGGCCTCGGCGGGGTCGGCTGGCCACAACTCCGGGGAAGTGGTGGCCTCGGCGGGGTCGGTTGGCCACAACTCCGGGGAAGTGGTGGTCTCGGCCGGGTCGGGTGGCCACTGGCCCGGGCAGTGGTGGCCTCAGTCGGGTCGGTGGGCACTACTTCGGGGAAATGGTGGTCTCGGCGGGCCGGGTGGGCACTACTTCGGGGAAATGGTGGTCTCGGCGGGCCGGGTGGGCACAACTTCGGGGAAGTGGTGGTCTCGGGTGGCCCGGGTGGGCACTACTTCGGGGAAGTGGTGGCCTAGCTGTGCGATCTTGGCGGCGGGCGCCTCATTGGGCCGTCCTGAACCGCGATCTTGGCTATCGATGGCTGCTCCAGTGCCCATTCGTGGCTGAGGTTCACGCCTTGGTCACGCGATATGCCGGGAATCGCCAGTTTCGCCGGGGCTCGGCGGCGACGCCTTGTCCCGCCATCTGGACGTTGCTCCCGGCTGGCGGTATGAGTGCGGTCCAGCGGCCACCGTCGATGCGATGGCCGTGACGGTGGTCGATCTGCCCCCGTGGCACGCCGGCGCGATGTCGGCGGATCGGCCACCGTCTCGGCCGTTCGGGCCCTATCGACCACCGTCTTCGCCGTTCCGGCCACTGTCTCGGCGGTTCGGGGCGGATCGGCCACCGTCTCGGCCGTTCGGGGCATATCGACCACCGTCTCGGCCGTTCCGGGTGGATCGACCACCGTTGCTTGCGGACGCGGCCTCGCTGGCGTCGCTGGTCTCTGGCGGGCGTGGCCCGAGAGAGAATTGGGGGCCGTGGCGGCGCCGGGGCCATGGGCAGAAGGAATTTGCACTCCCAACGCATTAAGGTGATCGACATGGCCGTACGACCGCTCGACATGCTGGATCTCGACGCGCTGCACTCCGAGGAGGAACTCGCCGTGCGCGAGGTGGTACGGCGGTTGATGGACGAGCATGTGCGGCCCTACGTGGCGGGCTGGTACGAGGAAGGCCAGGTGCCGGTACGGGAGCTGGCGCGCGAGTTCGCCAAGGTCGGGCTGCTGGGCATGCACCTGACCGGCTACGGCTGCGCGGGGGCCTCGGCGGTGGCATACGGGCTGGCCTGCCTGGAGGCGGAGGCCGGCGGACTCGGGCGTGCGCAGCCTGATCAGCGTGCAGGGGTCGCTGGCCATGTTCGGGATCTGGCGGTGGGGCTCCGACGCGCAGAAGGACGAGTGGCTGCCGCGCATGGCGTCCGGCGAGGCGATCGGCTGCTTCGGGCTGACCGAGCCCGATCACGGCTCGGATCCGGGCTCGATGAGTACCCGGGCGCGGCGCGACGGGGCCGACTGGGTGCTCAACGGTACGAAGATGTGGATCACCAACGCGCCGGTGGCCGACGTCGGAGTGGTGTGGGCGCGCAGTGACGACGGGATCATCGGGTTCGTGGTGCCGATGGACACGCCCGGGGTGACCGCGCGGGAGGTGCGGCACAAGCTGTCGCTGCGCGCGTCGTCGACCGGCGAGATGGTGCTCGAAGACGTACGGCTGCCGGCCGACGCGCAACTGCCGGAGGCGCGCGGGCTCAAGGGTCCGCTGTCCTGCCTGACCGAGGCGCGGTACGGCATCGTGTGGGGTGCGCTGGGCGCGGCCCGCGACTGCCTGCACACGGCGATCGACTACGCCGGTTCGCGGGAGCAGTTCGGCAAGCCGATCGCCGGCTTCCAGCTCACCCAGGCCAAGCTGGCCGACGCCGCGGTCGAACTGCAGAAGGGCTACCTGCTGGCGCTGCACCTGGGACGGCGGGCCGACCAGCACGTGCTGCGCCCGGAACAGGTCAGCGTCGGCAAGTTCAACAACGTCCGCGAGGCGCTCACGATCGCCCGCCAGTGCCGGAGCATTCTCGGCGCCAACGGGATCAGCGCCGAGTACCCGGTCATGCGGCACGCGGCTAACCTGGAGACGGTTCTCACGTACGAGGGAACCTCAGAGATCCACCAGCTGGTGATCGGGCAGCAATTGACCGGCTTGTCGGCATTTGCCTGAGCCTCGACTCGCCAGTCTTTACTACGCGCCTTACCGTCAGTCTTAGAGAACCCTGGAAACGGGTATACCGACCACGGAGCGCCCGAACCGAGGAGACGACGATGGCCCGCAAGGACGAGGACACGTTCGAAGCTGGCACCGCGCGCCTGCCGGAGCCGAAGACGGCCGAGTACCCCGAGGTAGCCGACTGGAAGGGGCCGGACCTCGACGGCGAGATCGGCCAGCCCCTTGACCCGCGGCGCCGCGACGACGGTCCGGTGCCCGCGCCGGTCATCAAGGTCGGCGGCGGCGCCATGCGCGGCCTCTTCTGGCTGGTCGCCACGATCGGCCTGGTCGTCGCTCTGGTGCTCGGAGCCAAGGCGGTCGGCTTCTGGCCCGACCTGCAGAACCCGTTCGGCTCGAAGACCGTCGACCGGAGTGGCCCGGCGCTACTCAAATCCGTGCAGGACCTTAACCAGTTCGTCGCCGCGGAGGGCAACTTCCAGGTCATCGTCGACGTCCAGCACGACCGCAAATACATCCCGGACTTCTTGATCAACGAGCGGATCCTGTTCATCGCGTCCGGCTCGGTCGAGGCCTACGTCGACTTCTCCACGATCGGCCAGGGGGCGGTCAAGGAGTCCGACGACCGGCGGACCGTGGAACTTTCACTGCCGGCGCCTCAACTGCGCGATCCGCGTATCGATAACGACAAGAGTTACGTCTACCAGGAGGATCGCGGCGCACTGAACCGCATCGGGGACCTCTTCAAGTCCGACCCCAACCGGTTGCAGCAGGTGTACCAACTCGCCGAGGACAAGATCGCCGCGGCGGCGAAGGACGCCGGATTGGGCAAGCGCGCCGAGGACAACACCCGCAAGATGCTCGAGCAGTTCCTGCGGGCCCTTGGCTACACCACGGTCACGGTGAAGTTCCCCAGTCCATAGGTCAACTTCGATCGCGCCAGGTAGCCGTACAGTAACGCCTCGAACACTGGTCATTTACCCGATGGTCCGAGTTGCGTGCACTTCGTCACAGTACTTGACTCGGGGTAATTGTCTCTTCGGGATGATCTCAGCTGGGCGGAGGTGTGACGGTGGCGACCGTCGCGCTCAAAGATGTAACCAAGGTCTTCGCCGGACGGCACGGTCGCCGTCGACAACGTCAACCTCGACGTCGGCGACGGCGAGTTCATGGTGCTGCTCGGCCCGTCCGGCTGCGGCAAGTCCACCGTGCTGCGCATGATCGCCGGGCTGGAGGATCCGACCTCCGGCGCGATCCTGCTCGACGGTGAACTGGCCAACGACCTGGCACCGCGCGAACGCAGGGTCGCCATGGTGTTCCAGGACTTCGCGCTGTACCCGCACATGACCGTCGGCGACAACATCGGCTTCCCGCTGCGGCTCGTCCGGTGTCGAGCCGGAGCCGCGCGGCGAGCGGGTCGCCGACGTCGCCAGCGCGCTCGGCATCGGCGACGTGCTGGCCCGCAAGCCCGGCCAGCTCTCCGGTGGCCAGCGCCAGCGGGTCGCGATGGGCCGCGCGATCGTCCGCCGGCCCGAGCTCTTCCTCATGGACGAGCCGCTGTCCAACCTGGACAGTGGCCTGCGGGCCGAGCTGCGCGCCGAGATCTCCGGCCTGGTCCGGGAGCTCGGGGTCACCACCGATCTACGTCACGCACGACCAGGCCGAGGCGCTCACCATGGCCGACCGGGTCGCCATCATGCGCAAGGGCGTGCTGCAGGACGTCGGCACCCCGACCCAGGTGTACGGCCGCCCGGCCACGCTCTACGTGGCCGCGTTCCTCGGCAGCCCGCGGATGAACCTGCTCGAGGCCGTCGGTCTACGTGCACCTCGACCGCTACATCGCGCTGCACCTGGGCGACCAGGCGCTCTACCTGCCCTGGCACGACATGCGCGCTCGCGCCAGGTCGCGCACTACCACGGCGAGCGCATCGTCGTCGGCGTGCGGGCCGAGGCGCTCACCCCGGTGGTCCCGCGACACCCCGGGCGACGTGCTGCACGGCCGGATCCGCTACCTCGAGCACCACGGGCACGAGTCGCTCGCGTTCCTCGACATCGGCGCGTCCGCGGTGTCGTCGACGAGGTCGGTACGCCGCCGCGGAGCTGCCGCCGGAGCACGGGCTGCGACGCTTCGTCAACCGGATCACCGGGCGGGGCGGCGGCACCGACGACCGCGAGCTGGTCGCCGCCGGGGCGAACGGGCGCGGTCGTGCGGCCCCGCGGGAGAGCGTCCTCAGCGATCCGGGTCGCCACCACCGGCGCCCGGCCGAGCTGGCGGTGCGGCTCGCGCCGTACCCGGCGGTGAACGCATGGTCACCCGCTGACGGTGGCCGTACGCATGGAGGCACTGCACTTCTTCGACGAGCGGGGCCAGCGGATCGACGTCGGGTGGCGGTAAAGATCCACGTTAAAAGCTTGGAACTTCCCGGCATTAATTGGAAAGTTTATTGACCATTACCTCCCCATGATGTGACCATTCTGGTCAACACGAGGGGATGGCACGCCACATGAAGCAGCTCAGATCCATGGCCGACGCCGTGCTCCAACCAGGCTTCCTGGGCACCCGTCCGCCGGACTGGGTGCGGCGCCGGTTAGCCGAGGGCCTCGGCGGGGTGGCCCTCTTCGCCCGCAACATCGTGGACGCCACCCAGGTGGCCGAGCTCACCGCGGCCCTGCGGGCCGAGAAGCCGGACGTGATCGTCGCCATCGACGAGGAGGCGGGCGACGTCACTCGGCTGTACGCGCCGGTCGGCAGCCCGTGGCCGGGCAACCTGGCCCTCGGCGCGATCGACGACCCGGCGCTCACCGACAGCGTCGCGTACCAGCTCGGTTGCGACCTCGCGGCGGCCGGGATCACCCTCGACTACGCCCCGGACGCCGACGTCAACTCCGACCCCAACAATCCGGTCATCGGCGCTCGCGCGTTCGGCGCCGACCCCGACCTGGTCGCGCGGCACACCGTCGCCTGGATCCGGGGCCTGCAGCGCTCCGGGGTGGCCGCCGCGGCCAAGCACTTCCCGGGACATGGCAACACGAGCGTCGACTCGCACCTGGACGTACCGGTGATCAAGGCCAGCCGCGCCGAGCTGGACGCGGTCGAGCTCGTGCCGTTCCGCGCGGCGGTCGACGCCGGGGTGCTGGCGGTCATGAGCGCGCACCTGCGCGTGCCCGCGCTCGACCCCGACCTGCCGGCCACGCTGAGCCGGCGGATCATGACCGAGCTGCTCCGCGACGAACTCGGCTTCGACGGCCTGATCGTCACCGACGGCATCGAGATGCGCGCGATCTCCGACCGGTTCGGCATCGAGCACGCCACCGTGCTGGCCGTGGCCGCCGGGGCCGACGCGGTGTGCGTCGGCGGTGACCATGCCGACGAGCACACCGCCGACCGCCTGCGGGACGCGATCGTCGCCGCTGTCCTGGCCGGCGAGCTGCCGGAGGAGCGGCTGGCCGATGCCGCCCGCCGGGTGGCCGAGCTGGCCGCCCGGCCGCGCACGCTGGCGCCGGCCGCCCCGGCCAACGGGCTCGACGCGGCCCGGCGCGCCGTCCGGGTCACCGGCCGCGGCCTTCCGTTGCCGGCGCCGGCCCAGGTGATCGAGTTCCAGCCGGTGCTCAGCTTCGCCATCGCGCCCGAGACGCCGTGGGGCGTCGGCGAGCCGCTGGCCGCGCGGCTGCCCGGCACGACCTGGACGCGGGTGTGCGAGACCGACCCGGTCCCGCCCCTTGACGGCCGGCCGCTGGTGCTGGTCGTCCGCGACGCGCACCGGTACCCGTGGGTGCTGGACGCGGTCGCCGACCTGCTCGCCGCGCGGCCGGACGCCGTCGTCGTCGAGATGGGCATCCCGATAGCGGTCGCTCGGCGACACGCACGTCGCCACGTACGGGGCGACCACGGTCGCCGGGCTGGCCGCGGCCGAGCTGCTTGCCGACTATCCCTTTTGAAGCAGGCGCTAGCATTCGCCGTATGCCCAGAATGCGGCCCTTGATCGCCGTGCTCGTCGTGCTGCTCGGCCTTGCCGCCTGCAAAAGCGGCAAAACCGACACCGCCTCCGCCAATCTTCCGGCCGGGGACGCTCTGCTCAAGGAGTCGTCCGCGGCGATGCACGACATCAAGACGGCGAAGTTCCTGATCACCGCCGACGGCGCGATCGCCGGTCTCAACCTGCACAAGGCCGAGGGCACGCTGACCCGCGAGGGCAACGCCAAGGGCACCGCCCAGATCGACCAGTCCGGGGCCACCGTCGAGCTGTCGTTCGTGATCGTCGGCGACAAGATCTACCTGAAGGGCCCGACCGGCGGGTACCAGGCGCTGCCGCTCGCCCTCGCCGCGAGCGTGTACGACCCGTCGGCGATCCTCAACCCCGACAGGGGCATCGCCAAGGTGCTCAGCACCGCCACCGACGCCAAGACCGAGGCGATCGAAGAGGTCGACGGCAAGCAGGCCTACCGGGTCGCGGCCACCATGAACGCCGCGCGACCTGGTCACCGTCGTGCCCGGGGTGACCGACCCGGTGCCCGCCAAGCTCTGGATCGGCGTCGACGACAAGAGGCTGCTCAAGGCGGCGTTCACCATGCCGGCCACGGGCGACGCGAAGGGCGGCACGGTCACCGTGACGTTCACGAACTTCGACGCACCCGTCACCATCAGTGCACCGTAGGCGGCGCCTCGCCATCGGCGTCGGCGGCGCGACCGTCCTGCTCGCCGCCCTCGACGCGTACGTCGTGGTGACGGTGCTGACCGACATCATGCGTGACGTCGACATCCCGCTGAACCGGCTCGAACGGGCCACCCCGATCGTCACCGGCTACCTGCTCGGCTACGTCGCCGGCATGCCGCTGCTCGGCTCGCTGTCCGACCGCTTCGGCCGCCGCTGCGGTCATCGTCGGCTGCCTGGTCGGCTTCGCCGCCGGTTCGGCGCTCACCGCGGCGTCCGGCTCGTCGCTGTCGGTGCTGGTCGCCGGGCGGGCCGTGCAGGGCCTCGCCGGCGGCGCGCTGCTGCCGGTGACCATGGCGCTGGCCGGCGACCTGTGGACGGAACAGCGCCAGCGGGCCGTCGCTCTCGGCGCCGTCGGCGCCGCGCAGGAGCTCGGCAGCGTGCTCGGCCCGCTGTACGGCGGCGCCGTCGCCGCGCTGATCGGCTGGCGCGGGATCTTCTGGATCAACATCCCGTTGGTCGGTACTGGCGGCAGCAGCCGTCATCGTCGCCCTCCCCGGACGGCCTCGCCGGGAACGCGAGCGCCGCGGGTCGACGTCGTCGGCGGCAGCCTGCTCACCGCTCGCGCTGGCGCTGCTCGTCGTCGGGCTCTACAACCCCGACCCGCAGCGCACGGTCCTGCCGTCGTGGGGCCCGCCCGTACTGGTCGGCGCGGCGGTCGTACTGGTCGCGTTCGGGCTCTGGGAGTGGCGGGCGCGTACCAAGCTGCTCGACCCGGCCGGCACGCAGCTGCGCCCGTTCCTCGCCGCGCTCGGTGCGAGCCTGTGCGCCGGGGCCGCCCTCATGGTGACGCTGGTCGACGTGCAGCTGGTCGCGCAGACGCTGCTCGGCCGGGACGCCTTCGGCGGCACGCTGCTGCTGTCGCGGTTCCTCATCGCGCTGCCGGTCGGCGCCGTCCTCGGCGGCGTCCTCGCCGGTCGGTTCGGCGAGCGCTGGGTCACCGTCGGCGGCCTGCTGGTGGCGGCGGCCGGGTACGTGCTGATCGCCGGCTGGCCCGCCGACGTGCCGCCGCGCTACGCGGCGTGCTCCCCGCTGACACCGACCTCGTCGTCGCCGGACTCGGGCTCGGCCTGGTCATCGCCCCGCTGGCGGCCGCCGTGCTGCGGGCGACCCGTCCGGCGCAGCACGGCGTGGCCTCGGCCGGCCTGGTCGTGGCCCGGATGATCGGCATGCTGCTCGGCGTGGCCGTGCTGACCGCGTGGGGCCTGCACCGGTTCCAGGCGCTGACCGCCCGGCTGGACACGCCGTTCCCGTTCGGTATGGCGCCGGCCGACTACCGAAGCGAAGCTCGCCGCCTACGACGAGGCCGTGCAGGCGGCGCTGCGCACCGAGTACCACGAGATCTTCCTGGCCACGGCGGCCATCTGCGTGATCGGTGCGGTGATCGGGTTGAACGTGACGGCGCTAAACGTAGCCGTACGTGCGCGCGAGGGAGCAGATGGCCAGCAGCCGGACGGTCGGCCACTCGGGGGCTGACCAATCCTGGTCGGCCACCTGCGGCACCCGCCAATCCGTCTCGATCAGCGCGTCGCGCACGCCGGAGGCGTAGCCGGCCAGCGACACGGCACTCGGGCCGTCGGCCGGGTCACCGAGCGCGTCGCGTACCGATGCGGCGTGCTGGTCGATCAGCGCCACCAGCCCGGCGGACCGCGCGGCGGCATCCAGGCCGGGCTCACCGATCCAGATCATCAGCCCGTTGAGAGTGGACCGGGCCGCCGATTGACGAAGCTTCTCAGACAGTTCGCTCTGCATGCCGGCAACGTCGGCGCCTCAGGCCGGCGCTGAACCGGGAGACCCGGCGTGCACCCGGCACGCACCGGCTTTACGTCTGAACGGGGTAGCGGGGCTCCTTCGGGATGAAAAACCACAGCGCGATGTAGATCACGACCTGCGGCCCGGGCAGCAGGCATGACACGAGGAAGATCAACCGCATCAGGTTCGGCGAGATGCCGAATCGGCGGGCGAGGCCGGAACAGACGCCGGCGATCAACCGGTCGTCCCGCGGCCTGGACAAACTACTCATTACTGCTCCTCGACATTTGCTGACTGATGCCTGTCTACCCCTCCAACCGTAGGCCGCCCAGCCGCTCCCGTCGTCCGACCTCGGACGGACTTCCCCCGGAGCCGTTTCTCGGCGCTTCCCCCCGCCGCGAGTAGGGGGTCCGCCGGACCGGTTTCCGAGCGGTTGCCGCGTGTTGCGGTGCGTTGCCACTGCTACGGCCGTCCGGCGGCGGCCCGATATGACCGCTGCCACCGGGGGACAGCCTCCCGGTGGCTTGCTATCGCCGACAGAAAGGCCACCCCGTGACTCGGTATGTTCGACGTGCCGCCATCGCCGCCGCCATCCTCTGCGTGCCGCTGACCACCGCTGCCATGTTCGCGGTCGGGTCCGGCGCCACCGCCTCCGCGGCTCCCCTCGCGACGCCGGTCTCGCAGAGCATCGCGACCGGCGTCACCGTCGACGGCGCGGCCGACTACGAAGCCACCGACGACCTCGTCTACACCCCGGCCATTGCCGCCGCCGATGGCACCGCGCAGTTCGTCGACGTCAAGAAGAAGAAGAAAAAGAAGAAGAAGACCACCACCACGAAGACGACCACCACGAAGCCGGCCACCACGCAAGCCGACCACCACCAAGTCGGAGAGCAGCAGCCTCGCCGCGTTCGAGACTGAGGTCATCCGGCTCACGAACGTCCAGCGCGCGGCCGGCGGCTGTGCGGCCCTGAGGACCGACGCCCGCTTGACCAACGCCGCCCGTGCGCACAGCACGGACATGGTGACGAAGAACTTCTTCAGCCACACCGGCTCGAACGGCAGCGACTTCGTGGCGCGCGAGAAGGCGGCCGGCTACCCCTCGCCGTCGGCCGAGAACATCGCCTGGGGCCAGCGCACCCCGGCGGCCGTCATGGACGCGTGGATGAACAGCTCGGGCCACCGCGCCAACATCCTCAACTGCGGCAGCGTCGCGGTCGGCGTGGGCGTGGTGCTCAAGGCCGACGGCACCCCGTACTGGACGCAGGACTTCGGTCGCTGAATCCGCCGTCTGACGAGAAGCCGCCGGTCCACCCTGTGCCACCGCCCTCCCGACCTGCGCCTCCGGCGCAGACCCACCCTGTGCCGGCGGCTTCGTTCGGTGTAGAACGTCGTGGTGAGGATTCCTCGTCTCGGCCCCTTCGCGGTCGCCGTCGCCGCGTTGTGCGTGGCCGGATGCGGCGCGGGCACGCCGAGCCAGGCGGCCGAGCCGACCAAGCACAACGCGGCCGCCTACGACACCGTCGACGTGTGCGGGCTGGCCCCAGATGACCAGCTCAAGGACGCTCTCGGCGAGGCGGTCGCGGCCAAGACCCCGCACGACGACGACTCGCTCAAGGGCTGCGTCGTGGACGGCGAGTCGCACCGCTTCTACCTCTTCCTCACGGTGCGGCGCTCTCCGGCCGGCGGCCAGGAACAGTTCAACTACGACCGCGGGTCGGCCCCGCAGCCCCAGGACGTGACCGGGATCGGCTTCGACGCCTTCTCGTACGGCGACAGCGGTGAATCGCACGTCGAGGCGCTCGACGGGGACCTGGTCGTGCGGGTCTCGTTCGTCTTCTACACCGACGGCGGCTCGGTCAGCCAGGGCCCGGAGCTGACGTCGCGGCTGGCCGCGCTCACGAAGCACCTTGTGCAGCGCGTGTAAAAGAGGCACCGGATTGGGTACAACGCCTCGTATGGTCGACCGCAGTGACGTCGTCATGGAGCCCGCCGCCCGCCCCGACAAAGACGGCAAACCGGGCGATGCCGCGGCGGACGGCCGCGATGAGACCGCCAACGAGCGGGCCGATCGCAACTACGGCGAGCTGCTCCAGGAGCTCCGGGTCGCGCAGACCGGCGTGCAGTTCCTCTTCGCCTTCCTGCTCACCGTGCCGTTCAGCCAGCGTTTCGTCGACATCGGCCCGGAGCAGCAGGGCATCTACCTCGCCACCCTCGCCGCCACCGCGCTCGCCGCTGTGTGCCTGATCGCGCCGGTACCGCACCACCGGGTGCTCTTCGGCCGCCGGCGCAAGGCGGAGCTGGTGAAGTCGAGCAGCGCCCTGGCCTCGATCGGGCTGGTGTTTCTGGCCCTGTCGATGACCGGCGCGGTGTTCCTGATCTTCGACGTGGTCGTGGGCACCGCCGTGGGCATCGGGGCCGCCGTGGTGCTGGCGGTGATCTTCCTGCTGCTGTGGTGGGTCCACCCGATGTTGCGCCGGTAGCCAGATCCCCGGGGCGACTGGACGCCACGACTTCCGGGAAAGAGTGGCCTCCGGGGCGGCGCGAGGCCACTACTTCCCCGAAGTTGTGGCAACCCGGGCCTGCGGAGACCACTACTTCCCGGAAGTTGTTCGGTCAACCACTGGTCGATCGGGGGCTGGGCGGTAACAATCCAGGGAGAGCGTTCTGGAGAGGACCGCCGTGTCCAGTTTGAGCCTGATGGGCAGGGTCGATCGGCTGCGCTCCGATCGCACCCCGTTCGTCCTCGCGACCGTGGTCCGCGCCGAGCGCCCGACCAGCGCAAAGGCCGGCGACCGGGCCCTCCTGCTGCCGGACGGCACGATCGAGGGCTTCGTCGGCGGCACCTGCGCCGAGTCGACCGTCCGGCTGCAAGGGCTCCGGCTGCTGAGCACCGGCGAGTCCACCCTGCTGCGCATCACCCCCGACGAGGCCGCCGAGGAGCCGCGCCCAACCGCGGAAGGCATGGTCACCGTGGCCAACCCGTGCCTGTCCGGCGGCACGCTCGAGATCTTCCTGGAGGCCATGATCCCCGCACCCTTGGTGTTCGTGTACGGGGAGGCGCCGGTCGCCCGCGCCCTCGTCGACGTAGCCGCGGCCGTCGGCTGGGAGAGCAGCCGCGCGCCGGACGCGGCGGCGGCGATCCCGTTCGACGCCAGCGCGGTGGTGATCGCCTCGCACGGGCGCGACGAGCTCGAGGTGCTGACCGCCGCGGTCAAGGCCGAGGTGCCTTACATCGCGCTCGTCGCCAGCCGCAAGCGCGCCGCCGCCGTGCTGGCCGAGCTGCCGCTGACCGAGGGGGAACGGTCCCGCATCCACGCGCCGGCCGGCCTGGACATCGGCGCGCGGACGGCACCGGAGATCGCCTTGTCGGTGCTCGCCGAGATCATCGCCACCCGCCCCCGCCAGACGGCGCCCCCGCCCGGTGAGCACGTCCACGAGCGCAGGGTCTTGACGCTGGCAACGGCGATCGATCCGGTCTGCGGCATGGACGTCGCGATCAGCCCCGACGCGTTGCAGTTCGAGCACGCCGGCACCAGGTACTACTTCTGCGGCTCCGGCTGCCGCCGCGCATTCGCCGACGCTCCGGAGCGGTATCTCAGCTAGCGTGTCCTCGTGGGTGAGCCGGTACTCAGGGTGGGTCCGCGCCGGAGGCGCGGGTCGGGAGGGCTGAAGCTCCGCCGCGCGACGGATGGCGACGCCCCGGCGCTGACCGCGATCGCCGAGGCGGCCTACGCCGTCTACGTGCCGAGGATCGGCCGGCCACCGCCGCCGATGGTCGCCGACTACGCCGCCGCCGTCCGCGACTCGGAGTCCTGGGTGCTCGACGACGGCGGCCAGGTGGTCGGCTTCCTCGTACTGGTGCCGGCCGAGGACCACCTGCTCCTGGAGAACGTCGTCATCGCGCCCGACCAGCAACACCGCGGCCTCGGCCGCCGGCTCCTCGAGCACGCCGAGCAGCGGGCCGTCGCGCTCGGGCTTCGCGAGCTCCGGCTGTACACGAACGAGGCCATGGTGGAGAACCAGCGCCTGTACGTCCGGATCGGCTACGAAGAGACCCACCGCGCCGGCGACGGCGGGCTGCGCCGGGTCTTCTACCGCAAGCGCCTTCCCGCGTGAGCCGGCGCGACAACGCCAGAAGCGCGCCCGGGCTCCGCCGGCGCCCAGGGATCGCGGAGCCGGTCGACTTCGGCCAGGCCAAGCTGGTGCCCGACCCGGACCGGCCGGGCGGGCGCATCCTCCTGCTCGACGGCTATCCGCAGTCCTATGTGGACCCCGACGATCCGGCTCACCTGGAGTTCGAGTACGTCCGGCGGCTTGCGTCCATTGTGGACGCCGCCCGGCCGCCGGCCGCGCCGTTGAGCGTGCTGCACCTGGGCGGCGGTGCGCTGACGCTTCCCCGGTACGTGGCGGCGACGCGGCCCCGCTCCACGCAACGGGTCGTCGAGCGGGACGCGGCGCTGACCGCCTTCGTCCGGCGCGAACTGCCGCTGTCCCGCGCGGCGGACATCCGGGTGCGGGCCGAGGACGCCCGGGTCGCCGTCGAGGGCTACCACGACGCGCGGTTCGACCTGGTCGTCGGCGACGTGTACGGGGCGGCGCAGGTGCCGGGCCGGCTCACCTCGGTCGAATACGCGCGGCAGGTCGCACGGGTACTGCGGCCGTCCGGGCTGTACGCGGTCAACCTCGCCGACGGGCCGCCCCTGACGTTCGCGCGTTCGCAGGTGGCGACCCTGTGTGCGGTCTTCGGCGACGTCTGCCTGCTCGCCGAGCCCGGCGTACTGCGGGGGCGCCGGTTCGGCAACATCGTCCTCGCCGCGGCCGTCGCCCCCGGTCGCCTGCCGACGGCCGACCTGGCCAGCGCCGCGGCCCGCGATCCGTTCCCGGCGCGACTGGTGCACGGCAAGGATCTGGTGAAGTTTGCCGCCGGCGCCCGCCCGGTCACCGACGCGACGGCCGTGGACTCGCCCGCGCCGCCGTCATCGCTGTTCACGCAGTAACGCCCAGTCGGCGGGGCGTCCTAGCAAGATCAAAGGTGCGAACTCGGCGATCTGGAGGCCGAGCATCGTCGACTTCGCACCTTTGATCTTGAGCGGGCTAGGAGATGTGCCGGGCTTGGGGACGCGGACGCCGGGATTCCTGGCGGGAGCGACGGTCGTGCGCTCGACGGACCCGAGCCATGAAAGAAAATCACTCGACGGACCCGAGCCGTAAAGAAATCAAATGACGGACAGGTGGACGTGGTTCGTGTGGTCGCAGGATGGATCGCCGCACAGGCCGCTGTATGAGTGCCAGCCGACCGACGGCGTCCAGATCTGGCGGAACCAGATGACGTAGAGCACCGCGAGGTTGTTGGCGTTGCGGACGAAGAACGCGGCGAGGTTGCTGCCGTAGATCTTGTCGCCGCCGGCCGCGACCCCGCCGAAGCCCTTGGTCTGCGCGGAGAAGTCGCAGGCGCGGCCCTTCGGGTGCTCGAACGGGCCGCCGTTGCGGTGGCACGACACGAAGCGTTTGAAGCCGGCCTTCTGCGCCTCCTGCATGGCGTGCAGGGTCCGCTGGGTGATGCAGCCGTCGGTGGTCGGGTCGTTGACGGAGCACGACTCGGACGGCCACGAACCGTCGGCCGCGCGCGGCGACGGAGACGCGACCGGCGATCTCACCGTCACGAAGCCACCGGTCGCCTTCCCGCCGGCCAGCGCGAGCGCCGCCTCCGTGTCGGCCTTCTTCTTGGCCATCACGTTGGCCTGCTCCTGCTGCTTGGCGACCTCGGTGTCGATCGCCTTCTTGGCCGACTCGAGCTGAGCCTTGAGCTGGTTGAGCCGGCGCAGTTCGCTGTCGTTGTACCGGGCGATCGTGTTGACCATGAGCGAGCGGTTCATGAACGTCTCGGGGCTGTCGCTGTCGAGCACGGCCGAGGCGGTGCGCAGACCACCGGCGCGGTAGGCGGCGGAGGCGATCGTGTTGACCTCGGCCTGCAGCGGCGCCAGCTGGTTCTGTATCGCGACGACCTGCGCGGCGAGGTCGGCCTGGCGCTGCTTGGAGGCTTGGAGGGCGGCTTGGGCCTGCAGGTAGGCGGTGTTGGCGATGTCAAGGGCCTCACCGAGCGTGAGGTTGCTCGCACCTTCGTCGGGCGGGGCCGTCGGGTCGCCGGGGGCGGCGTAGGACGGCGACGCGGACACGGCAACCACGATCGAGACCGCGACCAACACTAGTGCCGCCTGTCTGAGGCGACGACGGGCATAAATATGCGCCATAGGTGTGGCTGTTCCTTCCAGGTGCCGCCTACCGGGTTAGCTGACGGGTTCGGGACGGAACAGTGGCCCTACCGCTCGCGCGGACTCACCCCAGTTACTCGGTTCCCCGGCTCGCCCGAAGGCGATTCGGCGACGGTCTCCACTGGCGCCAGGGGGCGCCGCCAGGTGAGGACCGTCCGCTAGATTACCGGCCCAACCCGGACAGCGCATGTCCCCAAACGCATTGCGTACGGTCACTGCGCGTGACGACAGCACCGTGTGCGCGGTATGTCAGCGGTCGTCCCAAGACTGGGGCGATGTTCGCCATACAGGCCGAGGGCCTGACGAAACGGTTCGGGAAGACGACCGCCGTCGACGGGGTGGATCTCGCCGTACGGCCCGGCACCATCGTCGGGCTGCTCGGGCCGAACGGGGCCGGCAAGACCACGGTGGTCCGGATGCTCGCCACGCTGGTCCGCCCGGACGCGGGGTCGATGCTGGTCGGCGGGTTCGACGTCCAGCGCGAGCCGGCCCGGGTACGGGAGCTGATCGGCCTGACCGGGCAGTACGCGGCGGTCGACGAGGAGCTCACCGGCCTCGAGAACCTGGTGCTGATCGGCCGGCTCCTCGAGCTGTCCCGCCGCGCCGCGCGCCGCCGCGCCGACGAGATGCTCCAGCGCTTCGACCTCACCGGCGCGGCGCGGCGATCCGTGAAGACGTACTCGGGCGGCATGCGGCGCCGCCTCGACGTGGCGGCCAGCCTGATCGGGCGGCCGCGGGTGCTGTTCCTCGACGAGCCGACGACCGGTCTCGACCCCCGGTCCCGGGGCGACGTCTGGCAACTCGTCCGGGAACTCGTCGCCGACGGGGTGACGGTGCTGCTCACCACGCAATACCTGGACGAGGCCGACGAGTTGGCCGCCGAGATCGCGGTGATGGACCACGGCCGGGTGATCGAGAGCGGTACGCCGGCCGCGTTGAAGGCGAAGGTCGGCGGTCTGACGCTCGAGGTACGCCCGACCGATCTCGCCGACTTCGCGACCGCCGCCAAGATCGTCGAGTCGGTGCTCGGACCGCCCGGACTGGACCTGGAGAAGGGGCTGATCTCGGCGGCCGTCACCGGGTCCGGCGCGGCGACGATGGGGCTCGTCGCGACGAAGCTCGACGAGGCCGGCATCGAGGTCAGCGAGCTCGGCCTGCGGCTGGCCAGCCTGGATGAGGTATTCCTGGCGCTGACGGGGGTCGCGCGATGAAGACGGTCCGGCACGGGCTGCGGCTGGCCTGGCGGTCGCTGCTGCGTATCAAGCACTCGCCCGAGCAGCTGCTCGACCTCTCCTTGACGCCGATCATGTTCCTGACCCTGTTCGTGTTCCTCTTCGGTACGGCGGTGGCCGGCAACTGGCACCAGTACCTGCAGTTCGTGCTGCCCGGGGTGGCCGTACAGTCGTTGATCTTCGCGTCGATGGGCACCGCCGTCGGCCTCAACACCGACCTGCGCAACGGCATCTTCGACCGGTTCCGCAGCATGCCGATCGCGCGGACCGCGCCGCTGATCGGGCACGTGCTCGGCGACTTCTTCCGCTACCTGGTGACGATCGTCGTCATCCTCGCGTACGGGCTGATCCTCGGCTTCCGGATGCTCGGCGGGGTAGTGGAGGTCCTCGCCGCGATCGGCCTGATGATCCTCTTCTCGTTCGCGATGAGCTGGCCGTCGTCGATCATCGGCATGCTGGCCAAGTCGCCGCAGAGCGTGCAGGGGTACGCGTTCCTGATCATGTTTCCGCTGACGTTCGGCAGCAACATCTTCGTGCCGACCGCCAAACTGCCCGGCTGGCTGCAGGCGTGGGTCAAGGTGAACCCGGTGACCCAGCTCTCCAATGCGGTACGCGGGCTGATGCTGAACCTGCCGGTCGGCCCGGCGCCGGCGCGGGCGCTGCTCTGGAGCCTCGCCATCTTCGCGGTCTTCGCGCCGGTGGCCGGCTGGATCTACCGCCGCAAGATTTAGGCGCTGTCCTGGGCCTTCAGCTGGTCCACGGCGGCGTCCGGATCCAGGCTCGCGGCGGCCTCATATGCGCTCGTGTAGGCCTCGTCGCCGATCGCCGCCCGCGCCGCCGCTTCGGTGGACCGGACATCCGGGCTGCCCCGGTCCGCGACCCCGCGGATCGCGGCGGCCAGCCCGAGCAGGCGGGCCGCGCCGCGCGCGTCACCGGCCGCAAGAGCCAGGGCGGCGATCGCCTCCGCGGAGGTCGAGATGATCGGCTTGTCGCCGCTGGGCAGTACGGTGTCGAGCGCCTCGGCGAGGCGTTCGCGGGCGGCGTCGAGGTCGCCGCGGTCGATCTCCAGCCGGCCCAGGGTGCTCAGGATCTGGGACTGGATCTGCACCGGGAAGGCGCCGGCCCGCCCGGCGGTACCCCGGGCCAGGATCGCCAGTGACCGGGCGGTGTCATAGTCGCCTTCGCGCCGGGCCAGCTCGGCCAGCCCGTTCTCCGCGTACGCGATGTTGATCGCGGACCGCCGCTCGTAGGCGAGCCGCTTGGCATACGTCAGGTCGGCCCGCGCGCCTTCGACGTCGCCGGCGCGCAGCCGCTCGTGCCCGCGCAGCGTCACCATGCGGCCCGCGTCGTCGTCGGCGCCGAGCTCGTCGGCCAGCCGGGCCGCGTCGCCCATCGCGTCGATGGCCGTGGCGTGATCGCCGGCCAGGCTGGAGCCCATGCCGAGCGAGCTGAGCGCCAGCGCCAGCCCCCACCGGTCGCCGATCTCGGCGAAGAGGTCCCGGGCGGCGGCGAAGCACCGGGCGCCACCGGCCGCGTCGCCGAAGTGTTCGGCCGCGTGGCCGGACATGAGCTGCGCGGTGCCGCGGATCCACGGGTCGTCGTGCTCGCGCAGGGACGCCAGCAGCTCCACCGCGCCGGTCATGTCCTGCTCCTGCATCCGGCGGACCGTGGTGGCCATGGCGAGCGCCGGATGGGCGGTCGCCACCCCGGCCACCCCGGCCAGGGCGGCGGTGCGCTTCCCGGCCCGTGCGGCGTGCTCGAAGTCGTCGACCGCGTAGTGGTGGATCGCGTCGTACGAGGACGCGATGGCCAGCACGTCGCCGGGCAGCTCGTCGAGGCCGGGCAGGGCGAGTGCCTCCCGGTACCAGCCGCCGGCCTCGACGTGGCTGCCGCGCAACAGCCAGAACCAGCCGAGCGCGGCGCTCAGCCGTACCGCGGTCGGCCCGTCCTGCGAGTCGACCGCCCAGCGCAGCGCGGCGGTGAGGTTGTCATGCTCGCGCCGCAGCCAGGCGATCCAACGCAGCTGGTCCCGCGTTCGCAGGGCCGGCTCGGCCAGCTCGGCGGTGGCCACGAAGTAGGCGGCGTGCCGCGACCGGACGGCGTCGGCCTCACCCGCCGCGGTGAGGGCGTCGAGGGCGAACGTACGGATCGTGTCGAGCATGTGGAACCGTGGCGCACCACGGTTGCCATCGCCGTCGAGCAGCTGGACGAACGACTTGTCCACGAGGTTGCCGACGATGCCGAGGACGTCGGCCTTGTCGACCAGCGGGTCCGCGCACACCGCCTCCGCCGAGTCCGGGTCGGCGTCGCCCACAAAGACCGAGAGCCTCCGCGCGACGATCCGTTCCGGCTCGGTGAAGAGGTCCCAGCTCCACTCGACCGCGGCGAGCAGCGTCCGGTGCCGGGGCAGGGCGGCCCGGTTGCCGCCGGTGAGGAGCCGGAAGCGCTCGCCGAGCCGTTTCGCGATCTCCGGCACGGGCAGGGCGTGCATCCGGGCGCACGCCAGCTCGATGGCCAGCGGCAGGCCGTCGAGGCGGCGGCACACCTCGAGCACGGCGGGCAGGTTGTCCTCGGTGAGCGTGAACCCGGGCCGTACCGCGGTCGCCCGGTCGACGAAGAGCCGTACCGCCGGCGACTCCAACGCGGCGGCGACGTCCGGGCCGCCGGACGGCGACGGCGGCGGCAGCGACAGCGGACCGACCGGGCAGAGCGACTCGCCGGGGACGCCCAGCGGCTCGCGCGACGTGGCGAGGATCCGTACCTCCGGGCAGGCACCCAGGACCGCGTCCGCCAGCTGCGCACAGACATCGATGAGGTGCTCACAGTTGTCGAGCACGACGAGCACGCTCTGGTCGCGCAGCGCGTGCACGAGCCGGTCGAGCGGCCCGAGCCCGGGCGCCGGCCCGGCGCTGCCGAGCAGCGCGGTTTCGCGGAGACCGAGCGCGGCCATCACCGCGGCCGGCGCTTCGAGGGGATCGCGGACGCCGGCCAGTTCGACCAGCCACGCCCCGCCCTCGACCAGGTCGGGGCGGGTCATCCACTCGGCGGCGACCTCGGAGGCCAGCCGGGTCTTGCCCGCACCACCGGGGCCGACGAGCGTGACCAGCCGGCCGGACTCGAGCCGGCGTTGGACGCTAGCTCGCTCCTCGGTGCGCCCGACGAAGCTCGTCAGCCGGGCGGTACGGAGGTTGCCGCGCCTGGGTAACCGCGCGCCGCGCAGGATCGCGGTGTGCAGTTCGCGCAGCGCCGGGGACGGATCGGTGCCGAGCGCGTCGGCGAGGACGGCTCGCGTCGCCTCGTACGCGGCGAGCGCCTCAGCCGGCCGTCCGGCCGCGACCAGGGCGCGCATGTGCAGTTCGCGCAGGCGTTCCCGCAGCGGATGAGCAGCGATCAGCGACTCCAGTTCGCCGACGTCGGTGACGTGGCTCTCCGCCGCCTGCAGGTACATCTCGGTGAGCCGGGCCGTGTGCACCGCGGGGGTGCCCCGCCACAGCGCCAACGCCTCGCCGGGCCGGTGCGTGGCGATCAGCCTCTCGAAGCGTCCGATGTCGACGTCTTCAGTCCCGATGGACAGCCGGTAGCCGGTGGGCAGGGACTCGAGCCGGCCCGGCGGGATCACCCGGCGCAGCCGGGAGACCAGGGTCTGCAGGGCGTTGGCTGCCCCGGCCGGGGGCTGTTCGCCCCAAACCGCATCGATCAGGGCCTCGGTCCCGACCGTCCGGCCGGGTTCGAGCGCGAGCCGGCTGAGCAGAGCCCGCAGCCGGGCGCCGGGGACGTCAACGGGCACGCCGGCATCGTCGAAGACCTCGAGCGGCCCCAGCAACGCGACGTACACGGATCGGTGCGCCCGACCTACCGGTTGCGCTGGCGGTGGGTGTAGGCGGCCGCGTCGATCCGGTTACGCGTGCGCGTGCCCGGGCCGACGGCCTTCTTGGCCTTGCCGTACAGGTACATGCCGCCGCCGATCACCAAGGCGCCGACCAGCACATATGCGATGATCCCGATCAGTGCCTTGAGGAGCCAGATAGCCACCACGCCGACCACGACCAGCCCCGCGATCATGGCCACGGTGCCGAGCAAGAAACGTCCCATGCCTACCAGCATGCGCTACCGCGCAAAGCGCCTGCATCGGGGAATCCCCGGATGCGCTTAGATCGGGGCATGAGAGTCGCTCGCCTCTTCGGTGCCGGTGACGTGCGGGTGCTCGACGAGCCCCGACCCGGTGACGTCACCGCGGGCCACCGGCTCGTCCGGGTGACCGCGGTCGGCCTGTGCGGCTCCGACCTGCACTGGTTCGCCGAGGGCGGCATCGGCGACGCGATCGTCGGCGACCCGCTCGTACTTGGCCACGAGTTCGCCGGCGTGCTCGAGGACGGTACGCGCGTCGCGGTCGACCCGGCCATTCCGTGCGGCGTCTGCGAGAGCTGCCTCGAAGGCAACCCGAACCTGTGCCCGACGATCCGCTTCGCGGGGCACGGCGCCCAGGACGGCGGCCTCCGCGAGTTCCTGGTCTGGCCGGAACACCGGCTGCACCCGCTGCCCGACGCGATCAGCGACGCCGGCGGAGCCACGCTCGAGCCGCTCGGGGTGGCGATCCACGCGTTCGACCTCGGGCACATGCGGATCGGCTCGACCGTCGCGGTCGTCGGCTGCGGCCCGATCGGTCTGCTGGTCGTCGAGTTGGCCCGGGCGGCCGGCGCGACGAAGGTCCTCGCCGTCGAGCCGCTGCCCCACCGCCGCCAGGCCGCGCTCGACCGGGGCGCCGACCTCGCGCTGAGCCCCGAGGAGGCCGCCGCGCACGCGATCACCGAGCCGCGCGGCTACGACCTCGCGTTCGAGGTGGCCGGCACCGACGACGCAGTCGACGCGGCCATGCAACTCGTGCGCCCCGGCGCTCGCGTCATGCTCGCCGGCATCCCCGACAACGACCGCACCTCGTTCTCCGCCGCGCTCGCCCGCCGCAAGGGCCTCAGCTTGATCATGGTCCGTCGCATGAAGGACCCCTACCCCCGCGCGATCGCCCTCGTGCAGCGCGGCCTCGTCGACGTCGAATCGCTGGTCACCGCCCGTTTCCCTCTGGAGCGGGCCGGCGAGGCGTTCGCCACAGCGGTCAAACGCGAGGGTCTCAAAACCGTTATCGACCTTTGATTTCATGGCTCGGGCCCGCCGAGCGCACGACCGCTGCTCCCGCCAGGAATCCCGGCGTCCGCGCCCCCAAGCCCAGCAGCCAAGACTCCGGGGGAAGCAGTGGTCTCCGCGGCCCCAGCAGGCCACAACTCCGGGCAAGCAGTGCCCTCCGCAGGCCCGGCGGGCCACAACTCCGGGGGAATAGTGGCCAACGGTGCCCGGGAGGCCACCACTCCGGGGAAGGAGTGGCCAACGGTGCCCGGGAGGCCACCACTCCGGGGAAGTAGTGGTCTCCGCGGGTCCGGGAGGCCACACTCCGGGGAAGTGAGGCCACAACTTCGGGGAAGTAGTGGCCTCAGTGGTCCCGGGTTGCCACAACTTCGGGGGAATAGTGGCCAACGGTGCCCCAGGTTGCCACAACTTCGGGGAAGTAGTGGCCTCCGCGGTCCCGGGAGCCACTATTCCGGGTCGGCTGTTCGGGTGGTCGGCGGGTCGGCTGCGATGAGCATGATCGCGAAGAGTTTCCGGTGGATGGCACTCGGTGAGTCTTCAGGATCATGCACTCGGGGCGTGGTGGTGGCCGGTCGTGCCGGGTACGGGTGGTGCGCTGTGCCGGGTGTTGGGTCGCCGGTCGCGGGGTCGCGGGTTTGTTCGATGACGGTGGTCGATCTATCCCGTCGGCCCCAGACGGTGGTCGACCTGCCGACATCCCGTCGGCGTGTCGCGGGGGTGCATCGACCACCGTCTCGGCGGCGGCATCGACGGTGGTCGACCAGCCACCCCGGTGCGGCCCGACGCCGTCGGCCGGCGGTGCCGGCGGGACCAGCCGGCCCGGCTCATGATCCACGCTGCGACGTCGGCGACGATGCGCGGGGATGTCATCGCCTGCTCGACCTGGATCGGCGGTTGGGCGGGTGCGCTGCGAGCGGTGGCCCGGGGGCCCCCACACCCTCAACCGACTCCACCACCCGAACAGATACCTGGGAAGTAAAGGCCAACGATGCCCCGGGAGGCAACTACTCCGGGGAAGTGGTGGCCTCCGCCGGGTCGGGAGGCCACTACTTCGGGGGAATAGTGGCCAACGGTGGCCGGGAGGGCACTACTTCGGGGGAGTGGTGGCCAACGGTGGCCGGGAGGGCACCAACGGTGCCCCGGGTTGCCACTACCTCCCCGAAGTTGTGGCTTTGCGAGGGGTGGCTAGGCGTCGAGCATGGGGCCTACGCCGCCGATGAAGTCGTCCAGCTCGTCGTCGTGCAGCACCTTGGCTCGGATCTCGTCGCGGGCGGCGATGCGGGCCAGCCGGTCGACCGGCAACGACGCGCCGGCCGCCAGTACGACGTTGCCGTACCGGCGGCCGCGCAGCATGCCCTGCTCGCCGATCGCGCACACGTCGGGGAAGACCGCGCGCAGGGTGGCCGTCTCGATGCGCGTGAAAATGGCCGGCGGCAGGTCGGCGACGTTGACCGCGTAGGTGCCGCCGGGTGCCAGTACCCGGGCGACCTCGCGGACGTACTCGAGGCTGGACACGCTGGTCGGCATCTGCGCACCGTCGTACGCGTCGGTGATGACGAGGTCGAACCGGGCGTCTCCGGTCGACTCGACGGCCGCGCGGGCGTCGACGGCCGCGGTCTGCACATCGGCTCCGGCCGGCAGCGGCAGCACCCGCCGCACGAGCGTGTCGAGGTCGCCGTCCCGCTCGACGACCCGCTGGCGGGAACCGGGCCGCGTGACCGCGATGTACCGGGCGAGGGTCAGCCCGCCGCCGCCGAGGTGCAGGACGCGGATCGGTTGACCCGGCCGGGCCATGGTGTCGACGACGGAGGCCACGCGTCGCACGTACGGATATCGAAGGTGGGTCGGGTTATCGATGTCCACATAGGACTGTGCGACGCCGTCGATCAGCAGGGTCCAGCCGCCCGGGTGTGCCGGATCGGGCACGAGTTCGGCGGTGCCGAAGGCGACGGTCTCCTTCACCGGACACAGGCTACCGCCTGGGCCGGTTGCGGCCGATCATGCGGCCGGGCCGTCACGTGGACGTAGGTCAGGGCGGCGAGGGCCACCGCGACCGTCCACAGCAGGTACCAGCCGGTCATCAGCAGCAGGCCGCTGACCGCGACCAGCGCCAGCCCGGCCGCCCGCCGGGACCAGCTCTTCTTCGGCAGGAGGCGGACCGCGGCGGCGGTGCCGAGGATGTAGACGAGGACGAACGACCCGGTGGTGAGCAACGCCGAGGCCTTGGTGCCGACGCCGGTGACCCCGACGATGGTGAGCGAGAGCGCGGCCAGGCCGGCGACGACGGCAAGGCTGCGGCGCGGTACCTCGCCGGCCGCGCTGCCCCGGGCGAACCACGTCGGCAGCGCGCCGTCGCGGCCGAGCGCGGCCCCGAGCTTGGCGGCGCCGGCGAAGTAGGCGTTCATCGCGCCCATGGTGAGCAGCACGGCGACGACCGCGGTGATCACGCGGACCGGGCCGCCGACGCCGATGGCGAGCAGTTCGGCGAGCGGCGCCTCGGTCGAGCCGGTCGCCGGGCCGAGGACGAGGATGCTCGCGGCGGCGACCCCGAGGTACAGCAGGCCGACCACCACGATCGCGATCGCCGTCGCGCGGGGTACGTCCCGCGCCGGGCGCCGGAAGTCGCCGGCCAGCGAGGTGACCGCCTCCCAGCCGGCGAAGCCCCAGACCAGCACGGCCGCGGCCGGGCCGATGGCGAGCCAGCCGTGCGGCGCGAACGGGTGCAGGTTGGCCAGCTTGCGCGTGCGGCAGCGCGGTCAGCGTCGCCGACGAGCAGCAGGGTCACCAGGAGCGCGGCCAGGCCGAGCTGGACGCCGGCCGGAGACCCGCACGCCGCCCAGGTTCGTCACGGTGACGGCGGCGATCAGCAGCGCGGAGGCGATGCAGCGTGGTGCGCATGCCGCCGCCGAAGGCGGCCGCGACGTACGCGCCGCCGAACATGCGCCGCCGCCGGCGCGCCGACCGGCACCGCGAAGTAGAAGCACCAGCCGACGACGGCCGCCGCCCGGCCGCCGAAGGCGTTGCGGACGTACGTCGAGACGCCGCCGGCGTCCGGGTAGCGCGCGCCGAGCGCGGCGAAGGTCCAGGCCAGCGGCACCGAGAGCAGGATCAGCGCGACCCAGGCGACCAGCGAGGCCGGCCCGGCGATCTGCGCGGCGAGGGCGGGCAGCGCGATCACCCCGGTGCCGAGCACCGCGCCGATGGAGACGGCGGCACCCTGCGGGACGGTCATGCGCCGCGGTGCCGGAGCTCGAGGCACCGCTTGGCCGTGCTCCTGGATCAGCCTGCCGACTGATTGGACCGTCGTCAAGGTCCAACTTCGTCGCCAACTGATTGGGCCAACTAGCGTGGGCCAATACCTGCACGTGGACTTCCACGTCGACATCGGTTTACGCGGCGACCGCGCTGCGCGGATCTACCGTGAGCTGCTCGACGCCATCCTCGACGGGCGGCTGCGCCCCGGCGAGCAACTTCCGCCGACCCGGGAGATGGCCCAGCGGCTGGACGTGTCGCGGAACACGGTCGCGGTCGCGTACGAGCGGCTGACCGCCGACGGCTTCCTCAGGACCCAGGTCGGCTCGGGGACGTTCGTCACCCAAAAGAACACCGCCGTGACGAAGCGGCGACGGGCCCCCGGCGGTCGCGGGGTGACGCCGCGACGCATCTGGGACCAGATCGGTCCGCCCGATTCCGTGCCCGCAGAGCTCATCCCGTACGACTTCACGGTCGGCATTCCGGATCAGCGGTTGTTCCCACTCGCAGGCCTGGCGCCGGCTGGTGTCGCGGGAACTGCGGGGGTCCACGCTCAACGCCGGCGCATACGGCGACCCGGCCGGCCACCCGGCGCTGCGGGACGCGATCGCCCGGTTCGTCGGCACGTCGCGGGCCGTACGCGTGGCCACCGACGACGTCATCGTCACCCAGGGCACCCAGCAGGCGCTCGACCTCGTCGGCCGGGTCCTGGTCGAGCCGGGGGACTGCGTCGCCGTCGAGGAGCCCGGCTACCAGCCCGCCCGGAAGCTCTTCCGCTCGCTCGGCGCCCGGGTGGTCGGCGTGCCGGTCGACGACGAGGGCCTCGACGTCGACGCGCTGCCGAGCACCGCCCGCCTCGTCTACACCACACCGTCACACCAGTTCCCGCTCGGCACGCCGATGTCGCTCGAGCGCCGCTCCGCGCTCCTCGCCTGGGCCGAACGGCACGGCGCGGTGATCGTCGAGGACGACTACGACAGCGAGTTCCGCTTCGAGGACCGCCCGCTGGCCCCGCTGCAGAGCCTCGACCGCGGTGGCCGCGTCGTCTACGTCGGCTCGTTCTCCAAGACGCTCCTGCCGATCCTGCGGCTCGGCTTCCTGGTCGCGCCGGTGTCGCTCCAACCGGCACTGCGGACCGCCAAACAGCTGACCGACTGGCACGGCGACCTGCTCACCCAGGCCGCCCTGGCCAGCTTCATCGACGAGGGCCTGCTCGGCCGGCACATCCGCAAGGCGTCCCGGGAATACGCCGCCCGCCACCGGCTGATCGTGGCGACGCTGCGGTCGGACTTTTCCGGCCTTCTTTCCCTGGTACGGTCCGCCGCCGGTCTTCACCTGGCCACCCGCCTGACGGCGACCGCACGCGTCGACCTGGACGCCGTGGTCACCCGCGCTCGGGCGGCGGGAGTCGAGGTGCCGACCCTCGCGCAGTACTGCGGGGAGCGGCCGCAGGCCGGGCTGGTCCTCGGCTACGGCACCATCCCGGTCGAGCGCATCCCGGAGGCGCTTCGCCGCCTGCTGGATGCGTTCGGGCCAACCGGATGACTTGCCAATTTCCACGGCAACCCGGCGGCAACCGTCCCCCTTCTCGAGCGGCACCCGAACGGCGGTTAGCTAGTTCACGTACGGGGAAGACACAAAGCACTACGTTGGAGGTCAACATGATCAGCACAGTGCGGGACCTGGTCGCCGAAGCTCTGTTCGCCTCCTCCCTCCAGCCGTCCGACGCGCCCGGCGCCGAGACCGTCCGGGAGACGGTCACCAAGATGATCCTGCGCCTCGGCAGCGAGGGCTGCGCCGCCAACGTCGCGCAGGAGTTCGGCGACCACCCGGACACCGCGGTCAGCCGGATGGGTTGGGTGCGGAAGATGATGAGCACGAGCTACCCGGAGACGAGTGGACTCGTCAGCGCGTAACGACAACTTCCCCGTACGGCGATCCTCACTTCGAGGGTCGCCGTTTTTGTTGTCCCGGTCGAAATGCCCAGAGGTCATTCGTGTAGAGGTAAAGACCTCTGCGAAAGGAACGCCGAATGACCCAGTACCTGCTCAGCGTGATGCAGCCGGTCGGGCCGACGCCGGAGCCGGAGGTGCTGGCCGAGGTGGCCAAGAAGCTCGACGCGCTCAATCGGGACCTGCAGGCGGCCGGCACGTGGGTCTTCGCCGGCGGCCTGTTCGAGCCGAGCACGGCCACCGTCGTGCGGTTCGAGGACGGCGCGACGCTCATCACCGACGGGCCGTACGCCGAAGGCAAGGAGTTCCTCGGCGGCTTCACCATCGTCGACGTGGCCGACCTGGACGCCGCCCTCGACGTCGCGCGCCGGCTGGCCGAGATCATCACGCTGCCGATCGAGGTCCGCCCGTTCCGGGGCTGACCGGGGCCGTGATGGACATCGCCCGCATCTTCCGCGACGAGTACGGCCGGTCGGTCGCGGTCCTGGTCCGCGTCTTCGGCGACATCGACATCGCCGAGGAGGCGGTCCAGGACGCGTTCACCACGGCCGTCGAACGCTGGCCCGCCTCGGGGGTGCCGCCGAGCCCGGCCGGTTGGATCATCACGACCGCGCGTAACCGGGCGATCGACCGCCTGCGCCGCGAGGCGTCGCGGGAGGACAAGCACGCGCAGGCGTTGTTGCTGCACGCCACCGATTCCCCTCGTGAGGAGGGTCCCGTGCGCGACGACCGGCTCCGCCTCATCTTCACCTGCTGCCACCCGAGCCTCGCCCCGGCCGCCCAGGTGGCGCTGACGTTGCGGCTGCTCGGCGGCCTGAGCACGGCGGAGATCGCGCGCGCGTTCCTGGTGCCGGAGCCGACGATGGCCCAGCGCATCGTGCGCGCGAAGGGCAAGATCCGCGACGCCCGCATCCCGTACCGGGTGCCGCGTGAGGCCGACCTCCCCGACCGGCTGCGCGCCGTATTGGCCGTGCTTTACCTGATCTTCAACGAGGGGTACGCGGCGAGCTCCGGCTCCTCGTTGACGCGCGACGACCTGTGCGCGGAGGCGATCCGGCTCGCCCGGCTGCTCGCCGACCTGATGCCGGACGAGCCCGAGGCGATCGGGCTGCTCGCGCTCATGCTGCTGATCGACGCGCGCCGACCGGCCCGCGCCACCGCGAGCGGCGACCTCGTCGCTCCTCGCCGACCAGGATCGCAACCAGTGGGACCCGGCACTCATCGCCGAGGGCCAGGACCTCGTCCGCCGCTGCCTGCGCCGGAACCAGCCCGGCCCCTACCAGCTCCAGGCCGCGATCAACGCGGTACACAGCGACCCGCCGACCGACTGGCGCCAGGTCCTTCAGCTGTACGACCAGCTGATGGTCGTCGCACCCGGACCCGTCGTCGCGTTGCACCGGGCCGTCGCGCTGGCCGAGGTTTCCGGCCCGGCCGACGCCCTGGCCGTCGTCGATGATCTTCAGCTCGACACGTACCACGTCTTCCATGTCGTCCGCGCCGAGCTGCTGCGCCGCCAGGGCCGCGGCGCCGAGGCCGCGCAGGCGTACGAGGCGGCGATCGAGCGAACGCAGAACGAGCGCGAACGCGCCTATCTGAGCACCCGGCTCGCCTCGATCTGATCGCCAGCCCCTGCAGTGGTGACTCAGGGTCGGCGGTATGCAGTACACCAACCTGGGTCGCACCGGCCTTCGCGTCAGCCGCATCGTCCTCGGCACGATGAACTTCGGCTGGCAGCTTGACGAGGCCGACAGCCATGCCATCCTCGACCGCTCGTACGACGAGGCGATCAACCTCGTCGACACCGCCAACATGTACGGGCGGGTGGACTACGACGGTACGAGCGAGCAGTACATCGGCAGCTGGTTCGACAAGACCGGCCGGCGGGACCAGATCGTGCTGGCCACCAAGGTGTACGCGCCGATGAGCGACTGGCCCAACGACCGCGGGCTGTCCGCGCGGCACATCATCGCGGCCTGCGAGGCGTCGCTGCGGCGGCTGCGTACCGACTGGATCGAGTGGCCCTCGCGTGGCTGCTGTCCCGTCCGGGTGTCACCGCGCCGATCATCGGCCCGAGGACGCCGGCGCAACTCGACCTCCCGCTGCGCGCCCTGTCCACCTCGCTGTCCCCGGACACCCTCGCGAAGCTGGACGAGCTGTTCCCGCCGATCGGCACCGGCGGCCCCGCCCCGGAGGCGTGGGCCTGGTAACCCCGAGTCGATCAAGGAAGTACACGCCCGGGAATCGGACAATTCCCGGCGCGCACTTCCTTGATCGACTTATACGGTGACGACGACCTTCCCGGCGGCGTGCCCCTGTTCCTGGTACGTCACGGCCGCCGGGATGTCCGCGAAGCGGTAGCGCCGGTCGATGACCGGCCGGACCTGGCCATCATCGACGAGCCCGGTCAGCGTGATCAGGTTCTGCTTCTTGTCCGAGGCGGCGATCAGGTCGGCCATGACCATCCGCTGCGACACGAACGGGGCCAGGGCCAGCGCCGAGAACATCTGGCCGACGGGCTGGAGCCAGCGCCCGGCCGGGCCGCCGACGACCACCAGCGTCCCGTTCGGGGTCAGGACCCGCCGGCACGCCGCCGCCGAACGGCTGCCCGCGATGTCGATCAGCAGGTCGTACCGCTGGCCGATGCGTGTGAAGTCCTCGGTGCGGTAATCGAATGACCTCGTCGGCGCCGATCGACCGGACCATTTCGGCGTTCCGCGTACTACAGACGGCGGCGACCTTGGCCCCGAACGCCCGCGCGAGTTGCACCGCGAACGTGCCGACGCCGCCGGACGCGCCGTTGACGAGCACGGTCTGGCCGGACTCGATCCGGCCCATGTCGCGCAGGGCCAGCAGCGCGGTCATGGCCGCCGCCGGGATCGCCGCGGCTTCCTCGTACGACAGGGTCTTGGGTTTGGGGGTCAAGAGGCTCTCCTTGACCGTGGTGTACTCGGCGAAGCCGCCCTCCCGCAACAGCCCGTAGACGTCGTCACCGGGGCGGAACTCGGTCACCGCCGACCCGACCGCCTCGACCTGGCCGGCCATGTCGCAGCCCAGGATGCGCAGCGCCGGCCTGCGCAAACCGGGTCCGCCGGGCATCAGGCGCGCGATGCGTGGCTCGCCGCGCATGTTGTGCCAGTCGTACGGGTTGACCGAGGTCGCCCGCACCCGGACCAGCACCTCGTCGTCGGCCGGCACGGGCTGGTCGATCTCCATGAGCTCCAGCCGGTCGGCCGGGCCGAACGAGCGCAGCACAAACGCCTTCATCTTCCTGACCCCTTACGTTGTAAGATAGCCTTACGACGTAAGGTACTCTTACAACGTAAGGTTGTCGAGGGGTCAGGGTCCTTTTCGGGTCAGGCCCTTTCGGTCACGCTCTTTGTCGCAGCCGGTCGAGGCCGTCGAGGATCAGGTCCAGCCCGAATTCGAACTCGTACTGGTCGTCGCACCAGCCGAGCGTTGAGTCGGGGTCGTCGTGCGCGACCTCCGTCAACATGCCGACGAGGTTGGGCAGTTGAGCGGCCATGCTTTCCAGCCCGGCCGTCGCCTCGTCGGCGCTTGGCGGTCCCGTGTTCGGAACGAACAGTTCCTGGTTGAAGCCCAGCGCCCGGCTACCCAGAGCATGCAGCGCGTGGTGGGTCAGGTCGTTGGAGAACCCACCGTCGCGCATCAGCCCGATGAGGCCGTCGTGGTATCGCAGGAGCTCCGGGCCGGGGGCGGTGCGGCTCTCGAAGACACCGGGCGCCCACGGGTGCCCCAGCAGGACCTCGCGCGCGGACAGGATCCGCTGGCGCATGGCCTTTTTCCAGTCAGGCCCGTTCGACGGTCCGTCGAGCCGGTCGACGGCTTCGTTGATCTCCCGCAGGATCACGTCGGCGACCCCGTCGAGGAGGGCCTCCTTGTTGGACACGTGGTAGTACAGCGACATCGCCTCGGCCCCGACCACCTCCGCGAGCCGGCGCATGGTGAGCGCCGCGATGCCGTGTCCATCGGCGATCCCGACCGCGGCCCGCAGCACCCGATCCCGGCTCAGCGGGGTTCGGGCCTGGGGCGCCGGTTCGGCTTGCGCGACCACCGACATCAACTCCCTCCCCAGACGAGCCTAATGGATCGGAGAATGCGACCGCGCTCGTAGCGCCGGCGGGGTAGGTCCAAGGGGATCGATGCGGGGAGGCACACTGTGCGGATGACTCGTGCCAGTCGTGGCCCCCGGGGCCCTCGCGCCGGCCTGGCCGGCGTACCGGCGAAGTGTGACTGTCCCGCGTGTTCGGGCGAGGATGTCGACCCGACGCGGATGCTCGGCGAGGTGCTCGACGGGGTTGCCGCACTGGCCGAGTACGAGGATGCGCTGGAGGGCGAGTTGGCCGGCGCGGCCTTGGTGGCCATGCTGACGGTCACCGGGGATGAGTTCGTGCCCGCCTTCGTCCATGGCTTGATCCCCCAGGCCGAGGCCCGGTCCGGCCGCGGCGCGCTGGCAGTCATCCAGGCCGCGTTCGGCTGGGACGACAGCCACCTGCACGTGTTCGAGACGCCGTACGGTGAGTTCGGCCGCGCGGACCGGGAGTTGGGGCACCGGGCGGAGGCGCCGGTGACGTTGGGGCAGTCAGCGGCCCAGGCTGGCGACAAGATCCGGTACACCTACGACTTCGGCGACGACTGGGTGCACGAGATCCTGGTGGAGAAGGTCCTCGACAAGGACCCGGCGCTGGCCTACCCGTGCTGCACGGGCGGGCGGCGGGCGGCGCCGCCGGACGACTGCGGCGGCATCTGGGGGTATGAGGAGCTGGTGGAGGTGCTCGCCGACCCGCACCACCCGGAACACGGGGAGCGGCTGGAATGGCTGGGGCTGGACGATGCCGCCCAGTTCGATCCAGCGGCGTTCGACCTGGACGAAGTGAACCGGGCACTGGCCAAACTTCGCTGACGGGGGCTCGGTAACAAGGTCGCGGACCGGCGAGCGGACCAGGGTACTCACGGGCGCGATGCCTAGACAAGCCGAGCACGCTTGGGTGGTGAGGCAGATGGCTGAGGTCCCGGGGATGTCGTCGCGGCAGCGGTGGACGCTGGTGCTGGTGTGCACGGCGGCGTTCATGTTGTTGCTGGATATCACCGTGGTGAGCGTGGCGTTGCCATCGATTCAGCGGGATTTGCACGCGAGCCTGCCGGACCTGCAGTGGGTGAGCGCCGCCTATGCCCTGGTGCTGGCCGTGCTGCTGCTACCGGCGGCCACCCTGGGTGACCGGCTGGGCCGGCGCCGACTGTTCCTGGTCGGCCTGGTCATCTTCACCGTCGGGTCGCTGGCGTGTGCGCTGGCCCCGACCGCGCTGGCGCTCGAGTTGTTCCGCGCGCTGCAGGGCGTCGGCGGCGCAGTGCTGTTCGCGACCGCCACGCCGCTGCTGCGCGCGGAGTTTTCCGGCGCCGCCCTGGCCCGGGCGCTGGGCGCCTTCGGCGCAACGCTCGGCGGCGCCACCGCCGTCGGGCCGCTGGTCGGCGGGCTGCTGACCGACACCCTGGGCTGGCGGTCCATCTTCTTCATCAACCTGCCCATCGGCGTGGCGGCGTTCGCGGGCGGGGTGGCCCGGCTGCGCGAATCCCGCGACCCGGCCGGCGGCCGGGCCGACTGGGTGGGTTCGGTCCTGATCACCGGGGCGCTGACCGCGCTGATGTTCGCGCTGATCCGCGGCAACGCGATGGGCTGGTCGAGCCCGGCGATCGTGGCTCTGTTGGCGACCGCCGCCGTGGCCTTTGCCGGCTTTGTGATTTACGAGCTGCGCATCGCCGCCGCGCCGATGGCCGACCTGCGTCTGTTCCGGCGGCGCAGCTTTGCCGCGACCGGGTTCGTGGCGTTCGCGATCTCAGCGACGGTCATCGGGATGATCGCCTATCTGTCGCTGTATGTGCAGAACACCCTCGGCTACTCCCCGGTCCAGGCCGGGCTGCGGTTCCTGCCGCTGTCACTGGTCTCCTTCACGTTCGCCCTGCTGACCGGCCGGCTGATCGGCAAAGTGGCGATGCGGGTGCTGTTGGGCGTGGCCATGGCCGCGGCCGCGGCCGGGCTGGCCTCGATGGCCCACCTGACCGCCACCTCCACCTGGCTGGTGCTGCTGCCCGGCTTCATCCTGGCCGGGATCGGCCTGGGCATCACCTCCACCGGCCTGGCCTCGGCGGCGCTTGCGGCGGTGGAACCGGCCCGCGCCGGGATGGCCGCCGGCCTGGTGAACACGCTGCGCCAGGTCGGCACCGCCACCGGCGTGGCCGTGCTCGGCGCCCTCTACGCCTCCCACGTCACCACCGCCACCCTGCACGCACTGGCGGGCCTGCCCGCCCCGCCCGGCGCCGCCCAACGGCTGGCCGCCGCGGTTGGCTCCGGCGCCGGCACCCGGGTAGCCACCGAGGTCCCGCCCGCCGCCCGCGCCGCGGTCACCCACGCCGCCCGCGCCGGCACCGCCAGCGGGCTCAACCACGTCCTGCTCGCCGCGGCCGCGTTCGCCGCACTCGGCGCGGTAGCTGGCTTCGCCTTCGGACCCGACCGAGCCAGGCAGTCGCCGCCCAGTTCCGCCCCCGGCAAACTGTCCGCCCAGTCGGCCCCCGCGCAGTCGGCCCCCGCGCAGTCGGCCCCCGCGCAGTCGGCCCCCGCGCAGTCGGCCCCCGCGCAGTCGGCCCCCGCGCAGTCGGCCCCCGCGCAGCTTCGGGCCCAGCGACCGGTCGGGCCCGAAACAACGGCACCATGACCTCATCACGACCGGGGATTCCCGCCGCCTTGCGAAAGTGATCTGGCGTGGTAACGTACAACCACATGGTTGTACTTCGGAAGAGAGCGAGGAGGAGCTCAACCAGCTTTTCCGTGCCTTGGCCGATGGCACGCGACGCGACATCCTGGCGCGGTCGCTCACGGAAACGCCGTCGGTGTCCGATCTTGCTGCGCGGTACGAGATGAGCTTCGCCGCCGTGCAAAAGCACGTCGCCGTGCTCGAGCGCGCGGGTCTCATTCAGAAGCGTGCAAGCGGCCGCGAGCAGCTGGTCTCCACCAACCACGAGCGGCTCCAGCGCGCCGGCGAGCTCCTCGAATACTTCGAATCCATTTGGCGCCAGCGCATGGCGCAGCTCGACGATGTTCTTCTACCGAAAGGAGAATGACTATGCCGCTTACCTCGGTCACCAAAGACGCCGCACAGCTCACCCTCACCGTCGTGGGCGACTATCCCGTTCCGCAACAACGCCTTTGGGACGCCTTTGCCGACCCGCGCCAACTCGAGCGCTTTTGGGGACCACCCGCCATGCCCGCCACCTTCACGCATCATGACATGAAAGTTGGCGGTCGCGCCGAGTACTTCCTGACCGGGCCGAAGGGAGAAAAGTGGAGCGGCTCCTGGAAGTTCACCGCGGTGAATCCAATAAGCTCGTTCGAGGCGCAAGACGGCGAAGACAACGCCGAGGACGAGAACATGCCGTCGTCGATGAAGTTCGCCTTCGAAGCCACGCCGACGGGATCGCGCATGACCTGCGTCACGAGGTTCTCAAGCGTTGAAGCAATGGAGCAAACGATTCCGGGCATGGAAGAAGGGCTACGCGCAGCAATGCCCCAACTCGACGCAGTGCTTGCTGAACGGAGCGCGTCCGCTGCGCACGCTTAGGACATCTCCAACCCCTGGACACGGAGACTCACATGAGAAAGCTCAAAATCATCGAACACATCTCGCTGGACGGTGTGATCCAGCACTCCACCGATGACGGCGATTTTCCCTACAGCGACTGGACCGCGCCCTATCGGACCCCCGCTGGCCTGGACGTAATGACCGCCGCGCATGGTGAGAGCTTCGATCTGCTGCTTGGCCGTCGCACCTACGATATGTGGTCGGGCTTCTGGCCGAAGGCGCCGAGCAGTCCGATGGCGGACCGCCTCAATGCGGCAACAAAACTCATCGCCACCCACCGTCCGGAGAGTCTTGTATGGGGCCCCTTCGAGGGCCTTGGACCGGACATCGTCGAGGGCATTCGCCGCATCAAGTCACAGGACGGCCCGGACCTGATCCTCTCGGGTAGCTCCACGCTGACATCGACGGCGCTCGAACATGGGCTTGCGGACGAAGTCCTGCTGGCCGTCTATCCGGTCCTGTTGGGCACGGGGAAGCGCTTCTTTGCCGAGGGAACCCCGCCACGCTCGTTCGAGCTCGTCAGCACGAAAGCAATGCCGTCCGGCATCATCCTTACCAGCTACAAGGTCGCTGGACCTTTGAAAAGTGCATCAACCGTCTGAGGGACCCGCCACGCGGTGGCGTCAGAGGCGTTCCTGCTCAGCGGCGTAGGCGGCGTTCGAGACGCTCGAACGGGCCCGGGCCGTCGTGCGGCTTCGGCGGGGCGCCGAGGTGGCGGACGCGAAGCTCGTCCATGAGCTCCTCGATGAACGCCGGACCTTCGTCGCGCATGAGCTGCTGCCGGCTCCGGAGCTCGTCGCTGCCGGGGCGCCAGTCGAGGCCCCAGTTGCCGAGGGCGTAGATGATCGGGAGAGTCTGGATGCCGGCTTCGGTGAGGCTGTAGCGAGCGCGCTGCCCCCGCGCCGCGGTGCCGCGGGTGAGGATCCCGGCGTCGACGAGCCGCACGAGGCGGTCGGCGAGGATGTTCGAAGCGATGCCCTCGATCGACCCGGTGAGCAGCGCCCGGAAGTAGCGGCGGTCGCCGAAGATGACGTCGCGCAGCACGAGCAACGACCAGCGATCTCCGAGCACCTCGACGGCGGCGTTGATCGGACACCCGGACCGTGGTTCCACGACTCCTCCTTGACAGGTATTTCGCCCTCACTATAGTGGTTGCAGAACGCAATCACTAGTGGGAGGGAGGAGCGATGGGCCGCTTCGTGTATTCGATGAACGTGTCCCTCGACCTGCGGATCGAGCAGGTTCCTGGGGACAACGGCGCCGGCGAGTGGCTGCGCATCGACGAGGAACTGCACCGCGAGTTCAACGCGCAGACGCGGGCGCTCGCGCTCATCGTCCACGGCCGGGTCTTCTACGAGATCATGGAGGAGTACTGGCCACGGGCGCGCGAGGACGCGTCGCTGCCGGACTACATGCGTGAGTACGGCGAGATCTGGACCGCCAAGCCCAAGGTGCTCGTCTCCCGCACCCGCCGCAGCGCCGATCACAACACCCGGATCATCGGCGGAGACGACGCGATCGAGCAGCTCGCCGCCCTCCGGGCCGAGACCGACGGCACCATCGGTGTGGGCGGCGCGGCGCTCGCGACGCAGCTGCTCCGGGCGGGGCTGCTCGACGAGCTGCTGCTCTGCGACCCACCCGGCGATCCTCGGCTTCGGCAGGCCGCTGTTCGACGACTACGACATGCCGATCGACCTCGACCTGCTCGAGCAGCGATCGTTCGAGTCGGGCGTCACGATGCACCGCTACGCCATCCGGGACGCAAAGGAGGCGAGCTCGATGCTGAGGCAGGTCGCGGAGGGTGTGCTGGTCCACGAGAGCGAGTTCATGCCAGAGCAACGCCGTCGTCGTGCAGGGCGAGGCCGGCGTGCTGCTCATCGACGCCGGGATGCACGGGCGACGAAATGGCCTGCCTCGCGAACGACCTTCGCGAGTCGGGCCAGCCCGTCGTGGCGGGCTTCTCGACGCATCCGCACTGGGATCACCTGCTCTGGCACCCCGAGCTCGGCGACGCGCCCCGCTACGGCACGGCCCGCTGCGCGGCTTCCATCCGAGAGCTCGGCTGTCGGACGCGGACTGGAAGGCCCACGTCGCCGAGGAGCTGCCGCCGGAGATCGCCGACGACGTACCGCTGGACCTGCTCGGCCTCATCACCGGCCTGCCCGCCGAGACGACGCAGATTCCGTGGGACGGCCCCGAGGTCCGGATCATCGAGCATCAAGCGCACGCCCCGGGCCATGCGGCGCTGTTGATCGAGGAACGCGGGGTTCTCGTCGCCGGCGACATGCTCTCCGACGTCCTGATTCCGATGCTCGACCTGAACGGCGCCGCTGACCCGATCGAGGACTACCTCGCCGCGCTGCGGCTGCTCGAGGGCGTGGCGGGCGACGTCGATGTCGTCGTCCCCGGCCACGGGTCCGTCGGCGGAGCCGATCAGGTGCACGCACGGATCGACCAGGATCGGGCGTACGTGCTCGCCCTGCGTGACGGCCGTGTTCCCGACGACCCGCGGATCGGCCCATCGGCCAAGCCCGGCTGGGAATGGGTGAGCGACGTGCACGACGGGCAAGCCCAGCGCCTCGCCGAAAGAAACGAACGCGGCGGCTCGTGACGTGACCATCGGGCACGCAGCGGGCACGAAAGGCCCGAGAGTCGTCCAAGTGATCATTGATCAAAGCGTCCGCGACAATATCTGACCTGTGAAATCCATCCACCGGTGAAGATCGAATGGCGGTGCATGTTGCCGTCGAAATAGTTCGTCCGGTCAGGCGTGCTGTCCCGGCTGCGGTTCGGTCGTGGAGTCCGATTCGCCATCCGGTGGATGTCTGCGGACCAGTACGAACGTGCGGGCCAGGCGGCGGATCGGCGTCTCACCGTGGAGCGAGTCTGGAAGGGTTTACCAGTTTCGCTTTTCGACGACCACGTCGGCGGCGAGGAGACGTTTGCGCTCGTCACCAGCGAGGTGGGGGCCACGGCGGACCTGGCCAGGCCGGATGACCCGGGCTGACCCGCTGCGATGAAGGCGCGATGCTGGCGCTACTAACCGGCTGCCGCCAGCCAGTCCTCAACGATGGGCGGCGTGGGCGGGCCGGCGGATAGCCATTGGTGGACCGCGTCGAATAGTGGTGCGGGGTTGGCCCGCGACCGGGGGAACGTCCTGGAACTGGTGAACAGCAGGCCGAACCGCTCCGGCGTTGCCGCCGTTCCAGCCTGGAGTGCCAGAAGCAGCAGCGGCCGGAAGTCCTTGACGTTCTCGGTCAGCAGCCAGCACGGTGCGGCGAGCACCCAGGCGACGACGTCCGCGTCGGTCATGGACCGCATATCTACCCGCTCCGCGATTGCGAGCACATTGTGGTCGCGGTCCCGCAGTGCGGCGGCAAGATCTGGTGGGAACATCTCATCGAGCAGGAGAACCGGGGGTGCCGCCGGTGGCGTCATGCGATGAGCTGCTGCTGGACTCGCCAGGCGTGCTCGGCACGCTCGGATGCCTCGTCAGCCGCAGCGATCTCAGCGTCGATCTCCTCCTGGTAGTCGCTGTAGTAGTCAACCGCGAGGGTGACCCGGCTGACATCGAGCGAAAGGATCTCGGCGGCGGCGGCAATGGCTACCGGACCGCGCTCGTCAACCTCGCGCAGAACCTTGACGACTTCCCATACGTCTGGGCCGTAAGCGAGTGCTGCCCGACGCCCGGATGGCCCGTCCTTGAACAGGATGCCGGGGTGGTCCGCCATCCTGAGGCCTTCGTCAACAAGGCGTTGGGCCAGGGCGGATGTGCTGGTTCCCGTAGCGGCCTGCACTCGCCGGCGCAACCTTGCAAGCAGGACCTCGTCAAAGCGGATGCTGGTCGGCTTGGCCATGACTACATCGTAGCATTTGTAGCGCGGCGCTGTTGACCTGCAACCGTTTCGTTGGCGCTACTGTCGTCGCGTTCGCTTTGTTTACGCGATCACCAAGTGTCCGCGTCGCCGCTGGCCTGATGCCACACGTGCCGTGCCGTAACCGGTCGAACGGGTTATGAGCTGGGGTTTCGCAGGCCGGGCGGATGCTCGGGTTGTGGCGTTTCGGTTGCTACATGAGGCCATGGCGCAGGTGTTCGGCTGGCTTGCGCGGCTGTAACGCAGCGACGCCGCCAAGACCCCTGTCGGCACAGCACGGCGACCTCGTGCCGCAGAACGAGCAGTTCCGCATCGGCCGGACCCGAACCGTCGACTCGCCGAACTGGATCAAGGCTGTGAGCTGCGGCAAACATATTCGCAGGTTGGTGCCCCCGGCAGGAATCGAACCTGCGACACGCGGTTTAGGAAACCGCTGCTCTATCCCCTGAGCTACGAGGGCGCGAGTGGCCAGTGTACCGACCTGCACGTTCACCTACGTCGGCATATGCCGGCCCGCGGTGTCATGTGAGGTCCGTCCTGGTGGGAGCACACGATGGTCGTTTGCAACCTCAGCGCGGTCCGGCGGGCCAACCGGCCGGCGGCCAGCACCAGCGCTCCGCCCGCCGCCACCCACGCCGGATGCACGCCGGCCGGTTCGGCCAACCCGAATGCGACCAGCGTGCCCGTCAGCACAACGAGCGCGAACGTCGGCGCGTTGACCGGCGGCGACAACGCCTCACGGTGCGCCGGGGCGGCCAGGTCCCCGGCGAAGAACCAGCGGAAAATCACATATTCGGCGCCCACCAAGGCCAGCCACGGCAACGCCATCAAGCCCGCGAAACGGGCGAAGGTCAGCCCGCTGGCGGCAAACGCCAGCAGGTTGGTCAGGTTGGACACCGGCAACAACACCGACGCGGAGTTCGCCAAGTGCGTACACGCGTACAGATGTGGCTTCGCCCGTACCCGCACCGTCGTCGCGGTGGCCAACACCACCGGCGTCAACAGCACCACCGTGGCGTCCAGGCTCAACACCGCGGTCACTACCGAGGCGATCACGAACACCACACCCAGCAGCCGGCGCGGCGACCCGCGGCTCAACCGCCCGGCTACCGAACCGGCATAGCTGAAGACACCCGCATCATCGGCCAGGTGCGCCAACACCAGTACCGCCGCCAGAAACCCCACCGTCGGGGCCCAGCGCGGCGAGCTCCTGCCCAACCTCGCGCCACGACACCAGACCCAACGCCACCACCACGCCGGCCCCGGGCACGGCCGCCGCCGCCTCCGGCAGCCCCCATGGCCGGACCACCGCGAAGGCCAGCACCCCGACCAGGACGAGCACCGACACCGAGGTGCTCACACCGGCCTCAAGCTGCCCCGACAGCCGTCCACCCATCCGCGCATGACAGGCAAGCTACCCGGGCGACGGCAGCACGGGACGCCGCTGGCGGAGTACGGCAGATCTGCACGCGCTGTGAACGGCTCTGCGCGCTAGCCCAACGACAAGCCGGTCGGGTCTCGTCGATCCTTGCCATGCGGCACCAAACTCGGATCGTTGTTGCGGAAGGAATTCGACAATGCAGCATCTCATCGCCTGCCCAGACCCGGACTGTGGCGTACCCGCCGAGGTCACCGACCGATTCGCGCTGGCCTCCACCGACGGGACCGTCGTGCACGTCAAGACAGTCTGTGCGCGCCGGCATTGGTTCACCCTGCCGGCCGACCGGATTCGCGGCCAGGAACAGCCACTGGTACGGGTGGCCATGGCCACGACGGTCTCGGCGTAGAACATTCGTCGTGGTTCGTCGGGCGGCGGGGCAACCGGCCGGGCGGTTCAGCGGTCTTAGCGGGCGTGAAGCGTGTACTGGTCGCAGCGGTCGTCGTGCTGGGACTGTCGGCGTGCGGAACCGCCAAAGACGATCCCGGGGCCACGACTACGCCGACCATGCCGACCACGCCGGCGGGGCCGACCGCGCCGCTCGACGGGCCGGCCGATCTTCGCCACTGGGTGCGCGACGTGTCGGCGCCGGTCGGGCTGGTGGTCGCCGGCGACCTGCTGTGGGCGGCCGCATCGTCGGCGAACGCGGTCATCGCCGTCGATCCGGGTACCGGCAAGATCGTCGCCAAGGTGAGCGTGGGCCGTACGCCGCTGCGGCTCGCCTTCGGCGGCGGTGCCGTGTGGGCGAGCAACTTCCGCGACGGCTCGGTCAGCCGGATTGACCCGGCCACCCGCGCGGTGACCGCGACCTACCCGGTCGGCGCCGAGCCGGAGGGCCTGGCCTGGGCGGCTGACGCACTCTGGGTCGTCGGTCAGCGCGATGGCGTACTGCGTAAGGTCGACCCGGCGAGCGGCCGGGTGGTGGTGACCGTGCCGGTGGGTCACGAGCCACGCCTGGTCACCGCCGGTGCCACGGCACTCTGGGTCTCGGTCTACGGCGACGGCGCGCTCCTCCCGGTCGACCCGGCGACCGGCACGGCCAGTACACCGATCAAGGTCTGCGACGGACCGCAAGGGGCGGTGGAGGTCGCGGGCGTCGTCTGGGTCGCCTGCACCAAGGCGGGCAAGGTCGCGGCCGTGGACGTGCGGACCCGTACTGTCGTCGCCACGCTGGCCGCGCCGCCCGATCCGGACGGGGTCGCGGCCGCGAACGGGCGCGTGTACGTCGTCTGCCAGCAAGGGCCGACCGTCCTCGTGGTCGACGACGCGAAGCGGTCGGTCGTCGCCACTCATCCGGCCGGCAAGGGACCGGGCCTGGCCGACCAGGGCAACGACGACATCGCCGTGGTCGGCGGCGAGGTCTGGCTGTCCCGCTTCGACAGCGGCGACCTCGTGTCGATGCCGGCGCCCGGCTAAGGCGGGTACTGGTCTCAGGCCGCCCCGGACGCCACTACTTCCGGGAAGTTGTGGCCTCGAGAGGGCCGCGAGGCCACAACTTCGGGGAAGTTGTGGCCTCGAGAGGCCTCGGGGGCGGGCCTCGGGGCGGGCCTGCGGGCGGGGACACTAGCCGGGTCGGGGAAGGGCGCCGGTCCCGTGGGTGTTGACTGAGGGCGTGACGTCTGTGCCGCTTTCTGTCCTTGACCTCGCACCGGTCGCCGAGGGTGCCGACAACGGCACCGCTCTGGCCAACACCACCGCGCTCGCCCGACGCGTCGAGGAACTCGGCTATCAGCGCCTCTGGGTGGCCGAGCACCACAACATGCCGGGCATCGCCAGTTCGGCGCCGGCCGTGCTGCTGGCGCACCTGGCCGCCGCGACCTCCACCATCCGGCTCGGCTCGGGCGGCGTGATGCTGCCCAACCACGCGCCGCTGGTGGTGGCCGAGCAGTTCGGCACGCTCGTCGCGCTGCACCCGGACCGGATCGACCTCGGCATCGGACGGGCGCCCGGCACCGACCAGCTCACCGCGCTCGCCCTGCGGCGCAGCGTCGAGGCGCTGTCCGCCGACGACTTCCCGCAGGAACTGCGCCGGCTGATCGGCTACTTCGAGACCGGTACGGGGACGCCGCGGGTGATCGCTGTGCCCGGCCGCGGCAACGCGCCGAAGATCTGGCTGCTCGGCTCCAGTGATTTCAGCGCCCGCCTGGCCGGGCACCTGGGCCTGCCGTTCTCGTTCGCGCACCACTTCAGCCCGGCCAACACCGACCTTGCGCTGGAGCTCTACCGGCAGGAGTTCCGGCCCTCGGCGTGGCTCGACGAGCCGTACGCGATGGTCGCGGTCAGCGCGATCTGTGCCGACACCGACGAGCAGGCCGAGTGGCTGTCCGGGCCGGCGGCGCTGTCCTTCCTCCGGCTGCGCCAGGGCCGGCCCGGCCGGTTGCCGTCGCCGGAGGACGCGGCGGCCTACCCGTACACGGACATCGAGCGCGCGTTCGTGCTGCAACGCCGCGACGGTCAGGCGCTCGGCTCGCCGGAGACGGTGACCGGGCAGCTCAACGCGCTCCTCGAGCGGACCAACGCCGACGAGCTGATGCTCACCGCTATGGTCTACGACATCGAGGCGCGCATCCGGTCGTACGAGCTGATCGCCGAGCAGGTGGCGCCGAAGCTGACCGGGGTGCGGCCGTGACTGACGAGTTGACGGACGATGTTGGGCTGTTCCTGTCGCGCAGCAACGCCTGGGCGCATTCGACGGAGGCCGTCCAGCTGATCGAGGAGCTCGGCTTCGGCACCGTGTGGATCTCCGGCGGCGTCCGGCCGAACGTCCTCGACGACGTCGAGCCGATGCTGGCCGCCGGCGACCTCACCGTCTGCACCGCGGTACTGAACATCTGGCTCGACCCGGCCGCCGAGGTCAACCGGCGCTGGGAGGACCTTGACGCCCAGTACCCGGGCCGGCTCGTGCTGGGCCTCGGGGTGAGCCACAAGTCGACGGTCGAGGCACGCGGGCTCGGCCCGTTCACCCAGCCGGTACGGCGGATGTCGGAGTACCTCGACGCGCTCGACGCCGTGCCGGCCGACCGGCGGCTCCTCGGGGCGCTCGGGCCGAAGATGCTCCAGTTGGCCGCGCAACGGACCCTCGGCAGCCACCCTTACCTGGTCACGACCGACTACACGGCCAAGGCGCGCGAGGTACTGGGCGACGCCCTGCTGGCCCCGCAACAGGCCGTGGTGCTCGACGACGAGCCGGCGCGCGGGCGGGCGACGGCGAGGACCTTCCTGCGCCCCTACCTGGAGCTGCCGAACTACCGGAACAATTGGCTGCGCAGCGGCTTCACCGAGGCGGACCTGGGCGACGGCGGCAGCGATCGGCTCGTCGACGCGCTCATCGTCGTCGGTGGCCGGACCCACGTCCAGGAGCGGATCGACGCGCACATCGCCGCGGGGGCCGACCACGTCGCCCTGCACGTGGTGGCGCAGGACCCGACCGACCTCGCGGACGCCTGGCGCACCCTCGCTTGACGAAAGTTTCAGGCTTCACAAGGGAAAATTCGGTCGTTCCGGCAGGATCGTTGACGATTCGATAACGTTATCGGAAAGCTGCCGGGCATGGACACCCATCGAACCGGCATGGACAACCGCCGGACCCGCCGGGCCGCCGTAGCGGCGGCGATCAGCGCGCTGACGATGGCGGGCGTGGCCGCCATCGTCGTCACCGCGACACCCTCGAACGCCGCGGCCACCACGCTCGGCTCGGCCGCCGCCGCGAAGGGCCGGGTGTTCGCCGCCGCCGTGGCGAACGGGCACCTCGGTGAGGCGCAGTACGCGACCACCTTCGACACCGAGTTCTCCGGCCTCACCCCGGAGAACGAGATGAAGTGGGACACGACCGAGCCCTCGCGCGGCACGTTCAACTTCGCCGCCGCCGACGCCCTGGTGAGCCACGCGCAGAGCCGCGGCATGAAGATTCGCGGGCACACCCTGGTCTGGCACAGCCAGCTCGCGCCGTGGGTCAACAACGTCACCTCCGGTACCGACCTGCTCGCCGCGATGAAGGCGCACATCGCCGGGGTGGCCGGCCATTTCACCGGCAAGATCCAGTACTGGGATGTGGTGAACGAGGCCTTCGACGGTGGTTCGCGACGCCAGTCGATCTTCCAGCAGCGCATCGGCGACAGCTACATCGAGGAGGCGTTCAAGGCCGCCCGAGCCGCCGACCCGACCGCCAAACTCTGTTACAACGACTACAGCACCGACGGGGTCAACGCGAAGAGCACCGCGATCCTCAACATGGTCCGGGACTTCAAGGCGCGGGGCGTGCCGATCGACTGCGTCGGCTTCCAGTCGCACCTGATCGTCGGCCAGGTGCCCGGTGACTATCAGGCCAACCTGCAGCGCTTCGCCGACGCGGGCGTCGACGTCAACATCACCGAACTGGACGTGCGGATGCCGACCCCGGCCAGCGCGGCCAACCTGCAGACCCAGGCCAGTGACTACCGCAAGATGGTGGCCGCCTGCCTCGCCGTGGCGCGCTGCACGAGCATCACCGTTTGGGGCGTGACCGACAAGTACTCGTGGGTACCCGACACGTTCCCGGGCAACGGTGCGGCGTTGCTGTTCGACCAGAACTACGCGAAGAAGCCGGCGTACACCGCCACGCTCGACGCGCTCGGCGGCACCACCACCTCGCCGTCGCCGACTACGACCTCGGCGTCGCCGTCGCCGTCGCCGTCGTCCAGTCCGCCGCCGTCTGGAAGCGCGTGCTCAGTCACGTACCAGTTGAATGCCTGGAACACCGGGTTCACCACGGACGTGACGGTCAGGAACAACGGTGGGGCGGCGATCAACGGCTGGGCATTGGCCTTCACGCTGCCGAGCGGGCAGACGGTGACCAACGCGTGGAACGCCACGATCGCGCCGTCGAGCGGCGCGGTGACCGCGCGGAACATGAGCTACAACGCCACGATCGCGCCGGGGGCCTCGACCGGCTTCGGATTCCAGGCCACGCACACCGGTAACACCGCCAAACCGACCGCGTTCACGCTCAACGGCACGGCCTGCGCCGTCGCCTGAACCGTCGAATGCCGGGGGTAGCGCGTGGCTACCCCCGGTTTTCGCGCTATTCGAACAGCTTGGCCGCGGTGATCAACGTTTCGATGATGCCGTAGCCCAGGAGCACCGCAACCAGCAGCCAGGAAATCACCAACCGAGCGGTCATGCTCATGCCACGCGGCTCGCTAGTGGCAGTGCCAACTCCGTCGCTCATGCTGATGCCTCCTCGCTCACTCGTGGTGCGGCCGGCTCCTCGTGATACCGGTCGGGTACCGGCCGGATCAGCAGGTTGGCCACGAAGCCGACGGCCAGCAGGCCGACCATGGTGAACAGCGCCGGCTGGTAGCGCGGACGCGGTCAGCGTGCCCGGCTTGCCCTGCGCGTCGAGGAAGCCGTTGACGATCAGCGGGCCGGCGACGCCCGCGGCCGACCACGCGGTGAGCAGCCGGCCGTGGATCGCGCCCGACCTGGTACGTGCCGAACAGGTCGCGCAGGTACGCCGGTACCGTCGCGAAACCGCCGCCGTAGAAGGACAGGATCAACGCCGGCCAGCAGCACGAACAGCGCGGTCGCGGTGTGCCCGACGAGGGCCAGCAGCGCGTACAGGACCATGCCGACGCCCAGGTAGACCATGTAGATCGGCTTGCGGCCGATCACGTCCGACGTCGACGACCAGGCGAACCGTCCGGCCATGTTGAACAGCGACAGCACCCCGACGAAGCCGGCCGGCCGCCGCGACGGTGACGCTGGACGTGCCGTCGACCGCGGAAGAAGTCCTGGATCATCGGGCTGGCCTGCTCGAGGATGCCGATGCCGGCGGTCACGTTGCAGAACAGCACGATCCACAGCAGCCAGAACGAGCGGGTGCGGATCGCGTTGGACGCGCGACACGTTCGCGGTGGTGACCAGCGGCTTGGCGGCCACGGTCGCCGGGTCGAAGCCGGCCGGCGTCCAGCCCGGCGGCGGGCACCCGGACGTTGACGACGCCGAACATCATGATCACGAAGTAGACGATGCCGAGCGTGACGAACAGCAGCACCAGGGCGCTGCCGGAGGCGACCGACTTCGCGTCGGACGGGTCGTACGACGGGTCGTAGAACGCCATGCAGCTGGCGCGACAGCGGGCTGGCGATCAGCGCGCCGCCGCCGAAGCCCATGATCGCCAGGCCGGTGGCCAGGCCGGGCCGGTCGGGGAACCACTTGATCAGCGTCGACACCGGCGAGATGTAGCCGATGCCGAGCCCGATCCCGCCGAGGAAGCCGTAGCCGAGGTAGACCAGCCACAGCTGCTTCGTGCCGATGCCGAGCGCGGCCGACCAGGAAGCCGCTGGCCCAGAAGCACGCGGCGACGAACATCGCCTTGCGCGGGCCGTTGGCCTCGACCCAGGTGCCGCCGACCGCGGCCGACAGGCCGAGCATCACGATCGCGATGCTGAAGATGATGCCGATCGCGGTCTGGCTGACTGCGAAGTGCGCGATGAGGGAGTTCTTGTAGACGCTGGTCGCGTAGACCTGGCCGATGCACAGGTGGATCGACAGTGCGGCCGGCGGAATCAGCCAGCGGCTGTAACTCGCCGGCGCGACGGTGTGCTCATGGTCGAGCAGGGACATCGTTGGCGCCTCCTCCGGGGGGAAACGGGGCGGGTGGAGGACTATTACCCCCATCCCACCCGGATATACCGCCTATTTAGTGGTGAAGTTCGATGTCAGAGCACCGATAACGATCGCGGCTTGGTTCAGGACGCCGTTGAAGTCGTGAAGGAGCGGTGATTGCCAGCTGAGATACGCTTCTGCGCAACGGTCTGCAGGCCGGGCGAGCGAGCGACAGGCGACTGGATGGATGCGAAGCGGACGACGGTACGGGACATGCGCCGGTCCAACCGGTCGGTGCTGCTGTCCAAGATCTACCTGGACGGCCCGCTCAGCCGGCACGAGCTGGCCGAGAGCACCTCGCTGAGCCCGGCCAGCGTCAGCAACGCTCGTCGGCGAGCTCATCGACGAGGGCCTGGTCGAGGAGGCCGGACGGTCGAGTCCGACGGCGGCCGGCCGCGCGTACTGCTGCGGGTGGCGCCCGGCTTCGGCTACGTGATCGGCGTCGACGTCGGCGAGACCCGGGTGCAGGTCGAGCTGTTCGACATGTCGATGGCCGCGCTGGCCAAGGCCGACTACCCGATCGAGTCGCCGGACCCGCCGCCGGCCGAGTCGTGGTGCAGCCACATCCTCGACGGGCTCGCACGCGGTCGTCGCGCAGGCCGGCGTCGACCCGAGCCAGAGATCCTCGGCGTGGGCGTGGCGGTCTCCGGCGTGGTCGACTCCGGCGAGGACGGCCTGGTCCACGCGCAGACGCTCGGCTGGGACGGCGTCCCGCTCGGCGCGATGCTGCGCGCCGGCACCGACCATCCCGATCCACATCGACAACGGCGCCAAGACCCTCGGGCCAGGCCGAGATGTGGTTCGGCGCCGGCCGGGGCGCCCGGCACGCGGTGATCGCCCTGGTCGGCTCCGGCGTCGGCGCGGCGGTCGTCGCCGACGGCTCCAGCTACCGGGGTTCGCGCAGCAGCGCCGGCGAGTGGGGCCACACCACCATCGTGTACGGCGGCCGCCGGTGCCGGTGCGGCGCGCGCGGCTGTCTCGAGGCGTACGTCGGCGCCGAGGCCATCCTCGACCGCTACCGCGCAGGCCAACCGCGGCCGGGGCGCGCAGCGGCATCGACGAGGAGTCGGCGATCGGCGCGCTGATCGCCGCCGCCGAGACGTCGAAGACCGCGGCCGAAGGTGCTCGCCGAGACGGTCGGCTACCTCGGCGCCGGCATCGCCACGCTGATCAACCTGTTCAACCCGGAACGGATCGTGCTCGGCGGCTGGGCCGGGCTGGCGCTCGGCGAACGGTGGCTGCCCGAGATCCGGGCCGCCACCGCCGAGCACGCGCTGCGCCGGCCGTACTCGCAGACCTCCATCGTGCTGTGCGAGCTCGGGTCCGGACGCGGTCGCGCTGGGCGCCGCGACCCTGCCCGTGGCCGCAGTCTGCTCGCCGACGGCGGGATCGCGTACGTGCCACGCCGGCGCGCCCGGCTGACGGAGGCGCCGGCGGCGTCCCGCGTATTACGGTGGCGGTCCACTTCTGGTTGGCGGCCCACCGGTGCAGGTCCAGATCTGCAGCGGCGTGCCGTCGGCCGAGTTGTTGCCGGTCACGTCGAGGCACTTGCCCGACTGCGGGTTGACCAGGTCGTGCGGCCGCTGCTGTACGTCCACTGCTGCGCGCCACTGCCGTTGCAGTCCCACAGCTGCACCTTCGCGCCGTTGGCCGTCTGACCCGGCGTCACGTCGAGGCACTTGCCCAGCGCCCGGAGCGTGCCGTCGGTGCCGACGCGTCCACTGCTGCGCGGCCGTGCCGTTGCAGGTGTACAGCTGCACCGCGGTACCGTTGGCCGGTGTTGGCCCCGGCCACGTCGACGCACTTGCCCGCCGAGCCCGGTGATCGGGCCGGTGCGTGCCGCCGCCGCCGCCGGACTGGGCGCGCCGCTCCAGGTGAACGTGGCCGAGGTCTTGGTCGGCAGGCGTGTACGTGAACGACTGGCCGCCCCAGTTCACCTTCACCGACTGCGCGCTCGCCGTGTTGTTGTACGCGATGAGCGCCTTCGAGCCGTCCGGGTTCTTCCAGGCCACGTTCGGCACCGAGCCGTTGGCGCGTCGAGTCGATGCGCACCGCGCCCGGCTTCACGAACTTGGTCAGGTGGCCCATCGTGTAGTACTCGACGGTGTAGTCGACCTGCCCGCTGCGGCTGTCTCCATTGTGGACGGTGATCAGGCCGGTGCAGGTACCGCAGCCGCCGTTGTGCGGGCCCATGTTCTGGTCGACGGCGAGGCTCCACTTGACCCAGCTGCGGCCCCAGTTGCGGGTGTAGTCGATGAGGTTGAGCATGTCCTCCTGCTGCTGGTTGCCGATCCAGGTGCCGCCGGAGTGCTCGGTGTCGTACGCGTTCACGCGCCGGGTACTGGTTGTGCACGGTCGTCTGCGTGCTGACGTTGCCGCCGTAGCCGTGCCAGGCGATGCCGCCGAAGTTCGGGTCGTTGCGGATCGCGGTGTCGGCGAGCAGCGGCGCGGCCCAGGTGTTGTAGGCGTCCCAGTTCCAGTCGTGCGACGAGCACCTTGGTGGACAGTCCGGCGCTGTGCAGCGCCGGGTAGCAGGCCGTTCTTGATGAAGAACTGCAGCCCGGAGGTGTTCCACTGCATCGACGGGTAGCCGGCGCAGCAGGTCGGCTCGTTCTGCGGCGTCACGTAGTCCACGTGGACGCCCTGCGCCTGCGTACCCCTGGATGTACTTGGCGAAGTACTGCGCCGTAGAGCGGCGTAGTACTGCGACTGCAGCCAGCCCTGGACGAAGCTGTTGTTGTCCTTCATCCAGGCCGGCGCGGTCCACGGCGAGCCCATCACCTTCAGCTCGGGTTGAGCTGCTTGGCCTGCTTGGTCAGCGCGAGCACGTCGGCGTCGCGGCTCAGCGAGAAGTCGTTGAGGTCGCAGCAGGTGTCGTCGTACGAGTAGCTGAACCGGGCCAGGTCCGACGCGCCCATCGGGTTGCGGGTGAAGCTGAGCCCGATGCCGTTGACCGGGTCGAACAGCTTCCGCATCATGGCGTCGCGCGTGCTGGCGCGACAGCGCGCCGCTGCCGCGCATGAGGTACGCGGCGGTGTCGGTGAACGACGCACCGGCGCCCTCGAACGGCTGGTAGGTCGTGTTCTCGTTGACCGTGATGGTCTGGTTGGCGCTGCCGCTGCTGGCGCGGCGAAGGCGATCGGCGCCCTGCTGCTGCAGGCCGCGGGTGACGGTGCGGCCGCCGCCGTCGGAGGTGGTGGTCAGCCAGACGTTGACCGATCTCGCCGGCGGCGTAGGCGGAAACGGCGGGAGTGATGGCCAGGCCGGTCGCGACGAGACCGAGCGCGAGGAACTGCGGGAGATGCCGTCTGGGCACGGCGGACCCTCCAATCGACGGTTATCGAATTGGAAAGTTACCAGTTAATTCAACCCGTGAACAGAGGCCGCCGCTACTTCCCGGAAGTCGTGGCCGGGCTGGGAGCGCTCTCGTTCCACGTACGGTCCAGAGCCGTCACGCAGTAGGTGCTCTTGTCCATGGCCGGATCGGTCCACGACGTCTTGCGGGTGGTGGCGACCAGTCGCGCCTTGTCGCCCTCGACCTTGTAGACGGCGAAGCTGGCGGCGCCTTTGCCCCGCCACGACACCGTGTTCCGCTTGGCGGACAGACTCGTCGGCGGGGCCGGCGGGTTGCGGGGCAGCCCGCGCATCGTGCGTACGAGCGCGGGCCCGGAGTTGAGCGCGTCCCGGTACTGCTTTACCGCGCCGAACGGGTCGTCGCGGAGGTTCGTGGCGGTGAAGTGGATGCTGCCGCTCACCTCGTACTCGGCGTTGAGCCGCAGTTGCCGGGTCAGCTCGCCGGGATCGGACCAGGCGCCGGGCTGGCCGACGCGGTAGTCGGCCTGACCCACGTACAACTGCACGCCCGTGCCCTCGACGACCTTGGCCCACCAGGGCAGCAGCTTCGCGTAGTCGGCGAGGCCGAAGCCGATGTTCCAGTACAGCTGCGGGGCGATGTAGTCCAGCCAGCCTTCCTTCACCCACAGTCGCGTGTCCGCGTAGATCTCGTCGTAGCTCTGCAGGCCCCGGGTGGGTGAGCCGAGCGGATCGGTGCTGTCGTTGCGCCAGATGCCGAAGGGGCTGATGCCGAACTTCACCCACGGCTTGAATTGCTTGATGCGCAGGTCCATCTCGTGGACGAGGTGGTTGACGTTGTCCCGCCGCCAGTCGGCCTTGCTGGTGAACCCGTTGCCGAACTGCGCGAACGCCGCGTCGTCGGGAAAATCCTGACCCTTCACCGGGTACGGGTAGAAGAAGTCGTCGAAGTGCACACCGTCGATGTCGTACCGGCGGACCGCGTCGAGCATGGAGTCCTCGACGAACGCCCGCGCGGCCGGGATGCCGGGGTTGTAGTAGAGCCGGCTGTCCGGTCCGGTCGCCGGGTACGTGACCTGCCAGTCCGGGTGCCTGCGCAGCGGGTTGTCCGGCTGCAGCTGGTTGGGGTCGGCGATCTGGCTCGCCTTGTACGGGTTGAACCAGGCGTGGAACTCCAGGTTCCGCGCGTGGGTCTCCTCGACCATGAACTGCAGCGGGTCCCAGCCCGGCCCGACCCCGTCGCGGCGGCCGGTCAGCCAGTCGGACCAGGGTGCGTCGAGCGACGGCCAGAAGGCGTCGCCGCTCGGCCGCACCTGGACGAAGATCGCGTTGTGGTTGAGCCGCTGGGCCAGGTCGAGCCAGCCGTCGAACTCCCGCTTCACCGTCTCCGGGTCGAGGCCCGGCGCGCTCGGCCAGTCGGTGTTGCGCACGGTCGTCAGCCACATGCCGCGCAGCTCGTGCGGGGCATCGATCGGGGCGCCGGCGCAGTGCTGCACCGGGCGGCCGTCGCGGTCGGCCCGGCCGTCGCCGCGGGCCTCGTCGACCGCGCCGGCGAGCTTGTCGCCGCGGGTGACGAGCCACACCGCGGTCGAGAGGGCGATCACGATCACGGCGAGGGCGGCCACGATCTGGATCATGCGTCGGCGGCGGGGCACAGGTCCTAGTTTGCATGGCGCTAGTGCGAAGGGTCGAATTCCCGATCAATAGCGGCGGTGAGCTGGGCGCGGGCGGCATTCGTGGCGCCGTCGAAGAGCCGCTGCTCCTGCCCGGCGGTACGGATGCCGTTGGTGGTGATGTCGAGCGTCGCCTCGGCGGTGGCGTCGGCCGTGGCCCGGACGATGCGCAGCTCATGCTCGTGCCGGGTGATCGCCTCCTGCTCGAGCCGCCGGGCCTCCCGCGCCTCGGTCCGCTCGTACGTGTTGCCGTGCGACACCAGCTTCAGCATGATCGCGGCGCAGTCGAGCAGGACCAGCAGCGCGGCGATGCCGACGTAGAAGACGCCCACGCCCCAGAAGTCGGCGGTCACCAGGTGCCACATGGCCTTGGTGCGCACGCCGAAGCCCGCGTCGGCGGTCACCGCGGTGAGGGTGGCCTGGCGCTGGTCGCCGATCCGGCGTTCGAGGTCGGCCTGCTGCGCCGCCCGGGCCAGCCGGGCCGGTTGCTGGCCGTCCTGGAGTTGCTGCGCCTGGCGGTCGACCGCGCTGGCCTCGGCGCTGAGCGTGCGGGAGCGCTGGACGAGCGTGTCGCAGTAGCCGCCGGCCGGGCAGCCGGCCCGGTGGGTCACGCCGTCGCCGGCCGAGTCGGCGAGTGCCTGGTTGTAGAGCCGGGCCGCCTCGGACCGCTTGGCCGCGGCGAGGGTGTGCAGGTCGGCGACCGCCTTGTCGTCCGCGGCGTCGCGCGCCTTCACCTCGGCGATCTGTCGCTCGTAGCTCGCGATGGCGCCGGTCGACTCCGACCGGGCGAGCTGCTGGCTGTGCAGCTGGTTGAGGTAGGCGTCGATCTCCGGCCGGTACCGGGCGAGCATCAGCGGCTCGGTGATGATCACGGCGAACAACAGCGCGATGAAGATCCGTCCGAGCGCGATCGTCTGGGTCCGTCCGCGCAGCAGCTTGTTCGGATCCGCATCGCCGGGCTCGTCGAGGTTGACCGCGACCCGCCCGACGACCGCGCGGTCGAAGGCGATCACCGCGACGGCCACCGGCGGGCCGACCAGCCAGCGCCACCAGGGGTGGGCGTAGTTGCTGCTCGCGTCGACGAACGATGCCGCGCCGACCGTCGCGTACCCGAAGTACAGAAGGATGAAAACGCCGATCGAGGAGTACAGCACCCGATCGGAATGGATCTTGACGCTGGCCGGGTTCACATTGGCAACCCGTAGCAGGATCATGCGCCGAACGTACGCTCCGTAACGGGCTTGCGGATTCTGTTAGGATAACTCCAACTCAAACGTTGGAGTTGTCGTGAAGGTCATCGGGGCGTTGACGGTCGGTGCGCTGGTCGTGCTCGGTCAGTTGTACCTCGCCATCCCTTTGATGCATGACATCCAGCACCGGTACGAGGTGAGCCCGGGCAGTGCCGCGTGGGTCGTGGGTGGATTCAGCCTCGCGTACGCGTTCGGAAATCTGGTCTTCGGGACCATCTCCGACCGGTACGACCGAAGGGGTGTGATGATCTTCGGGGTGCTCGGCGGTGCGGTCCTGGCCGTGGTCGCCGGTTTGAGCGCCGGATTCGGCATGCTGCTCACCGTCCGGATCGGGCAAGGTTTCGTGGCCGCGGCGTTCCCGCCGGTCGCCCTGGCCTACGCGGTGGAGGTCCTGCCGGCGGCGCGGCGCTCGCTCGGGCTCGCCTGGATCTCGTGCGGTTTCCTGCTGGCCGGGATCGCCGGGCAGGCGTTCGCGCTGTGGGGCAACGCGGCGCTCGGCTGGCGCTGGGTGCTCGCGCTCCCGGCGGTGCCCCTGCTGCTGTGCGCCCTCTGGTTGCGCACCCTGCCGGCGCCGCCCCGGCAGGACTCCGCCTCGTCCGTCGGCGGGACGATCTTGGGACTCGTCTCGCTGGTACGCCGGCCGCAGGTCCTGGTCGGCTGGGTGTGCGCGGTGACGTTGCTGCTGGCGTTCGTCGGCATGTACGGCGCGTTGAGTGCGGCCGCCGGCACCCGGTACGGGATCAGCGGGCCGGTCGCGCTGCTGCTCCTGCGGCTGGCCGGCATCCCGGGCATCCTGATGTGCCTGTTCGCCGGCCGTTTGATCCGCCGGTTCGGCCCGCACCGCACCGGCGTGCTGGCGTTCCTGATCGGCGCCGGTGGGCTGGTGGTGGAGGCCGTCGCCGGCCCGTTGTGGCTGCTACTGGTCGGGTCGGCCATCTTCGTCGCCGGGATCGCGCTGGCCATCCCGTGTGCGGTGGCCGTGGTCGGCGCGGCGAGCGGGGCGTCGCGGGGGGCCGGGATCGCCGGGTACGGCTTCCTGGTCGGCGTCGGCGGCGCGTTGGCGCCGCTGCTGGTCGCCGTGGTGCCGGGGTTCGACGTGTTGTGCTTCATCCTGGCCGGGGCTCTGCTGGTGGCCGCGGCGGCGATGACGGTCGGCTACGTGATCGCTCGCGCGCCCGCGCACTTCGGGGAAGTAGTGCCCTCGAGGCCCGTCTGAGGCCACAACTTCGGGGATCCAGTGCCCTCCGGGGCCCATCGAGGCCACCACTTCGGGGATCCGGTGGCCTCCGGGGCCCATCGAGGCCACTACTTCCCGGAAGTTGTGCCGGCCAGGCGCCGAGCCGCCTCCACGACCGTTGCCCGGCGGCGGGCGTGTTCCTCCGGCGACACCGGCGACTCGCCGGTGATCATACGGGCCACCTGCGGTACCGCGTCCCACCACGACGCCATCGCCATCGCGAGGAACACCAGGTGCCTCGGGTCGATGACCCCGTCGCGCTGCGCCGTCTCGAATCCGCCGACCTTGCGCCGGTACAGCGCGATGCGGGACTCCTCGTCGGGGACCGGCTTCTCCCCGTACGCCAGAGCCTCCCAGTGCAGGAGCCGGGTCAGGTGCGGGTGCGCGACGTGGTAGTCGTAGCAACGCCCCACGTATTCGCCGATGTCCACCTCTTGGAGGGTCTCCGGCGGGATCGCCTCGGCGATCTTGGCCATCTCGTCCGCGAGGACGGTGCCGAAGAGCCGTTCCTTGTCCCCGAAGTACTTGTAGAGCCGCTCCTTGTTGAGCCCGGCCCGCTCGGCGATCCGATCCATCCGGGCCCCGGCGAGGCCTTCGGCGGCGAACTCGATGACGGCCGCCTCCTTCAGGCGGCGCCGAGTCTCCTCCGTGTTCCACGCCACATCACGAGTCTAACTCCAACGTTTCAGTTGGCCGTCGTTGGCCGGAGGGGTTACGCGGCGGTGGTGACGACTCGCAGGCCCAGCCAGGCGAGGGCCTTGGCCGGATCACCGATCGACGGCAGGCCCTTGAGGAACTCCAGCCAGCGGCCACCATCGCTCTGCCAGGCATCTAGATAGTCGACACACATCTCGGGTGTCACCGCTTCGTGGCAGGCTCGTGCGGCGACGAGTGCGTCGTCCATCTGCTCTCGCCGCTTGGGCTTGCGGAAACGCGGGCTCCGGACCGCATTGATGACCTCGTCGATGAGCTGGCGTCGCTCGTCCAGAAAGGCGGTCCAATACGGGTGGTCAGCCTCTGACACCGGCTTTCCGTCATCGAGGAGGGCGAAGACTCCCTCGGCAAGGCAGTCACCGAACTCCTGGATTTTCGAGCGCTCCGGGTCGTACGGATCGTATTTCTTCTGCCGCACAGATCCGGTCAGGGTCACGGAGCTCAAGCCGTGCTCGCCGAGGAGAAAGAACCAGTCGTCGTTGTAGATGCGCGGAAAGAACGAGGTCGTTCGTTGGGGTGGCACGAGCAAGGCGCCTCCGCCGACGAAGGTGTCCTGGTCCAGACCCACATCCCGGCGGGCGTGACACACCACCGAATTGTCGGGAAAACCGGCGTTGGTCAGCCCGACCATGTCGTATGCGTCGAGAATCGAAGCCGCGGTGCGCACGTGCTCCGGGTAACGGATGTCGATGTCGTCATCCAGGAAGAGCACGCTTTCCCAACCCGCGATTCGCGACAGCGCCATGCCGATGTTTCGCTTGACGCTGATGTCCGTCGTCATTTCGAAACGCGTGCCGGCCAGCATTCTGGTGGTCTGAAGGGCAGGCACCGGATCTTCGTCGGTAACGTCGACCGCGATCGCGCGGACGTTCTTGCGACGGGCCAGGCGGACGACTTCGGACGCGGTCACGCGGACGCTGCACAGCACGACGAGCACACAACCGAGATAGTCGGCCAGTTTCACAGCGTTCTTCAGCGACTTGACCGGCCGCGCGGACGGGACGACGATGCTATCGATCCTTGGGGTCGATTGCCGACCTTCGGCCAGGGCCTTGAGCAGCTTCGCGTGTGAGCCATGTTGGTACGGTCCAGCCGGGCTCACCACCGGTTCAGACTACGTTGACAAGACCGTTTCTGCGAGGCGCGGTGGCGGCAGCGGCGACTCGTAGAGGACCGTGCCCGGGCGCGTCCAGTCGGGGGTCAGCGGCTTGCCACCGGCGATGGCCACTCGGAAGAGCAGGCTGACCGAGCCGCCGTCCTGGAGCCAAGGGCGGATGTGATCCGCGTTGCGGTCGCGGAACTTGGGGTCGGTGGTCGCCCGCACCGCGCCTTCGACGCCGCGCCCGAACATGCCGTTGCAAATGGTGACCGTGCGTGCGTCGTTGTATGGATTCGATCCGCGATAGAAGTGACCGATGTCACGAATCAGAGTTCGGGCGCCGTCTGAGGATCGGAGAATCTCGGGCGCGAACTGCCGCGTCTGGCCATCTTCGGTGACCTGGAATACACCGGGGTCACCGGGGGTGTCGCGAGCGGCCTGCGTCACCGGAAGGTCGATGAGGCCCATCACCGCCTGTGTGACGTGGTTGAAGTCGACACCGCCCAGCAGCACCAGGTGATCCGTATAGTCGTCGCTCATCAGCTCCGAGTGGGCCGGCCGGATCTTCACGTCGCTATTGGGATTGACCGCGCGGAGATGGCCATAGATTTCGATCAGCGCGCCGATGTCACTGTAGGTATACGGAGCGACGAAGTCGGGATCGTGCGGATTGGTGAGCGGCGACTCCATGATCTGATCTTGCGGCAGTTGGGCGCAGACGATCGTGATCGGGCGATTATTCGGGAACCGCCAGAAGCTGTCTCGCAGCCCGGGAAACTCTGCCGCGGAGCTGCCCTCCGGATGCCTTGCGACGATGTCCCCACCCGCCGCATTGCGAAGTGCCAGCAACTCGACCTCGATGTCGTGTTGCCGCTTCCTTTCTTCCTCGGTCAGCTCGGCCGGGTCGGTCAGACGCCGACGGCCGTCCGCGGCTGGGCGCTCGACGGCGAAGAATTGCGCGTAGGACCGCAGGTGGCGCATAGGAATCACGGTCACCTTGTCTTCCCGCTCCCACGACGAGACCGATTGCGCGGTGACGCCCAGAACGGCGGCGAACGCGCCCTGGGTCATCGAGGCGTTGGTCCGGAGCCCCCTCAGGCGGCGGGCGAGCTCGACGCCCGGTTCCTCGGCGGGTTGCAACGCGCTGCCCTCCTCGTGCACACGTCTCCGGGGCCCCAACGTGTGACTTACGGCTCTAGGGCCACAAGTTGGCCCAAGTTACAGCGGGTCCGTCGTAAAGTAGGCATTGCTTCAGGTTCCATCTGAACCATACCCTACCATGCGTCCGTACACCTGAAGAAAGCTGAAGCTCATCCGAGACAGATTTGCACTGTCTCGATGGCGTCGGTCGTTAGGTCAGAACAGGCTCGAGCCGGCGGTCAGGTGTCGGTCATTCGTGCCGATGGTGGATTGAAGGTCTGGCACGAGTGCCGGGAGGATGAGTTGACGGCGACCACGACGAGTGGCCTGATTCGGCAGGCGGATGATGCGGACCTGCCCGCGCTCGCGATCGACTTCGGCCCCGAGGGCCTCTACCGTGACCGGCTGAAACGGCAGGCGGCCGGCAAAGGCGTGCTGCTGACCTACTGCCTTGACGAATCCGGGCCGCCCATGGGCGTCGTCTACGTCTGGCTCGAGGACGCCGAAGAACCTGAGGTCAGGGAGGAGCTTCCCGGCGTGCCTCTGCTGATGCACCTGAAGGTGCACCACGACATGCGCGGCTGGGGAATAGGTACCGCCCTGGTCAGAGAGGCCGAACGGCTGGTCGTCGGACGTGGCGGCGAAAGGATCGCACTCGGCGTCGATCCCAACAACATCAACGCGATCAGTCTCTACACCCGCCTCGGCTACCAGGAATGGCCTCATGGACTCGTCGCGACGCACCAGGTCGAGTTCCACAAGAGACGACGACGCCGCTACAACGAGGAATGCCGGATCTTCGTGAAGCAGCTCGTCGCCGAACCCGTGAAGGCGGACGCAACGCTGGTGAGCGCCGTGGTCGGCGGCTGACGGCGGCGCTCAGTACTGCGTCTGTTCCCGATGCGCCTCGATTGCGCGTTGCAGGGCGCGGCAGACCTGGTGAAATTCGGTCTCGTTGGTCGACACCCAGAGCATCGTCTGCACGCCCTGGTGGTAGGCCCACAACTGCCATGACCTGGGCCGGCGACCCCGGCGCCAGCCGGCGCCGGCCAGATCGCGGATGGCGAACGTCTTGCTGTCGACCCGCAGGTATCGGGCGGTGACCGTGACGCCCCGGCGCAGCGGGTAGTAGATGCGGCCGGGCCACTGCTGGGTGCTCATGTCGGCCGTCCCTGGCCCGACAGTGCGGTATTTACCTGAGTACGGTCGGTGGCTATCGTGGACACGGTGGCTCCTTCGCGGTGAGTGAGAGTGAGCCGGTTGTTCGGCGCCCTTGGATTAGGCCCCAGGGGCGCCTTACCGTTTGATCGCCTCTGGCTCCCTTCCGTCTCGCCGGATGTGGTTCGGATCATCTTCAGCGAGATCAAGTTCATCAAGCGGATCGTGTTGAATATCACCTTAAACTTCAGATCTGAGCTGAAGCAACGGGTTCAGTCATCTGAACGACGGCTTGAACGCGGGCCGCACGCGTGGAAGCTTGGCTCCGAGCGCCCGCTGCTGGATCGTGGTATTCCAAGGTGGCATGCCGCACTGCCGGTGAGATGAGGTCGCGATGGGGCAGGACGTCGAAACCCATGAGTTCAGCCGCGAAGACCGAACGCGCTACCGCGACAAGGTTCGCCAGTGCCTCGACGTTTTCGCGCGGATGCTGGCGGAGTCGTCGTTCGACGACGAGCGGCAGCTGACCGGACTCGAGCTCGAACTCAACCTGGTCGACGCCAACGCCGATCCGGCCATGCGCAACGCCCACGTGCTCGAGGTGATCGCCGATCCGGCGTTCGTGACCGAGCTCGGTCAGTTCAACATCGAAATCAACGTACCGCCGCGGGAGCTGAGCGGGGACGGCCTGGCCGGCTTCGAGGAGCAGGTGCGCAAGAGCCTGAACGCGGCCGAGGAACATGCCAGCGGGGAGGGCGCGCACCAGGCCATGATCGGCATCCTGCCGACGTTGCGCCAGGAGCTGCTGACCACGGACGTGTTGTCGGCCAGTCCGCGTTACGCGCTGCTCAACGAGCAGATCTTCGCGGCGCGGGGCGAGGACATGCTGATCCAGATCGACGGCATCGAGTCACTCGACACGCGCTGCGACTCGATCGCGCCGGAGGCCGCCTGCACGAGCGTGCAGTTCCACGTCCAGGTCAGCCCGCCGGAGTTCGCCGCGTACTGGAATGCCGCCCAGGCCATCGCCGCCGTGCAGGTCTCGCTCGGGGCCAACGCTCCCTACCTGTTCGGCAAGGAGCTCTGGCGCGAGACCCGCGTACCGCTCTTCGAGCAGGCCACCGACACGCGGGCGGAAGAGCTGAAAGTCCAAGGGGTACGGCCGAGAGTCTGGTTCGGCGAGCGCTGGATCACGTCGATCTTCGACCTGTTCGAAGAGAACGTCCGCTACTTCCCGGCGCTCCTTCCGATCACCGAGGACGAGGACCCGTGGGCGATGCTCGACGCCGGGAAGGCGCCCAAGCTGCCGGAGCTGCGGTTGCACAACGGCACCATCTACCGCTGGAACCGCCCCATCTACGACGTCGTCGACGGCCGCCCGCACGTCCGCGTGGAAAACCGCGTCCTGCCCGCCGGCCCGACCGTCGTCGACGTGATGGCCAACGCCGCGCTCTACTTCGGCCTGGTCCGCCGCATCGCCGAGCAGGATCGTCCGGTGTGGACGCAGATGTCGTTCGGCGCGGCGGAGGAGAACTTCCACGCGGCCGCCAAGAACGGCATCGACGCGTCGGTGTTCTGGCCGGGCCTTGGTTCGGTGGCAGTCACCGAACTGGTGCTGCGCCGGCTGCTCCCCCTCGCGTACGAGGGGCTGGACAGCTGGGGTGTCGACCCGGCCAACCGTGACCGGCTGCTCGGCATCGTCGAGCGCCGCTGCCTGACCGGCCGCAACGGGGCATCCTGGCAGGTCGAGACGGCGAGGCGGATCGAGGCCGCGGGCACGACCGACCGGGCCGAGGTGATGCGGATGATGCTCCGGGAGTACCTGCCGAGGATGCACAGCAACACCCCCGTGCACGAGTGGACCTGATTTCCTTTCCAGATGGCTCGGGTCCGTCGAGCGCACGACCTTCGCTCCCGCCAGGAATCCCGGCGTCCGCGCCCCCAAGCCCCGGCCGCCACAACTCCGGGGAAGTAGTGCCCTCCGGGGGTCGGGATGCCACAACTTCGGGGAAGTAGTGCCCTCCGGGGGGTCGGGATGGCACAACTTCGGGGAAGTAGTGGCCTGCCGGTGCGATCTTGTTAGCGAGTGGTCGCCGGGGGGTTCGCCCGGTCGGGCCTGGGCGCGATCTTGGTTATCTGTGGCTGCCCAGCGACCGCCAGAGCCGCCACGGATGGTCCAATCCACCCGGCGGGTATGACCGACGGCCGGCAATCTCAACCTACGGAACGCACGCCCAGCCAGTGGTACGCCGACGCTACAGCGGCTCTGCGCAGTGGCCACCGTCGATGCCGAGCCCAAGGCGGTGTGCGCGTGCCCAAGCCCGGCTCGGCATGCCACAACTCCGGGGAAGTAGTGGCCTCCGCGTGGCGGGGTTGCCACAACTTCGGGGAAGTAGTGGTCTCCGGGGGGTCGGGAGGCCACTATTCCGGGGAAGTAGTGGCCTCAGTGTGGCCCGGAAGCCGGGTCGTGCGACGTGGACGCTGGGGCTACTTTGCCGTTGTTGCCAGTGAGCGCTTGGACTTGTGCAGGTCCGCCATGAGTACCGGGCGGGGTTCCTGCATGGCGCTCGCGACGAGCGTCCCGAGTACGCCGGCCAGCGCGTAGCCGCCGAGCAACAGGGCGGCTCGCTGGACGCCGATGCCGTGGAAGTATGCGATGCCACGGATCGCGTCCGTACCCGCGCCCGGGGGCAGCCACGGCCCGATCGTCCGCCAGAACGGCGGGAGCAGCGGCGCCGGGTAGGCGCCTCCGGCGCTCGGGCCGCCAAGTACCACGAAGAGCAGCAGGGACAGCCCAGTGCCGAGGAAGCCGAAGAGCGCCTGCAGGGCCATGGTGAACGCGCCGGAGGCGAACACGAGCAGCGCGCCGAACCAGGCGACCTTGACGGCGCCGCCGGACAGGGCTCCGAAGAACGAATGCACCAGCACGGCGCCGAACGCGCCGGACAGTACCGCGTACAGACCGAGCGCGCAGAGCCGGATCAGGGCCCGGTGCCGGTTGGCCGGCCGGGCGCCCTTGCTGGTGCTGAGCGCGATCGCGACCAGGTAGCCGCCGACCACCCAGCCGAGCGCCAGGTAGAAGCCGGACAGTCCCCGGGCGTCGCCGAGCAGCGCAGGCTTGACGTCCACGATGACCAGGTCGTGCTTCTGCGCCTTCTCGACTTGGCTGATCACCTGCGTGAGCGCTTGGGCGACCGCCGTGCCGGCCGCGCCGGCGACGAGCAGCCGGTCGTACGCGGCGGTGCCGGTCATGACCAGTGCGCCGTAGACCTGACGCCGCTCGATCTGCCGGCGGGCGGTCGCCTCGTCGGGGACCTGGTGGGCGCGCACCGGCTTGCCGGGCAGCCCGTTCAGCGTGCCGAGGACCTTGTCGGCCGGGCCGGGATAGACCACGGCGATCGGGATACGCTGCGGCTTGGGCTGGTGAAAGGCGCCGATGTAGCTGCCGATGAAGGCGAGCTGCACGACGAGTACGGCCAGGATGAGACCGGCGGCCCGGGGGGTCACCGCTTCACGTACCTCGACCAGGAATACCGGTTTCACCGGGTTTGACGCTACCGAAAATGCCACTAACCGGAGCGGAACTCGCGAAAGTCGGGCAAAGCGCTCGAGTGGGCCGGACCCGGCCGGGGAGTAATGTGTAGACCGCATCCGAACCGCGCATGGAAAGCTTGGCCGGGGAGGGTTCACTCCGTCGGGTCCGGCGCGGTACGTTCTGCACTAGCATGGAATGGGTAAGGGTGAATCAGCGTTGATAGATGTAAGTGTTCGTGGTGGGCCTCGGGAGGCGAGGATGACGCGGTTTAACCTCGGCAGCTGGGGCGTCGGCATCGGTGTGGGGCTTCTGCTCGGTGTGCTGTTCGGCATCACGGTCCTGCATGACGTGGCGATCGGCGCTGGCATAGGCGCATTGCTGGGTGCGGGCTTCGTCGCCGCCGGCCTCGCCATCCAGGACGGCAACCGCGCCGCCGCTCGCCTGGCCACCCGCCAGCACCTGACCCATCACCCGTAGCCTTACCAGAGTTCAAAGCCACTACTTCAGGGAAGTAGTGGCTTTTTGCCGCCCCCTGAAGCCAGCCGCGGGAGGCCGGCCCCCGGAGGCCACTCGTTCCCCGAAGTAGTGGCCTCGCGGGCCGCGGGACGCCACTCGTTCCCCGAAGTAGTGGCCTCGGGGGTCGCCGGAGGGCACTCGTTCCCCGAAGTAGTGGCCCCGCGCGGCCGCGAGCCCGCGCGGCCGCGAGCCCCGCGCGGCCGCGAGCCCCGCGCGCCGCGACTTCAGCGGGCGGCACGGAACACCCAGGCGCGCAGCAGCACGAAGCGCAGCAGCGTGGCCACCAGGTTGGCGGCCACCAGTACGGCGAACTCCACCAGGCGGGCCGGGTGCGGCTCGAGCCAGCCGAGGGCGGCGAGCGCGCCGCTGGTCAGCGCCAGCCCGACGCCGAAGATGAGCAGCCCCTGCACCTGGTGCCGCAGTACCTGCTCCGGACCACGTACGCCGAACGTCAGCCGGCGATTCACCGCCGTGTTCGCCACCGTGGTGATCAGCAGAGCCAGGAAGTTCGCCGCCTGGGCGCCGCCCAGGGGCCGTAGCACGGCGAAGAGCACGAGGTAGGCGAGGGTCGACAGCACCCCGACCGTGGCGAAGCGAGCAGGCCGGCGGCCGGACCGAACCAGCGCTTCACGGTCGCGTAGAGCAGCCCGACCGTGGCGACGCCCTCGAGGGCCTGCGGTACGAGGATGCTCCACGAACTGAGCCCGAAGACGCGAACGGACAGGCCGGTGACCCACAACGCGGCCGGGGTCTTGTCGACGGTGATCGAGTTGGCCGCGTCGGAGGAGCCGAAGAACCACGCCTTCCAGCTCTGCGAGCCCGCCTGGGCGGCGGCCGAGTAGAACGAGTTGGCCCAGCCCGAGGCGCTCAGGTCCCACAGGTAGAGCAATGCCGTGCCGGCCAGCAGGACGACCAGCGCCGGAAGGGTCCAGCGCGGTCGCTTGCGCGCGGGTGCGGGCTCGTCCGGCTGCGGCACCGAAGGCACGGCCGGCTGGGTCAAGGTCGTGGTCATGCCGGTGTGCCTTCGCAACACAGCGGCAAGGTCGTGCTCCGCTTCGCTCCGCATCTCATGCCGCCAACGATCAGCGGCATCGCTGCCAGGAGCGTGTTACCTATCCGTGCGAAGGCTGTGAACCGTCGAGGTGTCGCTCCAAGGCGTCCAGGCGGCCGCTCCACATCTCCCGGTACGGCGCGAGCCAGGCGTCGATTTCCGCCAGCGGCTCCAGGCGCAGCTCGTACCACCGGCGCTGGGCGTCCTGGCGGACCTTGACCAGTCCGGCCTCGCGGAGCACGCGCAGATGCTTCGAAACGCCGGGCTGGCTCATGCCGAGCAGCTCGACCAGCTCGCCGACCGGCCGGGGCTGCTCGCGCAGCAGGTCGAGGACGCGGCGGCGGGTCGGCTCGGCCAGCACCTCGAACGTCGTGGTCATGGCGTCAAATATAACTACTGAGGCATATCAAAGAGGAGGCACGACGACGTCGCGTGCGCGACGAGGGCGTCCCGCTCGTCGAAGAGGCGCGCCTCGGCGAGCGCGGTCCGCCGGCCCTTCGACACCACGCCGCCCTCGGCGCGCAGCAGGCCCGAGCGCACCGTGACCGGCCGCAGGTATTTGATCGACAGGTCGAGGGTCGTGTAGCCGATGCCGGCCGGCAGGGTCGAGTGGACCGAGCAGCCGGCCGCCGAGTCGAGCAGGGTCGCGATGATCCCGCCGTGCACGCTGCCGATCGGGTTGTAGTGGAACTCCTGCGGCCGCAGCCAGAACGTCACGCGGCCGTCCTCGGCGGTCATCCGCTCGATGTCGACGAGGGCGAGGATCGGCGGCATCGGCAGCTCGCCGTCGTTCATCGCCTTGAGCAGTTCGAGTCCCGGCCGCTGGCCGGCCAGGGTCGCGGTGATCGACGGGTCTTCCCAGCTGAAGGTGCGAGACCGGGCCTGGGTCTGCGTCATGGACGCAGCGTCCCAGCCAGTTGCTGAGTCTGTCAATGAGACCTAGCCTGGCGAATGTGAGACCTTCTGCACTCGACTGGTCGGTGGAGAACTGCCCGATCGGCCGCTCGATGGAGATCCTTGGCGAGAAGTGGACCGTCGTGGTGTTGCGCGAGGTCTTCAACGGGATCCGGCGCTTCGACGACATGCGCGAGCGGACGCGCGTACCGCGGCAGGTCCTGGCCAACCGCCTCGGCAAGCTGGTCGACGCCGGTGTGCTGCGCCGGGTGCCCTACCGCGACCCCGGTTCGCGGGTCCGGGAGGAGTACCGGCTGACCCCGATGGGCCTGGATCTCTACCCGGTACTGGTCGCCCTGCTGGAGTGGGGTGATCGCTACCTGATGGACGCGGAGGGTTCGCCGCTGGAGATCGCTCATCGGGACTGCGGCGAACCCGTCCGCCTGGTGCTGCGCTGCGACGCCGGCCACGAACTGCACTCGGCTCGCGAGGCCGCCCCCCGGCCCGGTCCCGGTGCTCGTCGTCGCCTGGAGCCCGCTCTTTAGGCTTTCGGCGTGTGGATACTGTCACGGGCTGTAATGGGCAATCGGATGACAGGGCCAGCCACGACCTTCGCCAACCATGGGGTTCGACAAATCGTCGACCCATGGAGGGCCAGATGTCTGTACGGACTGCAATCTCCGGCGTTGCCCTGGCGGTGGCGGCCGCCTCCGGTGCAGTAGCCCTGGCTGAACCGGTCAGTGCCGCGACGCCCGATCCGGCCCCGCCGCCGACATCCTTCGCCGGCTCGAAGTGGGGCACCGAGGGGTCGACGAACTCGCTCTACAGCGTGGTCTCGTCGGTGGGCGCGCTCGACCTGCACAAGCTCAAGGGGGCCAACGGCGCGGCGATCACCGGCCAGGGCATCGGCGTCGCGCTCATCGACTCCGGCGTCGCGCCGGTGCAGGGCCTCGACGACCGGACCCGGATCGTCAACGGTCCCGACCTGTCGTTCGAGTCGCAGAGCCCGTCGACGCGCTACCTGGACACCTTCGGCCACGGCACGCACATGGGCAGCATCATCGCCGCCAAGGACACCACGACCAGCGAGGACAACCCGGCGTCGTACTCCGGGGTCGCCCCCGGGGCGAAGCTGATCAGCCTGAAGGTCGCCACCAACGACGGGGCCACCGACGTGTCCCAGGTGATCGCCGCGATCGACTGGGTGGTGGCGCACCGCAACGACCCGGGCCTGAACATCCGCGTGCTGAACCTGTCGTTCGGCACCAACTCGCTGCAGAACGAGAAGCTCGACCCGCTGTCGCACGCCGTCGAGTCGGCCTGGCGCAACGGCATCGTCGTGGTCGTCTCGGTCGGCAACGACGGCGCGGCCGGGACGTCGGTGACCATGCCGGCGGCCAACCCGTACGTGATCGCGGTCGGCGCGTCGGACACCCAGGCCACCAACAGCAAGAGCGACGACACGGTCGCGACCTTCAGCAGCGTCGGCAACGTCGGCCGGCACGCCGACGTGGTCGCCCCGGGCACCTCGATCATCGGGCTGCGCGACCCGGGCTCGTACATCGACGTGAACTACCCGAGCGGGCTCGTCCCGGGCGACACCACCGGCCGGCTCTTCCGGGGCAGCGGCAGCTCGCAGGCGGCCGCGGTGGTGTCCGGCGGGGTCGCCCTGCTCCTGCAGCAGCGCCCCAACTTGACCCCGGACCAGGTCAAGAGCCTGCTGATGACCACGGCCGACCCGATGCCCAGGGCGGTCGGCTACGCCAAGGGCGCCGGCCAGGTCAACTTCAAGACGGCGGGCAACGTGGCCATCCCGCTCGCCGCCACGCAGCTGTGGCCGGCGTCGACCGGTACCGGGTCGCTGGAGCGGTCCCGCGGCACTGCACACGTCACCGACCCGGACGCCGGCGTCGACCTGACCGGCGAGACCGACATCATGGGCAAGCCGTGGAACGCCTCGGCCTGGGCGGCCAAGGCCCGCACGGGCACGGCCTGGACGGCCGGCACCTGGAACGGCTCCGTGTGGACCGGCAGTGCCTTCGGCACCGGTACGACCAGCTGGACCGGCGTCACCTGGACCGGTTCGAACTGGACCGGCCGGAGCTGGACCTCGCGCAGCTGGACCAACGCGGTCTGGGACGGGCGCAGTTGGACCAGCCGAAGTTGGTCAGGTCGGAGCTGGTGCAGCCGAACCTGGATGTAGTGGGACGGACAGGCCCAACGCACAGGTGAGACGGCTGGGTGAGGCATGAGCAGACTGGCATGGTGGACGCGGCCTGACGGCCGCGTCGCCGCGCTCAGCCTGTGGCTCGGGCTGGTCACGATCGGCGTGCACGCGCTGCTGGTCCGCGCCGGAGGAGTGCCCTCTCCGACGGCCGGGCTGGTCCCGCCGTGGGTGCTGCTCCTGGCGTTCGCCGGTACGGAGGGCTTCGCCGTGCACATCCGGGTCCGGCGGGGCGGGCACTCGATCGCGCTGAGCGAGATCCCGATGGTGCTCGGCCTGCTCGGCACCGACCCGACCACGCTGCTGATCGTCCGGCTGATCGGGGCGAGCGCGGGCCTGGTGCTCCTGCGCCACCAGCGCGGCATCAAGCTCGCGTTCAACATCTCGCTCTTCGGCGTACAGACGACCGTGGCAGCCCTCGTCTTCCACGCCCTGGCCTCGATCAGCCCCGAGCCGGGGTTGTGGGAGTGGTTCGCGGTGTACGCGGCGATGCTGGTGACCGATGTGATCGCCGCGACGCTGGTGACCGCGGTGATCGCTCTGCACGACGATCCGAGCGAGTGGCGGCGGCTGCCGGCCGCGATGCGGGGCGTGCCGTTCGTGGCGGTGACGACCACGGTCGGCCTGGTCAGCGCGCTGGCGATCCTCAACGACGCGCGGGCCGTGGTCCTGCTGGCCGGGGTCGCCGCGGTCACGTTCCTCGCCTACCGCGGCTACGTCCGCCAGAGCCAGGGCCACGACCAGGTCGAGGAGCTGTACGCGTTCACGCGCGCGCTCGACGGCTCGCTCGATTCGGCCGGGGTCGCCCGGGTGGTGCTCGAGCAGGCCCGGGATCAGCTGCGCGCCGAGGTCGCCGAGCTCATCATGCCGACCGGTGACGGCCAACTGCTGCGCCTGCGCTTGCACGGGCAGGGGCAGCTCGACAGTACCGAGCTGCCGGGCGTACCGGCGGACGCCTGGTGGCGAGCCGCCGTGGACGGGGAGCCGGTCGTCGTGCCCAAGCGGCGGACCGGGGCCGAGCCGGCATCGTCCATTGTGGATGGCCTGGCCGTGCCGTTGCCGTTCGCCGACCGGACCACGGGGGTCCTGCTCGTCTGCGACTCGCTGTCGGACGTCGACAGCTTCACGGAGCACGCCGTACGGCTGTTCCAGGCGCTCGCCAACCACGCCAGCGTCGCCCTCGGCCGGACCTGGCTGGTCGACGAGCTGCGGCTCGAGGTGGCCGAGAAGGAGTACCTGGCGCTGCACGACCCGCTCACCGACCTGCCCAACCGGCAGAGCTTCCACGTGGCCGTCGACGCCGCCGTGGGCCGGCCGGCGCAGTCGCACGTGGCGGTACTGCTACTCGACCTGGACCGCTTCAAGGAGGTCAACGACGCGCTCGGGCACGACATCGGCGACGCGCTGCTGCGCGAGGCCGCCGGCCGGATCCGCGAGCGGGTCGGCGACCGCGGGACCGTGGCCCGCTTCGGCGGCGACGAGTTCGCGGTCCTGCTGCCCGGCCTCGGTACCCGGGAAGCGGCGCTCGCCGTGGGCGACGACCTCCTCGGCGCGCTCGAGCAGTCGATCCCGATCGGCGAGCTGCGGCTCACCGCGCGCGCCAGCATCGGCATCGCCCTCGCCCCCGAGCACGGCGACAACGCGCGGGTACTCATCCAGCGCGCCGACGTCGCCATGTACGTGGCCAAGTCCACCCGCAGCGGCATGCGCGTCTACCAGCCCGACGACGACAGCAACAGCCCGCGCCGGGTGGCCATGGTCGTCGACCTGCGCGAGTCCATCCAGCGGCACGACCTGACGGTGGTGTTCCAGCCGAAGATCGACCCGAACACGGACGCCGTCGACGGCGCGGAGGCGCTCTGTCGCTGGCACCACCCCGCGCACGGCTCTGTGCCACCCGACGAGTTCATCCCGCTCGCCGAGCACGCCGGCCTCATCCGGCCCCTCACGCTGCACGTACTCGAGGTCGCGCTGCGCCGCTGTGCTTCGTGGCGGCGGGCCGGGCACAACCTGCACGTCGCGGTCAACCTGGCGCCGAGCAGCCTGCTCGACCCGGACCTGATCGACGTGGTGTCGCGCCTGCTCGGCCAGGCTGGCGTGCCGGCCAGCGCGCTCACCCTGGAGATCACCGAGACCAGCATCCTCGCCGACCCGGCCGGGAGCGTCCTCACCCTGGAGCGGCTGCACGGGCTCGGCGTGAAGACGTCGATCGACGACTTCGGCACCGGGTACTCGTCGCTGGGCCGGCTGCGGGCCCTGCCGATTCACGAGGTGAAGATCGACAAGTCGTTCGTACAGCGGATCGCCCTCGACCACCGTGACCGGGCGGTGGTGCGCTCGGCGATCGAACTCGGGCACGCGCTCGACCTCACCGTGGTCGCCGAGGGGGTTGAGGACGCGGACACGTACTCGTACCTGGCGCGCGAGGGTTGCGACCTGGTGCAGGGGTACTACGTCTCGAAGCCGCTGCTGGCCGACGACTTCGCGGAGTGGCTGACGTCCCGGCTCGCGGTAGGCCGCTAGCGACGCCCGTCGGTGCTGAGGCCACCGGATCCCCGAAGTAGTGGCCTCCCGGCCGTGCGGAGGCCACTACTTCGGGGAAGTAGTGGCCACCTGGGCTTGCTGAGGCCACTGGATCCCCGGAGTAGTGGCCACTTGGGGCTTGCCGCGAGAATGGCGGCGTGTGCACAGTTCTGCTCCGGTTCGCGCCCGGTACCGCCTGGCCGGTGCTGCTCGGTGCGGTACGGGACGAGTTCGTCGAACGGCCCTGGGACCCGCCGGCCGCGTACTGGCCGGACCACCCGGGCGTGCTCGGCGGCCGGGACCGCACCGCGGGCGGCACCTGGCTCGCCGTCGATCCCGACCGCCGCCACCCGGCGATCGGCGCGCTCCTCAACGGGCGCCCGTTGCCGCTGGTCGACGGCGCCCGGCCGAGCCGCGGCGGCCTGCCGCTGCACATCCTGACGCACCCGGACCCGCCGGCCGATCTCACCGGCTACGACGCCTTCCACCTGCTGCGCGCCACGCTCACCCGCGTCGAGGTGTGGACCTGGGACGGCACCTCCGCGACCCATCAGCTCCTGACGCCCGGCGATCACATCGTGGTCAACGACGGCGTCGACGCCGACGAGGATCCCCTCGTTCCCTTCGTACGCCCGGTGCTCGCCCACGCCGCGACTCCACAGCCGAGCTCGGGCCGGCCGACGGCGGCGGCGTGGGCGGACTGGATCGAGCTGATGGACGGCGGCGACATCGACCCGACCGATCCGCGCGCGCTGCTGGTACGGCACGAGCGGGACGGACGCGTCTACGGGTCGACCTCGGTGAGCCTGGTCGGGCTCGGCGTCGACGAGGTCCGCTACGACTTCACCGCGAACCCCGGTAAACACGCCGTCTGGCGGGAAATCAGGTAAGGCCGCACGCGGCTGAACTGGCCCGCCACAGCCGAGCGGCTCGATCGGGGTCGGTCGCTCGGGTCGTGGCGACGAACGCTGACCGCTGGAAGTAGTAGCCGCCCGGCACCGCCTCGTCGGTCGTGGCCAGCCAGACCAGCGTGTCCGCGCCCCGCCGGGGCGAGCCGACCAGCACCGGGATCAGCTTGCCGAGCATGAACATCGGGCTGCTCGAGGCGAACCGGCTGCGGATCAGCCCGGGGAAATAGCAGGTCGGGGTGATGCCGAGCGGCGCCCACCGGCGGGCCGCCTCGACCGTGAACAAGATGTTGGCCTGCTTGCTCGAGCCGTACGCCAGCCAGCGGCTCCAGGCTCGCCAATCCGCGCGCATCGGCCGGTCGACGTCGAGGCATCCCCAGGCCTCCGCCACCGACGAGGTGGTGATCAGCCGACCGCGGGCGAGCGCCAGCCGGTCGCGCAGGAGGTTCGCCAGCAGGAAGCCGGCCAGGTGGTTGACCTGCATCGTCGCCTCGTGCCCGTCCGCCGTGGTGCGGGCCCGCCCGCGCAGACCGCCGGCGTTGTTGGCGAGCACGTCGACCCGGTCGTACCCGTTGTTGATCTTCTCAGCCGCCGCCCGCACCGCGTCCAGTTCCGCGAAGTCCGCCCGGATCACGTTGGGGGTGGTTCCGCTTTTCCGTTGTACGAGAGAAGCCGCCGCCGCCAGGCGACGGGCGTGGCGGCCGAGTAGAACGAACTCATCGCCAGGCGACGCCAGTCCGGTGGCGGCGGCCAGCCCGATACCCGAGCTCGCCCCGGTGACCACGACGACCCGGCTCATCGGGTCTGCTTCGACTGGGCGGCGGCCGTGGCGACCAGCCAGGCCGACGTGGCGATCAGGGCGAGCCGCTCCAGGACGCCGGTCAGCGGGCCGCGGCCGACGGCCACGAGCGCGACGGCCGACAGGGCGAGCAGGGGCAAGGCGATCACCAGCCCGGCCCGTGCCACCCGCCGCAGCGGCGAGTCGACCGTTTGCACCCCGTACCAGATCATGAGAAAGCCGCACAGAAGGAGGGCGACGATGCTGGCGCCGGCGTGGACGAGGTCGTCGGCGGTCGGCTTGCGCAAACGGCGGGAGCGGGCAGCCGGCGCTACAGCGGACCGCGCCGGAGACGACCGCGGCCGGTGCGGCGAGGGCGAAGGCGACGTGCCGGGTCGACACCGCCAGCAGCGCGAACGCGGCGGCGATCAGCCAGACGCTGACCCGGTAGAGCGTGGCGGTCGGGGTACCGGCGACGCCGGCTTCGCTGACATAGCGGAACAAATCGAGGCGGCACGCGGCCAGGAACAGGCCGGCCGAGCCGAGGGCGGCGACGACGATCGCTGACCGGGCGCTGAGTGTTTGCACTATGACAACTTGTCAACAGGGGCCTCTCGTTTCTACAACGGGTCTTCCCGGCGATCCCGTCCAGGTCCTACCGTCACGGTATGGACCTGGAGCTGCGGCATCTGCGAGTGGTCTGCGCGATCGCCGATGCCGGCAGCGTCACCAAGGCGGCCTCGGCGCTCGGCCTGGCCCAACCCGCCCTCACCGCGCAGTTGCAGCGCATCGAGCGAGCGCTCGGCGGCGCACTGTTCGAACGGGACCGGCGCGGTGCCCGGCCGACCGCGCTCGGCGAGCTGGTCCTGGCCCGGGCCCGGGTGCTGCTGCCGGCGGTCAAGGGCCTGCAGGACGAGGCGACCCGGCTGGCCAGCAATACGGACAGCGCCGGCCTCTACCGCATCGGCGCGGTCAACGGCCCGATCCTCGGCGGCCTCGTCCACCGCATCGCCGCCAACGAGCCGCAGGCCCAGATCAGCACCGCGGCGTCCTACTCCGCGGACGAACTGGCCGACCTGGTCCTCGCCGGCAAGCTCGACTTCGTGCTGGTCGGCGCGTGCGGGGACGCCGCGCCCGCCACCGAGAGCGGCCTGGCCTGGCGGCCGGTCGCCTCCGACCCGGTGTTCCTGCTGCTGCCCGAGGGGCACCCGCTCGCCGAGCGGGACGAGGTCGACCTGGCCGAGCTGGCCGACACGCAGTGGGTCGCGCTACCCGGCGACGGCTGTTTCAGCTCGTGCTTCGCGGCCGCCTGCTCCCGGGCCGGCTTCACGCCGAAGGTCCTCTTCGAGACCGACGCCCGCAGTGCGGTCGACCTGATCGAGTCCGGCGACGCGGTCGGGCTCTGCCAGGCCACGCTGCGCCCGGCGGCCGGGTTGGTCACCGCGCCGATCGCCGGCGCGCCGCTGCGCTGGCGGCAGCTGCTCGGCTGGCACCCGTCCGGGTCGGGCGCGAGCCTGGCGGCGCAGCTGTGGGCCTACGCGATCGAGGCCTACGCGGACGCGGTGCGGCGCAACGAGCGCTACTCGGCCTGGCTCGGCCGGCATCCGGACGGGGCGGCCCTCCTAGGCTGACCGGATGTCGTTCTTGGAGTCGCTGTTCTCGCTCGCGGGCCGCAGCGCCCTGGTCACCGGGGGCAGTTCGGGGATCGGGCAGTCGATCGCGGCCGCGCTGGCGTCGGCCGGCGCGTCGGTGACGGTGGTCGGTCGTTCGGTGGAGCGGTTGCGCGCGACGGGATTCCCGTTCGTCGTGGCCGACCTGGCCGATCGTTCGTCGGTCGAGCTGCTCGCCGGTTCGTCCCCGGACATCCTCGTCAACGCGGCCGGGGTCAACCTGCGCCCGCCGATGGACGCGCTCACCCTCGACGACTGGGACCTGACGCTGCAGGTGAACCTGACCGCGCCGTTCCTCCTGGGCCAGCGCTTCGGGCCGAAGATGGCCGCGCACGGCTGGGGACGGATCATCAACATCGGCTCGCAGCAGACGATTCGCGCGTTCGGCAACAGCGGGGCGTACGGCGTGTCGAAGGCCGGCGTCGCCGCGCTCACCCGGTCGCAGGCGGAGGCCTGGTCGGCGGCCGGCGTGTGCTGCAACGCCATCGCGCCCGGCTTCGTGCACACGCCCATGACCGAGCCGGTCTTCAGCGACCCGGCGCGTGCGGCGGCGATGGCCGGCCGGACCATGATCGGCCGCAACGGTGAACTCGCGGACTTCGCCGGCGTCGCCGTGTTCCTCGCATCGGCGGCGAGCGATTTCGTGACCGGGCAGACGATCTTCGTGGACGGCGGATTCTCGGCGAGGTAGTCCTTTGGTGGGAATCCTCTCGGTCAGCGCAATGGCGGCGTTCAGCCGGTGACTGTGCGTACGTTGCCTGCGAAAGTAGAGGTCAACGGGTCAGGTGGTCCACTGTGGAGGATGCGATGACGGCTCATCTGCACGGGGTGATCGACCGTCGACGCCGTGTGCGCCGCCTCATGACGGCGCCCACGGTCGCGGCCAGCTGCCTGCGCTGTACCAGCGATCTGCACCGGTGCCCGACCTGCCGCGGGCGGTTCGCGTACCCGCGGCTCTGCCAGACCTGCCGGGTGGGCCTGATCTGCCCGTGCTGTGAACGCCGGTGGGCGTTGCGCTGACGTTATTGGGGGTCCCATCGAGCAGTTGGCGCCGCACCGGTCACGGCAGTGCGGTCACGCCATCGCTCGCCGGGTAGTTGGGCCGGTCGCGACCGGGTGCTCCTTGCTGGGGGAGCGGAGGTCGCGACCGGCCCAACACATGCGAGTTGGCGCTACTCTCGGGCTCGTGGAGGAGGTTTCCGAACCCGAAGCGGCGGCGCTCGACGAAGCGGTGGTGCAGACGCCGCCCGTCGAGCCCGGCTCGCGGGCCGCCCTGGTCTACGAGGCCGCCCGCCGCTGGCGCGCTCAGCTGATCGACCTGGGCGGGCGCAACACGCTCCTCTACTACCGCGACCTCAAGGCCGGCACGCTCGACCTGGGCGCGGCCAGTGAGGTCGCGCTGGCCGCGCTGCTGGCCGGGCGGGCCGTCACCCTCGCCCAGCTCTTCCCCGACCGGGACGCGCACGCGCAGGCCGTCAAACGCGCGCGAACCATCCGCAACAAGGCCCGTGAGCTGCATGAAGAGCGCGGCATCGAGACCTGCTACGTCGCCGTCGGGATGGCCACCTGGAGCAACCCCAAGGCGATCGGCGTCTCCACCCCGGCCGCGCCGGTGCTGCTGCGCACCGCTCAACTGCGCGCCCGCGGTGCCGCGGAGGACGACTACGAGCTGCACGTCGACGACGAGGTCGAGGTCAACCCGACGCTGCTGCACCTGCTGGCCGAGGACTTCGGTGTGGTCGTCGACGACAAGGAGCTGGAGGAACTGGCCGAGTCCTCCCTGGTGTACGAGCGGCTGGTCAAGGAGGCCGCCGGTCGGGTGCGCGGCTTCATGATCACGCCGAAGACCGTGCTCGGCACGTTCTCGTACGCGAAACTGCCGATGGTCACCGATCTCCTGCACACCCACGACGTACTGATCGAGCACGACGTCATAGCCGCGATCGCCGGCGACCGGGCCGCACAGCAGTCGCTGCGGCCGGCACTGGCGGCTCTGGGCGAGTGGCCCGACCCCGACGCGATCGAGCCGCGGGCCGAGTTCCTCGTCCTCGACGCCGACTCGTCGCAGAACTACGCGATCAACGCCGTCCTCGCCGGGCAGCACTCGGTCGTCAAGGGGCCGCCCGGCACCGGCAAGAGCCAGACCATCGCCAACCTCATCTCGTCGCTCGCCGCGCGCGGCAAGCGGGTGCTGTTCGTCGCCGAGAAGCGCGCCGCGATCACCGCCGTCACCGACCGGCTGACCCGCCGCGGCCTCGGCCATCTCGTCATGGACGTGCACGACGGCACCGCCTCCCGCCGCAAGATCGCCGCCGAGCTGAAGGCCGCGTTCGACTCGGCCGCCAGCATCGCGCTGCCCGACCTGAACGTCCTGCACGAGTCGCTCGCCGTCTGCCGTGACCTCCTCGGCGCTCATCAGCACGCCCTCCACGACAAGCGCGACCCCTGGGGCGTCAGCGTCTTCGACGCGCAGACCGTCCTCATCGGACTGACCGCACACATCCGGCCGATGACCCCGGTCAGGCTGCGGGGCGACGTGCTCGCCGCCCTCGACGCGGCGACCGCCCGCCGGGTGCGGCAGGATCTGCGCGAGTTCGCCAACCTCGGCGGCTTCACGCTGACCGAGCGGGAGTCCGGCTGGGCCGGCGCCAACATCCACTCGACCGAGGACGCGCAGCGCGCGTACGAGCTGGCCGACCGGCTCTCCGAGCAGACGCTGCCGGCCGCTCGACCGGCCCTGCTGTACGTCGTCGAGCAGACCGGGCTGCGCCCGGCGGTCGAGGTGGGGGACTGGCGCAGCGTCTTCGCGTTCCTGGACGGCGTCCGGTCAACGCTGTCGTCGTACCACCCCTCGGTGTTCGTCGCCGACCTGGAGGTATTCGTCGCCGCCGTCGCGGACCGGGCGTGGCGCAAGGCTCACCGCGACTGGCCGGGGGCGGACGCCGGCTGGCTGGCTCGTCGCCGTACCCGCAAGAAGGCCGCGGAGCTCTGGAGCCGGAGCGGCAAAGCCAGCCGGCGGCAGCTCTTCGAGGGGCTCTCGGCCGCGCTCGCGCAGCGTCAGCAGTGGGCGCGGGCGGCGACCGACCGCGGCCAGCCGCGCCTGCCCGCCGAACTCGACCGGGCGCGCGCCGCCTTCGACCGCCTCGACCGGGAACTGGCCGCGCTGCAGGCGATCACGCCGCGCATCCCGCTGTCCACAATGGACCTCGATCGCCTGGCCCGGGTACTGGACGGGCTGGCCGGCGACGAGCGGACCCTGCGCAAGGTGCCGCGCCTCAACCAGCTCACCGAGGAGTTCAACCGCTTCGGCCTCGATCCGCTCGTCGCCGACCTGGAGGGCCGCCGTCCCGACGCCGACCTGACCGGCATGGTCTTCGACGGCTGCTGGTACGCCTCGATCCTGCACCACCTGTCCTATGTGGATCCCCGGGTCGGCACGTTCGAGGGCGACGCGCACTCCCGCGTCGTCCGCGACTACCGCCGCTTCGACCACGAGCACCTCGACGCCACGTCCAGGCGGGTGCTGCGCGCAGTCGCCGAGCACATCGTCCAAGTGCGCGACCAGTACCCGGACGAGAGCCGCGCTGGTCGAGCACCAGGCCGGCCTGAAGCGCCGGCACCTGCCGGTCCGCGCAGCTCGTTCGCGACGCGCGCCGACGTGCTGACTCGCGCTCAAGCCGTGCTGGGCGATGAGCCCGCTCGTCGTGTCAGCCAGCTGCTGCCGGCCGACGGCCAGTACTTCGACGTCGTCATCTTCGACGAGGCCAGCCAGGTCACCCCGGCCGACGCGGTCCCGGCGATCCTGCGCGGCCGCCAGGTCGTGGTCGCCGGCGACGAGCAAGCAGCTCCCGCCGACGCGTTCTTCGCCGCCGCGGCACCGACGAGCGACGGCGGACGCCGCTGGGCGGTCAACGCCGACGGCGTCGATCGACCTGTCGCTGACCGCCGGCTTCGAGTCGATCCTGGACGTGCTCGGCCGCTGCTCCGCCGCGTGCCATGCTCGCGCTGGCACTACCGCAGCCGCGACGAGCGGCTGATCGCGTTCTCCAACGCGCACATCTACGACCGGTCGCTGATCACCTTCCCGGGTACGGCGGGAGCCGCGGTCCTGCGCGCACGTGCCGGTCGCCGCGTCCGCCGGGCGCTCGACGACGAACAGCGTCGGCGCCGAGGTCGACCGCGGTCGTCGAACTCGATCCTCGAGCACGCGCCGCGAGCGGCCGGCCGAGTCGCTCGGCGTCATCACCATGGGCATCAGCACGCCGAGCGCATCGACGGAGCGTCTGCGCGCCGCCCTCGCCGGACCCGACCCGAGCCTGCACGGCGTTCTTCGACGAGAAGGCCGCGACGAGCCGTTCTTCGTCAAGAACCTCGAGCGCGTCCAGGGCGACGAGCGCGACGCGATCATCCTCTCGATCGGCTACGGCAAGAACGCCCGACGGCCGGCTGCTCTACCGCTTCGGCCCGCTGCTCCTGCCGACGGCGGCGAACGGCGGCTCAACGTCGCCGTCACCCGCGCCCGACGCCGCATGACCTCGTGTCGCTCGTTCACCGCGGCCGACATGGACCCGAGCGCTCGCACGCGCCGAAGGCGTCCGCCTGCTCCGGCCGTACCTCCAGTACGTCGAGAGCGGCGGCGACAACCTCGGCGGCAGCCGCCGCCGAACGCCCGGCGCTGAACCCTTCGAGGTCGACGTCCGCGACCGCGCTCGTCGCGGCCGGCATCCCGGTCACCCCGCAGTACGGCGTCGCCGGCTACTGCATCGACTTCGCCGCCGCACCATCCGACCAGCCCGGCGGCTGCGTGCTGGCCATCGAGACGCGACGGCGCCACGCTACCACTCCTCGAGCACCGCGCGCGACCGCGACCGGCTCCGCCAGGAACAGCTCGAGCGGCTCGGCTGGCGCTTCCACCGGATCTGGTCGACCGACTGGTTCGACGACCCCGAACGGGAGGTCGCCCGGGTCCGGCTCGCGTACGACGAAGCCGTGTCGGCCGTCGACGCCAAGCGCACCGCGGAACCGACGGTCGTCCTACCCGCTTCGCAAGCGTTGCCGGCCGCTACCCCGTCGCCGCGCCTTGCCGCCCGCCCGGCGGTCGAGCCCGGCAAGCCGATCACCGAGTACTCCCACGATCAGCTGGTGGCCCTGGTCCGCTGGATCGAGTCGGACACGCTGCTGCGCACCGAGGAAGAGCTGGTCGAGGCGGCCCGGCGGGAGCTGGGCTTCAAGCGCGGCGGCTCAAGAATCAACGCAGCCCTGACGACCGCGGTGGCCACCGCCCGCGCCAACTCATGATCCGGTAAACTCACCGGGGCTATTTGCCGGTAACTCTTCAGGATCATGAAGCAAAACGCCCGCTTATCCACAGCTGAAACATGCTCCTAGCGCAGGGGCATGGCTGACCCGCACGCTGCATCGGTGCTTGAAAGCCTTCTCCGTTGCCAGTGCGGCGTCCTCAGCCGCCGCCAAGCGTTGGCGCTCGGCGTCACGGAAGACCGGATCAGGGCCCACGTGCACGCTCGGCGGTGGCAGCGCGTGCTGCCTGGTGTCTACGCGGCCTTCACCGGTCCACTTCCACGCGCGGCCCAGCTTTGGGCGGTTGTGCTTCGGGCCGGACGTGGTGCGGTGCTGACCCATGAGACCGCGGCGGAGCTCAACGGGCTGCTGGACACGCCGAGCCGGTTGATCCACGTGACGGTGCCCGAGAATCGACGAATCCGCCCGATCCCTGGTGCGGTGGTGCACTGCTCGTCGCGGGTCGAGGCGGGTCGGCATCCGGGTCCGGTGCTTCCGCGGTCCCGGATCGAGGAGACGGTCGTCGACCTCACTCAGTCGGCGAGGACCGTCGACCAGGCCGTCGGGTGGATCACCACGGCCTGCGGTCGGCGGTTGACCACGACCGCGCGAATCCGGGCCGTGCTCCACGCCCGCAAGAAGGTCCGCTGGCGTCGCCTGCTGGTCGCGGTCGTCGACGACACCAGTGCGGGCTGCCATTCGGTGCTCGAGCGGCACTATCTACGCGACGTCGAGCAGGATCACGGATTACCTCGTGGCCGACGGCAGGCCGTGCGGAAGACCGCGACCGGGCACCGATACGAGGACGTTCGCTACGACGAATATGCCACGGTGACGGAGCTCGACGGACTGGCCACCCATCCGGAAGAGCGACGCATGCTCGACCGCCGCCGCGACAACGAGGCCGCCGCGATCGGTCTTCGGGTGCTTCGCTATGGCTGGACCGACATCAGCCGACCGTGCGCGACGGCGGTGCAAACCGCTCGCGCGCTGCGGGCCGGCGGCTGGAGCGGCCAGCCCAAGCGCTGTCGCCGGCCGGGTTGCATGATCCGGAAGACCTTCCGGCGCGATTCACCCGGAAAGTCTTCGCGATCATGAAGTCGCGCGTGTTGGTGGGGCCGTGAGAGTGAACGTGACTATGGATTTGGGTGTGTACATGGGAGTGAATCGGGGCAGGTAGACGTGGTGGAGCGTGTGCGTTACCTCAACGGGCGCTACCGCCTGGTCGAGCCACTCGGCGCGGGTGGCATGTCGGTGGTCTGGCGCGCGTACGACGAGGTGCTGGGCCGCCTGGTCGCGGTCAAGATGCTGGCGCCCGCGCTGGCCGCCGATCCGCGTTCGCGCGAGCGCATCCGGGACGAGGCCAGAGCCGCCGCGCTGCTGTCGCATCCGCACATCACCGCCGTCCACGACTATGGCGAGTCGGAGGCGGTGCCGTTCGTCGTCATGGAACTGGTCGACGGCCGGCCGCTGGAGGGGCTGGAGCCGCTGCCGTGGCGGACGGCCGTCGCGGTCTGCGCCGAGGTCGGGTCGGCGCTCGCGGCCGTGCACGCGCGGGGGCTGGTGCACCGCGACATCAAGCCGGCCAACGTCATGTTCACCGAGCGGGGCGCCAAGCTGGTCGACTTCGGCATCTCGGCGATCGCCGGGGATCTGGCCGACCACGGGGACGCCGGGTTGCTGGGCACACCCGCCTACCTGGCCCCGGAGCGGCTCAGCGGAGCGCCGACCGCGCCGGCCACCGACGTCTACGCGCTCGGGATCCTGCTGTACAAGGCGCTGAGCGGGCAGTACCCGTGGGATGCGGACACGCCCGCGATGATCCTCAGCGCCCATAAGCACCGGCCGCCGAAGCCGCTGCCGGACATCCACGACCTGCCCGGGTCGGTCGCCGCCTTGTGCCGGCGCTGTCTGGCCAGGAATCCGGACGAGCGGCCGACCGCGGACGAGGTCACCCGCGAGCTCTACCGATCACTCACGGTGAAGCCGAGGAAGGCGCTGGTCCGGGCCGGGGCGGCCGCCGTCGGGGTGGCCGCCGCGGTACTGGTCTTCTTCGCGTCGGGCCTGAACGGGAATGCGGGCCGCCCGTCGGCCGCGGGGGCGACGCAGCCGATCGGCGGGTCGTCCGCCGGCGCTTCTGCCCGCGCGGCGGGGTCGGCGAGTGCGCCGATCGGGTGCCTCGTGCATTACACGACGACGGCGCAGGCCGGCGGGGCGTTCACGGCCAGCCTGTCGGTGACCAACACCGGCAAGGGAACGGCCAGTAACTGGCGGTTGAATTTCCGGCTGGCGAACGGCCAGGTGCTGGCGCGCCCGGCGAGCGGCAGCCTGCTCCAACGCGGCGCCGAGGTCGTGGTGACCGATCCGTCCCGGCCGGACCTGACCCCCGGTCTGGCCACACAGTTCGCGCTCTCCGGCCGGTACACCTCGATAAACCCGCTCCCGACGGACTTCCGGCTCAACGGAGTGGCATGCGAGGAGGTTTTGCTGGTCAACCCGCCGATCAACCCGCCGGCCGTCAAGAAATCGACGGCCGATCCGGCCGAAAAAGACGATCACGGCAAGGGTAAGAAGCATGGCAAAGACTGACCGCAGGCATCTCGCCCAATAGGGTATGGGGGGTCGAGATGAGGAGGCGTCGTGCGGTTCGAAGTCAGCCGGGTCATGGACACGATCGAGCAGCGGCTGACGACCGACGTCACCTTGGCCCAAGCGGTTGTCGACTTGTCCGAAGTCGCCCGGTTTGTCGGGCTTGACGGCGGTCGACCGATTAACCTGCTGCGGGTCGGCATGGTGGTCGACGCGCTCGGGCGCTACCTGATCGACGCGGGCGCGATGCTCTATCCGGTGGTCGGCCGCGAATTGCTCTCCGAAGGGGCGCTGACCTCGAAGGAGCGCATGGTGCTCGGCCGCTGGGCCGACGACGGATTGATCGAGGTCACGCCGCTGGTCAACGACCGCGCAGTGGAGATCGCCGACTTCACCGGCCTGCCGATCGTCGCGGTGCGTGATCAGCGACCCTACGCGAAGCGCTTCCCGTGGTTGCTGGACAACCCGGAGCGGGTGCTGCGGCTCGCCCCGCGGACCGGCGGGGCGGTGCTGACGCCGGGCGGCGACTTCCTGCCCAACGCCGAGGGCCAGGAGCCGAAGGTGGTGATCGGCAAGGCGACGCTGCCGATCGTCCCGCTGGAGGCCGACGAGAACGCCGAGAAGGAAGGCCCGGAGTCGTTCACCACGCACGGCGCCCAGCGATTCACCCGGACCCGGGTGGTGCGGCGCCGGTTCACCCGCGCCGAGCCGAGCGGGGTCGGGGCCGCATTGATGGCCCGCGAGTGGCGCTGCGTGCAGCCGGAGTGCCCGGCGTTCGGCAAGGATCGCCTGATCGGCCAGCCGGTGCCGCGCATGCGAGCCGGGGTGCCCGCCTGCCCGCGGCACGGCGAGTCGCTCAAGGACATCGGGCCGCGACCGGCCGCCTTCGCCGTCTCCGTGGTGGTCGACGACCTGGCCCGGCGCCGGTTCGTGGTGCGGGCCGACAAGCCGGTCGTGGTCGGCCGCCAGCCCGACGACCCGGAGCAGATCTCCGTCGGCGACTACCTGCACGAGGCGGCGGCCGCCTGGATCGCCAAGGAGCACCTGCGCCTCGAGGTCCAGGACGACGCGCTGGTCGTCATTGACACGAGTGAAAACGGGACGCTGCTGTGGAAGCGGCCGGGGCCCGACGACGAGGCGGAGACCGAGCGGCTCTACCAGAAGCAGTACAAGCTGGAAGGCTGGGACTCGGTCGAGCTCTACACCGGGGTTGAGCTGGTCCTCGGCGAGCACCGCCTGGCCACCATCGTCGGCCCGGAGGCGCCGCTGTCCGTGCTACTCGACGCGCCGACGGTGGCGTCAAGGCTGGTCGAATAGTGCGGCACGAGGCCGAGGAGGTCCTGCGCGAGCTGGCCGGACCGACCGCCGTGCTGCGTCCGGACCAGTGGCGGGCGATCGAGGCGCTGGTCGTCGACCGGCGGCGGGTGCTCGTGCGTGCAGCGCACCGGCTGGGGCAAGTCCGCCGTCTACTTCGTGGCCACGGCGCTGCTGCGCGAGCGCGGCGCCGGGCCGACCGTCATCGTGTCGCCGCTGCTCGCCCTGATGCGCAACCAGGTCGAGGCGGCCGAGCGGGCCGGCATCCACGCCCGCACGATCAACTCGGCCAACCTCGAGGAGTGGGACGAGATCACCGACGAGATCCTCGCCGGCGCGGTCGACGTGCTGCTGATCAGCCCGGAGCGGCTGAACAACCCGGACTTCCGCGACAACGTGCTGCCCAAGCTCGCCGCCACGCACCGGCCTGCTCGTGGTCGACGAGGCGCACTGCGTCTCCGACTGGGGCCACGACTTCCGGCCGGACTACCGGCGGCTGCGGACCCTGCTCGCCGAGCTCGCGCCGGACACCCCGGTGCTGGCCACCACCGCGACCGCCAACGCCCGGGTCACCGCCGACGTCGCCGAGCAGCTCGGGAGCGACGCGCTCGTGCTGCGCGGCTCGCTCGACCGCGAGTCGCCTGCGGCTCGGCGTCGCTGACGCTGCCGACCGCGGCGCACCGGCTGGCCTGGCTCGCCGAGCACCTGGCGACGCTGCCCGGCTCCGGCATCATCTACACGCTCACCGTCGCCGCCGCCGAGGAGACCGCCGCGTTCCTGCGCGCGCGGGGCTTCGCCGGTCGCCGCCTACACCGGACAGACCGAGGACGCCGACCGGCGCGCCGCCGAGGACGACCTCCTCGACAACCGGGTCAAGGCGCTCGTCGCGACCTCCGCGCTCGGCATGGGCTTCGACAAGCCGGACCTCGGCTTCGTCGTGCACCTCGGCGCGCCGCCGTCGCCGATCGCCTACTACCAGCAGGTCGGCCGGGCCGGCCGGGCCGTCGAGCACGCCGAGGTGCTGCTGCTGCCCGGCCGCGGAGGACGCGGCCATCTGGCGGTACTTCGCCTCGCTCGCGTTCCCGCCCGAGGAGCAGGTACGCGCAGGTCCTCGACGCGCTCGCCGCCGCGGACCGTCCACTGTCGACGGCCGGCGCTGGAGACCGCGGGTCGAACTGCGCCGCACCCGGCTCGAGATGATGCTCAAGGTCCTCGACGTCGACGGCGCGGTCCGCCGGGTCAAGGGCGGCTGGGTGTCGACCGGCGCAGCCGTGGACGCTACGACGCCGCGCGGCTACGACCGGGTCGCCGCCGCGCGCGCGAGCCGAGCAGCGACGCCATGCGCACGTACGCCGTCGACCGACGCATGCCGGATGGAGTTCCTGCGACGGCGCCTCGACGACCCGGGTGCCGCCCCTGTGGACGGTGCGACAACTGCGCCGGCCGCTGGTACCCGACCGAGGTGTCACCGACGCGCGCTCGCCGACGCGCGGGCGCACCTGGGCCGGGCCGGGCGTGGAGATCGCGCCGCGCACGCCAGTGGCCGACCGGGCTGGCCGCGATCGGGGTGCCGCTCAGCGGCAAGATCCCGGCCGGCGAGCAGACCGAGCCGGGCCGCGCCATCGGCCGGCTCTCCGACCTCGGCTGGGGCGACCGGCTGCGCCGCGTGGCCGGCGACACCGCCCCGGACCAGCCGATTCCCGACGACGTCCTGAAAGGCGCGGTGGACACGCTGGCCGCCTGGGCGCGCGGCGAGGACCGCTGGGCGACCCGCCCGGCCGGCGTCGTCGTGCTCGGGTCCCGGCACCGGCCGGCGCTGGTCGCCTCGATCGGCGAGCGGATCGCGGCGATCGGACGGCTGCCACTGCTCGGGACGGTCACCCCGGCCACCAACCTGGCCGCCAACCCGGCCCCGGTCGCCGCCGGTCGCGCCAACAGCGCCCAGCGGGTCCGCGCCCTGCACGCTGCCTTCGCGGTACCGGATGAGCTGCGCTCGGCGTTGGCGACGGCTCGACGGGCCGGTGCTGCTCGTCGACGACCTGGTCGACAGCGGCTGGACGATGGCCCTGGTCGGTCGGCTACTGCGGCAGGCCGGCGCGCCGGGTGTGCTGCCGTTCGCCCTCGCGATCGCCGGCTGACTCAGACGCCGGCGAGTTCGTAGCCCGCCTCGTCGACCGCCACGCGGACCTCGTCGATCGGCAAGGGGCCGTCACTCGTCACGGTGACCACGCCGGTGGGCAACTCGACCTGAACGTCGTGGACACCGGGCAATCGCGTCAACTCCTCCGTCACCGCGCCGATGCAATGCCCGCACGTCATGCCACTGACGGTGTACGTCGAGGTCACAGCCATAATATCTAGCCTAGCCTGCCGTGGCTTTTGTCCGGTCTATGTCGTTATGTCGCTCGTGAGCTTTCTGAGGAGCACACTCGTCTCAACCGTCGCGACGGTACTTGCGGTGACGCTGACGGCGTCATCCGGGTACGCCGATCCGGCGCCGCCGGACCTCGACCGGCAGCTCGCGAGCGCGTGGAAGCAGCTCGAGAGCGTCATCGAGAAGTACGACGCGAGCCAGGACGAGGCCCGCGCCACCTCGGTGGCACTGCGGACGGTCGCCGCGGAGATCCCGCCGCTGGAGCGCTCGATCGCGGCCGCGCAGGCGCGAGCCGGGGAGATCTCGTCCGCCATGTACCGGGGTGGTCAGATCGGCAGCTTCGCCGCGCTGCTCAGCGCCCCCACGCCGGGGGTGCTGATGGACCAGTTGGCCGTGCTGGACCACCTCGAACGGCTCCGCCACCGCGACCTGGCCGGCCTGCAAGCCACCCGCGACCAGGTGCTGGGCAAGCAGCGCGAGCTGCGCGCGTTGCGCGCCCGCGAGGCAGCGCAGCAGACCGACCTCGCCGCGCGCAAGTCGGGCATCCAGGCGCAGATCGACCGGTTGCAGCAGCTCCGCGGGCGGACCGGCCGCGGCGGGTACCTCCGCTCGCCGAGGGGTGCGCTGCACGACGGCTACGTGCCGACGTTCTCGGACGACGCGGCCGGTGCGGCGGTCAAGTTCGCGTACCAGCAGCTCGGCAAGACCTACCGGTTCGCCGCCGAGGGGCCCGACGCGTACGACTGCTCGGGACTGGTCATGGCGTCGTGGAAGACCGCCGGGGTGGCACTGCCGCACAACGCGCTGCGCCAGTACAAGACGGTCAAGCCCATCACCAGAGCCGAGTTGCGCCCGGGTGACCTGGTCTTCTACTACCACGATGTGAGCCACGTGGCGCTCTACATCGGCGACAACCGGGTGATCGAGGCGCCGCAGCCGGGCGAGAAGATCTCGATGCGGATGATCGACTTCGCGCCTATCGTGGGGTACGGACGTCCGGTGGGTCAGTGAGCGCCTTGGCCAGGTGCGGTTCGACCCGCCAGAACTCGCGCAACTCGTCGTACTCCGCGCGCACGTCGTCGCCGGCCGCACCGGCGACGCGGTGGGCCCGCAGCAGCAGATTGCGTGGAGTGTGCCGCGAGTCGACGAACTCCACCACCTCGACCCGGTAGCCGTACAGCCGCAACAGCGCCGCCCGCAGGGTGTCGGTGAGCGTGTCGGCGAAACGCTCGCGCAGGATGCCGTATTTGATCATCATCTGGTACGGGCGGGGAGCCGGCCCTTCGCGCAACTGCGCGGCGATGTCGTGGTGGCAGCACGGCGCGGCGAGGATCCAGCGGGCATCCCAGCGCACGGCCCGGGCGAGCGCGTCGTCGGTCGCCGTGTCGCAGGCGTGCAGTGCGAGCACGAGATCGGGCCGGTCGTCGATCGACGCGTCGGTGATCGTACCGGCGACGAACGTCACCCGATCGGCACAGCCCAGTTCCTCGGCGAGGGCGGTGTTGCGGGCGCGCTGGTCCTCGCGGACGTCGACGCCGGTGATGTGCACGTCGTGGCCCTGCGCGCTGAGGTACCGGTAGGCGGCGAAGGTCAGGTATGCGTTGCCGCAGCCGAGGTCGACCACGCGGAGCGGGCCGGTGACGTCGTCCAGGGTGGCGGCCAGCGAGCGCAGGAACGCGTCAACCTGGCGGCGCTTGGCCGCGTTGCCGCCGATGACCGCGAACAGCGGGTCGTCGGGTGGCAGGAGGTGCACCTTGGCCCGGTCGTGCTCACTGGAGACGCCTTCAACCGGAGCCGACCGGTGTACTTGCGCCTCGCCGCGCTTGGTGACCCGCAACTGCAGGGTCGCCCGGGTGGTCTCCACGTGCCAGTTGCCGAATGGCTCGGCCAGCAGGTCGTCCACGAGGGACTCGGCGGCCGGACCGAACGGCAGGTTCTGCGTCGTCGGCCGTTGCCCGTCCGTGGCGACGAATTGCAGGTGCCGACCCGATTTGAGGTCGACGGGACGGAGCTCAGCTCGTACCACTGAAGGGACCGCACCTCGGCGGCGGCCCGCAGCGACCGCGCGGACCAGGTGTTCGGCGTCGAGAAGAAGGGAGCGGACCTCTTCGAGGGCCGCTCCCAGTTCGTCCGGCATTTACTCGGCGGACTCGGTGCTGCTGGCCTCGGTGGTGCCGGCGGTCCCTCGGCCTCGACCGCCCCGCCGGCGCCGGCGCGGCGCCTTCGGCTCGGCTACGGTGCCGGCCGGGGCCGGTGCCTCGGTGCCCGCGGTCTCCTGCTCGACGAGGCCGCGCCGGCGCCGGACTCGCTCGCGGCGTGGTTCGGCGGTCTCGGCGGACGGCTCGGCCGGCGCGCCGGGGGAGCGGCGTGCACGGCCGCCGCGGGCCGGCGGGCGACGGGTGCGCTTGCCCTCGACGTCCTCAAGCTTCTCCGCCGACAGGCCCGCGCGGGTGCGCTCGGCGCTCGGCAGCGAGCCGGACAGGCCCGCGACGATGTCCAGGTCGCTGAGCAGGTGAGGTGACGTGTGGTAGGTCTCCGGCGGCTCCGGGATCTCCAGACCGAGCGTCTTGTCGATGATCCGCCACCGGGGCATGTCTTCCCAGTCGACGAACGTGACGGCGACGCCGGTCGCGCCGGCGCGACCGGTGCGACCGGTGCGGTGCGTGTAGGTGTCCGGGTCCTCGGGGCAGTCGTAGTTGATGACGTGCGTCACCCCGGTCACGTCGAGACCACGGGCGGCGACGTCGGTGGCCACCAGCACGTCGACCTTCCCGGTGCGGAACGCCCGCAGCGCCCGCTCCCGTGCGCCCTGACCCAGGTCGCCGTGCACGGCCGCGACCGCGAAGCCGCGGAAGTCGAGATCCTCGGCGACCCGGTCGGCCGCCCGCTTGGTCCGCGTGAAGATCATCGTCAGGCCGCGCTCGCCGCCCTGGAGGATCCGGGCCACGACCTCGATCTTGTTCATCGGGTGCGTGCGGTAGACGAGTTGCTTGGTCAGCGGGGACGGGCCGGTGGTCGCGTCGTGGTGCGCGTGGATGGTCATCGGGTGGCGCAGGAAACGCCGGGCGAGGGTGACGATCGCGTCCGGCATCGTGGCCGAGAACAGCATGGTCTGCCGCTCGTCGGGCAGCATCGCCAGGATCCGCTCGACGTCGTCGAGGAACCCCAGGTCGAGCATGCGGTCGGCCTCGTCGAGCACGAGGGCGCGGATGTCGGCTGAGCTTGAGCTGCTTGCCCTTGGCCAGGTCGAGCAGGCGGCCGGGGGTGCCGACGACGATCTCCACGCCCCGGGTGAGCGCGTCGACCTGCGGCTCGTAGGCCACGCCGCCGTAGACCGGCAGCACGCGGATGCCGCGGGTCTTGCCGGCCGTGGCGATATCGCGGGCGACCTGCAGGCCGAGCTCGCGGGTCGGGACCACGACGAGTGCCTGCGGGAACCCGTCGGCGCCATCGGCCGGCGCGACGACGCGGTCCAGGAGCGGAACGCCGAATCCGAGGGTCTTGCCGGTGCCGGTGGGCGCCTGACCGATGAGGTCACTGCCGCGCAGAGCGATGGGCAGGGCGTATTCCTGGATGGCGAACGAGTGGACGATGCCGACGGCTTCGAGCGCCGCCACGGTTTCCGGCCGGGCGCCGAGCTCGGCGAAGGTCGGACTGTCGGGGCGCACCGGCGCCCGGGCGGCCAGCGGTTCGCCGGCGGCCAGCGGTTCGCCGGCCAGGTTGTCTTCTACTGTCATGTGATGCTCGGGGTGCTTCCTCGTGGGAGCGCCCCAAGATGCGGGTGCGCTCGATGTGTCGAAGGCGCGGGCCGCACGCGACACAAGGTCGCGGGCCGCACGCCGGGCTGCGCCGCTATGGAGGGGCGTAGCCAGCCAGTAAAGCTTGTCCCTGCCATTGTACGTTGATCCGGAAGGAACCGCTCAGGGTGGGGCCGCGCGGTCGGGGTGGTGGGGGGTGGCTCCGGTACTCTGCCGTCGTGTCCGAACCTTCGCCGGCTTCGCCTCCCCGAGAAGCAGTAGTGGATTTGCTGGGGATGTTGGCATATGCGGAACTGGTGGCGTTTGACCGGATAGCCGCGGATGCGCGGCTGGCGCCGGACCTGCGGCGGCGGGCCGCACTCAGCGAGATGGCCGCGCTGGAGATCAACTGTTACGCACGCCTGGCCGACCGGCTGCATCAGCTCGACGCGGACGTCGACGAGGCGATGGCGCCGTACGTCGGGGCCTTCTCCTCCTACCACGAGCTGACCGAGCCCAGCGACTGGCTCGAGGGCGTGACCAAGGCGTATCTCGGCGACGGCATCGGCGACGACTTCATCCGCGAGGTCGCCACCGCGCTGCCCGGGCCGGACCGCGACCTCGTCTACGAGGTCCTGCACGACTCCCGCCACGCCGACTTCGCGGCCGACGAGATCCGCGCCGCCATCGCCGAAGACCCGAAGGTGGCCAATCGACTGTCCATGTGGGGGCGACGGCTGGTCGGGGAGGGCATTTCCCAGGCCGTACGGGTGGCCGGCGAGCGACCGGCACTCGCCGCGCTGATCGCCTCCAACCCGGGCAGCGACGTCCACACCCTGCTGACCCGGCTGACGTCGGCGCACACCCGGCGGATGGCCTCGGTCGGGTTGAACAACTGAGGGTCCTGCGCCTGGTGCCAGCGGGCAGGACCCCCGTCAGGTAGCTCCGTCAGGTAACTCTCGTCAGGTAGCTATCGGATCAGGCCGTCGAGAACCCGACCGGGCGGGACTGGGCCTCGGCTATTTCGATGTAGGCGATCTTGTCGACCGGCACGATCACGCGGCGGCCCTTCTCGTCGACGAGCGACAGGACGCCTTCGCCCTTGCCGAGTCGCGTCGCTGACGGTCGCCTCGACCTCGCTCGGAGACTGGGCGCTCTCCAGAACCAACTCTCGGGGCGCGTACTGCACACCGATCTTGACCTCCACCTATTTCCTCCTTGGTTGGTTCGGTCGCATCACACTCAGTGTGGTTGAAGACTAACGCGATCAGGTCTTGTTCCCGGTCGCGGGCAGTGTTCGCTGTCAGCGTGGTGCGCAGGCGGTTCGGTCGGGTCTGCGCGGCGGGTCTGCTCGGCCGGTCTGCTCGCGGTCTACTCCGCGGGCGTCTGGTCGCCTTGCAGCGGGAAGCTCGCGATGCCCCGCCATGACAGCGCGGTCAGCAACGCCTCGGCCTCGGGCTTGTCGACCTGCCGGCCGCCGGCCAGCCAGAACCGCGCGGCGGTCTCGGCCGCCCCGACCAGACCGGAGGCCAGCAACTCGGCCCGCGCCCGGCTCACCCCCGTGTCGCCCATGATCGTGTCGGTGATCGCCGAGATACAGCCCCGCTCGACCCGGTCGACCCGCAGCCGAACGGCTGGATCGTTGCGGAGATCGGACTCGAAGACGAGCCGGAAGGCTTCGCCCTCGTGATCGACGAAGTCGAAATAGGCATTGACGGCGCCGCGCACCCGCTCCTTGTTGTCGGACGTGGCGGCCATCGCGGCGCGAATCCGCTCGACCATCGCGTCACAGTGCGTGTCGAGCAGCGCCAGGTAGAGCTCGAGCTTGCCCGGAAAGTGCTGGTAGAGGACGGGCTTGGAGACGCCCGCGCGCTCGGCGATGTCGTCCATCGCGGCGGCGTGGTAGCCGTGCGCGACAAACACCTGCTGAGCTGCGGCGAGCAGCTGCTTGCGACGGGCGGACCGCGGCAGTCGCACGGGTCGGCCCGTCGCTTGTGTGCCGCTCGTCGCCGACGTCATCGTGCACCCTCCGAATAGGTCGAGATTGCAACTTACCGCCTCTACCCACACACGGTAGCCTCACGGGAGGGGACGGAGGAGTGCGCGGTGGACGAAACAGGGCAACCAAACAGCCCAGACGCGGCGGCCGCACAGCAAGGCTTTGGAGGGCACACAACCGGGCAGAGCAGCGCAGAGGCACCGGACGCCCGATGGGCGCCGCCGGCGACAGCGGCCGACGACGGATCGGCGGCCGTGGTTCCGCTCTGGCGCGACCAACCCACCGGCACCGTCACCGGCCGTGCCTCGGTCGCCGGCGCGGTCAACAGTGCGCACCCCAACAACGTCCACCCGATCAACGGCGCCGGCCGGCTGAACGGCGCCAATGGCAGCGGCATCCGGCGGGGGCGACTCGACGGCCGCCCCCCGTATGCGGATCTCCTCGCGCCCGTCCACCCGCCGTTCGCAGCGCCCCAATCCGCGCCGATCGAAGCCGTGCCGGTCGACTCGGTGCCGCCCGCGCCCGTGCTCGTGGAGTCGTCGTACGCGGAGTCGGCGTCGGCATCTGTGGGGCCGGCATCTGTGGGGCCGGCGTCTGTGGACTCAGTGGATTCTGCTTCGCAGACCACCCTCGCCGGGCAGCAGCCCGCTCTCCCCCCAGTGCCGTCGTCGTCCCCCGACGACCAGCGCCACGTGTTGCACTACGGGCATTACCCGCCCGACGGGCAAGGTTGGCCCCGCTCCTCCGATCTGCCGCCCGGCTACCAGCCCATGCCGCGCTACCCATCAGCCGGCCAGCCCGGCTATCCGGCCGCCGATCCGACCTATGCGCCGGAGCCGACCTTCCCCCCGCAGCCCAGCGAGCCGACCACGCAGGCCGCCCCGGCCGCCCCGTACGTGCCCGCGCCCGCGCTGCCGTCCTATCCGCCGTCGTCGGTCTACCCGCCGTCGCCGACGTTTCCGCAGGCCTCGGTCTACGGTCCGGCCTCCGCCCCCTATCGGAGCCAGTCGCCGTACGAGGATGCGACGCCGCTGTTCGACCAGCACCCACCGCCTCCGGAGCCGACCATCGACTGGACGATGCCGTCGTACCCGGCGCAGCGCGAACCGTCGGACGCGCTGGTCACCGACACCCCGGTGCGTGGGACGGCTCGCCCGGTCCCGCCGAGTTCGGCGCCGCCGGCCTCGGTCTCGACGCCGCCGTCGCCGTCCGGGTTCCTGGCGCCCTCGCCGTCTTCCTCTCCTTCGTCGGCGCCTCCGGCCGTTCCTCCGGAGCGCTCGCGGCTGGACGGGCCGTCGGCGCTTGACCGGCCGTCGCCGCCGGATCGACCCACGCACCTGGGTCTGCCCTCCCATCTGGATCTGCCGTCGCACCGGGATCGGCCCTCGCATCTGGACCGGTCCTCGTCGCCCGAGCGGTCGTCGCCGTCCGAGCGTTCGTCCTTGTCGGATCATTCGACGCTGGATCGCCCGTCCGCTCTGGATCGCCCATCGGGTGTGGATCGCCCGTCGGCGCCGGATCGGCCGGACTCGCTCGATCGGTCGTCGTCGGACCGGTCTTCGCTGGGCCGCGGGGCCGCCACCCATGGCGGGCTGCCGCAGCGGGTGCCGTCCGAGCCCGACGTCCCCGATCTGCCCGGCGCGTCCGTGGAGCCACCGCACGCGGCCGCGCCCGACCTGGCCCGGATCGCCGCGCACCTGCGGCACGACGACATCCCCAGCCCGCTCGCCGACGGGCGGCCGGACGGGTTCGACATCCCGGCCGTGATCCAGGCCGTGCGCGGGGTGCAGGGCGTCCGCGAGGCGAAGCTCAGCCCGAAGCCGGGTGGCGGCCACATGCTGCGGCTCGAACTCGCCGACGACGCCGACCCGGGCTGGGTGAGCCGGGCGGTCGCGCGCCTCCTCAACGAGCGGATGGGCCTGGCCGCCGAGCCGACACCGGAGAGTGCCGCGGCGGCCGATGCGGTCACCGGGGTCATCGCACCGGCCGCGGACAACCCGCTGCCGGCGGAGACGTCCCGGCGTCACCGGCCGGTGAGCGGGGCCGTGCGCCACGCCGAGCCGGCGGAGTCCGCTGAGCCCGCCAGGCCGGCCGAGACGCTCCGGCCGCCACAGACCTTCGCCCCGTCGTCCGCCCCGTCGTCCGGTGCACCGTTGCCGGTGTCGGCGATCCCGGCGGTCGCCGGCATCGACGCCGACACGGTGGTCCGCCGGCCGGAGTCGCCGGCGCTGATCCGCCCGGGCATGATCCATTCCCCGCGGGTACTGATCGACGGGGTCGACGTGCGCATCCAAGGGGTCGACGCGGTGGTCGAGGTGCGCCTGAACGCCGACGGCGTGCCCGCCGTGGGCCGCGCGACCGGCCTGGACGTCGACACCGTCGTGCTGCGCATGGCCGCCGAGGCGGCGGCGAACGCGATCGACAGGCTGCTCATCGACCCGGACACCGGTGCCCACGGGCGGTGCCTCATCGAGCACGCGGCGCTCGTACCGTTGGGCACCTGCGAGGTCGCGGTGGTGGTCCTGCACATGAACTGCGACGGCTGGATCGAGCAGTTGACCGGCTCGTCGGTGTCCCATGGCGATCCGCGCTCGGCCATGGTCCGCGCCACGCTCGCCGCGGTGAACCGGCGCCTGGAAGGCCTCCTGCCCTAGCCCGTGTTTCGCGCGGGGTGCCGCTCTGCATTAAAAGCCTCCACGCGCTGCACACTTGAGCCATGAAGCGTGCGGTTCTTTGCCCAGAGTTCATCGTTCCTTCACTTGAGGCCCTTCCCGCGCTCTGGCCCGGGAGGACGGTCGAACTGGACGGCACCGTCACGTACGTGCGGGATACCCCGGCGACCGCCCCCGGCGCCGAGCCGGCGCTGTTCGTCCACGGTCTCGGCGGCTCGTCCTCCAACTGGACCGACCTCGCCGCGCTTGCTCGCCGATCGGCTCGACGGCCAGGCGATCGACCTTCCCGGCTTCGGCCGGAGCGGGCCGGCCCCCAGCTACACCATCACCGCGATGGCTGACCGGGTCATCCGCTGGATCGAGCACACCGACCGCGGCCCGGTGCACCTCTTCGGCAACTCGATGGGCGGCGCCATCTCGGTCAAGGTCGCCGGTACCCGTCCCGACCTTGTCCGCACGCTCACGCTGGTCTCGCCGGCGATGCCGTTCCTCGATCCGCGGCGGTCGTTGCAGGGCCGGCTCGTACCGCTGGCGTTCCTGCCGCAGGCGTCCCGGCTGGCGGCGCGCCGGATGGCCGCCATGCCGCCGGACGAGCTGGCCAGCATGGTGATCGCGGCGTGCTTCGCCGACCCGACGGTCGTCCCCGAGCAGCGCCTGGCGGAGGCGGTGGAGGAGGCGAAGCTGCGCAGTTCCGTGCCCTGGTACGCGGAGGCCTACGTGCGCAGCTTCCGCAGCCTGGTGAGCAGCTTCCTGCGCGCGTACCTGCCGGGCGAGAGATCGATGTGGCGCGTCGCCGCGCGGATCACCGCGCCCTCGCTGGTGATCGCCGGGCGGCAGGACCAACTCGTCGACGTCCGCGTCGCGCCGCAGGTCGCGAGGGTGATTCCGGACTGCCGCCTGCTGATGCTGGCCAGGGTCGGACACGTTGCGCAGATGGAGTCACCGCGTACCGTGGCCCGGGCTTTGCTCGGCATGCTGGACGAAACTCGGCAGGCGAACATGGCAAGCTAACGCCTTGATGGCACAGCGGCTGCGTGGGGATCGCCGGCGGGTGTCGGCACCTTCGCCGAGTGACCCGCCGCGCTCGTTCGGCCGCTCTGCGCAACCCCCGGTTCCACCCGGTCCGGGCGGCGAACTGCGCCCGGTCGGGCCCCGCGAGCAGGCCTGGCGGCACCGGCGCAAGGTGGGCAAGCGCAACCGGCTGGCGATCGTGGTCACCCTGCTCGTGCTCGCCGTCGCCGGCGGCGTGGTGATCGGCCGGATGGCCTGGCAACGGGTCGGCGGCGGCTACGACGCGTCGGCCGGCGGTCCTGCGGGTTCCGGCGAGTCCAGCGAGTCCCCGGCGGCGTCGCGACCGAGCGTGGTCACCGCGACCGCCGGTGCGGCCGAGATCGGTCCGGTGCGGGGCGCGGGCACGTTCACCTACGCGACGGCGACCGGCAAGGTGCACGGCGCGGCCGGCCCGCTGCGCCGGTTCCGGGTCGCGGTGGAGAACGGCAGCGGGCAGGACGCCGACCGCGTTCGCCGGCGCCGTCGACGCGGTCCTCGGCGACCCGCGCGGCTGGACGGCGACCGGTCAGCTCCGGCTGCAGCGGGTCGGTGGCCAGGCGCGCGGCCGAGTTCACGATCTTCCTGGCCACCCCGGTCACGTCGGAGGCGATGTGCGCGGCCGGCGGACTGCACACCGACCAGTACACGTCCTGCCGCCTGCCCGGACAAGGTGATCATCAACCTGGCGCGCTGGCTGACGGCGCGTGCCGGACTACGGGGCGCCGCTGGCGGTCTACCAGCAGTACGCGATCAACCACGAGGTCGGGCACGAGCTCGGGCACGGGCACGAGGCGTGCCCCGGCGCCGGGCCGCCGGCGCCGGTGATGCATGCAGCAGACGCTCGGGCTGCAGGGCTGCGTGGCCAACGCGTGGCCGTACGTCAACGGAGCGCTACGCCGGCCATCCGCGAGACCTGAGACGCCGTGCCCGGATATGGGCCTGGGGGCACGTCAGGACCATGTGCCGGCCGGGCGACAATGGCTAGATTGCATGAACCTGGGAGGCACCGTGTCGTTGCCACCGCTCGTCGAGCCCGCCGCCGAGCTGACCATCGACGAGGTCCGCCGCTACTCCCGCCACCTGATCATCCCGGACGTCGCGATGGCCGGGCAGAAGCGGCTCGAAGAACGCCAAGGTGCTCGTGTGTCGGCGCCGGCGGCCTCGGCTCGCCCGCGCTGATGTACCTGGCCGCGGCCGGTGTCGGCACGCTCGGCATCGTCGAGTTCGACACCGTCGACGAGTCCAACCTGCAGCGCCAGATCATCCACGGCCAGTCGCGACATCGGCCGGCCCAAGGCCGAGTCCGCGCGCGACTCGGTCCGGGAGATCAACCCGTACGTCAACGTGGTCATCCACAACGACGGCGCTGACCAACGACAACGTGATTGGAGATCTTCGCGCAGTACGACCTGATCGTCGACGGCACCGACAACTTCGCCACCCGCTACATGGTCAACGACGCCGCGGTGCTGCTCGGCAAGCCGTACGTGTGGGGCTCGATCTACCGCTTCGACGGCCAGGCCTCGGTGTTCTGGGCCGAGCACGGCCCCTGCTACCGCTGCCTCTACCCGGAGCCGCCGCCGCCCGGCATGGTCCCGTCGTGCGCCGAGGGTGGCGTGCTCGGCGTGCTGTGCGCGTCGATCGGCTCGATCCAGGTGACCGAGGCGATCAAGCTGCTCACCGGCATCGGCGAGCCGCTGGTCGGCCGCCTGATGGTCTACGACGCCCTGGAGATGACGTACCGCAAGATCAAGGTCCGCAAGGACCCGAACTGCGCGATCTGCGGCGAGAACCCGACCGTCACCGAGCTCATCGACTACGACGACTTCTGCGGCGCCGTCTCCGAGGAGGCGCCAGGCGGCGGCGTCGGCTCGACGATCACCGCGACCGAGCTGCAAGCGACTGGCTGGACGTCGGACAAGTCGATCGACCTGATCGACGTGCGCGAGCCGGCCGAGTACGAGATCGTCAAGATCCCGGGCGCGCACCTCGATCCCGAAGGGCGAGATCCTCTCCGGCCAGGCCCTGGCCGACCTGCCGCAGGACCGCCAGATCGTGCTGTACTGCAAGACCGGCGTCCGCTCGGCCGAGGCGCTCGCCGCGGTCAAGGCGGCCGGCTTCAAGGACGCCGTGCACGTCCAGGGCGGCGTCGTCGTCCTGGGTCAAGCACGATCGACCCGTCACTGCCCGTCTACTGACCGGATCACGTCCGTGCGATCCCGCCCGGGGACGGGCAGCTGGACGGCGTCGGTAGCCTACGGCTCATGGTCGACATCGACGCCGCGATCGGCTACGTCGTCGCGCGCGGGGACGCGGTGGACCGGGCCCGGCTGTCGCATGGCTGCGCTCCGGCATCCGCGCCGCCGCCGGAGGTGCTCGACAAGGTCGAGCTGGGCCAGCACGGCCGACGGCGGCTGGCCGGCCTTCTGGGGCGGCGACGTCGCGTCGATCGATGCCACCTGCTTCCGGCTGGCCGAGCTCGACGACCTCGGCGCGCTCGAGCCGGCCCGGCCGCGCGGCGGGCGCTGCGCTGGCTGGCGGCCGCGCAGCGGCCCGACGGCATGCTGGGAAGAGGACGCCGTCGCTGGCCGACGTCGCCCCGCCGTGGGCGCAGCCGGGCGACCCCGAGGCGCGCTCTACCTCACCGCCAACGCCGCGTTCTGGCTGGCCGTCGGCGGTCCGAGCGCGGAGGAGCGCAGGCCGCCGGAGCCGAGTTCGACCGATACTCGACGTACTCGGCATCCCGGCGGCCGCGACGACAGCGAGCACGCGGCGCGATCGTCGGGCCGCCGAGGCGTTCCGCGCGGCCTGCGACCCGACGGCACCTGGCCGTCGTTCCTGGTCTCCGGCTGGCTGGGCGGCGCGGTGCTGCTACCGCACCGGCTGGTTCTACGAGTCGGCGCAGATCCAGGTCGTGCTCGGCGAACGGGTGCCGGACGATGTCCGCGGCCGACGTCGCGTCGATGGCTCGCCGCGCTGCGGCGGGTCGGCATGTCCGACGAAGACTCGCTGCTCGCGGCCGCCCGCCGCCGGCTGGCCGAGACCCAGCGCACGCGACGGCGGCTGGGCGAGCGACGACGGCGACCGCGTTCGACGTGCACACCACGCTGACGGCGCTCCGCGCCCTGCCGCTGACCTGCTCTAGCGGGTGTGGCCGTCGCCGGTCACCACGTACTTGGTCGAGGTCAGCTCGGGCAGGCCCATCGGGCCGCGGGCGTGCAGCTTCTGGGTCGAGATGCCGATCTCGGCGCCGAAGCCGAACTCGCCGCCGTCGGTGAACCGGGTCGAGGCGTTCACCATCACGGCGGCCGCGTCGACCTCGGCCACGAACTCGTGCGCCGCGGCCGATGCGAGCCGGTGACGATCGCCTCGGTGTGGCCGGTGCCGTACCGGCGGATGTGCGTCGATCGCGGCGTCCAGCGAGGTCGACGACGGCCGCGCGACAGGTCCAGCGACAGGTACTCGGTGCGCGAAGTCCTCCTCGGTCGCCGGCACCACGTCGGCCGAGTACGCCGGCCGACCTCGGGTGCGCCGTGCACGGTCACGCCGGCCGCCCGCAACGCGGGCAGCGCCGGCGCCAGGAACGCGTCGGCGACCGCCGCGTGCACCAGCAGCGACTCGGCCGCGTTGCACACCGACGGCCGCGACGTCTTGGCGTTGAGCAGGATCTGCAGCGCCATCGCCAGGTCGGCGGCGGCGTCGACGTAGACGTGGCAGTTGCCGACCCCGGTCTCGATCACCGGGACGGTCGACTCCTCGACCACCGACTGGATCAGTGCCGGCGCCGCCGCGCGGGATCAGCACGTCGACCAGGCCGCGGGCCCGCATCAGCTCCTTGACCGAGTCGCGGGTCGACGGCGTCGACCAGCTGGATCGCGTCGGCGGGCAGCCCGGCCGCGGCGACCGCGTCGCGCAGGACGGCGACGATGGCGGCGTTGGAGTGCGCGGCGCGACGAGGAGCCGCGCAGCAGCACCGCGTTGCCGGACTTGAGGCACAGGCCGGCGGCGTCGGCGGTCACGTTGGGCCGGGCCTCGTAGATGATGCCGACCACGCCGAACGGCACCCGGACCTGGCGCAGCTCCAGGCCGTTGGCGCAGCGTCGAGCCGCGCACCACCTCGCCGACCGGGTCGGGCAGCCCGGCGACCTGCCGCAGCCCGTCGGCCATCCCGGCGACCCGCTGCTCGCGTCGAGCGCGAGCCGGTCGATCAGGCGCCTCGGCCGTGCCGGCCGCGCGGCCGGCGGCCACGTCCTCGCCGTTGGCGGCGAGGATCTCCTCGGTCGCCGGTCGACCAGCGCGTCGGCCATCGCCAGCAGCGCGGCGTCCTTGACCGTGCGCGGGCAGCGGTCGCCAGCGACGGCGCTCGCGAGCGGGCCCGGCGCGCCTGTTCGGCCACTCGACGACAGCATCTTCTCCTTCAGCAGCAGGACGAGGTCGTCGCGGTGGACGACCTCACGTTCGTAGCCGTGGGCCCAGCGCGGCGGCGAGGTCGGACGGTGGAGCGGCCGAGCAGGCCGGGCAGCTCCGCGGCGTCGTAGTTGACCAGCCCGCGGGCCACCGGCGTGCCGCCGGTGTCGACCAGGTCCACCGGGTCGCCGGCGGCGAACTCGCCCGTCCACCGCGGTGATGCCGGCCGGCAGCAGCGACGCGCGCCGGCCGACCACCGCCTGGACCGCGCCCGCGTCGAGGTGCAGCCGGCCGCGCGGCGCGGTGGCGTGCGCGAGCCAGAACAGCCGGGCGGCCGGGCGTTCCCGGCAGCCGGTGGAAGAGCGTGCCGACGTCCTCGCCGGCGAGCGCCCGGGCGGCCAGCGCGGCCGAGGTGAGCACGACCGGGATGCCGGCGCCGGTGGCGATCCGGGCCGCCTCGACCTTGGTGACCATGCCGCCGGTGCCGACGCCGGCCTTGCCGGACCGCCGATGGCGACGCCGGCGAGGTCCTCGTCGGCGCGTACCTCGGTCGATCGCGCGCGAGCCGGGACGGCTCGGGTCGCCGGTGTAGAGGGCGTCCACGTCGGACAGCAGGACCAGCAGGTCGGCGTGGACCAGCGCGGCGACCAGCGCGGCGAGCCGGTCGTTGTCGCCGAAGCGGATCTCCTCGGTGGCGACCGTGTCGTTCTCGTTGACGATCGGCACCGCGCCGCAGGTCGAGCAGCCGGCGCAGGGTGCGGTACGCGTTGCGGTAGTGCGCGCGCCGCGTCACGTCGTCGACGGTGAGCAGCACCTGCCCGACGGTGCGGCCGTGCCGGGCGAAGGCGTCGGTGTAGGCGCGCATCAGCAGGCCCTGCCCGACGCTGGCGGCGGCCTGCTGGGTGGCCAGGTCGCGCGGGCGCCGGCGGCAGGCCGAGCGGGGCCAGGCCGGCGGCGATGGCGCCGGAGGAGACCAGCACGACCTCGCGCCGGCTGGCGGCGAGCGCGGAGCGTCGACGAGGGCGTCGACCCGGGTCGCGGTCGAGCCCGCCGGCGGCCGTGGTCAGCGACGACGAACCGACCTTGACCACGATCCGCCGCGCCGCGGTGACCTGTTCCCGCACGCGCCCATTGTGCGCGGGAGGTTGCGTGGCCCAGCATCGGTTCCCATATCGTGGCGTGACTGTGGAGGACTACACCGAGGACTGTGTTGTCGCTCGTCGAGCGGATCCCGCCCGGGCGGGTGATGTCGTACGGCGCGATCGCCGAGTTCCTCGGCAACGCGGCGGCCCGCGCCAGGTCGGCGCGGTGATGGCCCGGCACGGCGGCGGGGTGCCGTGGCACCGGGTGGTCGACGGCGAACGGCCGGCTGCTGCCCGGCCACGAGCGGGAGGCCTTGCGCCGGCTCCGCGACGAGGGCACCCCGCTGCGCGGGGACCACGTCGACATGAGAGCCGCGGCCTGGTTCCCGGACGGCTCGCTTCCCGGCGCGGAGCCCACTCCTCAGGGCAAGTAGTGCGCTCACCGGCCCCGGGTGGCCACTACTTCCCCGGAGTTGTGGCCTCGACGGCCCCGGGTGGCCACTACTTCGGGCAAACAGTGGCCTCGACGGCCCCGGGTGGCCACTACTTCGGGGAAACAGTGGCGTCGACGGCCCCGGGTGGGCACTAGTTCCCCGGAATAGTGGCCTCAGACTGGCCCGGTGGGCACTACTTCGCCGGAGTTGTGGCGCCGACCGGCTCAGAGCATCAGACCGACGCCGCCGCGCCTGGTGTCGCCCGCCGCACCGGCCCGGCCGACCGCGCTCACCCCGCCGAAGTAGTGGCTGAGGTGGTCCCAGCGGTTCACCGCGTACCCGGCCCGCTCCAGCGCGGTGAGCTCGACCTCGTCGTACCCGACCTCGGCATGCACGACATCCGGGCCGCCGCCCTCGTCGTCGACCGCGTGGAACCGGGGGCGGTTGATGGCGGTATAGGTGTCGTCGCCGTCGACCAGCACGTTGAGCAGCGTGTGCGTGAGCGCGGTCCGGATGCGCGACGCCCCGGCCGAGCCGGCCGCGAGGACGAGCCGTCCGGCTTTCTTCGGGTCGATGTCGTCGACCACGACCAGCGGGCACATGTTCGACGACATGCGATCGCCCGGCCGGGTGCCCGGCGGTGATCAGCTCGCCCTCGCCGAGCATCGAGTTGAGGTGCACGCCGAGCCCGGGCAGCCATACGCCGGAGCCGATGCCCAGGGTGAGCGTGATCACGCAGGCGTTGCCGTCGGCGTCGACGACCGACACGTTCGTGGTGTCGCCGATCTTCTGCCGGTCCACGCGCGATGAGCGCGTGAGCCAGCGCCACGGCTCGCTCGCCGCCGCGGCAGCGAAGGCAGGTCGGCCGGGAGCGCGCGCAGATCGTCTCGATCGTGTTGCTCAGGTCGTGCCGCGCGTACACGTGCATCCCGGCGAGCGTCGCCCGCTCGACCGGCACCTGCAGCACCCGGTAGGCCGCCAGGTCGGCCGGGCCGATCGCGCCGCCGCCGGCCCGGACCGTGTCGACGAGGATCTGCGCCGACCCGGCCGGTGTAGAAGGCGGCCGGCCCCTCGCCGGCCAGGATCGACAGCGCGAGGTCGAGACCCGGGATGGAACAGCAGGTCGCCGCCCTCGAGAAGCTTGCCGCCGGGCGCGTAGATCGCGGCGCCGACGCCCGGGCAGGCAGCGCCGGGGCGACCGATGACCAGGGCGCGGGCCTGCGGGGCGGGCAGGATCGACGCCGCTGCGGGCCAGGCTGATCGCCGGCGCCACGACGCTCTGCCCACGGCAGCCGGCCCCAGCGCTGGTGCACCTCGCCGCAGCCGGCCGGCACGCCGGGGACGCCGACGCTCGCCTCGCCGATCGCGTACTCCAGCGGCACCCCGCCGAACGCACACCTCGATCGGCACCATCGGGCCGGCCGGCCGCGTCGTCGTCCAGGCCGGGCACGGCGCAGAAGAAGTCGAGGCAGGTGACCTCGCCGGTGGCCGCGTCGTAGTAGGTGGCGAAGCCGCCGCCGCCGATCCCGGTCAGGATGGTCTCGGTCACGCAGCAGGTCGAGCATCGCGGCGACGGCGGCGTCGGCGGCGGACCCGCCGGCCGGCGAGCACCCGCAGCCCGACCTCCGTGGTGGCCGGGTGTCCAGCGGCGACACCCGCGGGCATGCGCGGCACCGAAATTCCTTCCTCGCGGTTTACAGACCTGATCGTTAGCATCGTCGTCCACGATGGCGCGTCCGCACGCGCCTGAGCCTCCGCCCTCCGGACCGCCGCGCAGCCCGACCCGAGCCTCCGCCCTCCCGACCTGCGCCTCCGGCGCAGGCCAACCCTGGGCGTCGCCCGTCCGGGGTGCTCCCGGTCGGTGTTCGCGCGGGGTACTGCGCTGGGCTCGCTGGTCACCGGCGCGTTCGGCACGGTGCCCGGGCTGCTGCTGCTGCCGTACCTGACCGACACGCTCGGCGTCGCGGCCGGGCGTCGCCGGACTGCTGGTGCTCGCTGCCGAAGGCGTGGGACGTGCTGGTCAACCCGGTCGCGGGCCGGATCTCCGACCGTACCGTGGCCGCGCTCGGCGCCCGCCGCCCTTACCTGCTCGTCGGCCGGGCTCGCGCTGGCCGTGCTGTTCGCGCTCGATCTTCGCCGGCGCCGTTCGGCGCGTCCGGCGCGGCGCCGCCGGCGTACGTCGCGCTGCTGTTCCTCGCCGCCGCCACCGCGTACGCCTTCTTCCAGGTGCCCTACGTCGCCATGCCGGCCGAGATGACCGACGGTTACGCCGAGCGGACCCGGCTGATGACCTGGCGGGTCGCGGTCCTCGCGCTGGCCATCCTGATCTCCGGCGCGCGTCGCCCCGATCGTGGTCGAACGCGGCCGGCGGCGGCCTACCCGGCCACCGCGCGATGGGCCTCTTCGTCGGCGCGCTCATCGTCGTCGGCGCGCTCGGCGCCTTCTTCGGTACCCGAGGCGAGCTCCGCTCGGCAGCGTCGCGGAGAGCGAGCCGTCGCTTGCGGGCGCAGCTGCGCGGTGGTCGGTCGCAACCGGCCGTTCCGGCTGCTGCTGATCTGCTTCGTCGTCCAGGCGGCCGGCATCGCGACCATGCTGGCCGGGGTCAAGTACTTCGCCGACGCAGGTCCTGCACGTCGCCGGACGCGGCGACCGACGCTGCTGTTCGCCTGCTTCGTCGGCCCGGCCCTGCTGGTCATGCCGCTCTGGTCCCGGATCGGCGCCCGCGTCGGCAAGCTCCGCGCGCTACGTCGCTGGCCTCGCTGCTCCTCGCCGCCGGCGCGCTCGCTCCTGCGTCGCTCGCGCCGGTCCTGCCGGCCGTCGTCGTCTACCTGATCACCGCGCTCATCGGCTGCGGGTACGCCGGGCAGCAGGTCTTCGGCCTGGCCATGCTGCCGGACTGCATCGCCTTCGACACCGCGCGCACCGGCCGGCGGCAGGCGGGCGTGTTCACCGGGGTGTGGACGGCCGGCGAGACGTTCGGCCTGGCCCTCGGCCCGGGGATCTACGCGCTGGTGCTGCAGCTGTTCGGCTACGTCTCGAGCGACACCGGCGACCGCGGCGGCCCAGTCCGGGACGGCCCGGCTGGGCGTGCTGCTCGGCTTCACCGTGCTCCCAGCGGTGATCGTCGGCCTGGCCGTGCTCGGTCTGCGCGGTTACGACCTTGACGCCCGTCGGCTGGGGGAGACTCTGTCGTGAATGCGTTGCCGGCTCAGCCGGCGTACCGGCCGAGCAGATCCTGGCCGAGCTCGCGGCGCTGCGCGCGGGCGATCTGCCCACGCACGGCGGCCGCCTGTTCGCCTACGTCTACGACCCCGGCTGTCGACGGGCTCGACGAGCTGGCGCGGTCGGCGTACCGGCTCGCGGCGCACGTCAACGGGCTGGACCCGACCGCGTTCCCGTCCCTGCTGGCGATGGAGAACGCGCTGGTGGCCGCGGCCGGCGGGCTGCTGGGCGGCGGGCCCGGCGGGGTCGACACGGTCGTCGGCAGCGTCACCAGCGGCGGCACCGAGTCGCTGATCCTGGCGGTCAAGGCGGCCCGCGACGCCCGCCCGGACGTCGCCCGGCCGCGGCTGGTCATGCCGGCGACCGCGCACGCGGCCTTCGCCAAGGCCGGCGCACTACCTGCGGGTCGCGCTCGACGTCGTGCCGGTCGACCCGCTGACGCTGCGCGTCGATCCGGCCGCGATGGCCGCCGCGATCGGGCCGGACACGGTGCTGGTGGCCGTGCTCGGCGCCGTCGTACGCGCACGGGGTCGTCGACCCGGTCGCGCCGATCGCCGCCGCCGCGGCGGCCGCGCGGGGTGCGCTGCCACGTGGACGCCTGCTTCGGCGGCTGGGTGCTGCCGTACCTGCGCCGGCTCGGCGTCGACCGTGCCGCCGTTCGACTTCTCGTGCCCGGGCGTCACCAGCGATCTCCGTCGACCTGCACAAGTACGCGTACGCGCCGAAGGGCGTCTCGGTCCTGCTGCACCGCGACGAGGCGCTGCGCGCTGCCGCAGTACTTCGCGTACGCCGACTGGCCCGGCTACACGATGATCAACCCGGTGATCGCCTCGACCCGGTCCGGCGGCCCGATCGCCGGCGGCCGTGGGCCACGCTGCGGCACATCGGCGACGACGGCTACCTGCGGCTGGCCGTCGCTGACCCGGGACGCGGTCGCCGGCCTGGCCGCCGCCGTCGCGGCCGTCGACGGCCTGCGCCTGCTGCCCGGCCGGACTCGACGGTCGTCGCCTTCACCGCGGCCGACCCGGCGCTCGACCTGTTCGTGCTCGGCCGACGAGCTGGCCGCGCGCGGCTGGCACACGCAGCCGCAGTTCGCGCTACGGCGGCGATGCCGCGCGACGCATCCACCTGACGGTGACCGCCGTCGGTGGCGCCGAGCGTCGCCGAGTTCGCCGCCGACCTCGCCGACGCGGCGGCCGCCGCCCGGGCCCGCGAGCGCGCCGGCCGGCCGCCGGTCGGCCGGATCGCTCGACCCCGCGATGGTCCCGTCGCCGAGCTGGCCGCCGGCGGCTGCGGGTCTCGGGCTGGTCGCCGGCGCTCGCCGGATGGCGCCGGTGAACGCGCTGCTCGACGTCGCGCCGCCGGCGGTGCGGGAGCGCGCTGCTGACCGAGTTCCTCAGCCTCGCTGCCAGCGTCCGCCGGCGCCGCGACCGAACGGTCCGATGTAGCCTGTGGCTGCCGGAGCGTAGGCTCCGGCATGCGGGCTGCCAGGAGTGCTCGGGTGAGCCGATCAGGTTCGTGCTCAACTGGGGTCGGCGCTATTCGCTGTGGGTGTTCAACTTCGGGCTGGCCTGCTGCGCGATCGAGTTCATCGCGACCTCGATGGGCCGGCACGACTTCATCCGGCTCGGGCGTCATCCCGTTCGCGCACGGGCCGCGCCAGGCCGACCTGATGGTCGTCTCCGGCACGGTGACCGACAAGATGGCGCCGGCCATCAAGCGCCTCTACGACCAGATGCCCGAGCCGAAGTACGTCATCTCGCTTCGGCGCCTGCTCGCAACTGCGGCGGCCCCTACTGGGACTCGTACTCGGTGACCAAGGGCGTCGACCAGCTGATCCCGGTCGACGTCTACGTGCCCGGCTGCCCGCCCCGGCCGGAGGCGCTGCTGCACGGCATCCTGCGCCTGCAGGAGAAGATCGCCGCGAGAGTCCTCGGGCCTGGGCGGCGTCTACCGCCCGGACGTCGCGGCCCTGACCGCGCCCCCGGTCCGCCCCCTCGCTGAGCCGAGCTGAGGCGCAGCGAGGGTCGAGCGAGGCCGGTCAGGACAGCTTGATCTGGCTGGACGGCTGGTCGTTGCTGTAGTTGGGATCGTTCGTCAGTTCGCGGACGCCGGGCTGTTCGGGCCGGATCGACCCGGCCAGCCAGCCGCCGCGGGTCGCTTGCAGGGCGCCGTCGTTAGCCGTAGCCGAGGTGATCCGGAAGGTGAACGAGCGGCTCTCGCCGGCCTTGAAGCCGAACAGATGGCACTCGACCTGGGTGCCGAGGACCTTTCCGTCGTACTGCTTGAGCGGCCTGATCGTGCAGTCGTTCAGATCGGTCTCGATCTTGACGCTGCCCGGGACGCCTTGATCGGTGCTGATGGACATCTGGATGATCGCGCCCGGGGCCGGTTTCGGCCCGTGGTTGGTGACGGTGGCGGTGACCGACCCGTGCCGGAGGCCGTTCGTCGGCGTGCCCAGCGTCAGGTCGGACATCGTCATGCCGAGGTCCGTGCCCGGGGCGACCGGTGTGAACGCGGTACGCCCGCTGGTCTGCGTGAACCGCTGCCCGTCGTAGGTGTAGCCGCGCCACTCGTGCTCGACCATCGCCTCGGTTGTGGCGCAGCACACGCCCTTGTCACCGACCTGGACGCCGATCGCGCCGTTCGGGTCGGCCCGGATGTCGAAGACCGCCCTGACCGGCGAACTGCTCTTCGTCGCGACGACCTGGCCGACCGTCACGATCTTGCCGGTGACGTCCCGGTCGAGGGCGACGACGACGCTGTCGTGGCCCTGGATCGAGCAGTCGATCAATGCCACGCTCTCCAGTGCCCCGTCGTGGTCGAAGTCGACGTCGACCACCTTCTCGATGCTGTACCGTTCCGCGCCGGTCTGCGGATTCTTCCCGGCCGTCGGGTTGCCGTTGAACGTGAACGCACCGATGCCGCCGCAGAGCGTCTCCTCGCGCGGCTGGCTGCCGAGGTTCACCGTGGCGTGCGACAGGTCGGCGACGGTGACCCGGCCGTCCGGCGCGACCGGCGTCATGGACGCCGCCGGCGCGGACGGTGGGGTCGACTCCGTCGGCGCGACGGTCGGCGCGGTCGAGTTGCCCGGTACCGGCGGCCCCTTGGCGCCGAAGAAGCCGGTGGCGTAGGCGCTCGCCGGGATCATGACGGCGATGGCCGCGAGCGCCGTCGCGGTGACGATCCGTACCCGACGGCGGTGCTTGACCGTGGCTCGCGCGGCGTCCGCGCCGACCGGGTGCACGAGTGCGCCACCCGCGCGGAACGCGCTGAACGCGTCGTCGACCAGTTCCAGTTGCTGCTGCTCATCCATTGCGACGCTCCATCCTGAGGTCCGAGAGTTGGCTGGCCAGCGCCGCTCGTCCGCGGTGCAGCCAGGCTTTGACGGTGCCTTCGGCGACGCCTTCCTGTGCAGCGATGTCGGTGATCGAAAGGTCGGCGAGATGGAAGAGCACCACCGCGCGGCGGTGTTTGTCCGGCAGCGTGGCGAGGGCGAACGTGAGCACAACGCGGTCCGGGCTCGGCTCCTCGAAGTACTCCTCACGCTGGCGGCGTACATGGGCCTGGGCCACCCGGAGGCGCCGGAACCGGCTGGTCGCCAGGTTCCAGGCGACCCTGCGGATCCAGCCCAGCGGGTCGTCGAACCAGGCGACCCGGTCCCAGCGGGCCAGCGCCCGGCAGAAGGCCTCCTGGACGACGTCCTGGGCGACACCCACGTCACCCGTGTACGCGTACAACTGCATGGTCAGCCGCTGAAAGTGCGCGGCGTAGAACTCGTCGAATCCGGCGCCCGGCGGCCCCGTGCCGTCGGCCCGCCCCGACGACTCCTGCAAGCGCATCAAGTGTTCCTCCCCGAGTGTTGATGTCCGACCAACACGCTTCATCGATGGGGTTGGTTGCGGTCACCTAGGAGACACTCCAGCCGTAGTATCGCCCCATGACGCCCGAGGAGATCGGCGCGCGGATGGCCGGGCTGGTCGCCGGCACCGCGAGCCTGTCCGCAGGCGGCGGCTTCGCCCGGGCGACGGTCGACGTGCCGCCCGAGCTGTGGGCCGATGCCGTGCGGGCCGCGCGCGACGAGCTCGGGTGCGACTTCTTCGACTGGCTGTCCGCGGTCGACGAGCTGGCCGAGGGCTTTTCGGTCGTCGCACACGTGTGGTCGACCGCCGAGCGGCACGGCCTGCTGCTGCGCACGCGGATTCCCCGCGACGCTCCGGCGCTCGACATCGATCGTCGGCCGTCTACCCGGGCGCCGCCTGGCACGAGCGGGAGACCCACGAGATGTTCGGCGTCGACTTCCCCGGCCACACCGGCCTGACCCCGCTGCTGCTGCCGCCCGGAGTTCGAGGGGCACCCGCTGCGCAAGGACTTCGTCCTGGCCGCGCGGGTGGCCAAGCCGTGGCCGGGCGCGAAGGAGCCGGGCGAGAGCGAGCACGCCACCAGCCGCGCGCCAGCCGATGCGCCCGCCGGGCGTGCCCGACCCGGGCGAATGGGGTCCGCGTGCCGACGCTGGATTGAGGTGGCGATCCGCGTCGCCGCCGTGGTCGTCGCCTTCCTCACCCTGCCGCTGCTCGTCGGCCAGACCGAGCACAAGGTGATGGCGCACATGCAGGGCCGGCTCGGCCCGATGTACGCCGGCGCCTTCCACGGCTGGGCCCAGCTCATCGCCGACGGCGTCAAGTTCGTGCAGAAGGAGGACGTCACCCCGCGCGACGCCGACCGGCCGGTGTTCCGGCTGGCCCCGGTCGTCGCCCTGATGCCGTACCTGGTGGTGCTGCTGGTCATCCCGCTCGGCCCGAACGGCCTGGTCGGCCAGCCGCTGGACATCGGTCTGTTCTTCGTGCTGGCCGTGGTCGGCATCGGGCGTCGTCGCCGTGCTGATGTCGGCCTGGGCGTCGGCCAACAAGTACGCGCTGCTCGGTGGCCTGCGGGCGGCGGCCCAGCTGCTCGGCTACGAGCTGCCGCTGGTGCTGGCGGCGGCGAGCGTCGCGATGGCGGCCGGCACCCTGTCGCTGACCGGCATCGTCGAGGCCTGGCGGCCGTGGTGGCTGCTCTGGCAGGCTGCCGGCCATGGTGGTCTTCTTCATCGCCGGTCTGGCCGAGATCCGCCGACCGCCGTTCGACATGCCGATCGCCGACTCCGAGCTGGTGTTCGGCTACATGACCGAGTACACCGGCCTGCGGTTCGCGTTCTTCCTGCTCGCCGAGTACGTCGGGATCGTGGTCATCGCGGCGCTGACCACCGTGCTGTTCCTCGGCGGCTGGAAGGGCCCGTTCGGCGGACGACCAGCTCGGCTGGCTGTGGACGCTGATCAAGGTGTTCGCGGTGTCCTTCGTGGTGATCTGGCTGCGGGTGGCCTACCCCCGGCTGCGCGAGGACCAGCTGCAGCGGCTGTGCTGGCTGGTGCTGGTGCCGGTCGCGCTGGTCCAACTGGTCCTGACCGCGGCGTCGAGTGCGATGAGAGGTGGCCGTGCTGAGCCTGGATATACCTGGCAAGGGCCTGGCGAAGGGTCTCGCGGTCACCCTCGGCACCATGGCGCACCGGTCGCACACCCAGCAGTACCCGGACGTCGCGCCCGACCTGCCGCCCGCGCTCGCGCGGCGTCATCGCGCTGCTCGAGGAGAACTGCACCGTCTGCATGCTGTGCGCCCGCGAGTGCCCCGACTGGTGCATCTACATCGACTCGCACAAGGAGGAGGTCATCGTCCCCGGCGCCGCGCGGGCGCGGCAGCGCAACGTGCTCGACCGGTTCGCCATCGACTTCTCGCTGTGCATGTACTGCGGGATCTGCATCGAGGCGTGCCCGTTCGACGCGCTGTTCTGGACGCCCGAGTTCGAGTACGCCGACTACGACATCCGCAACCTGCTGCACGAGAAGGAGCGGCTGGGCGAATGGATGCGCGACCGTACCGGCGCCGCCAGCGCACGACCCGCACGGTGAGCCGTCCAAGGAGGAGACGGCGGCCGCGAAGCGTTCGGCGTGAAGGTCCATTTCTCCCGCGGTGTGTGTCTTTATTGTCGGGGGTTGGTGGCAGGATGTCGGCCATGGAGGTGGCTCGGCGATGACCACGGCTGACGTGCTGATCGCCGCCCTCGGCGCGGTCGCGGTCGGCTCAGCCGCTGCTCGTGGTGACCACCCGGCACGTCGTGCGGGCCGGCCTGTGGCTGGTGGTGACGCCTCGGCGCGGTCGCCGGCCTCTATCTCGTGCTCACCGCCGAGCTGGTCGCCTGGGTCCAGGTGCTGCTCTACGTCGGCGCGGTGGTCGTCCTGCTGCTCTTCGCCGTGATGCTGACCCGGGCCCCGATCGGCGCCAGCGACGACCTCGACCGTCCCCGCTGGCCGGGCGCGCTGGTCGGCGGCGGCGCCGGGCTCGGGCTGGCCGCGCTGCTGCTCGGCGCGTTCCGCTGGATGCGGGTCGGGCTGCCCGACCCGGGCACGGCCGAGCGCCTCGGCGGCGACCTCTTCCGTACCTGGGTGCTGCCGTTCGAGGTGGTGTCGGTGCTGCTGCTGGCCGCGCTGGTCGGTGCGATCGTGCTGTCCCGGCCCGACATCGGGAGGCGGAGCTGATGCATCCCGTCATCCCGTTCGTCATCGCCGGCCTGCTCTTCGGCCTCGGGGTCTACGGCGTGCTGGTCCGCCGCAACGCGGTGCTGCTGCTGATGGCCGTCGAGCTGATGCTCAACGCGGTCAACCTGGTGCTCGTCACCGCCGACACGACGGTCCAGGCCGCCGTGCCGCGCAGCGGCCAGGTGTTCGCGCTGTTCGTCATCGTGCTGGCCGCCGCCGAGATCGGCGTCGGGCTCGCCATCATCCTGCAGCTCTACCGGCTCCGCCGCAGCGTCGCCGTCGACGAGGTGCCGCTGGACAGAGTCTTCGCCGGACGTCGAGCGGAGTCCGGTATGAGGCTCGACGTTCTCGGAGCGGCGCTCCCCGCCGTTCCCTTTGTGCTGGCGCTGATCGGGCTGCTGCGGCCGGCGACCGGCGGGTCGCGGTGGCGCTCGGGGTCGCCGGCGCCGGTCGCCGTGCTCGCGGTGGCCATCGCGGTGCTCGTTCGGCGGGCCGCAGCCAGACGACGCCGGCTGTCACGCTCGGGCAGTTCGGCCAGTTGCGGGTCACCTTCGGCACCTGGCTCGACGGCCCGGCCGGCGCTGGTCGCGGTCGCCGTCGGCGGTGGTCGCCCTCGCCGTGCAGGTCTACTCGATCGCCTACCTGCACGACGACGACCGCTACGCGCCCTACGCCGCCCAGGTCAGCCTCTTCACCGCCGCGATGCTGCTGGTCGTCGTCTCCGGCGACCTGATCGACGCTGCTGGTCGGCTGGGAGGTCATGGGCATCTGCTCGTACCTGCTGATCGGCCACGACCGGCGGCTGCCGGAGGCGCCGGCGCGCGGCGGTGAAGGCGTTCCTGGTGACCCGCGTCGGCGACGTCGGCTTCCTGCTCGGCATCGCGCTGCTCGGCGTTCAACGCCGGCTCGTTCCGCATCGACGCAGGTGCTCGCCGCGCCAACCTGCCGCCCGGCACGTCACCGTGGCCGCCTGCGTGCTGCTGCTCGCCGGGGTGGCCGGCAAGAGCGCTCAGTTCCCGCTGCACACCTGGCTGCCCGACGCGATGGCCGGCCCGACCCCGATCTCGCGCCCTCATCCACGCCGCGACGATGGTGGCCGCCGGCGTCTACGTCGTCGCCCGGCTGTTCCCGCTCTTCGAGCGCGTCACCGGCGGCGCTGACCGTCCTGGCCGTCATGGCCGCGATCACGATGCTGCTCGGCGCGCTCGCCGCCACCGCCCAGGACGACATCAAGCGGGTGCTGGCCTGGTCGACGGTGAGCCAGCTCGGCTACATGACCGGCGCGCTCGCGGTCGGCGCGCCCGACGCCGGCCCTGTTCCACCTGCTCACCCACGCCGCGTTCAAGGCGCTGCTGTTCCTCGCCGCGGGCGCGGTCATCCACGCCGTCGGCACCAACCTGATGGCGCGGATGGGCGGCCTGCGCCGCGGATGCCGGTGACGTTCTGGTCGCATGACGATCGGCCTGGGCGCGCTGGTCGGGGTGCCGCCGCTGGCCGGGTTCTGGAGCAAGGACGTCGATCCTCGGCGCGGCACTGGACGCCTCGCGCACCGGCACGGCGTGATCTCCTGGCTAGCGGCGTTCGCGGTCTACATCGCCGGCCTGGCTCACCGTGCTCGTCACCGGCTGGCTACGCGACCCGGCTGTGGCTGCGCACCTTCTTCGGCGCACCGCGCAGCGACCCGGCCGAGCATGCGCACGAACCACCGCTGGACGATGCGCGGACCGGTCATCGTGCTCGCGGTCCCGGCGGCGTTGCTCGGCTTCGCCGGGCTCGTCGGCGGCGTTCGGCCAGCGGCTCGGGCGCCGACGGCGCGATCGCCCACCTCGACGCGGCGGCTGGTGATCCCGCTCGCGCTTCGCGGTGGCCGGCGTGGCCTGGTGGCCTGGCGGCGCGAGCCGGCCGCCGACCCGGTCCTGGCCGTGCGGCCGGCGCCGGCCGTGCTGGCCAACGCCTTCTACCTCGACGCGGTGCAGGACGCCCTGGTGGTCCGGCCGGTGCTCGCGCTCGCCGGCCTGGTCCGCCGCGCCGACGAGTCCGCTCGTGGACGGTGCGGTCGAGTCGACCGGCGCGGGCGCCGTCCGGCGCTGGGCGGCGCTGCTGGCCCGCGCCCACCGGGCCGGTCTGCCCCGCGCGGCGACCGCCGTCCTGGCCGGCGCGGTGCTGCTCGGCGTGGCCGCCGCCGTGGTGCTGGGGGTCCGCTCATGACGACCGGTCAGGGACTGCTGGTCGCCACGCTGGTGCTCCCGGCGCTCGGCGCGCTCCTCGCCGCCGGGCTGCCGAGCCGGCTCGACCGGACCGCCCGGCTCGGCGGCACGGCGTTCGCCGCGGCGGCCCTCGGCACCTCGATCGCGCTGGTCGCGGAGCGCGCCCGGTCGACCCGGTCGCTCCCGGCTCGCCGATCCGGCCGTGGCACGAGGTCGACCTCGCCTGGGTGCCCGCCCTCAGCATCCGGCTTCCACCTCGGCGTCGACGGCATCTCCTACCCGCTGGTCGTGCTCACCGCGCTGCTCACCCTGCTGTGCTGCGCCTACACGCTGTGGCGGGTGCCGGAGCCCGGCCGCGGCCGGCTGCCTCGTGGCGCTGCTGCTGGTCATCGAGGTCGGCATCCTCGGCGTCTTCCTCGCGCTCGACCTGGTGCTGTTCTTCGTCTTCTTCGAGGTCGTCCTGCTGCCGATGTACGCGGTGATCGCCGTCTGGGGCGGCGCCGACCGGCGGCGCGCGGCCCGCAAGTTCGTGCTCTACACGCTGTTCGGCTCGGTGCTGCTGCTGGTCGGCGTGTTCGTCGTGGTCGCCTCGGCCGGCACCGGCGACCTGGTCGCGCTGACCGACCGCGGCCGACGCGGGCCATGTCCCCCGGCACCCAGCTGCTCGCGTTCGTCCTGCTGGCCGTCGCGTTCGCGGTGAAGAGTCCACTGTGGCCGCTGCACACCTGGCTGCCGGACGCGCACACCGAGGCGCCGACGGTCGGCTCGGTCGATCCTGGCCGGCGTGCTGCTGAAGATGGGCACCTACGGGCTGCTCCGGGTCGGGGTCGGCGTCGCCCCGGACGGCGCCCGCAGGGTCGCCCCGGTCCTCGGCGTGCTCGCCGTCGCGGCGATCCTCGTCGGCGGCCTGGTCTGCCTCGGCCCAGACCGAGCTCAAGCGGCTCATCGCCTACTCGTCCGTCGGGCACATGGGCTTCGTCCTGCTCGGCATCGCCACGCTGACCGCCACCGGCTTCCAGGCCGCGCTGATCGGCAACATCGCCCACGGGATCATCACCGGGCTGCTGTTCTTCCTCGCCGGCGCGATCAAGGACCGGGCGCACACCGGCGAGCTGGCCGAGCTCGGCGGCCTGCGCGAGGTCGCGCCCGGCCCTGTCCGGCGTGCTCGGCTTCGCCGCCATCGCCTCGCCTCGGCCTGCCCGGGCTGGCCGGCTTCTGGGGCGAGGCGTTCGCGGTCGTCGCGGCGGTCGGCCACGGCGGTCCACTGTGGACCACGCTGGGCGTGCTCGCCGCGCTCGGCGGGGCGCTGGCCGCCGCCTACTTCCTGCGACTGCTGCGGCGCGGTCACGCACGGCCCGCCCGGCCCACCGTCGCCGGACTCGGCGTGGCCGCGCGGCTGAAGTCGGGCGAACTGGTGGCCTGGGCGCCGCTGGTGGTGCTGGCCCTCGTGCTGGGCCTGGTGCCGGCGCTCGTGCTGAGCTGTCTCCAACGGCGCGGCCCAACTCGCTCGCGGCGGTGTTCGGCGGTGGTTGACCAGATCGCGCTGCTGCCGGCCTACGTTGCCGCCGGCACCGCGGTGCTCGTGCTGCTCGCCGACCTGGTCGCTGCCCGGCCGGCGGGGTGCTGGTCATCGGTGCGGCGTCGCTCGGTCGCTGCTGACCGCCGGCGGCGGCGATCTGGGTCGGCGTGGCCGACGGGCCGTTCACCGCGTTCTGCGTGCCCGGCGGGCGTCGCCCGGCTCGCGGCCTGTTCTCTGGTGACCGACGATGCCGCCGCGGTCGTCGCCGCGCTGTTCGCGGCGCCTGACGCTGGGGGTGCTCGCGCTGTCGACGCCGGTTCTGCGCAGCGGGGACCTGCCGGTCGGGGAGTACTGCTTCCTGCTCGCCTGCTCGATGACCGGCGGTGTGGTGCTCGGCTCGGCCCGCGACCTGATCTCGCTGATCGTGGCGCTGGAGACGCTGACGCTGCCGCTCTACGTCCTGGTCGGCCTGCGCCGGCGCCGCGCGACTCGGCCGGCGCGGCCATGACGTTCTTCGTGGTCAGCGTGGTCTCCACCGCGGTCGCCCTGCTCGGTGCCGCCCTGCTCTACGCCGCCACCGGCGCCGTGCACTTCACGCGGCTCGCCGAGGCGCTCGACGGTGGCATCGAGCCCCGGCTCCGACCGCTGGTCAGCGTCGGGGTCGTGCTGCTGCTGGTCGGGCTCGGCTTCAAGGTGGCCGCGGTACCGCTGCACGCCTGGGCGCCGACCACCTACGACGGTGCGCCGCTGCCGATCGCCGCCTACCTGTCGACCGCCTCCAAGCTCGGCGGCGTGGTCGCGCTGGTCTGCTCACCCTCGGCGGCTTCGGTCCGGTGCTGGGGACGGCCGGCCCGGCTCTGGCCGTCCTCGCCGTGCTCACCATGACCGTCGGCAACCTGATGGCGCTCGCGCCAGCGCCGCATGGTCCGGCTGCTGGCCTGGTCGTCGATCGCCCAGGCCGGCTACATCCTGGCGCCGCTCGGGGCGCTGCGCGCTGCACGGTGGGCGGACCGCCGCCGCCGTGCCGGTCGTGCTGGCCGCGACCGTCGCCTACACGATCTTCTACGTGATCCTCGAGTTCGGCGCCTTCGCGCGCGGTGGTCGCGCTGCGGGGCGACCGCGACGGCGGCACGCTCGACGACTACCGGGGCGCCGCGCGCCGCTCGCCCTGGATCGACCGGCGGCCTTCGTGTTCGCGCTGGCCGGCCTCGCCGGCCTACCGCCCGGGCCTGGCCGGCCTGTTCGCCAAGGTCGCCGTCGTCCGGGCGCTGCTCGGCGGCGGTTCGGTCTGGCTGGCGGTGGTCGTCGCGCTCAACGCCGTGCATCGGGCTGGCCTACTACGTGCGGGTTGCGGTGTCGCTGTTCGGCTCGCCCGCGTCGGCGGCCCCGGCCCCGGCCCGGGTGCCGTGGGTGGTCGGCACCGCACTCGGCGTCGCCACGCTGGTCGCGCTGGGTGTCGGCTTCGCCCCCCAACTCGTGATGTCCCTGGCCGGCGCCGTCCAGCCCTGACAGCACTGGCCGGGCGCCGGCTCCGGCCCCTGAACAGGGTGTCACTCACAGCCAACTCACAGCGACGGCGGGAAGGGCGGCTGCGGCGGATGACGTTGAACGGCGGGCATGCAGCACAAGCACTTCAACGGACTCAAGACCGCGGCCCTGCTCGGGCTGCTGACTTCGCTGATCCTGCTGGTCGGCTACTGGTTCGGCGGCAGCACCGGCCTGGTGATCGCCGTCTTCCTGTCGCTGGCCATGAACGCGTTCAGCTACTTCTACTCCGACAAGATCGCCCTGCGAGTCGATGGGCGCCCGGCCGGTCAGCCCGCAGCAGGCGCCGGAGCTGTACGCCATGGTCCATGAGCTCGCCACCTCGGCGGGCCAGCCGATGCCGCGGCTGTACGTCAGCCCGACCAACCAGCCCAACGCGTTTGCCACCGGGCGCAACCCGCAGAACGCGGCGGTCTGCGTGACCGAGGGCATCCTCGGCATCCTGACCCCGCGCGAGCTGCGCGGCGTGATCGGGCACGAACTGTCCCACGTGTACAACCGGGACATCCTGATCTCCAGCGTCGCGGCGGCGCTCGGCGGCATCATCACGATGCTGGCCAACCTCGCCTGGTTCCTGCCGTTGGGCGACTCCGACGACGAGGACGGCCCCGGCCTCGGCGGCGCTGCTCCTCATGATGATCCTCGGCCCGCTGGCCGCCATGGTCATCCAGATGGCGATCAGCCGGAACCGCGAGTTCCAGGCGGACGAGTCCGGCTGCCCGGCTCACCGGCGACCCGCTGGCCCTGGCCAGCGCGCTCCGGAAGATCCACCGCGGCACGCAGGCACTGCCGCTGCCGCGCCGACGGTCAGCTGGCCAGCTCCGCGCACCTCATGATCGACAACCCGTTCCGCGCGCGGCGGCATCGCGTCGCTCTTCTCGACGCACCCGCCGATGGAGCAGCGCGTCGCCCGGCTCGAGCAGATGGCCGGTCTCGCCCAGGTGCGATAGACACCCGTCTGGGTCAGCGAACCGCCGGGAGACCGACTACGGTCTCCCGGCGTCTTCGCGGTCAAGCCCGTACACCGCGCACTGCTCGGCTGTGTCGTGGTGGATCCCGTCGGCACCTGGGCACGGCGCCGGCCGGCTGGGTTTACTGTGTTTGGCGGACGCAACCGACCGGCGAGAGGAAGGCGACACCCATGACCACCTTGAAGCGCCGGCCGAACACCGCACTGCTCGTCGTCGACGTGCAGAACGGCGTCGTCGCGGAGGCGCATGAGCGCGCCGCGGTGGTCGCGAACATCGGCACTCTTGTCGAAAAGGCGCGGCAGGACGAGACCCCGGTCATCTGGGTGCGGCACACCGACGAGCGGCTGGCCGTGGGCAGCGACGACTGGCAGATCGTGTCCGAGCTGACGCCGGGCGGGTCCGAGCCGGTGATCGAGAAGCAGTACGCCGACTCGTTCGAGGAGACCACGCTGGAGACCACGCTGTCCGAGCTTGGCGTGGGGCGGCTCGTCGTGGTCGGAGCGTCGACCGACGAGTGCATCCGGGCCACGCTGCACGGAGCGGTCGTCCGGGGATACGACGCCACCCTGGTCAGCGACGCTCACACGACGGAGGACAACAGCGCGTGGGGAGCGCCTCCGCCGGAGCAGGTCATCGCCTTCACGAACCTGTACTGGGCGTCTCACCGGGCACCGGGGCGGACGGCCGGGACAGTCGCGACCAAAGAGGTCGACTTCCAGCCGGCGTCCTGAGCGAAGTCGGGCCGTCGGCTGCCACCGCCACTATCTGTAGTTCGTGAACTGCAGCGCGATGCCGAAGTCCTCCTGCTTGAGCAGGTTGATGACCGCCTGCAGCTCGTCCTTCTTCTTACCGCTGACACGCAGCTGGTCGCCCTGAATCTGGGCCTGGATGCCTTTCGGGCCCTCGTCGCGGATCTTCTTCGAGATCGCCTTGGCCTTGTCCGAGTCGATGCCCTGGACGATCGTGCAGTCAATCTTGTACGTCTTGCCGGAGGACCGCGGATCCGAGGCGTCCAGGGCCTTCAGCGAGATGTGCCGCTTGACCAGCTTGTCCTTGAAGACCTCGAGAGCCGCGCGGACCCGGTCCTCGGTCTCGGCCTGCAAGCTGACCGCGTTGTCACCCGCCCACTTGATCTCGGCGCCGGTGCCGCGGAAGTCGAAGCGCTGGCTCAACTCCTTCTCGGCCTGGTTGAGCGCGTTGTCGATCTCCTGCCGGTCGACCTTGCTGACGATGTCGAACGAGGGTGCCGAAGCCATGACTCGAGCTCCTGTGGTGCGCTAGGCGGTACTTTCTGGCGTGCCGAGGGTACCCGTTTGCGTTGCTGGCCGGGCATACCGCTATCCTTGTTCGCGCTAGGCGGGTTGCCCGAGCGGCCAATGGGAGCGGACTGTAAATCCGTCGCGAAAGCTACCCAGGTTCGAATCCTGGACCCGCCACCAGCCGGACGTACGGCCTCTGATCAGCGAAAACTGGTCCGGGGCCGTTGTCGTCTCTGTCCATCAGCGTCCAGCCGAATCCGGCCCGTCGTGAGCGTCCGCGGGCAGATCGTGGGCGGCTGGATCATGGGCGGCGCCCTGGTGGTCGTGGCGCTGTGTGTCGCCTTTCTTGCCAACCACGCCCCGATCGTTGGACGATCGGTCCGCCCGCGGCCTGACCGCTCGGAGCGCCCGGCCATCTCTACAAAAGGGTCACCGTCCGACTACATTGTCCTCACGTTTGGATCCGAAATGGGAGCGGGCGGTTGAACGAGGCCGACGCCTCTTGGTTACGGAAAGTTGCACGGTCGGTGGGTCCGGTGAGTTGATTTAGCCGGTCCGGCAACACGAGAATTGGCCGAAAGGTCGATTCTTCGCGGCGCATGGGCCCCACGTGGGTTGCAGGCTGTCGTGTTACTGGTGGGATGTGGCACGATCGTGGGTACCCCTACCAACCAGGTTCAACGCGCGTCGTTCATAGGAGCAGGTCAGATGCAGGACAAGCGACTCGGTCGGTGGGTGCTTCGTGTTACCTGTGCGATCGGAGTAGGAGTGGCGGTGCTAGGTGGTTCGGTAGCCGCCAACGCCGGCACTGTATCTACGGTCGGCGTCGGTGGCCTGCACATCGTGACCGACCAGGTGGGCCTCGGCGTCAAAGACCCGTCGGTCAAGCACACGGACGATGTGATCTGGGGCTGACCGGTCGCTGACCGTCATCCTCATTCTCTGTCGGAGCTGGAGGCCGCGTGGCGCGCGCTAAGGTGCCGGTCCGGCGGCCGCAGTATTACGCGTGGTTCATCGCGGGCCCGCTGGCGCTAGCCGCGATCGCCCTGTCGATCCCCGTGATCGTCGGCGATCAGCGATCGTGGCGATATGCGTGGCTTGCACCGGTCTTTGTCATTTTCATGACGATGTCTGGTCGGATCGAGTTGCGGTTCAATGTCCGGCGGCAGGCATACCGCGTGCTGTTGACCGACATACCGCTGCTTCTGTCATTGTTCTATTTGCCGCTGGCTCTTGTTCTGGTTATTCGCCTGATGTCGAGCCTCTTATTGCCGGCTCTCTACCGGCAGGGTGCCATCAAGCTGTCGTTCAACGTCGCCGGAATCGCGTGCGGAACGGCGCTGGCCAGTTTCATCGTCTTCTCCCTGCCCTTCGGCACCGACACCGGCCCGCGGACCTGGGCCGTGCTCGGCCTCGCGGTCCTCGCCAACCAGTTGCTCATGGCCACCGCCATCGGCGGCGTGATCGTGCTGATCCAGGGGATCGGCTACCTGCGGCAGTTCCTGCAGACCTTCTGGCCGGTACTGGTCGTGCTGCTGGTCAACATCACGCTCGGCATAGTGATGCTGCTGGCGCTGCAGGCCAGCCCCTACGCGATCTTCCTGATGGCGCTGCTGGCCGTGGCGCTCGGTCTGGTCTATCGGGCCTATGCGCAGTTCCTGCGCCAGCACAAGGCGTTCACCGAGATGTACGACCTGACCAAGGCGGTCAGCGCCAGCGTTCACAACGGCACCCTGACCGACGTGCTCCTCACCCAGGTGCGGGCGCTCATGCAGGCCGAGTCGGCGACCCTGTGGCTCCCGGCGGGCGGTCGGCACCCGGAGGTGCTGCTGTCGTCCCGGTTCGACTACAACGGACTACTCGACAGCGCTCCCACGCCCGACGTGCTGCGCCAGCGCGCACTGAAGACCGATCAAACCGTCTTCGTCGGGCCGAAGCACGGCAGCGAGACGCTCCTGCACGAACTGCGCCAGCGCGGCGGCAAGGACGCCATCGTCGTGCCGCTGCGCTCCGGGACGGTCGTCGTCGGCACGCTCGAGGTGGCCGGCGGCCGCGACAACTTCCTGTTCGGCCCGGACGACGTGCGCCTGCTGGAGACCCTCGCCGCGCACGCGGGGGTCGCGGTCGAGAACTCGCGCCTGGTCGACCGGCTGCGGTTCGACGCCAACAACGATCCGCTCACCGAACTGCCCAACCGCCGGCGGCTCCTGGAAGCCCTCGACGAGGCGATGCAGGGCCGCACGCTGGGCGAGGTCGTCGCGCTACTGATGTTCGACGTCGTGCAACTGCGCCAGGTCAACGAGTCGCTCGGGCACGACGCCGGCGACAAGGTGCTGATCGAGGTCGCCCGCCGGCTGCGGGTCCTCGCCCCGCCGGCGTCGCTGGTCGCCCGGGTCGGCGGCGATGTGTTCGCAGTCGAGCTGCGCACGACCAACGCCGAAGCCGCGGTCGCGGTGGCCGAGCGGATGCGCACCGGGTTGCGCGACCCGATGGTGATCGAGGCGCTGACCGTCGACATCGACACCAACGCGGGCGTCGCGGTCCACCCCGACCACGGTGCGGACCCGGAGACGCTGGTACAGCGGGCCGACGTGGCCACGCACGTGGCCAAGTCCCGCGGCGTCGTGCAGCTGTTCAACCCGGGCCTCGAGTCGCGCTCCGTGCGCCGGCTCGGGCTGGCCGCCGACCTGCGGGCCGCCCTCGAGTCGGGTGAGGTCGAGATCCACTTCCAGCCCAAGGTCGCCCTGCGCGACCGGCGCCTCGTCGGCGTGGAATGCCTGGCCCGGTGGGAGCACCCGGTGCACGGCCCGGTCTCGCCGCCGGACTTCGTAGCGGTGGCCGAGCACAGCGGGCTGTTGCCGCTGCTCACCGAGACGGTGCTGCGGGACGCGTTACGGCGGGCCCGGGAGTGGGCCGAGGCCGGTCGGCCGCTGGCCGTTTCGGTCAACATCTCCCCGCGCACGCTGGCCGATCCGGACTTCCCGGTGCTGGTGGCCGACCTGCTCGCCGAGCACGAGGTGTGCCCGGGACGCCTGACGCTGGAGATCCCCGAGGCGGGGGTCATCGGCGGCGAGCGGTCGCTACCGGCTTTGCACCGGCTGCACGAGGTCGGGGTCACGGCTGTCCATCGACGACTTCGGCGTCGGCCAGTCGTCGCTGGCCCACCTGCGCGGCTTGCCGGTGCACGAGATCAAGATCGACCGGAGCTTCGTGCAAGGGCTTGCCACCGACGCGGGTGACCTCGCGATCGTCCGCACGATCGTGGACATGACCCGGCACTTCGAACTGGACGTGGTCGCCGAGGGCGTCGAGAGCGAGCTCACCCTGAGCATGCTGGACGACATCGGCTGCGACATCGGTCAGGGCTTCCTCTTCAGCCGGGCGCTGCCCTACGAGCGGTTCGAGGCCTGGCTCGAAGTGCAGGCCGAGGCCGACCCGGCGCCGGCCGGCGAGGTCCGCTGGCTGCGCGCGGTACCGTAAAACCGCCGCGCCCGGCGACCTCGTTGGGGAAGTCGATTTCGTCGCCCGAGGGGCTGCCGTGTACGCTTACCCGAGCGCATGCGCGAGATCGCGCATGAGGCCCCCTTAGCTCAGTCGGCAGAGCGTCTCCATGGTAAGGAGAAGGTCTACGGTTCGATTCCGTAAGGGGGCTCTGCAACGCCAGGGCGGTGTAGCTCAGATGGCAGAGCAAGCGGCTCATAATCGCTGTGTCGCCGGTTCAAGTCCGGCCACCGCTACCACCCGATTGGGCGTTCGTGTGCGTCAGCAGCTATGCTGATTTGCCGCCCTCCCGACCCTCGCCTTCGGCGAGGCCCCAACCCTGTAACGCCGAATCCCTGTACGTAGAGAGGCACTCCGCCGTGGCCAAGGCGACCGACGTTCGTCCAAAGATCACGCTGGCGTGCGTGGAGTGCAAAGAGCGCAACTACATCACGCGCAAGAACCGCCGCAACGACCCGGACCGCATCGAGCTGAAGAAGTTCTGCCCCCGCGACGGCAAGCACACCGTGCACCGCGAGACGCGCTGACCCACCCCAGCAGCTTTCGGCGGTAGGTTCACTCCCATGCCGTTGGAGCGCAGGTATCCGCCGATCGGGCCCTATGTGGTCGGCCGCGAGAAGATCCGGGAGTTCGCCGACGCGGTCGGCGCGACCGACCCGGCGCATCGAGACCTCGCCGAGGCGAGGTCTCGCGGCTATCCGGACCTGATCGCACCGCCGACGTTTCCGATCGTGGTCACGCTCACCGCCGGCCGGCCGGTCTTCGAAGATCCGGAGCTGGGCCTCGACTTCGGCCGGGTCGTGCACGGCGAGCAGCGCTTCCGCTATGCCCGTCCGGTGTACGCCGGCGACAAGCTGACCGCCGAATGCGTCCTCGAGGACCTGGTCAGCCGGGGCGGCCATGACTTCGTCACCACGCGGACCGAGGTCAGCGCCCACGGCGGGGATCTGGTCGTCACCGCCTGGTCGAAGCTCGTCGTGCGCGGGAAGGACTGACGACGTGGAGATCGGTTCGCAGCTACCGGCCCGGACCTTCCGGGTGACCCGCGCCGACCTGGTCCGCTACGCCGGGGCCTCGGGCGACTTCAACCCGATCCACTGGAGCGACCGCGTCGCGACCTCGCGTCGGGCTGCCCGGGGTGATCGCGCACGGCATGCTGACCATGGCGCTGGCCGGCCGAGGCCGCTGGCCGCCTGGGCTGGGTGACCCGACGAAGATCGTCGAGTACGGCGTCCGAACTTCACCAATCCGGTCCTCGTCCCGGACGACGACCAGGGCGCGGAGGTCGTGGTCGAGGGCCTCGTCAAGCGGCAGACCGACGACGGACTCTTCCAGATCGACCTCACCGCGACCGTGCGGTGGCCAGACAAGGTCCTGGCCCGGCTCAGGCCCGTCGGCACTCGTGCGTGGGTAGGGCGTGTTGGGTAATCCCGATGTGACCCCGTACACTGGTCGGCCGTGGGGTGAGTGGCCTCTGACTCGGCGTGCCCGAGTCAGCCGGTTGGCTGTCCCCGCGTAGGGGTGTGGCGCAATTGGTAGCGCAGCGGTCTCCAAAACCGCAGGTTGCAGGTTCGAGTCCTGTCGCCCCTGCTGCTCACGCCGGCGCCGCCGTTCCTACCGGCGCAGGCCATGCCGTTTCGGTGCTGGCCGGTGCGGGGCACGCGTGCTCGCGGATACGCTGAGCACAGAGTTGGCAGCGCAAATTCACGGAAGAAGGCGGAAGTGGCCGAACGCAGGCGGCGTGGGACCAACCCCGCCGACGATCGCCCCGACGTCGACAACATCGACGACGAGTTGATCGAGGAGCTCGAGTCGGACGACGATGACGTCGACGACGACGAGTTCGACGACTCGATCGACGAGGAGGACGACGACGAGGACGCTGCCGCCTCGGGCAACGGCGGCCGCCGTACCGCAACGAAAGCGCGCCCAAAGTCCAGCAGCCCGGACAAGAAGGCGACCAAGACCAAAGAGTCGCCGCGCCGCGGCATTTTCGTCCGGGTGATCAACTTCGTCCGTGAGGTCGTCGCCGAGCTTCGCAAGGTGATCTGGCCGACCCGCAAGGAGCTGATCACCTACACCGCCGTCGTGGTGGTGTTCGTGACGATCATGCTGACGATCGTCGGACTCCTCGACTTCGGCTTCGCGAAGATCGTGCTCTGGGTCTTCGGCGACAAGACCACGCCGGTCCGCCGGGCAGTAAGCGCGCCGGCCGCGAACGCAATGGAAGTGAGCAGCGTGACTGAATACGACGAGACCGCCCGAACCGACGACGAGGAGCCTTCGTCGGTGATCACTGTCGTCGAAGCACGCTTCCGACGATGCTGAGGACCCCGTCGCCCAGCTGCGCGCCGCCCTGCGCTTCGCGCCCGGCGACTGGTACGTCGTGCACTCCTACGCCGGGCTACGAGAACAAGGTCAAGACCAACCTCGAGACCCGCATCACCAGCCTCGACATGGAAGATTTCATCTACCAGGTCGAGGTGCCGACGCGCGAAGAGGTCGAGATCAAGAACGGCAAGCGCACCCAGGTGCAGAACAAGGTCTTCCCCGGCTACATCCTGGTCCGGATGGAGCTGACCGCGGAGTCCTACTCGTGCGTGCGCAACACCCCCGGGGTCACCGGCTTCGTCGGCGCGACCGACCGGGCCGACCGGCCGGCGCCGCTGTCCCTCGACGAGGTGCTCAAGTGGCTCGCCCCGGCCGTGCACCAGGAGAAGAAGGGCGGCAAGCCCGAGGTCAAGGTCCTCGACTTCGAGGTCGGCGACTCGGTCACCGTCACCGACGGCGCGTTCGCGTCGCTGCCGGCCACGATCAGCGAGATCAACGCCGACCAGCAGAAGCTCAAGGTGCTGGTCTCGATCTTCGGCCGGGAGACCCCGGTGGAGCTCAACTTCAACCAGGTCACGAAGATCTAAGACCGCTGCGGTAGTCTGGATCGTCCGGCCATGCGATAGCCGGCGCTCAATCGTGCTCGTGTCCCGGCACCACGCGGTGCCGGCACGACTCATCCAACGCCCAGGAAGACGAAAACAGCCATGCCTCCGAAGAAGAAGCTCGTCAAGACCTTCACGCTTCAGTTGCCGGCGGGCCAGGCCACTCCGGCGCCGCCGGTCGGCCCCGCGCTCGGCCAGCACGGCGTGAACATCATGGAGTTCGTCAAGGCCGTACAACGCCCGGACGGACTCCCAGCGCGGCGACATCATCCCGGCCCAGATCAGCGTCTTCGAGGACCGCTCGTTCACGTTCGATCCTGAAGACCCCGCCCGCCGCCCGCCTGCTCCTCAAGGCCGCCGGTGTGCCGAAGGGCTCCGGTGTCCCGCAGAAGGACAAGGTCGGCTCGATCACCCGTGCGCAGCTGCGCGAGGTCGCCGAGAAGAAGATGGCCGACCTCAACGCCAACGACGTCGAGCAGGCCGAGAAGATCATCGCCGGCACCGCCCGGTCGATGGGCATCACGATCAAGGACTGACCGCCTGACACGTGGGAGGGCGGTTCCGCGCCCGCTCGAGACACCACAGGAGAACCAACCATGCAGCACAGCAAGAACTACCGCAAGGCCGCCGAGCGATCGACCGGTCCACGCTCTACAGCCCCGCCGAAGCGATCAAGCTGGCCAAGCAGACCAGCCACCGTCAAGTTCGACCCCACCGTCGAGGTGGCCATGCGCCTCGGGCGTCGACCCGCGCAAGGCCGACCAGATGGTCCGCGGCACGGTCAACCTGCCGCACGGCACCGGCAAGACGGCCCGCGTGATCGTCTTCGCCGCGGGCGCCAAGGCCGCCGAGGCCGAGGCGGCCGGCGCCGACGCGGTCGGCACCGACGAACTGGTCGCCCGCATCCAGGAAGGCTGGCTCGACTTCGACGCGGCGATCGCCACCCCCGACCAGATGGCCAAGATCGGCCGGATCGCGCGGATCCTGGGCCCGCGCGGCCTGATGCCGAACCCGAAGACCGGCACGGTCACCATGGACGTGACCAAGGCGGTCGCCGACATCAAGGGCGGCAAGATCACCTTCCGCGTCGACAAGCACTCCAACCTGCACCTGATCATCGGCAAGGCCAGCTTCACCGCAGCACGCAGCTGGTCGAGAACTACGCCGCGGTCCTCGACGAGGTCCTGCGGGTCAAGCCGTCCGCGGCCAAGGGCAAGTACCTGAAGAAGGTCTTCGTCACCACCACGATGGGCCCGGGCATCCCGGTCGACCCGAACCGCACGCGGAACCTGCTGGAAGAGGACGCCGACCGCGTAGACTGACCGGTCGCACGACGCGAAGCGGGCACCCGGGAGGGTGCCCGTTGTCGTTGTGGCAGCTTGATCCGCGTGCGGCTGCGACAGACGTCTGGTTCCGGTACGGCCGGCGCACGTCGCCGTGGATGCTGCAGGACGTCGACGCTCGCGCTGCGCGCCGGGCGAGGTCGCGGTCGTGCTCGGGCCGCAACGGGGCCGGCAAGTCGACCCTGCTCCAGCTGGCCGCCGGGGTGCTCCGGCCCGGCCGCGGCGCGGTCCGCGACCGCCCGACGGTCGTCGGCTGGGTGCCCGAGCGGTTCCCGGCCGACCAGCCGTTCACCGCGCGCAGCTACCTGACCCGCATGGCCGCCATCCGTGGCCGGTCGGCACCCGAGTCTGATCGAGCGCTGGGCCGGCCGCCTGCGACTGCGACCGCGCTACCTCGACGTCCGCTCTCGGCGACCTGTCCAAGGGCACCGCGCAGAAGGTCGGCCTGGTCCAGGCGCTGCTGGTCCCGCCCGGCCTGCTCGTCCTCGACGAGCCGTGGGAGGGCCTGGACGCGCAGACCCGCGAGCAGGTACCGGCGATCGTCGCCGAGGTCATCGCGGCCGGCGGCGCGGTACTGGTCAGCGACCACCGCGGCGAGATCGCCCGGCTGCCCGGCGCGACCCATCTGGCGGGTCGAGCGCGGGCCGGCGTGCATCCGGCGTGCGCGCCCGACGGCGACGGCGGACGGTGCGTCATCGAGATCGCGGTACGCGCGCGGCGCACGCCGCCGGCGCGCGATCGCGCGGCTGCGGGCCGACGGCCATCGACGTCGTCCGGCGTCCGGGCGGAGGCGCGGCCGATGATCGCCCTCGTCGGCATGCGGCTGGCCGGGTTCACCGCGCACCGGCCGCGCGCTCGCGCCGCTGGTCGCCGTCCTGGTCGTGCTGGGCATCCTCTACGGCGGCGGGCAGGCCCAGGCCGGCGAGGCGTACGGGGTGTCCGCCGCGATGCTGTTCCCGGTGCTCGCCTGGCAGACCAAGATCCTGCTCGACGTCGAGCCGGACGTGCAGCGTCGGCTGGCCCGGCGTCGCCGCCGGCGGGCCCGACCGCGAGACTGCTGGCCGGCCTCGGCGCCGCCTTCGTCGCCGCGCTGCCGATGATCGTCATCGCGCTGGTCCTGCCCTGGCTGCTCGGCGGGGTGACCACGCCGCAGCGCGCCGACGACCCGCCGCTGGCCGAGGGCATCGCGCTCGGCGTCTGGGCGCACGTGCTCGCTGCTCGTCCCGGCGGTGGCGCTGGGCGCGCTGGCCAGCCGCGCGGTCTCCGGCAGCGGCGGCCGGGGCCTGCTGGTACTGCTCCGTCGGCGTGGTCGGCGCGATCGTCCTCGGGCTGCGGCAGCTCGCCGGTCCCGTGGCTGGCACCGCCGGTGATGGCCGACCGCCCGCGACACGGTCGGCGGCGCCGACCTCGGCCACGTGCTGGTCGCGACCGCGTGGGCGGCTGGCCTGGGCGGCGATCGCGTTCGTCGGGTACCGCCGGCTGCGGCGCGACCGAGCCTGACCGGATTTGGCAGGCCGGCGACGCCGTCGCGTATCGTTGTCGCCGAAGTTCCACCCGAAGACCGCTGGTCAGTCCGGCGTCGCCGGACGTCGAAGGTCCCGCAACCGCGGGCGGCCCGCGCAGGACGGAACGGAGCGTGCCGCTGTGTCCGTTGCCGCCCCGTGCGCCCTGCGCCGGGGCGTTTCTCGTTGCCGGGCCAGTCGACTGACCAGCGGACCGAAGCAAGGAGAGGAGGGACATGGCGGACAAGCCGGTTCGGGCCGACAAGGCCACGGCCGTCGCGGAGCTCACCGAGCAGCTTCCGGGACTCCACCGCGACCGTGCTGACCGAGTACCGCGGCCTGACGGTCGCGCAGCTCAAGACGCTGCGACGCACGCTGGGCCGCGAGACGACCTACGCGGTTGCGAAGAACACGCTGGCCAAGCGGGCCGCGACCGACGCGGGCATCAGCGGACTCGACGACTTTGTTCACCGGTCCTACCGCGCTCGCCTTCGTCTCCGGCGACCCGGTCGAGGCGGCCAAGGGCCTGCGCGACTTCGCGAAGGCCCACCCGCTGCTGGTGATCAAGGGCGGCGTCTTCGAGGGCCAGGCCATCAGCGCGCGACGAGGTCCGGCAAGCTGGCCGACCTCGAGTCCCGCGAGGTGCTGCTGGCCAAGCTGGCCGGCGCGATGAAGGCCAACCTGAGCAAGGCCGCGGCGCTGTTCCAGGCGCCGCTGTCCAAGACCGTTCGCCTGGCGGCGGCCCTGCAGGAAAAGCGCGAAAAGGACGGCTCCGACGCGGCCTGAGGCGCCCGGCGTTCAGTTTATCTATTGAGAGGAAAGACCGCCACCATGGCGAAACTGAGCACCGACGACCTGCTCGACGCGTTCAAGGAGATGACGCTGATCGAGCTGTCCGAGTTCGTGAAGAAGTTCGAGGACACCTTCGACGTCACCGCGGCCGCCCCGGTCGCGGTCGCGTTGTCGCCGGCGGCGGCGCTGCCCCGGTCGAAGAGGTCGAGGAGCAGGAGCGAGTTCGACGTCATCCTCGAGGGCGACGGCGGCAAGAAGATCCAGGTCATCAAGGTCGTGCGCGAGCTGACCGGCCTGGGCCTCAAGGAGGCCAAGGACCTGGTCGAGGCCGCGCCGAAGGCGGTCCTGGAGAAGGCCAACAAGGAGACCGCCGACAAGGCCAAGGCCAAGCTCGAGGCCGAAGGCGCCAAGGTCACCCTGAAGTAGCACTAGCGCACGCGGCGGTCATCCTCCTCGGAGGGTGGCCGCTTCGTCGTCTCTTCGTTTGAGCCGATGACTCGGGTCCGCCGAGCGCACGACCGTCGCTCCCGCCAGACACCGGCGCTTCGCGCCTGCCAGGTCCGCGTACCCAAGCCCGGCCCGGCGAACCACTGCCTCGGGTGGCCCGGGCGACCACAACTTCGGCGAACCAGTGCCGGCGGGTGGCCCGGGTGGGCACTACTTCGGGGAACCGGTGCCCTCGGGTGGCTCGGGTGGGCACTACTTCGGGGAACCGGTGCCCTCGCGTGGCTCGGGTGGCCACTACTTCGGGGAACCGGTGCCCTCGGTGGCTCGGGTGGCCACTACTTCCGGGAAGTTGTAGCGGCTGGTGTTGAGTCGCGGCGGTCGGCCGGCACCGGCCCGGTACCCCTGGACAGCGGCTCGGACGCGCAGCGGCCACCGTCGATGCGATCTCCAAGACGGTGGTCGATCTGCCCACAGGACACGCCGCTCGACCGGCCTCGAACGCAACCGACGCTGGCCGCTCATCGCCGATCATGGACACCAACGGCTGTCCCAGCGACCCTTCGTGTCCAAGGTTCACAGCCCCGGCCGCCACGGTGGCGCCGAAGACCCGTCGAGCGCTCGTCCCAGGCCGAACAGTCCGCCTCCTCAGGCCACTACTTCCCCGGAGTTGTGGCTACCTGACCCCGCGGAGGCCACTACTTCCCCGAACGAGTGGCCACCCGGCGGCGGGCTTGGGAACGCGGGCCTGGCAGCGGAGGCGCCCTGCGCCGGAGCGGTGTCTGGCGGGAGCGACGGTCCGGACCTCGACGGGCCCGAGCCATCGGCAAAGTAACAACCCAAGATCTTGTGGTGGGTACCCCTACATATCGTGTTCAAGGTGCGAGATATCTGTCACCGGGGCTCGACGCGCGTGTGAGCCCTTGACGTGAGCGCCGCCCGCCAGGCACCCTGAACCAGCACCGCCCTTCCGTGGAGCGTGCCGGCTGAGTCGCACCAAGCCCCTATGGCCGACGGGGTGAGACCAGGCAGGTGGGAGGCCATGGACGATGACCGACGTGAGCGGTCTGGCCGGTGGGAAACGATCTTCGCAGTGGATCGTTGAAACCACCGTGCACGGACCGCTGGACAGCGGTTAGCCTTTCGGCTACACTGCTAGTTTGCGCTGTCTTCTGACTTCACCCTTGGCGTGAAGTGTCCCTTGCTGGGATCCTTCGCTTCTGGGGTTGTCAGGCTGCACGCGAAACGGCCGTCTAGCAACAAAGGTCCTCGGAAGGACGCATCTTGGCAGCTTCCCGCCCTGCGAAGACCAGTCAATCGTTGAGCGCTTTCGCTCCCCGCCGGATCTCCTTCGGCAGGATCACCGAACACCTTGAGGTTCCCAATCTCCTTGCTATCCAAACCGACTCGTTCGACTGGTTGGTTGGTAATGAGGCTTGGCAGAATCGCTCGGCCGGTGACCAGTTACGCCCGTTCCGGGCTTGCGGAGATCCTTGACGAGATCAGTCCCATTGAGGACTTCTCCGGCACGATGTCACTGTCGTTCTCCGCGCCACGCTTCGACGAGGTCAAGGCTCCGATCGAGGAGTGCAAGGAGAAGGACCTCACCTACTGCGCGCCACTGTTCGTGACCGCGGAATTCACCAACCACACCACTGGCGAGATCAAGAGCCAGACGGTGTTCATGGGCGACTTCCCGATGATGACGCCCAAGGGCACCTTCATCATCAACGGCACCGAGCGCGTCGTGGTGAGCCAGCTCGTCCGTTCACCGGGCGTCTACTTCACCAAGGAGCCGGACAAGACCTCCGACCGTGACCTCTCCTCGCGTGAGGGTCATCCCCAGCCGGGGTGCCTGGCTGGAATTCGACATCGACAAGCGCGACACCGTCGGTGTCCGGGTCGACCGCAAGCGCCGGCAGGCCGTCACGGTCCTGCTCAAGGCGATCGGGTGGTCGGCCGAGCGCATCCGCGAGCGGTTCGGCTGGTCCGAGCTGATGATGACGACCCTGGAAAAGGATCACATCGCCGGCCAGGACGAGGCACTGCTCGACATCTACCGCAAGCTGCGGCCCGGTGAGCCGCCGACGCGGGAGAATGCGCAGACCCTGCTCGACAATCTCTTCTTCAACCCCAAGCGATACGACGTCGCGAAGGTCGGTCGATACAAGCTCAACAAGAAGCTCGAGCTCGAGATCCCGATCAACAACGGCGTTCTCACCGAAGACGACATCGTCGCCACGGTCGAATACCTCTGCCGCCTGCACACCGGCGAAGAGGGCTACGAGCCGGACGACATCGACCACTTCGGCAACCGGCGCCTGCGCACGGTCGGCGAGCTCATCCAGAACCAGGTCCGCGTGGGCCTGTCCCGGATGGAGCGGGTCGTCCGCGAGCGCATGACAACCCAGGACGTCGAGGCGATCACGCCGCAGACCCTGATCAACATCCGCCCGGTGGTGGCGGCGATCAAGGAGTTCTTCGGCACGTCGCAGCTGTCGCAGTTCATGGACCAGACCAACCCCCTCGCGGGCCTCACCCACCGCCGGCGCCTGAGCGCGCTCGGCCCGGGTGGTCTCTCGCGGGAGCGGGCCGGCTTCGAGGTCCGTGACGTGCACACGTCGCACTACGGCCGCATGTGCCCGATCGAGACGCCGGAAGGCCCCAACATCGGTCTCATCGGCGCGCTCTCGTCGTTCGCGCGGGTCAACCCGTTCGGATTCGTCGAGACGCCATACCGGAAGGTCATCGACGGCCGGGTCACCGACCAGATCGACTACCTGACCGCCGACGAGGAGGACCGGTTCGTCAAGGCGCAGGCCAACGCTCCCCTGCGGAGCGACGGCACCTTCGCCGAGGAGCGGGTCCTGGTCCGACGCAAGGGCGGCGAGACGGAAGACGTCCTGCCGGCCGCGGTGGACTACATGGACGTGTCGCCCCGGCAGATGACGTCGGTCGCGACCGCGATGATCCCGTTCCTCGAGCACGACGACGCCAACCGGGCACTGATGGGCGCGAACATGCAGCGCCAGGCCGTGCCGCTGGTCAAGGCCGAGTCGCCGCTCGTGGGCACCGGCATGGAATACCGTGCCGCGGTCGACGCCGGTGACGTGGTCGTCGCCGAGGTCGGCGGGGTCGTCGAGGACATGTGCGCCGACTACGTCACGGTCCACCAGGACGACGGGCACCGCCGGACCTACCTGCTGCACAAGTTCCGCCGCTCCAACTCCGGCTCCTGCGTCAACCAGAAGCCGGTGATCTTCGAGGGCGACCGGGTCGAGGCAGGGCAGGTCATCGCCGACGGTCCGTGCACCGACGAGGGTGAGATGGCACTCGGGCGCAACCTGCTCGTGGCCTTCATGCCCTGGGAGGGGCACAACTACGAGGACGCGATCATCCTCTCGCAGCGTCTGGTGCAGGAGGACGTGCTCACCTCGATCCACATCGAGGAGCACGAGGTCGACGCCCGCGACACCAAGCTGGGTCCGGAGGAGATCACCCGCGACATCCCCAACGTCAGTGAGGAGATGTTGGCCGATCTCGACGAGCGCGGCATCATCCGCATCGGCGCCGAGGTCGTCCCGGGCGACATCCTGGTCGGCAAGGTCACGCCCAAGGGCGAAACCGAGCTGACCCCGGAGGAGCGGCTGCTCCGCGCGATCTTCGGTGAGAAGGCGCGCGAGGTCCGCGACACCAGCCTCAAGGTGCCGCACGGCGAGACCGGCACGGTCATCGGGGTCCGCACGTTCAGCCGTGAGGACGGCGACGAGTTGTCCCCGGGCGTCAACGAGTTGGTCCGGGTCTACGTGGCCCAGAAGCGCAAGATCCAGGACGGCGACAAGCTCGCCGGCCGGCACGGCAACAAGGGCGTCATCTCCAAGATCCTTCCGGTCGAGGACATGCCGTTCCTTGAGGACGGCACCCCGGTCGACATCGTGCTCAACCCGCTCGGCGTGCCGAGCCGCATGAACGTCGGCCAGGTGCTGGAGACCCACCTCGGGTGGGTCGCCAAGACCGGCTGGAAGATCGACGGCGACGACGCCGCCTGGAAGAAGGCGCTCAAGGCGATCAACGCGGGGGAGTCCCACCCGGACACCAACGTGGCGACGCCGGTCTTCGACGGCGCACACGAGGAGGAGATCGCCGGCCTGCTCAGCAGCACGCTTCCCAACCGGGACGGCAACCAGCTGATCGGCGCCAGCGGCAAGGCGCAGCTGTTCGACGGACGCTCCGGCGAGCCACTGCCCGACCCGATCGCGGTGGGCTACATCTACATCCTCAAGCTCAACCACCTCGTCGATGACAAGATCCACGCCCGGTCCACCGGTCCGTACTCGATGATCACGCAGCAGCCGCTGGGTGGTAAGGCGCAGTTCGGTGGCCAGCGCTTCGGTGAGATGGAGTGCTGGGCGATGCAGGCCTACGGCGCGGCCTACGCGCTGCAGGAGTTGCTGACCATCAAGTCCGACGACGTCCTCGGCCGGGTCAAGGTCTACGAGGCCATCGTCAAGGGCGAGAACATCCCGGAGCCGGGCATCCCGGAGTCGTTCAAGGTGCTGCTCAAGGAGCTGCAGTCGCTGTGCCTCAACGTCGAGGTGCTTTCCAGCGACGGCGTCGCCCTCGAGATGCGCGAGACCGATGACGAGGTGTTCCGCGCCGCCGAGGAATTGGGCATCGACCTGTCCCGGCGGGAGCCGAGCAGCGTCGAGGAAGTCTGATCTCTGTGGGCGGCGCGAATAGCGCCGCCCACAGAATCCCCCGATAACGCAATTACCCGAGCAACTGAATCGTGAGGACATAGACGAAGTGCTCGATGTCAACTTCTTCGACGAGCTCCGCATCGGGCTGGCCACGGCGGACGACATCCGCCAGTGGTCGCACGGTGAGGTCAAGAAGCCTGAGACGATCAACTACCGCACCCTGAAGCCGGAAAAGGACGGGCTCTTCTGCGAGAAGATCTTCGGCCCCACCCGCGACTGGGAGTGCTACTGCGGCAAGTACAAGCGGGTCAGGTTCAAGGGAATCATCTGTGAGCGCTGCGGCGTCGAGGTGACCCGCGCGAAGGTCCGCCGCGAGCGCATGGGTCACATCGAGCTCGCCGCGCCGGTGACGCACATCTGGTACTTCAAGGGTGTGCCGAGCCGCCTTGGCTACCTGCTCGACCTGGCGCCGAAGGATCTGGAAAAGATCATCTACTTCGCGTCATACGTGATCACCAGTGTCGACAAGGACGCCCGCCACCGTGACCTCGCCACCCTCGAGAACGAGGTCGGCGCGGAGAAGCGGCAGGCGGAGAACGCGCGTGACTCGGAGATCGAGAAGCGCGCGTCGAAGCTCGAGGGCGACCTGGCCGAACTGGAGTCCGAGGGCGCCAAGGCCGACGTGCGTCGCAAGGTCAAGGAAGCGGGCGAGCGCGAGATGCGCCAGATCCGCGACCGGGCGCAGCGCGAGATCGACCGCCTCGACGAGGTCATGGACACGTTCCGCAAGCTCGACCAGAAGCAGCTCGTCACCGACGAGCTGCTCTACCGCGAGCTGCGCGACCGCTTCGGTGAGTACTTCACCGGTTCCATGGGCGCCGAGGCGATCAAGGCGCTGCTGGAGAACCTCGACCTCGACAACGAGGCCGAGTTGCTGCGCGAGACGATCCGCACCGGCAAGGGCCAGCGCAAGATCCGTGCGCTCAAGCGGCTCAAGGTCGTCGCGGCGTTCCTCAACACCAGCAACTCGCCGCTGGGCATGGTCCTCGACTGCGTGCCGGTGATCCCGCCGGACCTGCGGCCGATGGTCCAGCTCGACGGTGGCCGGTTCGCCACCAGCGACCTGAACGACCTGTACCGCCGCGTGATCAACCGCAACAACCGGCTCAAGCGCCTGATCGACCTGGGTGCCCCGGAGATCATCGTCAACAACGAGAAGCGGATGCTGCAGGAGGCCGTCGACGCGCTGTTCGACAACGGCCGCCGCGGCCGTCCGGTCACCGGCCCGGGCAACCGGCCGCTGAAGTCGCTGTCCGACATGCTCAAGGGCAAGCAGGGCCGGTTCCGCCAGAACCTGCTCGGCAAGCGCGTCGACTACTCCGGCCGTTCGGTCATCGTGGTCGGCCCGCAGCTGAAGCTGCACCAGTGCGGTCTGCCCAAGCAGATGGCGCTGGAGCTCTTCAAGCCGTTCGTGATGAAGCGCCTGGTCGATCTCAACCACGCGCAGAACATCAAGTCGGCCAAGCGCATGGTCGAGCGTCAGCGCCCGGTCGTGTGGGACGTCCTGGAAGAGGTCATCGCCGAGCACCCGGTGCTGCTCAACCGCGCACCGACGCTGCACCGGCTGGGCATCCAGGCATTCGAGCCGCAGCTGGTCGAGGGCAAGGCCATCCAGATCCACCCGCTGGTCTGCACCGCGTTCAACGCCGACTTCGACGGCGACCAGATGGCGGTGCACGTGCCGCTGTCCGCCGAGGCGCAGGCCGAGGCGCGCATCCTGATGCTGTCCAGCAACAACATCCTCAAGCCGGCCGACGGCAAGCCGGTCACCATGCCCACCCAGGACATGGTCATCGGCCTGTACCACCTGACGCACCTGCAGGACAACCTGCGCGGCGAAGGCCGGGCGTTCAGCTCGGACGCCGAGGCGCGGATGGCCTACGACAACGGCGAGCTGCACCTGCAGGCGACCGTGAAGATCCGGCTCAAGGGCGTCGTCGGGGTCGACAACGGCAACACCTCCGCGCCGTGGGAGGCCCCCGAGGACTGGAAGCCGGGCGACCCGGTCGTCGTCGAGACGACCCTCGGCCGCGTGCTCTTCAACGAGACGCTTCCGGTCGGGTACCGCTTCGTCAACTACGAGATCCGCAAGGGTCAGCTGTCGGCGATCGTCAACGACCTCGCCGAGCGCTTCCCGAAGGTGGCCCTCGCGGCGACCCTCGACGCGCTCAAGGAGGCCGGTTTCCACTGGGCCACCTGGTCCGGCGTCACCATCGGTATGGAGGACGTCGTCCAGCCGCCTCGCAAGCGCGAGATCCTCGAGCGCTACGAGAAGGAGGCCGAGCGGATCGACAAGCAGTACCAGCGCGGTCTGATGACGGCCGAGGAGCGGCGCGGCGAGCTGATCGAGATCTGGACCAAGGCGACCAACGAGGTGGCCAAGGAGATGGAAGCGGCGCTGCCGCGCGAGAACCCGCTGTGGAAGATGATCAACTCGGGTGCCCGCGGTAACCTCCTCCAGCTCCGGCAGATCGCGGCGATCCGTGGCCTGGTGGCCAACCCGAAGGGCGAGATCATCCCGCGTCCGATCAAGGCGAGCTACCGCGAGGGCCTCTCGGTGCTGGAGTACTTCATCTCCACCCACGGTGCCCGCAAGGGTCTCGCCGACACGGCGCTGCGTACGGCCGACTCGGGTTACCTGACCCGGCGTCTGGTCGACGTCTCGCAGGACGTCATCATCCGCGAAGAGGACTGCGGCACCGATCGGGCCATCCCGATGCAGGTGGGCGAGCTCGAAGGCGAGCAACTCGTCGTGCACCAGCACGCCGAGACGGGCGTTCACGCCCGCACGCTGGCCGACGACATCCGCGACAGCGACGGCAAGCTCGTCGCCGAGCGGGGCACGGACATCAACTCGATCGTCGTCGACCTCATGGTCGCCGCCGGTGTCGAGAACGTCCGCGTCCGCAGCGTCCTGACCTGCGAGTCGAAGCTCGGCGTCTGCGCGGCCTGCTACGGCCGTTCGCTGCCGACGGGCAAGACGGTCGACGTCGGCGAGGCGGTCGGCATCATCGCCGCCCAGTCCATCGGTGAGCCGGGCACGCAGCTGACGATGCGTACCTTCCACACCGGCGGTGTCGCGGGTGAGGACATCACCCAGGGTCTGCCGCGTGTGCAGGAGATCTTCGAGGCCCGCGTGCCCAAGGGCAAGGCGCCCATCGCCGACACGCCCGGTCGCGTCCGGATCGAAGACGGCGAGCGCATGCGGAAGATCATCATCGTGCCGGACGACGGCAGCGAGGAGATCGTCCACGACAAGCTGTCGAAGCGGGTCCGCCTGCGGGTCCAGGACGGCGGCCACGTCGAGGTCGGCGAGAAGCTCACCGAGGGCACCATCGACCCGCACGAGTTGCTGCGGATCCTCGGCCCGCGGGCGGTCCAGGTCCACCTGACCCAGGAGGTCCAGGAGGTCTACCGCTCGCAGGGTGTGCTCATCCACGACAAGCACATCGAGATCATCATCCGGCAGATGCTCAAGCGGGTCACGGTCATCGACTCCGGCTCGACCGAGTTCCTGCCCGGCGTGCTGGTCGACCGGGCGCTGTTCGAGGCGGAGAACCGCCGAGTCGTCGCCGAAGGCGGCGAGCCGGCGGCCGGACGTCCGGTCCTGATGGGCATCACCAAGGCGTCGCTGGCAACGGAGTCGTGGCTGTCCGCGGCCTCGTTCCAGGAGACGACCCGGGTACTGACCGACGCGGCGATCCACGCGCGCAGCGATTCGCTGATCGGTCTGAAGGAGAACGTCATCATCGGCAAGCTCATCCCGGCCGGTACGGGCATCAGCAAGTACCGCAACATCCGGGTCGAGCCGACCGAGGAGGCGAAGGCCAAGGTCTACTCGATGACCGGATACCCGGAGGCCGACTACGGCTTCGGGCCGGCCAGCGGGCAGGCTGTGCCGCTGGACGACTTCGATCTCGGATCGTTCCGGTAGGCACCCGAGCACCGACGAACGCGCCGGGCGGACCAATGGTTCGCCCGGCGCGTTCTTTCTTTTTCCGATGGCTCGGGTCCGTCGTGGGCGCGACCGTCGCTCCCGCCAGGAATCCCGGCGTCCGCGTTCCCAAGCCCGGCTCGTCTCCCCAGCCCGTGCTCAAGATCAAAGGTGCCAGGTTGGCGATTCTCGGCCTCCAGATCGCCAACTTCGCACCTTTGATCTTGCTGGCCGGCCAAATGGGTCCGCGTTCCCAAGCCTCCTCCGTAGTTGGCTAAGGTCGAGGGGTGACATTCGCTGGCGACGCGCGGCATCCGCTCGATCCGGACCCCGTGCGGTCGAGCAAGGCCAGCGCGATCCTCGGGCTGGGTGTGCTGGCGCTGGTGACCGGGCCGATCATCGGCGGCGTCATACCGGCCGCCCTCGCGCTGCTGATGGCCCGTGAGACGCAGCGTGACCTGGTCGCCGCCGACGGCTTCCTGCTCGGCGGGCGCCGGATGCGCAACGGCATCCGGCTGGCCTGGGCCGGCATCGTGCTGGCGATAGCCTCGCTGATCGCGGTGACCATCATGGGCCTGTTCCACTACGCAAGGTCGCGGGGAACCGACTTCGCACCGACCGTAAACTGATCGACGACGATGAACATCGGCAGTCGAAGGGGCACCAGGTGAGCGAGGATCCGGCCGACCGCGCCGTGCCCGAACCACCGGTCCAGCCGGCACAGCCTGCCCAACCCGCCGAGCCGGGCGGCCCCGGACGCGAGCCCCCCGCCCAGCCCAGCCCGCCCGCGCAGTTCGGGCCGCCGCCGCAGTTCGGGGAGCCGCCGCAGTTCGGGGAGCCGGCTGCATCCGGGCCGGGGCAGCCGGCACCGCCGGTGCAGTCCTCGCCGTCGGGCTGGGCGGTGCCCGGTTCGACGCCCGGTTCGGTACCTGGTTCAGTACCTGGCTCGACCCCGTGGTCGGCGCCCGGCTCTGCGTCCGACTCGTCGCCCTGGTCGGCGCCGGCGGCGCCTGGTTCGGGCGCCGGTTGGGCCGGCGGCGCGCCGAGTTCGGCGCCCGGTTCGGCCTCCGGCTGGGAGCAGCCGGTGGTCAATGGACCGCAACCGCCGCGGCTCGAGGCACCGGCCAGCAACGGCTACGGCGGCGCCTACCAAGGTCCACCGCAGCAGCCGGGCTACCAGTCTCCGCCGCCGGCGCAGGTCAGGCCCGGGCCGGGGCTGCCGTCGCACGCGAATCAGCCCGGCTACGGGCAGAGCGGGCCGCCTCCGTACGGCGGCGGCCCCGGCTATCCGGCGCCCGGCTATGGCGCGCCACCCGGCTACGGGCCGCCACCCGGCTACGGGCCGCCACCCGGCTACGGGCCGCCACCCGGCTACGGGCCGCCACCCGGCTACGGGCCGCGGCTACGCGCGGCCGCCGGTCGCCGGCGGTCAGCCGGGCTACGGCCCGCGGCCGGCTCAGCCGAGCGGTGGGGCGGTCCGGGTCGATGCGATCGAGGGCACCCCGTTCGGGGTGGCCTACCCGGCGATACCGCCGACCCGGAGCGGGCAGGCGATCACCAGCCTGGTCGCCGGGATCGGCTCGATCCTGGTCGCGCTCGCGGTGGGCTGCTTCGGCGTCGCCGGCGCCGAGAGCGGCTGGGGCCCGACCGTGTCCGGCGCGTTTGCGCTGCTCTCCGCGTTCATCGGGGCCGGCGCGATCTTCATCGGGGTTCACGCGCTGCGCAACATCCGCCGGTCCGGCGGCACAGAGTCCGGACGCGGGATGGCGATCGCCGGGATCAGTTGCGGTGGCTCCGGGATCGGCCTGACGGTGCTGTTCTTCCTGCTGGCCGTGCTCTCGGTCCGCTAAACCGCCCGGCGAAGAGGGTCTTGGGGACGTTTCCCGAGCGAACGGGTACTCTTGACGGGAAGACCGTCTATTCACCGTCGTGGGGCCTCCGTTTTGACCTGCGCCGAGTGGGTGGGTAGTCTTTCCCCTCGTGCCCGGCTTTGCTGGGCGACTCGTGCGTGCGTCCACACCGCCGATCGAAGGCTGGTGAGGGTTACCGCAAAGCCGGTTGGACTTTCGAGTCGGCTTCCGCGCGCCGGGCGACACGCCCGACCGCGGGTGCGGGGGTGGCCCGCACGGGCGACGACGTAGAGCAGTTAGCGATAGACAGTGCGGCCGCGAGGCCGAAGGGAGACAGGCCCGGTGCCTACGATCCAGCAGCTGGTCCGCAAGGGCCGGCAGGCGAAGCTGAGCAAGACGAAGACGCCTGCGCTCAAGGGCAGCCCGCAGCGGCGGGGCGTCTGCACGCGCGTCTACACAACCACCCCGAAGAAGCCCAACTCGGCGCTGCGCAAGGTGGCCCGCGTCCGGCTCAGCAACGGCATCGAGGTGACCGCCTACATCCCGGGTGTCGGACACAACCTGCAGGAGCACTCGATCGTGCTCGTGCGTGGTGGCCGTGTGAAGGACCTCCCCGGCGTTCGATACAAGATCATTCGCGGCTCGCTGGACACGCAGGGCGTGCGCAACCGCAAGCAGGCTCGCAGCCGTTACGGCGCGAAGAAGGAGAAGAGCTGACATGCCGCGCAAGGGCCCCGCGCCGCGCCGGCCGCTCATGGCCGACCCGGTCTACAACTCACCGCTCGTCACCCAGCTGATCAACAAGATCCTGCTGCGTGGGAAGCGTCAGCTGGCCGAGCGTGTTGTATATAACGCGCTTGAGGGCTGCCGTGAGAAGACCGGCACCGATCCCGTGGTGACGCTCAAGCGTGCGATGGACAACGTGAAGCCCACCCTCGAGGTGCGCAGCCGCCGTGTCGGTGGCGCGACCTACCAGGTGCCCGTCGAGGTCCGCCCGCCGCGGCAGACCACGCTCGGCCTGCGGTGGCTGGTGACCTACTCCCGTGCCCGTCGCGAGAAGACCATGATCGAGCGGCTGATGAACGAACTGCTCGACGCCAGCAACGGTCTTGGCGCCTCGGTCAAGCGTCGGGAAGACACGCACAAGATGGCGGAGTCCAACAAGGCCTTCGCGCACTACCGCTGGTAAGACCCAGCTCCAGCGGTTCCGACGAGAAACAGAAGTAGGGATTCGAAGTGGCAGCCGCAGACGCCGCCCTCGCCAAAGTACGCAATATCGGCATCATGGCTCACATCGATGCCGGCAAGACGACGACGACCGAGCGCATCCTGTTCTACACCGGCATCACGTACAAGATCGGTGAGGTCCACGACGGTGCCGCCGTCATGGACTGGATGGAGCAGGAACAGGAGCGCGGCATCACCATCACGTCGGCCGCGACGAAGTGCGAGTGGAACGGGCACACGATCCAGATCATCGACACGCCCGGTCACGTCGACTTCACCGTTGAGGTGGAGCGTTCTTTGCGCGTGCTCGACGGCGCGGTCGCGGTCTACGACGGCGTCGCCGGCGTTGAGCCGCAGACCGAGAACGTGTGGCGGCAGGCCGACAAGTACAACGTCCCCCGCATGTGTTTCGTCAACAAGCTGGACCGCACCGGCGCCGACTACTTCCGCTGCGTGCAGATGATGCGTGACCGGCTCAACGCCACCCCGCTGATGCTGCAGATCCCGATCGGCCTCGAGCACGACCACATCGGCGTCATCGACCTTCTGGGCATGCGCGCGCTGACCTGGCGCGGCGAGACTCAGAAGGGCGAGGACTACGCGATCGAGGAGATCCCGGCCGACCTGCGCGAGCAGGCCGAGCTCTACCGGGAGCAGCTGCTGGAGACGCTGTCCGAGGTCGACGACGACATTCTCGTCAAGTACCTCGACGGTGAGGAGCTCTCGGTCGAGGAGCTGAAGGGCGCGATCCGCCGGGCGACCATCGCCGGCAAGCTCAACCCGGTCGTCTGCGGCTCGGCGTTCAAGAACAAGGGCGTGCAGCCCATGCTCGACGCCGTCGTGGACTACCTCCCGTCGCCGCTCGACGTTCCGGCCATCGAGGGCGTCGCCACCGACGGCGAGACGCCGCTTCGGCGCATGCCGTCGGTCGACGAGCCGTTCGCCGGTCTGGCCTTCAAGATCCAGACCGACAAGCACCTCGGCAAGCTGACCTACGTCCGGGTCTACTCGGGCAAGCTCGACGCCGGGTCCCAGGTGATCAACTCCACCAAGGACCGCAAGGAGCGCATCGGCAAGATCTACCAGATGCATGCGAACAAGCGTGAGGAGCGCCCACTCGCTCAGGCGGGTGACATCATCGCGGTGCAGGGTCTCAAGCAGACCACCACCGGCGACACGCTCTGCGACCCGCAGCACCCGGTGATTCTCGAGTCGATGACGTTCCCGGAGCCGGTCATCCAGGTCGCGATCGAGCCGAAGACCAAGTCCGACCAGGAGAAGCTGGGCACCGCCATCCAGCGGCTGGCCGAAGAGGACCCGACCTTCCGCGTCAAGAACGACGAGGAGACCGGGCAGACGATCATCGCCGGCATGGGCGAGTTGCACCTGGACATCCTGGTCGACCGCATGCGGCGGGAGTTCAACGTCGAGGCCAACATCGGCAAGCCGCAGGTCGCCTACCGCGAGACGATCAAGCACACGGTCGAGAAGGCCGAATACACCCACAAGAAGCAGACGGGTGGCTCCGGCCAGTACGCGCGCGTCATCGTCAAGCTCGAGCCGTTGCCGCTCGAGACCGATGGCCCGACCTACGAGTTCGCCAATGCGGTCTCCGGCGGTCGCATCCCGCGGGAGTTCATCCCCTCGGTCGACGCCGGCGCCCAGGACGCGATGCAGTACGGCGTGCTGGCGGGCTACCCGCTGGTCGGCGTGAAGTTGACGCTGTTGGACGGTCAGTACCACGAGGTCGACTCGTCCGAGATGGCGTTCAAGATCGCCGGTTCGATGGTGCTCAAGGAGGCGGCCCGCAAGGCCAATCCCGTGCTCCTCGAGCCGATGATGGCCGTCGAGGTCGTCACCCCGGAAGAGAACATGGGCGACGTCATCGGCGACCTCAACTCACGGCGCGGCACCATCCAGGCCATGGAGGAGCGCGGCGGCGGCCGTGTCGTCCGGGCCACGGTGCCGTTGTCGGAGATGTTCGGCTACGTCGGCGACCTGCGGTCGAAGACCCAGGGCCGGGCGAGCTACACGATGCAGTTCGACTCCTACGCCGAAGTTCCGCAGAACGTCGCGAAGGAGATCATCGCGAAGGCGACGGGCGAGTAGCCCGGACTGTATTGCGGGCCTGAGGCCTCCGGCCGCCAGACCCAAGTCGACAGGGTCCGTGGAGTGTCAAAGCTCTGCGGACCGCGAACCAAGAAGTCCACAGGAGGACACCAGTGGCGAAGGCGAAGTTCCAGCGGACTAAGCCGCACGTCAACATCGGCACCATCGGTCACATCGACCACGGTAAGACGACGCTTACGGCCGCCATTACCAAGGTGCTGCACGACAAGATGCCGGACCTGAACCCTTACACGCCGTTCGACGAGATCGACAAGGCGCCCGAGGAGAAGGCCCGTGGCATCACGATCTCGATCGCACACGTCGAGTACCAGACCGACAAGCGGCACTACGCCCACGTGGACTGCCCGGGTCACGCCGACTACATCAAGAACATGATCACCGGTGCCGCGCAGATGGACGGCGCGATCCTGGTGGTGGCGGCGACCGACGGCCCGATGCCGCAGACGCGTGAGCACGTACTGCTCGCTCGCCAGGTCGGCGTGCCCTACATCGTCGTGGCGCTCAACAAGAGCGACATGGTCGACGACGAGGAACTCCTCGAGCTCGTCGAGCTCGAGGTCCGTGAGCTGCTGTCGAGCCAGGAGTTCCCGGGCGACGACGCGCCGGTCGTTCGCGTGTCTCGCGCTCCGGGCGCTCGAGGGCGACGACAAGTGGGCCGACGCGCTCATGGAGCTGATGGACGCGGTCGACACCGCGATCCCGCAGCCCGAGCGTGAGATCGACAAGCCGTTCCTCATGCCCGTCGAGGACGTCTTCACGATCACCGGTCGCGGCACGGTCGTCACCGGCCGTTGCGAGCGTGGCGTGCTCAAGCCCAACGAGGAGGTCGAGATCGTCGGCATCAAGCCGAAGTCGATCAAGACCACCTGCACCGGCATCGAGATGTTCCGCAAGATCCTCGACGAGGCGCGTGCCGGTGAGAACGTCGGCCTGCTGCTTCGTGGGGTCAAGCGCGAGGACGTCGAGCGCGGCATGGTCGTGGTGAAGCCGGGTTCGAACACCCCGCACACGGAGTTCGAGGCGACGGTCTACATCCTCTCCAAGGAGGAGGGTGGCCGGCACACCCCGTTCTTCCAGAACTACCGGCCGCAGTTCTACTTCCGTACCACGGACGTGACCGGCGTGGTGACGCTGCCCGAGGGCACCGAAATGGTGATGCCGGGTGACAACACCTCGATGACGGTTCAGCTCATCCAGCCGATCGCGATGGAGGAGAACCTCCGCTTCGCGATTCGCGAGGGTGGCCGCACCGTTGGCGCCGGCCGCGTGACGAAGATCCTCAAGTAGATAGACCCTTCACTCTGTCGCTCGATTTCGCGATACGCGGGGTCGTACGGCATAATGAGAGGGTTGCGTCGCAGGGCGGTCGAGACTGCTCAGGTTGATGGTCTCGACCGCCCTTGCGCGACAGCATGTCGCTTCTGCGAATTGGGCGTGACACGCCCTGGGGCAAGACTCCACGACGAAACCGGTGGCGGAGCCAGGCTCGAGGCCGCGACACGCCCGACCGCGGGGGTCGGCGAAACCGACTAACCCCTTCGCGGGACGCCCGTTCGGGTCAGGCGGGGCTGTGAAGCCCGCATGAGAGAGGGAACTGAAGCCACCATGGCGGGACAGAAGATCCGCATCCGGCTCAAGGCATACGACCATGAGGTTGTCGACTCCTCGGCACGGAAGATCGTCGAGACGGTCACCCGCACCGGGGCACAGGTCGCTGGGCCGGTGCCGCTGCCAACCGAGATCAACCGCTACTGCGTGATCCGCTCGCCGCACAAGTACAAGGACTCGCGCGAGCACTTCGAGATGCGCACGCACAAGCGTCTGATCGACATCATCGACCCGACGCCGAAGACGGTTGACTCGCTCATGCGGCTCGACCTCCCGGCCGGCGTCGACATCGAGATCAAGCTGTAGGGACCGGACTTATGGACAGGCAAGTCAAGGGCATTCTGGGTGCCAAGCTCGGCATGACCCAGGTCTGGGACAACAACCGCGTTGTCCCGGTCACCGTGGTGCAGGCCGGCCCGTGCGTCGTGACCCAGGTGCGGACCCCCGACAAGGACGGCTATTCGGCCGTCCAGCTCGCGTACGGCGCGATCGACCCCCGCAAGGTCAACAAGCCCGAGGCCGGGCACTTCGCCAAGGCCGACGTCGCCCCCCGGCGGCACCTCGTCGAGCTGCGCACCACCGACGCGAGCGAATACGAGCTCGGCCAGGAAGTCACGGCCGAGACGTTCGTCCCCGGCGAGCGCATCGACGTGACCGGCAAGACCAAGGGCAAGGGCTTCGCCGGCGTCATGAAGCGCCACGGATTCCACGGCCTGCGCGCCAGCCACGGTGTCGAGCGCAAGCACCGCTCGCCCGGTTCCATCGGCGCCTGCGCGACCCCCGGTCGCGTCTTCAAGGGCGTTCGCATGGCCGGCCGCATGGGTGGTGTGCGCTACACCGTGCAGAACCTCACGGTGCAGGCGGTCGACCCGGAGCAGAACCTCATCCTGGTCAAGGGTGCGCTGCCTGGCCCCAAGGGCAGCCTCGTGCTGCTGCGCACCGCGGCCAAGAGTGACCCGAAGGCAGGTGCGGGCAAGTGACCGCCGTTGACATCCGCAACCTCGAAGGCGAGAGCAGCGGCAGCGTCGAGCTGCCCGCCGAGATCTTCGACGCGCAGGCCAACATCCCGTTGATGCACCAGGTCGTGGTGGCCCAGCTGGCCGCGGCGCGCCAGGGTACGCACAAGGTGAAGACCCGCGGCGAGGTCGCCGGCGGCGGCAGGAAGCCCTACAAGCAGAAGGGCACCGGCCGCGCCCGTCAGGGCTCGATCCGCGCGCCCCAGTTCACCGGCGGTGGCGTCGTGCACGGCCCGGTGCCGCGCGACTACAGCCAGCGGGTGAACAAGAAGATGAAGACCGCCGCCCTGCGCGGTGCGCTCTCCGACCGGGCCCGTGAGGGCCGCATCCACGTCGTGGAGACCTTCATCGAGGGCGAGACGCCGAAGACCAAGAGCGCGCTGAGGGTCCTGCGCGATCTCACCGATTCGCGGCGCGTGCTCGTGGTGCTGCCGCGCGACGACGAGACGAACTGGCTGAGCCTGCGCAACGAGCCGACGGTGCACCTGCTGGTCGCCGACCAGCTCAACACGTACGACGTGCTGGTCGCCGACCAGGTGATCTTCACCGCGACGGCGCTGGACGAGTTCCTCGGCGGCCCGCTGGACGTCACCGCGGCGACCGAGGACGAGGACGACAGCGTCGACGCCGACGAAACCACCGCTGACGACACCAGCGACGACACGGACGAGGAGGTCTAAGCCATGGCGAAGATCGCCGATCCGCGCGACGTGATCATCAAGCCGGTGGTCTCGGAGAAGAGCTACAGCGAGCTCAACCGCAACTGGTACACGTTCCTGGTCGACCCGGACGCGAACAAGACCGAGATCAAGATCGCAATCCAGCAGATCTTCAACGTCCGCGTCCTGACGGTGAACACCCTCAACCGTGAGGGCAAGCGCAAGCGCACTCGCACCGGGTGGGGCAAGCGCAAGAACACGAAGCGGGCGATGGTGAAGCTCGCCGACGGTGACCGGATCGAGGCCTTCGGCGGCCCGGTCAGCTGAGGGGTGTAGACAACAATGGCTATCCGCAAATACAAGCCGACGACACCAGGTCGTCGTGGCTCGAGCGTCGCCGACTTCGCCGAGATCACCCGATCGACGCCGGAGAAGTCGCTGCTCCAGCCGCTGCCCGGCAACGGCGGCCGCAACGTGCACGGCCGGATCACGACCCGCCACCAGGGCGGCGGTCACAAGCGGCAGTACCGTGTGATCGACTTCCGGCGCAACGACAAGGACGGCGTGCCGGCGAAGGTCGCGCACATCGAGTACGACCCCAACCGCACCGCCCGCATCGCACTGCTGCACTACGCCGACGGCGAGAAGCGCTACATCATCGCGCCGAAGGACCTCAAGCAGGGCGACCGGGTCGAGGCGGGGCCGGGTTCGGACATCAAGCCGGGCAACAACCTGCCGCTGCGCAACATCCCGGTCGGTACGACGATCCACTGCGTGGAGCTGCGGCCCGGTGGCGGCGCCAAGCTGGCCCGCTCGGCCGGCGTCGGCGTCCAGCTGCTCGGCCGTGAAGGCCAGTACGCGACGCTGCGCATGCCCTCCGGCGAGATCCGCCGGGTCGACGTGCACTGCCGTGCGACCGTCGGCGAGATCGGCAACGCCGATCAGTCGAACATCAACTGGGGCAAGGCCGGCCGCATGCGGTGGAAGGGCAAGCGCCCGACCGTCCGTGGTGTCGCGATGAACCCGATCGACCACCCGCACGGTGGTGGTGAGGGCAAGACCTCCGGTGGTCGCCACCCGGTCAACCCGAAGGGCAAGCCCGAGGGCCGCACGCGGCGCAAGGGTCAGCCGAGTGACCGCCTCATCGTCCGCCGGCGCTATGCCACCCGGAAGCGCGGCTAAGGGAGTTATTACAGATGCCACGCAGCCTGAAGAAGGGCCCGTTCGTCGACGACCACCTGCTCAAGAAGGTGGAAGTCCAGAACGCCAAGAACTCGAAGAACGTCATCAAGACCTGGTCGCGGCGCTCGACGATCATTCCCGAGATGCTCGGGCACACGATCGCCGTGCACGACGGGCGTAAGCACGTGCCCGTCTTCGTGACCGAGTCGATGGTCGGGCACAAGCTCGGCGAGTTCGCGCTGACCCGGACGTTCAAGGGTCACGAAAAGGACGACCGGAAGAGCCGCCGCCGCTAAGGCAGCCCAATTCAGAGAATTCAAGGGGATTTCCCGATGCCAACGAAGAGCGACGCGGTGGCGCTGCCCGGTGCCCGGGCGATCGCGCGTCACGTGCGCGTGTCGCCGATGAAGGCGCGCCGTGTGATCAACCTTGTTCGCGGTCTGCCCGCGAAGGAGGCCCTTACGGTGCTCCAGTTCGCACCCCAAGCGGCCAGCGAGCCGGTCTACAAGGTGCTCGCCAGCGCCATCGCCAACGCCGAGAACAACGAGCGCCTCGACGGGGACTCGCTCCTCGTCGCCGAGGCATACGTCGACGAAGGCCCGACGCTCAAGCGGTTCCGGCCGCGGGCGCAGGGTCGCGCGTACCGCATCCGGAAGCGCACCTGCCACATCACCGTCGTGGTGGAGAGCGTGTCGGTGGCGAAGGCGCGGGCGGCGAAGGCCACCGTGACCAAGGCGACCAAGGCCGCCAAGGCGGCGAGCGCGGCCGAGTCGGCCGAAGGCACCGAGGACACACCCACGCCGGCCAAGAAGGCGGCAGCGAAGAAGGCGGCAGCGAAAAAGGCGCCGGCCAAGAAGGCGGCGAAGAAGGCGCCAGCGGCCAAGGCTGACCGCGCCGAGGAGGAGACCGAGTAATGGGTCAGAAGGTTCACCCGCACGGGTTCCGGCTCGGCATCAGCACCGACTGGAAGTCCCGCTGGTACGCGGACAAGCTCTACAAGGACTACATCGCCGAGGACGTCAAGATCCGCCGGATGATGTCCAAGGGTCTCGAGCGTGCCGGCATCGCCAAGGTCGACATCGAGCGCACCCGCGACCGCGTCCGCGTGGACATCCACACGGCCCGCCCGGGCATCGTCATCGGCCGCAAGGGTGCCGAGGCCGACCGCATCCGCGGCGAGCTGGAGAAGCTGACCGGCAAGCAGGTGCAGCTCAACATCATCGAGGTGAAGAGCCCCGAGTCCGACGCGCAACTCGTCGCGCAGGGCGTGGCCGAGCAGCTGTCGAGCCGGGTCAGCTTCCGGCGCGCGATGCGCAAGGCCATGCAGTCGGCGATGAAGAACCCGCTCGTGCGGGGGATCCGGGTGCAGGTCTCCGGCCGTCTCGGCGGCGCGGAGATGAGCCGCACCGAGTTCTACCGCGAGGGCCGGGTGCCGCTGCACACGCTGCGGGCCAACATCGAGTACGGCTTCTTCGAGGCTCGTACGACCTTCGGCCGCATCGGCGTGAAGGTCTGGATCTACAAGGGTGACGCCGTGCCGGGCCGCGAGGCGCCGGCCGAGACGGCCGCCCCGCGTGGCCGCCGTGAGCGTCCCGACCGGCCCGAGCGGCCGCGGCGCGGACGGTCCGGCTCCTCCGGGACGACCGCCGGCGGCACCGAGGCGGGTCGTGCCGCGGCCGCGGAAATGGCGACGGGCGATGCCGCCCCCGCCGAGGTTCCCGCGACGGCGAGCACCACAGCTGAGGCGCCCGCCGCAGCAGAGACGCAGCAGGAGGGCTGAACAATGCTGATGCCGCGAAAGCCCCCGAAGGGCTTCCGCAAGCCGCACCACCCGGACCGCCACGGTCCGGCGAAGGGCGGCACCCGCGTGGTCTTCGGCGAGTTCGGCATTCAGGCGCTCGAACCGGCCTACGTGACCAACCGTCAGATCGAGGCCGCACGTATTGCCATGACCCGGCACATCCGCCGTGGTGGCAAGGTGTGGATCACGATCTTCCCGGACCGCTCACTGACCAAGAAGCCGGCCGAGACCCGCATGGGTTCCGGCAAGGGCTCACCGGAGTGGTGGGTGGCCAACATCAAGCCGGGCCGGATCCTCTTCGAGATGTCGTTCCCGAACGAGGCGATCGCCCGCGAGGCAATGCGCCGCGCGATCCACAAGCTTCCGATGAAGTGCCGGATCGTCAAGCGTGAAGGGGCTGAGGTCTGATGGCCCAGGGCATCACGCCAACCGAGCTACGCGAGCTGGCCGACGAGGCCCTCGTGGAAAAGCTTCGGGAGGCCAAGGCAGAGCTGTTCAATCTCCGCGTGCAGGCCGCGACGGGTCAGTTGGACAGCCACGGGCGTCTGCAGGTCATCCGCCGCGAGATCGCCCGGATCTACACGATCATGCGCGAGCGCGAGCTGGGTCTTTCGGCCGCGCCCGACGCAGTGGCTGAGGTGGCATAAAGATGAGTGAACAGAGCACCGAGCAGGACACCGAGCAGGGCACGCGCGGTCGCCGCAAGGTCCGTGAGGGCCTGGTGGTGAGCGACAAGATGAACAAGACCGTCGTCGTGGCGGTCGAGGACCAGGTCAAGCACCCGCTGTACGGCAAGGTCATGCGCCGGACCAACAAGCTGAAGGCGCACGACGAGCAGAACGCGTGCGGCATCGGTGACCGGGTCCTGCTCATGGAGACCCGGCCGCTGTCGGCGACGAAGCGCTGGCGGGTAGTGGAGATTCTCGAAAAGGCCAAGTAGGCCGGCCGTTCCGCCAAGCTCCGCGTGAGCACGCAGATGTGATCGCGGAGAACTGGCAGACATGAGGAGATAGACGTGATTCAGCAGGAGTCGCGACTTAGAGTCGCCGACAACACGGGTGCCCGCGAAATTCTGTGCATCCGCGTTCTCGGTGGTTCGGGTCGGCGCTACGCGAGCATCGGTGACGTCATCGTGGCAACGGTGAAGGACGCCATCCCCGGCGCCGGGGTGAAGAAGGGCGACGTGGTCAAGGCCGTCATCGTCCGTACCGCCAAGGAGAAGCGCCGGCCGGACGGCTCGTACATCAAGTTCGACGAGAACGCCGCGGTGATCATCAAGGACGGCGGGGACCCGCGCGGTACCCGCATCTTCGGCCCGGTCGGCCGGGAACTGCGTGACAAGCGGTTTATGAAGATCATTTCGCTCGCACCGGAGGTGTTGTAGACCATGAAGGTGAAGAAGGGCGACATGGTCCTCGTCATCGCCGGCAAGGACAAGGGCGCGAAGGGTCGCGTGCTCAGCGCGCTGCCGCGCGTCGACAAGGTGATCGTCGAGGGCATCAACCGGGTCAAGAAGCACACCCGGATCCGCACCACCCAGCGGGGCGCGAAGACCGGCGGCATCGTGACGCAGGAAGCGGCCATCCACGTGAGCAACGTGATGGTGATCGACTCCGACGGCAAGCCGACCCGCGTCGGCTTCCGCACCGACGACAACGGCGTGAAGGTTCGCATCTCGCGCCGCACCGGTAAGGATCTGTGATGACGACGGTTGAGAAGGTACTGCCGCGACTCAAGCAGCGGTACCGCGACGAGATCGTGGGCCAGCTGCGCGAGCAGTTCAAGTACGACAACGTGATGCAGATCCCGGGCGTCGTCAAGGTCGTCGTCAACATGGGTGTCGGCGAGGCCGCCCGCGACGCCAAGCTGATCGATGGCGCGGTTCGCGACCTGGCCACCATCACCGGCCAGAAGCCGCAGGTGCGCCGCGCGACCAAGTCCATCGCCCAGTTCAAGCTGCGCGAGGGCATGCCGATCGGTGCCAAGGTGACGCTGCGCAACGACCGCATGTGGGAGTTCCTCGACCGGCTGCTGTCGATCGCGCTGCCGCGTATCCGCGACTTCCGGGGTCTGGACGGGCGCAAGCTCGACGGCAACGGCAACTACACGTTCGGCCTGACCGAGCAGACGGTGTTCCACGAGATCGACCAGGATCGCATCGACCGGTCGCGGGGCATGGACATCACGGTGGTCACCACCGCCAAGACCGACGACGAGGGCCGGGCGCTGCTCAAGCTCCTCGGCTTCCCGTTCAAGGAGAACTGAGCAATGGCGAAGAAGGCGCTCATCCTCAAGGCCGCCAAAAAGCCGAAGTTCGCGGTGCGCGCGTACACCCGCTGCCAGCGCTGCGGGCGGCCGAAGGCGGTCTACCGCAAGTTCGGCCTGTGCCGCATCTGCATCCGCGACATGGCGCACCGGGGCGAACTGCCCGGCGTGGCCAAGGCTTCCTGGTAACCCTCCTTCGCTGTAGGCCCGTCGAGGAGACGTGGAACCGCGGCGAGAAAGGCAAATAGACCTATGACCATGACCGACCCGATCGCAGACATGCTGACCCGTCTGCGCAACGCCAACCAGGCGTACCACGACCGGGTGTTGATGCCCTACTCGAAGATCAAGGCGAATATCGCCGAGGTCCTCAAGTCCGAGGGCTACGTCTCCGCCTGGCAGGTGCAGGAGCCCGAAGAGGGTCGCGTCGGCCGGACGCTGATCGTCGAGCTCAAGTACGGCCAGAACCGGGAGCGCAGCCTGGCCGGCATCCGCCGCGTCTCCAAGCCCGGCCTTCGCGTCTACGCGAAGTCGGCCGAGATGCCGCGCGTGCTCGGCGGCCTGGGCGTGGCGATCATCTCCACGTCACAGGGGCTGCTCACCGACCGGCAGGCCCGCAAGCGAGGGGTGGGCGGGGAAGTCCTCGCCTACGTCTGGTGAGGAAGGTCTAAATGTCACGCATCGGACGTAAGCCGATCACGGTTCCCTCGGGCGTCGATCTGAAGGTCGACGGCCCGACGGTCACCGTCAAGGGCCCCAAGGGCCAGCTGTCCCACACGCTCCCGGAGCCGATCACGATCGAGCTCGGCGACGACGGCACGTACAGCGTTCTGCGCCCGAACGACGAGCGCAAGGCGAAGGAACTGCACGGCCTGTCGCGGACGCTGATCAACAACATGGTCGTCGGGGTGACCGACGGCTACCGTAAGAGCCTGGAGATCTCGGGTACCGGCTACCGGGTGGTGGCCAAGGGCTCGGACCTCGAGTTCGCGCTCGGCTTCTCGCACCCGGTCGTGGTGACCCCGCCCACCGGGATCACCTTCACGGTCGAGCGCCCGACGCTCTTCCACATCGCCGGGATCGACAAGCAGCAGGTCGGCGAGGTGGCCGCCAACATCCGAAAGATCCGTCCGCCGGAGCCCTACAAGGGCAAGGGCGTGCGTTACCAAGGCGAGGTCATTCGCCGTAAGGCCGGAAAGGCAGGCAAGAAGTGAGCGCCACGTTGCTCAAGCGCCGCAGCTCCGGCGGCAACGCCGCGACGCGCCGCGTCGGGCGCGCGCGCCGGCACTTCCGCATCCGCAAGAACGTCAGTGGCACCGCCGAGCGTCCGCGCCTGGTGGTCACCCGCTCGTTGCGGCACATCGGCGCGCAGATCGTCGACGACCTCAAGGGCCACACGCTGGCCTCGGCGTCGTCGATGGACACCACCATCCGGGGTGCGGAGGGCGACAAGAGCGCCATCGCCCGCCGGGTGGGCGCGCTGCTCGCCGACCGGGCCAAGGCCGCGGGCATCGACAAGGTCGTCTTCGACCGTGGTGGCAACCGTTACGCCGGCCGCATCGCGGCGCTGGCGGACGCCGCCCGCGAAGCCGGACTCAGTTTCTAACGGCTGTATCCCAGGAGGGGATGAATTCATGCCTGGTCAACAGCGCAGGGGCGGCGGGTCCGGTGGCACCGAGGGTGGTAACCGTCGCGACAACCGGCGCGAAGGTGGCGGCCGCGGCAACGCGCCCGCCGAGAAGACGCCGCACCTCGAGCGGGTCGTCGCGATCAACCGTGTCGCCAAGGTCGTGAAGGGCGGTCGCCGGTTCAGCTTCACCGCACTGGTCATCGTCGGCGACGGCGACGGCACGGTGGGCGTCGGCTACGGCAAGGCCAAGGAGGTGCCCGCGGCGATCGCCAAGGGCGTCGAGGAGGCCAAGAAGCACTTCTTCAAGGTGCCGCGGATCGCGCAGTCGATCCCGCACCCGGTGACGGGCTCGGACGCGGCCGGCGTGGTGCTGCTCAAGCCGGCGAGTGCCGGTACGGGCGTCATCGCCGGTGGCCCGGTGCGCGCCGTGCTGGAGTGCGCCGGCATCCACGACGTGCTGTCGAAGAGCCTCGGCTCTTCCAACGCGATCAACATCGTGCACGCCACAGTGGCGGCGCTGAAGAAGCTCGAGTCGCCGGAGGCGGTCGCGCTGCGCCGTGGTCTGCCGGTGGAAGATGTCGCGCCGGCGGCGATGCTCGCCGCGCGTGCCGGAGCGGGGGCGTAGATGGCTCGGCTCAAGGTCACCCAGGTCCGGTCCGGGATCGGGTCGAAGCAGAACCAGCGGGAAACCCTGCGGTCGCTCGGCCTCAAGCGGATTCGCGACGTGGTCGTCAAGGAGGATCGCCCGGAGATCCGCGGCATGATCCACACCGTGACGCACCTCGTCCAGGTCGAAGAGGTGGAGTAGTTCCATGACGATCAAGATTCACCATTTGCGCCCGGCGCCGGGGGCCAAGACCGCGAAGACCCGGGTGGGTCGCGGTGAGGGCTCGAAGGGCAAGTCGGCCGGCCGCGGCACGAAGGGCTCCAAGGCCCGCAAGAACATCCCGGCGTCGTTCGAGGGCGGGCAGATGCCCCTCCACATGCGCCTGCCGAAGATGAAGGGTTTCCGTAACCGCAACAAGGTCGTCTTCCAGGTGGTCAACCTGGACCGTCTCGCGGAGCTCTTTCCGCAGGGCGGCACCGTCGGCCTGCCCGAGCTGGTCCAGTCCGGCGCCGCCAACAAGAACGAGCCGGTCAAGATCCTCGGCACGGGCGAGCTGGGCGGCGTGAAGCTGCAGGTCACGGCGCACGCTTTCAGCGGGTCCGCCCGTGAGAAGATCGAGGCGGCCGGCGGCTCGGCGACGGTGCTCGGCGCCGCATAGACGCACCATCATGTGGCGCCCACCGAGACTGCTTTCGGGCAGAACCGGTGGGCGCACATGTGCAAATGACCCTATCGGGATCGCCAGGGCGTGATCTGTCCCGAGCGTACTGTTAGAGTCCGTTCCGCAGCGCATCACCCGCGTTGGATACACCCATGAACCCACACCGCTCTCGGCCGCCTGGCCGCCTCGCGCAGGAGGAAGAAGTTGCTCTCCGCCTTTCTCAGTGCGTTTCGAACGCCTGACCTGCGCAAGAAGCTGCTCTTCACACTGTTCATCATCGCGCTGTATCGGCTCGGTGCCACGATGCCCAGTCCGGGCGTCTCCTACGGCAACGTGCAGAAGTGTCTCGATGCCGTCAACAACAGCGATCAGAGCGGTGTCTTCACGCTGCTGAACCTGTTCTCCGGGGGCGCGCTGCTGCAGCTTTCGGTCTTCGCGCTGGGCATCATGCCCTACATCACCGCGAGCATCATCCTGCAGCTGCTGACCGTCGTCATCCCGCGCCTCGAGCAGTTGCGCAAGGAAGGCCAGTCCGGGCAGGCGAAGATCACGCAGTACACCCGCTACCTGACGCTGGGCCTGGCCATCCTGCAGTCCTCGGCGTTCGTCGCGCTGGCCCGCTCGGGCCGCCTGTTCAACGGCGCCTGCGACCAGGCGCAGTTCCCGATCATCCCGGACACCAGCGCGGAGGGTGTGCCGATGTGGCTGACCCTGACCGTCCTGGTGATCACCATGACCGCCGGCACCGGCGTCATCATGTGGCTGGGCGAGCTGATCACCGACCGTGGCGTCGGCAACGGTATGTCGGTCATAATCTTCACCTCGATCGCGGCGCGCCTGCCCAACGAGGGCTTCCAGATCTGGCAGAAGAACAAGTACACCTTCGCCGTGATCCTCGGCGTCGGCCTCCTCGTCATCGCCTTCGTCGTCTTCCTCGAGCAGGCCCAGCGCCGCGTCCCGGTGCAATACGCGAAGCGGATGATCGGCCGCCGCATGTACGGCGGGACCTCGACGTACATACCGCTGAAGGTCAACCAGGCCGGCGTCATCCCGGTCATCTTCGCATCGTCGCTGCTCTACCTGCCGCAGCTGGCGATCTCCTTCGCCGGGCAGAACAGCACCAACAAGGTCGTGCTGTGGATCAACCGGCACGTCATCTCGCAGTCGGACTATGTGCACATCATCCTGTACTTCCTGATGATCGTCTTCTTCACCTACTTCTACGTGTCGATCACCTTCAACCCCACCGAGGTGGCCGACAACATGAAGAAGTACGGCGGCTTCGTGCCCGGTATCCGCCCGGGCAAGCCGACCGCCGAATACCTGGACTTCATCCTCAGCCGCATCACCCTCGCCGGCGCGCTCTACCTGGGCGTCATCTCGATCCTGCCGAACCTGTTCATCGGCCTGGTCGGCGGCGGGACCGCCCTGCAGAACTTCCCGTTCGGCGGCACGGCGGTGCTGATTATTGTGGGTGTGGGCCTCGAGACGGTGAAGCAGATCGAGAGCCAGCTGATGCAGCGCAACTACGAAGGGTTCCTCCGGTAGTGAGGCTGGTGCTGGTCGGTCCCCCAGGGGCGGGAAAGGGGACCCAGGCCGAGTTCATCGCCGCGCACCTTGCCGTGCCCAAAATTTCGACCGGAGACATCTTCCGTGCCAACGTCGCCCAGGGGACTCCCCTGGGCGTCGAGGCTAAGCGCTACATGGACGCCGGCCATCTGGTGCCGGACGAGGTCACCATCAACATGGTCGGCGAACGGCTCAGCGAGTCCGACGCGGGCGACGGATTCCTGCTCGACGGCTTCCCGCGCACGGTGCCCCAGGCCAACGCGCTCGACAAGCTCCTCGCCGACCTCGGCGGCGGCCTCGATCTGGTGATCGAGCTGGTCGTGGAGAACGAAGAGGTCATCCGGCGGCTCTCCGGCCGGCGCACCTGCCGCGGCTGCGGCCGCATCTGGCACATCGAGTTCGACGCGCCCACCCGCGAGGGCGTCTGCGACCGCTGCGGCGGCGAGCTGTTCCAGCGCGACGACGACAAGGCCGAGACGATCGCCGAGCGGCTCAAGGTCTACGCGCGGGACACCGCACCCCTGGTCGACTACTACGGCGCCCAGGGCAAGCTGGTCGGCATCGACGCCACCGGCCCGGTCGAAGACGTCACCGTGCGCGCCATCGACGCGCTCCGCTCGTACGGCGGGTGACCCCCCATGGGTCAACTGGAGATCGAGCTCAAGTCGCCTGAGCAGATCCGGCTGATGCGGGCCGCCGGCCTCGTGGTCGCCGACACGCTCGCTCTGCTTCGCGAGGCCGCCGCGCCCGGGGTCTCCACCGCCGATCTCGACGCGATCGCCGAGGAGTCGATCCGGCGCACCGGCGCGATCCCGTCGTTCAAGGGCTACCACGGCTACCCGGCGTCGATCTGCAGTTCGGTCAACGACCAGGTCGTCCACGCCATCCCCAGCCCGCGCCAGGTGCTGCGCGACGGCGACCTCATCTCCATCGACTGCGGCGCCGAGCTCGACGGCTGGCACGGCGACGCCGCGATCACCGTCCCGATCGGCAACGCCGCCCGCGACCACCGGCAAATGATCACGGTGGCCGAGGACGCGATGTGGGCCGGCATCACCGCCGCCGCGCGGGGCCTGCGTTCGGGCCGGGGCCGGCTGACCGACATCTCCCACGCGATCGAGTCGTCGATCCGCAGCGCCGGCCGCTACGGCATCGTCCAGGGCTACGGCGGGCACGGCATCGGCAGCGCCATGCACCAGGATCCGTTGGTGCTCAACAGCGGCCGGCCGGGCAAGGGCCCGCGGCTGGTGCCGGGCATGGGGCTGGCGATCGAGCCGATGATCACGCGCGGCAAGCCCGGCGTGGCCGAACTCGACGACGACTGGACCGTGGTGACGATCGACGGCTCGGTCGCGGTGCATGTCGAGCACACGATCGCCCTATGCGACGACGGCGTCTGGGTGCTCACCGCGCACGACGGTGGGCGGTCCCGCCTAGGTGAGCTGATTGCCTCCTTGGCCGATGACTCGGGTCCGTCGAGGTCCCGACCGTCGCTCCCGCCAGACACCGCTCGTCGCTAGCGCTCCTCGCTGCCAGGCCCGCGCCCCCAAGCCCGCGACGCCCCACTTCTGGGAAGAAGTGCCCTCCGGCACCGGCTAAGGCCACAACTCCGGGGAAGTAGTGCCCTCAGGTGGCCGGGATGCCACAACTTCGGGGAAGTAGTGCCCTCCGGCACCGGCTGAGGGCACAACTCCGGGGAAGTAGTGCCCTCGGGTGGGTCGGGAGGGCACTACTTCGGGGGAGTGGCGGTCACGGCGGGGCCGGTGGCCACGACTTCGGGGAAGCGGTGGTCTCGGCGGTGCCCCCTAGGGCTTTCTTCCGGGTTCCAAGATCGGGGCGATGGGTGAGAGGCTAGGGGGACATGCGGCGGGGAGGGGCGAGGTGGCAGAGCGGCGGGAAGATCTGCGGGCGGCCGATGTTGATCGACAGTTCGTGGCGGACCGGCTCAAGGGCGCGCTCGACGAGGGCCGCCTGTCTCTTTCGGAGTACGACGAGCGCCTCCGCGACGTCTACGCCTCGAAGACCTACGGTGACCTCGACAAGGTCCTCTCCGACCTGCCCGGGTTCGCCCCGGTCGAGCACTCCCAACTCGTGGCCAGGCCCCCGCAGGCCGCCGACAACCGGTATCCGACCGACGCCGCCCGCCAGGAACTGGCCGACCGGCCGCTGCGCACGATGCCGAAGTGGCTGCTCGGAGTGTGGAGCGCCTGGCTGATCGCGGTCTCGGTGAACGTCGTGATCTGGCTGCTGGTCAGCCTGTCCTCGAACGAGTTCGTGTATTTCTGGCCGATGTGGGTGGCCGGGCCGTGGGGCGCGGTCCTGCTCGCGACCACGCTGACCGGCATCGTGACCGGCGATCACGAGAAGCAGATCGAGCGCCGGGCCGAGCGCCGGGAGGAGCGCCGCAAGCGCCGCGACGACCGTTGACCGTTGTCCCGCCTCCCGACCTGCGCCCCCTGAGCTTTGCGCGTACCCTTGGAACGTCAATTTGGTGTGTATCCACCGCACGCGTACACTGGTCTATTGGCGCACAGCGTCCACTCCGGCGTGCCCAGCATGCGCTTCTGTCGGGAGCCCGGAGCCGCGGCTGGCGCGTGACCTGAGAAATCGGCGATCGCGAAACGGATTCTGCGCGTCTTCCACCAGACCCGATGTCAGGTAGCGGAGGACATGCCCAAAAAAGACGGAGCCATCGAGATCGAGGGCCGAGTGATCGAGCCACTCCCGAACGCCATGTTCCGGGTCGAGCTCGCCAATGGCCACAAGGTCTTGGCACACATCAGCGGCAAGATGCGGCAGCACTACATCCGTATCCTGCCGGAAGATCGGGTCGTCGTGGAGCTTTCGCCCTACGACCTCACCCGGGGCCGCATCGTCTACCGCTACAAGTGACCATCCGGGCTGTCGCTACGTCGGTCTCGTCGCTCGGGTTCCGAGCGTGCGCGAAGAGTTAGGCACACCGTGAAGGTCAAGCCGAGCGTCAAAAAGATCTGTAACAAGTGCCGGGTCATCCGGCGGCACGGCCGGGTCATGGTCATCTGTGACGACCCGCGCCACAAGCAGCGCCAGGGCTAAACCAGAAGCTCGTCGTGATCCATCCACCCCCGGTCGGAGGCCGGGGCCCGTCTGGGCAGGCGGGGCGGCGACGGGCAAAGACCTCCGTGATGCATGAGGAGCACGCCCACACATGGCACGTCTACTCGGCGTCGATCTCCCCCGCGAAAAGCGGACGGAGATCGCGCTCACGTACATCTTCGGGATCGGCCGGACCCGTTCGGTCGAGACACTGGTCGCGACGGGCATCGACCCGAACAAGCGCGCCCGTGACCTGACCGACGACGAGGTCGTGCAGCTGCGCGATTTCATCGAGAACAATTACAAGGTTGAAGGCGACCTTCGCCGCGAGGTCGCCGCAGATATTCGCCGCAAGGTGGAGATCGGCTGCTACCAGGGCATTCGCCACCGTCGTGGACTGCCCGTGCGCGGACAGCGCACCCGGACCAACGCGCGCACCCGCAAGGGTCCCAAGCGCACGGTCGCCGGCAAGAAGAAGCCCGGCAAGAAGTAGTAGCCGACCACCAGCCGTCACATTCCGAAGCAATTCGTAGGAGCGCATACAGATATGCCGCCGAAGGCACGCGCCGGCACGACCGCAGTCAAGAAGGTCAGGCGCAAAGAACGCAAGAACGTCGCCCACGGGCAGGCGCACATCAAGAGCACGTTCAACAACACCATCGTGTCCATCACCGACCCGACCGGCGCCGTGATTTCGTGGGCGTCCGCCGGCCAGGTGGGCTTCAAGGGCTCGCGTAAGTCGACCCCGTTCGCCGCGCAGCTGGCCGCCGAGGCCGCCGCCCGCCGGGCGATGGAGCACGGCATGCGCAAGGTCGACGTGTTCGTCAAGGGCCCGGGCTCCGGGCGGGAGACCGCGATCCGTTCCCTGCAGGCCGTCGGCCTGGAGGTCGGGCAGATCTCCGACGTCACGCCGCAGCCGCACAACGGCTGCCGTCCGCCGAAGCGCAGGAGGGTCTGACGATGGCGCGTTACACCGGTGCCGACTGCCGTCGTTGTCGGCGCGAGAAGATGAAGCTCTTCCTCAAGGGCAGCAAGTGCGACGGGCCGAAGTGCCCGTTCGAGTCGCGTCCCTTCCCGCCCGGCCAGCACGGCCGCGGCCGGCCGAAGGAGACCGAATACCTCCTGCAGCTGCGCGAGAAGCAGAAGGCCCGCCGGGTCTATGGCGTGCTGGAGAAGCAGTTCCGCAGCTACTACGAGGAGGCCGTCGGCAAGTCGGCCAAGACCGGCGAGGTCCTGCTGCAGATCCTCGAGTCGCGGCTGGACAACGTCGTTTACCGCTCGGGCCTGGCCACCTCGCGTGACGCCGCCCGCCAGCTGGTGAGCCACGGTCACATCCAGGTCAACGGCAAGAAGGTCGACATCCCGTCCTACCGGGTGCGCGAGCACGACATCGTGCAGGTGCGCCAGAAGTCGCGGGACCTCGTGCCGTTCCAGATCGCGCAGGGCCTCGCGGGAAGCAAAACCGTTCCCGCGTGGTTGGAGTTCATTCCGAGCGACCTCAAGGTCCTGGTGCACAGCCTGCCCGCGCGGCAGGTCATCGACACCCAGGTCCAGGAGCAGCTCATCGTCGAGTACTACTCGAAGTAAGTTTTTGTCGGAGCGCGTCAAATAGCGGGCGCGCAACGAACTGGAGGAAATGCACGTGCTCATCTCCCAGCGGCCGACCCTCGCCGAGGAGTCGATCAGCGAAACCCGGTCCAAGTTCACCATCGAGCCGCTCGAGCCAGGCTTCGGCTACACGCTCGGCAACTCTCTACGCCGCACCCTGCTCAGCTCGATCCCGGGCGCGGCAGTGACGAGCATCAAGATCGACGGCGTGCTGCACGAGTTCACGACCATCCCGGGCGTCAAGGAAGACGTCGTCGAGCTGGTCATGAACGTCAAGGAGCTGTGCGTCAGCTCCGAGCACGACGAGCCGGTCTCGATGTACCTGCGCAAGCAGGGCCCCGGCGACGTCACCGCGGGCGACATCCAGCCCCCGGCCGGCGTCTCGGTGCACAACGCGGACCTCAAGCTGGCGACGCTCAACAGCAAGGGCCGCCTCGACATGGAGCTCACCGTCGAGCGCGGCCGCGGATACGTCACCGCCGCCCAGAACAAGCAGCAGGGCCAGGAGATCGGCCGCATCCCGGTCGACTCGATCTACTCGCCGGTGCTCAAGGTCACCTACCGGGTCGAGGCCACCCGTGTCGAGCAGCGCACCGACTTCGACCGGCTCATCATCGACGTCGAGACCAAGGCGTCGCTGACCCCGCGTACCGCGCTGGCCTCGGCCGGCTCGACGCTGGTGGAGCTCTTCGGGCTGGCCCGCGAGCTCGACGAGACGGCCGAAGGCATCGACATCGGCCCGTCGCCGCAGGACGCGCAGCTCGCTGCCGACCTGGCGCTGCCGATCGAGGAGCTGGACCTCACCGTCCGCTCGTACAACTGCCTCAAGCGCGAGGGCATCAACTCCGTGGGCGAATTGATAAGCCGCACGGAAGCCGATCTCCTCGATATAAGGAATTTCGGGCAGAAGTCGATCGACGAGGTCAAGATGAAGCTCGCCGGGATGGGCCTCGGGCTGAAGGATTCCGCCCCGACGTTCGACCCGGCCCACGTCGTGGACTCCTTCGCCGAGGTTGACTACGACGCTGACGACTACCGCGAGACTGAGCAGCTCTGAGCTGGCTGCTCGTTGATTGAGGAGCCCAACCATGCCCACGCCCACCAAGGGTCCCCGCCTCGGCGGCAGCCCCGCGCATGAGCGGCTGATGCTGGCCAACCTGGCCACGTCACTGTTCAAGCACGGTCGCATCCAGACCACCGAGACGAAGGCCAAGCGGCTGCGCCCGCTCGCCGAGCAGCTCATCACCAAGGCCAAGCGCGGCGACCTGCACGCGCGCCGTCGCGTGCTCACCGTGGTGCGGGACAAGGACGTGGTGTACGCGCTGTTCGACCAGATCGCGCCGCGGTTCAGCAACCGTAACGGTGGCTACACCCGGATCGTGAAGACCGGTCCGCGCAAGGGTGACTCGGCGCCGATGGCGATCATCGAGCTCGTCGAGGAGCTCGAGGTGGCGCCGCCGACGCGGGCCAAGGCCGCCAAGGCCACCGCCCGCAAGGCGGCCCGGGCCGACGCCGTCGCCGCACTCGCCGGCGACGACGAGGACACCGCGACGACGACGATCAAGCCGGCGTCTACGGGATCCGCTGCTTCGTCGGAGTCTGCTTCGTCGGAGTCGGCGTCGGCGGATGCTGTTTCGTCGGAATCCGCTTCCTCGGAATCCGCGTCGTCGGAATCCGCTTCGCCGGACTCCGAGGACGACGAGAAGTCCTGAGCTAGATCTGACCGGCCCGGCATCTCCTTGTTCGCAAGGGATGCCGGGCCGTTCCGTCTCTTGTCCGTCTCCCGCGAGGAGTGTGCTGGTGCGGCTGCGGCTCGACCTGGGCTACGACGGCGCGGGCTTTTCCGGCTGGGCTGTGCAGCCGGCGCGACGCACCGTCGCCGGTGAGCTGACCGACGCGTTGGCCAAGCTCTTCGGGACGGTCGAGAAGCTCACCGTCGCCGGCCGTACCGACGCGGGCGTGCACGCCACCGGCCAGGTCTGTCACGTCGACGTCCCCGACGCGGCCTGGCCGCCCCTGGCCGCCACGATGGTGCGCCGGCTGGCCGGGCTACTGCCGCCCGACGTCCGCGTGTACCGGGTGACCGAGGTCACCGGACAGCTTCGACGCACGGTTCTCGGCGCTGTCCCGCCGGTACGAGTACCGCGTCACCGACGCCGAATTCGGCGCCGAGCCGCTGGCCCGGCACAACACCGCGGCCTGGCCCCGCCGGCTCGGCCTGGACGCGCTGAACGCCGCCGGAGCAAGCCTGCTCGGCCAGCACGACTTCGCCGCGTTCTGCCGCCGCAAAGAGCACGCCACGACCATCCGCGTGATGGCCCGGATGGACTGGCGCCGCGACCCCGACGGCGTGTACGTGGCGACCGTCGAGGCCGACGCGTTCTGCCAGTCGATGGTGCGCAGCATGGTCGGCGCCCAACTGTTCGTAGGTGACGGCCGGCGCCCGGCGACCTGGCCGGCCGATCTGCTCACCATGGGCGAACGCTCCAGCGAGGTCATCGTCGCCCCCGCGCACGGCCTGACGCTGGTGGCCGTGGCCTACCCGGCCGATGTGGACGAGTTGGAACGCCGAGCCGTGGTGACCCGCCGTCGAAGAGACGACGAATAGCCCCACCTCGCCCGCCACAACTCCGGGGAGTAGTTGCCTCCGGCCCTCGCGAGGCCACAACATGCCGGAAATAGTGGCCTCGCGGCCCTCCTGAGGGCACAACATGCCGGAAGTAGTGGCCTCGCGCCGTTACTTGCCCGGTGGTGAGGCGGCCGGGGTGGTGGCGCCCGGAACGGTGGCGCGCTTGCCGATGATCGTGCCCTCCAGATAGGTCTCGACGATGTCGAAGGTGATCTGGTTGGGGAACTGGTCGCTCGCGGCGAACGCTTGGCCGTCGGTACGGGCGATGACGCAGTAGGCGATGAAGTGGCCGCGGAAGTTCCAGCCGAGTTGGGTGGGGGCGCGGACGATCGCGTCGGTGCCGGTGTTGGGGCCGACGCTCATGCCGACGAAGCGGCCCTTCTGGGCGTCGATGATCGGCTTCACGCCGTTGAACGCGGTCTCGGCCGACGTCTGGTCGGTGAGGTTGAACAGGCCGGCGGTGATGAGGTAGTCGCCGTTGGGCGCCTTCATCGTCGCTCGTACGACCTGGTTGCAGCCCTGGCTGACCAGCAGTTTGCCGAGGTCGTCGGCGGCCGCGACGGAGCAGTCGGCGGCGATCTGGGTCTTGAGGATCTGGTACGGCGGCTCGTTGGCGACGGCGACGATCTTGTCGCTGGGGAAGACCTCGGCCTCGGTGAGGGCGGCCGCGTCGACGGCGCGGGAACTGATGTCGCGCTCCTTCGGGCCCTGGCTCGAGCCGGTGCTCGCCTCGGCCGGACCCTTCCGCTCGTCGTTCACCATGAAATAGGTGCCGAGGCCGCAGGCGGCCACGAGGACGAGAACGCCGATGACGCTGAGCGCCGCGATCCACCGGTGCGGGCGGTGCTGTTTCTCGACGCGTACCGGATCGATGATCGGATCCCGGGTCCGGCCGTTCGCGGGCGGCGGCGGGGGAGCCTGCACGCTGCGCAGCCCGCCGGTGGTGAACTCGCCGGAGCGCTCGCGGCGGTATTCGGCCGATCGGTCCATCCAGATCTCGCCGGTCGAACCGCGCCGATATTCACCGCTGTAGTCGCGCCGTTGCTCTCCGGTGAAGTCATCCCGTCCGGGGGCCTGACGCGAATCGTACGGCGGGCGGGCGGGCTGGACTGGCTGGACGAAGGCGGTCTCGTCCGGGACGCTCCTGCGCCCTCTGGGAGGCGCGGACGCAGGCCCGGCGTAACTCTGCGGCATCGGCTCGCGAGGCAGTGGCTCACGGGGCATCTGCTCGCGCGGCATCGGCTCACGGGGCAGTGGCTCACGCGGCACCGGAGGGGCCGGGGCGGGTGGGGGGCCGGCCGGGCGCGGCCGGGGGCGGCGGATGTCGCCCGTCGACTCGAAGCCGTCGTAGCCCCGGCGCGCCGGCTGCATGGGAACCTCGGGGACCGGCTCCTCGCGCCGGCGTCGCCCGTTGGAGGGCGGCGCGGACGGCTGGCCGAGCGCCGGGAAGATCGGGGTGAGCGGGGGTGGCTCGGTCGGCGCGTACTGGGGAGGCATCGCCGACATCGGCTTCATGATCGGGGTCAGCTCGGGCACTTGGTCGCGGGGTGGCAGCGGCGGCGGCGGGCCGTCGTCGCGGGATCGCCGAGCGACGTAGCCCGGTGACATTCCGTAGTCGGTCGGATCGTCGTCGCGAGCGCGCCGCCGCCCGCCGCGAGCCGGTGGCTCGTCATTGGGCACCCGGTAGTCCACGGCGGCTTCGTCGCGAGCCCGCCGCGCCGCACGCGAACGGGGCTCGGCTGGGGGCCCGTCAAACGCCGGTCCACCGTAGGCGGCCGGCGGATCGTAGGACCGCGAATCGTCGATGTCATAGGCGCGCCGGCCGGGGGCGCGGTCATCGACGAACGGATCCGCGGAGAAGGGGTCGGGTTCGCTGCCGCGTCCCTGTTGCCCTGGTCGCAGGCCGGCGAGCCAGTTGTCCGCCTCGTAGGCCTCGTCGAGCGACTCGTCCCTGCGGGAGGAGGCGCTCGACCGTTTCCGGCGCGGCTCGATCCCGTAAGTCATGTCGCACAGGGTAGCGGACAGCGCAGGCGAGTGGCGTGTCAGCGATGTTTCAAGCCGACGCGCGCACGGGGCGGCGTGAACTCTGTCACCTGCACCGGGGACAATTGTTGCCGTGAGCGCCGAGCATTACTTCACCGCCGAGCCGACTGCCCCGTCGAACCTCCGCCGGGTCGAGTTTTCCCTGCTCGACCGCGACTTCACCTTGGCCGCCGCGGGCGGCGTGTTCTCGTCGTCGCGGCTGGATCCGGGCACCGCGGTGCTGCTGCGCAAGGCGCCGCTGCCGACCACCGACGCGCGTGGGCCATTTCTCGATCTCGGCTGCGGGTACGGCCCGATCGCTGTGGTCCTCGCCACCGCGGCACCAGCGGCCACGGTCTATGCGGTCGACGTCAACCAGCGCGCACTGGACCTGGTCCGGCGCAATGCCGCCGACCACAAGTCCGTGATCGCGGCGCTACCCGATGACGTCCCCGACGATGTGCGGTTCGCCGAGATCTGGTCGAACCCGCCGATCCGGATCGGGAAGGAAGAGCTGCACGCACTGCTGGAGCGCTGGCTGCCCCGGCTGGCGCCGGACGGCGTGGCCTGGCTCGTCGTGGCCCGGCACCTCGGCGGTGACTCATTGCAACGCTGGCTGACGGAGCGTGGCTGGTCGGTGGAGCGACGCGGCAAGCCAGAAGGGCTACCGGGTCCTCGGCGTCCGAAATCCAGGGGACGAGGGCGCGGCCGAGCCGGGACAATGCTTGATTCGTGGGATATGTAGACGTCGCCGGGGTCGGGCACAGCCTGCCCGACGGGCGGCAACTGTTCGCCGACGTGTCGTTCCGGGTCGGTGAGGGAGCGAAGGTCGCGCTCGTCGGACCGAACGGCGCCGGCAAGACGACGCTGCTGCGCATGGTCGCCGGTGACCTGCCGGTGCAGACCGGCGTGATCGCGCGCTCCGGCGGGCTCGGCGTGATGCGCCAGTTCATCGGCATGATCGGCGACGACCGTACGCTCGTACGACCTGGCCCTGCGAGCTCGCCGCGCCGGCGCTGCGGGCCGCCGGTGAACGGCTCGCCACGGCCGAACGCGCGATGCACGCCGACGGCGACGAGAAGCGCCCAGCTGCGCTACGCCAACGCCCTCGCCGCGTGGGGCGAGGCCGGCGGCTACGACGCCGAGGTGCTCTTCGACACCGCCAGCGTCGCCGCGCTCGACCTGCCCTGGGAGTCGACCGCGACCGGCCGGTCCGGACCCTCTCCGGCGGGCAGCAGAAGCGCTTCGCCCTCGAACTGCTGCTGCGCGGCGACGACGAGGTGCTGCTGCTCGACGAGCCGGACAACTTCCTCGACGTCCGGGCGAAGCGCTGGCTCGAGGCGCGCCTGCGCGAGTCGGCGAAGACGCGTGCTCTACGTGTCGCACGACCGTGAACTGCTCGCGCAGACCGCCGACCGGGTCGTCGCCGTCGAGGGCGGCTCGGCCTGGGTGCACCCGGGCGGGTTCGCGTCCTGGCACGAGGCCCGGGTGGCCCGGCACGGCCGCCTCGACGAGCGCGCCGCCGCTGGGACGAGGAGCAGCGAGAAGCTGCGCCAACTCGTGCTCATGTACAAGGAGAAGGCCGCCTACAACGACGGACATGGCCTCGCGGCTACCAGGCCGCGCAGACCCGGCTGGAGCGGTTCGAGGAGGCCGGCCCGCCGCCGCTGCCGCCGAAGGACCAGGACATCCGCATGCGGCTGTCCGGCGGTCGGACCGGCAAGCGCGCGGTCATCTGCGAGCAGCTGGAGCTCGACGGCCTGACCTACCCGTTCGACCTGGAGATCTGGTACGGCGACCGGGTCGCTGTGCTCGGCGCCAACGGCACCGGCAAGTCGCATTTCCTGCGGCTGCTCGCCCGCGGCGGCACCGACCCCGACGTCGGACAGTCCCCGTGGACGGTGTGCTGCTCGCGCCGGTCGAGCACGGCGGGCCTGGCCCGCCTCGGCGCTCGCGTACGGCCTGGGCATTTCTCGCAGACGCACGACCGGCCGGAACTGCTCGAACGTACGCTCGTCGAGATCCTCTGGCGCGGCGACGAATGGCGCACCGGCCTGCCCCGGCCGCAGGCCATGCCGGCGCTGTCCCGCTACGAGCTGGCCGGCCAGGCCGACCAGCGCTTCGGCTCGCTCTCCGGCGGCCAGCAGGCGCGGTTCCTCGTCCTGCTGCTGGAGCTGTCCGGGGCGACGCTGCTGCTGCTCGACGAGCCGACCGACAACCTGGACCTCGCCAGCGCGGAGGCGCTCGAGGAGGGGCTGATGGCCTACGAGGGAACGGTCATCGCGGTCACCCACGACCGGTGGTTCAGCCGTTCCTTCGACCGGTTCCGTGCTGTTCCGCGGCGATGGCGAGGTCACCGAGGTGCCCGAGCCCGTTTGGGACACCGGATGATGGCATGATTTCGGCCATGGACGACAAGTCGCTGCTTGCCCACATCTCGGAGCTCGTCAACGAGGAGCACCAGCTGCGCACCGACCTGCAGACCGGCAAGATCTCCGAGACCGAGGAGCGTGCCCGGCTGCGCGCCCTCGAGGAACAGCTCGACCAGCTCTGGGACCTGCTGCGCCGCCGGCGGGCGGCCAAGGAGGCGGGCATCGCGCCGGACGACGTGGACAGCCGGCCGATCGACGAGGTCGAGCACTACCTGCAGTAGGGGACGGCTCAGTCCACCCGCAGGCGGTAGCCACGCTTCACGACCGTCTGCACAAACGTGGAGCCGCCCAGTGCCACCCGCAGCCGGGCCACGGCCATCTCGACGGCGTGTTCGTCGGCGCCGCGCGGCAGCTCACGCAGCAGCGCGGCCCGGGACAGCACCCGTCCGGGCGACGCCGCGAGGGCGCGCAGCACGGCCATCGGGCCGGGGGCGAGCGGCTTGAGCGTGCCGTCGATGATCGCGGCATGGCCGCGTAGGGTCACCGCCGCCCCGGCGACCAGCAGGGTCGGGGCGCGCCTCGGCAGCTCGTCGACCAGGATGCGCACCAGCGCGCCGAGCCGGGGCCGGGCCGGCACCACGACAGGAACGTCGAGCCGCCTCAGCGGGGCCGCGGTGACCGGGCCGGCACACGCGGCGACGACGCGGGTACGCAGCGCACCGAGCACGTCGGCGGCGTCGATCCCAGCCACCTGGAGCAGCGAGCCGACGGCCGGGGCCGACGTGAAGGTCACCGCGTCGACCAGCCGGGAGCAGATCAGGTCGACCAGCCGTCGCAGCGGGGCCGGGTCGATCGGCGGCGCCCACCGGTACACAGGGATCTCGGTGACCACCGCACCCGCGTCCCGCAGCGCGGCCGAGAACTCCGGCTGCGGCTCGCCGTGCAACTGCACCACGACGCGGCGGCCCGCGATGCCGCCCGGCAACCCGGCGCCGAGCAGGTAGTCGAGCACGTCGTCGCCGCTCTCCGACCCCGGTGACCAGGCCACGACCAGGCCGGCGGCGTGGACGGCGCTGCGGGCCTTGGGGCCGTGCGCGATCAGCCGCGAGCCGTTGAGCCGGGCGCGGAGGACGTCGCCGAGCCCCCAGTTCTCGGCCGCCTCCAACCACCCGCGCAGGCCGACCCCGGTGGTCGCGATCACGACGTCCGGCGGGTTGTCCAGGACGGAGACGGTGGCGGCCTTGATCTCGCTGTCGTCGGCGATCGGGACGATGCGCAACGCCGGTGCCGGGATGACCCGTGCGCCACGCTGCTCGAGCAGCGCGCTGAGCTCGTCGCGCTGCCGGTCGGCGGTCACCGCGACGGTGAACCCGGCCAGTGGCAGCTCTTCACTCGCGTCGGCGCGGGGTTTCACCCCGACGCCACCCCGTCCTGTCATGATCGCCCCGTACGACGTCGAACGGCCGCGCGTGACATGGGCAAAGGCTGCCGTTGACCCGTTTCGCCACCGAGTCCCGAATGTTTCCTGCGGGCTAAGAGCGCCTCACCAGATCCCTGACCCGCAGGTCGTTGACGCGGCTTGGCAATATGGGCGGCGGCGGTTCGCCGTCCGGACGGTTTGGGTATGCATGTCGACGCGGTCGCCCCGATCGCATTCGTGAGCACACACCTCGAGGAGGACGGCAGATGCGGACGACCGGCAAGGCCATGGCGGTGAAGGTCATGGTGATGGCCGCCGCGACAATGGGCATCGCGCTGGCCGGATGCAGCGCCGAGGGTGCCGAGGGAACGGCCGGCTCGAGCGCCTCGTCGGGCGCCTCGGCGTCGAGCAGCGCCGGCAGCGGCACGGGCTCCGACACCGGGAGCGCCGCGTCGTGCCTGGTCGGCGACTGGAAGTCGACCAGCGTGCAGGGCACGTTCAGCGGCAACGGGGTGAACGGCACGGTGACCGGCGGGGCCGGGGTCACGGTGAGCATCGCCGCCGATGGCAAGACCACGGTCGGCTTCGACAAGATGGAGCCGATCAGCTTCTCCTTCGCCGTGGCCGGCGGCAACGTCAAGGGCAGCTTCGTCTACGGGGGCACGGTCAAGGGCACGGTCAAGACGCCGAGCGCGACGTCGGGGACCATGGAGCCGGTCGGCGCGGTCGACTTCGGCTCGCTCACCGTCACCGTCGACATCACCAGCCCGACCAGCGCTCGGGTGGCCGACAAGCTCCCGCTCGCGCAGTTCGTCGGTACCAGCTCGGCGGACGCCGGCAACGCCGTCGACGGCCAGCCGATCCTGCGCAAGGGCACCTACGACTGCAGCGGCGGCAGCACCCTCAAGCTCGGGCCGCCGGCCGGCACCACCGGCGTGGGCACCTGGACGCTCGAGAAGGCGTGATCGACAACGGCACCGGCGGAGACTCGGGCTCCGCCGGTGCCGTTTTGACCCTTCACCCTCGTCGCGGGTAGAGTTGGCCGCTGTTGTGCGATGAGGAGCGTTCCCGGCTATCGGGTACGCTTGGAGTTCGTGCGCCCGCTTCGGCAATTGCCTCGGGTCGCCCGCGCTAGAGCGCACCCCAGACCGACGACGGAAGACAAGGTAAACCTGTGCGTACGTACAGCCCGAAGCCGGGTGAGATCGAGCGTCAGTGGCACGTCATCGACGCTTCTGACGTCGTGCTGGGCCGGCTGGCCACCCACGCCGCCACCCTGCTGCGTGGCAAGCACAAGCCGACGTTCGCGCCGCACGTCGACACCGGCGACTTCGTGATCGTCATCAACGCCGGCAAGGTCGCGCTGACCGGCAACAAGCGCCAGACCAAGGTGGCCTACCGCCACTCCGGCTACCCGGGCGGCCTGCAAGGCCGTCGGCTACGACGAGCTGCTGACCAAGCGCCCCGAGCGGGCCATCGAGCTGGCCGTCAAGGGCATGCTCCCGCACAACCGGCTCGGCCGACAGCTCATCAGGAAGCTCAAGGTCTACGCCGGGCGCGGAGCACCCGCACGACGCGCAGCAGCCGAAGCCGTTCGAGATCAAGCAGATCGCGCAGTGAGCGCGGGCGAAGGAACGAGCGTGACCGAGAGCATCGAGCGCCGAGGCCGCCGAGACCGAGGCTCCGGCCGCCGAGACCGCCGGCCGACGAGGCCGGTCGCCGGACCGTCGTCGGCGCCCCGGCCGCGCCGGCGCCGACCGGCCCGGCCACCCGCGCCGCGGCCACGCCCGCCCCGGGCGCGGCCAGCCGATCCAGACCGTGGGCCGCCGCAAGGAGGCCATCGTCCGGGTCCGCCTGATGCCCGGCACCGGCAAGTTCACCTCAACGGCCGCGAGCTGGAGAACTACTTCCCGAGCAAGGTGCACCAGCAGCTGGTCCGCGAGCCGCTCGTGATCGCCGAGCAAGGCCGAGGCCTTCGACGTCTTCGCCAACCTGCGCGGCGGCGGCACCACCGGCCAGGCCGGCGCGCTGCGCCTCGGCGATCGCCCGTGCGCTGATCGAGATCGACCCCGACGACCGCCCGGCGCTGAAGAAGGCCGGCTTCCTGACCCGTGACCCGCGGGTCACGGAGCGCAAGAAGTACGGTCTGAAGAAGGCCCGCAAGGCCCCGCAGTACTCGAAGCGCTGATCATCGCCGACGCGGCCGGGTGCACGATACTGGTGTGCCCGGCCGTTGCGTGTCTGGGCACTTAAACTCACGGGAGGTCTTCGCGATGGGGCGACTCTTCGGCACCGACGGCGTGCGTGGCCGCGCCAACGCCGACCTGACTCCCGAGCTGGCGCTGGCGGTCGCGGTCGCGGCGGCGCAGGTACTGCTCGAGCGTGATCACTCGCACGCCGCCGGTCGCCGTCGTCGGGCGTGACCCGCGGGCCAGCGGCGAGATGCTCGAGGCGCGCCGTGGTCGCCGGGCTGACCAGCGCCGGCGCCAACGTCGTGCGGGTCGGCGTGCTGCCGACCCCGGCCGTCGCGTTCCTGACCGGCGCGCTCGGCGCCGACGTCGGGCGTGATGCTGTCCGCGTCGCACAACCCGATGCCGGACAACGGCATCAAGCTCTTCGCCGCCGGCGGGCACAAGCTGCCCGACGAGGTCGAGGACGCGATCGAGGCGCGCATCGCCGAGGGCCTGACCGCGCCGCGCCCGACCGGGGCCGCGCGTCGGGCGGGTCCGACGACCTCGCCGACGGCGTCGACCGCTACATCGCGCACCTGCTGAGCGCGACCCGGCACCCCCTCGACGGGCTGAAGGTCGTCGTCGACTGCGCCAACGGCGCGGCGTCCCGGGTCGCGCCCGTCGCCTACGAGCGCGCCGGTGCCCGAGGTCGTCGCGATCTACGCCGAGCCGGACGGGCTGAACATCAACGACGACTGCGGCTCCAACCACCTAGAGCCGCTGAAGCGCGCGCCGTGGTCGAGCACGGCGCCGACCTCGGGCATCGCGCACGACGGCGACGCCGACCGCTGCCTGGCCGTCACCGCCGCCGGCGACGAGGTCGACGGCGACCAGATCATGGCGATCCTGGCGCTCGCCATGCGCGAGGCCGGCGCGCTGACCGAGGACACGCTGGTCGCGACCGTGATGAGCAACCTCGGACTGCAAGCTGGCCATGGCCGACGCCGGCATCCGGCTGCTCGAGACCAAGGTCGGCGACCGGTACGTGCTCGAGGAGCTGCGCGCCGGCAGGCTGCGCGCTCGGCGGCGAGCAGAGCGGGCACGTCGTCATGCCCGCCTACGCCACCACCGGCGACGGCCTGCTGACCGCGCTGCACGTGATGGCGCGGATGGCGGCGACCGGGCGCAGCCCTGGCCGACCTGGCCGGCGTCGTGCACCGGCTGCCCCAGGTGCTGATCAACGTGCAGGTCGGCGACCGGGTGGTCGGCTCGTCGGCGGCCGCAGGTCCTCGACGCCGTCGAGGAGGTCGAGGCCGAACTCGGCGGCACCGGCCGGGTGCTGCTGCGCCCGTCCGGCACCGAGCCGCTGGTCCGGGTGATGGTCGAGGCCGGCACCCAGGACACCGCCCGGGACGCCGCCGAGCGGATCGCCGCCACGGTCCGGACCGCCTCACCGGCGTAAGCCGCGCAGGCCCCAACTTCCCGGAAGTAGTGGCCTCACGGGTGCCGCGAGGCCACTACTTCCCCGAAGTTGTGCGCCGACCACAAGATGACGCCGACGTGCTAGCCGACTGAGCTTCTTACCTGGGCGCCGCCGTCCACGACCACCGTCTGGCCGGTCATCCAGCGTGCGCCGGCGCCGGCCAGGAAGACGATGACGTCGGCGATGTCGTCGGGCTCGACCGATCCGCCCGAGCGGCAATGCCGCCCGCAGCCGGTCCTCGTGGTTCTCCCACAACGCCTTGGCCAGGTGGGTACGGACGATGCCGGGCGCGACCCCGTTCACGCGTACGGACGGGGCCATCTCCATCGCCAGTTGCCGGGTCAGGTGGATGAGGGCCGCCTTGGTGGCGTTGTAGTAGCCGATGCCGAGTTCGGTGTGCAGGCCGCCGAGCGACGCCACGTTGACGATCGCGCCGCCGTGCTCGGACATCCACGCCTTCCACACCAGTTGAGTCCACAGCACCGGGCCGAACTGGTTGAGCCGGGTGATCTTCTCGGCCAGGATCGGCTCGAGCTCGGTCAGCGGCCCGAAGTGCGGGTTGGTGCCGGCGTTGTTGACCAGGACGTCGACCGAGCCGAAGCGCTCCATCGTCGCGTCGACGCAGGCGCTCGCCTGGGCCGGCTCGGCCGCGTGGGCGGCGAAGGCCAGGACCCCGGCCGACGGGTGCGCCGCGAGGATCTCCTTCTGCCGTCTCGTCGAGGGCATCCTGCTTGCGGGAGCTCAGCGACAGACGTTGTCGCCCTGTGCGGCGAAGGCCAGCGCGGTCGCCTTGCCGATGCCGCGCGAAGCGCCGGTGATGATCACGGTACGGGCCATGCGAGTGACCGTAACAAAGCTGCTTCACCGAATGTGGAGTGCGCAAAGCGCGTGCGCATAGCTGACACTTTTGCGCACGAACTTTGCTCGATCCTCTGTTACCGTGGCGAGCATGTGTGGAATCGTGGGGTACGTCGGGCGCGCGGCCGGCGCTCGGCATCGTGCTGGACGGGCTGCGGCGGCTCGAATACCGCGGCTACGACTCGGCCGGCGTCGCGTCTCGCCGACGGCGAGCTGCTGACCGCCAAGCGGGCCGGCAAGCTGGCCAACCTGGAGAAGGCGCTCGCCGAGTCGCACGCAGCGACGGACCGGGCCGGGCTCGGCGCCGGTACCACCGGCATCGGGCACACCCGCTGGGCGACCCACGGCGGCCCGACCGACCGCAACGCACACCCGCACCGCTCGGCCGACGGCCGGGTCGCGGTGATCCACAACGGCATCATCGAGAACTTCGCGAAGCTGCGCGCCGAGCTCGAGGCCGACGGCGTCGAGTTCGCCAGCGACACCGACACCGAGTGCGTCGCGCACCTGCTCGCGCCGACGGCAGCTGGCCGCGACGGCGACGCGCGACGCGACCGGACCTCGCCGAGGCGATGCGTCGCGTCTGCCGCCGGCTGGAGGGCGCGTTCACGCTGCTCGCCGTCGACGCCGCAGGAGCCCGGCGTGGTCGTCGGCGCCCGGCGCAACTCGCCGCTGGTGGTCGGGCGCGGCGAGGGCGAGAACTTCCTCGCCAGCGACGTCTCCGCGTTCATCGAGCACACCCGCGAGGCGGTCGAACTGGGCCAGGACCAGGTCGTCCTGATCACCGGCGGACGGCATCGAGATCACCGACTTCGACGGCAAGCCGCGGTCGAGGGCAAGGACTTCCACATCGACTGGGACGCGTCGGCCGCCGAGAAGGGCGGCTACGACTACTTCATGCTCAAGGAGATCGCCGAGCAGCCGCGCGCGGTCGCCGACACCCTGCTCGGCCGGCTCGACCGAGACCGGCGACCTCGTGCTCGACGAGGTCCGCCTCACCGACCAGGACCTGCGCGACGTCGACAAGATCTTCATCGTCGCCTGCGGCACCGCGTACCACGCCGGCATGGTCGCCAAGTACGCCATCGAGCACTGGACCCGCATCCCGTGCGAGGTCGAGCTGGCCAGCGAGTTCCGCTACCGCGACCCGGTCCTCGACCGCTCGACGCTGGTCGTGGCCATCTCCCAGTCCGGCGAGACGATGGACACCCTGATGGCGCTGCGCCACGCCAAGGAGCAGAAGGCCCGGGTGCTGGCCATCTGCAACACCAACGGCTCGACCATCCCGCGCGAGTCCGACGCCGTGCTCTACACGCACGCCGGCCCGGAGATCGCGGTCGCCTCGACCAAGGCGTTCCTGACCCAGCTCGTCGCCTGCTACCTGGTCGGGCTGCACCTGGCCCAGGTACGCGGCATCAAGTACGCCGACGAGGTCGGTGCGGTCGTCGCCCAGTTGCAGGAGATGCCGGCGAAGGTCGACGAGGTGCTGGACGACGATGGAGCCGGTCCGCGAACTGGCCCGCGATCTGGCCGACGCGACGCACGCGTGCTGTTCATCGGCCGGCACGTCGGCTACCCGGTGGCCCTGGAGGGCGCGCTGAAGCTCAAGGAGCTCGCCTACATGCACGCCGAGGGCTTCGCCGCCGGCGAGCTCAAGCACGGGCCGATCGCGCTGATCGACCACGGCACGCCGGTCGTCTGCGTGGTGCCGTCCCCGCGCGGCCGGGGCGTGCTGCACGACAAGATCGTGTCCAACATCCAGGAGGTACGCGCGCGCGGCGCCCGCACGATCGTGATCGCCGAGGAGGGCGACGACGCGCGTCCGGCCCTACGCCGACCACCTCATCTACGGTGCCGGCCACGCCCACGCTGCTCGCGCCGCTGGTCACCACGGTGCCGCTGCAGGTGCTCGCCTGCGAGATCGCCGCGGCCCGCGGCCACGACGTCGACCAGCCGCGCAACCTCGCCAAGTCGGTCACCGTCGAGTAGCGCGTGACAGACTGTGCGGGTGATCGTGTCTGTCGGAATCGACGTGGTCCTGGTCGAGAAGTTCATCCGGGCACTTGAGCGCACCCCGCTCCTCGGCGACCGGATCTTCACCGAGGCCGAGCGTCTCACCACGTCAGGCAACCCCCGGTCGGCCGAGTCGCTCGCCGCGCGGTTCGCGGCGAAGGAGGCCGTCGCCAAGGCGCTCGGCGCGCCCGGTGGCCTGCACTGGCACGACTGCGAGGTGGTCACCGATCCCGACGGCCGGCCCTGGCTGACCGTCTCGGGGACGGTGGCCGCCGCGGCGGCCGAGTGCGGGATCACGTTCTGGCACCTGTCGCTGTCGCACGACGGCGGGATCGCGTCCGCCATGGTCGTCGCGGAGCGCCTTCCGGCCAGCGAGCGCCTGGCCGGGCACCGCGAGGACGGGGGACGCGCATGATGCGGGCCGCCTACCGGGTCGCCGACGTCCGCGCCGCGGAGCAGGCGCTGATGGCGCAACTGCCCGACGGTGCGCTCATGCAGCGCGCCGCGACCGGCCTGGCCCGTCGCTGCGCCGCGTTGCTCGCGGACCGGTTCGACCGCGTCTACGGAACCCGGGTGCTGCTGCTGGTCGGTTCGGGCGACAACGGCGGCGACGCGCTGTACGCCGGGGCCGCCCTGGCCCGGCGCGGCGCGCTCGTCGAGGCACTGCTGCTCAACCCGGAGCGGGCCCACGCCGGGGGCCTCGAGGCCGTGCGCGCGGCCGGTGGGCGGGTCGTGGACAAGGTGTCCGGCCACGTGGATCTCGTCGTGGACGGGATCCTCGGCATCGGCGGCCGGGGCGGGCTCCGCGACGCGGCGTCGACGGTGGTCGCTGATGCTTCGGCGGTACTGGCCAGCGACGGCGCCCATCCGCCGGTCGTCGCGGTCGACGTCCCCTCCGGCATCGACGTCGACACCGGTGCCGTCGAAGGCATCGCCGTGCACGCCGACGTGACCGTCACGTTCGGTGTCCTCAAACCCGGCCTGCTGGTCGGCGCCGGAGCCGTCCACAGTGGACTGGTCGAGCTCGTCGACATCGGGCTCGGCCCGCCGCCGGGACGCCGGCGCTCCGCGTACCGACGATGGAAGCGATCCAAGGCAACTGGCCGCGGCCGGAGGCGGGCGACGACAAGTACACGCGCGGCGTGGTCGGGATCGCGACCGGCTCGGCGACCTACCCCGGCGCGGCGGTGCTGTCGGTGGCCGGCGCACTGGCCGGGCCGGCCGGGATGGTGCGCTACGCCGGGTCGGCCGCCGACGCGGTGCGCCAGCGACACCCGACGGTCATCGCCAGCGAGCGGGTCGGCGACGCGGGCCGGGTCCAGGCGTGGGTCTGCGGCAGCGGGCTCGGCACCGACGACCGGGCCGCCGCCGAGGTGCGCAGCGTGCTGGCCACGCCGGTGCCGGTGTGCCTCGACGCCGACGCACTCAACCTGCTCGGTCGACGGCTCCCTGGCCGGGCGCCTGCGCGGCCGCGACGCGCCGACCGTGGTGACCCCGCACGACCGCGAGTTCCAGCGGCTCGCCGGGCACCCGCCCGGCGCCGACCGGGTCGGCGACGCGCTCGAGCTGGCCGCCAAACTGCGAGCGGTGGTGCTGCTCAAGGGCAACCGTACGATCATCGCCACGCCGGACGGGCGCGCCTACGTCAACCCCACCGGCGCCTCGGCGCTGGCCACCGGGGGCACCGGCGACGTGCTGGCCGGCCTGCTCGGCTCGCTCCTGGCCGCCGGGCTGGCGCCCGAGACGGCCGCGCTGTCGGCCGCCTATGTGCACGGGATGGCCGGTCGGCTGGCCGCCGAGGACGGCCCGGTGACCGCCCTCGACGTCGCCGGACGGCTCCGCAGCGCGGTTCGCCTACTCTGGGAGGCATGAAGAGGGCCAAACGGGTCGGGCTGATCGGTACCGTCGTCGGCCTCGCCGCCGCGGGGGTGGCGGCCGGCGTCGCTACCGAGCGTTACCTCGTGCGCCGGCACCGGCGGGGCGAGGACCCCTACGCGGACGAGCCCTTCGACGTCCGGACGTTCGACGAGGCGCGGGTGGTGCGGACCGACGACGGCGTGGACCTCTACGTCGAGGTGGTCGACGGCGACTCCGCCCTGACGCTGATCTTCATCCCGGGCTTCGGCCTGGACATGGGAACGTTCTATTTCCAGCGCAAGGAGCTCGCCGGGTCCTACCGGTGCGTCTTCTACGACCAGCCCGGACACGGCCGCTCCGGCCGGCTGCCGAAGGGCGACTACACGCTCGAGGGCCTCGGCGCCGCGCTGCGGCGGGTCATCGAGGCCACGGCGCCGACCGGCCGCATCGTCCTCATCGGACACTCGATGGGCGGCATGACCATCATGGCGTTGGCCGAGCAGTCGCCGGAGATCTTCGCCGACCGGGTCGCCGGCGTAGTGCTCATCGCCACCTCGGCGGGCGAGCTGGACGAGGTCAACTTCGGGCTGCCCGAGGTGGTTGCCCGCTTCAGCCGGCCGCTGCTGCCGCTGCTGCGCACCGGTGGGCAGATCACCACGGGGATGATCGACCGGGCCCGCAAAGCGACCGGTGACCTGCCCTGGCTGCTGACCCGGCGATACGGCTTTGCCACCGAGCAACCGAGCTCGGCAATGGTGTCCTTTGTGGAGCGGATGAACGCGTCGACCCCGACCGACACCGTCGCGCGCTACCTGCGGACGCTGTACGCGCATTCGCGGCTGCTGGTGCTCAACCCGCTCGCCAGCATGCCCGTGCTGCTCATCGGCGGCGACAAGGACCTGCTGACCCCGCTGGCGCACTCCGAGGACATCGTCGGCGTGCTACCCGAGGCGGAACTGGTCGTGGTCGAGCACGGTGGCCACGTCGCGCTGCTCGAGCAGTCCGAGGTGGTCAACGCCGCGATCGATCGCTTCCTGAAGAAGGTGCACTAACGATCGACCTGAGTGAAGTCCCACGACTGCGGCCGGCGGGCGACGAGATGGCTCGGCGGGTCGATCAGCGAGTCGGGCGTGTGGCCGCGCCACTTCGAGATGACCACGACCCGGTTGTCGGTCGAGGTGTAGACCTCGCTGATGATGTGCAGCGGATTGACCTCGACTTTCGGCAGTGCGGCTTCGCAGATCCAGGACAGCAGATCGGCGAGGCCCTCCGGATGCGCCCGTACTTCCCACATCCGCACGATCATGTGCTCGCCTCCCGCAGCATCACCAATGCGTCCGTGTTGCTCGGCTGGTAGTAGCCCTTGCGGATGCCGACGCCCTCGAAGCCGTACCGGGCGTAGAGCTTCTGCGCCGGTGCGTTGTCGACGGCGACTTCCAGCAGGACCTTGGTCGCGCCCCGCCGCTTGACCTCGGCGAGCAGGGCCTCGAGCAGCCGCTGGCCGAGGCCGCGCCGCTGCGCGGATGTCCGCACGCCGAGGTTCTGGATCCAGGTCTCGTCGGGCGGGTTCACCGCCAGCCCCGCGTAGCCGAGCACCGTGCCGCCCTCCACGGCCACCACGTAGTAGTGCCCAACAGCCAGCTCGCTCCAGAACATCGCCGGTGACCACTTCTCGGCGCCGAAGAGTTCCTCCTCGATCGGCATGATGGCCGCGATGTGCCACCACCGCATGGGCCGCAGCTCTACCGCCACGGTCTTCACGATACGAGCTTCATGGCGTCGTGCCCCGTACCCGGGTCACGGTCGCGCCGGTGAGGCTGACCAGATCGCCCGGAGCTAGTTCGATCTCCAGGCCGCGCCGGCCGGCCGAGACGAAGACGGTGTCGAACGCAAGCGCGGACTCGTCGACCACCGTGGTGAGCCGTTTGCGCTGGCCGAGCGGGCTGATGCCGCCGAGCACGTAGCCGGTCGTCCGCTCGGCGAGCGCCGGGTCGGCCATCGTGGCCCGCTTGGCCCCGACGGCCTGCGCGAGGGCCTTGAGGTCGAGCGAGCCGCTGACCGGCACGATCGCCACGGTCAGGCCTCCTTCGACGTCGGCGATGAGCGTCTTGAAGCAGCGAGCCGGCGCGACGCCGAGCGCTTCGGCGGCCTCCGCGCCGTACGAGGCGGCCTTGGGGTCGTGCGCGTACGAGTGCACCCGATGGGTCACCTTCTGCCGCGCCAGCAGCGTCGTCGCGGGGGTTGCCTGACCAGCCACGGGCGCGAGCATAGCGCTACCCGGTCGCGGCGAGGAGGAGGGCGGCGGGCTCGCCCGCGACCCGGGTCAACGTCAGGATCGCCGACGTACTGCCGGTCAGCCGCAGGTCCCGCCGTACCTGCTCGACGTCGAGCGCCGAGCCGCGTTTGAGGATCGTCACCGCGCCGACGTCGAGCGACCGCAGCGCGGCCCGAAGGCGCTTCAGCGCGATCGGCAGCCGGTCGAGCACGCGATAGCGGCGGCCGTACGGTGTCGCGGCCGGCTCGGCGGTGTAGACGTACGCGATGGTCGGGTCGGCCAGGTGCCCGTCGACCCGTTCGGCGAACTCGGCGACCAGGTGTGAGCGGATCACCGCGCCGTCGGGGTCGAAGAGGTACCCGCCGACCGGCCCGACCGGCGCGGTGTTCGTGCCCGGCCCGGTCAACTGCGCGCCGGTCGCGCCGCGCAGCACGGTGGCGCGGCGGGGGACCTCGGCGAGCGGTCCACACCAGACGGTCGCCTCGACGACCTCGCCGTCCACCGAGACCCACTCGCCTTCCGCGCCGCCGGGCAGGAGCGCGTGGTCGATGCCGGGCGCCAGTTTCAGGATGGTACGGGGTACGCGGGCCGGCAGCCCGGCGACGAATTCCCACGGCGGCGAGTACGCGGTCGGGTCGAACACGCGGCGGCCGGACGACGTACGCCGGGCCGGGTCGCAAAACACAGCGTCCACATCGGACAGATCGACCGCGGCAGCGTCCATAGTGGACACGGTTGCGGCCAGGCCCAGTACCCGGACGTTGTGCGCCGCGATCGCCGCGGTGCCGGGATCGGCGTCGACCGCCGTCACGCGCAGGCCGGCCCGGGCGAACGCGATGGTGTCGGCGCCGACGCCGCAGCCGAGGTCGGCGACGGTCGTGGCGCCCGAGGCCGCGAGCCGCTCGGCCCGGCGGCTCGCGACGGCGGCCCGGGTCGACTGCTCCAGCCCGGCGCGGGTGAACAGGAGCCGATCGGCCTCCGGCCCGAACTTCCCGCGCGCCTTGCGACGCAGGACGGCCTGGGTCAGGGCGGTCGCGGCGAGGCGCGGCTCGAAGCCCTTGGCGCGCAGCGTGGACGCGGCGACGAGCGGATCGCCGTCGGCGAGTTCGCCGGCCAGCGCGAGCGCCGCCACCCCAGCCGGCGTGGCCAGCGCGGCGAGGTCGTCGAGTTCCACACCCGAACCCTAGGGAGCGACGACGATCTCAACCCCGCCACCCCGTGCACTACGCCCGAGCACCCGGGTCGGCCCGGCTCGACGGTGACGGTGGTCGATCTACCCCGATTCACCCAGACGGTGGTCGATCTGCCGACATTTCGTCGGCGTGGCGTGTGGGCAGATCGACCACCGTCTTCGGAAGCGTATCGACGGTGGCCACTATCGACTCAACGAGACCGCTCGACGATGGCGTGGACCGGCAGGTGCCAGCCTTCCGGCCGGGCGGCCATGATGCTGATGGCTTCGGCGCGAACTCGTCGTGGCTCGGAGGTCAGGCGACTGTGCGACAACCTGACGACCGCGATGCCTAGCGATTGGAGGGCGGCGTCACGTCGCAGGTCCCGCTCACGATGGGCGAATGACGAGTGGTACTTCCTGCCGTCGAGTTCGAAGTTCGTGCCCGTCGCGCGGTCGAGCGCGTCAAGATAGACGATGCGTCCATGAACCCTCACCGGGAACTGCCAGACCACGTTGGCGAACGGCGGGCCGGTGAAGATGTGCTGGTAGCCCCACAGTTCGAGGGCACTTCGGCAACCGGCACGCACGAGTTCGACCAGATGCGCCAGGTGTTGCCGACCGCCGATTCTCGGATATGCCTCGAGCGTCGCCGCCAGCCGGTCGGGTGTGGTCAGCTGATCGTTGACACCGACGATCACGGGCGCTCGCTGTGCGTCTCCGTCAAGCAGCGGCCAGCAGTCGATGATCGTCGGCTCGAGTTGGACGACCGGCAACCCCTTGCGGATCACGACGTCCGGCGGCTCCATGATCAAGTGCTTGCGGCGGTGGATGACGAGACCGGGCGCTCCCCGCAGATGCCCGGCCGTGTCGGTGCTCAAGTGGATCGGTCCGCCCGCGGGCGCCGGAAGTCCCCAGATCCGCAGTGCACTGGTATGCGACAACGCTGCTGTTTGGTCCGCGTACGTGATGGCGGCCCTGGCCATCGCGTCGGGGTCGTCCCGGTAAACCGGATCCAGGTACGTGCGGGGAAACGGCGATAACAGCTGGCGTTTCTCGACTGCCCGTTCCAGTGCCCGATGGCTGACCTCGGCGAGAAGGTCGTGTCGGAGGGCGACGCCCTGTTGGGCGATCAAGATGTCGCGAATCGCTGCATGCACATGAGGCAGCGTGGCCGTCAACTCGCGCGGTCGCCACCCCGCGGCGCCGGCCTGTGGATAGCCGGCTGCTGTGGATGAGTGGCGATCTAGCCCAGGCGAGCAATCCGAATCGAGACGGTGGACATCGTCGATGCCTAGCCCATGACGGTGGCCGATCTGCCGACACGACACGCCGGCGAGATGTCGGCAGATCGACCACCGTCTGGGTGAATCGGGGCAGATCGACCACCGTCGCAGTCCCGGCCAGGCCAGCCCAGGCCAGCCCAGGCCAACCCAGGCCAGCCCAGGCCAGCCCGTCCAGGCGGTCCGGGCAGGCGTAGCTTGGGCAGCCTCCTGCGGCCAAGATCGCTGGTTGGATACGTGAAGGAGGCGGTGCTGGGCTTGGGTACGCGGACGCCGGGATTCCTGGCGGGAGCGACAGCCACCCCAACAAAACGCTGCGCGTTTTGCCGGGGGACCCCGGCGGGACCTCGACGGGCCCGAGCCATGAAGAAAGGGAATTTAGCGAAGCGCTTCGTCCAGCGGCGCGGCGAGCAGGGGCTCGAAGGCGAGTTCGGCCGCGCCGAGGAGGGCCGCGTCGTCGCCGAGGATGGGCGTGCGCAGGCGGACGTGCTCGCGGCAGGCCGGGAGGGCGCTGGCGGTTGAGCCGGCTGCGGACCTGCGCGGCCGCGGCGAGGTAGACCTCGCGGAGGGTGCCGCCGAAGATGACCATCTCGGGGTTGAAGATGTTGACCAGGTTGGCGACGCCGAAGCCGAGCCAGTCGCCGACCTGGCGGACGGCGGACTGCGCGCCGGCGTCGCCGCGGGAGGCGGCGTCGACGACCGCGAAGATCGCCTCGCGGCCGCCGGTGCGTGTCCCGGGCGGCCGCGCTGAGCAGGGCGTACTCGCCGATCTCGGTCTCCCAGCAGCCGCGGGAGCCGCAGCCGCAGGGCTTGCCGTCGGGTTGACCACCATGTGGCCGACCTCGCCGCCGTAGCCGCCGTGGCCGGGACCGGCCGGCCGCCGGCGATGATGCCGCCGCCGATCCCCGACGTCGCCGTAGCAGGTAGATGACGTTGTCGCAGCCGACCGCGACGCCGCGGATGTGCTCGGCGAGGGCGGCGAGGTCGGCGTCGTTGCCGTACCGCGATCGGCCGCTCGCCGCCGAGGGCGTCGACGAGCGCCTCGCCGAGCGGCTGCGTCGACCCAGCCGATGTGCGGGGCGAGGCGGACCAGGCCGTCGTCGCGGCGGACCATGGCCGACACGGCCGCCCCGCTGCCGATGTAGCGGGCGTCCGGCGCGATGCTCGCCTGCATGTCGCGCGACGAAGCCGGCGAGCGGCGGCGACGACCGCGCCGGTGGTCTGCTCGCCGGCGCGGCCGGGCCGTCTCGCGGCGGTCCAGTACCACGCCGCCGAGCCCGACGCGGGCGGCGGTGAGCCGGTCGACCTCGATGGTGAAGGCGAAGCAGTACACCCGCCCGGACTCCGGCCGGACGACCAGCGACGGCCGTCCGGCGCGCCCGGTCTGCTCGCGGTACCTCCTCGCTGACCAGGCCGGCGGCGGCCAGTTCGGCGGTGAGCGCGCCGATGGTGCTGCGGTTGAGGCCGAGGCTGGTGGTCAGTTCGGCCCGGGAGGTCGCTCCGCGGACGTGCACGTAGCGAAGCAGAGCGCCGAGGTTGTGTCGGCGGATCTCCTCCTGGCTGGGGCTGGCCGCATGCTTGATCAGGTGGTCTGCGCGATCGCGGTCGGATGCGACGGCTCGCCGGGCGCCGGTCGCGCGAGCCGTCAGGGTGACCCGCACGTGGCGGCACGGACCGTCCGGCCCGGCGCCGGGACAGCGCGTCGACGCCGGCCGCGAGCAGCAGGACCAAGCCGGTGACGATGAACTTGACGCCCGAGCTGTAGCCCATCAGGCCCATGCCGTTGTCGATGACCGCGACCACCGCGCCGCCGAGCACCGCGTCGACGATCCGGCCCTTGCCGCCGAAGAGGCTGGTGCCGCCGATGACGGCCGCGCCGACCGCGTAGAGCAGCACGTTGCTGCCGCCGGTGTTCGGGTCGACCGAGTTGGCCCGGGAGGCGGCGATGATGCCGCCGATGGCCGCCATGCCGGAGCAGATCACGAACACGGAGATGCGGATCCGGTCGACGTTGATGCCGGCCCGGCGGGCCGCCTCGCGGTTGCCGCCGACCGCGTAGATGTGCCGGCCGTACGCGGTGCGGCCCAGCACGAACGTCCACACCACCAGCAGGACGCCGATGATCGGCACGACGATCGGCACGCCCTTGATGCGAGCGGAACGCGGGGTTGCGGCTGCGCTCCAGGTTGAGCACGTAGACGGCGGCGCCGAGCAGGATGGCCAGGCCGCCGACGCGCACCGCGATCACCGACGAGCGGGTCGGCGGCGAGGCCCGTGCCGACCCGCCGCGGAGCGCTGCAGCAGCTGCACGCCGGCGTAGCCGAGCACGCGTGATGGCGAAGAGGACCCAGCCGACGGCCGGCGGCAGGTTGCCGTTGGAGTCGATGAGCAGGATCGTCTTGTCGCTCATCGAGATGTTCGTGCCGTCGTTGATGATCAGCAGGACGACGCCCTGGAAGGCGAGGAACGCGGCGAGGGTGACCACGAAGGACGGTATGCCGACCTTGGCCACCAGCATGCCGAGCATGAGGCCGATGACCACGCCGGTGACGATGGCGGCGACCATCGCCACGTACCACGGCACGTCGTGGTTGGTCAGCAGCACGGCCAGGACCGCCGCGCAGACGCCGCTGGCGTAGCCGGCGGACAGGTCGATCTCGCCGAGCAGCAGGACGAAGACCAGGCCCATCGCGATCACGATGACCGCGGCGCCCTGGGTGAAGCAGGTTGGCGAAGTTGAGCGCGGTCAGGAACCGGGGACGCGCGATGGAGAAGAAGATCACCAGCACGACCAGGCCGAGGACGGCGGGCAGCGCGCCCATGCTCGCCGCCGCGCACGCCGGGCCCAGTAGCGCCCGGCGTAGGCGCCGAGGCTCGAGCCCTCGACGACGTGGGCGTCGGCCGCCGGCTACGCGCCGCCGACGTGATCGTGTCGCTCATATGGTGCCTCCGTTGGCGGGCTGCAGGCCGAGGTCGCCGCTGCGGCCGGCGGTGATCAGCTCGACGACCTGGGAGTGCGTGACGTCCGTCGCCTTCACCTGCGGCGACCATCCGGCCGAGGTAGAGCGCGGCGATGCGGTCGGCGACCGCGAAGACGTCGTTCATGTTGTGCGAGATGAGCACCACGGCGAGGCCGTTGTCGGCGAGCCGGCGGACCAGTTCGAGCACCTGCGCGGTCTGCGCCACGCCGAGGGCGGCGGTCGGCTCGTCGAGGATGACCAGCTTGCTGTTCCACAGCACGGCCTTGGCGATGGCCACCGTCTGGCGCTGGCCACCGGAGAGGCTGGACACCTGCTGGCGGACCGACCTGACGGTACGGACGGAGAGGCCGGCCAGCGTCTCGGCGGCCTGCTGCTCCATGGTCGACTCGTCGAGCACGATGCCCGCGAGTGCTTCTCCCGGCCGAGGAACATGTTCTGCACGATGTCGAGGTTGTCGCACAGGGCGAGGTCCTGGTAGACGATCTCGACGCCGAGCGCGGCGGCGTCACGGGGGCCGTGGACCGTGCACCGGCTTGCCGTCGAAGAAGTACTCGCCCGAGTCGATCGGGTAGATGCCCGCGATGCACTTGACGAGCGTGGACTTGCCGGCGCCGTTGTCGCCGACGAGCGCGGTGACCTCGCCGGGATAGGCGGAGAAGTCGACGTCGCGCAGGACCTGTACCGGGCCGAAGCTCTTGTTGATCCCGCGCAGTTCGAGCAGAGGGGCCGTATCGGTGTCGGTCAGGGGTGTTTCGGTCACGGTGCTCCTCACCTGACAGTGGTGTCCCGGCACCGGCGCGGGGGGTGAGCGCGCCGGTGCCGGGACCTGTTCGAGCCGTGTTGCTGCCTAGCTACCTACTTGATGCCGGCTGGGTGCACGTGGCCGCGTAGGCGGCGGTGCACAGCTCGCTGCCTTGGTACGTAACCGTCGTCGACGACGGCCTTGACGTTGTCCTTGTAGATCGCGACCGGGTCGAGCAGCACGGACGGGACGTCGCGGTTGCCCTCGGGGTCGTGCACGGTGCCGGCGACCGACTTGGACTCACCCTTGGCGAGCGCGATCGCCAGCTCGGAGGCCGCGTCGGCCTCCTTCTTGACCGCCTTGTAGACCGTCATGCACTGGTCGCCGGCGAGGATGTTCTGCAGGCCCTGCACGGTGGCGTCCTGGCCGGTGACCGGCACCTTGCCGTTGAGGTTGCTGCTTCTTCAGCACCGTGATGGCCGCGTTGCCGAGACCGTCGTTGGCGGCCAGGACACCCTTGATGTTCGGGTTGCCGGTCAGCATCTGCTCGAAGATCGTGCCGGCCTGCGCGTTGTCCCAGTCCGGCACCGCACTGGTCCGGGCCCTTGACGTAGTCGCCGCTGTCGTACTTGGGCTTGAGCACGCCGTCGTAGCCGCTCTTGAACAGCGTGGCGTTGTTGTCGGTCGGCGAGCCGTTGAGCTCGGCGACCACCGGCTTGGCGGCCTTGAGGTCGGTCAGGCACTTGACCAGGCCCTCGCCCTGCAGGTGCCGACCTTGACGTTGTCGAAGCTGACGTAGTACTTGGCGCTGCCGCCGAGGGTCAGCCGGTCGTAGTCGATGGTGGCCACGCCGGCCGCCTGCGCCTTGGCCAGGACGGCCTTGCCGGTGCCGCTGTCCAGGTTGACGATCATGAGGACGTTGACGCCGTTGGTGATCATCTGGTCGGCGATCGTCTGGAACTGGTTCTTGTCGCCCTGTGCGTTCTGGATGTCGTACTGCACGCCGGCGGTCTTGAACGCGGCCTCGAGGTAGACCCGGTCGTTCGGTCTCCCACCGCGCGGAGGACTTGCTGTCCGGAAGGATGACGCCGATCTTCGGGGTCTTGGTGGTGCCGCTGCCGCCGGAGTCGTTCGACTTGTCGCCGCACGCGGCGAGGCTGCCTACGGACAGCAGCCCGATCGCCATGAGGGAGATGATCCCTTTGCGCATGCTCGGGGTCCTTTCGCAAGTTATGCGCCGCACTGGGCGCGCGGGGTGTTTCGGTGGAATCGGCAGTGATTCGCGCCTCGGGCCGGTGTGACCGCAGGGAGGCGGGGTGCTGCCTCGCTCCGACCCGCTCGGCGGTCATTGAGTGGATTGTTGTGCCCGGCAACGTATTCCCGTAGGCAAGCGGAGCACAAGAGGGTCTTTGTTGTCGCTGGTAACAATTCAGCAAACGCAGCCGGCGTGTGCGTAGAGTGTTCCTCCAAACACTATTCGTACATCCGGTTTCCCCGGGCCAAACCCGACGCGTTTGGCACTCTCCTTGACGGAGTGCTAGCTACCGGCATAACCTCGCGTTAGCACTCTCGTAGTGAGGGTGCCAGCCACGCCCGGCGGTGCCGGCACCCGCGACGACGGCTTCACCGGGCATCGAACATCGCATTTCAGATACCCCAGGAGGGTATGCCCGTGACTACCGCGACGAAGGTTGCGATCAAGCCGCTCGAGGACCGCATTCTGGTTCAGGCCAATGAGGCTGAGACGACCACCGCCTCGGGCATCGTGATTCCGGACACCGCCAAGGAGAAGCCGCAAGAGGGCACCGTCCTGGCCGTCGGACCGGGGCGCATCGACGACAAAGGCAACCGGATTCCGATCGACGTCAAGGTCGGCGACACCGTCATCTACTCGAAGTACGGCGGCACCGAGGTGAAGTGGGTCGGCGAGGAATACCTCGTGCTTTCCGCCCGCGACGTCCTCGCGGTCATCGAGAAGTGACCAACTAGCGAAGCATCAGTGAACACCGCCCTGGTTCCGTGCGTGCTGCACGGGTCGCCCGGGCGGTGTTTGCTCTGAAGGAGACATCAATACATGGCGAAGATCCTGAGCTTCTCAGATGACGCGCGCCACCTGCTCGAGCACGGCGTCAACGCGCTTGCTGACGCCGTCAAGGTGACGATCGGCCCGAAGGGCCGCAACGTCGTCCTGGACAAGAAATTCGGCGCTCCCACCATCACCAACGACGGCGTGACGATCGCCAAGGAGATCGAGCTCGCCAACCCCTACGAGAACCTCGGCGCCCAGCTGGTCAAAGAGGTCGCGACCAAGACCAACGACGTGGCCGGCGACGGCACGACGACGGCGACCGTGCTCGCCCAGGCGATGGTCCGCGAGGGCCTGCGCAACGTGACCGCCGGTGCCAACCCGGCCGGGCTCAAGCGGGGCATCGACGCGGCCGCCCAGACCGTCGCCGACGCGCTCAAGGCCAGGGCCGACCGAGGTCGCCAGCCGCACCGAGATCGCCCAGGTGGCCACCATCTCCGCGCAGGACGCCACGATCGGCGACCTGATCGCCGAGGCGATGGAGAAGGTCGGCCGCGACGGTGTCATCACCGTCGAGGAAGGCTCGACGATGGCGACCGAGCTCGAGATCACCGAGGGCATGCAGTTCGACAAGGGCTTCATCTCCCCGCACTTCGTCACCGACGCGGAGTCGCAGGAGGCGGTCCTCGAAAACCCGTACATCCTGATCACCACCCAGAAGATCTCGGCGATCGAGGAGCTGCTGCCGCTCCTGGAGAAGGTGCTGCAGGACGCCAAGCCGCTGCTGATCATCGCCGAGGACGTCGAGGGCCAGGCGCTGTCGACGCTGGTGGTCAACTCGATCCGCAAGACCATCAAGGTCGTCGCGGTGAAGGCCCCCGGCTTCGGCGACCGCCGCAAGGCGATGCTGCAGGACATGGCGATCCTGACCGGCGCCGAGCTGGTCGCGCCCGAACTCGGCTACAAGCTCGAGCAGCGTCGGGACCGAGGTCCTCGGCTCCGCCCGCCACGTGGTGGTCACCAAGGACACCACCACGGTCGTCGACGGTGGCGGCAACCAGAGCGAGGTCAAGGACCGCGTCGAGCAGATCCGCAAGGAGATCGAGGCGTCCGACTCCGACTGGGACAAGGAGAAGCTGTCCGAGCGCGTGGCCAAGCTCTCCGGCGGCGTGGCGGTCATCAAGGTGGGTGCCGCGACCGAGGTCGAGATGAAGGAGCGCAAGCACCGCATCGAGGACGCCATCTCGGCGACCAAGGCCGCGGTCGAAGAGGGCATCGTGCCGGGCGGCGGCGCCGCGCTGTTGCAGGTGGCCAACGAGCTCGACGGCGACCTCGGCCTCGACCGGCGACGACGCCATCGGGGTCAACGATCGTGCGCCGGTCGCTCGACGAGCCGCTGCGGTGGATCGCGCAGAACGCCGGCCACGACGGCTACGTCGTGGTGGGCAAGGTCCGCGAGCTGGAGTTCGGCTACGGGCCTCGACGCCGAGACCGGTGAATACGTCGACCTGCTCAAGGCCGGCATCGTCGACCCGGTCAAGGTGACCCGCAGCGCCGTGGCCAACGCCGCGTCCATCGCCGGGCTGCTGCTGACCACGGAGAGCCTCGTGGTCGACAAGCCGCAGGCGCCGGAGCCGGCCGCCGGCGGGCACGGCCACGGACACGGCCACAGCCACGGTCCGGGCTTCTGACGCAGTGTTCCCGAGGGGACCCTCGGTCCCCTCGGGAACTTCTTATCGATCCCTTACCGGCATTGGTCCGTCCGACCCATAGTCGGAGACTTGTCTGGTGAGGACACGTGGATATGGCGCCCTGTGCGGTTTGACCGCCGCGGCCGCCGCCCTGGGAACCGCCGAGCTCGTCTCCGTGTTTACCGGGCCGGAGTCGTCGCCGCTGGTCGCCGTCGGCGGTGTCGTGGTGGACTCGGTGCCCGCCTCGGTCAAGACGTTCGCCACCAGCGTCTTCTACACCTACGACAAGCTTGCGTTGATCATCGGGACGCTGGTGATCCTCGGCCTCTTCGCGATCGGCATCGGCATCCTGGCGGTGCGCAACGTCGCACATGGCGTGATCGGCATCGGCGTCTTCGGCCTTGTCGGCCTGGTCGCCGCTCTGACCAGGCACAACGCCGGCCCCTCGGCGGTCTTCCCGGCGCTGCTCGGCTCCGCGGTCGGCGCGCTCGTGCTGGTGTGGCTGCTGCGGGCGGTGCCCGTGTCCGCCCGACCGTCCCCGGCCGCGGAGACCGACGATGAGCCTCTGCCCGCCGGCGACGCTCGTGACGGGCGCCGGCGCTTCCTGCAGATCGTCGGCGGCGTCCTGGCCGCCGCCGCGGTCGCCGGCTTCGGTGGCCGCTGGTTCGCCAACCGGCGCAACGTCACCGCCGACCGGGCCGCGATCACCCTGCCCAAACCGGTCGACCCGGCGCCGGCGCTGCCGCCCGCGGCCGACCTCAAGCTGCCGCAACTCAGCCCGTTCGTGACGCACAACGACGACTTCTACCGCATCGACACCGCGCTGGTCGTACCGCAGGTCGCGCCGGACGGCTGGACGCTGAAGATCCACGGCCGGGTGCGGAACCCGATCACCCTCACCTACGCCGAGCTCATCAAGCGTCCCATGATCGAGCGATACGTGACGCTGGCGTGCGTGTCCAACGAGGTGGGTGGTGCGTTGATCAGTACGTCACGGTTCTTAGGGGTACCGCTGAAGCCTCTGCTCGACGAGGCCGGCCCCCTCGACGGCGCCGACCAGGTGGTGAGTCGCTCGGTCGACGGGTTTACCGCGGGCACGCCGACGGCGGCGCTGCTCGACGGGCGAGACGCCATGCTCGCTGTCGGGATGAACGGCGAGCCGTTGCCGATCGAGCACGGATTTCCGGTCCGGATGGTCGTTCCCGGACTGTACGGATATGTATCCGCCACGAAATGGCTCGCGGAGATCGAACTGAGTTCGTTCGCCGATTTCGATGCTTATTGGATCCGTCGCGGATGGTCGCAACAAGCGCCCATCAAGACCGAGTCGAGAATTGACACTCCGCAGGACGGCTCGTCGGTGAAGCCCGGCAGTGTAACCATCGCCGGGGTGGCGTGGGCTCAGCACCGCGGAATCTCGAAGGTCGAAATCCAGGTCGACGGCGGGCCGTGGCAGTCGGCGAAGCTGGCCGCCGTGCCGTCGGTCGACACGTGGCGGCAGTGGGCCCTGGCCTGGACGGCCACGCCCGGCAAGCACCGGCTGACCGTGCGGGCCACGGACAACGGCGGGGAGACCCAGACCGACGCCCTCAGCCCGCCGGACCCCAACGGGGCGACGGGCTGGCACAGCGTCGATGTGACCGTGAAGTAACTAGCGCGCGGCGCTCCGGCTGCGGGCCACCCCGGCGCCGACGGCGCGGCGCTGGGCCGGCACGTTGGGCGCCGGATGGGTCGGCGTCGGTGCGGTGGGTGCATTGCGGGACAAGCGCGGGGCCGGGCCGGGCCACGGTGCCGGCGGGCGCAGTCCGAGCTTGCTCTCGAGCCGGTCGACGTCGACGACCGTGCCGCCCCGGTCGGCGCAGTCCTCCCAGCCGACGCTCAGCAGTCGCAGCCGCTCGGCCTCGGTGAAGCCGCCCCACACGCCGTAGGGCTCCCGGCTCGCCAGGGCCTGGGCGGCGCACTGGGCGCGCACCGGGCAGGCCCGGCACACCGCCTTGGCGGACGCCTCGCGGCGGCCACGGGAGGCGCCGCGCTCGCCGTCCGGGTGGAAGAACTGCGAACTGTCCCGGCCACGGCAGAGGCCGAGCCGCTGCCAGTCCCACACATCAGCGATCGGACCCGGCAACCGTGTCACGTTGGTCATTCGAACGCTCCTTCCAAACCTGCCGCTGGCGAAATGTGCGACGCGTGGGCCGAATTGCAGCGTTGCCGAAATCTGTGTACAACGCGCGAAGCCGCCGCGAGTAACGGCATGTCATCGGTCAATTTCTTGTAGGTCAATTCCGGCAAAACCAGCAATTTGATCTCGGCATTTCGTGGTCTTCTTTTGTTGAGAGAGGAGAACCACGGTGCGAACTGTTTTGGTATGTGTGCGAACGCAGGTCGCCGCGCAGACGGTCGCGGCTGCCGCGGCTCGGCTCGGTGTGGCACACGCGGTGCGCACCGCGGTCACCATGGTCGAGGCGTTAGCGCGCTTGAGCGAGCAGCCGGCGGATTTGGTGTTGGCCGACCCGTCGTTATCGAGGCCCGACAGTGCGGAGTTTTCGCGTCGGGTCCTGGCGATCGCTCCGGGCGCGACGATCGTGTTCTTCGGAACCGAGGAGCCCCGGGTGGCCGCGGCGGCCATCCAGGCCGGTGCGCGGGCGGTGATCCGGGTGGACGCTTCCGACCCGGTCACCACGCTGGCGAAGGCGGTGCTGCTGGTGCTGAGCCAGGTGGGCCGCACCGCGAGCGGCGAGGCGGTACTGCCGGCCCGCGTGGGTCCGGCACCCGTCCAGGCGCCTCCGCCCGGGTTGGGTGCGACAGGTCCGGCCGGGCGGGGCGTACCCGCCGCCGGACGAGTGGCCCCGGTGACCGCGGCGGGTGCGCAAGGTGCGCGAATGATGCCGGCCGGTGCCCCCGGGTCGGTGCCGCAGCAGCGCGGCGACCTGGCCGGCGAGGCGCCGCGCAGGCGCGTCGAGCTGACCGAGCGGGAACTGCAGGTGCTGCGCGGCATGGCCGACGGCAAGAGCAACGCGGAAATCGGCCGGGAGCTTTTCGTTTCCGAGGACACCGTCAAGACGCACGCTCGCAGGCTGTTCCGCAAGCTCGGGGCCCGCGACCGGGCACACGCGGTGGCCGCGGCGTTCCGGGCGGGGCTGGTGAGCTAAGCCACAACGGCTCGCGCTGGCCGGCGTCCCGCCTGGTCAGCGCGGCCGGGCCCGGACTGGGCCGGCCCGGGCAAGACGTACCGCTGCGGATGCCGCGGCGCGCCGACGGGGTTACCATGCCGCGTCGGTACCCCGCCGGGCAACGGACTAAACCGCTCCCCAGCGTCGAGTCTCAGCGTCTAGTCTCAGCGTCTAGCTCTCGCCGTCGTCGGTCGCGCTGGCCAGCGCGTCGTGGACGCCGTCGGCGTAACCGCGCGCATACTCCCACGTCACGTAGTGATCCGGATCCGGGTCGAAGGCGGGCTCGTGCACGCGCGGGCGGCCGGACGACAGCAGGTGGCGCAGGTTGCCCCGGAGCAGGTCCCAGTCGAAGTAGTGCGGCTCGTGGCAGTCGTCACACTCGATCACGAGGCCCCGCACGCCGATCGCCGTGAGCAGCGCCTGGTAGATCTCCAAGTCGGCCAGGTCTTCGAGGACGTCCTGACGCTCGGCCGCGGTCAGTGGATCGTCCGCGCCGCTCTGGTCGAGCTCGGCCGAGGGATCGGCCGGATCTCCGGCGAATGGGTCAATGGGCTCGTCGTGCACATCTTTACGGTAGCCCCCAGAGCGGTATGCGTGGGGCTTGGCGTGCGTGACCGGGCGGCTCGGTACGATGAGACGCACCCGCCGGACGACCGAGAGCTGGGATGCGCTTCATGAAATTCTCGCCGCGAGCCGACCTGTCTGATGCCTCCCCCGCCGCTCTGGCGCTGGGGCTGACCTTCGACGACGTGCTGCTCCTGCCGGCCGAATCCGATGTCATTCCGAGTGCCGTCGACACCTCAAGTCGGCTCACGCGCTCCATTAGTCTGAGCATTCCCATGGTCTCCAGCGCCATGGACACGGTGACCGAGGCCCGCATGGCCATCGCGATGGCCCGCCAGGGTGGCCTGGGCACGCTGCACCGCAACCTGTCGATCGAGGAGCAGGCGCTCCAGGTCGACCTGGTCAAGCGCTCCGAGGCCGGCATGGTGAGCAACCCGATCACCTGCTCGCCCGATGACACGCTCGGCGAGGTCGACGCGCTGTGCGGGCGCTACCGCATCTCCGGCGTACCGGTCGTCGACACCGAGGGTCAGTTGGTCGGCATCGTCACCAACCGGGACATGCGTTTCGTGTCCGACCCGACGATCCGGGTGCGCGAGATCATGACCCATGTGCCGCTGGTGACCGCGCCGGTCGGGGTCACCAAGGACGAGGCGCTCGGCCTGCTGCGCAAGCACAAGGTGGAGAAGCTGCCGATCGTCGACGGCGGCGGCAAGCTGCGCGGGCTGATCACCGTCAAGGACTTCTCCAAGAGCGAGCAGTACCCGCAGGCCACCAAGGACGGCGCCGGGCGGCTCCGGGTCGCGGCGGCGGTCGGCGTGGGCGAAGACTCCTACAAGCGGGCGCGGGCGCTGATCGACGCGGGCGTCGACGTGCTGATGGTGGACACCGCGCACGGGCACAACCGCCAGGTCCTCGAGATGGTCACCCGGCTGAAGAAGGAGGCCACGGTCGAGGTCGTCGGCGGCAACGTGGCCACCTACGCGGGCGCCAAGGCGCTCGCCGAGGCGGGCGCCGACGCGGTCAAGGTCGGCGTCGGGCCGGGCTCGATCTGCACCACCCGCGTGGTCGCCGGCGTCGGCGTCCCGCAGATCACGGCGATCATGGAGGCGGCTCGGGCCTGCCGGCCGCTTGGCGTGCCGGTCATCGGCGACGGCGGCCTGCAGTATTCGGGCGACATCGCCAAGGCGATCGTGGCCGGCGCCGACACCGTGATGCTGGGCAGCCTGCTGGCCGGCTGCGAGGAGAGCCCGGGCGACCTCATCTTCATCAACGGCAAGCAGTACAAGTCCTACCGGGGCATGGGCTCGCTCGGCGCCATGCAGTCGCGCGGCCAGGCCCGGTCCTACTCGAAGGACCGGTACTTCCAGGACGACGTGCTCTCCGACGACAAGCTCGTGCCCGAGGGCATCGAGGGTCAGGTGCCCTACCGGGGGCCGCTCTCCGCGGTGGCGCACCAACTCGTCGGCGGGCTGCGCTCGGCGATGGGTTTCGTCGGCGCGGGGACCGTGCCGGAGATGCACGAGCGCGGCGAGCTGATCCGGATCACCGCGGCCGGGCTGAAGGAAAGCCACCCGCACGACATCCAGATGACCATCGAGGCGCCGAACTACCACTCGCGGTAACCTCGCACTTCGCACTTCACCGTCTTCACAGGAGTCCTCTATGCGTGACGTGGTCGAGATCGGGCTGGGCAAGAACGCTCGCCGCGGGTACCACCTCGACGACATCGCGATCGTCCCAACCCGCCGGACGCGTGACTTCGACGATGTGTCGACGAACTGGCAGGTCGACGCGTACCAGTTCAAGATCCCGTGCGTAGCGCACCCGTCCGACGCCACCATGAGCCCGACGACCGCGGTCGCGCTGGGCAAGCAGGGCGGGCTCGGTGTGCTCAACGTCGAAGGACTGTGGTGCCGATACAGCGACCCGTCGAAGATGCTGGAAGAGCTCAGCCAACTCGGCGACGAGGCGCCGGCCACGCGCCGGCTGCAGGAGATCTACGCCGAACCGATCAAGCCCGAGCTCATCGGCGAGCGGGTCAAGGAGATCCGCGACGGCGGCGTCACGGTCGCGGTCCGCGTCTCGCCGCAGCACACGCTCGCCCTCGCCCCGGTGATCCTGGACGCCGGCGTCGATCTGCTGGTCATCCAGGGCACCCTGGTCTCGGCCGAGCACGTGTCGACGGTCGACGAGCCGCTGAACCTCAAGGAGTTCATCGCCGATCTCGACCTGCCGGTGATCGTCGGCGGCTGCACCAACTACCAGACCGCGCTTCACCTGATGCGGACCGGCGCGGCCGGGGTCATCGTCGGGATCGGTGCCGACGAATGGTCGACGACCGACCGGGTGCTCGGCATCCGGGTGCCGATGGCCACCGCGATCGCCGACGCGGCCGACGCCCGCCGCGACTACCTGGACGAGACCGGCGGCCGCTACGTCCACGTCATCGCCGACGGCAACCTGCAGACGTCCGGCGACATCGCCAAGGCGCTCGGCTGCGGCGCCGACGCGGTGATGATCGGCGAGCCGCTGTCCCGCTGCGACACCGCGCCGGCCGGCGGGGCGTGGTGGCACTCGGCGGCGAGCCACCCGCAGTTGCCCCGGGGCTCGTTCGGTGCGAGTGAGCCGTCGCTCGGCTCGATGGAGCGGCTGCTCTTCGGCCCGTCGGACGACCCGGACGGCTCCCTGAACCTCTTCGGTGCGCTACGCCGCGCGATGGCCAAGTGCGGCTATCGCGACCTCAAGGAGTTCCAAAAGGTCGGTCTGGTCCTCGACCGTTAGGACCTTTCATTTCAGACTCGGGTCCGCCGAGGGCACGACCGTTGCTCCCGCCAGACACCGGCGCTTCGCGCCTGCCAGGCCCGCGTCCCCAAGCCCGCAGCCGGCCACTACTCCGGGCAAATAGTGCCCTCAGCTGCCTCGGGTGGCCACAACTTCAGGGAAGTAGTGCCCTCAGCTGGGCCGGGAGGCCACTACTTCCCCGAAGTAGTGCCCTCGGCTGCCTCGGGTGGCCACTACTTCGGGGAAGTAGTGGCATCAGGTGAGCTGGGTGGCCACTGCTTCCCCCTAGTTGCGCTTAGGAGCTTCTGGGTAGCGCCTGCTGGAGTTCGGCCCGCAGGGCCGGGGTGAGCATCTCACCGGCCTGCTTCGCCAGCCGCGCCATCTCGTAGCCGACCACCCCGATGTCGGCGTCGCGCGAGGCCAGAGTGGCCAGGATCGATCCGTCGCGGATGGACATGACCAGGAAGAACCCCTGGCCCATCTCGACGACGGTCTGCTTGACCTCGTCGCCGTCGAAGATGCGGGCGGCCCCGCTGGTCACGCTGACCAGCCCCGACGTGACGGCGGCGAGCTGGTCGGCGCTGTCCCGCGGCAGGTGCTCCGAGACGGCGACCAGGAGCCCGTCGGAGGAGACCACGACGGCATGCGCGATTCCCGGTACCCGCTCCGTGAACGCGTTGATCAGCCAGCTCAGATCACGTGCTTGTTGGCTCAGGGCCACGCCGTGCTCCTTGTTGTTCATTGATCGGCACCGTCGGAACGTCGTCTTCATTCGCGGCGCGGTGAACGCCACTGTAGAACCTGGTCAACATGCTGCTTACCTGATCCGGATCCGGCTCGAAGCTCGGCACGGAGACCGGCTGCCTGATCGGGTCGGCATTCGTGGTGTCTGAGGGCAGTTGGGCCAACGGGACGCGAATCGGCAGGCCGGCGCCGCTCGTACCGGCGGTGACCGGTGTCCGTTGCGCCGGAATGGCCGGGCCCGCCTTCCCCCCGGCGGCGGCCGCGGCCGCCGCACCCTCCTTCGACCACCAGCGGGTGCCCTTCGCCGACTTCGCCTCGGTTCCGGAGGCCGCGCCGATGATGTCCTCGGCCCGGTTGACCGGCTTGCGGACCGGAAGCGCGCCGCTGCCGTTGGGACCGCCATTCGTGGTATTGCCGCCGTTGGGTGTGCCATTCGTGGTGTTGCCGCCATTCACCCGAACGAGTGACGTGCCGGGCGTCCTCGGCTCGGCGCCGGCCGACACCGGCGGCCAGGCCGGCGGCGGCGGCGGGTTGGCGTCGTCGAGCGGCTGGGGGGTGGTCAGGGCCTCGGCGGTGAGCGCCTGCCGCTGGCTGGTGAGCCGGCCGGTGGCGTTGCCGTACATGCCGCCGCCGTCGGGCGGGGCGGCCAGCAGGGCCGCCGGCATGGTCACGTAGGCGACGACGCCCGCATCCGAGCCGTTGATGCGCACCGCGATGCCGTGCCGCGCCGCCAGGTGGCCGACCACGACCAGGCCCATCCGTTCGGATGCCGCCACGTCGATGGCGACCGGGGTGTTGACCCGGTCGTTGGCCTCGAGCAGGCCGGACTCGGTCATCCCGAGCCCGTGGTCCTCGATGATGATCGTCGCGTCCTTGCCGCTGGTCGACGGCCAGCCGGTGACCGTGACGACCGAGTCCGGCGGGGAGAAGATGGTCGCGTTCTCCAGCAACTCGGCGAGCAGGTGCACGAGGTCGGAGACGGCGTGCCCGACGACGAAGACCTCATTGGACACGTCGTGGCGGATCCGGGCGTACTGCTCGATCTCGGCCATCGCCGCCATCGTGACCGCGGAGAGCGAGACCGGCTGGCCCCAGCGCCGGGCCGACTCGCTGCCCGCCAGGACCAGGAGGTTTTCGTCGTTGCGGCGCATGCGGGTGGCCAGGTGGTCCAACCGGAACAGGCTGGAGAGCTGGTCCGGGTCGGTCTCGGCGGCCTCGAGCGAGTCGAGGAGCTGCAACTGCCGCTCGACCAGAGTCTGGCTGCGGCGGGCCAGGTTGATGAACATCGCGTTGACGTTGCGGCGCATGATCGCCTGCTCGACGGCCAGGCTGACCGCGCTGCGGTGCACGGCGGTGAACGCGTCGGCCACCTCGCCGATCTCGTCGGTCGACCGGACGCGGCTGGTCGTGTCGACGGTGATCGTCTCGCCGCGGGGGAGCGTCCGGAGTCGATGGATCGCCTCGGGCAGCCGGTGCTGGGCGACGTCGAGTGCCTGGGTCCGCAGCTGGCGCAGGGAGCGCGCCATCGACCGGCCGATCAGCCACGACAGCAGCAGTGCGAGCAGCATGATGAGCACGATCGCGGAGATCGCGAGGAAGGCGTTGCGCCGCTCGATGCTGCTGCGGTTGGCCGCGCTCTGGATGGCGTCCTCGAGCAGGTCCTGCTCGACCGAGCGGATCAGCTGCAGCTCGGCCGTACTGGAGCGCCACCAGGTGTCGGCCGCCACGTCGACGCTCGTGCCACGGGCCCGGCTGATCACCGTGTCCTGCAGCCGGCTCACCGACGACACCGCCTGGCCACGCAGCGACTCGTCGTAGCGGGCCAGGTGGGCGGGGCTGGCCTGGGAGCGGAAGTGCTCGATCGCGGCGACCTGGCGGGCCTGGATCTGTGCGAAGGTTTCGAAGTCGTCCGGGCTGAACTTTCCCGTCGTGGTGGCCGCGAAGATCTTGCCGCGTAGCTGCGCGGTCAGCTCCTTGACCTGGGCCAGATCCGCGAGGGATGCGACGCTGCGCTTGAGGTCGTCGTCGCCGCCGATGTTGGGATCGGCCGGGGCGACGTCGAATAAGTGCTGGATCATCGCCGAGTACTGGTCGAAGACCGCGCTCTGGCGCAGCCAGCGGTTGTGCACCCCGTCGCGCACCAGCCGCAACTGGGCCATGTCGTTGCCGATGACCTGCGCTCCGGCGGCGGGCGCGCCGGGATCGGCGACCAGCGGCCGCGAAGAGTTGTAGAAGGCGCTGTAGGCGGCATCGGTGGCCGCGTAGTCGGCGTTGAGCTCGGCGCCGATCGCGACCGGCTCGGCCGACGGGGTCATCGCGGCCTGGGCCAGCACGCCGGCGGTCCGGTCCCGCTCGGTCTGCAGGTTGTTGACCAGCGCGGTCAGCTGGCGGCCGACCTTGATGCCCTGGGCGAACGACTCGGTCTGCCGGGCCGTGGCGACCGAACTGTTGATCTGCACCCCGGCGATGACCAGGAACGCGACGGCGGGGAGGACGAGGACGGCAGCCAGTTTGGTCGGCACGCGCCAGTCCCGGACCCGGAACGGTGACCACCGGCGGGCCCGCTGCGGCTCACCCGGCCGCGCGCGCCGGTGGCTGCTGACTTTCATGACGACCGCCGGTGCGCCCGTCGAGGGCTGGGAAGCGAAGGTCTGCACCCCTCACACCTTTCGCATCTATCGATCTCCCCGCGCTATTTGTACTGACCTTTCACGAGGCGCGGACCGCTTTATCAAACCAGCAGTGGCTTCCCCATCCAACCAGCCGCGTGTGGCCCAGGTCACAGTACTTCAACTGCATGGAAGTCGATAAACCGCTGGGCTTGAAACGCGCCGGTTAGACAGGAAGGATACGGCCGTCCGTCCTGACCGGGGAGGGTCCAAGAGTGCTCGCGTCGATCCGCCGTCCATCGGTGATGGTCAGCGCGCTGTTGTCCGTGCTGCTGATCGGCGCCTGCACGGCCAACAAGGCATCCGCGCCCGCTCCGGCCGGACCGCTGCCCTCGACGGTGACGATCGGGTTGTTGACTCCGAAGACCGGGGCCACCGCGGCGACCGGGCTCGAGGCGATTCGCGGCGCTGAACTGGCCATTGACGTGGTCAACAACCCGTACCCGAATCTTGCCCTGCCCCTGGCCGCGGAGCGTGGCCTGCACAACGGGGTGCAGCTGGCGCTGGCCGTGGGTGACACGCAGGGCGCCCCCGAGCGGGTCGAGGATCAAGCGTCGAAGCTGGTGAGCGAGGGCGCGATCGGCCTCGTCATGGCCGACGACCTCGCGGTGGCGCGCAGCGCCAGCCGGCAGGTCGACATCAGCGGCGTGGCGCTCATCGACGCGACCAGCACGGCCGACCTGTTCGCCGACCTCAACCACACCGGGCATTTCCGGATCGCGCCGAGCGACCGTAGCTCCGTGCAGAGCACGATGAATCTGCTCTACCGCCAGCGCGCGCTCGGCAAGCAGGTCGCCAACATCGCCACGATCTATCCGGCGGCGAAGAATTCACCGGACGAAGAGGTCGATGCGATCAAGCAGTCGATCGGCGACCTTTCCCAGTCCGACGGCTTCTCGGCCGGGTCACAGCTGACCTTCGGCACCGACATCGCCGATCTCGTCAAGGTCGTGAACGACACCAGGCCCGGCTCGGTCATCGCGGTGGTCACGACCTCGCAGGAGATGGCCCTGGCGACGGCCCTGGCCGCGGCCGTCAAGGGCGTGGCGCCGGTGATCGCCATCGGGCCTGCGGCGAGCGCGGTGGCCCCGGGCCAGGGCACGCTGCTGCACACGATCGGCTGGTCGGAGGCCTACGCCGCGCGCAGCCCGGTCGCCGCCCAGGTCGGGCAGCTCTACCAGCAGCGCTACGCCGCCAAGCTGACCGCGGTGGCCGCGTCCACGTTCACCGCGACGATGGCGATGGCCATCTCGCTGGACGGTGCGAAGAGCCTCGGGATCAGCGACGTGCGGGCGGCCGTGCAGCAGTTGAACGTGCCGGCCACGCAGACGATCATGCCGTGGAACGGAATCCGCTTCGACAGCACCGGAAGCAACCAGCTCGCCTCGTCGGTGATCGAGCAGCAGACCGGCAGCGGCTACCAGGTCGTCTACCCCAACGAGCTGGCCGCCGCGAAGATCACCTGGCCTTAGCTAGCCCTGCAGCAGGCGGCGCAGTTCGCGCGGCTGGTGTCGCGCGGCGTCCAGGTCGGCCGTTTCGCCGTCCGGACCGACCATGCGCCAGGGCACGACCGGGTGGCGGCGCCGCCACCCCTTGCGCATCAAGGTGTACTCGAGGACGTCGGCCACCATGGACGCGCCCGCGAGCGGGTCGGGGTCGACCGGCATGCCCTCGGCCCGCGCGACCTCGTCGGCCCGCCGGAGCAGCACGTCGACCAGTTCGTCGCGGTCGGCCGGCGCCCCGCCGAGCAGGAACTCGACCGCTTCGACGTGCTTGCGGGCGGTCGTCTCGACCCGTCCCCGGTAGACCGTCGGCGGCAGGTCGGCGAACGTCGCCCAGTGCTCGCTGTCCGCGCCGATCGCCTGCCGGGCCAGGTCGCGCTGCTGGTCCTCGGTGAGCGCGTCGATCGGCACCGCGGCCGCGTGCAACCCGTTGCGGTATCCGTCCGCGCCGGCGGCAACGTCGCGCAATTCCGTCGACAGGCCCGGGTGCTGGGCCGGGATGCGCTCGTGCGGGATGTCCGGGGTCCAGCCGGTGCCGGGCGGCCCGAGGTGGCGCAGGTGTTCGCGCCATCCGTCGTGGAGGTCGGCGATCGCGGTCGGCCGTCCCTCGATGACCGGGCGGCCCGCCGTACCAATGAAAAAGCGGAAGGCATCGTCGATCGCGGCGGCCCGGAAGAGCGCCAGGGCGGCGTCTTCGACGGCGGCGAACCCGCCGCCCAGGGCGTCGATCGCGGCGGCGTCGCGCACCTGCTCGGCGGCGGCCACGACCGACTCGTCGTCCATCGACAAGAGTCGGCGGGTGAGCCGGCGGTAGCGCGTCGGCGGGAGGGCCAGCTCGTGGGCCACGACGGCGCTGAGCTCGTCGGCGGAGAGGCCCCAGACCAGCGGCAGGCCGATCGTGAGCAGGTCGCCGCGCATCTCGACGCCGGACGCGCCACCGAGCGTCACGGCGTGCGGAAGGTCGAGGCCGGCCCGCTTGGCTGCGTCGTTGACCAGCGCGGCGAGGCCGGCGTGATGGTCGCGGTCGACCGGAGCGACGGCGGTTTTTGCGGCATTTGCGCCGGTCGACCGCCGCGTCATCCACCAGCCGCGCCAAACGGGCAACCCGCCGGGCAGTCGGGTCAACATGGTCAGCGTCGAAGTGCCGTCCATAGTGAGGCTCATGATGCACCAGATCCGGGGAAATTCCGGTGCGGCGCGCTCTTCCCCAATAAGTTACTGGTGAGTTAACGTACGGCGTGCCGGTACGACGCCGGGATCATCGGGTCGTGGACCCGTAGGCTTTGCGGCATGACCACGCCGCCGCCGGTTCTCGTCGTCGACTTCGGCGCCCAATACGCCCAGCTCATCGCCCGCCGCGTGCGCGAGGCCAACGTCTACTCGGAGATCGTCCCGCACTCGATGCCGGTGGCCGAGATGCTGGCCAAGCGGCCGGCCGCGATGATCCTCTCCGGTGGGCCGTCGTCGGTCTACGAGGACGGGCGCACCGCAGGTCGACCCGGCGATCTTCGCGGCCGGCGTGCCGGTCTTCGGCATCTGCTACGGCTTCCAGGCGATGGCCGTGGCGCTCGGCGGCGAGACGCAGCACACCGGCCTCCGCGAGTTCGGCGGCACCCCGCTGACCGTGGCCGCCGACAGCGGTGCTGGTCCTGCAGGACCTGCCGCGGAACCAGTCCGTCTGGATGAGCCACGGCGACCGGGTGACCGCCGCCCCGCCCGGCTTCACCGTGACCGCCGGTTCGCCGGGCGCGCCGGTCGCCGCGTTCGAGGACGCCACGCGGCGCCTCGCCGGCGTGCAGTTCCACCCGGAGGTGGCGCACACCCCGCACGGGCAGGACGTGCTCGAGCGGTTCCTCTACGACGTGCGCCGGCATCGCAGCCGACCTGGACCTCCGACAACATCATCGACGAGCAGGTCGACGCGATCCGGGCGCGCGTCGGCGACCCAAGCGGGTCATCTGCGGGCTCTCCGGCGGTGTCGACTCGGCGGTCGCCGCCGCGCTCGTCCACAAGGCCGTCGGCGACCAGCTGACCTGCGTCTTCGTCGACCACGGCCTGCTGCGCGCGGGCGAGGCCGAGCAGGTCGAGAAGGACTACGTGGCGGCCACCGGCATCCGGCTCAAGGTGGTCGACGCGGCCGAGCAGTTCCTCGACGCGCTCGCCGGGGTGATCGATCCCGAGCAGAAGCGCAAGATCATCGGCCGTGAGTTCATCCGGGTGTTCGAGCAGGCGGCCCGCGAACTCGACGCCGAGGAGCACGTCGAGTTCCTTGTGCAGGGCACGCTCTACCCCGACGTGGTCGAGTCCGGCGGCGGCACCGGCACCGCCAACATCAAGTCGCACCACAACGTCGGCGGCCTGCCCGACGACCTCAGGTTCGCAGCTGGTCGAGCCGCTGCGCACGCTGTTCAAGGACGAGGTCCGCGCGATCGGCGCCGCGCTCGGGCTGCCGGACGCGATCGTCTGGCGGCACCCGTTCCCCGGGCCCGGGCTGTCGATCCGGATCATCGGCGCGGTCGACCGCGATCGGCTGGAGATTCTGCGCGCGGCCGACCTGATCGCCCGCGAGGAGCTGACGCACGCCGGGCTGGACCGTTCGGTGTGGCAGTTCCCGGTGGTGCTGCTGGCCGACGTCCGCAGCGTGGGCGTGCAGGGCGACGGCCGGACCTACGGTCACCCGATCGTGTTGCGCCCGGTGTCGAGCGACGACGCGATGACCGCCGACTGGTCGCGGCTGCCGCACGAGCTGATCGCCCGGATCTCCACCCGCATCACCAACGAGGTGCGGGAAGTCAACCGAGTCGTCCTCGACGTCACGAGTAAGCCCCCCGGAACCATCGAGTGGGAATGAATGAACGGCACGTGGTATTGCGACCTGCGGAAAATGACCAACAATTAGATGCGTGACCCCGGCGCTGGAGCCGCTGCGCCGCATTGCGGCCTACGCGGTGTGTGAGGACAGATCCGACATTTTGCTCGTCCGAGCGTCGGCTCGGTCGGGCACGCCCGGCGCGTGGTCGCTGCCGGGAGGCGCGGTCGACCACGGCGAGAAGCCGACGGACACGGTCGTGCGCGAGACGGCCGCGGAGACCGGCCTGTCGGTCGCGGTCCGCGGGCTCAAGGATGTGCTCGCCGACATGCGGGCCCTGCCCGGTCGCGGGCTGACCATCCACACCGACCGGCTCATCTACGGCGTCACGATCCGTGGCGGCGCGCTGCGCGACCGCATCGGCCAGCCGACCGACCTGGCCCGCTGGGTGACCCGCGAGGAGGCCGCCCGCCTGCCGCTGCGCCCGTTCACGGCTAGCGCGCTCGGGCTGCCGGCGGCGCCGATCGACCTGCGCCCCGACGGGGTTCCCGACGTGCCGTCGTTCTACGCCGTGCCCGGCCCGGACGGGCTGCACCGGGCGCAGCGGTTCGCGGCCTACGCCGTGGCCACCGACCGGGGCGGCCGGGTCCTGCTGACCCGCATCGCCGACGGCTATCCGGGGGCCGGCTGCTGGCACCTGCCCGGTGGCGGGACCGACTTCGGCGAGCAGCCGGGTGTCGCGCTCATCCGCGAACTGGTCGAGGAGTCCGGCCAGCGCGGCAAGATCGTCGAGCTGATGGGTGTCGCCAGCCACCGCGACGCGGCCTCGCTCGGCCCCGAGGGATACCCGATCGACTGGCACGGCGTGCGCGCCTTCTACCGCGTCAACGTCTCCCGCTCGACGCGGCCCAAGATCTACGACGTGGGCGGTTCGACCGTCGAGGCCCGCTGGTTCGCGCCGGAGGAGCTCAACGAGCTCGCCCTCACCGAGATCACCGAGGAAGCGCTGGAAGCCGCCGGCCTGCGCGTCAGGGTATGACGCGACGGCGCCAGATCACGGCGTTCGGCCTGCTGGCGCCCGGGAGTGAGCCGATCGGCGGCCGGGTTGAGCACGGTGAGCACCCCGCCTCCGCCGTGGCGCGGCTGGTCGCCGGCCAGACCGGGCTGTCTGTGCGGGTCGTGCGGGTGCTCGAGATCAGGGCCGTCTTCGACGCCGAGTCGCACGAGGACCGGATCGTCTTCGAGGTGCAACCGTCGCGCACCACTGTGCCCGCGCGCCGGCGGATCCGCGTCGTCGAGGGGCGCCCGCGGGTGCAGCGCTTCGCCGCGTACGGCGTGGTCACCGACCCCGACGAGCAGGTGCTGCTGACCCAGATCGCCGACGGCTATCCGGGTGCGGGCCGGTGGCATCTGCCCGGCGGCGGCACCGACTTCGGTGAGCAGGCGACCGAAGCGCTCCTGCGCGAACTCCTCGAGGAGACCGCCCAGCAGGGCACGGTCAACGACCTGCTGAACGTGTCGAGCCGGCACAACCCGGCCGCCATGGGTCCGGAGGGGTACCCGATCGACTGGCACACGGTTCGTGTCCTGTATCGCGCTTTCGTTCCAGTACCCGATAAACCGCACGTCACGGAGGCAGCGGGCGGGTCGACCACGGCGGCCGGGTGGTTCGGACCTACGGATCTTGGGGTACTAGACCTTACGGAGTTCACTCGACTGGCGCTGGCGCACAGTGACCGGCAGGGTGGTAAAGGTCGTTAACATAGACGTGAGGTCGACCGAAGGCTACTGTGAGTAGCGAAAACATCGCTCGTGACTGACGATCTGGACCTTCGGGCGTCGCCAAGGCGTGCTTCGATATGCGATGGTGTAGGCCGCAAAAGCGACACGGCGGCGACCAATCGGTTGCCACCAAATGAGATCGTGGGAACCTCGTTCCTACCTGGAGGACCTGGTGCCGAGAGCCCCTTGGCAGCGACGACGAACAACGGACAGTGATCGCCCGGCGGGCCGGCGATGGGCCGGGAGGCTCCGGAGCGCCCGCCAGGTATTGCGCGTCGGCCGGCGCCGCACCGAAAGCGCCGGGACCACCGCACTGATCGTGCCGGGTGATTCGCGGGTCGGCCCGACCCGGCTGCCGCGCTTGCGGGTGCGCCGCCGGGATGGTGCGGCACGCGACGTCGTCTCGCTCGCCCCCTACGTGGCGGTCCCGGCGGCATCGGGCTCGGCGGCGAAGGCCGCGGAGGAGCCGCCTCCCTTAAGCATCCCGTTGCTCCCGGGAGCGCGGACAGTCGGTCGCCGGATCCGCTTCGCTCTGGTCAACGCCTGCACCATCAGCAGCATCGTGCTCGGCATGACGGCGATCTTCCTGTCCGTCAACCACTCGGACGTGCGCTGGGCCGCCGGCTGCCTGATGTTCTGCGTGGTCTTCGACGGCCTCGACGGCGCGCTCGCCCGCAAGCTCGGCGTCGCCAGCCCGTTCGGCGCCCAGATGGACTCGCTGGCCGACATGTGCTCGTTCGGGCTCGCCGCCCCGGTCGTGGTCTACGCCTGGCTGTCCGGCACGGCCCCGCGCATGCTCATCGTGCCCGCCTGCGCGCTCGTCGCGGTGTGCGCGGCGATCCGGCTGGCCCGCTTCAACGTCTCGCCCAAGGACGGCCGGTTCTTCTGCGGTGTCCCGACGACCATGGCCGCCGCGGTGCTCGCGAGCGCCACGCTGATCTCGCCGGCGCTGCCGGCCTGGCTGCGGGTGTCCGGCGTGGTGCTGCTCGGGCTGGCGATGGTGTCGAGCTTCCCCTACGCGAAGCTCGCCCGCCTGCTGCGGCTGCCGCCCTGGATACTGCTGGTGCCGGTGCTCGGCGCGGTGGTCGACTACCAGATCACGTTCGTCGCGATCGTGCTCGTATACCTGGTCAGCGGCCCGCTGATCTGGCTGCGGCAACGGGCGCGGACCGCGTAGCTGTCGCTCTTGCAAAGAACCCCGGCGGCCCAGCCGCCGGGGTTCTTTCGTTCCTGCGGGCGAGGGCGCCGGTTACTCCCGGGGTGACGTTACTGCCAGCGGGCAATCGGGGTGGCCGCACCGGTCACGCGGTCGCCCGGGACGACTTCACTGCCAGCGGGCGATCGAGGTCGCCGCACCGGTCACGCGGTCGCCCGGGGCGACCAGCGGCGTGGCCTTGTCGACCGGCAGGTAGACGTCGGTCCGCGAGCCGAACCGGATGAGCCCCATGCGCTCGCCCCGCGCCAGCAGCGAACCGACCGGCGCGCGCTGGACGATCCGCCGCGCGACCAGACCGGTCCGCTGGGCGACCGCGACGATGCCGTGGGCCGTCTCGAGCACCGTGTATGCGGCGACGTTGTGCTCGGCCGCCGGCCTCATCGCGGCCGCGTAGCCGCCGTCCTCGACGAAGTAGTCGACCACCTTGCCGGCCACCGGGGCGCGGTTGACGTGCACGTCGAGCACGGACAGGAAGACCGAGATCCGCAGGTACTCGGGGTTGGCCGCGCCGAACCGCTCGTCCGTGATCCGCTCGACCGCCGAGCACCTTGCCGTCACTGGCGGCGACCACGGTCGCGTCGTCGGCGGGCACCTCGCGCTGCGGGTCGCGGAAGAACGCGGCCACCGGCGCGGCGGCCAGTACGGGCACCAGCCACAGCTTCGACTTCGGGCGCGCGGCCTTGGCGATGGCGGCCAGGCCGAGCGCGATGCCGGCGGCGGCCACGCCATTGGAGTCGATGTTCATGCCGCGGGTCAGCGGGACGCTCGACGGGCGGCTCGCCGGCAGAAGCCGGGCGGCGGCCGAGTGGTCGGCCGGGCTGTGCCGCAGGCGGTGCACCCGTACCGGCGGGATGTTGCGCAGGACCAGGTCGCTGCCCGCGCCATATAGGGCGGCCTGCCGCTCGACCTCGTCGGCGGCGCCACTGGGCAGCGTCGTCGCGGCCACCACGACCGACAGGACCCCGCCCGGATTGACCAGCTTCGCCAGGTCGGCGAGCGTGCCGCGGGTCTCTTCGGCGGTACCGTTCAGCGTCTCGGCCAGGATGACCACGTCGGCCGGGTCGGCCGAGCCCAGCGCCTCGACGATGCGGGTCCGTTCGGCGACCCAGCGTCCCTGGCGCTCGATGTGCTCGCGCAGCGCGGCCGACGCACCGGGGCTGTTGCCGACCACGGTGAGCGTGTCGTCCGGCAACAGGGCGTCGATGGCGGCGGCGAGGGCCGGCGAGCCGGCGATGGCACCAACCAGGAGACCCGTCTTCGGTCCGTTGTGCCGGGTGAGTTCGGCGGCGAGCACCCGTCCGGCGCGCTCACCGATCTGTACCGGCAGGGTGGCCTGATTCATTGTCGGTTGGCTCCTCGGACTGCTGGCCTGCGGGAAAATGTCCCGCAGGCCAGCATATTGGTTCGTGGTTCGGCGTCGGCCGCCACCTTCAGTTTTCGCCGCGGCGTCCGTTTCGGCGCCGGCCGCCCTCGACGGGTCAGGTCTCGCCGTCGGCGTCCGTTTTGGCGCCGGCCGCCTCGACGGGTCAGGTTTCGCCGTCGGCGTCCGCTTTGGCTCGCCGGTCCGATCGCAGCGCGCCCAGCAGGCCGATCAGGCCGAAGAGGATCAGCGCGCCGGCGGCGATCCAGCCGGGTTGCCGGATGCGCAGGTCGATCGCGACATTGAACAGCCAGACGATCACGATGCCCAGGAAGATCAGGCCGAACGTGAGGGACACCCCGTCCGTGCGGTGCGGCTTCATCGGTTCACCTCCACGTTGCCCCAGTTGACGTCGACGGTGATCGCGACATTGCCGCCACCGGCGCCGTCGTCGCCGAGGTTGGTGGTCTGTTTGTGCTGGTTCAGCCCGCTGTAGTGCTGGCCGAAGAGGTCGACGTCGCCGCCCTGCACGTCCACCACGACGTTCGCGTCGACCTTGGGCGGCAGGTCGATGTTGACGTTGCCGCCGACCCCGACGCCGACGTTGATCGTGACCGGCTGCGTGCCGAACTCGACGCTGGACAGGTCCAGGTGCACATCGCCGACCTCGGTCCGGTACTCGGGCTGGATCTCGGCCACCGTCGTCGGCGCCGCGTCGATGTTGTCGACCTGCCGGATGTTGTCGACCCGGTCGACCGTGGCCGAGGCGGCCAGGGCGATGGTCAGCAGTACGCCGACCGGGATGAGCCAGCGGGCGCGGCCGAACCAGGCGCCGAGGATCAGGCCGAGGGCGATCACGGCGAGGGCGACGCCGAAGTAGACCTGCGGCTCGACGCTTGCGGAGTTGCCGAGGTCGACGATCACCAGCACGCCGAGGGCCAGGCACAGGACCGACAGGGTGATCCGGCCGAGCTTCGACCTCTGGCGCGGCGGCTTCGGCGGCTTCGGTAGCACCGGCAGGAGTCCTGGGTACGGCGGTGCCGGGGTGCCCGGGCCACCGGGACCGGTCGAGTAGCCGAGCGACGCCGCGTACGGGCTGCTGCTCGCGTACGGGCCGTGCGGCGCGAACGGCGGGCGGTAGCCTCCCGGGGCCGGCGGCAGCGGGCCGAACGGCGGCACCGTCACCGGCGCACCCGAGGTCGGGTAGGTCAGCGTGGGCTCGGGCGGTAGCGGAGGCTGGCCGAGGCCGGTCGGCTCGGGGCGCGGCGGTACGGTCGGCTCCGGTGGGTACGGCGGGTACGGCGGTGCCGGTGGGGCGGGCGGCGTCATCGTCGCGGTCGCCGCGGCCGGCGACGTCGGACCCATCTGCGGGAAGGGCGCGTTCGGCATGGCTGCTCCCGGCGGGGGTGGACCCGGGGGCATCCCGGGATAGGCGTACGGGTTCGCCGGCTGGCGGTTCTGCTGCTGGTGCTGGCCGCCGCGGATCAGGAGCGCGATCGTTCCTAGTAACAGCGCGATGCCGACCACCGCCGGGGTGACGTTGTTCGACACGATCACCGCGAAGGTGACCACGGCGACGACGCCGACCGCGATCACCAGCGGACCGGACGTCTTGGACTGGCCCCGGCCGAGCAGCGACTCGAGCGGGGAAGCGGTGTCGCCCTCGCCCGGGATCAGCAGCCAGCCGACCAGGTAGCCGAGCAGGCCGACCCCGCCGGCCAGCGTGAGCACGGCGAACAGCACCCGCCACAGGATCGGGTCGGTGTTGGTGGCCCGGCCGATCGCCGCGCAGACGCCGGCGATGTAGCGACCGTTGGCCGGCCGTACCAGACGTTGCCGGTCAAACCCGGGCCCGGGCGGGACCGCATATGGTGGCATTGCGCCGGGCGGGGGCGGTGGGCCTCCGAACGGCGGCATTCCCCCGGGCGGCGGTGGCGGTGCACCGAACGGCGGCGGCGGTGCGAACGGCGGCGGCGGCCCGGGAGCCGTGGGCGGCTCCTCCTGCGCAGCTGGCTCTGGCTCCAGGGCTGGCTCAGGGGCCGGCTCCTCCTCCGGAACCCGCTCCGCGTAGGGCGGCTCCGCGTCATATTCCGCGAACTCCGGCGCGGGCTCAGCCGCCTCGGCCGGCTGCGCGGTGGGTTCGGCGGTGGGTTCGGCGGCGGGTTCGGCGGCGGTCGCCGCGGGCACCCGCTCCGTGATCGTGTCTTCCGTATCGTCCGGCGGGAGATCCCCGGGCATGTAGTCGGCCTCGTACCGCGGCGCCATATCCGGCGCCGTATCCGGTGTCGTCGTAGGCGTCGTATCGGTGGCCGTGTCGCGCTCGGCCGGCTCGTCGGCGGCCGGCTCGTTTGCGGCAGGCTGATTCGTCATGCCTGAATCCTCGCCCGTCAGGCCCCGTGTCGGCCTCAGGCATCGACCCTGACGCCACCCTGATTTGCCAGGTCCGGGTGCTTCAGAGTGGTCGTGACCGGTTGGCACGTGTGACGATTCGTATGCAGCGCAAATTCACGCCTGCGTGAACCGCCTCAAACCCGACCAGGAAAGCGAGCGATGACCACCCCAGTGCAGGTCCGCCGCCTCTACCGCGACCCCACCCACCGGGCGGTCGCGGGGGTTGCCGCGGGCATCGCCGAGCACCTGGGCGCGCCGGTCATGCTCATCCGGGCGGCGTTCGTCGTGCTGTCGACCATCTACGGCCTCGGCGCGATCATGTACGCGGTGTTCTGGGCCGTCCTGCCCCTCCCGGCTCAGGCGCCGCCCGGCCGGCGCAACTTCGTGCAGCTGCTCTCGTTCCTCGCGCTCGGCATCGGGGTGCTGCTACTGGTCAACCAGACCGGGCACGACGGCATGCACATCGCGGTCGGCTGGCTCGCCGCGACCGTGGCGCTCGGCGCGGGCATCATCTGGCACCAGGCCGACCCGAAGCGCCGGCTGCGCTGGTCGCAGACCGTGCCGCAGATGCCCTGGCTCGGCTCCGTCCTCGACAACGACCGCCGCTCCTACCTTCTCCGCTTCATCGGCGGCGGCCTGCTGGTCATCGTCGGCATCATCGGCGCGGTGGTGGTCGGCGGGGTCCGGCTGTCCGGGGCCGACCTGAGCTCGATCGCCTACGGCCTGCTCTTCGCGGCCATCGCCCTGGCCGGTGTCGGACTCGCCCTCGCCCCGGTCCTCTGGAGGATGTATACGCAGCTGCGCGACGAGCGCGAAGGCCGCATCCGGGAGAAGGAGCGCGCCGAGGTCGCCGCCATGATCCACGACCAGGTCCTGCACACGCTCGCGCTGATCCAGCGCAACGCCGGCGACACCAAGTCGGTCCTTCGCCTCGCCCGTGGCCAGGAGCGTTCGTTGCGCGGCTGGCTGTACAAGGCCGCCGCCTCACCGACGGAGAAACTGAGCGCCGCCCTGGAAGAGGTCGCGGCCGAGGTCGAGGACACTTATGCGATCGCCGTCGAGACCGTCATCGTCGGCGACCTCGACGTCGACGAACCGGTCGCGGCGCTGGTCGCGGCCGCTCGCGAGGCGCTGGTCAACGCCGCCCGGCACGCCAAGGTGTCGACCGTCTCGCTCTACGCCGAGGTCGAACCCGACAACATCAGTGTCTTCGTCCGCGACCGCGGTGTCGGCTTCGAGCCGTCCACGGTCGGGGAGGACCGGCACGGCGTCCGCGGGTCGATCATCGCCCGCATGTTGCGCCACGGGGGCAAGGCCGAGATCCGCAGCGAGCCGGGCGAAGGCACCGAAGTCAGGCTGACCATGCCGATCAACTCCGAAGCCAGGCGCCGCCGTGTCGCGGCGACCGATTGAGAGAATTGTGATGAGTGACGAAACGCAGCGTCTCCGGGTCTTCCTTGTCGACGACCACGCGATGTTCCGGGCCGGCGTCCGGGCCGAACTCGGCGTGCACGTCGACGTGGTCGGCGAGGCCAGCACGGTGACCGAGGCGGTGCAGAAGATCGGCGTCCTCGAACCCGACGTGGTCCTGCTCGACGTCCACATGCCCGACGGTGGCGGCCGGGCCGTGCTCGACGCGATGCGCCGCAGCCACCCGCACGTACGCTTCCTCGCGCTGTCCGTCTCCGACGCCGCCGAGGACGTGATCGGCCTGATCAGGGCCGGTGCCCGCGGCTACGTCACCAAGACCATCTCGCCCGACGAACTGGCCGACGCCATCCGCCGCGTCGCCGACGGTGACGCCGTCTTCAGCCCGCGCCTGGCCGGCTTCGTGCTCGACGCCTTCGCCGCCCGCCCCGACGCGCCGGTCGCCGACCCCGAACTCGATCAGCTCACCAACCGTGAGCGTGAGGTGCTGCGGCTCCTGGCCCGCGGATACGCCTACAAGGAGATTGCCAAGGAGCTCTACATCTCGATCAAGACGGTCGAGACCCACGTGTCCAACGTGCTCCGCAAGCTGCAGATGTCCAACCGCTACGAACTGTCGCGCTGGGCCGCCGACCGCCGTCTCGTCTAAACCCTTTCTTCTTCCCTGGCTCGGGCCCGTCGAGGTCCGGACCGTCGCTCCCGCCAGGAATCCCGGCGTCCGCGTACCCAAGCCCGGGTGCCACAACTCCGGGGGAAGTAGTGGTCTCCGTGGGTCGGGAGGCCACGCGGGGGTCTCAGCCGTGCTCAAGATCAAAGGTGCCAAGTTGGCGATCTGCGGGCCGATAATCGCCAACCTCGCACCTTTGATCTTGCCGGCCCCCGCAACCTTCGCGGCCCACTCGTCGCCGGGGCTCTGGCCAGAAGGTTGACGATTAAATCGGCCGTCGTCGTTCCTTATGCGAACCGCTGGCAACGAATGATCCACTAAGCGATTTTCTAAGTTTTTTTCGGGTCCAACCCGGACGAAACCGCTGTTACTGGAGGGGCTGATGTTAATAGAGGGGTGACAAGCAGCTCATCGACCGCTAAAACTAGCGCGTTGCGTTACCGCGAGCCTTGGGTCGGCCCGGTGCGCAGACGTGTATCTGTACGCACTTTCCGTGTAAAGGCGGTCGCATCCCGTGTCGCGAATGAGTCGCTTCCTGCCCTCTACCCGTAGCTTTGCCAAGCTCTCCGGAGCCGCGGTCGTTGGCACCGCCGTCGCGGCCCTGTTCGCCGCGCCGGCCTTCGCCTGGTCCGCTGGAATCACTCCGAGTGGCGAGTGCGCCGACAACGGCACCGTGACGGTCACCTGGACCGTGCACAACGACGAGAGCGACTCTGCCGCCACCTTCCAGGTGAAGGACCACCAGCCGGCGGACAGCACGCTCGACAAGACCTCCGGCGATCTGGCGGCCGGCGGCGACGTGACGATCACCCAGACCGGAGTGCCGTCGGAGGCGGCGGCGTCGATCCTCGTCCACGTGGTCTGGGAGGGGCCGGACGGGCGCGGCGACAAGAAGTTGGTCCAGGGCAAGTTCGAGGGCAAGAAGTGTGAGCAGCCGAGCCCGAGTCCCAGCCCGAGCCAGGCGTCGCCGACTAGCGAGAGCACGCCCACCCCGTCGACCTCGCCGGCCACGCCGACGCTGCCGGTGACCGGCCCCAACGCCGCGGTCTACGGTGGCGGCGCGGCCGTGCTGCTGGTGGCCGGGGGCACGCTCTTCGTCGTGGCGCGCCGGCGCCGGATCCGCTTCGAGGCCTAGTCACCTCGGCTGAAGCAGAGCGGGCGGGGACCTTCGGGTCTCCGCCCGTTAGCCGTGCCCGTACAGCAGATCCCGCCCGCCGTGATCAGGCGGTCGCGAAGACGCTGAAGGCCTCGGCCAGCCGGCCCTCGGGCAGCCCGTTGGCCCGCGCGACGAGCGCGGATCGGCCCCGCAGCGTCCCGTCGAGGTCCTCGACGTGGGCGACCTGCGACACGTGGGCGCGCACGGCGGCCAGCTTCCTCTCGTACGTGCCGGTGATGTCGACGGCGACGTCCGGGTTGGGGCCACCCGTATACCAGATCTCGCGGACGGTCCACGGCTCCAGCCCGTACTCGAGTTCGAGGTCGGGAAAGGCGAACCGGTTGCGCGCGTCGGGGTAGACGGCGCACGTGGTGGACTCGCCGACGGCGAGGTGGTCCGGGTGGCTCGGCCCGGCCATGCGGTCCCACCGGCGCAGGGGTGAGCTGGTCAGCACCCGATCGGGCCGATGCCGGCGGATCGCCGCGGTTATGTCGCGGCGCAGTCCGATCGTCGGGGTGAGCGTGCCGTCGAAGTACCCGTCGAGGAACTCGACCTGTTTGACGCCCAGCGTGGCGGCGGCCGCGCGCTGCTCGGCCGCGCGCAGGATCGGCATCTGGTCGCGGGGTGTTTCGTCGAAGCCACCCGCGTCGCCGCGGGTCACCACGAGGTACGCGACCTCGATGCCCTCGGCGATCCAGCGCGCGATCGTCCCCGCCGCGCCGAACTCGGCGTCGTCGGGGTGGGCGAAGACGCACAGCACCCGTTGCGCGTCGGACAGGGGCACCGCGGACGGCGGAAAGGTCACTCGACCATTCTGCCGCTCACCCGGCTTTTCGCTTCTCTCATAGCGGGCCGCGTCCCGCGCGGAGGATCAACAGCGCGAGTTGCGTACCGTCGGCGCCCAGCTCGGTGCTGAAGCGGTCGAGGATCTCCCGCTCGCGGGCGAGCACCAGCCGCGTGCCGCCGGCCGCGACGCGCGTCTTGCCGACTTCGCTGGAGATCGCGGCTCGCTCCTTCCAGAGCGCGATGATCGCCTCGTCGATCGCGTCGATGCGGTCGCGCAGGCCTTCGATGTGCGCTTCGGGTTCCGGCGCCTGGGCACCGTACGCGGGCTGCTGTTCCATGGTGATGGTGGCCATTCTCGTTGTCCTTGTCGGGTCTGGCTCCGGCCCTGCCGTCCCCGGAACGCAAAAACGCCCCGGGCATCGGGAGCCCGGGGCGTCGGTAGGTCTGTGTTCAGGCGCGACCTACGGCTGCCGGACTCCCGCAGCCGTAAAAAAAGTAGTAGCGCACCTGGTGGATCACGTCGTCGAGTATTACACGGGCGCACACCCCGCGAAAGTGGTTCCCGAAGTCGCCTTTGCGTCGCTCGTACGGGGCGGGGCGGGCGCGCGCGTCGCGAGAAGTGTCGGTGGGTCGGCATAGACTCGCCGGTGCGATGCAAGCTCTCTTCGATACCCCGCAGACCGGTCCGGCCCAGGGCGACGCCCCGGGCAACACCGGCCGTCCACCTCGCCCGCGCCGGGACCCCGAGCAGCTGCTCGAGGGCCTCAACGGACCGCAGCGCGACGCCGTCACCCACGCCGGCTCCCCACTGCTCATCGTGGCCGGGGCCGGTTCCGGCAAGACCAGGGTGCTGACCAACCGCATCGCCTATCTGCTCGCCGCCCGCAACGTGCACCCGGCCGAGATCATCGCGATCACGTTCACCAACAAGGCCGCGGGCGAGATGAAGGAGCGGGTCGCCAAGCTGGTCGGCGGGCGCGCGCGGCTGATGTGGGTCTCCACCTTCCACTCGGCGTGCGTGCGCATCCTGCGCGCCGAGCATGACGCCGCCGGGCTCAAGTCGTCGTTCTCCATCTACGACGCCGACGACTCCCGCCGCCTGCTGCAGTTGGTGGCTCGCGAGCTCGACCTCGACCCCAAGCGCTACACGCCGCGTTCGCTCGCCGGGCAGATCTCCAACCTCAAGAACGAGCTGGTCGACCCGGACGGCTTCCAGTCGACCGCGGTCGGGCCCCAGCAGCGCGCGGTCGCCGAGGCCTACGTGCTCTACCAGCGGCGGCTGCGCGAGGCCCACGCGCTCGACTTCGACGACCTCATCATGGCGACCGTCGACCTCCTGCGGTCGCACCCCGAGGTGGCCGACAAATACCGGCAGCGTTTCAAGCATGTGCTCGTCGACGAATACCAGGACACCAACCATGCGCAATACGCGCTGGTCAAGGAGCTGGTCGGGGACACCGGTGAGCTGTGCGTGGTCGGCGACGCCGACCAGTCGATCTACGCGTTCCGCGGTGCGACCATCCGCAACATTCTCGAGTTCGAGCGGGACTTCCCCAACGCGCACACGATCCTGCTCGAGCAGAACTACCGCTCCACCCAGACGATCCTGTCCGCCGCCAACTCGGTCATCGACCGCAACACCGAGCGCAAGCCCAAGCGGCTGTGGAGCGAGCAGGGCCAGGGCGAGCAGATCGTCGGCTACGTCGCCGACACCGAGCACGCCGAGGCCGACTGGGTCGCCCGGGAGATCGGCCGGCTGCGCCGCGAGGACGGCGTGCGACCGGCGGACGTCGCGGTGTTCTACCGCACCAACGCCCAATCCCGCGTGTTCGAGGAGATGTTCATCCGCTTCGGCCTGCCCTACAAGGTGGTCGGCGGCGTCCGGTTCTACGAGCGCCGGGAGGTCCGCGACGCGCTGGCCTATCTGCGCGCGATCGCCAACGAGGACGACACGGTCAGCGTCCGCCGGGTGCTCAACACACCCAAGCGCGGCATCGGCGACCGGGCCGAGGCCTGCGTCGAGGCGCTTGCCGCCAAGGAGGGCATCTCGTTCGGCGCGGCGCTGCGCCGAGCCCACGAGGCCCCCGGCATCAACAACCGCTCGGCCAATGCGATCGCCGACTTCGTCGCCATGCTCGACGAGATCCGGCTGCTGGCCGTCGACGGCCTGCCCGAGGAGGTGCTCGAGGCGGTGCTGGTGCGCTCCAGCTACCTGCCGACGCTGGAGGAGAGCACCGACCCGCAGGACGTCGGCCGGGTGGAAAACCTCCAGGAACTGGTCAGTGTCGCCCGTGAATACACCGAGCGCACCGAAGCCATCGCCGCCGCCGCATTCGACGACGACGAAGAACTCGAAGACGACGAGGAAGACGAAGGCGCCGGCGACTACACAAGCGCATCCGCCGGAGCACAGGATGGCGCCGGCCCGGCCGACGGCGCGGGCCGCAATGGCGCCGGCTCGGCCGACGGCGCGGCGGGCAACGGCGCCGGCTCGGCCGACGGCGCGGCGGGCAACGGCGCCGGCTTGACCGATGGCACGGCTGGCAACGGCGCCGGCGGCGAGGCTGGCGGTGCTGACGCTAGCGACGCGAGCACTGACGGCGGAGCGGGTGTTGACGCTCCCGGCCTCGAGGCGCCACGGCCGACCCTGGCGGGCTTCCTCGAGCAGGTCTCTCTCGTCGCCGACGCCGACGAGTTGCCCACCGACGATCCCGAGCACACCGGCGTGGTCACCCTGATGACGCTGCACACGGCCAAGGGCCTGGAGTTTCCGGTGGTGTTCCTGACCGGGCTCGAGGACGGCGTCTTCCCGCACCAGCGGGCCATGACCGAGCCCAAGGAACTGGAGGAGGAACGCCGGCTGGCCTATGTCGGCATCACCCGGGCTCGGCACCGGCTCTACATCTCACGGGCGGTGACCCGGTCGGCGTGGGGGCAGCCGCAATACAACCTCGCGTCGCGATTCCTCGAAGAGATGCCACGCGATCTGGTCCGCTGGGAGCGCACGGACACGGCCTACACGAGCTGGTCCGGCGGCGGTGGCGTGGGCGGGCGCTCGTCCGGGCAGCGCCGGCAGTCGTCGTTCGTGGGCGGCACGCCGAAGGCCAACGCGCTTGCGTCCCGGCTCGGCATCGACTCGTCGAAGCTGGCGACCGCGAGCGAGCTCAAGGTCGACCCGCCGAGCGTGGCGGTCGGCGACCGGGTCAACCACCAGCGCTACGGGCTCGGGCGGGTTCTCGCCGTCGAGGGCCACGGCACCCGGGCCCAGGCCCAGGTCGACTTCGGCGACCAGGTGATGTGGCTCGTGCTGCGGCACGCCCCGATCGAGAAGATCTGACCGCAGTAGCTCCAGCACCGGCCGCCGCGGCGAGCTGTCCCAGACGTGCCAAGATCCAGCCGGACTCGGCATGCCGCCAAGGCGGTTGTCGGTGCGTCCCGACGGCGCCTAGACGGTGGCCGATCGGCCGCGAACAACCGTGACGGTGGCTGATCTGCCGCGAACGACCATGACGGTGGTCGATCTGCCCCGCAGCGCCCAGACGGTGGTCGATCTGCCGTCGTCGCGTCGGCGTGTCGCGTCGGCAGATCGACCACCGTCTGGGGCTCGGCATCGACGGTGGCCACTGCGGGTGGCAGCTCCGCTGCCGGTGTACCGCTGGCTGGGAGTGCGGTCCGAATGGCGAGATGGCGGGCCGGCGGTCAGGCCAAGCCCGCGTCGGTCGGCACTACTCCGGGCAAATAGTGGCCTCACACGGGCCCGGAGGCCACTATTCCGGGGAAGTAGTGCCCGGAATGCGACGCTTCCCGGCCTCATGCTCAGCTGCTTGTGGACCTTGGGCACCAACGGCTGCCATAGCGACCACCGATGGCCTAGATCGCATTCGAGCGCGGTGCCGGTGTCCACGACTACGCACTTTTGGACCTATCAACGGGCGGGATAGGTCCAAAAGTGCGTAGTGGCGATGCTCGGCAATGTCGATCAAGGGCACGACGCGATGAACGCCGCGGCGCTAGGAGTAGATCGACTCGGTGTGTTTCTGGATGTCGACGCCGTGCCGGCGCATGAAGGCGAGCGGCTCGACGGGCTCGTCGTCGACGCGCACCTCGAAGTGCAGGTGTGAGCCGAAGGAGTGGCCGGTGTTGCCGACCAGCGCGATCTTGTCGCCGGCCTGCACCATCTGGCCTTCCTTGACGAGCAGCCTCGACGAGTGGCCGTAGACGGTGACGATGCCGCCGCCGTGGTCGATCATCACGTTGTTGCCGTAGCCGGCGTTCCAGCGGGCGAGGATCACCCGGCCCGGGGCGGCGGCGTAGAAGGGCGTGCCCTGCGCCGCGCCGAGGTCGACGCCGGCGTGCAGCAGTCCCCAGCGGCGGCCGAAGAACGACGTCACCTCGTACTTGTGGATCGGCAGCACCCAGACCTCGGGGGCCGGCTGGTTCAGCGTCGACATGCCGCCGGTGTGCGGGTCGCCGCGGCTGGCCCGGTAGGTGGCGGTTCGGCTGCCGAGGTCGTTGTAGTCGGCGCTCGCCTCGAACGACAGCTCGTTGCCCTGGTCCGGCAGGGCCGCACCGACGCCGAGGGCCACCATCCCGGCGCCGACGACCGCCGAAGTGATGACCGCGATGAAGCGGTTGTTGGCCGGTTTCGTCGAACGGCGGCGTCCCCGATAATGCCCGCGCGACCGTATTTCGTCCACGCGGGTCCTCCGGTCGATCGGCGACAAGGAAAGGCGGCCGGAATTGAAAGTCCGGCCGGTGATTGGCTCAGGCGGTTCGCAAAAGACAACCGTCGCACCGTAGCCAATTCCGAAAGGCGATCACAACGTTCTCGGCCGATGTCGCGATAACCATCCGCCTGAGTGGGAATCCGCGTCACCGCTGATGAGGCCGATCGTTCGGGGTGGACAATGTCTCTTCGGCCTTGGGTGATCCACCCTCTCGGGGTACCTTCGCATCGGAGGCCGGTTGGCAAAGGCGCGCGGCCGGGGAGGGACGCGGCGAGATGAGCGAACGGATTCGGGTAGTGGTCGCCAAGCCGGGCCTCGACGGCCATGACCGGGGGGCCAAGGTGGTCGCGCGGGCCCTGCGCGACGGGGGCATGGAAGTGATCTACACCGGTCTGCACCAGACGCCGGAGCAGATCGTGGAGACCGCGATCCAGGAAGACGCCGACGTGGTGGGCCTGTCGGTGCTGTCCGGCGCGCACATGACGCTCTTCAAGCGGGTCATCGAGCTGCTCACGGAGCGCGGCGCGGAGGACATCATCGTCTTCGGCGGCGGGATCATCCCCGAGGCCGACATCCCGGAGCTGGAACGGCTGGGCGTGGCGAAGATCTTCACGCCGGGGGCGACCACGCGGTCGATCGTCGAGTGGGTTCGGGAGCACGTCCCCTCAGCCGTCGCCTAGAAGCGCGACCAACCGCGGACGCCGGGATTCCTCGCGGGAGGAACGGTCGCGCCCACGACGGACCCGAGTCATGAAAAAGAAAAGAAAAGCATTAAGGGAGAGGCCGGACGCACCCCTCACACGCCCGGCCTCTCTATCGCGCGATGCCCCGCCGCCACCCCTCGACCGACAGGGCATCGGCCGTTTTGGTGCCGGCCCTTGCGGGCCGACATTTGACTCAACGACGGCCTCATTTGGCGGTTACGCGGGGTCGGTGGGCAATTGCCGCGCAAGTCACCCGACAGTGGTGCGCCTGTGGAATCCGGCACACCCGGCACCCGCCAGGTAGCCGCGGGTGTCCGGCTCGCTAGGCTGCGAGCAATGAGCCGCCTTCGCGATGGGGCGGGCGGCACGGTTACGGATCGGGACCGCTGTGGACCTGTACGAATACCAGGGGCGCGCCCTCTTCGCCCAGCACGGCCTGCCCGTGCTCGATGGCGGGGTCGCCACTACCCCTGAGGAAGCCCGCGCGCTCGCGGAGAAGATCGGCGACCGGGTCGTGGTCAAGGCGCAAGTCAAGGTCGGCGGGCGCGGCAAGGCGGGCGGCGTCAAGCTCGCCGAGGGCGTCGACGAGGCGACCGCCCGCGCCACCGACATCCTCGGCATGGACATCAAGGGACATACGGTCCACAAGGTCATGCTGACCAGCACGGCCGACATCGAGCAGGAGTACTACTTCTCCTATCTGCTCGACCGGGCCAACCGCACGTTCCTGTGCATCGCGAGCGTCGCCGGCGGCATGGAGATCGAGCAGGTGGCCCACGAGGCGCCGGACCAGCTGGCGAAGGTCGCGATCGACCCGATCAAGGGTGTCGACGAGGCGCTCGCGCGGCAGATCGTGCAGCAGGGCGGGTTCCCGGCCGACGTGACCGACCAGGTCGTCGACATCGCGGTGAAGCTGTGGCAGGCGTTCGTCGCCGAGGACGCCACGCTGGTCGAGGTCAACCCGCTGGCGAAGGTCGGCGGGGGCAAGGTGCTCTGCCTGGACGCCAAGGTGACGCTCGACGAGAACGCCGGTTTCCGCCACCCGGACCACGAGGAGTTCGAGGACAAGGCGGCAGCCGACCCGCTGGAGCAGCGGGCCAAGGAGAAGAACCTCAACTACGTGAAGCTCGACGGCAACGTCGGCATCATCGGCAACGGGGCCGGCCTGGTGATGTCCACATTGGACGTCGTCGCGTACTCGGGCGAGGACGTCGGCAGCCGGCCGGCCAACTTCCTGGACATCGGCGGTGGCGCGAGCGCTCAGGTGATGGCCAACGGCCTGGAGATCGTGCTCTCCGACCCGGACGTGCGCAGCGTCTTCGTCAACGTGTTCGGCGGCATCACCGCCTGCGACGAGGTCGCCAACGGCATCGTGCAGGCGCTCGACCTGCTCAAGCAGCGCGGCGAAGACGTCTCCAAGCCGCTGGTCGTGCGCCTCGACGGCAACAACGCCGAAGAGGGGCGACGGATCCTCGACGGCGCGGGCAACCCGCTCATCGAACGAGTGGACACCATGGACGGCGCGGCCCGCCGCGCTGCTGAGCTAGCGGCGAGTGGGGTGTAGTCATGGCGATCTGGCTCAACGAGGGCAGCAAGGTCATCGTGCAGGGGATGACCGGCTCCGAGGGTTCGAAGCACACGCGGCGCATGCTCGCCGCCGGCACGACCATCGTCGGCGGCGTCAACCCGCGCAAGGCCGGCCAGCAGGTCGACTTCGACGGCACCAAGCTGCCGGTCTTCGCGAGCGTCGGCGAGGCGATGGAGCAGACCGGCGCCGACACCAGCGTGATCTTCGTGCCGCCGGCCGGCACCAAGGGCGCGGTCATCGAGGCGATCGACGCGCAGATCTCGCTGGCCGTGGTCATCACCGAGGGCATCCCGGTGCACGACACCGCCGCGTTCTGGGCGCATGCCAACCACACCGGCAACAAGACCCGCATCATCGGCCCCAACTGTCCGGGCATCGCCAGCCCCGGCAAGTCCAACGCCGGCATCATCCCGGCCGACATCAGCGGCCCCGGCAAGATCGGCCTGGTGAGCAAGTCCGGCACGCTGACCTACCAGATGATGTACGAGCTGCGCGACATCGGCTTCTCGACGGCCGTCGGCATCGGCGGCGACCCGGTCATCGGTACGACGCACATCGACGCGCTCGCCGCGTTCGAGAAGGACCCGGAGACCGTTGCGATCGTGATGATCGGCGAGATCGGCGGCGACGCCGAGGAGCGGGCGGCCGACTTCATCAAGCAGGGCGTGCGCAAGCCGGTGGTCGGCTACATCGCCGGCTTCACCGCGCCGCCCGGCAAGACCATGGGGCACGCGGGCGCGATCATCTCCGGCTCGTCCGGCACCGCCGACGCCAAGAAGGTGGCGCTCGAGGCGGCCGGGGTCCGGGTCGGCAAGACGCCGAGCGAGACCGCGCGCCTGATGCGGGAGGTTGCGCAGGCGCTCTGATCGGCGGTGGCTGGCCTCCCACCACCGGGAGGTCTCGCCTTCTAGAGTGAACAGCGATGCCATCCTTCCCCGAGGACGACGCCGACGTTCAGTTGGCCAACCGCGAAACCGTGCGACTGCCGGTGCAGCGGCGCCCGCCGGCGGCGAAGGCCGCCCGGCGAGCGCCGCTCGCCCTGGCCGCGACGGTGACCACGGGCTGGGCCGCGCTGGTGTCGCTCGCGCCGATGATCGTCGTCGTCGCGCTGATCCAGGCGATGGACAGCGCCGACGCGTCGACCGGCGTGGTCGCCCGGCTCGGGCTGGGGGCCTGGCTGCTCGCGCACGGCGTGCCGGTGCAGGTCGGGATCGGGCCGATCGCGCTGGCGCCCCTCGCCCTGACCGCGCTCGCGGCCTGGCGGGTCTACCGCGCCGGCGTGCACACCGCGCGGGCGATCGGCGCCCGGCGTGGCCGCCGGCGGTTGCCGGCGGTCAAGGCCGCGGGAGCGGTCGGGCTCTGCTACGGGCTGATCGGCGCGCTGGCCGCCGCGCTTGCGTCGCACGACGGGGTGCGGATCTCCGTCGTACGGGCGGGATTGACGCTCCTCGTCTTCGGCCTGGTCGCCGGCCTGCTCGGGGCGTTGACCGAGGCCCGGGTGCTGGCTCGGCTGATCGTGGCCAGCCCGCAGGTGCTGCGCGACGGCGCCCGGACCGGAGTGGTGGCGGCCCTGCTCATCCTCGGCGGCGGGGCCGCGCTGGCCGGCATGGCCGTCGCCATCCACGGCGGCGACGCCAGCCAGATCTTCGACGACTACCGCACCGGCGTGACCGGCCAGATCGGCCTCACGCTCGTGCTGTGCGCTCTTCGGTCCGAACCTGGCCATCTGGGCGGCGAGCTACCTCGTCGGGCCGGGCTTCGTCCTCGGCACCGGCACGATCATCAGCGCCGCCGAGGTCAAGCTCGGCCCGCTGCCCGCCCTGCCGGTGCTCGCCGGGCTGCCGTCCAAGCCGCTGACCGGCTGGGCGAGCCTGCTGCTCGGCGCGCCGGTCGCGGCGGCGCTGGTGGCGGGCTGGCTGCTCGCCCGCCGTGCGCTGCGGAACCTGCCCGCCGACACCCTCGAGTCGCGCGACGCATGGACCCGTTTGCTCGGCTCGGCCGCGATCGCCGGGCCGGTGGCCGGTGGCCTGCTCGGGCTGGCCGGCCTGGCCTCCGCGGGCTCTCTCGGCGACGAGCACCTCGCCGAGATCGGCCCGCATGCTGGCATGGTGGCCCTGATCGCCACCATGGTGGTGGCGATCGGGGCGGCGCTGGCCGCCTCCGCGACCAAGATCTTTCTAGGGGTACGGCGAAGCCGAAGCTGACCGGCCGATCAGGTGTAGGTCCACGAGGTCGCGGTGCCGATGATGTTGAGCACGATCCACAGCAGCGCCAGCGCCGTGCCGACTCCACCGGTGATGATGCCGGCCAGCGCCATCCCCTTGCCGGAGCCGTTCATCTCGGCCGCCTTGCGCTGGCCCATGACGCCGAGCACGATGCCGGCGATGCCGGGCAGGATGCCGACGTAGAAGCAGCAGGCGAGCGGGATCGAGATGATGCCCAGGATCATGGAGACGATGGCCAGCGTGTTGTTGCCGGACGTCGGCGCACCGTATCCGGGCTGCTGGTAGCCGGGTTGCTGGTATCCGGGCTGCTGGTAACCCGGCTGCTGGTAGCCCGGGTAGGCCGGCGAGGTCGGGTACGGGTTGCCGGACGTGGGGTACGGCGACCCGGAGACCGGCGGCTGCGCGTAGGGATCCGGCTGCTGCGGCTGGGGCTGCGCGTACGGGTCCTGGTAGGCGGGCTGGGCCGGCTGCGCGTATGGGTCCTGGTAGGGCTGCTGCTGAGGCTGGTTGGGGTCCGGATACTGCCCGTAGCCCGGCTGCCCGTACTGCGGCGGTTGCTGCTGCCCGTACTGCGGCTGCGCGTAGGGGTCCTGATACGGCTGTTGCTGGCCGTATGGGTCCTGGCCAGGTGGATAGCCGGGTTGCATGAGGTGCTCCTCAGTTCGGGTAAATGGTGTCGGGGGCGCGCCCCAGGGTAAACCCGGCGCGCGCCCCCGGCTGCCTCTGGACGCCGATCAGGTCGTGCTGCTGCTGACCGACGCGGCAATCACCACGAAGTAGATGATGCAGCAGATGATGCCGATGGCCCATCCGATCAGACCGATGATCAACGCGAGCTTCGACCACTTCTTGGACTCGGCGGCCGCAGCCTGCGCGCCTGCGTAGTCCCCCTGCTGCAGCATCGGGTTGACCTTCGAGGCGTTGATGATGGCCGGGATGGCGAGTGGCCAGAAAAGGAAGATCGACACGATCGACATGGTCATGTTGTTGTCGATCTGCGGCGGCTGGCCTTGGTAACCAGGCTGCATACGTAGCTCCTACTATCCGGAAAGCAGGCAAGTGAATAGAACGTCGGCAGCGTACTGGGCTTGTCAAGATTTCGCAGGTAGCTCGCAGGTAACGAATCGCCTACCCGACAAATCGGATCATGGTTTTCACGCCTTACTGCCCGAATGGCCGAATTTCGGCGCCCTGCCGGTGGGCGGCGGGGGCTCGCTCGATAGAGTCTCCAGGTGACTGCCCGCCTCGTCGTGCTCGTCTCCGGCTCCGGCACCAACCTCCAGGCGCTGCTCGACGCCTGCGCCGACCCGGCGTACGGCGCGAGCGTGGTGGCCGTCGGCGCCGACCGGGACGGCATCGAGGGGCTGGCCCGGGCGGCCAAGGCCGAGGTGCCGACGTTCGTCGTGACGCGTGCCGCGACTTCTCCGACCGCGACGACTGGGACGCGGCGCTGACCGCGGCCTGTCGCCCGTACGAGCCGGACCTGGTCGTCTCGGCCGGCTTCCTCAAGCTGGTCGGGCCGCAGTTCCTCGCCGCCTTCGGCGGCCGCTACGTCAACACGCACAACGCGCTGCTGCCGGCGTTCCCCGGCATCCACGGGCCGCGCGACGCCCTCGCGTACGGCGTGAAGGTCGCCGGCGCGACCCTGTTACTTCGTCGACGCCGGCGTGGACACCGGGCCGATCATCGCGCAGGTCGCCGTGCCCGTCCTGGACGACGACGACGAGGACGCGCTCACCGAGCGCATCAAGGACGCCGAGCGCGCGCCAGCTCGTCGACGCGTCGGCCGGATGGTCCGCGAGGGCTGGACCATCACCGGACAGGAAGGTCAGCAGTCCCATGAGCCGTGGCTGAGACGTCGCCGGCCCGATCCGCCGGGCGCTGATCAGCGTCTACGACAAGACCGGGCTGGACGAGCTGGCCGCCGCGCTGGCCGGGGCCGGCGTCGAGATCGTCTCGACCGGCTCGACCGCGGCCCGGATCGAGGCCGCCGGCGTCCCGGTGACCCGGGTCGAGGAGCTGACCGGCTTCCCGGAGTCCCTCGACGGCCGGGTCAAGACGCTGCACCCGCGCGTGCACGCCGGGCTGCTGGCCGACCTGCGGCTCGACGGCGCACGCGGCGCAGCTCGCCGAGCTCGGCATCGAGCCGTTCGAGCTGCTGGTGTCCAACCTCTACCCGTTCACCGAGACGGTGGCCTCCGGCGCGAGCGACGACGAGTGCGTCGAGCAGATCGACATCGGCGGCCCGGCGATGGTCCGCGCCGCGGCGAAGAACCACCCGAGCGTGGCGGTCGTGACCTCGCCGTCGGCCTACCCGCGCGTGATCGCCGCGGTGAGCGGCGGCGGCTTCACCCTCGCGCGAGCGCCGCGCGCTGGCCGCCGAGGCGTTCGCGCGACATCGCCGAGTACGACGTGGCGGTCGCCGCGTGGTTCGCCCAAGGCGTCGGCGGCGGCCCGGGCGGCGAGTGGCCGGAGCTTCGCCGGCACGGCGCTGCGGCGCACGGCGACCCTGCGCTACGGCGAGAACCCGCACCAGACCGCCGCGCTCTACACCGACCCGGCCGCCGCGCCCGGCCTCGCCCAGGCCGAGCAGCTCGGCGGCAAGGAGATGTCCTACAACAACTACGTCGACGCGGACGCCGCCTGGCGGGCCGCGCAACGACTTCAGCGCGAGCCGTGCGTGGCGATCATCAAGCACGCCAACCCGTGCGGCATCGCGGTCGGCGCCGACGTCGCCGAGGCGCACCGCAAGGCGCACGCCTGCGACCCGGTGTCGGCGTACGGCGGCGTGATCGCGGTCAACCGGCCGGTCACCGTCGACCTGGCCGAGCAGATCGCCGAGATCTTCACCGAGGTCGTCGTCGCGCCGGCCTACGAGGACGGCGCGGCTCGAGGTGCTCACCGCGAAGAAGAACCTGCGGGTGCTGGTCGCGCCCCGGCGTGGACGCCGGCGCGCCGACCGAGTGCCGGCAGATCTCCGGCGGCGTGCTGGTGCAGATCGGCCGACCGGATCGACGCGCCCGGCGACGACCCGTCGCAGCTGGCGCTCGCCGCCGGCGCGCGGCCGTCGCCGGGACGTGCTCGCCGACCTCGCGTTCGCCTGGCGGGCGGTGCGGTCGGTGAAGTCCAACGCGATCCTGCTGGCCCGCGACGGCGCGACGGTCGGCGTCGGGCATGGGCCAGGTCAACCGGGTCGACTCGGCCCGCCTCGCGGTGACCCGCGCGGGCGACCGGGCGGCCGGATCGGTGGCGGCGTCCGACGCGTTCTTCCCGTTCGCCGACGGCCCGCAGGTGCTCATCGAGGCCGGCGTCCGGGCGATCGTCCAGCCCGGCGGGTCGATCCGCGACGAGGAGGTCATCGCCGCCGCCGAGAAGGCCGGCATCACGATGTACTTCACCGGCACCCGCCACTTCTTCCACTGATGGACCACGGATGAACCCCGCGACCAGGCGTGCCTGGTGGGCGCAGCGGCAGGGACTTGACCGGTCGCTGGCCGGAGCGGCACCGGCGGCCGTGCTCGAGCGGGTCGGCTGGGCCCGATCGGTGGGCGGCGCCAACCCCTACCTGACGCTCTTCGCCCGGGCCGGCACGGATCGGCCGACGGCCGACAGCGCGGTGGCCGCCCTGGAGATCTACGAGCTGCCCGCGGCCCGCGGCTGCACCTACGTCGTCCCGGCCGCGCACTTCGGGCTCGCCCTGCAGGTCGGTCGCGGGGCGCCGGAGGCCGACCTGAAGGTCCTCGACCGGCTCGGCGTCGACCGGCGCGAGATCGACCGGCTCTGTGCGGCGGTGATCGACGTCGTCGGCGACACGCCACTCGATCCGGCCGACCTCAAGGCCCGGCTCGGCGACGCCGTGCGCAACCTCGGCGACGAGGGACGCAAGCGCGGCCAGTCGACCACCCTGCCGTCCGCGCTCGGGCTGCTGCAGGCGGCCGGGGAGATTCGCCGGGTGCCGGTCAACGGCCGGCTCGATCAGCAGCGCTACGGATACGTGCGGTGGCAGCCACAGAGCCGCCAGGAGCGCGGCCAAGCGCCGCCTCCGCAGGCTCCGGCGGCCCGGCCGCCGTGGGGAGGGCGCACCGACGAGGAGGCCCGCGCCGAGTTGGCCCGGCTCTACTTCGGCTGGACCGGACCGGCCACGCTCGGGCATTTCCGCTGGTTCAGCGCGTTCACGGTGGCGCAGGCCAAGGCCGCCGTCGCCGACCTCGGGCTGGTCGACCTGGGCGACGGCTGGCTCGCGTTGCCCGGCGACGAGCCACCGGAGGTGCCGGCCGAGCCGGTGGTGTCGCTGGTGGCGAGCATCGACTCGCTGGTGCTGCTGCGGCGCGACCACCAGTCGCTGCTCGAGTCCGACGTGCCGGCGCTCGCGTCCGCCGCCGACCTTCCGTCCCACGCGATCGTCGATCGCGGCGAGATCGTCGGGCTGTGGGAGTTCGACCCGGCGGACGAGCGGATCGTGTGGAGCGTGTTCGCGCCCGGCCGGTCCGCGGCCGTCGAGGAAGCGGTCGAGCGGACCGAGGCATATGTGCGCGCGGACCTGGGCGACGTGCGGAGCTTCAGCCTCGACAGCCCGAAGTCGCGGATCCCGCGGATCGCGGCGATTCGAGCCCAGAGCTGAGCGCCCGCAGCTGAGCGCCCGCAGGTCTGCCTCTGCGTCGGTGGCGTGACCGTTGTGGCAGGATTTACGCGTGACGGCGACGATTCTGGACGGCAAAGCGGCTGCGGCGGCGATCAAGGATGACCTGCGGGCGCGGGTGAAGGCGCTCGCCGAGCGCGGCATCCTGCCCGGGCTCGGCACGGTGCTGGTCGGCGATGACCCCGGCTCGCACGCATACGTGGCCGGGAAGCACCGCGACTGCGCCGAGGTCGGCATCGCCTCGATCCGGCGGGACCTGCCCGCGACGGCCACCCAGGACGAGGTCGAAGAGGTCGTCGCCGAGCTGAACGAGGACCCGGCCTGCACCGGATACCTCGTCCAGTTGCCGCTGCCGAAGGGCCTCGACGAGCGGCGGATCCTCGAACTGGTCGATCCGGCCAAGGACGCCGACGGCCTGCACCCGGTCAGCCTGGGCAAGCTGGTGCTCGGCATCCCCGCCCCGCTGCCGTGCACGCCGCACGGGATCGTTCGGTTGCTCCGCCGGTACGACATCGAGATCAACGGGGCCGAGGTCACCGCGATCGGCCGGGGCACCACCGCTGGGCGGCCGCTCGGGTTGATCTTCACCCGCAAGAGCGAGAACGCGACCGTGACCCTGTGCCACACCGGCACCCGGGACCTGGCCCGGCACACCCGCGCCGCGGACATCGTCATCGTCGCCGCCGGCTCGGTCGGGCTCCTCACGCCGGACATGGTCAAGCCGGGCGCGACGGTGGTCGACGTCGGGCTGACCCGGGTACCGGCCGAGGGCGGCAAGACCCGCCTCGCCGGGGATGTCGACCCCGGCGTCGCGGAGGTGGCCGGGTTCCTCGCGCCGATGCCCGGTGGGGTCGGCCCGATGACCCGCGCGATGCTGCTGAGCAACGTCGTCGAACTCGCCGAGGCGCGCCGCTAGTTCGTTGTCCGCGTCTGGTTCGTTGTCCGGGCTGGTCGTTGGCCGGCTGGTTCGTTGGCCGGGCTGGTTCGTCGGCCGGGCTGGTCGGTCAGGACAGGGCGATGAGTGTCGTCGTGTGCGGCGCCGGGTCGTGGGCGGCGACCGCCACCGAGTGGTCGTCGGCGGCGATCGTCGACTGTTGGCAGGCCGCGCCGCAGGCCAGGCCGTGGTCGCCGAGCACCGCGCCGGTGTCTCGATCCAGGGCGACGACGTGCAGTGGGCCGGATGCGGTCTCCGGCTGGCGGGTGGTCAGCAGCAGGTACGCCCGCGCCGGGGCCGCCGCCATCGCCACCAGTTGCCAGCCGATCAGCGACGGCACTCGGGTGTGCCAGGCGGGCGAGCCGTCGCGGGCGTTGACGGCGGTGATGTCGGCGCCGCCGGTACCGGGGTCGTAGTAGACCGCAACCGTGCCGACGATCCCGGCCAGGACGCCGATGCCGGTGCTCTCCGGGCCGTACGCGGGGCCGGCCACGCCGTCGGCCGCGAGAAAGACGGCGTGCCGCGGCGCCGACCCGAACTGGACCTGCACCCCGCCGGCCAGTCCGGTGACCGCAAGCTCGTCGCCGCGCGCGATGTCGCTGTCGTACGAGGGTTGCCACGCCCACCGCTCGCGACCGTCCGGAGTAGACAGTCCAACCACGACATCCTCGACGCCGTTGGCCCGGCAGCGCAGCGCCACGGCGAGCGTATCGTCGGCGACCGCTACGCCGTTGACGTCGCACGGTCCGCCGTCCCATACGGGTGGCCACGTCCAGCGCGGGTCGCCGGTATGCGCGTCGAGCACGACCACGTCGCCGGCGTCGACGCCGTGCCCGGCCAGTACCACCGCGCGACCGTCCGGTGTGGACACCAGCGTGGTCGGGCGCCAGCCTTTCCCGCCGTACCACCGGGTGAACCGCCCGGCGCCCGTTGCCCGGTCGCGCGCGGTGACGAGCAGGATGTCCCCGCCGCCGAAGGCGGTCACCACGACGTCACCGGCCACAGTGGACGCCACCGCGGGCAGATCGGACCGCCGGTACTGCCAGGTCGGGCGGCCGGTCTGGGTCGCGTACGCGAGGACGCCGGTGGCGTCGTGCACGAACAGTTGGGCACCGGCGACGGAGACGAGCCGGTCGGCCGGGCCGGTACGCTGCCACCGCTCGCCGTCGACGTCTGGCGATGAGGCGGGGACCGCCGAGGCCGAGCCGGTGTGGCTGTCGACGAAGCGACCGTCCGTACCCCAGGCGACGCCGACCAGATCGAGGGCGAGGACGGCGACGACGGCTCCGGCGGAGACCAGCGGCGGCAAGGCGGTGCGGACCGGCAACTGTACGACCAGCCAGCCGAGCGTGGCCGTGAGCGCACCGGCCACCGTCAGCGGGCCACCGGCGGCCACGCCGGTGTCGGGCGGGACCTGGTGGGCCGAGCCGAGCGCGATGACCGCGCCGGCGAGGGCGGCGATACCGGCCGCGATCGACGGGCCCCGCCGGTCGAGCCCACGGATGGCGACGCGGGCACCGCTCAGGAGCGGTACGAGGAGGATGAGGCCGGCGATCGTCGCACCGTCCGGGTGCGTGACGCCCGAGCGCGCCCAGGGCATGGCGAGGCCGACGACGGTACCGATTGCACCGAGGGCGACGAGCGCCAGGCCGGTGAGGCGAGGGAAACTCACGCCGCACAGAATGCCGCAACGTCCGAGGTCGCACCGGCAGGCCACTCCTTCCCCGAAGTTGTGCCCTCCCGGCGCCGCTTTGGCCACTACTTCCCCGGAGTTGTGGCCTCCCGGCCGGCCTTTGGCCACTACTTCCCCGGAGTTGTGGCTTCCTGGCCCCGCTGAGGGCACTCCTTCCCCGGAGTTGTGGTGGCCGACGTGGGCTTGGGGACGCGGACGCCGGGATTTCTGGCGGGAGCAACGGTCGTGCCCCCGGCGGACCCGAGCCATCTATTACTGCAAGAATCTGTTCATGAGCAAGGAGTGTGGCCGGTACGGGCGAAGCAGGCGGATGTGGCCACAATGTGATGCCGTACGCTCGTACTGTTAGTTAACGAGAGGAGCGCCCGGCACGATGGCTAAGATCAAAGTGGAGAACCCGGTCGTCGAGCTCGACGGCGACGAGATGACCCGCATCATCTGGAAGCAGATCCGCGAGCAGCTCATTTTGCCCTACCTCGACGTCGAGCTCGAGTACTACGACCTGTCGATCCAGCACCGTGACGAGACCGACGATCAGGTCACCGTCGACGCGGCCAACGCGATCAAGCGGCATGGGGCCGGCGTCAAGTGCGCCACCATCACGCCGGACGAGGCCCGCGTGCAGGAGTTCGGCCTCAAGAAGATGTGGCGGTCGCCGAATGGGACGATCCGGAACATCCTCGGCGGCGTCGTCTTCCGTGAGCCGATCATCATGGCCAACGTGCCGCGGCTGGTGCCGGGCTGGACCAAGCCGATCATCATCGGCCGTCACGCGCACGGTGACCAGTACAAGGCGACCGATTTCGTGGTTCCGGGCGCGGGTACGGTCACCATCTCGTTCCAGCCCGAGGACGGCTCGGCGCCGATGGAGTTCGAGGTCGCGAAGTTCCCCGGCGGCGGCGTCGCCATGGCCATGTACAACTTCGACGACTCGATCCGCGATTTTGCGCGCGCCTCGTTCCGGTACGGCCTGGACCGGCACTACCCGGTGTACCTGTCGACGAAGAACACGATCCTGAAGGCGTACGACGGGCGGTTCAAGGACCTGTTCGCCGAGGTCTTCGAGGCCGAGTTCGCGAGCGAGTTCGCGGCGGCGGGCCTCACCTACGAGCACCGCCTGATCGACGACATGGTCGCGGCCGCGCTGAAGTGGGAGGGCGGCTTCGTCTGGGCGGCCAAGAACTACGACGGCGACGTGCAGTCCGACACGGTCGCGCAGGGCTTCGGCTCGCTCGGCCTGATGACCAGCGTGCTGATGACGCCGGACGGCAAGACCGTCGAGGCCGAGGCGGCGCACGGCACGGTCACCCGGCACTACCGGCAGTGGCAGAAGGGCGAGAAGACCTCGACCAACCCGATCGCCTCGATCTTCGCGTGGACGCGCGGGCTGGCGCACCGGGGCAAGGTCGACGGGACGCCCGCGGTCACCGACTTCGCCGGCAAGCTCGAGCAGGTCTGTGTCGAGACCGTCGAGGGCGGCCAGATGACCAAGGACCTGGCGCTGCTCATCTCGCGGGACGCGCCGTGGCTGACCACGGACGAGTTCATGAACGCGCTCGACCAGAACCTGGCCAAGAAGCTGGCCTGATCGCCCGGGTCGCTCCCGCGTCCGATGTCGCACGGAAATCGCCGAGGCCGTTCCTTCTCCGGAAGGAGCGGCCTCAGATTGTCGTACCCCCGGGTTAGATTCTGGGGCATGAAGCCGGAGTCGCTGCGCGTCGCCGCCGCTGAGGCGAAACTGCACGTCAGGTGCTGGCCCGCCGACCCGGGCCGGCAGCCGTTCCTGCTCGTGCACGGGCTGTCCTCCAACGCCCGGCTGTGGGACGGGGTGGCCGCGGTGCTCAGCGCGGCCGGGCACCCGGTCTACGCCGTCGACCTGCGCTCGCACGGCGAGTCCGACCGGCCGGCCGCGGGCTATGACACCGCGACGGCCGCGGACGATCTCGACGCGGTGTGCGCGGCCCTCGACCTCGCGCCTGCCGTCGTCGCCGGCCAGTCCTGGGGCGGCAATGTGGTGGTTCAACTCGCCGCGCGCCATCCCGGCCGGGTCGCCTCCCTCGTCCTGGTCGACGGGGGCTGGATCGCGCTGCGTGACAGCTTCAAGTCCTGGGAGGCGTGCGCCAAGCGGCTGCGGCCGCCCGACATGGATGGCATGGCTCCCGAGCGGCTCCGCAACTACCTGCGCCATGGCCATCCCGACTGGCAGCTGTGGGCGATCGACGCCACCCTCGCCAATTTCCGCGTCGACGCCGACGGCAAGCTCGAGCGGCGGCTGCCGATCCCGGAGCACATGCTGATCCTGCGCAGCATGTGGGACGATCCACCGCAGCCCTACTACCCGGATGTTTCGGTGCCGGTCCTGCTCATTCCGGCTGGTGACAAGACCGTCGATCCGGCCGGACTGGCCGACGCCGAGGTCCGGCCTTACCCCGGTGCCGACCACGACGTCCACGCCCAGCGCCCGGAGGAGCTGGCCCGCGACCTGTTGAGCCGGTCATGACCGCTGGGCTGCTCGTGATCATGGGGTCGGGCGAGACCGCGCCGACGATGATCAAGCCGCATCGCGAGATCTTCGCGCGTGGTGGCGACGCGCCGGCGGTGCTGCTGGACACGCCATACGGGTTCCAGGAAAACGCCGATGAGATCTCGAGCAAGGCCGTCGGCTACTTCGCGGCCAGCGTCGGGCGCCAGATCGGCGTGTTGAGCTGGCGGACCCCGCCGCCGCCCGGGCTGGCGCGGGAGCGGGCCCTCGCCACGCTGGACGGGGCGGGATGGCTCTTCGCCGGGCCGGGCAGCCCGACCTACGCGCTGCGTCAGTGGGTCGGCACCGAGTTTCCGGATGCGCTGTGTCGCGTGCTCGAGCGCAACGGGGTCGTCGTGTTCGCCAGCGCCGCCGCGCTGACGCTCGGGTCGCACACCATCCCGGTCTACGAGATCTACAAGGCCGGTATCGAGCCGCACTGGGTCGCGGGCCTCGACCTGGTCAACCGGATGACCGGCCTGCCCGCGGTGGTCATCCCGCACTTCGACAACGCCGAGGGCGGTCACCACGACACCCGCTTCTGCTACCTGGGCGAGCGGCGGCTCGCCCAGCTGGAGCGGGAGCTGCCACCGGAGGCGTTCGTGCTCGGCGTCGACGAGCACACCGGGGTGTTGCTCGACCTCGCCGCCCGGACGGCGACGGTCGTGGGCAACGGGGTGCTGACCGTGCGGCAGTCGGGTGCGATCCGCACATATGCCTGCGGAAGCGTGGTGCCGTTCGCCGAGCTGGAGATCGGGCTGAGCGCGGGCGAGGCCTACGCCGTGCCCGAGTTCGAAGTGCCTGGCGAGGAGGACAGCCAGTCCCCGCGCGGTGGCCCGTCGCTGAAGTGGGCGGCCGAGGAGCAGCAGAAGCGGTTCGACACCGCGCTCGCCGCGCGGGACGTTGACGGCTGCGTCGCCGCGACGCTCGACCTCGAGCAAGTACTGCACGACTGGTCGGCCGACACGTTCGCCTCCGACGAGGGCGAGTTCGCGCGCGGTGCGCTGCGCCGCATGGTGGTGCGACTCGGCGAGCTCGCGGTCGGCGGGGCTCGGGACCCTCGCGAGGTCGTCGGCGGCTACGTCGAGGCGATGCTCGAGCTGCGCCGGCGGGCTCGGGACGGCAAGGACTACGCGACGTCGGACTGGATCCGCGACCGGCTCGGCGCGGCCGGGGTGGAGGTGCGAGACACCCCGGACGGCGCGACCTGGTCCCTGTGAGCGGCCCCGCGCGGGTCCGCGCTCAGGGCGCCGCCGAAGGCGGCGCGGGTCCGCGCTCAGGGCGCCGCCGAAGGCGGCGCGGCCGCGCCGATGCGGCCCGCGGGCCGCCCGCGCGGGCCGCCCTAGATTCCCCGGCCTCGCTTGTGGAGCGCGCCCAGCACGTTCTCCACGCTGATGACGCCGGTCACCGCGGCCAGGGCGATCGCGGCTCTCGGCTCACGCCAGTTCGACCGCACGGCGGCTTTGGTCCAGCGCCACGCGTCCCGGCGGTTGCCGGTCGCCGCCGACCAGCAGGCCAGCTGGCCGTAGACCCGGGCCGCGCCGGTGCCGCTGCGGGAGATCTCCGGGTGCCGCGCCATCATCCAGCGCAGCGAGGCCATCTTCGTCGCGTACTCGTACGCGAACTGGGACGTGCGTCCCCAGAGGACCCGGACCAGCGGCTCGTCGACGTGGACGATCGACGCCCGTTTCGCCGCGCGCAGCAGCAGGTCCCAGTCCTCGTTCTGGCTGCCCGGCGCGTCCTCGGCGACCAGGCCGATGCCGTCGAGGTCGACCAGCGCCGCCCGGCGGACCAGGAACGTCGACGAGTGCAGCATCGACATGCGCGAGCGCACCAGGTCCTCGACACCGATCACGGGTCGCGCCGGCCAGCCGGGGCGTGATGCGCTCCTCGAACTCGACCTCGATCGCCGAGGTCACCATCTCGGCGGCCGGCTCGGCTGTCGCAGCGCGTGCGACCTGCTGGCGCAGCTTGTCCGGCGCCCACTGGTCGTCGTCGTCGCAGAACGCGACCAGCTCGGTGTCCAGCGCCACGATGCCGGTGTTGCGGGCGCCGGCCAGGCCGGGCGTACGCCGGTTGGGCAGGACCGTCGACGCGGGCGTTCGCCGCCGCGGCAGAGCGCCTGGTCGGGCGTCGACTGGTCGAAGACGACGACGATGCGGACCGGGCCGGGATAGTCCTGGGCGAGCAACGCCGGCGACGGTGCGCGCGAGCAGTTCCGGCCGGTTGCGCGTGGGGATGACCACCCCGACCGAGGGCCAGCCGGCGCTGGGCCACGCCATCAGCGCCGTTCTCGATGCCCGTTCCCGATAGCCGTACGCCTGGAGCAGTGGCGCGGTGAGCGCACCGACCAGTCGGCGCTGGCCGGTCGGTAGGGCAGCGTACGCCAGGCGTCGTCGTGGCGCAGCGGCACCGGGCCGACCGTGAAGCGCATCGGGTTGCCGGCCGCGCTGTGACACGCGCCGAGTTCGGCGACCCCGTCGCGGATGAAGTCGACCGGAGGCGTCCGGAAGGCCGGCGAACGCCGCCAGATCGCGCAGGACGGCCACGCGGGTCGGCGAGCAGGTCCTCGTAGCGCAGCCGCCGTACCGGCACGCCGCGCCGGCGCAGCATCGCGAACGCGGCGTTGTGCGCGTTCCACAGCAGGGCCGAGCGGCCGGGCGTGTACCGCGTCATCTCCGCCTCGCCGTCGGCCTCCGGCCGGGCGACCCGCTTGGTCCACGAGTACGCGACGCCGCGGCTGTCCCGCACGACGTGCACCACGCGCAGGTCGATGCGCGGCGCGAAGCGCAGGCAGTAGGCGAGCGCGGCGTGCTTCGAGGAGTCGACCAGCACCGAGGCGCCGGCCACGTCCGCGGCCGCCTCGTACACGCGGGCGTACCAGTCGGCGTACTCGTCGACGAGCACGCGGTGCGCCGCCGGCATCCGTACCGACGGCGAGCCGCGGGATGTGCCGGGTCCGCTCGACCGTGTCGCGCAGCGCGAGAATCCGCCGCACGTCGACGTTGTGCCAGCCGCCGAACGCCCGGCGACCGACCTCGCACCAGAACTCGCAGTCGGAGAACGTGCTTTCCGCAGCCACACCGCTCGTCGTCGGCGATGTCGCGCTGCCACAGGTGCACGACCTCGCCGAGCGGGCAGACCCCGGGAAGCTCGCCGAGCAGGCGTTCCAGCAGCGTGGTGCCGCTGCGACCGAGCCCGCCGAGGAACATTACGCGTACCAAGCGCCCCCCTTGTCTCGTTTGTACGAGTAACGAGCGATTACGGGGGAAAGATGCGAGACCGTCGCGTTAGTCTGGCCGGGCTGCTGATCGACCCGGTGACCGAGTCCGGCGTCGTCGAGTACGTCCGCGGCGAGCTCGATCGCGGGGCCGGCGGCCGGATCGTCACGCCGAACGTCGACATCCTGCGCCAGGCCACTCGCGACGCGGCGATCCGGGCCGAGCTCTCCGAGGCCGATCTGATCGTGGCCGACGGTGCGCCGCTGGTGTGGGCGTCCCGCCTGGCCGGCACCCCGCTACCGGCCCGGGTCGCCGGCTCGGACCTGATCTGGTCGCTGTCCGGCGGCCTCGCCGAAGACGGCCGCTCGATCTACCTCCTCGGTGGTGAACCGGCGACGGAGACCGCACGCGAGGGCGCGCACCGGGCGGCGGCCGAACTCGTCAACCGGTACCCGGGTCTGCGCATCGCCGGGCACGCCAGCCCCCGGTACGGCTTCGACTCGTGCCCGGACGAGCTCGAGGAGGTCTGCGCCGAGCTCGTCGAGGCCAAGCCCGATCTCGTCTTCGTCGGCATCGGCTTCCCGCGTCAGGAGCGCATCATCGCCCGGCTGCGTCCGGAGCTGCCCGGCGCCTGGTTCCTCGGCTGCGGCGCGGCCATCAACTTCGTCGCCGGTGACGTGCGGCGGGCACCGCGCGGGATGCAGAAGTCCGGTCTGGAGTGGGTGCACCGGCTGGCGACCGAGCCGCGCCGGCTGGCGAAGCGGTACCTGCGCCACGACGCCCCGTTCGCCGGGCGCCTGCTGACCACCTGCGCCATGAGCCGGGTTGCCCGACGCTCCGCATAGCTGGCATTCCGCCGTCAAGATCGATGATCATGGCGCTCGGGTGTTGAAATAGGGCTCCTTCGCCAATTCCTGGAACGCGGCCAGCGCCGACGGATCGTCCGAGAGCTCGAACTGCTGGTTCGCGCCCTCGTTGTCGGTCGGGTCCGACTCGAAGTACATGACCGCCGGATCTGCGGGTTGGCCTTGAACGTCGCCCCCGCGTCCCGCAGCCACGACGCCCGCTGATCGCCCCAGGCGCGCGCCACCCCGAACTCGCCGATCATCGATCGGCTTGCTCGGATGCTGCGCGGCGAAGCGCAGGAACCCGTCGGCCAGGTCGCCGATCGAGCGCAGCTTGTTGCCCGCGTAGACGTCGGCACACATCCAGTCGACCTGGTCGTCGCCCGGGTAGAACGGCGGCGCGTACGCCGCCGTTGTAGCCCTCCGCGGTCGGGCACCACACCCACGAGACGTTGGTCGCGCCCTCGCGGGCGAAGATCGGCCGGACGTGTTTCCAGGCCGCGATGTAGTCGGCGGCGGACCACATCGACGCCGCGCAGCTTGGGCCGGTCCATCTCCCACCGGAAGCGCAGCAGGACCGGCGCGCGGAAGTCGCGGAGCTCGCGAGCCCGGGCGACCAGCGTGCTGTCGAATGCGCCGGCGGCGGTCTGCCGCGTGTCGCCGCTCGCCCAGCTGACGCATCAGCGTGCGCCGCGGGCCGCGACCGCCCGGTCCGAGGACGTCGAAGAAGTTCTGGTCGAACCGGCGGTACGTGTTGACGATGTCCATCGGCCGCCCGATGAGCTTCTCCCAGGCGGTCAACGCCTCCAGGCGGCCGTCCTGGGTCAGCGACGCCGGGCGGACCCAGGCGCCGAGCAGGGCGCCGGAGGGCGGGGGCGCCACCGGCCCGGATCGCAGCGGAACCGGTGGCGTGATCACCGGCGCCGGGCGTACCACCAACGGAGCCGGACGGTGCCGGGACACCACCGCCACCGTGATCACCGTCGCCGCCGAGATGGCCAAGACGGCGACCACCGCGACCAGGAGGCCTCGGTTGACGGGCAAACGCCTCACGACATCCGCCGCGCCACGTAGAGAACGTCGGTCGAGACGCTGGCCAGCCTCGGCATCCGGGCCGTGACGTCGTCCATGCGGCGGGCGATCGGGCGGATCCAGGTGCGCCGGTACGCGCCCGAAGGTGTCACCGCGAAGCCGCGGCGCTCGACGATCTCGAAGCCGTGCCGCGCCAGCAGGTCCTCGACCTGTCCTGGTGGGCGAGCTCGGCGAACCAGTCGTTGCCCTGATGCCGGCGATGCCGCAGGTGGCGCAGCGAGCGTGCGGTTGCCGTGGTTCTCCACGACGAGCAGGCCCGAGCGTCGGGCTGGGCAACGCCGCGGCGGCGAACGCCATCGCGCGGTCGCGGACCTCCGGCGTCACGTTGAGCAGCAGCCGGAAGATGGTCACGAGCGCCGGCCCGCCGGCCGCGACCGGCTCCGGCATCGGCCCGTCACCGGGGATCTCGTGCCAGCTTGCGCGTACGACGCCGGACGTCGCGCGCCTTGGCCAGCATCGCCGGCGGACGTGTCGTAACCGTGCGCCTCCCGGACGACCCCGTGCAGCATCCGGATCGCGCGACCGGTGCCGCAGGCGAAGTCGTGCTGCACCGGCGCGGCGTTCGGTGAACGCGCGCCGCACCAGCCGCGCGCAGGTAGGCCCGCTGCCGCGAGTTGACCGCCGTCGAGTACGACTGTCCGGTGCGTACGAGATGGTCTCGTACTTGTCGACGGCGGTCTCGCTCCTGGAAGATCTCCGCGTAGTCGGTTCTCATCGGTCCTCCCTGCATGAACATGGATCGAAGGCGTGGAGACGCCGAAATGGCGCACAGAGATAGCCGGCGACGCCGATCACCGACACGGCGATGGACAGCGCAAGACCGGGCCTGGTGAAATGCAACAAGCAGCGGCGGTACGGCGAAGCAGACGCTGGAGCAACGCCATCGCCGCGAGGGTCGCCCGGCCGAACGGGTGCAGTCCGAGACCGGCCGCACCTGGGCGAGCGGCACGCAGGTTGTTGGCGAGCATCGCGGCGGCCAGTCCGATCGCCGCGCCGAGGGCGCCGTGCCGGGGGATGAGCAGCGACGTCGACGCCGAGCATCGCGACGAGCGCGAGCGCGACGTTGACAAGGTTCCACGAGGTGCGGCCGGCCATGGCGAGCACCATGTCGACCATGCCGCAGCCGGTGGCGACCAGCATCGCACCGGCCAGCACCACGACGATCATCCGGCCCTGCCGGTAGCTGGTCGCCGAAGACGCCCAGGTAGACCGGCGCGTACGTGGATCACGCAGGTAGTCATCGGCCAGGTCGCGAGCACCAGCCAGGCGGTCGCCGGTCCGGTAGAGCGTGGTTGGCGCGCGACCCGGTCGTCGATCGCGAGCGCTCGGCCAGCCGGGGCTGCACCGACTGCGAGATTCCCTGGTTGGCGAACTGGCCGAGGACGACGAACCGGCCGGCCACCGCGTAGATGGCGGCCGGGGCCAGCCCGGCGAGCGCGGCGACGAGCAGCACGTCGACGCGCTGCAGCGCCAGTCTGGGCCACGCTGGCCACCGCTCGCGGGCGCGGTGAACCGCCAGAAGTCGCGGCGCAATCCGCGCCGCTCGCCCCGGCGGCGGACGCCGGGCCGGCTGGGTCGCCGCGCGCGAGGTGCCGGCGGCAGCGCGTACGCCGGCGAGCAACGTGGCCGGCAGGTACGGCGCGGCCCACATCGCCGCGAAGACCGCCGGCGCCGTTCCGGTCAGCCACAGCACGGCGAGCAGGATCAACTGGGCGCACGGCCGCATGATCCGGTCGAGCAGCACCGTCGGCCGCATGACCCGGAAGCCGCGGGTGGCGGCGAGCAGCGGCGTCGGTGAGCGGCGGCGGCCGGCAGGAAGACGGCGAGGGCGCGCAGCCTGCGGTCGCGCGTACGCGGGTTCCGCGCGCGACGCCGGGCGATCGCGGGCCGCGCCGAGCCACAGCCCGGCCGCCGACCACGAGCGCGGCCAGCACCACCGGGACGAGGCCGATGCGCAGGCAGCGCGCCGAGGCCGCTCGACCGTCGCCGGTCGCCCGCAGCCGGGCCGGCCAGTAGACCAGCGCCGGTCTGGCGTGCCGAGCTTGGCCAGGCCGCGACGCCGAGCACGAACGTGGCGGTCGCGCCGAAGAACGCGCCGGCCTGCCGCCGGCTCGAGGGCGCGGGCGACGAACCAGGTGACCGCGAACCCGGCGACGCCGGCGAAGCGCCGTGCCGACCAGGTTGGCCAGCCCACCACGAGCGACGTTGCGGAGCATGCCGAGCGGGACGGCCTCGATGCGGGGCGACGGCGAACGTGGCGGTCATGGCGGCGCCACGACGGGTTCTGGCCGAGCCAGCGGCCGAGAGCCTCGCGTCGTACGGCGCGTAGTACTCGGTCAGCGCCGCCGCGGATGCGGTCCGGGCATGTCGGCCGCGGGGGCGGGCGTTGTGCCGCTCGAACGGCGGGTACGCCGCCAGGTGCGGGGCAGGCCGAGGAAGTCGCAGCACCTCGTCGTAGACGACTTCTCCGGCTCGGTGAAGAACTCGCTCGCTCTCCACCACGTGGATCCGGTCCCGGCCGAGTAGCTGCGCCATCGCGTCGCAGGTAGCGCGACGTACTCGCCGCGGGCCCGGTAGGCGTGGTGCTGGTGCGCGAAGCTGTAGTACGTCGGGTCCGCGGTCAGCTCGTCGCGCCTGCCGTGCAGCCGGGCCGGCTCGAGCGCGAGCGCGCGCAGCGAAGTCCCGCTCGGTCTCGAAGCCGCGGGCGACCTCGTGCGCGTGCTGCGAGTACGCCCGCTCGACCGGGTCGCGGACCAGCACGACCAGCGCGCACGTCGGGCAGGTCGTGGGCGATCCGGGCGCACCGCGTGCGGGTGGTACATGTAGTACGGGCTGGACTCGAAGGTCTGCGCCGGGACGCCGTAGCGTGCCGGCCACTCGCTCGGCGCGGCGCTGCAACGGGAAGTGCGCCGCGGTACCAGCGCATCCCGTGGTCGTAGCCGATGTCGAAGTAGTGCACGCCCTTGTGCAGCACGGCCTTGAGCACGGCCGGGTGCGCGGCGAGCGCGCGGTACAGCGACGTCGTGCCGCAGCGCTGGCCGCCGCAGATGAGGAACGACGGGAGCATCCGGCCCGGTCGCGGTCAGCCGGCCGTACGACCGGGAGCCGACGTGGACGACCCGCTTGACCGGGGCCGGCAGCTTGCGAACGTCCATCGTGCACTCCTCAGAGCTCCTCCACCCGGCGGACGAGCACCGGCAGCAGCCAGCTGCCGAGCACGCCGAGCCGGGCGCCGGCCTCGGCCTGCCGGTCGGTCGACGTAGCGGGCGGCCAGGTCGATCAGGTAGAGCAGCGCGGTCACCTCGACGCGCCTGGCGGTGCACGACGCCGAACGGCAGCAGCAACTCCGAGGCCTGCGCCACCAGCTCGCCGACCGAGCGGGTCGCCGCGTCTCGTGGCGTACGCGGGTCGCGGTCGTGATGCCGCTTCTGCAGCTCGTAGTGCAGCGCGTCGAAGCCGAGCGGCACGCCGGGCGTGAACCGTTCCCAGTCCCAGACCAGCAGCGTGTCGGCGAGGTACGCCATGTTCCACGGCGCCCAGTCGCCGTGCCAGGCGCCGTACCGAGAGGTCGAGGTCGTCCGGCGGTGCGCGACGATCTGCTCGGCCGCCGTCAGCAGCGCCGCGCCCTCCGGCCGGCTCGCCGATCGTCGCGAGCCGGCCGCGCAGCTCGCGTCCAGTAGCCGCTGTCGCCGCAGCGTCGCCGCGGCGCGTACCGCAGCAGGCGGCGACCTCCCGCATCGCGGCGGACCAGCGCGGCGCGGTCAGCGGTGCGCGCGGCTTCCAGACCGGCAGCGCCGACTGGACCAGCACCTCGTGCTCGCGCCACTGGCCGATGTGCAGACCCGCGGCACGGTGAGGCCTGGTCAGCCCGGCGTTGGCCAGCGCGGTGAGCGCGGTCGTCTCGGCCTTCACCAGGGAGCGGGTCAGCGGCGCGGTGCCCAGCTTGGCGAAGCCGAACGTGTCGCCCGTCGGGGGCGAGCAGCTGCAGCACCGGCTTGCGGTTGGCCCGGGCCGGTCCGATGTGGACGCTCACGGTGCAGCTCGGTGCCGAGGACGCCGCGCAGGTAGGCGTCGATCGCGTCGCGAGCCGGCCGGTCACCCGGACCCGGTCGCGGAGCAGCACGCTCGACGCCCCGGTGCGCAGCGCCGCGACGACCGCGTCCCGCTTGAGCTGGGCCATGCGCGACTGCGGTTCGGCGTACCGGCGGACGGCGGCGGCGGCCAGCCGGCGGGAGCGCGGCCGGCACGAGCAGCCGGGGCCGGCGGGCGTCCGGCACGACGAGGTACTCGGCGGCGTCGTAGCACGGAGTGCCCGGTCGCACGCCCGGGTACAGCACGGTCGAGCACCTCGTCGAGGTACTGCGCGCGCAGCTGCTGCGTCGTCGACCGTCAGCGCGGCCGGCGCGGTCTTGACCGGACTCATGTGGTGCTAACCCCCTGAAGGCGCTCGCGGCGCGCCGTGCGCCATGGATGCGGTTGCGCCAGAGCAGCGCGTACGCGAGAAACGTCAAGGCCAGCGGGGTGACCAGCGAGTTGTACCAGAGCATCGCGGCGAACGAGTGGACACGATCGCGGCGCTGGCCGGCCAGCCCGATCGGCGGTGCGTCGCGGCGGAACCGCCACAGCGCCGTACCCGAAGAAGCCGAGATACGTCGACGGTGCCGACGACGCCGTGCGCGAAGAGCAGCTGCCACAGCTGGCCGTTGCCGCCGATGGTGAAGTTGCCGCAGCGCTCGCAGTCGCTGCTCTCGCCCGACCGCGATCGAGTTGCGGCCGCCCTGCGTGTTGCGGGTCGAGCCGAAGCCGATCAGCGGCGACTCGACGATGCCCGTCGACGCGCCTCGATCGGTGAGGAACATCCGCACGCCGTTGGACTTGCCGTTGTCGAGCCGCGCGTTGACCACGTCGCCGAGCGGGGTGAGCACGACCAGCGCCGGCCAGGACCACGCCGGCGAGCGCCGATCAGCGCGCCGAGGATCCAGCATCCGGCCGGCGCAGCGCCAGCCGGACGGCCACGTAGCCGGCCATGCACGCCGAGGCCGATCCACAGCCCGCGGTTCAGCGAGTACACGACCGGCACGATCGCGATCAGCCAGGCAGTCGCCAGCGCCACCGCCTTGGTCCGGCGGGTCGTGAGGCACCGCCCAGCCGCCACGATGACCCAGCCGACCAGCAGGCAGAAGTTGTTGCCCCAGGTGTTCGTGTAGCCCCACGGGCGCGGCCGGGCGCGGCGGTCTCGCCGCCGAGCAGGTTCATGATCTGCGCCGCGGACGGGTGCACCAGCGACTGCACGAAGCCGTTCGCGCGGACGCCGGCCGGCAGCAGCATACTCGACCGGCGAGGTGAACTCGAAGTGCCGGCCGACCATGCCGAGCAGTCCGCCGGCGACGGTCACCACGAAGAGCCAGGCGAGCAGCCGGACCAGCCGGCGTTGCGGCAGCTCGCGCTCGGTCAGGTTGCCGGCGTAGCAGCAGCAGGACGGTCAGCGCGAGGTACCCGACGAGCCGGAAGAGGTCCGCCAGTCGAGCCGGCTCGCGGCCGTGCTCGGCGAGCGTGCCGGCCGGGTCGGCGCCGAGCGCGCCGACCCGCCGACCACCACGGCGACCAGGAACAGCAGCCACCAGGTGAACCGGGGGCAGCGCGCAGCCGGTGCCCGGCGGCCCGATGCCGGATCAGCATAACCGCCATCGGCACGGCGGCCAGCGGAGAAGATCAGCACGCCGAGCCCGAGCGCCCACCACAGTGGATAGAGCAGCAGGATCCCGGTGAGCGGCCAGGCGCGGCAGCCGCGTGTCGCGAACCAGGGGATGCTCGGCGACAGCGTGGCCATCAGTGCGTTGCGGCCGAGTTCGACGGCACGTCGGGGGTCTCGTCGGCGGCCGGCTCGGCGTCGTCCTTCTGCTCCGACATGAGCCGTTCCGCGACGGAACGCTCCACGACCTTCCGATCGCCGGTGCGCTCGATCACCGACCGGTACGGTCTTGGGCGGGTTGGCGGTTCGGCGGGCTCGCCTTCGGCCGCCGCCTGGGCTGCGACGGCGAGGTCTGGTGCGAGGTCCGGATGCGAGTCGGTGACGATCGTCTCGTCGTTGGCGGCGCCCGACTCGGCGATCGCCTCCAGTACCGCGGTCATGTCGTTGGGCAGCGGCGGCTCGGCCGGCGGGTTCTCGTCCGGCCGCGCCCCGGCCAGCCGGGGCAGGACCACCGAGCCGAGCAGCGGGGTGCCGACCCGGCGCAGCTGGTCGGCCGCGTCGATCACCTCTGGTCGGACGGGTGCGCCGCAGTTCGACCGCGACGATCGCCGCGTCGGCCAGGCTGGCGAGGCTCTGCGCGTCGGCGCTGGTCGCCGTCGAGGGCGCCTCGATGACGACGTACGCGGCCCGCTCGCCGCAGCATCGCGAGCGTGTCCCGCAGCGACTGCGACTGGAGCAGGCCGCCCGCGCTGGCCGTACCGCCGGTGGTGATCACCCGCAGCTTCGGGTGCGCGCGGTGCCCGCTGCGGTGGCCGTACCGAGGGAGACCCGGCCGGCCAGCACGTCGGACAGGCCGGGCATGGTGCGCGACGCCGAGCATCCGGGTCATCGACGCGGCGTCCACGATGCTGTCCGGCAGGTGCGCGGACACCAGGACGGTTTCCGCTGCTCGTACGGGCGAACGCGGCGGCGAGGTTCGTCGCCACCACGGTCGACGCGGCGCCCCGGCTCGCCCCGGTCACCACGACGACCTGCCCGCACGGGCGGCCCGGCGTCCACGCCGGCCGGCGCCGGCACGCTGGCCAGTACCTCGTTGCGAAGGCGGTTGAAGATCCGGCCGCCCGTACCGAATGGGGCGAAGACGTCGTCGAGGCGGGGCCGGACGCGCGTCGGTACCGCGGCCAGGACGGCCATGTCGACGCGGCGGGGCAGGTCGGCGGCGCGCGCGGACGCGCTTGTCGAGGCGCTCCCGGAGCATCGCGGCGCCGACCCCGAGCAGCAGCCCGACCATCGCGCCGCTGGCCAGGTTGAGCGGCTGGTTCGGCTTGCTGGGCCGGGCCGGCAGTTCCGCGTCGCTGATGATCCGCCCGCCGCTCACCGTGGTGGTGGTCAGCTCGTTGAGCCGGCTGGTCAGCGAGTCGAGCTGGGTCTGCGACCGTCGATGCGCTGGTTCTCCAGGTTGGCGCGGTTGGGATCGCTCTGCCGCAGCGGCGCCAGCATCCGGTTGATCCTGGGACCGTTGCGCATTGAGCTGCTTGAGCTTCGTGGTCAGCGTGCCGATCTGCCCGGTCGATGTCGGCGCGCGCGGTCTCGTCACGGTTCTGCAGGTACGGCCTCGGCGAAGGCGTGCGAGCCGGACTGCGCGCGGCGGCGGCGTCCGGCGCGGCGTAGGTGATCACCAGTACGGTCGGTGTTCGCCGGCACCTCGACGCTCACGTTCGCGGCGAGCTCGTCCGGGGCCTGCTGCGACTGCGAGCAGCTTCGCGGCGTTGCTCGCGACCGCGGTCGAGCGGACCAGCTGCGCCTCGGTGTCGAGGTTGATGTCCCCCTTGGTGCGGCCGCCCGACCACGTTCGTGTCCTGTGCCGCTGGGCTGCACCAGTACCGAGGTCGACGACTCGTAGACCTTCGGCTCCATCCGCGTGAGCGCTGCGCCGCGCCGAGGATGCCGAGGGCGACGAGCGACACCGCCAGCCACCAATGGCGGCGGGCCATGCCGAGCAGGTCGACACCTCTGGACTCGGACGTGTCCACAGAAATCGGGCGATTGGCGTCCATGAAGCGGCGGCCCTTTCGGCGTCTGGATTCTCCAGGCGCCTAACGGGCCTGGATGGATCGCGTAACTCCAAGCCTTTTCATCGCCCACGAGGGCCGGAAGGCGGCTCGCTCCCGAGCCGCAACTTCCCGAAGTAGTGGCCTCGGGACCTTTTGGCCACTACTTCGGGAAGTTGTGCCCTGCGGGGCTTCGGGCGCGCCGGTCATCCCTTCGGGGACGCCTCAGGCGGCGGGACGCGGCTCCACCCAGCCGTTGCTGCCGAGGTAGCGCAGCACCGTCGCGATCGCCTCGCCCGGACGTTGATGGCGGTGGTGTCGATGATCAGCTCGGCGTTGGCCGGCACCTCGTACGGGTCGTCGATCCCGGTCATCCCGCGTGAGCTGACCGGCGCGGGCCTTCGCGTAGCAGGCCCTTGCGGTCGCGCCGCTCGCAGACCTCGACCGGGGCGTCGACACGTACACGAGCACGAAGCCCGGCGCCGGCGTCCCGCGCCATCCGGCGCGCCGCCGCGCGGGCTGCCTCGTACGGCGCGATCGGGCAGCACACGGCCATCCCGCCGTGCCGGGCGACCTCGGCCGCGACCCAGCCGATCCGGCGGACGTTGCGGTCGCGGTCGGCCTTGGAGAAGCCGAGCCCGGCGGAGAGCTCGCCGGCGCACCACGTCGCCGTCGAGCAGCGTGATCGTGCGCTCGCCGGTCTCGCGCAGCGTGTCGGCGAGCCCGCGGGCGATCGTCGACTTGCCCGAGCCGGACAGGCCGGTGAAGAACACCACCAGCCCGCGCTGGCGGCGGGGCGGCCGGGCCCGGGCCAGCTCGCGCGCCACGGCGGGCGGCGTGTGCCACTCCGGCAGCGGCGTAGCCCCGGTCGAGCAGGTCGTCGATCTCGGCGGGGTCAGCGGCGAGCCGGCGGTTGCGCGGCGGGATGTCGTCGCGCCAGCGCCACTGGCCGTCCCGGTTGTCGTAGGCGAGCTCGCGCGGCACCAGCACGCGCAGCCCGCCGCCGGAGAGCATCGACTCGCCGGTGGAGAGCAGGTGGGTGACCCCGTACGCGGCGGCCACCCGCGCGCGCAGCAGCGCGTCGCGGATCTCGTCGCCGTGCGGGCGCAGCGGGACGCGCCACGATCGTGGCCGGCGGCATCCGGTCGCGGGCCGCGAGGATCGCACCGCACCAGCGCCTCGGCGGCCAGGCCGTCCGGGCCGGGGCCGGCCACCGGGACCAGCACCAGCAGGTGCGCGGCGAGTGTCCGGGCGGCGTGCGCGATCTGCGCGAGCTGGGGCCGGTGCAGCGGCCGGTCGGCGATCACCCCGAGCACCCGGCCGGGCCGGCAGCAGCGCCCGTGACCTCGGCCGGGCGTCCGGCGCAGCCGGCGGAACGGCCCGTGCCCGCCGTCGCCGATGCGGCGGACCGGGCCGCCCACGCCGGCCGTGCCCGTCGCGGGTCGGCCAGGCGTCGGCGACGTCGATGGCCGGCGATCGGTGCGCCCTCGAGGTCGGTCAGCACCAGTGACCCGCGTGCATCGGGTTGGCCGGTCGAGCTGCTCGACGAGCGGCTGCGGCACCTCCAGGGTCACCGGGACCGGCCAGGGCGTGCCGTCGGCGAGCCGGCCGGTGCGCCGGAGCTCGTGCAGATCGGCGCGGCCGAGGAAGCCGGTGAGCGGCGCGTACGCGCCGGACAGCAGCAGTTCCAGGTCGGCGAGCTCGTGCGGGCGCGGCGTGTACGTCGGCGCGTCACGCAGCACGTCGTCCGGCAGCACCCATCCGTTCATCGACACGCCCCCAGTCTGTCAGGCGCGCCGCGGTGACCGTGCAACAGACTCAGCCGGTGTTGCGCATGCCGGCGGCGATGCCGTTGACCGTGGTCAGCAGGGCCCGCTCGAGCGTCGGGTCGGCGCTGCGGTGCGCGCCGAGCCCGGCTGCGGTCGCTGCGCCTCGTCCTGCGCGGTACTGCGCGCAGCAGCGCCACCTGCAGGTGGTGCAGCGGCTCCAGGTAGGTGTCGCGGACCGCCAGCGTGCGGCGCAGCACCGGCTGCGCGCTCCAGCAGCGCCGGCTCGCCGGTGATCGCCAGCACCTCGCGCGACGGTCCGCTCGTACTCCTCGCTCGATCGTGTCGAAGATCGGCCGCAGCGTGCGGCGGCACCAGCGTCTCGACGTACCGGCGCGGCGATGGTCAGGTCGGTCTTGGTCAGCATCATCTCGCACGTTGGACAGGAACGTCCGGAAGAAGTGCCAGTTGCCGTACATCTCGGCCAGCACCGTCGGCGAGCCCGGCCTCGCGGGCCGCGGCGCAGGCCGGTGCCGACGCCGAACCAGCCGGGCACGATCTGCCGGGTCTGGGTCCAGCCGAACACCCACGGGATCGCGCGCAGGCCGCCCAGGCCGGCGCCGGCGTCGGGCCGCTTGGCCGGGCGGGAGCCGATGTTGAGCGCGCCGAGCAGCTCGGTCGGCGTGGCCGCCCAGAAGTACGCGGGCAGGTCCGGGTTCTCGACCAGCGACCGGTACGCGGCGAAGGCCGCGTCGGAGACGGCGTCCATCGTCGCGTCCCAGCGGGCCAGGCGCCTCGGCGGGCTGGCGCGGCTCGGTGTGCAGCAGCGTCGCTCTGCAGCACCGCGGCCACGGTCAGCTCGAGGTTCTCCCGGGCCAGCGCCGGCAGCGTGTACTTGTCGGAGATGACCTCGCCCTGCTCGGTCACCTTGATCGCGCCGTCGAGCGTGCCGTACGGCTGGGCCAGGATCGCCTCGTGGGTCGGGCCGCCGCCGCGGCCGACCGTGCCGCCGCGGCCGTGGAACAGCCGCAGCCGTACGCCGTGCCGGGCCGCCACGTCGCGCAGCGCCCGCTGGGCCCGGTGGATCGACCACTGCGAGGTGGTGATGCCGGCCTCCTTGTTGGAGTCGGAGTAGCCGAGCATGACCTCCTGCACGTCGCCGCGGGCGCGCACGATCGCCCGGTACGCCGGCAGCGACAGCAGCTCGTCCAGCAGCTCGCCGCCGGCGTCCAGCTCGGCCGGCGGTCTCCAGCAGCGGCACGAAGCCGACCCGGCGCGCCGGCCGCTGTGGACGTCGACCAGGCCGGCCTCGCGGGCCAGCACGACGGCGGCCAGCACGTCGTCGACGCCGAGGGTCATCGAGATGATGTACGACTCGATCGACCTCGGGGCCGAACCGGTCCTGCACGTCGCGGATCGTGGTGAACACGTCGAAGGTCTTGCGGGCCGAGTCGGTCAGCGGAGTGTCCCGCGCGGACAGCGGCCGGCGGCCGGTCAGCTCGTCGGCCAGCAGCTTGCGTGCGCTCGCGCCCGGTCCAGGTCGGCGTAGTCGTCACCTCGCCGACCCGGCGCGTACAGCTGGGCGAGCACCTCGTGGTGCGCGTCGGCGTGCTCGCGGACGTCCAGCGTGGCCAGGTGCAGGCCGAAGGCGGACAGCGACCGGATCGCCGAGGCCAGCTTGCCGGTCGCGGTCAGCTGCGCCGGCGTTGCGGGCCAGCGAGGCGCGCATCAGCTCGAGGTCGGCGATCAGCTCGGCGGTGCCGAGGTAGTCGCGGCCCGGCACGTGCGGCGTGCCGGTGGCCAGCCGCGCCCGGGTGTTGGCCAGCTTGCGCCTTGATGCAGCGCGCCTTGAGCCGGTACGGCTCCTCGGCGTTGACCCGGCGGAACCGCTGCGGCCAGCTCGGGCAGGGTGTCGAGGTCCTGCGGCCAGGCTGGCGGACAGGTCGAGCGACACCGCGCGCAGCCGCCGGGAGACCGACAGCTCGTCGATCAGGTCGTCCATCACCTTCTCGGCCGCCCGGATGCCGTGCTCGTGCTGGATCAGCAGCACGTCGCGGGTGACCGCCGGGGTGACGTACGGGTTGCCGTCCCGGTCGCCGCCGATCCACGTGCCGAAGGTCAGCGGCCGGGCCGTCGGCGGCAGTCTCCACGCCGAGCTCCGCGCAGCGTCTCGGCCAGGTCGTCGAGCACCTGCGGCGCCGCGTCGGCGGCCAGGTCGGCCAGGTAGTAGACGGCGTTGCGGGCCTCGTCGGTCGGGTCCGGCCGGTCCAGCCGCAGCTCGTCGGTCTGCCACAGCAGGTCGATCAGCTCGGCCAGGCGGCGGTCGGTGCGCGCCGTGCGCGTCGGGTCGGGCTGCGCGGCCCGTAGAGCGCGGCGGCGGCCGCCTCGGCGTCCAGCTCGTCGGCGACCGCCGCGCAGCTTGGTCAGGATCGAGCGGCGGGCCGCCTCGGTCGGGTGCGCGGTGAACACCGGCCGGACCGCCAGCCGGCGGCGCGGCCGCGGCGATCTCCGTCGCGCCGGCACGCCCCGCTCGGCGATCAGCTTCGCGGCCCGGTCCAGCCAGCCGCCCTCGCGGACGCGCGCGCCGGCGCAGCTCCCGGGCCCGGTGCACCTGCTCGGTGATGTTGGCCAGGTGGAAGTACGTGGAGAAGGCCCGGGCGAGCTTGCGTGCCGGTGGCCACGTCGAGCGCGGCCAGCCGGTCGGCGGCCGCCTCCGGCGTCGGCGCGGACCAGCGCGCGGACCTCCTCGACCAGGTCGAGCAGCTCCTGGCCCTCCTGGCGGACCAGGCGTCTGGCCGAGCAGCGTGCCCAGGCGGCGGATGTCGGCCCGCAGGGCGGCGTCAGCGGCGGTGACCGCGTCTGAGGACATGCATGCGCTCCCTCGTGAGCTGTGCAGGCTAGGGACGGCGCTGTCCGCCCCGATCGTATCCGGGCGCGGCCGGCGCCAACGCAGATGGCTCGAGTCCGCGCGCCAGCTGGGTAGCCACAACTTCCCCGAAGTAGTGGCCTCGCGGGCGCCGTGAGGCCACTACTTCGGGCAAGTAGTGGCTATCGGTGGGCCAGGAGGCCACTACTTCGGGGAAGTTGTGGCCTCCGGGCGCGATCTTGGCGCCAAAAGCGGCTCGAGCCGCTCGAGAGCCGGTCGGGAAGCTGTCCCGTCCGGGACGCGTTAGCCTGGAAGCAGCAGTCAACACCCCCCGCCCGTTTGGGCGTCGGGGGTGCTCTGCGTGCGTTGCTTCCCACGAAGGGCTCATCTCCCCACGAAGGGCTCAGCAATGAAACTGGCCGGTCTGACCGCCGCCGCCCTCGCCGACCCTGCCCTCGCCCGCGCTCGCCAGCTTGCCCGACGCGGCGACACCGGGCAGGTCGACCTGACCGCGCCCGCGGCCCTGCGGCCGTTCGTGGCGGCCGTCGCTGGCCGCCGAGCGGCCCGGTGCTCGCGGTCACCGCGACCAGCCGCGAGGCCGACGACCTGGCCGCGGCGCTGGGCGGCCTGCTCGGCCGGACCAGGTGGCGGTCTACCCGTCCTGGGAGACGCTGCCGCACGAGCGCCTCTCGCCCCGCTCCGACACGGTCGGCCGGCGGCTCGCCGTGCTGCGCCGGCTCGCCCACCCGGACGAGCACGGCCGATGCGGGTCGTCGTGCGCGCCGGTCCGTTCGGTGCTCCAGCCGCAGCTCAAGGGGCTCGGCGACCTCGAACCGGTCGAGCTGCGAGGCCGGCGGCGAGGCCGACCTCGACGACGTCGTCACCCGGCTGGCCGAGATCGCGTACGCCCGCGTCGACCTGGTCACCAAGCGCGGCGAGTTCGCCGTCCGCGGCGGCATCCTCGACGTCTTCCCGCCGACCGACGAGCACCCGCTGCGGGTCGAGTTCTGGGGCGACGAGGTCGAGGAGATCCGCACGCTTCGCGGTCGCCGACCAGCGCACCATCGACAAGGTCGACCGGCTCTGGGCGCCGCCCTGCCGCGAGCTGCTGCTCACCGACGGACGTCCGCGCGCGGGCGGCCGAGCTGGCCAGCCGACCATCCGGAGCTGGCCGAGATCCTCGACAAGCTGGCCGAGGGCATCCCGGTCGAGGGCATGGAGTCGCTGGCCCCGGCCCTGCTCGGCGGCACCGACGCGCTCGAGCTGCTGCTCGACTGCATGCCGGCCGGCACCCACGTGCTGCTCTGCGACCCGGAGCGGATCCGCACCCGGGCGCACGACCTGGTCCGTACCAGCGACGGAGTTCCTGCGAGGCGAGCTGGGCCGCGGCCGCGGTCGGTGGCCAGGCGCCGATCGACCTCGGCGCGGTCGCGTTCAAGACCCTCGCCGACGTGCGCGCGGCCGCCGGCGACGCTCGGCCAGCCGTGGTGGTCGATGGCGCCCGTTCGGGCTGGCCGAGTCCGACGCGACCGGTCGGTGGACGAGCCGTGGCTGGAGGGCGAGCTGCCGGACGCCGGTCGACGTCGCCGACGACGCCGATCGCGATCACGCTGTCCGCGCAGCCCGTCCCGCTCTACCACGGCGAGACCGACCGGGTCGTCGACGACCTGAAGCGGCTGGGCCGGCGACGGCTGGCGCGTCGCGCTGGTCTTCGAGGGGCACGGTCCGGCCCAGCGCGCGGTCGAGGTGCTGCGCGACGCCGGCCTCGGCACGTCGGTCGTCGGCCGAGCTCACCGGGCCGCGCCGAGGCCGGCCTGATCGCCGTCACCTCCGGCGCGCTCGGCCACGGCTTCCTCGACGAGGCGGCCGGCTCGCGGTGATCACCGGTACGACATCTCCGGCGGCCGCGGCGCGTCCACCAAGGACATGCGCAAGATGCCGAGCCGGCGGCGCAACACGATCGACCCGCTGGAGCTGCGCGCCGGCGACTTCGTCGTGCACGAGCAGCACGGCATCGGCCGGTACGTGGAGCTGGTGCAGCGCACGGTCAACGGCGCCGACCGCGAATACCTGGTCATCGAGTACGCGCCGACCAAGCGCGGCCAGCCCGGCGACCGGCTCTTCGTGCCGACCGACCAGCTCGACCAGCTGTCCCGCTACGTCGGCGGCGAGTCGCCGACGCTGCACAAGATGGGCGGCTCCGACTGGCAGAAGGCCAAGTCCCGGGCCCGCAAGGCGGTCCGCGAGATCGCCGCGCAGCTCATCCAGCTCTACGCGGCCCGGCAGAACGCGCAGGGCCACGCGTTCGGCCCGGACACGCCCGTGGCAGCGCGAGCTGGAGGACGCGTTCCCGTACACGGAGACGCCCGACCAGCTGGCCGCGATCGACGAGGTCAAGGCCGACATGGAGAAGCCGGTCCCGATGGACCGGCTGATCTGCGGCGACGTCGGCTACGGCAAGACCGAGATCGCCGTACGGGCCGCGTTCAAGGCGGTGCAGGACGGCAAGCAGGTCGCCGTCCTGGTGCCGACGACGCTGCTCGCCCAGCAGCACTTCAACACGTTCTCCGAGCGGATGAGCGCAGTTCCCGGTCGACATCCGGCAGCTGTCGCGGTTCCAGACGCCGAAGGAGGCCGAGGTCGACGCTCGAGAAGGCCGCCGACGGCACGGCCGACATCGTCATCGGCACCCACCGGCTGCTGCAGACCGCGACCCGGTTCAAGCAGCTCGGCCTGATCGATCGTCGACGAGGAGCAGCGCTTCGGCGTCGAGCACAAGGAGCACCTCAAGCAGCTGCGCGCCTCGGTCGACGTGCTGACCATGTCGGCCACGCCGATCCCGCGCACGCTGGAGATGGCGATCACCGGCATCCGCGAGATGTCCACGATCGCCACCCCGCCGGAGGAGCGGCACCCGGTGCTCACCTTCGTCGGCGCGCAGGACGACAAGCAGGTCGCCGCCGCCATCCACCGCGAGCTGCTGCGCGACGGCCAGGTGTTCTACCTGCACAACCGGGTCGAGTCGATCGAGCGGGCGGCCCGCCGGCTGCGCGAGCTGGTGCCCGAGGCGCGGGTCGCGGTGGCCCACGGCCAGATGGGCGAGGACGCGCTCGAGAAGGTGATGGTCGGCTTCTGGGAGAAGGAGTACGACGTCCTGGTCTGCACCACGATCGTGGAGACCGGCATCGACATCCCGAACGCCAACACGCTCATCGTCGAGCGGGCCGACCTGCTCGGCCTGGCCCAGCTGCACCAGATCCGCGGCCGGGTCGGCCGCGGCCGGGAGCGGGCGTACGCCTACTTCCTCTACCCGCCGGACAAGCCGCTGACCGAGCACGCCCACGAGCGGCTGGCCACCATCGCCCAGCACACCGAGCTCGGCGCCGGCATGTACGTGGCGATGAAGGACCTGGAGATCCGCGGCGCCGGCAACCTGCTCGGCGGCGAGCAGTCCGGCCACATCGAGGGCGTCGGCTTCGACCTCTACGTGCGGATGGTCGGCGAGGCGGTCCAGCAGTTCAAGGGCGAGCGGCCGGAGGAGGACGAGCCGGACGTCAAGATCGACCTGCCGGTCGACGCGCACCTGCCGCTCGACTACATCGCGGTCGAGCGGCTGCGCCTGGAGATGTACCGCAAGCTCGCCGGAGTGCGCGGACGCGGAGGCGCTCGACGAGGTCGTCGCCGAGATGACCGACCGCTACGGCGAGCCGCCGGAGCCGGTCGCCAACCTGATCGCGGTCGCCCGGTTCCGGTTCCTGGCCCGCGCGTACGGGCTGACCGACGTCTCGCTGCAGGGCAAGCACGTCCGGTTCGCGCCGATGCCGCTGCCCGACTCCAAGCAGCTGCGGCTGAAGCGGCTACTACCCGGACGCGGTCTACAAGGCGGCGACCGAGCAGGTCTCGCTGCCCCGGCCGACGACCCGCCGGGTCGGCGGCGAGCCGCTGCGCGACACCGCCCTGCTCGAATGGGCCGCCGAGTTGCTCACCTCGGTCCTCGGCGATCCGGTGCCGGCCACGAAGGCCACCGCTCCCCCGAAGTAGTGGCCCCGACGCCGCCCCGACGCCACTACTTCCCGCAAGTAGTGGCCTCGGCGGCGGCCCGACGCCACTACTTCCCGGAAGGAGTGGCGTCGACGCGCCCCGGAGGCCACTCATTGCCGGAAGTGGTGGCATGAGAGGCTGTCAACCATGCAGCGTGTACGTCGCCTGGCGCTCGTCGCCGTATTGACCCTCGTCGGTGGCCTGGCCCTGACCGGGTGCCGGTCCGAGCCCGGCGTCGCGGCCTACCTGGGTGCGGAAACGGTCAGCGTCAGCGAGGTCGACGGCGTGGTGGAGGCGGTCGACCAGGTCAACGCCGGACGCGGGGGAGAAGGCCAGCCGGCGCCGATCGCGACCAGCCGGCAGCTCGTGCTCGGCATGATCGTCTACAGCCGGCTGGCGCAGCAGGTGATCGCCGAGAAGGGGCTGACCTCCAACACCGGCACCATCGAGCAGGCCAGCAAGGTCTACGGGATTCCGGTGGACCACCCGTACGCGCAGTTGCTCGGCACGTACCTCGACCGCTTCACGACGCTGCTGCCGACCGCGCGGGACTACAAGCCCACGCACGATGAGCTCGTGCGCTTCTACGAGGCCGGGGTCGCCGCCGGCGCCTTCCCGGCCGGCGCGACCGACGACGAGATCACCCAGAACCTCAACAACGCCAACGTCGCCGCCACGCTCGGCGTGCAGGCGATGCTGGACGATGCGGGCAAGAAGCGGCACCTGACGGTCAACCCCCGCTACGCGCCGCTGCCGCTGCCGGTGCTGTTCAGCAACTCGGTCGTCGGCCTGCAGTTCGCGCCGACCGGCGAGCCGTTCATCAACGCGTCCGGGGAACCCGCGGCATGACCGCGAATCTGCCGCTCTTGGAAGGCAGGGTGGCCTGAGTCCGCGCATCGTCCTGCTGGTCACCTCGCCCCGGCTGCCGGCCGGGCTGCTGACCGCGGCGGCCTGGGATCTCGTTCGGGCCCATCCGGTACTGGCGGCCGCCGACAACGAACAGACCGCGGCGCTGCGCGCGGGCGGCGCGACGGTGTCCACTGTGGAGCCGACCGCGGCCGGGGTGCTCGCCGAGCTCGACCGGCACGGCACCGTGGTGTGGCTGGCCGGCCCGACCGGCGACGAGGACCTGGCCCGCGACCTCGGCCTGCGGATCGCGCGCGACCCGGGCCGGGCCGAGCTCGAGCTGTTCTACGGCTCGTGGGACCCGCCCGGCGCCCGGCTGCTCGACGCGGTGACCGTGATGGACCGGCTGATGGCCCGGGAGGCGGCGACCCCTGGAAACGATCGCAGACGCACGACAGCCTCGCCCCGTACCTGCTTGGAAGAGGCCTACGAGGCGTTCGACGCGATCGAGGCGGACGACCTCGACGCCCTGCGCGAGGAGCTCGGTGACGTGCTGCTGCAGGTCGTCCTGCACGCACGGCTGGCCGAGGAGACGGCCGGCTTCAGCGTCGACGACGTCGCCGGTGACCTGGTCGAGAAGCTGATCCGGCGCAACCCGCACGTGTTCGCCGACGCGACCGTCGGCGGGATCGACGAGATCGTCGACAACTGGGAGGCCGATCAAGAAGGCGGAGAAAGCCCGATCATCCACGATGGACGGTATCGCGCTGTCCCAGCCGGCGCTGGCGCTCGCCGCCAAAGTGCTGCAGCGGGTCGCGCGGGCCGGCCTCGACGCGCCACTGCCGGCCGGTGACGACCTCGGCAGCGTCCTGCTCCGGCTGGTGGCCGGGCCCGCGCGACGGACGTCGACGCCGAGGCGGCCCTCCGGGAGGTCGTGCTCGCCTACATGGCGCAGGTCCGCGCGGCCGAGAGGGGGTAGGTTTCACGCCATGCCGCACGACTTCGTCCCACTTGCCGACCATATCGTCGACGCGCTCCTGGAGTCGGATCCGCATCTGGCCTCGACGGCCGGCGACCACCGGTTCGACGACCGGCTGCCGAGCCTTTCGGCCGAGGCGGTCGCCGAGGACGTGGGCATGTTGCGCGACGCCTCGGCCGCGCTGTCGCAGGTGGACATCGACGCGCTCGACCCGCAGGCCCAGGTCGACCACGCGATGCTGCTGGCCCGGGTCGAGCGGGCGCTGTTCGAGCGGACCGAGATCCGCGAGCACGAGTGGAATCCCGCTCGCGCACAACCCGGGCAGCCTGCTGTACGACCTGATCGCGCGGCCGTTCGCGCCGGCCGAGGAGCGGATCTCCTCCCTCGCCATGCGCCTGTCTCGCGTCCCCGACGCGCTCGCCGACGCGCGGGGCGTGCTTGAGGACATGCCGCGCGTGCACGTGGAGACCGCGATCGGCCAGTTCGCGGGTACGGCGTCGCTCGTGCGCGACGAGCTGGCCGGCCTCCTGGCCGAGTCGCCGGCGCTCGGCCAGGGCCTCGAGCCGCTGCAGGCCGAGGCGGCGAGGGAGCTCGACGACTTCGCCGACTGGCTGCGCGGCCGCCTGAACGGCGCGGCCGGCGCCGACCGCGACCCGCGCATCGGCCGCCGGCTGTGGGAGGCCCGGCTGTGGCACGCCCTCGACACCGAGCTGACCGCCAAGCAGATTCTCGAACGCGCCGAGACCAACCTCGACCGGGTCAACGCCGAGCTGCGCGACGTGGCCGCCGAGTTGATGGGCGCGCCGGCGACCGACGAAACGGCCAAGGCCGCTCTGGACCGGCTCGGTCGAGGATCACCCGGACAACGCGACCATCGTCGAGCACGCGAAGCTGACGCTCGACGAGGCGACCGCGTTCGTCCGGGAGCACGACCTGGTGACGCTGATCGACGACCCGATCGTGATCATGGAGATGCCGGAGTTCGCGCGCGGCGTGGCGGTGGCCTACTGCGACCCGCCGGGCGCCGCTGGAGACCGCCGGTCAGCCGACGTTCTACTGCATCTCGCCGACCCCGCAGGACTGGACGCCGGAGCGGGTCGACTCGTTCTACCGCGAGTACAACAACCACATGCTGCGCAACCTGACCGTGCACGAGGCGATGCCCGGTCACTTCCTGCAGCTCGCGCACGCCCGCCGGTTCCGCGGGCGAGACCCGGGCGCGTGCGCTCGGGCCTCCGGCCCGTTCGTCGAGGGCTGGGCGGTCTACGCCGAGGAGCTCATGGTCGAGCACGGCTTCGGCGGCCTGCCGATCAAGCTCCAGCAGCTGAAGATGCAGCTGCGCATGAGCATCAACGCGATCCTCGACCAGCGGGTGCACTGCGACGGCATGACCGAGGACGAGGCGATGGCCCTGATGATCGGCCGCGGCTTCCAGGAGGACGGCGAGGCGGCCGGCAAATGGCGCCGCGCGCTGCTGACGCTCCACGCAGCTGTCGACCTACTTCGTCGGCTACACCGAGGTGGTCGAGATCGCCCGGCTGCGCGCCCGAGGGCGTGACGCTGCGCGACTGGCACGATCGCATGACCGCGCACGGCTCACCTCCGCCGCGACATCTGCGAGCGCTGCTCGGCATCTAGGACGGCACTCCTTCCGGCAACTGGTGGTCTCCCGGGTACTCGGACACCACTATTTCGGGGAAGTTGTGCCCTCGTGCGGGGCGTCCACGGGCGGTGGCTAGGCTCGGAGCCGCCGCATCGGCGCGGCCCAAACCGGCATCTTCGCTACAAGGAGTGACACGACTGTGGCCACGATTGAGGCAATCGGCGCGCGCGAAATCCTCGACTCCCGGGGCAACCCGACCGTCGAGGTCGAAGTCGCGCTGGACGACGGCACCCTGGCCCGGGCGGCCGTACCCTCCGGCGCGTCCACCGGCGCGTTCGAGGCCAACGAGCTGCGCGACGGCGACCCCAAGCGCTACGGCGGCAAGGGGGTCGAGCGGGCGGTCGAAAACGTCAACGAGAGCATCGCCGAGGCCATCCAGGGCTTCGACGCCGCCGAGCAGCGCCTCGTCGACCAGGCGATGCTCGACCTCGACGGCACCCCGGAGAAGTCCGCCCTCGGCGCCAACGCGATTCTCGGCGTCTCCCTGGCCGTGGCCAAGGCGGCCGCCGCGTCGGCCGGGCTGAGCCTCTTCCGCTACGTCGGCGGCCCCAACGCGCACGTACTGCCCGTACCGATGATGAACATCATGAACGGCGGCGCGCACGCCGACTCCAATGTGGACGTTCAGGAGTTCATGGTCGCGCCGATCGGCGCCCCGACCTACCGCGAGGCCCTGCGCTCCGGCGTCGAGGTCTACCACGCGCTCAAGTCGGTACTGAAGAAGAAGGGCTACGCGACCGGCCTCGGCGACGAGGGCGGCTTCGCGCCCAACCTGCCGCACAACGCGGCCGCACTCGACCTGATCTCCGAGGCCGTGCAGGCGGCCGGCTACTCGCTCGGCAGCGACATCGTGCTCGCGCTCGACGTGGCCGCGACCGAGTTCTTCGACAACGGCACCTACACCTTCGAAGGCGCCGCGAAGTCGACCGCCGACCTGGTCGAGTACTACGCGCAGCTGATCGACGCGTACCCGATCGTGTCGATCGAAGACCCCCTCGCCGAGGAGGACTGGGACGGCTGGAAGGCGCTGACCGACCGGCTCGGCGCGCGCATCCAGATCGTCGGCGACGACCTCTTCGTCACCAACCCGCAGCGCATCGCGCGGGGCATCGCGACCGGAACAGCGAACGCCGTGCTGGTGAAGGTCAACCAGATCGGCACGCTGACCGAGACGCTCGACGCCGTCGACCTGGCCCACCGCGCCGGATACAAGACGATGATGAGCCACCGCTCGGGCGAGACCGAGGACACCACGATCGCCGACCTCGCGGTGGCGGTCGGCACCGGCCAGATCAAGACCGGTGCCCCGGCCCGGTCGGAGCGCGTGGCCAAGTTCAACCAGCTGCTGCGCATCGAAGAAGAGCTCGATGACGCGGCGCGGTACGCCGGCCGGGGGGCCTTCCCACGGTACCGTTAGGGCGAATTTTTGCCCGTCGCCGTAGGGGGTGGTCATGCCGCAAAGGAGCCGGCCAGGAGGCACTCCAGCGACGCGTGGCACCCCCGCGCGCGGGTCTCGGATCACCGGCGCCCGTGGCCGTTCCCTGGCCTCACCCGGCGCGCAGGGACGCGCGGGCGAGCGCGGCGCGTCGGGGCGCGCCGGTGACCGCGGCCGCGCATCGGCCCGCCCGGAGGCGCCCAAGCGCAGCGCCGGGCCGGTTGGCACGGCCAAGCGCCTGCGGGCCCCGGAGCCGCGCCGCTTCACCGGCCGCGCGATGGTGCTGAGCCTGGTGCTGCTCGGGCTGCTGCTGGCCTACGCCTACCCGGTGCGGGTCTACCTCGCGCAGCAGGCCGAGATCGCCGCGCTCGAGAACAGCCAGGCCGACCAGACCGAGCGGATCGACCAGCTCAACATCCAGGCCGCGAAGTGGAACGACCCGGAATACATCAAGAGCCAGGCCCGCAAGCGCCTGCACATGGTGTTGCCGGGCGAGAAGCAGTATGTGGTCGTCGACCCGGCCAACGGCCAGTCGGCCGGGGCGGGCGCGCCCACCCCGAGCGGGGCCGACGGCCCCACGCCCTGGTACGGGAAGCTCTGGTCCAGCGTGGAAGCCGCCAACGACAAGTGACGCTCGAACAGGATCGGCAGACGGTCGCCGCCCAGCTCGGCCGGGCTCCGCGGGGCACGAGGGCCGTCGCGCACCGCTGCCCGTGCGGCCTGCCCGACGTCGTCGAGACGACGCCCCGGTTGCCCGACGGCACGCCGTTCCCGACGCTGTTCTACCTCACCTGCCCCCGCGCGGTGCACGAGTGCAGCCGGCTCGAGTCGGCCGGGCTGATGAAGGAGATGAACGCGCGGCTGGCCGAGGACCCCGACCTGGCCGAGCGCTATCGGCGGGCGCACGAGGACTACCTGCGCCGCCGTGAGGCGGTCGGTCACGTCGAGGAGATCGACGGCGTCTCCGCGGGCGGCATGCCGACGCGCGTCAAATGTCTGCACGTCCAGGTAGCCCACACGCTGGCGGCGGGCGCAGGCGTCAACCCCTTCGGCGACGAGGCCCTCGCGCAGGTGGGGAGTTGGTGGGCAGCGGGCCCGTGCGTCACCCCCGAGTCGATCAAGGAAGTACGCGCCCGGGAATCGGACAATTCCCGGCGCGTACTTCCTTGATCGACTCGGGGGCAGCGGTTAGTTCGGCGGCTCCAGCGTCTGTACGTCTACGATCTTCGCGCCGGCCGGAGGGGCGAATGCCTTCGCGTCGACCTTTGTGGTGAACTTGGTTAGCTCTACGCCGATCTTTTTGTTGTCCGTACCTACGCCGGTGAACGTTGTGAGGACGCCGTTGTCACCGACGCAGACGGTGAACTCCTTGGCCGTCACGGCGTTCGGGTCCTTGTCCGCCGGGATGCCGGTCACGTGCAGGCAGGTGCTGTCGACCCCGCCGATCCGCTTCTCGCTCTTGTCGATCTTCGTACCGGGTACGACCGCCGCCGCCGTCATCACCGCGACCGCCATCGGCGCGCTGATGAACCCGCCCCCGGCGACCGCGCTCACGTAGGCGGCCTGTTCGGCCGTCGCGCCCACCTTGTTCTGGTTGGGGGTGCGCTGGCAGGCCGTCTTGCTGCCGGTGCCGTTGCACAGCAGCAGCGCGTCCTCGGTGAGGATGAACCGGCCCTGCTTGCCGACGAACGCGGCCTTCGGCGGCGCCTGGACCACGGTCGCCGTGCTGCCGTCGTCGAGCTTGTACGTGCCGGTGTACGTGAGCTGATCGGACTTGCCGAGCTTGTCGGCCAGGTCGGAGATCGCGGAGACGTTCTCGACGGCCTGCTTCGCCTTCGAGACGACGCCACAGCCCAACGTACCGGCGCCGAGGGCGACGGCGGCGATGGCGACAACGACGCGAGAACGCAGAATCATGCGCACAATGTGAGGCCCGGCGTTTCTGCTGGCAACGAAGTGTCGGTAGAGCGACGACTACGCTCTCTTTCCGTGGATGTTGTCATCCGGCGGGCCCGCACCACGGACGTTCGCGCAATCCGGCGACTCGTGAGCATGTACGTGGCGGACCGGCGCCTGCTGTCGAAACCGATGGTGGCGCTGTTCGAGGACGTGCCGGAGTTCTGGGTCGCGGAGCGTACGAGCGACGGCCTCATCGTCGGCTGCGGCGCGGTGCACGTGCTCTGGGAGGACCTGGCCGAGGTGCGCACGGTCGCCGTCGACCCGCTCTGCCGGGGCCGGAAGATCGGGCACAAACTGGTCGCCGAGCTCATCGAGGCGGCCCGTACGCTCGGCGTCCGGCGTGTGTTCGTGCTCACGTTCGAGACCAGCTTTTTCGGCTCGTTCGGCTTCACCCGGATCGACGGAACCCCGGTGACGCATGAGGTGTACGAGGAGTTGCTGCGCTCGTACGACGAGGGCGTCGCCGAGTTTCTCGATCTTGAACGAGTGAAGCCGAACACGCTGGGCAACGTGCGAATGCTGTTACACCTCTAGGGTGGTTGCTCGTGACACGTGTGGCGGCCATCGACTGTGGCACCAATTCCGTCCGGCTCCTCATCGCCGACATCACCGGCGACCGACTCGTCGACGTCGACCGGCGGATGGAGATCGTCCGGCTCGGCGAGGGTGTCGACCGGACCGGCCGGCTCTCGCCGGCGGCGATCGAGCGGACCCGCGCGGCGCTGGCCGACTACGCCAAGGAGATCGCCGAGGCGGGAGTGGCCAGCACCCGGATGGTCGCCACCAGCGCGACGAGGGACGCGTCCAACGCGGACGACTTCCACGCCATGGTCCTCGCCACGCTCGGCATCGCACCCGAGGTGGTCAGCGGGGACGAGGAGGCGCGCCTGTCCTTCGACGGCGCGGTCCGCGGACTGGACGCCGACCCGCCGTACCTCGTGGTCGACATCGGCGGCGGCTCCACCGAGTTCGTCGCCGGGTCGGACAGCGTCGAGCGGGCGATCAGCGTCGACATCGGCTGCGTCCGGCTCACCGAGCGCCACCTGCACGACGACCCGCCGACCGCCGCGCAGATCGCCGCGACCGAGCACGACATCGTGGGTGCGGTCGACCGGGCGCTGGCCCAGGTCGGCGGGGCGGTGTCGCGCACCCTGGTCGGGCTGGCCGGCTCGGTGACCACGGTGACGGCGATCGCGCTCGGGCTGGACACCTACCGGCCGGAGCGGATCCACCACGCCCGGGTGACCCGTGGCGAGGTGACGAAGGTGACCTCGGACCTGCTGGCTGCCACGCGGCAGGAGCGGCTGGCGATCCCGGTGATGCACCCGGGACGCGCCGACGTCATCGGGGCCGGGGCCTTGATCCTGCGAGTGATCATGGAACGGGCCGGGGCGGAAGCGGTCATCGCCTCCGAGCACGACATCCTCGACGGTATCGCCTGGTCGCAGATCTGAGGCTGGCGGTCCGCCGGTCAGCCCGTGCGGCGGACCTCGGCGCGTGACTGCTCGCGCGGCTCGGACTCGTTGCGCGACCACCACCAGCCGTAGGTCAGCACGCCGTCGCGCGGCGCGGTCACGATGATCTTCGCCGGCATCGGTCCCTGGTACGCGGTGAACTGCCCGGGCTTGGTCTCCACGAACCGGGTGACCCCGGGCAGTTCCAGGCAGGCGACGTGCAGCTCGAGCCCGCCGGCCTCACCCATGGTCAGCACGGTGTGCTCGACGTGCTGCAGCCCCTTGCTGTCGCTGAACGCCTCGTAGTCGAGGGTCACCGCATTGCCGCGCACCACCGAGGTCACCTTGATGCGGGCGACGAAGGGGCCGGACTCCAGCCCATCGCCCCGCCCCCGGTACACCCCGGGCGCGGCCGAGAGGCGCTTCAGCAGGTCGGTCACGGCGCACACCGTAATAGGCCCGCGCGAGTCGCCGGTATCCCACGGTCCGTCACAAGACGGGCGAGCGCGATTTGCCCTGGCCCGATAGGGTGAGCCGTCGCCAAGCGACCGATGCGCCCAGCTGATCATCTTGTGCCGATTTGCCGAGGTCGTCCACCTCGGCTCGCCTAGGGTGAAAGGCGCGGCGATGATCCCCGGAAGCGATCACCCCGGAAGGAAGCACATCACCATGTCTGACCCCAACGCTCCCCAGGACGGATATTCGGCCGCTCAGCCGCCGCCCGGCGGGGCGCCGTACAACCCGACCGGCGCACCGGGCGGCCCTGGCGCCCCTGGGCCCGGCACGCCGTACGGGCCGCCGACCGGTGACCCCTACGCCCCGCCGCCGGGCGGCGCTCCCTACGGTGCACCACCGCCCCCGGGCGGCGCTCCCTATGGCGCACCACCGCCCCCGGTCAAGAAGAGCAAGGCCGGCAAGATCATCGGCATCGTCGCCGGCGTGATCGTCGTTCTGCTCCTCGTCTGCGGCGGCATCTCCTACTTCGCGCTCAAGGGCACCTCGGCCGCCGACGCGAAGGTCGGCGACTGCCTGGGCGGCGACAGCATCAGCGACTCGGGCGCGGCCACCAGCGTGGACGTCAAGGTCGTGAAGTGCACCGACTCGTCCGCGAAATACGACGTGGTCGGCCGGACCGAGAACGTCTCGCGCGCCGAGACCTCGTCGCAGGACACGAAGGTGTGCGACGCGTTCAAGGACGCGACCTCCGTCGTCTGGGTCGGGACCGACGAGGCGAAGGGCACCGCGCTCTGTGTCAAGGACCACGCCTAGCAGCCAAGACCAAGAAGAAACCGAGGTCACCTGGCCTCGGTTTTTTCTCCTTGATAGTACTGCGCGGTGCAGAGTACTCTCCATCGCGTGGACACCACTCAGCTCCTCAAAGGGGTGCTCGACCTCGCGGTGCTCGCCGCGTTGCGGGACGACGACGGCTACGGCTACGACATCCTGCGCCGGCTCCGGGCGGCCGGACTGGACGACGTGGGTGACGCATCGGTCTACGGCACGCTGCGCCGGCTCTTTCAGGGCGGGTTCCTCACGACGTACGTGGTGCCGAGCGAAGAGGGCCCGCACCGGAAGTACTACGCGCTGAATGCCGCCGGACGGGCCCAGCTCGGCTCGTCGAGCAAGGTTTGGCGCACTTTCGCGCACACCATGGATCGGCTGATCGAGGACCGGGGAGTCACCTCATGAGCGCCGTCGACGTCGAGATCGACCGCTACCTGTCCGGCGTGCGGGCCGCCCTCGCCGATCTGCCCGCCGAAGTGCGGGACGACCTTGTGGACGACCTTCCGGCCCACTTCGCGGAGCTGCTCGACGAGCACCGCGGCTCGCTGGTGGAGCGGCTCGGGCCGCCGGAGGTCTACGCCGCCGAGCTGAGCGCGGCCGCCGGCCTCGACGCGCACACGGGGGCGCGTCGGCGCTGGGCGGCGGTCAACGACGACCTGGCCAACCGGGTGGTCGCCGCGGCGCGCCTGACGAACGCCAAGGTCGGCGCGGCCATCGGCTACGACCAGGCGACCGACTTCATCCGGCTGCTGCGCCCGGCCTGGTGGGTCTTCCGGGCCTACATCGTCACGCTGATCCTCTTCGAGCTGACGCTGCACGAGAATCCGCTGTTCAACCCGGTCGGCTGGGTGGTGCTCATCGCGCTCGTCCTGGTCTCGGTGCGGATCGGCCCGATCACCCCGCGGCTGCCCAACCCGTCGCGGATCCCGGCGATGGTGATCGTCGCGGTGGTGGTGTTCTTCGCACTCGCCGCCACCAGCGGCCAGAACTACTACCAGCCGTCCTCCGGCGGCTACTCCGACCAGTGGAGCCAGGTGACGGACGTCTATCCGTACGACAAGGACGGCAACCCGCTATCCGATGTTTCGCTCTACGACCAGAACGGCCAGCCGATGCAGTTCGGCGACGCGTGGCGCTGCGCGACGGAGGACCAGCGCATCGGCACGACGCCGTACGTCCCGGCCTATCCGCTCTGCAAAGGCCCGAGAGCGGGCACACCGTCGCCGAGCCCGAGCGCTTCGCCCAGTCCCAGCCCCAGCCCCAGCCCCAGCCTCAGTCCCAGCCCCAGCCCCAGCGCTGGCAAATAGGCTTCCAGAACGTCGAGCGGGCGTGATTGGCTGTCCGGCATGGGCGAGATGGTGAGCCGCACGCCGAAGTCGCGTGAGCTTCCTAGTACCCGTGAGCTTCCAAGCCACCGCCCTCCCGACCCGCGCCTCCGGCGCGGCCCCACCCTGAGTACCCTCGAAAAGCTTGACGCCGCGATATCGGAGTGCCGGGCGTGCCCGCGGCTGGTGGCGTGGCGCGAGGAGGTCGCGGCGACGAAGCGGGCGGCGTTCCGCGACGAGGCGTACTGGGGACGGCCGGTGCCCGGCTTCGGGCCGGCCGACGCGCGGATCGGCATCCTCGGGCTGGCCCCGGCGGCGCACGGCGGCAACCGCACCGGCCGCGTCTTCACCGGCGACCGCTCCGGCGACGTGCTGTTCGCCGCCCTGTACCGAGCCGGGCTGGCCAACCAGCCGACCAGCGTGCGCGCCGGCGACGGGCTGGCGCTGACCGACACGCGGATCTTCGCGGCCGTGCGCTGCGCCCCGCCGGACAACGCGCCGACCCCGGCCGAGCGGGACACCTGCGCGCCCTGGCTGCACCGCGAGGTCGCACTGCTGCGGCCGACCCTGCGGGTCGTCGTGGCGCTGGGCGGCTTCGCGTGGGCCGCGTTCTGGCCGACGCTCAAGGCGGTCTATGGATTGGCGCCCCGGCCCCGGCCGTCGTTCGGGCACGGCGTGCAGTGGCACGCGGCCGAGCCACCGCCCTCCCGACCTGCGCCTCCGGCGCAGACCCACCCTGACCCCGGAACCGGCGTGGACGCGCCGATGTTGCTCGGTTGTTACCACGTCAGCCAGCAGAACACCTTTACCGGGCGGCTGACGCCGGGGATGCTGGACGAGGTGCTCGAGCGGGCGAAGGAGCTCGCCGCCAAGAACTCGCATTGATCAACGGGGAGCGATGAAACGCTGGCTGCCGGTCGTCGGCGTGGTCGCCGTGCTCGTGATCGCCTGGTTCGCCTCGATGTACTCCTCGACGGACGTCACCCAGCTACCGCTGCCCTCGCGCCAGGCGCCGACGCTCCAGCCCGGCAGCGACGGAGTCGCGAAGCCCGGGCCCGGCCATCCCGTTCCCCGGCGGCGGCGGGTTCCCGATCTGGATCCTCTACCTGGTCGGCGGCCTGATGCTGCTCTTCGTCGCGGTCGTGCTGATCGCGCTGACCTGGACGTTCATCCGATCGATCGCGCCGGTCAAGAAGGCGCGCCTGCTGGTGCGGCCGGGCAAGGGCCACGCGCGGCAGGGGCGGCGCGAGGACGAGGAAGAGGTCATCGCCGCGCTCGACGCCGGGCTGACCGAGCTGTCCGACCTCGACGGCGACCCGCGCCGGGCGGTGATCGCCTGCTGGGTGCGCCTCGAGCGGGCCGCGGCCGCGGCCGGCACCCCGCGCCAGCCCGGCGACAGCCCGACCGACCTGGTCACCCGGTTGCTGTCCGCGCATCGGGTGAGCCGGTCGGTGCTCGATCGCTTCGCCCGGGTGTACCGCGAGGCGCGCTACGCCACCGTGCCGATCGGGGAGGACGACCGGCAGATCGCCGTCGCCGCCCTGTCGCAGATGCGCGCCGAGCTGACCCAGCCGGTCCAGCCCGACCATCCCAACCAGCCCAACGCTGTCGCCGCCGATGGCTGAGCCCAACGTCGGCCTCGACGAACTCTTCGACGCCGCGCCCGCGCCCCGGGACAAGACGCCGGCCCGCGCGTTCGGCCCGCGCTGGTGGCTACGCCGGGTGATCGCCGCGCTGTCCATCTCGGCCGGCATCTTCATCGTGCTCTACGTGATCCGCATCGGGCTGCCGTTCCTGCTGATCGCGGTCACCGTGCTGGCCGTCATGGTGCTGCACGGCGCGCTCGGCCAGGTGCGCGACGACCCGCTGCCGCCCGAGGTCACCGGCCAGGGCCTGCAGGTGACGGTCGACGATCACCTGCACGGCCCGCTCGAGGGCCTGCGGCACTCGGTCGCGCCGACCGACGGCGTCCGCTTCGCGGTCAACCGGTGGGACGACCGCCTCAACTGGGGCGAGCGCGACGGCAGCCGCTTCCGGGCCATCGTCCTGCCCCGCCTGGCCGACCTGATCGACGAGCGGCTGCGCCAGCGCCACGGCTTCACCGCGAAGGCCGATCCGGAGCGGGCGCGGGCGATCCTCGGCGAGGACGTGTGGCTGTTCATGACCCAGCCGACCTCCCGGGTCGCATCCCCGCGGGACGTAGCATCGATCATCGCAAAAGTGGAGGAGCTATGAAGTCGCTCGCGCCCGTCGAGGTCGGCCGGATCGCCAAGGACGTGCTGGACGCGGTCGGCACCGTGGTCGTGGGCAAGCGCGACGCGCTCGGACCTCGTCCTGTCCGGCATCCTGGCCGGCGGCCACGTGCTGCTCGAGGACCTTCCGGGCCTGGGCAAGACGCTGACCGCGCGCAGCTTCGCGCAGGCGCTCGGGCATCGGCTTCCGGCGGCTGCAGTTCACCCCCGACCTGCTGCCCGCCGACGTCACCGGCTCGTTCCTCTACGACCAGCGCACGCACGACTTCACGTTCCGCGCCGGGCCGGTGTTCACCAACCTGCTGCTCGCCGACGAGATCAACCGCACGCCGCCGAAGACCCAGTCGGCGCTGCTCGAGGCGATGCAGGAGCGGCAGGTCTCGGTCGAGGGCGCGACCTACCGGCTCGACCCGCCGTTCCACGTCCTCGCGACCGCCAACCCGATCGAGTACGAGGGCACCTACCCGCTGCCCGAGGCCCAGCTCGACCGGTTCCTGCTCCGGGTGTCGTTCGGCTACCCGAGCCGACGACGAGGAGTGGGACGTGCTGCAGCGCCGCATGGCCCGCCGCCAGGAGGAGGCGCTCATCGAGCCGGTCACCGACGCGCGACACGCTGCTGGCGATGCAGGCCGCCCTCGAGGACGTGACCGTCGAGGACTCGATCGGCCGCTACATCGTGGCGGTCGACCGCGGCGACCCGCGTGCACCCGCAGGTGCTCGTCGGCGCGTCCCCGCGCGGTTCGCTCGCGCTGCTGCTGCTGGCCCGGGCGCGGGCCGTGCTCGACGGCCGTGACTACGTGGTGCCCGAGGACGTCAAGGCCGTCGCCGTGCCGGCGCTCGCGCACCGGATCACGCTGCGGCCGGAGATGTGGCTGCGGCGCATCGACCCGGCCACGTGTCGTCGCCGAGGTGCTGGCCCGTACGCCGGCTCCGGCCAGCGGCGCGTTGCCCAGCTACGGCGTCCGGCGATGGGTGACTTCGCGCCGACCAGGCGCTCGGGCGGGCGATCCTCTTCGTCGGCGCGCTCCTGCTCGCCGCGGCCCTCCTCGGACGGTTCGACTTCGTGGTACTGGCGACGCCGTTCGCCGATCGGGACGGTCGTCTCGGTGATCCGCCGGCCCGGAGCGCCCGACCGTCGAGCTGTCCACTGTGGAACCGTTCGTGGTCGAGGGCGCCGACCTCGGCGCGGCCACCGGCGTCGGCAACCCGGACACGGTCGGCTACGACCTGGCCCTCGTACGGGTCCAGGTGCCGTTCTGGATCGACCTCGAGCACGCCGACCGTCCGTATGCGACGAACGTGGCGCCCGGCACCATGTCCGACATCGATCTCAACGGGCGGGTGACTGCGCTGGGGACGGCACAGCCTCGGTCCGGCCAGCGCCTACGGGGTCGGCGGCGACGGACTGTTCGTCAGCCGGGCCGCCCGCACGGGCGCCCTGCCGGTCAAGGCCTACCCGGCCACCGAGGCCTTCGACGCCGACGAGGCGATGCCCCGCGCGGCCGGCCACGTCGGCGGGCACCGCTCCCGCCGGCCCGGGCAGGGCGGCGAGATCGCCGGGGTGCGCAAGTTCGGGCCCGGAGACCGGCTGCGGCGCATCGACTGGCGCGTCTCGCTGCGCACGCGCGAGCTGCACGTCGTGGCCACCCTGTCCGATCGCGACGCCGAGGTGGTACTCCTCCTCGACGTGCTCCACGAGGCCGGCCGCTCGGGCGGGATCGACGGCGTCCCGTCGGTCCTGGACACCACCGTCCGCGCGGCGGCCGGCATCGCCGAGCACTACCTGCACCGCGGCGACCGGGTTTCCCTGGTCCAGTACGGCTACCAGGTCCGCCGGCTGCGCGCCGGCAGCGGACGGCGGCACTACCTGACCACGCTCGAATGGCTTCTCGACGTCGCGCCGTCCGGCTCCGCCGGTGAACCGCCGGCCACGATGTTCGGCCCGCACCTGGTGCCGGGCAACGCCTTGGTCATGGTCCTCACCCCACTGATCGACGTCCGATCGGCCGGGATGCTCGCCAACCTGACCCGAGCCGGACGGTTCGTGATGGCCGTCGACACGCTCCCCGCCGTACTGGCCGATCCGTCCGTGCCGCCGCCCGGCGGGGGCATCGGCCGGTGGACCTCGGTGGCGCAGCGGCTCTGGCTGATCGAGCGGGCCAACCTGATCGGCCAGCTTCGCGAGGTCGGCGTGCCGGTCGTGCCGTGGGGCGGCGCGGGCAGCCTCGACGAGGTACTGCGGGGCGTGGCCCGCATCGCCGTGTCGCGCACCGCGGCCGGGGTGCGGTAGCGATGCGCGATCTCTTCGAGGCCATCGTCTCCCGCTTCCAGCGGGCTCGCGACGTCAACGCCCGGGCGACCCCGGGTCCCTTGCTCGTGCGCGCCGTGATCTGGGCGCTCACCGCGGGGGCCTTTCTCCTCGCGTACCCGGGGGAGGTCGTCATCGGCGTGCGGGGAGCGCTGGTCGTCGTGGTCGTCGCGCTCATCCCGGCCGCGTTACCGCGAACGCGGATGGTGTCGCTGACCCTCTTCGCCATCGTCGTCGGCTGGGTCATCTCGACCACCGTCTACGGCCATCCGATCACGGCGGCCCGGCTGGTGCCGCTCGCCGCGCTGCTCTACCTGATGCACACCGCCGCCGCGCTCGCCGCGGTGCTGCCCTACGACACGGTGGTCGTCCGGGGTGTGCTCCTTGCCTGGTTCCTCCGTGCGCTGCCGGTGGTGGCGGTGTCCGCGATCTTCGGCCTCGCCGCCGTCGTCGGGGCGGATCGGCTCGGCGGCCAGGCCTACCTCGCCGCCGCGATCGGCGGGGTCGCGCTGGTCTGCGCGGCGGCCTGGCTGCTGGTCCGGGCCGCGCGCGGCTGAGTGGTGTTGACGCAGGTCACAGCGGGGCAATGCGCACTACATCGACGTCACCCCACTGACTTGTGGATCTTAATCGGGGTATCGTCGAGGTATGGCTGCGAAGCGAATCCTGGTCATTGGCACGGGGCACGTGAGGCTCCACGAGCCCCGAGGATCCGTTCACCGAGGTGACGCCTGAGATCCGCGAACTGGCGACGTCCGATGACCGCCACCTGCCCTCGCACGGGCTTGGGTGCCGTCGGGTTGATGACCAGTGATTCCCGGATGCTTTGTCGGTGATCCTGGGATAGGTCCGGAGGTATGCCGTGGCAATCCAGCCGATCATGCGTCTCGAATTGCGAGCGTCCGACGTGGCGGCGGTGCGCTCAATCGTGAGGCGCGTGGTGCAAGAGGCGCCCGGGACGCCGGACGACGGGTATCTGAGACGCCTGGCCGTCCTGGGCCACGAGCTTCCACGGTCAATTCGCGAGGCTCTTGTGGACTTCCGGTTGGCCGGCCGGCCGGCTGGCGGGTTCGTCATCTCAGGACTGCCGGTCTCGGATGGCGACCTCGGTCCAACACCGACCACCACGACGGCAGCGCCACGAAACGCCGAAATCGACCGAGCCGATGCTGCGATGCTACTCATGGCCTCGATTCTCGGCGATCCGTTCTCGCATGCGGGTGTCCGCGGCGGACGCCTCATCATCGACGTCGCTCCGATCCCGGGCGAGGAGACCACCCAGCTTGCGTCAAGCTCGCTGGAGGAATTGAAATGGCATAACGAGGACGCATATTTCGACGTCCGGGCCGACTGGCTGTTCTTGATGTGCCTGCGCAATCCGTCACGGGTGCCGACCACGTTCGCCCGGATACGGGATATCCACCTCACCGACAAACTCCGCACCGCCTTGTTCGAACAGCGCTTCTGGATGATGCCCGACTCGTCGCATGCTGGCCATGAGGGCACTCGCAGGGTCGCGGTGCTGAGCGGCAGCGTGGATGCGCCGTTCGTTCGCATCGACCCGGCGTTCATGAGGTCGGACCTGTCTGACGAGGTCGCCGAGCAGGCGCTGGCGACGGTCGTCCATGCGTTTGAGGCAAACTTGCAAGAGGTCGTCCTGGCGCCAGGCGAGATAATGGTCCTGGATAACCTGCGGTCAGTGCATGGTCGTCGGGCCTTCCAGCCCAGGTTTGACGGGACTGATCGTTGGCTTCGGCTAGTCAACATAACCGCCAACCTGCGCTACTTTGACGCTGATCGGGCAAGCGAGCATGGCCGGGCCGTAGGCTCCCGCCTTCGTGCGCCCAGTGAACTCGGAATTGGACTGATGTAATCGGTCTGGAGTCATAGCTCGTCGTCGCCTGCCGGTGGAAGTTTGGCCCGGGTTGCCGCCAGGAGGCACATACAGCTCGAGGTCTCGCGGACCGACGTCCTACGGGTGTATGGGGGTGTCCCAAAATTCATCAAAGCGGACCATCCGGTAGTGGATGACCTCGTCGTCGAAGGCGAGTCGGGTGTTGAGCAGCCACGGTGACGCTGCCGCGCCGCCTCGGGCCACCGGGGTCGTGATGTAGGCGACCTCCTCGTCGAAGATGACGAAGTCGCCGACCGAGTCACTCGGAGGCAGCAGTCCGCTTTCCAGAAGCTTGACTTCGACGCCGGCCCTCTGCTGCGTCGCCACGACTCGCTTGAGCGGATCGCTTCTGATGAGGTCCCGCGCCTCGACCACGAAGATCCGCTTGATCGAAACCCCCCGGCGTAGCGCCTCGCGTTGCAGGTCGAAATAACGGCCACCTAAGTCGGAGAGCCAGAATCCGGCCTCGAAGCCCGTGCCATTGGCAGTCGCCGTCGCCCAACTCATGGCCATGATCGACGTGGCGGCCTTACGGGTGAGCGCGAGCAGAAACTCCCGGTCCTCGCCGTCGTAGAAGACCTCGTGACCGTCGGCGAGGGACTGCAATGTGCCGGCGAGTCGCTCGATTTCGCTGTCCGCGAGCCCGCGCAGCAGAGGCTTGGCGGTGGATGTGAGGTGGCTCGCCCGCCGGATCACGTTCTTCAGCGACTCCTTCTGCAGCGCGGACCGTTCGATGTCCTCCATCAGGATCGTCGCCTCGCTCACGCCGGCAAAGCCGCGCTGCACATTGTTGTGCAATTCATCCAGCATCTGCCGTTGATAGCGCTCGGATTCACGGAGCCGCTGCTCGAAGTCCGACAGGTATTGCACAAGTAGGGTGACGCCGCCGGTGATGAAGGTCAGCACGAGCTGATCAGCCAGCGAAACCTCTAAGACGTTGTCGAGCAGAGCCGAACCGGCGAAGGCCACGAAACCGGTGAGCACGGTCCAGCCGATCTTACGAGCGAAAGGGATGCTCCGCGGCGCGTCGCCATCCAGTTCTGCGGTCACGTCGAACCTCGTCTCTGCCGGGCGAATCTCAGGATATCGGCAGATACGACTTGATCCGAAGTACATGAATTGATGAATGCGACTATTCAGACGCGCCACATCCACACGTCAACGACGTGTTCGCCGGGGCCGAACAGCTGGTCCAAAGTGGACTTGAACACCGCCGCCCGGGCCTCGTTGTCGGCGACGACGAAGCACGAGGCGCCCCAGTAGTCGACGTCCGTGGCGGCGGCCTCGCGGTCCTTCGCGGTGATCACCGGGGCCGCGTTGGTTTTCTGGGCCACGTCGAGCAATCGAGCGGTCGGGCGGGGGAAGACCCCGACCGATGCGCGCCCGTCCGCGGCGTACGGGCCGATGAACGAGCCCTGCGGCACTCCGAACTCGTCGTTGGCGGCGGCGGCCCAGCGCATGGTGTCCGGGTTCGTGGCGTCCGGCAGTGGGACCGGCACCAGGACGCCGTTGCGTTGGACGCAGCTTCGCCAGTACCCCTCGGAAAAGAACTTCGGCGCAGCCGAACGGGCCTGGACCGGCAGCGGACCCGGCGCCAGCGGGATGAGCGCGGCCACGACGGCGATCGGCACCACGAAGCGCAGGAGGCGGCCGTCGGCGAGGGCGGCGTCGATAGCGGTGGCGAGGATGAAGGCGATCGGCGGGATGGCGGCCAAGGCGAGGCGCGTCGGCTGGGCGTAGCCGAGGAGCGGGAGGCCGGCCACCCACGTGTACGGTCCACTGTGGCCGGTGCGGTGCTGGTTCAGTGTGATTTCCGGTCCGAGGGCGAGCGCGCACATGGCCATGGCGGTGAGCGCGCTCGCGACGACCGCCGGGCGGCGCCAGAGCCAGAGCGTCGCGCCGATCACGACGAGGACGAGCGGCCAGCCGAAGAAGCTCGTGTACTCGGCCGAGCCGGTCACCAGGCTCGCCGAGTGCGCGCTGCCGGCCAGGGACAGCGGCGAGATCGCGAACAGGCCGGCCAGGTCGGCCGCGTAGAACTCGGGGCTGAACGGTCCGTTGGGCACGCTCTGCGGGCCGGCGAACTGCAGCCACAGCAGCTGCGCCGTGGCCGCGACGGCGATGACCGCGGCGATGGCGACGCCGGCCGCGACCCCGGGAAGCGCACGGCGAGCCGAACCGGGGCTGAGCACCGCGTAAACGAGGCAGAACAGACCGAGCGTGATCGCGGTGAGAAACAGGACTTCCTCACCCAGGAAGACCTGCAGGACGATCAGGACGCCGAGGAGCGTCCCCATCCTGACCGTGGCCCAGAAGCGCCGGTCCTGGGTGAGGCGCAGGACGCACCAGATCATCGCCGGCACAAGCCATTGAGCAGTCATGTGGATATGCGCATTGGCCTGAGCCACGATGCCCGGGGCGAACGCGGTGAACGCGGCACCGACGGCGGCCGCCGCGCGGCGCAGGCGCAGGGTACGGGCGAGCAGCAGGTACCAGCCGATGCCGGTCGCGGCGAGGTTGACGCCCATGATGACGGCGAAGCTGAACGGCGCGCCGAACGCGAGTGTGACCGGCGCCAGGACGACGCCGAGCAGGATGAGCGAGGCGTTGCCGAGCAGATTCACCCCGTCGGGGGCGTTGAGCAACGTGGTGACAAGGTGGAAGTCGCCACTATAGAGGCGCGTGCCGTGGGCGAGGAACCACTCGTCGACGGCTTGGTCGTTCGGGTTCAGGGCGAGCACGCGGTGCGCCGGATCGGGCCAGAGTCCGCTCGTCAACCAGGCCGCGTAGGCGGCGATAACCGCGCAGATCGCCCCATCCAGCGTGGCCGGACCGTCGGCCAGCCTGCGGAGAGCACGGGCGACGCGTGTCCGCCCGGGGGACGATGGAGTTGGCGGTATGGGCGATGCCACCGGTGGCGATGACACCATTGGCGTCTCGTCGGTTTGCTGGGCATTGCTCACCCGGATGACAGTAACGGCGGTCCGCTCGCACGTGTTGGGGGATCGGTCAGACGGGTTACCGTGAAACGCATTTACCCGCCCGGGTGGTGGAACGGCAGACACGGCCGCCTTAAAAGCGGCTGCCGAAAGGTGTGCGGGTTCGACTCCCGCCCCGGGCACCTCACAGCCAGCTCCAAGGCTCATTGCGCATGATGGAAAGCGGTACCCTTTTGGGTACGTGTGACATCAAGCCCTTGGAGGCGGATCGTGCAGAGTTCGAACCCCGTGCTCACCACCCGGTTGGGTGAAGCGGCGCGGCAGGAGCGGTCGGGCTCCGTCGGATATGCACCACCCGGATCCGGTGCGCCCGGTTATGCGCCGCCGGCGGTTCCGTCCCGGATGATGACCATGGACGACGTCGTTGTCCGGACCGTCGCCCTGCTGGTGTTGACCGGCATCGCCGGCGCGCTCAGCTGGATGCTGCTCCCGGTCACCAGTTCGGGCGTCATGATCGCGGCCGTCGTCGGTTCGTCGCTCGCCGGACTCGTGCTCGGCCTGGTCATCGCGTTCGCCCGGATCACCAACCCGTTCTTGATCAGCCTTTACGCGATCGTCGAGGGCGTGCTTCTCGGCGTCGTCAGCCGGTTCTTCGAGGAGCAGTTCAACGGCATCGTCATCCAGGCGGTGATCGGCACCTTCGGGGTGTTCGCCGTCATGGCGGTGCTCTACAAGATGAAGGTGCTCCGCGCGACCAAGCGGTTCACCCGGATAGTTATCGGCGCGCTCATCGGCGTCGTGGTGCTGAGCCTCGTCAACTGGATCGTCGCCATCTTCGGCGGCGACCTCGGCCTGATCGAGTACAGCACGACCGGCAAGGTCGGCTGGCTGCCGATCGTGTTCACCCTTGTGTGCATCGTGGTCGGCGCGCTGACCTTCATCCTCGACTTCGACGCGGTCGAGCAGGGCGTGCGTTACGGGCTGCCCGAGCGCTATGCGTGGTACTGCGCGTTCGGTCTTCTGGTCGGCCTGATCTTCCTGTACTGGCAGATCCTGCGCCTGCTGAGTTATCTGCGCCGGTGACCCGTACGACGGCCGACGAGTTCGCCACCTCGGTGCGCAAGCTCGTCGGCCAGGTCACGCACTGGACGCCGTCCCGATGGGCGGCGTCTTCTCATGCTGAGCTCATGCACGACCTCATCCAGCGCCTCGCGGATCGCACCGCCGATGCCGAAGCCGAGCCGCACCGCGAGGTGCCGAGGCTCGCCAACGATCTGGCCCTGCCCGACCAATTGCGAGTGGTCGCCGCCGATGCCGTGTTAGCCGGCGCGGCGGACGAGACCGCGGTCGCCTGGGTCCGGGTGACGCGCCAAACCCTGCTGAAGTAGCGCCCTCAACGTTTCGGCCTAGCCACAACTTCGGGGAAGTAGTGCCCTCAGCGGCCCGGCGTAGCCACTACTTCGGGGATGTAGTGGCCTCAACGGCCAGGTTGGCCACAACTTCGGGGGAGTAGTGGCCTCAGCGGCCCGACGTGGCCACTACTTCGGGGATGTAGTGGCCTCAACGGCTATCGGTGGCTGGCGGCGGGCCTACTTTCTCCGGCGGTACGCGGCCGCCGCGATCCGGTCGTTGCACAGTTCGCAGCAGTACCGCTGCCGGCCTGAGCGCGTCCGGTCGACGTACACGCATCGGCACGGGTCGGCGACACAGGTACCGAACCGCGAGGGTCCACCGGCGGCCATCGCCTGGGCGAGCGCATCGGCGACCAGTACCCCGAACCGGCCGACCGCCCCGTTTCCGCCGACGGCTCGCAGCCGGAGCCGATCCGCGTCCAGTTGAGCGGTGGCGTCGGCCAGGACGCCGTTGATTGCGGCCACCTTCTGGTCGACCCTGTCTGCGGCGAACACCGGCCGCAGCCGCTCGCGAAGCGCCCGCAGCGGTTCAAGATCGTCGGCGGCAAACGTCACCACATGCCCGTGCCGTGACCCCAAGCGCTGCACGAGATCGACGCTCAGCCGGTCCGGAGGCGACTCCAGCGTGTCGTACGTGTTCAGGAAGTCGATCGCGAGCGCCAGCGCCGGCTCGTCCGGAGGCACAGGGCTCATGGGCGCAATCTTTCCGTGTCTTGACCGTCCGTATGAGAACGGCCTACCGTCGTCATCTATGAAACTCATTTATAAACTGATGGTACCTGTGGCCATCGGCGCGGCCGTCCTCAGCGGTACGGCAGCGTCGGCGTCATCGGCCGCGCAGCGCCCGCATCGGGATGCCGTGGTCGTGGAGGACGTCAAGATCGGTGACATCACCGCGTACGTGGTGCGCCCACAGCACCCCGGCCACGCCCTGGCCGGCGTCCTGTACCTCCACTGGTTCGAACCGCCGGCGTCCACCCAGAACCGCACCGAGTTCCTCGCCGAGGCGGTCGAGGTCGCCTCGCGCGGCGCGGTGGCGGTCCTGCCGGACCTGACGTTCCCGTGGGCCGGTGACCCGGTCGGCGACGCGCGGGACCGGGCCAACGTGGAGGCGCAGGTCAAGGCGGTCACCGAGGCGTACCGGTACCTCGTCGCCCAGCGCGGCGTCGACGCGCGCCGCACGGCGGTGGTCGGGCACGACTACGGCGCCATGTACGGCGCGATCCTCGCCCAGCGCACACCTACCGTGAAGACGGCGGTGTTCATGGCGCCGGACGCCACCTGGGCCAACTGGTTCGACACGTTCTGGCTCGGCCTGCCCGACGCGCAGAAGCCGGCCTACCGGGCGCTGTTCCAGGGGCTCGACCCGGTCGACAACGTCTCCCGGCTGGGCAGCCGGCTGTACCTGCAGTTCGCCGGCCGCGACCAGTTCGTCCCGGCCGAGACCAGGGCCGCGTTCGCGGCGGCGAACCCCAAGGCGAAGGTGTCCCTCTACCAGACGGCGGACCACTTCCTCGCGCAGCCGGCCAAGGACGACCGGCTCGCGTGGATAGAAGCTCAGCTCGGCTTGTAGCGGGTTACGACAGGCGCTCCAGGATCATCGCCATGCCCTGTCCACCGCCGACGCACATCGTCTCGAGACCGATCGACTTGTTGTGCCAGTCGAGCGAGTTGATGAGCGTGCCGGTGATCCGGGCGCCGGTCATGCCGAACGGGTGGCCGACTGCGATCGCGCCGCCGTTGATGTTGAGTTTCTCGATCGGGATGCCCAGGTTGCGGTACGACGGGATGACCTGAGCGGCGAACGCCTCGTTGATCTCCACGAGGTCGACGTCGTCGATGGTCATCCCGGCGCGCCGCAGCGCCGAGCGGGACGCCTCGACCGGTCCGATGCCCATGATCTCCGGGGACAACGCGGTGACGCCGGTCGACACGATGCGAGCCAGCGGCGTGATGCCGAGCTCGCGGGCCTTGACGTCGCTCATCACGATCACGGCGGCCGCACCGTCGTTGAGCGGGCAGCAGTTGCCGGCGGTCACCTTGCCGTCCGGGCGGAACACCGGCTTGAGCGCCGACACCGCCTCGAGCGTGACGCCGGGCCGTGGCCCGTCGTCGCCGGACACGACGTCACCGGACGGCGTGGTGACCGGGGTGATCTCGCGGGCCCAGAAGCCGTCCTTGATGGCCGTCTCGGCGAGGTTCTGCGACCGAACCCCGAACTCGTCCATGTCCTCGCGGGTCACGCCCTCGACCTCGGCGAGGTTCTCCGCGGTCTGGCCCATCGCGATGTAGACGTCCGGCACCTCGCCGAGCGTGCGCGGGTCGTGCCAGATCGGCCCGCCGCCGGCCGCGCGCGAGATGGTGCGTTCCTGCGCCTCGGCGAACTTCGAGTTCTGCCAGCCCCCACCGACCAGCGCCTGCGCCTCCGGCGGCAACCCGTCGGAGCTGCCGCGCGCGAAGCGGGACACGCACTCGACGCCGGCCGAGATGAACACGTCACCCTCTCCGGCCTTGATCGCGTGGAACGCCATGCGCGTGGTCTGCAGCGAGGACGAGCAGTAGCGGGTGATGGTCGCGGCGGGCAGGTGGTCGTAGCCGAGCATCGTGGCCACCACCCGCCCCATGTTGAAGCCCTGCTCGCCGCCGGGTAGCCCGCAGCCGAGGTACAGATCTTCGATGTCGCGCGGGTCGAGTTGGGGCACCTTGTCCAGCGCCGCGCGCACAATGGTGGCGGCGAGGTCGTCGGGGCGAAGTTCGCGAAGTGATCCCTTGACGGCCCGGCCGATCGGGGACCGGGCAGTGGCGACGATGACAGCTTCCGGCATACCCCCAAGCTAACTCAGCGGTAGTGACCGCACGAGTGGCTGTGAGCAAGTAAGCACGCCAAGTGCACATTCTTCGGGGAAGTAGTGGCCACGGCGAGGTCGGGAGGCCACAACTTCGGGGAAGTAGTGGCCTCCGTGGGGGCGGGAGGGCACTACTTCGGGGAAGTGGTGGCCTGGCGGTGCGATCTTGGTGACGAGCCCTCAGGCGCGGCCGTGGACGGTCGCGGCTTCCTCGACCGCGGGGAGGAGCGCGTGCGCCCAGACCCGGTAGCCGTCGGCCGACGGGTGGAAGCCGTCATGGCAGAGCGTCCCCGCGTCGGCCCGGAACACCGCGCCGGTCTGCGCGCCCAGGTCCACCACCGTCGCGCCGACCGTCCGCGCGGCGGCGCCCTGCTTGCGGGCCAGCCGCCGGCTCTGCAGCCCGGCCAGCTGGCGCAGGGGCGACGCATAGGCGCGCAGCGCGCCGAAGTCCGGGCAGGTGCCGACGACCACCGCGACGCCCGCCTCGTCGAGGCGGCGGACGGCCGCGGCGAGGTGCTCGGCGGCATCGCCGGGCGGGGCCAGGTGGGTCACGTCGTTGGTACCGACCAGGATCACCGCCACGTCGGGAGTCACGCCGACGAGCGCCCGCGCGACCTGAGTGGCGAGGTCGGCCGAGCGCGAACCGGCGACCGCCACGCTGGACAGCTCGACCCGGCGGGCGGTGGCGCCCCCGGCCAGGAGCGCCGCGAGCTGGCCGCCGACCGTGTCGGAGACCCGTTCGACCCCGACGCCGAGGGCGGTGGCGTCGCCGAGCAGCACCAGCCGCAGGGCCGGCCGGCTGGGCGAGCCGACCGACGAGCGCATCGCCAGGCGCATGTCCGGTTTCGCGTAGGGCCGGGTGCGGGCCGCGATCGCCTGCGCGGCGATGACGGCGGCGCCGCCGACCGTGCCGGCGACCGCGGTGACCGCGGCCGCTCGACTCAGCCGGCCAACCACGCGGTTCATTTCACCCACCCGACCTTGATCATGTGACCTCCACAGTGGACAGCGTGCCGGACACCGCCGCGCGCATCGTCTGGCGAGGCCACCAGACTCGGCGGCGCAGCTGGGCCCAACGCCCGGCCGGCCCGTGCTCGTGACCGTCGACCGAGGCACCACTCACTTCCGTACCCGCCGAGTGTGCCGCTTCAACCGCGGCCTGCGGCAGAGTCCGGACCCCCTCACCCGCCCCGAGCGTCGGGCTGAGCTCGCGATCGGTCAGGGCGCTAACGAGTGTGGGCAGGATCACAGCGGCCGCCTTCGCGTAGCCGGCGGCCGACGGGTGGAAGCGGTCGTAACTGAACATGTGCTCAGGGTCACGATAGAACGCCGGGCCGAGCAGGTCACCCAGCGACACCGACCAGCCGCCCGCCTCGACCACGCCGACGGTCTGCGCGGCGGCGAGCTGGCGGCTCCAGTACCGGGTGAGCCAGCGCAGTGGCGGCTGGATCGGCCGGATCGTGCCGAGGTCCGGGCAGGTGCCGACGACGACTTCGCACCCCGTCTCGCGCAGCGCACGGACCGCGTTGGACAGATGACGCACCGCGATGCGGACGCCGACCCGGCCGGTCACGTCGTTGCCGCCGATGCACACGAACGCCACGTCCGGCTGCCACTCCAGGGCCGACTCGACCTGCGGGGCCAGTCCGGTCGACTGCGCGCCGACCACGGCCAGCACCTTCAGCCACACGGGCCGGCGTAGCCGCTCGGCCAGCTGCGAGGCGATGACGGCACCGACCGTCTCACTCGGCAGCGCGACGCCGAAGCCGGCCGCCGCCGAGTCGCCGAGCACGGCGAGACGCAACGGCGGCCCGGCGTGGCCGGCGCCGTACTGCCCGTCGGGTCGGGGTGCCGGCCTCATCGCGACCGGGATGGTGCGCCGGGCGATCAGCGCCTGGCCGAGGATCAAGCCGTAGAAGAGCACGCCGGCGGCGCCTACACTTCCCCCGCCGAACGCCGCCGCCACGGCGATCCGCTTCACCCGGTTGGCTTGAATCATCGTCCACCCCTTGCAGCCCCCGTCACTGCATGCTTCCCATGCGCTTCCGAGGCTAACCGGAGGGCAACCCCTGTCCGGTGTCCTTGGTCATCAACCCGATCAACCCTGCTTGTCGGGGCCGGCTCGGGTGATGTCGAGGCGGATTAGGACGCGTTTGTCGCGTTCCATGGCCGCCCGGTAGTCCGCCCAGTCGGGGTGCTCGCCACCCGAGGCCCGCCGGTAGTAGTCGACCAGCAGCTCCATCGCCTCCGGCAGGTCGATGATCGTGACCGTTCCGTCGACCTGTACCCACTGTCCGAAGAACGCGTCGCCAAACACGCAGAGTGACGCCCGCGGGTCGCGGCGCAGGTTCTTCACCTTGTACGCGGTCTGCCGGGTGCTGATGATCGGACGGCCTTCGCCGTCGAGTGCGACGGTGACCGGCGACATCTGCACGCTTCCGTCGCCCCGGCGGGTCGCCAGGACGGCGTGGTGTTTGTCGGCCAGGAACGAGCGAGCCTCATCGTGATCCATAACGCCCATTGTGACGCGGTCACGGCTCGGCGCGGTTGGCCCTTGGCAGCGCAGGGCACCATAGGCAGAGAGGCTCTACTACAGGAGGCACGATGGCTGGGACGCTGCGTCGAAGGATGGCGTGGACCGCGCTGCTGCGCGTGTTCAAGCCGGGCACGCCCGGCCTGGGCAAACGGCTCGCGGCGATCCCCCGGATGATCGCGGCGACCGTGCGCGGGGAGTACGACGGAAAGGGTCGTCTGGCCATGATGGCGATGGCCGGCGTCTACATCGTGTCGCCGGTCGACCTCGTGCCCGAGCTCTTCCTGTTCGTCCTCGGCCTGGTCGACGACGTCGCGGTCGCCGCGTACTTCGCCGGCGCGCTCCTCGACGAGACCGAGCGGTTCCTGGCGTGGGAGAAGGAGCGGGACCGGGTCGTGGCGGGTTACGTCGTCGCAGAGCCGCCGCACGCCCGGCGATAAGTAGAGTGAGCGGGTGCGCTACTACGACAACGTCGTCGAGCTGGTCGGCAACACTCCGCTCGTCCGCCTGCGAAATGTGACGGCGGGGATCTCCGCCACGGTCCTGGCCAAGGTCGAATATCTCAATCCGGGCGGCAGTGTCAAAGACCGCATCGCCGTGCGCATGGTCGACGAGGCCGAGAAGGCCGGCCTACTCCAGGCCGGGGGCACCATCGTCGAGCCCACCAGCGGCAACACGGGCGTCGGGCTCGCCTTGGTGGCGCAGCTCCGAGGGTACAAATGTGTCTTTGTCTGTCCGGACAAGGTCAGCGAGGACAAGCAGAATGTCCTGCGTGCCTATGGCGCCGAGGTCGTCGTCTGCCCGACCGCGGTGGCGCCGGAGGACCCGAGGTCCTACTACAACGTCTCCGACCGGCTGGCCCGCGAGATCCCCGGCGCGTGGAAGCCGGACCAGTACGCCAACCCGGCGAACCCGCGCTCGCACTACGAGACGACCGGTCCGGAGGTCTGGGAGCAGACGGAGGGGCGGGTGACCCACTTCGTCGCCGGTGTCGGCACCGGCGGCACCATCTCCGGCGTCGGGCGCTACCTCAAGGAGGTCTCCGGTGGGAAGGTCCGGATCGTCGGGGCCGACCCCGAGGGCTCGGTCTACTCCGGCGGCACCGGGCGCCCCTACCTGGTCGAGGGCGTCGGCGAGGACTTCTGGCCGGCCACCTACGACCGGAGCATCTGCGACGACATCGTCGAGGTGTCCGACAAGGACTCGTTCGAGCTGACCCGGCGCCTCGCCCGCGAGGAAGGCCTGCTGGTGGGCGGCTCGTGCGGGATGGCCGTCGCGGCCGCGCTCAAGGTCGCCCGTTCGGCCGGAGCGGACGATGTCGTGGTCGTGCTGCTGCCGGACGGCGGCCGCGGGTACCTCTCGAAGATCTTCAACGACGACTGGATGGCGCGGTACGGCTTCCTGCACACCGCCGATCTGACCCCGACGGTCGCCGACGTCCTGCGCGGCAAGGACGGCAAGATGCCGCCGCTGGTGCACGTCCACCCGAGCGAGACGGTCCGGGACGCGATCGACTACCTGCGCGAGTACGGCGTCTCGCAGCTGCCGGTGCTCAAGGCCGAGCCGCCGGTGGTGACCGGTGAGATCGCCGGCTCGATCGCCGAGCGCGACCTGCTCGATGCGCTGTTCACCGGCCAGGCCCACCTGCACGACACGGTCGAACGGCACATGGGCGCGCCGCTGCCGATGATCGGCGGGGGCCAGCCGGTCGGCGAGGCGGTGGCGCTGCTGGAGAAGGCCGACGCCGCCGTGGTGCTGATCGACGGCAAGCCGGCCGGCGTCATCACCCGCCAGGACCTCCTGGCCCACATCGTGTGAGCGACGGAGTTGGCGCGTCGCAGGGGCCTCGTTGGCAGGCACGCGTGAGTTACTGGCTTACCCAGCAGTAAAGGCGCTGGTTCGCGTCCTGGGCCCGGCGGGCCAGCTCGGCGAGCTCCTCGAGCTCGCCGAGGATCACCTCCGGGTCGGCCCCGTCGAGCTCCTCTATCTCACCCAGCGACTCGACGGTGTCGCCGAGCTGGTCGGAGTCGGAGGTGGCGAGGGCCTCCCGCAGTTCGTCGGTCACGGTGTAGACGCTGAGGTCCCCGTCGTCGGCGACCAGGTCGGCGAGGCGCGGGTTGTCGAGGATGACGTCCTCGTCGACGCCGGTGAGGAGGGACTCGAGGTTGGCAAGGACCACCGCCGGATCAAGGTCCGGCGCCGAAACCCCGTCGTCCCCGGGGCCCTTGTCGACGACTGCGGCTGCCGCCCGGTCGTTGGCGGCGGCGAAGTACTCGATGAGCTGGCTCACGGGGGAAAGGTATCCACCCGACCGGCCACGAAACAACCGTCCGCTGGCCGAGCCCGGCGCTGCGGCGTCTGGACCACAGGCCGCGCCAGCGGCCTTATCGGAAGACGGCGCATAAAGCCACGCGAGCCAGCGGACGCAGGAGGACCGTCCGCTGGCCGAGCCCGGCGCTGCGGCGTCTGGACCACAGGCCGCGCCAGCGGCCTTATCGGAAGACGGCGCATAAAGCCACGCGAGCCAGCGGACGCAGGAACAACAATCAGCTCAACGGAGCGGGCACGGCCACCACGTCGACCAGCGCGCCCTTGCGCAACACGGTGATCGAAACCCGGGCGCCGATCGCCGGGGCGCCGAGCATGAGCCGCTGCACGTCCTGCACGCCGGTGACCGGCTTACCCCCGGCCGACAGCATGATGTCGCCCACGTAGAGCCCCGCCTCTCCGGCCGGGCTGCCCGGCACGACCTCGACAAGGCGGAGCCCGCGACGCTGGCCCAGCCGCTCGGCGAGCTGCGGCGGCAGGGGTGCTGGTGCGCCGGCGACGCCCAGCCACGCGCGTTTCACCCGGCCGGTGGACATGAGCTCGGAGACGATGCGGCGGGTGGTGCTGTTGATCGGGACGGCGAGGCCGAGCCCGATGCCGGCGACCGCGGTGTTGATGCCGACCACCTGGCCGCGCGAGTCGGCGAGCGCGCCGCCGGAGTTCCCGGGGTTCAGCGCGGCGTCGGTCTGAATCACGTCGTCGACCAGCCGGACATGCCGGCCGTCCCGAACGGGCAGCGACCGGCCGAGCGCGCTCACCACCCCGGCGGTGACCGAGCCGGCCAGTCCGAGCGGGTTGCCGACCGCGACGACCAGTTGGCCGATGCGCAACTGGTCGGCGTCGCCGAGGGTCGCCTGTGGCACGCCGACCTCCCGGATGCGGAGCACGGCGAGGTCGGCCAGCGGGTCGGTGCCGACGACGTCGAATCGGGTCTGCGCCCCATTGGTGAAGTCGGCCGTACCCCTCTCGGCGCCGGCCACCACGTGGGCGCTCGTGAGCACGAAGCCGTCGGCAGTGAAGACGACGGCCGAGCCGGCGCCGTCGCCGCGCCGCGTGCGCACGGTCAGGCTGGCCACGCTGGGCAGCAGCGTAGACGCTACGGAGGACACCACGCGGCTGTAGGCGTCCAATGCGTCGGTGTCGGGTTCCATGCCGAAGACAACACGGCCCGGCATCGATCCATGCCCTAGCAGTTACGCCGTGGGCGAAGTCGTCGACAGCTTGACCAGCGCCGCCCGGAGCTGCCGCAGCTCGTCGGGGCCGAGCAGGTCGGCGTAGTCGCGCTCGACATCGTCGATCGCCTCCGGCGCGTCGGCGAGGAACCGCGTACCCCGCTCGGTCAGCGTCACGATCACCGCCCGTTGATCGGTCGGGTCGCTACGGCTGTCGACGTAGTCGAGGTCTTCCAGCTCGCGGACCAGCCGGCCCATCATCTGCCGCGTCATGCCGGCCCGGTTGGCCAGGTCGCTGATCCGGGTGCCGTCCGCGTCGAGGTTGGTGATCACCGGGAGGTGGCCGGGCCGCACCTGGGCGTGCCCGCGCTGTTGCAGCTTGGCCAGGGACGCCGCCTGGGCGCGCCGGTGCGCGTACAGCAGCAGCCGGCCGAGCGGGAGACCGCGAAGTTCGTCGGCGGTGAGGTCAGACATACGAAACCCCATTTACAAACTACGAAACCTGATTTAGTTTCTGTGCGGAGACCCATCCATAAGGAGGAACCACATGAGTATCGTCCGCGCCGACCGTGCACCGCGATTCGAGCTCAACGGGGCGCAGTTCACCGTGTTCGCCGGGCCGAGCAACGGCTCGCATGAAGTGTGCGCCTGGCGGCTGACGCTCCCGGTCGGGATCGACTCCCAGCCGCACCGGCTCAACCGCGACGAGGTGTTCACCGTGCTGTCCGGCCAGGCCCGGGTGACCCCGGGCGGCGAGGTGCTGCGCGCCGGCGATTCGACCGTCGTGCCGGCCGGCCAGCCGATCGCCGTGGCCAATCCCGGCGATCAGCCGGCCGAGCTGTACGTCTCGATCCAGGCCGGCTTCGCGGCCGTGACGGCCGACGGCGAGTTCACCCCGCCATGGGCTCTTTGAGGCAGGCGTCCGGCAGTTCGAACCACCGCAACTCCTCGAAGCCGGCCGAGATCGCGGCGCCACCGCGCCCCTCCTCCCAGGGCTCCTCGGCGGCCTTGGCGAACAGGTCCCGCGCTTCGGCCAGGTAGACGGCCAGGGCCGACTCCGGCGCCTTCTCGTCGTGCCGGGTCGGCCAGCGCAGCTCGCCGTCGCCGTCGTAGTGCAGGTCGGTCAGCCGCAGCGGTGGCTCGACCAGCCCACCCCGGTGGCGCCAGAGACCACTGCGGGCCTCGAAGCGGTACTCGGGGAGCATCGTCCAGCCGTGCGTCGCCACCAGGTGCACGGCCTGGACGATGTAGTCGAAAACCGCTTCGGAGATGAAGTAGTTGAAGTTCACCCGCACCCAGCCGGGTTTGATGCCCTCGCAGCCGGCGATGATTTCCTGCTCGAACCGGTGGGATCGCTCGATGTCGATGCCGAGCAGGCGGTGCCCGTACGGGCCGGCGCACGAGCAGCCACCCCGCGACTGGATGCCGAACAGGTCGTTGAGCAACGACACGACAAAGTTGTGGTGCAGATAGCGAGCGCCTGGTCGCCGTACCACGAAAGAGACGATCGACAATCGCTCAGCATTGAGATTGCCGAGCACTTCGATGCTTGGATTGGTCTGCCACGATTCGATCGCGCGGCGCAGGAACGATTCTTCGAGATTGCGGATCGTGTCCGTGCCGACGGATTGCTTGAGGTGGAAGACGAGGCCGGCCCGGATCGACTCGACGATCGCCGGGGTGCCACCCTCTTCGCGGTGCGCGGGGTCGGTGATGTAGTGGTGGTCGGTCGGGTTGACGTAGTCGACGGTGCCGCCGCCCGGCACGGTCGGCACGCGGTTGCGCAGCAGATCGCGGCGCACGATCAGCACGCCCGGCGTCCCCGGTCCGCCGACGAACTTGTGCGGGGACAGAAATATCGCATCCTTGCCGGCGAATGCGATGTCGACATAGGGCGCCGCCGCGGCGAAGTCCCAGAACGACAGCGCGCCGTACTTGTGCAGCAGCGCCGAAATCGCGGTGGTATCGCTGACGATGCCGGTCACATTGGACGCGGCGGAAAACGAGCCGATGCGCACCGGCCGGTCGGCGAAGCGCTGCAACTCGGCCTCGAGCCGCGCGCTGTCGATGTGTCCATTGTGGTCTTCCGGAATCACCACCACGTCGGCGATCGACTCGCGCCAGGGCAATTCGTTGGAATGGTGCTCGAACGGCCCGATGAACACCACCGGCCGCGCCTCCGGCGCGATGTGCGCCGACAACTCGTACCGGTCGTCGAGGCCGGCCGGAATCCGCAGCCCGAGGATGTGCACCAGCTTGTCGATCGCGCCGGTCGAGCCGGAGCCGGTGAAGATCACCACGGTGTCCTCGGTGCCGCCGACGGCGTCGTGGATGATCTGTCGCGCGTCCTCGCGCAAGCGGGTGGTCTGCAGCCCGGTGCCGGACGACTCGGTGTGCGTGTTCGCGTACCGGGGGAGGACCTCGTCGACGATGAACCGCTCGAGGAAGTCGAGGGCTCGGCCCGAGGCCGTGTAGTCGGCGTACGTGACGCGGCGCGGGCCGAACGGTCCCCACATCACCTGATCGTCACCGATGACCGCGTCGCGGATCTTGCGAAGCAGGAGGGGCTCGTCCATGCCCCATTATCGCGGTCGCGCAAGCCCCATCGATCCGGCGTTTGGGCAGCAAGACACGCCCGCGCGGCCCGTACCCTTTCGTGGTCATCTCGGTGCGTCGCACAGCCTGTCCGCTGCGCCGATGGCCCCGACTGTTTAACGTTTCGTCCGGAGGTTCCCAGGAAGCCTCACAGTTTGGGGGTAGGGAGAGTTGGTCAGCGTTGACCAGTCCGAGCCAACAGACGTGGTTGACCGGCTGCTGTGGCGCGACGCGCAGCAGATCCTGAGTCGGCACACCGAGCCTGACGTCGAAGGACACTGCATGTGGTGCGGCCGCGAATGGCCTTGCGCACCCCGGCGGTTGGCCGAGAACGCCGAGGCTGCGTCCTACCGGCCGTGGAACGAGGCGTGGACCGCACGCCACGATCTCTACAGCCTGCGCACGATGCCCGGTTGGCGCATCGACATCGGCGCCCGATCCCGCCCCCGCGGGGGATGGCACCGGGCCGGCGGCAATCGCGGAACCTTCCTGTAGCAACCGCAAGGCGTTTCACCCGCGGTGACCTCGGCGCGCCCGCCAACGCTTCGACGTCCCGCACTCATGACCCGTCCGGACACGGTTGTCGGCATGCCTCCGCCGACCCCCGAACGCCTCCGGCCAGGCGTCCCCACTGGGGAACGGACGGGTCTTCCAGGCAGGCGAGGGCACCTGACTCCCGGTTCCCCCGCAAACATCGAGGTCATGTGCCCTCGCCTGCCTTTTCCTAAGCCCGCCACAGCCGGCACGCCACAACTTCGGGGAAGTAGTGGCCTCAGCCCACCCCGGAAGCCACAACTTCGGGGAAGTAGTGGCCTCAGCCCACCCCGGCAGGCACAACTTCGGGGAAGTAGTGGCCTCCGGCCCGCCCGGAAGCCACAACTTCGGGGAAATGGTGGCCTGGCGGTGCGATCTTGGCGATCGGCCGCTGCCGCCGAGCGGCCGTTGCCGCCGAGCGGCCAGCACGGCCCAGATCTGGCGGCCGGATCTCGCGTTGGCGTCGTCCGTTGCTACCCCTGCTAGTCTATACGGTGGTAGCTAGAGTGCGGTTGGCGCGGCGGCGCTCGGTCAGGCGCTTGGCCTTGACTTGAGCACCGCAGTCGGCCATGACGCACCAGCGCCGGGAGCGGTTCCGGCTCCGGTCGAAGAACAGCCAGCCGCACCCGCCCTCCTCGAGCGGGCAGGCGCGCAGATTGCTGAGATCCGCACCACAGGCCAAGTCGACCGCGGCGCTGGCCAGCCGGTCCGGGATCATCATCGCCGGTGTCGTGCCCACGACCAGACGCGCCGCCACTTGCTCTCCGGCGAGGACGAGCTCCGAGCGGGCGGCCGCCGCCGCGCGACGCAACGCCAGTGCTTCCAGAGCCAGGCAGGTGTTGAGGTCCTCGGTCGCCACGTAGTGCTCGGCATGGGGCGCGAGCAGCGCGTATGCCGCCTCACGGATCTCGATCGCGGCGCCCAGTGCCTGGGTGGCGGCCGTCGACGAGGTGTCCCAGGCCGCCTGGACGGACAGCGCCTCGGCCGCGTTGATGACCTCGGCCCGCAGGGCCCAGGCGAGCAGATCGGCCGGCTCGGTCAGGCGCTCCAGCCGGTCGGCTACCACCGCCCGGGGCTCGACGGTGTTGATGAGGTCGAGCACACAGTGCCCGCCGACCAGTGGCGGAATCGAATTGCGCTCGGTGGCCATGCGTGGAATGCTACCTCCATAAGCATGAATACCGGAAGCACCAAACGGAGGCGGCAGCTATGGATGTCGCGCAGAGCACGGGAGTCTCGAACCGGCGGGCGACGCTGGCGCTGATCGCGCTTTCGGTCGCGGCTTTCTCGTACGTCACGGTTGAGGTCCTGCCCATCGGCTTGTTGACGGTCATCGCCTCGGACCTGCACCGTTCAAGATCCGAGGCCGGCCTGCTGGTCACCGGATACGCGATCGTCGTGGTGATCGCCTCGATCCCGCTGGCCCGGGTCACCCAGCGCATCCCGCGCCGGCTGCTGCTCGGCGTCACCCTCAGCGTCCTGGTGGTCGCCACGGTCGCCTCGGCCGCCGCACAAAGCTACGCCGTGCTGCTCGGCGCCCGGCTCGTCACCGCCCTGACCCAGGCCATGTTCTGGTGCGTGGTCGCTTCGACGGCGACCGGTATGTTCTTGCCGAAGGTGCGCGGGCGAGTGGTGTCGCGCCTGTCGATCGGCAACTCGCTCGCTCCGGTCCTCGGCGTCCCGGCCGGCACCTGGCTCGGCCAGCAACTCGGCTGGCGCGCCGCCTTCCTGGTGATGGCCGCCGTCGCGCTGGTCACCTGCCTGGCCGTCGTCACGTTCCTGCCGACGTTCAACCCCGAAGACGGCACCGCCGCGCGCGGCACGGCCCCGGACGCGCGCCGGTTCCGCATCCTCGTGCTGGTGACGTCGGTGGTCGTGACCGGATTCCTGCTGGCCTACACCTACATCACGCCGTTCCTGCTCGACGTGAGCGGCTTCAGCGCAAGCGCGTTGGGCCCGCTGCTGTTCGTGTCGGGCATCTCCGGGGTGATCGGCACGTTCGCGGTCGGTGCGCTCTTCGACAAGCGCCCGTGGTCGACCATGATCGTCCCGCTCGGCCTGCTGAGCGTCGGCCTGGTCGGGCTCTACCTGCTGGGCGAGGCCAAGCCGGCGGCGATCGCGTTGGTCGGCCTGATCGGCCTCGGCTTCGGCGCCCTGCCCCCGGCCCTACAGGCCCGGACGCTCCAGGTCGCGCCGGGCAGCACCGACATGGCCTCGGCCGCGATCAGCACCGCGTTCAACATCGGCATCGCCGCCGGTTCGTTCGTCGGCGGCCTGTTGATCTCCTCGGTCGGCGTGCGCAGCGTCGCATTGGTCGGCGGCTTGCTGGCGGCGACCGCGCTGATCATCATGCTGAGCGACGCCCGAGTTTCCCGGCGCCTGGTCTGCGCCTGAGGCACGGGCGGCGCTGTCATCACCTGCCGTCGCCCGGTGTCCCATTCCACACCCGTGCGGTGTGTCCGTCAGGCGGTCTTGGCGACGCCGATCGGGCACGTCATGCCGTTGGGCCCGTGGTTGCAGTAGCCGTACGGGTTCTTGGCGTCCGACAGGTACTGCTGGTGGTTGCGCTACCTCGTCGACTAACGGTCGAGGTGGAGCACAGTGCGCAACGCTTCGTCTACCGCGAACATCTCCCGATGGGAGAGGTGGCCGACCAGGTTGCCGAGGCGTTCAGGTTGAACCGCGGCAGTCTGCTCGGCGAGGACGTACGTCGTCTTGCCGTTGACGTCGATCTCGGGGCGGAAGCTCGTCGGTCGGACGCTCGTGGATGTCGGGGCGACAAGCCAGGTGGACAGCGGAAGGAGATCCGACTGCACGACCACGGCGTACCGGGTGCCTTGCTGTGCGTTGCCGCGTGTATCTCTGGGTGCCTTGAGTCGGTACACGTCACCACGCACGAAGTGACTCCATGTCGGCGAGCACGGCGTGTGCCTCAGCGACATCATCGGGATCGTTCGCGACCGCCGCTGCCTCGGCGAGCAGTTGCTCTGCCCGACGGGCGCGCCATGCGGCGAGGATCGCCTCCCGGATGACTTGCGAGCGGTCACGATCGCCGGACGTCAGCTCAGCCAACGCCCGGTCGACATCGTCGTCTGCCCTGAATGTAATCGTCGACATAAGACAAAGTGTATTACGACTGTGTCGGCAGGGCCACCGGGCATCAGGCGGTCTTCGCAACCCCGATCGGGCAGGTCATGCCGTTGGGGCCGTGGTTGCAGTAGCCGTACGGGTTCTTGGCGTCCGACAGGTACTGCTGGTGGTAGTCCTCGGCGTAGTAGTACGGACCGGCCTTGGCGATCTCGGTCGTGATCTCGCCGTGTCCGGCGGCGCGGACCACCGGCGCGAACGCCTCCCGCGACGCCTCCGCGATCCGAAGCTGCTCGTCGGTGGTGGTGTAGATCGCCGAGCGGTACTGGGTGCCGACGTCGTTGCCCTGCCGCATGCCCTGGGTCGGGTCGTGGTTCTCCCAGAAGGCCTTCAGCAGGTTCTCGTAGGACGACCTTCGCCGGGTCGTAGACCACCTGCACCGCCTCGGTGTGCCCGGTCAGACCGGAGCAGGTCTCCTCGTACGTCGGGTTGGGGGTGAACCCGCCCGCGTAGCCGACCGAGGTGGAGTAGACGCCGGGAATCTGCCAGAAGATCCTCTCGGCTCCCCAGAAACAGCCCATCCCGAAGACGGCGATCTCGTAGCCGGTCGGCCAGGGGCCGCGCAGCGGGGTGCCGAGCACGGTGTGGGTGCCGGCGACCGGCATCTCGCGGTCGCGGCCGGGCAGAGCCTTCTCGGCGGACGGGCAGCTCGAGCTTCTTATAACGCAGGAACACGGTTCCTCCCAATTCTGTGAGAGGTCACCCACCACAACGCCAGGCGGCCGGCCAGCATGCCCCTCCATCATTACCGGCCGCTTACGTCAACAGCGCGCCAATCTTCGTCGCGTACGTCGGTGGCCTCGTCGTCCGAGGCGTACTTGGTGCGCGGCCAGAAGAAGCCGCGCAGGCCGTCGCCCTTGGTCCGCGGTACGACGTGGGTGTGCAGGTGCGGCGACGCTCTGTGACACCTTGTTGTTGATCGCGACGAACGTCCCGCCGGCGCCGAGGGCCTGCCTCGACGGCCACCGCGACCCGCTGGACGAGCCCGAAGTATCCGGCGACAGTTGGTCGGCCGGCAGATCCGGCGAGGGTGACCAGGTGCGTCGCGGGGTACGACCAGCACGTGGCCCTTGAACACCGGCCGGATGTCGAGGAAGGCGACGGCGCCCGGCGTCGAGGACGACGATGAAGGCGGGCACGTCGCCGGCGACGATGGCGCAGAACACGCAGTCCGCCACGCGTCCTAAGGCTAACCTGGCCAGTAGCCTCGACGGCTGACGCCACGGCTTCGACACCCTCGCCATCCACGCCGGCCAGGAGCCCGACCCGCGCACCGGCGCGGTGGTGCCGCCGATCTACCAGACCAGCACCTACGCGCAGGACGCGGTCGGCGCGCCCCGCGGCTCGGCTACGAGTACAGCCGCTCCGGCAACCCGACCCGGGACGCGCTGCAGGAGTGCCTGGCGGCGCTCGAGGGCGGCCGGCGCGGCGCTGGCCTTCGCGAGCGGGCTGGCGGCCGAGGACACGCTGCTGCGGGCGCTGTGCGCACCCGGCGACCACGTGGTCATCCCGGACGACGCGTACGGCGGCACGTACCGGCTGTTCGCCAAGGTCGCCGAGCGCTGGGGGCTGGACTGGACGGCCGCGCCGGTCGACGACGTCGACGCGGTGCGGGCGGCGATCCGCCCGGACAACACGAAGATCGATCTGGGTCGAGACGCCGACCAACCCGCTGCTGAGCATCGCCGACATCGCCGCGCTGGCGCAGGTCGCCCACGACCGCGGCGCGCTGCTGGTGGTCGACAACACGTTCGCCTCGCCGTACCTGCAGCAGCCGCTCAGCTCTCGGCGCCGACGTCGTCGTGCACTCGACGACCAAGTACATCGGCGGGCACTCCGACGTGGTCGGCGGCGCGCTGGTCCGGCGAACGACGACCTGGGCGACGAGCTGGCCGTACCACCAGAACGCGATGGGCGCGGTCAACGGGCCGTTCGACGCCTGGCTGACCCTGCGCGGCATCAAGACCCTGGGCGTACGGATGGACCGGCACTGCGACAACGCCGAGCGGATCGTCGACTACCTCACCCAGCACCGCGCGGTCGCGTCAGGTCCTCTACCCGGGCCTGCCCGAGCCACCCGGGCCACGAGATCGCCGCCAAGCAGATGCGCCGGTTCGGCGGCATGGTCAGCTTCCGCGCCGTCGGCGGCCGGAAGCGGCCGCGGTCGAGATCTGCAACCGGGCGAAGCTCTTCGTGCTCGGCGAGTCGCTCGGCGGCGTCGAGTCGCTGATCGAGCACCCGGGCACAGATGACGCACGCGAGCGTCGCCGGCTCGCCGCTTGGAGGTGCCGGCCGATCTCGTGCGACTGTCTGTCGGCATCGAGACGATCGACGATCTGCTCGCGGACCTGGAGCAGGCGCTCGGCTGACGGCTAGCACCGTCACGGAGCGCACAGCGAACGCACTGTCCGGCGCAGGTTGCCGACCATGGATGGCCATGTGCAACGCCCACCACCTGGGTGGGCGCCACCGCGAAGCAGATCGCCCGCGCGGTCCGGCGCGGTGACACGTCGGCCACCCAGGTCGTCGCCGACCACCTCGAGCGATCGCGCTCGTACGACCGGATCGTCGGCGCGTTCCGGGTGATCCGCGCCGGCGAGGCGATCGCCGAGGCGGAGACGGTCGACGACCAGGAGGACCTGGCCAACCTGCCGCTCGCCGGGGTGCCGGTCGCGGTCAAGGAGAACACCGCCGTCGCCGGCCTGCCGACCTGGAACGGCTCGGCGGCGGCCCGGACGCCGGTCGCCGAGCAGGACCACGAAGTGGTACGCCGGCTGCGCGGCGCCGGCGCGATCGTGGTCGGCATCACCCGGATGCCCGAGCTGGGCATCTGGGCGCTGACCGACGACGCGACGGCGATCACGCGCAACCCGTGGCGCACCGACCGTACGCCGGGTGGCTCGTCCGGCGGTGCCGCCGCCGCGGTGGCCGCCGGGCTGGTGCCGATCGCGCACGGCAACGACGGCCTCGGCTCGGTGCGCATCCCGGCCGCCTGCTGCGGCCTGGTCGGCTCAAGCCGGGCCGCGGCGTGGTGCCGTCCGGTATCGGCGCCAACGACTGGTTCGGCCTGGCCGAGCACGGCATCCTCGCCACCACGGTGGCCGACGCGACCCTCGGGCTTCGCGGTGCTCGCCGGCCGTACGCCGGCGCAGGCTGGACCGCGCCGGCCGGCTGCGCATCGCGCGTCTCGCTGCGCAGTCCGGTCGCCGGCGTCGTGCCGGACCCGGCGCCCGCGAAGGCCTGAGCGACGCCGTCCGCGTGCTCGTTTCGGCAGGCCACGACGCGGTACGAGCGGAGCCCGGTTACCCGACGACCCTCGGTGCCCGCGGCCTCGCGACCTGGTTCGCCGCCGCCTACCGGGACGCCGAAGCGGCCGGGCTGGACGTGTCGACGCTGCAGCCGCGCACCCGGCGGCACATCGCGCTCGGGCGCCAGGCGCTCGAGCGCGGCTGGTCCGCGACGGTGACCGGGCGGCGTGGCGCGAGCGGATGCAGCCTGGTTCGTCGCCGACCGCTACGACGTGCTGGTCACCCCGGCGCTGGCCAGCGCGCCGCCGCGCGGCGGTCGCCTGGGCCGGCCGGGCTCGTGGCGGCGAACATGGTGGCCTGCGTGCGGTACGCGCCCGTACGCGGCGCCGTGGAACATCGCCGGCTTGCCGGCGATCGTGGTCGCCCGTCGGCGTACGGCCCGGACGGGCTGCCGGTCGCCGTGCAGCTGGTCGGGCCGCCCGACTCGGAGCTGCTGCTGCTCGCGGTGGCCGGCCAGCTCGAGAGGCTGGCACCGTGGCGGCGGCACGCGCCCGGCTGGCCCCGCACCGGCTCCCGCCGCCCCCGCTAGCGCCACACCGGCTTCGCCGCCGGTCCCGGCTGGCCGAGCTCGCCCCCGGTCCTGGGCGCGCTGCCCCCGAGCCGGCGATCATGGAAGCTACCTTGATCGACACCGTGATCGACGCCGCGTGAGAGGGGCAGGACGACGCCGCACGTACGCGCGATCTCCGGCTGGGCCACCACCGCGATGCTCTCGATCGCCGGCTGCGCCACCGCGTACCTGCTCGACACGCTCCAGCCCCTGCTCGACGCGTGGACGCTGCACCGGAGCCCGGCCACCGCGCAGCGGGCGAGCATCGTCTCGGCCGTGGTCGACGGCGCCGTCGCCGTCCTGTTCGTCCTCGCGGTGATCTCGTTCCTGACCTGGACGGCAAAGGCGCGGGCCAACATCGCCGTGCTGTACCAGGGGCTGGCGCGGCGTTCGTCGCGGGGTGAGGACCGGATCGCGATCGGTGTCTGGTTCATCCCGGTGACCAACCTGATCCTGCCGCCGCTGCAGATCGCCGACCTCGCGGTGAAGAGCGTCGGGCGGAGCCGGCCCCGGCGCAGCCGGCGCAACCTGGCGATCCTGGTGTGGGCCTGGTGGGCGGGGCTTATGGCGGCGCTCGGCGCGATCGTCGTCTGCGTGGTCGCCGGCCTGGACAACACCCGCGAACTGGCCGGCATCCGAGCGGCGATGCTGGCCGGCCAGGCGGTCGAACAACCGCTCGCCCTGCACCTCTTCGGGCGGCAGGTCGCGCTGCGCCTTCCGTCCGCGGCGTTGCTCGTCCTGGCCGCCGCCCTCGCGGTCGTCATGATCGCCAAGATCACCAGCGCGCAGTACGCGAAGGTCGCGCGGCTGCGCGGAGCTCCCTCCGTACCGGATTCCTGGGCCCTGCGGGCGGTGGCGGCCGACTGGACGGTGGTCTTGCCGGTGCCGCGCTGGTCGGGCTGCTCTCCGACGACGAAGGTGAGCGGACCACAGTGCTTCCGGTGGCCGCGCTGGGTGGCACGATCGGAGCATGACGTCGACCCAGACCTGGTCACCCTTGCCGACGTCGAGGCCGCCCGGGACCTTCTCGACGGGGTGATCCGGCGTACGCCGCTCGAGCCGTGCCGGCCGCTGACCGCGAAGCTCGGCGGGCCGGCCTGGCTCAAGTGCGAGAACCTGCAGCGGGCCGGCTCGTACAAGGTGCGCGGCGCCTACACCCGGATCGCCCGGCTGACCGACGAGGAGCGGGCCGCGGCGTGGTGGCCGCGAGCGCCGGCAACCACGCCCAGGGCGTCGCGCTCGCCGCCGGGCCTGCTCGGCGCCGCGAGCCACGGTCTTCATGCCGGACGGCGCGCCGCTGCCGAAGATGGCGGCGACCAAGGGCTACGGCGCGCGGGTCGAGTTCGCCGGCGACATCGTCGACGAGGCGCTGGTCGCGGCGCACGAGTTCGCCGAGCGCACCGGCGCGGTGCTGATCCACCCGTTCGACCATCCGGACGTCATCGCCGGGCAGGGCACGGTCGGGCTGGAGATCCTCGAGCAGTGCCCGGACGTGCGGACGATCGTCGCCGCGATCGGCGGCGGTGGGCTGATCTCCGGGGTCGCGGTCGCGGTCAAGGCGCTGCGACCGGACGTGCGGATCATCGGCGTGCAGGCCGCCGGGCGCGGCCGCGTTCCCGCCCTCGCTGGCGGCCGGGCAGCCGGTGCCGCTCGCGCGCTTCGGCACGATCGCCGACGGCATCGCGGTCGGCCGGCCCGGCGACCTGACCTTCGCGCACGTCAGCAAGCTGGTCGACGAGGTCGTCACGGTCACCGACGAGGACATCTCGCGCGGCGCTGCTGATGCTGCTGGAGCGGCACAAGATGGTGGTCGAGCCGGCCGGCGCGCGGCCGTGGCGGCGCTGCTGCGCCGGCAGGTCGAGGTGGAGACGCCGGTCGTCGCGATCCTGTCCGGCGGCAACATCGACCCGATGCTGCTGCTCCGGGTGATCGAGCACGGCCTGGCCGCGCCGGCCGCTACCTGCGGCTTCACGGTGCGCTGCGGCGACCGGCCCGGCCAGCTGGCCCGGCTGCTGGCCCAGATCGCCGAGCAGCGGGCCAACGTCGTCGACGTCGCGCACCGCGGCAGGATCCGCGCCTGCGGCTCGGCGAGGTGGAGGTCGGCGCTGTCGGTGGAGACGCGCGGGTCCGGAGCACTCCGACCGGCTCGTGATCGGCGCTGCGGGCCGCCGGCTACACGGGTCAGCCTTCGGCGTCTGAGGCCGCGGCCGGCGCTCAGCCGCCGAACGGCTCGAACTGACAGACGGTGACCTTGATCTCCGCGCCGCTGGGCGCGGTGTAGGTGACCGGTCTGCCCGCGCTCGGCGCCGAGGATCGCCTTGCCGAGCGCCGACTCGGGGCTGTAGACGGTCAGCTCGGTGGTCGAGGCGATCTCCCGCGAGCCGAGCAGGAAGGTCTCGGTGTCGTCGGGGTCGTCGTCGAAGTAGATGGTGACGACCATGCCGGGCGCGACCGTGTCGGCTCGCGGCGCCTCGCCGACCTCGGCGGTGCGCAGGAACTCCTTCAGGTAGAGGATCCGGCCCTCCTGCTTGCCCTGCTCCTCGCGGGCGGCGTGGTAGCCGCCGTTCTCGCGCAGGTCGCCCTCCTCGCGGCGGGCGTTGATCTCCGCGGCGATCGCCGGCCGGTTGGCGATGAGCTCGTCGAGCTCGGCCTGCAGCCGGTCGTAAGCGTCCTGGGACAGCCAGGTCGTCGGCGCCTGGCCGACCGGTCGGTCGTCGACACTGGAGATCTCCTTACGTGGCGCGCGAACGGATCAAATCACCAAGCGTACCAGTGACGCGGCATCACCGACCGGGGTCGAATGCCGGCGATTCAGGCGTCGGTCGCGGGCCGCAACGCGGAACTTCGACGGCGACCGGCCGCGCGGTCGTGGTCAGGCGATAGTGTCGACCGGCGCGTCGGGTCGCCGCGGCGGCGACCGTCGACGTCGGCGGCGCCCGACCTCGTCGCCGGTCGTCGGCGCGCGCCCGGACGACGCAGGTCGCCGACCTTGTCCGCGGCGTTTCCGCACGGTGAACTCGACCGTGATCCGGGCGTCGGTGACGTCGAGATAGTCGACGCACCTGCGGCGTCGTAGTCCGGCGTCGCCGTACTGCTGGTACAGCTTGACCGAGAGCCGAGCGTCGCGACCGCGACGACCACGGCGAGCGATCGCGATCGGCCAGCGCCGGCGGCGGCGCCGGGCTCGCGCCGGCGCCCGTAGCGGCCCGGCGGGAACACCGGCTGGTGCTGGATGTGGCGTGCGTCTCGGTCACGGCGAGGACGGTCCTCGTCGATTCTTGTCGGGGGCACCGACCAGAATGGCGGATCGTCCAGCCGGCGTCGTGACGCGACAGCGGGGTGAGTCGGAGGAGTGCTCGTGGCTGAGCAGCTGCGGCTGATGGCGGTGCACGCGCACCCCGACGACGAGTCGAGCAAGGGCGCGGCGACCATGGCGAGGTACGTCGCCGAGGGCGTCGACGTGCTGGTCGCCACGTGCACCGGCGGCGAGCGCGGCAGCGTGCTCAACCCGAAGCTGGACCGGCCCGAGGTGCTGGGCGAACATCGCCGACGATCCGCCGCGCCGAGATGGACCGGGCCCGCGAGATCCTCGGCGTCGACCAGGCCTGGCTGGGCTTCGTCGACTCCGGGCTGCCCGAGGGCGACCCGCTGCCGCCGCTGCCCGAGGGCTGCTTCGGGCTGATGTCGACGCCGAGGAGGCGGCCGCGACCGCTGGTCAAGCTGATCCGCGAGTTCCGCCCGCACGTCATGACCACCTACGACGAGAACGGCGGCTATCCGCACCCCGACCACATCATGTGCCACAAGATCAGCGTGGTGGCGTTCGACGCGGCCGGCGACCCGGAGCGCTACCCCGAGCTCGGCGAGCCGTGGCAGCCGCTGAAGCTCTACTACAACTCGGGCTGGTCCCGGGCGCGGATGCTCGCGCTGCACGAGGCGATGCTGGCCGCCGGCCTGCGAGTCGCCGTACGCCGAGTGGCTGGAGCAGTGGGAGGACCGCGCCGGACAGGGGCGACCGGATCACCACCCGGGTGCCGTGCGGCGAGTACTTCGAGGTCCGCGACGACGCGCTGCGCGCGCACGCCACCCAGGTCGACCCGGACGGCTTCTGGTTCCGCGGTCCCGCTGGACCTCCAGCAGAAGGTGTGGCCGACCGAGGACTTCGAGCTGGTCCGCTCGCTGGTCGACAGCCCGGTGCCGGAGGACGACCTGTTCGCCGGCATCCGCGAGACAGCTCGAGAGTCGACTAGGCGCGGGCGTACCGTGGACGCCTATGAGTGCACGTTGACCTGCTTGCGCGAGAACAACTTCGGCGACACCCGCTCGGGCGGGCTGGCCGGCCCGATGGGTCTGTTCATCATCGTGCTGATGGCGATCGCGACGGTGCTGCTGATCCGCAACATGACCGCGCGGATCAAGCGGCTGCCGGCCGAGTTTCCCGATCCGTCGGCGAGCGATCCGCCCACCGCCGACGATCCGGAGGCGGCGCCGACTGACGGTGAGTCGTCGTCCGCTCGCTGAACGTCAACCGTCGATCCAACCGTCCGTGTCGACCCCCTGACCCACTGGCTAAAACGCTATATCAGCCTCTGTTGCCTTTTCAACCCTTGCTCTAGCCTTCACGGGGTGCGTGTCCCTTCATTGGTCACGTATCCCCTTTGGCCAGGGAAAGGGGCGAACGATGGCACGGCGGGTCGCTATCGCTTCTGCCCTCTGCGCGCGCGGGCATTCTCACGTTGGGTCCGCGGAGGCGCACTGTAGGTCATTATCGATCATCAATGCCGGGGTTGATCGGGTCGGCAGCGGGCAATCCGCATGGTGATCAGCCCGGCGCGCCTGACCGCTCTGCTCGCCGTTGTCGCGGGCGCCGTCGCGATCACCGGCGTGCTCGCCGGTCTGGGCGTGATCCACTCGCGATACCTCGGCGGGCTCGCCATCGACGACGAGTTCTTCGGGTCCGCACCGCTGGCGATCGCTGGCCGGCATCGCCGTCGTCTCACTCGGGCAGCTGGCGCCGCCTCCGGCTCCGCGTCGGCGCCGGGGCCGTGCAGCATGGCGTGGGGCGAGGCGGCGATCATCATCGTGCCTGCGTCTGGCTGCCCGCCGGCATTGGTCCCCGCCGGCGATCCTGGTCGGCGTGGCGATCGCGCACGTGGCCTCGGTCGGGCTCGGCACCGCGGCGGCCGCGCGGAGGTCGTCGCCTGCTCAACATCGCACAGCTCACGGTGGCCGGCGCGTCGCCGCGGCCGCGGTCGACGGTCGATCAACCCGGCGTACGACGTGCGTCTCGACCGCGCACGGATCGCGGCGCTCTGTCGGCCGGCGCGTGGCCTGGTTCGCCACCTCGGGCTACCTGGTCGCCGTGCGGCTCGTGACCGCCGGCGTCGGCGGCCAGGTCGGGGCGACGTTCCGGGACACTGCGCGCGGCAAGGCTGCTCATGGTCGTCGGCAACATCGCGTCGGCCTGCTCGATCGTCTGGGCCAGCTACACCGAGCGCGCTCCTGCTGCTCTCCTGCCGCCGCGCGCTATGGCTGCTGCAGCAGCTCTACGGGCACCGGCTGCGCGGCGACGACGAGCGTCGCACCTGGCAGGAGTTCGCCGAGGCGACCCGCGGCCTCAACCGGCTCGACGAGCGCGACGCGGTCGACCGCCGGCATCGCCGGGGCGCTCGGCGCTCTTCGGCGCCACGCGCGTCGAGATCGACGGTCGCGGTCCCGGGCGGGCGGCACCGGCGCCTACGCGGGACGGCACGGCGGTGCACGGTCGCTCGAGGTGCCGGCGCTGTCCAGCACCGACGGCGCACCGGCCGGCCGCTCAGGTCCGCCCTGCGCGGTCGGTGAGCTGCGCCTGTTCGGCGTCGGCCGCGATGCGCCCGCGAGCGAGGCGATGATGCTCGCCGCGTACGGCGACGCGCTCGCGGCCGCGCTGCACGACGCGATCACGCACGACGAGCTGCGCACGATGAGCGAGCGCACCACGTACGACGCCGTGCACGACCCGCTGACCGGCCTGGTCAACCGGGCCGCGCTGCTCGCCGCGGGGCAACAACGCGCTGCGCCGCTCGACGCGGACGACCCCGGTCGCGCTGCTGCTGCTGGACATCAACGACTTCAAAGAGGTCAACAACGCCCTCGGGCACGCCGCCGGCGACGAGCTGCTGCAGGTCATCGCCGCGCCGGCTGACCGATGCGGCCGGCCGGGGCGACCTCCTGGCCCGGCTCGGCGGGGACGAGTTCGCGCTGCTGCTGACCGATCTCGCGGCGGCTCGACCGTACCCCGCCGGCTCTGACCGCGGCGGTGCGATCGAGCCCGGGCGCTCGGCGAAGACCTGGCCGTGCCGATCGAGGTCGCCGGCGTGCTGCTCTCGGTGGAGGCGTCCGTCGGCGTGGTCGTGGCCCGGGCCGGCGATGTCGACATGACCGAGCTGCTGCGCCGGGCCGACATCGCGATGTACCAGGCCAAGCGGGGCGGGCAGCCGGTGGCCTGGTACGACGCGGTCCGCGACGACGGCCAGCACCGACCGGCTGGCGCTGCTGGCCGAACTGCGGGAGGCGCTGCACACCGACGACCAGCTGTTCCTGGCGCTGCAGCCGGCGGTCGCGCTGGCGCGCACGGCGTCGCCGGCGGCACTCACCGGCGTCGAGGCGCTCGTCCGCTGGCAGCACCCGCGGCGCGGGCGGCTGGCGCCCGACCAGTTCCTGCCGACGGTCGAGCAGAGCGAGCTGATCGGGCCGCTGACCCGGTGCGTGCTCGACCTGGCTCTCGGGGCGGCGGCCCGCTGGCGCGGCGGCCGGGGTGACGGTGCCGGTCTCGGTGAACCTGTCGGCGCGCAGCCTGCTCGACCGCAAGCTGCCCGGCAGGTCGACGATCCTGCTCGCGCGGCACCAGCTGCCGGCCGACCGGCTCGTCCTGGAGATCACCGAAACGCGTCGTCATGTCCGACCTCGAGGTCATCGACGACGTGCTCGCCGACCTGCGCTCGATCGGCGTGCAGCTCGCGGTCGACGACTTCGGCACCGGCTATCTCGTCGTTGACGTTCCTGACCCGCGTACAGGTGGAAGAGGTCAAGATCGACCGGGCGTTCGTGCACCGGATGGTCGACTCGCCGGAGGCGTCGGCGATCGTACGCACGACGATCGCGCTGGCCCGCGAACTCGGGCTGCGCGTGGTCGCCGAGGGCGTCGAGACGGCCGAGCAGCGGACCGTGCTGACGCGGCACGGGCTGCACGGCGGCGCAGGGATACCACTTCTACGCGCCGCTGTCGGTGGACAAGGTCCTGGCCATCCTGCGGGAGAACCGCCCGCGCGGCGACCGGGGCTGGCGAGCCGGCTGACGCTCGGCCAGCCGGCCAGCGCCTGTTTCAAAAGAGGCCCCCCGTTGAAACAGGCGCTTGGCCTCAACCCTAGGGTTTGTCGACGATCAGGACTTCGGTGGTCAGGAACAGCCCGGCGATCGACGCCGCGTTCTGCAGTGCGCACCGGGTGACCTTGGCCGGTTCGATGATGCCGGCGGCGAACATGTCGACGTACTCGCCGGTGGCGGCGTCGAGGCCGTGGCCCGCGGGGAGCGTGCTGACCTTCTCGGCCACCACACCGCCTTCCAGGCCGGCGTTGACGGCGATCTGCTTGAGCGGCGCGGTCAGCGCCACCCGTACGATGTTCGCGCCGGTGGCCTCGTCACCAATCAGGTCGAGCTTGTCGAACGCGGTGAGCGCGGCGTTGGCCAGAGCGACCCCGCCGCCGGGCAGCAGCCCTTCTTCGACGGCCGCCATGGCATTGCGGATGGCGTCCTCGATGCGATGCTTGCGCTCCTTGAGCTCGACTTCCGTGGCCGCGCCGATCTTGATCACCGCGACCCCGCCCGCCAGCTTGGCCAACCGTTCCCGGAGTTTCTCCCGGTCGTAGTCCGAGTCGCTCTGGTCGATCTCGGCCCGCAGTTGGGCGACCCGACCGGCGATCAGTTCGGTGTCTCCGCCGCCGCCAATGATGGTGGTGTCGTCCTTGGTGACCACCACCGTGCGAGCGCGGCCCAGCAGTTCCAGCCCGGTGCTTTCCAGGCTGAGACCGACCGTCGCGCTGATGACCTGCCCACCGGTGATGGCGGCGAGATCGGCCAGCATGGCCTTGCGGCGGTCGCCGAAGCCGGGCGCCTTGACGGCCACCGACACGAACGTGCCGCGGACCTTGTTGACGATCAGTGCGGCAAGGGCACCGCCCTCGACGTCGTCGGCGAGCACCACGAGCGGCTTGCCCGCGGTCATGACCTTCTCCAGAACCGGAAGCAACTCGTCCAGGTTCGAGATCTTGCTCTCGACCAGGAGGAGATACGGATCGTCGAGAACCGCTTCCATCCGCTCGGCGTCGGTCACGAAGTAGGGCGAGATGTAGCCTCGATCGAGACGCATGCCCTCCACGAACTCCAACTCGATGCCGGCCACATTGCTGTCCTCGACGGTGATGACGCCGTCCTTGCCGACCTTGTCCATCGCTTCTGCGATGACTGCGCCGATGGCGGTGTCGCCGGCCGAGATGGACGCGGTGGCCGCGATCTGCTCGGTGGTCTCGACGTCCTGAGCCTGCTTGGCCAGCGCCTCGACCACAGCGTCGACGGCCTGCTCGATGCCGCGCTTGAGCGCCAACGGGTTCGCGCCGGCCGCGACGTTGCGCAGCCCCTCATGAACGAGCGCCTGGGCCAGGACGGTCGCCGTGGTCGTGCCGTCGCCGGCCATGTCGTCGGTCTTCTTGGCGACTTCCTTGACCAGTTCGGCGCCGACCTTCTCGTGGGGGTCGTCGAGCTCGATCTCCTTGGCGATGCTCACCCCGTCGTTGGTGATCGTGGGAACGCCCCACTTGGTGTCGAGCACGACGTTGCGTCCCCTTGGACCCAGCGTCACCTTCACCGTGTCGGCCAGCACGTTCATGCCGCGTTCCAGGCCACGCCGGGCCTCTTCGCCGAAAACCACCAATTTGGCCATCTGTCGTCCTCTACATCGTTGTGCCGTCGACGGCACATGCTCGGACCGACCTGCGACGACCGCCACACACGCTCGTGGAATCTCATCTCACTCGGTTGGCACTCGCACGGGGAGAGTGCTAACTACGGTGTAGCACTCAACCCGCTGAAGCACAAGCGACCATGATCTTCACGTCGTCCGATGTGGATGGCCGGAAACGCTCTCCGCGTCGGCGTCGGCCAGCAGTGCGGCGTGAAGTCGGCTCAGGGATTTGGCGAGCATCCGGGATACCTGCATCTGCGACACCCCGAGGTGCGCGGCGATCTGGTTCTGGGTCAGGTCGGAGCCATACCGCAGGGCGATGACGCGCCGCTGCGGTTCGGGTAGCTCGGCCAGCCGGCCGGCCAGTGCCTCGCGCTGATCCACCGCGTCGATACCGGGATCCAGGGCGCCCAGCGCGTCGATCAGGTGTCGGTGACCCTCACCGGCCGGTCGATGGTCGAGCGAGAGCGGCCGGTAAGCGTTCGCGCTGCGTTCGGCCTCGCGTATGTCGGCCGGGTCGACGTCCAGTCGAGTAGCCAACTCGGCCGTCGTGGGCGAGCGGTGCAGCGCATGCATGAGAGCCTCGGTGGCGGTGCCGACCCGTGGACCGAGTTCCTGCAGCCGCTGGGGTATCCGGACGCCCCACCCGGTATCCCGGAAGTACCGTTTGAGCTCGCCGAGGATGGTGGGAATCGCGTAGTTCGCGAACGGCCGGCCCCGCGTCGCATCGAAGCCGTCAACCGCCTTGATCAACCCGATCGCGGCGACCTGCGAGAGATCGGCCAGTGGCTGGCCCCGACCGGCGAACCGGCGCGCCAGGTACGCCGCCATCGGCAGGGAGCACTCGATGGCCAGCGCCCGGAGCGCGACCCGCTGGTCATCGCCGGGCGCGAACTCACCCAACCGGGCGAGCAGCGCATCAGGATCTCCGTGCGATGGCATCGGATGTGGACCTCGAATCGGCGGGACGCGACCGATGGGCGAACGACGGTCAATGCCACCAGGGTCCGGAGCGACACTCGAACCCTACCCACAGGCGTGCGGTGGAAGCTATGCCGCGGAGCCTGGGTATCACCAGGTCGATCCGGCGCGGGTGCGGAGATCGTCGTTCAGGTCCTCGACGCGGGCGAAGGTCGCCGGGCCGGTACGGATCGTGGCGCGTCCGACGCCCAGCGCCGCGATGAGCTCGCATTGCACATGCCGGTCGTAGGCGCCGACCGGTGGCGGCGACCCGTTGTGGCGGCGAAGCCGGTCTTCGACCCGCCGAGCGGTGATCGCCGCGATCCAGGCGTGGATGTCGACCCACTCGTCGTCGAGGTGGTGCCCGGCCAGATGCCACACCTCGACGAACGTCGCGCGCGTCACCGCTCGCGCATCGGCCGGATTCGGCAGCGCCCGAGCGGCCTCGCGCCAGACCCGCATGGCCAGGAACGCGTAAAGACGCCGGAATGCCGCCCGGTCACCCGCCGCGATGCGGCGAAGAAGAAGGTTCAGAAGATCGTTGCTCAGTGCCTCGATCATGTGCCGGCCCCCGATGCGCGAGCATTGGAAAGTGACCCGCCGAGGGCCGGGGCGGCATTTTCTGACACTGTAGCCTGCCGGTCAGTTCGCCAGCGGCACTCGTGGAGGCGGTTCACTCGAAGGGCGCCGGCCGGACGAAGTGCCGGTCAAGCCGGCGGAAGGTGCTCGGACCCGTCGACGATGGCCTGGGCGAGGTCGGACAGGCGGCGGTTGCTGGCTGCGGGCGCCGCCGCGCAGCAGCGTGAACGCCTCGGCCATGTCCACGCTGAAGGCGCTCGGCCAGCACACCCTTGGCCTGTTCGATCAGGATCCGGCTGTTCAGCGCGGTCTGCAGCTGCTCGGTGAGCACGTCGCGGCGGCGGATGGCGCGTTGCTGCAGCAGCCCGATGGTGGCCACGTCGGCCAGGGCCTGGCCGATGCGTAGCTTGCCCGCGTCGAGCGCGCCCGGGCTCGGCGTCGAAGAAGTTCAGCGCGCCGATGACCTCGCTGCGCAGCCGCATCGGCACCGCGTGCACCGCGGCGAAGCCGACCTCGGCGGCGGCGGCGGTGAAGCGCGGCCAGCGGCCGGCGGTGGGCAGGTCGGCGACCGACACCGGTTGGCCGGTGCGGAAGCAGTCCACGCACGGACCCTCGTCGGTCTGCAGTTGGAACAGCTCCAGCAGCCGGGTCCGTTCGGAGGAGGCGGCCACCACCTGCAGCGTGTCCTGCTCGTCGGTCAGCAGCAGCCCGGCCGCGGAGACGCCGAGCAGCTGCGACGCACCGTTCGGTCAGCACGTGCAGGAAGTCGATCACGTCGAAGTCGTCGACGAGCGTGTCGGCCATCTCCACGAACACGTCGGCTAGCTCGATCTCGGCCATCTCACTCACCCTCGTCACACAGTAGTCCGGCCGTCCGAACCGGTAGCAGCGTCCGGCCATGCGCTCGAACAGGCGATCGGACCTCAGCTACCGTCGGGCGCCGCCGTCGGGTCGAACCGCAGCCGTCGGGCGACCACGTCGCGCGGCGACGTCACGCAGCCGTCGATCGTGGGCGTAGGCGTAGGCGCGCAACCGGACGAGGGCCGACCGCCGCGGTCACTCCCAGCTGCACGATGATCATCCCGGTGGCCTGGTGCACCTCCGGATGCTGCAGGCTGGCCTGCTCGGGCCCGCTGTCCGTCCGTGTCCACGCCGGTCGCCGCGGCGTCCGAGCAGCAGCGCGCAGGCCGTGTCCGCCAACACCAGGGCGTCGGCCAGTTGTTCACGGTCGAGATCGCCGGGCCGGACGCGGTAACAGGTCCAGGACGCCGAGACGGATCGCGCCGACCTGCAGCGGCAGCGCGAACACCGCCCGGACCCCGGCGTGCCACCGCCGCCGGCGCGAACATCGGCCAGCGGGCCAGACACTCCGTTGTCCGTCAGGTCGGCGACCAACGCCGGCCACCGGCCAGGGCATCCACGCCCGGTCCCTCGCCGAGGGTCAGAGTCAGCTCTTCCAGGTCCGAGGCGAGCCGATCGCTGGCGTAGATCGTCTCGTGCACAGAGGCGGGCAGCACCACCGTGACGGCGGCGCCGTCGACCCCGACCGCCTCGAGAGCGGCGGCACCAAGGTGCTCGATCGTCACCGGGCCGCCCCGAGCGTGTTCGACGATGAGGCGCCACAGCCGGATCCGGCGTTCGGTAGTCATCGCTGCGTCCCGCCCTCCCCGGACACCCGCAAGGTCAACGAAGGCTCGGCGGGGCCGCCGCAGCCTACGCCGACGATTCCCGTCTCCGGCCCGCGGCCCGCGAGCGTGAGAGGCTGAGAGCATGGCCAACCGTCTCGCCGACGCCACCTCGCCCTACCTCCAGCAGCACAAGGACAACCCGGTCGACTGGTGGCAATGGTCCGACGGGGCGTTCGCCGCGGCGCGCGAGCGCGACGTCCCCGTGCTCATCTCGGTCGGCTATGCCGCCTGCCACTGGTGCCACGTCATGGCACACGAGTCGTTCGAGAACGAGGCCGTCGCCGCCATCGTCAACGACCTCGTCGTGCCGATCAAGGTGGACCGCGAGGAGCGCCCCGACGTCGACGCCGTCTACATGACCGCCACCCAGGCGATGACCGGGCAGGGTGGCTGGCCGATGACCGTCTTCGCCACGCCGACCGGCGAGCCGTTCTACTGCGGCACGTACTTCCCACCCGACGCGTTTCTCCGCCTGGTCCACGCGGTCGCCGACGCGTGGGCCAACCAGCGCGACGCGGTTGTCCGCCAGGGCAACGCCGTGGTCGAGGCGATCGGCCGCACCGCGGCCCGCGTTCCGCAAAATGCCATGACCCAAGGTGTACTGGACGCAGCCGCGCACTCCCTCCTCCAGGACTTCGACCCGGGTGATGGAGGCTTCGGCGGGGCCCCGAAGTTCCCGCCCCACATGGGGTTGCTCTTCCTGCTGCGGTGGTACGAGCGCACGCGCGACGAGCGGGCCCTCGAGGCGGTTCGCGTCACCAGCGAGCGGATGGCGCGCGGCGGCCTGTACGACCAGCTGGCCGGCGGCTTCGCCCGCTACTCCGTCGACGCGACGTGGACCGTGCCGCACTTCGAGAAGATGCTGTACGACAACGCGCTGCTGCTCCGCTCGTACACGCAGTTGGCGCGGATCACCGGGGACGCCCTGGCCCGGCGGGTGGCCGACGAGACGGCCGCGTTCCTCGACGGCGAGTTGTTCGACGGCCACGGCTTCATCTCCGCGCTCGACGCGGACGCCGACGGTGTCGAGGGCCTCACATACGTGTGGACGCCGGCCGAACTGACCGAGCTGCTCGGCGAGCTCGAGGGCCCATGGGCGGCGTCGCTGCTGCGGGTCACCGAGCCGGGCACCTTCGAGCACGGCGCCTCCGTACTGCAGCTGCCGGAGGATCCGGCCGATGTCGCGCGCTGGTCCCAAGTACGAAGGAAGCTTGAAGAGGCCCGGGCGAAGCGGCCGCAACCGGCCCGGGACGGCAAGGTGGTCGCGGCCTGGAACGGGCTGGCCGTCACCGCGCTCGTCGAGCACGGCATGATCTTCGGCGCCGGAGCGTCGACCCGGCGGGCGATCGCGGTCGCGAGCTTCCTGGCCGAGACGCACGTGGTCGACGGCCGGCTGCGGCGGGTGTCGCGGGACGGCGTGGTCGGCGCGCCGGCCGGCGTGCTGGAGGACTACGGCTGCGTGGCGGAGGCGTACTGCGCCGTGCACCAGGTCACCGGCGACGGACGGTGGCTCGACGCGGGCCCGCGAGCTGCTCGACGTGGCGTTGGCGCACTTCGCGGACGGGACCGGCGGCTTCTACGACACCGCCGACGACGCCGAGCAACTGGTCAGCCGGCCGGCCGACATCACCGACAACGCGACGCCCTCCGGGGTCTCGTCGATCGCGGCGGCGCTGACGGCGTACGCGGCGCTGAGCGGCGAGACGCGGTACCGGGAGGCGGCCGAGGCGGCCCTCGCCACGGTGGCGCTGGTGGCGCAGACGCACGGGCGGTTCACCGGGTACGCGTGTGCGATCGGCGAGGCGATCGTGTCCGGCCCCCTCGAAGTGGCGATCGCGACGTCGACGCCGGGCGATCCGCTGCTCGCTGCCGCCTGGAGGCACGCGCGGGGCGGCAGCGTGATCGTCGCCGGCGAGCCGGACCGGCCGGGGGTGCCGCTCCTTGAGGCCCGCCCGCTGCGGGACGGCCGCTCGACCGCGTACGTCTGCCGCGGCTTCGTCTGCGACACCCCCGTGACCGACGTGAACGACCTGCTCGATCAGCTGAGCTGACCGTCCCCCTCCACACAGTCGATCAAGGAAGTACACGCCGGGAATTGTCCGATTCCCGGGCGTGTACTTCCTTGATCGACTGTGCGGGTTTCCTCTGCCGGCGAACACCCGGACCATTGTTGTGCGTCCTCAACGGTGTAATCGTGTAATCAAGCTTCACCGAAGGAGGACACCATGATGAGGCGAGGAGAGGGCCCGTGGGGCCGGGGGGCTCGGCATGAGCCGCCACCGGCCGACGACGCGCCGGCCTGGATCCGCGGGGCGCTGCCCGACGGCTGGTTCACCGGCGCACCCGAGATCACCATCGACCGCGACGAGATCCTGATCGTCGGCGGCCTCGCCGAGCCGACCCTCGACGAGGGCGCGAGCGACGCCGACCGGTCGGCCGCCGAGCAGGGCCGGATCTCGGCGTTCCGGGAGTCGACGCGCGACGAGCGCATCCGGATCGCCCAGCAACTCGAGCACCGGTACCGGCGGAAGGTCGCCTGGGGCGTCCAGGTCGGCGGCACGCGGCAGCTGTTCACGACCTACTCGGCGCCGGTGATGACCCGGCTGCGCCAGCCGGAGCGGCAGGTGCTGGACACGTTGGTGGACGCCGGGGTGGCCCGGTCGCGGTCCGACGCGCTCGCCTGGTGGGTCGCGCTGGTGGGCGAGCACACGGAGGAGTGGCTCACCCAGTTGAGGGACGCGATGGGCGCGGTCGAGGAGCTGCGGCGCCAAGGCCCCACCGTGACGTAAGCCTCCCGATCGGGAGGCCACTACTGCCGAGGCCACGACTTCCCCGAAGTAGTGGCCTCGGGCGCCCTCGGAGGCCACTACTTCCCCGGAGTAGTGGCCTCCCGACCCACCTAAGGGCACTACTTCCCCGGAGTAGTGGCCTCCCGATCGGCGGAGGGCACTACTTCCCGGGAGTTGTGGCGAGGCAAGTAGGCTTGCCGCCGATGGACTCCCGAACCGGTCTGCCCATAGTCGGCATGGTGGGCGGCGGGCAACTGGCCCGGATGACCCACCAGGCGGCGATCGCGCTCGGCCAGTCGCTGCGCGTGCTCGCCGTGTCGCCCGACGACGGTGCCGCGCTCGTGGCGGCCGACGTGCGCATCGGCCGCCACGACGACCTCGAGGCGCTCCGGGAGTTCGCCAAGGGCTGCGAGGTCGTCACCTTCGACCACGAGCACGTGCCCGGAGACCTCATCCGCGCGCTCGCGGCCGACGGGGTCACGGTGCGGCCGGGGGCCGCGCGCTGTCCAGTACGCCCAGAACAAGCGCTTGATGCGCGACCGCCTGGACCGGCTGGGGTTTCCGGTGCCGCGGTGGACGCGGCGCCGGCGATCCGGCGGCGTTCGGGCTGGCCGATGGTGCTCAAGACCGCGACCGGCGGGTACGACGGCCGGGGCGTCTTCATGGTGTCCACGTGGAGGACCTGCGGTCCATCTTGGACGGTGCGGGGCCGGACGTCGAGTGGGTCGCCGAGGAACGGGTCGAACTGCGCCGCGAGCTGGCCGCCGTCGTCGCGCGCTCGCCGTTCGGCCAGGTCGCCGCCTACCCGGTGGTCGAGACGGTCCAGCGCGACGGCATCTGCGTCGAGGTACTCGCGCCCGCGCCCGGCCTGGCCGAGGAGCGCGCGATCGAGGCGCAGAAGCTCGCCGTCGACATCGCGGTGGCGCTCGACGTCGTCGGGGTGCTCGCCGTCGAGCTGTTCGAGACGCCCGACGGTCTGCTGGTCAACGAGCTGGCGATGCGTCCGCACAACTCGGCCCACTGGACCATCGAGGGCGCACGGACCTCGCAGTTCGAGCAGCACCTGCGGGCCGTCCTCGACTACCCGCTCGGCGACCCGAGCCCGACCGCGCCGGTGGTGGTGATGGCCAACGTGCTCGGTGGCGCCACCCGGCGGCATCGGCCTCGACGAGCGGCTGCACCACCTGTTCGCCGCCGAGCCGGGCGCGAAGGTGCACCTCTACGGCAAGCAGGTCCGGCCCGGGCCGCAAGATCGGCCACGTGACCGTGCTCGGCGACGACCTTGACCAGTGCCGGGCGCGTGCCGCGCGGGCGGCGAAGTGGCTGACGGAGGGCGAGTGAGCATGGCGGACGTCGGCAGTCATCATGGGCAGCGACTCGGACTGGCCGACCATGCGCGCCGCCGCCGAGGCGCTCGACGAGTTCGAGGTTCCCTATTCGAGGTACGGGTGGTCTCCGCGCATCGCACACCACAGGCGATGCTCGACTACGCCGGCGCGGCGGTCGAGCGAGGGCTCAAGGTGATCATCGCCGGGGCCGGCGGCGCGGCCCACCTGCCCGGCATGGTCGCCTCGGCGACGCCGCTGCCGGTGATCGGCGTGCCGGTGCCGCTCAAGCACCTGGACGGCCTGGACTCGCTGCTGTCCATCGTGCAGATGCCGGCCGGGGTACCGGTCGCGACCGTGTCAATCGGCGGCGCGCGCAATGCCGGCCTGCTCGCGGTGCGCATCCTGGCGGCGAGCGACCCGTCGCTCCTGGCCCGCATGCTGGAGTTCCAGGCGAGCCTGCGCACCATGGTCGCCGAGAAAGACGCCGCGCTGCAGAACGAGATCGGGCGCTAACGCATCCCCCGGTATGCGCCGCGGAGCCGTCGCCGTTGCTCGTAGTTGGCCCCGACGAACAGCAGCAGCGCGCCCGTACCGACGAACAGCAGGAGCAGCACCGGCCACGGCAGGCCGATCACCAGCAGTTCGTGCAAGGTCGCGATCAGCGTCACCGCCGACCCGACGAACACCGGCGCCTTCTGCCGCCGCGTCGCACCGATCGCCACGGTCACCACCGCGGCGACAATCAGCAGGACGCGTCGCAGCGGCGGCGAGTCCGTCCTCAGCACCAGGATCAGGCTGGGCAGGAAGCCGGCCACGAGCGCGGGCCCGTAGGCGACCCAGCTGCCGAGCTCGGGCCGACGCCGGATCAGTAGGAGCCCGGTGATCAGCGCCAGCAGCGCGAACGGCAGCGTGTAGGCCTCGGGCAGCGCCGCCTGGACGGTGATGAGCAGGAGCCAGATCGCCACCAACTCGCTGACCGCGGCCGCGATGATCAGCCACACCCGCTGCCGGCCGGAGCGGGCCGGGCGGGCGGCGGAGACGCCGAGGATCGCACCGAGCGCGGTCAGTACCGCCGCCGTGTGCGCCAACCAGCCGTACGTCAACGCGAGCGCGAGCAGCGCCCCGAAGTAACCGGCCCCTTCCAGCGTCAGCGACTCACGGACCACCGAGGAGGTCGGCCGCAGCCGGGGGAGCATCGCGGCCAGGATGAGCACGAGCGTGGCGACGAAGAGCACCAGGAAGGCGCACTGCTGGGGCGGAAGGCCGGCGGCCAGCCCGGCGGCGAGCGCGAAGCCCTCGGCCGTCGACGCGGCGACCTGCCAGCCGATCATGCGCGCCATCGGGTACTTGCCCCAGAGCGCCCCGATGCCACCGACGATGACCGAGCCGCCCAGCCAGATGAGGGTCTGCTGCTTCGTGGCCAGGCTGCCCGCGCCACCGGCCAGGCCGGACAGCGCCGCGATGGCGAACACGAAGCGGCGGGCGCCGCGCAGCACGGTGTCGCCCGCGTTTTCCGCCGGGGTGACGATGAGCGCCAGGCCGAGCCCGGCCAGCGTGGCGACCAGCAGCGCGGCCGTCGGCTGGGCCGGCCACGGCCAGTTGAGCGCGGCCGGGGCGATGAGTGCGGTGAGGGCGATGCCCGGGACGAGGATGGCGACCGACCGGTTGGCCACCGCCGCGCGACCGCCGCCGAGCCCGACCGCCACCAGCGCGGCCGCGACGGTGAGCAGGGCGGCGGCGATCACGTGCGTCTCGTTGCCGGTGAACCGGTTGAACGCTCCGAGGTCCGATGCGGTCTCCGGGGTGCCGGTCCATGGCATGGTGACCCAGCGGTACGGCCCGAGCAGCGCGGCGAGCACCGCCGGTCCGACGATCACGATCACGACCGTGGCGGGGAACCCGGAGGCCGCGGCGACCCCGCTGGCGAAGCCGCCCGGCATGGTCACCCGCCGCCAGGCCCGGATCGGCTGCGTGGTGCGGTCCGGCCGGAAGCCGCGGGCGGGCAGCCACTCCTGGCCGGGACGCCCGTTGCCGATCCGCACGAGTTCGGCGAGCACACCGAGCAGGGCCGCGGCGGCCGCATAGACCGCGGCTGCGCGCCGGTCGGTGAACAGCGCCGCGAGCGTGGTGATCGTGGCGCTGGTGGCGACGCCGACCGTCACGTACGGCAGGTAGCTGGGAACCTTTCGGCAGGCGAAGCCGCCGACGGCCAGACCGAGCGCGCTCGCCGTGAGCGTGCCGGTGAGGATCACCGACGCGGGCGCCGCCGGGTGCATGGTGGCGACGGCCGCCGCACAGGTCGCGGTCAGAGCCAGCAGCGCGCCCGCGACCGCGGTGCCCCCGACGACGGCGATGAACGCCTGCGACGTCGCGGGCTCGAGAACGTCGGGTGCGCTCGAGCCGCGGCTGGCGATCACGAACGCGCCGAGGCCGGCGATGGCGATCGCACTGATCGCGAGGGCGAGGAGCGTGCCGGCGGTCGCGCTGGGGCTGACGAGGCTGGCGCCGGCCGCGAACACGCCGACCGCGCCGGCCGCGACCAGCCGGGTGTACGCGCTGTGACTGTTGTCGGCGAGCACGGCCCAGACGGCGAGGGCGCTGGCGGCGATCCAGCCGATCACCATCGGCGACGGCCAGTCGAGGTTGAAGCCGATCGGCGCGGCCGCCGCCGCGAGCGCGATGCCGACCGAGGTGCCGTAGTCGGCGTACGGCGGTGGCAGCGCGGTCGAGGCCGCGAGGGCCAGCAATAGCAGCCCGATCGGCACCTGCCAGCCGAAGCTGATCAGTTGGTGCGCCTCGGTCTGCCAGGTGTCCAGGTTGGTGTGCCAAGGATGGCCGATGGCCCGGATCACCCCGACCGCGCCGATCATGGCCAACACGGCCGCGTAGGCCCCGGCGAGCGCCCCGGCAACCGCACCCCCGGCAACCACACCGCGGCGCCACGAGCCGGGAAGCAACCGCGCGGCCACCGCGACCGCGAGTACCAGGATCGCGACGGTGAAAAGGTCGACGCCGGGCGCGGCGAGGGATGCCGCGCGGGCGAACGCGGCCAGGCCGGCGACGGTCACCGCCGCCATCGCGGTGTCCGCGCCGGTGAAGTCGTCGGCGAACGTCTGCATGTTGTCAATGCGCGGCGCGAGCCACAGCAGCACCGCACTGATCAGCATCAGGCCGGCGATGCAGTAGTCGATCCCGGCGATGCCGTTGGCCGCGATGGCCGCGATCACCACGGCGGCGGTCGCCGCGCTCGCCCCGACCAGCAGCGGCGTGCTCTGCTCGTCGTCGGCCAACTCGGCGACGCGCTGCGGGTCGGCGCTGGCGACGAGCCGCGGATGGTACTGCTCCCGGCGGATCACCTGGACGATCGCCGCCACCGCGAGCGACACGGTCAGCGCGATGAAGCTCACCACCAGCACGGCGGTCGCGCCGCCGGGGATGCCGGTGAACGGGATCGCGGTCGCGGCCGCCGCGGCACCGGGCAGCGCGAAGATGGCGCCCCCGGCCGCGGCGTCGGTGACCCGCCGCGTGACGAGCTCAGCCTGCGGATCGGTGCGCGCCGGCCGCGGGGCCATCGCGATGCCGGCCCCAGCGAGCGTGATCGCGGTCAGCGTCAACGCGGTGGCGCTAGGCTCGGCCAGGCTCGTCGCGGCGGCGTAGAAGCCGAGCACCGCGGCCGCGCCGAGCAGGATCCATGCTGTGCGGGTGCGGCTGACGGTCAGCGCGAGCACGCCGGCGCCGATCGCGGCGATGACGGTCAGCACCGGCGCGGCCAGCCACTGCAGCCCGAGGGCGGCCGGCGTGAGGAGTGCGGTGAACGGCACCCCGGCCGCGATGACGTCCTCGCGGAAGCGTCCCGGCACGAGAACGACGCCGGCCACCGTGAGGAGCAGAGCGGTCGCGACGAGCTGCCAGGCGTGCGGTCCCGCGGCCTCGGTGACGATCCGCTGGTACTTGTTGAGGTCGGCGTGCCAGACGGGACGCACCGCCCGCAGGGGCGCGACGATGACCGGAATCGCGGTGACCAGCAGGAACAGCGTCGCAGCGGCGGCGACGGCGGATCCCGCGTAGCGGGGCCCCCGTCGCGCATCGCTCGGCAGCAGCGGGATGCCGGCCGTGGCGAGGGTCACACCCAGTGCGAGGAAGACCAGCTGGTAGCCGGGGTACGCGGTCGAGCCGACCCGCGCGAACGCGACGACGACGGCCACGGTGGCCACGCCGGACGCGACGTTGGAGATCGGCCCGCGCCGCCAGGAGAGCGAGCCGGCGACGCCGATCGCCGCGGTCAGCAGGACGACGGCGGCCGAGCGGAGCACGGCCGGCAGGCCCTGCGCGGTGATGAGCGCGACGATGGCGTACGCGGACGCGGCGCCGAACGCGAGCGCGAAGAGCGCCCAGGCGAGGTCGCGCATCAGCTCGTCGGCCGGGTGCTTGGGCGGCGGCTCGGCACCGTCCACGGTGTCCACCGGGAGGGCCGGTCGCCCGGTCAGCAGCTGGCGGGCGGTGGTGCGGCCGAGCGCGACGCCGAACGCCAGGTCGATGATGGCCACCGCCGAGAGCACCAGCGCCCAGCCGGCCGGGCCGCGGATCGCCTCGTACGCGATCAGCGGCAGCACCGGCTGCAGCGCCAGCAGCGTCGCGAAGCGCGGCGCGAGCAGATGGCTCTCCGCGCTGTAGGCGGCGGCGATGACCGCGGTCACCAGGCAGACGAGTCCGAAGTAGACGGTCGCCGGGATGGCTCGGGAGCCGAGCAGCCCCTCGGAGTGGATCACGTATCCGTCGAGCAGCACGAGCAGCAGCGCCACCGAGGCGACGGTCTCGGCGGTGGCCCGCAGCCCGCGCCGCGCCATGAGCATCGGGAGGGCGAGGACCGCCGACGGTGATGAGGCCGAGCAACGAGACCCTCGCCACGGCGCCCAGCCCGCCGAATGCGAAGAACGCGAGCACGACCGCGCCGCCGGCGAGCAGCACCCCGCCGAGGGCGAGCACCGCGGTCTGCATGGTGCCGGCGCTGGTCTCCGGCGCATCCTTACGGCGGGCCTGCCGGCGCCGCAGGCGCGGTAGGCGACCGGCGAGGCCACGCTGGCGCGGCGCGACCACGGCGCGGCGCATCCGCTCGGCGGCCAACTCCTCGGCGGTGGGCCGGGTCGGGTCGCCCGAGGCCGGCGGTGGACTGATCGGCGGTGAACTAGACGGCGGCGAACTAGACCGCGGTGAGCTAGAAGGCGGTGGATTGGTCGGCGGTGGACTCGACGGCGCGGCGGTCAGGGCGCGTCGCGGCGGCGGCGTCCGCTGCGCTGGCGGCGGTGCCGGCCGCGCTTCGGTCGTCGTCCCGGTGCTGGTGGTGGACGTGCCAGCGCCGGTGGTCGGCCCGCCGGTCGCTGTCGCCTCCGCGGCCCGCTGCTGACGGCGGCGTGGCCGCCGGCCGCCCTTCGTCGCCTCTTCGTCGGCCAGCCGCTGGCGCAACTTGCGGCGCAACGAGTCGCGCTGCGCCGTCACGTGCGCGAGTTGGCCGCGCAGGGTGACCGTCGTCGGAATGCAGGTCACGCTTCTTCTGCTCGAGGCTGGCGACCGTCGCTGGAGCATGGCGAGGGCGGCCGCGTCCGGATCATGCGGGACGACCGCAGTTGCGGCACCCGTTGGCGTGCGCTGGCGGTGCCACCGCAGGCCGGGCACGGGTACGTGTCCACGCCACTCCTCCCCCTCGTACTGCCACAATGGCCCTACTGGGAAGAATGCCTTGTTTCATCGATCAAGGGAAGCGACGTACCGCTATCGCACGATGGGGCGGCCCATGCCGCGGTACTCCCAGCCGGCGGCGACCCAGAGCGCCTGGTCGAGGCAGTTACGGCCGTCGATGACCTTTCGCCCGGCGACCAGCTCGCCGAGCGCCTTCGGGTCGGCGTTGCGGAACTCGTCCCACTCGGTCAGCACGCAGACCAGGTCGGCGCCGGTGACCGCGTCGTTCAGCGATCTTGGCGTAGGTCACGTCGGACGACCTCGCGCGGGCGTTGCTCCATGCCCTCCGGGTCGTAGACGGTGACGTCGCGCGCCGGAGCGTGGCCAGCTTGCGCGACGACCGAGAGCGCCGGCGAGTCGCGTACGTCGTCGGAGTTGGGCTTGAAGGTGGCGCCGAGCACGGCGATCCGCGCAGCCGGACAGGTCCGGGCCGGCCGGGCCGTACGGGCGGCCGAGCAGCTCGGCGGCGAGCTGCACGACCCGCTGCCGGCGGCGCAGGTTGATCAGGTCGACCTCGTGCAGGAACCGCAGCGCCTCGCCGGCGCCCAGCTCCTGGGCGCGGGCCTGGAACGCGCGGATGTCCTTGGGCAGGCAGCCGCCGCCGAAGCCGACGCCGGCCCGGAGGAACTTGTTGCCGATCCGCGGCGTCGTAGCCGATCGCCCGGGCCAGCTGGGTCACGTCGGCGCCGGCCGCCTCGCACACCTCGGCCATCGCGTTGATGAACGAGATCTTGGTGGCCAGGAACGCGTTGGCGGCCACCTTGACCAGCTCGGCGGTGGCGAAGTCGGTGACCACGACCGGCACCTCGCGGTCCTCGGTGACGGCCAGGTCGAACACGCCCTTGTGCGACGGCGTACAGCATCGCGGTCGGCCCACTCGCTCTTCACGCCGACGACGATCCGGTTGGGGCGCAGCACGTCCTCGACGGCGAAGCCCTCCTGCAGGAACTCCGGGCTCCACGCCACCTCGACGCCGAGCTCCGGGTGGCGTGCTGGCGCGACCAGCTGCTCGATCCACTCGGCGGTGCCGACCGGCACGGTCGACTTGCCGACGATGAGCGCCTTGCGGCTGCAGGTGCGGGGCGAGGTTGGTGACCGCGCTCTCGACGTAGGACAGGTCGGCGGCCATGCCGTCGGCCCGCTGCGGGGTGCCCACGCAGATGAAGTGGACGTCGCCGAAGTCGGCGACCTCCTCGTAGGAGGTGGTGAAGCGCAGCCGGCCGGCCGCCAGGTTCTTGCGCAGCAGCTCGTCCAGGCCGGGCTCGTGGAACGGCACCTCGCCGCGCGGACAGCTTGGCGATCTTCGGCTCGTCGATGTCGAAGCCGAGCACCTCGTAGCCCAGTTCGGCGAAGCAGATCGCGTAGGTCGCGCCGAGGTAGCCGGTGCCGAGGAAGGTCAGCCGCGGCCGTGGCGCGCCGGAGGGCGGGGTCACGGCTGCGGTGGGCGTGCTCGGGTACGGGATCGTCACGCCTGGTCTCCGTCGGTTGATGCGCGGATCCCCGCAATCCGGACACTTAGCACATTCTGCTTGGTACTGGCATCGCCCGATGATGCTCCGGGCGAGAATAGACCCTAGGCGGCAACCTTGCTTCGCTACCAAGCGTGTACCCGTCGGTATGCTCACATGCGCAGAAGCCTGAACGTACAGTTCAGTCGCCGGAAGGGACCGTGCCGTGTTCGACCTGTACCAGCTGCCGGAGGAGCACGAGGCCATCCGCGACGCGGTGCGCGAGGTGTGCGACGGCAAGGTCGCGCCGAACGCCGCCGCGGCCGACGAGACCGGCGAGTTCCCGCAGGCCTCCTACGACGCGCTGCGCGCGGCCGACTTCCACGCGCCGCACATCCCGGACGAGTACGGCGGCGCCGGCGCCGACGCGCTGGCCACCGCGATCGTGATCGAGGAGGTGGCCCGCGCCTGCGCGTCGTCGTCGCTGATCCCGGCCGTCAACAAGCTCGGCACCCTGCCGCTGCTGCTCGCCGGCTCCGACGAGCTCAAGCAGCGCTACCTGCCGCCCGGTCGCCGCGCGGCGAGGCGATGTTCTCCTACTGCCTGTCCGAGCCCGAGGCCGGCAGCGACGCCGGCGGCATGACGACCCGGGCCGTCCGCGACGGCGACCACTGGGTGCTCAACGGCGTCAAGCGCTGGATCACCAACGCCGGCGTCTCGCGAGTACTACACCGTCTTCGCGGTCACCGACCCGGCCGCGCGCGGCCAAGGGCATCTCCGCCTTCGTCGTCGAGAAGTCCGACGACGGCGTCAGCTTCGGCGCGCCGGAGAAGAAGCTCGGCATCAAGGGCTCGCCGACCCGCGAGGTCTACCTCGACAACGTGCGCATCCCGGCCGACCGGCATGATCGGCGACGACGGGCACCGGCTTCGCCACCGCGATGCGGACGCTCGACCACACCCGGGTCACCATCGCCGCGCAGGCCGTCGGCATCGCGCAGGGCGCGCTCGACTTCGCGCTCGGCTACGTCCAGGAGCGCAAGCAGTTCGGCAAGGCCGATCGCCGACTTCCAGGGCATCCAGTTCATGCTCGCCGACATGGGCATGAAGCTCGAGGCCGCCCGCCAGCTCACCTACGCCGCGGCGGCCAGCTCCGAGCGCGGCGACGCCGACCTCACCTACTTCGGCGCGGCCGCCAAGTGCTTCGCCTCCGACGTCGCCATGGAGGTCACCACCGACGCGGTCCAGCTGCTCGGCGGCTACGGCTACACCAAGGACTACCCGGTCGAGCGCATGATGCGCGACGCCAAGATCACCCAGATCTACGAGGGCACCAACCAGGTCCAGCGCATCGTCATGGCGCGCCAGCTGCTCGCCTAACCCGGGCCGGCCCCAACTTCCGGGATGGAGTGCCCTCAGCGGGGTGGGGACGCCACAACTTCCGGGAAGTAGTGCCCTCAGCGGGGCCCGGGGGCCACGACTTCGGGGAAGTAGTGGCTACGGCGAGGCCTCGTGGCCACTACTTCGGGGAAGTTGTGGCCTCGGCGGGGTCGGGTGGGCACTACTTCGGGGAAGTTGTGGCTGCCGGAGTCGGGCGGTGGGTCAGAGGCGGCGGGTGGCTTCCGGGTCGTCCGGCGGGGGCAGCGGCAGCGGCGGCATGCCAGCCGGCGAGCCCGGCGGCGTGTACGGCGGCTGCGACGCATACGAACCGGCCGGCGACGCCGGCTCCGGCGAGCCGTATGCGGGCGACACCGGCGAATACGGCGGTGCCGAGTAGGGGGAGTCCGAGGTCGGCGACGCGTAGCTCGGCGCGCCGGACGCCGGCTGGCCGTAGTTGGGCACGCCCGGTGGCTGGTACCCGCCGGACCCGACCGGCGCCGGTGACTGGTACCCACCGGATGGCGACTGGTAGCCGCCGGAACCGACCGGGGCGGGCGACTGGTAGCCGCCGGGCGCCACCGGCGGCGGCGAGTAGCCGGGCGCGGGCGCGACGGCCGCCGGTGCGCTGCCCCAACGCCGCCAGCGCCGCGGGCTGACGATGGTCGCGAGCAGCGGGGTGCCCAGCAACAACAGGTCAGGGCCGGCCGCCGCGACTCCCGCGTTCCGGACGCCCAGGATGTCGTTCGGCATCAGGTCGGTGAAGCTCGAGTCCCCGAAGAACGCCCAGAACGCGACCGCGTAGTACACCAGCCCGAGGAGCACCAGCCCGAGCGGGGACAACCGGGCGAGCACGAGCAGCGCGTACAGGGCCCCGGCGGCGATCGCGGCGAACACCGCGATGGCGAACGCGCCGTACTTGCTGCCGCCCGACTCGCTGAGGGCCTCGAACCATTTCGCGAGCGTGACCCCGAGCAGGATGTAGATCAGCGCTCCCGCGATCAAGGACAGCACGAGACTGCCGAGGTGTCGCATCGTTCCTCCCCCAGGGTGGTTGTCCGGACACTACCGTGCCACCGCCGCGCTGTGGACCGCCCGCCCTGGTGCAACTTCAGGGAACTGGTACCGATCGGCTATTGCTGCCGGGGTGGGGCGGCCCAGGGTGACGTCGGCGGCTCGTCCCGCTGTACGCCGTCGGGGATCGGCCACTCGAGGATCCGCGGCTCGGATGGGGGCGTCCGCTGCGGAAGCTCGTCGTTCGCCGCATGGTCCTCGGCGTGCGCCTCCGCCTCGCCGGCCCGGTGTCCTTCGGCGGCCCGGCGTGCTTCAGCGTCGGCGTCGGCCGCCCGGCGTGCCTCGGTCTCGGCGGCGCGGTGTGCTTCGGCGTCGGCCGCGCGGCTTTCGGCTTCGGCCGCTGCGCGGCGTTCCTCTTCTTCCCGCCGGCGCTGCTCCTCGTCCCGCCGGCGCTGCTCGTCCTCCCGGCGCCGCTGCTCGGCCTGGCGGGCCAGTTCGGCATCCCGTTCGCGGTCGGCATCGGCGGTGTGCGTCGGCCGCACCACCGGCGGCGGCGTCACCAGCCGCTGAGTCTCCGCACCCCGGTCGAAATCGGTGAACCGTTCACCCTCGGCCCGCCGCAACGCCTCAGCCTGCTCAGCCTCGGCCCGCCGCCGCGAGTCGGCCTGTTCGGCCGCGATCTGCCGGCGCGTCTCGGCCGCCTGTTCGGCGGCGAGCCGCTGAGCCTCACGCTGGGCCGCCTCGCGTTGGGCGGCTTCTCGCTGAGCGGCTTCTCGCTGAGCGGCTTCCCATTGGGCGGCTTCGCGTTGGGCCGCAGCCTGGGCAGCCGCGTCGGCCGCCTGAGCAGTTGGCCCCGGTCCGGTCGCCGCTCGCTCGTCCCCGGCCGCCTGAGCGGCATTCGTCGCCCACCCGCTGTCGGCGCCTCCGGCGCCGGTCGCCTGCTCCCCGCCGGCGGGTCCGGTGCTGGTTGCCCAGCCGCGGTTGCCGGGTCCGGTGCCAGTCGCCCGCTCATCGGTGGCACGGCCGGCTTCGGTCGCCGGCTCGGTTTCGGGGCGCTGGGCTTCCGTCGCCCAATCGGTGCCGGCGAACCCGGCTTGCCTCGCCCAGTCGGGGTCGGCGTCGGCTCGGCCGGCTGGCGTCGTCGAGTCGCCGGTGGTGCGGCTCTGGTGTTCGGTGCGGTCGGCCGGGTTGCGTTCGGACCCGGCCTGCTCGGTGCCGGTCTGCTGGCCGGCTTGGGCGCTCTCGGCGGCGGCCCGGCGCTCGGCCTCGGCCCGCCGCTCCTCGTCGATCCGGCGGATCGCCTCGAGGCGGCGATTGGCCTCGGCCTCGGCGTCGATCTCCGCCTCGGCCCGGCGCGTCGCCTCCGCCTGTGCCGCGGCCGTGTGCGCGGCCGCGTGGCGCTGAGCCTCGACAAGATGATCGGCCGGGATCGCCGAGAACTCGCCGGTCTCACTCGGTGCGGCGTGCCGAGGGCGCGGAGGCTCGCGTCCGGGCAGCGGAATGGGCGCTGCGGCCGACCCCGGGACCGGGTCAGCGCCGATCGCGGGTCCGGTCAGCGGGGAGTCCACCACGGGTGCACCGGCGGATGACGAGCGTGGCGTCTCGGGCCAGGCCGGTGCGCTCGGTCGGGCCGGGTGGTAGGTCTCGGACTCGACGTCGCCGACGCCGCTGGCCGGGTAGCCGGCGGAAGGCCCGGCGTACGGCCGGCCGGCGTAGGGCTGGCCCGGCGGCGGTCCGACCGGCTGCGGGGGCGAGGTAGGAGAGTCGGGCTCGGGCGGCGGGTACGCCGGCGGGGCGGACGACGGTGGCGGAGGTGCGGCTGGCGTCGTGAACGCCCCCGGGCTGGTGAACGGCGCTGGGCTGGTAAACGGCGACGGCCCCGGCGGCTGGCCCCCTGGCTGCGGCGGCCTCGGCGGCATTGGAGGCTGCGGCGACGCCGGCGAGGAGAACGTCGATGGCGCGGAGAACGCCGACGTGGGCTCCGATGGCGAGGCGGGCGACGGCGCTGCCGAGGGTGGCGCGGCCGGCGACGACGGCGTTCCTGCGTACGGCGTCCCCGCGAAAGGCGTCCCGGGCAACGGGGTCCCCGGATATGGCGTCCCGGGCGTCGCCGCTGACGGCGCTCCGGGCGTCCCGGGATACGGCGTTCCGGGTGTCCCCGGATACGGCGTTCCGGCGTAGAACGCTCCGGCGACGGGTTCCCCGGAGGAAGGCGACCCCGAGACGGGCGCCCCGGACGCGCCCGCCCCCGACGAAGGCGACTCCGAGTACGCCGGCGCCGAATACGGCGACTGCGAATGCTGCGACTCCGAGTACGACGAATAGACCGTCGCCGCCGCCGCCCCGAACGCGGGCACTGCGGTGGTCGAGGCCCCGGACGAGGCGGGCGAGAACGGCACGGACGCCGGCGACGACGGCGCGGTCTCGGCGACCGGCAGCCCATAGACCGTGCGTTCATCATCAGCAGAGCCAGAACCCGAGCCAGGACCAGAACCAGTGCCGGGCGCCGCAGAGCCGGAGACCGCCGCGCCCGCGAGGGGCCACCGCCGCCAGCGCTTGAGGCTGAACGAGGCCACCAGGAGCAGGACGCCGAGGATCAACAGCGTGCCGTTGACGATCGGCTCCCGCAGGTCGACGCTCTGGCCGAGCCCGCGCAGGTTGTGCGGCACCGCGTTCAAGGTCGACAGCGGCGTGATGAACAGCCCGACGTACAGCGCCACGTATACGATCCCGACCACCAGCGCGCCGGTGGGGGAGACCCGCAGCGTGGCGACGAGGCCGATCAGGATGCCGGCGGCCACCAGATAGGCGGCCGGCACGATCAGGTCCGCGGTGTTGTACACATCGCCGTTCAGCCAGGACGTCACCCTGCCGGTCGTCTTCTGCTGACCAAGCGCGATCAACACCCACGCGACCGGGGCGATGATGACCCCCGCGATCAGGCTTCCAAGGTGTCGCATGGCTCGCACCGTACCGGGTTTGGCTGGTCCAGGCACCACCCCGGCCATCGATCGTCGGGGCTACCGTAACGCCGCCGACACTCACCGAAATAGAGTCGTCCGTGCAGGCCACACTGGGGCCGTCGACCGGAGGGAGAACCATGACCGCGGGTGAGGTGCTCTGGCGGCCGCCAGCCGACGTGCTCGAACACAGCCGGGTCGGCCACTACCTGCGGTGGCTGGCCGAGGTGCGGGGGCTCGAGTTCGACGGCGACTACCCGGCGCTGTGGCGCTGGTCGGTCGACGACCTTGCCGCGTTCTGGCGGTCGATCTGGGACTACTTCGAGGTCATCACCCACGAGCCGCCCAGCGACGCCCTGCCGGACGACCGGATGCCGGGCGCCGAGTGGTTTCCCGGCGCGCGCCTGAACTACGCCGAGCACGTCCTGCGCATGCCGGGCGTCGCACCGGATGAGCAGATCGTAATCGCGTATTCACAGACGCGTGAACCCAGCGCCCTGACCGCCGAAGAACTGCGCGAGCAGGTGCGCCGGGCCCGCGCCGGGCTGCGCCGCCTCGGCGTCGGCCAGGGTGACCGGGTCGCCGCCTACGCGCCCAACATCCCGGAGACCTTCATCCTGATGCTGGCCAGCGCAAGCCTCGGCGCGGTCTTCTCCAGTTGCGCACCCGAGTTCGGCACCCGGTCGGTGGTCGACCGGTGGCGGCAGATCGAGCCGAAGGTGCTGGTCACCGTGGACGGCTACCGGTATGGCGAGAAGGCGGTGGACCGCGCCGCCGAGGTAGCGGCGATCCGGGCCGCCCTCCCATCGCTGAACGCCGTCGTGGCGATCGACTACTTGGGGGCTGGCGGCACACCCATTCCCGACGCCGTGGCCTGGTCCGCATTGGTCGCTCCCACCGACGAGCCGTTGGAGTTCGCGGCGGTCCCCTTCGACCATCCGCTCTACGTGTTGTACTCCTCGGGTACGACAGGATTGCCCAAGCCGATCGTCCACGGCCACGGCGGCATCCTGCTCGAGCACTTCAAGATCCTCGCCCTGCACCAGGATCTCGGCCCCGGTGACCGGTTCTTCTGGTTCAGCACGACCGGCTGGATGATGTGGAACTTCCTGGTCTCCGGGCCGGCCGTGGGCGCGTCGATCGTGTTGGTCGACGGCAACCCGGGTTACCCGGACCTGACCTGGCTCTGGCAGGTTGTGGCGGAGGCCGGCGTCACGTACTTCGGCACATCCGCGCCGTTTCTCATGTCCTGCCGCAAGGCGGAGATCGTGCCGAAGGACGTCGCCGACCTGTCGAAGCTCCGGGGCATCGGCTCGACCGGGTCGCCGCTGCCGCCGGAGGGCTTCGAGTGGGTATACAGCGACGTCTCGCCGACCCTGCAGCTGACCTCGGCGTCGGGGGGCACCGACGTGTGCACAGCGTTCGTCGGCGGGATTCCGCTGCTCCCGGTGTACTCGGGGGAAATCACCTGCCGTTGCCTCGGCGCGCGGGTGGAGGCGTTCGCGCCGGACGGGACGTCCATTGTGGACGAGCTCGGCGAGTTGGTCATCACCAAGCCGATGCCGAGCATGCCGGTCGGGTTCTGGGGCGACACCGACGGTTCGAAGTACGCCGCGGCATATTTCGAGACGTTCCCGGGCGTCTGGCGGCACGGCGACTGGCTCACCCTGACCGAGCGCGGCACCTGCATCATCACCGGCCGGTCCGACGCGACCCTCAACCGCGGCGGGGTGCGACTGGGCACGAGCGAGTTCTACTCGGTCGTCGAAGGGCTTCCCGCGGTGACCGACGCTCTCGTCATACACCTGGAAGAGAAGAACGAACTCCTGCTGTTCGTCGTGCTGGCGCCGGAGGCGGAACTGGACGACGCGTTGCGCAAAACCATCGCCGGGCTGCTGCGCACGTCGTTGTCGCCGCGGCACGTGCCCGACGCGATCTATCAGGTCGAAGCGGTGCCGCGGACGCTGTCCGGCAAGAAGCTCGAAGTGCCGGTGAAGCGGATCCTCACCGGCGTGTCGGTCGACCAGGCCGCCGCCAAGGGCGCCCTGGCCAACCCGGAGTCGCTGCGGTTCTTCGAGGCCATCCGGGAGTCACGGTAACGACGGGCCGATCAGCTGCGCCTTCTCGGCCTCCGCCCGCGCCGCGAGCTTCTTCAGGTCCGTGTGCGTCGACAACACCACCGACGCGCCCACGCTGATCGGGGCCAGCAGCCATTCCAAGGGGTACGTGTAGACGTCGGCATCGATCAGGACGCGCGCCTGCGGCGCGATACCGAGTTGCTCGGCCCGGTCCCGTGCACGGGTCAGCAAGCTACGCTGCGTCACCGAGGTGCCGTCCGGATCGATCATCGCCACCGCGTCCTCGGAGATCGCCGGCCCGTCGAAATGGTCGCCGTGCCGGCGCACGTCGGCGACGTAGTCCGCCCAGCCGTCCGGTGTCTCCCGCAGCGGCTGGCCCATCGGCGCGAGGCCGAGCACGAACCGGTCGGCCGTACCCACGGGTGCGCCCGCCTCGACCGCCTCGAGCGAGGCGAACTCGACGTCGGCGCCGGCGGCGGTGGGCTCGGCATATGCCACGGTCAGCCCGGCCGTCCAGGCGCCGAGCAGCACCGCGGCGGTCTGCCAGTGCGGCGGCAGCCAGATCGCGGCCCGCTCTTCGGGAGCCAGTCCGACCCCGTCCACGAGCAGGTTCGCCGTCTTCGCGACCCAGTTGGCGAGGGTCGCGCCGGACAGCTCGGTGCGCTCGCCGCTCGCGTCGTCGTACTGGGTAAGCAAGGGAAGTGACGGGTCGTCGGCCACAAGTGCCGCAAAGTGTGATGGCACCGTAATCCCGATTTGCCCGGCGAATCCTCCCATAGCATCTCCATTCGTGTTACGACAACGACACTCCGCAATGGATAGAAGGTACCGGCGGCGCATCAAGAAACTCTTGATCTGCGCCGCGGTCGCCGTGCCGTTACTCGTGGCCGGTGGAGCCGTCGCCGAGCCGTCGGACCTCCACGTGCAAACTGCGCCGATCCGGTGGTCCAACCCCGCGGTCAACGCTCCCGGCGGCGCGGGCATCACCCCGCAGGTCACCCAGCTGTCGCTCGGCGCCTTCGACGCGCCGGCCGCCGGTGTGACCGTGCAGAACGGAGCCCCGCCGGGCGTGCCGCTTGCCGAGAAGAATATACCAAAAGGGACAAAACCCCGAACACTCACGATTGTCCGCGCGTCGACCGCGAGGTTCAGCGCGGTCGGGGTGACCTGGCGCGAGTCGGACCAGATCGGCACGGTCAGCGTCGCCGTACGCGGCCACACCCCGGGCGCCGACTGGAGCACCTGGCAGGCGGTCGGGGTGGCCGACTCCGACAAGGACGCGCCGGCCCCGCCGAAGAACCCGAAGAAGCAGAAGGACCCGCCGCCGACGACCCGCGGTGGGGCCGACCTCGTCTGGCTCGGCTCGAGCGACGGCATCGAACTGTCCGTCACCTGGATCAACGGCCGTGCACCGCACGACATCACCGCCGACCTGATCGACCCGACCGATGCCCCGTCCGATGCGAACCCGCTGCCGGCCCCGCCGCCGAAGGCCGAGTCGGCCGGACGGGTACCCCGGCCGCAGATCTACAGCCGGGCCGCCTGGGGTGCGGACGAACGGGTGATGACCTGGCGCCCCCAGTACGCGCCGGTGGTCAAGGCGATCGTCTTTCACCACACCGCGACGAGCAACGCCTACACCCAGGCCGACGTGCCCAAGATCATGCGAGCGATCTACCAGTACCAGACGATCAGCCGGGGCTGGGGCGACGTCGGGTACAACGTGCTGGTCGACCGCTTCGGCCGGCTGTGGGAGGGCCGCTCCGGCGGGCTGTCCCGGCCGGTGGTCGGCGCGCAGGCCGGCGGCTTCAACACCGGTACGGCGGGAATCGCCGTCATCGGCAACTTCACCGGTACGCCTGTACCGCAGCCGGCGGCCGAGGCGACCGCGCGGTACGCCGCCTGGAAGCTCTCGCTCGGCCCGGCCGTCGACCCGCGCGGCACGGTGACCCTGACCGGCGGCGGCTCCACCTCGCGCTACTCACCCGGTACCACCCTGACCGTGCCGCGGATCTTCCCGCACCGGCAGACCCACGCGACCGAATGCCCGGGCGGCATCGGGCTCACCGCGTTGCCCCCGATCCGCGTACGCGCCGCCGTCCTGCTCGGTGACCTGATGGATCCGGCCACGATCCGGCCCCGCCTTGCGGTGTGGCATCCCGCTTCCGCTTCCTATCTGGTACTGGGGCAGAGCGCGCCCCTTCTCACCGGTACGCCGGGCGACGTGCCGGCACCGGCCGACTACGACGGCGACGGGATCACGGACGCGGCCGTCTGGACCCCGTCGACCGGCGTCTGGAAGATCCAGAACAGCGCCGACGGCAGCGTGCAGACCCAGCAGTGGGGCAGCCCCGGCGACCGACCGGTGCCGGCCGACTACACCGGCGACGGCCAGGCCGAACTGGCCGTGTTCCACCCGGCGACCGGCGGCTGGAGTATCCAAGGTATCGGCGACCTCAGCTACGGCCAGTCCGGCGACGTGCCGGTACCGGCCGACTACACCGGTGACGGTGCCGCCGATCTCGCCGTCTGGCGGCCGAAGACCGGTACGTGGCTGATGGGCGGCGCCGGCGAGTTTCGCCTGGGTGAGGCCTGGCACATTCCCGTACCCGCCGATTACAACGGCGACGGGACCGCGGACCCGGCCTCCTGGTCACCGGTGTCGCAGCGGTTCTTCGTCCGCGGCATGGGCCCGGTCGCGCTCGGCAAGCGCGGCGACATCCCGGCTCCCGCCCTGTACGACGGGGACCTGAAGGCGGACTTCGCCGTGTACCACCGATTGGGTGACGGCCGGGCGGAGTACCAGATCCGCGGCCGGGACCCGATTGCGGTGGGTGCAGCCGGTGACCTGCCGATGCCGTTGCGCTGAACATGCCGGCGTAGTCGCGTCGTGGACATCGATCACCGGGGTGACGGGCGTAGGCTTTGCGCGGAAGCCGATCTGGTTCCAGATCGTCTTCCAGATGCCGTCTCAGTCCCGGTCCAGGAGGAGCAGCCACGTGACCCCCGGCAGTCCGCCACGAGTGCTCGTTGACGCCACGAGTGTCCCAGCTGATCGCGGCGGTGTCGGTCGCTACGTCGACGGCCTCCTCGGTGCACTCGGGTCGATCGAGTCCGACCTGGTCGTCGTCTGCCAGCGCACCGACGCTGAGCGCTACAGCCGCCTGGTGCCGAGCGCGCGGATCGTCCCCGGCCCGGCCGCCATCGCCCACCGCCCGGCCCGGCTGGCCTGGGAGCAGACCGGACTGCCGCTGCTCGCCCAGCAGGTCGGTGCCCAGGTGCTGCATTCGCCGTTTTATACGTGCCCGCTGCGGGCCGGCTGCCCGGTGACCGTCACCGTTCACGACGCGACGTTCTTCACCGAGCCCGAGCACTACGACAAGTCCCGGCGCACGTTCTTCCGCTCGGCGATCAAGACCTCGCTGCGCCGCGCCGCCCGGGTGATCGTGCCCAGCAAGGCCACCCGCGACGAGCTGATCCGCCTGCTCGACGCCGACCCGACCCGCATCGACGTGGCCTACCACGGCGTCGACCCGCAGGCGTTCCACGCGCCGAGCGACGACGAGAAGGCCCGCGTCCGCGCCCGGCTCGGCCTCGGCACCAGCGACTACATCGCCTTCCTCGGCGCCAAGGAGCCGCGCAAAAATGTGCCAAGCCTCGTCCGCGGCTGGACCGAGGCGGTCCGCGACCGGCGACGACCCGCCGGCGCTGGTCGTCGCCGGCGGTCAGGGCCACGACGACGAGATCGATGCGGCCGTCGCCGAGGTGCCCACCCACCTGCGGTTGCTGCGCCCGGGCTACCTGCGCTACACCGACCTGCCCGGCTTCCTGGGCGGCGCGCTGGTCGCGGCCTACCCGTCGTTCGGCGAGGGCTTCGGCCTGCCGATCCTCGAGGCGATGGCCTGCGGCGCGCCGGTGCTGACCACTCCGCGGCTGTCGCTTGCCGGAGGTCGGCGGCGACGCGGTCGCCTACACCGGACCCAGCCCGGACGAGATCGCCCGCGACCTCGCCGCCCTGCTGGACGACGAGGCCCGCCGCATGGCCCTGTCCAAGGCTGGCGCCGCGCGGGCCAAGGAGTTCACCTGGGAGTCCAGCGCCGAGGTGCACCTCGCCGCGTGGGCCCGGGCCGCGACCGCCCAGGCTCCGGCCGGCATACTGCCGTCGCGGTCGCGCTCCTAGGGCCCGTTCTCCATCAGATCAGGCTGGTGTCGCCGCGTTCCTTGAGCGCCTCGACGATCTTCTTGACGTCCTGTGCGCGCTCGCGGCCGCAGATGAGCAGCGCGTCCGGCGTGTCGACCACGATCATGTCGCTGACCCCGACCGCCGCGACCAGCCGGCCCGAGCGGGGCACGATGACGACCCGCTCCGTGTCGTACGTCAGTACCTGCGATTTCGCATCCTTCGCCAGGCCGTCGTCCATCACCACGTTGCCGAACTTGTCGCAGTCCAGCAGGTCGCCGAGGGTGTGGAAGTCGCCGATGTCGTTCCAGCCGAAGTCGCCCGGCACGGTGCCGACCAGCCCGGCCGCCGCGGCCCCCTCCATCACCCCGTAGTCGACCGAGGTCTTCGGCAAGGTCGGCCAGACCTCACCGAGCAGCTCCTCGCGATCCGGTGTGTCCCACGCCTCGGCGATACTGGTCAGCCCCTTGTGCAGCGCAGGCTGCTGGCGGGCCAGCTCGCCCATGAACACGTCGACGCGCCAGACGAACATGCCGGCGTTCCACAGGTACTCGCCGGAGGCCAGGTAGGCCTTGGCCACCTCGAGGGGCGGCTTCTCCGCGAACTCCGCGACCCGGCGGACCCCGCCGGCGCCGGTCGGCTCGCCCAGGTGCACGTACCCGTACCCGGTCTCGGGATGGGTCGGGGTGATGCCGATGGTCATGAGCAGGCCCGCGTTGGCGCCCACGACGGCCTGCCGCAGCGTCTCCTGGAACGTCGGCACGTCGCCGACCAGCTGGTCAGCCGCGAACGCACCCATGACCCCGGTCGGATCGCGCCGGGCGATCAACGCCGCGGCCAGACCGATCGCCGCACACGAGTCCCGCGGCGACGGCTCGACCAGGATGTTGTCGGCGGGCAGCTCCGGCAGCTGGCGGGACACGTCGGCGGCGTGCGCCACCCCGGTGACCACCAAGGTCGTCTGGGGCGTCGACAGGTCACCGAGTCGCGCGTAGGTGGCCTGCAGCAGCGTGGCGGAGGTCCCGGTCAGCGCGTGCAGGAACTTCGGGTGCCCGGCGCGCGACAGGGGCCAGAGACGCGTGCCGCTGCCTCCGGCCGGGATAACTGCGTAGAGCATCACCCCATCATGCCCACACCCGACCCCAGCCGCCCAAGCACCCCCCACAAACCGCCCCAAATCCCCCTCCGGGAGGTACCGATGGCGCTGATCGCATCAGAGAGCCCTCAGCGCTGAGGACCACCACTTCCCGCAAGGAGTGCCCTCGGAGTGGTGGTGAGGCCACTATTCCCCGGAAGTAGTGCCCTCGGCGTCGTGGGAGGCCACTACTTCGCCGGAAGTAGTGCCCTCGGAGTCGTGGGAGGCCACTATTCCCCGGAAGTAGTGCCCTCGGTGCGGTGGGAGGCCACTATTCCCCGGAAGTAGTGCCCTCGGTGCGGTGGGAGGCCACTATTCCCCGGAAGTAATGCCTCGGCGCGGTGGTGGGAGGCCACTGTTTGCCGGAAGTAGTGCCCTCGACGTCGTGGGAGGCCACTATTCCCCGGAAGTAGTGCCCTCGGCGCGGTGGTGAGGCCACAGTTTGCCGGAAGTAGTGGCCTTGGCGTGACGGGGGAGGCACTGTTTCCCCGAAGGTGGCTGTTCACGCGGGTTGCTCGATGACGGTGTTCGATCTGCCCCGCAGAGCATCAACGGTGGTCGATCTGCCCTGTTGGCCCCAGACGGTGGTCGATCTGCCGACATCGCGTCGGCGTGTCGCGGGGGTGCATCGACCACCGTCTCGGCGGCGGCATCGACGGTGGTCGACCAACCACCCCCGTGAGACCCGACGACGGCGGCTGGCGGCGGCCGCTGACCAGCCGGCCAGCTCATGATCCATGCTGCGACGTCGGCGACGATGCGCGGGGACATCGTTCCCTGCCCGACCTGGAATTGCCGGTGGGCGGGTGCGCCGCGAGCGGGTGGGACCGTCCGGGGGCGTAGTGGACACCGTCGATGCCGCGGCCATGACGGTGGTCGATGCACCCCCGCGACACGCCGACGATATGTCGGCAGATCGACCACCGTCTGCGGCTGCTGGGGCAGATCGACCACCGTCACCGCCGGGCGTCGACCCGCTGGGCTGGCGCGGGCACGTGCCGTCGGAATCGCCGGGCCGAGCACTCTGGTCACGATCTCCACGCCCTCGACCGACTCCACCACGTGAACCGATGCTTCGGGAAGTGGTGCGATCGGTACGCGGGGACCGGCGGCGGGTGGCTATCGGCCGGGTGCTGTTGCTCGGGCGGCGCGGAGGGCGGGGGCGAGCAGTGGCATGACGCCATGCGCGAGAGGCTCGGGCAGCGCGTCGGGCGCGAACCAGCTGAGCGCTGCCGACTCCTCGCTGACCGTCTCGACGGCACCGATCGGTGCGAAGGCCGCGAAGCGCACGTCATAGTGCAGTGACGGGCCGCCCGAGCAGACGACCGGGTGGATGTCGAGGTGGATCGGCGTCGGGCCGAGCGCCAGGCCGGCGATCCCGGACTCTTCGGTCGCCTCGCGGAGCGCGGCCGCGGCGACCGTCTGATCGCCGGGCTCGCAATGGCCGCCGAGCTGCACCCACCGCCCGATCCGGCCGTGCAGGCAGAGCAGGACCTTCTCGCCCGTGGCGTCGACCACGAGCGCGCTCGCGGTCAGGTGAGCGCCCTTGTGCTCGCGCCAAAGGGTGTCCGGCCCTCGCTCGAGCAGCTCGAGGAACCGCTCCCGGGTGGCATCGCCGGGGCAGCCGCGCAACGTCCGCAGAGCGTCCTCGTGCAGTGTCATGCGGCCTCGCAGGTCTGCGACGGGTCGGCGTGCAGCGTCATCAGGCCTTGCCGCGTCGTGGTGCCGTGCCGCGTCGTGGTGCCGTGCCGCGTCCCGCGTCGCGTGGCGGTGCCTTGCTGCGTCCCGCGTCGCGCCGCGGTGGGGCGCCGCGTCGCGATCGTTCGGAGCCCTGCGTGCGGCGTCATGGGTGGCCGATCGCGAGCACGCCGAGGGGCACGGCGCCGGGCGGCAGTGGCACCGCGCCGCTCGCGTCGACGTCGAGCCACGCGGACGCGTAGCCGTCGGCGGCCAGCGTGGCGCGCAGGCGATGAATCTCGGCGCCGGTCTGGGCGATCGTGAGCGGATCCCCGCCCGGCGCGAAGAGCGCCAGCGCGGCGCCGGTGTGTTCGGGCAGCTCGACGGCACCCTCCGGCACCCGCGGGAACGGGGTCCAGCCGAGGATGACCTGGCCGGCGGTGAACGTCTTGGTGTCGGTCAGCGTCGACGCCTCGCGGAGGCCGAGTGACCGGGCTTCCGCCGTACCGAGAGAGAAAAGGTCTTCATCGGCCCGGCGGATGAGCACGGCGGCTCCCGCTCCGTCGGCTCGGTCGGCGCGGCCGGGAATGCCGCGCACGACGGCGACGGGGACCTGGTCGCTCTTGCCTTTGACGAGCTCACCGGCGGCGGCCAACTCGTCGACGACGGCCATCTGGGTGACGCTCAGCTCGTTGCCGTAGGCGTCGAACTTCCCGCGGTAGTCGGTCAGCGCGTCGATCCCGGCCGCGCCGATCGCGGTGTCGGTCAGGCCGAGGCGCCAGGGCCGGCCCATGGTGTCGGTGATGACGACGGCGACGTCGAGGCCGTGCCGCTGGCGGAGTGTGGCCCGCAGCGCGCGCGCCGACGCGTCGGGATCCTTGGGCAGCAACACCAGCCGCGACGGGTCCACATTGGACTCGTCGATGCCCGCGGACGCCATCACAAGGCCGTGGTGGGTCTGCACGATGCGCACCGGCCCGCGGCGGGCGACCGGGCGGGCGGTCTCGGCGGCGACGGCGGTCTCGCGGGCGGCCTCGCGCTCGGCGCCGTGGCGCGGGATGTCGATCAGTTGACCCTCGGACTTGCTGACGATCTTGCTGGTGACGACCAGGACGTCCCCGTCGGCCAGCCAGGGTGCGGCCGAGGTGATGAGCGCGGCGAGGTCGTCGCCGGGCTGCACGTCGCCGATGCCGGTGACGGCGATGACCTCGAAGCGGGGCGCGCTCGGCGGCGTCACCGCAGGCCGCCCAGTGCGAGGGCGGCACGCACGATGTCCGCCGTCGCGGCCTCGTCGGACATCCACAGTGGACGATGGCGGACCTCGGCTCCGGGGACCGTGGCGCCCGCGTCGACCTCGTCGACCAGCCAGCCATCGAGGATGCCGCCCTCGGCTCGGGAGCCGAGCAGGCCGCCCACACCGGCCGCGGTGCATTCGACGCCGGCGATCGCGAGGCATCGGTCGGCCATCCCGCGCACCGGTGCGCCGCCGATGATGGGGGAGACGCCGACCACCGGCGCCTTGCCTTCGACCAGCCGGGCGCGCAGGTCGGGCACGGCGATGATCGGGCCGATGCTGACCACCGGGTTGCTCGGCGCGACGAGCACGATGTCGGCCTCGTCCAGCGCGGTCCGGACCGCGTCGGAGGCCCTGGCCGAGTCGGCCCCGACCATCACGAAGCGTTTGGTCGGAACGTCGGCGCGGTAGCGGATCCACCACTCCTGGAAATGCAGCGCGCGGGTCTCGCCGTCGACCTCCGCGACCGCGTGGGTCTCGAGCTGGTCGTCGGTGGCCGGCAGGAGCCGCACGCCTGGCTTCCACCGCTCGCAGAGCGTATCGGTCACCGCGGTGAGGGACTGGCCCTGGTTGAGCAGCCGGGTGCGGACCAGGTGGGTGGCCACATCCTTGTCCCCGAGGCCGAACCAGGTGGGCTCGGCGCCGTAGGCCGCCAGCTCCTCCTTGACCGTCCAGGTCTCGCCGACCCGTCCCCAGCCGCGCTCGGGGTCGGCACCGCCGCCCAACGTATACATGACGCTGTCGAGATCGGGACAGACGCGCAACCCGTGCACGGTGACGTCGTCGCCGACGTTGACGATGGCCGTCACGTCACCGCCGGCCTCCCGGGCGACCGCCCGGACGCCGAGAAGGAAGCGCGCGCCACCGATGCCGCCGGCGAGGACCACGATCCGCATGCCGACCATCCTCTCTCACGGGTATGACAAGACCGCATGGGCGGGTCGCCCAGGCTCATACGCGGGAGTCGCGCCCAGAGACTAGGCTCGCGGTCGACCGGACACACCGCATTCTTGGGGGAGCCCGTGAGCACCCAACCCACCGATCAGCCGCCGGCGGCCGCGGCCGAGGGCAAGAAAGCTGCCCAGTTCACCTCGCCCTACCGCCAGCTCGCGGCTTTCGTGCTGCTCGGCGTCGTGGCGGTGTTTTTCCTGGTCGGCATCATCGACCTGCTGCTTCGCACCAGCGACTTCGGCGCCAACTCCATCGTCGATCGAGGTGGCGCCGCCTTCGGCGACTTTGTCGGGCTGGTGACCATCGTCGCCCCGTTCGTGGCGGTTCTCATCGCGACGCACATCACACCGGTCGTGCCGTCGGCCCGGGTGATCACGCTGATCGCCTTGATCGAGTACGGCGTCGCCGCGCTGTTCGGTGTGATCACGCTGATTCTCTCGTTCGTCAGCAACATCTCCAGCGACTCGGCCGGTACCGCCATCGGCGCGCTCACCACGCTGCTCACCCAGTTGGCGCTGCTGGCGCTGCTGGGCGTCGGCGGATTCCTCGTACTGCGGGTGTTCCTCGGTCTGTTCTCGACGCCGAAGCCGGTAGCGCAGCCAGGCGTCTACGGCCAGCCGGGCGTCTACGGTCAGCCCGGCCAGCCTTACCCCGGCTACGGCCAGCCTGCGCAGCCTCACCAGTACGGGCAGCCCACGCACCCGGGCGCCCCGGCCGTCGGCTCGCCCGGCGCGGCCACCACGGTCATCCCGTCGGTCCAACCGGGCCAGTACGGGCAGCAGCAGCCCTACCCGCAGCCGGGCCAGCCGCAGCGTCCCGGTGGCTTCGCCCCGCCCACGTCGGGCTTCCCGGCCACGCCGTCGGTCCCCGGCGCACTGGCCCAGCCGGCCGGTCCCGGCGCACCGTCGCAGCCGACCGCCTACGGCGCGCCAGCGCAGCCAACCGCGTACGGCGCGCAGGCGCAGCCCACCGCGTACGGGGCGCCGGCGCCGCCCACCACGTTCGGCCCGGCGCCGGGAACGACCTTCGGCGCGCCGGCCCATCAGGGTGGATACCCGGTGCAGCCGGGCATCCCTGGCGGGCCGCCTCAGCCGGGTGGGCCGGGTGCTCCCAGCGGTCCGACCCAGCCGGTCGGGCCGGGCGCGCCCGCCGCGCCCGCGAGCTATGCCACCCCGTCCGCGCCGGGTGCGCCCGTGCCGCCGGGTGGGTCGCCGACGGTCTTCGTTCCGCCGACCTCGGCTCCGCCGTCCGGGTCGTTCGTGCCGACCTCGGCCCCGCCGTCCGGGTCGTTCGCGCCGCCGACCTCGGCCCCGCCGTCTGGGACGTTCGCGCCGCCGTCGTCGGGTTCGTTCGGATCGCCTGGCTCCGGCGCGGTCGAGCCGCCGACGACACAGTTCAGCCCGGTCACGTCCGGTCAGCCGGGCGTACCGCCGATGCAGGCGGTGCCGGTGACGCCGCCGCCGACCGCGCCGACCTCGGGCGCTCCGGAGCTCAGCTCGCCGTTCGCCTCGTACGCGACGCCGACGTCGACCCCGCCGGTGACGTCCGCGCCGCCGGTGACCTCGGCGCCGCCGGTGACGTCGGGCCCGCCGGTGGCCTCGGCGCCCACCACGCCGGCGCCGGCGCACCCGTTCGGAGCGACCAACCGGCCGGTGTCGGCCTACCCGACCAGCGGTGCTCCTGCCGGTGCGCCGCCGTCGGACGGCAGCACGAGCGCTCCGGCTGCGTATCCGGCCAGCCCGCCACCGACGGACGCCAGCACGGGCTCCGCCCCGACCGCCTATCCGGCCAGCGCCCCGCGGTCGGACGCCGCAGCGACCGGCTACCCGGCGAATGCCTCCGATGCCGGCTACCCGGCAAGTGCCTCGGACGCCGGCTACCCGGCGAATGCCTCCGGTGCCGGCTACCCGGCAAACGCCTCCGACGCCGGCTACCCGGCGAATGCCTCCGGTGCCGGCTACCCGGCAAACGCCTCCGACGCCGGCTACCCGGCGAGCGCCATGGACGGCGGCTACCCGGCCCCCTCTACGGACGGCGGCTACCCGGTGGGTGGCACCTCCGCGGCCACCGACAGCCAAGTCGACACACCGGCCGCCTCGGCGGACAGCCTTGCCGTCTCGTCCTCCACCGGCTCGGCCGACACGCCGGCCACGTCTGTGACCGGCTTGCCGGTCGACGAAGCCACCGCGGCGTACCACCCCGACGACGACGCGACGACGAAGTTCACGCCGGTCACGTCCGCCGCAGCGGCAACCGGCACGACCATGGACACGGGCGGCGACGATGACGCCACGGCCGTCTCCGGCGTGTCGGCCGCCCCGGAGGCCGACGACGCGGCGCAATCGGGCATCTCGGCGGCACCGACCCAAGCCGGACCCCAAGAACCGGCCGACCCCGGAACCCAAGAACCGGCCGACGCCGAACCCCAAGCACAGGCACCAGCGCCGTCCGAGGAGCAGCAAGGGGCACAGACCGGTGGCGGCCAGGGCAGCGACGACGAGCCGACCGCCGCGACCGCCCAGGGAGGCGATCAGCCGGCCGATCAGCCGCCGACGGCAACCGGCGACGAGCCGACCGCCGCGACCGCCCAGGGAGCCGATCAGCCGACCGATCAGCCGTCGACGGCCACCGGCGACGAGCCGACCGTCCTGGCGCCCGGGGTCCAGCTGACCCCGAGTTGGGTCGCGCCGGCGGGTACGACCGCCCAAACGGGCTCCGACTCGCTGGACTCCGATGAGGAGGCGCAGCGCACAATGGTCATCCAGCCGCAGCGGCCCAACCAGCAAACGAGCAGCTCAGACGGGTCGGACGAGCCCACTCAGCGGTTCGGCGGCTGACCGTTCCCGCACCGGCGTCCCGCGCAGCGGGACGCCGGTGATGTTCATGCGGTAAGGCGCGGCATACGCTTCAACGCGTGACTTCTGAAGACACACGATCCACCGCCGACGCCCCGACCAACGCGATGCGGCGCGCGCTCCGGCGCGCGGCTGACGGCCGTTCGCTGGACGTGGCCGAAGCGGCCGTGCTCCTTACCGCTCGCGGCGCCTCGCTCGACGGCCTGCTCGCCGTGGCCGGAGCCGTCCGCGACGCCGGGTTGGCGGACGCCGGCCGACCGGGGATCGTCACCTTTTCGAAGAAGGTCTTCATACCGCTGACCCGGCTGTGCCGGGACCGGTGTCACTACTGCACGTTCGCGACCGTGCCGAGTCGCCTGCCGGCGGAATACCTCGAGCTTGACGAGGTCCTCGCCATCGCGCGTGAGGGTGCGGCCCAGGGCTGCAAGGAGGCGCTGTTCACGCTCGGCGACCGCCCCGAGGAGCGGTGGCCGCAGGCGAAGCGCTGGCTGGACCAGCGCGGGTACGACTCCACATTGGACTATCTGCGCGCCTGCGCGATGGCCGTGCTGGAGCAGACCGGTCTCCTGCCGCACCTCAACCCGGGCGTGCTGTCCTGGTCGGACCTGCAGCGGCTCAAGCCGGTCGCGCCGAGCATGGGCATGATGCTGGAGACCACCGCCACCCGCCTGTGGTCGGAGCCGGGCGGCCCGCACTACGCCTCGCCCGACAAGGAGCCCGCGGTCCGGCTGCGCGTGCTGGAAGACGCCGGCCGCGTCGGCGTGCCGTTCACCACCGGCATCCTCATCGGCATCGGCGAGAACCTCGACGAGCGCGCCGAGTCGTTGTTCGCCATCCGCAAGGTCTCCCGCGAGTACGGGCACATTCAAGAGGTCATCGTCCAGAACTTCCGCGCCAAGCCGGACACGGCGATGCGGGGCATGCCCGACGCCGAACTACACGACCTGGCCGCGACCATCGCGGTCGCCCGGCTCGTGCTCGGGCCGAAGGCGCGCATCCAGGCGCCGCCCAACCTCATCGACGACGAATACGCGCTGCTGCTGCGGGCCGGCATCGACGACTGGGGTGGCGTCTCGCCGGTGACCCCGGACCACGTCAACCCCGAGCGGCCCTGGCCGGCGATCGAGGAACTGGCGCGCCAGTCCCAGAACGCCGGATTCACGCTGCGTGAACGGTTGACCGTCTATCCCGAGTACGCCATGAAGGGTGATCCGTGGATCGACACCCGTCTCATCGGGCACGTGGCCGCCCTGATGGAGCCGGCGACGGGGCTGGCGGTCGAAGACGCTCGCGCGGTGGGGCGGCCGTGGCAGGAGCCGGACGGCGGGTTCGGCGATACCGGCCGCGTCGACCTGCACGAGTCGATCGACGTGACCGGGCGGACGGCGGACCGGCGGGGCGACTTCGACAGCGTGTACGGCGACTGGGACGAGGTCGCGGCGCGCGTGCCGCACCTGGCGCCGGTCGCCGGCCTGGACGCCGACGTGCGGGAGGGCGCTGCGCCTCGCCGCCGACGACCCGGCGGCGCTGCTGGAGCCCAAGCACGAGGCCGCGGCGCTCGCACTGTTCAATGTGGACGGTCCCGGGCTGGACGTGCTCGCGCGTATCGCCGACGACCTGCGCCGCGACACGGTCGGCGACGACGTGACGTACGTCGTGAATCGCAACATCAACTTCTCCAACGTCTGCTACGTCGGCTGCCGGTTCTGCGCGTTCGCCCAGCGCGAGCGCGACGCGGACGCCTACCGGCTCTCGCGTCGAGCAGGTCGCCGACCGCGCCGAGGAGGCCTGGCGGGCCGGCGCGACCGAGGTGTGCATGCAGGGCGGCATCGACCCGAAGCTGCCGGTCGGTGCCTATGCCGAAATGGTACGAGCGATCAAGGCGCGCGTCCCGGGCATGCACGTCCACGCGTTCAGCCCGATGGAGATCGTCACCGGCGCGTCGAAGGCCGGCGTGTCGATCCGCGACTGGCTGTCCGACCTGCGCGACGCCGGGCTTGGACACGATCCCCGGCACCGCGGCGGAGATCCTCGACGACGAGGTGCGCTGGGTGCTGACCAAGGGCAAGTTGCCGACGGCGACCTGGGTCGAGGTGGTCTCCACGGCGCACCAGCTGGGCATCCGGTCCAGCGCCACGATGATGTACGGGCACGTCGACCACCCGCGCCACTGGCTCGGCCACTTCCGCGTACTGGCGGACATCCAGGACCGTACCGGCGGGTTCACCGAGTTCGTCGGCCTGCCGTTCGTGCACCACAGCGCCCCGATCTACCTGGCCGGCATCGCCCGGCCGGGGCCGACGTGGCGGGAGAACCGCGCCGTCCACGCGATGGCCCGGGTGCTGCTGCACGGCCGGATCGCCAACATCCAGTGCTCCTGGGTGAAGCTGGGCGACGACGGTACGGCCGCGATGCTCAACGGAGGCGCCAACGATCTCGGCGGCACGCTGATGGAGGAGACCATCTCCCGGATGGCCGGGTCGGAGCACGGCTCGGCCCGTACCGTGGCGGATCTTGAAGCGATCGCCGCCAAGGCCGGCCGTCCGGCGCGCCAGCGGACGACCGTTTACGGCAATCGCTGAGTCCTTTCGGCGCGCCGCGATCTCGTCGGCGTGTCTCCCGTTACCTCGAGACGTGTTGGGTCGGTAACGGTACGACGCCGGGCCGTCGGCCCCATTGGCGGATGTTCGCTCGTGTGGGCCTATTTATCAGGTTCGGCTTGACGACGCACGCATTACACGCGTGTAATTTCACGGGGGATGTTCGAACGGGTGGTCCAAGGTCACCCGTTTGGGACATAAGGAACACCGCGCCGAAGTACAGCAATAAAGGGACATGCGCCTTCCGCGTGGGGGGTTGCGCCGGCTCCGCGGCCGGCGCGCAAGAAGGAGGCACGCTGATGGACGGCCGACCTGTCGTGGCCGACCTGCTGGGTAACGCTCCGGAGTGGCAAGAACGCGCTCTGTGCTCGCAGACGGACCCTGAGGCATTCTTCCCTGAAAAGGGGGGTTCGACGCGCGAGGCGAAGCGCATCTGCTCGCGCTGCGAGGTGCGGGGAGATTGCCTCGAATACGCGCTCGGACATGATGAGCGCTTCGGGATCTGGGGCGGGCTGTCAGAGCGCGAGCGCCGGAAGCTCAAACGCCGCGCTGCTTAGCAGGCCGTGAATTTCGCGCCGGTCAGGGGCTCGCCCCCTGACCGGCGCGATTGCTATCTGGATCGCTAACCATTTGGGGGAATCACTCGGAGGTGGCCGCGCCGGCCGACGAACGCCGCTTGGTCGGGATCCTCACGTTGGGGGATCGGGCGCGCCGCTTCGCGCACCGCCTCCGCGAGCGCCAGAAGATCGTCGCTGGTCGGCGGGGGAGGGCCGAACTCACCGTCGTGGCGCACCAGATCCCAGCCCCGGGGCGCGGTCAATCCGCGGGCATGGGACTCGCAGAGGTCGTACGAGTGGGGCTCGGCAAACGCCGCGAGCGGGCCGACGACCGCCGTCGACTCCGCGTAGACATACGTCAACGTCGCGACGGGCTGCCGGGGACATCCGTTGCGCGAGCATCGTCGTGGGGACCTCACGGCGGAACGGTATCGTCTCCATCGGCCGTTGCCGTCACGCGGTAGGCCCGCGACACGCCGTCGCAGACATCGACTCGACGTGAATAGGCGACCCGCCGGGGAGCACGCGCGGGGGGTGCACTCTCGGCAGTAGGCTGACTGCTGTGGGCAGTCCTGATCGGCAGCGCAGCGGACCGGGCCGGCGCGGCCGCGATCGGCACGGCCGGGGTCTGCGCGGTCGTCTCGTTCCGGCGTCGTTGCCGATGTCGCGCACCCGCGCGGAGATGTTCGACGAGCTGGTGCTGGACGCCGTCGAGTCACTCGAGCAGCGGTTCGCGCAGGAGCTGGCCGGGGTCGAGTTCGCGGTCGAGGATGTCCCGCCGGACCTGAACGTCTACGACTCCGACGTGCTCGAGGACGGTGAGGTGCCGCTGGCGCGGCTGCTGCCCGGCCGTCCGGGCCGCCACGGCGTGCCGCCACGCATCGTGCTCTACCGCCGGCCGCTGGAGTTCCGCGCGGCCGACCGGGAAGACCTGGCCGACCTCGTCCACGACGTGATCATCGAGCAGGTCGCCAACCTCCTGGGCGTCAGCCCCGGAAGACCTCGATACTGTAGCTAACTTCCGAGGATCCGGGTGAACACTGCGGCCCGCCGCGATGGGCGGCCCGTGCGCGCCTCCTCGTCGTCGGCCGAGGTCATCATCCGCAGGCTCGCGTTGACGCCGAGCCAGCGCAGCGGCTCCGGCTCCCAGCGCCGCGACCGGTGGCCGACCCACGGCAGCGTGGTGAGCGTCGCTGTTCTCCCCGACGATCAGGTCGGCGAGGGTACGCCCGGCGAGGTTGGACGTGCCCACCCCGTCGCCGACGTAGCCGCCCGCCCAGGCCAGCCCGCGGGCCCGGTCGAGGCCGACGGAGGCGTTCCAGTCGCGGCGGCACGCCCGAGCGGGCCGCCCCACTGGTGGGTGATCGGCACCGGATCGAGCGCGGGGAACAGTTCGGCGAGCACCCGCCGGAGCTCGGCGAAGACGCGCGGCTCCAGGTCGTACTTGGGGTCGACCGTCGAGCCGAAGTGGTACGGCGCGCCGCGCCCGCCGAAGGCGAGCCGGTCGTCGGCCGTGCGCTGCCCGTACACGATGAGATGGCGGAAATCGGAGAACGTCTCGCGGCGCGGCCAGGCCGGCCGCCGACCAGAACTCGGCCGGCAGCGGCGCGGTGGCGACCATGAGCGAGTAGACCGGCGCCAGGCTGCGGCGCAGGCCGGGCAGGCGCGCCGTGTAGCCCTCGGTCGCGCGCACCACGATCGACGCGCGCACGGTGCCGAGCGGCGTCTCGACGACGCCCGGCGGCGAGGCGGACGGCCCTGGATCGCTCGTAGATGCGAACGCCCCGCGCCTCGACCGCGCGGGCCAGGCCGCGCACCAGCTTGGCCGGGTGGATCGCGGCGCAGTGCGGCGTGTACGTCCCGCCGAGCACGTTCGTGGCGCCGCACCGCTCGCGGGCCTCCTCCGCGCTCAGCAAGGTGTGCATCGAGTCCGTCCCGAACGACCGCGCGGGCCCGCTCGAGCTGGACCGGACTGCGGGCGAGCACCACCGTGCCGCCCTTGGCGTAGTCGCAGTCGATGCCTTCCGCCGCGGCGACCCGGCCGACCTCGTCCACTGTGGACACGAGCGCCCGGTGCAGGGCGACGGCCGCCTCGCGACCGTGCCGCCGGGTGAGCGCGGCGGTTGACTTGGGGAACAGTGCCGAGCACCAGCCGCCGTTGCGGCCGCTCGCGCCGAACCCGGCGATCTCGGCCTCGAGGACCGCGATGCGCAAGGTCGGGTCGGCCGCGCGCCAGGTAGTAGGCGGTCCACAGGCCGGTGTAGCCGGCGCCGACGATCGCCACGTCGACGTCGAGGTCGCCGGGCAGCGCCGGGCGCGGCGTGAGGTCGCCGGCGGTGCCGAGCCAGAACGACACCGCGGCGATGCCAGGAGCGCGACCAAGCGCCGCCTCCGCCGGCTCCGCCGGCTCCAGCGCCGCCTCCGCCGGCTCCGCCGGCTCCGGCGCCGCGCCCGCGGTACCGCGGCCGTGCGACGGCGTCGCGGCCGCGGAGAGATCACCACGGGTCCGCGCCGCCACCCCGGGGGAAGGCAACGACGCGGACGACTCCGGGTTGGGCCCCATCTACAGGCGGGCCCACGCCTCGGTCAGGACTGAGCGCAGGATCTGCTCCATCTCGACGAAGTGGCTCTCGTCGCAGATCAGCGGCGGCGCGAGCTGGATCACCGGGTCGCCGCGGTCGTCGGCCCGGCAGTAGAGGCCGGCGTCGAAGAGCGCCTTGGACAGGAAGCCGCGCAGCAGCGCCTCGGACTCCGCGTCGTTGAACGTCTCCTTGGTGGCCTTGTCCTTCACCAGTTCGATGCCGAAGAAGAAGCCGTCGCCCCGGACGTCACCGACGATCGGCAGGTCGTAGAGGCGCTCCAGGTAGCCGCGGAAGACATCGGTCTGGGTGCGGACATGCCCGTTGAGGTCCTCGCGCTCGAAGACGTCGAGGTTGGCCAGCGCGACCGCGGCGCCGACCGGATGCCCGCCGTAGGTGATGCCGTGGGCGAACCAGTTGGTGCCGTCGAGGAACGGCTCGGCCAGGCGCGTCCGACGCGATCATCGCCCCGAGCGGGACGTAGCCACTGGTGAGGCCCTTCGCCACGGTGATGATGTCGGGCTGGTAGCCGTATCGGCGGGCGCCGAAGTATTCACCGAGCCGGCCGAACGCGCAGATCACCTCGTCGGAGACGAGCAGCACGTCGTAGCGGTCGCAGATCTCCCGTACCCGCTGGAAGTAACCGGGCGGCGGCGGGAAGCAGCCACCGGCGTTCTGCACCGGCTCGAGGTAGACGGCCGCGACCGTGTCGGGCCCTTCGAACTCGATCGCCTCGGCGATGCGGTCGGCGGCCCACCGGCCGAACTGCTCCGGGGTCATCGACTCGTCGGGCCGGCGGTAGTAGTTGGTGTTGGGCACCCGGAATGTCGACGGGCATCAGCGGCTCGAAGTCCTGCTTGAGGGCCGGGATGCCGGTGATCGACAGCGCGCCCATCGAGGTGCCGTGGTAGGCGATCGAGCGGGACAGCACCTTGGTCTTCAACGGCTTGCCGACCTGCCGGAAGTAGGACCGGGCGAGCTTCCACGCGCTCTCGACCGCCTCGGAGCCGCCGGTCGTGAAGAAGACCCGGTTGAGGTCGCCGGGCGCGAGGTCGGACAGTCGCTCGGCCAGCTCGATCGCCTTGGGGTGCGCGTAGGACCAGAGCGGGAAGAAGGCGAGCTCGCTCGCCTGCTTGGCGGCCGCGTCGGCGAGTTCCTGCCGGCCGTGGCCGACCTGGACGACGAACAGGCCGGCCAGCCCGTCGAGGTAGCGCCGCCCGTTGGCGTCGTAGATGTAAGGTCCGTCGCCCCGGACGATCACCGGCACCGGCGCGTCCCGGTAGGCGGACAGGCGCGTGAAATGCATCCAGAGATGGTCTCGGGCGGCGGCGGACAACATGGTCGCGTCGGCTGGCTGGTGGTCGCTCATCGGGTCCCCCACGCATAGGTCTGCTTGGCGAGCTTCAGATAGACGAACGTCTCGGTCGTGCTGACCCCGGGTATCGCCCGGATCACGTCGTTGAGCAGCTTCAGCAGGTGGTCGTCGTCGGTGCACACCAGCTCGGCGAGCAGGTCGTAGCCTCCCGCGCAGATCACGACGTAGTCGACCTCTGGAATCTCGGCCAACGCGGCGGCCACCGGTCGCATGTCCCCCTCGACGCGAAGGCCGATCATGGCCTGCCGCGCGAAGCCGAGGGTGAGCGGGTCGGTGACCGCCACGATCTGCATGACGTCGGTGTCCAGGAGGCGCTGCACGCGCTGGCGCACCGCCGCCTCGGACAGACCGACCACCTTCGCCAACGCCGCGTAGGACATCCGGCCGTCGCGCTGCAACTGCTCGATGATCCGTTTGTTGACGTCGTCGAGGAGTGGCTCGGTCACGTGCTGATTCTCGCGCACGGGTGTACCAATGGCAATTGAATCCGTTGGTTCACCCAGCAGTGTCTACGGATTCCTGCCTGACGTGCCGTCCTCTCGATGCCGCGCCCCCGACGCTGATGTTTCCTCGTGGATCTCGACGTCGGCTCCCGGAACGACCTCGCCACGGAAGTAGGCCGGCCGCAGCACGTTGTAGATCACCATCAGGATGACGCCGAGCACCAGCGATCCGATGCCGAGGACGAAGGCCCCGGCGACGCCGAAGATCGTCGTCGACGACTCGCCGGTGTAGAGGTCGTAGGCGCTCTTGATGAACGCGGCGAGCAGCATCAGCCCGCCGAGCAGCGGGAGGATGCCCTTCAACAGCAGGTCGCTGAAGCTGCGGCCGAGTTCCCGCCGGAAGAACCAGACGGAGGCGAATCCGGTGATCCCGTAGTACCAGGCGATGAGGAACCCGAGGCAGAGGATGAGGTCGCCGAGGTAGGCGCCGTCGTTGATGAACGACAGGGCCGCGTAGAAGATGATCGCGACCACGCCCATGGTCCAGGTGGAGAAGCTCGGTGTCTGGAAGCGCGGGTGCACGTCGGCGAAGCGCCGCGGCAGCGCCTTGTTGGCCGCCATCGCGAGCGACGACCGGGCGGCCGGCAGGATCGTCGTCTGCGCCGAGGCGGCGGCCGACGACAGCACGGCGAGGACCAACGCCTTGCCCCAGAAGCTGCCCAGCACGACTCCGGCGACCGGCGACAGCGCCTCGCTCGAGTTTTCCTCGTTGCCGAGGCCGATGCCGTCGGTGCCTACCCCGGCGACCGCCTGGGTGGCCACGGTCACCAGCACGTAGGTCACGACCAGCAACAGCGTGGAGATCACGGCCGACCGGCCCGGGGTGATCGCCGAGTCCTGGGTCTCCTCGTTGGTCGACACGCAGGTGTCCCAGCCCCAGTACGCGAAGATCGCGATCAGCACGCCGGCGGAGAGCCCGGCCCCGGTCAGCCCGCTGAACGGGTTGAACCAGTCGAGTGAGGGCTTGATCGCCTGGTCGCCGGCGCTGCCGTTGTAGACCTCGATCAGTGAGACGATCGAGAAGATCAGCAGCACGACCAGCTCGAGCGCGAGTAGCACGACCTGCAGGCGGGCCGAGATCTGGATGCCGCGATAGGCGACGTACGTCATCAGGAGGAGCCAGATCGAGCCGGCCAGCGCGACCCAGCCGACGCTGTTGGCCAGCCCCTCGGCACCGAAGAGCATGAACGTGTAGATGCCGGCGATCTGTGCCAGGTTGGCCAGGACGATGACCTGAGCGATGATCGCGCCCCAGCCGGACATCCAGCCGACATGTGGCCCGAACGCGCGGGCGCCCCAGGTGAAGTTGGTCCCGCAGTCGGGGATGCGGGAGTTCAACGCTCGGTAGGCAAAGGAGATGAACAGAATCGGGATGAACGCGAGGATCATGATCAGGGGCGCCTTGACGCCGACCTCGGCGGAGACGAGGCCGATGGACGCGGCCAGGCTATAGGCGGGTGCGGTCGAGGCGATGCCGATCACGATGCTGGCGATGAGGCCTAACGCGCCGGTCTTGAGGCCCTTGCTGACCGGATCGGTGTTCTGTGGAGGCGTTGCCGCGGTGGGGGTGGAGGTGGTCATGACGTGCCCTCCTCGCGTTTTCTATCTGGTACCTGCGTTTATCGCAGGTCGTCGCTCGATTGACAAGGGTTTCCGTGGTGTTCATGGTGCAATTGTGCGGTTTCCGAGAAAGTTGGTGCCATGACTCGCTACGGCGCAATGTACGGGCCGGATATGACATTTCTCGGCGTCCCGCCCTGTGACCTCGGCGAACCTTCGACCTTCGCCGGTGCCGACGTGGTGATCGTCGGCGCGCCGTTCGACGGTGGCACCTCCCACCGCCCGGGCACCCGCTTCGGCCCGCAGGCCATGCGGCAGGCGTGCTATCTGCCGTTCGACGGCTCCCGGCCTTCGCTGGCGCTGCGCGTCGACGCGCTCAAGGATCTCCGCGTCCTCGACGCGGGCGACGTCGAGATGTTCTCCGGCGACGTCGAGCGCTCACTCGGCGCACTCGAGCGGGCCGTCTTCGCGGTCGCCTCAGCCGGCGCCATCCCGGTCATCCTGGGCGGGGACCACTCGATCGCCCTGCCCGACGCGACCGGTGTCGCCCGCCACCACGGCCGGGGGCGTGTCTCGCTGGTGCACTTCGACGCGCACGCCGACACCGGCGACATGGAGTACGGCTCGCTCTACGGCCACGGCCAGCCGATGCGCCGCCTGATCGAGTCCGGCGCGGTTCGCGGCGACCGGTTCCTGCAGATCGGCCTGCGTGGCTACTGGCCCGGCCCACCGACCTTGGCGTGGATGGCCGAGCAGCGCATGCGCTCGTACGAGATGACCGAAGTCGTCGCGCGCGGCCTCGACGATTGCCTGAGCGAGGCGTTCGAGATCGCCGTCGACGACTGCACGGGGGTATTTCTTTCCGTCGATGTCGACGTGGTCGATCCGGGCATGGCGCCGGGCACCGGCACTCCCGAGCCGGGCGGCCTGACCACCCGCCAGCTGCTCGACGCGGTACGCCGCTGCGGCTACGAGCTGCCGATCGTCGGGATCGACGTCGTCGAGGTCTCCCCGCCGTACGACCAGGCCGAGGTCACCGCCTATCTTGGCAACCGCATCGTGCTCGAGTCACTGTCCGCGATCGCCCGCCGGCGCCGCGGTGATCCTTGGGACCCGTTCAAGCCCTTACTTTCTTAGCTGGCTCGGGTCCGTCGAGCGCGCGACCGTCGCTCCCGCCAGACACCGCTCCGGCCCTGGGGGCCTCCGCTGCCAGGCCCGCGGTGGCAAGCCCCGGACGCGGAGGCCACTACTCCGGCGAAGTAGTGCCCTCCGCGCGCTCGGGATGCCACAACTCCGGGAAGTAGTGCCCTCAGGGGCCCGGGAGGCCACTACTTCGGGGATGTCGTGGTCTCGACGCCCCGGGTGGCCACTACTTCGGGGATGTCGTGGTCTCGACGCCCCGGGTGGCCACAACTTCCGGGAAGTAGTGGCCTGCCGATGTGATCTTGGTGACGTGTCGCCAGCGGGTCCCCCCGCGTCTTGCCTGGGCGCGATCTTGGCCATCCGTGGCAGTCCAGTAACCGCCAGAGCCAAGCCGGCTGCCGCCGCGAGTTATCCACAGCCGAAAACCGCTTCTTCCCCGTACGCGGCGGGCGTCGGCAGACTGGATCGGTGACCGCTGAACCGCCGCCGATCGAGCGACTTCTCTTCCGCCAGCATCGCGTGTTGAGCCGCCGGCAGGCCGTCATCATGCTCGGCCGGCATACCGTCGACACCCACCTGCGCGACGGCACCTGGCAGTCGCCGTGCCGTGGCGTGGTGGTCGCGCACGGTGGCCCGATAACCAGACGCCAGCAGCTGTGGGTCGCGGTCCTGCACGGCGGCAAGGGTGCCGTCTGTGCCGGAGCCACCGCGGCGTCCCTGCTCGGTCTGCGCGGCTTCGAGTCGCCCGACGTCCATGTGCTGATTCCGGCCGAGCGGCAGGTGACGACGATCGGCGGCGTTCAGGTGCACCGGGCCACCGTCCTGCCGACGGCGCACGTGCTCGACCAGTCGCTGCCGCCGCAGACCACGATGGCGCGGGCGGTGGTCGACGCCGCCGCCTGGGCGGCCACCGACGACGACGCCCGCGCGTTCGTCGCCGCGGCGTTCCAGCAGGGCAAGGTGCTGCCCGGCGAGATCGCCGACGTGTTGAAGGTGTTGCCACGCAGCCGGAGGCGGGCTCTGGTCGTCGAGACCGTCAACCTGGCCGCCCACGGTGCCCGTGCGTTGTCGGAGGCGCTGCTGGTGAAGATCTGCCGCCGGCACGGCCTTCCGTTGCCCGATCGCCAGGTGCGACGAGCGGACGCGGACGGCAAGCCGCGCTACCTCGACGCCTACTGGCACCGGTGGCGGCTGCGCGCCGAGATCGACGCCGCCTGGCGGGTGGCGGACGACGACGACCGAGTGCTCCGCTTCCCCGGCTGGGCGCTCATGCACAAGCAGACCGAGGTGGCGGCCCAGGTGCGGGCCGCGCTTCTCGACGGCGGGTGGCGCCCGTAGAAACGGCTATGCGAAGGCGGTCTCCAGGAGGCTCAGGCCACGGTCAAGTTCCGCGTCCGAGATCACCAGCGGGGGAAGGAAACGGATCACGTTGCCATACGTGCCGCACGTCAACAGCAACAACCCGGCCTCGTGCGCCTTGCGCGCCACGGCCGCCGCCGTCGCCGCGTCCGGGGTCGGGCCAAACGGGCCGGTCGTGTCGGGCACCGTCAACTCGACGGCGAGCATGGCCCCGCGCCCCCGGATGTCGCCGATGGCGGGCGACGCAAGCGCCCGCAGACGGGGCAGCATCACCGACTCGATCCGCTGGGCCGCCGATGCGAGGTCCAATGTGCGCATCGTCTCGATCGCGGCGAGCGCGGCCGCGCAGGCCACCGGGTTCCCGCCATACGTGCCACCGAGCCCGCCGGCGTGCACGGCGTCCATGATGGACGCCCGGCCGGTCACCCCGGCGAGCGGCAGTCCACCGGCGATGCCTTTCGCGGTTGTGACCAGGTCGGGCTCGACGCCTTCGAAGGTGGACGCGAACCACGAACCGGTGCGGCAGAAGCCGGTCTGGATCTCGTCCGCGATGAACACCGCACCCGACTCATGACACCAGTGCGACAGCGCCGGCAGGAAGCCCGGGGCCGGCACGATGAAGCCACCCTCGCCCTGGATCGGCTCGACCAGCATCGCGGCGACGTTCTCGGCGCCCACCTGCTTCTCGACCATCGACAGCGCGAGCGCCGCCGCCTCGGCGCCGGACAGGCCGCCGTCGCGGAACGGGTAGGACACCGGCATGCGGTAGATCTCGCCGGCGAACGGTCCGAACCGGTGCTTGTACGGCATCGACTTCGCGGTGAGCGCCATCGTCAGGTTCGTCCGGCCGTGGTACGCGTGGTCGAACACCACGATCGCCGGTCCGCCCGGTCGCGTGCCGGGCGATCTTCACGGCGTTCTCGACCGCCTCGGCGCCGGAGTTGAACAGCGCCGAGCGCTTCTCGAACGTCGCCGGGCGTCAGCGCGTTCAGCTGCTCGCACACCGCCACGTACGACTCGTACGGGCGTGACCATGAAGCAGGTGTGGGTGAACCGGTCGACCTGCGTCCCGGACCGCCTCGACGACCCTGGGTGCGGCGTTGCCGACGCTGGTCACCGCGATGCCGGAGCCGAAGTCGATCCACTCCCGGCCGTCGACGTCGGTCGAGCGTGCCGCCGGCCGCGTGGTCCACATAGGACGACAGCATGCTGACTCGACGCCCCGGGCGACGGCGCCGCCGCGCCGCTTGTGCAGATCCTCGACGACGACATCGTCAGCCTCTCGATGTTGTGCATCACGTGCTTGATCCGGGTGTAGTCCTCCAGCCCGTACACCGACAGGTCCTTGCCGTAGCCCGGAGTGCTTGAACCCGCCGTGCGGCATCTCGGCGACCAGCGGGATGTGGCATGTTGACCCACACGCAGCCGAAGTCCAGCCGCCGGGTCATCCGCATCGCCCGGCCGTGGTCGCGGGTCCACACCGAGGACGCCAGTCCGTACTCGACGCCGTTGGCCCAGCGCACCGCCTCGTCCTCGTCGGTGAACCGCTGCACGGTGATGACCGGGCCGAAGACCTCGTCCTGGATGATCTCGTCGTCCTGCCGCAGCCCGGACACCACGGTCGGCGCGTAGAAGTAGCCGCGCTCGCCGACCCGCGTGCCGCCGGTCTGGACGCCGGCGTGGTCGGGCAGCCGGTCGACGAAGCCGGCGACCCGGGCCAGCTGGTTGGCGTTGTTGAGCGGGCCGTAGAGCGACGTCCTCGTCGTCCGGGGCGCCGGTCCTGGTGCCGCGGGCCTGCTCGGTCAGCGCGGCCGACGAAGTCGTCGTGGACGCCCGGGCGCCGGCCAGCACCCGGGTCGCGGCGGTGCAGTCCTGCCCGGCGTTGAAGTAGCCGGCGACCGCGATCGCCTCGGCCGCCGCCGCCACGTCGGCGTCGTCGAAGACGACGACCGGCGCCTTGCCGCCGAGCTCCAGGTGGGTGCGCTTGAGGTCGGCCGCGGCCGCGGCGGCGACCTCCATGCCGGCCCGGGTCGAGCCGGTGATCGACACCATCGCGCGGCGTCGGGTGCGCCGACCAGCGCGCGGCCGGTGTCCCGGTCGCCGCAGACCACGTTGAACACGCCCGGCGGCAGGAACTCGGCGGCGATCTCGGCGAGCAGCAGCGTGGTGACCGGCGTGGTGTCCGACGGCTTGAGCACGACGGTGTTGCCGGCGGCGAGCGCCGGGGCGATCTTCCAGACCGCCATCATCAGCGGGTAGTTCCACGGGGTGACCTGCGCGCACGACGCCGATCGGCTCGCGCCGCACGTAGCGAGGTGTGCCCGGCCAGGTACTCCCCGGCCGACCGGCCCTCGAGCACCCGCGCGGCGCCGGCGAAGAAGCGGATCTGGTCGATGGCCGGCGGCAGCTCCTCGCTCGGCGGTCAGCCGCGCGCGGCTTGCCGGTGTTCTGCGCACTCGGCGTCGACCAGTTCGTCGGCCCGCGCCTCGACCGCGTCGGCGAACTTCAGCAGCGCCCGCTGCCGCTCGGCCGGCGTGGTGTCCCGCCAGCGTCTCGAAGGCCGTCGGCCGCGGCCTGCATCGCCCGGTCGACGTCGGCGGCGCCGGAGACCGGCGCGGCGGCGAAGACCTCGCCGGTGCGACGGGTCGATCAGGTCGGCGTAGCCGCCGTCGGCCGGCTCGACGTACCCGCCGTCGACGAAGTTGCGCAGACTGCTCTTCGCTCATGTCTACTCCCAGCCGGATGAGCGGCTTCCACCTGCATCTTCGCCACCGAATCCGTCGTGCGACAAGGCGTCAAGCCACCGTTTCCGTGCAACCGTTGCTCGCGTCTAGGCTTCCGGTCGTGAGCGACCCCGTTCTACGTCGCCGGTCGGCCCGAGACCGGCGACGCGGTGATCGCCGTCCACCACCCGTACGACGGCCGCACCGGTCGGCCGTACCACGTTCGCCACGCCGGAGCAGGTCGAGCGGGCCGATCGCGGCGGCGGCCTCGGTGGCCGAGCAGGCCGCGCGCGCTGCCCGCGCACGCGCGGGCGGCGGCCCTCGACCACGTCTCCCGCCGGCTCGCCGAGCGGGCCGACGAGGTCGCCGAGCTGATCACCGCCGAGAACGGCAAGCCGCTGAAGTGGGCGCGCGCCGAGGTCGGCCGCGCGGTGTCGACGTTCCGGTGGGCGGCCGAGGAGGCCCGGCGCTTCTCCGGCGAGCTGCAGCGGCTCGACACCGACCCGGCCGCGACCGGCCGGATCGCGCTGGTCCGCCGCGTGCCGCGCGGGCCGGTGCTGGGCATCACGCCGTTCAACTTCCCGCTCAACCTGGTCGCGCACAAGGTCGCCCCGGCGATCGCGGTCGGCGCCCCGATCGTGCTCAAGCCGGCGCCGGCGACCCCGCTGTCCGCGCTGCTGCTCGGCGAGCTGCTGGCCGAGACCGACCTGCCCGCCGGGCATGTTCTCGGTGCTGCCGTGCCGAACGACCGGCGCCGGCGCGCTGGTCGCCGACCCGCGGCTGCCGGTGGTCTCGTTCACCGGCTCCGGCCCGGTCGGCGCGCAGATCCGGACGCCGTGCCGCGACAAGCACGTCACGCTGGAGCTCGGCGGCAACGCGGCGGCCGTGGTCTGCGCGGACTGGACCTCCGACGCCGACCTGGACTGGGCCGCGACCCGCATCGCGACGTTCTCCAACTACCAGGCCGGGCAGTGCTGCATCGCGGTGCAGCGGGTGTATCGTCGCACGACGGCGCTCTACGACGGCTTCGCCGACACGGCTGGTCGCCGCGGTCGAGGCGCTGCGCACCGGCGACCCGACCGACGAGCCGACCGACGTCGGCCCGATGATCACCGAGGACGCCGCCAAGCGGGTGGAGACCTGGGTGGAGCGAGGCGCGTCGCCGCCGGCGCCACGCTGCTCGCCGGCGGCGGTCCGGCGACGGCGCCGTCGTACCCGCCGACCGTGCTCGCCGACGTGCCCGGCCGACGCCAAGGTCGTCGACGAGGAGGTCTTCGGGCCGGTGCTGGTGCTCGACGCCGGTCGACGTCCGACGACGACGGCGTTCGCCGCCGTCAACGACTCGCCTACGGGCTGCAGGCCGGCGTCTTCACCCGCGACCTGCAGACCGGCCTTCCGGGCGCACCGCGAGCTCGAGGTCGGCGGCGTGATCGTCGGCGACGTCCCGAGCTACCGCGCCGACCAGATGCCGTACGGCGGCGTCAAGGGCAGCGGCGTCGGCCGCGAGGGCCTGCGCAGCGCCATGGAGGACTACACCGAGCCCCGCGTCATGGTCCTGACCGGCCTCGATCTCTGAGCCTTGACGACCAATGATTACGGCGTGTTGTCGGCGGGCAGCCGGGCCGGGTCCAGGAGGTCGGGCTCGATGAAGATCAGGCACTCCAGCGACACGCACGCCCGCACCCGCGCCTCGGCGCTGTCGATCGCCTTGGCGACCTCGCGCATATGAATATCGGCCGGGACCGCCACCTTGGCCGCGACGAGCAGCTGATCCGGGCCGAGGTGCATGGTTCGCAGGTGGATCACGCACTCGACGATCGGCTCGGCGACCATCGCCTGCTCGATCTCGGCGATCACGTGGGCGTCGGCCGACTCGCCGATCAGGAGGCTGCGCATGCCGGTCGCGAGCACGAGGGAGATGGCGACCAGCAGCAACCCGATCGCGAGCGTCCCGATGGCGTCCCAGCGTCCGTTGCCGGTGATCACCGCGAGCGTGATGCCGATGAGCGCGAACGCCAGTCCGACGAGGGCACCGAGGTCCTCGAGCAGCACGACCGGCAGCTCCGGGATCTTGGTGCGTTTGATGAACGACAGCCAGGAGGCGCCGCGGCGGGACGGGTCAGACTCGCGCACCGCGGTCCGCAGCGAGAATGACTCGAGCCCGATCGCGATGAACAGCACCCCGAACGCCCAGATCGGCTCTTCGATCTGGTGCGGATCGCGTAGCTTCCCGTAGCCCTCGTAGAGGGCGAACACCCCGCCCACCAGGAAGATCACCACGGAGACCAGGAACGCGTAGAGGTAACGCAAGCGGCCGTAGCCGAACGGGTGCAGCTGGGTCGGCTCTTGGCGCGAGCGCCGGCCGCCGATCAGCAGCAGCACCTGGTTGCTGGTGTCGGCGACCGAGTGGACCGCCTCGGCGAGCATCGACGACGACCCGGTGAAGAAGAACGCCACGAACTTGCTGAGCGCGATGCCGAGGTTGGCGCCCAGCGCCGCGATGATCGCGCGGAGGGTCCCATCGCTGGAGTCGCTCTGCTCAGCCATGCGCCATTGGGTACCACACCGCTGTGACATTTGGTGGTGTACCGCGCTCGCGTATCCGGCACATCTCGGCATTGATCACCGATTAGGCTCGGTTGTGGAAGTTCGTGCCCGACGTAGGGAGTGTCCAGGCGTGTCCGATCTCAGTCGCATCGTCAAGGCCTACGACGTCCGGGGAACCGTGCCCGACCAGCTCAACGAGGCGGTCGCCGAGGCGATCGGCCGAGCCTTCGTGCAGACGCTGCGCGGCTCCGGCGAGACCGCCGACCGCGTGGTGACCGCTCACGACATGCGCGAGTCGGGCCCGGCCCTGGCCACCGCGTTCGCCACCGGCGCAAGATCTGAGGGCGCCGACGTCATCGAGGCCGGCCTCGGCTCGACCGACCTGCTCTACTTCGCGTCCGGTTCGCTCGACCTGCCCGGCGCGATGTTCACCGCGAGCCACAATCCCGCGCAGTACAACGGGATCAAGCTGTGCCGCGCGCGGCGCCAAGCCGATCGGGCAGGACACCGGGCTGGCGGAGATCCGGGAGCGCGCCCAGGCGATCCTCGACGGCAAGACGCCACCCGCATCGGGGCCGACGGGCGCGGTCGAGCAGCGTGACCTGCTCAGCGCCTACGCGGCCTACCTGCGCGCGGCTGGTCGACCTGCGCGACATCCGGCCGCTGAACGTGGTGGTCGACGCCGGCAACGGGATGGGCGGCTACACCGTGCCCGCCGTGCTCGGCGCCGATCTGTCCCTGCCGCTGAAGATCATCCCGCTGTACTTCGAGCTGGACGGCACCTTCCCCAACCACGAGGCCAACCCGCTGGAGCCGGCCAACCTCGTCGACCTCCAGCGGGCGGTCCGGAGCACGGCGCCGACATCGGGCTCGCGTTCGACGGCGACGCCGACCGGTGCTTCGTGGTCGACGAGCGCGGTGCGGCCGGTCTCGCCCTCGGCGATCACCGCGCTGGTGGCCGTCCGGGAGCTGGCCAAGGCGCCCGGGCGCGTCGATCATCCACAACCTGATCACCTCGCACGCGGTCCCGGAGATCGTGCTCGAGCACGGCGGCGTGCCCGATCCGTACGCCGGGTCGGTCACTCGTTCATCAAGGCAGAGATGGCGCGCACCGGCGCGGTCTTCGGCGGCGAGCACTCCGCGCACTACTACTTCAAGGACTTCTGGGGCGCCGACACCGGCATGCTCGCCGCGATGCACGTCCTGGCCGCGCTCGGCGAGCAGGGCCGCCCGCTGTCCGCGCTGGTCAGGGAGTACGAGCCGCTACGTCGATTCCGGTGAGATCAACTCGCACGGTCGCCGACCCGCGCGCGAAGCTGGACGAGGTCAAGAGGCGTCTACGCGGGTGACGAGGATCGACCTGCTGGACGGGGTCACCGTCGAGTTCGCCGACGGCAGCTGGATCAACGTGCGCCCCTCCAACACCGAGCCACTGCTGCGGCTTAACGTTGAGGCGCTGACCGCCGAGCGGATGGTGGCACTGCGCGACGAGCTGCTGAGCCTGATCCGAGCGTGACCCGAGCGTGATCTGAGGAAGAGGAGAACAAGCGTGTCTGTCGACTCAGCCTTGCTGGAGATACTGCGCTGCCCCGCCGAGCACCACGCGGTGCTCGACTACGACGCCGACGCGCAGACGCTGACCTGCACCGAGTGCCGGCGCGTGTTCCCGATCCGCGACGGCATCCCGGTCTTGCTGCTGGACGAGGCCGTCGAGCCCGACCCGAAGCAGGAGCAGGCGTGAACCCCCTGGACGGCGAGGCCGGAGTGCGCGGTCACCGCGAACTCGACCTGGCGCTTACTCGACGACGCCGACGCGCTCGACCGCAACGACCCGGGGGGCATGCTGCGCGCGACGGCGTCGGCCGGCGCACAGGTCCGCGAGACGGCGGCCCTGGCCGCGGAGTCCAACCTCGCCTCGATCGCCGACGAGGGGCGGCCGCGCGCGGTCGTCGTGGCCGGTGTCGGCACCGCCGCCCGGACCGGGGACATCCTCGAGACGGTCGCCGGTCCGCGTTGCCCGGTGCCGGTGCTCTCGCACCGCAGCGCCGGCATTCCCGGCTGGGTCGGCGCCGCGGACGTGGTGATCGCGGTCTCCGCCTCCGGCCGCGTCGCCGGAGGCCCTGGCGGCCGCCGAGGCGGCGGTGCGGCGCGGGGCCCGGCTGGTCGCGATCGGTGCCCCCGACACCGAGTTGCAGGCGCTCGCCGAGCGGGCCCGCGCGCCGTTCATCCCGGTACCCAGGCGGGCTCCGGCCCGGGCCAGCATCTGGGCGCTGACCGTGCCGGTCCTGCTGGCCGGCCGAGCGCTCGGCCTGGTCAAGGTCAACGAGGCCGACTTCGCCGAGACCGCGACCCGGCTGGACGCCGACGCCGAGCGCTGCCGCACCGACCCGAGTCGTTCGTCAACCCGGGCAAGAGCCTGGCGCTCGATCTGGCCCACTCGATCCCGGTCGTCTGGGGCTCGTCGCCGCTGGCCACGGTCGCGGCGCGCCGTTTCGGTGACACGCTCGCCGCCAACGCGCGCTACCCGGTTGTCGCCGGTGCGCTCGGTGAGGCCGGGCGGGGCCGGGTCGGCCTGCTCGACGGCGTATACGGCGGACTGGCCGAGGCGGAGCGGGACATCTTCGCCGACCCGGGCGAGCGGGACCAGGAGCCGATGCGGCTGCGCCTCGTCCTCCTCCGCGACGGCGGGCTGGCCGGTGAGGAGGAGGCGGCCGACGGCGAGCCGGCCGCGGTCGAGGACCGGCGGGCCGAGGCGGTGCAGAAGCTGGCCGAGCGCCGTGGCGTGCGAGTGAGCCTGCTGACAGCGGAGGGCGGCTCGGCTCTGGAACGATTGGCGTCACTTGTCGCGGTGCCCGACTTCGCGTCGATCTACCTGGGCCTGGCCCACGGCTTGGACCCGATGGCGGTGCCCGCGATCTCCGAGATGAAGGATCTGGTCAGTCCATGAGGCAGACATGAGCACCGAAGGCGGCACCAGGGCCGTCGTCGCGGCGCTCGGGGCCAACCTCGGCATCGCCGTCACCAAGTTCGTCGCGTTCGCGCTGACCCAGTCGTCGTCGATGCTGGCCGAGGCGATCCACTCGGTCGCCGACTCCGGCAACCAGGTGCTGCTGCTGATCGGCGGCCGGCGCTCGACCCGGGAGGCGACCGCGCGGCATCCGTTCGGCTACGGGCGCGAGCGGTATATCTACGCGTTCATCGTCTCGGTCGTCCTCTTCTTCGTCGGTGGAGTGTTCGCCGCCTACGAGGCTTGGCACAAGTTCGCCCACCCGGAGCCCATCGAGAGCTGGAAGTGGGTGCCGATACTGGTCCTGGTGGTGGCGATCGGGCTGGAGTCGTTCTCCTTCCGTACCGCGATCATGGAGACCAACAAGATCCGCAACAACGCGTCGTGGATCGGCTTCATCCGCCGGGCGCGGGTCCCCGAGCTGCCGGTGATCCTGCTCGAGGACTTCGCCGCGCTGATCGGCCTCGTCTTCGCGCTCTTCGGCGTCGGCATGACGCTGATCACGGACAACGGCGTCTGGGACGCCGTCGGCACGGCGGCGATCGCGATCCTGCTGATCGCGGTGGCCATCGTGCTGGCCGTGGAGATGAAGAGCCTGCTGATCGGCGAGTCCGCGACCGGCGAGCAGATCCAGGCGATCGAGGACGCGATTGTCGACGGTCCCGAGGTGGAGTGCGTCATCCACATGCGCACCGTCCACCTGGGCCCGGAGGAGCTGCTCGTGGCCGCGAAGATCGCGGTGCGCCAGGACGAGACGGCCGAAGAGGTCGCCCAGGGCATCGACGCCGCCGAGGCGCGCATCCGCAGCGCGGTGCCGATCGCCAAGGTCATCTATCTCGAGCCGGACATCTACGAGTCCGGCAAGGCAGAGCAAGGCGGCCTCGCCGCCGGCGCAACCGGTGCGGTGGGCGCGGTGCAAACGGGGGGATAGACCGGTGGAACTGCTCGACAGTCCGATCCGCAAGTACGCGTGGGGTTCGCACACGGCCATCGCCGTGCTGCAGGGCCGGCCGACGCCGACCGAGGACCCGGAGGCGGAGCTGTGGCTGGGTGCCCATCCGGCCAGCCCGTCGCGCTTCGCGCTGCGCGGTGGCTCGCTCAGCGACGCCATCGACGACGACCCGCGCGGGATCCTCGGCGCGGCAAGCGTCGAACGCTTCGGTCCGCGGCTGCCGTTTCTCATGAAGGTGCTGGCGGCCGCCCAGCCGCTCTCGCTGCAGGCGCACCCGGACCTGGAGCAGGCGCGGGCGGGATACGCGGCCGAGGAGGGGTTCGCCGACGCCGACCGCAACTACGTCGACGCCTGGCACAAGCCCGAACTGCTCGTCGCGGTGGCCGAGTTCGACGCGCTCTGCGGCTTCCGCGACCCGGTCGAGTCGGCGGCCGCGCTCGCCGCGCTCGGCGTGCCGCGGCTGAAGTCCACGATCGACGCGCTGCGGCAGCTCGACGCGCCGACGGCGCTGCGCGAGGGCGTGCACAGCCTGCTCGCGACCCCGCCCGGCGAGCGCGCCGCGCTGAGCGCCGAAGTGGTGGCCGCGTGCGAGCCGCGGGTTGACGAGGAGCCGTCCTACGCGCTGGCCGTGGAGCTCGCCGCCAGCTATCCGGGTGACCTCGGCGTCATCGTCGCGATGCTGCTCAACCGGGTGCACCTGGTGCCGGGCGAGGCGGTGTTCATGCCGGCCGGCAACCTGCATGCCTACCTTCGGGGCATCGGCGTGGAGATCATGGCGGCGTCCGACAACGTGCTCCGGGGCGGGCTCACCCCGAAGCGGATCGACGTCGCGGAGCTGCTGCGGGTCGTGCGGTTCGAGGTGCTGACCGACCCGGTGCGACGCCCGGAGATCCTCGGCCCGGGGCTGGTGACCTGGCCGGTGCCGGTCGACGACTTCGCGCTGCACCGGGCCCGGGTCGGCGGCGACACGCCGGCGGTCACCCTTCCCGGTGCCGGTCCGCGGGTCGCGCTGTGCCTGCGCGGGTCGGTGCGTGTCGACGACGGCGTTTCTCCTGTTGTGCTGTCTGGCGGACAGGCGGCCTTCGCTCCGGCGGGACGTCCCGAGCTCGTGGTGAGCGGCCACGGCGAGGTCTACCAGGCTTCGTCCCGGGCCTGAGCGACACAATTTCAATCCGGAATGTCCCTTTTGCTGGACACGTCCGGCAACGTGGAGTAATGTTCTAAGCACGCAAGGTGATCGCCGCGAAAGCGCGAAGCCGCTGCGGGGAAACCAAACCGGGGGGAAGCACGGGGCGGTGGGAGAGATCCCACCGCCCCGTGCGCTATCTCGAGCCTGCCTGAAGTGGGTCTGTCGTAGCCGGCGCGTAATCTAGCGCGGACGGCACTTCAGACTCAGGAGAACTCATGACGAGCACGTTGCCACCGCGCACGGACCAGGCCGGCCGGGCCCAGACCGTCGCCGACGGCGACTACAAGGTGGCCGACCTGTCGCTGTCCGCCTTCGGTCGCAAGGAGATCCAACTCGCCGAGCACGAGATGCCCGGCCTGATGGCGATCCGCGCCGAATATGCGGCGAGCAAGCCGCTGCGCGGCGCGCGCATCACCGGCTCCCTGCACATGACAATCCAGACGGCCGTGCTGATCGAGACGCTGGTCGCGCTCGGCGCGCAGGTGCGCTGGGCCAGTTGCAACATCTTCTCGACCCAGGACCACGCGGCCGCGGCGATCGTGGTCGGCCCGGACGGCACGCCCGAGGCGCCGGCCGGCGTGCCGGTCTACGCCTGGAAGGGTGAGTCGCTCGAGGAATACTGGTGGTGCACCGAGCAGGTGCTGCTCTGGCCGGACGGCCACGGCCCCAACATGATCCTCGACGACGGCGGCGACGCCACGATGCTGGTGCACAAGGGTGCCGAATACGAGGCCGCGGGTGCGGCGCCGGCGCCGGAGACCGCCGACTCGGAGGAGTTCGCGGTGGTGCTGGGTGTGCTGCAGCGCTCACTCGCCGAGGACGGCGGCCGGTGGACCCGGATCGCGGCCGCGATCAAGGGCGTGACCGAGGAGACCACCACCGGCGTGCACCGGCTCTACGAGATGCAGCAGGCCGGCACGCTGCTCTTCCCGGCCGTCAACGTCAACGACTCGGTCACCAAGAGCAAGTTCGACAACAAATACGGGTGCCGCCACTCGCTGATCGACGGCATCAACCGCGCCACCGACGTGCTGATCGGCGGCAAGGTCGCGGTCGTCTGCGGCTACGGCGACGTGGGCAAGGGCTGCGCCGAGTCGCTGCGCGGCCAGGGGGCCCGCGTCATCATCACCGAGATCGACCCGATCTGCGCGCTGCAGGCGGCGATGGACGGCTACCAGGTCGCCACCCTCGACGACGTCGTGGAGACGGCGGACATCTTCATCACCGCGACCGGCTGCTACAAGGTGATCACCGCCGAGCAGATGGCGCGCATGAAGCACCAGGCGATCGTCGGCAACATCGGGCACTTCGACAACGAGATCGACATGGCCGGGCTGGCCCGCATCCCCGGGGTGCAGCGGGTCAACATCAAGCCGCAGGTCGACGAGTGGGTGTTCGCCGACAAGCACGCGATCATCGTGCTGTCCGAGGGCCGCCTGCTCAACCTCGGCAACGCGACCGGGCACCCGAGCTTCGTGATGTCCAACTCGTTCTCCAACCAGGTGATCGCCCAGATCGAGTTGTTCACCAAGACCGAGCAATACCCGCTGGGGGTTTACACGCTGCCCAAGCACCTCGATGAGAAGGTGGCCCGGCTGCACCTCGACGCCCTCGGCGTCCGGCTCACCGAACTGACCAAGGAGCAGGCCGGATACCTCGGCGTGCCGGTCGAGGGCCCTTACAAGTCGGAGCAATACCGCTACTGATCAACGCTCGACGACAGCGCGGGGCGGCCGGAGGCCGCCCCGCGCTGTCTATTTGGGAGACCGGTGGGCCACTTGAAGGTAGGTACCCGGCGCCGCTAAGGTAATGCTGACCTTAGTAAGGTTCGGCTAACCTATGGAGACGTGATGACCGCCAGCTACCTCATCGGCCTGCGTGAGGGCCTTGAGATCTCGCTCGTCGTCACGATCCTCGTCGCGTTCCTGGTGAAGAGCGACCGGCGGCAGTTGCTCTGGCTCGTCTGGCTCGGGGTCGGCGTCGCCGCGGTCCTCTCCATCGGATTCGGCGCGTTCCTCGAGTTCACCTCGGCCAACCTGAGCACGCAGCGGCAGGAGCTCTTCGACGCGATCGCCTCGTTCGCCGCCGTCGTCTTTGTCACGTTCATGATCTTCTGGATGCGCAGGGCCGCCCGGAAGATGGGCGGCGACCTGCGGGGCAAACTCGAAGACGCGATCAAGGTCGGCCCGGTCGCGGTGGCCCTGATGGCGTTCCTGGCCGTGGCGCGGGAAGGGCTCGAGACCGCGATCCTCTTCTTCGCGGCGGCGCAGGGCGCGACGACCGCCACGCCGGCCATCGGCCTTGGCCTCGGGGTGCTGACATCGGTCGTCATCGGCTTCCTGCTCTACCAGAGCGCACTGCGCATCAACCTGAGCCGGTTCTTCAAGTGGACCGGCGCGCTGCTGGTCCTCGTCGCGGCCGGCATCTTCAAGTACGCCGTGCACGACCTGCAGGAAGCCAACGTGCTGCCCGGTCTCAACAACAAGGCCTTCGACGTCTCCAACGTCCTGCCGCCGGATTCCTGGTACGCGGAACTGCTGCGCGGCATGTTCAACGTGACCCCGGCGCCCAGCGTGTTCGAGTGCGTCGCCTGGGTGCTCTTCGCGGTCCCGGTGTTGTACCTGTTCCTGCGGCCGGCCCAGAAGAAGGCGCCGGTCGCCAAAGAACCCCAGCCCGTCACCTCATAGGAGAACCCGAAGTTGCGCACGACTCGCCTTGTGGTCGTCGGCGCCGCGGTTGCGGCTGCCCTGACGTCCCTTGCCGCCTGTGGCAAGGACAGCACCGAGCCGACCGCTTCCAGTAGCGGCGCCGGCAAGATCGCCGTGACCGCCACCGATACCGAGTGCAAGGTCGCCAGGTCCGACTCCGGTGCGGGTTCGGTGCATTTCGCCGTGACCAACAGCGGCAACAAGGTCACCGAGTTCTACGTTTACGCCGAGGGCGATCGGGTGATGGGCGAAGTCGAGAACATCGCCCCCGGCGTGACCCGCGAGCTGCTCGTCGATCTGGAGGCCGGCAACTACCAGACGGCCTGCAAGCCGGGCATGAGCGGCAAGGGCCTGCGCAACACGTTCACGGTCACCGGTGCGAAGAAGGCGGCCGACAACGCCAGTGAACTGGCCGACGCGACTGCCAGCTACCAGCGGTACATCCGGAGCCAGACCGCCGCCCTCAAGGACCAGACCGCCGCGTTCGTCGCCGCGGTCAAGGCCGGCGACATCGGGAAGGCGAAGGCCCTCTACCCGATCGCGCGCACGTACTACGAGCGCATCGAGCCGGTCGCGGAGATCTTCGGCGACCTCGACCCGGCGATCGACGCCCGCGAGGCCGATCTCGAGCCGGGCCAGGGGTTCACCGGTTTCCACAAGCTTGAAAAAGACCTCTGGATCACCAAGGACGTGAGCAAGGACGGCCAGATCGCCGACAAATTGCTCGCCGATGTGCAGAAGATCGTCGACGAGGCCAACAAGGCGCAGCTGACCCCCGTACAGCTGGCAAATGGGGCGAAGGAACTCCTCGACGAGGTGGCGACCAGCAAGATCACCGGCGAGGAGGACGTCTTCTCGCACACCGATCTGTGGGACTTCCAGGCCAACGTCGAGGGCTCGCAGGCCGCGGTCGCCACGCTCCGGCCGGTCATCGACAGCAAGGACCCGGCACTGGGCAAGACGCTCGACGACCGGTTCGCTGCCGTGTTCGCCGCGCTGCAGAAGCACCGTCAGGGTGATGGCTGGAAGCTGTACACCGCGCTGACCCAGGCCGACCTCAAGAAACTGACCGACACCATCAACGCGCTGGCCGAGCCGATCAGCAAGGTCGCGGCGACGGTGGCGACGAAGTAATGGACCGACGCAGGATGCTCGGCCTGGCCGGCTCGGGCGCGGTGGGAGCCGCGGCCGCCGGTGTGGTCGGCGCGACCCTCATCCAGGGCAACGGCGATGCGCTCGCCGCGGCCAACACGAGCGCGGCGGTGCCGTTCTACGGCAAGCACCAGGCCGGCATCGTCACGCCGGCCCAGGACCGGCTGCACTTCGTCGCCTTCGACGTCGTCACCACCAAGCGCGAGGACGTCGTCGACCTGCTCAAGTCCTGGACGGCGGCCGCCGCCCGGATGACCGGCGGGCAGGACGCCGGCACGGTCGGCGCGGTCAACGGCTCGGCGGAGGCGCCGCCCGACGACACGGGCGAGGCGCTCGGCCTGCCGCCGTCCGGGCTGACGCTGACGATCGGCTTCGGCCCGACGCTATTCCGCACGGCCGAGGGCAAGGACCGCTTCGGCATCGCCGCCAAACGCCCGGACGCCCTGGCCGACCTGCCGCGGTTCCCGCACGACGCCATCGAGCCGGACATCTCCGGTGGCGACCTGTGCATCCAGGCGTGCGCGCACGACCCGCAGGTGGCCGTCCACGCCGTGCGCAACCTGGCCCGCATCGGCTTCGGCGTGGTGAGCGTGCGGTGGTCGCAACTCGGCTTCGGGCGTACCTCGTCAACGTCGAAGGATCAAGCGACGCCGCGCAACCTCTTCGGCTTCAAGGACGGCACGGCCAACCTGAAGGCCGAGGAGACCGACCTCCTCCGCGACTACCTGTGGGTGAGCGACGGCTGGATGGCCGACGGTGCCTACCTGGTCACCCGCAAGGTCCGCATGATGATCGAGACGTGGGACCGGACGTCGCTCGGCGAGCAGCAGACCATCATCGGGCGGGACAAGGGCGAAGGCGCTCCGCTGAGCGGCGGCCAGGAGTTCGACGAGCCGGATTTCTCGGTGGTCAAGAACGATGAGCCGGCCATCCCGCTCGATGCGCACGTGCGCCTGGCCCACCCGACCCGGCACTCGGGTGCCAAACTGCTGCGCCGCGGGTACAACTTCGTGGACGGCTCCGACGGCCTCGGCCGGTTGAACGCCGGCCTGTTCTTCATGGCGTACCAGCGGGATCCGCGCAAGCAGTTCGTGCCGATCCAGTCGATGCTGGCCAAGCTGGACGCGATGAACGAGTACGTCCGGCACACCTCGAGTGCGCTCTTCGCCTGCCCGGGCGGGGTCAGCGGCCCGGACGACTACTGGGGTCGCACCCTGTTCGGGTGACATTTGACGCATAACGGGAGCGTCACGATAGGCTCGGCCCTCTTTTGCGCACCGCCACGAACGGCGTCTGCTAGGAACGACCGTAGCCTCTTGTCGTCGGCCGAGCCCGGCCGCGTACCGTCGTGTCGGCTGCGACAAGCTGACTGGAGGGTACATGCGCTCGAGATCGAAGAGTCTCGTTGCGATGGCGATCGTCGTGCTTCTCGGCGCGGGCGCCTGCGACGGCGGCTCCGACGCGGGCGGTACCTCCGCTAAGCCCAAGTCCGGCTACGGCGACTGCGACAAGAACCCGAACACGTGCAACGGCGGCAAGACGAAGCCGGGCGGCGACTACACCTTCGCGCTGGACAAGTCCTTCAGCACCTGGAACATCTACGCCGACGACAGTGCCGCGCCCGCCCTGGCCGGCCTGCTGCCCAAGGTCTTCTACGCCCGGCCGGACGGCGCGATCAAACTCAACACCGACCTCATGGTCTCCGCCGAGGTGACCAACCAGAGCCCGGAGACGCTCGTCTACAAGATCAAGCCCGAGGCCCTCTGGAACGACGGCACCCCGATCAGCGCCAACGACTTCCTGCTCGCCTGGAAGCTCAGCAGTGGCAACCCGGCCAACTGCACCAAGTGCAAGCCGGCCAGCACCACGGGCTACAGCATGATCAAGAGCGTGGTCGCCTCCGACAACGCGAAAACCGTCACGGTCACCTTCCAGGACGGCAAGGTCTACCCCGACTGGAAGGGCCTGTTCTCCACCGACGGCCTCTACCCCGCGCACCTGGCCACCAAGCAGGGCTTCGACCTGGCCAAGCCGGACGGCGTCAACGCGGCCAACGACTGGTTCGCCGCCACGGTGCCCTCCTGGTCCGGCGGCCCGTTCATCGTCGACGCCTTCAACAAGGGCCAGTCCGTCGTCGAGAAGAAGAACGACAAGTGGTACGGCGACACCGTCTCCGGCCTGGACAAGCTGACCTTCACGTTCATGACCGACCCGGCCGCGCTCGCGCCGGCCCTGCGAGCCAAGGAGATCACCGGCGTCAACCCGGAGGCGACCGCCGACCTCGTGCGGCAGTTGGGGCAGATCCCCGGCGTGATCTCCCGCCTGGGTCACGGGTACACCTGGCAGCACCTGGATACCAACATCGCCAACCGGTACCTCGCCGATCCCGTGCTGCGCCGGGCGATCTTCACGGCCGTCGACGTGAAGAACATCATCGCCCAGACGTACGGCGAGTTCGACAAGACGGCGCGCCCCCTCGGTAGCCACAACTACTTCCCCGGCGACGCCCGCTACAAGGACGTCGTGTCCGACACCGGGCAGGGTTCCGGCGACACCGACAAGGCCAAGAAGCTGCTCACCGAGGCCGGCTACAAGACCGTCGGCGGCAAGCTGTCCACCAAGCCCGGCGAGGCCGTGCCGCAGCTCCGCCTCCGCGTGGCCAAGGGTGATCAGTTCGCCGCCACCGCCGCCGTCCTCGTCAAGTCGTCGGTCAAGGACCTCGGCCTCGACCTGGTCGTCCAGGAGACCGACGCGCTCGGCCCGACGCTGTCCACCGGCGACTTCGACCTCGTGATCTTCTCCTCCGACGGCAGCCCGCTGGCGCAGGGCGCCGCCGCGCAGCAGTGGGCCAGCGCCAACCCCAGAAACTTCGGCAAGTACTCGAACGCACAGGTCGACAAGCTGATCACCGCGGCCGTCAGCGACTTCAGCGACAAGGCCGGCGAGGACTCGCTCAACAAGGCCGACGAGCTGATGACCAAGGACGCCTACGTCCTGCCGCTGGTCCAGAAGCCGACGCTGATCGCGACCTACGACACCTGGGCCAACATCCGCGAGAACGACACGCCGTGGGGCCCCACCTACAACGTCCAGGACTGGGCCCAGAAAGCCCTCTAGATTTTCATGACTCGGGTCCGTCGAGCGCGTGACCGTCGCTCCCGCCAGACACCGCTCGTCGCTGCGCTCCTCGCTGCCAAGTCCGCCGTCCCCAAGCCCCCGACGCCCCAACGCCGGGGAAGCAGTGCCCTCAGCGCCGCAGGATGCCACAACTCCGGGGAAGCAGTGCCCTCAGCGTTCCCCGGTGGCCCCAACTCCGGGGAAGCAGTGGCTTAGGCGGCGCAGGATGCCACACCTTCGGGGAAGTAGTGGCCTCAGCGGTCCCGGGTGGCCACAACTCCGGCGAAGTAGTCGCCTCAGTGGTCCCGGGTGGCCACAACTTCGGGGAAGTAGTGGCCAGCGGTCCCGGGTGGCCACAACTCCGGCGAAGTAGTGGCCTCAGTGGTCTCGCGTGGCCGCAACCTCGGGGATGTAGTGGCCTCGGCGGCGCGGGATTGTTCACGTGGTCGGTGGGTCGGGGTGCGGTGAGCATGATCGTGAAGAGTTGCCGGGTGGATAGCACCGGTAGGTCTTCAGCATCATGCATTCGGGAGCGCGGTGAGCGGTCGGGTGCGGTGCTGGCGGTGCCGGGTGGTTCGGGTGCGGGTCGCGGGTTGCTCGATGACGGTGGTCGATCTGCCCCGAACACTAAGGACGGTGGTCGCATCGCGGCGGCTCGGTGGCCACTGCTTCCCTGAAGTTGTGGCGTCGCGATGGCCTGGAGGCCACTGTTTCCCCGAAGTTGTGGCATCCTGTGCCGCTCAGGCCACTGGTTCCCGGAAGTTGTGGCATCCTGTGCCGCTCAGGCCACTGGTTCCCCGGAGTTGTGGCGTTGTCCGGGCTTAGGTACGGCCTAGGCGGCCCCAGATCAGCGCCGTCGCCGACCGGGCCGCGGCCAGGCGGTAGGCGGCGCGCCGGTGGCGTTCGGCCAGCACGGCCGCCAGGTAGACCCAGCCCGGTACGTTCGGCGGCGGGGGCGGGGTCGTGCAGCGGGACACCTCACGGGCGAGCGCCAGACCCAGCCGGGTGCGGGCCGGCTCCGAGATCTGCCGGTTGCGGGACAGGAAATGGCGCACGGCCAGGGCCAGGTCGTCGTCGAGCCCGGTGAGGTCGAGCAGCGCCGCCCAGGGCGCCAGCTGCGGCGGCATCGCCGGCACCCAGCCCCAGCCGGCCGGGGTCCGGTCGTGGATCACCACGGTGCCGGCGGCCAGGTCGCCGACGCGCTTGCCGCGCGGGTTGGCGAGCATGGTGCCGAGGCAGAGCGCCCAGGTGAACACCGGCAGGACGAGGCCGGGCCACTCGATCGAGACGCCGACGAGGGCGCGGATGGCCGCGTGGCGCAGCCGGATAGGGCCGCCGTCGTCGCGGACGACCCGCAGCCCGAGCGCGAACTTGCCGAGCGTACGGCCGCGGAACAGCATCTCGCAGCCGACCGGGTAGCCGATCAGCACCAGCGCCAGGATGACCGTGCCGAGCGCGGCGACCAGGGCCTGGTCGGTCAGGCCGGTCGAGCTGAGGAGCGACACGGAGACGCCGACGATGATCGCCAGTACGAGGTACAGGACGATCTGGACGATGAGGTCGATCATCAACGCGAGCATGCGGGAGCCCAGCCGGGCGTAGCGCACCTCGAGTTCGACCGCCTCGCCGGAGACGACGTACTCGCTCGTCACCGGGCGCACCGGCTCGATCCGCGCGGCGAGGCTGGACGTGGTCACCGCACCAGTGTGCCGGTACGTGGCCACCGGCACGTGCCCGACGCCGATACGCTGAGCGCGTGGATCTGGACGCCTACGTGGCGGAGCACGCCGGCGAGTGGCGGCGGCTCGAGGAGCTGTCGAAGCGCCGGAAGCTCAACGCCGACGAGGTCGACGAGCTCGTCGCGCTGTACCAGCGGGCAGCCACCCACCTGTCGGTCGTGCGCAGCCGCTCACCCGACCCGGCGCTCGTGGCCCGCCTGTCGCGGCTGGTGCTGGGCGGGCGTAACGCCGTCAGCCGGCGGCTCGGCGTTCTCCTGGCGGGATGTCCGGCGCTTCTTCACCCGGACCTTCCCGCTGGCCGCCTACCGGGCGTGGCCGTGGTGGTCCGGGGTTTCCGTGGTGTGCACCGCGGTCGCCTTCGCCATCATGGGCTACATCGCCAGCCATCCCGACGTCGCGCTGCTGTTCATGAGCCAGGGTCAGATCGACGACCTGGCGAACCACGACTTCGCCGCGTACTACAGCGAGTTCCAGCCGCAGAACTTCAGCTTCAACGTGTGGACCCACAACGCCTTCACCACCGCGTTGTGCCTGCTCTCCGGCGTGTTCATCGTGCCGGTCGTCTACATCCTGTTCCAGAACATCCTCAACGTCGGGGTGGTCGGCGGGGTCATGATCTCGGCCGGCCGGTCCGACGTGTTCTTCGGCCTGATCATGCCGCACGGCCTGCTCGAGCTGACCTGCGTGTTCGTCGCGCGCCGGCGTCGGGCTGCGGATCGGCTGGTCCTGGATCGCGCCGGGCCGGCACCGCACCCGCGCCCGCGCACTCGGGGAGACCGTCCGCGAAGGCGTGATCGTCGCGCTCGGCCTCGCCTGCGCACTGGGCGTTAGCGGCATCCTCGAGGGCTTCCTGACGCCGTCGCCACTGCCCGGTGCGGTCAAGGTCATCTTCGGGGCGACGGTGTGGCTCGCGTTCCTCGGCTACATCGTCGTGTTCGGCCGGCGCGCCCAGGAACTGGGCCACAGCGCCGACCTCGACGAGCGGCTCGGGGAAGCGGCCATCCCGATGGCCTGACGCCACAACTCCGGGCAAGTAGTGGCCTCAGCGCCGTCCGGAGGGCACTACTTCCGGGAAGTGGTGGCGTCAGAGGCGGCCGGTGGCCTTCATCGCCAGGTACGCGTCGGCGACCCGGGAGGCGAACAGGTCGACCGGCGCATCCACCACCTCGACGCCGAAGCGGCGCAGCGCCGCCCGGACCCGATCGCGCTCGGCCAGTGCCCGCTGGGCCGCGGCGGCCGCGTAGACGTCCGCGGCCGCCGGCTCCTCCGCGGGCAGTGCGGTCATCGCGGTAAGAGCCGGGTCGTGCACGGCCGCCACCACGACCTTGTGCCGGGCCGCCAAGCGGGGCAGCACCGGCATGAGCCCCTCGCCGAGCGCACCCGGCTCGAGGGCGGTGAACAGCACGACCAGCGCGCGCTTGCGTTCGCGGCGCAGCACCTCGCCGGCGACCAGCCCGAAGTCGGTCTCGACCAGTGCCGGGTCGAGCGGCGCCATCGCGCTGACCAGGCGCCAGAGCAGCGTCTTCTTGCTCACGTTGGTGACCGAGGCGCGCACGGCGGTGTCGATGGCGAGCAGGTCGACGCGGTCGTCGGCCCGGGAGGCGAGCGAGGCGAGCAGGAGCGCCGCGTCCATGGCCGCGTCCAGCCGCGGCTCGTCACCGATGCGGGCGGCCGAGGTTCGCCCGGTGTCCAGGACGCAGAGCACCCGCCGGTCGCGCTCGGGCCGCCAGGTGCGCACCACCACGTCGGACCGGCGCGCGCTGGCCCGCCAGTCGATCGACCGCACGTCGTCGCCGACCACGTACTCGCGGAGCGTGTCGAACTCGGTACCCTGGCCGCGCCCGCGGGTCACCACGACGCCGTCGAGGATCCGCAGCCGCGCCATCTTTTCCGGCAGGAACCGGCGCGCGGCGAACCGCGGGTACACCCGCAGCGCCCACTCCGGGGTCATCGCGGTCGCCGTCTTCTGGCGCGTCTGCCGGTACCCGAGCCGCAGCGGCCCGTAGGCGCGGAGCGTGACCCGTACCGCTCGCCGGTCGCCGCGGCGGGTCGGGGTCAGCGTGGTCTCGACGACCGTGTGCGCGCCCGCCTCGAGGCGCACGTCGTGGACGTACGGGGTGGCGCCGGCCGACGGCACCCAGGCGTCCCGGAGGCGACCGTCGAACGGTCGTACCGATCCATTATGGACGGTCAGCCGGACCGTCGCGGTCTCGCCGAGCCAGATCGCCTGGTCGCCCTCGCGAGTGAGCTTCACGTCGCGCGGCGACGCGGCCAGCAGGATGTCCACGATGGACAAAAGGACGACGAGCAGGAACAGTCCGCCGGCGGCCGGCCAGATCCAGCCGCCGCCGGACGAGCCGGTCAGCGCCGGCGGCGCCCCGCCCTCCGACACGGCGCCGAAGATGGCCAGCGCGAGCGCGCCGACGAGGACGAGCGCCGCGGGCCGCCAGGTGATCATCGCGGGGTCGGCACCGTCGCGAGGACCGCGTCGAGGATCGCGTCGGTGGTGACCCCCTCGAGTTCCGCCTCCGGCCGCAGCCGCACCCGGTGCCGGAGCGTCGGGCGGGCGAGCGCCTTCACGTCGTCGGGCGTCACGTAGTCGCGGCCGGTCAGCCAGGCCCACGCCTTGGCCGTGGCGAGCAGCGAGGTCGCGCCGCGCGGCGAGGCGCCGAGTTCCAGCGACGGCGACACGCGCGTCGCCCGGCACAGGTCGACGACGTAGGCGAGGACCCCGTCGGCGACCGCGACCCGCTGGACGGCGGCCCGCCCGGCGGCGATGTCGGCCGCGCCGGCCACCGGCTGCACCCCGGCCGCCTTCAGGTCGCGCGGGTCGAAGCCGCGGTGGTGCGCGTGCAGGACGCCGAGTTCCTCGTCGCGGGTCGGCAGCGGCACGGTGAGCTTGAGCAGGAACCGGTCGAGCTGCGCCTCGGGCAGCGGATAGGTGCCCTCGTATTCGATCGGGTTCTGGGTCGCGGCCACCACGAACGGCTCCGGCAGCCGGCGCGGATGGCCCTCCACGGAGACCTGGCGCTCCTCCATCACCTCGAGCAGCGATGCCTGGGTCTTCGGCGGCGTCCGGTTGATCTCGTCGGCGAGGAGCAGGTTGGTGAACACCGGCCCCTCGCGGAACTGGAAGGCCGCCGTCCGCGCGTCGAAGATCAGCGAGCCGGTGACGTCGCCCGGCATCAGGTCCGGCGTGAACTGCAGCCGCTTGGTGTCCAGGTCCAGGGCCGCGGCCAGCGTCCGGACGAGCAGCGTCTTGGCCACGCCGGGCACCCCCTCGAGAAGCACATGCCCGCGGGCGAGCAGCGCGATCACCAGCCCGGACACCACCGCGTCCTGGCCGACGACGGCCTTGCCCACCTCCGCGCGCAGGCGGCCGAGGGCCTCCCGAGCGGCGCCCGCACCGGACGAGCCGGCCGGGTCGATGGTGTCCACGGGTCCCCTGGAGATGTCGCTCACCGCTGTGCCTTCCGTTCGGCGGTCGTGACCGCTGCCATCAAGGCCTCCAGCCGCACGGCGGCGGTGACCAGCGCTTCGTCGTTGTCCGGCTCATCGCTGAACAGGACCAGGTCCACGTCTTCGACCGGCCAGCCGCTGGCCACGCCCACGGCCCGGACCAGGGTGGCCCGGTCGACGCCCGGCGCGAGGTCGAGCAGGTGGGCGAGGCGCTCGCGGGCCGCGCCCTGCAAGGTACGCAGCGCCGGCGCGCGGGCCCTGACCCGCTGGTACAGGCGGCCGCGCCCCTCGACGGTCTCCTTCGCGCGTACCGTCACCGGCAAGGGCTCGGCGACCGGTGTTCCCAGCCGGCGGGCCCGGGCCAGGGCGAGCATCACGAAGGCCAGCGCGATCAGGGCGGCCGCCGCGAAGACCCATGCCGGGAACGCCTGCCACAGCGGGTTCGAGCCACCGCTGCCGAAGTCACCGGGGTCACCGTTGTCGCCGCCGTCCGGCGGTGGTGCGGTCGGCTTGAGCGGGAAGTCCGGGTCGGGCGAGCCGGGCCCGAGCGAGGGCGGCGCGGCCGGCTGCCCGGCGAGCGCCGGGTCGTCGACGTAGCCGGGCTGCTGCTCGCGCCGGTGCAGGTCGAGCCATACGACCCGGGGGGACCGGCTCAGCAACGCGACGGCGAGTTGCTGGTTGTGGTGTTCGCCGATGCGGTCGTTGCGGAACGGGTCGGCCGCGCCGACCACCGTGACGGTGGTCTGCTCGCGCGTGAACTCGACCAGCGAGCCGCCGTAGCACCGGTTGAGCTCGGTCGCGCCGGCGTCCGGGTCGAGGTCGGTGAACTCGCTGCGCCCGACGGCGGCGGTACCCGCGTCGCGAGCCGACGGCAGCGCGCAGTCCGGGGCGACGGCGTGCGCGGTCAGGTACCGGTTGAAGACCCCGATCGGCAGCCGGCCGTTGGCGAGGGTGGCGTCCGACGGGTCGACCAGGACCACCCGCGTCGAGGCCGGCAGCAGCTTGAGCATGCGCAGGTAGTACGAATGCACCAGGTCGGGCGTCGGGACGAAGAGCGTGGCGTTGCCGCTCATCACCGAGACCAGCGCGTCTGAGGTGCGGGTCTGCGGCTCCACGGTGATGCCGCGCTGGCGCAACAGCCCGGCCAGCCGCTCACCGCCGATGCCCTTGGCGCTGGTCGGCGACAGGTACCCGCGGTTCTTCTGGTCCGGCTGCTGCAGCACGTACGCGAAGACCGAGACGACCACGAGCAACAGCACGACGCCGGGCGGCACGACCAGGCGGAGCCAGCGCCGGCTGCGCTGCTTGGGCGGCGCCGACACGGGCGGTGGGGCGGATGGCGGTCGCAGCGTTGCGGTGGCCGTCATGCCGACACCTCCACGCGTACGGCCAGAGCCTCGTCGACCTGCGTCGTGAGCACGCGCATGCGGGAGTCGTGCTCGGCGGTCGCCGGGCGCTGGCCGTACCAGATCTCGGAGAAGATCATGGTGGCCTCGGTCAGCGGCCGGTCGACTGCCGGGCGGGCCGCGGTGGCCGCGATCGCCAGCTCGTGCACCGTCCACCCGGGACGGTGCAGGATGACGCCCCGGTTGACCAGGTCGCGGACGATCGCCCGGAGCCGTTCGCGGACCGCCTCGGCGTAGCGGCCCTCGGCGGCGTACCGGTCGGCGAGCGAGAGGAACGCCTGCAGCGGCGCGTCGGGCAACTCCTCCTCGCTCTGTTCGAGGGCCTCGATCGCCGACTCGAGGTCGGTGTCGGCGTCCCGCTTGCGCCGCCGGAACCAGACGCGCCAGTCCGGCCAGCGCCAGCGGAACCGCCAGCGGCCCCGGCCGAACATCCCCTTCCAGGTCCAGTTCGGCTTGCGGAAGCGGGGGAGCCGGCGGGGCACCCAGCGCGGGAAGAAGTACCAGAGGAGCCCGATGACGGCGGCGATCGCCAGCAGGATCAGCACGATCAGCGGCAGGGGCAGGAACTGCCCGATCCGGTCCACCATCCCGGTCCACAACCGGCTCATCGGCGCACCGGCACCGGTTGCGGGCCGTAGATCAGCGACGCGGCCAGTTCGACCGGCCGGCCCTGCCGGAGCGTACGGGCGACGGCGATGTCGAGCCCCTCGGTGCGCACCCGCGTGTCGAGGTAGAGCACCGCGTCGAAGCAGGCGAGCATCGCGTAGGCCACGGTGTTGACGAGGACCCAGGCCACCGTGAACGCGATACCCGGCCACGCCTTGCTGCCCGGCACGAACGAGTACAGCAGGTAGCCGGTGCTCAGGCCCATCGCCAGCCGGATCAGCCCCCAGCTGAAGTAGCCGCCGATGCGCAGCCAGTTGGCCCGCAGGCCGAGTCGCGAGGCGAGGACGAACGAGCGGGCGAGCGCTGGGAACGCGCCGAGGCGGTCGACGACGAGCGCGGGGGTGGCCAGGCCGATCAGCCCGTACAGGAACAGCCAGGGAATCAGGATGGCCAGCGCGCCCACGCCGACCAGCACGAAGGCGACGACGGCGACGACCAGGGCCGGCCCGATCCGGCCGGCGGCCTGGCGGACCAGCGCCCGGCTGCTCAGCTCGCGGCCCAGGAGGGCCGGCCCGGCGGCGGTTCCGGTCAGGGCGCCCAGCACGGCCAGGACGGCCGCCTCGGTGCCGAGCCCGGCGCAGAAGGCCAGCCAGAAGTAGCCGACCCGGTCGGAGTAGGGAAAGTAGAACGGCGCCGACATTCCGGCCAGATGGCGCAGCGGGTAGAGCACCACCTGCTCACCGACGGCGAGGACGAGCGCGGCGGCGAGGAACACCCGTCCGTGGCGGCGCAGCAGGTTGACCGCGGCGTCCAGCAGTTCACCGAAGGTGAGCGGGCGCAGCGGCATCACGGTCGTGGATCGCGACGACTCCACGCAGCCCGCCCTCCCGATCGGTCGTCCTGCCGCCCACGGTAGTCGTCGGGCGCGAGCCGAGCGGCCCCTTCCCGGCAGCCCCGAGGTCGGTGATGATCTCATCAGCCGCCACCGGTTCCCACTGGACGGCCCGGAGATGCCATATTGGACCACATGAGAGCCCGCGTCCTGGTCGTCGACGACGACCCCGCCCTCGCTGAGATGCTCGGCATCGTGCTGCGCAGCGAGGGCTTCCTGCCGTCCTTCGTCGCGGACGGAGAGCGGGCTCTCGCGGCGTTCCGTGACGCCCGCCCGGACATCGTCCTGCTCGACCTGATGCTGCCCGGGATGAGCGGCATCGACGTGTGCCGGTCCATCCGGGCCGAGTCGGGCATCCCGATCGTCATGCTGACGGCCAAGAGCGACACGGTCGACGTGGTGCTCGGGCTGGAGTCCGGCGCCGACGACTACGTGGTCAAGCCGTTCAAGCCCAAGGAACTGGTCGCCCGCATGCGGGCGCGGCTACGGCGGGGCGAGGACGTCGCGCCGGAGATGCTGACCATCGGGCCGCCCGGCAACCAGATCACCATCGACGTGCCCGCGCACACCGTCATGCGCGACGGCGACGAGGTCAAGCTGACCCCGCTGGAGTTCGACCTGCTTGTCGCGCTGGCCCGCAAGCCGCGCCAGGTCTTCACCCGCGAGGTGCTGCTCGAGCAGGTCTGGGGCTATCGGCACGCCGCCGACACCCGCCTGGTCAACGTGCACGTCCAGCGACTGCGCGCCAAGATCGAACCCGACCCCGAAAAGCCGGAGATCATCCTGACCGTCCGTGGCGTCGGCTACAAGGCGGGCACCGGCTAGGCCCCCATGCGCATCGATCCGATCCTGGCGTATCTCAACCGCCCCCGGGTGGCGCGCCTGCTGCGCAAGGGCGCCCGGCTCGTCCCGGGTACCCTCACCCGGCGCGTCCGGCTGGGCTGGGCCACGCTGCGCCGGCTGTGGCGGCGGTCACTGCAGTTCCGCGTGGTGGCCACGACGCTGCTGGTGTCGGTGACGCTGGTGGCCGCGTTCGGCGTCTCCGTCGCGAAGCTGATCACCGACCGGGTGCTCGACTCCAAGAGCAACGTCTCCCGCAACTACGTCGAAAAGGGGGCGGCCACCGCCGTCCAGCAGCTCGGTGGCTTCGCGCAGAGCGACGACCCGGGCTTGATCAAAGCGCTGCCCGGCGTGGTGACCAACCTCGCGAGCACCGTTGACCCGAGCAACACGGTCGACGTGGTGATCCTGCGGACCCGCGGGCCGTCCAACTTCGCGCGAGAGAAGGCGGCCTGGCCGCGCCTCGCCGCGTACGACGAGATGACCTCGCCCCAGATGGCCAAACTGCGGGCGGCGGTCAGCGGCACCAAGAGCGGCCGAGCCGGCGTCTACCAGCAGTACGCCACCCTTGCCGGTAAGAAATACCTGGTCATCGGCTCGCCGGTGCCGACAGCCGGCGGCCCCCTCGAGCTGTACTACCTCTTCCCGCTGGACACCCAGGAGCAGCTGGCCGCCCAGGTACGGGTGGTCCTGCTGGCGACCGGCGCCGTGCTCACCGCCCTGCTCGCCCTGCTGGCCGCCCTGATGACCAGGGTCGTCGTGCAGCCGGTCCGGGTCGCCGCCCGCACCGCCCAGCGCCTGTCGGCCGGCCTGCTCGACCAGCGCATCCAGGTGCGCGGCGAGGACGACCTGGCCCGGCTGGCCGCCGCGTTCAACCAGATGGCGGCCAACCTGCAGCGGCAGATCGTCCGGCTGGAGGACATGTCCCGGCTCCAGCGCCGGTTCACCTCCGACGTGTCGCACGAGCTGAGGACACCGCTGACCACCGTGCGGATGGCCGCCGACCTGCTCTTCTCCTCCCGCGAGGACTTCGATCCGGCCGCCGCCCGCAGCGCCGAACTGCTGCAGGCCGAGCTCGACCGCTTCGAGAGCCTGCTCACCGACCTGCTGGAGATCAGCCGGTTCGACGCCGGGTTCGCCGCCCTTGACGCCGAGCCGACCGATCTCGTGCCGGTCGTCGAGCGGATCGGCGATCGGCTCGCCGGCCTCGCCGAGCACTGCGACGTACCCTTGCGACTGGACCTGCCGGACACGCCGGTGATCGCCGAGGTCGACGCGCGCCGGGTCGAGCGCATCCTGCGCAACCTCATCGGCAACGCGGTCGAGCACGGGGAGAAGCGGTTGGTGCTGGTCACCCTGGCGATGGACGACTCGTCGGTCGCGGTCACCGTGCGCGACCACGGCATCGGGCTCAAGACGGGCGAGGAGAAGCTGGTGTTCAACCGCTTCTGGCGGGCCGACCCCTCACGGGCCCGGCAGACCGGCGGCACCGGGCTCGGGCTGTCGATCAGCCTCGAAGACGCCCGGCTGCACGGCGGCTGGCTGGAGGCCTGGGGTGCGCCGCGCAAGGGCTCCCAGTTCCGGCTGACCCTGCCCGTCCGGGCCGGCGACCGGCTCGTCTCCTCACCACTACGGCTGGTGCCGGACGACGCCCGCGTGGACGAGTCTGTCTTCGCGTTGCCTGAGCCACTGCCCTCCCGACCTGCGCCTGCGGCACAGACCCACCCTGACACGAGCCCGTCCGCTGAAGCCGCGGTTGACGACCGCCAGAAGGAGAGCCTGTGAACCGGCGCCGCCTCCTCGGCCTGGGCGCGGCCCTCGGCGCGACCGCGGCGGCGGCCGCCGCGTGCGGCGTGCCGAGCGACAGCGCACCCCAGCGGGTCGGCGAGGCCCCGTCGTCCGGCCCGACTCCGGACTCTCCGCCGACGCCGCCGGTACCCGACGCCGCGCTGAACGCGGTCGACCTGGTGCAGAACTACTTCAAGGCCGCCGCCTGGGCCAACATCGGAGGCGACAAGTCGGAGTCGCTGGCGAAGGCCAAGGCCCGGGCCCGCGAGTACCTGTACTCCGGGATCAGCGCGGGCTGGCAACCGACCCAGCAGCTGACCGTTGGTCGCGCCGTGACCGGGCAGACCCGGCAGGATTCCCGCGGATACACGCTGGTCGACGTGCTCTGGACGTCCCTCGGCAAGCTCACCGACCTCGGTGCGATCGAGCCCGACCAGGCGCCGCCGAGGGTGCTCACGTTCGCAGTGATCGCGCTCGGCGCGATCTACCGGCTGGCCGACCCGCCACCCCTGCCCGGACTGGTGCTCAGCGACGCCGGGCTGGCCGACTTCTACCAACGGCGGCAGATCTACTTTTGGGACCAGAGCGACCCGACGGTGGCCTCGCTTGTGCCGGACGTGCGCTACCTGCCGGGATCGATCACCGAGCCGAAGCGTCCGGCCGAGATCATCCGCTGGCTGAGCGCGGGCCCGGCCGACTGGTTGCAGCCGGCGACGCAGACCATGCCGGAGTTCGAGCTGAAGGACGTCTCGGTCGACGGCCAGGACCGGCTCGTGGTGAACCTCGGCTCGAAGGCCGCCACCCTCGACAAGGCCGCGCTACGCCAGCTCGCCATCCAGCTGCGGTGGTCGGTCAACCGACCCGGCGACGTCGACCGTGACGTCCAGTTGCGCATCGAGGGCACCCCGGCCGAGGCGTCGACCGACGGCTACCTGGTCGCCAACGGCGCGATCCGTAACGACGACGAGGTCCCCGAGCGGTTCGGCATCGTCGACCACAAGGTCCGCGCGCTCCAGGCAGGCAACACGGCGCCGATCCTCGACAGCCCGGAGAACACCGGCGCGATCTCGGCGGCGATCCCGCTGCTGAAGCGCAGCATCGCGCTCGTCCGCCCGGAGGCCAAAAACAGCACCAAGCAGCGGCTGTGGATCGGCACGCTGACCGGGTCGGGTGACAGTCAAGGCCCGGTCTACCGGCGCACCAACCTCCTCGGCGGGAGGATGAGCCGTCCGGTCTGGCTGCGCCGCCCGTCACCGCAGGCGATCGTCGCCTGTGACGGGCGCCTCTTCACGGTGGCGCCGCCGCCGGCCGGCAGCACCGCCGAGGTCCGCGCCGTGCTCCTGGATCCGCTGCCCGCCGGGGTGTCGGGCCTGGTCACCGCGGTCGCCGTGTCCCCGGACGGGCACCGGCTCGCGCTGGTCGCCGGCGGTCATGTGTTCGTGGTGCCGCTGGTGTTCGGCCCGCAACTCGACATCGGCCCCGGGTTCCTCATGGTCAAGACCGAGATCGTCGGCGCGCGGACGGTCGGCTGGAGCGACGACACCCGGCTGTACATCGGCGGTCCACCGCCCAGCGGGATCCACACCGGCCTGGCCGAGGTCGGCGTCGACGGTACCCACCACGATTGGGTGCCGAGCACCGGCGAGGGCCGCAACCTCACCGTTGACATGCTCTCCATGCACCCGGCCAGCCCCAGCCGCAGCCCGAGCCTCCCCATCGCGATGGTCGAGGCCGGCGGCGTCGCCTGGGTCGTGTACAACCTCAGCATCGAACCACAGGCGTTGGATAACCCATCGCCGTCCCCATCGCCGAGCGCCAATCAGTCGGCCCAGGTCGTCTCCGCGCCCTTCTTCCTCGACTGAGACCGCCGCATGCTTTCCGGTCCTGATCCGCTCGGTCCGATCACCACAATCCTTGATCTGGTACTGCCTGCCGCCTGCGCCGGCTGCGCCGGCACCGGGACGGCTGCGCCGTTGTGTCCCCGATGCGTCGCCGCGTTGACCGCCGTCCAACCGCAACGGGTACGGCCCGACCCGGAACCGGCCGGCCTCCCGCCGACGTACGCGCTCGCCGCCTATGACGGTGCCGTGCGCGCCGCGCTCATCGCGTACAAGGAGAAAGGCCGACACGGGCTGAGCGCGGTGCTGGGCGATCAGCTGGCGCGGGTCGTCGCCGGTGGATTGCGGAAAGCGCAGCACGGCGACCGGCCGGTGCTGCTCGTGCCGGTGCCGGCGACCGCCGCGGCGATCCGGCAGCGCCATGGTGATCACATGATACGGCTGGCCGGACGGGCGGCGCGGGCGCTGCGCCGGCGCGGGTTGCCGGCGGCGGTCGGGCCGGCGTTGCGGGCATTGCCGAAATCCGACTCGGCCGAACTGTCGGCGCTCGACCGGGCACTGGCGGCGAAATCGGCGTTCGCGGCGAAACCCGGCCGGTTACCGGCTGTGCGCGACGCACGGGGGGCCGGAGCGGTCGTGGTACTGGTCGACGACATCGTGACCACGGGCTCCACGCTGGTGGCGGCGGCCGGCCGGCTCGCCGAGGGCGGGGTGACGGCCGATTACGCTGCGGTGATCGCGGCGACGCAGCGCCGGGGCACTTCTGGGGTTTTGCACCGTACGTAACGAGTGACGGCCCCTGGGGTAATCCGGTCGGCGTGAATCTCCCCCCCGAGGCGACGTTCTTGCGAACCGGGGGTGACGGGAGCCTTGCCGCGGTTTAACGTCGAGAGACGAGTTCCGCACGACGCCCGACGGTGGTCATCCCCCCGGGGCGAAGGGAGGGGCAACGCCAAGCCACGCTCGGTCGAATGCCGCGGGGGCGACCCTCTGGGGAGGCGCGAGCCGACCGATCTCAGTCCCGAACCATCTCACCCTAGACAGGCCCGGCTTCCCGGCCGAGGTCTGACAGATTGAAGACCGTGGGGGAGGTCAGGAGTGGACATAGTCGTCAAGGGCCGCAACGTCGAAGTGCCCGACCACTACCGACAGCACGTCGCTGAAAAGCTACAGAAAATCGAGCGCTACGACCAGAAACTCATCCGCGTCGACGTCGAATTGTTTCACGAACGCAATCCGCGCCAGTCGGATCACTGCCAACGAGTCGAGATCACCTGTGTCTCGCGTGGTCCGGTCATCCGGGCCGAAGCGTGTGCCGCCGACTTCTACAGCGCACTGGATACCGCGATCAGCAAACTCGAAGCAAGACTGCGTCGCGCGGCCGATCGCCGGCGGGTCCACCGGGGCCGGCGCGCTCCCGTGTCCGTCGCGGCCGCGACCGCGCCGCTGGCCTTCCGGCCGTCGGACAGCGAGCCCGACTCGCTCTTCGCCGCACAGCACCGTGTCACCGCCGAGCGCATCAACGGCTCGAGCCTCGAACTCATCAGCGAAGACTCCGACGACCAGCCATGGCACATCGTGCGGGAGAAGGAACACCCCGCCGATCCGATGACGGTCGACGACGCGCTCTTCCACATGGAACTGCTCGGCCACGACTTCTTCTTGTTCAACGACAAGGAATCGGGCCGGCCGAGCGTGGTCTACCGCCGGCGGGCCTACGACTACGGCGTCATCTGCCTCGCTTTGTGATCAACGAAGCCGCAGGAGGAGTTGCCCCCGGCGCGGGGCAACTTACCTGCGGTGTCGCACATACATGATGTTGTCGATCCGGGTGCCGTCCGGGCCGGGCAGCAGCGCGCGCTGATAGGCCTCGCGCACGAAGCCGGCCGCATCGAGGACCCGTTGCGAGGCCACGTTGTCCGGCGCGGTACCGGCGCTGAGGCGCACGATGCCCACTTCGTCGAAGGCCCAATCGGTCACCAGCCGGACCGCCCGCGACGCGTATCCGCGGCCCCGCCAGGCCGGCATCAGGCTGTATCCGATCATGGCTGCCTGCAGTTGCGGGTGGTCGTAGAAGAACCCGAGGTCGCCGGCGAACGTGTCGGTGGCCGCGTCCCGGATGGTCAGCGCCGCCCGTTCCCCGGCCAGCCAGCGGGCCTCGGCGTGCGCGCACAGCTGCTCGATCGCGGCCGAGTCGACCCCCGCCGCCGACACCGAGCGGGCGCTCACGTCGGGCCGCGCCCGCAGCGCGAAGATGTCCTCGAAGTCGGCCGGGCCGAGCGGCCGCAGCGTCACGATGCCGTCGGTGAGCTGCCCGCCCGGCAGGTCCGGCAGCTGATGGCTGGTCGGCCCGTCCGGGTCAACGGCCAGCCGCGACCACACGACGAGGTCGTAGTGGCTGTCGTCGCGGCGCCGCCCGCCGCTGCGCGAGATGCCTTCGCGCTGGTATCCCGCGTTCAGCGCCACCCGCTGGCTCGGCCCGTTGTCCAGCGCGGTGCGCAGGTACAAGCGGAAGAAGCCGGCGTCGAACGCGCGGGCGGTGAGCTGGATGGTCGCGGCGGTGGCGACGCCCTTGCCGCGGGCCCACGGCGCGATCCAGTAGCCGATCTCGGCCTCGCCGGCACCGCGCTCGGTCAACCCCACGGCGCCGAGCAGTCGCCCACCGGCCGGCTCGGCGATCGCGACCTGCCAGGGGTCCTTGGTGCCGGCCCAGCTGCGGGCGTCATCCTTCGTGTACGGGGCGGGCAGGAGCGGAAGGAAGCGCTGCACGAGCGGGTCGTTGCAGGCGGCCACGAGGTCGTCGACGTCGTCGTCACGCCAGCTGCGGAGGACGATGGACGGGCTCATCGTGTGCCTTTCAGTTCGGCGTCTAGGAGCGCGGCCACCCAGGCGTCGCGGCGTTCGCCACGTTGCTCGACGCCGGCCCGCTGGACGCCCTCCAGGATGAAGCCGGCCTTCTCCGCGACCCGTCGCGACGCGTCGTTGCCGACGTGCGCCCGCCACACGATCCGGCGCAGGCCGAGCGCCTCGAAGCCCCATGCGCAGATCGTGCGGGCCGCCTCGGTCGCGTACCCCTTGCCGCGGCTCCACGGCGCCACCATGAAGCCGAGCTCGGCGGAGGCCGGGTCGGTGGTACTGAGCCGCAGGTCGAAGGTGCCCGCGTAGCGGTCGTCGGGGTCGGCGACGACGAAGGTGGCGGTGGTGCCGCGCCGCCACTGCTCCGGTACGTGCTCGCAGACGAAGGCGATGGCGTTCTCCCGCAGGTACGGGATGGGAACGGTGGTCCACCGCGCCGATTCCGCGTCGGCGCAGGTGGCCACCACGTCGTCGACGTCCCGCTCGGCCGGCTGGCGCAGGGTTACGGTGCCGCCCGAGACGATCCGCCCGCTGCTGAGCCGGGCCGGCGGTGCGCCGAAGGTCGCCGCGCGGCGGGCACCGGGCGCGCCGGGCGCGATCCACGCCGGCGGTGTGTCGCGTATCTCTCCTGGCAACGCTGTGCCGCACCACACGTTGTTGAGGTTGTTGTGGCGATCCCGGAGCGACGAGCGCACCACGCCGTCGAAGCTGAAGCCGATCCGCTCGGCGACCAGGCGCGATACGTGATTGCCGACCTCGGCCGTCCAGCTCAGCTTGCGCAGCCTGAGCACCTCGAAGCACCAGTGCGCCACGGCCCGCCCGCTCCGCTCGGCCACCGCCCGGCCGCGCGCCCACGGCGCGATCCAGGTGCCCAGCGCGGCGGTGCCGGCGCCCCGGTCCAGCTCGGTGAGCCCGTGGGCGCCGAGCATGTCACCCGTCCGGGCATCGAAGACGCCCAGCGGCGCCGCGGTCTCCGTCGCCCACGCCGACCGGGTGTACTGCCCGACGAACCACTCGGCGTGTTCCCGCAGGTAGGGCACGGGAACGAGCGTCCACCGCTGGATCTGCGGGTCCTGGACGGCCCGGAAGACATCCTCGGCGTCCTGCTCCTGCCAGGCGCGCAGCAGCAGGCCGTCGCTGGAGAGTTCGATCGGCTCCATCCCGCCGATCCTGCCCGATCGGCTCGGATGAGGGTTACGAGTTTCATCCGTCATTCGTCTTTCTTCTTCGGAAGTTGCACCCGAGCTGGCCGAATTGTCGGATTAGCCGTACAGTTGCCGAGCCGTGGCGCCGCACTGGGCGGCGGTTCGGTCCGCATGCCGCCTACGATGGGTCGCAGACTGTTGAGGGAGCGCTGACCCGTGTCGATTTTCGAGAAGATCCTCCGAGCTGGCGAAGGTCGCCAGGTTCGGCGGTTGAAGGCTATCGCCGACGCCGTCAACTCGATCGAGGACGATTACACCGATCTGTCCGACGAGGAGTTGCGCGAGCAGACGGCACTGTTCCGCGAGCGGCTCGAGGACGGCGAGACGCTCGACGACATCCTGCCCGAGGCGTTCGCGGTGGCCCGCGAGGCCGCCTCCCGGGTGCTCGGCCAGCGGCACTACGACGTGCAGGTCATGGGCGGCGCGGCTCTGCACTTCGGCAACATCGCCGAGATGAAGACCGGTGAGGGCAAGACGCTGACCTGTGTGCTTCCCGCCTACCTCAACGCGCTTGGCCGGCAAGGGTGTGCACGTCATCACCGTCAACGACTACCTCGCCCAGCGCGACGCCGAGTGGATGGGCCGGGTGCACCAGTTCCTCGGCCTCACCGTCGGCGTGATCCTGCCCAACCAGCCGTCCTCCGAGCACCGCGAGGCCTACGCCTGCGACATCACCTACGGCACCAACAACGAGTTCGGCTTCGACTACCTGCGCGACAACATGGCCTGGTCGGCCGAGGAACTCGTGCAGCGCGGCCACAACTTCGCCATCGTCGACGAGGTCGACTCGATCCTCATCGACGAGGCCCGCACCCCGCTGATCATCTCCGGCCCGGCCGAGCAGTCCGCCCGGTGGTACCAGGAGTTCGCCCGCGTGGTCGGCCGCATGCAGCGCGGCACCGAGGGCGAGGGCGACTACGAGGTCGACGAGTCCAAGCGCACCATCGCGGTCACCGAGCGCGGCGTCAGCCGGGTCGAGGACCAGCTCGGCATCGACAACCTCTACGAGTCGGTCAACACGCCCCTGGTCGGCTACCTCAACAACGCGATCAAGGCCAAGGAGCTCTACAAGCGGGACAAGGACTACATCGTCAACGACGGTGAGGTCCTGATCGTCGACGAGTTCACCGGCCGCATCCTGCACGGCCGGCGCTACAACGAGGGCATGCACCAGGCGATCGAGGCCAAGGAGAGCGTCGAGATCAAGCAGGAGAACCAGACCCTCGCGACGATCACCCTGCAGAACTTCTTCCGGCTGTACGAAAAGCTCTCCGGCATGACCGGCACCGCGCAGACCGAGGCGGCCGAGTTCAACAAGGTCTACAACGTCGGCGTGGTCAGCATCCCGACCCACCGCTCGATGGTCCGCGTCGACCACCCGGACGTGATCTACAAGACGCGAGAAGGCCAAGTACAACGCCGTCGTCGACGACATCGTCGAGCGGCACGCGCTCGGTCAGCCGATCCTGGTCGGCACCGTCTCGCGTCGAGAAGTCCGAGTTGCTCTCGCAGTTGCTGCGCCGCCGCGGCGTCGCGCACGCGGTCCTCAACGCCAAGTTCCACGCCAAAGAGGCCGAGATCGTCGCGCAGGCCGGGCGCAAGGCCGCGGTCACCGTGGCGACCAACATGGCCGGCCGCGGCACCGACATCCTGCTCGGCGGCAACGCCGAATACCTCGCCGCGGCCGAGCTGCACCAGCGTGGCGTGTCCGAGGAGGAGTCGCCGGACGATTACGCGGCGGCGATGGAAGAGGTGCTGCCCCGCTGGGAGAAGCACTGCGAAGACGAGTCCGACGAGGTCGTCGACGCCGGCGGCCTCTATGTCCTGGGCACCGAGCGGCACGAGTCGCGCCGCATCGACAACCAGCTCCGCGGCCGCTCCGGCCGGCAGGGCGACCCCGGCGAGTCGCGCTTCTACCTCTCGCTGCAGGACGAGCTGATGCGCCGCTTCCGCGCCAGCGCGGTCGAGGCGGTCATGGACCGCTTCAACATCCCCGAAGACGTGCCGATCGAGTCGAAGATGGTCACGCGCCAGATCAAGAGCGCGCAGACCCAGATCGAGTCGCAGAACGGCGAGATCCGCAAGAACGTCCTCAAGTACGACGAGGTGCTCAACAAGCAGCGCAAGGTCATCTACGCCGAGCGCAAGCGCGTCCTCAACGGCGAAGACCTGCACGACCAGGTCCGCAACATGATCGACGACGTCGTCGGCGCCTATGTCGTCGGTGCCACCTCGACCGGTGTCGGCGCCGAGGACTGGGACCTCGAGCAGCTGTGGACCAGCCTCAAGCAGCTCTACCCGGTCGGCGTGACGATCGAGGACCTCGAAGACGAGGCCGGCGGCGCCGCGGCGATGGACACCGACTTCCTGCAGACCCAGCTCACCGAGGACGCGCACGCCGCCTACGACCGGCGCGAGGAAGAGCTCGGCGCGGAGGCCGTCCGCGAACTCGAGCGCCAGGTGCTCCTCGCGGTCATCGACCGCAAGTGGCGCGAGCACCTCTACGAGATGGACTACCTGCAGGAGGGCATCAGCCTGCGGGCCTACGCGCAACGCGACCCGGTCGTCGAGTACCAGCGCGAGGGCTTCGACATGTTCCAGCAGATGCTGGACGGCATCAAGGAAGAGGCGGTCGGCTTCCTCTTCAACCTCGAGGTGCAGGTCGAGGAGGCCGCCCCGGCCGATACGCCCGACCTGGAGGTCGGCGTCAACCCGATGCCGTTGCCGACCGGCGACTCGCACGTCGAGATCCGCGCCAAGGGCCTCGGCGGCGGGCGTGCCCCCCGGGCGCTGCAATACTCGGCGCCCGCGATCGACGGCGAGGCGGGCGCCTCCGGCGTCGTCGTGGAGCGCGAGCAGGCGCCGGCCCTCGGCCTCGGTAGCGCCGCCAGCGGCAACGCCGCGAACGGCTCGAACGGCCGCGCCCGCCAGGGTGCCGGCGGTGCCAGTGGTGGCGGCGCTCGGCGGTCCGGTCCTCCTTCGCCGACGTCGGCCGCCCGCAAGCCGTCGCCCGGCCAGGTGGTCGGCAGCGGCGGCCCCGCGCGCAACGCGCCATGCCCGTGCGGCTCCGGCAAGAAGTACAAGCGCTGCCACGGCGCTCCCGACGCCACCTGACGTCGCCGCATTCGATGAAGGCACTACTTCCCCGGACAGCCACAAGTCCGGGGAAGTAGTGCCCGCAGCCGGCCCGGAAGGCCACTACTTAGGGGAAGTAATGCCCTCAGCCGGCCCGGAAGGCCACTAATCCGGGGAACCAGTGGTCTCAGCCGGCCCGGAAGGCCACTACTTCGGGGAAGTTGTGTTCTAAGGCAGCGCCGTCGGCGGATCCTGGACCTCCGCGGCGCCGACACAGCTGGCTCCGGTGTCCAAGATCCACAGTGGTCGCCGGCGATCGCGGATCGGCTCGCGTTCAGCGCCGGATAGCGGCCACCGTCGATGCCAACACCCAGACGGTGGTCGATCTGCCGAGATCGCGCCGGCGTGTCGTGTGGGCAGATCGACCACCGTCTTGGAGATCGCATCGACGGTGGCCGCTGCGCCCGGCCGATCCGCTGCTGGCGTACTACAGGCTGGGACGATCGTCCGTAGATCGAGACGACCGGCCGTCATCGACGCCGAAATTGCGACGGTTCCCGGCAGAGCGACGTGCCGCCGTGTGGACCCCGGCCACCGCTGCTCGCCAGAGCCGCCGCCGATACCAGGCCCGGCACAACTTCGGGGATGCAGTTGCCTCAGCCAGTCCGTGAAATCACTACTTCGGGGAAGTAGTGCCCTCAGGCGGCTCGGGTGGCCACTACTTCGGGGAAGTTGTGCCCTCAGGCGGCTCGGGTGGCCACTACTTCGGGGAAGTTGTGCCCTCAGGCGGCCCGGATGGCCACAAATTCGGGGAAGTAGTGGCTTCAGGCGGCGAGGATGACCACTACTTCGGGGAAGTGGTGGCCTCAGCGGATCGGGATGCCACTACTTGCCGGAAGCCGGAAGTAGTGGCATCTCGGGGCGGCGGAGTCGCCGCGCTTCGTCGGCGCACGGGGCAGTATTCAACCCATGCAGCTAAGTATCCGTAACCAGCTCGAAGGCACCGTCGTGGCGATCGACCGGGGCGAGGTGATGGGCATCGTCCGGCTGCAGACTGCCGGCCAAGACGTCGTGGCCGCGATCACGTTGGACGCGATCGACGAACTGAAGCTCGCTGAAGGCCGGCCGGCCATCGCCATGATGAAGTCGACCGAGGTCGCCATCGCGACCGGGCCGGTCGGGAATGTCAGCATCCGCAACCGCTTCGCCGGCACCATTACGACCGTCGATCACGGGTCGGTGATGACCACGGTCAAGCTCGCGGTGGCCGGCGGCGCCACGCTCACCGCGGTGATCACCAAGGACAGCGCGGAAGGCCTGTCACTGGCGCCCGGCGACGAGGTGACCGCACTCGTCAAGTCCACCGAGATCAGCATCGCCATCCCGTAACCCGTTTGATCTTGTTGAGGTGGGGACGCGTCCGTGCCGGACATGTGTGGGCCTGGCCTCGCCCCGTGCCGAGGCCAGGCCGCACGTGGGACCCAGCGCACCCACCGTTCCCTCCGGCGGAAGGCGCGCCGGGCGTCTCAGATGACCTGCACGACCGTGCACCGCCAGGGCCCGGACCGGTCGGCCCGCGTGCCGCGCTCCAGCCGGACGGCCATCGCCCAGCACATGCCGCCCTGCTCGAGCACGACCGCAGCCTCGGCCACGCCGTCCGTCGGCTCGTTGAGGAGCATGCGCCGGACCCGCACGAGCTTCCCCTGCCGCGCGGCCTGACCGGGGGAGATACGAACCCGGACGGCTCGGCGCACGAGTTGGTCGGCGATGTCGCCGTAGCGCTGATGGTCGGTGATCGGCCGAAGATGCGCACTTGGCCGATAGCCGTTGAGCACCTCGACGCACATCGCCACGTAGCGCTGCATGGCGGCCCGCGCCGGCACGGCACCCGGTCCGATCGGGGCCGGTGAGGCGACTCTCGCCAACGATGGCGCCCCGGCCGTTGACGATCGGGGCGGGCCCGACGAGGCGCTGGTCCGCTGCGCCTCGGCCGGTCCGCCGGTGCGCGGTGACCCGGCCGCCGTCACGGCCACGACCGCCACTCGGGTGCCGGCCGCAGAGAGCGCCGGGGTGGCGCTCGGGGGCGTCGCTACCCCATCTGTGACCGTCTCGGCGACCGCCGGCGCTCGCCGGCGGCCCGGGCCGTATTGCCGTCGCTCCCGATCCGCCGGCGACCAGTCGATCGGCAGGAGATCCATGCCGGTCGGGGTGAGCACCGTGTCGTCGAAGGGCGGGTCGAGCGTCGGCGCCCGCCGCACGGCCAGCACCACACTCGAACCGTCGCCGGCCGGGCGGATCGACCGGCGTGGACGTCTCTTCGTCGCGACCGTGCTCATCCAAGCCTCCCCGTGATCTTGCGTTTGCTTTCGTTTGCCTCCATTTGTTTGTAACTGCTGGCGCCACTAGGCGTCAAGAAGCTTGCGTTCGATTGGCACAGACCTGGAACCGAGATGCGGCGAAAGTACGAGGGTCAGTCCTCGTCGCGGTCGACCAGCAGCGGGTTGGACTTGACCCACTCGGCCGTCTCCGCGTACTTGCGCTCGATGTATTCCTCGAGCTTGCTGCGCTCGATGCGCCACTGGCCCCGGCCGCCGATCTTGATCGCGGGGAGCTCTCCGCTGCGCACCATGTGGTAGACCTGCGACGGCGACACGTTGAGCTGCTCGGCCACGTCGGCCATGAGCAGGAACCGCGGCTCCATCGGGCGTCGATCTCCAAGCGGGTGCGAAAGGTGTCTTGCCTCAGTTTGCCATCGATTGCTTGTCGACGGCACGGGAGGGCAGCGGGGTCGAAGGCGGATACGAGTACCGGGTGCGCGCGGGCAACGCCGGAAACACGCTGGGGTGCGACTGTTGAAAACGCTTCCGTCGCGTAGCGGCGGGGTGTACACATTTGGCGTGGCGACCGACCTGATGCGGGTATATGTCCCTGCGACAATGCCGCAGCTCATCGCTCTTCGTGAGCGGGGTGAGCTGGCGGTGCCGGTCGAGGTCCACGCGGTGACCCCGATGCTGCGGGAGTGGTACGCGGAGGGCGACGACGAGGAACTCGAGTACGTCGCGTTCACGCGGGCCGCCCAGGGCGCGCTGCGGCTGCTCCGGCACGACCCGAAGGCGCCCCGGCGCCGGGTGGTGGTGTCGGCGGACGTGCCGGCCGGCGCGCTGCGGCGGACCGATCAGGACCTCGGTTCGAGCCTGGTCGGGATGGCGCACGCGGTGCCGCTGGATGCGGTCGCGGCGATCCACGTCGACGGGGTGGGGGCGGAGACCGATGTGGCCGCGGCGGCCGAGGTCGTCGACGAGGCGGCGGCGGGCGACCCGGAGGCGCAGTTCACGGTCGACGGCGCCGAGGACCACGAACTGGAGTGGTACGACCCATCCGAACTGGATCGGCTGGTCCAGGGTCTGCCTCAACGTGGATGACCGGGCTGCGGCGGGCTCAGACGCCGCCCGGAACCACCGGTCCTCGTGCCCTCCCGACCACGCCTCCGGCGTGGCCCACCCTGGTCACGGCCGGATACAACACCGGTATTCGGCCGCGCCCGGCGCGGCCCCAGCCGGCGCCTGAGCCTCGCCTCGCTCCGATCCCCACGTTGAGGCAGACCCTAGGCCGACGACCGCATCGTCCGGCCGACCAGAATCATCGCGGTCACCGCGCCGACGAAGAACACGATCATCTCGCTGTTCGTCTTGGCCGGCTGCAGCATCGACAACGACAGCCGGTCGAACTCGCTGAGTGCCGCGATCGTGCTCCGCAGCGACGTCGCCCCGATCCACGCCACCAGGTCGGCCAGCAGCAGCAGCGCGCCCGGGACCGCCCCCGCGGCCAGGTACGCGGGCCAGGGCAGCGTCAGCCCGGTCCGGCGCAGGAACACGAACGCCGTCGCGCCGGCGATGATCCCGGTCAGCAGCGACACGACGAGGCTCAGCCGCGACTCGGCGGACGTGTACGCGGCCACCGTGTTGACGCCCGCCCCGAAGAGCCGCAGCAGGCTGTCGCGGAAGAACGCCTCGACCACGCTGGCCGCCGTGTACGCGAGGGAGCCGGCGAGACCGGCCGCGATCGTGGCGGTCGGGCGGATCGCGGCGAGCGCGCCTCCGCCGATCGCGGCGACGGCGACGGTGATCGCGATGGCCGCGACGGCGGCTCCGCTGTGGTAGGCGGTCAGCATCCCGGCGACCGCGATGATCGCAACCGCGGCACCGCCGATCGCCCCGCTGAGCACGCGAGGGAGGGCGCGTTCGACGCCGCCGAACCGGTCGGCCAGCCGGCCGACCGCCAGCACGCCGATCGCCGCCCCGGCCACCAGGGCCGCCGCGGTGATACTGGGGATGATCAGCGCCACCTGGGTGTCCGCGAGCACGCCCTCGCGCACCGTCTTGTAGGCGATGCCCAGGTCGATCACGAGCCATGCCATCGCCAGCAGCGCCACGAGCAGCGAGCCAGCCGGGCGGAAGGCGTCCTGGTCGGCAGTTGCCGCCCCGACCCCGCGCCTGCGGCGCGGACCTCCCCCTGACTTGGCCGCCCCCCCGACCCCGCGCCTGCGGCGCGGGCTCCACCCTGATCTTTCCGCCCCCCCGACCCCGCGCCTGCGGCGCAGGCCCCACCCTGACTCTGGCACGCGGATCAGGGTACGTGAGGGAAACTGGACAGATGGATGCAGTGTTCGCCGTTCCCGAGCCACGCAACGAGCCGGTCAAGAACTACGCGCCGGGCAGTGCTGAGCGAGACAGTCTCAAGGCCGCTCTCACCCAGCTCGCAGGCGAGCGATACGAGCTCACCTGCACCATCGACGGCCAGCAGCGCATGGGCGGTGGGGAGGCGATCGACGTCGTCCAGCCGCACAAGCACGCGCATGTGCTCGGGGTCGCCAACAACGCGACCACCGAGGACGCCGCGGCGGCGGTCGCGGCGGCCAAGAAGGCCGCGCCGCTGTGGCGCGACCTGCCGTTCACCGAGCGCGCCGCGATCTTCCTGCGCGCCGCCGACCTGCTGTCCGGACCGTGGCGCGACCGCCTCAACGCCGCGACGATGCTCGGCCAGTCGAAGACCGCGGTCCAGGCCGAGATCGACGCGGCCTGCGAGCTGATCGACTTTCTGCGGTTCAACGTCGCATTCGCGCGGCAGATCCTCGAGGACCAGCCGGCGTCCTCGCCCGGCGTGTGGAACCGCTTCGACCACCGGCCGCTCGAGGGCTTCGTCTACGCGATCACGCCGTTCAACTTCACCGCGATCGCCGGCAACCTGCCCTCCGCCCCCGCGCTCATGGGCAACACGGTGGTCTGGAAGCCCTCACCGACGCAGGGGTTGGCCGCGCACCTGACGATGCGGCTGTTCGAGGCGGCCGGCCTGCCCGACGGGGTGATCAACCTGGTCACCGGCGACGGTCTGGCCGTGTCCGAGGTCGCACTCGCCGACCCGGACCTGGCCGGCATCCACTTCACCGGCTCGACCGCGGTGTTCCGCCGGCTCAACAAGGCGGTCGCGGAGAACCTCGAGCGCTTCCGGTCGTACCCCCGGATCGTCGGCGAAACGGGCGGCAAGGACTTCGTCGTCGCGCACCCGTCGGCCGATGTCGACGCGCTGGTGACCGGCCTCGTGCGGGGCGCCTTCGAGTATCAGGGCCAGAAGTGCTCCGCCGCGTCGCGCGCCTACGTGCCGGCCTCCCTCTGGCACGCCGGCGGCCTGCGGGATCGGCTCGCCGCCACGGCCGAATCCCTCACCTACGGCGACGTCACGGACTTCACGAACTTCGGCGGCGCGGTGATCGACCGCCGGGCGTTCGACCGCCACGCCGCCGCGCTCGACCGCATCAAGAATTCATCGACATGTACGGTCATCGCCGGCGGAACGGCCGACGACTCGGTCGGCTTCTTCGTGCGACCGACGGTCGTCGAGTCGACGGACCCGACGCACGAGCTGTTCACCACGGAATACTTCGGGCCTATCCTCGGCGTGCACGTCTTCGACGACGCATCGTTCGAGGACGTGGTGCGGCAGGCGGAGTCGGCGGCGCCGTACGCGTTGACCGGCTCGGTCTTCGCGACCGACCGCGCGGCGATCGACTGGGCGTCGCAGACGCTACGGTTCGCGGCCGGCAACTTCTACGTCAACGACAAGCCGACCGGCGCGGTCGTCGGGCAGCAGCCGTTCGGCGGGGCGCGGGCGAGCGGCACCAACGACAAGGCCGGCTCGTGGCACAACCTGCTGCGCTGGACGTCGCCCCGGACGATCAAGGAGACGTTCGTCCCGCCGACAGATCATCGATACCCGCACATGGACTGATCGCCCGCCACAACTTCGGGCAACCAGTGCCCTCCGGACGACGCGGAGGCCACTACTTGCCCGAAGTTGTGGCGTCCGGGCGGCGCGGAGGCCACTACTTCCGGGAAGTAGTGCCCTCCGCGTAGCCCGGGGGGCACTGAAGGACTGGCGGACGGCTAGATCGGGTACACCGCGTCGATGCGGTCGAGCTGGAACGACCGCTCGTCGCCCCGCAGATGGCACCAGGCCTCCAGCCGGCGACCGTCGAGCGCCGCCTGCTCGATGGTCCTCGTCGAGACCTGGCCCTTGGTGTCGGTGTAGTCGATGCGAACGAGCGTCCCCCGCTCGACCGCGGCGGCCAGCAGGCGCACCGCCCGCTCGGAGAGTTGCGGCGCGCGCCGGGCGATGCTGGTGTGCACGTCTTCCGGCGTGGTCTCCAACGGCGGGACGGCCAGCAGCCGGGTGGCCAACGCGTCGACATCCACTGTGGACCTCCGCGAGGCCGCGGCTCCGGTGATCCGGCCGGGCCACTGCGCCCGCGCCTTGGCCGGCCGGTCGACCACAAGCGCACCGCGCTTGTCCTCGATGGACGGTGCGTACCCGGCCTTGCGCAACGCCTCCAGGGCGGTCGCGGGAGGGGCCGCGCTCGCCAGTACGGTCGGCGCCAGCGCCACCAGTTTCAGCGCCGCGAGTGCGCGGGCGCCGGCGATCTCGGCGAGCAGGGCGGTGTCCTCGGCGCAGATCACGCAGCCGACCGGGCGGATCCGGACCACGCCGTGCCGGCGGCCGACGTCATTGATCAGGTATTCGAGGGGCTGGGGCAGCTCACCGCCGACCGCGACGGCCCGGAGCCGGGCCAGGAGGTCCACTGTGGACGTTCCCGCGTCCAGAGCCCGGCGCACCGAATCGGCGCTGAAGCGCCAGATCGACGCCGCCCCGCGGGCCTCCCGATCGGCGCTCGCGTCGAGCGTCTCGCGCAACGGTGGCGCCGGCATCCCGCCGACGACCGCGGTCAGATCGGCCTGGAAGCGGGCGGTGCTGACCACCGACCGCAGCATCCGGGCGGCCGCGTCGATCACCGGTGTCGCCTCGACGAGGGCCCGGCCGAGCGGGCTGATCGCGCCGTGCGCGCACGCGCCCACCGCGACGAGCTCGTTCCACAGGCCTTCGAGAAGGTCGTTGGGCGCCGGCCGCCCGCGCAGTGGCAGCGGCGCGCTCCACCGTACGAGCGAGAAGAACGCGTCCGTGTCGGTCACGCCGGTACCGGGTGGCAGCTCGTCGAGCGTGCGCAGCAGGACCGGGCGCAGCTCGGCGGCGAGCGGACCGGCCGGGTCGTGCAGCAGCGCCGGCTCGGTGTTGCCGTCGAGCGCAATGGCCGGCATCGCGTACCAGGCGGTCAGCAGGATGGTCAGCTGCGTCGCCGGATCCTGGGCCAGCCACTCGTCGAACTCGGCGGTGGGCAGAATGCCGCCGGGCCCGGGCGCGACGAGGTCGGCCGAGACGGCGATCTCGAGCAGCAGCCGCGCGGCAGGCTCGTCGATGCCGGTCGCCTTGGCCAGCCGTCGCAGTTCGCGTGCGCCGACGCCGCCGGTTCGCAGTTCGCTGGCCGGCGCCTTCGCGCACTCCTCGACCAGCCCCGTCATCCGGTCCAGCAGGTCGCTCGCGGCGTTGCCGGCCTCGCCGCGTACCGCTGCGGGGTCGATCGGGGTGAGCCGCGGCGACGGTGGCACGGGCGTCAACGGCGCACGCCAGGCCGGACCGCGCACGGCCAGGCCGACCTCGCGGGGGAGTTCCAGGACGCCATAGGCGCGCTCGGCGAGCAGCCCGTGATCGATCGCCCAACGGATGGGCTCCGACCAGCCGAACGTGATTTGGATCTCCAGGATCGGCGGACCCTCGGCCAGCGTCGCGAGGGTCTTGCGGGTGGCGTCCGGCGCGCGCTCGAGGAGATCCAGCACATGCTCCGGCATCGACAGCCACGCCGCGACCGCCGCGGCGATCTGCGCCTTGACGCCCGTACCAGGAAGGCCCAGGCGGCGGGCGATCCGCCGGAGATCGGTGACCGAATGCTCGTCGAGCAGGTGGACGGCTGGTTGGCCGAGGCCGAACGGGAACTCGAAGGCGTGCCGCAGCGCCGGGGAGACGAACACCTGGTTCTCGAAGGTCCAGGCCAGGGCCCGCTGGGCCAGCACCTGGAGGGCGGCGTCGAGCTCCGGGTCGTCGGCGGGCCGGCCGAAGAGCGCCGCCAGCCGGGTCCGGTCGATGCCGTCGCGGTCGAGCGGCTCAGCCGACGCCGGCGTCAACGCCTGCAACCCTTCGAGGAGCTCGACCGCTGGTAGCGGCAGGCCGCCCAGCGTCTCCAGCACGCCGATGCGCTGGGTCAGCCGGTCGGCGAGTTCGCCGAGGTCACGCGGCACCCGGTCGGTGGTCGCGTCCGGGCGGCGCGCGAGGAGCCCGGCGAGGTCTTCCGCGTCGAGGGAGCCCAGCCAGCGGATCAGGTCGCTTCGCGCCACGACGCAACAATGTCCCCCACCGCCTCCCGCGGGTCAAACCGCCATCCCGATACCGTCGCGACTGTGACCAACAAACCAAACGGCCCGAACTTCGGCGAGCAGGGTGGCTTGCTGACCTACGGCGAGTACCTGCAGCTCAGCGACCTCCTCGACGCGCAGTCGCCGGAATCCGACCCACCGGCGCACGACGAGTTGCTCTTCATCACCATCCACCAGGTGTACGAGCTGTGGTTCAAGCTCCTCCTGCACGAGCTCACGGACGCGCGCGACCGGATGCTGGCCGGCGAGACGTACCTGCCCCGGATGCGGCTCGAACGCTGCCAGTCGATCGAGCGCGTGCTGGTCGGGCAGGTGGACGTGATCGACACGATGACGCCGCAAGATTTTCTCGCGTTCCGCAACAAGCTCGCGCCCGCCTCCGGCTTCCAGTCCGCGCAGTTCCGGGAGATCGAGTTCCTGTCCGGGCTGAAGGACGAGGGGTTTCTCCGGCGCTTCCGGGGACTGTCCGACGTCGAGCGCGCCCGCCTCGCCGCGCGCCTGGCCGAGCCGAGTGTCTGGGACGCCTTCCTCGCCACCATCAGCAAAGCCGGGTTCGAGATCCAGACCATTGAAGATCGATTTTCCGCGTACTTGGTGATCGCGCGCGATCGGGAGCGTTACGGGCAGTTGTGGGACCTGGCCGAAGCCATGGTCGCCCATGACCAGGCTTGGTCGCTGTGGCGGGCTCGGCACGTGCTGATGGCGGAGCGGCAGATCGGGACAAAGCCTGGCACCGGGGGCAGTGCCGGCGGCGCCTATCTCCGCTCGCGGATCGAGCTGCGTTTCTACCCGGAGCTATGGGAGCTGCGCAGCCGGCTCTGACTCCCCGGTTTGTGCCACGCCTGCATCGGCGCCGGTCAGCGCCTCGCCTGGACACCTAGCGTTCCCCTCGATACCTGTGGGGGAGGCAGGCACATGGACGAGATGATGTTGGATCAGCGGTACCGCCTGGAGACGGAGATCGCCCGAGGGGCGATCGGCGTCGTCTGGCGTGCGCTGGACACGCAGACCGACGAGCGGGTGGCGATCAAGCTGCTCCGGCCGGAGGCCGCGGATATTCCGGACCTGGTCGACGGCTTCCTCGGCGAGGCCGAGATCCTGGCCGAGCTGGACCACCCATCGGTGATCCGGGTGCGGAACCTGATCACCGAGACCGGGGTGCTGGCCCTGGTCATGGACCTGGTGCCCGGGCCGGACCTGCGGCGCCGGCTGCGCGCCGAGGGCCCGCTCCCGCCCGCCGTGGCCGCCGAGGTCGCCGGGCAGGTGGCCGGTGCGCTCGCGTACGTCCACGCCAACAACCTCGTCCACGGCGACGTGAAGCCGGGCAACATCCTGGTGCCGCTCGACGGCACCCCGGTACGGCTCGCCGATTTCGGCGTCGCCCGCCGTCTCGACCGGCCGGCCGGGATCACGCACGCGACTCCCGAGTACGTCGCGCCCGAGGTCGTCGCCGGTGGCATCCCCACCCCGGCCTCCGACGTCTACGCCCTCGGCCTGGTGATCTTCGAGCTGATCTGCGGCCGCAGCCCGTTTCGCGGCGGCTCGCCGAACGAGGTCCTGCGCCGGCACAACGAGTGTGTCCCGGTCCCGCCGCCCGGCATGCCGGCCGTGCTCTGGCCGGTGATCGCGGCGTGCACCGCCGCCGACCCGGGCCTGCGGCCGACCGCCGCCTCCGTGGTGGCCCGACTGCGTACGGCCGAGGCCGCCCTCGACGGCTTCGAGCCGCTGCCCCGGCTGGCGGCCGAGGCGGTCACGTTCTGGGCCCGCTCCGCCGAGCAGACCGCGCCCGTGCACGCCCCGGTACGGCGGGTCGACTGGGTGCCGCTCCCCGTGCAACTGCCGGCTTCGCCGGTGTCCCCGGCCTCCGCCTCGGCCCACCTGATGGTGGCCATGCCACTGTCCCCGGCGGGCCCGTCCGCGGCGATGTCCGCCGGTCGGTCCGCATCTTCGTCGGACGCTCGGTCCGCATCTTCCTCGGACGCTCGGTCGGCGGCGGGGTCGGCCGCTGGCTTTGCCGGTCCGTCCTCGGCGCCGGTGTCCCCGGGCGTTCCCGTCTCGGTCTCGCCGGGCCCCCCGGCGGCGCCGGTGGCCGGCGCCCCGGTGTGGCCAACACCGACCGAGTCCTCCGGGGCCGACGACGCACCGGTCTCACCGTCCGCGATCACGAACGAGCCCGTGTCCCCGGCCGCGTCGGTGGCCTCCTTCGCCGCGCCGCCCGCGCCCACCGCCGCCCCGGATGCCACTACTTCCCGGAACTTGTCGCCTCCGGCCGCCCCGGATGCCACTACTTCCCCGAAGTTGTCGCCTCAGGGTGGGCCGGATGCCACTACTTCCCCGAAGTTGTCGCCTCAGGGTGCGGCTTCGTGGGACGCCGCGGTGCCGCCGGCGGCCTTCGCGGCTTCGGCGGCGGCGTTCGCGATGGCGCCGGCCGCCTCCGAGGAGACCGCACCGATCGGGCCGACACCGCCACCGGCCGCGCCGCTGCCCGCCGGGTGGCGCAACAGCACGCGCGGGCGGACGCTCGTCATGGTCGGCAGCGCGGTGGCTTTGTTGGCATTCGTACTGGTCGGCGGCTCGTTCCTGATCTTCGGCAACGCACTCGGCGGGGGCGAGCCGGTCGGTGGCGTCCAAGCGCCGAAGCCGGGGGCCTCGACCTCGCCGTCCGCCCCGTCGACCTCGCCGCCCACCACTCCCGCGGTCACGCCGTCCACGTCGGACGGAGCCGACCCGGGTGGGCCGCCGGATCGGGGTTCGAACAGCGGTCCCAACCGCGGATCGAATGCCGGCTCGAACAACGGCTCGAACAATGGTTCAAACAACGGTTCAAACAATGGGACGGGCCGCAACGGGAACTCCGGATCGGGGAACGGCACCTACGGCACGCCGAGCATGCCCCCGTTCCCGTCGTTCCCACCGTTCCCGACGCCGACCTTCGAATTCCCGGCCGCCCCGACCTTCCCGGCATATCCATAGGGTTGGTGGTCCTAAGTCGACAGTCGCACCGCGACAGTTCACAGTGGATTTGCCAAAATCCTGGACTGTGGACCATAAAGGTGACAGCGTAGGGCCATGGCGGATTCCGGAGTCAACGCGACAGCAGCGGCCCTGCTCGGTCTGCTGCACGAAGGACCGATGACCGGCGGCCAGCTGATGGCCGCCGCCCAGCGCCGGCTCGGCGCCTACTGGTCGATGACACGCAGCCAGGTCTATCGGGAGCTGCCGGCCCTGGCCGAGGCGGGCTACGTCAAGCTCGGCAAGCCGGGCGCCCGCTCCAGCCAGCCCTACTCGATCACCCCGGCCGGCAAGCGCGCCTTCGTGCGCTGGCTGTCCGAGCCGCCCGGCCGCGAGGCGCTGCGCAACCCGGTGGCGTTGCGCGTCGCATTCGGCTCGCACCAGTCGACCGGGCAGCTGCAGCACGTCTACGCGTCGGCCACGGAATACCACAACGCCGCCCTGGCCGAGGCCCGTGAGCAGGCAAAAGAGGCGAAGAAGGGTGGCGACGACTTCTTCGCGGCGTCGCTTGAGTTCGCGGTGTCCTACCACCGGGCCGCACTGTCCTGGCTGAAGAGCGCGCCGACGAAATAGCTGAACACCCCGGCGTAGTCTTAATAGCCGTGACCGCTGTTGAGTACGCCGAATCACTGAAATCGCTCGATGCCACATTGCGCAACATCGAGGGTGTGCTCGACCTCGACCGCCTGCGCAAGGAGAAGGTCGATCTCGAGGGGCAGGCGTCGGTTCCCAATTTGTGGGACGACCAAGCGGTGGCGCAGAAGGTTACATCGAGGCTGTCCTATGTCCAGGCCGAGATCAACCGCCTGGAGCAGCTCCGGTCACGGGTCGACGACGCTCAGGTGCTGCTCGAGCTGGCCGAGTCCGAGGACGACGCGCCGTCCCTCGACGAGGTCGGCACCGAGATCACCGCGCTGCACGGCGCGATCGAGGAGCTCGAGGTCCGCACGCTCCTGTCGGGGGAGTACGACGCACGCGAGGCGCTGGTGAGCATCCGTGCCGGTGCCGGTGGCGTCGACGCGGCCGACTTCGCCGACATGCTGCTGCGCATGTACCTGCGCTGGGCCGAGCGGCACCACTACAACACCGACGTCTACGACACCTCGTACGCCGAAGAGGCGGGCATCAAGTCGGCGACGTTCGCGGTCAAGGCGCCCTACGCCTACGGCACGCTCTCCGTCGAGTCGGGCACTCACCGGCTGGTCCGGATCAGCCCGTTCGACAACCAGGGCCGCCGGCAGACCTCGTTCGCCGCGGTCGAGGTGGTCCCGGTGGTCGAGCAGACCGACCAGATCGACATCCCCGACGACGAGATCCGCGTCGACGTCTACCGCTCCAGCGGGCCCGGGCGGCCAGGGCGTCAACACCACCGACTCGGCGGTCCGGCTGACCCACCTTCCGACCGGCATCGTCGTGTCGTGCCAGAACGAGCGTTCGCAGCTGCAGAACAAGGCGACCGCCATGGGCGTGCTCAAGTCCAAGCTGCTCGTCCTGAAGAAGGCCGAGGAGCAGGCCAAGATGGACGCGCTTCGCGGTGACGTGGCCGGCTCGTGGGGCGACCAGATGCGCTCGTACGTGCTGCACCCGTACCAGATGGTCAAGGACCTGCGGACCGAGCACGAGACCGGCAACCCGTCCGCGGTGTTCGACGGGGACATCGACGGGTTCATCGAGGCCGGCATCCGGTGGCGCAAGCAGCGGGAGCTCAACAACGCTTAGTAGTCATAGCTGATGACGGTGAAAGTGTTACCTACGTCACATCGTCGGGTAATTGCTAGCGCTGGCAGCAGATTTGTTGGCCGATTCGGGCCGGCAATTGCCGCAAACCTCCCGCTCGCGCCAGTCGAATGCTTGGCGATCAGGTGACACCGCGTAGACTCCTGACCCGTGATTCGGCTCGACCACGTGACGAAGACCTACCCGAAGGCGTCCCGCCCCTCCCTTGACGAAGTCAACGTCGGGATCGAGAAGGGCGAGTTCGTCTTCTTCATCGGGCCTTCCGGTTCGGGCAAGTCGACGATCATCAAGCTGCTGCTGCACGAGGTGACCCCCACCAAGGGCAAGGTGCGTGGTCAACGCCAAGGACGTGACGACGATGCGCTCGTGGCGCATCCCGTCGTTCCGGCGCTCGATCGGCTGCGTGTTCCAGGACTTCCGCCTGCTGCCCAACCGCACCGCCTACGAGAACGTCGCCTTCGCCCTCGAGGTGATCGGCAAGTCGAAGGGCGTCGCCCGCCGCGTCGTCCCCGAGGTGCTCGAGCTGGTCGGCCTCGGCGGCAAGGAGCACCGCTACCCGCACGAGCTGTCCGGCGGTGAGCAGCAGCGTGTCGCCGTGGCGCGCGCGTTCGTCAACCGCCCGCTGATCCTGCTGGCCGACGAGCCGACCGGAAACCTCGACCCGGACACGTCGATCGAGATCATGCGGCTGCTCGACCGGATCAACCGGACCGGCACGACGGTCGTGATGGTCACCCACGACTCCAACATCGTCAACCAGATGCGCCGCCGGGTCGTCGAGATCGAGAGCGGCCGGATCGTGCGTGACCAGGCGCGCGGCGTCTACGGCTGAGCGCCAGCACCTCCGCCGATTCGATCCACATCGCTGTACCCCTGCGGGTCCCCGGAAGGAACCCCACCCGATGCGCGCTGAAGTACGTCCTGACCGAGGTCCTGATCGGACTGTGGCGCAACGTCACGATGACCATCGCGATGATCATCACGATGGCCGTGTCGCTGACCATGCTGGGCGCGAGCCTGCTGCTCTACTACGCAGGTCAACGACATGGAGGACTTCTACTACGACAAGATCGAGGTGTCGATCTTCCTCAAGAGCGACATCACCGACGGACCAGCGCGCCAGCCTGCAGAACGACGCTCAACAACGACCCGCTGGTGCAGAAGGTGATCTACGAGAGCAAGGACCAGGCGTACGAGCGGTTCACAGACGCAGTTCCGCGACGCGCCCGACCTCGTGGCCGCGACCAAGCGGGACTCGCTGCCGGAGTCGTTCCGGGTGAAGCTGCAAGATCCCGAGAAGGTGCAGCAACTCGCCGACGAGTTCCGCTCCAAGGACGGGCATCAGCGAGATCGTCGACCAGCAGGAGCTGCTGAAGAAGGTCTTCGACGATCCTCGGCGCGCTGCAGAACCTGGCGCTCTTCGTCGCGGGCATCCAGGGCATCGCGGCCCTGCTCCTGGTGGCCAACACCATCCAGGTCGCCGCGTACAGCAAGCGTCGAGAAGTCGCGGTCATGAAGCTGGTCGGCGCCTCGAACTGGTTCATCCAGATGCCGTTCGTGCTGGAGGCGGTGTTCGCCGGCCTGATCGGCGCGATCATCGCCTTCGTCACGCTGGTACTGGCCAAGATCTTCATCATCGACGGCTCGCTGAAGCCGCTGACGACGCTGCTGACACCGGTCGCCTGGCACACGATCTGGCTGCATGCTGCCGATCCTGGCCGGGGCCGGCCGCCTTGTCAGCGCGGTCACCGCCTGGATCACGCTGCGGTTCTACGTGCGGGTCTAGCGGCACCTCGCGCCTGAAGGATCCGAAGAGGGGACGGTCTCGTCGAGGCCGTCCCCTTCGATATTCCCGAAACGGGCATTTTCCCCAGAAAGGCCGCTTATCCTGACGTAACTGGCGTACGGTAACTCTCAAGTACTGCTGGAGGGTTGCCCGTGGACCAGAGTCAACGCCGGCGCCGCAGTCTCCTGTGCGCCATCCTGCTCGCTCTGCTGGTTGTCGTGCCGGCCGGTACTGGTTACGCGAATCCGCGCGACGACAAGAACCGGGTCGATCGGAAACTCCAGGAGACCCAGGCCACCCTCGAGGCGGCCACCCAGCGGGCCCAGCAGGCCGCCGCCCAGCACGACGCCGCCACCGCCGCCCTCCCCGGCGCGGAAGCCGCCGAGGCCGACGCCAAGGGGCGCGCCATCGGCGGCCGAGGCCGCCGCGCGGCAGGCTCAGCGCGAGAGCGAGGCCGCCCAGGCCGTCGAGGCGGCCGCCCACGGCGAGTACGACGAGGCGGCCGACGCCGTCGACCGGGGTCGCGACGGCGTCTCCGCGTTCGTGGCCGCCGCGTACAAGGGCAGCGGCTTCATGATGGCCAACTCGGTCATGACCGCGGCCAACCCGCAGGATCTGGTCACCACGATCGGCTACCTCGACCACATCGCGGCCGACCAGCAGCAGGCGCTCGACGTGCTCACCTCCGCGCGGATGGTCGCCAAGCAGCGCAGCGACGTGGCGCTCCTGGCGCGCCAGCGCGCCGACCGGGCCGCCGAGCGCGCCGAGCAGGCTCTCGCCGACGCGCAGGCCGCCCAGGCGGCGGCGACCCAGGCGACGGCCAACGTGAAGTCGCTCATCGCGCAGACGGCCCAGTCCGAGGCGGTCGCCCGGCAGGAGCGGTCGGCGGTGCTCGCCCAGTACGCGCAATTGCAGCGGGAGAGCGACCAGATCGGCGCGCAACTGCGAGTCGTCGCCGCCCAGGAGCAGGCCCGGTCCCGGGCGAAGTCGGGCGGTGGCGGTACGGCGCCGTCGGAGCTGCGGCCGGGTGCGTTCTTCCTGATGCCGGTGCGCGGCTGGAAGTCGAGCAACTTCGGCATGCGGTACGACCCGTACTACCACGTCTACCAGTTGCACGCCGGGGTCGACCTGGCCGCGCCCGGCGGCAGCCCGATCGCGGCGGCCGCCGGCGGCACCGTCGTACGGGCGGGCTGGAACGGCGGCTACGGCAACTACACGTGCCTGTCGCACGGCGAGTATCAGGGCAAGGGCCTGGCGACCTGCTACGGGCACCAGTCCAAGATCCTCGTGTCGGTCGGCGAACACGTGAACCGGGGCGAGATCATCGGCCTGGTCGGTACGACCGGCGCGTCGACCGGCTACCACCTCCACTTCGAGGTGCGGATCAACGGCACCCCGGTGCAGCCGCTGAACTGGCTGCCGGCCTGCCTCTGCTAGAGACCACAACTCCGGGGAAGTAGTGCCCTCGCGGGCCGGCCGAGGCCACTACTTCCCGGAAGTTGTGCCGTCAGCTGGTGCCGGAGGGCACTACTTCCCGGGAGTGGTGGCGACGGGCTTGGGGGCGCGGACGTCGGGATTCCTGGCGGGAGCGACGGTCGTGCGCTCGGCGGACCCGAGCCATGTAAAAGCCTGTAATCTTGAGCGGTTGTCGTCAGAGGAGGCGTTCGATGCCGCGCGAGAAGGGCCGCAAGGTGGTGGCCTCCAACCGTAAGGCGCGGCACGACTATGCGATCTTGGAGACGGTCGAGGCGGGCATGGCGCTCACCGGCACCGAGGTCAAGTCGCTGCGGGCCGGGCGGGCCTCGCTGGTCGACGCGTTCGGGCAGGTCAGCGGGGGCGAGATCTTCCTGCACTCGATGCACATCCCGGAATACGCGCAGGGCACGTGGACCAACCACGAGCCGCGGCGCACGCGCAAGCTGCTGCTCAAGCGCGGCGAGATCGACCGGCTGGTCGGCAAGGTGCGCGAGAGCGGGCTGACGCTGGTGCCACTTTCGGTGTATTTCGCCGACGGCTGGGCAAAGGTCGAGATCGGGCTGGCGCGCGGCAAGCGGTCCTACGACAAGCGTCAGGACCTGGCCAAACGCGACGCGGACCGGGAGATCTCGCGGGTCGCTGGGCGGCGCAACAAGGGCGCCGACGGCGACTGACCCTAGCGCCTGTTTCATAAGGGATGGCCGGGCTGCGACTCCGCCTCGCTCCGACCCCCCTTATGAAACAGGCGGTAGGGGCCTGGCTTCGATTTGATCGTGGACGGTAGTCTCTGGGCCCGTGGCGAAGCATCGCGCTGGCGCAGCGGCTGGGTTGTCGGCCAAACCGCCGTCGTACTGGTCGGTTGTCCTGCTGGCGGTCGCGGGCGCGGTGCTGTCCGCCGTCGTGATCGCCGCCTTGGGCATCGGCCGGCCGGCGGCCCCGTCCGTCGAGGTCACATCCGTCGCGGCCGCGCCGCCGGTCCTCCTCGACTCTCCTTCGGCGTCCCCGTCAGCGTCGCCGTCAGCGTCGCCGTCGCCTCCGGCGCCGTCCCCGACGCCGTCGAAGTCCCGGAAGGCCAAGCCGACGCCGCGGGTATCGAAGACGCCGGCGTTCGCCGCCGCGGTGCTGGCCGCGCGGTACTCGGTCTCGGGTGAGAACGGCAACGGGTTCATCGCCGGCGTCGAGGTGACCAACGCCGGCCCGCGGGCCGCGACGTGGATCGTCGAGGTCACGTACGGCGCTGACGTGCGGCTCGGCCAGGTGTGGAACGCGTCGGTTCAGAGGGTCGGCAACACGTACCGCTTTCGGGCGAACTCTGGAGCGGCCCTCGGCGCCGCCCAAAAGGCGCAGTTCGGCTATATCGCTTCTGGCCCAAGGGGGTCCGGTCGGGCAGTACGTTGCACCATCAATGGTCGTACTTGTGGGTAACCGGCTAGGTACGCGTTGCTAGGCGACGAGCGCGGCGTGTTGGCAATATAGTCCGTGCGTGACCGAGATTCGGGTCGATGTTGACCTCGCTCACCCGCCCGAGCGGGTGTGGCGTGCGCTCACCGAGGTCCACTTGGTCATGGGCTGGCTGCCGACCGCCAACTTCCTGGTGACCGAGGACCAACGGTTCTCGTTCCGTACCGAGCTCGAGGGCCTCGACGAGCAGATCACCGGCCAGGTCGTCACGGTCGAGTGGCCCCACAAGCTGGTCATGCGGTGGGAGGGGCCCAACCTGCATACGCTGCTGAGCGTCCTGCTGCATCCGACCGAGCGCGGCTGCCGCCTCAGCGTCACGCAACGCGGCTTCCTCGGCGCGCAGGGGACGCTGCGGGGGCGGGCGTTGCAGCGGACGTACGCGGCCCTGCTCGAGGGGCCGCTGGTGGAGGCGCTGGACCGGCTCGCCACCGCCGACCAGCCGCCCGCACCGCCGCCAACCCGGCTGGATCCGCCGAATCGCAACGCGGGACGGGCCGTTCGAGCGCCTGCCGCGGCAGTTCGACGGGACGCCGCCAAGGTCCAATTCGGCGCCTGGTCTTGCTTCACACGTACGGGCGGCAGCCGGTCCCCGGCAGCCCCCGGGAATGCCCGGGTTCGCCGCGGCGGTATTCAACGCACGAGCGGCGCGGGACGTCGGGGTCGTACCCGTGCAGCAGGTTGTCAAGCTGTCGCGCCGGCGCCAGTTCCGTTCGCTCGCTGTCGGGGCTTGGCGGCGGCTGCGGTCGGTGCTCGCGCTCTTCGGGTTGTTCGGCCGGTTCGGCCGGTCCGCGGAGCGCCGGAGCCAGGCCGTGGCCGCGGCGGCCGCGCTGCTGCTCCTGCTGGCCATGGTCGCGCTGGTCGTCGGCCACGCCACCACCGCACACCGGCCGCGCGCCCCGCAGACCGGCGGAGGAGGCGGGGAGCCGTTGGACGCGATGGCGCCGGCGCCGCCCATGTCGACCGCGGGCGACCCGGGTCATGTCGCGCCCCCGCTCGCCGTGGCCGCCTCGGAGACGCCGAGCACACCCGCCCCGGCCGCGTCGTCGCCGGCCATCGGGTCGGTGCTCGTCGCCACGTACAAGACCGAGCGGACCCGCCTGTCCGGCTACGACGCGTCGATCACGATCGCGAACCCGAGTGGCTCGTCGGTCGACAGTTGGTCGGTCACGTTGACCCTTCCCGTCCTCGACCTGCGGGTCCGCAACGTTGACGGCGCCGTCGCCACGGCGACCGGCCAGGACGTCACGTTCACCCCGATCGACTCGACCCGTACGGTGCAGCCGGGAGCACCCGTGCAACTCACCTTCCAGGTCGACGGCCTGGGCCGGCCGGTGTCGTGCGCCATCGACGGCAAGGCGTGTGTGGGCTTGAGCGAGTGACCTGCGATAAGGTTAGTGAGCGGCCTTCGGGCCGTGCTGTGGTTTGTCCGTTTTGCCAGGGGGTGACAGGTTTCGACTTTGGACGTTGAGTCAGGGGAAGCGAGCCGAGGAAGCCGACGTTGTCTCGCTAATCATCGTCGGAAAACAACAAGCGCCAATTACACGCGCAGCGATCTCGCTCTCGCCGCCTGAGGCGGAGTAAGAGATCTGTCGGTCTGAGAGTGCCTTCGGCTCAGTAACCGGCATCAGCTAGAGGGCTGGCCAACCGAGTCTCGTCGCGGGGCTCGTGCGGTGAGATCAATCGCGACTGGGCCCGTCATACCAACTTGCTCGCGTGAGTGGTAGGGCCGAGTAGAGGCATAGCGAGCTGCGCTCGGAGAAGCCCTGGCAATTCGCCGAAGGACCCGGGTTCGATTCCCGGCACCTCCACAGCTTGATCAACCAAGCGGCGCCACCCGATGGGTGGCGCCGCTTCGTGGGTCGCCTTCGCTGGCCAGCCGGTGCAGGTAGCGGGCGACGATGTGGATCGGACCGTACGCGGCGGCACGGCGGGACCGGCGTAGGCTTCGTTTGCCGCTCGAGTCTCCGGTGATGTGACAGTCCGCGCTCAGCGGACGCATCGAGCGGGTCGAGTTTCTGGCGGCCGGGCTGCCCAGCAGAAAGTGGTCTGCAATGGCCGACGTCAAGCCCATCCCCGACGACTACCCCCAGGTCGTGCCCTACCTTTGCGTCGATGGCGCGAGCGCGGCGATCGAGTTCTACCGCGCGGTGTTCGGAGCTACTGAGCGGATGCGGATGCCCGAGCCAGACGGCCGGCTCGGCCACGCCGAACTGGAGATCGGAACCGCCGTGATCATGCTGTCCGACGAGTTTCCGGACCAGGGCATCCGCGGACCGAAGACCATCGGCGGCACGCCGGTCACGATCAGTCTGTACATCGAGAACGTCGACGACGTCTTCACCCGGGCGCTCGATGCCGGCGCCACCGCATTGCGCCCGGTCACCGAGCAGTTCTACGGCGATCGCACCGGCCAGTTCGAGGACCCGTTCGGGCACCGATGGAGTGTCGCCACCCGCATCGAGGATCTGTCCCCGCAGGAAATGGCCGAACGCGCCGCAGCCGCGACGAGCGCCGCAGGGTAAGCCGCGGTCACCTCTCCAGGTTGATCAACGAGGGCGGCTGCTGAGCGAGGTTCAAGTAGGCCGTCGCTACCTCCACAGCTTGATCAACGAGGCGGCGTCACCCGATGGGTGGCGCCGCCTTCGTCACTGGTGACGTCGTCCACGCGCCCGTAGCGTTCCGTCGCCGCGGCGTCTTCGTGGCTCCGGAGGAGTTGGAAGTCGCATGACCGATTCGGCGCCGCTACTTGATCGTGCGGCGATCGAGAATGACTACTCACCTTTGATCTTGACTGGCACCCGAGTCGGGACGCGATCATGCGTTGGGCATTGGCTCGACGGCGTCCCGCTGTGCGGCTCGGTGTCGATGAGGCGTGTCTGTGGCCGTACGCGTTGACCCGTGAGCAGGTCGCGAACGCTGCCGACCGGCTGCTCATGTGGCTACGGCGGGCCGGATCGACAACCGTCGGATTGAGGACCACGGTGAACCCTCCGGTGATCGGCGCCGTTCGGCGGGGTGACAGGTACAACTTTCGGCCGAGGGAGCAACCCAGGGATGGCCAGTACCAGATTCAAACTTCGCTCCGCGGCGGTCGTCGCCGCGCTGATGTTCTCAACGGTCATCGGCGCCACGCCGGCCGCTGCGGACATTGTTCCTCTGGCGGATTGCTTCGGCAATCCGATCCAGATCGGATTGGTGCTGTCCGTGCCGCCGGGCGGCAACGGTTTCTACGGTACGTCCGGCGACGATGTGATCATGGGGACGAGCGGTCCGGACATCATCCATGGCATGGAGGGCCGCGATGTCATCTGCGGCGGCGGTGGTAACGACCTCATCTGGGGTGAAGAGGGCAACGATCACATCGACGGCGAGGCTGGCGGCGACTACATCAACGGTGACGAAGACAACGATCACCTCTACGGAGGTGCCAACGCCGCAAGCGGCCTGACGGATTTCATCATTGGCGGCGACGGTGTCGATGAGCTCTTCGGCGAGGGCGGCCCCGACCAGCTGATCTGCGGCTCAGGTACCGGTTCGTACGATATTCCCTGGGATGTCGGCGACCTCGCCGACGGTGGCACGGGCATGCCGGCCGGGCAACTGGAGAGCGACGAACTCTTGGGCGGGTGCGATAACGCGGTCAACATTCCCTGAGCGAAGCGCCGGCGGACGTGAAGACGTCGCGGATCTGGGTGAGAAGGAAGTGTGCCGTGAAGGGCTTTTCGATGAAGAGGCTGCCCTGTTCCCGGATTCGCGCGACATCGAGCAGGCCGTCGGTGTAGCCGGACATGTAGACGACGGGCATGCGGGGGTGCCGTTGTCGAAGCAGTTCCGCAACTCGTTGGCCCGACATCTCGGGCATGACCACGTCGGTGAGCAACAGGTCGCAGCCGTGCTCGCTGTCCAGCGCGAGTGCTTCGGAGCCGCTGTTCGCGGACAGGGTGCGATAGCCGGCTTTGCCGAGGATGCGGGCGATGACCTGACCGAGCGCGGGTTCGTCCTCGACGACCAGGACCCGTTGGCCCTGTCCCTCCGTCGAGCCGGGCGGCTCGGGCTCGACTTCCGCCGGCTCGCCGGGCATGTCCACCAACGGGAAGTACACCTGAACGGTTGTCCCGACGCCGGGTGCCGACTCGACCCCGATGCTGCCGCCGGCCTCGGCGACGATGCCGTACACCGTGGCCAGGCCGAGTCCGGTGCCCTGTCCTCTTGGTTTGGTGGTGTAGAAGGGTTCGAAGATGCGGCTCAGTACCTCGGGGGGCATGCCGCAGCCGGTGTCGCTGGCGACGAGATGCACGTAGCGTCCACCGATCGGCGGCGGCTGGAGGTTCGGTTGGCGCTGCTCGAGATCGGCGGTGGCCGCTTCGATGACGAGGGTTCCGCCGTCGGGCATCGCGTCGCGGGCGTTGACCGCGAGATTGACCAGTACCTGTTGGATGTGCCCGCCGTCGGCGTAGATCGCGACCGGGGTCGGCGACGGGATCGCGATCAGCTCGATGTGCTCGCCGATCGTGCGGGCCAGCATGGATTCGGCCTCGGCGATCGCGGCGTTGACGTCGAGAATCTCCGGTTGGACGGTGTCCTGGCGGGTGAAGACCAGGAGTTGTCGCGCGAGGCCGACGGCGCGCTCGGCCGCCGAGGTGACCTGCTGCAAGTCGGACTGGATGGCTGAGTTGTGCTCGGCTTGCCCGGCGGCGAACGCGGTGAAGTTGAGGATGATCCCGAGCAGGTTGTTGAAGTCGTGCGCCACGCCGCCGGCCAACTGCCCGAGGCTGGCCATGCGCTGAACCTGGTGTGCGCGTTCTTCGGCCGCGCGCTGGCTCGCCTCGGCTCGTTTCGTCGCGGTCAGGTCCCGGGCCACCCGCGACGTTCCGACGACGCGCCCGGTGCTGTCGCAGACCGGTGAGACGCTCACCGCGACCTCGACGACCGAGCCGTCCTTGCGGGTGACCTGGGCGTCATAGCGGATGCCCCGTTCGCCGGTGGAGATCCGATCCAGCAGCTTGGCGTGATCTACGCCATCGGCCGTGCCGAACTGCCGAAGCGGCACACCGACGGCTTCGGCGGCCGAGTAGCCGCACATGCGCTCGGCTCCTGAGTTCCAGGCGGTCACCACGCCGTCCAGCGTGGTACCGACGATCGCGTCATCCGACTGGTCCACGATCGCGGCGAGCAACGCGCGCTGCGCCTCGGCGTCGGTCGTCGCGATCCGTTCCCGCGCTTCGACCTCGTCGAGGAGGCGCCGTTGGGTGGGATCGACGTACAGCGCTCCCAGCAGTACGCCGTAGCTGCGCCGCAGGGTCCAGTAGTACACGCCGACGCCCGCGGTGAACACGTCCCACGCGGCCGCCGGCCAGGTCCAGCCGGCGGGTGAGGCGGCCATGCCCTCCATCGGCCGGTCGCCGAGTACCACGGGCCATGAGGTGATCGCGTGAAAGGCGTGGCCAACAGCGCAGCTGAAGAAGATCAGCGCGGTCGCGACGGCCAGGCGATTTGTCCGGATCTGACCTTCCCGTAGCAGGGGAACGACAATCGCGATCGTGATCGCTATGTAGGCCACAGTGATCACGATGTTGCCCAGCAAGGTCAACTGTGCCGGCACATCCGCTTCATTCGGCAGCCAGTTCGCCGGCCTTAGGAGAACCGCCGCAGGTCGATAGGGTCGGGTGGTGCTGGCGCTGACGACGACGGGTACGGCGGCGCAGGTCGTGTTGACCGAGGTCGCCGATCCGCGCCCACTGGCCGACGAGGCGCTCGTTCGGGTACGGGCGTTCTCGCTGAACCGCGGCGAGGTCGCCGACCTGCCCAAGCGGCCGGCGGGCTCGCTGATCGGCTGGGACGTGGCCGGGGTGGTCGAGCAGGCCGCCGCGGACGGCACCGGGCCATCGGCCGGTACGCGGGTGCTCGGCCTGGTCAGGCGGGGTGGGTGGGCGGAGTTGGTGGCCGTACCCGTGGGCCGGCTGGCGCCGATACCCGACCCGGTCAGCGATGTGCAGGCGGCAACCTTGCCGACCGCCGGGTTGACCGCACTCCGGTCGCTGGAGATCGGCGGCTTCCTGCTCGGCCGGCGCGTGTTGGTCACCGGCGCGACCGGTGGGGTCGGGCGGATCGCGATCCAGCTGGCTCGTGCGGGCGGGGCGCGGGTCACGGCCCTCGTGCGCGATGTGAACGGCTCCGGTGATTCGCTGCGCCGCCTCGGCGCCGCCGACGTCGTCGACCGCCTTGACGGCCAGTACGACTTCATCCTGGAAAGCGTCGGCGGGGTGACGTTCGGGCTCGCCATCGAGCATGTCGCGGCGCGCGGCGTGGTCGTCAACATCGGCACGCAGAGCGACGATGAGACGGTGACCTTCCGCGCGGTCCGATTCGATCGGGCGCCGGGGGCCAGGATCTACACCCTGGATTTGTACGACGAACTGCGGTCGAACGGCAGCGGTTCAGCTGACCTCGCTCGGTTGTGCGCGTTGGCGGCCGAGGGGCAGTTGGATGGTCAGGTCGAGCTCGAGGGTTCGTGGCGCGAGGCCGACGCCGCGATGGAAGCCCTGTTGCAGCGGCGCATCGGCGGCAAGGCCGTCCTGCTGATTGATTGACTAGCGCGAAGTCTCCGCCTTCAGGAACCGCAGCAGCGCGGCGTTGACGGCGTCGGGGGCCTCCTGGCTCTCCCAGTGGCCGGCGCCCTTGATCTCGACGACCTCGGTGAGCCCGGGGACCCACTCGGCCAGCGACTGCTCGGCGCGGCCGGCGAACATCCGGACCGGGTCGTGCTCGCCGGTGATGTACAGCGCGGGCTGGCGCACCTTGGCCCCCTGGTACGGGGCGTTGAGCTCCCAGTTGCGGTCGATGTTCCGGTACCAGTTGAGTGGGCCGCGGAAGCCGGTGCGCCGGAAGGTCTCCACGAAGACGGCCAACTCGTCCTCGCTGAGCCAGCCGGGCGGCGACGCCGGCGTGGCGATGTCGCCGATCATGGAGGCGCCGGCCGGGATGTAGACCTTGAAGCGCTCCTCGGTCGGGACGCCGCCGGCGAGCATGTGCGCCATCAGCCGCATCGTACGGTCGACGTCGGCCTCGAACTCGGCCTCGGCGACGCCGGGCGCCTGAAAGCGCACCATGTAGAACTCGCCGAGACCGTTGCGTTCGGCGATCTCGCGGAAGGCGGCCACCGGCCGGCGGCCCTCGCGGCGTGGCTGGAACGGGACACTCATGCCGACGATCGTGGGAAAGACGTCCGGGCGCATGACCGCGGCCTGCCAGGCGAGGGCCGACCCCCAGTCGTGTCCCACCAGATGCGCGCGTTCGGCGCCGAGGGCCCCGACGATGCCGACCAGGTCGCCGACCAGCAGCGGCATCGCGTATGCCTCGACGGCGTCGGGGGCGTCGCTCTGCCCGTACCCCCGAAGGTCGGGCGCGACCGTCCAGAAGCCGGCGGCGGCCAGGGCGTCGATCTGGTGGCGCCAGCTGTACCAGAGTTCGGGGAACCCGTGGCAGAGCAGGACCAGCGGTCCAGCGCCGGCCTCGGCGACGTGGAAGCGCAGGCCGTTGGCCTCGACGAACCGGTGCCGGACCTCGGCGTTCATCCGCGTGCCCCGTCGCTCATGTGATCGAGTCTTGCACCGCGAGGGACGGGCTTCCATGATTTGCGGTACGAAAAGACGACGGCGTCACCGCGCGACGGTCATGAATACCCATTCAGGCGTTACGAACGATGTTCGACCAAGCGGAAACTCGGCTCCGTGAATCCGCAGCCGCCATATCCACCGCCATATCCGCCGACGCCGCCGAAGCGTGGAATGAGCGGCGGCCAAAAGGCGGCAATCTGGGTAAGCTCCGGCGTTGCCGCGCTTCTCCTGCTGTGTTGCGGCGGCGCCACCATTGTCAACGCGTTCAACGGCAAGCCGACCGCGGGAAGCACCACGGCCGGCGATCAGCAGACGGTCTCGGGCACAACCGCTCCGGCGACCACGGCGCCGGAACAGGTGATCGGCGACCCGACGACCTCTCCGCCGGTCGTCGAAAAGAAGCAGGTCACCGAGGCTCAGGAGATCGCATTCTCCACGAGAAACGTCAATGACTCGAGCTTGGCCAAGGGAACAAAGAAGGTCCGAACAAAAGGTGTGCCCGGTGCGAAGACCGTTACTTATGAGGTCACGTACACCGATGGCGTCGAAACCGGCCGTACGGTCGTCTCCGAAAAAATCACCAAGCAGCCGGTCACGCAAGTCGTCGCGATCGGCACGAAGGCGCCGCCACCGACCAAGCCCAACAAATGCGATCCGAACTACTCCGGTTGCGTCCCGATCGCCTCGGACGTCGACTGCGCCGGTGGTTCTGGCAACGGACCGGCCTACGTCCAGGGCCCGGTCCAGGTGATCGGCACCGACATCTACGACCTGGACAGCGACAACGACGGGACCGCCTGCGAGAAGAACTAGGCCGATTGGTGGTAGATCGTCGCGATCGTCGGGTTCGCCACCACGATGATCGCGAACAGCACGCCGAGGACGCCGTAGCCCGGTCGCGAACAGGCGCCTCGGGAATCTATCGGGTCCTACCACTGGACATTGTGTGATCCAAGCCACACCATCTTCAAAAGACGTACTTACGGCGGAGGTGCGTCCATGGCCTATCAAACCGAACTGCTCAGCGGCATCAAACGGGTGGAACACGCGATCGGCGAGCCGATCGGTGATCCATTCTGGTGGTCCGGGCTCTCCCGGGCCGTCGCGCAACTCAGAACGGCGTTCAGCGCTCACGTCGACGTGACCGAGGGCCCGACCGGGCACTACGCGGGGCTGCTGGAGCACGCCCCGCGCCTGGCCCGAGGAGTCAACGACCTCGTCGACGAGCACCGGGACGTACTGGCCGCGTTCAACGAGCTGGAAGACACGATGGAGCGGGTGAGCCCGGACCGCGTACGGCGGCAGACGGTCCGCGTGCTCCGGAAGGTCTGGCGGCATCGGCAACGCGGCGCCGACCTGTTGTACGAGGCGTACGTGATCGACATCGGCGGCGAGACCTAGACACCTATTACGGTCAGCTGACGGGATCGAGCTCCGGGTCGAACCGGCCGTAGGCTCGAAACCATGGGCCAACGTGTGCTGGTCGTCGACGACGACCCGATGGTGAGCGACGTCGTGCGCCGGTACCTCGAGCGCGACGGCTTCACAGTCGGGCTCGCGGCGGACGGCCCGGCCGCGCTGCGCGCGTTCGGGCTGGAGAAGCCCGACCTGGTCGTGCTCGACCTGATGCTGCCCGGCCTCGACGGCCTCGAGGTGTGCCGGCGGATGCGCGCGGTCGCGCCCGATCTGCCGGTGGTCATGCTGACCGCGCTCGGCGAGGAGTCCGACCGCGTCCTCGGCCTGGAGATCGGCGCCGACGACTACGTCACCAAGCCGTTCTCGCCGCGCGAACTGGTGCTGCGCATCCGTTCGGTGCTGCGCCGGACCACGCCGCCGGCCCCGGCCGCGGCGGAGACGCTGGTCGACGGCGACCTCGCGGTCGACGTCGCCCGGCGCATCGTGCGGCTGGGCGGGCGGGAGATCGCGCTGACGGTACGGGAGTTCGACCTGCTCGTGTTTCTCATGCGTCACCCGGGTCGCGTGTTCCGCCGGGCCGAACTGCTCGAGCAGGTCTGGGGCTGGACCTTCGGGGACCAGTCGACGGTGACCGTCCACATGCGACGGCTGCGGGAAAAGATCGAGGACGACCCGGCCGAGCCGAAGCGGATCCTGACCGTGTGGGGCGTCGGATACCGGTACGAGTATGTCTGACTTCTGGATCACCCTGTCCATCGCGCTCGGCTCGTCACTGGTCGTCGCCGTGGTCGGGCTGCTCGTCCTGTACGGCGTCCTGCGCGGCCGATCGGTCACCGCGCACATCGTCGTCCTGGTGCTGATGACGGTGCTGGCCGTGCTGGCCGGGATCGTCAGCGCCGCGATGGGCATGTTCATCAGCGACCACGACCTGCATGTGCTGGTCGTCGTGGTGACCGTGGCCGGCGCGGTCAGCCTGGTGGCCGGGCTGTGGGCCGGTCAGCGGCTCGCCCGGGCCAGCATGTGGCAGGCCGAGGCGCGGGAACGCGAGCGCCAGGCCGAGGCCGGCCGCCGCGAACTGGTCGCCTGGGTCTCGCACGACCTCCGTACGCCGCTCGCCGGCCTCCGCGCGATGGCCGAGGCGCTCGAGGACGGAGTGGTCGACGACCCCGAGACGGTCGCCGAATACCACCACCGCATCCGTACCGAGACCGACCGCATGTCCGAACTTGTCGACGACCTCTTCGAGTTGTCGCGGATCAACGCCGGCGCGCTGCGGCTCACGACCGCCGCGGTGTCCCTCGGCGACGTCGTCTCGGACGCGGTCGAGAGCGCCGCGCCGCTCGCGGCCGTGGCCGGGGTGAAGCTCGTCGCCGCCGCCGGTGACTGGCCGACCGTGGCCGGCAGCGAGCCCGAACTGGCCCGCATCATCGGCAACCTGCTGCGCAACGCGATCCGGTACACGCCCTCGGACGGCACCATCACCGTCACCGGCGGCCGGGAGTCATCCGGCGGCTGGCTCGCGGTGAGCGACAGCTGCGGCGGGATCCCCGAATCCGACCTGCCCCGCGTTTTCGACGTCGCTTTTCGCGGTGCTCCCGCCCGTACCCCTGAGAAAGAGGTGAACGGGGGGTTGGGCCTGGCCATCGTGCGGGGTCTGGTCGAAGCGCACCATGGCCGGGTGTCGGTGGCCAATGTCGGCGGGGGCTGCCGCTTCGAGGTCCACCTACCCGGCGCTTAGCTTGAACGGCGCCTACCCGGCGCGCAGGCCGTCCAGAGCGTGTTGGCAGCTGTCGTCGGGCTTCTCGGGGAGGCGGCCGATCGCGTCGAGGAGCAGGCCGCGGAGGCGCTCGGTGTTCTCGCCGAAGACGCGGAAGACCTCCTCCTGGGTGACGCCGTGATCGCCTTCGACCCCGGCGTCAAGGTCGGTGACGAGCGCGATCGCGGTATAGCAGATCGCCAACTCGCGAGCGAGCACCGCCTCCGGATGACCTGTCATATTGACGACCGAGCCGCCGATCGCGGTGAACCAGCGCGACTCGGCGCGGGTCGAGAACCGGGGCCCCTCGATCACCACCATCGTGCCGTCTTCGAGCGTTATGTCCCGCTGCTCGGCTGCCTTCCGCACCACCGCCCGACCGGTCGCACAGTAGGGATCGGCGAAGTTCACGTGCACCGCGCCCTCGTCGTGGAACGTCTGCGCCCGCCCCGAGGTGCGGTCGATCAGCTGGTCAGGCAGCACAAAGGTGCCCGGCCCCAGGTCCGGCCGCAGGCCGCCGACGGCGCAGGGCGCGAGGATCTGCCGTACCCCGATCGAGTGCAGTGCCCACAGGTTCGCCCGATAGGGAATCCGGTGCGGCGGGAACCGATGATCCTTGCCGTGCCGGGGCAGGAACGCGGTCGCCCGCCCGTTGACCTCGGCCACCGTGATCAGGTCCGACGGCGCGCCGTATGGCGTGTCGACCTGGTGCTCTGCCGCGCCGTCGAGAAGTGCGTAGAGTCCGGATCCACCGATGACGGCGACCTCGGCGAGTGTGGTCACCCGACAGACCCTAACCGGGGGTGCCGGGTCAGGCTATGGTGCGAGTCATGACGATCGACCGGACGCCTTAGGAGTCTCACTGCGATGGCAATCTTTGGCGGCACTGGTCCCACCGGCGCTGGATCGTCGCCGGGTGGGTCGGGTGGGGGGAGCGCCATGGACTCGCTGACCGGCCGGCTGCTGGTGGCGACGCCTGCCCTGCGTGATCCGAACTTCGAGCGCACGGTAGTCCTGATCGTGGCCCACGAGGAGGGCGGCGCGCTCGGCGTCGTGCTCAACCGCGCGACCGAGGTCCAAGTGTCCGACGTCCTCGGCACCTGGGGTGCCCTCGCCGGCGACCCGGCGGTCGTGTTCGAGGGCGGTCCGGTCCAGCCCGAGGCCGCCATCTGCCTCGCCCGCACCCGCCCCGGCATCGAAGAGTTGGTCGGCTTCAATCGCGTCTCCGGCGCCGTCGGCACGGTCGACCTGTCCGGCGACCCCGAGCACCTGGTCGAGGGCGTGGTCGGGGTACGGGTCTTCGCCGGCTACGCCGGGTGGTCGCCGGGGCAGCTCGAGGGCGAGATCACGGGCGGCTCCTGGTTCGTTTTCGACGCGCTGCCAAGCGACGCGTTCGCCCCCCGCCCGGACGACCTGTGGCAGATGGTGCTGCGGCGGCAGGGGGGACTGATGGCGGCGGTCGCCAACTACCCGGCCGACCCCACGAACAACTGACGTTTGGCTCGCTGGCTGTTGCCGCGTCCTTTCGCGTTGTTCATGATATGGGAGCGTTTCGGGCGTTCCAGCACCCAAAACTCTTCCATGTCATGAGTTGAGCGCGGCTATACCGACGAGAACCCGGTGTGATGGGGCTCGGGGTGGTGTGTAGTATTGCCCAGTGCCCGCGCGAGTGGGGACAAATGGGGCCGTGGCGCAGCTGGTAGCGCACCACACTGGCAGTGTGGGGGTCAGGGGTTCGAGTCCCCTCGGCTCCACCCATTCTGTAGCAAGCGATGCGTCCCGTGCCGCCAGGTCGGGACGTTTGTCGTTTGCCAGATCTCTGCCCGGCTGTGCGGTTGCATGCAGCTGGCGATCAGCTGTCCGCCTCGCGCCAGGGGTTGATGACGGTGATTCCGGTGTCGGCGAAGTCTTTGGTGTTGCGGGTGGCGAGGGTGGCCGCCTGGGAGCGGCAGATGGCCGCGATCTGGGCATCGAAGCCGTCGATCGGATTGCCAAGGCTCTCCCGGGTGGTGACAACGTCGGCGTAGGTGTTGGCCGCGGCGAGGTCGAAGGTGAGGACTTGGCGGGGGAAGGCGGCGAAGATCTCGTTGGCGGCCTGGTGCAGCGATTCGCGGCGCCGGCCCTCGGGAAGGCGAGCGATGCCGTAGCGGATTTCGGCGACAGTGATTGTCGTGGTGTACAGGCTGTCGCCGGATCCTTGTCGCAGCCACCTGAGCACGGCGGGCTCTGGTTCGGCGCGCATGAGTTCGGAGACGACGTTGGTGTCGAGCACGATCACTCTGGCAGGACCGCCGCGCGCGGTGACGTGGTTCGGGCCGGCAGATCCAGGTCAACGCCGCCGAGCCGGCCGAACCGCTCGGTGAGCGCAGCGAACAGGTCGGTCCGCGGCGCCTCGTCGGTCACGGCCGAGGTCAGGATGGCGCGGATCTCGGACTCCATCGATCGGCCGTTGCGGGCAGCGCGAAGGCGGAGCTTCTCCTTCACGGTGTCGTCCAGATCTCGAATGCTCAGGGCCGCCATTGCCGTTCTCCTCGTACCGACTCGTGATAGCAATGCTAGCACTGTTGGCCATCGAGTTGCTCAACCGACACGACGGCACGAGTCGGTACGGTGTGACACAAACGTTATAAACCTGGCAGTGTGGGGGTCGGGGGTTCGAGTCCCCTCGGCTCCACCATTTGTGAACTGGGCATATAGATGTCGAGCGATGACCTTCTGCTCACGTTTGTGCTCACCGAGATCCGTTACGTTGGACCCGTTCGCGGGGTCCTTTTTCGTTGTACCGGTAGCGCTTCCGGCTACGTGGCCCGCAGTCTGTCCTCGTCAGACCGGGCGGCGTCCCCATGCCGAGATCAGCGGCGCGAGGGTGAGGTCGAGCTCGCCGGCATCGATGGCGGCCAGGTGCGCGTCGATCTCGGCGTCGTTGGCCAACCCTGCAGCGAGCAACTCGGCGCGGACCATGCGCACCGTCGAGGTCTCCAGCCGGTCGCAGGCCACCCCGCCGACCGGGAAGCAGCCGGCCGCCGTGACATCGACCAGGCCGGCCGCACGCAACGCCCGCGGCAGCGTACGGCCGTAGCGCAGGTCGGCGCCGCGGCGGATCATCAACTCCCGGACGGCGCGCCGCAGCCGGTTGGCGCGCTGCTGGGCCGGGCCAACCTCATCGAGGCAGGCCAGCGGCTGCAGCTCGGTATCGGCGTCCTCGACCAAGAGCCAGCCGCCGGGCCGCAGCGCCGCCACCATCGTCGCCAACGCCCGGGCACGGTCGGGCACGTGGACGAGCACGAGCCGGGCGTGTACCAGGTCGAACGTGCCTGGCTGCGGCGGCGGGTCCCCGACGATGTCGTGCCGGAGCACCTCGTACCCGCCGTGCGGGTCCAACCAGGCCGGATTGATGTCCGTGGCCAGCACGTAACCGGTTGGTCCGACGGCCGTGGCGAGCGCCTCGGGAATGCTGGGGCCTCCGGCGCCGACTTCCCAGCAGCGCCAGCCCGCCTTCACTCCGAGCCGGTCGAAGTGCCCCCGTGTGACACCGTCGAACAACTCGGCCAGCCAGGTGAACCGCTCGCCCGCCTCCACCCGGGCGTTGTCGAGCAGGTAGCGGTGATCCGGGGCAGACCCAGGAGTGTGCGGCGACGGGGGGCCGGACCCCGCGCCAGCAGTATTCACCGGCCCGCCTGCGGTCGTGTCCGGCTCGGACCCGGGGTCGGCGAGGGGCTGCGATGGACTCATGCCTTCATCCTCACGACCTACCGCGCCTGGCTCCAGCCAAGCAGGCCGCTCGAGTACCGCCGACTCCGCAAGGCCGCCCTCGGCGGGGATACGCGCACATGGTCTGCGTCGGTCCGGAACTGCTCTCTGCCGTGTCACGTACGTACGTGATATGGTAGGAAGTACGTACGGAGGTGCGGCGATGACGATAACGGCGTCGGAACTGCGGCAGAATGTGTACCGGCTGCTCGACGAGGTGCTTGCCACGGGTGTGCCGCTGGAGGTCGAGCGGGCCGGGCGGCGCCTGCGGATCGTGGCCGTCGATCCGACGCCGAAGCTGTCCCGGTTGTCTGCTCATTCGGGCACGATCAACGGCGACCCGGAGGACCTGGTCCACATCGACTGGTCTGGTGAGTGGCGTCCGTGATCCTGCTGGATACACATATCGTGGTATGGCTCTACGAGGATCCTCAGTCCCTGATTCCGCCCGCGGTGCATGAGCGGCTCAATGCCGAACCGCTCGCGCTGTCACCGTTTGTTCGGCTTGAGTTGCAGTACCTGTACGAGGTGAAAAAGATATCGGTGCCGGCACAGGCCATTGTGGACGAACTCGTCCCGAGGCTGGAGATGGTGCTGACCGATCCGCCCTCAGCGCAGCTTTGCCAGGCAGCCATCGCCTTGGACTGGACCCGCGATCCCTTCGACCGGCTGATCTCGGCGCAGGCGGTCAGCTCCGGCGCCACGCTCGTCACCAAGGACCGGATCATCCGCAGCCACCTTCCACTGGCCTGGTGGCCAAGCTAGTGGGTTCGAGTAGGCAGTCATAAGCTCCACCCGTTCTGTAGCAAGCGATGCGTCCCGTGCCGCCAGGTCGGGACGTGCATGCCCGAGCTGATTCTGCCGACCACCCGCCTGCACGCCGCCTTCCTGGAGTGCCGCGACGACTGGGGTCCCGGTCTCCACGAGGACGGCTTCGGCCTCGGGGCCGACGACGACGTGGACTCGCCCGACGGTTTCGCCACCTGGGTGCACCAGCGGGTCCGACTGACCCACCCGGCCGGAGCCCCCTGTCCGGACGAAAAGCACGGTTCACCCCGGTGGATCGTCGAGGACGGCCAGGTACTCGGGGGAATCGCCCTGCGGCACAAGTTCGACGACGAACTCGGCCACATCGGCTACGGCGTTCGCCCGTCCGCGCGCCGCCGCGGACTGGCGAGCTGGGCGCTGGGCGAGATGCTCAAGGAGGCCCGTGCCACCCTGGGCCTGGACCGCGTCCTCATCCCCTGCCTCGGGGACAACGTCGCATCGGCACGCACGATCGAACGCAACGGCGGCGTCCTCGAAGGCATCTGCGACACCACGCACGGTCCGGTGAGGCGCTACTGGATCGCCTTGGACCGGTGACCTTGACCCGCCGCGAGCCACCGGGCGGCGCCCGGTGGCTGCGGGATTCCGGCTATCCACGCTGGCCGCACAGGACATGGTCGATCATGCCCCAGGCGGCCTGGTCCACCGGCGTGTCGGCGGACGTGGAGATCGAGATGACGACGGTTGTCCGGCCGTCTTCGCTCACGGCAGTGCGGGTGCTGAAGCCAGGTACGTCACCGTCGTGGCTCCAGTAGCCGCCGCCGCAGGTCAATGGTGCCCACTGCAGCCCGAGGCCGTAGCGCAGGCCGGGCCGGTCCGCCTGGAATGTGGTGGCCAGGACAGTGGTCCGCATCTGCTTCTGCTGCGCGGGGCGGAGCAGCCCGCCACGGCCGATGGCCGCCCAGAACCGGCTCAGATCCGACGCGGTGGTGACCAGGGCACCGGCGGAGTTGGCCCACGTCAGGTTGGCGTCGGCGGTCTCGATCGGGGTGTTCCGGTCGAAGTAGAGGTACGCGCTGGCGTGCGGCTCGGGCAGCCCAGTGTCGGTGCCCGGGGCGAAGGTATGTCGCAGGCCGAGGGGACGGATGATGCGGTCGGTCACCTCGGTGGCCCAGTCCCGTCCGGTGACCTTCTTGATGATCATTCCGATGAGGGTGTAGTTGGTGTTGGAGTAGTTCCATCCCTGACCCGGCGCGAAGTCCGGTTGGTGGGCCATCGCCATGGCGACCAGTTGCTTCGGCGTGTACGACGCGAACCGGAACTTCTGGAAGTCCTCGACCGAGCCGATCTGGGCGAGGAGATCGTTGGTGTAGTCGTAGATCCCGCTGGTGTGCTGGAGCAGTTGCCGTACGGTGATGGCAGCGCCGTGGTTGCCGTTGCCGGTGACCACCCCGGGCAACCAGCGCTCGACTGTGTCATCGAGGGAGAGCCGGCCTTCGCGGACGAGTTGCAGAACGACGACGGACACGAACGTCTTGGTATTGCTGCCCATCCGGAAGTATCCGTCCACATTGACCGGTCCACCGGCCTGGAGATCGGCGACGCCGCTGGTACCGCGCAGGCGGCGCGACCCGGTGTCCACCTCGGCGAGCACACCGGAGACACCGGTGGCGTGGATGACGTCCAGATCGTGCTGCAGTTGGCTCTGGTCGTACCGATGATTCGGTTCGGCCGCCTGAGCGACGCCTCCGGTCAGGACAGTTGCGGTCACCACGATCGCGGCTGCGGTTACCTTGAACCATTTCACAATGACTCCTCAATGGCATCGGCCCGTTCGCGATCAGCATGCGGATGCGCCACCCGCCGGCACATCGCCGCGTGGACGGTGATCGGCTCATACCAAAGTCGGAGCCGATCGGCCCGCCTCCATGACGAAAGTGGCAGGGGAAGCGGGTCGGGCGGCGCCGATCCCTCGGGGTCAGGGCTGCAGGGCCTCGCCGACCGGCTGGCAACAATCGGCGGCCGGCTCGACATAGACAGTCCGGCCGGAGCCGGTACAACGGTCGTCGCTGCCATCCCGACGTAGCCGCCGGCGCCGCGGTGCGCGATGTCCGGTTCACAGCGGTGAGCGGGGATCGGTGGAACGCGATGGCACGCCCTTATGGGCGAGACCTGGCGTCGCGTGCGTCCGGCCGAACCATTCCAGGTACGAGGAGGCCGGTATGAGAGTCCTGGTAATCGGCGGGTCGATGTTCCTCGGACGAGCCATGGTGGCGGAGGCGTTGTGGCGGGGGGACGAGGTGACCACGTTCAACCGGGGCAAGAGCGGCCCCGACCGGCCCGGGGTCGAGGCCGTACGCGGGGATCGCGGAGTGGCCGAGGACCTGCGGCGCCTGGTTGACGGCCGCGAGTGGGACGCCGTGATCGACGTGTGCGGGTTCGTACCGAAGAGCGTCCTGGATTCCGCGCGGCACCTGTCGGGGCACGCCGCGCACTACACGTTCATTTCGACCATCCGCGCCCACGCGGACTGGCCGGCGAAGGTCGTCGACGAGAGTTCCCCGCTCCACGAGTGCCCGCCCGACGCCGAGGAAGGCGAGTACGAGGTGCTCAAGAGCGGATGCGGGCGGGCCGTGGAGCAGTTCTTCGACGGCGGCGCACTGATCATCGAGCCCGGTGTCATCATCGGCCCGCACGAGCACGTCGGACGGCTGCCGTGGTGGCTGACCCGGATCGCGAGGGGCGGCCGGGTGCTCGCCCCGGGCGACCCCGGCCGGGAGATGCAGCTGATCGACGCGCGCGACATCGCCGCATTCACTCTGGCCCAGGCCGCCGACGGGACCACCGGGCGGTTCGTGACCAGCGGCGTACCAGGGACCGCCACCTTCGGCAGCTGGCTCGGCGCGTGCGTCGCCGCGACGGGATCGGAGGCCGAGCTGGTGTGGGTGCCGGATCAGGTCCTGCTGGAGCACGACGTACAGCAGTTGGTCGAGCTGCCGCTGTGGCTCGCCGATGAGCCGGCCTCCGCCGCCGCCTGGCTGACGTCCCCCGCCAAGGCCCTCGCCGCCGGCCTGGTCTGCCGCCCCGTCGAGGCGACCGTACGGGAAACCTGGGAGTGGCTCCGCGAGATCCCCGAGGACGAGCGGAGCTTCGGCACCTCCGCAATCCGGCACGGCATAGCCCCTGACAAGGAGGCGAGGATCCTGGCAGCCTGGGACGTCGTTGGGAGTTAACGCCGCGACAATGTGATGGAGGGCGCCAGCCGTGCCGCAGCAGACGGACACCGACTCTGGCTTCGCCGACCTGCTGGAGCCGTACCGGCGGGAACTGCAGGTGCACTGCTACCGCATGACCGGCTCCTACGACGAGGCGGAGGACCTGGTCCAGGAGACGTTCCTGAAGGCGTGGCGGAGCCGGGAGGCCTTCGAAGGCCGGGCGAGCGTGCGCACGTGGCTCTACCGCATCGCCTCCAACACCTGCCTGGACCACCTGCGCCGGCATCAGCGGGTCCCGCACACGTACGAGCGGCTCCCCGGCATGGAGCACGGCGAGGGCGAGCCGCCGGCGCGCATCGAATGGCTGCAGCCGTACCCCGACGAGCTGCTCGCGGACCTTCCGGCCGAGGAAGCGGGCCCCGAGGCCCAGGCGCTGTCGCGGGAGACGGTCGAGCTGGTCTTCCTCGCCGCGCTGCAACACCTGCCGCCGCGGCAGCGGGCGGTGCTGATCCTGCGGGACGTGGTCGGCCTAGCGGCCGAGGAGACCGCCGGGCTGCTCGAGCTGTCCACCGCCTCCGTCAACAGCGCCCTGCAACGCGCCCGTCCGGCGCTGCGCGAACACCTGCCGGCCGGCCGCCGTACGGAATGGGCACCCACGACGGTGCCGACCCGGCAGGAGCGCGAGGTCGTCGAGCGCTACCGGGCCGCGACCGAGCGCCTCGACGTCGCCGCCATGGCTGACCTGCTGGCCGCGGACGCCAAGCTCACCATGCCGCCGAACCCGTACTGGTTCGTGGGCCGCGAGGCGATCATCGATTTCGTCGCCTCGAGCCTGGACCCGGCGTCCCCGCAGTTCTTCGGCCACTGGCGGCACCGGCCGACCCGGGCGAACGGGCAGCCGGCGGTGGCCGGTTACGTCCAGCGCCCCGGCACGACGATCTACCGCGCCCAGAACCTTGACGTGCTGCGGATCGAGGATGGCCGGATCGCCGAGATCACCACCGTTCGAGCCGCACCTGCTGCCGGCGTTCGGGCTGCCGCTGAAGATTTCGGCCGAGGAGCGATGAGTGGCGCGCCTCGCGTGCGTCTGTATGGCCGACATCATCTGTTGACGACGTACGAGGAGCCACCATGCTGCTGCAGGACAAGAACGCGATCATCTACGGCGCCGGCGGGAACATCGGCGGCGCCGTCGCCCGCACCTTCGCCCGCGAGGGCGCCCGGGTGTTCCTTGCCGGCCGTACGGCGGCGAAGCTCGAGGTGGTCGCCAAGGACATCGAGGCGGCCGGCGGCCGGGCGCACACCGCCGTGGTCGACGCGCTCGACGAGCGGGCGGTGGAGGAGCACGCGGACGCCGTGGTGGCCCAAGCGGGCTCGATCGACGTCTCGTTCAACGTCATCACCCGCGGCGATGTGCAGGGCACGCCCGCTGATTGGCATGTCGGTCGCGGACTACACCGCCCCGGTGATCAGCGGCATCACCACCAACTTCATCACCGCCCGGGCCGCCGGCCGCCGCATGGCGGAGCAGGGCTCGGGCGTGATCCTCGCCCTGAACAGCGGGTCCGCGCACGCCAGCCCGATGATGGGCGGTACCGTGCCCCGCGGACGCGGCGATCGACACGCTGATCCGCGCCCTCGCCCAGGAGCTCGGCCCGAAGGGCGTGCGCGCGCTCGGGATGTGGGTGGCCGGCGTGCCGGAGACCCTGACCCCGGAGGCGCTGGGCGCCGTGAACCCGGCGATGGCGACCCCCGAGGCCCTGCAGGGTGTGCTCGACATGCTGGACGGCCTCCGCATGCTCCCGGCTTCGCCCCGCCTGCGCGAGGTCGCGGAACTGGCGGCATTCCTCGCCTCGGAGCGGGCAGGTGCCGTTACCGGTACGTGGGTCAACGGCACGGCGATGTTCGCGAGCTGAGCGTCGGGGCCAGCCGCGATCAACCGGCGAGGCTGAACCGTTCGGCGTGGATCTGGGTACGGGGGACGTGCAGCGCGCGAAGGCTGCGAAGCACGGCCGTCGTCATCGGCGGCGGTCCGCAGACGAAGACGTCGCGCTGCACGATGTCGGGCACGAACCGGATCAGGTTGGCCGGCTCGAACGGCGTGTTCGGCGGGGTGCCGGCGCCGGTACGCCCGGTCAGCACGTGCAGATGAGCGCCCCGCGCGCGGGAGAGCTGTTTCAACTCCTCCAGCAGTACCGCATCCGTCATGGCATGGACGCGGTAGAGCAGGACGACGTTGGGGCCCAACTCCTCGAGCAGCGCCCGGATCGGGGTGATGCCGACGCCGCCGGCGATGAGCAGCGTGCCCTCCCTGGTCCGGTGCAGGGTGGTGAGGGCGCCGTACGGGCCCTCGGCGTAGACCCGCGTGCCGACCGGGAGGCTGCGCAGGCCGGCGCTCGTCTTGCCGACGGCCTTCGCGGTGAGCCGCAGGGTTCGCCCGTCGGGCGCGGCCGACAGCGAGAACGGGTTGGCCTGCCACCAGCGGCCGGGGGTCAGGAAGCGCCAGATCATGAACTGTCCGGCCTGCGCGCGCAGCTTGTCGAGGTCGCGTCCGGTCACGTACACGGACACGACGTTGTCCGATTCCGGTACGACGGCGGCGACGCGGAACTGGTGCTTGAGGTTGCGCCGGAACGGCATGATCAGCCGGCCGACGAGCAGGGCGCCGATGGCGAACGCCCAGAGCGCCCACCAGTACACCGTGGTGAAGGCGTTCTGTTTGAAGCTCGAGCCCTCGTACGCCTGGTGGATCAGGGCCAGCGTGACCGCCACGTACAGGAGGAAGTGAATGGTGTGCCAGGTCTCGTACGAGAGACGGCGGCGCGCGAACTTGATGGACAGGCCGGCCGCGACCACCACGATGCCGGCGGCGATCATGCCGAGGAGCGTCGGCATCATGCCGGCCAGGTTGGTGAACTCCTTGGTGAACGGCAAGTTGTCGTGCTCCGAGTAGCCGAGCATGACGAACGTCGGATGCAGCAGGACCACCCAGAACAGGGTGAAACCGTTCCACCGGTGCAACGAGGTGAGCTTGTCCATGCCGATGCGGCGGTCCAGCCAGGGGATGCGGGCGATCAGTACCAGTTGCATGATCATGATCAGGGCGGCGTTGAGGCCGAGGAACTGGCCGATCCCGACGAGCGTGTTCTTCGGCGGCGCACCCGTGATGAATATCAGCTCGACGATCACCACGTTCACCAGCACGACGGCCAGGAGCACCACGCGAGCGGTCACCGCCGGATGAGCACGCGAGGGTGCGCCACCGCGCGGGCTCGCGGCGTGGGCTGCGGATGTCGCGTGTTGGTTCGCGGCCGTCATGGATGTCTCCCGTCCAGTTGCACACGCAGACCGATGCCGGCGTTGTCAGCGTCTACGCAAACCGGGCGGCCAGGGTTCAACCGCATCCGCGCCGGTCGTGCCCAGCACACCAGCGAGAATGCGGCCCGCGGTCCGGCGGGTCAAGAGTCCGACAGCGAGTATCGCACCTCGCGGGCGCGGGCCAGGTCGAGTGGGCAGAAGCCGGCGGCAGCTTTACCGGGCGCCGGGGATGACCAGGCCCGTCTCGTACGCGGTGACCACGGCCTGCGTCCGGTCGCGCAGCCCGAGCTTGTTCAGGATTCGGCTGACGTGGGTCTTCACGGTCTCCTCGGTGACCACGAGCCGGGCGGCGATCTCCGGGTTGGACAGGCCCTCGGCGACGAGCCGGAGCACCTGCGTCTCGCGCGGGGTCAACGCGGCGAGCGCCGCCCCTGCCCGCGACCGGGGTCTGCCGCAGGCGGGCGAACTCGGTGATCAGGCGACGCGTCACCGTCGGGGCGAGCAGGGCGTCTCCGGCGGCGACCACCCGTACCGCGTCGAAGAGGCGCTCGGCGGTGACGTCCTTGAGCAGGAATCCGCTGGCCCCGGCCCGAAGCGCGTCGTAGACGTATTCGTCGAGGTCGAAGGTGGTCAGGATGAGGACGCGGGGGCCGGAGCCGGCGAGCTGGCGGGTGGCTTCGATGCCGTCCATGCCCGGCATGCGGACGTCCATCAGGATGACGTCGGGCGCCAGCTGGCGGCCGAGCCGGACGGCCTCGGCGCCGTCGACGGCGGTACCGACGACGGTGAAGTCCGGCTGGGTCTCCAGCAGCGCGGCGAAGCCGGTGCGGACCACGTGGTGGTCGTCGGCGACCACGATGGTTGATCATTGCTGTCGACGCCTTGGCTGGGAGGGTGGCCTCGACGAGGAAGCCGTAGGGCTCGGCGCTTGCCGGCGTGAAGTTCGCCGCCGACGGCCGCGGCCCGCTCACGCATACCCGGCAGACCGTTGCCGTCGAGCCGGGCCGCGCCGGCTGGGCTGACGGAATCGGCCGAGTCGATCGAGCCCGGGCCGTTGTCGCGGATGCGCAGCCGGAGCGCCTCGTCGGTGTAGTGCAACTCGACGTCGACGGCGGCCCCCGGCGCGTGCCGGCGGGCGTTGGTGAGCGCCTCCTGCACGATCCGGTACGCGGCGAGCTCCACGCCGGGCTCGAGCGGCGCCGGTGAGCCGGAGACGATCAGCCGGGTACCGGCGCCGGAGGCGTCCCGGGCCTCGTCGAGCAGTTCGCTGAGCTGCTGCAGGCCGGGCTGGGGGTGCCGTTCGGCGATCACGGTCCGGGTGTCGTCCCGCAGTACGCCGAGAAGGCGGCGCATCTCGGTCAGGCTGGCGCGCGCGGAGTCACCGATCTCCGACAGCCGCTGCGCACCGGCCGGCGGCATGCCGGGCGTGGTCAGCCGGGCCGTCTCGGCCTGTACAGCGATCATGGAGATGTGGTGGGCGACCACGTCGTGCAGTTCGCGGGCGATCCGCACCCGCTCGCCCTGGGCCGTGTGCTCGACGAGCGTGCCGACGACCTCTTCGCGGGCGGCGTGCTGTACCCGCGCCTCCGTGTGCGCCCGGTATGCGATCCCGGCCCAGGCCGCGGCCGGTGCGAGGGCGGCCAGCAGGATCGTCAGGACCCGCGGCGGGAGGCCGGCTATCGCCAGTACCAGATAAGGAAGGGCGAGGGCCGGCGCCAGGAGGCGGCGGACGTTGAACAGCGCGATCAGCACCGCGAGAGCGCCGGCGACGGTGAGGTTCTGGAACACGGCGAGCGACAGGACGCTCGCCGTGCAGATCGTCACGGCGGCCCCGACCGGGCCGAGGAAGGCGAGCGGTACGGTCGTGGCGAGCGCGAGGACCAGCAGCGCCAGCGGCCGCTGGGTGGCCGCCTCGGCCAGCGCGGCCACCCCGAGCACCGTCCCGAGCCACTTCGTCATGCCGCCTCCTCGCTCGCAAGCTCCCGAAGAGCCGGCCTGACATGCTTCCGGACGTGCTTCCGGACCTCGCGCGAGCGCTCGGTCATGCGCGAGCGCTCGGTCATGCCTGACATTGTGGTCACTCGAAGAGGTGCTGCCGTCCCTCTTGTGAGGGATCCGGGAGACTGCTCTGGAGCGTGACGACCCGGAGCCCGGCCGTCCCTAGCGTTCTTGGGTATGCAGGCAGCCATCCAGGTCACCGACCTCCACAAGCGCTTCGGCTCGACCCAGGCGCTGGACGCAATGTCCTTCGCCGTCGAGTCCGGGCAGGTCACCGGCTTCGTCGGGCCCAACGGCGCGGGGAAGTCCACCACGATGCGGGTCATTCTCGGCCTCGACCGGGCCGACACGGGCCATGCGCTGGTCAATGGCCGGCCGTACTGGACGCTCAAGCGTCCGCTCAGCCACGTCGGCGCGATGCTCGACGCCGGTGCGCTCCAGCCGAGCCGCTCCGCCCGCAACCATCTGCTCTGGCTGGCGCACTCGCAGGGGCTCACCGCCAAGCGGGTCGACGAGGTCGTCGAGCAGGCCGGCCTGACCGCCGTGATCAAGCGCAAGGCGGGCGGCTACTCCCTCGGCATGCGCCAGCGGCTCGGCATCGCCGCCGCCATGCTCGGCGACCCGCCGGTCCTGATGCTCGACGAGCCGTTCAACGGGCTGGACCCGGAGGGCATCATCTGGATGCGCGGCTTCCTCACCGCGCTGGCCGCCGAGGGACGGGCCGTCCTGGTCTCCAGCCACCTGATGAGTGAACTGGAGGACACCGCCGACCATTTGGTGGTGGTCGGGCGGGGCGCGGTCATCGCCGACACCAGCGTCCGCGACCTCATCGACGCCGCCTCCGGTGGGCGGGTCTTGCTGCGCACCAGCGCCCGTACGGCGGCGATGACGGTCCTGGCCCGCGCTGGGGCGACGGTCGCCGCGACCGGCACCGACACGCTGACCATCACCGGGCTCGGAGCCGAGCAGGTGGTGGCGCTGCTCAGCGAGAGCGCGGTGCCGTTCTCGGAGGTTTCGGCGCATCGCGCGTCGCTCGAGGAGGCCTACATGGAGCTCACCCGGGACGCCGTCGAGTTCAAGGCGGCGACGCGATGAGAGCCTTGCTGCACGCCGAGTGGACGAAGTTCCGGACCGTTCGCGGCTGGGTGATCGGGATGGCGGCCGTGGTGCTGATGACCGTCCTGGTCGGGCTGGCCGGGCGCAGCGAGTGCAGCTATCCGGGACCGGACCACTCGGAGCGGGCCTGCACGTTGCCGGTCGGGCCGGACGGCACCGCGGTCACCGACGCCTTCTACTTCGTGCACCAGCCGCTCACCGGCGACGGCGTGATCACCGCTCGGGTGGGCACGCTGACCGCGGTGGTCGACTCGCACGGCACGAGGGCGCCCGTGACGGTGCCGTGGTCCAAGGCCGGCATCATGGTGAAGGAGAGCACCAAGCAGGGCTCCTCGTACGCGGCGATGATGGTCACCGGCGGCCATGGTGTGCGGATGCAGGACGACTTCACCGGCGACACGGCCGGGTCGGCGTCGAACCGGTGGCTCCGGCTGGAGCGCAAGGGCGACGCCCTCACCGGGTACGAGTCGAGCGACGGCGCCAGTTGGAAGGCCGTGGGGACGGCTACCCTGAGCGGTCTTCCGTCCACCGTCCAAATTGGACTGTTCGCCGCCTCCCCGCCGTACACGGAGGTAAAAGAGACGTCCCTCGGCGGCTCCAAGGAGACCGGCGGGCCGACCCTCGCCACGGCCACGTTCGACCACGTCAGCCTGACCGGGCCGTGGACGGGTGACGCCGTCGCAACCGACGCCGACGGCATCCTCGTCAGCGCCCTCGGCTTCCAGCAGAACGGCGACACCCTCACCGTCACCGGCTCCGGCGACATCGCCCCGGCCGTACCGGGCGGGCCCGGCGTCGGCACCACCATCGCGCAGACGCTCACCGGGACGTTCGCCGGGCTGATCGTGGTGATCGTGATCGCCACGATGTTCATCACCGCCGAATACCGGCGCGGGCTGATCCGCCTTACCCTCGCCGCGAGCCCGCACCGGGGCCGGGTCCTGGTGGCCAAGGCGATCGTCATCGGCGCCGTGACATTCGTGGCCGGCCTCGTCGCCGTGGGCATCGCCGTACCGCTCGGGGAGAAGATCCTGCGGGCCAACGGCAACTTCATCTATCCGCTGCCGCTGCTCACCGAGGTGCGGGTGATGGCCGGTACGGCCGGGCTGCTCGCCGTGGCCGCCGTCCTCGCCCTCGGCATCGCGGCGATCTTCCGGCGCAGCGCCGGCGCGGTCACCGCGGTCATCGTGGCGATCGTCCTGCCGTACCTGCTCGCGTTGGCCCCGGTGCTGCCGTTCGGCGTCGCGCAGTGGCTGTTGCGGCTCACCCCCGCGGCCGCGTTCTCCATCCAGCAGTCGCTTCCCGAGTACCCGCAGGTCGCCAACTCCTATACGCCGAGCAACGGCTTCTTCCCGCTGCCGCCGTGGGGAGGGTTCGCGGTGCTGTGCGGGTACGCCGCGATCGCGCTCGGCGTGGCCATCGTGCTGCTGCGGCGGCGAGACGCGTGAGCTCGGCGTTGAACCTCGCCCTGAAAGCCGAGTGGACCAAGCTGCGGACCCTGCCCGGCACGATCTGGCAACTGCTGTCCGTCGTCGCGCTGACCGTCCTGGTCAGCGCGGGGGCGGCGGCCTCGGTCCGGTGCTCCACCGGGCACTGCGACCAGGACCTGGCGAAGATCTCGCTCACCGGCGTCCTGCTCGGCCAGGCCGTCGTCGCGATTGTCGCGGTGCTGGTCGCCACGAACGAGTACAGCACCGGTCTGATCCATGTCACGCTCACCGCGATGCCGCGCCGCGTCGCGGTTCTGGCGGCCAAGGCCACCATCGTGACCGGGCTGATCCTGCTCGCCGGTGCGCTCGGCGTCGCCGGGTCGATGCTGGCCGGCCGGCTGATCCTGCCGGGCCTTTCGGTCGGCGACGGACCGGTACTGCGGGCCGCCGTCGGTTCGGTTCTCTACCTCGCGCTGATCGCCCTGCTCGGCCTCGGCATCGCCACGATGGTCCGGGACACCGCGGTGTCGATCGGCGCGGTGCTCGGCCTGCTCTACCTCTTCCCGGTCATCGCCGCGGTGGCGACCAGCGAACGCTGGCAACGGCATCTGCAACAGATCGGCCCGATGTCCGCCGGCCTGGCCGTCCAAGCCACGACCCACCTCGATGAGCTGCCGATCGGCCCGTGGGCGGGCTTGGGTGTGCTCGCCGCCTGGGCCGCCGGCGCGCTGCTCGTCGGCGGCGTGCTTTTGCAGCTGCGGGACGCATAGCCGACCGCGATTCGCCCGGTGGGCCAGAATGGTGGGCACAACTCCGGGGAAGTAGTGGCCTCCGCAGGCCTGGGATGCCACAACTTCGGGGAAGTAGTGGCCTCCACGGGCCCGGGATGCCACAACTTCGGGGAAGTAGTGGCCTCCGCGGTGTCCGATCGGGCGGTTCGGGAACGTCAACCCTTGGGTACCCGACATTCGATTGGAGGACGATCATGGGACAACCGATTGTGCACTTCGAGATCATCGGGAGCGATCCGGAGAACCTGCGGAGCTACTACGGCGACCTGTTCGGCTGGGAGTACGACACGAGCGGACAGGTCTCCAAGGAGGTATCCGAGCCGTCGAACTACGGCTTCGTCAACCGCAACACCACCGACGACGGCACCGGGATCCCCGGCGGCATCGGCGGCGGCGCCGGCTACCGGCACCAGACGGTCTTCTACGTCGGCGTCGCGAACGTAGAAGCGGCGCTCCAGAAGGCCGAGAGCCTCGGCGGTACCCGGGTCATGGGCCCGGACAAGGCGCCGACGGGCATCGTGGTCGGCCACTTCACCGACCCGGAGGGCAACCTGGTCGGGGTGGCCGGCCCCGAGTAGGCGGCCTAGTCGGGCCAGAGAACGGTGGCGCGGGTGGCGGCATCGAGGATCGGCTGGGCGTCGATCTCGGCACGGGACTCGGGAATGCCCTTGGCCGGCCAGGCGCAGACGAACGTGAGCGGACCGGCCGGGGGTAGGGGCCAGACCCAGTAGCCCTGGTCGTACCGGCGGCCACCGCCTCCACCACCGCGCTCCCACAGCAGCGGGCCGACCGGCTCGATGCCCTCGAGGTCGAACGGTGACCGGTCGAGGTTGGTGGCCACCGTGCCATCGGCGAACTGGAGGCCCAGCCGGATGAACTCGTCCGGCAGGCCGTCGTCCTCGAGGTACGGCCGTCGCAGGTTGAAGTGGAACGTCCGGCCGTGCCGGTCGTGCCGGCGCAGGAGCGCGGTCAGCGTGAACTCGAAGCCGGTCGTGAACGCGGTCAGCCCGGTGATCGCGATCGCGGCGTCGTCGGAGCGGCCGAGCACGAACTGGTCGGCGGCGAGGACGCCGATCGCGCCGTCCGGCTTGTCCCACACGGGCGGGGCGGGTGGCTCGTCCGGCTCGGGTGGCGCCGCGGCGGGATGGTTGTCGAAGAACCCCATCCGCCCAGCTTGCCACTAGCCCCGCGGGCCTGTCCGACCCGTAGAGGCGTGCCCCCGCCCGTAGGCAAACAGCCGCCGGAGCCATCCACTGTAGACGGTTACCGAGTACACAGTGAACGAATCCGCTACGATGTCGCGGGATCTGATCCGGTCGGCCAGTCCGGTGTCGCGCCAGATACCGACCGTGTTGGCGCAGATTCCAGCGATCGTGGCTTGTCGATAGGTTGAGTAGCGCCGATCTACGAAGTGAGGCGAACGTGACCGACGCGTCGAGAATCATCGCCGGCGTAGTCCTGCTGACCGTGGTGACCATCGAGTTCGGTGGCTACTTCTTGACCCGGGTCGTGCGGGGTGCGGTGCCGATGACCCCGTTCCAGACGGCGTTCGCGCGGGCCGGGCACGCGCACGCCGGCGTGCTCGTGATCTTCAGCCTGGTCGGGCTGTTGATGGCCGACGCCGCCGGCCTGCACGGCTTCTGGGGGTGGGTCGGCCGGCTGGGCATTCCGATCGCGGCGATCCTGATGTCGGGTGGCTTCTTCGCCTCGTCGGCGGGCAAGGGCGAGATCACGAAGCCCAACCAGGCGATTGTCATCCTGTGGATCGGCGCGCTCAGCCTGGCCGTGGGCACACTCACTCTCGGCATCGGGTTGCTGGCCGCATAGGCTGCCGGCGTGCGCGTTCTCATCATCGGCTCGACCGGGTACATCGGGTCGGCGGTCGCCTCGGCCGTCGCGGCGCGTGGGCACGAGGTGATCCCGCTGTCGCGGCGCGAGAGCGGCGGCGGCGTCCTCGGCGACCTCGCGCGGCCCGAGACGCTCGAGCCGGCGCTTCGCGCGGCTCGGCCGGACGCCATCGTGCACGCCGCCAACCCGATCGACCTCGAGACCGACCGCGCCGGCATCGCCCAGCTGGTCGCGTCCGGTGCGGCGGTCGTCTACACGAGCGGCATCTGGTGGATCGGCGCTACTGGCGATGGGCCGTTCGAGGAGCAGCCGCCGACCGGCGACACACCACGGGCCCAGGTCGAGGCGGCGGTGCTGGCGGCCGCGCCGAGCCGCCGGACCGTCGTCATCCGGCCCGGCATTGTGTACGGCCACGGCCGCGGCATCCCGGCCGAGATGGTCGAGTGGGCGCGCCGGTTCAGCGTCGGGCGACATGTCGGCGTGCCCGGCACGCGGTGGCCGGTTGTGCACGTCGACGACCTCGCTGACCTGTTCGTCGCGGCGATCGAGCGGGCCGAGCCGGGTGCGGTCCTGCACGGGGTCGGCGAGACCGTGCTCTCCTCCGACGTGGCGGCGGCCGCCGACCGGGCGGCCGGCGGCGCGGGGCGCGCCGAGCCGTGGCCGGTCGAGGAGGCCGCCGTCGAGCTGGGCGAGCGCTACGCCGCCAACCTCGCACTGGATCAGGTGCTCAGCAGCACCCGTACGCGTGAGCTGGTCGGCTGGCGACCCCACCGCCCCGGCATCGTCGAAGCCATACCTTCGGGGAAGTAGTGGCCTCGACGGTCGCCGGAGGCCACTACTTCCCCGAAGTTGTGCCGTTGGACGCGCTGGAGGCCACTATTCCCCCGAATGGGTGGCCTCCCCGGCGACAGGTCAGGTGCGGGGTTCGCCGCGGTAGGTGCCGAACGACCACAGGTTGCCCTCCGGGTCCTTCACCGCGAAGTCCCGCGAGCCGTAGTCCATGTTCTCCAGTTCCCGGATGACCTCCGCGCCCGCGGCGACGGCTCGCTTGTACAGCGCGTCCGGGTCGTCGCACACGACGTAGCAGCCGAAGTGTCCGGGCTTCAGCGGCCACCGGTCACCCGGGCCACCGCGGTCGCTGCCCAGCATGATGCCGCCGCCCAGTGGCCAGGACAGCTGCGCGTGCTCGACGACGTCGCCGTCGCCGTAGACGACGGTCTCTTCGAAGCCGAACGCGTCGACGAGGAACCGGATGAGGGCCCGCGCGTCCGTGGCGCGGAGGGTCGGCCACACCTGTGGCGCCGGAGTCTTGTCAGTCATGGGAAGAGTCTGCCAACGCCAGCACCTCGCCGGCTTGGACAGATCGGAACTCGCTCGGCGAGCAGCCGGCGAACCCGGCGAACTCGCGCGCCATGTGCGCCTGGTCGTAGTAGCCGCAGGTCACGGCCAGCTCGGCCAGGCTCAGCCGGCTGCCAAGCGCCGTGTCCAGCTGCAGCGCCCGGCGGGCGCGGTCGAAGCGCACCACCCGCCCGGCCACCTTCGGGCTGAGCCCGACCTCGGTGGCGAACTGGCGGCCCAGGTAGCGGCTGCTCCAGCCGAGTTCGCGGGCGATCGTCGCGACCGGCGCCGCGCCGTTGGAGTCGGTCAGCCGGCGCCACGCCTCGACCACCTCGGGACGGGGCATGAGGTCCGGGTTGATCCGCCGCCACAGCAGCTCCTCGAGGACATCGAAGCGCCCGGGCCAGCCAGGCTGGGCCAGCACTCGTTCCCGTAGCTCCGCCGCGAACGGGCCGAACAGCGCCGAGCCGTGCACGTCGAGCGACGCGAGCTCACCGGCCGGCAGGCCGAAGAGGGCGCGGGCGCCGAGCGGGGACAGCGCGAGCTGGATGCCGGACTGGCGGCCGTCGTGCGCGATCATCGCCGGTACGGTGTGCAGGCCGCCGACGAGGGTGTCATATGAGCCCGGCGTGGTCGCCGGATCCGGGTGCTCGAGCATCACGAGCGGATCGTCCAGTGTGAGGATCATGGTGAGGTGGGGCGACGGCAGCCCGCGGTGCGTCTCCGGCCGGCCGCCGACCAGGCGATAGCCGGTGTACCAGCCGACGTACGGGCGCAGCCGCAGAACCGGCTTGCGCACCACGTACTCGGAGATCACCCCCCGATCGTCCCCCCAATGACCGCGGATCGCCAGCTCACGGCGGCTCGACCGCACCGTCCGGGCGGCGAACGGTGATCGCCCAGCGTTCGAATCCGCCGTACACCGGGGGATGTTTCGCGGCCAGCCGCTCGTCGATCTCGATGCCCCAGCCCGGTGCCGTCGAGGGCGTCGCGTATCCGGCCGCGATCTCCGGCGTACCCGGGAAGATCTCGTGCACCAGCGGCGGATATACGTGCGCCTTCCTGGATGCCGAACGCGGGGCTGGCCACGTCGAGCGCCAGGTTCGCCGCGCAGCCGATCGGCGAGACGTCGGCCGGCGCGTGCCACGCGGTCTGTACCCCGGACAGCTCGCACAGGTTGGCCAGCTTCCAGCCGGGCGTGAGGCCGCCGACCGCGGAGATGTGCAGCCGGAGCAGGTCCACCCCGCCGCCGATGACCAGCCGGGCCGCCTCCGGTACCGACGAGACGAGCTCGCCGACGGCGAGTGGCACCGGCGCCGCCGCCCGTACCTCGGGGAGCCGGCTGTAGTGCTCCGGCGCGATCGGATCCTCGAGGAAGAACAGGCCGAAGGGCTCGAGGGCCCGGGCGAGCACGACGGCCTGCTTCGGCGTCAGCCGGCTGTGCACGTCGTGCAGCAGTTCCACGTCGTCGCCGAGCCGCTCGCGGGCCGCGGCGAAGAGCTTCGGCGTCTGGCGCAGGTAGGCGTTGACGTCCCAGCCGTCCGGGTTCGGGGCGCCGGGGTAGCCGCCGAGCCGGCCGGGTGCGCCGTACGTGCCCGCACCGAGCTGGCCGGTCTGCAGCCGCACGTGCCGGTAGCCCTCCTCGACGAAGCGCGCCGCCTGGTCGATGGTCTCCGCGAAGTCCGCGCCGGACGCGTGCACGTACACCGGTACCGCGCCGCGCAGGCGACCGCCGAGCAGGTCGTAGACCGGCATGCCGGCCCGCTTGCCCGCGATGTCCCACAGGGCCATGTCCACCCCGGACAGTGCGCGAGTTCAGGACCGGCCCACTCCGCCAGTACCCGGAGAAATGCAGCATTCGCGTGAGGTCGGTGATGTCGGCCGGGGCGCGTCCGATGAGCAACGGGCGCAGGTGCTGCTCGACGGCCGTGACGACGGCGGCGGAGCGCTGGTTGAAGGTCGCGCAGCCGAGGCCGTAGAGGCCGTCGTCCGACGTGTCGATGCGCACCACGACGAGGTTGACACCCTCCGGCGCGGTCACGATGACGCGTACGCCGGTGATGCGGACGTCGTCCCGCGCGGGCCAGGGTGGGCGGGTCACGGTTCCTCGATCTCGTCGACGGGCATCGGGTAGGCGGCGGCGAACCCGATCAGTTCCCGCGCCGCAGTGAGGTCGATCGGGGTGGTCCGCCCCGTGAAAACGGGTCGCGGCACGCCCGGATGAAATCGATCCAAGAGCCATTCCGTCCGGTACGGGGCGAGCGTGTCTTCCGCGGCGAGGTAGAGCACATGCATGCCCGGCTGGCTGGGGCTGAGCGAGGCGAGCAGGGCGCGGGCGGCGTCCCGCGCGTCGAGGTAGCTCCACACGTCGGCGGTGCCCGACTCCGGGTAGGCAGCGAGCTCGGCGGCCCGCGCGGGGAGCCGGCCGTCCGCCGTGCCGACGAACGGGAAGCGCAGCGCGACGACGTCCATCCCGTACCGCGCGGCGATCATCTCGGCGGTGGCCTCGTCGACGCGCTTCGACAGCGCGTACGCGTCGGTGACCTGCAATGGCATCTTGGTGTCGACCGGGAGGTAGGGCATGGTCAGCGGGTGCGGGGCGAACGGCAGGCCGCAGATGGCGTAGCTGCTCGCGATCGCGGCCCGGGTGACGCCGACCTGGCCGGCCTGGTCGAGCACGGTGAACGTGGCCAGTGTGTTGACGCCGAACACCTCCTCCGGCGGGTCGACCAGCGGCGACGGGATCGCGGCGAGGTGGATGACCGCGTCGCAGTCGCGCAGCGCCCGGGCGACGGCGTCGACGTCCCGCGCGTCGCCGACAACCACCTCGGTGGCCGGCAGGGGATCGTCGGGCTCCTCGAGAACGAGGGCGGTGGACGGGATCGACTCGGCCGCGAGAAGTTCCAGCGTGGCCCGCCCGATCAGGCCGGCGGCGCCGGTGACGAGTACCCGCATGATGCCGCAACTTACCAGCGCTCGCGGCGGGGCACGGACGGTAAGGCCACAACTTCCGGGAAGCTGTGGCCTCCTCGCACTGCGAGGCCACAACTTCCCGGAAGTTGTGGCCGCGCTACATGAGCCAGCCGTGTTCGTCGGCGAGGCGCACGGCCTCGGCCCGGGTCCGGGCGCCCGTCTTGCCGATCGCCGACGACAGGTGGTTGCGTACGGTGCCCTCGGACAGGCGCAGCTGCGCGGCGATGTCGGCGACCGTACCGCCGTCGCGGGCGGCAACCAGTACCTCGGTCTCGCGCGGGGTCAGCGGGGTGTCGCCGCTGGCGAGAGTCTCGGCGGCGAGGGTCGGGTCGACCACCCGGAGACCGGCGGCGATACGCCGGACCGCGTCGGCGAGTTGGCGGGCCGGGGTGTCCTTGACGACGAAGCCGCTCGCCCCGGCCGCCATCGCCCGCCGCAGGAAGCCGGGCCGCCCGAAGGTGGTCACCACGAGGACCTTGCACGACGGTACGGCGGCGCGCAGCGCGGCGGTGGCGGCGATGCCGTCCAACCCGGGCATCTCGACGTCGAGGAGGGCGACGTCGGGCCGGGTGCGCCGGGCCGCCTCGACCACCTCGTCGCCCCGGCCGACCTCGGCGACGACCTCGAAGTCGGCCTCCAGATCGAGCAGCGCGGCGAGCGCACCGCGCACGAGCGCCTGATCGTCGGCGAGCAGCAGCCGGATGGTGGCATCCACGCCGCAGATCATTCCACGGCGGCGGTGCCTGGCCGTGCCGCCGGAGCTTGCGGAGAGGATCACGGCACGGTGACGCGGAGCGCGAAGCCACCCTTCGATGAGCGGCCGACCGACACGGTGCCGTCCACCGCGGAAACCCGCTCGCGGAGACCGGCCAGGCCGTGACCGACACCTTCGGCGGCCGCGAGGCCCGGGCCGGCGCCGTCGTCGTCGATCTCAACCGACGTCGGGGTCAGGGTGATCCAGCAGCGCTTGGCGCCGCTGTGCCGGACCACGTTGGTGACCCCTTCCCGGACCACCCAGCCGAAGAGCTCCTGCTTCGCCTCCGGTACGGCGTCGACGCTGGTGATCGGCAGCTCGGGCTCGATCTCGGCGGCGTCAAGGGCGCTGCGGGCCCGAACCAGCTCGGCGGCCAGGGTGACCTCGCGGTACCCGCCGACCGCGCTGCGGACGTCGGCCAGGGCCTCGCGGGTGAGCCGCTGGATGTCGGCGATCTCGGCCGTCGCGCGCTCCGGCGCGATCTCGACCAGCCGGCCGGCCAGTTCGGCCTTGACGGCCACGACGGTGAGCGAGTGGCCGAGCAGGTCGTGCAGGTCGCGGGCGAACCGGTTGCGTTCGGCGGCGACGGCCAGCCGGGCGATCTCCTGGCGGGCCGCGTCCAGCTGGGCGTTGCGCTCGACCAGGTGGACCGTGCCCCAGACCGCCAAGGACGCGATGGCGAGTTCGAACGCGAGCTCGTCGTTCGGCGTCCAGCCGGGCAGGACTCGCGGCAGCAGGAGGACCAGCGCGACGTACACGGCGACGGCGGCCCACGCCTGGCGGGTCGGCAGGAGGAAGACCGACATCACCGACACGTACACGAGCGAGCCGAGCGCGGGCTGGCCTACGGTTGCCGCGAGCCCGGCGGCGAGCGCGATCATCGCCCCGAGAATGACAAGGTTCTCGAACCGGTCGAGCCGGCGGTACCGGGTGCGGAAGGAGGCGCGCAGCCGGATGAAGCCGACGATGTAAAGCGCCGAGAACAACAGCGCGAACGTGATGCCCACGACCCGACGCCACGCCTCCGGATGGTGCCAGGCCGCTTGGATCGGCGAGATCATGTAGAACAGCCAGACGGCGGCCCACACCCAGATGTACCGGGCGCGGGCCGTACCGATCCGGCCGTCGTTGGCGGTCACCGTAGCCACGCTACCGATTGTCATGCCCGGGCGGTGTCGGCCTGGAACCGGCGGATGCCGATGAAGCCGAGGACGATCGCCCAGCCGAGAAGGACCAGGACGGCCTGGCCGTCCAGGCTGCCGTGCTGGAGCGGCGCGCGGGCCACCTCGGCCGCCCAGTACGACGGGGTGTACTTGGCGACGATCTGCATGAAGTGCGGCATCTGGTCGTACGGCAGCCAGAGCCCACCGAGCAGGGCGAGCAGGAAGAAGAGCAGGCCGTTGACCTGTTGGATGCTGTCCGGCTTGGCGATGTAGCCGATGATCAGGCCGAGCGCGGCGAACGGCAGTGCCGACAGCCACGAGCCGACGAAGACCAGCGCCCACGTCGACGCGCTGAGCCGTACGTCCAGGACGGTGGCACCGAGCCCGTAGACGACGATCAGGGAGGGCAGCACTAGTACGAGAGACAGGAGGACCTTGCTCACCACGTACCGCACAGGGTGCAGCGGCGTGAGGCGGAGCTGGCGGTTCCATCCCACCCCGCGCTCGACGGCGATCGATCCCGCGGTGCCGGTCGCCGACGACATCGCGCCGAAGATGCCCATGCTCACCATGACGTACGCGGCGACCGTGGTGCCGTAGTAGGCGTCGTGCTTGTTCGGTGAACCGATGACGAGCAGCAGGATCGCCGGCAGGAGCACGCCGAAGATGAGGACCCGGCGGTTGCGGAGTACGCGGATGATCTCCATGCGCAGATAGGTGAGGTTCATTTCGCGGACTCCTTGGACGTCAATGCGATGAAGGCGTCTTCCAGGCCATGCGCGACGACCTCGATGTCGTGGGCGGCCGGGTTGGTGAGCAGGGCGCGCAGCGCGGCGTCGGAGTCCGAGCACTGCAACAGCACGGTGTCGCCGCGTGTGTCGACCGAGTCGACCCCGGGATACCCCGCGAGGACATTCAGGTCCGCGCCGGGCAATGTGGCTCGGATGGTACGGCCGGAGACCAGCGATTTGATGTGCGACGGAGAGCCGTCGGCGACGATCGTGCCCGCGCGCATGAGCACGATGCGATCGGCGTACACGTCGGCCTCTTCGAGGTAGTGCGTGGCGAACAGGACCGTGCGGCCCTGCGCCGTCTCCTCGCGCATCGCGGTCCAGAACGCGCGCCGCGCCTCGACGTCGAGGCCGGTGGTCGGCTCGTCGAGGACGATCAGGTCCGGCCCAGGTGGGGTCGCGCCGGCGGCGCGGCCGGGTGGGTCGGAAGGGCTGCCGACCAGAGCCATCGCGAAGCGGACCCGCTGCTGCTGGCCGCCGGAGAGCCGGCCGACGCGCTGCCGGGCGAACTCCGTGACACCGGCTCTCTCGAGAACCTCGGGGACGGGGCGGTGCTTGCGGTACAGCGAGGCGGCGAGCGTCACGATCTCGGTGACCGTCAGGTCGGGCAGGAGGCCGCCGGACTGGAGCATGGCGCCGACCATGCCGTCGGCGATCGCCTGCGCCGGCTGGCGTTCGAAGATGGTGGCCGTGCCGGCGTCGGGCTTGGCCAGGCCGAGCATCATGTCGATGGTGGTGGACTTGCCGGCGCCGTTGGGCCCGAGGAGAGCCACCACCTCGCCGGCGTCGATGCTCAGGTCGACGCCGTCAACGGCGGTCAGGTCGCCGAAGTGCTTGGTCAGGCCGGTCAGGCGGATCGCGAGGCCGGTCTCCCGGTTGGTCATGAGTGGCATGCCAAAAGCCTCTCGCCGGCCGGGCGCGTAGACGGCTGTGGCGCGTCACCCCGCACCCATGACGGATGTCACGAGTTCGGAACCGACCGGCTGAAGCCACAACTTCCCCGAAGCAGTGGCCTCCCGGGCTGGCTGAAGCCACTGCTTCCCCGAAGCAGTGGCCTCGCGAGCCGAGCCGGGCTTGGGGACGCGGACGCCGGGATTCCTGGCGGGAGCGACGGTCGCGCGCTCGGCGGGCCCGAGTCATCGGCAGAAAGAAACCCTCCCCGCGCGAATTGCTCAAGTTCGCGCAGGGAGGGCATTACTGGGGAGGGCTCTTGACTTGTGCGTTCGCGGGTTCGTATGGGGTGACCGTGCGCGGCAGCCTTTCAGGGAGGCTTCCGGCTGCCAGCGCCGGTCACTTCCTTACTGTCCGCCTCGCAACTGGAGTTCAGCTCAGGTGACGCTGGGAACTTCCTGTCAGTCGGTCCGCCATCTCGGGGCCGAGAGATGTCGCCCAGCCGACGCTCGTCAGGCGAACCGGCACCGCCGACCTCCCGTATTAGCGGTGGAGCCCGTTTCGACCGAGGAGATCACATGCGGAAATTCGCGCTCACCCTTGCCGTTGTCGCCGCCGCGACCCTGGGCCTGACCGCGTGCGGCCCGAACGACCAGTCCGCCGCCGGCGACGCCGCCGCGCACGTCGCGTCGTCCGTGGCCGCCACGTCGCCGTCGCCGGCTGCTACGTCACCTTCGGCCCCCTCTCCCGTTTCCAGCGAGACGGCCAGCGCTGACGATCCCGGTACCGTCCTCGCCAAGGTCGTCGACACCGAGAAGTTCGGTCAGATCCTGGTGGACGCCCGGGGCATGACCGTCTACCGGTACGACAAGGACAAGAACAACCCGCCGACGTCCAACTGCGAGGGCTCCTGCCTGGTGAAGTGGCCGGCGATCAGGTGGACGCCGGGCGCGGCGATCCAGGGCGTCGACCCCAGCCTGATCGGCAAGGTCATCCGTTCCGACGGCTCCGAGCAGCTGACCGTCGCCGGCTGGCCCGCGTACCGCTACAAGGGCGACAAGGTCCCCGGCGACATCAAGGGCCAGGGCGTCGGCAAGACCTGGTGGGCGATCACCGCCGAGGGCAAGCGCGCCAAGGAGATCAGCACCGGCGACGGCTACGGCTATTAAGTCGTTGCCGGTGGGCGCTGTCGTTCGGTACTTTTGGCGTACACGGGAAAGGAGGTGGTCCAAAGTTGTGTAGCAATCGGACTCGTGAGGTGGTTGTCCGCTAGCCGCCGTCCTCTGGACTCGGATCGTCGAGATCGCTGAAGGCAGCGGCGGGCGAATACGAGACAGCTACCCGACCCCTGGGGTTGCCGGTTCAGTCCAACCGGTCTGCGTGCGCGCAGAAGCCCCAGGGGTCGCTTTTTGTTTCCTTCCTGACTCGGGTCCGTCGAGCGCACGACCGCTGCTCCCGCCAGACACCGCTCCGCTTCGCTGCGCTGGCAGGTCCGCGTCCCCAAGCCCGGCACCACAACTCCGGGGAAGTAGTGCCCTCGGTGGCCCGGGTGGCCACTACTTCGGGGAACCAGTGGCCTCGGTGGCCCGGGTGGGCACTGCTTCGGGGAACCAGTGGCCTCGGTGGCCCGGGTGGCCACTACTTCGGGGAAGTGGTGGCCTCGGTGGGCCGCATACGGGGCTAGACGGTGATGCGGTCCAGGGCGGGGGAGTCGCCGGCGAACTCGATCGCGTTCAGGCCGACCAGCAGCGGTACTCGTACCGGCAGGGCGCCGATCTGGTCGTTGTCCAGCGCCGGGAACGTCAGCACCAGCGGTTCGCCGTCGTTCACTCGGATCTGCGCCACCTGCGGGGAGCGGGCCAGGTAGAAGACGACCATCGGGTAGTCGCCACCGCCCTCCGCGGCGACGCCGACGAAGCGCACCGTGCGGCCGTCGCGGATGTTGCGGACGATCTGGCCGCCCGAGGCGGTCGCCACCGGCCGGATCTCCACGCCGGGGCTGCGGATCACCTCCGGTGCCTCGGCTTCGTAGTTGACCGCCGCGGGGCTGGGTACGGGTACCGGCGAGACGGTGGGCCGGATGGCCGGCACCGGTACCCGGCTCGGGGCGGTGCTCCGGCTGGCTCGCGCCCGTCCGGAGCCGCCCACCGACGACGGGCGTACCGGCAACGCCGCGCCCTCGGGCGGGGTCGGGTGGCTGAGGCTGCCGGCCTGGCCGTTCGCAGGGTCCGTGCTCGAGGGCAGGTTGGCCATATTGTGCAAGGCGATCCCGGCGCCGATCGCGACCAGCAGGGCACCGCTGAGAACGATCATCAACGGGGTGGCGGGCGACTCGGCGCGCCGGCTTCTGCGATGGCGGTTCGGAGATGTGTCCGCCGCCGTGGACATCCATCCTCCTCGTTCGCCACCCGTGCTGCACGGTAGCGCTAAAACGGGTGGCGCACGAGAGGGCTCTGGGTCAGTCAGGCGGATTGGCGGATGACCAGGCTGGTCGGCAGGATCGGGCTGGGCCCGGTCTCGCTGCCGTCCATGAGCGCGAGCAGCCGGCGGGCGGCGACCGCGCCCATCTCCTCGACGGGTTGGTGGACGGTGGTCAGGGTCGGCTGGGTGTACGCGGCGAGCGGCAGGTCGTCGAAGCCGATCACCGCGACGTCGTCGGGAACCCGGCGACCGGACTGGCGCAACGCGTGCAGCGCGCCGACGGCCATCAGGTCGGAGGCGCAGAACACGGCGTCGAGGTTGGGCCGGTGGTCAAGCAGCCGGCACATCGCGTGGATGCCGGCCGGGCGGGTGAAGTCGCCGTACGCGATCGGGCCGGGTTCGAGGCCGTGGTTGGCGACCGTCTCCCGGTAGCCGGCCAGCCGGTCGACGCCGGGGGAGACGTCGGGCGGGCCGGCGATGGTGGCGATCCGGCGCCGGCCCTTCTTGACGAGGTGGTCGATCGCGAGGCGGGCGCCGTCGCGGTTGTCCGCGTCGACGTACGAGACCGAGCTCGGCACCAACGGCCGCCCGACGAGCGTGACCGGTACCCCCATCGCGGGGAGCGTGGCGAGCAGCGGATGGCTGCTGCGGCAGTAGATGAGCAGTACGCCGTCGATGTGTCCGCTGCTGAGATAGCGCTGCAGGGCGGCCGGTCGCTCGCCGGCGGCCAGCAGCATCGGTACGTCGCGGGCATCGAGGGCGGTCGTGGCGCCGGCGAGTACGCGGGAGTAGAAGGGATCGGCGAAGAGGCGGGCGTTGGGCTCGCAGACGACGGCGGCGACGGATCGGGGCCGCCGGTCGTCGGCGCGGGCGGCTCGCTGGCGGACGTAGCCGAGCCGGTCGACCGCGTCCCGGACTTGCTGGCGGGCGGTCGGGCTGACCCGGGCGGAGCCGGTGAGTACCCGTGAGGCGGTTGCGGGGGAGACGCCGGCGAGTGCGGCGACGTGTGCGAGCGTGGGATGTTCCGGTGCCTGGATCGACATCGCGTCCTCCCGAGAGTCATTGCGATGTATCATTGGCGAACGTCGATTGGGAGCGCTTCCAACGGAGCGTCATACACTGTTACAGCGCTGTCAACAGGGGATTTCACGAATGTTTCATGACCGGGGCGAACCGCTGTAAATTTCAGGGCCGCCGGATCGGCCGCCGGCGAGCCGGGCGTCGAGAAGGTGGTGACCCGGGGGAGCCGAGAAGGTGGCGAGCCGGGAGTCGGGAAAGCGCTTCCCTGGATCGGGCGGTAGGGTCCGGGGCGTGACCGATGTGCTCGACCTCATCGCCGCCAGCCGGATCGTGCCGGTCGTGGTGCTCGAGGACGCCGCCGGTGCCGAGCCCCTGGCCGCCGCCCTGCGCGACGGCGGGCTGCGCAGCATCGAGGTGACCTTCCGCACCGACGCGGCGGCCGCGTCCATCGCGGCGATGACCAAGTACGACCCGGACCTGTGCGTGGGCGCCGGGACCGTGCTGTCTGCCGAGCAGGCCGACCGGGCCGTCGAGGCGGGCGCGCGGTTCGTCGTCACGCCCGGCTTCGGGCCGGCCGTCGTCAAGCGCTGCCGGGAACTGGGCGTGCCGGTGTTCCCCGGCGTGGCGACCCCGACCGAGATCCAGATGGCGCTCGACGCCGGCCTGAACACGGTCAAGTTCTTCCCGGCCGAGCAGCTCGGTGGGGTGGCGATGGTCAAGGCGCTGTCGGCGCCGTTCCGGTCGGTGCGGTTCATCCCGACCGGCGGGGTCTCCGCCGCCAACGTGGCGTCTTACCTCGCGCTGACGTCCGTGGTCGCCGTCGGTGGCACCTGGATGGTCGCGCCCGACGTGCTCGCGGCCAAGAATTGGACCGAGGTGACCGCCCGTACGCGGTTGGCATTGGAGGCAATCAATGCTTGAACTGCGCCCGGCCGACTCGTGCCGATTCGATCTGGTCTCGCTCGGCGAGGTGATGCTCCGCCTCGACCCCGGCGAGGGCCGGATCAAGACCGCTCGCTCGTTCCGGGCCTGGGAGGGCGGCGGCGAGTACAACGTCGCGCGCGGGCTGCGGCGCTGCTTCGGCCTGCGTACCGCCCTGGTGAGCGCGTTCGCGGACAACGAGGTCGGCCGGCTGCTCGAAGACCTGATCCTGCAGGGTGGGGTGGACACGTCATTGGTGAAGTGGGTGCCCTACGACGGGATCGGCCGGGCCGTCCGCAACGGGCTGAACTTCACCGAGCGCGGCTTCGGCGTACGAGGGGCGGTGGGCGTCTCCGACCGCGGGCACACCGCCGCCGGCCAGCTGGGCCCGGAGGACGTCGACTGGGAGCACCTCTTCGGCACGCTCGGGGTGCGCTGGCTGCACACCGGCGGGATCTACGCGGCGCTGTCCGAGACCACGCCGGACGTCATCGCCGCCGCGTTCGCCGCGGCGCACCGGCACGGGACCGTCGTCTCGTACGACCTGAACTATCGCCCGAGCCTCTGGAAGGCGGTCGGCGGGCCGGCCCGCGCGCAGGAGGTCAACCGCGCGCTTGCGCGCTCCGTCGACGTGATGATCGGCAACGAGGAGGACTTCACGGCGAGCCTCGGCTTCGCCGTACCAGATGTGGATCTGGCGTCCGGGGAGCTGGCGGCGGCCAGTTTCCGGCGGATGATCGAGGACGTCACCAAGGAGTACCAGAACTTCAAGGTGGTGGCGACGACGCTGCGCGGGGTGCGCAGCGCGACGGTCAACGACTGGGGCGCGATCGCGTGGGCGGACGGCGCGTTCGCCGAGGCGACGCACCGGCCCGGGCTGGAGATCCTGGATCGGGTCGGCGGCGGGGACAGCTTCGCGTCGGGGCTGATCTACGGGCTGCTGTCCAACATGGACCTGCAAACCGCGGTCGAGTACGGCGCGGCACACGGCGCGCTGGCGATGACTACGCCCGGTGACACCTCGATGGCCAGCCGCAAAGAGGTTGAGGCGCTGGTCCGCGGCGCGGGCGCGAGAGTTCAGCGCTGAGCGCCGCCTATGGCGCCGGCATCGGAGATCTTCTACTGTGTCGACCATGCAGGACTGGATAGCCGTCATCATGGCGGTGCTCGGCGTGCTCCTCGTGGTTTCCGGAGGCACCCTGCTCGTGTTCACCGCGCTCGCGGCGGGGGCCAAGCCGTCCGCGGTCACCGCGTCTCCCGACGAGACGACCGGCGAAGTGCCGTTGGTCCAGTCGACGTCGGGGCGGCGGCCGCCGGTGACCGCCCGGCTCGGCGACGCCGCCCGGCGGCTGCCCTCGGCCGACCGGCTCATCGGCTGGGGCATCGTGTTGCTGGTGCTGGCGGCCATCGCGGCCGGCGCCATCACGTTCAACTTCCAGCTGGCCGCGAACAGCCCGCAATGACCCTTTCCGGCAAGTAGTGGCCTCCGGTGCCCGCGGACGCCACTACTTCCAGGAAGGTGTGCCCATGGCCGTTCGTTCCTAGGCGGCGCTCGCTGCCGCGCGCCAGGACTTGCCGATGAGTTCCAGGCCATGCTGGCCGGGGAGCTTGTCGATCTTCTCGTCGATCTGGTTGCAGATCTTCTCGGTGAACAGGTGCCGGACCATGAAGTTCGTTTCGGCTGGTGGGGTGACCCCGGAGCCGACCGGCTCCCAGAAGCGCTTGAGCGCAAACCGGGTGAGCTTGCGGGCCTTGGACGACCGGGCCAGCCGATCCTTGGCCTGCGACGCGTAGAACGCGACGTGCCGGGACTCCTGGCGCATGATCCGCTCGAGCAGCTGGCTCAGCACCGGGTGGTTCTCCTTCTCCATGAGGCCGGTGTAGGCCGCGTGGGTGGCCCATTCGTTCACCGCGCCCCAGCTCATGTGTACGGCGACGTAGTCGACGCCGATGATGTTGGCGATGACCGCCTGGTTGATCGGTGCGATCCGGTCCCGCCAGCCCAAACCCTTGCGGACGTTGCGGATGTGTTCGGTCCCCATCGGGATGCCGTGCACCTCGAGGACCTTCGCGAGGGCCTCGCCGTGCCAGTACTCCTCCAGGGCCCACATGGTCAGGAAGGTCGTCACGTCGGGATCGGCGTGCGACGGGGTGACCAGCAGGTCGCGCAGGTAGCAGATGGTGTGGCTCTCGATGTCGGACATGTACCGCATGCACCGAAGAGCCTCGGCCGAGAGTGGTTGATCTTTGAACGCCGCATAGTCCAGGTCATCGAACTGGACCGGTGCAGCAGTTTCTGCGTACGCCGTGATGTCAAACGCCATGAAGGTCATTCTGAGCCGTCAACGCCACGGATGGGACAACGGTGAGGGTGACCTATACGACGAGTCTTCCGGATTTCAGATGGAGGACCCGGTCCGCGACTACGCCGGCGTCACCGGAGATGAGCACAGCGTTACCGGCGTGTGCGTGTTGGCGCAGGACGTCCAGTACGAGGGACGCCCCCCGCGGATCCTGACGACTGGTCGGATCGTCGGCCAGGAGCAGGCGCGGACGCATCCGCAGGGCCCGGGCGACCGCGATGCGCTGCTGCTCGGCACCGGTGGCCCGGTCGGGGTGGGCGTCGGCGAGATGATCCAGCTCGAGGAGGCCCATCACGTCCTCGGCCGTCCAGCCGAGCCCGCCGTCGGGGTCGAGGAGGGCCGGCATCTCGATGTTCTCGCGGGTGGTCAGCTCGTCGAGCAGGGTGAGGACCTGCGGCACGTACGCGACGTCGCGCCAGCGCATCCGGCCCAGCGGCACGTCCTCGGGCAGCGGCGCGAAGGTGGTGATCCGGCCGCCGTCGAGGGGCTCGAGCCCGGCGAGGATGGCCAGCAGCGTCGTCTTTCCGCAGCCGGGCGGGCCGGCCGCGATGGCGAGCTGACCGGGGAAGAGCTCGAGCGACAGCCCGTCGAGCGCGTAGATCACATCGGACCGGCGCCTGAACCGCCGCGTCAACCGCTCGGCGGCGAGGATCGGCCCGCTCATCGCGCCACCCGGTGCTGCGCGTAGCCGGCCACGCCGAGCACGACTGTGGCGACCGTGCCGGCGAGGATCGCGACCGTGCCGAGCCGCAGGTGCGTTTCGGCGAGCAGCCGCGCCAGGCCGGCCGCGAGGGCCAGGCCGGTGACCAGACCGGCAGCGAGGGGCACACCTATCTCCACGCCCAATGCCCGCAGATGGGTTCGACGCCGCGTGCCCATTCTTCTTCAGACGGCCTGGTACTGGTGTGCGCGACGAGTTCGATGCGCATCGTGCGTACGGCCGGGGCCCAGGTGGGCGATGTGGTGCGGGCGGCCGCCGACCTCATTCACGGTGTTTGTGCCGGGGTTTGCGCCCCCAGCGCTTTTGGGCCGGATGAGGAGACTATTCTGCCTGCGAGGTGGGTGAATGTTGCTCGCCACCTCACAGAGCTGGTTCGGCAGTCGCAGGAGGCCATTCGTGACCACCGTCGCACCGAAGCCGATCGTGACGCGGCCCTGGCCGGTGCACAGCCCGTCAAGGGCTCGGCGTTCGCCCGGCTGCTGCGCACGACGGACGCGAAGCAGATCGGCCTGATGTACCTGGTCACGTCGTTCGTCGTTCTTCATGCGTCGGCGGCCTCATGGCGCTGCTGATGCGCGCCGAGCTGGCCCGGCCGGGCCTGCAGTTCCTGTCGCCGGAGCAGTACAACCAGCTGTTCACCATGCACGGCACGATCATGCTGCTGTTCTTCGCGACGCCGATCGTGTTCGCGTTCGCCAACTACATCGTGCCGCTGCAGATCGGCGCGCCGGACGTCTCGTTCCCGCGGCTCAACGCCTTCGCCTACTGGCTCTACCTGTTCGGCGGCATCGCTGACGCTGGTCGGCTTCCTCACGCCCGGCGGCGCGGCCGACTTCGGCTGGTTCGCCTACGCGCCGCTCGAACGGCATCATCAACTCGCCCGGCGTCGGCGCCGACATGTGGATCGTCGGCCTGGTGCTCTCCGGCCTCGGCACCATCCTCGGCGCGGTCAACATGATCACCACGATCCTGACCCTGCGCGCGCCCGGCATGACGATGTTCCGGATGCCGATCTTCACCTGGAACATCCTGGTCACCAGCCTGCTCGTGATCATGGTCTTCCCGATCCTGGCCGCCGCGCTGCTCGCGCTCGAGGCCGACCGGCTGCTCGGCGCGCACGTCTACGACGCGGCCACCGGCGGGCCGATGCTCTGGCAGCACCTGTTCTGGTTCTTCGGCCATCCCGAGGTCTACATCGTCGCGCTGCCGTTCTTCGGCATCATCACCGAGGTCATCCCGGTCTTCAGCCGCAAGCCGATCTTCGGCTACAAGGGCCTGGTCGCCGCGACCATCGCGATCGGCGGCGCTGTCGATGAGCGTGTGGGCGCACCACATGTTCGCCACCGGCCAGGTGCTGCTGCCGTTCTTCTCGTTCCTGAGCTTCCTGATCGCGGTGCCGACCGGCATGAAGTTCTTCAACTGGATCGGCACGATGTGGCGCGGCCAGATCACCTTCGAGACGCCGATGCTGTTCGCCATCGGCTTCCTGATCACGTTCCTCTTCGGCGGCCTGTCCGGCGTGCTGCTGGCCAGCCCGCCGATCGACTTCCACGTCTCCGACACGTACTTCGTGGTCGCGCACTTCCACTACGTGCTGTTCGGCACGATCGTGTTCGCCGTGTATCGCCGGCATCTACTTCTGGTTCCCGAAGATGACCGGCCGGATGCTCGACGACCGGCTCGGCAAGGTCCACTTCTGGCTGACGTTCATCGGCTTCCACACCACGTTCCTGGTGCAGCACTGGCTCGGCGCCGAGGGCATGCCCCGCCGGTACGCCGACTACCTGGCCAGCGACGGCTTCACCACGCTCAACACGATCTCGACGATCGGCGTCGTTCATCCTCGGCCTCTCGACGCTGCCGTTCCTCTACAACGTGTGGAAGTCCTACAAGGTCGGCCGCGTGGTCGAGGTCGACGACCCGTGGGGCCACGGCAAGTCGCTGGAGTGGGCGACGTCCTGCCCGCCGCCGCTGCGCAACTTCGACCGGATGCCGCGCATCCGCTCCGAGCGGCCCGCGTTCGACGCGAAGTTCCCGGAGCTCGCGCCTGGTCGCCTGGCGTCAGCGCCGGCCGGCGGGGCGAAGCCGTTGACCAGCGAGTCCGACGGCGGCGCCACGTATGACGAAGACACGAGCGGCAACCGCTCCTGAGAGTCTTTGAGGGGCCGACTTCCAGCGGAAGTCGGCCCCTCAACCCAGTGAGGCTGCTACGCGGGTTGCGCGGCGTCCTGGACGCGCGGCTGCGGTAGCCGCATGACCTGGGCGCCCGTTGGCACCGGCACGCCGAGGACGTCGCACACCCCGACCACGGCGAACAAGCGCGCGATGAACGGGTTGGCTTCCCGAATGTGCATCTTGACGCCGCACCCGTGGCAGATCCGGCGTGCCACTACGAGCGTGCCGATGCCGGTCGAGTCGATGAACGTGACGTCGGCGAGGTTGATCACAATCGTGTCGACGTTGCGGTTCAATGCGGACGTGACAGCGGCGCGGAGCTCCTGAGCAGACTCGTAGTCGATTTCGCCCCGCAGACTCAGCAGCAGCTCGCGCTGGTCGGTCGGGCGAGTGTCGATCGACAACTTCACGTGACCCTCCTGGTGCACGGTCTCCACCATGGTCGACCCGTCGAGGTCACGCAAGCGTAGCGGACACGCAAGTTTTCCGCCACGCTCCGTGTATCAACGGTCACCGTTTGACGTGAAAACAGTTCACAAATGCGGGCATCTATCCCGAGCTGACGACTGTCGGCTCACCAACGAGCTTCACCCCGGCCTCCCGCATTTGGTTCAATGCGCGATCGGTCGTCGGCCGGGCCACGCCCGCGGTGAGCTCGAGCAGCACCGTGGTGCGAAGCCGGCGGCGGCCGCGTCGAGCGCGGTCGCCCGCACGCAGTGGTCGGTCGCGATGCCCACCACGTCGACCTCGTTGACGTCGCGCATCGCGAGCCAAGCGGCCAGACCGATGCCGCCGGCGTGGCCCTCGAAGCCCGAGTAGGCCGCCGCGTGCTCGCCCTTGGTGAAGATCGCCTCGAAGCGGTCGGTGTCCAGCGCCGGGTGGAAGTCCTCGCCGGGGGTGCCGACCACGCAGTGCACCGGCCAGCGTGTCGACGAAGTCCGGTGGGTCGCCGAAGTGTGCGCCCGGGTCGATGTGGTGGTCCTTGGTGGCCACCACGTGGTCCCAGTCGCCGGTCGGTCAACGCGGCCGAGATGCCGGCGGCCACCGCGGCGCCGCCGCCGACGGCGAGCGAGCCGCCCTCGCAGAAGTCGTTCTGCACGTCGACGATGATGAGTGCGCTGGTCATGAGGTCGCGCCTCCTCCGGTGGACGGTGACCGGGATGGCCGGATCGCCGGCGGAGAGTTTGAGCCCCTCCCACGGGATCGAGATGAGGCACTGGCGCAGGTGCTCGCGTGAGTCGTGCAGCGATGGACAGGCCGTCGACGGGCATGCCGCCGCGCGATGTACGGCCGCTGCAGGGCCCGGTCGTGCGGCTGCGCGCTCCGGCGAGCCGCTGCGACACGATGACCTCCTCGGTGGCGGTGCCGGTCGGCTTGTGCCGGCGGACCGCCGTCTTGCGGCCGCCGACCGTCGCCTTGTGCTCCGAGCGCTTGACCACCGGTCGGCCGTCGACCTCCACGAGCTTGTAGACCAGCCCGGCGGTCGGCGCGCCCGAGCCGGTCACCAACGCGGTGCCGGCGCCGTAGGCGTCGACCGGCTCGGCGGCGAGCGCCGCGATGGCGTATTCGTCGAGGTCGCCGGAGACGACGATCTGGGTCTCGGTGGCGCCGAGCGAGTCGAGCAGCGCCCGGGACTGCGCCGCCAGCACGGACAGGTCGCCGGAGTCGATCCGGATCGCCCGCAGGTCGGGCCCGGCGACCGCGATCGCGTTGCGGATGCCCTGTGCTGATGTCGTAGGTGTCGACGAGCAGCGTCGTCTGCTTGCCCAGCGTGGCGACCTGCGAGGCGAACGCGGCCTGCTCGCTGTCGTGCAGCAGCGTGAACGCGTGCGCGGCGGTGCCGGTGGTCGGGATGCCGTAGCGCCGGCCCGGCCTCCAGATTGGAGGTGAACGCGAATCCGGCGAGGTATGCCGCACGCGCCGCGGCGACCGCGGCGTCCTCGTGGGTACGGCGGGAGCCCATCTCGATGACCGAGCGTCCCCGGGCGGCGGTGACCATGCGGGCCGCGGCGGCGGCGATCGCGCTGTCGTGGTTGAGGACCGACAGCACCAGCGTCTCCAGCACGACGCACTCGGCGAACGTGCCGGTGACGGTCAGGATCGGCGAGCCGGGGAAGAACAGCTCGCCCTCGGCGTAGCCGTCGATGTCGCCGCGGAACCGGTAGCGCGCCAGCCACTGCGCCGTCTGCTCGTCGACGACGCCGCGCTCACGCAGGAACGCGACCTCGTCCTCGTCGAAACGGAAATTGGCGAGGCGCTCGAGCAGCCGGGCGGTGCCGGCGACCACACCGTAGCGGCGGCCGGTCGGCAGCCGCCGGGCGAACACCTCGAAGACGCACTGGCGGTCGGCGGTGCCGTCCCGCAGGGCCGCCGACAGCATGGTCAGCTCGTAGTGGTCGGTCAGCAGTGCCGCACTGGTCGTCACGGAGTTAGCCTAGGCGGCGAGCCTGACAGCTGGCTGTGACCCCGCCCCCAATCCGAGTCGATCAAGGAAGTGCGCGCCGGAAATTGTCCGTTTCCCGGGCGTGTACTTCCTTGATCGACTCGGAGCGGGGTCAGTCCTCGGGCGGCAGACCCCGAAGCGCCGCGGCCAGCTCGGCGCGGCCGTTGACGCCGAGCTTGGCGTAGACGCGCATGAGGTGGTTGTCGACGGTACGGGACGACAGGTAGAGCTGGTCGGCGATCTCCTTGCTCGGCACCCCGGCCGCGGCCAGCCGCGCGATCTGCCGTTCGCGGCCGGTCAGACTCGGCTGCGGCACCACGAGCGCCGGCGTCTGCGGTGGCCCCTCGCATTTGGCCCGGAAGTCGGCCAGCCGCTGCGAGGCGCGCGGTGTCTGCGGCGAGCGGATGGCCCGCAGCAACGTCACCGCCCCGGCGGCCGCTTCGGCGGCGTAGAGGTTGAGGTCGAGGTCGGCGAGCTCTTCGGCGGCGGCGAGCAGCCCGGCGCCGTCCTCGCCGGCGAGCGTCTTGACGTGCCAGGCCATCGCCGGGGCGAGCCGTCCCTCGACGACGTGCGACAGCTCGTCGAGCCGGTCAACGACGTCTGCGGCGTGGCCGAGGCGGGCCAGGTCGTACAGCGCGAACATCTCGTGCGCCTGGTAGCCGTCGCCACGGGTGCGGTCGGCCAGGAGGTTGAGCACCTCGGCGGCGCCCTCCGGGTCGCCGGAGCACATGGCGACCCAGGCTCGGGCCTGCTCGATCGCCGGGTAGAGCACGTCCATCGACCGGTAGTTCATGCGGTCGGCCTCGGCGAAGGCCGACTGCGCGAGCACCTGGTCGCCGACGAGTGCGGCGGTGTGCGCCCGCTCGGCGTGGGCCAGGGCGACGAAGATCTTGCCGTGCGACAGTGTCGCCGCCGCCTGGCTGGCCGCCCGGGACGCCTCGCTGAGGCGGCCCCGCAGCCGGGCCGCCTGGCTGCGCACGATCTGCAGGTAGCCGGAGCCGATGCGGAACTCGCCCGCGTCGGCCATGCCGGCGAACTCGGCCTCCACGATCGCGTCGACGGTCTCCAGGTCGCCGGCGAGGATCATCGCGGTGCCGCGGGCGATCTCGACGCCGAGCTGCACGTAGGGCGCTTCAGCGCGCCAGACCGGGGCGTCGGCGTCGACCGCGGCCATTGCCTTGACGGTCTGCACCGGGGTGCCGCGCATCGCCTGCAGGTGGGCCATGACGCTGCGGGCGAGGGCGCGCGGGGCGGGCGAGCTGGCCTGGTTGTCGAGCACCGACCGGGCGCGGCTGAGCGCGATCGAGCCCTCGCCGCGGTGGAGCCGCATGGTCGCCTCGACCGCGACGGCCCGGGCCCGGGCGCTCGGGTCGGTGAGCTTCGCGGACTGCCGTTCGAGCTCCTCGACGGTCATGTCGTCGCCGAGCCCCCAGTGCGACACGATGCCGCGGATGGACAGCCAGCGGCTGCGCTGATCCTCGTCGGCGATCTGCTCCTCGGTGTCGTCGAGCAGCGCGAGGGCGTCCACCGGTCGCTCGGCGAACATCATGATCGTGGCGAGGGTCTCGGCGGCGTTGAACCCGCCGCCGGCGTTGACCGCGGCCCGGCCCAGCCGCATCGCCAAGGCCATGTCATAGGTGGCGAAGGCCAGCCGGCAGGCGTTGAGCAGCTGCTCGGGGTCGCGGGCGGTGTCGCTGTCCAGCCGCCAGACGGCCACCCGGAGCAGGTCGTCGCGGCGCCGGGCGCCGGTCTGCTCGACCAGGGTGGCCAGGTCGGCGAGGAGCCGCCGGACCCGGGTGACCGGGCAGCGGCGGCGCACGACCTCGCCGTAGAGCGGATGGGCCAGCCGCACGGTGGTGCGCCGATCCTCGACAACCACCCGGATGAGGTTGCGCTCCTCGGCGATCTCCACCGTGGGCAGGTCGGTCGCGGCGACGAGCAGCGGCAGGCCGACCGGCTCGCCGAACGCCACGTACTCGAGAACCGATCGCTCCTGCGGGGTGAGCTTGCCGATGCGGGCGTCGACCACCTCGGTGAGCGTCGGGGCCAGCTCGAGCCGGCCGGTCCAGCGCCACATGCCGAACGACTCGTTGATCTCGCCGCTGGCGTGCGCGGCGATGACCAGCTCGCGAAGCAGCAGGGCGTTGCCCTGGGAGAGCCGCCAGAGCCGGTCGACGGACGCCGAGTCGATCGGGCCGCCGAGCACCTGGTGCAGCAGGTCGGCGGTCTCCTTGGGCTGCAGCGGGCCGAGCTCGGTGCGCTCGACCAGGTCGTCCTTCCACAGCGCGCTGACCGGGTCCTGGACCGGCTCGCCGGTGCGGACCGTGCCGAGCACGGTCGCGTTCTCGGACCGGGCGACGTAGTAGATGAGCGCCGCGGACAGCGGGTCGAGCAGGTGCGCGTCGTCGACCGCGACCACGATGGGTCGGCCGGCGGCCTGCCGATGCAGCGCGTCGACGGCCCAGCGCAGCAGCCCGGCGGGTGAGCCGCCGACCGGCTGGTCCGGCGGCAGCACCTGGGACAGCCCGCCGAGCGGCAGCCCGGCGGTGGCGGCGTTGGCGGTCGCGCTCCACACCGCGAGGCGGTCCTGGTCGAGGGCGCCGACCCCCTCCCTGCAGCAGGCGACTCTTCCCGATACCGGGTGGCCCGCCGAGGATGAGTCCGCGGCCGGTCGCGCCGGTGGCGGCTTCGGTCAAACGGGCAAGTTCGACGGATCGGCCTACAAAACTCCAGGGGGGCACGGTCGCAGCATATCGACTGCCTGGTTACTGTGCGCACCCACGACCGGGCACAACTTGAGTAGCGGCGCCGACCTGAGTTGAGTATCCGTAACCCTGCCTCAGTAAGTGCCCGTTCACGTAGCGTTCCGATGCCGCCAGCACGGGGGTGGCGTGCCCAGCTTGTCCTCCACGCCGAGCAGCGCTTCGCAAACAGGCTGCGACGGGCCGCCCAAGGCCTGCTTCCAGGGCCGCAACAAGGAGGTTGCATATGAGGTCTGGGGTGCTCCACGCGCCGCTTTCGGAACTTCCGGGAAAGCCTTCCCCGAGTTCCCTCGCCGGCAGCCGAGCCCACCGGGGCCATCTGGCTTCGACCCCCCTCGGTCAACCTTTCGTTGTTGTCGCCGGCGCGCCGCGGGCCGGCAAGAGCTCGCTGGTCAACGCCCTGCTCGGCGCGCCTGGCTGCGCGCCGGTCGACACGGCCGCCGGCACCTCGGCGTGGCTGGTGTTTCGGCATGGGGAGCGCATTGGTGCCCGGGCCTTCGTGCCCGGGCAGCGGGAGCCACGCCCGATCGGCCTGGACGGCCTGCGGGTTGGGGACACCGCGGCCGCCGGCCGCGGCGGGCAGTCCCGGCCTCCCCGGCGCATCGAGGTCGCCCACCCCGCACCCCTCCTCGCCCGAGTGGCACTCGTTGACACTCCCGGGGTGGGCGACCTCGACGCGGCCACCGCCGAGGTGGTCTTCGACGCCGCCGAGCACGCCGCCGGCGTGGTCTTCGTGGTCGACGCGGCCGCCCCGCTGCGCGGCCCGCAGCTCCAACTGCTCGCCCGGATCGGCACGACCCGGCGGGTCGTCTTCGTGCTCACCAAGATCGACGAGCAGCCCGGCTGGCGCGATGTGCTCGCGGCCAACCAGGCGCTGGTCGCCGAGCACTGCCCGGTGCTGACCTCGGCCGCCTGGCTGCCGCTGGCGATGCCGGACGGCCGCTGGCCGGTCGGCGGCGCGGCCGAGCTGCGCGAGCTGCTCGCCGGCTGGGCCGACGAGCCGGCGGTGACCGAGCCGGTGCCACCGCCGCTGGGCGGCCCGAGCGGGGTGACCGCCGCGACCGTCTCGGTCGACGACGGCGCCGAGGAGCGCTGGCAGCTGCTGCTCGACCGGGAGATCCGCAACCGGCGCACGACCGCCACCCAGCAGGTGTCCATCGGCCTGGCCACCATCCACGTGCGCTGCGTGCAGGAGCTGGGCACCGGGCAGGGCTGCCCCGAACTGCCCTACGTGCTCGACCGCGCGCTGCACGGCCTGTCGGTGCGCGTCGGCCGCCAGCTCGAGGCGGACACTGCCGCGGTGATCGAGCGGGTCTTCGCCCTGTTGCTCGACAAGCCACCGACCGCCGCCGTGCTGGCCCGGATCCGGGCCGCGGCCCGCCGTACGGTCGAGACTCTCGCCGTTGACGAGCACGCACGCGACCGGGCCCTGCTGCTCACCACGACCTCGGCGGTCGCGACGCTCACCGGCCCGGCGGCGACCGACGGCCTGTCCGCCCTCGGCCTGCCCGAGCCGGCCGACCGGGTGCTGCCCGGCATCGGCGTCGCGCTCAACGCCAGCTGTTACCAGCTGTGGCAGCCGCGCGGAGACGCGACGGTCAAGGCGACGCAGAAGAAGGACTGCCGCCGATGGCTGCAGCAGGCGCTGCGGGTGATCGAGGTCGAGATGGCACGTGAGCTGGCCGGGCGCTTCGAGGACCTGCGGCAGGCATTGGCAATTATTGCTGCGGACGCGGTCGACCATGGCGTGTTGCTCGCTTGATGGCACCATGTTGGTATGGCGGCGCCGCAAGTCGTACCGGTTGAGGAGACCCGCACCGAGGTTGACGAGGTGCCTGCGACCGACCGTCCGTGGGTGACGGTGGTCTGGAATGACCCGGTCAACCTGATGAGTTATGTCACCTGGGTGTTCCAGAAGCTCTTCGGGTACAACAGGGAAAAGGCCGAACGACTCATGCTCGATGTGCACCACAAAGGCAAGGCGATCGTGTCGCATGGCGCGCGCGAGCGCATGGAGTACGACGCTTCCCGCCTCCAGGCATACGGGCTGTGGGCGACGGTGGACCAGCCGTGACGATGTTCGTCCGCGACGGGACGGTGTGCGTCGCCCGCTTCGGCCCCGGCGAGGCGGCGGTGCTGAACGAGGTCATGCTCGAAGTGATCACCCTGCTGTCGGAGGGGTTTGACCGGGGCGACCCGGTGGTCGAGCGGCTGTTCCCGGACATCTACCCGGATGACCCGTCCATGTCGGCCGAGCTCCGCAAGTACACGGAGGACGACCTGCGCTCGTCGAAGCTCGAGCAGGCCGCGATGCTGCTGGACAACCTGCCGGTCGAGGGCGGTGAGGTCGCCCTCGACGAGGAGCAGGCCGAGATGTGGCTCCGGGCGCTGACCGACGTGCGGCTGGCCCTCGGCCTCCGGCTGTCGATCACCGACGACACCGACCTCGAGGACGAGATCGACAACGCGGTCCTGCACGACCCGACCTCGACCCGCGTCGGCCAGCTCTCTGTGTACGCCTACCTGACCTACCTCCAGGAGTCCCTGGTCGGTGCCCTCCTTGGCTGACGTCCGGGTGAGGGCGGTCACGGCGGAAGGCCACTCGCGTTTGGGTAGGGTAGAAGCGTGCTGAGTATCGACGCCGGGATCCTCGAGGCGATCGTCGCGCACGCGCGCCGGGACCACCCCGACGAGGCGTGCGGGATGGTGGCCGGCCCCGAGGGTTCGGACACCCCGACGCGGCACATCCCGATGCCAACGCCGCGCGCTCGATGACCTTCTTCGAGTTCGACTCGGAAGAGAAGCGCAGGTCTACTTCGAGATGTTCGACAACGACGAGGAAGCCGTCGTCATCTACCACTCGCACACCGCGACGGAGGCCGTACGCCGTCCCGCTCGGACGCCCAGATCGCCTCCGAGACGGGCGAGCCCAACGCGCACTACCTGCTGGTCTCGACCCGCGATCCGGAGCAGACGGAGATCCGTTCGTTCCGCATCGTGGACGGGGCCGTCACCGAAGAGCCGGTTGCGGTAGTTAATGGACAGCGTGGACCAACACGCCGTCCAGTCCTACTTGTTCGGACAGAGCCCGACGACCGTCGACTACGAGTGTCGCAGCGGTAGCTGAAACCCGCTCATCTCTTGTCGACGTTCGCTCTGCTCGTACAAATTGGAGATTTTGATCATGGCTATCGAGGTTCGCATCCCCACCATCCTGCGTAGTTACACCGGCGGCGCGAAGACCGTGCAGGGCGCCGGCGACACCATCGCCGACCTGCTCACCGACCTGGACGCGAAGCACCCGGGCCTCAAGGGCCGGCTGATCACCCCCGAGGGTGGCCTGCACCGCTTCGTCAACGTCTACGTCAACGACGAGGACGTGCGGTTCCTCGGCGCGCTCGACGCGAAGCTCAACGACGGCGACAGCGTGACCATCCTGCCCGCGGTGGCCGGCGGCGCGTTTGGCTTCGCGGCGCTAGCCGCGATGCGGGGACACAGCGCCGCGGCCCAGGCTCTGCGCGGCTGAGTGCCATGGCGCGCTACGAGTCGCTGCTCGAGGCGTGCGGCAACACGCCACTGATCGGTCTGCCGAGGCTGTCACCCAGCCCCGAGGTTCGGCTGTGGGCCAAGATGGAGGACCGCAACCCGACCGGCAGTGTCAAGGACCGCGTGGCGCTGTGGATGGTGAGGGCGGCCGAGGAAGCGGGCCGCCTTCGACCCGGCGACACGATCATCGAGCCGACCAGCGGCAACACCGGCATCGCGCTGGCCATGGTCGCGAAGCTGCGCGGCTACCGGCTGGTCTGCGTGATGCCGGAGAACGTGTCGTCCGAGCGGACCACGCTCCTGCGCATGTACGGGGCAGAGATCATCTTCTCGCCGGCCGCCGGCGGCTCCAACCAGGCCGTCGCGGTGGCGAAGGAGATCGCGGCCGAGCACCCCGACTGGGTGATGCTGTTCCAGTACGGCAACGAGGCCAACGCGCGGGCGCACTACGAGACGCACCGGACCCGAGATCCTGCGCGACCTGCCGACGCATCACGCACTTCGTGGCCGGGCTCGGCACCACGGGCACGCTCATGGGTGTCGGGCGCTACCTGCGCGAGAAGGTCGAGGGGATCGAGATCGTCGCGGCCGAACCCCGCTACGGCGAACTGGTCTACGGCCTGCGCAACCTCGACGAGGGCTACGTCCCGGAGCTGTACGACGCGACGGTGCTGACCCGGCGCTTCTCGGTCGGCACCCGGGACGCTGTGCTGCGGACCCGGCAACTGGTCGAGGTCGAGGGCATGTTCGTCGGCTTCTCCACCGGAGCCGTCCTGCACGCCGCGCTCGCCGTCGCGCACCAGGCGTTGCAAGGCGGGCAAGCGCGGCCGACGTGGCGTTCTTGGTGGCCGACGGCGGCTGGAAGTACCTGTCGACCGGTGCCTACGGCGGGACGCTCGCCGACGCCGAGACCGCACTCGACGGCCAACTCTGGGCGTAGGCCCGACGCCACTCCTTCGGGGAAACAGTGGCCACCGCGCCGGCGGAGGCCACTACATGCCCGAAGTTGTGGCTACGGCGTCGGCGGAGGGCACTACTTCCCCGGAGTTGTGGCGGCTGGGCTTGTCACCGCGGACCTGGCAGCGCAGCGAAGCGGAGCGGTGTCTGGCGGGAGCAGCGGTCGTGCGCTCGACGGGCCCGAGCCATAGGCAAAGGGCTAAATGCCGGTGACGATCCACGCGGCAACGACGGACGCCGATGCCACCCCGAGGAGGACCATCGGCAACCGTCGACGATGGACGCTCGCGAAGGCGCCGATCGTGGCGCCCATTCCGATCAGGCCGATGACAATCAGGACGGGCAGGTACCAGCCGCGGTCCTCATAGATCAGACCGATGAACGCGCGGAGTGCGGCGAGGGTGCCGGTCAGGCCGACGGCGGCGGCCCAGGCGCAGATGCGGGCGAGGTGGCGGCCGGCGGGCGGCGGATCGGCGGCGTCGGGCAGACGGAAGCGGCTGCCGGCCCACTCGCGAATGCCGTCGGCGCGCTTCGGATCGGTCCCGGACGCATCCACCACCATGCTCGTACTCCTTACTGACTCCTACCCTCACCCACAGCAACGGTCATTCGGACGTCGCGTGACGCGGATGGTGGTACCCAGGTTGGCGAGCCCTGTCACGTTGGCGACATCACGTATCTGATCCCTGAACTACGCACGGTTCTCCGGCGTAGGCTGCGCAGCGTGACGGACGTGCCCATCGGGAGCTACGCCCGGAGGGACGGATGCCATGTCGTGCTTCGCGCTTTCTGGACGGCGCGATTATCCTGCGCAGAAGCACGTGCATCTTCCGGGTCAGGCCGGGGCGCATAGGACGGGGGACGGCGTCTTGGCTTGTGACTCGATGAAGCTGACGGCTCACCGTGCTCGGCTGCGCCGGTAGCTTTCCCGGGCCGGAGGCGCCCTGCTCGTCCTATCTGATCGAGGCCGACGGTTTCCGGTTGCTGATGGACTTCGGCACCGGCTCGATGTCAACACTGCAACGATTTTCCGGGCTGTATCAGTTCGACGCGATCCTGCTGACGCACCTTCACCGGATCACATGCTCGACGCGAGCCCTACGTGGTGGCGCGGCGCTACGCGCCGGCGGCCCGCTGCCGCCGCTGCCGGTCTACGCGCCGGTCGCGGCGCCCGAGCGGATGGCCGCGGCCTACGGCGGGGAGAACGAGCCGATGGCGATCACCGACGTCTACACGTTCTACGCGCTGCAGCCCGGCACCTTCCCGATCGGCCCGCTTCACGTCACCGTCGACCGGGTGAACCATCCGGTCGAGACCTACGGGGTGCGGCTGGAGCACGAGGGGCGGGTCCTGACGTACTCCGCGGACACCGCCCCGTGCGAGGCAGCTGATCCGGCTGGCGCAGGGCGCCGACGTCTTCCTCTGCGAGGCGAGCTACCTCGACGGCGTCGACAACCCGCCGGACCTGCACCTGACCGGACGGGAAGCGGCCGAACACGCGACCAAGGCCGGGGTCGGCCGGCTGCTGCTGACCCATCTGGTGACCGCCTGGGGCAGCGAGGCGCTGACCGCCGAGGCGGCCGCGCAGCGCCTTCGACGGGCCGATCGACATCGTGCGGCCCGGCGCGAGATACGAGATCTGACATCGACAGTTCGCCGTGACGTCAACCAGGCGTGGCCCTCTGCACTGACGGCCCACCCATGTTGTGGGCATGCCGATCGCGATCCGCCCCCGGATCGTTCCCGCCCGATTAACGGCGTCGCCCACCCTCGTCCGGATCGCGATCACCTCACCGAATCGTGGCCGGCCCGACGTCACCTGGCCGTCCTGCCAACGCGGTCGGTCACGCGCCTCCCGTACGAGATCACCTCGTCCCCCGTCGCTCCGGATGGGCCTCCCGCTGCCCCAGGTCACGGCCGCGCTCAAGGCCGCTCGACCCGATCTCGTGCACCTGGCCAGCCCGTTCGTGCTCGGTGCGCGGGGGATGAGCGTGGCCGCGGCGCGGGACCTGCCGACGGTGGCGGTCTACCAGACCGATCTGCCGTCGTACGCGCGCCTGTACTACCGCTTCGAACTGGGCGAACGCGCGGCCTGGCGGTGGATCCGCCGCGTGCACAACATCGCCGACCGGACCCTGGCCCCGTCCACCTCGGCGGCGACCTCGCTGGTCGCACACGGCGTCGAGCGGGTCTGGCTGTGGCGCCGCGGCGTCGACGCGGTGCGCTTCGACCCGGGCCGGCGCAGCACCCGCCTGCGTACCGCGCTCGCGCCCAAAGGTGAGCTGCTCGTCGGCTATGTCGAGCGGCGTACCTGGCCGGCGGTGTGCGACGAACTGATCCAGCATTACGTCGCGGTGCACTCCGGTGCTCTCGCGGTACGGCCGGTCGAGGTGCCGGCTTGAGGATCCTCCGGGTGGCGAACTTCGTGATGCCGCGCTCCGGCGGCCTCCGTACGGCGCTGCGGGAGCTGGGCGCCGGGTACATCGCGGCCGGGCACGAGCCGATCCTCGTCCAGCCCGGGCCGGTTTTCGCCGACGAACTCGGTGGTTCCGGCCGCGTGATCACCCTGCCGGGCCCGGTCGTCCCGTTCACCGGCGGCTACCGGGTTCTGCTCGGCCGGCGCCGCCTCCGGTCGTTGCTCGACGACCTGGCTCCGGACCGCATCGAGGTCTCCGACCGCTTCACGCTGCGCTGGACCGGCCGGTGGGCGGCCGACCGCGGCGTCTCCGTCGGTCATGGTGTCGCACGAGAGCCTGACCGGGCTGCTCCGGGTGGTCGGCCTGCCGGACGGGCGGAGCCGAGATCGCGCCGACCGGCTCAACGCGCGGACCGCCCACGCATTCGACACCGTTGTTTGCACGACCGGCTGGGCGGCCGCGGAGTTCCAGCGCATCGGCGCGGGCAATGTCGTCCAGGTGCCGCTCGGTGTCGACCTGGACCTCTTCCATCCGTCGCGGTTCTCGGCGCCGCTGCGGTCCCGGTACGCACTCGACTCCCAGGTCCTGCTGGTCCACTGTGGACGGCTGTCGCCGGAGAAGGCGCCGGACGTGGCCGTCGACACGCTCATCGAGCTGCGCCGGCGGGGCGTCGACGCCATCCTCGTGGTGGCCGGCGACGGGCCGCTGCGGGACCGGCTGATGCGCCGCGCGGCCGGCCACCCGGCGTACTTCGTCGAGTTCGTGGCCGACCGCGTCGCCCTCGCCGAGCTGCTCGCCTCGGCCGACGTCGTGCTCTCGCCCGGCCCGATCGAGACGTTCGGCCTCGCCGCGCTCGAGGCGCTGGCCTGCGGCACGCCGGTCGTCGTGGCGGCGGCGTCCGCCCTGCCCGAGGTGGTCGGTCCGGCCGGCGCCGCGGTGCCACGAGACAAATTCCCGGACGGGGTACTGGATGTGCTCAGTCGCCCCGCGTCCGACCGCCGTTCGGCGGCGCGTGTTCGCGCCGAGTGCTTCGGGTGGCCGGCGTCGGTTGCCGGGTTCCTCGCGGCCCGCTGGTCGGGGGGTGTTCCATGAGATTTGGTGGCGCTCGGTGACTCGATCACGCTCGGATACGGCGACCCGATGCCCGACGGCGGCTGGCGCGGCTGGGCCGATCTGCTCGCCGAGGCGGTCGGTGCCGAGCTGCACAACCTGGCCAGCAGCGGCGCCGCACGACGTCGTCACGACCAGCTGCCCGCGCCTCGACCTGCGCCCGGCACGTACGACCGTCGTACCTGTCGGAGCATCGACACGCCTGCAGCCCGTTCAGCCGAACGGGGCCCGACCCGGCTGCTCGCGCCACCGCGGCTGAGCTTCGACCTGGTCGCGGCCCAGTTCGGGGTACCGGTCGAGCGTCGCCCGGACCCGGAGCCGGCGAACCCGGAGCCGACGGTCGCGGCGAAGGCCTGGTGGATGGCGACCCGCGGGACGAAGTGGCTGATCGACCGGTCGACGGACCTCGTGCCGTCGCTGCTGCGTCTGGCGCTGGCCGAGGCTCGCGACGGCTCGCCGCCTGCGGTGGTCGTCTCCGATCCTCTGGTCGTCTCGCCTGTCGTCTCGCCTTTCTGCGGAACCGCTCGTCTTCCGGCAGGAGGCGACTCGATAGGCTGGGCTCATGGCTCGACCAGATGGGCGCACGCCCGACCAACTACGACCCGTTACGCTCGTCCGGCAGTGGAGCATGCATCCGGAGGGCTCCGTCCTCGTCGAGTTCGGCGACGACCCGGGTACTGTGCACGGCCAGCGTCACCGAGGGTGTGCCGCGCTGGCGCAAGGGCTCCGGGCTGGGCTGGCTGACCGCGGAATACGCGATGCTGCCCCGCGCCACGACCACCCGCAGTGACCGCGAGAGCGTCAAGGGCAAGATCGGCGGCCGTACCCACGAGATCTCCCGCCTTATCGGCCGCAGCCTCCGGGCCTGCATCGACCTCAAGGCGCTCGGCGAGAACTCGATCGTCCTCGACTGTGACGTGCTGCAGGCCGACGGGGGCACCCGTACCGCCGCGATCACCGGCGCCTATGTCGCGCTGCACGACGCGGTGGCCTGGCTGGCCGCTCGGCACAAGCTCAACGGCACGCCCGCGAACGTCCTGCACCGCTCGGTGTCCGCGGTCAGCGTCGGCATCATCGGTGGCGAACCCCGCCTCGACCTGTGCTACGAGGAGGACGTCACCGCCGACGTGGACATGAACGTCGTCTGCACCGGCACCGGCGACTTCGTCGAGGTGCAAGGCACCGGCGAGCAGTCGGTCTTCACCCGTACCGAGCTGGACGCGCTCGTCGACCTCGGCGCGGTCGGCTGCGCCGAGCTGGCGGCGCTGCAGCAGAAGGCGCTCGTCGTCGTGAAGTTTCTGCTGGCGACCCGCAACGCGAAGAAGCTCGATCGAGCTGCGCCGCATCCTGGCCGACTCGGTCGAACTCGTCGGGCTGGACGACGTCACCGCCTACCCGGAGGCGCCCGAGAGCGGCCTCACGTTCGAGGAGAACGCGCTGCTCAAGGCCCGCGAGGCGGTCCGCTACACCGGCCTGCCGAGCATCGCCGACGACTCCGGGCTCGCCGTCGACGCGCTCAACGAGCATGCCCGGCGTGTTCAGCGCCCGCTGGTCCGGCGAGCACGGAGACGACCTGGCCAACCTCCAGCTCGTCCTGGCCCAGGTCGGCGACGTTCCCGACGAGCACCTCGGTGCGGCGTTCGTGTGCGTGGCGGCGCTGGTGCTGGCCCGACGGCCGCGAGCAGACCGTCCGCGGCGAGATGCGCGGCCGCCTGATCCGCGCGCCGCGCGGGGAGGGCGGGTTCGGCTACGACCCGATCTTCGTGGCCGACGGCCAGAACCGGACGAACGCTGAGCTCAGCGACGCCGAGAAGGACGCGATCAGCCACCGGGGGAAGGCCTTCCGCGCGCTGGCCGAGGTCATCGCCGCGGGTAGATAGGCCGCGGCTCGTTGGCCGGGCCTTTGTCCCTGGCCGGCTCGATCAGTTCAGTGGGCCGATGGCTCGTTCGATGTCGGCGCGGAGGGTCGGGCCGGCGATCAGGGCGCGGGCCTTCTCCAGCACCGGTGCGAGGAACACGTCCGGGCCGGTGGGCCGGCGAACGCCGACACGGTGTCGAGCGCCAGCTGGCCGGCCGGCGACGGGCGCAGCGGCGCGCGGAGCTGGATGCCGCGGACCCCGGCGAGAAGTTCGACGGCGAGCAGGCTGGCCACGTTGTCCAGCACCGTTCGCAGCTTGCACGTGGCCGCCCAGCCCATCGAGACGTGGTCTTCCTGCATGCCCGAGGTCGGCAGCGAGTCGACGCTGGCCGGTGCGGCCAGCCGCCGGTTCTCCGCGACGATGCCGGCCGCCGTGTACTGCGCGATCATCAGCCCCGAGTTGACCCCCGCGTCCGGGGTGAGGAACGGTGGCAGGTCGCGCGAGCGGCACACGTCGAGCAACCGGTCGACCCGCCGTTCGGCGATCGCACCGACCTCGCTCGTGGCGATCGCGAGATAGTCGGCGGCGAACCCGAGCGGCGCGCCGTGGAAGTTGCCGGTCGACTCGACCCGGCCGTCGGGCAGCACGACCGGGTTGTCCACGACCGACTTCAGCTCGCGGGCCGCGACCTCGATCGCGAAGCCGAGCGTGTCGCGGGCCGCCCCGGCGACCTGCGGCGCGCAGCGCATCGAGTATGCGTCCTGGACCGCGTGGATCAGGTTGTCCCGGTGCGAGTCCATAATGGACGACCCCTGCAGGAGCCGGTGGATGTTGGCGGCCGAGGCGGCCTGGCCCGGGTGCGGACGGATGGCGTGCAGCTCGGGCAGGAACGGCCGCTCCGAGCCGAGCATCGCCTCGATCGACAGGGCGGCGGTGATGTCGGCCATCGTGTAGAGGTGCGCCGCGTCGGCGATCGCCAGCAGCAGCATGCCGAGCATGCCGTCCGTGCCGTTGATCAGCGCGAGACCCTCCTTGGACGCCAGCTCGATCGGGCGGACGCCGGCCTCGGCCGCGAGAATCCGCGCGCCGTCCTTGCCGCAGCACCCAGCCCTCGCCCATGAGCACGAGGGCGCAGTGGGCCAGCGGTGCCAGATCGCCGGACGCGCCCAGCGAGCCATGCTCCGGTACCCATGGGGTGATGTCGGCGTTGAGCAGGTCGACCAGCGCCTGTGCGACGAGCGGCCGGACCCCGGAGTGGCCGAGGGCGAGGGACCGGACCCGGAGCAGGATCATCGCCCGCACGACCTCGCGGGGCATCGGCGCGCCGATGCCGGCCGCGTGTGAGCGGATGAGCGCGTGCTGGAGTTCGGTCCGACGTTCGGGCGCGATGGACGTGTTGGCGAGCGCGCCGAAGCCGGTCGACACCCCGTATACGGGGCGGCCGTCGCGCTCGATGGCGTCGACGATGGCGCGGCTGGTCCGCATCGACTCGAGTGCGTCGTCGGCGATGACGACGCGAGCACTCGTTCGCGCGACGGCGAGGACATCGGCCGGCTGCACGCCGGCGGACGTAACGGTGATGATGCTTTGGCTGTTGGTCACGTCAGCTCTCCATTGAGCACAACCGAGGACACGAGGGGCACACCCGGCCGGTAGGCCAGATGCAGGTAGGACGGCGCGTCGAGCACGACGAGGTCGCCTCGCGCGCCCCGGGTGAGGTGGCCGATGTCGGGCCGCCGCAGGGCGGCCGCACCACCGCGGGTGGCCGCCAGGACCGCCTCGGCCGGGCTGAGTTCCATCTCCCGGACGGCGAGCGCGATGCAGAACGGCATCGACGTGGTGAACGACGAACCCGGGTTGCAGTCGGTGGCGAGCGCGACGGTGGCGCCCGCGTCGACGAGCGCGCGGGCCGGTGGATAGGGCGAACGGGTGGAGAACTCCGCGCCGGGCAACAACGTGGCGACCGTGTCGGAGTCGGCCAGCGCGGCGATGTCCCAATTGGACAGATGGGTGCAGTGGTCGGCCGACGCGGCGCCCAGCTCGACGGCGAGCCGGACCCCGGGGCCGTTGGCGAGCTGGTTGGCGTGGATGCGCATGCCCAGCCCGGCGGCCGCGCCGACGGTGAGAATGGCCCGTGAGTGATCCTCGTCGAAGGCGCCCTGCTCACAGAACACGTCGATCCACTTGGCGCCGGCCGCCGTCGCCGCGGCGAGCATGGGACCGCACACCAGGCTCACGTAGTCGTCGGGCCGGTCGACGTAGTCACCCGGAACGACGTGCGCACCCAGGAACGTGGTTTCACCGGTGAACTCGCGCGCGATCCGCAGCGAACGGGCCTCGTCGTTGACGGTGAGCCCGTATCCGGACTTGATCTCCATCGTGGTGCTGCCCTGCCGCAGCGCCTCACGACGAAGCCGGGAGACGTTCGCGCGCAACTGGTCCTCAGAGGCAGCCCGGGTCGCACCGACCGTGGTACGGATTCCGCCGCCCGAATAGCGCTCCCCAGCCATGCGGGCGGCGAACTCGCTCGCGCGGTCACCGGCGAACACCAGGTGGGCGTGGCTGTCCACGAACCCCGGCAGGACCGCGGCGCCGTCGGCGTTGAGCATCGCGTCGGCCTGCGGCGTGTCCGTGGCCCGGCCGATCCACTCGATCCGCCGATCCTCGATGACGAGCGCGGCGTTGCGCCGGATCCCGAGCGGACCTTCCCCGTATGCGGGGTCAGCGGTAACCAGTTCACCGATGTTGGTGACCAGCAGCGACCTCATATCGCCACCGCCTTCGCCGGCGCGGCCGTAACCTGCGATATGGCCCGCTGGAGTGCGCTGCCCACATCGCCGATTGTGGTGTGCTCGCCGTCCTTGACGATCACCCGGCCGTCGACGACGACCTGTCGAACGTCGGGGGCGCCGGCCGCGAAGACGATCGCTTCGGGTGCGCAGCCCGCGGTGCGCCGCGTGTCGAGCGCAACGGAGACCAGGTCGGCGCGGGCCCCGACGGCGATCCGTCCGGCGTCCGGCCAGCCGAGCGCCGCATGCCCGCGTACCGTGGCGGCGTCCAGCAGTTCGTCGGCCGCGAAGTTGCCGCGGCGTTCGGTGCGCAGCCGTTCGTGCAGTTCGAGCGCACGGGCCTCTTCGAACAGGTCGATCACCGCGTGACTGTCGCTGCCGAGGCACAGCGGGCTGCCCGCGTCGAAGAGCGGGCGCGCCGGGCCGAGGCCGTCGGCGAGGTCCCGCTCGGTGGTCGGGCAGAAGCACACGGCGGTGTTGCTGTCGCCCAACTCGCCCCGATCGGTGTCATCGAGGTGGGTCGCGTGCACCGCGGTGACCCACGGGCCGAGCAACCCCTGGTCGCCCAGCAGCGCGGTCGGGGTACAGCCGTAGGCGGCAAGGCAGGCCTGGTTCTCGGCACGCTGCTCGGAGAGGTGGACATGGGTCGGCGTCCCCTCGACGCGGGCGGCGAACCTGCTCATCTGATCGGCCGGCACCGCCCGGACGCTGTGCAGGGCGGCGCCGATGCTGGCGTGGGCCTCGGCGCGCAGCCCGTCGACCCGGTCGGACCAGCGGTCGACGTCACCGTCTCCGAACCGGCGCTGAACTCCCTCCAGCGGCCGGCCGTCCACAGTGGATGTCAGGTAGAGCGTGTCGAGCAATGTGATGCGGACGCCGGCCTCCTTCGCCGCCGCGAGCAGTGCCTCGCCCATCGCGTTGGGCTCGGCGTAGGGCCGGCCGCCGGCGTCGTGGTGCAGGTAGTGGAACTCGCCGACGCAGGCGACTCCGGCCAGCGCCATCTCGGCGTAGACCGCTCGGGCCAGCGCGAAGTAGGAGTCGGGGGTGAGGCGGGCGGCCACCTCGTACATCTGCTGGCGCCAGGTCCAGAAGGTGCCGTGACCGTGCTGGGTCCGCCCGCGCAGGGCGCGATGGAAGGCATGTGAGTGGGCGTTCGCCAGGCCGGGTAGCGTCAGGCCGGGCAGCCGCTGCGCCTCCGGCGGCGGATTTGTGATGCCTCGTGTGACCGTGGCGAACCGGCCGTCGACGACATCCATCAGCACGTCGGCGGCCACCGCGCCGTCGACCCAGGCGAGCGGCGCGTGGAACCGGGTCGACCGGTCGTTCAGCGGCATAGCCGGCCCAACACGTCGGCGAGCGCCGTCGCCCCGGCGGCGCAGTCGACGTCGCTGGCATGCTCCTGGGGCGCGTGCGAAATGCCGGTGGGGTTGCGGACGAAGAGCATCGCGGTGTCGACATGCCCGGCCAGCACCCCGGCGTCGTGGCCGGCGCCGGTCGGCAGCACCGGCGCATCGAGTTCCTGGGCGGCCAGCCGGCTGACCGCGTTGTCGAAGGCGACCTCGGCGGTCGTCGATTCGGCCTGCAGCACGAGGCTCGTGCCGTCGCGACCGGCGCGCTCGTCGGCGCGCTTGCGGATGGCCTCGACGAGCGCTTCGAGGGTCGTCTCGTCGGCGGCACGGGCATCGAGCCAGGCCGTCGCCCGCGCCGGGATCGCGTTGGTGGCGTTGGGCTCGACGTCGATCCGGCCGACGGTGGCGTGGGCGCCGTGCAGGCGGGCCTCCTTGTTGGCGGCGAGCACGGTGTAGGCCAGTGTGAGCATCGGGTCGCGGCGGTCGGCCATCGCGGTGGTGCCCGCATGGTTGCCCTGGCCGGCGAAGTCGAGGCGGTAGCGGCCGTGGGGCCAGATCGCGCTGGCCACGCCGACCGCCCGGCCCAACTCGTCAAGCGCGCGACCCTGCTCGACGTGCAGTTCGACGAAGGCGCCGACGCGGGCGAGCCGCTCCGGGTCGGGGCCGAGCCGGTCGGGGTCGAGCCCGGCCTGCGCCATCGCATCGGCCAAGGTGGTGCCGTCGCGGTCCGGCAGGCGCCGGGCGCGGTCGGCCGCGAATGCCCCGGTGAGCAGCCGCGAGCCGAGACACGGCACGCCGAATCGGGCGCCCTCCTCTTCCGTGAAGACGACGACCGCCAGCGGACGGCTCGGCTTGATCGCGTGCTCGCGCAGAAGGTCGACGGCGAGCAGCCCGGACACGACGCCGAGCGGCCCGTCGTAGGCTCCGCCGTGCGGGACGGAGTCGAGATGGCTGCCGGTCACGATCGCGCCGTCCCCGTCGGGCGATCCCCACCAGGCCCAGAGGTTGCCGTTGCCGTCGATCTCCACCTCGAGGTCACGGTCGAGCGCCTCTTCGACGAACCACTCGCGGCACGCCAGCTCGGCTTCCGACCAGGAGTAGCGCAGATAGCCGCCGTCGTGTCCGTCGCGGCCGATCGGCAGCAGCGACCGCCACAGCGCGGAGAACCGGTCGGGCGAGAGTGTCATCATGCCTCGTTCATCGGTATCCGGATGCCCTGCGCGGCGGCCACCTCGGCGGCCGACTCGTAACCGGCGTCGACATGGCGGATGACGCCCATGCCCGGGTCGTTGCTGAGCACTCGCTCGAGCTTCTGCGCCGCGAGCGGGCTGCCGTCGGCGACCGAGACCTGGCCGGCGTGGATAGATCGGCCGATGCCGACGCCGCCGCCGTGGTGGATCGACACCCACGAGGCGCCGGAGGCGGTGTTGACCAGTGCGTTGAGCAGCGGCCAGTCGGCGATCGCGTCGGAGCCGTCGCGCATGCTCTCGGTCTCCCGATAAGGGCTGGCGACGCTGCCACAGTCGAGATGGTCACGTCCGATGACGATGGGCGCGGACAGCTCGCCGGAGGCGACCATCTCGTTGAAGCGAACTCCCGCCTTGTCGCGCTCGCCCTGGCCGAGCCAGCAGATCCGCGCCGGCAGCCCTTGGAAGGCGACCCGCTCGCCGGCCAGCGTGATCCACCGCTTGAGCGACGGGTTGTCGGGGAAGAGCGACAGAATCGCGCGGTCGGTGGCGGCGATGTCGGCCGGATCGCCGGACAGCGCCACCCAGCGGAACGGGCCTTTGCCCTCGCAGAACAGCGGCCGGATGTAGGCCGGCACGAAGCCGGGGAACGCGAACGCCCGGTCGAAGCCGCCGAGCTGCGCCTCGCCCCGGATCGAGTTGCCGTAGTCGAACACCTCGGCACCGGCGTCGAGGAAGCCGACCATCGCCTCGACGTGCCGCGCCATCGACGCACGGGCCCGGTCGGTGAACTCCTCGGGCTTCTTCGCCGCGTAGTCCGGCGCGTCGGCCGGATCGATGCCTTCCGGGACGTAGGACAGCGGGTCGTGCGCCGAGGTCTGATCGGTGACGATGTCGATCGGAACCCCTCGGTGCAGGAGTTCCGGCACGATCACGGCGGCGTTGCCGACGACACCGACTGACAACGCCTGGCGCGCGGCCCGGGCCTCGACGGCGAGCCGCACGCCCTCGTCGACCGAGGAAGCGACGGTGTCGAGGTAGCGGCTGGCCAGCCGGCGGCGCAACCGCGCCTCGTCGACGTCGATGATGAGGCAGGCGCCGCCGTTCATGGTCACCGCGAGCGGCTGGGCGCCTCCCATGCCGCCGCATCCCGCGGTGAGCGTCAGCGTGCCGGCGAGCGTGCCGCCGAAGCGCTTCTCGGCGACGGCGGCGAACGTCTCATAGGTACCCTGGAGAATTCCCTGGGTGCCGATGTAGATCCACGAGCCGGCGGTCATCTGCCCGTACATGGTCAGGCCGAGCGCCTCCAGCCGGCGGAACTCCGGCCAGGTCGCCCAGTCCGGGACGAGGTTGGAGTTCGCGAGCAGCACGCGTGGCGCCCACTCGTGGGTGCGGAACACGCCGACCGGCCGGCCGGACTGGACCAGCATGGTCTCGTCGTCGGCCAGGGTCGTCAGGGTGCGAACGAGCGCGTGGAACGACGGCCAGTCGCGCGCGGCCTTGCCCGTTCCCCCATAGACCACCAGGTCCTGCGGCCGCTCGGCGACGTCGGGGTCGAGGTTGTTGCGCAGCATGCGCAGCGCGGCCTCCTGCGGCCAGCCGCGCGCGGTCAACGCGGTGCCGGTCTGAGCGCGAACGACGTCCATCGGTCCTCCTACGGCAGGAACACCTGGCGGCGGGCCGCCGAGCGCTCGAACGTCTCCAGCCTGGTCTGTGCCTGCCCGGGTGTCGCGTCGCACATCGCCTGCAGCAGCACGGTGACCATCGCCATCGGGGCCGCGTGCAGGTCGAACACCAGCCGTGAGCCGACCGCCGCGGGCAGGACGAGGTCGGACTCGGCGGCGGCCGGGCTCACCAGCGAGTCGGTGACCGTGACAACGCGCAGCCCGGCGGCGCGCGCCTCGCGCAGCGCGTCGACCGCCTCGCGCGGATATCTCGGCAACACAAACGCCAGCATGGCCCCTGCGCCCGAGTCACGCGCCCGTTCCAGTCGATCGGCGAGGGCACTGCCACCCTCGTGCAACAGCCGGACGTCGGGGTGGACCTTGGCCGCGAAGTAGGTGAACGCGGCGGCGAGTGCCGCTGCGGCCCGCAGACCAAGCACCGGGAGCGGCTGGCTGGCGGCGAGCAGGCGGCCGGCCTCGGCGACCGGCACCGCGTCGTCGGCGACGTCCGCGACGAGTTGGCGCAGGTTGTCGATCTCGGCCGAGAGCGCCTGCTGCAGGTGGTTGCCGACCGGCCGGTCGGCCGGGTTGGCGTGCCAGTCGCCGTCGATCGTGATCCGCAGATGTTCCCGCAGGGCCGGGTAGCCCTCATAGCCGAGCGCCATCGCGAACCGGGTGACCGATGGCTGGCTCACCTGAGCGAGGGCCGCGAGGTCGCCACTTGACAGGTAGGCCGACTTGGTGGCGTGCGCGACCAGGCACTGCGCGATGCGGCGCTGCGCAGGCGTCAGGCGCTGACCCTCGATCAGCTCCAGCACCGCGTCCCGCGCTCGTGTCATACCCAGACTGTATGTTCCCTTTCAGGTATCGGTCAACGGCATGGAGTCATTCAAATCAGGGTGGGCCCGCGCCGCAGGCGCGGGGTCGGGGGCGGCAAGATGGTGATGAGCAAGTTGGTCGTGGAAGTCCTCGCCCTGCGTCGTCGCCGGGTCGGCATGCACGAGCGCGGCGCGCAGCTTTGGCACCTCGTGCAGGAGCGCGTGCTCCGCCGCCACCGCCACCGCGTGCGCGTCGATCAGCGAGAGGCCGCTGTCCACGACGATCGTGCACTCCGCCCGCAGCCGGTGTCCGAGCCAGCGCAGTCGCAGTTCGGGGACGTCCAGGACACCGGGGGTACTGCGGAGCGCGGCCTCACATGCGTCCACAATGGACGGGTCGACGGCGTCCATCAGCCGGCGATAGACCTCGCGGGCGGCGTCCTTCAGCACGAAGAGGATGGCGACGGTGATCGCCAGGCCGATCGCCGGGTCGGCCCACGACCAGCCGAGTGCCACGCCGCCCGCGCCGACCAGCACGGCGAGGGAGGTGAAGCCGTCAGTACGCGCGTGCAGGCCGTCCGCCACCAACGCGGCCGAGCCGATCCGCCTGCCGACGCTGATACGCAACCGGGCGACCGCCTCGTTGCCGATGAAGCCGATGATGGCCGCGGCCGCCACCGCGCCGAGGTGCGAGACCGGCTTCGGATGGATCAGCCGTTCGATCGCCTCGTAGGCGGTAATCGCGGCCGAGGCGGTGATGACCGCGACGATGGCGATGCCGGCCAGGTCCTCGGCCCGCACATACCCGTAGGTGTAGCGGCGGTTGGGCGGTCGCCGCCCCACGACGAAGGCGAGCGCCAACGGCAGCGCGGTCAATGCGTCGGCGACGTTGTGGAGCGTGTCGCCGAGCAATGCCACCGAGCCCGACCACACGACGACCACGGCCTGGAGAACCGCGGTCACGCCGAGCCCGGCGAGTGAGATCCACAGGGCGCGCAGGCCCTCGCGGCTGCTCTCGAGCGCGGAGTCGACCTTGTCCGCCGAGTCGTGCGAGTGCGGCGCGATCAGATGGGAGAGCCGCCGCCACAGACCCTGCCCATGCTCGTGCCCATGCTCGTGGTCATGCCCATGTTCATGACGGTGCGCGTCATCGTGGCCGTGAGGACCATCGTGGCCGTGCGCGTCATCGTGGCCGTGAGGACCATCGTGGCCGTGCGCGTCATCGTGGCGGTGTGCGCCTTCGGGGCCGTGCGCGTCATCGTGGCCGGGCGGACCATCGTGGCCGGGCGGACCATCGTGGCGGTGTGCGTCTTCGGGGCCGTGCGGATGGTCATGCGCGTGGCTGTCCTCGCGGGCCTGGGCGTTGGCGCGCGCGTGGGCGGGTTCCGAGTCTGGGCGCTGCCCGGAAGTCGGTTCATGCCCGTCGACGTGCCCGTCGACGTGCTCGCCGTCGTGGCCGTGCGCGCCGGCCGGCTCGTGGTCATGGGTGTGGTCGTGCTCACTGGACACCTGACGAATTATCCGTGCCGGCGGGCGCCGGGGGTGTGCGAGTCTGGGGCCATGCGAGTGGCGGCCCTGTTTACCTACCCGATCAAGAGCTGCTACCGGGTCGAGTCGCGGTCGGTGACGGTCGAGCCGTGGGGCTTCGCGGGCGATCGGCGCTGGATCGTGGTCGATGCCGACGAACGTAAGCAGCTGACCCAGCGGGTGCTGCCGGAGTTGGGACGGATCATCCCGCGGCCGACGCCGGCCGGGCTGCACTTGCGGGTCGATGGGGTCGGGGATCTCGCCGTACCCGAGCCGACGGACGGCCCGCTGCTCGAAGTCGAGGTCTGGGACGACCGCGTCCTCGGGTTGCCGGCCGGCTCGGAGGCCGACGCGTTCGTGTCCAAGGTGATCGGCCGGGACGCGCGGCTGGTGTACCTCGACGATCCGACGCGCCGCCCGATGGACCCGGCGTTCGGCGTGGAGGGCGAGTCCGTGTCGTTCGCCGACGGCTTTCCGGTGCTGCTCACCAACGCCGCTTCGCTCGTGGCGGTCAATGACTGGCTGGCGGAGGAGCAGGAGGAGCCGGTCGAGATGACGCGGTTCCGGCCCAACGTCGTGGTCGAAGGGGCGCCGGCCTGGGCCGAGGACAGCTGGCTTGGGCGCCGGTTGCGCCTGGGCGAGGTCGTGTTCCATGCCGTGAAGCCATGCGGCCGGTGCGTGCTGACCACGGTCGACCCGGAGACCGGGGAGAAGGGCCGCCAGCCGTTGCGGATTCTCGGCAAGCATCGGCGCTTTCCCGCCGGGTTGCTCTTCGGCACCAACCTGATCCCCGACAATGTGGGCGCGATCCAACTCGGCGACTCGGTCACAGCGATCCCCTGACCGCTCGGCCCGCCCGGGCCGTCGACTCGTGCCCAAGATCCCCACCCGAGGCCACGACTTCCCCGGAACAGTGGCCTCCGGACCCGGCGGAGGCCACTACTTCCCCGGAGTTGTGGCCTCCCGACCCCTCTGAGGCCACTACTTCCCCGGAGTTGTGGCATCCCGGGGCTTGGGGGCGCGGACGTGGCAGCGAGGAGCGCAGCGACGAGCGGTGTCTGGCGGGAGCGACGGTCGCGCGCTCGACGGGCCCGAGTCCGGCAAAGAAGGAAGAACTTAGGCGAGCAGCAGTTCGTGGAGCTCCGCTGAGCAGGCCGCGACCTCTTCCAGGTGCGCGTTGTGGCTGAACGAGCGCGGGCGCGGGATCCGGATGTCGAGGATCTTGCGGACCCGGCCGGGTCGCGGGCTCATCACGATCACGCGGTCGGCGAGCAGTACGGCTTCCTGGATCGAGTGGGTCACGAAGACGGTCGTGGGGCGCAGTGTCATGTGGATGTTCTGCAGTTCGACGCCGAGCTCCTCGCGGGTCAGGGCGTCGAGGGCGGAGAACGGCTCGTCCATCAGCAGGATGCGGGGCTGGGGGAGCAGGGCGCGGCAGAGGGCGACGCGCTGCTGCATGCCGCCGGAGAGTTCGTGCGGCAACCGCTTCTCGAAGCCGGTCAGCCCAACCGTGGCGAGCAGGCGGTGGGCGCGCTCGACGTGCGGCGCCTCGGGGAGGTGCATGATCTCGGCCGGCAGCATCACGTTGGCGAGCACCGAGCGCCAGGGCAGGAGAGCCGGGCGCTGGAACATCACGGCGACGTCGCGACGCGGGCGGCGTACCTCGGCGTCATCGACCAGGACCTGGCCGGACGTCGCCGGCAGGAGGCCGGCGATGAGGCGCAGGAGCGTGGACTTGCCGCAGCCCGAACGGCCGATGACGGCGACGAACTCGCCCTCGCCGACCTTCAGGTCGACGTCGGTCAGGGCCTCGACCTCCACGCGGCGCGTCTTGAAGGTTCTGGACACCCCGACGAGCGAGATCATTGCGCGATCTCCCTGGCCCATGGCAACAGCAGCCTTTCGACGCCGACGACCAAGTAGAACAGCGCCACGCTGATCAATGCCAGCAGGACGATCGCCGCGAACGCGAGCGGCGTGTCGAGGTTCTGGCCGGAAAGCAGGATGACGGCCCCCAGGCCCTGCTGGGGGCTGGCGATCTCGGCGACGACCGCGCCCACCACGGCCAGCGAGATACCGAGCTTCAGGCCGACGAAGATCTGCGGGAGGGCCCAGGGCAGGCGGATCTTGACGTAGGTCTGGCCGCGCGACGCGGACAGTGAGCGGGACAGTTCGCTGAGGTCGGTCGGGGTGGAGCCGAGACCGGCCATCGTGGCGACGAGGATCGGGAAGAAGCTGATCAGCGCGACCATGACGATCTTCGGCGCGTCGCCGAAGCCGAGCCAGACCACGAGGAGGGGCGCCACGGCAACCTTCGGGACGGCGTTGAGGCCGACGAAGAGTGGCAGGGTGGCGCGCTCGATGGTGCGCGACGCGGTCACGGCGATCGCGATGATCAGGCCGGCGGCCGTGGCGATCGCGAAGCCGATCAGCGTCTCCTTGACGGTCTGCCAGGTCTCCTGCAGGAGGTACGAGGGCTGGATGCGGAACGCGTCGACGATGTCGGGCGGTGCCGGCAGGAAGAACGTCCGGATGTGGAACAACTCCGTGATCGCCCACCACGCCGCCACCGCGGCGACGGCGCCGATGATCGGCAGGGTGATGAGCGAGATCCGGTTGCGGGTGATCATGACCGGCGTCGGCCCACGGTCGAATAGATATAGTGGCTGCGCAGGACCACGCGCGGGTCTTCCATCGCCGCGCACAACTGCTCGAGCCGTTCCTGGGGATAGCCGACCGCCGCGAAATCGGCTCGGAGCTGCGCGACATTGGCCGAGATGAGACGGGTACCGGCGGTGCCGCCGGGCCAGGAGTCGGAGCGGATCTCGGTCGACACGTCGACGAGTCCCTCTTCGAGCAGCACGCCGTACGTCTTCTCGGCCCACTGCGGGTCGTTGCCACGGGTGGGCAGGATCTGCAAGAGGTAGTCCTGGTACTCCTCGACCAGCCCGGTCGTGTAGGCGTCCGGGCTGGCCAGTACGAGCCGGCGCTGCGAGCTGGCCATGTCTTCCAGCACCAGGTAGCCGCCGGGGGCGAGCGCCTGGACCAGCCGCGCGACGATCTCGCGGCGTTCGGCGATGTGGAGCAGGACCAGACGGGCGTGGATGAGATCCCACGGCCCGTCTGGTACCGGCTCGAATCGCAGGTCGTGCTGGAGGATCGAATAGGTCGCGTCCGCCGGCAGGTGACCCGGCTTGAGGTCGGTGGCCAGCACGCGCCCGGTCGGTCCGGCCTGCTCGGCCAGCCAGCGAGCCACACTGCCACCGCCCGCGCCCACCTCGAGACAGCGCCAACCGGTCAGGGGGCCGAGCCGCGACAACCGGTCGAAGGTGAAGGGGTCGTTCATCTCCGACAGATAGTTGTGGCGGTCGACGGCCTCCGGGTCGTCGTTGTCGAACGAGTAGCGGGACGGGGTGGACGTGTTCAACTCGATCTCCATGCGCCGGTGAGCTGAGCTGTTACGGCGCCTTGGGCGTCAGGTTGAAGTCGACCACGTCTTCCGGGGTCAGCCCGGCCGGGATGAGTCCGCCGCCCTGCAGGATCGCGATCGCCTTGGCCACGCGCGCTTCGCTGATCGAGCCGATCGGTGCCTTCGATCCCTGCGACGTCACGTACGGCGTCATGAGCGTGATCTCGCCCTTGGCCGCGTTGATATCGGCGGCCGGCTGTGCCTTCTTCAGGATCGCGGCCGCCTCGTCCGGGTGCTCGATCGTGTACTGAAGACCCTTGAGCGCCGCGTCGCGGAACCGGCCGGCCAGATCCGGGTTGTCCTTGGCGATCTTCTTCGTGGTCACCAGGCCGTTGCCGACCAGGTCACCGAGGTACTCGCTGTACGGCAGCACCACGGTCTTCGTGCCGGCGGCCTTCTCGATGCCCTTCTGGCCGATGAGGAAGGTGCTCAACGCGTCGACCTTCTTGCTGGCCAGCAGCGCGGTGAGCTGCGGCGGCGGTGCGTTCTGGATGGTGACCTTCGACGCGTCGATGCCGGCCAGCTTCGCGTACGCCGGGAAGAGCAGCTGGTTGACCGAGGCGGTCGCCATGCCGACCTTCTTGCCCTCGAGGTCCTTCGGCGCGGTGATGCCGCCGCCCTGCAGCGCGATGATCGAGACCAATGTCTGCTGGTGGATCACGGCGATCGTGGTGAAGTCCTTCTGGTCACCCTTGCCGGCGAGGATCCAGGCCCCGATGAGGTCCAGCGCGGCGAAGTCCGCCTTGCCCGCGGCCAGGTTCTTGAGGTTTTCCCCGACGGCCGCACCCAGCTTGATGTTGATATCGATGTTCGCGTCCTTGAAGTAGCCCTTCTCCTGGGCCACCCAGATGAACGCATCGCGGCCGACGGCCCCGAAGGCGGTCAGGTAGTTCACCTTGTCGGGCGCGCTCTTGGCGGGGGCATTGGTCGTCGTGTCGTCAGAGCTGCTGCAGCCACTGAGGGCGACCGCGAGGGCAGTGACCAGCACTACCACAACCCCCGCACGGAAACGCCTCATCTTCGGGTCCTCTCTTAGGTTTGATGGTGCTCAGCCGAGGGCACGGCTGACCGACGCGCAACGATGCGCGTTTTAACTGAGCCGCCACCGCCCGTTGCGGACGGTCAGCAGGGTGAGCGCCTGCGGCATGAGGGCGGAGTGGTCGCTCGGGGTGAGCCGGATCGGGCCGCTGAGCCCGTCGGTGCGCACCGTCTCGAGCGTGGCGCGCAGCGCGCTGCGGTCCGTCGACGAGCCCATCCGGTCGACGCCGTCGACGATGAGCTGGGCGGCGTCCGCGGCGAACGAGGCCTGCGCCTGGTACGCGCCGTAGCGGGCCGTGTAGTCCTCGAACCACTGCTTCTGCGCGGCCTTGGCCGGCGTCGTGGCGATCACGTCGTCGATCGCGAGTGTCTGGGTGAACACCAGGGACGCGCCGTCCTCGGCCGCACCGCCGCTGAGGAAGAGTGGGCCGGCGGCTGTCGCGTCGAGCGCGATCTTGCCCGTGTAGCCGGCCGTACGGAGCGCCTCGATGGTCGCGGTCGCCGCCGCCGGCCAGGCCAGTACGACGATCGCGTCCGGCTTGTCCTGCGCGGCCTTCGTCGCGACCTCGGTCGGGTTGGCGCCGGCGGCGAGGTCGCCGGAGGTACCGACGTCCATGGACGCCTTCTTCGCCTCCGAGGACATGAAGTTCAGCGCGTCCCGGCCGTACACGTCGGTACCGGCGATGAACCGGATCTTCTTCACGCCGTTGCTGCCGAGGTTGGTGATCAGCGTCGTCGCGTCGTGGCTGGCGTTGGGCGCCAGCTTGAAGATGTACTTGCGGTCCGCCAGTGGCGTGCTCACCGTCGTGGCCGGCGCGAGGGAGATCGTCGGCACGCCCTTGTCGTTGATCGTCTTGGCCGCGGCCACCAGGCACTCGGAGCTCGCCCCGGTGATGATCGCGGTGACCGACGGGTCGTCGGCGAGCTCGCCGAGCTGGGCCGTGGCCGCGCCCGGGTCGCTGCGGTTGTCGCTGATCTTCAGGGTCACCTTGGGCTGGTCGCCGGTGCGGGCCGCGTTGATCTGTTCGACCTTGAGGCGGAGAGCGTTCTCGTAGACCTTGCCGATCTCCGCCTGGGCGCCGGAGAGCTCGAGGTTCGCCGCGATGACGATGTTCGTGGTGGCCGCCGACCCCCCGTCGTCGGTGGACGTGCACCCGCCGGCGATCAGGAGCAATGGCAAGACTGGCGTCAACGCGAGGATGCGCTTGCGGCGCAACTCGGCCTCCCAGGGTGAACCGCATCGTTTCGCGCCGATGCGGCGAGGTTCGCGGTATGGTGCGGAGTTTGGTGCCGAACGACAAACGGCCGGTCCTCCTCTGAACATTCGCGACCGCCCACCAAACCTCGTGGCGTATTCGCGACCGCGATGAGGGCCGGCGCTTGATCGGCTCATACCTTGCCAACCCGGAGTCGATCGGGTCAAGGCGTCGGTCTATACCGAGTGCGACGAAATACCGAGTTATCACTCAACTCTTGGCTGATCAATACTCAGAAATATCGGCGGCGTTACTCAATGATGATCGTTCCCGCCGCTCTCCCGTTCCACATCGTTCCAGGTCAGTGCCAAGTGAAGATTAATTACTAACCATATTTACGGGTATTAGTCCGCTTTGCGGGGACGCGGCGGGTTGGCGGCTTGCTGGGCTTTCCTCATTCGTTCGGGCGTGATGGAATCTCGGCTGTCCCGCGCTCGATCAGCCATGGCACAAACTGCGCGTGAACTGCGCGTGGGTCTCGCTGGTGGCGGGGACGCGATGCCGACAACGACGTGAGTCCGCGGAGATGGTGCATGCCCGCAACGAGTAGACCGGCGCAACGGCGACTTCGACTGCCAAGCCCGGCGAACGCTCGGATCAGGTCCAAGCTCGCGCTGATCCTGGTCGTCCCGATCGCGGCAATCCTCGTTCTGGCCGCTTTACGGCTCGTCGACGCGGGTTCCCGAGCCACCGACGCCAACCGCGTGGGTGCTTTGACCACGGTCTCCGCGAAGGTTTCCGCGCTGGCGCAGGAGGTGCACCGCGAGCGGATCGCCGCGGCGTCGCTACTGGCCGCACCCAACATCGCGCCCGACGCCTTCAACCGGCAGAAGGTGGCCACCGACAAGGCGATCGCGGAATACACCGCTGAACGCCAAGCACTTGGTTCGGTTCCGAACGATGTTGAGCAGCGTTTGCAGCGCATCGACGAGCAGCTCGGCGCGATCACCAACATCCGCAAGCAGATCTCCGATCGCGCCGGCGTCTCGGTTGACGAGGTCGTCCTGCGCTATGGCGTGGTCATCGAGGACCTCACCGCCTACCGCGAGGTGCTCGGCCAGGTCACCGACGACCCCGGGCTCGCCGACGCCCTCCGGGCGGCCGGTGCCTTCTCCCGCGCCAAGACCAGCCTCGGCGACGAGCAGGTCGCCGCGCTCGGCTTGCTGCGCAGCGGAACGCTCGACAACCAGGCGTACAGCTCGTTCGTCGCGACGCTGACCGCGCAGCAGGAAGCGTTCGCCGCCTTCGCGCTCGCGGCCACGCCGGAGCAGAAACAGCTGGTCAACAACTCGGTCACCGGCGACGCGGTCCTGCTCGCCGACTCGGTCACCGACACGCTGCTCCGGGCCAACGGGCAGCCGACCACCATCAAGGTGCAGGACGCGCTCAACACGTTCAGCGCCGTCGACGACCTCATGCGGTGGTCCGAGGAGCAGATCGACGCCGACCTCATCGCCAGTGCCAAGTCGGTGAGCGCGTCCGTACGGCAACAGGCTCTCATCGAGTCGGTCGTGATCATCCTCGTCCTCGGCCTGGTCATCGTGCTGGGCCTGGTCATGGCGCGGTCGATGATCGGATCGCTGCGCCGCCTGCGCCAGTCCGCCATCGTCGTCGCCGAGTTCGAGCTGCCGGAGACGGTCAGCAAGCTGCGTGACGCGCAAAGCGTCGGGCAGGACACCCCGGACCAACTCGCCGACCAGGTACGCGACCCGATCGAGCTCAACACAAGGGACGAGATCGGCGAGGTGGCCCGCGCCTTCAACATGGTCCACCGCGAGGCGGTCCGCGTCGCGGCCGAGCAGGCCGTCCTGCGCACGAGCGTCTCGGCGATGTTCCTCGGCCTGGCCCGGCGCAGTCAGACCCTGGTCGACCGGATGATCGGCCAGCTCGACCGCATCGAACGCACCGAGGAAGACCCGAAGCGCCTGGCCGAGCTCTTCGGACTCGACCACCTCGCCACCCGGATGCGCCGCAACGACGAAAACGTTCTGGTGCTCGCCGACGCGGACTCCACCCCGGCGCGCCGCGACGACGCGCCCCTCGTGGATGTCATGCGCGCCGCGCAGTCCGAGATCGAGATGTACCAGCGGGTCGAGTTCGGCACGCTGGACGAGGACGTGTCGATCGTCGCTGCCGCGGTCAACGACGTCGTCCGGCTGATCGCCGAGCTGCTCGACAACGCGACCCGGTTCTCCCCGCCGACCGGGGTGGTCGTGCTCGAGGCGCGCCGCCTCGGCGACCGGGTGCTGATCCAGATCGAGGACGGCGGCCTCGGGATGAGCCCGGACACGCTCAACGAGTACAACGCCCGGCTGTCCGCGCCGCCCGCCCTGGATGTGGCGACGTTCCGGATGATGGGTCTGGCGGTCGTCGGCCGCCTCGCCCACCGCCATGGCATCACCGTGCAAATCCGGGACCGCTCCGGTTCGGGCACGCTGGTGGAGGTCTTGCTGCCGGCGGCGGCTCTGATCCTGCCCAAGGTGCGGGGGTTTCGCGAGCTCCCGGGTCAGGCGCCGAGCCAGCTTGGCCGGGGTCCGGCGCCGTTCGGGGCGCTTCCGGTCGCGCCGGCGAGTCCGCCCGGCGTTCCCCGGCCCGCGCCGATCGGGTCCATGACCCGCTTACAACGCGGCGACCACCGCGTCCATGCCGGTCGTACGGCCGGGCATGGCACCGCCGCCGACCCTGCCGTCCCGGATCCCGGCTCCCCCGCCACCGCAGTGGCCGATGGAGCCGAACCGCCCGGCGTCGGCCCCGTTGCCGGCCCCGGTGCCGGCGAGGGCGCGGGTCGAAGAACAGGCGGTGCCGGTCGGTGTGCCGTCCGCCAACCGGTGGGCCGACCTGCTCTCCGAGCCGTACATCCCGGCCGGCCCCGGCATGAACACCTGGGACCTGCACGAGAACACGACCGAGCTGCCGATCTTCCGCGAGATCGAGCTGGGCTGGTTCAAGGCGAAGGGTCCAGAGGCCTCGGCCTCGCCGTCGATCCCGGCGCCGCGCCCCGCACCCGAGCCGGTTGCCGCGGCGGCCCCTCCGTCGCCCGTTCCACCGGTGTCCACCCCGGCGCCGCCACCGCCGTCCATGCCCGCCCGGACACCGCCACCCCGGTCGGCCCCGCCGGCGGCGGCCCCCCCGCCCCGGCCCGCGCCGCCCCCGATGGCGCCCCAGCGTCCGGCGCCCGCCCCGGCGGCCGCGTCGGCCGCGTCGGCCGGGAGCGCGCCACCCGCCGGCGCGGGCGACGCCGGGCGCCCGTGGCGGACCCGTGCTGACGACGGCTGGGCCGCCGCTCGGGCCGCCGCCGAACCACCGGTCGTCGGCCAGACCCGCTCGGGCCTGCCGAAGCGCTCGCCACAGGCCCAGCTCGTGCCCGGTGGGGTCGCCTCGGAACCGGTCTCGCGAACCGAAGCGCACACCCGACGAGGTGCGCGGACTCCTGTCGTCGTACCACCGAGGCGTCCGGCGGGGACGCCAGGCAACCGGTGCGGACGGCGGCCAGACCGATGGCGGGTTCCCGCCCGCGAGTAGGGGGAACAGCGGATGACCGGACCGGGCGCGATGGCGGATCTGAGCTGGTTGCTCGACAACTTCGCCGACCAGTTACGCGGCATCGCGCACGTCGTGGTGGTGTCGGCCGACGGACTGCTCCTCGCCACCTCCCGGGATCTGCCGCCGGACCGGGCCGAGCAGCTCGCCGCGATCACCGCCGGGCTGGTCAGCCTCGCGTACGGGACGTCGCGCTACTTCGACGGCGGCGACGTGCAGCAGACCATCGTCGAGATGGGCGCCGGATACCTGATCATGATGTCGATCGGGGACGGCTCGGCGCTCGTGGTGCTCGCGTCGCGGCACTGCGACGTCGGCCATGTCGGCTACGAGATGGCGCTGCTCGTCGAGCGGGTCGGCAAGGCGCTCAACCCCATGCCCGCGCGACTACGCGTACTGACCAGGACGCTTGTGAGGGGGTGGAGGCGTTATGGCGCAGGGGAACGACGATCCGCGCGGTGCGCTCGTCCGCCCCTACGCGGTCACCCGCGGGCGGACCGAGCCCACCCGCGACATAGCCATCGAGGCGGTCATGCTGACCTCGCAGCGCGGGATCGGCGAGTCCCCGTACTCCGGGCGCGACCGGCACCGCATCGCGACGCTGTGCGGCGACGCCCCGCAGTCCCTGGCCGAAATCGCCGCGTACATGAGGCTTCCGCTGGGCGTCGCCCGGGTCCTGGTGGCCGACATGGTGGCCGACGGAATGCTCGAGTTGCACGAACCGGTCGACGCAAGACGACACCGACGAGCGGATCAACGTGCTGGAGAGGGTACTCATTGGACTTCGCACGCTCTAGTGGCGGGAACGTCACTTCGGCGAAGATCGTCATCGCAGGTGGCTTCGGCGTGGGTAAGACCACGTTCGTGGGCGCGATCTCCGAGATCACGCCGCTGACCACCGAGGCGCTGATGACCTCCGCCGGGGTCGGCATCGACGATGTCTCCAATGTGCCCGGCAAGGAGACGACGACCGTCGCCATGGACTTCGGGCGCATCACCATCGCGTCCGACCTCATCCTGTACCTCTTCGGCACGCCCGGGCAGACCAGGTTCTGGTTCATGTGGGACGAGCTGATGAAGGGCGCCCTCGCCGCGGTCGTCATCGTCGACACGCGCCGCGTCCAGGACGCGTTCGGCGCGCTGGACTTCTTCGAGAATCGCAACCTGCCCTATCTGGTCGCGCTCAACTGCTTCGACGGCGCGCCGCGCTACGAGATCGAGGAGATCCGTGAGGCCCTCGCGATCGGCAACCACATTCCCGTGGTGCTGGCTGATGCCCGTGACCGGGAGTCGGTCAAGCGCACGCTCATCACCGTGATCGAATTCACGCTGAGCCAGCTCCGAGCGGTCCGAGCCGGAGCCTAATTTCATCCCTTTGATGGCTCGGGTCCGTCGTGGGCGCGACCGTCGCTCCCGCCAGGAATCCCGGCGTCCGCGTCCCCAAGCCCGTCTGAGGCCACTACTTCCCCGGATTAGTGGCTCAGCGCGGTCGGGAGGCCACAACTTCCCCGGAATAGTGGCCTCCCGGCCCGCTCAGGCCACAACTTCCCCGGAACAGTGGCATCAGCGCGGTCGGGAGGCCACTGCTTCCCCGGAAGTGGGGCCGGTGAGAGTCGAACTCACACTGGCACGGACCTAAACCGTGTGCCTCTGCCATTGGGCTACGGCCCCGAGGGCCAACACTTTACGCGAGCCGCGTGATTTCGACCGTCACGCCGAGGTGCTTGCTCGGCGCGCCGTGGTAGACGCCTTTCAGCGGCGGCACGTCGTCGTAGTCCCGGCCGCGGGCCACCACCACGTGCCGGGTGCCGACCGGCGCGCCGTTGGTCGGGTCGTAGCCCATCCAGTCGCCGCACCACCACTCCACCCAGGCATGGCTCTGCCCGGCGACCGTCTCGCCGACCTCGGCCTCGACCTTCGGGTGCAGATAGCCGGACACGTACCGGGCCGGAAAGCCGTGCGCGCGCAACAGCCCGACGGTCAGGTGGGCGATGTCCTGGCACACGCCCTTGCGCAGATCCCACGCCTCCTGCGCGCTGGTCTGCACGCCGGTCGAACCCTGGACGTACGCGACGTTCTCCCGTACCCAGTTGGCGATCCGCTCCGCGGCCTCACACGGTTCGACGCCGTCCAGCAGGAACCGGCTCGCCTCCAGCAGTTCCGGCGACACCGCGGTCAGCCGGCTCGCGGTGAGCAGTTCGGCGTGCGCGTCCGCGACCGGGTCGCCCCGCAGGTCGGTCCAGCCGAGCAGTTGCCGGGGCGCGGCCGGCGGCGAGCACTCGACCAGGCTGCTGGACACCACGCGCAGTTGCTGGTGCGGCCGGTGCAGGTCGAACGCGGTGACCTGGGTCGCCCAGTAGTCGTAGTAGCGGAACGTCGTGGCGCCCGGCGTCACCTCGACCTGGCTGAACAGCGTGGTCTGCCAGGGCAGGGTGAGCGGGGTCAGCCGCGCCTCGTTGTACGAGGCGGAGACCGTGCCCGCGTACTTGTACCCGGTCACGTGCCGGATCTTCAACCGCCAGCTCATCAGGTCTACTCAGCTCCCCAGGCGGCGGATCCCCAGGTGACGGGGGTGGACTGCGGGAAGTACCGGGCACTGATCGCCGCGCTGGCGATCGCCGTGGCCTGCTGCAGCGCGCGCAGATGCTGCGGCAACTCGGCCAGGAGCGTGGTCGTGTCGGTGTACTCCAGGCGCGTGCGGATCTGCCCGATCGGCCGCCGGGCCGCGTCGGTCATGCCGGCGCGTTCGGTCGACGGCGCCAGCTCGCGCAGGCACTGCTCGGCCGTACCGAGTGCATGCAGGGCGGAGCGCGGGAACAGCCGGTCGAGCAGCAGGAACTCGCTCACCCGTTGCGAATCGAAGCTTCCGCCGTGGGTACGGACGAAGGCCTCGTCGGCCCCGCACGCCCGCAGGACGGTGCGCCAGCCCGAGTCCTCGTCTGGTGTGTGCGCCTGGATCGACACCAGCCGCGCGGTCATGTCGACGCGTTCGAGGCTGCGGCCCAGTACGAGGAAGCGCCAGCCGTCGTCGCGGCTCATCGTCGACTCGGTGAGCCCGGCCAGGAGCGCCGCCCGCTCGCGGACGTAGCTGAGGAAGATGTTCGGCCCCAAACGCTCGGCCGCCACCCGGCGGGAGGCGAGCGCGTGCCAGGTGACGTTGAGGCACTCCCACATCTCGCTGGAGATGGTGTCGCGCACGCCCCGGGCATTGTCGCGGGCCGAGGCGATGGCGCCGGCGATGGCGCTCGGATCCTCGCTGTCGAAGCCGAGCAGTTCGAGCACGTCGCCGGTGGTGAGCCGGCGCTCCTGCGGTGCGGGCGCGCCGAGGATACCCAGGAGCGTGCGGCAGGCCGCGTCCTCGTCGGCCCACGGGTCCTCCAGGAGCCGGTAGAGGAACGCGTCGAGGATGCGGGCCGTGTCGTCGGCGCGCTCGACGTATCGTCCGATCCAGAACAGTGACTCCGCGATGCGGCTGAGCATGGCGCGCCTCCTACTGCTGGCCGGCGAGCTGGGCGGCGGCCGGGCCGGCGTCGCGGGGCGCGGGGGCGCTGTCCTGGGGCTCGAGCGGCCGGTGCAGCCGAGCCGGGGCGACGCGTCACCTCGGTGCTGGCGGCCAGCACCCAGGTGTCCTTCGAGCCGCCGCCCTGGCTGGAGTTGACCACGAGCGCGCCCTCGGGCAGGGCGACCCGGGTCAGGCCGCCGGGCAGCAGCCACACCTCGTTGCCGTCGTTGACCGCGAACGGCCGCAGGTCGATGTGGCGGGGCGCGACCCGGTCGCCGAGCAGCGTCGGCGACGTCGACAGCGCGACCGGCCGCTGCGCGATCCAGCCGCGCGGATCGGTCGAGCACCGCCTTGCGCAGCGCGGCGAGGGTCGCCTCGGAGGCGTGCGGGCCGATCACGATGCCCTTGCCGCCCGAGCCGTCGACCGGCTTGAGCACCAGTTCGTCGAGGCGGCCGAGCACGTCGTCGAGCACGTCGGCGCCGGCGTCGTCGAGCCGGTAGGTCTCCACGTTGTCGATGAGCGGTTCCTCGCTCAGGTAGTACCGGATCAGGTCCGGCACGTAGGTGTAGACGAGCTTGTCGTCGGCGACGCCGTTGCCGATCGCGTTGGCCAGGGTGACCTGCCCGGCCCGGGCCGCGTTGACGATGCCGGGGCAGCCGATGCACCGAGTCGGGCCGGAAGTGCAGCGGGTCGATGAAGTCGTCGTCGACCCGGCGGTAGACCACGTGCACCGGCCGCTCGCCCTGGGTGGTGAGCATGCGGACCCGGTTGCCGCTGCAGATCAGGTCGCGGCCCTCGACCAGTTCGACGCCCATCAGCCGGGCGAGCAGCGCGTGCTCGAAGTAGGCCGCGTTGTAGACGCCCGGGGTCAGCACCACCACGCACGGGTCGTCGATGCCGTCGGGGGCGGCCGCGCGGAGCGCCGCGAGCAGCCGGGCCGGGTAGTCGTCGACCGGCATGCACCCGCGTGTCGGCGAACAGCGCCGGCATGGTGTGGGTCAGCGCGCGGCGGTTCTCGATCACGTACGACACGCCGGACGGGATTCGCAGGTTGTCCTCGAGTACGCGGAACTGTCCCTGCTCGTCACGGACCAGGTCGACGCCGCTGATGTGCACGCGCACCCCGTTGGCCGGCTCGATGCCGTGGGCCTGCCGGTGGAAGTGCGCGCTCGAGGTGATCAGCTGGCGCGGCACCACCCCGTCGGCGAACACCCGGCCCGGCCCGTAGATGTCGGCCAGGAACGCCTCGAGCGTGCGGACCCGCTGCTGTACGGCCGTGCACGAGCAGGTCCCATTCGGCCGCGTCGAAGATCCGGGGGATCAGGTCGAGCGGGAACGGCCGCTCCTCACCGGCGTAGGCGAACGTGACGCCCCGGTCGGTGAACACGCGGGCCAACTGGTCGGCCCGGAACCGCAGGTCGGACGGCGCCAGCGGCTGCAATGCCGCGAATAGGGACCGATAGGGCGCCCTCGGCTGGCCCGGACGCTCGAACATCTCGTCCCATGCCGCCGCCATCCCGCCAGCCGCGCCAGCGTCGGACATCGAATAGTCGTCGAAGATGTCCGCCATGACGCGAGCCTAGGTTTTTCGCGTTTCGCGCGCATTACTTTGGATCTTTATAGATGGCTCGGGTCCGTCGAGCGCACGACCGCTGCTCCCGCCAGAAATCCCGGCCTCCGCGTTCCCAAGCCCGCCGCGGGATGCCACAACTCCCGGGAAGTAGTGGCCTCCGCGGGGTCGGGAGGCCACAACTTCGGGGAAGTAGTGGCCTCAGCAGGGCCTCGGGCCGCCGGGTGGCGTCAGTCAGTCGATCCCGAGGTCGCGGCGGAGCTTGGCGACGTGGCCGGTGGCCTTGACGTTGTACATCGCCCGCTCGATGTTGCCCTTCTCGTCGATCACGAACGTCGAGCGGATCACGCCGAGCACGGTCCGCCCGTAGTTCTGCTTCTCGCCGTAGGCGCCGTACGCGTTGAGCGTGGCCCGGTCCGGGTCCGACACCAGCGGGAAGGTGATCGCGTCGCGCTCGCGGAACTGGGCGAGCTTGGCCGGCGGGTCGGGGGAGATGCCGACGACCTCGTAGCCGGCGGCCTTGAGTGAGGCCAGGGAGTCGCGAAAGTCGCACGCCTGCTTGGTGCAGCCGGGCGTCATCGCGGCCGGATAGGCATAAAGCACGACCTTGCGGCCGCGCAGATCGGCGAGTGACAACGTCTCGCCGGAGTCGGTCTGCAGCGTGAACTCCGGTGCTGGGTCACCCGGTGCCAGGCGAGTCATGCCGAGAACCATACCCGTGGGCGCCCCGCGACATCGTCCACGACAATTGTCGGGAACTCTTGGTTGCATCGAGACGACTAGTAGAGGTTGTGGAGCGCATGACCCCGAGGACGAAGCGCCTGATTGCCGGCGTGTTCGTCGGCGCCGTGCTGGCGTTGCTGCCGGCCACGGCGGCCAGCGCGCACGCCACCCTCGATCGCACCAGCCCGGGCTCCGGCACGGTCGTGCAGAGCGAGCCGAGCGAGGTGGTGCTGACCTTCAGCGAGGATATCCGGGCGATTCCGGAGAAAACGCGCGTCACCGGGCCCGACGGCAAGCGCGCCGACACCGGCAAGGCGTTCACCCAGGACCGGGACCTGCACATCCCGTTGACCAGCGGTGGCCCGAAGGGCACCTACCTGGTCAGCTACCGGGTCATCTCGGCCGACAGCCACCCGATCAGCGGCGGCTTCACGTACTCGGTCGGCCAGGTCACCGCGACGCCCGCGGACGAGGGCAGCCAGCCGGTCAACACCGACCCGACGGTCTCGATCGCGCTCTCGGCCGCCCGGTACATCGGCTTCGCCGGGCTCGTCCTGCTGGTCGGCCCGGCGCTCGTGCTCTTCGCGCTATGGCCCCGCCGGCTGCCGACGGCCGGCCCGGCCCGGCTGACCATGATCGCCGTGCTGGCGCTGACCGTCTCTACCGTGCTCGAGTTGTACCTGCAAATCCCGTACACCTCGGGAAGCGGCCTCTTCGGTGCCACCGGCGCCGCGACCCGGGAGGTGATGGACACCCCGTTCGCCGCGGCTCACCTCGTCCGGCTCGGCGTGCTCGCCTCGGTCACGGTCCTGCTGAGACCCCTGATCGCCGGTCGCGCCGGCAAGGTCGACCAGACGCTGCTGGTCATCCTCGGCATCGTCGGGCTGGCCACCTGGCCGATCTCGGGGCACCCGAGTTCCTCGCCGGTACCGACGCTTACCGTCGTCGCCGACGTCGCGCACCTGGCGTCGATGTCGGTGTGGCTGGGCGGGCTGGTGATGCTGTTCGCGTTCCTGCTGCCGCAAGGCGAACGACCGCGAACTGGGCGCGATCCTGCCGGTCTGGTCGGGCTGGGCGATGTTCGCGGTCACCGTGCTCGTCCTGGCCGGCACCGCGCAGGCGCTGGTCGAGATCGGCACGGTCAGCGCGCTCACCGGCACCACGTACGGGCGGCTCGTCCTTCTCAAGGTCGCCCTGTTGGCGATCGTTCTCCTGGTGGCCGCCTTCTCCCGGCGGATCGTCAACCGGCACTTCGCGCTCACCGCCGCGGCCCGCGTGGAGGAAGAGGTCGAGGACGAGGAGGAGGGCGACGAGGACCTCGAGCCGATCAGGCGCAATCTGCGCCGCGGCGTGCTTCTCGAGGTCGCGATCGCCGCGATCATCCTCGGCGTCACCTCTGTCCTGGTGCAGGTGACCCCGGCCCGAAGCGCCGAGGCGGCGGCCAACTCGCCGGCCGAGCCGTTCTCGGTGACGCTGACCGACAAGCTCTTCAAGCTCGAGGTCGACGTCGCACCCACCTCGACCGGCCTGAACACCATCCACCTGTATGCGTTCGCCCCCGACGGCAGCGGACCGCAGAACGTCGCCGAGTGGAAGGGCACGGCCGCGCTGCCGGCGCAGGGCATCGAGCCGATCGCCATCCCGCTCCTGGGGATCACCCCGGATCACGCGTCGGGCCAGATCGTGTTGCCGAACGCCGGTACGTGGGAGATGCGCTTCACCGTCCGTACGGATGACACCCATCAGGCGACCGTTTTGGCCCAAGTGCCCGTTAAGTAACAGCTCGTGTTGGTTTAGTAACTTTGTGCCTGTATCGTCATCCCGGGAACGCCGGCCGGGGGGTGGCGAGAAGGGGGCTGCAGCATGGGCTTCAGGGTGGGTCCGCGCCCCGGGCGCGGGTCGGGCGGGCGGAGTTTCACCGCGCGGATCATCCGGGCGGGGACCGGGGTGCTGCTGGTCCTTCTCGCCGTGCCCCTGATGCTCGCGGGTGCCGGTCTCTGGCTGGTCGACCAGCATCGGGCCGCCGACGGCACCTTCGCTGCCCAACTGGAACGCATCCAGGCTCCCGGCCGCGCGATCGTCGTCACCGACGTCGACGCCCTGCTGCGCGCCGACGCGCCGTTCGCCCGCGGCGGCCAGACCACGCTCAGCGTCTCCGCGCGCGGTCCGGGCGGCCTGCTCTTCCTCGGGCTGGGCCCGTACGACCAGATCGAGCAGTACCTCGCCGGCGTCCCGCAGACCCGCATCAGCCAGGTCCGCCTTGCGCGTGGCCGGCTCCCGGTCGACCGCACCGACATCGTCGGCGAGCTCGCCCCGGAGCGGAACCCTTACGAGGTGCCGTTCTGGCGCGCGACCAGCACCGGTCTGATCCGCGACGGCAAGGTCGAGGACGCGCTCACCTGGTCGCCCGCTGCGACCCGCGGTCAACGGCTCGCCGTCGTCATCATGAACGCCGACGGCTCGCCCGGCGTCGAGGTCGACCTGTTCGCCCGGATGCGCGCCACCTGGCTGCGCTCCACCACCGGCGGCCTGCTCGCCCTCGGCTCCGCCATCATCCTGCTGGCCCTGCTGATCATCGCCTGGCCGCAGCGCGCCGCGCCGGTTGCGGTTCCTTCAGCGGTACGAGGGGAGCCCGAGCCACCGGCGACGGTTCCGCCGTCGGGCGGCCGGCCACCTCTACCGCCCGTCACGGTCCGGCTCAGCTGGCCCCCCACCCAACCGTCCGACCCCGAGAAGATCGACGCACGCCTCTAACGAGGCCACTCTTTCCCCGAAGTAGTGCCCTCGGCGGGGCCGGGAGGCCACTGCTTCCCCGGAGGTGTGGCCTTGGTGGGGTGGGGAGGCCACTGTTTGCCCGAAATACGCGAACCGCCGGCCTCGGGATCCCGAGGCCGGCGGTTCGCGCGATGGAGGTGGGGTGACTGAGGGGACTTGAACCCCCGACACCCGGGACCACAACCCGGTGCTCTACCAGCTGAGCTACAGCCACCATGCGATCGCACGGTTCTCCCGCACGTGCCCGCCAATGATAGGGCATCCCGGCCACTATCTGTCGATAGGGTTACGCCGAGTCGCGGAGCTGTGCACCGATCGCCTGGGCGGCATCGACGTCGGGGCCGGGGAGCGGGACGAAGACGGTGCGGCGGTAGTACTCCAGTTCGCGGATGCTCTCGCGGATGTCGGCGAGCGCGCGGTGGGCCAGGCCCTTGGCGGGCTGGCCGAAGTAGACCCTCGGGTACCAGCGCCGGCAGAGCTCCTTGATCGACGACACGTCGATCATGCGGTAGTGCAGGTGGTCGTCGAGGCGGGGCATGTCACGGGCGAGGAAGCCGCGGTCGGTGGCGATCGAGTTGCCGCACAGCGGGGCCGATGCGCGGGTCGGGGACGTGCTGGGTGATGTAGTCGAGGACCATCTCCTCGGCCTCGGCGACGGAGACCGTCGAGGCGCGCACCGCGTCGGTGAGGCCGGACTTCTGCGTGCATGTCGCGGACCACGTCGACCATGCCGTCGAGCTGCTCGTCGTCGGCGTGGATGACCACGTCGACGCCTTCGCCGAGCACGTTGAGATCGGGGTCGGTGACCAGGGCGGCCACCTCGATCAGCGCGTCGTGGCTGAGGTCGAGACCGGTCATCTCGCAGTCGATCCAGACTAAAAGATCACGCACACCCCTAGCCTAGTGTTCATCTCGCGCCCATCTCAGCGGTTGGACGGCGGAATGCGTCACGAAACGGGTTCGGCGCATTGGCTATCCTGCCTCGGTGAAGACGGTGCAAATGATCCGCGGACTCGCCACGCTGGCCGCCGCCTCGCTGGTCGCGGTGTTCGCCGTCGCCGGTCCGGCCTGGGCGCACACGACCGTCAAGTCGAGCGTTCCGGCCGCCAACGCCTCGCTCAAGGTGGTGCCGGCGTCGGTCACGCTCACCTTCACCGAGCGGCTGTCGATCCTGCCGAAGGTCTCGGTCGAGGACCCGGCCGGCAACGTGGTCAACAGCGCGCCGGCCACGCTCGACGGGAGCACGCTGACGCAGCCCGTGCGGCCGACCGTGGCCGGGAAGTACACGGTGAAGTGGCTGGCCACGGCCCAGGACGGCGACAAGTCCAACGGCACGTTCAAGTTCACCCTCACCGTTGCGCCGCCCCCGCTGTCCCCGACCGCCACGGAGGCCGCGCCACCGCCCTCGGCCGCCGCGCCGTCGACCAGCCCCAAGCCGGTCGCCGCGGCCGACAGCTCCGGAAGCGGCTACGGGCGGCTCTGGGCCATCGCGATCGTTCTGGTGGTGGCCGCGGTGCTGATCTTTCTCCTGGTACGGCGGAAGCGCGCGTCCGGCTAGCGACAAAACGCGCGTCCGGCTAGCGACACAAGACGAGGCCACCCCCGAAGGAGTGGCCTCGTCGCGTTCCGGCGGTGACTTACAGCGGGAACATACCGAGTCGCTGGTGGCGCTCGCCGCCGAGATTGTCGGTGTCGGAGCCGACGAGCAGGCCGTTGGGCGTGGCCAGGAGCGCGCGGGCGCCGACGCCGCGGGGCTTGCGGCCGGGGTTCCAGTCGGTGGCCTTGCCGCTGATCGGGTCGATCGAGGCGATGCCGCTGCGGTCGACCGCGCCCGGGCCCTTGGACTCGTGGCCCTGCGGGTTGTCCATCCAGCGCTGGTGGCCGCCGACGTAGATCGCGCTGCCGGTGACGGACACCGAGTACAGCGAGTCGCCGCCGGTGTAGTTGACCCATCGCGGCCGGTGCAGGCCGGTGCCCGCGAGGTCGAAGCGGGCGGCCGAGTCGCACATCAGGTCGGTACCGCTCTTGCGGCCGGTCGCCACCACCACCGCGTACGTGTTGGTCGGGTCGAAATCGACGCCGCGCAGGTACGTCTCGAAGCCGACGCGGCACGGCCTGGTGTAGGCGTCCGTGTACCAGCCGTCGAGGCGGGCCGGGGTCACCCTGGTGTCGACCAGGAACATCTGGGCGCGGGACTGGCCGGCGACCTGCTGGACGGCGCCGACCACGGCGAGGCGGCCACCGTCGGAGGTGATCGCCATGTCCTCCAGCTTCACGCGCGTGAGGTTCGGCGCGGCGAGCTTCAGGTCGAAGGTCGAGTCGACGGCGCCGCTGGCCGCGTTCATGCGGGCCAGGCCGACCCGCTGGACGCCGTTGATCGCGCTGAACGAACCGGCCGCGTAGAGATTGCCGTTCTTGTTGATCAGGCTGCGGACGTCGCCCCAGTTGATCGCGGCGGAGAAGCCGGGTACGCGGGCGCCGTTGGCCAGGCTGAGCTCGGCGAGGCCGCGCCCGGCCGTGCCGTTGACCTTCTGGAACGCGCCGCCGACGTAGACGCTGCCGTTGCCCGGCGCCAGCGCGAGCACGGGCCCGTCCAGCTGCGGCGCCCAGTTGAGGATGGTGCCGTTGTTCACGTCGAAGGCGAAGATGTTGGTCCGCCGCAGCCGGGTCCGGCCGGCCGCGTCGGAGATCGTGGTGAAGTCGCCGCCGACCACGACCGCGCTGCCGACCTGCGCGAATGCGCGTACCTCGCCGTCGAGCACCTGCGGGGTGTAGTCCACCGGGTTGATCTGCACGCGGCGTTGTTGCACGAGGTCCGCGGCGGCAGGGAGGGCTAGTGGCAGGCCAATGGCCAGCGCGGCGATGACGGTGGCGGCCGCGAGAACGCGTCGGCGCATACAGTCGTCTCCTTGGGGTCAAAGCGCCCAACTCGGGCTTATACCCCCAACAACGACCCAAACCTCACGTAAGCAATGGTCGACCGCTGTCTTCCTCGTCGACGTTGACCATGAAGAAGGCCGCGCGCTCGAGGTAGTTCCACAGGGTCTCGGCGTCGGCCGGTTCGAGGTTGATCGAGTCGACCGCCCGGCGCATCTGCCGCAGCCAGGCGTCGCGCTCCTTGAGGCCGACGCGGAACGGGGCGTGGCGCATCCGCAGGCGAGGGTGCCCGCGCTGCTTGGAATAGGTGCCCGGGCCGCCCCAGTACTGGATCAGGAAGAGCCTGAGCCGCTCGGCCGCGGGGCCGAGGTCGGCCTCCGGGTAGAGCGGGCGCAGCACCGGGTCGTCGGCGACGCCGGCGTAGAACTCGTCGACCAGTTTGCGGAAGGTCGGCTCGCCGCCGATCTGTTCGTAGAAGGTTGGGGCAGTCACACCTCAATCCTGCCAGGTGCGGTGCGGGTCAGAACTGGCCGGCATTCGGCGACGGGGCGCCGCGCCCTGAGCGGGCGCTCGGGCCGGGCGACGGCGGCGGCTGGGGGGCGTGGGTGGCCTGGGTGGCCCGGTGCTGGCCGACGTGCGTTCCCGGCGGGGCGGCCGGCGGCTCGGACCCGTCATGCTGGTCGCTGAGGTCGACGGTGGCCGGACCTTGATCTTTCTCGCCGGTACGGGCGGCAGCGCGTCGATAGAGGGCCCGCCGAGCGGACAGGTCGACGGTCGGATCGGCCGGTGCCATCAGCTGGTGGCTGGACAGGTCGACCGTGGACTCGGCCCGATCGAAGTAGCTCGGCGCCGGGCGTACCGGTGGGTTGATCCGGCGCAGCGGCGTCGACGGGCGACCCAGGTCGATGGTGTCCTCGCCGAACACCTGGCCGGCGGGGGACAGCCCGGCGTGCTCCTCGGCGGCGGTGCGGATCCGGTTGGCGATGATCGCGTCGCTGATCGTGGCGGGCGACGGCCACAGCATGCTGAGCAGCACCATCAGCACCACCCCGCCGATGGCCCACAGCCCGACGACCTCGGACAGATCGTGGTGGGTGGCGAGCCAGCCGGTGACCGTCACCCCGGCGCCCTGCAGCAGGTAGAGCCCGCTCTGGATGACGCCGAACGCCCGCGCCCGGTAGGACGGCGGCAGCACCTGCACGAACAGCCCGTTGGTCGCCGGCAGCATGCCGGCCAGCGCGATGCCGGAGGCGACCGTCATCGCGACGACGACGACGACGTCGGGCCGAAGATGGCCGGCACCAGGGTCAGCGGGGCGAGGATGGCGAACGGCCGGATCAGCTTGACCCGCCGGGCCGGTGACACGAGGCGGGAGACGACGAGCTGCCGATGATGAAGCCGACCGCGCCGGCCATCATGATCGCGCCCTGGAACCAGCCGTGGTAGCGGGGCGACTCGGGGAACGGTGTCGACCACGCGGCGGCCGAGACCCTCGGGGACCGCGCCGAAGCAGGCGGTGCCGAAGACGACGAGCGCGACCGCGCGCAGCACCCGGTTGCGGAAGACCACCGAGTAGCCCTCGGCCGTCTCGCGGAGCAGATTGGTCCGCTCTTCCTGGCGCAGGCTCGGTGCGCGCTCGTGCACGAAGAGCCCGATGGCAGCGCGGAGACGCCGAACGTCGCGGCGTTGAAGAACAGCGCGTAGCGCGGGTTGGCCGCGGTGAAGGCCGCGCCGCCGATGTAGCCGGCGATCATCGCGATCTGGCTCACCGTGCGCTGCAGCGAGATGCCGACCACGTAGCGGTCGCCCTCGAGGATCTGCGGCAGCAGCGCCGAGCGCGCCGCGTCGAACGGCGGGTTGAGCAGCGCGGTGACGAAGAGCAGGCCCATCAGCGCGAGCGATGGCAGGTCGGATGACCGCGATCAGCGCCATGATCAGCAGGCGGCTCACGTCACAGATGATCATGACCCGCCGGTACGAGTGCCGCTCGGCGACCGCCGACAGCACCGCGCCGAACCCGAGCCACGGCAGGTAGCTGATCGCGAACGTGGCGGCCGAGGCCGCGACCGAGTGCGTCTCCTGGTAGACGAGGGCGGTGACCGCGGCCCGGGCGGCGTAGTCGCCGAACCACGACAGCGCGCTGGCGCCGAAGATCGCCTTGTATTCGCGGCTGGCCATCACCTCACGGAACGTCGCGCCGCGCTCGTCCGCGATGGCCGGGTCAGCCGGGGAGAAGAAGGGGCGGTAGCCTCGGTCACGACGCGTTTGGTTGGGCCGTGGTTCGGCCCAGCAGCATCTGACACCGGCGGAAGCCCCCCTCCATCGATCGCGACAGCATCGTCGTGAAACGTTCGTGGGCGCGGCCGATCCTGCCACGAGTCGTCGTCCAGGCGGCTGGACGTTGGCCCCGACTCGGCGTGTTGACAGCGATGCACCTGAACGAACGGACGATATCCGACTGACCACCCGACGCGCGACCCTACCCATCGGGTTAGCCGCAGATTAAGCCATAGATCGGACAATCTCTACGATCTGATCATCGATGCATCCGCATGTCCCAACGCTGTGGATCAGGTCGCACCGGCTTGGCCGGTCTCTTGCTGCCCCCCCGACCCCGCGCCTGCGGCGCGGGCCCCACCCTGATCTTGCCGCCCTCCCGACCCCGCGCCTGCGGCGCGGGCCCCACCCTGATCTTGCCGCCCTCCCGACCCCGCGCCTGCGGCGCGGGCCCCACCCTGATCTTGCTGCCCCCCCGACCCCGCGCCTGCGGCGCGGGCCCCACCCTGATCGGAGCTCGACGGCTCGTACGAGGGTCGGATGTACATCCGGCCGGCCGTGATCTGGGCGGCGATCCCGGCCCGCTCCAGGGCGTCGGTGAGCCGGTGCCGCAGTTCGCGCCCGACCCGCCACTGCGCCGCCGAGGCGGTCTTCACGGTCGTGCGCACGACCGCGCCCTCGGCGGTGATCTGCTCCACGCCGAGCACCTCGGGCGTGCCGATGATGTCGTCACGCAGGTCCGGGTCCTCGGTCAGCGCGGCCGCCGCATCGCGGAGGACCTGGGTCGCCTTGTCCACGGACACGAATCCGACCGGTACGTCGACGATGACCAGGGCCCAGCCCTGGCTCTTGTTGCCGACGCGGATGATCTCGCCGTTGCGCACGTACCAGACGAACGCCCCTGTCCGTCGCGGAGCGTGGTGATGCGTAGACCGACCGCCTCGACGGTGCCGGTCACCTCGCCGACGTCGACGAAGTCGCCCACCCCGTACTGGTCCTCGAACAGCATGAAGAGCCCGGAGATGAAGTCCTTGACCAGGTTCTGCGCGCCGAAGCCGATCGCCAGTCCGGCGACGCCGGCGCTGGCCAGCAGCGGGCCGAGGTTCACCCCGAGCTCGCCGAGGATGAGCATCAACGCGACCGTGAAGATGGTCGCGGAGGCGATGCTGCGCAGCACCGAGCCGAGGGCGCGGGCGCGCTGCTCCCGTCGTTCGCTGGGCATCACCAGCGCGGTCGACATCCGGTTGCGCAGCGGACGGAAGAGGCTGAAGCCGGTGCCGCCTGCCTCGGTGCCGGTCGCCTCGGTGCCGGTCGCCTCTGTGCCGGCCGCCTCGTGGTCGGCGACGGTGTGCCGGATCAGCCGGTCGATGGTGCGGTGAACAAGGAACCGCACAATGAGGGCTACCAGGACGATCAGCAAGATCGTCAGCGGCTTCACCAGGACCCAGTAGCTGCTCTCGGCCAGCCAGGTGGACTTGGTTTGGTCGTACACGAACTCGCAGAAGCCGCTGCCCGAACAGCTGGGGCCGGGAGCCGGCGTCGGCGTTCCTTCTTGGGCCAGGACGGCCAGCACAGGCGCACCTCACTGCGAAAACTCGGACGAAGGGGATTTATCGGGTAGTTCGTCATCGACGCTTCATCCACCGGCCGCAAATAGTACGTGCAATCCATGGGGCTATCGGGGACGATTGGCCAACGGACCGCCGGTTTGGTGGCCCGGCACATACGCGAACTGTCTGGGAGCTGGTTTTTCGCGCTGAGGAGGACGGCGATGCCTGACATACGACCCGCACGAGTGACAGGTGCATTAGTGCTCAATGCCACCTATGAACCGTTGTGTGTCGTGTCCGTCAGACGGGCCACCATCCTAGTTCTCACGTCGAAGGCCGTGTGCGTCACCGATGGCGACGGCATCCTGCACAGCGCCCGCGAGGTCCTTCCGGTCCCCTCGGTCGTGCGGCTCACCCGCTACGTCCGGGTTCCCTACCGCACCCACATAGGCCTCTCCCGCCGGGCCATCTTCGCGCGCGACGGCTGGCGGTGCGCCTACTGCAAGGGACCGGCCGAGACCATAGACCACGTCATCCCGCGCAGCCGGGGTGGTCGGCACGCGTGGGAAAACGTCGTAGCAGCCTGCGCTCGGTGCAACCACACCAAGAGCGACAAAACGCCAGCCGAGCTCGGCTGGCGTTTGCATTGCACGCCGGCCGCCCCGCGCGGCACCGCGTGGCGCGTCCTCGGCCATCGCACCCCGGACCCGCGCTGGGCCGACTGGCTGGACATCCCCGCCGCCGCCTGACCCCACCGGTCGGCCACCCTTTCCCGGAAGCAGTGCCGACCCGCCCGCCCCGAGGCCACAGTTCCCCCGAAGCAGTGCCCTCCTGCCCCCGAGGCCACTGGATCCCCGAAGTACTGCCCTCCGGCCCGTCCGCGAGGCGCACTGGATCCCCGAGTAGTGCCTCCGGGCCCCGAGGCACTGATCCCGGAGTGGCCTCCCGGGGGCCTGAGGGCACTACTTCCCCGGAGTTGTTGCCTTCCGCGGCCGGATCTCAGGTGACTCGGCCCGGAGTGGCCGGGAACGACTCGTAGGCGCCGGTCACCACGATCTCGCGCAGCCGCGCCATCGCGTCGTACACGTCGACGAAGCGCGTGTAGAGCGGGGCCAGGCCGATCCGCACCCGCTCCGGCGTGCGATAGTCCGGGATCACGCCGGCCGCCTTCCACGCCTGGCAGAGCTGCCACGCCCGCGGATGGTGCAGGCTCACGTGCGACCCGCGCCGGGCCGGATCCCGCGGGGTTGCCACCCGTACCCCGAAGTCACCGAGCCACGCATCGCTCAGTTCCATCGTGTACTGGGTGAGCGCGGCACCCTTGGCGGCGAGAGCCGGGACGCCCGCTTCGGCCGTGATGCGCGCCCCTTCGAGCGCCCCGTACGCGCCGAGCACCGGCGGCGTGCCGACCAGGAACCGCTCGATCGTCTCGACCGGGTCGTAGCCCGCGCCCATGGCGAACTGGTCGCGCTGGCCGAACCAGCCCCAGATCGGCTGGCGCAGCGTCGCCTGGAGGTCGGCCCGTACGAAGAGGAAGGCCGGTGCACCGGGGCCGCCGTTGAGGTACTTGTACGTGCACCCGACCGCGAGGTCGGCACCCGAGGCGCGCAGGGGTACGGGTATCGAGCCCGCCGAGTGGCACAGGTCCCACAGCATCAGGGCGCCCACCCGGTGCGCCGCCTCGGTGATGGCGACCAGGTCGGCGCGGGCGCCCGAGCGGTACGCGAGGTGGGAGAGGCAGACGAGGGCGACGTCGTCGTCCAGCGCCGCGGCGAGCTCGGCCGGGTCGAGGCCGTCGTCGATGTCGGTCGGTACGAGGCGCAGCTGCAGTCCCCGCGCCGCCGCGAGGCCCTCGAGCACATAGCGGTCGGTGGGGAAGTTGTCGTCGTCGGTGACGATCACTCCCCGGCCCGGCCGAGCATCGAGCGCGGCCGAGGCCAGCTTGTAGAGGTTCACGGTGGTCGAGTCGCTGAGGGTGACCTCGCCGGCTGCTGCGTCCAGTACCCCTTCCGCTAAAACGTCCCCGGCGCGGCGAGCGAGATCGATCCAGTGCTCCCAGCCCCGGATCAGCTCGGTGGCCCACTCCTCGTCGATGGCAGCGTGCAGCCGGGCGCGGGTCGCCTTCGGTAACCGGCCGAGTGAATTGCCGTCGAGGTAGATGAGCGTGCTATCGGTTACGACGAAGCGATCGCGGAAGTGCGCGAGGGGGTCGACGGCGTCCTGTTCCTCGGCCCAGCCACGGAAGTCGTTCATGAGAGCCCACGGTAGGACATGTCCACCCCCGGCAACGTATGCGTGATGTCGGACCGCTAACGTGAATACGCTGAGGTAGGTCCCTTCGACGCTAGGGGCGTTGAGCTTGTCGATCATCGAGACGACGCTGGTCTTCGTCGGCATCCCGGCGGCGGTCATCTTGATCATCGTCGCCGGTGTCTACGCCGGCGGCTCGCGGCGCAGCAAGCGCTACCGGCCGGGGCGTCCGTTCGAGTTCACGCCGGTGTGGTTCCTCGCGGCGCCGGAGCAGGTGGCCGCGGTCGCCGCGCAGCACGAGCTGACCGGCTCGTCGCGCAAGGCCCTCACGTCAGCCGCCAAGGACGACGAGTGGCCGTCTGAGGAGCTGGTTCACGAGCACGCCACAGGAGGCGCAAGTGACCGCTGGTGAGTCCGACCCCGGCGTGACCGGTCAGCGTGACGTGCTCGACGGTCCGTTCACGACCCGCCAGCTGCTGCGGCTCGACGAGGCGCTGCGCCTGGCCGACTCGTCGACCGGGCTGACGTTCAGCGTCTACGTCGGCGATCTTGAGGAGCCGATGCGCGCATACGCGGAGAAGCTGCACAGCCAGCTGATGACGCCGCAGACCTCGGTGCTGATCGCGGTGTCGCCCAACCAGCGGGTGCTGGAGATCGTGACCGGAGGGGACGCCCGGCGACGGCTGCCGGACCGGACCGCCAAGCTCGCCGCGCTGTCGATGGCGGCCGCCTTCGGCGGCGGCGACCTGGCCGGCGGCATCGTGTCCGGCCTGGCGCAACTGGCAGACCACGCCGGCAAGTCCTAACGTCCTGAGGCCACCATTTGCCCGAAGTAGTGGCCTCGCGGGCGTCCTGAGGCCACTACTTGCCCGGAGTTGTGGCCTCGCGCGCGTCCTGAGGCCACTACTTGCCCGGAGTTGTGGCCTCGTGCGCGGGCTGAGGCCACTGCTTGCCCGGAGTTGTCAGCCCAGGATGTCCTTGGCGCGGGCCTTCAGCGCGCGCTCCACGCCGTCCTTGCCCTCCGCCACCAGCCGGCGCAGCGGGGCCGGGTGGCCGGCCTCGGCCAGCCAGGCCTCGGTCGCCGTGACCGTGTCGTCGCTGACCTGGAACAGCGGGTAGCCCATCTCGACGAACTCCTGGGCCGGCTCGCTGTCCCGGTGCTCCCAGACCGGCATGAGCGCTGCGAAGTAGGCCGCGACGTAGGGCCGGGTGAGCTCGATCTGCGTGGAGTGTTGGAAGCCCTGCAGCAGGGCCCGCTGCAGCCAGTTGGCCAGCTGGTGGTCCTCGACGAGGCGCCGCCAGGTCTCCGCCTTCGCCTCGGCCGTCGGCACCAGCGCCCGGGCCAGGGCGGCCTGGCGCTCGCCGCTGGCCGTGCGGTCCCGGTCGAGCTCCCGCTCGATGGCCTCGCCGTCGATCGCACCACCGGCCACGAGCGTCTGCAGGATGCCCCAGCGCAGGTCGGCCTGGATGGCCAGCCCGGTCGGCACGCCTTCGCCGCGGAGCCAGCCGGTGAGGGTCGCGCGGTGCTCGGGCGTGCGGGCCGAGGCGGCGAACGCGCGCGCCCAGGCGAGCTGGAAGCCGCTACCCGGCTCGGCCTTGCGCAGTGCCTCGGCCGCGGTCGCGGCGAGCTGCTGCCAGCCTTCCGGCGCCCACTCCGGGTCGGCGTAGAAGGTCAGGGCCGACTGCGCCTGGCGGAGTGTGCTGGTGACCAGGTTGATGTCCCGCTCGGCCGGTATGCCGGAGGTGACCAGGCGGATGTAGTCGCGGGCGGCCAGCTCGGCGTCGCGCACCATGTCCCAGGCGGCGGCCCAGCACAGCGCCCGCGCCAGGGGGTTGTCGAAGCCGCTGATGTGCTCGACGACGGTGGCCATCGACCGCTCGTCCAGGCGCAGCTTGGCGTAGGTGAGGTCCTCGTCGTTCAGGAGGAGCACGTCTGCCGCTCGTACCCCTTGAAGGGCATCGATCGGGGTCCGCTCACCGTCGACGTCGGCCTCGATCAGGTCGCGGCGGATCAGCGCGCCGTCCTTGACGTCGTAGAGGCCGATGCCGATCCGGTGTGTCCGCAGGGTCGGGTAGCCGGCCGGCGCCTCTTGCAGAACCGCCACCGATTCGTAGGTGCCGTCGGGCGCGATCGAGACGTCCGGCCGCAGCGTGTTGACCTGTGCGGTCTCCAGCCACTGGGCGGCGAACTTGCGCAGTTCCTTGCCGGATGCGCTCTCCAACGCCGACAGCAGGTCGTCGAAGGTCGCGTTGCCCCACTGGTGGGCGGTGAAGTAGTCGCGCAACCCGGTGCGGAAGGAGTCCAGCCCCACGTAGGCCACCAGCTGCTTGATGACCGAGGCGCCCTTCGCGTATGTGATGCCGTCGAAGTTGACCTCCACCGCCTCGACGTCGGGCATCTCGCAGTACACCGGATGGGTGGAGCTGAGCTGGTCCTGCCGGTATCCCCAGTTCTTGCGGATCGACAGGAACGTGGTCCACGCGTCGGTGAAGCGGGTGGCGTGGGTGTTGCACCAGTGGCTGGCCCACTCGGCGAACGACTCGTTCAGCCAGAGGTCGTCCCACCAGCGCATGGTCACCAGGTCGCCGAACCACATGTGCGCGAGTTCGTGCAGGATCGTGTTGGCCCGCTGCTCGTACTCGAAGTCGGTGACCGGCGAGCGCCAGATGTAGTGCTGCTCGGCGTGCACGACGCAGCCGAAGTTCTCCATCGCGCCCGCGTTGAACTCGGGGGAGTAGATCTGGTCGTACTTGGGCAGCGGGTAGCGGATGCCGAACTCGCGGTGGAAGAAGTCGAAGCCCTGCTTGGTGATCAGGAAGATGTCGTCAGCGTCCAGGTAGCGCTTCATCGACTGCCGGCAGTAGACGCCGAGGCCGATCCCGTCGTGCTCGTCGCGCACCTCGTGGTAGGGCCCGGCGCAGGCCGCGGTGATGTAGGTGCTCATGCGCGGCGTGGTCTGGAAGTGCCAGGTGTTGCCCTCGCGGCGCTCGACCGGCATGTTCGAGATCGCGCACCAGTGGGCCGGCACGGTGACGTGGAAGGTGAACTCGGCCTTGAGGTCCGGCTGGTCGAAGCAGGCGTAGACCCGCTGCGCGTCGGCCGTCTCGAACTGGCTGTAGAGGTAGACCTCCTTGTCGACCGGATCGACGCTGCGGTGCATGCCCTGCCCGGTGGTCGAGTAGAGGCAGTCGGCCTCGACGACCAGCACGTTGTCCGCCGCGAGGCCGGTCAGCGGCAGGCCGGACTCGGTCGACCAGCCGCTGATGTCGACCGGCTGACCGTTGAGGGTCGCGCCGCGCACCGACTCGGCGGCGATCTCGATGAACGTGCTCGCCCCCGGCTCGCGGCAGCTGAAGCGCACCTCGGAGACCGACCGGAAAGAGTGCTCGCCCGGCTGGCCGGCGCCGTCGGTGAGGTCGAGGCTGACGTCGTACGCCGTCACGTCGATCAAGCGAGCGCGGTCAACCGCCTCGACCTGGCGCAAATTGCGTACTCCGGCCACGTTGTTCGTCTCCTGTCGCGATGGTGCGGGGGCGCTCTCACCTTCGAGTCTTCCATGCCGGACGGGCCAACGACGAAGCGTTCGAAGGTGGGCCACCCACGCTCACCGGGTTGAGTGGCCTACGTCACGGTAGGCGACCTGGATCCCGGGGAAGAGAAGGCGTAAGCAGGCAAGGGTAAGGACCGCGTCGGCTTGCCGACTCTTTCACTATGGACGGTTGAAGATGAGCCAGCAACGCGTCACCGCCGACATGTGGTTCGACCCCCGATGCCCGTGGGCTTGGATAACGTCCCGCTGGCTGCTCGAGGTCGAGCAGGTGCGCCCGATCGACATCAAGTTCCACGTGATGAGTCTTTCGGTCTTGAACGAAGGTCGGGACGAGCTTCCGGAAAAATACAAGGAGGGTCTCGTCAAGGGGTGGGGACCGGTCCGCGTGGCGATCGCGGCCGAGCAGCAGCACGGCAACGAGGTGCTGCGCCCGCTCTACACCGCCCTCGGCACCCGTATCCATCACGAGAAGCAGGAACTCGGCCCGGAGCTCTACCGGTCGGCGCTCGCCGAGGCCGGTCTGCCCGAGTCTCTCGCCGAGGCGGCCGACTCGACCGAGTTCGACCTGGCGGTGCGCGAGAGCCACAACACCGGCATGAAGCCGGTCGGGCTCGACGTCGGCACGCCGGTCATCCACGTCCCCGGCCTCGAAGGCGACCAGGTCGCGTTCTTCGGTCCGGTCGTCACCCCCGCCCCCAAGGGTGAGGCCGCCGGGCGGCTGTGGGACGGCACCCTGCTGGTAGCCAGTACGCCCGGGTTCTTCGAACTCAAGCGCACACGGGACGTGCGGCCGATCTTCGACTAGGGCAGGCCCTGGGCCTGCTTTTTCCAGCCCGCGTTGCACGCGTAGGCTGGCAACCTGTGCGGCGCCTGCTCTCCCCTCGCTGGCTCGCCATGCATGCACTCGCGTTGGTGCTCGTCGTGGCGTGCCTGCTCCTTGGGGTCTGGCAGTTGCTGCGCGCCACCGGCGGCAACACCTTGAGCTGGGCATACACCCTTGAGTGGCCGCTGTTCGCCGCGTTCACGGTGTGGATGTGGCTGCGCGCCGTGCGCGACCAGCTGAGCCAGGCGCGGGGCGAGGACCCCTACGCCGAGGTCCGTCCGCCGCCGATCGTGGCGTCCCGGGCACAGCCGGTCACGCGCGTCGAGGACGCCGACGATCCGGAGCTCGCCGCGTACAACGACTATCTCGCCTGGCTGGCCGCCAACCCCGGCCGCAAGCCGAGCGAATACCGGACTGGATGAGGTCATGTTGAAGCCCGCGCTGCTGCGCTACCGCGTCACCACGTACGTCGTCGGAACGTTGTTGATCGTGCTGACCATCGGGACGATCATCAAGTACACCGGCGGCACCGACCAGATCGTCGCGACGGTCGGCATGATGCACGGCTTCCTCTACATCCTGTACCTGGTGCTGACCGCGGACCTGGCGCGGCGGGCGCACTTCAGCTTCGGCTACACCATCCTGGTCATGCTCTCCGGGACCATTCCGGTGATGAGCTTCGTGGCCGAGCGATTCGTCACCCGGCGCGTCCGGGCGCAGATCTTGGAACAGGAGCAGCAAGCGCTAGCTCAGGCGCGGTAGTGCGCGCCGTGGGGATCTGCGCAGTGCGGGTCGTCCTGGACTAGCTCGGCGTGGTCGACCTGCAGTGTGGTGTGGTCGATGGCATACGTCTCCCGCAGCCGCCCCTCGATGTCGCGGCGCACCGCGTGGCAGTCGCCGCCCGGGGTGACCAGGACGTGCGCGGACATCGCCGGGTAGCCCGACGTCACCTCCCACACGTGCAGGTCGTGCACCTCGACGACGCCGGGCATCGCGGCCAGTTCACCGCCGAGCGCCGACGGGTCGATGCCGCTCGGCGCCGCCTCCAGGAAGATCCGGCCGGAGTCGCGCACCAGCCGGAACCCGGACCGGATCATCAGCACGGCGACGAACAGCGACGCGATCGTGTCCGCCTCGCGGAACCCGCTGACCAGCACGACCACCCCGGCGATCGCGGTCACGATGAACGCGAAGAGATCCGTCAGGATGTGCTGGAAGGCGCCTTCGACGTTGAGGCTGCGCCGGTTGGCCCGCCCGATCAGCCAGGCCGCGACCAGGTTCACCCCGATGCCGACGACGGCGGTGATCACGACGGCCGCACCGGCGACGTCTTTCGGTTCGCGGAGGCGCATGATCGCCTCGTAGACGATCCAGGCCGACAGCATGAGCAAGGTGATCCCGTTGGCCTGGGCGGAGAGGATCTCCGCGCGGCGCAGCCCGAAGGTGAACCCGCCCGACGGCGGCCGCTCGGCCATCCGCGCGGCGAAGAGCGCGAGGGCGATCGCGGCCGCGTCGGTGACCATGTGCGCGGCGTCCGACAGCAGCGCGAGGGAGCCGGAGAGCAGGCCGACGAGCACCTCGCCGATCATGAACGCGCAGATCAGCGCCAGTGCCAGCGACAGCCAGCGCCGATCGCCACCGTGGTGCCCGCCGTGCATGAAACCATCCTATGCAAACATTGCAATATGAACAATTGACCTGGGTCTTGTGGGACGAAGATCCCCGGGTCTAGGGTCTCCGCCGTGTCCCCCCACCGACCCATTCTGCGCGCTCTGATGTGCGCTGCCGTCGGCTTTGCGGTGCTGCTTTCCGGGGCGACCCACGTGTACGCCGATCCGCCGATCGGCGAGATCGAGCAGCAGATCGACGCGGAGTGGAACAAGCTCGAGCCCGCCATCGAGCAGTACAACAACGTGCATACCCAGCTCAAGGACACCCAGGCGAAGCTGGCCACCTTGCAGCGCCGGCTCCAGCCGCTGCAGTTGCAGGTCGACGTGGCGATGGCGCGGGTCGGCGACCTCGCCTCGCAGTACTACCGCAGCGGCCAGGGCATGATGATCAACGCGGTGCTGAGCGGGGACTCGCCGGACGACTTCGTCTACAAGCTGATGATGGTCAACGAGATGGCGCACGTCCAGCGCGGTCGCATCGACGTGGTCACCACGGCTCGCGACAAGTACGCCGCCGACAAGAAGAAGCTCGACGCCGTCATCGCGCAGCTGAGCGCGCAGGACGCCGACCTCGCCGCGAAGAAGAAGGACATCGAGGGACGCATAGCTAGCCTGCAGAAGCTCCGACAGAAGGTGTACGGGACGAGCGGGTCGACCGGCGACCTGAAGCCGGTCGCGTGTCCCGTGGAGTACTACGGCGGCAAGGGCGGCCAGGCCGCCGCGAAGGCCTGCAGCCTGATCGGCAAGCCCTACCACTACGGCTCGACCGGTCCGGACAGCTTCGACTGCTCGGGGCTCACGCTCACCGCCTGGGCGGCCGCCGGCGTCTCCCTGCCCCATTACACAGGGTCACAATGGAAGATCGGCAAGTCCGTCGCCCGGGCCGATCTGCGCCCTGGGGATCTCGTCTTCTTCTATGGCGATCTGCATCATGTCGGCCTGTACGTCGGCGGCGGCTGGATGGTCCACGCGCCCCAGACCGGCGACTTCGTGCGGATGGCGAAGATCGACGGCCGCCCGGTCACCGGTTACCGCCGCCCGGCTTGAGTAACGCCACGGCGTTTCTCGGTCTGCCTCGTCGGGCATAGCACATATGCGTTCGGTGAGGGAGGGAGTCAGGGGGATGGGCATGGAGGTCCGGCTGACACTTTCCTTGCCGAGAGACCGATCGACCGTCCCGTTGACCCGAAGGGTCCTCGACGCCGCGCTCGCCGTCTTCTCGGTCACCAAGGACTGTCGCGACGACATCGGCCTGGCCATCGGCGAGGCGTGCGCCAACGCGGTCGAGCACGCCGAAACCGGCGCCGACTACCACGTGACCGTGACCATCGAGGAAGACCGCTGCGTCATCGACGTCGTCGACGAAGGCGCCGGCCTCGAATCCGCCGAAACCCCCGAGCCCGGCCCGTACGACGAGGCCGGGCGCGGTCTGCGCATCATCCGCGCCCTGGCCGACGCGGTCGAACTCCGCCGCGACCAGCACCGCGGCGCCGGCCTGCGAATCATCAAGATGCTGACCAGAACCCGCCCGGCCACGGCCTAACGGGCGGGGGCCCGCTTGGACCTAGACGGTGGTCGATCTGCCCCGAAGTACCCAGACGGTGGTCGATCTGCCGACATCGCGCCGGCGTGTTGTGTCGGCAGATCGAACACCGTCTTGGGGGTCCCAGAGTGCATTGTGATGGACCGCCGTCGATAGCTCGGAGGCGTCTCGGGCGTGGGGCTGCCACACCACCGATGGCCACGATCGCATTCGAGGCATCGGCATCGGCTCGCCGCTCGGCTTCCACGATCGGTTAGTGAATTGGGCTCGCACTCGGCGTCCGACACCGGGCGAGACGCGTGTCGTTTGCTTGTGTGCAAGCACACATGTGCACGAGACGTGGGAGGGTCTGATGACGCAGGAACCGGACGTCGCCGAGAGTGCATCGACGTCCTGCTGGAGCGTGGAGGAGCGGGCCTGGAAGCAGGAGTTGCCGCACCTGCCCGATGAAGTCATCGCCCTGCTGGCCACCCCGGTCGTGGTGACCGCTTCGGCGTTCTCCGGTCGTACCGTTCCGGCCCCGCGCATTGAGGCTCCGCGCGTTGAGGCTGCGAGCACCGAGCGCGCGCGTACCGAGCCCGCACCGATCGAGCGGACGCCGCAGTTCCTCGCGCCGGCCCCGTCGCGCAGTGCCCGCCGCAACGCCGGGCGCAACCTGCAGTACCGCCAGCCGGCCCGGATCCTCTAGATCGGGGCGAATTGCTCGTCCGCTACGGTTTCGGCCATGACCGTTGCGCACCCGATCCGCCGGGCCTGGATCTCCACCGGCGGTACCGGCGCCCAGAACTACGACGAGTTCGCCGACGACGCGGAGATCACCGCGATCATCGCGGACAACCCGGCCAGTGCGCTGGCGGTCGAGATGCCGCACCGGGCACCGGAGAACGTCGGCAAGTCGTTCCGGGACAGCCTTCCGGACGCTGTAGCGCGGCTCGAGCGGGCCAAGAGCGACGGGCACTACCGGCCGGCCGGCGACGTCGTGGTGCTCTACCGGATCACCGCGCCGGACGGCACCCGCGCGTACGGGCTGTGGTGCATGGTCGACACCGACCAGATCTCGGCCAGTGCGGACGAGCCGGGTCTGGTGATCCGCAACGAGGACGTCTTCATCGACAAGGTGCGCGAGCGGGTCGCGCTCGCCGAGGCGACCGGGCACCTGCTCTCGCCCGTCCTGCTGCTGCAGACCGGCCACGGCGCACGTCTGCACGCCGCGCTGGCACAGGCCACGGCCGACGGCCGGCCGCCCGGCGGTGACCGACCTGGATCAGTCCGGCCGCACGCACGAGATCTGGCCGGTCGGATCGGGGACGCTCCGGGACCGGTTGCTGGCGCTGGCCGGCGGCGGCGAACTCGTCGTCGCCGACGGCAACCACCGCAGCCTGGCCGCGCAGACCGCCGGCCTGCCGCGCTTCCTCGCGGTGGTCACGACGCCGGCGTCGGTCACCATCCAGCCCTACAACCGCCTGGTATCGGAGCTGACTGCCCCGATCGCCGACGCCGAGCCGATTCCGGGCCGCCCCGAGGGGCCGACCGAGGGCGGGTCCGTTCAGCTGTACACGAGCGACGGGCTGGGCTCACCCTGCCGATCGGCGCCGACCGAGGGCGTACCCGTCGTCGACAACCTCGACCACGCGCTCGTCGAGCGGCGGCTCCTCGGCGACGCCCTCGGGCCTCGACCCCGGCGACAAGCGCATCACGTACGTCGGTGGCGACTATCCCGCCTCGTGGCTGTGCGACGAGGTCGACGCCGGTCGGGCCGACCTCGCGGTGCTCATCGCGCCGGTCACCGTGGACGACTTCGTCGCGGTCAACCTGGCGCGGCAGAAGATGCCCCGCAAGAGCACCTGGTTCACCCCCAAGGCGCGCGCCGGTCTTGTGGTGGCCGACATCCGGCCCTGATCCGCTTCTGAGACACTGCGGGGTATGCGCGTCTACCTGGGATCAGACCATGCGGGCTACGAGCTGAAGGTGCACCTGGCGAGCACCCTTGGCAAGCAGGGCTACGACGTGGTCGACGTCGGCCCGGCGAAGTTCGACCCCGAAGATGACTACCCGGCCTACTGCCTGCACACCGGTGCCCGCGTCGTCGCCGATCCCGGACAGTCTCGGGGTGGTGATCGGCGGTTCCGGCAACGGCGAGCAGATCGCCGCGAACAAGATCCTGGGCGTACGAGCGGCGCTCGCCTGGAACACCGAGACGGCTCAACTGGCGCGCGAGCACAACGACGCCAACATCGTGAGCATCGGCGCCCGCCAGCACACGCTCGACGAGGCGACGGACCTCGTCACGACGTTCTTGAGCACCGCCTTCTCCGGCAACCCGCGCCACCAACGGCGCATCGACGAGGTCGCGGCGTACGAGAAGACGAACGAACTGCCACCCCTGCCGTAGCTAGGGCCTGTATCGAAGTGGATGGCCGGGCTGCGGCGGACTCAGCCGCCGCCTGGAACCACCCGTTATCCTGCCCTCCCGACCACGCCTCCGGCGTGGCCCACCCTGGTCACGCCCGGATACAACCCCGGTATCCGGCCGCGCCCGGCGTGGCCCCAGCCAACGCCTGAGCCTCGCCTCGCACCGACCCCCACTTTCATACAGGCCCTAGCGGCGGCCGGGGCGGGGCAGCTCTTCGCGCGGTACCCAGCCGCGCCGGACGATGACCAGTTCCTCCTCGGCCGCGGCCAGATCCGCGTCGGTCGGCCGCGCCGCGTCCCTAGCTCGCAGCGCGGCGGCCACGCTGACCTGTGACGCGCCGCCGCCGACGAGCCCGCGCAGGCCGCGCTCGGTCACCGCGTCGTCGTGGTCGGGGTCCGGATGGGACAGGTGGTGCGGTGGCGGCGGCGGGTAGGCCGGCTCGGCCTCCGGCTCCGGGTCGTGGACGTTGGCGGTCATGGCGAACGCGCCGGACAGCTCGGCGATGTCGTGCGGCGAAGGAGCGTGGGGCTTGACGCGGGGCGGCGCCGGCTTGGGCGTCCTCGATGCCGGAGCCTGCGGAGGCAGCGCTTGGCCGCTCTCCTGGTAGCTCCGCGCCTCCGGCGCGACGGGCTCCTCGACGGCGACGGGCTCCTCGGCCCCGGAAGGGTCAGTAGCACCGGACGGCCCAACGTCGCCGGAAACGTCCGTCTCGATCACCGGGTGGTGATGCCGCATGCGGCGTCGCCGGCGCTGGATGCCTCCCATGTCGAGACCATACCGTTATCTGGGCCGGTACCTCGCGCCGGCGTTCACATCGCATGCCGCCTCAGAACACTTCGATCGCCGTCGGCGCGACGTGCCAGGAGAACGCGGCACCCGCCGCGCGCAGCGCGCCCGAGCGCAGCTCGCGGATCCGGCCGGCCTGGGCGAGCTGGCCCAGCGGGGTGCCGCCGAGGTAGATGGCGCCCAGGTCGGCGACGTCGCAGGCGAGGTCGGCCGGGTCGGACGCGGCGGGCGTGCACGCGGCCGAGCCGTCGGCGCCGGCCCGCAGCCGCCAGCGGCCCGCATTGCCGGGCAGCAGTGCGTCGCTGACCTCGAAGACCACGTCCACCGCGGCGGCGTACTGCCTGGCCGTGAGCGCGGCCGGCAGGTCGACGACCCGTACCCACAGGCCGTCGGCGATGGTCGCCTGCAACTGCCGGGGCTCGTCGACGAGGTGGAGGATCGGCTCGTCGGCCCCGATCGGCCCGGCGATCGCCGTGCGCGCCAGGTCGATGGAGAACAGGAAGCGCCAGAGCTCCGCGTACGCCTCGGGGGTGACCGCGACCAGCTCGAGGATCTTGGTCTCGCCGTTCGGGCCGGCGGCACTCCAGGCCGACTTGGCGCGCCAGATCGCGTAGCCGTCGACGCCATCGCCGTCGACTCCGTCGACTCCGTCGACACTGCTTCCGGTGTCGAAGAGCGCGTAGCGCTTCGCCGTGAAGCCGTTTCGCCGTGATTCGGGATCGGAGAGGATCGCGTCCCACCAGCGCTCGTCCCGGCTGGAGAGGCCGGGCTGTTCGGCGCGCTTCCGCTCGTACACCTCCTGGATGCAGTGGCGGCCCTCGGCCGGAGTGGACGTGCGGACCGTGCCCACGGCGGACCTCGGGGCCCGGAGCGAGAGTTCGCGGACGTTGACGGTCAAGCCCGCAGATTTTGCCGCCATCCCGTAACCGAACCGCTGGTAGATGCGGCCCTCGCTGGCCCAGAGCACGGCGATCGGCTCGTGCACCGTCTCGAGCTGATGCGTCATCAGGCGACGCAGCAGGCCGCGGCGGTGATGCGTGGGCTCGACCGAGACGAGCGACACATGCGCGGCCGGCACGGTGGTGCCCGGCACGCTCAACTCGCGCGTGTAGGCAGCCGCGTGACCGACGATCACATCGCCGAACGTGATGACGTGGCTCCGCTCCGGCTCGAACGGGATGCGCTCGACCTCGCGTTGATCGTCCTCACCGTCGACGCCGAAGGCCGTGGAGAGCATCCGCCAGATACCGTCGAAGTCGTCGGCTTTGGCATCTCGGAGCTGATAGGGGTCCTTGGAAGGCTCCGTCACGAAGATGTGTCTACCTCGTGACCGGCGTTCGACGCGACCCCATTTGTGTACTCGCTACCGTAGAGCGGGGGACTTGGGGGATATCGCGATGGCGCAAGGCGCGTTGCTGGATCTGGTCTGCGGACCGGCCAGCCCGCTACCGGAGACGTATCAGCGTTACCGGCTGGTGGCCCACCTGGGCTCCGGCGGGCAGGCCGACGTCTATCGGGCGGTGCGTCTGTGCGGCGGAGTGACCTCCGCGCCGTTGACCGTGAAGGTCTTCCGCGTCGATCCAAAGCGCCCGCTGGTCGACGAGCTGCGCTCCTGGGACAAGGGCGACGCCGCGCTGATGGATCTCAACAACCGGGGCGTCCCGGCGATCTGCCGCCGCGCCGACGGCTTCTACGGTCCGCCGCCGCACCGCCCGGGCGAGCGCGCCGGGGCCGGTGACGCCGTGCCCTACCAGATCTACGACTACCTGCATGGAGTCAACCTTCGCGAGTATGTGAGCCAGCGGGCCGGGCTGGCCCCCGGCGCGCGCCGGCTCAACGCGATCATGGCTTTGAAAACCCTTTCGGGGGTACTGCGGAATCTCCACTTCCCGCAGGACGGAGGGGCCACGCCGGTCCTGCACATGGACGTCAAGCCGTCCAATCTGATGGTGCTCACCAACGGTGAAATCCGGCTGATCGACTTCACCGGTGCGCGTTACTTCCGCGAGGAGGAGATCACCCAGATCGCCTACACCCCGGAGTCGGGCGGGCCGGAGGCGTTCGGCGGGGTCAAGTACGTGGGTCCGGCCTACGACGTGCACGGCTTCGGCGCGGTGGCGTACTACCTGGTGACCGGGGCCTACCCGCGCGTGTCCGGGTCGTCGCAGCAGAAGAACGGCGACGCTTCCCCGCCGCCGTGGAACGTGCTGCGCAGACACCCGATGCTGGAAAGCTTCCCGGCGTTACGGGACCACCTGCACGCGCCCCTGGCCGACCGGCCCGTCGACCGCCCCGATACGCGGGAACTGCTGAAGTGGGTCAACGGGCTCGGTGAGCTGGTGCGGCGGTCACGGATCGAGGACGTCGGGGTCGAATGGCGCGAGCCGGAGGCCAACGAGACCGGACGGGCCATCGGACGGGCCAGGCCGGCCGTGACCGGCACCGAGACCGGGGCCTACCAGCGGATCGAGCAGCTCGAGCGGGAACTGGTGGCGCTGCGCGGCGGTGCGGCACCGCCACCACCGCCACCACCGGTGACCAAGGTCGCGAACGGGTCGCCGGCGACGGCGGTGGCCGTCGCTCCCTCGTCGGGCGCTCCCGTGCCCCCGCAGATGATGGGCCGGGCCAAGGTCGTTCCGCGGCCGCAGCCGGAGCCGACCGGCGTGGTGATCGACCCGATCGAGCCGCGGCGGGACCTCTACCAGCCGCTGCGCGGCGAGCGGGCCCGCGCGCTGAAGATCGGCTGGGAGCTCACCGGCACCGGCGCGTTCATCGCCTTCATCTGCTGGGGCCTGTGGGCCGCCGACAGCAAGGGCTCGCTGACCGGCCCGGTGGTCGCGTTCGTGATCGTCCTGGCCGTCGCGGCCGGCGTCTTCGCGCTGACGCGGCTGCTCGGCCGGCTCATCCTCGAGCAGCGGCTCGGCCGGCCCCGCCGGACCGCGAAGGCCGCCCACGCGATCACCGGTCTCTTCCTGGCCGGGGCCGGGATCGCCTACCTTCGACAGGTCGACTGGGTAATGTCGGCGTGGAGCTGGCTGGGAGGGCACCTGTGGTGAAGCGCTGGGTGCGGCGGTTGACCCGTCGCCGCGTTCCGCACCCGCGCCAGCTCATCTTCACCGGCATGGTCAACTTCCGCGACCTCGGCGGCCTCCCGGCGGACGGCGGCACGGTCAAGGGCGGCGTGCTGTACCGCAGCGACTCGCTCGCCTACGCGACGGAGGCCGACGCGAAGCGGCTCGTCGACGAGCTCGGCCTGGCCACCGTGATCGACCTGCGCGGGCAGTACGAGGTGGACAACCTCGGCCGGGGGCCGCTCGCCGAGACGTCCGTGACCTATGTGCACGCGCCGATCGTCGACGTCAGCGGGGCCGACGACCTGGCCGGGCACTACGTCGCGATGCTGGCCGAGAAGGGCGACGTGCTGGCCGGCATGATCAAGTTGCTGGCCGACGCGGAAGCGCTGCCCGCGGTGTTCCACTGTGAGGCCGGCTGCGACCGCACCGGTGTGCTGGCGGCGGCCGTCCTGAGCCTGCTCGGGGTGGCGGAGGAGCTGATCGCGGAGGACTACGCGCTGACCGCGCCGGCGATGCCCGCCATACACGCCCGCGTCCGTGAGGTCGCCCGTCAGCTCGGCCTGCCGACCCGGCCCGGCGTCGACCTGGACTGGGCCCCCGAGGCACCCACGATGGCCGGCGCGTTGAGCATGGCGCGCGAGCGGTGGGGCGGGATGCGCGGGTGGGCCGCCGAATACGGGGTGAGCGACGACGACGTGGCCGCGCTGCGTGCGGCGTTGATTGCGCCCGCTGCACATTAAAGGCTTAGAGGCTCTTAGAGCTCTTAAAGGCACGCCTCGAGCGCGTCGTAGCAGGCGTCGCTGCGGTCGTGCGTGCCGAGGCGGCGCGTCACGTACGCGAGGGTGTAGCCCTTCTCCTCGTCCAGGCCGGCTGACGAACCGCCGATGCCGCCCATGCCGACAAATGAGCCGTCGCGGCCCCAGCCGAGCGTCCAGGTGGCCTCTTGCCCCAGGAGGAGGTCGACGCCTTGTACCTGGGCGGCGAGGGCCTCGTCGAGCAGGGTTCGCGGCAACAGTTCGTGGTTCGCGAGGGCCCGGTACACGGTGGCCAGGCCGCGCGCGGTGCAGTGGGCGTTGACGGCCGGGATCTCCGACGTGCGCCATCCGGCGCCGTTGAGTACCTCTCGCTCCAGCAGCCGCGGCGGGTTGCCCAGCGCACGGGCCCACAGGTCGCCGTGCCCGTCGATCGTCAGCGCCGGCCAGTCGTCGACGGCGTGCTCGACCTCGGCCACCCGCTCGAGGTCCGCGCCGTCCAGCCCGAAGTGGACGTCGTGGCCGATCTCGTCGCGCAGGACGTCCTTGACGGTCTTGCCGGTCGCCCGGCGCAGGACGTTCCCGATCAGGTGGCCGAAGGTCAGCGCGTGCTCGCCGAAGGCCGTTCCCGGCTCCCATTCCGCCGGCGTCTCCGCGATCGCCGCGCAGAACCGGTCCCAGTCGAACGCGGCCTCGGTCGGCAGGGGCGTGGCTATCGCCGGTACCCCGGCAGCATGGCTCAAAGCGTGCCGGACGGTCGCGGCGTCCTTGCCGGCCGTCGCGAACTCGGGCCAGTAGCGCGCGATCGGCGCGTCGAGCTCGATCGCCCCGGCCGCGACGTGCCGGAGCACGGTGAGCGCGGCGAGCGGCTTGCCGGTCGAGAAGGTCGTCACCAGCGTGTCGCGCGCCCAGGGACGGGTACGGGCGGCGTCGGCCCAGCCGCCCCACAGGTCGACCACGAGCCGCCCACCGGCGTACGCGGCGAGCGCGGCGCCGGTCTCCTGACCGTTCTCGAACAGGTCCCGGAAGACCTCGGCGACTTGGGAGAATGCTGGATCCGCGAAACCTTCCATGATTTTGGGAGCCTAGTGCGGGTTTTTTTGAACCCGGTGTCCGGTCGGACCGGGGTGGCCTCGACGTAGCGGTCGAGGAAGGGAGAACATCATGAAGTTCATGATCCAGAGCTTCGCCGCGCAGCGGGACTACGACGCCATGGTCGGCGCCGGGGACTCGGCCTGGTCCGCGGAGGACTTCGCGGCGCTCGGCGCGTTCATGGAGGCGTTCAACAAGGAACTCATCGAGTCCGGCGAACTGGTCGAGACGCGTGGCCTGGACGCACCCGTGCACACCCGCCGACTCCAGTTGCAGGACGGCGTACCGGTGGTGACCGACGGCCCGTACGCGGAGACGCAAGAAGTCCTCGCCGGCTACTGGGTCGTCGAATGCGAGAGCTTCGACCGGGCCACGGAGATCGCCGCAAAGCTGGCGAACACCCCGAACCCGCTCGGCAAGGACGCCCAGTACTACGCCGACATCCGGCCGATCGCCGACTCGCGGGACGACCTGACCGGATGACCGGCATGACCGAGCGCTCGCGCGAGGTCCGGATGCATGTCAGGCCGGCTCTTCGGGAGCCTGCGACCGAGGAGGCGGCATGACCGAGCGCTCGCGCGAGGTCCGGATGCATGTCAGGCCGGCTCTTCGGGAGCCTGCGACCGAGGAGGCGGCATGACTGAGCGGCTCGATGACCTGCTGCGCCCGCTGGTGCCGCAGGTCATCGGCGCGGTCGTGCGCCGGTACGGGCACTTCGACCTCGCCGAGGACGCGGTGCAGGAGGCGCTCATCGCGGCCGTGACCCAGTGGCCCCGCGACGGCGTACCGGCCGATCCGCGCGCGTGGCTGATCACGGTCTCGGCGCGCCGGCTGACGGACATGCTGCGTTCGGAGTCCGCGCGGGAGCGGCGCGTGCTGGCCACTGCCCAGTCATCATTGGTTTCGTCCCCCTCGGATGACTCGTTGATCTTGTTGTTCATGTGCTGCCATCCGTCGCTGTCGCCGGCCTCACAGATCGCCCTGACGCTGCGCGCCGTCGGCGGCCTGACCACGGCCGAGATCGGGCGGGCGTTCCTGGTGCCGGAGGCGACCATGACCCGCCGGATCACCCGGGCCAAGCAGGCCATCAAGGACAGCGGTATCCCGTTTCGCCTGCCCTCGGACGCGTCCCGGCTGGGCGCCGTGTTGCACGTGCTCTACTTGATCTTCAACGAGGGGTACGTGTCGCTGCACCGCACAGACCTGTCGGCCGAGGCGATCCGGCTGACCCGCATGGTCCACCGCCTCCTCCCCGACGACGGCGAGGTCGCCGGGCTGCTCGCGTTGATGCTGCTCACCGACGCGCGCCGGGCCGCCCGTACGGACGCCGACGGCGCCCTCGTACCGATGGCCGCCCAGGACCGTAGCCGCTGGGATGCGGCGCTGATCGCCGAGGGCGTCGCGCTGATCGACGCCGCCTTCGGGCGCGGCCCGGCCGGCCCCTACCAGCTCCAGGCGGCCATCGCCGCCGCCCACGACCAGGCACCGAGCGCGGAGAAGACCGACTGGCGCCGGATCATGCACCTGTACGCGCTGCTGCTGCGCATCGCCGACAACCCGATCGTCGCGCTGAACCACGCGGTCGCGGTGACCATGGTGGACGGCCCGGCGGCCGGGCTGGCGCTGGTCGACGGCTTGCCGTCGCTGGACGGCGATCACCGGCTGCACGCCGTACGGGCCCACCTGCTGGAGATGGCCGGTGACCGGCCGGCGGCGCGGGAGGCGTACCTGAGAGCCGCGTCCCTGACGACGAGCCCGCTCCAGCAGCGCTATTTGCACGGAAAGGCCGCCGCACTGGCAACGCAGCCGGGCTGACCCGGCTCGAGGAGCAGCCCGCGCTCGATATCGAGAACTCAGCGATTTTGCGGCCGAAATATCGCCGAGTTCTCGACATGGATCATGAACGGTGCGTGGCTCGCAAGATCAAAGGTGCCAAGTTGGCGATCTGGCGGCCGAGAATCGCCAACTTGCCACCTTTGATCTTGAGCCGGCGGCTAGCAGACGTGCCGCGAAGATCAATGGTTACTACTCAGCGATTCGCGACCCGAAAATCACTGACGAGTCACCTTTGATCTTGCCGGGGTTGAAGCAGGCGGAGTTGGGGTCCAACGCCGGAGCACGACAATAGGTGCTGGGTGACCCGACCTGGGCTTGGGGACGCGGACGCCGGGATTTCTGGCGGGAGCAACGGTCGCGCGATCGGCGGACCCGAGCCATCCAAAAGGAAAATTGTCGTGGAGCGGGCGAGGAGAATCGAACTCCCACCGTCAGTTTGGAAGACTGAAGCTCTGCCATTGAGCTACGCCCGCGTGCCCGGACAGCGTACCCGACGGGCAGGATGTCATACCGAGCGCATACACTTGCCGACGCAAACCGGGGTGTAGCGCAGCTTGGTAGCGCACTCGCTTTGGGAGCGAGGGGCCGTGGGTTCAAATCCCGCCACCCCGACCGTGAGCACGAACGGCGGGCATACCGCCGGCAATAACCCTGGCCGCTCCGGCGGCCGATCGTGACCCGAGGAGAACCCCTGTGAAGAGCACCGTCGAGACGCTGAGTCCGACGCGCGTGCGGCTCGAGATCGAGGTGCCGTTCGCTGAGCTGGAGCCCAGCCTCAAGAAGGCATATCGCGAGATCGGCGCGCAGGTCGCGATCCCCGGATTCCGCAAGGGCAAGGTGCCCTCGGCGGTCATCGACCAGCGGGTCGGGCGGGGTGCGGTCCTCAACGAGGCGGTGCAGGAGGTCATTCCGACGCAGATCCTGGCCGCGGTGCGTGAGCACGACGTGAAGACGCTCGGGCGGCCCGAGGTGGAGATCAAGAACTTCACCGACGGCGAGCCGCTCATGTTCACGGCCGAGCTCGACGTGCGGCCGCCGATCACGCTGCCGGACTTCAGCACGATCGAGGTCACCATCGACGCGGCCGAGGTGCGCGACGAAGACGTCGACGAGCAGGTCAACGGGCTGCGGGAGCGGTTCGCGACGCTGAAGACCTGGGATCAGCCGGCGCGGGTCGGCGACTATGTGCAGATCGACCTGACGGCGACCGTCAACGGCGAGGAAGTGCCTGGTGGCACCGCGTCCAACGTGTCGCACGAGGTGGGCAGCGGGCAGCTGGTGCCGGGCCTCGACGACGTGCTGCAGGGCATGTCGGCCGGCGAGTCGACCACGTTCAACTCGAAGCTGGTCGGCGGTGACCAGCTCGGCGAGGACGCCGACGTCTCGGTCACGGTGCGGTCGGTCAAGGAGAAGCAGCTTCCCGATCTTGACGACTCGTTCGCGCAGCTGGCCAGCGAGTTCGACACGCTGGACGAGCTGCGGGAGGACCTGCGGGCCCGCCTGGCGCGGGTGAAGCGCGCCGAGCAGCTCTACGCGGCCCGGGACGAGACGCTCAAGGCGATCGTCGCGGCCTCCGACGTCCCCACGCCGGAGGGCGTGGTGCGCGACGAGGTCGAGTCACGCAAGGAGCAGATGAGCGAGGAGTTGCAGCGGATCGGCACCACGCTGGAGGACTTCCTCGAGTCGCAGGGCAAGTCGGAGGAGGAGATCGACACCGAGCTGGCCGACGCGGCCAGCGAGGCCGTGCGGGTCCAGCTGGTGCTCGACACGCTGGCCGACGCCGAAGAGATTCACGGTCACGGACGACGAGTTCGGGCACGAGATCGTCCACCGCGCGCAGCGGGCCGGGGCGCAGCCGCAGGAGTACTACGAGCGGCTGGTTCAGGCCGGCCTCGCCGGGTCGGTCTTCGGTGACGTCCGGCGCGGAAAGGCGCTGGCGGCGGTGCTGGAGCGGGTGAAGATCACCGATTCCGAGGGCAACGTCCTGTCGCTCGACGAGCTGCGTGCGGGTGTCGACGAGCACGAGGGTCATGACCACGATGACCATGAGGGTCACGACCACGACTAACGCCATTACGGTGCGCTCACAGCGAAATGCCGTAAGCATGGGAAGCTGGGCCTCACCGCGCCGGTTAATGTCGGCAAAGTACAAAGACTCCTGCGAAGGGCTGCCATGACCGACCTGCATATTCCAGCGTCGCCAGTCAGTCCCGCGCCTCTGGCGCGTGGCGGTGACTCGAGCCTGACGCTCGACGACTCTGTGTTCAACCGGCTGCTCAAGGAGCGGATCGTCTTCCTGGGTAGCGAGGTCAACGACCAGGTCGCCAACCGGATCTGCGCCCAGATGCTCCTGCTCGCCGCCGAGGATGAGCAGCGTGACATCTGGCTTTACATCAACTCGCCCGGTGGGTCCGTCTACTCGGGCATGGCGATCTACGACATCATGCAGTTCGTCAACAACGACGTCGCCACGGTCGCCATGGGCATGGCCGCGTCGATGGGTCAACTCCTCCTGTGCGCCGGCGCCCGCGGCAAGCGGATGGCGCTGCCGCACGCGCGGATCATGATGCACCAGCCGTCCGGCGGCATCGGCGGCACGGCCTCCGACATCGCGATCCAAGCCGAGCAGATGCTCTACACGAAGCGCATGTTCCAGGAGCGCGTGTCGCACCACACGGGACAGTCGCTCGAGCAGATCGAAGCCGACTCGGACCGTGACCGCTGGTTCACCGCCGACGAGGCGAGGGACTACGGCTTCATCGACAAGGTGATCACCGGGGCTCAGCAGGCTCCGGAAGGCGCCGGAACCCTGGCTTGAGGAGTGACGCGATGACCGACCTGAGCCTGCCCCCCGCGCTGCGCGAGGTGCACAACCGCTACATCATCCCGTCGTTTGTCGAGCGCACGTCTTACGGGGTCAAGGAGTCCAACCCGTACAACAAGCTCTTCGAGGACCGCATCATCTTCCTCGGGGTGCAGATCGACGACGCGTCCGCCAACGACGTGATGGCCCAGCTGCTCGTGCTCGAGGGCATCGACCCCGACCGCGACATCATCATGTACATCAACTCGCCGGGCGGTTCGTTCACCGCGATGACGGCCATCTACGACACGATGACCTACGTCCGGCCGGACATCCAGACCGTCTGCCTCGGCCAGGCGGCGAGCGCCGCGGCGGTCCTGCTCGCGGCCGGCACGCCGGGCAAGCGGATGGCCCTGCCCAACTCGCGCATCATCATCCACCAGCCGGCCACCGAGGGCGGCTACGGCCAAGGGTCTGACATCGAGATCCAGGCCAAGGAGATCATGCGGATGCGGACCCAGCTCGAGGACCTCGTGTCCCGGCACTCGGGCCAGCCGATCGAGAAGATCCGCAAGGACATCGACCGCGACAAGATCTTGACGGCCAGCGAGGCCAAGGAGTACGGCATCGTGGACAACATCTTGGCGTCGCGGAAGAAGTCCGGCCTCGTCGGAGCGACCACAAGCTGAGGCCTTCCCTCGGGTAAAGCCTTTGAAACTGACCCGGATACCTGACAAACTGCGCATCGGCTCGCCTAACCCGACGGTTCGGCGAGCCGATGGGTTCGGGCGGACGACCACGATTGATCGTCCCGAACGTGCCGGAAAACAAGACACCCCCTCGCGGGGGGTCGGATCTGGCGCCGTCACCAGGTAACGTCGAGGCAATGGCCAAGGCCGGCCATCGCTGGCGGCCACGGGGGCTGGGCGCAGGGCGAGTCGGGCATCAGGTCCGGCCGTGAGGGCAGGGAGATCGTAGGTGGCACGGATCGGCGACGGCGGCGACCTACTCAAGTGCTCCTTCTGTGGCAAATCACAGAAGCAGGTGAAGAAACTCATCGCAGGGCCTGGGGTGTACATCTGCGACGAGTGCATCGACCTGTGCAACGAGATCATCGAAGAGGAACTCGCCGAGTCGGGCGAGGTGAAGTTCGATGAGCTCCCCAAGCCCATGGAGATCTGCGCCTTCCTCGACCAGTACGTCGTCGGCCAGGACCAGGCCAAGAAGGCACTCGCGGTAGCGGTCTACAACCACTACAAGCGGGTGCAGGCCGAGTCGTCCTCCGCCGGCCCCTCCGGTGAGACTGTCGAGCTGGCCAAGTCCAACATCATGCTCATCGGCCCCACCGGCTGCGGGAAGACGCACCTGGCGCAGACGCTGGCCCGGATGCTCAACGTGCCGTTCGCCATCGCGGACGCGACCGCGCTGACCGAGGCCGGCTACGTCGGCGAGGACGTCGAAAACATCCTGCTCAAGCTGATCCAGGCGGCCGACTACGACATCCGGCGCGCCGAGACCGGCATCGTCTACATCGACGAGGTCGACAAGATCGCGCGGAAGTCGGAAAACCCCTCGATCACCCGGGACGTGTCCGGCGAAGGCGTGCAGCAGGCCCTCCTGAAGATCATCGAGGGAACGGTCGCCAACGTGCCGCCGCAGGGCGGCCGGAAGCATCCGCACCAGGAGTTCATCCAGATCGACACGACCAACGTGCTGTTCATCTGCGGCGGCGCCTTCGCCGGGCTGGACAAGATCGTGCAGTCGCGGGTCGGCAAGGCGGGCGTCGGCTTCGGCGCCAACCTGCGGTCGATCAACGACCGGGCCGCCGACGACGACGTGCTCGCCCAGGTCATGCCCGAGGACATGCTGAAGTTCGGCCTGATCCCCGAGTTCATCGGCCGGCTCCCGGTGATCACCAACGTGCGCAGCCTCGACCGCGACGCCCTGGTCAAGATCTTGACCGAGCCGCGCAACGCGCTCGTCCGGCAGTACCAGCGGCTCTTCGAGCTCGACGGCGTCGAGCTGGAGTTCGCGCCGGAGGCGCTCGAGGCCATCGCGGACCAGGCGATCCTGCGAGGCACCGGCGCGCGCGGCCTTCGCGCGATCTTGGAGGAAGTGCTCCTCTCGGTGATGTACGAGGTGCCCAGCAACCCCAACATCGCGCGCGTGCTGATCACCCGCGAGGTCGTTCTGGAGAAGGTCATCCCGACGATCGTGCCGCGCGACCTCACCGTCCACCGGGTCGGCCGCCGTCGCGCGGACCGGGAGGAAAAGAGCGCCTGACGTGCGAGTGGCGGTGTGCCAGCTCAACGCGCGGGACGACCGGGCCGAAAACCTGCGCGTCGCGCGGGGCCTGCTCGAGCGCGCCGCCGCCGGCGGCGCTGACCTGGCGATGCTGCCCGAATACGTCGACTACCTCGGCCCATCGGCGCGGGCCCCCAAGCCGGAGCCGATCGACGGCGAGTTCGCGACGTTCTTCGCCGACGCGGCCCGTGACCTCGGCATCTGGGTGCACGCCGGCTCGTTCCACGAGATCGGCCCCGATCCGGACCGCACGTACAACACGTCGCTGATCTTCGGCCGCGACGGCACGCTCGCCGCGAC
>CAWFLC010000001.1:0-280000 GCA_963816625.1 uncultured Actinomycetota bacterium | reverse complement strand
TGTTCAGGTGAAGTCAGTGATCCCATGCTGCCGAGAAAAGCCTCTAGCGAGTTTCGAGCGGCCCGTACCCCAAACCGACACAGGTGGTCAGGTAGAGAATACCGAGGCGATCGGGCGAACTGTGGTTAAGGAACTCGGCAAATTGCCCCCGTAACTTCGGGAGAAGGGGGGCCACCGATGGTGAGACCACATGCTGGTGGAGCGGTTGGTGGCCGCAGAGACCAGGGGGAAGCGACTGTTTACTAAAAACACAGGTCCATGCTAAGTCGTAAGACGACGTATATGGACTGACGCCTGCCCGGTGCTGGAACGTTAAGGGGACCTGTTAGTCCGTGAGGGCGAAGCGGAGAACTTAAGCGCCAGTAAACGGCGGTGGTAACTATAACCATCCTAAGGTAGCGAAATTCCTTGTCGGGTAAGTTCCGACCTGCACGAATGGCGTAACGACTTCCCCACTGTCTCAACCACAGGCCCGGCGAAATTGCAGTACGAGTAAAGATGCTCGTTACGCGCGGCAGGACGGAAAGACCCCGGGACCTTTACTATAGCTTGACATTGGTACTCGAATTAGTTTGTGTAGGATAGGTGGGAGCCGGTGAAGCTCGTACGCCAGTACGGGTGGAGGCAATCTTGAAATACCACTCTGGTTGATTTGGGTATCTAACCTTGGGCCGTGATCCGGTTCAGGGACAGTGTCTGGTGGGTAGTTTAACTGGGGCGGTTGCCTCCTAAAAGGTAACGGAGGCGCCCAAAGGTTCCCTCAGCCTGGTTGGCAATCAGGTGTTGAGTGCAAGTGCACAAGGGAGCTTGACTGTGAGACTGACAGGTCGAGCAGGGACGAAAGTCGGGACTAGTGATCCGGCACTGGCAAGTGGAAGCGGTGTCGCTCAACGGATAAAAGGTACCCCGGGGATAACAGGCTGATCTTCCCCAAGAGTCCATATCGACGGGATGGTTTGGCACCTCGATGTCGGCTCGTCGCATCCTGGGGCTGGAGTAGGTCCCAAGGGTTGGGCTGTTCGCCCATTAAAGCGGTACGCGAGCTGGGTTTAGAACGTCGTGAGACAGTTCGGTCCCTATCCGCCGTGCGCGTAGGATACTTGAGAAGGGCTGTCCCTAGTACGAGAGGACCGGGACGGACGAACCTCTGGTGTGCCAGTTGTCCCGCCAGGGGCACGGCTGGTTGGCTACGTTCGGAAGGGATAACCGCTGAAAGCATCTAAGCGGGAAGCTCGCTTCGAGATGAGGTATCCCACCCCATAGAGGGTTAAGGCCCCCAGCTAGACGACTGGGTTGATAGGCCGGGAGTGGAAGCCTGGTAACAGGTTCGAGCTGACCGGTACTAATAGGCCGAGGACTTGACCCCAACACCCGCCAAACCCCAAACAACGGCGCTTTGAACAAGACAAGTCCTGCGACGCGAAGATGTGAGCATCCACTGTGTGATTCTGAACCAACACCACACCGCACCCACCCCCAAAACACCGGGTGGTGGTGTGCGAGGTTGACAGGTTCACAACGTTACGGCGGCCATAGCGGAGGGGAAACGCCCGGTCCCATTCCGAACCCGGAAGCTAAGCCCTCCAGCGCCGATGGTACTGCACCCGCGAGAGTGTGGGAGAGTAGGACGCCGCCGGACTACCATTCAAATAGGGGTCGCCTTCGGGCGGCCCCTATTTGCATTCTCCCGAAAGGCCGCGCGCCCCGAAAAAGCCGCGCGCCCCGAAAGGCCGCGCGCCGGCAATTCAGCGGTGCTCCATTGCCGTTCGCATCTCCACCATCAGCTTGGCGGACTCGTCGACGGTGCGGTTGGGGAACAAGGCCACCGCCAGCGACCCGTGATCCGCCCAGCCGCACACCGTGATGTCGCCGCCGTCGGTCGTGGTCGTACCGCACTGCATGACGCCACCGAGCGGGCCGGCCGGCACGGTGCGGACGTCGCGGACGCCGCCGGTGTCATCCGTGATCAGCTTGAACGCGCTGGTGAGCTGGTCGGCCGGCGACCACAGCCGCGCCCCGCCACCGGTGAAGAGGATGCTGCGCTCCTGGTTGCTGCCGTCCCAGTAGACGGCGCCGACGCTGTCGGACAGGTTGACCGCGGTGGCGACCGCGTCGCGGATGTATTCGGACGTCGACTTCGCATTGTCGCTGGTGTCCTGGCGCAGGCCGGCCACCTCGTCCGGCGCGCTCACCTTGGTGTTGCGCTGCTGGAACACCGGCCATGCGGTCGGGCCGGCGATCACGGCGCCGGCCGCGACGACGACCGCCAGGACGATAAGCATGATGTTGCGGAGTCGCCGGATCTTCGCTCGACGCTGCGTCGCGTCGGGTTCGACCGCGCCGGGTGGGACCGCGCCGGGTTGGACCGTATCGTCCGGATCGACCGCATCGTCAGGATCGACCACCACCATGTTGACCTCCCCCATCGGACGACGCATCCTAGAGCACAACCCTGGGAAAAGGTGAGGCCACTACGGCCCCGAAAGGGATGTAGTGGCCTCGCGTCGATCGGGCTCAGCGGGTCTCGACGGCCTCGCGGATCTTCACGAACAGGGCGGCACTCTCCGCGATCGGGCGCTTGAAGAAGAAGGCGATCCCGGCGCTGCCGTGATCGGTCCACACGCAGGCCGCGATGTCGACGCCGGACGTGTTGCCGGTGCCGCACTTGACGTAGCCGCCGAGCTCGCCCGCCGGGTACTTGGTGATGTTGGTGATCTTCAGGTCGCTTTCCTGGATCCCCTTGAACGCGTCGTCGATCTCCGACGAGGGGGTCAGGATGAGCGTCGTCGCGGCGACGAGCAGCACCGGCTTCGCATCGTCCTTGCCGTCCTTGTAGAACCCGGCGACCGCGTCGGTGGCGCCGACGTCGGACTTGAGGTCGCTTTCGAGCTGGTCGACCGTTGACTGGTTCTCCTGCGAGTCGTCCCTGGTCAGGCCGCCGGGCAGGGTTTCCGGCGCGGAGATCTTCGCACCGGACTGGGAGATGATCGGGTAGCCGATCACGCAGGACAGGACGCCACACACCAACGCGAGCGCACCGAGGATGCCGAGTGTGACCTTCAGCCCCGTCCGCTTCTTCTTGACCGGGGCCGGCGGCATGATCGGCGGTCCGGGAAAGCCACTGTCGTAGGGCGGGGGCTGGTCGCCGTAGCCGGGAGGCTGTTGCCCGTATCCGGGCGGAGGCGCCCCATAGCCCGGCTGGGGCGGGCCGTAGGGCGGCTGCCCGTAACCGGGCTGCTGGCCGTAGGGCTGCTGTCCGTAGTCGGGAGCCCCGGACGTCGGCGGGCCGTAACCAGGTGAGACCGGCGCGCCGTAGCCCGGCGAGGACCCGGGGGCGGCCGGCGAGCCGTAGCCGGGTTGCTGACCATAGTCCGGAGGCTGCTGGCCATAACCGGGCTGCTGACCATAACCGGGTTGCTGACCGTAGCCCGGCTGCTGGCCATAGTTCGGGTCGTATGAGGCTGACGCCGGCGGTGGGGGCTGACCCTGCGAGTATTCGGGCGACAGGTCATAAGACATCGGCCGGAACGGCTGCGACCGGGGCTCGTCGTCGCGGCGTGGCTGCTGCGCGTAGGGGTCAGACACCGTCGATCAGTCTCCTGAGTGAGGGGGCACTGGCGAGCGTAGACCCACCGGGCGACAGTTCTAGACTCGCAGAGTGACGGATACTTCGCCGACCCCCAGCGAGATCGCCCACGAAGGCGCGCCCGGCCCGGCCACCAGCGGCGAGATCAACAAACAGTATGCGCCGTCGGAGGTCGAGCAGCGGCGCTACGACCAATGGGTGTCGGCCGGCCTTTTCCGCGCGGACGCGGCCAGCGACAAGCCGCCCTTTGCGATCGTCCTGCCCCCGCCCAATGTGACCGGTTCACTGCATATCGGCCACGCCCTCGACCATACCGTCCAGGACTCCCTCATCCGCCGCAAGCGCATGCAGGGCTTCGAGGCGCTGTGGCTGCCCGGCATGGACCACGCGGGCATCGCCACCCAGAACGTCGTCGAGCGCCAGCTCGCCGCCGAGGGCCTGTCCCGCCACGACCTGGGCCGCGACAAGTTCGTCGAGCGCGTCTGGCAGTGGAAGGCGGAGTCCGGCGGTACGATCCTCGGCCAGATGCGCCGGCTCGGCGACTCGGTCGACTGGACCCGCGAGCGCTTCACGATGGACGAGGGCCTGTCGCGCGCCGTACTGACCATCTTCAAGCGGCTCTTCGACGACGGGCTGATCTACCGGGCCGAGCGCATCATCAACTGGTGCCCGCGCTGCCTGACCGCGTTGAGCGACATCGAGGTCGAGCACACCGATGACGACGGCGAGCTGGTCTCGATCCGGTACGGCGACGGCGACCGGTCGATCGTGGTCGCCACCACGCGGGCCGAGACGATGCTCGGCGACACCGCGGTGGCCGTACACCCGGATGACGACCGGTACCGGCGCCTGATCGGCACCGAGGTCGAGCTGCCGCTGACCGGGCGCCGGATCCCGATCGTCGCGGACGCCCACGTCGACCCGGCGTTCGGCACCGGCGCGGTCAAGGTCACCCCGGCGCACGACCCCAACGACTTCGAGATCGGCCAGCGGCACGACCTGCCGAGCCTGACCGTGATGGACGACCACGGCGTGATCACACTGCACGGCCCGTTCGTGGGCCTTGACCGCTTCGAGGCCCGCCCGGCGGTCGTCGCGGCGCTGCGCGCAGAGGGCCGGATTGTCGCCGAAAAGCGCCCTTACGTGCATTCGGTCGGGCACTGCCAGCGCTGCGGCACCACCGTCGAGCCGAGGCTGTCACTGCAATGGTTCGTCAGCACAGAGTCACTGGCCCAGGCCGCCGGGGACGCCGTCCGCGACGGCCGCGTCAAGGTCGAGCCGCCCGAACTGGCGAAGCGGTACTTCTCCTGGGTCGACCACATGCACGACTGGTGCATTTCCCGCCAGCTCTGGTGGGGACATCGGATCCCCGTCTGGTACGGCCCGGCCGGCGAGCTCGTCTGCGTCGGTCCCGACGAAGAACCGCCGGGTAGTGAGGCCGACGGCTGGCGGCAGGACCCGGACGTCCTGGACACCTGGTTCTCCTCGGCGCTGTGGCCGTTCTCGACGCTCGGCTGGCCGGACGAGACCGTCGACCTCGAGCGCTTCTACCCGACGAGTGTCCTGGTCACCGGCTACGACATCCTGTTCTTCTGGGTCGCCCGGATGATGATGTTCGGGCTGTACGCGATGAACGGCCGCCAGCCGTTCGACGTGGTGATGCTGCACGGCATGGTGCGCGACCAGTACGGCAAGAAGATGTCGAAGTCGTTCGGCAACGTCGTCGACCCGCTGGACTGGATCGAGCGCTTCGGCGCCGACGCCACCCGCTTCACGCTCGCGCGCGGCGCCAACCCGGGCGCGGACGTACCGGTCAGTGAGGAGTGGGTGCAGGGTTCCCGGAACTTCTGCAACAAGCTGTGGAACGCCAGCCGCTTCGGCCTCACCTCCGGAGCGACGGTCGAGGGTGATCTGCCGCCCCACGATCAGCTGTCCACGGTCGACCGCTGGATCTTGTCGCGCTTGCAGGCGGTCGTCACGGAGGTCGACGAGCACTTCGAGGCGTACGAGCTGGCCAAGGTCTGCGACGTGCTCTACCACTTCGCGTGGGACGACGTCTGCGACTGGTACCTCGAGCTGACCAAGCCGGTCCTGGCCCGCGGCGACGACACCGCCAAGGCCAACACCCGCCGCGTCCTCGGCCACGTGCTCGACCAGTTGCTGCGGATGCTGCACCCGATCATCCCGTTCGTCACCGAGGAGCTGTGGACCACGCTGACCCGGCAGGAATCGCTGGTCGTCGCGGCCTGGCCGGCCGCCGACCCGGCCTACGTCGACCTCTCTGCGGAGACCGAACTGACCGCGCTGCAGCGGGTGGTCACCGAGGTCCGCCGATTTCGGGCCGATCAAGGGGTACGGCCCGCGCAGCGCGTCGCCGCGCAACTGTCGGGGCTGGACTCGGCCGGCCTGGCCGAGCACGAGCCGCTCATCCGCTCGCTCGCCCGGCTCGACGACGCCGGTACGGAGTTCGCGGCCACCGCCAAGCTGTCCGTCGACGGCGGGGTGAGCGTCGCCGTCGACACGCGGGGCACGATCGACGTCGCCGCCGAACGGGCTCGGCTGGAGAAGGACAAGGCGGCCGCCGAGAAGGAGGCGGCCCAGTGCCGGGCCAAGCTCGGCAACGCGTCCTTCGTGGACAAGGCGCCGGAGCCGGTTGTCAGCAAGATCCGTGACCGTCTCGTCGCCGCCGAGCGCGACCTGGCCAGAATCACCGCTCAGCTGGACGCGCTATGAGCACCTTTTCCGAGGTCGACCGCGAGCTGCTCGGCCGCGGCTACACCCGCATGGTGTTCGACCTCGGGCGGATCCAGGCGCTGCTCGACTCGCTGGGCAGCCCCCAACGCGCGTACCCGGCGATCCACATCACCGGTACCAACGGCAAGACGTCGACCGCGCGGATGATCGACACGCTGCTGCGTGCGCACGGCCTGCGCACCGGCCGCTACACCAGCCCGCACCTGGCGAGCGTCCGCGAGCGGATCAGCATCGAGGACGAGCCGATCAGCGAGGAGAAGTTCGTCGAGGTCTACGAGGAGATCGCGCCCCTCGCCGAATACCTCGACGCCCGCACCGACGAGCCGCTCACCTACTTCGACATGACCACGGCGATGGCGTTCTCCGCGTTCGCCGACGCGCCGGTCGACGTCGCCGTGGTCGAGGTCGGCCTCGGCGGCACCGAGGACTCGACCAACGTGCTGCAGGCGCCGACCACGGTCATCACCCCGATCGGGCTGGACCATACCGAATGGCTCGGCGAGACGATCGAGGAGATCGCGTACGCCAAGTCCGGCATCGTCCACAAGGGATCGACGCTGATCTGCGCGCTGCAGCCGGAGGAGGCGATGCGCCCGATCCTCGAACGCTGTGCCGACGTCGGTGCGACCCTCGCCCGCGAGGGCAGCCAGTTCGGCCTCGTGCACCGCGAACTCGCGCTCGGCGGGCAGGTGCTGACGCTGCAGGGCCTCTCCGGGATCTACGACGACATCTTCCTGCCGCTGCACGGTGCGCATCAGGCACAGAACGCGGCCGTCGCCCTCGCCGCCGTCGAGGCGTTCCTCGGCGCCGGTTCGGAGCGGTCGCTCGACCCCGAACTGGTCCGGGCCGGCTTCGCGGCGGCCACGTCACCGGGGCGGCTCGAGCGGGTGCGCACCTCGCCGACGATCCTGCTGGATGCCGCGCACAACCCGGCCGGTGTGCGGGCCACCGTCGCCGCACTCGCCGAGGAGTTCTCGTTCCGCCGCCTGATCGTGGTCATCGCCGCGCTCGCCGACAAGGACGTCGCGGGCATGCTCGAGGCCCTCGAGCCGGTCACCGACGTCGTGGTCATCACCCGGAACACGTCGCCCCGCGCGATGCCCGCGGCCGCCCTTGCGGTCGTGGCCGACCGGATCTTCGGACCTGAGAGGGTACGAGTTGAGCCCCCGCTCCCCGATGCGATCGAAACCGCGGTCGCGCTGGCCGAGGAGTCCGATGTGGATGGTGAGCTCGGCGGGTCCGGCATCCTCATCACCGGCTCGGTGGTCACCGTCGCCGACGCCCGGAAGCTGCTGAAGCGATGACCAAGCCGTCCGGCCTGCGCAACCCGGGCGCCGCGGTGCGGGGCGTCGGCGCCGGCACGCTGGTGATCGAGGCGATCGTGCTGCTCCTCGCGCTGATCCCGCTGGCCCGCCTCGGTGGCGCGCACTCGACGGCCGGCATCTGGCTGTGCGTCGCGCTGGTCGCAGTGTCGATCGTCCTGGCCGGGATGCTGCGCCGGGCGTGGGCCTGGTGGGCGGCCGCACTCATCCCGCTCGCGCTGTTCGCCGGCGGCTTCGTGGTGCACTGGTCGCTGGTCGCGCTGGGCGTGCTGTTCGGGCTCGTCTGGGCCTACGTGCTCAACGTGCGGCACACCGTCCTGAGTGGACGCTCGGGCCCCCCACCGGCCGATCCCGCGGGCGACTGAGCGGTGCGGGCCAGCCGGCTGCTGTCCACGCTGCTGCTCCTGCAGACGCGCGGCCGCATGACGGCGAAGGAGATCGCCGGCGAGCTCGAGGTCTCCGTGCGTACCGTCTATCGCGACGTCGAGGCCCTTTCCGCGGCCGGCGTGCCGGTCTACGCGGATCGCGGTTCGACCGGCGGATACCAGCTGCTCGACGGCTACCGGACCAAGCTGACCGGGCTGACCGCCGACGAGGCCGAGGCCCTCTTCCTGGGCGGTGGACCGGGTCCCGCGGCCGAGCTGGGCCTCGGCTCTGTACTGGCCGGCGCGCAGCTCAAGCTCCTTGCCGCGTTGCCGCCCGAGTTGCGCAGCCGGGCCGCCCGTATCCGGGAACGGTTCCACCTCGATGCGCCCGGCTGGTTTCGCGAGCCCGACGCGCCGGAGTTTCTCGATGTGGTCGCCGACGCCGTGTGGCGCCAGAAGCGCCTGCTCGTCCAGTACAAGAAATGGAATGGGGTGGAGGTGGAACGGACGCTCGAACCTCTCGGCCTGGTCCTGAAGGGCGCGGCGTGGTACTTCGTGGCGAAGGGGCGGCAGCGCATCAACGCCTTCCGCGTCAACCGGATCCAGACTGTGTCCACATTGGACGAGCACTTCGAGCGGCCGGAGAACTTCGATCTCGCCGCGTACTGGCAGGAGTGGGCGGCGCGCCTGGAGAAGACGCTGTACAGCGAGGAGGCCGTCGTCCGGCTGGCGCCGCGGGCGGTCGAGCTGTGGTTCCTGACCGGCCCGGTCGGTGAGAAGGCGCTGCGGGACACGGCCAGCGAGCCGGATGCGGACGGCTGGGTCCGCGCCGTGGTGCCGATCGAGTCGATCGAGCACGCGGTGAACGAGTTCGGGCGGTTCGGCGCGCACCTGGAAGTGTTGGAGCCTGCTGCGTTGCGGGAGCGGATGCGCGATTCGGCGTCGGCGATGCTTCGCCTCTACGGCACCTAGCCCCCCACCCCAGTCGATCAAGGAAGTACACGCCGGGAATTGTCCGATTCCCGGGCGTGTACTTCCTTGATCGACTTCGGCCTAGCGCCTGATCTCCCAGCGGGTGAGGGCGATCGCGTGGCCGTCGGGGTCGCGGAAGGTCGCGGTGCACAGGTCGAGCTGCTCGCCCTGCGGCACGACGCGCGGACGGTGCACGAACTCGACGCCATCGGCGCGGAGCCGTTCGTAGGCCTCGTACACGTCGGGAACCTCAAGATTGAGATGCACGACGCGGCGGTCGACCGGCGGCATGTCGGCCGAGCGACGCAGGAGGACCCGGGCGTCGCCGGTCGCGAGGACGGCGCTGCTGCCGTTGCTGTCGACCTCGGACAGGCCGAGCGTCTCGCGGTAGAACCGGAGTGAGCGCTGCAGGTCGGAGACGATCAGGGTGACGCTGACGCCGTTGACGCCCTCGAGTGGGACGAGACGGCGCTGCGGGGTGGCGGGCAGGAACTCCGCGACCGCGCCGAGCGGCAGCTCCTCTTCGAGTTCGTCGGCCGGGTCGGTCGCATCGACGATCTCCTCCTCGGGCGCCCGGTGGCGGGGGCCCGGGATGCGCTGTTCGAGAGCGACGGCCGGGGCGACCGGCCTCGGCTCCTGGGGCGGGATGTACAGCTCGGTGACGTACGGGTTCGGCGCGATGATCTCGCGCTCGACGTCGCCCGGACCGATGACCGACGGCTGGGGTAGGAGTACGTCGACCTGGTCCAGCTCGTCTTCTTGCCGGGCGAGTTCGGCCCAGGCGACGTCATCGACGTCGTCGTCCACAGCCGCGTGGGGTTGGGTGTCGTCGGGTTGGGTCTCGTCGTCTTCAGCCGCGTGCGGTTGGGTCTCGTCGGGTTGGGCTTCGTCGGATCGAGCCTCGTCGGGTGGGGTCTCGTCGGGTGGGGTCTCGTCGGGTGGGGTCTCGTCGGGTGGGGTCTCGTCGGGTTGGGTCTCGTCGGGTTGCCCTGCGAGTTCGGCCCAGGCGACGTCCTCGTCCTCTTCGGCCGCGGCCTCGGGCTCCTCGTCAACGATGACGTCTTCTGCTGCTCGCCTGCTCTGTCTCGACGGCTTCCGGTGCCGCCTGGAACTCGGTCTCGGGTTCGGTCTCAGTCTCGAGCGCTGCCTCCGGCTCGGCTTCGGCCTCGGGCCCGTCCGCGACGGTCTCCGGCTCTGCCTCGAGGACCGCCTCGGGCTCTTCCTCGGTGACCTCGGGTTCTTCTTCGCCGATGACCTCGGCCTCGACGTCTTCGCCGGTGACCTCGGCCTCGAGGTCTTCGCCGATGACCTCGGGCGCCGGCTCGGCGTCGGGCTCGGTTTCGCCGGTCGTTTCGGTGGTCGCCTCGGTGGTCGCCTCGGTGGTCGCCGCGGTCGCCGCCGCGGTCGCCGCCGCGACAGCTTCTGGTGCGGCGACGCTGGCCAGTGCGGACTCCGGCTCGTCAGCGACGGGGCGACGCGGGCGCGGGCTCGGCCGCCGCCGACCTTGATCGGTGGGGCGTTCGACCACGGCCACCGCCGAGCCTCGCTCGGACGTGCCATGGACCCCGTCCCCGGAACCGTCGCTGGAGGGCGGGGCTGACGCCGGTACCGGTGGAATGTCGGTCATCGTGGGGGTGCCGTCCGGTGGAAGCGGACCGTGGTCGAACTCCCCGCCTTCGTCCGGATCCTGGCCGCGCTCTTCGTCGGACAAGTCAGCATATTCCGGATTGAGCCGGTCGTCGTAGACCGCTTCCTCGTGGGTGCGGACGTCGGCCCAGAGGACGATCGTCTTGCGGGGGCTTCCGGACACGGAGCGGACCGGGAGGGTCGCGCCGACCTGCGGCCACTTGTTGATCGGGATGGCGGGATCGCGGATGCGGATGGCCACCCCGTCGATGCCGCGCGCGTTGACGACCAGGCCCATCTCGCCGCGGCCGGTGGGGCCGATGGTCGGCTGCGGCGAGACCTCGACCACGCGAGCGGTGCCGAAGACGTAGCTGCGCGCGTTGCCGCGAAGCGTGGTCGCGAAGATCAGGATCGGGCCGCCGAGTGCGAGGATCACCCCGATGCTGCCCACCGCGACACTCGACATGCCCGTGCCGCAGCACAGCAGGAACACGCCCACGATGATGAGCCCTGCGACCGCGAGCTTGCGCATGTCCGACACCGGCAAGCGATTGGCGGGAGCCAACGTCGACCTCCCCAGACGAGTGACATCAGGCTATGCCTGATCAACCGCGCTATGGAAGTGTTCCGTACCCCGGCGGGTCGGTGGGCGAACCACTGGCTACGCTGATCGTGACCATCAGTGTTCGGCTGCCGGTCGGCCTCATCCGGTCGTATCCGGCCGCATCCAGCTGTGGAGGATCGTCGTGACCGAGCGGACGCTCGTACTCATCAAGCCCGACGCGGTCCGGCGCGGCCTCATCGGGGAGATCCTCGGGCGCTTCGAACGTAAAGGTCTGGCCGTTGACGCCATGCTGCTGCGCACGATGGACGTCGCGCTCGCCGACCAACACTACGCCGAGCACGTCGACAAGCCCTTCTACCCGCCGCTGCGCGACTTCATGGTCGGCGGTCCGCTGGTGTCGCTGATCGTTTCCGGCGACGAGGCGGTCGCCGTCGTGCGGGCGCTCGTCGGTGCGACGGATGGGCGCAAGGCGGCGGCCGGTACGATCCGCGGCGACCTGTCGCTGTCCAACCGCGAGAACCTCGTGCACGCGTCGGACTCGCCGGACAGCGCCAAGCGTGAGCTTGCGCTCTGGTTCCCCGACCTGGGCTGAGGCATTTTTGTCGTACCCGGGGGCTAGCGTCCCGGGCATGACGACCAAGACGTCCACGGTGGACGGTCAGGTGCGGGTCAGCATCGACCGTGACCAGCTCGCCGACGCGGTGGCCTGGGTGGCGCGCTGCCTGCCCAGCCGGCCGGCCACCCCGATCCTGGGCGGCCTGCTGATCGAGGCGGACGGGGCGGCGCCGGCCCCCATCGCCCGGCCGACAGCCGGGTTGCGACTGTCCACTTTCGACTATGACCTTTGTGCGCAGGCCACGGCCGAGGCCGAGGTCGGCGGCGCGGGCACCGTGCTGGTGCCGGGCCGGCTGTTCGCCGACATCGTGCGCGGGCTGCCCCCGGAGCCCGTCGAGCTGACCCTCGACGGTGCGCATCTGCGGGTCGAGTGCGCCGGGTTCCGCTATTCCATGCTGACCATGCCGACCGCCGACTATCCGGAGTTGCCGTCCGTGCCGTCCCGGGTCGGCTCGATCGGCACCGACGCCTTCGCGACGGCGGTCGCGCAGGTCACGGTCGCCGCCGGGCGCGACCTGACCCTGCCGCTGCTGACCGCCGTCCGGCTGGCCGGCGCCGGCGGGCACCTGTCGCTGGGCTGCACCGATCGCTATCGGATGGCGGTGCGGCCGGTGCCGTGGCGGCCGGTCGACGATCAGGAACTCCCGGTCGTTCTCGTTTCGGCGCGGGCGCTGGCCGACGCGGCGAAGGCGCTCGGTTCGACGCGGGGGCGGCCGGCGGCCGAGGTGCGTCTCGGCCTCGGCGACGGCACATTGAGTGTCGAGTGCGGCCGCCGCCTGCTGATCTGCCGGTTGGTCGACGTGCCGGCGCCCGACTACGACGCGCGGGTGCCGCACGCCGGTCCGTGGCGGGCCGAGGTGGAGACGGCGCTGCTGATCGAGACGGTCAAGCGGGTCTCGCTGGTCGCCGCGCCGCTGTCGCCGGTGCGGCTGGCCTTCGCCGGCGGCGAGGTCCGGCTGGAGGCGGCCACCGGTGAGGAGGCCAAGGCCTCGGCCACCATCGGCGCCGGGCTGCACGGCGAGCCGATCGAGGTCGCGTTCAAGCCGCAGTTCCTGCTCGACGGCCTGGTCGCGCTGGACTCCGACGTGGCCACGCTGACCTTCACCGACCCGCGCCAGCCGGTGCTGCTGACCGGGAAGGCCGACGGCGACTCGGGTGGTGAGCCGGGCGGCGGGCTGCGCTACCTGACCATGCCGCTGCGCTTGTAGAGAGCTGCGCCACCTGGTCCACATTGCGGCAACCGGGGTGCCTCGTTCACCGCAACATGGTCCAGGTGGCGCAGGTCTCGTTCGGTTCTCGTTCGGTTCTCGTCGGGCGCTAGGGAAGGGTGGCCAGATGCGGTTTCACGGTGCGGGCGAAGCCGTTGCCGTTGGTCACATCCCAGTTGACCGACCAGGTCATGGCGCCGCGGATGCCCGGGTAGGTGTGCGGCGGGCGGAAGGTGCCGCAGTTGGTGCCGACCGCGAGGCAGTCGAGCGCGTTGTTGACCACCGATGGGGCGACCACCCCGCTGCCGGCCGCGCCCGGCCCGGCCGGCAGGCCGAGTGCCACCTGGTCCGGCCGCAGTCCGTTCTCCAGCTGGATGCAGGCGAGTGCGGTGAGGAAGTTGACCGTGCCCTGGCTGTAGGCCTGGTTCTGGTCGCAGCCGAGCATGCTTCCGGAGTTGTAATACTGCGTGTGCACGACGGTCAGGATGTCCTTGATCGCCAATGCCAGGGCGAAATAGCTCGACCCGGTCGACTGCATGTCGATCGTCTGCGGGGCGAGCGTGATGATGAGGTTCGCGCCGGCCTTCGTGCGCAGTTGCCGCAGCGCCTGGGCCATGAAGGTCGGGTTGAGCCCGTTCTCGAGGTCGATGTCGATGCCGTCGAAGCCGATACTGCGTCATCAGCGCGGCGGCGGTGTTGGCGAAGTTGGTCGCGGCGGTCGCGTCGCCGACGCTCACCGTGCCGGTCTCGCCGCCCACCGAGAGCACCACGCGCTTGCCGCGCGAGTGCAGGGTCGCGACGTCGGCGCGGAAGTCGGCGTCGCTGTAACCGCCGACGGCGCTGGCCAGCTGCGGGTCGACCGAGAAGGTGATCGAGCCGGGTGCGGTGCCGGCCCCGGCGAAGGCGACCGCGACGAGGTCATAGTCGGTGGGCACGTCGCGCAGCTTCAGCTTGGCGGCCGGGTTGACGAAGTCCTGCCAGTAGCCGGTGAGGAAGTGCTTGGGCAGCGAGCCAACGGGCGGCGGGCTGGTCGGTGGTGGGCTGCTGGGTGGGGGACTGCTCGGCGGTGGGCTCGAGACCGGTGGGCTGGACGGCGGCTTGCTGGTCGGCGGGGCGGTGCTGGTCGGCGGGGCGGAGGTCGGCGTGCCGCCCGGCCCGGCGAGCGAGAAGTCGTCGGCGGTGTAGGCGCCCTGGCCATACCAGCCGTGGACAAAGACGGTCGCGGTCCGCTGGGCGGCCCCGGTGGTGAAGGCGACCGACAGCTTGCTGTAGGCGCCGCCGGTGCCGGGCGTCCAGGTGCTGACCTCTGTCCCGCCGGTCGCGCCGATGAAGACGTAGGCGCCGTTCACGAAGCCGGAGAAGGTGTAGGCGGTGTTCGGCTGCACGGTGACGGTCTGCTCGCAGCGGGCGGTGTCCGCGCCGGCGCTGCCGAGGAGCGCCTTGCCGCCGGTGTGCGGGGCGCCACCCACGCTGTCGCTCGCGTCGCACCGCCAGCCGCTGAGGGTGCCGGTCTCGAACCCGGGGTTGGTCAACAGTTCGGCCGCGGAGGCGGGCAGCGCGGCGCCGACCGCGAAGGTCAGGACGGCCGCGCCGGCGCCGGCGAGCAGGGCGATGCTGCGTTTGCGCATAACGGCTCCCGTGAGGTGTTGACGGCCGTCTACGTGTACGGCACAGAAAACCTGACCGTTTCATCAATGTCAAGGTTTCTTAACTATTTACCGGCGATATCTCGCGCGCGATCACACCGCGGGCTCAGGTACTCTGGATTCATAGGCGTTGACCCGGCCATCACCGGTGAGCCTCCGGAAGAACGGGTCGGCCCCCGCGAGGTCGCCGCCCCCAGTAGAACCGGACGGGTTCGGCCCGTTACAGCCGGCCAACGAGCGGTCGCCCGCACCTCGGGCGGCAAGCGGGGTGGTACCGCGGATCGTGAAAGCGATTCGTCCCCGCGTGGAGTCTGTGACCGTCACATGACACGCGCGAGGAGAGAGCGACCACCGATGGCCTATCCGATGCACCGCACCGACGGCGCGGGAGTTCCCGCCAGTCCGAGTCTGCCCGCGGTCGAGCGGGAGGTGCTCGACCACTGGGCACAGGACAAGACGTTCGAGGCGTCGGTCGATCAACGTCCCGCCGGCGTCAACGGGGACAACGAGTTCGTCTTCTACGACGGCCCGCCGTTCGCCAACGGCCTGCCGCACTACGGTCACCTGTTCACCGGCTACGTCAAGGACGTGGTGCCGCGCTACCAGACCATGCGCGGGCGCAGGGTCGAGCGCCGGTTCGGCTGGGACTGCCACGGGCTGCCGGCCGAGGTCGAGGCCGAGAAGCAGCTCGGCATCACGACGAAGGCCGAGATCGTCGCGCTCGGCGTCGACAAGTTCAACGCGGCCACCCGCGAGTCGGTGCTGCGCTACACGTCCGAGTGGGAACGCTACGTCACCCGCCAGGCGCGCTGGGTCGACTTCGCCAACGACTACAAGACGCTCGACCTGAGCTACATGGAAAGCGTCATGTGGGCGTTCAAGTCGCTGCACGACAAGGGCCTGATCTACGAGGGCTTCCGCGTGCTCGCCTACTGCTGGCGCTGCGAGACCCCGCTGTCCAACACCGAGCTGCGGATGGACGACGACGTCTACCGCGACCGGCAGGACCCGGCGCTGACCGTGTGGTTCGAGCTGGCGCCGCTGGACACGGTGGCGCGGCCGGCGGATGGGCCGTTGCGGATCATGACCTGGACGACCACGCCGTGGACGTTGCCGTCCAACCTCGCCGTCGCGGTCGGGCCGGACATCGAATACGACGTCTACGAGGACGCCGACGGGCACCGTTACGTCCTGGCCGCCGCGCGCGCCGCGTCATACGAGAAGGAGCTGGCGAACGCGTCCAAAGTGGACACTGTGCTCGGACGCGACCTGGTCGGCCGGCGCTACGCGCCGCTGTTCGACTTCCTCGCCGACACGCCCAACGCCTTCCAGGTGCTGGGGGCCGACTTCGTGTCCACAGAGGACGGCACCGGCGTGGTGCACATGGCGCCGGCCTTCGGTGAGGACGACCAGAACGCGTGCCAGGAAGCCGGCATCCCGACCGTGGTGACGGTCGACGAGCACACGAGGTTCACCGCGCTCGTCCCGCCATACGAGGGGCTGCAGGTCTTCGAGGCCAACAAGCCGGTCGTGCGCGACCTCAAGGCCGCCGGCCGGGTGGTGCGTCATGACTCCTATACCCACTCCTACCCGCACTGCTGGCGCTGCCAGACGCCGCTGGTCTACAAGGCCGTGTCGTCCTGGTTCGTCTCGGTGGCCTCGTTCAAGGACCGGATGGTCGAGCTCAACCAGCAGATCACCTGGTCGCCGGAGCACGTGAAGGACGGCTCGTTCGGCAAGTGGCTGGCCAACGCCCGCGACTGGTCGATCAGCCGCAACCGTTTCTGGGGCTCGCCGATCCCGGTGTGGAAGTCCGACGACCCGCAGTACCCGCGGATCGACGTCTACGGCTCGCTCGACCAGCTCGAGCGGGACTTCGGCGTGCGCCCGGGCGACCTGCACCGGCCCGAGATCGACAACCTGACCCGGCCCAACCCCGACGACCCCACGGGCACGTCGATGATGCGCCGGGTGCCCGAGGTGCTCGACTGCTGGTTCGAGTCGGGGTCGATGCCGTTCGCCCAGGTGCACTACCCGTTCGAGAACGCGGACTGGTTCGAGCACCACTACCCGGGCGACTTCATCGTCGAATACATCGGGCAGACGCGCGGCTGGTTCTACACCATGCACGTGCTGGCCACGGCGCTGTTCGACCGGCCGGCGTTCCGTAGCTGTGTCAGCCACGGGATCCTGCTCGGCGAAGACGGCCGCAAGATGTCGAAGAGCCTGCAGAACTACCCCGACGTCTACCGGGTCTTCGACGAATACGGGTCCGACGCGATGCGCTGGTTCCTCATGTCGTCACCGGTGCTGCGTGGCGGCGACATGCCGGTGACCGAGCCGGCCATCCGCGAGGCGGTGCGGCATGTCCTGCTGCCGCTGTGGAACGTGTGGTATTTCTTCACGCTCTACGCCAACGCGGACGGCTACGTCGCGACCCGGCGGACCGACTCGGCTCACCTGCTGGATCGCTACGTGCTGGCCAAGACCGGCGAGCTCGTCTCGACGACGCAGGCGCAGCTGGACGTCTACGACATCTCGGGTGCCTGCGCGACCGTGCGGTCCTACCTGGACGCGCTGACCAACTGGTACGTGCGCCGGTCGCGGGACCGGTTCTGGTCCGGCGACCGGGACGCGTTCGACACGCTGTTCACGGTGCTGGAGACGCTGTCGCGGGTGGTCGCGCCGCTCGCGCCGATGGTGAGCGAGGAGATCTGGCGCGGCCTGACCGGCGGCCGGTCGGTGCACTTGACCGACTGGCCGGACGCGGCCGAGTTCCCGCCCGATCACGAGCTGGTGGCCAACATGGACGCGGTCCGCGACGTGTGCTCGGCGGCGCTGTCGCTGCGCAAGGCGCGCGGCCTGCGGGTCCGGTTGCCGTTGCCGCTCCTCACCGTGGCGACGCCGGCGGCTGCGGCACTCGAGCCGTTCGCCGACCTGGTGGCCGACGAGGTCAACGTCAAGTCGGTGCAGTTCACCGACGACGTGGCCGCGTACTGCGAGCGGGTGCTGACCCTGGTGCCGCGGGCGCTCGGGCCGCGCCTCGGCGGCCGGGTCCAGCAGGTGATCAAGGCGGTCAAGGCCGGCGACTGGTCGGCGTCCGACGGTGCGGTCGTGGCCGGCGGGGTCACGCTGCTCGACGGCGAATACGACCTGCGCCTGGTCGCCGCCGACGCCGAGCGCTCCGCGCCGCTGCCCGGCGGGGAGGGCGTTGTCGTGCTCGACGTGGCGGTGACGCCCGAGCTCGCCGCCGAGGGGCTGGCGCGCGACCTGGTCCGGGTCGTGCAGACGGCTCGCCGGGATGCCGGCCTCGAGGTCTCCGACCGGATCACGGTCACCGTGCAGGCACCGGCCGACGTGGTGGCGGCGGCCGAGGCCAACCGGGCGTTCGTGGCCGGCGAGACCCTCGCCGAAAGCGTGACGTTCGGCACCGACGCCGACGTGTCCGCGGTCGGCGCCGGCTTCACCGGCGAGGTCGGCGACGGCGTGCCGGTGCGGGTGGCGGTCGCCAAGGTGTAGCGCCCGTCCGACGACACAGTTCCGCGCTGAGGCCACTCCTTCGGGGAAGGAGTGGCCTCAGCACGGTCAGGAGGCCACTACTTCCCCGGAGTTGTGGCCTCCAGGCGGTTCGGGAGGGCACTGGTTCCCCGGAGTTGTGGCCTCCAGCGGTCGGGAGGGCACTGGTTCCCCGGAGTTGTGGTCTCCGCGCCTCCCGAGGGCACTGGTTCCCGGGAGTTGTGGCTTCCGCGCCCTTCCGAGGGCACTAGTTCCCTGGAGTTGTGGCCTCCGCGCCCTTCCGAGGGCACTACTTCCCTGGAGTTGTGGCTTCGGGAGGGGGCGGCGCCATCGACGTCGTGTCGAACGTGTGGCGCGCTCGGTCGTACTCGCCCGGGGGCATCACGACGACCATCGTCAGGTCGACGGGCTCGGTGCCGTCGTTGCGGTACTCGTGCGGCCGATCCGCGCGGAAGTCGATCGTTTCTGCCGCCCGTACCAGATAAGGGGTTTGATCCACCCGGACGGTCAGCTCACCGGTGTGTACGTGCATCAACTCGCGCGTGCCCGGCGTGTGGTCGTCGGCCGACTGGTGCTCGCCCGGCATCAGCCGCCACCGCCACAGCTCGACGAAGGCCGGGTCGTTGACGCCGCGCAGCAGCCGGGCGTGGCCGCCGGACGACCCGTGCCAGAGCGTCGGCGCCTCGCCGGCCCCGATCACCCGCACCACCGGCTCGGCCGCCGCCTCGATCAGCCGGCCGATGCTCACCCCGAACGCCTCCGCGATCCGGCACAGCGTGCCGATGCTCGGGTTGGTGCGGGCGCCTTCGATCTGCACGACCATGCCCTTGCTCACCCCGGAGCGGCTGGCCAGCTCGTCCAACGACCAGCCGCGCGCCTGCCGAAGGCCGCGCACCTGCCCGGCGATCGAAGCGGCGACCGCATCGATGTCCGTCGAGTGGCCGGTCAATATATTTTCCTCTCCGGTCATTATTGTGATACCACTGTACGATGTTCGCCGTCGTTCTCGCCGCCTTGTCGGGCCTCGTATGGGGCGCCGGCGACTTCGCCGGTGGCAAGGCTACGCAGCGGGTGCCGGCCATCGCGTCGGTTGCGCTGTCCAAGGCGGTGGCCCTGCCCGCGCTCGGGCTCTACCTCGTGCTGATCCCGGGTACGCCCCGGCTCGCCTCGTTCGGCTGGGGCGCGCTCGCCGGGATCTGCGGCGGCGCCGCGATGATCGTCTTCTACCGGGCGCTGTCCGGCGGGGCGATGGCCGTCGTCGCCCCGGTCTCGGCGGTCACCGCCGCGCTCGTGCCGCTGGTGATCGGCCTGATCATCGAGGCGTTCCCCGGCCCGCTCCCGGTGATCGGCGCGGGCTGCGCCATCGTGGCGATCGCGCTGGTCAGCTTGGCACCGCGGGACGAGAACACCACCCTCAGCCTGCGCCTGGTGCTGCTCGCGCTGGTCGCCGGCGCCGGGTTCGGCCTGTTCTTCGTGTTCCTCAACCGGGCCGGCGACGCGGCCGGCGGCCATGGCGGCCTCTGGCCGGTGCTCGCCGCGCACCTCGCCGCGCTGAGCCTGTGCGGCGTGCTCGCACTGCGGCTGCGCGGCTCGGCGCTCCGGCTCCGCGGCATCACGATCGTGTGGGTGGTCGTGGCCGGCGTCTTCGACATGACGGCCAATGTCCTCTATCTCGCGGCCGCGCAGGATGGTCTGCTGAGCATCGTCGCGCCGATCTCCTCGCTGTACCCGGTGAGCACGGTGATCCTGGCCATGCTGATCGACCGCGAGCGGATGCGCCCGGTCCAGCTGGCCGGCCTCGGGCTCGCCGCGACCGCTCTCGTACTGGTGGCCAGCTAGCGCACGACGTGGGCCTACGCGGCGAGGCTCAGGCGTCGATCCCGGCCATTGGCGCTAAGGTTTGCCCGTGTCCACGCTGTACACGGTCGGAAAGCTGGTGATGGCGCCGGCGACGCGCCTCCTCTGGCGGCCGAAGGTGACCGGGCGCGACAACGTGCCCGAGCGTGGGGCCGCCATCCTCGCCAGCAACCACCTCGCGGTCATCGACTCGGTGATCCTGCCGTCCATGCTGGGGCGCAACGTCTACTTCCTCGCCAAGAACCAGTACTTCACCGGTACGGGGCTCCGCGGCGCACTCGTGAAGCACCTCATGACCGGCCTGAACCAGATCCCGGTCGACCGCTCCGGGGGCCGCGCGAGCCTGATGGCGCTCGACTCCGCGCTGCCGGTCCTGCGCGACGGGCACCTCCTGGGCATCTACCCGGAGGGCACCCGGTCGCCGGACGGTCGCCTGTACCGGGGTCGGCCCGGCGTGGCGAAGCTCGCCCTCGACGCGCCCGCGCCGATCATCCCGGTCGGCATCATCGGTACCGAGAAGATCCAGCCGATCGGCGCCCGCCTACCGCGGATCGGGCCGAGCGTCGAGATCCGCATCGGCGAGCCGCTCGACCTGTCGCCGTGGCAGGGCGGGGACGTCGACAACAAGGGCCTGCGCGAGCTGACCCACCGGCTGATGGCCGCGATCGGCGCGCTGACCGGACAGGTCATGGTGAACCGATACGCCCCTCGCCGTACGACGGACGACGAGGTCTAGGCGACGGCGTCAGCCCCGCTGGATGACCGCCGCGCGGATCTCCTGCAGCATCGGCGAGCTGGCCTCGATCGAGCGGCCCGGGAAGAGGCCGACGCCCATGCTGCCGTGATCGGCCCACGCGCACATCGTGGTCGCCCGCCCGTCGAGGCGCCCCGAGCCGCACCGCTCCTGGCCGCCGAGCGGGCCGGCGTCGACCCGATGCACGTCGGTGAGCTGGAGTTCGCCGGTCAGCTGGGCGACGCTCGAATCGATGTCCTTCTTCGGATCGGTGACGAAGCGGGTGGTGCCGAAGACGGTCACGCGGCGCCGGCTCTGGTCGCGGTAGACGACGCTGAACCGCGCCTCGTCGAGCTGTTCGGTGTCGATCGCGCCGCGCAGCCGGTTGACCAGCTTCTCCGCGGCGGCGTCCTCGACCGCGGTCAGCCCGGCCACCGCGGCGCTCGTCGCGGCCGTGGCCGGATACTGATCATAAAACTGCTTCGACCAGAGAAAGCCGCCGCCGCAACAGCCGGCACAGAGCACCGCCATCGTGAGCAGCACCCAGGGCCACTTGCGGTGCTTCTTCCGGTACTGGACGAGCACGGGCGGAGGACCGTAGCGCGGCGGCGGCGGCGGACCGTAGCGCGGCGGGTAGACCGGCACCGGGACGTATCGGATCTCCGGCGGTGGTGGCACCCGCTCGTAGACGGGCAGGTCGAGGGTGTCCTCGAGACGGCGCGCGGGAAGCGCGGCCGACCCGACCCACTTGGCCGGCTGCCGCAGCGTGGGCTCCTCGTCCGAGGTCGACACGACTTCTACGGTAGAAGCAGTCGTCAACCGGACTTCACCGGGCCGGCCATGCGGATCGGATCGGGGGCGGCTACGTTTCGAAGGTGCTTGGTGTTCCGGATCACGTGATCGCGCTCCTGTTCGACCTCGACGGGGTGCTGACGCCCACCGCGGAGATCCACAACGCGGCCTGGACGGAAATGTTCAACGCGTACCTCAAGGAGCGGGCCGAGCGGGACCATGTCCCGTTCGTGCCGTTCGACCCGGCCGGCGACTACAACGACTACGTCGACGGCAAGCCGCGCGAGAACGGGGTGCGCGACTTCCTCGCGTCCCGGCACATCACCCTGCCCGAGGGCCGGCCCGATGACCCGCCGAGCGCCGAGACGGTTCGCGGCCTGGGCAACCGGAAGAACGTCATCCTGCTCGAGAAGATCCGCGCGGGCGGACTGCAGCCCTACCCGGGCTCGGTGACGTACCTCAAGGCGGCGACCGAGGCCGGTCTGCGCCGCGCCGTCGTCTCCTCCAGCGCCAACACCCGGGAGGTGCTCGAGTCGACCGGGCTCGCCCAGTACGCGGAGGTGCGGGTGGACGGGGTGACCATCGCGGAGAAGCACCTGCGCGGCAAGCCGGCGCCGGACACGTTCCTCGCCGCGGCGGCCGAATTCGGCGTCGCGCCGGCCGATGCGGCGGTCTTCGAGGACGCGCTCTCCGGCGTCGAGGCGGGCCGGGCCGGCGGGTTCGGCTTCGTCGTCGGGGTCAACCGGCTCGGCCCGGACCACGGCGACGACCTGCGCAAGCACGGTGCCGATGTGGTGGTCAGGGACCTGGAGGAGTTGCTGTGACCCGCGACCTTTGGGAGCTCTTGTGATTCGTGAAAGGCCCTATCCCGTCGAGCCGTGGCAGCTCCGGGAGACCAGCGTCAACCTGGACCTGCTCGCCCAGAGCGAGTCGCTCTTCGCGCTGTCCAACGGGCACATCGGCATCCGCGGCAACCTCGACGAGGGCGAGCCGAACGACCTGCCCGGCACCTACCTCAACTCGGTGTACGAGCTGCGCCCGCTGCCCTACGCGGAGGCCGGCTACGGCTTCCCCGAGTCGGGGCAGACGGTGGTCAACGTCACCAACGGCAAGGTCATCAGGCTGCTCGTCGACGACGAGGCGTTCGACACCCGGTACGGCGAGGTCCGTCAGCACGAACGGGTGCTCGACCTGCGCACCGGGCTGCTGCACCGGCGGGTCGAATGGGTGTCGCCGGCCGGGCAGGCGATCGAGGTCCGTTCCACCCGGCTGGTCTCCTTCGACCAGCGGTCGATCATGGCGATCCGCTATGAGGTCACGGCGCTCGAGGCGCCGGCCCGCATCATCGTGCAGTCCGACCTGGTCGCCAACGAGGACATCCCGGCGCCGAGCGCGGACCCGCGGGTCTCCGCCGCGCTGATGGCGCCCCTCGAGGCCGAGGAGCACCGGATCTTCGACAACGGCGCGCAGCTCATCCACCACACCCGGGCCAGCCAACTGCGCATCGGCGCGGGCATGCACCACGAGATCGAGGCGCCGGTCGAGTTCCGCGTCCACCTCGACGCCGAACCCGACTGGGCGCGCACCGGTGTCGCCTGCCAGCTCGGCGCCGGGCAGACGCTGACGATCGTCAAGTACGTGGCGTACGGCTGGTCCAGCCGCCGGTCCCTGCAGGCCGTCCGCGACCAGGTCGACGGCGCGCTCGCCGGTGCCCGCCTCGGCGGCTGGGACGGGCTGGTCGCCGCGCAACGCAAGTACCTCGACGCTTTCTGGCGGACCGCCGACGTCGAGGTCGATGGCGACGCCGAGGTGCAGCAGGCCGTACGGTTCGCGCTGTTCCATGTCCTGCAGTCCGGGGCCCGGGCCGAGCGGCGGCCGATCCCGGCGAAGGGGCTCACCGGTCCCGGCTACGACGGCCACGTCTTCTGGGACACCGAACTCTTCGTGCTGCCGGTGCTCACCTACACGCAGCCGTACGCCGCGCGGGACGTCATCTACTGGCGCCACGCCACCCTCGACATGGCCCGGCAGCGCGCCGCCCAACTGGGGCTCAAGGGCGCCGCGTTCCCCTGGCGGACCATCCGCGGGCAGGAGTGCTCGGCGTACTGGCCGGCCGGCACTGCCGCGTTCCACGTCAACGCCGACATCGCCGCCGCAGCGGTGCGCTACGTCCAAGCGACCGGCGACACGGCGTTCGAACGGTCGGTGGTTCTGGAGATCCTGGTGGAGACCGCCCGGCTGTGGCGCTCGCTCGGGCACCACGACCGGCACGGTGTGTTCCACCTGGACGGGGTCACCGGCCCCGACGAGTACAGCGCGATCCAGCCCGACAACGTCTACACCAACCTGATGGCCCAGCAGAACCTTCTCGCGGCGGCCAGCGTGGTCGAGCGCTACCCCGACAACGCCCGGGCCCTCAAGGTCAACGACGAGGAGGTGGCCAGCTGGCGGGACGCGGCCAACGCCGTGAACCTGCCCTACGACAGCGAACTGGGGGTGCACGAGCAGTCGGCCGGGTTCACGCGGCTACAGGAGTGGAACTTCAAGCAGACGCCCCCCGAGCACTACCCGTTGCTGCTGCATTACCCGTACTTCGACCTGTACCGCAAACAGGTGATCAAGCAGGCCGACCTGGTGCTCGCCATGCACTGGCGCGGGGACGCCTTCAGCGCTGGGGAGAAGCTCCGCAACTTCGTGTACTGCGAAGAGCGCACCGTACGTGACTCGTCGCTGTCGGCATGCACCCAGTCGGTGATCGCGGCCGAGGTCGGCTTCCTCGACCTCGCGTACGACTACCTCGGCGAAGCCGCGCTGATGGACCTGCACGACCTCGAGCACAACACCCGGGACGGCCTGCACATGGCGGCCCTCGCGGGGGCGTGGATCGCGCTGGTCGCCGGGTTCGGCGGCATGCGTGACCACGACGGGGTCCTGTCGTTCGCGCCGCGGCTGCCCAACAAGCTGCGCCGGCTGCGGTTCGCGCTGACCTGGCACGGCGAGGTGCTCGGCGTGGAAATCGACGCCCAGCAGGTGACCTACACGATGGAGCGTGACGGCGGCCGCGCGATCGACCTGCTGCACCACGGCGAGCGGGTACGGGTGAGCGCCGACCATCCGGTGACCATGAAGATCCCGGCGCCGGAGCGGTCGAATGACAAGGCGGTCCGGACCGCGAGCCAGCCGGAGGGACGGGAGCCGACCCGGCGGCACTGAATTCCTGTCGGTGGCGCCGCGTACCCTCGACATCGTGAGCGTGACGAGCGTCTTCCCCCAACTTGAGCGGCTGCTGCCTCAGGTCACCAAGCCGATTCAATATGTCGGCGGTGAGCTCGGCGCGGTCGTCAAGGACTGGGACGCGGCGACCGTGCGGTGGGCGTTGTCCTACCCGGACGCCTACGAGGTCGGTCTGCCCAACCAGGGCGTGCAGATTCTCTACGAGGTGCTCAACGAGCAGCCCGACGTGCTCGCCGAGCGCACCTATGCTGTCTGGCCCGACCTCGAGCGGCTCATGCGATCTGAGGGTGTGCCGCAGTTCACCGTGGACGCCCACCGCCCGGTGGTGGCGTTCGACCTCTTCGGCGTCTCGTTCGCCACCGAGCTCGGCTATACCAACCTGCTGACCATGCTCGACCTGGCCGGCATACCGCTGGACAGCCGCGACCGCGACGAGCGGCACCCGATCGTGGTGGCCGGCGGCCACGCGGCGTTCAACCCGGAGCCGATCGCCGACTTCATCGACGCCGCCGTCCTCGGCGACGGCGAGGAGGCGGTTCTCGAGATCACCGCCATCGTCCGGACGTGGAAGGCCGACGGCGAGCCGGGCGGCCGGGACGAGCTGCTGCTGCGGCTGGCCCGGACCGAGTCGGTCTACGTGCCGCGCTTCTACGACGTCGACTACCTGCCCGACGGGCGCATCCAGCGCATCGTGCCCAACCGCGCCGACGTGCCGTTCCGCGTGCACAAGCGCACCACCATGGATCTCGACGCCTGGCCCTACCCGAAGAAGCCCCTGGTCCCGCTGGCGGAGACGGTGCACGAGCGCTACGCGGTGGAGATCTTCCGGGGCTGCACGCGGGGATGCCGGTTCTGCCAGGCCGGCATGATCACCCGCCCGGTTCGCGAGCGGTCGATCACCACCGTCGGCCAGATGGTCAAGGAGGGGCTCGAGTTCTCCGGCTTCTCCGAGGTCGGCCTGCTCTCCCTGTCCAGCGCCGACCACTCCGAGATCGGCGACATCTGCTCCGGCCTCGCCGATCAGTACGAGGGGACCAACGTCTCGCTGTCGCTGCCGTCCACCCGGGTCGACGCGTTCAACGTGACCCTCGCGCAGGAACTGTCCCGCAACGGGCGCCGCACCGGGCTGACCTTCGCGCCGGAAGGCGGCTCCGAGCGGATCCGCCGCGTGATCAACAAGATGGTGTCGGAGGAGGACCTGATCCGCACCGTCGTCACCGCCTACGGCAACGGCTGGCGGCAGGTGAAGCTCTACTTCATGTGCGGCCTGCCCACGGAGACCGACGACGACGTGCTGCAGATCGCCGAGCTCGCCCACGAGGTGATCCGGGCCGGGCGGGCCGCGACCGGGTCGAAGGACATCCGCTGCACGGTGTCGATCGGCGGGTTCGTGCCCAAGCCGCACACCCCGTTCCAGTGGGCCGCGATGGAGACGCCGGAGACGATCGACCGGCGACTCAAGGCGCTCAAGATCGCGATCAACGCCGACCGGTCGCTGGGCCGCGCGATCGGCTACCGCTACCACGACGGCGAACCGTCACTGATCGAAGGCCTGCTCAGCCGGGGCGACCGGCGGGTCGGCGCGGTCATCCGGCGGGTCTGGGAGCAGGGCGCCCGCTTCGACGGCTGGTCGGAGCACTTCTCCTTCGCCCGCTGGACCGAAGCGGCGGCCGCGGCGCTGCCGCAGTTCGGCGTCGACCTGGCCTGGTTCACCACCCGGGAGCGCGACCAGCACGAAGTGCTGCCCTGGGAGCACCTCGACTCCGGTTTGGACAAGGAGTGGCTCTGGCAGGACTGGCAGGACTCGCTCACCGAGTTCGAGCAGGACGACTGCCGGTGGACGCCCTGCTTCGACTGCGGCGTGTGCCCGAGCATGGACACCCAGATCCAGATCGGCCCCACCGGCCGGAAGCTTCTGCCGCTCACGGTCATGCCCGGGCTGCGGTCGAGCGCCGCCTCCGCCGGCTCCGACGCCGCGACCGCGGGTGTGTCCGGGCTGCGGCCAAGCGCCGCTTCGTCCGGCTCCGGCGCCGCGACTGCGGGGGCGGACGGGCTCCGGCATGGCTAGGCGGCAGCCGGAGGGCAACCAGGATCCGATCGTGCAGCGCATCCGGCTGCGCTACGCGAAGCGTGGGCCGATGCGCTTCACCTCGCACCGGGACTTCGCCCGCGCCTTCGAGCGGGCGCTCCTGCGGGCCAACGTGCCGATCGCCTATTCGCAGGGGTTCAGCCCGCACCCGAAGATCTCCTACGCCAGCGCCGCGCCGACCGGGGTGGCCAGCGAGGCGGAGTATCTGGAGATCGGCCTGCGCCGCGAGGTCGACCCGGAGGACCTGCGGCTCGCGCTCGACGCGGCCCTCTCGCCCGGGCTCGACGTCCTCGCCGCGGTCGAGTCGCCGCTGACCGGCGGCGGGAGCCTGGCCGACCGGATCGACGCCTCGGCCTGGCGCATCGAGCTGCCCGAGGTGGCTCCGGACGACGCGGCCGCCGCCGTCCGAGCCTTCCTCGACGCCTCCGAAGTCCTGGTCGAGCGGCTGACCAAGCAGGGCCGCCGGACCTTCGACGCTAGGGCCGCGGTGCACCGGCTTTCGGCTTCTGCGGCACCTTCCGAGGTCGCCAGCGCACCGTGTGCGATACTGGACCTTGTCGTGCGGCAGGTTACCCCGACCGTGCGACCCGATGATGTGCTCTTCGGCCTGCGTGTCGTGGCCGACCTGGAGCCGCCGGTCCCGCCACGGGCGACCCGACTGGCCCAGGGCGCTTTGACCGCGCAGGACGTGCTCGTCGATCCGCTCGAAGATTCGCTCGAAGCTTCGGCGAAGGCGGATCGTCAGGCGGCTGTCATCGGAGCTTCGACGCGGTAGCGTCCGGTGCGATTGGACGCCTCACGCGCATGACGAGAGTTATGCGCTAGCTTCGAGGTTGGCAGACTTTTCGGCGGATCGTCCGTACACCGCGGATACGGCCGCCGCACAACATAGCGCGGTGTCCCTGCGTGGCTGCGTCCTACGCGCCCGGGGTCACCAGAACTGGAGAACGTCCGCATGTTCGACAATGAGTCGAAGGGCGGCGAAGCAACCGGCGAGCAGCCGGTGACCGACGCCCCTACAACTGCATCCAACGACACCACCAGCAGTGGCGAGACCAGCGGCGCCGGCGAGACGGCGGTGCGCCGCACCCGTCGCCGGCCGACCAAGGCCACCCCGGCCGCGGCCGACGCCGCCGAAGCACCGGCCGACGAAGCGGCGCCGGCCACCACCCGGCGCCGCCGGAAGGCGACAGCTACCGCCGAAACCGGCGCATTGGGCGAGTCCGGACAAACTGCGCTTCCGCTTGGATCCTCGGCGGCGTCCGACCAGTCCTCGCCGCCGTCCGATCAAGGTGAAGCCGCCGCGGCGCCGGTCAAACGCACCCGGCGCACCAGGTCCCGGGCCTCGGCAACCGCCGACCCGGTGCCCGACGACAGCACGCCCGCGGGCACTGGTGCCGAGCCGGTCGCTGCTTCGGGGTCCCAGCCGGTGGGCGGCGTGACGTCGGGCACGCAGCCGCTCGCTGCTTCGGGGTCCCAGCCGGCCGGCGTGGCCTCGGGCGCTCAGCCGGTCGCGGCGGCCGGCGCCCAGCCGAGCGCCGTTTCCGGGGCCGAGCCGGGTTCGTCGATCGAGGCCGACGCGGCCGCTGATGCCGAGGCGGCGGGGGAATCCCGGGCCACCTCGGGCCGGCGCAGCCGCCGATCGGCGCCGGCCATCGGCGCCGTGCTCTTCATGCCACCGAGCGAGCAGGCCGAGCCGGAGCCCGCCGCGGCGGCGCCGGCCACGGCGCCTGAGGTCGCCGAGGAAGAGACCGGGCGCACCGCGACGCGGCGGCGGCGCGGTCGCCGTCCCGCTGAGGAAGTTGTTGTCGAGGAGGTGCCGGCCGAGGTCGAGCCGGCGGCCGAGATCGACGTGGACGACGAGGACGGTGACGAGTTCGACGCGGCCGGCCGGCGGCGGCGCCGTCGGGGCCGGCGCGGCCGGGGGCGCGGGCGCGGCACCAACGGCGAGGAACTCGACGAGACCGAGCCGGAGGCCGAGACGGCCGCCGAAGACGACGAGGGCGAAGAGCGGCGACGACGAGGACGGCGAGGGCCTGACCCGGCGCCGGCGCCGGCGTCGGCGCAAGGGCGCGGCCGACACCGAGCAGGCCGACGATCCGCACGTCGTCGTCAAGATCCGCGAGCCGCGCAGCAGCGGTGGCAGCAGCCGCGACGAGGTCCAGGGCGTGTCCGGCTCGACCCGCCTCGAAGCGAAGCGCCAGCGCCGCCGCGACGGTCGTGAGCAGCGCCGCACCCGCCCGCCGATCCTGTCCGAGTCGGAGTTCCTGGCCCGGCGCGAGGCAGTCGACCGGGTGATGGTGGTCCGGCAGAAGAACGACCGTACGCAGATCGCGGTCCTGGAAGACAAGGTGCTCGTCGAGCACTACGTGACCCGGGCCAGCTCCGGCACGATGGTCGGCAACGTCTACCTCGGGCGCGTGCAGAACGTGCTGCCCAGCATGGAGGCGGCGTTCGTCGACATCGGCCGGGGCCGCAACGCGGTGCTCTACGCCGGCGAGGTCAACTGGGACGCGACCGGCCTCGAGGGGCGGACCCGTACGATCGAGCAGGCGCTCAAGTCCGGCGACTCGGTGCTGGTGCAGGTCACCAAGGACCCGATCGGCACCAAGGGCGCGCGGCTGACCAGCCACGTCGCGCTGTCCGGCCGGCACCTCGTCTACGTGCCGCACGGCAACGCGTCCGGGATCAGCCGCAAGCTGTCCGACGTCGAGCGCAAGCGGCTCCGCGACGTGCTCAAGAACCTGGTGCCCGACGGGGCCGGCGTGATCGTCCGCACCGCGGCCGAGGGCGCGAGCGAGGACGACCTCGCCCGCGACGTGAAGCGGCTGCAGGCCCAGTGGGAGGCCATCCAGGAGAAGGCCGGCGACAGCAACGCGCCGGCGCTGCTCTACGAGGAGCCGGAACTGGTCGTCCGCGTCGTGCGAGACCTGTTCAACGAGGACTTCCGCGAGCTGGTGATCCAGGGCAACGACGCCTACGAGGCCGTCGAGCCCTACCTGTCGCACGTCTCGCCCGACCTGGTCGACCGGGTCCGCCGCTACACCGGCACCGGCGACGTGTTCGTCGAGATGCGCATCGACGAGCAGCTGATCAAGGCCCTCGACCGGCGGGTGTTCCTGCCATCGGGTGGCCACCTGGTGATCGACCGCACCGAGGCGATGACGGTCGTCGACGTCAACACCGGCAAGTACACCGGCGCCGGCGGCAACCTCGAGGAGACGGTCACCCGCAACAACCTCGAGGCGGCCGAGGAGATCGTTCACCAGCTGCGGCTGCGCGACATCGGCGGCATCATCGTGATCGACTTCATCGACATGGTGCTGGAGTCCAACCGGGAGCTCGTCCTGCGCCGGCTGACCGAATGCCTCGGCCGGGACCGTACGAAGCACCAGGTCACCGAGATCACCTCGCTCGGGCTCGTGCAGATGACCCGCAAGCGGGTCGGCCAGGGGCTGCTCGAGGCGTTCAGCGAGACCTGCGAGGTCTGCAAGGGCCGCGGCGTGATCGTGCACACCGAGCCGGTGCCGGAGAAGCGCGGCGGCAACGACCGCGCGGCGGTGGCGAAGGTCGCCGCGGCCACGGTGACGTCGTCCTCCGAAGAGAGCAACGGCCGGTCCAGCCGGCGCCGGGGCCGGCGCGGCGTCCGCGACTCCGGTGGAGGAGTCCGTCGAGCTCGAGCCGGTGCCGGTTGAGGAGGAGACCGAGGTCGCGGCCTTGGACGAGGACGTCGACGCGGTCGGCGCCGTCGAGCCGGTCGACGTCGAGGAAGACACCGACGACGAGGACGAGGAACTGGCGGCGAGCGGTTCGCGCCGCCGGACCCGCCGGGGTGGCGTCCGCCGTCGCACCCGCCCCTGACCGACTCGAACCAGCCCTGGCCACTACTTCCCCGAAGTTGTGGCCTCGCAGTGGGCCCGGAGGCCACGACTTCGGGGAAGTAGTGGCCTCCCGACCCGGCTGAGGGCACTACTTCCCCGGAGTTGTGGTGCCGGGCTTGGGAACGCGGACGTGGCAGGCGCGAAGCGCCGGTGTCTGGCGGGAGCAACGGTCGTACGCCCGGCGGGCCCGAGTACTCCAAAGGAAGGCGAATTTGGGTCCGCGCTGGCGGATGAAGTACGCTTGCTTGCGGCGCACCATCGTGCGTTGGTTCTTTGCGTGCCTGGGCCCGCTTTGAAGTGTGATGGGCGCGCTGATCAACCGCCAGTAGCTACGACAGGAGTCCGCGTCCGATGTACGCGATCGTCAAGACCGGCGGCAAGCAGTACAAGGTCGCCGAGGGCGACGTGATCGAGGTCGAGAAGCTCACGGGTGCGCCCGGCGACGCGTTGACGCTCGCCGCGGTGCTCCTCGTCGACGGTGACGACCTGGTGACCGACGCGGCCAAGCTTGCCAGCGTCGCGGTGACCGGCGAGATCGTCGCGCACACCAAGGGTCCCGAAGATCCGGATCCACAAGTTCAAGAACAAGACCGGCTACCACAAGCGCCAGGGTCACCGTCAGCCGCTGACCCAGGTCAAGGTCACCGGCATCTCCACCGGGAAGTAGGGCGTTCACCGATGGCTCACAAAAAGGGTGCGTCCAGCTCGCGCAACGGACGCGACTCCACCGCCCAGCGGCTCGGCGTGAAGCGCTTCGGTGGCCAGCTGGTCAACGCCGGTGAGATCCTCGATCCGTCAGCGGGGCACCAAGTTCCACCCCGGCGACCTGGTCGGCCGCGGCGGCGACGACACGCTGTTCGCGCTGTCCACCGGTCACGTCCTGTTCGGCACCAAGCGCGGTCGCAAGACCGTCAGCATCGTGCCGGTCGAGGCCTGATGCTAGTTCTTTCGCACGGCGGGCCGCGGAGCTCTCGGGCTCCCGGCCCGCTCGTTTTCGGCTGTTGACTGCTGGAAGGGTTACGTCGTGACCACGTTCGTTGACCGGGTCGTGCTGCACCTGCAGGCCGGCGACGGCGGGCACGGCTGCGTCTCGATCCACCGCGAGAAGTTCAAGCCGTTCGGCGGGCCGGACGGCGGCAACGGCGGGCACGGCGGCAGCGTCACGCTCGTCGTCGACCCGCAGCGTGCACACGCTGCTCGACTTCCACTTCCACCCGCACGTCAAGGCGTCCAACGGCAAGGGCGGCGCGGGCAACGACCGCGACGGCGCCAACGGCGACAGACCTGGTGCTGCAGGTGCCGGACGGCACCGTCGTGCAGACCCCCGACGGCGAGGTGCTGGCCGACCTGGTCGGCGCCGGCACCGAGTTCGAGGTCGCCCGCGGCGGGCGCGGCGGGCGCGGCAACGCCTCGCTGGCCAACACCCGGCGCAAGGCGCCCGGCTTCGCCGAGCTCGGCGAGCCCGGCGACCAGCTCGACGTCGTCCTGGAGCTCAAGAGCGTCGCCGACGTCGGCCTGGTCGGCTTCCCGTCGGCCGGCAAGTCGTCGCTGATCTCGGTGATCTCCGCCGCCAAGCCGAAGATCGCCGACTACCCGTTCACCACGCTCGTGCCCAACCTCGGTGTGGTGCGGGCCGGCGACCACGACGTTCACCGTCGCCGACGTGCCCGGCCTGATCCCGGGCGCGGCCACCGGCAAGGGCCTGGGCCTGGAGTTCCTGCGGCACATCGAGCGCACGCGCCGTGCTGGTGCACGTGGTCGACGCGGCGGCGCTGGAGACCGAGCGCGACCCGGTGTCCGACATCGACGCCATCGAGGCCGAGCTGGCCGCGTACGGCGGACTCGACGACCGCCCCCGGCTCGTCGCGCTCAACAAGATCGACGTGCCGGACGGCCGGGACCTGGCCGAGATGGTCCGCCCGGATCTGGAGGCGCGCGGCTACCGGGTGTTCGAGGTCAGCGCGGTCACCCACGAAGGGCTCAACGAGCTGATGTTCGCGATGGCCGAGCTGGTCGAGGAGCAGCGGCGGCTGACGCCGAGTCCGGAGCGCACCCGGATCGTCATCCGCCCGGTGGCGGTGGACGACGCCGGCTTCACGATCGAGCAGGACGCCGAGGGCGTCTTCGTCGTACGCGGTGCCGCGCCCGAGCGCTGGGTCCGGCAGACCAACTTCGACAACGACGAGGCGGTCGGCTACCTCGCCGACCGGCTGGCCCGGCTCGGCGTCGAGGTCGGCGCTGGCCAAGGCCGGCGCCGAGGCGGGCGCGCCGGTGCGCATCGGTCAGCGCGAATTCGACTGGCAGCCGCAGTTGGACGCCGATGAGGAGTACGTGCTCGGCAACCGCGGCACGGACCCGCGGATCGAAGGCCCGTCGGCTCGGATTCGCGCGGACGAGCGCAAGGCGATGCGGAAGGCCCGGCGGGTTCCGTCCGAGCAAGACTCTTCGTCGTAACATGCGGGAAACCGCGTTTCGGTAGCGTCGGCGCGTGTTGATCGAGCAACGCCCATTCGACGACTCGGAGCTCACCGCGCTGGTCGTCGACCAGCAGGTTGAGCTGCGCGTACGCGACGGCGGCCTCGAAGGGCAGGCGACCGTCGTCGATCAGGCCGCGCGCTACCTGGTAGCGGTGATGGGTGGTGACGCGGTCGCCTGCGGAGCGATCCAGGCCCTCGACGTCGACACGGCCGAGCTGAAGCGGATGTTCGTGCGCCCCGCGTTCCGCGGACTGGGCATCGCCAAGCGCATGCTCGCCGCGTTGGAGGACCTCGCCACCACCCGCGGGCATACGGTGCTGCGCCTGGAGACCGCCGTGTACCTGCCGGAGGCGATCGCGCTCTACCTCGCCTCCGGGTACCGGCCGATTCCGCGATTCGGGCAGTACCAGCGCAACGCCTACAGCCGGTGCTACGAGAAGCGGCTCGACGGCAGCGAGCGGGCGATTCGCATGATCCGGTGCGGGCCGGCCGATCCGAAGGTGACCACGCTGGTACGGGCGGCCGTGGATGAGCTTGCGGTGCGGTGGTATCCGCTGGAGAAGGGCGCGCGGTTCGTCGTCGCCATCGTCGACGGTGAGCCGGTCGGCTGTGGCGCGATCCAACTGCTGGACGACCGTACGGCCGAGGTCAAGCGCATGTATGTGCGGCCCGAGCACCGGGGCGGCGGGCTCGCCCGGCGGATCCTCAGCGCCCTGGAGGACCTGGCGGTCGGCGCTCACTATCCGCTGATTCGCCTGGAAACCGGCACGCTCCAATCGGAAGCCATAAAACTGTACGAATCCGCCGGTTACCGGGCGATTCCGGCGTACGGTCCTTATGTGCATAATCAGCACAGCAGGTGCTATGAAAAGTTGGTCTTCGCCACCGAGCCGATCGCCACGGAGTCAGCCGGAAGCTAGTGTCACATTCTGTGGGCATCCTTCAGCGGCTGACAAGGTCGTCGCGGCTGACGCGACCGACGACGTCTCGTGAAGAGTTCGCCGAGGTGGTTCTCGCTGAGCTGCGTCGGATCGGCATCCGGCAGGCGGACTACCGGCCCCGTCAGTTCGCCATCGTCTGCGATGCCGGCCAGGACATGTTCAGCTGGCTGTTCCTGGCCAAGCCGTTCGCCGAATACGAGCAGAACCCGGCCGAGCGCAAGCGGCTCGTGCGGGAGTTCGTCGCGACGAGCCTCGCCCCGGCGAGCGCGCCCGACTCGTTCGAGCTGGCCCGGCCGCGCCTCGGCGTGGCGCTTCGTACCGAGACCCATGGGCTCGGTATCGGCGAGGTGTCGATGCTGCGCCGCCCGGCGCTGCCGTTCCTCGACGAGGTCGCGCTGGTCAACTCGCCGCGGGCGTACCTCGATGACACATACCCGATCCGCTGGGGCGTGACCGACGAGGAGGTCTTCGCGGCCGCGCGGGCCAACCTGGCCGCCGGGGGAGATGACCTCGAGGGGGCCAGCGTCCTCGGCCGTTCGGTTGTGCACGTGCCCGACTATGGCGGCGGCACGATCATCTCGCGGCTCCTGCTGGACGGCTGGCTCGCGGACTTCGCCGACCGGGTGGGCGGCCATCCGGTGGCCTTCGCACCCAGCAACCTCATGCTGCTCGTGTGCGCCGACGAGCCCGCCCTGGTCAAGCAGCTCTTCCAGCTCGCCGGCGAAGAGTACGGCCGCACCGCGCGCCCGCTGTCGCCGATGGCCTACACGCCCGACGGGCACGGCCGGATCAGCGTCTACGAGCCGGCGCCGGACCACCCGGCGTTCCACGCCGCCGGCAAGGCCCGCCGGCGGCTGGCCGTCCACGTCGCCGAGCGGCAGCGGCTGGCGCTGCGCGATCCGCGCCTGGCCGAGTGCGTGCTCGCCACCCGGCTGGACGGCTCCTCGTTCACGGCCGCCACGTGGGAACTCGGCGCACCGACGATGCTGCCGAGGGTCGACTTCGCCGGCATCGCCGAGCCCGGCGAGCGACCGTTCTTCGTGCCGTGGGTGGTGCTGGCCGAAGCCGACCTGCTCGTCGAGGAGATCGGCTACCGGCCGACGAGGTTCAGCACCCCGGGCCGCCCGCTGCGCACCGCCCTCGGCTATCTGAAGGAGCGGGCGGTAGCGCCCTGATCTGGTGTCGGTCCGCCCAGTTCGGGGTGGGTGGCCGTTAGCTTGTCGCGGGAGCGGTCTCGCTTCGTTCGGGCTTGTCCGTAGCCGGCCCCTCGCCGTCTTCCTGGGCCTTGGCATTTGCGGTCGTTTTGCGGCGCTTGATGAACAGGCACGAGAGCGCCGCGAGCACGAGGACGGCGATCGGCAGGATCAGCGCGACGCGCATCGCGGCGGTGAAGCCCTCTTCGAACGTGGTCGCGGCGACCCGCTCGACGATCGCCCGCACTTGCGCGGGAATGCCCGCCGGCAACTCGACGCCGGTCTGTCCGGCGCCGACCTCGAGGTGGCCCGATGCGGCTTGGCGGAAGCCGTCGACGAACTGCTCCCGGAAACTGGCCGGCAGCTCACCGGCGTGCCGCTGGGCGGCCGCGGCCAACTCCCTCGACAGCTGGGTCTGCAGCAGCGCCCCGACGGCCGCCGAGCCGAGCACCGCCCCGAGCTGGCGCAACGTGTTGATCAGCCCGGAGGCGGCGCCGGCCATCTGGGGCTGGATGTTGCGCATGGCGATGGTCTGCATCGGCGCGAAGGTCATGCCGAGGCCGACGCCGGCCACGATCAGACCGGGCAGCAACTGGAGCGGTGTGGTGTCGACGTCGGCGGTCGCCACCACGATGGCCATGCCGACCGCGAACAGACTGGTCCCGGCCAGCAGGATGAACTTTCCGCCGATCTTGTCGGAGAGCCGGCCGGCGAACGGCGCGACGAACATGCTGACCAGCGGCATGGGCGCGGTGGCCAGACCGGCCTGCAGGGCAGTGAGGTTCAGCACCGACTGCAGGTAGATGACCAGAGGCAGGAACAGGCCGATCATCGCGAACCCCATCGCGGCGGCGACGAAGTTCATCAGCGCGAAGTTGCGGTCGCGGAAGATCTTGGCCGGGATGAGCGGCTCACCGGACTGCTGCGCGCGCTGCTGGAACACGAAGACACCGAGCACGCCGAGGCCCACGACGATGAGCTCGACGATGGTGATCGGGTCCCCACACCTTGCCCCAGTGGTGCGACTGGCCCTCGATGAGCCCATAGGTCACCAGGAACAGCCCGACGGTGGCCAGCAGCGTGCCGGTGATGTCCAGCTTGTGCCGCCGGTTGAGCTGGATGTTGGGCATGACGATCGACGCGAAGATGATCGTCACCACGCCGACCGGCACGTTCACGAAGAAGATCCAGCGCCAGCCGAGATCGGTGACGAGCAGGCCACCGAGGGTCGGGCCGGTCACGGTGGCCACGCCGGCGACCGCGCCCCAGAGGCCGAAGGCCGCGCCGCGCTTCTCCGCCGGGAAGATCATGGTAATCGTCGACAGCGTCTGCGGGGTGAGCAGCGCACCTCCGACGCCCTGCGCGATCCGGGCGATGATCAGCTGCGTCGGGTTCTGCGCGAAGCCGCAGGCGGCCGACGCGAGCGTGAAGATCACCAGGCCGATGAGGAACAGTTGCTTGGGCCCGTGGAGGTCGCCGAGCCGGCCGGCCGTGATCAGCAGCACCGCGTAGACCAGCACGTAGGCGTTGAGCACCCACAGGATGTCGTCGAACGACGCGTGGAGGCTGGTGCTCATGTCCGGGATCGCGATGTTGACGATCGTGGTGTCCAGCAAGATCATGAAGAAGCCGAGGCACAGCGACAAGAGCACCAGCCACGGGCTGTACTTGAGCTGGATGGTCGGCGGCCCGTAGGCCGGCTTCTGTTCGCTCGGTGCGGTCATGCTGACTCCTCGGCCTTTCGTGCGTCCTCTGTGCCCGGGACCTGCCAGTGGAAGGTCCCGGAGCGAATGTCGTCGATCAACTGCGCGCACCAGGCCAGCTCGGCCCGGCGCAGCGCCTGGGCGTATTCGAGCTCGACCACGTGGATGCGCTCGAGCCCGCGCTTCGCCAGCAGGAGCGCGACCTGGTCGTCGGCCGCGACCTCGGCCTCCAGCGCGACCATCCGCCGCTCGAGCAGGTCGGCGGCCTCGGCCGGCTCAAGGGAGTCGAGCAACTCGATCGCCGCGCCGAAGATCGGATATTCGCGGTCCGGCCGGCTGATGATCTGCCGCAGGTTGGCGGCGAACTCATCGCAGCCTTCCCCGGTGATCGCATAGACCGTTCGCTCGGGCCGACGTCCGGCCCGCGCGGTCTCCACGGCGGTGATCAGGCCGAGCGTCTGCAGGCGCTCGACGGTGTGGTAGAGCGATCCGGCCCGCAGCTTGATCACCTGGTCGGTGTGCTGGTCGCGGATCGTCTGCTGCATTTCGTATGGATGCATCGCCCGCTCGCGCAGGAGTCCAAGGATGACCAGCGCGAGCGGCGTGAGCGTGCGGTGCGGTTTAGTCGGCATTAAATACTCCGGATGGAGTATAGGCAGGATCCAGAGGGGATGCCAGGCCCATCGCTCGCCGGGCCCGCCGGACGGTGGCGGCGGCGCGGTCGCGGACCCGTTCGACGCCCTGGGCCAGCAGCGCGTCGAGCCGGCGCGGATCGGCCGTCAGCTCGCGGTAGCGCTCCTGGATCGGCCGCAGCAGCGCGACGACGCTGTCGGCGACCGCCTCTTTGAGCTGCCCGTAGCCGTTGAACTGGGCGGCGAGCGTGTCGGGCGGCTCGCCGGTGCACACCGCGAGGATGTCCAGCAGGTTGGACACCCCCGGCTTCGTGTCAGGCATGTAGCGCACCTCCCGCTCCGTGTCGGTGACCGCGCGCAGCACTTTGCGGCGCAGCACGTCCGGCTCGTCGAGAAGGAACAGCACCCCGCTCGACGACGCGTTCGTCTTGCCCATCTTGGCGGTGGGGTACGACAAATCTGCGAGCCGGGCGGCCACGGGCGGGTGTACGACCTTCGGTACGACGAACGTCTCCCCGTACAGCGCGTTGAAACGGGTCGCGACGTCGCGGGTGAGCTCAAGGTGCTGGCCCTGGTCGTCGCCGACCGGTACCTCGTCGATGTCGTGGACCAGGATGTCCGCGGCCATCAACGCCGGGTACGTGAGCAGCGACAGCCGGCTACCGCTGCCGCCCTTCTCCTTGAACTGGATCATCCGGTGTGCCTCGCCGTACGTGGCGGCGCACTCGAGCAGGTAGTGCAGCTCGACGTGCGCGGGGAGGTGCGACTGCACGTACAGCGGGGTGGTCTCCGGGTCGATGCCACAGGCGAGCAGGAGCGCGGCCGCCTCGTACGTGTAGGCGTTGAGCTGTTTGGGCACGTGCGGCACGGTCATCGCGTGCAGGTCGGCCACGAACACCGTGGTCTCGAAGCGGTGCTGGCCCTCGAGCGTCGGGCGTATCGCGCCGACGTAGTTGCCGAGCTGCAGCGAGCCGGTCGGCTTGAAGCCGGAGATTCTCTTGGACATGTCGGGTCTCCTCGGTGCTAGGAGGCCGGCCCCGATCAGGGCGGGTCGCGCCGGAACGCGAGGTACGCACGAAAATGCCGCCCGGATGGGGCGGCCAGATGAGATATCGGGGTACGCGGAAGCGACGGCCGCCCGGTCAGGGCCAGCGCCAGTTGGTGGTGTGCTTCCGCATGCCCATCACGATATCGCTGTTGCCGGAGTGTTGACGGCGATTTTCCGGTGGACAACCCCGCGAACCGCGATCGTGGAACCCCGGCCTGTGGACAACGCGTGCTCGGGTCAACACGTACCGTCGCTCGGTGCCACGCTCCGCCGTATGACTTCAGAAGCCTTTGTCCGGCCGCCGGACACGGACGCCATCGCCGAGCACCTTGAGCAGGTCATCACCCGAGGCCAGCGGTTCCGGCACAGCGTGTGGTTCCTCGTCTGCGACGCCTGCCCGTCCGAGGTGCTCGTGCACTTCCCGGTGGACGACGTGCCCGCCGAACCCACCGACGAGGAATGCCGCCACGTGGCCGGCTTCTTCGCGGACACCGCCGCACATCTGGAGGGCACGGCCGGCATGGTCGTCGTGCTCACCCGGCCCGGTGCGGCGACCGTCGGCGACATCGACCGGCGGTGGTACCGGGCCGCCCGCGACGCGTGCGCGGAGCACGACGTCCGGCTCTTGAGCGTGCATCTGCTGACGCCGAACGAGTCGCGGGAGGTGTTCCTCGACGACGTGATGTAGGCCTCATCGCGAAGCCTCATCGGCTCACGCTCTGGCCCCTCCCAAGCGCCCGTTGATCGTGTGTGCTTGGCGCGGGACACCAGAGGGGGTGAGGCGGTGAGCCAGCGGATCGACGCCGAGCCGGAGCCCGGATGGCTGCGGTTCGACTGCCCGGCATGCGGCGGGTGGCTAGGCGTGCCCGACGTCGTGCGGCGGGGCACTCGCGCGGAGCGGGTCGCTCGCCGGATCGACGCGTTCGTGCACCGACACGGACACCTCGATCGGGGAGGGGCGACGTGACCCGGCTCCGGCAGTTCGTGCTGGTCGTGCTGCACGAGCCGACGGAGGAGCAGATCGAGGCGCTGCTGAGCCGGAGCGACGACGCGAGCATCGAGATCTACCCGCCGTCCGGCGAGGCGTGGATCGCCTTCGACCGTGAGGCGCCGTCGCTGGTCGACGCCATCGTGACCGGCGTCCGCGATCTGCATTGCGCGGGCATCGAGGCGTCGCGCGTGCGCGAGGACGACGACGTGGTGACGCTCGGCGTGATCGCCCAGCGGGCCGGGCGGTCGGAGACCGCGGTGCGCGGCTGGGCCGACGGGGTGGCCGGGCCGGGCGGCTTCCCGGCACCGGTCGTCGAGCATCCGCGCCGGCCGTGCTACCTGTGGAGCGAGGTGGCGCCCTGGCTCCATGTCCACTTTGGACACGAGTGGCCGGAGGTCGCGGTCACGCTGCGCGCTGTCAACCTGGCGCTGGAGCTGCGTGCCCTGGCACCGGCGGTCGAGCGGATGGCCGCGATCCGCAGTCTGTTGAACGATGAACGCACCTGAGCGAATGCGTCAATCGACGTCGAACTCGCCGTCCTTCGCGCCCTCAACGAAGGCGTCCCACTCGGCCTGCGTGAACACGAGCACCGGGCTCTCGGGGTCGGCACCGTTGCGGAGTCCGATGAGATCGTCGACGAAGGCGACCTCAACGCGGCTGCCGAAGTCGTCACCGGGAGCGGACCGCCAAACGGCGCGGGCACTGTCGAAGTCCCCTTTGGGATGTGGCACCGTCATGGACGAAACCGTACACCGAGGGTCACCACCGCTCGCGCCGATGGCCACACACATGACCCGTCCGGGGCCGATCATTACGATGATCGGATGCGCATCGGAATCATGGGTGGCACCTTCGATCCCATCCATCATGGTCACCTCGTCGCCGCGAGCGAGGTCGCCGACCGATTCGCACTGGACGAGGTTGTTTTCGTGCCGACCGGATACCCATGGCAGAAGAGCGACGTCATGGTCAGCCCTCCGGAGGACCGCTACCTGATGACGGTCATCGCGACGGCGTCAAACCCGCGGTTCCTCGTGAGCCGCGTCGATATCGACCGCGATGGGCCGACCTACACGGTAGACACGCTGCGTGATTTGCGAGCGACGTACAGTCCCGATGCCGAGCTGTTCTTTATCACCGGCGCTGATGCCCTTGCCAAGATTCTTTCTTGGAAGGACGCCGACGACCTCTTCGAACTCGCACACTTCATCGCGGTGACCCGGCCAGGCTTCGAACTGCGCGACGACCATCTGCCGGCCGACACGGTCAGCATGATCCGGGTCCCGGCGATGTCGATCTCGTCGACCGACTGCCGGCGGCGGGTTTCCGAGGGTAAACCGGTGTGGTACCTCGTGCCCGACGGGGTGGTCCAATACATTGCCAAACGCCGTTTGTACCGATAAGGGCGGCTTTACGAGCTTCAACCCTACGGCGATTGTCATACCCTCGTGAGAGGCTAGAAGCAGAGTCCGGCTCCGCGAGCCGGGGAAATCGACGAGGGGAGACCGGTGCCCGCCACTGAGCGAGCCCGCGAGTTGGCGCTCACCGCCGCACAGGCTGCCGCCGACAAGAAGGCCGAAGACATCGTCATTCTCGACGTTGCCGACCAGCTCGTGATCACCGACGTGTTCGTGCTCGCGTCGGCGCCCAACGAGCGGCAGGTGCTGTCCATTGTGGATGCCATCGAAGAGCGGCTCGCCCAGTTGCCGGAGAAGGCTAAACCCGTGCGCCGCGAGGGCGAGCGCGGCGGGCGCTGGGTGCTGCTCGACTATGTCGACATCGTGGTGCACGTGCAGCACTCCGAGGAGCGCGAGTTCTACGCACTCGACCGGCTGTGGAAGGACTGCCCGACGATCGAGTTCGTCGACCGCGACCTGCCCGCAACCAGCGGCGCAGCGTGACGCGACTGATCTTCTGGCGCCACGGTCAGACCGACTTCAACGCTGCGGCCCGGGTTCAGGGCCAGTTCGACGCCGCGCTGAGCGACATCGGGCGGATGCAGGCCGCCGCCGCCGCGAAGCGGCTGGCCGCCTTCAACCCCGACATCCTGGTCTCGAGCGACCTGCGGCGCGCCGCCGACACCGCGGCGGCGCTCGCCCAGGAGACCGGCCTGCCGGTCACCTACGACGTGCGGCTCCGCGAGCGATACTTCGGCGAATGGCAGGGTGAGCTGCTGTCCGACATCAAGGAGCGCTGGCCCGAGGCCTTCGCCCGGTGGCAGGCCGGCGAGCCGGTCAGCGAGGTGGGCATCGAGGAGCTTGACGACGTCGCCAAGCGGGTCGCCGCCGCCGTGCAGGAGTTCGTCGCCGCCGCGCCGCCGAGGGCCACGATCGTCGTGACCACCCACGGTGGTGCGGCCAAGCACGGCGCCGGCGCCATCCTGGGCTGGCCGGCCAGCGTGACCCGCGGCATCGTCGGCCTCGACAACTGTCACTGGACCGAGCTGGTCTTCGGCTCGGTGCGCGGCTGGCAACTTCGCGCACACAATGTTGGCGTGGAACCGGAGCGGGCGCGGTAACGTCGCAAGCGTGATGAGAGTTCGTATCGCGGTATTGGTGCTGCTGACCGGCGTACTAGCCGGCTGTGCCAGCGGCGGTTCGCAATCTGGTTCGCCGTCCGATTCGGCCGGGCCCACCATCGCGCCGTCACAGTTGGTGCCGCAGTCGCCCGGGCTCGTGCTTCCGTCGGACGCCATTCCCTCGGCTTCCGGTAGCGACGTCACCATCACCGGCACGCTGGAAGAGGGCGTCGAGGCCAACTGTGTGCTGCTCAGAACCCCCGGGCGGCTTTACCAGCTGATCGGCGGCGACCGCAGCAAGCTAGAGGGCCTCACATCGTCGAAGGTCACCGTGACCGGCCGGGTCGCCGCCGGCATGATGACAACCTGTCAGCAGGGCACGCCGTTCCAGGTCACCGAGGTTCGCCCGGGCTGAGCCGCTGTGCCCCGGCGTCCGCTGGCGCGGCCTGTGGTCCAGACGCCGCAGCGCCGGGCTCGGCCAGCGGACTTGCGTTGCGACCGGGATCGGCTACCGTGCCGTCATGCCCGGCTCACACCCCGTCGCCGTTGTGACCGACTCAACGGCATCCCTGCCGGCCGATCTTGCCCGCCAACTCACCGTCGTAGCCCTGACCGTCGTCGTCGACGGGGTACAGCGCCACGACGTCGCCGCCGAAGACATCGCGCACTCGTCCGTCACGACCTCCCGGCCCGCGCCCGGCGAGTTCGGCGAGGTCTACCGCCGGCTACTCGACGCCGGCGCCGAGGCGATCCTGTCCGTGCACCTCTCCGCCTACTTCTCCGGCACGATCGAGGTCGCGCGGCTGGCGGCGGCCGAGTTCGACGGTCGCGTCGAGGTCATCGACAGCCACTCCACCGCCATGGGCCTGGGCTTCCCGGCGCTCGCCGCCGCCCTGGCCGCCGCCGAAGATCAAGACCTTCCTGCCGTACGGGCGGCAGCCGCGTCCGCCATCGCCCGCACCACCACGCTCTTCTACGTCGACACGCTGGAACACCTGCGCCGGGGTGGCCGCATCGGGGCGGCGTCGGCGCTCTTGGGCACCGCCTTGTCGGTCAAGCCGATCCTGCAGACGACCGACCGTGGCGTGATCGTCCGCGAGAAGGTCCGTACGTCGAGTCGCGCCCTCGCCCGCCTGGCCGACCTCGCGGTCGAGGCCGCCCGCGACGGCACCGTCGACATCGCGGTCCACCATCTCGGCGCGCCCGAGCGGGCAGATCTGCTCGCCAACACCCTCAAGGACCGGCTGGGCAGCCGGCTGCGCGCGGCGTACCAGAGCGAGGTCGGCGCGGTGGTCGGCGCGCACGTCGGGCCCGGCATGGCGGCGGCCGTCGTATACCGGCTCAATGATTGACCCATCCCCCTGACGACCAGGTCCGAATAACTCGGCATGACGGTTGCCGTGCGGCTCCGCTGGTTGCTTGCCCCGGCCGGGCTGATCGTCCTGGCACTGGTCGCGGTGCCGCTCGCCACCGGGCGGAGGTCGAGCGTCGCGGCGGCCGGCCCGCTGCCCGCGCACTCGTCGGCAGCCGTCGCGACCTTGTCCGGTCCGCCGGGCTTCCTCCCGGCGCCCGATCCGCAGGCCGGCCCGCCGACCCGCCTGAGGGTGCCCGCCATCGGCGTCGACACGAGCCTCGAGTCGTTGACGCTCGACGCCGCCGGCGTCCTGACCCCACCCATCACCTATGACCGCGCCGGCTGGTTCTCCCAGGGTGTGCGGCCCGGCGACGAAGGCCCGGCGGTGCTCGCCGGTCACGTCAACTCGCAAGCCGGCCCGGCGGTGTTCTGGCGACTGCATGATCTCAAACCGGGCGCGCGGATCGAGGTGGACCGGGGCGCGACGACGATATTTTTCCGCGTCGTCGCGACCGAGCGGTACGCGAAGGACGCGTTCCCCAGCAAACGCGTGTACGGGCCGACGCCCGGTCCGGAACTTCGTCTCATCACCTGTGGCGGCGTGTTCGACCGAGCCAAACGGTCCTATGTGGACAACATCGTGGTATACGCGATTATCGATGGGTCATAACGGGCCGGTTTTCCACAGCACCCCTCGTCGTCCACAGATCCTGATCCGGCGCGAGCGGGAGGTCCGCGGCCCGGCTTAGCGTGCCTGCCATGCCGGACTGGTACGAGGACTTCGCGGACGACGGTCCCAGACATCGGCGGGTCACCGAGTTGCCGCCCGACGGCGACGAGCCGCCGGCGCCGCCGGTGCCGGCCGCGCCGGGAGTGCTCGCGGCGTTCGACCCGGGACGGCGCGGGGTGCGGGCCCTGGCGATCGTCGCGGCCTTGGTGGTGTGCGTGGCGGCCTTCTTCGCCTGGCGGGCGCGCCCGCACGCCACCCCGGTGCCGGTCGCGCCGGCCTCCGTCCCGGCCGCACCGGCCAGCCCGTCGACGTTGGTCGTCGCGGTCAACGGACGCGTGCGCAAACCCGGCCTCGTGCGGCTTCCCTCAGGCGCGCGGGTCGCCGACGCGATCGACGCGGCCGGTGGAGTGCTACCGGACACCGACCTGACCGCGCTGAACCTGGCGCGGAAGGTGGTCGACGGCGAGCTCATCGTCGTCGGCGCCCCGCCTTCGGTCTCGGTGAGCGGTGCGCCCGCCGCCGGCGGTGCCGCCGGTGGGCAGATCAACCTGAACACGGCCGGCCTCGCCGAGTTGCAGACCCTGCCCGGGATCGGCGAGGTGCTTGCTCAGCGGATCCTCGACTACCGCACCGAGCACGGTCAGTTTCGCTCGGTCAACGAGTTGCGCCAGGTCGACGGCATCGGCGACGCGAAGTTCGCGAAGCTCAAGGACAAGGTCACGGTATGACGGCCGACCTCCGGCTGGCCGGCGTTGCCGTCGGGTGCTGGCTCAGCGCCCTCACCGCGCTGTACCTGACCGCGTGGACCGGCTGGCTCGTCGCCGCCGGCGGTGCCGCCGTCGCGATCGCCCTGGTCGTGGCGAGCCGCCGGGTCGGCCAGGCGAACGGCCGGGCCAACCGGTGGACCGCGGTGTGCACGGTGCTGGCCGGCGCCGCGCTCGGCGTGGTCTGCGGGGCGTCCGCGACCGCGGCCCGCGTGGGCGAGCGCGACGAGGAACCGCTCGCCGCGCTGGTCCGCTCCCGCGCCACCGTGCAGGTCGGCTTCGTGGTCAGCGATGACCCGCACGCGACAAGTGCCGGCGTCGGGCAGGCGCCGACCTACGTGGTGGCCGGCCGGCTGACGTGGCTGCGTCCCGCGGCACCGAGGTCGGCTCGGACCGCCGGCCCGGGTGGAGCTGGCCCGGGTGGCGCTGGCCCGGGTGGCGCTGGACCGAATAGCGCGGCTGGCGCTGCGGGAGCGGGCGCGGACCTGGCGGATGGGCAGCGCCTCGAACTCGGCGCTAGAGCGCTCATCCTCGCCGGCAACGCGGCATGGCGGCCGTTGCTGCCCGGGCAGGCCGTCACCGCCACGGGCCGGCTCGCCGCCTCCCGCGGTGGCGACCTGCGGGCGGCGGTGCTCTCGGTCAACACCGCACCGGACGAGGTCGGCGCGGCGCCGGCCGTCCAGCGGGCGGCCGGCGCGCTGCGCAGCGGGCTTCAACGGGCCTGCGCCGGGCTGCCGGCCGAGCCGGGCGGCCTGCTTCCGGGCCTGGTCGTCGGCGACGTCAGCCGCCTCGATCCGGGGCTGCACGAGGACTTCCAGTCGACCGGCCTCACCCATTTGACGGCGGTGAGCGGGGCCAACTGCGCAATTTTGGTGGGCATGGTGCTGTTGCTCGCGCGGTGGGGCCGGGCCGGGCCGCGGCTCACGGCGGTGCTGTGCGGGGTCGCGCTCGTCGGGTTCGTCGTCCTGGCCCGGCCGTCGCCGAGCGTGCTGCGGGCGGCGGCCATGGGCGGGCTCGCGCTGATCGCGCTGGCGACCGGCCGGCCGCGGGCCGCCCTCCCGGCGCTGTCGGCCGGCGTCGTGATCCTCGTGGTGGTCGATCCGGAGTTGGCCACCGATGCCGGGTTCGCGCTGTCGGTCCTCGCCACCGCCGGGCTGATGCTGCTGGCGCCGCGGCTGGGCGGACGGCGCTGCGGGCCCGGGGAGTGCCGGGCGGGCGTCGCCGAGGCGCTCGCGGTGCCGGCTGCGGCGCAGGCGGCCTGTGCACCGGTGATCGCGGCGATCTCGGCGAGCGTCAGCCTGACCGCGATCCCGGCCAACCTGCTCGCCGCACCGGCCGTCGCACCGGCGACGATCCTCGGCGTGATCGCGGCCGTGCTGTCACCCGTCTGGGCGACCGGAGCGGCATTCGCGGCGTGGCTGGCGTCTTGGCCGGCGCGCTGGCTCGTACTGATCGCGCAGCACGGTGCCCGCGGTGCCGGACGGGCTGGTGCCGTGGCCGTCCGGCGCGTTCGGTGGCCTGCTGCTGGCCGGGCTGCTCGTCGCGCTCGCTGGTCGCCGCCCGGCACCGCGTGGTCCGCCGCCTCGTACTGATCGTCGGCCTGGCGACCGTCGTCGGCGCCGTACCGGTGCGGATCGTCACCGCCAATTGGCCGCCGACCGGCTGGTTCTTCGTGAGCTGCGACGTCGGGCAGGGCGACGCCCTCGTGCTGCGCGGCCGGGCCGCACGCGGCGGTGGTGATCGACGCCGGGCCCGACCCGGAACCGGTGGACCGGTGCCTGCGGGGGCTCGACGTCGATGTCGTCCCGCTCGTGATCCTCAGCCACTTCCACGTCGACCATGTCGGTGGCCTCGACGGCGTGCTACCGGGGACGCGCGGTGGGCCGCATCGTCACCTCGCCGTTCGGGGAGCCGGTCACCGGCCGCGCCGGTGTGCTCGCCGCGGCGTCGCGGCACGGCACGCCGGTCGCCGAGGCGTCACCCGGCGACGGCTACGCGGTCGGCCCGGTCGGCATGACGGTGCTCGGGCCGGTCGAGCGGCTCACCGGCACGCGCTCCGACCCGAACAACAACTCGCTGGTGATCCGCGCGAGCATCCACGGGCGATCCGTCCTGCTCACCGGCGACGCCGAGGATGAGGAGCAGCGCTCGTTGCTCGCTGCGCTCGGACCGGTCGCGTTTCACGCCGAGGTGCTCAAGGTCGCCCACCACGGGAGCGCCTTTCAAGATCAGGACTTCGTCAACGCGGTCGGCGCCGGGGTCGGCCTGGTCAGCGTCGGCGCGGGCAACGACTACGGGCACCCGAGCCCGGTCTTGATCGCCTGGCTCGGCCGGCAGGGGATGCGGGTGCTGCGGACGGATCAGGACGGTGATCTCGCGGTCACCGATCGAGATGGACGGCTGGCGGTGGTGGCGCATGGTGGCTCGAACGGGTGACCACCCGACCCACCGGAGGGGCCCGTGGCACGATGGCCGCGTGGCTTCATCGACCCTGCCGACCGTCCGTCTCGTGCTCGGCGACGAGGAGCTTCTCGTCGCGCGAGCGATCACCGACTCCATCGCTGAAGTGCGGGCGGCCGAGCCGGACGCGGAGGTACGCCAGTTCGCCGCGTCGGAGGTAGTTGTCGGCGAACTCGCGGAGATGCTGAGCCCGTCGCTCTTCGGTGGCCGCCGGATCCTGATCGTCCAGGACGGCCAGGACGCGAAGAAGGACGTCGCGGCGGCGCTGCAGGCATACGCGGCGGATCCGGACGACGATGTCACCCTGGTGGTGACACATGCCGGAGGCGTCAAGGGCAAGGCGCTCGCCGACGGCCTCAAGTCCGCGGGCGCCGAGGTCGTTCCGGCCGGCAAGATCACCAAGCATCGCGAACGTGTCGACTACGTCCGATCGGAGATCCGCCGGCTCGGCGGGAAGATCGGTGAGGATGCCGCGGAGGCGCTCCTCGCCGCGGTCGGCAATGACCTGCGTGAGCTGGTCGCGGCCTGCTCACAGCTGGTCGCCGACACGGGGGGCCGGATCGACGTACCGACTGTCGCGCGGTACTACAAAGGGCGCGCGGAGGTCAGCGGCTTCACCGTCGCCGACGCGGTCATGGTGGGCGACGTCCCGGCCGCACTGGAGGCGCTCCGGTGGGCCCTGCACGTCGGCGTCGACCCGGTGCCGATCGCCGATGCGATCGCCGACGGAATACGAACTGTCGCGCGGGTCGCGTCCGCCGGGCGGGGTAGTTCGTTCCAATTAGCAGGAAATCTGGGCATGCCGCCCTGGAAAGTCGAACGTGCGCAGCGGCAAGCCCGTGGCTGGACGGCTGACGCACTCGTTGATGCCATGCGAGCAGCGGCGGAATGCAACGCCGCTGTGAAGGGTGGCTCCGACGATCGGGGCTATGCGCTTGAGCGCGCCGTGTTCGCGGTCGCCGCGGCGCGCGGTGGAGGGATGGGGCGATGACGACGCGCAGCAAGGTGCCATCGAGGGCACCGCTGTACGTGCGGGCGCTGCGGCTGCGACAGCTGCACGTCGGCGGCCTGGCGAGCTTTCTGTTGTTCGAATGCATGATCGCCGTTGGTGTGCTGCTCGCGCTGGCGGAGCTGGTCAGCTGGTGGGCGGTGCTCATCCTGCCGGCGGCCGTGGCGATCATGGTGAAGGTCAACGACGTCGCCGCCTCGGCCGCCGCGCGTGGCCGGGCGGGCCGGCGAGCGGCCGAGTCAGCCGTGGGATCGGCGTCGGTGTCGTCCCGCAGGAGTGAAAACCGACTCGACGAGTGGCGCGACTGGGACGAGCTGACCGCCGCTGCCGAGACGCACGGCACCACGTCGCTGAGCCGGGCCGAGCTCGACCGGACGCCCGCCCTTGGCGAGGCCGGTACGAGCCGCAAGACCACGCCACTGGCCCGCGCACTCGCCCGGCAGAAGGCCGAGGCGGCCCTCGGCGAGGGCACCGGCCTCCGCTCGGCGGTCCCGATGCCCGAGGCCAGTCCCGAGCCACCGCCGCCGGCCAAGCAGGTCGGCGTGATCCGCATCTCCGTGCCGCCCCGCGGCAAGGGCATGGCCGGCCGCGGGGCCGCACCCCAGCAGGAGTCGCGCCACGTCGTCGGCCAGCAGGCGCGCAACGGGACGTACGACGACGGGTCCTACGACGAGCCGGACCCGTACGAGCGGCACGACTACGACTACGAGTCGGGCGGGGCGCACCGCAGTGGTTACCTCGGCGCCAACGACTCGTTCCACGCTGACGAGTCGAGCTCCGGCCGGCACGCCCGCGGCTTCCGGTCGCACGGGCACTACGCCGACGACGCCGCCTACACGACCGGTGGCGGACGGCACGCCGACAACGGCCGCCGCGACGACGAGATCACCCGCCAGCGGAGCACGCTCAACCAGGGCCGCTTCGCCTGACGATTCGGTACACACGAAAGGGCCCGAGTTTCTCGGGCTCTTTTCGCATGCGCACACAGTCCGCAGCCACCGAGTCCCACTGTTTGCCGGAAGTTGTGGCATCAGCGGGCGCGGGAGGCCACTGTTTGCCGGATGTAGTGGCATCAGGGGCGCGGGAGGCCACTGTTTGCCGGAAGTAGTGGCATCCCGCGCCCCTGAGGGCACTAGTTGCCGGGAGTTGTGGCGATCAGGTGAGTGCGTCGGGCCGGGCCTTGCGGACGCGAAAAGCCGCCCTGGCCTCGAAAGGCGGGCGGCTTTCGGCGGTATCGGCGGTCAGGCCGACGTCAGCGACTGCAGGCGCTTGCTGATGGCCGACTTGCGGTTGGCGGCCTGGTTCTTGTGGATGACGCCCTTGCTGACGGCCTTGTCCAGCTTGCGCGAGGCGTCACGCAGCAGCGTCGTAGCGTTCTCGGCGTCACCGGCGACGGTCGCCTCGTTGAACTTGCGAATCGCGGTCTTCAGCGACGACTTGACCGACTTGTTGCGCAGCCGGCGCTTCTCGTTCTGCCGGTTGCGCTTGATCTGGGACTTGATGTTCGCCACGCGACAGCCTCGTCTTGATCGCTCGGGTTGGATTCTCTACGCGCGGGACAACGACGCGTCACCATGCGCGAATTGCCAGGTTACCAGGTCACACCGAACGACCAAAATCAGGGCGGGGTCGGGAGGCGGCAAGATCAGCGTCGGGGAGCAAGATCGTACTCATTGGACGTACTGCGACCAGGGCATGTTCCAGGCCGTCCAGCCGTCGCCGGGATCGAGCCCGCGCTCGGTGCCGCGGACCGTCACCGGGTCGCCGACGAGGGTGGTGCTGAACAGCCACTCCGCGTTGCCCGTGGCCACGTTGACGCAGCCGTGCGACACATTGCGCTTGCCCTGGTCCCTGACGGACCACGGGGCGGCGTGGATGAACTGTCCCTTCCAGGTGAGCCGCTGCGCGTACGCGATGGTGATGCGGTAGCCGTTGGGGCCGTCTTCGGCGGTGGTGTCGAAGATCGTCGAGGTCTCCTTGGACATGATCACCATGGTGCCGCTGGAGGACGGGGTCGAGGGCTTGCCCAGGCTGACCGGCATCGTCCTGATGAGCTTGTCGCTCTGGTAAACCTGCATCTGCTTGGTCGCGTTGTCGACCTCGAGGGTCAGCTTGCGGCCGATGGTCACCGTGGCCGAACGGTCGGTATCGCCGAAGCGCTTGCCGATCGGCAGGCCGGACAGCCCGGTACGCACGGTGAGCTTGGTGCCGGGCACCCAGTACTCCTGAGGCCGGTAGAGCACCTGCCGGGCGCCGAACCAGTGCCACGCGCCCAGCTGCGGCGGGTCGCTCCGCACGAACAGTCGCGCCTGCACGGCCGCCCGAGCGCTCACCGGGATGTCGGACTCGAACTCGACCGCGACCGGCATCGCGACGCCGTACGTCTGGCCGCTGAACATGTAGAGCCCGGAGCCGACCCGGCTGCCGCCCGGCCGGCCCATCGTGCTGAACGACGTGGTCCTGGTGCTGGTCGTCCCGTCGGTACCCTTCGCCGTGACCGTCGCGGTGTAACTGGTGCTCCAGATCAGCGGCGCCGCCGGTACCCATGAAGTCAGGTCTTGGCGCATCGCCCCGGCGACGCGTTTGCCGCTCTTGTCCACCAGCGCCACGTCGGTGACCTCGCCGTTGTGGACGGTGGTGCCGATCTCGGTGGTGACCGGAAGGTTGGCGCCGCCGGTGCCGGGTGTGATCGCCAGTGACAGCGGATCGGCGGACGGTGACGGGCCGGCCGCGGCGGACGGCGAGGCCGTGGGCACGGTGGCGGCCGACGAGGACGAGGACGCTGACGAGGAGCAGGCGGACGCCGCCAAGGCGACCGCGGCCAGCATCACAACCGCCCGAACCGTGCGCATCTGCCCGTCCTCACCACCACGAAACCACCACGAAAGAAATCGTCCAAGTACAAAGACGTTCTTGGCGCGAATAAGGACCAGTGAATGTCAGGAAGCCGACTCGAAGATCGGCAGCCGGATCAGCACGGTCGTGCCGGGGGCCTCGCCGTGATCGCTCAACGCGATGGTTCCGCCGTGCCGCTCGATCACGGTACGGCTGATCGCCAGCCCCAGGCCGGTACCGGGCATGCCCTCGTTGCGGATGTTGGAGCCGCGGAAGAAACGCTGGAAGAGCCGCTCGCGCTCCTCGGGGGGTACGCCGATGCCGGTGTCCGAGACCCGCAGCGTCACCCCGGCCCGATCGGCGATCAGCTCGACGTCGACGTGACCGCCGGCCGGCGTGTACTTGATCGCGTTCGTCAGCACGTGGTCGACGACCTGACCCAGGCGCGTGGCGTCGCCGGTGACGATCGCCGAGTCCTGCAGCGACGCGGCGAGGGACAGGTCCTCGGCGTCGGCGGCCGAGCGCTTGGCTTCGACCACCGAGGCGACCACCTGGGCGAAGTCCAGCTGGCGCTCGTTGATCGTCACGTACCCGCTCTCGAGCCCGGCCAGGTCGAGCAGGTCGTCGATGATGGCCCGCAGGGTCTCGGCGTTGCGGGCGATCACGTTCAGCAACTGCTCGCGATCATCGCTCGTGTCGAGCCCGCTGAGCAGCAGCTCGGTGTATGACGAGATGGACGTCAACGGCGTCCGCAGCTCGTGCCCGACCAGCGCGATGAACTCGTCCTTGGTCCGGGCGAGCAACTGGGCGAGCTCCTCCGCGCGCCGCCGCTCGAGGTACTGCCCGACGTGCGCCGCGATGCCCGACAGCAGCGCGATCAGCGACTCCTCGAGCGGCTCGGCGGCGTCGCCGAAGAAGGTGAGCACCCCGGTCACCCCGCCGGCGTCGCGGAGCGGCACGGCGAGGCCGACCTTCAGGCCCTGCTCGGCCAGGGCGCTGCGGACGACCAGGTTCGGGTCCTCGGAGATGTCCGGGACCCAGATCGCCTTGTTGCTCGCCCACGCCCGGCCGGACATGCCCTCGCCCGGCGCGAGCGGTCCGGGCAGGAAATCGGCGAGCTGGTAGCGCGGATCGGTCCAGTACGCGGAGTTGCGCAAGACGTTGCCCACGCGGTCGACCAGCCACAGCTCCGCGTGCGGCCAGCGCAGGGCGGTCGCGACCGCCTCGAGCACGCCGACGCCGGCGTCCTCGACGGATGTCGCCTCCTCCAGGACGCGGGTCACGGCGAGCTCGCACTCCAGGAACCGCTGCGCGCGGCGCCGGTCGGTGACCTCGTGCAGAGCGACCACCGCGCCCAGCCGGGCGCCGTCCGCATCGCGGATCGGCTGCCCGTTGGCGAGGAACGTGCGGTTGCGTTCACCGGCCGAACGCACGTCGATCTCGAGATCGCGGACGTGTTCGCCACCGAACGCGCGGGCCAGCGGCTGCTCGGCCGGGTTCAGCCGGTCGCCGTCCGGGTGATAGGCGGCGTACTGGGAGTCGCCGGAGTCGAGCTCGGCCGGCCCGGCGTGGGTGATGGCGCGCATGGCGTTGTTCATCAGCGCCAGGCGCCCGTCACCGTCGCAGGCGACCACCCCCACGTCGACGCTGTCCAGCAGCGCTTGCAGGAAGCGCCGCTCGTAGGCCAGTGCCCGCTCGGCGCCGACCCGCTCGGTGATGTCGTAGACGAACGCCTGCGCGTAGCGCCCGTTCGGCCGTTCGACCAGGTTGAGCGTGATCTCGACCGGGAACTCGTGCCCCTCGCGGTTCAGCGCCCACAGTTGCAGCCGCTGGCCGAGCAGCCGCGGCATCCCGCCGTGCGCGAGCCGGGTGATCGCGCCCCGGTGCGCGGCCCGGAAGCGCTCCGGGATGATCATCTCTTCGAGGCTGCGCCCGATCGCCTCGGCCGCCGACCAGCCGAACGTGCGCTCGGCGGCCCGGTTCCACTTGCTGACCTCGCCGGTCAGCTCGATCGCGATGAACGCCTCGAGCGCGGTCTCCAGGATCGAGTCGGCCTCGCCGGCGGCGAGCAGCATCGTGTGGTGGGTGACCTCCGCCTGCAGCATCGACTCCATCAGGTGCGCGGCGTCGGCGACCGCCGCCGCGTCGGACTCGCTCCAGTGCCGGCTCGAGCGGTCGCCGACGCAGATGGCGCCCAGTGGCCGCCCCGCGCCGTCGTGGATCGGTTGACCCAGGTACGCGACCGCGCCGAGCACGGTCAGCGCCGGTGAGTCGCTCAGGACCGGGTCGAGGCGGGCGTCGCCGATCACCAGCGGTGCGTTGCCGCTCACCACGTACTGGCAGAAGGAACTGTTCAGCGGCGCCTCGTCGAGGTCCGGAAAGCCGTGGCGGCCGAGCACGTAGAGGCGATCCTCGTCGACCAGGCTCAACAGCCCGACGGGCGCGCCGACCGCCTTCGACAGAAGACGGACGAGCACGTCGACCGGCACCGACGCCGACGACAGCAGCATCCGGGCACGGCGGAGTGCGACCAGTCGTTCGGGTTCGGCCAACACGCCGACGTCGAGTTGCGGCATCTGACCCCCAACCCGCAAGACCCCTCCGTTGGATCGTACTCGAATTCGCGCAAATCCCCCTAAAAACCGCGAGCTGTCCCTCCGGAAAGACCCAGGGGGACAGCGCGGTAACCGGAGCTCAGGTGCCGTAGACCTCCAACTCGTAGATCCGTGCGGCATTGTCGGTCGTCTGGGTCGGGGTGATCACGTTCAGCCGCACGTACCGGCCGCTGGTCGAGACGCCGTGGTTCGTGACGTTCGCGGTGTTGCCGCGCGCCTGCACGACCGTCGTCCAGGTGCTGCCGTCGTTCGAGACCTGCAGGTCGAAGTCCCGCGTGTCCCACGTCGCCGACTCGCCGCCGGCTCCGGCGTGCCGGACCGTGAACTGCGAGATCGGATGCGTGGCGCCCAGGTCGACCTGCAGGAACTTGGTCGCCCCGCCCGAGCACCACTTGTCGGAGGTGCCGCCGGTGACGCTGCCGTTGACGGCCTTGGCCGGGCCCTCGTTGGCGTTGCACGACGAGTCGGCGGTGGCCGGCCGGTTCAGTGCGAGGTTCGTCGGGCCGCCGCCGCCCGAGCCGTACACCTCGAACTCGTCGATGCGCGCGGCCGCGTCGGCGCCATTGGTCGGCGTGGTGATGTTGAGCCGCACGTACCGGGCCGTGGCCGGGCTGATCGGATGGTACGTCCGGCTCGAGCGGTTGCCCGAGACGGTGACCCGCGTGCTCCAGTTGACGTTGTCGGTGCTGGTCTGGATCTGGAACGCGCCGGTGTTCCAGTCGGTCGGCTCGGCGCCCTCGCCGGCGTGCTTGACGACGAACGAGCTGACGTTCTGGTTGGAGCCGAGGTCGACCTGCAGCGTCTTGGTACCGCTGGCGAGCGAGCACCACTTGCTGTCGCGGCCGACGGCCGAGTCGAACGCCATCGCCGGGCCCTCGCTCGCCGCGCACGACGCCGAACCGGTCGCCGGCTTGCCGGCCGCGAGGTTCGGGCCGAGTTCGGGCGCGGCGGCCGGCGGGGTGAAGCCGTCGTTGAACGAGGGCGGGACGTTGGCCGGGTTGGTGCCCCACGAGGAGGCGGCACCGCCCATCGTGTACTGCAGGGTCGCGCCGCCCGCGATGGTGCTGTAGTGCAGCCAGTTGTTCTGCGTGGCCGCACCGTTCAGGGCGAAGCTCTGCACGTACTGGTTGCCCTGTCCGGCGTTGGTGGCGTTGATCTGGATGTCACCGGCCGGCCGGTCGATGAGGACCGACGGGAACAGCGGGCCGTGCAGCGCGAGAGTGTCCGCGCCCGGCGTGGCCGGGTACATGCCGAGGGCCGACCAGACGAACCAGGCCGACGTCGCGCCCAGGTCGTCGTTGCCGGGCAGGCCGCCGGAGCCGGTGGTGAACGACTCGTTCATCACCCGCCGGACCGCCGCCGACGGTGCCGGCCGGGAAGGCGGCGAAGTTGTACGCCCACGGCACCCCGTGCTCGGGCTCGTTGCCGATGTAGAAGTACGGGTGCGAGAGCCCGCCGTTGAGCTGCAGGAAGTGCTGGTTGAGCCGCTGCACCGCGGTCGGCCGCCCGCCCATCAGGTTGATCAGGCTGGCGAAGTTGTAGGTGACCATCCAGGTGTACTGGGAAGCGTTGCCCTCCGTGTACCCGCTCGGGTTGGCCGGGTCGAGCGGCCACGGCCAGGAACCGTCGGCGTTGCGCCGGTGGACGAAGCTCGACTCGGTGTTGAAGACGTTGCGCCACCACTGGGCGCGGGTGATGTAGGTGTTGTACTTGCCGGTGTCGCCGAGCGCCCGGGCGAACTGCGCGACCGCGAAGTCCGACGCCGAGTACTCCAGCGAGTCCGACGGGTCCTCGGTGATGTAGTTGCGCTGGACGTAGCCGCTCTGCCGGCCGCGGATGGTGCCGCCCTGGGTGGTGCCGCCGTTGGAGCTCTTGTCCATCAGCGCCAGGGCCGCCGCGGTGTCGAAGTTCCGCACGCCGAACTCGTAGAGGCTGGTCACGATGATGGGCCCGGGGTCGCCGGTCATCACGAAGTACTCGCCGTTGTTGTGCGACCACTTGGGCAGCAGGCCGCCCTGCTGGCCGTCGAGGACCATGGAGTTGGCGATGTCCGCCGCCTCGGTGGGCGCGATCAGCGCGATCAGCGCCGACCACGACCGGTAGATGTCCCAGCCCGAGTAGTTCTGGTAGACCGGCCGGCTGGAGGAGTGGATCGCGTTGTCGAACCCGCGGTACTGCCCGTCCACGTCGCTCTCCACGTTGGGGTTGACGAAGACGTGGTAGAGCGCGGTGTAGAACTTCTGCAGGTCGGTGGCCGAGCCGCCGGTGGCCTGCACCCGGTTGAGGATGGTGTTCCACTCGTTGCCGGCGTTGGTGCGCACGGTGTCGAAGTCGAAGCCGCTCTGCTCGCCGTTGAGGTTGGCCTGCGCGCCGGCCAGGCTGACGAACGAGATGCCGATGCGGGCCTGCACCACCGGATTGCTCGTGGTGTCGAAGGTGAGGTATCCGCCGGAGTTGGTGCCGCTGGTGCTGGTGGAGCCGGCCGAGACGGTGCCGCCGAGCCAGGTGCCGACGCCGCTCGGGGCCCGGTCGAACTCGATGCGGTAGAAGATCTGATAGGTACGGCCCGAGCCGCAGAATCCGCCGCCGGTGAAGGTGCCGGTGACCGTAGCGCCGGAGATGTTGATCGAGCCGCTCCGGCTGCCGGTGGCGTCCTTGCTGCTGTTGATGAGCACGCGGGAGGTCGTACCGGACGGGTACGTCAGGCGCATGATGGCGGTGCGCTTGGTGGTGGACAACTCGACCTGGGTGTTGCCGTAGTTGCTCTCGACCGCCTTGTAGTAGCCGGGCTGGGCGACCTCGGCGCTCTTGGTCTGGGTCGCGCGGTACGACGTCCAGCTGGTGCCCGGCGAAGCGCTGATGTTGCCGGTGATCGGCAGGATGCCGATGTCCTCGTTGTTCGAGCAGCCGGCCCCGTTGAAGTGGGTGAGGCTGTACTCCTCGATGTTCGTGTCGGCGAAGCGGTAGCCGGAGGGGGACGCTGTCGGGGTGTCGGGGCTGAACTGGATCATGCCGAACGGCTGGACGGGGCCGGGCACGGTGCTGCCGCCGGCGCCGCCGCCGACCGGGTCGGGCGAGTTACTGTCGTCGGTGCCGATGAACGGATTGACGTACTGGGTCAGGTTCAGCGTCGCGGCGAGGGCGGGGCTCGCGACCGCAACCAAAGCCGCACTCGCGACCAAGGAAGTCGACACAAACAGCGCGAGACGCTTCATGGATACTCCTTTCTGACAACGATGGCATCCACGGTTGTCTAAACGTATAGGGTTGTTAACAGTTAGGGAAGGGGCGGCTGATGCAGAGACGGCCGACGATGGTCGACGTGGCGAAACGGGCCGGAGTGAGCGTCAAAACGGTCTCGCGGGTCGTCAATAACGCGCCCTACGTCCAGCAGGAGCTCATCGACCGGGTCATGGCCGCGGTCGCCGAACTCGGCTTCCGTCGCAACGGCATCGCGCACAGCCTGCGATCCGGGAACGCCACCTCCACGATCGGCCTGATCATCGAGGACATCGCCAACCCCTTCTACTCGACGATCGCCGCGGCGGCGGCCGAGGTCGCGCGGGAGCACGACACGCTGCTGATCACCGCCTCCTCCGAGGAGGACCCGGACTGGGAGCAGCACCTGCTGCTCGACCTGTGCTCCCGGCGGGTCGACGGCCTGCTCGTGGTGCCGGCCGGCTTCGCCCACGACTACCTGCGCATCGAGGTCCAGATGGGATTGCCGGTGGTCTTCCTCGACCGGCCGGCCGGCGGCCTCGAGGCCGACACCGTCCTGCTGGACAACCGGGGCGGCGCCCGTTCCGGCCTCGAGCGGCTGATCGGGCAGGGGCACACCCGCATCGGCGTCCTGCTCGAGTCGATGAACGTCTACACGATGCGCGAGCGCGTCGAGGGGGCCCGCGACGCCCTGGCCGGCGCCGGACTGCCGATCGACGGCGGACTCTTCCGCGACGGGGTCCGCGATCCGGAGACCGCCGCGGACACGGTCGCCGGGATGCTCGACGGCGTCGAGCCGCCGACCGCGTTCTTCGGTACGAACAACCGCATCACCGTCGGCATCCTCGGCGAGTTGTGGCGGCGCGGCAGCGACGCCGAAGTCGTCGGCTTCGACGACTTCGAGATGTCCAACCTGATGCCGAGGCCATTCACGGTGATCTCTTACGACACTCGCGCACTCGGCCGGCAGGCCGCTGAGCTGCTCTTCCGGCGGCTGGCCGGTGACCGCTCCCAGCCGATCACCACCTCACTGGCGACCAAGCTCGTCGAACGGGGTCTGAGCGCGCGTTAATGTTGCCCGCGTGAGCACTGTTACCTTCTGGTTCGACCCGTCTTGCCCCTTCACCTGGCGCACGTCGCGCTGGATCCGCGACGTCGCACCCCGCAAGGGCGCCACCGTCGACTGGCGCGTCATGAGCCTGGGCATCCTCAACGAGGGCAAGGACATTCCCGAGCAGTTCCGCACGATCATGGCCTGGAGCCGTACCGCCCAGCGGCTGCTGGTCGCTGCCGGCCAGGCCTACGGGCCGGAGGGCATCGACAAGCTCTACACCGCGATCGGCGTGCGCCGGCACGACCACGGCGAGGAGCCGACCGAGGATCTGCTCGTCGCGGCTCTGGCTGACGCCGAGATGCCGGCCGACCTCATCGCCAAGAGCAGCGACGAGTCGCTCGACGCCATCGTCGCGGAGAGCCACAAGCTCGGCCAGGAGCGGGTCGGCACCGAGTCCGGCAGCCCGATCACCGCGGTGGGCGACGGCCCCGGGTTCTTCGGCCCGGTCGTCGTACCGATCCCGGCGTCGGATTCGGCCGACCGCCTCTTCGACGCGCTGACCCTGTTGGCCACGGTCCCGGAATTCAGCGAGCTGAAGCGCGCGCGAGCCAGCTTCTAGCCGCTTCCGGCCGCTTCTGGCCTCCTCGGACGCCGACGCGGCCCAAAGGCGCGCCACAACTTCGGGGAAGTAGTGGCCTCCGGGCCCACCTGAGGCCACTCGTTCCCGGAAGTAGTGGCCTCCGGGCCCCTCTGAGGCCACTCGTTCCCCGAAGTAGTGGCCTCCGGGCCCACCTGAGGGCACTCGATCCCCGAAGTTGTGGCATCCGGGGCCCGCTGAGGCCACTCGATCCGCTAGTGGATCAACAGCTTGGCTGGGCGGTCCCGCCCGGGGGCGAGCTGGCCCAGGTCCAGGTCCGGCACGTTGTAGCGCTGGCCGAGCAGCATCGCCGCCCCCAGCCGGGCCAGCGCCGGTGCCATCTGGATGCCATAGCCGCCCTGCCCCGCGTACCAGAAGAAGGCCTGTTGGCTCGGATCCTCGCCGACGACCGGGTTGCGGTCGGAGGCGAACGTGCGCAGGCCGGCCCAGCTCGTTCGGACCCGTTTGAGGTCGAGGGTGGTGGCCTCGTTGACCCGGTCCAGGGCGATCGCCACGTCCACCATCTCGGCGCGGGCGTCGACCGGTGGCGACGGGGTCTCGTCGGCCGGCGACAACAGCACGCCGCCGCTGTCCGGCCGGAAGTAGAACGTCTCACCCACGTCGCCGACCAGCGGCCAGGTCGGCGGCACGCGGTCGGTGGTGACGATGGCGACGGTGCGCCGCAGCGGGGTCAGCCCGGCCGGCGGCACGCCCAGCCGGGCCGCGATCGCGTCGGCCCAGGCGCCCGCCGCGTTGACGACGCGCCCGGCGGTCAGCTCGCCGCGGTCGGTCGTGAGCCGCCACTCCGTGCCGGTCCACTCGCCGGCCTCGACGCCGATCGAGGTCCGCTGGGCCACCCCCGCGTCGGCCGCGCGCCGCCGGTACTGCTGGTAGAGCACGTCGACGTCGATGTCTTGCGAGCTGCGCTCCACCGCGGCCGCGACCACGTAGTCGCTCCGCAGCGCCGGGCAGAGCGTCTGCGCGGCGGTTACGTCGACCCGGCGCAGGTCCGCGTTGCCGGTCATCAGCGTGTTGAGCACCTCGAGCTGGTGCTCGGCGGCCACCAGTACCCAGGGGCGGGCCTTCAGGATCGGGGTACCCGACTCGGCGCCGATCGCGTCCATGATCGGCTTGGAGGCCCGTGTGAGCGCGCGGACCTCCGGGCTGCCGTAGCTCTGCAGGAAGGTGGCGGCGGACCGGCCGGTCGTGTGGTAGCCGAACTGGTTCTCCCGCTCGAGCACCAAGATCCGCAGTGGCGCGCGAGCCGACCCGGTCGCGTCGGCGCGCTCGACCAGCCGGCCGTCCAACTCGGCGACCTCCGCGGCGAGGGACAGGCCGGCGATGCCCCCACCGATGATCACCACATCTGCTGCGTCGATGCAGCAATTGTCGCAGGATCCTCAGTCGTCGTTGCTGGTGTTGGCCGACTGGATCGGCGAGCCGTTGGCACAGGAGTAGGCGAGCCGGATGCCGTGGCCCCGCCCGCCCTGGCGGAACCGGATCGACACGGTCTGCGCCGGCCCGGTCACGACGTGATCGGCCTGGTAGCCCGAGGCCGGGCTCCAGTACTCCAGCGTCACCAGGTCGCCGGCGCAGGACGCGGTCACCGTGCCGCCGGCGGACGAGAAGGTGCGCGGCGGGCCGGACGGCGGAGCCGCGGTCTCCGCCGGCGGTGACGGCGACGGCGGTGCCGACGCCGATGGCGACAGCGAAGGCTCGGGTGACGGCGTCGCCGACAGCTCCGCCGCCACGCTTTCGCTCGTCAGCGGGCGCTCGGCGGAGCCGAGAATGCCGTCGCCGAGGGAGTTGATCGCGGCCAGGCCGACGAGCGTGGTCAGGAACGCCACCAGCACCCAGGCCATCACCGCCAGACCCCATCGCCTCCGCATGCCCCAACTATGCCCAGTGGCATCGATAACGCGCGGTTAAGCAGCCGATAAATACGGTTACGCTCGCAGCCATGGCGAAGGTGCTGATCATCGAGGACGATCCGACGATCCGCACCGGCGTCGTGCGGGCGCTCGGCGAGCGGGGGCACGTCGTGGTGTCGTCCGGTACCGCGATGGAGGGCCTGAAGCTGGCGGTGGCGGAGAAGCCCGACGTCATCCTGCTCGATCTCGGCCTGCCCGACCTCGATGGGCGGGAGATGCTCCGGATGCTGCGGGCGGTCAGCCGGGTACCGGTCATCGTGGCCACCGCGCGGCGTACCGAGGAGGAGATCGTCCGCGCGCTCGACGCCGGCGCCGACGACTACGTGGTCAAGCCGTACGGCGCCAGCCAGATCGACGCTCGCATCCGGGCCATCCTGCGTCGCAGCGGTGCCGCCGACGAGCCCCGCGATCCGGCGGTCACCGTCGGCGGACTCCGCATCGACGCCCGGACCCGCGTCGCGACGCTCGACGGCGCGCCGCTCGACCTCACCCCGCGCGAGTTCGAGCTTCTGCACTATCTAGCGGTACGGGCGGGAGACGTGGTGAGCAAGCGAGAGCTCCTGACGGAGGTGTGGCAGTTGCCCTACGCCGGCGCGGACAAGACCGTCGATGTGCACCTGTCCTGGCTGCGTCGCAAGCTCGGTGAGTCCGCGCAGGAGCCGCGGTACCTGTACACGGTGCGCCGGGTCGGCGTCCGGCTGGTCGATCCGGCGGCTGGACCGGCGGCATGAGACGCGGAGCGGAGCGGAGCGCGAATTTGCCGCTGTCTTGGGAAATCTGGGTCATGAGACGCGCAGCGCCGGCTTTCGAAGGTAGGGCCTCGTGAGGCGCCGGCTGGCCCTGCTCACCACGGCGACCATGGCGATCGTGCTGATCGGGTTCCTCGTACCGCTGGCCGTCCTGGTGCGCCGCGTCGCCGCCGAGCGCGCGGTCGCCCAGGCGACGACCGAGGCGCAGTCCCTGGTCGCGTTGGTCGCGACGAACCAGCCGGCCGACCTGCGTTCGAGCATCGACCAGGTCAACGCGCTCGGCGCGCATCCGGTCACGGTGTACCTGCCCGGCGGCGAGACCATCGGCGCCCCGGCCGGCCGTTCGGCCGCGGTCGAGTTGGCCGCGCGGGGGCGGAGCTTCTCGGTCGCCGCCCCGGCCGGGCGGGAGATCGTCGTGGCGGTGCAGAAACCGGCCGGTACCGCGGTGATCCGTACGTTCGTGCCGGCCGCCGACCTGACCAGCGGAGTCACGCGGGCCTGGCTCACCCTGGCCGCGCTCGGGTTGGTGCTGCTCGGCCTCGGGGTGGCCGTGGCCGACCGGCTCGCCGTGACCCTGGTACGGCCGATCCGCGAGCTGGCCGGCGTCTCGCACCGGCTGGCCGGCGGGGACCTGTCGGCGCGGGCCGCCCCGGCCGGTCCCGCCGAGATACGCGGCGTCGCCCGGGCACTCAACCATCTTGCCGGGCGCATCCGCGAGCTGCTCGACCAGGAGCGCGAGTCGGTCGCCGACCTGTCCCACCGCATGCGCACCCCGCTGACCGCGCTCCGCCTGGATGCCGAGGGGCTGCACGACCCGGAGGAGGCCGCCCGCATCGTGGCGCACGTAGGCGCCCTCGACCGCGCGGTCACCGGCGTCATCGAGAACGCTCGCCGTCCGGCCGATGCCGTCCCGACCGTGGCCGACGCGGCCCGAGTCGTGGCCGCGCGTGCCGCCTTCTGGGCCGTACTGGCGGAAGATCAGGAACGGCCCATGACACTGTCGATCGCCGACGGGCCCCTGCTCGTGGCCGTGTCCCCGGCGGAGCTGGCCGACTGTGTCGACGCGCTCCTCGGCAACGTCTTCGCGCATACGCCGGACGGCGCCGGGTTCTTCGTTCGGCTGGAGCGACGCGCGGCCGGCGGCGCGGTGCTGGCCGTGGGCGACGCCGGGCCCGGGCTGGGCGATCCCGAGCGGTTGCGACGCGGGGTGAGCGGGGCCGGGTCGACCGGGCTCGGGTTGGACATCGCGCGGCGAGTCGCCGACGAATCGGGCGGTGCACTGTCGTTCGGGCGATCCTCGCTCGGCGGCGCGGAAGTGCGCGTTGAACTCGGCTCTTCGGATGATCAGTGACCGCTGTGGCAGGTGAATACAACTGACCGTTGCGTCCGGGTTACTGCCTTAGCGGTGACGTCCGTGCCCTGGTGTCCGTATCATGCCCAGGACGCGGCAAGGGACACTGCTCAGGCCCTGGACGAGGTGCTGATGAGAATTCGGAACTGGTCGATCCGTGCGAAGATCATCTTGCTCGTCGTCCCGCCGCTCGCCTCGCTTCTCGTACTGTGGATTTTCGCCACCGCCGTGCTGCTCGGACCGGCTCTCGACCTGCTCGACGTGCGGACCAACCGTGATCAGGCCAGCCTGCCCGCGGCCGCGGTCATCAACGACCTGCAACTGGAGCGCGCGGCGTCGATGGTCTTCGTCGGTACCAAACGCGCCGACCCGCGGCCGCTGAACGCCCAGCGGGCGAAGACCGACGCCAGCGCCGCCGACTTCCAGACCCGCGCGACCGGCGAGGAGATGAGCAACGCGACCGACGATCTGGGCCGGGAGCGCATTCGCGAGGCGGTCAACGCGCTCGCCCGGCTCACCGACGGGCGGCAGAACATCGACCGGGGCGTGCTCGACCGGGCGGCGACCTTCGACCTCTACACGTCGATCATCGACACCACGATTCGCGTCTTCAGCTCGCCGTCGACGGATGCGCTGCTCACCCGTACGACCTCGACGCTGATCATCCTCGGCCAGGCGGCCGAGCTGACCAGCCAGGAGGATGCGCTGGTCAACGGGGCCGCCGCGGCCGGCGCGCTGGCCCCGGCCGAGCCGGCCCAGCTCATGTCGATCATCGCCGCGGCCCGGTACGTGTACAACGAGGTCGGCCGGCAACTCGTCGACGCCGACAAGGCCGCCTACGACCAGCTGATGAAGAGCACCTCGGTGGTGCGCCTGCGTTCCTTGGAAGACAAGCTGGCGTCGGCGTCCCGTCCGGATCAGGCGCTGCCGATCGACGTCGTGGTGTGGCGCTCGACGTTCGCGACCGTCAACGAGGAACTGCGCACGTTCGAGTTCGACGCGGCCGCCCGGCTGGTCGTGGCCACCACACCGCATGCCACCGCCATCTTCGTACGGGTGATCATCGTCGCGGTGTTCGGGCTGCTCGCCTTGGTCCTCTCGGCGCTGCTCACCATCTGGATCGGCCGGTCGATCGTCCGGCGGCTCACCGGCCTGCGGCAGAGCGCACAGTCCCTCGCCGACGTCCGGCTGCCCGGCGTGGTCCGGCGCCTGCGCGACGGCGCCGAGGTCGACGTGGACGCCGAGACGCCGCCGCTGGAGTTCGGTGTCGACGAGATCGGCGAGGTCGGCAAGGCGTTCGGCGCGGTCCAGCGGACCGCCGTCCAGTCGGCCGTCCAGGAGGCGCGGCTGCGCCGCGGGCTCAACGAGGTGTTCCTCAACATCGCCCGCCGCAGCCAAACCCTGCTGCACCGGCAACTGTCCATGCTGGACAAGATGGAGCGCTCGGCCGAGGCGGACGAGCTCGAGGACCTCTTCCGCATCGACCACCTGGCCACCCGGATGCGCCGGCACGCCGAGGACCTGGTGATCCTGGCCGGCGCGGCCCCCGGCCGGGGCTGGCGCAACCCGGTGCCGATGATCGACGTCATCCGGGGCGCGGTGTCCGAAGTGGAGGACTACTCGCGGGTCGAGCTGCTCACCATCCCGCAGGCGTCGCTGGTCGGCCGGGCTGTCGCCGACGTCATCCACCTGCTGGCCGAGGTCATCGAGAACGCGACGTCGTACTCGCCGCCGCACACCCAGGTGCGGATCAGCGGGGAACTGGTGCCCAACGGGTTCGCGGTCGAGATCGAGGACCGCGGCCTCGGGATGACGGCCGAGGCCCTTTCGGTAGCGAACGAGCGGTTGCAGCACCCGCCGGACTTCGACCCGGGCAACAGCGCGCAACTCGGGCTGCTCGTGGTCTCACTGCTCGCGGCGCGCCACGGGATCCGGGTGACGCTGCGCGTCTCGCCGTACGGGGGAGTGACCGCGGTCGTGCTCGTGCCGCCGGCGCTGATCGAGAAGACCCCGGCGCTGACCGCCGCCCCCGCGCCACTGCAGATCTCGCCGTCCGCTTCCCTTGAGACGACGGCTTCCCTTGAGACAACCGAGGACGGGCTGCCCCGACGGCGTCGCCAGAGCGGACCCCTCGTCGTGCCCCCGCCCGACGACGAGCCGACACCCCGGTCGCCGGAGGAGGTGCGCGACATGATGGCCTCGCTGCAGGCCGGCCTGCAGCGAGGCCGCCAGGATGCCGAGTCGATCGAGTCGCCCGAGGACTCCTCGTGAAGTTGGACTGGCTCCTGGACGACCTCGTCGATCGCGTACCCCCGGCCCAGCACGCTGTCGTGCTCTCCGCCGACGGGCTGCTCATCGGCGCGTCGGCCGGGCTGCCGCGCGACGACGCCGAGCACCTGTCGGCCGTCGCGGCCGGCTTCCAGAGCCTCGCCCGGGGCGCCGGCCGGCATTTCAAGGGCGGTGGCGTCCGGCAGACGATCGTGGAGATGGACCACGCGTTCCTCTTCGTCACGGCGGCCGGCAAGGGGGCGTGCCTGGCCGTACTGTGCGAGTCCGACGCCGACATCGGCGTGATCGCGTACGAGATGGCGATGCTCGTCGCGCGCGTGGGGCAGAACCTGATGGCACCGTCCCGGCCGGGAGTCACCGTCGATGAACCAGGATGAGCGGAGCGAACGCCGCATAGACGAGGATGAGCACGACTGGCTTGATGCGGACGCCGGGCCGGTCGTCCGGCCGTACGCGGTCACCGGCGGCCGGTCGAAGGGCGCGCAGATCGACCTGGTGGCGTTCGTGCTCGCCGCCCCCGATACCTCCACCGGGATGTTCCTCCTCCCGGAGCACCAAGCCATCCTGGACCGCGCGACGACGCCGATCTCCGTCGCCGAACTGGCCGGCCACCTCGACCTGGCGGTCGGCGTGGTCCGCGTGCTCCTCGGCGACCTGCTGCAACAACGACTCGTCACGATCAACGAACCCGACGGCGCCGGACGACCCGACGAACGCGTCCTCAAGGCGGTTATCAATGGCCTCCGAGCCCTCTGAGCACATGCCGTCGGCGGTCAAGATACTGATCGCCGGCGGCTTCGGCGTCGGCAAGACCACTCTGGTCGGCGCGGTGAGCGAGATCAGTCCACTGCAGACGGAGGAGGTCCTCACCAACGCCAGCCTGGACGTCGACGATGTCACCGGCGTCGAGCGCAAGACCACCACCACGGTCGCGATGGACTTCGGGCGGATCAGCATCAACGAGGAGATCGTGCTCTACCTCTTCGGTACGCCGGGCCAGGACCGCTTCTGGTTCCTCTGGGACGAACTGGCCCTCGGTGCGCTCGGCGCGGTCGTACTGGCGGACACCCGCCGGCTCACCGACTGCTTTCCGTCCCTGGACTACTTCGAGCGCCGGCGCACCCCGTTCCTGGTCGCGGTCAACTGCTTCGACGGCGTCCAGCGGCACAGCGTCAACGCGGTACGGCGGGCCTTGGACCTGGACAAGGACGCCCCGGTCGTCCTCTGCGACGCGCGCGACCGCCGATCCGTCAAGGACGTGCTCATCGCTCTGGTCGAACACGTTATGGTCCTCACCGCCTAAACCTGCCGGTACCTCGAAACGGGGTGTTCACCGACATTCCCGATCATGACTCGGGTCCGTCGAGTGCGCGACCGTTGCTCCCGCCAGACACCGCTCCGCTTCGCTGCGCTGCCAGGCCCGCGGGACCAAGCCCGCCTTGTGAACCTTGGACACGAACGGTCGCTGGGGCAGCCGTTGATGTCCAAGATCGGCGATGAGCGCGCTCTCGAGCGTTAGCGCGGGTCCACCGACTGGTGGACTCGCCCGTCGGCCGACCCGTTGTGCTGGGGCACCGGGGGGTACCGGCACGATGGACGGTATGACAGACGACAGCGCGATCACGGTTCGTGGCCTGCGCAAGGTGTACGGGGGGACCGCCGCCGTCGACGGGGTCGACCTCGAGGTCCACCGGGGCGAGGTCTTCGCCCTGCTGGGGCCGAACGGGGCCGGCAAGACCACGACGGTCGAGATCCTCGAAGGGTTCCGCCACCGCGATGACGGGGCGGTACGGGTGCTCGACAAGGATCCGCAGCACGCCGACGCCGACTGGCGGGCCCGCATCGGCATCGTGCTGCAGAACACCGGCGAGTTCGAGGAGCTCACGGTCAAGGAGGTGGTCGGGCACTTCGCGCACTACTACCCATCGCCGGACGACCCGGCCAAGGTGATCGAGCGGGTCGGGCTCGGCGACCGGCGCGACGCCAAGGCCAAGACGCTCTCCGGCGGCCTGCAGCGCCGCCTCGACGTCGCGCTCGGCATCATCGGCCGGCCGGAGGTGCTCTTCCTCGACGAGCCGACCACGGGGTTCGACCCGGTCGCGCGGCGCGACTTCTGGGAACTGGTGCGGGACCTGGCCGCCGTCGGCACGACGATCCTGCTGACCACGCACTACCTCGACGAGGCCGAGGCCCTCGCCAACCGGGTCGGCGTGATCGCGCGCGGCAAGCTCATCGAGGTCGCGCCGCCGTCGCGGCTCGGCGGGCGCAACACCGCGAAGGCCACCGTGCATTGGCTCGGCGAGGACGGGCCCAAAGAGGAGCCGACCGACTCGCCGACCGGATTCGTGGTCGCGCTTTCCCGCCAGTACCAGGGGGAAATCCCGGAACTGCGGATCAGCCGTCCGACGCTGGAAGACATCTATCTCAAGATGATTGGTGAGGAAACGCGATGACCGCCGCGACCGTTCGCTTCCACCCGAATCCGGCCCGCATCGGCTGGCTGCGGGGCGGACTGGAACTCAAGCAGTTTTGGCGGGGGCGGGAGTCGGTCATCTTCTCCTTCGCCTTCCCGATCATCCTGCTCGTCATCTTCGGCGCCATCTTCGACCAGACGATCGCGCCGGGCGTGACGTATCACGCAATACTTCGTCGCCGGCATGATCGCCGCCGCCCAGTTGACCAACGCATTCCAGACCCTGGCGATCCAGATCCCGATCGAGCGCGACCGGGGGGTGCTCAAGCGTCTCGCGGGATCGCCGATGCCGCCGTCCGCCTATTTCATCGGCAAATTCATCATGGTGTACGTGGTGGGCCTGATCAGCACGGCGTCCGTCCTGCTCATCGGCACTCTGTTCTTCGGCGTCAACCTGCCGAGTACGGCCGAAAAATGGTGGACGCTGACCTGGGTCACGTTCCTCGGCGTTCTCTCGTGCACGCTGTGCGGCATCGCATTCTCCTCCATTCCGCGTGAAGGCCGGCGGGCGCCGGCGGTAGTGACGCCGGTGGCCTTGATCCTGCAGTTCATCTCCGGCGTGTTCTTCGTCTACACCGCACTGCCGCAGTGGATGCAGCAGATCGCCGCGCTGTTCCCGTTGAAGTGGATGACGCAGGGTATGCGCTCGGTGTTCCTGCCCGAATCGTTCGCGGCCCAGGAGGCCGGCGGCTCGTGGGAACTCGGCAAGGTGGCGATCGTCCTCGGCCTCTGGGTGGTGATCGGGCTCGTGTTGTGCCTGTTGACGTTCCGCTGGACAGCAAGGGATGACCGTTGACCGAGCCGTCTTCCCGACCGGATGTCGACTTCTGGCAGCGCTACCGGGCCGGCTGGCATCTCATGTCGGCCGCCTCGGTGGTGTTGGTCAGCGCCTATGCCTTCGTCGACGTGGAGGGCACCCGGCAGCGCGTGACCGTGCTGGCGTTGCTTGCCGCCGTACTGGGCTGGTACGCGCTGGTCGGGGCGGCGGCGCTGCGCGAGCCGAACGGGCGCCGCGCGCTGCTCTACTTCGCCGGGGTCTTCGTCCTGCTCAACGGCGTCTACGCGATCACCATGGCCGCCGCCTACCTGCTCTTCATGCTCAACCCCCAGCTGTTCAGCATGATCCACGTCTGGCGGCTCCGGATCATCGTCATGCTCGTCCTGTACGGGCAGATCGCGGTCTGGACCGTCGTCCATGCCGGGCTCACCCCGCTGACCTGGGCGATGCTGGGCGTATACGTGCTCGCCCCGATGGTGTTCTCGGTGCTCATCGGCGTTTTCATCGATGGCATCATCAGGCAGAGCCGCCAGCGCGCGGACCTGATCACCGAACTGCTGCGCACCCGGGCCGAACTGGCCGCCGAGCGGCACGAGGCCGGCGTCTACGCCGAGCGGGAACGGCTGGCCTCGGAGATCCACGACACGCTCGCCCAGGGCTTTACCAGCATCCTGATGCTGACGCAGGCGGCGCGCGTGGGCATGGTGAAGAGCCCCGGCGGGGTCCTTGTGCAACTCGACCTCATCGAGCGGGCCGCCCGGGAGAACCTCGCCGAGGCCCGGGCCCTCGTCGCCGCACTCACCCCGCCGGACCTGGCCGACAACGGCCTCGTCGAGGCGCTGGGCCGGCTCGCCGAGCGGCACACGCGCGACACCGGCGTACCGGTGGCGGTGACCGCCGACGGTGTCCGGGATACGGATCACCGGGGTGGGGGCACGCCGGAGGCGTGGTCAGGGGCGAGGAGACCGGGCGCCGACGTCGTCCTGTTGCGCGCGGCGCAGGAGGCGCTGACCAACATCCGGCGGCATGCCGACGCCACGAAGATCCGCATCGAGTACGTCGGTGGCGAGATCACGATCATCGACGACGGCCGCGGGTTCGACCCGTCAACGGTCCAGGAGGGGTACGGGTTGCCGGGCCTGCGCAACCGGGCCGCCGCGTACGGCGGGACGGCGACCGTGCAGTCGAAGCCCGGCACCGGTACGACGGTCCGCGTCAGCCTGCCGGAAGGCGCCGCCTCGTGATCAGGATGGGGCGCGCGTTCGGGGGGCGCGCCGGAGGCGCGGCTTCCAGTGGCGCGGCCGGGGGTGCTGGATGATCAACATTGTGCTCGTCGACGACCACCCGGTGGTGCGGGTCGGCCTGCGCGGCATGCTCGAGGCGGCCGACGACCTGCGCGTCGTCGGCGAGGCCGGCTCGGGTGACGAGGCGCTCGTCCTGGCCGGCGCGCTGCGCCCCGACGTCGTACTGATGGATCTGCGGATGCCCGGCACCGACGGGGTCGCCGCGACCGCTCGGATCGTCGAGCGGTTCCCCGAGGTGCGGGTGCTGGTGCTGACCACGTACGACACGGACGCCGACATCCTGCGCGCCATCGAGGCCGGGGCGACCGGCTATCTGCTCAAGGACACGCCGGTCGCGGTGCTGATCGACGCGATCCGGGCGGCCTCCCGTGGGGAGAGCGTCCTCGCCCCGCCGGTGGCGGCCCGGCTGGTCACCCGGATGCGCGCCCCGGTCGTGGAACAGTTGACGCCCCGGGAGGTGCAGGTGCTCAAGCTGGTCGGCCGGGGACTGTCCAATGTGGAGATCGGCAAGGAGCTGTTCATCGGCGAGGCGACCGTCAAGACCCACCTGCTGCGGGCGTTCGCGAAGCTGGGCGTCAACGATCGTACTGCCGCGGTGACCGCCGCGATCGCGCGCGGCATCATCAGTCCTTCGGGTCCGTAAGGTCGGTCTTGAGGACGCTCGGCCGCCCCGGTTTGAGGTCGCTTGCCAGCTCCAGCGCGGCGCGCGTGGCGTCGTCGCCCCAGCGGCTGGCGAACGCGTCGCGCAGCGTCCAGCCGGCCCGCAGCAGCGTCCGCTGCCGCTCGACGTGGGCGGCCGGTGCCGTCCGGGTGCGGTGCGGCAGATCAGCCCGATCTCCTCGACGCACAGGTCGACCGTCCAGCGCCCGACCGGATAGTCCGCCCGGACGGTCAGGCCGCTCGCGGCCAGCTCCCGGCCGAGCCGGGCGGCCCAGTCGTCCGCGCGTCGCCCAGCGGACGGCTGCACCGGCCGGCGGCGCCGGCGCTGTAGGCGAGGTAGTCGCCGACGATGCCGGCGTCCCGTCCACGAGCGAGGTCACCACCAGCATCCGCTGGCGGGCCCGGGTGACCAGCACGTTGAACAGGTTGGCGTCGGCCACGAACCGTTGCCGGGCCGGCGAGTCGTCCTCGACCAGGCCGAGCGACGCGACCACGGTGTCGGCCTCGCTGCCCTGGAACGCGTGCACGGTGCCGACCCGCAGCCCGAGCCGCTCGATCTCGTCGACCGAGAACGCGTCGAGCAGCGCCGCCTCGAGCGCGTCGGCCTGGCCCGCGAAACGGCGTGACGACCCCGATGCCGCCGGCCGTCCGTGCGCCGGCCAGCGCCGCTCGTACCTGCGGCGCAGCACCGCGTCGACCTCGGCCCGGTTCACGCCGTCGGCCAGCGGCGCGCCGCGACCCGCGGACGTCGATGACGTCGGCCGTCTCGTCGCGCGGGTGCCGGGTGACCAGCGCGATCCGGTCGCCGTAGAAGCGCTTGGCCGAGAACTCGATGAGGTGCGGCACGCGACCGGTAGTGCTCCTCCAGGTAGGTGACCGGCGCCGCCCCGGTGGCCACGTCGAAGGCGCTGCTGCGGCGCACGTCGAGCCGGTCGGCGTAGCCGGTCCAGCCCGTGCCGGGCCAGGGTCGCCGCGACGTCGACGTCGGCCACGAACGAGACGAACCGCAGCTGGCGCGGCGTCGCCGACGACCAGCGCGCGCTTGGCCCGGGCCAGCACCGGCGCCGCGCGGATCTGGTCGATGTGCGCCGCCTCGTCGAGGATCACCAGGTCGAACAGGCCCGGGCGTGGCCGGCAGCAGGTCCTCGACGTCGGCGACGGTGCCGACCCACAGCGGCAGCGCGCGGACCAGCGCGGCGCCGTCGAGTGCGGCCAGCGCCTCCCGGCGCCGGTTGCGCCCGGCCCGCAGGGCGGTGGCCAGCGCGGCGGCGCTGCGCCGGGCGTCGGCGCTCCACCGCCGGGCGCTGGTCGCCCGGTGCCGCATCGCGGTGCCGACCGCGCTCGGCCAGGGCCTCGTCGGCCGCGACCAGGCCGGCCCACGGCGTCGCCGAGGTCGGTGCCGCCGGTGCTGGCCAGCCGGGCCGCGGCCGCCACCGCGCGGGCCGCCTCGAGCCCGGCCCGCAGCCGCTCCAGCGGTACGGTCGCCGCCGCGCCGCAGCCGGTGCGCGCAACGGCGTCCGCGGAGCGCGCACCGTGTCCGGAGCCTGGACCACCAGCCACGGCGGTCGCCGGCCGTGGCCCGTGCGACCAGCCGCTGCGGCGGTCGGCAGGTCGAAGCCGGGCTCGAAGGCGTTGCGGCACGTCGACCCGCAGCCCGGCCAGCAGCGGCGCCCAGGTGGCCAGCTCGTCGGCCTGCCGCTCCAGCGTGAGCGCGGCGTCGAGGCCGCTGACGATGTCGTCGACCTTGGCCTCGGCCGCCCGACCGCGTCCTCGTCGAGGCTCGAGCTGCTGCTGTCGACCCGGCCGCGGCGCCCTCGGCCGAGCTCGGTGGCGATCGCGTCGCGGCGCTCGGCGTCGCCGAACAGCACCGGCACCGGGCCGGGGTAGCGGGCGAGCAGCGCGCCGAGCACCTCGGCGGCGTAGCCGGACTGGGTGGCGACCAGCACCGAGCCGCCGCGGTCCACCGTGTCGAGGGCGGCCGCGACGACCGCGTGGCTCTTGCCGTTGCCCGGCGGCCCGGACACCACGACGACCGGCTCCCGCCGCGTCCGGCGGACGACCTCGCGCTGGGCCGCGTTGAGCGGCAGCGGCGAGCGGACCGGCTCGGTCTCGGCGCTCGCGGGCGGCCGCCGACGTCGCGCCGTAGACGTGGCCAGCGCGGTCGCCTCCAGACCCGGCCGGGTCGACCAGTTCAGCAGCGTGTCGCGCAGCCCGACCGAGGTGACGTCGCGGGCCACGAACAGCGCGGCGGCGGCGTAGCCGACCAGCTCGTCGTCGGGCCCTTGGCGCCTTCGCCGCTGGCCGGCATCACCCGGGCCGACCGGCAGGCCGGCCGCCTCGGCCGCGGCGGTGATCCAGGCGGCCGTGCCGGTCGCGGCCAGCCAGCCCGGTCGCGCCGAGGCCGGGCGCCGCCTCGAGCGAGGCGGCGAGCCACGCGATCGGTGACCAGCGGGGTCAGCTCGAGGTCGCCGGCCGGCACCAGCCGGCTGCGCAGCGCCGCGCTCGATCCGGACCGGCTGGACGAGCAGCGGCAGCCGGACCTTGCGCCGGGTGCCGTCGATCTCGGTCGTGCCGAGCAGCCAGGCCCAGCCGCGGCGCAGCACCCGCTCCTCGCTGTGCAGGGCGTCGAGCGCGGCGAGCCGGTCGACGGTCTGGTTGCGGGGCAGCCGGTCCGGGTCGGTCAGCCAGGCGAACGGCTGGCCGCCCTTGGCCACGTCGAGCACCTGCTCGCCGCTGGCCGGGGCCAGGTCGGCGAGCGCGGCGAAGAGTTGGCTCGGCTGCATCGCGCCCACTCTAAGCGTCGTCGACCACCCGCGCCGCGAGGCCACAACTTCTCCGGATGTAGTGGCCACCCGCCCCACCCGAGGCCACTACTCCGGGGAAGTAGTGGCAACCCGGGGTCCCCGAGGGCACTACTTCCCCGAAGTTGTGGCAACCCGGGGTGCCCGAGGGCACTACATCCGGAGAAGTTGTGGCCTCGCGGGCCGGCTGAGGGCACTGCTTGCCCGGAGTTGTGGCTGGCTCGGCGGTGATCGACTCGGCCGGTCGGTGCCGTAGGTTGTGCCGATGACCACGTCCTACCCGCGCATCGCCGGCCAGAGCCTCGAGCGTCTCGCCGCGTTGAGCGACGGCATCTTCGCGGTCGCCATGACCCTGCTGGTGCTCGACCTGCGCGTACCGGTGCGGGAACTGCACCACGGCGAACACCCGCTGTGGTCCGACGGCATGTGGGCCTCCGAGCGCGAAGTCTGGGAAGCGCTGTCGGAGGTCGGCCCGCACTTCCTGCCGTACGTCATCAGCTTCATGACGCTGGGCATCTTCTGGATCGGGCAGCAGACCCAGTTCAACCACTTCGCCCGGACCGACCGGCACCTGACCTGGATCCACATCGCGTTCCTGGCGGTCGTCTCGCTCATGCCGTTCTCGACCGGCCTGCTCTCCGAGTACGTCACCTACCGCATCCCGTTCATCCTGTACTGGCTGAACCTGCTCCTCCTCGGCCTCGTCCTGCTGGCCAGCCTCCGCCACGCGCAACGAGCGGGTCTGCTGAAGCCGGAGGCGACGGACGCCGTGCTCCGGGCGCTGCGCCGGCGCGTGGTCTTCTACCAGGTCTGCTACGCCATCGCGATGGCGCTCTGTGTGATCAACACGTACGTGAGCATGGCCGCGCTCATCGTGCTCCAGCTGATGTCCGCGATCGCCCCGCCGATCCCGCCGTTCAACCGCTTCTGAGGGCACTACTTCGGGGAAGTAGTGCCCTCAACCGGCGCGGGAAGCCACTACTTCGGGGAAGTAGTGGCCTCGTACGGTGCCGGAAGGCACTACTTGCGAGGCGACGCCGCGATCCGGCGCCAGCCTGGGTTCGCGTACGTCGAGTCCAGGCGCTTGGCGATCACGCCGGGCAGGCCCTGGTCGCGGGCGGTGTCGAGGGCGAACCGGCCGCCGCCGGTGAAGTGCGGCGGCGTCTGCCAGTTGGGGCCGTTCAGGTCGAGGCCCAGCAACAGGTCGCGCCGGTCCGCGTAGGTCAGGTCCATTGTGGACCTTCCGTCCAGCCAGAGCAGGTCGAAGGCGAAATAGTGCTTGGCCTCGCCGGGCAGGAACGACACGATCACCCCGTCGAGGAGGCACTCGGTCGGGGCGAGGGCGGCGCCGAGGCCGCGCAGTTCCGGGACCTCGAACTCGGCCCGCCCGCCCGAGACGGCGGCGAGCCAACGGGTGCCCGGCCACTCCAGTTCGAACGCCCACTCGTCGTCCTTGGCTGGCAGGCGTTTGGCGGTCGAGGCCGAGGCCGGCGTGACGTCTGCCGGCATCGGGGTCCAGCCGGCCGGCGGGGGATCCATCCGGTGGATCATCCAGTCCTTGCCGTGCGTCTGGAACAGGACGTACCGGCCGGACACCTTCGAGCCGTGCAGCACGATCATGACCTCGCGGTCGCGCCACTTCTCGGTCTCGTACGTGCCGGTGTCGTGGACGAGCATCTTGCCCCCGCCGTACTCGCCGGCCGGGATGGTGCCGGCGAAGTCGAGGTATTCCATGGGGTGGTCCTCGGTGTGCACGGCGAGGTGGTTGCGGGCCGGATCGCGGGGGAGGCCGCGCGGGACCGCCCAGGACGCCAGGACGCCGTCGTGCTCGAGGCGCAGGTCCCAGTGCAGGCTGCGGGCGTGGTGCTGGTGGATGACGAACCGGCTCTGGTCGGACGGCTCGACGCCGGAGAACGGCTCCGGGGTCTTCTTCGGATCTCGTTTCCGCCGGTACTCAGCGAGCTTGTCGTTCATCGACAATCCGCTTCATCTTCCCCATCGAGCGTTCAACTGAGTCGGGGTCCAGCACGTGCACCGCGACGGTCACCCCGATCGTGTTCTTGACCTGCTCCTCGACGGTCGCCGCGTCGACCAGCGCGGTCTCCATCGGTACGTCGGGCCGCCGCTCGACCCGGACGGTGAGAGTGTCCAGGCGACCGGCTCTTCCCAGTACACATTGAAAATGGGGTGAAAGAGAACCGGTGCGCAGGATCAACTCTTCGATCTGGGTCGGGAACACGTTGACCCCGCGGACGATCATCATGTCGTCGGTGCGGCCGGTCACCTTCTCCATGCGACGCATGGTGCGTGCGGTGCCGGGCAGGAGCCGGGTGAGGTCTCTCGTCCGGTAGCGAATGACCGGCATCGCCTCTTTGGTGAGCGAGGTGAAGACCAGCTCTCCGGTCTCTCCGGCCGGCACGGGTGCGCCGGTGAGCGGGTCGACGATCTCCGGGTAGAAGTGGTCCTCCCAGACGTGTAGGCCGTCCTTGGTCTCGACACACTCGTTGGCCACACCGGGGCCCATCACCTCGGACAGCCCGTAGATGTCCACGGCGTGCATGTCGAGGCTGGCCTCCATCTCGGCACGCATGTCATTGGTCCACGGCTCGGCCCCGAAGATGCCGACCTGCAGCGAGGTCGACGCCGGGTCGATGCCCTGGCGGCGCATCTCGTCGACGATCGCGAGCATGTAGGACGGGGTGACCATGATGATGCTCGGCTGGAAGTCGCGGATCAGCATCACCTGGCGCTCGGTCATGCCGCCGGAGACGGGTATGACGGTGCAGCCGAGCCGTTCGGCCCCGTAGTGCGCGCCGAGGCCGCCGGTGAACAGCCCGTAGCCGTAGGCGACGTGGACGATGTCGCCGGGCCGGCCGCCGGAGGCGCGGATCGAGCGGGCCATCACGTCGGCCCAGGTGTCGATGTCCTGCCGGGTGTAGCCGACCACGGTCGGGCGGCCGGTCGTCCCGGACGACGCGTGGACCCGGACGACCTGCTCGCGCGGCACGGCGAACATCCCGAACGGGTACTGCTCGCGCAGGTCGGCTTTGCTGGTGAACGGGAAGCGCGCCAGGTCGCCGAGGTCGTGGCAGTCGTCGGGGTGCACGCCGGCCCGGTCGAAGGCGTCCCGGTAGTGCGGCACGTTCTCGTAGGCGTGGTGCAAGGTCCACTGCAGGCGTTTGAGCTGGAGCGCCGTCAACTCGTCGCGCGAGGCGGTTTCGATCGGTTCCAGGTCACCCGGGCGGGGACTCAGGTCACGCATACGGCACCTCTTCCCAGTTCTAACCCCACCAGAATACGGCCGCGATGATGCCGTACAGGGCGATCAGCGTCGCCCCCTCCAGCCAGTTGGACTCGCCGTCGAAGACGATGAACGCCACCACGATCACGGTGATCGCGACCGCCATGACCAGCATCGGCGCGAAGACGAGCGTCAGCGTGGTCGCGGTGAGGAGGCTCAGCAGCACCAGGGTCGGTGCGAGGACGAGCGCGATCTGCACCGGGCTGTTGATGATCACGCTGAGCGCGTAGTCGGCCTGGTTCCGGTACGCGAGCTGGATGCCGACCACGTTCTCGACCGCGTTGCCGGCGATCGCCACGATCACCAGGCCGGCGAACGCCTGCGAGATGCCGAGCGCGTCGATGGCCGGTTCCAGCGCGCTGACGAACCAGTCGGAGACCAGCGCGGCGGCGACGCTGGCCGCGGCGAGCATGCCGACCGCCAGCCAGAGCGGCCACCGCGGTGCCTCGTGCACGCGCGGGCTCGGTCGCGGCTGTCCGTCGACGCCCCGGCGCTGCGCTTAGCGACGGCCGGCAGCGACAGGGCGAACACCAGGAGCAGGACGATCGACACGAACACCGAGAGCGGCGTTCTCGTGCGCGGCGGCCGGCGTGTGCACGTACGACGCGAGGCTGGGCAGCACGAGCGCGGCGGTGGCCAGGAGCATCAGGACCGCGGTCGTTCGCGCCCGCTCGGAGCTGAACCGCTGCACGCCGTGCTTGCAGCCCGCCGACCACGAAGGACAGTCCGAGCACGAGCAGGATGTTGGACAGGATCGAGCCGATGATGGCCGCCTGCACGACCGCGAGCAGGCCGGCCTGGAGCGCGAAGAAGCCGATGAACAGCTCGGGCAGGTTGCCCAGCGCGCTCTGCAGCACCCCGGTGGCGCCGGCGCCGAACCGGTCGCCGAGCTGCTCGACGCTGCGCCCGACGAGCGAGGCGAGCATGGCGACGGCGACCGCCGCGACGGCGAACGTGAGGACCGCCGGCGCCGCCGGCGTAGTGGGCGATGCCGGCCAGGAGGATCGCGAGCGCGCTGCCGCCGACGATCACGAGGTCCGAGCGGGTGAACAGGCGGGTCACGCGACGATGATCGCAGAATCCGGCAAGATCCGCGCGGGGAGCCGCTACGGGTGTGCCCCGCTGAAGATCGGCAGGGGGGACGTCGGCTTGATCTCCTGTAGCCGCAGGTACGAGATCAGCCGCTGACCGCCCCGCACCGCCAGCCGCGTGAGCACCTGCTGCAGGTCGGAGACGTCCCGCGCGACCACGAGCAGGATCGCGTCGGTCTCACCCGCGACGTAGTCCGCGGCGATCACCTGGGGCATGGCCCGCACCGCCGCCTCGAACGCGGCGCTCGAGCGCGGGTCGTGCCGGGAGAGCGTCACCGCCAGGTAGACCTGCAGCGGAAAGCCGGCCGCCATCGGGTCGAGCCGGGCGACCACCTGCCGGATGATCCCCGACTCCTTGAGCCGGCGCACGCGATGCAGGGTCGCCGCCGGGGACAGCCCGATCAGGCGGGCCAGGTCGACGTTGGTCCGGTCGGCGTCGGCCTGCAGCTCGGCGAGGATCTGGACATCAACTTCATCAAGCGCAACTGCCATAAGACCAAATAATATTCGGTACGGGAGGTCAGACAGTCAAATCCTGCACCACAGATGTGGACGATTGCCGTATGCGCAACACTCGGAACTTCGCTCTCGTCGCCTTGACCACAGCCGGCGTGCTGTGGGGTACCACCGTGCCGTTGACCAAGGTCGCACTCGGCTGGCTGGGCCCGGGTTGGCTCGTCGTCGTACGGTTCGCCATCGCGGCGCTGCTGCTCGCGATCCCGGCTCGGCGCCACCTGCGGGCGGCGTTCACCCCGGCGATCCTCGGCTGGGGGGCGGCCGGCTTCGGCGTCGTACTGGTGGTGCAGAACGCGGGCGTGGCCCGTACCTCGGTCAGCCACGGCGCGCTGCTCAACGCGTCGATCCCGATCCTGGTCGCGGTGATCGCCGCCGCGTCGGGCAAGAGCCGTATCAGCGCACTGTCCTGGACCGGCTTCGCCGTCGCCACGGCCGGCGTGGCGGTGGTCGCGACCGGCGGCGGTGGCAGCGCGACCCTGACCGGTGACGGCCTCGTGCTCGCCTCGGTGGGGCTGTGCGCCGCGTTCGTCGCCGCCCAGCCCGGCATGCTCGCCGGCCGGGACCCGATGGCGGTCACCGCCGTGCAGTTCGCGGCCGGTGCGGTCGTCGCCTTGCCGCTCGCGCTGTGGCTGGACGCGCCCGTGTCCGCCCCGAGCGGCATCGTGCCGGTGCTGACTGTCGTCGCGCTCGTCCTCGGCGGGACGCTGGTGCCGTTCACGCTCCTCGCGTATGGCCAGGCGCGGGTCGCTCCGGAGGTCGCTGGCGCGTTCCTCAACCTGGAGCCGTTGGTCGGCGCCCTCGCCGGGTTCATGATCTTCGGCGACCCGGCCGGCATCGCCCAGGTGCTCGGTGCCCTCGCGGTGCTCGGCGGCATCGGGCTGACCGCCGCCCCGCTCCTCCGCCATCGCGGAGGCCACACTTCCCCGGAAGTGGTGGCCACGGAGGGGGTGCGAGGCCACTACTTGCCGGAAGTAGTGGCCACGGACGGCCCCTTGGCCACCACCTCCCGCGAGGCCACTACTTCCCGGAAGGAGTGGCCTCCGATGGGCTGCGAGGGCACTACTTGCCGGAAGTGGTGACCTCGAGGGCTTTGGTGCGCACGTCCGCCGCCGCGTGATCGCGGAGGCGGCGGAGCACGACCTTCCACGGCTCGGGCCAGCCGAGCGACCGGCCGGTCGACAGGAGGGCCAAGGCGAACAGGCCGCGCGGAACGTCTTCGTGCGACGCCAGGAGCGCGGCGGCGGACAGTACCAATTCGGGGTTGATCGCGGTGTTGTCGGCGACCCCGGCGGACAAGGCGTCGGCGACCCGTGACGCGGCGATCGGCTGGTCGGCGAGCAGCAAGGCGACCTCGTCGAAGGCGTCCGCGACCTGGGCCGGCGAGCCCGTGTAGGCGACCGCGACCGCCGTCTCCCCGAGCAGCATCGCGCCTTGCGGCACGAAGGTCGGCCGCTGCGCCAGCGCCCGGCCGGCGTCGCGGAGCGCGGTGCGATCGGCGTCGGGACCGGCCGTCGCGGACCAGCGGGTGATCGCCGTGACGACGTCGTCGAGGCGGCGGCGGGCCGGCCGGTCGCGTTCCGGATCGAGCCGTGTCGGGTCGCGCAGGTCGAGGTCGGCGAGCGCCTCGACGGCGGCGACGAGGGCCCGTCCACCGCTCTCGGCCCGGACCAGCGCGACGAGCGCGGGTACGACCGACCGCCACACACTCCGGTCGTCGAGGTCGGTCAGGCGCGCGACGATCTCGCCGGTCGGGTCGGGTGTCCACTGGGCCCAGTCGGGAAACGCCCGCCAGGCCGCGGCGGCCAGCACGTTGTCGTCGGCGCGGCGGCTGGTGCGCGCGATCAGCTCCGCGTACCGGCTCCGAAGCCGCTCGGCCGTATCGAGCGGATGGGTGGCGAGGAGCGCGAGGCCCTCCTCGCGGCTGCCGTCGGGCGCGTCGACGAGGATCGGCCACATGCCTTCGTTGTCCAGCCGCTGGCGGGCGGCCGACACGATCGCGGCGCGGACGTCGCGGTGCTGGTCCGTCGAGCGCCAGGCGTCCACGAGAACCTCGGCGGCACCGGGCACGGCCAGTTGGGCCAGCAGCCGGGCGGCCTCCTTGCGCGCGGTCACCTTGCCGTTCAGGCGCAGTTCCCGGCGCAACAGGCTGGGCGGGACGAAGCGGCTGGCCCGCGTGGCCGCGTAGACGGCGACCCGGGCGCGGTCCCCGTCGACGTACGTGAGCAGCAGCGGCAGCGCCTCGGCGGTTCGATCGGTCCAGGGCAGCGCGCCGAGCGCTGCCTCGACCAGGTGGACGTCCGGTGCGTTGAGGTAGCGCGTCGCGATGCCCCAGCCCACCTCGGGTACCCGGGCGGCGCTGGCGATCGACGAGATCCGCGCCCAGGTCTGCGCCCGTTCGTCGGCGGCGACCGCGGCGTGCAGATCGGCGTACGCGTACTGCTGGCGCGGCACCCACCGGCGCAGGTGCTGGGCGCGGGGCGGGACCCAGCGCACGTTCGACTGGATGAACCGGCCCTTCGGCCGTTTGAGCGCCCGATCGAGCAGGTCGGTCCGGCGATTGCTGATCGCCTGCCACACCGCGGGGATGGCCACGGCCGACGGCTCCCGCTTCAGCACCTCCTCGACGCGCTCGTCGCGGGTCGCCGGGTCGGCCAGCCACAGCTCGATCGCGGTCCGCACGGTCCACGCCACGTTGCCGGAGCGGATCGTGCGATCGAGCATGCCCTGCAGCTCCGGCAGCCGCCAGGCCCGCTTGTGCAGACCGCGGGTGACCCCGAAGAGCGGCTCGTACTGGCCGCGCTTCATGCCGTCGACGACCCACTCGCGGACGGCCGCGAAGACCTCGGCCTCCTGCCCGCGGCGCAATTGCTGGTCGAGCCGGCCCAGTTGCGGGAAGCGGTTGCCGCTGAACACCCGCTCGAAGGTGCTCGTCGCCCAGCGCAGCAGGGCCGGCTCGCCGTGGTGCTCACGCAGCATGGTGACGGCCAGGGTGCTCAGGGCCGTGTTCGTCTGGTACGAGACGTCGCGGGCGTCCGAGGCGTCGATCGTCAACCGTTCGAGCACCGGGGCGACCGCCGGTTCGAAGAGCGCGGGCCGGCACCGCGCCAGCGCGGCCAGCATCCGCGAGCGCACCGGGTCCTGCTCGTTCTTGGTGCGCAGCAGGTGCTGGGCGGCGAGGGTGAGCGTGGCCGGCTGTCCACTGTGGTCGGCGCAGGCGATGAGCGATTCGTAGCCGACCGCGCGCCCGTCGGCGCCGGCCCGGTGGACGGCGGCGATCAGCGCCGGCTCCGCCTCCTCCCATGGCAGGTACGACGTGTAGCGCAGCGTCCGGCCCTCGTCGTCGACAACGTCGCCGAGAGCCAGCATCCGGCGGACCTCGGCGATGCGACGCTCCCGCGGCAGCACTCTGAGGAGCGCGTCGCCGAGCTCGGTGCGCGACGTGTCCACATCGGACGTCGCCCGGTCGTACAGCGCGCCCCGCCGCCAGGGTGCGACCGTGCGGAGCAGCGCCACGAGCTGGGGCTCGCTGTCGCGAAGCCGCCGGGCGAGCGGCTCGAGCGCCTCCGTGGGCAGCACCGCCAGCCGCTCGAGCAGGGCCCGGGGCAGCCGCGTCCGCGCGAGCCATGCCGCTCGCCCTCTGGTGGTGAGCAGCCGCTGGACGCGGTACGCGTCGACCTGCGCCAGAACCCCGTACCGGCGTAGGTCACCGGGCAATGGGTGGCCGGTGCGTAGGTCTCCAGAAGCACGAGCGCCTCGCGCGGCCGGGCGGCGCCGGCCAGCAGGACGCCCTAGGCGAAGCGGGACCACCAGGCGATCCGGCCCGGCAGGTTGAGCTCGGCGAGCTGGCGGGTCGCCTCGCGCAGGAGGGCGTCGGGATGGCGCGCGGCCAGGCCGGACCAGCCGACCGCGTGGCCCAGGTCGGCGAGGAGCCGCTCGACCGTACCGGCGCCGCAGCTGGCCAGGAGCCGGGCCGCCTCCGCGTCGCTGAAGCGGGCGCGCACGTCGTCGATCAGCTCCTCGGCGAGGTCGGTGCGGCCGTACGCGCGGATCAGCCGGTAGAGCCGTTGCCGTGTCTCGGCCGGCGCGTCGGCCAGGAGGGCGAGCGCCGTCGGCGCGGCGTCGGAGAGCGCCGTGCGCACCCACGTGCCGAGCGCGAGGCTGCGGATGCCGTGGTCGGGATCCTGCAGCGAGGCGCGGACCACGTCCGACCGGCCGGCCACGGTGGCCATGAACAGTGCCATCTCCCGCTGCGAGCGGTCGCCTTCGAGCAACCTGACCAGCAGCGGTGGCAGCGGGCCGGTGGCGGGCAGCGTGCGGGCCTGCTCGGCGAGGACCCGCAGGCGCAGGCGGAAGGGCAGCGTGTCCACCTGGGACAGCAGGGCGGCGGCGTTCACCGGCTCAGCCTAGAGCCGGAGCGCCCTCCGTTGCGGCCTTGACTTCGGCATCGGCGGCACCGGCGCCGGGCTGGTCGATCTTCGGCCCCTTGGCGAGCCACGATGACCGGACCGCGTCTACTGTGGACCGTCGCCGACGAGCGGATGTCGACGGTTCAGCCACGAGCGTAGATCGTCGAAAGTGTTTGCATGAGTGAGTGCTCGCTCAGTACGCTGACGAGGTGCAACCGAATGCCGAGCAGCCCGCTCGCCGGCGCCGGGTGCCGGCCATGTCGCCGGAGGACCGGCGCAACGCCCTCATCGCGGTGACCTTGCCGCTTTTGCGCGAGTTTGGCGTCGGCGTGACGACGCGCCAGATCGCCGAGGCGGCCGGGGTCGCCGAGGGCACGATCTTCGGCGTCTTCCCGGACAAGACGTCGCTGTTCGTGTCGTCGATCCTGGCCGTTTTCGACGCCGACACGGCTGCGGGACGAGATAGCGCCGGTTGCGCAACATCCCTTCGCTGGAACCGCGCCTGGTGGCGGCGGCCGACCTGTTGCTGGAGCGATTCACGACCAACGGGCCGCTGCTCTGGCTGGCCCGGTCGCTGCCCGGAGACGCGGCCAACGAGGTGTTCGCCAAGACGCTCGAGGGCCGCCGGGCCGTGCAGGAGGCTCTGGCCGAGCTCATCGAGCACGACCGGGAGCGGCTACGCAGCAGCCCGGCCACGGCCGCGCGGCTGTTGATGTCCCTCGCCTTCGCCGCCGTGCGGGACGAATTCGGTGGCGGCGAACGAATCTCCAGTGAAGAGTTGGTCGCCGTGCTGCTCCACGGCCTGCTTATCCGAGAAGAACGTCACACACGGGGAGCCATCACAGATGTTGATCCGACTGCTCCGCACCTACCTGCGACCGTACCGAAACCCGATCGCCCTCGTCGTGCTGCTGCAGTTCGTGCAGACGCTCGCCACGCTCTACCTGCCGACGCTCAACGCCGACATCATCGACAACGGCGTGGTCAAGGGCGACACCGGCTACATCATGCGGCATCGGCGGCGTCATGCTCGCCGTCACCGCTGGTGCAGATCGTCTGCGCCGATCGCGCGCCGTCTACTTCGGCGCCCGCACCGCGATGGCGCTCGGCCGCGACATGCGCGCCGGCGATCTTCGACCGGGTGCAGTACTTCTCCGCCCGCGAGGTCGGCCAGTTCGGCGCGCCGTCGCTGATCACCCGCACCACCAACGACGTCCAGCAGGTCCAGATGCTGGTGCTGATGACCTTCACGCTGATGGTCTCGGCGCCGATCATGTGCGTCGGCGGCATCATCCTGGCGCTCGACCAGGACGTGCCGCTGTCCGGCGCTGCTGCTGGTCGTCGTGCCGGTCCTGATCCTGGTCGATCGGCCTGATCATCGTCGCGGATGCGGCCGCTGTTCCGCACCATGCAGGTGCGCATCGACACGGTCAACCGGGTGATGCGCGAGCAGATCACCGGCATCCGGGTGATCCGCGCGTTCGTCCGCGACGAGCGCGAGCAGGACCGCTTCGCCGAGGCCAACGACCGAGCTGACCGACGTCTCGCTCGCGGGTCGGCCGGCTGATGGCGCTGATGTTCCCGATCGTGATGCTGGTCGTGAACGCTCGTCCAGCGTCGCCGTGCTCTGGTTCGGCGCGCACCGCATCGACAGCGGCGGCATGCAGATCGGCGCGCTGACCGCGTTCCTCAGCTACCTGATGCAGATCCTGATGTCGGTCATGATGGCGACCTTCATGTTCATGATGATCCCGCGGGCCGAGGTCTGCGCCGAGCGCATCGAGGAGGTCCTCGACACCGAGTCCAGCGTCGTGCCGCCGGCCGACGCCGGTCACGACCCTGTCGCCGGCACGGCGACCTGGAGCTGCGCGACGTCGAGCTTCCGCTACCCGGGCGCCGAGGAGCCGGTGCTGTGCGGCATCAACCTGGTCGCCCGGCCGCGGCGAGACGACCGCGGTCATCGGCAGCACCGGCAGCGGCAAGACCACCCTGCTCAACCTGGTCCCGCGGCTGTTCGACGCCACCGGCGGCGCGGTGCTGGTCGACGGCGTCGACGTGCGCGACCTCGACCCGGCGCTGCTCGCCGCGCACGGTCGGGCTGCGTGCCGCAGAAGCCGTACCTGTTCTCCGGCACGGTCGCCTCCAACCTGCGGTACGGCAAGCCGGACGCGACCGACGAGGAGCTGTGGCAGGCGCTGGAGGTCGCGCAGGCCCGGACTTCGTCGAGGCAGATGCCCGAGCGGCCTCGACGCGCCGATCGCGCCAGGGCGGCACCAACGTCTCCGGCGGCCAGCGGCAGCGGCTCGCGATCGCCCGGGCGCTGGTGCGCGCGGCCGGAGATCTACCTGTTCGACGACTCGTTCTCCGCGCTCGACTACGCGACCGACGCCGCGCTGCGGGCCGCGCTGACGCGCCGAGATCGCCGACGCGACCGTGGTCATCGTCGCCCAGCGGGTCAGCACCATCCGCGACGCCGACCGGATCGTCGTGCTCGACGAGGGCCGGGTGGTCGGCACCGGCACGCACCAGCGAACTGATGGACGACAACCCGACGTACCGGGAGATCGTGCTGTCCCAGCTCACCGAGCAGGAGGCGCGCATGAGCGCGCGACGACCCGACTGCCGCCCGGCGGCCGCCGACAGGCCGGACCTTCGGGCCGCGGACGCATGATGATGGGCGGCGGGATGCCGCCGGCCGAGAAGCTGCTGGACTTCAAGGGCTCCAGCCAAGCGGCTGCTCGGCATGCTGCGCCCGGAGCGCGCTGATCGTCGGCGGCGTGCTCGCCCTCGGCGTCGCCAGCGTCGTCCTGTCGGTGATCGGGCCCGAGGATGCTCGGCCACGCGACCGACGTCATCTTCGCCGGCGTGATCGGCACGCAGCATGCCGGCCGGGCACCGAGCAAGGCCGACGCGGTCGCCGCGCTGCGCGCGCAGGGCGAGAACAACCTCGCCGACATGCTCGTCCGCGGATGGACGTCGTCCCCGGCCAGGGCATCGACTTCGACGCGGCTGTGCCACATTCTGCTGTGGGTCGCTCGTGGTCTACCTGGGCGCCGTCGCTGTTCGGTGTGCTGCAGGGCCGGCTCACCACGCTCATCGTGCAGCGGTCCGTCTACCGGCTGCGCGAGCAGGTCGAGGACGAAGCTGTCCCGGCTGCCGCTGAGCTACTTCGACCAGCAGCCGCGCGGCGAGGTGCTCAGCCGCGCCACCAACGACACCGACAACATCGCCAGACCCTGCAGCAGACGCTGAGCCAGCTGGTCACCTCGCTGCTGACGATCATCGGCGTGCTCGGCGATGATGTTCTGGATCTCGCCGCTGCTCGCGCTGATCGCGCTGGTCACCGTGCCGGTGTCGATCCTCGTCGCCACGCGTGATCGGCAAGCGCTCGCAGCCGCAGTTCGTGCAGCAGTGGGCGACCACCGGCAAGCTCAACGGCCACATCGAGGAGATGTTCACCGGCCACTCGCTGGTCAAGGTGTTCGGCCGCGCAGAAGGAGTCGATCGAGACCTTCGACCGAGCACAACGACGCGCTGTACGCCTCGAGCTTCAAGGCGCAGTTCATCTCCGGGCTGATCCAGCCGGCGATGATGTTCATCGGCAACCTCAACTACGTGCTGGTCGCCGTGGTCGGCGGCCTGCGGGTGGCGTCCGGCGCGCTGTCGCTCGGTGACGTGCAGGCGTTCATCCAGTACTCGCGGCAGTTCAGCCAGCCGCTGACCCAGGTCGGCGAGCATGGCCAACCTGCTGCAGTCCGGCGTCGCCTCGGCCGAGCGGGTGTTCGAGCTGCTCGACGCGCCCGAGCAGGAGCCCGACCCGGCCGAGCCGGCGCGCCGGGACAGGTGCGCGGGCGGGTCGCGTTCGAGGACGTGTCGTTCCGGTACGAGCCGGACAAGCCGCTCATCGAGCACCTGTCGCTCGCTGGCCGAGCCGGGCCAGACGGTCGCGATCGTCGGCCCGACCGGCGCCGGCAAGACCACGCTGGTCAACCTGCTCATGCGGTTCTACGACGTGACCGGCGGCCGGATCACCCTCGACGGCGTCGACATCGCGACGATGACCCGCGAGGAACTGCGCGAGCAGATCGGCATGGTGCTGCAGGACACCTGGCTGTTCGGCGGCACGATCGCGGAGAACATCGCGTACGGCGCCGACGACTCCGACCCGCGAGAAGATCGTCGCGGCGGCCGAGGCCGCCCACGTCGACCGGTTCGTCCGGCACGCTGCCCGACGGCTACGACACGGTGATCGACGAGGAGGGCTCGAACGTCAGCGCGGGCGAGAAGCAGCTCATCACCATCGCGCGGGCGTTCCTGGCCGAGCCGAGCGATCCTCATCCTCGACGAGGCGACCAGCTCGGTCGACACCCGCACCGAGGTGCTGATCCAGCGGGCGATGAACACGCTGCGGGCCGGCCGGACGAGCTTCGTCATCGCCCACCGGCTGTCCACCATCCGCGACGCCGACGTGATCCTGGTGATGGAGAACGGCAGCATCGTCGAGCAGGGCACGCACGACGAGCTGCTCGCGGCCGGCGGCGCGTACGCCCGGCTGTACTCGGCCCAGTTCGCCGCGGCCGTGGCGGAGGTTGACTAGGGCCGAGGTTGATTAGGGCCCGAACAGGTTGGTCGGCTCGCCGAGCAGCACGACCTCGTCGCCGGCCTGCAACACGGTGTCGCCGCGCACCTGGACCAGTTCGCCGTTCCGGCTGACCAGGCTGATCCAGGAGTCTTCACCGAGGGGCAGGTCGGCGAGCGTGCCGCCGTCGGCCGGTGCGCCCGCGCTGATCACGTACCGGTGTAGGCCGTGTGGTTCGTGCTGGAAGCGCATACCCAGCGCCCACGGCTCCGGTTCGATCGTGCGCATCGGCACACCCGTGTACCGGGCGACCACCGGCACCAGGCTGCCCTGCACGATGACGGAGAAGGCGACGACGACCACGATCACCTGGTACAGATAGGCCGGATCCTCGACGTCGGCGGTGAGGACAAAAGTGCCGAGCAGGATCGGCACCGCGCCCTTGAGCCCGGACCAGCTGATGAACGCACGCTCGCCCCAGCGCAGCTTGACCGGGATCAGCAGCGAACCGACCAGGATCGGCCGCACGAGTAGCGTCGCCACCACCGCGAGCAGCAGGCCCGTCCACAGCGCGCTCGAGTGCAGCAGCGAGCGCAGCGAGATGGTCAAGCCGAGCACGGTGAACGCGATGATCTCGCCGAGGCTGGCCAGCGAGCCGTGGAAGCGCTCGATCTCCGCCTTGTACGGGGCGCGCACATCGCCGACCATGACGCCCGCGACGAACACGGCCAGGAACCCGGAGCCGTGCAGCACGGTCGTCGCGCCGTAGATGACGCCCGACGCCGCGAGCGTGAACAGCGGGTACAAGGCGCCGCTGGGCAGGGTGACCCGCCGCATGAGCTTCGCCAGCAGGACGCCGGCCAGCACCCCGATGACGCCGCCGAGCAGCATCTCCCGCAGGAACTCGACGCTGCCGGAAAACCATTTGTTGGTACCGGCGGCCAGCAGGCTCGCCATGAGCGCGATCCCGACCGGGTCGTTCGCGCCCGCTTCGCCCTCGAGGAGGACGCCGGAGCGTCCGGCTATCTCGCGCCGGCCCAGCACCGAGAAGACCGTCGCCGGGTCGGTCGGGGCCAAGGCCGTACCGAGGAGGAAGGCGGGAAGCCAGTCCAGCCCGAGGAGGTAGTGGGCCACGACGGCGAGGCCGCCGGTCGTCGCGAACGTCCCGACGACGCCGATCCAGGCGATCGCGCCGGCCGCCGAGCGAAACTTGCGCCGCCCGATGTGCATGCCGCCGTCGAACAGCAGCGCCACCAGCGCCACCGTGACCACCCGCTGCACGGTCTGCACCGGCAACCGTCCGAGCGCCGGCAGCAGGTCCGAGGCGATCGCGGCGGCGACGAGAAAGATGGCCGGTGCGGGGATGCGGATGCGCTCGCTCAGCCGGCTCGAGACGACGGCCAGCAGCATGGCCCCGCTGGCCAGGCCGATGACCAGCCCGAATCGGGTCGCGTCATCCACCGCTCACACCTCCGGGCAGCCATCGGCCGTCTGCCGACCAGACTTCCCGGCGCACGGTGCCCAACCCTAGTCGGTCGCCCGCAACTCCAGCAGCGAGATCCCCTGCAGATCGAGGAAGGTGCGACCCGGCGCCTCGACCAGGCGCATCAGCACGTCCGTACAGTTGGAGCAGCGGACGACGAACCCGGCGCCGGTGTACACGTGTGTCTCAGCGAGCGGACCGGTGTGCCCGCAACTCGCGCACCGGCCGCGCGCGGCGGTGACATCAACCGCGAAGACTCCTTGCAACGCTCCTGCGAGCACGTTGCCGTCGACCCACTTTTCACCCATGCCGGAACTCCATCCTCGTTGCCGTGGAAGCTTAGACCTCGACGACGACGCAGTCAGGTCTCCGGCACCGGCCGGGATCGCCGCGCCAGCCGCCGAGCCGCAGTGCCTGTCCCGTTTGCACAGCCACGGCGCACGGTTTCTCGCTGACGTCCGGCCACCCGTAGCGCAGCACCCGGCGACCGGCCGCCGCGGTGACATTGTCTCGGCGGATGTCGCGCCAACGTACCTCGTCCGGATGGGTAGCAAGTCCGTCCAACTCGACCACCAGGCCGAACTCCGCATAGAGCACGTCGTCATACGTGGGCTGTTCCCCGTCGACCTGCCGGGTCTGGCGAACTCCAGGTGGCAGGCCGTGTGCTCGTTCCACCTCATGCAGGTATCGCCGTTCGAGGATCGAGTGGCAACCCTCGTCGACGTCGTTCAACGCGGCGCCAACTTCCCGTCGCCAACGGGCTCGGGTGCGCATGGCGAGCGCGGCCCCGATGCGGGCCGTGGTGGTGACCGCCCGCCGCCCGCCACACGCCCGGGCGATCCAGCCGAAGACCTCGTCGACGGATCGCGATCGTTCGGCGAGATCCAGCACGATCTTGCCGCCCCCCCGACCCCGCGCCTGCGGCGCGGGCCCCACCCTGATTCCTCGATTCGCGTCTGCGGCAGCGACCGCGCCGGATGGCGGGCCGCCTCCGCCCGGGCCGACCGGTGGACGATCAGGCCGGATCCGCGCACTCTCCGCTCGCGTGGCACGGTGACATGGATCGGGCCGGTGGACGGCTCGCAGAGCCCGCAGACCTCGGCCGCGGTTTCGTAGCTCAACGTCGCGCCCGGCCCGGCGTGCAGGACGGCCGCCCAGAGCCGGGCTTGTCGGGGGATCGGGCCGCTGAACGTCGCGTAGACGCCCGGGTGCAGGCGTTGCCACCGGCCGGTCTGCAGGCGGGTGTCGACGACACGCCGGGTCATGCCGCCGGCCACGGCTTGTGCGCGCGTGACCACGTTGGCCTGGCGGCGTCGCAGTTCGTCGAGCACCGATTCAGCCTGAGGTCGGCCGTTCCGCTTGCGCCAGAGCGAGTTTCCGCCTGTGGATAAGTCCGCCGGCGCTTATCGTGGAACTTCAGCCACCAAAAATGTCGCCTAAAGTTCCACGCTAAATCGCTGACCGGCCGGATGGGCGGGGTCGGCTGGCTCGGCGGCCGCGTTGGGCGGAGTCGGCTGGCTCGGCGGCCGCGTTGGGCGGAGTCGGCTGGCTCGGCGACCGGATGGGGCCTGGTCGGCTCGCTCGGCGGCCTGGGCGCCGTTTCGACGGTGGAGCTTAGGCAGCCGGGTCGAGGCGGGCGGCGCTCGCCTGGCCTTGGATCAGGCGGAGCGACGGTGGGCCGGCCGGGGCTGGCTCGTCGTGGACGTCGAGTTTGGCGCGCCAGCGCCACGGCGTCCCTTGCCGGCGGGGTGGGGGCGGGCCGGGGTCGAGGCTGGGGCGGCAGAGGGCGACGACGATCGCGTAGCCGGCGACCACGAAGCCGTGGCTCAGCAGCCGCAGGCCGTCGACGCGGCCGGCGGTGATGTCGTTGATGCTGAGCAGGCCGAGGAGCGCGACGAACGCCGTCAACATCGGCAGGGCGCCGTTGGGGCGGCCGCGGCGAAGCGCGATCCAGGCGAAACCGGCGCCGATGGCGACGTTCCAGGCCGCGGACTCGTGCCAGAGGTGGCCCGGGTTGACGCCGAGCGGCGAGTCCGAGCCGTGGTCGTGCTGGGCCGCCGAGCCGGCGGCCTGCAGGATGCCGAGCACGAACTGGGCTGCCCCGAAGGCACCCAGCACCACCCGCAACGCGCGGCTCAGCCTGGGGCGGCGCCGTCGAGCGCCGGCAACTCCCGAGTCGGTACGTTCTGAGCCGGCAGCTCCCGGGGCGGCGGCAGCTCCTGAGCTGGCAGCTCCTGAGGCGATGGAGGCCGAGGCGGCGAGGGCTGCGGCGTCGAGCCGCGGCGTGGCCGTCATGAGTTGAATGCGCACGAGCCGCGTCACCGCGGCCGCGTCGTCTGCCCATCGCCGGCACTCGGCACACCCCGCCAGGTGTGCGTCGAGCTCGGCGGCGTCGAGCGGCAGATCCTCGCCGTCCAGCCGAGCCGACAGTGCCTCTCGGTATCGTTCGCAACCCACGCGGTGATAGTCGAGTTGTACCAGCGGAAAGTTCCCGATCGTGGAATGCCTCACGGCCGGAACTTCGCCGTCACGGCGACCGACTATCCGGGTGACTCCAACGTTACCCACGGCCTCGAAAGGACCATCTCCACTATGCGCCGTACCAACCTCGTGCGGGCCGGCATCGCGCTCGCCGTCGCTGCGGTCGCGGTGTTCGGTTTCGCCGTGCCGGCCTCGGCCCACGTCACCATCAACCCGAGCACGGCCACGCAGGGCGGCTACACCAAGGTGGCGTTCCGCGTACCGACCGAGAAGGACAACGCCAACACCGTCAAGGTCGAGGTGACGATGCCGGAGGACAACCCGATCGCGTCGGTGGCGCTCAGGCCGGTCGCCGGGTGGACGGCGGTGGCGGACCGGACAAAGCTCAAGACGCCGATCAAGTCCGACGACGGCGACATCACCGAGGCCATTACCAAGATCACTTGGACGGCCGACCCGAGCGCGGCCATCAAGCCGGGACAGTTCCAGGAGTTCGAGGTGTCGCTCGGCCCGCTGCCGAAGGTCGACCACCTGGTATTCAAGGCGCTGCAGTACTACTCCGACGGCGACATCGTGCGCTGGATCGAGGAGCCGTCGGCCGGTTCACAAGAGCCGGAACACCCGGCGCCGGTACTGAAGCTGACGGCGGGCGACGCCGCGACGCCGGCCAACGCCAACGCCAACGCCACGACCGCCGCGAGCGGCACCGCGGCGAATAGCGACAACTCCTCCGGCAACGGGCTGGGCGTCGGCTTCGGCGTCGCCGGCCTGGTGGTCGGCCTGACCGGTTTGGTCCTGGGTGCGATGGCGTACCGCAAGGCCACAACCCGCGACGCCACAACTTCCCCGAAGTAGTGGCCTCCCGGCCCCCGCGTGGCCACTACTTGCCCGAAGTTGTGGCATCAAGGGCCCTGCGTGGCCACTACTTCCGGCAAGTTGTGGCATCAAGGGCCCGGCGTGGCCCCTACTTCCCCGAAGTAGTGGCCACGGGTTAGCGGACTCTTACTAGACGGATCGCTGCCGCGACGCAGCCGGCCACCCCGAGCACCAGCACGATCCAGACGAACGGTGGGACGCCGGTCGTGCCATTTTTGGAGAAGAGTCCGGCGTTGGCCGGGGGAGCGGCCGGCGTCGGCAGTTGGTTGTATATGACGAGCCCGGTGCTCTCGAGCAGTGCCATGTGCGTGGCGACCGCATTGTTGCAGTCGACCGAGTACTCGCGAATCAGCGAATTACGCGTGTTAGCGCGAACGCTGGCAATGGTCGAGAAGATCTTTCCATGAGCAGCGCGTAGTCGGTCGACCCACACCTGGTCGAAGTTGCGCCCGTCGGCGGCGCTCATCTCGCCGAGCCAGGACTGCTGGTCGGCATTGGGCTGGGTAGGCAGCGTGACCTGCAGTTGGTCGGCGATCTTGCGCAGCTTCGCCTCGAGTACGGCGTGCTGCTCGTTCAGCGCCTTGCCGACGTCGCGGATGCGCTGCGTGCTCCCCTTCTGCATGCCCATCACCGCCGCGCCCTCGCCCTCCCACAGGTCGGCGCGCCGGACGCCGTCCAGCAGGGCCTGGTCACCAGGGCCGAACGGGCCCCAGGGCGTATTCTTCCAGCCGGGCGGAAGCACTCCGTTGATGTTGGGCGCAACGGGTCCGCCGTCGCGGGTCACCGGTGCGGCGGCGGCCAAGCCGGGCCAGAGGAGTCCGGCCACGACGGTCACCGCGATCCACGCCAACGCCCGCTTCATGCTCCTGCACCCCATAAGCCGTTACGGAGAGTTACGTTACATAGTGCAAATAACCTTCTCCCAATAAACGTAGGGATGGTGACCGGGCTTTCACAAGTACCAATAGAAAAGAAAGAAAATCCGGTAAACGTTGAACCTTTTTGCTCCTCCGAATGGAGGATCCCCCGCTGCGGTAGCGTGGCGCGCATGGTCGAGGTAGTGGACGGGCTCATGGCCGCGGCTCGGCTGCTGGTGAGCCTCACGGCGCGCTCGCTGGCGCAGGAGGAAGCCAATGTAACGCTGCCGCAGTACCGGGCGCTCGTCATCCTGGCCGGCTCGGGCCCGCGGCGGGTCATCGACCTCGCGGCCGACCTCGGCGTGCAACCGTCGACCGCGACGCGGATGTGTGACCGGTTGGTGCGCAAGGGATTCGTGGCGCGCCAGGAGCGGACCGACGATCGGCGGGTGGCCTGGATCGCGCTCGATCGCGCCGGTCGCGACCTCGTGGCGGCGATGATGGACCGCCGCCGGCGCTACCTCGCCGAACTGGTCGCGTCGGTCGACCTGCCCGATCCGCAAGGGTTGGCGGCCGCGCTGGACGCCCTCGCCACGGCCGCCGGGGAGCTGCCCGAGCCGCAGTGGCAGGAGCGCTGGCTGCTTCAATCCTCGGCCCGGTAGCGCTCGGCCAGGCTCTTGCGCAGCGGTCGTTCCCACGCGAACGACTTGTCCTTCACCCGCCAGGACGAGGTCTGCGCACATCCTCCCAGGTGGCCATGGCTACAGGATCTCATCGTCGCGGTGCGCGCCGTACTCCTCGGCGCGGACCTCGGCGATCTGCTCGTACCGGGCGGTGCGGTCCGCCCAGTCGTGCTGCACGCCGAACGCGGTGCCGGCGAAGTTGACGCCCTTGATCGCCTCGGCGAGTTCGGCCGGCTTGTCCGGGGTGTGCACGGTCGCCGGGGAGCCGATGGCGACGGTGAACGGCGGTACGAACATCTCGTCCGGTAGTACCGCTCCGGCGTGGGCGGCCGCGCCCAGGGCGAGCACCGAGCCGGGGCCGAGCCTGGCCCCCTGCAAGACGGTCGCGCCGGTCGCGACGTAGCAGCAGCGGCCGATTTCGCAGCCGAGCAGGGTGGCGTGCGGGCTGATGAAGGCATGGTCGCCGAGGCGGACGGGCAGCGGCCGCTCGCCGACCGCGGTCGCGCGCAGTACCGCGTGCTCGCTGATGATGCACGCCTCGCCGACCTCGATGGTGGAGCCCTCGGCATCGAGCACGGCGCCGTACATGACGCGCACGCGCGGACCGATCCGGACGTCGCCGACCAGGGTGGCGTTGGGCGCGATGTAAGCGGTCGGGTCGACGGTCGGCGCACGGCCCCGATGGCGAATCAGCATGAGGCCATCGTGGCACTGGTCGTCCGCACGTCGGGATCTCCCCCCGAGTTGACAGCACCCATCGACAGGGATGAAATTGCTGATATGCGGCGGATTTTGGTGATGCTTACCGTACTGGCGTTCGCGGGCGTACCGGCCCGGGCGGCGGCCGCGGACGACGGGATGACGCTCGAGCAGAAGATCGGGCAGATGTTCGTGTCATATGTGTACGGCTCGTCGGCCACCACCACAACCCCCGCGGACGTCGCCGCCAACCACGCCCTCTACGGCGCCGACGTCTCCAACGGCGCGGACCTCATCGTCAAGTACCGCCTCGGCGGCATCATCTACTTCACCTGGAGCAACAACCTCGCCAACCCGGCGCAGATCGCGACGCTCTCCAACGGGCTGCAACAGGCGGCGATGGCCAACGGCGGCATTCCGCTGCAGATCAGCACCGACCAGGAGGGCGGCATCGTCAACCGGATCGGCGCGCCCCTGGCGGTCTCCCCGGGCAACATGGCGATCGGCGCGACGTTCAACCCGCTCAACGCCTATAGCGCCGCGAAGGTCAGCGGCTCGGAGCTGAAGTCGCTGGGCATCAACGTCGTCGACGCTCCCGTGGTCGACGTCAACACCGACCCGCGCAACAGCGCCGACGGTCCGCGCGCCTTCGGCGACCGGACGGCCCAGGTGTCGCTGTTCGGCGCGGCCGCGGTCGCCGGCTACCGGGTGGCCGGGATCGGCGCGCAGGCCAAGCACTTCCCCGGCCTCGGCGACACGACGGTCAACACGGACAACGGCGTCGCCATCACCAACGAGACCCGCCAGCAGATCATGGACACCGACGTGCCGCCGTTCCGCGCGGCGATCGCGGCCGGTGCCCAGTCGGTGATGGCCGCACACATCGTCGCGCCCGCGCTCGACCCGTCGGGCCGCCCGGCCAGCCTGTCCAAGCCGATCGTGACCGGCATCCTGCGCAATACGCTGCACTACGACGGGGTCGTCATCACCGACGCGCTGAGCGCCGCCGCCCTCGCCGACATCCCGGCCGACGAGATCATCCTCGACGCGATCGACGCCGGCATCGACGAGTTGCTGATGCCGACCGACCTGCCGGGCGCGGTGCGGACCGTTCTCGACGCCGTGCACAGCGGCCGGATCAGCGAGGCGCGCATCGACGCGTCGGTCAAGCGGATCGTGCAGATGAAGACCCGGCTCGGCCTGTTCCGCAACCCGTACGTGGGCGCGCCCACCGTTGGCACGCCGGCCAACCTGCAGACGATGGCGGACATCGCGCACCGCTCGATCACCGTGCTGCGCAACGAGTCCCTGCCACTGGCGGCTGGCCAGAACGTGCTCGTCACCGGCTGGGGCGTGAGCACCACGCAGAACCTGACCAACGAGCTCAACGCGCGCGGGCTCACCGCGACCCGCTTCTACACCGGTTCGCCGAGCGCCGCGGTCATCGCTCAGGCGGTCGCGGCCGCGCAGAACGCCGACGTGACTGTGGTGACGACCCAGAACGCCTGGGGCGACCCGAGCCAGCAGAACCTCGTCGCGGCGTTGCTGGCGACCGGAAAGCCGATCGTCGTCGCGTCCGTCGGCGGGCCGTACGACATCGCGTACTTCCCGACCGCGAGCACGTACCTCGCCGCGTACGACTACCAGCCGGTCTCCGTCATCGCCCTGGCCGACGTGCTGACCGGGGCCCGGGCGACCGGCCACCTACCGGTCACCATCCGTACGCCGGACGGCTCGCGAGTACTGTTCCCGTTCGGCTCGTAATCAGGTCCGGGGGCGGCCAATTCGGCTGTCGAAATGCCGTGGCCACGCTCGGCGATTAATCTTGTATGGGTGCAGTCCACCATTCGCCTCCCTCGCGATCTCGATGGCGTGACCGACTTCCGCCACGAGCTCGACGAGGATCTGCGCGCGTTCGGGGTTGATCCGGGCAATCGGGCGGATGTCGGACTTGTGGTCAGCGAGGTGTGCACCAACGTGGTGTCCCATATGGGGGAGGGCGACCAGTACGACGTCGATGTCGACGTCGACGGCCGTCGCTGCGTGATCGAGGTGCACGAGGCCTCCGCGCGACATCGTTCGGGGCCGTCCGATGCCAACGTGCTTTCGGCCGCCGGGCACGGCCTGCGCATCGTGTCGGCGGTCGCGGCCGACGTCGAGGCGTCCCAGTCCGGGCTGGTCCGCCGCGTCGCCATCATGTTCAAGCGGCCCACCGATGGGTGAACTGTCGGTCGCGGTGGAAGGCGGCGATCCGGCGGTAGTGACCGTCATCGGCGAGGTCGACCTGTTGACGGCGCCCTCGCTCGCCGCGCCGCTGCGCATGCTCATCCACGAGCGACGCGCGCCGGGTATCGACGTCGACCTCGACGGGGTGCCGTTCATGGACTCCACCGGCATCCAGGTCCTGATCGCGGCCAGCGCCGACGCCCGCGCCGCCGACATCCCATTCCGCGTCCGCGCGGCCAGCGGCCCGGTCATGCGCGTGCTCGGCTTGACCGGAGTCCTGGAAACCCTTGGACTTTCTTGATTTTTCATGGCTCGGGCCCGCCGAGGTCCGGACCGTCGCTCCCGCCAGACACCGCTCGTCGCTGCGCTCCTCGCTGCCAGGCCCGCGTCCCCAAGCCCCGTCGCCACAACTTCGGGGAAGTAGTGGCCTCAGAGGGGTCGGGTGGCCACAACTTCGGGGATGTAGTGGCCTGAGGTGGCGGACCTTTCGGCCTGGGACGAGCGCTCGACGGGTCTTCAGTGGTCGGCGCCACATGGGGGCGGGGCTGTGAACCTTGGACACGAACGGTCGCTGGGGCAGCCGTTGGTGTCCATGATCCGCAGGCTTGACATCCATAGGAGCATCGCCGGCGCTTTGGGCCTGCCAGGCCCGCGGTAGCAAGCCCGGCTCGGGTCCGTCGGCGATCTTGGACATCGAGGGCTGCCTCAGCGACCGTTGCGGTCCAAGGTTCACCACTCCCACATTGGTCCAAAGCCGGAGCCGCATCGTGGAACTTTGGCCACCGAATATGTCGCCTAAAGTTCCACGCTGACCCAGCCGGCAAGATCAACGGTGACTCGTCAGTGAATTCGGTGCCGCGAATCGCTGAGAACTCACCGTTGATCTTCGCGGCCTGGGGTGCGCCCAGCTACGACGCCTCATAGTGGTCACCGTCGATGCTGAGCCCAAGGCGGTGGTCGATGTGGCCCCGGGACACGCCCGACGCGACGTCGGCAGATCGACCACCGTCTGGCCGCTGCGGGGCAGATCGACCACCGTCTGGCCGATTGAGAGGCGGATCGACCACCGTCACCAGCCGTCGCCGGCGATCCGCACGTCGCAGAGGTTGACACAGGGCAAGTCCCGCCAGGAATCCCGGCGTCCGCGTTCCCAAGCGCAGCACCGGCCGCCACAACTTCGGGGAAGTAGTGGTGTCAGGCGGGTCGGGAGACCACTACTTCCCCGAAGTTGTGGCGAGGGTTGCCCGGGCGGACGATGAAGGAGCAGAGCAGCGCGGCACCGTACGCGGCGGCGCCGACGAGCAGTGACAGTCGTGCGCTGTGGATCAGGAGCGCGCCGAGCAGGGCCACGCCGAGCGCGCCGCCCACCTGCCGGGCCGCGTTGAGTACCCCCGAGGCGATGCCGGCCTGGCCGGGCGGGGCCGCCTCCACCACGGCCGTCGTCGCGGCCACCATGCTGAACGAGATGCCCAGCCCGCTGGCCGCCATCGGCAGGATCAGCATCGGGTACGGAACGTGGGTCGACAGCAGGCCGACGGCCGCCAGCCCGGCCATGCCGGCGGGCAGGCCGATCTGCATCGGCCGCCGCGGGCCGTAGCGCCGGTTGAGCTGGCCGCCGTACCAGGTGCCGATCAGGGTCGCGGCGGTCTGCGGTACGAGGGCGAGCCCGGTCGCGAGCGGCCCGAAGTGGTACGTGCGTTGCAGGTGAAGCGCGAGGACGAAGAGCGAACCGTAGTACGCGAGGTTGATGAACAGACCGACGCCGAGCGAGCCGACCATGCTGCGGTCGGCGAACAGCGCCGGTGACAGCAACGGATGCTTCACGCGCAACTCGATCACGACCAACGCGGCCATGGCGACCAGGCTCACCACGTACAACGTGAGCGAGGAGCTCGAAGTCCAGCCGATGCGTCCGGACTCGACCACGGCGGCGGTGATGGCCAGCAGGGCGACCGCGCCGGCGAGTTGACCCGCGATGTCGAGGGGTGGACGGTTTGTTCGCTCGGCGTGGGTCTCGGCGGGCACGAAACGCCGCACCAGCCACAGCCCGGCCAGCGCGAACGGGATGTTGATCCAGAACATCGCGCGCCAGTTGAAGGCGCTGGTCAGTACGCCGCCGAGGAGCGGGCCGAGGCCACCGGCGACGCCGCCGACCATGGCCCAGATGGTGACCGCGCGGGCCCGGCTGTCGCGGTCGGCGTAGGTGGCCTGGACGAGGGCGAGCGAGGCGGGCACGACCATCGCCGCGCCGGCACCCTGCACGACCCGCGCGACGATGAGCACGGCCAGGCCGGGGGCGAGCGCGCAGCCCACCGAGGCGAGGCCGAAGAGGCCCAGGCCGGCCAGGAACGCCTTGCGCGAGCCGATCCGGTCGCCCAGCCAGCCGGCCGTGAGGAGCAACCCGGCGAACGTGACGACGTACGCGTCCACGACCCACTGCAGCGCGCTGAGCGGCGCGGCCAGGTCACGGCCGATGCCGGGCAGCGCCACATTGATGATCGTCGAATCCACGATCACCATGAACCAGCCGACCGAGAGGGCGATCAGCGGGCGGCGGTCGAAGGTCGTTGCCGCGGCGGTGGACATCTCGCCAACGTAACGCGACGACGGTTAGCCCGCTCCCGAAGTATGTTGGCGCGATGACCCCTCCCGAACCGATGCCCGAGCAGATGTTGGCGCAGGCCGTGCAGCTGGCCCTGGACAACGCGGCGATCGGGCAGCTGCCGTTCGGGGCGGTGCTCGTTCGCGGCGGAGCGGTGGTGGCGACCGGCGTGAACACCGCCCTCGGCGACCTCGACCCGACCGCGCACGCCGAGGTGGCGGCCGTGCGCAACGCGTGCCGCGTGCTCGGCCTGCTGTACCTGGGCGACGCCACGATCTACTCCAGCTGCGAGCCGTGTGCCATTTGTCACGCCGTCGCCGTCACGGCCGGAGTCGAGCGGATCGTGTACGCGGCGCCGAAGGAGTTCGTGCCCGACCTCGGCTATCCGGCGCCGCCCGACGAGCTGCCTGGCCGCATGCAGGAGCTGCTGCGCTCGGCGGCGCCCGCGCAGATCCAGTACGTGCGGACGCCGGGTGCCCGCGAGCCCTTCGAGCGTTACCTGAGCCGATGAAGCTCGGTCTCAACATTCCGAACTTCGGGCCGACGGCCACGCCGGCCATCCTGCGCGGCTGGGTCCGCTTCGCGGAGGACCACGGGTACGCCCTCGCGATGCTGTCCGACCACGTGGCGCCGACGCCGGACGTGACCGCGCTGTACCCGGCGCCGTTCTACGACCCGTTCGCGACACTGTCGTGGCTGGCCGGCCTCACCGAACGGATCGAGCTCGGCACCACGGTGGCGATCGCCCCGTACCGGCATCCGCTGTTGACCGCTCGGCTGGCGACGAACATCGACCAGTTCAGCGGCGGACGGTTCGTCCTCGGAGTCGGGGTCGGCTGGTCGGAGCCCGAGTTCACCGCGCTGGGCCTGCGGTTCGCGGATCGGGGCCGGGTGACCGACGAGTACCTGCGGGCGATCACCGACGCGTTGACGTCGGCGAAGGTCTCGCTGGACGGTCCGGTCGTCCGGTACCAGGACGTTTCGACCGGGCCCGCATCGGTGCGCCAGCCGCACCTGCCGGTCTGGGTGGGTGGTTCGGCGCCGGCGGCGATCCGCCGGGCCGTACGGTTCGGGCAGGCCTGGCACCCGATCAACCCGTCGCTGTCGTGGCTGCGGGACACGGGCCTGCCGGCGTTGCGGGCCGTCGCCGCGGATGTGTCGTCGCCGGTGCCGGCCTTCTGCCCGCGCATCAAGGCGCGGCTCGCCGACGGGGTCGACGATCGGCCGCTCGGGGTCGGCACCTTCGCGCAGATCTGCGCCGACGTCGAGGCCCTCGCGTCGCTCGGTGCGTCCTACGTGGTCCTGGACACCAACCCCGACGATCCGGCCGACCGGCGGCCGCCGACCACGGACTGGGAGCTGCTCGCCCGGATATCTCAGGCCGTCGCCCCCGACGCCTAAAAGCTTGCCCCACGCCCGCGTGGCCCGGCCGGGATGCCACAACTTCCCCGAAGTAGTGCCCTCGGCCCGGCCCGGATGCCACAACTTCCCCGGAGTAGTGGCATCCCGACGCCGTTGAGGCCACCACATCCGCGAAGTTGTGGCCTCGCGGCCGCGGGGCGGTCGATCCGGGCGGGCCGGTGTAAGACGCCAGCAGGCCGTCGCCGCCGAGATGCGCGCCCGGATCGGCGATGCGGTCGCCGACGTCGCCGACGGCGTGGCCGAACGGGCCGCCGTGCTCGCCGCGCTGGCCCGCCTCTCCGACGAAGACCGCGAACTGCTGACGCTGGTCGCCTGGCAGGGGCTGAAGCCCGCCGAGGCGGCTCGGGTCGTCGGCTGTTCGACCGCCACCTACTTCGTGCGTCTGCACCGCGCCCGCAAGCGCCTGGCGGACGCCTTGACGCCGTAAACCCGAGGAGTCGTTTCGATGAGCCGTGATGTCCTTGACCAACTGGCCGCCGCCCGCCCTGGCCGCCTGGATCCGCCGGGCCGCCCCCCACTCGACCTTTCTTCCACGAGTACGGCGAGAGCTCGCTCGCGCCTGATCCTCGCGGTGAGCGGGGTGGCCGTTGCGGCCGGCGTCACCGCGGTCGCCCTGGCGGTTACCAGCTCTCCGGCGGTCGCGCCGGTAGCGCCGCCGGCCGCCCAGCAACCGCTCTCGGCCGGTCAGCTCCTGCTCGCCGCGGCCGAGCGTAGCGACACCACGGCGGCGACGACCGGCGGGCGCTATCTCGTGCTGGGCACCGAGAGCGGCTTCGAAGCCCCGGCCGATGGCGGGTACGTCGTGACGATGAAGCAGTCCGGGCAGTACTGGTTCGCCCGCTCGGCCACGGACCGCAGCTGGGTGGTCAGCCAGTCGCTCGGCGCCGTACCGGCCACGCCCGCCGACGCGGCCGTCTGGAAGGCGCACGGATCCCCGGCGGTCGTGCACATCACCGCGCCGAAGCCGGCCGACATCAAGCTGGCGCCGGGCGCGCTTTACGGCGACACCATCGACCCGGAGCACCTCTTCGCGCTCGGTGACCGCAACGTGTCGCAGACCGAGCTCAACGCGCTGCCGACCGACCCGGGCGGGCTGCGGGCGGCCCTGCTCGACCGCTTCCAGGGTGGCGGCGGGGACCTGCCGACCGACCGTGACCAGTGGCTCTTCTCCGTCGGCAGCAGCGTGCTGATCGACCTGCCGGTCAGCGGCGCGGTGCGCGGGGCCGCCTACCGTATGCTCGCCGCGCTGCCCGGCGTCCGCAGCCTCGGCGCGGTGCACGACGCGCGCGGCCGGGCCGGCCAAGCGGTCGCGATCGTGCTGGCCGAACCGCAGATGGGCACGTTCGAGGTGCGGCTGATCTTCGACCCGGCCACCGGCCAGGCGCTGGCCAGCGAGCGCCGGGCGGTCGCGCCAACGGGCCGGTACGCGTGGCTCAAGCCGGGGGCGCTCTCCTCGTACGAGCTCGTGCTCGCGCCGCGGACCACCGACGCGAACCCGCCGGCGGTGATCTCGAACAGCCGGTGACGTGCGGCCGTCCGGTCCGCTCGCCTCGTCCGCCATCGGTGCCATGGACTCGGCCGAAGAGGTCAGCACCCGGTGCGATTCGGCCCGAATTGTCGCACCGGGACGCTGACGTGCCTGCCTTGACGGATTCGGCGTCGTCGATCAGGCTGGGTCGTGATCAAGGCGGCCAACGGGGGCGGTGGATCTTGGGGGGATCAATGACCGAGGCGGTTACGCGGCGCGGACTGCTACGCGCGGGAGCGGCCGTCGCGGGGGGTGCGGCGGTCGGCGTCGCGGTCGGGGCGGCACCCGCCGCCGCGGAGCCCAACCCGGACGTGCACGGCGGTCCCGCACTGCGCGGCCCGATGCTCAAGGCGGGCGATCGGGTGCGCATCATCGCGCCGGCCTACCCGGGCGATGGGCGACTGGTCCGGGGTCAGGCGATCCTGGAGAGCTTCGGGCTCCTCGTCGAATACGGCGACCACGTCTACGACTCGTTCGGCTACCTGGCCGGCACCGACGCCGACCGGCTCGCCGATCTCAACGCCGCGTTCCGGGATCCGGGCGTGCGGTGCGTGTTCGGTGCGCGCGGCGGCTACGGCAGCCAACGCATCGTCGACGGCCTCGACGTCGCCGCGGTCCGCCGCGACCCGAAGGTGTTCCTCGGCTTCAGCGACCTGACCGCGTTGCACGGCAAGCTGTGGCGGGCCGCGCGGCTGGTGAGCTTCTACGGCCCGCTCGCCACCTGGACCGATGCGCGCACCGGCCCGGAGTCGATCGAGTCGATGCGCAAGGCGCTGATGACCACCGACCCGATCGTCATCACCCGTGACCCGGCCGAGCCCAGTTCGGCGGTGAGCGTCCCCGGGGTGGCCTCCGGCCGGCTGCTCGGCGGCAATCTCACCATGGTCGAGGCCAGTGTCGGGACCGGCGACTTTCCCAGCCTCGACGGCGCCATCTTCCTCTTCGAGGACACCGGCGAGGCGCCGTACAGCTACGACCGGATGCTGACCCAGTTGCGGCGGATCGGTGCGTTGAAGCGGATCGCCGGGGTGGCCATCGGCCAGTTCAACGCGGCCGGCGACGGCTCGGGCGGCTGGACCGCCGCGCAGGCGGTCACCGACCGGCTCGCCGACCTGGGCGTGCCGGTGCTCGGCGGCCTGCGCATCGGCCATGGCAACGGGCAGCTGACCGTGCCGCTGGGGGCCTGGGCCACGATCGACACGGCGGCCGGCACGCTGAGCGTCGAGCCGGGTGTCAAGTAGGAGCTGACCACAGTGGACGGTGTCGGCCCGCACGTCGTCCACGTCGAGGGGCGCGTCCCCGACCGGTCAGCCGCTGATCCGGCTCGCGACGATGCGGTCGCCCGAGCGCTTGCCGACCACCGTCACGCGGCCGCGGATCGGTAGAGCACCCAGCCGGACGGCCCGGCCACCCTTGGTGATCACCGTGCTGGCGTTGGTCACGACGGCCAGCCGCTTCTCCACCGGGTGGCGCCGCCCGACGTCGATCGCCAGGGCCGCGGTGCCATTGGCGTTGGCCGCCGCCAGTACGCCGATCACCACCACTGCCCGCGTGTTCGAGCTCAGGCTGCTGCCGGCCGCCGGTACGGCCGCGAACGCCGGATCGGCCACGCCCACGCCGACGCTCAGCGCCAGTGCGGAGGCGACCACCAGGTGACGGAGTCTCATGCCAACCACTATCGGCGGGCCCCGGTCGAACCTGGGTGCCGTTCGGTTGCCGGCCGGTCGCTTTTGCTTCCGGGAAACCAGGTGGTCAACCCGCGCGGCCCGCGACGAGGATCGCCAGACGTACCGCGGGCCGACCACCGCAGGCACGCGGGTTCGAAGGGAGGCGTCGATGACCGCCGACAACACGGTGCTCACCGCCGACGAGGTTGAGCAGTTCCTGGACAAGGGCTACGTCCGGCTTCGGGAGTGCTTCACCCCCGCGGCGGCGCGGGAGTACAGCAAGTACATCTGGGACCGGCTCGGCTACGACGCGGCGGATCCGGCGACCTGGGAGCGCCCGTCGATCCACCTGGCCTGGCACGAGCAGATCGAGGTCAAGACGTTCGCGCCGAAGGCGTGGCAGGCGGCCTGCGAGCTGATCGGCGGCGAGGACCGGATGGCCGACGACAAGCCGGACGAGCGGGCCTTTCCGTGGACGGACGGCTTCATCGTCAACCTGTGGCTCGACGCCGACGAGCCGTGGAAGCCGGCGTCGCCCGCCGCAGCCGGCTGGCACGTCGACGGCAGCTGGTTCCGGCACTTCCTGGACTCGCCCGAGCAGGGCCTGCTCACGATCGCGCTGTGGTCGGAGGTCGTGCACCAAGGCGGCGCCACGTTCGTCGCCGCCGACTCGGTCCGGCCGGTCGCCCGGTTCCTCGCCGGGCACCCCGAGGGGATCCTGCCGCTCCCACGACGGCAGTGGATTCCCGTACCCGGAGCTGATCGGGCAGTGCCACGACTTTGTCGAGGCGACCGGCCAGATCGGCGACGTCTACCTGATCCACCCGCTGGTTCTGCACACCAAGTCGCCGAACGTGCTACGGCGACCGCGCTTCATCACCAACTCGACGCTGCGGCTGGCCGAGCCGATGCGGTTCGACCGGCCGAACCCGGGCGACCACTCGCCGGTCGAGCGCGCCATCCTCAGGGCGCTCGGCGTGGACCGCTTCGAGTTCACCGCGACCGGCCGGCGCGAGCGTGTGGTGTCCGACCTGTCCAAGGAGCACGAGCGGACCAAGCTGGAGGAGCGCGAGCGTATGGTCGCGGCCGGCTGGTCGGCCCGCTCGTAGTGCGCGTCGGGCACCATCAGGGCGAGCGCGGACACCGGCGACGCCTCACCCGACGCGGATGAACGGCCAGCTCGGATCTTGTCGTTCGCGTCGGCGGCCGTGACCGGCCGGTGCTCCCGGCTGGTCGGCAAGGCATAGCCGGTCGCGGCGGTCAGGGAAGGCACGGCCGACCCGGTGGCCGTCCTCACCTAGGCGGGATGATGCCGCCACCGCGTGGTCGACCGACACTCACCGGATGGCGATCGGGCACAGGACGCGGCGCTTGCTGCGCGACGTCGCGCCGGAACGGGGCACTGTCCGCAAGGATCTCGTCGCGGGACTGCCCGGGGCGATCAGCAAAATCCCCGACGGCATGGCCGCGAGCGTCCTGGCCGGCGTGAACCCGGTGCACGGCCTCTATGCCAGTATCTTCGGCCCGATCGGTGGCGGACTCACGTCGAGTTCCCGCTTGATGGTCATCACAACCACCAGCGCCGCCGCTCTCGCCGCCGGCTCCGCCATGGCCGCCATTCCCGAATCGGACCGGCCGAGCGCCCTGTTCCTGCTGACGCTGATGGCGGGCACGTTGATGGTGCTCGCGGGCATCGCGCGGCTAGGCCGGTACACCAGGTTCGTGCCCCACTCGGTGATGATTGGATTTCTCTCCGGAGTATCGGCCAACATCGTCTTCGGCCAACTCCCCGATCTTGTCGGTGCCGAGGCCTCGGGACCGTTCGCGCTGGCCCAAGCCTGGGATCTCATCACGCACCTCGGCCGGGTCAACGTCCCCGCCATGCTGGCCGGGTTGTTCGCCCTGGCGGTGCTGGTGAGCCTGCGCCGGACCAGGCTGGCCGCGTACTCCACCCTGATCGCCTTGATCGTGCCCGGCGTGATCATCTCCGTGCTGGATGTCTCCGTCCCCCTGGTCCGGGACGGCGGCGAGATTCCGAGCGGTCTGCCGGCGCCGGCCCTTCCACACCTCTCCGACTTCTCCCTCAGCCTGCTGGCCGGCGCGTTGGCGGTCACCGCCCTCGTCCTCGTCCAGGGCGCGGGGGTCAGCGAATCGGCCCCCAACCCGGACAAGTCCCGGTCGGACCCGAACCGGGACTTCGTGGCGCAGGGCGTGGGCAATCTCCTGTCCGGCTTGTTCCGTGGTCAGCCGGTCGGCGGCTCGGTCGGCCAGACGGCGGTGAACATCGCGGCGGGGGCCGCCGGGCGGTGGGCCGCGATCTTCTCGGGCCTGTGGCTGGCATTGTTACTGCTGCTGTTCTCCGGCCTCGTGGGCAGTGTGGTGATGTCGACGCTGGCGGCGGTGCTCATCTATGCCGCGATCGGCTCGTTCCGCGTCGGGGAAATGCGGGCGATCCTGCGGACCGGACGCATTTCCCAGATCGCCGTGATCTCGACCTTCGTCGCGACGCTCCTGCTGCCCGTCGCGGCGGCCGTCGGGTTGGGTCTGGTCCTCTCGTTGATGATGCAACTGAACCAGGAGGCACTGGACCTGCGCGTCGTGGAACTGGAGCCACAGGACAACGGCAGCTTCGTCGAGCGACCCGCGGCGCCAGAACTCCAGTCACGCAAGGTCGTCCTGCTGGACATCTACGGGAGCCTCTTCTACGCCGGGGCCCGGACACTGCAGGCCCGGCTGCCGGATCCGACCTTTGCCCGCAGCCCGGCCGTGGTGCTCCGCCTCCGGGGAAGGATCACGTTGGGCGCGACGGCCTTCGCGGTGCTCTCCGACTACGCCGAACGCTTGGCGGCCGTGGGCGGGCGGCTCTACGTGAGCGGCGTCGACCCCGCGGTCATGGACCAGATCCGGCGCAACCGCACGGTGGAGCGAGCGGACGGGGTCACCATATTTACCGCCAGAGAGGTCATCGGCGAGTCCAGCCTCGAGGCGTACCACGCCGCCCAAGGTTGGCTCGCGACGCAGACCTAGGAGCCGGTGGCCGTCCACACAGCGTCCGCCGTCGCTGGCTGCTTCATCCGCGGCGGGTGACGCTTTGCCGGTGCCGGCGGGGTCAGCTTATGTCGTGGCACCTGTTCATGCCGTCCGAGGAATGGCCGCGTGCCCAGGACCCGGGCGTGGCTGCGGTGGGCAGGTGGCTCTTGCTGGGGCACCGCCGACCCGACGGCGCGCAAGCGCACCGTCCCCGGACGCAGGTATGCGCGACAACCCTCTTGATCAGGAGACGGAGAGGCCATGAGCAAACCGTTCAAGGGCACGATCAACGTCGACATCAGGGATTCCGTGCCCGACTGGGCGCCGTTCGAGCCGCCGAAGGCGCCGGACGGGGCGCCGAGTGTGGTCTACATCGTGCTCGACGACGTGGGGTTCTCGGCGATGTCCGGCTATGGGGGCCCGATCGAGACGCCGAACATCGACCGGATCGCCGCCGACGGCGTCCGCTTCACGCAGTGGCACACCACGGCGCTGTGCTCGCCGACTCGTTCGTGCCTGCTGACCGGGCGCAACCACACGCGTAACTCGATGGCCTGTATCACCGAGGCCGCCGTCGGGTTCCCGAACGCGAGCGGGACGATCCCGCCGGAGAACGGCATGCTCCCCGAGATCCTCGGTGAATTGGGCTGGAACACGTACATGGTCGGCAAATGGCATCTGTGCCCGACCGTGGAGATGAACCTCGCGTCGACCCGGCGCAACTGGCCGTCGGGCCGCGGGTTCGAGCGCTGGTACGGCTTCCTGGGTGCCGAAACGAACCAGTGGTACCCGGACCTGGTCTATGACAACCATCCCGTGGACCAGCCGAAGTCGCCTGAGGACGGCTACCACCTCACCGACGACCTCACCGACAAGGCACTGCAATTCATCAAGGACGCGAAGACCGTCGCACCGGACAAGCCGTTCTTCCTGTACTACGCACCCGGCGCCGCGCACGCGCCGCACCAGGTCGGCAAGGAGTGGGCCGACAAGTTCAAGGGCAAGTTCGACACGGGTTACGAGGCGATGCGGGAGCAGACGCTGGCCCGGCAGAAGCAGCTGGGCATCGTCCCGGCCGACACCGAACTCCCACCGATCAACCCGATCGGCACCTCCGCGACCCGTACGGGCCCCGACGGCCTGCCATTCCCGCCGCTGGACGACACCAGGCCGTGGGACTCGCTGAGCGACGGCGAGAAGCGGCTGTTCGCGCGGATGGCCGAGGTCTACGCCGGCTTCCTGGCCCACGCCGACCACCACATCGGCCGGCTGCTGGACTACCTCGAGGAGACCGGGCAGCGCGAGAACACCATGATCGTCGTGGTGTCGGACAACGGGGCCAGCGGCGAGGGCGGCCCGAACGGGTCGGTGAACGAGAACAAGTTCTTCAACGGTGTTCCCGACGACCTCGAATCGAACCTGGCGATGCTTGACGAGCTCGGCGGCCCCAAAACCTACAACCACTACCCCAATGGCTGGGCGATGGCGTTCAACACGCCGTTCAAGATGTGGAAGCGGTACGAGTTCAACGGCGGCACCTCGGACCCGTGCATCATCTCCTGGCCCAACGCCCCCGGTCGGGGCGAGTTGCGCCACCAGTACCACCACGCGATCGACATCGTGCCGACGATCCTGGACACCCTCGGCGTCGAACCACCCGAGGTGATCAAGGGCCACACGCAGAGCCGGATCGACGGCGTCAGCATGCGCTACAGCGTCGATGACCCGTCCGCCCCGTCCGCCCGCCGGACGCAGTTCTACTCCATGCTCGGCTCCCGCGGTATCTGGCACGACGGCTGGAAGGCGATCACCACCCACCCGACCATCAGCGGCTGGAGCCACTTCAACGACGACACCTGGGAGCTCTACCACGTCGACACCGACCGCTCCGAATCGCACGACCTGGCCGCCGAGCACCCGGACAAGCTCCGCGAACTGGTCAACCTGTGGTACGCCGAGGCCGGCGACAACCAGGCGTTCCCGCTCGACGACCGCTCGCCGCTGGAGATCATCCTGACGCCGCGACCCCAGCTGACCGCTCCCCGCGAGCGCTACACCTACTACCCCGGCACCGCCGAGGTGCCCGAGTCGCAAGCGGTCAACGTCCGCAACCGCTCCTTCACCATCGGGGCACTGGTCGACATCCCCGGCAAGGACGCCTCCGGCGTGCTGTTCGCCCAGGGCGCCCTCTTCGGCGGGCACGCCCTCTACGTCAAGGACAACCGGCTGCACTATGTCAACAACTTCGTCGGGATGATGGAACAGAAGATCGACGCGACCGAGGACCTGCCGGTGGGCGAGGACCTCATCCTGTCGGCCTCCTTCGCCAAGGACGGCGAAGACCCACCCCACGTCTCCACCGGCATCCTGACGCTGTACCACGGAGACACCAAGGTCGGCGAGGGCCGCATCAAGACCCAGCCCGGGATGTTCTCCCTCGCCGGGGAGGGCCTGTGCGTCGGCCGGGACAGCGGCGCCCCGGTGACCGGCGACTACGCGGGCAATCACGGGGCCGAGTTCACCGGCGGCACGATCAAGCGCGTCGCCGTCGACGTCAGCGGCGATCCGTACGTCGACCTGGAGCGCGAGGCGCAGGCGATGCTGGCCCGGGAGTAAATACGTCACGACGACCGGGCGTCGATGCCTCGCGGCATCGGCGCCCGGATCGTTGTCGGCCTCTGCGCAATCATCCCCGGGCCCGCGTGCGGTCCCGGGGATGATCGCCGAACCTGCGCCGGCAGGTCTGGGTAGGCGTTGCAAGGGTCAGGACGTGGCTTCCTTCGGCGTCGGCGTAGCGCCGTGCAGTGCCTCCTGAAGCTCCGCCTCGGCCTCCTTGGACAGGGAGGACTTGAGAACCGTGCCCCCGAAGCGGCTCAGCGCCTCAACCGCCTTGTCGGGCGTGACGCTTTCGAGCACCAGGAACAGGGCCGAGGTGCCCGGTTGGACCATATCCCGCACGCGGTCCTGGAACTCCTTGTCGATGCCGGTCTTTTCTACCTTCCCCATCAGTGCGCCGAGGCCGGCGCCGATGGCCATGCCAAGGAAGGGGACGAAGAAGATCATTCCAAAGAGCAGGCCCCAGAACATTCCCCACGACGTGCCACCGGCCACCGGGTGATGGCTGGTTTGCACGTGGAACTTGCCATCCATGTCGCGGCGGATCGCCGCGATAGCGTCGGGCTCGATGATCAGGTCTCTTGCCAGGCGTTGCGCCTCGTCAGCCGCCGCGGTGGCGGTCGTCTCGTCGGGATAGCCGATAGCGACCAGAATAGCCATGTGCGTCCTTCCCTTTCCCATGCTCGACCGGCAGATTGCTGGAGCGGCTGGTTGCGAGGTACATCTCAAGGAGCCGTTCGCAAGACCTCTCTCCGAGGGAAGCCCACAGCGGTGCATCGGCGATTCACCCCGTGCGCATGAATGTGCTGAGCCCTGGAGGGCGGCAAGCACGAAGACCGGCGGCTTGTGATGTCATAGCCGTCCGCTCAGCGCACATGTATTTGGTTGAGTGCACCGCTATCGACGCCTGCCTCACCCCGGCAGGATGAAGAGCCCGCCGTTCACGCGGTGAGTGAACGTCGAGCCCAGAACACCAGGACGATCTGGAACAGACCGCTCACGATCAGCCAGATGCCGGTGAGATAGACAAGAGCGATCAGCGAGAGGTCGGGCCAGAACAGTACGACGAGTGCGAACAAGATGCTCAGCACGCCGGCGGCAGCCCGCCAACCCCGGAAACTGCCGCCCGGGCCGAACGCCGAAATCAGCTCGAGGATGCCGCCGATCAGCCACATGAGCCCGACGACCGTGATCAGCAGCGCGAGAGATTCCAGCAGGTTGCGTAGCGCAATGACACCGGCGATGACGAAGAGCACCCCGATCACGCCGACGATCGCCCGTTCGGCACCCTCGCCGGCCGGTCCGGTGATCGCCTGCACGATCCGGACCACACCGTAGAAGACCAGCCAGATGCCGAAAAGCGCCGCGACCACCTTCAGGGTCGCTTCCGGCCAGATCAACATCATGACACCGATCACCACACCGACGACGGCCGCGCCGAGGGCCAGCCACCAGGCGAGCCGCAGGCCTTTATCCTGAGCGCCGGCGACCGGAGCCGCGGAGCCCACCTCGGGCGGATGCGGTTCGGCCGGGTAAGAGTCAGGCGGGTAAGGAACCGACGCAGACATCGCTCCTCCAGTGGAGTGGGGTGTGAGGTCGGTGCGCCCGACCACAGCCACAGTCGCACCGCACCCGATCGCTGTGGTCACCACAGGCGGATGATTGTCGCCGCTGCCCGTTTAACCCGCGGCCGATCGGAGGCCGATCATCGCACCGATGGTGGCCAGATCCGAGGGACGCACCCAGCTGTCCTCAAGAGCGAATCCGCCGGCGTTGCTGATGACCGTCCGCAACGGTATGGCCCAGGTGTGTTCGATCAGAACGACCGCCGCGGACATCCCGGGCGCGATCGCATCCGAGATCGCCCACGGTTCAGTAGTGTTCGCCGCGGCGTAGGTCCCACCCACCCCGGCCCCGGCGCCGATCGAGATGGATTCCTCGCCGAACGCTCTTGGTCCGATCAACGATCCGACGAGCGCGCCAAGTCTCTCGGACTCCTCCGCTGTCAGGTCGGCGAGCTCCAGGCGGGTCAAGTCTCCCGCTTCATCCTTGGTCATGAAGTCCAAGCCGATCACCCGGATGTAATCGCCCTCGCGCAACCGCCGTAACTCCGGAAGCACATCCGCGGCGAATTCGTCGTCGGTGAAGCCAACCACGAGAATTTGAACCGGACCGAATTCCATCGGGGTCCTCCTCGGGGCAGTTGCCTTCGTCATCACGCCGGGTCTCCGGCATACGCCCACGATGTGCGTAACCGCCTGCCGGCTGGCAGCTGCGGCAGCTCGTTGCTCACTATCTGGAGAACGCCCGCGTCCGCGATCGCCAGGCGGGCATGCCTGCACCCGACCAAGAACATGATCTTGGTCGGGAAATCAGGGCTTCCGCATGTGCGACGCCGCCGGCGTCCTCGTCGATGAACTTCCGGTTAAGTTCTTATGGTTGCGCAACTGTGCCGGACCCGGCTTCATCCTCTCCGGATGGACGTGCCCCCAGCACCCACTAGATCCAGCCGAGCTCGCGGGCGCGCCGGATGGCTTCGTTGCGGCGGGAGGCGGCCAGCTTGCGAAGGATTCCCCGCACGTGGGTCTTGACCGTGTTGACCGACACGAACATCGTTCGGGCGATCTCCTCCGTCGACAGCAGGGCGGCGAGGTGGCGCAACACCTCCATCTCCTTGTCGGTCAGCAGATCGACGACCGGCGGCACCGGCTTTTCGGGCGACGCAGCGGCGGTTCGTGTCTCTGGGGTTCCGACCACCGGAGTGCCGAGCCAAGCGTGCCGCTCGGCGAGGTCGCGGTCCTGCCTGAGGAGGCGGCGCAGACGCGTCGGGGCCTCGATGATGGGTCGTCGCAGCTTTTCCGGGGCGGCCAGCCGCAGGGAATTGTCGAGTGCTTTGCGGGCCAGGCGGGTGCGACCCCCGGTCAACTCGCACATGGCCGTGAGCAACCACCCCTCCACCTGCAGATCCAGTGGCAGATGGGCCTGCCGCAGGACCGCCGTAGCGGTCGCGGCGGCCTTGGCTCCGTCGCCGGCGGCCAGATCGATCGAGGCCAACGCCAGGGCGAGCTCGGCTGAGTCTGGTACCTCGGCGAGTGGGCCGACCGCGGGCGTCCCGGTGGCGGCGCTCCACAATGTGGCGCTGACCGCTAGCCGGCTCGACAACCACCGAGAGTGCCGGGGCCGCCTGTGCCTGGTTCGCCACCGCGACGGCGCCGGGGAGATCGCCCCGTGCCCGGTGCAGACGGGCCCGGATCAGCGCGAGCGAACCGGCTGACACCGGATCGTTGCGGGTGCCGCTGGCCGCCGCCCGCTCGCAGTGCAGCCACGCCGCTGCGATGTCGTATTCCTCGGCGTGAACCCAGGCGAGAGCCACGTCCGCGGCCGGTGGGCGGTCCTGGGCGGCCAAACCCAGCCGGTCGGCCGTGATGTGCGCTCGTCTCGCGAAATCGGTGGCCTTCCGCAACTGGCCGCGGTGCATCTCGACCAGCGCGAGCTGTCCGAGACACTCCATCCGCAGATAGGTGTCGCCACGGACATCGGAGGCTCGCAAGCCTTCCGTCAGCGCCACGCCCGCCTCAGTCAGGTCGCCGGCCGCGAGGAGAACACGGCCCTTGGTGAACGGGACCAGCGTCCGCAACTCCGGCGGCACGTCGATGCCGACGGCGGACGCACCGCTCAGGAGGCTTTCCGCGGCCTGTATCGCGCTCAGTGCCCCTTCGACGTCGCCTCGGACGTCGGCGCTGACCGCCTCGGTCACGGTGATCGCCATCTGTAGCACCTGCGTGTGGTCGGTCGGTCCGTCGCCGACGAGTTCGCGGGCCCTCAGGAGGTGCTTGGTGCAGGCTTCGGTGTCGAACCTGAACAGTGCGACGGCCGACTGAATCAGGGCCGCGTCGGGGCCGGGGATGCTCACCGGCATGTCGGCGAACGTCTCGGCGTGCCGTGCGCCGTCCGGGCCGATCAGCAGCCCGACGATGCCGAGATCCTCGACCATGAGCCACGCGGCATACTCCCAGTCGCGGGCGGCGGCGGCGTGCCGGGTGGCATCCGGCAGGTGACCCGCGGCCGCGAACCAGTGTGCCGCCCGCCGATGGAGCCGAGCGACCTTGCGGTGGGACTCCTCGTGCAGTTGAGCCCGCAGCAACTCCCGGATCAGCGGGTGGTACTCGTAGGCCTGGTTGTCCTCCCTCACCGGTGTCACAAAGGTGTTGGCGTGCGACAGCCGGGCCAGGATGGATGCGGCGGTGCGGTGACCGGTGAGCGTCACGGCCAAGTCGGGCCACATCCGGTCAACCACGCTCGTCCGCAGCAGGAAGTCGCGGATATCGGGCGGCTGGAGGTCCAGGAACTCGGAGAGGAAATAGGCGGCGATCTCGCTGTTGCCGCTGGCGGCGGGTGCACCGGGCGCCGATCGATGCTGGACCGAAACGGCGGCCAGTCGCAAGCCGGCCGCCCATCCCCGCGCCTGTTCGGCGAGCGCGATCGCCGTCTCCTCCGGCAGATCAGGGTCATGCGCCCTCAGCACCGCGCGCGCCTCGGCCGGAGTGAAGGCGAGATCGTCGAGGCGTATCTCGGTCATCGAACCGGCCAGCCGATACCGGTGCAGCGGCAGCGCGAGGTCGACCCGGGTGAGCATGACCACCCGCAAGCGGGCACTGGCATGCCGGAGGAGAAAGTCGATGCCGTCCAGGACTCCACCGCCGCCGAGCACTTGGGCGTTGTCGAGGATGAGGACGACCGGCTCGGATCGCTCAGAGAGCGCCGCCACGAGTCGGATGAGAAGGGAATGGCCGACCGCCTCGTCGAGGGCCGGCGTGCCTACCGCTGAAACCGGGACGCCGACGCGGTCCAGTGCCGCCAGGACATAGGACCAGAACACACCGGGCTGGTTGTCGTCCTCGTCAAGGCTGAGCCAGGCAATCGGACCCGGCGCGGCGTCGGTGGCGGCCCAGGATGTGGCCAGGGTCGTCTTTCCGCAGCCCGCCGGCGCGCTGACCAGGGTCAGCTGCTCGCGGACGCCCCAGGACATCCGGTCGAGAAGCCGTTGACGGGCTATCGCCCAGGGCGGCGGATTCGGCACGTCCAGCTTCGTAGACAAGATCGGATCGCCGCCTGGAGTTACGGCGTAACTATGAGTTTCGATTTGCCCAGACATCACCAACTCACCCGCCCCGCCGTTCGGACTACCGGCCGTCAGCTTTCGCGTGGACCGTTCGAATGCGGCGCAGGGTCCTGGCGCGCGCAGTATTGGTTAGTTGAATCGCTTGCGTGAGATCGTGCAGGTGCATGTAGCGGTGACACTTCGTGCTGGCTTCTACACACGATAGTGTCGTGGGGACAGGAGCAAGAGCATCCACCAGGATGGGTGATCCTATTTACGCGATTTGAATGCGGAATGACCGATATAACGCGTTACAAGGGTATTTCCTCGGACGCAGCAGTCATTTGCCTGCAAATTGGGGATCCGTGTCGGCAATGCATGTGACACCACGGACGAAGCAGGGCAGGTGCCATGGAACCCTCCGACTCTTTCGCATCCGCTCAACGTCGCGCCCCGGCCGACCACCATGGTATTCATGATCTCGCATCGGCATCCGCATTCGGAACGGTGCTCTCGAAACTCGCCCGTCCTCCAACTCAGCCGCGAATGGTCCGCCGTGACCGGCTAGTGCGGGCCCTCACCGCCGTCGCGGACAACGTGCCGCTCGTCCTTCTCGCCGCCCCTTCGGGCTACGGCAAGACCACCGCCCTGAGTCAGTGGGCTGTGGAGGTTGATCGCAGCGTCGGATGGGCTTGCCTGGACGACCGCGACAATGATCCAGTTTGCCTTCTCGGCGACATCGCTCTGGTGCTTCACCAGATCCATCCGCTGGACGACTCGGTATGGCGGGCCCTGGCCGTGCCGGACGTCTCCCCGCTCGCTGTGGTGCCAAGGCTGGTCGCCTCGGCAACTGCCGATGGCCGGCAGTGGGTCCTTGTGCTCGACGATATTCATGTGCTTACCGACGTCACCAGCCGGGATCTGATCGTGGCGCTCGCCAATGACCTGCCCTTCGGCTGCCACCTGTTCATTGCCTCGCGCGGGCGGCCGGGGTTGAAGCTCGGACGCATGCGCAGCCAAGGCCGGTGCGTGGAGTTCGGAGTGGAGGACTTGCGTTTCACCCTCGAAGAGGCGAGCGCGGTCCTCGCGGGGGCGGGGCGCGGAATTCCTCAGAACGCCGTTGTGCCGTTGGTCGAGCAGACCGAGGGCTGGCCGGCCGGCGTCTACCTGGCCGCGTTGTCGGCGGACGGCACGCTTGACGGGGCCGCGACTCGGATCGACGGCACCGACAAGTTCATCGTGGACTATTTCCGCGAAGAGGTTCTGGCCCGGGAATCGGCCGAAACGGTCCGGTTCCTGTTGCGGACGGCCGTCCTCGACGAGATGTCGGGTCCGTTGTGCGACGCGGCATTAGGGCAATCCGGATCCGCCACCTGGCTGGGTGAGATCGAGAACCGGAACCTGTTCGTCGTCCCCCAGGATCACCAAGACCGGTGGTTTCGATACCACCGGCTGTTCGGTGAGATGCTGCTGTCGGAGTTGCGCCGCCGAGAGCCGGGCGAGGACCTTCGGATACATCGGCGAGCGGCCGCCTGGTACGAGGAGCACGGGAATCCCGAACAAGCGATCGGGCATGCCCTCGCCGGTCAAGACATGTCAACAGCCGCGCGGCTGGTGACCACCCACGTGCAGAGATTTGTCAACGCGGGCCGAATCAATACGGTTCGCGGCTGGCTCGATGACCTCAACGACGGCATTCTCGATGGGCATCCGGCATTGGCGATAGTCGCTGGATGGGTTTGGGCGCTCACCGGCGATCCCGCCCGCGCCCAGCGGTGCATGATCGCGGCGGAACGAGAATTGCGGGATGCCGCGCCGTCAGCCGACAACGTCCCGCTCATCTCTAGCAGCGCGATCCTCCGCGGCGCCTTGGCGCCGCTCGGCGTCGAACGCATGCTGGTCGACAGCCGGCGCGCATTCGAGCTGGAGCCTCCGGCGGGCCCCAGGTATGCGCTGGCCGGGGCGCTTTTCGGTGCCGCACTCCTCCTCAACGGGGCGCCGGAAGCCGCTACGAAGACGTGGGAGCGGGCCGCCTACTTCGGCCGCGAGGGAGAGCCCTTGGCCGCCAGCTTCACCCTCGCGCAATTGTCGTTGCTTGCCGGTGAGCGTGGTGACTGGTCGGCTGCGCAGGACTATGCCGCCGAATCAGGGGCAATTATCGAAACGGCGGGTCTGCGCGATTATCTCTCCAGCATCGCCTTGTCCATCGCGCGCGCCAAGCTGGCCGTCCACAACGGGGACACCGCGGCGGCGCGACGCCATGTCGGCCGGGCGCTGCGGCTCTACGTCTCGCCGTCGCCCGGGGCCTTCCCGTGGTTCGCCGCGCAGACGGCGATTCTTCTTGGCCGGATCCTCCTCGACCTGAACGACCACCCGGCCGCCCGGCTCAAAATCGCGGAGGCCGGGCGCCACCTCAACCGGCTGTTGACCGAGGGTGTTCTCGGCGATGAGCGCCGGCGGCTGGCGGCCGATCTTGCCCGGCGCGGGGGTCGGCCTCGGGTGCCGAGCGCCATGACGCTGACCGCGGCGGAGATGCGCGTCCTGGACCTGCTGCCGACCCAGTTCACGCTCGCAGAAATCGCCGACGAGCTGCACATCTCCCGAAATACCGTCAAGACCCACGTTGCCTCGGTCCATCGGAAGCTGCGGGTCGCCACCCGAACCGAGGCGGTCCGTGAGGGCAGAAGCCTCGGCCTCATCGAGTCGTGAAGGATGACCAGGCCGTTGCGCCGGGAGTGGAGCGAGGAGACCACTCGCCCGGGGTGAGGTAGGGCCCTCGTCGCATCCGCGACCATGGCGTCATGGATGGATCCAAGGTGGACGAGCACGGTCAGACACCCACGGTTGAGGCACGATCTGCGGTGAGCCCGGGCGGCGTCGACCGCCCATTGACCATTCCCACGCCGCGAGAGCAGAGTGCGGCCGCCCCCTCGCCGTTCCCGCCGATCGCGGACTACGCATTCCTGTCCGACTGCCATACCGGTGCACTGATCGCGCCCGATGGAGCGGTGGGCTGGCTGTGCATCCCGAGCTTCGATTCGCCGTCGGTCTTCGGCACCCTGCTCGACCGTCAGGCCGGATACTTCCGGCTAGGCCCGTTCGGGATCAGTCACCCGACATCGCGGTCGTACGAGCCGGGCACCAACGTCCTTGTCACCACCTGGAAGACACCCACGGGCTGGATCGAGGTCCGCGAAGCGCTGACCATGGGGCCGCACGACGACGAGGACGAGGTGACCCCGCACACCCGCCCCCCGGGCGACGACGACGCGGACCACATACTCGTGCGCACCGTCCGCTGCATCGATGGCAAGGTCGAGGTGGAAATGGTCTGTGAACCGGTGTTCGACTACGGCCGGACGCCGGCCGACTGGACCGTGAAAACGAACGACGCCCGGCACACCGCCGAAGCGAGCGGGGCCGGTCTGACCGTCCGGCTGCAGTCCGACCTGGCGCTCGGGGTGGAGGGTGACCGGATCCGTGGTCGGCGCACGCTGACCGCCGGCGGCGAGATCTATTGCGCGCTGTCGTGGGCGGGGGGCGAGGCCTCGGTGCCGGACGTCGCTGACGCCAAACGCCGGCTGGCGGCCACCACGCGCTATTGGCGCGCCTGGTTGGACCGGGCCCGCATTCCCGACCATCGCTGGCGCGACCCGATCCAGCGCTCGGCGCTGGCCATCAAGGGCCTGACCTACATGCCGACCGGTGCCACCATCGCCGCGCTCACCACCTCGCTGCCCGAGACACCGGGCGGTGAACGCAACTGGGACTACCGCTACACCTGGATGCGCGACTCGACGTTCACCCTGCAAGCCCTGCATTACCTGAACCTCGACTGGGAAGCGAACGAGTTCATGCAGTTTGTCGCCGATCTCGAGCCCAACCCGGACGGCGCCTTGCAGATCATGTACGGCATCGACGGACGACGCGACCTCACCGAGACGACCCGTGACGAACTGTCCGGCTATGCCGGCGCCCATCCGGTGCGGATCGGCAACGGGGCTTTCGACCAGCGCCAGAACGACGTGTTCGGCTCGGTGTTGGACTCCATCCTGCTGCACAGCCGGCGCAGTCAACGCCTTCCGCGGAGGCTGTGGGCGCTCGTCGAGTCCCAGGCCCGCTGCGCCGAGGCCGTCTGGCGTGAACCGGACCAGGGCATCTGGGAGGCCCGGGGCGCGCCGCAGCACTACGTGTCCTCCAAGCTGCTGTGCTGGGTCGCCCTCGACCGCGCCGCCAAGCTCGCGGAAATCCGTTCGAATGCCGATAAGGTCACCGCCTGGCGCGCGACCGCCGAGGAGATCAAGAACGACATTCTCGCCAACGGGCTGACCGAGGCCGGCGTCCTTCGTCAGCACTACGCAACCGATTCCCTGGACGCATCCACGCTGCTCGCGGCGATGTTCGGATTCCTTCCGCGCGGCGACGCGCGCTTGCACGCCAGCGTCATGGCCATCGCCGAGGACCTGACCGACAACGGCTTCGTCCTGCGCTACCGCACGGACCAAACCGACGACGGCCTGTCCGGCAAGGAAGGTTCCTTCCTGATCTGTTCCTTCTGGCTGGTCTCCGCGCTGGCGATCATCGGTGAGGAGCAACGGGCTCGGGACCTGATGGAACGGCTGCTGCGGGTCGCCTCACCGCTCGGGCTCTACGCCGAAGAGTTCGACGGTGCCACCGGACGCCACCTGGGAAACTTCCCGCAAGCGTTCTCCCACCTCGCACTGATCGAGGCGGCCGGCCGAATCATCTTCTCCGAGTTCGAGCAGGAATTCTCCTGATCAGGATGGGGCACGCCGCAGGCGTGGTCGGGGGGCTGAATGACCGGTCTCGCTCGGCCCGGTGCATTGAACATGGTCGGGCCGGTGCGTCGCATCACCCCGCCCGGATGAACCCGACGGGGAGATGCGACAGGTGATGGAGGGAATTGTGATGGTGGTCAGTTGGTGAAGCTGCCGCTGCGAGCGCGTTCGGCCTCCATCAGCAGGATCTCCTCGGTCCCGGGGAGCACGACGTTGCTGTCCGGCTGGTAGTCCAGTTCCGGATCGCGGTCCGCGTAGTCGACCGCATTGAGCATCACCCGCATGGCGTTGAGCCGGGCACGTTGCTTGTCGCCAGAGCGGATGACCACCCACGGCGCGGTTGGCGTATCCGTTCTTTTGATCATCTCGTACTTGCGATGGGTGAACTCGTCCCAGCGGTCCTGTGCCTGCGAGTCGATTTCGCTGAACTTCCACTGCCGTAGCGGGTCGGTATGCCGGCGAGCGAACCGTCGGCGCTGTTCTTCTTTGGTGACGCTGAAGTAGAGCTTCACCAGAATGGTGCCCTGGCGGACCAGGTCCTTCTCGAAGCCCGTGACGCCGAGCATGAAGTGCTCGTACTCCTCCTCTGTGCAGAAGCCGAAGACCGGCTCGACCATGGCGCGGTTGTACCAGCTGCGGTCGAACAGGACGATCTCGCCGCCGGCGGGGAGCTGAGCGGCGTAGCGCTGGAAGTACCATTCGGATCGCTGATCCTCGGTGGGCTTGCCGAGCGCGACGACCCGATAATGCTTCTCGTTCATGTATCGGGTGACCCGCCGGATCGTGCCTCCTTTACCCGCGCCATCGCGGCCTTCACACAGCACGATCATCCGCATCCGATTCGTCTCCAGATGACGCTGCAGCTTGAGCAGCTCAACCTGGAGCGGGCGCAGCTCCGCTTCGGCCCGGAGTTTGCGAGCCACCCGCTTACGGTCGCGCTTGAGGGCCTCGAGCTCCCGGACGGCCTCCTCATAGGCGAGGATCAATTCGGACGTCGACTCAAAGCGGTCGTCGAGCGCGACGATGTCGTCGGCGGGATACCGGACATCGAATTGAGCTCCAGCGATCTGTTCGCGCCCCGTCGCCAGCGGCGGAAGTTCTACCAGCGTCACTGTGGCGCCTCCTCCCCAGGTCGTTGGGCGGCGATCCCACGGTCGGAGACTCACCCCGCCCCCAGAGTCCCCGACGAGTGCCTGCTCGACCCTCACCCCGGCCGGGTGAACTCAACGGGCTTCACAGGCTGCTCGGCATCGGTGGGAAGCTCAGCCGAGGATGCGTTGTTTCTGCTCCGCAAACTCGGCTTCGGTCAGAATACCCTGCGATTTGAGCTCGCCGAGCTGCTTGAGCTGGGCGAGCTTTTGGTCCATCGTCGGACCGGCGGGCTCGGGCTCCTGTTCCTCCTGGGCGTACTGTTCCTCCTGGGGCTCCTGTTCCTCCTGGGCCGCCTGTTGGTCCTTGGCCGCCCAGCGCCCGGCCTGCCGGCGCGAGACGCGGTTCGACACGGCGGTGGCCGTACCGGCGATGGCGGCGGTGCGGGCGATCCCGCGAAGTAGACCTGGCATGACGTTTCTCCTCACGTGCGCTTGTCGGTCAGGCGTTTACCTCGGCGGCGTCCAAGGCGGCCAGGGCGGCCTGGACGTGGATCCGTCCACTGGCTACCAGTTGGCCACCGCCTCGGCGCACGGCGGCGGCCAAGGGTGCGGCCCAGACGTTCTCGTACACCAGGATGCCGGCCGAGCTCCCTGGATTCAGCACGGATCCCGCGTCCTCGACGTCCTCCGTGCCGAGCATGCCGGACGAGGCGCCCTCGAAGACGGCGAGGTCGAGCTCGCCGTCAGAGTCCAGGTCGGCGATCGCCATCCCGGTCACCCGGCCGTCTGTCTCTTTGCGGATGAAGAGCAGGTCGAGGATCCGGATGATCCCGCGGTCGTGCAGGTCGACCAGCAGGGGCAGTCCTTCCCCGGTCATGCGGTTTCCTGGAAATTCCACCACGATGTAATCGATCGGGCCCATCTCATCGAGATCGTCAGTCATGTCAGCCCTTCCGCTCTTCTCAGTCGGCTCTTCTCAGTCGGCCCGGTGTCACGGTGCCGGAGTGATGCCCGCGGTCCTTCACCCCCGGCGGGTGATATACGGGGTCGGTGCTGAGCTCGAGCACGCTCCCCGACGTCGGTGCCGGCCGTGCCAACGCCGCGCATTGCTCATCCGGCTTGGATGACGACGGAGAGGCCGGTGCGCGCGACGGTTATCTGAGTATCGCGCCGATATCTCCGCTGCGACAGTTGCGTAGCGGTCCCAGATCCCTTCCCCAGGAGGCAGAGATGGCCGTTGGCACCAATGGAGCCCAGTCGCCGGTCGCGTACGTCGATCGGCGAATGATCGGCAGCGGCGTCATACTCATGGCCGGTGGCCTACTGGCCTGCCTGGTCGGGGCGACGGTGGGCATGGTAGCGACGGTGAATGCCTGCCGTCGCTACGTCGCCGATCTTGACGAGTCCCCGCAGGTGGTCGTCCGCCGCCGCTGGCAACAGGCCAAGTCGGCGACCGCGGCCGGCGTCGGAGCCTGGCGGGGCTACAACCCGTGACGCCGGACGAATCACTCAGCCTGGCGTGAGCACGGCACGGTTCGGGCTCCGCCTGCCGATACGGCAGGCGGAGCCCGAACCATTTACGGCGCGGTCGGGTCGAGGACCTCAACCTGCGGGCAGGGCGGCGTCGACGGCGGACGGCCCCGGATCCGTGACCGGGAGATCGGCCCCCTTACTGAAGAGCTCGATAACGGCCAGCAGCGCGAGCAGAGCAACCGTGAGCCAGATGACGACCTCGCCGGTGGGCCGGTCCCACAGCAGGTAGATCCCGACGATGACGGCCAGGGCGGCTACCCGAAGTGCCGTGACGTGAGCTGCGACCCAACGGTCCACCGCGTTGCCCCGCCAGCCCACTCGGAGGCCGCCGACCCGGATCGCAGTGACCAACCGGCCGGCGGCGCTGCGAAGCGCGGAGGCGAAGCGGCCAGGTCCGCTCACCCATGCGCCGAGCGCGAGCACCAGAGCGACCAGGACGGCGGTCTGCAGCCGGACCGTGAACTGCTGCATGAACGCGTCCCAGACGGCGGCAGCCGCTTCGGGCATGGAGTTCGGTGGGAGGTGGCCGAGGTAGTAGGTGCGGCCGAGCGACAGCGCGCCCAGAAGGGCGAGGAGTGCGATGGCGAACCCGAAGCCGACGATGGACAGCATGCGGCGACGTTTGGGCGCCACCCAGACGGCGACGGCGAGCAGTAAGAAGGCCAGGATGGCGACCGGCACCGCGAGCGTGTCGAGCAACGCCGCGGCGCGCTGGATCCGGGGTAGTTCGTCGGAGTGCACGATCGGGAACGAGATGTTCACCGTCGGGATCCGGTCGGCGAGTGGTATCCCGGCCGCGACGAGCTGCGGCTTGATCGACGCGATGAACGGGCCGAGGTTCACCGACACGGTGCCGTTCGCAAACTCGATAGCGCCGCCCTGTTTGCCCTTCAGCGCGTCGACCAACCCGGCATGGGCGGCCCGGTTGGCCTGCTCCCAGGCTTGGGCGAACGCGTCGCTGCCGACCACCTTGCGCACCTGCGTGTAGGCGAACGAGTGGATCCCGTTCACAATCGGCTGCTGAAGCGCCGTGAGTTCGGTCGGCGCACCCTGTTTCACCAGCGCGTCGATCGCCCGGCCGGTGAGGTCGTTGATGTTGAGCGCCGCGAAGACCTCATCGGTGATGCGAGCGGCCACCGCATCTTGAACGGCGGGATCACTGGCCAGCGGTGCGACGCTCGCGACGTACCGATCGGTGTCGAAGACCACGGCTTTGGCCCACAGGGCGATGGCTGCGACCGGTAACAGCAGACAACCGATCACCAGGAAGGCGGTCGCCGCCGTCCACCGGGCGGCCCGGCGACCTCGACGGCGTCCGCCGGGCGGTGGAGCCTGGCGCGCCGCCATCGACCGCAGCCGCTCGACCTCGGCCCTCAGCCGCGCCAGCTCCTGCTCGGCGTCGAGCAAAGGGTCCGTCACCGGTTCGTGCTCGGCGGCGGGCAAAGGGTCCGTCACCGATTCCTGCTCGGCGTCGGGCAAAGGGTCCGTCAACGATTCCTGCTCGGCGTCGGGCACAGTGTCCGTCAACGGTGGACCGTCGCTTTGTTCAGCCGACGTGCCGGCCGGTTCGTCATCGCCCGCAATCATCGGGCCGGAGCCGCGGTCGTCCATGGGGAAGCCCTCCTCATTGGGCGTGCAGGGCTCAGACCGTACGCTCGAGAAGTTCGCCGGTCTTCCTTCCGTGCGGATGACCGGCGACGACTTGAACACCGAGGCCTGGGCTTTGTTCGCGCGCCGGCCGGTTCAGTGGTACAGGCCGGCCTTCAGCAGCACGATCACCAAACCCAGCACCAAGTTGACCAACGCGGACAACACCACGAGCCGTCTGGGCGCACCCGACCGGATCGCGGCGACGGTGGCCCAGCCGACCTGGCCGGCTATCGCCACGATCAGCGCCGTCCAGGCGACAGCCACTTGGCCGACGCCCAACAGGCCCAAAAGCAGCGCCGCGACCGCCGGCGGCAATGCCGCCCCGAGCAGCGGCCACTCGTGGCGGGCGACGTGGCGGATCTCCCGCGGGTTGACCGCGACGTGCTGCATCCGTTCGCCGACCAGCCGGGCGTACGCGTGCGCCAGCCAGAAGACCACGCCGGTGGCCACGAGCAGGGTCGCCAGCTGCAGCGGCGGGAGTCCGTTTTCGCCGGCGCCGCCGACGACGACCGACGCCGCCAGCAGGGAACCATAGATGGCGCCGGTGTAGTTCGGCTGTATCTCCTCTCGGGCTCCTCCGGCGGCGTCGATGTCCTGCATCTCGGTCATCTGCGGGCCACGTTCATCGTCAGCCACCTCCGGACACACGACCTTCATCGTGCTGCCTTGACCTGGCCGGTTCCTCACCCTTCCCGGGTGAGCCGGAGTCCGCTTCGTTAGTCGATCACCGGTGAGGACGGGACAGTTACCTGGTCGGATGCCTGTTCTGGTGTCGTGAAGTGGCGCCGTTGCCCGATCTGTTCAAGCCAAAGCACCAACTGGCGGTGCACCGCGTCGGCGCCGACGAGCGGCGCCTCAGCCACCCGCCACTCGGACGGATGCACGAGGACGGCCTCGCTCTGCCAACCCCCGAGCCCGCCGTGGCAGCCGACGAGCTCTTCGTAGGCTGCGACCTCGTCCGTTCCGGGGTCGATGGGGCTGTTGATGATCAGATCGCCGACATGCCCCAGCGTGTCGTGACGTCGCACGTCGGCCACCGCGTGCGGGCCGAACGGGGCCAGCGGGTCGGTTCCCTCGATGCGGTCCTCATCGAGGTAGTGCAGCCCGTCTTGGCCGAGTACGACGGTACCGTGCTCGCTGGTGCGCACGACGATGAAGCCAATGCCCGGATGCCGCGTGAGGGCACCGACGAGGCCCGGGTACAGCTCCTCGATCTGGTGCAGGACGAGCCGTCCGGGCTCGCGGGTGAAATAGATCATCGACAGGTTCCCGGATGCGATCAGCACCAGATCCGACGTCGGTGATACTCGCTGCGCGGCTTCCGATGACTGGCTGATGTTCACCTCCCCGTCGTGCGTCCGGGCCCGGAGCGTTCGCGTGGTGAGCTTGCCGGTGGTTCCGCCCTGCTGCGCGACCTGCGTCAGGAAGGTGTTCACCGGACCGACGCTCTCGTCGAGGCCCGTCGCGGCGGTCACCGTTGCGGAACCCATCAACTGGCGCACGAGGTCTTCCAGGGTCGTCCCGTGACGTTGCCGGAAGGTCGCGCCCTGGCTCTGCCCGTGATCGGACAGCACGACGAAGTGATAGGGGCGGGGCGCCTGCTCGGCGAGGTCCTCGAGGACCCCGGTCAGGCGGTCGATCCCGGCCAGCGAGGCCAGTGACTCCGGCCGGGTCGGACCGGCGTGGTGGGCGACCTCGTCGTAGTCGGTGAAGTCACAGAAGATCGACGGTGCGCCCGCCATCATCTGATCGGCGATCAGACCGACGTTGAGGTCCCGGAGCAGCACGTTCGTCACCCCGCGCAGGAGGATGTAGGAACCGCGGCGGCGCATGCGCGGTTCGACGCCGCGCACCCGTTGGAGGCGCGACTGGTGCAGCTCCTTGATCATTTCGGCCACGGTGAGCACGACCGATCGCGTCAGCCCGTACGGATTGATGAAGAACGTGGCGAAACTGCGTGACGGGCCTCGGCGTGCCGCCGAGGGCCGCAGACCACTCATGGTCAGCAGGCTCGTCGCGGCGTCGCCGGAGAAGATGTTGGAGATGCTGACGCCGCCGTCGGCGAGCAGTCCGTGGCCATCGCTGAGGCGCGATTGGATCACTGCGGCGTCCCGTGGCCGGTTGGCGACCAGCAGCCTTCCGCTGTCCTTCTCGTACCAGCGGAAGGCCGGCACCTGGTCGCTTCGGCCGTGCAGGAGGCCCGCTTGGCTCGCCGGGGTGGTCGCCGGCAGCTGCGCGTGCCAGTCGGTGAACTGGTGGCTGCCGGAACGGATCCATCGGCTGAGCGTGGGCAGATCGCCGGAGCGCACGGCCCACCGCAACAGCGGCGCCGGCAGACCGTCGATCTGAATGAAGACCACGCCGGGCGGGGAGTCGGGCATCCTCGGTTTGGGAGCCTGCGCCGACTGGCGCAGGAGGTGAGCCAGGAAGGCCCCACTGTCACCGGCGGTCGCCAGCCAGGTGACGATGCTCATCAGAATCGCGAAGATCCACGAGGCCCAGAAGGCGTCCCAGAAACTATCGACGTGAATGCCGGGGGAAATGGCGAGGGCGAGGTAGAACAGCACTGCCTGCGCCAAGAGACCGGCGATCAGGACGCCGGCCCAGCCGAGGACCAGCGCGAAGGACGTCATCAGCGGCCGCAGCGCAGCGGCGAGGACACCGAGCAGTATTGTCGTCAGCACGACATCGACCGCGACGTTGGCCGACACGCCGGGCACTACCCAGATGGTGAAGGCCATGGCCAGGCAGCTGAGGGCGAGAATGACCACCAGGCGGCGGATCTCGGCCCAGGTCAGCCGGCGATTGCGCAACAACTGAAAGCTCCGCCGGGTGCGCGACCGCTCCGGGGTGCGGGTGCCCTCTCCTGGTGCGTTCATGCTGATCCCGGGTCAGCCCGACGCCGAGGCGGTGGGGCGGACATCGGCACACGCGGGGGCCGCGCCGAAGGCCCGTTGGACGGCTTCCTGCCGGCTGCCCGCCGAGCCCCGCAACGCGTCCAGATATGCGTTCACGTCGGCGCTTGTGCCGGTCAGCGTGGCCTTCAGCGACGCCAGCGCAGTGGCCAACGTCGCGGCCGTCGTGGCCTCGGCCACCTTGGTGGCGGCATCACCGAGCTGGCCGACCGCCTGCTGAGCGCGCTGCGCGGCCGTCTGGAGCTGCTGTTGGGTGGCCACGAGCTCGGGATCGGCGCCGGCCGGCAACGCGGTGAGCGCCGTCTGCAGGGCGGCGGCTGATTGCCGCACGGCCGCGATCCGGGCATTGACCTCTGCGTGAACCTGATCCAAGGAGGTCGAGGCGCTGGACGAATCGATCGACACGGGGCCGGACATCTTCCCGATCGACTCGCGCAGATCGGTCGAGGCCAGACACACCCCCTGCGCCCAGGTAACCGAAGCGTCCGCCGACGCATTCGGCGCCGCCGAGGTGGGGGGAGCCGAGGTGGGGGTAGTACTGCTCGACGGAGCCTCCGAACTACCACACCCCGCGAGCGTCAAGGCCGAGAGCAGGGCCGTCACGACGACAGTCGTTCGAGAGAGCGCCATGGCTTGAGTCTTCGGGCAGTGGTCGCCGTCCGGAATCATCCGTACCGGACGATTCGCTGGCCAGGGGGACGGCTGAACTGGTCACCTTCAGAGAATTCGAATTCGGGAGTCACGAATGGTGAACCGTAGCCAGGCCGACGAGCCGGTTCTGCCGTGACCACCACCGATGCGACCGCGCATGTGATCCCCGTCCTCACCCTCGAACGCCTCGCGATCCTGCTCGTGACGAGGGCGGCCGGGCCGATAGCCGGCATCGGCCACTTCGTGCTGTCGGCATCCATCAATACTGCCACGAGGTGATGAATCATGACGCAGCCAAGACCAACCCCCCGCCGGATCGACGCCGGAACACTCTGGGCTGGGGGCGCCGCCGCAGCAATAGTGGCGGCCCTGATCGTCGTCGTCGGAGTGCTCATCAGCCGGGGAATCCTCGACATTCCGATCCTGGCGCCGAAAGGCAACGGGGTGTGGGGTGACGCGGACACCGTGACCTACGCCCTCTTCGCCGCCCTGGCCGCCCTGGTGGCCACCGGCCTGATGCACTTACTGGTGGCCACGCCCCGGCCCTTCACGTTCTTCGGCTGGATCATGGTGTTGGCGACGGCCGTCGGGATCTTTGCGCCATTCGCCTCGAACGGCACGACGGAGAGCAAGGTGGCCACGGCGACCATCAATCTGGCGCTCGGCATCGCCATCGGCTCGCTGGTCGCCGGCTCCGGTCGCAGCGCGATTCGCAAGGCCGCGCTCGCCCGACGGCCGCCGCAGTCCTATCCGCCGCAGTCGTATCCGCCGCAGCAGTATCCGCCACAGTCGTCTCCGCCCCCGTCCTATCCGCCCGAGTCCTATCCGCCCCAGTCGTCTCCGCCCCCGTCCTATCCGCCGCAGTAGGCCCGACCGGCGCCACACATAGGGACGGAGGGACGTACCGATGACATCGCCGCAGGTGCACGCCGAGTCGGCCGAGCCGGCGACCCGGGGCCAGAAATGGTTGGCCCGGGCTGCCTTCGCTCTGGCGTTCGCCTCGGCCGCGATACTGGTTGGGTTCGCCGGGTGGCGAAGCCTTTCGATGCTGGCCGTGGGCGCCGCCGGGCTCGTCGTTTTCATCGCCGGCGGATACTGGTTCCTTGCCGAACGCGGCGTGCTACGGGTGGCCGCCGGAGCGCTGGCGGTCCTCGCCCCCCTGGTCGTCCTCGTGCTCTATATTCGCGCCGGCTTGCTGTGGGTGGCGTTGGTATCGCTCGGCGTGTTCCTGCTCGCCATTGCCGCCGCCGCGGCCGCGCTCGCCGTCGACCGTGAGCGCGCGGGATTGCTCACGTATGGCGTTCCGCCGGCCAAGCACCCGTTCCTGGTGATGAATCCGCGATCGGGCGACGGAAAGGTCGGCCGGTTCGGCCTGCGGGCCAAGGCAGAGGCCATGGGCGCGGAGGTCGCCCTGCTGGACGGCTCGGAAATCGTCGACGTCGCCGCTCTTGCCCGGGACGCCGTCGCGCGCGGCGCGGACCTGCTCGGCGTCGCCGGCGGTGACGGCACCCAGGCGCTGGTCGCCGGGATCGCCGCGGAACACGATCTGCCGTTCCTTGTGGTGAGCGCTGGAACCCGCAACCACTTTGCGCTGGATCTCGGCCTGGACCGGGACGACCCGGCCACCTGTCTGAACGGCTTGGTTGACGGAGTGGAGGCCCGTGTCGACCTTGGCATGATCGGTGGCCGCACCTTCGTGAACAACGCCTCGTTCGGCGTGTACGCGGAGATCGTGCAGAGTAAGGAGTATCGGGGGGACAAGACCCGCACGATCTTGCGCATGCTGCCCGACCAACTCGCCGGGCACCGCGGGGCCCGGCTGTCCCTGCATGTTGCGGACGTCACCGTCGAGGGGCCGCAGGCCGTCCTGGTGAGCAACGACCCGTACGGATCCACTGATCTCGCCGGGCTGGGGCGCCGGGCCCGGATGGATCGCCGCGTGCTGGGCGTCGTGGCGATCTCCGTGGCGAGTGCTCGTCAAGCGGTCGGTCTTCTGCGCCGCAGCCGGCACCGCGGGTTGGTCAGGTTCACGGCGCCAGAGGTCGTGGTCAACGCCGACGTGCCCGAAATCCCGGTTGGCATCGACGGGGAAGCGGTGCTGATCGCCACGCCGGTGCACTGCACCACCGTGCCGGGCGCACTGCGGGTGCGGCTTCCGAAGGATCGCCCCGGTGTACCGCCGCCCAGGCCGCCGATCAACTGGGTCCGCCTGCGCCGGCTGGCCTTCGCCCGCGGCGTCCCGACCCGGCGGTCATTCCCGTCGGATGATGCCCGCGAAGGCGCTGCTGGGAGAGGGTAGGACGTTCACCTTCCAGCCCGAAACACGTTTCGCTCGCAGGCAGCCGCGCAAGAGTGCGACGGCCAAACCGCCGGGCCCGCCCGGCATGAAGCAGAGGGGTCGCATCCATGGCCGGCGTGGAGATCAAGAGGAAGACCCGGCTTACCCGCAAAGAGGTGGGTAAGCGCCTGACCGCACTGGGGCACGCACTGTCCGCCGGGCCGGATTCGGAACTGGAGCTCGACGGGGACACGATCAGCTTCACGGTTGCCGACGAGGTGAACTGGGAGTTCGAGCTTGAGGTCGACGGTGATGAGGTCGAACTCGAAATCGAGTTGAAATGGTCGCAGGCCGCGCCGGCCACGTCGGCAGCCCCGCCGCCGGCCACACCGCCCGCCCCGGCAAAACGCGCCCGGAGCACTCGCCGCGGCCAGCGCAGCGACTGACCGGCCTCGAACCATGACATCCTCGGCCGGTCCGTTGGCCGTCTGAGCCGTGCGCGAGTCCGTGCCAAAGACCGGGCCGGCGTCATCCTCGCGACGCGGGAGTTCCCGGGTCACCCCGGGCGTCGGCTCCCGGCTCAGCGCGCTCGGGTCCCAGACCGTACACCGGTTGGACCGGCTGCAGCGTCGCCACCGAATCCTTGGCTTTCCCTGGGCGGTTGTCCGCAAGTACTTCGACGACGACGCCGCCCGGCTGGCCGCGCTGTTGACCTACTACGGCTTCCTCAGCCTGTTCCCCCTGCTGCTTCTGGCCGTGACGGCGGTCAACGAACTGTTTCGCCGGCACCCCGATTGGCAAGAGCGAATTCTTGACCGCCTTGTCAATCCAGCGCTACGGGCCGACGTCGAGCACGCCATCGCTCAGCTGCCACCGAGTGGAGTCCCACTTGTCGTCGGGCTGGTCGGCCTGCTGTTGTCGGGCACCGGCGGCGTCCTCGCCTGGTATTCCGCGCTGAACAAGATGTGGGGCGTCGCCTGGCGGGACCGGTTCGGCGTGAGCCGCCGGTATGCCCGAGTGTTTTTCGTGCTGGTCCTGGCGTTCGGAGTCGCCCTGGCGGCCGCCGGATCGGCCGTCGTCACCGACTCGGTCCTGCACCTGCCCGCCATAGAGCGCTTCGCGGCGGCGGCCGCAACGGCCGCGGCCCTGTTCGTAGTGCTGATGATCGCGCAGAAGGTGCTGGTCTGCCGGCCGGTACGGTTGCGCGACATGTGGGTCGGTGGCGCGGTCGCCGCCGTCGTCATCACCGTGCTGCTCAACACGGCCGGCACCGTCCTCCCGGCCTTGGTCACCCGGGCCGGGCTGGTCTACGGGAGCTTCGCGACGGTGGTGGGTGTCTTCACCTTGCTGTACCTCGCCAGCCAGACGTTGGTCTTCAGCGTCGAGATCTCGACCGTCGTCGAAGCGCGGCTGTCCCCCCGCGGTCTCACGGATGCCGACCTTACCGAATCAGACCGCCGTGCCCTCGCCCGGCTGGCGCGCCGGCAAGAACGGGTGCCCGGCCAGCACATCACCACAAGCTTCTCGGCGCCCCCGGACGAGGCCGTCGAACGGTCCGGCGGTAGCCCAGGTCAATAGCCGTCGCGAGAGCCATCGGCGCCCGGACGCCGCCGCTCGGTGCCGAACACGGACACCAGCCGGGCGACCAGCGTCACCAGGAAGATCTGGCCGGAAAGCGCGTCCAGCACCGCGAGGCTTCGTCCGGGCTGCCCGGCCGGGGTCAGGTCGCCGTACCCGGTGGTGGTCAGGGTGATGAAGGCGAAGTATTGGATCGCGCCTCCGTCGGCTCGGGCGCCGTTGGCGAACAACGGTTCGGGCATCAGCGCGGCGGTGGCGGTGAACAGCGCGGAGAAAACGAATCCGATCAGCAGATAGGCGGAGAGGGCGCCGAAGACGGTCTGCATCGTGACAACGCGGTGGCGCAGCACCCGCGCGATGATGATGAACACGGTCAACATGAGGACGCTCGCTATCCACAGCGAGGCCAACCCCTCCACTGTCCGGCCGGGCAACACCGCGACCAGGACCGCGAAGACCGCCGATCCGGCCAATAACCCCCATCGCAGCCGCCGGGCCACTCGGGGCGGGAGTTGCGCGAACCGCAAAGCGAGCACCAGCGCGGCGGCGTACAGCAATATGGTGACGACCAGCCTCGCCCGAGCATTGGTCAATACAGCGCCGGTGAGGAAGCTCGTCAGCAGCAGCGCGAATACCGTTCCGTACCGGTCCTTCCGGTAGGCCGTACCGGGAAGGCTGTGCTGCCCGCCGTCGATTGCGTCGTGCGATCCGGACACTACGACCGTCCCTCCGAACTCGCAGCGCCCCGGCACAGCCCCGCTAGGCATCGGGATCGGCGCTCGCCGGCGACGCCCGGTTGCCAAGCGGCGCCGCGCCACCCAGCTCGGCACTGATCGCGGCGACCAGCACCACGCCGAAACCGATGACGATCAGCCAGGTCAGGATGGCGAAGGTGATCCCGATGACGCCGTATTGCCGGGAATTGTTCTCGATCAGATGGGGCATCCACAGGGCCGAATACAAACTCATGACCGCGCTACCGGCGCCGGCCACGAGCGCGCCCGGCAGCAGTCGCCTGATCGGAATTCGCCGCGAGAGCAGCAGGCTCTGGAGAACGAGCCAGACCGCCGTGGAAGCGAGGACGCGGAGCACGAAGGCGAACACGCTTCCCGCCGGCAAATGCCGAAGCACGCCGACGAGCAGGGACAACACGATGAGGGAGGAGATCAACAGCCCGATCGCCGTCATACCGTTGAGCGTGCCGCGAGCACCCCTCGACGGCAGTCCCCACGCCGATTCGTACGCGCGCTGCATTGAACGGGTCAAGCTCAGCAAGGAGAACAGCATGACCGCCAGACCCGCGAGGGTGATCGCACCCGTAGCGCCCGGTGGCCGCTCGAACAGCGTGCGCAGGGCATCCGCCGAGGAGCCGTTGAGGTGAAAACGGAACACCAGGCGGTCGGCCAAGGCGTTCGGACCTTGCTGCGATGCCGCGGCGGCAACCACGATCAGCAGCGGTATGAGGGTCGTGAACGCCTGACCGCCAATGATCAGAGCCAGGTCCCGGCCGTTGATCGCCTGGAAACGGGCAAGGCAACGCACCGGCAACGACGATTCGGCCCGGGCCAGGAAAGCAGCTCCGCGTGCCCCGCCGGCTCGGACCAGGCGGTCTCGAAGTCCCGGGCTCGTCGTCGGGGGACGGGTACCTTCCGGTTCCTGCGCCGGATCGGGAGCTTGCGAAACCGGCGGGCCGGTGCTCACCGGCCCACGATCCGGACGGTGACGAAGCCTGGTCCACCCCGCACCAGTTCGAAATCAGCGGCTATCACATCGATATCTCCTTCACCGCCGGCTGGAGCGCTACCGCTGTAACATCCTTCTCTCCGTACGCTGGCGGGTCCTCGCCCACCAGGGTGAGATTGGCCGCCGAAGACCCGCGCCCAGATCGACGAGGCCGGACGCGGTCCGCCGCCCCGGAGACAACGTGCGCCGCAGCAGCCGGCTTGAGCTGGCCGTGGTTGGGCGGCACCGGGCCGACATCCCATCCCGGCGGGATGAGGCGGCGACGGGGTGTCCAGGGTTTCAGCCTGGCCCATAGGCTGCGAGGAACACTTCGGCGGCTCGGTCGGCGATGTGTTCGACTTCGTCGGCGGTCGGCTGCGCCCCGAGGCCGGCGAACATCACCTGGCTCATGGGCTTGTACATGACGAGCCCGGCGAACTGGTATGCGGCCAGGGTCGGGTCGGGAAGCTCACGCAGCATCCCCCGGTCGGCCAGCCGCGTCATCGATTCGCCCAGCAGCACCAGCGACCGGTGGAAGCCATCGTCGAACCAGGCGGCGGAGACGGCGGGGAATCGATCGGCCTCGGCGAGAACCAGGCGTCGCAGCCGGAGAACGTCCGGCTGCGTGAGGTTGTCGAGCAAGTGTCGAGCGAGGTCACCGAGGGCCTGCCGCACGTCGGTGGCCCCCTCGAGGGTGTTCGCGTAGGCCCGCGCGAGTCCGTCCACAACCTGGACGGTGGTGCCGAGGATGATCTCGGCGAAGAGATGTTCCTTGTCCTCGAACTGCTTGTAGACGGTCTGTTTGGAGACCGCGGCCCGGGCGGCCACCTCGTCCATGCTGGCGCCGAGGTAGCCGTGTTGCCGGAACACCTCGGTGGCCGCAGTCAGGATCGCCCGGCGTTTCCGGGCGGTACGGCCCTCCTCCGGTAATCGATCCACGCCCCTCCTCGTACTCACGCGGAATCATACTGGACCGTCCAGTACCAGTGAAGGTACTGCACCGTCTAGTTCCCATGACTGGGACACGCCTTCGTCAGCCGGCGAGGAGGGTCGTGCGCGTCCGGGAGCCGTTGGCGGTGAAGGAGACGCGCATCGGGACCCGGGATGCGGGCAGCTCGATGCGCACCGTCCCGCCGGGCGGGACGCTCGCCGCGACCGGCACGGGAAAGCGCCGCGGATCCCGGCCCGGGCGCTCGTCACCCGGGCGGCCCGGGCCGATCGGCTCGACGGCGTCCAGCCGGAGGTCGTTGGCCGGGCCCGCGCCCGTGTTGGTGATTTCGACCGTCCACTGGGGACGGTGGCCGATCACGCGGGCCCGCAGTCTCGCCGGCGCCGGCGCGACCGGCTCGTCGACCTCGAGGAGCAGCGTGTCCCAGCCCATCCCACCGCCGGTGCCCTGCCTCGTCAGCGTCACCGTGTTGGTGCCGGTGTGCAGCAGGTCGGCCGGGAACGACAGGACCGCGCGGCGCGGAAAGCCGCTGCGGTCGGCCTGCCGGCCGATCGTGGAGTCGTTGTTGGCCGGTAGCGTGCCGGTGATCCCGGCCGTGGTGCCGTTGACCGCGACGGTGGGTCGGTTGCCGGCCTGCAGCGAGGACGAGACGGTGAGCACCGCGGTGCCGGTGTAGACCCGGTCGAGATCGAACGAAATGGTCCAGCTGCCGGCATTGGTCTGGGCGTAGTACCAGTCGCGCGGCTCCCAGCTCTCGCCGATCCGGAAGGTCAGATCGGCCGGGACGCTCGTCGGCTTCTCGAAGGCGCGCGGGTTGGAGCGGTCCTCGGGCCGGGCCGCAAGGGCGAACTCACCACCGGTACGATCGGCGCCCCCGATCTGCCACAGGAACGTGGTGGGGTTGCTCGGCGCGAACACGACGTCGCCGAGATCCTGGACCCGCCCGCGCACCGTGATGCCGGTCTGCTTGAACTGGTCGGTGACCGAGCCGCCGGCGTCGAAGGCATAGAGGGTGTACGCGCCGGGTAGCTGGGTGCCCGGCTGCCAGGCCGGCGGTATTCCGGGAAGCACGAACCGGCCATCCTCGGCGGTCTTCACGAAGTACGTCGGCTCGTGGATGGCGAACACGTCGTCAGCGTCCTGTGTGGACAACAGCACCCAGAAGTCGCCGGACGGGCGGCCGTCGGCGATGCGCAGGCGCCCGGTGACGGTGGTGCGCTCGCGCACCGGCGGGTAGAACGGGTCGTCGACCCAGTGCGCACCGGCTCGGTGCTCCTCGATCTCCCGGCGAGCGACGCCGGCGGCCTGGGCGACCACCGTGTCCGTGTCGCCAACCGTGACGAAGGTGAACCACGGCCCGTAGAGCCGCTGATATCCGGCGGGCAGCGGGTAGGCCGGCTCGCCGTAGTGGTTGATCCCGAAGTAGTTGAGGATCAACGCGTCCTGGTGGATGGCGATATCCTGGTGGTTGGGGCCGGCGCCGTAGAACGCGCACAGCGTCTCGCCGGTGACGCCGCCGAGCGGGGTGAGCCACGCGCCGAAGCCGTTGCCGTAGTGGCCGAACATCGGGTTCTCGTGGTGGTAGAGGCTCCAGTTGTACTTGGTGTAGACGGTCCCCGGCGCCAGATTGCCGGAGTTGCTGTCCGGCGACGGCAGGGCGGGGTTGTTCACGCCGTCGATCCGCCAGGTCTCGTCCTGCACGGACGTCTGGGTCGCCAGGTAGGCGTAGGTCGGCTGCTGCCCACTGCCGCGCTCCCAGTTGAACGCGTGGTCGAGGATCGAGCGGTCCCACCGGGCGTTCATCCGCACCTCGTTGATCGACTGCGCGACCACCGCGGTGAGGATGTCGTAGCCGTAGAGCCCACGCCGGCCGCGCCGCATGACCAGGTGGTGCTCGTGGCGCAACTGCGGGCTGGCAGTGTCGGCGAACGCGACCTCGACGAGGTCGGCCGACACCCGCAGCACGCGCACCTCGGTGCAGACGAGGCGGGTCCGGCCGCCGCCCGCGTCGATGTAGAACGAGTGCTGCCGGTCCGGGTCGCGCGGCTCGACCCCGTTGAGGTTGTGGGCGAGCTCGACCCCGTCGACCACGACGGAACTCGCGGTGATCGACACTTCGGACCAGCCGGTGACGATGCCGCCGGCGGCGTCGTCGCGGGTGAAGGTGAAGCGGATCAGCCCGTTGTCCAGGACCAGAGCGTCGACCTGGGCGGGAAAGGCATACGTGCCCGGTGCCGCCGGTGCGCCGTTGATGAGCACGCGGACGTCGCCGTCATGTCCGGGGTGGCCGCTCGCGGGTGCGGCTGCGGCCGGGCCGCCTCCGGTGAGGGCCGTTGCCGCCGTCGCACTGGCTGCGGCCGCGATGACCTGACGCCGGGACATCTCCACTGCTGGCTCCATTCGCCTGAGGCAAACGCTTTCCCGCGTTCGAAGCCACAATGTTACGGGCGCGGAGCCTTGTCAAGTCCGGCCTGCACTTCTTGAGCGCCGGCGACCGTCCATAATGGATAGTGATCGCGCCGTCTCATGAGATCTGAGCTGGTGGGGGAGCACTCGACGGGTGCCCGGCACCATCGCGCCGAGAACCGTGGCGATGAACAAAGCCACGAGCGTTGCCCACGTCACCCCGCAATTGTCGTTGGCTCTCGGTTCAAGCCGGTTTCGGGTCCGGCCTGCGGATCCGTTTAGATGAAAGCCGGCGCGGTGAACTTCGGGCTCGCGACACCGCCAGATTTACCGGATCTCGAAACCGGCCAGGCCATCCACCGGCTCATCGTGGACGTCCACCGCCGTGACCCTGGCCTGGGACGGACCGCGGTGCGCCCAGCTCACCAACCGCTCGACGTTGTCCGCGGCGCCCTCGAACACGGCCTCGACCCGGCCGTCGCGCAGGTTGCGCACCCATCCGGCGACGCCCTGCTGCCCGGCCACGCGTCGACACGTGTCGCGGAAGAACACGCCCTGGACGTCACCGGACACCAGGACTCTCTTGCGGATCACCAGCCCACTGTACGGACGATTCGTGCCGGTCGGCTCGGCGTGCGCGGTGGTCGCCATCAACATCGGCATTGCTCGTCACGCCGCGTCGGCCGCCTCGACGGTAATGACGACGTTGCCGATCTTCTGGCCGGTCTCGACGTACCGGTAGGCCTCGACGATCTGGTCCAGCGGATACGACCGGTCGACGACCGGCGTGAACTCGCCGGACGCGATCAGCTCCTTCAGGTGCCGCACCATCTCCTGGTTCTGGGTCGGAATCGGGAACAGGACCTTCTTCCCACGCAGTAGCGGAGTGACCAGCGCCAGGAACGGATTCTGGCCCCGCGGACCCAGCTCCGTCGACACGTAGATCCCGCCCGGTCTCAACAGCCGGCGACACCGACCGAACGAACTCTTGCCGACCGCGTCGATCACCACGTCGTAGCTGTTCTCGTCCGTGGTGAAGTCCTGGGCCGTGTAGTCGATGACCCGATCGGCGCCGAGCCCCTTGACCAGGTCCAGGTGGCCGCTGTCGCACACCCCGGTCACGGTGGCGCCGACATTCTTCAACAGTTGGACCGCCGCCGATCCGATTCCTCCGGTCGCGCCGTTGACCAGAACGTCGTGCCCACGCCGGATCTTCGCCTTCCGGATCAGCCCGAGAGCGTAATGCGCACCCTCCGTGCCCGGGGCGACCGCGGCGTACGCCCAGTTCGCGGGCATGACGTCGATCGCACCGCTGGCCCGCACGGCCAGGTATTCGGCGTGGGCACCGAACCGACCCTCGTTGTATCCGAACACCCGATCGCCGATCCGGAACGACGTGACGTCGCCGCCGACCGCCTCGACAACGCCGGCGAACTCGCACCCGAGGATCCTCACCCGGGGCGACCGCCACCCGTAAGCGAATCTCGCGACAAAAGGTTTGCCGGCGCGGTAGGCGCAGTCCGTCCGGTTCACCGTGGTCGCGTGGACCTTGACGAGCACCTCGTCGGCCGTGATCGTCGGCGTGTCCACCTCGGCGACCCGAACCACCTCCGGCGGGCCGAACCGGGCATGGACAGCTGCCTTCATGGTCGCCACTGTAGCCGCGCCGCGTCGGCGACCGACAACCGCAGATCTTGACTCCGGCGTCTATGCCCAACCGGCCGAGTGCGATCGACTAGATGGGATCCTGAAGAACAAACAGGTCTGGACGGGTTACTGGTAGATGAACATTCGTCGTGTATGGGCATGCTCATCCGCGCAGGGCGATCCCATGGCGTAGCGGCGTCCATCACGATGAGTGTATGACTAGCGCAGCCGGCCCGGGTGCCGAGCAGCAACGCGTGCAGGAAGCGGATTCGAAGGGCGTCGCGTGGCGCCGGTGGGGGCCGTATCTCAGCGAGCGGCAGTGGGGCACCGTGCGCGAGGACTACAGCGCCGACGGCGAGGCCTGGGCCTATTTCAGCCACGACCAGGCGCGCTCGCGGGCCTACCGCTGGGGCGAGGACGGCATCGCCGGGCTCAGTGACGACGAGCAGCGGTTGTGCCTGTCCGTCGCCATGTGGAACGGCCAGGACCCGATCCTCAAGGAGCGCATGTTCGGCTTGACCAACGCCGAAGGCAACCACGGCGAAGACGTCAAGGAGTGGTACTTCTTCCTGGACAACACGCCGACGCACTCCTACATGCGGATGCTGTACAAGTACCCGCAGCGGGAGTTCCCCTACTACGACCTGGTCGCGACCAACCGCTCCCGCGGTAAGCGCGATTTCGAGTACGAACTGCTCAATACGGGCGTCTTCGCGGACAGTCGCTACTTCGACGTGGCGGTCGAGTACGCCAAGGCCACCCCCGAGGACGTGCTCCTGCGGATCACGGTGCACAACCGGGGCCCGGACCCGGCTCCGCTGCGCCTGCTGCCGACCCTGTGGTTCCGCAACACCTGGTCCTCGGGCGGGTCGTCATCCCGGCCGGAGTTGCGCGAGGTGGCCGGCGTGGCGGGCCTGTCCGTCGTGGCGGCGCAGGACGAGCGGCTTGGCGACCGCTGGCTGCTGTGCCTGGGCGAGCACCAGCTGCGGTTCACCGACAACGAGACCAACTCCGAGCGCCTGTTCGGCCGGCCGAATCCGTCCCCCTACGTCAAGGACGGGATCGACCGGTTCGTCGTGGGCGGCGAGGCCGGTGCGGTGAATCCGGAGGGAACCGGCACCAAGGTGGCCGTCGATGTCCCGTTGGTCCTGCCGCCGGGTGGCTCGGCCACGGTCCGCCTGCGGCTGACCCCGGTCGCACCGGGGGCCGCCGACGAGCGGTCTTCCGTGGCCGCCTTCGACGAACTCGTCGAACAACGGCGCGCCGAGGCCGACGAGTTCTATCGGGAGCGCCTTGCACCGACGCCTCGGGGAGGACGAGCGGCTGGTGGTCCGGCAGGCAATGGCCGGAATGCTGTGGAGCAAGCAGTACTTCGAGTACGACGTCGAGCGCTGGCTCGCCGAGCACGGCCTGGATCCGTTGGACGCCGGTGGGATCCGCAACGGCGAGTGGTTCCACCTGGACAGCCACGACGTGATCTCGATGCCGGACACCTGGGAGTACCCCTGGTTCGCCGCCTGGGACCTGGCCTTCCAGGCGGTGACGCTCGGCCTGATCGACATGCGGTTCGCGAAGGGTCAGCTTGACCTGTTGCTGAGCCGGCGGTTCCTGCATCCCAACGGCCAGATTCCGGCGTACGAGTGGAACTTCAGCGACGTCAACCCGCCGGTGCACGCGTGGGCCGTGTACCTGCTGTACGAGTTGGAGAAGTCGAGATCCGGCCGGGCCGACCGCGCCTGGCTGGAGACCGCGTTCCACAAGCTGGCGACCAACTTCACCTGGTGGGTGAACCGCAAGGACACCGACGGCCGCAACATCTTCCAGGGCGGCTTCCTCGGCCTGGACAACATCGGCGTGTTCGATCGCAGCGCCCCACTGCCGACCGGCGGCCACCTGGATCAGGCCGACGGCACCGCCTGGATGGCGCTGTTCTGCCAGAACATGGTGCAGATCGCCGTGGAGTTGGCCGAGGACGATCCGGTATACCTCGAGCAGGCGCAGACGTATCTCGAGCATTTCGCGTGGATCGCGGTCGCGGTCAACCGTACGTCCGGCAAGACCGAGGGTATGTGGGACGAGGAGGACGGGTTCTTCTACGACCTGCTGCGGCTGCCCGACGGCAGCGCGTCCCGGATGAAGGTGCGGTCGATGGTCGGCCTGCTTCCGCTGGCTGCCGCGACGGTGATCCGGCCGGAGGTGACCGCGCGGTATCCCGAACTCGTCGACGGGGCGCGGGAGTTGGTGGCCCGCCATCCGAGCGTGACCTCGGTGGTGTCGGAGGGGCGGTTCGGCGGCACGCGGGGGCACTACATGCTCGCCCTGTTCGACCAGCCGAAGCTGCGCCGGATGCTGGGTCCCATGCTGGACGAGAACGAGTTCCTCAGCCCGTACGGCATCCGCTCGGTGTCGCGCTACCACGCCGAACACCCGTTCGGCGTGGAGGTCGACGGCCGCCGGTACGAGGTCTCGTACCTGCCGGCGGAGTCCGACACCGGCATGTTCGGCGGCAACTCGAACTGGCGTGGGCCGATCTGGTTCCCGATGAACGCGCTCATCATCCGGGCTCTGCTCAACCTGCACGTCGGCTACGGCGACGAGTTCACCGTCGAGTGCCCCACCGGTTCGGGACGGTACCTGACCCTCTTCGAGGTGGCCCGGGAGATCTCCGATCGCCTCACGCGGATCTTCCTGCCGGACGCGGACGGGCACCGCCCCTGCTACGGCGGGCAGGCGATCTTCGCCGAGGACGAGCACTGGCGGGACCTGCTTGACGTTCTCGGAGTACTTCCACGGCGACAACGGGGCCGGGCTCGGCGCCAGCCACCAGACCGGCTGGACCGGCCTGGTCGCGGTGTTCCCGAACCTGTTCGCGCGGGTCTCCGGCCAGGATCTGCTCGACGGCGGCGTGGCCGGTGCGTTCCGCGCGCCGCCGGGGAGGGCAGCCGAATGAGCGAGTGGCCGTCCGCACCGGTCGTGTACGAGGTCGACACCTGGCCGTGGCTGACCGACGTGCGCGGGCGCCTGGGCGCGCCGGCGACGCTCGGCGACCTGCCCGCGGAGGTGTGGGACGAACTGGCGCCGCCCGGCACCGACGCGGTGTGGCTGATGGGCGTGTGGGAACGCAGCCCCGCCGGGCTCGCGACCGCACGGGAGAACGACGGGCTGCGCCGCGCCTTCCACGCCGCGCTGCCCGACCTGACCACCGATGACGTGGTCGGATCGCCGTACTGCGTGCGGCGCTACATCGTCGACAAGCGACTGGGCGGGCCGGCGGGCCTCGCGGCGGCCCGGGCCGAGCTGGCCCGGCGCGGCCTGCGCCTGATCCTCGACTACGTGCCCAACCATGTCGCGCCCGACCATCCGGCCGTGACATCGCATCCGGACTGGTTCGTCACCGGCACCGCGGAGGACTTGGCGGCGGCGCCGGACGACGTGGTTCGAGGTCGGCGGGCGCGTGATCGCCCGCGGCCGGGACCCGTACTTCCCGCCCTGGCCGGACGTGGCGCAGCTCAACGCGTTTGCCCCCGGCTGCGCCAGGCGACCGCCGACGCGCTCGGCACGATCCTCGACCAGTGCGACGGGGTGCGCTGCGACATGGCGATGCTCCTGACCACCGAGGTGTTCGCCCGTACCTGGGGCGCAGTACGCCGGCCCGGCGCCGGCCGAGGAGTTCTGGCCGCAGGTCATCGCCCGGCTGCGTGAGCGGCATCCGGACGCCGTCCTGATCGCCGAGGCGTACTGGGACATGGAGTGGACGCTGCAACAGCAGGGCTTCGACTTCTGCTACGACAAGCGCCTGTACGACCGGCTGGCCCACGAGGACGCGGACGCCGTCCGCAAGCATCTCGCCGCCGGGCTGGACTACCAGCGGCGGCTGATCCGCTTCATCGAGAACCACGACGAGCCGCGCGCGGCCACCGCGTTCGCCGGTGGACGGGACCGCGCGGCCGCCGTCGCCATTGCCACCCTGCCCGGCGCGACGCTCTGGCACGACGGCCAGTTCGAGGGCCGGCGCGTGCAGCTGCCGGTGTTCCTCGGCCGGCGCCCCGACGAGCCGGTCGACGACGACCTGCGCGCGTTCTACCACCGGCTGGTCACCGCCGCGGACGGGCTGCGGCACGGCGAGTGGACGCCGCTGGAGCGCCACGGCTGGCCGGACAACCCGACGCACCACGACCTGCTCGCGTGGGCCTGGCACGGCGACGCGCCGCACCACGTCGTCGCGGTGAACCTGGCCGACCACCCGTCCCAGGCCCGGCATCGCGCTGCCGTGGCCCCCGCTGCGCGGTGCGCCGGTGGCGGCTCACCGACCTCCTCGACGGCAACGCCTACGACAGCGACGGCGATGAGCTCGTCGACGCTGGCCTGTACGTCGACCTGCCGCCCTGGGGGGCGCACGTGTTCACTGTCGCTCCGGGCTGACCGCCTCGACCCGGGGACCGGCCGTCGCGGGAATCCTCGCGGCGGCCACCAGCCCCACGATGCTGATGACGGCCAGGGCCGCCATCGCGAGCCCGTACGAGCGCTCTGGCGTTTTTGTGATTCCCGCGACCAGGATCGTGCCGGCGATCGCCGCGCCGAGGGACGAGCCGAGGTTGGAGACGCTGCGCGACAGGCCGGAGATCTCGCCCTGCAGCGCCTCGCCGAAGCTCGACTGCACGACGTTCACCGACGGGGTCAGCATCGTGCCGAGCCCGAGGCCGATGAACAGCAGTCCCGGCGCGAACGCCCACGCGTTCACAGTGCGGCTCACGAACGCGAGGAGGAGTGCGATGCCGACGATGCTGATGACGAAGCCGGCCACGATGAGCGTCCGTTGCGCGAACCGCTTCGCCAGCGGCGCCGCGGCCAGCGACGGCACCAGCAGGCCCACCGTCGTGGCCGTGAAGATCACGCCGGTCCCGATCGCGCTGTAGCCGCGGACGACCTGCAGGTAGGCCGAGACCACGAACGACACACCCATCAACACCAGCCACTGGACGTTCTGGGTGATCAGCCCGAGGTTCGACGTGCGGTTGTGGAACAACCGCGTCGACAGCAGCGCCTCGCGGCCCGCGCGCTCCCGGCTGCGGATCCAGAGGAAGAACCCGGCCAGCACGAGCGCTCCGGCGCCGATCAGGATGATCGACAGCCAGATGTTGTTGTCGGTGGCCAGGATGCCCGTGACGACGAGGACGAGCCCGAGCGCCGACAGGACCGCGCCGATGGTGTCGAACGGGCGCGTCGGGTCCGCCGGCAGCGGATCGGGGACGTGGCGACTCAGAATGATGATCAGGGCGATGATCAGCGCCTGGAAAATGAATGCCGCCCGCCAACTGATCGCCGAGGTGATGAATCCGCCGATCAGCGGCCCGGTGGCCGCGCCGATGCCGCCCGCCGCGCTGATCGCGCCGAAGGCGCGCGCCCGCGAGGGCAGGTCGGTGAACAGCAGCGTCGTGAGGATGTAGACGGGCGGGATCAGCATCGCCGTGCCGACGCCCTCAAGGAGCGAGTTGCCGAGAATGAGCACGCCCAGACCCGGGGCGATCGCGCTCACCAGCGCACCGACGCCGTACACGATCAGGCCGAGGATGAACAACCGCTTCCGCCCGTAGCGGTCGGTCAACTTTCCGCCCGGGATCATCAACGCCGCCATGACCAGGAGGAAGAGCGTGATCGCAACCTGTACGCCTTGAACGGTGGTGCCCAGGTCCTTGCTGATGTCGTTGATCATGACGGTCATGTTGGAGCCGGCAAAGCTGCAGATGAACTGAGCGAGGGCAAGCGGAATGAGCGCCCGCCGAAGGGCTTTCGACGAGGGCTGCGCCGACGCGGCCAGAGCCATGTTGGGAAACCTGCTTCCGCTCGGGGTCCGAGCCGACGGGCCGGGCCGGGACTACGGGGACGCCGAGACACCCCGAAGCAGCGTCCTCCTCGATGCCGCGCGACGGCATCATTCGCCCGGTATGAGACGCGCCGGGATCCTGGCCCGCGTCAGACCACGCGCCCATCGCCGACCACGGGCTCCCGGCAAGATCACGCTGAGTCAGCCCGCGGGCGGGGTGCGGGACGACAACCGGATTGCCGGGTGCGTGAATCTGCACATGCAGATGGCCGTTTATCGCGGAGTAGGCCATCGCGATCCGTCGAGGGGTTGCTCGGTAGCCGGTGAACGGTCTGACGCTACTGTCGGCGCCGTGCCCCTCTCACTCGTCAGGGATGAAGGCAGGGCCGGGGCCGAGCGCGATGATTCGGGCAATTGCGGCCGCCGAGCCGAGGGGGTTCTCCGATGACCAATGCGCCTGACCGGCATGCCCGTGCGATGTTGCCGATCCCTGACCGTCCGGCGCCGGGGCTGACGACCTATGACGCCAAGGATCCGGATTCGGTGTTCCCGCCGATCGAGCCGTTGCTTCCGCCGGCGGGTGCTCCGAACGTCTTGATCGTGCTGCTGGATGATGTGGGGTTCGGCGCGGCGAGCGCGTTCGGGGGTCCGTGCCGGACCCCGACGGCGGAGCGGCTGGCGGCTGCCGGTCTGACGTACAACCGGTTCCACACGACGGCGTTGTGCGCGCCGACGCGGGCGGCCCTGCTGTCGGGTCGTAACCACCATTCGGTGGGGATGGGGAGCATCACCGAGACGGCGACGTCAGCGCCGGGTAACAGCTCGCTGCGGCCGAACACGAAGGCGCCGTTGGCGATGACGTTGAAGCTGAACGGGTACTCGACGGCGCAGTTCGGCAAGTGTCATGAGGTGCCGGTGTGGCAGTCCTCGCCGATGGGGCCGTTCGACGCGTGGCCGTCGGTCGGCGGCGGGTTCGAGACGTTCTACGGCTTCATCGGCGGTGAGAACAACCAGTGGGATCCGGCGTTATACGACGGCACGACACCGGTCGAGCCGCCGGCCACCCCGGAGCAGGGGTACCACCTGACGGAGGACCTGGCGGACCGGGCGTGTAACTGGGTGCGGCAGCAGAAGGCGCTGATGCCGGACAAGCCGTTCTTCGTGTACTTCGCGCCGGGCGCGACGCACGCACCGCACCACGTGCCCGCGGAGTGGGCAGACCGGTACCGGGGTCAGTTCGACGCCGGCTGGGACGTACAGCGGGAGCGGACCTTCGCCCGGCAGAAGGAACTGGGGGTCATCCCCGCCGACGCCGAACTGACCGAGCGGCACTCCGAGATCCCGGCCTGGGACGACATGCCGGACGCGCTCAAACCGGTGCTGGCGCGGCAGATGGAGGTGTACGCGGGGTTCCTCGAGCATGTCGACCATCACGTCGGGCGGCTGATCGATGTCATCGAGGATCTCGGGGTCCTCGACAACACGCTGGTGTACTACATCATCGGCGACAACGGCGCGTCGGCGGAGGGCACCTTGAACGGCGCCTTCAACGAGATGGCGAACTTCAACGGGATGGCGGCGCTGGAGACTCCCGAGTTCATGGTCAGCAAGATGGACGAGCTCGGCTCACCGACCTCGTACAACCACTTCTCGGTGGGCTGGGCGTGGGCCATGGACGCCCCGTTCCAGTGGACCAAGCAGGTGGCGTCGCACTGGGGCGGCACCCGCAACGGCACCATCGTGCACTGGCCGGACGGAATCACCGAGCAGGGCGGGTTGCGCTCGCAGTTCACGCACGTGATCGACGTGGCGCCCACGATCCTGCAGGCGGCCGGACTGCCCGAACCCACCATGGTCAACGGTGTGCAGCAGTCACCCATGGAGGGTACGAGCATGCTGTACACGTTCGCCGAGCCGGCGGCGCCGGAGCGCCACGATTTGCAGTACTTCGAGATGTTCGGCAATCGCGGCATCTACCACAAGGGCTGGAGCGCGGTGACCAAACACCGCACCCCGTGGGTCATGGTCGGCGGCACGCTCCCGGCGTTCGACGACGACCTGTGGGAACTCTACGACGGCAGCAGCGACTACAGCCAGGCTCACGACCTGGCCGACAAGATGCCCGAGATGCTGGCCAAGCTGCAACGGCTGTGGCTCATCGAGGCCACCAAGTACAACGTGCTGCCGATCGACGACCGCACCTCCGAGCGGCTGGACCCGGGCATGGCCGGGCGTCCTACGCTCATCCGCGGCAACTCCCAGTTGTTCTTCCCGGGTATGGGGCGGCTGTCGGAGAACAGCGTGGTCAGCATCAAGAACAAGTCCTTCTCGGTCACCGCGGAACTCGTGGTCCCGGCCGGCGGCGCCAACGGCGTGATCATCGCCCAGGGAGGCAGGTTCGGCGGTTGGGCCGTCTACGCCAAGGACGGCAAGGCCAAGTTCGTGTACAACGTCCTCGGTATCCAGGAGTTCGCCACCGAGGCCGCGACGCCGATACCGGACGGCAAGCATCAGGTGCGCATGGAGTTCGCCTATGACGGTGGGGGCCTCGCCAAGGGTGGCGCCGTGACGCTGTACTACGACGGCACGCCGGTTGGCACCGGCCGCGTCGGAGCCACCCAGCCGATGATCTTCTCTGCCGACGAAACGACCGACATCGGCTATGAGTCCGGCACCACCGTAACCCCCGACTACACAACACAGACCAGCCGTTTCACCGGAAAGATCAACTGGGTGCAGCTCGATCTGGGCGACGACGACCACGACCACTTCATCGACCCCGAGGAACGCCTCCGCATCGCCATGGCAAGACAGTAGAGAGTGCTACCTCTGCGATGACGCTGGCTGACCCCTGACGTCACATCTTCGTCCGTTGGGGCCACCAGGGACGCGCCGAGGTATCGAAGCACGAGCGAGCTGGGCGACCTGGCCTGACGGGGGACCCGGCTGCTCGTCGTTCGTCGGAAGCGGTCGCGACAGCTATCCGCCTCCGAACTACCCGCCGGGGGTGAGGCGGAGCCCTCGTTCGCAAGGCAGCGTCGTGGGCGTGACGGAGGGCACGCGACCTGAACCGACCGCCCCGCCTGTTCGGGCGGCATTTCTGGTGTGTACAACGTTGGCGGTGGGCCGCATTTCGGCTCCGGGCTGATCCTCGACACCGCCGCCGAGTTGTACGGCATGCGGGCATGACCCCGCCCATCTGGCAGATGTAGGGAGAAGGCTGAGATGGTCAGTGAGTCACCCGGGTCCGCGGTCGTCGACTCGACAGCCGAACCGGTATCACAGCAAAGCGTGACGAAGGGCCGGTCCAGGGGCCGGTCGGTCGCGGCGGCTGTCTGCATCGTGGTCGCGGCGCTGTTGACGGTGCCGGCCGCGGTGGCGTACTGGGGACAGCGCACACTGACCGACGGGCAGCGCTACATCGAGACGGTGGGTCCGTTGGTGGACTCGCCGGAGGTGCAGGCCGCGATCGCGACGAAGGTCACCGCTGCGATTCAGCAGCAGGTCGACGTCGAAGCGATCCTCAACGAGGTGTTCGCCGGTGTCATCACCGACCGGCCGCGCCTGCAGGCCCTGGTGGGACCAATTTCTGGCGCGGTCAACGGAATGATCGAGACACAGGTCCGCGAGTTCATCGCCTCCGACACCTTCGCCGACTTCTGGGTCGCCGCGAACACCAGAGCACAGGCAGCCCTAGTTCGCCTCCTGGAAGGAAACGAGACTGGCGCCATCTCGCTGCAGGGCGACCAGGTCGTCCTGGACGTGTCCGACGTCATCGAGCAGGTCAAGCAGCGCCTGGTCGCGCGCGGCCTGACGATCGTGGAGCGGGTCCCGATCCCGGACAAGGACCGGCAGGTCGTGCTGATGGACGCGCCCGAACTGAAGCAGGCGCGCACCATCTACGCGTTCGCGAACCCGGTGGCCAAGTGGCTGATCGTGGTCGTCGCGGTGCTCTATCTCGCCGCGCTAGTGCTGTCGCGGCGCCGGCCGAGGATGACGGTGATCATCGGGGTGGTGCTGGCGGCGAACGCGCTGTTGCTTGCGTGGGCGCTTTCGGTCGGCCGCCAGCTGTTCGTCAACGAGCTGGCCGGCACGGTGTTCGGTCCAGCGAGCACGGTGTTCTACAACCGGCTGCTGTCGTACCTGCAGCGCGGTCAGCAGGTGCTGCTCTGGCTGGGTCTGATCTTCGTCGTGGTGGGCTGGTTCGCGGGCCGCAACCGCACCGGGGCCGCCGCCCGGCGCGTCGTCGCGGGCGGCCTCGAGTCGGTGGGTTCCGCGCTCGCCGTCGGTCCGGTTGCCGGTACCGGCCGGTGGGTCGCGGCCAACGCCCGCTGGCTGCGGGTCGCTCGTCGGTGTCCTCGGCCTCGTCGTCCTGCTGTGGGGTAACGACGTCTCGCTATCGAGACTGTTCTGGTCAGTGGTGCTCGTGGGCGTACTCCTGGCGGTCATCCAGGTGCTGATCGGGGCAGCCGGTACGTCGGCCTCGGCAAAGGTGGGCCGCCAGGTGACGTCAGGGTTGGACGGGGAGGTGACCGGATGACTCCGCAGACGATCACGCATCCGCGCGTCGAGGACCGCCGGGCGGAGGGCAAGCAGGCCCGGACCCGGACGTCGCCGTCGAGCCATACCAAGTGGCGTCCGGCCGCGGACCAGCCCGACCCGGTGGCTCTGCTGCAGGAGCAGAACCTCACCCGAGAACCGGACCCTGGTGCCGGTGCGGCACGGCCGGATGATGGTCTCGCCGTTCACCTTCTACCGGGGCGCAAGCTTCCCGAAAGCCCTTGGTGGCGAACCACACGACCATTGAGCGCCACGGCCGACGGCTTCATCCGATGCGGGGGATGTGTCCCCGCTCGCCGAGATCTACGTTCGAATAGGACCGCCGCACACCTCTAGTCGTCTGGGAGTCAGAGTCTTTGCCGGCAGGATCGGTAGAGGCTGACTCTCAGGGATGTGGTCAACATCGCTCCTGCGCGCTGGTCGCGAGATCCGGTGACCGCCGGTCATCAGGCCGGGATGACGCCGGGTGCCCGTCCCCCGGGAGACCGTGGGTCTCGACGGTAGGAGGCCGCCGTGGATTCGCACTCGGACGCCAGTCGCGCGACGTCGGCGGGCGATGCGCCCGCCTCCGGCACGACCGCAGCGCCGGAAGTGTCGGCCGCCGCCCCGACCCCGGCGGCCGTACTGCGGTCGCGGCCCTACCTCGGCCTGCTCGTGCTCGCCGCCGTTCTCGGCGTGCCGATCTCGGCCATCGCATACTTCTTCCTGCAGTTGGTGACCCACCTGCAGCATTGGCTGTACGCCGATCTCCCGCGCGGCCTCGGGTTCGCATCCGCACCCGCCTGGTGGCCGGCGCCGCTGCTGGCGGTCGGCGGCCTGCTCGTCGCGCTCAGCATCCGGTACTTGCCCGGCAAGGGCGGCGAGTCGCCGGCGGACGGCTTCCGGCCAGGCGGGCCACCCGATCCGCGGCACCTGCCGGGAATCGCGCTCGCCGCATTGGCCACCCTGAGCTTCGGTGCGGTACTCGGTCCGGAGGCGCCGCTGATCGCGATCGGCGGGGCCCTCGGCGCCCTTGCCATCCGCGCGGCCAAGCGCGACGCACCGGCCCAGACGGTCGCCGTCGTCGGCGCCGCCGGCAGCTTCGCCGCCATCAGCACGCTGCTCGGATCGCCGCTGCTCGGCGCCTTCCTCCTGATGGAAGCCTCCGGCCTTGGCGGCTTGACGGCCACGCTCGTGTTCCTGCCCGGCCTCCTGGCCGCCGGCATCGGGACCCTGATCTTCATCGGACTGGACTCGCTGACCGGCCTCGGCACAGTGTCGCTGGCCATTCCCGGCCTGCCGTCCTTCGCGCACCCGGACGTCGCCCAATTCGCCTGGGCGGTGGGCATCGGGGTCGCAGCGGCGGTCCTCGGCACGAGCATCCGCAAGCTGGCGCTGCTGCTGCGACCCGTGGCCGAGGCCCGGCTGCTACTTGCCCTCCCGGCGGCGGGACTGGCGGTCGCCGGGCTGGCCATCGGCTACCAGCAACTGACCGGCAAGCCCGCAGCCGACGTGCTCTTCTCCGGCCAGGACGACCTAGGCACCCTGATGTCCAGCAGCGCCACCTACTCCGTCGCCGCGCTAGTGTGCCTGCTGGTGGGCAAGGGGCTGGCCTACGCCGTGTCGTTGAGCAGCTTCCGGGGCGGCCCGATCTTCCCCGCCATGTTCCTCGGCGTGGCCGGCGGGCTCGCCCTGTCGCACCTGCCCGGGCTCCCCACCATACCCGGCATCGCGATGGGCATCGGCGCGATGTGCGCGACAATGCTCCGGCTGCCCCTGGTCTCGGTGCTGCTGGCCACCCTGCTGCTCGGAGCCGACGGCCTGGCCGTCATGCCACTGGTTATCGTGACCGTGGTGGTCGCCTATGTCGTCACCGCCCGGCTCACCCCGGAACCTGCAGCACCGCCACCCAGCGCGCCGGCGAGCCACCCGGCCACGGACAACCCACGGCCGGCCGGAGACCCGGCCGCGACCGCATGAGCCGCCACCGATCGGTGACGTCGCGCAAGCGGATCAGCTCACCCCGGTGACTGGGTGGGGCCGAAAAAGTCGATGAGTAGTTGCGTGACCCGCTCGGACTCGTCGTGATGCACCCAGTGCGACGCGCCGGGCAAGCGCTCGACCCGGTCGAGGTTGGGTACGTCGTCGTGGTCGGGCTCGGCGAGATCGGGGCCGAGGTACTGATCGTCCTGGCCCCAGATGACCAGGGTGGGCGCCTGGATGGGGCGCAACGCCTCCTCAGCGCGCTTCTGTGACTGCCGCACCGAGGACCGGTAGTAGTTGATCATCCCGGTTGCCGCGCCGGGCTGCGCCCACGCCTCGACGTAGCGGTCGATCTCCTCCTTCGTATAGGCCGGGTTGGCGTCGTGCAGGAAGTGCCGGAAGAAGTGCCAGTGGTTGGCGTGCACGACGGCTTCGGGCAACTCCGGGAGAGCGAAGAAGAAGAAGTACCAGGACCTGCGGAGCTGGTCCGGGTGGTGCAGTCCCTGCGACAGCTTCCGCGGATGGGCCGCGTTGAGGATGGCCAGCCGGTCCACGACCTCGGGGTGGTTCATCGCGGTGGCCCAGGCGGCGGTTCCGCCCCAGTCGTGACCGACCAGCAGCGCGGACTCGGCGCCGCGTTCGTGGATGAGATCGCGGATGTCGGCGGCGAGCTTGTCGCTCGTGTAGGCCGCGACGTCGTCCGGCCGTGATGACAGGTTGTACCCGCGCATGTCGGGTGCGACGACGCGGAAGCCCGCCGCCGCGAGCGGTTGGATCTGTAGTCGCCAGCCGTACCAGAACTCGGGGAAGCCGTGCAGCAGGACGATCAGCGGCCCCTCACCGGCCTCGACGTAGTGCAGCGTGACGTCGCCGATCTCGGCGTAGCCGTCTCGAAGTTCGCCGCTTGTGCTGTCCGCGATTGTGCCCATTTGCCGCCTCCTCGGGGGTTTCGGTCAGGAAGGACGCTAACGATCGAAGCGTTGCGTCGCCCCAGGGAATCACCCTGGTCCTTGCCAGCCCCGCGTCCCGCGCGCGCCCTGGCCAGACGTGTGGCGTGGTGCGGCCGGCGGATCAGGCCGACCGGACGGCGCCACAACTTCGGGGAAGTAGTGGCCTCCGCGGGGCCGTGATCCCCGGGTCCTCGGCGTCGTCGATGATCGTGAAGAGCGTCACGTCGGCAACGGTCGATGTGCATCCCACACGACATCGGGCGGCCGCACCCGCGCGGCGCGCGGCCCGCCCTTGCTGTCGGTCAGCCCGAGCCGGCCGACCAGCACCCCGTCGCCGTCGTGCGCAGCACGCAGCAGCTCGGTCGGCACGTCACCGAACATGAGCTTGATCCGCCTGAACATGGCGAACTCGGCGCCGTCGACGGCACCCCAGCTCAGATAGAGAAAACGAGCACCGGGCCGACCGTGCACGTACGGCCCACCGACGTCGAGCAGCCCGTCGGCCTCACGGCTGCTGACCTCGAACTCCCACATCGCCGATTCGGCGTCGGCCGGAAACCGATCGAGGACCTCGGCCCGGCACTGCACACCTACCTGCACGTTATTTCGTCGCAGCGCATCAGCCTCGGCCCCGCCGCGGCGGCCCGGCAGGTCGCTGCCCTCAATCCGGATGCGCACACCGCCACTTTAGGGCTGTCTCGTGCCATAGCCGCCGCTCGGCATGGCGGAGCCGCCGTCGCGCCTGGCCGTCGGAGCCGACGCGATCGACGGCGTCCGGGCCGCACTCGAATCCCGGCCGGCCGAGCTGGAGAAAGTCAGCCCAGCGCGGCCGCCTTGCGCAGCAGCACTGAGCGTTCGCGCTGGTTGGCGCACAGCCGGGCGGCCAGCTCCAGCTCGGCGCGCGCCTCCGGTCGCCGGCCGAGCCGGGCCAGCAGCTCCCCGCGTACGGTCGGAACCAGATGCGAACCGGGGAGCCGGTCCAAGGCGATCAGCTCGTCCACGATGGCCAGGGCTTGCGCCGGACCCGAGGCCATGGCCACGGCGACGGCCCGGTTGAGCTCGACCACCGGCGAGGGCGCGACCCGGCCGAGCGCCTCGTAGAGCACCACGATCCGGTCCCAGTCGGTCGCCTCGACCGAGGGCGCCGACGCGTGGGCGGCGGCGATCGCGGCCTGCAGGCCGTAGGGGCCGAGGCCGCGAGTCGATGCCTTGGCCAGCGCGGCCAGCCCACGGCGGATCGCCGAGAAGTCCCACCGCCGCCGGTCCTGGTCCTCGAGCAGGACCGGCGAACCGTCCGGGCCGGTCCGGGCCGGGAAGCGCGCGGCCGTCAGCTCGCACAGCGCGAGCAGGCCGTGCACCTCCGGCTCGTCCGGCTGCAGCGCGGCCAGCGTGCGGGCCAGCCGGATCGCCTCGTACGCGACGTCGGGGCGCAGCAGCCGGTCGCCCGACGTGGCCGTCGACCCCTCGGTGAAGATCACGTAGAGGACGCTGAGCACGCCGCCCAGCCGCTCCCGGCGCTCGCCGGCCGGCGGCAGCTCGAACGGCACCCCGGCCGCCGCGATCGTCTTCTTGCGCCCGGGTGATGCGGGCCTGCACGGTCGGCACGGGTACGAGGAACGCGCGGGCGATCTCCTCGCTGGACAGGCCGCCGACCACGCGCAGGGTCAGCGCCACCCGGGCCTCGGGGGAGAGCACCGGGTGGCAGCTGACGAACATCAGCGCCAGGATGTCGTCGTCGATCCGGTCGGGGTCGATGTCCTCGTCGACCGCCGGGTCGGCCGCCAGCAGGGCGTATCGGTCCTGCAGGGCGGTCCGGCGGCGGATCGCGTCGATCGCCCGCCGCCGGGCCGTGGCCATCAGCCAGCCGGCCGGATTGGCCGGAGAGGCGAGCGGCCACGACACCAGCGCCTCGGCCACCGCCTCCTGGGCGGCATCCTCGGCCAGCCCGAAATCGCCGGTGAACCGGGTCAGCGCGGCGACGATCCGCGCCGACTCGATCCGCCAGACGGCCTCGACGTCGGCCGTACCCATCAGATCCGGCCGTTGCTCTCGACGGCCTGCCTCGTGGTCCTGCGGCGACCTCGTCCTCCCCGGCCACCCGCCGGACCTCGATCTTGGACCCGGGGACCGACGGGACCCGCTTGGCCCACTCGACCGCCTCCTGCTTCGAGGCGACATCGAGCAGGAAGAAGCCCCCGAACAGTTCCTTGGTCTCTCCGTACGGCCCGTCCGTGACCACCGGGGCCTCGCCGCTGAAGTCGACCACGACGCCCTGGCCCGGATCGTCCAGCCCTTCGGCCGCGACGAGACACGCCGGCCTTGATCATCTCCTCGATGAACTGGCACGTCGTGGCCATCCACTCCTCGATCGCGGCCATCATGGCCGCGTTCGACTCATCGGTGCCCCGCATGATCAGCATGTACTTCGGCATCGCGTTCTCCTCGTCCGGCGGGGCCGCCTCTCGGCCCTCGCACCCACCACGTCGAACGAGCGGCCCGCGGATCGACACGGCCCCGGAGAAATCTCTCGCCGCGACGCAGCCGAATCCGTCCGACCCGCGTTTCGCCCGTCAGACCTGGCCCTGAGCGATGGCTGACGCGGACGCCCTGCTGATCAGAAAGCTTATCGTCGCAGCTTTGGAAGGCGGCGACGCTCCAGGCCTCAGGCCAGGTCGATGGACATGCGCAGACCGGTGCCGAGCGCGGTAGAGATCTCATCGACCTGGACGAATCCGGCGGCCAGATAGAAGGCCAACGCGTGCGGGTTGCCGGTGACCCACAGGCGTCGATGACCCGACTCGCGGGCGGTGTTGACGATCCGCCGGACGAGCCGTCGGGCGATGCCACGGCGGCGCCAGGCCGGATCGACGAAGAGATCCTCCAGCTCGGGACCGTCGTCCTGGCCCGAGGCGACAGTAGCGAACCCGACCACCCGGTCGTTGCCCGATGGGCCGGCGACCGCGACCAGGGTACGGCCACCGGCGATGCCATCGCCGGTGAAGACCAGGAACTCGGGCCGAGCCAGCAGCTTCGGCGCATCGCCAGCGTTGGACAACGACGCCGCGCGGTAAACCTGCTGCAATGCCGGTAGGTCGGCCGCGACTGCCGTGCGAATCGCCAGCCCGGACTCGCCACGTTCGTTCATTGGCCAACTGCAGCAGCACCGAAGTGGGTCGTCAACGAAATATCCGCCGCACGGGCCACGCTCCACCCGTACGCTCACGAGCCTCGGACGCTGCCCAGTGTGTGCAGCAAGCGGGGGATGCGCACGACCCCGACGTAACGACCGGCGTTGTCCGTGCACAGCAACGGCTCGGCCCACCCCGCGCGGGTGATAGCGCGCAGCGCGGCGGCGCTGACCGGAGTGTCGACGTTGATCTTCATCGCCGGCGCGACGAGTGCGATCGGGGCGGCACGGTCATCGAGGGCGGCGAGCGGGCGGTGGTGTTCGTCGCAGAGGACAACCAGCGTCCACGCCGTACTCGCGAGCCGCGGCGAACCAGTGCTCAGGGTTTCCGACCGGATAGTCGACGAAGCGGATCAGTGCTTCGTACCCGACGACGACCCCGCGGGCCAGGTCGACGATCGGCTGGTAGACCGCGCGCAGGCCGTGGCCGGCGACCGCCGGGCCGAGCAAGCTCGGCCAGTCGACGGCGACGGCCGGCGCGCTGAGAGGCACTCAGACCAGCACGGGCTGGATGGCGCCGCGAACGGCGTCGACAAGCTCGGCCGGTACGGTGACCAGGCCATGATCTTCGCGGGCATGCTGAGCGACGGCGGCGAGGATCTCGTCCTCGGTGTCACATACGAACCGGGCGTCGCAACCCGGAACGACATCACCACAAGCGAACGACTTCATCAGCAGGACCTTTCCTGATCGGGTCGGCTGCCGCCGTCATCGGCCGCCGGGACGACACCTTGAGGGAAATGGGCCGGCATCTTTGCGGATCAACCACCAGAGCTTGTGTACCGCGCGCCGCCCAGCCGTGACCGTTTTGCACCCCGGATGAACCCCGTTGGCGACTCTGGCCCTGTGTGCTGGATCCGGTCGTTCCCGCACGGCGAATGTGCGTCGGACTTGGGCGCTCGGAGGGTGGGCAGATGACGGGGCTGACGCTCGCCGGACGGGCGGGGACGCCCGCCGGGTTCGGCGGTCTCGACGTCATCGAGGAACTCGGGCGCGGCGCCCACGCCGTCGTCTACCGCGTCCGGCGCGGCGAGTCCGAGTACGCGCTGAAGACGCTGCGCACCGACATCGCGCGGTCGGCTGGTGCCGCCGAAGCGGTACGGCGGGAGGCGGCCCTGCTGGCCTGCGTCGACCACCCGGCGGTCGGCCGGGTGTACGAGGTCGGCGACCTTGACGGCGCGCCCTACCTCGTGCTTGAGCTCATCGAGGGCATCTCCCTGGCGCAGACGCTCGACCGCGGACCACTGCCGGTGTCGCAGGCGGTCCGGCTGGTGGCTGACGTGGCCGGCGCGCTCGCCGCGGCGCACCGGGTCGGTGTGGTCCACCGGGACGTCAACCCGCAGAACATCATGGTGCTCGCAGACGGGCGTCCCAAGCTCGTCGACTTCGGTCTGGCCACGCAGAGCCGCCAACACGGTGAGAGCCAGGCCGCCGGCACGTTCTCGTACGCGGCGCCGGAGCAGACCGGCATGCTCGCCCGCCCGGTCGACGGGCGGGCGGACCTGTACGGGCTCGGTGTCGTGCTGTTCGAGTGCCTGACCGGCGCCCGCCCGTTCGTGTCCGCGGACATCGGCGAGCTGGTGCGGCTGCACGCCGTGGCAGTGCCGCCGGACGTCACCTCGCTGCGACCGGAGGTCACCCCCGCGCTCGCAGCGGTCGTCAACCGCTTGCTGGCCAAGGATCCCGACGACCGCTACCAGGACGGCGAGGAGCTGGCCGCCGTCCTGCTGGCGGCGCTGGACCCGGGCACGGCGCCCACCGGGCAGCGGTCAGCCGGGTCACGGCGTTCGCCGTCCCGCCGGCCGCTTGTCGGGCGCCGGTCCGAGCTGGCCCGGCTGCAGTCGCGGTGGGAACAGGCCCGCGGCGGCGCCGGCGGTGCCGTCCGCGTGGTCGGCCCGCCGGGCATCGGCAAGTCCCGCCTTGTCGACGAGCTGTGCGACCACGTCCGCGCCGCCGGCTACCCGGTGCTCACACTCACCTGCTCCGCGGGCGCGGTGCCGCTCGCGCCGCTGCGTGCCGCGGTCGAACGTCACGTGCTCGACGTCGAGCGGCTCCCCGCCGCCGAGCGGACAGCCGCGGTGGACCGGCTCCGGGCCGCGGCCGGCGTCGCGGCGTCAGTCCTGCAACTGCTGTCGCCGGCGCTGGCGAACGTCCTGAACGTGCCGAGCCTGCCCGACGAGGATCGGCAGGACCAGCTCGGCACGGCGGTCGCGGACTTCCTCTGCGGTCTGGCGAGCGCCGGCGGCGGGCTGGTGCTGCGGATCGAGGACGCCCAATGGCTGGACGACGGCATCGTACGGGTGCTGCGCCACCTCGGAACTGCGCTCGGCAGCTACCCGCTGCTCGTCGTCGCCACCGAGCGGACCGCCGCCCCGGCCACCGGACGTGACGGTACGGACGCGCCGGACTCGCGCGACTGGCAGCCGGCGTCCGAGGGCAACGACATCCGGGTCACTCTCCGGCCGCTGGACGAGCCGCAGATTGCGGAGCTGGCCGCCACGCAGCTCGGCGGCGCCGACGTCGATTCGCAACTCTCGGCGCAGCTGTCCGCACGCAGTGCCGGCAACCCTTTCGCGGTACTGGAGTACCTGCGGGCGATGCTCGACGCCGGGGTAGCGCGCCCGTACTGGGGCAGCTGGCTACTCGACGAACGGATGCTGGATCGGCTCGCGCTACCCGACGACGTGCTCGACCTCGTCGTCGCCCGGGTCGACGCGCTGCCCGGTGCCAGCCGCCGGCTGCTCGGCGCCGCCGCCGCGATCGGCACCGCGTTCCGGCCCGAGCTGGTCGCCGGGGTCTGCGGCACCGACGTACACGAGGCGGTGGCGACGGTCGAGGAGGCGGTCGCCCGCGGCGTACTCGAAGTCGACGGCGGCCGCTACGCGTTCCTGCACCTGCGGGTTCGCGAGGCGCTGCTGGCCGACATGGACGAGACGGCGCGCCGGTCGGCGCACCAGCGGATCGCGGAGGCGATGGACGGCGCCGGGCGGGCCGGCTCGGAGTACCGGACCGAACCGGAGTACAGGTACGCGCTGGCGCGCCATTACGCCGAGGGTGAGCTCGACCGGACTCCCGAGCGGATGTTCCGGGCATGCTTCGCCGCCGCCGACGCGGCACTGGCCGACCAGTCCCCGGCGCAGGCGCTGGAGTACCTGGCGCTGGCGCGGCGTGCCGCCGAACGTGCAGCAGTCCCACTGGACAGCGCGTTCCACCGGACGTGCGGACTCGCGGAGTTGCGGGTTGGCCGGCTCGCCGACGCGCGCGAGAGCCTGGAGGCGGCCTGCGTCGGCGAGCCGGACCCGCTGCGCCGCGGCGAGATGTTCGGGCTGATCGCCCAGGCCGAGTACAGCGACTACGCCTCGACCGACTCGGTCACCACGATGCACCGGGGCCTCGCCGAGATCGGGCACCCGTTGCCGGCGAACCCGGTCGTGCTGCTGGTCGCCAGCGTGGCCATGTATGTCGCCGGGCTGGTGATCAGCTGGACCGGCCGTGGCCGTGGCACCGCCACCGGCACCACCAGGGAGCGCTACCGCATCCAGTTCGGCCTCTACGACGCCGGCGCGCACGGCGCGGCCGTCGGCCGGCAGCAGTTCCTCACGCTGCTGCTGCACCTGCGCAACATGTACCTGGTGCACCGGTTGGGCCCCGGTCCCGAGTACGTGCGGCTGATGGCCACGTACGGGTTGATGTGTCAGTTCGTGCGCTGGCGGCGACTCGCGAAGCGCTGCTACGACCGCGCGTTCGCCGGTGCGGCGGCTATCGGCGACCCGCGGGTCACCGCGCAAGTGGCCTGGCTCGAAGCGACCAGCCTGGACTCCATCCACGGCATGGGGCCGGGCACCGGCTCGGCATTGCGCACCATGTTGCAGGAACACGGCCGTTGGCTCGAACTCGGCGAGTACGTCTCCGCCGTTGGGGCGATGGGCGCCATCCTCACCTACCGCGGCTACGCGCACGAGGCCTCGGCGTGGTACGAGCGCGGCCGGCGCCGGATGGAGTCGGCGGCAACCGTCATCGGCAACCCGATCGCGATGCTCGGCCTGCTGGTGGCCGCGTCGACCGGTTCGCGCACCGAGATCGAGCAGCAGCTCGCCGCCATGCGTGAGCTCGACACGAACCCCAACAGCGACCCCGCACAACGGATCGGGCGCCTGGTCGGGACCGCGCTCGCCGCCGTCGAGCACGGCGACCTGGATGACCAGCTGGCCGAGGCCGCGGCCGAGATGCGCCGCGACCGCCTCGTCCCGCGCAAGGCCTGGCCGTTGCAGCGCGTGCTGTGGCTGTACCTGCTCTGGGCGCAGCTGGCGCGCTGCCGGTCCGCGACGGACGACCAGCGCCCAGCGCGAATGGCTGAGGCGAAGCGAGCGCTCACGGCGTTCGGGCGGGCCGGCGGAGGACCGGCTCTGCGCGCGTACTACCACGTCGCCGCCGCCGACCACCTCCATCTCGCCGGCGAGCACCGCCGCGCGCTGCGCCGGCTGGCCCGCGCTGACCTGCTCGGCCAGCACCTCGACGTCCCGATGGTCGGCTGCGAGATCGCCGCCGTCCGGGCCCGGGCCCTGCACGCGCTGGGGCAGCAGGCCGAGGCCACCCGTCAGGCCCGCCATGCGGTCCAGCTCGCCACCGAACTTGGCTGGGTGCACCGGGCGCGACGGCTGCGGTCGGAGTTCCGCACCGGCGACGTCACGGCCACCAGCCCGCACAGCCGACTCGCCGCCGAGGGCACCTCCGCCAACGGCGCCGCGTACCGGCGGCTGACCGCGATGCAGCAGATCAGCGTCGCCGCCGCCACGGTGCTCGACCCGCAGCGGTTGGCCCAGGTCGCGTTGGACGCCACCGTGCGTATCTTCGCCGCGGAACGCGCGATCCTGTTCCTGCCCGACCCGACCGGCACTCAGATGCTGCCGCACCTCGGCCGCGGAGCGAACGGCACGGACCTCGACGACCTGGCCGCCTACAGTTCGACGCTGGTCGACCAGGTCCGGCAGAGCCGCGCGGGCATCGTGATGACCAGCAGCGAGTGCGGCGCCGCCCTCGGCGCACAGAGCGTGGCGGTCCACGGCCTGCGCAGCGTCCTGGTGGCACCACTCCAGCTCAAGGGTGACCTGCTCGGCGTGGTCTACCTCGACAGCCGTGTCGCCAAGGGCGTCTTCACACACGACGACGTCGACATCCTCGAGGCCATCACCAACCAGATCGCGGCGTCGATGGTGACAGCGCAGGCCGCCCAGCTCGAAGCCAGTGTGTCGGCGGCGGAGCGGCGCAGCGAGCTCGCCGACACGATGCGCACCTCGATGGTCGAGATCAGCCGGACGCTGGACCCCGACACTGTCCTCACTCGGCTGCTGGCGACGCTGACCGGGACGAACCAGGCCGACCTCGGCCTCATCCTGCGTGCCGACGGCGGCTGGCTCAGCTCGGCCGGGACCGCGCCCGACGGGACGGCCGGCGCCGAATCGTCGGCCGCGTTGCTCGCCGGCGTGGACGCGCCGCGGTTCGGCGCCACCGACGGCCCGTACTTGCCGTGGGCCGAACTCCTGGCCGGCGCGCGGTCCTGGATCGCCGTCCCGCTGGTCAGCCGCGAACGCCGGGTCGGCCAGTTGCTTTTGCTCTCACGTACCGCCGGCGCCTACGACGACGGTCCGCTGCGGGTCACTGCGGCCCTCGCTGAGCAGGGCATGATCGCGTACGACAACGCGTGCCTGTTCAGCCGGGTCGAGCAGATGGCCCGGACCGACACGCTGACAACGCTGGCCAACCGCGGCTACCTCTTCCAGCTCGGCCAGGCCAGCTTCGCGGCCGCCCGCGACGCCGGGCAGCCGATCACTGCCCTCATGCTCGACATCGACCACTTCAAGAGCATCAACGACACGTACGGGCACGGCGTGGGCGACGACGTCATCCGTGAGGTGGCGAACCGGCTGCGCGACGTCGTCGGCGGCGACGGGATCCTGGGCCGCTACGGCGGCGAGGAGTTCGCCCTCGTCCTGCCGGGCGTCGCCGCCGAGCGGGCCGCCGACGTCGCCGAGGCGGCGCGCCGGGCCGTGGCGGACACGCCGGTGCAGACGAGCGCCGGCCCGACGCAGGTCACCATCAGCGCCGGCCTCGCCTGCTTCCCGGACGGCCCACCGGCCGGCAGCATCGATGACATCCTCAACCGCGCCGACAGCGCGCTCTACCTCGCCAAGCAGCAGGGCCGCAACCGGGTCGTGGCCGGCTGACCGGCGGTGACGTCCGTCTAGATTGCCGAACATCCGAGCAACCGCGGAGCAACACCCACCGCCATCATCGTCACGCTGGGGCGCAGGACGCACTCATTTAGCCGATGAGCGGTTGCGTCAGGAGCAGGGTTGTCGGTCACTGTCCGAGAGGGCGGTAGCGGAGGTGTACGACGCCGTTTCCGAATCGGCGCTCATCGAGGAGCTCGAGGTCGGCGCGTATGCCGGTCGGCAGCCCCGGCTTGCCGCCGCCGACGACCATGGGCCAGACGAACAGCTGGCACTCGTCGACCAGCCCGGCCTTGAAAGCCTGCGTCGCGAGGTTCGCACCTCCTACGGTGAGATCGCTGCTGGCCGTGGCCTTCAGTTCGTGTACCGCGGCGGGGTCGAAACGGCGTTCGAGTCGGGTGTCGGCCGTTGACACCGCGGCGAGGGTCGTGGAGTAGACGACTTTGTTCGCCGCCTGCCAGGCGCTCGCGAAGTCGGCCATGAGGTCGGACTGCGCGGCCAGAGCGGCGTCGGTCTCCCAGACGGCCATCGTCTCGTACAGGCGCCGCCCGTAGAGAAACGTGCCCACGGACCGCAGGAGGTCGGTGGTGAACGCGAATACCTCGTCGTCGGGTGGGAACCAGTCGAAGGCGCCGTGTTCGTCCTCGATGTAGCCGTCAAGCGACACGTTCGTCACGTAAATCAGCTTGGCCATGCCTCTACCTCTCGATGATCAGCCGCAACAGCCTGGACATTCATCAGCGTGGCGTCCAGCTTGGTGAACGCCTGGAGCCAACCCTCGTCGCTGGGGTGCGCCAGGTGTTCGGGGAGCCACTGGCGGATCTCGAGTCGCGTCCGTCCGTCGGCCTCGTCGTGGAACTCGACCCGGAGTCTCGTCTCGAACGGTTCGATGCCCTGCTGCAGCCGGCCACTGACGTGCATGACGCCTTCGAGTAGTTCGCCGTCGGCGACGTCGGTGAGGTCGACGTGGATGTGCACGCGAAGGTCGGGTTCGGCTGCATTGACCTCCGTCCACCGTTGATAGCCGCCGGGGCGCACGTCGAACTCGATCTCGTCGCGCGGCAGTGAGTTGCCGATCGGGCCCCACCACGCCGCCAGGTGGTCGGGATCGGTGAAGGCTCGGTAGACGAGCTGTCGCGGCGCGTCGAACACGCGCGAGATGACGAGCTGCGGAGTTTCGGTGTTCATTCGAGCTCCCTGGGGTCCTCGGCCATCCGGTCCGTTGCCCGTCCGGCGGCCTGCACCGCGGCGAGGTGGGCATCGAGGCGGGTGAGGGACGAGTCCCAGAACCGCCGGTAGCGCTCGATCCAGTCGGCCGCCTCGCGCAGCGGGGCAGCCTCGAGGTGGCTCGCGCGCCACTTGCCCGACCGCGACCGCGAGATGAGCGCGGCGCGTTCGAGCACCTTCAGGTGCCGTGACACCGCCGGCATCGAGATGGAGAGAGGAGCGGTGAGCTCGGTGACCGTGGCGTCGCGTTCGGCCAGCTCGGCGAGGATCGCCCGTCGAGTCGGGTCTGCGAGCGCCGAGAACACCGCGCTGAGCTGGTCGGTGCCAGCCACCCGAAGCCCCCTCACTTAACCGACATGTTAAGCGTATTGCGACACAAGTGATGTTGTCAACGGGATGCGTTTGTCGGGCCGCCACCGGCACCTCCCGAGGCCACTACATCCCCGAAACAGTGGCCACCGGGCCGGTTGAGGCCACTACATCCCCGAAACAGTGGCCACCGGCCCCTCCCGAGGCCACATACCGGGCCAGCCACTCGTAGGTCGCCGAATAGTTGCGGGCTAGGTCGTCGCGGTGGAACTCGCCGGTATCAGGCTGTGCGGTCAGGGCGCCGTCGAACGTGACCCGGTCGCCAGGGTCCAGCCCGGCGAGGTAGCTGTCCAGGAATTCGGCGATGCGCTCAGCCTCGCCCGACGTGGCCTGGCCACCGCCGGTGAAGGACATCAGTTCCAGCGTCTGTGCTGACAGGATTGCGGTGCGGTGCAGCAACTCCAGAGTTGGCCGCCAATTCCAGCCATTGATCGAGATACTGCTACCTGTCACGGGTTCCAGCTCGAACGTCGCGTCCCCACGGTAGGCAATCGCGGCCACCAGCGGTTTACGCCGTTGGCTGCAATCTCGCACACGCCAATGCGAGCGTCCGTACAGCCGATCTCTCGAGGGGCCTTCAACGACAAGCAGCAGCTCCTGGAGGGACGATCCGGAGGCCAACGGAAAGCGAGTCGACGTACCTCCTCCCGCTGATTGACAGCCGAGGCTAGGTACGCCACCGTGACAACACGTCGTTAGGCTCATACGGTCCGCTAGCACGGCGGCACGTGCGAGTGGTTCCGGTCAAACCGACCTGGGGATATCGATGCGTCCGCGACCCGTGCGTGCGATCCGCCGGCGAAGTGCCGCCGGTCTCGCGGTGGTGGCTCTCGTGACGTCCGCTGGCTGCCAGAAGGTACCCCCCAACGTCCCCGGGCCGGTTGTGCACTGCGACATGTTTTGCGCCGACCATATCTTGGAGTTCGGTTACGACGGCACCTTGAGCTTTACGACGCGGACCGGCCCGGGTGCCGCCGAACGCTGGTCGCCCTGGACCACACCGACCACCGACGGCCGCCCGTACCCGAACGACATCGACATCGTCTACAACCGCGACGACCACGAGTCGTACCAGGTCTTCACGCTCAAGGGCGCCCTTCCGGTGGTCGGCCGCCCTCCCTCGCCAGGCATCGGTGACATTGGCTACCTGCGGCGCAAGGCCGACGGCTCCCAGACCTCGACGCTGGCGCTCAACATCTCAGGTGGCCTGCCCAGAAACTTCAGCCGCGTGTCGGCCGCGGTCGTCAACCACCAGTTGCACGTGTGCGGGCTGACCGGAGGCTCGATCAACGTCGAGGCCAGAAACCGCACGTCACCCGGCGATACTTCAGAGGCCCGAACGTTCCTCGACGCGTGGGTGGATCCCGCCGTCAAACTCGGCCCCTTCAACTTCGTCGACGTGGGTTGCGCCGGCGTGTACAACCCGAAGACCGCAACCGACGATCTACATGTGCTCGGGGTAACCAAGGAGGGATTGTTGCTGCGTACCGTGCACCCGGGCTCGGTCACCGTCGGCACGCTCGCGTGGTCGCCGTGGGAGGACGTGGAGACGAGTCTCGGCCGCGATCTCGGGGAATTCGTCCGGGTCGACGCCGCCGCCCGGCCGCTGCGCGCGCATCTCGCTGTCACCGCGGTCGCCAACGACGGCCGAGTCTGGTACATCCCTGACCGTGGCGGCTGGGGAGCGCCGCATGACGTGGTCGCCGACGTCAACCTCATCACGGCGCCATTCACGACCATCGTCACGGTCGACGAGGTCGCCGCGGCGTTCTGCGATGCCGACGTACCGCCCCGCCGCGGTGCGGACGACGATTGGGAGCTCAACATCGTGCTCCGCGTTCCCGCGACGAATCGCCTGCTGCACACGATCCTGGCCGGCGTATCGACGCAATGGGGCGCCGGGCCTGGCGGTGGGGCGCCGGCCTCACCGTCGCTGTGGAAGCCTTTCACGGACCTGACCAACCTGACCGGCTACAACGACATGGCTGGCCGACGTCACCTGGAAGGGTTCACGATCAGTGAACAGTCATATCCCGCGACGCCGACATCCACGCCGACACCGTCCCCAAGCTGACCGCGCCGGCTCACACCAGCGGGGTCGGTAACCAGCCGCGGGAACTGTGGGCATCATCGACCAAGCTGTTTCCGGCCTCGCGGATAGGGGTCCTGGAAATGAGGCTGCCCGTGCGCGTGAGGTACAAGACTCCGAGATCCAGAAGACCGACGGAAGGATCAACGGAGCGACGGACGGGGGCCCTTCGACAAGCGTCGGATCTGGTGCACGCAACCAGGATCCGACGGTCAGGACGAGCTCGACCGCGGGAACAGCGTTGCCTGCCCAGCCCCGGCAGTCCGCCCCGGGCCGCCCGTACCGATGTCCCCGGACACGCCGACGACGACATCGGCGGTCCCTACCGGCGTGGTTGAGAAACTGCGCACGGTGGGACCGCATCTCCCCGATAGGCTGCGAACAGATACCAGTACGGGGAGGGGCGATCGATGGACGTGGCAAACAGCGTGGGTGTCGACTCGGCGGAAGAGCTGCGCGCGCTGCTCGGCGACGTCGGGGGCCGGGCCGCCACCAAGGAGCGGGTGGTGCTGCACCAACGGGACCGGGAGTGGCTCGCGGCCTCCCCGTTCTGCGTCATCTCGACTTCGGCCGCGGACGGCACCTGCGACGCCTCACCGAAGGGCGACCCGCCTGGCTTCACGCTCGTGCTCGACGACAGCACTATCGCGATCCCGGAGCGGCCCGGTAACCGCCGCGCCGACGGATATCTGAACATCCTGAGCAACCCGCATATCGGCCTGCTCTACCTGATCCCCGGACGCAATGAGACGCTGCGGATCAACGGCCGGGCCCGGCTGGTCCGGAGGCGCGCTACTTTGACCTGATGGTCGTCAAGGGCCACCGCCCCGTCCTCGCGGTGGAGGTCGAGATTGAGCAGATCTTCTTCCACTGTGCGAAGGCATTCCTGCGCTCCGAGTTGTGGAAGCCCGCAGACCTGGAACCCGGACGTGCTGCCCAGCCACGCGCGGCTGGTCAAGGACGTCCAGTCCACGTCAGAGTCGCTGGAGGAACTGGAGGCCTACTACGGCCCGGACTACCTAAAGCAGCTCTACGGCGGGCACTGACCGCCCGGCACATGGGACAGGCAGCCGCCGCGACGATCCGCAGTATCCGGTCGGGTGTAGGTCTGCCGGTGTCCTACGACCAGTCCGAAATACACACCCGGGCTCCGATACTGCCCACCCCGACCTGGCGGGGACTGTAACGACGATCTTGCAACAAACATAGCGACGCAAACACCGGGTAGCGCACAGCTTGCGGCTCCGGATATTTGATCAATTGCGTCGGCTTCCAGTCGGCCGCTGGCCGCAGAGCAGTCGGTCACGCGGGGGGACGGCTGGTGATGCCGTCCAAGACGGTGGTCAGGTTGTGGTTGAAGGTTTCCTCGGCGTTGAGGTGGGCGCCGTCGATGACGAGCCGGGCGACGGTGGGGTACCTGCCGGTGTTCAGCATGCGGGTGAGGTAGGGGCCGAGGCTGGCCTGCCAGGCGGCTTCATCGGTGCCGGTGGAACGGGCGGTGCGTCGCTCGGTGACCTCTCTGCGGACCGCTCCGATGAGGAAGGCGTTGAGGGCGCCTAGAGTCCGCTGGAGATCGTCGAGGCCGCGCACGCCGGGGGCCTGGCTCAGCGCCGCCGCGGTCGCTTCGCCCACGGCGAGCGCGTGCGGTCCCAAGTGTGGCCTCGCGCCGAGCTCGTGCAGGACGTCGCCGTAAAGCCTGGCGTGAAGTGTGGGCTGGAGCGGCGCAGCCTTCTGGAGAGAATCCCTTAACTGAACGCTGGCACAGTTGCCCCCGGGTGGCCGTGATTCGGGCATTTCCTGGCCGCGTGGCGCGTTGACACGCATCGTCAACGTGTTGTCAGCGGCCTCGATATCTGGTTCTGGGGCTATGCGGCCGCGTCGGGTTATGTCGGCGCGGTACTGCGGCGGCGGTGGCTTCGGCGGCGGCATGGGAGAGTTCAGGGCTGGTTGCGGCCGACTCGATCGGGTAGCGGAAGTCTCTCGGCACAGCGCATGCCGTTGATGTCGTTGCCGCAAAGCCAGTACCACCGTCGTCCTGGGTTTCGGCCTGCTTCGACGACCTCACACATCGGCTGGCCGCACTTCGCGCATCGCTGAAGCTGCCGAAGTTGTTGGGCAAGTTCGAAGGAGAGGATTTCTTGGGCGAACCTTGGGCTCTCAACTTGGATCATGATTTCGTGGCGGCGGTCCGCCGGTCGTCTCGCGTGTGAGAGCAGGTTCATGCTGCCGACGAAGGTCCAGCGGTCGTCCACGACCACGATCTTCTGGTGCATGTTGTGCACGAGCAGCGTGTGCGGGATCCGCCGGCGCAGTTCGGCCAAGGACTCGCGGAGCTTGGCGTTGATCTCAGTTTCGGGCAGCGCCATGACCCGAACCTTCAAGCCTCGGTCCGCGGCCTGGACGAGGCTGTCCTGAAGGGCAATGGAATGTCGCCCGACCCAGGGGCTCCACATCCACACCGATCCTGTAGCGCTGTCGATGCGCTGTTGGACCGTGTCGAGGACCATCTTCTCGTCGTAGATGCCGACGAGCCGGACGTACGGCTGCAGTGCGGTCCAAATGTCGTGGTGAGCCGTCCCCTCGGGTGGGGCGTCGTGGTCGTCGAGGCCGAGCACGTCGCTGGCGCGGATCCGCTCGATCGCACCCTCGTCGATCATGGTGCGGACCGCCTGGAGTGGGCCGCTGCGTGCCCGCTGTATCGCGGCGCCGTCCGCGATGAGGTAGAGCCGGTGGCGGGCGCGGGTGGTCGCGACGTTGAACACGCGCAGGCCACCGAGGGCGTATGGGTCGCCGCTGAGGGATGCCTGCGCCATCCAGCCGCGGCCGTCCTCGACCAGGTCGAAGATGACCACGTCGCATTCGCGGCCTTGGAAGGTATGCGCGGTGCCGACTTCGATGTCCGGCCCGCACGGGCTTTCAGCGAGCAGGTCATGCGTGGCTTTAGCTTGAGCGTTGTAGGGCACGACGACGCCGATCTTGCCGTCTCGCCCGTGGTGGTGCTCGGCGAGCGCGCGGGAGACCAGGCTCCCGATCGGCCAGGTGCCGGCGTGTCCACCGCTCGGGCGTCGGATGGTGTTGAGCGCCGAGCCGAGTCCGTCGGTGTCGATCAGCACGATGTCGCACGGCTTGGGCTCGACCGCAGACAGCCGGTCACGATAGGCGACGAGGTTGGCGAGTCTGGTGAGCTTCTCACCGAATCGCCGCTGCTCGGTCATCACGACGCAGCCCGGATTCTGCTGCGCCTCGAGAGGGTCGGTGAGCCTAAAGTTGGTGAAGCAGTCAAACCGGTAGAGCCTGTTGAGATGCTCGTCCTTCTTGATGTCTGGGTCGACGATCGGGCCGTTTTGCAGGTAGTCGCCGAGCATGACCGCACCAGTTCGGGCGTAACCGACGGCGTGGGCAACGTCCGGGAGGCAGGCTGCGGCCGCCTCGTCGACGATGACGTGATCAAAGGGCTGGTCGGTGATCACCTTTTTCAAGGTCAGCATCGCGAGAGTAGTGGCAACCACGTTGGCGTTGGCGATGATGTCCCGTTCGATCCCGAACCGCGTCTCCCCGACTTTCTTGACGAGTTTCTCGTGGTCGTCGCGCAGTCGTCGCAGTGCGCCGTCGATCTCAGCGACGGCCCGGTGCAGGGCCGGCAACTGTTCCTGGATTGCCGGAAGGCCGAGCTCGTCGGCTCGATCGAGTAGGGCAAGGTCCTGTGCCGTGGGTTGTGGTGCGCGGGCGGCCGCCTCGCGACGCTGAGCACTTGTCTGGAGACGGGCGGCCGTGGCCCTCGCCTCCCCGGCGCTCGCGTGCTCGGCAGTGATAGCGGTGTCCAGCCGGGCACGCGCCGCTTGCAGCGACGTGGTGCCGACCACGGCGTAGGCGTCAGGTAGTCGGTATCCGGCACTGCGAAGCGCGGTTTCCGCCGCCGCGCGCGCGTTGACGGCCGACAGGGCGGCGGCCTCAGCTTCGGTCAGCAGCCGGCGCGTCCGAACAGTGGCGGGCATCCCGGCAAGGCGATTCACCCAGCCCTGGTCCTTGGCCTCGGCCAGGTCCTGCCGGATCCGCTCGGCGCGCTGTGCCGCCTGGTGCTCGTCGGCGAGCGCGTACAGCAGCTGAGCCGCGAGCACACGAGCCCGGCATGTATCGCGCGTCTCGCTCGCTGCCTCGTCGGCGTTACGTGCTGAGGCGAATTCGCGATCGAGCTCGGCAAGGACCTGCCGGTTGTCCCGACGCTTCGCCGCGGCGCGATACTCGCGGAGGTCGAATCCGGCCAGCGCCGCGGTCGCCGCGTTCAGCCGATCCCGCGGACCCGCTCGTTCGATCTCGATGATCTGCAGCTCGAGCGCCGCGATGCGCTCCTGGTCGGCGCGCTGGCGACGTTCGACCAGCGCCGGCAAAGCCACCCGCGGATCACGCGCGACGTTCGGGATGTGCGGTGTGCCGACACGAACCACCCGGCCACTCGTCGGCTGCAGCCGGTCAAGGACACCCTCGACCGCGTTGTCCACCGCGATGTTGGTGTTCGACACCAGCAGCACCCTCCGGCCTTCGCGGATCAGCCTGTCGATGGCCCCGACGATGACGTAGGTCTTGCCGGTACCCGGCGGGCCCCACACCGCCTGCAGCCCTGGCGAACAGCAAGCCGCCAATGCCCGGCGCTGCGCCTTGTTGTACCGCTGGTCGTCATCGCTCACCGCCGGAAGAGGATCAAGCACGCGTTCGGGAAACCGATGCGCCAAGGTCTCCGCCGGGAGCCCGGCCAGGCCGTCGGCCAACGCATTCCGCAGCATCCGCTTGTCCGGCTTCAGCATGTACAGCCACAGCGGCTCCTGGTGGGTCAGCGACTGCACCCGCACCCACACCACCGCGTCCTGGATCTCGCTCGCGATGACCGCGTACCGACGCTTCTCCGGCCCACCGTCGGGAGCGAGCACCGCATCTACCAGCCGATCCGCGTCCGCGTTGCTCGCCCGCATCTCGATCCGGAACCAACCCGGGCTCCGACCTTCGTCCGGGACCGCGGACCCCCGCCGCGCATAGTTGTTCGATGTCGCCGGTACCAGCTCAGCCGCCCGACGGACAACAGACACCAAGTCTTGCAGCGACGCCACCCGACCCCCTCGGAACCGCAAGTAACCGAGAGCCTACTGATTGTCGTCGATGGTCGGAAGGCCCGGGCTGGTGGGCGACGTCGGCAGATTGATCGCGTCACCCATTGGGGTGTCTCATCGAGCTGGCGAATTCGATCTACTTTCGGCCCCGCCACCGTGCTCGCCAGACTGCCTCTCTACATAGGGCGACCTGGCTCGCTGCGTCGGCGGGGTGCTACGGCGGCGGTGGCTTCGGCGGCGGTGCGTCAGTCAGGCAACGTCAACGCACTGGACCATTCCATCGCCACGTCATCGCGAAAAAATTCGCCGAGTCCCGAAAATACGGCGAGGCGGCCGCCACCGGCGCCACGCGTGTGCCCGGCAGACTCGATTACTCGCTATGGCGGCGAGACGTCGCCGTTCAGGGACGCGCCGCCCGGGCGGCGTTGGCGAGTTGGACCCGGGAGCGGACGTCCAGCTTGGCGAAGATTGACCGCAGGTGGGTGCCGACCGTGTTGGCGGACACGCCCAGCTCGGCCGCTGCGGAGCGGTTGCTGTGGCCGGTCACGACGAGTTCGGCGACTCGGGCCTCGGTCTCGGTGAGGGCGTCCCAGCCGTGCACCGGCCGGGCCACCGCGGCACGCCGGGGGTGGCCCGGCCTGACGGCGGGATGCTTCGCTCGCAGCGCCCGGGCGTAGCCGGCGGCGCCGATCCGGTCGTAGAGGTCGCAGGCCTCGCGGAGCGCGGCGTTGCCTTCGTCCGGGCTGCCCTGTGCGACCAGCACGTCACCGAGGTCGCGTAGCGTGTTCGCGACCAGCAGTCGCCGCGGCGAGCGGCGCATCGCGGCGACCGCCTGCCGCAGCAGCTCGGCGTCGTCGGCGAGGTAGCCGCTGACCTGGAGGGCGACGCCCGCCAGCGTGGCCACGCCGGGGTTGCGGCGGGCGCCGAGATTGGCGATGTGGGCCGCCTGGCGGGCGATCGCCGGGTCCCCGGCCCGCCGCGCCACGCCGGCGAACTTGCGCATCCAAGCCGGCGACCATGCCCACGCGTGACAGCCGTTGTCCGCCGAGGCGAGCGCGGCCCGGCGATCCGCAGGGCCCGCGCCGGGTGGCCTTCCTCGGCCGTCAGCCAGGCCTGCATCAGGCGCAATCGGGACGCCCGCAATGTCTCGCGGCTCTCGGCCGCATGTTTGATCGGGGCGAGCGCCTCGCCCGCCCGCGACAGGTCGCCGCGATAGATGTCCAGGGCGCAGAGGATCACCCGGGCGTTCATCGTGTACGCCCAGTTCGCGATCGCCTCCGCCTGTCGCAGCAGCTCTCGCGCGGACGCCTCGGCGGCATCGATCTCGCCGAGGTTGTGGTGTTGCCAGGCCTGCGCGTACAGGTAGGACGGCAGCATGCGGTCGAGGTTGCCGCCGGCGTCGCGACGGGCCCGGGCCAGCAGGGCCGCCGCGTCCTCGTAGCGGTCGAGGTGCTGGAGGGCGCGGATCCGCTCGGCGCCGTGAGCCCCGGGCGAGATCACGTCGAGGCGGTCGAAGTAGTCGAGCACCTTCTGGTGCTCGCCGACGTTGCGGGTGGCTTCGGTCAGCGCGTGCAGCGCCGTCCGCTGGGTGAGGACGTCGCCGAGGCGGGCGCCTTCGGCCAGAGCGTCGGTTGCGGCGCGTGCGGCGGCGGGCGCCGAGGGCGTACGGGTGAAAGCCAGCGTCCGCAGTGCGGTGAGCCGCGCCCGGTGGATCTCGGGCACTCCGGGCCGCGTGAGTGCCACGCCGGTGCGCCGTTCGAGCTCAAGGCCGGCGCCGGTCTCCCAGACGGCGCGGCAGGCGTTGACCTCTATGCGTGCTATGTCGGCGGGGTCGGTCGCCAGCGGCAGCAGGGTGTCGGCCAGGTCGAGTACGTCGCTGTCGCGCTGGGCGTCGACCAGCACCGCGAGCGCCCGCTGGCCGATCTCCTGCACGCCGGGGTGGGCCGGGCCAACCAGTTCGAACGCCTGCCGCGCGAGCAAGGCTGCCTGCTCCGGAACGAGCGTGACGCTCTCGGCCGCCGCCCTGAGCGCCACCTCGACGGCCTCGATGTCGCCCGACCCGGCGCTCGCCAGGAAGTGTGGAGCGGCCGACAGGGCCGTCGCCCCGGCCGCGACAAGCTGCCGGCCGCGGGCCCGGTGCAGCCGGCGACGTTCGGCCGGTGGGAGGTGGGCGTGCACGGCCTCGCGGATGAGGTCGTGCGGCAACGCGAGGCCGGCCTCCTCGACGGTCAGCAGGCCCTCGTTCTCGGCGTGCCGGGCCACCTCGTACACGAGCTCCGCGGTCGCGTCGTCGAGCAGGGCCGCCACCCGCTCCGCGGGCACCGGACGGCCGTAGACCGCCACCGCGCGCACGACCGACGCGGGAAGCTCGGGCAGTGCGCTCATCCGCTGCCGGACGCTGGTGATCAGCTCCGTGTGCAGGCCGGTCTCGGGCAATCCGCGGGCACGCCGGCGAGTGAGGCCGGCCAGCAGCTGTCCGGCCCAGAACGGGTTGCCGCCCACCCCCTGCAGCAGCCGCCGGACGGTCGGGTCGGGCGGGGCGGCGAGCCGGTCGGCGGCAAGCGCCTCGAGGTCGGCGATGCCGATCGGTCCGAGATCGACCCGCTCGACGGGCACGGCCGGATCAGCGGCGGCGAGGATCTCCTCGAGGTGATCGATCGGCGCGAGCCGGCTGGTCAGCATCCACACGAGGGGCGAGCCAGCCAGCCGCGACGGCAGCAGGCGCAGCGCGAACCGGGTGAGCGGGTCGGCCCACTGCACGTCGTCGAGCCCGATCAGGACCGGCTGCCGGGCCGCCGCCTGGGCCAGCAGCTCGGCAACCCGGTCGACCAGCCACAACGGTCGCTTGGAGAGCGGCGCCGGCCCGGCGAAGGTGGCCGCGTCCAGCAGCGGTTGCGCACCGGATCGCAGCGCGACCAGCAGAGGCGCGCCCGGCGCGATCTGGTCGATCTCCTCGGTCTTGCCGGTGCCGATCGTGAAGCCCTGGCGTCGCGCCTGCTCGGCGACCTCGCGCAATAGGCTCGTCTTGCCGATGCCGGGCTCGCCGACCAGCGCGACGAGGATCCCGCGCCGGGTGCGCGACGCCGTGCGCAACGCGGCCGGCGCGGCGCTCATCTCCGCCGCGCGGCCGCGCAGAGTCACCCGTGCCATGGCCAGACCCTCCGGGGCGCGCCGGCACACGGCGCGTCCCGTCCAGGGTAGGTCAGCTCACGGCTGCGGCGGCGCTGCGGATCACCTCAATCACAACCTCGGGGTGGGAGAGCATCGGCACGTGGCTGCTGTCGATCTCGGTGACGGTAGCGCCCATCCGCTTGGCGGCGGCGCGCTGCAACTCCGGATGCACGGTGCGGTCGGCGGTGGCGATGACGAACCAGCTCGGTTTCGTCCGCCACGCGATGCCGGGGGCGTTGTGCGCGAACAGGTCCGCGGCCGGCACGCCCTGCGCCGCCCAGACCAGCTGCTGCTCGGCCTCGGGCAGGTCGCCGCAGAAGTACTCGATGCCGTCCGCCAGCAGCCAAATACGGCCGTCGGCGACCTCGATGTGTCCGAAGACGTCGGTCGTCGGGAACTGCTCCTGCTGGCTCTGCGAGGTCTCGTTCTCGTCCGGGGCCAGCGCCGAAATGTAGACCAGGCCGGCGACCCGCGGATCAGTCCCGGCGGCCGTGATGACCGAGCCGCCGTACGAGTGGCCGACGAGAACGGCCGGGCTGTTGACCCGGCCGAGCGCGCGGATCACCGTAGCGACGTCACCCTCGGGGGTATCCAGCGGGTTCTGGGCGGTCACCACCTGGTGGCCGTCGGCCTGCAGCGCGGGTATGACCTTGTTGTAGCACGATCCGTCGGCCCACAGACCGTGGGCGAACACGACGCTGGGTTTGGCCTGACCGCTCATGTCCCTCTCCTTGAATAATGTGGAAGCCACGTCGAGGTCAGCCTGGCCGTCCCTCAACGCCGGCACCTCACACGAACGCACGAGCCGAGGACGCCCCGGGGCCTGCGGACCCCTCACATGTTCTAGTGAGTAGACGCATCACCGCCGAACGGCCGACTGTGTCAGTTGGGTGCGGCGGCTGGGGCAGCGCAGTCAGTAGGCGCGTCGCGGATGGTATCGCGGACCTGTTGGACTGCTAGGCGAAGGCCGGAACCGGGGTCGGTTCTAGGCGGACCGTGGGATCGGTGCGGTCCGTCAGCGCGGAAACGTAGTCGACCATGGCTGTACACCGGGGGGTGCTAGTGAACAGCAGCCAGGATCCGTTGCTCCGCGAGCGCACCCGTCACATCATGGCGACCGCTGACGGCGCCGAGCGGTGGCCGTCGACGCATAGGATCATGGTTGTCGGAGGCTCGCCTGGATGTCGCCGGTGCTGAGCGGCGGGCCAGGTGGAACCCTTGGACCTCACTGTCGTGCTCCGCGCGGAGGTGGTCGATCCGCGTGGTCGTGTCGGGGCCTTCGGCGAGCGTCCTCAGGCCGAGTTCAGCGCGGAGCTGGAGCAGGGTGTGCATGAGCGCGCCGGACCCGGGTGAGTTGCTGACGGCCTCGGTGAGTGCGGCAGGATTTGGTCGATGACGCAGACCCGGTAGAAGCCGACCACCACCGACAGCCGACGCGAGACCGTCGAGGGCTGGTAGCGGCGCACGTCCTGCAACCACCGCAGGTACCGCTCAATATCCGCCCGGACCGTGGCGAGCGGATCAACTCACGCCCGGCGGCGGTGCGTCGTAGCCGGTCCAGCTGGTCCAGCCGGCGGTCGTCCAGAACTTCTGCCAGAGCCTGCGGTCGGCGCCGATCGCAAAGACGTCGAGCCGTGTACCGCCGCTCGTCCATGCAGCGGACGGCGCCGAGTACAGCGTCCCGCCCAAGTCGACCCACGGGGTCCAGCCTGCGCTGGACCAGAACTTCTGATACAGCCGGTTGTCCTTTCCGGTGACGTAGACGTTGACAAAGTCCGCATTTGGCTTCCATGTCGCCGTCGGCGAGCCCAGGATTCCCGGCGGAGGACCGCCCAATCCGAACCACATGGACAAGTACCTTTGGAACAGCCCGTTATCCGTGCCGATGGCGAAGATGTCGCTGCGCGTACCGTTTTCGGGAGCCGCCACGGAGGGCGCCCCCGTCACTGCCCCACCTTCGTCGAACCACCCGCTCCAGCCGTTGGCGTTGTAGAACATGGAGTACACCCGCTGGTCGTAGCCCCTGACCGCGACGTGCAGCGTCCTTCCGAAATCGCCCCAGACCGCGCTCGGCTCGGACGCGATACCTGCCGAGGGAGCGTTGTAGCCAAACCAGTTGGTCCAACCAAGGCTCGTCCACACCTTCTGGTACAGCCGACCGTCAGAGCCCACTCCGAAGACGTCCAACCGCCCGCCGTCGCTTCGCCACGCGGCCGCAGGAGGGAACAGTAGGACGGCGCCTATCTGGAACCAGCCGGACCAGCCGGCGCTGGTCCAGTACTTCTGGTACAGATTTTGATCTGCGCCGGTGAAATGCGGATCGGCCACAGTGGCGATGATGAGGGCGTTCGAGGGTGGGTGCCGGAGCCTTGGGAACGAGCGCGGAGCCTGGCTCCGCGGGGCCGAGCGGCGGCAAGAAGCTACCGGTACCGCCGGGCGAGGACGATGCGCCCGAGGACTGACCGCCGGGGCGAACTGACCTCGTGGTGCCCAGATGCCGCCCCATGTCCGGGTGCCCATTGTCCGTGGCGCTCAACGTCACCGCCGATGGCGAGGCGAAGGTACGTCGCGAGAGGCGTCCCTTGGCGAGTACCGAATTTGGGACAACCGGGCGCGTCGATGGTGGGGAGATCTCTATGAGGTCTGCCCGGACGACTTGCTGGCGGAGCTGAACGGCGCGCGTGAGCCACGATCACGGCATTGCTCGGGAAGTACCGAACTCGGCCGCGATAGCGCTGCGTTACGGCGCAGCACGCACCGGACGGCGGCAGATCAGTGGGGCCGCTGCCACGAGGGAACTGTGCGAGGTTCTGCACATCGGCGAGGCACGTGCGTCTGTTCCGTTGGACACGGACATGCATTGTGAACACCGTTGGGGTAGACACTCGACACCGTACCCATGGGCGCCTTCAGGATTTCGCGGTATTCATTGCAGAACGCTGAACGGTCTGAAAGGTGAGTCCGAGCGGCGCGCCGGCAGCCGGCTTGACCTGTTGTACCACTGTGGCGGGCCAACCCGGCGCTCGACCCGGACCTGACAGCATTCCGCCGCCGCATCGCCGATCACGTGGTGACGCTCGCCCGGCTCGAGCGCCGGCAGCCTGCTCTGCTTCCTCAGCGCGAGCACAGTCCTGCAACTGCCGGTCGTCTCGGCCGACACCGTGGAACTGATGGTCGACGAGGTGACCAACATATGCGAGGCCTGGCAGTGGCGCTGACCGCTGGAGTGGCAAGGGCTAGATATCGACGCATGGAAATGCAAACGTATACGCATGCGCGCCTTCCGCCACCGGCTCGCCGCGATCGCCGCGAGCCTGCTCATCACGGCCACATCCGTGGTCGTCCTCGCTGCCCCCGCGTCGGCGGCCGTCATTCCGATCGTCGACGGCAATGCCCGCTTCGAGGTCCTGACCTCCACCCTGATCCGGGTCGAGTACGCTGGTGACGGCGCCTTCCAGGACGGCACGACGTTCAACGCGGTCAATCGCGCCTTCACCCCACCGGCCTACACTACGAGCGTCACCGCCGACGGGTACCGCGAGATCCACACCGACGCCCTGACGCTGCGCTACCGGCAGCAACAGCGGCCCCTTCACCGCCGCCAACCTGTCCGTCACGCTGACCACCACCAGCACGACGGCGACACCGATTTTTCCGTCGTACTGCGCGATCTCCACGCTCTGCGAAGCGGAGAACGCGTTGGTCCGCCCGGCACGCGGGGACGGCGTTGGACCACAGCGGCTACACCGGCTCCGGCTTCGTCGCCGGATTCGAGGGGACCGGCAGCGGCATCGAGCAGGACGTCTCGGCCGTGCCGTCGGCCGGAACGTACCGCCTCGCCGTCCGCTACGCCAACGCGGTCGGCAGCGACGGCCAGTCCACCACCCGCACGCTGTCCACCCGCGTCAACGGCGCGACCGGTCCGCAGCTGAGCCTGCCGCCGACCGCGTCGTGGGACACCTGGTCGACGGCCAGCGTCCACGGTCAACCTCGCGGCCGGGACGAACACGATCGCGATCGCCCGGAGCGCGAGCGACTCCGGCCGGGTCAACCTGGACAGCTTCGCGGTCACCCCGACGTCGTCGACCGGCTATCCGGGCGCCACCAACACCGGGCTGGCCACCACCGGGTACGGCGCCGGGCCCAGCAGCACGCTCGGCGGCTGGACGCGGCCCTGGACAACCCGCCGGTACCGGCGGCGCGAGCACCCGGGCCTCCTCAACCGGGGCGGCTGGTACCTGCTCGACGACAGCCGTACCGCGCTGCTGAGCGCCAGCCACACGGTCACCGACCGGCCCTCGCACGGCAGCCAGCCCTACCAGGACGGCTACTTCTTCGGGTACGGCGCGAACTACAAGCAGGCGCTGAGCCGACCTCAACGCGCTGACCGGCGCCGTCGAACCTGCTGCCGCAGTCCGCGTACGGCGTCTGGTACTCGCGCTACTTCGCGTACACCGCGGCCGACTACCAGACGCTGCTGGGCCGCTTCCGCAGCAGCTACGTCCGATGGACTGGCTCGTCGTCGACACCGACTGGAAGTCACCGAGCCAGTGGAACGGCTGGAACTGGAACAGCGCGCTCTTCCCCGACCCGCAGGCGTTCATGACCTGGACTACGCCAGCAGGGCTTGTCGGTGACGCTGAACATCCACCCGTCGATCGCGACGAACGACCCGAAGTTCGCCGACCGCCAACAGCCAGGCCGGCGGGCTCCCGGTCGACGGCGGACCCGTACTTCGACTGGTCCAACCCGGCCCACCTGACCGCGTACCTGAACCTGCACCAGCCGTTCGAGCAGCAGGGCGTGCGCGACCTGGTGGCTGGACGACTGCACGTGCTGCGGCGCGTCGACTGCGACCGACCCGCACGTCGGCGCCGGACAACCTGATCAACCAGGCGTACGCGGACGACGTACAACGGTCGCGGGGCTGCGCGGCTTCTCGTTCGCGCCGCATCGGCGGCGCCGAGCGGTCCGGCATCGTCGGCGCCAACGCCGATCGGGCCGTGGTCGGAGCGGCGCAACTCCATGCAGTTCACCGGCGACACCCCGGCGACCTGGGACATGCTCGCCTACGAGGTGCAGCTACACCGCCGACGAGGCGGCGGTCGGGCTGTCCAACGTCAGCCACGACATCGGCAGCTTCCACGGCGGTCACCTGGCCGACGACCTGTACGCGCGGTGGGTGCAGTTCGGCACGTTCCAGCCGGTCGACCGGCTGCACTCCGACCACGGCGACCGGCTGCCGTGGGACTACACCGGCGCGGCCGCCGACAGCGCGACGAAGTTCCTGCGGCTGCGCGAGGCACTGGTGCCCTACACGTACACGCTGGCCCAGCAGGCGAACGCGACCGGGGTGCCGATCGTGCGCCCGCTGTACCTCGAACTACCCGGCAGCAACGCCGCCGCGTACACGAACCCCGGCGAATACCTGTACGGCGACAACCTCCTCGTCGCCCCGATCACCACCCCGAACGACGCCAACGGCAACGGCTCGGCGACCGTCTGGGTACCGCCGGGCTCCTGGACCGACTACTTCACCGGCACCACCTACACCGGGCCGACCACGGTCACCATCACCGCACCGCTGTCGCGGATGCCGGTGCTGGTCAGCGGCGGCGGCATCGTGCCGACCCGCACCGACTACGTCGACTACGGAACCCAGCGCTCGCTGACCCAGGTGACGGTCAACGTGGCGGCCGGCGCGGACGGCGACTTCGCCCTGTACCAGGACGCGGGCGACGGCGTCGGCTACCGCAGCGGGCAGTCAACGAGCACGCCGCTGTCGTGGCGCGACGGCGTCTCGCACGCTGACCGATCGGGGCGACGACCGGCACGTACCCGGGTGCGCCGGCCGGCCGCGCGTACACACTGCGCCTGCAGAACAGCGTCGCGCCGACCGCGGTGTTCCGTCGACGGCGTGCAGGTGCCGGAGACGGCGTGGGCGTACAACGGCGACCGCCGGATCGTCACGGTGACGACCGGCGACGCTGCCGGCACCGGCTCGGCCCACACGATCTCGCTCAGCGGATCGGCGACCGCCAACCCGGCGACCGGTGAGGTCATCGGGCCGGCGAATCTGTGCCTCGACGTCCGCGGCGGGATCGCCGCCGAAGGGCAGCCGCTCCAGCTGTACACGCTGCAACCACACGGCCGCCCAGCAAGTGCGGGTACGAAGTGACGCACCGTGCGGGTCCTCGGCCGCTGCCTTGCGCCGTCGGGCACCGGCAACAACGCGCTCGTCGCGACCGTCACCTGCACCGGCGGCAACGGGCAGACGTGGACGCGGCAGTCCGACGGCGCGCTGACCAACATCGCCTCCGGACGCTGCCTCGACGTGCCGAGCGGCAACACCACGCCGGGCGCGGTGCAGCTCCAGCTGTACGACTGCAACAGCAGCACGGCACAGCGCTGGCAGCTGCCGCCGGGGCCGCTCGCCGGACCGGGCGGGCTGTGCGGCGACGTCGCCGACGCCGACCCGTCCTCGGCGACGCCGCTGCAGCTGTACACGTGCAATCGCAGCGACGCCCAGCGCTTTTCGGCGCCGGGCGACAGGACCGTGCGGGTGTTCGGCAAATGCCTGGACGTCGCGCGGCGGCGGCGACCGCCAACGGCACGCCGGTACAGCTGTGGGACTGCAACGGCACCGGCTCCCAGACGTGGGTGACGCGGGCCGACGGGACGATCCTCAACCCGCAGTCCGGCCGCTGCCTGGACGACGCCGGCGGGCTCCAGCACGTCGGCGACCGGCTGCAGCTGTACGACTGCAACAACACGCCGGCCCAGCAGTTCCGGCTCGGCTAGCGGTCGGGCTTCGCGCCCCTATACCAACGGACTGTCGATTTCAGAGATACCGCACATTCCGGATCGAACGTATCCCGGCAGGCGTACAGCCACAGCGCAGAGATCTCGGGGGATAGCCGAACGCCGGGCCGGTGATCCGCCGTAGCGTGGTCGCGGCGGTGGCCACCTGGACCGTTAAGCCAGCCAGGTCCGAAGCGGTCATGGTGTCGGATCAGCGACTACGGGTACGACCAGACCCTGCACGGCTTCGAACCGAGTGCCGCCAAGCTCGGCGTCGACCAGATCGACCTGTTGATCCTCCATCAAGCCCTGCCGTCGGAGTTCGACAAGACCCTGCGGCCGTACGCCGCCCTGGAAAGCTTGCTGGCCGACGGCCAGGTCCGCGCCATCGGCGTCAGCAACTCATGGTCGAGCACCTGGCCGCGCTGCTGGGCAAGGCGACGGTTGTGCCCGCGGTGAACCAGATCGAGGTACACCCATACTTCGCCCAGCGCGAGGTGCAGACCTTCGGCGCCGAGCACGGCATCCTCACCCAAGCCCTGGTCGCCCATCGGCGGCATCCGCAGTCTGGTGACGAGTTGTGACGAGCTGATCGCGGCAGATCAGGATGCCGCGCCTCCCTCCGCTAAAGATCGATACGCTGTTCGATCGCTGCGGGGTCGTCGGCTTCGCCGAAGCACAGCGCCCTCACCCTGCGACTTCGTCGCGTGGTCTTCCGGTGGCAGGTCGCTGTGCACTGCGTGGCTGTGACCGGTCCGGGTTTACTTTCGCCCGGCGGTGATGGCGGGCGCGCCGGGTGGCGTCGCAGCCGTTTGTACGCACGTGAGCTGGTGCTCGTTGAGCAGGTTGACGGCCGACGGGCCGTCCAGGGCGGTTCCGCCGTACATCACTGTCTTGAAGCGGGTGATTGCGATGTCCAGGTCGGTGCCGCCGGACCTGCCGTGTCCGATCATGAGCAGGCCACCGGGCCGAAGCGCCGCGACGATTCGACCGACTCCGGTGCCGAACGCCGGCTCGGGCACGAACGGCGCGGGGATCCAAGCAAGGTCGTAGCAGGTCTCGTCGGTTAGGTCTGCCACGTCCTGCTGGCGAAGCTCAACCCGTGATGCGACGGGGCTCGCGCGAAGGTGAGCACGTGCGATCTCCAGGGCGCGGGGCATGACGTCGATGCCGGTCACCTGCAGCTGTGGGAAGGTTTGCGCGAAGCCGGCAGCGAGCGCGCCGATGCCGGTGCCGACGTCGAGCATCCGCGCACCCGGCCTGGCCAGGCGGTCGGCCAGGCCGCCGAAGTGGGGCAGCACGAACCGGGCGACCAGGGCGGCGGTCGACCCGCTCGCCTGGCCCTGTGCGGTCAGCGCCGAGTCGCTCTGGGCGGCCCATGTTTCGTAGTCGCCACCGATCAGCGCTGCGGCCTGCAACAGGGGCGATGCGGCCATGCCCCGCAGTTGCGCCGGCGCGAAGGGCAGTCGCTCGGCGACGGCGAGTATGTCGCCGAATCCCGCGGTCGTCATAACCTCGCGGGCGGCCGCGGCCAGCGACCCTGTCGCCCGGTCGTCGGCTGCCACGGCGAGCGCCGCGAGGCAGATCGCGCCCTGATCCCACTGGCCGATCGCGCCGCTGAGCCGGGCGGTCACAGGCTCATCGATCGGTTCCATGGCTTCGCCTCATTTACGTGACGACGTTTCGTTACATCGTAACGTAACGGTGTTGCGCTATCGTGTCAACGTGGGCCGGACGCGGATACACACCGAGGCAACTGCCGCCGCGCTGCTCGACGCGGCGGAGGCAATTGTCCAGACCGAAGGCGTGGAGGGGCTTAACGTGCGCCGCGTCGCCCAGCAGGTAGGCACGACGACGCGCGCCGTGTACAGCACTCTGGGTTCCAAGGAGGCGCTGTTGGCCGCGTTGGGCCTGCGGGCGTTCGATCTGCTGGGCATGCAGATCGCGGCCCTGCCCCAATCCGAAGACCCGACCGCGGACCTGATCGCGGCGGGCGCGAGAGGGTTTCGCCGATGGGCCCAGGAGCATCCCGGCCTGTTCCGGGTCGGGTTCCTGCATCAGGTGTCCGTCGCGCCGGAGGTCTGGTCGCGATTCGGCACCTCCGCGCAGCGCGCCCTGGCCACCCTGCATGAACTGATCCGGCGGGTGGAGCAGGACGGTGGGCTCGCAGGTCGAACCGTGGCGCAAGCCACTTGGCAGTTCCATTCGCTGTGCGAGGGACTGGCCGCCATGGACCTACGCAGCGCCATGCCATGCCCCGGAAACGACAGCCAGCCGATCTGGACCGACGCACTTACCGCCCTTGTCACCGGCTGGCGGGTCACCAAGCCAAAGGCCGACCACTGACCAAACGCGCACTATTCGGCTACGACCGTGCGGCCGGCCGACTGATCATCGTGACAGCGCGTAGCGAGTGGTCCGAAGTAGATTCGCACAGCCGCGCCCGGGGCGCCAGATCCGGAAACCAAGATCGAACCGCTACGGCGCGGTCGCTGCTGTCGGTGCGGCGTTGTCCAGGGGCAGTCGTGTCGTTCGCGGCCAACGATTGGTGCGCCGGCGTCCGTCGATGTCGTTGAATTCCACCGTCGCGTAGGTGTTAATCAGATCGCGTTTTCGGCTGTAGTCGATCAGCAGGTGGCGCCGCCAGATCCGCTCACCGCCGCCGACGACCACGGGTGCGCTCAGGGTCAAGAAGGTCGTCGCGGCGTCGCGAATCCCGTCGTGCCGAACGCGGACAACGTCACACGGGAATTGCCACCGGATGTGCACGTCGTCGATCGGCAACCGGCCCGGTTAACCAGCACAAGCTCATACACCCACTTGGATGTGCCATCGTCCCGCTCAACCTGGCTTGGCGCCTCGACCGGCCGCCACGACACAGCGACCCCTTCCAACACGACCCGCCGGTCGTGCCGCGCCTGCCGATTCAACACCCACACCTGGTAGCCGGTGAACAGCAACCCGACGGCCGCCGCAACGCCCGACACCACCGCGATCCACTCCACCCGAACTGCACCCCACTCGATCCCGCGGAACTCGGCGCTCACCCTATCGATCGCGAACCGCCAACTCGTCCCCGCGACGACGAACCACTACAAGACCGGCAAGTCGCCCGCTCCGAGATGGCCCAAGCCTTCGCCACGAACAATCTCGATCAACTTCTCAGGCATCGACAAATGCTACCGATCATAGGAGGCACTTCGCGTCCACCACGGTCTCGCCGTCGAGCGCAGCGTCGGACGGCTTCCCGCCGCTCCGTTGACTGCATGGCGCATGACCGCCGACGTTCGAGGGACCGGGCGCCGCCACCGTCACCGTGCTATCGAACCTCACGCCGGAGCGCGCGAGGCGTGCCAAATGCGGATGCTTTATGATCCTGTTGGGCCAGTCGAGAGACTGACCCGGAAATACGCTGCCGACAGGCATTGGTGTCCTGCACGCAGGCCGTCAACCCAGAACCGACGCAATGGCATAGCCGCACTTGACATGTCCGCTCCCGATTAGCGCACCGCCCTCCCGAACCGCGTGAAAGCGAGGGGAGCCAGGTGAGGTCGTATCGCGGGAGTGGTGGTCAGGCCCACGTGTCGAGATCGGTGCGAGCACCGGTGTCAAGGTCGTAGATCTGCTCGACGATGAATTGCACTTCTCGGCGGCCTCCGTGCGACCAGCAGCGGATCGAGCCCGTTGCTGGGGCGCCGGCGCGGATGGCGAGCTTGAGGTAATCGAAGCGTTCGTCACGGCGTAGCCGGCCCTGCGCGATGTCGGTCAGGTCGAGGTACTGGACCTTCCAGGAGGAGTCATCGCCCCATACGCAGCCCCACACGAATCCAAAGGCTCCAGCCGAGGGCCATTCGTCATCGGCGGTCCAGGTCATCTGTCCAGGCAGTTTGGTGCCGTCGTGGACGTCCCACCAATCGGGCACGTAGAAGCCGACCGGGCAGAATCCCGCAGGTGATGGTTCCTCCGCGGCGATGACCTGCCCGGTGTCCAGGTCGATGACCGACGTCGCGGTGTAGTCCGGGGAGATGAGTGCGAAGTTGCGGGTGCCTTGCCGGAACGGTTCGAAGGTCTGCAGCATGGCGTAGTCGCGGTCATAGGTGGCGACCAGCCGACCCGCGTCGAGGATCTCCACCCGCACGGTGGACCACGCCCCCTCTGCCGACGTAGGGGTGAGTCGAGTCGTGAACCGCTCCCGTGGTGTCGGCCGGCTCGGCACCTCGAACATGCCCGTCGTGTCGATCTGCTCGATCCAGTATCTGTCGTTGTGGCCGCCCACCGCGGTCACCCGATCACGAGACTCAACGAGTAGTTGTTCGGCCTCGTGTCTGGTGCGCCTGGCCCCGAACGAGTGCACCCGCTCACCGCCTTGGGCGCGAACCTCGAAGATCAACCCCACGCAGAAAGGGTACCGGCGTCCGGCCCCCCGCGAACGCCTCACTGTGCTGCCCCCCAAACGGTCACCGAGACGGTCGACAGCATCGCCCGACGGGAGCGACCTTGGCACCGGAGCCAGGTCGCAGCGTTGCCTCGCCCCCGCGCCGGCGTGGTCGGATCGTGTCGGTGGCAACGCGATAGGCCCTGCGGTCGCGTCAACTCGACGTGCATGCTTTCGGCGCGCTGCACGCCATTCGTTTCCGATCGGAGCGTTGACACTCCCGCGGCAAGGAAATAGATGGTGCTTGCAGACAGCTCGCGTCGCACAATGCAGAATGAGGTCGAGTCCACCGACTACCACGGAAGCGAGTAGACATGAGCGAGGCACCGGGAGTCGCGGTGGACCAGGTGTCTGACACTGTCCTGCTCGTTATGGACGTCCAGTCGATGATCGTGGCGCCCGCGCCGTCGGAGATGCTCGAGGCGGTGGCGCGCGCCATCGCCGGCGCCCGCACCGCCGGGGTGCCGGTGGTGTACGTCCGAGTCGCGCTCCGCCCGGGTCGCGCCGGAGTGTCGCCGCGAAACAAGCGGCTCACGAGGCTGCATGCGGAACTCACCGAGGGGGCGCCGGGCCTGGAGTTCCATCCGGCCATCGCCCCGGAGCCCAATGACATCGTGCTGACCAAGCACCGTGTCAGCGCCTTCGCCGGGAGCGGCCTCGACGCGCTGCTCCGCTCGCTCGGCACGACGCACCTCGTGCTCACCGGCGTCTCCACGAGCACCGTCGTGCTCATGACCGCGATGACCGCGGCCGATCTGGACTTCGACATCACGGTGCTGTCCGATGGATGCTTCGACAGCCGCCCCCGAGTTCACGACATGCTCATGAGCGACATCTTCCCGGCGATGGCGACGGTGGCGACCGCGGACGAGTGGCTCACCGGACTCGTCAGCCGATGAAAGCAGATCAGCCGCCACGGTGGTCGCGCTGCCGAGATATTTACCCACCAGCTGATCTCCTCGTGAGGAATCGCAGGCACCCCTGGGCTTGGTGGCCGGGGACCTGTCACCGTGTGGACGATCAGTGCCAGCGCACCCCCGGACTCCAGCATGTCGTAGACGGTCTCCGCCACCAGGCGTTCGTCGGTCCAGTGGAAAGACTGGCCGAATGTCACCAGCCGGTGCGGCCCTGGCGCGACCGCGGGCAGATCCTCGGCCAGACCTTGGACCCACCGGATGTACAAGACGTCGTAGAACGCCCACGATCCGGCGACGCCGAACACCGCGACCGGCAGCAGGTAGTAGGTCATGTACCGGCGGATGCGCGCACGCTGCCCAAGCGATCCGCCTCTATGGCTTCCGCCGGTGTCAGTCAGCCGACTCGGGCGCCGAGTTGGGCCACATCGCCGAGCATAGGCGGCAGGGAGCGACCCGCGGCAGACATCCGCACGGCCGCGCGCGGGGCGCGGCTCCGGACTCACCGGACTGCGCGGATGGCAGAACCTTGATCATCGGCGGGGCCGACGAACCGAAAGATGCGCGCACGGAGCCGCCGTTCGGCGCGTCTTCACGAGTGTTGTAGGAGCCCGCCAGCCTCACGCAGATCGGGGGTATCTGCACGTGGTCTTGCGTGGATCGGCGCAGTTTGACCCACCGCCGGCGAGCTTCAGCCGCCGCAACCCAATGTGGCAGGTCAGTGCCGCCCACAGCCGTGCCGCAGAATCTCCGGGGTGACGCGCCAGTCCGGCGAAAGCGTCGCCCACGGCGACCACCCGGCGGGCAGGGCTGCGACGCCCTGGCCGCATCCGAGGCGTGCAGCACCGGTCACCGGCTAGCTTGTTTAGGTGCGAGAGCACGCAGACAATCATCCGCCGAGCTTGGCGGAAGTTCTCGGGGATGAGGCCGGGTGACCTCTTGGGCGCCGGCCGGATGGTACCCGGAATGGAGGGTGTGATGCCGCAGCTCAAGGTCAACGGGGCCGAGCTCTACTACGAGGTGTGCGGCGGCGGGCCGCCGGTGCTGCTCATCATGGGCTTCACCGGCGACGCCGGGCACTTCGAGACACTCGCCGGCGCGCTCGCCAGCCAGTTCACGGTCATCAGCTATGACCGGCGGGGCAACGGCCGAAGTCCCCGCCCGCCCGGGTGGAAAGCGACACGGCCGGAGGAACAGGCCGACGACGCGGCCGGGCTGCTCGCCGCGCTCGGTCTATCTCCGGCGGCGGTCTTCGCTACCAGCGCCGGCGCGAACTTCGCTCTTTGCCTGCTGATTCGCCATCCCGAGACGGTGAGCGGTGCGGTCTTGCACGAGACCGCACTGGTGCAGTTGTTCGACGATCCGGGGGCGCGCGGCGCGGTCTCGGAGCTCGTCCAGGAAGCCATGGGGACCGGCGGCACGCCGGCGGCGCTCGAAGCACTCTGGCGGTATGTGGCGGGAGGTCCTAACTGGGAGCGTCTCCAGCCCGCCCTACGGGCGCGCATGCAGTCCAGTGCCGAGACCTTCTTCGGGGTCGAGCTCGGCAGCTACGAGGCCTTCCTGCCCGATGACAAGACGCTGGCCGCGATCGCGGTGCCCGTCATGGTGCTCGTGAGCGAGGAAAGCCACGCCGTCTACGCCCAGGCCGCCGCCCGACTGGCCCACCGCCTGGGTGTGGAGGTCACGCGCACGCCCGGCACGCACACCGCCTACCACGACCACCCGCACGAACTGGCACAGACCATCCGGCCGTTCCTGCGGCGATGTGCCGCCAGCGGCGGTGATCACGGCACTGCACCCAGCGGGCTCGCCAAGCGGCCATAACGAGGCGTTCCGCATCACGGACGGAAACATCGCTGCCGGCAACCAGGCCACGCCGAGTCGGCGTTCGGTGCGCCATTGCCACGCAAGACGATGCCAGGACTTTCCTCGTCACAGGTCACTGAAAAATGCGGACCGGTGGACAACTATGCGCGACGATAACATCCGCTGCTCGGCACGTCCGCGAGGCCGGGGACCGAGCTGTCATTACGTTCGGCAACGAACTGATCGTGGCTACACCTGATCTTCAGGCCAGCCGGCCGCCTGTTATCAGCGGCCAGATGAGGATGTTCACTCGTTGCCGGTAGCCGCCAGGACGATGTCCGCGAACAAACCTCCAGCTGGGTGACTCACTTGTGGATGCAGCGCTGGTGTCCGTGCATGCGGCCGGCGCGAGTGGCTACGCCGGCACCGTCGACGAGACCAAGGTTGCGCCGGTTGGCGTGACCGCCGCACGGTTGCGCCAGCTGGGCGCAACCGCGAACGCCGCACCGTTCGAGGCAACCCTCGACGGCGCCGGCTCTGGATCGCTGTGACGGGTCGCGGCGTGACCACAATGGAAACCCAACTGGCCGCTGCAGGCGACGCCCCGTTCCCAAACCCGCGACCGACGGCCGATCCGCTTATCGGGGCAGGATGGCCAGGTGCGTACCGACAAGGCGGCGGACGCGGTAGTGGCGGGGCTCGGGCGCGGGCGGCGGCGCTTGTGGCTGGTGACCGGGGCCGGCTGGCGGCTTTGCCGCACGGCAAGCTCGCTGCGGAGCGGCTGTTCCGCACGGACAAGGCGTGGGACGCGTTGCGGTTGTTTGCTGGGGCGTGCCGGCTGCCGGGTCGATGTCGTCGTTGGCGCAGGCCGGGGTGTGTGGGCGCCCGCTGATCTGGTTCAGCGGCGCCCGCCAGGCAGTCGGAGGCGGGATGCACAGCGCATCCCGCCGTCCGGATCTTTGTCACACGACCGTGTGTTTGAACAGCTGGTTGGCGCCGCCGGTGCAGGGGAATTGAATGACCAGGGCGTTGGGGGCCTGCGAGGCTTCGCTGACGTCCAGGCACATGTGGCTGGTCAGGTTGGACCATTGGTGCACCACCTGGCCGTTGAACAGGCGCGCGTGGTCCTTCCAGATCTGTGCCGAGGGAAGGGAGCTGCTGCACGGCTTCATCCGCACGATGGACGCCTCGTTGGGCTTCTCCGGCTCCATGCACATCCCGGGGAACTCCTCGTTGACCAGCCGCGCGGTGCTGGCGGCGACGAAGTCGAACCGCCACTTACGAGCGGCTGCGGGTTGGGAATTCGGATCCTTCTGGACCACGGCCGCACCGGCCAAGTTGCTGGATTCCGCCAGCACCTTGTTGCTGTGCATGGCGGTGAGCGTGAGCGTGAACGGTGTGACATCGGCCTGCGCCGGCGCGGCACCGACGATCACGCCGCCCGCAATCGCCCCGCCGGCCACCAGCACGGTGAGCATCTGGCGGATTCGACCAAACATCGTCATGGGTGTTGTTCCTTTCGCATGAGGTGACCCGCCGGCGTGACGGGCCGTTCCCCACGGTGCGGCGATGCGGGAACGCCGGGCCAACTCGCTGCAGGCAACTGCCTGCGAACTGCCGCTGAGCGCGCGCAGCGGCGTGCAGCGTGGTCGGATCGCCGCTGCTCGGACGTCGGATCGGCGACGAAACGCTGGCGTTGCTCAGGCGGCAGCCCTCAGCGAGGCGAGCAGTTCTCTCAGCCCGGTGACGAGGTCATCCTCGGTCAGCAGCCGCGCACCCTGCTGATGCTCCTGCTCGAAGCGGGTATTGCCGAGGACCGCACGGCAGCGCTTCTCGATCGGCGCAGCTGGCTGGATCAGCGGGGCCTGCCGGTGGTCGTGGCGGTCTCCGAGTGCCCGGGCGACGCCGAGCAGCCGGGCTGCTGTCGCCGGTTGGCTGGTGGCGGCGAGCGCCGCGTGTGCCTCCACGATCGGGGAGATCTCATGCTCCAACCGGCCGACCCGCAGTGCGGCGACCGCGTCCGCCAGCGCGTCCGCGCCGCTGCCGGTGTGGCCGCGGGCATGCTCGACCAGGCTCTGCCGTGCCCGCACCACGCCGCGAAGCTGCGGGTCGTCGCCCACCCCTGGGAACAGGGCGAGGGCCCGGTCCATCGCGGACGCGGACGCGTCGAGATCACCGCCGGCCAGGTGCGACACCGCTATCACGGACAACGCGTTGACCCGCAGCCCGACGTGACCGCCACGCTCCAGCACCGCGTCGGCCCGGGTGCCGAAGGTGGCGGCCGCCGTCCAGTCGCCCTTGGACAGCGCGATCTCGGCGAGGTTCATCAGCGTGCGGCCGATGTCGACGTCTCCGGTGCCGGCACGCTGTTTCACCACCAGCGCGGCGCGCATGAACCGCTCACCGGCAGCCAGGTCCCCGGCCATGACGTGGACACCGGCAAGGTTGTTCAGCGCGTGGCCGAGGGTCCGCTCGTCGCCGGCCGCCTCCGCTGCCCGTACCGCGTCCTGGTCGTGGCGTATCGCGGAATCGAGGTCGCCCGCCGACACGGCGGAGATACCCAGCACCATGCCGGCCAGCGCGTGTCCACGGTGGTCCTCGGGCGACAATGCCCGCTGAGCCCGGCTGCCCAGCCGCGCGGCGCCGTCGAAGTCGCTCAGGGACTGCGCGCAGCGGGCGGCGCGCAGCAGCGCCCGCGCGGAACCCGGAACGCCCGCGTCTGCCAGAGCGGTCAGTGTGTTCCGGCCTTCGATGAAGCGGCCGCGGACTTCGTAATAACGGTAGAGGGCATCGATCGTGGTCGTGCCGGCGAGGTCGGGGCCGTGGCGTTGTGTCCACCACAACGCGGCCCGGAGGTTGTCAACATCGGCGTCCAGACGGCCGAATCCGATGCCGTCCGGGCGTGCGGCCGCCGCGCACAGCCGGTCGAGGTAGTGTGCGGCCGCCGCCCGCCGTACCGCGGCCTCCTGCGGACCGGCGGCCAGCAGCTCGCCGGCCATCTCGTGCATGGTATCCGGCAGCACGTACCGCGACGCGCCCTGCTCGTTGCGCACCCGCAGCAGGTTCGCGTCGACGAGGTCGGCGACCGCGTCGAGCAGCCCATCCCGCAGGCCGGACAGCCTGTCCACCACCGGCTGCAGATCATCAAGCCGCACCCCGGCCGGGAAGGCGGCCAGCCAGGAGAACAGCCGACCCGCGTCGGCGCCGACGACCTGCAGGCTGGACATGATGGTGGCCCGCAGCGAGCGGTGCCGCTCGGGCAGATCGGGTGCACCGTCGGTGAGCTCCCGCAACGGCCGGTCCAGCCGAGCCACCAGCTCGGCCGGAGTGAGCAGCCGCATGCGTGCGGCCGCCAGCTCCAAGGCGAGCGGCAGCCCGTCCACCGCCCGGCAGATGCCGGCGATCGGCCCAGCGTTGTCACTGGTCACCGTGAAGCCGGGCGCCGACTGCGCCGCACGCTGTGCGAACAGCTCACCCGCCGCCGGTGCCGGTAACGGCTCGAGCCGCACCCGACGTTCGCCCCGCAGCCGAACCACCCGCTGGCTGGTGATCAGCACGGTCAGGCCAGCGCACCTGCTGACCAGGCCAGCCAATTCCGGTGCCGCCGCGACCAGCCGCTCGAACCCGTCCAGCACGAGCAACGCCCGGCGGCCACGCAGCTGCACCGCAATCCGCTCTACCGCCGGCAACCGGGAGGCACCGCCGCACCCGACCGCTTCGGCGATCAGCTCGGCGACCAGGTGCGGGTCGGCCAATGTCGAGCAGTCCACCGCGTACACGTCCAGGCCTTGCTGGCGGCTCAGCCCGGTGATCAGCTCGGCGGCCAGCCGGGACTTACCCACCCCGCCCGGACCGGTGACCGTCACGATCCGGTGCCGGCCGCCCAGCACCAGATCGGTCAGCTTGCGTAGATCTTCGTCGCGGCCGATCAATGCGTCCGGCGCCGGCAACCCGGTGGTGGACGGGACACTGCCGGGCCGAAATGCGGCGGCAGCAAATGCAGCCCGTTCGGCGCCGGTCAGGTCCAACGCGTCGGCCAACGCAGTCACCGAATGCCGACGCGGCTGGGTCGCCGAACCACGTTCGAGAGCCCGCACCGCGCGTTCGCTCAGTCCGGACCGGCGCGCCAACTCGCGCTGACCCAGACCGGCCGCGGTCCGGTGCCGCCACAGCAGCTCAGCGAACGGGTTCACCCGCACGACCGTACAAAGACCGCCCGAACCACGCCATCACCTATGTGACTCGCCAGATCGCCGCCCATCCTTCCAGCAGGGCTTCCGGACCTCGGCGGCACCGATACACATGATCATGATGGGCGACAGAGCGTACCGAGCGATCAGCGGCTTGAGCGGATGTCTTTTGATCTTGACGGCGTAGGGTTGAGTGTTGATGTTGGCTCAGCGGCGGGCCCTGTGGTGATGGTCAGGGTGTACCGCCAAGTGCCCCTCGGATGCATCGTCCTGTGCGGCACGTGTCCACGCTTGACCTTCGGTTTCTGGCGCTTGACGATCGGCTCGACTGGCAGTGATGCTGGGTCCACACTGGACTCGCCGTCGTGATTGGCGGCCGCACCGATGCTCGCTTCCCGGGAATACAGAACAGCGAGGAAGTCTCGCCGGCTCGTTGGGGTCATCCGGACGTTGCACCGCACCAGGTAACGAACAAGCGTTTGCGAAATAGCCGGTTGGTTGCGGCTGAGCGCCACTCGTGAGCGACGCTCAGCCGCAGTCGTGGCATGTCACCGGACGCGTTCGGTCACCGCCGTAGTCGCGTGGACGGGTTCGCCCGGTTCGGGCCTGGCTTCGTTGGTCCGGTTGGCCAGCCGACCCAGCAATGCGCCGACATCGACGCCGGTCAAGTCGCTACCGAGTTGGAGCCCGGTCGCTACGTTGGCGGCCACCGACTTGGTCAGCGAGGACGCACCGTCGGTGGAGATCACGGTCATCTTGTCGACCGCGCTGATCGGCGCCGAGGCAGCCTGCACCACCTGGGGCAGAATCTGGATGACCAGGTCCAGCACGGCGGCTTCGCCGTACCGTTCGAATGCCTCGGCTTTGGCTTGCATGGCCTCGGCCTCGGCGCGGCCACGGGCCTCGATCGCGGCGGCCTCGGCGGCGCCCTCCCGCTGGACAGCTTCCGCGAGCGCGGTCCGCCGGCGCTGCTCGGCGATGGCCTCACGTTCGACCACCTCGGCGATCGCGCTGCGTCGAGTCTGCTCGGCCTCACCCTGCTTGGCGCCCTCGATCGCGTCCGCGTCCGCGAGCGCGGCGCGACGGGCGCGCTCGCCGTCACCAATCAGGCGGGCCTGCTCGGCGCTCGCCTGCGCGGCGGCGATGGTGGCCTGCCGGTCGGCATCGGCGCGCAGGACCGCTGCGTTGCGGGCGGCCTCAGCTTCTTGCTCCACCTTGTACCGGGCTGCGTCGGCCGGTTTGCGGACCTCCGTATCGAGCTGACGCTCCTTCAACTCGGCGTTGCGCTCCGCGACCTTCTGCTGCTCGCTCAGGATGGCCTGCTGCTGCCCGGCTTCGGCCAGCGGCCCGGACGCGGCGGACCGGGCGTTGGCAGCGTCGATCTCGGCACGGACGGCCGCCTGCTTGAGCGACAGGTTCCGCTGCGCCTCGGCGATCACTTCCTCCGCTTTGAGCCGCTCCTGCTCAGCCGTCTGATGGGCCTGCGCCTCCGCGATGGCCGCCGCCTTCGAGACCCGGGCCGCCTCCGGGCGACCGATATCCTGCAGGTACGTGCCCGCGGTGCGAATGTCCTCCAGTTGGAATGCGTCGAGGACCAGCCCCTGGTGGGTGAGGGACGTTTCGGCCTCCTCGGCCACGTGTGCGGCGAACGAGGACCGGTCACGGATGATCTGCTCGACGGTGAGCCGGCCGATCACCGAACGCAGCGCGCCGGCGAGCACCTGGCCGGTGAACTGCTCGATCCGGTCCTGCTGGTGCAGGAACCGCTGGGACGCCGGACGGATCATCTCCGCAGTGCCACCAACCTTGACGATGGCTACTGCGTCGGCGTCACAGCGGATGCCCTGCGCGCTCACCGCACCGTTCACCGAAACAGGGATCTCCCGGCTGGACAGGTCCAGTTTGTACAGTCGCTGGACCATCGGCATCACGAACACCGCCGCGCCCATGACGACCTTCTGTCCCGACAGATCGGCGACCTCGACACCGTCGGCGCCGCGCACCGACCTGCTCTTGCGCCCGGTGACGATAAACGCTTCGTTCGGGCCTGCGACGTTGATCCGCGACAGGACGAACAGAACGATCAGCAGGACGAGGAGTACCGCGCCGCCGATCGCAAGGAGCAAGGGGGTCATTGCCCTTCCTTTGATGATGGAGCCGCGAGGGCCCCGGGGGTCGGCTCGACCAGAACACTGGTCGGGCTGGGGACCGCGATGACGAAGACCGCGGTACCACGCGCGAGCGGCCGGTCCGCCCGCGCGTAGAACTTCATCGGTTGGCCGGCCAGGCGCAGGCGGACCTCGCCGTAGCCGCCGACCGGCACGTCGAGGATCACCACACCGGTAGCGCCGACCAGATCGCCGCTGGTGGGCGTCGCGTCGGTCGGCATGTTCATCGCCGCGTCCACCAACCGATTGGCCAGCCACGCCGAGGGAACGCCGACGGCCACTCCGACAGCCGTGGCCAGCAGGGTCCGGGAGCCGGTCGACCCGGTCGACAGCGACGCCGCCACGGCCCCGCCGAAGCCGAACATCCCCAAGAACCCGGCCATCGCCGGCAGTGTGAGCTCCCGACCTGCAGTGATGTGTCCTGCACGGGGAACGGCGCGCACGTGCCCGACATGCAGACGACCGAGGTGCAATCGACCGAGGTGCAATCGACCGAGGTGCAGTCGTCCGAGGTGGGTGCGGCGTCCGGTGAACGACAACAGCATCAACACGAGCGCAACGCCACCCGTGGCGAGGAACGAGACGGTAACCGCGTCCATTCCGACGGCGCCTCCTGCGCCCGGCCGGCGGTCAACGAGATCGACCGGTCACTTTCACGCTAGACCTGCCACGCACGTCCAAGTGGCCCCGCCCGGGCCGGATCAACCTTGCTGACCTCGACAAACACCAACCCCCGTGTGTGCAAGCTCACGTCCCGCTGTCGCAGACAGGCCCACCTGTGTAGATACGTGTGTCGACTTCATTCTGGCTTGATCGTGCGCCGCGGATGCGGACGGGCTGGCGGAACACCATGTATTTCTCAGATCACACGTGACAAGGAGCATGGCCGCGCGGTTCACCTCAGTCTGACGTGGTGACCGAGGGAGGCGTGGTGGAGATGCCGATCACCCCGCGATGCCGACGACACCAGATCCCAGAGCCTGCGCACGCAGTGCGACGCCGACACGGAGCCGGCCGAGCGACCATCGCGGCTTGAGCGGATGATACTTGATCTTGACTGTGGACCCGTGTCCGCGGTACGGCCAGACCTGTGCGGCCCGTTACGCCCGGCATCTGTTGGGCGAGGTCGCCGGTTGGATCTGGTCGATGCACGGCGATCCGCGAATGGTCGTGGCGCGGCGGGCGTTCGGAGCAGGCCGTCAGGGCGGTTGCATTGGTGCGCCGTGGAGCGGGTGCGAGCCGTCATCTCCACCACAGGGCGATCTTGAGCAGGTCCTCGGCCGTCGCCGTCGCTGCGGCACTGCCTCCCGCGGAGCGGATCCACCTCGCCGATGCGTCGATCAGGGTGAACAGTTGGGCACGGGTGGCGCCGCGCGGCCAGGTGGTGAGCGGGTCGATGCCCGTGAGTACTGGCTGACGCGCGGACAGGTCCTGGTTGCGGCGCAGCACCGCCGCGATCGCGGCGACCTGCCTGGCTCGGTCCTCGATGTGCCGCGCCTGGTCTAGGGCGGTGAGCAGCTCGTCGCCGTCGAGCAGCTCGACGAGCGTGGCCGGGTCGCCACCGTCGTACCCGTTGAAGCAGGATGGCAGGGCCAGCGCGACCGCGCTGGCCCGGATGCCGGCCGGTGCCTGCGGGATCATGTCGAGCAGCGCGGGTCCGTGGATGTACCAGGAACGTCTGCGCGTCATACCGTCGAGAAGCCCGGTCAGGATGCGGTTGCGCTCGCCGGCGTCTTGCGTCCGGTACGCGAGCGCATCGAGGGCACGTTCGCGCTCCGTTTCGTCTGCGCCCCATTCCCGGTCGGCCGCCTCGAGGTCGGCAACCAGCCCGGCGATCACGGCCGTGGGCAGGCGCGGCACCAGCGGCGTGAGGATGCGGCACCGGTCCACCAGGTACAGGCGCCGCGCGCTTGCGTCGAGCGCAACGTCGATGGCTCCGTCGGGCAGGTGCGCCAGGAAGTCCGCCCGGGCGTCCAGCTCGTCGGCGTTGTCGGCGATGCGCACGAGGTCGGCCGCGGCTGTCCGGCAGGCGGCGGTCACCGCTTCGGTCGGGTCGGCCTCCGCGATCCGGGCCAGGATCCGCAGCCTGACGGCGAACGTGTGCGGGGCCACGTCAAGCAGGCCCAGCGCTTCCCGCACGACCGCGGGCCGGAGGTCACGCGGAAGGCGGGGGGCCAGCGCCGCCAGCCACACGCGTCGTGCGTACTGGGGCTCGCCCGGCGCGATCTGCAGGGCTTCCCGGGCGAGCTCGGGGTCCAGGTACGGGGCGACCGCCCAGATCCACGACTCCTGCGGCCAGGACGTTTCCCCGTTCCGGCCGGGTTGGCGCAGGTGGTGGCGGATGGCACGGCTCGGGTCGTCACGGCCGAGGCGTCGCATGAGCCGCGGCACGCTCGCGACGTCCTCTGCCTGCACCTTGGGGATGTGGACGAGGATCTCCAGCGCCCGTGGCAGCGCGGTGCCGGGTAGTTGGGGTGCCAACGCGTCGAGCGCGGCGACGATGGCCGGGAACTGCACGCTCATCCTGGACGCCACGAATTCCAGGGCCTCCACGGCAACCGGGCCGGGCAGGCACGGCGCCAGTGCGGCGACGGCCTTCACCTGTAGCCGGTCGTTGCCGATCCCGGCGATCGTGTCGAAGCCTCGTCGCGGCAGGCCGGCGCCTGCGTCGTCGGCGATCGTGCGCGTCAGCCCCGCGAGGGCGGCGAAGCACTCGGGTTCTAGCGGCCCGGGCAGCAGGTGCCGCAGCGCCAGGTTCAGCGTCTCGTCGTCGACGTATGGCGCGAGGATGTCGAGGATGACCAGGCGAACGGCGGGTTGCCAGGCGTCGGATCGCTGCGTCGCGGACCGTACCGCATCGAACAGGGACGGGTCGGTGCGCAGGCGGGGCGCCAAGCGACGCAAGGCCGCCTCGAGGTCGTCCGTCGAGCCGAGCAGCGCACACATGAATCCGCACACGGACCACAGCGCCCATCGGGCCGTGTCCGCGTGCACGAACGCGGACACGGGCGCGATGCGTTCCGCCAGCTCGATGTCCGGCTTTCCGGTCACCCGGTCGTCCGTCGCGATGTACCGGTCCACCATCGCGCGTGCCTCGCCGTCCGGCAGGCGGGCCGCCAGGGCACCGACCGCGATCATTAGCGGGACCGGCTCGTCCTCGAACTCGTCGCAGGCCTCGACGTCCCGCAGCGCATCGCGAGCCGTCCGGGCGCTGAGACAGGGCGCCAGCGCCTCCAGCGCCGCGGCACAGTGCGCGACAGACAGCGCGCGGCAGACCGCCACTGCCGCCCGCTCCTGGGCGGGCCCGGTCAGCCGGGGACCGATCACGCGCATGAGGTGCGACCACGGCTGCTGCAGTGCCTCCGGCGGCGTGCCTTCCCAAGCCGCCTCACCGTCGAGCGCCAGGGCCAGCACCTCGGACAGCCGCTCGGCGGGTGCCCACCGGGCGAGGGCGATCAACGGGTCGCTGCGGTACCGGGCGGGGATCCGCTCCACCACCGCGATCGCGTCGTCGAATGCCTGGGTCGGCAGGTACGGCACGATCTCCGCGAGATCCTGGCCGCGGAGGAACTCGTTCCACTGCCGATCCAGCCCACGGAGTGCCGATTGCGCGGTGCCGGCGCCCGGGGGAGGCACGGAATGGACGAGCATCTGGTCGTTGTAGGCCATCGCGGGCATCTCGGAGAACGGGAAGTTGCGCAGGCGGTCCGCTGGCAGCCGGCGGGTCAGGCGCGCCGCGGCCGTGCGCGCCCATGGTTCCTGCGCGTGCGCGGCGACCGCCTTCACGGCACGGTGGAGCATGTCGTCGGGCAACCGGTCGATCAGCGCCACTGCCGCCTCGGCGAGCCGCCGGCCGCCGTGCAGGGATAGGGCGAGCGCCCATGCCTGCGGTACCAGCTCGTCGGGAACGTACGTGCCTCGCGCCGGTGTCGTCCGGGTCGGACGTACCAGGCTCAGCAGGGCCTCGGCCTGCCGATCGGCGTCGGTCATCTGGGCGACCGCGTCGAACGCCCGCGCGATGCTCCACCGGCCGCGCTCCACCAGCACTTCGAGAAGCCCCGGGGTCACGTTGGTGGTGGCGGAGGCGACCGAAGCCTCGATCAGCGCGTACCGGATGCGCAGGCTCACCCGTTCGGCGCCGGTGGCGGCGCCGGAGTCCTCCACCAGCCCTCGGGCGGCCGCCACGTCGGTCAGGAACCCGTTCACCCGGCCGGCTGCGTCGTGCGCGGCGTACCAGGTGTTGTCCTCCTCGGTGCCGCAAGCCAGAAGCCGGTGCACGTCGGCGTCGCGGCCGGCGCCGATCAGATGCTCGACGAGCGCCCGCAGCGGGTACCCGTCGTCCCGCTTGGCGAGCGCCGGGTCGGCGGCCAGCTCGGGCAGCCCGGCGGCAAGCCCACCCCACCGGTCCAGGTAGTAGTCGGCGATCCGCCGGTGCGCCGCCCGTGACTCGTCGGCCAGCTCCGCGCGCAGTGACCGCACGTTGTCGGCCATGTCGGCCGTGTCGGCGTGGTCCGGCGAGGGGCCGTCAGCGAGGTACGCGTTGAGGCTGCCGTGCTTGAGCCGCCACCGCCCGGCCGTACCAGCGGCGCAGAACGAGCGGAACCGGCCGGACAGGAAGGCAGACACCTGCCGGCGGTCGTCCAGTCCGCTCAGGCGGGTCAGCATCTCCGCGGTGAGCGGTTCGCGAGCGACGGCCAGCGTCGCCAGCAGCGGCATCCGCCATCGCCGGTCGGACTCGTTGCGCAGGAGGCGTTCGACGGTGTTGTGGTAGTAACTGTCCAGGCCACGCGGCAGCGCGGGGATGTGCCGGGGCCGGGACGTACCGTTGAGCAGTTCGCTCACGACGTAGTGCAGGTACAGCCAGACGTCCCCGCAGCGGTCGAGCAGGACCTCGATGAATGTCTCCCGATCCATCCCGTCCGCGGCGATCAGGTCGGCCAGGTGGATCGAGACGGTCTCAACCAGACACCTGCGCATGTCGGCGCGCTGCTGGGCGGTGCGGTTGTTCCAGTCGCACACGGTCACCGGTGGCCGCGGTTGGTGCGGCAGGCCACCGGTCCGGACCGTGACCACGATGTGGACCCCGGCCGGCAGACTGTCGGGCAGGCCGAACGGAAGGCTGTCCCTATCCGCGTGGTCGGCCTCGTCTAGGCCGTCCACGAGGACCGTGACCGGTGCCGCCGCCGCGAGCGCCTTGCGCAGCAGCGAGGACCAGTCCGCCTCAGCAGGCAACCGATGACCCGGCACCAGATCGTGCAGCCGGGCGGCTCTGCCCGCGTCCCCGTCCCGTTCGGCCGCCTTGATCAGCTGGGTGATGACGTTGCGAACCGCTGGACCGATCCGTCGAGCGTCGGCGCTGAAGCCGCTGTCATGGATCGGCCAGTTGCGTTGGCCCGCGCACCACACGGCGAACGCGCTCTTGCCGGTGCCGGCGTCGGCCTGGATGACGAAGTAACCGCGATCGGTTTGAGCGATGAATGCGTCGATTTCTGTCAGTAACCACTGTCGCCCGGTGAACGGCAACGCCTCGATCGCTTCCCGCTCGCCGACGGGGCCCAGGTATGCCTGTTCCAGGCTGTACCCGTGGGAGGCCGATGCCGCCCAGGTCCGCAGGATCTCCTCCTGCCGCGAAAGGATCATCTCCAGCGCCGCTCGGTGCTGTGCGTGCAGCGACAGCAGCTGCGTGAAGCGCCCCTCAACCATCAGCGGCGCGAGTGGTCCCCCGGCCCGGAAGTCGTCCAACACGCCCTTGTCGATCTCCGCGACCAGCGCTTCGGCCAACCCCGGCGGCGCCACCCGGTGCGGATCCGACGGGTCGTCGAGGGTTTCGACCAGCGCATGGACGGCAGCGGACAGATCCGGGTGATGCTGGATCGCCTCCAGCCCTTCGTGATGTTCGGTGAGAACCGCCGTCAGGAAGGCGGCGCGATCGTCGCCGAACATGCCGGCCGTCCGGGCGATCGCCGCCGACACCACCCGCCGGAACGCCCGCTGTTGCGCGTCGCCGAACACCAGGTTCCGCACGCCCCCGACGACCGCGTTGCCGCCCTGCTGCGTCAGCCATCCCAGCAGCGCGTTGACCGGATCCAGCGCCATGCTGTCCAGGATGACCGCGTGTGCTCGACGTGGTAAGAGCACAAGGACATCGAGGCGGACGGGGTCGGCATGGCGACAGGGCCGTTGCGCCCGCCGTGGAGCACACCGTCGCACCGATCCAGCGGACAGAGCGTGACGACGGCGGCAAATCCGGATGCAGCAACGTCGACGGGGTGACCCGGAAGATCCTCCATCGCTCACGCGGCAGCAGCTTCGCGAGGGTGGCCAACACGACATGGTCGGCCTGGGTGTATCGCGGTCGGACGACCTGCCGGCGTAGCACTGCCAGTTGATGCCGCAGCACCGCGATCTCGACGTCGTTGGCGTCAGCTGTAGGGCCAAGACCGTCCAACCGCAGCACCCGCCGGACGACCGCAAACGCCACCGTTCGGACCACCATGAGCACCAGCCTGCCGGTCGGACATACCAGCTGGTCAGAGCCGTCACCCTGACGTGGCACCCTTCAGGGTGTCCACCAATAACGCCGCGCAACCGTGACCTACCGTTTCGGCGGCCACCGAGCTTGTAAAGCGCGAGGTCGACCTGCCACGCGGACCACCCGTGCCCTTGGCCTGCCATCTCGTCACGGCATTGCTCTACCACCTCGAGGTAGCGACCGTAGCGGCAAGGTCGACTGTCAAAAACTAGGTCCAGTCGCTGAGGCCTGAGTGCGCCCGGCGTCGTATACAGCGAGCCGCTGGGGCGCGCCGACAAAGCACACGACCGACGCCAGCGCATCCCCGTTGCTAAAGGCTGGCAAAGGTGTGAGAGCGGACGAGCGGCCGCAGCAGCCTCGGGAACCGATCTGAATTCGTCCCACTCCGGGAGGGTGGCACAGCCACGGGTCGTCGTCTCAGCGGGACCCGCCGCTACGAAACGCTGCGGGTCTAGCCTGTTATCAGCGGTACCTGCGGATGGTGTGTCCGTGGATCGGGCTGGCGCCGGAGGAGACGATCATCGAGATCGTGCGGCCGCTGGTGCGGCCGCGAGAGCACACCCGACCAACTTGATCGATGGCACACCGCATCGCAGGAGCGCCTCACCCCCAGCGCGGCGGCCAACGAGACGAGCTTGACGGACCGTGACGGACACGGCGATCGCCGCGCGCCTGGACGCGGCAGATGTGCGCGTTATGCCCTCGCCGTGGCCAGAAGCTCGTCAACGGCGGCGGCAATACCGGCGGCGCCAGCCGTGCCGTCGACCGTGATGACCGGATAGCCGAGCTCGCGTGCCTGCTCGGCGACGAGCAGCGCAAGGGCAGCGTCGCGCTGCATCCATCGGATGAACGTCCGCTCCGGGTCGACGGTGGATGCGAGCAGGTCGGATGCCCACGTCCTTTGCCGGTAATGGCGACGTTGGAAGTCCTCCGTCGGCACCATCCATACGGCCCGGTCCGCCGGAACGTTCCTGGCGGCGAGCAGCTCCGGCAGCAGGGCAGCGCCCTCGACGAGGATGGGTTCACCGGCATCGCTGAGGTCCTGCAAGATCAGGGGAAACTCCTCCCGGTACAGGCGGGAGACGTCGCCGACCTGGACCTCGACGGGCTGTGCCAGCCGATCGTCGAAACTCATGGCGGTGACCTTCTTCAGGGTCGGCCCAGCCGCCGGCCGGACCGCGGCCGCATGCCGCTCGAAGGCATCGTCACAGGAGTACAACCGCATGCTCCTCGAGCTGGCGAGGATGCCCGCGACTGTGCTCTTGCCCGAGCAGGGCGATCCGCCGATCCACCACCGGCCGTCCACCACGGCAGTCATCATGGCAGCCGTCGGCTTCGATTCGAGCTCGGCCCGCTGTTCTGCCACGCGATCCTCGGCCTGTCCAGCCACACGAGGGGTCACGGTCGATCGGCAACCGCCTGAGCCGTGACCGCGGCAGATGCGCTCACGCTGATGGCGGTGTCTGGAAGTCCGCGGTGGGTGTGACCGGGGCTGTTGATGTTGCCGTCGCCGGGTCGCGTCGTGAACATGCGGGCCGGATGTGGTCGCTAGCATCGTCACGATGTACACCGCCGGTCGGTACCGGTCGGAAGCGCAGCACGTACGTGTCGCGGTGTTCGGATGGGTCAAGGAGCGGATGAGATGGCCAGAGTTGTCATGCAGGCTGTGGTTTCGGTGGACGGCTACATCGCCTATCCCGACGACTCGGTCGGGCCGCTGTTCGACTGGTACGGAAACGGCGACGTGACGGTCCATGTCAACGACAAATGGCCGTTCAACGTCAGCCGCGCCTCCGCGGACTACGTGCAGCCGTTCTGGGAGAACATCAAGGTCACGGTGATCGGCCGGCACCTGTTCGACACCACCGACGGCTGGGCGGGCGTGCCCGCCGCTGGCGACGAGCTCGTCGTCGTGACTCACCGGCCGCTGCCGCAGGAGTGGCTGGCCAGGTTCCCGGACGCGCCGTTCCACACGGCCGAATCCGTCGAGGCCGGCGTCGCGCTCGCCAAGCAGCTCGCTGGGGACGGTCTGGTCTGCGTATGCGCCGGGGACGTGGGCGGGCAGGCGTTCTCGGCCGGGCTCATCGACGAGGTGGCGATGGACGTCGCTCCGGTGGTCCTGGGCGAAGGGGTGCGGTTCTTCGGCAGCCACACCGGCACCGTCCTCCTCGCCGACCCCGACGTGGTGATCCAGGGCGATCGCGTACTGCACCTGCACTACACGGTCAAACGCTGACCAGTTCCTTCACCCACCATCGCAACGCAGGTCCGGTCGGACGAGGTCTCCGCGCGTTGCCTTGGCCGATCACGATCTTGCCACTCCGTCGCCGGGACTCGCACGCCTTGCCGGTACTTCGCAACGTCGCTTCCCCGGCCACACGCGCTCGTCGGCACAGTTCCCGCGTCGACGGGAGAGATCGACGGCCAGATTGGAATCACACAGAGTGGAGGGACGGCAAGCGGCGGGCGCACACCGGACGGCGGATGAGGGCGTTGTTGGACCTTGCACCGCGAGCGCTACTCGCCGGACGGAGCCGAGTCTGCTCGTTGGGGTTGCGTTGCGATGGAGTGCGTCGATGACCGGGGCAAGAATCATGTGTCGTTGAGGTGTAGTGGCAGAACCAGTGCTGTGGTGATCGCCAGCTCGCGGTCGAGTACCTCTTCCCGCGCGACGAACACCATGGCGCATCCCTCGCCGAGTATTACGTCGTCCTGCCGGGCACTGGTCGTGCCGCGGAACACGTGGACAGTCACCGTATGGGGGAAGCCGGCCTCGTACGGGCGTGGGCCACTCCACAGCTGGTGCAGCTCACCCGCTGTCAGGCCGGTTTCTTCCACTAGCTCGCGCCGGGCGGCGTCCTCGGGCGTCTCGCCGGGGTCGACGTGGCCGCCGGGCAGGCTCCACTGGCTCGGCGAGACCGCAGCGTCGTCGTCGCGGAGTTGCATGAGCACCGCTCCTGCGGGATCGGCAAGGAGCACGAGTGCGACCTCATAGCTGGACACTCCACGATCATGCATCGGCAAATCCGAATCCGACGTATTCACATCGGCAGTACTGGTACCGGAGCCTCCGTCAGCGTTCCGTCAGCGTCGACGCGGTGCGTGATGCGCAACCGGGAGATCGGCACGCCCGGACGGCGGATCCGGACATCCGATCATGTGCACCATGGGATATCTGGCGCGCAGATGCGCAGGCGGTGCGGTCAGGGGACTGTGTCGAGTGGTCCTCTGTCTCCCGCCTTCGGTCAACCGTCGCCGAGGCTACTTCGCTGATCCGAAGTAGATGATCGTCGCGTCGTCGGTGGCGACGCCGTTGCGGGCCTCGGTCTCCCGGACCTGGCGGATGATCTCGGCGGGCCCCTCGGCGTCCAGCAGGTGCAGCAGTTCCGCCCAGCCGGTGAGCTCGAAGGTGTCCACGAGCCGGCTCGCGCCGTTGCTGAGCAGCGCCGTCGCGGTCGCCTCGTCCGCCGGGCAGCTGCCGGTGATCGCCTCGGCCACCACCCGCGGATCATCCTTGGCCACCCAATAGCCACCCGGGCTGTTGCGGTGAGCCCGCAACTCCAGCAGCAGCCGCCGGTACTCATCGCAGCCCTCGGCAATGCCCTTCATCCGGGCCTCGAACGACCGGGCGATGAGCACTTCACGCCGATCGTGGGCGACGAACGGCTCGACTCCCGCCCGGCGGACGAGCACCACTGCGTCGCCGAGGACCAGGTACTCGACGAGCCCACCGGAGAATCGGAGCATCGCCACGGCTGCGTGCGGGCTGATCGGGTGGGCGACGTCGCAGGTGTCGCGGTGCGCATCGGTGACCCGCTCGATGCTCTCGGCCAGCACCTCGCGCAGGCTGCGGTCCTGGGACAGCGTGCCCAGCAAGGCGCCGCCGAGACGGGTGGCGTACCAGGTCACGCCGTGCCGGCAGACCTCCTCGGCGCCGGCGATGCCACCCGCGCCGTCGACCAGGACCATGCCGGCCGGAACGGCGCCGACGAAGTCCTCGTTGGCACGCCCGCAATGCCCCGCATCGGTGGCCATCATCACGCGCACAACCCGATCATCGCACCGCCAGCCCATCGAAGCTCGCGACGACAACCCCCCGACGGGGCCCCTCGTCCCTGATCCGCTGTCGTCGCCATGATCGAGTATCCCGGTCCCCGCATGATCGAATGCGCTCAAGGCGGCTACGTGTACGGACAGGCGATCTTGCCCGATGGTGACCCTAAGCTTCTTAGCTGCCATCGGTCAGGCGCTCGGCGACGAAGCTTCGCCACCCGGCGACCGCCGCGGGCGTGGTGTGGCTGTGCGGGCCGGCCTCGATGACGAGGTGCTTGGTCTGGGATCCGATCAGGTCGAACAACTCCAGCTGGCCATCCCGGGGGAAGATCTCGTCGTCCCGCTGGACGTGGAACAGCAGCGGGGCCGTGATGCATGCCGCGTCTCTCCTGACCCGTTGCGGTGCCGCCACGGCGGGGTTCATGGCGTCGCACTGCCGCAGACCGAACTTTCCGAGCACCAGGCAACGGAACCGGCCGTCCATGTCGGCCGCCAGCGCCAGGCCAAACCGCGCCCCCATGGACATCCCAAGGTAGGCGAGCCGACCGCAGTCGATCCCACCGTCCGCCGCGACGGCATCGACGGCGGCCCGCCAGTCGTTGGTCATCCGGTCGAGAACCACCTCGATCCCAATCTCGGCGATCCGTGCCTGATACTGCTCGGCCCGCAGCGGGGCAGGCACCCGCTCGCCGTGGTAAGGGCCATCGATCGCGACCGCGGCGAATCCGGCGTGGATGGCGAACCAGCGGGCGTGCTCGACCACACCGACGCTCCGCTTGTGCCCGCTGCCCCCGTGGCCCAACAGCACCAGCGGCACCAAGGCGGGTCCCGACGACGGCAGCCAAAGCATGCCCGGTACACGGCGGCCCGGCCGGGTGATACGAAATGATCGTTCAACGACGCCGTCGACCACCCGGTCGTCAGCCCATTCAATATCCGCCTGCACGACACCATCCAACCAGCGGATCGACAGGGGCACGTCAGGCACCGCACAACACATCACCGTAGGTGGCCACCGGCCGGGCACCGTTGCCGGCAAACTCGCGGCATGAGCGCGCACCTGGTTAGTCCGGCGGCCGGCCGTCCCTTTTAATGTGCTCGGCCCACTGCCGAGCGAGAGCGTTTGCCTCGGCACGACGCAGCGGCCTTGTCCGGTGTTGCCGGCTGTCGCCGTCGAACGGGTCCACGACGTAGGCGACCACGGGCCACCGGTTGGTCACAAACCGGTACGGCCACACCACGATCGTCGCCAACAAGGCGACCACCCAGTTCACCATGTCGAACGTCTCCCGCGTTCGCGGACCGAACGGGTTGTACTCGTACCCAGGAGCCTGCCAAGGTGCGCGAGCGATAGGCCGCCACGCGAGGCGGTGACGGCCCACCCGCCACACCATCCACTGGCCGATCTCAGATGGTCGCACCATCACCAGCACGCCCCATTGTCGCGTCAGAGAGACACGATCGACCACCAACCTGGCATCAGAAGAACGCGATCATCAATGCCGCTCCCCAGGTGGACGGCGAACACCAGCCAAACCACGCCAGCCACGACGGCATGTCGTACCCCAGACCGACCCGGCCAACATGCTCGACCAGCCGAACCCAACGGCCAACAGGTCTGCCCAAACCCGCCAACAGACCCACACAGATCACTGAGCTCCGGACGACAAATGGCAATCGTTCAGCGATCGGGGATGCGGAGCCAACGCTTTCGTATCGATCGATCAGCGGCTATGAGAGTGAATCCTTGCTAGTCGCACGCAACCTCGTGGCGAGGGTCATGATCCGAGTAGATCGAGGTCACGAACGCAGAAACCGTGGTGCGCCCACTCCTCGTCCAGCATCACCTGAACGCACTCCAGCACCGACTTTCCCCTGGCATACGGCGGCCAACCCGGGCCCGCCGGCACTGGCGCGGGCGCCGAGAGCTGATCGGCCGTCACCGTCGACAGCCAACGCTCTAGCTCAGCGCCTTGCACGTCTCGCGCAGCCAGCACCTCGTCGAGACTGGGGGCCGCCGCTCGGTCCAGGCCCTGCTCCTCCTGGTCAGGGACGAACTCGGACGCCAGCCCGATCGCGGTAAACGGCTCGGTCGATCCCAGACAGCAGCGGCGAAACCACGAGTCGTGCACGAACACCAGATGGCGCTGGGTCTCTACCGCCGACCATTCGCCGCCGACGCGCTGCTGCTCCGAACCCCTGGGCATCGCTCGCAGCCGCTCGATCGTCTCCGCCCAGCCGGCCCGCAGCTGCCGGACAGCCTGCAGCAGGTCCGCCGGATCGGCTGAGCGGAGCAGCAGCCGCACCGGATACCGGCGGTCAAGCTCGGCTTCGACGTACGACGTCACCTCGACTCCGTTGACCACCAGATTGGTGACCAGCCCGTCGATCACAGCGTCCTGCATTACCACCCCGATCAGGCGAGCGCGGGTCAAGTCACACTCGCGGAACTCGGCATCAGTCAGGTCCTGGTCCTTGAAGCTCGCCATGCCGGGCAGTATCCACCGGCGTACCGACAACCGCGCAGTTACCGCGCTGGTAAAGGGTGCTGTAGCCGGGCCTGGAGGCTGCCAGCGGAAACACGCCCCGGCGACCTCGCACCATACGAGACGAGGTCAACGTTCGGCAAGGTACACGCGAGCGATCGTCGATGGACGTGTCGACCGCGACGTTCGAGGAACGGACAATCGCCGGATGAACGTCCTACGATTCACCCATCGCCTGGCGACCGAGGCCGACGTGCGCGCGATCGAGGACCTGATGACGGCATCCATCGCCGAGAACATGACGGAGTTTCTGACCGGCGAGGAGATCTCCGCGACGCAGGAGTCGATGGGCCTGGACACCACGCTGATCTGCGACCGCACCTATTTCGTGGTCGAGACCGCCCAGGACGGGAAGGCCGTCATCGTCGGCTGCGGCGGCTGGAGCAGACGCCGCACGCTCTACGGCGGCGACCACACGGCCGGCCGCGACGACAGCTACGCCGACCCGGCGACCGACGCGGCCCGCATTCGCGCGATGTACACCCGTCCCGGCTGGACGCGCCAGGGCATCGGCTCGCTGCTGCTGCAACTGGGGGAGAGCGCCGCGCGGGCTGCCGGGTACACGACGATCGAACTCGGCGCGACCCTGTCCGGCGAGCCGCTCTACCGGGCGCGGGGCTACGTCGAGGTCGGCCGCGAGACGCTGACGGGCGCCAACGGCTCGCCCAGCGTCGTCATCGTGATGCACAAACCACTCTCACCCGCCGGGCACAGTTGATCAGAACGGTGAAATCGCGGCGCCCGATGACGTTCCGGCCAGTTCCTCGGCGTCTGCTGCGGCAGGGGCCGCGAGGAGGCCCGCTGCACGGCAGAGCGGCCGATGCGACGTGTGCCGCGGCGGAGGAGTCCCCGCTGTACGAGATTCGCCGGGGCGGACGCAGCGACGCCGCGCTCGCCCACAGCGTGCGGTCGCCGAGCAGTTCGCGGCTCCGGACGCCAAGATCATCTGAGGCGTCGGGTCAGATACAGAGAGCGCGGCTCGCCGCGGAGCCGCCCCCGTCTGGTGGCGGGTGTGGCTTGTCGGCGGCGCAGACTTTTCGTCGTAGCAGACGCGGCTCGACCGGTGCCGGCCAGGTGGTGAGCGCTCATCCCTGCGAGAATGCGGACCGCTTAGCGGTAGCCGGTCCCGTTGCACATCTGGCAGGTCAGCGCGCCGACGCCGGAGCACAAGTAGTGGCGCTGCGGTTGACCGTTGTGGTCGTAGACGTAGCCGTTGCTGCAGCTGCACGGAGTCGTCCCGTTACCGCACGAGCAGCGCTGCTTCGCCGGCGAGGGATAGCCGTACGACGTGCCGCCCGTCGCGCCGGACCCCGACTGGGCCGACGACGTCGACGAGGAACCGTTGGACCGGCTCTGCGCGTACATGCCGATGATGAGCACGGCGACGACCGATGCGAAACACGCCAAGCAGCAGACGACATTCCTCGCGTGCACGGTCCCTCCCGGCGGGCGGCGGGCCGGCGGGGGCGGAGCCGGTCGGCTCATGATCGCCATCCGTCGTGCGCTGAGGCCATGGCCCCAACGGTCGGTCCTACCAGCCGATTCGTCACGCGAGGCGTCCGCGCGTCCGCGGCCGAGTGTGCCCGGCGCCAAAGGCCGACACCGTCCGCCGGCTCGCCGCGAGCTGTCTTGGCGCGAGGTCAGGGATCGCATGCGGTTCAAGAACGTGATCGAGGCTACAGGTGGCCGCCCTCTTGGCGACGAACGGCCAATCGAACGTCATCGCGGCAGATCCGGGCGTTATGCTCTCGCTGGGGCTAGAAGCTCGTCAACGGCGGCAGCGATACCGGCGGCGCCAGCCGTGCCGTCGACCGTGATGACCGAATAGCCGAGCTCGCGTGCCTGGTCGGCGACGAGCAGCGCAAAGGCAGCGTCGCGCTGCATCCATCGGATGAACGTCCGCTCCGGGTCGACGGTGGATGCGAGCAGGTCGGATGCCCACGTCCTTTGCCGGTAATGGCGACGTTGGAAGTCCTCCGTCGGCACCATCCAGCAGCTCCGGCAGCAGGGCAGCGCCCTCGACGAGGATGGGTTCACCGGTATCGCTGAGGTCCTGCAAGATCAGGGGAAACTCCTCCCGGTACAGGCGGGAGACGTCGCCGACCTGGACCTCGACGGGCTGTGCCAGCCGATCGTCGAAACTCATGGCGGTGACCTTCTTCAGGGTCGGCCCAGCCGCCGGCCGGACCGCGGCCGCATGCCGCTCGAAGGCATCGTCACAGGAGTACAACCGCATGCTCCTCGAGGTGGCGAGGATGCCCGCGACTGTGCTCTTGCCCGAGCAGGGCGATCCGCCGATCCACCACCGGCCGTCCACCACGGCAGTCATCTTGGCAGCCGTCGGCTTCGATTCGAGCTCGGCCCGCTGTTCTGCCACGCGATCCTCGGCTCGTCCCAAACACACGAAGGGTCACGATGGATCGGCAACCGCCGAGCCCTGACGGCGGCAGATCCGTGCGCCAAGATCGGTTGCTGTCGCAATGACAACGCTGTGGGTGGCGAGGATGATCCGGCCGCAGTGGGCCGTTCGACAGGCCCGGTCCGGTAGCGCGTCCGGAGCGGGGTCGGCCAGGGGGCGTCGCCGGTCGGCACTGGCGCGCCGTCAGTCCTGCCTGGGCAAATGTGCTCAGGGTCGGACCCGAGACGCACCCGGTGCCTCGGTGGGGCGGCGCAGCTCGTCGAGGATGGTCAGCGCCCGGTTCCGGGCGTGGCGGGCCGAGGCGTGGTCACCGGCGGCGCGGTAGGCCTCGCTGAGCCGGGTGAGGGTGTCGGCCTGCTGGTGCTGGTCGCCCAACTGGCGGAAGAGGTCGAGCGCCTGCCGGTAGCAGGCGATGGCGTCGGCGGGCCGGCTGAGATGCTGGTAGGCGTGGCCGAGGCTGTCCCAGGCGTCGGCCGCACCGTCGTGGTTGCCGAGTTCACGGTGCAGGTCGACGGCCTGTCGGCAGTAGGTGATGGCCTGTTCGTGCCGGCCCAGCAGCGAGCCGTACCAGCCGACGGTGTTGAGCGTGCGCGCCTGCCCGGTTCGGTGTCCGGCTGCTCGGTACAGCTCGAGGGCCTGATGGGCGTGCCCGAGCGCGGCGTGGTAGCGGCGTTGCTGGCCGAACACCCAGCCGAGGCTGTGGTGGGTGTGGGCCTGGCCGGTGCGGTCGTCCAGGGCCCGATACAGCGCCAGGGCCTGCCGCAGGTGTTCGTGGGCGGCGGTGTAGACGCCCAGCCGTGCGTGCGCGCGCGCCAGGAGACAGTGGGCGCCGGCCTGGGCGGCCCGATCGACGGTCCGCTCGGCCGCGGCCAGCGCGAGGCGTTGGCTGGCTGCGTAGTCGGGCCAGTGGCCGCGCCGTTCCAGGTACGGCGCCATGCAGGCGGGAATCTGCCAGGCATGCCGGTCGAACCCCGCCGTGGCCGCCCGCGCTGTCGCCGCCAGCAGCACCGGGTACTCGGTGTCGAACCAGGCCAAGGCGCGCCGCGCGTCGGCGATCGACTCGGGTGCTGTGTCGGGCGCTGGCGGGCACAGGTCGATCGGGTCGCGCGCCGGGAACAGCAGCAGCGCGGCGGTGCGGGCGGTGTGCAGGTAGTGGTCGAGCATCCGGTTGATTGCGGCTGTGCGCTCCTCGTCACCACCCGCCCGTTCCGCGGCATAGGCGCGCAACAGGTCATGAATGCCGTACCGACCGCGGGCCGGCTCGGTCAGCAGATGCACGGCGGTCAAGTCGCCGATCGAGCGGCGTGCCTCATCGAGACCGACGGCCGCCATACTGGCGGCGGCGGCGAGGCCGACATCGGGACCCGGATGCACCCCGAGCAGCCGGAACATCCGCGCCGCCGGGCGCGACAGGGTGTCGTACGACCACGAGAACACCGCGCGGAGGTTGGCCGCGCCGCGGCCCGCGGAGAGCAGGTCGAGACGCTGATGGACGTCACGCAGGTCGGCCGCGAGGTGCCGCAGCGGGGTACGAGGATGAGTGGCGGCCCAGGACGCGGCGATGTTCAGCGCGAGCGGCAGCCGGCCGCACAGGTCGACAATCTCGGTGATCGCCGCCGGTTCGCGGCCGGCGCAGTCGGCGCCGAGCCGGCGGGCCAGCAGCTCGCGCGCTTCGCCGGTGGTGAACAGATCGACCGTCAGCGGGACCGCGCCGTCGACCGCGATCAGGTCGGTCAGCCGGTTGCGGCTGGTGATCAGGATCAGGCAACCGGCGGTCCCGGGCAGCAGCGGGCGGACCTGCTCGGCGTCGCGGGCGTTGTCCAGCACGATCAGCATCTGTTTGCCGGCCACCAGGCTGCGGTACAGGTCGACCTGGGTGTCGAGGTCGGCGGGAATCCGGTCGGGCGGCACCGCGAACGCGTCGAGGAACCGGCGCAGCACCGTCGCCGCCGCCGCCGGCGACGCTGACGGGTCGAACCCGTGAAGGTTGACGTACAACTGCCCGTCGCCGAACCGGTCGGCCGCCCGATGCGCCCAGCGCAGCGCCAACGCTGTCTTGCCGATTCCGGCGGTGCCGTCGATGGCCGAGATGATCACGGCCGGGCCGATGGCGTCGTCCTCGCCGCCGGTCTGGTCGCACAGCTCGTCGAGGGCCTTGAGCTCGGCCACCCGGCCGACGAAGTGCGCGGCCGCGGCCGGAAGTTGGCGAGGAACGACGACCGGGTCGACCGCCGGCCCACGATCGCTCGAGCTCGGCCCGCCCCGTACCTGGGCCACCAGCTCGCTGGCCACGCGGTCATTCAGCCCGAGCGCCCTGACCAGCAGTCGGACCGAGCGGGGGTACGGTCGGCGTGAACGACCGCGCTCGAGATCGCTGATGGTCCGCACGCTCAGCCCCGATCGGGCCGCCAGCTCCTCCTGGGTCAGCCCGGCCACGGCACGTTGCCGCCGCAACCACGAGCCGACCGGGTCGCTGAATACATCCACCGGCACCGCCTCGCCGATCCACGCCGTGGACAGGGCGGTGTCAATATAGCTCAACGGCAATGCGCCGACGGGTCACAAGCATGAATCTGCATATGTGAGGGTCCGCCGTCCGCGCCGACGGTGCCGGCTCGGACCGGAGGATGGCCGCGCGAATCGCTACCCTCCTACCCCGAGAGGCACCGTCAGACCTGGCGTACGTTCGTCAGGTCCAAATGCCGGCGCCGCCGCGGTAGCTCGGAGGCTGTGATGTCGTTGCTGGTGGGGTCGTGTTGACCGCGGATGATGGGGCGGGCGTGGAATCTGCCGACCGTGCAGCATGTGCAGGTGACCTGGGTCGGTCTGGAGGACGAGCCGGCGTCCTACGCAGTCGGATTCAGCATCCCGGAGTCAGGCGAGCCCTTCCACGCCGGCCTGGGGTTGCTCACCGAGGCTGAGTTCGAACACCGGGCCCGCGCCCTCAGCAACAGCCTTGCCAGGGGCGAAAGCCTGTCCAGGCCCCTACCGCCCTGGGCAGCAGCCGGATCCTGAGCACGGTCAACTGCTGGCCGGATCGTAGCTCAACACCGTACTGTCGGGTTGATTCGTCGCCGCCGCGTTCAACGGCTGGGCGTTCGCGTTGATCGCTTCATTGACCCACTGCGGACAGAAACCCTGGATCCCGACGCAGTAGGCGGTCACAATCCCGAACGAGCGGTTGGGCTGGCTCACCACCCGAACGTCGTAGGCGGCGAGGATCTGGAGCACCTGGACCAGTCGACCGTTGACGATGTGGCCTGCGTAGGCGACCGCCTTGCCGCTCGTACCGGACACGTGGGTGTGGTTCGGCCCTTTCACGATGAAGCCCACGACCGCCGCATACATGTTGTGCTTCTGGAGGACCTTCGCGCGACCGAAGCCGGTGTCGGGAGGCACGAAGTACCCCACCCGGTAGGCGATCCACTGCTGACCGTTGTAGCACTGGCACGGGAAGGTCGTCCAGATGTTGTAGGCACCCGGTGGTGCGGCGTCGGCAGCGTCCGGAGCGGCGAGATCGGCACCGGCCAGCGCGGGTGCCGTCCCGGGTACGGCCGCAGTGGCCGGCGAAGGCGAGGCTACGGCCGCGATGCCGGCGGCCAGCAATGCGGCCAGCAACGAAAGCAGGATTCGACCAGCACGGGTGTGTGTGAACCAGCTCATGGGTGGCTCCCCTCTCTGGGTACCGGACCCGCGCCGTCTCTGCCGGGCGATCCCCGGGTTCAGAACAGAGTCGAGGCTAGTGCCGTGCGGAAGCCCAGAACATGAACTCTGACCGGCAGACTACCGGCAAACTTGCGACCCACATGATCACCGGGAGTCGCAGCGGACCTCCGTGAAATCCATCGATAGTCGTGAGATCTAACGCGAACCCATTGAGGTCCTTGCATGGCGCTCACGTGCCCGCGGCAGCAAGAAAACCCAGGTCACGACAGTGGCGTACCGGTTGCCGGGTAGCGGCGGCGCATTCCACCCAGCGCTGGCTTGGTTCGCCGATCGTGGAGTCTCAGGTGGCCGCGGACCCGGCTGCCTGCCGGACGACCGGGACGCCGGGGCCGGTGAGCCGCGGCAGGGCGACTCCGGCCCGCCCGGTGAGCAGCAACAGCAGGGCGTCGATCGGTCCGCTCACCTCGGCGCCGGTGCCGGCCGCCCAGTCCGCGTCGGTGGCGACGAGGCGCACGCCGCGGAGGCGGCGCTTGGCCCAGAACGGCCAACCCATTGTCCACACGCGGTTGGCACCGGCCACCGCCGGGTCGCGCGGCGTGGCCATTTCGTGGCCGAGCGGGATCGCGATGTCCTGAGCGTGGACCAGGATGTCGAACAGGATGTTCCGGTAGTTGGTGACCACCGGCAGGCGACGTGACTCGGCGTGCGCCCGCAACTCCGCGACGAGTTGTGCGCCCGACCGCGTGCCGGCGTAGCGCACGGACACGTCGTGGTTGAGGCGGTGGAAACTGCCGCGGGCGCGCACGCCATCCGCGATCATCGACCCGATGCCGGGCACCTGCGGTGCCAGGGCGACGTGCGCGGCGACGTCGCGCACCCGCCAGCCGGCACACAGCGACGGCGTGTCGAGCGCCTCCTCGGTGAGTGGCTCCAGCAGAGCGGCCAGGGCCAGCCGGTGCTCGGCGATGGCCCGCCAACTGTCGTCGCGGTTCATGCCGTCCCGCCGGAAATTGCAGCGGCGATCGGCCGCTTGATCTCGACGAGGCCGTGACAGCCGGCGAGCAGGAGCAGGCCCTCGAACAGGCGCAACCCCTGGGCCCGGACAGGCACGGTGCTGAGTACCGGGCCGAAGAACGCGTTGCCGGTCAGCCGAACGATTGGAGTGCCGACTCCGTCGGCGAGGTCGGCCAGCGCTTCGTCGTGGCTCGCCCGCAGCAGCGGGTCGTACTCGGTGCCGACGGCGGCCGTCGCCAGGCCGGCGGGTAGGCCGCAGGCCGCCAGCGACTCGGCGACGATCGCGGGCATCCGGTGCCGGATCGCTACATAGTGGTCGGCGCCGGTGTCGAAGACGCGCTGCGCGACCGCCTCGTACAGGCGGACCAGGGCCGCGTCGCCGTGCTGGTGCCGGACCGCCGCGGCGACGCGTCCGGGGCCGACGGTGTGGCCGAGCAACTCCCGGTAGTCGGCGGCGATCGCACGGTGTTCGTTGAGCATCGCCAGGCTCATCAGGCGCACGATCAGCACGATCCGGCGCTGGCGGCGCACCTGTACCAGCCACCGGTAGGCGGTCCAGGCGAACGGGCAGCAGGGGTCGACGTACAGGTCGACTTCGGTCATGGTGGCCTCCCCGGAGGTCCACTCAGATTGGTAAGATGCTCTGACCAAAATAGTCAGAGAGTCTTACGGATGTCAAGGGAGGAACGGCGATGGCCGACGACGCGCCGGACGAGGAGCTCAACCTCGGCCTGTTGCTCTACATCCCCTACCGTGCAATGGAATCGCGGGTCTTCGCCGGTCTGACCGAGGCCGGGTTCGACGACTTCACGCCTGCGCAGGCGCGGGTGTTCCAGCGCATCGCGCCGGACGGCAGCCGGCTCACCGACCTCGCAGAGCAGGCCCAGATCACCAAGCAGTCCGCCGGGTTCCTCGTCGACCAGCTCGAGCGGGCCGGCTACGTGAAGCGGGTGGCCGATCCGACCGACGCCCGGGCACGGCTCGTGCGCGTCGCCGAGCGCGGTGCCCGGGCCATCCCCATCGCGGCGTCGATCGTCGCCGAGGTCGAGGACGAGTGGGCCGCGCACCTGGGTCGGCAGCGCATCGGGCAACTGCGGCAGTTGCTCAGCCGGCTCCGCGACGTCACCGACCCGTTCCGGTGACGACGTCCGAGGGGTAACCTCGGGATTCGCGTCTCTGGGATCGCAACATCAGCGGTCACGGCGATTGATGCTTCGCTCAACTCGGCGCGATGTCTGTCCGATCTTGATGACCACGCAACTGCGGATACCACATGGCACCAATGCGGTCGCCGTCTACAAGGCCCGCCAGCAGAGAGGTGGAGGCGTACTCCGTAGTCGCTTTTCTACCCGATGCTGTATCTGTGCCTCGACGCACCGAACGACCTCTGTCTGGCGAGTCCTGGGTGGCCCGGTAGCCCTCGCAGCCCTCCTTCGCTCACGATCAACGGTGAAAATTGGGAGCTCCATCGGCGGGGCATCGGCGAGGTCGTGATCCAGCAACTGAACGGCAAGATCGGACGTGCTCACATCGGCAAAGCAGAACGTCCGCGCCGACGAGGTTCGGCTACGGACGGTGACAGGCGTGCCAGATGCCCACGTGCTCGATTGGCGGCAAAGTGGGACGTCAGTCGGGTTGCTGATCACATTTCCGAAACAACCTGCCGTCCAGCATGACCCATGGCTCGTCGCCGGATTGGTCGACGCTTGGCTTGGCCGCACGGCGCGGGGTTTGCTCGGTGGCCTCAGAAGTCACGTTCGGCGTCGAACCAGGATTGGGCGAGATCGGCAGCGATCGGCATCGGCGCGTGGCCGGCGAGTTGAGCGACGGCCTCGCCGGCGTCTTCGCGTTCGGTGGTTTCGATGCCGGACAGCACGTTGATGGCCTGGACGAAGCCGCGGATCGCCGTCTCGACGTCACCGGGTGAGGCGGCGGCGGTGACGGCGATCTCGGCCGTGCGATACGCCCGGACAGCGGTGCGGGCGGTGCTCTTCGGCCAGGCGGCGAACGGCAGGCCGTATTCGGTGGTGAACCACGCCGGAGGGCGTAGCTGAGCCGCCGAGGCGAACTGCCATTCCCGGCCGGCCGACTTTGTCAGGCGGCGGATCTCGGTGCGCAGCCGCTTGCCGGCAGCCTCGTCGATGTTCCACCCGATGATCGTGGTGAGCTGCGGCCAGGTGTCCAGCGGGGGCAGCCCAGACAGGTTCGGGCAGTACCGCAGCGCGAGGCTGGTCAGTTCGGTCAGCCGGGCGAGCGCGTCCAGGCCGGTGAGCTGACCGTCCAGTGCCAGGTCGCGCAGCTTCGGAAACTGCAGCAGGCTGGCGCAGTCCAACGGCTGCCGCAGCGGTTTCACCCGCACGTGGACCGAGGCGGCGTCGGCCAGTGCGGTGAACCGCGGCAGCGCGAGCGGGTCGGTGCTGCGCGACGGCTTGGTGTCCGGACTGAACTCCAGGTTCGGGCAGGCAGCGCCGGGAGCATGCTCTGGGTGCAGCCGAGCCAGCTCACCCATCGCCTGGAAGTACTGACAGCGGTCCTTGGCCGGCAAGACGATGGTCAGGTTCGTCGTGTGCAGGTGGACCACAAGCCTCCCAATCTGGGCCTCACCCGCGTCGACCACCGCGTCGCTCATCGGCGTCCACTCAAACCATTCGATCCGTCGCCGGGCTGACCAGGCGAAGAAGCCAGGATCGTTGCCGCGGTAGTACAGGGAACGCGGCCAGTGGTAGCCGGCGGGCACCGTCAACGGGTCGAAGGCAGCCCAATTGATCGAGTCGTCGGGGTCGACAACGACGTCCGGTGGCCGGGCACTGCCGCCGACCGGGCCGATGCGCAGGTCGCCGCGCCCAGCCTCACGCACGATCGTGTGGCTCGCGGGTCCGGTCAGCGAGAGTGTGATCGTTTCGGTGTCCGGCACCGGGCCATTCTGGCAGCACGTCGCCAACCCGGGATATCGACGCTACGCACAACGAACGTGACCATGCCGTATGCCGGGCGCCGCCGCCGTCGGCTCATCCGCGAAGTGGCCGACAGCCTTGATCACCAGGAGCGATCACCATCTCCCCGGCCGAACCCGACCCACCTGACCCACACATCCGCTCGGAGAGCCGGATTAGGCCCTCGGGACCTAGTTTGTCCAAGATCGACAAACTGCGGCCACGGCGGCCCGACCCGGCCGACGTTGGTGGACACCGCGCTAGGGCATGGGAGCCCTGTCGACCCTCGGTCCGCCTGCGTACTGTTTCGGTTGTGCGGCGGTGGTTGATCGATCTTGCCGTGGTGGCCGCGGTCGTGACCGTCGCGGAGATCGCGATCGTGACCGGCCGTGAGGCGGGTGCCGTCCCGCGCGACTGGTTCGCGTACGCGCTCGGTGTGGCGATGGCTGTGCCGCTGCTGTGGCGGCGGCGGTTCCCGGTCGCCGCCCTGTACGCGGTCGCTGCCGTCCTGCTGTTCTTCTACGCGTGGGGCTTTCCCGGCTTCCCGCCGTCGCTGGTGCTTCTCGTGCCGCTGTACGACGCGGTGCTCGCCGGGTCCCTGTGGTGGGCGGTGCCTGTACCGGTGGCGTTCCTGTCCGCCGGGTACCTGGTGGCCACGCGCAAGGGCACGGCGCCACTCGACGGGGTTGCCGTGTTCCTGCCCCAGGTGGCGGTCGTGGCGGTGGCGATGCTCCTGGCCGCCCTGGTGCGCAGCCGGCACGCCTACGCCGAGGAGGTCCGGCAGCGGCTGCGCCGGGCCGAGGAGGAGCGCCGGCACGACGCCGAGCGGCGGGTCGTCGAGGAGCGGCTGCGCATCGCCCGGGAACTGCACGACACGGTGGCCCACGCGATCGCCACCATCAGCGTGCAGTCGGGCACCGCGCTGCACCTCATCGACCGTGAGCCCGCCCGGATACGGGAGGCCTTGACCGCCATCCGGCAGACGAGCAAGGCGGCGCTGGCCGAGATGTGGACCACACTGGGGGTGCTGCGCGGCGACGGCGAGCCGGCGGCGGCCGATCGCGACGCCGGCCTGGATCGGCTGCCGGATCTGCTGGCCGCGGTGCGGGCGGCCGGCCTGGAGGTCGGGCTCGATCAGGAACTCGGCGGCGGTGCGGTGGACCAGCGGCTGGCCGGGCCGGTGGACCACGCGGCGTACCGGATCCTGCAGGAGTCATTGACCAACGTGCTGCGCCACGCCGGGTCGTCGGCACGGGCCCGGATCCGCCTCGGCTGGCAGCCGGAGTGGCTGGCCATCGAGGTGACCGACGACGGTGCCAGCGTCGCGGCCGCCCCCACCGGCGGGCATGGGCTGGAGGGGATGCGAGAACGCGTCGAGCACCTGGGCGGGGAGTTCGACGCCGGGCCGGGGCCCGATGCAGGGTTCCGGGTGCGCGCCCGCCTTCCCCGGCAGACGAGCACAGGAGTGGTGACATGATTCGGGTACTGCTGGCCGACGATCAGGTGCTGGTCCGCGCCGGATTCCGGGCGCTGCTCGACAGCACGGATGACATCGTGGTCGTGGGCGAGGCCGCCAATGGCGGGCAGGCGATCGCATTGACACGCGAGCTACGCCCCGATGTCGTGCTCATGGACATCCGCATGCCCGAGGTGGATGGGGTGACAGCGACCCGCCGCATCACCGACGACCCGCGGCTGTCCGGAGTGCGGGTGGTCGTGTTGACCACGTTCGCCGAGGAGGAGAACGTGTTCGCGGCGCTGCGGTCGGGCGCGAGCGGGTTCCTGGTGAAGGACATCGAGCCTGACGAGCTTCTTCATGGTGTACGGGTGGTTGCGCGCGGCGACGCGCTGCTGTCTCCTGCCGTCACGCGGGCGGTCATCGCCAGGTCGGTCGGCACCAGTTCGCCGGAGACCACGCCGCGGCCGGTGCTGCCGGAGCTGGCTCTGCTGACCGCGCGGGAGCGTGAGGTGGTACGGATCGTCGCGGCCGGACTGTCCAACGAGGATATCGCCACGCAACTGGTCGTCAGCCCGCTGACCGCCAAGACCCACGTGTCCCGGGCGATGGCCAAAGTCGGCGCCAGGGACCGGGCCCAGCTGGTGGTGTTCGCGTACCGGACCGGGTTGGTGACGCCCGACTGATACTGCACCGGGAGTACGCCGCCGTAGTAGCCGCGGCCGCAGGTGTCTGCGTACGGCGGACGCTGCGCCCGTGTGCGGCCGGGAGCATCGCGAACATGACCGATGCCCGGATGCCTGCTCGCGTAACCCTGAAGGCCGGCGGGGTGTGCGCCGTCCTCGGCGCCGTCGCGTTCACCACGGCCCGTCTCCTGCACGGCGACACCCCGGCGGCTGACGCGGAGGCGGCGCTGGACTTCGTCGCCGCCCGCCCCACGTACGCCGCGGTTCACCTGATCGCAGTCTTCGCCGCCGTACTCACGCTGGCCGGGCTCATCGCCCTGGCCGACTCGCTGACCCGACCGTCGGCCCGGATGCTCGCCCGCGTCGCCGTGGCCAGCGCGCTGGTCGGCCTGGCAGTGTTCGCCGTCGAGAGCACCAGCGAGGGCCTGGCGCTGCCGGAACTTGCCGACGCCGCCGCACGGGCCACGCCCGGCGACCGGGCAGACCTGGTCCGGGCCGCGCAGGCGGTCGCCGCGGCGACGCACGGTCCCTCGCTGATCGCGATCGCGCTGCTGTTCGGCGTACCGCTGACACTGCTCGGCCGGGCGATGGTCCTGGACACGTACCCGTCCTGGCTCGGCTGGGCCGGCACCGCAGTCGGCGCCATTACGCTGATCGCGGCGGCCGGCCTGTTCCTGGCGCCGGCCCTGTTCCCCGGCGCGCTCCTCTACGGCGTCCTCGCATCCCTGATCGTGCAGGCGTGGTGGCTGGCGACCGGCGTGCTGATGCTGCGCCGGCAGGCCACGCGCTGAGCGATCAGGCAGCATCCCAAGATCCGCCCCACCCGGGGCAGGGACTCGCACATGTTCGCCTCGTCCGTCAGCTCGAGTGTTCCACCGTCCGCGCTCGTCACCGAAACCGAACGCGGAGGACACTGCGACGTTGAGTCCGCGCGGCGCATCGACGGGACGCCGTCCGATGCAGGGGTTCGACGATGGGCGAGGATCGTCGGCACGCCGAGTGGCGTACCGAGGCGGATCTCGTCTTCCTGGTGAACGTCTAGTGAGGGCGAATTGCCCGCCCGCGCCGAGCCGGCGGCGGACGTGGCCGAGACGGTCGAAGTGGGGCTCATACGAGTAGCCCGAACAGCCTGCGGTGGCCTACGTCGCGCGCCACCATTGCGGCTGACTCGAAAATGTTCAGCGAGTGGGCAGGCGGCAGCACCACGGTGGTTTGTGGTGGGGTTACGCGGCGGCTGGTTCGTCTTTGGTGGTGAGGGTGACCTTCTGCCCGGTGATGCGTTCAAGCTGGGTGATCAGGTTGTGTTGGTGGCGTTGGTGGTAGCGGGTGTCGTGGAAGTCGGCGCCGAGGTCGTGGTAGTGGGCGTCGGGGTCGTTGAGTAGGTGCCAGACGACGGTGAGGATGGAGTTGCCGGTGGCCACGATGGCCCGGAGTTTGCCGCGGCGTCTGGACAGGCGTCGGTAGCGTTCGCCGAGGAAGGTGTCGCTGCGGGCCAGGACGGCGGTGATCTCGCCGAGGGTGCTGGCCAGCCAGGGGTTGCCTTTGCCGGTGGTGGCGGGTTTGGTCTTGCCGGCGGACTGGTTGGCGCGGGGCGCGAAGCGGGCCCAGGACGCCAGGTGCGCGGCGGTTACTTGACGGTCTCATCGAACCAAGCCGCGCCGACGTCGGCAAGCAACCACCTCATTTCCCACCCGCCAGGGCGTCCACAAAGGACAGAGACGACTACTTGTACACCAGCGGTTGGCGCTGAGCGAGTAGGACGATTCGGGGTCGTCAGGGTTGTGGATCCGCTTCGGGATGCGATGCCGGCGCTGATGGCTCTGCGTTGCTGGTGTGTGGGTGGATTCGAGCGCCGCGTTTCCAGACCGCGACGATGTTGCGGGTGTCCCGGATGTCATTGGTCGGGTCACCGTCGACCAGCAGCAGATCGGCTCGCATTCCGGGGCGGATGAAGCCGCGGTCGGGGAACCGGAAGGCTCGGGCCGGTGCGGAGGTTGCGGCGATCAGGGTTTGGGTCGGGCTAAGACCGCCTTCGACGAGCAGTTCCAGTTCTGCGTGCAGCGTTGCTCCGTATCCGAACACGCCGAGCGTGGCGGTGGGGAGGCTGGTGTCCGTGCCGGCGAGTACGACGACTCCGGCGGCTGTGAGTTGGCGCAGGGCCTTGGTCGCCGCATTGTACAGGTGGTGACGGCTCGGGTCGGCCGGTCTGACCGGCATCGGTGGCCGGCGCATCCGGTAGGCCAGGCGTTGGTCGGTGCGCAGGTCATCGTGCGGGCGGTAGCCGCAGAATCCTCGCAAGACGATGAGTGTCGGGATGATGAACACATCGTGGTCGGCGGCGAACCGACCGAAGTCGGCGGTGGCATCGTCGCCGATGAACAGGTGCGCCAACCCGTCGATACCGGCCGCGACAGCTGTCCTGGCGTGCTGTTCGGTCATGGTGTGCGCGACCGCCAGCACACCGTGGGCGTGCGCGGCTTCGATCAGGGCGGTGAGGGTGGCGACGCTCAGCGGGCCGCCCTCGCGCTCGTCATAGATGATTTTGATGTAGTCGGCGCCCTCTGCCAGGCGTGCCTGCACCCAGGCGTGCGCGGCGTTGGCATCCGTCACGGTTGGCAATGTGTGGCCGGTCAGTTTCTCCAGCATGTTTCCGGGGGCGGTGGCGCCGGTGCCCGCGGTGCGTACGTCGGCGAGGTCGGGTGGATCCGACTGCCGAATCGCTACGATGCGGGTCAGCGGCTCACCGCCGCTGAACATGTCCAGCGCCGTGGTGACACCCGATTCGACGAGGTCACGTAGCGCCGTGTCGGGACGGGGGTCGAGGTGGACGTGGGCATCGAAGAAACCCGGCAGCAGGGTGCGCCCGTGGCCGTCCACATCGGCCGGCAAGCCGGCCGCGTCGATCACTGCCGCTATCACACCGTCGCTGATCACGACGTCACGGTCGTGTAAGACCTGGTCGCCGTCGAAGACCCGGACACCGCCGATCCTCACCGGATCACCTCGGTGAGGGCCCGGTGTACCAGTGCGGCGAGCGGAACGGTGCTCGTCGCGTCGAGCCAGTAGCCGATGGCAGCTCGTTCAGCTCCAATAGCCGCCGCAGCGAGCACCCGAGCCCGCAGACCGGCGTCAGCTGCCGTACCGATGCGTTCGGCGATCGCCTCGGCCAGCGACCTCTCCATCTCGGCACACGCCTTCAAATATGCACCCTGCACCTCGGAAGCCGAGACGATGAGTCTGATCTGGTCGATCCATTCCTGGGTCGGTGTACGGTCCACGTACTGCTCGCTGAGAGCCGCAATGATCGCCTTGCTGAGGCTTTCGCCGGCTGGCCGAGCCCGCAGACTCGCGCCCGCGGCAAGGGATCGCTCGACGGCGAGCCAGACGATCGCCTCCTCTTTGCTGGAGAAATAGTTGCTGAACGTCCGTGGCGACACGTCCACCGCCGCGGCGATGTCCTCGCGCCGGACATTCGCCGGCCCCCGCTCAACTGCCAACCGCAGCGCCGCCAGACCGAGCGCTTGCCGGGTAGTCAGCCGCTTCCTCGCCCGCATCCCTGGCGGCGCTTCGTCAATATGCATGCCGACCACAGTAGACCCGCTTTGCCTACCAGGCAATTCTGCCTGACAGGCATAAGGTGTTGTACAAGCGTTGTCGAGCGGCTACGGCCGCCACCGCGCACACTCGACCGTGCATCGAGGTAGCACGCAGTTCGTGACCGGCAAACGTCCCTTCCCTGTGGCGGGAGCCTCCACCCGTCGGGACATCCGCAACTCGGCTACCAGCGGATGTCCGCGACAACGACTCGACCATCGGACGATCCCGAACGCCCGGTCGTTCGCTACATCCGGTCGAATCACCGCAACGGTGACCGGGACCAAAAACGACGCCGACTGGCACAGGTCCCCACCGACGGTCCACTACACATGCTCGGACACACTGTCTGGAATCGCGACCTGCCCGCCAGACCAGGCCATCACCACCGACGGTGCCAACCAGATCATCACCGGCACCGCCATCGACGTTGCCGGCAACACTGCTTCGGCCTCGGCCAGCGTCAGCACCGACCTCGGCGCGCCGACACTGGGCGAACCGGTCTGGTCGGTTAACCCCAAGCCACTTACCAGCTCAACCGTGCTGACAGCCCTCGCTACCGACGGCGTCTCAGGTCTCGCGGCCGGTGAGTACTTCCTGGACACCGACCACGGCGCCGGCAACAACATTCCCATGACCGTCTCCGCCAGCAACCTGACCGCAACCATCGCCTCGAACCTGACCGCCGGCGTCTACCGAGTCGGCGTCCGCGCTCAAGACACCGCCGGCAACTGGAGCACGCCGACTAACACCATGCTGGTCGTCTACGACCCGTCCATCTCGATAGGTGTCACCGGAAAGAACAAAAACGACCTGGTGCCGAGCCTCGCTAACGGCGACCTGCTGCCGGGCCTTTCCAGCCCCAGCCAGACCGACCCCGTCGACTATGGGTTCACCGTTGACTACACCAATGGCGTTCTCGACCCGCACAACGACCTCGTGCTGACCTACCAAACCGGCAGCCAGTGCAACTCACCGCACCCGAACAACTGCCACAGCTTCACCGTCAGCGCCACGGGCTTCAACTGGATGATCATCGATCAGACCAACAACTCACGCGGCCGATTCCAGGGCACCGCGTCCGTCACGGTCGATGGGGTAACAACCACCAATCCGTTTACCGTCGAAGGCATCGACGGTGACCGGCTGACCCCGGCCACCGACGACCACTTCACCTTCAAGGTCTATGCACCGGGCGCCGACGCGGCCACCGCGACACCCATTTACCAAGTATCCGGCGCAACCGCCAAAGGACACAGCGTCAAGATCAGATAGATAGATGGCAAGCTGCAAAGGCATTCTATCGAAGGTCACCGTGCGTGACGCGCGGTCGGCGGCAGATCCGCGTGGCCGCGCGCGGAGCGCGGCGTACGTACTCGTCTTCGGGGTCCACGACGGCGACGTGGACGCCTTGGTAGAGGTTGCGTAGTACCTCCATCTTCACCAGATGTGACTTGCCGCTGCCGGATCGGGCCAGGACGACGGAGTTGTGGTTGTCCTGCGCCCAGTCAAGCTGCGAATACGTTACAAATAGAGGTCACATTGCTTCAGTGGTGGGGCCGCTAGGAGGCCCTTGGGCCTCGACGGAGGCGCCGCCCCCCGTCGTCACCGACAGCGCCGGCGGCAACGCCTCTCGGGCTGGCTGCGAATAGTCGAGCCGCTCACTCGTCCTACGACCACCGTAGTCGTCGCCCTGGGATTCGGGTTTGGTGCCGCCTGCTCGAAGCTGGCACGGACCGTGACGATCGCACTGGCCATTGGCGGCTGCTCTTCATCTCGGCCATGAGCGGATACCCGATGATCTTGTTGCCGATCGTCTGACACCGGCCGCACTGGCGACACCGACGCCAGTCAGTCCGGGACGGGCGAGGAGATCAGGACGGGGTCGGCGATTGAGCCGGTCCGTGCGGTCGGTCCTCATCACCGGTGGCGGTTAGGACTGCCAGAGGATCCGGGCTTGCCGATGGTCGGGGCTGACGAATAGGTAGGCGGTGCCTCCGTCGCCGAAGGTGAGGTAGCCGTCGGGGTCGATGAAGCTGTCGAGTTGGTACAGAAACTGCGCGGTGTCGTCGGGGGTTTCGTCGTATTGCAGCCAGTCTGGTTGGCCGTGGAGCTGGAGCGGTTGGTCCGGGACGAGGGGATTTCCCGGCAGTGCGGTGGGGCCGGTGCTGCGGGCGTCGGGGGTGACCCAGGGCGGTAGGTCGCCGTTCGGCTCGATGATGGCGGCGTTGCCGCCGTCGCTGGGCTGCCACGGGGCGGTGTCGGGGTCGTCGGACATGAAGACGAGCACGATACGGCCTTCGAGGAACGCGATCTGGCCGAGGAATGGCAGTGGTTGGCCTTGGTAGGTCGGCCATCGCGGGGTGCCGGTCCACGACGGTTGACCGCCGAGGCGGGTGATCGGTGCGTCGGCTTCGGTGGGGTCGGCGGAGCGCCACGACGTCACGGCTGTCTCGTTTCCTCGGGTGCAACTCGACGTTGAGCTGGACGTGTGCGCCGTCGGGGAGGCTGGCGATCTGGTTGGCGACGGGTCCGCGGATGCGCATGGCGGTGACGGCGTCGCGGGTGGACAGCTGGTGCAATCAGCTGACTGCGCTGCCCGACTGGCTGGGCAACCTAACCGCGATCACCGAACTGTGGCCGGTCTCGCCGGGTTCCATTCGCACGCTGGCGTCCGTGCTAGCTCCGTCGATGCGCTGGGCCAGCAGCCGCCACGCCGTGTGCAGGGTAGCGGATCAGACTGTGTGGATCTCGCGCGACTCTTCCGCGAGGTCGGCGCTGGTCGGGGCCTTCTTCGACATGCCGGCCTTGATCGCGACGTAGTACAGGGAGCAGCCGATCAGCGTCATGGCGATGGCGACCGGAAACTGCCACCCGGCGGGTAGGTACAGGGCCAGGAACCAGGACTTGACGTTCACGCCGGCCAGCAGAAAGACGATCGGGACCAGACCCTGGGGGAACAGTGAGATCGAGCCGAGGGTCCAGCAGACGGTGGCCAGGAAGGCGTTCCTCTTCGGCACCTCGATCTTGATCGCCTTGCTGGTGCGCCCGGTCTTCATCAGGAACAGCAGTTCGGGTCCGCGGGCCCGCAGCCGCCGGGCGGCCATCCGACCGAGCCACCAGGCAAGGAACACGCCGGTCAGTACCCCGACCAGCACCCCGGCCCAGACCACCAGTTCATTGCCGAGCACGGTACCAGTCGCGACCACCGCCGCTGGCGGAACGCCGAGCAGCAGACCGCCCCAGAACATCAGATTCGCCTGACCGGTGGTGTCACCGTGCTCGAGTGGATTGTCCGGACGCTTGTGCGCGTCCGGCCCCGGAGCCAGCGCGACGACTGAAATCAGCGCGCCCAGCCCGATTCCCCCGCCGAGCATGGCCGGGGTCAGCGCGAGCACCCACGGCCACGCCCAGCTCAGGCCGCTCCACGCGGTGAAGACGACAGCGACGACGGCGGTGATCGGCGCAAAGATCAGCAGGTACGCCCACTGCCGGCCGCGCACGTCCTGCCGCTCGGTACCGGTCAACAGGGTCATCCACAGGGCTGTGCCGTCCTGTCCGTACAGATTGGACACCGAAGCTCCCGCCATCACCGCAAGCGCGGGTGCGGCCCACGGCAGCAGGACCTTCTCGCCGAAGCTGAGCGGTAGCAGTGCGGTGCCCAGCGCCCAGACCACGGGCACGAAAACGGTCTGGCTGCGAAGCGGGTCCCGTCGCCAGGTACGAAGTTCCTTGCGCAGGATTGCGCCGGTCCGCCCGGCGAACACCCCGCTGCCCGCGGGGAGGACGTTCCTCGTGCCTCGGATGACGGCGCGCGCCCGCCGCGGCGAGCCGAGAGCCCGGCTCCACGCCAGCAGCAGACCCGCGATCACCACCACCAGTCCGAGCAGAGCGACGAGGCAGAGCCGCCAGTCACCGCGGGCGGCGGCCTCCACCGCGACCAACGGCCAACCGGACGGCAGCGCCCGGACGGTGGTCGAGAAACCTGGCCCGAACCCCGTCGTCATCACGCCGGAAACCTTGACGGCAACGAAGAGTATCCAGCCGGACTGGGCCAGCACGATCATCGCGGCGATGAGCGCGCCGACGATGGCCGCACCGACCCGTGACTTCGCCACCTCCCCGAATGCGGTCGCGGCCACCCGCGAGAGCAGGACGACGAAGGCCAGCAGCAGCACCACACCGGGCACAGCGATCAGGGCCGGACCCGCCCCCAACCGGGCGGCGTACACGATCAGGCTGAGAAAGGCGACCAGCGTGACGGCCGTGGTAATGCCGACGAACGCGGCACCGAGCAGGCCCACAGCAAGCCGGCGGCGCGGCACCGACAGCAGCGAGAAATGCTCCACCCGCAACACCGGCGCGCCACCCCAGACCGGCCCGACCACCCAGCCGAGCGCCCACATCACATAGACCGCGCCGAGCAGGTCCGCCACCACGGCGGTATTGGGCGCGTGGACCAGGCTGAGCCAGATCGTCGCACCGGCGAGGGCAACCCCGACGGTCCCACCGGTGATCATCCAGGCAGCCTTTCCTCCAGTCATGGAGTGGCGGATGATCGCCAGCTTCATCCGGATCAGGATGCCAACCATGACAGCTCCTCCCGGCTGCCGGCGTCCCCGCCGACGAGCCGGACGAACGCCTCCTCCAGGGTTCCGGCACCACGAACCTGCTCCAGCCGCCCGGCCGCGACAACCTGTCCTTTGGCCATGACCGCGACCGTGTCGCAGAGCTGCTCGACCAGCGCCATCACGTGGCTGGACAGCACGACCGAGCCGCCGGACGCGACGAAACGCACAAGAATGGACTTCAGCGCCGCCGCGGAGACCGGGTCGACCGCCTCGAACGGCTCGTCGAGGACGAGCAGCCGTGGTCCATGCAGCACCGCCGTGGCCAGGCCGATCTTCTTGCGCATGCCGGTGGAGTAGTCGACCACCAAAGTGCGCTCCGCGTCATTGAGCTCCATCACGTCGAGGAGCTCCTGGGTCCGCCGCACCAACACGTCAGGATCGAGGCCGCGAAGCTGACCGATGAAGGTCAGCACCTCCCGCCCGGTCAGCCGCTCCGGCAGCGCGAGGCCGTCGGGCAGCACACCCATCAGCGACTTCGCCCGCTCCGGATCCGACCAGACGTCGACGCCGAACACCGCCGCGTGACCGGCATCCGGACGCAACAACCCAACCGCCATCAACAGCGCCGTGGTCTTACCGGCACCATTGGGTCCGACCAGGCCGAAGAACGACCCACGCGGCACCTCGAGGTCTACATCCTCGACCGCGATGTTGTCACCGAACGCCTTGCGAAGCCCGGTCAGCCGCAGCGCCGGAAGGCCAGGCCCGCCATCCATATCCGTCATTTCCTACCAAGGTCGTCCGGCCATCCGTCCCCTGTGTCGCGCCACGATGAACCTGTCACGACGCATCCACAACCCTATACATGATCGATACCGACGACCCGCCGGCGTGGCGGCCACCATGCGCCGCTCCTGGATCGGCGGGCCGCCCTGTGGGTAGCCTTCGATGGGGTGGCCCGCACGGTTTGATGGCGCTGCATGGGCCACCGACGCGCGGGGTGCATGCTGGCGTTTCCCGTTCCATCGTTGTACTGGACGGGTTCTACGGGTCTGGGAAGCAAGCGATCGGCCGTCATCGCGTCCTGGTCCTCGCGGCCGGCCCGTTCGTTGGCGCGCTCGTAGGTGTCGTCACCAACGTGCTTACTGGCGAATGGAACTGGTGGCTTGTCGCGGCGCTTGTGGGTTTGGTTGCTGCGGCCAGCCTGCAGGTCGTGCTTGTAGATGCTAACCAACCCATTCCAGTCGCAGGATCGGTCCCGGCCGGCCTGCTCAGCACTGCACTTCGGCGATTTAACGGGTACGTTGCTCGGACGGAATTATACGAAGAGCCAGCTTGTAAATGCAGTGACGAATGGTGGGGGTCCTCGACTCCACGTTGTCCACGGCCTAGTCGGAATCGGTACCACCGCGCTGGCCAGCGAGACTGGTGCCGAGGTGGAAAACAAAGGCATTGCCGTCCGTTGGGTGGACGGATCCCAGATAGACACACTCATCGGCGGGTTGCAGGAGATCAGCGCGGAGTTGCAAGCAGGCGCCCAGGCCAATTCCGCGGACTCCACCAACGTGCTGTGGCAGGGACTAGTGAGTTTGAGTAAAGATACACCCTGGCTGTTGATTATTGACGGGCTGGACGACTTTGAGTGGCTAGGTAGTCGAAACGATCGCCAGGGTTTGTACGGTTGGATACGAGTGCCGCCGCCGAACTGCGCTATTATGATCACCACAATTTCCCTGTCCCGTTCGTTGAACCGCTTGAAGCGATGTTTGGGTGAGGCGATCCTCAACGACCGGAGCCTTGTCACGACGTTACCGCGCAGTGTTGCCGATGTCCTGGACGAGCGTGTGACGTTGGAGATCGAGTCGATCGACCGGATGTACCTCAACGTGTACGTGCCGCGGCTTCAGTACACCGGCGGGGTGGCGTCGTTCGTCCAGGCTCACCGGGGTGCGCCGTTCGCGTCGTCGGCGTTGATGGACCCGATCAGCAAGGTTTTCATCGCTGGTCTGCACCGGATGTGCCGTGACCTGGACGTGCCGATGATCGACTTTGTGAAGGGTCAGCGTAAGGACGACGTCGCGCTGGGGTATCTGGCCGAGTTCACCGGGCAGGAGGGGGTGCTGTTCGTCGGCCGGGCGCAGGAGAAGACCCGGGTGTTCCGCACCGAGAAGCGCCGCAACCCGAACACCGGGGCGACCTACCCGTGGATCGTGTCGGGCACGGGGGTGGTCAACCACTTCTACGTCTATGCCGTGCGTCGAACAGGCCGGGGTCGGGTCGTCGGCTCGCTGCCGCCCAGCGACCACCCCGACCTGCTCGACCTGCTCGACCTTGCCCACCACCGCTACCCGGCGCCCGACCCGGACCGCTTCGGCGACCTGAGCGTGCGCCGTGCAGACCACGCTCACCGCACTGGACGTGACCCGCCGGGCGGTGCTGACCCACTCAGCGACCCTGCACGCCGGGCAGTCCCGGGGCCTGGAGCAGAGTCAGGCCAAGACTCGCGCGAAGCTGGCCGACCTGCAGGCCCGCCTCGCCCGCGGCAACACCCGCCGCCGCGCGAAGCTGGAGCAACACCTGTTCGGCAAGCGGATCCTGTTCACCAACCGCGACACCTGGCCCGTCGCCGACGTCATCGCCGCCTACCGGTCCCAGTCCGAGGCGGAATTCGGGTTCCGGCCGTTGAAGGACCCGCACGTGGTGTCGTTCAGCCCCATGCACCACTGGACCGACCAGAAATCCGGGTCCATGTGTTCACCGGCGTCCTCGCCCTTGCCGTGGCCCACCTGATGCGCCGCCAAGCCACCCACGCCGGCCTGCACCTGTCCGTGCGGGAACTGCTCGGCAACCTCGGAGGCATCGGCGAAACCGTGCTACTGCACCACAGCGGCGGCAAAGGCCGACCCCGCGCCAAACGCCTGCTCACCGACATGACCGACACCCAGCAGCGGCTGTTCAACACCTTCGGGCTCGACCGCTACGCCCCCCACCCGCTGACCAACACTCCACCCCGCTTAGGTAATACACCCAGCCCCGCCCGGCACCCACCCACCACGACCAGCGCAAACACAGAAGTTGATCAACGAAGGGTGGGAACTCGGGCTAGGGAGCGCAGGCTCCGGTCGCGATGTAGCGTATGAGACTGCTCAAGACGGTGGCAGCGGCTCGGGCTGCCGCTCGACCGGGGACGGGTGGATGGTACGCAACGGGCGCTCGCAGCTTCCTTTCGCTGCGGTCGAGGCGAAGATTCAGCGCCCGGTTCACCGGGACGGCCTGATCGTGCGTACCAGGCTGTTGGAGGCTCTCGCCGCGACACCCGAGCGCATCTCGCTGATACTGGTGACCGCGCCGGCCGGATACGGAAAGACGACCGCGTTGAGCCAGTGGGCGGCTGAGGATTCCCGGGAGTTCGCCTGGGTGACGGTCGATGCGGCCGACGGGGACCCGGTCCGTCTCGCAGGCCACGTCGCTTTGGCGCTGCACCGCATCCAGCCGCTGGACCCGGCGGTGTTTCGGGCTCTCGCGGTCGGCGACGGGTCCCGGCACCTGACGGCGCTTGGCCACCTTCTGACGTCCTTGCGGAATTGGAACCGGCGGGGCGTCCTGGTGCTCGACGACGTCCACGAGCTGCGCAACGTCGCGGCGATGAACTTCATCCGCGCGCTTGCCGCCGGCCTGCCGGCAGGCTTCCAGCTTGCGGTCGGGTCCCGGCTGATGCTCGGCTTGGGTCGACTGCGCAGCGAGGACCGCTGCGTCGAGTTCGGTGTGGAGTACCTGGCGTTCACGAAGGAGGAGACTCGGGGCGGTCCTCGCCCACGCCGGTGTGGACTCCTCGGACGACACCGTCGGCACACTCCTGCGGCGCACCGAGGGCTGGCCGGCTGGCGTCTATCTCGCGGCCCGGGCCATTCGGACCGCGTCGGATCCCGCCGTTGCGGCGAGACGGCTGACCGGGGACGATCCGTACATCCTGGACTACTTCCGGGACGAGCTCCTCGTCCGGGAGTCTCCGGAGATGGTGCGGTTCCTGATGCGTACGGCCGTGCTCGATCAGATGTCCGGCGCACTCTGCGACCATGTACTCGGCCGCAGCGGCTCCGCCCGCTGGCTGGCCGAGGCGGCGCGACGGAACCTGTTCGTCGTCCCGCTGGACCGGCGCGGCGGGTGGTATCGCTACCACTGCCTGGTCGCCGAGATGCTGCTGTCGGAACTGCGAAGACGCGAACCCGGCGAGGAGTCGCGGGTGCACCGGCGCGCCGCCGGGTGGTACGAGGAGCAGGGCCAGCCCGAGAAGGCGATCGGGCACAGGCTCGCGGGTGGAGACACCCTCGCGGCGGCCCGCTTGATTAACCGGCACGCGCCGGACTTTGTCGCCGCCGGTCGGCTTCAGACGGTCCGCCGATGGCTGGACGCACTGGGCCAGGACGGCCTGGTGAGCTATCCGCCGTTGGCGATCACTGCGGCGTGGATGCTGGCGCTCATCGGAGACGGGCCGGGCGCGCAGAGGTGCCTGCATGCCGCGGAGCGCGGATCGTTCGATGGTCCACTTCCGGATGGCAGCAGCTCGCTCACGTCCGCCATCATGGTCCTGCGTGCGTCCTTGGGAGCGTTGGGAGTCGACCGGATGCTGCTCGATGCGAGGGCGGCCACGGACAGTGAGCCACCCGGCAGCCCGTGGTTTCCGGCGGCAATGGCGACGCTCGGCATCGCCGACGCGCTGACCGGCGCTGCCGACGTGGCGGTCAAGGAACTCGACCTCGCGGCCCGGCTCGGCGCGGAAGGGCGACCGCCCACAGCCGCCGTTGCCGCCCTGGCCGAGCTGTCACTACTCGCGGTCGACCGGGGCGATTGGGCCGACGCGGAAGAGAAGGCCGGCCAGGCGGTCAACCTGATCGAGACCGCCGGGATCGAGGAGCACCTGTTCAGCATCCTGGGCTACCTCGCCGCCGCCCGGATCGCCGCCCACCAGGGGAACCAGGTGGCCGCCCGGCGTTACGCCGGCACCGTCGTGCGGATGAATACCACGCTGTCACCGGCGGTGATCCCGTGGTTGTCGGCCCAGGTGGCGATCACGCTCGCCGAGATCTTCCTCGAGTTGGGCGACTTCGCCGCCGCGCGCTTCCGGGCTGAGGAGGCCGGACGGCATCTGGCCGGACTGCTGACCGAAGGAACGCTGCGGCAGCAACTGCGCCAGGTCTTGGCCCGCCTCGCCGGCGAAGGCGGGCACGTCCGGGTCCCGAGCGCGATGGCGCTGACCAGAGCGGAAATGCGGGTCCTGCGACTACTGCCGACCCATCTCTCCCTCGGCCAGATCGGCGAGGAGCTGCACATCTCCCGCAACACCGTGAAGGCCCATGTCGCCGCGATCTACCGGAAACTGCAGTGTTCCGGCCGCACCGAAGCTGTCGCACGGGGCCGTGACCTCGGCCTGCTGCGGACGTAGCGCCCGACCGCGTCCACGACGGCGCCAGCGGCGCCGGCCCGATATGGTGCCGGCGTAGGTTCCGCCGCACCGACGACGCCGAGACCCGCACGCCGAGGTTGCGGCACTCCCTCACGATCCTCACGTATCCCCAGCGGGATTCTCCCTGGCCAGCCGCACCACCAGGTCAACGACCTGGTCGTCCAGCCCGGGAGGGCCGCGACCAGTGTGCGGGTGGACATGCGTGCCGCACCGCCAGGCCACCACCGGCCCCGGCAACCGAACCGCTGCGAGTTGACCGGCGGGTCAGCAGCCGCGGCAGCATCGTCATCGCCGGCCAAAAGATTCACCTCGGCGTCGCCCAGGCCGGCCGCCACGAGGTCGTCGGTGGACCGGGTGGGCGCCACGCCACCGGCCTTGGACGCGGTCGTCGCGATCGTCCCGCCGTGCCCGGTCGGGACGATGCGAGGCACAGATGCCGGCACACCGTAGCGCGCCCGCGGTGATCCACTGCGTAAACGTGGGCGCCGCGGGTAGAAGTGGGGTATGGCCACTGAGATGGTTCGGCCGCCGCGCTCCGCCGGCGTATGTTGGGCGGGCCTCGCGGCGTTCGGCCTGGCCGTGACCGCCGTCGCCGTGGTCGGCGCGCTCGCCGTCACGGGGTCCTCCAGCGACTACGCCAGCCTGCGGCGTCCCGGGTGGGCACCGCCGTCGTCGGTGTTCGGCCCCGCGTGGACCGTTCTGTACGCAACCATCGCCGTGTCGGGCTGGCTCGTCTGGCGGCGGGTGGGCGCGCATGCCGCCCTCGTGCCGTACACGGTCCAGTTGCTGCTCAACGCGGCGTGGACGCCGATTTTCTTTGGCGCCGGAAAGTACGGCTGGGCGCTGGTCGACATCGTCGCGCTGTGGTTCGCCATCGCCGTCACGGTGGTCGCGTTCTGGCGCGTCTCGCGACCGGCCGCGCTGCTGCTCGTCCCGTACTGGCTGTGGGTGAGCTACGCGACCGCCCTGAACGCCTCGATCTGGTGGCTCAACCGCTGAGCGGGCTCCCGTCGTCACCGTCCGCGGCGCTGCGGCTGTGCACGCGGTACGTTGATTAACTCGAATATTGGGATACGTCAACGGGGGTCCTAACGAGATTGAAGCTTGCCGCCCTGGGCGCGGTCTCTGTGTTGCTCTGCGGCGTGGTGCTCGCCGCGCCGGCCGTCGCGGCACCCGCTGGCGTGCCGCCTGCGCAGATCGACCGGTTGTCGCGATCCAGATCAACCGGCGCGCGGATTTCAGGGCCTTCGAGGAGGGCCCTGAAATCCGCATAGGGAAACCCAAGTCCCACGCCGCGCCGCACGTCGGACACGACGTGCTGATGCATCGACCGGCGGGCGGGTCGCCTGCCGGTCGATGCGGTGTGCCGGTTCAGCTTTTCGGCATCAGTACTGTGTCGATGAGGTACACGGTGGCGTTGCGGGTCTGGACGTTGCCGCATACGACGCGGGCGTCGTCGGCGGTGTAGGTGTCAGCGGACTTCGCGGTGCGGATCGCGCCGCCCTGCAGTGTGGTCAGGGTCGCGGAGTCCAGGTCGGTCGGCCCCTGGCGCTGCTGGACGACGTGGTAGGTGAGGATGTTGGTCAGCGCCTGTTTGTCGGCGAGGACCTTGGTGAGGGTGTCCGCCGGAATCTTGGCGAACGCGTCGTTGGTCGGCGCGAACACGGTGATGGCCTGGGCGTTGTTGAGGGTGTCCACCAGGCCGGCCTTGGTCACGGCGGCGACCAGTGTGGACAGTGCGGGGTTCTGCGCGGCGGCCGTGGCGACCGGCTCGTTGGCGATGACCGCGAGGCTTCCCGGGCCGCTGGCCGGTACGCCGGCGCAGGCGGGTCCGAACGGGCCACCGGCCCTCCCGCCGCAGCGGGGGGGCTGGATGTGGCCGGGGCGGGCGCGCCCGGCGCGGTGTTCGACGACGTGTCGGTACTGCCGCACGCGGCCAGGGCGAGCGTGCCGAGCAGGGCGGCTGCGGTGAGGATCCGTGGGATCAGGGCGGTGCGGGCAGATGGCATGGCGGTGCTGTTCCCTTCTCGGGAGTGTCGTTGGCGCACTCGGGCCACGGCCGGGTTGGTCAGGACGCCATCTCGTGCCGGGCGGCGGGCGCGGTGGTCGCCCAACGCCGCACGATGGCGCGAAGCTGCGCGGCGACGTACACCGCGGACAGGCCGACCAGGCCGTACACGATCCGGGTCAGCGCGTTGGTCTCGCCGAAGTCGAGTCCGGAGAGCGCGGCCACGAGATCGAACCGGGCGATGGCGACCAGGCCCCAGTTGAGTCCGCCGACGATGAGCAGTACCACGGCGATCAGGTCCAACTTCTTCATCTGTCTTACCTCCGTCTAGGTTTTGTCTAGAGATTAGGTCGGCCGATGAGGGTTGTCAAGGGTCTGTCTAGGGACTGTATGGTGTGATCGTGAGCGAACTCTCCCCACCCGGCGTGCTGCGCATCGGCGAACTCAGCCGCCGCGTTGGCGTCAGCGACCACGTCCTGCGCGCGTGGGAACGCCGCTACGGCTTGCTCCGGCCGGTCCGCACGACTGGCGGGTTCCGCCTGTACTCCGAAGCCGACGTCGATCGGGTCCGCCGGATGCAGGCGTACCTCGCCCAGGGACTGTCCGCGGCGCAGGCCGCCCGGGCCGCCGTCGACGGCGAGGCACCGGCGGGCACCGGTGCCGGCGGCCCCGCTCATCACGACGGGCTCACGGACGCGGCCGCGACGCTCACCGCGGCCCTCGACGAGTTCGACGAACCGGCGGCCCACGCGGTCCTCGATCGGCTGCTGGGCACGTTGACCGTGGAGACGGTGCTACGCGATGTCGTGCTGCCCTACCTGCGGGCGCTCGGTGACCGCTGGGAGCGCGGCGACGTGAGCGTCGCGCAGGAACACTTCGCGAGCAACCTGATCCGCGGGCGCCTGGCCGGCCTCGCCCGGGGCTGGGGGCACGGTCACGGCCCGCGGGCGATCCTCGCCTGCGTCCCGGACGAGCTGCACGACATCGCGTTGCTGGCCTTCGGCATCGTGCTCAACCGCAACGGCTGGCGGATCGAGTACCTGGGCGCCAGCACGCCCCTGGATGATCTCATCCGCATGGCCCACGCCCAGCGTCCGGACCTGATCGTGCTCGTGGGGACCGGACCGGAGCGGTTCGACGGCCTGACCGACGACCTCGTCCGGCTCGCCCGCGTCGCGCCCATCGCCCTCGCCGGCCCGGGCGCCACGCCGGCCTTAGCCGACGCCGTCGGTGCCCGCCTGCTGACCAACGATCCCGTCACCGCCGCCGAACAGATGCCCACACCGGGCACCCATCCCGGCCCGAGACCGCGATGAACGCGGCCCGGTGCCTGGTGACCGGCGCGAGCGGCTACGTCGGCGGGCGGCTGGCACCACTGCTATTGGCCCAGGGGCATAAGGAACGTTGCCTGCTCCGCTCGGCGTGCGTTCGACGAACTGCGGCGCTGCGCCGGCACCCAGTTCGACCCGGCAGTACTGCTGGCGCTGGAACGGACGTTCAACCTGGCGGTCGCGACTTCGTAACGCCCACCTACACCAGCGGGCCCCCGGGTTGTCCACGGACCGAATGTGATTGGCGAGGCAGGCGGCAGCGCCGCCCCCGGGTCACGACTCGCCCCGTCCGGGAACCATCAAGTTCGAGACACTCGGCCGCGCTGACACTCACGCCAATGTCACCAAAGGCCCCATGATCGGGTGCGCGCTCATCGGCATGATCGGACGCCAGCCCGACTGATCACCCCTGATGCTGAGTCACAAGCGCGCCTGGGGTGCTGCGGTGGGGGCCCGGTCAACCCGACATTGGGTTGTTGGCTGAGCTGGATTGTCGGGGCGTGGCGAGGATGCTGTCAGTCGTGGTGTTCGGCGATCGTGTTAATCATTGCGATGGTGTCGTGGGTGCTGAGGGAGAGCTCGAGGAGGCGGTCGAAGAGTCGGGCCGCGACCTGGAACATGTCGGGTTCCTCTATTAGCCGCACGCCGTAGTACATGCTTTCGATCTCGACGAGGCCTTCGCCCTCGCCGAGCTCCAGAAGCGCAAACGGGCCAGACAGTCCCGGGTGGATGCCGGCCGCGTACGGCAACACCCTCAGCGTCACGTGCGGCAGCTCGGCGGCGGCCGCGAGGTGGTGCAGCTGCTCGAACGTCCCCGCTCCGCTGGCGGCGGTTCGGTGCAGGACGGCTTCATCGATGACGAAGCGCAGCCTCGGCGGGTGGGGTTGATTGAGGACTTGGCGCTGCCGGCGCAGCCGCAGCTCGATCTGGGCGTCCCGGCGAGCCTTGCGTTCGGTGGAGAGGGCATCAGTGAGCGCCCCAGCGTAGGCGGAGGTCTGCAGCAGGCCCGGAATCATGACCGTTTCGTACATGGACACGGCCACGGCGTCGGTTTCGAGTCCGACGTACCCGGAGTAGCGCCGTGAGATGGCCCCTTTGTAGCCGACCCACCAGTCGCGGCGACGGCCGCGCCGCGCCCGTCGATCATGCGGGCCACGTCGCTCGGGTCGGTTACCTCGAACAGACCGAGCAGGGCCTGCAAGTCGGCGACCGACAGTTTCGATGTGCCGCGTTCGATCCGGATCATCTTCGAGGTCGACCAGCCCAGCTGCTGCGCGACCTGGTCCTGGGTTAGCTGGCGCTGTTCACGCAGCCGCCGGACCGCGGTGCGCAGTCGCCACCGGCTGACGACCGGACCCGGCCCAGTGTCCTCGTTGGCGGCCATGCACCTCCCCCTCCGCCGGTGATGGGCGCATCATGAAGTGATGGCGGTGCGTAGTCAACGCCTCACTTATCGTCTGCGCCGGCTTCGTGGGCTGAAGCGCAGCTTGACCGCGGCGATCTGCACGGGCGCCGCCGTGACTGCCGGTTTCGGCGACGCCCCCAGACCACCGCAACTCGTCGCCGCGGCCGCATCGTGTGTGTTGACCGCATTCCTCGCTTGGGACGATCTCGCGCAGCCCACAAAAAGAATGGCGCTGATTCGCCACCTGGCAAGTTACCGACGAGGCACCTGACAACCCTGCCCGGGCAGGTAGAGGCCAGAGGATCGCAGATGCGGGGATACGCGTCGGTCAAACCTCTGGCCATCCCGCAAGGCTACGGCGGCACCCGCTGGGCCGGTACCGCGCTGCAGCGGCGGACGCCGTATGGACCACCGACGCGGGGTGGAAAAAACCAACCCCGACCGCCGGTTCGTCGGCATCGAGGCCCATCCGCGGCGCCGTACGTGCGCAGTGGCGGACCTTACCGATCATGCGGCACGCCACCGCCAACCACATGGTCTACGTCGATGGCACCTGGCACGTCGCCGACCGGCGGGTCGTGCGGCCCTTCGACCTGGCGCCGCAAGCTCCGGCCGACGGGCCCGACGCGGTCAACTGCGTACCCAGCTGACCTCGTTCATCCCGGACGACGCACCGCGCCCGGCCGGTGGAAGACCCTGCTGCTGGCTGGGTTGCAATGATCAGGTCGAGGTGAAGTTCCAGCGGCCGGGCAGATCGCAGTCGCACAAGGCGCAGATGAAGTCGTTGTCCCGTACGACGTTGCGCTCGCCGCAGGCCGGGCAGCGGCGGAAGACGACCTTGTTGGTGAAGTCGCCGGGGTGCTGAACACCAAGGCGATCAAGCGCCCTGCCCACGGCTTGCCAGGAGTCCAGATCGGGGCAATAGCCAGTCGACTGGTTGGTTACCTCGACCACGCGCCACCCGACGCCAACGCGCTCGAACGTCATCTCTCCGGCGGCGAGGACGTCCTGCCCCGCTGCCACCGCCACATGTTCAGTGCGTCGGGACGCCAGTTGGAGCAGGCCGTCAAGCGTCACGACGAACGTGACTGGTTCACCGAGTTCGGCGCGATCCCGCCGGACGAACCAGCCGGCCAGCAAGGCAGGTGCTTCGACGGCCACGGCGTCGACCGGCAGCACCAGGTCGCGCAGGTCGCCCGGACCGACATAGCGATACCGGCCGGAATGTGTCACCGGGCGACGGTATCGAGCAGGAACCACGACATCCACCCGAAAACCGCTGCCGCGCCAACGTTCAAGCAAGGACCGCGCGAGACGTCATCGGCACCGTGTTCACCGGTAGCTTCGGAAGCGCCTGCTCGTAACGCGCAAGTGCCTCGGCGAGGTCGAGCTCATCGCTGACCCGTCGCAACAACCTCGGTGGGATGGCAACGACAACTTGTCCGAGGCGCCCGCCGGGCAGCGAGTTCAGGCCGTCGGTGACGTCTTTGTCATGACGACGACGAACGGCAAGGTCCGGGAGAACCATGTGGTCGAGTTCGTCGAAGGGCGCCGTGTCGCTTGGCGACCCGCCCAGCCAGGGCAGCCTCCACCAGGACACCTGTGGCGATGGGAGCTTGAGCCGGTCAACGCGTCGCACACGCGTGTCACGCATCCCTACGACTGGCGGGCTCTGACCGATCAGCAGCGGATCCCTCGCGCCCAGGCGACCAATGCGGAAAAGCTAAAAAGCTGATCTCGGCGTGATCGGATGTCTGGGGTCTGCGTTGGTGCGGTGTTGGGTAGTCGGCTGATTTGTCCCTCACGGTTGATGGTCAGTAGGCGCGATCTGCCACCCTGTTGATCATTGCCATAGTGTCGTCGGGGCTGAGCGACAGTTCGAGAAGGCGGTCGAAGAGCCCGGCGGCGAACTGGAAGGCGTCAGGCATTTCCACCAGTCGTACGCCGTAGTACATGCTTTCGATCTCGAGGAGGCCGTCGCCCTCATCGAACTCGAGGAGCACGAATGGGCCTGAAAGACCTGGGTGCATGCCGACTGTGAACGGCAACACCCTAAGGGTGACGTGGGGAAGTTGGGACGCCGCAGCGAGGTGGTGCAGTTGCTCGCGCATTCCCTGTCCGCCGGCGGCGGTTCGGTGCAGGACGGCTTCGTCGATGACGAAGCGCAGGGTTGGCGGATGCGGCTGGTTGAGGACCTGCCGTTGCCGGCGTAGCCGCAGTTCGATGCGGTCGTTCTGGTCGGCGTCGAGCTCGGTCGCGACCGCTTCGGTCAGTGCTCTTGCGTAGCCGGACGTCTGCAACAGACCCGGAATCATGACGGTCTCGTACATCGACACGGCAACGGCGTCGGTCTCGAGCCCGATGTAGCCGGAGTAGGCCCTGGGGATGACCCTCTTGTAGCCAACCCACCAGTCGCGGCGACGCCCGCGCCGAGCCCAGTCGACCATGCGCGCTATGTCGCCGGCGTCGGTCACCTTGTACACGCGAAGCAGGGCTTGCACGTCGGCGACTGACAGCTTGGAGGTACCGCTTTCAATCCGGATCATCTTCGATGTCGACCAGCCCAGTTGCTGTGCAACCTGGTCCTGGGTCAGCTGGTGCTGTTGGCGCAGCCGCCGTACCGCGGTTCGCAGTCGCCATCGGCTGACGACTGGGCCGGGCCCGGGCTCCTCGGTGGCGGCCATGGGCTTCCCCTCTGGAGACGATGAGCGCATCATGGAGTGATGGCGGCGCGTAGTCAACGCATCACTGATCGCCTACGTGGGCTTGGTGGGCTGAAGCGCAGCTTGACCGCCGCGATCTGCACCGGCGCCGCTGTAACGGCTGGCTTCGGCGATGCTCCGAGGCCACCTCAACTCGTCGCCGCCGCCGCATCCTGCGTCTTGACCGCTTTCCTTGCCTGGGACGAGCTCGCGCAAACCGCAAAAAAAATGGCGTTGAATCGCCACCTGGCAAGTTAGGAAAGGCGACCTGACGACCACCCGAGGGCATATAGAGGCCAGAGGATCGCAGATGCGGGGACACGCGTCGATCGACCTCTGGCCTTCCGTCAAGCGTACGGCGCGTCGACCGAACAAGCGGGTACCGCGCTGCGCGACCGCGGCCCCGTCCGCGGCGTGAGAAGCCGTTGTCGACAGACGATCCAGAATTTCCAGTCGGGCCAAAGCGTCACATCGAGATATCGATCACGTAGTCAGGCAGTCTGAGCTGAGCTGAACGCAGCGGCCCAGGCACTGCCGCCATGGTCCACAAACGACCGTCTCCGGGAGATCGCTCCGCAACTGGATCACCGTGCGTCACCAGCCCGCATGACCGCCAGTGCACCAGAGGCGGCAGATGCGGTAACCAAGATTGCTACGGTGAGTTCGGTGGAGTGGTGCCCCGGCTGCCCCGATCATCGCGCGATCAGCGGCTATCAACGCATCGAGTTCGCCCTGATGTTCAGATGGGCGTAGAGGACGCAGATGGACCGCTGAGCAACGCGGAATTGCTCGGGCTCAGCCGGCTCATGGACAAGCCGATTTTGAGTTGGACCAGTTCGAGCACTGGCGGATCAAGTGAGGATTCGGCCCCGTGTTCATCGATGTCTCGCCTCGCACGGCCTATGAGTCCAGTGCGGTCTACGCAACGATTTGGCTGCCGTCCCATGACGACGCTGATCGAGCAGTATCCGGACGCTCTTGCACCGGGGCGGCCGGTCATTCGAGTATCGGCCAGCCCGGATCGACCAGGCGCGCGGCGCAGCCATGGCAGCGCCACTAGTCAAGCCGTCCTGACGGTCGACGCCGTATATGGACTGCGGCTCCTGCTCAAGAATGGGATCTTGGCGGCTCGTGTCGCCTCAGACGTTGCCGTCACCGACGTCGTGACGCTGCCACGGGTGGCCGTGCCGGCCAATGGGCCCGTGTGACCGGCTGGCACCCGCATCTTCGTGCTGATCAGCATCTGGTCACGCACGGCCGGCCGCTGGGCGAGCCACCGGCCGATGAGCCGCTCGCTCTGCCCATTCAGCCGCGGCGTCCGCGCCGACCCTGTCCACCGCCATCCACGCCAGGCGGGCCTGGTGGCCCGCGCTGCCCGCGACGGCGTGCGGCGAGCCGGCGCCGATCGCTACGTCTCGACCTTTCCGTGCCCGGCCTGCGCCCGCCTGATCGCCGAGGCCGGCTTCCGCCGGTGCTACATCGACGGGCCCTACGCCGTCCTCGACGGCGGCGACATGCAGTACCCAGCCGTCGCGATTTCCGAGTTGGACAACCATCTTTCGGGTCCGAGCGTGTTACGAGCATGGGAACGCAGTCCGACGCCGAGTTCGTGGCGTTCGTTGAGACGGTCTGGCAGCGGTACGTGCGGCTGGCCCGGCTGCTGACCGGGGATCGCCATCGCGGCGAGGATCTCCTGCAGGACTGCCTGGTCAAGCTCTATGAGCGGTGGCGGCGCGTGACCCAGCGGGGCGATCCGCACGCGTATCTGCAACGCATGCTGATCAACGGCAGTGTGAGCCGCTGGCGGCGGGGCAAACGCGAGCAGTTAGTCGCGGCGCCGCCGGAGACGCCAGACCTCAGTGGCGGTCCACCGGACGTGCGCGACGACGTACGGCGCGCCCTGCTCGCATTGCCGCGGCAGCAGCGGGCGGTGATCGTGTTGCGCCACTACGAAGACCTCACCGAACGGCAGGTCGCCGAAGTTCTGGGCTGCTCCATCGGCACCGTCAAGAGTCACAACGCACGGGCCCTGCATCGCCTGCGTCAACTGCTCGACCTGGGCTGTCAAGACGAGAGGATGATCAAGTCATGATCGACGAGGCGTACGTATCGGCCGCACTGCACGACCTGGCCGACAACGAAACGATCGCTGAGCCACCGACACAGCACCTGCTCCAACGTGCTCGGCGCCGACGCCGACTGCGTGCCGGCGCGACAGTGTCGGCCGCGGCGGTCGTTGCTGCGGTGGCCGTCACCGGCGTCGCGGCGATGCCGGGCGGCGGTGACGGTCTGGCCGGCGCCCAGCAGAGCCCGATGAGCTACCGGTTCACGCTGACCATCGTGAGCCACACGACCCCGTCCGATCAACCGGGCACCGTCATGGTCTCCAACGGTGCCTACGACCCTGTCCACCGGCGCGGCTTCATGAACACCGACTACAACAACGAGCGGCAAGTCGCCGTCGGTGACGTCTGCTACACCCGCGATCGCTACAGGTCACGGTGGGTCCGTACAGCCGAGCCGTGCCCCTGGGCCGACGGTCCCGATCGCCTTCCCGCGTGGATCAGTCCGGCCGAGGTGTTCGACCAGCTCGAGCAGCGGGGCACCGTCGAGTACGTCGGCCGCACCGGAACGGGCGGCAACAAGGTCGACGTGTGGAGGTTCAGCTATGGGAAGCCGACCGAGGACCCACCACCCTTGCGCGATCTGGCGGTCACCGGAACGATCGAGGTCAACGCGTCGACCGGACGAGTGAGCAAGGTCGCCTCCCACGTGCCGACCGGCGCCGGATACATCTCCCCGACCACCCAGACGTTCGTCGAGATGTTGGCGATGGAGCAAACCGTGGAATACCGCGACTACGGCAAGCCCGTGTCGGTCACGGAGCCGACCGACTTCGTCAACGTGGCGCCCTCGCCGCGGTGACGCCTCGGTGGTCCATCGCTCGGCGGGGTCAGATGTTGGCCTCGATGTGTCGGGCAATGCTCGGGTCGAGCGGTCAGGGCTGTTGCGGTGGTAGATGCCGTTGGGCCTTTGGCGTGATGACCTTCCCGGACCAGTGCGGCGATCTTGTGCACGGTGGGGATGAGGCCGATGAGACCGACGACCCAGTCGTGGGCATACGTGCGGATCAGCGCAGGCTGATGCCGACCTGGATGCTGTCGTGGTTCAGCGTGGAGCCGTGTAGTGGCCGATCCGAATCCAACTGGGCGTGCACGCTGGCGTTGGCGATCGCCGCGTTCCAGTTGCTGCCGTGCACGATCGGTTCGGGTGAGGTGAGGACAGCCTGTGAGAGTGCCCGCTCCCAGCCCGCGCAGGTGAGGCGCACGCCGAGGATGCGTTCCTGCCCGGGCTTGGCGGCCCAGATGCTGCGGTACATGAGCCAGCAGCGACGATGCCGCCTCATGAGACATTTCCGGTACTGGCCAGCTCCGCTGTGCCGTGGGCTCGGATCTCGTGGCAAGGCGAGTCACTGAACCGGGTCACCAGGGTGCGCACGTGTTCCTGGGCGTGTGCGGCGAGCCCATCGTAGACGGCGACGAACACCTCTCGGGCCTTCGCCCGCGGCCAGTTGGCGGGCATCAGCTCGATCGGCAGTTCCGGATCGACGATGGGGAACTGCCGGTAGGCATCCATGATCTCGGTACGAGCTTGCACCGCGGCGGCGCCGGAGACCTGTCCGGCGCGGATGCGGGGCAGCACCGGCTTCCAATGGCGGATGAAGGTGTTGTAGCGCCTCGCGATGGCCGCGACGTCCCAAGCGTCGATCGGGTTGCGGTTGGCCGGGGTGGCGAGTTCCACCTGGCGGGCCCGGAACATGGTCATGGTGCCCAGGGTGGTGCTCGTCAGTCGTTCCTCGACGATCCGGTTCGGTGCGTCGGGGGAGACCCAGAGCGCGTCGTACAGGGGCGCGAACCCCAGCCATCTCAGTTGCCCCCGGAGAGCTCGTCGCCGACCGCGCTCATCCTGAGGGAAGGAGAAGGACACGAGGGTCCAGTATCCGTCCCATGGCTCCGCCCGGGTGGCGAACCGGGCGATCCAGGCGCCGCCCGTGCTCAGGTTGGCGGCGGCGGCCGTCGTCAGCCGGTAGGAGCTGTAGCGCCCGTCCCGGTTGCTTTCCAGTATCTGCCTTCGGAACAGCCGGCTGATGGCGGTACGGGCAGCGCTGTTTCCGATCCCGGCTTCCCCCAGCAAGGCGACGATCGACGCCGACGGCAGCCAGGCTCGTGTGCGCACGGTGTAGTCGGCTATGAGCGTCACGGCCAGACTCTGCGCGGTGCTGCCGGCCTGTTGGCGCGGCAGGCGCACGCTCGCCGGGTCGTCGGGATAGATGTCCTCGATGTCGTACGGGCTGACCACTTGGCTGCTCCGGCGTCGAATTGGAGGTGACCGGCGTCGCGCGGTCGACGCGGCGCCGATCATGAGTATCCATTCCCATCGCCGACTGCGACCGCCCGGCCGGTTCTGCCGCGTACGCGGCAGGGGGCACGTCTGGTCGATCGGCGCCCCGGCCAGCCACCGAAGACCATCGATTGACAGTACCGTGGCCCAGGTGCAACATAGTTGACACATGTTGATGAGTGCCGACTCTGTCGACAGCTGCCGATGAGGTCCGACCCGTGACCCGGCTCCCCCGGTCCACGCGACGACCGGCAGCTCAAACACGTCGTGCGGCACCGATCGACGGACGCCTCGAGCCGCCCGTCGACGGCTCGATGGCTCGTAGCACCTCCCAGTCCGTCCCCAGGAGGAGGAAGCATCCATGAACGAAGCTCCGCACCACCCGCAGCGCCGTAGACGCGGCCGCATCAGGCTGCTCTTGGCCGGCGCCTGCGCGGTCGCTCTGACCGCTGCGGCGCTGACCGCTGACCGGCACCGCGAGCGCGGCGACGCAGATCTGCTCGAACCAGACCGGCAACAACGGCGGCACCTACTACCAGATGTGGTCCGCCGGCCAAGGGTCAGCGTGCATCACGCTGAACTCGAGCAACAGCTACTCCAGCAGCTGGAGCGGCATCGGGGACTTCGTCGCCGGCGTCGGCTGGAACCCCGGCAGCACCCAGTCGATCACGTACACCGGCAGCCTCAACGCGAATCCGGCGGCACCAACCTGCTGTCGCTCTACGGCTGGTCGACCAACCCGCTCGTCGAGTACTACGTCATCGAGGACTATGTGGGCTCGCCCAACTACTCCGGCCAGAACATGGGCACGATGACCAGCGACGGTGGCACGTACACCATCATCAAGCACCAGCAGGTCAACCAGCCCTCCATCCAGGGCACCACGACCTTCTGGCAGTACCTGGCGATCCGCAACTCGCCGCGTACCAGCGGGACCATCACGTTCTCCAACTTCGTCAACGCCTGGGCCAGCCACGGCATGAACCTCGGCACGATGAACTACCAGATCATGGCGACCGAGGCATGGGGCGGCGGTAGCGGCAACTCCAACGTCACGCGTGAACCAGGCGGCAGCTGGCGGCGGTGGCGGCGGTGGCGGCGGTGGCGGTGGCGGTGGCGGCGGTGGCGGCTGCACCGCGACGCTGTCGGCCGGCACGCGTCGGGAACAACTGGTACAACCTCAACGTCGTCGGTCGCCGGCTCCAACAACTGGACCGTGACGGTGAACATGGTGTCCCCGTCGGTCGTCTACAACACCTGGAACACCAGCGCCAGCTGGCCCAGCCAGTACGTGATGGTGGCCAAACCCAACGGCAGCGGCAACAACTGGGGCTTCACGGTCTCGACCAACGGCCAATGGACATGGCCATCGGTCTCCTGTAGTAGCAGTTAGCCGTCGAACACTTCGGTGGCGCGGCGCCCGACCGGTCGCCGCGCCCCGCTGTTCGGGCCGTTTCGGCGCCACAGAGGTTCTCAACCCGAGTTGCCAAGCCGCGCCCAAGGCGCACGAAACGCGGCTCGACGACCGGTAAAATTGAAGTTGGTTGATCAGGCCGCCAACGGATCGCGGTGGGGGCGGCCCTGGACAGCACGGGCCGGTGCATGGGGTTGATCACTACCACCGCCATGCCGGCGTCGCTGACGCTGGGCACCGCCCGGTCCATTCGGGATCTGTACGTCGTGCCTGAGCACCGCCGTCGCGGCATCGCCAGCCGGCTGATCCACCACGTCGTCAACGACGCCCGCAACGCGGGTGCGTTACGCCTGTCACTACAGACCGAGCCCGACAACGCTGCCGCGTTGGCGCTGTATGCGGCGGCGGGATTCCAGCCAGTCGAGGCATTGGCGGTGCTGAACCTGTCGCTCGTCTCGTGAACTCCTGGCGCGCCCTCCAGGGTTCCGCGCCAGACGCTGCATAGAAGGACGTCCAGGGGGCGACGATAGACTTCTCCTGCCCGGTCACCGATCATGAACCTCATGGAGGAGCAGCAGGCGCCGCACTCGGCCGAGGGTGAGGCGAAGGTCATCACGCTGTGCGGCTCGACCAAGTTTGAGGCTGCGTTCGCGGAGGTCAACCAGCGGCTCACGATGGAAGGTTGCGTCGTGATCAGCCTCGGCATGTTCAGCCTCCCGGACCTGCCGGGCTACGACTGGACAGTCGACAGCTCGGACCTGAAGGGGCGGCTTGGCGGCGTGCACTTCCAGAAGATTCGCATGGCTGACGAGGTGTACATCGTGGATCCGGGCGGCTACGTGGGTGAGTCAACCCGACGGGAGATTGCCTACGCGGAGTCGCTCGGCAAGCCGGTTCGGTATCTGAGTCGCGAGCGCTTGGCGCGAACGGGAGACGGCCCCCAAGAGTGAGTCCGACCGGGCGGTCCGCTTACCTGCTTCCAGAGTTGGGTGTCAAGAGGGCCCGGGATGGTCGCGTAGCAGGGTTCCGGGCGTGTCGGTTCCGGCCTGCTCGCGATGGCTGCAGGTTGCGGATGACGCCGGGTGGGGTCAAGAGCCGCGCGTCGCGCGGTCGTGTCAGCGACGCCGTTGGCGCTCTTGACGCGGCTGGCGTCATCCGGATGATGGGCGGCCGGGGGTAGGCCCGGGATGGGGGCTGGGCGTCGAAGCGGTCGTAGTGGTGGTGGTGCCTCCTGGAGCTCGGCGGGTTCGTGGTCAACGTGACGTGGTGGGCGTGGGCGGGGGCAGCCAGGTTTAGCTTTGGCCTTCAGGCGCGGAGTTGGCGGTGTGCCTGCGACATAGCCGGGAGCGTTGGGCGCGGCTGATCCAGCGGTCGATGAGGGCGGGGATCTGTTCGGGGTGAGGTCGCCGGCGAAGATGGCGCGGACGGCTTCTTTGAGGGTGTAGGCGCGCCACAGGTCACCGACGCTCGCTCACTTCCCGAACCCGGCGGCCAGGCCGCGCAGCAGGTTCCGGCGGCCGAACAGGTACAGGGCGAGCACGGGGAGCGCGGACAGCACCACGGCCGCCATCAGGCCGGGCACGTCGGTGCCGTACTGGCCCTGGAAGTTCCACAGGCCCAACGGGAGCACCCGCCGACTCTCGCTCTGCGTCAGTACCAGTGGGAACACGATCCCGTTCCAGGCGTTCAGGCCGCTGAAGATGGCGATGGTAATCAGGCCGGGCCGGGCCATCGGGACGACCAGCCGGGCGAAGGTACGCCGCGGGCCGGCGCCATCGACGAACATCGCCTCGTACAGTTCGTTGGGGATGTCCCGGAGCGTGCTGGTGAGCACGACGATCGACATCGGCAGCGAAAACGCCGTGCTGGGCAGGATAATCGCCAGGAGGCTGTCGTAGAGGTGCAGCTTCGTCACGATCAGGTAGATCGGGATGATCACCGCCTGGGCCGGGATGGCCAGGCCCAGCAGGTACATCGAGAACGTCCCGCTGATGATCCGGCTGCGCCCCCGGGTAATGGCGTACGCGGCCGGCAGCGCCAGCGCGCCCACCAGCACGATCGAGAAGACCGCAACGATCACGCTGTTCATGAGGAACTCGCCGAACCCCAGCCGCAGCGTGCGGCCGTAGTTGCCGAGCGTCAGCCCCGTTGGCGGCTGGATCGCGCCCTCGCTCAGGTACGCGCTTTGGGTTCGCACGCTGGTCACCAGGACCATGTACAGCGGCAGGATCACGATGGCCAACCAGATCGCCGAGAGGACGCCCGCGATCCAGTTTCGCCGCCACCGGTGGTGCCGGCGGGGGCGGGCCGGCGGGGTGGACCAGATCGGCGGCGGGGCGTCCGGTCTTGCGTGCCGGGCGACGCTCACGCCGCCGGCCCGGTATGTCGTCATGGCTCCTCCCGCGTCGTCATAGCCCCTCGCGCTGGCTGCCCATCCGGTGGTACCCGGTGGTCCGCACGATCAACACGGACAGGAGCGTGCCGATCAGTACCAGCAGCACCGCCAGCACGCTGGCGTATCCCATATCGAAGCCGACAAAGCCTTTGATGTACATGTGCAGCGGCAGCACCCGGGTCGCGGTACCCGGTCCGCCGTTGGTCAGTAGCAGGATCGACTCGAAGTAGGTCAGCGAGCCGACCACGATCAACACGGAAGAGGCAATGACGGTGTTGCGCAACTGGGGCAGCGTGACCGAGAAGAACTGCCGGACGGTGCCCGCGCCGTCCAGCGCGGCCGACTCGTACAGGGTGTGCGGGATCTGCCGGGTGGCCGTTTGGTAGATCAACGTGTGGAACGGCACGAACTGCCAGGTGATCACGAACGCCACCGAGAGCAGCGCGCGGTGCGGGTCGCCGAGGAAGTTGCCGTCCGGGACGCCGACGAGCCCGCCGAGGTTGTGGGCGAGCCCGAAGTTCGGGTCGAGCAGGGCCAGCCACACCAGGGCGATCGCGGCGGTGGACAGCAGCAGCGGAAGGAAGAACAGGGTTGACAGGATGGCCCGATTGCGCTGGGGACCGGCTGCCCAAACCCCGATCATCATGGACAGCGGGGTCTGGATCATCCAGCACAGCAGCGTGAGCAGGAGAGTGATCCGGATGGAGTGGAACGCGTCGGCGTCGTTGGCCAGCGCCCTCCAGTTGTTCAACCCGATCCACTGTGGCGTACCCAGACCGTCCCACCTGGTGAGGCTGAGGTAGACGACGGCGGCGGTCGGGACGATGCCGAATACCAGGAAGAAGAGGGCCGCGGGAGCGGCCCAGGCCAAGCCCGGCCGCTGCCGCCGACCGGCGCTCGTGGTCACTGTGCCTTTTCCATCGCGTCGACGAACTGCTGCGGGGTGATGTCGGACAGGAACAACTTCTGCAGGTTGGTCAGGAGCTCGCTGGCGACCGAGGGGCTCAACGCCTGGTCCCAGGACTGGGTGAAGGCCGGGGCCTTGTTGGCCATGTCGTAGGTGAAGTTGAGGAAGTTGGCGTTCGGTGAGCCGGCGAACTTCGCGTTCACGCCCTTGATCGCGGGTACCTGACCCGAACTGACGAGGGACGTCACGTACGCGTCCGACTTCAGCGTCTTGATCAGGAAGGTGGTCGCGGCCTGCGTGTTGCGGCCGCTCGCGCGGACGGAGAAGTAGTTGCTCGGGTTGCCGACGATGTCCTTCGGGTTTCCGGCGCCGTCGGTCAGGGTCGGGAACGTGGTGAAGCCGAGGTTGCCGCTCTTGAAGAAGTCCGGCTGCCGCTGCGCCTGGTTGGTGTACTCCCAGCTGCCCATCAGGAACATCGCCGCCTTGCCCTCGGCGAACAGGGCGGACGCGCCGGTGTTGTCGTAGTTGATGGAGGCGAAGTTCGTCCCGAAACCGCCGCGCTTGGCAAGGTCCTGGCACAGCTGGAGGGCCCGAAGCATGGCCGGGTCATGCCACGCGCTCGTGTTGCCGCCGGCGATCGCCTCGAACTTGCCCGGGCCGCCGACCCGGTCGAGCAGGTACTCCAGATACATCAGCTCGGTCCACGCCTGGGTGCCGGGCAGTACGAGCGGGATGACGCCCTGCGTCTTGAACGCGTCCACCAGCGTCATCAGGTCGTCCCAGGTCCGCGGCGGCTGCTGGTGGTACTTGGCGAACACGGCCTTGTTGTAGTACAAGATCACGGGCTGGATGCCGTTGATCGGCAGGCCGTACTGATGACCGCCAATCCTGGCGGTCTTCATCACGCTGTCCAGGAAGGCGTTCTTGACACTCGGGTTCTCCGACAGCGCATCGTCGAGGGTCGCGACCCGACCGGCCTTGACGTAGGGCGCCAGGTTTCCCCCGCCCCAGTTGAAGAAGATGTCGGGCGCGTTCGGCGAGCCCATCGACACCTGGAGCTTCTGCTTGTACGCGTCGTTGACGTAGACGGTGAGGCTGCCCTTGGTGGTGGAGGTCTTGTTGAAGGAGTCGAGGGCCGCCTGGATGATCGGTTGGTTCTGCGGGTCCTGAAGCGCCCAGACCTGGAAGACCCGGCCACCGGGGCCGATACCGGATGGGAACAATGCGCACGCGGCAGTCAGGCCGAGCAGAGCCGCAACGAACAGACATGCGACGGCTCGGCGTATCCACACACGTCGGCGCACGCCACACCATCCAGCCCGTTCGTGTCGCGCCCGGTTCTGAAAGACCGCATTCCTGTGCATCTCGGACAGCTTTCGGGAGGCTACCGCTGGAAGCTACGACCACTCCGGGTGATCGTCAAGGCGACGAACGCTTCGATATGCCGATATGCCGATATGGCGGTGCGGCCATTGATTTCGAACCGTTGCCGTCCGTACCGTCGCCGGACTGGACGGTCATCCTCCTGCAGACGGCTACTAAATTCGCCGCCACAACGTCTGGATGGGAAGGTCGACGGGGCTATGGACGCCAGGACTGAGGAGCTGCGGGACGCGCACGACGTGCTTTCGGAGTGGTACGCGAAGAAGCTGGTCGGTGTGCTGGAGCGCATGTCGGTCGAGCGGGCGATGCTCGACCTGTTCGCTGAGATGACCTTGGGCGTGGGTGTCGAGGTCGCGGACGTCGGCTGCGGCACCGGACGGCTGCTGCCGTACCTGGCGAGCCGGGGACTCTCACCTCGCGGCGTGGATCTCTCACCCGGGATGGTCGAGGTGGCGCGGCGGGAGAACCCAGGCTTCGCCTACGAGGTCGCCGACCTGCGGGCACTGCCGTTCGCAGATGCGTCGCTTTCCGGGGTGGTGTGCTGGTTCTCGTTGATCTACCTGCCGCCGGACGCGAGGACTCGTGCGTTCGCCGAGCTTGCTCGCGTCGTGCAATCCGGCGGCTACCTGGTGACCGCCTTCAAGCACGGTGACGGCACGTTGCGTCGAAACGGCCCGAGCACCAAGCTTGGTGTCGACTTTGACCGGTACTGGCTCTCGGCCCGAGAGATGGAGGAGCGCTTCGCCGCCGCCGGTTTCGACGTGGTCTTCCAGGGCAGTACCCCGCCCGAGGAAGCCGAACCCCCGTACGGCTACATGCTGGTCCGCAAAACCCGACGGCCGGCGTGGCCGTTGCGGTACCGGCCTGGTCGTACGCAACTCAGTGGCTGAGGTCGGATCGCTGTGCGAGGCTGGCGGCGCTGTGGTGGGTGCCGCTGTGCCCGTCGAGCGTGGCCGAAGGGCTGGGCTTCCACGACACCGACGACCGGTCCCGCCGCCTGCATCTGCTGCTCGACGCGTACGGCTACACGGCGACCGGCACGCGTTCGGGGCCACGGTCGCGTACCGCGCCCGCCGCCAGGCCGGGGTCATGCGAACGATGGCAGCTGATGCCGGGGACCGGGCCGCGATCTGCCAGCTGTCGGTCGCGGGCTACATGGAACCGTCGGCGGCGGACGTCGAGGCGCAGCCGGAGGACTTCTGGGTGCGCTAAGCCCGCGGGCAACGCGAGCCCGCTGAGATCGGCCCGGTGACCAGCACGGGCTCGTGCCTGTAGCGCTCGGTGCGGCGCGCTGCAGGTCCATGGAGAAGGTCGCGGTGGCGTCCTGAACCAGCGTCACGGCCGATGAAGACTGGTATGCCGGCCGCGCGGACACCGGCGGGCAGGTCACACAGGTGCTCCCGCAACCCGATGGCTTCGAGCACGACCGACGAATCCGGCCAGCACCAAGTAACTTTGGTCGGCGGGAGCTCCGCGCAACATTGTTGCCGCTTCGAGTGTGTTCTGATCGTCGTTGTGGATGATTCTCCAACGCCGACAGGGCACCGTCTGCGCCTGCTACAACGGGTCCAGCATGGCCTCGATGCGCGCCGCGAGGAGTGCGTCCATGGCGCCCTCGACGCGGACGTTGACGGTTGTACTGCCCGTTGACTGGTGCCCGTTGACTGGGCCAAGTGGACAAGCAGCGGCGGTGCGCCGTGCAGCGGGTAGGTGAACCAGCTGTCGGCCGATTCGGGGTCCGCGTCGTCCAGAGCACCGGTCAGCGCGGCCTCGTCGAGATCGTCGCACCGGTAGCCGATGCATCGACTGATGTACTGGAACAAGGCCACGACCCGGTCCTCGCCGACCTGGCCGGCAACGCTGCCGACGGTATCGGCACCGGCGGCGCCGGTCACCGACGTGTCGGCCGGCCGAGGCTTCGACGGGATCAGCTTGCCGCATTGCGGGTCGTAGCAGTCCAGGCCGTACAGGCCGGCCAGCGCGGGCAGCGCATCGACGGGCTCCCAGCTCCAGGGCAGGTAAACCATGACGTATCGATCCGCCAGATCGGTGCGTCCCGACGGCTGCCGCCAGCCCAGATCGTCATGCCACGGCGCGATCATGTCGGCCAGGCCCGGCCACCGGCGCAACAGCTCAGCCCGGAACGCGAGGACCCGCTCGTCTGGCCGGAGCCCGCCGGCCCGCTCCTCGGCGAGGCGGTCAGCGAGCCGGCCCGGGTTCTTCGCCGCCCCGGCGGGCCAGAAGTACAGGTCGAAGCTCACCCACAGCAGGATAGAGGCCCATCCAGTGGCGATCCGCTGTCCACGACAACGCGCAAATCGGCGGCAGATGAGCGCGCCGAGATCGCCACTGTGAAGGTCAACTGACCTGCCGACCCGAACGTTCTTCACGGGCACCCGCTGACGGCTCGAGCGAGCGTCAAGCCCAGCTGATCAAGGTCCGGGCGCGGCGGTCTCGGTAGCGATGCGGCTCGGGCCGGGTGGCGGTTGCCGCCGGAGGTCACCCGGGGTGGACCGGCATGGGACGCCTGGGCGGGGACAGGATGGAACGCCTGTAGGGAGACCGGATGTGCGGAGGTGTCCATGACGATCACGACCTGGCTTGTCAGGCACGCGGTTGGGGTAGCGTTCGCAGCGTCCGTCGGGTCCAGCGCGGTGCTGGCCACCACGAGCGGCAGTGTCCATGTCGACAGGCCCACGCCGGGCAACGGAACGCACGTGCGGGCGGCGTCCAACGGCGACATCGTCATCGGCAGCACGGCGACGAACGGCGACATTCACGTCAACCCCGCGACGGCAGACGACGCTGCAGTGATCTTCTTGGCGAAGACCGGCGACGTCCGCATCGGCAGGGCAACCTCGGACCCGGACAGTGGCGGGCAAGTATCCGCCGTGCTGGGGCAGCACGCGCCACCCACCATCAGGGACTGACACACCCCGGGGCAGCACCGCACGGGAAGGAGTGATGTTGATGGGATTCCGCGTGCTGGTCGTTGCCGCGGCATTGGTGGCCATGGTCCTGGCCGCACCGACCGCGACACACGAGCCGCCCACGGTTGCGGCTCAGGGAGCGGCGGTCGTCAGCGGTCCTGTGATCGGGCCGCCCGGATGACCAACGAACATAGCTGAGCTAGCCAGCGTGCCTCCTGTTGAGTTTCTCGACCGCCTCCTGGCCACCAAGCATGACCTGGCTATCTACGATCCTCAGGGCGATGTCGTCTACGTGCCGATCGGAGCAACCGAGCGGACAGGCGATGTGCGTCTCACCGACCGCCGGGTTGCGCGCGATCAGCGCCCTATCGGAGTCCGCAGATGCTGGCCGGCTTGGCCGCCATCCTTGATTGCGGGATGCTCCGGCCGGTTGTTCGGTGATCGGCGCGCCCGGCGGTGTCCACCTTTCGACGCGAGAGCATCAGTGCTGGCGGCGCAAGAAGAACGGGTTACCCGTGACGCCGACGCCGATGACGCTCCCGCGATGGTTCTCAGCGGTCACGATGTTGAACGGTCCATCCTCGGTTGGCGGGTTGTCGACGAGGTCGGCCAGGTTGAGGCGGACGCCAGGTCGGGGGACGATGAAACTCCTGCCGACATCGGTCGCCGGCGCACTGACCGCGGTGATCACGATCAGGTTCTGTTCGTTGAAGAGGAGCCGGTTGCTGATCGTCGGGATCTCGGGGGTGCCTTCGACGAAGTACTGGTGGAAGTGGTTCAGTCTGTCCCAGACTCCAATCCGCTCGGTGGCGGAGGGATTGAATGAGTAGCCCAGCACGTCGACCCGGTCGTTGATTCCGAGGCCCCAGGCGTACGACTCGGTAGGCAGTGGCTCGAGAACCGTACTTGTGTGGGTGAAGGGGTTGTAGCGGAACGCGCGGGCGGGGCCGCCGGTCGGCTGCTCGGTGCCGGCGATGAAGCCCTCATCATCGATCTGCCGCGGCTCGGGATTGGCGATGTTCGTTCCGAAGGTAAGCACACTCGAGTGGCCCCTGGCGTAAAGCAAGTACGTCACGTGGCCCGACCCATCAACCGACGCAACGAGCGCCGACCCGACCCGGGTGAGCGCAACGACGTAACTTGACACCTCGCCCGATTGGCGCACGATGATCTCCGCATGGTGACCTGTGAAGATCGCTGCTTGCTCGACGAAGTTGACCGGGTCGGTCAGTACGCTGCCGCCGACAACGCCAAGGGAGTTCACGACACGGGCGAGTGAAGGCCGGGTCTGCAGGACCGTCGTGTGGCCGAGCGCCCACCTCGACACGTGCGGCACGAAGTCGCTGTCATAAGAGTTGCCGTACACGCGATCAACGTCGTCTAGGCCGATGGTGAGGTCGTTGAAAATGAACCCGTCGGGCAGCGGCGCCGCGGCGAGCGAGGTGTAGTGATACGAGATGGCGGTCAGATCTTCGGCCTGGATACCGACGTTCGGCGCTCGTCCGGGATCGGCAGCGGCGGAGGTACCGGCCAGCGTCGGCGCCGTTATCACGAGAAATGCCAGAGCAAGGATTGCGTATCTACGCATTGGATCCGCCTTTCTAACGTCGATGGCGCCCATCCAGATCTGGGGGTTGAGCCAGCCGCCGCGCCTACCGGCCGTTCCCGTCCCACGCGACGCGCGTGGCTCCCATGTCGCTACAAAAGTGCATCGCTCACACCCGGATATTGACATGCTGCGATCAGTTATCCGCGGATGGTGAATGGAGACGCAAGTCTGACCGAATGATGTATTTACGGTGCTCCACCAGGACGCCTGGTGGACGTTGACCGGTCCGCGGTCAGCTGCGGCCGTCCACGGATCGCCCGATCGGGTGAACGGCGTTCAGGGCTGAGTCGCAACAACCCAACATCCGCCTGGTAGACAAACGAAATCGGTTACCACGCCGTCCCGTACGGTGCCCGTCGTGGGTTCGACTAGTATGAATATGAATTGACATCCGTCTCGCGTGGGGAGACCTGACATGACCAACACGCGCCTACGCGCCGGTCTCGCGGCCGTCACCGTGGTGGCCGTCGGCGCGGCCGTGACCGGGCTCAGCCCTGCGGCATACGCCGGAGGCGACGGCCACCGAGGGCACCAGCTCCCGTCGAGCTTCCATTGGACATCCACCGACCAGCTGATCGCACCGAAGCCGGACGCGACCCACCCGATCGTGTCGGTGAAGGACCCGTCGGTCGTCCGCTACCGGGGTCAATGGCTGGTGTACGCGACGACCGCGGACACGTCGGGCAACTGGAGCCTGCAGTACCTCAGCTTCCGCGACTGGCGCGACGCCGCGTCGGCCACGCCGTACTTCCTCGACCAGTCGCCCATCGGGCCGGGATACCGGGCCGCACCGCAGCTGTTCTACTTCGCGCCGCAACACCTGTGGTACCTCGTGTACCAGACCGACGGCGGCGCCTCCTACTCCACCAACACCGACCCGACCAGGCCGCAGAACTGGACCGCACCGAAGAACTTCTACGCCGCGATGCCGGACATCATCAAGCAGAACATCGGCAACGGCTACTGGGTCGACATGTGGGTGATTTGCGATCACGTCAACTGCTACCTGTTCTCGTCGGACGACAACGGCCACCTGTACCGGTCGCAGACCAGGCTGGCGGACTTCCCCAACGGGTTCGGTAACACCCAGATCGCGCTGTCGGACCCCAACCGGTTCGCCGTCTTCGAGGCGAGCAACGTGTACAAGGTCGAGGGCACCGACCAGTATCTGCTGCTCGTCGAGGCGATCGGCGCGCACGGCCGGTACTTCCGATCGTGGACCTCCACCCACATCGCCGGCACGTGGACGCCGCTGGCCGACACCGAGGACAACCCGTTCGCGGGCTTCAACAACGTGACCTTCACCGGTACCCCGTGGACCACCTCGATCAGCCACGGCGAGATGATCCGTCACGGCTTCGACCAGCGCCTGACCATCGACCCTCACCACCTGCAGTATCTGTACCAGGGCGTGGATCCCACGGTGAACACCGACTACTCGCAGCTGCCCTGGCGCCTCGGCCTGCTCACGCAGACCCGCGGCCACTGACCCGCGACCCTCTCGGAGAGCTGGTGTTGACCTCGGTGGAGGCGACACCGGCGCTCCGGCGGTGGACGACCGCGCAGGCGCTGTCCGCGGCCACTGGCATGGGCCGTGGGATCCGCAGGCACCGTTCATGCACCACATCCGGCGCCGATCCCGTTCTCCCCGCAGACGAACAGCAGCGGCAGCCGGATGCCGGCGGGCGACGTTCGGTCCTGCCGGGTACGGCACGCAAGCGGGACAGTGAGGGTACGGCGGCCAGCGGTGCTCCGCACGTCCCCGCGCCCGCCCCCGCGCCCGCCCCCGTCACCTACTCGAGCGAGGACTGGTTCATCAGGCGTTCATAGCCGGCGAGCGTCCCAGCCCCACCGCACGGCGACGCTGGTCCAAGCGCTCCATGTCCTCGCTGGGTCGCGGACCGAGTGGGTCTTGGCCGTGCGGGCCATGCCAGAACTGGGTTCCGTACAGCTGCGGCCGGCCCTCGGCACAACGCACCCGATCAACGAGGTAGGCCCAATGGGCCGCGTCCGGAAAGTGGCTGTCGGCGGGCCGCCGCGGTCGATCAGATCCGCACCACGCCGGCCTGTATCGGACCGTTCTCGCGCGTAGACCGGGCCGGTCACCACGAAGACGAGGCCGGGCTCCCGCCGCGAACCCGTACCGGCCAGCGGGATGGTCTGCCGGCTGTAGCCGCCAGGGATCGCCGAGGTCACCCGCGTCCACCTGCGAGGGTCACCGAGGTGCCGGTTGACGAAGAAGTCCTGATCGCTGTTCGCCGTGACCACGATCGTGCCCGTCGGGCCGCCGGAGTCCGACCAGGATACGGTCGGCGCGGCCGACGGGATGTAACCGTCCTGGTCGTGCAGCACGAAGTCCGGGGCCGAGTCGAACGACTCCGGATCCCTCGCCAGCCTGTAGTGCACGGCGTAGAGGTGCGCCGGAGTTGTCGTCCCGGTCTCGTAGGTCAGGATCCACAGGTGCGGATTGCATCTGCGCGACGGTGGTCATCCCCGGACGCTGGTCGTAATCCGGGTCCGCCACGTCGTTGACGACCGGCCCCCACGTGCGCAGGTCGGTGCTGGTCTGGTGGGCCAGCTTCTGCCCGTACTTGGGGTCCCGCTGGTCGGAGTAGTAGACAGACGAGCCGGTTCCTGTGCAGCAGCAGGAACGGCTCCCACACCGGCGTGTCGCCGTTGTTCGGGATCGGCGCGTCCGCCCTGCGCCACGGTGCTCAGGATGCTGCCAGGTGACGCCGTGGTCCCGGCTCGCGTACAGCTCGATCTTCGTGCTGGTGAAGTCGCCCAGGTCGTTGCCGGCGACACAACAGCGTGCCCTTGGGCAGCCCGGCGAAGGCCCGCGGCAACTCGTACAAGCAGGGCTGCAGCCAGACCCCGGACGCGTCGCCGGTGCTCGGCACGTTGCTCAGGTGATGCCAGGTGTGACCGTCGTCGACGCTGCGGAAGATCGGGAACCCAGCCGCGCCGAACTGCTGGTACGAGGCCAGCCAGGTGCGTGAGTTCGCCAGTCGCACGGCGCGGGCGTACGCGGCGCCGCCCCCCGGATCGGTCACGACGACCGGGCCGAACGGACCCTCGCCCCGCGGTCTCGGCGAGCCCGCCGGCGCCGCCGACGCGGGTTCGGCCACGTTCAGCGACAATCCGGCGACCACAACCGCCCCTGCCCCCAGAAGCGTCCGGCGCGACAGGCTCGCGCCTTCCCGTCCTCCTGGATCAGTGGACACACGCGGTTGATCTTGACTTCGACCCTGCACGGTTCCCCCAAGATGGAGACTTCCACTCAACCGTTCGCGCCGCGGGCAGGTCACCAGGCCAGGAGGCGGCAACACATCGAACGCTATCAGTGGAATGCGTGCCTCTGTCAATATGCCGGCCGGTCAGCGAGATTGGCCGGCCCTGTCGCTTCCCTGCGAGGCAGACTCGGGCAGCCGCACCGCCGAGTTCACGACGCATGGCCCGATGCCGTGCGGATACAGCTCGCGCAGCTGCGGATGGACCTCGGTGTACTTCGGCACCGTGATGACCGTGCCCGTCCCCGGTCGCATGCCGAGCCGGGCTTCGCCGAAGTGCCCGATACGGTACAGCCCGTCGAGTTCGGGTACGGTGCCCTCCTGGAAGGCTCCCACCACGCCGTAGTACTCGTCCTCGCGAGGCGGTGGCAGGCCGATCAACCACAGCGCCGCCCGGTCCGCGGCCGGCACATCCCACGACTCCCCAGCCGACGGCGGTTTCACTCCGCGCCCGCGGGCCAAGCTCGCTACATCGGCGGTCAGGATGCGCGCGACCTCGCGCTCGGCCTCGTCAACGTCCATGCAACCTCCCGAGCCGCCCATGTTACGACGGTTTCCCCGCTGACCAGGCAGCCCAGTGATTGCTTCTGAGTCGTCGATCGGCGAACACCACGTCCTGTTCTCCGAGCAGGGTGAAGCCCAGCGACCGGCAGATGCCGTTCGACGGCCCGTTCTGCACGGCAGGAAACGCGTGCACCACGCCCCACCGGCCCTCCTCGCGCGCACGGTCCAGCACGGCCCGCACCGCGGCCTTGGCAACGCCCCGACCTTGAAATTCCAGTCCGAGCACAGCCAGGACGGCGTTTCGCATGCGATCATCCTCGGCATCGCAACAGCTACTGGCAACTACACGCATGGCCGCGCGCGGTGCGGCATAGCGGATTCCATGATCGCTGAAAGTGGCCGCCCTTCGGGGCTTGAGCTCAAGGATCACGCCGGGCTTCGTACCGCAGGCGCGCCATTCCTGTGGCCAAGGGGCGAATTCGTCAGTACCGCGGTGTTCTCCGTGTACGCGTCGTGAGTAGGTGCGGTGATCGTACCGTTGAGGCGGTCGACGAGCGAGGCGCTGCGTCGGACGGACATAACCGATGATCAAGGCGCCGAGACGGTCGGCGCACTTGACGGGTGTTGATACGATCGCTGCTGCCCCGGCCGTTGGGCGCTCAGGTGCGCAGTTTGGTTGGCGTGATGATCAATGCGGCACAGAAGAGTTCGGCGAACTGCTCGGGCGTGCCGAACAAGGCTGCGATGCGCTCGCGGTATTTGGCCAGGTAGGCGGGCTGCTGACTCGCAGGCCTCTCGTCGTCGCTGTGTCTGGCGATGCCTTCGATACACACGATGTTCCGGCCGATATCGGTGACATCGAGGGCGAGGCTCACCTTAGGGTTGTTGGCAATGTTGCGCAGTTTCGCCTTCCCGGACCGGCTGTAGAGCAGAATCGTCTCGTCGTCGCGCATCAGGAACCAGACGGGGACGCTGACCGGCTGACCGTCAGGCTGCACACTGGTCAACCAGGCCATGAGATTGTGACGCAGTCTGTCTTCAACCCGTTCACGCTCGCCGGCCGGTAGGTGCGATGTGAGTTCCATGGCGCAGTGCCTCTTCTCGTGGTAGTTCCGAGGCAAGCTACCGGAACGGTACGACGATCCCCGCTGAGCCGGCCGTGAACGCACGCTCATTGGCTACGTATGGCCGGAACCTCGGCCATGGCTCGGTCGTGCGCCAAGAGTGACGCGGCCAGCGGAACTGCTGAGCACGACCGGCGGCATGAGCGCGCACCGGTTCGCTGTGCCGTTGGGGTGTGAGCTGGCGGCTAGCGGTTTTCGACCGGGCGAGCGCGTCGACGCGGCGGAGCGCGTCCGGCAGCCGGTACGGGCCGGCCATCCTGGCTGCGAACGCGGCCGCACGTTCGGCCGATATGCCGGCCGCGGTGACGTGCAGCGGTCGCCGCGCGTTGCCGCGGCGCACCCTATTAGCGTGACTGGCGGTGCGGAACGCGGTGGCGACGCCGACGACGGGGACGTTCAGGTGGGTGTGCAGATCGGCGCCGAGCCCGGGGCGTCCCTGCGGGTCCAGGTCGACCGACGAGCCCACCACCTTGACCGCTTAGACGTCGACGCAGAGGACGTACGCCGTGATTCCCCAGCTGTTCGCGACTGGGTCCTCCTCCTGCGCGTGCACCGCATTCATGGTGGGTGCGGCGACGAGTGAGCCGTTGGGCGAGACGGTGTCGATCAGGATCTCACCCTCGTCTGTGTTGGTGGCGATCTCGACGCCGGTTCCGGTAGCCACCTGAAGGGGGTCGCACTTGACGTACCAGCCTTTGTTCGTCGCGTCCCATGGGCCGGGCGCCCAGAGCGTCTGCTGGCCGGCGAGTGGGTCCGCGCAGATGGCGTAGGCCAGGACGCTCCACAGCCCGGCGAACGCGGCATCGTCTTCGTAGGCCTCGACGGTTACCGCTGTGGACGGGGCCCCGAACGCGCCGTTCGGCCTGATCTCGTCCATGATCACGTCACCGGGGCTGCCCTTGATCGTGCTGCCGGTGCCCAGCAGGGTCCTGTTGCCGGTACACGTGGCCGTCACGCTCTTGTCGTTGGAGTCGACGATGCTCGGCTGCACGTTCCATTCGAGCCCGGCCGGAGCTGGGGCGCAGATCGCGATGGCGGTGATGCTCCAACTGTTGGAGGCTATCGGGTCCGTTTCGACACCGGACACGGTGACGGAAGTGAGCGTCTGGTCGGGGAAGATGCTGTCCATCATGACCGAGCCGCCACCGTTGGTGATAGACCCACTGGCATTGATGACGCTGGTACCGAACGGGCAGGACACTGTGATGCTCTTGTTGCTGGAGTCTGCGATGGTGCTCAGCTCGGTGCGCACAACGCCGGGCAGCGCTGCGGCCGCTGGTGAACTGGGCAGGATCAGTGCGCCACTCAGTCCGGCGGTGAGTGCCAGACCCAGCGGTAAGAGTCTTGTCCTCAGGGTCATGGCGGTCTCTCCGTTCGAGCCGGGGCGGGTCAACCCGAAGTACGGGCCCGGTCACCCCCCGGTTCCGCTGAGTCGGGAACCGGTCCGTGATGCGTGACGGGGATGCGACACCGCGCGGCTGCTCCACGGCGACCATGGCGGCCGTGTAGTCAGTTGCCGGCAACCTCCCATTCGGGTCTCCCGCCGGCACCAGGAATGGAGACCGACATGCGGATGCGACACATCGCCGGCCGATGGATCGTGGCCGGCGGCACCACGGTCACGCTCACGATGGCCGGATCGTTCGTCGCGGTCGGCGCCACGCCCGCCCCGGTCGTGTGTGGCGGCGTCAACGGCACCGACCTCTACGTCAGCGATGTGAGCACGTTCGGCAACCCGGGTGGTGGCGTGATCCACGTCGACTCGTTGACCGGCACCCGGACCACGCTGTCGGAGAACGCGAATCCGCTTGGCGGGCCCGACTTCGAGACGCCGACCATGATGGCGTTCGAAGCCAGCGGCGACATCGTCGTCGCCGAAGCCTGGTCAACCCTCGCGGCGCCGCGGTTCCCGGCCGTCATCCGGGTCAACCGTACGACCGGTGTGCGCACCCTCGTGTCGGACAACGCGAATCCGGTGGGCGGCCCGGATCTCTTCGCACCGTCGGCCATCGCGATCGAAGCATCGGGCGCCATCCTGATCACCAACACCAACACGCAGGGCAACGGCGGCGTGATCCGGGTCGACCCGGTGACCGGTACGCGGACGGCCGTGTCCCACAACGCGCGTGCCTTCCCGGTGTGGCGAGCGCCGGTGTGATCGGTTCTGAAGCCGCTCGCACAAATCGGTGGCGGTGGTTTGGCTGTTGGCCGATGATCGGTTGCTGTGGCCGCGGTCTACGTCGCCCTTGGCGACTCGATGTCGATCGACGACTACGCGGGTGGCATCGGTCGGGGTGCGGCGAGCCTGCTGTTGTACAACCACGACACGGACTTTCCCGACTGGGCGGGCCCACGACCTGGCCACCGCCGGGTACACCGGGCAGATCTTGGCCCGAGACGGCGCGGTCAGCTCTGATGTGCTGCAGCGACAGCTTCCACTGATCGATCGGCGTCCAACGCTGGTGACCATCACGATGGGCGGCAACGACCTGCTCGCCACCTACGGCGACAGTGCCGCCGCCCAGTCCGTCATCGATCGGGTGACGGCGACCGCCGAGGCGATTCTCAGCCGGCTGCGCGCTCTGGCCGCAGATTGCCGCGTCATCATCACCACCGTCTATGACCCCAGCGACGGCACCGGCGACATCCCGACCGCGGGCCTGCCGGCCTGGCCCGACGCTTCCAGATTGGTCGCCGAGCTCAACCAGGCGTTGACCGCGCTGGCCGACCGGCATGGCGCCGCGGTGGCCGATGTCCACCGCCGGTTCCTCGGCCATGGCACCGCCGCCGGCGACCCGGCACAAAGCGATCCCCGACCCACCAACCGCCGCCTGTGGTACTGCGGCGTGATCGAACCCAACGCTTGGGGCGCCGCCGAGATCCGCCACGCCTGGTGGGACACGCTCGCCCACACCAAGTCAGCTCGCACCTGATCGCAGGCAGTCACACCCGCGCCATTCGCGGCTCAGCATGGCCGCGCGCGGGGTGCGGCAGATCAGTACACGTGATCCTGAATGCTCGCCGCGGGCGGTCGGGTCGCGCCTACGGCTGGTCGCGCGGGGATTGGATCATGCGCGGTATGGGCGCCGTGTCCGGCGGTAGCACCGGGCGGAACGGCGGTGGAACGGATAGGAACGCATCTTTAGTGTTCCGACTGAGCCGCTCGGTTCGTCCCCAAGGACGGGCCGAACTGGTCCGGCGGTCGCTGCATTGTATGAGGCGGCTTGCTGGCCGCCGGACCACCATGCGGTCCTCGCATGCCGGCGAGGAGCGATCGGCGCATCCTCGGGGGCCGCGGCCCACTCGTGGTAGCGGTGAGGTCGGTCTGGCTAGGCAACGTCACTGAATGGAGGTTCGGATAAACCCTGATGGCTAAGCGACGGGCGGCAAATATCCACCTGCACTTAGCACTCCTTGTTGCTACGCGTCTCAACTACCCCAGCCGGTCGGATAGAACCGACCATGACGTGGACGATCGAGCGGTGTTCAACAATTTCCATAGGAGGATGAAGAATGAAGCCTCGACGCAAGATGATGGCTGTGGCAGCAGTCGTGTTCGTTGCCGCGGCCGGGGTGGTCGGCGTGAGTCAGCCGGCTTCAGCGAACGCGGGGTCGTGCCCAAGCGTGGCGCCGGGCATGGTGATGTGCTGGGCGGAGGACGTCAACAGCGACGGGATTATGGATACGGAAGGTTTTGTGCCGCCCGCGTCGGCGACGCCTTCATCGCCGGTCACCGGTGACTTGCTGGTCAATCTCTCGAACAACGGCGGCTGGCAGGCTTGGGGGAAAGGAACCGCGTACGTGGTTCCGCCGACGGATCCCACCACCAACCTCGCCACGATCACGTGCGTCATCACCGTCGACGACCCGCACAACTCCCGTCACGTGCCGGACAACGTGAACGTCTCCTCCAAGATCCAGTGCACCTCGCCGGTGGCCTCACTGTCCATCGGCGTCTCGCTCTTCCAGTTCGGTTTCCCGGTGAGCTACGGCGGCGACTCCAACTTCGGCTACCCCTTCATCACGGCCAACGCCGCCACCCTGTGCGTGTCGGGCACCTATTTCGCGGTGGCGAACGGAACCGTTGTCTTCCCGCCGGGTTACTGGCCGATCGGCGGGAACATCCAGCAGATCAGCCGGCAGGTCGATATCCGGTGCGACGCCCCCAGCTTCCTCACCCTCACCGAATCCTCCGCCCGCACCGCCATCCAGCAGTTCGGCGCGGTCGTCGGTACGGTCACGACCCAGCCGAGCAGCGCAAGGATCGGTACCGTCACCGCGCAGAACCCGCCGGCCGGCTCCCCGCTGGGCCGCGGCGAGGCCGTCAGTCTCGTCCTGTCGGCGGGTCTGCAGGTGCCGTACCTGGGCTTGCTCGATCAGGATGCGGCGATATCGAGGATCCAGGCCAACGGGCTGGTGTTCGGCGGAGCAGGCAGTATCCCGACCGACGAACCCGCCTTTAGCGGGTTGGTGGTGAATCAGCAGCCCGCCGCCGGTACATGGGTGTCGGCAGGCACTTCGGTCACGCTCGACCTGGGCAGATTCGTTCCCAACCAATGCGGACCGGAACCATGCTGATGGCCGGATGCCACCGCTGTTCTGGCCACTGGCAGCCTTCGGCGGCCAGCAGAGCATCGGTGGCGACTCTCTTCAGGAGTTCATAGGCAACCGCCGATGCTCCTTGACGTCTCTGCGGAGATCACCTCGACACGCCGCGAAGCGGGATGACGCGACTCGTTATGGGTGTCGGTGGCTTCCGGCCAATACCGCGAGGCTGTCGCTGACGTGGTCGACCATGGCTTCCGGTGCCACCGTGGCCGAGTCCCATGCACGGCCACGGTGAAGCCAGATCACCGAACACCTGATCAGCCTCTTCTGTCTCAAGACCTGAAGGCCGTAGCCGGACGCCGGGTACGGCCTTCACGTTTCTCATCCGGGCCATCCGGTCTCATCCGGGCCATCCGGGTTGCCGCCGGCGGTGTCGATGGTGGTGGTCCGGCATCGGGGGGCCTCGCTCGGAGCCGAGCGGTGGAGCGCCGAGCAGGTGCTCGCGCTGGCCCCCGACGCCACCGCCCAGAAGGCTGCCCGCAGCCTTGCCACCCCCCGTTCGTGGACCGAAACCGGGTACGCGCCGCACGAAGATCCACCGACGCTCTGGGGTCTGTGCAAGGGCAGCGGCGCGCATCCGTACCAGGCGGGCGTCGACCTCGCCGAGCCGGCGTACCGGTGCTCGTGTCCGAGCCGCGGTGGTCGAAGCTACGCGGCTATGCCGATCCGGAAGGGTGGGTGCGTACCGTGGCGTACCGGGTGGCGGTCAGCGGTTGGCGCGAGGCGACCGGCCGGTTGACCGCCCACCTGCGCCACGGCCCGCCCGCCGACGTGCCGATCTTGGCGGACTGTCGTCCGGCCGGCCGCCAATGGTGACGCTGTCGCCCGGGCAGTCCGCTTCGGCCCTGGTGCAGGCGCTGGCGTTCAACGCCTCGGACGGTTCGGCGTGCACGGCATTCGCGGGCCTGCGGGTGACGGTTCCCGATGACACGGTGTCAACCCGGGTTCCCTGGGATAACGACGGATGCAGCGTCCTCCGGTTTGGTGACACGCCGTTGCGGTGCGTCGGATTTGGACGGCCGGGCCTCACCCTCGATAGCGATCGAGTTCGTTGTCGAGGGTGAGGTGGATGGGTTGGCTGAGCCGGTGCGGGCGCGGCGGCTTCCCGATGAGGAGGGCCGCCGGCTGCAGCAGATCGTGCGGCGCGGTAAACATGAATCGGTCCGGGTCCGCCGGGCGTTGATCATCATGGCGTCGGCGTCGGGCACCCCGGTGCCGGCGATCGCCCGCCTCGTCGCGGCGCACGAGGACACGGTGCGCGATGTGATCCACCGGTTCAACGAGATCGGGCTGCGCGCGCTGGACCCTAACTGGCGGGTGGCCGTCCCCGCCGTATCAGTCCCGACGATGAGACCTACATCGTCGCGACGGCCACGGCCCGGCCGAAGGCGCTGGCCCGCCCGTTCACCCAGTGGAGCATCCGCAAGCTGGCCGACTACCTGGCCACCAACCCGGTCCGGCGGGTGTATCTGAGTCGGGAACGGTTGCGGCAGCTGCTGCGCCGCAACGACGTCTCCTTCCAGCGCACCCGCACCTGGAACGAGCCCACCGACGGACTTCGACGCCAAGCTCGACCGGATCGAGCAGGTCACCACGGCGTTTCCGGATCGGTGTTTCGCCTTCGACCAGTTCGGGCCGCTGTCCATCCGGCCGCACCACGGCACCCGGGTGGGCACCGAAGACCAGACCGGACCGGCTGCCGGCCACCTACACCCGCACCCACGGCATCCGCTACTTCCACGGCTGCTACAGCCTCGGCGAAGACCAGCTGTGGGGTGTGACCCGGCGCCGCAAGGGCGGCGATCACACCCTGGCCGCGCTCAAATCGATCGGCGCTGCCCGACCGGACGGCGCCCCGAGCTACGTCATCTTGGACAACCTGTCGGCCAACAAGACCCCAGCCATCCGCAGGTGGGCGGGCCGCCACAAGGTCGAGCTCTGCCTCACCCCGACCAGCGCGTCCTGGGCCAACCCGATCGAGGCCCAGTTCGGGCCGCTGCGCCGCTTCACCATGGCCAACTCGAACTACCCCAACCACCCCGTCCTGGCCGCAGAGCTGCAGCAGTACCTGCGCTGGCGCAACGCCAATGCCCGCCACCCCGACATCCTGGCCACCCAACGCCGTGAACGCGCCCGCATCTGCAACGAACGCCACCAACGCTGGAGACACCCACGGCCCAAAGCCGCCTGACACTCAAACCCGGTGAACGTTCATGGTCAGCGCACTAGCCACTGCCGTACCCGAGGCGACAACGAACATCGACCACATCTACACAGCCTTCGCGGGCTGGCTACGAGGATGGCCTGGATGCGGAAGCTGATCGTGAGCAACTTCCTGACGCTGGACACGTGACCAGCGACTTTGCCGACGACATTTCCGCCAGGGCGTAGGCGGTGGCCGCCTGACGAAGTCTGGTTCGCCCGTCGATACTGACGCCGCCCGTACCGGCGGCGAGGTGGCTGCCGTATCCGCTCCGCGCCCACCGGCGAGCGTCTGCCGCGCCGCATCAGGCTGCGACACCCCAGCTCGATGTCTTACCTCAGTAGGCTGTTGCCATGGTGAAGGACCGGTTGTTGCCCCGCGTCGCCTGGCCGCCCGTCGCGGTGGTCGGTGCGGTGATGGTGGCGCTGCTGGTGGCGACGATCGACCGGTACGGGTATCACCGGGACGAGCTGTACTTCCGGGTGCTGGCCGGGCATCCCGCGTGGGGGTACGTGGACGAGCCGCCACTCACGCCGATGCTGGCGAAGCTGGGCATCGCGGTGTTCGGCGACCACCTGTGGAGCATCCGGATCCCGTCGATCCTGTGCGCCCTGGCCATCCTGCTGCTCGTCGTCCTGCTCACCCGCGAGTTCGGCGGCGCTACCGGCGCCCAGGTGCTCGCCGCCGCCGGTGCCTGCTGCTCGCTGGTACTCGTCGCCGGGCACCTGCTGTCGACGGCGACGGTCGACCTCGTGGTGTGGCTGCTGGTGATCCTGTTCGCGGTCCGCGCCCTGCTGCGCGGGCAGCCCCGCTGGTGGCTGGCCGCCGGGGTCAGCGCGGGCCTCGGCATGTACAACAAGCAACTGGTCGTCCTGCTGTTGATCGGGCTGCTGGCCGGGCTGCTGATCGCCGGTCCACGCGCCGAGCTGCGCAGCCCGTGGCTGTGGGCCGGGGCCGGAATCGCCCTGCGTGCTCGCGGTGCCCAACCTCGTGTACCAGTTCACGCACGACTGGCCGCAGGCGAAGATGGCCGCGGCGGTGGCCCGGAACAAGGGCTCCGGCGACCGGGTCACGCTGCTGCCGTTCCAGCTCCTTCTGCTCGGGCCGCCGCTGGTACCGATCTGGATCGCCGGCTGGGTCGGGCTGTTCCGGGCGCCGCGGTGGCGGGCGGTGCGCGCGTTCGCCTGGGCCTACCCGGTCGTGCTGCTGCTCGTATTGTTCTCCGGCGGCCAGCCGTACTACCCGCTCGGCCTCCTGCTCGCGCTGTACGCGGCCGGCTGCGTCCCTGACCGCCCGCTGGGCCGCGGACCGGGCCGGCCGCCGCGCCCTGCTCGCCGCCGGGCTCGCCCTCAACGTGGCGGTGTCCGTCTTCGCGGCGCTGCCGGTACTGCCGGTGCGGTCGCTGCCGGCCGGCGTGGCCGCGCTGAACAGCACGCACGGCGACTCGATCGGCTGGCCGGCATACGTGCGCCAGGTGGCCGACGCCTACCGGTCCCTGCCCGCAGCCGACCGGGCGGTCGCGGTCATCGTCACCGGCAACTATGGCGAGGCCGGGGCGATCGACCGGTACGGACGCGGGTACGACCTACCGTCTGTCTACAGTGGACACAACGAGCTGCACCGCTTCGGGCCGCCGCCCGACTCGGCCACTGTGGTGCTGTTCGTCGGCTACGACCGCGATGAACTCGCCGGGTGGTTCGCCGACTGCACCGAGCTGGCCCGGCTGGACAACGGGGTCGGCGTGGACAACGAGGAGCAGGGCAACCCGGTACTCGTGTGCCGGCAACCGCACCAGCCGTGGCACGAGCTGTGGCCGCAACTCCAGCACTACGACTAACGGCACTGATCATGCGTATCCGCACGATTCCCGTGATGACGCCGTCGTCGATGTCGATCTCACCGTCGAACCGGAGAATCTGCGTCGGGTAGCCATTGACCTGTGCCGGCTGCAGCGACGCCGGTTTCCAGGACCGCTCAATTGGATTGGAACCATCACGCCGCCCCGCCGGTCGAAGCTTGAACGACGCGCCGACGCTCCGACAAGCTGGTCCTTTCAGCCATGATCACGTGCACGCTCATCGGCATGGACCGAGCGCCGGCCTCGCCGAACGGCGTGACGGTGAGTAACGATCGGTCGGTGGCAGACATCCGCATGGCCGCGCGGGGCGCGGCAAATCCGTGCGCCAAGATCGTCTAGTGAGAGTTTGTTGGTCGCTGTACATCAGCACGGCAGTCACCGGCGGCCACGGAGCAGGGCAAACTCGCTGGCCTCCGTGCTTTGCCGGGCCGTCTGCGCCGCTGCCTGGTACCTGGCGTCCGGCAGATCGTCGAGGAGGTCGGCGGTCGCCGCGAGCCCGCCCAGTACGTCGCCGCGTCGGGGACGTTGCGGTCGCCGTACCGTACCGGCCGCACGAAGAGATCCGCGTACCCGGCCGGTGTCCGAAGTCGACGGCACCTAGCCCATACTCCCGACGCCCACCTGCGTCGCGCCGAGGCGGTGGTGTCCAACGCCGCCAGAATGCGCCGCTCGCGTTCATCGGGCTGGCGCGGAACGTCAAAGCATCCGGCGAACGCCAAGGAATCACCGACAGCGGCCAACGTGTGCTGCAGCAGGAGGGACGCGATCCGGCTCCGGTGGCGCGGCGGCGCGGTGCGCATCGACTTCACCTCGGCGTGGCCGGCGTCGTGGCTTTTGATCGCACCGCAGCTGACCAGGGTGTCACCGTTCATAATCGACCAGCAGGTGATGTCCGGCTTACGGAGCCCGTCCAGATCGAGGGCGTGCTTGCTCGAAAGCGGCGTGATCGACCGCATCTGCTGGACATGCTCGTCGAGGAACCTGGCGATCTGCGGGCCGGAGATGTCGTCGACCGCGATATTCATCTTGCGCTTTCTTCTTGTCCGTAAGCCGATAGACCGAACCCGACAGGTCGCGGGCACCGTGCCAACGGTAGGGGAGTCGAATCGCCAATCGAAAGTGGAAAGGCTGCATCGTGCGCAGAAATAGAGTTCGGGTTACCTTCATCACATTTACGGCTGGCTTGCTCGCCGTACTTGCCACGGGGACACCGGCCACGGCCGATCCTGGTCTTAACGGTAAGACGGGACCGCCTACCACGCAGGTCGCACCGACCGGCAGGGCTTGCGCCGAACACTCGGGCAGCAAGAGCGGCACGGACGAGTCCGTGAGTTGTATCGGGGTGAAGGTGACGCTCGACCGGGCACCCTCAGTCGGCGAGACCGCCACCCTCACATACACGGTGCGCACCGGCGTGAAACTGGCGCCCAGCGACATCACGGTGGAACTGCCCACACAGCTCGCCTGGGCCCAGGCGCCGGCCGGCTTCATCGCGGGCCAGGCGACCTCGGTCCAGCCGGAACGATCGGGCACTATCGCCACCGCCCAGCGCAAGGTGCAACTTCGTCGTCAAGACGGTGCCTTAGTGGCGAAGCGAATAGCCGCGACACAAGAGTTCGCAATCGTCGACAGCCGACGGAGGTCGTCGTGCAACGCAGACATCTGACCAGACAGGCGCCGGACAGCGCCTCGGGCATGTCCTGCCCGACGATCACCGTGCGCGCGGCAACTGATCACAGCCGACCACCGCCGCCTGCATACGGCCCGCCGCGTTCGCCCGGTGCCCACCCGATCGTCGGTCTGCTCCACGCCCTGTTCCGGGCGGGTCGACCCGTCATCGGCTGCACAGCGGCCGGCGTGCTGGTCGCCGCACTGTTGATCACCCACCACGGCCGGCCGGCCAGCCGTGCCGGCACGGGACGGCCGCTGATCACGGTGGTCGCTACCACGGCGGACGGCCACCCGGCCACTGTGCCGGTCACCGTCACCTCAGCCGACCGGCACGACCACGAGATCATGCAAGGTGACCCGAACACCACCGTCGTCGTCAATGCACTCGCCGACAGTCCAGCCGGCTTGACAAAGCTCAGTGTCACCGCCGGCAGCGGACCGCCGATCACGAACCACGCCGCAAGGGCACGGATGCTGTCGGCCTCGATCGACCCCGTCACCCGTCAGCCCATCTCCGTTCGCTTCGCGCCAGCGGTCAGGGGAACAGCGGCCTACACCACCATCACGGTGAATGCCGTCGGCCGTGACGGGCAAACCAACCGACTCCGGGTGTACTTTCTGACCCGCGGGCTTCCACTGCCCAGCGTGGACGCGTTCACCGCCACCATGATCCAGGGTCGGTCGCCGTCCGTCGTCGCCCGATGGTCCATCGGGTGGTGCGGTGAAGTTCCGCCCGGATCGTGTCGGGTCACAATCTGGTACAAACTCACGGCGGCCGGGACCGCCCCCGCGTGGATCAGCGCATTCGCGACCACGCACCCAACCGGCACCGCCACGATCGCCCTTGGCACCTCGCATACCCCGCTACCCGCGGACTGGACAGCCATGGACTGGTTCGCCACCGCGGAATCCCCCGCCTCAGCCGACCTGCCCAAGCAATTCCGCGACCTACCCCTCGGCGAGCCACCCACAGCAACCCACATCCGGTTCACCCATTGAGCGAGTACCACGAACCCCGTCAGCGCACCGCAACACACACCACCACATCCACCTCGACCGACGTTCCCATCGGCGAACACCGCGTCGAACGATCCGCAGAACATGTCACTCCGAGAGATCGCGGTTGCCGTCGCCGGGTGCCAGGATCTGGCACCCCGGCCAGGGTGTTGAACCAGTCGCCGGCGTCGAGTGCAGCGGGCAGGTTGTCGGCGGCGAGCACCGCATCGGGGTTGTGGACGTCGTCCGGGTTTTCCTAGATGTACGCACGCAACGCGGCCAGCGTTGCCGGGAAGTCCTCCCGTTGCAAGAGAAGCGATCGGGAGTCAACGGTGACGAGGGTGCCCATGTGCGGCACAGTACTGATGGTCCCCGCCGCCGCGCTCGGCAGCACCGTGCGGGTATGACGGCGATCCGGCGCGACCGCAGAACATTCCCGGATCAGAGCATTCTTGTCATGAATACGCCGTACCGGTCGAGTCGATAGTCCGCGAATGGCTGGCAGGAAACGAACCCGAACTTCTCGTACAGCTTTCGGGCGGGCAGAAAGAACTCGTCCGAGCCGGTCTCCAGGCTCAGCCGGGTGAACCCATCCGCCTGGCCTCGGTGATGATGTGCCCCAGCAGGAGGGACGCGATTCCGCTGCGGTGGCGCGTCGGCGCGGTGCGCATCGACTTCACCTCGGCGTGGCCCGCGTCGAGCCGTTTGATGGCACCGCAGCCGACCAGGGTGTCGCCGTCCATGACTGACCAGAACGTGATCTCCGGCGTGCGGAGCCTGTCGAGATCGAGGGCGTGCTTGCTCTCAAGCGGCGTGATCGACCGCATCTGCTGGACATGGTCGTCAAGGAAACTGGCGATCTGCGGGCCGGAGAGGTCGTAGACCACGATATTCATCTTATTCGCTTTCTTCTTGTCCGTAAGCCGATAGAGCCGAACTCGAAGATCGCGGGCGCCGTGTCAGCGGTAGGGAGTCGATTCACCAAATCGGAAAGTAGAAGGGCTGCGTCATGCGCAGAAGTAGATTCCGGGTTGCGTTCATCACATTTACGGTGGGCCTGCTCGCCGTACTCAGCACGGGAGCGCCGGCCACAGCCGATCCGGTTCCAGGCGGCAAGACCGGACCGCCGACACCGCAGGTGGTACCGAACGGGCGGGCCTGCGCCGAGCACTCGGGCAGCAAGAGCGGCAATGACGAGTTCGTGAGCTGCATCGGAGTGAAGGCGACGCTCGACCGGGTGCCCTCCGTCGGCGAGACCGCCACCTTGACGTACACGGTGAGTACCGGCGTGAAACTGGCGCCCAGCGACATCACGGTGGAGTTGCCTACGCAGCTCGCGTGGGCCCAGGCGCCGACCGGCTTCACCGCGGGCCAGGCGACCTCGGTCCAGCCGGAACGATCCGGCAGCATCGCCACCGCCCAGCGCAAGGTGCAACTGGTGGCCGGCCGGCCGGCAACGTTCACCGGCGTGGTCAAGGCGGTCGCACCAGGGTACGGCCAGATCCAGGTTCGGGCGACCTCGCCCAACGGGTCCAATGTGGACGCCGGCAAGGACGACGTCTTCCTGACGGTCGGGGACCAGGGAAAGCCGTCCCAGTTCGGGTCCGTCACCACGACGGGCGACCTGTCGGTGGCAACGTTGACGACGGAACCGAAGGGAATCGCAGCCCGTCCGGCCTGGCAGGACCCGAAGAGCTTGAGCGCCGCGGGCAACCCTGGGCTGCCGCCGGTGACCAACAAGGTCGGTGGGACCGCGCTGGCCTGCGACAGCCACGTCACCGGCAACTGGGGCTACTACGACCAGGCCGGCGTCCGGCACAACTCGATGAACTTCCAGGTGCAGGTCCGTGACGTCGCGCATGGCACGGTGTCAGTGGGTCTCACGGACTTCGACGGCAACTTCAACCTGTGCTTCGACTCGTCGGTCACCAAGGCGCTGTCCCTGGCCTTCGTCGCTGAGAACCTCCAGTTCCGGGTGCAGAACGGCACCGACGTGTTCCAGTGGAACACCAATGTGATCTTCAACCCGGTGGGCACCGTGAACTTCGGTTGGAAGTCCCCGAGCAACCCCGCGGACAACCGCGCGGTACACGCCTTTGACGCGGCCAACGACACCTATCTGTTCGTGCCGAAGGTGGCGCCGTCGTGGTGCTACGACCAGAAGGACACCACCTGCCGGCAGGTCCGCATCGACTGGAACCGGGACTCCGTGCACAAAACGGAGTACAACCAGACCACCAACATCGTCTACCTGGCTGCTGATGACCCGAACGGGCCGATCGTGGTTGCCCACGAGATCGGCCACGCCGTCATGGACGACGTGTACAACGAAGCATTCCCGCCCAACCCGGGCTGCAGCCCGCACTTCATCGAGGCTGCCACCAACGCCAACTGTGCCTGGGTCGAAGGTTTCGCGGACTGGTTCGCGCTGAGCGTGTACCACACGACGACCTTCCGGTGGCCGAGCGGCGAGTCCCTGAACCTGGAGGACCCCAACTGGGACACCGCTTGGGGGCAGGGTGACATCACCGAAGGGCGGGTCACCGGCGCGATGCTCGACATCGCCGACATCGCCAACGAGGGGTTGTGGGATCGCTCCAGCGAGTTCATCGGCGGCATCTGGTTCACGTTCATCCACCACGTCGACAACACCTTCGCCAGCTTCTGGGACGACCGCACCCGGGATGGCTACAACGTTGCCGATACCGGGGCACGCGCCACGTTGTTCCAGAACACCATCGACTACCAGTTCCGCGAGCCGCTGACCGATAAGATCAGGCTATCGAGGCCGAAGCCAACACCGCACAGCTTCAGCTTCAACACCTCGACGCCCTACTGGTCCGTGGTCGCGATCCTCCCCGGCTCCAACATCGACGACGACCTGACCCTGTTCGACGACCGGGCCGAGGCCACCTATCTGGGCAACAGCCTCCTCGGCGGGAACTCGACTGACTTCGTGGCGATCGACTCCAACCTGCGTCCGTACGGCGACTACTACGCGAAAGTCAACCTGTACGCGGGGTTCGGCGACTACACCGTCGAGTACGTGCTGGGCGGTGGGTCGGTGCTGAACGCCGGGTCGCCGATGACCGTCAGCATGCCGGACGACTTCGTGCAGGTACGGGACACCTACCTCAACGCCGGTGTGCCGGTAACCCTTACCGTCGCACCGAACGGCCCCGCTCAGGATGCCGATATCTTCCTGATGGGCAGCAACCCGACCAATCCGGCAACATTCGTCCAGAGCCGGACTTCGGCGGTGGCCTCGAGCGCTCGTGGTGGCCCAGGGGTGAGCGAGACCCTGACCTACACTCCGACGGTCAGCGGCTGGTTCGGGGTGGTCGTCAACGTGCGGTCGGCTATCGGTGACGTCACCCTGACCCGCTCGTAGCCCAACCCCTCGTCGATCTTGCAGTTGTGGCTGTGTACAAACCCGGCATCCCGGGAGAGTCGCGGCGCCACAACTGCAAGATCGGCGGGGTCACGGGGTGGGGTCGTCGGTGCGGCGTTGGGGGTACGCCTCGCCGGCGATGGCTTCGGCCCGCAGGGGATTGTCAGCCGAGTCCTGCCGCGACTGCTTCTCGTTCGACTTGCCGTAGTCGTGGGTGACCGCCCGGACCAGCCCGAGCATGATCGCCGCCACCGGGATGGCGATGAGCAGCCGGACCAGCGCGGGTCTCCACGTCAAGCTGTTGGGTGACGAAACCGGCCCACAGCGCCGGCGACGCGATCGCCGCGGCGAGGAACAGCGTGGAGAACCGCGCCATCCCGAGCACGTCAACCCCCGACCAGGCTCAGCCGCTCGCAGAGCATGGCGGCCCACGCGTACGGTCGGGATCCGCCCATCGAGCAGCGCGATCGGCAACCGCAACGACAGCGGGCTGGCCGGGTCACCGCTGGACAGGGTGGCCCGCAGGCAGACCGCGTCGACCCGGCGCAAACCCTGCAACTGGTGCGCGACGTCGGAGGTCTTGCGGCTGGCGTCGACCACGACCCAGACGGCAACCGGCCGGACAGCCTCCACAATGGACGCAGCCCAGGCCGACTCGTCCAGCGCCGCCTCGACCGCCACCACGCTCGGTGTGTCGGCCTTCCGCAGCTTCTTGGCCCACAGCCGGGCGTCGTGTGCGCCGGTGATGCGCCGGCGGGCGTCGATCCCAGCCGCCGCGGCGTTGCGCCCGGCGAACAGGATACGGTCGTCCTCCAGCCGCAGGCTCTCGGCGACCCGGCGGGCCACCTCGACCGCGTGCGTCGACTCGCCGACCACCATCAACGTGGAGGACTGGGCGGAGATCCGCCGGCTGTACCTGGCGGAGCGGATGTCGATCAAGGCGATCGCGAAGAAGTTGTGTCTGGCCAGGAACACGGTGCGTAACGCGGTGCGTTCGGTGCAGCCGCCGCGGTATGTGCGGGCGGGGTCGGGGTCCATTGTGGACGAGGTGGAGCCGCGGATCCGGGATCTGCTCAAGGAGTTCCCGCAGATGCCGGCGACGGTGATCGCGGAGCGGATCGGCTGGGACCGGTCGTTGACGGTGCTCAAGGAGCGGGTTCGGCTGCTCCGGCCGGTGTACGCGCCGCAGGACCCGGCCTCGCGCACGACGTATGACCCGGGCGAGGTGGGGCAGTGTGACCTGTGGTTCCCGCCGGCGCAGATCCCGTTGGGGTACGGCCAGGTCGGGATCGGCAAGACCGTCCCGCCGGTGCTGGTGCTGACCGCCGGGTACTCGCGGTTCCTGGCGGCGACGATGATCCCGACCCGCAACGCCGAGGACCTGGTGCTGGGCCAGTGGGCCGTGCTGGGTCAGCTCGGTGGCGTGCCCAAGCTGCTGGTCTGGGACGGCGAGGGCGGCGTGGGCCGTTATGGCGGGCCGAACCCGAAACTGACGCCGCAGTTCACCGCGCTGCGGGGGATGCTGGGCACCCGGTTCTACGTCTGCAAGCCGAACGATCCGGAGACGAAGGGGCTGACGGAGCGCAACAACGGCTTCTTCGAGACCTCGTTCCTGCCGGGGCGCCGGTTCACCGGTCCGGCCGACTTCAACGCCCAGCTGGCCGGGTTCCTGGCCCGCGCCAACGCCCGCAAGCGACGCCAGCTGCAGGGCGCCTCGGCCAACGACCGGGTCGGCGCGGACCGGGCGGCGATGGGCCCGCTGCCGCCGATCGACACGGCGACGATCGGCTGGCGCAACAGCCTCGTGCTGCCCCGGGACTACTACGTGCGGCTGGACACCTGCGACTACTCGGTGCACCCGTCGCGCGATCGGGCAGCGCGTCGAGGTGATCGCCGATCTGGACACGGTGCGCATCCGCCGCGGCGGAGTGCTGGTCGGCGAACACGAGCGCTGCTGGGCCCGGCAGCAGACCATCACCGACCCCGAGCACCGCAAGGCGGCCGACGTCATGCGCCAGGCATTCCAGAATCGCAGCGCGTCCGGGCGCGGTCCCGCGGTGGACGAGGTGCAGGAACGCGACCTGTCCGCCTACGACCGGGCCTTCGGGCTGGGCGACGACGAGGGACAGGCGGCGTGATGGCCACCAGGACAACCACGGCCAGCGTCGGCCGGGCCGACCCAGGAGCAGACGCTGTCCGAGATCGCCTTCCTGACCCGGGCGTTGAAGGCCCCCACCCTGCGCGACAGCGTGACCCGTCTGGCCGACCGGGCCCGGGCGGAGAGCTGGACCCACGAGCAGTTCCTGGCCGCCTGCCTGCAACGCGAGGTGTCCGCCCGTGACTCCCACGGCGGGGAAGGACGCATCCGCGCCGCGCGGTTCCCGGCCCGCAAATCCTTGGAGGAGTTCGACTTCGACCACCAACGCTCGCTCAAACGCGAGACCATCGCCCACCTGGGCACGCTGGACTTCATCACCGCCAAGGAGAACGCGATCTTCCTCGGCCCGCCCGGCACGGGCAAGACGATGCTGGCCATCGGCCTGGGCATCCGGGCCTGCCAGGCCGGGCACCGGGTCGCGTTCGCCACCGCCGCCGAGTGGGTCGCCCGGCTCGTCGCCGCCCACCACCAAGGCCGGCTCCAGGCCGAGATCACCAAACTCGGCCGCACCCCATTGGTGATCATTGATGAGGTCGGCTACATCCCGTTCGAAGCCGAAGCGGCCAACGTGTTCTTCCAACTCGTCTCCGCCCGCTACGAACGAGCCAGCCTCATCGTCACCAGCAACAAACCCTTCGGCCGCTGGGGCGAGGTCTTCGGCGACGACGTGGTCGCCGCCGCGATGATCGACCGGCTCGTGCACCACGCCGAGGTCATCTCCCTCAAAGGCGACAGCTACCGACTACGCAACCGCGACCTGGGCCGCGTCCCCGCCGCCAAGACACGACACCTGACCAGCCACCCTCAGAACGGGTGCACGGCGGCGGTCAGCACGACCGGCACCCCGTTGACGCGACGGACCGCGCGCAGGCGCGTCACGCCCGCGTCGTCGAGGACCGGCGCCGGATCACGACCCTCGCTGGCCGGCAGCGCCTGCGCCCACGCGTTGAAGACCCGCCGGTCGCGGCCAGGGTCGAGATCGCAGACGTCGGCGTGAGCCTGCAGCACGTCCGGAGTGACCGTCCACGTCAACACCGGCAGCTCACGATGCTCGTCCAAGACGAGCACCAGGACACCGGCGGCCCGCCGCAGCAGCCGTCGCCGAACCAACCCCAGGTGAACCAGCTCATCCCCAGCCATCGACGATCACCCTCCCAGACCGAACCGCCGGCCACCACCTCGGCGACCGCTACGACGGGCCGAATACCAGCACGAGCCGGCCACAGCCAGCAAGGCCATACCGAGTAGGGGGTCAGTTTTCAGCCGTCGAAAGGGGGTCAATTTTCGGGCGCCGTTGACAGCCACCACGGGCGACGGCGCAGCCGTCAGTCCCCGCACGAACGCGTCACGGCGGCTCCATCAGCCTTGCGGTGCTGGCACTCGCGGCGATCACCACCGTCACCGCGGCCTGCACAGGGCAGCCGGATACTCGCCCCACGGCATCTGCGGCAGCGGCCACGGCACCGGCGACACCAACGCCACCCACCGCGGCGGCGAGCAGCGATCCAGACAGTCCGGCTGCCGCCCTTCACCAGTAGATCCAGACCAGGTTCACCGACCGCGACGAGCCGCGCGCCCGGACGCTGCTGTGCAGCTCACCGCGGCTTGAGCCACTCGACGCGGCGTTTAGCGACCTCATCGACCGCGAAGCGCGCTTCCACGTGCCACTGCAAGTGTCGATCTCCGACCTGGATGTCTCCAGCCACGACAACACGGCCGACACCACCGACATCGCCGCGACGCTGCATATCAGCACACCCCCCACCAGCGGGCAGTCATCGCGTTCGCTGCAGCAATGGCGTTTCACGGTGCGACACGAAGACCGATGGCGTGTCTGCGCAGCCAACCGCACCGAATAAAACCCGACACGACAGGCAGCCCACGACACGCCCGGGCTATCAAACCGCAGCACCTGTCGAAGATCAGCCGTGACCAACCAGCGACCCAACATCTCCACCTGGCCGAGTCGGCTACAAGGAGGCGTCGCTGGCAGGCACCGAGTTCCGGCGCATGCGCGCTCATGCCGATGTCCGCATACGTGATCTTGGCGGAGTCACTCATGATCGTGATCTGGCCGGAGGGTTCATCAGAGCACCACGGCGATCGCGGGAAAGAGTAGGTAGAACACGAATGGTGGGAGGTCGGAGAATGACAGGTATGCGGCCAGGAACGTGAGGTCGGCGACGATGCTCGCCCAGGCGAGCGCGGTGAGGTGTGGTCGGCGAGCAGTCCGACGGCCAGCAGTGCCACACCGCCGATCGTCAGCAGGATGTAGGTTGCGAACGGCCATCGGGGCAGCGTTCCGTGCGCGAACTCGGCTACCCGTGTCGCCCGCTGGTAGACCGACCACGTCCACGCGATGGCGCGGGCGGTGAGGGCGAGTGCGGCGGCCGTGACGGCCGTGCGCGCTGCCTGGCTTGACGCTCCGGTGACAAGTACGCCGACGCCCGCCGCGACCAGCAGCGGCCCCAGCCCGTACAGCGGCTGGGCGATCCGCCAGCTGGTCTGATTGTCCTGGAGCAGGCGGAGGCGGGCGTCGGGGTGGCGTTGCAGGAACACTGTGGGGACGCCGATGGCGGCGCCGAGCAGGAAGATGACCGAGCCGCCGACGATGAGGGTGCCCGCACTGGGGTGGCGGGGTCATCGGGTCGGTCCCGGGTCTGCGGCAGGTGTGTCGGCTTCGGCGACGGCGCCGATTCGGCGCAGGTCGTCGGTCGGCGCGGCGGTACGGTCGATGTGACCCGGGATCAGCCGGATGGGCGATCCACTCCCACCATCGTGGACACCGGGTCAGCCGGTACTCCTGCACGATGCGGGTTCCGGCGACGGCCGGTTCGAGGTGGATGCTCCATTCGGTGCTGTCGACGAACAGTGGGGTGGCGATGGTGCGCCAGACGATCCGCTTTGGTGGGTCGACGGTGAGCATTTCGCAGGTGCGGCTCCACCGCAGCCACCGGGACCCACGAGGTTGCCGGACGCGTCCAAGAAGTTGAGGTACAGGTTCCAGATGTCCGCGTTGTTGGTGTGCCTGGTGTATTCCCAGCCTCCCACTGGATCAGGATGTTGCCGGCCGCGGTCGGTGGGCTGACGCTGACGAACGACGGAACGTTCATCAAGCAGTCACCGGAGTACATGGCGACGCTGCCGGTCATCGCGGCTGTCTTGGCGCCGTTCGCCTCGATGCGATTGATCGGAATCGTGATGTTGTCGTCGGACGCGAAAGCACGCCGGGTACGTCATCGCAACCGCGGCCGCGGTTGCGATGACGACGGCGAACGCCCGCTTGAAACGCTTGAACACTCTGTCCCCCTCCGGCCTGAGCACAGTCCTCGTGCCTCATCCGGTAAGGCGTTCCACGGCGTTCCCCTCGCCGGGCGCGGCACCCGACGCTAGGCTGGCTGGGGTCGCCATCCTTCCGGGATTGCGCAACCCTGGCCCGAAGTTGCACCTCAGCTCCGAGCCGGCAGCCGCGCTGGCCAGGTGCTTGAGCCGGCGGGTGGCGGCGTGACGGTCCATCCGGGCACCGATCATGTTGCCTGTGTGAACGCCCTACGCTCAGCGTACCTGGACACCGAAAGCTACCTGGACACTCCTGACCGCTGTTGCGGCCGGACGGTACCGTCGCAGTCCCACGGTTTGGAGAACCCGGATGCGGACAGTCGGTTCCATACGCGAACTCGCCGCGAGGTATCGGCGAGCCCGTTCGGTCCGCCGCGCCGGTGCGACCGCCGTACTCATCTCGACGTTCCTGCTGGCCGCTGCGCCGCGGGCCGCCATAGCCGACGAGTACGTTCCGGTGCCGACGCATTTCCACGGCGCAACCAGCAACCTGTGTCTGACCAGCGCTGGGCACAACTTCTCGATCAACGTCGCGACCGTCCAGTGGTACTGCGACAGCAATCCGAACAATGGCTGGTTCGTGCACCCCCGTCCCGACGGGACCACAGAATGGCTGCAGGACCTGACCCACTATCTGTGCCTCTCGCCGGCCGGTCGCGGCAACACGATCAACACCAAGGTCGTTCTGTACAACTGTGACGACGACCCGTCACGATTGTGGAACGTGGTCTGGAACGGCAACGGCTACTTCCTGCTGAACGTGAACAGTGGTCTGTGTCTGTCCCCGGCCGGCG